>CAWICN010000001.1:0-5934077 GCA_963834725.1 uncultured Acidimicrobiaceae bacterium
TTCTGTCATCCAGCTGTAACGGCTGGATGGGTGACCATCCATCTGAGCGGTCTACCTGGGGACATTGGCCGGGCCGACCGTCCCGCGCTTGACCTTGCTCCGGGTGGGGTTTACCTAGCCGCCCGGGTCACCCCGGGCGCTGGTGCGCTCTTACCGCACCGTTGCACCCTTGCCTGTGACAACCGGGCACCGAGGTGTTCGGTCGTCCATCGGCGGTCTGCTTTCTGTTGCACTGTCCTTCGAGTCGCCTCGACTGGCCGTTAGCCAGCACCCTGCCCTGCGGAGTCCCGACCTTCCTCGACCGGGTCCAGGCCCGGCCGCGGCCACCCGACCGGCTCACCGTCGCCTTCCAGTGTGCCAGAGTCCGCCGCCGTTGCGGCCGCGATCAAGCCCGGAGCGGCAGGCTGCTACAGGTCGTCGAAGCTGGTTCGCCGGCCTCGCACCAATGCGGCTGACACGCAGGCCGAGAGGAGCAGCATCACCCCGGCCAGAATCATGACGACGCTGAGGGCGTCCGAAAACGAGCTGTCGGCCGCGGCCAGGACCTCGTTGACGATCCGGGCGATGGGGCCGGTCTTGGGCAAGGTCGACGCCGAGGTGTTGACGGTCCCGGTGGTGACGGCGGTGATCACCGTGCTGCGAAACGAGGCCGGCAACCCGGCGATGTGTACCAGATGTCGGTTGAGGTTGGTGACCAGCAAGCCGTTGACGATCGAGCCGAGCACTGCGACCCCGGCCACCGCCCCGAGCTCGCGGCTGGTGTTGACCGCTGACGCGGCCATGCCGGATCGCGCCGCCGGCACCACCCCGAGCACCGAAGATGTGGCGGCCACCATGACGACGCCGAGCCCGGCGCCGACGAAAACGAGGGACCAACCGAAAAGCCCGACGTCGGATTGGGCGTTGAGCAGGGCGTTGGTGATCAGGATCCCGACACCCGCGCACACGCAGCCAGCGGTCATCGGGATGCTCGGTCCGGCCCGCGCCACCCAGCGACCGCTCAAGGCCGACGCCAGGATCATCACAGTCGTCATCGGCATGAAGTCGAGGGCGATGTCGTACGGCGAGGCCGTGCCGATCAGCTGGACGTACAGGGGGATGAAAAAGAAGACAGCGAAGGTGGCGAAGTACGCCGTGAACGCGACCAGGTTGCCGCCAAGGAAGGGCCCTTCCCGGAAGAACCGCAAGTCCAGCACCGGTTCTTCAGCCCGGCGCTCGACGACCAGGAACGCCAGGGCGCAACCCAAACCACCTGCGAACAGCAGCCCGACCCACCAGCTCGCATAACCGGCCGTCTCGCCGGCGATGGTCGCGAAGGTGCCGGCGATGAGCGCCGTGGTCCCGAGAAAGAATCCGGCCAGATCGAGCTTGCGGCGGTCCAGATTGGCGGGCTCCGGCAGGATCGTCATCACGCCGATCAGCGCCACCACGCCGGCCGCGATGTTGAAGACGAACACCGCCCGCCATGACCACACTCCGACCAGACCTCCCCCGATGACGGGTCCGGCCGCCAGCGCCAGGCCGGACACTGCGGCCCACACGCCGAGGGCCTGGGCTCGCTCGCCTCGGTCCGGGTAGAGCTGCCGGATCATCGACAGGGTGCCCGGTTCGGAGGCCGCGGCCCCAACGCCCATGACCACCCGGGCCCCGATCAGCACCCCGCTGCTGGTGGCGACGGCGCCGATGACCGAGCCGAGGGTGAAGACCACCAGCCCGAGCGCCATGACCCGCCGACGGCCCATGTGGTCGCTCAACGTGCCGAAGATGAGCATCAGGGCCGCAAAGGTGAGGGCATAGGCGCTGACCACCCACTGCAATGCGCTCACCCCGGCGTGGAGACCGAGCTGAATGTTGGCGAGGGCGGTGGCCACGATGGTGTTGTCCAGGAAGGTCACGAACAGCACCAGGGAAAGCACCGCAAGTGACAACCGCGGTCGAGTGGTGCCGGGCGGCGGGCTCACCACAGATGCAAGCTACCGCCCGGGCCGCCGTCAGCAGCGGTTCCCCCGCCCCTCCACTGCCGCCCGGCGCAAATCCGACGTCGAGACCGCTGTTCGGGCTGGTCCTGGAGGTGTGAGCTACATCCCCGCTGTTTCTCTGCGGACCGGGCATGGTGGCCGCCGCCACCAAACAGGATTTTTCCTCGACCTCGACCTCGACCCGGGCCCACGACGTCCAGGGAGTCTCGAGCCGGCAGCCGCCCGGCTGTTATCGGGACACTCTCGTAGGCTGAAGCCGTTTGCTCCTGGGGCTCGCACCAGACCCCGGTTCGGGAGGTTGCCATTGAGAAGCCGATCTTCGATTGCGATGTTGGCCTTGGCCGGGGCGTTGATCCTGGCGGCCTGTGGCAGTAGCGGACACGGGACCAGCTCGCAGACAACCGGGGCAACGGGGACCACTGCCACGCGTGCCACCTCGAAGGCGCCGGGCGGTCAACATTTGACCGTCACTCCATCGCAAGGATTGAAATCACCGGCCACGGTGCAGGTGACGGCCACGGGGTTCTCCCCCGGCGAGTCTCTTGTGGTCACCCAGTGCGCAAACAAGGGCAGCGCGACCGGTCCTGGGGATTGCAATCTGGCCGGCGTCCAGACTGTCACCGCCAACTCCGCCGGGCAGGTGCATGCCCAGATCACCGTCATCAAAGGACCCTTCGGTTCCAACCACATCGTCTGCAGCATCAGCCAAAGCTGCCTGGTGTCGGTATCCCAGCCCACTGCCTCCACCAGCCAAGAAGCGGACGCACCGATCACTTTCGCGTGAAACAACAACAGGACGCCCGGAGCCTGAGGAGCTGAGCCACATCCTCGGCGCGTTGCGTCTCCTCGCAGGTCAGCGGATCAGCGCACGTTTGGGCGGTGAACATGAGGGGCGCCCAGGCCCCTCATATTCGGCGCGGAACCCCGGAAGGTTCGTGGATTGAATGCGGGAGGGGGTCCTCGTTCCCCTGCACCTCCGCAGCGAGACCAAAGCCGAACCTGAGGTCCGCGTACCGCCGATTTCGAGGTCATTGTGTCATATTTGTCGCGTAATACGCGACAAATATATCACAATACTATGAGAAGGCATGCTTGGGAGTGGGTGGCCGGTGATGGGGTGGCCGGCGCCCACAGACGGCGCGCTCAGCCGGACATGGGCCGGGCCGTCGCCCGCCGGCCCGGCAACTTGACCACCTCGATGGCGTTCGGCAGTTGCTCCTTGATGCTGGCATCGTGGGTGACCACGAGGATCTGACGGAATCGGCCTCGAAGGCGCTCGAGCGCCAGGAGCATGCGTGCCTTTCGGTCCTCGTCGAGCGGACCGAACACCTCGTCCAGCACCAGTAGTCCGATCGAGCCGCCCGACTGCAGGTGCACGTGCTCGCTGATGGCGACGCGAAGCGACAGGTTCGCTAGGTCGATCTCCGATCCCGAAAAGCGGTCCAGGCCGTACACCTTGCCGGCATCAGTGACCTGCAGCTGGTAGGTCTCAGGATCCACTTGCAGCTGGTCGTACTCGTGGTCGGTCAGCTCGGCGAACAGCTCAGCGGCCTGGACGGCCAACCGGGGCCCGACTGCGGCGACCACGGTGTTGCGGAACTCAGCCAGCAGATCGGCGGCCCGGGCCAGGTGGCGGGCCTCGGACTCGAGCTCAGCCAGCTTGGCGTGCTGCTCGATGGCGTCGGCGAGACGCGTTGCTGCCGCCTCCTGCTTGGCTCGCTCGCCAGCGGCCGCCACGTCGGCCTGGTAGGCCCGGGCTTCGGCAGTTTCCGCGGCGGTGGCGGCTTCCTCATGGGCGGCGGTCGCTTGCCTGAGTGCCTCGGGTTCGAACCCGAGGTCGTGGACCTTCTCGCGGAGCGCCTGTATGCGCCCGCTGGCGTGGGCTGCCCGGTCACGATTGGCGGTGAGAGAGAGCTCGAGGGTCGGGCGACGCTCGAGGCGGACGCGGAGGCGTTCGGCTTCGGTGGCAGCCGTCCGCCGGCGCTGCACGTCGGCGCGGAGTTTGGCCACCTCCTGGGCGAGGAGGGAGGCCGACGGCAGCCAGCCTGGAGGCTGGACCTGTGTTGGCGACTGGACCTGGCCGGGCGGCGGCTGGACCTGGCCTGGCGGCTGGACCTGGCCGGGCGGCGGCTGGACCTGGCTGGGCGGCGGCTGGACCTGGCTGGGCGGCGGCTGGATCCGGCCGGGCGCCACGGCGACCACGGCCTGCCAGGCTGTCCGCTGGGCGGCCTCGAGCTCCCGCCGTCGCCGATCGCCGACCTCCCATTCGCTACGCGCCCGGCGGGCTCCCTCAGCGGCCGCGACCACGGTGTGCTGTCGAGCGGCCGTCGTCTCGGCCTCACGGCTGGCCTGCGCCACCTGGGGCGACAATTGAGCGAGTCGATGCTCCGCGGCGCCGAGCTCGGCGGCCCGATGGGCCTGGACCTGCTCGAAGGCGCTTCCGAGCGCCTGGCCACACAGCGGGCAATCGGCCTCGTCGCTGAGGCTGGCCGAGCGGGCCGCAGCCTGTCGCGCCCGGTGGACCTCCTCCTCGGCGGCCGTGGCCAAGCTGACCAGTCCCGCCAGCCGTTGGGCTGCGTCGGCCGCGGCGGCGCGGGCCGCCTCGACCGTGGCGTCGTCGATCGCCGGCGGCTCGGGCGGGAGCTCCATATTTTCGGTGTTCGCGGCGGCGGTAGCGGCGGCGGAGAGGACCTCGAGCTCGCGTTCGGCTCCGTCGGCGCCGGCCGCCTCCCGTTGGATCGCAGCCAGCTGATCGGCCGCGGTCAGGAGGGCGTCGAGCTCGGCCTCCTGTTCGGTGACCAGCCGGGTGGCCGCGTCGAGTTCGGTCCGGACGCCGCGACCTTCGATGACGAGGGCGTCGTGCTCCTGGCGGCGCCGGTCGAGGGACTCCAGGGTGGCGGCCGCGGCTCGCCGGCGCGCCTGGGCCGAGCCGGCCGCCTGCCGTTCGGTCGCAGCGAGGACGGCCGCCGCCTCCGCCCGGGCTTCGATGTCGGCCGCTTCGACTCGCAGGGCGTCAACGTCGGGCAGCATCCCCCGAAGCCGGGTGTGGTCGCTGGTCGCCCGGCGGGCATCCCGTCGGGCCAGGTCGCGCGCCGCGTCGAGCGGAGT
This sequence comes from uncultured Acidimicrobiaceae bacterium, assembly GCA_963834725.1. Classification (GTDB taxonomy): domain Bacteria; phylum Actinomycetota; class Acidimicrobiia; order Acidimicrobiales; family Palsa-688; genus PALSA-693. The sequence continues at coordinate 5,088 of CAWICN010000001.1, forward strand.
GATGCCGAGCAGGCGCAGCACCAGGCGCAGCCGCTCGGCGGGAGAGTGGTCGGAGAACGCCGCCAGTTGCTTTTGCTCGGCAAACACCGAAGCCCGGAACGCGCTGTCGTCCACCCCGAGGATCGATTCGATGTACCGCTCCGCATCGCGGACCCCTTCGGACATGACCAGGCCGTCGCAGCGAGCCTCCAGGCGGGGACTGGCGTTGACACCGCTGAGCGTGCGCCGCACCAGGTAGAGATGGCCTTCGTGCTCGAACTCGACCTCGGTGATGCAGTCGCCACCCACCCCAGACGACCGGATCAGGTCCTTGGTGGTTCGAGCTTTGCCCCATAAGGTCCAGATGATGGCCTCCAGTAGCGTCGATTTGCCGGCGCCGTTGGGGCCGTAGATCCCGACCAGACCCGGTGGCAGTTCGAGGTCGAGCTCATCCTCGTACACCCGGAAGTTGCGGACGTAGAGCCGGGTCAGGAGCATCAGGCGCCGGCTCCGGCCGCTTCGATCGCGGTGCCGATGTAGTCGTGCCCCAGCCGCCGCACCCGGTCACGATCAAGGCCGGTAAGGTCCTGCCCTTCCAGGTAGCGGTCCCATTGGCCGCCCAGGGTGGTCATGGTCGGCAACTCGGCATGCAACGTGGTCGCCAGAAACTGGGGCTCGAGTTTGAGCAGGAGCGCGGCGGCTGCCGCCTCCCGGATGGCCTGCCGGTCGATCAGCCGGTAGACCTCCGGGTCGACGTGCTCCAGGTAGAGCCGGGCGACCGCGCCGGCCGGGACGGTGGCGGCCCGCTGCAGCACCCGCTCCTGCAGCTCCGTGGGGGACAGCCCGAGCGCGAAGACCGGCTCCAGGGAGATCAGCGGCCGGAGCCCGGTCAGGGGCATGTGGCGGCATTGGCCCGAGTCGGTGTCCAGCACGACGATGCCTTTGTGCCGCTCCGGGTCGTCGGCGAAGCTGAAAGTGTCCGTCGAGCCCGCGTACCACATTCTCTCCGTCACCCGGGCGTGGGCGTGGTAGTGGCCTAGTAGAACCAGGTCGGACTGCAGGCGGCCGGCGTCGACCTCGATCTCGTTGACGTCCGCGTGCCGGGGCTGCAGCTGGCTGAGACGCGGGTGGGTGATCAGGAGATTGGTGGCGTCGCCGCTGCGCCGGAGGGCGGCCTCGTCCAGGGCCGCCAGCGCGGCCTCCACGGTGAGCATCTGCGGGACGGCATGGACCACGAGGCCAGGCAGCTCGACGCGCTCGTAGGCCAGGCGATGGGCGAAGTGGAACTCGGGGAAGCTGTCGGCGAGGGCCGAATACGGACTGCCCGTGCCGGGCAACCGGGGGGTGTCGTGGTTGCCGCTGATCACCACGGCGGGCACGCCGTGCTCCCTCATCCGGGCCAGGGCCCGCTGCGCGACCCGAAAGGATCGGTACGTGGGGCGCGGGTGGTCGAAGATGTCGCCCAGCCAGAGGACCAACCCGGGGTTCTGGGCCAGGGCCAGCTCGACCGCCGCTTCGAACGCCTGCTCGAAGTCGAACTCTCGCTGGTTGACGCCCGAAGCCGTCGTCAGCGGGTAGTAGGAGCGGCCCAGGTGGGCGTCGCTGATGGCAGCCACGCGCATGTGACCAGCAAACCAGAGCGCGAGGACGAATAACAAGGATGTGGTTTATCCTCGGCCTGTGCAGAGCCCGGCCGGGATGTCGGCGGTCGACGAGTACCACCGGGCTCGTGACCGGCGCCGGCACCGGGTCCGGGTGGGTGGGGTATGGGCTCTGGCGGGCGCGGGCTTCGCCGCAGCCGGCGTACGGGTAGCCGTGGGGCCGGCCCGGGCCGGGCTGTTGGCGCTGAGCGGGCTGGGCCTGCTCGCGGCCTGGTGGTGCCTGCGGTCCGGACCGGATCCTGAGCGGTGGCTCCGGGGCGCGGCCGGCGAACGGGCCACCGCGGCCGTCCTCGACCGCCTCCCCACCCGGACCTGGGCCGTCCTCCACGACCGGCGGGTGCCGGGCAGCCGGGCCAACCTCGATCACCTGGTCATCGGCCCGAGCGGGGTGTGGGTGCTCGACACCAAGACGACCCGGGCCAGGGTGCGAGCCACCTGGCGGCACGTCCGCCTTGGCTCGGCGCGCCTGGACACCGGCCCGGTGCTCTGGGAGGCGCAGGTGGTGGCCGACCGGTTGGGGGTGCCGGTGCGGCCGGTCGTGGTCGTTCACGGTCGGGGACTGCGCCGCCGCGGTGGTCGCAGCAGGGGAGTGCGGGTGGTGCGGGCGGACCGCGTCCTACGGTGCCTCCGCCGCCGCTGGCCCCGCCGGCGACTGGATCGCCCTAGCATCGAGTGGTTGATGGGCGAAGCCGACGTGCTCTTTCCTCCAGCCGGACAGGAGTATTTGGGGAAAGGAGCCACCCACCGTGGCTGACAGCCCCGTGGAGCCCCGCCAGGCGGCCCTGCCAACACCGGCAGCCACCGTGATCCCGTTGCGGGATGGTGAGGACGGGCTCGAGGTTCTCCTGCTCCGCCGCTCCAGCAGGGGGGCGTTCGGCGGGATGTGGGTGTTCCCCGGCGGTCAGGTCGACCCGGTCGACCTTCACCCAACGGGCGATGATCAGGCGGCGGAGGATGCAGAGGTGGCCGCGGCCCGAAAGGCCGCAGTGCGAGAGGCACGTGAGGAGGCTGCGCTCGCCCTGGAGGAGGGCGACCTGGTGACGCTGTCGTTCTGGCTGCCTCCCCTCGAGGCGCCGAGGCGCTTCGCGACCTGGTTCTTTCTGGCGCGAGCAGACGACCACCCGCCGGTTGTGGTCGACGATCACGAGATCCACGAGCACCGCTGGCAGACCCCGGCCATGGCGATGAGGTCGCGCAACCTGGGGGAGATCCAACTTGTCCCGCCCACTTTCACCACCCTCTGGTGGCTGTCGCAGCACGACCACGTGGCCGCAGCCCTGACCGCCGCCCGCTCCCGACCGCCTGAACGATTCATGACGCGGATGGCGCCCGGTCCCGACGGTCGGGTCCGGGCCGCGCTCTGGGACCGGGACGCCGGCTACCGCGACGGTGACGCGGACCGGCCTGGACCCCGTCGTCGCCTGTGGATGGACGAGAGCGGCTGGCGCATCGAGTTCACCGTCTAACGTCCGTCGCGATGGTCGCACCCCGCGCCTTGAACTTCGATCCGATCGCTGAAGCCCGCCGCCAGTGGCGGGTGCACGGCTGGGAGAACGCGGCCGACGGGATGGCAGCGGTCACCTCGGTGTTCCGCGCCCAGCAGATCTACCTGGCGCGCATCGACGCCATCCTGCGGCCGCTGGGTCTGACCTTCGCCCGGTACGAGGTCCTGATGCTGCTCCTGTTCAGCCGGGCCGGCGCCCTGCCGCTCAGCAAGATGGGCGCCCGGCTTCAAGTTCATCCGACCAGCGTGACCAACGCCGTCAACCGGCTCGAGGAGCAGGGCCTGCTGACCCGCGAACCCCATCCCCACGACGGGCGAACCACGCTGGCGACGATCACCCCGCTCGGTCGCCGCCTGGCTGAAAAGGCGACCGAGGCGGTCAACCGCGACGTGTTCACCCAACCCGGCCTGGGGCCCAACGCCGTGACTGTTCTGGTCGACGTGCTCCGGTCGCTTCGCCTTCAGGCCGGGGACTGGGAGGAGCCGGAGGGTCAGCGACCTCTCTCGTGACGACCCTGATGACCCTCATGACCCTGACAACCCTGACAACCCTGATGACCCTGATGACCCTGATGACCCTGATGACCCTGACAGCCCTGATGACCTGACAACTCAGTCGACCAGGGCGGACGACGTTGGTGGCGGCCGCCGGACGAGGCGCAGGCGGCGACGCAGTGGCGCGCACCACGTCGGCGTAGAGGTCGATCATGGCCGGTACGCGCGAAGGGAGCGGCCAGGTTGACGATCAGGCATTCACCCGGCATCAGCGTCTGGATTTCGGGGCCCTGGGCGCTGATGTCCTGCTTGGCTGCGCCGCGCAGCATGTTGCGGTCCTTCTCGTCGGCGAGCCCGAGGATGAAGAAGGTGTTGAACTGACTGAGCAGTTCGTCCTCGAGCAGTCTCGGCTGCTGGGTGACGGCGCACAACCCCACCCCGAACTTCCTGCCTTCGCGTGCCACCCGGGGGAAGACGTTGGACTCCCGGTCCTTGCTCGCGCTGAGCACCCGCTGGGCTTCCTCGAGGGCCAGCGATACCACCGGCAGATGGCGGTGACGCTCAGGGTCGTCCAGGTAGGCGGCCTGCCAGGTCTCCAGCACCCGCCGGGCCAGGAACGACGCCACCAGCACCTCCTCGGTCGATCCGAGCCCGCTCACGTCGACGAGCACTACTTTCCCCGCCTGCAGGTCGTCGAGGATCCGGCTGCCCACCGACACCGCCGCATCGGCCGCAATGCAGCGCAGCTCGACGATGCGCCGGGCCCGGCGGTGCACCACCTGCAGCGTGTTGAGTGCTACCCGGGAGGAAAGCTCCACGTCGCGGAAACCCGGGAGGTCCTCGATCCGGGCGAAGTCGGCCAGCCAGGCCAGCCCGGTGGTGTTGAAGTGCCGCTCCAGCTCGTAGAGAGCCTCCTCCTGGGGGCGGCTCCACTCGTAGGCGGTGCGCAGGTCGTCCACGTTCAGCTCGGCCAGGCTGAGCCGGAGGGCCGAGGTCCCGGGCAGCGACCGGTTGGCGTACACCCGCAGCGAAGTATCGGCCCACGGATGGCGGCCGAGGGCCGTGCGGTACTCGCCATGCGGGTCGATGATGAGCAGCCCGTAGCGGCCGTTGGCCCGCATCACCCCGCCGGCCAGGACCTGCATCAGGTTGGACTTGCCCATCCCCGTGGTGGCGAAGATGCCGACGTGGGTGGCCAGGCTGGCGCCGGGGATGCCGACCACGAGGTCGACGACGGTCTCCCCGCTTCGCAGGACGCCGACCGGGAGGTCGCCCATGCGCTCGGCCAGGAAGGCGAAGTCCTCCGCGCGTTGGGGCCACCACGGCCGAGAACTGGCTGGGGAGGCTCTTGGGCTTGCGGAAGACCGAGCGTGCCCCGCCTGGGGTTTGCGGCGGGGCCAGGTACCCGAGGCAACGGCAGTCCGCCACCCGGTAGGTGCGCCGCTCCTGCTCGTGGAGGGGATGGACCCCGGTTTCGCCCCGCTCGTCGTCGGCCAGCAGCGTCCCCGCCACCCGCTCCGCCCAGCCCGGTTCCCGGTGCTCGCTGCCGTAGGTCACGTCGACGACCCGGAAGAGGTACCGGCGTCCGGTGAGCTCGTCCACGCCCACCAGCAGCTCCCCGATGAAGAGGTCCTCGTCCGGGGCGGCCCGGAACAACCCTTCCAGCACGTTCCGGCCGAACAGCCGGCCCTTCGGCTTGGCCTCTTGCCCGCGGGCCAATGGTGCGTCGGTCACGTCAATATCACTCCAATCAGGGTCACTCCAATCAGGGTCACTCCCATCAGGGTCGCTCCAATCGGTCGCTCCAATCAGGGTCGCTCCAATCAGGGTCGCTCCCATCAGGCTCGCTCCATCAGGCGGTGGCGGTCGGCGAAGGCCCGCTCCTGCACGTCCACCGGCACGCCGGCCCGGTCGAGACCGGCGCTGGATCTGGTCCCACACTTCCTCCCGGACCCACGCCTGAGCAGGCCGCCAGGCGGTCGACCACGCTCAGCGGGTACGGGTACCCGGGAAAGGCGGCGTCGTCGGCCAGGTCGCACAGCGATCCCAGCACCTGGTCGGGCTCGGCCACATCCCCGGGGAGGTCCACCCGGAACGCGAACCGGGCGTCGGGATCTAGTCGGGCCACCACCACCTGGATCCCCGGAGCCGACGTCCGGGCGGGCGCGCGCCACGGGCGCCCACCAGCGGGCCCGCCGGCCCAGGGCGGCCTCGGCCTGCTGTTCCAGCTGCGCCGAGCAGCGGGGCTTGCCCCCAGGAGAGCGACGAGTGCTTGGTCACCCCGACGAGGGCCACGCCCTGCGACGCGGCCTGCGCCAGGAGCGACGCCAGCCAGGACGACGGGATGCGCCAGTCCGGCTGCAGGTCGCCGTCGACCAGGACCAGTCCGTCGCGGTCGCATGCCGACACGCAATCCGACACCAGCCGCCATTCCGCCCAGTCGCGAAGGAGGTTGACGTCGACGGGGGCATCGGCGGCGACGGGAGCACTCGAACGGGCCAGCGCCACCCGCTCCTCACCGAGCCCCAGCAGGTGGGCCTCGCACGGCACCGGCCTCCTCCACGACGCGGTGTCCTTGCCGCCAGCGGGCGCGGGCTGCCCGGGTCACGTAGACCTGCAGGCAGCGGGCATCGGCGACCAGCCCCTGGCCTCCGTCCACCGCCCACACGTCGGCGGGTCGGGGAGTCGGCGACAGCGGCAGGACGCGCAGCGACTCCTCGAACACGAAGCCCGCCGCCAGTCGGGTCACGGAGGCCGTCCCCGCCCGCGGTGAGCAGGGCGGCGAGGCGCTCGGCGGTCGCGACGATCGACGGATCGGGCTGCGCAGTTCCGGCCACCATGGGGAAGAATGGTTGCATGCCCAGAGCCATCTGGAGCGGATCGGTCAGCTTCGGGCTGGTCAACGTGCCCGTCAAGCTGGTGACCGCGACCTCGCCCAAGGACGTCCGGTTCCACCAGCTGCACGACGCCGACCACGCCCGCATCCAGCAGAAGCGGGTGTGCATCGCGCGACGGGGAGGAGGTCGCTTACGACCACATCGTCAAGGGCTACGACCTCGGCGGCGGGCGCTACGTGGTCATCGAGCCCGAGGAGCTGGCGGCCCTCGACGTGGCGGCCACCCGGACCATCGACATCGAGGAGTTCGTCGACCTGGCCGATATCGACCCGGTGTACTTCGAGCACAGCTACTACCTGGTACCCGACGGGCGGGCCGAGAAGCCCTACGCCTTGCTGGTCGAGACCATGGCTCGCACCGGGAAGGTGGCGTTGGGCCGGTTCGTGCTGCGGACCAAGCAGTATCTGGCGACCCTCCGGGCCCGCGACGGGGTGCTGGTGCTGGCCACCATGCTCTACGACGACGAGGTGGTGAGCCCCGAGAACCTCGATGTTCCGACGACGGCGGCCAACCGCTCCGAGCGAGCGGGAGGTGACGATGGCCGCGCAGCTGGTGGAGTCGTTGTCGGCGCCATTTGACCCGTCCAAGTACAAGGACGACTACCGCGAGAAGGTGCTGGCGCTGATCGAGGCCAAGGCCGAGGGTGAGGTGGTCGTCCAACCCGAGGCGCCGGCGCCGGCCGCCCCAGTGGTCGACCTGATGGCGGCGCTGGAGGCCAGCCTGGCCGCGGCGCGCAAGAAGCCGGCGTGACCCCAGCCGACGGGACCGATGTCACCGTCGGCTCCCGGGTTCTCCGCCTGTCCAACCTGGACAAGGTGCTGTGGCCGGAGACCGGCTTCACCAAAGGGCACCTGATCGATTACTACGCCCGAGTCGCGGAGGTCATGGTGCCCCATCTGGAGGGACGCCCGATCACCCTGCGCCGGTGGCCCAACGGCGTCAACGCCGGGTCTTTCTACGAGAAGAACTGCCCATCACACCGGCCCCCATGGGTCGAGGCGGTCCGGATGGGCGACGTCAACTACTGCCTGCTCAACGAGCCGGCCACCCTGGTGTGGGTCGCCAACCTGGCCGCCATCGAGCTGCACCCCAGCCTGGCGAGGGACGCTGATCTCGAGTCGCCCACGTCCGTGGTGTTCGACCTCGACCCCGGACCGCCCGCCGATGTGCTCGAATGCGCCCGGGTGGCCCTGCTACTGCGGGAGGTACTCGCCCCGCTCGGACTCGAGCTGTGGCCGAAGACGTCGGGCAGCAAAGGCTTGCAGCTGTACCTCCCCCTCAACAGTGGCGCGACCTACGCCCAGACCAAACCGTTCGCCCATGCTCTGGCCCGCCTGCTCGAGCGGGACCACCCGAAGGCGGTGGTGAGCGTGATGGACCGTTCGAGGCGGAAGGGAAAGGTGTTCATCGACTGGAGCCAGAACACCGCATCGAAGACCACGGTGTCGGTGTACTCGGTCCGGGCCTTGCCGGAGCCGAGCGTCTCAACCCCCGTGACCTGGGATGAGCTCGATGACGCCCTCGCCGGGGGGGACGCCGCCGCGTTGCGTTTCGATCCCGGCCAGGTGCTCGACCGGGTGACCCGGCACGGGGATCTGCACCGGCCCGTGCTCGAGGTCGTTCAGGAGCTGCCCGGCGACCTCAGAAGCTGAGGGCGCTCAGCTCCGGGTACCACCGGGCGGCGCGCTCGGTGGCCCGGCGCCAGCGTTCCCGGTCCGGGGACCGTCCAGACGGGTCGATCACGGCCCTCGGGAACCACGTGCGGGCCACATCGTCGAGGTCGCTCCACATGCCGACGGCCAGGCCGGCGAGCAGCCCGGCGCCGAGGGTAGTGGCCTCCAGATGAGGGGAGATCTCGATCGGCCGGCCGCACGTGTCCGCGAGCGCCTGAACGAACACCCCGTTGGCGCTCATCCCGCCATCGATGCGGAGGGGGCCGACGTCGAGGGCGGCGTCGCGCTCCGCCGCTTCGAGCAGGTCCGCCCCCGAGTGGGCGACCCCTTCAAGGACGGCCCGCACCACCTCCGGCCGGCCCGTGCCCCGGGTGAGGCCGAAGAGGGCGCCCCGGGCGCCGAAGTCCCATTGCGGGGTGCCGTAGCCGAGCAGGGCCGGAACCGCGACCACGCCGCCCGTATCCTCACACGTCGCGGCGACGATCTCTGACTCACTGGCGCTCGCCAGCAGACCGAGGTCCTCGACGAGCCAGTCCACCGCCGTTCCGGCGGCCAGCAGGATGGCCTCCACGCCCCAGAAAAGCCGGCCGTGGAGCCTCCAGGCGATGATCGGGAAGCACCCGCCATCGCCGCGAGTTTCAAAGCCGGGGCGGGTGTCGCCCACGCACACATCGAGCATGGCCCCGGTGCCGAAGGTGGCTTTCGCCAGACCCGGGCGGGTGCAGCCCTGACCCATCAGCGATGCCTGCTGGTCGCCGACGAGGGCAGTGAGGGGCGGGCTTCCTGGCAGCGCGGTGGCCGCACCGAGAGCTCCGGAGGAGTCGACGACGGTCGGGAGGGCCGCGGGGGGCAGGCCGAGGCGGTCGATGGCCTCCTGCCGCCAGCCCCGGCCATCCAGTTGGTACAGGCCGGTCACGCCCACGTTGCTGGCGTCGGTGATGTGCAGGTCTCCGCCGCTCAGCTTCCAGGCCAGCCAGGTGTCGACGGTTCCGAGCCTGGCCGTCTCCCGAGCCCACGGGTCGGCCTGGTCGGCCTGGTCGAGCAGCCAGGCGAACTTGGTGGCGGACTCGGCGGGGGAAAAGCGAAGGCCCTCCGCCTGCAGCTCCAGGCAGGTACCGACGGTGCGCAGGTCCTGCCAGCCGAGACCGGGACCGAGCGGGGTACCCGTCCGGGCGTCCCACAAGACGGCGGACGCCCGTTGGGCGGTGATGCCGAGGGCCTCGACCGGGCCGGCGTCGGCCAGAGCTGCACAGGCCACGTCGATAGCGGCGGTGGCCATCGCCGCGGCGTCGAACTCGACCAGTCCCGGCATAGGTACGTGGGGTGGCAGTGGCCGACGATGGACGTGAGTGATGGTCGCGTCCGGCTCCACGGTTGCGGCCCGGACGCTGCTCGTGCCAACGTCGATCACCAGGATGCTGATGCCAGGTACCTCCTAGGTTCGGTCCCCTCCCGGGGGTCGGCGGGTGAGGCTACCGCGGGCCGGCCTCGGAGGTGGGTTTGGCGATCGATCTGCGCCGCCGGCATTATCTGCAGCAGACTGGGCCCGGGCGGCATTCTTTGTACCTGACGGTCCTACATGCGCCGCCGGCATTTTCTGCAGCAGACTGGGCCCGGGCGGCATTCTCTGTACCTAACTGTGCCCAGTTGAAGCGTGGCGCGCTGCAGAGAATTTCGCTTCGGCACGATTCGCTGCAGAAAAGCCCGGCGGGTCTACGGCCAGGGCGGCTCGCCGAACGGTGAACGCAAACCCAGCTTGCCCGGGTTGAGGATGCCGGCGGGATCGAGGGTCGCCTTGACGGCCGACAGCACGTCGAACGAAGCGCCCATAGAGCCGGGCAAATACCGGGCCCGGTTGAGGCCAACGCCATGATGATGGGAGATGGCCCCGCCGGCCGCCTCGGTCGCCGCCATCGCCGCATCCCAGGCCGGCCGGTAGTAGGCCTCGGCCTCCGGGCCGCCGGAGACGTTGGGAGCGGTGCGGGAGGCGCGGGCAGCGCGGGCGGAGGGGACGTCGGCGGGGGCGGCGGCGGTGGTGGCGGGCAGCCCGGCGAAGGTGAAGTACAGGCAACCCCCGTCCGGATAGGCGTGCGACATGTGCGCCGACGCCGCGACCGTCCCCTCGAGGCTGGCCAAGGCTTGGAGGGTCTTGCGATAGATACCGGGCAGGGCGGTCCACGAGGCCGCGATCTCGATCGTGTCAGCGACGATCCCGGCGCGAACGAGGGACTCGAGCGGCGGCAGGTCGTTGCGGTGGTGCAGCCAGCGCCCGACAACCGCGTCGTCGAGACGGGCGGCCGCCTCGCACTCTTGATCGACGACGTGCATCGCCGCCTCGATCAAGACCGGGTCGCCCTCGTCGAGCACGATGAGGGCGGCGCCGGCTCCAACATCAAAGGACCGGTTCGACTCCGCCTCGTCGTAGAGGCGCAGGACGGCGGGAGTGGCGCCGCGGCGCAGCATCCGCCGGCAGACTTCCAGGCCGGCAACGAAGTCCGGGAAGGCGTAAGCGGCCCGACGCTCAGCCGGTGGGCGAGGATGAGCACGCAAGCGGGCCCCGATGATGATCCCCAGGGTGCCCTCGCTCCCGACGAACAGCTGGGTCAGGTCGGGGCCGGTCGCGGTGCGCGGGGCCAGACTGCCCGTGCTGATCAGGCGACCGTCGGCCAGGGCCACGTCGAGCCCGACGACCATGTCCTCGATCTTCCCGTAGCGGGTCGAATACTGCCCCGCGCTCCGGCAGGCCAGCCAGCCGCCGACGGTCGACAGGCCGATGGACTGGGGATGATGCCCGACGGTGAGGTCGTAGGTGGACCGCAGGGTTTCTTCCATGACATCGCCGAACGTGCCCGCCCGCACCTCGACCAGCCCTGATCGCTGGTCGACGCCGACGACGCCGACGACGCCGGCAAGCCCGGTCAGGTCGAGCGCGAGCCCGCCGAAGACCGGAATGCTCCCTCCGCACACCCCGGAGCGGCCGCCCGCCGCGGTGACCGGCACGCCGGAGCGGGTACAGATCCCGAGAACCCGAGCGACCTCCGCTGCCGTGGAGGGTCGGACCACCGCCGTCGGACATGCCGGCACGACTCCGTCGACCGCCCAGACCACAGCGAGAGGCCAGCAGTCACTGGCCGCGTCGATACGGGCCTGGTCGCTAACGTCGACCGCATCGCACACCGCCCGCAGACGGGCGAGCAAGGCATCGTCGACGCTGATCTCGCAGTGCAGCCGGGAGCCGGTGATCTCCCATCCCCGGTGGCACCGTGACCCCGAGAGGCGGCCGCGACCTTCCGGTCACGGCACTCCGCTCACGGCACCCCGCTCCGGCACCCCGCTAACGACGGCCCGCTCACGGCACCCCGCTCACGGCACCCCGGTCACGACACCGCCGGACCCGCCGGGTGGGCGGAGCTACCCATTCCGATCGGATCCGCAGCGCGGCGCTCGGCCTCGATCAGCTCTTCGAGATGGCCGATCTGACGAGTCTGCTCCGCCTCGTTCCACCCCAGCTCGGGCGCCACCAGGGCGGCCACACCGGGAGCGGCCAGAGCCGTGGCCTCCCGATCGAGGATCAAGGCCCGGGTCCGCCGGACCAGGACATCCGCCAACGTGACAGCCATCTCGTGGCGTGCCGCCCAGATCGCCTCCGCCCGCAGATATGGAAGGCCCGGGATCAGGGGCTCGGCCAGCGAGATGTCCTCCTCGCAGAGCGCCAGCACGAGCAGGCTCTCTGTGCCGAACCGATGCTCCAGGTGGGCTCGGGTGGCCGGGTCGACAGCGTCGGTGGCGGCGGATCCAGCGCCGGCGGTGACCGGCCCATCGCCGGCGGGTACCGGCCCAGCGCCGGCGGTGACCGGCCCAGCGCCGGCGGGTACCGGCCCACCACCAGCACCGACCAGCCGGAGCCGGCTCGTCCGGGAGGTCGTCGCCGGCGTTTTCCTGCGGAGCCGGCCGGCGACGACGTCAACGGTGTCGGCCGCCATTCGCCGGTAGGTGGTCAGCTTGCCGCCGGTGACGGTGACCAGCCCATTGGCGGATACCAGCACCGCGTGTCGTCGGGACAGATCCGCGGTGCGGGCGCTGTGAGCGTCGCTGATCAGGGGACGGAGCCCGGCCCAGGTCCCTGTCACGTCCGCCGGGGTGAGCCCGGCTGTGGTCCAGGCGTTGACGGCCCGGAGCAGGTACTCGACGTCTTCGGGGGTGCACTGAGGGGCATCCAGGGGCCCGTCATAGTCGGTGTCCGTCGTCCCGATGTAGGTGAACCGGCCTGGTCCCGGGCACGGCCCAGGGGACTCATCCGCCGCCCACGGCACCACGAACACCGAACGCTGGTCGCCCGGCACGGACAAGCTGGCTGCAAAGTCGCATGGGAGCCGGTCGGCCGGCACCACCACATGGATGCCTTTGGCTGGCCGCAGCGCCACAGGGCTGGGGGTCGGCGTGGCGGCGAGGTTGGCGATCTGCTCCGACCAGACGCCGCCGGCGTTGACGACCACTTCCGCCCGGATCTCCGTGCCGTCGGCCAGCCGAACTCCGGTGAGCTGGTGACCGTCGTCGAGGAGTCGGTCGACCGGAGCGTGATTGGCCAAGACCGCACCGTGAGCGGCGGCCGTTCGGGCCAGCGCCAGGGTGAGGCGAGCGTCGTCGGCCTGGGCATCCCAGTAAAGGAAGGCTGCGGCCAGGCGATCCGTGCGCAGGACCGGGAAGTGCAAGAGCGCCTCGGCGGCGTCGACGCGTCGATGGCGCTGGCCGATGCGGATGCCGCCGGTGACATCGTAGAGCCACAGCGCCGCCGAGTAGGCCTTGGCCACGCCCTTGACCACCACGCCGTCCCGGCCGAACAGTGGGATCAGGAACGGCAGCCGATGCACGAGATGGGGTGCGTTGGCAAGGAGGCGCTGCCGCTCGTGGAGGGCCTCGTAGACCAGCCGATACTCGTGTTGCTGGAGATAGCGCAGCCCGCCGTGAACCAGCTTCGAGGACTTCGAGGAGGTCCCCGCGGCGAAGTCCTCGGCTTCGACGAGGGCCGTCCGCAGCCCCCGGGTGGCCGCGTCGACCGCCACCCCGCATCCGGTGATGCCGCCCCCGATCACCACCACGTCGAACTCCTCCGCGCCCAGGCGGCGCATCGCCTCTTGCCGGTCGAAGGGAACGCGTGCCATCACGACATCTCAGGCTACCGACGGCATGTGACGTCACCGGGTCGGATGGCATCGAGAGTCGTCTTCAAACCATCATTGACTGCGGGTCAACCCACTCGTCCCCTCGGACCTCGAGGAGAGTCGGCCCCTAAAGGAGTCAGTCGATGCCCGCCGTCAGGGACACCAGGACCTACGACAACCTCAAGGAAGCGTTCGCACGCGAGAGCCAGGCCAGCCACCGCTACCTCTACTTTGCCCAGAAGGCCGACATCGAGGGCTTCCCCGAGTTGGCCGCCCTCTTCCGGTCAGTCGCCGACGGTGAGGCGGGTCACACCTTCGGCCATCTGGAATTTCTCGCAGAGGTCGGTGACCCCGTCACCGGAGCACCCATCGGCGACACCGAGGACAACCTCAGGTCCGCCATCGAGAGCGAGACCTACGAGTACGCCGCCCTGTACCCCGGATTCGCAGGCGTCGCTCGCCAGGAGGGCCTCGACGACATCGCGGAATGGTTTGAGACTCTCGCCAGGGCCGAGCGAAGCCACGCCGACCGCCTGGCTCACGGCTTGGCCAAGGTCATCTGATCCGGGGGGGCTGGCGGCGGCCGTTCGTGCTCGTCGGGCTATTCCCCTGACACGCCCTCGCGAGACCTGATGGGTCGTGGGGGCGGGTCGGGCGGGGTCTCCACTCGTGATCCTGCGAGGCCGGCCGGCCGGCGCGATCATGACCGCTTGGCCGCGGCCTTTTGGGGTAGACAGGTCAAAGCTTCTCAGCCAGACTACGGAAGGGCCGGGTGGCAGGTCATCTGTCAGCCCGGTGAGACGACAGACATGAGCACAAAAAACACGAAAATCCTCGTCTGGCGGGAGCGAGCGGCCTGTCGAGGTGTGGATCCGGACATTTTCTATCCGTTCTCAGACGAGGAAGCCGACGACGCCAAGGCCATCTGCGCCCTGTGTCCGGTGCAGCAGGCGTGCCTGGAATGGGCCTTGACGAATCGTGAGAGCGATGGCGTCTGGGGCGGGGCAACCGAACGAGAACGGCGGAGGATCATCCGCCGGCGCCGTCGTTCAGCCTGACGGGATCTGACGGTCAACCCGGCCGGATTCGGATGTCCCAAGTCGAGTCCACTGCCACGCCCGCCACGCCACCGCCGAGCCTCGACAAGCTTGGTGGCTGGCCGGTGGTGCTCGGACATCTCGCCGGCGGAGTCGATCTCGGCCGCGTCGAGGCAGCGGCCGCTCTGACGGAGGTGCTGGAGGGGAACGCGTCGCCGGCCCAGATCGCCGCCTTCGTGTTCGGGCTGCGCTGCAAGGGGGAGACGGTCGAGGAGATGACCGGACTCGTGGCCGCCATGCTGGCGGCCTCGGAGCGGGTTGTCGTTCCGGAGGGCCTGGCGGACCGAATGATCGACACCTGCGGGACGGGCGGCGATCGCAGCGGCACCATCAACGTCTCCACCATCGCGGCTCTGGTCGTGGCGGGAGCCGACGTGCCTGTCTGCAAGCACGGTGGTCGAGCCGCGTCATCGAAAGCGGGTTCGGCGGACGTCCTCGAGGCCCTCGGTGTAGTGATCGATCTGGGCCCCGCTGGCGTACTGCGGTGCATCCAGGAGGCGGGCATCGGCTTCTGCTTTGCGCCTCGATACCACCCCGCTATGAGGCACGCCGTGCCGATCCGCCGCGATCTGGGCGTGCCGACTGCGTTCAACTTCCTCGGACCGCTGGCTAACCCGGCCCGGGTCCGGCGCCAGGTGGTTGGAGTTGGCGATCCGGCCATGGCCGGTAGGATGGCGAAGGCTCTGGTCGCTGGGGGCGCCGCCCACGTGCTGGTCGTGCACGGTGCGGACGGGCTCGACGAGCTGTCGACAACCGGGCCGTCAACCATGTACGAGTGGCGGACGCCGGCGTTGACGGGCGCCCCGGTTCGCGACCTGGCCGTTGCGGCGGGTCCTGGCGATCTGGCCATCGGAGCGCATCCTGGCGCCCTCGCCATTGGGACCCGCACCGTCGATCCCGGCGACGTGGCCGTCGAGGCCCGCACCGTCGATCCCGGCGACCTGGGCCTGCCCGTCGCCCGACTGGCGGACTTGCTCGGAGGCGACGCCGCGACCAATGCCACCATGGCCCGGCGGGTACTCGCCGGCGAACCGGGACCTCATCGGGATGTGGTGTTGCTGAACGCTGCGGCCGGCCTGGTGGCGGCCGGCGTGAGCGACGACCTGGCCGACGGCCTGGTCCGAGCCGCCGCATCGGTCGATGAGGGCCGAGCCGAAGCCGTCCTGAGCCGGTTGATCGAGGTGTCCCGCGAAGAGGCGGCCAGGGCTGGCTAGGGATTCAGCGGCGACCCGCAGGGTGGCCAGCCGACAGGCACCTATCGGCGAAGGACGCGGCCGCGTCAGCGGAGCGCCTACTCGGCGCCGAGATCCCAGACGGCTTCCAGATCGTGACGGCTGTAGGCCTGGAAGGCGATCAGGGTGCGGGTGTCGATGACGCCGGCCAGTTGAGAGATCCCCCGGGTGACCACCTGCGCCAGCTGATCGTGCTGGCGCACTCGCACGACGGCCACGATGTCGGCATGTCCGGCCACCGAGTAGACCTCCGCCACCCCGTCCACCTCGGCCAGCTCGACGGCCAGGTCGGCGACCCGTGCCGGCTCCGCATCGATCAGGACGAAGGCGTGCACCATGAATCGGAGGGTAACCGGATGCGGGGTTGGGTCGGCGAGGTGACGCCATCGGAGTTGGGGTGGGCCTTCGGACGAGTAAGGGTTCGGGAACGCGACGGGGTCGAGAACCCATCCGGGTGCCAGAGGTGGCGGCAGCCTGCGGCGATAGCATCCGGACGTGGCCTCGGAGCCGCCGAGCGCGCTAATTCGACCAGCATTGGAGCTTGCCTGGGCTGTGGCCAAGGTGGACAGCCAGGCCCGGCCGCCGATCGCGCCTCCCGGCCGGCTCCGGCCCCTGATGCGCTTCGCGAAGTTGCCGGACCGCGCCCTGGCGACCGTGCGCCAGGTCGTCGAGGAGGATGCCGAGCTCCGCGCCCGGGTGGCAACGGCCGCTGAGAATGGGGGCCTGGAGCGGGCCCCATGGCTGTGGTTGGTCCGTCCGGAGGGGTGGGCCGAGGAGCTGGAGTCGCTGATTGAGGCCGCCGATGCCGCCGCCCTTGAGCTCCGGGCGGAGCGAGAGGAGCGCAGCGCGCGCCGACGGCTGGCTGCAGCGGAGTCCACGACGGCTCGGACCGAGGCCGAGCTCGCCCGCCTCCAGGGAATCAACGCCGAGTTGCTCGCCCAGATCGCTTCTGAACGACAGGGCCGTCGGCGCAGTGAAATGGATCGAGACGATATCGAGGCGGCCCGCCAGTCGGCGGAAGCGAAGTTGGTCGCCTTGACCGAGACCGTCGACCAGCTGCGCGCACGAGTGTCGTCCCTTGCCGAGGCCGTCGACGAAGGCGGCCGCCGGCTCGCGGCGGTGCGTCACGAACGCGACGCGGCTCGGATTCAGGTCGACCGGCTCCGCTCGCAGCTGGACGAGGCCGAGGCCGAAGTGGCGCGTGAGGCCGAGAGCCAGGAACAGATCCGGGCCGGCATCGGAGGGGCAGTGGCTCGCGCCGCCGCGGGGGCCCGGCAACTGGGGGAGTCACTCAGTGACGTGGTCCGGCTGTTGCGTCCCGAGGCCGCCGAGCCAGACCAGGGTGACGACGAGAAGCCTGGCTCGCCGCTGACGCTCGCCCACGACGAGGTCCGGGCCGCGAGCAGCACCAGGCCGCTCCGGCCTGCTCGGCCGAAACGGCGCCATCCGGTCTCCCTCCCGCCGGCCGTGTTCGATGATTCGTTCGAAGCCGGCGAATATCTGGTCCGGGTGGGAGGGATGCAGCTGATCGTCGACGGCTACAACGTGACCATCTCCTCGTGGCCGCATCTGGAGTTGCCGCAGCAGCGCCAGCGCCTCGTGGACGCGCTGGCAGAGTTGGCCATGCGGACCGGCATCTCAGTGGACGTGGTCTTCGACGGCCTCGATGCGGGCGGCCGGATCGGTCCGCCCAACGCCGCCCGTCATCGGGTGCACGTCATCTTCTCGCCAGAACGGGTGGAGGCGGATGAGGTGATCGTCGACCTCGTCGATCAACTCGACTACTCCCGGCCCGTCCTCGTGGCGACCGATGACCGTCGGGTGCGAGACGAGGTATCGGGACGCGGAGCGAACGTCATCTCAGTGGCTCAACTGCGGGCGGTTCTGGGGCGCTTGCCAGGTGGTGCCGCCGAGAGAGGCAGCGCCGCGCACTGACT
The DNA here is from genome assembly GCA_963834725.1 of uncultured Acidimicrobiaceae bacterium. Taxonomy (GTDB): domain Bacteria; phylum Actinomycetota; class Acidimicrobiia; order Acidimicrobiales; family Palsa-688; genus PALSA-693. Next base: position 22,725 of record CAWICN010000001.1, read on the forward strand.
CCGGTCGGCGGGACGGGTAGGCGAGGACGGGCGGCCAGATGCCCGCCCAGACAGCCGGGATTGGAGCGAACCGGATGGGTTGCCGGGACTGGGTCGGGTTGCCCGGACCGGGTGGGGTTGACCCGCGCCGCCGAACCGGGGGGAAGGGCCGGACCGGCTGGGGGAGGGCCCGACCAGCTGGGGGCGGCCTGCGCCGCCGAACCGGGTGGTTGCCCTCGACGATCCCATCCGCGTGTGTCGTGAACGTACGGGCGGACGGCTGGACGCACCGAGCGCCGGCGGTGAGTGTCACACGGTCCTGGTTTCATGCCGGCATGACCCATCTCACGATCAGTTGCGATGAGTGCCAGATGCAGGGCACGACTGCCTGCGACGACTGCGTTGTCAGCTTCATCTGTGAGCCCGACTCCTCAGCCGCGGTCGCCGATATCGCTGAGCTGCACGCTCTCCGCCTCCTCAGCGGCACGGGCCTTGTTCCACCCTTGCGCCACCTGCGGCGCACCGACGTCCACCGGGAGTGCGGATGACCGCCCTAGGCCCGTTTTCCGCACCTGGATGAGGTAACCCTGGCTGATCGCCGCCGAGTTCCCCTTGTATTGGCTGGGTTTTGGGCCTCTGGGTGGGGGTTCGGGCTGAGATGTGTTGTGCCAACGGGGCGAATGACATGCTTGTTATTTGTGGGTCGCTCGTGCTAGGGTTGTGCCAACATGTATCCCCGGGTGAAGCGTGTCCGGCGCGGCGATCAGGTGCACGAGTACGTGCAACTGGTAGAAGGCCACCGCCACGGCGGCAAGGTCCGCCAGCGTGTTGTGGCAACCCTCGGTCGTTTGGATGAGCTGAAGGCCTCCGGCCAGCTGGACCGCTGGGCCGGCGCGTTCGCCCGGCTGGACCCGCCCCCGGTGGGCACCCGCCGCGAGGTCGGCCCGCTTTTGCTGGTGGCCCACTACCTCAGACGTTTGGGCCTGGCCGGACTGGTCGACCAGGTCGCTTCCATGCGGGGACGGTCACTGCTCACCCATGGCGAGGTGATCGCCGCCCTGGTCGCCAATCGCCTGGCCGGCCCCGCCCCCCTTTATGACATAGCCGGATGGGCGTCGCAGGCGGCGATGGCCGAGCTGTTCGACGTGCCGGCGGGCCTATTGAACGACGACCGGCTCGGCCGGGCCCTCGACGCCCTCGCACCCAAGGCCGAGGACCTGCGGGGTCGGCTGCTTTTGCGCACCATCGAGCGTTTCCGCGTTGTCGACGCCGGCCGGCTTCATCTCGATCTGACCGGGGTGCGCTTCGCCGGCAGCTACGAGAACTCTGCCCTGGTGAAGAAGGGTTGGGCGGCGGATGGCAGCATCGGCCGGCAGATCAAGACACTACAGGCGTCCACCAAAACCGGTGTGGCGCTGTACTTCCGTCCCCACCAGGGCGCCTCGGGCGAGCCGCCGGCGTTCATGGACGCCATCGACACCCTCGTGAAGGCGCTGCCGCCCGGCCTGGTGGTCGTGGCCGACTCCGGCCTTGGCCATTTGGAGAACCTGTGCGCTCTTGACACCACGGGCGTGGGTTTCGTGGTGCCGCTACGCGCCGATACCGGCTGGGCGCAACGATTCACCCAACAGGTCCCCGCCGGCCTGTCCGCTCTGCGCCGCCTCGACTACTGCTCGCAGCGCGAACGGCGGCTCCCACCCCAAAAGCGCACCGTATGGAAAGGAGTCTTGCGTCCCTTCCCCGTCGCAGACGGCGACGGCGACACCCACCATCTGCGCGTCGGCTACATCTTCTCCTCCGAAGAGGCCGCCTCTGTCGCCGACGCCCGCACCCGACGTCTAGAAAAGGCCCAGGCCGCTCTGGGGCGGATCCGCAACGGCTTGGGCGGCCGCTACTACAAAACCAAATCTCAAGTCGACGCCAAGGTCGCACAGATCCTCGCAGACGGTGTGGCCGGACTCATCTCCGTCACCACCGGCGAATCCGACGGCAAACCGACCATCACCTGGACCGTCGACCGAGACGCTATGGCCAAAGCCGGCGAGCTCGACGGGCTCTACGCGCTGGCCACCAACCTCGCCGACCCACACGGCCGCAGCCTCAACTCCCTCGACGTGCTTCGCATCTACAAAGACCAGTGGATCGACGAGCAACGCCACCGCGATCTAAAACAGGCCCTGCACGTTCGGCCGGTGTTTCTCCACAACGACGCCCGCATCGAAGCGCTCATCGCCGTGATCGGCATCGCCCTGCTCATCTTCGGGCTCATCGAAGCCGAACTTCGCGCCGCTCTGGGCGAAGAAAACACCCTGCCGGGCATCTTGCCCGAAGGCCGCGCCGCCAAACCAACCGCCCGCGCCGCCCTCGCCGCCTTCGACGGTCTGTGCGCCACCTACACCGCCGGCGGCCTGGTCCTCGACCCGCTCAGCCACACCCAGCGGGTCATCCTCGCCCTGCTCGCCATCCCCCTCCCGTGGCCCGAAGCCACCCAGGAACAACGAACATGACCCCTATCGCCACCATGCCGACCGCGTGGTGCCGGCTCAACACCGCCCTCCAAGCTCGCCGCCCGGTCCAGGTCTCCTACCACGGCCGCTGCCGCCTCATCTGCCCCCACGCCCTCGGATGGCACAACGGCCGGGCCATGGTTCTCGGCTACCAGACCGGCGGGCAGACCAGCACAGGAACCCTCCACCCCGATCCCCGCAAGCGGTGGCGATGCATGTACCTCGACGAAATCGACCAAATCGTCGACGCTGACCCGAAAAGCCCATGGCAAAGCGCCGACAACTACAACCACTCGCAACCCTTCCCCGTCATCGACCAGATCGCCACGGCCATCACCCCCGACGGTCCTAACCCCAGCCAGTGAGGCGACCCCTAAGACCGGGGGAACTAACCCTCAAACGGTGCGGAAAACGGGCCTAGGGTGGTGCACTGACAGATGGGTGCGAGTGCGAGATCGTCGTCAAGTGGGCGGAGTTTGCGGGCGGGCGAGAAGGCCGCACCGGTCTCTAACCTGGATGGCGTGGGGCAGGCCGGGGATGACGCGGTGCACGTTCGAACCGCGCTCTACCGCGCCGATTCCGGAGGTGCCGGGTGACGACGGCGGACCGGCTCGCGGGCCAGGTGCGCCGTCTCGGTCTCGACGCCGGCCTCGACGCCGTAGCCATCTGCGATGCTCGTCCCTTCGACGACACTCGACAGCTTCTTCACGATCGTGCCTCACTCGGCTGGTCGGGCGGGATGCAGTTCACCTATCGCAACCCGGAGCGGTCTACGTCCCCGGCCTCGACACTTCCCGGAGCGGCGGCGATCGTGGTCGGAGCCCGCCGTTACGAACGTCGTACCGGACACGGTGAGCACAGCCGGCACGGCAGCGAGAGCGTCGCAACGTCTGGCGCTGGCGCGCCACTCCCTGCAGGACGCTCGGACTCTCGTTTGCCCCTGCAGGGGCGCGTGGCGATGTACGCCTGGATCGACCACTACGAGCTGCTGCGCGCCGCACTTGGACGAGTCGCCGAGCACCTGCAGCTGTCGGGTTTCCAGGCTCGGGTGGTTGCCGATGACAACGCTCTGGTAGATCGAGCCGCCGCGGTGCGGGCTGGCCTGGGCTGGTACGGCAAAAACACCAACGTGCTTCTCCCCGGTGCTGGCTCCTGGTTCGTGCTCGGCTCGGTCCTGACCGACGCCCCGCTGACCGCGGGGACATCACCCCCACCGCCGGTGCCGGACGGTTGTGGATCCTGCGAGCGGTGCCTGACCGCCTGCCCGACCGGAGCTCTGGTCGGTCCCGGGCAACTGGACGCGCGCCGCTGTCTGGCCTGGTTGCTGCAAGCACCCGGCGTGTTTCCACCGGAGTTTCGGATAGCACTTGGTGACCGAATGTATGGCTGCGACGACTGCCAGACCGTGTGCCCCATCAACCGGCTGGCAACCCGTCGACATCCGCCGGATGAGATCGAAGCGTTCGCCCAGCGGACCGTCGGCATCCTGGAGCTGCTCGCCCTCGACGACGGCCGGCTCATGGAGCTGGTTGGGAGGTGGTATATCCCCGGGCGAGAGCCTCGGTACGTCCGGCGCAACGCCCTGGTGGTGCTCGGAAACACCGCCGACCCGTCCGATCCCGCGGTCGACGTGGCCTTGACGCGGGCGCTCACGGACCACGACCCGATTCTCCGGGCTCACGCTGTCTGGGCTGCAGCTCGACTTGGACGCCCGGATCTGCTCGGAGCGTTGGGCAGAGAGGGCGACCCCCTCGTACAGGCTGAGCTGACCCGGGTCGTCCCGGTCCGTCCATATCAGGCGTCTCCGGGCCGGCCGTCATGACCCGACATGTGCTGGTCACCAACGACTTTCCCCCCAAGATCGGTGGCATTCAGTCGTACCTCTGGGAACTCTGGCGCCGGTTGCCACCCGACGACGTGACCGTGCTCACCAGCCCCCACGCCGACGACGACCTCTTCGACCGACATCAGCCATTCCGCATCGAACGAACGCGGGAGCCGGTGCTTCTGCCTCACCCCCATTTGGTTCGCCGGGTCCAGCGTTTGGCCGCCGAAGTCGATGCGAAGGCGGTCGTCATCGACCCGGCCATCCCCCTCGGCCTGATCGGTCCGAGCCTTGGCCTGCCCTACGCAGTCGTCCTGCATGGCTCCGAGGTGACCGTGCCGGGACGACTGCCGGGCACACGCTCCCTCCTCGCCCGCGTGCTCGCCGGGGCCTCGTTGCTCATCGCGGCGGGCGGGTACCCCGAGGCCGAAGCGCGCCGGGTGATCGAGCACCTTCCCCCGGTCGCCCGGATTCCGCCCGGTGTCGACACCGCCCGGTTCGTCCCCCTCGCCCCGATCGAGCGAGCGAGCACGCGGGCCCGGCTGGGCCTGCCGCGGGGCGGACCGCTGGTGCTCAGCGTGAGCCGGCTGGTACCCCGCAAGGGCATGGACACCCTCATCGAGGCGGCCGCCCGCTTGTCGCAATCCGGACGGCATCCCCAGCTGACGGTCGCCATCGCCGGGGGTGGCCGTGATCGAGTGCGGCTCGAGCGGGCCATCCACAAGTCCGGGGCGCCGGTCCGGCTGCTCGGACGGGTGCCCTCCCCGGATCTGCCGGGACTGTACGCGTGCGCGGATGTGTTTGCACTCTGCTGTCGGTCTCGCTGGGGGGGGCTGGAGCAGGAAGGATTCGGGATCGTCCTTCTGGAAGCGGCCGCCGCCGGGATACCTTCCGTCGCCGGAGACACAGGCGGCGTCGCCGAGGCGGTCATCGACAATGAAACGGGCTTCGTGGTGCAGAACCCGTCCGATGTCTTGGGGGTGGCTGACGCCGTCGACCGGCTCTTGTCGGATCCGGGATTGGCCAGCAGGCAGGGTCAGGCTGCCCGCCACCGGGCAGAATCCGAGTTCGCGTACGACGTCCTGGTGCTACGTCTCAGCGAGGCCATCGACCGCATGGGCGCCGGCACACGGCCTTGAACGTTTCGCGATCGACGGACGTGGCGACTACGGTCCTGACCCGGCATGCCCGTCGAGTCAGGAGGTGGAGGTGGAGGAGCAGGTCACCGAACGGATGATCATCCGTGGCACGCCGGAGCGTTGCTTCGACGTCCTGACCTCCTTCGAGGAATATCCGGAATGGGCGGCCGACATCAAGTCCGTGTCGGTCGACGAGCGTGACGAGGCGGGCCGGGCGGCCCGGGTCACCTTCCGCGCCGCCGCTTTTGGCCGGAGCACGTCGTACACCCTCCGCTATGACTATCACGCCGCCCCCGGGGAGCTGTCGTGGGAGCAAGTCGCCGGCGACATCACCCGCCGGCTCGATGGCTCCTACGAACTGGTCGCAACGGGCGACGGGGCCACCGAGATCACATATCGGTTGGTCGTCGATCTCAAGGTGCCACTGCCGGGTTTCGTGAAGCGGCGGGCGGAGGGCCGCATCCTGGGGGCAGCCCTGGGCGAGCTCAAAGTACGCGTCGAGGGTTAAGACATCTGACTCCTGCCAACCTCCATTCCTCCTGGAGACGGAGGTCGGCGACTCTGTGGCTCGACCCTACGGCTCGACCCTGTTGGCTCGAAATGTTGGCTCGATCCTCTTGGTTCGACCGGGTGCCGTCGAGTCGAGCGGGATTAGGGTGGGCTCATGTCCATCTACGACGTCAGCATCGACAGCCTTGGCGGCTTGCCCCTCGACCTGAAGACGCTTGAGGGCCGGGAAGTCCTCGTGGTCAACGTTGCCTCCAAATGCGGGCTGACCCCGCAGTACACCGGTCTCGAGGACCTGCAGAAGCGCTTCGCCGAGAAGGGCTTCACCGTCCTCGGTGTGCCGTGTAATCAGTTCGGGGGCCAGGAGCCGGGCAGTCCCGAGGAGATCCAGACGTTTTGCTCGACGACGTACGGCGTGACCTTCCCGATGACCGAAAAGGTCGATGTCAACGGGGCCAAGCGGCACCCGCTCTACCAGGTGCTGACCGATTTCCCGGACGGCGACGGGCAGACCGGCGACATCCAGTGGAATTTCGAGAAGTTTCTCATCTCCCCAGGGGGTGAGGTGGTGGCCCGTTTCCGGCCGCCTGTGGACCCGGGTTCTGACGCCGTCGTAGAGGCCATCGAAGCCCACCTGCCCTAGCAGGGCGGAAGCCCCGTCCGGGCTCGACCGGCTGGAGCCGATGGGCCGGTCCCCGGTCCCGGCCCCGTCGTCTGATCCGATTGGACGACAAGCAGGCGGCGGAGCGACAGTGCCGAGGGAGCTAACGGTGCGGTCAGTACCAATCCCGATCGACGACCCGGAGGACCGGCGGTTGGAACTGTACCGCGGGCTTCCCGACGCGGCGCTCAGGCGGCGGATCGAGCACGAGCACGGGGTGTTCGTCGTCGAGGGAGCCCGATCGCTGCGCACCCTGCTGACATCGGCCTATCCGTTGATCTCGATCTTGCTTCGTCCGGAACGGCTCGAGGGCTTGGCCGATGTACTGGCCAGGGCTGATGAACGCGGCGCCCCCATCTACGTGGCCGGACGCCAGGTCTTCGATGGCATCGCCGGATTTCCGGTCCACCGCGGCGTGCTGGCTCTGGCCCGGCGTCTGCCCCAGCCCGACCCCATGGCTGTGCTGGCACGGGTAGGAGCAGCCGTCGCGGTGGAAGGTGTCAACGACCATGAGAACCTGGGCGCCATCTTCCGCAACGCCGCCGCCCTGGGCGCCGGCGCGGTGTTGCTCGACCCCACCTGCTGCGATCCGCTCTACCGTCGATCGGTAAGGGTCTCGATGGCCCATGTGCTGCGGCTGCCGTTCAGCCGGCTGGCGCCGTGGCCGGGCGCGCTCGCGGATCTGCGTGGCCACGGGTTCACAGTCGTTGCCCTCGACCCCGGGGGCTCCGAGACCATCGACGCGGTGGCGCTCCGGCTCGGGCGGCTCCTCCCGCCGGTGCTGGGTGTCGGATCGGGGCCGGAGCGGCCCGCGTATCCGGCGGGGCAAACGGGGCCCATGGAGCGAACGGGGCCGATGGAGCAGCAAACGGGGCCCATGGAGCAAACGGCGGCCATCGAGCAGACGGCAGGCATGGAGCATCCAGAGCGGGCGGAGCCCATGAGCCCCATGAAGCCCGCTCGGCTGGCCGTGCTCGTCGGGGCCGAAGGAACGGGATTGACCGAGGGCGCCCTCGATGCGGCCGGTCATCGGGTGCGTATTCCCATGGCACCGGGCGTCGACTCACTGAACGTGGCAACGGCGTTGGCGATCGCCCTTCAGCGCCTGATCCAGCCCGAGTGACAGCCGGCGGCGCCGGTCGGTTGGACGGCGACCACAACTGCCGCCAGCCCGGCCCCGGTCCCCAGCCGCCGCGGGCGGGGCGCCACGGATCGGACCCGCATGACAGCCGGCGTTTAGGGTGTGGAGGTGAGCGACTTCAACTTCTCTGGAGCCGTAGCTGTGGTCACCGGCGGCGCAAGCGGCATTGGCAAGGCCATGGCCACTCGACTCGCGGCGGAAGGCTCGCGGATCGCGATTGTCGATGTTCGACCGGGCGCCGCCGAGGCGGCCGCGGCGGAGGTTCCCGAAGCCATCGGCGTGACCGCGGATGTCGGCGATCCCGCAGCTGTGCAGGAGATGGTCGCCCGGGTGGAGGCCGATCTCGGACCGGTGGGCATCTACTGCTCCAATGCTGGCGTCGGCGGAGGGGGAGGGCTCGGCGACGATGAGGGCTGGGAACGGACCTGGCGAGCGCACGGCCTGGCCCATGTCTACGCGGCCCGGGAGGTCATGCCCGGCATGCAAGCTCGCGGGTCGGGTGTCATTGTGATCACCGCGTCCGCCGCGGGTCTGTTGATACTGATGACGTCGGCGCCGTACACCGTCACAAAGCACGCGTCGGTGGCGATCGCCGAATGGCTGGCGGTCAACTACGGCGGAGCAGGCGTGCAGGTGCATTGCATCTGTCCACAGGGAGTAGGCACGCCGATGGTCGACGATGCGCTGGAGGGGTCCGAGGTCGCGTCGAGCGGAGGCATTATCGAGCCGTCGGCGGTGGCCGAAGCCATGGTGGACGCGGTGCGGGCCAACCGATTTCTGGTGCTGCCGCACCCCGAGGTCCGCGAGTATGAACGGCGCAAAGTGGACGACCGGGACCGCTGGCTGGCGGGCATGCGCCGCCTCGAGGCCCGGATGGCCGGATCGGCCTAGGTGCCACCCGAACAGCCGTCGCCGCGGCCGTCCTCGCCGCTGCCGTCCTCGCCGCTGTCACCGTCGGCGTCGTCAGGCGGATCACCCCCTGCTGGTCCGAACGCGCCGTCGGTCCCGGTGGTGGGAGTTGACGTCGGCGGCACCAAACTGCTCGCCGTTCGGTTAGACCCTGATGGCACGGTGGCTCCGGATACCGCCATAGTCGTTCCGCGGGAAGGGCCCGCCGTTGTCGAGGAGATGGCCGCGGCCGCCCGCCGGCTGGCCGGGCCCAACGGGCCGGGCGCCATCGGCGTCGGGGTTCCTGGCCTGGTGGACGGGACCGGGACCGTGCGTTTTGCCCCCAACCTGCAGGGCTTGGTCGGCACTCCTGTCACCGACGCGTTGGGCATTGCCCTGCCGGGCTGGAAGGTCTGGGTCGGCAACGACGCTACCGCGGCGGGTTGGGGAGAGCATGCTCGAGGCGCGGCCCGCCACGCCGACGAGGTCCTGGTGGTCACCCTCGGCACTGGTATCGGTGGCGCCATCATCTCGGGCGGCCAGTTGGTCGAGGGCTGCAACCGGTACGCGGGCGAGTTCGGCCACATGGTGGTCGACCCGCACGGCCCGCGGTGCCCGTGCGGGAAGCAGGGATGCTGGGAACGCTTCGCGTCGGGCAGTGGTCTGGGGGCGCTTGGCCGCGAGATGGCGACCGCGGGCGAGGCGCCGCGCCTTGTCGCGCTGGCCGGCGGCGACGCCGAAGCCGTACGGGGCGAGCACGTCACGGGCGCCGCCGCCGAAGGGGACGAGCCGGCGCTCGAGATCATGAAACGCTTCGGGTGGTGGGTCGCCCTCGGTCTCGCCAACCTTGCGAACGCCCTCGATCCCAGCCTCATCGTGCTCGGAGGCGGCCTGATCACGGCCGGGGACGTCCTCATCGAACCGACCCGACAGGCGTTCGCCGCGCTCGTCGAAGCACCCTTCGCCCGCGCCCAGGTGAAGGTCGAGCCCGCCGTGCTCGGTGCGCAGGCGGGCGCCATCGGAGCGGCCCTGCTGGCGGCCGCTGCCGACCACCCCCCGGCTCCCGGAGAGCGGTAAGGCGGAACGGCCCGGCGAACGAGGTCCAGTAACCTCGCCGTCGTGGAATTTCGCCGGATCAACGGACTGCCCCCCTACGTGTTTGCCATCATCAATGAGCTGCGCGACGAGGCTCGGCACGCTGGCCGGGACGTGATCGACATGGGATTCGGCAATCCCGACATTCCGAGCCCGGACATCGCAGTCGAGAAGCTGGCGGAGGCGGCCCGCAACCCGCGCAACCACCGCTACTCGTCCTCACGGGGTATCCCGAAGTTGCGCCTGGCGGTCGCCAACCTGTACCTGCGCCGCTTCGGGGTGGAGCTTGATCCGGACACGGAGGTCGTGACGACCATCGGCGCCAAAGAGGGGTTGTCCCACCTCATGTGGGCACTGGTGGGTCCCGGCGACACTGCTCTGGTTCCGACTCCGAGCTACCCGATCCACATCTACGCCCCTCTTTTCGCCGGTGCCGATGTTCAGCAGGTGCGGCTCGGGCCCGACCAGGACTTCTTCGCCAATCTGGTTGACAGCTGGGAGTCCACGTGGCCCCGGCCCCGGGTCATCGTCTTCTCGTTCCCCCATAACCCGACCACCGAGTGCGTGGACCTGCCCTGGATGGCGCGCATCGTCGACTTCGCCCGGGAGCATGAGGTCGCGCTCGTTCACGACTTCGCTTACTCGGATACGGCCTTTGATGGCTACCGGCCGCCATCGCTGTTGCAGGTCCCCGGAGCCAAGGACGTCGCTGTCGAGCTGTACACGCTGACCAAGAGCTTCTCGATGGCAGGCTGGCGCGTGGCTTTCGTGGTCGGCAATCCGCCGATGGTCGCCGCGCTCACCAAGCTCAAGAGCTATCTGGACTACGGGACCTTCCAGCCCATCCAGATCGCGTCGATTGTCACGCTCAACGAAGCGCCCGACTACCCAAAGGTCGTCAACGAGATTTACCAGTCGCGGCGCAACGCGCTCTGTGAGGGGCTGCGCCGAATCGGTTGGGATGTGGATCCGCCGAGGGGAAGCATGTTCGTGTGGGCACCCATTCCTGAGCCCTATCGCGATATGGGTTCTCTGGAGTTCGCCAAGTATCTGGTGACCGAGGCCGAGGTGGCGACTTCTCCGGGTGTGGGGTTCGGGAGGGGTGGGGAGGGGTTCGTGCGGTTCGCACTGATCGAAAACGAGCAGCGCGTCCAGCAGGCTGTCCGCAACCTCCGGCGGGCTATGACCAGGCTTGGGTAAAAGGTGCCCGCCGGGCTTTTCAATAAGGGGGCGAAGGCTGGGAGCGTTCACCTTCCAGCGCGTCGCGTCCGGTGAATGGTGCATTGGGTGCTGAAAATCATCATGACCCCGGTGCTGCGGGTGATGTTCCGCGTCCGTTCGGAGGGCACGAGCAACGTGCCCCGGAAGGTCGTGGCCGCCATTGCCCTGTCCGGACAGGGGCAGGTGGATCAGTACGCCAGCCGCGACCGTGCCCGCCGGTCCGCACCAGGGTCAGAGGCCGAACCGTTCCCACTCGAAGGAGGGCCGGCGCGGGCCGCGACGGCATAACCGTTCCGGTCCCGGTGGCCGATCGCGGCGGTCGCTGGCCCGCGGATGGGGTGTCGTCGTAACGACCTTGTTGCGAGCCGGTAACAACCGGTTCACCTGAGAGCGCTACCGTTGCGCCGTGCCGTCCTTCATCCTGCGGGTATGGGTGCCGGACCGGCCCGGCGCGCTCGGCGCAGTCGCCAGCCGGATCGGAGCGGTGCGTGGCGATCTGGTGGGCATCGACATTCTCGAGCGCGGCGGCGGCCGGGCCATCGACGAGCTTGTCGTCGAGCTGCCGCGGGGCAATCTGGTCGAGTTGCTGGTGTCGGAGGTTTCGCAGGTGGACGGCGTGGACGTGGAGGATGTGCGACCCGCACCGTCAGCCTCGGTCGATCCTCGTCTCGACGCCCTAGAGACGGCCGCCTCGCTCGTCGCCCATACGACGGTTGGATCACTGCTCGAAGCCCTGGCCCAGGGGAGTCGGTCGGACTTCCAGTCGGACTGGGTGGCGGTCGTCGGTCTCGAGTCCTTCAGCCCTCTGGTGACCGTCGGCCCGGCCCCACCATCGTCCTGGCTTGGCGCCTTTGTGACGGGCAGCCGGGCCTCGCTCGACCCGGCGCCGGAAGGCGGGCCCGACGATGTGGCCTGGGCGGACGTGGACGCCGCCCGGCTCGTTGTCGTCCTCGGCCGCAAGGGCCGCCCGTTTCGGGCCAGGGAACGACGTCAGCTCGCCGCGTTGGCGCGCATCGTCGACCACCGATGGGTCGAGCTTCACACCAGGGAGGCACTGGCGCATCCCAGTGCCATAACCCTTTAGCTAAGCTAAGCTAGAAGCCGACCCCACCGTGGAAGGGCAGCCAGCTGGTCAGGGTGGTTGAAGCCGGTTCACCACTCCGCCCGGGCGGAATCACATCTTCTGGCCGCGGGGCCGCAGACCAGCCGCCCGGTACACGGCGTCGATGACCCGCATGTTGGCGACCGAATCGGCTGGTGGAGTGAGCGTCGGCGTCCCGTCCATGACGGCCGCCCGGAATGCTTCGAGCTGGTAGTCGTAGGTGGCACGCCGGGGGAAGTGCTCTGCAGCTTGGCCCGGGCCGAGGTCACGGTCGACTCCCCGGCACCGAGAACCCTCGACAGGTGGATGGCGTAGCAGCCGGCATCCATGGTCGCCCCGCCGGCGAGGTCCAGCCGGTAGCGAATGTCGGAGAACCGGGGGAGCGGGAAGCAGATCGCTGCTTCGACCCGCCGTACGGTGCCGAGCTCCCCGCTGCTGGCGATCTCCACGGCCCGTTTGGCCAGGGGGTGATAGCGATAGTGGAACGCTTCCATGACCACCAGCTTTTTGCGCTCGGCGGCCGCGGCGACGCGCTCGGCCTCGGTGGCGTTGGCGGTGATGGGCTTCTCACAGAGGACGTGCTTGCCGGACTCGAGCGCCTTCAGCGTCCATTCCGCGTGCAGGCCGTTCGGGAGCGGGTTGTAGATGGCATCGATGTCCGAGTCGTCCACGAGCGCTTGATAGGACGGCGCGACCCTGGGGATGTCGTGGTCGCGCGCGAAGCGAGCCGCCCTCTCGGGGTCGCGTGCCGCGACGGCCGCGACGGTGACGCCGGGCTGGCGGCGGGCCGGCCGGATGACCCCCGCCGGGGCGATTCGAGCGGCGCCGCGAACACCGACACGGAGGCCAGCGCCACACCAGTCGGACCCGGTCACGGCCGGCTCCAGTCGGTGGATCGCCGGACGGCCTGCAGCCAGCCCTGGTAGGAGGCGTCGGCGGCGGTCCGGTCGGCGGCGGGCTCCACGGAGGCGTCGACCTGCCGGCGCGCCGCGAGCTCATCGAGGGAACCCCAGACACCTTCCGCCAACCCGGCCAGCCAGGCCGCGCCGAGCGCGGTGGTTTCTCGTACCGCGGCCCGCACCACCCGTACCCCGAGCAGGTCGGCCTGCAAGCGGAGGAGCAGGTCCATGACCGCGGCTCCGCCATCCACGCGCAGCTCCGCGACCGGACGCTCGGCACCGGCCTGCATGGCGTCCACGACGTCACGGGTCTGGAAGGCCATCGCTTCCACCACCGCCCGGGCCAGATGGGCCCGTCCCACCCCGCGGGTCGCCCCGACCAATGCGCCCCGGGCGTGGGGATCCCACCACGGGCTGCCGAGACCGGTCAGGGCCGGGACCAGATACGCCCCTCCGGTATCGGCAACCGACTCCGCCAGCGGCCCGATCTCGGCGGCCGAGCCGATGAGCCCGAGCCCGTCCCTCAGCCACTGCACGGCGGCGCCTGTGATGAAGATAGACCCCTCGAGGGCGTAGGCGACCTCGGCCGGGCGGGCCAATGACCAGGCCACCGTGGTGAGCAGCCCGGTCAGCGGCTGCGGAGGGTGCTCGCCGACGTTCATCAGGACAAAACTGCCGGTACCGTAGGTGTTCTTGGTCATGCCGGGCTCGAAGCAGGCTTGGCCAAAGAGGGCAGCCTGTTGGTCGCCGGCCGATCCGCTGATCGGCACGCCCGCCGGCAACCCGGGAACGACTCCGCCGTCGGTGGTCCCCAGCCGGCCACTGGAGGGACCCACCTCCGGCAGGACCGACAACGGTACGCCGAACAGTTCCGCCAGATCGCGATCCCACGCCAGGCGCTCGATGTCGAACAGGAGGGTTCGCGACGCGTTGGTCGAGTCGGTGGCGTGTACGCCGCCCCCGGTGAGCCGCCAGCGCAGCCAGCTGTCGACCGTGCCGAAGGCCAGATCAGGCCCGGCCTCGAGGCCGCCCTCGGTCAACAGCCAGGCCAGCTTGCTGGCCGAGAAGTACGGATCGAGGACCAGTCCGGTGCGGCCTCGCACCAGGTCCAGATGCCCGGCCGCTTCGAGAGATTCGCAGAGCGCGGCACCCCGGCGGTCTTGCCAGACGACAGCCCGGTAGCGGGGTTCGCCGGTGCGGCGATCCCAGACGACGACCGTTTCGCGCTGATTGGTGATGCCGAGCGCCGCCACTGGCTCGTGGAGCGACGCGAGCAGATCGGCCAGGGTGGCGACCACTGCTGTCCAGATCTCCTCGGGGTCGTGCTCAACCCAGCCGGGCCGCGGGAAGTACTGCGTGAACTCGCGGTAGCGGGCCCCGATAGGGAAGCCGTCCTGGCCGACCGCCATCGCCCGGACCCCGGTCGTGCCGGCATCGATGGCGATGACCACGGCCATGAAGACCAGACCATAGCTGGCGTCCCGGGCTCTGCCCGCGAGTGTCCGGACTCTTCTGCGATATCCCCGGCGCGGCCCCCTGTCGAAGGGGCGGGGACAAGGGGGCCGGCGCCAGGGTTCGGACCGCCGAGGGGGCAGCTTCGGCGGTACTAAAAGACTCTACCCCTGCGCCGCGCCGGGATCACGCCCAAAGTCCAACTTTTTTTGCGAGGGAGGGCCAAAATCCGTTCCGCTTGTGGAAAAGTAAGTGACTTTCTGCCGGAAATACACAGGCTTTGTCGGCTGCGTTCACCCACCCGGTTGATTGACTACAACCGGTGATCGCTCGCCCCACGGCCGGAAAGGGGGATCATGCCTGCGGCGTGGGGCCATTACGACGCCGGGCCCGACGGGGCCCCGCAAGCAGAATGCAAACCTTCGCGAGCAGCGGTTGACCAGCACTTTTCCCTCGCGCAGACGGTTGACACGGATGGAACTACGGTGATGTAATTTGGTCCTCATGTTGTGGTTTCGGGCCGCCTACCAGGCGGAGACCACAACCGGTAGTGGTACTCCCCAGACCCCCAGTACCCCAGACCCTCAGGAGGTAAGCGGGATGGCTATGGCCCCCGAATGGACGGGCATCGGCATCCAGCGGCGCTTTACCGTACCGGGACAGGATCCCTACGAGACGGTGGAGTGGGAGCGCCGCGACGCACGGATCGTCAACTACGCCACCGGCGCGGTCGCCTTCGAGCAGGCCGGCGTCGAGGTGCCCGCCGGATGGAGCCTCAACGCCACCAACATCCTGGCGCAGAAGTACTTCCGCGGGACGCTCGGGACCCCTGAGCGGGAATGGTCGCTCAAGCAGGTGGCCGACCGGGTGGTGGACACCATCACCGGATGGGGCCAAAAGGATGGGTACTTCGTCGACGACGAAGCGGAGTCCTTCAGGGCGGAGCTCAAGTATCTGATCATCCATCAGAAGGTGGCGTTCAACTCGCCGGTGTGGTTCAACATCGGGGTCGAGGGGGTGCCGCAGCAGGCTTCTGCCTGCTTCATCCTGGCCGTCGACGATTCGATGGACTCGATCCTCAACTGGTACATGGAGGAAGGCGTCATCTTCAAAGGTGGGTCAGGCGCGGGCGTCAACCTGTCCCGGATCCGATCTTCCAAGGAGGGTCTCCGGGGCGGGGGGACCGCGTCTGGGCCGGTCAGCTTCATGCGAGGCGCCGACGCGTCGGCGGGGACCATCAAATCGGGGGGCAAGACCCGGCGGGCCGCCAAGATGGTCATCCTCAACGCCGACCACCCCGACGTCGAGGACTTCATCTGGTGCAAGGCGATCGAGGAGCGAAAGGCCCGGGCGCTGCGCGACGCCGGCTTCGACATGGACCTCGATGGCAGGGACAGCCACTCGATCCAGTACCAGAACGCCAACAATTCGGTGCGGGTGACCGACGAGTTCATGCGGGCGGTGCTCGAGGGTGCGACCTGGGAGCTCCGGGCCATCACCACCGGAGAAGTGGTGCATACCGTGCCGGCCCGGGCGCTGTTCCACCAGATCGCCAAGGCGGCATGGGAGTGTGCCGACCCTGGGCTGCAGTTCGACACGACCATCAACAAATGGCACACCGCGCCCAACACCGGTCGGATCAACGGCAGCAATCCGTGCAGCGAGTACCTTCACATCGATAACTCGGCCTGCAATCTGGCCAGTCTCAACCTTCTGACCTATCTCGACGAGGATGGTCGATTCGATGTCGAAGGGTTCCGAGCCGCGACGGAGGTCCTGTTCACGGCGCAGGAGATCCTGGTCGGGAACGCCGACTACCCGACCGAGAAGATCGCGGACAACTCGCGCCGCTTTCGCCAGCTCGGCATCGGCTACGCCAATCTCGGTGCCCTGCTGATGGCTGAGGGACTGCCGTACGACTCGGACCGCGGCCGGGCGTGGGCGGCCGCCGTCACCGCCCTCCTGACCGGTCAGTCCTACGCCACCTCGGCCCGCACGGCCGCCCGGATGGGGCCCTTCGCCGGCTATCTGGAAAACCGCGAGGCGATGCTCAACGTGTTGCGTATGCATCGCGATGCGGCGGTCCGCATCGACGAGCAGCTGGCGCCGCCCGACGTGCTGACGGCCGCCCAGCAGGCCTGGGACGACGCCGTCGAGTTCGGCGAACAGTACGGGGTGCGCAATGCCCAGGCCAGCGTGCTCGCCCCCACAGGGACCATTGGTCTGCTGATGGACTGCGACACGACCGGCGTGGAGCCGGATCTCGGCCTGGTGAAGATGAAAAAGCTCGTCGGTGGTGGAACCATGGCCATCGTCAACCGTACGGTGCCCCGGGCGCTCACCCGGCTGGGCTACCGGCCTGACCAGATTGCTGCCATCGTCGCCCACATCGATGAGCACAAGACGATCGTCGGGGCCCCGGGACTGGCGGCCGACCACTTGCCCATCTTTGCCTGCTCGATGGGCGACAACCCGATCCACTACCAGGGTCACGTTCGTATGGTGGCCGCCGTCCAGCCCTTCATCTCTGGTGCCATCTCCAAGACCGTCAACATGCCCGAGAACGTGACGGTCGAAGACGTGGAGCAACTTCACATCGACGCCTGGCGGTCGGGGCTCAAGGCGGTTGCCATCTACCGCGACAACTGCAAGGTGGCGCAACCGCTGGCCGGCGCTCGCCGGACGGCAGCCGACCCGAGCGCGTCGGCGCCCGAGGCTCACGACGCCCAACTGGCGGTGAAGGTGGCCGAGCTGGAGCGGGCCCTGCAGCGCCAGACCGTGGTGGTCAAACAGCCGATCCGTGAGCGGCTGCCGCGCAAACGGGCGTCGACGACCTTCGCGTTCCGGGTTGCCGACTGTGAGGGCTATGTGACCGTCGGCGAGTACGAGGACGGCCGGCCCGGGGAGGTGTTCATGAAGGTGTCGAAGCAGGGCTCGACCCTGGCCGGCATCATGGACGCGTTCGCGATCGCGGTGAGCCTCGGACTGCAGCACGGTGTGCCGCTGGCGACCTACGTCAAGAAGTACACCAACATGCGGTTCGAGCCGGCGGGCATGACCGACGATCCCGAACTGCGGATCGCGCAATCCCTCGTTGACTACATCTTCCGCCGCCTGGCCGTCGATTACATGTCCGTCGAGGAGCGATCCGAGCTCGGCGTGCTGACGGCGGCCGAGCGCACCCAGCTGACGTTGCCGGGCGTCGAGGAGGCCGTGACACCCAGCTGGCCGGTGGTGGACGTCGATCCGTTGCGCGACGACGGGCCAGCACCGCCGCCGGCGAACGACCGGGCCGCCTCGGTCGACGTCGTCCTGCCGATGGTTGCGGAGTCGGACGCCCCGTACTGCTTCCAGTGCGGCGTCCAGATGATCCGTTCGGGCACCTGCCACGCCTGCCCCTCCTGCGGCACAACCAGCGGCTGCTCATAGGCGGCTTGCGGCGAAGGCTCATCGAAGAGCGCGGAGAATCCGTACGCTTTGCTATGCCCATCACCCGGATGAACCATGCGGTGCTGTACGTGCGCGACGTTGCACGCACGGTCGCCTTCTATCGTGACCTCCTCGATTTCAGGGTCAAGTACGAGATTCCCGACCAGGCCGTCTTCCTGCAGGCCCCCGCCAGTCAAAACGACCATGACCTCGGTGTCTTCCAGATCGGCTCCCAGGCGGGCCCGTCAGCCGCCGGGCGTTCGACCGTCGGGCTGTATCACCTGGCATGGGAGGTGGACACGCTCGACGAGCTCGATCGGATCGCCGGGAAGCTGCGCGACGCCGGGGCGCTGGTGGGAGCGTCGGACCATGGAACCACCAAGGCCCTTTACGCTCACGATCCCGACGGGCTGGAGTTCGAGGTCTGTTGGCTGGTGCCGGCCGACCGGCTGCCCGCGGAAGTCACGATGATGACTCGGCCCCTCGACCTTGCCGCGGAGAAGGGACGGTACGGAGGGTCGACGCGGGGCGGGGTAGGTGTGTCGTTCCCGGCCCTGGTCTGAGCCGCGTTTTAGCGCGTAGACCTATGAAGTGGCATCAGAGATCACCAGATCCGACGAGGAGTGGGCGGACTCACTCGAAGTCCCGGGGTCTGAGCGAGGGGCTCAGTCTTCCTCGGCCAGCCGCCGGGCCGCCGCGTTTCGGGCTGCCCACAGGGCGCGGCGGCGCTTCCAGAAGGGCGTCTTCCAGACTTTGAAGCCGGGTCGGCGGCCGGGTTTCGGGTTACGCCTGGGCTTTGGCGACGACTTGCGCCCCAGATCGTGCGGGACCTGCGGGCAGTACAGATCCGCATCCTCCAGCGCGTCGTCGTCTCCGGTCAGCCCGTGCAATGTCGCCCGGGCGGTGTGGCGCACCTGCCGAGTCGTGCGGCGCCGGTGGTCGGGTTCGGGTTCGGCCGCGGGATCCGTCGCTTTGAACTCTGGTCCACCTGCCTGCGGTTCGCTCACGAGAACCTCCCTGCCCGGGCCGGCCATTGGTCGAGCGCCGGCCCGTCGGAATTCATGGTGCCATGCCGGTCCGGTGGGCGCTAGGGCCGTCGGACACTTTCAGGAGGTGTTCAGCCCGTCTTCAGATACCTCGGCCTGGCGCGATTGGAAGATCGTGTCCCGGTAGTAGCGAAGCTCGCGGACGCTCTCGAGGATGTCGTCGAGGGCCCGGTGGGTCCCGATCTTCTGCGGTGCGTTGTTGAAGTCCTCGGGATACCAGCGCTGCGCCAGCTCTTTCACCGTTGAGACGTCAATCGATCGGTAATGCAGGTATTGTTCGACCTCGGGTAGCCACGCCGCCAGGAAGCGGCGATCGGTGCCGATGGAGTTGCCGCACAGCGGCACGGTGCCGGGCTCGGGAATGTGCTGGCGCAGGAAGGCCAGGGTGGCCTCACCGGCCTGCTGGAGGCTGACCGTGGATTGGTGTACGGCTTCGAGCAGGCCGCTTCGGGCGTGCATCGACCGCACGACCTCGTCCATCCCGCTGAGTTCTGCTTCCGACGCGGCAATTACCATGTCGGGGCCCTCGGCGACGATCTCCAGGTCGTCGTCGGTGATGAGCGTGGCGATCTCGACGATGATGTGACGGACCGGATCCAGCCCGGTCATCTCGAGATCCATCCAGGCGAGCATCGCGGCGAACTTAGTGCGGATCGGCGTCGGTACCTTGGAGGAGTGCTCGACATCCCGACGGTGCTCGTCGACGACGACCTGGGCCCACCTCGCTACGCCCGCGCCGGTGACGCCGGCGCCGACCTGGTGGCTCGCACCGGGGCAGTGGTTCCGGCGGGCGGCGGCCGGGCTCTCGTCCCCACGGGGGTTCGGATGGCCATTCCGGAGGGCTACGCCGGATTCGTCCATCCCCGGAGCGGGCTGGCCTGGCGCCACGGGATCACCGTGGCGAACAGCCCTGGTCTGATCGACGCTGGCTACCGGGACGAGATCGCGGTGATCGTCATCAACACCGATCCGTCGATTGATTTCGAGATTCGTCGCGGCGACCGGATTGCACAGCTGGTGGTGCAACGCGTGGAGCGGGTGTCGTTTCGGGCGGTGGCGGACCTGCCCGCGTCGGACCGCAGTTTCGGTGGCTTCGGACACACCGGACGGTAGGCAAGGTGCCGGAGCTACCGGAAGTCGAGGCCCTGACCCGCTTTCTCGGCCAGAAATGCACCGGGCAGGTGATCGATCGCGTCGAAGTGGCAGCTCTTTCCGCTTTGAAGACATATACCCCGCCGATCGATGCCCTCCGCGGCCAGGAGGTGGTCGGCGCAACCCGGCGGGGCAAGTACGTCGGTCTGCACACCGGCTCGCTATGGCTCGTCATGCATCTGGCTCGCGGCGGCTGGGTCCAGTGGCGCGATGTCGCGCCCGCGGCCCGGGCCCGCCCCGGCAAGGGTCCGCTCGCGCTTCGGGTGGGGTTGTCCGGCGGCGGTGGCTTTGACGTCACCGAGCAGGGGACTGAGAAGCGCCTGGCCCTGTGGGTCGTGTTGGAACTGGCGGACATCGAGGGTGTGGCCCGGCTCGGGCCCGATCCGCTCGAGCCCGCATTCGAGGTCGCCGACCTTCGAACCCTCCTGAAGGGTCACTCCGGCAACATCAAGACAGTGCTCACCGATCAATCGGTGCTCGCTGGCGTCGGAAACGCCTACTCCGATGAGGCGTTGCATCGGGCCAAGCTGTCGCCGTTCAAGGCGGCGGCCAAGCTCGACGGGGCCGAGGTGACCGCCCTGCACGCGGCTCTGGTCGGAGTGCTGGGGGAGGCAGTCGAACGGTCACTGGGCTTGCCAGCCAATGGCTTGAAGGCAGAGAAACGCAGCGGTCTCTCTGTACACGGCCGGACAGGTGAACCCTGCCCGGCGTGCGGGGACACTATCCGCCAGGTCTCATTTGCGACGAAATCCCTGCAGTACTGCCCGACCTGCCAGACCGGAGGCAAGCCGCTCGCCGATCGGCGACTCTCGCGGCTCCTCAAGTGAGCACCCAGGAGACCACTCACCGGGGGATCCGCTGGCAACAGGACGACGACGGTCATCTCCGCTTTTACGATGCCGACGGGGAGCGATGGGTCAACTGGGCGCCGGGGGTGGATGCCCCGCCGTTACCGCCGGGCTGGGGAGAGTCGGTCCGTTCGGGCGGGGTGGAACGGCCGTCCTGGCGGAGCCGTTGGCGATTGATCCCCGTCGTATTCGTTGTCGTGGCCCTTGTGATTGCCGTCGTTCAGGGTCTCCGCCCTTCGGCCAGCCAGGCTCACAAAGAGTCGAAGGCGGCGGCGGCGCTCCTGGACAAGTGCCTTCCCCAAAAAGGAGTAGCCGGCGGGCGGCCCCAGTACTCCTCCACCCCGGTCCCATGCGATTCGGCGACTGCAGCGGTGAGGGTGATCTTGGTGATCCCGAGCACCCCGGGCAGCCCGACCTGTCCGGCCAACACGGTCGGGGTGGTGCTGCCCTACCCCGGGGTGCGGCACCCACACATCCTCTGTATCGAGACTATTCACAGGTGAGGGTGAACGCCGGGGGCGTCCAGGTCGACTCTGCTAACCTGGGCCGCGCTGCGGACGTGGCTCAGTTGGTAGAGCATCACCTTGCCAAGGTGAGGGTCGCGGGTTCGAATCCCGTCGTCCGCTCAAAAAAGTGCAGGTCAGAGGCCCTCTTCGGAGGGCGTCTTCCTGCGTCCCGGCTCGCCTGCTACTGAGTCGCTACTGATTTGCTCCTCCGGGACGTACAATCGGGCGTCAAGAACACGGAGAGTGCGGAGGTGTGTCGATGCCCGGGCACTGGCGCCAGCGGGGCAACAGCATCGAGCTGCGCGCCTTCGTCGGTCGGGACCCGCTCAACCCGCGTCGGTTTGTGTACGCGACCAGGACCATCCCCGGTGTCGGCAAGCGTGAGGCCGACAAGGCGCTGGCCGCATTCGTCGCCGATTTAGCGGCGGGCAAGCTCGGCCGCACGGGGGCGACGGTCGGAGATCTCCTCGAGTTGAGGATCGATCGAGAGTTCTTGCGTCCGGCTGGTGGCTATTTGGCCAGGTGACGAGGGAAGATTGTCCGCAGGCGTTTTTTGTCAGCTTTGCCTGCGTCGGTCATCGGGAGTTCGGCGTCGGAGAGCCACCAGGCTGTCGGTACCTCGAAGCTGGCCATGCGGCTTTTGGCGTAGACGGTGAGTGCCTCGACGTCGACCTGGGCATCTGGGCGTAGGCGTACGGCCGCCGCCACCTCCTCGCCCAGATCGGGGTGTGGTATGCCGATCACGGCGACATCGGCGACGTCAGGATGGCCGAGCAGGACGGCTTCCACGTGTGGCGCCGCGATGTTCTCGCCTCCGCGGATGACGACGTCCTTGGAGCGCCCAGTGATGTAGAGGCGGCCGTCGACGAGTTTGCCGAGGTCCCCGGTGTGTACGAAGCCTTCGGCGTCGATGACGCTCGAGTCGGGTTCCTCCTTCCAGTATCCGAGCATTTGCCCTGGTGTCCGGACCAGGACCTCGCCGACGCCGTCGACATCCGGGTTGAGGATCTTCATGTCGACGGCCGGCAGGGGCTGCCCGGTCGTACCTGGGAACTCGGCGATGACCCGTCCCGACGCTCGGGCTACGGTGCCGCTGGTCTCGGTCATACCGTAGACGTTCGTCACCCGGTGGCGGGTGTTGGGGAATGCTTGTTGGATACGTTCGAGCAGTTCGGGCGACACTGGGGCACCCCCGAGGGGTACGGAGCGTATCGAGGTGACGTCACGTTCAGGCAGCGTGGGGTGCTCGAGCACCCGGAGGGTCATGGTCGGTATGGCCCCCCAGACCTCCACTTTGTGTTTCTCGATTAGCTGCAGGACTTGGCCTGCTTCGAATCTGCCTTCGAGAAAGACGAGCGTCCCGCCGCTGAGGAGCGCGAGACCGAGTGCGTGCAGCCCGCCGATGTGGAACAGCGGGCCGGTGAGCAGGCTGACGAAGCCAGGGTCGTCGTCAGGCAACTTGTCTGGCAATCGGCGTGAAACCGCCAGGGTCTGATGCAGGGTGGCGATCCAGGACCGGTGGGCGAGGGTGGCTCCTTTGGCCAGGCCGGTGGTGCCCGCGGTGAAAACGATGAGTGCCGGGTCGTTCTCGTCGCCAGCGGGGGCACGGCCCGCTCCGACGCCACGATGTCCGGCGGCGACCGCGATGTCGACGAGGCGGCGAAGTTCCTCGACATCGATAGTCTTCGTGCCCGCCGGGAGGATGTCGAGGCGTTTGGCGTCCGCGACGACCAGGTTGGGCTCTACCAGATCGAGGGCATGGACGACCTCCTCGGCGCTCCACCAGCCGTTCCCGGGCGCGACGATGGCGCCAACGGCAACGCCAGCCCACAGCGAGATCACCCATTCCGGCGAGTTCGGGGCCAGAATCAGGATCCGCTGGCCGGGAGCGACGCCCAGCTCGAGCAGTCGAGAGGAGACGACGTCGATGGCGGCGAAACAGTCATCAAAGGTGAGGGTCCGGGTCCCCTGGATGAGATGGGGCCGGGTTCCCCAGCGGGCGGCGTCATCGAGCAGTTCGGCCACTCGTCGGCGCCGCTGGCCGTACATCAGGAACGGGATCCCCCCCGACTCGGATCGAGTAACCGTGTCGCCCCACTCAAATGCCGTCATCG
This sequence comes from uncultured Acidimicrobiaceae bacterium, assembly GCA_963834725.1. Taxonomy (GTDB): domain Bacteria; phylum Actinomycetota; class Acidimicrobiia; order Acidimicrobiales; family Palsa-688; genus PALSA-693. Next base: position 46,236 of record CAWICN010000001.1, read on the forward strand.
ACAACTCCTGGCGGGTCGCTCGACACTGTGCCGATGAGATCGAGACGTGTTCATTGGTCGGACATTAGGCTACTATGCCGCGACGTTCAACACCGGGAGGAGGGCCACACGATGATCGCGGGCGAGGTTGCCAGCCTGGACTGGCTGGCTCATCATGCCCGGGGCCGTCCGGGGAAGCTGGCGGTCGTCGATGTGGGTACCGGCCGTCGGTTCACCTATGCCGAGCTCAATGAACGGACGGATCGTCTCGCCTCGGTCCTGGCGGGCCGGTTCGAGGTCGGGGCGGGGGCACGGGTGGCCGTGCTCAGCCCGAACAGTTCCAACATCTTCGAAGCGCAGTTCGCGTGTTGGAAGCTCGGCGCAATCTTCGTTCCGCTGAACTGGCGGCTGGCTACGCCAGAGTTGCAGTTCATCGTCGGGGACAGCACCCCGGTGGTCTTGCTGTACGACGTGGCCTTTTCGGAGAAGGCGGCCGGCCTGAGATCCATCCGCCATCGCCTGGGTTGGGTGGCCACCCCGAACCGACCGACGAATACGAAGCGGCGCTGGCCTCTGCCCCTGGCGGTGGCTACCCGGCGGCGGAGAACACGCTGTCCACAATCCTGACGGTCATGTACACCTCGGGCACGACCGGGCGCCCGAAGGGGGTGGTCATCACCCACGGGATGACCCTTTGGAACGTGGTCAACCAGACCGAGTTGTTCCGCACCGGTTCGACCATGGTCAACCTGGTGGTGCTACCGATGTTCCATACCGGCGGCCTCAACACCTTCGCCGTCCCCGCTTTCCACTACGGCGGGCAGAACGTGGTGCTGCCCTCGTTCGACGCGCAATCCGCCCTCGATCTGCTCGCCGATCCAGCGGTGGGGATCACCCATCTCCAGAGCGTGCCGGCCATCTATCAGTTCATGAGCCTGGCGCCGGGCTTCGCCTCTGCGACCTTTCCTACGCTGGTGGCGGCCGGGGTCGGCGGCTCGCCCGCCCCGCAGGCCCTCATCGCGGCATGGCTGGACAAGGGGGTACCACTCCAGCAGGCGTTCGGGATGACCGAGACCGGGTCGATGGTCATGGCTCTGCCACAGGAGGATGCCCGTCGGAAGATGGGATCGGCGGGCCTCCCATTCCTCCACAACCAGTGCCGGGTGGTCGACCAAACCGGCCACGACGTCGAAACCGGGCAGGTGGGCGAACTGTGGATGCGCGGACCCAACATCACCCCGGGCTACTGGAACCTGCCCGATGAGACCGCCGCCGTGCTTACTGATGGCTGGTTCCACAGCGGCGACGCAGTGCGCCAGGATGACGAGGGATACTTCTATGTCGTCGACCGCCGGAAGGACATGTATATCTCCGGCGGCGAGAACGTCTATCCCGCCGAGGTGGAAAACATCATCTACCAACTTGACGGCGTTGCCGAAGTAGCCGTCATTGGCGTGCCTGACGAGCGATGGCAGGAGGTGGGCAGAGCGTTCGTCGTGCGCCGAGGGGACGCCCAGGTGACCGATCGCGACATCATCGATCACTGCATCCACAATCTCGCCAAGTTCAAGACGCCCAAGTCGGTCGTGTTCGTGGAGGAATTGCCCCACAATGCCACCGGTAAGATACTCAAACGGGTGCTGCGCGAGCACGAGCCGACGGCCGCTCCATGAACTCCTTCCGTTCTGACAGTGTGTCAAATCGCAGATCAATGGTAGGACCTTTGACGGACTTGCTACTGTCTCGTCCGTGGCACTTGGCCGGAGAGGAACATGATGAGGTCTGACCACCTGTTGGCTCGGGTGGCCGTCACCCTTCGGGCTGAAATCGGACCGGTCGTGGTCGATCCGTTCGCCAAGACCCAGGCTTTCATGGCCGCGGTCATCCTCGAGAGACTCGGCCGTCAGCTCGGTTTGGCCGGGAGCCAGGCCAAGGCCGAGTCTGACGACATAGCGGCCCTCGCCGCCGACCTGGGCCGAAGTCTCGGGGCGTCCCCACCCCCTCGGATCGGCGAAGCCCTCCGAGCGGTTGCCTCCGGCGATCGCTGCGCGGTGGGCGCCCTGATCGAGGCCCTGTACGCCGAGCGGGCGGACCTGGGCCGGGAAAGCTTCGAGGCGTCACTGGGCCGGGTGCGTGTGGCCCTACGGAGCCGTCTGGACCGCCAGCTGGAGTACGCGTCGTGAGCCGGGCGAGTCACGACGCCCTGGACGGGCCCATCCGCGACTATCTGGCCGCCCGCCTCGAAGCTGACGATGTCCGGCTCGGGCCGGTGGAGCGAATCGCGGTGGGGTGGTCACACGAAACCTTTTTGTTCGACGCGTCGTGGACCGACAACTTCCGGACCCGCACCCAAGGCTTCTGTCTTCGTCGCGATCCCGGAAACGCCCTGCTACGCGAGTTGTCGGACTTGTCGATCCAGTTCCGGGTGCTGTCCTGTCTCGAACCGACGGCCGTGCCGACACCGCGGCCGTTCTTTTTCGAGGCCGATCCGGCCGTTATTGGCGCCCCGTTCCTGGTGATGGACAAGGTTCCGGGCACGTGCCCCAGCCCCTGGGGCCGCGAGGGGCGCCAGTTCTACGAGCAGGCGGCCGAGCGCGGCGTCCTGCCCGTCAGCTTCACCGACACCCTAGTGGCGTTGCACACCCTCGATTGGCAGGCGGCCGGACTGGACTTCCTGGGTGTGCCGGGACCGGGCGATGACTTCGCCCGGCGGGAAGTGGCGAAGTGGCGCGGTTTGATCGAGGCGTCGGGGCAAGAAGTCGATCCGGTGTTGACGGACCTGCTGTGCTGGTTGGAAACCAACGCGCCGGCCACTGACCGCCTGGCGCTCGTCCATGGCGCGTACCGGACCGGGAACTTCCTGGTTCACGAGGATCGGGTGTCGGCGCTGTTGGACTGGGAGACCGAGGTGATCGGCGATCCGATGTATGACGTCGCCTACGTGCTGTCTGATCTCAACCGGGAGGGCAGCGAATTCCTCTCCAACCTGGTGGAGCGCGACGCCTTCTACCGACGTTATGAGGCGGGCACCGGGATCGAGATCGATGAGGCCGCGTGCCGCTACTACCAATTGCTTTACGCCATGCGCACGACCGCGTTCTGGATGAGCGCGTCGGGCCTGTTCGAGGAGGGGCGCAGCGATGACCTCCGCCTCGCCCGCACCGCCTGGTCCATCCCCGTCGTCCTCGATCGAGCCGCACGTGAACTCGGCTATTAGGTCGAGGCCCCGGGCAGGCCCGCCGAACGACGCAGGAGGCTCCTGATGCCGGATGGCCCTACGACGGAGACTGCACCGGTCTTCACCGACGACGATGACCGATTTCATTTCGACGCCCTCACCGATCAGTGGTGGGAGACCGAGACTTCGTGGTTCTCGTTTCACGAGCCCTCCCGCCGGTTGGGCGGCTGGTTTTACACCATGGTCCGTCCAAACATAGGCACGGTCGCGGGCGGAGCGTGGGTATGGGATGACACCGCCTGGCTTCCGTGGGATGTCGCCTACTCCGCCAACTATTCGGCTCTGCGCCTCCCCCCAGATTCGGACCTCCGGGACATCGTGCTGCCGACCGGGGTCTCGATCCGAGTGGTCGAGCCGACCCTGGCCCTACCAACTCGGCTTCGACGACGAGGAACGGCTCCGCGCCAACCTGCGCTTCGATGGGGTCATGCCACCTCAACCGTTGACGGCCGTCGGTTCGACCTTCGGCTCCGGCTGCCACTACGACCAGTTTGGGCGGGTGCGCGGACATCTGGTCCTCCACGGCGAACGGATCGACATCGACTGCATCGCGATGCGGGACCGCACCTGGGGGCCGCGACCCGAGCACCGGCCCCGGCAAGCGGCATACGTCACCGGCGCGGTCGGCCCCGACCACGGCTTCCTGGCCGTCACCAGCTCGCGTCCCGGTCACGACCCGATCGCCTACGGTTTCTTGCACCGCGACGGGCAGACACACAGCTTGGCACACGGGGAGCGCCGGGTAGAGCGCGATCCGAATCACGGCTGGATCAGCCAGGTCACCATCGACGCCGTCGACACAGTCGGGCGCCGCCTGGTGGCGGTAGGCGTGCCGCTCAGCCGAATGTTCATCAACCGGCACACCTTCATCGACATCAACAGCCTCGTCCAGTGGGATGTCGGCGGCGAAACGGCGTGGGGGGAAGACCAGGACATGTGGCCGGTGCACGCCTTCGCGGCCGAGCGCGCCACGCACCGCCGGGTCGCCGGACCGCCGCCGGCCCGGGAGCCAGGAACATGATCGTCGACGGCCTCGGATCTCCGGGTAACGCAGTCGCCATCCGCCGACGACCGATGACCGAAGTGGAGGACTGCTGACCATGACCGACACGACCCCTTCCGGCCCGGCAAGAATGGCGGAGGCGGAACTCGACGACGAGATGTTGGCGCGTATGCGCGGCCTGGCCGGCACGAACCTGCGTATCGACCACTCCGTGAACAACGAGGAGGCCACCCGACTCGCGGTCGAGCGCTTCGCCGACGCTGTCGGTGACCCGAACCCGCTGTGGCGTGACCGCCGCCACGCCGAAGCGAGTGCGTACCGGGCGCCGGTTGCCCCACCGAGCTTCGTCATGGGCTGCTTCTCCGGGCTGCAGTTCGGTTGGCCCGGGCTGGGCTCATTCCACTCGAGTAGCGAGCTACAGTTCCACCGTCCCGTCTACGTAGGCGACACCATCACGTCTACCTGCCGCTACGACGGATTCGACGGACCGAAGTCGAGTTCCTTCGCCAGTGTCATGGTGACCGACCGGTTTTACAACACCTACCGGAACCAGCACGATGAGCTCGTGGCGGAAGTCCACTGGCGAGTGATGAACTTCATGCGTCAGAAGGCCAGACCTTCGACGAGTAATTCCGCCGTCGTCCTCCCGCATCCTTGGACGACCGAGGACGTCGAGGCCATCGAGGCCGACATCCTCGCCGAGGAGCCGAGGGGTCCCGAACCTCGCTTCTGGGACAACACCAACGTGGGCGATCAGCTCGATGTCGTGACGAAGGGTCCGATCAGCATGACCGACGAGGTGGCCTACGTCGCCGCCGGCGGTCCGCCCATTCCCCGTGTCGCCGCCAACGGCGTATCCCTCCGTCAGTATCGACGCCACCCGGCCTGGGCGTTCCGTGATCCGACCACCATGGCCCTCGAACCGATCTACGCCGTGCACTACAACAAAGCGGCGGCGAACGCCATGGGCGTGGCCCTGCAGTACGACGTGGGTTTTCAGCGGCAGTGCTGGCACATCCACCTCCTGACGAACTGGATCGGTGACGACGGCTGGATCGTCAAAGCGGGGGCGCAATACCGTCGCTTCGTCTACCACGGTGACGTGATCCGCTTGGGCGGCGAGGTAACGAATCGCTATGTAGCCTCCGACGGCGAACATTGCGTGGACGTGCGAACCTGGGCGGTTAACCAGCGGGGCGAGGAGGTAATGCCCGGCGCAGCCACACTGGCCTTACCCCGTGCCGGGGAACCCTCACCGGTCGAGGCCCGAGCGGGACGTCGACGCTGACAACGTCTATCGACCTCGGCCGGCACATTCGCCCGGGCGACACGGTTCTTGTCGGACAGGGCACCGCCGAGCCCCGATCCCTGGTCGAGGCGCTCATCGAACAACGCCACACCCTCGGCGGAGTCAAGGTGTTCGTCGGATCCTCCTTCAGCGGCATGTTCCGGCCCGAACACGCCGACGCCTTGCACTTTTACGGCCTCGGTGGAGTCGGTCGGACGTCCGAGCTCACCAAGGCCGGTGTAGTCGACATCCTTCCCGTCCACCTCGGCTCGCTGCCCGAGCTCATCGCCGCCCGGCGGCTGCCAGTCGACGTCGTCCTCGTCCAGTTGAGCCCTCCCGATGAACGGGGGCGGCACTCCCTCGGGCTCGTCGCCGACTACCTGCAACCGGCCATGGCGGCGGCGCGTACCGTCGTCGCCGAGATCAATCCCTATTGTCCCTTCACCTACGGTCACACCCTCGTCCCCGCCGAGCGGTTGGCCTTTGTCGTCCACGACGACCGACCTCTGCTTAGCGTCGAGCGCCAGCCGCAGTCCCCGGTGGACGAGGCGATCGCGTCGAACGTCGCTGCGCTGATCCCCGACGAGGCGACGATACAGTTTGGCGTCGGCCGCACGCCCGACGCGGTGCTCCACAAGCTGGTGGACAAGCGCGACCTGGGCGTGCACTCCGGCCTCGTCAGCGACGCCCTCGTGGACCTGATCGAACTCGGGGTCGTGACGAACCGGCGCAAACCGATAGACCCGTCGGTCACTGTGACGGGGGCGCTCTTCGGCACCGATCGGCTGTACCGGTGGGCCGACCGTAACCCCGGTCTCGCCCTACGGGGGGTCTCCTACACCCACGACCCCCGTATCCTTGCTGCGTTCGACCACTTCTATGCCATCAACTCCGCGCTTGAGGTTGACCTGACGGGTCAAATCAACGCCGAAACGGTGAACGGGCGCCACCTCGGCACGATCGGAGGTCAAGGCGCGTTCGCTCGAGCCGCGCTGACCTCAACCGGAGGACGATCGATCATCGCTCTCGCCTCTGTCGCCCACGGTGGGGAAACGACCAGAATCGTGGCCAAGCTGCCCGACCGGGTCGTCACCACTTCCCGGGCCGACGCCGATCTCATCGTGACCGAGCACGGCGTCGCCGATCTGCGAGGGGCCACGATCAGCGATCGGCGCAGGCGCATGATCGCGATCGCCGACCCGCACCACCGCGATGAACTCGCACGTCACACGTCGGATCGGTCCTGATGCCGCTGCGGAAGCCGGCGCGATACAACGGTGGTCCGATGACCGGATTCACGGCCCGGGCCGGACGCGGTCGGAGCCGGGCCTGATGCCAGCCAGATCGGGCATGACGACCGGCGATCGTCACACCTCGGGACCTCGCCTGGGAAAGGTTGAGGTTCCGCGAGCCGCCGACGTCCTCGCCGAAAGGCTCCGTCAAGGCATCCTGTCTGGGCGGTTCCGACCGGGAGAGCGATTACCCCCCGAACGGAAGCTCGTCGAGGAGACCGGATTGGGCCGGGCTTCGGTACGCGAAGCACTGCGGATGCTCGAAGTCGAGAATCTGATCGAAGCGCGGCTTGGTCGTTACGGCGGCTGGCTCATCCGGCGGCCCGACGAGGAGTCCGTCGCACGATCCATCGATGTGTTCATTCGCGGCCGCAAGCTCCGTTTCGACTCACTCCTCGAGACGCGCGAGGCCATCGAGCCCGCGTGCGCCGCGCTGGCGGCCCGCAACCGTAACGAAGACGACCTCGCCGAGCTCGACCGTCGGAGCGCATGGCTCAAAGCGGTCGCCGACGATGTGCCGGACTACCTGCTGGGGAACGTCCAATGGCATCTCGCGGTGGTTCGCGCCACCCACAACGAGCTCCTTATTGCCATCATGTCGGCACTGTCCGACGCAATCCACGCCGGCACCGACCTCGACGATTTCAACTCCGACGACGTGCGGGCGGCGGCGTTACACGCCCACGACCGAGTGATCGACGCCATCCGAGTACAGGACGAGGACGCAGCGTCCCGTCGCATGCACAGCCACCTTCACGCCTTCCGACTCCAGGCGAGCACGGGAAAATACCCGCTGGACTTACCCCTGACCCAAAACCCCGCAGCATCCGCATCCTCATCGCCGACCGGCCAGGCCACCCGCAAGACCCAGCCAAACCCACCCAAAACCCGCTCACGAACGCGCCGCCGGGAGATCAAATGAGGACTGTAAGCGCCAAACATACGCTCTAATCCTCACCGACCAGCACCCCTCAAAGTCGTCGAGGCGCGGGCCGCACGATCGGTTTCGAGCGATAGGTATCGTGAGGATCGTCGCCCCTCTGAGAATGTCCGCGATTGCTCAGGCGGCGTCATCTGTCCGATCTGGGTTTCCCGAAGCGCTGCCAGAGCTGAATGGAGAGCGAGGGCCTCAGGCCCATAGCACGTGCCCACCGCAGCGACGGCGATGGGAGAGATCTCCGGTCCGCTGAGTTTCCCGATCCAATCGTTGACGCCGTTGAGCGTCAACCTGTCGTGACGCAGATCGACGTCGACCCCTACGAGGCCCGACCACCAGACGGAAATCAACTCGCCGCTACCTCGGAGCCTCCCGACGAGACGTTGGGAGGTGATGAGCCAGTCGATCTCGCCGTAATCCTCCCACCTGCGGGAGGAGATCTCTCGGCTCACGTTTCGGGCCTGTCGGCCCATCCAGCTCATTTCCGTATAGGCGACCCAGGAGGTTTGGCTGGAGCGCATAGCAAGGCGCGCCCGGGCTCGCAGCCAGGCGATCTCCCCGAGCTGGAGCACGACGCCGGCGGCCAGGTGAACCGTCGGATCCTGACGACAGTCTATGATGGCTGCCGCAAGTGACCTCGCCTGCTGGGCAGCAGCTTGTCGCCGCCGGCGGTGTCGGAAGCGGCGACGTCCTGACCCGGCCTGCGGCCCGCGGTGCGGTCGAAGTGTTCGCCTCCGATGCGCCCATATGAGGGCCGCAGGCAATATGATCAGCAACCCGGCGAGTACGACAGCGTTCACATGTCCACCCTTCCGCCCAACATTCGGGCATCGGTATTGAAAAGGGCCAGCTGATCGGGCGTACAACAATTTCTGACGACGAACGCCCTCTGATTGACCCTCCATAAGCCCTCGCCCTGGGCCAGATCCGGGAGCTGACGGACCTGAGTGGTCGTCAACCCGAGCACCTTGCCGGCTGCGACGGCTTCGTCGTGAGGTTCGTTGTAAAGGATGCGGGTGGCGGTGTCGCCGAGGAGCCCCTGGGCGAGGCTGCGGGCTTCGGAGCCAGCATCGCCGATGGCATCGAGGTCAGATATTCGGTGAACGATCATCAGGTTGGCGAGTCCCCAGGCGCGGGAGAGTTTCCAGTGAGTTTGCATGCGGGCGAGCAAAGAGAGATGGGCGAGCAGGCGCCAGGCTTCGTCGTAGACGACCAGTCGTTGGCCACCGTCGGGGTCGGCAAGCGAGGCTTCCATCCACGCGGATGTGCACGCCATCACGAGCCCGAGGAGTTGGTCGGACCCGGAGATGTGGGACAGGTCGAGGGAAGCATCGGAAGTGACGGGTCGAAGGACACAGTGGAGGGCCCGTCGAAGAGTCCGGCGAGGTCGCCTCGCACGAGCCGGCCGAGGCCGTGGGCGACGTCCCTGCCGTCGGCGGTGAGCTGTTCGACGCTGGACCCGGCGTATCCGCCGGTCGGCCGGTGCAGATGCTCGACGACCGTCGGCAGGATCGGCGTCTGGGAGATCCGACATGCCGCATCGAGCGCCGCGTCGAGGGCCGTCCGTTCGGTCGGCTGGAGCGGGCGGCCGAGGGTGGATTGGGCCAAGGTGCCGAGGAGGCTCACGCGCCGTTGCGTGAGTTGAGCTTGCCAGGTCTGCTCGGAAAGGCCAGCCGGGCGCGGGCATTCGTCGAGAGGGTTCAGCCGGGTGGGTCGTCCGATGCCGAGTTCGATGACCTGGCCGCCGACGGCACGGGTGACCACGCTCCATTCGCCTTTGGGATCGCCGGGCACGTAGTCCCGTCGTCCGAAGGCGATGTAGCTGGTGGCGAGGGATTTGGCCAGGGTCGATTTGCCGCGGCCGATCTGGCCGGCCAGGAATATGTTGGGATTGGTGAGCACCCCTCTTCGGTACAGCTCCCACGGGTCGTAGCAGAAGGCGGTCCCGGACCACGCTTCCTGGCCGATGAGGGCGCCTTCTGATCCCAGCCCCTCCTCGGCGAGGAAGGGGTAGGCGCCGGCGAGCATCTCGCTGGTAGCGCGGTGCGGAGTGACGCGCAGCGGGCGGTGTGATCGCGTGGCAGCACGCCCCGGTTCGCCGGCCTTGGGCAGGTAACCGGCCTGGCGTTGTTCGTCACGCACCGTCGCGATCTGGGTCTTGCGAGCGTCGAGCAGCCGACGCCGATGCTCGACTTCCAGATGCCGGGCCTGCTTGATGGCCTTCCTTGTGCCGACCAGTGGCGGTATGTAGCCGGCACCGCCGAAGAGCCGACCCTCCTCATCGAGAGCCACGGAGGCGACCGGTGGCGCTGCGGCTTCAGGATCGGTCGGCGCGCAAGCTGGCTCGGGTTCGGGGTCCGGAGGAGGCGCCGAGGGGGTGCCCCACTGCATCGGTGTGGCCCGGCCGGCGCGGCGGAAGAAGCGCATCAGAAGCACCTGCGAGCGAGGGGGAGTGCGGCACAGACGAAGCCTTGTGCCTGGCGCCCGTAGAGGGGCCGAACCTCGCAGGCCGCCTGGGCCGAGGCCCGGGTGATCTGGCTGCGGGCTGACTCGAGGTCGTCCCGATTGCCTGCGGTGACGACGAGCAGCCCGGCGAACTCCACGTCGGTGTGGCCGGCAACGACAGAGCGTTCTCGGCTCAGGAGATCTTCGTATTCCTGGGCGTCAGAGAGATCGTCGATCTGCCCGACTTTCTGCTTGTGGGCCATGTCCGCCATGGCGTCGGTCTTCTCGTTGCGGATCTGCCGTAGGGCGACGTCCGTCGGTAGGGGACGGACGATGAGCGACAGGCTGCGGCGTACCCCGGGGGAGAAGATGATGGGATGCAGGAAGTCCGCCGCGACATCGATGCGCGGCCATTCCGACACCCACAGGACCGTCGACCAGCCCGAGTCGTGGCGGAGACAATTCCACTGCTCGCTCATCGCGACGGGTCCGGCGTGGGCCAGGTTGGCGCCCGGGTCCGCTCGGTGGTCGAGCGCGACGGCCGGGTCGTACGCTCCCCGGATGATGGGCGGCCAGCTCCGGTTCCGGCAGCCAGCCCTGTACGGCGAGGCCGGCCTGGCGAAGCGAATCGGTGAGGCTGGCCATGTCGCCGCGCAGTACCTCGGCCGCGCCTGCCACCCCGCGACCGGCTGCCTTGATGGCCCGGGCCGCAGCCCGAAGGTCAAGCGCCAGGGAGATGGTGGTGCGGTGGGTCCCGGCGCCGAGCCGGACCTGGTCGAGCAGCGTCCGGTATTGCCGGTCGGCCCACCCGCCGTCGTGGCGGCCGTGGGATTCGAACCATTCGTCCTGACCGGTGGCGGGGTCTGGCACTGCGGCCTCTAATACCTGAAGTGCAGCGCAGGTCCCCGTCTGGGCGAGCGAGGCGTAGGCGCGACCCCACCGGCTGACGCGCTGGGTCCGATCGTCGCTGTCGAGCAGGACAAACGCAGGGTGGGAGACGGCAACGATCGCGGTGAGAGTCTGGCGGTGCGGGTCGTGGATCATCACCGCTCCCGAGGGCTGGTCGTGATGGAGACGGAGGGCGGCCGCGTCTCCGGGTAGAGCGAGAGTGCCAGCGGGCCGGGGCCGCAGAGGGACGGCGGCGCGGTACTGGTCCTGGCCTGCCGCTTTGCGTGCCTCGAACCCGACGGCGGTACTGGCCCATTCGACCGCCGGCCGCCCGTCGACCCTGAAGAAGGCCGCGGCGGCGATGGGCGCCCAAGCGAAGCCGGACAAGAGAAGGCCGACGGCGTTGTCGATGATCATGCCGGCGACCGCGACGCTGGCGGCGAGCGCCAGGGCTATGACGCGAGGCGCGGAGAAGCCGAGAATCAGGCCCCGGGTCGATCGGCGCCCGAAGCGGACTTGGACCTCAGTAGCAGACATTGTGGTGGTGTCTCCTTGCCCTACTGACCGGTCTTCGGTGGTTGAGCAGGGCCCGTGGCAGAGGACCCGGCACTCCTGTTAGTCGCGTCGGTTGGTTGCGCAGAAGAAGGCTTGCCAGCGAAGGGGCCGCTGTTTCCCCTAAACCCCGGCCGAAGACTCACACGCGACTGATCGGGTCGCTTGCTGCGGGCGCGGCACCCAGCACAATCCTGTCTGCGATTGCTGTCCTCCCGTTACTCTCGCTGTGATGTTAGGAGCACCCGAGATCGCAGCCATCATGGGTCACAGGAAACGACTTGACAAGCAAGCGGGCACTAGCTACGATCCTCAGCTGAGCGTGAACCAGAGGCTGCTTCAAGGGGGCGTGTTCAGGCACACATATATTTAGCGACGAAAATAGTGAACCTGGAGATGACTTGTCGTCCCACAGACGGTCGGGCTCTGCCCCGGCGGTGCGGCGGGCTCTGGTCGAGCGTCCCATTGGGGGCGGAGGTTGGATCCGGGTGTCGGACCGAGTCTTTCGGCGAGGGGCGGAGCAGCATATCTTGAACCCCTGGCCAGAAGCCCTAGCTTCAGTGGTGTGATAACGAGCAGGAGGTGAATGTGCGGAGCATTTTTTTCACGATGATGTCATATCCGAAGTTGCCAGCGCCTGATGAGGAGTTCTCATCGTGGGTGACGCCGCAGGCCAAGTGGTATGACGTGCGGGTCGCGAACGCGGCGTACAACAAGTATTTGAATGAGTTGGAGTACGCCGACGCGGTGGGGTTCGACGGGATCGGGGTTAACGAGCACCACAACTGTGCGTATACGATGATGCCGTCGCCAAATTTGTGGGCGGCGGCTATGGCGCGGCGCACGGAGAACGCGGCGATCACCGTTCTGGGTAACACCCTGGCCGCCTACAATCCTCCGACCCGGGTGGCCGAGGAGATGGCCATGATCGACGCGGTGTCAGGGGGCCGGCTGATCGCAGGGTTCGTGTTGGGCACTCCGATGGACACCGCCTACTGTGAGAGCCTTAACCCGAGCCAGGTTCGGGAGCGGTTCATGGAGGCTCACGACCTGATCGTGCGGGCTTGGACGTCGGAGGAGCCCTTCGAGTTCAACGGACGGTTTAACCAGCTTCGCTACGTCAACCCGTGGCCTCGGGTGGTGCAGGAGCCGCACCCGCCCATCTGGTGCCCGGCCGGAGGGAGTCCGGAGACCTGGGAGTTCACCGCTCGCAATCGCTACGTGTACGCCTATCTGACCTTCGGGGGGATACAGTCGGCGGACAAGCTGAACCAGGGCTACTGGGAGACGATCAAAGCTCATGGCCGAGAGCCAAACCCGTTTTCGCTGGCCGCCAGCCAGTTGATGTTCGTAGCCGACTCGTTGAAGGAGGCCCGGGAGCTGTACGCGCCGAGCGTCGACTACTTCTTCCAGCGGGTGCTCAATTTCAAGCCGCGCTTCACCGGGTCGCCCGGCTATCTCACCGAGGCGACCGTGCGCATGGCGATCGGATCGGCCATGGCCGAAGCCGCCAAGGGGGCAGCAGAGAGCACGTCGAAGGGCCAGGCGTTTAATACGGACGAGATCAGTCACGCCACCTTCGACGCCATGGTGGAGGCGGGCACGATCATCGCCGGCAGCCCTGAGGAAGTAAGCGAGCGGCTCATCGCGAACTGCACGAAGTACCGGATCGGCAACATCGTCGCCAACCTCGCGATTGGCAACATGAGCGAGGAGGTCACCAAGCACAACATCCGGATGTACGCGGACAAAGTGCTGCCTAACGTGCGGCCCCTCTTCGAGGACCAGTGGGAGCACGAGTGGTGGCCCCGCCCGCTGGACGACCGGGTCGGGTTGCAGCCCCTCGAGATGGAGCCGCTCAGGGGAGGTCTGCCCCGATGAGTGCTCTGCGGACCACCACGGTGAAGATTGCCGCCGGGGAATGCCGGGTGCTCGAAAAGGGCGAGGGCGACACGGTTGCATATCTGGCCGGGCTCGGGGGGGTGCCCACTTGGCTGCCGTTCCTCGACGATCTGGCCCGAGCTCGCCGGGTGGTTGTGCCGTCGCTGCCGGGGTTCCCCGGAGCGTCGGCCGACTTTCACCGTCTCGATGACCATCTCGACTGGGTGACCGTGACCCTCGATCTGCTCGATGCGGCTGGGGTCGGCGGCGCTGATGTGGTGGCCAGCTCGGTCGCGGGGATGCTGGCGGCCGATGTCGCCGCCCTGTCGCCGGGCTCGGTGCACCGTCTCGTCCTGATCGGCCCGTGGGGCATCTACGATCCCGACCTCCCGGGGGCTGACGTCTTCGCTACAACCCCCGACGAGCAGCCCTCCCTGATCTGCGTCCACCCGGAGCGGTGGGCGGTGGCCATGGCCGGCCCGGAGGGCGCCGACCCGGTCGACACCCGGGTAGAGGCCTACCGGGCCTCGGAGGCGGCGGCCCGCATCAGTTGGCCGGTCGGCGATCGAGGCGTCGCCAAGCGTCTTCACCGGGTCGGCCAACCCACCCTGATCGTGTGGGGCGAGCAGGATCGTATCCTGCCGAGCTCCTACGCCGAGCGGTGGGCGGCCAGGATCACGGGACCAACCGAGATCGCCATCGTTCCCGACGCTGGCCACCATGTGGTGATCGACCAACCCGAGGTGACGGCCAAGCAGATTCACGCCTTTCTCGACGGTTGACCACGGACCGGCAAAGCTCGTCGCCCAACGTAGCGCAGCCCGGTTGCGAGAAAAATTTGCTGCCAGCCCGGGCGGGCAGGTCAATCACGGCTGAAACCGACCATCTGCTGGTTGGGATAGACAGCCGCGAAGGACTTCCTCGGCCTCGTGTTTCTCGGTCGAGTCCCCTCGCGCGCAGGAGCGGCGTCCCCTACTGGAGGTGACAGGTGACGAACGGTGGTGTTGAGTCCGCTGCAGAGCACGACGTTATGGCCGGAGCCCTCCGGATCCACTACCGGGAGTGGGGCGACGGCGAGCCCGTCATTCTGCTCCACGGCTGGCCAGAAACCTCCCACGAATGGCGCCACGTCGGGCCAGTGCTCGCCGCCGACAGTCGATGGCGGGTACTGGCCCCCGACACGCGCGGCCACGGCCAGACCGAGGCCCCGCCGTCCGGCTACACGCGAGCCGAGCTGGCCGACGACATCGTCGCGTTTATGACCGCACTCGGAATCGAGCGGGCGCCGATCATCGCCCACGACTGGGGCGGCATCATTGCCTTCAAAATCGCTGTCGACCACGGCGACCGCGTCGCTCGCCTTGCCCTCCTCGACACCATCACCACGGGCTGGCCCACCTTCGTCGACTACTACTACTGGTTCATGGTCCCCGGGCTCGCGGAACGCTTCTTTCGCGACCACAGCGACAGCTTCATCCGTCGGATCGTGGGCCAGCGCGGTGCGCCTGATCTGCCCGGCCCTCCTGAGTCGCCCTTCAACATGCCACCTGAGCTGCTCGCCGTACGCCCGTGGGCCACCGACGTTGACGTCGCCGCCTACGCCACCCCGTACCGGCACCAGGAAGAGATTGATGCCACGTGCGCGTACTACCGTTCTCTGTCCTTCCACCGGGTCTTGTCCGACGTCACCGCGCCAAACGGCGAGCGCTATGAACCGGTGTCTCACGAAGACATGGCCTCGGCGTGGCTCGCTGGCACCGCCGGGGGTGAGTACCTCGACTACGGCGTAGAAGATCGCCACAAGACCTATGACGGACCGACGCTGTGGATGCCGTCAGCCGGCGTGCTCGCCGCAGCAGATGTCGAGGACCCCGCCATGACGAACTTCCGTCGCCATTTTCCTGATCTGCGTGTTGTCCCGATCGACGCCGGGCACTTCTTCTGCGAAGAGCAGCCAGCCGACACCACCGCCGCTCTGCTCGCGTTCCTCGAGTAATCGCACGACGATCCATCGGTCTTCGTCGTCCCGTTCTTCGGGTCGTGCCGGGAGCCTTTTTCCGACTTTCCTGGATGCCAGAGAAACTGGCGCACGCCGGCTCGATGACGCGCGTCGAACTGGCGTCCGATGACACCCCGGCTTACCCGGGTACCGGCGACAGGATTCTCCGCGATGACGACCCTGCTTTCGAGCCGTGCTGTGAAGTCCGTCGCCGTGGATACCAGGCATCACCCTCCCCGGACGCACTTGACTAGCCGGTGTGCACTCACTATGCTGAAGCCCTTTGGAAGGGGAATCGAGCCGTGCGGGTGCTGGACAGGATGGAGGAGTACCGCCGGGACGGTGTCGTCTACGTCCCCGGTTGCCTCGACGGCGGGGCGCTGGCGGCGTTGCGGGTCATCTACGAGGCAGGTCTCGCGGCCCCGTCTTCGTCGGCCGCCCGCTTCTACCCCGAGACAGGCGCCACTTTTTTCCAGGGCCTCGCCAACACTCCCCGCTGGACGGAGTGGACCGCAGCGATACGGGCGTCAGCGATCCCTGACCTTTTGGCGACGCTCTGGAGCTGTGAAGACATCTGGTCCTATTATGAGCAGGTCTTTCTCAAGGAGAGCGGTAAGACCCGACGCACTCCCTGGCACCAGGATTCGTCCTATCTACCGGTAGTAGGGGAGCAGGTCGCCAACGTCTGGGTTCCCTCGGACTCGATCGCTAGCCAGGACGCCCTCCAGTTTGTTCCCGGCTCGCGCCGTGGCGTCACGTACAGCCCCTCGGCCTTCGCCGCTGAAGCTGAAGACGACACCGCGCCGATCGACCCACCTTGCCTTTACCCCGACTACCGGACATCGAAGCCCAACGCGACCACTGGAACATCATCTCGTGGCCGTGCGAGCCCGGCGACGTGATCGTGTTCGACATCAGACTCCTGCACAGTGGGGCAGCCACTCGTCCTGGTCGCCGTCGGCGCACGGTCGCCCTTCGCTGCTTCGGCCCAGATGCCCGTCAGGCCCTGACCCAGCCTGCCGGGGTGTCCGATGACCTGCCCGATATCGTCCGTTTCCACAGGGAGTTGGAGCCCGGACAGCCCCTGTCGGATCATGTCGGCTTTTCGCGACTGCGTGGCCAGTCGTGACGACACACGACGAACTCGATCCAGCCCTGCCCTTGCTCGGGACACCGTGACGGCTACTGAAGCGACTCCTCGTTTCGAGCCCAAGGTCATATTGCTCGATGAGATCATCGGTATCGACAACGCCATCAACCGACGGCCGCAAGCCGTCGTATTCCATACCCGCCCGGGACCGGGTCGTGTCACCCGACAGTCACTGGCCTGAGGGCGAGAGGTGGATCAATCGGTTCCCTCCTCAGCTGCGTGACCGGGCGCTGCGCCTGTTCGCCCGTGACAGCGGCTGGAATCTCCAGGTCGACGGACCGTCCTGCTCCGAGGTCAGCGCCCTTCGGCCGGACACAATACTACTTGCGGGCTGCGCAGGGTCTTGGCATAATCACGTGTGCATGCTAGGTGACAGGTGAGCAATGAGCCATAACTTGCGTACCATCGGCCTGGCACGCACCAGGGGAGTCAGATGCCTGCCAACACAGCAGGCCCGACTGTGGTTATCGTGGCCCAGAAGGAGTAGGAATGACTGAGCGTCACCGACGCCAGGGTGCTCAAGGGGGGAGATGCAGTGCGGATCTGTAGGAGATACAACGGTCGACGACTGGTCACCGCCGCAGGGCTCTTCGTATTGGTTGGTGGACTCGCGGCCGGCTGCGGAAGCAGTAAGGCGAAGAGTTCGACCAACACGACAACAGGCACCACAACGGCCCCTGCTGGGGCTGCGTCCAGTTCAGCCGGGCAAGGGAATCAGGCGCGCGCCGGTCAAACCATCGCCATCGAAGTTGTGACCCAGGAAAAAGGTGCCGCAGCCCTACCGCAGTTTCGCGAGGGAGCGGTCGCCGCTGCGGACTTCTACAACCAGCGCGGTGGAGTCAATGGGGCGAAGCTAAAACTCAATATCTGCTCGACCGACGCGACCCCGGAGGGTTCGATCGCCTGCGCGAACGATGCCATCGACCGGCATGCCGCGGTGGACTTCGTCACCATCGACAATGACGCCGACGCCTCGATGCCCAAAATCGCCCAGGCCGGTATCCCCATGGTAATGGACTTCCCGGAGGGATCGCTCACCGCGACCAACCCCGATGTGAGAGTTTTCTACCCTTCAGCCCCGGCGGCGATTGCTGGGCCGTTCAAGTACTTCGCCGGTCAGGGCGCCAAGGGCCTCGCGGTGGTGACCATCGACGTACCGGCTGCCCACCAGACGATACCGCCGACAGCCGACCCGATCGCCGCCGCCCTCAAGTTGCCGATCAAGAACATCTACATCAACACGACCACTCCCGACTTCAACTCGGCGATTCTCGAGCTAAAGAGCGCTCACGCAGACACTGTCTTCGTTCCGTTGCCGGAAGGGATGTGCAGCAGTCTGGTGTCGGCGGCGAAGAGCCTGGGATATACCGGTCACCTCATCCAGAGCGGTTGCACCCAGTGGATCGGCACCGATGGCGCCACTGCAGACGGTCAGTACCTGACCAGCGGGGTGTATCCCTACAACGCGATGGCCACCGCTCCCGCGGCTATCAAGTCCCAGTTGCAGACCTACGCTGCGGCGATGCGGTCCGCAGGATTCGCATCGGATGTGAGCAGCGGTGACAGCTTGGTCGGCTACGCCGCATTTGACGACTTGGTCACCGCTCTCAAGACGATCCCGTCCAATGTCGCCGTCACTGCTTCCTCCGTCAAGACCGCCGTCGACGCCGCCAAGTTTCTGGGGTTCACCGGCATCCCAATGGACTGTACCGGCACGAACAGCGTCAAGGCGGATCAGACCGCATGTACTTCCGCCGTCGTGCTCCTGAAAGTCGCCAACGGCGGGACATCGCCGGTGTTTGCCCCCGTGGGGGGAGGGGTGGTCAATGTCGGTCCCTTCCTCAAGTCGGCTGGCTTATAGTTAGCTCCTCTTCGCCTGTCGCTCGGGGTCTTTTACGGCAACGAGCGACGGCGCCCTCTAGTCTAGTGTGGTCACAGGCGACGCTCTCCAGTGAGGGCCCACGTCGACCTCGGCACTGACAGCGGCCGAGCCTCGACGGTCCGCACACCGTCGCGGTGGCTCCTTCAGATCACGTATGGAAACCCGTTGCCATCTTGTTACGCAGATCCATGGCGCGGCGCGTGATGGGGTGAGGCGATTCGCGGAAAAAGCTCCCGGGCATTGGAGAATCGAGTTTGTCGAAGGCCTTGATTCCCTGCTCGAGGAGACATCTCTGGGGGTCACTGCAGACGACGTGGGGGCGGTTACCACACGTTCGGGGTGCCGACGTGTTTGCACGAGCCGGCCGAGCGGCGGCGCTGATCGCGGGTTGCCCGGCTGGTTGTCGCTGAAAAAGCGGACCCGGGGTCGCCGATACCGACCCGCTTCTCACTCCGACGACCACTCCGGAAGCCCAGATCACCGTCATCACCCACGTACCGATGGGTTCACCGCTAGTTAGTTGGTGGTCACTTGCCAAATGTGCCGCGGAGTGGTAGAGTTGGGCTTCGAAATACCGCTCGGAGGGGAATCTGCACGACTGATGTGCTGCGCCGACACAGACCAGGATGCCCTGGAAATAACGTCGCCCCATGTCAACTTCTTCGTCCCGCAGAGTGTGGGCATCATCACCCGCGGGAAAGGATCGGCATCGCCGGCCCACGACTCCTATGAGGTGGATGTCGCCATTGATCAGCTGATCTGTCCCCTGCAGTTTCGAACCCTTATGCAGGACGGGATCATGCGATTGGTTGCGCTCTTGAAGGAACAGGTAGTGCCGAAGTTCTCGGACCGGGTCCGAGCCGCCTAACAACCATACTTAAGCACCGGGAGGTGTTACGTGGCACAGTACGATGTCGTCATCAAAGGGGGGGCGGTGGTGGACGGGACGCGTCTCCCGCGGGTCGTCACCGACGTCGGGATCCGCGACGGCAAGATCGGCAAGATTGGCCGAATCGACGCATCGGAGGGGGCCCGCTGTCTGGACGCCGCCGGCCTGATCGTCGCGCCGGGATTCGTTGACCTCCATTGCCACTACGACGCCCAGCTCCACTGGGATCCCTACTGCACGGTATCGGGATGGCACGGCGTCACATCGCTCGTTCTTGGCAACTGTGGCTTCGGGTTCGCGCCGGTCAAGCCCGAAGAGCGCGACCGGGCCCTTCTCATGATGACCCGAACCGAGCAGATCCCTTATCAATCGATGAAAGAGGGAATGTCGTGGCAGTGGGAAACATTCCCCGAGTGGCTCGATAACCTCGATCGGATCCCCAAGGGGATCAACGTCGTAAGTTTTGTTCCGGTCAACGCGCTGATGGTCTATGTGATGGGCATCGATGGGGCGAAGAGCGGGCGCACGGCCAGCGACGCAGAACGAAGCGAGATGCAGCGCCTGCTTCGAGAGGCAGTTTGTGCCGGTGCGTCGGGTTTCTCAATCCAGCGACTGGGCAAACGGTCGCTTCAGGCTGACTTCGACGGCAGCCCGATGCCCACCGATCTCATGTCGGACGACGACGTGCTGGCGTTGGCGGACGTGCTCTGCGAGCTGGATCAGGGCTTCATCCAGATCACCCAGGCCACCGTCGACAGCGGCGACCTCGTCGCCGAGGCCAACGCCGGTGTGGCCAAGAACCCTGACTTTCTGTTCATCGAGCGCCTGGCCGAGAGGGCTCAGCGGCCGGTTTTGTGGAACGCAGTGGCGGCTGTTCCTGGATACCCGGAGTTCCACCGCAATGTGGTGGCATGGCTCGAGGACTGCCGGGCCCGCGGGCTGAAGATCGTCGGCCAGGGCGCCAACGTGCGTACCTGGTTCCAGTTCACCCTGGAATTCTGGAACCTCTATGACAGCAGCCCGGCCTGGAATCGGGCGACTCAGGGCACCGTGGAGGAGCGGCTCGCCAAGCTGGCGGATCCAGACCTGGTGGCCGAGATGGTCGCCCAAGACGGCGCACTCATTACTGCGGGGATCGGTGGTCCCATCCAGGGTCTCACCGTGGTGAGTCCCGGCGGCAACCCGGAGCTCGACAAGTACGTCGGGCGAACTCTGGGGGAAATCGCAAGCGAGGAAGGTCGGCATCACGTCGAGGTGATGGTCGACATTGCTCGACGGTCCGGGCTGCAGGCCGAGTTCCGCACCGCGGAGGCGACCAGCTCTGACCCGGACCACGTCGGTGAGCTGATGTTGCACCCTTATGTCATGCCAGGAATTTCTGACGGTGGCGCTCACACCAAGTTCTTCACCGGGGGAAGCTATCCGACGGATTACCTGACCTGGTTGGTTCGTGACACCGGCAAGGTCAGCTTGGAAGAGGCACACTGGCATCTTTCTTACCTCCCGGCTCAGGCGGCTGGATTCGCCGATCGGGGCTTTCTCCGGGAGGGTGCACCGGCAGATATCGTGGTGTACGACCTCGAAAACCTCCAGCGCGTCCCGGAGTTCGACTTCGAAATCGCCTACGATTTCCCGGCGGGAGAATGGCGCCGGGTCCAGCGAGCCCAAGGATACCGATGGATCATCGTCAACGGGGACATCACCTTCGAGGATGGGGTCTGCACCGGGGCGACTCCGGGGCAGCTGCTCCGGGCGAGGGTCGACGCTCAATAAAGGAGAGCACCTGATCAGGATCCCGGCTGTCAGCGGCTACGCCCTTCAGACAGCCGTGGCTGCCACCTGGCCTCCCGTCCTCCCCCCCCGGACGGAGGCCAGGAGGTAGCCGGCGACGCCTCTCGAGCGAGGATCCACTTGTCGCATTGGGGAGAGATGAACAGCAATATTGCAGACAGCTGGCTCAAGGGAGTTTCTCAGGATGGTGGATGTAGTGCTTGATGATCCGAAGCGGGAGGCGCTTAGAGTTCGGTATCGGGCCGAGTGTGACAAGCGGATCAGGCCGGTTGGGTCGCTCCAGTACCTCACGCCGAACGGGCGGCTTGCTCGCCTGCTGGATGATCCGTACACACGGGGTGTCGAACGTGAGCCGCTCACGGATCACGTCACGCTCCTGATGGTGGGGGGTGGATTCGCCGGTTTGTGCGTCGGTGCGAGGTTGCGAGACGCCGGCGTCGAGGACTTCCGCATCATCGACAGCGGGGGAGATTTCGGAGGGGTGTGGTACTGGAACCGCTTCCCTGGGGTCATGTGTGACACCGCGTCAATGATCTATCTGCCGCTGCTCGAAGAGACAGGTCACACGCCGTCGATGAAGTACGTGCAGGGCCCGGAGATCCGGGAGCACGCACAGCGGATCGGCCGACAGTACAAGCTGTACGAGAAGGCGGTGTTCTCGACCCAGGTGACCAGCCTGCGCTGGATGGATACCTCTCAGCATTGGGTTGTTGAGACCGATCGGGGTGATCGGATCACGGCCAAGTACGTGGCGACCGGTGTTGGACCACTCGACCGACTGAAGTTGCCCTGTATCCCGGGGTTGGACTCTTTCGCAGGTCATTCATTTCATACGTCACGCTGGGATTACGGTTACACGGGAGGCAGCCCCGACGGTGGCGCGATGCTGGGATTGGCCGACAAGCGGGTGGGCATCATCGGAACCGGCGCTACCGCAGTTCAATGCGTGCCACCTCTAGGGCGCGATTCCGGCGAGTTATTCGTGTTCCAGCGGACTTCATCAGCGGTTGATGAGCGCAACAACGAGCCGATCGACCCAGAATGGTTCAGGACGCTCGGCCCTGGCTGGCAGCGTGAGTGGTTGGTCAATTTTGCCACGGTGCAGACGGGGGGCTTCGCCGAGCAAGACTTGGTCGACGACGGGTGGACCGAGCTCGGGCGGCGGATTCGCGACCGCTGGGTCGAAAATCACGGTGGTGTGCCCGATCATACCGATCCGGTGGCGTTGACGAAGGCCTATGAGGACAGTGACGACGAGAAGACCGAGCAGATCCGGCGCCGCGTCGACACGATCGTCGATGATCCCGCCACCGCCGAGCTGCTCAAGGCGTGGTATCGTCAGCTCTGCAAGCGTCCGTGCTTTCATGACGAGTATCTGCAAGCCTTCAACCGGCCGAGTGTGCACCTGGTCGACACCGATGGCAAAGGTGTCGAGCGAATCGATGCCACCGGCGTATGGGTGGCAGGCGTCCACTACGATCTCGACTGCATCGTCTACGCGTCCGGTTTCGAGTTCGGCGCTGACTACACCAGCGACTCCGCATTCGAGATCACTGGCAGGGACGGCATGACCCTTGTCACGAAATGGGCCGATGGGATGGAGACCTTCCAGGGTATGTTCGCCCGAGGGTTCCCGAACCTATTCATCGTCGGCTTCCGGCAAGGCATGAATCTAGGCGCCAACGCGACGAGCAACTACACCGAGGCCAGCCTGACCCTCGCCGCGGTGGTCAAGCACGCCGAGGAGACCGGGGCGGCGGAGGTCGAGACATCGGAGGAAGCGCAGCGGAGCTGGGTGGAAGCGATCGAAGGCAACCCGAGGCTGTTCATCGGCGGCAGCGACTGCACGCCGGGTTACTACAACAACGAGGGGGACCCTGATACCCGCGTCCACAAGCTTAGTATGGGCGGTCATCCGCTCGGCCCAGTCGGCTTCCTTGCCTACATCGACGAGTGGCGGAAGTCTGGCCGCTTCGAGGGACTCGAGTTCCAACCGTGACCCTCCAGACCCTCCGCGTCTCAGGATCGCTCGCTTCCACTCAGACCCTGCGCCTTCCGGTGGTGCCTTCATTGACTTACTGGTCGACGAGGAGTAGGTATATCAAGTGGGCCCCAATCGGGTCCTCCAGACATCCGTAGGAGGCGGCACATGCGCTTCGGAATTTTTTACGAACACCAATGCCCCCGTCCCTGGGACGATGGCAAGGAAGCCCGGATCATCCGCGAAGCTCTCGAGCAGGTCCAGCTCGCCGACCGCCTGGGATTTGACACTGTATGGGAAGTGCAACATCACTTCGTGGACGAGTACTCGCAGTCGTCATCACCTGAAGTCTTCCTGGCCGCGTGTGCCGCGACGACCCGAAACATCCGTGTTGGCCACGGTATCGTCCCGATATTGCCGGGTTACAATCATCCTGCTCGAGTGGCCGAGCAGATCGCCACCCTCGATATCATCTCCAATGGTCGAGTCGAGTTCGGGACCGGCGAGTCGACAAGTCGAGCCGAGTTGGACGGCTTCATGATCGACGGCTACTTGAAGCGGGAGATGTGGGAGGAAACGCTTCCTCAGATTGCTCGTATGATGGCCCAAGAGCCCTACACCGGCTTCCAAGGCAAATACTTCTCAATGCCGCCTCGCAACGTGGTGCCGAAGCCGATCCAGCGCCCTCACCCGCCGGTTTGGGTTGCGTGCTCTCGTCGTGAGACTATCCACCTGGCAGGAGAACGTGGTATCGGCGCACTGAGCTTCGCCTTTCTTAACCCGGAGGAAGCACGACACTGGGTGGACGACTATTACGCCGCGTTCGAGAGGTGTGAGCAACCAATCGCCTGTGCGCCAAATCCAAATTTGGCCGTGACCTCCGGTTTCATGGTTCACAAGGACGAGCACGTGGCCCGCGAGCGCGGTCTACAAGGGTTCAACTTCTTTGTCTATTCGCTCAACTTTCATTTCATTACCGGAGCCTATCGAGTTGGAAAGACGAGTATCTGGGACGAGTTTCGAAAGAACGACCCCGCCGAGAGTGCCAGACAGGCCGAGGAGGCGATGGCGGCAGCCAAGGACCGCTTCGGTCGAAGCGCAACGGAGGCAGGCGGTACCGAGTCACTGACGGGGTGCATCGGCTCGATCGAACAGGTACGAGCCAACCTGCGTTCCATGGAAGAGGTGGGGGTCGATGAAGTCATCTTTGTCATGCAGGCCGGCAACAACCGCCATGAGCACATATGCGAGGCCATGGAGCTATTTGCCGAAGAGATTATGCCGGAGTTCCACGAGCGCCGGCCCGCGGCCGAAGCTCGAAAGCAGGAGCGACTCGCACCGGCGACGAAGAGGGTGTCCCAGCTCGCGGAAGTGGAGCGACATCCAGACGTGGACTTTGTGATCCAGGCCGAGCCTTACTGAGCGGGCGCTCGGTCTGGAGATTCGGTCCAGACCTGATCAACCTCAGCGGATGCGGCCGACAGGAGCCCGGACGGGAGGTCTTGAATGGTCGGCGCACGCACCGTGAGGCGGTCGAGATCGATGATGTTGATGTCGGCCAGGTAGCCAGGGGCCAGGTTTACGCGATCCAACAATGCCGACTGCCTCAGCGGTCATCCGCGCCTGTTTCGCAACGAGCGTCTCGAGGGGGGATCCGACCATCGGGGCGGCACCACGAACCAGGATCCGATCGTCCTACGAGAGTGAGCGGGACTATATTGCTTGACTGGTCCGTCAAATACGCCTTCGAAGCCGACTAGCATTGCGCTCATGAGAGCAGAGCAGGAACCGGAGCCGAATGGCGCTCGGGCTTCGCGCTCCGGGTCCGTGACTCGTGCCCGGAGGAGACGGACCAGTGAAGAGGTCGAGCGACTGATCCTCGAGTCCGCTCGCCGCCTGTTCTCGGAAAAGGGCTTCTGGGGCACCAGCACCCGCGAGATCGCCGAAACGGCCGGGGTGGCGGAAGTGCTGCTCTTTCGCCACTTCGGGTCCAAGGCCGACCTTTACTCCGCCTCGGTAGTTCTCCCGATGACCGAGTTCATCACCCAGTGGCTCGATGACGACTGGTCCAAGTGGGACACCTCGAAGATCGACGAAAAAGAGTACGAGTTCAACGCGCGCCTCTACCAGATCGTCGCCAGCAACCGCGGGCTGATCATGTCGTACCTGGCTATGAGCGTTTTCGAGCCCGATCTCATACGTGGACTCGAGCACACTTCCCTTCTGCGACAAACCATCGATCGTCTTGCGGATCGATGCAGCGAGCAGCTATCTCGAATGGGGACTAGTGGTGTTAACGTTCCAATCGGCACCCGCGCTGGATTGGCGATGGTCCTCGCCATGGCTCTGCTCCATGACCTCAACGACCCTCTCAAGGATCCGGTCTTCAAGCGAGAAGATGTGATCGAAGAGATGACTCAGCTGATTCTCCACGGCTCGCTTCACCGTCCAGGCAGTTCGCCCTCATCCGCCAGCACACCTCGAGCCAAGACACGCGCAACTCGGTCTGGGGATGCGCCCAAGCGGACCCGAGGACGACGAGCAAGCTGAAAAAGAGTCCAAGCGGCACGGGGTAGGTGATCGCCGCATGTGATTGTCTACTTCTGTTCCCCGACTCCCGTTGCGTCGCCTCCTCGATTCCGTCCCCTCGGCCTCAGTTTCCGTGAATGCTGAAGAAGGGGAGCCATAGCGAGTGAGCGCTTGCTTGTCAAGTATCGCCCCTTAAGCCCGGTCCGAGCGAGTCACGGACAAGAGCCACCCGGCCGGTCCGGTCAGCGTCTAGCCCCACGAGACGCTGGACCGCAGTCGCCAGCGCTGTTGTGTCAACACCTGTCCTTCGGCAGCCATCGTGCAAATAGCCGCCCGAGCGGGCACCATCCGATCCTGCTGTCGTAATGGGCCGCACGATGCGCCCCCTTCGCCCCGATGGACATTCAATGTCATTGGCATGACCATTGCGCCGGTGTTAACATTGACAGATGGCTGGCTCTCGACGACCGGCGGAGTCCCTGCTCCAGCCGATCCGCGTCCCCCGAGCCGCCGATCTGCTCGTCGACCAGCTGCGCCAGCGAATCCTCGCAAACGAGCTGGTCGAGGGAGATCTTCTGCCGGCCGAGCGAACTCTGGTCGATGAGACCGGGTTGGGCCGGGGGACCGTGCGGGAGGCATTGCGGACCCTCGAGGGTGAAGGGCTGATAGAGGGGCGCTTGGGCCGATACGGCGGCTGGGTAGTGCGGCGGCCTGGCGAGGCGACGGTGGCTCGCTCGATCGAAGTATTCATCCGGGGTCGCCAGATCCGGTTGGGGGCACTCATCGAAACCCGCGAGGCGATCGAGCCGGCCTGCGCCGCACTGGCCGCAGCCCACCGGAACGAAGAGGACCTGGCCCATATCGGTGCTTGTACCGAGAGTTTGCGGGAAAGCTGGGTCGACGTCGAGGCGTACCTGGTGGATAACGTGCGCTGGCACCTGGCGGTCGTCGCGGCGTCGCACAACGAGCTGCTGATCGCCGTGATGTCTGCTCTGGCGGACGCCGTGCGCACGGGGACGGACATCGCCGATTTCAACTCGGAGCACGTGCGGCGGGCCACGCTTGCGGCCCACGATCGGGTGGTCGATGCCATCCGCGCCGGTGATCCCGATGCCGCGTTCCGGCGCATGCACCGGCACCTCCACTCCTTTCGGACCCAAGTCGAGTTGGCAGTGCCGAGCGACGGCCCGGTGGGTGGAACCGGAGCCTCGGCGGCGGACCCAGTGGCGCCGTCGGGATCGGTGCGACGTCGATCTCGCCGGGGTGCTCCGTGAAGCCCGACGACCTCATGGTTCGGATTGCCGGCGTGCTGCGACACACGGTCGGACCTCAGGTCGGCGATGAGTTTTCCAGGACCCAGGCGTTTATGGCCGCCGTGGTGCTGGAGGGGCTGTCCGGACAGCTGGGGTCCGCCTATCAGCGGGACGGCGTGGATGAGTCCGACGCGGCGGCCCTGGAGAGGGACCTGATGGAGTTGCTCGGCGACCAGCCTTTCCCGACGCTGCGGGCGGCAATCGGCGCGTCGGACTTCAGCACCGACGCCGGTTTGGGTGCGGTGATCTCGATGCTCTGGGCTCAGCGCGCCGCCCTCGGCATCGATCGCTTCGAGGTGCTTCTCGGCTGGGTCCGCGTCACGCTGCGGGCCCGGCTGGATCGAGAGCTGGAGTACTCGGCGTGACGTCGACCGACGCCGACCAGCTGTCCACCCCCATAAGGATCCGGGATTATCTGCGGGACCGGATGGACTGTCCCGACCTGACCCTGAGCGGCGTGAAGCGGATCACGACAGGGTGGTCGCACGAAACCTGGTTGTTCGACGGAGCCTGGGGCGACGGCTCAGTGTCCCTGCGGCAGGGGTTCTGCCTAAGGCTTGATCCAGGCAATGCATTGTTGCGAGAAATGTCCGACCTGGCCATCCAGTTCCAGGTTTTGCGCTGCCTGGAAGACCAGCCGGTCCCAACGCCGCGCCCATTTTTCCTCGAGGAAGACCCGTCGCCTCTCGGGGCCCCGTTTCTGGTCATGGAAAAAGTCCCCGGTTGCTGCCCGAGTCCCTGGAGCCGTGCCGGGCGAGATTTCTACCAGGAGACGGCGGTGCGGAGGGTGCTGCCGGGCAGCTTCACCGACACTCTCGCCCGGTTGCATACCCTCGACTGGCGAGCCGCCGGGCTTGACTTCCTCGGGGTGCCTGGACCGGGCCGAGAGTTCGCGCTCGCGGAGATCGCCCGGTGGCGCCGGCTGATTGACGCGTCAGGCATGGAACCCCACCCGGTGTTGGTGGACCTGATCGCCTGGCTGGAGGCTAACTCACCGGTCACCGATCGGCTGGTGCTTGTTCACGGCGCCTACCGTACCGGAAACGTGCTGATCGACGACGACCGGGTGTCCGCGATCCTCGATTGGGAGACTGAGGTGATTGGCGACCCGATGTACGACGTCGCCTATGTCCTATCGGAGCTCAACCGGGAAGAAACTGACCTGCTTTCCAACCTGGTCGAGAGGGACGAGTTCTTCAGCCGCTATGAGGCGAGAACCGGCATTGATATCGATGAGAGGGTATGCCGCTACTACCACTTGCTCTATGCCATGCGGTCAGCGGCGTTCTGGATGAGCGCCTCCAGCCTGTATTCCAGCGGTGCCAACCCGGACCTGCGCCTGGCCCGCACGGCCTGGTCGATCCCGGTGGTCCTGGACCAGGCCGCCCGGGCACTGGGGTACTGAGATATGCCAGCATTCCGGACAAGGGCAACGGAGTCTGTGGGCGGCCCCCGTTTCGAACCGGCCGACGACGAATTCCATTCCGCCGCATTGAGCGACGCTTGGTGGGAGACCGAGACCGCCTGGTTCTCCTTTCACCACCCCGAGCGGCGTTTGGGCGGATGGCTTTACACCATGGTGAGGCCCAACATCGGCACCGTCGCCGGCGGGGCATGGGTGTGGGATGACTCCGCCCGGCTGCCATGGGAGGCGCTCTACTCGGCCAACTACTCGGCCCTCGCTCTCCCCCCCGGCGCTGACCTCCGTGACGTCACGCTGCCTACCGGGGTGTCGATCCAGGTGATCGAGCCGACTCGCGTCCATCGGCTCGGCTTTCGCGATCATGACCCCGATCGTCTAACCGTCGATCTCCGCTTTGAGGCGGTCATGCCTCCGGAGCCCCTTACATCGGTCGCTCCACATTTGGCGCCGCGCATCACTTCGACCAGTTGGGACGGGTGACAGGAACAGTGACGGTTCTCGGCGAAATGATCGACATCGAATGTTTGGCCATGCGCGACCGTACGTGGGGTCCTCGCCCGGAAGACCGGCCGCGGCAGGCAGCCTATGTCACTGGGGCCGCGTCAGCTGATTATGCCTTTCTCGCGGTGACCAATACCGGGGACGAGGACAGTCGGGTCGCCCACGGCTTTCTTCGGAGAGCTGGCCGTACGGTGAGCCTGGCCGATGGCTGGCGGCGCGTCGACCGCGATCCGCGGCGTAGCTGGGTGTCCCGGATTGTCGTCGAGGCCCAAGACGTCGAGGGACGCGGCATGCGCGCCGTTGGCAACCCGGTGAGCCGAATAGTCGTCAATCGGCACACGTTCATCGATATCAACAGTCTTATCGAGCGGGATCTCGATGGTGACCCGGCATGGGGAGAGGACCAGGACATGTGGCCGGTCCACAATTTTGCCGCGCGACAGCGCACCAAACGGCCGAGATGATCAGGGGGAGGGTGCAAATGCTGTGAACGTTCCGCACTGGCAGTATCGAAGAGCACTCTGCGTTGCCGGCGGTCTGGATTTGACAAGCAAGTCCCCACTTGCTAACCTGCCATGGATTGATACGCCGTTAGCTTGAAGGCCGGGGGGGAGCTGCCTTGCTTCGGCCGCAAGGTGTCGTTGTCGAATGGTGCGGGGTGTCGCTTGGTCGCGGGAACGGAGTTGGCTTCCTTCAACGCTAGGAAGGTCTACATATGTATCTCTTTCTTGCCTTAACTGGTCTAGGGGCTGGTGCGGTCTATGCCGGGATCGCCATCAGCATCGTGACCACCTATAAGGGGACGGGCATCATCAACTTCGCGGCGGGCGCGATGGGGATGTGGAGCGCCTACGTCTTCGACGAGCTGGTGAGGAACGGGAACCTCGCCATTCCGTTGGTCATCGTTCCCAGCAAGTTTCATATTGGTCACACTCCGTTCCTGGTCGCTTTGGCCATTGCGCTCGCCGAAGCAGTCGTGGTGGGGCTGCTGGCACACTTCTTGGTCTTCCGGCCGCTGCGTAGCCGCCCGGCGCTGGCGAAGGTCGTGGCCTCGGTGGGTCTCATGTTGACGTTGCAGGCGCTGGTAATCATCCGCTTCGGGACGCCTCAGCGGTCGCCGAGCCCGATCCTGGCCAATGGCAACATCGATATTTTCGGTCAGACCTTGGGCGCCCAGTATCTGTGGATTGCCGGGGTCGTGGTCGTCGTCGCCGTGGCCATTTGGGCCTATTTCCGGTTCACGCGGTTGGGGATCGCGACCCGGGGGGCGTCCGAAAACGAGCCATACATCGTGCTGGCGGGGATCTCCCCTGATTTCCTGGCCGCCCTGACGTGGATCGCTGCCAGCTTCGCGGCCGGACTCCTGCTGACTCTTGGTGCCCCGATTGTGCAGCTCAACCCGAACCTGTTCGTTATGGCTACCGTGCCAGCGTTGGCGGCAGCGCTCATCGCACGGTTCACCTCAATTGGGTGGGCCGCAGGCGCCGGTCTCGGGCTCGGGGCGATCACCTCGATTCTTAGCTATGCGACCGCGCAGTCGTGGTGGCCGGGATGGGCGCAGTCAGGCTTCACCTCGGTGTTTCCGTTCGTGCTGGTGGTGATCGTCCTCTTCGTCCTCGGTCGGAAGATTCCATCCCGGGGTACCGGTGTGGCCGATCCGCTGCCATCAGTTCCACGTCCCCGGACCGACGTCCGGTTTGTAGCTCCTGTGGTGGCGATCGGATTGATCGTGACCCTGCTAACCGGAGGTGGTTACCGGTTCGGGGTCATCACGAGCCTTATTATTGCGATCGCCGCTCTATCGCTTGTGGTCCTGGTCGGGCTGACCGGGCAGATTTCTTTTGCCCAGGCTGGCTTGGCCGGCGCCGGCGGGTTCATCCTGTCGGGATTCGCTCATGGCTTGCACATTCCCTTCCCGATATCGACAATTTTGGCCGCGCTGGGTGCGGCTGGTTTCGGCATCATTGTCGGGCTGCCTGCCCTTCGTATTCGGGGCGCCCAGCTAGCGGTGGTGACCCTCGCGGCCGCGCTGGCCCTCGAGCAATTCGTGTTCGACAACCCGTCTTTCAGTAACGCGGGCGGGGCCCTCGTCCCCAATCCAACTCTTTTCGGCCTCAACCTTGCAGTGCAGAAGGGGTATAACACTGCCCGCTGGCAGTTTGGCGTGCTTGTCCTCGTGGTCGTCACACTCTGCGCTCTCGCGGTGGGCAATCTGATCCGAAGTGACACCGGGAAGGCCTTCCTCGCCATCCGGTCCAACGAGCGGGCCAGCGCCGCCGCCGGTATCTCGGTGACGACCAACAAACTTCTGGCGTTCGGGCTCTCGTCCTTCCTGGCCGGGGTGTGCGGTGCGTTCATCGGGTACAGTCGAGGCCAGATCTCCGGAGACTCGTTCTCAACCACGACGGGCATCACCTTCCTGGTGTTCGCCTATCTTGGCGGCATCACCAACATATCGGGGGCTGTGATCGCCGGTACGTTGGCCCCTTTGGGAATCGGCTACGTCATCATCAATCGCCTCTTCCCTCACCTCGGCAACGGCTACATACTGATCAGTTCGGTCGGGTTGATCCTGACCGCGATCTTCAACCCGGAAGGAATCGCCCGGGTGATGGCGCTGCAGGCACGGACTGTGACGTCACGGATCAAGAAGGCGTTCGGCGCTCGAGGAGGCTTGGCCGCGGTCGGTCCACGACTTGCCAGCACTAATTCCCTCAGCGACGGTGGGCAGGAGGATGACGGCCTTCCCTCAGGCGGCTCTCCTCCTGTCCGCGAGTTCTCGAGGTCGACACCCGAGCTGGTCGTCGAGGACCTCATCGTCGAATACGGTGGACTCCGTGCCGTCGAAAACGTATCCCTCCAGGTCGCCGCGGGGGAGATCGTCGGACTGATTGGCCCCAACGGCGCTGGCAAGACCAGCATCGTCGATGCCGTCACCGGGTTCACGGCATACCAGGGACGGGTCACGGTTTCCGGAGAGGACATGGCCGGGCGTGGCCCACATGAGCGGGCTCGTTCGGGGTTGAGCAGGACCTGGCAGTCGGTGGAGCTCTTCCGAGATTTGTCGATCAGGGACAACATCTCCGTCTCGACGTCGCGTCCGAGCGTGCTCGGAACCTTGAAGGATCTGGTCTGGCCGCGCAGCCGGGCCAGCGCCGAGGCGCTGTGGGCAGCTTCGCTTCTGGGTGTGGAGAAGCATCTGGATAGGAACCCCAACGACCTGTCCCTGGGACAGCAGAAGTTGGTGGGCGTGTCTCGGGCCCTCGCCCCCCATCCCGCTGTTGTCCTCCTGGACGAACCGGCCGCCGGCCTGGATTCGACAGAGACGACCGACCTCGGGCGCCATATCGCGGGAGTCGCGGCGCAAGGGATCGCCCTGCTGCTGATTGACCACGACATGGATCTCGTGCTCCAAGTGTGCCATCGGGTCTATGTGATCGATTTCGGGCGGCTGATCGCCACCGGTCCGCCGGAGCAGATCCGGCGGGACCCGAAGGTCATCGCGGCCTACCTGGGCGAAGAGAGCGGGGCTGAAGAGAAGCAAGCGGAAGTCCCTGAAGCAGGGGTGTTGCCATGATCACCGTCAGCGAGTTGGTGGCCGGCTATGACTCGGCGCCGGTTGTTCGAGACCTCAGCCTTGAGGTTCGAGAGGGAGAGATCGTAGGTCTGTTCGGCGCGAACGGCGCGGGAAAGACGACGACTCTCATGACTATCGCCGGGCTGTTGCCGCGAATCGCGGGAACGGTGGAGGTGCTCGGCAATCCCGTTCGCCCGGCGAAGAGCTACCAGCTTGCGCAGCGAGGTTTGGCTCTCGTGCCCGAAGGACGAGGAATCTTCTATCAACTAACCGTGGCGGAGAATCTCCGAATCCACCAGCATCGTCGTAGTTCGGTGCCCATGGACCGGGTGCTTGGGGCCTTTCCTGAGTTGGGAGGCCTCATGACTCGGCGGGCCGGGCTCCTGTCCGGGGGAGAGCAGCAGATGCTGGCCGTCGGTTGCGCGTTGGTCGGCGATCCGCGCATTCTCCTGATCGACGAGTTGAGTCTGGGGCTCGCACCACTCGTGGTGAAGCGGCTGCTGCACGTCGTTGAGCAGCTGGCGCGGGAAAGCAATATTGGTGTGCTCCTGGTCGAGCAGCACGTGCAAGCCGCGCTGGCCAT
Source organism: uncultured Acidimicrobiaceae bacterium (assembly GCA_963834725.1). GTDB lineage: Bacteria > Actinomycetota > Acidimicrobiia > Acidimicrobiales > Palsa-688 > PALSA-693. The sequence goes on from CAWICN010000001.1 coordinate 79,357, forward strand.
CGCCGACCGCGCCTACGTCATCGCCAACGGCCGATTGACATTCTCTGGCACTGCCGTGGAGCTGCGCGACAACGGTGCCCTGTTGCAGGCGAGCTATCTCGGAGGGGCGGCTGCGGGCAGTGCGCTTGAACTTTTAGGACCCGCCGCCAAAAACTGAGCTGCGTCGCAACCCGGGTACCTCGGACGAGGAATGTGTCGCTGTGACGCGTAGACCAAACCCCACGCTGATCCCCGCCGGCCCCGGGAGGGCAGCTCAATAGTGAGTAGACACTTGCTAATCTTCGGCGTAATAGGTAGCATAGGTGGTCGGCCGCCGAGTCCCTCCGGTGTGCCACCAGCCTGGGAGGAGCGCGCATGCGTGACGTGGTAATCAAAGGCGGCACCGTTATAGACGGGTCCGGCGGCCCGGCGATCACCGCAGATGTCGCGATCGACGGTGGGGTTATCACGGCGGTAGCGCCCCGCCTTGGCCAGGCGGGGCGCCGGGTGATCGATGCAGACGGGGCCATCGTCACTCCGGGGTTTGTTGACATCCATACCCACTATGACGGCCAGGTGACTTGGGACGAGGCGCTCAACCCGTCGGCCAGCCATGGGGTGACCACGGTCATCACTGGCAATTGCGGCGTAGGGTTCGCCCCCGTCCGCGCCGGCGACGAGGCCGCGCTGATCGAGCTGATGGAGGGCGTCGAAGACATCCCGGGCACGGCGCTGCACGAAGGTATTAACTGGGCCTGGGAGTCTTTCCCGGAGTACCTCGACTTCCTGTCCCGACGGCGATGGTCGCTGGACGTCGGCACCCAGGTACCGCATGGCGCGGTGCGAGCCTATGTTATGGGGGGCCGTGGCATCCGCAACGAGGCGGCGTCGGAAACGGACATCGCTGCGATGGCCGACATCGTGCGAGCCGCGATGAGAGCCGGTGCGCTGGGCTTCTCCACCTCCCGTATCCTGGGGCACCAGTCCGTCCACGGCGAGCCGGTCCCGGGCACGTTCGCCGGAGAAGACGAAGTGTTCGCGCTCGGCCGGGCGATGGCACCCTTCGGGACGGTCTTCGAGTTAGTTCCCGGGGGTTCCGTGGGCCAGGGAGGCATGGCGCTCGGCAAGGAGGCCAGCCTCCAGTCCGAACTCCGGTGGATGCGCGGCTTGTCGGTGGACAGTGCCCTACCGCTCACCTTCCTGATCGTCGAGTTTGGGGAAGATCCCGACGCCTACCTCTACGTCCTCGAGCAGGTTGCCGGGGCCAACGCCACCGGCGCCCAGTTGTACCCGCAAACCGCGTCCCGGCCGGCGGGTGTCCTCCTCTCCTGGCAATCCAACCACCTCTTCCAGCGCCGGCCGACTTACATGAAGATCGCCGACCTGCCGTTGGATGAGCGCCTGGCCGAGCTTCGCCGGCCCGAAGTGCGTGCCGCCATCCTGTCCGAAGAGAACGCCCCGCCTGTGTCGTCGTCGATCAACGATGCCATGCACTTGATCATCGCCGCTCGGCTTGATTGCATCTACCCCCTGGGCGACTCCGTTGACTACGAACCGCCGGCTGACCGCATGGTCGCAGGTCAGGCGAGACGCGATGGTGTCGACGTGGAGGCGCGGATCTACGACCTCATGATGGAGCAAGACGGCCGAGCGATCCTCATGATGCCCGGCTTGAACTTCGCCCGGGGCAACTGCAACGCCATCCACACCATGCTGCGAGACAGCAACACGGTCGTTGGGCTGGCCGACGGGGGCGCCCATTACGGCCTGATCTGCGACGCCTCGAGCACGACCTCGCTGCTCACGCACTGGGTGCGCGATCGCCGAGGCCCGCGTCTCCCGCTGGAGCATGTGGTCTACAAGCAGTGCGCGCAGACGGCGGCCCTGTATGGCTTGACTGACCGCGGGCAGATCGCCGTTGGCCGACGCGGGGATCTCAACGTCATCGATTTCGACAACCTGCAGCTCAAGATGCCGTATGCGGTGCGCGACCTGCCGGCTGGTGGCCAGCGGTTCCTCCAGGATGCGTCCGGCTATTTGGCAACGCTCGTCCATGGCGAGGTCGTCCGGGACCACGATCAGGACACCGGTGCCCGCCCGGGTCGTCTAGTTCGGGGCCGGCGGTGAAGGTCACACGACGACAGAGGAGAAACCGATGACCCTTACTTCCACCAAGACCCTCGTGGTCGACTGTGACTCGCACGTGATGGAGCCGCTCGATCTCTGGGAGAGGTACATTGACCCGGCCTATCGTGACCGGGCCATCCGGGTTGTCGAGGTCGACGGGCTCGAGGCACTGCTAATGGATCGGGACACGATGTTGCTGCCGCCCGGGGCCCTCGCAGCGCTGGGTGGCGTGTCCGTCGAACCCCGAAACCGACTGTTCGACATGTCGATGCGCTACGCCGATAGCTGTCCACCGTCCAGCTACGATCCGGCGGCCCGTGCGGCGATGCTCGACGACTGGGGCGTCGACGTGGGGGTGCTGTTCCCCACCATCGGGATCCTGTGGACCACTGAAGACGTTGGGTTGGCGTCGGCTTACTGTCGGGCCTACAACAACTGGCAGGCCGACTTCTCCGCCGCCATCCCTGGTCGCACAGCCCCGATCGCCCAGCTCAACTACCTGGAAGTCAATGAGGCCCTCAAGGAGCTGGACCGCTGTATCGACCGGGGGTTTCGGGGTGTCTTCGTCTATCCCGAGCCGGTCGGTGGCCGTCGGCCCGGTCACCCGGACTTCGATCCGTTGTGGGCTCGTTGCCGCGAAGCAGGCATCCCGCTGTGCGTCCACCTGGTCGTCCGGCTGGGGAGCAGCAATCCGCTCGGACGTTGGTACGGATCCCAGGTTCAAGATGTCACCGAAGCCCATGAGACCAACAATGGCGCGATGTTGTTCAGTTTCTCGATCGGCGGCACGTCGCAGCTCATCCCGGCGGTGACGTCGATGGTGGCGGACGCGATGTTTGACCGGCACCCGGACTTGAAGGTGGTGATGGTAGAGGCGGGTGCCGGTTGGGCGGCCTACCTCATGGACCGGATGGACGAGAAGTACGCCTACTTCGACTGGCGACAGAAGTTGCGGATGAAGCCCAGTGACTATATGCGCCGCAACGTCTACTGGGTAGCTGAGCCCGAGGAGCGTACCATCGCCTCGCAGCTAGAATTGGTCGGCTCCGATCGGATCCTATGGGGGTCGGATTTTCCCCACGTCGACTCGACCGAGCAGGCGCCCCACCTTATCCACCGCTCCATCGCCGGAATATCGGAGCCACAGCGACAGGCGGTGCTCGGCAGTAACGCCCGGATAGTATTCGGTCTGTGACGCCGATGCTGTCGTCCCTCAGACCGACCCGCCGATGACCAGAGAACTACCCTTCACCCTTCACCGCCAGTTCGTGTACCCCATGCCAGGAGACACACTATCCTCGATCGCCGAGCGCCAGGGGATCGGGACAGGTGAGGCGGGCGCCGAGCTTCTGCTCTCCTGGAACCTCCACCTTGCCAACCGCCTGGTCGGCTCCAATCCCGGGCTCCTCGGGTCTGACATCGTCTACGTCGAGGCTCCAACGGTCCTGTGAGCGCGCCACACCACAGGGCGGGCACGATCGACCGTGCCGTAGTGGCGGCGGGTCACGATGGAAGCGCTGAGCTGTTCGTCGAGATCACCTTCGGCGAAGGGCAGCGAAGCGCGCTGACCTTCGGCGCCGAGGTAATGGCACGCATCGTCGATCGCGAAGGGATCACCTCGATCGCTCAGCTCATCGGACGGGACTGGACCGTCCTCGTGCAGGACGCCGATGCTCTTATCGGCCTGACGAAAGGAACGTGATGGCCATGCTCGACCTCCTAGTGCAAAACGGATTGATCGTCGACGGCACCGGTCTCCCGGCCTACCGAGGTGACCTTGGCATCGCCGACGGCACCATCGTGTCGGTGGGCGTGAAAGGAGGGGAGGCCCGCCAGACCGTCGACGCGAGCGCACTGGTCGTCGCCCCTGGTTTCGTTGACCCGCACACCCACTTCGACGCCCAGCTGCTCTTCGATCCTTACGCGACGCCTGTCATGGAGCACGGCGTGACCACGGTGGTGACCGGCAACTGCTCCTTGAGCCTGGCGCCGGTGCGGGCCGAGCAGCGCGAGCAGTTCTCGGCCATGTTCCGGCTGATCGAGGAGATGCCGAGAGAGGCCTTCGACGAGGGAGTGGATTGGCGCTGGGGCGAAGACTTCGGGGCCATGCTCAAAGCGCTCGAGTCGGATGCTGCAATCAATGTCGCTCCTCTCGTGGGCCACTCGGTGCTGCGGATGTTCGTCATGGGCGACGACGCTCAGGGGCGCGCCGCGACCGAGGCCGAGGTCTCGGCGATGGGCGAGGCACTCCGGGCGTGCCTGACGGCCGGCGCGGTGGGGATGTCCACCAGCTTCGTCGACATCGATCCCGATTTCCGGCCCGTTCCCAGCCGTTGGGCCGACCACGGCGAGCTCGACCGGTTGTGCGCGGTCCTCGGGGAGTTCGGGCGAATGCTGCAGATCGTCCCCGAGTTCTACGATCCGGGCCTGTCGATCTCGCGTATCGAAATGTTGGCTGAGCTGTCCCTCCGGCATGGTATTCCCACGACGACGTCGCCCCTGTTTCACAGCGCCGTAATGCCCGAAGCGACCCAGCCGGTGGTCGCCGCGCTGGAGCGGGTATGGGCGGCCGGGGCCCGGGTGTGGCAGCAGGTGCAGACCCGACCGATCGACCTCAGCTTCACCCTCAACGCCCGCAGCCTCATGTTCCTGACCGTGCCCGGCTGGTGGGAGGTGATGTCGCTCGACGCCGAGGATCGCAGAAAGGTGTTCGCCGATCCGGTCCGGCGGCCCACTCTGGTGGACGCGATGAATACCATCGGCGCCCAGGCTGGGATCTCCTTCGACCCGACCTACTTTGTGGTGCGGGAGGTGGCGCTGGAGCGGAACCGTCATCTGGTCGGCCGGACACTGGGTGAGATCGCCCAGGATCGCGGGTCGACCCCGGCCGATGTGCTTGTCGATATTGCCCTCGAAGAGGACCTGCGGACCTGGTTTGGACGGCTCAATGTCAGCCATACTGACCAGGAGGTGGTCGGCAGCCTTCTGGCCCATCGCTACGTCGAGATCGGGGCAAGCGACGCCGGCGCCCACGTCGGCACGTTCGCCACCTACGGCGACACCGGCCTACTTTTCTCTGACTTCGTGCGCGGCAGCGGACATCTCAGCCTCGAAGCGGCCGTCAAAAAGTTGACCCGCGACCAGTGCGCCATCTGGGGCCTGCCACGACGGGGCGAGCTCAGTCCCGGCTTTGCTGCCGACGTCGTGATCTTCGATCCCGACACCATCGGGCGAGGGCCTGAGCGGCTCGCCAACGACTTCCCCGGTGGGGTCCGATGGGTGCGCGACTCCATCGGCGTGCATACCGTCCTGGTCAACGGCGAGATCACCTGGACGCTGCGGGACGGCTATGCGCCAGAGGTTCGGGCCGGTCGCATCGCCACCAATGTGAGCTAACAGCTAGGAGCCGAAGAACGGGGGCGGTGGGAGACGATACCCGAGACCGGCTTCTCCCGCTTACGCAACTACAGGCCGGTCAGCTTTGTTTGCACGATGTCTGGAGTGGAACGCGGCCGGTCATCCTGCCACATGATCGGGCCAACGATCCACTGCCCCTCCAGGTCGGTTTGTCCCCGCCGGTCGGCTTCGGTCAACAGACGACCGAATAGCTCTTCCCAGGCAGTGGACTGGGTGCCGTCGCCCTGGGCCCGGATCCACCGAGTGTCGATTGCTGCCTCATGACCGAACGGCACCCCAACATCTGCGGCCGCCATTGCATCCCGGAGTTCGATCAGGCCCCCGATCCCCTGGACTCGGACGACGAGCTTTTCCACGTCGTCGCGACCTCTTAGTTCGACTGAGCCGCTGGGGCCGTGGCTGACGTCGACGAACAACGCGCTGATCAGGTCCTCTCTCTCGCTATATGATAGTAAGAGCATACTGGATAGTGGCTGTCAAGAGTCTCCGTCGGCAAGAAGAAAGTTGACAACCAGGCAGCCACTGGCCGTCTCGCTATCGGCCGCGAGTCGAACCTGAGGCTCTTCACGGACATGCAGAACGGACGGCCAGCTGTGACGAGAGAACTCGATTTTCGCTACTACATTTGGCCCGGAGATACCTTGCTGATAGGCCAGGGCACGGCCGAACCGCGATCCCTCGTCGAGATGCTCATTGACCAACGACACTCGCTCGGGCCGCTCCGGGTGATCGTCGGAGCTTCCTTCACGGGTCTGCTCCGCCCGGATCACGCCGACGCGCTGCAGTTCATTGGGCTTGGAGCCGTCGGCCATACCGCGAGCCTCGCCCAAGCGGGAGTACTCCGTATTCTACCGATAAAGCTTGAAAGCTTAACCCGGCTAATCGAGCGACGTCTGTTGTCCGTCGACGTCGTCCTCGTCCAAGTCAGCAACTCCGACGCCGACGGTATGCACTCACTCGGTTTGATCGCTGATTATCTGCAGGCAGCTATCGGCGTCGCACGAGCGACGATCGCTGAGGTCAACTCGACCGTACCATTCACCTTTGGCGACACACTCGTCGCGAGGGAGTGCTTCGCCGCGACGGTGCTCGATGACCAACCCCCAATCTCTCTGGAACCGAGAGAATCGTCCCCTGTCGATGAGGCAATCGGCGCTCACATCGCTGCCTTAGTACCCGACGGAGCAACCATTCAGTTCGGAGTGGGAGGCTGCGGTGAAGTAATTGCGGATCCTTGGGCAGAGACTCGGCGTCGAGGAGTGCTGCGCACGGGACGCCGTGCTGGCGTAGTCGGGTCTCGACCTCGCTGTTCGACATCATGGAGCTCCATCTCGCGATCGCCTCATCGACTTTCGCCGCTCTCGACATCCGACCATCAAATGTCGCCAGGAGCGGATCGGCGGCAAGGTCGCGTGCGTCGATCGCCACAGTCCGGTCCAGTCGGCGAGGTGGCGAACAGCAATGGCCACCCACTCGTCCTCGCCAGCCGTCGGAAACACGCCGTGGGCGGCCATCGATGGAAAGAAGTTTCCCATCGGCTCCCAGCGGGCTCCGCTCAGGGACGTGGCATACAGGTCGGGGGAGATCCATCCGATGCTCGACTCAGTCTGCCAATGTCGATACGTTGGCCTTGGCCGGTCCGGGCTCGATGGTCGAGGGCCGCCAGAATGGCCGCCACGGTGATGCGCGGCGACGCGAAGTCGGTGTATGGACCCCGCGGACCAGTCGGATCCCGGTCAGGCCAGCCGGTCATGGCGGCGATACCGCTCATCGCCGATCCCATGGTGCCGACGCCCGGCGTCAGCGCGTACGGTCCGGTCTGGCCAAACAACGAGGAGCTGGCCATGATGATGTCAGGGCGCACTTGACGCAAGGTGTCGTAATCAAGCCTCCATGCCGTCATGGCCTTAGGTGAAAAGGACTCGACCACCACATCAGCCCACTTGACCAGTTCCAGCACGGCCTCGCGACCGAGTTCGTTGTTCGGGTCGAGCGCGACACCCATCTTGCCGGCGTTGTTGGACTGGAAGCCTCCGCTGTTGTCGATTGACGGATCGTCCTCCTTCAGTTGTTGCATCAGGCGAATGGGGTCAATCCGACGGATGCCTTCGATCTTGATTACGGTTGCGCCAAAGTCGGCCAGACCCGGGTTGACCAAGGGCCTGCCATAATCCAGGTGAAGTCGAGGACCTTGACGTCATCGAGGGCCCGTTCCGGAGCCGTGCTCGTCGTCAATGGTCGCCGACGAGGGCGGACATTGACGATCTCTGCCGAGTGCTCGCCGACACGCGGGGCCCGGTGCCGATACCGGAGCGGCGTCGTATTGAATGTGGCCATTGGCCTATTAATCTTCGGCGCGCCGGCCAGGTCATGCGCTCGCCACCAGAACCCCCGTTCCGCAAGCTGGGCATCGTCGAGGACCTGGCCGAGCGAGTAGGCCGGCACGAGCATGATCTTGCGCCGTTGCGCCTCGGCGAAGAGCTTCTCCACCGAGCGCGCCGCGATAAACCTCCTCAGAGTTTCGATGATCCGGTGGAGCTCCTGCGTCGACTCTGCGGCGGAAAGCAGCAGGTTGAGATACCCGGCCCAGTCCTTGTCACGGTCACCTCGTCACACCCACCCTCTTCGAAAATCCACTCCATCAGCGCCGGGCGTAGGGGGCCTGCATCTCACTGAACCAGAACGTCAGCGAGACATAACCGTCGGTCGCCGGGAAGATCACCGGCATCTCTACCGGTCCGACGACGATCCCTCCGCCGGTCCGTCGAGTCGGACTGGCGTTGAGCAGGTCCGCAAGCGAGGCGAAACCGTTGGCCAAGGACGTCGCATCCTGCGCGGAGACGTCGACGTATTGGCCCAAGCCGGATCGTTGCCTGGCGTTATGAGCGATAAGCGCCGCCCCCGCTGCCTCCGCCCCGGCATGCGCCCAGCTGTGATTTCCTGCGATCCGTAGAGGAGGGCGGTCGGCATTGCCGACTTCGATCAGCACGCCGGCGGCGGCCTGGACAGTCAGATCGGTCGCCGGGTCGAATCCTCGCGGTCCTGTCTGGCCGAAGGGTGTGATGGAGACGTACACGAGAGCCGGGTTGTCCACGGCCACCGTCGCATAGTCGATCCCATACCTGACGAGCGCTCCGGGCACACCCGACTCCACCACGAAGTCGGCGTCGGCGATCAGCCGGCGCGCGGTCGCGAGGTCTCTGGCCTCGTCGAGTCGCTGAGCGGGCGTCCGCACCTGGTCGGTCAGGTCCGGTTTCGAGAGGGTCCGTTCGTCCAGGGATTCGTGGACGGCGATGTCGAGAATCCGCCCGACATCGGCGCTCCGGTGGAGCTGGTGCCGTTCCCGGTGGAGAGCGGCGGCGAAGGTCTGCTCACCTACGCCTTCAAGGTCAAGGAGGCGTGACATGCGGGACGTCATGGTCGTCGGCGTGTCGACAACAAGGTTCGGACAGTTCAAGGATCGCACCTACGTCGAGCTCGGCGTCGAGGGCGTGGTCGGCGCACCGTCGGACGCCGGCCTCGAGTGGAGCGACATGCAGCGCGCCTACTGCGGGATCGTGGCCCCTCTCGGTCCGCATGGGGCAATCGGGTCGGTCATGAGCTGGGCCTGACGGGGGTGCCGATACAAAACGATGACAACGCGTCGGCGAGCGGCAACGCGGCCTTCCATCTGGCGTGCCTGGCGGTCGGAACCGAGCAGTGCGATATCGCCGTTGGTTTTGGCTTGGGCCAGCTCGGTCGCGCCATCCAGAACCCTTTTGGCGACGAGGTCCAGAAGCGACGCTTCGTGGCGCAGGCTCATGGAAACGCGATGACCATCTTCGCCCTGACGGCGCAGCGGCGCATGCACGAGTTCGGCACCTCCCCGGAAGTCTTTGAAGGATCGCCGAGAAGAGCAAGCTGTATGGGTCGCTCAACCCGAACGCCCAAATTCAGCGTCGCTACACCCTCGAAGGGGTCATGGGCGCACGGCGCATCGCAGATCCGCTCACACTGCCGATGTGCTGCCCGGTCGGAGATGGTGGCGCGGCGGTGATCGTGGCTACGAAGGAAGTGGCCGAGGGCCTCGGCCAACCGCTCGTCCGGGTGCGCCGCATTGCCATGTTCGGTGAGTCGTTCCAACAGGAGCAGGCCTGGGGCCATGCGGCGATGATCGCCGAGGCGGCGAAGGCTTTCTATGAGGATGCCGGGGTGGGACCCGAGGACCTGGACGTGGTGCAACTGCATGATGCCAACGCCAACGAGGAACTCGAATACTACGAGGCCCTGGGGTTGTGCGATGTGGGCGAAGGCGACAAGCTCGTGCTCGACGGGGCCACCGGTCCGGGGGGACGGATTCCGGTCAACACCGACGGCGGTCTCATTTCCCGCGGCCACCCGTTTGGTCCGACCGGGTGCGCTCAGGTGGCCGAGATTACCCGGCAGCTGCGCCGCCAGGCGGGCCCGCGCCAGGTCGACGGCGCCCGAGTGGGTCTGATCGAGCAGACCGGGTCGGCGAGGTATTCTTCCTGCACCTCCTCGAGCGCTGCTGACGGGGCAGGAACGCTCGGCGCGGGCCGGGGGTCGACGGCCAAGATCGATGCAATGATGACAACTCTCGCAGGGCCGACCAGGGTGATCAGACCTCATGGAATCGGCGTTCGGAGCAGACGCGCCCACTGGTAGTTCAGCGAATTTCGTCTGGACTATCTCCCATGTGGAGCTGGAGCGGACGCCGGGTAGGGCCCGGATCTCGTCGAGGACCAGATCAAGCAGGCGGAAACGAGAAGCAGTGGCTACAGAGGCGAGGATGTCGTGGGAGCCGGCGACCAACATCACTATCGTGGTCTCCGGGGAGTCGGCGAGGGCCTGGGCGACCGAGCGGGCGGCGCCGACCTCGGTGTCGACGCCGATGAAGGCCCAGGCGTTGATCTCGCCGGTGAGGTAGGGGTCGCTGCGGGCGGTGATACGCAGCAGCCCGGCCTCCTCCATGCGGCCCAGGCGGAAGCGGATGGTGCCCTCCGACACCGACAGCTTGCGGGCGATCTTCCGGTTGGACTGGCGACCGTCGAGGACCAGCAGGTCGATGAGGGCCCGATCCAGATCATCGAGGTCCACCACCGGCGCGGGAAACCACAGCGGGATAGGCCGGATGGGCACCCGGGCGTGTCTGGTCTCGTGCTTGACCGTCTCCAGGATCACGTGGGGCCGGACCGACTTGAGCCCCTCGATGCGGCCGATCCGGTCGGCGATGACATCCACGGCGTCAGACTCGTCGGCCAGCATGAGCAGGGCGATCAGATCGGAGGGTCCGAACACCACGCTCACCTGACGGATGCCCTCCACCGCGGCCAGCTCCCGGGCCGCCTCTTTGACGGGACGGCCCTCCACCGAGATGTGCAACCAGGCGTCCCACCGGTAGCCGGCGGCTAGCCAGTCCAAGCTGGCCGTCACACACAGGATGCGCCGCTCGTAGAGGGAGCGCAGCCGGGCCGCCACCGTCGGCTCGGTCAGCCCGATGGCCGAGGCCAAGGCCCGGTTGCTCAACCGTCCGTCCTCGGTCAGCAGCGCGATCAAACGACGGTCCGCCTCATCCAGCTCCGGACGTCGCCGCGACCGAAACCGCTGGGTGTCGAGTCGGGCGGGCGGCGATTCGACGCGGCCCCGCGTGTCCCGAGCAGACAGAGCCTGGTCGCCTGATCCGTCGCTTCGGTGCGAATCCGCGGCTTTCACGGGATGATTTCCTCGCCCGGGTGTATGGTCGGGAGGCTTCCGTCGGGCTGGCATGATCAGCTGGATCTCAGAGCGATCACGGCGCAGCCCCGGGTGCCGATCTGAAGTGCGGTCGTTGGCTGAGCGGGTGCTGGACCCGTGGCACGATGCGACCTCCCGGGGGTTAACGGAATAGCCTCTCCCCCAGTATATTAACGATTTGCGATCCATTGCGCTGAAATGGACACGCATCTTAGGGATGATGGACATCCATAGCCGCGTGAGATAAATTCGGTGCCTTCTCGCGTCGGTCAGGTGTTCTGTTCCATTTCGAGGCCGGGGCGGCTGTCAAGCGGATCGCACCACGGGTGGCGCGCTACCTCATCTGCAGCCGGTGTCGGCTACAAGAGGGCTTCGTAGGTCATCTTCTCGAAGCGCAAGAAGAGGTCGGCCGTCGGGGAGAACTGGTAGCCGAAGACGTGGGTGAAGAAGAGGCCGAACAAGTCCTCTGCGGGGTCCACGAAAAACCATGTGCCAGCGGCGCCACCCCATCCGAATGTCCCGGGAGAGCCAGGCAGGAACGAGCCGGCGATGGTCTTGCGTACTGCGTAGCCGAAGCCGAAGCCGTAGCCAGGACCGACCACGATGTCCACCTCGCGGTCGCCGATGTGGTTAGTTGTCATGAGCTCGACGCTCTTGCGACCAAGGATGCGGACGCCGTCAAGGCTGCCCTTGTTGAGGAGCATCTGGGCGAAGCGCGTCCAGTCACCGGGGGTCGACAACATGCCACCGAACAGGCCATTGCCGGAGACCAGCCGACGCTCGTGGCCGCCGGCCTTCTCGGTAGTCTCCGGGCGGTCGCGAATCACGATGTTCCCCTGTTCGTCCCATTGGTGCTCGGTCACCAGGCGGTCGAGGCTGCCGGCGTCGCAGTACCAGGCGGAATCCTTCATCCCGAGGGGGCCGAAGATTCGCTCTTGCATCAGCTGGTCGAGGGGACGCCCTGTGGCACGCTCAATCACCAGGGTGACTAGATCGAAGTCCGAGCCGTACTGCCACGTCACTCCCGGTTGGGAGTGCAGTGGCAGCGCGGCCAAGGCGAGGATCAGGTCTGCATAGGTGCCTTCAGGATCATTGATCGGGCGGGTGTCATCGGCCAGAAAGCCGGCCCCCGCCCATGCCCGTTCGAAGAGCGGGTAGAGGGACGCCACGTTGCGACTGAAGCTCGGGATACCGGACGTCATGGTCAGAAGGTCGAACAGGGTGATCTCACGATGGGCCGGCACTGTGTCCATGAGCGTCCCCACCCCGCGGACCCTGTCGCCCGCTGGCGCGAAGCGTGCGACCTGGCGGTCGGCGAACTCGGGCAGATATTTCGAGACGGGCTCGTCGAGAAGCAGGTCCCCGTCCTCGTGCAGCTGCATCACCAGGACAGCGGTGACGGGCTTGGTCTGCGAGTACATGCGGAAGATGGAGTCCAGACTGAGGGGGGTTCGCCGCTCGATATCCAGATAGCCCTGAGCATCAGTGTGGACCACCTGTCCATGACGGGCGACGACGGTAGCGACGCCCGGAATGGCACCCGCCTTGACGGCCTTGCCCATCGCCTGCGTGACCGCCACCAGGCGCTCGGACGACAAACCGACTTCTTCGGCTTCACCCTGAGGTAACGCTGCGAAAGTAGGCATGATCGTTTCCTTTCATACTCGAAGTCTGTGATAAGTCAGCTATTTTCCACGGGCGTGAGTAGGGCGCTTCCAGCACCGTGTCGATGGTAGATCCCGAGCGCCGGACCATGCGCCGCTCCTGGCCACTTGGCCGCCGTCCCGTCGGCCGGGCATGGCGATGCAGCCGCGGACGGCGGATCCTAGTTAGTTGGTGGCTACTTGCCAAGCGTCACCGCGACGCCTAGAGTAGTACTCGTAGAAACGCGCGCCCCGGAGGGGAAAGATGCACGACCTGGTGCTTAAGGGTGGGACGATTGTCGATGGCACCGGCCGGCCACCGTTCACCGGCGACATTGCTGTCGACCGGGGGATGATCTCGTCCGTCGGAAGTGTCGAGTCGGGAGCTCGTCGGGAGGTGGACGCGGACGGGGCGGTCGTGACACCGGGTTGGGTCGATGCCCACACCCACTACGACGGCCAGGTGACCTGGGACGATCGTCTTGAGGGGTCGGCGGCCAACGGCGTGACCACCGTTGTGATGGGAAATTGCGGTGTCGGTTTTGCACCGGTGCCGCCGGGCGGTGAGGCCGACCTGATCGATCTCATGGAAGGGGTCGAGGATATTCCTGGCACGGCTCTCTTCGAAGGAATGCCTTGGGGACAGTGGGAGAGCTTCCCGGACTACCTGGCGTTTCTCGACCGGCGCCGGTTCGCTCTCGACGTGGGTGCCCAGCTGGCGCACGGCGCCCTGCGCTTCTACGTCATGGGTTCTCGAGCGCTTCAGCGCCAGCCGGCGACAGCGGACGATCTCGAACGGATGGCCACGATCACTGAAGCGGCGGTGCGGGCCGGGGCGGTGGGCTTCAGCACCTCTCGGATCATGGCTCATCGTTCCATGTCGGGCTACTGCGTACCTGGCACCTTCGCCCCCGAGGCCGAACTGATGGCGATCGCACAAGCAATACGGGCGGGCGGGGGCGCCGTCCTCCAGGCCATACCTGCGAGCGCCATCGGGGACGTCCCGGGAATGGAGGGGGAGCAAGCGCCACTCCTTGACGAGGTGCGACTCCTCGGTCGAATCTCGCGTGAAACCGGCCTGCGTAGCACGTTCAGCACCTTCCAAATCAACGACGCTCCCCACCTCTGGAGGGACGTGCTCCGTGTGGCCGCGACGGAGAACAGCAGGGAGGCCCAACTGTTTCCGATGGTGGCGCCCAGAGCAGGGACTGTCCTGACCACGCTCCTCGGCTATCACCTCTTCATGCGCCGCCCGACGTACCTTCGTCTGGCCCATCTCTCGGGGCCGAAGTTGGTCAGCCAGATGCGTCGGCCTGAGATCAAGGCTGCGATCCTGGGTGAGAAGGATGTGCCCGACGACCAGCCGGGTTCGATGCAGAACGTGCTGCCGCCGGTGTTCGAGCGGGCCTTGCCGCTTACCTTCCCGATGCGCCATCCGCTCGATTACGAGCCCACCCTTGATCAGTCGCTGGCGGCCAAGGCCGCGGCCGAGGCTCGGGACGAGGTCGAGTACCTGTATGACTTCTTGCTGGCGGACGGCGGGACGTCCGTGGGTGTCTACCTCGGGGCCAATTATATCGAAGGCAACCTTGACGCTTGCCGGATGATGCTTCTCGATCCCAACACGGTGACGGGTTTGTCCGACGCGGGCGCTCACGTCAACTTCATCTGTGACATGGCGATTCCGACGTTCAATCTGACCCATTGGGTACGGGACCGCAGACGGGGCGAACGGCTCCCGATCGAACTGGTTGTCGCCAAAAACACGGGCCGCGTCGCTCAAGTGTTCGGTCTCGAGGACCGGGGATCGCTTGAGGTCGGGAAGAGGGCGGACCTGAATGTCATCGACCTGGATAACCTTGACATCGCGCTGCCCACCTTACGCCGTGACCTTCCGGCCGGAGGTAGCCGGTTTTTGCAGCTCGCTACGGGTTACCTGTCCACGATCGTCAATGGTATTGTCACCCGCGAGGACGATCAGGATACGGGAGCGCGGCCGGGACGCGTAGCGCGTCCTCTCCGGTCGAAGCCGTAACTCAAGAATCGCCAATCGAAACTAGGGGAGACCAATGAGTACCCAGGAAGCACAAGTGGGCACAGATGCCCCGGAGGTCGAAGACTCCACAACATCGGAATACGCGAAGCGTTATCGCTCCGAACGTGGTGGCTATCAGATCTACAAAGCCCCTCCGCTCGCTTCACCTCGTATGCCCGAGGACCTCGCCGACGACGAGGTGCGGGCGCTGGTCGAGAATTTCGAGGGGAGTGCCCTGGTCGACGAGCAGCACAGCAACGATGACGTGACGAGCGCCATCGCCGCTATGGTCCGGGCCATCAGCCCCGGAAATATCGTCACACCGCTCTTCGACCAGGGCGGTCCTGACGGGATGAGCCTGATCCATGCCTGGTTCGGCCCACATTTCCCGCTGTTCCGTCATAGTCATCCCCGGCTGGGCGACTGCCTCTACTACATCGTCGCCGGCTCGGCCGTCCTCGGTAGTAACGTGCTCGAGCCGGGCGACGGATTCTTCGTCCCGAATGGCATGCCATACAAGTATCGGGCCGGGCCGGAGGGTGTAGAGGTGCTGGAATTCCGGGCCGGTGGCGGGATCGAAGATGCCCCGCTGCTCCAGCTACACGAACCGTCCGTTCGCTCAATCGAGAAGATCACCTCAGCCGCACAGGATCTGCGCGACGAGTGGGGCGACCCTCCTGTTCGCGTCGCCGATACGAAGCGGCCCGTCTGAGCACCTCGGCTCGGCCAACCGAAATCCACAGTCGCAACCCTCCGGAAGGGGAGAGGTCAGTATGAGTACAATGAAGTTCGGCGCGATCTATGAGCTACAACCGGGGCCCGGCCTGGGAGCGGATCATGAGCGGATCGTCCAGGTCTGGCGGGAAGCGGTGGAGCAGGCGGTCGCGCTCGACCGACTCGGCTGGGACTATGTCTGGGAGGTCGAACACCACTTCTTGGGGGACTACTCCTCGTCGTCGGCTCCCGAGATCTTCCTGTCGACTGTCGCCGCGAAGACCTCACAGATCCGGATCGGCCACGGCGTCGTGCTCCTGCCGAGAGCGTTCAACCACCCCTGGCGGGTGGCCGAGCGGATCTCCGCCCTCGATATCGTGTCCAACGGCCGCGTCGAGTTCGGAAATGGCCGGTCGATCACCAGGGATGAGCTGCTTGGGTTTGGTATCGATCCCGATGACAGCCGGGCCATGCAACTCGAAGCGCTTGACATGATACCGCGCATGTTCACTCAAGACACCTTTGGGTGGCAAGGCGAGTTCTATGACCTGCCGGAACGACGAATGACCCCACGTCCCATCCAGAAGCCGCACCCGCCGATGTGGATCGCCGCGACCCAACCCGAGAGCTGGCGGGTCGCAGGCGAGCGAGGCCTGGGGATCTTGTCCTTCGGGTTCAGCCAACCGGGAATGCTGGAAGAGAACATACAAATCTATCGGTCCGCGCTAGACACGGCGCAGCCCGTCGGTGGGGTCGTCAATAACCAGATCGCCGTGTCGCCAATGATGTACTGCGCGGAGACGGATGAGGAAGCGCTGGAGGCGGCCAGTCCTCACGTTAACTTCTTCGTTCAGCAGAATGTCGGGTTCATCTCGCAATGGCAGGGATCGTCGGCACGCGCCTACGATTTCTACGAGAAGATGGCGTCATTCTCCGAGTCGGGCGAGCTCTTTGCGCTGCCGAAGGCCGAGCCATTGACGACACCAAGGCTGAGCCCGGAGGCTGCTCAGCTCGGCGGCCAAGTCCAGAACGGTTTGTTCTGTATCGGTAGTCCGGCCACATGCATCGAGTTCATCGAGAAGCACGTCGAGGCAGGAATCAACCAGCTCATCTTTCCCTTGCAGTTCGGTACCTTCACGCAGGATCAGATCATGCGATCGATACACCTGTTCACGGAGCAAGTGATGCCAAAGTTCTCCGGGGCGGGCACGCTCGGCTGATCATTGGCGGCCTGGCGGTGGATTCTCCCCGTCATCCGCGAGTGGGATCGGGCTAACCATGGAGAAGCAGAAGACTGTCGCCCGATTCCAGAATCCAAGCGGTCACCTTTGATTTACTCGTGATGGAAGCCGGACGATGGCCGTCCCGATGGCTGACTGGTCGCCGTGTTGGTTGTGTGCTTCCTGCTCTATGTTGATCAGCGATTCACCAGCGGAGTCCACGTCTTTCGAAATGACCCGGCCGGAGATCTTCAGCCAGTCGCCGACCACGTTATGGTTCCGGATCCGACTTGAGTGTCGGACGAGAAAGCCATCGTCGCCCATCCAGTTTGTGATCTGATGAATGAGCCAGGAGCAACGCTCGGGTCCGTAGTCGTAGGCACCCGGGGTGCCAACGTCGAGGGCCAGGTCTTCCTCCCAATGGACCCGCTCCGGTACATCCGGAATGTTCCTGGAGTTGGGGATGGCCAGTCCTGGATGCTTCAAGAACTGCTGGTAGGCCAGCTTGTTGGCCCGGACGTAGAGGCCCCCCCATCCCTGCGCGAACGCGATGATTCCTGTCACCGTCATCGGGCCCTTGGCCATCGGTGGGATCTCTTCACCGATCTCCACATCTTCGGCATAGCGAGGCTCCGCGCCCCGCACCACCTCATCGCGGTAGAGGGCATTGATCTCATCAAGTTCCACTTCGGTGTACTCATGAGGCGGCCGCGCCCTGGCTTCCTCGTACTTCGTGCCCAACTCCCTGGCGGTGTCCCGTTCGGTCCGGAAGCACCATGAGTCCCCGGTGCAGATCAGACTGCCTTCCGACGACTTGAGCTCAACGTGGTAGATCTGCTGAATGGCCCTTCCGGCGAATCGGGTCTCGTGTTCCACCAGATCCTTGAGGTGAGCAGCTACCACTACGTCCGTGCCCACGCGGATCGGCGCGTGCCACTCCAGATCGGCGCCCGACCACATGGCATGGATGCCGGGCAACCCCCCGACGTATCCGGAGAGCACCCGACTGAGAGCAAAGACGAAGCTAGGAGGTGCGAGGATGGTCCCGTAGGTGCTCCTGGCGGCGTAGTCGGGGTCGCACCAGAGAGGGTTGTCGTCCCCGATACCGTGCGCGTAGTGGCGGACGTTGTCTCTTGTCACCTCGTAGCACCAAGGCTCCACCATGTCGGCAATCGGTACCCCGATGAGGCGACGCAGGCTGACCAAAGCGTCCTCTGTGATCTTGGCATACCGATCCTGACCGCTCATCGCTGGAGAGCCAGGCCGCTACTGCCCCGGCGTCGTCGAGACCGAACGGGTCGCCTCCTTACCCCCGTCATCACGAGGACGGGGGTCAGGTTGATCACCGGCAACTGTCGCATCCGTCGGGATAGATCGGGCCTGATCGTTGCGAGTACTACTTCCCCACCCGCAGTTCCAACCCCTGCAGCTGGCCTTCATCGCGCCAGGCGGCCAGCAGGGCGTTGAAAGCATTGGCACCTGGCGAGTAGGCCTCGCCGGCGAGTGTGCCGACCGCCCGGTCGAACTGGCCTTCGCTGTTGTAGTAGCCGGGCGTGCACGATTCGATGAAGGAGTTGGTGTGGATCGCCAAGCGTCGGATCTCGCTGACCCAGCCGTCTTCCCCTTCCTCGCTTGGCTGCACCGTGATGGCGCCCCGGGCTTGGGCTTCGCGAATGATGTAGGCGACGTGGCGAGCCTGGTCGTCGAACATGGCGGTCATGTTGACCGACAACCCGTTCTGGCCGATGCCAATGAAGAACCAGTTGGGGAACCCGCGGGAGGAGTGGCCGTGGAGGGTGCGGATCCCCTCGCTCCAGTGGTCGAACAGTGATTGTCCGTTTTGGCCGATGATGTCGAAGTCGATGCGCCGGCGCGGGGCGGTACCGATCTCGAATCCCGTCGCCCAGATGATGCAATCGACTTTGTACTCGAGCCCGTTGGCAACCACCCCGTCTTCGGTGATCCGATCGACTCCCTGGCTTTCGCTGGTATCGATCAGGGTGACGTTGGGCCGGTTGAATGTGGCCAGGTACTCGTCGTTGAACGTCGGTCGCTTGCAGAACTGCCGGTACCAGGGCTTTAGCGCGTCCGCGACCTTGGCGTCGCGCACGGTGGCGTCGACGCGCGCCCTGACCTGATTCATCTTCTGGAAGTCGGCGATCTCCGCCATCAACTCGGCGTCCGGCGTTTCATCAGCACCTTCGGCCAGGGGGGCCATGGTCTTAAGGTTGCGAAATATCTCAGTCCACCCGTCATTCACGAGATCGACCTCGAAGGGCTTCCCGATGACGATGTCGTTGAAGTTTTCCCGGCGCTCTCGCTGCCATCCCGGCTGTAGCGATTTGACCCACTCCGGGTCCGTCGGCTTGTTGCCCCGGAGATCGACCGAGGAGGGTGTCCGCTGGAAGACGCACAGCTGCTGGGCGTATTCGCCCAGAAACGACACGCACTGGATGGCGGTGGCACCGGTACCGATCACGGCGACGCGCTTATCGGCGAGCTTGTCCAGTCCACCGTTGTGGTCGCCGCCGGTGTAGTCGTAATCCCAGCGGCTGGTGTGGAAGCTGTGGCCCTTGAAGCTGTGGATGCCGGGGATATTCGGAAGCTTCGGCCGGCTCGCCGGGCCAGTCGCCACGACCACAAAGCGGGCCCGCATGGCGTCCCCGCGATCGGTTTGCACGATCCATCGCAGAACGCTCTCGTCCCAGCGGAGCTCGGTGACTCTCGTCTGGAAGCAGGCCACATCGTAGAGCCCGTACTGCTTTCCGATCCGATGCGAGTGCTCGAAGATCTCCGGCGCGAAGGAATACTTCTCTTTGGGAATGTAACTGGTCTCCTCGAGCAGAGGAAGGTAGCAGTACGATTCGATGTCGCACTGGGCGCCGGGATAGCGGTTCCAGTACCAGGTCCCTCCGAAGTCGGCCCCGGCCTCCACGATCCGAACGTTGGTGACGCCAGCTTCGTGCAGGCGGGCGGCCATGAGCATGCCGCTGAAGCCTCCGCCAACGATGGCGACGTCGATCTCGTCGGTCAAAGGTTCGCGGGGCGCCGCCTCCGGAGCCCGCGGGTCGGTATTGGCGAAGTGGGCGTACTCTCCCTCCACCACCAGGTACTGGCTTTCGCCCTCGGGGCGGAGACGCTTATCCCGCTCCCGCAGGTACTTCTGGCGGAGCGCGTCGGGGTCGAACCCGAGCTCCGTATTACGGGACTTCGGCGAGTCGTCGAGATTGGTCATCCGTGCTCCTTGTTTTATCGGGTGGTGCCGCCATCCTCTCGGCGGCTGAGGTAGTCACTGCATGGCGAAGACAGAAATGGTGCTCGGCTCGGACGGAACGTCCTTGACGGAGAGTCGCCGAATCCCCATGGCCGTTGCCGGCAGGGGAGCGGGACCAGGAGGTCCTCAGCGCCCGCCGGCCAGCCGACTCTTTAACCACGCGCCAAGACGGTTGATGGCATCGTCGGCTTCGGGCACATTGCCCGCACAGACTTGGAAGACATGCTGCATCTCCGGGTAGATGTCGATGGTCACCTCGCCGCCCGCCCGCTTGATGCGTTCGGCCAGGCGGGTCGAGTCGTCGAGCAGGACCTCATGATCTCCGACCTGGATGGCGATGGGCGGGAGGTCACTGAGGTCAGCGTGAAGCGGGGAGGCGGCCGGATCGCGGGGATCCTGTCCCTGAAGGAAGTCGGCCGCGGCCTCTTTCCCTGCCTCGGCCGTGATCAGAAGGTCCTTGTCGGCTCGGCTGATAATTGATTCACCGGACGATTCCAGATCGATCCAGGGGGAAAGCATCGCCGCGGCGACAGGGAGAGGACGCCCTTGGGTCTTCAGGCGCAGCAGGGTCAGCATCACGAGGCCCCCGCCCGCGGAATCTCCGGCTACCGCGATAAGCGTGCTATCGATGCCTCTCTCGAGTAGCCACTCATAGGTATGGCAGGCGTCCTCTACCTGGGCGGGATGCGGGTGCTCGGGAGCAAGGCGGTAGTCAATGGCGAGCCCGCGGCAACCGGCGGCTCTCGCGATGTGACCGACCAGCTTTCGGTGGCTATTGACCGAGCAGGTCTTGTAACCCCCCCCATGCAGGTAGAGCAGAACCTGGTCCGGTGCAGACCCCTCGGGCTCTATCCATTGTGCCGGTATCCCATCTACGTCGACACCCCGATAGCTGACATTCTCGGGCTCCGCCGTCATTGCTCCAAACTGTTCCCCGGCGACGCGTAGCTCCTCTAGACTGGGGTTTCCTTCGACGGTTTGTTCGCGAAGCTGGCGAAAGAGAGCGAAGGTCGCCTGCGCTTGCTCGCTGGCCATCGGTTATCCTCCTCGATGCTTGGGATGCGAGATGTGGTGTGGGCGGGACGACGTCGGCACGGCCGGAGAGCCTCGAAGCCAATCAGTTGGTCTGCAGCGAATGGTAGACGGCGGCGAGTAGAGATCCCGACCGTTGGTCGCCGACCGTACCCTGCCCCATACGGTTCATGGCATAGGCGAAGGTCAGGCGCTCATCAGGATCGTTGACGATAAGCGACCCGCCCCATCCGCCCCAGAAGAAGGCATGGGGGCCCGCTTGAAACGGCATGCCTTCTGATGAAACGGCGTAGCCCATTCCGAAGCGAACGGGCATGCCGAGGACCAGGTCGACTCCGTCGCTTTGGACCTCGAAGACTCGCGCCCACCCGTCCCGCGACAGGAACCGGATGCCGCTCACCTCGCCGCCGCAGGCAAGAATGGATTGGATCTGGGCCATGGATCGGGCGTTTCCGTGACCGTTGGCAGCCGGAATCTCGGCGCGTCGCCAGCCGTCGGTGGCAGCCCAGTCGGCCTCGATGGGCGGATTGGTCACCGTACGTTCGAGGATGCTCCCAGGCACTACCTCCATAGGGAGAGCATCGGGCGGAACAAGCCGTGCCACACGATGATCGTGCTCGGCCGCCAGTCCGATGTGAAAGTCGGCACCGAGAGGCTCGGCTATCTCCTTCGCGAAGAACCTTCCAATTGTCACGCCCGTGACACGGCGAACGATCTCCCCGAGGAGATAGCCCTGGGTTGTCGCATGGTAGCCAGAGGCGGTCCCCGGTTCCCACCAAGGAGCCTGGGCGGCGAGCCGGGACGTCGCGACGTCCCAGTCGTAGAGATCCTCCTGACTCATCGGCTCTTCCCAGCCTGACAGCCCAGCGGTATGTCCGAGTACGTGTCGAACCTCGATACTGCTTTTGCCGTTGGCTGCGAACTCGGGCCAGTAGCGGGCCACCGGCGCGTGGAGATCAAGGTCACGTCGGTCAGCGAGCACGAGGACGCACAACGCTGCCATCGTCTTGGTCGAGGAAAAGACGTTGACGATTGTATCCTTCTCCCAGGCCTCAAGCCGCTTGTCGTCCATATAACCTCCCCACAGGTCGACAACCAGCTTGCCGTCGACCGCCACCGCAACAGAGGCACCAACGTCCTCGCCACTCGCCAAAATCTGCTCGAACACGTCACGGACGGACTCGAACCCGTCGCCGATCACGCCAGCCGTTACCGTCATCCCGGATCCCCTCTCTCTCGCAGGCACTCGCGCCGAGACGTCGACGTGCTAGTAAGTGCATACTAGTTCGGGTCGGTCAAGAGTGCAAAGGGACAACAGCCCGCGGTGCAACCGTGGCCCGATCGAGGACGGCGGATCTTTGCTCGATCAAGGCTCGGCAGGTCAGACAAGCGCGAGGCCAAGGCCGCCGGCCACTGATAGGAGACTCCGATCAGCCGGCCCACCGTCACACGTTGGCGACGATCCGGCGACGGATGGACTAACCTTGACAAGCAAGTGCCTACTCGCTAACCTTGGCTGGTTCATCATAATCGGGAAGCAAGCTCGCAGGTAGGAGGCGTCTCTTGAGGCAGCTGGTGGCTGGATCAATGGCGACCCACCGCCTCGACCTTCTTAGCCTGCTCGTTTGCCGCCAGGCCCGGTCTCCTCATCTCTTGGCCGCTGACGGGTGGCCTTTTCCGAACGCTGCTCATTCGACCAGGTGATGCCGCTGGGTCGATTAAGCGAGCCGTAAAGCATCAGTTGAGTCATCTCGGTGATGACGTCCGCCCGCGGGAAGGGTGTGGGAGGATCGCTCAGGTCGTAGAGCAACGCCATGGCGAGAACCATCGACAAGGCGGCGCGTGTGCTGACCCGAACGTTGACACCTGCTCCTATTCCCATCCGGGACATAAGCCCGCTGCACCGGTCGGCGAGCTGATCTACCGTCTGCCTCAGGCGGGCCGTGTGCTCCAGCCCACTTATCAAGTCGGCTTCGAACACGCTCATGGCCAGATAAGACATGATCAGCCCCCGGTTGTCTGCAACAATCTGGTAGAAGCGCGAGTTAAACTCGTATTGCTTATCCTCAACTTGGCGTCGGTCCCATTGAGACCAGTCGTCCGCTAGCCAGTGCGAGATAAACTCGATCATCGGGAGAACAACCGAGGTGGAATAGAGCTCGGCCTTCGAGCCAAAATGGCGGAAGAGCAGCACTTCCGCGACCCCGGCCGTGTCCGCGATCTCACGGGTCGTGGTCCCCCAAAAGCCCTTTTCCGAGAACAATCGCTGGGCGGACTCGAGGATCAGCTTCTCGACCTCCTCGCTGGATCGTCTCGTCCGAAGGCGAGGTGAGGAGACCGAACGGGAACTCCGTGCCCCGTTGAGTTGTGGCTCGCGTTCTGTTCCCATTTTCTGCATGATAGCCGGTCGCGAACCATTTCACTGAGGACTTTTGGCGGATCGCGGATGACCCATTTCGATGCTTATCCGTCGGCGGTGGTCGGATCATCTGAGAGCCTCAATATGCGCGTAACTAGACCAACCAGTTCACCTCCTCCCGCCAACAGGACCGCCTTACGATGCAAAGTGACAGGCCATAGGCAGCCACGCTTACAGTAAGGCCGATGCGCGCGACTGTCCCCCTAGACGTAGCGAGCGACCTCATACCGCCGAGGGGCGCGCCTCAACAGGGCTTGCTGGGATCGCTTATAAGCGATCCCAGCCCGGGTCCGTCTCCAATCAAAGGCTGCCGGAGAGGTCATCGCCGGCTGTAGAGCCACAAAACTGGCTGGTCACGAATGTGATCCTGGAGCGGCCGGTGCCTTATTCGAAAGCGTAGCCCTTGCGATCAAACTTGACCACACCGTGAAATTCGTGCGGGGCTAGTCGGACTAGAGCAGCCTCGCTGCGGTCGCTCCGAATCGCCCGAGCACCCCGGCGCCGGTCAAGCTCTGGCGGGTTAGCCCGATCCGGCTGAAATGACATTGGGCGGTCCGCGGGCTGGGCGACCAGCCGACACTAACGGCCAGCAACTCGGCGCTATCGGCGGCGGTTCACGGTGCGCGGTTGGTCCCTCCGTTTGAGCGCCTCGGAGGGTTGTTCCACGGTTACGGCTGGCGGGCGTGGCGATCGGGTTCGAGGCGCTCAAGCCCAAACCGCGAGCCCTGTCACCGAAGCAGAAGGTCTTCGACCAGCTCGACGATCAGCTCGCCGGTGTGGACAAGTCCCCTCCGACACACAGATCAGACTTGAGCCGCAGGGGTGGGTTTTTCAGCGGGCGCGTGGACAGTTTCGTATACGGTCCGTCGTCGCCCGGTATCAGGGTGTGACCCAGCCGCGACCACCAACCTCCACGCCCCCGCCCGGTACCGCTTGGAGCCTCGCATCGCCCAACTATGTTGGCAGAAATGTTGGCAGGGCTTTCCAGCACCCTCTGGTCAGCCCCTCCGCAACGCTCTGACCTGCACTTTCTTGGAGCGGACGACGGGATTCGAACCCGCGACCCTCACCTTGGCAAGGTGGTTGCCATCCCCGCCCCACACCGCCTGAGCCGCTCCAGTCCAGTTCAACGGCCCGGCCGTCCCGCTCCCATACGCTCCTCCCGCTAGAGGCCGCCCAAATTGAGTAGCAGCCGGAGTAGCACACGCAGAGTGGTTGGTCGTCTGCAGGGCGCTCTCGTTGCAGTAAGCGGCCGGCGGTCCGGGAGGTAGACGGTGGGTCCGCTTGTGCGAGTCGATTCCGATGGTCACCATGGTCATGCCTCCTTGAGCTGCATCTCCACGGGTCGCGGACCGGTCGCAGGAGCCTGGCGTCAGCCTCGATAAAGGCGTGCCCACGGGTGCCTGATGACCTGTTGCATTGGGCGGCAACAACCGGGCCGGGGCGAAGGCGGCCGATGCCCGCCTGGCTGAGCTGATCGCCGCGGTCGAGTCTGGTCAAGATACTCGACCCGCGGCGGGGCGGGGCCCCACCGTCGCAGAGCTCGCCCGGCTGTGGCAGGAGGCCAACCTACCCAGGCGGGACGGGCGAAGCGGGCAGTGGACGGGCTGGTCACCGAAGACAGCCAAGACAGTGGCGGACAACTTCCGTTCCTACCTCCTGCCGGAGATCGGCCGCCGCCGTGCCGACGCGGTCACCGCCGTACAGCTCGACCGCCTCTACCGGAAGCTGCAGGACGACTCGGGACTGTCCCCCTCGGTGGTGGTGCGATGCCACGGCCAGCTCCGGGCCATGTGGAACTGGGCGGTTCGTAAGAAGCTGGTCGAGGCCAACCCAGCCCAGGCTGCGGACCCGCCCCGAGTGAAGCACCAACCGCTCGCCATCCCCGACATGGCTCAAGTCAGAGCGGTACAGGCCGTGGCTCCCAAGGACATGGCTGCATTCATCCAGCTTGCCGCCACGGTGGGAGCCCGCCGGGGAACTCTGATGGCCCTTCGCTGGCGGGGCGTGGACCTCGAGCGGGGCACGATCACGTTCACGCGCGCCATTGCCGAGTCGGCCGACGGGGAGGTGGAGAAGGGCACCAAGGCGGAGCGCCCCTATGTCGTGACCCTGGGGACGGCGACGGTAGCCGTGCTCCGAGAGCATCGGATCCGTGCCTCCGAGCGGGCCTTGGCGATAGGATCTCCGCTCGCTCCCGAGTCGTTCGTGTTCTCCGACGACGGGGGTGGCTCGCACTGGAACCTGGGCTGGCCGTCCCACGCCTGGGAGATCTACAGCATGAAAGCTGGTGTGCCTGGATTGCGGCTGCACGATCTTCGCCACTGTGCCGCCAGCCAGATGCTGATGAACGGCATACCAGTGTCGGTGGTCGCGGAGCGGCTCGGATGCACCGAGGCCAACGTGTTGCGGACCTACCGTCACTTCATTCCGGGCTCGGACCGTCACGCTGCTGAGCTCATGGATCGCCTCCTCGGCGAACAAGGAGCGTGATCTCCAGAGGCGATCGTGACCGTCGAGACAGGGGTTGGCGGTCGTTGGCAAGTCCGAGGCGCGCAGCTAGTCGGGCTGCCCGTCGATCAATCGGGCCACCGCCTCCCGAGGTATGAGCACCTTGCCATCGAGATGAGGCACTCGCGGCAGTAACCCCTTTCTGACGAGGCGGCCGATCGTATCATCCGAAACTTGGAGAACTTCCGCCGCTTGGGACACGGTATATACCGCGGGGGAGCACGCTTGGAGTCGACGCAGGTGGGGTTCGAGCACGCGGTTGATAGCGCGCTCGACGGCCGCCTCCACCAGGGCTTCGATGGTGCCAGATGCCGGATCCACCCGGCCGCCCTGAGCGACCCCGTCCTCTTCATCCGAGGATCGGACGGGCAGGGGACGGATGCGGTGCCCAGTCATCGACCGACGTCCTCGAGACCGGCACCTTTCCGGCAGCCGGCGGAACCGGAATAGTTGTCGGTGTTGGAAATGGTTGACGGAAAGAGGGACGCCCGACCCGCAGCGCTACAGTCATCGTGGAGAAATGCCACCTCAGTACGCTCACCGTCCTTCGGACTCGGACAGGTTCCGAATATTTCCCCCTCTCGACAGTGCTCGTCTTCCTTATTAGGACAGAGACCGTGGGTGTCTCAGGGCGTATGGTTGTCCTTTCTGGCTCGACAGACTCGAATCCGGATTCCGTGCGGCACGCCGAACTCATAGACAGAGCGCGGCCAATCTCGGCCTTCTTCATCGCCTAGGCTGAAAAGGGCTCCTGATCGGAGTTTGAAAACGGCCCAGGCGGCTGTCTCTTTGATAACGCCCCCCTCGGCCGCAATGGCGCGGTAACGCACGCCAGGCACCCGTCCCTCCTCGACGAGCGGAGCTTTAGTGGCCCCAATCGCGTCGTGTTGTGATCGCCGACGCAGCAAGTCCAGCGCCACTAACGCTGGACTCGGCAATCGACAGCTCGTTGCAGAGAGTTGCAATGAGCAGCGACAGCGACACTGCGACGAAGCGCGTCTCACTCGGGAGCTAACTCCCGGCGAAGCGCTAAGACGAAACGGCTCGCTCGGAAGGCTGGCCATCATTCGCCAATGCCTGTGCTTTCGATGCATGCTGAGCGGTTCACTCAAGGTAGTCATGAGGTTCGTTCGTTAGAAAGAGGGAGTGGGAGGTGCGAAAAGCGTTGGCTGGATCGGGAGTTCGAACCGTCCTTTGGACGGAGCGCGGATGGCCTGAGAACCCGGGTCGCGCCAGTGAACGGAAGTTGAGTGATCCGCCGGGATGTCTCCACGCCTAGGACGGTCATTGTTGTCTTGCCCGTCGGGACAGCGTTTGTCTTCCCTGTCGGGACAGCCACCGCCCGTGTTCGCTGCGAGGGTGTCATCAGACTTTGGACGGGGGAGCATTTGAACGCCGTTGGGGAGCTGGAGGCGATAGCCAGAACGGGGGCGGCCGTCTCGGCCGGCGACCCCTCGCTCAAACACGACGAGACGGGCCGAGCTCAGTATGTGGACGGCGCGGGCCGCGGTATCCTTGGCTACTCCGAGGCTGCGGGCGATATCCCGAACGCCTATGGGTGCGACCCAGCCTTGGTCACTGGGGTGGGCGGCCAAGGCCAGATCCTCCAGGGCGGCCCACGCCAGGACGCCCAGTTGGCGACGCCACACTCGGCTTCGTGCATCGATGCATACGGTGCAGCCGGTGCTGTCCGGATTGGTTGGCTGAGTCTTCGGGTCGGTCGTCATAGGCCCGCCTCTCCGGTTCGGTTGTTTCCGTAACCTGGGGCCGGTCGGGCCGGAAGACCGAACCAGCCTCCGGGCGCCCTGGCGGAATGGCCACGCTGCCGAGCCGTGGCCGCCTGGCGCAGAGGCGAGTGAGATAGTCGTGGGCGGCGTGCAGCGGGTACGCGTCGGCTGGCTCCGATGTGGACGTAGAAGAGTTCGCCGGTGTCCATGAGTTTGTAGAGCGTGGTGCGACTAACGCCGATGAGATGGCTGGCTTGGTGGACGCTGAGAAGCAGCGGGAGAGCGACGGGACTGTTATCGACCGGCGCGCTGGCGATCTCCTTCCGGGCGGGGGTGAGTAGGGGAATGGTCGGTCGTGTTTCCATCGCATCGCGGGCGGCACGCAGCGATTGTCGGGCCGCGGCTCGGGTCAGGCCGAGGCGTTTGGTGGCCCGGTCGAGCGGCAGGCCGGCGATGGCAACCTGGTGGGCAACGGCGGCGTCGAGCGGGTCGAGCCGACGAGCGCGGACGGCATCGACTAGCTGCATAGTGGCCGTCTCGGGGAGGGACGGTTCGCTGCTGTCGGGTTGGATGGGCCTGAGGTCAGGGGTCGAAGTCGACCGTACGTCGAGCGGTCCGGCGGTAGGACTCGTGGATGGTGCGGAGATGGGGACGATCCGGTGAGACGAACTCGGGGTCGGAGTCCGATTGCTGGCGTCATTCTGCTGGCTGAATAAATGCTCGATGTAGTCGTGGACCGCTTTGAGGGGTACCCGTCGGCTGGCCCCGCGCTTGACGGACTTGAGCTCGCCGCTATCGATGAGCTCGTAGATGGTGGATCGGCCCATGCCCAGGAGTTCGGCTGCCTGGTTGACGGTCAGCAGCAGCGGCACGACGGGTAACCCCGAGCCAGGGTCCCGAGGTGCGCCGAAGGGTTGGGGAGGGGGAATCATGGGTTGGACCTCCTGATCTGTGGGCGGATTGATCGAGCGGGAGCGGGGTTCGGGGAATGTGGCGCGGCGGTGGTCGCCGGCGAGAGCATCGAGGGCGGAGCGAAGCGCGGCGTCTGGCGATGGTCGAGTCCATGGCGACTACCCGCGGTTGAGGGATCCTCGTCGCCGAGGGCAACCCGGCAGGCGATGTCGAAGCTGACGGGGTCAAGCCCGCCGGATCGGGCGCTCTCGACGAGGGCGAGTGCCAGCGGATCAGCGTGGGCCTGGTCCGCAAGACTCATGGTGGTCGTGCTGTTGAGGTTTCCCTGTGGGAGGGTGCGGGCGCAACGGCGGCGATAGGCATCGTGGCTGGTGCGCAGATGTCGCGCCGCGGCCCTGATGATCAGGCGGGCGGGACGCAGATGGCGCTGGCCGGCGTGGGCCGCGATGGCCAGCCAGGCGGCGCTGATGGTATCAGTGTCGAGTTCGTCACGGCTCCACCATGGACCGCCGCTCCGGGCCGTCTGCCAGCGCCGACCGGCCGCTACTCGCAGCCCAGGAATGATCGCAACCAGGACGGCGTAGGCAGCGAGTCCGTCATAGTGCGCGGCGAGCAGAAGTCCGCTGAGCAGCCGGCAGGACTGCTCGGCGGCACCTAAGCATCCGACCGCATCGAGGATCTCGGCGGGGGAGTCGAAGCCGTCGAGTTCTGGGGCGGCCTGCGCCCAGATGGCGACGTGCTGATGGGCATTGGGTGGGGAGACGCGCCGGTCCCAATCCATCTGTAAGGCGACCCACACGCTTCTGGGGGCGTGAGAAGCAGCCCCGGGAGAGTCCACGCCCCAGGGCGTACCGTTGGTATGCGCTGGAGAGCGCGGTTGCACCGCGACGGTGCCGGGTGCTTCGGGGTGTCGGTCTTTGGTGATTTCTGGTTCGCCTTTCGGGGTTCGGTCGGAGGAATTGGTTCTCATAACAAGGGCGGGGCTCGGGTCACTCATGGCGCGATGGGGTCCTCACCTACCGGGGCCGGGGTGGCCGATCTGCTACACGCCAAGGGTCCGTGTCCTCTCCGGTAGGGAGAGAAGTGCAGGCTGGTCGTGGCGGGCGGCCAGATTGAATAGCGTCGGCCGGATAGCCTCGCCGGGCGGGGAGCAAAGTCCGATTGCGTAGGACGACCTGTTGGTCAGCCGCCGGCGCTGCATCGATGCGACAGGGGCCACCTCCTCGGCCGGCGCCGGGCTGTCAGGTCGAGTAGGACAGCCGTCGCTGGAGTCCGTCGGCGCCTGCCTGTCTTGACTCTTTGGACAGTGGTCGCGGCTGTCTCTGCTTGTCGGACGGCGGCTGTCTTGCCGATCGGGACAGGAGTCGTTGGCGTTAGGCAGGGCCGTGTCTGGATGGTTCGGGCGGGCTCGCAGTTCAACCCCGTCGGGGAGTTGGAGCCGGTAGCCGGAACGCCACCGGCCGTCTCGTGCTGGGACGCGCTGCAGGACGACCAGACCAGCCGCGCCCAAGACCGCGACCGGCCGGGCGGCGGTACCTTTGGTGACCCCGACGCGGCTGGCGATATCGGCGAACACCGACGGGCGCCACCCAGCCAGGCTCAGTGTGATGGGCGGCGAGGGCCAGGTCCTCGAGAGCGGCCCAGGCCGGCGGACCCAATTGTCGACGCCAAACGCTGCTTTGTGCCTTCACGATGAGGTCGCGGGCCGGCGCGCTGCCCGCGCCGGTGGCGCTGCCGTCAGCTCCGCCTGTATGGCGATTCGGTGTGGTTGGGGATAGATTGGTCATCACTTCGTGTGGGACCGGGCGTGTCACTTTGGGGACTCCGGCCATTGGGGGGTGCTGCCGAGCCTTCAGTTGTGGTTCTCACCTCATAGCCATCGAAGTGTTACAACGGCCTGTCACCTCTACGCCGAGGCTGGCGCCACCCTGGGTGTTCTGTCTGGTAACGGCGAGCCTGAACGCCCTGGGTCAACGTCGCGTTTGGAGCGGTCGTGGCCCATGTGAATCAAGCCCGAGCCCGGCTCGTAGGTCACGCTTGGCCGTTCGCCCCCCGCTTGAGGAGAAGCAAACGGGTGGTGGTCGCAGCGGTTGCTTGGGATGGCACATCTCAGCCATAGCGCCGCAGAGGGGTGTGTCGTTCCAGGCTGCACGGATTTTTTCTGTCCGTGGGTGTCCGTGGCCGTATTGGTCGAAAAACGGGGTGGTGGGCGCGCCGTTTATTCAGTGATGACGATCTTGGGTCGCGCCCCACGTGTACCGGCGGGGTGAGCGGCGGTGTTGCGGCTGGCCAAATTGACCGACGCCGAGTACGTGCTGGACCAGGTGGCGGCCGGGGTCGAGGACTACTACCTGGGCTCGGGCGAAGCTCCCGGTGTGTGGACGGGCCGGCTGGCCGAACAGCTGGGCCTGGCCGGGGTGGTCCAAGCCGACGATCTGCGATCGTTGATCGACGCTCGCCATCCCGACAGCGGGGCGCGGCTGGCCGGGTCGAAGCCGGCCACGGTACGAGCCATTGACGCCACCTTCTCGGCGCCCAAGAGTGTGTCGCTGCTGTGGGCATTCGGGCCGCCCGACGCGGCGACGGCGGTGTCGATCGCCCACGTGGAGGCGGTCCAGGCCGCCTTGAGCTTCGTGGAGGGCCGGGCGGCGGTAACCCGCCGGCAGGTAAACCGGGTGCGGGAGCGGGCGGGGACGTCGGGGTGGGCGGCGGCCACCTTCGTGTATCGCAGCAGCCGGGAGGGCGACCCCGAGTCCGGGGTTGTGCGCCCATGGGTCGCGCTTCGGTGAGGCCCAGGTGGTTGAGGGGCGGTGGCGGCCTGGGGGGCGGGCCGGCTCGGTGTCGCCGATATGGAGACGCTGTCGGGGGCGTTCCTGGGTTCGGACCGGGTGGTGCGTCTGGTCAACCGGGACAGCACCGGGCGGGCCGCCGGCCAGTGGTCCACCGTGGCCCACCGCCGCCGAGAAGACCGAGTCCTTGGCTATCTGAGCGTTCTGCAACAGCGGCAGGCGGCGCCGCTGGACCCTATGTCGGTCGAGGCCGCCCTCACCGGGGCGGCCCAGCTGGGCGCCGATCAGGCCGCGGCGGTGGCCCTGCTGGCCGGACCAGGTACCGGGTTGCGGGCGGTGATCGCACCGGCCGGGTATGGGAAGACCACCACTCTGGCCACCGCGGTAGACGCGGCCCGACGGGCCGGCCGGTCGGTGCTGGCCGTGTCTACCACCAATCAGGCGGTGGCCCAGCTGCGCCAGGTGGGGATCCCGGCGACCACGGTGGCCCGTTTCGCCGTGAACCGCCGCCAGGCCGACCCCATCGAGCGTCAGGCCCTGGGCCGTTTCCGGGCCGGTGACATCCCGGCCAGCCAGGATTTACGGGACCGGGCCGGCTGGGAACACCGCCACGCCGACCGCAGCCAGGCCCTGGAGGCCATGGCCGCGGCCGTCCTCGGTGATCTGGAGGTGTACGGGCCGGCGAGGGTGGCCGCCCTGGCCGTCACCCACGCCGACTGCGAAGCCCTGGCCGACCGCGTCCGGGCCGACCTCGTGGCCCAAGGGGTCATCACCGGCGCGGCCCTGGAAGGACCGGGCTGGGCCGGACCGCGGGCCTATCAGGCTGGGGATCGCCTCCTCCTGCACGCCCATGTCGATCTCGATGACGGCCGGCGGCTCATCAGCGGCAGCGTCCTCACCGTCACCGGTGTCACCCCAGCGGGCCTGGTCGTGCTCGACGGCGCCCGCCAGGTCGCCGGCATTCCCGCCGAGGTCGTGCGAGGCCGTGCTGGCGACCCCATGGTGTCGCACGGCTGGGCCCGGACCATCGACGGGGTGCAGGGCGGCACCTGGGACCAGGTCCACTTGTTGGCCACCCCGGCCCTGGACCGCTACCGCGGCTATGTGGGCCAATCCCGCTCCATCGCTCCCACCCACACCTGGAACACCACCCGACAGTCCCTCGACGACGACGACCGCGGCGGACGCCTGGTCACCGAACCGCAGGGCACCCCGGCCGAACAGATCGCGGCCGCATTGGGCCGAGCCCAACCCAAAACCTTCGCGGCTATCGACGACCCCTACCGCATCGGGGCCGACCTGCGGGCCGAACAAGACCACCATCGAGCCCACCTGCGCGGGCGTCCCCCCGACGTCAGCCACCGCATAGCTCAGGCCGACGCCACCGTCCGGGCCCGCCAGCGTGACCTGTCCGACTGGGAGCAACGCCTGAGCCACTGGCAAGACCCGCAGGCCGCCACCGCCGGCCTGCGCGGCCTGACCCCCAGCCGCCGCCACCAGCACCACCAGGCCTCCAATCACATCGACGCAATGACCCCCCACCTCGAGCGAGCCCGTCACGACCTCGACCAGGCCATCCTCCGGCGCGACCAGTTCACCGCTGAGCAAACCAGGCGCGAACAGTTCGCCCTCGCAAACCAGTGGCGGGTCGAGCGCATCGCCCAACTCGACGAGCAGGTCGCCAAGCACTGGACCGACGCGGTCATCGACGCCGCCCGAGACGGCCACCCCACCGCCTACGGCACCCAGCGCCTGCAAGCGGCCCGAGCCCACTTGGCCACACGAGCACCCGTGGGCGGCGACACTCCGGCGCCCGCTGCTAGCAGCGATCTCCGGCTACTCGATCACGCCATCCACGACCTCATCCAACAGCAAGCGCGGCATCTGGCCACTCGAGCCCGGCCACCGGTCGGCCGGAG
Source organism: uncultured Acidimicrobiaceae bacterium (assembly GCA_963834725.1). Taxonomy (GTDB): domain Bacteria; phylum Actinomycetota; class Acidimicrobiia; order Acidimicrobiales; family Palsa-688; genus PALSA-693. Next base: position 112,808 of record CAWICN010000001.1, read on the forward strand.
CGTCCACCAGCCCGAGCACGCCCCTCACCTGGGCTACATGCCACCCACCCCTTCAGGACCGAAGCTCAGTATTTGAGCCGACCAACGCACCTGAAGACCCTCGTCGGATAGCCGGTCTGGCAGCGCGAGATACGCCAACTCATCCACGGTCGGACTCATTCGCCTGCCGATCACGGGCCGGCCGGTAGCATCGAGGACGTGAGCATCCGCCACGCTGACCTCAACGAGCTCGACCAGCCGAGCACCGTAAAGAGCGAGACACGCCAGGCGCTGCACGAGTGGTGGAGCCGCTGGGACACCCTGCCCGCCACCGATCGGGACCGGCCCGTCGCCGAGGTGCTCGCCGAGCAACGCCAGCACGATTAGGCCGTGCCCGCCCGGTACGTGCTCGACGCCTCCGCCGGTGTTGACATCCTAGAGCGGACCCCAGAAGGCCAAGCCCTCTCCACCGTCATTCGCGCCACCGGCAACGACGAACCCGAACTATGGACCGTCGAACACTTCCACCTGGAGGTCGCCAAAGTCCTCCGAAGAGACACCCTCACCGGCGTCCTCGACGACCAGCGCGCCACCCAGCTCATCGACGTCCTCACCGACTGGCCCCTCACCGTCGTCTCCGTCGCACCTCTCCTCGTCGAGGCTTGGCAGCTGCGCAACAACCTCACCGTGCACGACGCCCTTTACGTCGTCGCCACCCGCCGCCTCGATGGCGCGACCCTCGTCATCACCGACCGCAAACTACCCAACGCCCCCGGCGTGGACGTCCCTGTCATCATCCCCGACCAACTCGGCTGAGCTGCCCTTCCCCGGCACAGGAAGCAGCGCACGGAGCGCCAAGAAAGGCGAGGTCTTGAGCACCTGCTACCAAGCAACCCAGTCAACTTCTCAGATCCTGTCTTCAGAGCCGCCACCACCCATCAACATCACCGGCCATCACCACCAACCGATATCGCGAGCCATCAACACCACCCCACAAACCAGCAACTCGACCCTTCCACGAGCATCCTTCAACAGCACGATTCACAGCAGCAGACATTTGCCACCGGTTCCCGGAGGCGTTCCCCCGGTGGCGCGGTGCTGGTCTGAGAAGGGCGGACGACTCTCTCCGCCTTTAGGTCGATGCAGAACCACGGTTGGTGGCGACGCGTTGCACCAGTGTCACGCATTCCACGACGACGTGTCCTTCCGGCGGTTGCAGAGTAGGGGAATTGCCATGAGGGCCACGGCTACGTTGACCCGTCTTGTTCAGCGGCCCCCACTGGTCGGGTGTCTATCGGATGCCGGTGATGTCCTCCCAGCGGCGACGCCATCGGGGAGCGTCGACGGGTTCACCAGCCTCGATAGCCCACATGCGCTCCGCGGCGGCGTGCAGTTCCTTCTGCCATTCCTCTGGGGTCCTGGCGTCGATGACCAGCCCGGAGCGGACCAAGAGCGCGTTCACCCCGATCACATGGGTGTGGACGCTCCCGCCTATGGTCGACTTCAGTTCCGAGCGGACCCGCTTGCGGATCGATCCGAGTCGGGGAACCGGCAGCCCCTCGACCATCGCTTCGCCTATCTCCAGCACCGCGGCCACAATCCAGCGCAAGACGTCGGCTTCGCCCTCGGCGACGGGGGGTGGGCTGAGCCATCTGTCCACAATGCGCCAACAGGACTTGCAGACCCGGCGCGCGTCACCAAGCAGGTCCAACCCGGGTTCGGTCACGATCCGCACGTAAGGTCGACCGCACAGGGTGCGTGTCTGCCATTCCGCCCCTGGCCGGGAGAGGTTGCTGCGTCCTACTCTCTCGGGCGGCGAGACCATGTCACAGAGGGCTTCCTCTGGCACGTCCGGCGAGGTGGACCGTGCCCGCCCACCCTCCGGCGACCTCCACCGGGGTAACCTCACGTGATCCGACCTGCAGAGGCCACGACGGTGCCATACGGCTCACGATAGGCCCGGTACGGGCCCACCGGACGAGGGCCCAGCCTGCGCCTACCAGGCTTCCCCCATCGGCACCGATGCCGGACGCTTGGACTCGCGGCTGAGTTATGCAGTATCCCGTGTAACGGCGAGAACGACGCGAGGCTGCACGTCTCCTGGTGAGGATTTGCCCGCCGAGGAACTCCAGGACTCGGGTCAGCCCCGTCGACCAGTCGACTGATGCCAGCCGCGATGCTCTCCTGAAGTCGGATATTGCGGATAACAATTCTGCTACCGGAGGATAGTCGACTCGTCGCAGATCGTCGATATCGACCTCGAACGTTACATCACATTTTCGTCCGCGCTGGATGGTCGGAAAAGGATGTAGATCAGCGCACCGAACAGCGGAAGAAAGAGGATCAGGATGGTCCACCCTGCCTTGGCGAATCCATGGTGATCTCGACGCCGGAAATTGTCCACGAAGCACCAGATGATGAAGAACAGCATCAGGGCCAGCCCGGCAAATATCAACATCGTCCAAAAGACGCCCAAGAGAGGATAGGAATAAGCAAGCATCACAACATCTCCTTGTCAGCCAGTCGGTTCGGAATCGGGTGGTCGCGGTATATCACCGATACAGATCCGGTCGACGACATGGCGATCCAGCCAATGCGCTCTTGATCGACGAGCAGGACCGGGACGATACCTTCGTTCATCGTCGGAACCTGCATGGGTCACCAGATCGCTGGGCCCGGTTCGATCGGAGTTGACGACTTTGCCTGTCCCAGCGGCCCACCCCGACGTGCTGGCGCGGTCAGGGGCTCTCTGCGTGGCTCTGCCGAGGGCCCGTCGGCTCGAGCGGCGCACCCCGTCGGCTGGCGAATCGGTCGCCTTCATCAGCGAGATCCGCCCTCATAGGTCCGGAGGGTCGAAGGCGCTTGCGGTACCAGAGAACGTCCGTTCCGGATGGAAAATCTTCGACTCGACCCACCAGTTCGTAGCCGGTCCGATCGTAGAGCGCCCGAGCCTGAAAGTCGTAGGTGAAGTGGACGGTCTGTGAGCAGCCGCGGGCCGCCGCCTCGGCTTCGGCGGCGACGATGAGCCGCGTCGCGAGGCCTTGACCTCGGAGACTGGGGTCCACCCACAGGTTCTGCAGTTCGCAGCAGTCGCCCCAGGTCCATCCACTGATGCCGGCGACCACCCGGCCAGCGTCGCGCACAAAGATGGCCAGGTCCCGGTCGTCGCCGAGGCCCGTAGCCTCGGACGCCTCACGACGGATCTGCGTCTCGAGGAGTTCGATGTCGGACGGATCGGGATGGTCCTCGACGTGGAGCTCCACCGCGACCTGCCCGTCAGGCGCCGACGATCTGCTCGAGCAGGGAGACCTCGTCGAAGTAGGTCCGGTATGACCGGATCTTGCCGTCGCGGAAGTCGGCCACGGTGACGCCGGCCAACTGGACGTGCCGTCCGGTTGCCTCCAACTCAGCGCCCTCGCCGAGGACGAACGGTCCGGTGTGATCGGCTTCGACGACCCATTCGGCGAAGGCCTTGTTGCCCACTTCGTCGAGGCCACGGAACATCAGGACCGGGTTGGAGAATGCTTCTTCACGACCGGCGGCCAGGTCGGCGAGTGCTGCCAGCCCGGATACGGTGGCAATGGGCGACCAGCCCACCACGTCCTCGGTGAACAGGGCCCGCGTATCCTCGGGTGCGCCACCGATCTCGGCCTGCAGCGCCTTCAACAGAACGTCCTTGCGCGATTCGCTCATGGCCTCTCTGTCCCTTTGGTCAGCAGTCTGTTTTGCTGTCTTTTAGCCATTGCCATCGGATCTGCGGTCATGACCCGAGGGCCTTGGCCTTGGCGGTCGCGAACTCCTCGTCGGTCAGCACGCCCGAGGCGTGCAACTGGGCGAGATGCTCGATCTCGTCGGCGGGGTCCACCGGAGGCGGCGCATACTGCGCCGGCTCCGGGTTGTAATCGGCCGGCGCCTCAGCGGTCTGCTGCTGGGCGTACTTCTTGTCCTCGTGGTGAGCGATCGCTGCGCCAGCAATGAGCGCCCGGCGTCTGGTCCGCCGCCTGAATCCCATGGAAGACTCCTTCTGGTTCGTTCCCGTCCGTTCGGCAGCAGCGACTGCCGGGATCGGTTTCAACTATGCCATCGGTCCTCCCAAGCGTCGTCGTCCAAAGCGGGTGACTTTCCCGGGGAGCGACAGGCGGAAAACGCGGCCGGGCCCCTGGTAGTTTGCGCACTGAGACCTCCCGCGTCGCGGCACCCGGTTCCTGGTTCTACCGTCCGGGCCACGCCGGTGGGGGTCGATTATGGTGCTCTGGTGTGCGGACGCCGATCAAGCACTCGCTGGATCCGATGTACGCGGAGTTCGAGGTGCACCGGACGATGATCCGCGACCGGGTTCGCACCGAGGCGTTCCGGCGTGCCATCGACTCGGTGGTACGCCCCGGCGACATCGTTCTTGACGTCGGGGCGGGAAGCGGCATCCTGAGCGTGTTCGCGGCTCGGGCCGGCGCGGCGCGCGTCTACGCCGTGGAAGAAACGTCGATCGCTGTTCTGGCCCAGGATCTGGTCAACGCCAACGGGGTGACGGAGATCGTCCACGTGATCCAGGGCGACGTCTCGGACATCGACCTGCCGGAGCGCGTCGATGTGGTCGTCTCGGAATGGCTGGGAGGCTTCGGGATCGACGAAGGGATGCTCGTCCCGGTTATCACCGCCCGCGACCGCTGGCTCAAGCCCGGCGGAGTCATGATCCCCCACTCGGTCACGGCGTGGGCCGCGCTGGTGAACGACCGCTATCTCGAGGACATGGTGGATTTCCTGCGGGACAACCCGTACGGTCTCAAGCTGGACGAACTGGTCCACAAGACCGTCAACGAGGTCCTCTATTCGGGCAGCTCCCGTCACCTGGCCGCGGGCGACAAGCGTTCAGAGCCCAGTCGGTTGTGGACGACCGAAGCGGCGGTGATCCCGCTGGAGCAGGTTCAGGCGCCGCACGAGGCCGAGACGGTGCTGCCCGTGCACGACCACGGTACAGCTAACGCTCTGGCCCTTTGGTTCAGCGCCGAGCTCGCGGCCGGCATCGCCGTCTCCGTTGGACCCGGCGATCCTCCCACCCACTGGGGGATGACGACGGCCCCACTGAACTCGCCTGTACTTCTCACGCCGGGAATGGCCGTCCGGGCCAGAGTCAAGAGCACCCCGGCCCGGCCGTCCGGGACTTGGACGAGCTGGGCCATCGCGCTGCCAGGCGCCGATTGGGAGGCGCATGACGAGCAGGCGATCTGGCTGGAGATTTGACGACTGAGCATCTCAGGAGTGTGAGACCGCCGATCCCCACTGTCGTTGTGGTCTTGGTCTTGGTTCAATCTCGCGGAAGAACGGTTGTTCCACCAGGAGATCGTGTGTCGGCATCCAGAAGTTGTCGTATCGAGGCCGGCGTTCACCTCCAGTGCAACCAACCGCGACCCCGCCGCTGGCGCCTAGCCGGCTTTTGACCCATCCGGATCGCGGTCCTGGACTAGGGGCACTGGGTTTGGGGAAATCACCCTAATCGGGGGAGCGTTTCCTGCAGTGCCGCCTTAGACTCGCACCGAAGATAACGGAAAGTGCGTGTCCAAGGAATGCGGCGATGGGTTGGGTGCCCGGTGCCGATTTATCTGGTACCGCTGGCCACCCTCGGGTTCTCTTCATCAGATATGCAATTGGGTCATGTTCATGAGCAAGCTTTTGGGCCGGGTTGATGAGACCGGTGAGGCGGTTGCATAGCACCGTCGCCGGCCGTTCGGCCGCGGGAGGGATTTTCGCCTCCGTCTCAGTAGTGGTCGCCGGGCACCTCGCCTGAGCCCGCCCAGTCTAAGGGAGCATCCACATGGTCAAGACGGTGGAACATCCGAGCAACGAGGAGAGGGCGGCTAGCGGTAACGCCACTCGGGCGGTGCTACCGAGGGAGCAGCTGGCCGAGTGGCATCCGGGCCAACGGACGCTCCAGCCGCTTGACCTCTTGGCTGAGCAGGCCCGAACCCGGGTGCCCGAACTGGTGCCCATCCGCCACGCCCGGATGGCCGCCTCGCCCTTCGCCTACTATCGTGGGGCCGCCTTGCCGATGGCCGCCGACCTGGCTACTGCTGCGCACTCGGGCATCATGGTGCAGTTGTGCGGCGACGTTCATCTGGCGAACTTCGGCGGGTTCGCCTCTCCCGAGCGGGAGCTGCTCTTCGACGTCAACGACTTCGACGAGACCCTTGCCGGGCCGTTCGAGTGGGACTTGAAGCGCCTGGCCGCTAGCTTCGCAGTGGCCGCCAGCGGCCGGGACTTTGACAGCCGCACGGCGCGTACCATCACCCTGGCCGGGATCCGGGCCTACCAGCAGGCCATCCGGGACTTCGCGGGCGTGTCCAACCTGGACGTCTGGTAGGCCCGGCTGGACGTCAACGGGGTCATCGAACGCTGGGGAGGAGGCGTTGCCGCCAAGCGGGTGAAGGAATTTCAGCGCAACGTCGCCAAAGCTTCGTCCAAGGACCAGATAAAGGCCCGAGCCAAACTCACCGGCACGGATGCCGGCGGCCTCCACTTCGTGTCCGATCCGCCACTCTGGTACCCGTCGCGGAACTCTACAGCGCAGTCGACGGCCAGGCGATCGAGGAGTCGATCCACGAAACCATCAGCAGCTACCGACGGACTCTGCAAGGGGACCGTCGGCGCCTACTCGAGTCGTACCGGTTCGTCGACCTGGCCCGCAAAGTCGTCGGTGTGGGAAGCGTCGGGACCCGGGCATGGGTGGCGCTGTTTGTCGGGGCCAGCAACACTGACACGCTGATTCTCCAAGTCAAGGAGGCCGAGCGTCGGTGCTGGAACGCTTCGTGGGCCGCAGTGCCTGCAACAATCAGGGCCAGCGCGTCGTGGAAGGGCAACGGTTGATGCAAGCCGCCAGTGACATCTTCCTCGGCTGGCAACGCGTTAGCCAAGGAGTCGACGGCCGACCTCACGACTACTACGTCCGGCAGCTTTGGGACTGGAAGCTCTCGGCTGACATCGACCTCATGGAGCCGGCCGCCCTGGGCATCTACGCCCAATTGTGTGGGTGGACTCTAGCCCGGGCGCATGCCCGCTCGGGGGACCGTGTCGCTATCGGCTCCTACGTGGGGAGAAGCGACATCTTTCCGCAGGCCTTGGCCCGATTCGCCGCCGCGTATGCCGAGCAAAACGACGCTAACCACCAGGCCCTCGTGAGGGCGATCGCCAACCAGCACACCTTAGGCGTCAATCCCTCTGCTCAGACTCGGCTTCCCGCTGGAAGCCGCTGCGACTGGTGGGGTCAAGGGCTCGCCGAGATGAGCGCCAAGCTGGTGGCCGGCCACCGGCTAGGCGCCGGACGCCGGTCCAGGCCCTGTTTTGGCCAGCCCTCTACGGCACCCGACTGCCAGATGTCAGATTATGCCGATGGAGGCGGCCCGCTTGATCGCCGCGGTGCGGGAGGAGACGCCCAGCTTCATGTAGGTGTGACGTAGATGGGTTTTGACCGTGTTGTGGGACAGGTGGAGCTGGGCGGCCATGTCGGCGTAGGTCCGCAGTTGGGGGAGCGCTTCGAGCACTCGTAGTTCCGCCTCGGTGAGCGGGTCGGGCAGGTGGCCGCGGTTGGGGCCGGCCACCGTGAGTTTACGGGCGTTTATACCGGCGGCGATCAATGAGCGGACGCTCTCGGTGTTGGGGTAGTGGGCTGCGTCGGAGATGAGTTGGTCTACCAGTCCTGGCGCCGTTTCCAAAATGGTCTGCACGAAGGCCTGGCGGTCCGCCGCTGCGACCGCCTCCCTGATCAGTTGGGGTGCGCGGGGCGAGGCTTGCAGGATGGCGATACTGGCACGTAGCAGGCGCAGCTCCAGATCGGAGCGGATGGTGGGGCCCTGGCGGGGCGCGGTGCTCAAGATGTCGCTGGCGGTTCGATGGTCATTGGCCCCCAGAGCGATCAGGGCGGAGATGACCAGGCGTCGGTCATGGGGCAGCCGGTCGGCCACCCTGCGGGCTCCTCTGGCGTCGCCGAGGGCGAGCCGGAGGCGAGCTTCCAGCTCGTCGGCCTGGGCGAAGAGCACGGAGTCGTCGCATCTGAGCGCGGTCCGCGCCGCCGGCAGTGAGCTCAGGGCTCCCTCCAGGTTGCCGGCTGCCGCCCAGATCCGGGCTCGGTCCAACTGGGCGAAATACTCGAAAGCGGGGCGGGCGCCGCTGACCAGTTCCAGGATCTGTTCGACCAGACTGGCGGCGGCGTCCAGATCGCGCCGCTCGAGGACTAACTGGGCCGCCGTGCGCAGGGCCGGGAAAGCGAAGTAGTGGTGGTCAAAGCCCAGCCGGCGGCTCGAGTCCAGCGCCCCAGCGGCGAAGACGTCCGCCTGGATGAGCTGCCCCTCCGCGAAGGCGATCTGGCTGTTGAGGCCAGAACAGAGCACATCGGTCACGGGCGGAGGGCTCACCGGAGCCGAGGCGAGCGTGCCGACAAGGTGGCGGGCTGCGTCGAACTCGCCGAGATAGGTATGGGAGTAGGCGCCCGTGACGTCGAGGGCGAGCAACCACAGGTCGGCGGCCCCACCGCCGATGTCGATGCTTCGCGCCCACTGCCGCTGGGCCAGTGACTCTCGCAGCTGACCGGTGAGGCCCAAGTAGGTGGCGTTGACCGACGCCAGTTGCACGGCCAGCTCCGGCTGTCGGTCTGGATCGACGTCGGCCCTTCGGGCCAGCTCCACCGCCCGCCGGCCGCGATCAAACCCGCCTCGCAGCTGCAAATCCGCAGCCAGGGCAACCAGCAGGTCGGGGCTGCCGGCGAAAAGCTCGGGTCGGATCTCGTCGAGGTCCAGGGCGCTGCCGAGCCTGGGGTTGGCCGCGAAGTCGAGGATCATCCGTTCTCGAATCAGGCCAAAGGCGCCGGCTTGATCGCCGGCTGCTAGGAGATGCCTCGCCGCCGGGCCCACCTGACCGGCGTCAGCCAGGTATTGGGCGGCCCGCTCATGCAGGCGCCGCTCACCCATCGGGTCGTCGATGTGAAGCTGGGCCTGCAGAACTTCCCTGATCAGCGGGTGGTAGCGATACGTGGCGGCCTCGTCGTCCACCCTGCTCACGAACAGATGGGCGCCGTAGAGCTGCTGGAGCAGGGCGGCCGCCCCCTGGCCGCACAAGGCGTTGCAAGCCGGCACCGACAGTTCGTCCAGTATCGAGGTGGCCAGCATGAACTCGACCAGCTCGAGAGGTTGGCGGTAGAGGACCTCGTCGAGAAAATACCCGGCCACGCTGTGGCGGTGCAGCTCGACTCGACCGGCGGTGTTGACGGGATCCGGTGACTGCTGTATCGAGAGAGCCGCCATCTGTAGGCCCGCGATCCATCCCTCGCTGCGATGGTGGATGGCGTCGAGGTCCTGCTCGCTCAGACGCAGACCGAACCCGGACAGGAAGATTCTGGTCTCTTCGGCGGAGAAGGACAGATCCTGGTCGCGCAGCTCGACCAGCTCCTCGTTGGCTCGCATCCGGTAGAGCCGTAGGCCCGGGTCGGCCCGGCTGGCCAGGACCAGCTGAAGGAAAGCAGGCCGGCACTCCAGCAACAAGGTCAGGATGTCTGCCCCTGCCGCTCCGGTTAGGTGGAAGTCGTCGATCACGAGCGCGTGCGGCCCGTCCAGCCCGTCAAGGTCATCGGCCAGGGCGACGATGACGTCGGCGGATACCTCGCCGTCGAGGCTCAGAAGTTGGCGTGCGTCCTCTCCCAGTTCCGCCCGATGGAAGGCCCGTCGCAGGGTGTCGATTATGGCAGCCACAAACCGGACCCGGTCGGCGTCGGCGGGATCACAGCTGAGCCACGCGGTTGGTCGCTCGGGGTGGGTGGCCGACCAGTCGGCGAGAAGTGCGGTCTTGCCCGCCCCGGGCGAGCCCACCACCAAGGTGAGGCGGGCCTGTCGTCCTCGGTCAAGGGCCTCGAGCAGCCTGGACCGACGGACCAGGCGGGATGGTGAGCTGGGAGCACGGAATTTGGACGGCGGAAACCGCGGGCTGCGAACACCGAGCGCGCCGTTTCCCTTCCTATGCGCCATTCTCGCTTGCCCTCCAACCTCTCCCGGCCGGCCGGTCGTTTGCGTCATCGCGCGGGCCGCATGGTCGCCAGGTGCGGGCCGCTGGGGGAATCTACCTCACCTTATGGAGGTGACGACGGGAGCCACGGCGACCTGCATCCTGTGAAGGATGACGGCGTCTTTGTTCCAAGCCTGATCGTAGGGTGATGTCGCTGAGGACATATGAGATCACCTTCGAGGGTGAGGCGGTCCCGGCCATCGTCGCTGCTTTTGAGGAGTTCGACGTCATCGTGGGGGCAGGCCGTACCACTCTGCGAGCCGAGCAGATCGACCAGGCTGCCCTCCACGGCGTCCTGGATCGCCTGTGGGCCTTTGCCCTGGAATTGCTGGAAGTGCGGACCGTCGAACAACGGCAAGATAACGGCGTAAATATCGGTCGGTGACCATCGGTCAGATGGTCAGTTGAGATCAATTACGGAAATGCCGGAGGCGCACTCGGCCTGTGCGCTGCGAGCAATCACCCTGTGGCGGGTGAAGACCAGCCGCCTTGGCCGCCTTACCCTGACCTGGGACGACACCGGGAGGCTGGCATGGAAAGGTCGGCGCGCCAACGGTTAGATCTAACTGACGGGGACGGCAGGTGGGCGCAGCGTGGCGGGGGTGCGACCACCACCTCGGCCAAGTTCGTGCCTCCTCCCCTCCCACGCCACTGGATCCGCCGAGATCGCCTGAGTCGGCGGCTCTCGCAAGCTGTCGAGCGTCGACTCACGGTCGTGACCGGACCGCCAGGCGCAGGCAAGACCGTGCTCCTCGCCGATTGGGCTCACAGCCGCCCCAAGGCCGCCGTGGGCTGGCTGTCGGTGGAGGAGGCCGACAATGACCCCAGGTGCTTCTGGCCCCAGGTTGCCACTGCCCTGGGCGCCCAGCACGCAACGGAGCATGCCTGGGTCGACGATGGGCCGTCGTCAGACGAAGCTGGACTGGCCGACCTCCTGAGCCGGCATCCGACGAGTGACCGGCCCCAAGTGCTGGTCATCGACGACTTCCACCTCATCACCGCCCCTCGCGTGCTCAGCGCACTTGCGCGGTTGTTCCAGCACCTCCCGCCGCATATCCGGGTGGTCCTGGTCGGGCAGGGGCAGCCGAGCTTCTCGCCGCCGCGGCTCGAGACCAGCGGGGAGGCGATGACGCTCGGGGACGACGACCTGCGTTTCACCGTCGAGGAGGCGGGCGCTCTCACGGCCCTGGCCGCGGGCAAGTTCCTCGGTCTCAGCGATGTGACCGCGCTGACCCAACGAAGCGAGGGGTGGGCGGCAGGCCTCCATTTGGCCGCTATGGCCCTGGCGCATGTGGACGATTCGTCGACGTTTGTGCGCCGATATTCAGGCTCCTTCGGACCGGTCGCGGAATATCTCGAGCATGAGATGCTCTTGCGCCAGCCTCCTGAGGTCGTCAAATTCCTCCTTCAGACCTCGGTGTTGGACACTTTTACCGCCGACTTAGGGCAAGCGGTAAGTGGTCGGCCCGACGCGGGCGAGATTCTGGAGTCGCTCGCCGACCGCGGCTTGTTCGTGTACCGGCTCGACTCTGGCGAACGGAGATACCGCTATCACCGCCTCCTGGCGGATCTCCTCACAAGCCGGCTCCAACGGGAGGACTCGTCGCTGAGCCTCCACGCCCACGCCAGCGCTGCGACCTGGCTCGAGCGGCGTGGCCACCTTCGCCGTAGTGCCTACCATTTCGCCCAGGCCCAAGCCTACGACCGGGCGCTCAGGTTGCTGTTCACCGGCCTAGGTGGCGGTCCGGCCAGTGGCCATCCCGACAACGGAACGACCCTCAGACCAGCAGGTGCACCTGGCGAAACCGGTCTCGAAGCAGACTTGGGCCGCCTGTACGTTCAAGCTGCGACTCTCCTCGCCGCCTACAGGGTCTCCGAGGCTTCCCGGTTGGTGGGCCAGCTTTGCGAGGTCACCGCCGGTGACGCGGACGGGTTGCAGTGGCGGGCCCGTATCGATTTCCTTTGGGGGATTTACGCCGACCGGACAGCCGACGCCCCCGGTGTGCTGGACAACTGTCGATCCACGGCTGAGCTCATGGGACCGACCCTTCAATCTGCGCCAGGGTCAGTCGCGGGCACCGCAGTCAAATCCGCCTGGCTCCGGAGCGTTGATGCTGCCATTGCAGCTCATCTTCCCATCCTCACTGCCCGAGCTCAGGCACGCCTGGGCCGGCCAGACCAAGCCCGAGCGACCTTGATCGAGCATTTCGGTACCGAAGACAGAGCCGAGGCCAGCCAACCCGCGACTCTCGCCATGGTGGCGTGTAGTCAAGGGCGACTACAGACCGCTTACCGGCTGGCAAGCGCGGCGCTGCACGACGGAGAGTCCGCCGGAGTCGACGATGTCGTCATCGACGCCCGGTTGGTGCTGGCCGAAGTGCTCTTCGAGCACAATGAACTTGGCGCCGCCGAGCAACAGGTGGTGGCCGCCCTCCAGTTGGCCGGTGCGGAGGAGGCCAACTACCCGATATGGGCGGTGGAGCTCGAGTTTGTTCGGGTGCTGATCGCCCAACAACATCTCGGCGAGGCGCTCCACCGCCTTGGCCGCCTGCGCCAGGCTGAGAGACGAAACCCTCCACCTCACCACTTGCTCCAAAAGCTCAACCAGCTCGAGATCGGCTGCCGGACCAACACGGGCGACCTGGACGGCGCTCTGCTCATCGCCCGAGCCTGCCCTCCTGGCGATATCGCCAGGGTGACGCTTGCCCGCCTCGACCTGCGCTCGGGGCGCCCGGAGCGCCTCCTCGGCCGGCTCAGCCCGAGCGCATCCGCCGGCATCGCGGCCGAAATCCGACGGCTGGTACTGGTCGCCTGCGCCGAAGAGCAGCAAGGTCAAGCGGGGCGCGCCAGGGAAACGCTTAGCCTGGCGGTGGCGACCGCCCGACCCGAGCACTACGTCCGTCCCTTCCTGGAGGAAGCGCCCCAGACGCTGCCATTGCTGCGCGGAATCGCCGCGGGTCGTCCCGACGGGTACCTGACGCAGCTGATCGGCGAGGCGGAACGGCTGGTGCCCTCGGCCGCGGTCACGGGATCAACCACCATGATCGAGCCGCTCACAGACCGGGAAAGACAGGTACTCGAATATCTCCCCTCCCATTTGAGCCGGGACCAGATAGCCGTCCTGCTGTGCGTCTCGTCCAACACCGTGAAGACCCATATCCAGGCCGTCTACCGCAAGATCGGCGCCACCTCACGCGCCGAGGCGGTCACTTTCGCCCGCTCCCATGGACTACTCGGACTTACGCCGACGATGAATGGGTCGCCCCGGAAGTGATGCCAGAGGGTCCGGGAGGGATCTGAGCGTCGCCGGTCGCGGCACGAACGGCAGGCTCGTCTCACCGAACAAAAGGGCCGGTTCCCGGGGTGCCGCTTAGCCGATCGGGGTCTGATCTGGTCGCCCGCCGGGCTATGGCGTCTCGGGCGGGCCGGAACTGTCGTCGGTCGTGGTCGCCGTCTGGCGTTGTCGTCCCATCTCCACCGCGCCGAAGATGACCTTCACCCCGAATCCCAACACGACCAAATCGGCCAGCATCTGGAAGATGACCATCAGCCGGGCCCCTTGGCTCTTGGCGGTGATATCGCCGTAGCCGACGGTGGAAAAGGTGGTGACGGTGAAGTACAAGGCGTCAGTGCGCGACAGGGGCTGGCTGAAACTCGTGGGTGTGGCTCGTTCGAGGAGGTAGTAGCCGCTCGCAAAGAGCAAGAGAAATAGCGGGGCGGTGATAGTCAGTGCTTCGACGGCTTTATACGCGGGATACTGCGAGTTGAGGATGCCCCGAACCTCCCACACGACAATGACGACCACACCGATCAAACCGACCACCAGCAGCAGCACTGAGGCCGCGTCGGAGAGATGGTCAAAGGGTAGGAGGTAGTAGGCGGCCACCAGTCCGGCGATGGTGGCCGCGGCCCGCAGCATGCCGAAGAGCAGAAGCGACCGGCGTTTGCTCGGTGGGGGAACACCCGGCAGGAAGGTCACGTCCTTGACTCTCCATCCTCAAGACCGTCAGGCTCAGACCTCGGCCCGGCCTGGTCCAACTTCGGCTCCCGAGGCCCGAGCACAGAGACTAGGAGCATAAGCCCCAACGACCTCGCAGCGGAAGGCCGGCCGGCCCTGTCAGCTCAGGATCTTGGCCTTCTCCTGGTCGAACTCGGATTGCGAGATAACGCCCCTGTCCCTGAGGTCGGCCAGCTTGGCCAGCTGGTCGGCCCCGCTCGCGCTTTGTTCGGCCGCTTCTTGCACATACGAGCGGAATTGCTGGTCCCGAGCCTGGGCGTCCTGAACATCTCGCTGGCCCATTTCTTTGCCACGGGCGATCAAGTAGATGAACACCCCCAGGAAGGGCAAGATAATGACAAAAATCAGCCATCCGGCCTTCCCCCATCCGCTCAAGTCCTGGCTGCGAAAGATGTCGATGATGACCCTGAAGAGGAGAAAGATCCAGATGATCCAAAGGGACAGCCACAACAGGGTCCAGAAGGCACCCAACAGCGGGTACGAATACGCCAGCACCAACTTCCTCCCATCTGTGCCGGTCGGCGGACGGCCCGCCGATGCCGCGGTCCCGGATTGGACCGCGGCGTCACAATGTCCTCAACCTGGTCTGTCGACGTCACCCCACCAAGGTGGTTTCAGAACCAACAGTTCACCACCCGAATCGGGGGAGGCGCCTTCCACCGATCGGCGGATCAACGGCCACTCCTACACCATCGAGGCCGAACTGCAGGTTGCTGACGACAGAGTCGAGGGCGTCGTCGTGGCCGAATTCGACGCCATAGGCGGCTTCTCCCTCGGGTCGATGACCGCGGCCTGCTCCACCACAGTTACTCGATGATGGGCGTCGAGCAATACCACCAGGTCTCCACCGAGCCCCAACCGACCGGCGACATCACCGCGCGCATGCAGTTCGCCACCGCCCCCCAGCCGCGCACCGGAGGCGACGTGACCATCTACGCCAACCAAGCCAAGATCGCGGAGGGCTGCGTCGATCAGATCGTCCTGTTGGCGCTTCTCCCGATGCGCAGGCCTGGATATCGGCCGCGACAACGGGCTACCCGTCGGCCCCGCCTACTCCCAGAAGTCGCCCTACCCGTTCACCGGGACCGTCGAGAAAGTCATCTTCGACCTCCAACCAAAACCACACCGGACCGCCAAGCGGCTAGACCAAGTCCTCCACCACGCTGCCGTCGCCGGTGGGATCAGTGCCTGACAGCAGGCCCGGCCCGCATCGCGTACCCCTGGTGGTGATCACCGGATGGTCACACACCGGCCGGGCGCGGCCGGTACGAGCGGCCCCCAAAGGGACAGGGACGGGGGCAAACCAATCCTGGCAGGAAGTTCCGCCATCGCCGGGTCCGAGCAGGACAGGCTGCGCAAGAGCCCGAGTCCTCGCCGCTTGCGAGGAGGCACGGTAGAAAGTGTGCCTGCACGGTCGTCGCTCACCCCTTGTGGGCGGTGTCGGGTGGACAGCTCTGCGCGAGCGTCTTCGCGTGAGCAGGACACGACAGCCGGGTAATTCTGGCATAAAGGCGGCCTGACATGACCATGTCGGGCAGCGACGTTGTCGCTTTGCTGCGGACTCGCCAGTATCTGGTGCTGCTGGTCTTCGCCGCGGTGCTGGGAGCACCGATTGCGGCGGTGGCGTACTGGTATCTGGTCCTGGTGGCCGAGTTGCAGAAATGGCTGTTCAATCCCGACTACCTGCTGAAAGCGTTGGGCTTTCACGGCGAGCCGATCTGGTGGCCACTGCCCATGGTCGGGTTGGGCGGTCTCCTGGTGGGGTTGGCCATTCAGTATCTGCCCGGGCGGGGCGGCCACTCACCCGCCGACGGGTTCCAGGTGGCAGGAGCACCGTCACCCATTCAGTTGCCCGGGGTGGCGCTGGCCGCCCTGGCCGGCCTGGCCTTGGGCGCCGTCATCGGCCCAGAAGCACCCCTCATCGCCTTAGGTGGCGGGTTGGCGGCCGGCGCCATCCGCCTGGCCAAACGCGACGCCCCCCCACAGGCCATCGGTGTGGTCGGCGCCTCGGGTAGTTTCGCCGCCGTCAGCACCCTCCTGGGCTCGCCGCTGACCGGCGCCTTTCTGGTGATGGAAGCGTCCGGGCTGGGCGGTCCGATGCTGGGACTGGTGCTGGTGCCCGGCCTGGTGGCGGCGGGGATCGGCTCGCTGATCTTCATCGGGTTCGATGCCTGGACCGGCCATGGCACCTTCTCGCTGGCCGTCCCCAACCTTCCTCCCTTCAGCCACCCCACCGGCGCCGAGTTCGGGTGGGCGATCGCCATCGGCCTGGCCGCCGTGGTGGTGGGCGGCGCCATCCGCTGGCTCGCCCTGTACCTCAAACCGCACGTGGAACGGCGCATTGCGCTTATGGCGCCCCTCGTGGGATTGGCGGTGGCGGGGCTGGCGATCGCCTACGCCGAGGGGAGCGGCAGGCCGTCATCGGAAGTCCTCTTTTCCGGGCAAACTGCCCTGCCATCCCTGCTGGAGAACAGCGCCACCTACTCCGTCGAGGCGTTGCTGCTGCTGTTCGCGTGCAAGGGACTGGCCTACGGCGCCTCGTTGAGCGCCTTTCGGGGCGGTCCCGTCTTTCCGGGCATGTTCGTCGGGGCGGCGGGCGGCGTCGCGTTGTCCCACCTGCCGGGGCTACCCATGGTGGCCGGCGCGGCCATGGGCATCGGAGCCATGACCTGCGCCATACTGGGCTTGCCCCTCACCTCGGTCCTGTTGACCACCCTCTTTCTGGGCTCGGACGGGGTAACTCTCATGCCCCTGACCATCGTGGCCGTGGTCGTCGCCTACGTCGGCCGGGCCTACTTCTCACCCCGACCCCCCGCACCCGCCCAAGCGGCTGAGTCGCCCGCCACAGCCACCGCCCCGGTCGAGTCGTCCGGCCTTGCCGCCTGACCACCGGTCGGGCTTCACTGGCGGGAGTCCGCCGATGCTGCCGGCCGCTGACCAGCGGCGTCCACCACCTGCCCGGGACAGTGCCTGATGACTCGTCGAAACCGGGCCCGCTTTTCCAACCTGCGACACGACCTGATTGCCGGCTCGGTGCTCGGCATCGAAAGCGTCCCCGACGGTCTGGCCACCGGACTGCTGGCGGGCGTGAACCCGCTCGCCGGCGTATACGGCTACATGGTGGGCACGGCCGCAGGAGCCCTGGTGACCTCCTCGGCGTTCATGGCGGTGCAAGGCACCGGCGCCATGGCGATCCTGATTGCCGACGTCTCGGCCGTACATCACGCCGCCAACCCCGCCCGGGCTCTGTTCACCCTGGCCATGCTGACCGGGGTGGTCATGGTCGCCACCGGTCTGCTCAAGCTCGGAACCGTGCTGCGTTTCGTATCCAACGCGGTCATGGTGGGCTTCATCAACGCGGTCGGGGTGAACATCGTCCTGGGCCAACTAGCCAACCTCACTGGCTACAGCTCGCCCCACGGATCCCGCCTTACCCGGGCCGTGGACACGCTGTTGCACCCGGGCCGGCTGCATGGACAATCCGTGGCTATCGGCCTGGCCACCATCGTGCTCATCGTCCTGCTCGAACGGACCCCGCTCGGCCCTCTCGGGCTCGTCGTGGCGGTCGTGGTCACCTCGGCGGCGGCGCAGGGGCTGGGCTGGGACGTGGCTACCGTGCACGACCTGGGCGCCACCCTGGGCACGCTGCCCCGGCCCCAGCTCCCGGATCTGACCCTGGTGCCATCCCTGCTGATACCGGCCCTGTCGCTGACCCTGGTGGGCCTGGTGCAGGGAGCCGGCATCTCGGCCAACTTCCCCAACCCCGACGGTAGTTACCCAGACGCGTCACGCGACTTTGTCGGACAGGGCGTCGCCAACGTGGCGTCCGGGGTCCTGCAAGGGATGCCCGTCGGCGGCTCGGTGTCCGCCTCCTCGCTCAACAAGGCAGCCGGGGCCCGCACCCGGGCCTCGCTCGTGATCGCCGGCGTCGTAATGGCCCTAATCATCGTTGCCCTGGGTGGCCCTATCGACAACATCGCCATGCCGGCCCTGGCCGGTCTGCTGATCCTCGTCGGCGTACGGACCATCAAGCCGGCCGACCTGGCCTCGGTGTGGAAAACTGGGATACCCCAACGACTCGTGCT
Source organism: uncultured Acidimicrobiaceae bacterium (assembly GCA_963834725.1). Lineage (GTDB taxonomy): Bacteria > Actinomycetota > Acidimicrobiia > Acidimicrobiales > Palsa-688 > PALSA-693. The sequence goes on from CAWICN010000001.1 coordinate 130,931, forward strand.
GGTAACCACGTTCCTGCTCACGATCGTCATCCCCTTGCAGTACGCGGTCCTCGCCGGCGTCGGCCTATCAGTGGCCCTCTACGTCGTCGGGCAGTCGAACAAGGTCACCATCAAACAACGGTTGTACACCGACGACGGACACGTCATAGAAGTAGACCCCCCCGAGCGTCTGCCCGCCAGCCAGGTCGTCATTCTCCAGCCTTACGGCAGCTTGTTCTTCGCGGCCGCCCCAACCTTCGCAGCCGCCCTGCCAGCACCCACACAACAATCGCGGCACGCCGTCGTCATTCTGCGCTTGCGCGAACGCAGCGACATCGGCTCGACGTTCATCGACGTGCTTCGACGATACGCCGAAAGCCTGGCAGCCGTCGGTTCGAAGCTGGTCGTGGTCTCCCTCAACGAGCAGCTGGCCGAACAGTTTCGCGTCACCGGTCTGGCCAACCTCCTCGGCGCCGAGAACATGTACGGTTCGACCGAACGGCTCGGTGCGGCCCTCGAACAAGCGCATCGAGACGCACTCGCCTGGATCGCGGCCCGAGACGAGAGCGGACCAACTTAAGGACCGTTGGTAGCGCGCACGTTGCGGTCGGCGTATACCCGCTGTCGCGGGATCGAGACCGAGAGTGGGCCGCCCACTGCCACAACTCGCGTAGGTGCGGGCGCCGCGCATCCTGGATGAGCACTCGGCAGCGGACATGCCGATAGAGGGGGGCGCTCCCTGGAACGTCCGCAAAACGTGGAGCGCGTGACCGTGTTACCGGGCTGGAGGTTTCGCCTCCTGGCCACCATTGCCGTTGCCATCCTTGGCCCCCTCAGGGCCAGCGGCGAAGGTCTGCGCCTTCCTCCAGGGCCAGACTCCATCAATCTCAACCGCGAGCGACCAGCTGAGCACAATCCTGACCACCACGATGGTGGCGAGCAGGGCCACACTCACCGCAGTTGGGTCGACTATGACCGTTCTGATGATGTCGGCGACGATGAGAACTTCTAGCCCGAGCAGGATGACTCTTCCGAGATGCTTCCGGAAGTAGTGATAGGCGCGAGCCCGGCGAGCGGGGATCAAGTAGAGCGCGCCGGAATGAACCAGAACGAGCAGTCCACCCAGCACCATGATGGCCACACCGACGCCCTCGACCACCTGGACGACGTTCTCGACGTTGTGATTGAAACTCAGGGCACCTGCCCTCGATCCTCGTCTGGCACAGGCAAAAGCTAGTCCCGCCTCACCCACCGCCGTGGGACCTGGCGAACGCCGGTGGGTCTCCATCAGACCGAGCGGCGCCCACCTACACGCCAGAGTGACCGCCCGCCGCCTCACGCAGCAATCGTCCACCAACTCGTTTCATCGCTCCTCGGCGACCTCGGGGCCACCATGCACTGTGAAGGAAGGCCGCCCCGAGCGGGACCGGTGGCCCGCACTCGAACCACTGGGTCACAGTCAAGCGCACGTCCGCGGCTTGAGTCAGAGACCAGGATTACCAGAAGGGTGACGGCGACTGGTCGGGAAGGTCCGGTGCTGCATCTGGTCAAGTGGGGTTGACCCGGGCCGCGGTGAGCTCCGCAAGCGATGCGTCGGCGTACGGCTTGGACCGCCTTACGACTTGGACCAGGTCACATTGTGCTTGGGCGTGAGGGGTCAGCGGTCTCGTCGATCTTCTCTCCGGTCCCGACGGTCCTCACGCCGATCTTGCCGTCGGTTGACACCGTGGGACACCACGGCCGCGGTGCCGACGACCGCCGCGGTCCGGGCGACAGGGGCGCCGATCACACCTCGGCGTGCTGCACGGGCTGGTCGCAGTGGCATGTCATTCTCCTTCGCTGGGTTGGTCGGCTTCCAGGGAGGCCAGGATGGCTTGGATGGGGATTCGTCCGCTGGCGATGAGCTGGCCTCCTGCGCGGCGGGCGGCCGAAGCGAACGGTGCCGCCCAGGTGTTCTCCCAGACCAGCACACCGGCGGTGGTGCCGGGCTCCATGGCGGCGGCGAGGTGTGCGACGTCTTCTTCGGCTAGGAGTTCGGCGAGTTGCGTCTCGGCGACCCGTAGCTCGTCGAGCCCCTCCAGGTCATCGATCTCCAGGGCTTCGATGCTGCCGTCCGGGTCCTTTTGCAGGATGAGCAGGTCCAGTACCCGAACCAGTTTGGCGTCGACCAGTCTGGCGATCTCGGCCGCCATTTCGCCGGTGAAGTTCGAGGTCGCGGGTGGGAACTCGACCACCAGGTAGTCGATGGGTCCCAATTCGTTGATGTCGATGTCCGTCATACTTCTATCGTCGTATCAAGTGGGATATCTCGCAATGGCCCTTTCCGGGTGAGATCATCTGTCACCCCAGCGATGGCGCTCCAGGGAAAGATTCATATCGCACGGGCTGCGTGGTCGCTACTCTCGGGCCACGCGCATTTCGGCTTCGGTGTGCTGGATCGAATCGTCGCTGAGATCGATAGTCACCTTGAGCATTTTCGGGTCACGACAAACGGAGCTTTGAGTCGGTGTCACGGGAAGCCACCCCTTTTGGTGTCCGGCTGGGTCACCTGGGTTGGGTGAGGCGCGGCGGGCTGCCGGACAGGATCCTCTAGGCGTGTGCACAGCAGCCGGCAGGTGGCTGTCGGGCCCGAAGCGCTCCGGTACGGTGGGGTCCCGGCGCGGCGGACTACAGTCGCGGTCGTCCGGCCGTGGGTCCGGGATCCGAGGAGCGTTGGGCGCACTGTCGTGACGTCGTACGAGCCAGGTGACGAGTCAGCGCCACCAGAGGTCGACCAGGCCGGTGGCGTGGGCCGTCGAGTGCGGCGGGGGACCGAGTTCGCCAAAGGGAAAACTCAGGTCGCCAAGGAGAAGTATGCCGGTTCGTCGGCTGAGCATCTGTGGCGTCGGCTGGACTCCATGGATTTCATGAACCGGGGCATGCTCTTCGCCGCCACCCTGTTGCTGTGCTTTTTCCCCTTCTTCATCGTCGCTAACGCCCTAGCCGGCCGGTCCGCGACCACTGGACTGGCCCGGCATCTCGGTCTCAACCAACAAGCCTCGGCCGATGTGGCTCGACTGTTCACCTCCTCGTCGGCCACCTCCGGCGCCGTCACCGGGACGGCCTGGCTGTGGTTCATTCTGGGCGGATTGGCGGCGGCCACCGCCATACAACAGCTCTACGAGCGGGCCTTCGACGTGGGCAGCCGGGGCATGAGAGACATGCCCCGCCGTCTCATCTGGCTGGGGGTGCTGGTCGGTTTTTCGGCCTTGGTGGGTTGGGTGGGGCCGTCGTTGCACGACGCCGGTGGGCCGGTGCTCTTGGGCGTCATCGGCCTGACCGTCTCGACCGCCTTCTGGTGGTTCACCCAGTGGTTTCTGCTGGGGGGCCGAGTCTCCTGGAGAGGGCTGTTCCCCTCCGCCATAGCCACCGCGGTGTGCTGGGTGGGGATGGCAGTCGTGTTCTCCATCATCTTCTCCAGCACGATCATCGCCGACGACAAGAAATACGGCACCATCGGGGTGGTCTTCGCCCTGATGTCCTGGTTCATCGCCATCGGGGTGGTGATCATCCTGGGTGCCATAGCGGGTGTGGTGTGGCGAGAGCGGGAACTGTCGTTCAAGGCCGCCCTGGCCACGCTGCGCCGCAAACACACGACCTCCAGCGCAGCCAGACAGTGATCCCTGCCTCTCTCAGGGCTCCTCGCTCCCGGCTGTCTTCACAGCTGACGCAAATCGAGTCGCCGAGCGTCACGAGGCAAAGTAGGTCGCCTACCCACAAGCGGCACCACCCAGGTAGGGCGATTTCAAGCCCGCTCATCGTCGGCCTTCGGCACGGGTGCTGGCGGTCAGCTCGTCCCCCTGGACCCAAAGCGTCGCGTACCCGTAGCACGCCAGAACGTGCCCGCACTATCGCGTGGAAGTTGACCACGGACTGGAACCGCCCAATGGTGGCGGCGGTGCCCAGGTCCCGATACTTGAAGGGCCGTACGGGCTTGTCCTTAAGCCGCCGAACGGTGGTGTTGGCGGCGTGCAGCCCGCCTTGCACGGCCACCTCGGCCACGCCGGGCAGGCTGTCCAGGGCCATCATGTCGCCTACCACGAACACTTCGGGGTGGCCGGGGAGGGTCAGGTCGGGTAGGACGGCGATGCGGCCGGCTCGGTCTAGGTCGGCGCCCGTCGCCTTGGCCGGCTCGGCGGCGAGGGGCGATGCTTCCACTCCGGCCGCCCACACGGTGGTGTAGGTGTCCAGCCGGCTGGTGGCACCGGCGGCGTCGGTGAGATCGACGCCGGTGGCGTCAACCCCCACCACCCGGGCGCCCATGCGCAGCTCCACGCCGAGACGCTCGAGCTCCCTGGCCGCCTTGGCCGACAGCTCATCGCCGAAGGTGGCCAGGGGCTCTTTGCCGCCGTCGAGAAGGACGACTCGAACCGAGGCGGCGTCGAAGGACCGGAACTCCCTCCGCAGGCTGCGCACCGCCAACTCCCGGACCTGGCCGGCCAGCTCGACCCCAGTGGGTCCGGCCCCGACGATGGCAACCGTCAGCCAGCGCTGCCGATCCGTGGCGTCCGGGGCCATCTCCGCCATCTCGAAGGCCCCGAAGATGCGTCGTCGCAGTTCCAGGGCATCGTCGATCGTCTTCATACCGGGAGCAAATAACGCGTAGTCGTCTTGCTCGAAATAGGATTGGTTGACGCCGGCCGCCACAATCAAGGTCTCGTAGGGGATCTCACGAGGTTGGAGGCCCATGACGCTGGCGTGTACAACCTGCTGGTTCAGGTCGAACCCGGTGACTTCGGCGAGTTCGACGCGCACGTTCTTCTGCTTGCGAACAATATGGCGTAAGGCAGGCGCGATCTGGTCGGGCGGGATCAATCCCGTGCGACCTGGTAGAGGAGAGGTTGGACAGGTGGTGGTTGCGCCGGTCGATCAGCGTCACCTCGACGCCTCTCCGGGCGACGAGCCGGCGCGCCAGAAACCGCGTCGGTGCCAGGCCCCCGAAGCCGCCGCCGACAATCACCACCCGATGCCGGGCGCCTCCCTCGCCGCTCATCCCAGCCGCTCGGAAAGGTGCTCGCCGATGCGGATGGCGTCGGCGATGGCGGTCAGCGCCGGGTTCATCGCCTCGATGCTCGGGATGAAGCTGGTGTTGACGACGTGGACGTGGTCAAGTTCGTGGGCCTCGCAGTTGGCATCAAGCACCGAGGTGGTGGGTCGCCACCGCAGGGCCGGACGCCGGCTTGATCAGCGACACTAGCAACGGGGATCACAGAGGCCTCCTCGACGCCATCGACTCCATAACAGTCCGGGGCTGCAGTGTATGGTTTCGCCCTCGGCGAAGGCCGTGGCGGCAGTGAGGTAGCTGGCCCCGTGCCCGACGAGGAAGGCTACCCCGGGCACCCTCGTCCGGGCGAAGGTGACTTCAGCGGTGAGCGCTCTGTCGACCTCGCCAGACGAGGCAAGCAAGGCCTTGGCGGGACTGACGCGGCGACCCGCCATCGGGGTCGATAGTATCCTGAACCGGGTGAGCAGAACGACGACGACTGGCGGCAGCAGATCCGGCCGCCTGTCGGCCAAGGACATGGTGTGGGTACCGGATGGCGAGTTCCTGATGGGATCGGAACGCTTCTACCCGGAGGAGGGCCCGGTTCGATCCGTCCGCCTGGACGGATTCTGGATCGACGAGCACCCGGTAACAGTGGCGGAGTTCCGTCGTTTCGTAAAGGCCACCGGGTATGTCACGCTGGCCGAGCGCCCACCGAACCCGGAGAACTATCCCGATGCCGATCCGGATCTCCTCCATCCCGGCTCGCTGGTGTTCCAAAAGACAGCGGGGCCGGTCGATCTGCGCGACGTGTCCAACTGGTGGTCCTACGTCCTGGGCGCGAATTGGCGGCATCCTGAAGGTCCGGCCAGCACGCTACACGGGCGGGAGCACCACCCGGTGACCCACGTCGCAGCGGAAGACGCCGATGCGTACGCTCGCTGGGCCGGCAAGACGCTGCCGACCGAGGCAGAGTGGGAGTACGCGGCCCGAGGCGGGCTGGACGGCGCTACCTACACATGGGGTGAGGAATTCGCCCCCAAGGGCAGGACGATGGCCAACACCTGGCAGGGCCAGTTTCCCTGGCAGAACCTCCTGGCCGACGGGTTCGAGGGCACCTCGCCGGTGAAAAGCTTCCCTCCGAACGGCCACGGCCTCTCCGACATGGCCGGCAACGTCTGGGAATGGACCAGCGACTACTACCAGGCCACATCGACCGGTCCTACCCCGCAGGCCTGCTGTGCGCCCCCGAACCCGCACGACGGGACCGCCGAGGTCAACCCGGTGGCCGGTCAGCCCGGCGTCAACATCCCTCGACGGGTGATCAAGGGCGGCTCACACCTGTGCGCCCCCAACTACTGCCTGCGCTACCGGCCCGCCGCCCGGCAGGGTGAAGCGATCGACACCTCGACTACCCACATTGGTTTCCGCTGCATCATCAGGCCGGCCGCCTGAGGCGACCACCTGGAACATGGTCGGCCATACTCCCGCGATCCTCTCACCCCAGGCGGAGAAACTCCCCCATGAGGGGATCGTCGACATTGCCACATTGGGGCACAACGGAATCGACGTTCGAGAGTGAGACAAAGCTAGTGAGCTACTTCGCGCCGACGGTAATCTGTGCGGTACGAATCCCCAGTTGGCGGCGCGGCTCGCCGAGATGTGGCCGAAGGCAAGGCGAAATCGCTGAGTACCTGGCTCAACGACGTCGGGCAGGCGCGCCTGCAAGGCGACGACCTTGCCGCTGTCTTGGCGGAGCTGTCCCACGACGCGGGCGACCCCCTGATCGCGCGGGAACTCGCCCGGGGTGCGGGAGCGGCGGGCGCCTCGGGCCGAGCGGCGGTGAACTTGGCCCTCGATACCGGAGGGCTGATCGCCCGGGAGGGGTCAACCGTGACACCGCTGCGGTCATCCAGGTGGACTATTATCCTAGTCCCGGAGCGCGCTTCCGAACGAAAGGAACGAGAGCTCAAGCTGGGCGATCGGAGCAGTTGAGGAACCTCGGAACCGGTACGAGGTCGGGCCTCGAGTGGCGTCCCGCTCTTCGAGCTGCGCGACTGTATCGGGACGGTCAGTAGCCGACGCCGATCCGGCGTGCGCCGACGGAGGCACTTGGTCCCGCCCGGCCCTCTCTTGCGCGATCCGATCGTCGATGCTTGCGTGCACGCCCGCCTTCGGCAGAACCCTCGTTGCGGGTTGCCTCCAGACGTCGGACCACGATCAGCCGTTCTCGCCCAAGCCAGCCATCCAACGAATCGCGGTGATGCTCGGAAGGAACACGTAAGCCGCGGCCTTCGTCGTAACGAAGCTTGACAGGCCGCGCAGCTCCATAGGTGGGCTGCCGTCTGTCTGAGGTATGATGAAGATGCTGTTTGCGAAATCCTGGGTACCGGTTAGTGGATCTCTCGAGTCTGGATGAAGCCGAACGGCGCCAGCGAATTCGCTGTCATTGACCCACTGGCGCAGGACGAACTCGTACTGGTTTTCGATGCTCGAGTTGATGAAGTGAAATAGCATGCCCCGTTCGAGGCCATCGTAGGGCGTCGTTGGATCATAGATCGGTCCATACGGCAGGCCCCGACGAATCAGTCGGTGGGAATTGTTGCTGCCACCCGGTAAACCCTGGCCCGCGACTGGCGAACCCCGCGGGTTGACGCGGCGGATGTGTGCCCCGACGGGACAGCGGGTCCCCTTCGGGTCTCCCGAACCGTCGGCCTCCACGTAGCCGAAATCGTTTAGCTCTTCCGGCGAGATCCCGCCGGCAGGGCTTTCTGTGTCGGGAGACAAGGCGAGAGGGACGCCGTTGCGCCATCTCCCACACATTTTTGCCGCGAGCAGTTCAGGATCGATGCGCTCCTTGTTCGACTGCAAGAAGTCTTCAAACCCAACGACGTCGGTCTCGACCTTTTTGAAGACTGCGAAACTACCATTCAGCCCTATTGCTCGCGGCTCAGGCACCTCGTAGTTGAGAGCGTCTTGCCGCAAGACGAAGAGCCATGGCTCGCAAGGATGCTGGTGATCCGGTTGATAGAGTTCCGGTCCACCGCGAACGGTAGGCGTGGTGAGGCCGTCGGTGTAGCCGAAGTGAACTTTGAAGGTCGGGACGGGTTGGCCGTTCTGCATCTCCATGAGAGCCATGCCGTCTTGGCGCCAGATCTCTCGAAAGGCATTTCCCTCGGCCAGCAACTCCGACAACCGGTCACTGTAGCTGGTCATCGCCTCGTGGCTGACAGCGTGGAGCGTCATCAAGACGTGATCATCCCCGCTTCCGAAGCCGCCCACCCAATTCTGGGGCGAACTTGCGCCGGTATCCCCGACCGACTTCGCGCGGCGGGCCGCTCCTTCGATGAAGGCCCCGAATGACTTGAACGACAGCGTTGGGACGAGTTCCTCGAGCCCCAGCGCCACTAGGCCCGGCCACGTGAGACCGATGTTGAGGCAGTAGTCGGGCTTGTGACGGGGAGCATCGCCGGGATTGTCTCCCGGTCCGGGCCCGAATCCCACGTGCCAGTCCTCGGCCGTCGTTACCTGAGGGGAGTCGGACTCGTCGCCGTTTACGAGCCGCCCGAGTTGGCGGCGAGCTTGTGCTGGCGCCTCTACTCGCAACAAGAAGTGGCGAAGCATGGGCATCATGTAACCGCGGAGGACGAACCCCTGAATATCCGCGAGGTTGAGCGCCGATTCGGCACTAGCCCGCGAATCACCATGCCTACGTCGTTGATCCCGCCTCTGACCAAACAGTCGGCGAAGCGGCCTGAAGCTCGTCATCGTCGGTACTGCCTATGTGTTATTCTCCTTCGCCAAGGGTGAACACGGTCTCGTTCTTGGTTCGTGAACATGGGGGAACCCGTGATATCAGGTCGGGGGAGACTGAGACTTTCGATCGGCCAGCAGCGCCCGGATGTCCTGCACCGAGAGGCCTGGATAGGCGCTGTAGAAACCGATGGGAGGATAGTTGTTGTCCAAACCCCACTGATAGAACGCCTGGGCGTTCTTTGCTACCGGGGTTGGCGGCGCGCCCTCGATGTGCGGAAAGATGGAGTCAAAAGTAAACGCTGTTTTGTCTGCGAAATCCTGGAAATACTTTTTCATGTCGCCGTCAAAGATGGTGAAGAACCCTATGTGAGTCTTGTCAAAGGATACAAAATGGGCGACATGTAAGGTCCCGACGGCATCTGACGCGGCATGAGCCTTGTCTATGATACCTTTCGTGTCGAATATCAGAGCTATGCGCTGCAGACGAGACTTGATGGTCATGTACGTCAGCAATGGACTCTGCAGTGTGCTACCCGTGAAGCCCGCCTCGTGTACACACGCCTTGATGTCCTGAACCGAAGCATCCCCGTACGCGAAGTACATATCTAGCGGCTCACGGACATGAGCCACCAGCCACTTGACGACCTCCGCACGGTTGTCGGTCACGGGCGTCGCCGGAGGATCCTTCACATGCTCGAAGATGGTCTCAAGCACTGGCGGAGCGGACTCGACCAGGCGCTCAATATGCTGCGTAGCGTCGCCGTCGATGTCCGAAACGAAGAGTAGTTTCTCGTCTCCTTCGACCATGAAACGTGAGAAGTGCACGGTACCAAGTTTGTCCTGTACCTTCGCAAAGTCAGGCATCAGCGGCGGTAGCTCGTCGTTGAGCGCCTTGGCGTTGGCCGCACCCCTGATCGGGAAATCAAGGACGAGGTGATACTGAGTCATAGCACGCTCCTTGAGATGTTCTGCCATCCGGGGGATACTCCCGGAAAAAGGCAACCAATAAGGCCGATCCGGCTCCAGGTCTCGCGACCACGGCCCGGGGCCGGCGGGACCTCGAGGCGAGGCTCGAGTTGACGACACCACCCCGGCCTCGCGATGCCGGCTGTCGACACAACTTCGCCAGCTCGCCGCACGCAGGGCGAGACGAGATTCTCACGTCGTCAGAGCCTGTTGGGCGATGGTTTGCCTCGACAGTCACCAACACCCACGATAGGCCGCACACGATCCACCGTGATCACCTGTAAGAGGTGATCACGGCTCGACATCGTCGACGGGGATGCTGGCGATCGATTGGTGCACCCAGTGGCGCTACGGTGGCGGAGCGCTCAGGCACAATGTCAGTGTGGCAGCGTTGGGCATCGGGGTGCGTCACTCGATGTGGGTGATTTGGCCCAGGTATAATGTATGCGAGCCATGGTCAGGCGCTCCGAAGGGCAGCGCTTGGCTGGATCACGGGCGAGGCGGCGGCCAAAAGACGCGGGGTGCGGTCGGGCGGAAGGAAGGGGCTATCACCGCCTCCTGAGTCGGTATGTCAACCCGAACTTGGACATGCCGTCGTGCCAGCGCATCACCCGACCTGAGTGATTCGCATGGCCGTCCTGACGGACAGAATCGACGGCACACGGAGGAAATCATCAATCCACACGTCAGAATTTTGGTCCTGCCCCCGGTGTGACGGCGAAACTGGCGTCCAGATGGCAGTATTGCGAACAACTGGCTAAGAATGAGGCTTTCGTGCCCGCCGGGATCTCGGAACCGAAACAATCCCACAGCCAGCCTCGGGCGGGCGTTGACACGTTAGGAGGGACGGAACACTATGGCTGATCTGGACCGCAGGAAGCTCCCTATGGCCGATCCTGTGTTCAAGGGCACCCAGAAGCGCACTTTGGAGGGGTCGGTGGCCGACTGGGAAATCCTCGGGCACGTCCGGGCGCCCGAGGGTGCGCCCAACGTGCTGCTGGTGCTCATCGACGACGCCGGCTTCGGTAACGCCAGCACCTTCGGCGGCGATATCGACACCCCCAACTTCACCAGGGTCGCAGATGCCGGCCTGCGGTACAACCGGTTCCATGTCACCGCCCTGTGTTCGCCGACGCGCGCCGCGTTGCTGACCGGCCGCAACCACCACGCCGTCGGCTTCGGTCAGATCGGCGAGTTCTCCAGCGGCTTTCCGGGGTACAACGCGTTCGTCCCCGAAGCGACGGCGCCGTTCCCGAAGGTCCTCAAGGAGAACGGATATTCCACTGCGGCGTTCGGGAAGTGGCACCTGACCCCGGACGGCCAGCAGGGGCCGGCTGGTCCGCTGAACCGCTGGCCCAGGGGCTGGGGTTTCGAGCACTTCTGGGGTTTCCTGGGCGGGGAGGCGGGCCAGTGGGATCCCGTGATCACCGCGGACGACAGCACCATTGGTGTGCCCACGGAGGGCAAGGACGGCAAGCCCTACTACTTCCCCGACGACATGGCCGACAAAACGATCGAATGGTTGCACGGGGTGCGCGCCCAGGACCCGGACAAGCCCTGGTTCGTGTACTTCTCCACCGGTTGCAGCCACGCCCCTCACCAGGCGCCCCCGGAATGGGCGGCCAAGTACAAGGGCAGGTTTAACGGCGGCTGGGACGCTATGCGCGAGCGGGTCTTCGCCCGGCAGAAGGAACTTGGGGTCGTCCCGCCCGACGCCCAGCTGACGCCTCGCAACGAGGCGTTCCCGGCCTGGGATTCGTTGCCGGGCGACCAGAAGGCGCTCTACCTCCGCCAGATGGAGGTCTACGCCGGTTACTCCGAGAACGCCGACTGGAACGTGGGACGGGTGCTCGACGCCATCGAGGACCTGGGCGAGCTCGATAACACCCTGGTCATCTACATCTGGGGGGACAACGGCGCCTCCATGGAAGGCTCGTTGACCGGCACGTTCAACGAGCTCACCATGCAAAACGGTATCCCCCTCACCGCCGACCAGCAGCTGGCGCTGGTGGAGCAGTACGGCGGGCTCGACGTGTGGGGCAGCGAACTGACCGCCCCGCACTACGCGGCGGCGTGGGCCTGGGCCGGCAACTGCCCGTTCCAGTGGGGCAAGCAGATGGCCTCCCACCTGGGTGGCAGTCGTAACCCGATGGCCGTGAGCTGGCCGGGGCGGATCACCGAGCAGGGCGGGTTGCGCTCGCAGTTCAGCCACGTGATCGACGTCGGCCCCACCATCTTGGAGGTGGCCGGCATCCCGGCGCCCAGCCATGTCAACGGCATCGAGCAGCAGCCCTTCCACGGCACGTCCTTCCTCGGCTCGCTCACGGATGCGAGCGCCCCCGAGCACCGCACCCAGCAGTACTTCGAGGTCGTGGGCTATCGGGCCATGTACAAGGACGGCTGGTGGCTGTCCATGGTGCCGCCGCGCATCCCGTGGGATCTGACCCCCGCCGCAATGGCCAGGCTGGCACCGGGGGTGTGGGTCCCCGACGACGACCCGGTCGAGCTCTACTACCTGCCAGACGACTTCACCCAGGCCAACGACCTGGCCGCCAGCAACCCCGCCAAAGTGGCCGAGCTGCGCCAGTTGTTCTGGGCCGAGGCGGAGCGGTATCAGGTCCTGCCCCTGCTCGGAGGCCTGGCGGTGCTGTTCGGCATCGCCCCGCCGCTCGGGATGCGCACCCGTTTCACCTACCACGGCGACGTGCAGAACATCGCCTCGGGGATGATCCCGCGAGTCTACGGCCACTCCTACACCATCACCGCCCACCTGGAGATCCCCAACGGCGGCGCCGAGGGGGTCATCATCGCCGAGGCCGACCATCTCGGCGGCTTTTCGCTCTTCGTCAAGGACGGCAAGCTGCGACACACCTACTCGATGATGGGCGTGCTCGTCTACAAGCAGGAAGCCGACCAGCCTCTGCCCACCGGGGCGGTGACGGTTGGCATGGAGTTCCACGCCGACCGGCCGGCGCCCGCCACCGGCGGGGACGTTCGGCTGATCGTCAACGACCGGGAGGTCGGCAAGGGCCGCATGGACTTCACGGTCCCGCTGCGCTTTTCCGGCTACGCCGGGATGGATATCGGCCGCGATAACGGCGGCGTCGTCGACCGCGACTATGCCGATCAGGCACCGTTTGCGTTCACGGGCACGATAAAGAAAGTCGTCTTCGACATCATCGAACCTCCCGACCCCAGCGACCAGGAAGCGCTGCACGTAGCGCATCATCAAGGCCTCACCGGCCACGGAGTCAGCGGGTAGGACACAGGGACGTAGGCGATACCCAATGCCAATCGGATTGAACTGATCCGGTGCTCCAGCCGCACCGCTCGCCGGGCCGAGAACTAGGCTATAAATGACTGCCATCCCCCTCTTCGACCAGGAACTTTCCGTAGCCTCTCACCGACCGCCGGGCAGCAGCTCGAGGTCGATCCAGGTTTCTGGGGACACTAATCGGCGGCAGGCCCCACTGATCAGCCGGTACCTCCGACCACTGCCCTATGCGAGCCCGTCTACCAGCACATACGGTGCCGCCGACGTCTTGAGCTTCGCAGTTACGGGAACCCCCGCCGCTATCTGAACTAGCGACCACTCGCTTCAGACTCGATGAGCAACGGGAGACCTGCTGTCTGCCTCCGTTCGGCGGTCAGCCAATGGCCCCTCGCACAGTCGGGTGGTCGGGGGCATTTCAGCCCCCGGCTCCCACGGATCCCGGCGTGACAGTCTCCCGTCACCGGGCTCTTCTCATCAGGTTGGTGTTGCGTCCCAGCGGACCCACTGCCAGTGGGCGAAGAGACGGGGCTGTCGATCGAGCAGTCCCCTCCACCATCGCCGGAACCGGCTGTAAGCCCGCAGCCGCCGGTACTTCTTCCCCGCCCACCGTCTCAGGTAGGTGCTGACACGGATCAGGAGGGGGTACATGGAGGTTGTCCCGTCCACCGTGGATTCTGGGGTGACCCTCGCTGGTGATCATACGGGACGGGTGTGACATCAACTCGCTTTGGCAAGTTGCTGTGGACTGCGCCGTTGGATTTCTGCGTTGATCGCTTTGGCCACACGGGGGAGTTGACGGTAGCCTTGGACTCGGCGGTACTGGGCGTGGGCGGCGAGCATGCCGGCGGTCGCCCACCTGAGCCGCATGTCGCCGGGTCGCCAGCGCTTCACGTTGCGAGCGTGCACTTTGACGATGTCGATGGTGGACTCCATCGGGTTGGTCGCGGCCAGGGTGCGGGCCAAGAAGCCCGTCGTGACACCGAGGCGGTTGATGGTGATCGTGTCGGTGAGGCACTCGCGAAGCGACGCGGCAGCGTCGGGATGGGTGCGCTCGATCTTGGCCGCCAGGTTGCGCAGCGCCCGCTCGGCCTCGCCGGCGTCAGCCATCGCCCAGGCCCGGTTGAGCTCTGCACGCACCCAAGCGTGGTTGGAGGCCGGGAGCAGGTCACAGACGTTTGCTGCCTTGTGCTTTCGGCATCGTTGGATCAGGGCCACGCCGCTCCGCTTGTCGTTGATGGCGTGGTAGATGGCCTTGCCGCCGTCGATGACGAACAGCACGCCCTCGGAGGGGTCGAAGCCCCGCTCTTCGATGTCGTTCAGCAGCCGTCGGCAGACCGCCTTGTTTCGGTCGTGCCGTGGGCCACCGACAGCGGCACCTTGTTGCCGTCATGGTCGACGCCCAACGCCCCGACCATCGCTTCGTCAGCCAGGTGGAAGCCGTCGATGTAGACGACCAGCCAGCGCCGGTCACCGAGTGGCCGGGACCGGAACTCCTCCAGCCGAGCCTTGGTGGTCTCCACAAAGCGGCGGGAGACCGCCGACTTGGAGGTGGCCGAGGAGGCCTGATCGACCTCGGGGCCGGCCGGCTCCAGCACGGTCGAGTAGGCGCGTGTCGAAACGTCGGTCAGCATCGACAGCAGCGTGTGACGGTCCAGCAGCTCGCGGGAGCCCACCGCGGCCCAGGTCTCCAGGGGGATCTCGCCGCTGCCGTCGCTGGCCCGCACCCGGGGCTTGTCCACCTCGATCATCCGACCGCCCAGGGGCAGCTTGGAGGGCTCGCTGCCGTGGCGCACGGCTCGGCGGTTCGGATCGTGTTTGCCCTTGGGCCCGGCCACCTCGGTGACCTCGGTCTGCAGCAGGTGGGCGAACACGTCCAGGCCGACGTTGATGGCCGCCCACAGCAGCCCGTGGCGCATGTGACAGGCGAAGACCTCGAGCTCGCCCTCGACCCTCTCGGCCAGCGCTGCTGGCAGGCCGGCCGCTTCGACGTCGACCAGCCCGATTCCAGGCACCCACTCGCAGATCGCGAGCAGAAGCAGTCGTGGTATGTGAAGCTGACATGGGTGGTGGTTCCTCCGTTTCGGCTCGGTTTGGTTTGAGCACCCCGAGCCTGCCTCACAGCAAGACCCGGAGCGGAGGACCACCCTCAAATTCCACGCCGCTTAGGGCAACCTGCCTCCGCCGGTGGGTTAGCGTGCTTGTCCTCCGGGCGACGGTCGGTCTTTAGCCGAAACAAGAGCATCGGAACCGACCAACAGGTCAGTATGGGCGAGACGTGCCGACGACTGACTCCGCCGAACCTGGCCAACAAACTTGTATATCCCCGTCGTGTAGAAGGATATACTAGTCCGGTGACGAAACGCCTGGTAGACATCGACGAGGAGGCGCTCGCCGCGGCGCAAGCCGAGCTGGGCACTTCTACGATGAAAGAGACCGTAAACGCGGCTCTCCGGCGGGCCGGACAGAGCCGTTCCCGTCGGGTCAAGGAAGCGCTCGATCGCCTCGCCCGCCGCCAGCTGCTTCCCCGTGAGGACGCGTGGCGCTGACCCATCTCGTCGACACCAGTGTCGTCTCGCGTCTGGGCGTGGATTCGGTTCGCGCCGTCGTCGATCCACTCGCCGAGGAGGGTCGCGTGGGTCGAGCCGGAATCACCGATCTCGAAGTTGGATACGGCAGTCGGAATGCTCGGGAGTGGGATCAGGATATGGACGATCTGTCCATCTTCGACCTCGTGGAGACGACCAGCGAGCACGTCCGAAGAGCCCGGCAGGTCCAGCGGCTGCTCGCCTCGCGAAGCCAGCGAGGGCGCAAGGTGCCGGATCTGCTGATTGCCGCCGCGGCCGAGCAGGCGGGCTTGACCCTGTTGCATTATGACTCGGACTTCGACCTGATCGCCAGGGTGACGGGCCAGGGGTGCGAATGGATCGTGCCGGCGGGGAGCATCGACTGAGGGGCGTCCGTCCAACGCCTCCGCTGGGCGGACTCCACCGACGACCTTGCCAACATTTTGCCAACCGACTCTGGGTTGCAGACCCCCGCAACAGCCGTGGACAGAGTTGCTCCCACCGCGAAAGCCCTGCTCAGCGGCTTGTTGCGGTTTCGCTATCACCTTGCCAAGGTGAGGGTCGCGGGTTCGAATCCCGTCGTCCGCTCGGTAAAGTCCTGGTCACGGGCTTGTCAAAGGTCGGTAACCAGGTGTCCCTTTTGCGGCTTGCGAACATAGTCGCCGGCGAGAGGGCATCAACAGAGGGCATAAACACTACGAGTCGGGGGCGTGGCGGTTGTTTGTCGCTACCGGGTAAGCACCCGGTCGCCGGGCAGCGCTGGACGATTCATGCGACCGTCTATGCGCAGAATATCCGTGCCGGCGCCAGGGCCGCTGACGCCCGATTGGCGGAGCTCATCGCCGCCGTCGAGTCCGGACGACAGCCGGAACCAGCCACCGGCCGAGCCGGGCCGACCGTGGCCGAGCTGGCCGCCCTTGGCAGGAGGCCATCAAGCCCCGCCGCGACCGAAACGGTTACTCGACCGGCTGGTCGCCGAAGACCGCCAAGACCGTCTCGGACAACTTCTGGTCGAACCTGCTCCCCGAACTCGGCCGGGCCTCCTGATCCAGGGGTCCGCGAGCGGGGCCCCGGCCGGTGGTAATTCTCGGGTTGTGCCGGAGAAGGGTGGGGCTGATCGCTGATGATGTCGCGCCGTGCGAATGAGGACCTGGCTGCCCTGCTCGGTTACGAGCGCGATCGAACCGATCAGATGCTCACCGAGGCGCTGCTGGAGCGGCGCCTCGTCCAGGGGCAGTCGGTCCTCAGTGGGGCCGCGGATCGCCTGCTGCGCGAGCACGCACCGTGGGCGCTGGATCTCAGCTGTGCCGTCACGGCCTTGATCGACGCCGCGGGCGATGAGCGCAGCCGCCGACTGTTTGTGACGTGGTCGTTGCAGCTGGCCCGACGCTCCCAGGGAGATCTCGCCGCGGAGGAGCGGGTCTCGGCCACGCGCATCGGCCAGATTGTCCAGCGGGCGGAGGCCAGGGTGCGCCGCGCCGCGGTGATGACGCCAGGCCCACTGCCGTGGGCGGTTCGTACCCTGCGCGAGCGGCTCGGCGCGCTCACGACAGAAGCGAGAGTCGACGCCGAGCTGGCCAGTCTGGGTGCGAGTGCCGAGCCAGCTGCCGGACTGTTCCGGTGGCTGGCCGGGCCCTACCGGTCTGTGCCTCGCCGGTCGGGCTGGATAGCCACCGAGCCACGCCGGGCCGTCGACCGCACGGCCACCTGCGTGGCCGCCGACGGGGGGATCCGCCGCCTGGTCGACGTGATATCGGAGCTCGAAGACCTGGACCTCCGTTCCGAGGCGCTGGGGCCGTGGCTGACCGCTGGAGGCGCCACCCTGGTGCACGACCTCGTCGTCCTGGTAGAGGGCTCGCTGCCGGACGCGGTCGAGCGGCTGCTGGACGCCCACGGCGTGCCCCGCACGCCCGACGAACTGGCCGCGGATCTCGCTGCGGGTGGACGGACGGTGGACGAGGGTTTGCTGGCGAGGGCGCTCCAGAACGGCCGGTTCGCCCCGACCGCCAAGGGGGCGGTCCGACTGGACGCCTGGGGTCCCGGTCCGGATCGCAGGGTCCCGACGCGGAAGGGCCGGACCGGCCCGGCCGGCCGCTCCCGGTCCGACTGCCCGGAAGCCGGGACGGCGCCTGCGGTTCCGTCGTCGCCTACGGACCGGCTGTGGCTGTGGGTCAAAATTGATGACGCGACGCTGCGGGGCGCGGAGGGCGACGTCCCCGTTGCCCTGGTCGAGGCCTTGGGCCTCGAGCCGCCTGGCCGTCGGACCTTTTCCAGCCGCTGGGGCCCGGTGACCCTGGCCTACGATGGGACCCGCCCCACGAGAGGTTCGGTGCGCGCCGTGGCGCTTGCCGTCGGCGTCCATCCCGACGAGATTCTATTGCTGGGTTTCTCGGCCCGTGGCGATGTGGCCGTAGAGGTGAGACCCGCGGCGGTCACTCCGACCGCGGCGAGCGTGTCCGGCAACGGGTCCGTCTTTCCCCCTGAGATTGCTAGTGGAGGTACGCGATGACTATCAGACCCACCAGCCTGGAACAGGCCCTGCAGGCGGTAGAGCGCGACGCCGACATCGCCATAAAGTCGCTGGGGGCTGCGCTCAAGGCGGCCAGGAAGGCCAAGTCCGCGGCCGTCAGCGGTCAGATTCGCGAACTCGAGCAGGCGATGGAGTCGACGGCGTCTCTGGCGGGGCAGGCATCCGGTGCCGTCGACGACCTGCGGGCCGGCTGGAAATTCGACGTCGCCGACTGGTTCGCCTCCGGCGAGTACACCAAGGAGCTTCTGGCCTCGGCGGCCGAGGCTGGCGTCAAAGCGTTCGAATCCGACGAGCGGATCCTCTGTTATCCGGCGATCGTTGAGGTGTCGGCGTCCGACGCCACGCTGGTGGTGGACAAGAAAAAGGACCGTCGGATCAGGCCGTCGGTGGCCGTGCGCCATCTCGAAGCCCTCCAGGAGCGACCACCGAAGTTCAGGCCGGCGGCGTTCATCGAGAGCCTCGCCACCGCCTACGACTATGTGGTCGGGGTCAAGCGGCTTCGCTCCGGCGCGCCGGCGAAGCTCGTGGACGTCCACCGGGTGCTGACCCTGCTCCCGGGGGCGGCCCGTGACTACACGCGCCAGGAGTTCGCTCGGGACCTGTACCTCCTCGATCACAGCGGCGTGGTGGAATGCAAGGACGGCCGACGCATGAGTCTGCCGGCCAGCGCGTTGACCCGGGGCGGGAGCGTGTTGACAACCGTTACTCGCGCCGGCCAGACGAAGGTCTATGCCGGCGTGGCGTTCTCGGAGCCGCCGCAATGATCCCTGTCGACGAGTACGTGGCGTTCCTCGACGGCGAATACCTGCGCGGGTATGTGGACGGTGGGGGAGCGGCCGTCAAGTTCGTCGTACCGGCGGACGACCAAGCGGCATCGGCGTTCCTGGACGGCTTCGCCGAAGCGGCCCGGGCGGCCGGGTACGCGGCGGCGTACGTCGACGCCGCCGAGACACGGGTTCATCTGCTGGAGCAGGTGTTCTTCGACGTGTCCCGCCAGATCGATTGGGACGGACTGGCGGTGGCCGCGGCCCGCCGAGCGGTGGAGGCTGCCGGGTATCCGGTGCCGCTAGGAGGGGCGGTGGCGCTCGATCAGGTCGCCGCCCACCACCGCGTCGACGCCCGAGAGCTCAAACGGGATGTGGATCGGCAGTTGCAGCATCAGGTGGCGCAGGACTACGCCATGGTGCAGGAGTTCCGGACCGCCATGCTGCGCCTGTGCCAGGCCCAGCTGCACAGCGGCCAGGTGGTAGAGGCCGAGCACGCCGCCGTCCTCGAGTGGTTGCGCGGCGACCTGCGCCAGATCTCGGTGCTGAAGTCGGCGCTCATCTTCCGGCGGATCGGTCGCCCCAACGCCCGCCACCTGTTGTTCTCCCTCGCCCACTGGCTCGCCGTCAACGGCCGGGGGCTGGCGCTCACGCTCGACATCCGCCGGTTGGGCCTGTCCCGGCGGCCCAGCGCGAACGAGCGCCACGGCCACTACTACGCCAAGGCCGCGCTACTGGACGCCTACGAGGTGCTGCGCCAACTGGTGGACAACACTGACGAGATGGCCAACCTGATGGTGATGGTCGTGGCGGTGCCGGCGTTCCTGTCCGACGCGCCGCGCGGGCTCGACGCCTATCAGGCCCTCAAGCTTCGCATCTTCGATGAGGTGAGAGACGTCAACCGGGACAATCCGCTGTCGTCGTTGATCCGGCTGGGAGCAGCATGAACGGCCGGGACCTGATCGTCGAGCGCCGGGCCCTGGAGGCGCTACGGGCCGGTGTCCCCAACCGGGATGCCGTCATCGTCCTCGGGTCGATGCAGCAGGGAGTCGAGGACCGCTTCAGCGAGCTGGTTGACGCGGTGCGGGCCCTGCCGGGCGGGCCGCCTCCGGGTGGGATGCTGATCGGCGGGGGGTTCGGGACGGGCAAGAGTCACGAGCTCGAGCACCTCTCGCACGTGGCCCTGTCACAAGGTTTGGTCGTGTCGAGGGTGGTGATCTCCAAGGAGACACCCATGCACGATCCGGCCAAGGTGTACCGGGCGGCTATCGAGAGTGCCAAGGTCCCGGGTCGCCCGGGGTCGGCCATCGACGAGATCGCCGCCGGGCTGCGTCTCGATTCGGAGGCCTATGCCGATCTGTACCGGTGGGCCCACCAGGACGACGCGCCGGTGGACAGCCGGTTCGCGGCGACATTGTTCCTCTATGAGCATGGGCGCGGCGACGAGGAGTTCGCCGACCGGATCGTGCGCTTTTGGGCCGGTGATCCGCTGCCGGTCGCGGACCTGCGCCGCCGGCTCAAGGAAGCCGGCGCGGCGCCCACGTACCGGCTGGTGGCCATCAAAGAGCGTGACCTGTCACGTCAGCGTTTTCGTTTCGTCTCCCGCCTGATCCAGGCGGCGGGATATGCGGGCTGGGCGGTGCTCATCGACGAGGTGGAGCTCATCGGCCGCTACACCTGGCTGCAGCGGGCCAAGTCTTACGGCGAGATCGCCCGCTGGGTCCGGGGCGACCGGGCCGATCCGGCGGCGCCGATCTGCGCGGTGCTGACGACCGTCGACGACTTCGAGACTCAGGTGTTGGTCGGAAAAAACGACAACGAGCTCATTGCCAAGCGGCTCCGGGCCAAGGGCACGCTGGAAGACGAGCTGCTGGCCGGGCAGGCCGAAGCGGGGATGCGGCTCATCGAGCGCGAGCAGGTGCCGTTGCAGCCCCCCGGACGCGCCGAGCTGGACCGCACGTACTCGCAGCTGAAGCAGATCCACGGCCGGGCCTACGCTTGGGACCCACCCGACGTGGCCGGCCTCGAGCGGCTGCCGTCCAATCGCATGCGCCAGTACGTCCGGGCCTGGATCAACGAGTGGGACCTGTTGAGGCTCGATCCTGGCTACCAACCTGTGATCAGCGCGGCCGGACTGGACGTGGACCTGAGCACGGACGGCGGGCTCGAAGAGCGCGACGAGAAGGGCTGAGCCCTGCTGGCGGACGAGATCGCCGCCGCCCTCGATGGTGACGGCGCCACCACGGCTGAGCTGGCCGAGCGGCTGGGTGCGCCCGAGGGGGCTGTGTCCTTCGCCCTGTTCTCCGGTCACGGCCGCTTCCGGAGCGACCGTGGATCCCCGGCCCGATGGCGGCTGGCCTCCACACCTCAGGGGAAAGGGTCGGCCCCACTGGCTCCGACGCCCGCGCCGTCGGTCCCGTCGGTCGATGCTCTGGGCCTTTACCGGTGGCAGGTCGACGCCCTCAATGCGTGGCGGCGGTGCGGCCGAAAGGGAGTGGTGGAAGCCGTCACCGGCACCGGCAAGACGATGGTGGGAGTCGCTGCCGCCCTCGATGAGCTGGAACGGAGGGGGCAGGTGCTGGTCCTGGTGCCGACCGTCGACTTGCAGCACCAGTGGATAGGCGAGCTCGCGGCCCGGTTGCCGGTCAGCCGGCGGGTCGGACGGCTGGGGGCCGGGGCGGGCGAAACCCTCTTGGCCTGCGATGTCCTGGTGGCGGTGGTCAACAGCGCCCGCGTTACTGACGTGCGCCCCATCCACGCCGGTGGGCTGCTCGTCGCTGACGAGTGCCACCGTTACGGCAGCGCCGTCAACCAGCTGGCCCTCGATTCTCGCTTCGGCGCCCGGCTCGGGCTCAGCGCAACCTACGGTCGCGACGACGACGGCAACCGAGCCTGGCTGGACCCCTACTTCGGCGGCACGTGCTTCCGGCTCGGCTATGACCGGGCGGTGGCCGACGGTGTCGCCGCCCGTTTCACGGTCACCCTGGTCGGGGTGGCGTTCTCGGTCGAGGAAAAGGCCCGCTACAACGAGCTGACGGAAATGATGAGCCGATGGCACGCCCGGCTGATCGAGCAGTACGGGATCCCCGCTGGGCCGCTCGAAGCTTTCCTGCGGGCGGTGATGTTGTTGGCCGACAACGACGCCGAAGGCGGCAGGGTGGCACGTGCCTACCGTCAGACCATGCTCGAGCGGCGCCGGCTGATGGCCGAAACGCCTGCCAAAGACACCGTCCTCGCACAGCTCGCGCCGGCAATGATCGAAGCCGACCGGACGATCGTCTTCACCCAGAGAATCGCTGCCACCGAACGGGCTCGCCTGCTGCTGTCGGGGTGCGGGCTGCGCGTCGGAGTGATGCATTCGGCGCTCCGCCCGGAGGAGCGGCGCCGGGTGATCCAGTGCTTCGCCGCGGGCGAGCTCGACGTGCTGGCCGCACCCCGCGTCCTCGATGAGGGCATCGACGTGCCCGTCGCCGACCTGGCGGTTATCGCTGCGGCCAGCCGGTCCCGCCGCCAGATGATCCAGCGGATGGGCCGGGTCCTGCGCAAGAAGCCCGACGGGCGCCGGGCCCGCTTCGCCGTCCTTTTCGTCGAAGACACCGTTGAGGATCCCCGCTGTGGCGCCCACGAGGCCTTCCTCGCCGAGATCGTCGACGTCGCCGATCAGGTGTCATGCTTCCCAGGAGACGTTGCGGCTGAGCGGCCTGATGCGGTTCTCGAGTCCTTGCGCCCGTGAACGTTAGTGGTCGCCCGCGCCCGCATGACGGCGGACATCATCGTGGAAGGCGTCGACGCGCTCGGGGCCGCGCCCTTGTGATGTATACTTCTAGATGTATATGTCTACTCGTACCCAGATCTACCTGACCGACGAACAGCGGGCCCGCCTCGCCGAACGGGCACGGACACAAGGTGTGCCCATGTCTCAGCTGATTCGAGATGCCATCGACGTGCTGCTGGCGAGCGAAGATGACATTGAGATGACGTTCGGATCGACACCGGGGATCGCTGCTCGTGTCCCGTTGCGATCAGAGTGGGAGGGCCGTGGCTGACCTACTCGTAGACACCGACGTCTGTATTGATCATCTCGATGGATTCAAGCGGCTCCCTCCGGGAGCGGGCCGGCTCGCGTACTCGGTGATCACCCGGGCCGAGTTGCTCGCGGGTGCCAACGACGATGACCAAACCGGAGTCCGACGACTGCTGGCTGGGATGGACGAGATGCTCGTTGATCGGCGCGTTGCGGAGCGAGCAGGTCTCCTGCGACGTCAGCTGCCGCGCCTGCGGATGCCCGACGCCCTCATCGCCGCGACCGCGCTCGTTCACTCCCTCACGCTTCACACCAAGAACAGGCGCGATTTCAAACAAGTCCCGACGCTGCGACTGCGCTGACTTCCTCGGACGACGGCGGTGTCACTAGCCATACGAGGCAGGTTAGGCCTTGGACGGCTCGCTCGTATGGGACCCACATTCGCTGGGGCGGCCCGTTGGCTGGGCTCGTTCTCGGGGACCTGGCGGCTGAGAATATCAAGTCCATTTGCGATGGGCTGGTCGCGAGGGGAGTATCGCCCGAGAGGATCAAATCCGTGCATTTCACGGCCGACCAGATCCGTATCACGCAGTCGGTCATCTCCTGGCTGGAGGAGGGGGGCGGTGCCAACAACCGGCTTGACACCCTTGCCAGAGTCGCCACGGCGCTCGGCCGTCATTTCATGTTGTCGTTCCCACGAACCGTCTCCACATCTCCGGGGCCGACCGCAGCGGACAACCTGCTCCTCGGAGGCTCCCGCCGCATGGCCACGGACCCGACGGCAACCGCCAGTGGTGCCCCGTATTTGGCGGCCAGGTTCGCCATTAGGATCCGCGTGAGGTCCCCCCGCTCGGCCACGAAGCTGACCGCGAACGCGGTGGCGGCGGCCCCGTGGGCGGACGGCAGGCGCCGGTTAGTGTCGTACCCATCGGCCCGAGACGCCATCCAAGAGTAGACGGAACCCTCGGCGAACGTGCACGCGACCAGTGCGTCGACCGCCCGAGGGGGTAGCAGCTGGAACACCGCCACTCCCACGGCCCGGATCAAGGCTCGGCACTCGATGGCCTACGCCGTACTGGCACGTCTCGATTCGACTGCCGGCTGGGTCAGCTGGGCTTGTCTAAGCCGGCCAGGAACTCGATCAGGAGTTCGTTGACCCGGCTCGGCCGTTCCTGCTGTACCCAGTGCCCGGCTCCCTCGATGAGCACGCTCTTGGTCAGGTTTGGCATGGAAAACTCGCTCAGCATGGGGATGACGTCCTGCACGCCGGGCCAGTTCACGACCAGGTCCCTTTGACCGGCAACGAATAGCGACGGCGCCGTCAGTCGGGCGTTGTGCCAGGCTGCCATCAGTTCCCAATTCAGTTTCGACGTGCGGTACCAGTTCAGACCGCCGGCGTAACCGGTGCGCTCAAACTCGCTCGTGTAGTAGTCGACGTCCTCTTCGGTGAGCCATGCGGGAAAGGGTTGGGAGGTGTGGTCGCCAAAGGGTTGTGCCGGGTCGACCTTGTCCAACAGATTGATCTCGGGTGCATCGCCGGAAGCACCGATCAAGGTAGATATCACTGATGCCCGGACGTCGGCTTCGAAGGCCTTTTCGGCCACACCGGGTTCCTGAAAGTACACCTGGTAGTTGTCGGGACCCAAGGCCGCGGTCAGCGTGGTCAGGACGTCGGCGTCGCCACGAGGCAAGTAAGGGACGCTAAGCAGCACGACGCCACGCACCAGGTCGGGCCGGAACAGCCCCACGTTCGAGGCCACCGGGGACCCCCAGTCGTGGCCCACTACCACGAAGCTTCCTCCGCCGAGCGCGTCGGCGATTCTTATCACGTCTCCGGCCAGGCGCAGCATCGAGTACTGGCTTATGTCCGTCGGTGAGTCCGTCCGGCCGTAACCGCGCATGTCCGGCGCCACGGCGTGGTAGCCCGCGTCGGCCAGCGCCGGCAGCTGATGACGGTACGAGTACCAGAGCTCGGGGAAGCCGTGCAGCAACAGGACCAGAGGTCCCTCGCCCGCTTCGGCCAGATGGACGTTGATGCCGTTTGCCTCAACATTGCGGTGCGTGATCATCCGTCCTCCTCAGGGTGAGCTTGTCCACGTTAGCCCCGTCGGCTGCGCAGCGGCTCCGACGACGAAAAAGGTGGTATAGAGCGGACATGAAACTCGGGCTTTTCTCGATGAACATGGGGGCGCGCAGCGAACCCGACGGTCTGGTAGCGGCGGCGCAGGCTGCGGAAGCCGCCGGGTTCGACTCGGTGTGGGCGGGAGAGCACGTCGTGCTCCCCGATCCGCAGGTGCCACCGTCGCCCATGGCGCCCCAGGATCCCGCCCTTGATCCGCTGCTTGCCCTCACCTGGGCGGCGGCCGCGACGGCCACCGTCAAGCTGGCAACCGGCATCGTCATTCTTCCCCAGCGCAACCCGGTCGTACTGGCGAAGCAGCTGGCGACACTCGACGTTCTGTCGCGGGGGCGGCTCGTCTTCGGCGTAGGGGTTGGCTACCTCGAGCCGGAATTTCGGGCCATCGGCGCCAACTTCGAGGATCGCGGCGCGGTTACCGATGAGTTCCTCGAGGCCATGACGCACCTCTGGTACGACGAGCGACCCGCGTATAAGGGCCGCTTTGTCTCGTTCTCGGGCGTGGACGCCCACCCCCGTCCCATGCAACGGGCCATACCCGTAGTCGTCGGCGGCCATTCCCCGACGGCCTACCGCCGCGCCGTGGCACGTGGCCACGGCTGGTACGGCTTCGCCTTGACGCCCGAGGCGGCGAGCGAGTGCGTGGAGGGGTTGCGGTCCGCCGCCCGGACTGTGGCCCGGCCGGCCGACCTGGAAGACCTCGAGATTACGGTCTCGCCGCGAGGACGACTGACCAAAGAGGCCGCTACCGCCTTTGCCGAGGCTGGCGTCCACCGGCTCGTGGTGCTGCCCCGCGCCGAAGAAGATGGCGCCGCCCGAGCCATCGAGGCCGCCAGGGAGGCCGTGGACGAACTGTAGCGTCGGCGCGGGCCGTGAACTTTGCAATGGTATCTCGGTCGGTGATACCGCGGTCTCGGTGGCCCGAGGGCGGCTGTCTCACGATCATCGGCTCTTGCCGCCGGGCCGCCGCCGGGTCGGACAGCGTCAGCGGTGCGAGCCCGGCCACATCGGCGAGCCGACGAGCTGACTGGCGTCGATCCGTCCGTTAACGCACCGTGAAACCAGCGTCCACGGGCAGGGTGACCCCCGTAACGTAGCGGGCTTCGTCGGAACACAGCCACACGGCGGCGTTGGCAATGTCCTCGGGTTCGACGAGGTCTACCGGCAGAGCGTTCTGCAGGCCGCTGGCTACTCCGAAATTTCCCTCGACGTAGCGGGAGAAGGGCTCGTTGACCACCATTGGCGTGTTGACGCCGGTCGGATGCAGCGTGTTGACCCGAATCCGATGGGGAGCCAGCACGTTGGCGTACAACCGCATCAAACCGACAACGCCGTGCTTCGCGGCTGTGTAGGCGAAGAATCCGGCGCCGACGCCTTCGAGATGGCGGCCGAGGCCCTTAAGCCCCGCGGTCGAACTGGTGATGACGATCGAGCCGCCCATGTCTCGCTCAACCATCGACGGGATCGCTGCCTCGATAGTGTGATAGACGCCGGTCAGCAAAACATCGATGGCATCCTGCCACGCCTGAGCCGACCGGCCGACCTCGCCGATCGGCACGATGCCCGCGTTGGCCACGACAATGTCGAGATGACCAAATTCGGCCAGCCCGGCCTCAACCGCGCCCGCGAGGGCATCGCGTTCACGGACGTCCGCTTGCTTGGCCACGACCCGCCGGTCGAGGTCTTCTACGAGCTGCACCGTCGTGGCGAGATCGTCGGCGGTCGCCATCGGATACTCGACCGTCTCGATCTGGGCACAGAGGTCCACAGCGATGATATCGGCACCCTCCTGTGCCATCCGGACTGCATGGGCCCGGCCCTGGCCCCGAGCCGCCCCGGTGATGAAGGCAACCTTCTGTTCCAAGCGGCCCATGACTCCTCCTGTTCTCGACCGACCCGAACCTACCGCACCAGCACCGCGGTCACTGCCTCCGGCTGGGCGGTGAGACTGCGGGAGACAGCGCCTCCACGGCGTCTGGTGATAGAGCGGCACTGCGACCCCTCGCCTCGGAGGTCACATGATCGGCGGACGCCCCGAATCCGGAATAGCCGGCCCCCTGCGTCGGTGTTACGGAAGCTGTGCTTGTTGAACCACATCAGGATTGCGATGATCCCGTCGTTCGCGATCACGGTCCAAGACCGCAATGACCCCCGATCGGCCAGAGCCGATCATGGTCCCCGTGATGGCCGCGATGGGCTGGTCGGATGGTCGTAACAGCGGCCACCCGGGTAAGCGCCGATCACAGTTCCACTCACGCCCGCATGCCAGACGGCCGGCGGGACACTGCAACGCGTATTCGGGGCGCCTCACGAACCCTACTGCGTACATATCACTGCTGACGAGATGTACGATGGGTCCCATGGACGTAGCCGTGAGCGACCTCAGAGCGCACTTGAGTGAATGGTTGGACCGGGCGAGAGAAGGGGAGGAGGTGGTCGTTACCGACCGCGGAGTCCCTGTTGCTCGCCTGCTGGGTATCACCGCATCCACGACGCTGGAGCGTTTGGCTGCGCAGGGTGTGATCGCCCGTCCCGTGCGCACTCAGAGATCGAGCGCTGCGGGGCGATCGCGGCCTCGTCCTCGTCACCCAGTCTCAGCTCTGGTTAGCGAGGAGCGACGCTAAAGCTGTGCCACTCGTCTATTTTGATTCCAGCGCGTTCGTGAAGCTGGTTGTCGAAGAGGTCGGCAGCGACCTTGTGGCTGATATGTGGGACGGCTGCGATGCCGCCCTCTCGAGCCGCCTGGCTTATCCCGAGGTACGCGCAGCACTTGCGGCTGCTGGTCGTAGCCATGACCTCGACGACGAAGACCTGACCGCCGCCGAAGAGATGTGGGAGGAGTACTGGAGCGCTACCCGCCCAGTCGAGCTGACTGCGAAAGTAGAACGGCATGCCGGGCACCTCGCTCGTCTGCACGCACTTCGGGGGGCCGATGCGGTGCATCTGGCCAGCGCCTTGGCCATCGAGGATCCCGAACTTATCTTGGCCGTGTGGGACCAGCGACTGCATGCTGGTGCCCGAGCAGTACGCCTTCGTGTGGCGCCGCTCGACCTCAAGGCCTAGCACTGGGGGCGCCGAATCCAATGATCCCTCTGGGCGTCCTCGTTCGAATCACCAGTATAAATGCCGGTAGAAGAAGCGGGCGGCGTCGGCCACGAGCGCCTGGCACGCTCCGATGATCAGCGCAAGGGGCAGGTGCCCGGGGAGTTGTTCTGCTCGATGCTGCGATCATGCGCCGCCAGGCTGAGCAAGGTCATCGAGGGGACGACCGAAGACTTTTCTGGCGCGATCCGAGATAATTGCGGGGTGACGGTCTATGGCCAAACCCCGGAGCTTCTCGAGCCCTCGGCGCAAGGGGCGGTGCTCGCAGGGCCGGCCCGTCGCATCGCTGCCCCTCCTGGTCGATCATCCGGAGGTGCTGAGCCCGACCTGCTTCCTCTGCTGCACGGCCTGTACTGGCTGACAGCTGATGCAACGATCATGGGGTTATACCCAGTACCGCCGAGAGCGAGGAGTCTGCCATGCCGGCGTGGATCTGCGTCACCTGCGGCGTCCAACATGCCAACACTGAAGGGCCGCCGCCGCGCTGTGAGATCTGTGAGGACGAGCGCCAGTACGTGGGAGCAAATGGGCAGCAGTGGACCAGCATGGCCGAGTTGGGTCGCGACCACACCGTGGTACTGCGGGAGGAAGAACCCAATCTGATCGGTGTCGGTGTGGAACCGTCGTTTGCCATCGGACAGCGGGCTCTGCTGGTCCGCACGCCCAGCGGCAATGTGCTGTGGGATTGTGTTTCCCTCCTCGACGACGCCGCCCAGGCTCGAATCGCCCAGCTCGGAGGGATCTCAGCGATCTGCATGTCGCACCCCCACTTCTACGCCGCCCACGTGGACTTCGCCGACGCCTTCGAGGCCCGTATCCTCATCCCCGAAGCCGACGCCAACTGGATCCGGCGGCCGTCCCCTCGGATCGAACTGTTCCAAGAGCAGGTCCAACCTGTCGCCGGGCTCACCCTGGCCCGTATCGGCGGCCATTTCGATGGGGCCGCGGTCCTGCACTGGTCAGACGGATCGGGCGGGCGCGGTGCCCTTCTGACCGGAGACACCGTCCATGTCGTCGCGGATCGGGGTTGGGCCAGCTTCATGTGGAGCTACCCCAACCTCATCCCCCTCGACGAGGACACGGTGCGGAACGTGGCCAGCAGGATAGGCCGATTCCGTTTCAACCGGGTGTACGGAGGCTGGTGGGGAAGAGTCATCGTGGACGACGGAGCCGAAGCCATCCGCCGCTCGGCCGACCGTTACATCGCCCGCCTGCAGGGCGATCGGCCCACTGACACCGACGGCCGACAGCCAACCGCATACCCCATCGAGAGTTGAGCCCTACGGTTGGAGCCGGTTGCTTACCGCCCAGACGGACGTCTGCGCGCTCAGCGGAAGGTGATGCCGGTGTAGTCGTGCTCGGCGACGTCGACCAGGCGGGACCGATACTTGGGGGTGCCGCCGTTGTAGACGAGGTAGCGGATGGTGCCCTTCTCGTGTCCCTCGACGTTGGAGTTGTAGCCGGTGAACCAGCTCTGCGCCTTGCGCATGAGCATGATGTTGTACATCTCCCGGACGTGGGCGGCCCAGTCCTCCTCGGCCTCCTCGGTCGCCTCCGCTCGCACGTAGCCGTGCTTGGCCATGTACTCCAGCAGGCCGATCACGAAGTCGACGCCCATCTCGATACCACGCGGGAAGTTGGTCGACGCCGAGCCACCTTGGGGGCCGGTCGGCATCAGCAGGTTGGGAAAGCCGTGGACCTGCATGCCCAGATAGGTCGAGGGGGCCGTGGCCCACTTGTCCTTGAGCCGGAGCCCGTCGACGCCGCGGATGTCGATACGGTCGTAGGAGCCGGTGATCGCGTCGAACCCGGTGGCGTACACGATGATATCGAACTCGTACTCGCGCTCGGTGGTCTGGATCCCCGCGGGGGTGATCCGCTCGATCGGCGTCTCCTGGAGGTCGACCAGGTGGACGTTGTCCCGGTTGTAGGCCTCGTAGTAGTTGGTCTCGAGCGGCACCCGCTGCACTCCGAAGCCGTGGTCCTTGGGGATCAGCTTCTCGGCGACGACCGGGTCGTGCACCCGGGAGCGGATCTTGTCGGCGATGAACTCGGATAGCTCGGCATTAGCCGCTTCGTCCATGAACGTGTCCCGGAAATTGGCCAGCCAGATCCCGAAGCCCGGCTCGTTGTACAGCTTCTCCCACATGGCGAGGCGCTCCTCACGCGGCACCTCGAAGAACGGCCGCCGGTCGGGCTCGTGGATGAAGCCACCAGGCGTCCGCTGGCAGAGGGCGAAGACCTCGTCGTAACGGGTCTTGATCTCGGCCATCTCCTCGGGGGAGATCTCGGCGTTGTGCAGAGGCGCCGCCCAGTTAGGCCGCCGCTGGAATACTGTCAGGTCGCCAACTTTGTCGGCGATCTCGCCGATGACCTGGACGGCGGTGGCGCCCGTGCCGATGACGGCCACCTTTTTACCGGTCATGTCGACCGGCTCCCGCGGCCAATTGAAGGTGTGCCACGAGCCGCCTTCGAACGAATCCATGCCCTCGTAGCGGGGGAGGGTCGGGGCCGACAGCAGGCCCACCGCGGTGATCACGATCCGGCTGGTCAGGTCCCGCCCATCGTCGAGGTGGACCGTCCAGCAGGACGTCCCCTCGTCGAACACCATCGACTCGACCGTGCGACCGAACTGCATGTGGCGCCGGAGGTCGAACTTGTCGGTTACGTACTGCAGATACCGCAGGTTGTCGGGCTGGCCGGAGAAGCGCTCCTTCCAGTCCCACTCCTGAAGCAGGTCGTCGGAGAACGAGTACCCGTAAGAGATGCTCTCCGAATCGAAGCGGGCCCCTGGATAGCGGTTCCAGTACCAGGTGCCGCCGACGTCGGAGCCGGCCTCGATCACCGTGGCCCGGACGCCCATCCCGGCGAGCTTGTAGATCGTGTAGATCCCGCAAACCCCGGCCCCGATGACGATGACCTCGTACCGCGGCTCTCCTGCGACCATGTCTTCAGCCATGTGACACTCTGCACCTCTGCCGACTGGCAACGAACACGGTCAATCGTAAACGATGACGCCGCGGATGTTCTTGCCGGCGTGCATGTCCTCGTAGCCCTGGGCGATCTGGTCGAGGGTGTAGGTGGTGGTGATCAGCTCGTCCAGCTTGATCTTGCCGTCCCGGTACATCTGGGCCTGGCGCAGGATGTCGGAGCTGGGGTTGGACGCTCCGAAGACTGCGCCCTGGATCCGCTTCTGGTACAGGGTCAGCTCGCTGAGCGCGACCGGGATGCCGACCTCCTCCATGTTGCCGATACCGGTGACCACCACCGTGCCGGCCTTGCGGATGGCCGCGAAGGCCTGGCCCACGTGCTCGCCCTTGGTCACCCCCACGGTCACGATGGCCGAATCGGCCCCCTGACCGTTGGTCACGCTCTTGGCGAACTCGTCGGCCTCGGCGATGTCGGCGAAGGCGTGGGTGGCGCCGAGCTGGAGGGCCTTCTCCCGCTTGAGCTCCACCGGGTCCACCGCGATGACATTGGAAGCGCCGGCCAGGGCCGCCCCCTGCACCGCGTTGATGCCGATGCCACCGACGCCCATGATGATGACGGTGTCACCCGGACCGACCTGGGCCGAGTTGACCGCCGAGCCCCACCCGGTACCCACGCCACAGCCGAGCAGGCACACTTTCTCCAGCGGCAGATCTTTTTCGATCTTGACCGCCGACGCCAGGCTCACCACCGTGCGCTCCGCGAAGGTCGAGATACCGCACAACTGGCCGACCGGATCGCCGTCGACGGTGTGCATCCGGAAACTGGTCGGATCTTCGAGGCGACCCCCGCTGAGCGCACCGGCGCCGAGATCGCACAGGTTCTGCATGCCCGAGGCGCACCACCGGCACCGGCCGCAGCCGGGCACGAACGAGAAGATGACATGGTCGCCTACCTCGAATCCGACGGTGTTCGGACCCACTCTCTCTACCACCCCGGCGCCCTCGTGGCCTCCGCAGAAGGGGTAGACCTCAACCGGGAGGTCCCCGGTGGCGATGTGGTCGTCCGAATGGCACAGACCCGAGGCCGCCATCTTCACCAGCAGCTCACCCTGGCGGGGCTCGTCCAGCTCGATGTCGATGACCTCGTAGGTGCCCGGCGCCTTGGTGATGACAGCACCCCGTGTTCTCATCTCGTTCTCCCCTGGTCGCGGATCCATCCGTCGCCTTCGATCATAGCGGCGCCCCCCGATAATCTCCCATGCCGCTCCAGTCATGCTGGCGACCTGTTCCCCGATCATGAATTCTCGTCCCCCGACCCTGGAGACGACCCCGAGTTTGCGTCGCCGCCAGGAGGGGTATCTCACTGTAGGCCAGATACCTGGGAAAACGAGGAGAGGGGATCTGTGTCTGCAACATGGGCCGGCGCTGACGATGAGTTGCGCGCCGGCGCGAACGGGGGCCGAACCACCGGGCGGCGCGTGGTTCTTTGGGCCTTCGGCTCGCCCGCCCCGGATTCACACGCCGGGAATCAGACGCTGCTGGCACCACCGCCCGCCGGGCGGCCGAAGCTTCCCGCTCGGGCTCGCCGGGTGCTCGACGGCATGCACCCCGCGGTCGCCGTGTTCGCTTGTCTCATTGGGTTCATCCTCCTGACGGCGGCGGTCCTGATCGGTGCGGGCTTCCTGATGGTCCATTTTGGCGCGCATGGTCGATTGGGGCGCTGGGACGAGCACGTGAATCAGTGGTTTGTGCCGCACCGGCATTCGCTATGGAACAGGATCAGCGGAGATTTCACCGTCCTCGCCGATACCGTCGGCATCGCCTCGGTGGCGGCACTCGTGACGCTGGTGCTGCTGCTGCGCCGGTGGGGGACGTACGCCTGGTTGCTGGTTGCTGGCTTGACGGCGGAGCTAGCTGTCTTTCTGATCACCAACTCTGCGGTCGGTCGGCCCCGTCCCGGGGCCCCGCATCTCGGCTCCACCCCGTCGACTTCCAGCTGGCCGTCCGGCCACGTGGCTGCCACCACGGTGCTCTACGGAGGGATGGCGGTCCTCGTGATGGTGGCAACGTCGAAACGCCTCCCCCGGATCGCCGCGTGGGTCTTTGCTGCGGCCCTCACCACCTGCGTGGCCCTATCGAGAATCTATCGAGGCGAGCATCATCCGACCGATACGATCGCCGGTCTGTGCTTGGGCTTGGCCGCGCTCTGGACGGCCATAGTCGTCATCCAGTTGTGGACCGGTCGTGCCCGGGGCCTGAGAGGAGCAAGTTCGCCCCAGGCGTCCGCCGTATCCAGGTCGGGCCCACCGTGACCTCGATCGCCGGGTGGCTCATCGAAACAAGAAGTCCCTGGGCGGCAACCTGTGCCTCCCGATGAACCCGGCGGGAGCCGTGGACGTGGCGTTGGACGGCGCGGCGCCCGTGCCCCGGAGCCCGTCGCCTCATGACAGGATACGGTTCCGGCCACACTCTCCAAACCGTCGCATGCTGATCATCGGTATCACCATCGGACTCATGGCCCTGACCGGGACGGCGACCTGGCTGGCCGCCCACCGATGGACCGCGTTCCAGCTCGTCCCCCGCGTTGAACCGGAGCACATCCGGGCTGAGGTACACCGCCACCCCAGGGCGGCGGCCCTGGCCAGTTCGCGTCTGGATCCCAACTCGGTCACCGGTCTGGTGCTGACCGCCGCCCTCATCCTCCTCGTTGCGGGAGCAGTTGCGTTCGGGCTGATGCTGTGGATGGTCCGGACCAATATCGGCTTCGCTCGCTTCGACCTTGGCGCGGCGCGCTTCGCGGCTGCGCACGCCGGCCCGGCCTCGACCCGGTTCCTCCGGGACCTCTCCGTGCTGGGCGGCGCGGTCTTCCTCGGACCCTTTGCCGGCCTGATGTGCCTTGCGGTGACGAGGCGAGAACGGCTGATCGCCGTGGCCGGCTTCCTGCTCCTTACCGTCGGCGGCCAATTCGCTTTCGTCGACCTGATCAAGTGGATCATCGATCGGACCCGTCCGGATATCGACCGGCTCACCGGCTTCAGCGGCCCGTCTTTTCCGTCCGGTCACGCGGCCGCCTCGGCCGCGTGTTTCGCCGCATTCGCGCTCCTCGTCGGAATCGGTCGGACGCCGCGCGCCAAGGCCATCCTGGCTGGGTTCGCAGTCGCTCTCCCGGTGGGCATCGCCTCCAGCCGGGTGTTCCTCGGCGTCCACTGGCTCACCGACGTGCTGGGCGGATTAGCGTTCGGGTGGGCGTGGTTCGCTGTCTGTTCCATCGCCTTCGGTGGACGCCTCCTCCACTTCGGCGCTCCGGCGGAACAAGCCCAACACGTCGTCGAGACAGATCAGCGACGTCCCCGGCGCCGACCTGAGGACTCCGGGTAACACGGCGGGGAGCTACCCTGTCGCAGCTTGGTGGAGTACCCGGGGACTCGCCCCGATGACCAAATCAAAACTGCGACTGTGGTCAGGGCTTTCTCGCCAGGTCGTAGGCGCAGCTGGCCTTCTCATGGAACGTGCCGTCGGGAACCGTGGCGAGCAGCCGCTTCGCTAGATCGGATTCGAATTCCCTGGCCAACCCGCCCAGGACGCCTCGATTGAGGAACGACGTCGAGTACACGAGCCCGGTCAGCGTCTCGATCGTCCAGGTCCGCTCAACGATGAATTCGAACTTGCCCGCATAGTCCAGGCCGGCTCGGCGTAGCACCTTCTCGTGCGGGTCGACCTCCATTGCTGCTTCCCAGCCCCGAATCCGATCCGTGGCGCCGGCCCGAGCCATCCACTCAGCCAAAACGGCCTCCATTGTCGTCTGCCACGGCTGGTCACCCCGCGACGGGCCATTACTCCAAACCAGCGCCACCCCACCCCCAGGCTGCAGCCAGTCACGCGTCCGTTCAGCCACCCGTTGCCGGTCCAGCCGGTGGAACGCATTGCCGACGGCCACCAGCTCGAACGGGCCGCCAAGGGCGACGGTCTCGGCCGACCCGATCATCCACTGGATGTGGGTAATCCTGCGCGCCTCGGCCTTGGACCGGGCCAAGTGGATCGACTCGGCCTCCTGGTCGACCGCCACCACCTCGGCGAAATGCCCGGCCAAAGGGAAGGCGATCTGGCCGCCGCCGCAAGCGAGATCCAGGAGCCGGCCGCGGCCTGAAATCGGCAGCCGGCGACGGAGATCCTCGAGCAGAACAGTCGGGTAACGAGGCCGGTACCGGTCGTAGTACGCCGCCGTGCCACGGTAGAGGTCGGTTCGGAAGGCCGACGGCGGCTCCACCACCGCATGATGGCACGAAGGTCGTGGCTCCCGATGGCGCGGGCGCTCGTACCCCCCATGCGACCGCCCTGGTGGTTAGGGCGACGACGGAGGGGCGGCTGACCACCTTGGTGGGACCCGGGCGGGGCGGGTAAGACCCGCCTGGTCGGCTGATCACCTTGGTGGGCCCGGGCGGGGTGGGCCAGACCCGCGTGGGGAACGAGGCGGGCGGGGGTGGCCGGGCCAGTTCCAGGACGAGGATGGCTGGCCGAGCTGGCGGTGCTGGCCCTTCTCACGCCGGACATGCGGTCCGGGCGGCCCCGGTCAGCGCCCGTGGAACACCGGGTCGCGCCGTTCGACGAACGCCCGGGCTGCTTCCCGGTGGTCCTCGGTGAGGCCCGTATGGACATGGTGCGTCGCTTCGATGTCGAGGCACTCGCCGAAGGACCCGTTGACGGCGCGGTTGAGGTTTTCCTTCATGTACCGGTACGCGACCTGCGGACCGTCCGCCAACCGCCTTGCCCGCGCCATCACCTCGGTCTCGAACGCATCGGGCGCGAACACGGCGTTGACGATCCCGAGCCGCTCCGCCTCCTCCACCGCCAGCCGGTCAGAGAAGTAGTAGAGCTCGCGGGCTTTGGCCGCCCCGACCAGCCGGGTGAGCAGCCAGGTGCCGCCGTAGTCGCCGGAGAACCCGACCCGGGCAAACGCGGTCGTCAGCACCGTCCCGGATACCGCGTACCGCAGGTCGCAGGCCAGGGCCAGCGACAGGCCGGCGCCGGCGGCCGGTCCGGGCAAGGCGGCGATGGTGGGCTTCGGCATCTCCCATAGCCGGCCGCTGGTCGCCCGCTGGCTGAGCCGCTGCTGGTGGATGCGCTCGTCGATCGACGCGGTGGGCCCGCCGGTGTTGCCTTCGGCCATGGCCTTGACGTCCCCGCCGGCGCAAAACGCCCCGCCGGCCCCGGTCAGCACGACCGCGCCAACCTCGGGGTCGGTCTCGAAGCGGGCGAGCATCTGCACCAGGCCGGAGATCATGGAGCCGGACAGGGCGTTGCGCCGCTCCGGCCGGTGCATGGTCAGTACCCCGACGCCGTCCTCGACGCGGGCCAGGAGGTCGGTGGTTCCGGTGTCGATGTCGCTCATAGGGCTCCCTTTGTTTATCCGGGCCAGCATTCCAGGTGCTCCGTCTGAGCGACGATGAGATCACTGCGCTCAGCGCGAATGGAATCCTAAGGTAATCATCCTTACCTAAACCGGCGCGCCTGGCGGCCCTGGCCTCCGCCCGGGCCCGAAGGCGTGGTCCCGGAGTCGAGCTAAGTGCTTCAGATCTCAACTACGTTGATGATCTTGCTCTTGAAGGTATGCGGGCGAACAGGACATGGCGGCCCATAGGGGGAGCCTTGAGATCATCAACGTAGTTGAGATTCGAAGTACTAAGGCGAACAGAAGGCCGGCCGGTCGTCTCAAGGCGGCGGCCGGGGGACTCGGGCGCCGCTACCGTCAGGGACTGCCCGGCAGCCCGCAACAGGCCAGGGAATCCCCGGCGAGGCCGGTGGTTGATAGGAGTACGAGGAGACCCTGTCGTGGCGCGTCACACCGAAGTTCGAAGACGGGCTCGCTCCTTGGCTGGACTGCCAGATGTGACCTCGATACGGCAACCCCTTGAGCTTGATGGCTCGCAGAATCAACACTCCCCGACGGTCGTGTGTCCCCTAGAGTGACTGAGTGCGAGCGATTTCGATTGCTTGCTCCAGGCTAACGTCTCGCACTGAGCTCATGAGTTCGCTGGTTCGTTCCGGGCCTAGCTGGTTATCGACGAGCCGTCGGGTCGCTTCGATCTCAGCCTTGTCATCGTCGTCGATTCCGACGTTGTGCTGGAACCGGACCGTCTCGGCGACGCCCAGGAGCCGGGCTGATTGTTCCGGGTTCGAAGTGGCAATGGTTGCGGCTAATCCCTCGATGCACCAGGCCAGGATCATGGGTGAGCGGATTTGAGTCGCCCACTCGAACGCCTCGCCGAAGATCGGATGCACGGCGGGCGGCGGTGTCCCGGTGTGAAGCATTGCGAATCCGAGGTTGAGCCTGATCACCGCCTGGCTGGCTGCTGGGGGGTCGCTGGTTGCGAGAGCGGCCATTCCCTGCTCCGCGTACTCGAGGGCTGCCGCGTAATTGCCGGCCGCCTTTTCAAGAGACGAAAGGTTGTTGAGAACCGCCACTTCGACCATAGGTACACCCTGGCGACTAGCCAACTCCCACGCTTCCAGGTGGATGGCCTTGGAACCGACCGGGTCGGATACGCCCGACGCGACGGCCTTGGCCATCAATGCCTGGGCCAGGGCACCACGGTCGTCGCTGCCACGCAGAACAGCGACGGCGCGCTCCGAATCCTTGAGCGCCCCCTCAGCGTCCCCCATGGCCCACGAACAGACGGACCGGACTGCGAGAAGCATCCCGGTCCAACTCGGTTCATCCTGCGGGACAGCGGCAAGAAGGCGGTCTGCCCAAGTGCGACCTTCGGCCGGCGCCCGGTAGAACCAGTGGAGGAACAATCCACCAACCAATCTGAGTCCCTCGGGGGCGGCGTGCTGTTCTGCCCATGCGCACGCTGCCCGCATGTTGTCGATTTCGCGGTCGACCATGGCGAAGGTATGGGCGTCCCTGGAGGTCAACGCCGAAGCGTAAGAGTCATCCGCAACGGCGGCATAGAAGCGAAGGTGCTCGGAGGCGACCGAGTCGGTCTCACCCGCCTGGTCCAAGCGGACTCGGCCGAACGCTCTGATGGTCTCGAGGAGGCGGTAACGGTCGACGTCGACGTCGTAGACGACCAGGGATTTCTCAACGAGCCCAGCCAGCCGGTCGAGGGGACGCTCGGTGTGAACGATGGCGTGAACCCCATCGCCGGTGAAGCCTCCCGCGAAGATCGAAAGGGCACGGAACACCTTCTGATCAGTCTCATCCAGTAACTGGTAGCTCCAGTCGATGGTCGTCTCGAGACTGCCGTGCCGCCCCGCCTTTCTACGAGCCCAGCCAGAGGCGGAGTCGACCCCGCTCTCCAGGTGGGCCGCGATGGTCGCCAGTGACATGGTTGAGACCCGGGCTGCGACCAACTCGATGGCAAGAGGTAGCCCCTCGAGATGGCGGCATATAGATGTCACCGCGGCCGCGTTTTGTGACGTGAGGCTGAATCCGGGCAGGGCCAGCCGGGCTCTGTCCTCAAACAGGCGTACCGACTCATGGTTTCCGACGGCGTCATCAACCTTGTCCGGCACACTCAGGGGGGCGAGAGGCCAGATCTGCTCGCCGGTCACGCCCAATGCCTCCCGGCTCGTGGCCAGGATCCGCAGTCCGGATGTGGCCGACAACATCAGGTCCGCGGCAGAGGCAGCGGCGTCGAGGACGTGCTCACAGTTGTCCATCACCAGCAAGACCTCACGCCCGGCGAGCCCATGACAAACCGTCCCGAGTACGTCGGATCCGGTCATGTCGCGAACCCCGAAGGCGGCAGCGATGAT
The DNA here is from genome assembly GCA_963834725.1 of uncultured Acidimicrobiaceae bacterium. Lineage (GTDB taxonomy): Bacteria > Actinomycetota > Acidimicrobiia > Acidimicrobiales > Palsa-688 > PALSA-693. The sequence goes on from CAWICN010000001.1 coordinate 169,738, forward strand.
GGAATCCACCAGAGAAGGGTCGGACAGCGGCGACAGATCAGCCAGACAGGCGCCCTCGCCGAAATGGGATGCAGAACGGGCTGCCAGCTCGACGCACAGTCGGGTCTTGCCTACGCCCCCGGGGCCGACCACACTCACCAGTCGATTCGCGGCCAGCAGCTCGTCCAGGGCAAGCATTTCGCCATGCCTGCCCACGAAGCTGGACCGAACGTCCGGCAGGTTGTGAGGTATCGCCGGCGAGGCCCGCAGCGGCGGGAAACTGGCCTGCAGATCGGGATGGAGCAGCTGGTACAGCGGCTCCTGCTCATCAAAGTCCTTCAAGACGAAACGGCCACACTGTGCCAAACTGGTGCCCAACGGGAGGGCGTTCCTCAACAGCCCAGCCGTTTGTGCTGAAAGCAGCACTTGACCGCCGTGGGCGGCAGCCACCACCCGGGCGGCTTGATGCACTGCCAGCGCCACGTAGTCACCCTCGGGCGTCGGCGTCGCTACACCGGTGTGCAGACCCATCCGGACCCGAATCTCCCCGCCGAGAGGCCAACCGTGGCGGGTCAGGCTCTGCTGCGCGTTCACACAGGCGGCGACGGCGTCGGTCGCATCCCCGAACGCGACGAAGAAGCCGTCACCGTCCGTCTGAACTTCAAACCCATTGTTCGCCGCCACCGCGGCTCGGACCATCCGCCGGTGCTCCTCCAACAGCCGCACGAAAGCATCACCGAAGCGTTGAAATAACCGCGTCGAGCCCTCAACATCTGTGAAAAGGAAAGTGACGTTGCCCGACGGAGGCATCACGACGACAATCATCCCACAAACGCCAAACATCTACTTGCGGGCCCCTCGCTCCGCGAGGCTCTCGACCGACTACGGCTGAGCGGTCCGAATCAAAACTGCGTTCGATGATTTGCTTCGTCCCCGCTCTGCGAAAAGACCAGGGCCGCCGCTCTCCTAACCCGCTGGCACGCTCATATCGTGTTTACGGGGGAGAGGGCCCCCCGGCCGCTAAGGACCCGTACCACCTCGTCGGCGGCGAACTCGCGGACGGTCCGGATGGACTCCTCCGAGTAGTAGGCGGCGTGGGGCGTAATGATCACGTTGTCGAGCCCGAAGAGGGGGTTGGTGGGTTGCCAATGAATAGCTCATACGTCGGTGGCCTGCACCACACCGTCACAGATGTCGCTGACCGTGAACACAGCAGGCTTACCGCCGGCCTCGAACACCCCGTTGCTGACCTCCTCGATCAGCCCCCCAAAATGGAATGTTCCCGGGTGGCCCATCCCGTGCGCGCTTTCCACCAACCCTGGGGATTGACCAGATCCTCCTCGGTCCAGGTCATCCCCAGACGAAGGGCGTCGCCCTGGTGGTTAACCCGACGCAAACGCTGGCTGCGCAGCGTCCACAAGTCTTCTGCCATGACGCATCCTCCTATGTTGTGACGCCGGGTGTCCGCGCCGGCCCTGCGAACGTAAGTCCGTCGGAGCCGGCCGCGCCGCGAGGTGACACCATCGCAAAGCCTAGGCCAAACGTTCTGGCTCCTGGTGCCGCCGTTGCTGTCCCAAACAACAGGCAATTCCGGAGTGATTGTGGAACGCTATGGTCATGCGTTGGGGGGACCTTCAAGCTGGCGCTCCGGCCCTGGGCGAGTTGGCTCGCAATCGGCTCATCAATCCCGGCGTGCTCCTGGTGGTAACCACGCGCCGGGATGGAAGCCCCCGCCTCAGTCCGGTCGAGCCGCTCGTCCTCGACGGCGAACTCTGGCTGTCGATGATGTGGCGCTCGCTGAAAGCGTTGGACCTGCTTCGCGATTCTCGGATCCTTGTGCACAGTATCGTCGCCAGCCGCGATGGGGCGGACGGCGAGGTGAAGGTCCGGGGTCATGCACTGCCTGAAACAGACCCGCTGCGGCGTGCCGCCTACTGCCAGGGCGTAGCCGTTCTCGGCTGGCAACCGGAAGAACCCTACTTCCATCTTTTCCGGCTAGACATCGCCGACGTGACCTACATTCGCTACGCCACGAACGGCGATCAACACGTGGCACGGTGGCCACCAGTCGAGGAGTACATTCGACGAGCAACATCGGCTACCAGCGTCGGTGATCCCGAAGCCGTAACTGATCTCTTTCCCCCCCATTAGCTCTCTCCCGGCTGACCTCACTTCCCTTCGGTGGCGGCGACCACCGCTCTGGCGACCTCACCCCACCGGCTGATCGATTTGGGGTCGCGTCGGTAGTCCGTGCCGACGTCGTAGAGCACCACGCGAGCGGCGATCCCCCGGTACCGCTCCACGATTCGGTCGGCCACGTCGTCCCAGGCGGCCTCGATGATGAAGTGCTGGAGGATGTCATCCGTGATCGCCGCGCTCATGCCGGGCAGGTCCCCCATCTTCTGCTTTTCTCGGACCCGGGCTGTTGTCTCCGGGAAGCCCAGCCGCTCGAACTGGAAGGCGTAGTTCGGCGTCGATCCGTAGAAGGCCACCTGGGCCCGAGCGGTCTCCCGCCGGGTGGCAAGCTCCTCGGAGCTGTCGCCCACCGCAGTTACACAGGGCACGATGAGCGATACTTCGGCCGGATCGCGACCGGCTTTAGCCGCTCCGGCCGCCACCTCGGTCATGACCATGTCGCGCAGGTAGCTGACGGTGTTCAAGGGGTGCACGTGTACCCCGTCGGCAACCTCCCCCGCCATACGCAGCATCCATGGGTTGACCGCGGCGATATCCAGAGGAGGGTCGGGATAGTCGATCGGCCCGGGGCTCCACTGGGCGGGTAACAGACTGAAGGAGTAGAAGTCCCCCTGATGATCGAGCCGCGATTCACCGCGGAAAGCAGCAAATATCCTCCGCAGAGCGACCAGGTATTCGCGCAAGCGCGGTCCGGGTGGATCAAAGGGCGACGAGTAGCGCCGTTCGATGTGAGCCCGCACTTGAGTACCCAGACCCAGCCGGAAGCGACCGCGGCTGGCGTCAGTCAACTCCCAGGCGATCTTCGCGGTGATCATGGGGCTGCGTGGAAAGGCTACGGCAACGCCCGTCGCCAGGTCGATGTCGGCGGCCAGAGCTGCGACCGCACACGAGAGGTAGGCGGTTCTGCCCGTTTCGGTCAAGAGCAGCCCCGAGAAGCCAGCCCGGGCCGCGTCTCGTGCCAGGGGTGGCATGCTGCGAAGCGGCATTCCGGCGGTCATCATGTCGACCTTCATCGCTGCTCCTCTCGGCAACCGCCATGGCAGGAGTGACCTGTCCAATGAGCTCGTAACGGCCACGCTCCTTCCGGAGAACCTAACCGAATGTCGGGTCAGCTGTGCTGCGACGCGGCGGATTTCCTGCCGATGGTGCCGAGACGTGATGGTGGTGCCCGTTGTCAGGCCAATGGCATGGCCTCCGGCTCATCGGGCAGGGCCAGCGTGAGGCGGGGGGTGGCCCGGTGGCCCAGGAAGCTGGGACGGTTGGCGTGGCTGAAAAGAAGCGGCAGCAGCTCGCTCGATCGCACCCGCCCGTACCAGCCCTCCTGGGCGGCCCATTCACCAAACGCGCTGACCCGGTCGGACCGGATGGTCGGCCCGGCGATCACCAGCGGGGTTGGGTCGGCCGTGTGCAACACGCCGTTCACCGACGGGGTGGCGTGGTCGCCGGTGACGGCGACGATGGCGCCGTCGGCGAGGGCCAGGAGAGCGGCCAAGCCGGGATCGAGCGCCTCCAGCACGTCTCGTTTAGCGAGGGGCCGCTTCGAGTGGCCGGCTTCGTCGGTGACCTTGGTGTGCACATGCACGAATTGAGCGCCGCCGGCGATGAGATGGCCGGCCGCGTCGAGGCGGCCGGCCATGTCACTGGCGAGATCCTCGCCCGGCCCGACGTGGGACTGGGCCATTCCTAGCAGGGTGGCGAAACCGCAGTACAGCCGGGTACTGGTGACCGCCCCGCCGGCCACGCCGGTCTGCTCGGCGAAGGAAGGGAGGGGCTGGCGCGCCCCCGACCACTTGGTGGTCAGCAGGTCCAGCGCTGGCTGCCCGCGCCGCTTGCGCTCCTCATTGACCAGGCTGCTGATCAGAACGTGGCGAGCTTCGAGCAGGAGGACATTCAGCTCGTCGGCCACGGCGGCGGCGTCGGGATCGGCGGCGTCGGGTGCGCCGCCAGCCGGCCGGATAGGTCGGACCCGCAGCCACGGGTGAAGCTCTTCGAAGAATGGATCGGAGTCCGTGACGTCGCCCCGATGGTGGCGGGTCAGCAGCAGGATGGCCTCGCCGGCCCCAACGGGGTGCATCCGGACTCCGGACTGGTCCATGAGCGGGGCCAGGCAGGCGAGCAGGCAGTCGGCGTCGGCCGTGTCGTCACGGCCGGCCCGGCCGGTGACCAGGGCCCGGCCGTCGAGCACCCGCGAGGTGCGCAGCGCCGCGAAGGTAACTGCTACTTCGGTCGGCACATCGAGGCCGGCGCCGAGCCCTTCCAGCACGGCTCGACCCGGAAATGGCACGTCTCCGAAGCCGAACATGGCCCAGTGGGCGAGCTCTGAGGCCGGAGCTCGCCCCCATCCGAAGGGGATGTGCCACCCGGAGGCACCCCGGCGGGCCAGCCGGTCGAGGACCGGAGTGTGGGCCGCTTCGGCGGGGGTACGGTGGCCGAGCTCGGGGACAGGACGGTCGCCGAGCCCGTCGAGCACGACGAGGATCACCGGCAGACGATCATCGTCGAGGCGGGGGTGCGACTCCCCGTAGCCGGGTGGCTTCATCCTCGGTCCCGGATCGGGACGTCGTCGAGCAGCTGACGGAGCACCGGGACGGTCGCGGCCGGGACCAGATGCTGCCAGTCGCCACCGGACCACATGTGGGCGCGGATGTCACTCGAGGACAGCCGGCGGGCCGGGTCGCCGTCGAACAGCGTCACGGCGTAACCGGCCCCGGCCAGCCGGCGGCCCTTCTCGCGCTCCCAGTCGCTGTACGCCCGGACGAACTGCCTGGCCGTCACCGGTACGTACTCGGGCCACAGGTCGGGACGGGTCACATCGAACGGCACGATCGTCGCCTTGCCGGCCAGGCCGCGTTCGTCCAGGGCCGCCTGCAGTATCAGGAGCCGCTCAAAGTAAGTGAATGGATTGGCCCTGGCCGTGTGCCGGTGTGCCGACGCGGCCTCCTGATGGCGGGCGCTGGAATCGGGATTCGTAACGGCGACGACGACGTGCCCGCAGCGGGCCAGGGCGGTGTCGAACAGCGCCAGATGCTGGGCGTGGACGGGTTGGAACCGGCCCGTCACACAGCCGAGCGATATCACGCGCCACGCCGCTCGGCTCGAACGGGGCTGGGCGGCCCGCCGTCGGCCGCCTCGCCCTGGCCCGGGGAGACCTCGGTCCGGCGCGGCCTCGTCCCGCTCATTCCGTGGTTTCGGTCCGCAGGAGGCTTCTGGCGATGGCGTTCAACTGCACCTCGGTCGTCCCCGCCGGAATGCGCAGGTTTCTCGCCACGCGGAACAGCTTCTCCTCGGGTGACCCGCGCCGCAACCCGCTCGCCGCGTGGACCTGCACGGCCCGATCGCTGACCCGAAAGAATGCTTCGTCATTGATCACTTTCACCAGGCTGACCAGACGGGGCACGTCAGGATGCAGCGGGATGTCGAACGGTCCCAGCTGATCCAGCCTGGCCTGAGCCACCAGGGACGTGGCCCGCGCCTGGTACACGTCGAGGTCCATCTGGGCAAGAAGATGCTGAATCGCCTGGAGGTCTCCGATGGGCCGCCCACCCGAGCGTCGCTGCCGCGACCGCTCCACCGCTCGCTCGATGAGCCACTCACCCCATCCCGCGCACATGCCCCCCCGACAGAGGCGGCGCCAGTTGATGTAGGTCATGGCCAAAGCGAATCCGGCGCCGATCTCCCCGACCACGCCGTCGGCCGGCACCCGGACGTCGTGGAACTCGAGCTCACCGGTCAACCCGTCATCCATCATCGTTGGAATGTCCCCTCCCCGACGGAACCCGGGCGCGTCCTTGTCGACGAGAAACATCGACAGGGATTTCGTTCCCGCGCCTGGGTCCGTCACCGCCACGACCTGGATGACGTCGGCGAAATGGGAGTTGGTGATCCAAGCCTTGCGGCCATTGATGACCCAGTCGGCGCCCCGGCGCTCGGCACGGGTCGTCATTGCCAGCACGTCGCTTCCGACGCCCAGTTCGGTGTTGGCGAACGCTGCTGTCATCTGGCCCTGGACCATTGGCGTCAGGTACTGCTCGCGGGCTGCATCCGAGAAGTGCTCGCACGCCGGACTCGGACCTTCGGTCCAGGCCAGGGCGGCCAGGCCCAGGCCCAGGCCGGAGCAGCGGTAGACGAACTCCTCGACGTGGTGCATCTCCACCCTGGTGAAGCCGCCTCCTCCAAATCGGGTGCCGATGTGCGGGGCGTACAGACCGGCGGCGCCGAGCGCGTCGCTGTACCTCGCGACGGGCTTCCCACACGACTGGATGCATACGGCCGGCGTCGTCATGGCCGGGCTGACCCGGCGTCCCCACCCCCGCTTCGGCCAGGCTGCTCTCGAGCGAGGCGACGTCCTCGTCCAGAAACCGCCGGAAGCGGTCCGTGTAATCGCGGACCCGCTCACCGGGATCGATGCGCGCTTCGCGGTCGGTCATCCTGCTCCTTCGCCGGGCCTAGGCTGAGAACCGTGACCACTCCACCAGACTGGGCCAGGCCGGTGGTGCACTGGGAGATCACCGCCAGTGATCCGAAGGTCCAGGCCGACTTTTACCGTTCGCTGTTCGGCTGGGAGATCGGCGAAGGTCCTATCATGGCGATTGCACCCGGATTGGGTGGTCCCGAGCCCGGCCCCGCCGGGCACATCCGGGAGGGGTCTCAACCCGGCGTGAGCTTGTATGTCCAGGTCCGGGATCTTCACCAGTCCCTCGTGACGGCCGAGTCGCTCGGCGCCAAGGTCACCGTCCAAGCCTTTGACGTTCCCGGGGGGCCGACCCTCGCAGCCATCGAGGACCCGGAGGGCAACACGGTCTTCCTCGTCCAGCAATAGCTCAGTCGAGGGTTTCATACCGCTCACTGGTCACCGAGGTGGGATCGACGAGGTGCGTGTATGCCTCGGTCGCCGTATCTTGCCCCCAGCGCTCATTGCCGCGGTCCGCGTCGGCCTGGCTGTTCCACAGGTCGACCACGGTCCACGAACCGTGATTCCCGCGAGCCGTAGTCCGCCTCAGCAAGCCCGGCTGCTGGTAAGCGAACTCCGTCTGAACGAGCTTGTCTGCGGCCAGGAATTCGGATTCTTCCACACCCCCAACCAGCCTGAAACGTCGAATCTCGATCACCATCAAGACGAGACCGTAATCGCCAGACGCCGAGACCGTAATCGCCCGATGTAACGTGAGGCGATGCGCCCCGGCCGGATCTGGCGTGTCGCGCTCGCGATGCTGGTGGCCAGCGGGTGCGCCGCAGCCTGCTCGAGCGCCCGAGGTCCGGGTAGTCAGCCGCCGGTCGCTCCGAGCGCTCAGTCACCGGTCACCCCGAGCACTCAGCCGCCGGTCGCCCCGAGCACTCAGCCGCCGGCCGCCCCGGGCACTCAGCCGCCGATCGCCCCGGGCTCCGTGGCCTCGACCGTGCCATCGCCGAACACGACGGCCATCGCAGCGCCGACTGCGGCTACTCCTGGCGCAACCGGGCCGCTTCCGACGTCCACGGCCGGACGCGCCATCGCCGAGCTTTCCAGACCGCCGTACCCGCTCCACTTCGAGGTGCTCCCGCTGGTCGACCCGTCACGACGGACGATCAGCCACGGAGTTGTCGTGGCGCCGACACGAAAGCTCACCACCCTGGTGTGGATGCCGGCCGCACCGGGTCGCTGGCCCCTTGTCGTCTTCGCTCACGGCTTCCAGATCGGCCCCGGGCCCTACACGCAACTGCTCGAAGCGTGGGCGGCGCAGGGGTTCGTGGTGGCCGCGCCCGAGTTCCCACTTACCGACCAGGCCATCGCCGGCGCCAATCTGGACGAGAGCGACATCGTCCATCAGCCGGCTGACGTCCGCTTCGTCATCGATGCCCTGGTAGCCCCAGACGGACCTGTAGCGGCGGGGGTCGACGTGTCCCGGATCGGGGTGGCTGGCCACAGCGATGGGGCCGAGACGGCCCTCGCGGTCAGCCTGTTACCGACGCCGGCCGGGCAGCCTGCGATCCGCGCCGTCATCGCCATGTCGGTCCAACCCTTGCCTGGTGTCGCCGCAACTGCCAATCCCCCGATCCTGGTCACGCAGGGCGACGCCGACACCATTAACCCGCTGGCGTGGGGAGAGCAGACGTGGGCCGACGCGGCTGGGCCGAAATACCTGGCGATCCTGCACGGAGCCGGGCATCTGCCGCCCCTGGAAGCAGGCAGTCCGTGGCTACCTGCGGTCGAGACCACCACGGAGGCATTTCTCCGCACGTATGTGGCCCGGGACGCTCCGTCCAGCGGCATCCTCGTGTCTGGCTCCGATCCGCCGCTGATGAGCATTCGCGCGTCGGGATAACCGTTCGGGCGCTGGCGTCCTGCATCACAAAAAGGTGGCATCGTCGCCGCTCGTCGTCGGGCCGCGCCGCGACCGCCGGGAGCGATCACTTGACTTCGCTGGATTCATCCCCCACTATGAATCACGGCGAGTTCCGCGCCTCCCTCGGCTGGCCTTCCCAGCAGGCTGACAACTGGAGGGAAAGGGGATCGTGTCCTCGGATCGTTGTCCGTCACCCATTCCGAGGCGTGGAGCTGGGGCAACCGACCGGAGTGAGCGAGACCGGATGACGACCAGAAAACATTTGAAGCGCCGGGTCAGGGCCCGCGCCGCTCAGTCCGGTCAGCCCTACACCACCGTCCTGCGGCTTGTCCGCGGGGAGCAACAGGAGAATCCGATGTCAGCTGTCACCGCACCCACCGAGGACGTCATCGCCTCGTGCTCGTTCTGCGAAAAGCCCAACAACCAGGTCACCAAAATGGTCGCCGGCCCGGGTGTGTTCATATGCAACGAGTGCGTGAAACTGGCTACCACAATCATCGCTGATTCCGCCAATACGAGGCATGAGGAACCAATGCGGCGCAGCAAGTACTTTGACCGTCCGGCCGAAGAAATCGTCAACATGCTCCCCGCTGTGGCCCGAAGTGCTGCTCGGGTCGAAGCGGATCTGGCCGCCTGGGTCGGCCGTTTGAGGGAGCTGGGCACAGACTGGCCGACGATCGCCGGCGCCCTGGACTCGAGCGTCGAAGCGGCCCGTCAACGCTTCGAGACCAAGCCACCGGCGTAGCTGTCTTCGACCGGCCCCGCCGTCAGCGCCACCAGTCCCGCTGTCAGCGCCATCCGTCCCGCAGTCGGCGCCATCCGTCCCGCAGTCGGCGCCATCCGTCCCGCTGGCGCCACGCAGGGGATGCCCTCAGCTGCCGGCCGCGGGTCACGCCGTGACGAGTCGGCGTTCCGGAGCGATCCTCGTGTGGCGCGGCAGGGCGGCAGGCCACCTGGCATGGCCGCTAACCTGTGCAGAGCGAGCTGCGGCGCCGCTCCGTGGACGAGAAAGGGTGATCGGGATGAAGATTGGAGCCGGGATCGGTATCGGTGGCAGGCGGGACTTTCGGTCCGCGGTGGACCAGATCGTCGAGATGGAGAAGGCCGGCCTCGACCTGGTGACCAGCGGCGAAGCGTGGGGCTTCGACGCGTTCACCCGGTTGGCCTACGTGGCCGCCAGGACCGAGCGGGTCCAGCTGGCCACGGGCATCGTCAACGTGTTCTCCCGCTCACCCAGCACCATCGCGGCGAGCGCGGCGAGCATCGACCAGATGTCCGATGGCCGTTTCATCCTCGGCCTGGGGAGCTCCGGTGCACAGGTGATCGAGGGCTTCCACGGCGTTCCGTTCGACAAGCCCCTCTCGCGAATCATCGATGTGATCGGTGTCTGTCGGATCGTCTGGAGGCGGGAGAAGGTCGTGTACTCCGGCAAGGCGCTCTCTGTTCCGCTGCCTGCCGGGCAGGGCCTGGGCTTGGGGAAACCGCTCAACTTGATGGACTATCCAGTCCGCCCGGACATTCCGATCTGGTGGGCGGCGCTCACCCCCAAATCGGTCGAGTCCGCCGCCGAATTCGCCGACGGCTGGATTCCCATCCATCTCATTCCCGAGCGGGTCGGTGCCGTGTGGGGCGAGGCGCTCAAAGCCGGCCTGGGCCGCCGGGGCGAGGGGCGGCTGCCCTTCGAGGTCAGCGTCAGTGTCAATGTTGCCATCGGTGATGATCTGCCCGTCGAAGACCTGAGGGACCAATACCGCCCTCACCTTGCCCTCTACGTGGGCGGGATGGGCGCCCGGGGTGCCAACTTCTACAACGACATGGCCGTCGCCTTCGGGTACCCCGACGAAGCCAAGACGATCCAGGACCTCTACCTCGACGGCAAGAAAGAGGAGGCCGCGGCCGCAGTCCCAACCGAGTGGCTCGAGAAGGCACAGCTGATCGGGCCCAGGTCGTATGTGCAGGAGAGGATCAGCGCCTTCAAGGAGGCGGGCATCACTGCGCTCACGATCAGTCCCGTCGGGGGCCAGGATCCGATCAAGACGGTCGAGGAGATGCGGGAGCTCGCCGACCAAGCCTGAACCAGGGGCCCCGAGGCTGACCGTCAAGGAGAATATCGGTGGAAATCGTCCAGAAACAGCCGTCTGCCAATGGCCCCGCCCAATGGTTCACGGGTGACGTGTGGATCGACGCCGTCGGCAGGGGCGTGGCTCCCTCGCGCCTTGGCGTCGTATCCGTTCACTTTGCCCCCGGCGCTCGCACGGCGTGGCACTCACACGCCGGGGGTCAGACCCTTTACGTCACCGACGGACGAGGACTGGTGCAATCCCGCGGTGACCGCATTGCGGAAATCCGTCCGGGTGACGTCATCAGCACGCCCGACGGGGAGGAACACTGGCATGGTGCCGCTCCGGACCACTTCATGACCCACCTCTCGATAACCGAAGGCGATGCGACTTGGGGCCCTAAAGTCACCGACGACGAATACCACGGTCAGGGCTAACCTCTCCCGGTCCCGGCAGCGCATCGCTGGGTGCGCTTTGCACCTTGGGGACAGTTTTGGCGATTTTTCGCCCCCCAGCGCACCCAGAGTTACCAAACGCAGATTGAGCGCGCAAGAGGAGAACTGATGCAGACACGGTTAACCGAAATGGTCGGATGCGAGTTTCCTATCGTGGCCTTCAGTCACTGTCGCGATGTGATTGCCGCCGTTACCAACGCGGGGGGCTTCGGTGTGCTTGGTGCCTCGAGCTTCACTCCGGAAGAACTCGAGATCGAGCTGAAATGGATCGAGGAGCATACTCATGGCCATCCGTGTGGGATCGACGTCCTGATCCCGTTGAAGTTCGAGACCACGGGACCCGATGGCGCCCGGCCGGACCTGCCCGAGACGCATCGGCGGTTCGTAGACGATCTCATGAAGAAGTATGACGTCCCGGAGCTGCCGCCCGACGAGGCCAGGGCCCTACGAAAGGCCAGCGCCAATCGGGCGGACCTGGTGTCCAGGGCCTCCGATCTGTGGGCGCTGGCAGCCTCGTACAACGTCAAGATGTTCGTGAGCGCACTCGGCCCGCCGCCCCCTCCATTGATCGCCGAGGCCCATGCCCACGGAGCGGTCGTCGGCGGACTCGTCGGGGCCGTGCAGCACGCAGAGCGTCAAAGGGCGGCGGGGGTCGATTTCGTCGTCGCGCAGGGGTATGAGGCGGGTGGCCACGTGGGTGAGATCAGCACCATGGTGCTCGTTCCCGACGTCGTCGACGCCATGGACGGTCTGCCGGTCATCGCTGCGGGTGGAATTGCATCGGGCCGCCAGATGGCGGCCGCGATCGCCCTGGGCGCCGGGGGTGTATGGACCGGCTCAGTCTGGCTCACCACGCACGAAGCGGAGACTCACCCTGTCGTCAAGGAGAAGTTTCTCAAAGCCTCGGCATCAGACACGCTCCGGTCGCGATCCAGCACCGGCAAGCCGGCCCGCCAGCTTCGGTCCGCCTGGACCGACGAGTGGGAGGATGCGGCGAACCCCAAGCCGCTCGGCATGCCACAGCATGGCATGTTGATCGGCGAAGCCCGGGCGCGCATCGCCCGGTCCGCGTACACACCCGGATCCGGTGCCGAACAGCTCATCAACTACTTCGTCGGACAGGCGGTAGGCCGGTTGAACACCGCCAAGCCCGCTCGTCAGGTGGTCGAAGAGATGATCAACGAATACATCGACGTGATGAGCCGGTTCGAGATGGTGAACGCGTAAACGAGTCGCGTGTGCTCGAAGGCCACCGGTCCTGAGTCCCGGACGGGGGACCAGGTGGTTCGCTGTGACCGCTTACAGGGGGTGTCCGTCGCTGTCGAGATAGTCCTGTGAGATATGTACCCCTTCGAGCTGCAGCTGCTCGTACTCGGTGTCCGTCAGCTTGAGAATGTTCTTGTAGACATACTCGTTGTCGTCGCCGAGGCCGGCCGCGCTGCGTTCCCATTTCAGGGGCGGTCCCGTCCAGCGCACCGCGTGGGCGGGGTAGAGGTGGCTACCCGTGTGAGGAGAGTGGAGCGGACGAAAGAATTCGCGGTGCTCGAGCTGGGGATCAGCGTACGCGTCGGCCTCATCCATGACCGGCGCCGCCGGGACACCCTCAGCCTGGCACCGCCGGAACACCTCGTATCGGTCCATGTCCTTTGTCCACTCGGAAAGCGTTCGGTCGAGCTCGTCCTGGGCGGCCAGGCGCCCCTCGACGGTATCGAAACGATGGTTGCTCGCCCATTCCGGCTGACCCATCGCCCGGCGAAGCCCCTCCCATTCCGTGTCGCACCCGACGGAGATGACGACCCACCGGTCTTGACCGGCACACGGATACACGCCCTGCGGGGCGTGGCGCCCATCGCGATTCCCCATCGGTCCAATCGATGCGGCGCCTCCGCTCACCATGACAATTTCACCGATGTGCTGGACGAGGTTCTCAATCTGGCTGAGATCGATGTGAGTACCTTGGCCCGTCTGGCCCTGACGCCGCAGGGCCAGCATGACGGCAAAGGCGCCGGCGGCGCCGGATGCGGCGTCCATGTGCAAGGAAATAGGCGTATCCTCTGGCGCCGTTCCCGGAACGCCGCGGATGGACCGGAGACCCACGAGCCCTTCGAAACCGTGTCCGAAGCCCACATAATCGCGGTAGGGGCCCGTCAACCCGCCCGCCGGCATGCGCAGGACCACAAGGCGTGGATTGCGCTCTGTGAGGCGCTCGTAATCGAAGCCCAGGCGGTCCAGCATCCGGGGCGGGTGGTTTTCGACCAGCACGTCGCTTGCCTCGACCAGGCGAAAGAACAGATTCTTGCCCGACTCCTTACGAACGTCGAGAGTCATGGATCGCTTGTTACGCGCATGCCAGTTGAACATGGCGTTGCGATTCCACGGGCGGCCGCCCGGGTCCAGATCCGGATACCCGGCCACCGTCATGGTTCTGGCCGCAGCCACCATCTCCGCCGACGGGCGCGCGAAGATGCCCCGGGTCGCAGCCGGGAAGAGCCAGGGATTCTCCACCCGGATGACCTCGGCCCCGTAGTCGGCAAGCAACATGGTGGCGTACGGGCCGCTCCAGGCCACGGTCATGTCAATCACCCGTACGCCGGCCAACGGCAGCACCTGCATCGCTGCCCCTTTAGATCACGCCCGCGGCACGATAGGCCACAAGCTCGCCGGCGTCCAACCCGACCTTGCCGTATACCTCGCGGTTGTGTTCGCCGAGGCGGGGGGCCGATCTCCGGAACATCCATGCATCGTCGAACCGAAAGGGAGGGCCCAGCCCGACGACCTTGCCCGCGATGGGGTGTGCATACTCCACGATGGCGCCCCGCTCCAAGAGATGGGGGTCCCCGATGACCTCGACCGGACTCTGCAGAGCGATGACCGACCATTCCGCCGCTTGCGCTTCGGCCATGGCTTGACTCCTCGAACGAGACAAAAACCACTCGGTCACAATCGCATCGATCCGCGCCACGGTCTCAGGCTCGTTGAGGAGTGCAGGGTCACTGAAGGCGGCGGTGAGCTCCGCACTGTTGACGGCTTTGAGCAGGCGCGGTACCCAGGCCGGCAGAGTCGCAACCCACACTGGACCGTCCGAGCACTGGTATGCACCGGCCGGCAACGGCACCACAGGGGCGGACGCTCGACGCGAGCCTGACGGAGTGAGGTTCCGTGTCGATGTTCGACCGGTATACGCGTAGCCGACGAGGTTGGTCGTGGACTGGTCGGCCGACCCCATCTGCGCAGCCATGTGAGCGATGTCGATGTGCGTTCCCTCGCCTCCGCTGTCACGAAACAGCAGAGCAGCCATGGTCGCCATCGCGGCCATATTGCCCGTCTGATACTGAATCAAATTTCCCCCTAGCATTATCGGGCTTCCGTCCCGCTCGCGCGTGACATTCATCCCGCTGAGTGCTGAGTAGACGATCTCGTTGCCCTTATAGGCACGGTATGGACCCTCCTGGCCGAACGGCGTGATGCTGGTCATGATCAACGAACGATGGCAGGCGTGGAGTGATGCGAAGTCCAACCCGTACTCGGCCAGCACTCCGGGAGCAAAGGACTCGATGCACACATCGACCGATGGAATCAGCCGTCGGAAGAGCTCCTGGCCGCTCGGGTGGGCCAGATCGAGCGTTGCGGAACGCTTGTTGGCGTTGAGGTGAAGGAAAAGCGCGCTCGTGTCGTCGTCGGGACCGTCATTGAGGAATGGACCCCATCGGCGCGATTCATCTCCTCGCGGTGGCTCGATCTTGATCAGATCGGCACCATAATCCGCAAAGAGTCTCCCCATGTAGGGGCCGGCGACGCCAGTGGCCAACTCGAGCACTGTCACACCGGCCAAGGGTTGGAGCATGACTCAGCGGACCACTTACCGAGGCTCGCAGACGACGACAGGGATGTCGCGCTCCGTGCGTTTCTGGTAGTTGGCGTAGCCCTTGTAGGCCGCCACGATTTGCGGCCATAGCTCAGCTTTCTCCCCGACCGACGCGACGCGGGCTCGCATCGCCCGCCGCTGACCGGCGACGGACACCTCGACGTCAGGGTTGGCCTGCAGATTGAGCAGCCAGGTTGGATTACGGGCATCGCCGCCCTTCGAGGCCACCAGCACGACGCGCTCATCGCTGGCGATCGGGGCTGACAGCGTGGTGACACGAGCCTTCCCGGTCTTGCGGCCGGTCGTGTGCAACTCCACGATGGGCATGCCGCTGAGACTGTTGAACAGCCGGCTGCCGCTGATGCTGATCAACGCCCGATGCAACATGGGAACGTACTTGAACCCCAGATCCTTGAGGTCATCCTGCCGGGTCATGCCGCGTAGATTAGGTCAGGGGTCGCCTGTCCCGCGTCGATGCGACCGGGCGCGACCAGTACAGGTGCCGTTCGATAATCCCGTATGGTAGGGTATGCCCCTCGACCCGTCGGTCGGCATTCAGTTTGGGGGATCGGAGAGGGCTGAAGTGTCCAGGGCTGAACTATCCAAGTATGGGCAGGACGCGACGAACTTGACGGCGAAGCCGCTTAAAGGCCTGCGGGTCTTTGACACAACCCGGTACTGGGGAGAGTTCACCGGCCGCCTGCTGGCCGAGCTGGGTGCGGAGACGCTACGTCTGGAGCTGGCACCGCCGCCTCCTCCGCCTGGTGACCGGGGCGAACCGGAGGACGCGTACCTGTTCCGCGCCTACCGCAGCCTCGGGAAAGGCGCCGTCGACCCCGGCCTCACCGAGGCCCGATTGGAAGAGCTCTTGTCGTGGGCGGATATCTGGCTGGAGTCATCCCGGCCCGGTTCCCCCCCGCTACCGGCGCTGGATCCTTCCCGGGTCCTCGGCCGGCATCCACACCTGGTGATCACCTCCATCACGCCATTTGGTCAGACGGGCCCCTACTCAGGGTGGGAGGCGACCGACGCCGTGCTCGACGCGGCCAGCGGGATGATGTTCAAGGCCGGCGTTCCTGAGAAGCCGCCACTTATGGCGCCCAGTTCTTTGTCCAACGACGTCGGTTCCACGACCGCTGTGCTCGCAACGCTGGCCGCGTATTGGCAGAAGCTGCACACCGGTCACGGCCAGCACATCGACCTTTCCCTGATGGCTGCAGCCGCCCAGACGACCGACTGGTCGATGCCCATGGCCTCGGCGCTGCTGGCTGCCGGCCTGCCGGCGGCGCAGGTGCGCAGCGGCCCCGGCCCTTTCGGCATCTACCGGTGCCTCGATGGATACATCCGGTTGGTCCTCGTCAGTCCGGCGGAGTGGAGAGCCATGCGTGCCTGGCTCGGTGAGCCGGACTATTTGCAGGACCCCGACATGGGCCGGCTGTACGTCCGGGCTCAACTGGCTGCCGTCCTGGATCCCCTCTATAGCGAGCTGTTCGCCGGTCTGACCAGATTCGAGGCCACCAACGAAGCCCAGCGGCGGGGCATCGCGGTCACACCGGTGCTCGCCGTTGACGAAGTGCTCAGCAACCCGCATGTGCAGGCTCGAGGGGCCTTTCGCGATTACAAGCTCGAAAGCGGACAGAGCGCTCCGGTGTTCAGCGGACCCGTCGAGGTCGACGGTGTCCGGCAATGCCCGGAGGCCGGCGTCGAGGCGCTTGGCGAGGACGAAGAGCTCCCCCCCCGGGAGGATCCGGTGACGGCCGTACCGGCGCCGTCGCGCCCGCTCGCGGGCGTACGGGTACTCGACTTCGGAATCGGCGGTGTCGGCGTCGAAGGCGGCCGGCTGCTGGCGGAACTCGGCGCCGACGTGATCAAGATCGAGACCCGGACGTACCCCGACTTCATCCGGACGATCGCCGGAGGGGAAATGAACGCGTCGTTCGCCTCGTCGAGCCGCACCAAACGGTCCTTCGGAGTCAACCTCAAGCAGCCCGACGGTCTGACCGTCTGCCATCGGCTCATGAGCAGCGCCGATGTGGTCATCGAGAACCTTTCCACGGGGTCGATGGACGCCATGCATGTCGGGTACGCGGCTGCTCGCGAGCTCAACCCGCGCCTGGTCATGGTGAGCAGTCAGCTGCTCGGTGCGAGTGGCCCGTGGTCGAGGTGGATCGGCTACGGCCCGAGCACCCAACCCGTCGCCGGACTGCTCAGCGTGTGGGACTACGACGATGACGATCCGCCCGCAGGTAACACGACCATCCTCCCTGATCACCTCGCGGGACGAGTGGTCGCGATCGGCGCGGTGGCCGGACTCATCGGCCGGGAACGCAGCGAGGCCGGGTGCCACGTTGAGGTCGCCCAGTTCGAGGTGACCATGGCCGTGATCGGCGACCAGCTCTTGAAGGAGGCGTTACATCCCGGCTCGGCCCATCCTCAGGGGAGTCATCGGGAAAGCGGAACGCCATGGGGCGCCTACCCCTGTGCCGGCGAGCAGGAATGGTGTGTCATCACGATCCGCGACGACAGCGACTGGAAACATCTGCAGGAAGCACTTGATCGTCCGGCTTGGGCTGCGAAGGCTGAGTTCGATTCGGTCACGGCCCGACGGGCGGCCCGGGCGGAGCTGGACGGCCACCTCGCGACATGGACCAGCAGCTTGACGAAGTCGGAGGTTGCCAGCCGGCTCCAGCGCTTCGGAGTTCCGTGCTCCCCGGTGCTGACCGCCGTCGACCAGATGGAGGATCCGCATCTCCTGGCCCACGGTTACCCGGTTCCGATCGTCCAGCAAGACCTGGGGCCGGTCATGTTCGAGGGTCCGTGCTACTCGGCGACCGGCATGGTCGGCCCGCTCATCACCGAGGCCCCGCGGCTGGGGGAGCACACGCAAGAGATCTGCCGCGACGATCTCAATATGACCGACGACGAGTTCGATCGTCTCGTCAAACTCGGAGCGCTCGAAGTCTGGCTGCCATCCCCCGCTGATTGAATGGACGTCCCCGCAAGCGGCTGGTTGGAGGGCCTCTTTGCCAGCGCGTGGATCTAGCGGTTGTCGGGACCGAACATCGGGATGAGCAGCCCGGGGTCTCCGTTGTGCTCGACAAACATCACCGTGACCGGCATGCCCACCGTGAGCTCGCTGTTGTCGCATCCGGTAATCCGGGTCGCCATCATCGGGCCTTCGACGAGCTCCACGATGGCCGTGTTGTACGGCAGGTCTTCCGCAAAGCCGGGATGGTAGGGGCGGTGATAGACGTTAAACGTGTGAACGGTGCCGCGTCCTGATACCTCCTGCCAGATGATCGGGTCCGGGCCGGAATGGCACGCGACGCAGTCATAAGCGGGCGGAGACAGGTAGGTGTGGCACACGGTGCAGTACTGCTGCACCAGCGTGCCGGCGCGAGCCCGCTCCCAGAAGTACGCCATCTCGCCCGACGTGTCGGGCAGTGGCTTGGGCGCGGGCACTAGCCGTCTCTCCTCAGGATCATGCAACCGTCCGAGTACATCATGGGGTTGGCATTGGTGCCGCCGTGGCCGGTGACCAGGCCGACATTGGCCTTCGGGAGCTGGGTGGCGCCGCCTCGATCGGTGAGTTGCAGGACGGCTTCGCAGAGCGGCGTGTACCCCTGGAGGTAGCACCAGGAGGCCTGTCCGCCGCTGGTGTTGACGGGGATCGACCCGTCGAGGCGAGTGTTTCCCGCGGCGACAAAAGGTCCGCCTTCACCCTTCTCGCAGAAGCCGAGGTCCTCGAGTTGCACGATCACGCCAATCGAGAAAGGTTCGTACAGCTCGCAGAAGTCCACGTCGCTCCGCTGGAGTCCGGCTTCCCGAAAGGCCGGGACCATGGCATCAGCGGTGGAGTACGCGACGTAGTTCGTTTTCATCTGATACTGCCGCACTTGATGCCCAAGCCCGATCCCCGAGACGAGGACGGTCGGACCCGGGAGGTCCCGGGCTCGTTCTGCCGAGGTGACCACCACTGCCGCGCCTCCGTCGGAGTTGAGACAGCAGTCGGGACGGCTGAAAGGCTCGACGATGGGGGGAGCGAGGAGGTACTCCTCCATCGAGAGCGGCCGGGCGTACATCTGCGCCTCCGGCCGACGGTTGGCGTTCTCCCGCATGCCGACGGCGACCGCACCGAGTTGCTCCTTGGTGGTGCCGTACAGGGCCATGTGGCGTCGGGCCATGAGGGCGTGGTCGGCCAGTGGGCCGAAGAAGCCATAGGCGCCCGGTGTGCTGACAGTGCTGGTCGAGGCGCCGACCACCGACGCAGCCGTCAGCGTGTTCGCGCCGCAGAAGCAGACCACGTGCCGGGCCAGCCCGGAGTGGATAGCGCCGCAGGCGGCCAGCACGCTGGACATCGCGGAGGTACCGCCCGCGATGAGCGTCCAGAAGAACTTGGGCTGAAGCCCCATGCGCCGCGGGAGGTCACCACCGCTGTCGGACACACCGATGTCCTGCTGGCTGATGAGCCCGTCGATGTCCGCCGGCTCGAGCCCGGCGTCGTGAATGGCGTGGGTGATCGCTTCGGCCTTGATCGACACCGCGCTGCGTCCCGGGAGGCGGCCGAATGCCGTCAGCCCGAGGCCGGCGATCGCATACCGGTCACGAAATGCCATCGGAGACTTCAGAACCCGACGGCGGCTGAACTAGGCGGCCGGCGGTTGGCCGACGCTGGGGAAGAGCTCCAGGAAGGCGCCCTGGGTCATGCGGTAGCGGGCGGCCTCGTCCACGTCGTCGAACAGTTCGTGCAGGATCTTCTGGGTGTGCCCGAAGGTGCCTTCCAGGTGGGGGTAGTCGCTGCCCCACATGACATTGTGGTAGCCCATGGCCGTATAGGCCCGGACGGCTGACTTGTCGTGCTGGAAGGAGGCGTAGACCTGCTCGTAGATGATCTCGCTGGGCGGGCGGGACAGCTTGGGCCGCACGAACACGCCGTGCTGGCGGTAGCCCTCGTCCATACGGTCGGCGATGAAGGGCACCCAGGTGGCCCCTGACTCGGAGATCAGCACCTTCAGGTCGGGGTGGCGGTCCAGGGCTCCGGAGGTGACCAGCATGGTGGCCGCCCGCTGGGCGCCGAAGGTGGTCTCCACGTAGTTGAGCACGGCCCCGCCCGGCCCGTGAAAGATCCGGTTCCCGCTGCCGGCGGGATCTTTGGCCTCCGAGCCGATGTGCACGGCCAGCACCAGCCCGGCCTCTTCGGCGGTGGCCCACAACGGCTCCCAGACGTCGTAGTTCCAGTTCTGCATGCCGTCTTCGTCGAGGGTGGTGGGCAGGTTGATGGCTTTGAAGCCCAGCTCGGCCACCCGGGTCGCTTCGGCCACCGCGTCCTCCACCGACCGGACCGAGATCTCCGCGGCCGGGATGGAGCGGGGAGTGACGTCCAGGTAGGTCTCCTTGAGGTAGTCGTTGACGACCCGCACCCCGTCGCGGTAGAGGGCAGGGTCCTTGATCATGCCGTTCCACAACCCGATGGAGGGATAGACGATCTCCCCCCAGATGCCCTCCTCGTCCAGATCCTGGAGCCGCAACTGCACGTCGTAGGCCCCCGGCGGGCGACCCATGAGCTCAAAGAACCGCATCCCGGGCTTACGCCATGAGGTGGTCGCGCCCGCGACCTCCATGTCCTCCTCGGACAGGACCGGGTTGAGTCCGATCTTCCGCTCGAAGGAACGGCCATCGATGTGCACCCGCTCGGTGCGCTCGTCGATCTTCTCGCTGCGGGGCATCCGGGCGGCCATATCCGCCGGCATCCGCTCCTTCCACAACCCCGGCGGCTCCAGCACATGCGCATCCCCCGAGTTCACCCACATTTTGTCAGTCATCCCGTCATCCTCTCTCCATACCGAGATTCAGGATCGAACCCGGCCCCACCTACCGATCCTCAGACAGGCCCCACAGACCGGCCCCACAGACCGGCCCCACAGGCTGGGCCCAGAAGCAGACGATCTTCTTTCGTTTGACTAAAGCATCGCATCCGGCCTGCACTGCGTCAACCATCTCTGCGACCCCCGACCCTTTTCTGTCGCGATCGTTGCCCTTTCCGTGTTTCTCTGCAGCGCGGCCCCCTTCGACCGGGCACAGTTCGCTGCAGAAAAGCCGGGGGCGACCGATCGCCTCGATGGCGACGGCAGGGATCGGCTAGAACCGGATGATGTGCTGAGCCCACTTGACGACTATCCCATCCATCAGGTCGCCGCGCCGCTCGCCCATGCCGGCGGCGGGCATCCCGACTTCTACGATCGGTTCTGGTTCAACGGGTACACTGATGAATTCTTTTTCGCCGTTGCCCTCGGGACGTATCGCAATCGGGGCGTGATCGACGCCGCGTTCAGCGTCGTCAGCGATGGTCTGCAACGATCGGTGTTCGCGTCCGGTCGAGCTCCGTCTGATCCGGCCGTCACCCGCATCGGGCCCATCGCTATTGACATCGTGAAGCCCATGCAGGTGAATCGCATCACCGTGGACGCTCGGGACCAGGCGCTCAGCGCCGAACTCCTGTTCAACGCGCGAACCGCTGCCTACGAGGAGCCACGCCAGACCCGCCACCAGGGCAACCGGTTGCTCCTCGACCTCACCCGGGCCACGCAGTTCGGAACGTGGACGGGACACCTCAGCAGCGGCCCGTCGACGATCTCCACGGAGGGGACGACGGTTTGGGGAACCAAGGATCGATCCTGGGGTGTTCGTCCGGTGGGCGACCCTCCGCTGATGGCGCCATCGACTTCGCTGCCGCAGGTGTGTTTCTTCTGGGCGCCCATCAATTTCGATGACGCGGCGGTCCACTACATCGTCTTCGAGGAGGGCGACGGGGTGCCGTGGTCCGAAGCGGGGGCCATGCTGCCGGTCGTCGGACCAGGTGAGGAGACCGTGGGCCCATCGGGCCGCTACGAACGGCTCGACTCGGTTGCATTGGGGATCGATTGGGAGTCGGGATTGCGCCGGGCGCGGCACGCCGAGCTCTCGTTCCACCGGCAGGGGAGCGAGGAACTTGAACGGATCGACCTCGAGCCCCGGATAACGTTCCGCATGAGTGGCGCCGGTTATGGCCATCCCGGCTGGAGCCATGGCCGCTGGCACGACGAACTCGCCATCGCCGGTGAGGTGTTCGCGGTAGGCGACCTTGACAACACCGAGTTCCGCAACCTGCACGTGCAACAGGTGATGCGGGCCACCTGGGGTGACAGGGTCGGCCGCGGCGTCCTCGAGCAACTTGTCATCGGTCCGCACCCGGCGCGCGGGCTTCGCGGGCTGAACGACGGTGCTGGGACGGCCTGAGCGGTCCAGATCTCAACCGCGTTGATGATCCCTGACACAGCATCGACGGGCGAGACCAGGTTTTTCGCAGAGTGAAGCCAAGATGAATCATCCAACGCAGTTGAGATTCGGACCGCTGACGAGCCTCGGGCCACGAGCGTCAGGAGACGAGCGTAGGCCGCGAGCGTCAGGCCACGAGCGTCGCAGCCTCCGTGTCAGCCGCCAGCCGGGCGGACCGGTTCGCCATCGCCATGAACATCCGGTCGCCCCGATCGGTCCGCCCCACGTGCATGGATGCGAACACCGCCATGACCAGCGAGCCGAAGCTGGACAGGCGGTACTCGTCCCAGCACTCCTCGAGGGAGTAGTTGGTGACGCCATAAGAAAGGAGCGCCTCGTGATAGGCGGCGACCAGTCGTTGTTCGCACTCCCGCCGGGTGGCAGGCTCGGGAAACGAGCTACCGAGGAAGTAGGCGACGTCGCCCGGACCCCGCCCGACCCCCACCGTCTGCCAGTCGACGACTGTGATCGGCGGATGGCCAGGTGTGTTGTCGAACAACATGTTGTCAAGACGAAAGTCGTTGTGGACCACGGTCACGGCTTTCGGTGGAATGCTCGCCAACCCGGCCCGGGCGGCCAACATCCGCTCGCCCTGTTCCATGGTGACGTCCTCCAGCATCGCCGCGTAGCGAGCCACGAAGCTTTCCCAGACGGCCCGTAGCCCGTCGAAGCCGTACAAACTGGTGGGCCGGGCCAGCCACGCCTTTGTGGCGAGTTCGGGGTCGGCCCATCGGGGCCCATGGAGTCGGGCAGCCTGCTCGATGGCCAGGGCGGCCTCATCCACCGTGCACCCGGCGATCTGGTCACCCTGGACCGCTGGCGACAGATCGTCCAGCACCACCACCACCCTGGGCGTGCCCGGCTCGACCGCAGCAAAATGACAGCGCGGGCGGACGACGTCCACGGAGTGCGCCAGTTGCGTGTAGAAGTGCACTTCGGTCTCGTAGGTCCGGGTCAGGACCCCGATAGAGGCGCTTTCGGGATCAGGTGAGGCGAACTTACAGATCACGCTGGGTGGACCGCTTCCCCTCACGTAGGCCACTTGGAAACGCACGATCGCGCCGACCTGACCGGTACCGACGGGTGTCGCCGCCAGCCGGGCAACCGTCGTCGCTGCGTCGATCGCCCCACTGAAGCGCAGCACATCGGTCAACCAGTCGGCTGTGACCGCTTGCGGGTCGGCGACCAGCGGTGGCTCACGACCTCTCATAGGGCCGCCGTCATCAAGGAGTTGTGGCTATTTCGGCGTGCGGGCGTGCTGTCACGCTAGCGTCTCCCGGTTTGCCTGGCACGAACGGGATCCAGCCAATCCAGAACTTCTACGGGCGCTCAACCCACGCGTCTAATTGCATGTGCGGGCGTCGCCGCCAGGACATGAGACCCTGACGACAAGATGCGCTGGACTCCTTTGCCGGCGCCGTGGGATCGTGTCTTTCGATGGAAGTGATTGCCCATACCACCGAGGGCCCGGTCAGGGGTGCCATCGAGAAGGGCTCGGCCGTCTTTCTCGGCGTCCCCTACGCCGCCCCCCGGTCGGTGAGCTCCGTTTCGGCCGCCCCCAACGACACCCTGCCTGGGAGGGCCCCCGCGATGCCCTTCAGTACGGTGCGACCGCCCTGCAGCCCCGCCAGGAGTTCACGCTCATCCCCGAACCGATCATCGACGGCGACAATTGCCTGAACCTCAACGTGTTCACACCCGAACTCGGAGTCGCCGCCCTGCCGGTGCTGGTCTGGATCCACGGCGGCGGGTTCTTCGCCGGCTGCAACGCCAGCCCCTGGACCGGGGCGTGCGATTCGCCCGCGACGGGATAGTGCTCATCAGCATCAATTACCGCCTCGGCGTCGAAGGTTTCCTTCATGTAAAAGACGGGCCGTCGAACCGGGGCGTTCTCGACTGGCTGGCCGCCCTGGAATGGGTGCAGGAAAATGCCTCCTCCTTTGGAGGCGACCCATCGAACGTCACGATCGCCGGTCAATCGGCGGGTGGGATGGCCGTCACCACGCTGTTGTCCATGCCAGCGGCCGCAGGCCTGTTCCGCCGGGTGATCTCGATGAGCGGCCCGGTGGACGCCCTGGCTGACCTGGAGCCGGCCGAGCGGATGGGGGAGGAGTTCGCAGCCCGGCTGGGGGTCCCTTGCTCCCGCGGCGCGCTGTCGGAGCTCGCCGACGACCGGCTGCTCGAAGCCCAGGCCGAGTTGCTGCCAGGGGCGGCCGCCGCCCCGGACGCGGAGTCGTTGGCGGCCAGGTTCGGGGGGCGGCTCCTTCGACTGGGCCCGTATGTCGATGGCGAGCTGATCACGTCCAACCCGATCGACGCCATCCGGGCCGGGTCTGGCGCCCGCATCGACATGCTGCTTGGAACGACCGAGCAGGAGTTCAACATGGTTACTGCCGCGCTGGGCGGGACGGTCGACGACGGAACCCTGGTGCGGGCTCTGGCCCACCTCGGGTTGTCGGCCGACCAGGTTGCCGCCTACCGCCAGGTCGCCCCTGGCCTTTCCCCTCCCGCGCTGCTCGGTCAGGTCCTCACCGATCGGGCTTTCCGGCTGTCGACGGCTCGCCTCGCGGACGCTCGGCACGAGGCGTCCGGCGGGACCTACGCCTATGAGTTCCGGTGGCGTTCACCCGGCCTGGGCGGGGGGCTCGGGTCAGGCCATTGTGTGGACATTCCGTTCGTGTTCGACGTGCTTGATGGTCCGCGCGTCGACGAGGTCCTCGGAGCCGATCCTCCGCAGGAGCTGGCCCGGCGCATGCATACGGCCTGGTTGGATTTCGCGGCCAAAGGGACACCGGGCTGGCCTGCCTACGGACCCGACCGGCGAGCCACCATGATCTTCGACGAGGCGAGTGCAGTCGAGGACGACCCGCTCGGCCGGCAACGCCAGATCTGGGATGGCGGGGGGTCGTAACGGGGCATAATCGTCCTACGCTCGCTGGTCAGCTGCTCAGGGTCACACGGTATGCCCCAGGCACTTGGGTCGTCGTCCGCTCTGCGGCGCTCCGTTCGATACAGAAGTCGTTGCCCTCGGGGTCGGCGAGCCACATCCAGCCTGAACCATCTTGCTCGCGGTGATCCTCGACCAGGGTGGCACCCAGCTCGAGCAGCCGGGCGACCTCCTCGTCGCGGGTGCGGTCGTTGGGCTGGAGATCGACGTGCATGCGGTTCTTTACCGTGCGCGGCTCGGGCACCGGGATGAACACCATTGTCGGATTGCCGGCGACGGGCGGGAACGAGGGGGCCACCAGCACCGGTGGGTCGTCGTCGAAATAGACGTTCCAACCGAGTACCTGGGCCCAGAACGAGGCCAGAGCCCGGGCGTCGTGGCAGTCGACGGTGACGGAGTGGAAGGAGCTGGACATGCGATCACGCTAGGGTCCCGCGCCGCTGCATCGGTCAGCATGGGGCGGCGCGATGCTGGTGCGGTGACAACCGGGATCGTGCTCACACGACGGGAGTCCGATCGCAGTGTGCACGAGACGGCCGTGCGTGGGCCGCGAGGCGCGGCGACTCCGGCCGGGCGCGGCTATGTCGGGTACGAGGAGTGGCCAGGCGTCCCGATGAACCGCCGGGAGCTGGCGCGTTACGGGCTGGCTCTCATATTGGCCTTCGGTGACCCCCTCGAGGCCCGTCTGGCGGGGGCCGAGCGGAGGAGCCAGCTGACCTGCGAGGTGGCCTGGCTCAAGCATCAGCTGGTGGCGACCGGTGGGTGGGCCCGGCTTGAGCCGCTGATGGACGAGACGGGCTGGAGCCGGAGGGTGGTGACCGAACGTTTCCGAAACCAGATCGGGGTATCGCCGAAGTCCTTTGGGCGCCTCCTGCCGGAAGCGTCGTGCACGGAGAGGTTCGGCTGGGCGACGCGCCGATCTGGCTGCACCGGGTCACCGCCGAACACGAGATGGCGTCGCCGAAAGGAGCGAGTGGACCCCATGGCGGGCTCACGGTGATCATCGAAGACGTCGATGCCCACTTCGCCCGCAGCCAGGCGGCCGGGGCGAGCATCGACAGCCCTCCCACCGACCAGGAGTACGGCTTGCGGGAATACGGGGTCCGGGACCCGGAGAATCACCGGTGGTGGTTCTCGTCGCAGCTCGCGGACTGAACGCTCCGTTCACCCCGCCCCTTTGCGACCCCTCCGGGTCTGGCGGTCGAGTTCCCGGCCGGCCGGGATCTGGAGCTCTATTAGGTGCCCCGGAGGGGCTCGGCGTGATGGATCCGGGCTTCGAGGTCGTCGATGGGAAGGGCCGGAAGGGTGACGATCTCGACGGTGCCACGGGCGCCGAGGTCGATGGAGAGAAGCGCCGCTGTCGTGTTATCGGGAGCTTCGATCACCGTCATGAAGTCGAACTGACCGAGCAGCGCAAACTGGATGATGACCTTGCAGCCGATGGCTTCGATCTCCTGGTTGACGGCGTCGAGTCGAGCCGGACGGTCGTGCAATGTCTTGCGCCCCTCGGGAGTGAGCGTGCTCAGCAGGACATACATCGGCACGGCAAACCTCCTTTGTTCGACTGCTCGGCTGTTCGGCTGTGTGACTGTGCGACTGCGCGACTGCGCGACCCAGGTGGCTTCGGCGAGAGCGTAGCCCGGCCGGTAAGCGGCCGTGGGGCGCTACAGCCGGTAGGTGGCAGTAGGGGCCCTGCGGCCGGTCGCCAGGCGCTGTAGCCCGGTCGCCAGCGCCGCAGCCCCGTCGCCGGGCGCCGGGCGCCGTAGCCCGGTCGCGGCCCCTGAATTTTGGGGCCACCCCGCCACTTTTGGAGCCGGAAGTACATGGGATGTAGTTCTCGCTCCAAAGGTGAGCGGAGTTACCAAAGGTCGGGGGCCGTGCCGGATGCCGGGTGCCCGACACCGGACACCGGGGTGTGCCCTCCAGACGCCGGGTGCCCGACGACCGGACACCGGAGGCCGGAGCTGGGTACCGGACGCCAGGTGCCAGCAGCACCGGAATCCGGACGCCCGGCGCCGGATGCCAGCAGCACCGCAGGGAGAGATTGGACCCCGAAGAAGAGGGAATCTGACGAGATTCCCGGCGTCAAGCAGCGCCGGCGAAGGGTCGAGGTTGTCGGCCCATGAACCCGGCCAGCCGCTCCCAGCTGGTGGCGTCGTCAGGTGCGGAGATCTCTTGCCCGTAGGGCGATCCGACCTCCTGCAGGTCACGGTATTCGGGTTTGAGCATGGACCGGGCTGAGTCAAGGGCAGGGCCGGCGAGGTCGGCGTCCAGCCGTTGCAGCTGGTTGCTGGCCGCGGCCAGCTCCCACGTGTGAGTAGCCAGCTCGGCCAGATACATGTCCACCACGGTGGCACCGGTGTAAACCTCACCCCACGGCAACTCCACGGTGGCGTCGAGGCGGGCCGGGTCGGACCAGGCCGCCCGGGCGTCGAGTCCGGCCGTCTGCAGCTCTCCTGGCGCGTCAGCCAGTTCCACGTGCGGGAACTCAGCCCTTGCTGCGGCTCACCCCGGCCCAGAGCGGCGGCTAGACCTAAAACAAGCGGTCCCTGACCGAGTTGGAGGCTTGGGAGCGGGTTGGGGTGCTCAGAGCTGGTGGTGAGCGACGGGTTGTGGCGATGATGTCGTTGTCGCTGAGCCCGGCGGTCTTGTCGACGGCCGTGGGCGTGTGCATCCTGTTTTGAGAGGTCGCTGAAGAGGAGCCGGTGACCGACTGTTGGGGTGTTTGATTTCTGGCAGGCGGCTATAAGACGTCGAGGAGTCGGAAGAGTGCCCCGAGCCAGGGGTTCCAGGCGAGCACCCGCCAGCGCACCTGCCGTGCACCGAGGACGATCTGGCAGGGGATGTCGATGAATACCCGCCGGAATGTCCGGAATTCCATGCTGAGCAGCCGGCGGCGCTGTTGGTGGTGTGTGTTGGCCCAGCGCGGTGAGATCGGCAGGAGCAGGGCGCACCAGGCTTTCAGGCTCCAGGCGATCGCCGCCATGACCGTATAGGCCCAGTTGGCCACGAGAGTGTTGACCGGGGCGTGCAGGGCGCGCACCTGGCCTTTGAGCTGTGCGATGAGGTTCTCCTGGTCGCAGCGGCTGCGGGCCTGCATGACGACCTCGTCGCTGGTGGTGGCGGTGGGGAGGTTGGTGATGTAGAACAGCCATCGGTACTCGTGGAACAGGACGTTCTCGCCGCGCTCGATCGACAGGTCTTTTCGCAGCGCCACGACTTGGTAGTCTCGCTTGCAGGCGACGGGGCGGTAGGAGAACTGGCAGAGGTCCTCTGCGACGGTGCGGATATTCTTGTAGCCCCTGGAGCGCACGATGTCGTCTTTCACACGTTGGGGCTTGGTGCGCGGCTCGGTCTTGATCGCCCGCTCGGCGCGGCCCACCAGCTGGTGGTACATCTCCTCGTCGGCGGTTTCGGCGTGGGCGATGAGGTTCGCCCGGGCGTCGTAGCCGAAGACGAACTCGACCCCATCGGCGTCCCAGCGGTCGAAGTTGGCTGTGAGAGCGAAGTCGGTGTCTCCACGCAGCAACACTTTTGAGAAGCCTGCTTTTCGGACCAAGGCGATCGACCGGTCGAACAGGGGGGCCGCTCCCTCATGGGAGGGCCGGTTAGCACCAGATTCTTTGAAGTACAGCGGTTCTTTGGTGTTGGCCAGGTTCACCACCAGCGACGAGTAACCCCACACACCGTTGTAGGCGATATCGATTCCCTCCTTGGTCTGCGCGTCGGTTCCCACGATCGAGGCGTCAGCGTCGATCACCGCCGTCTCGGCGAAAAAAGCAGCTGGCTGGGCGGCCCACACCCGAAGACGGGCCCGGTTGACCGCCTCTTGCAGCGCCATCACAGCGGCCTGGTCGAAACGCCGGCAGAAGTCACCCGCGGTGGTCGGGTCGGGCAGACTCGAAGCCCCGATACCGTCGAGGAACACCCCGTCGCTGCGTCGGGCCTCGATATCGTCCAGGGTGACACCGCCGCACAGGGCGTTAAACGCGATATTGAGCACATGGTCGGACTCTGTGTAAGGCCGATGGATCTTAAGCAACTCCAGAGAAGCGTCGATCTCGCCAGCAAGCCCAACACGCTCGACCAGCCCGACGATCGCCCCCATACCGCCATGAGCGACCGCCTTGGTCCGCTCGGCTAGCTCGTAAGAGATGTTCGCCCGGCCGATCACAGGGCCGTCGATGTTCACCCTCACCGCCTCCTCGAGTCGCCGTTCGATCCGGCCCGCCTCCCTGGCCAGCTGGTTTCGTCGTCGCTGCCTGGCTGCCCGGTCTCCTCCGCCACGGACGTGGCACGCTGCGCTAAGGTTCTGAGCCAACAGATGCCCTCCTGGGCGTGGGTTGATTGGATTGAGCGATCGAATCCTCCCATGCCAGGAGGGCGATTTCGCGGACCGTCCCCAGGCCCGGATCGTTCACCCGAAAACGATCCCAACCCCAAAACCCCCCAACCGCGAAAACCGCTACCCCACAGGACTCTCAGCCCATCACCACACCCCCAGCAGCCCCCCTACGCTTGGTTCAGGGCTAGATAACCGGCGCCTACCAGGTGATCGATAAGCGTCGCGACATCGAACTGAGGACAGGAGGTGGGGTGGGCGAGCTGATCCGGGTCCACGCCGGCGACTACGTCTGCCGCGTGCTCATAGGCCCGGAACAAGGAAAGGCGACGATCGGCGATGGCCATGTTGACTCCTTGGTCGAGTGAAGGGGCGATAGTCGTATCCTGAACTCGAAAAGTGGCCATCCTCTAACCGGTTTTTCCGGGGATACGCGTGGCATGCCAGTGAAGCCAGCCTCGCTTGCCCAGCTCCAGATGGAAAGGTCGTCGCTCCAGAGCAGCTGCCCGTTCGTTTGCTGCGGCGGCCGGAGCGATACGCATGGGTGCCTCGACGGACTTCCCCGCGGATGGCCCAGTCGGTCTCGCCAGCGGCGGCACCGAGATTCTCCGGTTGGGGCACTAGAGTAGGCGGCCTCGGGGCCGGTCAGACCGCTTGACCCTCGGCGTGGCTGATCCAGGTCTTGTACATCTCAAAGTAAAAGCCGCCCCGTGCCAACAGTTCGTCGTGGGTGCCGGTCTCGATAATGCGACCCTCGTTGACCACCACGATCCGATCAGCCTTCATCGCGGTGGTGAGCCGGTGGGCGATCAGGATGGCCGTCCGCCCCTGCAACAGGACATCGAGAGCCGCCTCGATCTTGGCCTCGGATCGCAGGTCGAGGTTGGAGGTGGCCTCGTCGAGCACCAGGACCCGGGGGTGAGCGTGGAAGGCGCGGGCCAACGCGATGAGCTGTCGTTCTCCGGAGGACAGTGACTGCCCGCGCTCATGAACGAAGGTGTGAATGCCGTCAGGCATCCGCTCGATCACCTCGACCAGCCCCACCGCTCGAATCGAGTCCCAGACCTCTTCGTCGGTGGCCCCGGGCCGGGCGAAGGCAATGTTGTCTCGGATGGTCCCTTCAAACAGGAAGGGCTCCTGGGGTACCACGCCGAGCTGGCGACGCAATGATCCGATTTCCACGTCGCGTAGATCAAAACCGTCGATCAGGACACGGCCGCTGACGACGTCGTAGAAGCGGGTCACCAGCTTCGCCACGGTTGACTTCCCGGCGCCGGTCGGACCCACGAAGGCCACCGTCTCCCCGGCGGCGATGTTGAGGCTGACGTCATGAAGCACGGGCTGAACCGGGTCGTATCCGAACGTCACGTGGTCGAGCTCGATGTCGCCCTGGACCGGCGGCAGCTCAATGGCGTCGTCAGCTTCGAGGACAGACGGCGAGCTGGCGAGCAAGCCCCGCAGCTTGAGGATCGAGGCTGACCCTTGCTGGAACAGGTTGTACTGCTGCACGAGCAGCTGCATCGGGGCAAAGAAACGGTTGAGGTACAGGAAGAAGGCCACGAGGGCGCCGATTGACAGCTGGTGATGGGAAACCATCACCCCGCCGATGGCCAGGAGCGCGGCTTGCCCGAGATACCCGATGAACTGGGTGCCGGGTCCGTAGATGGCGTTGATCTGGGCGGTGAACAGGTTGGCGTCGCGGTAGGACCCGACCACGTTGCGGTGGTGCAGCACGTTATTGCGCTGGCGGTTGTGGGCGGTGACGATGCGCACCCCGTGGAGGGTTTCGGACAGGTCGGAGAGGACGTTGGCAATCCCATCGCGGACCCGGTCGTAACCCCGCTCCGACCGGGTCCGGAACCACAGTGACAGGACGGTCAGCGCGGGGATCACCAGCAGGATGGTGATCAAGGCCAGCTCGACGTTCAACGCCAGCAGGAGGCACGTGATCACGATCATCGTGAGGCCCTGCACCGCGAATTGGGCCAGACCGTCCTGGAGCAGTTGCTGAAGGTTCTCGATGTCGCTGGTCATGCGGCTCATGATCACGCCCGCCTTCTCTTCGGTGTAGAAGTCGAGCGACAATCGCTGCAGGTGGGCGAAGATCTTTACCCTCAGGTCGTTCATGACCCAGGCGGCCAACCGGCCGGTGACTTCGGTCATGAAGCGCTGGGCGGTCGCGGTGAGGGCCACGGCGGCCAGATACAGGAGCGAGACAACGACGATGACCCCGAAGTCCTTGTGGGCGCCGAGGCCGCGGTTGATCCCGGTGCTGATCAGCGTGGGGCCGGCCTGGTTGAAGACGCTGACGATGGCGACCAGCACGGCCGCCAACAGCCCCAGCTGCCAGTGTTCGAGCAACAGCCCTCGCAAGCTCAGCTTCTCGGTTCGGTCGCCAGCCTTGCCGTACCGGAAGGTGACGGGCGGCTCGCGATGCTCCGGCTCGGTGGTCAGCAGCCGATCGACCCCGTCCTGCAGCTCCGACGGAATGCCCGCAAAGGGCAGCCCGCCGCCAGGATTCCCGGGCGATCCTCGCCCATACGTGCCGCCCCCAAACATGGGGACACCGCCGCCCATCACCATCAGTCCATCCCCCTCACGTCGGGGCCGTCCAGCGGGAAGAAGGCGGTCCTGGGGTCGACCCCGTTCCCACGGTTCCCGGCGGGGTCGGTTCTGCCCGCCTCTGAAACCGGCGGCCCGGCGTCCCACAGCTCCTCCGCGCTGGCCTCGGCCTGCTCGCGCTCCTCCTTCTCGGCCTGGGCCAGAACCTGGACGTAGAGGGGGCTGGTCGCCATGAGCTCGCCGTGAGTGCCGTCGGCCACGATCCGGCCTCCATCCATCAGCAGCACCCGGTCGGCGAGGCTGATGGTGGAGAGGCGATGGGCGATGATCAGGGTAGTCCGGCCCTCCAGCAGCTTGCGCAGCCCGTCGTGGATGCGGAGCTCCACCTGCACGTCGATGGCGCTGGTCGCGTCGTCGAGGACCAGGACCGGAGGGTTGACGAGCAGCGTTCGGGCGATGGCGATGCGCTGGCGCTGGCCTCCTGACAGGGTGTAGCCCCGCTCGCCCACGACCGTGTCGTAGCCGCTGGGGAGCTCCCGGATGAACTCGTCGGCGCCTGCCGCCTTCGCTGCCGCTTCGATGTCAGTGAAATCTGCATTCGGCTTGCCGTAGGCGATGTTGTCCCGAATCGACACTGAGAAGAGGAATGGCTCGTCGAGCACGATCCCCACCTGGGCGCGCACGCTTTCGATGGTCAGGTCGCGCACGTCCTTGCCGTCGAGCTGCACCGATCCGGCGGTCACGTCATAAAAGCGAGCGACGAGCCGGGCGACCGTCGATTTGCCGGTGCCGGTGCGCCCCACCAACGCCACAGTCTCGCCAGGGCGGAGATGCATGTCGAAGTGCTCGAGGACCGATGGGTTGTCGTTCGCATACGCGAATGACACGTCATCGAAACGGACGTCGCCAACCGTGTCGATCAGATCGACCGCGCCCGGGCGATCCACGATCGTCGGCTGCTCGTCCAGGATCTCGTAGATCCGCCCGGCCGAGGCCCGGGCCCGCTGGCCCATCATGATGAGCATGCCGAGCATCTGGAAGGGCGGCTGCAGCATGACGATCCAGAAGCTGAAGCTGAGGATGGCGCCGACCTGCAGCTTGTCGTGGATGACCAGGTACCCGCCGAGGAGGAGCACCAGCGCCAGACCCACCTGGACCAGGTTCTGGACCAGCGGCGTGAACCGGGCCCGCAGGTCGGCGTCCTTGATGTAGGACCACTGCAACCGGTCAGCGGCCTTGGCCAGGTGCTTGAGCTGCTGGTCCTCGGCCGAGAAGGATTTGACCACCCGGACACCATTGATGTTTTCGTCGACGATGGTGGCCACGTCCGCCAGCCGGGACTGGATCAGCCATGAGACCGGGAACATCGACCGCCGCATCCGCACGCCCAGGAAGTAGATGAAGGGCATGGTGGACATGGCCACGAAGGCAAGGGCGACGTTGATCGAGAGCATGTACCCGAAGGCGACGATGGCGATGGCGCACTGAACGAGGATGCTCGGTGCAAACGTGAGGTACATCTGCACCGACCTGATGTCCGAGTTGGACCGGGAGATGAGCTGGCCGGACTGGACCCGGTCGTAGAAGGGAAACGACATGCGGGTGAGGTGTTGATACATGATGTTGCGCAGGTCGAATTCCATCTTGTAGGCCGTCGTCATCAAAAACAGCCGGGAGATGTAACCGGCCATCGCCGCCAGCGCAACCAGCACCAGGATGATCTCCACGTAGTGGCTCAGGGGTACGGAGTGAACACCCGGCACCCTGCTGGCGCTCGGCACGATCGAGTTGTCGAGCGCCTCTTGAAGGATCTTCGGGATCTGGACCTGCAGCACCAGGCTGATGAACGACGTCGTAAGAGCGGTGATGAACAGGAACTTGTGCGACATCACCACCGGGCGGGCCCGACGAATCCACGACTTACTGCGGTCCGGATCGATGCTGGCGCGCGGCGGTTCGTACTGGGCTTCCACCGCGACGGGGACCCAGGGAGAGCCAGACTCGACACCATCCGGCACCCGGCGGCCGGCTGCAATCCGGGTGGCCAGGCTCATTTCATCCCTTTCTTGGCCGCCCTGAAGGCGTCCAGACCGGCCCGCCACAGATCCAGGCCGGCGAAGGCGGCCGCGGCTCCCTCCTCGTCCGCCAGGTGGCCGGCGATCTCACGGAGGCGAGCTTCGACGGCGCCGTCGGCCTGGCAGAGCACCTGGCGGCCCCGCTCGGTGAGGCGATGCTCGATGCGGCGCCGGTCGCTGTCGTGGTGCTTGCGTTCGACCAGGCCGCGTGCCACCAGCCCGTCGACGACTGCCGTCACGCTGGGCCGGCTGACGGCCAGATGGTCGGCCAGCACGGAGGCGGCGGCCCACCCCTCGTCCAGGAACATCAGCGTCCGGTACTGGGACAACGTCAGGTCGACCTGGCTGAGGCCCACCTCAACCTGGCGCGCCAGCCGGGCCCCCACCCGGCCGGAACGCAGCGTCGAGGATGCCGATAGCTCAATGCTCACATGGTTAGTCTATCGAATAGTTAGGCTTGGCTCAATTGGTTCGTGCGGGGGGGTTCGCGGCGACGGTGCTCTGAACCCGGGGCCCCATCGCTCAAACCATGGCCGACCAGGCGGTGTAGACAGCCAGCGCGAGCAGCAGTAGGGCCGTGACCCTGCGGATGGTGGCAACCGAGACGAAGCGAAGCAAGGTCTGGCCGCTGGTCACGGCGATGGCCGCCGCGCTCCAGAGGGCAAGGAGCGATCCCACCCCGACCGACAACGGTGAGTGGTACTTGATCGCCAGATTGGCGATCAGGATCTGCGTCAGGTCACCCCACTCGGCGAGAAAGATAACCGCAAAGGCGGTGAGGACCACTCCCCGTCTCGATGGCACCGGCAAAGTCGATTCGCTGTCACCCCGGCTTGCCTCCCGCCAGGCGTAGAGGGCGCCGAAAAGGAACAATCCGGCGACGGCGGCGGCGACCGCCTGGCGGCTGAGGACGGCGAACGCCGCCGCGGCCACGGTCGTGGCCAGGGCCACGTGCACGGCGAAGGCACCGGCAGCGCCGAGCCAGACCTCCCGGGGCCGGCCCCGGGTCGCCAGCAGCAGGCTGGCGAACATGGTCTTGTCCGGCAACTCGCCGAGGAAGATCACCGGGAAGCAGATCAGCGCCACCCAGAGGGCCACCCGCTTCAATCCTTTCCGCCGGGCGAGGGGCAACCGCCGCCCGGCCGCGATAACACTGGCACGGACGGCTGGTCTCGCCCGCCTGCTCACGCAGACCCGGGGACCGGGCGTTTTTGACGCCAGCGTGTCGATCTCCCGGCGGAGGACTACTCCCCAACCACCAAACATTCTAGTCGCGGACCCCCGCTCGAGCGGCCGGAAATTTCGGCGGCCAGTGCGGATGCCGGCGGCGCTATCAGGTCAGAGCGGTTTGGGGGGTCAGAGCGGTTGGGGTCAGAGCGGATTAGGGGGTCAGAGCGGTTGGGGGGGTCAGGGCGGTTTGGGGCGCCAGAGGGGTTGACGGGCCAGGGCGTGTGGCGGGTCAGAAGGGTTTGGCGACCATGACCTCGGTGGATTTGACGATCAGGAGCACCGGGTCGCCGGGTACCAGGTCGAGGCTGTCGACGGCCTCTCTGCTGATGGCCGCCGTCAGGGTCTGACCGTCTCCGAGAACGGCCTTGACGGTGGACATCACACCGCCGTGCTTGATCGTGGTGATCGTGCCCCGCACCTGGTTACGAGCGCTCAGCCTGAGTTCGGCGCGGCCGGATGTGGCCGATATGACCGGCTCGAGGGCCTCGTCGAGGAAGCGCCGCACCGCCCGGGCCTGCTCGCGGCGCCACAGCTCGACCAGCCCATCGTCGGTCGTAGCTGCCGTGAGCCCTTCGATGGTGGGCTCCAGGACGGCCCGCTGGGCGCTGAGCAGCGGCTTGATGTCGAGGCCCGCCCGCTCCCGGAGAGCCAGCTTCATGAGCAGCTCGGTGCGGACGTCACGGACGTGCTCGACGGGGGTATCCAACCAGCGGCGGGAGGCCTGCCGACCTTCCGTGGTCGGGGCCAGCAACACCCGCTCCCGCCCCTGCCCCGGCGTGTGACCACGGCGCGACACCAGACCCTTTTCCACCAGCCCGTCGAGGGCCCGGTAGCTGAGGGGGCGGGTCAGGCTCCAGATGCGGCCGAGCTCACCACCGGGCGCGAGGAGAGAGCCCACCGCCCAGCCGTGAGTGATGCCTTCGGTGATGAGGGCCAGGCAGACGTGTTCAGCGAACGACGGCTCAGCGACCGGAGCGGCCGAACTGTCGCGGCGGTTTGGGCGGTTGGTTCGGGACCCCGCGGCCGGTGACGACAACAAATGAATATTAGCCGGGTCGCTCCGGTGGCCTTCGCTGTCGCCACGGTTTGCGAGGCGGGTCGTCGGGGTGATCTCCAGGCAGAACCCGGCGGAGGACCTCCGCCTGACTGTGCTCGTACAGAGGTCGGCGTTGACGATCCGGCCCGCCACGCCGTTGTTCCTCGTTGCCCCCCAGTGTTAGCGTCAGGGCAACTGCTGGCCGACAGAAAGGGGGGACATCGGTGAAGTCGATCTTCTTCCACCTGATGCCCTACCGGGATCTCCCCGCTGATTTCGAGGACCGTTACGAGAGCGTCTGGATCACGCCACCGAACACCGAGTTGTGTGACCCGGCCCGGGTGGCCCAGTACTACAAATGGAACCTCGATGAGCTCGAGCTCGCCGACCAACTTGGCTTCGACGGGCTGGGCGTCAACGAGCACCACCAGAACGCCTACGGCTTCATGGCTTCGCCCAACCTGATGGCGGCGGCCCTGGCCCGGCGAACGCCCAACCAGACCGCCCTCCTGGTGTTGGGCAACACGCTGGCCCTCTACCAGCCGGCTCTTCGTGTGGCCGAGGAGTTCGCCATGCTCGACTGCATGTCTGACGGCCGGCTGGCGGCCGGCTTCCCGGTGGGGACATCCATGGACGTGAACCGGTGTTACGGGATTACCCCCTCGGAGACCCGCCCCCGCTTCTACGAGGCCCACGACCTGATCATGAAGGCCTGGACCCAGCCCGGACCGTTCACCTTCAACGGCCGGTTCAACAAGCTGCGCTATGTCAACCCCTGGCCCCAACCCCTCCAGAAGCCCCATCCCCCGGTGTGGTTGGCCGGCGGAGGGTCGGTGGAGACGTGGGAGATGGCCGTCAACAACGACTATACGTACAGCTATCTGAGCTTTTTCGGGTACCAGTTCGCCAAGCGGCTGATGGACGGATTCTGGGACACCGTTTCCCGCCTCGGGGGCGACGAAAACCCGTACCGGGCCGGGATGGCTCAGCAGATCTGCGTATCGGAGACCGACGCCCAGGCCGAGAAGGACTACCTCGAGCACGTCACGTACTTCTTCAAGAAGTGCCTCCACATTCCGCCCCAGTATTTTGAGACGCCCGGCTACCGCACCAGGCGGAGCACCGAATTCGCCCTCCGGACCAACCAGCCCGGTGATATCGCCCAGGTCGCTTCTCAGGAGAAAGACTGGAAGACCCTGGTCGACCAGGGCTTCATCATCGCCGGCAGCCCCGATACGGTGGCCGACCGGCTCATTGAAGCTGCGAAGGGGTTGCGCATCGGCAACCTGATCGCCTTGCTGCAGATCGGGTCGATGCCCCACGAGCTGACCAAGAAGAACCTGACCCTCTTCGCCGAGGGTGTCCTGCCCAGGATCAGGCACCTGTGGGATGAGGAGGGGTGGGAGCACCGCTGGTGGCCACAAGGCGCCCGCCAGGCGTCCCCGGTGGCGCCGGCCGGTTCGAGCACGAGGTGACCGGCGTGAACCCGTCCGAGCAGATCGTCGAGCTGCAAAACGGCCGGTGGAAGACGAGAGTGCTGTCCGCCGGCGACGGGCCGGCGGTCGTCTTTCTCCACGGCGCGGGGGGCCTGATGTGGGATCCGTGGCTGGAGTCGCTCTCGGATCGGTATCGGGTTATTGCACCAGAGCACCCGGGATCGGGCGGTTCACAGGGAGTCGAGCACCTCGAAGACCTGCTTGACCTGGTCCTCTACTACGCGGAGCTCCTCGATGCGCTCGACCTGACCTCTGTTACGCTGGTCGGCCACTCCTTCGGCGGAATGGTCGCGGCCGAGATCGCCGCGATCAATCCTGAGCGGGTCCGGAAGCTGGTCCTGATCGCCCCGATCGGGCTGTGGCTGGACGATCACCCGGTTCCCGACATCTCCGCCATCCCGCCCGACCAGCTGCCGGGAATGCTGTTCGCCGATCCAAGCAGCCCGGCTCTGGCCGCCTTGCCGCTGCCCGACCCCACCGACCCCGAGGCCCTCTTCCAGGCGGCCATGACTATGGCCAGCGTCCTGCAGTTCATCTGGCCGCTGCCCGACAAGGGCCTCCGGCGGCGTCTGTACCGCGTCAAGGCGGACACCCTGGTGGTGTGGGGTGCCCAGGACGGCCTGGTGGACCCGGCCTACGGTCCGGAATTCGCGTCCGCCATCGCCGACGCTCGCCTCGTGGTCCTCGACGGGGCCGGCCACCTGCCCCAGATCGAGCGCACCACTGAACTGGACAAGGTCGTCACTGATTTTCTTGACTGAGCGGCCGGCTTTCCCCGGCTGACTGTCTCGGCCGATCTAATCGAACGTGTGTTCGACTAAGCTGGTCAGGTTCGTCTAGCATGGCCAGGCATGGCGCCGAGTCGAGCCGCCACCATCCTGCATGCGGACCTTGACGCCTTCTATGCGTCGGTCGAGCAGTTGCTCGATCCGTCCTTGCGGGGTCTGCCGATCGCGGTTGGTGGCGGCGTGGTGCTGGCAGCATCGTACGAAGCCAGAGCGTTCGGGGTCCACGCCGGGATGCCAGGACGCACGGCCGGCCGCCTCTGTCCCGGTCTGCGCTTTGTCGACGGGCACTTTTCGCAGTATCAATGCCTGGGCGATCAGGTGATCGAGGTGCTGCGCGACTTCACGCCATGGGTCGAGCGGATCTCAATCGACGAGGCTTTTATGGACGTGGCCGGATCCGTCCATCTGTTTGGGTCGCCGGGAGACATCGGGGCCGCCATTCGGAGGCGGATTCGGGATGAGATCGGTCTGGCCGTCTCCGTGGGCGCGGCGACCACCAAACACCTGGCCAAGGTGGCCTCCCAGGTGGCCAAGCCGGACGGGTTGGTGGTGGTCGACGCTGGGCGGGAGCGGACCTTCCTCGACCCGCTACCGGTCGAGCTCATCTGGGGCGTCGGTCCCGTGACTCAAGCCCGACTGGCCGCATCTGGCATCCGCACGATCGGCGACCTGGCCGCTACGGCCAGGGCCCCGCTCGAGTACCTGCTCGGGCCGGCGGCGGGAGCCAAGCTGACCGCGCTCTGCGCCAACCGGGATCCTCGGCCCGTCGACGCGGGACGATCCGCAGCATCGGTCGGCGCCCAGACCGCCCTCGGGCTGAGGGATGCGGAGCCGGACCTGGTGCGGACCACCCTCGGGTACCTCGCCGATCGGGTGGCGGGTCGGTTGCGGGCTGCCGGTCTGGCCGGACGGACCGTCACCGCCCGGGTGCGCTTCGCCGGCCTGCGTTCGGTCACCCGCTCCAGCACCCTCCCGGTGGCCGTGTCGGCCACCTTGACCGTGACCGAGGTCGCCACCGAGCTGGCGCAGGGCGCCCTGGCGGACTCCCGACAACGCCGCATCAGCTTGCTCGGGATATCGGTATCCAACCTGGTCCCCGAGCCGGCCCAGCAACTGGAGCTGGCGCTCGGACTGGACCCGGACCCGCAGCGACCGGGGACGCCTTCGAGTGCGGCCCGATGGCAGGTTGATCGCTCGGTGGATGCCATCCGGACCCGGTTCGGGCGCCACGCCATCGGCTATGCGACGGTGGCTCTTTCCCGAGAGGAGCGGGTGCCCGAGGCCTTCAGGGAGTTGGCCGAGCGCGGATAACCATCGTCGCCAGTTGGCATTATGGGCGTCATGGTGTTCTACGTCATCATCTTTTCGCTGCTGGCCGTCCTCCTGATTGTCGCCGGTGTGACCACCGTGTCCCGGAGCAGGAGACGGATCGCGACCGAGGAAAGGTCCGGCGCAACAACCTCCGATGCGACGCGACGAAAGCGAAAGGCCGCCCGGGCCCAGTCCCAGAAGAATCGCAGAAAGCGGAACTAGCCAGAGCAATCCCTGCAGCGGAACCAGCCAGAAGTATCGCCGCAACCGGAGCCAGAAGTATCGCCGCAACCGGAGCCAGAAGTACCAGCCAGAAGAGTCTCACAAGCGGAACTCGCCAGCTGGCCTCGGCCCCCAGGGGGCTCAGCTGCGGGACAGGATCTCGGCGGTGAACCTTCTCGCCTGCCGTGATGACAACGGACCGATCCGCTGTAGGTGCCCACGACCTCGAAGGGTGGCAGCCACCTCGCAATAGGCGTAGAGCCCTTTTCGCACGTAACTGGCGTCGTTGATGCGCGCGTAGGGAAGGGACGTCTCCTTCCGGTTGACGATCCCCTTTCCGACCAGGACCCGCCGGTTGGTGATGATGGACACGTCGTGGCTTCTCCAGAAGCCGTACAAGCCCAGGGTGAACAGGTACTTGTACCAAACCGCCGAGATCGCCGGCCGGGCGACCAGGACGACCTCTTCACCGCGCTCGACGTCGACGCCCGCGATCTTCCTTTTCCCCTTGCGTCCCTTGCCGGTGCGCTCAGCTACGCGGTCTTCGGCCACCGGACACCTCCGAGTACGTGGTTTGTGATGGGTACGTGATTGTGGATGGTTGTACCGGTGACGTTCTAGTGCAGCGCCACCGACGAGCGGCAAACCGGGACCCAACCCTGGACTTCGCCAAGCTGTGGATCCTAATCTCAAGAAGGAGACTGAGACTCTAGTAAAAGACAAAGGGACTTTAGTAAAAGACAAAGGTCAAGGTGACAGTCGAGGATCCCGGCGGAGAGGTGCCCTCAGACGCTGGGCCGGCGGCGCGGGAGATTGCCGCGCTGACAGCCGAACTGGCCCAGGCGGAGGCCGAGCGTGATGCTGCGCTGGCCGCGCTTGACCGGCAGGGCCGGCGAGATCGCCGCACAGCAGAGTACGACAGGGTGTCGTCGGCTTCCTGGTCGTCCTGTTTTGCGTCTTGCTTGCGATCACGTATGTGATCGCGTGGGCGCACAAGGTTGCGCTTGATACGGACGGTTTCGAGTCGGTGGTCGGCCCGTTGGCGGACCGTCCGGCCGTGACGGCGGCGGTCAGCGCGACCGTGACCAATCAGATCTTCACCAGCCTCAACCCGCAGCAGATCGTCGCCACCGCTCTCCCGCCCCGCGCGTCCTTTCTGGCCGGGCCGGTGACGAGCGCCGCCAAAGGTTACGTGCAACAGGCCGTCACCGCGGCCCTGCAAATCCCGCCAGTTTCAAGATCCTGTGGCAGCAGTCGACTCGGTTCGCTCACACCCAGCTACTGGCCGTGCTCAATGGTCACAGCCAGGCGGTCAAGACCACCAACGGTCAGGTCGTAATCGACCTGGTTCCACTGCTCAACTCGGCCCTGCAGAGCCTCCGGCCTTTCATCTCCGGCGTGGTGGGGAGGTCGGTCACGCTGCCGACTATCACCAGCAACGAAGTTCCGGCCACGGCCTGCATGACCATCGCCAACGCCATCCACCGTCCCCTTCCGGCGACATGCGGTCAGATTCCGCTGTTTCCCGCCGACAAATTGACCACGGCCCGGCGAGCAGTGCGCTTGTTCAACGGAGTCCTTGTGCTCCTGCTCATCCTGACGCCGGTGATCGCAGTGCTGGCCTTGTGGCTGTCAAGGCGCCGGCGGGGGACCCTGCTGCAGCTCGGCGCCGGCGGTGTGCTCGGTCTGGTCGTAGCCCGGCGAACGGTGATTTGGCTCGCCAATACTCTCGTCAGTAGCGGCCAGTTTGGAACGAAGGCGGCCCGACAGGCCATCGTGTCGCAGGTCTTCCATGAGTTCTTCAGCCTGAGCCGCTGGCTGATCATCGCCTTCGTCGTCGTCTTTGCGATCGCGCTGGTGACCGGGCCGTACGCGTGGGCCGGCCCTCTGCGCGCCACCGCCACCCATGTGGCCGGACAAGCCCGCGATGTGGCGGTGGCGGTGGCCGGACGAGCGCGCGAGGACGCCAGTATGGACTGGATCCGTTCCCACCTGGACCTCCTTCGGATCCGGGGCGTCGTGGTGGCCGTGGTGCTCCTGCTGGCGGTTTCAGTGTCGTTCGTCGGGTTCTTGATCATCGCGATACTGCTGGCCGGGTACGAGTTCTGGCTCCACCGGCTCAGGCACCCGGCGACTTCCGCCCCCGCCGGGCCTGTCGAGGTTGACTCCTCCCCGGCCCCGCATCGGGACGACGATGGTTCGGCGTCGGGTGAAGCCGGTCCCGCTCGGGCCATCTGAGCGCACCCTGACGCCCAGCCGACACGGGCCGGGTCGGCCGTCAGGTCCGGCTGGCAGCCCACCTCGGGGCGGCGCAATCCACCAGGTAAGCCACATCTGATATATCGCCCGAAGGTCAGAGGGCGGCGGGGTTTGCGCCGCAGAGAGGCAGGGCCGGGCGCCGCGGTCTGACCGAAATGAGCCCTACCGAGGAACGGGCCGCAGCAGTCGTCAGGGCGAGCCTGCGGGGTGCGACTCGGCCGGGTCGTCACCGGTAGCCCCCGCCGGGGCGGGTTCGAGTGGATCAACGTCGGCTTGGGGACTGAAGGCCACCTCGAGCTCGGACTCCGGGCGCCGGATCGCCATCTGGGCGAGGCGTTCGAACACGTCCCGGTCCGCGACCGTCAGAGGCGGTTGCACCATCGACCTCGGCCAGAGGCGGTAACGCTGTACCACATTGATCTCGGCCGCCAGGAGGAACAGCTGCGCACCCAGGTAGATCCACGACAGCAGCACGATGACGACAGCGAAAAATCCGTAGGTGTCGCTGTTGTGGGTCAATTCCCGGCCCACGTACCAGCCTCCAATGGACTGCAGCGTTTGCCAGAAGAGAGTCGCCAGGGCCGCGCCGA
Organism: uncultured Acidimicrobiaceae bacterium; assembly: GCA_963834725.1. GTDB lineage: Bacteria > Actinomycetota > Acidimicrobiia > Acidimicrobiales > Palsa-688 > PALSA-693. Next base: position 212,788 of record CAWICN010000001.1, read on the forward strand.
GAGCCACATCTCGCCAGCGGAGGCGGGTCGCGGTCATGATCATGAAGGCGACCAGGATGAGGCCGAAGTTCACGATGATCCCTCCGACGATCAACGTGACCCTGGCCGGCAACCCGTGGGCGGTAAGGGTCGCGAAACCTGTTACCACGGTTGACCCGATGGTCGACAGCGCCAACAGGACCAGCACACCGAAGGCCCGGAGGTTGCGGAGCAGGAGGCTCGGCCGCCGGACGTAGGGGACATTCCACACCGCGTTCATGGCACCCTGGGTTGCCTGGCCGAGCCCGAAAGCGCCATAGAGCAGCAGGAGCGACGCGATCAGCAGGGCCGCCCCGCTTCCTTCCAGGGTGTGGGTCTGCGATTTCAGCTGCGTACCGATGATCGGGAAGCTGCCAAGGGCGCTGTCGATGAGGTCTTCCCGGAGGCGCTCGTTGCCGTGCAGCAGGTAGCCGAGGATCGTGGTGAAGAGCAGCAGCAATGGGAAGATGGCGAACAGGCCGTAATAGGCGATGAGCGCGGCTTTGCTGCCCGCCTCATCGTTGCCGAACTTCTGCATCACTGCGAACGGGAAGCCGAGGACGGTGTGTGACTGCTGGAACCTGTCCACCCGGCGGACGACGGTCTCGATCGGGTTGGGCCGGGCCATCGTCTGCTGGTCCGAATCCGGTGTCCCGTCATGAGGCCGGGCGTTCATCGGGCCCCTTTCTCGACCTGGGGCGCGTTACCCCAGCAGGCGTCCCACCGACGTTCGAGGCGACCATGCGGCGTGGGGCTGGTCGTTGGCGTCGCCCCTTTCTGCTCTGGGTTGTAGGAGCGGGCAGATCGCCGCCGTCCCTGAAGGGTATACCCCCGCCCGCTGCGGCCACGCTCGCGGGGCGGCCCGGTCCGTGGGTCAGCGGGTTCCGGCCCGAACGGGGTGAACCCCCGGTGCGTGGCGGCGGACGGTCGGCTTACGGTCGCGAACGGCCGGGGCCGCATTTCCCGGGGCTCGAAAGGGTTTCGCCCAGAACCACGCTCCGCGGCGGAAACCACGATCAGTGCTCAGAACGTATGGTGGCGGACCCGCATCGGAGGTTCGGGCTTGTGCAGCGGTCGCCAGGTTGCGAGAGTACGTAGTGCCATCAGGACACCCGGAAGGAGCACAGCGATGAGCAGGGCGAGAGAAGAGCGGGCTGCTCTCAGGACGGAGACCACCCGACTCCTTAACGATTTGGGCGGCTCAGCGGAGGCAGTCGCGACCGAGCTCCACTCGGCGGGCGTCAAAGGCGTTCCCGGTAGTGGCACGGGTTGCGCGATCGCCCGCTACGTCAACGCAGTCATGGGCTCGGATCCTCGCCTGGGCCCCATCACGGTCAGCAACGAAGCGGTCACCATCCTCGGACGTCACTGGTGGACGCCTCCCGTGATCGTCCCGGTGCCGCTCCCCGTGCGCAGCTTCATTGTCCGGTTCGATCGGGAGGACTTTGTCAATCTGACAGCCGCGCCGCGCAGCGCTCGCCGACCTCTGGGTCCGGGCCCAGCGGATTGTGCGGCCAGCCGAGACGTCCACACTTGACGGCGTTGTCGGGTGGGTCGTCCACGACGTTCGCCCGGCAGAGGGCAATCGGTAGCCCGTCGACCCGAGCGGAGCTCGGGCGGGCGGCCCGTATTACCACGCCGAGGGGGGTCATGGGGTACTGGGTCGGCCCGTGTCCGCGAGGGGCGGGTCACGGCCCAGACCGGCGTCTAGCCAGGACACAGCTCGGCGTCTAAGTGCTTGAGATTCGAAGTGCCAAGCCAGGCGAATCCTCGATACCACCCGATCGGCTTTCGTAGTATCGGGAAATGGACGAAGCTCAGGGTACGACGCCCAGCCCGGACGACACCGCCGCCTTCCAGCGGTTCTACTCCGGGGGGCCCTCCGACCATTCACAGTCCCGGAGCTTTCTGTACCGCATCCTGATCGGGTGGTGGCGAGACCGGGCCTAGCCAATCGCACCGCGGTTCCGTTTGAGGCCGAGGCTGATGCCGTTTACGCCCCGGCCGCCGGCACCGGGTGCGGTGCATCGGGCGGCACGGCGGGGGCCGTCTGGCGGCGCCGGCGGGGAACGATGGTGGGGGCCGCCTCGGCGTCGCTGACAGTGAGGGCGCACACCGCTGCGACCAGCGCCGTGGCCGCCGCCACCAAAAAGGCGGCGTGATAGGCGGCCAGGTTAGGAACCGGTCGGCCCTCAACCAGGTGCGCTGGTCCAACCGTCGCCACGACGGTCGTGAGGAGAGCCACGCCGACCGCCCCGCCGAGCTGACGCAGGGCGTTGAACAGCGTCGAGGCCCGCCCGGTGGCAGCCGGCGAAATTGTGGCGAAACCGGCCGCCTGTGCCGGCACGAAGACGTGGGCCATGGCGAAGCCGATCACGAACATGTCGACCCGGACCCACCACAGGTTGGTGGCGGTGTCGACCAGAGCCAGGAGACTCATGGTCGCGGCCAGCAGCAGCAACCCGCCGACCATGATCCGGCGGGGTCCCAACGACGGATACAGCAGCCGGGTCACCACCTGGGATCCTGCCATCACTCCGATGGCCTCCGGGAACGTGTTGAGCCCGGACTGAAGAGCCGAAAGCCCGAGCCCATCCTGGAAGAACAGGGCCACCAGGAACAGCGTCCCGATAAACGCCCCTGATCCGATCGATAATACGGCGCTGGCGCTGCGGAACAGCCGATCGGAGTACAGCCGGATGTCGACCAGGGGATGCCGGAGTCGCAGCTCAACCCAGATCAGCAGGGCCAGCAGCACGGTCCCCGCGCACAGCGTGGCCACCGTGAGCGGGTTCGCCCAACCCCGGAACGGCCCTTCTGAAAACCCATACATCAGCAGCGCCAGGCCCGTTCCGGCCAGCAGGAACCCGACCAGGTCGAACCGACCGGGATTCTCCTGCCGATCCGTCGCAAGGAACAGGAAGCCGAACGTCAGCGTTATGACCCCGATCGGCACGTTGACGTAGAACACCCAGCGCCAGGACAAGTTGGTGACGAACAGGCCCCCGATCACCGGGCCCAACGCCGGCGCGAGGGCCGTCGGCACCACCATGATGCTCGATGCCCGCACCCGCTCGGAGGGAGGAAAGGTGCGGTACAGCATCGCCATGCCCACCGGCACCATCAGCCCGCCGCCGGCGCCCTGAATGATCCGGAAGGCGACCAGTTGGCCGAGGCTCCCGGCTGCACCGCAGAGGGCGGACGCCCCGGTAAACAGCACGATCGCGATCAGCAGCATCCGGCGGCCGCCGAAGCGGTCCCCCAGCCACCCCGAAGCCGGTATGAAGACGGCAAGGCTCACCAGGTAGGCGATCGACACGGTGGCGACGGCGTCGGGCCGCACGTGGAACTCGCGCCCGATGGTGGGCAGGGCGACATTGACGATCGTCACGTCCATGATATTCATGAACATGGCGGCCACGAAGACCGCGCCAACGGCCACCTTCTGGTTGATGCGTTGGTTCAGCACCGATCAGCTCGCTCCGGTCTGCCAGAACGGAAGACGACGACCGTCTCCCGCACTCGATGTTGAGCCTAGCGAACCTCCTGCTGCTTCCTGCCGGCGACCTCCGCCCCGATCGCCAGCCCAGCGCGGTCGGATCCCCTTCGCCGCATCATCGGCCGGCGGGGCCACCTTCGCCGCGAGTCCGGCCGGTCCTCTACGGTCTGGACCGTGGAGAAAGTGATGTTCCTCCTCCTCGACGGTGATCCGGGGATCGGACGGGCGCTTCGGAACCAGACGGTGCCGGCCCTCCGGGCCGCGGGTGGCCGGCGTATCCAGATCAACGTCGTCGACGCGGGTATCGGTCCGCCCTTCGGCGTCGCTCCCGCTCCCGATGACATCCAGGTGACCGCGGCCGTCTCGGCGTGGGTCGACACGGCCGAATGCCCTGGTCTCGAGGCCGCCCTGCCGGAGGCAGGCGACGGCGGGGGCTGGCACGGCTATCTGGTCAAGGAGACTGAGCCGCGGCCGAACACCAAGGTCGCGCCGGGAGCGGACGGGCGGGTGCCGGGTTTCGCCCAGGTGGTACCGCTCACCGTCCCCGACGGGCTGACCCGGGACGCCTGGCGCGCTCGCTGGGCCAGCCACACCCCGATCGCGCTGGCCAATCAGTCGACATTCCGGTATGTGCAGAACGTGGTCGTCCGTCCGCTGACCGAGGGAGCCCCCGCGTACGCGGCCATCATGGAGGAATGCTTCCCGATGGCGGCGGCGACCGACCTGCACGTCTTCTTCGACGCGGTGGGCGACGACGCCAAGCTGGCCCGGCACATGGCGGCCGTGTCGGATAGCTACGACCGCTTCATGGACGAAGTGGCACCGGTGGCGTGGACGGCTGAATACCTCTACCCGGACGAGGAGGACGTATGAGCGTCGATCGAGGCGAGTTCCGGGCTACCCTGGGGCATTTTGCCAGCGGAGTCGTCGTGGTCACCGGGATGCACCGGCACGGGCCGGTCGGGCTCACCTGCCAGTCGTTTTTCAGCTTGTCGCTTGATCCCCCGATGGTCGCCCTCGCTCCGGGCAGGTCGTCCACCAGCTGGCCCCGGGTGGCCGAAGGGAAGGCCTTCTGCGCCAACGTCCTGGCCGACGACCAGGAGGCGCTGGCCAGGACCTTCGCCAATACCGGGGCCGACAAATTCGCCGGCGTCGGCTGGTCGCCGGCGCCGAGCGGTCCGCCGCGCCTGGACGGGGCGCTGGCCTGGGTCGACTGCGAGCTCGAAGCCGTTCACGAGGTCGGCGACCACTATCTGGTCGTGGCCCGGGTCGTCGGGCTGGAAACAGGGACGGGGCGGCCCCTGCTGTTCTACCGCGGCGGCTTCGGCGGCTTCGAGGCGTAACCCGTTTCGACCGGGCGGCTCTCATTTGGGTCGGTGCCCGATGCCCCGTCAACGTGTCGGTCGGATGTGACGGCGGGGCGGGTCCCGGGAGCGCCGTCTCGATCTCTCTGGAGTTGCTCCTCCATCTCGAGTTGCCCCTCCATCTCGAGTTGCCCCTCCATCTCGAGTTGCCCCTCCATCTCGAGTTGCCCCTCCATCTCGAGTTGCAGGGACATCCGGACCGTGGTCCCGTGCGTCGGGTCCGACCGGAACTCGAGCTCGTCGGTGAGGTACCGCATCAGCGCCAACCCCCGGCCCGACGGCGCGGTGGGGGGCGGCATCCCCTCGGGGAGGGTCCTGAGGTCGAACCCCTGCCCCGAGTCCACCACCTCGATAGCGCAGCGCCCGTCAGCGACGGCGAGGCGGACGTGGTAGTCGCCAGCGGTGACCGCGTACTTCACCGCATTGGTGCAGGCCTCGCTGAGCACCAGACGGATGTCATCGACACAGCCAGCGGCGACTCCCAATCCGCGGAGGACGCTGCCCGCGAGATCACGGGCCAGGGTCACGGTGGCAGGGTCGCGGGATACTGTGAGGCTGAGCTGGACCTTCGAGCCGGTGCCTGGTTGCTGGTCGCGACTCGACACTGCCGCCAATTCTTTACCCTCCTGCCCGGCCAGGGCCAACCCACGCCGACGCTCGCTCATTTGCCCGCTTGCCTGGCGACACGTCTGGAAGTCCACTGCCGCGAGCCGCCGTGGGCTAGACAGAGGCCATGCAGATAGGTGTGGTCTTTCCCCAAACCGAGCTCGGAGGTGATGCGGGTGCCGTGCGCACCTACGTTCAGGCCGTCACCGCGCTCGGATACGCACACATTCTCGCCTATGACCATGTCGTCGGAGCGGACCCGGCCGCTCACCCCGGTTGGCGCGGTCCCTACGACATCGAGACCACTTTCCACGAGCCGTTCGTGCTGTTCGGCTTCCTCGCCGCCCTCTCCCCGCTGGAGCTGGTGACTGGCATTGTGATCCTGCCGCAGCGCCAGACCGCCCTGGTCGCCAAGCAGGCCGCCGAGGTGGACCTGCTCACGGAGGGGCGCTTCCGGCTGGGGGTGGGCCTTGGTTGGAACGCAGTCGAGTACGAGACGCTCGGCCGCAGCTTCTCCGATCGGGGCCGACGTTCCGAGGAGCAGGTGGCGCTTCTCCGCCGCTTGTGGACGGAGAAGTCAGTGACCTACGAGGGCCCAACGGAGCGAGTGCCGGGCGCCGGCCTGGCTCCCCTGCCGGTACAACGGCCCATCCCGATCTGGTTCGGCGGGACATCCGAGCGGGCGCTTCGGCGGGCCGGGCGGCTGGCCGACGGCTGGTTTCCCCAGGTGGTGCCCGGGCCGAGGCTCGACGAGTCCCGCGCCATCGTCGACGAAGGGGCCCGCAGCGCCGGCCGCGACCCGAAAGACATCGGGATGGAAGGGCGGGTCACCTGGACCGATGCTGGCGCCGAGACGCTGGTTGATCACGTGGGCCGCTGGCGCCAGGCGGGGGCCAGCCACCTGTCGGTCAACACCATGGGCGCCGGGCTGGCGACGGTGGACGAGCATGTGACGGCGCTGGCCTCGGCAGCTCAGGCCCTGGACCTTTCGGCCACCTGAGCAGCTCGGGTCGTTGGCTGGGCTACCGGGCGGCCCAGCCGGTGATGACGGTCGGGTGCAGGAGCACGACGCCCGCCACCGCGGCAGTCTGGCGGTAGGACGGAAAGCGGACCGCCAGCGCGTCGATCCAATCCGTCGGGTCGAGCGCCATCTCGCCCGTCGCGTGCAGCCGTACCCACCACAGATCCGACCAGTCGTCGGCATAGTGGTCGATCAGCAAGACACAGCGCTGATCCTGGCGCAAGTTCTCCAGCCGGGCCAGCCGGAGGTGGCGCTTGGGTTTGACTCTGTCGATCGGCACGACGATCAGGCCTCGGTCTACGGCGAATACGACGGGGACTGCGTCTACACCCCGCTCGGGGTGGATGGTGGCCAGCACACCGTGAGTGGACCCCTGTAGCCGAGCCCAGCACTCCTCTGTGTCAAGAGTCACACCGGCAGCATCGCGCCCATGGACCATGAGCGCCTTTCGGGTTCGGAGGTTCGGGAAGTCGTGTGGTTCTCGTTCTTCTGCGTCCGGGTTGTCTCGTCCTCTGCGTCCGGGTTGTCTCGTCCTCTGCGTCCGTCCACTGTGAATGCTCCACCTTGAGCCGTTCGGTGCGTTAAAATGCGTCGACGGGTCATCTTGAGGCCGGGCGTGGTGGAGGCCGACCGAGACGACGAGGGGTATGACGGGCGCCAGTTCGACACGTTGGAATGGAAGGAAGCCCAAGCACGTTTAGTGAAGAGGGCCCGGAGATGGCTGGGACCTTTGGGTGGTGAGAGAGGGCCGTACGGACTCCGGGAAACCGGTACGCGGGGTCGCGGCGAGTTCTGATCTTTAGCCACATACGAGAGTGAGTGGAGACGAAGCTGGACCGGTTTGCTTTTGAAGCAGCGGTAGTCGCCGAGGCTGGCGGCTGGGCATCGGGCGCGGAAAGCGCAGCCGTCGCTGCCGATCCATTGTCGTGGGCAGCAACATTGCGACGGCTGATTCATGAGACCGATGACGGGCTTCGGCGCGCTTCCTGCCTGGTCGGCGACCTCCGAGAGGTGGTGGTGTCCGATCTCTCCTCCGAGCGGGCCCGGCTGGCGGCGGTCCTGCTGCGCCTCACAGGCGACCAGATCGACGCCCCCGATCTCACCCAGGCGGACGGACCGGCGCTGTCGGGCCGGAACGGATCCGGCGGGACCCCGCCCACCTCGGGCGGCCCCGGGCCCCGGTCGGCGGGGGGGTCCGGACCAGGTGCGGGAGCGGGCTCGGTGGCCTCGACCTCGGCCGACGGCCATCCGACGTTCAACCCCCTCGAAGTCGGTCCGCCCCGGCTCCAGGCATCCTGGGCGGAGGGGCGGATCGTGGTGTGGGCCGGCGGTCCGGGCGCCGACGCCACACCGGACGATTTGCAGGAGTTACTCGAGACTGCCGACGCCGACGGGATCGCCTGGGAGCGCCATCCTGCGGTTCCCATCCCGGGACGGTCCGCGGCCGACGCCCGCTCGGCACCCATTTCTCAGACCCTCGGCTGGCTCGTGGGCGTAGGGGCCGGTCAGGGTGGCGACCGGATCGGCCCGAGCCTGCACTGGCTGGGCGAGATCGCCCTCTGGGGTACTGAACTGGTGGCGCAGGGGCGTATGGTGCCGGTGGTCAGAGGGGCGGGTTCAGGCAACGCTGGTGGGCGTCAGGGGGCTGGACGCCACCGGGTGCGCTGGGTACCTGCGCTCGTCGGCCGTGATCGTTTGCATGCGCTGGTGTCCCGGATGCCGACATCGGTCGCGGCCCTACAGCCGGCGGCCCAGGCTGATGCGGTCTGCCGGTCGGTCCTCGCCGCTGTCGTCGATGCCATTTCTCGAGCGGGGGCGGGTCGCCTCGTCGCGCCGGCCTCTCCCCCCCATGCCGGCACCAGGCCAGAGGTCGCCGAAGCTATCCTGTCGGGGCTCGATGGTCGGCCCTTCACGGCGGACTCAGATCTGGTGGGTCGGGTCGCGGAGGATCTCAAGCGCTGGGCGGCGCCGGTGACCGCCAACCATCGGGTGGGCCTGACCGTCCGGCTCGACCCGCCGCAGGCCGACGGCGGCTGGTTGTTGTCCGTCGAGGCGACCGGGGTGGACAAGCACGCCATGCCGGTGGAGCACGCCCTGGTGGTGGCCTCCGGCACCAAATCCCAGCAGGTCGAGGCGCAGCTGCGGCGCCTCGAGCGGCTTCTCCCGGTGCTACGGCGGCCGAGCACCCGCAGAGGCCAGGTCGTTCTCGACGGGGACGAGGCCGTGGACCTCATGTTCCGGCTCGGGCCCTCCCTGAGCGCCGCCGGCTTCGACGCCATGTTGCCGGTCGTCTCGATGCGCCGGCCTCGCCCGCAGCTCCGTCTGTTCGCCGAAGCGGTCGGCCCCTCGCAGGTCGGCGTGCAACAGCTCGCCAATGTCAGGTGGTCGGTCTTCTTCGACGATCTCGAGCTCGACGCGGCGGGGATAGCGGCGTTAGCCAAAGAGGCCAAACCGCTCGTCCAGGTCCGAGGTCGCTGGGTGCATATCGACCGGGCCGATCTCACCGCGGCGGCGTCCGCGCTGGCGGAACGGGCATCCATCACACAGCTCTCCGGTGCGGCCGTCATCCGCCAGGCCGTGGGCCTGGAGGGGACCACCCTGGCCGGGCCGGTGCGCGTCGACGGCAGCGGCTGGGCTGCGGACCTGCTACGGGGTGCCACCTCTCACCCGCCGGCACCCATCGACACCCCCGACGGCTTCGCCGGCCAGCTGCGCAGCTACCAAGCCGAGGCCGCAGGTTGGCTGGGCTTTCTGGATCGAGCCGGCCTGGGCGGTTGCCTGGCCATGGACATGGGACTGGGCAAGACGCCGACGCTCCTGGCCCACGTGCTGGTCGACCGGGGCCACGGACCGACGTTGGTGATCTGTCCGCCGGCCGTTCTGAGCAACTGGGCCAGCGAGGCGCGCCGCTTCACCCGGGGGCTCAAAGTGGCCGTGCACCACGGCCCGGGACGGGCGGAGGGGGAGGCCGTCAGCCGGCTGGCAGCCACCCATGACGTGGTATTGACCACCTACGCCACCGCCGTGCGCGACATCACGGCTCTCGCCGCCGTCGACTGGCGACGGGTGGTGGTCGACGAGGCCCAGGTCATCAAGAACTACCAGAGCGACACCGCCCAGGAGCTGCGGCGGCTTTCGGCCCGCTCTCGGGTCGCCCTCACCGGCACCCCGGTCGAAAACGGTCTCGGCGACCTCTGGGCCATTCTTGACTTCACCAACCCCGGCCTGGTCGGCCCCCGCAACGCCTTTATCGAGCACCTCTCCCGGGTGGGCGAATCCGAAGGCGATGCCACCGACGACGCTCCCACGGCGCCAGCGACCGGGGCCCGACGCTCTGAGGAGAGCGCCTTACGGGCGCTCAACGGACTGCTGATCTTCCGGCGCACCAAGAGCGAGCCGGAAATAGCAGCCGAGCTGCCCGACAAGGTCGACAAGCTCGATCACTGCAGCATGACCTCCGAACAGATCGGCCTCTACCAGGCGGTCGTGAATCGCCTCCTCGAGGGCGGGCTGGACGGGGACTCCAACCAGCGCAAGGGGGCCGTGCTGGCGGCTATCACCGCCTTGAAGCAGATCTGTGACCATCCCGCCGCGTACCTCCGCGACGACGACGACCAGAAGGCTTTGGCCGGCCGATCCGGCAAGCTGGCCCGGCTCGAGGAGATCGTCGCCGATGTGTTCTCGGCGGGTGAGCGGATCCTGATCTTCACCCACTTCGCCCGATGGGGTGAAGTCCTAGCCAAGCACCTGAGCGAGCGCACCGGGCACAAGATCGGGTGTTATCACGGCGGCCTCACCAGAAGCGTCCGGGACCAGTTGATCGCGGACTTCCAGAACGGCACCGGAGCCGGTGCCCTGGTGCTCTCCATCAAGGCGGGTGGATCGGGACTCAACCTCACCGCCGCCAACCACGTCGTCCTCTACGACCGGTGGTGGAACCCGGCGGTCGAGGACCAGGCCCGGGACCGCGCCTGGCGGATCGGGCAGACCTCGACCGTGATGTGCCATCGGCTGGTCTGCCCGGGCACGGTCGACGAACGGGTGGAGGAGATCGTGGCCGGGAAGCGGCGGGTGGCTGGCATGGTGTTGCCGGCCCGAAGCAACCTCGGGGACCTCGATGCCGACCAGCTGCAGGTTGCGCTCGGGTTGCATGCCGACGAGCTCGTGGAAGACGAGCCGACGTCGGACGAGCCGGGCGAGGAGGAGGCAGCGTGAGGCCGGTCGGGGAGCGGCGGGCGCCGAGGGAGCGGACAGCGCGGAGAGCGCGGAGAGCGGGGAGGGCGCGGCTGTGAGCAAGCGCCGGCGTGCCGGGGCGGGACGCCGCATCGCCGAGCAGCGCTTCTGGGGCGGGGGGTCCGGTGCGGGCGGGTCCGGTGCGAGTGGACCCAGCGCCGGCGGGCCCGGTGCGAGTGGGTCCAGCACGAGTGAGCCCAGCGCCGGCGGCCAGGCGCCGGTCAGCCAACCTGTCCCCGGCCCGAGTCCGGCCGGCCCAGAGTCGGCCCCAACCCGAGGCGATGAGCCGGCAATGGTAGGCGCCCCCGCGGCGATGGCAGTGGCTACGGTGCCGGCGACCGGCTCGAACGAGCCCTCAGGGCTGACCGTGGTTGAGCGGATCCGGCCGACCGCCGACCCCGCCGCGGTCGTGCGCTCGCTCGGGCCACCACCTTTTGCGATGGACGGATCGGTGGCAGAGCGCCATCTGACTGCTGTGTACGAGGAAGCGGTCAGGGCCGCGACGGCGCTGGCGGCCGCCAACAGATTGCTGGCCGAGGAAGAGGACGGCGAGGACGGCTGAACGCGTCGCGATCGCGGTCCGGACCCCTTCTTGGACAGGTCGACGCCCTCAGCGAGAGCCTTACTTGTAGCGGTAGGTGATGCGACCCCGGGTGAGATCGTAGGGGCTGATCTCAACTTGGACCTTGTCGCCAGGTAGGACCCGGATGCGGTTCATCCGCATCTTTCCAGAGTTGTGCGCCAACACCTCATGGCCGTTGGCCAGCTCAACTTTGAACATGGCGTTTTTCAGGGCTTCGCTCACCGTGCCCTCCAGCACGATTGCATCTTCCTTGCCTTGTGGCAGTGTGATACCTCTTTCGCTCAGCATCGGCCGGATAGCCGAAAACGGGACAACTCCCAGTGTAGGCGCCAACGCGCACCCGCCAGCTTTGTCCGTATTTTGGAGAGATGGCCGTCGCCGAGAGACGATAGGGTCCGAAAAGTGCCAGGGTCAGTGACGCAAGGCCGGTGACGAGGCGGGGAATCGCCCTCTTCATCTTGATGTCGGTGGTGTGGGGCCTGCCCTATCTGCTCATCAAAGTGGCAGTTCGGGACCTGAACCCGGCCACTGTCGTAGGGGCACGCACAGCCATCGGCGCCATCGTCCTGCTGCCGTTGGCCCTCCGCCACGGACAGCTGCGCCCATTGCTGCGGGCATGGAAGCCGCTGTTGGCGTACTGCGTGGTCGAAATGGCCGTCCCCTGGTGGCTGCTCTCGGATGCCGAGCGGCGGCTTCCAAGCTCGCTCTCTGGATTGCTGATCGCCACCGTGCCGCTGATCGCGGTCCTCCTGGCCGCCCTGACCGGGCACGTCGATCGATTCGACCGACGCGGTGTGATGGGGCTGGTGATCGGCCTCGGGGGCGTCATGGTGCTCCTGGGTTTCGACGTCGGGACCGGCGATCTGGGCGCGGTCGGCATGGTGGGGCTGGTCGCAGTGGGGTACGCGATCGGGCCGCTGGTGGCCTCCCGTTATCTCGGTCACCTTCCGAGCCTGGGCCTGTCCGCGGTGTCGCTCGTAGCGGTGGCCGTCGTGTATGCGCCTGTCGCCGTGTGGCAAGGGCCGGCCCGCTTTCCGGCCGGGACGGTTGTCGCCTCGGTCCTCCTGCTCGGGCTGGTTTGCACTGCCCTGGCCTTCGTGGCCTTCTTCGAGCTGATCAAAGAGATCGGCCCGACCCGGTCCACGATCATCACCTACCTCAACCCGGCGGTGGCAGTGATCCTCGGAGTCGTGCTGCTCGGAGAGCGGTTCACCCCGGGAACCGGCATGGGGTTCGTCCTCATCCTGGCTGGCTGCTGGCTGGCCACCGCGCCGAGGGGTCCAGTCCCGGCGAGCGAGGGCGCCGGCGGCCATTCGGGGGTGGGTGTGGCGAGCGAGGGCGCCGGCGGTCACCCGGCGGCGCAGGGGATGACGCACTCGCCGGTCGATCTCATGGCCGACCAGGTGCGGAAGAGGCGTTAGCCGCACCGTCAGCTGGGAGCCTCGGGGTGGCTTCGTCTTTGGGGGCCCGGGTCGAGAGCCGGTCGTTCGGGCTCGCCGTCGGCCCCCGGCGACCGAAATCTTCTGCTGCAGGAGGGGGAGGCCATAGTCTGACGCATCATGGTCATCGCGTTGGCGCTGCTGTCGGCCGCCCTGTTCGGGACGGGTGTCGCCCTCATGCAGCGTCCCGCGGCGGAGGTGCCGGCCGAGTTCGCCGGGCGACCGGCCTTGCTGGTGCGGGTGATCCGCCAGCCGATCTGGCTGCTGGGGGTCGCCGCCGAGATCGCCGGCTTCGTCTTTCAGCTGATCGCGCTCCGTCACGGATCCCTGGTGGTCGTCCAGCCGCTCCTTACCACCTCGCTGCTCTTCACCCTTGCGCTGGTCGGGACCTGGACCCGCCAAGGTGTGACCGGCACAGAGTGGGCGGCCCTGGTAGCGGTGGTTGCGGGTCTGGCGCTCTTCATGATCGTGGCGAGCCCCAGCGAGCGAAGCTCGGGCTCGGCGGACCCCGCCGACTGGGTCATTACCGGCTTGTCGATCGGTGGCGCAGTGACGCTGCTGGTCTGGTACGGCGTGCACCGCGCGACCGGTCGGGCGAAAGCCAGGGCGCTTGGCCTCGCGGCCGGGTTGGGCGACGCCTTCATGGCCGTCATGACCAAAGCCTTCGCCCACATCACCGACCATGGCGTCGTGTCCGCGCTGACCTCGTGGGCCCCGTACGCCCTTTGCGCTGCCGGCCTGACGGCCATGCTTCTGACGCAGACGGCCTACCAGGCCGGGATGCCGAAGGTGTCCCTGCCGATCATCACCGTCGCCGACCCCCTCGTCAGCTGCGGGATCGGGGTGGCGCTCTTCGGTGAGGCGCTCCGCTTCACGGGAGCGCGGGCGCTGATCGTGCTGATGTCCATCGGCATCATCGCGACCGGTCTCATCGTGCTCAGCCGTTCCAATGCGGCTGCCGAGGTTCCCGAACCGGCCGTTAGTCGGACAGCTCTGCCATCCCGCTAACGCGGTCGTGTTCTCGGCCGACGATCCCGCGCCGTCTTCGAGCTCATCGACGAGGCCCTGACCTCGAGAACCTGTCGGTCGACCCCGTGACAGCGGAATTCGAGCAGTGCTTCGCGAACAGCTACCGGTTGAAGTAGTCCGCCCGGTTAAACCGCCGTGCGGTGCTGGGTGCGTTTCGCACGTTGGGTGCAGTAATAGCGATTATCCGCCCCCCAGCGCACCCAAGGTTATCGAACGCACCCAGGTTGCCGGTCAGCCCGGTCCGCCGGCGCTGCGGGGGCCGCTGACCCGCCGGCGCTGCCGGCGCCGCTGACCCGTCGGCGCTGCCGGCGCCGCTGACCCGCGGATGGCGCCGGCGCCTATCGCCTCACGGCCGCCGGCGCCCGCCGGGCGGCCCTCGTCGTCAGACCCCAGCCGAAATGCCACACCGGGCGGGCGCTGTCATGGATCGAGTCCATGACCTCGCGGAACGCCGTGAGGAACTCGGCCGCATCATCACTGGTGAGCGTGAGGGGCGGGAGCAGCTTGAGGACGTCCATGTGATCGCCGGAGGTCTGCGTCAGGATGCGATGGTCCTCGAACAGGGCGCCGACCACCATCTGGGTGAACAACCCCCGCCGGGCCATCGTCAGCGGGCCCCACCGGGACCGGAGCCGCCGGGACTGAGGACGGCCGAACTCGATGCCGATCAAAAGCCCGCGGCCGCGGACCTCGCTGATCAGCTCGTAGCGCTCCGCCGCGGCCTGGAGCCCGTGCATCAGGTCCGTGCCCACCGCCGCCGCGTTGTCGATCAGTCCTTCGTCGTCGATCACGGCGAGGGTGACCAGGCCGGCGGCCATGGCCAGGGCATTGGTGCCGAAGGTGGAGTCGTGGACCAGCATGCGGTCCATGGACGAGTAGACGCGCTGGAACACCAACGACGTCCCGAGGGTGGCGCCGATCGGGACGAAGCCGCCCGACAGGGTCTTGGCCAGGGTCACCAGATCGGGCTCGACGCCGTCGTACTCGTAGCTGAACAACCGACCGGTCCGCCCCAACCCCGTCTGCACCTCGTCGCAGATCAGCATGGCCCCGTTGCGGTGCAGGAGGGCGGATGCTTCGGCCAGGAACCCGGGCGGTACCACCTGCACACCCTTGCCCTGGACCGGCTCGAGGATCAGGGCGGCGACGTCCCCGGATGCCAGCTCCCGGCGGAGGGAGTGGAGGTCGCCGAACGGGATCTGCGTCCCCGGAAGCAGTGGGCCGAAGCCATCCCGAAACTCCTTCGCCCCGTTGACCGATAGCGAGCCGGCGGTCAGGCCGTGAAAGGCGTGGTTGCAATAGAGCACCCGCGGGCGATTGGTCGCGCAGCGGGCGAACTTGAGAGCCGCCTCGACCGCTTCGGTGCCGCTGCTGCACATGTAGACCCGGTCGAGGTGGGGTGCTCGCTCGATCAGCGCCTCGGCCAGCAACCCGGCCAGTAGTGGCGTGTCCATCTGCACCAGGTCGGGTAGTTCGGCGTCGAGGACGGCACGCAGGGTATCCCGGACCGTCGGGTGGGCCCGGCCGAGACCGAATACCCCGAACCCCGACAGGAAGTCGAGATAGCGGGCGCCGGTGTCGTCATAGAGGTAGGCGCCCCGGCCGCGCTCCCAGGGCCGGTCGAAGCCGATGGAACGAACCACGCGGGCGGTCTGCGGATTGAGATAACGAGCCCAGAGCGCCGGGCCCTCCCCAGCCCGGGTTCTCAGCTCGCTGAGGAGGTCGAAGCCCATGAACTCATGATGTTAAAGCAGCGCGCAGCGACTCCCGTAGTGATCCGGTGGTGGCGAGCACCGCGCTCGGCTCGTAGCCGCAGTGCGCCATGCAGTTGGCACAGCGGGGATCCTTCCCGCGGCCGTACCGTGACCAGTCGGTCGTGTCGAGCAGTTCCTGGTAGGTGGCGGCGTAGCCGTCGGCCATCAGATAGCAGGGTCGTTGCCACCCGAACACCGAGTAGCTCGGTATCCCCCAGGGAGTGCACTCGAAGTCCACCTTGCCCTCGAGGAAGTCGAGGAACAAAGGGCTGTGATTTAGCCGCCAGCGCTTGCGCCGACCGTCAGCAAACGCCGCCGCGAATATCTCGGTCGAGCGACGGGTGCTGAGGAAGTTGACCTGGTCGGGCGCCTTTTCGTAGGCGTATCCCGGCGAGATCATCATCTGGTCGACACCCAGGTCGTCATTGAGGTAATCGAGCACCTCCCGCACCGTCTTCGGCGAGTCGGTGTTGAAGAAGGTGGTGTTGGTGTTGACTTTGAATCCTTTGGCTTTTGCGGCCCGGATGGCGGCCACCGCCTTATCGAACGTGCCGTCCCGGCTCACCGATTCGTCGTGGCGCTCGCGGAGGCCGTCGATGTGGACCACCCAGCTGAACCGGGGATGCGGGGAGAACCGGTCCAGCTTCCGCTCGAGGAGCAGGGCATTGGTGCACAGGTACACGAACCGGCCCCGGTCGAGCAGCTCGGTGGTCATGCGATCAATCTCTGGATGCAGGAGGGGCTCACCTCCGGCGATGGAGACCATGGGGGCCCGGGACTCCTCGATGGCGGCCACGGCCTGCTCGACGGTGAGCCTCTGGCGCAGGACGTCGGTCGGGTACTGGATCTTCCCGCACCCGTTGCAGGCGAGGTTGCAGGCAAACAACGGTTCAAGCTCGACGATGAGTGGAAACTTGTCGCGGCCGGCCAACTTCTGGCGGGCCAGGTAAGTGGCGATCTTGATGCTCTGGCGCAGGGGGACGCCCATTCGCTATCTGACCTCCGCAGGAAGGGGAAAGTTGACCTGTTCGTGGCGCACCGGGCGCTCCTCGATCTCGATAGGCCCGAGGGTCGCCAGGGCCTCGACCACCCGATCGACCAGCGCATGAGGAGCGGACGCTCCTGCGGTCACGCCGATCGTCGACGCGCCGCGCAGCCAGGCGAGATTCAGTTCCGTTTCGTCCTCGAGCAGTTCCGCCCGGCACCCGGCCCGACTGCCAACCTCGGCCAGGCGGGCGGTGTTGGACGAGTTGGCCGAACCGATCACGAGCAGCAGATCGCACGCGCTGGCGATGGCCCGAACCGCGTCCTGGCGGTTCTGAGTGGCGTAGCACACATCGGCCGCGTGTGGCCCGACGATGGCCGGGAACCGATCGGTGAGGCTGCCCACCAGCCCGGCCACATCGTCGGGGGACAGGGTCGTCTGCGTAACGTAGGCCAGCCGATCCGGATTGTCTACCTCCAGGGCGGCGACGTCAGCGCGGTCCTCGACCAGGGTGACACCGTCCCCCTCGCCCAGCGTGCCCTCGGTCTCGTCGTGGCCGGCGTGGCCGATGAGAACCACCTGGTAGCCCCGCGACTGGAATCGCTGCACCTCGCGGTGGACCTTGGCCACCAGGGGGCAGGTGGCGTCGACGACCTGTAACCCCCTGCGGTCGGCTTCGGTTCTCACGGCCGGGGCCACCCCGTGGGCTGAGAAGACCACGGTGGCGCCGTCGGGAACCTCGTCCAGTTCATGCACGAAGATGGCGCCCCGCCGCTCGAGGTCGGCGACCACGTGGCGGTTGTGGACGATCTGCCGCCGGACGTAGACCGGGCTGCCGTGGCGTGCCAACACCCGCTCCACGGTCTCGATGGCCCGCTCGACGCCGGCGCAGAAGGAACGAGGACCGGCCAGGAGAATGGTCTTCGGCCCGACGGCGGCGGCCCAGTCGTCCAGGATCGGTGCGGCGGCTCGGAGGGACCGGAGCGCCCGCCATCCACCGCGGATGATGGTAGGTGAGAGCAGGTCCCGGGCGCAGGTGTCGGAGATGGCCCGTACCACCGTGACCGGCTGGTGCCCGGGCATGCCCACCAGGGCGGCGGTCTCCATGTCGACGGCGAGGGCCCCGGTCGCGGCCAGGCGGGCGCGCTCCGAGGACCCTTTCACCAGAGACGTGGTGGACACGATCGGCCCCACCGTCACGTTGAGCCCTCGTCGCCGCAGACCGGCGGCCACCAGGGGGGCCGATGCCAGCGTCGACGGTACCTCGATGCCTCGCTCGTCGAGGACCCGGTCGGCGACGACCAATGCTCCGGCGGGTAACCCCTCAACGAGGGCGCCGGCGACACCGGCCACAGCCACCGGCCCGGTTTCCCGGCCGCGGTGGAGGGAGCGGGCGGTCGCGGCCGCACGCCGCGAGCCGGCGCCGGTGCGGACCACCCGGGCGCCGCTTCCTTCGACGGTCAAGGCCCTGGCTTCGATCCGGAGTGGGGCGAGCACAGTGAGGATCGGCTCGTTCACGGCTCACCTGCTTCGGAATCGCGGCCCCGCACATACCGGGCGAGGGCCATCACCGGCCAGACGAGCCGGTAGAGGTGGTAGTTGATGTTGAAATCCCACGGGAAGCCGGTGCCGGTGTACCACGGCTCGTCCCAGCTGCCGTCCGTGCCTTGCGTCTCGACCAGCCAGGCCACGCCCCGGCTGACGGCGGCGCGGTTCGATTCGCCGGCCGCCAGGAGCGCCAGCAGGGCCCAGGCCGTCTGGGACGCCGTCGACGCGCCCGCGGCCGCGCCAGCGGGTATCGATGTAGGAGCGCATGTCCTCACCCCACCCACCGTCGGGATTCTGGTGGTCCTCGAGCCAGGCGACGGCCCTCCGGATGCGGGTGTCGTCGGGTGCCACCCCCGCCCGGATGAGCGCAGGAACGGCGGCGCCGGTGCCATAGACGTAGTTGACCCCCCAGCGGCCGAACCACGATCCGTCCGTTTCCTGCTCGGCTGACAGCCAGTCCAGGCCTCGTTGCAGCACGTCCGGGGGAACGCCGGGCTCGTCGGCGAGCATCTCGATCACGTGGGCGGTGACGTCGGTGGAGGGAGGGTCGGTTACCTCGCCGAAGTCGCAGAAGGGGAGGGCGGCGATCAGCCGGCTGTCGTTGTCGGCGTCGAAGGCACCCCAACCGCCGTTGGCGCATTGCATCCCGATGATCCAGGCCACGGCCCGGGTGCAGGCGGCGTCCCCGACCGGCCGGGTCCGCCGCAGGGCCAGCACCACCTCGGCCGTGTCGTCGATGTCAGGATAGTTGTCGTTGGCAAACTCGAAGGCCCAGCCGCCTGGATCCAGCCGGGGACGGCGTACCGCCCAGTCCCCTCGCGTGGTGATCTCCTCAGCCTCGAGCCAGCGGGCGGCCGCGGCCAGGGCCGGATCGTCCGGCTCGGCGCCGGCGTCGGAGAGGGCGACCACCGCCAGCGCCGTGTCCCACACGGGCGACTGGCAGGCTTCGAGGCGCCGGCCCCGGTCGTCGTGGATGACGAAGTCGTCGAGCCCGGCCAGCGCGGCGCGGATGACCGGATGGTCCAGCGGATACCCCTGCAGGTCGAGGGCCATGATCGAGTACACGACCGGGGGCTGGATCCCTCCCCACAGCCCGTCGGCCTCCTGGCGCCGGACGATCCACTGCTCAGCCCGCCGGAGGGCGGCGCGCCGCAGGGCCCGGCGGGGGAGGAACCAATCGGGCAGCCGCTCATAGCCGTGCAAGGCCCGATCCAGCGCCAGGAGCCGGCCCCGGGTGGTGCGCAGACCACCCAGCTTTCCCAGACCGCCCGGATTTCCCAGACCGCCCGGATTTCCCAGACCGCCCGGATTTCCCAGACCGCCCGGATTTCGCAGACGCCCCGGGCCGCCGGAACCGGGGACGGGGGCCGGCGCGGGCGCCCGCAGCTCGTCGAGGTTGAACGGCAACGGCCGAGCCGGGCGGTGCGCCGTCACGATCGTCAGGGCCACGACGGTCTGGCGAGCCCAGCACCCGAAGTCGTAGATGTTGAGCGGCGCCGAGGGCGGGAGGAACATGATCTCGGGCGGCACCACCGGAAGGTCCTCCCAGTCCCACCGCCCGAGGAGCGCCAGCCAGATACGGGTGAACACCCGGCTTCCTTCGATTCCTCCGTTGTCACGCACCCAGGCCGCCGCGGCCCGAAGCGGCGATGACTCGGCGGGATCGCCGGCGAGGCGCAGCGCTACGTAGGCCTCGATGGTGGTCGAAAGGTCGGAGGGCCCTCCGTAGAAGGTGCTCCACGTGCCGTCGTCGTGCTGGTTGGCCCGGATCCACTGGGCTGCCGCGCCCGCCAGGTCAGTGTCGAGGATGCCGAGGAAGTGGCGCAGCATGAGATCCTCGGCGTCCATGGTCACGTTGGTCTCCAGCTCCCCCTTCCACCATCCGTTTTGATGCTGGAGTTTCCGCAGCTGGTCGCCGGCCGCCGCCAATGCGACCCGCACCGGGTCGACGGAAGTGCTCACCGGATCCGCTGCGGTCGCGGTCACGAGTCCCGCTCGACGACATACACCGCCAGGTCGGCCAGGTCACGGTGCGGGATCGCCGACAGCCGCACCCGCTCGAGGGCGCCGAGGGCGGCGTCAAGGTTGGCCTTGGCCCGCACCGCGGTCCACTCCCGCCCACCGCAGACCTCCACCAGGTAGGTCGCCCGCTCGATCTGATCGGTGTCGAGCGGCCGCGTGGGTTGGGGCACCGTCACCGCGCCGGCCGCCTCGCCGTCAGCGATTGCCGTGGGCCCTGAGATGGGCCCTGAGATGGGACCAGAGATCAGATCCCGCAACTCGTCGGATTCGGGGCCGCCGGCCGCCAGCGCCGACACCACCGGCATCGTCTTCTTCCGCTGGCGCAGGTCGCTGCCGGCGGGTTTGCCGGTCTGGGCCGGGTCGCCCCAGATCCCGAGCAGGTCGTCGACGGCCTGGAAGGCCAACCCCAGGTAGCGCCCGTAGTCGCGGAGGGCACCGACGGTCGCACCTGGCGCCCCGGCCAGAATGGCGCCGATCGACGCGGCGCAGCCAAGCAGGGCACCGGTCTTGGCCGCGCACATGCCCATGCACTGCTCCACGGAGACATCGCGCTTGCTCTCGAAGGCGATGTCGTCGGCCTGGCCCGCGATCATGGCGGCCGTGGCGTCGGCCAAGGATGCCGACGCCGCCGCGCCCCGCCCCAATGGGGTCTCGAGGAGAACCTGGTGAGCGAGGATCTGCAGGGCGTCGCCGGCGACGATCGCGGGCCCGATGCCGTACACGGACCATACGGTGGGGCGGTGATGCCGTTCGGTGTCGGTGTCAATGATGTCGTCGTGGATGAGCGAGAAGTTGTGGACCAGCTCCACCGCGACGCCGCCGGGCACGCCCACCTCGGCGTCGGCCCAGGCCGCCTCGGCGGAGAGGATGGCGAGGGTGGGGCGGATGCCCTTCCCACCGGGGGAGTTGACCGGATTACCACCCGGGTCGGTCCACCCCATGTGGTAGGTGGCGAGGCGCCGAATCTCCGGCGCCAGCCGCTCGATGGCCTCGCTCAAGGCCGGGGCGACGGCCCGGCGGGACCGGGCCAGTACCTCGGGAACGCCAATGGTCGGGGTCACGCCACCTCCTGGTCGTCGGTTGGTTCCGGGGTGTCGGTTGTTTCTGGGGAAGGCGCCACGGTCAGCACAGGAGCGGGGTCTGCGTCGCTGGCGAACGGGGTCGGGCCGGCGCTTGTGAACCGGGTCGCGCCGGCGCTGGCGAGAACCACAGCCGCGGCGGCTCGGCCGCTCCTGACCGCACCTTCCATGGTGGCCGGCCACCCGGTGTCGGTCCACGCTCCGGCGACGGCGAGGCCCGGCCGGGCCGTGGCCGAGCCGGGTCGCAACGCCGCCGTGCCCGGGCGGGCCCGGAAGGTGGCGTTGCGCTCCTTGGTGACCACGGAATCGATCAGCCGGGCCCCGGGCAGGGCCGGGAGCACGCGGCCGAGCTCGCCGGTTACCCACCCGATCAGATCGTCGGGTCGGCGGCCAAGCAGTTCGTCGGCGGCCGACATCGACACTGCGACATACTGCGATCCGGGCGGCTCTGTGCCCGGATCGGTAGCGGGCTGCCCTGACGACGTGCGATCGAACACCCACAGGAACGGGGAGCCCAACACGGCCAGGACGGGCCAATCGGTCACCCGGCGGTCGAAGACCAGGTGGACGTCGACGACGGCCGAGGTACCGAGGTCGGCCAGGCGGTCCTGGTGGGGTAGCGCGTCGGGCGGGAGGAGCGAACCGGCCGCGTCGTGGGGGACGGCGGCGATCACGGCGTCGGCGTCGAGCCGCCCGTCCTCGGTCGTGACGGTGAACCGGGAACGGTCGTCGTCCCGGCCTGGCTCGATCGACCGGACCGTCACCCCCAGGCGGACCTCCACGCCGCCCCGATCGAGCGCGGTCCGGGCCCGGTCGCCGTGCAGGCGGCCGAGCGGCACCCGGCTCCAGCCGATGTCAGCGGCACGGGCGTCGCTGAGCAGGCCGGTCTGGAACACCTTCGCCGCCATCGCCAACGAGGCGTCGCGGGCGGGCAGGTTAACGGTGGGCACCGTGATCAGATCCCAGAGGGCCGCCAGGCTGGCCTGGGATTGGCCGTGGTGGGCCAGCCAGGTGGCGAACGACTCCTGATCGAGCGCCGGATCATCGAGGTCGAGGCGCCGCAGGGCGAGCATCGCCCGCCCCACCGCCAGCCGATCCGGGAGCGGGAGATGCGGGTAGCGCAGGAGGGACCCGGCCAGGTGAAGGGGGGCGGGAAGCGCGCCCCCTCGGAGCCGGCCGATCCGGGGCGGCCCGCCGGCGCGAGTTGCCGGCGCCGCCACCGGGAGGTCGAGCCGGTCTGGCAGCTCGACGTCCGACCGGGCACCGATCCGGTCGAGGAACGACAGGTACTGGTCACAGCACCGGAGGAACACATGCTGGCCGTTGTCGATCCACCGATCGCCATGCCGGAACGACCAGGTGAGACCGCCGAGCCGGTTGCGCCGCTCGAGGATGGTCACCTGGGCACCGTGGTCGGTGCATGCCAGCGCCGCAGAAAGGCCGGCCAGTCCTCCGCCAATGACCACGACCCGGGGACCGGTCCCCGTGGGTGCGCTCATTGGGGCACCATCCAGGGAACGGTGCCCCAACCTGTCACAGTGGCTCGCTCCACAAGGTCGCTCACGCTGCACCCCTCACCAGGGCTCGTACCGCTACCGCCAGCTTCTCCCGGGGAGGGAGCGAGAGACGGCCCCGCAACACGGCGGCGGGGTCTCGCTGGATCCGGACCAGGAGCCGGCGGTAGATGCCGGCCATCGCTGCGGTACACGCCCGGGACCGCCAGTCGAGCATCGGAAGCAGGGCCAGCCCTCGCTCGTACCACTCCTCGGCCCGGGCCGCTTCGAAGCTGACCAGGGCGGAGACGTTGTCGAGGTCGCCCCGGAGGTCGGCGGCCACGCCGAAGCGCGCCCGATCCTCGGCAGGGAGGTAGACCCGGCCCATCTGGTCGCGATCCTCGACGATGTCCCTGAGGATGTTGGTGATCTGGAGAGCGACGCCGAGGTCGTTGGCGAGCGGTTCGGCGCGACCGGGGTCCGCGGTGCCATAGACGCCGAGACTGAGCCGCCCGATGCTGCCGGCGACCCTCCGGCAGTAACCGACCATGTCCTCAAAGGACTGATACCCCTGGCCGTGCACGTCCATCTCACAGCCATCGATGAGATCGTCAAAGGCGGACAGTGGAACAGGAAAGCGCCGGGCCACATCGGCGAGGGCGACCAGCACCGGGTCGTCGCTGTCATGGGTGTCCGGGCCGCCGAGCGCGGCCACATCCTTGCGGGCGTCGGCGAGCGCGGCCAGCTTGTCGGGCACCGAGCCGTCGCCGTCGCCGATGTCGTCGATGCGGCGGGCGAGGGCGTACAGGGCACTCATGGCCTGGCGCTTCGCCCGCGGGAGCAGCTTGATCCCGTAGGAGAAATTCCGAGCCTGGGTGGTTGTGATCTCCTCGCACCGCAGGTACGCCTCGTCGAGGTTCATGCCGCCTCGCGGTGCGTCAGCGGGCGCACGAGGGCGGCGCCCAGGTGGGATGCGACCCGGACCGGCGCCGGCCTCGGCGCCCTCCCGAGCGGGTCGAAATGACGATCGGCAATGGCGTCGAGAGCTCCCTGGCCCCCGGCCCAGAAGCCGGCAACCGCCCACCTGGCCCGGCCGTGCAGGGACTTGATGAGAGGCACCCCCTCATCGAGGATCCGCCGCGTTCGAGCCACCTGGAAGGCTAGGAGTCCCCGCAGGGCGGCCGACGCCGGCGGGCCGGCGGTCAGCTCATCGGCGTCCACACCGAAGCGAGCCATGTCGTCGGCCGGCAGGTAGATCCGCCCCGCCGCCGCGTCTTCTGCGACGTCCTGCCAGTGTTCAGCGAGTTGAAGCCCGGTGCAGATTCGGTCGGACCAGGAAAATCGGTCCGGATCGGTGGCGTTGAATACGGAGAGGACCAACCGGCCGATCGGGTCGGCCGACAGCCGGCAGTAGCCGACCAGGTCCCCGAAGGTGGCGTAGCGGTGGACCACCTGGTCTTGCCGGTTGGCGGCGATCAGATCCCGGAGGGAGCCGGCGTCGGCGCCGAGCGCCCGAACCGTGCGGGCTGCGCCGGCCGCTAGCGGGTGCAGCCCGGCCTGCTCCGGGTCGGTGAGGGCCAGTTGGGTCTGGGCCGCGATCCAGTCCAGGGCTTCCACCCGGTCGCCCTCGTACTCGTCGCCCAGATAGTCGACCAGCCGGGCGAACCCGTAGATGGCCATCAGGTGGACCCGCTGGTCCGGCCCGAGCAGCCGCGATGCCACCCGGAAGTTCTCGCCTGCGGCTCGCCCGAGAATCTGGTCGGGCGCGGGCAGGCCGGCGGGGGCTGGGGTGACCCCTGGGAGGGTGGACGGCGCCCAGCCAGATTCAGGGTAAGAGCCAGATTGGGTGTAAGAGAGTGACCGCGTGGTCAACAGATGTACGCGCTTTGGCGGCGCGTGTCAAGCACCCTGCCGCGAGGAGCGGTCTGGCGGCCCTGTCAGGTGGGTGCTGCCAGTTCGGCGCCGAGACCATAATCGGGCGGCCAGTCAGGGCCGACCGCCCAGGCCAGCACCGTCGCGAAGGCCGATTGGATGATCGACAGGCCGGCCTTGATGGCGGCCTCTGGTTCGGTTGAGCGGCCAGTGAACGCCCGGCCCGCGGCCTCGGCGAGGGTGCGCAGGACGTGGCGGGCCTGCTCGGCGCTCGGCTCGTGGCCCTTGGCGGCACGGGCGCCGAGCTCCAGCAACATGGGCAGAACCCCCGCCACCAGGTGCCCGAACACCATCGCCGTCTTCTCAGGGTCGCCCGTCAGTCCCGACGGGCCGCCAAGGGCGGTGACGGCCGAAGTGAACCGGGATTCGGTGTCGGCCAGGAGGGTCTCGATGGCGGCGGTGAGAAGGTCCTCCTTCGAGGCAAAGTGGCGATACACCGTCCCCTTGGCCACCTGGGCCGCCTCGGCGATGTCGCTGACCGTCACTTCGCTGTAACTCCGCGTCTGGAAGGCCTCGATCGCCACGGCGACCACCCGGGCCCGGCACTCGGGGTCGGCGGCAGCCTGGCCCCGGATGGAGCGCAGCGCTTCCAGGTGGCGCTCGTCGTAGCCGAACCGGTTGGCTGTCTCTCGCGCCGGCGGGGGGATCAGCCCGGCCCGGCGGTAATGGTGGATGGTGCTCGCGGGCACCCCACTCCGGGCAACCAGCTCCGACAGGGAGAAGAGGCGATCTGGTGGGGATTCCGGGTCCACGGGCCACATCGGCATGCTTCAGGCAGCCGGCGTGAGCGGGCCGAGGACGGACATGCCCTTAGTGTGCCTCTTTTTCCCGTGATTCGTGAACCGGGGATTCGTGCACCGGGATGGTGCCCATGCGGCCCTTCTGGAAATCCTCGAAAGCCTGGATCAGCTCGGCCCGGGTGTTCATCACGAACGGCCCGTAGTGCGCCACCGGCTCACCGATCGGACGGCCGCCGAGCATGAGAACCTCGAAGCTTGGGAACCGGTTGTCCTGGATCTGATCGGCTGACACCACGATGCTGTCGCCCGCGCCCAGTACCGCCAGCTGACCGGGCTCGATCGGCCGTTGGTCCGACCCAACCTGGCCTCGACCGGCGAGGACGTAGACCAGGGCGTTGGCGTGGCGGTCCCACGGCAACTCGAGTTGGGCGCCGGGGGCAAGGGTGGCGTGCACCATGGTGATCGGCGTATGGGTGGCCCCCGGCCCGGTGTGGTCACCGACCCGGCCGGCGATGACGCGGACGAGGGCGCCGCCATCGGGGGAGGCCAGCAGGGTGACCCGGTCCCGCCCGATGTCCTGGTAGCGGGGATCGACCCACTTGTCCGCGGCGGGCAGGTTGACCCAGAGCTGGATGCCGTGGAACAGACCGCCGCTCGCTACCAGAGCCTCCGGCGGTCGCTCGATGTGCAGGAGGCCCGATCCGGCCGTCATCCACTGGGTGTCGCCGTTGGTGATGAGGCCGCCGCCCCCGGTCGAGTCCCGGTGCTGGAAGGTGCCGTCGATCATGTAGGTGACCGTTTCGAAGCCGCGATGGGGATGCCAGGGTGTGCCCTTGGGCTCACCGGGCGCGTACTCGACCTCCCCCATCTGATCCATGTGCACGAAGGGATCGAGGCGATCGAGCCCGACGCCGGCGAAGGCACGGCGTACCGGGAACCCGTCGCCCTCGAAACCCGATGGTGCCCTGGTGACGGACTCGACGGGCCGGGCCTGCGCCGGCTCACCGGCCGGCCGGTCGAAGTTCGGCGGTGCGACGCGAGGCAGTGACGAAAGGTCGTCGACGGTAACGGCAGGCATGGGGACCTCTGCAATCCGTTCGATAGGTGCTCGTACACCGCAACGAACAAGGTTGCGGACGCAACTATTCCGGTCAGCCTACGATGGCGGCGATGGCCGATGACCGCCTGTATTTCCGCCAGCTGCTCTCGGGACGAGACTTCGCGATTGCAGATCAGATCGCCACCCAGATGGTCAACTTCTCCTACCTCATCGGCGATCGGGAGCAGCGGCAATGCCTGGTCGTGGACCCGGCCTATGGCATCGACGAGCTGCTCGACATCGCCGCGGCCGATGACATGACGATTGCGGGCGCGCTTGTCACCCACCACCACCCGGACCACGTCGGCGGGGCCATGATGGGGTACCGCATCGAGGGCCTGGCCGAGCTGCTCGGTCGGGTGGCCGTACCGGTTCACGCCCATCGGCAGGAGGCCACTTCGGTCGCCCGGGTCACGGGTCTCGACGGTCAGGACGTGGTTGCCCACGACAGCGGCGACCGGGTGGCGGTGGGGGCGGTCGACGTGGAACTGCTGCACACCCCCGGTCACACGCCAGGCAGCCAGTGCTTCCTGGTCGACGGGATGCTGGTGGCGGGCGACACGCTCTTTCTGGAATCGTGCGGCCGTACCGATCTCCCCGGCAGTGATCCGGAAGCCATGTACGAGAGCTTGCAGCGCCTGGCCTCGCTGCCCGATGACACGGTGGTGTATCCCGGGCACCGGTACTCCCTACCGTCCACGGCGACGCTGGCGGCTGTCAAGGAGATCAACATGGTCTACAAGCCGTCGACCAGGGAGGCCTGGCTGGCGATCTTCGGACGCTGACCACCTCGCAGGGGTCCGGCCGGCGGATGGTCCCGCGCCGGGCCTGGCGGCGGGCGACCCGGGCGGTCTAGCCCAGACCGAGTTCCCGGAGGCGTTTGCGCATGGTCGCTTCGTCGCGCTCGAACACCCGGCCCAGGGCTGACACGTCCTCGCGGCGGATCGTGATGACCCGGCCGTTGAAGTCCCCGCGCTGGATCTGCGATCATGTTCACGTACCGCCGGAGAACCTCTTTCTCCGGGGCCTCGAGCGCAGCCAGACGCAGCAGGTCGATGGTGACCGGCTCTGAAATGACGACCCGCTCGGGTCCGTTGGGCGAGAGAGGGGCGTCGAAGCCGGACCCGGCCGCCGCCGGTCGGGGGAGCAGCTGGTCGACGGGCACCCCGTAGAGCTGCGCCAACCGCTGCAGGCGCAGCACGGAGATGATCCGCTCGCCGCGCTCGTAGGCGCCCAGCACGGATGCTTTGAACTCCCGCCCAGATGCTTCCTCAACCGCGAGGAGGGACCGGCCCTGCTGGCGGCGGAGATTCCTCAACCGCTCGCCAACTGCCCGGGCATAGGACAGGGGCATGTCTTCAGACAACTCGACACCTCACTAGATGCATGGTAGCGACAGGCGCCGATCAGATGGTCCCGGAGGATACCTGAGACCGCGCCTCAGCTGCTGGTCAGGCGGAGGGTGGCTGGTCCGGCGGAGGGTGGCTGGTCAGGGGGAGGGTGGCGGGTCAGGGGGAGGGTGGCTGGTCAAGCGGAGGGTGGCTGGTCATCCGGCAGGGTGGCCGACTGGAGGATCAGGAGCCGGGGTCCCGGGACTCGGATCACGCCCCCCGCCGGGCGGCGAGGGCGGGGCGCTCCCACCTCGCCTGCCCGCCCGTCTCCGGTGTCGAGCACCACATCCCAGGACCAGGCCCAGCGCGCCGGCGGGAGGGTGAAGTCGACCTCCTGGTCCCACCCGTTGAAGAGCAGGTAGAACGAGTCGTCGAGGATCGGGCGGCCGTGGATGTCGGGGTCCGGGATGGCGTGCCCGTTGAGGAAGACGCCGAGCGACTTGGCGTAACCGACCTCCCAGTCCGCGTCGGTCATCTCCTGGCCGTCGTTGCGGAACCAGCCCACGTCCGGCAGTTCGTCACCGGCAGTGCCACCGCGCCACGGGTGACCCTGGAAGAACCGCCGTCGGCGGAACACGGGGTGGGACCGGCGCAGGGCGATGAGGCGTTGCGTCCAGCTCAGCAGGTCGCGGTCGACCTGGGACCAGTCGTACCACGACACCGGCGAATCCTGGCAGTAGGCGTTGTTGTTTCCACCTTGCGTGCGCCCCAACTCGTCGCCGCCCAGCAGCATCGGGACGCCCTGGCTGAGGAAGAGGGTGGCGAGGAAGTTCCGCATCTGTTGCTGGCGCAGGGCGAGGATGCGTCGGGTCGTCGGTCGGTCCTTCGACACCACAATTCCACGACCGGTTGTCGTCGGAGCCGTCCCGGCCGCCCTCGCCATTGGCCTCGTTGTGCTTCTCGTTGTAAGAGACCAGGTCGACGAGGGTGAAGCCGTCGTGGCAGGTGACGAAGTTGATGCTCGCGAAGGGTCGGCGACCGGTCGCCTCGTAGAGATCCGAGCTGCCGGTCAGGCGTTCGGCCAGGTCGCCGATGGGCGCTCCGCTCTGGCGCCAGTAGTCACGAACCGTGTCGCGGAACTTGCCGTTCCACTCCGACCAGAGCGGGGGAAAGTTGCCGACCTGGTAGCCGCCGTCACCGACGTCCCACGGCTCGGCGATGAGCTTGACCTGGCTGATCACCGGGTCCTGCTGGATGATGTCGAAGAAGGCCGACAGGCGGTCGACCTCGTGGAACTGCCGGGCCAGGCTGGAGGCCAGGTCGAAGCGGAAGCCGTCGACGTGCATCTCCAGCACCCAGTAGCGCAAGGAGTCCATCATCAGCTGCAGCACATGAGGGTTGCGAACATTGAGGGAGTTACCGGTCCCGGTGGAGTCGCTGTAGAACCGGGGCTGGCCGTCCACCAGCCGGTAGTAGCTGGGATTGTCGATGCCCCGGAACGCCAGCGTCGGCCCGAGGTGGTCACCCTCGGCTGTGTGGTTGTACACGACGTCGAGGATCACCTCGATCCGGGCCTCGTGCAGGGCCCTGACCATGGCTTTGAACTCGTTGACCGCCCGATGCCCTCCCCGCGACGAATAGCCGCTGTAGGGAGCCAGATAGGCGATGGAGTTGTAGCCCCAGTAGTTGCGCAGACCCAGCTGGACCAGACGGTCGTCGTGCACGAAGTGATGCACGGGCATCAACTCGACGGCGGTGATCCCCAGTCTGGAGAAGTGCTCGATCATGGTGGGGTGGGCGACGGCCGCGTAAGTGCCGCGCTGCTGGTCCGGGATGTCGGGGTGGGACCAGGTCAGCCCTTTGACATGGGTCTCGTAGATGACGGTGTCGGCCCAGCGGGTGCGAGGCGGCCGATCAGCGCCCCAGTCGAAGGCGGGGTCGACCACGATGGCCTTCGGCATCGATGCCGCGGAGTCACTCGTGTCGATGCGCAGATCGTCGGCCTGGAGGTCGTAGGCGTAGGGAGGCTGGCCCCAGACGATCTCGCCGTCGACGGCCTTGGCGTAGGGGTCGAGGAGGAGCTTGGCCGGGTTGCACCTGACGCCCTTTTCGGGCTCGTACGGCCCGTGGACCCGGTAGCCGTAGCGTCGGCCGGGTTCCACGCCCTCGAAATGGCCGTGCCAGCAGTAGGCGTCGACCTCGGGCAACGGGTAACGCCATTCCCGTCCGTCGCCGTCGAAGAGGCACAACTCGACCGCTTCCGCCGCCTGTGAGAAGACGGAGAAGTTGGTGCCGAGACCGTCAAAGGTGGCGCCGAGCGGAAACGGTTCGCCGGGCGACACGGCCGGGATCATGCGCGCAACCTACTGGTCCGGCGCGGCCTGTCCTTCGCGGTGAGCCAGGCCGAGGGTGATCAGCCCCACCAGAAGGCCGTCACGATGATGCAGTACAGAGCGATAAGGGCCATGCCTTCGATCCAGGTGTACTCGCCGTCGTAGATGATCAGCGCCACCACCAGCGCGGCCGCGGCGAGGGCTGCGACCAGCAGCGGCGGGAAGACCAGGTTGAGCTCGGTCGGTCCGACCGCCCGGCTCAGCAGTACCAGGACCGGAGTGAGCAGCAACGCGACCTGCAGAGGACTGTTGAGCGTGGTGCTGATGGCGTACTCCGGCTTGGCCCTGACCGCGAAACGGATGCCGACGACGTGTTCGACGGCGTTCGAAGCGATGGCGACGATCACGAGACCCGTGAAGGTTTCCGAGATCCCGAGTTGCCGGGTGGCGGCCTGGAGCGGGCCGACAAACCAGTCCGACGCCAGGGCGGCGCTCGAGCTGCCGAGCGCCAGCATGGTGACCGAAAGCCGCAAGGGCCACGCCGGTCCTGGTTTGACGGTTTCGGCCCGGGTGGGCTCGGGTTCGCCGGCCACGCCTCGGCGGAGGTAGAAGGGAACGCTCGCTGCGTACACCACCAGCAGGGCGATGGCACACGCGTTGGAGAGCGCCGTGATGTGCGCGGCGGCGGGAGTGTGAAGCTCGTAAGCCAGGGTCGGGACGACCAGCGCGGCCACCACGAGAAGTAGCAACGACGCGTTGAAGGCGCGGTTCCTCGGGGTCGAAACGCTGGACCCCGTGCCGGAGTCCACCGGCCACGAACGCCGTGCCGAGTATGAGCACGGTACTGGCCAGCACCGAGCCGACCAGGGCTGATTGCACGACGGTCGTGAGGCCGGCGCGCAAGGCGAACACGCCCACCAGCAACTCCGGGAGGTTCCCCATGGTCGACTGCAACAACCCGGTCGTGCTCGGGCCCAGCCGCTCGCCGACCTGTTCGATGGCCTGCCCGACCAGAGCGGCTAGCTGCGGCCAGGGCCAGGCCCGCGAGCACGAACCGGGTTACCGGCCCGGCCGCGATGCCCTTAGCGACGCCGGCGATGACCGTGAGTACGATGACCGCGCCAAGCGTGACCCAGTGCACAGTCTCGAGATGGCGCAGGTCGTCGGGCGCGAGCATGGGCCGCGCTGACCGTAGCCGTTGAAGCGGGTGCAGGGGCCCTGCGGCTAACATGCGGGGCCGGGCCTGCCGGGCGGCGTGGCCGAGTGGTTTAGGCAGCGGCCTGCAAAGCCGCGCACAGCGGTTCGATTCCGCTCGCCGCCTCTGAGAGTTCCGTCGTCAGCATCCCACCACGGGCCGTCCCCGTGTCCGCGGGATCGAAATCAGGTCAGAGGCGGTCACGTCAGAGGCCACAGTCAACTCAAAAAGTCAAAAGTCAGAAGTCAGAGGTCAGAGATCAGAGGGAGGAGAGCATGAGCGAGGCGATCGACCGTTACCAGCTCGTTGCGAGCGGCTTCGACCAACGGGTCAAAGCGGTGAAGCCCGACCAATGGGACGCACAATCCCCTTGCGAGCAGTGGAAGGCGCGTGACGTCGTTGCCCACGTCGTTCGCAATCACCGGTCGATGGCGGCGGCGGCAACCGGTGGAAAGGCCGCCGAACTGGCACCGGACGACGATCCCGGTCAGGCCTGGTCACAAGCGTACGACCGGATGTGCGCCCTGGCCGCGGATCCCGAGATACTGCGCACGACTGTCGACGGGCCGACCGGTCCCGTCCCCCTGGAGGAGGCGCTCGGGAGCCTCGTGTCGATGGACACTCACATTCACACCTGGGACCTGGCCCGCGCCGTGGGTGGTGAGGAGCGCCTCGACCCGGGGGTCGTACATCTCGCGTTCGAGATGCTCCAGCCGATGGACGCCATGATCCGCCAGCCCGGCATCTTCGGGCCCAAGCTCGATCCGCCGCCCGGGGCCGACGAGCAGACCCAACTCCTGTACTTCCTGGGCCGCCGCGCCTGAGTAGAAGCCGGGCGACCGTCCCGCACCACGCTGGCCGGTTCAAGCGGTCGGGCCGGCCGCCGGGCCGTGGGGGCGCTGCCGCCGACGCCACCACCAGGCTGCCGGTACCCCGGCGGTGACCCCGAGAATCAACAGCGGAGTAAGCCAGCCGAGCGTGAGGACGATTCCCCGCAGCACTGCGGCGGTGTTCCTGAGGGCCAGATGCCAGGTGCGGGCCGGTGTCCCCTCGTGGGGAGGGCGCGCGACGGAGACCGGCGGGACCGTCAACTGGACCGAGACCGTGGCGTAGCTGACCTCGTCGGCCAGTGCGGCCTGCTGTGCTGACAGCTGCTGGATCTGGCCCTGAAGGGCGAACACCTGATCCTGGATGGCAAGGATGTCGCCGATCGAAGTGGCCCGGGCGAGCAGCGTGCGGGCGGCTTGCGCCTCGTCCTGAAGGGTGACCAGCTGGGCGGCGTTGTCCGCCACCTGGGTCGTCACGTCCTGGCCGGTGATGGTCTCGGTAGTGACGGTGCCAAGTCCGGCCATACGGGCCATCACCGCCTGGAACTCGCTGGAGGGCACGCGCAGCACCACCGATGCGTTCGGATCGGACCCTGCGAAGGAGGTGCTGGAGCTGGACACGTATCCGCCGGCGCCCGTCGCCAGCCCCGCGACAGTGGCGAACGCCTGGGGCAGCGTCCCGGTCTTCACCTGCACCGTCACGGTCGCGGTCGTGATGATCTTCGGGCCGGCGGGGGTGACGGTGGCGCCGAGGGTACCGCCCGCCGACTTCGCCGGGCCGGCGCTGCTTCCGGGGCGCCCGGCGGGAACCGGAGTGGCCACCCGTGCCCCACCTCCGACCCCGCTGGGGGCACTCGCCGCAGCAGCGTTCGTGGCCGCCGCCCCCGCCGGGGATTTCGATGATCGGCCGCAGGCGGCCGTGATCAGAACGAGCGAGCCTACGATGACGACGAGGATGCGGCGACTGTGCACGCCTCTAGGACGTGATGTTCCGGCGCCTGGTTCCTCACAATCAGTTGCCGGCGAAGCGGCCCATTGCGAATGCGCCGGCGACGGCAGGGCGCCGGCCGGTCAGGATCCATTCCGCGATCAGGGCTCCGGTGGCCGGCGCCGTGAGGATCCCGGTCCGGTAATGTCCGGAGGTCATCCAGGCGTTCTCGATACCGGGCAGGCGGTCGATCACGGGAAGGCCATCAGGATGGTGCGGCCGCCAGCAACACCAGCGGTGGGTGACCGGTAGCCCTACGGTCGGTGGCAGGGCAGCAGCCAGCTGCCGGCGGAGGCGCGAGATGACCTCCTCGCGGACTGCCGGGCTGTCATCGTCGACGTCGAGGGTCCCGCCCACCAGCAGGCGTCCTCCCGGCAGCGGAGTGGCCACATTGGCAACGGAGCCGGGTAGGCGGACGGCAGCGGGCGCGGTGACGAGCAGGTGGCCCTTGACCGGACGGCCCGGCAGCCGCAGGTCGAGCCCATCGAGCACCGGCGGGTTGCCCGTGGCGAATACGGTGACGGCCGGGCTCACCGGCCCGGCCGTGGTGGAGACCGTTGCCAGCCGTCCTTTCCTCACCGTCACGGAGGTGGCAGCAACTCTCGTCGTGACGCGGGAAAGCCCGGCGGCCAAACGGGCCAGGGCGCGGAGCGGATTGAGCCGCGCCTGGTGGGCGATCGAGCGCGGCGGTCGTCGGAACGCCGAGCGAGGGCACGAGGCGGCGGACTTCTTCAGCGTCGAGCCAGCGAACGGTCGGGGGAGGGTCAGCCACGAAGGCCGGCTCGTGGGGCGCGAGGCCGACCCAGTCGATGTCGCAGAGCCCGATGCCTCCTGCGGTGTTCGCCTGCAGGAGGCGCCAACGGTCGAGGCTGGCGCGGCCGAACTCGACGAGGTGCGCTGGGTCCCGGCCCTGGTGGGCGTCGGGCAGCAACAGACCGGCGGCCCCGCTCGTGGCGCCGGCGCCCAGATGCCCGGACTCGATGAGCAGGACCGAGCCCATGGCGGCAGCCTGGCAGGCCACTGCAATGGCCACACCCATGATCCCGCCGCCGAGCACCAGCACGTCGGGCCGCGGATCAAACCGACCCGGCCCCGGGTCGAGGAGCCCGCGCTCCGCCTCGTCCAGCTCCTCGCTCCAGAACCGGTCGCCGGCGACCGTGACGCCCGGGGTGTCGTCCATGGCATGGCTCCCTCTTTCCCCGCCAGCGCCTGCAGCCAGGCCTGCTGGAGGCTAGCAAGAGGCCAGCGCCTCGAGGCCGGTCGGGCCCCGCCGCCCGGAGCAGTGTCGCTCGCCGTACAGGTTTCCAGTCGACTACGTATGCCTGTCCTTCACCGATGCGACTGGGTTCGTCCCGTCGGACGCCTTGACGCGCCGCCAGGTGGGCAAAGAAGTTTGGCTTGCCGGCGGTCGTTGCTGACCGTGGCCATGAGCGGCCGGAGCCGTCAACGTCGTGAAGTACGGGGTCCGGAGGCGGCGCTTCAGAAGAATTTCAGCTGACTCTGGCCTCATCCTCAGCTGGGTTTGCGAAGTTGGGAGGTGGATCCGTCCCCGGAGGTCACATCTGATGCCCGTCGAATCGATGCCCGACCAGCCTCAGCTGCCCAGCGCACCCAGGACGCGACTTCTGGGTCGGGTACCGCGGGCCATGATGGTGGGCGGGTTGACTGTCGGCCTGGCCCTCGGGGGCGCCGGGATCGCGTTTGCTGCGACCTCGGGCTCTTCGACACCGAGCACCACCACTCCGTCCAAACCGGCAACACCGACACCTCGGCACGTGTATCCAGGTTTCAGGCGACTCGGTCCCGGTGGTCCATTCGGGTTCGGCGGTCTCGGAGCGCTCGGGCGGGTCGTGCACGGTCAGTTCACCACCAGGACGCCGAACGGGGGTTATCGCACGGTGGACGTCCAGGCCGGCAAGGTGGCGGCCGTCAGTAAGACTTCGATCACAGTAACCAGCACGGACGGGTACAGCCACATCTACGCCGTCACCAGTTCCTCGATGGTCGATGCCCAGCGAGACGGGATCTCCTCCGTTGCTAAGGGCGATCAGGTCGACGTCCTGGCGACGACGGTGAGCGGTAAGGACACAGCAACCAACATCGTCGACACGACGAAGGTTGGCGCCAGCCGGACGGGCTTCGGCTTCGGCCCCCATCCGGCCTCGCCGGCGCCCCCAACCGCACCAGCGACCCAGTCGGCCCTTTAGGCTCCGCGAAAGGGTGTGGCCTCCGGCCGAGAGCTCACCGGCCGGGCCGGGCCCTCAGCGCTTTGCTCCCCACAGCAACCAGCGGACCCAACCGCCCGACCGACGTAGCTCTTCCCGGGCCTGAGCGAGCTCCGCCTCGATCAGTTGCCGTTGCTCAGGAGGGGGGTCGCCGCGAAGCTGCTCCTCGAGATGGGCGATCCGTTGACGGAGCCAATGGCGGCCGTCGATCACACCCGGCATGGGCACCAGCGTACGTGGCCCGCGCCGGGTAGGGGCGGCGTAGCTCTTGAACAGCGCTCCCGGGGAAGGTGAGGACTGCCGGGGGACCCGTACGACCCGTCTTTCTCCTGCCGGCCCCCGGCGCAGAGCGATGAGACGGCGGTGCAGGCGAGAAGGATGGCGGGAAGAGGGATGGCGGGGAGAGGACGGCGGCTGGCGAGGGACGGCGGCTGGCGAGGGACGGCGGCTGGCGAGGGACGGCGGCTGGCGACCCGCCCGTACCCGTTTTTCTGTCGCGAATCCGGCCCGGCTGAAGCTTTCTGAAGCGAAATCCGCCCAGTCGAAGGGGAAGGTGCTGCAGAAAAAGTCGCCACAACCTCCACGCCGGCAGTAGCTAGGGCACCCGGCATAACCAAAAGCACCCCCGGCAGTACCTAGGGCGCCGGCGGCAGCCAGGGCGCCCCGACCGTAGCTAGGGCGCCCCCGGCACCGGTTCGGGCGGTGGCGGACCCACATAGCGGGCCGCCGGGCGGATGATCTGCCGCGCCGCGGCTTGCTCAGCGATGTTGGCGCACCACCCGATGACGCGGCTGACGGCGAACGTCGGCGTGAACAGCTCACGAGGAAGACCGCAACGATCCATCACCACACCGGCATAAAACTCGACATTGGTGTAGAGAGGGTTCGCCGGCTTCAACTCGGCCAGCACCCTGAGCACCGTCTCTTCGATCTCTTTGGCCAGCCGCACCACGTCGCCGCCGAGCGATTCGGCCACCTCACGGAGTAAACGGGACCGCGGGTCCTCAGTCCGGTATACGGCATGACCGAATCCCATGATCCGATCGCCCCGGGTGACCGCTTCGCGAATGTACGGCTCGGCACGAGCGGACGTGCCGATGGCATCGATGGTGTCCAGGGCCCGGCTCGGGGCCCCCCCGTGCAGCGGTCCTGACAGCGCCCCGATCGCTCCGACCACGGCCGCGGCGGCGTCGGCGCCGGTCGAGGTAATCACCCGGGCGGTAAAAGTCGACGAGTTGAAACCGTGGTCGACCGTGAGGATCAGGTATTGCTCCAGCGCTCGAGCGAGGGCCGGGTCGGCCCGGCGGCCGGTGACCATCCAGAGGTAATTGGCCGCGTGATCCAGCTCGGCGTCCGGCTCGATTGGATCTTGGCCGGCTGCTAAACGGTGAATTGCGGCTACAAGGGTCGGCGTGGACGCGGCGAGCCGGATCAAGTCTCGCCGGGCCGAGGGGGCGTCCAGATCCCACAACGGTTGCATGTCGTAGACCGCCCCTAACCCGGAGACGGCGGTGCGCAGCGCCGTCATGGGTCCGGCGGCCCGGGTCACGCGGGTGAGGGCGGGGAGCGCGTCCAGCAGCGTCGGGGGGAGCGAGCGAGCCTGGCGGACCTCGGCCGCAAAGCCTTGACGCGTGGTGATATCGCCCGGCAGGGAGCCATCCAACAAAAGCTGCCAGACCTCCTCCAGGCTGCGCCGGCGAGCCAACTCGGTGGCCGAGTACTGCCGATAATGGTAAAAGCCCTCTAGACCGCGCACATCACCGATCTCGGTGTCGGTGACCGCCACGCCCTTGAGGCCGGCTGGGATGGGAAGCGGGGTTGTCGTGGTCACGTCACCTAGCTTGACACCTCTATCTATATGAATCAATATTGATCAATGATCCATAAGCGACTGACTTCTGCGGAGGCCGCCGCCCGGCTCGGCGTGAAGCCGGCCACGGTGTACGCCTACGTCAGCCGGGGTCTCCTGTCTCGCCTTCGTACGCCGGCGGGGAGCACGTTCGACCCGCAGGAGGTCGCTCGCCTGGCCCGGTCGTCGCGTCCACAGTCGGTGCAAGGCCCGCGTACGGACGAGACAGCCGGCGACGGCGGTGCGGGCGGCCGGGGTCGTCGACGAGGACCTGGTCGCAACGATGCCAACGATCCGATCTTCGTTACCGAGCTGACCCTGATCGAGGGTGGCCGCTTGTTTTACCGGGGGCTCGACGCGGTGGAACTGAGCCGGTCCCGTACCTTCGAGGAGGTAGCCGAATGGCTGTGGACCGGGCAATGGCCTTCCGATGCGGTCGCCTGGGAAGCCCCGCCGGCGGCGGCCACGGCTGTGAGGTCGGTGCTGCGATCGGTCCGGACGATGAGCCTGCCGGTGGAGAAGTTCATGATGGCGGTGGCGGCGGCCGCCCTCACGGACCAGTTGCGCCACGATCTCAGCGCCGCGGCCGTGCCGATCGTGGGCCGCGGCCTGCTGGCGACCCTGGTCGAGGCCTTGCCGCGGGTGGCTTCGGGCCCTTCGACGCGGCGTCGAGACCTGTCGATCAGTGGCCGGCTATGGCCCCGATTGAGCCGTTTGGCTATTACTCCCGGACGGAAGGCGGCCCTGGAGGCGGCGCTGGTGCTCTCCGCCGATCACGAGCTCGCGCCGTCGACCCTGGCGGCCCGGGTGGCGGCTGCCTTTCGAGCTGACCCATATGCCGTCGTCAGCACCGGATTAGGACCGGCCAGCGGCAGCTGGCGGAGCGGCAGCAGCGGCGCGCCGAGCGAGGTCGAAGGGCTGCTGAGGGAGGCCGAGGGCGGAGGAGACCCGGAAGCGGCGATCGGAGCTCGATTGCACCGTACCGGTGCCGTGGTCCACGGGTTTGGCATGCCGCTATACCCCGCTGGAGACCCGCGGGGTGCGGAGTTGCTGTCGCGTTTGGCCGAGGTCGAAGGTCGAGGGAGCCGCCAGGAGCTGGTCGAACGGGTCCTGGCCATCGGGCAGGCCAGGGGGTTTCCGCCGCCCAACGTCGACCTGGGGCTGGGAGCGCTGGCCTTCTGCGCAGAGATGATCCCCGGCGCCGGCCAGGCGATCGCCACCTTCGGAAAGGTGGCTGGCTGGCTGGCCCACGCCATGGAGGAGTACGCCCAGCCGACCCGGTTCAGGACCAGGGCCGCTTATATCGGCTCGGCACCCGCCACGGTTGTCTGAGTGTCCTCCTGCGGACGGACTGTTCCTCGCGTCCCCGGGGGAAGCGGGTCTCCGGCGCAGTCCTCGCCGGGGCGAGCGCGCCCCCATACCAGCAGTACTGCCGCCGACGCCACGAACACCAGGATGCTTATCCAGTCGTTGAGACGAAGACCGAGATATTTGTGTGCGTGGTCGATGCGCAGGTACTCGGTCCAGAAGCGGCCGAAGGTGTAGAAGGCCGCATAGGCTGCGATGAGATACCCGCGACGGATCCGGAACCGGCGCTCGACCCACAGCACCAGGCCCAGCACGATCAGATCCCAGATGCACTCGTAGAGGAAGGTGGGCTGAAAAGTGGAATGAGGCGGGTAGGGCGCCGCCGGATTGTCGATCTTTACCGCCCACGGCAACCTGGAGGGCCGCCCATACAGCTCCTGGTTGAAATAGTTGCCCCAACGCCCGATGGCCTGAGCGAGGGCGAATGCCGGTGCGACGCAATCGAGCATTGGCCGGGCCGGCAGGTGGTGCCGCCGAGCGCCGAGATAGCCCCCTGCGATCCCCCCGACAACGGCGCCCCAGATGCCGAGGCCTCCCTGCCAGATTTCCAGGGCCCGATACGAGTGACCTGCGGTGTCGACCCCCCAGCTCGTGATGAGGCTGTACACCCTCGCCCCTATCAGCCCACCGGGAACGCCCCAGAGTGCGATGGTGGGCATGATCCCGGAAGCGCCGCCGATCTTCTCCCACCGTCGTTGCGAGAGCCAGATAGCGGCGGCGATGGCGACGGCGATCAGAAGTCCATAGACATGGAGGCGAAGCGACCCGATGCTCAACCCGTTAGCAGATGGGCTCGGCAGGTAGGCGGGGAAGGGCGCAACCATCGGGCGACCAGCGTAGATCCCACCACTCTTCCAGCGGTCGCGGCGTCGGTGCTAGGGTTCGATGCCACCCGGGCGCATAGCTCAGTCGGTTAGAGCGCATGCATGACGCGCATGAGGTCGGGGGTTCGATTCCCTCTGCGCCCACCGTTCTGACGAGGACTTTTACCGATCTTCTGGCGGTTTCGGCTGTGGATAAATTCTGGCGTGCGCGCTACGTGCGCGAACGGTTGTGTGCGAACGGTTTTGGTTGGTGCCCGCCAACAGCGGCTCCATGCGCGTCGCAGCCTCGGCGATGGGGCGCACCTTGTGCCGGTAGTGGCGGTACAGCGTGCGGGGGTCGTCGCCCAGCAGGTCGGCGACTTCTTCGATGCTGGCTCCACCGTCGAGGAGCAGCGACACCGCGCTGTGGCGGAGGAGGTAAGGGAAACTGGCGTCGTCGACGCCGGCCCGCTTTGCGATGCGGGCGAAAGTGCGCCACACCCTCGACGGGTCGAGCGGCGTTCCCGCGTGGGACGGGAAGACGAGACCATGCTCCTTCCACTGCGAACCGGCGGCGAGGCGCTCCTCGAGTTGGCGCTTGCGGTGCGCCTTGAGAGTCTCAACGGCGGTCGGCGGGAGGGCGATGGTGCGCCGGCCGTCCTTCGAACGCTTGACCTCCGCGGTTCACCCGGCCATCGGGCCCTCGCTTCATGGCGCCGGAGACGGTCAAAGTCTTGGGCTGGCCGTCGAAGTTCACGGACCACAGGGGCCCGGTTAGCTCGCCGGGTCGGAGTCCCGCTGATAGGCCGATAACGATGAGCGCCTCCAGGCGCTCGCCTCCGGCGGCGTCCAGCAACGCGCCGGCCTCCTCGGGGGTAAGGGATCGCCGCTTGGCTGACTGCCTCGTGCGCGGCATTACGGCCAGGGCCGCCGCGTTGCGGGCGACGAGGCCTCGCCGTTCGGCGTGGCGCAGGGCGTCGGCGAGAATCGTTCGAATGCGTGAGACGTGAGTGCGGGCCAGGCCGCCTCCGCCTTGGAAACCAGGAACTGGTCGACCATTTCTGCGGTCAGCTTGTCCAGCTTTACCGCACCGAGCGCTGGGTCGACATGGACCCGGACGATCTGGGCGTAGTTGGCTCGAGTGTTGTCGGATGCGACCCGGCCGTCGATGACTGTCTTCAGCCGGTGCTCCAGCCACTCGCTGACGGTGACCTTTGCGCCAGCGGGATCCAGCCACGTGCCACGACTGATGTCCGCTTCGATGCTGGACAACCATGCCTGGGCGTCTCCTTTGGTTCTGAAGGTGCCGGGCGCCAGGCGGTGGCGGTCCTTGTGCCAGTACGACGCCTGGTAGCGCTCGGACGGAAGTTTGCGGATGCTTCCAAAGTGGCGCCGAGACGGCATGGCGTTACTCCGTGGCCTTGGGATGGCCGACTGAGGCGTACGTCAGCCACACGGTTCGTTGATCAGGATCGGGGCAGTACCAGACGCGGCCCGCGCCGGTGACCTCGTACTGCCACTGCTCAAGTTCTTTGTCACCCACGTCGCGGCGTCCGAGCTTGTCTCGAAGTGGGTGCTGGCGCTTGTCCCGCCGCAGTGGGTCCGTCCGAAGCTGCTGCCAGCAGTCTTTCGTCGGGCCAGGCGCGTGGCGGCCCAGCTCCTCCTAGCCGTCGACGGCGTCACCAGTTGCTTACAGCACGTCCCATTCGCCTCTGGCCGGTGGGGGAGCGACCCGCTCGCCTCGTCGTGGGGGTGTTCGCTGCTTGGTGGTCACGGTGGCGAGACGCGCTTACCCGACGGCTTCTTAACCGGCCGGCTAAGCCGGTCGGCCAGCTCGGGATCGGCCATTATCGCCGCGGTACTACGCCAGCTGGCGATAAACGTCTCGAGGGGAGCGAAGGTGCCGAGTTCCTCGCAGTCCTGGATCACGGTCGGCAACTCAGTCACGAACTCTTTGCGGCCTTCCTTGCTGAGGTAGCTCGTCCACGCCAGTGCTTCACCGACGGCCGTCGCAAGATCCCCTTCGGGGATGTGCTTCACCATCTGGGCTAGGAGCCTGGCGAAGCCTGCAAGCTCGGAAAAACCGCTGGCTCGGCTGAGAACCAAGTCGGGAGCGTTTCGTCGGCGGAGCACGATGCGACCCTGTTCCTCCACGGCGGACGCCACGCGGGTGGGCTGCTGGAGCAGATCTGAGAACGAGAACTCAGCAACGGAAGGCATGATCAACATAGTAGCCGACCTTTGAAGTACTTCAAAACTAGATGCGCGGGGTCCGATTCGGATCACGTCGGCCTCGCTCGCCCCTCACGTGGGTTCTGCGGAGCCTGGTGATGTACGGCGACGCTTTCCGCAAACTGTTTGTTGGCGTCGGCGATCCGGTTGCCTTTGGCGATGTTGGCCCGCATGGCTTCGAGGTGGCGAATGTATTCGTCTTCGTCGAGGTTGGCCAGGATCTCGTGTTTCTCGATGTCGAGGACCAGGTCGGCGAGGGAGCGCAGGGTGTCTTGCAGTTCGGCCAGGCTGCCCTTGAAGTGTTTGCGGATGAGGTGATGGGCGCGGAGCGGATCGAGGCGGAACTGTCCGAACAGGGTGGTGGTGTCGAGCGCTCGTGCGGCGGACAGCACCGGCAGGGGATCGGTGCTTCTGGCGTCACGGGTGCAACGCTGCCAGATGACCCCGGCCGCGAAGGCGGCGGCGGCCGGGTAGGGCGGGGTCGTGCCGGTGGCGTGCTGGTAGCCGCCAACGAACCAGTCGGCGTCGGGCCCCTCGGCAGGTTCGGGGGCATCGTCGGCCATCCATTGGCACGGGCCGTAGAGTCCCTCGACCCGCTCACCGAGGGCGTCGGCGGCCTCGTCCACTCCCGCCGCGACCAGCCCAATCGCCCGCCATCGACGTTGGAAGCCGAGCCTGGCGATGGCGATATCGTCCTCGAAAGAGCCGCCCGACAGCAGCACGTCGCCCTCTGGCGCTCGCTCGAAGGCAGCGGGACCTCTTCCCTGCGGGAAACTGATCGGGTGCAGGACCAGCCCGAGCCGCTGGGCTGCCGCTGCGGTCCCGTGGGCCACTTCCCGGCCGAACCCGGTGTCACCGTGGAGGAGGACGATCTCCGATCCGGCCCCGAGGCCATCGGCGACGAGCGTGTCGAGCACGGCGGCCAGGTAGGTGCCCGCGGGCGAGGGCAGGTTGACCACACGCCCGAACGCCGGCCGGGCCAGGCGGGCAGTGGCACCCCCGTGGTTCCAGACGACGCCGACGCTGGCGCGTGCCGCGGCCATCGCCGGTCCCGTGCCGTAGGGGCCGACAGCACATCGGGTCGGCGGGCCTCGGCGGTCGCCACCGCGGCCGCGGCCGAGGGGTGGGCGTCGATGACCTCCAGGGCTACTCCGGCGGTCCCGGCCCACCACTGCAGGGCGACCGCCCCACAGCGGCCGAAGCGGGCCAGCGGGCCCGACAGCGGCGTGACCAGGAAGGCTTGAGGCGCGGGGCCGAAGCGCTGGACCGAACTAACGGGTGCGGGACCCCAGTCCTGCTCAGCGCCCCAAGTCCCTTCGCCATCTTCTTGGTGCCGGGCTCTTCTCAGTCCGGCAATACCGTGGCAGTTGGCACTCAGGGCAGAGCGTTGACGATCTCGCGGTACTCGTCCTCGGTGAAGGCCCGGAGTGTCTCGGTGGTGACATTTCCGGCCGAGCCGATGGCAAGGGCCACCTTGGCCGCGGCCATTTCGTCGGAGGCCTCGCTGATAGTGATCAGGTCGTACCGGCCCATGGTCAGGTAGAAAGCCTTGAGTTCAGAACCAAAGGCTTTCAGAGTGTCCTTACCGGCCTCCAGGCGGGCTGGTCCCTCCTTGATGCTGGTGACACCCTGGTGGGTCAACTTGATTAGTGAGATGTAGGTGGGCATTTCCGACCTCCTCGCTAGTGCTCACATGCAGTGCCGTCCAGCGTAGGCAGCGAGTGGACCGCCGCGTAGCGGGAGACGCACAACATCAGCCAGAACGTCGCCGACCGCGACGGGCAAGAGCGCACATCGGCAGTGATCTCGCAGGTGATCCCGGGCGCGTCGCTAAACCACACTGCGGGCGCGGGGTAAGGACGCTGACTCGTCCAGTGGCGGGGCATTTCGGTGCTCGCAACGGCAACGCCGCCGTGATCGTCTCGAGGTAGTTGTCGTGATGCACGGGCAGGCGTCGCGGTCATCGGGTGAGCCACCCACGAGCCCCGGCCCCCACGCCGCCGGCAAGGGCGTGATGTTCCTAAATGCCGTCGACCATCCGTACGGGAAGCGTTCCCCGTTGACCTGACGGCGCCCCACCCCGTCCCGTGCGCCCACGTCAGCGCTGACGGCTTGGGCGCCGCGGCTCCTCCCTGGACGTCCCACCGCGCCGCGAGTCAGGTGACGGCCAGGTCACGAAGGCGGTACAGCCCACGCGAAGCACAATCCCGGCTACGTGGTGATTACCCAGCCCCGCCTCCTGGTAAGTCGCGGTCCGGGTGACTCTCCCGTCCCATCGCCCCCTACTTGACAGAGAATGTCCCCACAGAATACCGGCGGCGCAATCGTCCGAGCGGACGCAGATCGGAACGTAGGTGCATCGCCCCCGTAGTGCGGCCACCAGTTGTTGGACAGACTCGCAAGCAGTCGCCAGAACCAGAGGCTTCTCTGCCCCACATAGCCGGCGGTAGGGTCGATCGCGGGCGACCCTTCTGGACGTTGTTTTGGAACTCACCTCCGTGCGGTATCGATGCGAGCGCGGATCGGGCAGTCTGTCGTGCTCGGGTGAGTGGTGCGGCTGGGCGAGGCGTCGCCGCGAATCGCGGGCCCCTATTGTCGCCCACAGGCCGGCGAGTCGACCGCCGCAGCCTCATGAACTAACACGGCCACCCACAATGACAGCGGACGACGCGCTCGATGAGCTTAGGCTTGTGGGATGTTCAAGCATCGTCGGACGCCGAAGTGGACGGATGGCTCGTTGCGGTGTTCGTTTTGCGGGAAACAACAGGACGAGGTGGACAAGCTGATCGCCGGGCCCGGCGTCTACATCTGCAACGAATGCGTCGACCTCTGCAACGAGGTCATCGAGAAGGAACGGACGCCGCGGCGGTAACCCCCTGTTCCAATGACAGCGGTCATGACACACCAAGCCGATGCGGCACAACTCCGGTAGCCGACGTAACGGGAAGCGAGAATCAGCCGGCGTTTGGGGCGAGGATCTCGGGCCGTTCGGCTCGAGGGTTATGGGATGGTCTCGGCCCACTGTTCGCGCAATATGGCCGCCCGCGCATGCGCGCTGCTCGCTGATGCCGGCGCCGTCTTGGCCGGGCAGCAGGACCAAGATTCCTATCTTCTGAGCCCTTAGGGTGTGGACCGATCCCGCTGGATCTCGGTGGGCGTTGGTTGCTCTAATCGGTCGGTCACGGTCGCGGC
Source organism: uncultured Acidimicrobiaceae bacterium (assembly GCA_963834725.1). Classification (GTDB taxonomy): domain Bacteria; phylum Actinomycetota; class Acidimicrobiia; order Acidimicrobiales; family Palsa-688; genus PALSA-693. Next base: position 257,575 of record CAWICN010000001.1, read on the forward strand.
GGGAGTCAGCCTTTGAACGCGGTCCTGGACCGCCAGTGACGCTCGAGACGCTGGGGGCTGCGAAGGGATAGAGTCGGCACCGGTGGCGAGGCCGACGGGCACGGCGACATTCCTTTTCACCGATATTGAGGGCAGCACCAAGCGCTGGGACACGGACGCGTCGGTCACCGAGGCGCTGGTTGCGGCCCACGACAGACTGGTTCGCACTGTGGTCGAGGGTCACGACGGCTACGTGTTCACCACCATGGGCGACGGCTTCGCGGTTGCCTTCCAGCGGGCCTCGGAGGCGGTTGCGGCCGCGGTCGAACTGCAGGAGACGCTTGCCGGCGAGGACTGGGCGGCGAGTGGTGTTCGGGTGCGGATGGGGCTGCACACCGGTGAGGCGGTCGAGCGTGACGGTGATTATTTCGGCCCGACGGTGAACCGCACGGCCAGGATCATGGCCCTGGCTCACGGCGGCCAGATTCTCGCCTCGGCCGTCACGGTTGGCCTGGTTCCAGCCTTGGAGACGATGGACCTGGGCGAGTATCTGCTGCGGGGGGTGGCCCGGCCGGAGCTGTTGCACCAGGTAGTCGCTGGCGGTCTTCCGAGAGAGTTCGCCGCTGCGGGCGGAAGGTGAGGCTCCGAACAACCTGCTACCGGCTCTCACGTCCTTCGTCGGACGCGAGACAGAGATGGAGGCGCTGGATCGCCGGGTGAAGTCGAGGCGGTTGGTCACCTTGGTGGGTCCGGGGGGGGCCGGCAAGACCCGCCTGGCCTTGGAAACGGCCACCCATCTGCTCGGGGATTTCCCCGATGGGGTCTGGATGGTCGAGCTGGCGTCCTTGCGGGACCCGGCCGGGGCCGGAGTGAGGGTGGCCCAGGCCATGGGCCACCACGACCCGGTCGGCGATGTCCTGCAGGCGGGGATGGGCGCGATCGCCTAGCTTAGCTACTTCCCGGTGAAATTCGAGGGCTGACAGGGCTGTCCCGTTCCCCTTGAGGGGCTGTTGTGGCCCGCTCCGGGCCTGTCCCCGTCCCGTTTTGGCTCCCGGCCCGGCTTTGGGGCCGTTCCCCGCCGTTTGGGCGCGGGAGGAGAAGCCGACGGGACGGGGGTTCAGGCCGATTGGGGCAGGCCGGGCGGTGGTGGCGACGTGCCCGGCGGTCCGGTGATGGCGGCTGGGATGGGCCGTTCGTTGGCTGGTGTGGTCGATCCGGGCTGATTTTTGGCGGCGATCAGCCCGCTGATTTTGTTGGCGTTGTGAGCGAAAATGCCGTAGCCGCACCAGGTTTGGGTTCCGGCCAGGCCGTGACCGCCGACGGAGCCGTCCAGACCCGACACCTCTCTGTGTCGCAGGCAGAGTGGGAAACGCTCATCGTCGACCACCACTCCGGCTACATCACCTGGGACCAGTACCTCACTAACAAGTCACGCCTGGCCGCCAACCGCACCAACACCGGGGCCCGCCCGCCCCGGGAAGGACCGGCCCTCTGCCAAGGGATCATCATCTGCGGGGGCTGCGGAAGGCCCATGGACGTCCACTACGTCAACCGCCAGCCCCACTACGACTGCACGCACTCCCGCTCCGACCATGTGCGCACCCCGGCCTGCCGCTCGGTGCGAGCCGCCACCATCGACGAGCCCGTCACCGCCTGCCTGCTCGAAGCGCTCACCGGCGAGGAGATCAGCCTCGCCCTCGCTGCCGCCGACGAGGTCGCCGACCGCCGAGCCCGCCACACCCGCGTCGCCGAGCTCGCCGTCGAGCGCGCCCGCTATCACGCCGGCCGGGCCGAACGAGCACTACTGGCCGTCGAACCCGAAAACCGGCTAGTAGCGCGCCGCTTCGAAGCCCGATACGAAGCCCGCCTCCAAGAACTGGCCGAAGCCGACGCCGCCCTCGCTGCCACCCAGACCACCACGACCCCCCTGCCCGACAGAGCCGAACTGCAGGCCGCCGTCGCCGACCTCGACACGCTCTGGGCGGCCCCCACCACCACCGACCGAGACCGCAAACGCCTCCTGCGAACCCTCATCGCCGACGTCACCGTCCTCGCTGGCAGCGACCCGGCCAAGATCCGCATCGGGCTCCGCTGGCACTCCGGAGCCAGCGACCAGATCGCCACCGAACGCGTCACCTCCATCTGCGAAGCCCGTCGCACCCCCGGCCACACCATCGAGTTCATACGCCGCCTCGGCCCCACCACCGACAACGCCAGCCTGGCCGAACAACTCAACACGGCCGGCCATCGCACCGGCACCGGCCGACGATTCGACACAGAAGCCGTCCGCGCCCTGCGACGTTCCCACGGCATCCCGCCCGCCGGGCTGCTCGCTGCCGGGGAAGCCACCGTCAAAGACGTCGCCACCCGCCTGGGCGTCACCCGCTCCACCGTCATCGCCTGGATCGACAACGGCCGCCTCCCCGCCCGCCGTGATGCCAGCGGCCGGTTCCTCATCGCGTTCACCCCCGACGTTGAGGCCGCCTGCCGAGATCACATCGCCACCTCCCGCCAGATCCACCCAGATCCCAATAGCCAGCATCCACCCCAACCCGACGAACTCACCCCCGCCCAGGTCGCCGACCGCCTCGGCATCAGCCGCGACGCCATCTACAACTGGATGACCCACGGCCACCTACCTGCCCGATACGGCCCCGGCGGCCACGCCTACATGCACTTCACCCCACAAGTCGAGGCCGAATGCTGGCAGCGCATCGCCCGCTCACCCCAACTACCCCAGGCCGTCAAGGCCCAAGCCCTACAACAAGTCACAGGAAACGCACTATGAAGCCACCGTCACCGTGGTATCCGCACGCACACGATCGGTCTTCAGCACCTTATCCTCCGCGGCCTTGGCCAAAAGCGCCTGGTTCAGGCCCTCCACGGCGGCGGGCCCGCAGCGGGTGACGATCTTCTTCAGCGTCGAGGGGTCCGGGACCGACCCGTCCAGCGGGATGCGGCAGAACCGCCGCCAGCTGACCGAGTCGGCCACCTCCCGACACAGCGTCTCGAACCCCAGCTTATACTTGTACTTGAGCCACATCAGCCGCAAGAACGTCTCCATCGGGATCGACCGCCGCCCATGGCGGGCATCGAAAAACGGCAGAAACGGCTGCAACAGCGCCGGATCATCCAACAAGTCGTCCACCCGGACCAGCTCGGCGGGCATCCGCAGCACCTCAGGAGGTAGCAGCGATTCCCACAGGCACGGCCCAGGCCCATAGGCTCTGAACACGATGGCCGAAACTCCTTCCAGCACAAGGGGTTTCGGCCATCATCCCAACATTCGCACCCCAGCTGGGGGATCCCCAAACCAGAAAACCCTTACATCACAAGGGATTTCACCCTTCGAATTTCACCGCCAAGCTTTTAGCGAGCGACCTCAGACCTGCTGAAGCGCCGCGGTCAACTCGAGCGGGGATGGCTGGGGTCTGAGGTCTCTCGCGTTTTGGCCGGCCGGGATGGCTGCCTGTCGGTGCCGGGCCGGCAAAGCCGGCCCTATGCCGGTCGGTCGATTCGCCAGGCAGAAACGGATTGGTCCCCAATAGCGTCCTGTGATCAACAAACCCACAGACCCGGCCGCGTCAACGGTCGGAGAGGAGGACACCATGGGGACCGTGGCCAGCCTACTGGCCGAGCATGTGAGCTTCCGTTGCACCTCGGTAGACCGTATCGGCATCCGCGGGTACATCCCGGGGTTGATGTATGAGGGAGGGGTGGTGAAGTTCCTGCTCAAGCGAGGCAACTACATCCCCTCACCGGCCGCGTTGAACCGCAACCGGCGACGGCTGGTGAGCGAGCTCGACGCGCTGGTGGCCGCCTCGGGGGTGCCGGTACTGCGTTTCAAGGCGGGCCAGTCCAAAGAGAACATGGCCCGCCCTTATCAAGACGGAGCGGCCGCGGCCGGCCGGTTCGGGCTGGTGCTGGTGGGCAAGGCCCAGGAGCGGACCAGTTCGTGGCGGGGCTTCGTCGATGACACCCACGCCCGGCATCGGCCCAACCATCCCCATATCACCTGGCGGCGCCAGTCGTCGGTGCCCGACCACTGGTACCTGTATTTCGCTGACCCCGAGTGGGGCCCGACATCGCTACGGCTGGGCAGCTACGCGCCATACCCGTTGTGGGTCAACGCCAACGGACATGAGTGGGCCAAGGTTCAGCTGGCCAAGGCCGGCGTCGGCTTCGACGCGCTCGATAACGGTCTACGCCGGGTGGACGACCCCGCCCTGGCTCATCGCGTCTGCGCCCGCCTCGGTTCCGGTCATGTCCGCGATCTGCTGGCCCGGATGATGGCGGTCATGCCCAACCCGCTCACCGTCGATGATCGCCGGGCCGGCTTCGACTGGGCGTTCTCCATCGCCCAGATGGAGGTCTCTGACACCGCCGTATTCGACCAGCCCCGCCGGGCCCGGGCCTGGTTCGAGGCGGCCATCGACTGTCATCTGGACCTGGGCCGCCCCGAACAGGTGTCACTGGTCGTCGACCGCCAAGTCAGAAACCGCGGCAAACACAAGACCCCGGGACGGTTCGCCACCGAGGTCATCACCCGCGACGTCGCCCCCCGCATCCAGATCCACTACAAGTCCTCCAAGGCCAAGGCCTACCTCAAAGAAGGCCGGGCTCTCAGAGTGGAGATGACGTTCAACGACGCCGACGACTTCAACCTTCACAAGACCCTCAACAGCCACAACTGGCGGGCTCTGCGCCGACTCGGCGCGGATATCGACGCCCGGTTCCTGGCCGCTTTGGGCGAAGGACAGCCCGGACTGCCCGACCCCGCCACCCTCGAAGCAGTCGTGCTGCCCAGCCTCCACGACGGCCAGCGGGCCCCCGGGTTACGTTTCGGCGATCCCCGCACCATGGCCCTGCTCGCCTCCGTCGGCTCCTTCGCGCACGTCATCGGCGGGCTCACCAACAAAGCCCTGCGCACCCAGATGGCCGTCCTGTACAACCCCGACTACAGCCCCGCACAGGCGACCTACGATCTCCGCCGCCTACGGCTTGTTAGCGGCGTGACTGGCTGATCATCCGCGAGGCGGGTTCGGCGACGGTGTTTGCGCGTGGGTCTGGGTGGCGTGGTGGTGTTGGGGGCGGTGAGGATGAGGGGTCCTTGTTCGCGAGGGGACCCCTCCCGCTGCGATTGGTCTCTCGGTCGGGAGGGGCCCCAAGGCGGTGTTGCCACCTGTGTCTATGGTATGGCCTTGCTCGTTGTCGGTCGATGAGTATGCGCAGGCTGGCCGGGCGGTGGAGTTCCCGCGACTGGACTGCGCGTCGTGTTCGCGGCGGTTGGGTTTCTGGTCGGGCTATTGGCGCGATGTCCGGGCGGGGGGCCGCTGTTGGCGGATATGGGTGCGCCGGGCCCGGTGCGCAAGTTGTGGGGTAAGCCATGCGTTGCTGCCGGCGTTTGTGCTGGTCGGACGGCTGGATGTGGTGGAGTCTGTTGGTGCGGTGATCGAGCGGGTCGCGGCCGGGCCGGTGGGGGTGCGACCGGCGGCTGAGGGTGTGGCGGTCCCGTTCACGACGGCTCGGGGATGGTGGCGGCGTTTCGCGTCGTCGGCTCAGCGTCTGGCGGTGGCGTTCGCGGCGTTGGCTGTCGAGTTGGGCGGTCAGATGCTGGCACCGGCTGTGGATGTCGAGTGCTGGGCGTTGGATGCGATCAGGGCGTCGTGGGAGGCGGCGCTGTCGCTGCCGGGATGGGCGGCGATGGGCCTGTGGCGGTTCGCGTCGGCGGTGAGCGGCGGGAGGCTGGTCGCCACCAACACGGATTCGCCCTGGTTGATCGTCGGCAAACGTCGTTTCATGCCTCCGGTCCCCTAATCGGGGGGTTTGAGAGGAGGAACTGGCATGGAAACTGACATGGCCGAGGCGGTGGCATTGCACCGCTGGGCGGTGATCGCGGAGGCGACCGCCGAGCGATTGAGTCCAGCCGAACGCGGTGTGGTCGTGCGGCGAATGGCCGAGCAGGCCCATTCCCATCCCGATGGCAGCGGCCGCCGTTACAGCCGGGGCACGATCGACCGCTGGATCCGGGCGTGGCGGGCCGGCGGCCTAGATGCCCTGCGGCCTTCGCCTCGCTCGGATGTGGGGACGGTGCGTGCCCATCCGGAGCTGGCCGGCGAGGCGGTGGCGTTGCGTCTGGAGCTGCCCTGTCGTTCAGCGGCGCAGATCGCCTCGATCCTGTTTCACCGTCACGGGGTGGCCGTCTCGGAGCGGACGGTGAGAGATCAGCTGCGTCGGCGCGGTGTGCACCGCGAGGCGCTGGAGGCGGAGCCGACGGTTTTCGGCCGCTACGAGGCCGCCCAGGCGAACGAGCGGTGGATCACCGATGTGCTCGTCGGCCCCTGGGTCCCCCATCCCAAGGTCGACGCGTCGGTGCGGACCAAGCTTTTCTTGATCGTAGACGACCATTCCCGCCTGCTGGTCGACGGGGTGTTCTACGCGTATGAGAACGCCCGGGCCTGTCAAGAGACGCTGCGGCGTGCCATCGTGCGCCGCGGGACGCCCGAGGTCCTCTATGCCGATAACGGGGCCCCTTTCCGCAACGCCTGGCTGGCCCGCACCTGCGCCGTGCTGGGGATCCGGCTGGTCCACTCCCAGCCCTACTCGCCCGAAGGCCGGGGCAAGCAGGAGAGACTGAACCGCTACATCCGCGAAGCGTTCATCTCCGAGGCCAACCATCAAGGCATCGACAGTCTCGAGGCCCTCAACGACCTGTTCGCGGCGTGGGCCGAGCAGGTCGCCAACCGGCGCACTCACGCCGAGACCGGGGAGCTGCCGATCAGCAGGTTCGAGCGCAGCGGCCCGCACCGCCAGGCCGACCCCGACCGGCTGCGAGAAGCGTTCCGCTGGTCGGTCACCCGCAGGGTGACCCGCACCGCCACCGTCCCCTTGGAAGGCAATCACTATGCGGTGGACCCGTCCCTGGTCGGCCGGCGGGTTGAGCTGCGCTACGACCCCGAAGACCTCACCAAGATCGACATCTACTACGAAGGCCGCCCGGCCGGTGTGGCCACCCCGTTCGTGATCGGACGGCACACCCATCGGGCCGTGCCCCAAGCCGCCCGGCCGACGCCGACGCCCACCGGCGTGGACTACCTCGGCCTGGTCGCTGCCGCACACGAGGAGGCGGCCGGCACCGGGGCCAAGATCGACTTCACCCAACTCACCGTCTTCGAGCTCCCCGACGGCCAGGAGACGCAGTGAGCCCGGCGCCGTGGGCGGCCCACTTCGGGCTCAAGCGCACCCCCTTCGGCAAGTCCATCCCGGCCAAGGACCTCTACAACCGGCCCGCCCACCAAGAAGCCATCGCCCGCATCAACTTCTGCGTGGTCGAGAACGCCCTGGGGGTGATCACCGGAGACGTCGGAGCCGGAAAGACGGTCTCGGTCAGAGCCGCCGTCTCCGCTCTTGACCCCACCCGACACCAGATCATCTACATCTCCAACCCCGCCTTCGGCACCAGAGGCCTCTATGTCACCATCGTGCGGGCCCTGGGCGATCAGCCCCGCTACCAACGCGCCGAGCTGATGGTCCAAGCCGCCGATCTGCTCGCCGCCGAAACCGCAGAGCGTCACCGCCGAGTCGTATTGATCGTTGATGAAGCACATCTCCTTCAGCCCGCCCAGCTCGAGGAACTGCGGCTTTTGACCAACGCAGACATGGACTCCACCTCGGCGTTCGCCGGCATCCTGGTCGGCCAGCCCACCCTCAACCGTCAGCTGCGCATGGGCACCTTCGCCGCGCTCGACCAGCGCATCGCCAGCCGCTTCACCATCCGCCCCATGGACCTCGCCGAGTCGGCCGCCTACCTGCGCCATCACCTCGCCCTGGCCGGCAGAGACGAGCCGCTCTTCGCCGACGACGCCATATCCCGCCTGCAGCGAGTTGCCAACGGACTGCCCCGGGCGCTCAACAACGCCGCCACCGCCGCCCTCATCGCCGCCGCCGCCGACAACAAGGACCTCGTCGACGACGCCTGCGCCAAAAAAGCCGTCGCCGAACTCACCCGAGACTGACAATGACCGGCACACACCGTCACACCCAAACCCGGATCGTCATCATCATCGACGTCCACGACCAACCCCTCCACACCGTCCTCATCTGGGCCCGCCAGTCCGCCCACCAACTCACCCAACAACTGTGGGACCACGGCATCCTCACTCACGTCGCCCGCGTCGAGATCGACGACAACCCCACCCTCAACCGATGACCATGCTCACCGTCAGCCGCCGACTCATGCACACCGAAAGCAGCCGGCCGATGTTCAAACAGCGCTGCCGCCAACACTTGCTCAAAGGCTTCATCGAACGAATCCCCCACACCAACACCTACCGGGTCACCGCCCACGGCCTGCGCATCGCCGCCTTCTTCACCCAACTCGCCGCACGCGTCGTGATTCCCGCCCTCACCGACCTCGCCGCCCTCAGCCGACCACGCCCACCCGCACCCCGACCCCTCACCGCCGCCTGGAAAGCCTACGAACGCGAACTCACCAACCTCCTACGAGCCAGCCCCCTCGCAGCATGACCCAAAAACTTGCCTCAACTCTTCAGAACCTGGGACTCAAGCAGCGCTAGTTGCGAGCAATTAAGCAGACCGCGGAAGCCACATAGACCACTCCGGCGAGCGCAGTGGTCTCCGCGCGGGCAGCAGGCGCTCGTAACGCGGGTAACGGCCTCCAGACCAGCCTTCATGCCGTAAGACTGCCGAGGCCTTCGGCTCGAGCATTATGCAATTGGCCTCGGCCCACGCGCGGCCCCGTAGCCGTCCGGTCGGAGCGGACGAGTTGGTGGCGGCCTGCTCCGTTCTGTCGGGCCGTTCGGGCCGTCTTGAACCGCACATCGGGGGTGCCAGTCGCCGCGTCCCCAACTCCGGTTCTGGATGGGTCGAGACCGCCTACGGAGACTCTGGGTCGACGGCTGGTCGGTCGGGGAACCCGCACCGCACACTTCGGGTCCGAGTTTCGACAGGAATCCACTGATGCCCTCTACACCTGAGGCAGCGCCTGTTCGTGACCACGTTCTCCATACGCATGTGCTCCGGGTCTGACTTCCGGAGTCGAGGTGAACCCACGATGTCCGCGAATCGGAACGTCACCGTAAGCGTTTGGATTATTCAAGCTCTCTCGGGCGCGGCGCGACGACCGTGTCGATGATGCTTCGGGCCAGACGGATCTGTTGTCGGGCGTAGGCGACGGCGTCGCCGGTCTCCATGGCCGCGCCGGCGGCGACGTGTCGGTCGAAGACAGGATCGCCCAGCAGTGTCCTCAGGTGTTGCACCGTCTCTCGCAGGCCGGGGACGGCGGCGACGTGCGTATTGTGGGTGCTGGCGCCATAGATTCTCGCCGCTACGTCTGGTTGCTCGACACGGTCAAGATACACGGCCAAGCTGGCGAGCGCTGGAAACAGATTCCCTTGGGCGCCGGAACGGTGATAGGCATCGATGGCGGAGTCGAACAGACTCCAGTGCCGTGTCGGGGTCGCCGTGAATGGCTTCGAGTGGCGCCGCACTGTAGGCGATCTGTGCCCACGCGTACCCGAGCCGGTGTTCTCGGCAGTAGGCGAGCGACTGGCGAAAGGCACGCAGAGCCCGTTGCGGCTCGCTTCGGGCGTAGCCCCGGCCATATCCGTACGCGAACACCATGGCCAGGAGGTGTGGGTTGGCGTCGGGGTGGCGGGCGCCGATTCTCTCTTGGCGGCCACCTCGAAGCAGATCTCTATCGCTTGCTCTATCCGACCGGCTGCGGCTCGCTCTGCCACGCCATTAGTTCGCTTCATCAGTGGCTCATCAGTGGCCAACTGTCTGGCTCGTGATCTATTTTATAACAAAATAGGACGAGCGACCGACTATCCAGTCGCCGTCGCGGTCCTCGGGTGGCTCCTTCGCCATAGGGACCCTGCGGCGACGGCCGCAGTCGACATCAGGCGCCAGATGGGTAAGGATCGCGCCATGAGTGACACGCACCCAGATCCATTCGTAGCCCCGATCGCCGGCGCGGCCCACAGCGAGGTCGGCGGGGTCGCAGTCGATGCGATGCGAGCGGGGAACGCACGGGTGAAGCGGGTAATCTACCCTCCGGGCTATCGCTGGTCGACCCATCTGAAGCCGGTGGTCCGTACCGAGCGGTGCATGCACGCCCACGTGGGGTTTCTGGCGCGGGGCCACATTCGAGGCGAATACGGGGACGGCTGCAGCTTCGACCTCGAAGCTCCTGCCGTCGTTGGCATCGAACCCGGCCATGATGCCTGGGTTGTCGGCGACGACGCAGCCGTTTTGATTGAGGTCGATTTCGACAAAGAAACCGCCGCCCGCTTTGACCTTCCAGCCGAGCACCATCACTGACACCCCCAGCCGAAGCAAAGAACAAATCCCCTTTGTCTCGGCAGGCGGCTTGCCGCCACCAGACACCAATCGGCAGAGCATCCAGCTTGCGAACCATATCGGTCATTGCCTTTGCTACGTCAGCTCACTGAACACCATCGACGGATCTACGGATACCCATCCATAGGAGGCGACGATCCCGGTGCAGGGTTCGATGACTCTACCTAGCGACGCCAGCACGGACGATGTCCTGGGTAGCCGACTTGGCAGGTGATGTCGTGGAGCTCACTGGTCTGTTCGATCGCGGGGTCAGCGACGAGGTCGAGCCCTGGTGGTAAGCGAGGGGTACCGTCAACGAGGAATCGGGCGCGCCTTGATCGATCGCGTGGTGAATGAAGCAACCGAACGGGGGTACGAGTACCTCTCTATACGTCCGGTCGCTCGCAACGTCGCGGCGATCGAGGGTTTCCACGAGGCCGGCTTTCGAAATCTGGGAGGCCACGTCGATCTCACAATGGAAGGCACGCCGGCACGGCTGGCTGGAGGGCGTGAACCTCCACGGTCTCGACTTCCGGTACTGACCGCTGGCCGTCGCACGACCCCGAGGTGCAGCATCCGCGCCCAGCGGTGCGATCGGCACAAGTGATTGGCGGCGACCGGAAGCGCTCCAGATAAGTCACCTTCATCCGGCGTTATGCCACGGTCTGGTCCTGAGATTCTGAGCTACCTCAGCTGCACGATATGGGCGAGTCTTCTGGGCGTTGACCATGACGAAGGCTACCGACGGGATCCGTGGTTCGAAGCGGCTTCGTCGGCGATCTTCAAACTGCCGTGATTAATTGACTTCGAGAAAGTATCGGGTCATTATGGCCTTATTGGCGTCCGTCATGGCTGCATCGGGCGGGTAGTTCTACTAGCCGTTCCGGGTCACTGATACGGAGGGGCGACACCAGGGGCAGTGGACATTTGTCTCTTGCTGGCGGATGGGTGGGGGCGGAGCTGTACTACGCAGGAAGTTCATCCTGACAACTATGCCCATGAGCCTGACTTTCTGGTCTAATGAGACTAGGAACCGGACGGGTGAGAGGAGAGGGGCATGAAGATGATGATCGAGTGGGCTACGCGGCCGGCGCCCACCTACGAGGAGGATATCGCCAATCGTGAGGCCATTCTTCGAGCGTTCGCAGGGTGGTCCCCGCCGGCTGGCATGACGATCCATGCATTTGTGGTGAAGATGGAGATGCAGGCGGGTTACATCCTAGCCGAGTTCGATGACCCTGCCCTCCTGACGCACTGGGCTGCACAGTTCTTTCCATGGAACGACGCGCGGATCGTCCCTGTTATGGACGTCCAAGAAGTTGTACCTCTCTATAGCGATGCCCTGGGCTGGAGTAAACGGGCGCCAGCCAATATGAGTGGCGAAGTCGGGTAGCCGTCCGACGCGTTGTCGGCGCTGGTCTCGGCGTACACGTGAGATTCTTAACTTATTGCCGATATTAAACTTCGGACAATTTCAGCGGAGCCTCACTCAGCGCATCAGCCTGACGAGACGAACCGGCTGGTCGGGACCCCTTGTAATCTCCATCAAGGGAAGCAGGCACCCTCGCCCACGGCCGGCGATCTGAGACGTTCTCTGCGGCTGGGCACCCCCCGACTTCTGGGGCGTTTGCGCTCACGTTATGGGCGCCTTCTAGCTGCCGGTGATCGAGGAGGACATGTCCCTACAGGTCCGAGTTGGCTGCGAAGATCCGGCGAAGTAGGTACAAATCAAGGATCAAGGGAACGACGAACACCAGGCCCCACCAACGTCCCGTGGCGCACAGCACAATGATGATCACGACGATCCAAATGGCCAGCAGCACCGGATCACCAGTGATGACTTCCGGTGCCGCAGGTCCCAATTCATTGTTGCCGTACCCTAACCCCAACCGGCCCTCGGTGGGGTTCCCTGCGTAACCCTGAGGTGCTGGATTCACCAGCTTCGACCGGGATCCCGGCAGCTTCTGCGAACTCAACGCCTCAGAACAGGTGATCGCTACACCAGCCACGTCTGGGCAGCTGGTTACCCACGAGCACCGACTCGGTGTTTGGATCCCCGCACCAGTACGGATCCTTCCCGCCGGATGAGTGCCGAAACTGTGCCCCGTCCCGGCGTACCGGGTCACATCGCAGCGGAATCCGTTGCGATTGTGGGACACCTTCTGAGACCTACCAGCTGAGGGAGTCAACCAACTCGCAAATGACTGGGGCGTTGACTTCGACGTGCCAGAAGTTCTGCAGATGGGCGTAACCCCTTGGAGACACCAGCACTACGCTGAGGAAGGCGTCTTACCGCGCGGTCGAGGACGCCCTCTTCGCCACTCTGGAGCTCGTCGGCGACCCGCAACGTCGGTGCCCCGATCTCCGGCAGGGAGTCCCATACCTTAGGAGCATCCACCCACGGCCTCCAGGTTCCTCTCGGAAACCTGACGACCCAAGCCTGGCTTACCTGAATTCATTTCCGCATCCGTCGACGCATCCACTACGCCATGAAGCGCGTTTTGGCGTGACCGCAAGCTGGCAGGACGCCCTACCCATCCCTTTGCCAGATAGCGCCGTCCTGGCCGCGGCGACCCTGGGCGATCTCCACCGAGTAACCGTCGGGGTCGAGCGCCGTCATGACCCGTTCCCACGGCTCGTCGTGCGGTGGCTGGTCGAACACCACACCTTTGGCCACGAGCTCCTCGTACAGGACGTCGAGGTCGTCGGTGGTGAACTCCACGTGGACTGCCCGTCGCTGCGGGACAGTGGCCACTTCGGCCCCCTCCTTGCGGGCTTCCTCGATGGAGAGGAGACCGATGCTCCCGCCGCGTACCTTGACCAAGGCAAAGGCCGGCTCCGACACGTATCCCGTCTCCAACCCCAGCAGGCCGACGTAAAACGCGAGGGAGGCGGTAACGCTTTCAACGGTGAGGGTCAGACCTTCCAAGCGGAGCTTCGGATTCAATGTCATGATCGTCGAACTCTAACCGGGAGTTTGCCAGCCCGGAAAGGCGGTGTAGCGGTACTGCTCGAGCGGGGCTCGGGGGGAACGATGGCCCTCGGTGGGAAACGCCGATCGGGTGCGGGCTTGGATGTGCGGGAGAGGGGTATGTCATGAGCCTCGCTTGTCGGTCGCTCAGGATCAACGCTTTTAGGGATGCGTGACGGACGACGGCCACGACTTCGTGTGCGCAGAGGTTCAATATCATGCCGCTGATGCCGCCAGGAGGGACCAATTTGATGAAGCGGCGGCGCCGTGTTCGACCACGGCGAAAGTCAGTTCCTCCACTCACTGCGTCACTCCTTCCCGGATCCAGCGGCCCTCGTCATGACGGGTCTGCGAGCGGGTGCCCGTAAGGCGCCCTGACACCCGGCGGACGTGCCGACGTCGGCAGGATCTCTGCCTTTCCCCCCCGAAGAGCCGCGTTGACGGACCGTGACTCAGGACCTACGTGCTTCACCAGTCGGCGAGGTGCGGTGGTATCCATCCACATACCTGTCGTCCGGCGACTGCCAGCCCCCTCGGGTCGCCCACGCCGAACAGATCGGCGGCCTTGGTGCAGCCGCAATCTCGACTTCGCCGGCGCCGGACCTCACTCGGCTCGCGCTTGTGATCGGTGGGGCAGGGCGCGTGACCCGTCCAGATCGAGAATTCGGGCACCCTTGGCAAATACGGCTCGCCGGCGTGGTCCGAAGGATCGGTTTCCTGCGCTCGCGCTCAGTTGAGTGTGACTTGGTCTCGCCCGTGGATGAGGGCGATCGTGTCGTTGATGAGGACCCTGATCTTCGAGGGGAGTTGTGACCTGCACGGCTACGGTCGACGCGGGGTGACCGGCGAGAGGAAGTCGGGCAACGGTGGTGACACCTAGACCGCGGATGCCGCGGCCGCGCCGGGCAGCTCGATGAGTCTCACGGCTGGGCCGCCAGCCACACCCTGGTCGTCGATAGCGCAGCCAACGCGAAACGAGACGGTTCCGTCCTCCGCCGCGCTTTCGTATTCGTCATAGCCGACGGCGATGCGCGGCGGACGTCGTCCAGTCCGCGACGTTGTGTCCCATCGAGTAGGTGCTCGGATCCAAAGATGGAATCTCCTGTCCGCGCGACGACCTAATCCGACCTCGGAGCTGAGTACAGCACCCCGGCCGCGCGCAGCTCCCCCGCTTCGGTCCGACCCAGCCACTCGCGCAGAACCTCGTCGTTGTGTTCGCCCAGGTACGGCACGACTCCATGGATCCCCGACTCCGCGTGGGAGAACTGCTGCGGAGACGAGATCAGCGGCACGACGCCGTCTCCGCGATCGGACACGTCGACAATCGCCGTGTCCCGCCGGATCGAGATCGCGTCGCGCGTCGTCCTGCAGACCGGCGGCCATGCCCACCGCGGCGCACAGGTGGTCAAGCACGTCGGTCGGTAACTCGCGAGACCACGCGGCGATCTCATCGATCAGACCCTGCCTGTTGGCCTGGCGCGCCTCACGCGTGACGAAGCGCGAATCGGCGAGCAGGTCAATACGGTCCATCAGCTCGAAAAACGGCTCCGGCACCAGCACCGGATTCGCCGAGATCATCATCCAACCGTCGGAAGCCGGCACCAGGATCGGGTCCGGCTGGGCCTCGAACTCGTCCCCGGAAGGCCACAAGTCGAACGCTGCGAAGTCGTCGACCGACAGCATCGAGTCGACCATCGACACCTCGACGCACTGACCAAGTCCTGTCGTGGCCCGGTCAAGCAGCGCGGCCAGCACACCCGCGAGGAGCTCCAGGCCCGAGTAGGTGTCCGCCGCCGACCACTTGATAGGCACGGGTGTACGGCCGTCCCTCCGGGCTTGGCGTTCGAGCAAGCCGGCCTCCGCGTGCACGACGTTCGCCAGCGCGCGGCGCTGTGCGCGCTCGCCCTCGCGTCCGTATCCCGAGATCGCCGCGTAGACCAGGCGCGGATTCCGCTCGCAGAGGACCTCCCAGCCGAGTCCGAGACGATCCATCACGCCCGGACGGAAGTTCTCCGCCACGACGTCGGCTACGTCGGCCAGCGACAGGCACAGCTCGCGACCCCCGTCCGTCGACAGGTCCACCGCCACGCTGCGCTTGCCGCAGTTCTGCTGACTGAAAAACGGCCCAATCCCATTGACCTGCACACCGTAACGGCGCGTCCCGTCCCCACCAGGACCCTCGACCTTCACCACGTCGGCTCCGAGGTCGGCGAGCATCCGCGTACAGTGCGGGCCCGAGACTGCAGTCGTGAAGTCGAGGACGCGATAGCCGTCGAGGATCCGTCTTGCCATGCGGGCAGAATACGCAACCGGCCTGGCACAAGCTCGACCCGATCGTGCTCGCCGGCATGTCATGGTCCAGCCAGCTTCCCCGCGAGGTCCTGGCCGAAGTCGTCGAGCACTTGCGTGCTGATCTTGACACCGGCCGGTGGGACGAACGGTATGGGCACCTGCGGTCGATGACCGAGGCGGATTACGGCTACGAGCTGGTCATCGCTGGCGGCTGATCTATTGTCAGCAAGGAGGCCCCCCTTAACGTCGCCCTCCCACTACGTGTGATGGGTCGCCTACCCGGCGGTCGAACCGATCTCGGCAAGATTTGCCGCGTCGCGAGAGACAGGTGGCGCCTATGCCGCGGGCGCGAGGTAGTGGGTGGGGTATTGGTCGTCGTGGATGGCGAGGGCGGCGGTCATGACGCGCTGGCCGTAGGGGGTGACGCGGTAGAGGCGGGCTCGGGGGACTTTGGCCACCAGGCCGTGGCCGCGGAGTTTGACGATGAGTCGGGAGATGCGTTCGCATCGTCGGTGGGCTTCGTCGGGGTTGTGGGCTGGTCGGGGGTAGAGGCGGGCTGGGAGATCGGCGTTTCGGAATCCGTTCATGGTGTGCTGGCCGGCCAGGGCGGCCTTGAACAGGGCCAGGTCGGCAGGGGTGAGCGGGTTGAAGCGGGCGACGGTTCGCCCTCGTCGGGTTCGGGGCCGGCACAAGGCGTCGAGGGCGGCCACGCCTTTGCCTTGGAGTGGAGCGTCGGCGAGGGCGTCGAGGTAGCGGTGGTTGGCCGCCATGCCCACCTGGTAGTAGCGCCACAAGTCCGATACCCCTTTTCTCATCTGACACCACCGCCGCTCGCGCCGACCCTTGGCGTCGGTGATTAGACGCAGGATCCGGAACTCAACTGATTGTTGATGACTGTTTCAATTCTCAACACCGACGCCTTGTCGTACATCTTCACCCAGTTGGGCCCCATGCGATGCCGGACTCGCCATCCCTCGGGACGGCGTTTGCTGTCGGATACCACCTCGGCAGCTAGAGAGGGGTGCAGCTTGCGGCCCAAGAGTCCCAGCACGTCCTCCGAGCCGAGATTCAACGCGGCGTGGCGGACCAGGTCGGGCCAGATCTCCAGCAGGTCGCGGCGGGTGTTGAACATAACATCGGTGGTGATCTCCGCCTGGTCGAGCACCCAGTAGTAGCCGCCATAGCCGGCGGCCCGAACCGCCGGCGCGATGGGGTTGACCATGCGGGCGAAGGCGTTGAGGACCCGCGGCCAGGCCCGATGAGCGAAGTCCTCGCACAGTCGGGCGGCTGCTTCGAGGTCATCGACTCTGAGCAGCGAGTTGTCGCAGCGGACATAGCCGATGCCGGCCTCGTCCAGGCGGCAGGCCAGCCACTCTCTGCGGTTGATGTACACCTGGATGTCGTAGGGGATCCACCCTTGGATGCGGATGTGCATGAACCCGAAGTCCGGGTCCATCGGATACAGGTAGTGGTGCAGGCACTTACGCTCCCGGCGGTACATCTCGATGGTCTTGGTCTTGAAGCTCTTGCGCACCTGGAAGCTCATGCAGCTCTCCACCGCGCTGATCACACAGATGACCCCCTCGCTGATCCCGTCCTCGGCCGCGATCGACAGAGCCAGCTCGTCCTTGCGCTGACTGTAGTGCGAGTGTTGACATGATCGAAGGAGATCGCCGGGCGCCCCGCCGCGGTCGCCAGCCCCCGGGCGTTGTCGGCGATCTGAGCCGTGGTCCACTTGGCGTAAGGGATGAAGTCCTTGAGCGCCACGCCCTGGGTCCACAAGAAGCACTTCGCCCCGTTCTCCATGTACAGGGCGGTCAGCCGGCCCAGAAAATCATCCGGTCATACATCGCCAGTCTCCCCGAGATCCGATCCCGATGAAGATCCTCGAACACTCACATCGCTCACCTCCGCGCTCGAGGTGATTCTGGCCGCCACCAGTGGTGCGCGCCCAGGGCCGGCTTTGCCGGCCCGTCAACCAGCCCGCTCAGCACCAGGCCGCGTCAAACCAGCAGTCTGCGGCCACCCCCACCGCCACGCCGCCCATCACCAGGCGAGGCCCATTGGTTGCGGCCGCAGGGTGCTGTAGGGGATACCCCGGATCCGAACGGCGGCCGGACATTATGTGCGCGTTGATCGATGCGATGGTGACCGTCGGCGGGCGCATCACCGTCGATCTGGCTCCGGTAGTTACTTAGGTCGGGACGTTCTGCACGTCCGTTCTGCTGGATGCCAGGTCGATGACGCACGCCCGGTGATCAGGGCTGGAGCGGTCTCGAGGCCGAACATCCAGTGGCTGCGCCGATCTCCCATGGACTCAAACCGCGACCGAAGCGGCTACGAGGCCGGGGCGCGCTCCAGGAGGTTGAACCCTTCGTAGCCGTTGTCAGCTATGTCCTGACAGGTCTGCCGGTACGCTCCCACGCCCCCCACATAAGGGTAGAGGGTTCGGACCTTGCCAGGGATGTTCGCCCCGACCCACCAGGAGTCCGTCTCCAGCAGCAGAGTCCCTTCGGCCACCTCGTTATGGTGGGCTACCCAGTCTTGCTCCGCCTTCTCCGTGGCTTCGACGTAGTCGATTCCTCGCTGTCTCATGTATCCGATCAGGCCGGCGATCCACTCGCAGTGTTGCTCTATGGATACCGGCATGTTCGACAAGACTGACGGGCTCTGCGGCCCGGTGATAATGAACAGGTTGGGGAACCCGTTCGTCGCGACACCGAGATACGTCCGGGGTCCTTCGGCCCACTTGTCCTTCAGCGTTTGCCCGCCCTTGCCGCGGAGTCCCAGCCGGAAGAGCGTCCCCGTCATCGAGTCGAACCCGGTGGCGAAGATGAGGGCGTCGACTTCGTACTCGGCGTTGGCTGTCCTCACGCCGCGCTCGGTGATCTCTTCGATGGGCGCGGCCCGAACGTCGACCAGCGCCACGTTGTCCCGGTTGAACGTCTCGAAGTAGTTCGTCTCCAGGGGCGGGCGCTTGGTAAGGAAGGGGTAGTCGGTCGGGGTGAGCAGGTCGGCGGTGGCCGGATCCTGCACCCTCTCCCGGATTTTCGAGCGCAGAAACTCCGAGATGGTGTCGTTGCTCGCCCTGTTCGCGATGAAATCACCGGCATTGAATGTCTCTACGAAGAAAGCGAAGCCACCATTGGCCCAGGCCGCCTCGTAGATGCGCTGCCGCTCTTCGGGGGAGGCGTCGGCCGCGACCTCCTGGGCCTCGGGGTAGGGATAGCCGAATCCCGACTCCCGGCAGCGCTGCCAGATCGCCTCGTAGTCCTCTTTGACGCCTTGCGTGGACTCGGACGGCGTGGGCCGGTTACAGGTGGGGATGGCGTAGTTGGGAGTGCGCTGGAAGACCAGGACCTTCGAGGCTTGCTCGGCAATTTCGGGCACAACCTGGATGCCTGTACACCCGGTTCCGATTACGGCGACGCGCTTGCCGGTGAAATCGACGCCTTCATGAGGCCAGGCGCCGGTGTGGTACCAATCGCCGGCAAAGGTCTCCAGGCCGGGGAACTTGGGCAGGTTCGTGGTCGACAGGCAGCCCACGGCAGAGATGAGATAACGGGCGGACGCGGTGGTGCCGTCCTCCAGCGTTAGCTGCCACCGATTGTTGTCCTCGTCATAGACGGCAGAGGTAACCCGCGCGTTGAACTGGATGTCCTTCCGCAGGTCCATCTTGTCAGCCACATAGTTCAGGTACTCCAGGATCTCCGGCTGGCCGACGTAACGCTCATTCCACGACCACTCCTGGAGAATGTCTTTGGAGAGCCGATCGCTGAACATGTAGTACACGGCCTCGGTGTCGCAACGGGCACCGGGATATCTGTTCCAAAACCAGGTGCCACCGAGCCCGCTGCCCGCTTCCAGGACCCTGACAGAGAGGCCGAGCTGGCGAAGCTCGTGGAGCATGTTGAGCCCTCCAAAGCCAGCCCCCACGATGATGGCATCGAAGTCGACCGAATTAGACCCGGCAACTGTCATTCGTCCTCCCAAAAAAATAGATTGATCGTCCTGACCGCAGGCGGCCGCATCGACGCATAGGTTGGTGGCCGGCCGAGGGTGGGCCCAGCGTCGACATCACAGCCGGCCACCTCACCCGGCGTGGGGGCGGGCCGCGGCTTGACCGTAGGCGACGGTGAGAACCCTGGCGGCCGGTGCTGGCGAACCGGTCGGACGATCGAAGCGTCCCGGCTGCTGGTGGCCTGCCCACTCAGGCTCACACGGCAGATTCCAACCAGCAGGGTGGTCTCTGCCTTGGAGCACACCTCCAACCCCCAGACTGAACGGTCGCGCACGAGCTCGCTTTAGCCCCGTTCTTAGACGACGGCTCGGTGGGCTGTCAAGGAGCCCCGGACGTTGCCCGGCTCTTCCCGTTTATGAGATTTCCCGGGATGGCCGGTCGGCCGGGCCCTACCCGGAACGTGCCGCGCGGGATGGACGCTTGCCGCAGGAAGCGTCGAAGGCAGGGGTCCGACGTGCGACCGAGTTAGCCGCCAGCGACGAAGGCCACGACGACGTAGGCAGCGTGCCGGTCCAGGTCCTGGCGGCGCCGCTACGTACACCGTGGTCGTCCTGGGGTCAGCATGTCGAGCCGCGAGCTGCACCTCGCGCAGGGGTACCCCGGCATCGAGGGCGGCCGTTTGGGCGCGGCGTTGTGACTGACTTGAGCCACTTGGCGGCGTTGTGCTCTACCGGGGAGGGCTCCCCGGTTGTCCGGGTTGTTGGGGGATGTCGTCATCGCTGGAGGAAAACGCATCGGCCAGGCGAAGCGATCGCACCGGGGGCGGCAAGGGGGGCAGGGCCCCCTCGACGAGTAAAGATCCCCACCGCGGACCAGACGCCCGATCGGCCCTGGGTCCTCGGCGAGCACCGGTCCCGCACAGGCGCCGACGACGATGCAGACGGCGGCGCCGGAAAACCGGGGGCAACGAGGTCGAGCTCATTGCGAGCCGCCCGGTCCGGGCCCACTCCAAGATCGGATACAGCAGGCGCTGTGCGGGGCCGCCCGTCAGCACCGCTCGTGGCGACTGCGCACCCAGTCGGGCAAGTCCGACGCCCGGGTCGGCCTCTCCGACGTCGGCCAGCGGGTATGTCCCCGGGCCAGGCTCGCCGGCCTTCCGTCTTCGCCAAACGCCACCACTGCCGCCCGACCCGGCTTCGTCGGGTGGCGGGCGAGTATTCTCGGCGGCGTCGGACGGGTCGGTGCGAGGGCGCGATCGCGGAACGAGGGGAGTCACGGACATGGCTACCGATCAAGACACACCACAGCTCGTCGGATCGACCCTCGCTCTCGACGCCGAGGTCCTCGTCATCGGGGCCGGGGTGTCCGGCATTTACCAGCTGCACCTGCTGCGTGAAGCGGGCTTCGACGTCCGTCTCGTCGAGGCCGCCACCAATGTCGGTGGGACGTGGTACTGGAACCGCTACCCCGGCGCCCGCTTCGACTCCGAGAGCTACTCCTACGGGTACTTCTTCTCGCCCGAGCTGCTCGCCGAGTGGGACTGGTCCGAGCACTTCGCCGGGCAGGCCGAGACCGAGGCGTACCTGCAGTTCGTCGTCGAGAAGCTCGGCCTGCGCGACCTCATGCAATTCCGCACGCGCATCTCGACGGTCGCCTTCGACGAGCCGTCGGCGACGTGGACCCTTACCGCCGAGGACGGCGACGAGCTGCGCTCCCGGTTTGTCGTGTCGGCCACGGGCGTGCTGTCGGTGCCGTACTGGCCAGCCATCCCGGGGCGCGAGCGCTACCAGGGCGAGGCCCGCCACACCGGGCAGTGGCCGAAGGAGCCCGTCGACTTCGCCGGCAAGACGGTGGCCGTCATCGGCACCGGTGCCAGCGCCGTGCAGCTGATTCCGGAGATCGCCGGCGAGGTCGCCGAGCTCGTCGTCTACCAGCGCACACCGAACTGGAACTCTCCGCTCAACAACGGGAAGATTACCGCCGAGGAGCAGGCCGACATCAAGGCGACCTACGACGAGATCTACGACGCCTGCATGGGCTCGTTCGGCGGCTTCGTGCACAAGGCGATCCGCCAGCGGGCCTTCGACGTGACCAAGGAGGAGCGCTGGGCGCTGTATCAGCAGCTCTACGCCCAGAAAGGCTTCGCCAAGCTGATCAGCAACTACCGCGACACGATGACCAACCGCGAGGCCAACGCCGAGTTCTCCGAGTTCCTCGCCGAGAAGATCCGCGAGCGCGTCCACGACCCGGCCGTCGCCGAGAAGCTGATCCCCACCGACCACGGCTTCGGCATGCGCCGCCCGCCGATGGAGACGTCCTACTACGAGGCGTACAACCGGCCGAACGTTCACCTGGTCGACCTCAACGAGACGCCGATCACCACCATCACCGAGGCCGGCATCGAGACCAGCGACGGCGAGCGGGCCTTCGACATCATCGTGTGGGCCACCGGCTTCGATGGCTTCACCGGTGCCCTGACCCGGATGGACGTCAGCGGCGAGGGCGGCCAAGTGCTGCGCGACCGGTGGAAGGGTGGCGTCGTCACCTACCTCGGCTCGATGGTCCCCGGCTTTCCCAACCTCTTCATGGCCGGCGGACCGCACATGATCGGCGGCAACTTCCCCCGGGCGACCGAGATCATGGTCGACTACGTCACCGGAGTCCTGCGCCACGCCCGCGACGGCGGCTACACCTACGTCGCCGCCGACCCGGAGGCCGGCACGGCGTGGACCGAGGAGGTGCACGAGGCTGCATCGATCGCCCTGATGGCCGAGAACTCTTGGTTCCGCGGCGCCAACATCCCGGGCAAGAAGCACGAGTACCTGGCATACGCCGGTAGCCTGACCAAGTTCCGCGAGCGAATGGACGCAATGGAGGAGCAGGGCTACCCGGGCGTCATCTTCGGCGCCCCAGTGCCGACCTGACCGGCGTGCCGCCCCCGCAGCAACCGCCCGGGAACGGTCAGCCGGGCTGGTCGGGATACTCGCCGCCGAGAAGAGGATCGGCGGCCAGATCGGCGTCCAGGGCGGCCTGGAACTCCGGTTGCAGGTCGCGGGTGATCCGCGCCAGGCTGTCCCGGCCCTCGGCCGACAGCCGGAGGTCGGGTTGTACTCGAGCGGGAGTGCTGATGTTGTTGTCATTCAGAGCGCGAGCGTGAGGTCTGTCCATTGCTCGCGTCGTGTGGCCCCTCGAGCGACCTGAAGCACCATCGACAAGGCCACCAACGTCTTCGACCAAGGACTGCTTGACCTGTTGACCGCCCGTGACGTTATGGAGCTGAGTGTGCACGCATAATCGCAGCATGACTGACTGGTTTAGGCGTCCCAGCAGACGCCAGAACCGACAGTCTCGGGTCGCTGGAAGCCGTCTCGACCACATCGGGCGTATGGAGCGCATAATCACGGCAGAACAGGTAAAGACCGGGGCTGGGGTAGCGTACAGAACCGGCGATCCGCGCCCCGTATCCCGGTCCGCGGGGTCGCCCTAAACGCGCGCCCTTGAGGGCTTGCCTGGGTATCCCCGAGGTGCCGGTCAGCCGGTAGGTGGACCACGATCACGACGATGACCGGATCATGGTTATCAATGCGAGGCGTTCAACATCACTTATCAACATAGAGACTGCATAAGATAGTCCACGCTCCCCGACTTGCGCAGGGCCACGCGGCGGATGAATAACGTCACCAGCCCGGCGTTCGAACCGATCTCGGCCAGATTTGCGCGTCGCGTGAGACAGGTGGCGGTTATGCCGCGTTTAGGAGATAGTCGGTGGGGTATTGGTCGTCGTGGATGGCGAGTGCGGCGGTCATGACTCGCTGACCGTAGGGGGTGACGCGGTAGAGGCGGGCTCGGGGGACTTTGGCCACGAGAGCGTGGCCGCGGAGTTTGACGATGAGCCGGGAGATTCGTTGGCATCGTCGATGGGCCTCGTCTCGGTCATGGGCTGGTCGGCGGTAGAGGCGGGCGACCAGGTCGGCGTTTCGGAACCCGTTCATGGTGTGCTGGCCGGCCAGGGCGGCCCTTGAAGAGGGCCAGGTCGGCGGGGTTGAGGGGGTTGAAGCGGGCCACGGTGCGCCCGCGCCGGGTTCGGGGCCGGCACAAGGCGTCGAGCGCGGCGACGCCTCTGCTTTTGAGCGGCGCTGCGGCGAGGGCTTGCAGGTAGCGCTGGTTGGCGCCCATGCCGACCTGGAAGTTGCGGTACAGGTCGCTGACGCCTTTTCTCATCGGACACCACCGCCGCTCGCGCCGGCCCTTGGCGTCGGTGATGAGGCGCAGGATCCGGAACTCACGCGGATTGTTGATGACGGTTTCAATACGCAAGACCGATGCTTTGTCGTACATCTTGATCCAGTTGGGGCCCATGCGATGACGGACTCGCCATCCCTCAGGGCGGCGCTTGGTGTCGGTCACCACCTCGGCAGCCAAGGAGGGGTGGAGCTTGCGGCCCAAGAATCCCAGCACGTCCTCCGAGCCCAGGTTCAAGGCGGCGTGGTGGACCAGGTCGGGCCAGATCTCCAGCAGGTCACGGCGGGTGTTGAACATCACGTCGGTGGCAATCTCGGCCTGGTCGAGGACCCAGTGGTAGCCGCCATAGCCAGCGGCGCGCACCGCCGGGGCGATGGGGTTGACCATGCGGGCGAAAGCATTGAGGACCCGGGGCCAGGCCCGGTGAGCAAACTCTTCGCACAGCCGGGAGGCAACCTCGAGGTCATCCACCTCGAGCAGGGAGTTGTCATAGCGGATATACCCCACGCCGGCCTCGTCCAGACGGCGGGCCAGCCACTCCCGGCCGTTGATGTAGACCTGGACGTCGTAGGGGATCCAGCCCTGGATCCGGATGTGCATGAACCCGAACTCTCGGTCCATCAGGTACACGTAGTGGTGCAGGCACTTCCGCTCCCGGCGGTACATGCTGATGGTCTTGGTCGTGAAGCTCTTGCGCACCTGGAAGCTCATGCAGCTCTCCACCGCGCTGATGACACAGATGATCCCCTCGGTGATCCCGTCCGCGGTCGCGATGGACAAGGCCAGTTCGTCCTTGCGCTGGCTGTAGTTACGAGTCTTGACATGATCGAAGGCGATAACCGGCCGACCGGCCGCCGTGGCCAGCCCCCTGGCGTTGTCGGCGATCCGTGCCGTGGTCCACTTGGCGTCGGGGGTGAAGTCCTTCAGCGCCACTCCTTGGGTCCACAAGAAGCACTTCGCCCCGTTCTCCTTATACAGGGCCGTCAACCGGCCCTTGAAGATCATCCGGTCATACCTGGCCAGGCTCCCGCAGATCCGGTCCCGATGAAGATCCTCGAACACTCCCATCGCTCACCTCCGTGCTTCGAGGTGATTCTGGCTGCCACGACGGGTGCGCGCACAGGGCCGGCTTTGCCGGCCCGACAACCGGCCTGCCCAGCACCCGGTCGCGTCAAACCAGCAGCCTGCGGCCGCCCACCATCCACCCCAGGGTCACCAGGCGAGGCCCATTGGTTGCGGCCGCAGGCTGCTGTAGGGGATACCCCAGCCCCGGCGTTCGGCGCTCATCTTATGGGACACCTTCCGGCAGTAGGTCGTCCAACGTGATTAGGACCTATCTGATGTCGATATGGGTGCGCGCTGGGCCGACGCCGACAGAAAGTCGGGCGCGATCTGGGCGCGTTTCGGGGCTTGCCGTGGTCGGCGGGGAAGTCCCCAGTGAACCCGGACTCTCATCTCGATAATAGTTATCGAGATGACAGGGCCTCCAGTCCGGCTAGCTGAACGAGTCGCTGGGAAAGCACCGTCGCGGGAGTGTCAGCCGGGCGTGTTGTCGCTGCACGGGGTGCCGACGGAGTACGTGATCCTGAATTGCCTGCCGTGGGCCGGGCCGACTGCCACGCCCCGAGGGCACCGATGGATTGCTACTCGCCCCGACCCTCACGACCGCGGCTCTCGCGGCTGCCAGTAGCGGAACTCAGTTCTGGTCAGCCACAGCGTTGACCCTGGGTTGCCGGATGACAAAAGCGGGGTCCGCCAGTGCCCGGCCCACGGCCTGGCTTCTGCTAGTGACTGACAGTTTCCGGAACACCGCTTTGAGATGGGTACGCACGGTATTCTCGCTCACGAAAAGGGCCTCGGCGATGGCCCGGTTGGCCATACCGATTGCGAGCAGGGCCAGGGTCTCACTCTCCCGGGCGGTGAGGCCCCACTGTGAACCCGGCCACGGCCCTTGGGCCCCGCCTCGAAATCCCCCGGTGTCGACGAGCTGGCCCCCGGACACGGCCCGCAGCGCCTCCACGAGCGCTTGCGCCGGGAGCGCCTTGGCGATTAGACCTCGCGCTCCGGCGTGTAATGCCGCCTTCCGGCTAGCCGGGGTGAGGCTCCAGGTGTAGACGGCCACGACCCCGACCCGGTCGCTGTGCACCAGGGATCTGACCCGGGGAAGTCCCAGTCCGGGCTGTCCATAGGTGTCGAAGAGGGCAACGTCGACGCGGTGGTCGGGGTCTCGTTCCACGTCCAGTTCGACGACGTCGAGTCGGTGCCGGTGGGGGGCCAGCATGGCCCGTACACCAGCCACGATGACCTCGTAATCGTTGACGATCGCCACCCGCAATCGCCGGTCGCGGGAGCGGGCTGAAGGCATCCTCCTGTGGATACCCGATACGTTGCAATCCAATCCCGAGTCATGAGACATCACCGGCGGGAAACCACTCAAACGGGTGAGGCCCTTACCCCGAAGGGTGATCCAGACTGTCTGCCGTGAGCGAAGGCCCGGTTTCCGGGGTTATCTATTCACCTGTTGTCCTGCGGACAAGGTCAGGTCATTCCCGACACCCCCGTAGAACCCATGGCCGGGCCCACCCGTTGAAGGCGGATGCCGGAGGGGCGCGGCATCGTTGACCGAGCAGATCACCGTCCAGGTAACGACGGCCGGGGGTCGCGCCGTGGTGGCGGCCTTCGGGGAGATCGACATGGCCAGCGCCCCCACGCTCAAGGCCGCGATCGAGCAGGTGATCCAAAACGGAACCCGTCAACTCATCGTGGACCTCGAGGGCGTCCGCTTCCTGGACTCCAGCGCTCTGAACCTGTTGGTGGCCGTCCGCAAGCGACTGGGTCCCGGGTGCTTGGGCGTGGTTGCCAGCCAGCGCAACGTGCGCAGGATCTTTGCCCTCACCGGGATCGACACGCTGATTCCGATGTTTTACACCGTCGATGCCGCCATCGAAGCCGCCTCGGAGAGCGCGTCAGACTGACGCCGCCTAGAGTCCCGGGGGTAGGTATATAAGCCGTCGGGCGTGGCGGACAGGGCGGCCCTCGTCGGGGGTGGGCGACGGCCACCCCCAGTGAGCGGTGGCTGGCAGCATGGCCGGCGGGAACATCCTCTCGGAGCACTCGCCATCAACCCTATCCCCGGAGGCCCTCCGGATGTGCAGTCCCGCCTTCATCCGCTCAAAGCCTCTCTGGTTCCCAGCCGGCGCTCAACAGCGCCCGATGGCTCCGTTCTCAATGTGTGACGACCCTCCCCGGCCGGGCCTTGGTTTCCGAGTCAGGTCATGGGTATAACCGCGCAGGAGGTTGATTGTGCGGGTCTCGAAAGAGTTCGACGGAAATCCCCGCAGCGCGGCGGTCGCCCGCTGTTTCGTTCGGGCGACTTTGGCGGCTTGGGAGCTGACCGATCTCAGCGGGGTTGCCGCCCTCCTCAGCAGCGAGTTGGTTTCGAATGCCATACGACACTCCGGCGCCGACTA
This sequence comes from uncultured Acidimicrobiaceae bacterium, assembly GCA_963834725.1. Classification (GTDB taxonomy): domain Bacteria; phylum Actinomycetota; class Acidimicrobiia; order Acidimicrobiales; family Palsa-688; genus PALSA-693. The sequence goes on from CAWICN010000001.1 coordinate 284,849, forward strand.
CAAAGTTGCCTTGGAACTCGACCCTCCCGAGCTGCGAGTCGAAGTCGTCGACCCCTCACGACGCCTTCCGGTCCCCCCTACGAACGCACCAGCCGACTCCGTTTCCGGCCGGGGTCTGCGCCTTGTGGACGCTCTCGCGCTGCGGTGGGGAACCCGACTTCTCGATGAGGGGAAAGCGGTCTGGTTTGCCTTGTCAGTGGGCCGCCCCTCACCGCTCGCATAGGCCCACTTGGAGTTGCCCCGGTTTGACGGACCGGTTGATTATGCCGCTTGGTTGGCGGGGTGTTGCCGGTTGAGTTCGTAGCGGACGGGACTGAGGTGGCCGAGTGCGGAGTGACGGCGGTAGCGGTTGTAGAACACCTCGATGTAGTCGAACGTGGCGGTGCGTAGCCGGGCCAGGGTGGGCCAGACTCCGGGATCGATGAGCTCGGTTTTGTAGGAGGCGAACCACGATTCGGCCACCGCGTTGTCCCAGCATTGGCCTCGCCGCGACAGGCTCTGGACGATCCCGTTATCGGCGAGGAGTTGGCCGAACGCGGCGGAGGTGTAGGTCGATCCACGGTCAGAATGAAACAGCAGCCCGGCACCGGGGCGGCGAGTGTCGATGGCCATACGCAGGGCGGCGGCCACCAGGTCCGTCTCCATGTTGTCCGCCAGCGCCCATCCGACCACCCGGCGGGAGGCCAGGTCGATCACCGTGGCCAGATACGCCCAGCCCTCCCAGGTGCGCACATAGGTCACGTCCCCGCACCAGGCCTGGTCGATCTCCCAGTCGCCCGGCCCGAACACCCGGTTCACGATGTTGCGAGCCCTAGCCTCGACCCCGGCGATGGTGGTTCTGCTTGGTCCGCCGCCTGCACCGGCCGACCAGCCCGGCGGCGGCCATCAGGCGGGCCACCCGCTTGCGGCCCACGTGCACGCCGGCGTCGCTCAACTCGGCATGGATCCGCGGCGAGCCATAGGTGTGGCGAGACTCGGCGTGGATCTGAGCGATCCGCTCAACTAGCTCGGCGTCCGTGCGGGGCCGCTGCGAAGGCGGCCGGTCGATAGAAGCGTAGTAGGCGGACCGGGAGACCTCGAGCAGTTCGCACGCCTTGGTGACGTTGCGACCGGCGAGCTTCTCCGCCTCGACGAACGACCTGATGGTGTCGTTCATCGGGTCTCCCGTGCGAAGAAACCCACTGCCCGCTTCAGAATGTCGCGCTCCTCGCGCAAGCGTCCGGTTCTCCCGGCGCAACGCGGACAGCTCCTCGCGCTCCGCGCTGGTCAGGCCCGGCCGGTCGCCGGAATCGACCGTCGGCCTGGTTCACCCACCGGCGCACCGCCGTCTCGGTCAAGTCCAGCTCGGCGGCCACCGAGGACGGGTTCCGCCCCGGCTGGCGGCACAACTCGATCACCTCAGCCTTGAACTCCGGGCTGAACGACCGACGACGGCGCTTGGTCATCGCCTCCGATATTGACATCCGAACATCCTTCGTGGAGCACAAGCCCCTCTTGGTGGATGTCCGTCAAACCGGGTCAGGCCCAACCTCGTCCTCGCTTTTCATGCCAGCTTCGCCGGCCATTGGCCCATCCGGTTGCCAATTGTTGGACCACCTGAGGGTCCCCGTTCGGTCGGACTGTTGTTCGATCGTGCCCCACGGCGTGGCGATGCACGGCACGAGACTTCTCTGGCCCGACGACCGAGGAGATTCAGAGAGTCGGGGCAGCCCACCAAAACGGCTGTGCAGCAGATGACACCAGCGCCGGCACCCAGGCCACCGATCACGTGCTACGCCAGTCCAATAGTCTTTGCCGAGCCCTGGTGATCGCAGCGCGGCGGAACCGACCGACCCGGTTACCTGCCAGGCCGAAACGACCGGTCCGATAACCCCGGCGCCGTCGGACTAATGACTTCAGCCGAAGGCAAAATGGAAAGGGCCGGATCGGCTCAGCTTCCACCGGCACAGCTGCGGCCGGCCCCCCCGCCCTTCGGACAGCTCGATCGCGTCGTACCAGTCGCCACCTACCTCGATCCTTTTGCTGGCGGGACCCGAACTTTTGGGGATCGGCGCTCCGCCGTAGGCGCGCGGCGACCGAGTTGCGACGAGCGCAGCATCACGACCGGGGTCCCGTGGACCCTCCACCTGGGGGCACATTGCTCACATGCGTCTGGAGATTCATGTACCACCAGACGCCGCCCGGGCGGTCGTGGGTGGAACGCTCAACGGGGCGCTGGTCGTCCGCGTCGCCTCGCCTGCAGAGGGCGGGAAGGCGAATCAGTGAGCGCTGGCGATGATCGCCGAGACGTCCGGCGTACCCCGCCATTCGGTCAAATTGGTTCGTGGCCGGCCAGCCGCAGAACGGCAGAACGATAGTCGACATTCGCCCGGCAGTGCCGACGAGGCAATGCTGCAGAGCGGCTGCGCCAGCTACTCATCAGCCAGACCTGACCGCGCATAATGACCGGCGATCGGTGGCATGGGGTCACCGAGATAATGGGGCGCGGGTTATGGGACGCCCGGCCACGGTGACTGACGTGGGGGTGGATGTCTCTCCACGGGACGCCCAGGAATCAGGGAAACGCGGGCGAGGAGCGGCGCTGGGGATCGACAGGGCTCATGATGCCCACTGCGTTGCCATCGGGGTCCTCAACGATGGCGTATCGAGCTCCCCAGAATGCGTCGTAAGGTTCCTGCTGACCCGCATAGCCGGCCGCGGTCATGTCTGCGTACAGCGCATCGACGCGCTCGCGGCTGTCGACCTTGAAGCCGATGACGCCGGCGCCGGTTCGCCATCCCTTGTCCCAATGCTGAGCGAACTTGATGCTGTCGAAGTCCAGGTCGATCCCGCCGGAAAGGTGCGCGGTCCGGTGATGGGATTGGAAGTCGGGCTCGGTGTCGGGGATGCTCAGCCCCAGCCGGCGGTAGAACTTCACGGTTGCTTCCATATCTGCGACTACGAGGTTGATCTGGTCCAGGACCGGACCGTCTGCCACCTCAAGCCCCCTGGTAGGTGCCAAAGCTCCATACGTTGCCCTCGGGGTCGCGCACGGTGAAGCCCCGGGAGCCGTAGTCCTCGTCTTTGAGGCCCTGGAGAACTTCGGCGCCCCGGCTCTGGGCCCGCTCGAACAGGACATCAGGCTCGTCGCAGACGACGTATACGGATGCCGGGCCCGTGGGCAGCTGGGCGTGCAGCTCGTCGTCTGAGGGTCTGGCGTCTCCAAGCATCAGGCCTCCACCCGTCGGCCAGCGCAGCTCGGCGTGGTGTACCACGCCCGAATCTTCGACCACCAAGGCTTCTTCGAAGCCGAAGGCGTCGGTCAGGAACTTGATCAGGCCCTTGGCATCACGGCAGCGCAGAGCGGGCCGTACGGTTGGTAGCGGGGTTGTCGTCATGGTCCAAGCTTGCCTCTGGGTCAATCGGTTCGTCTTGTACGAATGGGAGTTCCTCGGCCATCCACACACTTGGGGCGCAGCCGGCCATCTCAGCCCACTCCCGGGTCATGTGAGCCTGGTCGTAGTAGCCGGCGGCCGCCGCTACCCGGGCCAGATTGGGCCGTTCGAGCCGGGCGATCAGACGGCGGGAGCGCTCGAAGCGCAGCACCCGAGCGGCCGCCTTGGGAGTCAGGCCCAGTTCGCGCCGGAACAACTCTGCGAGGTGGCGTCGGCTGTAGCCGACTTCGCCAGCCAACCTTGACACCTCGACTTTGCCCGCCGTCGCCATCAATATCTCCCAGGCCCGCTGGACCTCCGGCACCGACCGGATTGGCTCCTTCAGCCATCCCACCAGGACCTCGTCCAAGGCGGCGACGCACTCTCGCCATCCCCGAGCCGCAGCGAGCCGGTCGACCAGATCGCGCGCCGACGGACCCACCAACTCGTCGAGAGAGACGACCGCGTTGACCAACTCTCCCGCCGGCAGGCCCAGCAGTGTCCGGGATCCGAAAGGCGTCATCTCCAAAGACAGGCCGTGCTGGAAGCCATGTTGGCGGATATACGCAGGGGTGTCGTGCATTCCACCGATGAAGGCTTGAAACCTTCCCGGTCCCTGGATTCCCGATGGCATGGCGGCGATATCCACCGGGTCGTCCAAGCTGATGATGAACGTCAGCGCCCGAGACGGCAGACCACGATGGACCGCCGGCCCCCCGAAACTGCGATAGCCGCGGTAGCCCTTGATGATCGCCCGTAACGGTGGCGCCGGCGTAGCGCTGACAGCCTCGTTCCCCAGACCTACCACGCCATGAGAATAGAACCAGAGAGCCTTCGGTAGGAGGCCGACGCTACGTCAAGCATCTTCAAACCGGCGTTGGAGGGCAGTGTCGAACCGCGAAGGCGGGCGCTGGTTATGGGGCATGTTCGATCGCGCGCGGTTGGCGGCATGGCCCCGTTGACGGGGGTCAACTGGGGTCCTACTATTCCGACCAGTGGCAGGAGAACCTGCATTAGACAGGCGCCGGGTTCGTCATGAGGCTACCAAGGAGGAGATCCTGGAGGCCGCCTGGGCGCTGGCTCGGGATCGAGGGCTCACCGGATTCTCTCTTCGCGACCTCGCACTGGCTGTGCACATGCGCCACCAGTCTCCGTACACCTACTTCCCGTCCAAACAGGCGATCTATGACGCCATGTTCGCCCAGGGTATGGGGGAGTTGGTCGACCAGGCGCCGCTTTGGTCCTCGACCCCGATCCCATCGCCGCTCTCCGCCAAGCAGCCCGGGCGTTTCTTGAGTTCTGCGTCGAGAACCCGGTTCGCTACCAGCTTCTCTTCGAGCGGGTGGTGCCCGACTTCGTACCTTCGGCCGCATCGATGGAACTGTCGCAGGAGGCTCTGTCCTACCTAGAGCGGTGGCACCACGCGGCCGGTCTGACCGATCCCGCCGACATCGATCTGTGGCGGACTCTTCTGACCGGCCTGGCTGGTCAACAGATCGCCAACGACCCGGGGGGCAGGCGCTGGACCGGGCTGGCGGACTGCGCCATCGACGGACTGGTGGGTACCGCCAGGGTCCCTGGCCGCAAACGACCCGCCATCGTTGCCAAGCGACGGCTGGCGGCTTCCACGCGCAAGGAGATGAGCCCGTGACCGAGAAACGCTCACGCGGGACCGCCCTTCCCGACCAAGCTCGGGCGGTAACCGCAACCGAATCTGCCCTAGGCCCGTTTTCCGCACCGGGATGAGGTAACCCTGGCTGATCGCCGCCGAGTTCCCCTTGTATTGGCTGGGTTTTGGGCCTCTGGGTGGGGGTTCGGGCTGAGATGTGTTGTGCCAACGGGGCGAATGACATGCTTGTTATTTGTGGGTCGCTCGTGCTAGGGTTGTGCCAACATGTATCCCCGGGTGAAGCGTGTCCGGCGCGGCGATCAGGTGCACGAGTACGTGCAACTGGTAGAAGGCCACCGCCACGGCGGCAAGGTCCGCCAGCGTGTTGTGGCAACCCTCGGTCGTTTGGATGAGCTGAAGGCCTCCGGCCAGCTGGACCGCTGGGCCGGCGCGTTCGCCCGGCTGGACCCGCCCCCGGTGGGCACCCGCCGCGAGGTCGGCCCGCTTTTGCTGGTGGCCCACTACCTCAGACGTTTGGGCCTGGCCGGACTGGTCGACCAGGTCGCTTCCATGCGGGGACGGTCACTGCTCACCCATGGCGAGGTGATCGCCGCCCTGGTCGCCAATCGCCTGGCCGGCCCCGCCCCCCTTTATGACATAGCCGGATGGGCGTCGCAGGCGGCGATGGCCGAGCTGTTCGACGTGCCGGCGGGCCTATTGAACGACGACCGGCTCGGCCGGGCCCTCGACGCCCTCGCACCCAAGGCCGAGGACCTGCGGGGTCGGCTGCTTTTGCGCACCATCGAGCGTTTCCGCGTTGTCGACGCCGGCCGGCTTCATCTCGATCTGACCGGGGTGCGCTTCGCCGGCAGCTACGAGAACTCTGCCCTGGTGAAGAAGGGTTGGGCGGCGGATGGCAGCATCGGCCGGCAGATCAAGACACTACAGGCGTCCACCAAAACCGGTGTGGCGCTGTACTTCCGTCCCCACCAGGGCGCCTCGGGCGAGCCGCCGGCGTTCATGGACGCCATCGACACCCTCGTGAAGGCGCTGCCGCCCGGCCTGGTGGTCGTGGCCGACTCCGGCCTTGGCCATTTGGAGAACCTGTGCGCTCTTGACACCACGGGCGTGGGTTTCGTGGTGCCGCTACGCGCCGATACCGGCTGGGCGCAACGATTCACCCAACAGGTCCCCGCCGGCCTGTCCGCTCTGCGCCGCCTCGACTACTGCTCGCAGCGCGAACGGCGGCTCCCACCCCAAAAGCGCACCGTATGGAAAGGAGTCTTGCGTCCCTTCCCCGTCGCAGACGGCGACGGCGACACCCACCATCTGCGCGTCGGCTACATCTTCTCCTCCGAAGAGGCCGCCTCTGTCGCCGACGCCCGCACCCGACGTCTAGAAAAGGCCCAGGCCGCTCTGGGGCGGATCCGCAACGGCTTGGGCGGCCGCTACTACAAAACCAAATCTCAAGTCGACGCCAAGGTCGCACAGATCCTCGCAGACGGTGTGGCCGGACTCATCTCCGTCACCACCGGCGAATCCGACGGCAAACCGACCATCACCTGGACCGTCGACCGAGACGCTATGGCCAAAGCCGGCGAGCTCGACGGGCTCTACGCGCTGGCCACCAACCTCGCCGACCCACACGGCCGCAGCCTCAACTCCCTCGACGTGCTTCGCATCTACAAAGACCAGTGGATCGACGAGCAACGCCACCGCGATCTAAAACAGGCCCTGCACGTTCGGCCGGTGTTTCTCCACAACGACGCCCGCATCGAAGCGCTCATCGCCGTGATCGGCATCGCCCTGCTCATCTTCGGGCTCATCGAAGCCGAACTTCGCGCCGCTCTGGGCGAAGAAAACACCCTGCCGGGCATCTTGCCCGAAGGCCGCGCCGCCAAACCAACCGCCCGCGCCGCCCTCGCCGCCTTCGACGGTCTGTGCGCCACCTACACCGCCGGCGGCCTGGTCCTCGACCCGCTCAGCCACACCCAGCGGGTCATCCTCGCCCTGCTCGCCATCCCCCTCCCGTGGCCCGAAGCCACCCAGGAACAACGAACATGACCCCTATCGCCACCATGCCGACCGCGTGGTGCCGGCTCAACACCGCCCTCCAAGCTCGCCGCCCGGTCCAGGTCTCCTACCACGGCCGCTGCCGCCTCATCTGCCCCCACGCCCTCGGATGGCACAACGGCCGGGCCATGGTTCTCGGCTACCAGACCGGCGGGCAGACCAGCACAGGAACCCTCCACCCCGATCCCCGCAAGCGGTGGCGATGCATGTACCTCGACGAAATCGACCAAATCGTCGACGCTGACCCGAAAAGCCCATGGCAAAGCGCCGACAACTACAACCACTCGCAACCCTTCCCCGTCATCGACCAGATCGCCACGGCCATCACCCCCGACGGTCCTAACCCCAGCCAGTGAGGCGACCCCTAAGACCGGGGGAACTAACCCTCAAACGGTGCGGAAAACGGGCCTAGGAGATGCGCCGGGTCAATCCTTGGCGGCCGGTTACCAGGAGACCTACAAGGCGATCGGCGGCATTCTCGATGCGCTCACCGACGGGCAACTAACGACTGTGATCCCGGCTTGTCCGGGCCTGGACCGCACGAGATCTGGTCGCCCACATGACAGGGACGGCCGCCGACGCCATCACCGCCCGCTTCCCGCTGGTCAACCCCCATGGGCCCTGGGCCGAGCGGCAAATGGTCATCGACGCGTTCACCGCCGGACAGGTGGCCGCCAGGAAGGACATGACCATCGACGAGGTCCGGGGCGAGTGGGCCGGACACATGCCCCTCTTGGTCAACATGCTGCGCGGCGCGCCGCCCTTCCCTCCCGGGTCGATACCGATCATCAACTGGATGGTCGTCTACGACATCGCGGCCCACAACCAAGACCTGCGCAACGCCCTCGGGTTACCGGGAGACCGTGACTCGCCCGGTGTGGCTCTCAGCCTCCGGCGTTATGTCGCCGGGCTGAGCCAACGGATCGCTGCCTCCGGCCTGCCGCCGCTGGGACTTCGCACCGAGAGCAGCGAATATGTCGCCGGTTACGGCACCCCATCGGTCACCGTGACGACCACACAATGGGAGCTGTTCCGGGCCTTGTGCAGCCGCCGCAGCGAGTCTCAGATCCGCGCCTATCGATGGACCAGCGACCCAGACCTTTACGTACCCTTTGCTTGGTGCCTACGGGCTCCCTGGGCTTGACCTGATCGAGTGAGCGTCGTCTCAACGGCTAGATGATCCGCGCCCGGCACCAGTGGTGATCATCGGCGGCAGCGTTTCCGGATTGGCGATAGCGGTGGCGCCGGCCCGACTGGGCGCCGAGGTGGAGGATCCTCTACTTCCCGCTGAGCTGTAGCCGGTCACAAAACGCGCTGGGGAGCAAACGTTCCGCGACCCACTCGGCAACTACGCGCTCGTCCAGGCTGTAGCCCGATAGCCGGCCTTCCGGGTCACTCCGGCGTACATGTTTGGGGCTGTTTCTGGGTGGGCTATCGGGATGGTTCTTGCCCGGCGGGGGGGATAGCTGTCAGGACGCGCCTGTTTGAGCACGGTGGGCGCCGAACGAGACTGAGCGAAGGGATAGTCCGGTTCGGTTCAGCTACTGGTCAACCGGCCGCCTGCGAGGCCGCGGCCATGTCGGCGATGAGGGGCGCCGGCCAGCGTCCCCCGCAGAAGGCCGTGTCGGAGGCGACCAGCCCGTCACGGACGCGAAGGATGTGAGCCTGGTGGCACTTGTGGGCGACGCCGTTCTCTTGCCAGGTGAGGGTGAACTCGACCAACTACCCTTCGGTGATGGGTGTGCGACGGAGATCCTCGAAGGCGCCCGGATCCGCGTGTCAGCGGGAGAGCTCGGCTCGTACGGCGGGGCCGCGCGGGGTGGTGTACCGCCAGTTAGGCACGGTGGCGTCCAGGACGGCGTCGTCGCTGAACACTCCCATGGGGATGGCCCCGGCCTCGATTCCAGCGAGCAGGGCGTCGATCGTGTCCATCAGTTCCTCCTCATCCTTTGACATAGGAGAGCTTCTCGGCGACCTTGCCGTCCCGGACCCGGAAGAGGTCCACGCCGCGTACGTGCCCGTCGGCGAAGCTGTAGCGCCACCGTTGCACCACCCGATCGCCGGCTTCGAAGGTCTCCTCCTCCTCGAATCGAGAGCTCAGGTCCTCGAATATCGGGGCCCAGACCGCCCGGATGGCATCGACGCCGACGCAGCGGGTGCCGTCGGGCGGGGGGCCGGTGGCGTCAAAGACGCAGTCGTCGGTGATCAGCGCCAGCGCGGCGTCCAGGTCGTGGTCGGCCCACGCCGCCCCGAACGCCTCCACGACCTTGAGCGGGTCCATAGCGGCCTGGTCCTGCTTTGCGTAGTTGCTGGCCCCGAACCAGTCCACCACGACCACCGGCTCGTCGCCGAGAACCCAGGCGTCGTGACCGCTGGGCAGCGAGGTGACATCGCCGGGCTCGGCGATGAACTCGGTCCCGCCGTCCATCCGGATCGCCAGCTGGCCGGCCATGTGGTACTGGAAGTGGGGGGCGGTGCAGCTGTCGGTCCCGGCGATCGGTTTCACGTCGTTGGACCATCGCCACCCCGGCTCGAAAACCAGCCGGCCGATCTCCGAGCCGCCGACCCGCAGGATCTCGGCCCGTCCGTTGGGGAACTCCCTCACCTCGTCGGACTCGTCGAAGCTGCGATGCTCGGTCTGCTGCATTCTCATGCCCTCCTCCGATGATGACTTGCCCCAAAGGGCCGCCCGCCAGTATTCTGACTTACTGGTAGGTCAGATGTCAAGCGGCTACAAGGCGAGGAGGAGGTGATGGTGGCGGTCCGCAGGAGGGGTGACAGGGGTACGGCTTCGGGCATCCTCGACGTGGCCGAGCGGCTGGTTCAGACCCGGGGGTTCAACGCCTTCTCCTACGCCGATGTGGCCGCCGAGCTGGGTATCTCCAAGCCGGCGTTGCACTACCACTTCGCCGGCAAGGCTGAGCTGGGCGAAGCGCTCCTGGCCCGCTACACGGCCCGGTTCGGCCAGGCGCTCGAGACTATCGATGTCGGGGGTGAGGACGCGGCGCACAAGCTGAGCGCCTACGCCGACCTGTACGCCCAGGTGCTGGCCCGGGACCGGATGTGTCTGTGCGGGATGCTGGCGGCCGACTACCACACCTTGCCGGAGCCGATGCGCCAGGCCGTTATCGGCTTCTTCGACCGCAACGAAACCTGGCTGGCCGGCGTCATCGACCAGGGCCGAAAAGACCAAACCTTGGAAGTCGGGGGCTCCAGCCGAGATGTCGCTCGCGTGATCATCGACGCCCTCGAAGGAGCAATGCTCGTCGCCCGCACCTACCGCGACACAACGCGTTTCGCCACCTCTGCCGAGCGATTACTCGCCGAGATCACGACTCCCAGGAGCAGAACCTGAGCCGACCACACCAGATATTCCCTCAACGACGGGTGGCGAGGACCCCAGCTGAGCGGCGGCCGTCAACCGGGTGCGGGCGCCAACCTCCCAGAAGCAGCTGCAGGCGCCCGGACAACTGACTCCAGAGGAGGCGGTTACGGGCATTACGGCCTCGGGTTCTCACGAATGTTGGCTGACGATCTTTGGGGCGCCGGGCACGAGTTCTGAGCACGAGGAGTCCCTTGCATGGCGTCGACGCTTGGCCTGGATCGAGATGTCGCGCCCGGCTCGGCTGGGTGCGAAGACCGCTGGCCTGCGAACCCGATCCGATAACTCCGGCCGGCGGGATTGTCGCGGGGGTACAGTTGGTCCGATCGGGAGGGCAGGGTCATGCCGGTGTTTATGGTGGAGCGACGCTTTGCCGAGGAGCTCGAAGCCTCGGGCGAGGTTCTGGAGGGGATCAACCGCATCAACGACGATGAGGGTGTCCGCTGGCTGTACTCGTTTCTGTCTGCCGATAAGCGCAAGACGTACTGTTTGTATGAGGCGGACTCTCCGGACGCGATCAGGCGGGCGGCGGGCCGGGCTGGGCTTCCTGCGGATGTGATCGTCGAGGTGACGAACCGGGTGTTGCCCGATGGGGCTTCGGCGCCGATTTGATGCTCGTGTGAGGGATGGTGGGCAGGTCGGACTCGGGGTGTGGGGGCCGCCACCGCTGCCGGCTCGCCTCGAGTCCAGCCGCCGATCGCCCTTGGTAGGCCGCCGGGCTGAGCTGGAGGTGTTGGAGGCGTTGTGGGGGGAGGTGGAGGCCGCCCGCCGGCAGGTCCTGTTCTTGGGGGGTGAGCCGGGGGTGGGCAAGACCCGGCTGGTGGCCGAGGCGGCGGGCGCTCTTTACGAGGTGGGTGTGACGGTGCTGGTAGGCGGCTCGAGCCCTGATGCCGGGGTGTCCTACCAGCCTTTTGTCGAGATGTTCGACCATCTCTTTTCGACGGCCCCGCCGGGGACCTTGGCGGTGGCGGCGGACAGGGCGGGTCCGCAGCTGGGCCGCCTGCCGGGCGAGGTCAGCGGTGCTGGGGCGCCTGATGACTCCCGGCTGTCGGGGGGGGAGGCACGTCGGGAACTGTTCGACGCGGTGGCCCGCTTTTTCCGGGTGCTGGCCGCCGACCGGCCCCTCATGATCGCCTTGGAGGACTTGCACTGGGCTCAGCTGCCGACGTTGGCGCTTTTGCAGCACGTGGTGCAGGTGTGCTCGGACACCCGTCTGCTGGTGTTGGCGACGTTCCGCAGTACCGTCCCGGACCGTTCCGAGGAGGTGGCCGCCCGGGTGGCGGAGCTGCATCGGCTGGAGGGGGTGCGCCGGGTGGATCTGGGGGGGCTGGACACCGACGCGGTGGCCGAGTACGTCCGGTTGCGCACGGGTTTGCCCCTGGCTGAGCTTCGGGCCCCGGCAGCGTTGTTGCGCGACCGCACCGGAGGGAACCCGTTCTTCTTGCGGGAACTGTGGGCCGATTTGGAACGCCGGGGAGGAGTGGCCGCCTTGCGTGGCACCATGCGGGTTCCCGGGTCGATCGGGGATACGCTGGCGGCTCGGCTGGCGGGCTTGGGCGAGGAGGTGCGCCGGCTGATCGACCTGGCCGCAGTGCTGGGCGACGCTTTTGACCTGGCCACCCTGGTCGCGGCCAGTGACACCGCGCCCGCCACCACGCTCGCTCTTCTCGACTCTGCGGTGGCGGTCGGGCTGGTCCAGCCCGGGGAGGAGGTCGGGCGCGACTTCGACTTCGTCCACGCCCTGGCCCGGCAGGCCGTCTTGGACCGGATGCCGCCGTCGCGGCGCACTTTGCTGCACGCCCGAGCGGCCCAGGCGCTGGAGGCTCAGCAGCTCCAGGGCCAGTCTGTTCCCCGCCTGGCCCAGCACTTTCTGGCCGCTCATGTCCTCGGCTTTCACGCCCAGGCTCTTCGCTACTGCCGCGAGGCTGGACGTCTGGCCGAGCGCAGCTTGGCGTTCGAGGAGGCCGGGGCGTGGTTGGAGCGGGCCGCGTCGCTGCCGGAGTGCGATCCGGGGGTGCGAGCCGAGCTGCTGCTGGCGGCGGCGTTCGACTACGTGAGGGCCTGCGAGTTCCCCCACGCCCGCGAGATCTATGAGTCGCTCGGCTCCGCTTCTGAGCCGGCGGTGCGATTGGCGGCCGCCATGGGCTACGAGGACGCGACCTGGAGGCCCGGCGTGGCCGGGTCGCGCGCCGCGGACCTGCTCGCCGAAGCGCTGGAGCAGTGCCGACCGTCGGACGACCACATCTATGCCCGCGCCTTGGGCAGCCTGGGACGAGCGCTCGCTCTGGCCGGCGAGACCTCCCAGGCCCGCTGGGTCGGGGCGCACGCCATCGAGCTGGCTCGAGCGTCCGGCGAGTTGGGCGCCATCTCCCATGCGCTGATGACCAGCCTGTGGCATGGCACCAGCCCGGAGGTCGCGGACCTCCAGCTGGAACGCAGCCGGGAAGTGTTCCGGGTAGCCGAGGAGGGCCGGGACTTCGAGACCCTGGGCTCGGCCGCCAACTTTCGGGCCATGGTCAGCTACCTGCGAGGCTATCCGGGAGAGTTGGACGAGGCGATCGCCGCTGGCGGTCGCTCGGCCCAGATGACCGGCCAGCCTTATTACCGCCACGTCTACTGCTGTCTGGCCCATTCCGCCGCCTTCTTGCGAGGCGACTTCGACCAGGCCGAGCGCTGGGCCAACGAAACCGCCAACCAAGACAGCACCTTCGGCGACGACACCGAGGGGCCGCGCAGCGTCCAAATGTTCATGCTCAACCGGGAACGGGGAACGCTGGAACGGTTCCGGCCCCTCTTCGATGGCCAGGAGGCGCTGGTTGGGCGCTGGGTGCCTGGCTTGCTCGCCCTCTACAGCGAGCTTGGGATCGCGCCCGGGATGCGGCGCTGTTTGGATCATCTTCTGGGCCGCGATCTGGCCGGCCATGCCGACCAGTCGCGCTGGCCCATGGAGTTGGTGTTCATGACCGAGGCCGCCCTCGCCCTCGCGGACGTCGACGCTACCGAGCGGCTGGCCCCGTTCCTGGTCGACTTCGAGGGCGCCAACCTGGTGGCCGGCACGCTCATCGCGACGTTCGGGAGCGCGGACCGCTACCTTGCCCGCATCGCCGCCCTACGCGGAGACGATACCGCCGCCGAGCGTCACTTCAGTTCCGCGCTGGCCATGGACCGCCAGATGCGCTCGGCCGTCCACACCGCCGAGACCCTCGCCTGTCACGCCCAGTTCCTGGCCGCCCGAGGCCAGAGCAGCCGTGCCCGCAGCCTGGCCGTGGAAGCGCACTCGATGGCCGCGGCGATCGGCCAGACCCGCATCCTCACGTTGGTCAACGATCTGACCGGCAGGGCGGAGGCGGCCGGGCCGGACGGGCTAACCGAACGCGAAGTGGAGGTGCTGCGTCTCCTCGCCGCTGGGCTGAGCAACTCCGACATCGGGGCCCGTCTTGTCATCAGCGCCAACACCGCCGCCAATCACGTGCGGTCGATCCTGCAGAAGACCGGCGCCGCCAACCGGACCCAAGCGGCGATCTACGCCACCCGACACCACCTCGTCTGAATCACCTGAGCGCAGATAGTCAGATCTGACCATCTCCGCCGTCGTCGAAGAAGGTCCGATCCGGTCATGACAGCCGACCTGACGGTTCGTATGGTCGCCCGCAGCGACCCACAGCAAGGAGCCCGCCATGACCAGCCTCGTCAACCTCCCCGACCTTCGCAGCCGCATCGCCGGGGAGGTGATCAGCCCCGAAGATCCCGGCTACGACCAGGCCCGGGCCGTGTACAACGCCATGATCGACCGGCGCCCCACCCTTGTCGCCCGCTGCAGCAGCGTGGCCGACGTGCAAGCCGCGCTCGAAGCGAGCCGTAGCAACCGACTGAACGTCGCCATCCGCGGCGGAGGCCACAACGGCCCGGGCTTCGGCACCCTCGACGGCGGAGTGGTCATCGACCTCTCCCCCATGCACAACGTCGAGGTCCACCCCGCACGCCGCACCGTACGCGTCCAGGGCGGGGCGACCTGGAACATCGTGGACACAGCCACCCACGCCCACGGGCTGGCCACACCCTCAGGGATCATCTCCACCACCGGCGTCGGAGGGCTCACCCTCGGAGGCGGTCACGGCTACCTCTCCCGGCGATTCGGGCTGACCATCGACAACCTCCTAGAAGCAGACGTCGTACTGGCCGACGGCCGGGTGGTCACCGTGTCGGAAAGCGAACACCCCGACCTGTTCTGGGCGCTGCGCGGCGGGGGCGGCAACTTCGGCGTGGTCACCTCCTTCACCTTCAGACTTCACCCCGTCGCCACCGTTGTGGCCGGGCCGACCGCCTGGCCCATCTCCGCTACCGCCGACGTGCTCAAATGGTTCCGGGACTTCCTGCCCGCGCAAGACCCCGAGCTGTACGGGTTCTTCGCCACCATGACCGTCCCCCCCGTCGACGCCTTCCCCGAGCCCTTCCACCTCCACAAAGCGTGCGCCATCATGTGGTGCTACTCCGGCGACCCAGCCGACGCCCAAGAAGCCCTCAAGCCGGTGCGTGACCTGTCCCCGGCCTTCGACGGGATCGGCGAAGCCCCCTACCCGGGCGTGCAACAAGCCTTCGACGCCCTCTACCCGGCCGGACTGCAGTGGTACTGGCGCGGCGACTTCTTCCGCACCATCACCGACGCCGCCGTGGCCGCCCACGTAGAACACTCCGAAGCCCTGCCCACCATGCATTCGACCATGCACATCTATCCCATCGACGGGGCGGTCAACCGGGTCCCCCGAGACGCCACCGCCTGGGCCTACCGAGACGCCACCTTCTCCCAAGTCATCGTCGGCGTCGATCCCGACCCCGCCAACGCCGCCACCATCAAACAATGGGCCATCGACTACTGGGAAGCCACCCACCCCTACTCGGCGGGAGGCGCCTACGTCAACTTCATGATGGACGACGAAGGCCAAGACCGCATACGCGCCACCTACGGACCCAACTACGACCGCCTAACCCAGGTCAAAGCGGAGTACGACCCCGACAACACGTTCCACATCAACCAGAACATCCGCCCAGCCAGCTAAAAGCTAAACAAGAAGGGCCGATGTCAGAAGCGTCCACCGCCTCGCCGGCCTAAAGATGGTCGACGAAGGCTGGCGCTCGAAACGACGTCGACTTGTCGACCCTGAAGGAGCCGGGCAACTGCCGCCAATACATCCCACCGCACACCATCATCTCGGAATCGATGTCGGCGATCTGTACTCGACGTGCCTTGTGGATCCGGGTTGGCCATCGAGCTCGCCCGGCTCCGCGGCGCCACCCGCGTCGGCATCGACGCCTCGGCCAGGTTGGCCGTCTCGCCCATGCCCGAACCCGGACTGCGACATCCGGGTCGGCAACAGGCACGACCTGCCCAGGAAGGACGAAGCCATCGACATCGCGACCAGCTTCCGGGGAACCTCTGGCACGACTCCCACGCGGTTGGCGAGATTCGTAGAGTCCTTCGACCGGGGGGACACCTAAAGGTGTCGCCAGGGGCCTGGGCGCTGGCGCCGTTCGCCTGGCCGCAAGAGAAGATCAACAACCAGGCGGCCATGGGGACGCTCGGCCGGCCCCGCGTCAGCGAAAGCGACGGCATACGGGACGAACCTCGACGGCGGCTCGGCGGCCGGTTTCAGACGGAGTCACTGCCCCGATATCTCGTGCCGCGGACCCCCTTCGAGCCATCCCCGAGGTGCCGTTCGGTGCGCAGCAACTCCGGCTAGCGCAACGTTCATGGAGCCGTGATATACGAGGGTGTGGCTGGGTGTCGAGGGCAGGCCGAGGGAAGCGATGTCATAGCTGTCTGGCGCCCTGATCGGCCCCAGGTACTTCTCTTGGCTAAATGTCGTGCGCGATCCGTGCGCGAACGAAGCGAGATGGGGGGGTACCGGTCGGTACCAGGCGGGACCAAGAAAGAGGCCTCTACCTGGACTTATTTACTTATCCCCAGGTTGTGGGAACTGCCTGGTTGTGCATGACGCGCATGAGGTCGGGGGTTCGATTCCCTCTGCGCCCACCATATAAACCCCAGGTCAGAGGTGGTGAAGGGGTCCGACCGGGACGACGGGACCGCCAATATGGGGGGGAATGGGGGATGGGGTGCCGATACCAGTGTGCCGATAACAGGGTGCCGATACCATTGGGTGTCCACCCATACACAAACGCCCCGCACGGGGCCAACGGCCGGGGGCTGGTCACGACCTGTTGAGGAAGTCCCGACGTGACACAGCGTAAACGACCCAGGCGTGGCAAGCGTTTCTCCGGGGAGGGGTCGGTCTACCCCGCGGGGGATCACGGCTTTGCGGCCGAGATCATGATCGGTGGCAAACGGCACCGACGCCGGGCCAGTACCGAGAAAGACGCCGAGCCGTCGTTATCCGGGTGGGGGAGACCGAGATCCTGCGTCTGGGTGATGTAGGCGGGGGATCCGGGCCTCTCGTCGCCGTCTGGACCTGCCCCCGCAGGTGGTCGACGTGTTGCGAGCCCACCGCGCTCACCAGGCCGAGGAGCGGCTACTGGCCGGTCCCGAGTGGACCGAACACGGTCTGGTGTTCACCACCACCGCGACGGGGGGTCCGATCAACCCATCCAACATGAACCGGCGTCTGGCCAAGGTGACCGAGCAGGCCGGGTTGGGGCACTGGTCCATGACCGAACTGTCCCGCCACTCGGCGGCATCGCTGATGTCCGCGGCCGGGGTCCGGTTGGAGGTGATTGCCGACGTGCTGGGCCACAGCTCCACCCGGATGTTGGAGAAGCACTACCGCCATCAGGTCCGCCCCAGCATCGACGGCCACGTCGAGGTGATGGACAGTCTGTTCGGGAAGGGGGCCGGGTGATGGCAAGGAAGATCGAGACCTGGGAGGAGGCGGTCGAGCGGGGCATTCAGGGAGCAGTGGACCAAGGCTTTGGGCGGACCATCACCGACCCCAGGCGCTCGAGTTGATCGCCGGGATCGTGGCCGATCACCGACGACAGCGCCGGGATTCCGCTTCCGCAGCCCCGGTGTTGGACGGGTTCCACCTACCCAGGAGCACCAACACCATGGCCACCAAGACCCCCACCACCGTCGAGGACTGGAGCAAGATCCTGATCGCCGCCACCAAGCGACTGGAGAACGCCAACACGGAGTCCGCCATCACCAAAGCGGCCGCGTCCAGGGATGAGGCCATGATCGGGATGCGGGACGCCAGAGCCAGTTACGCCCAGATCGCCCAGGTCCTGGGGGGGTCCCCATGACCGCCCGAGCCCGGGTCCTCAAGGCCCAACGCGGGGCCGGGTGATCGCCCACGACCTGAGCGGACGGACCGTCGCCGTCCACCTGAACCTGACCACCGGAGGTCCTGGGGATCCTTAGGACTCCCGTACGAGTCCATCGTCCCTTTCGCCGTTCAGCCAGTCATCCTCGCCCTCGTCGCTGCCCTCCCCGTTTTCTTTTCGAATCCACCGGTCCTCCTGCTCGTCCCAGGTCATCGGCCTTTCGCTTTTGAGTAGCGACCGCGTGCTGATGTGAGTCAGGTTC
The DNA here is from genome assembly GCA_963834725.1 of uncultured Acidimicrobiaceae bacterium. Classification (GTDB taxonomy): domain Bacteria; phylum Actinomycetota; class Acidimicrobiia; order Acidimicrobiales; family Palsa-688; genus PALSA-693. The sequence continues at coordinate 302,863 of CAWICN010000001.1, forward strand.
CTGATGGCATCCCGCGTGTTTTCTCCAGGGCTTGCGAACCGCAGGTACTCCTCGGCGACGCATCGGCGGTTGTCTTCCTCGGCCCAATGATCCCTGGAGATATCGCTGCAGGTATGCAAAACGTGCACTTTAGGACCGGGATCAACGCCGCCACTCCGGTAGATCATCAGCCAGCGGTGAGCCGTCCACGGTCGCCACCCCACGTAGAAGTATCCGTAACCCTGGGCGTCGATTTTCCCAACCACCGCCGACAACCGTTCCCATCCGGCGGTCCGACCAGGGCCTCGAAGAGCCCGTACTCGTAAGCCGTAAACATCCGCGAATGGTAGGACCTCGACCCGCCCCGTTCCACAGACCGCCTGGGCGGCGCTGTGAGCGGCGATCTAGCGGTGGACCACCATCCCGGGTCCCAGCGATGTCCAGGTCCACGGTGAGACCACAGGCGACGAGCTGGGCGACGAGGATGACCAGGCGGTCAGGGTGGGATGTCGTCACGCTGACGACATCGTCAGACGTGACAGGGCTCATCTTCTTGTCGCGGTCCCGGGTCCGGTTCCGGTCCGCCTGACGCTGGGCCTCGTTGAGCAAGGAGCAGGACTGACCACAGGTCCGGGCACTTGGGTGCTTCTGCACCCGTTCGATGGGACGGGGGTCTGGCAGACCTCGCAGAGCCGAGGGGAGCCTGCGTATTAGGGGCGCATGACGGCAGGCTGCGTCCGCCGAGAACAGGGGCGGTAGATGGTTCGGATGTCGTCATGCTCTGGTTCAAGCATCGGTGGTCCTGCCCGCCGAATCCCGGGAGTCAATGCGATGTCTCGACTCGGAAGCATCGCGGTGGGGGGTCTAGAGACCGAGTGGTACAAGCCCGAAGGCCGAGAGAAGGTATGCCGACGGCTCAGTCGCTTGCGATGAAATCGTATTCTCCGATCCCGTGCAGCACGAGGAACGTCGCCGATGTTGTTCCACAGTTCGTGACCTGGTGCGCTCGGCCCTTGGGAACTGGCCCCCACGGCTGCCCCGGTTCCAGATCGACCTGCTGGTCGGGGTCGCGCAAGGCCAAACGAATCCGACCCTCCAGGACGTAGAAGGTGTCACCGACATTCGTGTGCCGGTGCCAGGGAACCTCTTGGGTGGGACCGATCTGCAGTTCAGTGATTCCGAAACCTGGGCGCTCGGCGTGACGAACCAGCCGTTCTACGTCCAGGCCTGATAGTGGCTCCGTCATCGCACAGATCCTACAAACCGGGCCAGATGAGACGTAGCATCGCTCGATTTGCCGGACCCTCTAGATCCCTGACCGCCGGCTTGCGGCCGATATTTCGGAGGCTTAACGAATCGCCGGGCCCCTCCTCGAGCAAGGACGGGCGGGTTGGTCACTGCGTCTCCAGAGCGGGGTCCTTCCGCCAGTTTTGTCCGATCCGAGCGCAGGCAAGTGTCGGAATGGGCATCATTGTGGTGATGGCCGGCCGTGTCCCTCGACCCGTTGCCCAGTCGGTCGACGCGAAGATCGCCTATCAGGTCTCCGGGAGCGTCGGTGCGGATCTGTTGCAGCCGCACAGACCACAGCCGGCCGACCCGGAGGGTACTAGCAGGGCTGGCCATTGGTGTTACACCGCTGCCCCGCCAGCCGCACTTCAAGATGGGAGTGCGAGTAGCCATCTCCCGCCGGGCGCCGCGGCCAAAATCATCCCGACATCCCGCAAGGACGGAGCCCCAAACGTCGATACCCGGGTGACCCCGACCGCCGGCTGCCGGGCGCATATCTGGGTGATGCCCCGGCCGATCGATTATGCGGGTCCTCCTGTCAGTCGTGTAGCACGGGAGCGTACGAGATGCCGACGATGGCGCCCTCCGGTGACTGCAGCCTCGCGACCGTCTGGCCCCACGGTTCCTCGCGAGGTCCCTGCAGCAGCTCATAGGCCGCCTGCTCGAGTTCCCGTGCCGTAGGAGCAACCGTGGCGGCGTCGGCGACGTCAAATTCGATGCTGACCTGCGGCACCGGGCGCTGCGAAGGCCACTGGTCGGTTCCGAAGCACGCTTCCGCGGCTTGGGTGAGCGGCCAGATCCCGAAGGACTTGCAACCGGCGATCTGCTCGCTGTGGTGATAGCCGTCGCCCTCGCCTTGCAGCGGCAGGCCGAGGGTTTCGACATACAGCTTGTGGCTGCTGGCCGGATCGGGCGCGATCATCGCCACGGTCGCGAGGAACTCTATGTTCATGTCTCCTTCTCTTCGCTGCTGTCACATAGGCCAGCATGGCGCGCAAAGCTGGCGATGTCTTGAACGAAACGGACATCTATGTCCCCCCTGACAGTGGGCGTCACAAACCGCTCACGTGGACCATCCCGGTAACGCGGCGCTTGGGCAATCCACTATCTGGAGGCGCTTATGCGACGGGTTCCGATGCCGGACTGTTCACGACAGCGAGCGCCGCCGGGTCAGCGCCTCGGGAAGCGGTGGGTAGTGTGCGTGAAGGTCCCTTTCCCGGAGGCCATGACATTGTTCGGGTGAACCGCGTAGACCAACGCCTCGCCGCCGCCGTCATGATGGAACAGGCCGTCGTGCGCCTCATAGCGCCACCGTCCATCCCACTGGCCGACCACGGGGCCGTGAGGCGAGTCAGCAATGAGTCGTCGGTCACCTGCACCGCGGGGCCTTCCACCACGACGTTCAGTCCCTGGTCCCAGCCGTTGCAGCCGGTGGTCAGCGCCACGTTGGGGTTGGTGCGGAGATTGAGGGCCTTCTGCTCGGCGGCGCCGGTAGAGAAGTACAGGGTGTCGTCCAGCAAGACCGCGACCAAGGGGCTGACCTGGGGGCGGCCCTCTGCTCGGACGGTGGTGATCCAAAACAGCTGGGCGGCTTCGAGAACCCGCGTGGTGTCAACCCACGGGGTAGCGGCGGAGCCGGGCTCACTGAAGCGGGTGTCGAGTTTGGTCGCGGGTTCAGGCATGATCGAGTCCTCCGAGGGCTTGGGAGATGAGAGTGTCGACGCGTTCGGCGAACTGGAAGTCCCCCAAGGTGAAGTGGTTGCGCATCACTGCAACGGCGACGCCGGAGTCGATGTCGGCGAACGCGGCAGATCCATTGCCGCCGACCATCCCAAAGGTTGATCCCGGGCGGGCAGCGGAGGCGGCAGGACGATAGGGGTTGTAGCCGAACGCCCGCTGCGACTGGACGCCTATGACCTCGTCCACTCCGCTATAGGTGGTGGCCGCCATCTCTTCGAGGCGCTCAGGCGACACCAGCTCGATCCCATCCACATGGCCGAGGAGCGCGGCGTAGATCTTCGCGACGCCTGCCGCGGTCATCGTTCCTATCGAGGGGATGTGGGCGCACAGGATCTCCGGACGGTTCATGAGCTCGGCGGTGGGCGCCATCGCCGCCGGGCGTGCCCGTGCCTGGGGCGAGTCAGGATCAGGCGCCGGTGGAATCACTGCTGAGGAGGCGACCTGGTGGGCCACGTGGGGTAGGAGCCGCTCGGGTACCCCGAAGTGCACCTGGTCGGCCACCCTCAGCGGAACGGTTATCAGCTCGCAGCAGGCCCGAGATCGTCCGGCCAGTGAGCCGACGCAGCGTTTCGCCGAGGAGGAAGCCGAACGTGTAATCGTGATAGCCGAACCGCGTGCCCGGCTCCCACCACAGCTCGGCGTCGGCTAGCAGGTCGCACATCTGCTCCCAATCGCAGAGCTGTGCCGGGGTCAGATCGGGCGGCAGCCCCGGCACGCCCGCGGTGTGACACAGCACGTGGCGAACGGTCACTTTGTCCTTACCGCGCGCAGCAAACTCCGGCCATGCCTCTGCGATTGGCACGTCGTAGTCGAGGTCACCGTCCTCGGCCAGGACGTGAGCAACCGTTGATGCGACGCCCTTGGTCGGCGACGCCGCCCGGAACAACGTGTCAGGCGTGACGGGAGCACCGGTCACACGGTCGTCTACGCCCGCCGCGACGTTCACTGCAAGCTGGCCCCTGTGCATCACCGCCACCTGGACACCAATCTCCCCACCGGAATCGATCAACCTCCCACCGGCGCCCGCTATCTGGCGCTGAAGACGGCGACGGTCATACCAGCAGTCCTACCCTTCGGAGGGCCTAACGAGGAACCCGTCCACTCTGTAGACGCATGAGCACCCCAACATTCATCGAAGAGGCCAAGGAGAACCGTCGAGTCGAGTCTCGAACGCTCCGCCTATCCCATAGGCGCGTTCCGAAGTGTCCTCTATCCACGCTGCCGCGCCATGGCATAACGCCGGGGACGGGGCGACGTTCTGCGTCATCCCAGTCCGGCCGACGAGCCGAGTTGGGCCTCCCTGCCGAGTACAGGTCCCCAACGCATGAGCTAAGCCCGGAACTGTGTGCCCGAGGTCATGTGGCGCGCCATTGTCGCTGAAGGGCGTCGGCGCCGGCTGCCCGATGTCTTTCCGCAGTGCGACGTCGACCTGCCACAAGTCAACTCGAAGATCGCTTCCTTCGAGACAGATTCGATCATCCCTCTGGTGAGTGAAGTGTTCGCCCACGGGAGGAAGATTGTCTCGGAACCGGACGCGATCTCGGCGGCTACCCCTCTTATGCATAGTCAATCCGCGTCGGGTGCGGGTACGGCGTGATCACACATCGTGGCTCGCTCGAAGGTCCTGCCCTTTCGATCTCCGGCATCACACCGTTTAATGGCGCATTCTGGGCTTGAGTAGGAGTTGGCTGAGCGAGTCGGTGAGCCAAGTTTCGGCCTGGTTGAAGGTCCACCCGGCGTCTTGGGTGAGTTGTCGCCAGTTGACTGGCGAGGTCATCATGCCGAAGACGACCTCGGCGTGTTTGGGGGTGATTCCTGTTTGTAAGGAGCCGAGGGTCTTGAGCCGGTGGGCGATCTGGGCCGCTCCTCGGTTGTGGCGGCGCATTCCGTCGGTGACAGCCGCGGCGGCTGCGGGTTCTGCGGGCTCTGCTGAGAGCAGCACTCGGATGAGGTCGCCGCAGCGTTCGTTGAGTTGGCGGGTGAGATGGACGCCCTTGGCGAGGAGCTGGTAGGGGTCGTCTTCCTCGGCGAGCTCGGCTGCAAGCTCGGCGACGCCGGCTTCTTGGTCGATGAGGTCGTTGAGGGCGAGGACCAGGGCGGACTTGGATCCGATGCTGGAGTAGATGGTTTGCACGGCCACGCCGGACTCCTCCGCGATCTGTTGGATGGAGGTGTTGGCATAGCCGTGTGCGGCGAATAGCTGTCGAGCGGCGCGGAGGATCTCGCGGCGGGTCGCCTCGGCTGCCACTTCGCGTCGATTGGGCCGTCTCGTGCTCACCTCTTGACATTACCACGTGGCTGGAACAATACTACCTATACTAGAGCAGCATTCTAGTCACCAAGTCTACATTCTAAGCAGGAGGCCGGCATGAACGCCGCCGCGTTGATCGACAACAACCACACCGCTATCAGACGTCTTCGAAGCGATCAGGGGCTGGCGGGCTGGGCGGGCTCGTATTCGTCGCCACCCTGGTCGTCCAAAACGCTTTGCGGGCCAACGCCCCGGGTTTTGACGCCGCCCCGACCAAGGTGACGTCATACTTCGTCCATCATGGCGCCGCTGTTCTGGTGCCTCTTGGATTGTTCCCCCTCGGCATGCTCGCCCTGTTCACCTTCGTTGGAGTCCTTTGGCACCGAACCCGCGACCGCGGTGCATGGCTGGCCAACCTGGGGGCCCTGGGCGCCACCGCGGTTGCCGCTCTCTTCTCCATAGTAAACGTCACCGAAATCGTGCTCGCCGCCAAAGCCAAGCAGTCGGCTCCCTCCCCGGCGGTCGTCCAAGCGTTGTGGACCACCCACGACGCCGCCTTCGGGCTCGACCTGGCCGCCGTCGCGGTGGCGCTGGTGGGACTCAGCCAAGCCGCCGCCGCCAACGGGGCTCATCCCCCCATGGATCAGGACGGCCGCCCTGCCCGGCGCGGCCTGCCTGCTCGTCACGGCCGTGTTCACCGTCGGCTTGGCCAATGGTGGTCCCTGGCTCACCCTCGGGGTGATCGGATTCGTCATCTGGGCGGTGTTCGTCGTCGCGGCCAGCAGGTCTCTCTTCCGCGACCGATCAATGCCATGAGAACCGACCAACACGAACCCGACCTGACCTTTGTCACGGTCGTTCACCGAGCGCTACGGGTCGACGCCGCGAGCCTGCACATCGCCCTCAGCGCGGTCGACTCAGGAGATCGATCGACCAAACCCGCGGGCATCGAGGCCTGCTTCGAGCAGTACCGCCAGCAGTTCGAGGTCCGCCATCGCCACGAGGACGCACCGTTTTTCCCCGCCATCCGGGCCAGAACCGAACCCGAAACGATGCCGTGGCGTCAACTCGCCGCCCAGCACCAAGCGCTCGCCGCCACAATGACCAGCGCCGCCACGGCGATCAGGGCACTGGCCGACCCCCACCTGCGACTGGGACACCCAACGGGCAGAGCCGGCGACTCCCTTGCGGCGCCCGAAGCCACCTCGAAGCCCATCTCCAACTCGAAGAGCACGCTTTCCTTCCGGTTGCCCGCACCATGCTCGGCGTGGCCGAATACCGACGCCTCGAGTCCCAGGCCCGCGAGAGCACGCACCGCCAGACGACACGGTTCCTTATCCCGTGGGCCATCGAGCACGCCACACCTGACGAACGCCAGGCGCTATTCCGCTCATCCCCCCTCCTTCGACGGCGGCCAGCTGTAAGCGAGGGACGCCGCCGCCCCGTCCCCAGCCCCGGTCGTTGCCGGGGTGTCTCAGTTTCGGACGATCTCGCTACGCATCACCACCACCGCTTTTGAGCCGGTCACGTGCCAGCCCCCGACGCTGCCTCCGACGACAGCGGTATGTCGGCCCGGAGGCAGGTGCCACCCCCCGGTCTTTCCGAGACGACGAGCCGGCCTCCGGCAGCAGCGACGACTAGAAAAGGCCTATGACGTGTCACGGTTCGGTTCGTCGTGGCGGGTGGCGGCGACGGCTAGCTCGGCTCGAGTAGTCACGCCGAGTTTGGCGAAGACGTGGGCCAGGTGGGTTTTCACGGTGCCACGGCTGATGAACAGGCGCTGACCGATCTGAGGGTTGGTGAGCCCTTCGGCGACAAGGTTGACGACCTGTTGCTCGGTCGGGGTGAGGCTGGCCCACCCTGTCGATGGGCGGCGTCGCTGGCCCCGCCCCCGGCGGGCGTATTCACAGGCACTATCGAGGTCGAGGTTTTCGCCGTCGGCGAAGGCGGCCTCGCTTGTGTCGCGGAGCTGTTCTTCGATCCGCGCTCGTGTAGCACGGATTGTTACTCGCTCCTCGGCGCTTGGGAGGAGCGCCATTTCCTGCCGGGCTCTGCCCACGGCGGCCAGGAGACGAGCTGCCTCGAACGGCTCGTCGCCTGCGCACAAGCACCCGAGCAGCTCGAGGGAGCGCACCATGAGGGGCCGGGCGCCTAGCGCGGCGGCTTCCCCCAGGGCAGCCTGGGCAGCCTCTTCGGCCGCGTCGCGCTCGCCGGCGACGACGGCGTTGGCGGCCACTTCGTGGTGGGCAGCGGCGCGGCCGTAGGGGTTGCCGTATTCGTCGGCAGCTCTGAGGGCCATAGCTGCCGCCTGCTGAGCGGCGGGAAGGTCACCGGCGAGGCGATGGCCGTTGGCCAGCACGGTCAGCCCGATGTCGGTAAGCAGGTTGACGCCCGCTGCTGTCGCCGCGTCAACCGAGGCCCGCACGTGGTCCACCGATTTTGGCCCCTCACCTGCCAAAGCCAGGACCCGGGCCCGTCCGAGCGTCAGTTCTTCGGCGGTGAACATCCCAGGCCGGCGCATCAGGGCCGATTCAGTGTTGTCGAGCTCGGCGAAGGCTTCGTCGAGGCGGCCCATCTCGGCCAAGGACCAGACCAGCTGCAGGGTGGCGAACGCGTCAGTAGTGCTCTCACCGACGCGCCGGCCGCCTCGCTGGCCGGCCCTCGCCGTCCGCTCGGCCAGGGATAGGTTGCCGGTCAGGTTGGCGATCCAGCTTCGTCCGCCCCCGTCCCAGCCGAGCAGGTAGCCGTGCTGCCAGCTCTCGGCGATGGGCAGGGCGACGTCGAGGTCGGCGATGGCTCCTGCCCAGTCCGAGCGGGCTGCTTTGATGAAGGCGCGCAGCTGGTGGGCTTCGGCCACGGTCCAGTGGTCGCCGCCGGCGGTCGCCTGCTCGACCGCCCGGTCGAGTTGTTCTATCCCGCTGGACGCGTCGACGAAGCCGACGCAGATACCGATCACGTTCCGGGCTCGGGCCTCGATGGTGACCAGTCCGGCTTCGGACGCGTCGGCGGCGAGTTGGCCGGCGAGGCCGAGGGCTGCCATGACATCGCCGCCGTAGAAGGTGGCGTTGAGTTGCGCCCAGCGGGCGAGCAGGGTCTCGGGCGCAAGGGCCGCGCCGTCCGCGGCCGCCAGGACTCGTTCACACCACGTTGCCCCCTCCCGGTAGCGACCCCGCAGTGTCCACCAGAATCCGAGCTTGCCGCACACCTCGATGGCGGTGGCCGCCCGGGCCGAATCGGTGCAGCCCCAGTCCAGACCCACCCGGATGTCATCGAGGTGGCCGTCAAGGCGGTCGAGCACGGCGACGTCGCCCCGGTCGAGGCGGGGTGCCGCCGAGCGGGCCAGGGCGAGCAGCCAGCCGAGGTGGCGGTCGCGGACCTCGTCGATCTCGCCGGCGTCGACGAGGCGGTCCCGGCCGAAATGGCGGATGGTGTCGAGGAGGCTGTAGCGCACCTCGCCGCCCGCCTCGTCGTCGGCTTGCACGAGCGATTTGGTGACCAGCGCCACCAGCAGGTCGAGGACCTCAACTTCGGCGATGTCGCCACCGGCGATCACCGCCTCGGTGGCGTCGAGGTCGAAAGAGCCAGCGAACACCGAGACGCGACGCAACGCCACCCGCTCGCGAGCCGATAGGAGATCGTGGCTCCACTCCATCGAGGCCTGCAATGTCTGCTGGCGGGGCAAGGCCGTGCGGCTGCCTCCGCCCAAGAGCCGGAATCGGTCACCCAGCCCCGCCCGTATCCGCTCCACTGACAGCGCCCGCACCCGCGCTGCCGCCAACTCGATGGCCAACGGAATGCCGTCGAGGCGCCGACACACGTCGGCCACGGCGTCGGTGTTGGCGGGGTCGAGCGAGAAGTTTGGCCGGGACTGGCGAGCCCGTTCCACGAACAGGCCGACCGCGTCATCAAGACACAACGGCGGTACCCGCCACGTCGTCTCACCGCCGACACCCAGGGGCTCACGGCTGGTCGCGAGCACAGCCAGATGCGGGCAGCCCGCAAGGAGGCGCTCCGCCACTTCCGCGGCCGCGTCGATGAGATGCTCGCACGTGTCAAACAGAATCAGCGCCCGCCGGTCCCGCAGGTACTCGGCCACCCGGTCCAGCGGCGCCACGCCTGGCGCTTCGCCCACGTCCACAGCGGGAAGCAGCGAATCGGCCAGCAGGTCGGGGTCGGCCAGCCCCGACAGCTCCACTAGCCACACTCCGCCCGAGCGGTCGGCCGCCGCGTCGGCAGCCGTCTCCAGGGCCAGTCGAGTCTTGCCGCACCCGCCTGGACCGGTCAACGTCACCAGACGGTGAGCAGCCAGCAGGTCGGCTACCTCGGCCAACTCGTGGGCGCGACCAACGAAGCTCGACACCGAGCTGGGCAGGTTGTTCGGCACCGCGGCCAGAGACCGCAACCCGCCCTCGACCGCGTCAAGCTCACGATGGCGGACTTCGAAGATATGTTCGGGGCGCGACAGGTCCCGCAGCCGGTGCCGGCCGAGGTCGACCAGACTGACCGACTCGGGTAGATCGTCGGCCGTCAGGTCATGCACCCCCCGAGAGACCAAGATTTGCCCTCCCCGACCTAACTCGCGGAGCCGGGCCGCCCGGTGCAGCGCCGCACCACCGTAGGTGCGCTCGTCGCGCAACCGTGCGTCTGCAGCGTGAAGCGCCACCCGCACTCGCAAGGCGGCACCGGCGGGCCAAGCCTCGCTGGCATGCGCTCGCTGGATTGCTACCGCCGCCGCCAGGGCGTCGGCGGCCCGCTCGAAGACCGCCAGACGGCTGTCCCCCTCGCCCTGCTCGACCGGCAGGTACCCTCCGTGGGCGGCGACGGCGTCCTCTACCAACGCCAACGACCGGGGCAGAGCGGCTGCCATGGCGTCGGGCGCGTCCTCCCAGCAATGGGTCGAGCCCTCGACATCAGAGAGCAGGAACGTGAGCGTGCCAAGGGGAAGCGTCACCGCCTCCATCATGCTCCTCATCGCACGCCAACCGCCTGGTGGCCAGGAAGGACGCCCCCGCTCGCCACCGCCAGGTTCTCAAAGACTTCGAAACTCGCGTGACTGGGCGGCTGAGCGGTCAGTGTTCCCACAAGTCTCCCCTTGCTGGTCATACCAGGGCTGGCGGCAAGATCGGAGGTCGCGACGGACACGCCGCAACCGATTCTGGCGCGTTCGAACCCGGTCCGAGGTCGCGCCGCTCGACCGGTCGACATGGGCCACGGGCCCGAATGACGGACCCGATCCGCCGCTCCCATCCTGAGCGACTGGTCAACCGAGCCTCCGGCCACGTGCTGCGGGTCCGACTAGACCGACGCGTAGCCGGGGCCTGGTTGGAACGCGGCTCGCGGTCGGCCACCCTGATCTCGGTTCGGGTCATGCCGGCTAGCTTGACGGAGTCAGCCTGGCAGAACATCAGCCACCTGGCAGATATGTCGCTTTCAACGGCGCCCCGGAGCGCCCGGCACGCCGGCTTGGCTTGTCCCATGGCAGGTGCCGCCTAAGACTCGCCCGGGGACCGCGCCCCCACGATTCGGCCAGGTGGCTGATGTTCCCCTGTTGCGCCGAGCGCATGCTGGCGCCATGACAACCACGACTGCTACCAGTACTGACCTATTTGACTTCGCCCGCCAGTGGTGGGCCGCCTTCGAGCGAATCGACGTCGAGACCCTGATGTCGTTGACTGCCGAACACATCGTGCTCCGTGCCAGCGGTCGCAGCCGCTGGTCCGGCGAATATCACGGCAAGGAACCGCTACTCGAATGGTGGGGCGGGGTCACGGCCGCATATCCCGATCAGCAATACCAACTCGACGACACCCTCGTGGGGAGCGAGCACGTCGCCTATCTCGTCCGGCTCACCATTGAGCGTGACGGGCGCCGGGTCCAGGACAACAACACCTGGATCCTCCACGTGCGCAACGGGCTTGTCATCGAGCACTGGATTCGCGACGGCGATCAGTACGCCATGGACGAGTTCTTCGCCAACGTCGACAACGTCGACTCGGGTGTATGAGACCGGTACGTCCGCCGCGAACTGCATGCGGGTGGGAAACCCCACCTTGCTGTGATTGGCGGCGCGGGATGGAAGCGCTTGAGGACATGGCCTTCGAGCGACGTGAATCGCTGACCGTCGGTATCACCCCTGGTCCGGCCGGCTGTGTAGTTGAGTTTCTGCCAGTTCAGTGACTAGACCGCCCACCCCGATACGGGGGAGTTGTACGATAGCGGCCACAGTTCCGTACAGGTTCGGTCGGGTCGTCGCGACTGACGAAGAGATCAGAGCTTGCTTATCCCCACCACGAGCAACTAAATGCCCACTATTCCTGCCAAAGCTGCCACCACGAGCTGGGCGGTGAGCGTTCGACCAGGCGTAGAGCCGATCGACGCGTGCCCGGGTGGCGTCCGGCGCTACCAGGAAGCTGACCATCGGGATCTCGGTCAGGGCGAAGGCCACCACGTTGAACGGAAGGAGCGCCGCCACTGCCGTACGATCGCTGGCCCCGGCGGTGAGGATGGCGGCGGTGGCGGTGAGGTAGTGGGCGCTCGGCATGCCGAAGGCCACGCCGGCAATCCACGCGACCCAGGGCGACCCGCTCTTTAGGGCAGTCTGGGCCCGTTGCGGCAGTTTTCGAATCCCGGTATCTGTTCGATTCCGTGCGGTCCTTGGCTGACTTTGTCTTCGTGCCCGGGCGGGGGAGACTCCCTAGTCGCGACTGGGCTTTGTCGCGCAGTGACCCCGCCAACCCCGGTGCCCACCAGCACAAAGACCACGATCGCCAGCGCGCCCACCGCGATCTCGATGTCCGGAGGGGCCGAGCTCCCGCTGCCGATGCTGATCCCCTTCAACATGAACGGGACACCACATCGACGATGAGGCTGACCCCGAAGCGGCAAAGTTCACCTTACACTCAAGAGCGTCGGAGGCCGTCGATGGTCTCGGCCAACGCCAGCAGATCCGTCGTCCGGAACGGACGGCGTCCCGCCGCGATCGTCACAAACACAACCGGCTCGGCCACATCGGTCCACGCCCTGGCAGCGACTGCATGGCCCGCCGTCACCGAAGAAAAACACCCGGTCCGGTCGCCAAGTCTGCTGGACAGCCACGAACGCGAACTCACGCCCAAACCACGGATGGAATCGGTGAGTCACCTGAACAGTTCGATCCTCACCATCTGAAGCGGGTGTAGTCGACGGCGAAATCCAACGCGGTGGCCGAGACGGTGAACGGATTTGTACAAAGCCGAGTGCGTGTACGGGCCCGACGCCCAGGGCGGGGACGATGTCGACCATCTCGAGCTGGCCACCCTCGGATGGGTCCACCGGTTCAAAAACGACCGCCTTCACAGCCACTGTGGGGACGTCCCCCCAGCAGAGTTCGAGGCCCCTTCTACGCTGCCCAACAGACCGACCACACCGTAGTGGAATCAAATAGACCGAGCCTCCAACGGGCCCAGGGTGGTTCATCGGGCCTTTATGGGCTTTGTTTGGTGGTCCTATTGTTGTGTGCCCAGCCGGGCGGTGGTGACGTGCCCGCCGGCGACGTCGAGGGCGGCGACTGGGCTGGTCGGGTTGTGGCGGACTCGGATCTCCCAGCCGCCTTCGGGGAGCGAGGGGAATACAGCGGCCCAGGTCGGGCCGCCCGTAAGGCGCCGTTCGAGGACGGCGACGTGGCGCCCGGCCCAGTCGCCGTTCTGGGGGCGGATTTCGATTTCGTGGCCAGCGAGGGAGGCTGGGGTTAGCACGATGGCGGCGCCGACGTCGTCTCCGATTTCGAGCACGATGCTGCCGGCTTCGCTGGCTTCGAGCCGTGGGTGGCGGTCGTTCATTTCGCTCCGCCTGGGTCAGCTGGCCTTGTCGGTGGGTGTGTGTGCTGGGGTTTGGTAGCCGGCGTAGGGGCTGCCCAGGTACGGGAAGGACGGCAGGTAGTTCTCGGTGCCCAGGGCGGTGATGTCGTGGTTGGCGTCGGAGAGGCTGGCCGGCGGGGCGCCAGCGCTGCCTTTGGTCAGCCCGAAGCTGATCACTTGGCGAGGGTCGGTTCCCACCGTGCCCACCGCCGCGTCTGGGGTGAAGGCAGTCACCAGGGGGAGGGTGGCCCCGGCCACGGCTCGCAGCTCGATGGTGGCCACGTCGTCGTAAACCCGCCGCCCGTTGGGGAAGCCGGCGCCGTCGCCTTCGAGATAGCCGAAGATGCTGAACTTGGCGTCGCTGGTCTGGGTGGGCGGCTGGGCGACGTTGAGGCGCAGCAAGTCCGCCACCGCCCTGCCTCCTACGTTGGTTGGTGGCACCACCCCGGCGAAGCCCTTGGCCTGGAGCACCGACTGAGGGATGCCGGTCAGCAAGACGGCGATCAGGTCGGGGCGGGCCGGGTTGGTTGGCGACGTTCCCTGGTGGGTGCTGTTGTAGGCGGCCAGGTTGGGGAACACCCCGGGGTACAACGGTTTGGGGGGGTCGGCCAAGAGATGGGGCAGCAGGGGGTTGGCGAAGTAGCGGAAGAACACCTGCCCGTCCGAGGGAGGCGGTAAGGAATTCCAGCGGTCCTTGTCGTCGATACCGATGATGAGCTCGTTGACCAGGGGGTTGCCCAGACGCGATACCTGGCTGAACGGGCCGGCGCTGTGGTGGCTGCCGCTATCGGCGTCGTGGATGTGCACTTTCTGGCGCCGGGCTGTGGTCCACACCCCGATCACCGCGTTGGCGTCGGTGGTGGAGGTGGGCTGGGAGCGGTTGGCCGTCAGCTGGTCGATAGGGACCTGCAGGGCCAGGCTGTGCACGTTGACGGCCGCGGAGGAGTTGACACCGGGCATGTTCGACAGTGGGATGAGGTGCGCCGAATTGAACGGGCGCAGGCCGCCAAGATCGAACGCAGACCCGAGATCCACGTAGAAGCCTTCGGCCCGCTGGCCGGCGAACACCGTGACGCCGCCGGCCAGGGTGTGGATGGCCTGGCCGGCAAGAGTGGCGTAGTTGGGGGTGGAGCGAGGCCCGATGTTGCACGGCGGTACCAGCAGGCCGCGGCCCACGACCGTGGCGACGCCGGCCTGGTCGTCGTCGGCGTTGTGGCCTTGGTGGTAGTCCACCCTGGTCAGGCTGTAGGTTTGCTGGCGGTTCCAGTTGCTCCCCGGGGCCGGCGGGCTGAGTGCAGTAATGGGGCCGTCGTTGTATAGGAAGGAGTCGGGGTCGTTGTTGACCGTGGTGAAACGGAACTGGTAGGCGATGTCTCGAAGGCCGTCGCCATCATTGTCGATATTGATGGAATACAGCACGTCGTCGGCGAACTCATAGAAGTTGGGTCCCCCGTCGGGGAGCTCGAGGGGAATGTAGTTGGCGATCAGCGTGACCGTGTGGGGGCGGTCTGGGCTGACAAAGGCGTACAGGTCGGTGCTATCAGCGGTCGGGTCTTTGGAGATCTGCGGTGCTTCACGATGTGATGACATGGTTACCCCTTTGGTGGTTAGCGGGTGGCTCGGATCAGGTGCTGCACGAGAGTTGGGTCGCGGTAGGCGAACTCTCGTTCGCCGACGTAGAGGCTGACGTCGCCGGTGACGGCGTCGGTGACGTGGGCGACGATCGGACCGCTGAGCTCGGGGAGGTCGGACTCGGCGCCGTTGGCAGCGCCGGACGCCGCCGGGGCTTCGCTGGAGGCCCAGCCGGCGAGTCCCGACAGTCCCGGCACCGATGCGATGACGCCGAGTGTCGCCGCACCGAGGGTCCCATTGCGGAGGAACGTTCGCCGGCTCAGCGGGTTCCCGATACGAGGCCAGTGCTCGGGGCTGGGTTGAGGCTTGGTTCGATCAGAATCAGATGTCAAGGCAAAACCTCCTGGGTCGTTGGTTGGTGTCGAGAAGTCACCGCGAGCAGGGCGCCGGCGACGATCACCGAGGCTTACACGGCGATGGCTTGGTTGAACAGCGCAGCGGTGGTGGTCTCGGTGAAGCCGAACAGGCCGACGACGACGCTGAGGATGAGCGCACCGAGGGTGGCGGCGACGAAGAGGACGCCGGCGACGGCGTCGAGGAGGCCGGCGACGGTGTCAAGGACGCCGGCGGTGGCGACCGCAGGTTGAAAGCGACGATGCCGGTCATTTGTGGAGAAGGCGTCCGATGAGGATGCAGGCTTCGTAGAAGATGATCATGGGGATGGCGAGCGCGAGGAAGGACAAGGGGTCGCCGCTGGGGGTGATGACCGCGGCGGCAGCGCAAAGCACGACGATGGCGTAGCGCCGCCAGTGCCGCAGCTTGACGCTAGAAACCACGCCGGTGAGTTCTAGCGCGACGAGGAAGACGGGGTAGGTGAACACGACGCCGAAGACGAGGCCGGCGAGGGCGTAAAGCCCGAAGTAGCGGCTGGGGGAGAACAGCGGGGCGACGCCGGCACCACTGACGGAGATGAGCCAGGCGATGGCTTTGGGAAAGACCAGGACCGCGGTGGCGACCCCGAGGGTGAACAGGGTGAGGGCCGAAGTGAGGAAGGCGGCGGCGTAGCGACGCTCGTGGCGGTGCAGGCCGGGAGCGACGAACCGCCACAACTGGTAGATCCATACTGGCGCGGCCAGGACGGCGCCGGCGTAGCCGCTGATCTTGAGTCGGGTGGTGAATCCTTCCAGGGGGGAGGTGATGACCAGGTTGCCGGCGGAGATGTCTTTGTGCGGGTGATGGCGTAGATATTGGCGGTAGGGGCCAATCATGAAGTGAATGAGATAGTCGTAGCCGAACCAGGCGACGGCGGTCGCGGCGGCGATGGCGGCCAGGCAGATCAGAATGCGCCGCCGCAGCTCGGCCAGGTGCTCAAGCCAGGTGAGCTGGTCGGTCGGGTCGGGTCCGGCTGACGGTTGGGCGTCGAGGCCGATGTCGACGTCGGTCATCGTTTAGTTGCTGGCCGGATCGAAGTCGTGGCGCCCGGCGTCGTCGGCCGGCCCGGTCTCGGCACGCCGGTGGAGCTCACGGGCGAGGGGTGGGCTGGCGGGATGCCCGGTCGAGGTGAGCGTTTGGGTCGGGGCATGCATCACGTCGCGCATGTCGGCCATGACTCCTTCGATGCTGCGGAGGGGTTCGGCCAGGCTGTCGTGCACCGGTTGGGTGAGCGTTTCGGCTAGGCGCCGGGCCCGGGCCAGGCCGTGGGCGAAGGTGCGGGCCGCGCTAGGCAGTCGCTGCGGGCCGAGCACTACGAGCCCGATGGCCATGAGGGCCATGATTTTCTCTGGGCTGAGGTCGAGCATAGGTAACGCCTGTCTGGGGTTGTCGGAATGTGACCGGTAGGCGGAATAGACGGGCCCGGAGTGGCTTGTTAGCGGGACTGGTTGGAGCAGTTCGGGTCGTGCTCAACGGCCGCTTTGGCCGCGAGTAGGGCGTCGAGCTGGCTGCGACTGAGGGTGACCATCCCGTCGCTGCCCGATGCGGCGCTGCGCTCAGGGGCTGCGAGGACCGGGGCGGGGGGTGTGTCGGGGTTGGCTTCGTCGTGGGCTTTGCGGAACTCGCGGCCTGCTTCGCCGAGGTTGCGGGCCAGTTTGGGGAGTCGGCTGGCCCCGAAGAGCACGACGACGGCGAGTACGACGACGAGGATGCCGGTGTCATTGATCAATGCGAACACAGGGGTTTCTCCTTCTTCTTTGGTGTGCGGGGTTGTAAAGGTCCGGGCGACGGGGAAAGGCCGGCCGCCTCGGGGCCCTTGGCCCGGACTTGCTCAGGTGCCGGTGTAGTCCGAGGCGGGCGGGCCAGGGTAGTCGGGTCCTCGTTGCGGACGGTGACCTTCGCGGCCGGGCTGACGGTCAGGTCGGCCGGCGAGAAGGCGAAGTTCTTGGTCACGATCGTGGTGCCCGACGAACCCGACGCTTCCGCACCGTCTTTGGATCGATGGCTGCTGTACCGTACGCCGCCACCGATGCCATGGTCACCAAGACCACCACCATGGTGCCGATTGGGGTCCGGCGCTGCCCGCCGGCCGCTCGTCCGGGTCTTGAAGTCGCATGCTTGGTGTACGGGGCCGTGCTCGGCCCCGGATGAAACTTTTTTCTCGGTTCGCGGTTTTTCTCCTGTGGCTGTCTGGCCGTGGCGGATGGCCATGCAGGGACAGGGCCGATGCCCCCGCGTGAGGTCGGGCGGGGCGCCGATTGCGTTGGACAGCCGGGCTTCGCCGGGCGGATCACCGGGTGCAACGAATCCGGTGGGAGGTTCATCCGAGACGGCGGTCGGCTCCGGATAGCGTGCGATGCTCGAACTGGAGAGCGCCAGCGACGCCATGCTGGTGGTGGCCATCGCCCGTTGGCACGAACCGGCGTTGGCGGAGGCCTACCGCCGCCACGGCGGGGCCGTCACCGCGCTCGCCCGGCGGGTGCTGGGCGCAAAGGAGGCGGCGGAGGATGTCACCCAGGAAGTGTTCGTCGGCCTGTGGGAGCGGCCCGAGCGTTTCGACGCCACCCGGGCTGGTTTGCGCAGTTTCCTGCTCGCGCTGGCCCACAGCCGTTCGGTCGACCTGCTGCGGTCCCAGAGCGCCCGGCGCGCCCGGGAGGAACGAGACGCCCATACCG
Source organism: uncultured Acidimicrobiaceae bacterium (assembly GCA_963834725.1). GTDB lineage: Bacteria > Actinomycetota > Acidimicrobiia > Acidimicrobiales > Palsa-688 > PALSA-693. The sequence continues at coordinate 320,634 of CAWICN010000001.1, forward strand.
TCGCCACCGACGGCTACGACATCGAGCGCCACGCCTGGGACCTGCACCTGAGCGACCAGGTCCGAAGGGCCGTCGCCTGCCTGTCTGACAATGAACGTAAGGCCATCGAGTTGGCCTACTTCGGTGGACACACCTACCGGGAAGTAGCCAGGATACTGGCCGAGCCGGAAGGCACCATTAAAAGCCGGATCCGCTCCGGTCTGGGCCGGCTTCGCCAAGCCCTCGAACCAGAAGGGGCGCACCGGTGACGAGCCGGTCAGACAACTGCCAGTCGATCGGCGACCTCCTCGGCGTCTGCGCCCTCGACGCGCTAGAGCCAGTCGAGGCCAGTCGGATGCGCGCCCACCTGGCCCACTGCCCACGCTGCGCCCAGGAGGTCGACCACCATCGCGAGACGATCGGTCTGATCGCCGCCGTCGGCGGCGAGGCCCCAGCAGGGGTCTGGGATGCTATCGCCGCCACCATCGACGGGCCATCTCGAGCACCACACGAACCGCCTCCCCCGGTACTGCTCGACCTGGCGCGAACGGCCAGGGGGCGCAAGCGGCGGCCTAAGACGTGGCTGGCCGCCGCCGCCGCGACGGCCGCCGCGGTGACCATCGGCGCCCAGACCCTCCGGGTTGACCATCTCGACCATCGGGTCAGCCAGCTCTCCATCGCCGCCAAACAAAGCGGGGGCTTCCAAGGCCTCGCTGCCGCTCTGGTCGACCCCGCAGCCAAACGCCTGACCCTCACCTCCACCCGCCCGGGGGGCGACCGCCTCGGTGAGCTGGTCATCCTGCCCTCCGGGTCCGCCTACCTGGTTTCTACCGGCATGGCAGCCCTGCCCGCTACCAGCACCTACCAGCTGTGGTCGGTGATGGCCGGCCGGCCCATATCGGTCGGAGTGATCGGTGCCGATCCCGCCACGGTCGCGTTCAGCGTCGATCCGGCCGTGACCGTCACCGCCTTTTTAGTGACGGTAGAACCGGCTGGTGGGGTCGTCGCCCCCACCAGCGCCCCCGTCGCCCACACCGCCGTGTGATCGGCACAGACGTTAAGGCCAGCGCGACGATCGGGACGCCAGACGGTCGACGCCATGTGCGTGTCACCGTAGGCCTACTGGTTGGTCGATGCCGCTCTCCAAGCCCAGCCGCACCTCTTTGGCGCCCGCCGGTGGCACGACGATCTCGCTCAGTCGGTCAATGGGGCAGGCCGCCCCCGTTGCCGCTCCATCCTGTGGGCCGTCAACCTCATCGTCGGCCACGCCGCGCTGTGGAACGGGGTTTCGTGGCCGTTCAACCCGGCTGGGGCTACGCCTGGTCGCCAGCCGCTTCGAACGGGCCGCCATTGTGGCGTCGATCCCGTGGGCCGTGGGCATCTGGTGGGTCGGTGAACGCTTCGGCGCCCTGCCGACCGGGTTCGGTTGTTCTGGTATCCGGCCCAGCGCCCAGGGGGATCCACGTCACCGACCATGGCGTGGTCGCAATGGCGGCGCGCTGAGCAGTCCGCGCACGGTGTCGGCGGCGGGGGTGAACGGTTGGTACTCAGCGACTGGCGCAGGCTGCTGGCACAGTGGCCGTGGCCACGAACCCGCTAACAGGAATAGCAGTAGCAACATGATCTCGGGCTGTTGCTGGCGGTCTCGACATTCTCCGCGGCAAGCCCGAGCGCCACGGCCTGACAGATGAGCGCGAAGGCGAACAGGACGAGCATCCCGATCGGGGCTAACCAGTGGAGCGGCCCAGCGCTGGAGTGGAACCCCGATGCCAAACGCGACCCCGACGAGGACGGCCATCGTGGCGAGGGTTTGGATCAGCCTGCCGAGCACGTGGCCGATGAGCACCGAGGCGCGGGCGATGGCCATGGTGTGAAACCGGTCGAGATGCCACATGTCCATGGCGACCATGATCGAGGTCCCTGGATAGCTGAGGCCACGGTGATAAGCAGCAGCCCTGGCACCAGGTAGTCGAGGTAGGCTCTGCGACCCTCATAAGCGCGGAGACCGGCGCCGAGCTGGCCGCCCAAGACGTAGACGAAGAGCACCAAGAGCACGATGGGTAAGCAGATGAGCATCATCGTCGTGGACGGGTAGCGACACCGCCATCTGGCTGCAGGCCTGGATGCCGTCCGTGCCGGGCTGCGTCGGATGCTCTTCTGCTGGCGTCCCCTCAGGAAGAACGCCGCCTCCAGGCAGCCAATGTAGGGTCCAGCCGGGCCGCTACCGGTCGCGGCCGGCCCAGCATTGGCTGGTGGGCGGTCGGCTGTCAGGCGATGCTGAGATGCTCCACGAGGTGAAGGGTCCCCACCGGTTGACCTGCACTGGAGAAGGTGCCGTAGCCGGCCAGCGCCGTCAAACTGCCGGTGGCACCGGTGACGAGGAAGGTGCCGTGGGTGAAGCCCCTGGGGCCAATGGTCCCGTAGGCCCTGATGGTGACTTTGCCGGTCAGGCCCAGGAATTGGCAGGCGCAGGTGTCGAGGGCCAAGAACGAGACCGAGCCGTTGGGATGGACCGTGCCCAGGAACTTCCCCTTGACGCTGCCTTTCAGGCCGGTTCCCGCGTACACGGCGGTGTTCAGCGCCCCGACAAGCGTGTCCCCGGATTTCGTCGTCCCGAATGTCACCTGGTGGTCCGACGTCTGGGTGCGGGTACCGGAGAAGTTGCCGAGCGTTGCGAGGCTCACCGCGATGTGCTCGCTAATCCCGCCGGGGGCGGCTTCAGGTGCAGGGTTGAGATCGAGCACGTTGAACGCGCACTCGCCCCGGCCTACCCCGCCTACCAGGTTCGGCGTGCCGCCCTCGCCGAACTGCACAGCCGGCAGGTTTTGAATGCAGGTCATGTTCCCGCCGACCAGGTTCATGTTGATCTCCATAGCGTCGGGGTCGCTCATGGCGTTCCCGACGACGGTGGCACTGCCCTCGACCTGGGCCCGGACGACTCCAATCCAGCACGACTGCACACCGATGACACGCACGTTGCCGCCGATGGCGCTGTCCTCGAGGTCGCTGTAGACGGGGCTAGTAGCCAGCGAGGGGTCAGCGGACCACGGCGCCGGCGGGGGGAAGGCCTTGAGGTTGAAGCACGCCCCTGATTCCGGAGGGCCGGCCACCCCGCCGCCACCACCCAGCAGCGAGAAACTGCCGTCGATGACGGTGGAGTGGACCACCACCCCGAGGGCCCCGGCAGCGGTGAGGTCGCCGCCGATGTGGTCGTAGGTGACAGCCTTCGGACAGGCGATGTTCGGTGAGCAGCCCAGAACCAGGACTGCACCCGCCCCGACGGACACGTTTCCGCCAACGAGGACCGTCGCCGGCACTAGCGGGCTGGCCGGCGGGTCACCCGGAGAGACCGCGTCCAGGAGGGCGCCTGGCGCCACGGTGAGGTTGCCCTGGACCGTGATGGTGCCGGCTGGCATGTAGCACACACCGGTGATGAGCAAGGTCTTGTAGGTGCCCGGAGGGACATTGCCACCGGTGCAGTTGTAGACCTTGCTCACGGGCGCGGGCGATGCGCTCGCCGCACCGCTGGTGGCGACAAACCCAAAGAACACGAGCGCCACGACCGGAACGAGCCTCAATACCTTCATTGTCCCCTCCGTTCACATACGAGCCCCTACCGCGCACGTCCAGAATGCGAGACGTGGCGACACCTCTCAAATACACCCTTCACCTCCCACACTAAAGACAAATAGACGCGCGTTCAAGTAGGAACTTTCTGTATCAGACCCTGAGTGGCGTTGTCCGGGAAGCGCTTCGCCGATGTGGCCGCGGGGAGTGGCGGGGCGAGGACGAAGGGCGGTCCGCGTCCGCGGGCGACGCGGCGAGCAACGCAAGCGCAGCAGCCTGCCCGCCAGCGGTGATCCTCGGACCGGCCGCTCCTTCGAAACTAGCGGTGCCGAGGGGCGCTCCCGCAGACAAGAAGTTGCTAGCGTCCGGAACGTCATCTTAGTGGCTCACTCGACGATGTGGGCGACGGTCGATGCGACGCGGGGCACGTGATGCCGGACGCAGACCGCGGCTCGCGTATTGGGCCCACTGGAACGTTCTGCGGATCGGTGTCGGCGTTTGGGACTTGCAACCGAGCCTGTGATGGCGTTCCAGCGCCAGGCCCACGTGAACCGCAAATCGGGGGCCGCTGAGCCGCCTGCTGCAGTCCCGCAAGATCGCCACCATGAGCGAGCTCAAGGCCGCGTTGGGAACCCCGGCGGAGGCCACGGTGTTCCGCAAGCTGGAGAGCTTGGATTATCGCACCAGCTACTCGCATCGGGGTCGCTATTACACGCTGGACGAGGTGGCCCGCTTCGACGAGCTTGGGTTGTGGTCGTTCCGTTCGGTGTGGTTCTCCCAGTTCGGCACCCTGGTGGCCACCGTGGAGGCCTGGTTGCCGCCTCGGAGAGGGGCTTTGCCGCCGGCGAGCTGGAGTCGGTCTTGCATGTCGACCCCAGAGCGGCGCTGCTGGATTTGGTCCGCGCCGAGCGTGTGGGCCGACAGCAGGTGGGCGGCCGCTACGTGTACCTCTCAGCGGATCCGTCGGCTCACCGGCACCGGCTGGCCGTCCGCCAGGTCTATGACGCCGCCCCCGATGTTCTGGGGCTGGGGGCCGGCGTGCGGGTGCTGCCCGAGGAGATCAAGGCGGCCATCGTGTTGTTGTACAGCCTGCTGGATGAGCGCCAGCGGCGGCTATACGCCCGGGCTGGAGGCGCTCAAGATCGGCCACGGCGGCGACGCCCAGATCGCCGAGCTGTTGGGCATCGATGCCGGCACCGTGGCCCGAGGCCGCCGTGAGCTGGTGGGTGGGGAGGTCCAGCCGGGCCCGGTGCGCCGCCGCGGCGGCGGCCGAAACGCCACCCCAAAAGGATCCCCGAGGTCATCGCCCGGATCAGCGAGCTGATGGATCACGACACCGCCGAAAAGGTGCTTCACGACGGCGTTCCCTTCAGGCTGCCGATGCCCAGCGAACCGGCACCGTCGGCCCGATCGGTTGCCTCGGCGTTCGGCTGCGCGCAGACTGGAACCGACGACCCTTCGAGGAGGTCGACCGTCGGCACGAAGTACAGGCTGCCGGTCACCGCCTTCGAGTAGTCCAAGATGCGGTCGTAGTTGCCAGGCGGCCGGCCCACGAACATGTTCTCGATCATCTGCTCCAGCACGGCCGGGGACCTCGCGTAGCCGATGAAGTAGGTTCCGTACTCGCCCGTCCCCACCCGACCGAAGGGCATGTTAAACCGGACGATCTGGTGCTGCACGCCGTCGTCGCCCACGATCGTGTTCAGCGCCACGTGCGAGTCGGACGGCTTGGTCTCGTCTGACATCTCGATGTCGTCGAGCTTGTAGCGGCCGATCACCCGCTCCTGCTCCTCGACCTCCAGCGCATCCCAGGTCCCGAGGTCGTGCAGGTACTTCTGCACCAACACGTAGCTCCCGCCAGCGAAATTGGGGTCTTCGTCACCGATGTCGACCGCCGCCTCCGCTGGCTGTCCCGATGGGTTCTCCGTCCCGTCGACGAAGCCGAGCATATCGCGCAAGTCGAACGAGCGGAAGCCGTGGACCTCGTCGACCACTCCCGCATGCCCGGCGAACCGTTCCATGAGGCGCTGGGCCAGCTCGAAGCACAGGTCGAAACGATGCGCCCGGATATGGAGCAGCAGATCCCCCGGCGTGGAGACTGCCGTGTGCCTGGAGCCGAGAACCTCAGCGAAGGGATGCAACTCCACGGGACGAGGAGGGCCGAGTAGGGCGTCCCAGGCCGCAGATCCGATACCGACCACACAGGTCAAGCCGCCCTCGGGAACCCGGAAGCCCACCGAACGGACGACGCCCGCCACATCGGCCAGCACCGAGCGGGCCTCGGGACCAGAGCCCTCCTCGACGGTCAGGACGAGGAAGATCGCCGCCTCGGTGATCGGCGACAGGACCGACTGGGGCTGTGCTCCTACCATGAGGCCACCATAGACAATCGCATCGTCGTCATCCGCGTGGCGGCGCCAATATCCCACCAGGTAGTCGAACACTTCAGCGGCATAGAAGTCGCGAAGGAATAGAGCTGGCGTCACCGGCAGGCTGATTACGACGGACATGGTCATCATCCGCTGCACGGTGCTCGACACCTCGGACGTTGGCACAGCAGTTCCTTCCTTGAATCCCGAGGCTGCCGCCCTGCCACCTCATTCAGCGGTCGGGAAGTGCGCGATGTTGTAGCTCGTCCAGCTGCGATGGCCGAAGCGTGTCAACCCTGACGAGGCACATCCTCAGTCGGCGGCGCTTGGCCGGGCGAGGTGAACGTCGCCCTTGCCGCTTCAATCGTGTCGTAGACCGGAAGGGCGAGGATGTCGGCCGCCTTCCTGAGGCGCCACGACGGTGTCATGCCAACGCACCGACCTCCCTACTCGCGCAGGCGTTCGAGGGCATGGAAGCCAGCACTGTCGAGGTATCCGGTCGGGCTGAGATCGAGCACTGGACCTGCGCCAAGCTGCTCGTCGATCGCCACCTCGAAGTCGGAGGCGTTCGACGCGTCGACGTCTCTGGGCAACTTGACCATGTTGACCCCGTCGTGCTCGCAACTGACCCCCGAGACGGCAAATCTGGGCCGCGATATCGTTCAGCCCGCTTCTTCCAACGGCTCAAGCCTGTAGGAGAGCGTCACGCGGGTCCCCGTCACGTCCCCGACGATGTCGACTCGGTCGCTGAGCCCGTGCATGAGGGCCAGCCCCCGCCCCTTGGGCACCGCGCGGCCCCGGTCTCCAACACCGCCCCACATCCGCGTCAGCGCCACTCCCTCAGGCTCGCCCCTACGGGGGTTCGAGACCATTGTCGGTAGGACCTGACTCGGCAGCGTTCGCGAATACTCATACTCGGCAGGCGCGGTCGACGGAATCGAGTTCAGCCGCGACCCGGACGCCTCGGTCGCCACCGTGCGTGGTCAGCTGGGGCCGGATCAAGTCAGCGAGCTGGGGCCACCGGAGGCGTCATTTCGAGCGCAGCGGCGCTGCCCATCGTGGCGGAGCGGATAGCCGAAGGCCCAGGTGTCGGTCACCTCGATCGGCTGTGCGTGTGGACCTCGCTGGGGCTGACCTTCGAACCGCCCCAGCCTTGGCCGATAGGGAACTGCTGACCGCAACACTGGCAGGCGATCTCGGCGAGAAGCGCAAACTCGTCCTACACGCCGAGCACGGTGGGGGTCAAGGGGGCGAAACGCGGGACGCCGTGGTGGGTCCACCAGTCCGGCTGGCGGCCGGCCGCGTCGAGGATGTCGCGGTAGTCGGGGCAGTATCAGAGGTGGGTTCCTTTCGCGTTGAGCAGGGGATGGAGGATCTCGGTCCAGGCCAGAGCGGCCAGGGTTACCGAAAGGCAGGCGCCCACCAGTTGTTCGCGGGTGCTGTCGGTGTGACCGAGCAATGGTGCGGCCGAGCGAAGCCGGAGCGGCCACAGCAGTGGTACGCCCTTGACGGTGAGCATGTCACCGACCAGGTGGAGCGTAACCCCGATGCCGGCGGCGACCGGTAGCCACGCCCAGGTGTGCGGGTTGGCGACCGTTGTCGGGTCGGCGAGCCAGGAACCGGTTTGGGCCCGCCACACCGCCCATCCGGCCGCCACCGGGCCGATCAAGGCCACCCTGGAGCCTTTTCGGGCCACGCTGACCGGGACCAGCGTGGTGAGGGTGAGCGCCAAGGAGGCGTAGACCGAGATCGGGGCGGCGGGGCGAAGCGTCCCAGCCACCACACCAGTGCCGCCATCCCGCCGGCGAACCAAGCAATGGGTCGCCTGGCGGTGACCCCCGGCCAGCTTCTTGGTGACCGCGGCGACCGCCTCGGAGAGAAGGCCGAGCTTGCGGCTGACCGTCGAGCCGGGCTCATCGATGTCAGGCAAAGCAAGCCCGCACACATCGCCCCCGCCGCAGCCACTTGGCCGGGAGGAAGATGCGTGTGCGCCAGGCGGGCCACGGGCTCTGCCATGCCGACCCCTACCACCGCCCCGAGCAGGGCGTGCTCACGGCCCCATTCGATCGCCCTCCCCCCGCACCGGGCGGCGAGCACAGCACTCCTCGAGGCCACGCCAACGAACCAGTAGGCCCATTCGGAGCGGACAGGCGAAGATAAACTGTTCATATCGCTCAAGAGAGCGGCGGGACTGCTCAGAGCCGCGGTCAGCGGCAGCCTTACTGTCACCGGCCCGGGACGGTTGGATACTGCGTGGCAACGCAGCAGTTGAGATGATCGGGTTCGTGGAATCCGGCGAAGAGAGCGAAGTAGTCGCCGCCTTCGTTGGTTGGCTTAACAGCGAAGGACGGCGTGGGCGCACCGAGGTGGCGTGGGCGGACGTGGTCGCTGAACGAGCTGGCGAACGGCTGGTTGCTGAAACCAAGCGGATCACCGCAGCTCCCGGTCTCGATCTCGACACCCTGTACGGCCAGCTGCTACGGCGAATGACGTCAGATCCGGCTACCAGATATGCAGCTGTCGTTCCCGAGAAGCTTGTCAACACCGCCCGTCGTGTCCACAAGAGGTACGAGACCTGCTGCGCGTCGATCTTTATGGGGTCACGATGGGCGACGAGGTTCGAAAGCACCGAGGTCGAATCGTAGGCTGGGGGAGTTCGGCGGTCGGCACTTTCTGGAACACATGCCGTCGTCGACCGCGGGGCGGCATTTGCCTCTCTCGGGTCTCCGCATAAGAGATCAGCAAAGCCCGAGGGGAACGCCGGGCGCCACAACCAGTCAGAACAGGACGGCGACATGATGACCGAGCAGACCGGACGGCACCAGAACCCAAACGGGGCGCCGCTCGCCACCTCGAACGGCGAGAGACAGGAAGCCGAACGCCCGCCGGCCACACTGACCGGGGTCCCCCGACGGGCGTGCCTGACCAACCCGGGAGAGCCGTTGCTGTTGGCCCGAGACCCGATCGAGTCGGTCATCCGGGTCGGGCAGTTCGCCGAGCAGTCCGGGATCGACACGACCGAGCTCGTCTCCTCCCACACCGTCGCTGTTCCGTTGCCGCTCTGGCCGCAGCCCTGGCCGACAGGCACGCGCCGGTGGAAGGGAACCCGGGCGGAGCTGTGGCACCCACTCATGTGGCTGCCCGAGCACCTCGCGAATCGAGTTGAGCCGCCAGTCGAGCCCAATGGACGGCGGCATCAGGAAAGCGACGACGAATGGGCGACACGGGTCGCCCTGGAAATGACCGTCTCAGGGCTTTACGACCAGACCACCGGCACCTGGCTCGATGTGCTCGCCATCGTCGGCATCGACATCGACCGACCCCGCGCCCAAGCCCGGGTGGCAGCCTGGCTGGCCGGACGACCGGACAGCACGCTCGACGGCATCGACCTCACCAACCTGACGTCATCCCAGGAAGACCCGCACTGGTCCTCATGGGCGGCGGTCGACCTGGCCCCCGTCCTGCGCCGCTACTCCTGGGCGCTGGGTTCCGACGCCCTCATCGACACCCTCGACAGCCTCCCGGCCGAAATCGACCGATACGGGATGGACCGCGACGCCGCCGTGGCCGTGGCCACCACCGTCGCCACAGTGGGATCCACCTGGATCGACGGCGTTCCCGACAGCGACGCAGCCGAGACACTCCGACAATCCGCCCGGCACCTGGCCGACAGCACGCCGTCGAGCGCCAGAGCTCTGATTGCCGACCCCGTCGCGAGAATCAGCCCCACCCTCCTCGAAATTCGAGAGCGATTCTGGCCGGCAATGACCTCCAAAATCGCCGAACTCGGCAACCTCGCAGGAGGCATGAACCAGCTGCTCGAAAGGCACCGGGACCGCCAACGACCCGTGGGCGGGCGATCACGAAGACTGGAGCTAGCGGCCGCGACGCTCCGCAATATTGGGAGCAACGGCCAAACGATGCAGCTAGCCGAGCGGGCGCCGTGTGGCGGACGACGCTCTTGGGAGCGGAGCCGCATGGCGCCTCGGAGCCACCCAATCGATGTGCCGCAAGACGCGACTGGCGACCATGAAGCGGTACCGAGTATCTTCGCCAGCCGTCCAAACCGTCACGTGTTGTTGCAATAGATCGAGGAGGGCTCGGTGAGGTCACTGCGACACGGGATTGCCTCATTCGCAGCGAGGTTGCCGGCGAGCGCGGCACTGCTGGTGGCGCTCAGCGGTGCGCTGCTCGCTGCGCCCGGACCTGCCTACGCCGACCTCGGACCACACTATGGCGTTCTCCAGGTGAGCAACTCAAACGGCATACAGGAGCAGTTCACCATCGGCGGGTCGAACGGCTGCACGGTGTATCACCGCTGGGGCAGCGCCCCTGGCGTGACGCCCAGCGGCGCGTGGACGAGTCTGGGCGGATGTGCGATCGCCGGCTACGGGTTAGATGTCGGCAAGAATCAGGACGGACGGTTGGAGGTCTTCGTTATAGGCACCGACCATTCCGTTTGGCACAACTGGCAGAGTGCGGCTGGTCGCGGGCCTTGGAGTGGATGGTACAGCCTGGGCGGATACGCGATCAGCGGCCCATCGGTGTTCAGCGAGTTCAACGGTTCGAACCTCGTCGGGCTCCACGTCACTGGCGGCGACGGTCTGATTTGGAACAGGCACCAGACTTCCCCGAACTGCTGCTGGAGCCCCTGGAACAAAGTGACTTAGTAGACGTTTAGGTTCAGCCGAGGCAGAGGATCATCGGGGGGCGCTGCTCTCTGCGGTCAGGGCCGGCCGGAAATGGTCGATCGTCGTTGCGTCACCCTGGCGCAGAAGATCATCCCCTCTTCGCCCGAGTCGGCGTCGACGGATCGGCACAATGCGGCCAGGTTGTCCAGCGGCTGCCAGCCGAAGGTAGAGACGAGAGAGTCGAGCGATTCCTCGAGCAGGGTGGGCAGGACCCGGAAGCATCGGGTTTCGGCGGTGAGCCCGAGAAGCGGCACGCCGGCCCCAAGCAGCTCGGCGGAGGACATCGGCAGGTCGCGCCAGCACACGGGGTGCCCGCCGGCCAGTTTCCCGGCCACCAACGCGATCAGGTAACCGAGCAGGTCGGCTGCCTGCGGGCTGAGCCGGCCGGAGTCGAGGATCGGGTCGGAGGCGGCGGCCAACTCGACCAGGTGGGCGCTGGGTGGCCAGGACGCATCGGACACGAACGTCAGGTGGTGCGTGTGGCGTGAGATCATCACTCCTAGACGGCCGAGGGACATGGCGTACTCGTTGTCCGAGCCGACCGGCGCAGCCGGGTCCAAAGCCGCCACCAGCGGCCACTGGCCGCCCTGGAGGCGGTCGGCGGTGCCAACTGTGATGTTGCTGGCTAGGGTCGCCGATAAGGCCCTCTCGGCTAGCTACTTCCCGGTGATGATCGACACTTGCGAGTTGCGTGACACCGCCACTGCCACACCGGCCGGGGTGGCGTCCCAGGCCAGCGTGACCGGGTTGCCGTTGTCGTCGGTGCCCGGGCCGGTCGGCGTCGCGCTCACGAGGGCGGCGGCACGGTCTGCCACCGCTCGCATTGTGGTCTCGTGGTCGAGGTCGTTGGAGACCGCGACCTCGATGGCGGCGATCTCGGGGAGTGGCGTCCCGTCCACTAGCCGGGCTGTGCGGGGCGGGCGGGCCGAGATGAACTCGAAATCGTAGAGAGGGGCGACCGCCGCCACCGACCTGGGGCCGAGCCGGTACGACTCCCGGATGGAGAAGCAGGCGGCATCGTCACGGGACTTGAACACTTCGGGCGCTCGGCGGTGCGGCGCGTCCGGCATCCGCTCCCACACCGACGTACCGACAATGACGACAGGACCGATCTGGCCGGGGTCGCCAACCAGGAGAAGCCGGGGCACCTTGGCTGCCGCGGCCGCCACCGAGGCGAAGGTGGCCTGGTATGCCTCTTCCAGGACCATCACGTCGAAGTCCTGGGGTGGAGACATTTCGCAGGAGCGGAGGGTACGGATCTGCACCACAGAGGCGGCGACCTTCTTCGACCAGTGGCCGCCGTACAGTCCGCCGGGCAGCACGCCGGGCTCCAGCCCGTTGATGCTGACTTCGATCTTGGCCGGATCGACGCTGCCAACCAGACGGTGTGCCAGCGAGACGGCCTGGTACCGGGTTGGGGTGGCGATCACCACCCGCAGGCGGCCAGCGTCAACGAGATGTGAGACGACCTCGGCCACCAACTGCGTCTTGCCCGCGCCGGGCGGGCTGTCGATCACGCTCACCGGCGCCCCCGACCACGCCCGCAGCAGGTCTTCGGCGGTGACCGAGCCGGGGACCAGCGTGGTCGGCCCGGAGGCGAGGCCGGGAACAGACGATGATCCGGTCACTGCTGGCTTGGACGTGCCAGTCCCGCCCAGCCCGGGCTGAGGGAGGCCGATGTCGTCAAGGTCGGTGTTGGTCAGCATGACTATGTGGAAGTCCGCGTCCAGGCTCAATCCGCGCTATGCCGTGTCCGCACCGGCGAGCGATACATACAGCGGAACGTCACGTCCGGTCACACCGCCGTTGCCGCCCTCCGCGCTGCGCCGCCCCGCCCACGGCCTGGCGAAGCCGTCGCTGGACCGGCCCAGGTAAGGCTCGGCGGTGGCCCACACCGCCGTGTTGTGATGGTGGGCGGCCTGAAGCAGCCGGACACCCTGTTGTAGATGGTTGACGGTGGTGCGGCTCGTGCCGGAGTTGTCCTGGTATTTGGTAGAGAAGCGGGCGACCAGACCGTCCCGGTAGCCGAGTTCGAGCAACTTGGCTGCGCCGAGGTCTTTGTCGTCGAAGATGGCGACCCGGTCGGGCCGCAGCTTGAAGGGGGTGGACGCCGAGGCTTCGACGATGCCGCCGAGGAGACGGTTGGGGCTGACCCTAACGACTTCGCCGGTGAGCGTGGCGATCTCACGCATAGGTGGGTCGATGCGCTCAATGGCGCTCCACACCTCCTGGCGGGAGATGATCGAGTTGAACGCCTTGATCGACCCGCTCGGCTGCCGGTTGCTCAGCGCCAGCAACAGCGAGGCGTCCGAGCGGAGCCTGGACGCTCAGGCCCGCTGCGTGGCGGTCGCTGCCTTAGGGTCGGAGACAAGCTGGAATAGGTGCCGGTAGCCCTCCGGCGCGGCGGCGGAACCAGGTGCCCTCAGATCGAAGGCGCGCAGCCAGGCGTCGACGTGCTGCGGTAGAGCCAGCCGGACACCAGAACTTCGCCGCCAGAGCATCAGCCAGCACCACCGCCGTCGAGGTTCCCGGCAGCTTCGCCAGGGACCCCGCAGCCTCGGCGAGCCGAGCCGAGCCCTCCACACCGGAGCGCTCGACGGCCCGAACCGCGGCGCGGGCCGCCCTGCGGTCTACAAACACGACCGCCTGAGCGGGGAGCAGGTCGAGCAGTACTCGACCGTCGAGCTTGCCGGTCATGCTGCCCTGGAAGAACAAGCTGCCTCTGTTGTCGCCAATGACGAATAGGGGTTCACCCGCGTTGGGAACCGACGGTGCGGCCATGCGAGCCTCCGGGCGGCATCCGGCCGCGCCGAGCTGGGCGGACTCGGCCCGGCAGTCGGCTGCGTAGCGGGCGGCGGCCGACAGGATGCGGGGGGCGCCGGCGGTCATGCCACCCAAGAGGGCGGCACAACCGTTCAGCCCGCGCCCACAGCGTCCTCGTCGAAGCCCGAATCTGCTTGGCGCCTTGGGGACCGGGACGCTCACCGGAACCGACGTAGCCGTGCTTGGCCCGCCACGCACGAAGGCGGCGGTGCCACCCCGACTCAAGGTCGAAAGGAACGGATGGCTGCGACAATCGTGATAGTCGCGCCCGGTAGACACACTGCTCGGCGTGCCCCCTCGCCGCGGTCCTGGACAACATTCGCGACCCGCGGGGGTGGAAGAGTTCAATCCCATTGTGACTATCGCCAACAGGGTTGGATTGATTATACGGTGGAAGGCGGGCCTGATGCACCGGCCCCATTGGCTTTATTTGGATCCCACCATAGCTTTGAACCCGACTTTGAGCTGTTCGATCAGGGGTCTTGGCAAACAGTCCGGAGAGCAGAGCGAAGAACAGCACCGATTCCGGAAGTATGGCGTTCGTGTTGGCGGCTGAGGCCCCGCCAAGGGCGAAGATGACCCCTGCCAGAAGTCCGGCGAAGGCCACGACCCCCATTCCGGCGCCGAGCAGCGGCCGGAGGTAGAAGAACGGCACCATTCGCTTGTTGAACCGACCCGTTCGCGACGCTGGCTCTGGCGACTGCGGGGGGTAGGCGACGCCGTCTTCGAACTCGTATCCGTCCGCGTGGCGCTGGCCCGCTGAAATAGTGGCGGAGAGGACCCGCCGACCGCCCCACCCAGGTCCCCGACCAGAAACAATTGGCTGGTCCCGGCGCCGAGGAACTCGAGGACCGCCACCAGCCCGGCTCCGCAGGCGAGCCCGACACTCGCCAGAACGCCCAGCAATACCGCACAACTCCGGTCAAGTGCCTCCAACTCGCCTCTGTAATGATCGAGTATCCATCGACGCTGATGCAATCCCGGCACACCCCCCACTGGCCTCTCGGGCCTATCAGGGCCGGCATCCTGTCCGTCCCGCAACAGACGCTGGAGCCTGTCTAGCTCTTCAATGACGCGACGGCAGGGCCACAGTTCTCCGTCCAGTTCGCACACGACTGTGCCGTTCCGATGCACTCCAGAGTGGCGAGTCAACTCGTCCTCCGGTTCAGCGCTTCTAGGCCCGGCCATATCGGCACCTCCAAGGGATCGAATGGCGGCGGCAGGAAGGATAGTTCCTTGCGACGGGCTACCATGCCGCAGAGGGACGCACGGCTCGTCGGGACCGGCCAAGCGTCAAACTCCGGCATTATCTCGAGTGTGCGCTGCCCAGAGTGTCTAGGCCGAGCAAAGCCCGGTGCTCACAACGTTCACACGTCCTTCAGGACGCTGCGCTCGCCGGAACTATCGCACGGCCGACGCACGACACATCGGCCCCGTATTACTTCGAGGGCTTCCACCACGGTCCCGGTTACCGTTCCTGGCGGCCGGCGCGGCTGGGTAGCGCACTTGAGGGCAGGAACGAGCGAAGCTTCCGATCCGTCTCGCCGAACACGGTGAGCGAGCCGTCCCGGCCCACACCGACAATCGGAGACAACCCGGGCTCCTCGTCAACACCCACCGACATCCCGAGCTGGAGGTTGTGCGCGGCGAGCACGTCATCCGGTGTGCGCTTCTTCACATTTGTGTCATTCCACCACACAGGCCAACTGGCTGCTTGTCCGTGTCCCGGGCCGGCGCGAACGGCTGGCGGCTGCGGCCATCTGCGTGCGCGACTGCGCCAGCTTCGGCCTGCCTGTACCGTGCGCATCGCGGTCCCCGATGCCCGGGGCCTATCCCGGCTCCAGCGGTCGGCTTTCGTGAGGGGCTCGACCAAGGAGTTCGACATCGTGGCCGTTTCTCCGTCGGGTTTCGGCGCGCCGGTATTGTTGAGGTCACAGACGCTCCAGTTCGAGCAGCGGAGCACTGCGGTGACCTCTTTGACGCGTCCGACGTCCAGAAACGAAGCCAAGGGCGATCGGTGGTCGGCTATGTGGTCAAAGTGCGAGCCGCTCACGTTCGTCCAACTCACGGCCGTACGGATCGTCGCGCCGGGGCTGGCGGGCCTTCGAACAAGGTTTAGACTTTGCTGTGACGGCCAGCCGGGCCGACGAAAGGAGCGCTCATGGATGTCGGAGTGCAGACGTTGTTTTCGAGCCACGGCTGGGAGGGTGTGACCGACGGGCAGGTGTACCGGGAGGACACCGGGTTGGCGCTGTTGTCTGAGGAGTTGGGGTTCGATTGCGTGTGGGCGGTCGAGCACCACTTCTATGACTACTCGTTCTGTCCGGACAACACGGAGTGGCTGGCGGCGATCGCGGCGAAGACAAGTCGTATCGACGTGGGCACGGCGGCGGTGATCATGCCGTGGAACGAGCCGCTTCGGGTCGCCGAGAAGGTTGCGCTGCTAGACCACATCGCCGAGGGCCGCTTCCGCTTCGGGATGGGCCGCGGCCTGTCCCGCCGCGAGTACAGCCACTTCCGCGGGATCGAAATGGACGAGTCACGCGACCGGTTCGACGAGGGAGCCGCCATGGTGGTGAAGGCGCTGAAGACCGGTTGGATCGAGGGGGAAGGACCGTTCTACCCGCAGCCCCGGACGGCCATCCGTCCCGCACCGGAGCGTTCGTTCAAGGGTCGGATCTACGCGGTTGCGACATCG
Source organism: uncultured Acidimicrobiaceae bacterium (assembly GCA_963834725.1). Lineage (GTDB taxonomy): Bacteria > Actinomycetota > Acidimicrobiia > Acidimicrobiales > Palsa-688 > PALSA-693. The sequence continues at coordinate 336,761 of CAWICN010000001.1, forward strand.
GAGGACTCACTCGAGGCGGCGGCTCGGCTCGAGGCGGCGATGGTGATGTTCGCCGACCGATCGTGGAAGGGTCGCCTCCCGGCTATCGAGAAGTGGCGAGGTATGTACCGCGAGTTCACCGGAGCGGAGCCGCCGCCGCCGCTGATCTGCGACTTCGTGTACTGCCATCGCGATGCCGACGTGGCTGGCGAGCGCGGGCCTCAGTACATGGCGACGTACTTGGAGAGCGTGCTGGAGCACTACGAGGTCATGAGCGACCACTTCGCCTCGACGAAGGGGTACGAGGCCTATGCGAGCGCCGCGGGGGCACTCCGACGAATGGGCGCGTCCGGTTTTCTGGAGGGTTTCCTCGACGCCACCGCCTACGGGACGCCAGAGCAGGTGTTAGCCAAGTACCGGACTCGGTGGGATCTGCTCGGCCCGTTCGAGGCGGCGCCGGCATTTCGTTTCGGCGGCGTCCCCTATGCGGAGGCTGAGGCCAGCATGCGGCTGTTCGCCGACGAGGTCCTGCCTGAGCTCAAGTCGTGGGGCTGACGTGGACCTTGGCTTGGTCGGTCGCGTCGTGGTGGTGACTGGTGGAGCGTCGAACATTGGGCGCGCCCATCTGCTTCGCCTTCGCAGATGAGGGCGCGTCGATCGCCTTGTTCGACCGATACGCCGCCATGGCCGCCCGCATCCCTGCTGACACCCGGCGCAAGGGATCGCAGGTGACGCCGTTTACCGTCGACCTCACGCAGGTCAAAGCGGCAGCTTCGGAGGTGACGGCTGTGGAGGCCGATCTCGGCCCGTTCGCCGTCCTGGTCAACAACGTGGGCTGGAACGGGCGCTCTGAGTTCGTCCTCGATCTCCCGCCCGAGCGGTGGGAGCAGGCCTACCGCCTCAACTTGTTCCCGACGTTAAAGGCCACGCGGGCCGTCCTACCCCGCATGGTCGAGCGATGCGACGGCTCGATCGTGTCGATCTCGAGCGATGCGGGATTCGGGAAGTTCCGTATGGGCGACTACGGCCCGATGAAGGCGGTGTGATGGCATTCATGCGGGTGATCGCCAAGGAGTACGGGCGTTACGGTATCCGGGCCAACTCGGTGTACCCGGGGCCGGTCGTCCACAACCCGACGAATTGGCGAGCGAGCCTGCGGCAACAAGACATCGGAATCGGAGCGCGAGGTGGCCAATATCACGAGTGGCATACCGTTGCGTCGCCGATCGGAGGCGATTGACATCGCGGGGCCGTGCTCATGCTATCTGCCGCCCCGGCTTGTCAGCTCACCGGTCAGGTGCTGAGCCTGTCCGGCGGCTTCGCCATGCCCCGCTGAGACTCATAAGACGGATCGGAGACCAGCCACCATGCGCCACGAACGACAGGTCGAGTTGCTCCAGCGAGTGGCCGACGCGGGCGAGCATTTCAAAGGTTTGCAGGCCCCCGAGTGCCTGACCCATCCGGCCGCGGTTTACACAGACCAGGAACGGTTCGAGCGTGAGCGGCGCCTGCTGTTCCGCCAGGGGCCGGTTTTCTTCGCCCTGAGTCCAGCGATACCGAATCCGGGCGACTATCTCGCTGACACGGTCGGCGGGGTGCCGTTGGTCGTCGTCCGCCAGCCCGACGGGAGCCTCCGGGCGCTGGTCAACGCCTGCCGCCATCGTGGTGCCCCGGTGGTCGCCCCGGGGATCGGCAACGAGAAGGGACGTTCGTTCAGCTGCCCATACCACGGTTGGGTTTACGGCACCGATGGTGCCCTTAAAGGTCGGCCGCTGTCGGGCGGCGCCTTCGACGATGTGACCATCGATTGCGGGCTGTATCGTGTCGCCCTCGCCGAGCAGTACGGGCTGATCTTCGTGCGCCCAGGCGGGGACAAGCCGATCGACGTCGACGAGCTCCTGTCGGGCGCCCAGAACGACCTCGCCGACTTCGACCTCGGCCGCTACGTGCACGTGGAGACCCGCGTCCACACTTGGAAGATGAACTGGAAGCTCTTCCTGGACACGTTCACGGAGAGCTACCACATCCGCACCCTGCACCACGACACCCTGTTCCCCCGCTTCAACTCCGACTGCACGATTTACGACGGATTCGGTCGCCACTGCCTCTCGATCGGGTTGCGGGCCGATGTGCTGGACGAGACTCGCAAGCCAGTCGAGGAATGGTCGATCCTGCCCTACGGCACCATCCAGTACTTTCTCCTGCCACGCGGTCTCGTGGTCCACCAGATCGACCACATCGAGACCTGGCAGGTCGAGCCGATCGACGTGCGTACCTCCCGACTGACCACCTCGATCTTCGCCCCGACCAAGCCCGACACCGACAGGGCGTCGAAGTACTGGAAGAAGAACCTCGACCTGCTTCTCAAGGTGACCGGCACCGAGGACTTTCCGCTGATGGAGCGGATCCAAGGCAATCTCGACTCAGGCGCGTTGCCCCAGCTTGTGTACGGTCGCAACGAGCCTCCGCTCATCCACTACCATCGGGAGCTCGACAAGCTTCTCGACGATGACGGGAGCGAGGCCTAAGAGAACTGGAGTTGCCCCGGGTCGGCTGGGGTGAGGGGATTGAACCGGGCGTAGGTTCGACCGTGATTGGTCCTTGGCCGGCACAAGGCGCCCAGGGCGGCAACGCCTTTGCCTTGGAGTGGAGCGTCGGCGAGGCGTCGAGGTGCGGTGGTTGGCCGCCATGCCCACCTGGTAGTAGCGCCACAAGTCCGAGACCCCTTTTCTCATCTGACACCACCGCCGCTCGCGCCGGCCCTGGGGGTTGGTGACCAGTCGCAGGATCCGGAACTCAGCTGAAATCCGGCCGGGCGGCGTTGCCACTCGTAGAACACGTCCGGTATCAGGGTGGTGCGATGGCCGGCGAAGGCCCGCCGATACGCGCGTTTCGTTGCGACGGTCTCAGCCCGGATGTTGATCATCCGGTTACCGACCTTGGGATCCAGTCCTCTTGGATTGCGCACCGGAAGAGCAGGTCAGCCTGTTGTAGGTGTGTGGCCGACGTAGCTGTAGGTGATGATCAGAAACGGCTCGCGGCGATCGCCTGATCGGGCTTCGCCCGCCACGGCGGGTGAGGGGGGGATTCGTGGCCGGGTCACTCCACACCTGGCTGACACGATTACCGTACAGATCAGTTGCCGAATCTGCTCGGTCCGGGCCGCCCCCGTCAGTTCCGAGCGCGACACCGGGGACTCAGAACATCCCATGTGAGTTCGCTGATGACTCGGGAATCACCTGGAGCACGTCCCAGTGCTCAACCACCTTGCCCTGGTCATCGAATCGAAAGATGTCAATCCCCGCATAGTCGTAGTCACCGGGCCAGGACTGGAAACAGTGGAGCACGACAAGGTCTCCCTCGGCGATCGTCCTCTTGAACTCCACACGCTTATCGGGATACTCGCGGGCCATCCGCTCGAAGTACTCGACGAACGCGTCCTTGCCATCGCCCACTCCGGGATTGTGCTGGATGTAGGTCGCACCCACATACCGTTCGATGGCCTCCGCGGGCCGACTCTGGTTGAACATCAGATCGTAGAAGGCCATGGCCGTTTGCTTGTTCTGCTCAGGGTTCGCCATGAGAAATGCTAACCCTACGGCCGCCCCGAACCGGACAACGAAGACCTCTTCGCAGACGTAGCCCACCGAGCAGAGCGACGGAACCCGGCCGGCCGCACGCGACCACTTAGGGTGACCTATCCTGATCGCGGTCGAGTCGCCCGGATCGGTGCCGAATCGGAGTGACTTGCTGGGACGTTCGACACGATCAGTGCGGCGTCGTTCTGGGATACCTTCCCGGGCGCGGCGGTCGCCTTCATGCTAAGCTAAGCTAAGCATGTCAAGCGCGGCCGGCGTCTCCCCTCGCGGCACTTATGCCTGTAGGGGCCGGCGGACTATGGGATAGCGGCGGTCGGGATATTGGGACGATACGCGAGTGACACCTCAAAGGTGACTCGGTACGGCACTCGGGGCTTCTGGTCCTGCTCTATGCCCAAAAGGTCGCAGCCATAAGCTGCTCGATATCTCAAGCGGCACCAGGGCGCCTGGCGCGGCACATTGGTGACGCGCCGAGGTAGCCGACCGTTTGGGATATTGGGCATGACCTCACAAGCGGGGACTCTGGTCTCCGCCCTGAGCGTTATCTCTGCGCTTTCGGGCGGCTGGGCGAGTCGCGTGGCCCTTGCGCCCCCCTTAGTTGAGCGGCGTGCTAGGCGTGATGGTCCGGTTCCGCACGGCTCTCTCCACTGTGGTCTGCGAAGTCGGCCCACGGCGTCGTCGGGGCAACCGAGGGACGGTCGTGATTGATTCGCATATCAAGTCGGTGTAGGCGTCCTGTTTCAAACGGGTCGACAGCGCCTGAGCGTCGTTCTTGAGCTTGGCGGTGAGTGTGGCCACAGTGAGGCCGGCGGCGCCGAGACTGCTGGTCAGCGCTTCTAGCCAGCGGGCCGGGTGTGGGGAGCTGACGGCGAAGGTGAACACCAGCACGGCGGCCAATCCGACTCCGCCCAACAGTAGCTGGGGCAGGAAGGTGCTGGCGGCCTTGAAGGTCACTCTCCAGTTGCGAATCAGACGGTAGGGGTGGATTATCCGGGTGGGATCCTGGTCGAGTACCAGAAGCTCATACCAGTTCCGTATCTGGTTGTAGAGGTCGGCTCGGACAGTGGGCTGTCGTCGCCACTCCGTGTCTCGCGCGACCAGCTTCCACACCTCGAGCGATCCCGCGATCGCGGGCGCCGAGTAGGTCTGCAGATATCCCGAGAGACGCCCGGACAGGCGGGATAACTCGGAGCAGCGAAGCGGGTCGAAGAGGAACAGCCAGCTGCTCCATCCCTTTGGTGCGTCGGGATCGAGCGCCCAGTAGCACTCGGCTAGGCCCCGTCCGAGTTGATAGCCGCACGCCTGGGTGTCCGAGGTGGCTGTCAGCAGGTCCTGGGCATGGGCGTCGAACTCGAAGATGAGGCCAGACAGAGCCTCCCACGCTCTCGTCGCGGAAGAGGAGGCGTCGCCCTGCTTCTGACGGACCTGGGCCAAGTAGCGGGCCGCTCGATCGATGTCCACTCCAAAGTAGGAGCCGTCGGGCCGAGCATCGACCCGCAACTTTCGAGCCAGGAACCCGAGCGTGTCCTGAGCCTCGATGCGTAGCTCCTCCGCCGAGCGTTCGATTCGCAGCGGCAGGGGGAAGCCATCTCTCTCGGGAACGATTACGGAAACCCCTCGGGGGCCGTCCGGTCGATTGCGTCCCCTCACCTCGGCCACATACCACCCAAGGCGAATGGCCGACTGGACTTCGGCCCGGTCAGGCGGTGGAGACATCGGCTTCCCTCGGTGCCTGGAGCTGTGGGCGCCTCCACGGGCGTGCCGGGTCGGCCAGCTTCGGCGGCGTCAAGAACGTGGCCCGATTGAAGTCGACCATATCATCCAGCGGGTTGTTCGCCGCCCGGTCCCGATTGGTCAGCGGAGGCAGGTTCCAGTTAGCCTCGATCATCTTGAGGACCGATGTGTGATCGTACACGACATTCGAGACATGGCTGGGCTTTGAGTATGGGGAGACGATGGCTGCCGGCACGCGGAAGCCTAGTCGGTTGAACCGGTCGGGCCCAGTGTCGATGGCTTGAAGCTTCGACCAATCCCCAATACGCCGCAGGAGCCACTTGAGCGGGCCGCGGGCCTGTAGGAGGCTTCTGGCCGGGACGTCATCTGGAGGCTCCGCCTCGCAAGGCGGTACGTGATCGAAGTATCCTCCGTGCTCGTCGTACAGCCAAACGAGCAGTGTGTCCGGCCATCCCCTTCCCCGCATAACGGCCTTGATCACCTCGGCGGCGAACCCCTCACCGATCTGGACATCCTGGGGATTCTCCTCTGAGCCGGCTTGAAGATCGGGATCGACGATACTAACTGCGGGCAGCTGCCCAGCTTCGGCATCTACGAGAAACTGCTCGATATGCCGAAGGTGCCGACTGCACCGCCATAGGCCAAGCGGGTACAGATCCGCGGTGAACTGCAGATTGCCGGTGCCAACTTTGATGGCTTGGGGGATGAAACCGCTCAGCGCGAGCCGGAACCGCCGCAGGGCCCTCAAGCCGGGGCTGCCCAGCGCTCGCTTGGACACGGCTCTCCATCCGGCCACATGGTGGTAGTTCGCCCAGGTGACTCCGTACCGGTCCAAGAGGTCGAAGATCGTGCCGGACCGGGGATAGTCGAACGTTCCAGCCAGCACGTCGTCGATGAGCCCGTTGGCGGTCCCGGCTACGAGGTATCGTCGATTGGGAAAGGTCGGGCCGAGGAGGGAGCAGTGCCACCGGTTGGCCAGGGCAAAGGTCCTCGCCAAGGAGGCGTAGAAGGGCAGATCTTTCTCGGTCCAGAACCCCATTGCCACCCTTGGATCGCCACCGGAAACGGTTTGCTCGATGCTCGACACAAACCCATCGTTGGCTCCGTCGGCATACTGGATATGGCTGGCGTGCCAACTCTGGGTGGGTACCCCGCTGCGCTGAATGGTGCTAGGCAGGGGGTACGGGCGTACTATCCCGCCGTTGAGCTTCTCGTTCGCGGGCCCCCATTCGCCCTGAGCGTCCTTCGTCAGACCGTCACCGACCCCGAGCGTACCGAAATAGTTGTCAAACGAGTGATTCTCCATCATCAGGATCACGATGTGCTTGATCTTGGAACCCGGGGCGCTCACTCCCAGCCCCCGATTCGAGTCCGGCCTGTTCCCGAGGTCGTCGTCCCGGCTCCGATGACGCAAGTGCCACCGGGCCAGCCCGCGATCAGCCGCTTCCCACACGGCGATAGATACTGCCACGAGTCGAGTCTCGGTATGAGGATCCTTCCTGGCCCACGTCCGCTTGGCATACGCGAGGGAGGCGATCCGCCGGGTACGGCAGGCTGGTTGGTGGGTCGAAGAGGAGCAGAAGTACACCGGTTATCGCGACTTCAGTGGCAATGGACCATCTGAGGTCGAACGCGCCTCGATTTCGGCGTTCCGATCGTTGCTGATGGTATCGGTGGCCGTATCGGGGAGCGTTTTGATCGATGCTCGCCAGGCTGGACGACACCACTTCGAGGACACATGCAAGGCTCAACTCTAACTCTAACCTAGCCCTGGCAACCGACCTTTCCGGAACGTCTTCTGCGCGGCGAGCACGACGGAGAATGCCTCCTTAGAAAGCTGGTACTCCACCTTCGAGTCGAAGGAAAGTCGGATCATCGTTAATCCGGCGAGGGCACCCAGACCGATGCGGATAGGGACGCCAAATGTGGGAGGGGCGCCTGGGACAACAAGCTGGGCTGGTGGTAAATACCGCCGCCTTACAAAGGTCGGGCGCGGCGGTCTTCAGGGAGTCACTTGTAGGCCACGAGAAAGAGTCGACGATCTCCTCGAGGGGTTCGACACCCGCAGCCTCAAGCAACCACCCGAATGACCTGACGCCCGCGAGATGTCTCAGAACAGGTGTCCCAATAGGACCACCGAGAAAGCGCCCAGAACGCGGGTCCGGGCGGCGTTATGGCGTGGTTGGAGTAAGCCGACCGCACGCGCCCAAAAGGTGCATAACCCCAACCGGCGCTCTTCCGTCCCGGTCGGCGACTGTCATTCTGTGCGCCACCAGCCCCCGTCCCGTGACGGTCGCGTCGCACCTTTGGTCGCGCGTTATTGGCGCATGAACGGAGGTCACCCGTCACTAGAGGTCAGGGTTCCATTATGATCTCGAAGATGAGTTCATGCCGGACGGGGATGCCGCGTTCCTGCAACCGGATGAGGGAAGCTCCTACCACGACACCCCACCAACGCCGAGCGCGTAGGATCGCCGCCGGAGCTGTACTTTCGGGACTTCAGGCTACGAGGAGGGGATCTATGAGCGTGTTGATGATGCTACGAGTGAAGGGCGACGCAGCGAAGCTTGAGCAACTGTCGCAGGAGAGGCCCAATTTCTTCTCCGATATCACGACCAAGGCCAAGGGACTGGAACTCATCTCGCACCGGTTCTGGGCTACTGACGGTGAGATCCTCGTTGTCGACGAGTGGGAGACGCAGGAAGGTTTTCAGACCTTCTTCGCCGGCACACCTGAGGTCGGGGAAGTCATGGCCTCAGCGGGCGTCACGGAGGAGCCTGTGCCCACCTTCTGGCGGTCCGTTGCGGTCGGCGGCCAGGGCTGACCTTCAAGTTCCGGCCGGACTTATGGGAACCTTTCTGGGGTCAGTGTGAGCGGCTTCTCCTGCCCTCTCCGGTTCCCGGCCAGGCCCATGACGTAGCCCCAATAGCGGCCGGTAACTCGGGGGGTCGGGGCCACGGATAGGAACTGCGCCTATTCCCTACCGAGATCTGGCGGAGTAACCCCCGTGTGTGGGATGACCCTGTTGTGTCTCGGGGCTAGATGTGCGAAAGCCCGCCCACCTGGACCACGGTGTCCGGGTGGGCGGGCATTTCACGGCGTACCGGCTGACGGGGGCCAGTGCTGGCGCGTGCTTGTGCCTCGTGACGGGCTACCCGGATGGATGCGGCTGCGAGGGCGATGGCGGCGTAGATGCCGAGGACGACGATGGCGGTTCCGGGCCTTAGCAGTCCGGCGGAGTGGTGCACGGTGACGGCCGTCTCGAGGGCGGTTCCGGGCAGGTATTGACGGAGGCCGGCGGGAAGGAACTGGCCGAGTGTGACCCCTCCGAGGATGACCATTATCAGGGCGGTGGTCGCTCCGGCGGTGTGTCGGACGAGGCCGCCGAGGCCGACGCCGAGGATGGCGACGAGGCTTACCCCGATGGCACCGAAGATGATGGCCTGCAGCACGCCGGGGTGCCCAAAGGACGCTTGGAGGTGCTTGGCGGCGAAGACCCGCTGGCCGGCTTCGAAGCTGACGAGATCGCAGAGCAGTACCACTGGGAACACGAACGCGGCGCTGACCGCTGCTTTGGCCGCCAGCACCACGCGTCGGGTGGGTGTGGCGGTGAAGGTGGACCGGATCATCCCGGTGGCGTATTCGGCCGTCACGGTCCGCACGGCCAGCGACGCGAGCAGCGCCGCGCCGATGAGGAAGACTCCGCAAGGGAATCCACGAGCGGTTCCGGAAACCAAGGACCTTTGCGGGTCCGGTCAATCAAGAACGGCGCGTTCTGCTGCGGTAATGAAGGTCGAGACCAGCTCGCTAGATGGCGGGAGCACCTGCGTGAGCAGAACGGCCGCCGCCTTGTGGTTGGGCCAGGAGTACCAGAGGGTGCCGAGCCCGCCACCCCAGCCATACCGTGGGCCCGATACGTCGTCATCGGCGGGCACGATCTGAACCCCGTAACCCCACCCGGCGCCATCGAGGAATGCTTGGGCAGACGGGCGGCCGCGCTGCTCGGCGGTCAGGCAGTCGGTTGTCATCGCTGCTACAGCAGCGGGCGTGATCACGCCCGCGCCTCCATCTAGCAGCGCGCCGGCGAAACGCAGCAGGTCCGCCGCGGTGGAGACGAGACCACCGCGGGCATCGGGAAACGCCGGCGGAGCGGTCCATCGGCTGTCGACCCCGTCGAAGACGACAAGTCCGGCTTCGCTAGCGGCAAAGCACGGCGGTAGTCGGCTCGGTGGCGCCACGAAGGCGGTGTCGGTCATCCTCAGCGGGTCGAACAGGCGCACACGCAGTAGCTCGTCGAGGGGACGCCCACCGGCTCGAGCGAGGACCACGCCCAGTACCGCATAGGCGAGCTCGTAGCGCCAGACGGTGCCGGGCTGATCCACCAGGGGTAGCTCGGCAAAGCGCGCAATCCACGCGTCGGGACTAAGGGGCACGGAGGGATCAGGCGGGCCCATACCGAGCCCTGCGCCCGCCGCGGCCGCCACCGCCAGGCAGTCGGTCTCGAATACGAATCCGAACCCGAGACGCATAGTCAGCAAGTCCTCGACCGTTATCAGGCGTTCGGCGCCACGGTGTCCTCAAGCGGGCCGTCGAGTCGGGCCAGGACCCGCCTGTCGGCGAGCTCGGGCACGAAACGCTCAACCGGATCGTCTAGAGCGAGCACGCCCTCCTCAGCAAGCGACAGCGCCAGCACAGCAACCATCGGCTTCGTGTTTGAGCTGATGCGCACCAGCGTGTCCACGGTTATCGGCGAGTCACCGCCAGGGGCCATCGAGCCGGCAGCACCCAAAGACACTCGGCCGTCACGGAGAAGGCCCACGACTGCGCCCGGGATCGCTCCCGAAGCAACAAACGAACCGATGGCGTCCAGCAGCACGTCAGTTGTCACGCGACCATCATGGCAAGTCCATCCCGCCACGAAACGACGCACCGACAAAACTCAGTTTTGGGAGGCGCATACCACCAATCTTGCGTTATGCCACGGTCTGGCCCTGGGATTCTGGGCTACCTCAGCTGAACGATATGGGCGAGTCATCTGTGCGTTATGTGAGTGCATAGTCATGTCGGCCGCTCCGCGCTTGCCCCTGGGAATCGTTTCGGCGCTTCGATCATCTCGACCCTCGGGTCCCGATCCGACGTTGCGCTCGCCGCTAGCAGTTTCCGCGTACCCGGCGAGAATGGGAGAACCCGGTAGCCATCGCTAGCGGGACTCGCCGTCCAGGCGACTCCTGATGGCCGATCGAGCGCGATCGATGACCGCGAAGTCATCGTGAAGGACGCTGAAGATGGTTGTGCCGGTGAGGATTGCACCGAGTTCGAACGCGAGCTGCTGGGGATCGGTGTCGGGTTGCAGTTCACCCTTGTCGACGGCCGCGCTGGCTTCGCGGCCCAGCAGGTCACGCCATTGCTGCTGGATGCGGGCGACTTCGTCATGGACGCGTCCGGGGCGACCACCGATTTCGGCGGAGGCTGAGACGAAGAAACAGCCGCCCGGAAAGATGCGGCGCTCTACATAGGACAGGAAACCCTCACAGAGGCCGAGCAGGCGTTGGTGCCCCGGCTCTGCCGCCTTGACGGCCGGAGTGACGACCTCGGTGGTGAAGCTGTCTCGCGCTGCATGGATGGTCGCCAGCTGGAGTTCTTCCTTGGATCCGAAGAGGGCGTAGACGCTGCTCTTCGCGATGCCGGTGACCTCAGCAAGCCGTCCAATCGAGAGGCCTTCGATGCCCTCGATCGTGGCCAGCCGCGCCGCCTGCTCGACGATGCGGGCGCGCGACCGCTCCCCCGGGGCCCGGGTCTGCTTCTTTGGGCTCTCTTCTACGGTCATCGCAGTCGTTCCCTCTCGCTCGGCTTGGCATTGCATCTTAGACGTCGTTTAAAGTTCTTGTACGGTCGTGCGTCTAAGGAGGGAGATGAATGTCGCAAGGCACCACGGGCTGGAACGAAGCGGGACGGGGATGGGGCCTGCGGGCCACCGAATGGGCGTACCTGGTAGAGCACTACCCGGTTCCCGCTTATGAGCTGGTCCTCGATCGACTGGGCGTCAACGCCGGCGTTCGTCTCCTGGACATCGCATGTGAGTCCGGCCTTGCGACCTCGATGGCTGCCCGCAGAGGTGCTGTGGCGTCGGGAATCGATGCCTCCGAACAACTCATCAGGATTGCCGCGGCGCCTGCCCCCAGTGGAAGATCGAAACGGAGGACATATTCGCGCTGCCCTTCCCCGATGCCAGTTTCGATGTCGCCACCAGCTTCAACGGCATCTGGAAAGGACGCGAGGGTGCGCTCGAAGAGGCGAGACGAGTTCTGACCCCCGAGGGCCGCATCGGGGTCACCTTCTGGGGACGCCCCGAGCGGAACGGGCTCCGGCCCTACATCCTCAAAGCCTTCGAACTCTCTCTCGCCAGCCATGGTGCCGCCAGCATGGACCAGGGCGACACTCGAAACGTCATCGTTGACCTGCTAACCAGTACAGGATTTGGCGACGTGGAGCAGAGGACTGTCGACGTCGTCAGCGAGTTGCCCGATGTTGGGACGACCATCCGCGCCTGCGCTGCCGCCGGGCCGTCAGTGCCTGCAATCGAGGCGGTCGGATACGACGATTACTGCCGCTCTCTGACCGAAGTGATCGCCCCGCCCTATGTGGAAGGACTAGGTGCGAATCACAGCCGAGTTCGGTTGGGCAACCGCTCGTCTCGCATAGCAGCGCACCCATCACCCGACCGCGATCTGAGCTCCCGCCCGTGGCACCGGATAGTGGCACCGGATAACAGTCCTTCACTCGGCGTGCTGGGACACCCTGGCTCTCAAGGCCTGCCTGACATTCTGGGGCAGGCGACCACTTCCAGAGATATGGTCCGAATCGGACATTGGTCATCGTCGGGCCTCGGCTTGGACGGAGGAGGACTCGCTATGCCGAAAGCAATCAAGGGGAACGCAGGCCGAAAGCCGCCAGAACCCGCGGCGAACCACTCGGGCATCGACGATTGGTTTCGGCGCCAGACGCCGCATCTCCAGCCCGTCGTCAAGCGGTTGGACGAGACGATCCGAGCGACAATCCCGGGCCTTCACTACGCCGTCAAGTGGAAGAGGCCGTACTACGGATTACCAGAACTCGGGTGGATCATCGAGCTGGCCGCCTACGACGTCTCCGTGAATGTCGTCTTCCTCGGCGGCGCGGACTTCGACCTCTCACCGCCACTCGGGACCACCGACCGGACCCGGTACATCAAGGTGACCACGGTCGAGGACACCCAGCAACCGGAGCTGCACAAGTGGATCGAGGAGGCGAGCCGCACGCCGGGCTGGATGTGAAGGGCATCACTCGAAAGTGACGATTTCCGTGCGACTTCGCCCTGGCGTGTCCCTCATCGTTCTCCGACCCGCTTGGACACCGAGTGCTCGGACTAATGGGACGGTCCAACTGAGCGTCTCGAGCAGGGCCGGGTCGGTCGGCCTGCTGGGAGTGCCGTGGCTTAAGATCAAGGGTGTGAGCGAGGCAGCGGACTACGCGTTCCCTCATGCGGCCGAAGAGGAGTCGCGCCGTCTTGAGCTCTTCGAGCAACGTCTCGACCCGCTCACGAAGCGGCGTATCGAGCGCCTTGGAGTCACCAAGGGCGCGAGGTGTCTGGAGATCGGTGGGGGCCGAGGGTCGATCACCCGGTGGCTGTCTGAACTGGTCGGCCCCACCGGAGGCGTGACTGCCACCGACCTGCAGGCTGGGTTCCTGAGCGGGATAGACGCGTCGAACCTGGAGGTCCTGCGCCACGACATCCGCACCGACGTGTTCCCGGCTGGCTCTTTCGATCTCGTGCACACGCGAGCGGTGCTCACGCACGTGTCTCCCGATGTGGATCTCCTCCGGCGGATTGTGACTTGGTTGGCTCCTGGCGGGTGGTTGCTGTTGGAGGAACCAGATTTCGGCATGTGGATCGGCGACGCCGACCCCGTGTGGGCGGCACATCCGCACGCCGCCCGGCAGGCCTTCCCGAACATGTCGGTCTCCGAAGGTCGACTTCTGCTGCGCCAGGTCCACGAGCTCGGCCTCGCAGATGTCGGCGCCGACGCCGAGATTGACATCATCCAGAGCGGCACGTCCCTGGCTGAGTTCTACCGGCTCAGTATGGCCGCTCTGGCCCCGCCGACGGTACAAGTTGGGGCGCTCAGTCCCGAGCAGGCAAGGGCGCTTATCGACCGGCCTGGCGACGACGACTTCCTCGCCTGCGGAATGGTCCACATCGGCGTGTGGGGCCGGGCCGCCGATCGGCTGACAGTCTGATCGCTGGGTCTTCGGCTGACGGTCGCGAGGGGACGACCAATGCCTACAGGCGGCGCCGAGCGTGATTCGACGCTGTCGCCAATAGCGGGCGCTCGGGGATGCCTTGATGAGAGCTGGGCCGCCGACGTTGTGGGTCAGGTAGGGCTCAATCGGTACGCCGGTGGCCGATGACGGCAGGGAGGCCAGCGGGCCGGATCTCGGCTCCGAATGAGGCGATAATCCTCGCGTCAACCGATCTGCGCCGACCGTGTCTTCATCCTCGACTATTCCCTCCCACCGGATGGACACGTGATCCAGTCGCGGCTGACGGAGGCCTTCGCCCTTAGGCGCCCGGAAGTGTTCTTGTGAAATGCTCAGCCCACGACCGCCTCACACTATCGTGATCCCGGAGTTGGTGCACGCCTATCGGCGCAGACCGGCAACACGCTCGCCGGTCGATGAGGCAGCGGTCGCCCGTGGACGGGCAGGATTGTGGCTGGCGGTGTGAGGCCGGCCACCGGATGCTGCTCGAGGAACCCAAGCTCACCTGGGCCATGCGCCGAGTTCGAATCGGTGCCGACCCGGCGACGAGGGTGCCGGTCGGCCAGGTCCGCCGTCGGGTCATGCAGCTAGAGGAGGTCGGCATGACCAGGGGGCCCAGATTGCGACCCGGGGTTAGAGTCAGCGCGGCGAGAGGAGGAACCCTTCTCCACGAGCAGGCCTGACCTGGACGGCCCGCACCCAACCCCCGACGGGTCGGCTGCGGGTGCAGTCAAAACTGCGGTCGCGGCGCCGGATCGACGTCAGGGTGCCACGCCGGGGCGGTGTGGGCCGGGCTGGCCGGGGCAACCGATCGGACTACGGCCGTGAGCTGGCGCAACAGCTCGGCGATCTCGTCAAGCCGTCGGTTCGCTTCGCCTAGGCCTTTTTCCACCTGGGCGAGGATGTCGTGTTCAGTCATGCCCATCGGGACCTCCCGGGTACCTCTTGACATGAAGCGACCCTACCCCCGAAGAGGAGTCCGTGGCCGAACTGTTCCTACGGCGCCCCAGCGCAGCAAGCCGCCGACCCTGCTCTAGGAGCCAATCATGGGTTGATAGACAGCCAGCAGGTAGGACGATCACGAAACATCACCCCCCGGATTGCCGTTCCCCGTGCCCCCGCCAGCGCTCCCGGGGCCGATGCCGAGCGAACGTTCAAGCGTCGCATTCTTACCCGAACCGTTCGTGGCGATAAGTAAAGGATCCGTCGTGGCGAGTGCCACGCACCGGAGCGTTATTCCGATCCCATCGACGACCGGACGCTTGGCAATGCGTACAGCGTGCCCGCGAAAAACTTGATCGGGATCATCGGCGATGATCATGGTGCCGCTGCTGCACGCGGTTCGCGGCTTGTGTAGGTTACCAGCCTGGTGCGAGCCATCCAGGTTCACGAGCTGACCGGACCGGCGACGGGCCTCTCGCTGGTCGACATTGCCGAGCCACCGCCCGATCATCGCCTGTCACCCGGCCAAGGGGTGATCATCGACGTCCGGAGCGCCAGCGTGGCATTCCCTAAGTTACTCCAGACCCGAGGGGAACATCAGATCAAGCCTGACTCCAACCCGGCATACAGCGGCCGCTGACGCTCATCCAGCAGGCTGTAGAACAACACGATGGCCGCCTTGATCTCCTCGGGCAGAACCCGCAGGCCGGCCCCCAACCCCAAAACGTCGGGAGCGGCGTCATAGACCTGGCGGGCGGCCAGCTGCTGGCGGCGGGTGGGCGGATCGGCCGACAGGTACACGTAGCGGCCGGCCAGCTGCTGCCGGGCCAGCCGCTCGGCGCGGACCAACTCCAACAGCGCCGCCTTGGGCTCCACGTGCAACACCGACTCCAGCTCGGCGGCGTCAAAGCCGGCCTCGGAGGCGCCCACCAGGGCCTCCACGCTGGCCACCAGGGTGCCGAACTGGGAGAACCACACCGAGCGGAACGACCACAACCCCAGCTCATCGAAGCGGGCCAACTCGTCCAGGGTGTAATAGCGACCCCGATGCGAATAGCTGGTGCGATAGTCCACGCTCTCCAGCTTGCGGAACACCGTGGCGTCCGCCTGGGTTGCCAACGCCGCCTTGAGCTCGCTCATGGTGGCCATCTTGCGAGCCCGCAGCAGGCGGATCAGGTCTTCGGCGTGGTATCGCTCACGTCGCATTATGAGAGCATTCCTCCTAGCTAGGAGTAACTCTCTCATAACCTGTGGGTGCGGTGGTGGACTCGACTCCCACACCTGACCGTCTGAAAACCCCAGCACTACAAGGCCTACCCCACCCCGACGGTTACATTGCGGGGCAACTGCGACTACCTCGATGATGAGAGGAGTATGCTCCAAACCCTGGACTTATTGTTGAGTCAGCCCTTAGTCGGTCTCGCAGTCGGCGCCGCAGGTGGGGCACTTGTAGGGCTTGCGCTTGGCCATGGAACGCCGGATCGAGTTGATAAGCGGCGGGAAGGTGACCTTCGGGATCTCCCTGACCGCCTCGACCTCGCCGTGAGTCGGGCAGTCGCCGGTAGTCGTCTGCGTTTCTGTGGCCATGTGACGGTCCTCCTTACAGGGCAAAGTGGTCAGCGGCCGAGGGGGAGCCAGCTGAAGCGTCGCAGGGCGACGACGAGCCCGGCGACGCCCCAGGCGGCGACGATGAGGAGGTCGGTCCACGCCAGCCCGGCGCCCTTGGTGTGCGGGTTGTAGGCGGTAAGCAAGGCGCTAGCGAGGTGGCGAACCGGGAACAGGGCGCCGAAGTCGGCCAGCCACCCGGGCAGCTGGGTCACGGCGACGAACACCCCCGAGATGAAGTAGAGGGGAAGCATCACGCCCTGCGTCACCGGCTGGGCGGAGTCCTGATCGTGGATGAACGACGCCACCGCATAGGCGAGGCAGCAGAACGAGAGGGTCCCAACCAGGACAGTGAGGACGAGGGCGGGAGCGGTCCGGGCAGGGACGTGGGCGTGGAACCCGGCCCAGCCGATCACGAGGAGCAGCACCGAGGTAGCGACGGCGGTGACCACCGCCGCCAGCGACCGCCCGGCTATGAGCGAAAAGGCCGGGACGGGAGTGGCGCGGCGGCGCTTGAGCACCCCCGTCTCACGTTGGGCGGTGATCGACACCGTGAGGTTGATAAAGGCAGCCGCGATGATGCCGAGGGTCATAATGCCAGGGACGTAGGAGACCGACGAGTCGATGCGCCCGCCGCTCACCTTCACCGTGCCGGTGAAGATTGAGGCGAAGATCACCAGGAACATCACGGGCAGGACGAGGGTGAAGAACTGCGCCTGGCGATTGCGAACCAGTGCCCGCATGTCGAACCGGAACTGGTGCAGCCCCACCGCTCCTGCCGACCGCTGGTGGGGCTGGGTCATTCGGGCTCCTTGGCGATCGGGTCGGTGAGCTCGAGGTACACGTCCTCGAGGGTCGGTCGGCGGACGTCGAGGTCGTCCAGACGGAAGCCGAGCGGGATGGCCCAGTCGGCCAGCACCTGGACGTGGGCGAGCGGGCTTTCGCTGCGGACCACGACCACGCCGCCGCCCTTCGCCTCGGCGAGCGGCCGGAGGGGTCCGGGCAGGTCTCCCGTACCCAGCCCATCGGGGATGGTGAAGCGGATGGCAGCGGTCATGCGATCTCGGCCACCCAGCGTCCGCGGCGTCCCCTCGGCGACGATCTGCCCGGCCGACAGCACCACGATGCGGTCGGCCAGATACTCGGCCTCGTCCATGAAGTGAGTGGTCAGGAAGATGGTCTTGCCCAGGCGCCGGAGGCCGGCGATGACCTCCCAGGCGGCGCGGCGGGCGGACGGGTCGAAGCCGGTGGTGGGTTCGTCGAGGAACACGACCTCGGGGTCGCCGATTAGGGACAGGGCCACGTCGAGGCGCCGGCGCTGGCCTCCGGAGAGGTGGCTGGCCATGGAGTCGACTTGCTCGGTCAGCCCGACGAGGCCGATCGTCTCCCGCACGTCGCGCGGGGCCGGGTAGTAGCCGGCGTACATCTCGAGGCACTCGCGCACGGAAAGGCCCGGCTCGGGCTCGGACTCCTGGAGGACGACGCCCACACGGTCACGCCAGGGCCGGCCGGCGTGGGCGGGGTCGACGCCGAGCACGCTCACCTCACCGTCGGTACGCTGGCGGAACCCCTCGAGGATCTCGACGGTCGTCGTCTTGCCCGCCCCGTTGGGGCCGAGGAATGCGAAGATCTCGCCGTGGTGGACGTCAAAGTCGATGCCCTTGACCGCCTGCCGGCGTCCGTACTTCTTAACGAGCCCCTTGACCCGTACCACCGGTTCGCCCTGCACGGGGGGGCTGACGGCCGGTGCGACGTCGACCTGTTCGCCCATGAGCACTCCTCGCGCCGGGATAAGCATGGATCAACGCCGGGAGCTTGTCCAGGGTTTCGTCCATCCTGGTCGACTGCCCTGACAGAGCGGAAAGCGGCAAACTGGTCGATTCTCCCGAGGCGGGTGTCAGGGCCGCCTACCACTGGTTCGGGGGAACGACCCGCCACTCGTGGGCGTCGCCGCGGCGCGGGCGCCCGGGAAGGCCTGGTGGGAGAGGAGGGCAGCGGAACCGCGGCCCGGCAGTGTCCTTAAGGTGCGGTTACACAGCCGAACGCACGCAGAACAGCGACTGAGGGATTCTCCGGAGCGCCCTGTCGACGGTGATGCGCTCGCCGTCGCGGACAGGCCGAATCGCGAGTGCCCCCGAATGTGCGCCGAGATAACCCCGACAGGGTTCTGCGCGGAAACGCCATCCCGTGCGCGACGGTCGAGGATGTCATGGACCTTGGCCACTAACGGGTCACCAAGGAACGCGTAGAAATCGACGCGTGGCGCGGCGGTGCTTCGACGCTCGACCTCTAGGACCTGCGCTGACCGAGCGGCCGCGAGTGGAGATGGTCGTCGGATCTGCTCGCGTCCGTGGGCGGAGTCCGACGTCGCCCCGATGGCAGACTGCAGGATGGCTGATGTCTACAAGGAGCTGACGGTTGCGAACGCGTCGGGCTGGTCCCGCTGGCTGGGTAAGCACGGCGCCGAATCGCCAGGAGTCTGGCTGGTCCTGGCCAAGAAGGGCGTCATCCAGCCGACGAGCCTGACCTACGACGAAGCCCTGGAGGAGGCGATCTGCAATGGCTGGGTCGATGGACAGCTCGCAAAGGGTGACGAACGAACCTTCCGCCGCAAGTTCACTCCTCGACGACCGGGGAGCGCCTGGTCGAAGCGCAATGTCGCCCTTGCCAGCAGCCTGACCGACGCGGGCCGCATGAAACCCGCAGGACTCGACGCCGTTCAGCGGGCAAAGGCCGACGGCCGCTGGGATGGCGCTTATGAGGGGCAACGTTCGATCACCGTCCCTCCCGATCTTGCCGCAGCCCTGATTGGCACTCCTGCCGCCCAAGAGATGTTCGACCGGCTAGACGCCACAAACCGCTACGCGGTCCTTTACCGCGTAACCACGGCCAAGCGCACTGAGACCCGCCAGCGGCGAATCGAGCAGCTCGTCACCATGCTCGCCAGAGGCGAGACCATCTACCCCCAGCGACAACGGCGCGTGCCGGCAACCAAGCCCGAGCATCACCGCTGAGCCTTCGGAAACGCGCCTTTCGTATCCCATACCGGTCGCTCCGAGCGTCCCGCCTTCGCGGACGGCTCATGTCCTCTACCGCCGGCTCCGGGTGACGTTCTGGATCCGTGGAGTCCCGACTTGTCGGCCCTGCCGTCGGAGCGCCGCGGCGCCGATTAGTTGCGGCCGCGACCGCTCTGGTCACTGCTCGCCGAGCACCTCGAGGAGTTTCGCGGCGAACGCGGCTGGGTCGTTGTCAGGGGACCACTGGCTGGCCGCGAACCCGCCGTGATCGCCGGGGAAGGTCACTGGCTCGACGCCGAGCAGCCGTGCGACCGCCTCACCACCGCGGCGAGCCAACCCGCCCGCCCCAAGGGCCCCGATTGCGGGCACGATGCGAACGGGAGACGCGCGCAGAGCGTCCGCGTCAGGCTCGAACGGTGGCATGGCGAGGTTGCCGCTCAGCAGCAGGTCATCGCGCGAGCCGTCGTCCTCGTTGGGGAGACCGAACTGTGCGGGGTCTGGCGCGGGATGGTCCAGATAATCGTCCGGTAGCAGGCCCTGATGCATCACTAGCTGGATGAACTTCGCCATGGCTGGACCGAAGCCGCTCCGCTGGTAGGTTTCGACGATGTCCGCGTTCGCCTTGATCGCCATCTGACTGTCTTCGAGCAGTGTGATCACCGGTGGCTCGTGTGAGACGAAGGTGTGCACGTCGTCGGGATGGGCGACGACCCAGTGCAGCCCGCACATGCCGCCCCCGCTCGACCCGAACGCGTCGACCTGCCCGGACCCGGCTGCCTCGACGACGCGATGGTAGTCCTCGGCGTGTACCTCCACCGTGACACGGCCACCCGGTTCACGCGTGCTCCGATCCATTCCTCGAGGGTCGTAGGTGATAACCGTGCGGTCCCTCAAGTGACCGATGAGCTGCTCGAAGCCCGAGGCGCCCATAGGCGAGCCGAAGACGAACAGCGGGCGCTTGTCGCTCGGCCTGTCGGGTTCATGGACGTCATAGGTCAATGTGGCGCCGGGGACGTCGACGGTATGGGTGGTCGGCTCGGTCATGGGTGCTCCTCCTGGCGGATCCTGTCCTTACCGACGGGTGCTCTGCTCGGAACTCGTCGCCCATGCGGCTGAGTTTGACGATATCGACGCACTCGAGCGGTAGCCGGGCCACGCTCTGCCAAGCTGGGACCATGGAGTTTCAAGCGGTGCTCCGCCGCCGCGCTGCCACGTTCGAAGCCGCTCGTGATCGTCCCCTGCGCCAACAAGGACGCCTGCCTCGACCGCTACGCCGAGGCCGACAAGGGTTTCGTCGACCCCGCCGACGCCTGGTGGCCGGCGCCGTACTGGGACATCGACACCGGCTTCGCTTCTCTGCTGATCCTGCTAACCGCGGTGAACGAAGGGCTTGGCGCCTGCTCTTCGGCATCCCCATCGACCGGGTCGACGCAGTACGAGACGCGTTCGGTGTGCCCCACCGGTTCGGGCCCATCGGCGCCGTCACGGTCGGATATCCCGACGAGTCGCCCCGAGACGTGTCTCACCGCCGCCCGCCCGCGGACCAGGTCGTCCATAGAGGCCGCTGGGCGGCGACCGGAAATTAGCTGTACGGGAATCGAGAGGCGGCTCGCCCTCTCCCCTCCGGCGACCTCTTTCACAACCCTGACCCCGCCTTCGCCACCGCGGCGAGGCGGACGCCTGTCTCGTTCGGGAGTCGCCCATAACCGCACCGCGACCTATCCCCAAACGACACCATCTCCCTGCCCTCAACCGCCGACTCCGGGAAGGGCGCGGTGTCACTCGCAGAACGTCATTTCCGAGCGGGCCGCCACGGACGGACCCGCACGACGTCGGCAGGTATCGACAACCGCGCCGGCGCTCAGGCGATCCCAGGTGACGCCCGCCAGACGTTCTGGAGCGAGCTATAGTCAATGACCTCGATGGACTCCTGGGCGAGGATCTCGCGGGCGCGAGCGGAGATGAGGAATGCGTGATCGCTCTGCCGCACTCGCCACCCGCCCTGCTCGATCGCCTGCCACTCTTCGGTGGCGAGCGCGGGGTGCACCGCCCACTCGCTCAGGCCCTCCGGCAGGGCACGCAACAGACGCTCATAGGTCTGCGGCTTGCCCTCGACGTCGACGGTAAAGCTGTCGAGCCAGGTGCCGTCGACGACCGGCTTGCCCAGGCACCGGGCCTTCTGGCTTCCGTCGTCAAGCCAGACGCGGGCAGCGAGCCCGTACTCGTCCGCGAGCGCTACTCCGAGGTCGAAGATGTCCGCGCGGCCGCCGTCGCCCAGGCAGTGCCAGTCGAGGTGCGTAGGGGAAAGCCCCGCGTCCAGGACCGTGTTGATCTGAGTCCGCAACTCGCGTTCGACGTCGTCAAGACGGGCTTGGGCGAGCATCCGGTCCCGGTTAACCGGCTCGTCGGTGAACAGCTCGCCGGTATCCGGGTCGAGCAGCGACGGCACCTCAGCTTTCCCCGTCGATGGTCCCCATACGTAGTTTGGGTTGTCGCGGATCAAAGTTAGATGGAGGCCGAACGGGACGTGCGGGCGCTCGCGGAGCAGTCTGATCGCTTCCGCCGCGCCAGGGCAGGGCACGATGAGACTGCACGACGTGGCCACACCGTGCTCTATGCAGTCGAAGACCGCCATGTTCACGGCCCGGTGCATGCCGAGGTCATCGCAATTGAGGATGAGCACGCGAGCGTCCGGATCGAAGCCGAGCAGCTCAGAACTCATCCGAGACCATCTTGGCGAGTGGGCCACCCGCCCATACTGCCCGCTCGGCTCGAGGTTGCCTCCCGGATCCTGCCCGAGTAGTTGGGTACCCCATATTCGCGGGTCGCCCGAGGTGTAGACGGCGCCCCTGACCGCCGCTCGGGGCCGTTACAACTGCGTCGCGCTGGCCCCGTGCCACCGGGACCGGCGGGCGAGCCGATCCTCTGTGCCGAATCCCGCGTCGATCCAGGCTCAGACTGCAGTATCGGGGGTTGAAGCACGGATCGGCAGTTCTGTGCGTTCCGAATAAGTGGGCAGTTCGTCGAAAGAATGGCGTCGCCATCCACACGAGATGGCCTATAGCCGCGTGGGATTACCGTAAAAGTCGCTATTGGCTCGCCGCTTCGAGGAGGTTGAGAGTCCATGGAATACAAAGTGCTGACGAAGGAAGACCGCCGGTGGACCGGCAAGTTCAGTGCAGAGAACCTGGAGCACACGCTCAACAGCTATGCGGCCGAGGGCTGGCGGGTCGTCAGCAGCTTCCCGGTGACGAGTGTGTGGTCCATCAGCACCTCGCAGGTCATGATTCTCCTTGAGCGCGAGACTGCGGCCAGCTGACCGGCCCCATCCTCACCCCGGCGACACCCGGCCACTACAGGGGTAACCGCCTCCACCGGGGTGCCGACGAGTGCCATCGCGACGATGTGCTCTTATGGAACGTTGCGGTTCTTCGCTGAGTCGACTGGAGGTCGTTCGATGGACGAGATCAAGGGCATCGCACGGGTCAAGTTCCACTCTGGCAAGCTCGACGAGTGGAAGCGACTGACTGAGCAAGCCATGGAGATCGTGCGAACCCGAGACCCAGGTACTTTGCAGTACGAGGTGTTCTTCAACGACGACGAGAGCGAGGCAATCGTCTTCGAGCGGTACCGAAACGCCGACGCCGCGTTGGAGCATTTCGCCAACATCGCCCACCTTATGGAACCGCTCATGGCCACGGCCACCGTCACTGGCGAGGTCCTCGGCATCCCGAATGAGAAGATGCGAGCCCAACTGGGCGGCGGTGAACCGAAACTCTTCACACCGTGGATTGCCGCACACGATTAGACGACCGCGCCGCCGGCCCAACGCAGCTGTGAACGCCGCGAGCGCGAATTCGTCGCCGAGCCTGCCCTCAAATGGCCGGGTCACACTCGGGCGGGCCACGGCTACGTCGTGGCCGAGGGTGAGGGGGCCTTCTACGCCCCGAAGATCGACGTCCACGTCTGACGTGCCCGACCTGGGGCGCCCATAACGCTCAGCCCCCGGGAGCCTCGACGCCTCCCTTCGAACGCCGGGTCGCGCGCACATGACGAGGCTGATCGCAGCCCCGGCAGGTCCGCAGGATTCGACGATCGAGTGCCGGACGCCGACGGTTCTCCTCTGTTGGGAGCCGGGCGAGATCGAACGCCGGACCTTCAGCCGGCCTTCCACTGGAGGTGCTCGGCGTCTAGCGCCGCGCAGACAGGCCAGCCGATATCGTCCTTCAACCTCACCCGTGCAGTGAGTGCACCCTTGACCAGCGCCCGCGTCACGACGTCGTCGGGCACGCGTCCCAGCCAGAGCTTGGCTCGGCGGAACATCCGGAAGCCCCCGCCGGTATCTACCACACCCCAGGTGAGATATATGAAGCGCTTCCCGGGGCCACCCTGGATCTGGGCGCCTCGAAGGTCGGGTGGCGGTCCGGGGCTCACCACCTCGCAGTCGAGATCCCAGACGGGGAACTGTGTGTCGCCGCCGACAAGACCGTACAGGTCCTGCTGGCCCTTGCGCCCTTGCACCGCCACCTGGATGTTGTGGTGGCCGTCTGGGAAGTCTGGGCCGGGACCGCACCAACGCCCAGGCGGATCGTAGCCCTCGATTCGGATCCTCACCCGACCATGATGACCGCCACAAAAGCCCCGCAAGCCGGATAGACGTGTCGGCGCTCGCCTGTCCCCTTGGTTGCCAGCGACGACCCGCCCCATATCGAGCGCCCAGAACTTCGCCGGGATCGCGTCACCGTATGACTTGCTCACGCCTTCGACACGGTCCGCAGGTACTGGGCCTGCCCCGGTTCGACGGACATCCACCAAGTGGGGGTGACCCCCGGAAAGGATGTCCAGAATGGAGACGATGGAGCGGAAGAAGCCTCGCCCGCGACGGTCGTTCACGCCCGGAGTTCAAAGCTGAGGTCGTCGGGCTGGTCCGCCAGCCGGGCAAGACGGCCGGCAGCGTGGCCCGTGAGCTTGGTCTGACCGAGACGGCGGTGCGGGCGTGGGCCAAGCAGGCAGACCTTGACGCCGGCCGGCGTAGTGACGGGCCGACGACCGAGCAGCGAGCGGAGATGGCCCAGCTACGCAAAGAGCTGCGCGAGGCCCGCGAGGAGCGGGACATCTTGAAGCGGGCAGTGGCTTTCTTCGCACGGGAGACCCGGTGAACGTGTACCCGTTCATCGAGGCGGAGAAGGCTGAGTCGCACAACGTCGCCAAGGCGTGCGAGCTCATGGAGGTCTCCCGGTCCGCCTTCTATGAGTGGCAGCGTCACCGGCTCACCCGCCGGGAGATCGACGACAAAAAGCTGGGCGAGCGGATCGCCGAGATCCACACGAAGAGCCGGGGCATCTATGGCTGTCCGCGGGTGCACGCCCAGTTGCGCCGGGAGGGCTACCACGTCGCTCGTACGCGGGTGGCCCGGATCATGGCTGGCCGGGGCCTGGCCGGACGTTGCAAGCGCCATTGGAAGCTCACCACCATCGCCGACCCTGAAGCCCAGGCGGCAGTCGATCTGATCAAGCGGGCCTTCGGACCCGGGACCGTCGAGGTCGACCGGGTCTATGTGGGCGACGTCACCTACCTGCGGACGTGGGAGGGCTGGGCCTACTTGGCCACGGTCATCGACCTGGCCTCTCGCCGGGTGGTGGGCTGGGCGATCGCCGACCACATGGAGGCGTCGTTGGTCTGCGACGCGTTGAAGATGGCCATCGAGCAACGCCGGCCGGGCCCGGGGTTCACCATGCATACCGACCGGGGCAGCCAGTACACCTCGACCGACTTCCGTGCCCTGCTCAAGGCTCATCACGGCGTGCAGAGCCTGTCCCGCAAGGGCCAATGCTGGGACAACGCCGTCGGTGAGAGCTGGTTCGCGACCCTCAAGGAGGAACTGATCCACCGGCAATCGTGGGCCACGATCTCCCAGGTCCGGCGGGCCGTCATCGAGTTCATCGAGATCTTCTACAACCGCCAGAGGCTCCAAAGCTCGCTGGGGTACCTCACACCCGTCGAATACCAACAGCAGATCCAACAACACCCCCGCCGGGAGGCGGCATAATCAACCTGTCCGTCAGACCGGGGCAACCTCAACCTGACTCTGATGGAGCGACAGATCCGCGCCCCTCAGGGTGCCCTCATGAAATCGGCGGAGCGCCGAGCGCTGGTCGCGGCCGCCCTCGAAGACGTGGGCTGCTCCGGCGGCGGCCTACACCACGCCCATCAGCACCGTCGCCGATCCTGCCGACCCTCACGGCCGCTGCATTCCGTGGCATGCGCCGTTCAGCCCCTTCGATCTCAAGGATCTCAGCGAGGTGATCCTCATGGGCTGCTATGTGGTGGTGGCCGCCCTGTCAGGACTGCGGCGCAGCGAGCTGGCCGAGATGCGCCGAGGCTGCGTCCGCGCCGAGCAGCTGGCCAACGGCAAGCTGCGCTACCGCATCCACGCCAAGCTGATAAAAGGAAAACCGTTCGGCGGCCAAGACGAACGCTGGACGGTCATTCCAGAGGTCGCCGAGGCGTTCTCCCTCGCCGAACAGCTCTCCGCCGACGACCAGCCCTTCGCTCGACTCAGCTCGTCCGGCCGCTACCACACCCTCACCAGCTGGGTCAACGGTCCAGGCGCCCACGCTCACCTGGCACCCATCCCCGACTGGTCGTTCTGCGACCGCCAGTTCCGCCGCACCCTGGCCCGCCTCCTCGGCTTTCGACCCCACGGGGTGATCGCCGGCAAGATTCACCTCAAACACATCTCGGTGGCAACCTCCGAGGGCTACTACGGCCGGGTCGGGTCGTCCGCCGCCGCCTTCCTGGCCGAGGTCGACCAGCACACCGCCCAGGCCCGAATCGAGACGACGAAGCGGCTCTTCGCCGACTGGGCCGCCGGCCGGCCCGTGACCGGACCCGGCCGGGCCAAACTAACCAAGCTGTTCCGCCATGTCCAACACGAGATAGCGCCCTTCCATGGCAACGTCATCGACTCCGACCGCCGCCTCGAAGAGCTCCTGCGCCGCCGGGCCAACACGCTGCACGTCGGGCCGCTGAACAACTGCTGGTTCATCGACCCGGCCCGAGCGCACTGCCTTAAACAGTCCGGCGCCGTCGACGCCACCGCGCCCCTCATCGGGATGTGCGAACCGACCCGCTGCGCTAATGCCACCATCCACCCCGAGCACGTACCGGTGTGGCTCGACACCCATCACCACCTCAACAAGCTGATGGCCAGCCCGAGGGTGTCCGATCACGAGAAGGAACGTCTCACGCTGGAACAGCGCCGGCTCGACGGCGTCATCGCGGCCGCAAGCGCCGGCGGTCACTCGTGATGAGCAAGGAAGTCCAGATCCGGGCGGCCATGGAACGCCTCCTCCTCGGCCGAGCCATCCATACCCGCTCAGCTGGACGCCACCAGCCTGGCCGCCGAGGCCGGCATAGCCCGCCAAGACCTCTACCGAACCTACCGCCACCTCCTTGACGAGTTCCGGGCCCACGTCCAGCGCCTCCACAACTCGCCAACGACCGATGACCGTCACACCACCCAGATCCAACGGCTCAAGGAGGAACTCAAAACGGTCACCAGTCGTGCGGCCCGCTACCGGGCCGAACGTGACACCTGCCGTCAAGAACGCGACATCAACGCCTCGCAGATCGCTCATCTCGACGAGCAGAATCGACTCCTCCGCCAGCAGCTCAACGAACTACGACGCGTCACCCCAATCCGTCTAACTGACCTGCCGACCCTGCCATGACACACGGCTTCGACATCGAATTCGAGCTGTTACAGACCGCCAGGTGGACACCCGATCTCTCGGAATAACCACCGGTACCGTCACCATCCCCGACGACTGCCTCACCGCCACCGTCCGCTACACCTCGCGCACCCCCACGCACGGACACCTCCGAGAAGCATTCATCCTGGCGGTCCAAACCGCCGGACAGAAGCCCAAAATGCGCACGTCCCC
This sequence comes from uncultured Acidimicrobiaceae bacterium, assembly GCA_963834725.1. GTDB lineage: Bacteria > Actinomycetota > Acidimicrobiia > Acidimicrobiales > Palsa-688 > PALSA-693. The sequence goes on from CAWICN010000001.1 coordinate 363,881, forward strand.
AGCCGCTGTCCCACGCCTGCCGTAGCGTCCCGAACATGACCTCGAAGCGAAGCGCTCGGGCAATCCGCGCCGCGCAAGCCTTTCAGGCACGGGTGGGTCCCGCCGCTTCCCGACCGTCCGAGACCCCTTCCCAGCCCGGGCGGGCAAGCGAGGAACCCGAAGAAACCGAGTCTGGGACTGACCCGACTGGACGGCGTGACTGACCTGAGTGCGACCGGGGCGCTGGTCGGACTCGCCGTCGGCCTGACCAGCGCCCCGGTCACAGCCGCTCTGGTCGCAGCGGCGCCCGTCAGCCGGACCGATTCGGATCTGACGCCGATCCGACTGATCAACACTCCTGCGCTCTGACCGGGCTGCGGGTGGGCCTGCACTGGGATCTTCCCGGCATGCTCGTGTTCACCGTCGGACTGGCCCCCTTAGCGATGACCGATGTTTACTCGCGGGGCGCTTCCAAAGCGGATCGTCTATGTCACGTGGGCCGGCGGATTGGTTGGACTGGTCCTGGCTGCGGCGGTCCAGGACCGCTGGTCGAGTTTCGCTACGGGAGCCAGCGCCGGGGCCCATTCTATGTTTGTTCTCCCCGCCGGCCTGCACCCTGTGGCCCCCTCGTCGCTTGCGTTCGGGGACGCTCGCTTGTCCGGACCGATCGGCAGCTGCCTCGGTTGGTGGCGAGCTCCGACTGTGCTGGTCGGATTCGTCGGGAGCTTCGTGCTCGCGGGCATGACCTCACTCGTACTCCTCCTCGCCAGTGGGCGGCTAGACCGACGGGCGTCGGTGGCTCTGGGTGCCTACCTGGCCAACGGCACCTCGCTCACGCTGTGGGTTGGCACTGACGACAGCACCCACTCCGGGCGATTAGAGCGGTGACACCGGGGACGAATCGGGGGGTGTGGGCGGCCACCAGGACCGACGGTGGCCAACAGCGACTGCTCACAGGCGGCCAGCTCGTCACGCACAGTGGTTGCAGCGAGGAGGAGCGCCACGGCGGCCGCTCGCTCGTAGCCCTCTCGTCCCGATCGCGGTGGCACGTACCTCACGGAAGAGCGTATCCGCTCCGATCAACGATTCGGACGCTTGCTTGAGCCTTAAGCCTTTGACCCGCTTCCGCGGAGACCTGCCTTCCGGACCGCCTCTGGTGGCGAGAGACGGCTGCCCGCAAGCCGGCCGAATACTGTGGTAGGCGCTCAGACCTCGACGACGACTTCGTAGAGGGCGGTGCTCTCGGGCGGCGGAGCTTCAGGTGGCCGGTTAGTCGCCATTGCGTCCAGCCCTGCTTTTGCGTTGGATTCGGTGTCGAAGATCACGGCCCCGACACCTGTTTTGCCGTCGAGGGAGCGAAGGAACCGGGCGGCCCGAAAGCCGGGGAGTGCCTTGATCACCGGGATCAAGCCTTCCTCGAGAAGCTTTCGGGCGGCGGCGGGGTCTCGACCCTCCAGATTCACGTACGTCACTGCGGCGTGTGCCACGTCCATCTCCTCTCGTGCCCGGCCTGCGTGGACGACCCGCACAATACAGGGAGGCTGAGGTTGCAAGGTCCACCCGCTCCGTGACCAAGGATTCCAAGTCAATGGAGCGGTGCGCGCTACGGATCGACGGCCTGGCGTTGGGCAGATTGTATAAGCGACATACATCCACGGCGTTACCGGACAGTGGTCTGGCGGGTTATCGGGGCGCGCTCCGGGTGACATTTGGGGATGACCCGTTGACCGCTTGACCTGTTGGCGAGGACATTGTTGTGGCGAACCAACGTCGTACACCGGATCGGGTTCACCCACGGGCGTGTCTGGCGGGTTTGCGGGCGTTGCGGTCGACGAGTACGTCTAAGACCTCGCCGATGGTTCGTTCTTGGCCGATGGTTTCCGGCAGCGGTAGGTGGGTTTGGATCTGGTAGCGGTTCCGGCGCCCGTCGGTGTCTTTATCCTTTACGACGTAGCCGGCGGTGGTTAGGTCGGTGACGATGGCATAGGCGCTGCGCTCGGTGATCCCGACTCTTGTGGCGATGTCGCGCAGGCGCACGCCGGGGTCGTGGGCGATGCAGAGGAGTACGCGGGCATGATTGGTGAGGAAGCTCCACTCGCTCATCCCTAGCACCTTAGCAGACTATTCTAGAAATATGTTGCTAGTATCTTAAAGCTAGAGTATAGTGGGTCGCAGACGTTCGAGGCATAGCGGTCACAGACCGCGCGCTGTTCGAAGGTCCGAGGAAGGATCCATCATGTTGATGCGATTCGAACCGTTGCGCGAGTTCGACCGGATCACCGAGGAGATGTTCGCCGAGCGTCGGATTCGTCAAGTTCCGGTCGACGCCTACCGTCGGGGCGACGAATTCAAGGTTGACCTTGACCTGCCCGGCACCGATCGGGGCTCGATCGAGCTGACCGTCGAGAAGGACGTGCTCACGGTGTAGGCCACGCGCACGCCGCTGCAGGTAGAGGGCGACGATTTCGTGATGGCCGAGCGGGGCCACGGCCAGTTCAGCCGCCGCCTCTTCCTAGGTGAAGGCCTTGATCGGGACCACATCACCGCCATCTACCACGAGGGGGCGCTCACCATCACCATCCCTGTGGCCGAGCAGGCCAAGCCCCGCAAGGTCGAGATCACCCACGTAGGAACCATGGCACAGGCCGTCGAGGCAGCCACGCTCACCGCCTGAGCATCAGTCGGCCGCCCACGAAGCTTCACCTTCCGAGGTGGCTTGTCCTCGGGTTCCACAACACGATCAGAGAGAGGAGGGCGAAGTGTCGACACAGCGTTCGCCCAGCGAGGTTGATCCAAGTACCTGAAACGACCCGGGAGGCGATCACATCAGATGATCACCGCTCGGGTCCCATACCCACCCGTCATCACTACCGGTGCCTCGACTAGAACCGGCCCGATGTCCCCGGCTGCGTCCCGTGCGCAGGCCCGAGACGAGGCGGTCCTCTCCCTGCGAGCGGAACCGGAATGATGACGGCCTACCAAAAAACGCAAACCGACAGCGAGACCGACACCAACACGCGATCGAAGGATTGAAATGATCCCCGAACCGGCCCGAGCGATGCCATTGCCGCAGAGGCACTGCGGGCGCTGCCAGCGTGCGTTCGACGGCGACCCCAACCTGTTTTTCCAGACCGACTGGGCCCTCTGCCCCGAGTGCGCCGACATCCTTCTTCCCTCGCGCCACAGCACTCCACTGGTGCTGCCCTGACGACACGTCTCGGCGAATCGAACTCCCAAACCTGGAACCGCTCGAAGTTGACCGATGGGCGCGTCGGGCTGGTGCGCCGGGTGGTGGCGTCGACGAGCAAGTCGAGGACCTCACCGACGTTCGTTCTCCCGAGATGTCTTCTGGTAGCGGCAGGTGGGTCTGGATCTGGTAGCGGTTGCGGCGGCCGTCGGTGTCTTTGTCCTTGACCACGTAGCCCGCAGCGGCCAGGTCGGTAACGATCGCGTAGGCGCTGCGCTCGGTGAGGCCCACGGTCGTGGCGATGTCGCGCCGACGCACCCCAGGGTCGTGGGCGACACAGGCCAGAACCCGGGCATGATTGGTCAGCAAGCTCCACTACGTCATCACCACCACACCAGCAACTTTCTAGAAGATCGTTGCTAGTACCAGAGATCTAGAGTAGGGTAGGTGGCAGACGTTCGAGGCATGGCAGTCGCAGACCGCCAGCTGTTCGGGTGTCAAGGGAAGGATTTCACCATGTTGATGCGATTCGAACCGTTCCGCGAGTTCGACCGGATCACAGAGGAGTTGCTGGCCCAACGCCGCGTCCGCCAAGTCCCTGTCGACGCCTACCGTCGGGGCAACGAGTTCAAGATCGTCCTCGACCTGCCCGGCGTCGATCCCGGCTCCATCGAGCTGACCGTCGAGAAAGATGTCCTCACGGTGGGGGCGGCGCGCCCATCCCACCAAGAAGAAGGCGACGAAATCCTGGTAGCAGAGCGGGGCCACGGCCAGTTCAGCCGTCAGCTGTTCCTAGGCGAAAGCCTCGACCGGGACCACATCAGCGCCATCTACCACGACGGTGTGCTGACCATCACCATCCCCGTGGCCGAACAAGCCAAACCCCGCAAGGTCGAGATCACCCACGTCGGAAGCGTGGCCCAGGCCGTCGAGGCGTCCACCGCCACCGCCTGAACATCCGCCTCCAGCCCGGCGAAGCGTCCGCTCGCCGGCCGCGAGAGGCGGGCCTGTGATACTCGCCGTCGTCGCGGTGGGACGACGCGACCATGGACCGCCGTCGGCTATAGCGACGACCGATCCGCCCCCTGGCGCTTCGGTTGTCGTGAACGCTGCGAACAACGAAGCGAAAGAACCCGACCGACATGCATCTGCGACACCCCCACCTAAATGCTCCAAGAGGCCGGCAACGCCGGTTCGGAACCCGCCGCTCGAAAGACCCGGCCGCCTGGGTCGGACAGGGAACGGCCTGGCTGGCCTATGACGCGGCCCGTGACTGCTACCACTGCTATTGGCTGGTCGGGCCAAGCGGTGACCACCTCCTCGAACAGGCAGCCGAGCCGAGCGCGGCCGACGCTGTCGAGTGGGGGAGGGCTCGGACGCCGAGGGCGAGGATACGCCTGGCGGACCACCGGACCTACTGGGCCGGGATGGCCCCCACCCCGCCCGGATTTGCGGGCATCTGGACCCCAGCCAGTGGACCCGCCACCCTGAGGCCGCGCCCCGCGTTCCCGGGAAGCCGGCCCCGACCGACACTGGCCCCGACGGCCTGAAATGAGAGCGATCAACGCCGGCGGCGTCAGAGTCCGCCTGAGGAAGGACAGCCCGCGATGTTCGGGTTCCATGTCATCCGCCAATACGAGCAGGGCATCGTCTTTCGTTGGGGCAAGCTGCAAGCGAAGGTGCGCCAACCGGGTCTGACCTGGTTGAACCCCTTCAGCTGCCGGCTGACATCGGTCAACATGCAAACCGTGGTGGCCGGTGTCCCCGCCCAAGAGGCCATCACCCGCGACAACGTGACGCTCACGGTCGACGCCGTCGTCTATTACAAGGTGGTCGACCCGGTCAAAGCCGTGATCAACGTGCAAAACTACCACGAGGCGGTTTCCCAGGTGGCCCAGACCTCGCTGCGTTCGGTGATCGGCCACGCCGACCTAGACGAACTGCTCTCCGAACGAGAACGGGTCAACGCCGAACTCAAAGAGGTCATCGACGGACCGACGGAGGTCCCGTGGGGGTTGCGCATCGAGCGGGTCGAGTTCAAGGACGTCGCCCTTCCGGAGTCGATGAAACGCTCCATGTCTCGCCAGGCCGAAGCTCAACGTGAGCGCGGGGCCCGGGGTCATCGCCGCCGACGGCGAATTCCAGGCCTCCAAGAAACTGTCTGAGGCCGCCCAGGCCATGGCCGCCACCCCCGGCGCCCTGCAGCTCCGGCTCCTCCAGACCGTCGTCGACGTCGCCGCCGAGAAGAACAGCACCCTCGTGATGCCCTTCCCGGTGGAGCTGCTCCGCTTCTTCGACCACGCCGCCCAGCCTGAGACCGCCCATGCCACCGAGTTTCTGCTGGGTCGCCAAGCCGACCACGATCTCCAACCAGAAACTGTGACGAACGGCGACGGCGAAATGCTCATCCCCGCCCCCTGAGGGTCGCGTAGGGCATCCCTCTGGAGGAGAAGCCGGTTGCCGGAGGCCGGCAACGGCAACCCCCTGGGGAATTAGCTGATCGTCAGCACCTGGGGCTTCCTGACCCGCGACCACCGCGTTTTCGCCAGCCACAGCTGGGAAGAAGACCGAGGTACCCTGCCCGAATCATCACCCGAGCCGCTGAGAAAGGACGAACCTGATGCAGACCCCATCACCCGAGGCTCGGACCTACTGGGCGGCTCCGTGCCGGCCGACCCCCTGGCCGAGATCGACCAGCTCATGCAGAACAAGCTGCGCGAGGAGCAAGCAGCAGCAGACCGCAGCGCGCAGCTCGAGACCGACCGCTCCGACTTCGCGGCCGAGTTCACGAGCGTGTGCGAACAGCAGGTTCGCCCCGCGATGGAAGCGATCCTCCAACGACTTCGCCGCAACGGCGGAGGAGGTGTCATCGAGGACCGCCCCGAGGACTTCGGCCAACGCCACGCCCAGCTGATCCTGTGGATGTCATTTAGTGGTGAGATCACCGGCGCGCCTCGCCACGACCGCCACCCCTACCTCCAACTCGATGCTGACATCGACAAGCGGTCGGTGACAGTATCGGAAGGCGACATGTGGCAAGGCCAAGGCGGCAACCGTAGCGGCAAGTTTGCTGAATGGCAGCTGGTGGAGATCACTCCCGCCCGGGTGACCCAAGAAATCCTGGCGATCATCCGCCGAGCCCTCAGGTAGCAGACGTTCCCGCCCAAGAGGGCAGCCAGCGGACACAGCCGAGGTAGGTCCGGCACGAGCCGGCAATCCATCTCGAACGCCTGGCCCGGCCCCAGACTGGTGCAGTTCGGGGTCTGCGCCTTCTGCGCCCGACAGATTCGCGGGTCGGTTCACCACGCATCGACCAGGTTGCGCCCCGTTTGGCGTCGACGAACAGGACGTCGAGGCCCCGCCGAGGACCTTGCCGATCAGCTGTCCTGGCTGATCCATTCGCGCCGAGAATGATGGTCACAGATGTGGCCGGGCTGCGCGGCGTCCTTCTCGTTGACCACGTAGCCGGCCACGCTGGTCCGCGCCGATGCCCTTAGGCGCAATGACGTCGAGCGCGACCGCCAGATCTCGGAGACCCGCATCGGGGTTGTGGGCGATAAAGACAACCCACGAGCATAGTTTGGCCAAAAAAGCTCCGCCTGCCCATCCAAAGAAATATCAGCGTTAGAATACGTGAAATCTGATACTAGTTTTACCGATCTACTGTATGCTCAGGGTAGTGGCTCAGCCGGGCCGCCCAGCCTGGAGAGTTGTCGCCATGGGAATCACTGCCAAGACTTGCTCTCGGTCGGCATCTCACTTCACGAGGCTGTCGGGCCGCGCTGGTGGCCATTTGCGACCAGGCGACTCGCTCTTCTGGGCGACCAACCGAGCCTACACACCCAGAGCCTCCGAGCATCAGGTGAGATGGGCACGGCCCAGCCCGGGGCAGCATCATCAGACCCCGAGTTCCCCGCCGATGTCACGGCGGCCGGAGCTGGCCGAGCGGGTATGGCGACGGGCACTCGAACTGGCACAGCCATTCGCCCGGAACGACCGGTTCGCGCTATTCCTGTCGCGTGCCGCTAACCACGATCCTGCCACCATGGCCCACGCCTTGACCCTCGGCCGCACCCAGCTGCGGGCGCACAGCGACGACAGCAAAACGCTCGGCGGGGTCACCCTCCTCGAGGCAGTCATCGCACACCTCGGTTACGTTCCGGTCCCCGGCGACCTCACGACATCACGACGAGACCGCGCCGCGCCGCCCGCAATAGTGACGCCCGGCCTCTAGATCGCCCTCGACCGGCTCCGATCCGACCCATCTCTGCTGTCGGTACGGCGATCCCCGGCGTCGCGCACCCACCCGTTATCGGGGGACCACCAGTTGAACTCCGTTACCTCGTCGCCGAACCGGCCAACCCCTGCCAGGCAGGAAGACCTACAGAGAAAATGAGGCTTCCCATCGGAGCACCTGAGCGCCGCGTGAAACAGCCAGCGATCAGAGACCTGCACCGAGTCGACCGGTACCACCGCGCACCGGTGTGACTGCTCGTGTAGCTGCTGGGTCAAATCGAACGCTTCCAATATCTGCACGGCTTCGTAAGAGACTGCAGGGGCTCTTTCCGGTCGACGGTCACGGTGTGAGAACCGGCGAGTCGAGCCGGGAGGAGCCCAACGAGTGAATCCCGGCCCGGGCTGACAATACGAACATCACACGGCGGAACACCTGGCCACCCAGAGGCAGCTTCTCATTGCCTCCGCCTCGGACAATGGCCTAGAAGTATCCGACATATCGATCTACGTGCCGGCTCGGTGGTGGCCGGGCGGTACGCTTGGTTTTGTTCGGTTGCTGCTCCTCTACCGATCCGCCTGATAGAGTCCCGGGCCATGTCCAAGCTGCGCCACCCCTCCCTCGACGGTGGTGCCCGCGAGCTGCCCACCGGCCAAGCCCATCACACGGCTGGAGATCGTCCGCCGCCGAAATTGCCCACACCACTACTGGCATTTCCGGCACCAGAACACTTCGTGAATCCTGAGCTGAGGCTCTGTCAGATCAGGTTGCAAAATCTCAGCGACGCCTTCCGAGCGGGATCCTTTTACAGACAGATCAAGGGGCGTACATCGGCGCTGACCAGGGTAGATCGCAGTTGTGCGTTGTTGGTCGACCTGGAAAGGGGGTTCCCATGACTAATAATCCACCATCGGCGGCGGATCCTCTACAGCCGAACTCGACCCCGAGCCAGCCTGGCCCAACAGGGGGGCCTTCATCCCGTCCGACGGGGCGGACTCGCATATCGGGCACGTGGGTGGGCGTCATAATCGCCACTTTGATCCTGGTGTTACTGCTGGTATTCATCCTTCAGAACACCAAATCGGTAAAGGTCTCGTACTTCACCGTCAACGGGACAATGCCCCTCGGGGTGGCTCTGCTCCTCGCCACGATCGGTGGTGTGCTCCTCGCCGGGATCGTGGCCTCACTTCGGATATGGCAACTCCGTCACCGGCTGAACAAGTCCGGGCAGACTGTCAGCCCGAGGCGTAGCACGCGGTCCGTATGAGCAGGTGCCCGTACCAACCGGCGGTGGCGTCTGGCCACGCCCCCATCAGCCGCGGGCGGGCGTTTCGCAACACGACATCATGACCGGCGACCCCGAAATCCGGTCCCACCACGCCATACGCGCCTGACCGGACCGCCCCGACAGTAACTCAGCAGTACGCCGATCCGTGTCCCATGTTCGCCCCCTCGAACCCGCCGGCTGGGGAGGGGGCGACCGGCGGGGCGGAGGGTAGCGGAGCACGAAAGGTCGGGGCGGACGGCTGGCCAAGGTGTCGAGCAGGCTCGCGGTCAGGGGTGGTCCCTATGGGAGAGCCGGTCCGAAGTTCTCGGCGTAGTGGCCGCCAACATCGCCCTCATCGTCCAGCCGGCGTGGTAGGCGCGTCTCGGTTAAGGATGCGCTGCTTGCGTATGAGAGACGCCGTTGTGCCTGCCCACCAGCACCGATCCGCTTCCGGTGGCAGCTGATCACTTGCGGCGCAACGTCCCACCCGCTGGCCCGCTGCCAGATCAGCAAAATCGCGCTCGACGAAGTGACATGTCGTTGTCGACGGCACGATCTGACAACGGACTGAATTCAGGACGCCCGCGGCGTTCAACTTCCCGGCTCGGACTCTCCGAGCGAGCGTCTATCGCGTCGTTGGTTCACCCGACCGAGCCCCGAACAGTCCGTCTGCGTGGATCCGATCCACCGTTCCCCAACCATTGTGCCGTCTGAGATGGGCCTAGGAGGCAGAGCTTGACCACCGGGTCATGGTCGACCTGTTGTGAGTTGGCATCGGGATCGCGCTGTCGACGGGGACGGAGGCAGCCCGCACGAACAGGTGCAGCCGGCACCGGCTACGCCGAGGGGCGACTACGCGGGCCGGCGGCACCGGCACCAGGCAGGGACAGCGACGCAGAGATTGTCGGAGATCCCACCCCGATAGAGTTCGCTCCTGGACACCAACCGTCGATCGAGGGAGCCATGGTCAGCGCCGAGCATCGCAGCACCCCCGAAGACCGCACCTCGCACCTCACGGCCAGCTTCTCCGAAACGGCCCGCGCCCTGTTCTCAGCCGGCAGCGCCGCCGACACCTTGCAGGCGGTGGTGGACCTCGCCGCGGAAACCATCGACGGCTGTGACTTCGCCAGCATCTTCGTCCTTGCCGGCGACCAGGTCACCACCTCAGCCGGCACCGACCCGGTCGCAGCCGAGGTCGACGTGGCCCAGCACCAGGCCGGTGAAGGCCCCGGACTCGACGCCATCACCCGAGGCGGAACGGTCTACGTAGGGGACCTGACCGACGATCAGCGCTGGGTCCGCTTCGGAGCCGAGGCGGCGGCCGCAGGGGTACGCAGCGCGCTGGCGATCCGCCTGTCCGACGATGGCACTCGGGGCGCCGCCCTCTGCCTCTACGCCCGCTACCCCCGGGCGTTCGGGGCCCTCGACCGGGCCAAAGGGGTCATCCTTGCGGCGATCGCCGGCCTAGCCCTCCCTGAGGCCGAGGAGCACGACGACGAGGCCCGCCATACCCTCCAAGCCGCCCTGACCACCCAGACGATGATCGGCCAGGCCCAAGGGATCCTCATGGAGCGCGAACGCATTACTGCCGACCAGCCTTCGACATCCTGCGCCGGGCCTCACAACACCCCCCTCAATACCAAGATCTGCAACGTCTCCCAAGCCCTTGTCGACACCGGTGAGAGCCCACAGACCGGCCCAGCGCCGCCCGCGCCGTAGAGGCCGGTCTGGCCCACCCGCCCCGCAAAAGCGAGTCGTGGACGTCGCACACCCTGCTCAGCACGCCCGCTGCGCTCGAGATGCCCGCCCGGCGACAAAACGGGTTGCGGGCCCGGTTCGCTTCCTCGGGCGGGCGGCGATGCTCAGCCGGTGGTGGTCATGGCTGCCTCGACAGCCTGGGCCACGCTGCCGACGAGGGTGATCTGGACCTTGCGAGGTTTGACCTGCGCGGCTACGGGGACGGTAATGGGGATGGTGAGCACACCATCGTGGTAGACGGCGCCGATGTGGCGCCACGGTCCAGGCTCTCGCCCTACACGCTGGGCGAGGGTCCCTGCGTGGACGCCTGCCCAACTCGCTTCCGCCAAGCCCCTGTGGACGCCTACCGTCACGTCGCGTCCGCCAAGCCCCGGTGGGACGCCTACCGTCCGGGCCAGGAGCTCAAGGTTGATCCGGCCCTGACCGCGCCGATCCCTGGGAGCGCATCACCGAGCGTGGTTGTTGCCGCCACTGGGCGGTTGGCCACCGGCGGGGAGTCTCTCCTGGCCCCCGACACCTATCAGCCGCTCGCCTCTCGCCGCCAGGGTCGGCGGCCCTGAGATCGGCATGTTCACAAGACCCTCGGCGGCGAGCCCGTGCAGCCATAGACGGACCGGCGTCCCATCAAGCAGGTGGGGGGCCAGGATCGAGGTATCCCCGCCGGCCCGGACCACCCGGCCGGCGCGATGGCCTCTAGCAGCGCCGTGTCCTCAGCGTAAGCGAGGACTTCGGCGTCCGTTCGCTGCCGGGTCAGCCGCCGACCGAGCACGCCTCAGCCTACGAACAGACGTTCTATTAAGGCAAATGGGTGATCCATAGCTAAGCCCACGTTTGAGGCGAGGCAGCTTGTCGAGCAGTCCTAACCGGAGGGCGTCCAATCCAGTCGGGGCGGAGCGGTAGGGGACGGGACTCGACCGGAGGAGTCGACCGGGAGCGGTCAGCCAGCCAGCGGCCGGAAAGAAAAAAGCCCCGACCTGAGAATCAGGGTCAAGGACCTACACAACATTCCGTTCTTGGGCATATGCCGGGTGGCGTGCTGATCAGGCTGGTGGTGGCTGATTTTGGGCCGGTATCCGGTCCCGCATCCCCGCCGGAGCTATGGTCCACGCCCCCCGCCACAGCTTCGCCACCGACGCTCTCCAGGCCGGCGCCGACATCGTCGAGCTCCAAGCGCTGCTCGGCCACGCCTCCCTCGACACGACTCGGCGTTATCTCGACGCCAGCGCCGAGGGCCTCAGAGACGTCGTCAAGGGCCATCCCAGCCAGATCGCTCTTCGAGAACACTTACGCGAACCATGACGACGACCTTCCTCCCCATGTTTGACGCCGTCGGGGGCCAGCTGCTTCCCTCACGATTACTAGCCGTACTTCAGCACAATTGATAGATAAATAAAGGTTGTCCGCACCGAAGTAGACGTTATTTGTTCCCGTCTAGCTCTGTCCCATGCCGAAGTGGACGACGGCCGTCACCATTTCGACCCAGCATGATGGGACCGTGCAATCGGGCCAGGATGACCGAGCGGTGGAAGCGACGTTTGCCTTTGTCGATTTGGCCGGCTTCACCGCCCTGACCGAGGCCCACGGCGATGCCGAGGCGGTCAGCGTCATCCGAGCGTTCCGGGACCGGGTCCTCGCCATCCTCCAACCGGGGGACCGGCTGGTCAAGACCATCGGTGACGCCGTGATGCTGGCCTTCCCCACCCCCCGCCGCGCCATCGATGCGCTGCGTGTCCTGCTCAGGAGCGAGCTCGTCCACCAAGAGGCTGTGCTCTTGCCCAGAGGGGGTGCTCACCATGGGGCGGCGGTCGCCGTGGACGGGGACTTTACGGAGCCGGCGTGAACCTCGCCGCCCGGGTCGCCGGCCAAGCCCGCGGCGGCGAGCTGCTGGTCACCGACGAGGCGGCTATGGCGGCCCGAGACGCCGGCGCCATGGTCAGCCACGTCGGCGCCATCGAGCTGCGCAACATTCCCGTCCCCGTCGACATCTACCGCGTCCAGATCAGCGACACCACCGCCGAGACAGCGGTCGATCCGGTGTGCCAGATGCGGGTGCCCGTCGGCGGCCCCTCTGCGGTCACCCTGGAGGGGGGGGCCAGACCGTCCACTTTTGTGGCCTGCCCCTGCGTGGCCCGCTTCGCCGCCCACCGGGACCGCTATCCAGCCGGGCGGAAACCGGCATCCGAAGAGTCAGACAGCCGGTAAGCGGTCGTGCGCGAAGCCGTCCCGGGGGCACGAGTCCTGCCCACGACGGAAGCGATCTCGGCCGCTCGTCGTCCATTCACCAGCTCCAGACCCCGGCTAAGGCCGCTTCAGGCCTAGCCCCGACTCGCCTGACCGAGATCTGAGGTCCGCCGCCCGATGTGCCGGACCCTCAACGTGGCCCTGCCCAGCCTGGCCCGCGACATGCACGCCTCCACCAGCCAGCTGCAGTGGATCGTGGACGCCTACACCCTGGTCTTCGCCGGGCTACTCCTCACCGCCGGATCACTGGGCGACCGCTACGGGCGCAAAGGAGCCCTGGCCGCCGGCCTGGGCATATTGCTGCCGGCAGCGTGGCCGCCGCCCTGGCCGCCGGCCTGGGCATATTGCTGCCGGCAGCGTGGCCGCCGCCCTGGCCCACACTGCCGACCAGCTCGTCGCCGCCCGCGGCCTCATGGGCATCGGCGGCGCCTTCATCATGCCCACCACCCTGTCCATCCTCACCAACGTGTTCGTCGAACCCGGCGAGCGGGCCAAGGCCATCGCCATCTGGACCGGCGTCGCCGGCCTGGGCGTCGCCATCGGGCCCTGGCCGGGGGTTTTCTGCTGTCGCACTTTTCCTGGAGCGCCGTGTTCGCGGTCAACATCCCCCTCGGCCTGGCCGTCCTGGTCTTCGTCAGGCGGCTCGTTCCCACCTCCCGCAACACCGCCGGCGGGCCGCTCGACCTGCCCGGCCTCGGCCTGTCCATCGCCGCCCTGTCCAGCCTCGTGTACGGCATCGTCGAAGCCCCCACCCGCGCCTGGACGTCCGCGATCATTCTCGGCGCGTGGGGCCTTTCCGCGGCCAGCGGGGCGACCTTCATCGCCCGGGAACTGCGCACCGCCCATCCCATGCTGGACCTGACCGTGTTCAAGAACCGGCGCTTCAGCGCCGCCAGCGGCTCCATCGCCCTGGTGTTCTTCGCCCTGTTCGGCTCCATCTTCGTCCTCACCGCCTACCTGCAAGCCGTCCTCGGCTATACCGCCCTCCAGGCCGGGGTGCGCACCCTGCCCTTCGCCGGGGCCTGATGATCGTTTCCCCCCTGTCACCCCTGCTGGTCCGGCGCCTGGGCACCAAGGCGGTGGTCGCCGCCGGGCTGGTGGTCATGGCCGCCGGCATGTTCATCGCCGCTAGCAGCACCATCCACAGCGGCTACACCCCCATTTTCGTCTCGATGGTGGTCATGGCCACCGGCATGGGCCTGGCCATGGCCCCCGCCACCGAGTCCATCATGGGCTCGCTACCCAAAGAGAAGGCCGGCGTCGGCTCGGCCATCAATGACACCACCCGCGAGGTCGGCGGGGCCCTCGGCGTGGCCATCCTGGGCAGCATCTTCTCCAGCAGCTACTCGTCCGGCATTCATCATCACCTGACCGGCACCGGCCTGCCGGCCAACCTCGTTCACGCCATGGGCCAGTCCATCACCGCCGGGACCGCCATCGCCCAGCAGCTGGGGGAGTCACTGGCCAGCACCTGCACAGCACGGTCAGTCAAGCGTTCATCCACGGCATGGACACCACCCTCCTCCGCCGGCGGTGTGGCCCTGGTCGGGGCGGCCGTGGCAGCCATCCTCCTCCCCTCGTCGGCCAGCAGCAGCGAGCCGGCAACGCTCGAGGTGTTTGCAGAGCCTGCCCTCGCCGCCTGACAGTTTGTCCAATCGGACCTGCTCGCCCGGCCGCTCGATACGAGCAGCGGCCGGGCGTGCGCCGTTCTACGGGCCGGTCCCAGGGCCACCAGCCAACGCCACATTGAGCTAAATCGCCTCGCCGAGCCGAACCGCAGACCTCGCTGATTGTCACGCTCTCACTAGCTGCCCCCATGCAGCATCAAATGGCTCCGGCTTGCGTCCCTACGTGACGGTGGGTCACCCGCGAGTTACGGTGCTCAGCTGCCCCGAGAACCCGGAGCAGATGAGTTCCGCGTGTGCAGCACACCAGCTCGCCGACGCAACCGGGCTCTCCCCGACCACGAGCGTGCGGCGACTGACGGGGGATCGCCCAGGGGACCCTGCACGCCTGGCTTCGCCATACGGCTCTGGCCGATACGGCTCTACCGCGTACCGCGTAGGGTGCCGGGAGAGTACGGCTGGCCGTCAGGCCGTCGAATTACCTGGCGTGGAGTCTCCGCCATCCGGCTCGAGCTAGTTCGTGCGGGGAGACGGTCACCGACTTCCGGCGGTCACTGACATTCCTCACCTCTGGTTAGGCGATACGTTCCAGCGGTTTTCGGGGACAGTTTTCCTTGCGAGACGTCCCTCGGGCATTTGTGCGAACCGATGCCTCAGTACGGGCAACAATTCCGGTAATGGGGAACAAGACGGACTCTGCCGTCATCGCCGCCTCGATCCACGACCCGGAGCGCTTCGGGGTCGTCTTCGACCGATATGCAACGGTGGTGTTCCGCTATCTGGTGCGCCGTGTGGGGGTCGACGAGGCCGATCCGCTCCTAGGCGAGGTCTTCCGGGTGGCCTTTGAGCGACGCTCCAGCTACGACTTCGATCGGGCTGACGCCAGGCCGTGGCTGTATGGGATCGCAACCAACCTTCTGGCCCATCATCGACGTGGGGAAGCCCGACGGGTGCGAGCGATGGGACGCCTCCTCGGTGGTCAGCTACCGCCCGACGACCCGAGCGAGGCCATGGTGTCAGCCATCGACGCGGAGACTCTGTGGCCTCAAGTCGCCCACGCTATCACCCTGCTCCCCGACGTCGAACGTGACGCTCTAATGCTCTATGTCTGGGAGGAGCTCAGCTACGACCAGATCGCCATCGCCGTGGGAGTCCCAGTCGGCACCGTGCGGTCCCGGCTGAACCGGGCGAGGATACGTTTGCGCGAACTCGACGAGCGCTGCGGGAGACAGTGATGAGTGACGACATCGAGCGGATGCGCCGACTCCGCCCTGACGAAGTTCAGCCAGACGACCCGGCCGACCCCGCCCTCTTCATTCGACACAAGGAGCAGCTCATGGCCACCATCACTAGCAGTCTCCCCGACCCCGCGACGTATCGACGGATGCCCGACATCTACCCGCGGCTGGCCTACAACGACGAACGAGCGGCCGTGGAGTACCTACAGCGGGTCTTTTCTCTACCCGAGATCCGCGAGGCGCGCACCGACTTCGGGGACCACATGCTGGCCTGGCTGCGCACCGGGAACGGTGTGGTCATGATAGGCCGGGCCAATGAGGACGTTCACCAGATCAGCAGCCCCCAGACGATAGGCCACACGACTGTCCAGATGATGGTCTACGTACACGACATCGACTCGCATTACGCCCATGCCACGGCCGAGGGAGCGAACATCACCATGCCCCTCCAGGACGCCTTCTACGGCGAGCGCCGATACGAGGCGACTGACCCGGAAGGACACCGCTGGCACTTCGCCGAGAGATTCGCGGATATCCAAGCACGCGGCGGTCTCGTGGCCGACAATCCCGCCGGCGGCCTGCCACACGAAGGCTCCGACCCGGCATGACCACCGACCCACAGGCGCCGGCAGTCCCCTTCGACGGCAACGTGATGCACCTATCGCGCGACTGGTCGATGACCATCGCATCTACCCCACCGGGCCCGCCACAGCGAATCGACGGATACACCCTGGGAGCGATCCAGAACATTGACGGGCCCGGACCCCATGGAGGCGAAGTCCACCCAGACGGCGACGAGTTCCTCTACGTCGTGAGCGGAGCTATGGAGTTGATCCTCGACGACGGCGACAAGGGGGCACCCGGCGTCGAGGCAAAGGTCCTGCTGCGCTCGGGCGACGCCTACATCGTGCCACGCGGTGTGTGGCATCGACTCGACCCGGTCGAGCCCAGCTACATCATCCATCTCACACCCGGCCCGAACGGCGACCATCGACCCCGCAGCCTGCTAGAAAACTGATCGACCCGGCCCGTCGGCCAGAGCCCCCCCGGATGTCAAGTCGGTTTTGAGGGTCCTGCAGACGCCACCGACTCCGGAACGGAGAGGCGTGGCCAGTTCATATCATCACGCCGTATAACGCCGGTTTGTGGCTGTCGCGGGCGGGATTACTGCCTCGGAACGGGCAGGGGCGGGCGATCGGCGGGTCGCTGTCCCGATGGTTGGTGTCCCTGAGGCGGGTCTCAGGTTGCTGTCCAGCCCCCGTCGATTACGAGTGCCTGCCCGGTCATGTAGCTGGAAGCGTCGCTGGCGAGGAAGAGGAGCGGCCCGTCTAGTTCGTCGGCCTCGGGGGGACGGCCAAGAACGGTGTTGTCGCGGATAGCTTGGGCGAGGACCGGGTCTGCGAGGAAGCCAGTCAGGTCGGTGGGGAAGTATCCGGGTGCCAAGGCATTCACCCGCACACCGCCCGGGCCGAACAACGCGGCCAGGTGGCGTGTCAAGTTGATGAGGCCTGCTTTGGTCGCGTTGTATCCCGGCATGGGGGCACTGGAGGCGACGAGTCCGTATATCGACGACACATTGATCACGCTGGCCGTGGCCGCCGCTCGCAGTAGGTGGATGGCCAGCCGGCACAAGTCAATGACGGCGATCAGGTTCACTTCGACTAGGTGCCGTAGGTCGTCGAGGGTCTGATCCTCGAGGGTCCCGCTGTCGCAAACGCCGGCGTTGTTGACCAGTATGTCGAGTCTGCCGTACCGGCCGGCCACTTCGATGAGGGCCTGCCGGTGATCCTGGTCAACGATGTCGCCGGCCACGGTGTCGATCCGGTCCCCGCACTGGCAGGCCAGTTCCTCGAGAAGGTCGCCGCGCCGGGCTGTGGCAATGACGTGCGCGCCGGAGGCGTGCAGCACCCGGGCGAATCTCGCCCCCAGCCCGCCCGAGGCTCCAGTCACGAGCGCGACCCGCCCATCCAACCGCCACTGCTCGAACAAGCCAACGCCCGACACGGTCACCCCTTTCCCTTCGCTCATCGTCACTCCAGCTGATCGGGGATGCACGAACCTAGGGTCTGACCTCGTAGACGAGATTGAAGGGTGTCTCGGAGGCGCGCCGGAAGCGAGTGAAGCCGGCTTCGGCGGTCACCTGTCGGATGACGGCCTCGCCGGCTTGGGCGCCCAGGGCGTAGCCGCCCGGTTGCGACATGGCATTGGGCACGCAGAGCTGCGTGGAGGCGTTGTAATACACCCGCCCGACAGGGTTCAGGTTTCCGACGACCTCGTCTGCGGCGTAGGGCTCGACCAGCAGCCAGGTGCCGTCCGGCTTGAGCGCGTTGTGGATGTGCCGGGCCGCGGTGAGCGGGTCACCCATGTCGTGCAGGCAGTCGAAGGTGGCGGCCAGGTCGTATTCGCCGCCGGAGAACTCTGACGCCGAGGCGACCTCGAAGTTGATCCGATCGGCGACGCCTGCCTCCGCAGCCCGTTTGCGGGCGATCTGTATCGACTGGTCGTGGTAGTCCGATCCGCTGAACCGGGAGTTCGGGTATTCCTGGGCCAGCAGGATGGTGGACGCGCCGTGGCCGCAGCCGATGTCGGCGACGTCGGCGCCGGCTTCGAGTTTGTCGGCGACGTCGTCGAGTGCCGGGATCCACGATGAGATCAGGTTGGCGACATACCCGGGGCGGAAGAACTGCTCGCAGCCGGTGAAGACGTTGTGGTCGTGCTCGTGCCAGCCCATCCCGCCGCCGGAACGAAAGGCGTGGGCGATGCGGGGCTGGGCCTTCAAGGCGCCGAGCGCAAGGATGAACGCGCCGGGGATGTAGACGCTGCTATCGGGGCGGGCGAGCGCGTATGTTTGCTCTTCGCTCATCGAGTAGGTGTCGGTCGCTGGGTCGTAGTCGACGTAGGCACCGGCCGCTTGGCCGCGAAGCCACTCGGCGATGTAGCGGGGGTTGGTGTTGGTGCGCTGAGCCAGTTCGGTGGCTCCGGCCGGGCGTTGCGCCAGCGCCTGGTAGAGGCCGAGGTCGTGGCCGGTGACGACGTTGCCGGCGGCGAAGGTGGCGCCCAGGTCGCTCACGAATCGGCCGAGGAACTCTTGCAGCTTGTCCATGTTGATAGTCATGATGAACCTCTCCTGTGTTGGTGTTTGGGTTGTCAGGTGGTCTGGCCGGTTGCTGACCAGGTCAACAGTGGCTCGACAGTCCGTCGATCGGCCGGTGGACGGCCGAGGGCACGTGCCCGGGCCGCCCGTCTGGGTCCTCCACCTCGACGACCGTGACCATGAGGTCGGACGATTGCGATTTCAACCACTGGGCGTCGGCCAGAACTCCGCCTGGTTCCATTGTCAACCTCTCTATATGCTCAGCTCGTTCGAGAGAGGTTTACAACGGGGCCCTTGTCGCCACCTTGGCGGCAGGTTGGCAAAACCTTGGCGGCTGAGGAGCTCAGGTGGCAGCCAGGAGCCGCTCGTACAGCTGGCGCGTGGCCGGGCTGGGTGAAACGCCCAGCTCGTCGCGCAAGCATTCGCTAAGCCGCCCATAGACGCCGAGCGCCTCGGCCAGGTTGCCCTGAGCGGCCAGGGCCTGCATCAAATACCGGTAGCCGCTCTCGCGAAGCGGGACCAGGCGGATGAGTCGCCGCCCCGCCCGCACGGCAGCGGACAGTTCCGTACCGCCAATACCGAGCCCAGCAGCCGCGTAGCACTCCAGGGCACGCAACAACAGCTCCGACAGCTGGTGGCGGATGTCATCGATCCAGGGCGCGTCCTCGCCGGCAAGAAAGTCCCGCTCGGCGACGAACAGCCCGGTCAGGGCGGGCCCCCACGCCCGCAAAAAGTCGTCCTGGGCCACGGCGGACTCCGCTCTATGGACGGCCTCGACCGCCGCGTCCAGGTCCACCCAGGGATCGCGCAGGCACAGACGCAGGCTGGAGCGTCCTTCCACCACATCGGCGCCGAACACCCGGCGCAACTTCGAAAGCAGCGGGTTCAGCCGGGAATCCACCGCGAGCGGATCGGGCTCGCGCCATAGCGCCTCGGCCAGCTCGTCCCGGGGAACACGGCGGTGCCGATTAACCACCAGAAAGGTGAGCAGCAGACGGCCCTGCCGTCCCGGCAGCTGCGCCTCGAGCCGATCGCCGTCACACTCGACGGTCAGCTGCCCGCAGATCTGGATCCGCACCCCTCTCGAGGAGGCCAAGGTCACGCCACAGCCTGGCACTACGCTGAGCGCATCCGCCATAGGCGAAGGGAGGGAGATGAAAGTCATTCGCTGCGAATGCGGATTCCTGGCCCGCGGACACAATGACGACGAGGTTGTCGAAGTCATCCAGGGCCACCTGACGACCGACCACCCAGCCCTGCTGACCACCGTCAGCCGGGACGACATGCTCAGCTGGATCCAGGCCGAATGAGTCGATGGCCGTCTCCCAGCGGGTCCCGTACTGCGCTAGACCATAGCCCCCAGCGCAGCACCAGAGTCACTGAAAGCCACTTTGCCGTGTGCCGGGTGCCTCCCGCCGGAAGGAGTGAAGGTTCTGCTACTGCGCCAGACGGATCAAGCCGTTAGCCATGCAGATGATCTCGGTTTAGGAGGAGCGACCCGAACGTCGCCGGAAGATTCGCCTGGCGCGTTCCTAGCCGCGGGGAGCCCGGTGATATTGGTGGATCGGACGCGCTCAGGCGGGCGCGGGGCTGGGAACCCGGACAAGCAGGCGGTCGGTGGCGGCCACGGCGATGGTCACTGCCGCCGCGCATAGGGCCAGCCCCCAGGCGGGCATGCTGGTGGCGGCCGGGCCGAGCAGGCCGGCGACGGCGACGCCGGCCAGACGCGTCCAGGGGACGACGTGCCAGACGAGGAGCTTGAAGGCGGCGTGGCCGGCGAGGAACAGCGCAACTCCTCCGAGGACCATCCAGGCGGTCGATGGGCCGGTGGCGGCCCGCGGCTGGGCGAGCACGGCATGGTCGGAGGCCGCGGTCAAGATGACCCCCGCCACCATGATCGGGTGCACCAAGTGGTAGGCGGAGCGCCCCAGCCGACCGGGGTCGTCCGAGCTGGCCACCACCTTGGCGCCGTCTTCGGCGCTGCGGTCGAAGTAGATCCACCACAGGGCCACCGTGCCCACGAACGCGATCAAGAACGCCCCCACCTGGCCCCCGGTGGCGTCGTGTAGTCCCGACAGGGTGGCGCCGATGACGACGATCGTCTCCCCCAGGGCGATGAGCATGAACGCCTGGCAGCGCTCGGCGAAATGGTTGCCCCGGATGGGCCAGTCGGCCGTGGTCGAGCGGCCCAGCCCCGGTGTGGAGAAGCCGGCGATGCCTCCCAGCAGATCGATGCTGACTGCGGCCGCCCACCACCCGCCGCGAGCCCAGCCGTGCACACACCCGCCGACCACGGCGGCGGCGCCGCTGGCCACACACCAGATCAGGATGCGCTCAAAGTTGCGCTGCAACCGCTCCCCGCGGAGGGCGAACACGGTGAACGCCCGCTGCCCGATCTGCATCACGGCGTACGCGCCGCCCACCCACAGCCCCCTTCCGCCGAAGGCGTCGGGGATGCCCGCTGACATGACCAGGCTGACCAGGGTGGCCGCCAGCAGCATGGCGCGGACCGGGAGCCGATTGGGATCCAACCAGTTGGTGACCCAGGTGGTGTACGCCCACACTAGCCACACCATGGCCAAAAGCACCGTGGCCTCCAACACGCCTGTCAGGGAATGGTGGCGGTAGAGGGTGTCGGCCAACTGGGTCACCGCGAACACGTACACCAGATCGAAGAACAGCTCGACGTTGGTAACCCGGCCCTCCGCCTTGGCCCGCATGAAGCTCCTGGTCTGTTGCACAGCACTCGTCACCGCCGCCACGATACGACGCAAGGTCCCCAGCTGAGCGCCTGCGGGCTGAGGCCTTCCCAGCCGGCGATCTCCACCCAGGTGTGGCCAGCCTGGCGAAGGCGGCGGACCTGGTAGGGCTCGCGGAAGTGGGCCATGTGGTGGAGCGACTCGCCTCCGCCAAGCGGCCCCGGGCATGCGGGGTTTGACAATCGGCGGCTAGGCCCATCGGGTGACCTTCTGGGTACTGCATCGCCCCGGCGCGTCGCAAAGGTTGTTGCCATTCAGGTCCGGTTCGGGGGGTCTTCCCGGGGCCTGACGGGTGGCCACAGCTTGACAAGGGCCTGGTCAGAGGCCATTTTACCGGCTGATCGGCAGGAGCAGGATACTGGCGGTGAGTGACTGGTCCGAACACGTCGCCAGCACCGTCAAGCCGGCGGCTACCGGCCGAGGAGAGAGCGCCCGATTTGTCGATCTGCGATCAGCGGAGCAATCTAATGAGAGGCCGGTCTTGCCGTCGTCAGGAGGCAGCCGTGCGAGTGAAGGGAAGGGCTGATGGAGTTCCAAGCTGACCCAGTTCACGAAGAAATCCGGGAGGGAATCCGCTCGATATGTCGCAAGTTCCCGGACCAGTACTGGCGGGAGCACGATCGGGACCATGAATTCCCACATGACTTCTATGAGGTGCTTGCCGAGCACGGATGGATTGGGATCGCGATCCCCGAGGAGTACGGAGGCGGCGGTCGTGGGATAACGGAAGCCTCCATCGTCTTGGAGGAGATCGCAGCATCGGGCGCCGCCATGAATGGTTGCTCGGCGGTGCACCTCTCGATCTTCGGGATGAACCCGGTGGTCAAGCACGGATCGGACGAACTCCGTCAACGGACGCTTCCCGAGGTCGCCTCCGGTCGCCTGCACGTCGCCTTCGGCGTGACCGAACCGACAGCGGGACTAGACACCACCGCCGTTCAGACCCGCGCCGTTCTTGACGGCGATCAGTATGTGGTGAATGGCCGGAAGGTATGGACAACGAAGGCAACCCTGTGCGACAAGGTGCTGTTGTTGGTCCGCACCACGCCGATCTCGGAGTGCGCCCGCCGCACTGATGGTCTCACCCTGCTCCTGGCCGACCTGCAAGTGCCGGAAGTCCAGATCACGCCGATCGAGAAGCTCGGCCGAAACGCAGTCGTCTCGTGTGAAACGGTCTACGACGGTTTGTCTGTCGCTGTCGCTGACAGGGTAGGAGAGGAAGGCCGGGGCTTCGAGTATCTGCTGGATGGACTGAATCCCGAACGAATCCTGATCGCCTCGGAAGCCCTGGGCACTGGCAAGGCGGCGCTCAGACGGGCGGTCCAGTACGCCAACGAACGGGTTGTGTTCGGGCGTCCCATCGGCAAAAACCAGGGCATCTCGTTCCCCCTCGCTGAAGCGCACGCCCGATTGAAGGCGGCGGAGCTTGTCATCCGCGAAGCATCCTGGCGCTACGACGTCGGGCTTCCCTGTGGTGAGCATGCGAACCTGGCTAAGTATCTGGCCTCCGAGGCTGCCTTCTTCGCCGCCGACCGGGCCATGCAAACCCATGGGGGCTTCGGCTACACGGTCGAGTTCGACATCGAGCGCTATTGGAAAGAGGCGCGGCTGATGAAGATCGCCCCTGTTCCCCAGGAGATGGTGCTGAACTACGTGGCGGAGCACGTTCTTGGACTCCCGCGCTCGTACTGAGGTCACGGAGTCCTGAGTCTCAGGGGAGAGATGATCGACGCTCCCCGTGTGGCGATGGCGAGGAGTCTGAGTCGTGAGGAGGAGAATCATGAGCGCTGAGCGGAACCGGGCAGAAGGCGAAACGGTCATCGAGGGGTCTATCGGCAAATGGTTTGAGGAGATGATTCCCGGGACGATCTACCGTCACGTGGTGACGCGTACCGTCACAGAAGCTGACAACACCTGGTTCAGTACCACCACGATGAACCCGCAGCCCCTGCACCTCGACTCGCACTACTCGTCCAAAACAGAGTTCGGACAGAGGTTGGTCAACTCTTTGTTCACCTTGAGCGTCGTTGTCGGAGTCAGCGTCGCAGACCTCACCCTTCAAACAACAGTCGCGAACTTAGGTTTCGGAGAGATCACCTTTCCCGCCCCGGTCCTGATTGGCGACACGCTTCGTGCCGAGACCGCCATTGTCGAGAGCCGGCTATCTCACAGCCGGCCCGGGCAAGGCATCGTCACGATGGAGCACCGGGGATTCAACCAGGAGCAGATCCTTGTGTGCCGGGCATTGCGGACCGCACTGATCCGATGCCGCCCTGAACGGTCGTCTACCTGAACAGTCAACTTCAACTTCTCTGAGAGTAGGCCGCGACTCCGCGACCTGCCCGTTACTCACGGAGTGCAACCAGTCCGCCCTTGGCTTAGCCACTCTCCTCGCCTGTAGTCCACGGCCCAATGTCGATATCCCGGAGGCGCCCGATGGTTCGACTCTCCCAGTTTCAACCTGACATACACCGGACGGGCGAGTTCCTGGCCATCCTCTGGCAGGGTCAGGTGCCGAAGAGCTTGATCCTGCACAAGTGGCTGTACCTCGAGTCGTCCTCGCGGACCATCCTCCTGCTCTGGGAGGGGGACGATGACGCTCGGGCCTACGTTGAACGGGTCTTTGGCGGCTTTGGTGCCTTGACGACCCAGGTCGTAACCGACGCCACGGAAGGCCTCGCCCTTTGCTTCGACCGGGATCTCGACGGCTTCGGCCGTTGGTTGGCCGAGCGGGGGACCAGCGCGACGGAGATCGAGCGACAGATCGAGGTCCGTCGACGGGGGCGGGACGCGCCGACACCTGAGCTGGCGATCTCGGCCGGACGAGCGTGGATGGCCGAGCGGGAGGACTGACGGTAATAGATGAGGGGCGTGGTGCTCCGTCTTGACACGAGCCGTTGACGAGGACGCCTCTTCTCGACGAGCCCCGCCGTTCCGGCGTGTAGTAGAAAACGCCCATGAGCGACAGCGGTGTGGGGAGGACCGGCTCGAGTCGCGGTCCTCTGCAGGGAGTGCGGGTCGTCGACCTCACCGACTCATCGGCACGCCTCGCCGGCAAACTGCTGGCAGAGATGGGCGCCGAGGTGGTCCGCCTGCGTCCAGCTGAGGCCGGCTCGCCGATGAGCACAGTGGCGGGTGGTCTGCTGGACTGGTGGTACGAAGGTGGTATTCACCGGCTGCCGCTCGACGTCGAGCGAGCCGCAGACCGTGAACGGCTGCGTGCGCTCGTGTCACACGCCGACATGTTCATCGACAGCGAACCCCCGGGTGGCCTAGCGCGGCTCGGGCTCGGCTACTCCGATCTGGCCGTAGCCAATCCGGCGCTGGTCCAGGTCTCGTTGACCCCGTTCGGCGCCGACGGGCCCCGCGCCCAGTGGCAGGGCAGTGATCTCGTGATGGCGGCTGCCGGAGGCATCCTGTCGGTGAACGGATACCCCGACGAGCCGGTGACGATGTGGGGCCGCCAGATGGACAATATCGGCGGCTTCTATGCGGCCACCTGCGCGCTGGCTGGTCTCGTCGGGGCCCGGTCCACCGGTCGCGGCACGCACTTCGACCTGTCCCACCAGCAGGCGGTCGTGTCCTGCAGCGAGCACGTGCTGATGTTCTGGTGGTGGCCGGACTACTTCGCGCCCATCGGCGCCCCGATCGCCGCCCGTCAAGGCTCGCTGGCCTGGATTCGCGCCTACGAGGTCGTGCCGTGCGCGCGCGGCTACTGCATGGTGTCGCCCAGCGCGAGCGGCGTGCCCGAGCTGATCGCCTGGATGACCGACCGCGGACATCCGCCGGAGCTGCCCGACGACCCGCGGGAGATGGCGTCTCCGGCCGCAGTGGCGTCGTTCATGACCGCCTTGCGGGAGTTCGCCCTCGAGCTGGACGCCACCGAAGTGTTCCTCGGCGGGCAGTCCCGCCACGTGCCGTTCGGTGAGGTGCTGCCCGTGCCGCTGGCCGCCGAGTGCCCGCAGCACCTCGCCCGTGGATTCTTCCGACCGGTTACGGGAGTCGAGGACCACGTCGAGGTGCCCGGTCCTCTGGCCCGGTTCAGCGCCACCCCATGCCCCCCTCCGTTACCGCCGGGATCCGGGCCGATGACCGCCGCCGACGAGGTTCTCGAATGCTGGTCGACGCCGGCGTACGGGGACTCTCCCGGCCGTGCACTCACCGGCTCGCTACCGCTCGCCGGTGTGCGCATCGTCGACTTCACCCATGTGCTGGCCGGCCCGTTCGCGACCCGTTTGCTCGCCGATCTCGGCGCTGACGTGATCAAGGTGCAGACCGAGCGCCGCGCCCAGGGTCCGTATGCCAACGAGTTTCCCTACAACGTGATGTGGAACCGGTCGAAGCGCTCGATCACGCTGAACATGACCGACGCGCGCGCCTTGAGCGTGCTGCAGCGTCTCGTCGAGCAGGCCGACGTTGTGATCGAGAACTTCGCCGCCGGGGTGCTCGACCAGTGGGGAGCCGGGTGGGCACAGCTGTCGTCGTGGAATGACCAGGTGGTCTACGTGTCGATGCAGGGGGCCGGTGTCGACGGGCCGTGGCGTGACTATGTCACGTTCGCTCCGACCGTCCACGCCCTGTCCGGCCTGACCGCCCTGACCGGACCAGCCGGCCGCTCGGACTGCGGGCCAGGGGTGTCGATCAACGACCACGTCAGTGGCCTCGCCGCGGCGGTCGCCGTGCTCGCCGCGCTCGAGGCGCGGCGCCGCACCGGCCGGGGCCAGCACATCGACGTGTCCCAGCTGGAGATCGCCAGCTACCTCGTCGCCCCGGCGCTGTTGGACTGGCGCGCCAACCGGCGGGAGGCGGTGGCCGCGGGGACCAGAGACGCCTTCACCGACCCCGTTCCCAACGACGTTGTACGCGCCGGCGACGAGGGCTGGCTCGCGGTGACCGCTCGAGACGACGAGGACTGGCGCCTCCTCGCCCAGATCGTGGACGCGCCGGCGGGTCTGGACACCGCGGAGGACCGCCGGCGCCGTCGCGACGAGGTGCGCGATCTCCTCGCCGCGTGGGCGTCTCAACGGCCGGCGCCAGAAGCTGCTGAGGTCCTGCAAGCCGCCGGCGTTCCCGCCTCAGCCGTCCAGAACGCGGTACATCTCACCGAGCAGGACCCGCAGTTGCGCCACCGCGACTGGCTTGTCCACATGGACAGTGGCATCTGCGGCACGCAGCACACCGACCGCTTCCCGGCGATCCTTCGCGACGCCGACGGCACGGAACTCGCGCTCACCTACCGAGCGTCGCCCTATCTCGGCGAGCATAACTTCGACGTGTACCCGCAGCTCCTCGGCCTTGACGAGGGGGAGGTCGGCGAGCGAATGGGCGACGGCCTGTTCATGTGACCCAGGATCGGCGCCACCGCATCGGTTGACGGCACGCTGGTCGGCCGCCCCAACTCGCGAGACGAAAACGTTCCCTGGAGTCCAACTCGGTGCGGACGGCACTTGTGGCGACATGGCCGAAACAAGGAGTTGGCTTCGTTTGAACGAGGACTATGGCGATCCGGTCTCGACCGTGACCGCGACGGGAGGCGCGACGCGCCCGAGTAGAAAGTTGCCGCCGATCAGCAGCAGAGCGAGGACGGTAAGAGCCGGTCCTAGCACCCGGTAGCCCGAGCTGCCGATGAGCAGGCCGACGACTGCCGAGATGGCGGACCCGCCAGCTGCGGCGGCACCGACCTGCCAGGCGATGACGTGCTGGGCTCGCCGGTCGCCCACGCGAGACGGCGTTAGTGCAATCAAGGCGGGAAAGACTCCGGCGAGACCAGCGCCGAGCAGGATGAAGCCGAAAAGTGTGACGGCCACGTCGGGCTGCCACCAGATCGCCACAGTGGCTGTGATCGCGGCAACGCTGCCCCCGCGGACGACAAGGTGTGGTGCGGGCAGACGAGGTATCAGGGCCAGCCCGAACCGGGCTGCAGTGAGTGCTGCCCAGTAACCGAAGGTGGCCAGCCCGGCCGTTGCTGGAGATAGGCCAAGCTGCCCTCGGCCGAAACTGGCCTCCCACTGGCCGGCCGCCACCTCCAGACCGGTGTACACGAAGAAGATGCCCATTCCGGCCACGACGACCGAGCTATTGCGTCGCCGGGACCAGCGGTCGCTCGGGTGCTGGAAGCCCAGCTCGGTGCCACTCGGGGTGATCGGCCCGTTCCTCGTTTCGGGTTCACGGTGACGCAGAGAAAACCAGAGGAGCGCGAGCACGACGTCGAATGCCACCAGCGCGGCGTACGCCGGCCGCCAGGAGCCGATCACGATCGCTACGGTCACCAGCAGAGGCCCGATGGCCGTGCCCACCCCGTAGGCTGCGTGGAGCAGGTTCAGCAGCCGGGATCGGCCCGACAGGCCTACGGCGGTATTCAGGCCTCCGTCCATCATGCCTGACGCTGCCCCCACCAGTTTCTCCTCGTCTACCGCACCTAACGCCCGAAGCGGCGGCGGTCTGTCCGCCGAGCTATGAGTCTGGCGGGCCTCCGCCTAACAGGCCCAATGCAACAAAACAGCGACGATCGCAGAGGCCAGGAGGGTGCCGAGCGGATGGGCTGACGGCCAAACGAGTTCTCGAACGGTGTCGGTCGCCAGCTGGTGGATCAGCCGCTGGGCTCGATTCGGAGCGCCCCCGACGGGCAGAGGGCGACCTGGGCGATTACGACGTCGCGGGGCGCGCCATCGGGGTTGATCCAGGGCCGCTTCTCCGTGTCGAAAACGGCCGCCAGACCATTGACGCAGTTGCCGGAGTGCTGGCACACATCGGAATCGAAACTGATCGTCACGTCCTTGCCGACGTATGATCTGCGGCTCATGGCTCCCTCCTAGCGGGAGTTTCCGGGCTAGCTGATCGCACTGGCTGACCGCGCTGAGCAAGATTTTCTCAAAAATAGGTCACTACCAGCGCGTTTGTGCTGGTGAGGTGCTCGCGATCTTGGCCCAGATGGTGTATTACCTAGAATATGTCATCAATCGTCGGGAAGAAGCTGGGCGGCAAGACCTACTACTACTTGGTGGAGTCGGCCCGGGTGGGGGGTAAACCCCGCATCGTCTCTCAGCGGTACCTGGGTCCGGCCGAGGAGATCGTGGCTCGCCTGTCGGGGAGCGGGCCGGGCGAACCGGACCGCAGCCGGCATTTGGCCTTCGGTGACCTGGCCGCGGTGTGGTCGATGCTGGCCCGGGCCCGGGTGGCTGAGATCGTCGATGAGGTGGTGGGCCCGCGGCGGGCCGATGCGGCGGCGTCGGTGGGGACCTACCTGGCGTTGGCGGTGGCCAACCGGATCGTCGACCCCTGCTCCAAACGCCGGTTTTCCGATTGGTGGCAGAAGACCGCGGGCGACCGGCTCGTGAAGATCCCCACCTCGGGGCTGGACCACCGGCGCTTTTGGGACGCCATGGAGTTGCTCTCCGACCACCAGCTGCAGGAGATCGAACGGCGCATCGTGGTTCATGTCATCGAGGAGTTCTCCATCGACACGGCCGGCCTGGTACTGGACATGACCAACTTCGCCACCCACATCGACAGCGCCAACGAGCGGGCTCCCCTCGCCCAGCGGGGCCATGCCAAGCAGAAGCGCAACGACCTGCGGCTGATCGGCCTGGGGCTTATCGTGTCCACCGACGGCGGCATTCCGCTGGTCTCGCACGCCTATCCGGGGGACAAGCCCGACGTCACCCAGTTCCCGCAGCTGGTGCAAGAACTGATGGCCCGCTTCCAGGCCCTGGCCGGT
The DNA here is from genome assembly GCA_963834725.1 of uncultured Acidimicrobiaceae bacterium. Taxonomy (GTDB): domain Bacteria; phylum Actinomycetota; class Acidimicrobiia; order Acidimicrobiales; family Palsa-688; genus PALSA-693. Next base: position 392,980 of record CAWICN010000001.1, read on the forward strand.
GATCCGGCCGCGCTGACGTTGGTCTTCGACGCCGGCCAGAACTCGGAAGACAACTACCAGCTCGTGGACGGCACCCCCCTGCACTTCGTGGCCTCGCTGCCGCCTTCCGACCACGCCGACCTGCTGGCCGTCCCGAAGCGCGGCTACCGGATGGTGGATGCCCAGCGCTTTCCTGGTCTGCGGGCCTTTGAAACCCGCAAGGTCGTCTTCGGAGTGGAGCGGCGCATCGTGGTCACTTATTCGCAGACCCTGCACGACAAGCAGTCCCGGGGCCTGGATCAGACCCTGGCCAAGGCCCGCCGCCAGCTGGCTGAGCTGGCCGCCCGCCTGGGCCGGGGAAAAACCCGCAAGCCCAAGGACAAGGTCGAAGACGAGATCGCCGCCATCCTCAAGCCCCGCTGGCTCAAACGGATCATCTCCACCACCTTGAGCGGGGACGAGCCGGCCGAGTTACGCCTGGTGTGGCGGACCAAGCCCACGGCACGAACCGATCTGGAAGAAGAGCTGTTCGGCAAGCGGATCCTCTTCACCGACAAGGACAAGGGCCTGGCCTCGGTGGCCCAGATCGTGGCCGACTACCGCTCCCAAGAAGCCGCCGAGGGCGACTTCCGCCAAATGAAGGATCCCCAGGTGGTCTCCTTCTCGCCCATGTTCCACTGGACCGACCACCAGATCCGGGTGCACGTGTTGACCTGTGTCCTGGCCTTGCTGGCCGCCCGCCTCATGGTCCGCGACGCCGACCGGGCCGGCCTGCACCTCAGCGTGCGGACACTTATCGAGACCCTGGCCGGCATTCAAGAGACCATGCTGCTCTACCAAGGTGAGCGGGGCCGACCACGGGCCCGCAGGATGCTCACCGAGATGGACCCCAGCCAACGCCGTCTCTACCACCTGTTCGGCCTGGACGCCTACGCACCCACCCAGCCATGACCATCACGCCCATCCACCCGCTGCCAGCAGCCTGGGCCCCCCTCGAACAGGCGCTACGCCAGCGGCATGCGGTGCAGGTCGTCTACCACGGCCGCCGACGGCTCATCTGCCCCCACGCTCTGGGCTGGAAGAACCACCGGCCCCTGCTGCTGGGCTTCCAGGTCGGCGGGCAGACCAGCACCGGAGTACTGCCGGCCGACCCTCGCAAGCGGTGGCGCTGCATGTTTATAGATGAGATCGACCGCGTTGTGGCTGCCGCACCGACCGCACCTTGGCAGACCGCCGACAACTACGACCAATCACGGCCGTTCAACGCCATCGACCACGTCACCATCGCCGTCGGCGCCGACGAAGTGCCACTCCAGCTCACTTAGCGCGGATTTCTACGCCACGATTCGAACTGCCGCACAGGTACATCGGGCCACCAAAGCCGCCGTTAGGTAATACACGCCGGAGGTCCTAAAACTGCCGGTGACCTGGGGATACTTGGCACCCACAATCGATAGCCCGGAAACTCCCGCTAGCTCCGGTGCTGATCAACATCCTGCCCCAACGTTAGTCGAGGGCACTACGGGCCAGAAGCGCACCTGGGCCAGTGGTACGCGCCGAGGATCGAACCCGCCGGCGACCACTGCAAGTATTTACGGAGGAACCGTGGTGGCGCGTCTGCTCGGGAGTGTTAGTTCAGTTGCTGCGCCCCGACGGCAACCAGACGATGGGATAGCCGAGGGATTTCACGCTGTTGAGCGTTCCGGTGGTGGTGTTGGCGAAGTCCCATGTGGTTTGGGTTCCGGTGCGGGCCAGGCAGACGACCGTGATGCCGGTGGGCGACCAGACGCAGTTTCCGATCTGAGTGTTGGGATTGGACGCCTGGTAGATCTTGGGTCGCAAGCTAAGGGACTGGATGGCGAGGGCAGGACCGGTGCTGGTGTAGGTCGGATATGCCAGCAGACGCCCGCTGGGCGACCAGGCAGGCTGGGTGCTCGCAGCCGGACCCGATGCCTGAGGTCCCGATGCCTGCGGTATGGCTGACAGGAGGTGGCCGTGGCGGTCGAGAATCACCATGGGCACGTTGGAGACGACCGCGACGGAAGGGTCCAGCATCACGGCCAGCTGGTCGCCGGTGGGGTCGGGATAGACCCTCAGGTCGACGGGCGTGGAGGGCCGTTGTCCGACGTCTCGGTTGAGCTCGGCCGCCGTAGCCAAGGTGACAGCCGACTGGTGGGGGTCTCGCAGTTCGATACTGGCGTCCGAGCTGCCGGTGCCATAACGCGCGTTGACCGGGGCCGAGACGAACGCCCCGAAGGATTGGGGGTCGGCCGCGGCGGCGTCAGCCTGTCCGAGTGCCATGGTTCGCCCGCCGGCCAAGGAGACGATCACGGCGTTGGACTGGGTTTCCGGGAAGCCTTGGCTGACCTCGACCACGGCGTGGTCGTGGTCAGCGAAGGGGGCCGGCTCCGCCAGGGCCGCCGAGTCGAACGCCCCCAGCGCCGCGGGGTAGGTGGTGGTGAGTGTGTGCAGGCCGAGCCTGATGATGCTCCAGTATCGGGGCGGGGAGGGGTAGCCGGTCGTGTGCATGAGCAAGCGGCCGTCCGGCGCGGCCTCGTATTGGGGAATCTGCTCAGCGGCCATCGATACCATGGGGTAACCACGCTGATGGGCCCCGTCGGGCGCTGTGGTCACCATCGCCCCATCGATGCCCTGCGCCACGATGGTGCCCGTCAGGCTCTGGATCCAGGCCGCTGACGCGGGAGAGTTCCTCGTCCCAGCAAGGCTCACGAGTGCGACCGAGAGGGCTGCCAGTAGCGCGGTGGCGCCGGCCGCTATCGTTAGAGGGCGGCGGTACCACGGCCGCTTCCGGGGGAGATCGTTGTTGGAGGAACGATCAGACGGGGAAATGGGGACGGCCGCAACGCTCGCCCTGGCTGCTTCCGGATCGACACCTGGCGTTTCATCACTGACTTCAAGCGCATCGTCGCACGCACGCCCACATCGCGGGCAGCGCGCCGCCCATGGCGAGACCGTCTCACCGCAGAGTGAGCATTGCAGCACCGTATGCAACTTAGTGCTTGAGATTCGAAGTACTTAGGCCGCCCCGCCCGGTCTATCAGAGGACGGGCGCAGTTGCCGGCCCTCTGTCGAGATCACCGTTCCCCGACTTCTTTTGGCCTGACAGGAGAACCCGCCACGTGCAGGCACAGCCCGGCACGCCCTGTAGGGTGCCGCTAATCGAGAGCTTCGGCGGCAAACAAGTCGCCGAGGCGATCCTCGGGATACCCGAGCAGCCCGGTGAGCACTTCGACGGTGTGCTCGCCCAGGACCGGCGGCCCGCGCCGGATGACGGCGGGAGTGGCGGACAGACCGAGCCGGTTGGCCTCGACCACGACGGTTCCATGTTCGGCGTGCGGCACGGTGACGAAGTGGTTTTGATAGACAAGTTGTTCGTCGACCGCGCACTCGGCGGAGTTCTGCACGGCGTGCGCGGGCACGCCGACCCCGACCAGGATGGCGGCCGCGGCGGCCGCATCGAGGCCGGCGGACCACGCCGCCACCAGGCCGTCGAGCTCGAGCACCCGAGCGCGACGCTCGTCGACGGCAAGATGGGCGACATCGGGCCGACCGAGCACCCCGGCGAGCCGGTGCCAGTCGGTGTCGTCGCGGCAAGCGATCGCCACCCACTGATCGTTGCCGGCGCTCGGGTAGACACCGTGGGGCGACATGACGGGGTCGGCGTTGGCGGCGGCCGCCTGAACGGTCCCGTTCACGACATAGTCGAGCAATGCCGGGGTCAGGAAGTGCACGGCCGACTCCGCTTGCGCGAAGTCAAAATACTGACCGCGACCGGTGCGCCGGCGTTCGTCCAGCGCGGCCAGCACTGTGCAGAACGCAAAGCGGGGCGACATGTAGTCGGTGTAGGCGCCGAACGGACCGCACGGCGGACGGTCGGGCCAGCCGGTGAGGTGGAAAAAGCCGGTGAGTGAGGCGCCCATGGTGCCAAATCCGGCGTATTCAGCAAGCGGACCGCTATGACCGAACAGGCAGCTCGACATCATGATGATGTCGCGGTTGACGGCAGCAACGCGCTGGTAATCGAGCCCGAGGCTGGTAGCGCCGCGCGGGGAGAACGACTCGATGAGGACGTCGGCCCAGCGGATCAGGTCCTCGAGCACGCCGTGACCCTCCGGAGTACGGAGATTGAGGGTGATGCTCTGCTTTCCGGCTCCCATGTTGAACAGGAGTCCTGACGCCTCGGCGCCGGGAACATCATTGAGGAATGGCGCCACGGTGCGAGCTACGTCGGTCACCTTGGTGGACTCAACACGGACGACCGTGGCGCCGAGGTCCGCCATCACCCGGGTCGTCTGCGGCCCCGACATCGCCCACGTGAGGTCCAACACCTTCACTCCATCTAGCGGTAGCCGGCGTTCCGCAGCTGTCGTCGCCGGCGCCGGCGTGGTGGCGGGCACCGGCGCAGCCAGCACTTCGTCCGTGTGTTCGCCCAGGCGTGGCGCCCGGCCGAGGCGGATGGCGGCGCTGGAACCCCATGCAAACGGTCCGGGCGCGCGTACCGGTCGATCCTTGAGCACTGGGTCGTCGACTTCGTCCCAGAAGTCGCGGAGGGCGAACTGGGTGCTTTCGATGATGTCGTCGGGGGCGGCGACCGGAGCGATCAACAGCACCTTGGACCGCGCCGCCTCGAGCAACTCCGCCTTCGTCTTGGTCAGGCAGAACTCTTCGACGACCTGCTTGAGCCGCTCGTACTCCGAGATCGGCTCTCGCCCGTCGTAGAGCATCTCCGCATAGCCGATCCAGTCTTTGTCGCGGGTTTCTTCGTCGCAATGGCCCTCCTCGTGGATCCAGTTCATCAATCGTCGTGTGAAGGGCCCCATTGAGTTCCCGAATAAAAAGGTGATTGATACGAAGCCGTCCTTGCAGGGCCAGCGCAGCTTCACGTCCAAGCCCCCCGCCCGGACACCCCCGCTCGATCGGAGTACGGGCGACCCGCCGAGCGGCACCGCGAGTACGCAGCTCTGGGTGGCCTGAAGGATCGACCGTTGGGCCGAGATGTCGACGTGCTGGCCGAGACCGCTGCTGGCTCGCTCCAGAAGGGCCGCCATGGCACCGGCCGCGGCATCGGCGGCGGCGTGCAGGAACCCCTGCGGCACGCTGGTTCGCACCGGGGCGCGGTCGGCGTCACCCGTCATGGCCAGCTGACAACCGGCGGCCAGCACTGTCAAGTCGGTGGCCGGCCAGTCTGCTTTCGGACCCGCCGACCCGAACGGGCTGATCGAGACGGTGATCAGAGCCGGATTGGCTTCCCGCAACGCCGCGAGGTCGACCGGCACCGCCTTCGACTCAATCACCACGTCCGCATCGCGAGCGAGCCTCGTCAAGTGGTTGCGTCCCTCATCGGTGTCGAGCTGGAGCGCGACGCTGCGCTTGCCCCGGTTCCAGCCATGGAACGTGAGGGAGCGCTCGACGTCCTCGACGTCGCCGGCAAAGGGCGGCAGTCGGCGTGAACCGGACCCGCCGGGCGGCTCGACCAGGATGACGTCGGCGCCCAGGCTGGCAAGCATGTACCCGGCGAGCTGCCCCCGCTCGTCGGTCAGGTCAAGGACACGGTACGGCGCGAGCATGGCGAGTTCCCTCCTTGTAGCGGGAGCGGCCGGGCACACCCACGGGTGGCCAGGCTATATGCGAGTGTCACGATGACGGTAGCCCGGGCGTCGGTCACGAATGGTTCGGCCGACAGCACCGGCAAGGAGACCCTGGATCGCGACGATCACCGGCAAGAGCTTGCGTCCCGAGGCTGCGCCTCTACGGCCCGCTTCAGCGGTCGTTCGACAATGCCTGGCAGCCAGACGAGCTCACACCGCGCTGACCGCCACGCCGGTCACTTGACGGCTCCGGGTCAGGCACTCGCAGGACTGAATCAGCTGCCGACAGTCTCGGAACGCGGCTCGGTGGGATTTCCGTCACTGCTCAGCGAAGGGTGCTCATCAGCGGGCATCGGGATGGCCACGCCGTTACCGGCGCCTGGCTCTGCCGCCACTTCGGGATCTTACGGGTCGGCGAGTACGGCTGGGGGGACTGCAGCGAGCACGGACAGAATCGATTCAGCCAGCGCTCGGGCCGTTTCCGCTGTGAGTTCGATACCGACCCTGGCTGATGGTCCGGCCGCCGGCCGACGCAGGTCGATGTTGAGCGTGTGGGTGGCCAGGGTATGCACCGGATGGTCGAAGTAGACCGCGGCTTCGGTGACGCCCAGCCACTCGCCACCGCTCTTCGCGCTCCCCGTCACAGGTACTTTCTCAGTGAGATAGGTGCACACGGTCATTCCCCGCTGAGATATCGAGCGAAGAAGTCTCCGATCTTCTGCCATCCATCTACGGCAGCTTCGACGCGGTAGGACGGCCGGTCGACCGAGAAGAACGCGTGCCCCGCGCCATCGTAGCGGTGGAACTCGAACTCCTTCCCGGCTTCAGTCAGGGCGCGCTCTAACACGTCGACCTGTTCTGGCGTGGGGAACTGGTCGTCATTGCCGAACAGCCCCAGGATTGGGCAACCGACCTTCGGGGCGCGGTCCACCAGCGGCACCATGCTGGAGAACTGCGGCACCGGGTCCCCCACGATCAGCCCGCCATAGCAGACGACCCCCGCCTGTATCGGCAGCTCCGTCGTCATCAAGAACGTGTGCCGCCCTCCCGAGCAGTGGCCGATGACGCCGATCTTGTCGTTGCTGTTGGACAGCGCCCGGAGGTAGGCCGCCCCGGCGGCCACGTCACCTACGACCTGCTCGTCCGGCACTCCGCCTTGGGCCCGAACCTCCGCCGCGGCGTCGTCGTGAGAGATGCCTTCGCCCACCCGGGAGTACAAATGCGGGCACACCGCGTTATAGCCCATGACGGCGAGCCGGCGAACGTACTCCCTTGTCTCGCGGTCATAGCCCGGCAGATGGTGGATAACGACGACCCCGCCCCTCGGCGCAGAGTCCAATGGACGGGCCAGGTAGCTCTCGACCAGGTCGCCGCCGCCCCCTGGTAAGCGAACGGTCTCGGCAATCACGGCGTCGTACATCTGTCCTCCTCACACTCACACAACCACATCGATACTTGCCGCCGGCAACCATAGCCGCTAAAGACCGACCGCCATTCCGACGCTCGCGGAACGGTCGTGCCAGGCGAACGGCTCCCTTGGCGGCGGGGCATCCACGCCTGTCGGACGCCTCGCCGGCGGCTGAAGTGACCTTGGACACTGTGCCTTGGGGCATCCATGCGCTCAGCACAATGCGGCCGCCCGATGTCACGACGCGGCACGTCTCCGCTGCGGCCGCAACCGCATCGGGAGCAAAGATCACCCCGAACACCGACAGGATTACGTCTGCGCTCGCGTCGCCAAGATGATCGGGCGTTGATGCGTGCGGTGAGGCGCGCCATGCTGTCGAGCATGGCCGTCGGGAGGCAGATCGGCAGGGCGTGGCCGGCCGGTGTGGCAGTCGTTCTCTGCGCCGCGATCGCCATCGCGAGCGCCTGCACGACGGGTGGCCCTCACGCTCGTACGCCGCAGCGGTCATTGCCCCCGGCGGGCGCGCTCCAGGCCAACCCGGGCGGTCTGGTCGACCAGCCGGTCGCCTCTACCGGCTGTGGCCGGCAGCCCGGGATCAGGCCGGGGACTACAGCGCAGCTCACCGTCGCGGTCCCGCCCGCCCGCGCCTCCGGAGCCCGTCACCGCAGCTTCTGGCTGCACCTGCCTCCCGGCTATGACGCTGCCCGGCCGACCCCACTGATACTTGCGTTTCATGGCGGTGGCGGGACCGCGCTCGGGATGCAGGGCACCAGCGGCCTGTCAGCGGTCGCGGACCAGCGCGGCTTCATGGTCGCCTACCCGCAGGGGCTGTCCCAGGACCACGGCCGCGCTGCCCCTGGCTGGGATGCCAGCGGACCGAGGGATCCCTTCGCTGACGGAATCGACGACGGGTTGTACGTCAGCGACCTGTTGAGCGCGATCCAGGCCAGCTACTGCGTGGATCCCGCCCGGATCTGGGCGACTGGGATCTCCAACGGCGGCAGCATGGTCGGTTACCTCGCGTGCGTGCTGGCCGCCCGGATCGCGGCCTTCGCACCGGTCGAAGGGGTCTTCTTCCAGATCCCCGGTGGCTGCCATCCGGCGCATCCGGCCTCGATATTCGACGTGCATGTCCGCACCGACCCGGTCGCGCCGTTCGCCGGAGTCCCCGCACGCGGATCGCCGGATTACTATGCGCTGGCCATTCCGGCCTGGCTCCGCGACTGGGCCAGCCGCGACACCTGCGCCGGCACCCCGCAGCCGGCCGTCATCACCCCAGGGATGATCCAGCAAACCTGGCCGCAGTGCCCGGCGGGCGCCAGCATCACCTCCGACGTCTTCCCGGCCGGCGGCCATACCTGGTTCCGGTCCATCGGCAGCGCGGCCGGTGACGACCTGCTCCTGGCCTTCTTCCAGCAGCATCCCCTGCGGCCGGTGGCAGCCTCGTGGGGGCCAGTCAGCACACCGCCTGTTCCTCCTGTGAACGCGAGCCGGATCGCCATCCGGTCGATGCGAGTGTTCCGCCTGCCCGGGCCGGGCGCGGAGCCTTTCGATATCGCGGCCGGTGCCAACGGCTCAATGTGGTTCACAGAGTTCGCGGCCGACAAAATCGGCCGGATCACCCCGGCCGGCGTGATCACGGAGTACCAGGTGCCTACCCCGGGAGCGGGGCCATATCAGATCGCCGCCGGGCCGCAGGGCACGATGTGGTTCACCGAGTACAACACCACCAGGATCGGGCGAGTCACGTCGGCCGGGCAGGTGACGCAGTTCTCCGTCCCGAGGCCGACCTACGGTCCCGCCGGCATCACCGGCTCGGCTACCGGGCCCATGTATGCGGCCGATCCAGCTGGCTTCATCGACACGATCTCTGCCTCCGGGCCGATCACAGCGACACGGGTGCCGTCCGCGCTCGGGCTGCCCTTCGCTATCGCCCGGCTGGCTGGTGGCACCCGGTGGATCAGCGAGCTCACCGGCTACTTCGAATATTCCCGGCACCTGCTGAGCTTCCCGCCCGGATCGGGCACGCCGTCGCGGTCGATCACGCTGCCCGATCCGCTGAGCAACATCGTCGCGCTGGCCGCCGGGCCAGGCGGGACGGTGTGGGCCGCTGACTTCGGCACCGGGAAGGTCGATATGGTCAGACCGGCCGGCCAAGTGACCATCATCCCGGCGGGCACGGCCGCCAGCGGGTTGAGCGACATCACTCCCGGACCGGACGGCGCGATGTGGGTAAGCGCCCAGGACGGGATCATCGCTCGGGTGACTCCCGGCGGCGGCGTGTCCGAGCTGACCCTGCCCACCGCCGGGAGTAACCCGGACGGCATTGCCGCCGGACCCGGCAGGACGATCTGGGTGACCGAGACCGGCAGCGAGGCGATCGTGGAGATCACCCTGCGCTAAAACCCCGGACCGGGAAGTCAGTTTTTGACCGGAGTTTCGACAGCGGACCCGGCGCCAGAAACCGCGGGAAAGTCACCCATCGGCATGCGTCAAGCCGCTTCACGGACGAGATAACAGTGCCGGAATTGTCGATCTGAACTTCGTACGCCGCGGTCAGATCAGCTGTGCCGAGGGACTCCGCCGGTTACGGGACTGGCTTCTGGCGGTCGAGGCATTCGGGATTGACCGAGATCTCATCGGGGGACAGACCGTAATAGTCGGCCGCTTCGCGGAGCCTGTCTTCGCCTCGGCCGAGGGTGAAGCGGTGGCCGTCGGGGTCGCGAACAACGAAGTCACGCATACCAAGGCGGCGCGCCAGTTCTGCCATGCCCGGCCAGTAGGGCGAGGCCTCTACGGCGCGGGCGAACAGCCAGAGCAAGATGCGGCCGAGGTCGAGCTCCAGCAGCTCCGCCATGCGCGAAGCCAAGCGAGCGAGCGTCGGCGCCCTCAATGAACACGCCATTGAAGATGTGCTGGGTCACGTCATAGTTGGGATCGCCGACGTACGGCTTCGGGTCGATCGCCAGCCACGGCTCTCGGGTCGCGGCAAGGACATTCCCGGCGTGGAGGTCGGTGTGGAGGAGCACCTCGGTCCCGGCGTTCCTGGGGAGCTGACGGAGGAGATGAACGCCTTCGTTCGCCAGCTGCGCGTCGAGACGGCCACGCTCAGAGCGGCTCCGCTGCTCGTAGCGGTCCGCCCGGTAGTCGCCCATCTCCGTCAGGGAGCGAAAGCGGTGGCCGGGCGGGGGCGCGATCCACACACGCCGGAGCAGGCTCGCCACAACCAGATCGTGCTCCTGGGGAGGCGAAGCCCGCAGCAGCGTCCCCGGCTGACACCGCTCGAGGAGCAGGATCGTCGCTGCCCGCGCCTCTTCGGCCCGGTGAAGGTGCACAGCTCCGACTCCCTCCCAGGCCCGCAGGCCGTCCGCCTCATGAGCAGCCTCGGGGTGCGGCCAGCCAACCTTGAGCACGAGGTCGATGCCCTCCTCGTCGCGGGCTGTCGCCACCCCAGGCGGTCTGACCTCCCGGCACGAACGGCTCGGCCAGCTCCAACGCCCAGGCGGCCGCGATCCTCGACACCAGCGCCGGCAGCCGCTTCAGCCAGTCGGCCCGTTCTTGGCGGGCAGCGGCATCGGCCAGGCCCTCGGGGACGACGAAGCCCGTCACCTCGACCTCTTCCGGCGTCATACAACGTCATTATCCGTCAGCACCCTCGGATAGTCGCTCGATGGAGTCGTCGAGATCGCTGACGCTGAGCACGCCGTAATACTGCTGTCACATTGCGCCGTGTCGCCAACGCCAACTGATCTGGACTGATCCTCGGTGGCCCGGCTGCTTGACCTGGTTGTTGCCTACCTCGAGCGGGCCGGTTGGGTTCTCTCGCTCGTGTCGAAGCTGGAGAAGAGAGGTTTATTGCTTACTGGGATGCAGTGCTGGCATCGTCCCCCGGGCAAACCGCCCGTTCGGTTGGCGGCTTGTCCTCCGCGTTGTAATCGGGGAGGTTCGCTCCGGGGTGTTCCCCGCGCTCGCTGCGCTCGGCGCTCCGGCTCCGGGCTCGGCACTCGGCACTCGGCACTCGGCACTCGGCACTCGGCACTCGGCACGAAGCGGTAGAGCCGGAGGTCCCTTTTCTGTCGCGGATCGTGCCGTGTTCCGCTTTTCTGCTGCGAATTGTGCCCACTTGAAGGGGGCCGCGCTACAGAGAAATAGTGAAAGGGACGCAATCGCGACAGAAAATCGCGACTCCTGACCTCGACCCTGAAGACAGCGTCGCCTTCTCGCCGGGCGAAGGAGAAGCCACCGCCCTCAAAACTGACGACAAGCGAACCGTCCGAGCCAGGATTCAACGGTCGGGTGAGTCGGTCTGACAAGAGCATGGGCAGTGTGATCGGCGTTGGTGATGGCCGTCAGTGAGGGTCGGATCTGCGCGGCGAGAGTTCGCCAGGCGACGTCGTCGGCCTCGGCAGGCCGCTGGGACCGTGTAGTTGGTAGAGCGCACCGGGGACACGACAGCCGGTCCGCATGCCGCCCGTATGGAGACCTAGCGTGGCGGTAAGCGCCGATCAGCAAATCGGCGCCACCAACGGATACGGCCGACACTTCTGGCTGACGAGGAGGCCCAACGCCTGCTCGACGGCCACCGTTTGATCGGGCCGCTCGGAACTGGTCGAGCCAGCAGTACTACGTCATAGACGGCGACGGAGGCGTCCGTGGCCGGGGCGGTCACTGACCCGAAGGGCCAGGAGCGCGGCGAGCCAGCCGCGCCGCGGTGGCGGACCCGTACCCGCTTGCGGTGTTCACGAAATCGGTCTTCCAGGTCCACTCGTCCTGCATGTATTGCCGGAACTCCGGGACAGTCAGCACCACCGTGTCGTCATTGGTCAATTCCAACATTTCGATAATTGTGTCGTAATCCTTCGTGTGATCGGCAGGTGTCTCCAGTCCGATGTACTGCTCGATGGGCACCCCTTTCCGAACATCTCGAATGCGGCGTTGGAGCTCCTGCACCATTCGCCGTTCATATCCCTCAAGCGCTTCCTCGAAGGTTTGGCGATGTATCGAGCGGTTCTCCCGCAAGCGTTCCAGTACGACCTTCTTGTCGAAGGTGAGTTGGTTCAGGCTGGGGTTGATCATGTAGCACCTCTGGCGGTGGAGCGGCCAGGTCGGTAACGGTCTCGAGCATCAGGCCGATTACATTTGCGCCGGGGAGAACGGCGGGGCCGCCGATATGTTCTTTGCGGGTGCACTGGCCGGTCGGGCCATATCCGCAGGATAAGACCGCTGCAATGAGTCAGGAGTAGATCTCGAACAGCCCGGCCGCGCCCTGGCCGCCGCCGATGCACATGGTGACCACACCCCATCGCGCCCCCCGTCGCTGGCCCTCTTGGAGGATGTGCCCGGCACACCGGGCTCCGGTCATCCCGAACGGATGGCCGACGGCGATCGACCCGCCGTTGACGTTGTATTTCTCGTTGTCGATCCCGAGCCGGTCCCGGGCGTACAGGCACTGGCTGGCGAACGCCTCGTTGAGCTCCCACAGGTCGATGTCGTCGATATCGAGGCCGTGGCGCTTCAACAGCTTCGGCACGGCGAACACCGGACCGATGCCCATCTCGTCCGGCTCGCACCCGGCAACCGTCCACCCCCGGAAAGCTCCCAGCGGCCGTACCCCGCGGCGCTCCGCTTCGGCCGCCTCCATCAGCACCACGGCGGCGGCGCCGTCCGACAGCTGGCTGGCGTTGCCGGCGGTGATGTAGTTGCCCTCGCCCCGCACCGGCTGGAGCTTGGCCAGTCCCTCGAGCGTCGTTTCGGGCCGGTTGCACTCGTCGCGGTCGACCACGGTGTCGACGATGGTCTCCTCTTTCGTCTCCTTTTTGACGAGCTTCATCTTGGTCTTCAACGGCACGATCTCATCGGCGAAGAGCTCATGCTGCTGGGCGGCGGCCATCCGCTGCTGGGACTGCAGCGAGTACTCGTCCTGGGCCTCCCGGCTCACCCCGTACCGCTCGGCGACGATATCTGCCGTCTCGATCATGGCCATGTAGATCGCCGGGTACATCTCGGTGAGCTTCGGATCCATGTTGGCCGAGCCGCCGAAGCCGGGGTTGGGCATCGAGATGGACTCCACACCGCCGGCGACCACAACGTCGGCGCCGTCCTCCTTGATGTAATTGGCGGCGAGGGCGACCGCGTTGAGACCCGACGAGCAGTGCCGCTGGATGGTCGCCCCGGCCGTCGTCACGGGCAGACCGGCCAGCAGCCCCGACAGGCGGGCCAGGTTGCCGGCACCGTGAGCGCCGTTGCCCAGATAGACGTCCTCGACCGCGTCGGGCTCGACCCCGGACCGGGCGACGGCGTTCGAGATGGCGTGAGCCGCCATTGTCATCGCCGGCGTCATGTTGAAGCCCCCCCGGGCCGACTTGGCCAGACCGGTACGGGCATAAGACACGACAACTGCTTCGCGCATCTGAAGTCTCCCTCTGTCCGACCGATCGCCGGACCTAGACCGACGCCGGTGCTACCGCCGGAGAGCCGTCAGCCCGGAACTCCGAGCTGAGCCTTCTCTCCCTTCGGTTGTACCGTCGGCCACGATGCTAGACCACTACCTCCGACCGGGCACGGCCCGACCCGGCGGCCGGACACGGCCGGACCCGGCGGGCACCCCGGGCCGGGCCGGTGGTCTTACCTGGCGGCGATCCCGGTCGTCGCCCGCACCTCGGAGAGCCGCTTGCCCTCGGCCACCAGGCGCTCGAGCAGCGGCGCCGGCGTCCATTGCGGGCCGACAGTCCCGGTCAGCTCCTGCAGGCGGGCGAGGACGTTGTCCAGCCCCACCTGGTCGGCGTAGAACATCGGGCCGCCCCGGTAGGCCGGCCAGTTGTAGCCGTTGATCCAGATGATGTCGATGTCAGACGCCCGGATCGCCTTGCCCTCCTCCAGGATTTTCGCTCCCTCGTTGATCATCGGGTAGATGAGCCGCTCGACGATCTCCTCCTGGGTGAACGAGCGGGCCTTGCGCCCACTGCGCTCGGCGAACTCCCGGACGATGGCCTCCGTCACCGGCGACGGCGAGCCGTTCCGGTTGGCGTCGTAGTCGTAATAGCCGGCGCCGGTCTTCTGGCCCCGCCGGTCGAGCTCGCACAGCCGGTCGCGGATGCTCTCACCCTTGGACTGCTCCTTGACCCAGCCGATGTCGAGCCCGGCCAGGTCCGACATCTGGAACGGGCCCATGGCGAAGCCGAACGCGTAGAGTGCCCGGTCGACGTCCCACGGCATGGCGCCCTCGTCGAGGAGCGCTCCGGCCTCCCGGCCCCGCTGGGCCAGCATCCGGTTGCCGACGAACCCGGGGCAGACACCGACGAGAGCGGCGATCTTGCCGATGCGCCGGCTGATCTGCATGGACGTACTGATCACCGTGTCCGAGGTGTGGTCGGCCCGGACGACCTCGAGCAGGCGCATGACGTTGGCCGGGGAGAAGAAGTGGAGGCCGATCACGGCTTCTGGACGGCCGGTCACCGAGGCGATCTCGTCGATGTTCAATCCGCTGGTGTTGGTCGCCAGCACCGCTCCGGGCTTGGCGATCGCGTCGAGCCGGGTGAACACGTCTTTCTTGATGTCCATCCGCTCGAACACCGCTTCGATTACCAGATCGGCCGAGGCCAGATCGTCGAGCGACAGCGACCCCGTGATCATCTGCATCCGCCGGTCGACGTCGGCCATGGGGAACCGGCCGTTGCGGGCGCTGCGCTCGTAGTTGGCCCGCACCACGGAGAGACCGCGGTCGAGCGGCTCTTCGGCCGTCTCGACGACGGTGACCGGAATGCCGGCGTTGACGAAGTTCATGGCGATCCCGCCGCCCATCGTGCCGGCCCCGACGATCCCCACCGATTCCACCGGGATGGTGGGGGTGCCGGCCGGCACGCCGGGGATCTTCCATACCTCGCGCTCGGCGAAGAACACATAGCGCTGGGCGGCCGACTCCGGGCTGGTGACCAGCCCACCGAACAGGTCCCGCTCGACCTGGAGGCCCTCGGCGAAGGGGAGCGACACCGCCGCCTCGACCGTCTGGATGATCGCCTCCTGCGCCTTGAAGCCGCGGAACTTCCTGGCGTTGGCCGCCCGAAACGCCGCGAAATCGTCGGCGGACATCGGCTCCACCGGCCTGTCGCTGATCCTGACCAGCGGCGCCCCCTCAGCCGCCAGGCGGCGGGCGAACGCGATCGCGTCGGCCCGCAGCGTGTCCTCGCCGGCCAGCTCGTCGACCAAGCCCATCTCCAGACATTCCTGGGCGGGCACATGGTTGCCGGCGGTCATCATCTCCAGCGCCCGCCGAGGACCGGCGATCCGGGGCAGGCGCTGAGTGCCGCCCGCCCCCGGCAGCAGCCCGAGGTTGACCTCGGGCAGCCCGCAGCGGGCGCTCGGGACGGCGATCCGGTAATGAGCGCACAGCGCGACCTCGAGCCCGCCCCCGAGCGCGGTCCCGTGGATCGCTGCGACGACCGGCTTCGGTGAGCTCTCCATCATCTCCTGCACCTCGAACAGGCTGGCCCCCTTGGGCCGGCCACCGAACTCCGAGATGTCGGCCCCTGCGATGAACGTGCGACCACCGCAGATGAGCACGATGGCGGCGGCCGTCGGATCGGCGATCGCGGCCTTGAATCCTTCGAACAGCCCGTCGCGCACGTTGAAGCTCAACGCGTTGACCGGTGGCGAATCGAGAGTGATGACGGCGACATCGCCGTCGACAGTGAGGTCGGTGACCTCGTTGACAGCGGACATGAGCGCTCCCGGTTGATCGGCGGCCAGAGTTGATCCGAAGGCAGTTGCTTCGCCCTGCCCGGCAATCTAACGCCTCCCCTGGACACAGGCGGCTGGCGTTCCCCACAGACCCGCAACGCATCGCTGTCCCTGGCGACTCGATCGTCGCCGACGGGTGGGGCTCGGGCCGATCCACTACTGCGAACGGGCCGGCGGGACGGTCGCCCCTGGGCGACGGATCACGCGAAGGCGGCGAACAGCTCCTCGATCGCCTTCATCTGGCCCCCCGACGTGGACGACGGGACGAGGATCGGGGTGGTGACGCCGGCGTCCTGCCAGGCCTCGACCCCTTCGCGCACCTGGGCAACGCTCCCGTACAGAGTCACGTCGGACAGCCAGCGGTCGGACATCAGCGAAGGCACCTCGTCGGCCCGGCCCTCGGCGAACGCTTTCTCGATCGCGCCCATCTCCTCGCCGTAGCCGGCATCGACCCAGTACTTGCGGTAGTTGGGGAGCCGGACGTACCCCGTGAGAGTCTTCCGGTTGACCGCGGCCGCGACCTCCCTGTCATCGTCGATGACTGTGGGGATCATATTGCCGATGAAAAAGCCGGCAGCCTTGCGGTCGGCCGGGATCCGGGCCAGCTGTTCCGCCATATGGCTGCGAGCCGCGTTCGCCCACACCGCGCCGTCGCCGATCTCGACGGCCAAATCGAGCATCCTGTTGCGCAGGGTGGCCAGTACGATTGGCGGGAGCCCGCCGGGCTGGTCGGACGCCTTGCGCAGCTCCCCCACGTAGGAGCGCATGTCGGACAAAGGCTTTCCGGTCTCCAGGCCCAGCCGCTCGTGGGTGGGACCGTGGCTCACCCCGATCCCGAGGCGGAACCGGCCGCCGGAGATCTCGTTGAGATAGCCCCCGGTCTGCGACAGGTCCCAGGCCTTGCGGAAATAGATGGGCTGGATGCTGGTCCCGAGCCACGCGGCCGAGGTGGCCTGGGCCATCGAGACGCAAAAGCTCAACTGATCGCCGGCCAGGCTCGGGCAATAGATCCCCGGGAATCCTCTCCGCTCGGCCTCCTGGGCGATCTCGATGGTCCGGGCCCGGCGGCCCGGCAGGGCCACAAGCGACACGGCGGGGAGCTCACTCATCTCGTCCTCCTCCAACACGATCCGGGTGCCCGCCACAGAACCAGTCGAGCGAAGAGACGGTGGCGGCACTTGCTCATCTTCGATGAGACCCTTGCACAAGCCAGCTCGATCTGGCCAGCGGGCGAGGCGGTGCCGTGAGCGGCGATTCAACTTCTCCTCGCGCCCCGATCATTCAGTGGTGGGCTACAACATGTTGGGGAGTCGACTGCCGGCATGTCGATCGAGGGCTCGGCCTCGGGAGGTGCCGGCGAGGCCGCCGATGACGAGACGGACGCCGGCCGGTCAGAGGGCGGCCCCGACCCCAGGAGCCAGTCTCGTCAGACGGCCGACAGGTCCAGGGCGGGCGCCGGTGCGCAGGGCCGGGCATGGCACGATCGACATTGCTGCGCTCCAGGAACCCGGCACAGTTGATTGCCAATCGGCTGCCGGCCCTGCCGGGGATCGCCCCGGGAGTCCGGCTGACGCTACCAGCGGGGCTCTTCGCCGAGAACGCCGAGGGCGGACTTGCCCACGAGCTCATGGACGAGGGCGCTGTTGGCCGGGTGGAAGCCGCCACAGCGGACGTCACGGTAGATTCGCTCGAGCTCGTTCGACTTGAACATACCCGTCCCGCCAGATACGTCCATCGCCAGGTCCACGACCTTCTTGGCACCCTCGACGGCCTTGTACTTGGCCGCGACCAGCTTGGCCGGCCAGCTCAACCCGTAGTTTACGCCCGCCGACCAGTCGGAGGCGATGCGGTCCACGTGTGCGCTGACGCTGTCGATCTCGATGGCCATCTCGGCGATCGAATGTTGAATCATCGGGTGGTAGGCGAGGGCGCGGCCACCGAGGGCGATCGACGTCCGCTTTTTCACTCCGGCCACCGCCAGTTCCAGGGCCCGCTCCGCTAGCCCGAGGTACACGCTCGCGAAGGTCGGCTCCGCCCAGGCGAAGATGCCGAGCACGAAGGCGTCGGCGCCGGCCAGTCCGGCGGGGACGACGCGGGCGATGTACGGATCGGGGACGAAAGCTCCCTCCATCACGGTGTCGTCGCTGCGGGTGGCGCGCATGCCCAGGGTGTCCCACGTCTCGACGATGTGGTACCCCTTGGCGTCGCGGGGGAGGAAGCCGTGGACGATCTTCGGATTCTGCGGATCACTGGTGTCCATGGCGTGGAAGCCCAGCCGGGTCCACACCGGGGTTAGAGAGCCGAAGATCTTGTGTGCGGTGATCTCGTAGCCGCCGTCGACCGGTTCGGCTTTGGCGGTCGAGAGGAGCACCGGCAGGTCGTTGCCGGCCTCGCCGTGGCCGGCGGCGAACACCTCGCCGGCGACGGCTTCCTCGAGGAGCCATCTCAGGCTCTTGTCACCGTTACGCCACAGGTCGGCGGCGACGCCAGTCCAGTAGACGTGCATGTTGACCGCCAGGGCCGTGGCGGGTGAGCGGCGCGCCAGGCGGCGCTCTTCCTGGCACACCTCCGCCAGGGTCATGCCGAGGCCCCCGAGCTCGGTGGGCACCGCCATCAGCAGGTAGCCGGCGGTCCGCAACTCCTCGAAGTCCTCGGTGAAGAAGCGGTTCTCGCGGTCGTAGCCGGCGCTGCGAGCCGCGCAGCGATCCAGTGTCTCGTCAGACAGTACGGTCATGATCTTGCCCTCCCGGTTTGGTGACAGTGTCACCATGAGGAATCCGATGCGCCGCAACCTCCGGGCGTGTACGGATTTGCGGTACGGAGCGGTTAGAGGCCCAACTCCGGAGCCCGCCGCACCAGATCGAGCTTCGACGAGACCCCGAGCTTCATATAGGCGTTAGTCAGGTGGGTCTCGACCGTCCGCTCGCCGATGAACAGCCGGTCGGCGATCTCGCGGGCAGAACACCCCGCTGCGGCGAGGCGTGCCACCTCCAGCTCGCGCTTGCTCAGCGCGGTAGGGCCGAGCAGCTCTGTTTTCTTCCGGCGTCCCCTTGCGCCCAGTCCGGAGAGGTCGGCCAGGACCTCCCGGCGGCGGACCGCCGCCTGGCAGCCTTCGAAGATGCTGGCGGCGCGCTCCAGGGCGTCCGTCGCCCGCTCGCGGTCGGCCCGTCCCGAGCAGTGGCCGAGGAGGGCAAGGGCCCGACCTTCCATCAGCGTCCAGCCGACGGCCTCAAAGTCACCCGCTGCCAGCTCGAACGCCTGAGCCGCCGTCTCAACCTCGCCCGATGCGAAGGCAGCGGCGCCCGCCACGAGGGCCCGGAGGCCTGCACCCGGCTTCCCGGCCGGCGGAGCCGGATCGTCGGCGAGCAGTTCGTATGCACGCTCCGCCGTCGTGGCGTCCCGGCTGTACACGGCGGACTCGGCCAAATCGGCCAGCATGAACCGCCCCCACAGCCAGTAACCGTTCGCGACGGCGTCCTCCACCAAACGGAGGAGCGGCTCCACGCCGGCCCGCCGGTCCCCCGAAAGTGAGGAAAGCATGGCCTGCGACCAGGCCCGGAGCACGCTGAACATCCACCAGCGGCGGCCGCGAAACGAGCGGTCCATGGTCGCTTGGAGATCGGCCGCCTCGCTCGTCCGTCCCATCTCCGCCAGCGCAATTACAGCTGTGGCCGCTCCGAGAGCCCGCCGCAGGCCCACCCCGCCGTCCCAGGCGATCTGGTCCATCGCGGCCGTGACACATCGGGCGAGGTCGCCGGTCAGCCACGCGACCTGAGCGGTGAAGTCGAGCAGGAGAGTGTCGCGGTAGGCCGGATTGACCTCTTTGGCAAAATGGAGGTCTTCTTCGGCGCGGAGGTCGCCGAGCAGCTCACGTAACCAGCCGCGCATGGCGATCATGTAGGACCGCCGGTAGGCCCTGTCGGTGTCAGAGGCGATCTTGATCGCCTGGTCTACGACCGGGAGCGATTCCTCGATGTGCCCGCTTGGAGCCAGGGCCCACGCCAGCGAGCACAGCGCCTGCAAGTGGAGGAACTCGTCCCCGACGGACTGGGCCTGCGCCAACATCTGGCGGGCGTGTGTTGCATGGCCGGCGAGGTCGTCAGCGATACCGAGGTGGTAGCCCATCTCGTTGGCGGCGAGCAGGCCGGCATGCTGGTCGCCCGCCTCGAAGAAAAGGTCCCGCGCCGATGCGATCAATTCCCGGCCCGCATCCAGTTCGGCCATGCCCCAAACCAGGAAGCTGCCCAGGCTGAACTTGACCGCTGCGCGCTGGCCCGCATCGCCGTTTTGTTCGAGGACCTGATCGGCGCGCCGCATGGCTTGCGCTCCGACGTCGGCGTCGACGTCGGCCCGGTGGTCGACGACCCACTCCGGCGTAAGGGGCATGACGGCAGCCACCTGGCGCCACCGTGTGTCGCCGGCCGGGATCATGGTGAGCAGCGCCTCCAGCAGGGTCAGGGCCTCCCGATGGTGCTCTCCGGCTTCGGCGCGGCGAAGGGCTTCGCAAAGCGTCTCTATCGCTTCGTCGTCGCCGGGATCTGCCGCCTGCACCACGTGGCTTGCCGCGGCACCATATCGGCCGGCTTCGACCAGCACTCGTGCGGCATGGCGGTGAAGCGACCGGCGGCGCGCTCCGCTGATCTGGCTGTAGATGGCCTCCTGTATCAGCGGGTGGCTGATCTCGTAGAGGAGCTCGTTGCCTTCCTCGAGCTCGGCGACAAGCCGAACCTGGCCAAGCCTGTCGAGGATCGCGGCCAGATCGTCGAGAGACTGGCCACTTAGTGCTGGCGCAACAATAACTTCGGGTTGTTGCTCGGGCGTCAGGGGCGTGGGCTGAGGGTGTAGTTGCGGGCGGGCTGGGTGTCGTGCGGACGGATTTGTAGGAGGGCCATGTCCTCGTCGCTGGTTTTGATGCCCGTGGGGTAGTCGGTGGTGACGAGGTAGGCCTTGACCTTGAGTCCGGTGGTGGTTGTGGTGGTTCGAAGATAGTTGAGGATGGTCTCGTAGCTGTCGAGTGGTCGCCCGGCCCAGTTCTTGCTGATCTCGCTGAACAGCCGGTGCTCCACGGGGTTCCATTTCGACGCGCCGGTGGGATAGTGGCAGACGGTGACGGTGAGGCCATGGCGGTCGCAGAGTCGGTGCTGTAGGGCGTACTTCCAGGCCCGGGCGCGCGCCCCGTTGCTGCCGCCGCCGTCGGCGAGGAGGAGCAGCTGGGTGGCATCGGGGTAGCGGCGCCGGCCGTCATAGACCCACCATTTGGCGATGCTGTCGACGGCGAAGGTGGGGGTGTTGTGGGAGGTGCCGACGAACATCGACCCTCGGTTGGCCCTGATGTCATAGATGCCGTAGGGGACGGCGACGCCCTCGGCCTCGGAGCGAAAGTCGTATGCGTTGACCGCGATGGGCTGGCGGCCCCAGGTGGCGCCGTGGTTGGCGAAGTTGCCGACCAGCTCCCGGTGTTTGGCGTCGACGCTGATGATGGGCCAACCCTGGGCGGCGAAATGCTCCCGCTGGGCGGTGATGTAGGCGAACTGGGCATCTCTGCCCGGGTCCGCCCGGCGGGTGAGCTTTTTGTGATTGACCCGCAGGCGGAAGCCCAACTGGCGGAGAATGCAGCCGACCGTGTTGGGGCACACGTCGATGCCCCCGGCGCGCAACTCGTGGGCGATCTTCTCGGTGGTCCGCCGGGTCCACTTGATACCGGTCACCGGGTCGCCGGCGGTGTCGTGTTCCATCAGCCCGGCTATGCGGGCGATGACCTCGGGGATCCTTTTGGGGTGGCCTTGCGGCCGGCGCCAGGGCGTCGCACCCGGCCCGGGGTGACATCGCCACCTAGAAGCTCACGGCGGCCCCGGGCCACGGTGTCAGAATCGATGCCCAACAGTTCTGCGATCTGGGTGTCACCGCCATGGCCGACCTTGAGTGCCTCCAACCCGGCATACAGTCGCCGCTGGCGTTCATCGAGCAGGCTGTAGAACAACACGATGGCCGCCTTGATCTCCTCGGGCAGCGCCCGCACCCCTGCTCCCAAACCCAACAGGTCCGGGGTGGCGTCATAGACCTGGCGGGCGGCCAACTGCTGGCGTCGCAGCGAGGGATCGGCGGAGAGATACACGTAGCGACTGGCCACCTGCTGGCGGGACAGCCGACCGGCGCGGACCGCTTCTAACAAGGGAGCTTTGCACTCGACGTGCACTACGCCCTCGAGTTCGGCCGTGTCGTAGCCGGCCTCTGACGCCCCCACGAGCGCCTCCACCGTGGACAAAAGCGTGCCGAATCGAGAGAACCACACTGAGCGGAACGACCACAGCCCCAACTCATCGAAGCGAGCTATCTCCTCCAGGGTGTAGTAGCGGCCCCGATGCGAATAGCTGGTCCGATAGGCCAAGCTCTCCAGCTTGCGGAACACCGTGGCGTCCGCGTGGGTTCCCAACGCCTCCTTCAGTTCGCTCATCGTGGCGATCTTGCGTGACCGCAGCAGGTGGACCAGGTCTTCGGCGTGATACCGCTCGGGTCTCATTCTGAGAGCATTCCTCCTCGCTAGGAATAACTCTCTCATAACATGTCGGTCCGATGGTGGATCGACCCCGCCCTCTCCGAGCCGATAACCCCACTCTTACAAGGACGACTTGATATTTGACGGCGCAGGAGCCGAGGCCTCTACAACCACAATGATGAGAGGAGTGCGCTCAAATCGCCGTACTTATTATTGAGTCAGCCCTTAGTCGCAGCAGGTCCCTGAGCTCCGCCCGGTAGCCGATGACAGTCAGAAGCTCAAGAGTGGAGCGATCGCCACCGCCGAGGGTACGGAGCCGAGCCTGGACTCTGTCGGCCAGATCCTCGGGCAGAGCCCGAAGGGAGGGGTGCGCGAGGTCCCCCCCTTCCTCGAGAAGCGCCCTAACCAGACCGGTCACGAAGAGAGGACTGCCCTGGGCCCTTGCTACCAACCAGTCAACGAGGGCGTCAGTGACAGGAGCTCCGACCAGCTCCTCGGCCAGCTCTCTCACATCCCGCCTGGCGAGAGGAGTCACGTGGACACGGGTGAGCAGACCTTCCTGCTCCAACGCCCACACGACTTCGCCCGCCACCGAGTGCGCGGCAAGCTCCTCTGGCCGGGCCGCGAGGAGGACGAGAAGGGGGAAGTCGGCCAGATTGCGGCTGAGGTAGTTGAGAGCCTCCCATGAGGAGCCATCAGCCAGGTGGACGTCGTCGAGGGTCACGACCAGAGGAGCTCTTTCGCTCATCCTCTGGAGAAGGCTGGCGAGCGCGCTCAGCAGCCTGACCCGGGGCCGGTCGTCGGAGGTTTGAGCCTTGGCCGCTGCGCTGACAGAAGGGAGGAGGGCGGCAAGGTCGGCGACCTGGCCGCCGCACAGCTCCAGCACGTCGGTCTCGGAGAACAATCGCAACCGTCGCTCAAGGGCTTCTACCCAAAGACCGAGCGACGCCGTGGCTCCGAGGGGATAGGCGCGGGCGGACAGCGAAATGACGCGGTCGCGATGGCGGGCCACCAGCTCCGAAGCCAGCCGGGTCTTACCCACGCCTGCTTCGCCGAGCATCAACACCACCCTTAATCGACCGGCCGTCGTTTGGTCCAACTCGCCTTCGAGACGCCGGAGCAGCACGTCCCGGCCCACCAACCCGGGCCGCCGTCCGCTGGAGGTCGGGAGGGCCTCGCGCCATTCCACCGAGAAGGCGCTCACCGGCTCGTCCATGCCCTTGAGGGGTATGTCTCCGACCGGGACGAACACGAATCCGGCCTTGGACGACACCAGGCCTCGCACAAGACTCGAGATGAGGATCTGACCCACGCTGGCCGCGTCACACAGCCGCTTGGCGACCACCACCGCGGCGCCGAAGTAGTCGTCCTCGTCGCGGATGGGTTCGCCGACATGGATGCCGACCCGGACGCCGAGCTTCGCTCCGCTGCCGGCGTTGTGACGTTGGATGGCCCTCTGCATGGAGATCCCGCACATGGAGGCGGCTACTGCGCTGTCGAAGACGACCATCAACCCGTCGCCCAGGTTCTTGACCTCCTGACCGCCGGTTTCGGCCACCGCCTTACGAAGGATCGCGAAATGGCGCCGCCTGAGGTCCTCGCTGGCTTCGTCGCCGAGCCGTTCGAGCAGCGCGCTCGAGCCCGTCAGGTCCGTGAACAGGAGGGTGACTATTTGGGCTGCCAGCGCTCGCTCCCTTCGACGTCCAGAATACGGCATCTGAGGCAACGGGGCGATCTCCGCAGGGCTAACGTGACGGTATGGACGCTGCCACGTTGCGCAAGATCCAGCAGCCACTGAAGGACCAGTATTCCGCCGACGCGGGACAGGCGCTCGTGACACTTACGGCGCAGGGCTCGCTGGATGACTCGGAGATCACTTGCTCCGTTGAAACCGGCCGTGTTCTCGTGCAGGCGGGATTGCACCCCGCGACCGGAGGAGATGGCAGCCTGGCCTGCTCGGGCGACATGCTTCTCCAGGCGTTGGTGGCCTGTGCCGGCGTGACTCTGCGGTCGGTCGCCACCAACCGTGGCATCGAGGTGACTGGCGTCGTTCGGGCAGAGGGCGACCTCGACTTCAGGGGCACTCTCGGCGTCGACCGGAGCGCGCCGGTCGGGTTTCGCACCATAAGGTTGATCTTCGAGCTTGACTCGACGGCATCGGAGGAGGAACTCGAAAAGCTGATCGCCTCCACCGAGCGGTACTGCGTCGTGTACCAGACTCTCGCTCAATCCCCGGCGCTTGAAGTGGTTGTAGCACCAGGCCAGGTTGGGGGGCCAGGCTCCTAGAGAAACGGCGGAGGCCTTGGTCGACAAGGTCGTGCCGTGCTTGGCACGCCCCGACTTGCCCACGACTTTTGGAATCATCGCGTACTTCTGGAGCGAAAAGTACATCTCATGTACTTTGTGCTCCAAAGGTCGCTGGAATGTCCAAAGGTCGGCGAGGATGTGGGCTTAAAGGGGCCAAATGTATGTGGGCGCAGGGGCCCCGCGCCCTTAAACACCGGATCGGCGCGCTCATACCGTGAGGTTCGACCTCCTCGCCCGGCGGCCGATGCGCCAGCTGCCACTGGCAGGAGGCGTGCGAGGCAGATCAGGAATGGGTGAGCGCCTGAGCGGTTTACGCTGCCAGGGGCGGCGGCTGGTACCCACCGAGGATCTCTTCGAGGTGGGCGGCGACGGCCAGAGTGCTGCGATCCTCTAGATAAGGTCCCACGACCTGGAGGCCGACCGGGAGCCCGGCGCCGGTCCGTCCGACGGGCACCACCGTCGAGGGCAAGTAGCTGACGCCGACGAAACCGGGCCAGGCGAGCGCCTCGATGTGGGTGCGGGGAGCGCCGTTGATGACGACGGTACGTTCGTTAAGGGTCCCCTCGTGGTCGTGGGGAATCGCGGCCATCGGCATGACCGGGCACAGGAGGGCGTCGTGGTCACGGAACCACTCGGCCCACTGGGAGCGCATCCTGGCCCGGTCGTCGCCGCGGTCAAGCCAGCGCCGGTGGCTGCCCCCCATGGTCTCGGCCACGTCGAGCGGGGCGCTCGGCGACACCGCCGCGCCCACCAGGTCCATGAACAATGCCACCGCCTCGGCCAGCGAGAACCGCGGTCGACTGTCGTCGACCTTCGCCCCCGCCGCCTCGAGCGCTTCGGCCGCGGCGCGCAGCAGCCCGGCGACTTCGGTGTCGACGGAACAGAAGGGGTCGTCGAGCCACGTGCCGACCCGGTAGCCAGCCAATTCGGTGTGGCGTGCTGGCGGGAGCGCAACGCTCCACGCAATGGCAAGATCCGGGTCAGGCCCGGCGAGCACGTCGATGAGGAGCTGGAGGTCGCGGACGCTGCGGGCGATCGGGCCAAAAACATTGATGTCCGCGTCGGTGAGGCCCCCGCCCACGTGATCGAGATAGCCGCGCTGAGAGATCAGCCCGTAGCTTGGCTTGTGTCCGCACACCCCGCACCAGTTGGACGGGATCCGGACCGACCCGCCGATGTCGGTGCCGAGCTCGAAACTCGTCAGTCCTGCGGCCACGGCTGCGGCGGCCCCGCCGGACGAGCCTCCCGGTGTCCGGGTCAGGTCCCACGGGTTATTCGTTGTGCCGAACAGATCGTTGTAGGTCTGGACATCACTGGACCAGCGCGGCGCGTTGGTCTTGCCGAACACGATCGCGCCCGCCGCTTTGAGCCGCGCGACCGATGGGGCGTCGGTCGCCGGCACGTGGTCCTTTAGCTCCCGGGCGCCTCCAGTGGAGCGCAGCCCGCCGGTCTCGATGGCGTCTTTGACGGTCACCGGCACCCCGTGCAGCGGTCCGGCCCAGTCCTGGCGCGCTGCTGCCCTTCCTGCCGCTGTCGCGGCGGCCAAGGCCCGGTCGGCGTCGAGGGTGACGACAGCGTTGATCGACGGGTTGAGTGCCTCTACGCGGCTCAGGTACCGTTCGAGCAGCTCCCGAGGGGACAGTTCTCGGTCCCGGATGGCAGCGGCGAGCTCGGTGGCGTCGTTGTATGCGATGTCCATACCGGCGAACGGTAGCGGCGATCGGGTCACGCCCGGGGGGAATGGCCCGGGGGTTGAGGATGCCTCGCGGGGCGCCTTCTTGGACGACGCTCTTCACGGACGGTCCGTGTAGCAGCCGGTCGCGGCCTGAGGGCAGGGAATCTCCACGGGTTTCTGGTCGGTGGTGTCGCCGGGCCGTTCTCCCGTCAATCACCTTTGGCTCAAATCAGCATCCCGAATAGGACTCATCGAGCCGATCTTGCCAGTATGCCCAGTGCGGTTTCCCGGTTCATCCCTCAGAGCGCCACGCCTGCTCGAAGAAGTCAAGCTCGTACCGGCTGCTCGTTACGAAGGCGTCCTCCATCCTCCTTCTGGACTCCCCTGCGAGGTCGGCGGCCGCTTCGTCGCAGATCTGTCGACACCAGCGAGCCTGGGTCGCGAAATCATCGCCTGCGTACATCTCGATCCATTGGGTGTAGCGGCCCTTCGTCATGAGCTGGCTTTGGGCGATCCGCCGCCCCAGTTCGCTGTAGCCCCACATGCACGGCGACAGGGCGGCTATCAACTCGGAGAAGTCCCCCAACGTAGCAGTTCGGAGCAGAAAGTCCGTGTAGCCGCGTGTGACGGGCTGCGGTCGCTCCAGTTCGAGCCCTTCTGGGGTGATCCCCCATTCCGCGGCGTAGGCGCGGTGCAAGTCCATCTCGGTCCCGAGCGTCGACTGTGCCAGCACCGAGAAACGCTCCATGAGCTCGAGTCGCGGGGCGCGGGCACATGCGAGGGCGAGGACGCGTCCGTACTCGATCAGGAACAGATAGTCCTGGCGCATGAAAAAGCGGAACCGTTGCGGTTCGAGGGTGCCATCACGGATGCCGCGGACGAACGGATGCACGTATTGGGCCTCCCAGAGGTCCGCGGCCCGGTTCCGGAGCTGATCGCTGAAGCGCATGGGTGCGAGTGGTTCGAATATGTGGTTTATCTCGAGATGGAGCCGCCAAGGTTAGCTGCCGTCGATGGCGTACGGCCAGTGCGGATTGTTGCGCTTCTTTGCTCGAGGGAGCGAACCGGCCTGCTTGGGAAACTGGTGGCCCGGGTATAGTGCTCTCCCCGGCCCGGATCTGCTCCCGTATGCTCCCAGGGCATGCGCGCTGCTGTCTATGCACCGATGGACGAGGGGATCCAGGTCGCCGAAGTAGACGACCCTGTGGCTGGAGCGGGCCAGTTGCTGGTCCGCGTCCGCGCCGCCGGGCTCAACCGCGCTGACCTGCTCGTCCGGCGCACCTATCAGACGACCAGTCGGGAGCCTGCGGAGCCGATGATCGCAGGGGGCGAGTTGGCGGGTGACATTGTCGGAGTCGGCTCAGGGGTGACCGGGTGGAAGCTGGGGGCGCGGGTGATGGGCAGGGGACAGGGCTACGCAGAGCTGGCCGTGGTTGACGCCGACTCTGCCATGCCGGTACCCGAAGAGATGGCGTGGGAGGAAGCGGGTGGGCTTCCGATCGCGATGCTGACGATGCACGATGCGTTGCGAACCAACGGGGGTCTGGAGAAAGGCCAGGCGGTCCTCATAAACGCAGCTACCTCCGGAGTGGGCGTGGTCGGCCTTCGGATCGCCTCCTTGCTGGGCGCCTCCATGGTCGTGGCCACGTCGAGATCAAAAGAGAAGCTCGAAATGCTGCACGGGTTCGTCGGACCGCTCGAGTCTGCTCTGCTGTTGATCGATACGACCGGTGAGGACGTGACAGCCAGGGTGCTCGAGGCGACGTCTGGGCGAGGGGTGGACATTGTCGTCGATAACGTCGGCGGTTCCGCCCTGGCGACAAACCTGGCCGTGACCGCCATCACGGGACGGATTGTGCAGGTCGGCCGGCTGGGAGGACGATCGGACATGATCGACCTCGACGAGCTGGCTCGAAAGCGGATCAAGTTGGTGGGTGTCACGTTCAGGACTCGCACCCACGCCGACGTTGTTGAGCTCGTCAGGCGCTGCATGGCCGACATGGGCGCCAGCCTCATGATGTGCCGTCCTCGAGTCGACCGCGTATTTACTTTGTCGCAGGCCCGGGAAGCCCAGGATGCGCTGGCGGACAACAAGCATGTGGGAAAGATAGTGATCGTTCCCTAGAGGGCCCGGCGTGCGCTCCATTGTCGGCCCACCACGCTCAACCGCGCCGGGTCCACATCATTTACCGGACCCGCCGCTCGTCGCCACGACCGTCCGAGTCGGCGTGCGACAGATGGATGTCTGGGGTTCGCGCCGCGATGGTCTACTTGGGTAGCCCGTCGATGCGGCGGGCCAGGTTGACGGCGTGGTCACCGAGACGTTCGTAGAAGCGTGAGAGCAGGGTGACCTGGGCAGCCACGGCCGCGTCCATGCCACCGCCGGCCACCTCGTTGCTGAGCCGCTCGTGGAGGACGTCCATTTCGTCGTCGGCTTCGTCGAGCTGGTCGAAGTGGGCTGTGCCTTCGGTGTAGGCCTTAGCCGCTTGGTTCCACATGGTTATGGCCACCTCGGACATGCGCTGGATGGTGCCCCGGCTGGAGGCGGTCATCTCGGCCCCGAGGCCAGTGAGGGACCGTTGGGCGATGTGTTCGGCCAGGTCGGCACTGCGTTCCAGTTCGGGCAATATCAGCAGCACGCCCACGGACCGCTGCAACTCCTCCCACTCGGGGCGTTCCTGCTGGAGTCGATGCCACACGGCGAGTTCGATCTCGGCGGTTAACTCGTCGATGGCCTGGTCCCGGTCGACCACGCCTTGCCCCATCTGGGGATCCTCGCTGAGTAGGGCCCAACTGGAGCGCGCCACGGCCTCAGTGACCTGGGCGAAGAGGAGAGCGACCCGCTCGTCGTCTGACCGGTTCGACACGCCTGGATGGTAATCCAGCGTTCACTCTTCCGATGTCTATGGTTTAGCCGGCGTTTACCTGACGTTCACTCGCGACATCGTGTGACATCGCTTCAATCCAGAAGCAAAACAACTGCATGAACAACGTTTAAAGGATATTGCATGCCGACGAGGTCGGGCACCCCATCGAGGAGGCAAGGATCTGCGTGACACCAGAGACGATCATCACCTGCGTGGACTGTGGGGGCCGAGCCCACCTGCTCACCACCTGGCCCAACGACGACCCGCCCCAACCTGGCGACGTCATGACCTATCACTGCGAGGAGTGCTGGGAGCGGTTGGACCTTGTGCTCCCAGACATCGACGGGCAGTCGGACTGATACGAACAACAGTCGTCCGAAGCCTCCCGAAAAACACCGACCCACCGGTCGAGCCGGCCCAGACTGCTACTCGCGATGGAGCGACAGGGCCAGGCTGGGCACGACGAAGGAGAGAAGAAAGACCGGCAAGATGCTCTTTCCGCTGCATCGGAAGCTCGCGATTTCGCCCTCGGCGACGTCGAAGGTCTTGGTTGGGCTGGAATTTCGGCCGTTGCGGACCTGCAGGGTGTGACGTCCGGGTTCGACCGGTACGTCGATGGTCTCGTTCAGTTCGAGCGACCCGGCACGCTCGCCGTCGACCACGACCTCGTATGTGCCGCGGCGGACCTCCACTCCGATGGTTTTGTGCGTCAGCTTCAGCGTTGCGGACATTGCTGATCTCCTCCTGCTCTGAAGGGCGTTTTCTCGGGGTGCTCCGCGACGGACGCCACGTGCCCGGCGACGGTCATCCCCGGCTGCCGGTCACGAGCCCTTCGCGGTCGAACATCGTGGCCACGACGCGCCAGGCAAGCAGGTCGACCGCCAGCGGGGCTGCGGCGAGCCCGAGCACGAGGGCAGTCGACGCCTTGATCACACCACCGACATCAGGGCGAGGATGACCAGCGGCGGCGCGCTGGCCAAGAAGCTCAGCTGCTGTCCGGCGCGCACATCCGTAGACCGGACGGAGACCGCGATCCCCACCGAGGTCGCCCAGCCCGCAAGTGCGGCGTGAACACCAACTGGAGCAATCGCAACAAAATGGTGTAGTTTCAGCGAGACAACTGCGACAACCATTGCGCGGCACAGCGGCGGGGCCGAGTTATCGTTAGCCCTGCTAGATCAGCCGAATCCCTGCCTTCCATACTCCCCATACCCGGTCGCCCAGCTTGTCCAGATCGGTCAAATCGCCGTCGATGACCGTGAAGTCAGCGAGCCGGCCCGGCGAGATGGTGCCCAGGTGGTCATCGACTCCGCAGAGGGCGGCGGCTCCAGAAGTGGTAGCCACCCAAGCCTGCAACGCGGTCATGGAGCTGTTATGGACCATCAGGGCCAGCTCATCGAGATTACGGCCGTGCGGCCCAACCCCACTATCGGTGCCCATGGCCACCTTGACGCCGGCCGCAACAGCCCGACGGAAGGACTCCGTATGGACATCAACGACCTGGCGCGCCTTGCGCAAAACGGAGTCCAAAATCCGGATGCCGGACTGGGCGGCGGCTATCACGGCGCGGGGGGCGCTTAGCGTCGGCACGAGCCAGGTTCCTCGTTCGATCATCATGGATATGGCCTCGTCGTCGAGGAAGATGCCGTGCTCGATGGACCGGATGCCGTTGCGAATGGCTGCCTTGATGCCCTCAGTGGCTTGGGCGTGAGCCATAACGTGAAGGCCTGCAGCGGACGCCTCGCTCACCAGCACCGACAGTTCGTCGTCGCGGAAGTGTCCGTGACGCGGGTCATCTCGGGGCGAGAGCACCCCGCCGGAGGTGGCCACCTTTATGACATCGGCTCCTTCCCGCACGAGCTCGCGCACCCGCCGGCGCATCTCGTCGGGGCCATCAACCAGCCAAGATGGGTTGCCGGGGTATTCATGCTGCCAGCCGAAGCAACCGCCCGAGGGCAGGCTTCCATCCCCGTGTCCACCCGTCTGGCTCAGCATGGCGATGGCGATCTGCATCCGTGGTCCCCGGGTCAGGCCCTGGGTCACGGCAGTCTTTATCCCCAGATCGGATCCACCTGCCTCACGAACAGAGGTGATGCCGCTCCGTAGGGTGGCCTCCATGTTGGCCGCCGCTTCGAAGTATTTCAGGGAGAACGGGCGCATCGCCCGGCTGAGAGGGTCCAGGTCGCCGCTAAAGGTGAAATGAACATGACAGTCGAACAGGCCCGGCAGCAGCGTTCGACCCGCAAGATCCATGACCTCGTCCCCATCGAGACCCGATCCGACCTCGAGGATGCGGCCGTCCTCCACCACCACCTCGGTGGGTATCGGGGGGATCCCGGTCCCGTCGAAGACCAAACCACCCCCGAACAAGATCCTGGTCATCGCTCGCCCCCTTGCAGTGTGAGCCTGATTGATCACGATAATGCCATCTGTGACCGTGAGAGGACCGCCTCTGATCCAACGATCTGTCATGGCCAGATATCTCGAAGTCAGGACGGTATATCGCTGTCCGGGTGGTGGGCGAGGCGGGTATCCCCATGGGGGCGACCTTAAACAACGAGGGGCCAGACTTCTTCGGTGAACCACCGTGGGTAATCGCTGTCAGGTGCCGGTAACGGAACAGGGTGGGGGACCACGATGTCGACCTCGTGCCGACGGCGGCGATCGCGGCCCGCAGCTGATCAGCCATATCGCGCCGGGTTCCGAAAAGTGAGAAGGCCTCGGCGGCACGGTCGGGAAGGAATGCCACGACTTGGACCGCGGCTGTCAGGTCGCTTGTGTGGTGGAAGTCCGGCGTGACGAACTCCTTGAGCTCCTCGACCGGACGGCCGTCCCAGGGGATGCAGGGTATCTCGAACAGGGCCGGCGAATATTCATAGAAACCGGCGGCCATCGACCGGCTAATGGCGGCAATCTCTCTTGGTTTCTGACTTGTGATCGTATGGAGTACGAGGCCGATCGCCACATCGTCGAGGTTGCGGCCGGCATCGGCCGCGCCGGCCCGCAGATTCTCGACGGCCGATCGCAAGTTCTTCGGGTCGCGGCCGACCCGCAAATACACCCCGTCTGCAATGCGTGTGATGGCGCCGGCGAGGACGGCAGGGTGGCGGAGTACCGGGCTATCGATTTTGGGCGCCGTTTGATTCCACTGTTCCAGCGCCTGGTTTCGATCAGCCGGCATGCAACACTCCTCTCTGGGCCCGCCTCGACCGTTCGACTATTGCACGCGTCACCTGTCTCCATTGAGAAAACGATCGGCCGCCGGTCCTGCAGCTTCAACCCTGGCTGTTCAATAACGGGACGCTGCTATGGTGACCGGCGTGGCCCGTTTCTACTGGGTGATGCTGCCGCCGTCTCGCTCCGCGGCGGAAACCGTGAAAGCGGCCCAGCAGGCCGAAGCCCAGGGGTTGGGCGTATTCTCGATCCAGATGGCGTCGAGCCCGTGGGTGCCGCTCGCGGCCGCGGCCGCAACGACATCGAGCCTCCAGCTTGCGACGGGCGTCGCCCTCGGGCTCGCGAGGCCCCCGTTCGAGACCGCATTGGCCGCTCTCGACCTCGATCGCCTGTGTGAGGGTCGGTTCACCCTGGGCCTCGGTACCAGCGTGCGCCGCTTGTACGATGAGCACTACGGCGTCCCCTACGACCCGCCCGTACCCCGTTTGGCGGAGGCGATTCGGATTATCAAACTGGTTCTGTCCGGCGAGGCGAGATCCCACGGGCGCTTCGACGGTGACTATTGGCACCTCGACTTCTCACACCTCGAGCTGGCCCGGCCCCTTCGGCCCGACCTGCCGGTCTGGGTGGCCGCCCTGCGCACGCCGCTGGTCCGGCTGGCCGGTGAGCTGGCCGACGGGCTGATGGGACATCCCTCGTGGTCGCTTCACTGGGCTCGACAGCAGACGCTGGGCCCCTACGCAGACGCCCTCGCCGGGTCAGGGCGGACCCGGGATCAAGTCCACGTCAACCTGTGGCATGTGGTCGCGCCCAACCGGAACCCGGCCCAGTCTGTCCAGGACGCCAAACGCCACGTCGCCGCGTACGCCTCGATCGCCCAGTACGAGGGGTACTTCAAGGCCCACGGATTCGGGGCCGAGGCCCGGCGCCTGCAGGCCGCGGCGGCCGCGGCGGCCAGTCGGGCCGACGGGGCCGCCCTTGTTCCCGACGAGATGGCCCGGACCTTCGTGGTGTGCGGCACTCCCGACGAGGTGAGGGCGCAGATCGAGGGGCTGTGGGAGTTCTCCGACTCAATTTGCCTGCAACCGCCGCCGGTCCCCCGGGCCGAGCGGCTCGAGTACGAGACCACGATCGCGGAGACCTTCTACGCCTGACACGACCAGGCCGCCGGTGCGCATTGGGGCCCGAAGGTCCCACATGAGCGAGCCTTTGGTTCCATGATCCCCGCCTTGCGATTACTTGCGGGATCGGAGCCGGTTGACCACCCCGCCCAGGTGGCCCCCGATTGAGAAACTGGAGACATGGCAGGGCGGCTGGAAGGGTTGGCGAAATGACGACCGTTTGGCGAGGAGTCGCTGAGGCGACCAGGAGGCCATCATCGATCACGGCAAGGTGAAGCGGCCTGGGTTTTCTGGAGGCAGCGGCGGAGCCTCCAGAAAACCCAGGCCGCTTCAATCGGTGCCTTGGCCTGATCCTGTATGGCAGCTTTGCCAAGCTGGAACCGGACACCGGCTTGTTGTCTCGCCTCGCCGACACCCAGCAGACCGCTCTGGACCGAATTGAGCGCGAGTGGGGTACCGAGGGGGTAGGTGTGGCCTTCTGGGCACCGAGTCTCCTGGACGACGAGGACCTCAAGGCGGCATACCTGCGGCTGACTCGATCGGCGGTGAGCCCAGCCTCAGCCCGGTCGTTGATGAAGCTCGGCTACCAGATCGACTGGGAGTCTGTGTTATCGGACATTCATATTCCCACGCTCGTCCTGCACCGGACCGGAGACCTGGTGGTTCCCATCCGACAGGCCCGAAGGCTGGCCAAGGAGTTAGGGGTGCCCGATTCATGGAGCTTCCCGGGGTCGACCACCTCATGTGGGCGGGGGATCAAGAGTCAGTCCTCCGTGAGGTCGAATCGTTCCTGAGCGGCCTTGGTCGTTCGCATGCCGATTCCTCGTCTGATCGAGAAGTTGACCTCACCCATCGGGAGTTGGAGGCCCTGCGCCTGCTGGCTGGCGGCTGGACGAACAAACAGATCGCAGGGGCGCTCTATATCAGCCCGAAGACTGCCGGCAATCATGTGTCAAGCATCCTTGCGAAGCTAGGAGTCGAGCGACGTGCGGGCGCTGTCGCGGCGGCCCAACATCTCGGGCTTGTCTAGCCCAGCACCTGCTCTTGAGGGCTCACTACCGCTGAACAAACCCAAGCCAGACCGAAGCGTAGCACTGCGCCCATACGAACCGTACAGACATCCGGTTGACGGCCCCTCCAGTCCTCCGGGCGACAAGCCGCTGAAGGGTCCGCACCGGGTTAACCACCATCGGGCGAAACGTCCCCTGCCCACATTCGGGGTGCACGATCCCCTCCGCCTGGGCGAGATGGTGAAGAATGCGCGTGGCGAAGTGCGACGCAGCACATGAGGGTCGCCGCCACATCGACTCCGTGGCGGCGGCAGAGGCGGCAGCGAGCGGAGGCCCGACCGAACCCGCCGCGCCAGGCGTCGGCAGAGGCAAGCACCTGCGACGCGGCGGGAGACGGCGTCGAGCTCCCGGTCGCGTTCGGCTTCGAGCCCTTCGAGGCGCTCCTGCCAGGCCCGGCGGTCACGCTCGAGCTGCTGGCGCTCGATGATGGTGAGCTGGCGGACCGTCGGCGCACCGGTGAGCGCTGGGGGAGGGTGGCGGCGAGAGCGAGGAGTACGTATGCTCAGGGCATGTGGGGCAGATTTGGGGGCACTCGGTATTTGTCGTGCGCGGCGACGGCTTTGGCGGTCGGGGTGGCGGTAGCTGTGATGTCCATTGCCATCGCCGAGGCATCGCCTACGAAGGCGGACGCCGACGAGCTCTGCATTGGGCCCGGCGGCGTCTTCGTCGGGTGCGGCCAACCCGGGCAGGGTCCGGTGGCGCCGGGCGGGTTGCCAAGCCGGTCGTCGACGTCGGGTGCGCGGACAACCACACCACCGGTGGCGGCCCCGTCGGCGGAACCCGATACCAGTCCGGTTTCCGGCCACGCCGTCTTGGCTGGCGGGACTCGGCCCGGCGACGGTTCGACCCTCGGGTACGTGGGCTTCCCCGCGCTGGCCCTCGTTCTTCTCGTGGTGCTCGGGTTCGGAGCTTTCTTTCTGCGACGCGATGGGGGTGCTCACTACCGGCGGCGCCGCCGGGCCGCCCATAGCCGCCGAACCGGCCCAACCCCTCCATCCCCTCAATCCGGTCAGAACCAACGTCAGCTGTTAACCCTAAGGAGGAAACAATGAGAATCGTCGGGGCAGCGACACGTATCAGCGGGCCGCCAGGAAGGATCGGCCGGCTTCTAGCCTGTTTGTTGGCGACCGGGGCACTGGCCGCGCCTGCGGTCTTGGTGGGGACCTCGCGGGCGGACGCCGCCAGCGGCACTGGTTGGCTCCGCGTCGGCGACTTTTCGCCGTCGGCGAGCGCGGTTGCCGTCTACATCGACGGCCACGTCACGGACAGCTCGCTCGCCTATCAAGGGGTGACCCCCTACCTGCTGCTCGGGGCCGGGATCCACCGGATCGCCCTGCTGCCCGCCGGCGCGCCAGCGTCGGCCGTGCCTCTGGCCACCGTGAACACGGCCGTGCCAGCCGGAGGCGCCCTGACCCTGGCGGCCATCGTCGACGGGTCCGCGACGGTCCTTTCGGCCATTCCCGACAATCTGGCTGCACCGCCGGCGGGCGACGCGAGGGTGCGCATCGTCGGCTTGGATCATGCTGCCTCCGGGATAACGGCGAAGCTCGTCGGTGAGAAGGGGACGCCGGGAACGTTGAGCTTCGGGCCTATCCAATACGGCGCGGCGTCGGCGTATCAGCCGGCTTCGGCCGGCACATACGGCCTCACTGTGGTGTCGGCTTCGGGTACGCCGCTCGTGTCGGGCGTCAACTGGCCGGTCAGCGCAGGCAGCGTCGCCAGCATCGTGGTGGCCACAAAAGGGGATGCACCCACCATCGAGGTTCTCCGGGACGCGGCCGACGCCGCGGCCATGCCGGCCGGCGGGGCCACCACAGGATACGGAGGGACGGCGCGCCCCGATGGCTCCATTGACACGTGGCTGTGGGGTGTGGCCGCGGGCGTCCTGCTCGCGGCTGTGGCCGGGACCGCGGTATGGCGGCGGCGCGGTCGCTTTCAGACCGCGCCCGAGGTCCGGAGGATATGACAGCCAGATGGGAGAGCACCGGCATGCGCCGGCGCCGGGGGTTTCTCCTCGGGGCTGGGTTCGTCCTGCTGCTGTCGGCCTGCGGGGCGCGGATGGCAGCGGTCCAGCCGGGCCCGTCCCCTCCGGCGGTCGAGGGTGCAGATGCTGTGGCCGCCCCACCCGCGCCGGCGCTAAAGAGCGGCCCTATCGACCTGTCCGGGCAAGGTACGGCGGCTCCACCGCTGCCGCCCCCAACCCAGGTCGTCATCCCGGCCATAGGAGTTGACGCCCCCGTGGTCGACGTGGGGCGAAACCCCGACGGGTCAGTGCAGGTGCCAACGTCGCTTACTTCGGTCGGTTGGTTCGATCCGGGACCCGCCCCCGGCCAGCCCGGTCCGGCGGCCATTCTCGGTCATCTGGACTCCTACACCGGCCCGGCTGTCTTCTTCCGTTTGCGCCAGCTGCGTCCCGGCGACCGGGTAGACGTCCTGTCGGGGAAGGTCGAGCGGGTGTTCCAGGTGACCGCGCTGTCGAGGTTCTCCAAGAACGCTTTTCCCACCGCCGAAGTGTGGGGACCAACACCGGATCCGGAGCTGCGGCTGATTACCTGCGGCGGCCCTTTCAACGCGAGCATCGGGCATTACGAGGACAACGTCGTCGTCTTCGCCCGCGTGCTGAGCGATGCGACCGCACCATAGGGCGACCCGCCTAAGTGCTTCAGATCTCAACTACGTTGATGATCTTGCTGTTGAAGATATGCGGGCGAAGAGGACATGGCGGCCCATAGGGGGCGCCTTGAGATCATCAACGTAGTTGAGATTCGAAGTCCTAAGCTCCGGCGTTGCTTCTACGGGTAGCAGTAACGCTTGGCTATCGACGACGTCAGCTCCCAACCCTTCGAGTTCGGCCACGACGGGCCGCGCCTCATCGCCTGATCGGCTCATTGGCCGTTCGCCTGGTGCGGGCCGGACGCTGGCCGTGATCGTCGTGCCGTAGCCTGAATGGTGATTGGCGATACCCCGGCGCTCGCCGGTGACCGTCGTGCCGTAGCCTGCGCGGTGATGGCGATACGCCGGCGCCTCGGCCCTTTGCTGGAACAGTTCGATTTCCCTCGCAGCCAAGGGCGGGGTCGGCACTCCGGCGGGTTGGTGTTACACTCCTCGGGCCACGGGTACGGTTGGTCTGGACTTGGGGATAGCCGGACTCGGTGGAGGGGTGGATCCACGGCGGTGTCGCCGCCGCGGTGACCGAGTTTAAATACTAAAGGGGCTACAACATCATGAGCAACCGCCTGCAACGGTGGCTGGGCATCGCCGGCGTGGTCTTCGTCGTCTTGGTGGCGGCGTCGATCTTCACCGTGCCGAGCACACCGAGTACCCACGCCAGCCTGTCCAAGATCGCCGCCTTTTATGACAAAAGCCACCAAGGGGCGCTGTTCGCCGGGGCCATCCTGGCCGTGGCCGCCGTCATCGTAGGGGTGTTCTGGTTCTGGTACTTCCGGGACTGGCTCGTCGCCGCCCAGCCCACCAACCGTCGGCTGGCCACCGTCGGCTTCGGCGGGGCATTGCTGTTCGCAGCCGGCGGATCGCTAGCAGCCGGAATCAACTTCACCCTGTCCGACGCCTCCGGCCACGCCACCGCAACCGTCCTGCAGGGCTTGAACTACATCCAGTCCGACCTGAACAGCGGGCTGATCGGGGCCGGCACGGCGATCTTCCTGGCCGCCTCCTCAGCGGTGGTCATCCGCTCCAGGGTGCTGCCGGTCTGGCTCGGCTGGCTGGCGGCAGTGTTCGCAGTGGCGGCGGTGGTGATCGGATTCCTTGGCCTGATTGGCCTAGGACTGTGGCTCATCGCCACCAACATCGTGATCATTGCACGGTCCCGGAGACTGGCGGTCGCAGCGCCGCCCAACTGACCGTCGCTGGTATCCGGCACACCGCCCCAGGCCGCCACAGTAACAGCATGGCCAAAGAAGTCGTCGACGTCGCGGACCGCGTGCCCGGAATGGATACCGGCTCTCAGTCGGACCGGGTGGCCGCTCCATCCGAGAGCGGCGCTGTCACGAACGTCTTGGGCACATCGGATGGCGTCTGATGCAGATGGAAAGGCGAGCATGAATCCGTCACCGAGCGACTTGATGACATACCCATGATTTATCCGAGCCGGTCGGGAAAAGTGACAAGGCAGTTCGCTGCGCCCCAACCAGCTGAGGCCTCCTCGTAGCCATCACTATCGAGGAATTCCAACCGAAAGCTCCCGGCTGCGACTAACTCCGGAAGCTGAGCGATCATCGCATCCCAGTCTTCACCCGTCGACCACTCCCTCGGATCTGTACCTATCGCCCTGCGCCCCAGTTCCAGAGAGGACATTCCCCGTATGCTCTGCTCGTCCCCTTGCCAAAAACAGCGCGTAAATCTCCGCAGGACACCTTCGACTTCCGGCGAACGTTCCACGCTGTGCCCCCTGCTCGGTCAGGATTCAGCGTAGTCCCGGGATTCAGTCGTGGGTGTTTCCCGCCCCGCCGCCGCCAGGACTATGGGAGCCCGAGCCGCAACGACCGGCGCATGTGGGCGCTCCACGTCGGCGTGAAGACAAATGTCATTCTCACCTCGAACGAGTCTCACATCCGCAAGATCATCAAAGCGATAGGCAAGCGGATTCGCATCCAGACCGTTTGATCTCGCCCAGCGAGCAAGAATGGGCAGGATGAGCGAGCAGGAGATCACGGCCAGAGTCCGCCGGGTCGCGGAACAGGCGCTCGCCGAGAAGGGCTACGTAGCGCCGATCGACGTGCTGACCCGTCTCGGGTGGCTGGCGCCAATACGGGTCGATGAGTGGCGGCAGGGCCGCCTCCCGGCGCTGGAGGGCGGCGTGCAGGCCAACCCGTCCAAAATCTCCGGCGCCATGGCCGACTTCCGCCGGTGGGCCCGCGAGCGCGGCCTTGTGCCGAGTCACACCGAGTACGTAGCTCGCACCCGCGACCGGCGCCAACTGCAGTTCTCGGTGAGCGGCAAGCCATCGATCGAAGAGGCCTACCGTACCCACTGGGTCTCACCACGGCTCTCGGAAGCCAAGCGCCGGCGGCTGGTTGAGGCTGCCTCCCAACCACCCGAGCTGGTCGTGATCGACGCGGCACGGACCTGGTCCTGCACGAAGTGCTCGAGCACCGGCGGCGACCTGTTGATCATGGAGGACGCGGGCCCAGTCTGCATGAAGTGCGCCCAAATGGATCACCTGGTCTTCCTGCCGAGCGGCGATGCCGGCCTGACCAGGCGGGCCCGAAAGGCCAGCACGCTCTCAGCTGTCGTCGTCCGCTGGAGCCGGGCGCGCAAGCGCTATGAGCGCCAGGGCCTGTTGGTCGAGCCAGCGGCCCTGGTGGCCGGTGGCGGGGCGGCCGCGTCGTCGCCGCCAATGGCCTGAGTTCCTGTCAGACGGCGACGGTGCCGGTGAGGACTTTGGGACCCTGGTGGCTGGGGTTTCCGTTAGCGGGTTCCAGGGTGACGCCGAGTTGCGGGAACCGGTGAGGGTCGGCGGCCGTCGTCCAGTGGACATGGACGGGCCCGGTGCGGCTGACGACGAATGAACCCACCGACACCCGGTTGGGATGTTTGAGGGTGTCGCCCGGCCCCACCAGCCAGCACGTGTAGAAGGTGCCTGGCCGTGACGGCGCCAGGTCCTCGACCGTCATGTCGATCGTCAGACCCGCCGGCGTGGACCGGACCTGGGCGGTGCCGTGGGCGGGGCCACCGCTGACGGAAACGAGGCGGATGGTGGCCGCCGGGGCGGTCAAGCTTCCGCCGGTGGTGGTCACGATGCCCACTGCCAGTCCGATGACGATGACGGCGGCGGCCGCGAGCAGGAGCAGCGGCGCCCGACGCTGGCGCCGCTTGGCGCCGGCGCTGATTGGGATGACGGTCCCGGGTGGCCCGGCGGTTGGAGCGGCTGCCTCCTGCGCTCCCGCCGCGGCGGCCGCTTCAATGGCCACGAATGTGCGTTCTTCCAGGCCGGGCGGCAGTGGAGTCGAGGGCGCCACGTCGGCGAGCAGGTCGGGGATGCCGGCCAGCTCGTCTAGCTCCCTCTGGCAGGCGTGGCAGCCGCCGAGATGGTCGGCGAACCTTTGCGTGTCATCGGGGTCGAGGGTGCGGAGGAGGTAACCGGCCACGTCGGGATGAGGGTCGGAATGGGGGCCGAGGTCAGCCATAGATGCCTCGCTGATCCAGGGCGGCCTTGAACGAGCGCAAGGCGTGGAAGCACCTGGTCTTGACGGTGCCCAACGGGATACCGAGCCGCTCGGCGATCTCGGCTTGCTTGAGGCGTTCGTTGTATGAAAGCTCGAGCACTTCCCGGTGGGCATCCGATAGTGAGTAGAGGGCTTCCCGTACGTCGAGCCGGACGATGACCCGGTCCATCTGGTCGTCGTCGGGGGGCGGCTCATCGACAGCGAGGGGACGCGACGAGGGCCGGCGCCACAGGTCGATAGCGAGCCGGCGGGCGATGGCGAAAATGAAGGTCTGCGGGGTGCCGCGGTCAGGGTCGAAGCGAGGGGCGTTGCGCCATAGGCGCACGAAGGTCTCCTGGACTAGCTCCTCGGCCAGTCCCCGGTCGTTGAGGAGTTGCGTCCCCAGCCCGTAGAGGCGGGAGGCGTAGCGCCGGTACAGCTCCCGCATCGGTTCGCCGCGGTCGCCTGCCGCCACCGCCCGGAGAAGGTCGGTGTCGGCTATGGCATCAGGAACCGGCTTGGTCATTCCCACCCCGAAGTCCACCATCTCCCGCACCCGCCCCTGCCAACCAGGTTCCGTCTCGCGAAACCCGGCCATGCTTACGATCATCGGGCGGCAACCATCTCCCATTCCCGGATCCGGCCCATCGTGACACCGGTCGACGCCATCTGTCCTCCCTGCCAGGCCATATGAATTCTACTCCTCGGCCATGGCCGGGTTCGTGGTCGCTCTTGATGAGTACGGAGGACCGGCCTGTTCTGGTTCATCCGGCCAGCGCCTGCGCCGCGCCATCGATCCGACCGCGGGCCCGGGCCGGACCGCCGAACAACCAGTACCTCGTTGACAGTTGAACCGGAACGGCCGCAGCGGTCGTACTCCTACTCAACTCACTGCAACAAAGAAAGGAACAACACACAATGTTCAAGCGACTGATGTCGAAGCGCCTGGGAGCCATTGCCGGAGTCGCCGCGGTGGCCGCGGCTGGAGTAGGCAGCACCCTCGCTTTCGCTGGTGGTGCGAATGCAGCCGTCACGAGCACGTCGTTTAACATGGTCCGCTCCGCAGCCTCGGTCAAGGCCAACTGCTTGCAGAACGCCACGGCCCACGTCACGATCACTTCGCAAGGCCCGGTCGAGACCATGAAGATCTCGGCCAGCCACCTGCCGAGCAACACCGACTTCGATCTATTCGTGATCCAGGTTCCCAACAGCCCGTTCGGGATCTCCTGGTATCAGGGCGACCTTCAGAGCAACGACAACGGCAATGCGAACGGGACTTTCGTGGGGCGATTCAGCATCGAAACCTTTGCGGTCGCGCCCGGAGTTGCGCCAGCCCCGGTCGTCTTCCACAATCCGTTCCCCGACGCCAGCGAAAACCCGTCCTTCAATCCGGTGCAGATGTACCACCTCGGTGTGTGGTTTAACTCGCCGGCCAGTGCCATCGCCGCTGGCTGCGCCTCGACGGTCACTCCGTTCAACGGTGAACACAATGCCGGTGTACAGGCCCTGAGCACCCAGAACTTCCCGGTCCTCGACGGTCCGCTCCACAATATCCACTGACCCTTACGCCTGCCGGGGATGGAGGGCACCGACCTTCCGTCCCCGGCATTGGCGCGCTCCCGCTCGCCTGGTTGCCGGGAGCTACCTCGTCTGGTCTGGGTCTCTTCCGGACAGGTCGGGCTCAGGTCGAGTTCAGGCGTTCGCACGCTCGCCGGGCACCTCGAGGAGGGGCCACGGGCCGGGTACCCCTTTGAGATCGTAGGTGCCATGGTCGACGAAGGTGAGCCTGGAGCCGAGCAGGAGATCGGTGACGGTCTTGGACACGAGGACTTCCTCTGGGTCGGCCAGGTCACAGATCCGCTGAGCAATGACCACTGCGAGCCCGGCGATGTCGTCGCCTCTTTGTTCGATCTCGCCGGTGTGGAGTCCGGCACGCACCTGGATGCCCAAGCCATCCATCCGGGTCCGGATGGCCTGCGCGGCCCGGACCGCCCGTCCGGGCTGATCGAAGGTGGCGAGGATGCCGTCACCGGTCTCTTTGACCAGCACGCCGTGTTGGCGGGCGACCTCCTCCGCGGCCAGGCGGCCGTGCTCGTCCAGCAAAGCCCGCCAGCCCCGGTCGCCAAGGGTGGCGGTCCGGTCCGCGGAGGCCACGATGTCGGTGAACAACACTGTGGCCAGACTGGTCGTGGTCGGCCCTGGCGCGCCTCGGAGCTTCTCGGCCAGGAGCCGGGCGTCGCGGACCAGGCCCGGCAGGTCCCCCGAGTACGGGTCGGTCATGTCGGCGGAGCACGCGTCGAATGTGGCCGAGGCCCGAGGAGCGAGATCGCCGAGGAGGTCATGGCCCTCGGCCGCTCGGCCCGGATCGTCAAGCAAGGCCAGTGCGACCCACTGGGCCGGTGAGGTTACGGCCTCGAGCAGCGCGTCGACATCGGCATGCCGCTCGCCCCGTCCCAGCCGCCGGCGCTTTACCGCCTCGGCGCACGCGGCTTCGAGGGCGCTGCGACACAGACTGGGAACCACGTGGCGCGCGACCCTCGCCGGGAGGTCGCTCTCGGCTCGGGCCAGGGCGTGAGCGTCATCCAGGTAGCGGCGGACCGGGTCCAGACACGCTCGCAGCTCTATGACCGAGCCTTCCCGCCGAGCTACCTCCCACACCGTGGCGTCGATGCCGAGGCGCCGGACGGCTTCGGGCAGCCGGTCGTCGTGCGTGAACACGATCACCTGCCGGCGGTGGGCGGTTTC
The DNA here is from genome assembly GCA_963834725.1 of uncultured Acidimicrobiaceae bacterium. Classification (GTDB taxonomy): domain Bacteria; phylum Actinomycetota; class Acidimicrobiia; order Acidimicrobiales; family Palsa-688; genus PALSA-693. The sequence goes on from CAWICN010000001.1 coordinate 436,331, forward strand.
GTCGAGCGCCCGCGCCAGGCCGTCGACGCGGGCGGGGTCCATCGACTGCACGGGGTCGTCGATGACCAGGAATCGGAAGGGGCTCTCGGGCAGTGTGGCGCGAGGCAGGAACAGGCTCAAGGCTAAGGCGTGCAGCTCTCCCTGGCTCATGACCCCCAGTGCCGTGCCCTCGGTGCCATCGACGGTGACGTCGAGGACCATCTTGCGCTGCGTCGCCGAACCGGTCAGCTCGACACGGCCGAGGTCGATGTTGGACTGCACTCGGAGGAGTCCCCACACCCTGGCGGCTTCGGTCGCGATCGGCGCGAACCGCTCGCTGCGAATCTTCTGGCCTTGGTCCTTCAGCCATTTCTCAGCCTTCTTCAGCGCGGGCAAGCGCTCGACGGCGAGCCGGCTGGCGCCAGCCCTGTGCAACCATCCACTGACCTCGAGCGCAACGGGTCGCCAGGCGTCATCCCGTCGCTCGAGCTCGGCCACAGCCGCGTCGCGAACTTCTGCAGTGGCGTCGGCCAGGATGGGCACGGCCTCCTCGAGGACGGCTGCGACCCGGTCGGGATCCCGAGGCCCCGACGCCAGCTTCTGCCACGCTGCCCACGCCGCCTGGGTGTCGATCCCGGACCCGCCTGCATCCTCCAGCTCCCGGGGTGGCTGCCCGAGCTCGTCAGCGGCTCGCAAGGCGGCCTCGGCGGCGGCGTGAGCGGCGTCGGCTTGCTCGGCCGAGGCCCGGAGCCGGCCCGCCTCGGCCGCGGCTCGCTCGTGCCACCCCGCGTCGAGCGCGCCTTTGTGGCCGCACACCGGGCAGTCTCGGTCACCGTGGGCCTCATGCAAGGCGAGGGCGCCAGCCACGATGTCAGCCGTGCGCCGGGCCTGGTCGGCGTCGGTGCCGACCAACCCAACCATCGCCCTGGAGGCGTCGCGCAGGGCGGCAACGACCTGGGCGGTCCGGGCCGCATCGGGGGCGCGGAGCGCGGCCAGCTGCCGCAGTATCCCAAGGTCAGGGGATGGAGATTCCTCGGCGCCCGTGAGCATTTGCGCAACGGTGTCGAGATCGGGGTGCCGCCCTGTGAGCGCCTCCATACAGCGCCGGGCCCGGTCATCGTCGCACTCTTGCAGCCGGGCCATGAGCAGCGCCAAGGAGTCGGCCACCTCCTTGTTGGCCCTCTCGCGCGCCCGGCGCTCGTCGGCCAGACACCGCTCGGCCGCCACCAGATCGTCCAGGCCCAAGATGCCGGCCATGGCGTCGTAAAGCTTGGAGGGAGCCTCGTCGAGCATCGACCCCAGCTCGTTGTAGGACAGGAAGGGACGGTGGGCGTCCAGGGCGTTGCTCCAGCCCAAGGCCTCCAGCTCTCCGAGGGAGCTGGCGCCGCGCTCGACGCTTACCGTTCCATCGGCGAATTTGTCGCCTTCGCGCCAGGTGCGTGTCACGGTCGTGGGGCGCGGGTAGCCCTCCTCGAGGAACTCCGCCTCGATGCGGGTCGAGCCCGAATAATGCAGGTTGCGCCAGCCCTCCTTCCACACCTGCGACCGACCTGCAAAGCGGCGGCTGTCGCCCGTCAGCAGGACTTCGAGGCCCTCCGCCAGGCTCGACTTGCCCGAACCGTTGCGCCCCACAACCAGCGTCAGGCCGGGGCCGGCCTGCATCTCGAGGCGCGTCGCCCGTCCGATGCCGCGGAAGCCCTCCACGGTGACCGACCCGAGGTAGGCGCCGGCCGGCTCGCCGGCCGGGCCGGTCGGACTCGGAACCAGCCCCTCCGGCTCGGCGCCTCGGAGGACGGCTTCCAACTCGTCCGGACCTCGAAAGGCGCCAACCACGAGGTTGCGCACCTCCGCGGTGAGTGATCGGTCCGCCGTGAGGCGGTCGGAGAGGAGCTGCGCCAGGACCCGATCCACGCCTGCCAGTTTGGCGGTGCTGGCGCCATCGCACCAGAGATGCGACACTGACCTCGATGCCGAGGACGTCCGGCCTGCCCCGGAGCCAACACCGCCCGTCGGACCTGCTCGAGTTGGCCGAGGCCGTGCTCAGCGGCCACGAGGCTCTGCCGCCGAGCGGATGGCAGCATGCCTGCGCCCTCCTGGCCCGCCAGGCTCTCGAGGCGACGCTCGATGACGTGATGGACCAGCGGGCTCCCCAGCTGGCGCACCGCCCCGCCAGGTACCAGGTGCTTTGCCTACCCGTGTATATGAAAGAAGCGGACGTCGCCGGCCGCATCAATCACCTCTGGTGGAGCCTGGCCACCGCTGGCAGGCATCACGCCTACGAGCTGGCGCCCACAGCCGTCGAGCTGCGCGGGTGGCTCGATGATGTAGCCGAGACCATCGCTACCCTCAGCTCCACCGGCGCCAGCCTGCCGTCGCCACAGCAAGGTCTCACCGGTCAGCCCACCGCCGTGACAACGGTGGCGGTCAGCTCAGCGGACCAGTGCGGGTGAGCAGCTACCTGCACAGTTTCGTCTTCACCGAGCGGAGCGTACTGGCGGGCCACCTCCCATGGATGGGATGGAACCTGTTGCTGGCCGCCGCTCCGCTCCTTCTCGCGTGGGTGCTGTTCCGTCCGGCTCGACGGCACGGAGCCATTTGGTGGCTGGGAGTGGTGGTATTCGTGGCGTTTTTGCCCAATGCCGCGTACGTGCTGACCGACGCCGTTCACCTGGTCCAGGATATTCAGCGGGTCAAGCGGCCCTCGGTCCTGGTTGGGGCGATCATCCCGCTCTATTGTGCCTACTTCCTTGCCGGTCTCGCCTGCTACTCGATCGCTTTGACTAAGCTCCGGCGCTATCTCATGGGAGCAGGACGGACCTACGTGGCCCTGGCTGCTGAAGTGTCGCTGCACGTCCTCGTCGCCGTGGGCATCTTCCTGGGCCGGGTCGACCGGCTCAACAGCTGGGACATCCTTGCTCGGCCGGCCGGTGTGATCTTGGCCCTGGTCCATCTAGCAAACGGCGAGGCAGCATTCACCTTGCTGATCCTCGCGGTAACGGTCACCGTGGCCAAGCTGGCTCTTACCGGCATAGGTCGGATGGGTTGGGCCGCGCTAGGCCGGGCGCGAACGCTTGTTCCGGCGCCCGCTCGCTTCTCCGGCCCCTCGTAGACCCTGAACAACCGGGAATCGTCGCACAGGCGACTTCCGCAACTTACACGCTCACGTTGTAAGCCTTCGCTGCCGCCTTTCGCAGGTCGGCGCGGAAGTCCGGGTGGGCGACGCCGATCAGCTCGGCAATGCGCTCGCGCAGGGATTTACCACTCAGCTTGGCGATGCCCTGCTCGGTGACGACGTAGTCGACGAAACCGCGGTGCGACGTGATCGTGGAGCCCTCGGGCAGCGTCGCCATGATGCGCGGCCGGCGCTCGTTGTTTACGAGCTGCGAGGAGGGCAGGACGATGATCGAGTGGCGGTTGGTGACATGGCTGGCGTAGGCGAAGGTGGCCTGGCCGCCGGTACCGGTGTAGGGCAGCGGTCCCCAGCTCTCGGCGCAGACGTTACCGGTGAGGTCGACGAAGAGGGCGTTGTTGATCGCGACGAAGTTCTCGAACTGGAGGATGAGGCGCATGTCGTCCGTGTGGTTGAAGTCATAGAGCTCGAAGGCCGGATGGCCGTCGATGCGGGCCAGTTCCTCGGGCGGGATCTGGGCGGCGAGGCTCGCCACCACCTTGCCCGGATGGACCGCTTTGTACTTTCCTGTGACCACGCCTTGGTCGACGAGGTCGACGACGCCGCCGGGCAGCAGTTCGGTGTGGATGCCGAGGTCGTGCCGGTCGCCCAGGTAGAGGCACATCGCGGCAGAGACGTCGCCGATGCCGATCTGGAGGGTCGAGCGGTCGGGGATCAGCTCGTACGCGGTGAGCGTGCAGATCACCTCGGCCGCGTCAACCGTCTCCTCCGAACGGGGCGCGATCGGCGCCGGCAGCGCCTGGCCCTCGAAGAGGGTCACGCGGTCGAACCTCGAGATGTGGACCCGGTTGTGGCCGCCCGTGCGGATGAAGTCCGGGTGGATCTCGCCGACCAGGCGCTTCGAGGTGGCCATCACGGTGTTTGCGAAGAACACGGCGCTGCCAAAGGAGCAATAGCCATCCTGATCCGGTGGCGAGATGGGAATGGCGGCGACGTCGTACTCGAAGTCCCACCCCGCCGGCATGCGCCCCTCGCGGAAGCCGGCGACGGGCACGTATTCGAATCGCCCTCCTTGCGCGGCCTTCCGCTCGAGCGGCCCGTTGTAGATGGTGCGGATCCTGAAGGCGCCAGAGAACTCGGGCCGGTCCCAGTCGAAGGGCGTGAGGCAAGTGCAGATCGTCACGTCCGCCAGCTCGTCCGCCCGCGCCGTGAGCCCCTGGCAGAGCGTGACCGGCACCGAGCTGACGCCGCCCATCCAGACGACGTCTCCCGATTTAACGATTCGCATCGCCTCTGCCGGGGACATCAGCCTGTCCGCCACCTGCTGCAACCAGTCCACCGCCCCCTCGTTCGCCATTCGCCTCTTCTCCTGGCTGTCACCGATGTCCTGTGCCGGTCAGAATACCGCATGCAAACGGCGCCACCGGGGCTCCGTGGGCCCGTCGGCGTCAGCTGACGCTGGGGCCCTCCGGAACTTCCACCTGCTCGCTCACGCCACCACCCCCGGACCAGCGCGGAAGAGGATCGAACGCGCTCGCACGACAGCCTATCGACCGAAGGCGGCTCGGGTCGCGGCTGCGGTTGAGCTGAAGTATTCGGGTGGCTCTATAAAGCCCCACTCGTTAAAGGTCTGGCCGGAGGCCAGTGCCCGGCGATATCCAAAGCAAACCAGGTAGAGCGGCCGGATGTACATCACCGCCTCGAGCCGGTCGAGCTCTTCGTCGGTCGGCTCGATGTGCTGATGGTAAGCATTGACGGCCGCCGCGATGCTGTCCTCGTTGGCCCGGCGAGGGCGCCAACTTCCCGTCCCCCAGATCAGCCAGACGAAGTCGGCAAGGCGCGGTCCGCGCCCCGACGCCATCCAGTTGATCGCCACGGGCCCTCGGTCGCTTATGATCGCATGACTTTGGGCGTGGAGGAGGTTGCCGTGGAGCAAACCCTCGGGCAGGCCGTGACCGTCGTCGGCCGACCGCACTTGCTCTCGGAGTCGCTCGAAACGCTCTCGATCGGCCGGCGCCACCCTGGTGTCCGCGGCGTCGAGAAAGGCCAGGCCCGCCAGCAGGTCCTGACGCGGCGTGCCCTCCCGGCTCGGGTCCTGACCATCCGCACCGCCGGGGCGGCTGACAGACTCGTCGAGCGGCAGGGCGTGCAACCGTCCGAGCAGGTCACCCATGATGGCGAACTGGTCGGTGAACTGCTCGGTGCCGTCCGGAAGCGTCGGGCCTTCAACGAACCGGGTGACCAGCACCGCGCTGCCGTCGAAGTCGGAAACCGCGTCGTCGACCGCCAGGCGCTCCGCCGGGTAGCCCTGCTTCTCGAGGTATCGCAGGATGGCGGCGTCACCCTCGACGCCGACCCGTGGACGAGCGGGCGGGAACGCCCGGGCGACCCATGGCTCACCGTCGTTCCTGTCGATACGAAAGACGTAGGTGGTGTGCACACTGAGCTTCGTCGCAGTGGTGGCGTCGATGCCGTAGCGATCTCGGAGATGGGCGAGCAGGCGCTCGGCCACGGGCTCGTGGTGCATCCGCGCATCGAGACCCTCGAGATCCGTCAGCGCCTCGGTGTAGCGCTGCCCAATTTCCTCGGCGTGGCGGCGGACGACCTTTTTGAAGCTGGCATCCTTGGTCATGGACAACCTCCCCTTGACACCTTCGTCCCCCAGCGACGCAGTGTCGGAAGATGGCCTGTGACGTTGACGACCGAGAGGGCTAATCCCCTTCGCCAATGGAACCCCGACTGGGGCAGGTGTTCCATAGCTCGGCGACCGGTCGCCGCCGTGAACACACTCTTACTCAGGCGGTCGGCCTTCGTCAAGCCTTTTCGTCCAAATCCCATCCCCCCGATAAGCGAGCTAGAACGACGAACCGGGACGCACCGTAGACTCCAAGACAGTCCGACTGACCAAATGCAATGTTCACGGTGAGGTGAGAGGATGGCGCAGCCGTCGAATCCAACAACAGCCGAAGAGGTCGTCCTCTACAGCACGGAGAGCGCCATCGCGACGATAACTCTCGATCGGCCGCACCGCGCCAATGCGTGGACAGGGCGGATGGAGACCTCGTTTCGTGAGGCCATTGCCACGGCGGAGACTGACAGCCGTGTGAGGGTCATGGTCATCACAGGGGCCGGAAAGTTCTTTTGCGCCGGCGCGGACAGCAGAGCACTGGAAATGTCGAGCCAAGCAGGCGAGTACAAAACGGGGATCAATGCTCCTCTCGCTGCGCCCGGTAACCCAAACGATCCAGCGGCTGCAACCCGGCTCGGATTTCTGCGCAGACTGAGTAAGCCAGTCATCGCCGCGGTGAACGGGCCGGCGGCGGGGATAGGGTTTGTCTTGGCGTGCTGCGCGGATGTCCGGTTCGTGGCCGTGGATGCGGCCGATGTCCTGGCGGCCGCAACGGACTACGCCAGAGCGCTTGTGCGGGAGTGCGCCCCCAGCTCGATGTCTGCCACGAAGGAGCAACTGGCTCTGGATACGGAACGAAGCTTTCTGGAATCTGACCAAGACTCCGATCATCGGTTGCGGGCGATGGTTGGAAGCGAGGAATTCCGAGAGGGCGTCGCCGCGCTCGGAGAAAAACGGCCGCCGCGCTTTGCAGGCTCACCCACCATATAGAGTCGGTTCCGGAGGTAGATCGCTGATGACGAGAACCAAGCCCGACCGCGCCGCCAACCGCATTGGGGGGCCGCCGCCAGCCCCCGTTGGCCAGAGCGGGCCTGATGGCACACGACTCGTTGGGCCCCCCCAATGACGGAAGTCGCGAGCGGCCTGGCCATCTCGAGGGGTCCCCTGTCCGCCATACGAGTGATCGACGCGTCCTCCTATATTGCCGGCCCCTTCGCCGGGCTGATGCTGGCAGATCTCGGCGCCGAGGTGATCAAGGTGGAGCCGGTGCGGGGCGACCCTACCCGGCGGATCGGCGGCGGATCAGGGCAGACCAGCCCTCTCGCTGCGGCCGTAAACCGAAACAAGCGCAGCGTGGCCCTGACCTTGAGCGAGCCTGAGGGGCGGTCGGCGCTGCTGCGGTTGGCCCGAGACGCGGACGTGTTGCTGCACAATTGGCGCCCCTCGACTGAGGCGCGGTTGGGCCTCACTGACGATGTGCTGAAGGCGGTGCAGCCCCGCCTCGTCCGCGTGGCGATCAGCGGCTACGGGGCAGACAGCGTGCATGCCGAGGAGCCGGCTTTCGACCCGATCATCCAGGCGCAGTGCGCTCTGTTCAGCGCCGCCCGCGCCGACGAGCCGCCGACCGCAGTCAACATGATCATCGCTGACAAGATCGCCTCGTTGTTCACGGTCCAGGGGGTGCTAGCGGCATTGCACGCCCGGGAACGCACAGGGTTGGGGGACCGGGTCACCGTCCCGATGCTCGACTCCCTCGCCTATTTCGATTTTCCCGACCTGCTCGAGGCCGAGACGTTCATCGACGAGCCGGGCACCGGCCGCCGAGCCGACGCCTACGTCGCGGCGCGGGCCCTGGACGGCTACCTTGTTATCGCCCCGACGACGGGAGCGCAGATCAAGCGGACGCTGGAGGTTGTCGGGCATCCTGAATGGCGGGACCACCTTGCCCGCCACTCGGACCGGACAGAGTTTCTGCGCGGCCTGATCGACCTGATCGAACCGGTACTGCAGACCGCATCCGTGGGGGAGTGGCTCGACCGGTTCGGGCAGGCCGACGTGCCCGCAGCACCCGTGGTCGATATTGCCGGCCATCTCGAGGACCCGCACGTTGTCCACAATCGCGTCTATCAGGAGTACCACCACCCTGAGCGGGGGCGGGTACGGGCGGCGCGCTACCCGATCGGATTCGCCGGCCACGCCCCGGCCGTGGCCGAGCCGTACCCGGAGCCCGGCCAGGACAACGGTGAGTTGCTCGGCCCGGGACTCCCATCCGGGACGAGTGCGATCCGTGCTCAGGCAACGCCACGGTGAAGACCGGACCTCCGGCGTCGCCTACCCACCGAACCGTGGCCAACGAGGTTGACCTCTCCAGTGGCCGGTCCTTCGTCGACGGGTTCCCGCACGACTACTTCTCGTGGCTGCGGCGGGAGCATCCTGTGTGGTGGCACCAGCCGACAGCGAACACTCCGGACGGGGTCGGGTTCTGGGTGGTGAGCCGCCACGCCGAGGCGGTCGCGGTGATGAGAGATCCGGTGACCTTCTCGTCCGGCGCGGGGGGGACAGCGATCGTCGACACCCCGGCCGCGAATGCGACCCTCAACCAGTCGGACGATCCGCAGCATCACCGGTTGCGATCTTTGGTCAATCGGGGGTTCACGCCGACGACGATCGGCCGGCTCGAGGGGGACCTGCGGAAGCGGGCCGAGACCATCGTCAACGCGGTGCCACCGGGGGAGCCGTTCGACTTCGTGGCCGTCGTCGCCCAGGAATTGCCGTTGCAGGCCATCTGCAGCGTACTGGGGGTGTCGCAGTCGGATCGGGAGGGGTTGGCGCAAATCGTCAATGCCGGTTTGCACGCCGAGACCGGTGAGGTGCTCGGCTCGGAGCACGTTCGGGAGTTGGGAGCCTACGCCCAGGCCCTGATCACCGAGAAGCGCCGGCACCCGCGGGATGACATTTTCACTATCGTGGTACATGCCGGCCAAGACGGCGGAGCGACGCCGCTGACCGACAAGGAGCTCAGGGCGTTCTTCACCCTGCTCTTCCCGGCCGGGGCGGAGACGACTCGGGGGGCGATCGCCGGGGGGGTGCTGGCCCTTATCGAGCATCCCGACCAGGCGGCCCGGTTGCGGTCCGATCCCGGGTTGGTGAAGACCGCGGTGGAGGAGATCGTGCGGTGGACGTCGCCGTCGGCCTACAAGCGGCGGACCGCGACCCGGGACGTCGAGCTGGCCGGGACGCCCATCCGGCCAGGCGACAAGGTGACCTACTGGGAGATGTCGGCCAACCGGGACGAGACGGTATTCGAGGAGCCTTTCCGTTTTGACGTGGGCCGCCAGCCCAACCCGCACGTGGGGTTCGGGCTGGGTTCGCATTTCTGCCTCGGAGCGAGCCTCGCCCGGCTGGAGCTGCGTCTCATGCTGGAGACCTTGCTTGCCCACTTTGATTGTTTCGAGCTGGCCGGGACACCGACCTGGCCCCCCAATAACCGGCTGATCGGGATGACCCACCTGCCGCTGGTAGCCCATGCCGCTGAGACGGCGTGACCGGCACCCACCGAGATGACCGGCACCGATCGAGAAGAAAGAAACACCGGCATGCCCAGGAACTCCCCCGTCCGCGGGGTGAAGGTGTACAAGCAGCTTGACTTGCCGCAGACGCTGGCCGACGTCGTCGCTGAAAGGGGGTCGACAGGGTGAGCGAATCTGGTGAACGCGGCACGCCCAACGACAGGCCGGGCGACCGGGAGGTCCGGGAGGTCGGCTTCGTGGGTATTGGAGCGATGGGCAACCCCATGGCCGCCAACCTCCTCGAGGCCGGTCACTCCGTGGTGATCACCGATCTGCGGGAGGCGGCGGCTGCCAACCTGGTCGAGGCGGGGGCGAGGTGGGCGGCCACGCCGGCCGAGGTGGCCCGGGACCGCGAGGTGGTGTTCCTTTCGCTGCCGAACCCGTCCGACGTCGAGGACGTGGTTACCCGGCCCGACGGGGTGCTGGCCGGGGCGGCGCGGGGGTTGGTCATCGTCGATCTGTCGACCAACGAACCCGCCGTCGCCCGTCGCCTGGCCGCCGCCGCGGCTCCGCTCGGTGTCGATTTTCTCGATGCGCCGGTGTCGGGGGGCGTCGAAGGGGCTCGCCGGGGGCGGCTGGCGGTGATGGTCGGCGGCGACCCTGGCACGGTCGAGACCGTCCGTCCGTTACTCGAGGTGATTGGCAACCGGGTCTTTTCAGTGGGCCCGGTCGGTTCGGGCAACGTGGTCAAACTGCTCAACAACATGATGTTCTTCGTCAACCTTCTCGGCAGCATGGAGGCGCTGGTCGTGGGGGCCAAAGCCGGGGTCGATCCCGAGGTGCTCCGGGAGGTGGTTAAAGCGGGCAGTGGCGGGTCGTACGTTTGGGAGTTCGCCACCCGGGCCGTGCTCGCCGACAGGCTGACCCCAAGCTTCACGGTCGCCCTGGCGGCGAAGGATATCGGCCTGGCCAAAGCACTCGCCGACGAAGTCGGCGTCGACGTGCCCATGGGCGAGCTCGCCTGGCGTCTCATTCACCGGTACCGTGAAGCTGACCATGGCAGCGAAGACGTGTTCAACCTCGTGCGGATGATCGAGGAGCAGGCCCGGTTCACGGTCCGCGGCACGGGCACCTCTGGGCCTCGAGTGAGTTAGCCCTGTACCTCGCGATGTGGGGGGCCCCCACTCATTAGACGGTCGGGTTCACGGGATCGAAGGCTTCCGCCGCAAAGAGCGAGAAAACTGCGGCGGCGATATCGTCGGCTGATAGGGCCACGTCGAGAACATCGCCAGCGAGAATAAGTGTCGGTGGTCCGTCGCGGTTGGTCGCCGAAAGGCTGCGGAGGCCCACCATCTCTCACGCCGCCTGAGGAACCTAACGTGTGACAATGGTGCAACTTGACCTGGGCGGCATGGGGGATGCCGCGCTGGTCGTCGCCATCGGCCGCTGGCGCGACGACGCTCTCGCCGAGGTCTACCGGCGCCACGGCGGGGCGGTGTACGGGCTGGCCCGGCGGGTTCTCGGCGACGAGACTCGCGCCGAGGAGGTCGTGCAAGAGGTCTTCGTCCGCCTCTGGCAGCAACCGGAGCGCTTCGACCCCGACCGGGGAAGCCTGCGCTCCTACCTCCTCGCCTCCGCCCACGGCCGGGCCGTGGACCTGGTGCGCTCGGAAGTCTCGCGGGGCCGGCGTGAAGACCGCGACGCCAGGTCCACCGCGACCGCGGCGTACGACCTGGAGCACGAGGTCTGGGACCTCACCCTGGCCGAGCACGTCAAGGCGGCACTGAATGATCTCGATCCGGACGAACGCAAGGCGATCGAGTTGGCCTACTTCGGAGGACACAGTTACCGCCAGGTCGCGGTCATCCTCGGCCAGCCGGAAGGTACGGTGAAAAGTAAGATCCGCGCTGGGCTCCGTAGGCTGCAGAGCAGTCTCACCCACGCGGGCATCGCCGGAGCTGAGCCATGAGCCACGATGAGTTTCAATCGCTGCTGGGCGCCTACGCGCTGGACGCGCTGGACGCCGACGAGATGGCCGCCATCGAAGCGCACCTGGCGGAGTGCCCACGTTGCCGGTCCGAGGTGGCCGCCCACCGCAACACGGCCTCGCTCCTCGCGACAGCCGGAGGTGAAGCTCCAGCCCCCGTATGGGATCGCATCGCCGCCGAGTTGGCGCTGGACGCCTCCCCACCGAGCGAGCTCCGTCTGGAGCCGGCGAAGGTGGTTCCGATCCCGGTCCTCCGAAGGGTCGCGCTGCCCGCTGTTGCCGCGCTGGCGACGGCCGCCGCAGTGGCGGCGGCGGTTCTCGGTGTCAGCGCCGCTCGCCTGGACCATCGTGTCAACCACCTCTCCAACGCGCTCGGCGCCGGTGGCCTCCAACAAGCGGCAGCTGCCGCCGTCCTCAGCCCCGAGCACCGAAACGTGCAGCTCGTCTCGGCCAGCAATCGCCCGATCGCACAGGTTGTCGTCCTTCCTGACGGAAACGCCTTCCTGATCAGGTCCGACCTCCCCGCCCTCGACCCACTCCGGACCTACCAGCTGTGGGGGCTCGCCAACGGCAAGGCCGTCTCGCTCGGTCTCCTCGGCTCCCATCCCCAGGTCGCGGCTTTCCGAGTCGACGCTGAAGTGTCCCGGCTGATGGTAACGGCCGAACCCAGGGGCGGGGTCCCCCAGCCCACCACGCCGGTCCTCATCCAGGGAGACCTCCGGGCCTGAACGCTCGTCCAACCCTTCGAGACCGCTCACGCCGGCAGCTCGCTGGCGGCCATGCCCGGGGTGAACTCGACCGACACGTTAAATGTGCACACCCTGGCCATCCAGGTTCCTATTCGACGGTTGACCCGCAACCGGGCGACCCCCTCGGGCGTCGCCGCCGCCAACGCGGTGATCGGGGTGTCGACCTCCGCGAGCCGACAGGCGATCCGGGGCATCCAGATGTCGCTGATGCGCGGACATGAAGCTCATCGAGACGTGGGCGTGACCGCACGACCTGCGGTACTCGAATTGGGGGCCGACGTCGGTGCCGCGGTGATCTACACCACCGCGGCACTCGACGGGGCAGAAATCGAGATAAAGCCCGCTCGAGGTGACTGGGATGGGACCCACACGGCGGTGCGCCGCCGGCCCGGTGAGCCCGGTTGCGAACCGATATTTGCCGCCCTGTTCTACGGGCTAGCTGCGGGAACATACGACCTGCGCCTGCGACATCAGTCACAGTCGATACAGGTCTGCGGCGGACGTGTCACCGAGGACACCTGGTACCCGGGTGATGTCAGCCATCAGGCGTAGGCGCCGTGACCACCACCGGTGTCAGCGAGCTTGGCCATGTGCGTCCCGTCCAGGTAGTAGCGGCGGGCCCAGATGCCGGTCGCTTTCTCCTCCCCGGTCGGCATCCGCCACGTTGTCACCCGGCTGTCCCGCAAGGAAACACCTATCAAGGCTCGGGGCTGATCGTTCGTCTCGTCCACGTATGCGTCCGCGGCTTCCGGAGGGACATACCGCTTCGCGATGTTCCGGTAGAGTTGGCGCCATTCGTCGTCGGTTCCCGGTTCGTGGAGTACCCGGGCGTCGCCCTGGATGGTGACCTTCCGGTAAGGGAGCGGCTCCTCGTCGATCGATAAGCCGATGCGGCGATCGCGTCGGATATTGGTCAGGAAGGTAGAAGTTCCCCGGGGAGTGAAGACCACGTCGTCTTCGACCCGGATGAACCATGCAGGCACGACGCGGGGATAGCCGTCGGCGTCCACGGTCCCGATTCGCACGAGATGGCCGGACTCGTCGAGGAACGCCTCGAGTTCGGGCCGGCTCAGAGTAGGCATCATGACCTCCTTTTCTCATCATTTCGATTGACACTCATCCGGATACGGCCGACGGGAGTGTGACGTCCGACGCCGTGGTCGGCCACCGGACGCCCCTCCTTTCGGGTCGGCCGGCGGACGGATCAGGCTCCTCCGCCGTTCGACTCTGGGATGCCCTTGGCGAGGGCCCTGAAGTGGTAGATGTAACCGCCATCTTCACCGCCGACGGTGATGTACCCGTCGGTCGTGCCTTGCTTGATGGCCAGATTGGTCGTTCCCATCAACATGATCCCTCCCAATCTCAGGGCTACGGGACAAGAGCCTTTGGCAGGTTAGGACCCACGTATCCGGGGATCAATAGGGGAGATACGGCCGCACCGACAGCCGCGTCTACGATGGGTCCCGGCCCGCCTCGAGGGCACGGGATGCCGTCGCTACCTGGTCGGCTCCGTGACCTACGAAACGGCAGTCAGAAGATCTTCTGGAACAGCACCTGTGAGTAGCCCGGGGCGTGTCCGTGGTGGTGCCGAATTCGACATAGCTTCGCCGCCGGTAGAGCTCCGGAGCCTTGGGGGCCAACTCTGCGGTCCCCGGCGAGGAGCCGCTGCGGCCAGCTCGTCACCCCACGTGGGCTTCGTGGGTGACATTCTTGAGACCCACCACGGGGCACCCCGGGCGCCGGAAACAGCGAAGCGCCCACGCGGATCATCTATCAGGACATTTTGGCCCAGCTGTAAGTGAAACGGAGGCCGAAAGCGTGTACGGGGCGTGACCGAGGACGACGGGTTCGTGGCCTTCTACGAGGCCAGCCGAGGTCCCTGCTTGCGGGGCCGTCTGTGCCATGGTCGGCGATCGACGGCTGGCTGAAGACGTGGCCGAGGGCTTCGCTCGAGCGTGGGCTTCATGGGCAAAGGTCAGCAAGCATCCCGCGCCGAGGGCATGGGTACTGCGCACAGCCTTGAACCTGCGGGTGTCTTGGTGGCGCCGCAGGCGCCGCGAAATGCCGCTTGTCGGGACGGAATTGGTGTCGCCGGCAGCTTCGGAGGGGATCGATCCGGGCATGATGGCGGCTCTCGGCCGGCTCTCCCCCCGGCAACGAGAAGTGATCGTCCTGCGGGCCTTGCTCGATCTCGATACCCGAAGCACCGCGACGATCCTGGGGATCGCACCCGGAACCGTCACCGCCCATCTCTCCCGGGCGGCCGAAGCGCTCCAGCGGAATCTGGCCGACAACCATCCCCGGACCATGGAGAAGAACCGATGAACGAAGAAGCACTGACGCTGGTAACCGATCGCTTCTCCGGGTTGGAGATGAAGACCCCGCTCGAAGAGATCTACAAAAGAGGCCGCCGCCACCGCCAAACGCGCCGTTTGACGAGAGCGGTCGCGGCGGGTGCGGCCATTGCGGCGGCCGCTGGTGTGACCGCCTTCGCGGTTGCGCCCGCCAGTCACGCCCCAAAACCCGTCAACGCCCGGTTGACCGCCTTCTCCATCTCGGCCGGGGCAAACGGAACGAGCGCACTGACGCTGCGCAAAGGCCAGCAGTACCGACTTGACCCGGTGGCTCTCCGCCAGGCGCTGGCCCAACACGGCATTCCCGCCCTGGTCACGGCAGGCAGGGCGTGCGATTCGAGCCCTGAACCAACCGGGCTGGACAACGCCGTGACAGCACAGCGTCACCCTGACGGGAGCGTCACCCTGACTATCGACCCCGCGGAAATGCCCCCTGGTTCAGAACTGAGCATCGGCTACTTCACCAGCAAGACCGTCTTCGCCCTGATCCAAAAAGGCGCCCCTCTCGATTGCAGCCCCACCCTGGGCGGGTAAGGGCTAAGGCCCGCTGACGGGCCCGAGAGCCGATGAGCCTCCCTCGAGTGCCCGCCGAATCGGCAGGGAGGGCCCCGCGCCGGTCTCCCTGCCTGGCAGCACGGGCCGCGGAGTGGGGTCGTCACTGGTTGCCGAGATGTGGCCGCCGGCCAGCACGCCGAAGACGTGTAGTTCGCACCCCAACCAGACAGGAGGCGAACGTCGAGCTCACCGACCGGGCCGAGCAGGGCACGCGGCCTGGTCTCAGGCAGTGGCCGTGACCACCCACACGCCTCGGCTGAGCGGGAGATGGCCTCCCTCCAGTCGGGAGCGCATGGCGTCTTCGATGGCGACCAGCACGCGGTCGCGGGTGGCGGCGTCGGCGCCGGCCAGCATTTGGCGGACGGCACCGACGGTGGTGCTCAGCCGGGCCACCTGAGGGATCTGTTCCTCGGGAACGATCACGGGGTCCTGGAGGGCCTCGACCTGGATGCGATTGAAGCCGGCGCTGCTCAGGATGGACCGGACTCTGTCGGGGTCCGAGAGCGAGAACGGGCCGGGCTCGCCCGGGCCTGGCATCTGGGGCGTTTCTCCGATGATCGAGGCGGCTGCCCTGCCGGGGAGATGCATCCATTCGTTGTCGGTGATCGGCTGCCAGCACACGAAGGCCAGCCGACCTTCGAGGGCGAGCGCCTGGTGGACGCGACTGAAGGCTGCCACCGGGTCGCTATAGAACATCACGCCAAAGCGGGAGTAGGCGGCGTCGAACCTGGCCCCGCCGAAGTCGTAGAGCTGGACGTCTGCCAGATTGAACTCGACGTTGGTGCAGCCCATTTGCGCGGCGTGCTGGCGGGCCCGCTCGAGCATGGCGGCGGCGATGTCGAGTCCGACTGCTCGTCCTTCCGGCGCCACTTTGGCGGCTAGTTCGAGGGTGGTCCGACCGGTGCCGCAGCCCAGATCGACGACGAGTTCGCCGGGCCGCAGGCGCAGGCGCTCCATTGCCACGACGCCGAGCTCGCCGGAGAGGCGTTCGAGCTGGTCCTCGCTGGCCACCCATGTTGGGGCGCGCTCAGCCCAATACTCGGCCTGCTCTCGGTTAGCGAAGGTCAAGTTGCTCGCCCTCCAGTCTGCCGCCCGGCCCGGTAAGCGTGCCTGGCTCCCATGATCCGAGACGATACTGGTCGCGAGGGCTCTCGACTCCGCCCGTTTCCACCTTGGCAGAGACTTGCGGACCGTTTCATCGAGTACTCCTCGGGTACTTGCCGGCCGACATCGGAAAGGACCGATCGGAGAGGACGAGGTCTCGACGACACGGCGGCGCGGTGATGGTCCCCCGAGGCTGATGGAGCAAACGCGCTGAGCGAACATGCCGCCCGTGACGGAGTCGCGGTCGACGTGGTCGTCATGCGCCGCGGAGACACTAGAGGATCGGGCGCCCGCCGGTAACGGGGACCCGGGCGCCCGATATGTAGCTGGCATCGTCGGAAGCGAGAAGCACGTACACGGGGGCGAGCTCGGCCGGTTGACCGGCCCGGCCCAGAGGGGTGTTGGACCCGAATTGCTCCACTTTTTCCGGGGGCATGGTGGAGGGGATGAGCGGGGTCCAGATGGGCCCGGGCGCGACGCTGTTGACCCTGATGCCGCGCTCGCCGAGCAGCTGAGCCAGGCTGGCGCTCAGATTGGCGATGGCCGCTTTGGTGGCGGCGTAGGGGGCGAGGGTGGGGGACGGCATATCGGAGTTGACCGACGAGCTGCCGATGATGGACGAGCCGGGAGCCATGTGCGGCACAGCCGCTTTGCACAGGTGGAACATGGCCGAGACGTTGACCGCGAAGGTGTAGTCCCATTCTTCGTCGGGAATTTCCTCGAGGGATTCTCTGGTCATCTGGTAGGCGGCGTTGTTGACCAGGATGTCGATTTTCCCGAACATCTCGACGGTCTCGGCGATGACCTGGCGGCAGTGGCGGGGCTCGGACAGGTCCCCCCGAATCAGAAGTGCCCGGCGTCCTGCTTCCTCGACCAGGCGGGCCGTGTCCTGGGCGTCGCCGTCCTCACAAAGGTAGGCGATGACCACGTCGGCTCCTTCGCGGGCGAAGGCAATGGCGACGGCCCGGCCGATGCCGCTGTCGCCGCCGGTGATGATGGCCGTCTTGTCTCGAAGTCGACCATGCCCCTGATAGGTCGTTTCTCCGCAATCGGGGATCGGCTGCATCCCGGCTTGGGTACCGGGGACGTCCTGCTGCTGTGGGGGCTGTGTCATGGCTCTCCTTGCACCCTTTCGCTGCTGCTTTAACCTTTGCGGACGGCGTCGCGCCGCCGGTCCACCAGGGCGGTGACAGGGCCCATCACCAGGTTGCCAGGAGGGGTGTCGGCGGCGTGGGGATGGGGATGGGTGCATCCGCCAGTCGGTCGCCGTCGGGCAGCACTTTGCGCACTTCCGGATAGACGATTTCCTCCTCGGCCACCTCGTGGCGAACCACGGTTTCGGTCAGCTCGCAAAACTGCTCTGGCCATTGCGAGCGACCCCGCGTCTGAAAGGCGGCAAAGAGCTGCTTGACGTGGGCGTGGTCGTCAAGCAGCAGGCCGATCAGGTTGTCGGTCGAGGTGGTTGACACAGCGGAGCTCCTGTGGTCGCGAGGTGCTGTGCGTGCTGTACCCGCAACGGTCAACCCGAAACATTGCCGTTGGCGCCGGACCCGGGGGCGGGCGGCCCGCCTATGGCTTCAGCAGGATCTTGACCGCCCCGTCGGCCTTGAGCTGGAACGTGCGGTAGGCGTCGGGAGCGTCGCTGAGAGGAAGGTGGTGGGTGGCGAAGGTGTCAACGCCGAGGGGGTCCTCGTCCGTGAGCAGAGGAAGCAGGCTGCCGACCCAGCGGTGCACGTTGGCTTGACCCATCCGAATCTGCACCTGCTTGTCGAAGAGGCGCAGCATTGGTAACGGATCGGCTGCGCCGCCATAGACGCCGGACAAAGAGATGGTACCGCCGCGGCGGACCAGGTCGATGGCGGTGAGCAGGCTGGCGAGGCGATCGATACCCGCCCGCTGCATGAGCTTGGCGGCCAGCGCGTTGGGGAGCAGCGCCGTGGCCTGGTGGGCGGCCCGGCCAAGTGGCGAGCCATGAGCTTCCATCCCGACGGCGTCGATCACCGAATCCGGTCCTCGCCCGTCAGTGAGGTCTCGGACCGCGGTGCCGACGTCGTCGACGGCGTTCAGATCGATCGTTGTGACGTCCCGGGTGTGGGCCCGGGCCAGCCGGTCGGGCACGAGGTCGATGGCTATGACTTGCCGGACCCCCCGGTGCCGGGCGACCCGGGTGGCCATGTCGCCAATCGGTCCCAGACCTAGCACGAGAAGGGTCCCGCCGTCGGGCACCGCCGCGTACTCCACGGCCTGCCAGGCCGTGGGCAGCACGTCGGAGAGGTACACGAAGCGGTCATCGGGCGGACCGTCCGGTACCTTGATGGGGCCATATTGGGCCTGGGGGACGCGAAGGTATTCGGCTTGGCCGCCGGGCACCTGACCGTAGAGCTTGGTGTAACCGAACAGGCTGCCGCCGGACCCGAACTCGCGAACCTGGGTGGTCTCGCACTGCGACTGGAGACCATGGCCGCACATGAAACAGTGGCCGCAGGATATGTTGAAGGGGATCACGACCCGGTCCCCCGGGCTGATGTGGGTGACATCAGGCCCGACTTCCTCGACAATGCCCATGGGCTCGTGACCGAGAATATCGCCGGGCTCGAGGAAGGGTCCGAGCACCTCGTAGAGGTGGAGGTCGGAGCCGCAGATGCCGGTCGAGGTGACCCGGATAATGGCGTCGTTCGGTTCTTTGAGGGCAGGGTCGGCCACCACCTCGACCCGGACGTCTCGTTTGCCATGCCAGGTGACCGCTCTCATCGCTTGGTCGATTCCGGCTCGGACGGCTGCGGTTGCAAGGCGGGCTTGGCCCTTTCTGCCGAGACCACCAGGTCGTAGCCGTGCTCGGCGGACCAGCGCGCCAGTTCCCGGCCGATACCGCTCGAGGCGCCAGTGATGACGGCCAGCGGTTCAGAATCAATAGGGGTCATGGCACCTCCAGGGCAGCGGACAAACGGGCTCGGGCCGCTTATACCCCGGCCGCGCGCCGGTACGCAGCAGCTGACAGCGGCTGTGACGGGCGCGTGCCATCATTCGATTCGGATTGTCGCCCTGTGGGTAGAAGCATCCCCGGTTGGAGGTCACTTGCAACCGGCCAGCCGGGCCAGAGCCGGCTCCAGCCCTTCCGTGTAGGTGGGAAACGGACAAACGACATCGGCGAGAACATCGAGCGGGATACGAGCCCGGATGGCCAGGGCCAGCCCCCAGATGATCTCATCGGCAGCGGGGCCGACAGCGGCGGCGCCGACGAGCACTCCCTCACCCATCTCGGCGACCAGATGGAGCGCACCACGATCAACACCGTCGGCACTGGCTCTGGCCAGCTCAGCCGTCTCCGTCGCCTCCACCGTGACCGATAACCCTTGTTCCTGGGCGGACGCTTCGGTCAGTCCCACGGCGGCGACAGGAGGATCCGTATAAACGACACGAGGGATAGCCCGATAGTCCGCAACTCGCGTTTCGCCTCGAAGGTTAGCAGCGACCACTCGCGACTGATAGGTGGCGGTGTGAGTAAATGGCGCAACACCGGTCACGTCGCCGGCGGCCCAGAGATGATGCACCCCGACGACCCGGCCGGTGGGATCGGTGGGTAGCTTGCCCTCGTCTGCCTTGACTCCCAGCGTTTCGAGACCTAATCCTGTCAGATTGGGTGTACGGCCAGTCGCCATGAGCACCCGGGCCGCCCGGACGCGTTGGCCGTCCGGCAAATGCAAGACTGCCCCGTTCGCTGCCGGTTCGGCGGCTTCGACAGCCACTCCCGTGCGGACGTCGATCCCGTCGTCGGCGAGGACTCGGGTCAGTTCTGTGCCCAGCCAGGCGTCCTCGTGGCCGAGCAGCTGCTCCGACGCTTCAACCACCATGACCCGCACACCATAGGCGCAGTAAATCTGGGCGAGTTCGCACCCGACCGGTCCACCACCCAACACAACGAGTGACTCGGGCAGGTCGCCCGAGGTCAGCGCCTCGTCGCTCGTCCAGCACGGCACCCTATCGAGACCCGGGATTGCTGACCCGGCCGGGCTGGACCCTGTCGCGATCACCAGTTCGCCGTACGCAATCTCGCGGCCACATCCGCTGGCGTCAATGACGCGCACCCGGCCGGGCGCCACCACCTCGCCGCGACCTCGCAGCAGCACGGCTCCGGTCGTTTCCAGCTCACCGCGCGCTGTCTCGATCATCCTGGAACTCGGCGACCCGGTCGCGCCGATACACGGCCGCCGCGAACGCCGCTACCGAATCGCCCAGGTCCAATGGCCCGGCCGTGGCGCCGAGGAGGTGCGCTCGGCCGGCGAGTCGTCGTATATAGGCGGACCGCAGCATGGCTTTGGACGGCATGCACGCCACGTACGGGCATTCCCCACCGACGCGGGCCGCCTCTACCACCGCCACCGTCCGGTCGCCAAGCGATCCCCAGATAGCCTCGGCACCCGAACCGGCGCCGAGCACGACTACATCAAACCCGTCGGTTGTGCTCACAACAGCGTACTACCCCGCACCGACCGCAAAGCCTCGACTGGATAGGTCCTGAGAAAGTGTAATCCCGGTGTTGGTTTTCGTCCTGGATGGGTAGTGAGACATCGATGACCGATCACGGGAGGAAGCTATGACCGACGTCGAAACCGGCGGTGTCACTGGAGCCAAGGACAAGGCGTACGACCTGCTCTGGTATGCCGAGAAGTGCCTCGACAATGCCCTGCGCCTCGAGACGTATATCCGGGATGCCGAGCGAGATGGAGATCAGGAGTTGGCGGAGTTCTTCCGCAAGTCTCAAGCGGACAGCCGGAAAGGCGCCAAGCTGGCCAAACAGATGCTAAGGTCCCGTCTGGACTGACGACGGTAAGGAGCCGCAGGGAATTGCCCGCGGCAGGTGTGAGCAGCGCAACTTCGGTTTGATGCTCTTTGGCCTGGTTCTTTCAACCCCACGAGCCCGGCCCCCCCTCGAACCGCAGGACGGCTTGGCTGCCCTCAACCTCACATCGGCGGTTGGGACGGCTTTCCCATTCTCGGTCCCGCTCGGTGGTTGCATGGGCGCTCGAGCGGATCTCTGCGGTTGGGCGGCCAGCGGCCCGGGCTGATAACTGCTGGCGCGTTGAGCGCGGGCTCCGGTCGCCGCCACACCGGGCTGTCCGATTGGGCGGACATGTGAGAGCCGAGCCTGGGCGACACGCTCACTTCGGGTGCGTTCAGGGGGCGGGATATCGCTAAAACTGCACCCAAGGTGCGAAAGGCAGCAGACGATTGACGCCCGGATCAGCGATCGCGTCGCCAACGGAGCAGAGCAGTGCGTCGGACTTACAGGACGAGGCCTGCGTGGGGATCACTCTGCGTCACTTATGCCTTCCGCGACCTCGGAACGCTGGAGGGAGAACCACACCACTTTTCCTCTCCCATCCCGTCGGTGGCCCCAATCTGCGGCGAGAGCATCTACGATCGTTATACCCCTGCCGCCGTCAGTCGCCCGTCGGGTCAACTTCGGTAGACGCGGGGACTGGTCCTGCACTTCGACGACAAGGTCGGCAGCTGTCAATGTCAGGCGGACACCGAACCTGCTGCGGGCATGTACCACCGCGTTGGCAGCAAGCTCGCTGACCAGCAAGACCGCCACCGACGTAAGCTCGTCCAAGCACCACGGCGCCAAGAAGGAGGCGAGAAAAGATCGAGCCTGCGCCACCGACGAGGCGACAGGCTCGAACATCGCCTCCGCTTGGTGATCCATTTGCGACCTCGTTTCCGTGGTCTCTGGTTTATACCCGGTGGACCACGATCTGAATTCAAGGCGGCTCGCAGATTATGTTGCTCCGAAGCAGCGGGAGTTTCGGGAGCCTGGCCGGCGTATCAACACCGCAGTCGACGGCGCAATCCTGGCCCGTCTGCGACGACATCGTGGCCACCCGATCAGGACTCACCCACAACGAGGAATGACGTCAGGCGTAGGCGGCCGTGGAAGGGGTGGCAACGGCGAGGAGGTCGGCCCCCGCCGGGGGCCATGACCAGACTGATCAAGGCCGAGGCGACCCGCTCGAGGGGCAGAGCGAAGTCCACCCAGCCGGTAGCAGTAGCCAGCGTTGCCGAGGGCATGCCGGCGACGTCAGGTTGGTAGCCTTTAGCTTCGTGATCGACGTACGCGATGCTGGCGCAGTGCGAGTATTGACCCTTTCGTCGGGAAAGGTCAATCCCCTCGACGTCGAACTGTTGACCGAGCTCACGGAGGTCCTGCACGACGCGGAACGAAGCGAGGTCGAGGCGCTGGTAGTCACCGGTGCGGGCACCGTGTTCAGCGCGGGGGTGGATCTGCGGCGAGTAGTGGAGGGTGGCCAGGCGTATACCGACCTGCTCGTCCCGGCGCTGTCCGCCGCGTTCACGGCCCTCTTTGCGTTTCCGCGGCCGACGGTCGCCGCGATCAATGGCGCGGCGATCGCCGGCGGCTGTGTGCTCGCTTGCGGGTGCGACCGTCGTCTCATGGCCGCCGAGGCGGCGATAGGCGCGTCGGAGTTGCGCGTCGGTGTCCCGTTTCCGGTCGCGGCGCTCGAAATTCTGCGGTACGCCTGTGGTGATGACGCCGAGGATGTCGTGCTCGGAGGTCGGCTGCACCAGGGAACTGATGCGGTCGCCCGACGACTGGTCCACACCCTTGTCGACGGTGACGTCGTCGGCCCGGCCATCGATGTTGCCTCGGACCTCGCGAGCATCTCGGTCGAGACGTACGTGAACACCAAGGCCCAACTCAGGGGACCGGCCCTCGGCCGCATCCGCGCCGGCGCGGCAGTCGACGAGGACGTCCGGGCCGCCTGGGGTTCGAAACGCGTCGCCGACGCTATCGCGGCACAGCTCGAGCGCCTTCACCGCGCACACGACTGAAGCTTCTGTGGGCGCGGTTTGGGTCCTCACAATGGACTCAGTCACTTCCGTTCGAGCGCTGGACGTCAGCGTGGACGGGTCGGTTGATGGGGACGGTGCGCCAGGGGAGATCAACCGGGAGCGCCGCTAAGATCGCGGCCACGGACGGATCAGCTACCAAGGGGAGAACGATATATGAGAACGCGTGGTGCTGTGATCACCAAGGCGCTGGGCACCTACGAGGTCATCGATATCGAGCTGGACGAGCCCCGCCAGGGTGAGCTGATGGTGAAGATGGCGGCCTCGGGACTCTGCCATTCGGACGACCACATCGCTACCGGGGACGGTCCCGGTGGGGTCTATCCCTTCTGCGGAGGCCACGAGGGCGCCGGGGTGGGGTTCGGCGGTGAACTCGGCCCAGGTCGGTCCGGGTGACACCGTCATCGTCATGGGCATTGGCGGGGTGGGCATCAACGCGGTGCAGGGGGCGGCTCTGGCCGGCGCATCGAATGTCATGGCGGTGGACCCGGTGGAGCTGAAGCGGGAGAAGGCCCTCCAGCTGGGTGCCACCCATGCCTTCGCCGATATCGCTGAGGCCGACGAGTTCGCCAAGAGCGTGACCAACGGTCAGGGGGCCGACTCGGCCATCGTGACCGTGGGGGTGACCAAGGCGCGAGCACGTGGCCCAAGCCTTCGCGGCCATCCGCAAGGCCGGCACGGTCGTGGTCACCGGTATAGGCCCTGAGACCGGGGCTGGGATCCCGGTCCCGCTATCTGAGCTGACGCTGTTCCAGAAGCGGATCCAGGGCGCCCTGTTCGGAGCGTCCAACCCCAGCTACGACATACTGCGCCAAGCCCAGATGTACCGGGACGGCAAGATCAAGCTGGATGAGCTGATCACCACCACCTACACCCTCGACCAGATCGCCCAGGGCTACGAGGACATGCACGCCGGCAAGAACATACGCGGCGTCATCATTTACGATTAACCGCTCCTTTGCTCGCACCGCTCCCGGCGGTCGGGATGGGATGGCGGCCGCCGGTTGATGTCCTCCCCGGTCGCCGGCGTAACGTCGAGGTGGTAGCCGCCACCCTGATCACCAGACGCATCGGTCGCCGGCGTAACGTCGAGGTGGTAGCCGCCACCCTGATCACCAGACGCATCGTGCTGCTCGAAGGATCGCCCGGAACCGGCTAGACCAGGCCTGGCTGGCGGCGGCGGCGGGCGGTCGCCAGGTGGGGCGGGCGCCGGCACGACAGCGGTGCGGCGGTTCAGATGGGACCGGCGGTTCCAAGGCTGCGTGCAACTTTAGATGGCAGGGGCGGTTCACATCGCCGAGGGGGGCGATTCAGCAATGTTGGGTGCGTTTTGCGCCTTGGGAACACTTTGAGCGATATTTTGACCTCGATCGTTCCCAGAGTTACCGAACGCGCCCAGGTAAGCGGCGGCGACCCTGGTCGCCGCGGCCGAGACGGGAGGGGACGGGACTGGACGGGGGGTTGGTTACCGGCGGACGCGAACCGGGATTGCCGCCAAAGACGCTGCTTCGCGGCTTGGTGGAAGCCGAGCCTGGCCCGTTCGGGGCGCATGGTGGGGTGCAGGCACAACCAGGCGGGTTCAATCACGGAGAACCTGTAGCTCGTGCCAGCACCACCTTTGACACACGCATGCCAGCACCCCTCGAAGTGTCGTGCATGCGCCCTGGTTCGACGGCTGCCAAAAGAGCAGAGTCACAGCGAGGCCCAAACGGGCTGACTGACCTACGAGGAGGAGCCGTGAAAAAGATCAGTGCCTTTAGCAACAGGAAGGTGAGCCGCCGCCGGTGGATCGCTCATCTCGCCGTCGGGGTAGGCATAGCAGCAGGCGCCGCCGGTGGCCTAACCGCCCTCGGTCCGGGTCCGGCCTTCGCCGGCACCAACGGCCAGCAGGTGGCGTTCAACGACGTCAGCGGCGACCCGATGTCGGTCACCTTGACCGGGACCAACCAGTACGGACAGCAGACAACCCAGACCTTGTCCACGTCGGGCGGAACCATCTACGACTCGAACTGGTGGTGGGAAGGTTCTCTCACCGTCCAGGAGTTCGACTACACATACGGGGGGTCTGTCACCGTCCACGGCGATATCCCTGTCTCGCAATCCTCCGACTGGGACTACATCAACCTGGGCACGCCGACCAACCTGAATCTGTCCTCGAGCGCCAATCCTGTCGTAGCCGGGCAGGCTGTCACCTTCACCGCGACCGCGATGCAAACTGTCCCGGATAGCCCGCCTCCGACCGGAACGATCACCTTCGAGCAGTACAACCCGGCCACCGGTACCTTCACCACTTTGGGCGGCGCCGCACTGATCGACGGGACGGCGAACTTCACTGATAGCAACCTGCCCACGGGCGTGGACGACGTCTACGCGGCCTACAGCGGCCAGGTTGACGCCTTCAACGCCTCTTATACCGACCTGTCCACTCAGTCCGGCCCGGTCGCCGAGACAGTAGAGACCCCGATCAGGACCGCCGCCCTGTCGACCACCAGGCTTAACTTCGGAAATCGGATTGTGGGATCTTCCATCTCCCACACCGTGACCCTGAAAAATACGGGCAACGTCCCGTGGTCCGGGGCGGGCGCCAGCACCAACTCCCCGGCGGTTAACCTGTCCGGAGCGAGCACCTGCTTCACCTCTACTACTCCGGTGGCACCCGGCGGCAGTTGCAGCTACATCGTCCTGTACTCGCCCACCGTGGTCGGCACCAACAGCGGTCAGCTTGTCATCAGCGACAGCTTCGGTGAGCAACTGACCATCAACGTCACCGGAACCGGGCTAAAACGCCTTCGGTGACCAGCATCACCCCCCAGACGGGCCAGGCCGCCGGTGGGACCAAGGTGACCTTGACCGGCCAGAATCTGGTTGGCCTGACCGCCGTCACCGTTGGCAGTACGCCGGCGACGAGCTTCTCCTGCCCGTCGGCGACGACATGCAGCCTCGTCAGCCCCGCCGGCACAGGTGAGCGCGACATCACCGTGACCAACGCTGCGGGCACCAGCGCAAAGGTCACAGGCGACAAGTTCACCTATGGCGGGTAAGCGGCCTACCAGCGCACAGGCCCAGTACCGGGCCGTTCGAAAGGACGGCCCGGTACTCGCGTCCCGACCCCTTAACCCGACTCCTGGAGGCGCAATCTCAGATGGCCGTCGTGCTCGGCAGGGCATTGAACGGGTCGTCGCTGGTCACCCCGCCCGGCAGAGATTGCACCGCAGCAGTGAACTGGGTCCAGGCGTTGTTGGCGCTGTCGCCTGTCAGGGACGAGTAGAGCTGGGCGAGCGTGCCAGTGCTGCCGAGGCTCACCATCGTCTGGGCAATCTCGGCGAGTGTGTAGCTCTGACTAAGCAGCCAGGACAAGAACGCCATGCCGCACCCGATGCTGTCAGCGTCCTGATCGGTCGGATCGGTCTGGTCGACCCAGTTCGCCATCCCGTCCTGGATCCAAATGGGCGCAGTGGCATAGTCAGCCAAGGCGTTCGAGCCGACCACAGCTGCGCACCAGCGCGACAGGGCTTCTCCAGTGCTGACGCCGCACAGGTTGTCCCCCATGGCACATTCGCTCAGTTCAGCCTCGAAGAGGGCCACGACCCTGATCGACTGGTTGTACGAGGTGTCAACTTCGATGGCGTTCCCAGACGTGAAGTTGCAGCCCCCGTGATCGGCGCCGCCGGTGCCGTCGGTCTTGCCGTCGAGCGCGAATACGATCACGTCGACCGGCCCGCCGGTGATCCCGAAGATGGTGTTGTTCTGCTGCACCACTCCATCGGCAGCAGCAAGGAGATCCTGAGCGTTTTGCAGAGCTGGAGCCCCGAGGGACGGGTCGACGTACACGCTCACACCGCTGCTGCTCGTGCCCACCTCCTGGGCGGCGCCCGTATAGCTGGGCCACGCCGGGGCGCTGACCCCCGGCTCGAGCCGGACCGGCGGTCGCAATCGATGACTGATGCGCCTGGGGTCAGGGTTCATGTGTTACCTCCGCAGCGTCCGTCCTTGCTACAACCCAATCCCACCAACGTCGAGGGATCGCAGCGGCGGACCCAGCAGGTCCCCGTAGAACTCAACGTACCGGGTCCGAGCTGCCTCAGGGGCCGTGGTCTAGAACGGGGTGGGGATGTGGCGCAGAGCGAGGTGCGGTTCGACATGTCCACGGGGCGTTGGCGCTTCAGTAGGGTGGCTTCGAGGTGGGCGATGGGATGGTAAGGGATCAGGCTGAGCAGGTGGCTGTTGATGTTGAGCCGGCCTCGTTTTTTGCCGTCACGTGTTTGCGATGTACCGGGAAGCCCAGGCGGTATCAGTGGCCGCAAACATGGCGTCACGTGCTCTGGAGTAGTCGTACCAGCGACTGCAGGACTTCAGGTCCATATGCTGGCCCGGTTGTACCAGCTGCGGTCGAAGATCACGACCTCGCTCGCGGCGGGCAGATGCGGAACATAGCGCTGTATGTACATCTGCGATTTCTCGCGGTGCTCCGCCCGAGCCCGAGCCCGTTCCCGGATTCGGCGTCTGGTGGTGAACCTTTGCGGCCGGGATCTGCCAGTGGAGGAGTGTCATCGACGGCCAAGACACTCGCGGTGTGCAATAGTCGGCGGGCGATGACCACGGACGTGACGACCACGACGACCGACCACGCTTACGTGACGCGGGCCGGGTTCCCGACTTTGGCCCGGCTCTACCGGTCGGCGTCGACCCCCGGCGAGGGCGCCCCCGTGGTGGTCGACGTTCACGGCGGGGCGTGGGCGCGAGGCGACCGCTCGATGGGTGAGCTCTACGACCGGGCGCTGGCGGAACGAGGTTTCGTTGTGGTGGCGATCGACTTCCGCCAGGCGCCCCGCTTTCAACATCCCGCCGGGTCGGCCGACGTCACCCGGGCCGTCCGCTGGATCCGTGAGTCTGCGGACCTCCTCGGTGCCGACGTG
Organism: uncultured Acidimicrobiaceae bacterium; assembly: GCA_963834725.1. Lineage (GTDB taxonomy): Bacteria > Actinomycetota > Acidimicrobiia > Acidimicrobiales > Palsa-688 > PALSA-693. The sequence continues at coordinate 464,110 of CAWICN010000001.1, forward strand.
TCGCGGATCGGACTGGTCGGCTCGTCGAGCGGCGGCCACCTGGCGCTGCTGGCCGCCTGCCGGCCCGACGAATCGGAGCACCTTCAAACGGACCCGGGCGAGGCCCGGCAGCCGGATGCAAAACCGAGGAGCGCCTCGGTGTCGTGCGTGGCTGCCCTGTGGCCGCCGGTCGATCCGCTGGCCCGTTACCGCTTCGCCCTCGACCGGCTGGACTCGGGGCCGCCCGAGCTACGCGAGCTGTACGTGGCGTTGGTCCAAGGCTCGAGGGGCTATTTCGGGTCCGAGCAGGTCATGCACAGCGCCAGCATCTCCCGGGTAGTCGAGGCTGGGGAGGCCCGCTCGCTACCCCCGCTCTGGATCTGCTGTCCGAGCCTGGACTCCAACGTGCCGCGTCCCATCGTCGAGCACCTCCGCGACGCGTGGGCCGCGGCCGGCGGTCTGGTCGAAATGACGGTGTACGAGGGCCAGAGCCACGGGTTCGGGCATCGGCCCGGTCCGGCGACCGACGCATTCATCGAAGACCTGAACTCGTTCTTCGCCCGCCACCTCGGATCCGTCCCGGCCGTCTGAAGGCGATCCGGGCGACACTGCGGAGATCGGGAGGTCGTGGACCCGGTGGATGTGGTCCGAGCCGAGCTGGCCGACGGGCTGATTGTGGACATCACGACGACCGGTCGCCGCTCGGGCCAGCCCCGGCGGATCGAGATCTGGATGCTCGATGTCGACGGTCGCTTCTTCATCACCGGGACGCCCGGGCGGCGAGGTTGGCTGGCAAACCTGGCCGTCGCACCCGCCTGATCGTGCACCTCAAGCGGCACGCGCACACCGATCTTTCGGCCCGGGCCACGGTGATCACCGACCCCGAGCTGCGCCGGCACGTCCTGACCCACCCGAGGGCGGCGTGGTACCGGGGCCAGGCGAGGTTCGAAGAGCTCATAGATGGCTCCCCGATGGTCGAGGTCGCCTTCTCGGGCACTTCTGCCCCACCTCCTGAGAGTGGTGGATAGCCGCCCTCATCTGAGCGCCCATAGCGCCTCGGCCGTCCCGACCGATGGACCTGTCGTGTTCCACTCGCTCAGCCCCGGGCCGCCTTGGCGAACGCCTCGAGCTCCCGGGCGATATCCGGGCCGGCGGGTTGGTAGGCGACCTCGGTCGCGCCCCCGCCTCAGCGGCGGCCAGTCGCTGCCGCACGCCTTCGGGCGACATGGCCGCACCGGTCGCTGCGAGCAGCTCGCCGGTGACGAAGGGCCGGTCGTGGCGGTTGACCTCGACTAAGTGGCCGGCGTGGCGGGCGAGGTGGCGGCTTTGCGGGGGTACGTCGTCGTAGGCGGCGGCCCACTCGATGCCATTGGGGACCAGGCTCAGCTGGTCGTGTTCGACGGCCCAATGCAGCAGCACGCCCGCGCCGTGGCCGGCTGCCGCCATCACCCGTTCGCTGCCGGGATCCTCACCCTCGTCCAAGACCGTGCCGAACATGAGCATAATGCTCCAGTCGAAGCCCGGTACCGACAGCGGCGCGCCGAACACGCCGTCGCCGAGCTCCCGGGCGACAGCCGCGCCCTTCGCCCCGGCCGCAGCGATGATGAACGGCACATGGATCGGCCGGGCCGGCGCGAAGCCGGCCGGGTGGAGCATCTGGATCATGGCCCCCTCCCAGTCGACCTCCTCACCGGCGAGCAAGGCCTTGACCACGGTGACATACTGACCGACCCAAGCCCATGGAAGGGGCCGTTGGCCCATGGCTAGCCGGCCGGTGAACCCGGAACCGACCGCAACGGCGACGCGCTCCTGTCCGGCCAGGGACACCAGGGTGCTGATCGCAGACGCCGTCACCAGTGGATGCCGAAGGCTCGGCACCACGACTCCGGGACCCAGCCCGATCCGCTCGGTGCGATCAGCGGCCCGGCACAGCTGAACCCAGACGTCCGGATACAGCGCCGGTGAGTCGTAGAAAAAGGCCCGCCGGTAGCCCAGTTCCTCGGCGATCCGGGCGTGTTCGTGGCTTTGGAGTGAAGTGGCAAATGCGCACGACAAGGTCAGCGTCATGCGGTCCCCTTTCGGACGGTCGATGTCTTTGGCAGCCTACGGCGAGGTGGCGTTCCTCCACGCGAAGTTCAAGACGCCCGAGGCCCGTTAGATGGGCATCAGACCGGGAGGCCAGCGACTTCATGGCGCCCAGGCCCGGTCCGAGGAATGCGCAGGTGAATAGCTGCCTGCTCAGGACTGTGTGCTCTCAGGCCGCTCCCGCTCCTGAGCGACCCGATCGGCAACCCGCTCAGCCCGCCTGTCCGGCTGGCGGCCGGGAGGCGGCCGGCAGCGGTTGGCCCGTCATGGCATTCGTCATGTCGTAGAAGGACCCGTTGGCGAAGGGCACGACGTTGCCACCGTGCACCACGTCGAAGGTCACGGCCCGGTTCGGCAGATTCCTGAACACCGGCCCCAACCCGGTGAAAGGAATTCCGAAGTTGATGCTGCCGACTCCAGTCATACCGGCCAGGTTGACGGTGGCCTTTTGGGCCGCGGCCAGGAATGTCTGATTGGTAATGGAGCCGCTGATCGAGTCGGCGACCTGCTGGAAGGCCACGTACCCGGCCCAGGTTCCGAGCCCACCCAGGCTGTTGTAGACGATGTTCTTCATCGGCGCGTGGAATTGGGTCAGGGCGGCGCGGTAGTTCGACCACGCCGGCAGCGAGATGTCCGAATAGGCTCCCACCACTACCCCGTTTTCCGTCTCCTGCGGAAACTGCTTGGTCACGATCGAGTCCAGGTTGCCCTGGGGACCGTACAGGCGCTGGTGGTCGCCTGCGGCCTGTAGCGCTTGTACGAACGGCGGCCAGTTCGCCTCGCCGATATCGGCCGCGATGCAGTCGGTACCGGTGGCCGCCTGGGCGGCTTGAGACGAGTAGTCCTGGGCCGTCACGGGCAGGTACACCACCGGGCCTATCGGGGGTCCGTTGACCGACTTCAGACCATTTTTGGCCCACGAAACTGCCAGCTGCGCGGCCGCGCCTACGTTCAGTACGACAAATGCGGTCTTCTTGCAGCCGTCGATCGTCGACTTGACCATCATGGCCGAAGCCACCGAATCCAGCGACCCTATCTGCTGGACCACCGGGCTCGACAGCTCATTGGGCGATGCCGCGCAGCAAATTCCGAACCAGGACAGGTGGGCAGCTTGCAGCTCAGGGATGATGGCACTGCCGTTAAGGGTGAACGAGCCGATGATGGCGACATCATGATTGGCGATCGCCTCCCGTCCGCACTGGGCGGTTTTGGTGGGATCGCCTTGTTCGTCGCAGGTTGTCAGGTTGAGCGGGTGCCCCTTGATCCCGCCGTGGGCGTTGATCCAGTCCACTGCCACTTTCGCGGTGTTGAGAATGTTGGCGTAGTTCGGTCCCGAGTAGTTGACCGACGCGAGGGTCATTACATTGAGCGGGGTACCCGTCGCCTGGCCCCCGCCAGGCGCAGCGGTGCCGGGCGAAGAGGTCGGCTGTGACGCTCCCTGGGCTGTGGTCGCGGTCGTGTTCGAACTCGTGTGGCTGCTCGACCCGCAGGCCCCTGCGATCAGGGCGATCGTGAAGAGCCCGACGGCGAGCCGCTTCGGCCCCCGACGAAGTCCCGCAAACCCAACCTTCATCTTGTGATACCCCCCATGCTCGGGCGCTTGATTGAGACGAATTGAGACTAGCGTTTATCCAAAGACATAGTTGGTCGGGTCGGACCTGGCCCCGCCCGCGGACATGGCCCCGCCCGCGGGCAGGCGTCTCCTCGTCGGCACGGCAAGATCCCGGCTTTGCGCTTTCTGTCGCGAACTGGTCCCGTTGCAGCTTTTCTGCAGCGCGTCCCGCTTCAGCCGGACAGGGTTCGCGACAGAAACGCGACCTCGTCCAGACCGTCGTTCTGGCCCAGGCGTACAGCCCCCACCTTGCTCAGAGGGTCACGGTCAGAGAGCATAGGGGCATGTGGAGCGGGCCCACTGACGACGGCCAACTGTCTGGCCGCCTGTCCGAGGACGTCCAACGGTGCATTGTCGTCCGATCGGACCGGAGCCGCTGACAGATGGCCCAGTTCGTCATCGACATCGCGCCCCTTCGCCGGTACCGGTCTTTCCGGGGGTTGTGGGCCGGGCAGGTGGTCTCGGGGCTGGGCTCGCAGCTAACCCTGGTGGCCGTCTCGTTCCAGGTTTACGGTCTGACCCACTCGACGTTGATGGTCGGTCTGATCAGTCTGGTCCAGCTGGTGCCACTGCTGGCAGGATCGCTCTGGGGGGGCACCCTGGCCGACGCCGTGGACCGAAGGAAGGTGTTGGTCCTCACCCAGGTCGCGATGGCGATGGCGGTTGGCGGATTGGTGGTGAACGCGTCTCTTTCTCATCCGGCCGTGTGGCCGCTGTTTGTGTGCAGCGCCGCCGGGGCGGGATTTCAGGGCGTCGACTGGCCGGCGCGCCGGGCTGCCCTGCCGATGCTGGTTGACGAGAAGGACGTGACGGCCGCTATTGCACTGCAAACCTCCATCCAACAACTCGCGTTGGTGGCCGGACCGGCCCTGGCCGGCATCCTCATCGCCACTATTGGCCTGAGCGCCGTCTACGGGATCGACGTGGCCAGCTTCGCCGTGGCGTTCGTCGCCGCTGTGCTCCTGCCGGCCCTGATGCCGAGCGGCGGAGGAACACGGATGGGGATTCGGTCGATGACGGAAGGGTTCCGTCATCTTCGCCATGAGAAGCTCCTGTCGGCCACTTACCTGATCGACCTCAATGCCATGATCTTCGGCATGCCCCGTGCCGTCTTCCCGGCTTTGGGGCTCCACCTTTACAACGGTGGTGCGGGCGTCGTCGGCCTCCTGTACGCCGCCCCGGGGGCTGGGGCGCTGATCGGCTCGCTGTTTACGGGCTGGTGCAGTCACGTTCGCCACCAGGGAAGGGCCATCGCCGCCTGTGTCATGGCGTGGGGGTTGACCATCACGTTGTTCGGTATAACGCCAGTGCTGTGGATCGGCCTGGTGCTTTTGGGGTTGGCCGGTGCTGCCGATGTGATCTCGGCGGTGTTCCGCCAGGCGGTCCAGCAGCGAACCGTCCCGGACCGCCTGCAAGGTCGGCTGTCGGGAACATTTTTCGCCGTGGTGTCCGGCGGTCCTCGCCTCGGTGATGTCGAGACCGGGTTGGCGGCCGCTATCGGCGGTCCGCAGTTTGCCGTGTGGTCAGGCGGGGTGGCTTGCATGATCGGCGTCGTCGTGTTGCTATGGCGGGTGCCCGAGCTGTGGCGGGACGACGGCGGCGGGCAGTCGCTGTCCGACGAAGAGGAGCACGACGCCATAGCCGAAGCCATCACCGAGTTGGGCGCCGGCGAGCGGTCATGACAACGCCGAGCTTCCCTCGGCTTGTGCTTCGCGACGAGCTTTGTCTGCAGGGCTGCCGTAGGGGCTTCCATGACCAACTTCGAGGTAATCGCGCAGGCTGGTCATGTAGTGGTTCCAGCTGCGGGTACACATGTCGATGCACTCCAGTTCCTCGCTCAGCCCTTGGTGGTGAAAGTGGAGCTCGGATGCGCCGCCGGTGAGGGGAGTGATGGTGAACGTGGGTTTGGTCCCGATCCAGTCGGGGAGGAAGGGGCAGTCGGTGACGGTCCATCGCACCGAGCTCGGCCGGGTCGCCTCGTCGACGTGGATCACGAGCGGTTCAGGGGCGCTCATGATAAACCTGAGCTCGCCGCCGGTCTGGCCGGACCCGGCGGCAGGGTTCCACCAGGCCGCGAGTCCGCTAACAGTAGTGAGCGCGTCGAAGAGGGCGTCGGGCGATGCTTTTACCCGGATGGTCGCCTGATAGTCCGCGGGGGTCTCGGGAAGTTGTTTGCTCGTGCTCATTGTGATGGTTCCTTTCCTTTCGATTCGGTGTTGGTTGTGGTGAGAACAGGGGCGGGGCCGCCGAGGTGGTCCCTTAAGGCCTGGAGACGGTCGTCCCAGTCGTGGGCTAACGCGGCCAGGAACTGCTGGGCGACCTGCACGGGCGCGGAGCGGAGCTGGTATCGGATGCGTCGCCGCTCGCCCGGTTCTGGGGTCACCAGACCGGCGTCGGCGAGCAGGACGAGGTGCTTTGCGATCGCCTGGCGCGTGATCGGGAGTCGATCGGCCAGTCCGGTGACGGTGTCCGGTCCTTGAGCGGCCAGCGTTGCGAGGATCGCCCGGCGGGTGGGATCCGCCAAAGCGGTGAAGACCTGCTCAGCGATCGCCTCGGCGTCAGGCGGCATCGAGTGCGCTGGTCAACTCGCCGAGCTCGCGCGCCCAGCCCTCGGCGTGGCTGTCGTAGGTCTTGGGGCGGGAGTCGTAGGGCAGCTGCGCGAAACCGGTCTCGACCACCCGTAGCCGCGTGCCGGCGCCCATCGCTTCGAGGGTGAACTCGACGTAGGTGCGACGCGGATCGTCCTCGGGCAGGTCCGGGAGCCGCCAGGTAAACCCGAACACCGCCGGCTCCTCGACCCGTTCGACCCGCATGTCGACCCGAAGCCCGCTGTGGAACGTCATCGCCGCGGCCCCTCCCGGGCGCAGATCGATCGTCGCCTCGTCGCCGAACCAGGCGGACAGGCCTTCCGGCGTGGTCAGCGCCGCCCACACCTTCGCCGGCGGATGAGCGAGCTCGACGCTCCGCTCGATCCGGTCTGGAAACCCCATCGGAACCTCCCAACATGTAGCAACTGATCGGTTACCATAATATGGCAACTTATCGGTTGCGTCAAGGTCGGAAAGGTCATCCCGTCCTCGACGGTGCCCCTTAGGGCCCCAGAGACACCACGGTTATGATGGTCACTAACTCAGAGCCAGCGAAGAAGAGGGGAGGGGATAATGGACTTCGAACTCGGATTGCTCTATTCGTTCCGAGACCCACCTCAATGGTCGGTTGGATGGAAACAGTGCTACGACGATCATCTTGCCCATATCGTGGAGATGGAGCAGGCCGGATTCGACACAATCTGGTTGACAGAACATCACTTCAGTGAGGACGGCTATCTTCCCTCGCTCGCGGTGATGTCTGCCGCGATCGCCATGCGCACGTCCCGCGTGCGCATCGGCCATGCCATCATCGAGCTGCCCCTGCACCATCCGGTGGCCCTGGCTGAGGATCTGGCCGTGGCGGACATTCTGTCCGGCGGTCGGCTCCGCGTCGGCGTAGGCCTCGGTCGCATGAATGACTGGCGGCCGTCGTTCGCTCACGAGGGCCTTGTTTTCGGCGCCCCGCTCCATGGACGGGAGCGCGCTCCCGTGTTCCAGGAGTACATCGAGATCCTGCGGAAGTGTTGGGCTAACGGCCCATTCCAGCACACCGGAGAGCGCTTCCAGCTCCCCGAGATCGACGTCACACCCAAACCACTGCAACCCAACGGGCCGCCCGTCTGGTTCGGAGTCGGTGACCAGAACCCCAGGGCGCTGGACCGGGCTGCCCGCCTTGGTGACGGCTGGATCGGGGGCGTCGGCGGCGTTACCAGGTATCTGGCCAAGGTGCGTCAATATGGACGGGAGGCGGACGCGGGACGGGCTGTAGTCTTCGCCAGCCACCTTCCGGCACGCGACCCGGAGGCCATGGAGGCCAAATACGCTCAGCATCTTGAGTACATCCCCCGCTGGTACAACCCCAATGGTCCGGTGACATCGCCGGGATGGGGGAGCGGCGGCCGCGATCGCTTCCGCTGGTTTGTCGAACCCGAGGCGCTGGCTAAGGAGCTCGACGAGGTTCGAGCCCTGGGCGCCACAGGCGCGCTGTGGTTCGCACCGTTTGTAGGTGTCAGCCCCCCCGAATCGAGCCCCTTCTTCGCTGGCCTTATCGAGGAGGTGAAACCGCTGATGAAGGAAGTCGTGGAAGCGGAAGCCCCAACCAGCTCTGGTTAGAGAGCAGTCCACCGCCTCGAATAACTACCGTGCGGGCAAGGGCACCAGTCGCTCGACGGCCAGCGGCTTCGCCCAGACCTCGCTGGCCACCAGTCTGGCCGCGTAGGTGATCTTGATTCGCAAATGCGCGATCCGCCAATGATCCGGATCCCGGCGGAAGCGGTGCTGGTAGGTGCCGACGAGCAAGACCGACTCCGCTACGATCTCCCAAAAGTAGGCGCTGGTGGTCGCCTGATCGCCGTCCAGGTCGATGCTCAGGTTCGATCCGTTATGGCCGGTCGCGAGATTCTGCACCGGAGTGCGCTGACCCGTGACCGCGTTGTAGAAGTCTCGCACAATTGCCTCTCCGCCGCCGGAGTAAGTGCCGTCAGCACCCGACCGCAGGAAATCAAGGCCGATCATCTCGACCACAGCATCATCGGTGAACACATCAGCGAGATCTGCCCAGGCGCGCGAGTCGAGGCTGATCATATAGTCGTGCCAGATCCGGCGGATCGCTTCGAGATCCTCGAGTTGCTGGATCCGCACGAGCAGGTCAGAACGGTCGCTGTCCATCAAATGTCCTTTCCTCCGAGCTTGGACACCCCCTAGCGGGAGTTTCCGGGCTATCGATTGTGGGTGCCAAGTATCCCCAGGTCACCGGCAGTTTTAGGACCTCCGGCGTGTATTACCTAACGGCGGCTTTGGTGGCCCGATGTACCTGTGCGGCAGTTCGAATCGTGGCGTAGAAATCCGCGCTAAGTGAGCTGGAGTGGCACTTCGTCGGCGCCGACGGCGATGGTGACGTGGTCGATGGCGTTGAACGGCCGTGATTGGTCGTAGTTGTCGGCGGTCTGCCAAGGTGCGGTCGGTGCGGCAGCCACAACGCGGTCGATCTCATCTATAAACATGCAGCGCCACCGCTTGCGAGGGTCGGCCGGCAGTACTCCGGTGCTGGTCTGCCCGCCGACCTGGAAGCCCAGCAGCAGGGGCCGGTGGTTCTTCCAGCCCAGAGCGTGGGGGCAGATGAGCCGTCGGCGGCCGTGGTAGACGACCTGCACCGCATGCCGCTGGCGTAGCGCCTGTTCGAGGGGGGCCCAGGCTGCTGGCAGCGGGTGGATGGGCGTGATGGTCATGGCTGGGTGGGTGCGTAGGCGTCCAGGCCGAACAGGTGGTAGAGACGGCGTTGGCTGGGGTCCATCTCGGTGAGCATCCTGCGGGCCCGTGGTCGGCCCCGCTCACCTTGGTAGAGCAGCATGGTCTCTTGAATGCCGGCCAGGGTCTCGATAAGTGTCCGCACGCTGAGGTGCAGGCCGGCCCGGTCGGCGTCGCGGACCATGAGGCGGGCGGCCAGCAAGGCCAGGACACAGGTCAACACGTGCACCCGGATCTGGTGGTCGGTCCAGTGGAACATGGGCGAGAAGGAGACCACCTGGGGATCCTTCATTTGGCGGAAGTCGCCCTCGGCGGCTTCTTGGGAGCGGTAGTCGGCCACGATCTGGGCCACCGAGGCCAGGCCCTTGTCCTTGTCGGTGAAGAGGATCCGCTTGCCGAACAGCTCTTCTTCCAGATCGGTTCGTGCCGTGGGCTTGGTCCGCCACACCAGGCGTAACTCGGCCGGCTCGTCCCCGCTCAAGGTGGTGGAGATGATCCGTTTGAGCCAGCGGGGCTTGAGGATGGCGGCGATCTCGTCTTCGACCTTGTCCTTGGGCTTGCGGGTTTTTCCCCGGCCCAGGCGGGCGGCCAGCTCAGCCAGCTGGCGGCGGGCCTTGGCCAGGGTCTGATCCAGGCCCCGGGACTGCTTGTCGTGCAGGGTCTGCGAATAAGTGACCACGATGCGCCGCTCCACTCCGAAGACGACCTTGCGGGTTTCAAAGGCCCGCAGACCAGGAAAGCGCTGGGCATCCACCATCCGGTAGCCGCGCTTCGGGACGGCCAGCAGGTCGGCGTGGTCGGAAGGCGGCAGCGAGGCCACGAAGTGCAGGGGGGTGCCGTCCACGAGCTGGTAGTTGTCTTCCGAGTTCTGGCCGGCGTCGAAGACCAACGTCAGCGCGGCCGGATCACCGGCCAGGGCCTGGAAGCGGGCCATCAGTTCTTGCACCAGCTGCGGGAACTGGGTGACGTCGGGCTTGTCCCCCGGATAGGCGTGCGAGACCAGCGGAATGCCGCCGTCGGTGGACACGATAAGCCCCAGGCCGATCAGCCGCAGGTCGTTGCGCTTCTGCTTGGCATGGCCCCGCTGGGCGAGGGGAGCCCGCTCGTTGGCGCTGTCGATGTGGGTGGCGAAGTTGGTCATGTCCAGTACCAGGCCGGCCGTGTCGATGGAGAACTCCTCGATGACATGAACCACGATGCGCCGTTCGATCTCCTGCAGCTGGTGGTCGGAGAGCAACTCCATGGCGTCCCAAAAGCGCCGGTGGTCCAGCCCCGAGGTGGGGATCTTCACGAGCCGGTCGCCCGCGGTCTTCTGCCACCAATCGGAAAACCGGCGTTTGGAGCAGGGGTCGACGATCCGGTTGGCCACCGCCAACGCCAGGTAGGTCCCCACCGACGCCGCCGCATCGGCCCGCCGCGGGCCCACCACCTCATCGACGATCTCAGCCACCCGGGCCCGGGCCAGCATCGACCACACCGCGGCCAGGTCACCGAAGGCCAAATGCCGGCTGCGGTCCGGTTCGCCCGGCCCGCTCCCCGACAGGCGAGCCACGATCTCCTCGGCCGGACCCAGGTACCGCTGAGAGACGATGCGGGGTTTACCCCCCACCCGGGCCGACTCCACCAAGTAGTAGTAGGTCTTGCCGCCCAGCTTCTTCCCGACGATTGATGACATATTCTAGGTAATACACCATCTGGGCCAAGATCGCGAGCACCTCACCAGCACAAACGCGCTGGTAGTGACCTATTTTTGAGAAAATCTTGCTCAGCGCGGTCAGCCAGTGCGATCAGCTAGCCCGGAAACTCCCGCTAGCCTTGCTGGTCCGGGTTCTCTGCCATAGCGGCGAGCCGGTCGAGCGAGGCCTGTAGCTTCACGGCTGTGGTCGCCCGGGCACGCGGGATCCGGGATCGATCGGTGAGCTCGGTCCAGTCATAGGTGTGGGTGACCAGCGTGCGTGACGGGCCGAGCGGTTCGAGTTCCCAGGCCCAGAGATGTCCAGGCGGGGACTTACCCTGCACGGCGGGTCGCCAGGCGATGCGACGACCCTCCACGAAGTCGACCACATGGTTGTCCCGGATTCCGCCTCTTGTCAGCCGCATGGTGAATACGTCGCCTACGGCCCGCACGCGCTGTCCGGGCGCTGCTTCTTTCAAGTTGTCGTTGCCGTCCCAGCGAGGTTGCTGTGCTGGGTCGGCGATGAGCTCGAAAATGCGGTCTGTGCTGGCTGCGATCTCGCGGTCCGCCCTTGCGACGCGCCGAAGTTCCTGGCCGGTCATGCACTCATCCAAGCAAGACGCAGGCAGGTCGTTCACCCTATCTGGCCCGAAGCTGACCAGTGGCTGTTCGAGCGTTCAGGGTGCTCGCCGGTCTCATGCGTCTACGCCGCCGCTCTACGCCCCGGCGGGCGGCTCCATGTGGCCAAGTTGGAGCAGGACCGTAGCCTGGTCGTAATAGGCACTTCCACCGATGATCCGCCCATCAGCGTCGAAGCGGAGGACGTTTAGCCACGGCAGCGATACTGGGCGCCCGGTGGCGGGGAAAGGACCGAAGGGTCCGGTGTTCGTTCCCGCATACAGCCCGTCAAAAACGGCGGTGTCGTCGGTTGCGGCAACCACGGTGGCGCCAGCTACGGAGTCGGGGCAGGCGTCCGCCCATGAGGCGTACCAGTCCTTGACGGAGGCTTTCCCCTTGACGACCTGGCCACGGGGCGTGTCGTTGAACGAAACGCCATCAGCCAAGCAATCCTCGAAAGCTCTGAAGTCACGCTTCTCCCACGCCTCGTAGAGAGAGCGTCCTGCGGCTGCGGTATCTGTCACGTCAATCCCCCCCTTTCACTCCCGCTGTCGACCCTGACTGTATCACCCGCGGTACCGACCCTTGAGCAGCGCACCGACCGGCGTTGCCGCGGCCATGGCCCGCCTCTCCTGAGAACTACCGGGGAACGTTCGTGCCGATCGCGGCGCCGTCCTGCGCCCGAGCGCCGGTATGTGGGGCGGTCTGTTCCTGCATGAAATTATCCGAACGTCTGATATCAGCATTAGGTTAAGGTTTCGGACATCGATCGGTCTGCCGGCGGTCGCGACCTACCAACAGAAGTTCGAAGATGACCTCGTGCCTGACGGGGAGGCCGCCGTGGATTGTCGGTATCGACGGTTTAACGGCGCGCGACGAGGTCGCCATTCGAAGTCCTCGTCAGTAAGGGCGCGCACCTCGATCACCGGGCCATACTGTCACGATCGACCGTCCGGAGTCTGAGGAGCGCGTCTTCGGCGGCCTGCGTGACCTCGGCTACCGACCAGGATGCTCCTCCGGTGCGGAGGCGGGTGGCGTCGGATCCGAGGGCATCGGTGGCCTGCTCGCGTAGTGGCCGGTCCAGTCTCTCCCAGAGGGGCATGTAACGCGTGCTCGTGATGGACTCGATGTGGTCGGCGCCTGCCCACAGTCGCAGCGATACCGCCGGGTAGCCTGCCGTGGCGGACAGCCGAGCGGCGCCGCGGATCCCACCGGTGAGCATGATCCTCACCCCCGACTGGCGGCAGAAACGCGTGAAGCGTAGAGCATGTACTGATGCGATGGGTTGATCTCCGACCAGCTCGGCGGCCACACCCAGAGCCATCCCACCCCATTCGGCCAGCCACCCGCCGTCGAGGACGTCCAGCTCGGCGAAAGCGTCGAGGCACGACGGGTAGGCGTCGTTTGCTCCCCCCATTACCCGGATCACACCGTCGTAGACGCGCATCAAGGCCACCATGTTCTGAAAGCCTGCGGTCTGGGCCAGGAGGGTGCTGTCCCTCACCGCATGGGCGACCTCCGGGTCATCGACAGAGTCCCACAGGATGGCAGCCAGTGGAATGTTTCCGGCGGCATACGCCGCAGGAATGGGCAGACCTGATTTCTCGGCAGCATCCTGGGACTCGCGCATCATCCGGTTTCCCAGCGAACGGTCACCGCCAGCGCGATACCAGGTCAAGGTGGCCAGGGCGAACGCCCAGTTAGCCCGCACGGCGAGCGATTCCGCGTGTTGGGCTCGCAGCATGGCGAGGTGGTCGGCGAAAGCGGCCGCTTCGTCGAAGCGACACAAGTAGGTGGCCCTGGTCGATGCCTGAGACAGGGCCGCCGACAGAACGTCGAGCGACATCCGGGCCGGTTCGGCGGCGCCCAGCGCCTCGACCAACAGGTCCAGTTGCTCGTCGACCAAACCCAGGTTCTCCCACCACCACCAATAGGCCAGCATCAGGGCGACGGCGGTCTCCGGTTCGGAGGTTCGGATGGCGTCCTTCACTGCACCCCGGAGGTTGTCGACCTCGGCGGCCACCCCCTCGTGGGCGGCGGCGTCAAAGATGTCGCCCGGAGCCGGTATACGAGACAGGAGATGATCGCGGTGGCGGCTCGCGGCGTCGTCTCGTTCTCCGCTCGTCTCGAGCAACTCGACCGCGAACTGGCGCACCGGTTCGAGCAGCCGGAAGCGACGCTCCTCGGCGGGACCGTCGACCACGGTGACCAGCGACTTGTCGACCAGCCCGCCCGAGACGCTGAGGATGTCCGCGCTGACCGTGGGGGCGACGGCTGCCGCGGCCTCCAGGATGAAGCTGCTGCGGAACACGGCCAAGCGGCGGAACAGTACTTGCTCGGCCTCGCTCAGCAGGTCATACGACCACGCCAGGGTGGCCCGCATGGTTTGATGGCGTTCCACCCGGCCGTGCCCGTCAGCCAACAAAGAGAGCGTCTCGTCCAGCCGGTCGGCGATCTGGGTGGCCGTCAGGAGCCGCGCCCGGGCGGCCGCCAACTCGATCGCCAGCGGGAGCCCTCCCAATCGCCTGCACACCTCAGATACGGCGGCCGCGGCGGTCGAGTCGAGCCGGAAACGCGGGTGCACCGCCTGGGCCCGCTCGACGAACAGGGCCCCCGCTGCCGACCCCGCCACCCCGGCCACATCGTCATCGGCCGGCAGATCAAGGGAGCCCACCTCCAGCAGCCGCTCGCCGGCCACGCCCAGCGACTGGCGGCTGGTGGCCAAAACGACCAGGCGGGGGCACAGCCTGAGCAGGCCGCCAATCAGCTCGCGGGCCGCCTCCACCAGATGCTCACAGTTATCCACGATCAGCAACACCCGGCGGTCGCCGACGGCGGCCCCCAGCCGGTCCCGAACCAGCCCCGAACCGCCCGCGTCGGCCAGCGGGTCGTGGTGGCCCATCGCCTGCGCCACGGTGGAGGCGGCCTGGGCGGGATCGCGCAGCACCGCCAGTTCCGCCAGCCACACTCCGTCGGGAAACTCACCCAGCAGCCGCCGTCCCGCCTCGATCGCCAGGCGGGTCTTGCCCGCCCCGCCCGGTCCCACCAGGGTCACCATCCGCCCCTTCATCACCCGGACCATCAGGCCTTCCATTTCGACCTGCCGGCCCACGAAAGAGGTCAAGGCGGCCGGAAGGTTGTGCGCCGGGCCCCTCTCGCCCCGAATGGGCGGGAAATCTCGTTCCAACCCCGCCTTGACCACCTGGTGCAGCCGCTCCGGCCGGCCCATACCCCGGAGCTGGTACTCGCCCAGCTCCACCGTCTCGATCTCTTGGACCAGCCCGGCTGTTGCTGCCGACAGCAGAATCTGCCCTCCGTGGGCCAGCGCCATGATCCTCGCTGTCCGGTTCACGGTCGGGCCGAAATAGTCGTCGTCGCGCTCGACCGCCTCCCCGGTGTGCACACCCATCCGCACCCGCAGGCGGCTCGACGCCCTCTCTCCGGTAATCGACTCCTGCAGCTCCACCGCGGCCGCCACCGCGTCCGAGGCCCGTACAAACGCCGCCGCGAAACCGTCACCCATGGAGGCAAACACGTACCCGTCGTGACGTTCCACCACTGTCCGAACCAGCTCGTTGTGGGAGGCCACCAGCGCCTCGGTGGCCGACGCGTCCGCGTCCCATCGCCGGGTGCTGTCTTCGACATCTGTGAAAAGGAACGTCACTGTCCCCGTCGGCCTCACCACCGGTGCCGACACTACCCATCGCAGCAGGTGGACGCGGCGGCCGTCGCCGGCCATGCCGGGGTCCAGTCAGCACCACAATCTGTGGCCTCGACCACCGAGGCCGGGTTGGCCGCCCGTCGCGGGCGCCGCTGGTGGCGTGCTCACTTCGAAGGATGCCAGGATGGGCGGCGCCGCCGCCAAGCGTCAGCCCTCAGTCGAACATGTGGTTTCCACCGGGTGAGCGGACCAGCGGACCGAGGTTCGGGCCGTCTTCCTTCCACCCGTAATAGAGGTGCTGGCCGAGGAGGATGGCGAACCGCTCGGGGTTGTCGGCCAGGATCTCGGGCGTGACGTTCTCTCGGTATGGCTCTTGCGGTCGCAAGTAGGCGCGCATCATGGCCACGATCAGGTTCACGCGCAACCCGGGATGACGGCGGGCGTCCGCACCGTGCCACGTGTTGCCGTGCCAGAAGATGATCGATCCGGCCTCGCACTCAACCGGCACCCCTTGGTCTCGTCCTTCCCTGGGGTTGGGGTGTCGACCGAACCGGTGGCTGCCGGGCACGTAAATAAGCGGCCCGGAGTCGGGCGTGTAGTCGGTCAACGCCCACGTGACATTGCATACCTGCGCATACGCCGGGAAAGGGGCGGGGATCATCACATTGTCGCAGTGCAAACCCAGGTCGACGGTACCGGGACCCTTCACGCCGGCCAGGCAATTGCTGATAATGCAGCTCTCGCCAAGCAGGTAGGTGGCCATGGCCAGCGCCGTCGGGTTGACGATCGCCTCCTGAAAGGCCTTGTCCTCGAACAACAGGTAGTACAGCTGCAATCCGAACGCCTCGCCGAACTTGCCCCGCCCCGCTTCTGTGGCGAGTTCGAGGTCGGGGCGCGAGCCGGTGCGCTCCTCGGCCACTCGCAGGATGGCGTTGAGCAACCGCCCGGCCAGCCCCGGGGCCCTCACCTTTTCGGGCGGGATGACGGTGAGCCCCTTCGTCTCCAGTTCCGCGACATTGGGCTCCAGCCCGAGCCGGGTGATCTCGTCCCAGTGGTGGCGGACGATCTCGCTGCCGGTCAGCAGGTGAGTGGGTGCGTACCCCGTTTCCGTGCTCATGACCGCCATCTTCGCGCGAGCGGCGACGAGGACGTCATGCCTGGAGCCCCACGATCCCCTGGCGGGTGGTTCCTGGCCCTCGGCCGGGCTTGAATGCCAGCTTGACACATGTCGATAAGTGAATGTATTCGAACCGTGGCCCGGTCTTCCACGACGTCGGATGTCTTCAACGCAATTGCCGAAGCGCACCGTCACGAAATCCTGGACGCGTTGATCACAGGCGAGAAGGCCGTCGGGGCGATCGTGGACGACCTCTCAATCTCCCATCCCCAGGTTTCGAAACGCCTTGCGGGTGCTCAGTGTGGTGGGGCTCGTCAGGTGCCGGGCGGAGGGGCGTCGCCGGCTGTACCGCCTCGAGCCAGCTCACCTCCGGCCGTTGCACGGAACGATCTCGAGATCGTCATCACTCGAGAGTTCGACGCTCCGATCGAACTCGTTTTCGACATATTGACAAAACCCGAGCATGTGAGGAAAACGATCGCTCCGTCTTCGACCAGATACAAGATCTCTTGAGATCACTGCTCGATCCAAAGAGAACGGTCTGCGGGTAATTGGGGTTCGAGCCGGACCTCAATGCCGGCGATTCGGCCCAGCTTGACCGGCATGGGTGGCCGATTGTATGGAGTAGTAGGACGTATAGGTCCTACTACTGGACACAATGGCTCCGCATCCTCGTCGACGCGGCGTCGCTACCTCGCCCGCTGCAGCCTGCTGCCGTCGGACCTACTGACGGTCACTAAACCAGGGGCCGGCGAGCGGGAGCTGGGGAGCGACCTCTGGCGCTTTAGAGGTCCCCCGGCGGTCCTGCTTACAATGCCTCCGTGAGACGCCTCTAACTCGTCCGCCCCGGCCGAGCCGCCGGCGGCTGGAGGATGCGAACGGCGCAACCTGGCCGCGACGCTACCTATGATCGGTGCATCACCCTGACCGGAGAAGATGGAGGTTCACAGGATGAGCGCTCGCGTTGTGCACTTCGAGGTTCCTTTCGACGACGCCGATCGGGCCCGCAGCTTCTACCGGGACGTCTTCGACTGGGAGATCCAGTCGGTCCCAGAGATGGACTACAACATGGTGTCCACCGGACCCATGGGCAACCAGGGACCAAGCGAGCCGGGCTACATCGGTGGCGGAATGATGCAGCGGCAGGACCCTGTCACAGCCCCGGTCATCACCCTGGAGGTCGACGACATCGATGCCACCCTCGTCGCGGTGAAAAAGCACGGCGGCGCGGCAGCAGGAGAGAAGATGGCGGTAGGTGACATGGGGTTTGCGGCCTACTTTAAGGATAGTGAGGGCAACCTCATGGGGCTCTGGCAAATCGCTTCACAGGGCTAGTCCAAGTCCGGCCGAGGTATCCATAACAAGCGGGTAGTTCTCGTCGCGGGAACGTCGCGAGCCGGCAGCGGGCTCGCGTCGTTCGTCGATCGGGGCCAGCCGCACTAGAATCGCAGAGGGGGTCCTTCAATGCTGAAGTGGATCGCAGTCGCGAAGCTGACTGACGACGGCTTCGGCGCCCTGCTGGGCGAGAGCCTGACGGTGCGCGGCCACGAACTCGTCGCCGGCCGTGGGGTGGCTCAGATGCCGAGGTCCAGGAGGTTGTAGCCCTCCAACGAAGCCTGAGCGCGGCGATCCCAGCGCAGTTCGTCCTCGCGGCCCGCGAACGGCTGGTAGGAGTAGCGCTGCTCGAGCGGGTACCGCTGGGCCCGGGCGTCGATGGCATACATGATCGCCTTCGACCGCTCCTCCACCCGCGCCTCGTCGTAGGTGGCCGTGGCGTTGTGGACTCCGCCGCTGGTGACCCCGACGATCGACCGCCGGCGGTGGAAACCGAAGTTGATCGTGACCCGCACGTTCGGGCCCGTGTTAGCGAACGACGCATGAACTGCCTGGCGGTTCGTGATGGCGACGTCGCCTGGGCCACAGAGCAGCGGAACGGCTGCGGGCAGACGATCCGAACCTTCGTCGGTGACCATTTTGCGGATGTCGACCTTGCCGGCGGCGTGCGAGCCGGGGACGACCCACAGCCCGTTCACCGCGTCGCACCCGTAGAGCTGCGCCATGAAGTTGAACCCGTGCGTGCCCGCATCAAGCTCCGGCGAGTCCCAGTGCGTCCAGCCGTCCTGGTGCCACGCCACGGGACCGCCGAGACCCGGGTGCTTGATCCACACCGCCTCGTTGAAGGGCGTGAAGTCCGGCCCGTTTACGGCCTCTGCAACCCTGAGCAGGTCTGGGTGGCCGTACAAACGCAAACACGCCTCCGATAGGAACAGCGTCCCGAAGACCAGCTGCACCACGTGGTCCGGTGCGCCTTCCGGAGTCGGCGGCTCGATCATCTTGGTCTGGTAGCGGCCATGGGCCGCGTCGGTGCCGCCAACCGGGTCCGTGAGCGGCCGGACCCAGCTGTAGACCGGCCATTTGGCGTCGACCCCGATAGCGGGCCGCCCGTGACGATCAGTCGTGCCCTTCGGCGTCGTCGGCGCACGCTCCAACAGCTCACCGACGTCACGCTCAATGTCGTCCAACTCGGCCGCGCCTACCACGCCCTCGAAGACGAAAAAGCCGTGCTGCCAGTACGCTTCGAGAATCTCGGGATCGAGATGGCCGTCCGAGTCGAACCTGATCGGCCCACGATTGCCGAGCGCGAGCGCCCGCTCAGTGCCCGCCGCCCGGTACTCGACCATGGCCGGTTCGTCGGTGCCATACCCGACGGGGGCGACATCCAGGAGCGGGAGCTTGGGCATGGCGGAACCTCCGAAAGTCACCGGCCGGCGTTCGACGCCGCCTGGGGCCGATTCTAACAGCTGGCTGGTCTCCTCGACCGGGCCGCCCCGCTGACCGGCGACGGCGGCGGACTGGTGAGCGCCGCGCCTCTTCGGCGGACATAGTGTCATTACTGCCCTCAGTCCGTGGACTGGTAACGGGGCGCTCGAGGCCCATCCAGGGTCCGAGACGGAGGTGAACCGATGCCTTATGAGAAGGGCCCAGCCCTCCCAGGTGCACGCCTGGAGGATGTCGACCTCTCGCACGCACGCTTGCACGCGCCCAATTTCGAGGGAGCAAAGATCACCGACGCATGGTTCCACAACGCTGATATCTCGGGGGACCTCGAAGGTCTCCGTCTGAACGGGGTAGAAGTTGCTCCTTTGGTGACCGCAGAGCTGGAACGCCGGTTCCCGGAGCGAGCCAAGCTGCGAGCAGTCGACCCAGATGGTTTGGCCGAGGCGTGGACCATGATCGAGGACGTCTGGCAGACGACCGTTGCTCGGGCCGGCACGCTACCGCCCCCCAAGCTGTACCAGCGAGTCGACGACGAGTGGAGCTTTGTCGAAACTCTCCGCCATCTGGTTATGGCTACAGACTGTTGGCTGCGGCGCATGGTGAAGGGCATGGATCGCCCATACCATCCGTGGGGACTTGCAGGGTCGTGGCTCACCAATCCCGCCAGTTGGGGAATCGATCCTGAGGCGACTCCCTCCCTCACACAGGTTCTCGAGCTGCGACGGGAGCGTATGGATGAGGTCGGGCAGACGATCGGCGCTGTCACCGCCGAGGAGCTCGAACGCATCTGTGTCGCACCCGACGCCCCAGGTCATCCGACCTCAGACCACACCGTTCGGGCGTGCCTGCACGTGATCCTCAACGAGGAGTGGGAACACAACTGTTACGCCAGGCGAGACCTCGACATCCTCGATACCCGATGAGCCGCCAGGCGACGGGCTGCTGGCCGGGGAGGTTGTAGCTCGCGTTGCCAGGCGTGATCGTCATGGCGTCCGCCCTCCAGGCTACGGACTACGCGGAGTGCTCGCGGACACCGGTAAAAGACACAGTGCGGCGCAGTTCGAACCCTATTGACTCATAAAGGCGGATGGCCTGAACGTTTGTGGCCGCGGCGTGCAGGAACGGTCGTTCATCCCGGTCGCGGATGGCGGCAATCACCGCCCGCACCAGCCGGGTGCCAATCCCCTGGCCGCGGAGTGCCGCCTCGGTGCAGACCGCACTTATCTCTGTCCAGCCCGCAGGGTGGAGCCTCTCGCCTGCCATCGCGATGAGCGATCCTTCACGACGCAGACCTACGTAGCTGCCCATTTCGATTGTCCGTGGCAGGAACGGTCCCGGCCGGGTTCGCTCCACCAGGGCAAGCATCTCGGGCACGTCGGGCGGGCGCAGGGGGGTGAGTTCGTCGTCGGCTGCGGGTGCTACGCGGGTCCCGTCCATCTGCACCCCGGGTATCGTCTCCGTCGCTTCCCAGCCGCCGGGTACCTCCTCCGGATCGATGATCAGGAATGTGCCCCCACCCTCCAGCAGGTCAGCGAGGGCAGACCAGGAGGCATGGTCCCGGGAGTCGGCCACGGCGCCGAACGGGCAGACCCCGCGCTGGTAGCGCCCGGCCCGCCCGCCGTCCGATTCAGTCAGATCGGCCAGATGAGAGTGCACACCGGACAGCGAACTCCAGACCGGGTTGTCGAGGGGGTGAATGTCGATCGGGCTAAAGCTCACGACACACCCCAATGCTCGGCGAGCAGCTCGTAGGAGCGGACCCGGTCGGCGTGGCTGTGCGTCATCGTCGTCACGGCCAGCTCGTCGGCGCCTGTCACGGCGATGAGCCGCTCTAGCTCCTCGACGACGCGCGACGGAGATCCGACGATCTGGGTCGGGACGCGGTCAGCCACCAGCTCCCAGTCCTGGTCCATCCAGGTGTGAGCGGCCGCCTCCTCCTCGGTAGGGAAGGGGATGGCGCCTTCGCCCGTTCGGATGCCCAGGACCCACAGTCCATAACCGGCGGCGAGCCGGCGAGCTTCGCGATCGCTGTCTGCTACGACGGCGTCGACCGACACGCAGAGGTACGGCCGGTCGAGTTCGGGTCCCGGACGAAAGGTGGCGCGGTAGGCCTGTACGGCTTCGAGGATGGTCGCGGGGCTCACATGGTAGTTGGCTGCGAAGCGCAGCGCCTGGTGGCCAGCCACCTCGGCGCTCTCTCCTGCGCTGCTGCCCAGAATCCAGATCTGCACACCGGCGCCCTCGCCTGGTGTCACATGCACCTCCAGCCCGTGGGCGCGATACTCGCCGCAGAGCAGCGCCAGGATGTCATCGATCTGCTGGGTGTAGCCCGGCGTGATCGCCTCCGGTTGTTGAAGTAGATCCCGGGTCAACGCGATGCGGGGGGAGTGCCGGAGCCGCTCCAGTGGAGGGGGGGAGGGGATCAGAACGCCGTCGACCGTGTGCGCTTCCCGGGCGGAGCGGCGCGGTGCAGAATCGGAGCCAGGTCCGGCCCGGTCGGGACCGTCGGTGGTCGTACCCGGCCGGGTGTTCGACCACTCCTGCAGCTCGGCCGGCGCCGGGATGGCGGGCTCGGCTCTGCTGGCACCGCCGGATCGCCGGGAAGTGCCCCGGGTGCGGCCCAGGCCAAGGTCCAGGCGGCCCGGATAGGCACAATCCAGCAGGCCGAACTCTTCGACCACCGATAGCGGGGTACGGTGCCCCAGTTGCACGCCCGCCGAGCCCACCCGGATGGTGCGGGTGGCAGCTGCGGCCAGCCCGATCATGACGGCCGGAGCAGTGCCGGCCACTCCCGGATTCAGGTGGTGCTCGGCAAACCAGTATCTGCGGTACCCAAGCGCTTCGGCGCGGCGGGCCAGATCGATCGAGTTGTGCACCGCCTGGGCGGCGGTTGCTCCCGACGGCACCGGTACCAGGTCCAGCACGGAGAGGGGTACACGGCGGCGGCTCACGACCCCGGTCCTGCGTCGTTCGAGTGCCGATCGACGGCATCGGCGCGGCCTCGGGCCGGCTTCAGAGGAGGCAAACCAAGGTGTTCCCGCAGGGTCGTCCCCTGGTAGTTGGCGCGAAAGACCCCGCGTTCCTGCAACAGCGGAACGACCTTGTCAGCGAAGTCATCGAGGCCGCCGGGCGTGATGTGAGGAACGAGGATGAATCCATCGCAGACTCCGTCTCTGACGAATTGCTCCATCTGGTCGGCGATGGTCCCCGCCGATCCGACGAAGGACTGACGGGCGCTCACCTCGATCATCAGCTGGCGGATGGAAAGGTGCTTGGCCTCCGCCAACTCCCGCCATTGTCGGGCTGTGCTCTGCGGGTCTCTGTGCATCCGCACCGAGGCCCGCCCCGGCGCGATCGTGTCGGTGCTGATCAGGGGCTCGAGGTCGGGAAGCGGACCATCCGGGTCGTATTGGGACAGGTCCCGGTTCCAGACCTGCTCCATCAGCTTGATGGCCGTCGCCCCGCTCACCTGATGTTTCCTCACATGCCGTGATAGCTCCTGGGCCTCGGCGTCGGTGTCGGCCAGTACGAATGTGGCGGCCGGCATGACGACCAGCTCGTCAGCCCGCCGGCCGTACCGGGCCAGCCGGCCCTTCACGTCGGCATAAAAATCCCGGCCGCTGGCGTAGCTGCTGTGCCGGGTGAAGATGGCGTCCGCCGTTTCGGCCGCGAATTCCCGCCCCTCGTCCGAGTCCCCGGCCTGGAGGATCACGGGCCGGCCCTGGGGGCTGCGAGGCACATTGAAGCGGCCCGAGATCTGGAACTGGTCGTCGTGATGATCGAAGGCCCCCGCGGCGCGGTTCGAAACAAAGACGCCGGACGTCTTGTCCGCCACGATCTCGTCGCCGTCCCACGAGTCGAACAGCTCCCACGCCGTCAGCATGAACTGCTTGGCACGGTGGTAGCGCTGCTCCTGTGGCAGAAAGCCCCCACGGCGGAAGTTCTCCCCCGTGAAGGCATCCCACGACGTCACTACATTCCACCCGGCCCGTCCCGCCGAGAGATGGTCCAGGGTGGCGAACTGCCGGGCCACCTCGTACGGTTCGTTGAAGGTGGAGTTGATGGTGCCGGTGAGTCCCAGGCGATCGGTGACGGCGGCCAGGGCGGCCAGGACGGTGAAGGTGTCCGGGCGGCCGACCACGTCCAGGTCGTAGATCTGGCCGCCCTGCTCGCGCAGGCGCAGCCCTTCGGCCAGGAAGAAGAAGTCGAAGCAGGCTCGCTCGGCGGTGCGGGCCATGTGCGCGAAGGAGCTGAAATCGATCTGGCTCCCGGAGCGCGGATCGCTCCACACCGTCGTGTTATTGACGCCAGGGAAATGGGCAGCCAGGTGCAATTGTTTCTTACGTGTCATGGCTCCAAACCCGCATGGGCGTAGCGGTTTGCCGGACGGGTGAGATTAAAGCGCCCCTGTAAGGTCCCGGAGTCGTAGGTGGTCCGGAAGAGCGACCGACGCTGAAGTTCCGGGACCAGTTCATCACACATGAGCCGCAGGTCGTGAGGCAGGCCCGCTGGCCGGAGACGAAACCCGTCCAGCCCGGCCGGCAGCCAGCCCTGCATGAGATCAGCCAGGCCCGTCGCTGTGCCCACAAAGACCACGGCGTCACTGCGGTAGGCCTCGCCGAGCATGTCGTCGAGTCGCGACTTCCGGTCCCTCGCCTCGACCGGCGTGGAGCCGAGGAACACCACGAGGTCGGCCAACAAGGCGGCCCTCGGACCGGGCTTGCCGATCGTCGAGTGCAGCTCTGTCAGTTCCGTTGCGATCCGGCCAGCGTCGCCGGCATCCTGCGGGGTGACGAAGACGACATCGGCGCTGCTCGACGCAAAGCGATAAGGAAGTGTCGAGTGGGCCAACGCCGCCACCAGGGGCTGACCTTGCGGTGGGCGGGGCGTGATCGCGGGCCCCCTGACGGAGAACCACTGGCCCGTGAAATCGATGTAATGCAACTTGGCCCGGTCGATGAACCTCCCGGAGGCGATATCGCGGATCTCGGCGTCGTCCTCCCAGCTGTCCCAGAGGCGGCGCAGCACCTCGACATAGTCGGCCGCCTCTGCCAACAGATCCTCGACCAGCACCTGCCGAGCGGCCGGATCGACGTCCGACCCGACCGTCGGAAACGTCCGCCGACCGAAGTGGCCGGCTTCGTCGGGTCGGGCCGAGACCTGAACCCGTACCCCGGCTCGCCCCAGACTGACGTAGTCGAGGGTGGCTATCGCCTTGGAGACATGGAACGGTTCAGTATGAGTGACCGTCACACTGGGTACCAGCCCGATCCGGCTGGTCAGGGGCGCGACCCGAGCCGCGACCAGCACCGAGTCCAGGCGGCCTCGCACCAGGTCGGTCCGGTGGCCCGGCGACGCCGGCCGGCCTGCCGGCAACGCCAGTGAGTCCTCGATGGTCAGGAAGTCGAATAGGCCCTGTTCGGCCAGGCGGGCCAGCTCGACCCAGTACCCGGATGTGAACACCTCCGCTGGTCGCGCCGATGGCTCCCTCCAGCCGGCCGGATGCCACCCGGCCCCATCCAGCGCTACGGCCAGGTGCAGATGCCGGTCACCGCTCAAGTCAGATATCTTCCCGTGTTCCGGACCGAGCCATCCAGGCCCGGCGGATAGTGGTTGTCGGTGTCTGGACGCCCGCTGATGGCCCTGCCGTTCCTTCTGCTTGCAAACTTGACCGAATAAGTCGAGAATCTAGCTGGTCCCGAGGCGGATCGCCAACCTGTACACCAGCGACTACCAGCCGCGCATGTCCACTGGCCATATGGCGAGCACCTCGGTGCGGCCCGCGTCGACGACGTGCATCCGTTCGTGGTAGGCGACGGTGGGATCGACGTGAGCGGGGACGACTTCGACCTGGTCGCCGACCTTGGGCAGCGGCTGGCCTTCCGCCGGCCCGAAGGTGATGTGCTCGTCGGAGCAGAACCGCACCGGAGCGTCGTTGGCCAGGGACGGGTTGCCATGATCCATACCAAGTGCCTTCAGCCCGCAGTCGGCCACCGCCCAGCCGGCCGGGTTGACCGAGATAACCGTGGCCAGCACCGTGAGCGCGGTGCGGAACGGCAGTCCCAGCTTGGCATAGGCCGTATCCATGAGAACGTACGAGCCGGCCTGGATCTCCGTCGCCATCTCGTTGATGTCGTAGCTGCCGGTGCCGCCGGCCGAGACCACTTCGCCGCCGACGTCGCGATGAGCGGCCACGAGTATCTCCATTGAGTGTTCGACCTGCCGTACCCGCTCGCCACGGTCGGCCAGGCCCACGGCATGGCCCTCGTAGCCCATCACCCCCCGGACGTTGAGGCCTCGGGCCCGAGCCCGGTCAGCCAGCCGGCCGGCGGTGACAGGGTCGCACCCGCAGCGGGGGAGGCCGACGTTAACGTCGATCAGTACCGCCGGTAGGCCAGCGGCCGCAGCTGCCTGGATCGTCTCGGCCGAGTCCACCGCAACCGTTACCTGGACGCCGCCGTCGACGAGGGGAGTGAGCCGGGAGTAGTCGAGGACTTCATTGGCCAGAAGCAGATCGCTGCCGAGGCCGGCCTTGGCCATCACCTCCATCTCCCGGATGGTCGCGCAGGTAAAGTTGGCGTGTCCGGCTGCCTCCTGCCTGCGGGCGAGCTCGGTGCACTTGTGGGCTTTGACGTGTGGGCGCAACCTGTCGCCGGGCCGCGCCGCGGCCATGCCGGCCAGGTTCGCTTCGAGGGCGGGGCCGTCCACCAGGAGCGCGGGTGTTTGCAGGCGCAGCACGACGCGACAGTAGCTATGCAGCCAAGCTCGGGTCACGCCTGTGGGTCAGATCAAGAGTTTCCTCTCATATTTGCCAAACACGACGAGCGAGGTGGCGCCGCGAGCTGAGATGGGCGACCCGCCTGATCGACGCCCAGAGGAGCTCCTCCACAAGGTGGAGTTCATTTTCCGCAAGTCCTACGGCGTCGCGGCCGAAACGGGCCGTCCGACCCTATGAGAGCTGGCACATGGCGACGAAGTGGAGCACCGCGTCGTTGAAGCCCTCCGGCTGCTCGGCGTTGATAGCGTGACCCCCTTCGAGGTCGACGACCTGGAGCTGCGAGATGGCCGCGCGCGCCTCTTCGACATGGGGGCGGAAGCCGCTTTCCCAGCGTCCATTCACCAGAAGCACCGGCACGTCCAGCTCGGCGAGATCGTCGACACAACGCCACGCGTCGAGGTGGCGTCCGAAGTAGCCGAGCACGGGCAACTCGACCGTGTCGGCCGCTGCGACGAGTCGGCTCTTCAGGGCCGGTGGCAGACGCGACGCGTGGATCGGATGGATCGGAAGGTCGCGTGTTGTGACGGGCTTGGTTGCCGGTGCGCGCTCAGGCCGGGCATGATTGACCGCTCCAGCTTCATTGCGTCTGACGCCGAATGCGGCCCGAGAGTTCGTGAAGATGACACCGAGGACACGGTCTGGGAAGGCCAGGCTGTAGCGCAAGACGACCGCGGCGCCGAAGGACTGTCCACACACCCACCAACGCTCGATGCCGGCTTCGGCGCGGATCCGGTCGATCGCGGCGAGAAGCCGGGCTGGCCCGTAGTCGTCGGCGCCGTCACTCATCGGCGAATGGCCGTGCCCGACAAGCTCGACCATGATCAAGTGCAGCTCGTTGCCAAGGGCGTCGCGATTCGCGTCCCATTGGGAGTTGCACGACAGCAGACCGTGCACCAAGAGCATCGCTGGTCCATCAGGGCGGCCCGTGTGCTCGGCAAAGATCGTGGCGCCACCGTAGCTGATTCGTGGTTGGCCACCATTTAGTCCCGGGATGGGCCTGCGATTAGCCTGACGGTGGTGCCACGAAGCCCAAGCCAGCATTGGCCGCTGAAAGGGGTCGGGCGCAGAGTGCTGTCGTGTCTCGTCTAAGAAAGCGAGAAATATTCTACCGTGCCATATATAGAGAGTGAAGGTGTGAGACTGTATGCGGAGGAGACTGGCAGCGGACCGCCGATCGTCTGGGTCCATGAGTTTGCCGCCGACTTGCGCACCTGGGAAGGACAGGTCCGCCGATTCAGTCGCGACTATCGCTGCATCACCTACAACGCTCGAGGCTATCCCCCGTCAGACGTTCCAGACACCGATGACGCCTACACGTACGAAGTCCAGTGCGAGGATTTGCGTGCCGTGCTGGATGGTTTTGAGATTGATAAGGCGCACATTGTTGGCTTGAGTATGGGCGCATACTCGGGCCTGCAGTTCGCTATGGGTAGCCCCGAGAGGGTCACTTCCTTACTTTTCGCAAGCGGAGGCACGGGTTCACTTCGCGACGGTGGAGAGCAGCACGTGATCGATATGGACCAGGGCGCGGCGCACATGTTGCGCGAGGGAATGCCGTCCGCTGCCGCCGGCCTTGCCGTGGGCGCTACCCGCGTTCAACTACTCAACAAGGACATTCGCGGATGGGAGGAGTTCAGGCGCTTCCTGGCGGAGCATTCCGCCGCCGGATCGGCTATGACGTTGCGGAATTTTCAAGCGCGCCGGCCCTCGATCTTTGACTTCGAAGCGGCGCTGGCACAGTTGGACGTCCCGGTGCTTCTGGCCGTGGGCGACGAGGATGATCCTGTCATCGAGGTAAACATATTTCTGAAGCGTGTGTTACCCCGCGCCGGACTATGGGTATGCCCGAAGACGGGTCACGGTATCAATCTCGAAGAGCCAGGTGCTTTCAACCAGGTCGCGGCGTGGTTCTTCAATTCGGTGGAACACGGACGCTGGGGACGACGCGACCCCCGGGCGACGCCGGGCCGGTCAGCTATTATCGGCGACGAAGAGGATCGCCCCCCGGGGTGATGTGCGACTCGCGGAGCTTATATCGTTCGAGGCGGCGCGGTCGTCGGGTGATGGCGGTCCTCCGGTTGTGTGAGATTGGATCAGATAGGGGTTGCGCCGCGAATCAGATCGAGAATGGGAAGGAGGTAGCGGACGAAGGCGCCGGGGTTCTCCTGCATAGGGAAATGGCCTACGCCCCGCATGACGGTGTGGGTGGATCCGGGGATTGCCTGGTGGGCGTTGGCGCCCATCTCCGCCGTCCCGCTCCAATCGTAATCGCCATTGAGTATGTGGACCGCGCAGCGACTGGTGTCGATCTCGGTGACCCGTTCGCGCAGGTCGTAGTCGACCATGTAGTAGTAGAGGTCACCCAGGAACGCCGGGGGCCAGCCGGCCGAGTAGACCTGCGAGACCTCCTTGATATACGCCTCGGGTGAGGCGGGCGCACACAGGCCCTCCATGATCCGGGCTTTGGCCTGATTGCTGACCTGGGGATGCCAGAAGCCATCGAGAGCGTCGGGGTCCCCGCCGATATAGAGACTGCCTTCTACTGAGACGACGGCCCGGAACACTGCTGGGTGGTGCAGAGCCAGGTCCAGGGCAAGGAGTCCCCCCACCGAGCACCCCATGAATACCGGGCGATCCAGTTGGAGGGCCTCGCCGAGCGCGACGGGCACCTGGCGGAGGAACGAACCGGTGAGCCGATACTCCTCCTCCCACCACCGCTTGCCGACCGGGGGGATCGACTTGCCGTGGAAAGGCAGGTCGTAGGCGAAGAGCTGGAAATGGTCGGTGATCTCGGCCGTCTCGAAGAGGTGGCGCCATTGGACGCTGTGGGCTCCAGCGGTGTGCTGGAGGAGCAGCGGAATCCCCGTCCCAACGTGTTCGTAGTAGATGCGGTGGTCTCGACCGTCGAGGTCGAGGTGTACGTATCGCCCCACCGGTGCGTCGTGACGGGGAACGGGACCGGGCTCGTCGGCCGCGGGTCGAGCGGCGGCTGGCCGGGGGCGGAGCAGCTCGATCGCCCGCTCGAGCGCCGGTGCGTACTGCCAGTACCGGACTGGGTCAGCGTCGATCTCCAGCAGGCCGCCGGCCGCGACCGCGAAGATCTCGTTGGCCAGGCGTGGCGGCACGGCTTCGAGGAGCGGGGCCCAGGCGTCCGAGGGACCGTGGACGGTGATGACATCGGGCCCGGGTTCGGGTACGCCGGCGCGGATCACCCCGTCCACGACGCCGAAGCCGGTGAGCGCGTCGCCAACGGCCAAGCGGATGCCGCCGGTCCAATGCCGGACGGCCAGGCGCAGCTCGCCGTCGGCCGCCGCTCGGGCCGTCAGCTGGTCGGTGTCGGGTAGGAGGAGCGGCACGCGATTACACGCCTGCGTCGCGGCCCAAGCCGTTTGGGCTCTTTCTCGGATCTCGCTTCCGACCCCCTGCGTCCACGACAAAGTCCTTGAGATCCTCGACCGCGGCCTCCGCATGGCGCTTGTAGGCGACAAAGCCACCAATGAACGTGACCGGCTGTCGGGCCTTGCCGGGGATATTCGCACCCAGCCACCAGCTGTTCGCCCGGGGCAACAGTGTTCGCTCGACCGCCTGAGTGATGATCGTGCACCACTCCGTCTCGGCGTCCAGGGTCGGCTCCACCGTCTCTCCCCCGGCCTTCTTCAAGGCGGCAATGAGCCGCAGAATGTACGTTACCTGGTAATCGCCCAGCAACGGAGGCGAGAACAGGGCGCTTGGACTCTGAACGCTGTTGAGAAAGAAGAAGTTCGGGAAGCCCGTAGTCATCATTCCCAGGTGGGTCATCGCGCCGTCCTGCCAGTACTCTCGCAAGAGCCGACCATGCCGTCCCCGGATCTCGATGCGCGTCAAACAACCGCTTCCGGCGTCAAACCCGGTTGCACAGATCAGAACGTCCAGGGGGTACTCTGCACCGCTGGTGAGGTGGACACTCGTGCCGGAAACGCTCGCGATCGGGTCCGACCTGGTATCAACGAGATGGACGTTCTCCCGGTTAAAGGTCTCGTAGTACCCGTACTGGCCAGGTGGTCGCCGCGTGAAAGGAGGATGCTCCGGAATCAGCAGCGTCGCCACATCCTGGTCGATCACGATCTCCCGGATCTTCTTCTCGAGGAACTGCCGCAGCGTGTCATTCGCCGCCTCCTCGGTCTGGAGGTCGGTGAAGCACCCCCCAATGGCGATGGCGTCGTGCGACCACCGCTCTTCGTACTCGCGCTCACGTTCCTCGGCGGAAACCTCGAGCGCCTTTCGCTCCGACGGGGGAGTCAACGTCATGTCGCGCAGGACGACCCCTGCGCCGGGCCAGTCGTGCTCGAGGCGCCGTACGGTTGGATACATCTCCTTGACTCGTGCCTCGTAGTCCGGAGGCATCGGCATGTTCCGCATCGGGAAGCACCAGTTGGGCGTCCTCTGGAACAGGAACAGCTCACCGACTTCCTTGGCCAGTTCGGGAACGAGCTGGACTGCGGTCGCGCCGGCTCCGATGACGCCGACCCGCCGGCCCGCCAGATCGACGCCTTGATGTGGCCATTGGCTGGTGTGAATCAGCTCGCCGCCGAATGTCTGGAGCCCCGAGATATCCGGCCAGTAAGTGTCCGACAGGAAACCAACCGCCATGATGCAATAGCGACATCGGTAGTGGCGTCCCTCATTCGTCGTCAGCTGCCACGTCGCGGTGCTCTCGTCGAATCGGGCGGTTTGGACAAAGGAATTGAACGTTATGTCTTTACGCAGATCGAGACGGTCCGCAACCCATTCCAGGTACCTCAAGACGTCGGACTGCTTGGAGTAGCGCTCGGCCCACTTCCATTCCTGCTGGAGCTCCTCCGAGAAGGCATAGGAATACTCCATGCTCTCGATGTCGACCCGTGCGCCAGGATAGCGATTCCAGTACCAGGTACCCCCGAGGCCACCCCCGCCCTCGAGTACGTGGACGCTGTAGCCGTGCGATCTGAAGCGGTAGAGGGCGTTAAGTCCCCCGAAGCCGGCGCCGACAACGATGACTTCATAATCGAGTTGGTCGGCGACCGATGCCGACTCGCTCGTCATCTTTGATGTACCTCCCCTCTTCCGAGCGCTCGCACCGGTCCTGACAACAGCCTCAGCTTCCGGGTGATGGCCGGTGAGTGCGCACTCCGGTGGACTTCGGACTGACGCGAACCGTAACACGCCGTCAGCAGACGCCACAAGAGGGCGCAGCTGCTGCTGACAGCCAAAGTCCCGCACAGCAACAGAGAGTCTGTGGGGGGATCGCACCCGGTGGATTCTCCATGTGGCCACCCAGAAAGTGGCCGCTATTTAGGTTTAGGAAGGCAGCAGGTGGCGGATTTGCACGGTGTTGGGGCGCCGGCAGACCGGACTGCAACAGCTTCCGACCTTGACGATCCAGTTCGCGGATACGGGTTTCAGTACAGCGCCTCGAGGGTGGCGTCTACTGCGACGGTCGTCATTGTCGGACCAGGCGCAGCAAGAGCCCGCTCGAGGGCGGCGGCGAGCTCTTCGGCGCGCTCGACGTGTCTGGCCGGGCAGCCAAAACCGGCCGCGACGGCTGAGGCGTCCAGGCCGGGAAGGTCGACGCCTGGCGGGTCCTTGACGCCGAACGTCGCGCCGAGCGCCTTCAGCGCCAGGTAGGCGCGGTTGTCGAGCACGATGAAGGCGATCGGCAGCTCGAGCTGGACTGCGGTCCAGAGCGCCTGAATCGAGTACATGCTCGAACCCTCGCCGAGCAGGCAGAGCACGCGCCGGCCCGGCGATCCGAGGGCGACCCCGACCGATGCGGGAAGGCCCCACCCGAGGCCGCCGCTGGCAGCGGCGTAGAACCCCCTGGGGATTGTGATCGGCAGGTGGTCGTGCATGGCCTTGCGGTGCGTCGGCGCCTCCTCCACGACCACCGCGTCGTCCGGCATCAGCCTGCGTACGGTCGTCATCACCAGCTCCGCTCGGATCGGATCACTCGCCCCGGACGCGGGCGATTCGACGCGAGCCACCGGTGCGGGGCGGTCACTCGGCGCCGAGCGGTCGGCCGCCGTGAGCTGCTCGAGCAGGCTCGCGAGCGCGGGGCGAAGCGTGGTGATGACGGCGCACCCGGCGGACGCCCGCGCCGCCGCGGAGGGATCGTCGGTCAGCTGGAACAGGACCACGTCGTCCGGTAGCCGCGATCCCTCGCTGTGCACGTGGTAAGTGAACACCGGCGCCCCGAGCACCACGATCAGGTCGTGCCCGGCCAGCCGGGCCACGAGCTTCGAGCGCTCTGCCTCCAGAAATCCCGCGAATGACGGGTGATCCTCAGGGAACCCGCAGCGACTCGACAAGGGCGCGACCCACACGGTCGCGCCAACCCGCTCGGCCAGCGCGATCGTCTCCTGCCAGGCGTCGTCGCGATCGACGCCGGCGCCGACGACGAGGCAAGGGCGCTGCGCTCGGTGCAGCGCGGCCGCGAGCGCATCCAGCGCGACCGAATCCGCGCTCAGGTCGCCGTGGACCGTGCGAGCAGGAACAGGCTTGGTCTCCGCGTCCCAGTCGTCCTCAGGGATCGATACAAACACGGGCCCCCGCGGGCGCGCCATCGCCTCGAGGTAGGCGCGCCCGATCGCCGCCGGAACGTCCTGGGCGCGGGCCGGCTCCGACGCCCACTTGACGTAGGGACGCGGGAACAGGGTCGCGTCCTGCGCGAACAGATAGGGCTCACCGGGCAGCAACGCGCGCGTCTGCTGACCGGCGGTGATCACCAGCGGGGTGTAGTTGCGCATCGCGGTGAAGATGGAACCGAGGGCGTGCCCAACGCCGATCGCCGAATGCAGGTTGACAAACCCCGCATTGCCGCTGGCCTGCGCAAAGCCGTCGGCCATAGCGACCGCCGAGCTCTCCTGCAGGGCAAGCACGTAGCGAAAGTCCTCCGGCCAATCGCGGAAGAATCGGAGCTCGGTCGACCCGGGGTTGCCGAACACCGTCGTCATCCCCAGCTGGCGCATCAGCGCGTGGGTTGCAGCGCGGACGCTGGTCACCCGACGCGCTCGCCGGCGATCCAGTTGCCTTCGAGGTTCGCGATCAGCGCCGGGGAGTACCGGCCGCGCCCTGGCCGGCGCATCCCGTCGGTAATCGGCCCGTACGCGTCGACGGGATCCATCGCGCTAGGCCCCGGCGATGGCCGTCGCGTGCCCCTCCCAGTGGACAGCGCGCAGCTCTCGCTTCAGCACCTTGCCGGCCGC
Source organism: uncultured Acidimicrobiaceae bacterium (assembly GCA_963834725.1). Lineage (GTDB taxonomy): Bacteria > Actinomycetota > Acidimicrobiia > Acidimicrobiales > Palsa-688 > PALSA-693. The sequence continues at coordinate 496,969 of CAWICN010000001.1, forward strand.
GGACTTGGGCAGTGGCTCGGTCCGGAGCTCGATCTGCTTGGGCACCTTGTAGCCAGCAATCAGCTTTCGGCAATGGGCGACCAGCTCTTCGGGCTCGACCTCAGTCCGAGGCACGACCACCGCGTAGACGGCTTCGCCCCAGTGCTCGTCGGGAACACCGAAGACCGCCGCCTCGAGCACTGCGGGGTGCGCATACAGCGCCTCCTCGACCTCAGTCCCGTAGACATTCTCGCCACCAGTCACGATCATGTCCTTCGCCCGATCGACGAGGTACAAGCGGTCGCGCTCGTCGAGGTAGCCGAGATCGCCGCTGTGGTACCGGCCATCGCAGAGCGCCTCAGCCGTCGCCTCCGGCTTGTTCCAGTATCCGAGCATCACGTTCGGGCCCCCTACCAGCACCTCGCCGACCTCACCACTCGCCACCGGCTCGCCGGTGGGGCCGCCCAACTCGACCTCGACGCCCGGCACGGCTTGGCCACAGGAGCGGATCCACGATTGATCCAGCAGCTGCTCCTCGTGACGCAGCGCGGTCACGATCGGCGCGGTCTCGGTCGCCCCATACATGTGCAGCAGCTCGATCTGGGGGAAGGCCGCGTGCGCACGACGCAACGTCTCGGTCGCAATTGGTGAGCCGCCGTGAGCGATCCCCCGCAGCGACGAAAGCTGGCGCGGGCGAGCCAGTTGCTCATCCGTAAGGGCGGAGAGCATCGTCGGGACCAGCAGCGTGTGGGTCACGCCATGCTCGGCGATCAGATCGAGCGCCGCCGCCGGGTCGAAGCTGCCCAGCACGACCTGGTGCCCCGACTGCCATTCGGTCGCAAGGACCGCAAGCGAGCCGGCGGCGTGAAACAACGGGGCGGCGACAAGCCAGCGAGTGGTGGGCTCGAACGCCCAAACCGCCTGAAAATGGATCGCGTTCGCAACTAGGTTGCGGTGCGAGAGCATCACGCCCTTCGCTTTGCCGGTTGTCCCTCCCGTGTAGAACAGTCCGGCGAGATCCCCCTCGTCACATTCGACGAAAGCCCGCTCTGGCGCGGCCTCCAACAGCGCCTCATAGCCATCTTCCAGGTCGAACACGCGCTCGACGCAACTTGGCAGATCCGCCAGCTCGACGCTCGAGAACAGCACCCGGGCGGCCGCGTCCTCGAGCGCGTAGCGCAGCTCGACAGCGGCCAGCCGAGCGTTCAGCGGCACTATCACCATCCCCGCGCCTGGAACCGCCTGATACAGCTCAAGATAGCGGTGGCAGTTATGACCGATGACCGCAACGCGGTCACCGCGTCGCAGACCGAGCTCCACCAGCGCGCTTCCGAGCCGGCGACAACGTGCCGCGAGCTCGGCGTATACAAGCCGTACCGCGCCGCACGTGATTGCGTCCTGATCGCCGGCGATCCGCTCAGCGCGCCGCAGCGGCGAAATCATCGTCGGCAACGTCTCTCCTCCCACCAGCCCACACCGCGGGTCTGGATTCCCCCTCCCGCGGCGGTCCACCTGTACGCCCCTCGTCGGTACACACCGCTCGGGCGGGCCGGTGATGCATTGGTAGCGTGACGTTTCACGAGCCACATGCTCGCACTTCGCGGCGTGGAAAGCCAGTGTGCGACGCCGACCTGACCCCGTCGGCCCGCAGCAATCTAGGCGACTCGTTGGCGTGGGGTGAATGCCGCGCCGGCACTGGCCGGCCAACGCCACCGACCGTCCAGACCGATCTCGAGCCAGCCGAGGGCTCGGCGCAGGTCGTTGATCCGGGCGGCGATCCTCTCGGCCCGAGCCGGGATGACGCCTCTCCGGATGTGACCGTCGTCGTCGAAGAGCTCCCGTTCCAGATAGCGCACCTTGGTCACTGCGGCCGACTTCTCCGCCCCGGTGAGGACCGTCGAGATCATGCGGTAGGTTGCCCGGACCTCGACGGCGGTGCTGGATGGATTGAGGTCTGTGCTCATCACAGCTTCTCCTTTCCTACCTACATGTACGACGACTCCCGGAGAGTGAGTTCATCGGTTCGCCAAAAAGATCCTTATAATCTACGCCATCGTGAGGCCACCGCTGACCGAGACGATCTGACCGGTCATGTACGAGGCGTCATCAGTGCAAAGGAATGCGACCACACCAGCGATGTCGTCGGGCTGGGCCTCACGGCGAAGTGGGATCGCCCTGGTAAGCGCGCCGCGCAGGCCGGAGGTTTTGTCGTCGCCGAGTTGGGCGAGCAACGGGGTGTCCGTCGGTCCCGGACAGACACAGTTGACGGTGATCTGGTGGCGGGCCATCTCCCGTGCGAGCGTCTTCGTGAAGGCGATAACTCCACCTTTGGTAGCGGAGTACACCGCCTCCCCGGTGGAGCCGACCCGGCCCGCATCCGACCCGATGTTGACGATCCGTCCGCGCTGGTTGGGGATCATGTGCGCAGCCAGCACGGTCTTGCAGCAGATGATCAGACCCTTGAGATTCACCTGCCACAGCCGGTCCCACGTCTCCTCGGTCGAGTCCATGAACGGCTCGATGACGTCGAACCCGGCGTTGTTGACCAGCAGGTCGACTGGACCCAGCTCGGCGCCGATACGAGCCACCGCGTCGGCAACCTCGGCGGAGCTGGATACGTCCATGCCTACGGCCAGGCCTTTCGTCGGCAACGCGGCGGCCGTCGACTCTGCGGTTGTGTCGTCGAGATCACAAACGGCCACGGAGGCGCCCAGTCGGGCGAGACGAGCGGTAATCGCGGCCCCGATGCCGCGCCCCGCGCCGGTCACCATTGCCACACGGCCCTCCAGCATCATTCCCTACCTCCAGGTCTCCGGGCTATGGTAGCCAGGGCCTCATGCTCCGTCTCTCCGCCTCCCGGACGTCCCGATGGGGCGCATAGGCGAGCTGTCGATGTCACCAGGGTCGCCCGCTTATCGCAAACAGTACAGTTGGTGCCGTATGGAAGATCCAATCATGAGGGCGAGCGATAACGCCAAGCCCCTCCCGCGGTTGTAGCAGTGCAGGGTAAAGCTGTCATCGCCGGCGTCGGCGAGTCGCGTTACTACAAACGGGGCGGGGCGCCCGAGACCGAGTTCCAGCTGGCGTGCACGGCCATTCGCAACGCCGTCGCCGACGCCGGGCTCACCCTCGCCGACGTCCACGGATTCGCGTCCTACATGGACCGCAACGATCCCGTTCGACTGTCAGCGGCGCTCGGCACTGGCGACCTCCATTTCTCCGCCCAGACCTTCGGCGGAGGCGGCAACGGGGCCGGCGCCGCCGTTACCCTGGCCGACGCGGCCATCACGGCCGGGTACACGGATTCCGTGGTGGTGTTCCGGGCCCTGGCCCAGGGACAGTTCCATCGCTACGGTCAGGCCGGTGGGTCCTCACGGGCCGGTGGGGCCAGAGCCTTCACCGCGCCCTACGGGATGCTTACCCCGGCCCAGATCAACGCCATGCAGACCACCCGGTTCATGCACGAGCACGGCATCACGCAGGACACCCTGGCGGAGGTGGCGCTGGCCAGCTATCACCACGCCCAGTTCAATCCGCGGGCTGTTCGTTACGGCACGCCACTGACCCGGGACGACTACCACGCGTCGCGGTGGATCGCCGAGCCGTTCCACCTCTTCGACTGCTGTCCGGAGAACGACGGCGCCGCCGCCATCGTCGTCACCTCAGCGGAACGCGGGCACGACCTGGCCAAACGGCCGGTGGCGATCATCGCCGGAGCGCACGGCCTCGCCCACCGCGATGGAGTGCCCGCCTTCGGCGAGCGGAACTTTCCGACCGCCCACAAGCGACTCGTAGCCGAGCAGTTGTGGAAGCGATCAGGTTTCGGCCCGGAGGACATCCCGGTCGCCCAGTTCTACGAGAATTTCACCGGTCCCGTGCTGATGGCCATCTGTGAGATGGGATTCTGCGAGCCCGGTGAACTCAACGACTTCGTCGCCGACGGCAACCTCCGCTGGCCCGACGGCGGCCTTCCTGTGAACACCAGCGGCGGCAATATCGGCGAGGGCTACATCCATGGCTTCGGCAACGTGGTAGAGGCGGTCCGTCAGGTGCGCGGTGAGTCCACCTGCCAGGTCGGCGGCCCTGAAGGCGTCGACCTCAGCCTTTCGGTGTCCGGCCCCGGTTACGCGCCCGGCAGCGCGGTACTGCTCGGCAAGGGCTGACGATGGAGTACGAAGTACTCCCCGAACTGACGCCCTTCAACCGGGACTGGTTCACCTCAGGCACACTTGCGGTGCAGTATTGCCCCGACTGCGACCTACTTCAGCATCCGCCCGAGGAGCTCTGCCACCGCTGTGGTCGGACCAACCTCGAAACGAAGGAGCTGGCGCCAACCGGCACGGTTTACAGCCATACCGTCGTTCACTATCCGGCCAGCTCGCGCCTCGCCGCGTCCGTGCCTTACACCGTCGTGCTCGTCGCTCTGGACGAGGCGCCCCACATCCGGGTCGTGGGTGATCTCCTCGGCGACCCCCACGACGTCGCCGTCGGCATGCGGGTGGTCGCTGAGTGGTCCGAGCACCAGGCCGATGGGGAGGTGATCCGGCTCCCGCACTGGAGGAGATCCTGACGAAGTTCTGCGCGGCGAACGTCCACCCCGGCCGGAAGCTGATCGGCGGCTATCTCTTCGTGACCAGTGAAGTCTCACCGCTGGGGGAATCTCACCGTGGATCCGTCCGTGACCCGGCTCCCCGCTGCGCATGACGACGCATACCCCGTAGCCAGCGCTCCAGGTCCGACGCCTTGCGATCCATGAAGGTCTGTGCGATTGGCGCGGTCAGGATCAGGAAGCGTTCGTCGCGAACCGCATCAACGACGAGCTCGGCGACGTACTCGGGTTCCGCGACGTCCCCGAGCTGCTCCGCAGCCCGATCCGCGTTCGGCCCGAGCATCGGCGTTCTCACCCCGAGGGGTGCGAGGAGCGACGTGCGCACACCCTGGTCGTGGTAAGTCACCGACAGCCACTCGGCGAGACCCACTACGGCATGCTTGGTAGCCGTGTAAGCAGCGTCGCCCTGGGCGAGAAGGATGCCCGCCATCGACGCAGTGTGTATGAGGTAGCCCTCACCCCGGCCGAGCATTTCGGGCAGCACCTTGCGGACCGCGTATACCTGCCCCATGACGTTGACCGCCCACTGGCGGGACCACGCCTCCACGTCACCGGACAGGAGATCCCCTCCGCCGCCGATCCCGGCGTTGCTGAAGCACACCTCGATTGGGCCGAGATCGGCCGCTACCTGATCCAGCGCGGCGCCTATCGACCGCTCATCACCTACATCGCACTCCACGGCGATGCCCCTGACCTCGGCGGCGACGGCCCTACCACCATCGCCGTTGCGGTCCAGCACCGCCACGCGCCCGCCCTCGGCCGCGAAGGCGCGTGCGCAAGCCGCGCCGATCCCGCTGGCGCCTCCCGTGATCACAGCAACGCGATCTCGCAGTTCCACCGTCTCCCCTCTCTTTCACCGGCGACTTCACCGGCGACTTCACCGGCGACTTCACCGGCGTCGTTCTAGCATAGGCACGACGCGGCTCAGTACTTCGAATCTCAACTACGTTGATGATCTCAAACCTCCGCCGATAGGCCGCTATGCCCTGTTCGTCCGCGTGTCTTCACGACCAAGATCATCAACGTAGTTGAGATCTGAAGCACTCAGAGAGAATCGGAAGACGACGTCTCGGCAATCGGGCCGCGGTTAGGGGTTCGCACGAACTCATTGCGGGCGGACACGCGACTCGGGCGGTCCCGGGAGGTGGTCCCTGAAGAGCTCCATCTGCTTCCACTCCGGCTCGGGCGGAACATGTCCCGGGCGTGGCGCGTAGACCGAATGCTCGAGCAGCGCCATGCGATGGATGTATCGGGGGCAGTTGGGGAAGATCCGTTCGGCCCTGACCCGGACGACGAGTTGGGCGCCCTCGAAGGCGGCGAGGAGATCATCGTCGTTGTGCAGTGACGCCGTTCCACTCACCCGGAGCCGGTTCGACCGCTCCCAGTCGACAAACAAGAGGCCCACCTTCGGATTGACGACGACGTTTCCGAGGCTACGGAACATCCCGTTTCCGTCGTAGCTGGGAAACGCGACGGTGCTCGAGTCCACTACCCGGACGAATCCGGGCATGCCGCCCTTGTACGAGCAGTCCGGCCAGCCCTCGTCGTCGGCCGTCGCGAGGAAGAACATGGGGCATCGCTCGATGAGCGCCGCTTCACTCTTGGTGAACTCCCGGTGGACCGTCACTTCCTCGAGCCGGTTGGCGAGGCGTCGGGTGTCCAAGCTGTCCTGTAGCTGCCGAGAGCCGTCGTGGTACATGCCTGACATCTCGTGTGCCTCCCGGTGATTGCGTGCTGTGGCCTCCAGCGTAACGGGCGGCCAAGCGGCGATCGCTGGCAGCGCGAGGTCGAGCCCCACCTGCTCGCGGGTCATGAACACCTCCAGCACCAGCTCATGGGCGGTGACCCGGCTCACAACCTTTTCGCAGGCCACGATCTGCGGATTTGAGCGGCGGGAGGACCGCAGCACGTTTGGGTCCTCCCGCCATCTATGACGGCCGCAACTCCACCAGCTTGATGTCTACGCCGTCACCCTACTTTATACGGGAAGAGTTGTACCGGAATGTCAACGTGGTAGAAGGAGTTGTCGTGCCGGTCGGCATCCAGGTTTTTTCTCGTCCCCATCCAGATGCCGAAATGATCGTCGGAAATGCGGTTGTGGGCAATAGTGACCTGGACTCGCACCGGGCCCGCCCACACCAGGATGCCCGTCGTCTCGGTGACAGTCACAACACCGTCAAGGTTGTCGCCCTGTACGAACTGGCCCGGAACCATGTTCGTACCGATGACATTCCTGACGATCACGTTTCCGTTGAGATCCTCCCCCTTGGACGCGTTCGGGTCCATGGTTGGGTCGAGGAGGTGGGCATGCAGGGTCACGCCGGCGAGCTGATTACCCGCGATGAAGTTGCCCTCCACCAGGTTGTCATATGACGCGGTGCCTCCACTGGCGTTCGCAAACAGGACGCCTGCTCCCTCACCGAGGTGGCCGTTGTCGGTGATGACGTTGCCGAGGATGGCGTTGCGGTACACGCCAGCCACGGAGGGTTGAGGTTGGCCGGCGGCGTTGAGCGCATCGGGGTTGTGGCCAGGGACGGTAATCCCACAGTCGGATTGATTCTCGGTAACCGTGTTGCCCTGGATCAAGTTGTCGTGTGTGGGGCCCGTCTCGTCGGTCAACAGAATCCCACCCGAGTTGCCGGATATGAAGTTATGGCCGATCGCCGAGTTGGCCACCCCGATGAAGTGAACGCCCTCACCGCAGTCCCCCGGGACCTGACCGGCCGCCTGGCATTCAAAGTACGTTGAGGCGGGAGGAACCCCTCCACCCAGATCGTTGTTGACGACCTGATTGTTGTGGATCGATATATCCGAAGTGGGCCGGTTGGGCGGGATGGTGGCCGCCAGGATGCCCTCACCCAGGGCGTCCCGGACCACAAAGCCCGAGAACGATACACGCGAGCTCACGATGACGACCGCGGCGAAGATCGGCAGGGGCCCGACCGGGGGTGGAACGACAAACGTCGGAGTAACTCCCGCTTCGTCGATCGTCGCGGCCCGGCCGACCAGCGACAGAGGCTTCTGTACGACCACCTGCTCGTGGTAGACGCCCGCGCACACCACGACCATCGCTCCGGGTGCAGCCGCGTCGACCGCGCCCTGGATCGTGTTGTACCGGGCCGATGCGCACGACCTGTCACCCTTGCCCGCTGAGCCGGTGGGGGAGACGTACAAGGTGGGCTGAGCGCCCTGATCGTGAACACCCGGCGCGGCTGCGGCTGTCCCGATGGTCAGGGCCATGACCCCGCCCATGACCAACGCCGACGCCGCGACTGACGCCGCGACGCGACGTGACCGACATGATCCCATTGTCAAACTCCTTCGAGATTCAATTCCCCTAGACCGACATGACACGACAACAGGGCGACGAAATAGATACATTCGGACCCCAGGGTGCGTCCCCGCCGGGAAGCATAGACTGACCTGGCTGAGGAGTCCAGTAAAGATGCTCGGGTGGGTGTGCAGTCCCTGGACACGACCTCCTCCGGGCCAAGTAAGTGGTGCCCGAGCGGCTCTCGAGAGTGGCGTTCCCGCGGTAGAGCGGTGTCGAGGCGGCGCCTGGTCGCGCTGTAGACGAAATAGATCCCGGCCAGAGCCATGGGGATCAGCCACAGCCAGCTCAGCGCCACCGCGGTGCCGACGCCGGCGACCAGGATGCCCGAGTAGATCGGGTGGCGGACCAGGTGGTAGGGACCACTGGTCACCAGTTCCGGATCGTCCTTCTCGGTCATCGGGGTGCCCCAGTTGCGCCCGATGTGCACGCGGGCGCAGATCGCAAACCCTAGCCCGAGAGCGAAGAGGATGAGCCCGAGGCCAGCACGCCACAGATCCGTGTTGAGGCCGTGGCCCCGAAGGGCTCCCAAACGAATCAGCAGGATCACCGCGACGACGATCACCGCCCGGATACGCAACTCGCGGGACCACGGGACGCGGCCCCGCCTCATAGAAAACGCTGCTACCAGCCAGTACAACCAGAACGTCGCCCATCCGACGGCGAAGACGAGCTCGACCGCTCTCATCGGGGCTCATCCTTCCACAGGCGACTGATGACGCAAGAAAGCAAGGGCGGCGGATGACCCAAGAAAGGGAAGGGCGTCAGGCCAGGCATTCGTTTAGTAGTCCGAGCGCCGCCGCCGCAAAGGTGACCATGTTTACGGTTCGATCCTCGGAACCCGTGAGCAGATGCCGGGTCGATTCTGCCGGCCCCGTGACGGCGACCCAGACATGGCCCGGCGGATCGCCATAGGGGCTGCCGGCCGGCCCAGCCGCTCCGCTCTCGCCGATCGCCCACGTGGTCTCGAGCCTGGCCGCTGCCGCGTGGGCCAGATACAAGGCAAATTCCTCGGTCTCGCCCTGGAAACCGGGCGGGACGGCCACTGCGCCGGCGAGCAAGGCCTGGTTGGCCACACGGGTATAGGTGATCGTGCCGCCGACGTAGTACGCCGAGGCCCCAGGGATGGACAGCAGCGAGGCCGAGATCAGGCCTCCGCACGAACTCTCGGCCACGGCGATCGTTGCCCGCCGCTCCCGAAGCTGGCGCGCCGCGCTCTCGGCCAGAGCGGTGAGCTGGGTAGCAAACATCTCCGCAGTCTTGTCGTTTCTTGTGACGGTGGTCGGCCCCGTGGCGGCGGTCGGCCGAAGCCTACGACGATGGTGCTGGCGGACAAAGGAGCAGCGGGTATCGGGTCGACAGAGGTCGTCCCGAGATTCCTGTGAGCAGCACCGGCCGGGTGACCTAACGTCGGCGCATCCGTATGTTCACCATCGAGACCGCTGATCTGTGCACCGGGCCGATCATCCCGCTGGCCGCCGAATACGCCTCGGAGGCCGACGAGACCCGCACCGTCAACCCCGCGGTCCTGACCGCCGTTCGCCAGTCGGAGCTGCTGGCCCTGTCGGCCAGTCCCCGGATCGGAGGCCTCGGGGCGACGATCGGCACCATCGGGCGCGAGCTCGAGGCGCTCGCTGGCGCGTGCGCTTCGACGGCCTGGTGCGTGTGGAACCACCTGTGCGTCTTCCATCTCTTCTGCGGCGTCCTGGGGCCCGACCACGCCAAACTCCTGGCCGAAATCGTTGACCGGCACGAATGGGTGTGCTTTCCGGCGGGCGCGGGCAGCGGCATCCTCGCTACCGACCAGGGTGACGCGGTCCTGTTAACCGGTCAAGGTGCGTTCGGGTCCGGGGCCCGCTACGCCGACTGGGCCGGCGTGGCGTTCGCCATGGCTGGTCCCGACGGAAGCGCCCGGCGACCGCTCGAGCTGTGCTTCACCGTCGTCCGCCTCGACGAGCCAGGCGTTTCTGTCGACGCCACGTGGGACGGCGCCGCGCTCCGGGCCTCGTCGACCGACGACGTGCATTACCGAGGGGTGGCCGTGCCCGTCGCTCGATGCGCGCCGTGGTACGGCGCTGACCGGGCCATCAAGCTCCGCGAAGCGGATGCGCCGATGATCGACCGCCGCTATCGCGAGGACTGGGTGGGCCTGTCGGCGCTGTGGCTCAGCGCCATGGCGTGCGGTGTGGTCGCCGCGGCCCTCGACGACCTGGTCGAAGAGGTCGGTGGGCGCCGGGCGATCATGGGCCGTGCGATGGCTGAGCTCCCCGGAGTGCATTTCAACTTCGGCCGGGCCGCGGCCGCGCTCCTCGGTGCTCGCGCCGCGGTGGCCGAGGGCTGTGCCGCCGTCGACCGCCGCATTGCGGCCAGCGTCGTCCCCAGCGAGGGCGACGAGCTGCAGCAGGCCGCTCGGGCCGCCTTCGCCCTCGACGCCTGCAATCAGGCGATGCAGCACCTGTTGAAGGTGGCGGGCGGGAACGGCCTGCGCCAACGGCATCCCTTCGAGCGCCGGTACCGCGATTTCCAGGCCATGCCCCTGCACATCAACGCCCATGAGGACCGCGTCAGCGAGCGGCTGGGCCGGCACCTGCTCGGCCTGCCTGTCGACCCGTTCTGATCGCGTCGCACCGGTCGCCCTCTCCACACCAGGCCTCCATCTTCGGGATGGCATCACGAAGCCAGCATCGGAGGCGGACCTTGTCGGCGAACGGCATCCAAACGTGATCCACGAGTGGTCCCAACCGCCGAGCGTGCGAACGGGGGGAGGCCCTGACTCCCGGCTAACGTGACGGCATGCTGCTCGACACGCTAACGGTCGACCCGGCTGAGCTCGAGGCGCGCACCGGATGGGTGGCCAAGCCGGAGGGTCTCTGCAAAGGTGACCGCTGCGTTCCGGTGCCCGGCGGCACGAGCGGGCCGCTCGATGTCCGGGTGCTCTCGGAGCGACTCGGCATGCCGCTGCTCCAGGACGAGGGCACCGGTATGTGGGCGCTCGGACCGGAGTCCGGTGGCCGGGCGCTGACCAGCGCGGTCGCCCCCGATCTGGAGCTCCCCGACGTCGACGGAAACCCCTTCCGGCTGTCCTCGCTGCGGGGACGCAAGGTGCTGCTCGTCGCCTGGGCCTCCTGGTGAGGCTGCCGTCTCGACCTGCCCGTGTGGCAGGCGTTGCGGAGCGAGCTGTATCCCGACGGCCTCGAGATCGTCACCGTCGCGCTCGACACCGGTGGGGCCGAGGCAGCGCGGCCCTCGATCGAGGCGGCGAGCCCTGAACACCCCTCCCTGATCGACCAGGCGCACGTCACCGACGAGCTGTTCGGCTTTGTCAACGTCCCGAACGGCGTCTGGATCGACGAGGATGGCATGCTCGTGCGCCCGGCTGAGCCGGCCTGGCCACCGAGGGAGCCGAACGCCGCCCGCTACACCGACATCCCCGAGGACACCCCGCAACGCCTCAAGGACATGCTCGCTGAGGCCCGCCGAATCCCCTCGGACCCGGCCCGCTACGTGGCCGCACTGCGGGACTGGGTGGAAAAAGGGGCGCAGAGCCCGTACGCGCTGTCCCCCGACGAGGTGGTCGCCCGATCTCAGCCCCGACCACCCGAGCACGCCCGGGCCGCTGCCGCCTTCGAGCTCGGCCAGCATCGGTGGCGCGAGGGAGACCACGACGGCGCCGTCCGCTGGTTCCGGGAGGCGCACCGGCTTCACCCGGACAACTGGACCTACAAGCGTCAGGCGTGGTCGTTCGCCGATCCGCTCCAGGGTCCCACCGACCTCTACGACAGCGACTGGCTGAGCGACATCCGGGCCATCGGCCCCGAGAACTACTACCCTCCGCTATCCCTTTGAGCAACCGCCTACGGGGTACGGTTGCGGCCGTGCCCCTCGACAGGATCCATGTAGTGAACCGCGTCCCTCCTCTCCCCGCTGTCCCTCTCCCCGCTGTCCCTCTCCCCGCTGTCCCTCTCCCCATTGACGCGGTGTAGCGAACATGGACATCGTCGGGGTCGCACGGTCGCTGCGTCCGTTGGTACAGGCTCACGCCGACGATGCGGAGCGTAACCGCCGCCAGTCGCCTGAGGTCGTGTCGGCGATGGCCCGGGCGGGGCTGTTCCGGTTGGCCGCGCCGCGGGCGTACGGAGGGCTCGAGGCCGACCCCCTCACCATGATCCGGGCCATCGAGGCCATCTCGGATGCCGACGGGGCGACCGGCTGGACGCTGATGATCGGCATCGAAACGGTCGGGATCGCCCTGGCGGCCCTCCCTCCGTCGAGCGCGGCCACCCTGCTTGGTGGGCGTCCTGACAGCGTCTTCGCCGGTGCGCTGAACCCGCTCGGACGCGCCGTGGAGGTTGAGGGTGGTCTGCTGGTGCGCGGGCGGTGGCCCTACGCCAGCGGCTGCCAGACCGCGGACCACTTCTGGGGCGGCTGCCTGCTCACCGACCCTGGGGGCGAGCCGCGTCGCGTGGACGGCCAACGCATCAGCCGCCAGATCGTCGCTCCTCGCGACTCGTACCAGGTGGTGGAGACGTGGGACGCGTCCGGGCTTCGCGGTTCGGGTTCGCACGATGTCCTGATCGCCGACCTGTTCGTGCCCAACGACTTCGTCACCGACGTCGACGGAACCGGGATGCGGGTCGACACGCCGCTCTTCCGTCTCCCGGTCCGCAGCAGACTGGCGTTCAACAAGGTCGGGGTGGCGACCGGTATCGCTCGGGCCGCGCTGGATGCCTTCGAGCGGCTGGCCAACGACAAGACGCCGTTCCGAGAGATCGAGCTGCTGCGCGAGCGACCCCAGGCTCAGCTGGCCATGGCCGAAGCCGAAGCCCGCCTGGGGGCGGCCCGAGCCTACGTGTTCGAGACGGTGGGCGAGATGTGGGCAGCGACCTGCGCCGGTCGTCCGGTCACCCTGCGGGACCAGGCCCGGGTGAGGCTCGCTTGCTCCCACTGCTGCGCTGAAGCCGTCCATGCGGTCGACCTCGTGGCCGCCCAAGCGGGGATTACCGCCAGCTTTCCATCGTCGCCGCTCGAGCGGGCGGTCCGGGACGTACGGGTGGTGCAGCAACACGCGATGGTGGCGCCCAGCGCCATCGCCGCGGCCGGACGAGTCCTGCTCGGCCTCGATCCGGGCTACCGTCTGTTCTGACCTTGCTGTTCATCGGCAAACTCCGTGCCCGACTGCTACATGCCCTGCCGCTACATGCCGCGCCGCTACATGCCCGGACCGCGCGGGAACCCGCCCCGGCCTCCCATGGGGCCGCCCGCGAATCCTCCTCTACCTCCCATGGGCCCGGCGCCAACCGGCGACGACGTCATTTCATCCACGTCGGTAACCGCCGAGCGGAACTGTGAGTCGTACAGCTCGAAGTACGCGCCGCGGGCCGCCAGCAGCTCCTCGTGGGTTCCTTGCTCCACAATGCGGCCGCCGTCCATCATCAAGATATGGTCAGCGTCGCGGATCGTCGACAACCGGTGGGCGATGACGAAGCTGGTGCGGCGCGACCGAAGCGCGGCCATGGCATGCTGAACCAGCACCTCAGTGCGGGTGTCCACCGAGCTGGTGGCCTCGTCCAGGATGAGGATCGAGGGGTCGGACAGGAACGCCCGGGCGATGGTCAGTAGCTGCTTCTCGCCGGCGCTAAGGTTCCCGCCCTCCTCGTCGATATGCGTGTCATAACCGTCGGGAAGGGTGTGGACGAAGTGGTCCACGTGCGCCATCCGGGCGGCGGCCATGATCTCGTCTTCGGTGGCGTCGACCCGCCCGTAGGCAATGTTGTCGCGGATGGTGCCTTCGAACAGCCAGGTGTCCTGCAGCACCATGCCCAGCTTCGAGCGCAGCTCCTCCCGGGTCATGGCCCGGATATCGACGCCGTCGAGGCTGATCGACCCGGAGTCGATCTCGTAGAACCGCATGATGAGGTTGACCAGGGTGGTCTTGCCCGCGCCGGTGGGGCCGACAATGGCAATCGTCTGGCCCGGCTCGGCGGTGAACGACAGATCCTGGATCAAAGGTTTGGCCGGGTCGTACGAGAAACAGACGTCCTGAAACTCGACGCGGCCCGAGACCGCAGGCAGCTCGGCCGCCGGATAGGGATCGGGGCTTTGCTCCTCGGCGTCGAGCAGAGCGAAGACCCGCTCGGCGGATGCCAGGCCCGATTGGAACAAGTTCATTTGCCCGCCGATCATGGTCAGAGGCTGCGTGAACTGGCGGGAGTACTGGATGAACGCCTGAATATCGCCGATCGATATGGCCCCCGCCGCTACCCGCAAAGCACCGACGACCGCGATGACCACATAGTTGAGGTTGCCGAGGAGCATCATCCCCGGCTGCAGGAGCCCGGCCATGAACTGGGCGCGGAAGGATGCCTCGAACAACTCGTCATTGGTGGGAACGAAGCGGTCCTCGGCCTCCCCCTGACGGTCGAACGCCTTCAACACGGCGTGCCCCGTGAACGCCTCCTCCACCTGGCCGTTGAGTATGCCGGTGGTGGTCCACTGGGCGATGAAGCGCTTTCGGGAGCGGCGCAACACCAGACGCATCATCACCATGGAGAGGGGGATCAGCGTCAGGGCGCACGCGGCCAGGAGCGGCGAGATCCACAGCATCATGATGGTCACACCGATCAACGTGAGAACGGCATTGAGCATCTGACTGCTGCCCATCTGCACACTCTGGGCGATGTTGTCGATGTCGTTGGTCACCCGGCTCATGAGGTCACCGCGCGGCGTTCTGTCCACATAGCTGAGGGTCAGCTGGTGCACCTTGTCCTCCACGTCGCGCCGCAACGCGGACATGCTGCGCTGGACGACGCCGGCCATGATGTAGGCCACCAACCAGCTGAGGAGGGCGCCGGCCACGTAGACAGAGGTCGCCGCGCCCAGGGCCCGGCCCAGGGCGTCGAAGTTGACCCCGGACGGGGCGGACAGCCCCTTGACCAGAACGTCGGTGGCATCGCCGAGCAGCTTCGGCCCGGAGACGGTGAAAGCCACGCTGATGGCGGTCAGCCCGACCGACAGAATCAGCCGCGAGCGTTCTGGCCCCAGCCGGGCCAGCAATCGGCGGGCGGTCGCAGTCGCGTTCTCCGAGGTCGTGATCGGTGGGGGGCTGCCCATCCAGCCGCGCGACAGCATCTGGTCCCGGGTCGCGACCCGTTCGCCGGAAGCCGGGCCGGGGATGGTCATGCTGCTTGCTCCGTGCTCAGCTGGGAATTGACGATCTCGGCATAGGTGGGGCAGCTGTCGAGCAGCTCCCAGTGGCTGCCCAGGCCCACGCAGTGACCGTCCTCTAAGACGAGGATCCGGTCCGCGCTCATGATGGTGGAGATGCGCTGCGCCACGATCACGACCGTCGAGTCCCTGGTGTAGGGGATCAGCGCCTCGCGCAGGCGGGCGTCGGTCGCGAGGTCGAGCGCCGAGAAGGAGTCGTCGAAGAGGTAGATCTCCGGTTTCCGGATCAGGGCCCGGGCGATGGCCAGCCGCTGGCGCTGGCCGCCGGACACGTTGGTGCCTCCCTGGTGGATTTGAGCCTCCAGCCCGCCGGGCATGGCCCGGACGAAGTCGGCAGCCTGGGCGACCGTCAGCGCTTCCCACATCTCATCTTCGGTCGCGTCTGCCTTGCCGTGACGCAAATTGCTGGCCACCGTGCCAGAGAACAGGTAGGGCTTCTGGGGCACCAGGCCAACCCGCCGTGACAGGTCAGAGTGGGACAGGTCGCGCACGTCCACCCCGTCGACGCAGACGGCGCCCGAGCTCACGTCGACCAGACGGGCGATCAGATTGATCAACGTCGTCTTACCGGCCCCGGTGCTCCCCACAATGGCGGTGGTCTGGCCCCCGGACGCCCCGAAGGATATGTCTTCCAGCACCGGCGCGATGGCCCCTGGATAGCGGAACTCGACTTGCCGTAGCTCCAGGGCCCCGACGGCCCGGATGTGAGTGGCGGGGACGAGCGGAGGAACCACCGAGGAGTCGGTGTCGAGCACCTGCATGATCCGGCCACTTGCCACCGAAGCTCGGGGAATCATCATGAACATGAACACGGTCTGCATCAGGCCCATAAGCACCTGGGTGATGTAGCCGATGAACGCGATGAGAGAGCCGAGGGACATCTGGTGGCTGTTGATCAGGTGACCGCCGAACCACACGATGGCCACGCCGGTCAGGTTCTGTACCAGCATCACGACCGGGAACATGACCGCCATGAGGCGGCCGGTCGTGAGCGCGGTGGCGGTCAGCTCGGCGTTCGCCTGGCCGAAGCGCTGGCGCTCCGCCCTCTCCCGCACAAAGGCTCGCACGACCCGCATGCCGGCGATCTGCTCCCGGAGCACCTGGTTGACGTCGTCGATACGGTCTTGCATGGCCATGAATGCGGGGTGCATCCGGGAAAGGAGGATCGCCATGGTGACGACCAGTATCGGGATGGCGGCGACCAGCACCCAGGCCAACTGGGCGTTCTCTCTGAACGCCATATAGGTCCCGAAGATGACCAGCGCGGGGGACATGACCGCTTGAGTGCAGGTCATCAGCACCGCCATCTGCACCTGCTGGACGTCGTTGGTCACCCGGGTGATCAACGTGGGTGCCCCGAAGGTGGTCATCTCTCGAGCCGAGAGGCTCATCACCTTGTGGAACAGGTCTCGTCGCACGTCTCGCCCGACGCTCATCGACGACCTGGCCCCGAAGTAGATACCGCCGGTCATGCACACCGCCTGGCCCAGGGTGACCAGCAACATCACCGCACCGGTCGACCACACGTAGGCGGTGTCGTGCTTCAAGACCCCGTTGTTGATGATGTCGCCGCTGATCCGGGGCAGGTACAGGATCAAGACAGCCGCCGCGCACTGAAACGCGACCACGGCCGCCAGCAGCCCGTAGATCCTGGGCAGGTAGGTCTTCAGCAGGCGTATCATCTGCGGGCTCCGTCGAGGAACAAGGTCACGATCTCGGGAGCCGACGAAGGCTGCGGGCCGGCGATCATCGGATGGCTCGACGCCACGATGACGCTTAAAAGGAGATGGCCCGCGGTTGTCGGCGCCACCCTGAGGTCACATCTGTCGCTTTCGAGGAGTCTGCCCAGCGCGTCAGCGAGCGGGGCAAAGAAGTTCTTGTCGGCATGGGATTTGTCCCGGCCCACCCCGAGCGTCGACATCAGTTGCCAGACTCCATCCAGGTAGGCCTGGAGCAACTCCACTGCCTCGGCCAGACGGTCATCTATCGAACGGGCTGAGCCGATAGCGTCCAGTTGAGTGGCTGTAGGCCCGGGGTCGAAGCCGGCGCGGGCGGCGGCCTCGAGCAGATCGTCCTTGTCGGCAAAGACGCTGAAAATGGTGCCTTCCGCGATGCCGGCGGCTCTGGCTATCTCCCTGGTCGTAACCGACGGCCCGATCGTACGCAGCAAGGGGAGGGTCGCAGCGATGATCGCCGCCCGCCGTTCGGAGGGCGGCAGTGGCGCCGCCCGGTGCCGTGGGGGGTCCGCGGTCGCTGTGGTCGATGCTCTCACTGCCATGAGCATACAATATGAGTGAGGACTCACTCAACCGTGAGGGTTACACTGGCGCATGTCCGAGATCCGCATTCCCGCCCCCGACGGCGACCTTCGAGCCGACGTGTCCCGCCCCAGCATTGGAGACGGACCGTGGCCCGGGGTCGTGGTCATCCACGACGTGTTCGGCTTCACGAACCACACTCTTGAACACTCGTCCCGTCTCGCAGCCGCCGGCTACCTGGCGGTCACGCCCGACCTGTACGCGCGGGGTGGGATGGTGCGCTGCGTCAAAGCCACGATGGGGGCGATGATCAGTGGCGAGGGTACGGCGTACCGCGATATCGAGGCGTGCCGGAACTGGCTGACCTCGCAACCGGACTGCACCGGGAAGGTCGGCGTGATCGGGTTCTGTATGGGCGGAGGGTTCGCGCTGATGACCGCGAACCAGGGGTTCGCGGCGTCCGCCCCGAATTATGGGCCGCTGCCCCGGGATCTCGCCGCCGCCATGGCGGGGGCCTGCCCCGTCGTGGCCAGCTACGGCGCCAAGGATAAGGGCGACATGCGAGGTGCGGCGAACCGCCTCGAGGCCGCTCTGACCGGGGCTGGCATCCCCCACGATGTCAAGGAGTACCCCGACGCCGGCCATAGCTTCATGGATCGCTTCAACGTCGGGCCGCTGCTACCCATCGTCCGGGTGGCCGGATTCGGTTATCAGCGGGAAAGCGCAGAGGACGCCTGGGCGCGAGTCCTGCGGTTTTTCGAAGAACATCTACGGCCGGCGTGAAGTCGGCCAGGCGTCATGACAGACCTTGATCGCCTTTCCCGCCTGTCCAACCAGGTCGCGGTCGTCGGGGTGGGCGAGACCGACTTCGCTTATGATTATTCACGGTCGCGGTCGGGCCAGGCGGGGACTGACCGGTACCTTTGCGCAGCGGTGGCCCTCAAACGGGCCCTGACCGATGCCGGCCTGGGCAAGGACGACCTGGACGGCCTCATCGTCGGCCCGCCCCTGGCCTACGAGCGCACCGCCGAGGTGCTCGGGATCGAACCTCGCTGGGGCGGGTCGGGGGATGCGATCGGAGCGCTGCTGGAGGGCGTCCTCGCCATCACGGCCGGTCTGGCCTCGACAGTGGCGCTGGTGTACGGCAACGACCAACGAAGCGTTGGAACCGCCTACGGCGGTCCCAGCGCCATGGGCGGGGAAGCCATTCTGAGTTACGTCTATTACGCCCCATGGGGGATGACCTCGCAGGGAGCGCTGTACGCCATGATGACCCAGCGCTATATGCAGCTTCACGGCGTGTCAGCCGCCGACCTCGGCCAGGTCGCCGTCGCTGAACGGCAGTTCGCCAGCATGAACCCCAATGCGATCATGCGTTCACCCATTACCGTCGACGACTACCTGAGCGCCCCGTACATCACCGAACCGTTGCGCCTCTTCGATTATTGCCTGATCAACGACGGCGGGGTCGCCCTGATCCTGACCACACGGGATCGGGCCGCAAAGAGCGCCCAGCCGGTCGTGACCGTCGCCGGAATGGGTCGGGCTGAGGAGAAGCGAGAGGCCACCAGCCTGCGACCCCGGCTCATCAACTTCTACCACGAGGGGCATCGACTCGTGCGCGAGCAGGTCTACAACTCGGCGAGCGTCGACATCTCCGACATCGGTGCACTCGGGGTCTACGACAGCTTTAGCTGCCACGTCCTGTATGCCCTGGAGGGCTTCGGGTTCTGCGCCGAGGGCGACGCCGGAGGGTTCATCCGGGAAACGGGGATCGGGCCGTCCGGCGCCCTTCCGGTCAACACATCCGGCGGTCACCTCTCGGAGAGTTACATGCAGGGGTGGGGCCATCAGGTCGAGTTGGTTCGCCAGGCACGGGGCAGTTGCGGCGATCGGCAGGTCGACCGGGCGGACCACGTGCAGTACATCTCCGATGTGGCCGGCAGCGTCATCTCGGTGATCTACCGACGGTGGCGCTGACGACGGTGGCGCTGACCATGCCGGTACGCCGCCCCCAACCCCGCCGCCACAGAGACGAGGTCCCGTTCTGGGAGTACGTTCAGGCCAAAGAATTGCGACTGCAGCGCTGCCGCGACTGCGCCTATGTCCGGTATCCACCGGCGCCGGTCTGTCCATCGTGCCTGTCGGAATCATCCGGGTGGGAGAGGATGTCCGGCCAGGGGACCCTCCTGTCCTGGGTGGTGTTCCACCGCCAGTACTTCCCCGAGTTGCCGCCGCCCTATACGGTCGCCGCTGTGCAACTGACCGAAGGACCGATTCTGATCGCCAATCTGCTGGATGTCGACGAGCGCCCGCCTGTCCTCGGTATGCCGGTCTCGGTGACCTTCGAGGAGGTAGCCGATGCTGACGGCGGCGGCCGGTGGTGGATCTACCAGTGGACCGGTTCCCAGTAGGGGTACCCGGTATGGGAGGGAGACCCGAAATGGACGATGCCGCCAATCACCCTCGCCGGCCACTCGACGGGGTGCGAATTTTCGACCTGACCATATTCATGGTCGGCCCGTGGGCGTCCATGCTCCTCGGTGCGATGGGGGCGGAGGTCCTCCACATCGAGCAGCCCGATATCGATTGGAAGGACCTGTCCGCCGGGGTCCCGCCCACCATCAACGGCACATCGATCGGTTACATCACCTGGAACATGAACAAGCGGGGGCTGTTCCTCGATCTCAAGGTCGAGCAGGACCGGAAGTTTGCCTACCAGCTCATCGAGACCTGTGACGCGTTTCTCTGCAACATGCGGCCGGGCGTCGCCGAGCGGCTCGGGATGGGTTACGACCACTTGTCGACCATCAACCCGCGGCTGGTTTACGTCCGGGGCACGGGGTACGGGCCGACAGGGCCCCGGGCCGGTGACCGCGCCACCGACAACGTCATTCAGTCATTGACCGGTTTCTGGTCGACCCAGGGCCAACGAGGCTCATTCGGCGAGGCGTATCGCCACTACACCCAGCTGGACGCGATGACCGGCAACACCCTCGCCCAAGCCATCCTCCTCGGGCTGTACGCCCGGCGGAGGACCGGATCGGGCCAGATGATCGACGTGACCATGCTGGACGCCGCCGCCACCCTCCAGGCTCCGCGGCTGGCCGAGCATTTCGCGGGTTTCATCCACCAGCCGATGAGCAGCTCGTCGTTTTCGACCGCCCCGGATCGCGCCTTCCGCTGCGAGGACGGCCGGTGGATCGGGGTGAGTGTTACATCTGACGCGGAGTGGGCTGCCCTGTGCACGTCGGCCGACCAGCCGGCGCTGGCGAGTGACCCTCGTTATCGGTCGAACCGGGAGCGGGTGGTCAACCGGCAGGCCCTCGAGGAGGATTTGATTCCGATCTTCTCTCGCCGGCCCCAGTCGTACTGGGTCCACACCCTGGCCCGGGCCGGCATCCCGTTCGGGGCTCCGCTCGGATGGGAGGTCCTGCGCAACCATCGCCAGGTGCTGGACAACGACTACGTCGTCGAGGTCGACACACCTGCATGGGGCACCGTCTGGACGGGAGGACCGCCGTGGCACCTGTCGAAGACCCCGGCCCGGATGGGTCCGCCCCCGATCCCCGGCAGTGACACGTTCGATCTCCAGTCGAAGATGGCCGCAATCCCAGAGGAGTCCCGGTGAGCGCCGGCCCGCTGGATGGCGTGAGGGTGGTCGAGGTCGCTGAAGGCGTCGCCGGGCCGATGACCGGGAGATTGCTGGGGGACGCTGGCGCCGATGTGGTCAAGGTGGAGACGGCCGGTGGGGACCGGGCCCGGGCGTGGGGACCGCCGGACGTGGACGGCACGAGCGTCGTGTTCTCGGCTCTCAACCGCAACAAGCGCTCGGTCGTTGTCGACGATGTCACCGGCCTGGACGTAGCTGAACTGATCGGCGACGCCGACGTCCTGGTCGTCGACGACGGGCGGCTCGACGTGGACAAGCTGATGTCCCGTTCTCCTGGACTGGTCGCTTGCGTGGTCTCGGGATGGGGACCCAACGGACCGTGGGCGGACCGCCCGGGCGGCGAGCTCCCTGCCCAGCTGGCGGCAGAGGCGCACACGTCGCTCGGTGTCCTCGGTGAGGAACCGGTGCGTCTCGGCAACGACCACGCCGGTATGCTGACGGCATCGTTCGCCGTTCAAGGCGTGGTCGCCGCCCTGCTCGTACGGGATGACGTTGGCGGCCAGCGGGTGGATGTCTCGTTGTTCGGTTCGCTGATGCAGATGCGGTCGACCCTGTGGGTCGCGCTGTCCAATCCCGACGAGTGGTGGGGATTCCACCTCGACAGCTACGTCAAGCCGCCCGAACACGGCTACACCTGTAAGGACCGCCGGATGTACTTCTCAATCGGACGGGTCGCCGACAGGGACCAGCTGGTCGCCGAGCTTCGAATGGAGTGGGTCCGGGACGACCCGCGGTGGGACCTGTTTCGGGTCGACACGGCAGGCGGGGCGGGGAGGTACTCCCATCTCGTGCATGACCTGTGGGATCGAGGTCTCTCACAATGGACCTACGACGAGGCCGCCGCGATCATCGAGCGCCACGGCGGATGGGTCTTTCCTTACCTCGACTACGAGGAGTTCGTCGAAGATGACCACGTCCGCCAAATGGGGCTGGTGGTCGATGTCGAGAACAGCGATGGAACCGTCATGCGGGAACTTCGGCCGCCATGGCAGTTCACGGAGACGCCGGCGTCCATCCGACGGCCGGCACCCGGCCTCGGGGCCGACACGGCCGAGATCCTTGGAGCATCCGGAGGAGGTCAATGACAGGCGCGCCGCCCTCTGCAGACGGAGGATCCATGGCCCAGGCAACCGACGAAACCATTGGGAAACCTATACCGGCGCCGGGTGACCTCGACCGCCCCTACTGGGACGGGGCGCGCCAGGGGCTGTTGATGTTGCAACGGTGCACCGGGTGCGGGCGGTACTCGCACCCCCCGACGATGATCTGTGCCCACTGCGGTAGCGAGGACCAGATATGGGAGAAGGCGAGCGGCCGGGGCACGATCCATTCCTTCACGATCGCCCGCCAGTCGACCACCCGTGGATTCCAATCCGAGCTGCCTTACGTGGTTGTGCTGGTGGCGCTCGAGGAGGATCCAGACGTCCTGCTCCTGACCAACCTCGTCGGCGACGTCGACCTGGATGCGCTCGACCTGGGTGATCCCGTGACGGTGATTTTCGAAGGGCGCGGTGAGATGGTTGTGCCCCAGTTCAAACCGGACCGCCACCGTGTTTGACGTCCGAGGAAAGGCGGCGGTGATCGGCGTCGGCCGCTCCGAGATCGGTCGCCGTTTGGAGCGGCCTCTGGGTCTGCTGGCCATCGACGCAGTACGCGCCGCGGTGGCCGACGCCGGTCTCAACCTGGGCGACGTAGACGGGATCACGACCTATCCGGAGCTGCCGGCCAGCGGGCACGGCGCGGCCCGGGATGGGGAGCACATCGTCTCGACGGCCTGGATGATCCGCAACCTCGGCCTGGATCGCCTCAACTATTGGGGAGAGTCCGGGGCCGGCAATATCAGTACTGCGATCGGGGAAGCCATCCGGGCCGTCGTCACCGGGTGCTGCGAGACGGTAGTGGTTTTCCGGGCGCTGTCCCAGCCCCGGGAGGGGAGCTACACCCAGTTCGTCGGCAACCGGGCGTCCGGTGCTGCCGCGTTCACGGCTCCTTATGGAGCCGCCCATGCCCCGTTGACGTTCGCTCTCAACTACTACATGCGTTACCAGCGGTTGTTCGGCGCCCGCCGCGAGCATATGGCCGCGTACGTTCTGGCGGCGCGTCGGGGTGCCAATCTCAACCCGGCCGCCATCTTCTCCGACGTTCCCCTCACCTTCGAGGATTACATGAGCTGCCGCATGATCGCCGACCCAATTTGCCTGTTCGACTGCGATATGCCTGTGGATGGGGCCTCGGCGATCGTGGTGTCCTCGGCCGACCGGGCCCGGAGTCTGCCCAATCCCCCGGCCTACATCACTGGTTACGGCCAGGCCAGCTGGGCGCCCCACGCCGCGCCGATCGAGCAGCTCTGGCACCGGACCCGCACCCTCGGCGCCCAGCTGTGGGAGTCATCGGGCTTGACCACCCGTGACGTCGACGCGGCCATGCTCTACGACGGGTTTGCCCCCGACATCTACTTCTGGCTGGAGGGCATGGGTTTCTGTGAGCGGGGTCACGCCTTCGAATGGATCCAGGACGGGCGCGTCGAGATAGACGGGGAGTTGCCGATAAACACGTTTGGCGGCAACCTGAGCGAGGGCCGGCTCCACGGTATCGGCCACTGGGTCGAGGGCGCGTTGCAGGTCCAGGGTCGGGCCGCCGGCCGGCAGGTTCGCAACGCTGAGCACGTGATTGTCGCCACCGGACTGCTCGGGCACGGCTCTGGGGTCATCCTGAGCCGGGAGCCCCGATAGCCGGCCGGACCAGCCGACTGGGGCGCGCCCGGCGTCCGCCGAAGGTGGGGCCGGCCCGACCGGGCCTGGGCCTGGCCCCCCGGCCGGCCCCTGACCTTCCTCCTCGCCATCGGCTTGGAGCCGCGTGCGGCCCAGGTCGGCGTCCCGCGACAGCTATTGGTAGGCTGGTGGACATATATGGCAGGCCCGGGATGTCGATGTCGCCGCGGCCCTGACAAACAGGGGGAATAGTCCATGCCTGCAATGAGCCCGATCTTCCCCGGTATCAGCATCATCGACACCGATACGCACTGGAGCGAGCCCCACGACCTGTGGACCTCACTGGCCCCGCCCAAATACAAGGAGCTGGTACCCCAGATGCGCGAGCACGACGGCCGGCGCAAATGGGTGGTCAACGGTGACATCCCGCTCGCCGGCGACTCGGCGGCCAGCGCCATCCTCCCCGATGGCGAGAAGATGCTGGGGCTCGGCTTCCTCAAGCACGACGTGGACATGGTGCACGCCGCCTCCTACGACTGCAGCGCCCGACTACGACTGATGGACGAGATGGGCATCAGCCACGGCATTGTGTATCCCAACGTGGGCGGGTTCGGCAACCAGAACTTCCTCAGGGTCGACGACGCCGCCCTGCGCATCGCCTGTGTGGAGATCTACAACGACTGGATGAGCGACCTGCAGCAGCGTTCCGGGGAGCGCATCCTCCCGATGGCGCTGGTGCCCTGGTGGGATATCGACGCCTGCGTGGCGGAGGTGGACCGCATGCACCGGGCCGGGGCCAGGGGCATCGTCATGTGCTCCAACCCGCACGACTCGGGAATGCCCGACTTCGCCCAGCCGGACTGGCGCCCGTTCTGGGAGATCTGCGAAGCGCTGGAGATGCCGATCAACTTCCACATCGGCGCCTCTGAGGGCGACGTGGACTGGTCCGGCCGGGTGCCTTACAAGACCTGGACCGGCGATGTGAAGCTCAGTCTGGGCGGGGTCGCCATCTTTCTCGGTCAGTTGCGCTGGATGGTCAACCTTCTCATCAGCGACGTCCCCGAGCGCTATCCCAGGCTCCGATTCGTTTCGGTGGAGAGCGGTATCGGCTGGATCCCCTTCGTGCTGGACGCCATGGACTACCAGTGCGGCGAGACCGCGCCCGAGCATCTCGCCCACCTGTCGATGAAGCCATCCGAGTACTTCCGGCGCCAGTTTTACGGCTGCTTCTGGTTCGAGCACCGAACCCTGCAGTCCGCCATCGAGGCGATGGGCGCCGAGCGCATCATGTTCGAAACCGACATCCCGCACCCCACCTGCCTGTACCCCCACAGCGTGGAGCGGGTGCGCAACGCCATCTCGGAACTCGATCCGGGGGTCCAGCGCCGGATCCTCCAGGACAACGCCGCCGAGCTCTACAAGATCAAGGTGTGACGGCCGGGGGCGGTTGCTCCGCCCCGCGGCCGCGGCGCTGCCATCGCGACAGTCATCCCTGAAATGCACAGGGTCCGAGAGACGCTGGTATCAACCTCCGTGCCTGAGCAGCGCACCGGGATAGGTGTCGGTCTGCTTGTCGTCCTCTATGGTGATCTCCCCGTTGACGAGCACCCAACGATACCCTCGGGCCCGCTGAATGCGCCTCCACTCACCGCCTGGCAGATCGTGGGCGACCTCGCTCGGCAGCGACTCCAGGTTTTCGTAGTCGTAGATGACGATGTCGGCCGGACCGCCGGCCCTGATTGTGCCCCGGTCCCGGAATCCGGCCAGGGAGGCGGGCAGGGCGGAAAGGCGCCAGTGTGCTTCCTCCAGGGACACCATCTCCTTGTCGCGGACGTGCACCGACAGGGTCTCGGTCGGGTACCGACCGGCGGTGAAGAACTTGGTGTGCGCTCCGCCGTCCGACACCCCATACAGCACGTACGGGTCCTGCACCAGCTCCCGGAGGAGGTCGGCGGAGCCGGCGGGGGAGGTGGCGTAGAACACCGTCTGGAGTCGGTCGGTGACGGCGATGTCCAGGAAGGCGTCGACGAAGTGCTTGCCCATCATCTCGCCCGCCTGCGCCGTCGACATCTGGCGGTATTTCTCGGTTTCGGGTGACGCAGGCGTGAGGATGGTGACCGTGTCGAGCGGGCCGGTGGCGATGCGCGGGAGGTTTTCCTTCAGGGCCGGGCGGCGGGCCGGGTCGCTCAGCTTGTGGAGGCGCTCCTCGAGGGTGCCGGTGGTCGCCTCGCACCAGGCTTCGGAATCGTCGTAGAGGTTCCAGTCCTCGAAGGAGAAGGTGAACCCGGCATCGGTCGTGACTCCCTGCCCGTAGACCGGGATGCCGCGCTCCCGGCAGCGCCGGAGCCACTCAAGCTGCTTGCGGTGGATGTGCGGCCTGTCCTCGAAGACCTGCAGCGCGTTGTGCAAGAGGGGCCGGCCCGAGATCGAGGCCAGCTCCTCCAGGTGGGCGAGGTCGTGGGCGACGTCGCCGGTGGTGAGGGTCATCTGTATGACACCTTCGTTGCGCTCGGCGAGCACGCCGGCGAGGACCCTCGCCGTCTCGTCGTGCATCATGTCGGTCGGCATGGGCGTGCCGTCCCAGTCCCGCTGCACGGCGGCGGGTCCGGTCGGGGGGAGGCGCTGGGCCGACCAGCCGCACCCGCCGGCGTCCATGGCCTCATGGAGCAGCCGGGCCAGCTCGCGGTGCTGGTCGTCGGTTGGCTCGACTCCCTCTTTGGCTGCTTGACGGCCGAGCACCGAGACCAGCAACGGGCCGGCCGGCACAAACGGCAGCACGTTGACGGCGCGGGATGTGCGCTGCAGCGAGTCGAGGAACTGAGGGAACGTCACCCAGTCCCACGGCAGCCCGGCCTGCATTGAGTCGTAGGGGATAGCCTCCACCCGGGTCATCGACCGCATGGCGTATTCGCGCTCCGCCGGCTCCACCGGAGCGAACCCGAACCCGCAATTCCCGATGGCCACGGAGGTCACCCCGTGCCATCCGGAGAGCGTGCAGTAGGGGTCCCAGAACACCTGCGCGTCGTAGTGGGTGTGCAGGTCCACGAAACCGGGCGCCACATGCAACCCCGACGCGTCCAGGACCCGGGTGCCCGACGATGCCGGCACTCGGCCGATGGCGGCTATCCGGCCGTCGGACACGGCGATGTCGGCCCGCACCCTCGGGTTCCGGGTGCCGTCGAAGACCATTCCCCCCTTGATGACCAGGTCGTACTCAGCCATGTGAAAAACCTCCCCGTGCGGCCGGCGGACGGCGCCGGCGGCCGGCCGGGTCGGCCCGTACCAGATAGACGTGGCGCGGCCGACCCGCCAACCGGAACTGTACCCCCGGGAACGTTTCGTCGTCGTCCGGCGCCCACTCGCTGGTCGCGTCCGGCCTGGCAACAGGCATCTGGACCGGCGGCGGAAATGTATATCAAGCTATTTCGTGAGGGTAACGAGGTTTGCCAGCCGGCCTGGCACGTAAACCACCCGCGATGGCTCGATTCCCCCGACAGCAGCAACGGCCGCGGCCACCACCTGTGCCTCGCTCGCGGCACGTATGGCCAGACCAACCAGTACGGCAAGATCAGGGTGGCAGCCGGTTACCCACAGTTGTTCGGACCAATCCTTACGAACCCCTGCTGACACCGACGCTGGCGGCCGCCGGGTCGGGCCCGGGGGCCGCCAGTGCGGTGCTACCGTCTTTGGGCTCACGGCCGCGATGTTCCGGGGTGATTACGAGGGGGATGGGTCCGGTTGCTATCGGAGGGTGCGCGTGTCGCGGCGTGCTCTCCTCCCTTGAGAGGCCGCCCGCGTCCCGATGGCTCATCAGCTCGGGTGCCGCGGGTGGGGGCGGTGATCTCGGCCAGTAGTCGCCTGGCTGAGCTGGTAAAGCGGTCAGGTTCCCGGTAGGTGCGGGCGACGAGCATCGCTCCTTCGAGGGTGCCAAGGATCATCCGGGCGACCTCTCGGCTGGCCCCGTCGACCTGCAAGCTCCCGTCGTCTCGTCCCTGATCGATGACGTCGGCGAGCCATATTTCGTTGCGGTCGAAGAATGCGATGACGGCGCCGCGCATGGTCTGGGAGAGGGTGTGGTAGTCGGCCGCGAGCATCCCGCACAAGCACATCCGGTCCTGGGCCAGCACCTGCGCGTAGAGGTCGGCGTATGCCTCCAGCTTGCGGGCCGCTGCAGCCCCACTGGCGTCGACTGCATCGAGCGCTTCATTGAAGCGGGCCGTGTAGCGGGCCAGGAGCCCTTCGCCCAGGTCGGCCTTTCCGGCGAAGTGATAGTGCAATGCCGGCTTGGTGATGCCGAGCTCGGCGGCGACGTCCGCATAGGAGAAGGCGTTGTACCCGCGAGTCTGCACGAGCCGCTCGGCCACGTCGAGGATCTCTGATGCGGTGTCCGTGTCGCTCTTCCTGCGGGCTGCCATGGTTTACCTCTTTCCCGTTTCCCGGCTAGCAGGGCTTGACATCTGACCTACTAGTAAGTCAGAATACTGACGGGCTGACCGAAGGGTCAAGGCCTTGAGGGAGGACACAGGATGCAACAGACAGAGCATCGCACCTTCGACAAGTCGGACGACGTGCGGCAGTTCCCGCACGGGCGGGCCGAAATCCTGCGGATCGGTGGCTCCGAGATCGGGCGGCTCGTGTTCGAGCCCGGTTGGAGATGGTCCAATGACGTGAAACCGATCGCAGGGACCGACAGCTGCACCGCCCCCCACTTCCAGTACCACGTGGCCGGACGGCTGGCGATCCGGATGGACGATGGGACCGAGTTCGTCGCCGAACCCGGTGATGTCACCTCGCTGCCGAGCGGCCACGACGCCTGGGTTGTTGGAAACGATCCAGTCGTCGTAGTCGACTGGATCGGAGCCAGCAACTATGCCAAACAGAATTAGCTCGGCCATGGACCCGCTCAAGGTAGTCGACACGTTTGGGGCGGCATGGGCCGACCACGATCTGGACACCGCTCTGGCGATGCTCACCGATGACTGCGTCTTCGACGCCACCGGTCCGGCACCAGACGGCATCCGCAGCATCGGTGTCGACGCCATCCGGTCGGTCTGGAAGCCGATCTTCGACGACCCGGGCTCCAGCTTCGAGGCGGAGGAGACCTTTCACGCCGGCGATAGGGTCGTGCAACGGTGGCGTTACTGCTTCGACGGCGGCCACGTGCGTGGTGTGGACCTGTTCCGCATCCGGGACGGCAGGGTGGCCGAGAAGCTGTCCTATGTCAAAGGATGATGACTAATTCGAAGATGGGAAGTGAGACGGAGTGACCGCCTCAGTCCACCGTTGACCGTCCCAATATCGGGCACCGCCAGACCCCAGGGGGTCCGCATACCACCCTGCAGGCGGCAGGGGGTTCGAGTCCGTTTGGGGTAGCGGGGGAGTGACGGGCTCCCCCGTGTGCCGAGCACCTGGCGCGGTGGCGAGCTCTTCCGCCGCTGCCTTGGGAATGTCGAGGGTCAGGCCGCACTGGATACAAACCGACCGGCGCTTGCTGCTGTACGGGATCAAGGGAATGAAGAACAAAGTGAGCCATCTGGTCACCTTCAGGATCCGATGCGCCGCCACGTGGCCGTTGCGGCAGGCCAGGCTGATCGTTGCCAGAATCGCCACCCGGTCTCTCAACCCGAAAATGATGAGCACAAGCGTCCACCTTGGTGTAGTCGCGGGCCGGCAGTATATGCCGGCGACCCGCCCGGGCGGCCTCTCACCAGCCCCGCAGTACGGCTGCAGCACCCTGCTGGGACCGGCGACTTGAGCTCAGCCGGCCAGGGCCACCATGTCGGCGAAGTTGGCGGCCGCGGCCGGAGGAGGGGTCAGGGGTCGCGGGGGAAGCCGAAGAGCTGGCGGGCCACCACGACCCGCTGCACCTGCTGGGTCCCTTCACCGATGTCCAGGATCTTCACGTCTCGGTAGAGCTTCTCGATCATGGCGTCCCTGCGTATAGCATCCTCTCCGATCACCTCCATGGCCGTGGAAACAGCGCGCCATACAATCGGCGGGGCGTAGAGCTTGGAGTAGGACGCTTCCAGGGTGTTCGGCTTGTCGTGCGCGGCCAGCGACACCGCGTGCATGCACAGGAGCCGGGCGGCGTGCAGTCCCCGGCGGATCTCGGCCAGCCGCTCGAGGGCCCGTTGGCGGCGCCGGCCGTGGGTCGGGTACTCGAACCGCACGAAGTCGAGGGCCAGGTCGAGGGCGGCGCGGCCCATGCCGACCCCCTGGGCGGCGTGGATGGGCCGGGTGATGTTGAACGTGGCCATGGCCCCTTTGAAGCCCCGGCGGGACTCGTAGAACGACTCGCCCCCCAGGAGATTTCCGGCCGGGATGCGAACGTCGTCGAGCGAGAAGCTGGCGGTCTCGTAGCCCCTGGAGCCCATCTTGTGCTCGATCTTGATCACCTCGAACCCGGGGGTGCCGCGTTCGACAACAAAGGCGCGGTGGCCTTCCCGGCCGAGACCAGGGTCGACGGTCGCCCACACGACCACCCAGTCAGCCCGGGCGGCGTTCGAGCAGAACATCTTGGAGCCGGAAAGCACCCACTCGTCACCATCACGCCGGGCCCGCGTCTGGATGCGGGCCACGTCGCTGCCCGCTCCCGGTTCGGTCATCGCCATTGCGCCCCAGTGAGCGCGGTCGTGGTCGGAGAACACGGCCAGGTACTTCTGGCGTTGCTCGGGTGTTGCGGTCGTGCGCAGAGCAGCGCCCCCCAGGCCCGGACCGGGCAGGGAGAGTGCCACCCCGCGGTCCCAGTACGCCGCCTCCTCGTTGATGAGAAGGGCGCGCAGCGGGCGCCAGATGAGTCGGGCGTGTGCGTCCGGCGAGGCGCTTTCGGCATCGGGCCGCCGATCGTCTCTGTCCGCCTCCCCTGTCTCCCGGCTCACCAGCCCGCCGCGTCGCGCGCACAGCAGGTAGAAGGGGTGGTCAGCGGGCGGTGGCAGGCCGGACCGGTCGGAGTCGAGGCCCATCGGCCGCATGTACTCGCGGCCGAGCTGGCGGACCTGGTCGAGCGTGTCGCGGGTCCCACGATCCAGCTCGATCAACTGCCTTCCCCCGGCAGGATCGTATCGGCCACATCGATGACCGCCGAGGCCAGGTCGGCGTCGGCGCTGTCGCGCCCGCCGAAGAGAAGTCCGAGCATGCGTGCCTCCCGGAAGCGCTTCTCCGCCAGATGGTCCATAAGGAACCCGTGCCCGCCGAGGAGCTGGATGCCGAGATCGGTGACCGCCACCGCCGTCTCGGTCGTCTCCACCCACGCCTCCGTGGCCCAGAATCCGGCATCCAGTTCGTTCCCGTCGAATCGGGCGGCGGCGTCGCGTACACAGAGACCGGCGGCGTGGACCCGGGCCGCGACGACAGCCAGGTCGAAGGCGTTGCCCTGGTGGTGAGCCACCGGCTTGCCGAAAACGAAGCGCTCGGTTGTGTACGCCAGCGTCGACGCGAGCGCAGCGCGCGCCACTCCCAATGACAGGGCCGCGGCCCAGAGGCGGGCTCGGCCGCGGACCTGCAGGCCGCTCCGGGGCGCCAGCGGCCAGTGTCCGACCAGCTCGGCGTCGGTGAGCGACAGCGAGACGGACCCCGAGGCGTGGAAGGCGAGCGGAACCTCATCAGAAGCCTCGCGTTCGGTGTCGTCGACCTTGACCCGCAGCAGGCGCAGGTCGTCTGCCTGGCTGACCCAGACCCAGGAGGGCATTGGCCGGGAGGGAACCCACGCCAGCCGGCGCGGCAGCGGCTGCTGTTCCTCGACCACCGCCAGGGCGCATCCGGCAGTACCGTCGAGGCTGGCCGCCGCCACCTCCTTGGCCCGGTCCATATCCGGGCAGGCGAGCACCGCGCCTACCGTCGGGCCGGGCTGATCGCTCGCAGGAATGCCTCCGGCGTCATGGGCGGCCAGTTCCTCCAGCACCGCCACCTTTGCGACACAACCCGCGCTCACCCCGCCCAGCGACCCGGGGAGGTCGAGCCCGCCGAGCGGAAGCTCGCGCAGTACCGCCGACACTTGGTCCGGCCACGTTCCCGCCAGCTCGGCGCTACGCACACCACCGTCGAGCTGATCGGCACCCAGGCGCACGGCCACAGCGACGAGTTGCTCGATGTCGGGCGTCACCTCGAAAAGGGACATGTCAGCCACTCGTTATGGGCACGTCAGATAACGCCCGACGCACTTAGCTGGTCCAGCTCCGCCGTCGATAGTCCGAGCAGGCCACCGAATACCTCGGCGTTGTGCTGCCCGAGCGCAGGGCTCGGCTCCAGCGCGGCAAGAGGGCTACCCCGGTAGCGCAACGGGCTATGCGGCACGACGACATCCCCGAGCTGTGGGTGGTGGAGCAGAGCCAGCGCGCCGCGTTCATGCAGGTGACGGTCCTCGACCATCTCACCGACGCCGCGCACGGCGGCCACCGGTACCTTCGCCCGGTGCAGACCGGCTACCGCGTCGGCGCGCGACATCGTCGACGTCCACTTCCCGATGATCGCGTCGAGCTCGTCGAGGTTGTGGTAGCGGCGGCCGTTACTGCGAAAGCGCTCGTCTTCGGCCAGATCGGGGCGTTCCATCGCCTCGCACAGGTTGCGCCACTGCTGCTCGGTGACGACGATGATGGCCAGGTAGCCGTCGCGGGCCGGGTACACGTTGTACGGGCAGACCGCTCCGCCTCCGTGGCCGTTGCCCGTCGGTGGGGCCACCCCGTCGCGGTACCACCCGGACAGGTTGGAGGCCAGCGTCGGGTACACCGTGTCGATCATCGCGACGTCGACGACCCGACCCAGTCCCGTCCGCTCCCTCTCGAAGAGAGCGGTCACCACCGCGCCGTAAAGGTGGGTGCCGCCGAGGATGTCGATGAACGCCACCCCGGCCTTGACCGGTGGCTGTCCGGGGAACCCGGTCACGCTCATCACCCCGGCGTGGGCCTGGATGGTGATGTCCAGCGCCAGTT
Source organism: uncultured Acidimicrobiaceae bacterium (assembly GCA_963834725.1). Classification (GTDB taxonomy): domain Bacteria; phylum Actinomycetota; class Acidimicrobiia; order Acidimicrobiales; family Palsa-688; genus PALSA-693. The sequence goes on from CAWICN010000001.1 coordinate 529,681, forward strand.
GATCCCGGTCCGGGCCATCGATGCCGTAGCCCGTGGCGGCGCCGTAGACGAGACGGGGGTTGGCTTCGAGCAGCCGGTCAGGCCCGAGACCGAGATCGTCCATCGTCCCGGGGGCGAAGTTCTCGATGAGCACGTCGGCGTGGCGGACGAGGGCCACGAGGAGCTCTCGACCCCGCTCGTGCTTCAGGTTGAGCGTGATGTCGCGCTTGTTGGAGTTGAGCATCGCCAGAGGCACGGTTGTGCCGATCGACCCACCGCCGCGACGGCCCGGCTCTCCACCCGGCTCCTCGACCTTGATCACGTCCGCCCCGCCCAGCGCCAGCAGCATCCCGCACCAGGGACCCTGGTAGATACGGCCCAGGTCGATGACGCGAACGCCCTCCAGCGGCAGGGCGCGACCAGTCATAGGAACTCCATGGCGCAGCTCAATCTAGCCTTCATCGCTCGCGCAGCGATAGGAGCTGGTAGGAGAGCACACGTAACGGGATCAAGGCTGGCGCCACCGCTTCCCGCTCTCAGTCGAGAGGACCTTCAAAGGGAGATGCCGCCATCGACCATGAGGGTCTGTCCTTGCACCATGGCAGCCGCGGGGCTCGTGACCCATTCGATGGCGGCGACGACGTCGGACAGTTCGAGGCCTCGCCCACTCGGGTTGGCCTTAGCCGCCGTGTCCAACCGTTGCTGGGCCTGGTCACCGAACATGGTGCGGAAGGCCGGGGTGTCCAGGGCGCCGGCGGAGACGGTGTTGGCCCGAATCCCCCGCGGGGCCAGCTCGACGGCCAGGTACCGGATGAGGGCTTCGCCCAGGGCCTTGGTCGGCCCGAGAGCGACGTAGGCGGGGACGTAGGTCCGCGATCCTCTGCTGCTCACGTAGACCACGCTGCTGCCCGGTCCGAGCAATGAGAGGAGACCCTGGGTGAGCGGTACAAGGGCAGTGCCATTGACGGCCACGGCGCGCGCAAGCCGGGCGGGATCGATCGTCAAGGCTCCACCCGTGACCGCGAGCGCGGCGCAGTGGACGTAGAGGTCCAGAGTGTCGGTGACGGCACGGACGCCTTCGACGATCGCGTTGACGCCTTCGACAGTGCCGACGTCGGCCCTGACCAGTTGGGCTCGACCACCGGCGGCGGCGACGGCGTTGACGGCCTCGTGAGCTGCGGCGTCGTTGGCGTGGTAGTTGATGACGATGTCGTGCCCGAGGGTCGCCCACCGTTCGGCGACCGCCCGGCCGATGCCGGAGGAGCCTCCGGTGACCAGGACGGTCACGTTACAGCGCCACCTCGTGGTGCTCCCCCATGCCGACGGTGAGGCCCACGCCGAAGCGTTCGATCATGGAACCGGCGTCAGCGCGCATCGTGGCCCACTCCGGGGAGTGCTCGCTGGCTTCGAGGTCATCTTTCGAATCGAACGACATGACGGCCACCCGGTAGAACGCCGGCTGACCGCCTTCGAGACCGTCGCTCGTGCGCACGACGATCAGCCGCCGCAGCCCGGGCACCTTCGCCGCCGCGGGCAGATGGACCGACCCGTAGTGCTCCTCGAAGGCCTCCTGGTCTTCCGGTTTGGGTGCGGACCAGCAGGCAGTGAGCGTATACATGGCGATACCTCCTCAACGACGGCGGACTCGACAACTATGGACAGCGGCAAACGCTGCCAAGATAGGCGACCGACGGTGTGGATCATCGGTGCGTCCCGGTCAGGGCCAGCCGAAGCGGGTGGTGACCGGGGCGGGCCTGCGGGGAGCTTTTCTGTGGCGCGTCCCGCATCAACCGGGCACAATTGGCTGCAGAAAAGCCCGCCGGCCCCGACGATTGGAGGCAGAAGACGACCGGCTGGAGACAATGCTCGCCGACTTCGGCGACAAGGCACGCGCGACGCCATCGGCGGCGACGGGCTGGACCATCTGGCGAGGTGGGCGTGCACTGGTCCTGATCCGATGAAGGCCGGGAGGGGAGCCGGGAAGGTCGTTCGCGGGCACCGCTTCCACGGCGACGCCCGGCGCTTCGGCGCGGTCGCCGATCTGGTCTCGAGTCGCTTCCCAGACGCCAGGTACGTGGCCGATGTGGCTGGTGGTCAAGGGCTCTTGACCAGGATGCTGATCAAGCGGCACAACCTTCAATGCGAGGTAGTGGATCCCCGCGGCTGGGTTCTCAGAGGCATTCCAAACCGCCCTGACAGCTTCCTGGCCTCCATGGCGCCTTACTACGACCTGATTGTGGGCCTTCACCCCGACGAGGCCATACGTGAGGTCGTCGATGCGGCCCTCGTGAGACCCGCAATCCTGGTGCCCTGCTGCAACTTCTGGGACCGAACGCGGAAGTTGGGCCGCGATGCCCTCATCGCTGACATCACGGCGCACCATGTCCGTCAAGGCGGTACGGTCGAGCAGCAGGAGGTGGGTTTCTCGGGTCCGTACAACCGAGCGCTCGTGCTGACACCGCCGACCCAGGCGCCCGTGCCAGCGACGCTCGCGGACGTACCGGGCGTGGCACCGGCCGGCCCGACCCGGCAGCTGGTCGTAGCGCCCCTTTGGTTTGTGCTGCAAGGCGCGGCGAAGGGCCTTGATCCGAAACACCTCATCGCTTGAGTGCAACCAACTGACCAGGATCTCGGGATCAAGCGTCGACGCGGCGCCCGCCGAGGACGGGACATCTCCAGATCGTAGGGCCGACCCCTATCCGGACGAAATGATTTGTGGAGGCAGACGGCTCAGGCTACCGAGCCTGCGACGTCAGTCATAAACGATTCGATGGCCTGGCGGCGGGCGGAGAAGCCACCGGGCGCCACGGGATCGAGGAGGATGTGATCGACGCCTATGGCCTCCCAGGCGCCGATCGTGTCGAGCATGTGCTCTCTAGAACCGGCGATCGACTTGGTTGCAGGCATCGAGGAGGCGGGATCGAGATAGAGGCGCACCGACAGCCGCAAAGACGATGGGTCGCGGCCTGCCTCGATGGTCAATTCGCGGATCCGCGTCCATGCCGCTTGGACCTCGGCGATGGACTGAAACGCGGCGTGAAAGCCATCCGCGAAGCGAGCAGCACGCCGAAACGCCGGCTCGGTGTCACCGCCCACCCAGACGGGTACGCGCCGGTTGATCGGCTTCGGTTCGAAGCCGATCTGCGGCACCCGGTAATAGTCTCCCGACCAACTCGGCTGATCGTTGGCGAACAGCTCGCCAAACAACTGGAGCAATTCGTCCGCCCGCTTTCCGCGATGGTCGAAGGGCATCCCGAGTACCTCGAACTCTTCCCGCATCCATCCAATGCCCACACCGAGGATGACCCGGCCCTCCGAAATGCTGTCCAGTGAAGAGATCGCCTTCGCGGTCAGTACAGGTGGCCGGTAGCCGAGGATGAGCACCGTCGTGCCGAGACGGATGCGCTCGGTGCATCCGGCCACGAAAAAAAGCGTCCCGATCGGGTCGAGCCACGGCATGTCGGGCGACGGCGCGAACGAGCCCTCGTCGCTATACGGGTATTTCGACCGGATATCACCGGGCCAGGCGATGTGGTCGCTAACCCATGCCGAGTGGTAACCGAGGCTCTCGGCGTGCTGGGCAAAGTCGATGAGGTTGCGCCGCGTGGCCTGCCTGCCCAGATGCGGGAGGTGCACACCCCAATCCATTGGGACAACCCTAGCCAACCGGTCCGATCACGCCAGTGTACGGCCCTCGCCGACCGACGGGGCCGACCCTCCCGCCGACCGACGGGGTCGACCCTGGCGCCCGGGCCGGTCTCCCTTGGCGCCCGGGGCCGGCGGTTGGCGGCGGGGCCACGACTGGCGACGGGGCCGACCCTCTCGCCGGGGCCGGCGGTTGGCGACGGGGCCACGACTGTCCCTGACGGGCCGCGGCAGTAGCGTCAGGCGCGGGAGAGAGTGAGGATGCTGCCATCCCCGTTGGCGCCCACGTAGAAGCCGCCCCGGTCGTCCGGGCAAACCGAGCAGAACGCGGCCGGCACCAGTCCGGGGCGGGGCTGCCCGATGCGGGCGTCGTGGACGGCGACCGAGCGACTGCCGTCCGCCAGGTCAATAGCGACGAGCTCGTGCGAGCCCACATCGGCGATGAGGAGCGTGTCCCCGGCGATCGCCAGTCCCTGGGCGTCGGCGAGTCCCTCGATCACTGGACGGGCACCATCATCGGCAAGGGCAACGACCGGTCGGCCGTCACCCTGGCTCACGTACAGGTCGCCGGCCGCGCTTCGCGCCACCGCCCCGGGCCGGTGCAGCCCCGCCGCGATGACCCGGGCCGAGCCGTCCAGGCTGATCCGCTGCACCCGACCACCATCGCGCTCGACGAGGATCGCCCCGGCATCCCCGTCGGCCATGATCGAGCTGACTCCCTCGAGCCCCGCGACCAGTACCGACGGCGGGCCCGACGCGTGGGGGTAGCGCAGGACCTCGGTGTGGGTCGCCACCAGCAGGTCCTCGCCGGCGTCGCATACACCGGCGGCCAGGCCGGGCAGGTCGATGAGCAGGATCAGCCGGCGGGTGATCGTGCCGTCCGCCGACAACTCGCCGATGCTCAGGCCGTCGGCGATGAGGAGCCGCCCGTCCCGAGCCATGGTCAGCCCATGGGGGCCGAGAAGCCCCGGCGGGGACAGGACCCGGTGCTGCCCCGCCGTCTCCTCCGCAACCCGCCCGTCCACATAGTGGGAGACGAAGATCCGGTCGCCCGGCCCGACCGAGACGTTGTCGATGCCTCGCGGCACCTCGGCGAGCGTCTCCCGTCGTCCGCTCCCGAGGTCGATGGCGGTGATCTGTCCGGTGCCGGACTCGGAGGTGACGATCCGCCCGCGCGAATCGAACTTGACCGCCGTCGGCACGCTGAGGTCGTCAACGGCCAGCTCGCCCTTGCCAGCCGTAAGGTCGTAGGCCCAGATCTCGTTGGCGAACACCTGAGGGAAGTACAGGCGACCGTCCGGTCCCATCGCCAGCGCGTTGGGCCCGTCCAGGTCCTCCATGAGAAAGCGCGGGTCAGTCGCCCCGGATGGGTCGAGCTCCATGAGCCGCCCCCCTGGCCGGAACTCGTCGACGAACAGCCGCCGGCCGGCGTGGTCGACAGTGATGCCGTTGGCCGCCGGCAGGTCGTCGCGCAGGACCCGGTAACGGCCGTCGGAGTGGCGGGCCGAGACCCGGCCGATGAGTGGCTCGGTGGCGAAGAAGGTGCCGTCGGCGGCGAAGATCCCGTCGTCGGGGCCGACGATCCCCGCGCCGAGCGGGGAGAACACCTCGTGTACGCCGCTCTCCACGTCGATTGCCGTGACCTGCGAGGCGAACACCTGGGTGACGTACAGTCGCCCGTCGGGGCCGATCGTCATACCGTTGCTGCCGCCCAGTCGGCTCGAGGCGGTGACCGGCTCAAATCGCCATCCGGGAGCCACGGTGGTCGGGGTCTGGTCATACATCTGCCAGCGTTCGTTCATCGGCCGCGACCCTAGCGAGTGAATCGGGTTTTTGTCATGAAACCGCTTAGTTCGCGGTGTTCATTACGGAGCTTCGGTCACGCTCCCTGTCGTCTTCTAGGCACACCGCTCGAGGCAGCCAGAACTGATGGCAGGCTCTGGACGGTCTTCCGATGGCGCCCCCTTCGCGCCGAGACCAGTTCGCAGGTCTCGAGACCGGAGCAATGGCATTGCAGCGCCGAGACCAGGAGCTCGCGGGTAGCGCTGACGCGCGCCAGGTGAGCATCGATCTCGGCGAGTTTCCGCTCGGCCATCGCTCGCCAGCCCCGTTGATTGGTGTCGGAGCCCAGTACCTGCCCCACCTCGGCGATCGTAAACTGATCCTTGACCTCGTGAGGGGATAACCCCGGGAACCGACCTGTCGGCGCGCCAGGACTTTCTGGTAGGAATAGGACACGACATTCGGAAGCCGCCTGCTCGCTTCATTGGCCCGGCTGCCGCCGGCGCGAGACCGCCACGTCGTGGTGGAACGCGACCTACCCGCCAAAATGGCCGACGGCGTCATCCTCCTGGCCGACCGCTGGGCGCCCGCCTCCGCCACCAGCTCTTCGCCGCTACCGCTTGTACTCCTCCGATCGCCATACGGGCGCCGGGCACTGGGCGTGCTCGGCCGTCTGTTTGCCGAGCGCGGGTACCAGGTCGTCATCCAGAGCTGCCGGGGCACGTTCGGGTCGGGCGGGGACTGGGTACCGTTCCGCCACGAGCAGGCTGACGGGCGGGCCACCCTGGCCTGGCTGGCCGAGCAGCCGTGGTTCGGGGGATCCATCTACACGTTCGGCCCCAGCTACCTGGGCCTGGTGCAGTGGGCCGTGTGCGGCGACCCCCCGCCCTCGCTCAAGGCCATCGCCCCGGCGGTGACTGCTACCTTTTTCCGCGACGCCGCCATCTATCCCGGTAATACCCTGGCGCTGGAGACCATGCTGAGCTGGGTATTCCAGGTCGAATACCAGGAGCTTCCTCTGGGCCAGCGGCTACGCCCGATGCGAGCCCAGCGCAAGACCGTGGCCCGGGGCGCCGCCACCCTGCCCCTGAGCGACGCTGACCGCCGCATTGTCGGCCGCACGGTGGACTTCTATCAGGCCTGGCTGGCCCACGAGCAGCCCGGGGATCCCTGGTGGGATGCGGTCGACTTTCGGGCCGGACGAATGCAGGCGCCACCGGCGAGCTTCTTGGGCGGCTGGTACGACATCTTCCTGCCCGCTCAGATCGACGACTTCCTGGCCATGCGGGCCAACGGGCGCGAGGCCCGCATGACTATCGGACCCTGGACCCACGCCAGCCCGGGCGGCATGGGAACCAGCATTCGGGAAGCGCTTTCCTGGTTCGATAGCCACAGCGGAAAAGGCCCAATCGCGAGTCCCGGGGTGCGGCTGTTCGTGATGGGTAGCCGGCGATGGGTGGAGGTGCCGGACTGGCCGCCTCCCGGTGATGTTCAGCGCTGGCATCTCCAGCCCGCAGGAGTACTGTCCACCGCTTCGCCTGTCGAATCCGCGCCAGACCGCTTCCGGTTCGATCCCTCCGATCCGACGCCGGGTATCGGAGGTCCGTCGCTGGACTTCCGCAACGCCGGTCGCAAGAATCAGGCCCGCCGCGAGCACAGGAGCGACGTCCTCACCTACACCAGCGCGCCAATGGAACGGGACCTGACGGTGGCCGGGCCGCTGACGGTCGATTTGTGGTTCCGGTCCTCACTGGAGCACACCGATGTGTCGGTCCGCCTATGCGTGGTCTCGGCCAAAGGCCGTTCGGACAACCTCAGCGACGGTTACCTGCGCTTGCGTCCAGAGGAGGTGACGGCCACGGCGGACGGGACGCGGCATGTTCGCATCGACATGTGGCCGACCGCCGTCACCTTCCGAGCGGGCGAGCAAGTCAGGCTGCAGGTAGCGAGCGGCGCCCACCCCGTGTTTGCCCGCAACCTGGGCACTGGCGAGCCGATCGGTCAGGGGCGGGCGACAAAGCGCGCCGACCAGGAGGTGTTTCACGACCCCGAACATCCTTCCGCCATCGAACTTCCGGTCAGCCCTATCTGAGCGGTTCCGATACGTAGTTGAGATCTGAAACACTGGTCTCGCCACCATAGCGGGAAGGTACCGTTGGTGTGGTGTGTGCGGAGCGGTCATCGGCGGGCGATAAACCCAATGACGGTCCGGCCGTCACCCGGAAAGGGAGCGTTTCACCCACGAGGTCGCCTTCCATGCTCGGACGGGCGCGGGACGTTTCGCAGCGGGTGAAGTCCAGCGCCACCGAAGCGGGCGATTGGTTACAGCGCCGAAGGGAGCACGACACTCGGGTCGACTACGCCCTGACCGCGTTTGAACAGGACCGGTCGACAGGGGGCATCGTCCTGGCCGGCGCGGTAGCGTTCCGGCTTTTCCTGTTCTTCGTCCCCTTTGTCGTCTTTGTCGTCCTGTTGCTCGGAACCGGTAGCGGAACCTCTGCGTCCGATCGCGACGTGGCCCGCCAGCTCGGCATCGGCGGCCTGGTGGCCAAAGCGGCGGACGGCACCAACCATCTGTCGGACTGGGAGCGGATCACCTCGCTCGTGCTGCTGGCCGTCGTCGTGCCGTGGGCCGCCCGGGTGCTTTACCGGGTCCTGCACGTCGTCTTCTCGCTCGAGTGGTCGCTGCCGGTGATTCGGGTCAAGGCGACCAGGCCTGCCCTTGGATTGATCGGATTCGTCGCGCTCTGGCTGGGGGCCGAGCTCGTTTTGAGCCGACTGCGGGCAATGTCACCAATCGGCGGGCCCCTTGGCGCCATCTTTTTCTTGCTGTTGCCGACGGTGTACTGGCTGTTTCTGCTGCAGTCCTTGCCACATGACCCGAAGTGTCCATGGGGCCGGCAGATGCCAGGCGCGCTGCTCATCGCCCTTGGCTTCGAGGCCGTGCACCTGGTGACCGTCTACTGGGTCGCCCACCAGGTGACCAGCAAGTCAAACCTCTACGGCGGTCTCGGCAGCGCGCTGGCCATCCTGTTGTGGGCGTATCTGATCGGCCGGATCATCGTGCTCGCCGCTGTTCTTAACGCGTCGCTTTGGCAGAGATTCCCGGCGTCGTCCTCTATCGCCACGCACGCAACGGAAGGTCCGGATTGAACCCTGGTCGAAGGTGGTGAAACGGCGTCGGCGCCAGTCGGCCTCGGTTCGGGCTCTGGCGGTGATAGTGGTCGCCCTGCTGATCCTCGGGGGTCTTGGAATCATCGTGCTCGGGGCCAAGGGCTACTACGCGCTCAGCCCGGGCAGTGCGCCACTCCTGACGGCAAGTCCGTTGTGCCAGGCCACGAGCAGCGGCGCCCCCCTGTTCCTTCCGAATGGTAGGCCCTGCGCTCGAATCGCCGTGCCCCCGGCACACGGCCATGCCATCAACGGGTCGGTGTACATGGTCAACGTCCTCGTCGGCCCGGCCACGCCCCTCCAGTACCTGTTGGGGAAAGTGGGTCTCCTCCACACCTTCGACCAGGATGCCCAGTTGGTGCCGGCCAAGGAGGTGCTCGGCACCACCCCGGCCGGACAACTGGGGTGCCAGGCTGCCCAGCAAATGACGGGCGCGACGTCGTCCGCGGCCATCGTCGCCTTGCGCCGTCTCGGGTATGGGGCCACGGGAAATGACCTCGGCGCCCAACTGTACGAGGTGGCGCCGGGCTCGCCCGCGGCGAATGCCGGCTTGCACTGCAACGACGTGATCGTCGCTTTCAACGCCCAGCCCATCCGTACTTCGACGGACCTGGTGAACGCCATCCGGGCCTCGGCGCCAGGCGAGACGGTGCGACTCACGATCCAGCGAGCGAGCCTGGATGGAACGTCGCATACCGAGACGTTAACGGCGCGATTGGAGGCCCCGTCTGCCCCGCACGGTCCGGCCGAGGACAACACGGCGTTCCTCGGCGTCGTCTCAATGACGCGCATCACGTACACCTTTCCTTTCGACATCAACGTCGACGTCGGCGACATCGGCGGCCCTTCCGCCGGCCTGGCCTTGACGCTCGCCATCCTCGACATCCTCTCGGACGGCGATCTCACCGGTGGGCAGGCGGTAGCCGCCACCGGCACCATCGAACTCGACGGGATGGTTGGCGACGTCGGTGGGGTGGCCCAGAAGGCGGTCGCGGTGCGCCGGGCCGGTGCCAGGGTGTTCTTCGTCCCCGCCGACCAGTTCAAAGACGCCCAGAGCGAAGTGGGCTCGATGAAGATCTACCCGGTGAAGACTCTCCAGCAAGCGCTCAACGATCTCGAAGCCCTCGGCGGCCATGTCCCGCCGGCGTCCGGGAAACAGTAGCGATTGGCGCCCACCCTCGAATTCGGACGGACGCTCATTTCGTCATGAGCCCGTCGATACAGCCGGCGAGCTGGTCCAGGTTGCGGACCTCGGCCATGCCTTTGCACACGGCGGCGAGCGTCGACGCCGCAGAATCGCCTTGATCCCAAAGCCGGCGCGGCTCGGGGTTGAGAAACCACACCTGTCGGACGCGCTGGGCCATTTCAGCCAGCGTTTCTGCTCCCGCATCGAGATAGTGGGTCCGCGCGTCGCCCGTGATGAGCAGCGTAACCTGACGAGTCAGCTGCGGCCCATATCGATTCGCGAACCCCTGCATCGCGGCGCCGTAGTTGCTGTGGCGGTGAAGGTTGCCGGCAAAGGCGCGGCTGAGAACAGTGAACATGTCCGGCTCGTGGTCGCGGTCCAGGAGGTCTGAGATCTCCTCTACTTCGTCGATGAACACGAAGGTGCGCAGACTTGAGAGCTCTTGATGAAGCGCCGCGACGAAGACGAATGTGAAGCGGGCGAACTCGGCGACAGAGCCTGAGATGTCGCAAAGTAGCCAAAGCTCGGGTCTGGTGCGCAACCGCCGCCGATAGCGCGGGTCGAGCGGGACACCACCGCTACCGAGGCTTCCCCGAATTGTTTTGCGGACGTCCACCCGGCCGAGCCGTTGTTGCTGGCGCTGTCGTGCCATCCGCGAGGCGAGACGGCGTGCGAGCGGACGAACGACCGCCCGCATCGCGGCGAGCTCACGGTTTGACGCGCCGAGGAAGTCGATTTGTTCCATCTGTTCGGCCCCGACGGTGGCATCCCGTCGCAGCACCCGGATCGCGTCGTGGACGAGGTGGCGGAACACGCTCAGCGTCTGATCGATCTCGTTGCGGCTGACGTGCTCCTCGAGGGCTCCGCGCCGCTCTCCTTCCGGTCGGGCGACATGACGCACGGCACGCGCCACCGCTGAGAGGTCCAGGGCACGAAGGACCCGTTGCAGGTTGTAGCGCTCGCTGCCGGCTGACGTCCCGACACCGGCCCATCGTTCCACTGCTCGTCTGGCCAGGTCTGCCAGTTCCTCGTTTCCAATCGCGCCGCTGGCTGCCGCCTGCACGAGCTGATCGCGTATGGAGCCGTCCGTATCAGCGGACCGGCGATGGTAACGCGAGTCGCTTTCCGGCGGGGCCGAGAACCACATCTCGAATGCCATGGCAAAGACGCTCTCGTCGTTGACGCGCTTCACCAGGGTGGCAGAAAGGGCGGCCTTTACCTCGCTCCGGTGTCCGAGATCGACCTGTCCCAGCGCGGCGACGGCGTCGATGACTGCGCTGATCGAGATGCTCACGCCCATAGCCCGCAGCTGGTCCGCGAAAGCCGTCACGGTTGTAACAATCGCGGCTCCGACGCCAGCATCCGGCCTCCGTTGCATCTCCCTCGGCCCGGCTCGGTGGCGCGCTAGCGGGAGTTTCCGGGCTAGCTGATCGCACTGGCTGACCGCGCTGAGCAAGATTTTCTCAAAAATAGGTCACTACCAGCGCGTTTGTGCTGGTGAGGTGCTCGCGATCTTGGCCCAGATGGTGTATTACCTAGAATATGTCATCAATCGTCGGGAAGAAGCTGGGCGGCAAGACCTACTACTACTTGGTGGAGTCGGCCCGGGTGGGGGGTAAACCCCGCATCGTCTCTCAGCGGTACCTGGGTCCGGCCGAGGAGATCGTGGCTCGCCTGTCGGGGAGCGGGCCGGGCGAACCGGACCGCAGCCGGCATTTGGCCTTCGGTGACCTGGCCGCGGTGTGGTCGATGCTGGCCCGGGCCCGGGTGGCTGAGATCGTCGATGAGGTGGTGGGCCCGCGGCGGGCCGATGCGGCGGCGTCGGTGGGGACCTACCTGGCGTTGGCGGTGGCCAACCGGATCGTCGACCCCTGCTCCAAACGCCGGTTTTCCGATTGGTGGCAGAAGACCGCGGGCGACCGGCTCGTGAAGATCCCCACCTCGGGGCTGGACCACCGGCGCTTTTGGGACGCCATGGAGTTGCTCTCCGACCACCAGCTGCAGGAGATCGAACGGCGCATCGTGGTTCATGTCATCGAGGAGTTCTCCATCGACACGGCCGGCCTGGTACTGGACATGACCAACTTCGCCACCCACATCGACAGCGCCAACGAGCGGGCTCCCCTCGCCCAGCGGGGCCATGCCAAGCAGAAGCGCAACGACCTGCGGCTGATCGGCCTGGGGCTTATCGTGTCCACCGACGGCGGCATTCCGCTGGTCTCGCACGCCTATCCGGGGGACAAGCCCGACGTCACCCAGTTCCCGCAGCTGGTGCAAGAACTGATGGCCCGCTTCCAGGCCCTGGCCGGTGATCCGGCCGCGCTGACGTTGGTCTTCGACGCCGGCCAGAACTCGGAAGACAACTACCAGCTCGTGGACGGCACCCCCCTGCACTTCGTGGCCTCGCTGCCGCCTTCCGACCACGCCGACCTGCTGGCCGTCCCGAAGCGCGGCTACCGGATGGTGGATGCCCAGCGCTTTCCTGGTCTGCGGGCCTTTGAAACCCGCAAGGTCGTCTTCGGAGTGGAGCGGCGCATCGTGGTCACTTATTCGCAGACCCTGCACGACAAGCAGTCCCGGGGCCTGGATCAGACCCTGGCCAAGGCCCGCCGCCAGCTGGCTGAGCTGGCCGCCCGCCTGGGCCGGGGAAAAACCCGCAAGCCCAAGGACAAGGTCGAAGACGAGATCGCCGCCATCCTCAAGCCCCGCTGGCTCAAACGGATCATCTCCACCACCTTGAGCGGGGACGAGCCGGCCGAGTTACGCCTGGTGTGGCGGACCAAGCCCACGGCACGAACCGATCTGGAAGAAGAGCTGTTCGGCAAGCGGATCCTCTTCACCGACAAGGACAAGGGCCTGGCCTCGGTGGCCCAGATCGTGGCCGACTACCGCTCCCAAGAAGCCGCCGAGGGCGACTTCCGCCAAATGAAGGATCCCCAGGTGGTCTCCTTCTCGCCCATGTTCCACTGGACCGACCACCAGATCCGGGTGCACGTGTTGACCTGTGTCCTGGCCTTGCTGGCCGCCCGCCTCATGGTCCGCGACGCCGACCGGGCCGGCCTGCACCTCAGCGTGCGGACACTTATCGAGACCCTGGCCGGCATTCAAGAGACCATGCTGCTCTACCAAGGTGAGCGGGGCCGACCACGGGCCCGCAGGATGCTCACCGAGATGGACCCCAGCCAACGCCGTCTCTACCACCTGTTCGGCCTGGACGCCTACGCACCCACCCAGCCATGACCATCACGCCCATCCACCCGCTGCCAGCAGCCTGGGCCCCCCTCGAACAGGCGCTACGCCAGCGGCATGCGGTGCAGGTCGTCTACCACGGCCGCCGACGGCTCATCTGCCCCCACGCTCTGGGCTGGAAGAACCACCGGCCCCTGCTGCTGGGCTTCCAGGTCGGCGGGCAGACCAGCACCGGAGTACTGCCGGCCGACCCTCGCAAGCGGTGGCGCTGCATGTTTATAGATGAGATCGACCGCGTTGTGGCTGCCGCACCGACCGCACCTTGGCAGACCGCCGACAACTACGACCAATCACGGCCGTTCAACGCCATCGACCACGTCACCATCGCCGTCGGCGCCGACGAAGTGCCACTCCAGCTCACTTCAGCGCGGATTTCTACGCCACGATTCGAACTGCCGCACAGGTACATCGGGCCACCAAAGCCGCCGTTAGGTAATACACGCCGGAGGTCCTAAAACTGCCGGTGACCTGGGGATACTTGGCACCCACAATCGATAGCCCGGAAACTCCCGCTAGGTACGGAGACAGAGCGAGGTCGTCATGATCCGGGTACTCTGTTCAGATGGTCCCCATTGGTTGGCATATCGAGGGTCTGCATGACGAACCCACGCTAGTTCGTGGTGTGGCGTGACGAGGAAGGGGCCTCGGATGAAGAGCTACGCGACCCGTTTTGGCAGTGTTGGTAAGTTCGAGAAGGGCGGCGTTGAGCCCATCGACGACGATCCAAAGCACTACGCCTTCTCGAACATCTTTGAAGTTGTGTCCATGTCGCGGCCGTGGGAGAAAGTCGCGGTGGCTCAGAACCAGGAGTACGTCCTCGAGGCGATACGAGCCGAAGGGATCTCCGACTGGCGCACGGCCGCCCACGATGAGTTTGCTCTGGTTGTCGACGGCGAGGTCGAAATCGAGCTCATCAGGCTCGATTCGCCCATCGCGTCACCCCACCAGCACGGCTCGATCCGGCTCGAAGGCACCCCGGCTGGACCGGCCATGGGTCGGATTGTGGCGCGCCGGGGTCATATGGCCCTGCTTCCCGCCAAGGCGGCGTATCGCATTAAGGCAACCAGACCGTCAGCGGTGCTGCTCCAGACGATAGAGGGCGAGGACACCATCCATCGTTGGAATGAGATCTGCCAGACGTCGTGAGTGGAACACCAGGGATTAGAGGAGACTTGATGACCGATACCGCGCAATTACGTCGCTCAGAGCCGAACGAGCACGGCTACCCGGTGTTCCAACTCGGCGAGTACACGTTCTGGAGGGATGAATACTTCGCACACATCAGCTGGCCAACGGGCAACCACGTTGCATCCGTAGACCGCTTCCTGAGGTCGGTGCAGCGGGACGTTGCATGGCAGTTCTTTTATGGTGTCGTCAACTTCGACGACGTGATCGGTACGATCAACCATTACGGCACTGTCGACCTTTTCGCCGGCACATTCAACGACTCGTACCGAAAGGCGGAACTCGACCACAGCGAGAATTTCCCGCACGAGGAGATTTACGCCACGTTCCGCTCCATCCTCGAAGATTGGACCAACGAGGGCTTCGACCCGTTTGCTGCTCCTGAGGAGACGGGCTCCGCGTGGGGTGACAGGTCCGGGAGCAATACCGCGGCGATCAGTCGTCGGCGCGTCACCGCGGCCCGCATGGTCGGAGTGCCAGGCGACGAACCACTGCGGAGCGACGAGACCGGGTTTCCCGTTAATCGAATGTTCGCAGACGTCACGCAGGATGAACCAGAGATCGAGAGCGAAGCGGGCTTCGAGAACGAGGTCTGCGCGTTCAACCTGTTTGCGTATCTTTCACGCTCCGACGTCACGTGGAATCCATCAGTCGTCTCGGTGTGCAAAGACAGCCTCTACTGTCCGACGACGGAGGAGTACATCCTTCCGATCGTTCATGGAAATGACCGTGTCGAGTGGTTCGTCCAGCTCTCTGACGTGATCGAATGGGAGGTCGCGGACAAGATGACCGGCGCACTGCGCGCCAGAGTCACGATGAGGCCCGGGGACGTGGCTGCTATGCCGGCCGACATCCGTCACCAGGGTTTTTCGCCGAAGCGGTCAATGTTGTTGGTGTGGGAGAACGGTTCGCCCGCCCTGCCACAGCTCATCGCCGAAGGTAAGGCCCCGACGTATCCGATCGACTTCTGACCGAAACAGGACCGCCGGCCCGGGGCGGCGTCGGTCAGGCCTGGCTCAAGATCCACCGAGGCTTCCCGGGGCTCCCTCGGGAGCTGACGCCCGTCACCCATTCGGGCCGCCATTCGCCGCGTTCAGCGCCCGTCAGCGCCCAACGCCGCCCGCAAGGCGGGGAGGTCGGCAGCCCCGAAGACCACACGGTTCCGGGTGGCGACGTAGACAAGGTCGAGGTCGACGCCGGCCCTGGCGATCCGGCGGGTCAGGTCCGCCAGCACACCCGGGTGGTCCTCGACGTCGACCACAACGACCTCCCGCTCCCGCGTGATCGCCAGCGCGGAGATGGCCAGCGCATGCTTGGCAGCCTCCGGGTGGGGCACGAGGATGTGGAGCTCGGCCCGCCCACCCGATCCGAGACAGGTGGCCGAGGCGATGTTGACTCCGGCATCGCTTATGGCGGCCGCCACCTTGGCCAGCGAGCCTGGAGTGTTCTCGATGTCGATGACCAGGTCGACCATCTAAACCCCCGCACAGTCGGTGAGGACCGATTCTCTCATTCCCCGAGCCGCGTTGGGAACTCGGCTACAGCGAACCGGGTTGGGCGGCAGCCCGATGAACAGTAAGGCGGCCGCTGCAGGGAAGCGACGCGTCGGTCAGTCCTTGTCGTCTTCGTCGAGCGGCACGAACAGGCAAGTTCGCGGCTCGCCGCCGACGCTCCGGCTGATGTGCCCCTGCCCGGTTCGGTCCTCGGCGAGGAGGATCGTGCCCGGGCCGAGCACACGCCGGTCGCCGGTGCCGGTCTCGATCTCCACCGACCCGGTGAGGTTGACAACCAGCTGGCGCCGGGGAGCGTTGTGATAGTCGATGTGGTAGTCGCCTTCGACTTCGCGGAACTGCACGCCGGTTCCGCTCCACAGCCTGGAGATTCGACCGGCGGCCCCACGATCCTCGAGCTCGATGTCGACATCCTCGAGGTGCGATTGGCCGTCGGAGCCGGTGAAAATGCGAACGACCTGCATGGCGGCAACCTAGCGGATCGCTCGGGGTGGCGGCTCGGGCGGAGGGGGCTGACCACAATCGATCCGAACGCCTGGCGCCAGCCATGGCGGCTCCGCCGGCCTGGCCTTTTCGGTGCCTTTGTGTCGTGAAAACCGCGTCCTATTACGCGGCTCTCATGCCAGAAGGGGTCGTGGTCCCTGTAGAGGAGGTGTTCCTTGGGCGCAGTCAGCGGAGCTCGGTCGTCAGGTCGCTGGCAGGTTGCGACCGAACTGGTACTCGCGCTCGATGCGGCCGTTGGCATCCAGGAAGGCGATGACGGTCCCGATCCACACGGGCGAACCGCCTGTCGCGGGCACCATCTCCACGGTCATCAGCACGGCGTCGTGATGTGCGGCCGGTTCGGTCGCGAGCCGGAAGACGAAGCCGCCCTCTTCAACGAACTGGGTGTGCGCCGTTGCTACCCGGACGTCGAGCGCATCGTGCCCGTGGTACTCATTGGCGTTGGTGTACTCGACGGCGTCCCCGGCCCACAGAAGCCGCACCAACCGACTTCTGGTCGGCGAGTCGGGCTCGTTCCAGACCTGGACGAAGCGGTCGATGAACTCGGTGAGGTCTACAGCATCGGTAATGGTCATACTGACGATCGTGGACTCTCCACTTACGGGAGAGTCAAGTCCCTTTACGGGAGAGTCAGAGCATGGAGCTGGCGCCGTTGACGCTGATGACCTGACCGGTGATAAATCTGGCTTCGTCTGAGGCCACAAAGGCAACAGCAGCCGCGACCTCTTCCACGGAGGCAGCCCGTCCCGCGGGAATGGTGTCGATGATGCGTTGCAGGGCGGGCGCGGCGGCGGCGTTGTCCATGAGCCGGGCGACCTGCTCGGTGGCGACCATCGAGGGGGCGACGGTGTTGACGGTGATGCCGTCGGCCACGAACTCCCGGGCCAGCCCGGTCGTCAGGCCGTGCACGCCGCCTTTGGCCGCGTTGTAGATGGCGTGGTCGTACAGGCCGTTGCGGACCGACTCCGCGCCGATATTAACGATGCGGCCGTACTGCTGGCGGCGCATTACCGGGAGCACCTCCAGCGTGCAGTAGATGGTGGTCCACAGGTTGCGGTCGACGGTCGCCCGCAGCGTCTCTTCGGTGTGGTCCAGGGTCGGCCGGATCACGCCACCCCCGGCGTTGTTCACCAGGATGTCGAGCCGGCCGGCCCGGTCGAGCGCCTCGAGCCGCAGGGCGGCGGCTCCAGCCCGGCTCGAGAGGTCGGCGGTGACGGCGTGGACCTTGACGCCGCCCTCCCCGAGTGCGGTCACCGCGTTGTCCAGGGCTGGGCCGTCGATGTCGGCGAGCACCAGGAGGGCCCCTTCCTCGCCAAAGCGTCTGGCGACCGCCAGGCCGATGCCCCGCGCTGCGCCGGTTACGACGGCGACCTTGTCGGCGAATCTCACCGTCCTAATGTCCTCACCGGCCCACTCTCCTCACCGGCCCACTCTCCTCACCGGCCCAGTCTCCCTCACCGGCCCAATCTGCTCATAGGCCCAGTCTCCTCATAGGCCCAGTCTCCCTCATAGGCCCGGTCTCCCTCATAGGATGAACGACACCCGACCGTGGGGGCGGAGCTCCTCGAGGGACAGGACCGCCCGCCGGACCCGGATCCGAAACCCCGCCGGTCCCCCTTCTTCGAGCAGCATCTCGTAATGGCCGGGATAGACGTCGACGGTCGACCGCCGGGATCGGTAGACCACGAAGTTGGCCCGCACGTCGATCAGGCCGTCGTCCCGGCGGGTGGCCTGCACGTTGGACACCATGTGGCGCGTCGTTGAGTGCGGGGACTCCGCCCATGCCGTCCTGGTCATCAGCGACCCGACCCGCTGTTCGAGAAGGAAACGGTCGTCCTGGATGAGAAACAGGTCATGGGCGGGGTCGCCCAGTGGCCGGTCCGTCGCCGGCACCAGGTACGAAGCCTCCTCGGCCCACAGCGCCAACCACTCCGGAAGCCGCCAGGCGTCCAGTAGAGCGGCTTCGTGGTACAGGAAGTCCTCCACGGCCAGTCGAAGGGTGACCGTGGAAAACGGGCTCAGGGCTGCCAGCTCGGCTGGGATCGGCCATTTCGACGCGTCCGCGTCGATGTTCATCCCATCGCCTCGATGCGCTTGCCGTCGAGTTCCGGGTCAAAGACCGCATTCGATTCAGGGGACAGCACCTCGCCGGTGATGAGCCGGTTCCAGTGGCGCCAGAAGGTGCGCATCTGAAGCTCGTCCAGCGCGTTGGGGTGCTCCTTGGCCATGCCGCGGCTGATGTCGCTCCAGGGCGCAACCTTCCAGGCTACGAAGCCGGCCTGGCATCGCTCCAGGGCTTCGACGTCGTCGGGGGTTGCCAGACCGGCCGGTCCCCAGAAGGTCAGGAAGTTGTCCATGCGCAAGCGCCGGAGTGCCGGTGTTTCGTCGCTCGGCGCGATCTGCCATGCGGTGATCTCCATGTAGTCCGGCGCCAGCGGATAAAACGTGCGGACTGTGCAGCCCATAACCAGATCGACGATGACCAGGTTGGGGAAGACGAGCAGGTTGCGCCCCCCCAGGATGCGATCCGTCCAGGGCTCTCCAAACCGCTCGACCAGGCGGTTGCGGCGGGCCAGGTGCGCTGCTCTGGTGTCCTCATCGGGCAGGGCGCGGCCCAACCCTCCGAGCTCCGTGCCGCCGCTGGTGTCGACGCCGCTGATCACCGCATGGCCGTTGCCGAGATCCAGGGCGTTGCGGGTGAGCGTAGGTGGCACCGGGACATCGGCGCGCCGCGTCCGGGAGCGACCGCGGAACATCGCCTCCGATGACTTGCCCGAGGCCTTCAGCATCTCCAGGTAGCGCTGGTGGGTGGTGAGGGCGTGGTAGCCGTCGATGCTGTTCTCGACCAGCAACTTCCAGTTGGCCCGCATCGAGTACAGGTGGCTGCCCCCGACGATCTCCATCCCTTCCTCGGACTGGTCGGCGACAAGGTCGATGTAGTCCCTGGCCGGGCCGAGATAGGTAGCGAGATCGACGTTGTCAGGATTCCAGCTAAGAAAGACAAAACCTCGATAGCTGTCGACCATCGGGGGATGGGCCAAACCGATGGCTCCCCGATCAAAACACGGCCCGTACGAGGCGTCGTCCGGCATACTCACCAGCTGCCCGTCGGACGAGAACGACCAACCGTGGTAGAAACAGGTGAGGAACCGGCCGTGGCCGTCGGATCGCTGTTCCACCGCCATGCCCCGGTGCGGGCACGAGTTGACCAGTACCTGCACCCGGCCGGTTTCGTCACGGGTGAAGATGATGGGACGCCCACCGACACTACGGGTCCGAAAGTCGTGCGGCAGGGGAATTTCGCTCTCATGGCCGACATACAGCCAGCACATGTCAAAGATTCGAGCCCGCTCCTGGTCCAGCACGGCGGCCTCGACCATCGCCGACCGGTGCACCCGGAACTGATGGTGCTCCCGGTCGTCTACGACGTAGGCGTGTGACACGTCACCTCCCCGAACAGAAACCGCCGTGCGCTGCCCGACCTGATCTCTTCGTCATGGGTGCCGGTCGCCGCCGCCGTCGCCTCGCGGTAATCGATGAAGGGGAAATCACTTCCCAGCAGCAGATGGCCGGCACCAAATACCGCCGCCGACGACGCCAGGTGGCTCGGGTCGAACACCAGGGCGTCTGCCCACAACAACCCGGCCAGCGCGTCCAGCTCCGCCGAACGCTGGTGACGGTCCTCGCCGGCCACGACCCCCGCCATATAGCGGAGCCGGGCGTGCGCCACCGGATAGGCGCCACCGCCATGCGACAGGCACAGCCGCAGGTCCGGCAGATCGGCCAGCACCCCACCATGTACGAGTGAGTAGGCGGCCACTGCCGTGTCGGCCAGCATCCCGAGCCCGAACGCGCCGACCGGCGTTCGGCAACGGGTCGCGCCTTCCCCATCGACGGGATGGACGAACACCGGAATCCGCAGGCGGGCGGTCTCTGCAAAGAAAGGGCGCAGACGGGCGGCATCGAGCTCGTCGTCACCGACCCGGGTACCAATCTCCACCCCGGCCATCCCCAGTTTCGTCGTCACCCGGTGAAGCTCTCCCACCGCCGCGTCGACATCCTGAAGGGGCACTCCGCCGAGCGCCACCAGCCGACCGGCGCCGGCGGCCACCATCTCGGCGATGAGGTCGTTTTGGGCCCGGATGAATGTCATCGCCGGCCCCGGGTCGGCCCAGTAGGTCAGGCTCATCGGCACTGGCGACACCACCTGGGTGTCCACTCCAAGCCGGTCCATGGCCTCGAGCCGGGCGGTAGCGTCCCAGCAGGCCCTCGTCACCCGGCGGAACCGGTCCTGCCCGCACATAATGTCCCCTGCCGACTCTGAGCGCGGCACCAGCAGAGGCCATCGTCCGTCGCCTGTCGCCGCCGCCAGATCGGGAAGGCCGGCAGGCATCAGATGGGTGTGAATGTCGATCACCGCGCCCTGGTTCACGCGCCGCCGGCTCCGTCATCGATGGCGGCCAACAGCACGTTGAAGGGGGCCTTGGAGCTCACCCGGGGAGGGGGAAGGGGCTGCTTCCACACGTCGATCATTCCCGGCCCGGCGGTCAGCTGGCGGGCGACCCAGGTCTCGTCGAGCCGCTGGTGCCCCACGCAGAACTCGACCGAGAAGCCGTGCACCGGCTCCTTCACGTACACCCCCATCGACCCCGACGTTGGGTGCCGAAGCAGGTCGTGCTCAAGGGTGAGGCCGTGCGCGACTGCGTTGTGCCGGAAGCGCATGACGTCGTCGATGTCCTCGACCAGTACACAGAAGTGCGCGAAGCGGGCGGCCTCCAGGCCGGGTGGTCCCTGCGCCAGTGCCAGCGAGTGGTGGTACCCGTCCTCGCAACGCAAGAAGGCGACCTGGGTCTCGAGACGGTCGGACACCTTGAATCCCATCACTTCCGTCCAAAACCCGACCGCCTGCTCAAGGTTCGGGACCACCCACAATGTGTGCAGCATCTCCTGCAGCCGAATGCCGTTCTCGGCGACGGGCACAGGTAGCTCGGCCAGACCTGTGTAGACCTCCACCGGAATGCCGGAGGGATCCTCGAAGCGGAGGGCGTCGCCCACCCGGTCGACCGAAAAGTCGGCTCCCGTCGTCGCCTCCCCGCCGCGCCGTCGGACCGCCTCGGCCAGCGGATCGAGAGAACTCAGATTGGTCGCCTCGAAGGAGACACGCCGCACTCCCGGCTCGTCGGACCGCTCCAACCGCAACCAGTGATGCTCCCTGCCCCCGCTCATAAATACGGTACCATCACGGAACTCGGTCGGCTCCAGGCGGGCGATGCGGGCGTAAAAGTCCACGGCCACGTCGAGGTCCTTGACCGCCAGGGTCAGGAACCCGAAGGTGGCGATGCGTGCGTCAGTCATGTTCGACAGGCTCTCCCCGGTAGTGGCGTTGCTGAGCTCAGCGTCCTCCGCGCCGAAGGCATGCGCAATAATGCGTCAGTACGGAACTCTAGAGTCCGCGTCGAGCACGTGCCGATCGTGCCGCTTGGTCCCGGCGCCGGCCGCCATCGCGCTCGGTCTCCGCCGCGTGGGCGGTGTTCGTTATGGTAAAGGGGCGGCCACGTCTTGGACGGCGGCCGGGCCAAAGCCCGAGGGGGAGGTCGGCAGCAGCCATGACGAAGAAGCCATGACGAAGAAGAAGGTCGGGATCCGGCTCCCGAGACAGGTGCACAGTCAGACGGTCGACCAACGCTGGGCCCATGAGCTTGAGTCCCTCGCGCCCATCGCCGACATCGTCGAGATCCCCGCCGACACCCAGGACGAATTCGCGGCGGCGGTGGGTGACCTGGACGCCGTCATCACTTCGTGGGGGCTGCCCATCGATCAGCAGGTCATCGACGGCCTCAAACAGTGCGTGGTGATCGGCGTCGGTAGCGTCGGCGTGGACATGGTGGACGTGGAGGCGGCCACGGCGGCAGGGATCGTGGTCACCAACGTCCCCGACGTCTTCATCGAGGAGGTGGCCGACCACGCCATGATGCTGCTACTCGACGTGGCCCGGATGACGCCGTTGATGGCCCGCATGGCCCGGGAGGGCGAGTGGTACCAGGCTCGGCCCATCTTGAGCCGGCGGCCCCGACTGCTCGGTCAAACCCTCGGCCTGTTTGCCTTCGGCCACGTGGCGCGGGGCATGGCCCGCCGGGCCAGGGCCTTCGGGTTGCGGGTGATCGCCCATGACCCGTACGTCAGCGAGCTGGAGATCAGCGCCGCCGAGGTGGAGCCGGTGGGCTTCCACGAGCTGCTCGAGCGAAGCGACTTCCTGTCCGTCCACGCCCCGCTGAACGTGGAGACCGAGCACGTGATCGACGCTGCTGCCCTCAGCCGGATGAAGCCCACCGCTGCCGTCATCAACACAGCCCGGGGCCCGATCATCGATGAAGCCGCCTTGATCGTGGCCCTGCAGGGCGGCGTGATCGCCGGGGCCGGCCTGGACGTGACCGAGCAGGAACCGGCCGCGCCGGACAATCCGTTGCTCCACATGGACAATGTGGTCGTCACGCCCCATGTGGCGTCGGCCAGCAGCCGAATGCGTCCCGAGACCCGTCGTCGAGTGGGCCGCGAGGTCAGCCTGGTGCTGCAGGGCCGGTGGCCCATGAGCTGTGTCAATCCCACTGTCCTGCCTCGCGTCCCGCTGGAACGCTGGCAGCCTTATCCCATGAACAGGGGACCAAACCGATGAACGTCGCTACTGCTATTGCCCGAGCAATGAAAGCGGAGGGAGTAGACATCCTCTTCGCCTACCCGGTGAACCCGCTCATCGAGGCGGCTGCGCAGGAGGATATCCGGACCGTCATCGTGCGCCAGGAGCGCACCGGGCTGCACATGGCCGACGCCTACTCGCGCGTGACCTCGGGCGCCAAGATCGGGGTGTTCTGCATGCAGCACGGCCCAGGCGCCGAGAACGCCTTCGGCGGGGTGGCCCAAGCGTTTTCCGAATCCGTGCCGATCATGGTCGTCCCTGCCGGTTACCCGCGTCGCTTGGCCCACCATTATCCGAACTTCAACTCCACCTTGAACATGCGGCATGTCACCAAATGGGCCGAGCCGCTTACGATGGGCCGGACCATCCCTGACGTCATGCGCCGGGCTTTCTTCCAGCTGCGCAACGGCCGGCCGGGGCCGGTGCTCATCGAGGTGCCCGCCGACGTGTGGAATGACGAGGTGCCCGACGACTGGGTCCATACCCCCAGCTTCAGGGCTCGTACGGGACCGGACCCGGCCGCCGTCGCCGACGCCGCCCAGGTGCTGGCCGCCGCCGAGCGACCCGTCATCTATGCCGGCCAGGGCGTGCACTATGCCCGCGCCTGGGAAGAGCTCCGGACCCTGGCCGAACGGTGGAACATCCCCGTGACCACGTCCATCGAGGGAAAAAGCGCCTTCCCCGAGAACCACCCGCTATCGCTCGGAAGCGGAGGCCGGGCCAACCCCCGGGCCGTCAAGCGGTTCCTTGCGGACGCCGACGTCATTCTCGGGGTGGGCTGCAGCTTCGCTGCGACCGGGTTCGGCGTCGCCATGCCGGCGGGCAAGACCATCATCCACGCGACCCTCGATCCGCTCGATCTCAACAAGGATGTACCCGTCCAGTTCGGCCTCATCGGGGACGCCAAGCTCACCCTCACCGGGCTCACCCAGGCCATGGAAAAGGTCAATATGTCCACGGCGGTGGACCGGGAAGACGTTCCCGGCCGGATCGAAGTGCTTCGCACAGCCTGGTTGGAGGAATGGGCGCCGAAACTGTCCAGCGATGCCGTCCCTATCAACCCCTACCGGGTGATCGCCGAGCTGAACCGGGTGGTGGACAAGGAGCGGACTATCGTCACCCATGATGCGGGGAGCCCGCGTGACCAGATGACCCCGTTCTGGGAGTCCACCGCGCCCCTTTCCTACATCGGCTGGGGCAAGACCACCCAGCTTGGCTATGGCCTCGGGCTGGCCATGGGTGCCAAGCTGGCCAGGCCGGACCATCTCTGCGTCAACGTCTGGGGTGACGCCGCCATCGGCTTCACGGGCATGGATCTGGAAACGGCTGCGCGGGAGCGCATTCCGATCCTGTCGGTCCTGTTCAACAACCACTCCATGGCCATCGAGATCCCGGTCATGCCGGTGTCGCAGGCGAAGTACGGATCGACCGACATTTCCGGGAACTACGCCGACATGGCCAAGGCGTTTGGCTGTTACGGCGAGCGGATCACCGATCCCCTCGACATTGTCCCCGCCTTGAGGCGGGGGATCGATGCCACCGAGCACGGCCGGCCCGCGCTGCTCGAGTTCATCACGGACAAGGAAATCACGATTTCCCAGGAATAGAGGAAATCACGATTTCCCAGGAATAGAGGAAATCACGATTTCCCAGGAATAGAGGAAATCACGATTTCCCAGGAATAGCCGGAAGGCCAGAGGAGGCGGACGTCGGTCGCAACCGCCGGCTGACTGCTGCTCCAGGGCCTCTACCTAGCCGGGGCTTGAGCGCCAGGTTCTGGAGGGATGAGGCAAGTTTTCGGGTCATGCGGCGAGGCGGGTAGTTCGTAGGAGCTTGTGGAGTTCGTGTTCGTAGGCTTTCCAGGCGGCGCTGAGGGGGCGCGGGGCGGGCGGTCTTGGCCGGGCCAGGGCTGCAAGCTCGGTGAGGGCGGGAATCACGACACGGGCGGCGAGTTGGGTGAAGAAGGCGGCGATGCGCAAACCGTGTTGGGTGACCCGATAGGTGTTGGGGGAACCCCAGACCATCCCGCCCTCATACATCAAGCCGGGGATGTAGCCCCTGATGCCGATACGGTCCACCGAGGTGCAGCGGAAGCTGACATGCTCGGCCAGTAAACTGGCTACGGTCCCCATAGCGTCCTCCTCTCCGACCGTTGGCGCGGTCAGAAAACGGGTTTGAGTTGATCCCAGGACGCTATGGGGACCGACCTTTCCCTGCTACTTGACGCACCGACCGACTGGCACAGGGCCGGCTTGGCCGGCCCGACAGCAGACCAGCAGCCATCATGGCCGGCCCAAAACCGAGTGACCTCAGACCCCCCAATCGCAACCCCGCCTACCCTGGCCGCGGCGCTTTACCACGTCTGAGGTCGCTCGCTAAACCTAGACAGATGCCAGACGAGCCTCCTCCAGGTCCAGGCCGTGCTGAATGGTTCGCAGGGTCGTGGCCCCGATGCGACCCTCGTTGCGCAGGTCCAGGAGGGTCCGGCGTTGCAAGGCAATGAGGTCGTGGCGCAGGGCGAGTTCCGCCTCGGCGATGGCGTTGACGTCTGACTCGAGGTTCCCATCGTCTGGCGCCGTCTGCAGTCGGCGCAGACGGCCAAGGTATTGCGCCCGCAGGCCATCAGCGAGATCGTCGGGCACCTGATCGCTCTGGGCCACTTTGCCGATGTGATCGAGCACCGTCTGGGTGAGCTCGACGCGGGCTTGTCGCTCGACCTCGGCGACGGTGGGACTCTCCCGGAGGCGTAAGCGCCGCACCAGGCCTGGGAGGGTCATGCCCTGGCCAACCAGCGTTGCGATGATGACGGCGAAACCCAGATAGATGATGTCGTTGCGGCCGGCCAGGCTGGCGCCGGCTTTGGTCGTGGTGGGCACAGCCAGGAGGGCGGCCAGGGTGATGGCGCCGCGCATGCCGGACCAACCGAGGATCAGACGCTCCCGCCACCGGGTCCGGAGCGGGCTGCTACCCGGGTCCGGCCTCGAGCGCAGCACCCAACCGAACGCCCACATCCAGATCAGGCGGATGACGATCACGGTGAAGACGACCGCCAGCGCGGTCAGCGTCAGGCGTCCGAGCGGCCCGCGCGCCTGCACGGCGAAGGTATGGAACGACAGCCCCACCAGTACAAACAGCGCGGCATTGACCAGGAAAACCAGGGTTTCCCAAAAGGCGTTGGATTGGAGCCGGCTGCGAGCCGAGAAGGCACCGCTGCTGCTGTGCCAACCCAGGTAGAGCCCGGCGGTGACCGCTGCCAGCACCCCCGATGCGTGGGCCTCCTCCGCTGGTAGATAGGAGACATACGCGAGCAGGATGGAGCCGGCGATCTCGATCGGCGGATCATCGATCCGGTTGCGTAAGAACCGACCGATGAAGCCCGTTGCCAGACCGATGGCGGCGCCGACCACCGTCGCATACACGATGCTTCCCGCCGTGTGGACGGCCGAGAACTGCTTCGTCGTGGCGGCCGTGACGGCGGCGGCGTAGAAGACCAGGGCCGTGGCGTCGTTGAAGAGAGCTTCACCTTCCAGGATGGTGAGCAGCCGCCGGGGGAGGTGCAACCTCCTCGCCACGCTGGTGGCCGCGGCGGCATCCGTGGGACCGACCGCGGTGCCGAGCACGAACGCCATCGCCCACGAGAGGTGTCCGACCCAGTGGGCCGCGGCCGCCACCGCGATGGCGGTGGCGATTACCAGTAGCACCGCCAGGGTGCCGATGGACCGGGCGTCCCGGAGAAACCCGGTCGGTGATGATGTGACCGCGGCGTCGAAGACGAGCAGCGGGAGCAGACCCAGGAGCACGACTTCTGGGCGCAGGGAGACGTCGGGGACAAAGGGTAGAAACCCGATGATCAAGCCGGCCACGACGAGTACCACCGGGGCAGGGACGCCGACCTGGCGGAGGATGGCTACCGCGCTCAGGGTGACCGAAGCGACGCAGAGAACGACGAGAATCTGACCGGAGCTCACCCTCCGATACTGGCCTCCGCGATACTGGTCTGGCGGTTCCATCTCTCGTCGACAGCGTGGCACCGCTGCCGGTCGCCAGGTTGCCGGCGCGCGCCGCGGTCAGGTTACCGAGCCGAGCGGAGCCCGCTCATCCGGTCGTCATTTCCCACGACTCTCTGCGGGACGGTCGAGGAACGCCGCGATCGAGGCCGTGAAGCCGTGAAGGAAGTTCTTGCCGCCGACCGGTCCGAGCTCGCCGGCGCAGAAAAACCCGCCGACGGGAATGTCGCCGGCGATTTGGCTGATCAGGCCGGTGTCATGGTTTGGCTCGGTGAATAGCCGGGATCCGCGGCCGTTGCAGGTGAACAGCAGCGCCCCCGAGATCCGCTGGCCCGCGAGGCCGCTCTCGAGCGTGCGCTCGAGGTTCTCATGCGCCGACTGTGCGTCACGGACGTGGAACTGCACAGTTTGGCCGACGGTGACTTCTTCCCCTATGGCGATGGCCCCCGATGCGGGATCGACTCCGACCACACCCCGGATCAAAAAGTCGCCGGGCCCTCGCTCGACGTTGTACTCGTCGATAACCACGCCCACCTGAACCCCGGTCGTCAGCAGCTCCTGATCCCGTTCCGAAGCAGAGCCGGCCAGGTGCCGGAGGCGAGACAGCGGAGACTGACCGCCCAGCTCGTGAATGACGTTCCCCGTGGCTTGTGTGATGGTGTAAGGGCTGCCGACCGGTCGGCAGCCCTGGGACACGAGGAACTCGACCTCGACATGAGTTGCCAGGCGGACACCCACCGCGCCGCCTGCGAGCGCTCGGTCTCCCAGAAAGAGACTTGGCTGGCCCGGCGCGGTTGCCCCGCTGGCGAGCCCTCCGAGCACCAACGCGCCGGGAACGTGCTCGTTGAGATGCGCCAGGATGGGGTCGGGCGGGAAGCTGTAGGGGTCGCAGATCATCAGGTGCTTGCCTTCGGTGAAGTTGTACCCGTAGTAGGCCCCGCCGTTGGGCGTGCGAAGGAACTCCATAGAGAAGGTCTCCACCGGGCCCAACCCGGAACCGAGCCACAGGGACACTGCAGGCTCCGACTCGATCTCGCGACCCTGGCCGAGCACCCACTCCGCCACGCAGCCTATCAACGTCGGAACGCCGGCCTCCTCCGCCACCGCCGCCACCAGCGCGTCGGCCGTCGGCAAGAAGTGGGGCGAGGCGAACAACACCGCCAGATCGGCCTGCGCCGCCCCGAGCGAGGCCTTGGCCTGCGTAGCGGCACGTTTCGCGGCGTCCACCGGATCTGTGGAGATTGCGAGCCCGGAACCAGCTTGCATGGCTACCAGGCTACGACCGTCGCCCGCTTAAATGCAGGCATCAGCTAGGTCCACGGATGCATTTCATGGCCTTCTACCTGGAACCCGGTTGCCCCGGTGGTACGGGGGCCGGCGGGCAGCCGGAGGGTCGGGCGCAGGTGGGGAGCCGGCGACCCGCCGCAAGCACTACGCCAGCCCATAGAGACCGTTTGCGACCATGATCCCTCCCACCACGAGGAGCAGGGAGACAACCAAAACGCGGCCGTGAGCGCGGAGCCATCTGTTGAAGGCAGTCAAATGGTGCCGGGTCTGGCCCGGAGCGAGAGCGTAAAACAGGATCGGCAGCCACACCAGCAAAACGTTGATGACCACCACGATGGTCACGCCCAGAATGGTCAGTGCCACGTCGGCTTGCGCGGTCGCAATGACCTGTACTGCGGCCAGGAAGGTGACTCCCGGAGCGAAGAGGAGGATACCGACCAAGAAGGCACTCGCCGGCGCCGGGTCAGCGGTCATTTTTGACACTATCCCCCTTGACGCCGCCGGCGCTGTCCGGTGCCGGTTGCGGGCGCCTGGCTACCACGGCGCCCACTAGAAGGAGAAGGACGCCAAGTCCCAGCCTGAGGCCGTAGCGCGGCGTATGCTCAGCCGGGTGGCTCAGATGGGCGCTTCGCAAGATCACCAGAATCACCACGCCGGTGACCAGGCTCATTATCGTCGCGCCGGCCAGGTACGCCAGAGCGGTCAGACGTGGCTTTGCGGAACCCAGATACACGGCGGCTATCAACAACGCGGTTGGCGACAGCGCTGCGAGTAGCGCCAGTCCGGCTGCCTGGGCCAGCATCAGACGTCCTGTTCGGGCCGGGCCGGCGGGCGCCCTCTTACTGGCCCGACGTCAGGGCGGCCTGGAATTTGGCGACTCGCAGCGCGACGAACGGCTCAGCCCAAGTTTGCAAGGTGCCGGACACTCGCTGCTCCATGAACACGCCTTCCAGTTGTCGTGGCGCAAGGCCAAGGCCTCGCCGTCGTCAGAAAAATACACCCTGACCCGATAGTCCTCCCCCGAAGCGGGTGAGAGGAACCCGGCCGGGGAGTCGGTCGTTGCCTGCTCCCGAAATCGCCCGGATAGGGTGAGCCGACCCGATCCATTCGGTCTTATGTTGTGGCTGACCGACCGGGTCGGGAGCGCACGCCCCCGGGATGCCCGTCGATGCCGGTCTCGCGTTACTACAGACGATTGCATCCGGGCCGAGGAGGAGAGAGCCGGTGGCTGCCTACGATTATCCGCTTCTGGGTGTTTTCTGGACCCTTCTCGAAATCTTTGCCTTCGTTATCTGGATCTGGCTGTTGATCGTGGTGTTCAGCGACATCTTTCGCAGTCACGACCTGGGTGGTGTGGCCAAGACCCTGTGGGTCCTCTTCGTCCTGTTTGTACCGCTGTTAGGGGTCCTGATCTATCTCATCGCCCGCGGCGGCAGTATGGGGGAGCGGGCCGCGGAGCAAGCCCAACGCCGGGATGAGGCCTTCCGGGCCTACGTGCAGCAGACCGCCGCCACACCGAACGCGACCGATGAGCTGACGAAGCTGGCCGACCTCAAGGCGTCGGGCGCTATCACCGAGGAAGAGTTCCAGGCGGCCAAGCAGAAGGCACTTACCTGAGGCTCGAGGCAGATCAGGTCGAGCCAAGCGCTTCGAATCTCAACGTAGTTGAGATCTGAAGCACTAAGCGAAACTGGACCGAGATCCAACGGCAAATGTGGACGGTCCGAAATGTAGATAGGGAGATGAAAGGACAATGGCAAACGAGGCTTCAAAGAAGCGTCCGGTTACGTCGCCGCCGGCATCGGCAACGCCTGCACCGGGCTCGGTTACCCAGCCGGACCGTGATCAGCTCGATGGCGGGTTCCCGCCTATCGCTGAGTATGGCTTCCTCTCGGACTGCGAAACCAGCTGTCTGGTGGCTCCGGATGGATCCGTGGAGTGGCTCTGTGTGCCCCGACCTGATTCACCCAGCGTGTTCGGATCGCTCCTGGATCGCACCGCTGGCCGTTTCCGCTTCGGCCCGGGCAGCACTCACGTGCCGCATCAGCGCCGCTATGTGCCAGGAACCATGGTCCTGGAGACGACCTGGCATACGCCGACGGGTTGGCTCATTGTCCAGGATCTGCTGGTGGTACGGCCAACCGACTGGAAGTCACGGAGACCGAACTACCGCCGGGCTCCGAGCGACTCGGCGGCGACGGGCACCTTGCTGCGCGTCGCCCATTGCATCGAAGGACACGTCGAAATGCTCATTGACGCCGCACCGAGCTTCGAGTACGGCTCCGTCACCGGCGTCTGGGATTATGACGGCGACGGCTACGAGAGCCTGACGGTGCACCCGCCCGCCGGCGACCCCACGCTCCGGGTGACATCCAGCGTGCGGCTAGGGTCGGTCGGAGCCCGATGCTACGGGCGTACCAGGCTGGACAAGGGCGAGTCGGCATTCGTCGCTCTGTCCTGGGGTGACGCGCCGCTCACCTCTCTGGACGAGGCGCGGGCCCAGCTCGATCACACGGTCAAGTACTGGCGGGACTGGTTGTCCACCGGTAAGTTCCCGGATCACCCCTGGCGTAGCTATTTGGAGCGCAGCGCCCTTACCTTGAAAGGATTGAGCTACGCGCCCACGGGCGCCATCATGGCGGCGGCCACCACCTCGCTGCCGGAGACGCCTGGTGGCGCCCGCAACTGGGACTACCGGTATACCTGGATCCGGGACTCGTCGTTTATGCTGCGCTCGCTGTACCGCCTGGGCTTCGAGTGGGAGGCGCTCGAGTATTTCGCCTTCGTCCTCGAAGCGGTTGGCCGCGGGTCCGCCGGCGATTGGGAGCTTCAGATCATGTACGGGATCGGCGGCGAGAAGGACCTGACCGAGCACACCCTCGACTCCCTCACCGGCTACCGGTACTCCCGTCCGGTGCGAATTGGCAACGGAGCGTGGGATCAGCGTCAAAACGACGTCTGGGGCATGATCCTGGACGCGGTCGATACCCACATCCGCCAGGGGGCGGCCCAGATCGCCAAGCACACCTGGGAGGGCGTGGCCAGCCTGGTGGAGGCGGCCATCAAGCACGCCGGCGACCCCGATCAGGGTATCTGGGAGATCCGCGGCGATCCGCAGCAATTCACCGCCTCCAAGGTGCTCTGCTGGGTGGCCATGGACCGAGGGAGCGACCTGGCCCGCTCCCGTCACGACGCCAAGCGGGCGGAGGAGTGGCGCCGGGCCGCCGACGATTTAAAGAGCGAGATCCTCGACAAGGGTGTTGACGAGCGCGGACGCTTTCGCCAGCACTATGGCAACGGCGAGCTCGATGCGTCCTTGTTGTTGATTCCCATCCTCGGGTTCCTACCTCCGGGCGACGAACGGATCCGCAAGACGGTGCTGGCCATCGCCGACGAGCTGACCGAGGACGGACTCGTCTTGCGGTACAGAGTGGACACCACCGACACCGGCTTCGAGGGGAAGGAAGGCACTTTTACCATCTGCTCATTCTGGCTGGTGACCGCCCTGGCCATGATCGGGGAGCAGGAACGAGCCATGACGCTCTGCAAGAAGCTTCTGTCGTTCGCTGGCCCGCTGCAGCTCTACGCGGAGGAGATCGATACCACCACCGGCGAGCACCTCGGCAACTTCCCGCAGGCCTTCACCCACCTGGCCCTCATCGACGCGTTGGGCCGGCTCATCGACGCCGAGCAGGCATCCGCTTAGGACAACCAGGCCCGTCTGTGTCTGGTCGTCAGCTCGACGCAGCCGCATCATTCCGGCCGTAGACGCCATGGCTCGGGCCCGGCAATGGATGCGCCCGACCGGCGGGTGGCAGAAGGGCTGAGATGGCTACGCCAGCGACGAACAATGTGGCGGCCTTGCTGCGCAGCCGGGGCTATTTGGTGCTGCTTGTGCTCGCGGCTGTCATCGGTGCCCCGGTCGCGGCCGTGGCCTATTGGTTCCTTTATCTTGTCGTCGATCTTCAGAAGTGGCTGTACAACCCCTCGTACCTTATCAAGTGGCTGGGCTTTCATGGTGAGCCGATCTGGTGGCCACTCCCTCTGCTTGTGCTGGCCGGAGTCCTGGTCGGCTTGACCATTCGCTATCTTCCCGGCCGGGGCGGACACTCACCGGCGGATGGGTTCCAGATGCATGGGCCGCCCTCTCCTCGCCAGATCCCCGGGGTGGCGGTGGCGGCCCTGGCCGGTTTGGCGCTGGGGGCGGTCATCGGACCCGAGGCCCCGCTCATTGCGCTCGGCGGGGGGCTGGCCGCTGCGGCCGTCCGAAGCATCAAGCGTGATGCTCCTCAGCAGTCCATCACCCTGCTCGGGGGAGCCGGGAGTTTCGCCGCGCTCAGCACCCTCTTCGGCTCGCCCGTGTCGAGCGCCTTCCTTCTGATGGAGGCTACTGGACTGGGTGGTCCGATGCTGGGATTCGTCCTGGTGCCCGGGCTGCTGGCGGCCGGGATTGGCGCCCTCGTGTTTGTCGGTTTCGACGCCTGGACCGGGCACGGTGTCGTTTCTCTGGCCATTCCCAACCTTCCTCCTTTCGCCCATCCCGACGCGGCCCAATTCGGGTGGGCGATCGTCATCGGCGTCGTCGCCACCTTCGTGGGCTTCGCCATCCACTGGCTGGCCTTAATCCTGAAGCCTCACATCGAGGCTCGCGTCGTGGTGCTGGTTCCCGTTCTCGGGTTGGTCGTCGGCGGGTTGGCGGTGGTGTATGCGGAGTGGACCGGCAAGCCGTCGTCGGATGTTCTCTTCTCTGGTCAAACCGCCCTGCCCTCCCTTGTCACCAGCGCCGGGGCGTATTCGCTCGGGGCCCTTCTACTGCTCGTGGTCTGCAAGGGACTGGCCTACGCCGGCTCATTGAGCGGCTTCCGGGGTGGACCCACCTTTCCCGCCATGTTTGTGGGTGCCGCAGGCGGTATGGCCATGTCGCACCTTCCCGGCCTACCCGAGGTCGCCGGCGTGGCGATGGGCATGGGGGCCATGCTGTGCGTGATGCTGGGCCTGCCCTTGACCTCGGTGCTCATCACCACCATCTTTATGGGATCAGACGGCTTCAGCACCACGCCCCTTGTCATCGTGGCGGTCGTGGTCGCCTACGTGAGCCGGGCCTACCTCTGGCCTGCTCCTGACAGCGATCTCACGCCGGCGTCCGGTGATAGCGCAGGTGCCACTCCGGCAGCCCCCGTGTCAGTCCCTGTGCCGCCGGCGTCGCCGGCGGCGGGAAGTCGCTCCGCCTGAAGCGCCACCACCGGATTCTCACCCAATACAGGTGATCCGATGGCGGGAAAAGGCACGCCACCATAATGCCGGTGAACCGGAGGAAGTTCTGGCCATGACGAACGTCGACCTGTCTCGGATCCAGTTCGCCTCGACAACCATCTACCACTTCTTCTTCGTGCCGGTGACCATCGGACTGGCATTTTTGGTGGCCATTCTGCAAACCGTGTGGCACCGCTCCGGAGACCCGGAGCAAAAGCGGCTGATCCGCTTCTTCGGCACACTCCTGCTGATCAACGTCGCCATCGGGGTCGTGACCGGGCTGGTGCAGGAGTTCGAGTTCGGCATGAACTGGTCGGCCTATTCCCGCTTCGTCGGGGGGGTATTCGGCGCCCCGCTGGCCATGGAGGGCCTGGCCGCCTTCTTCCTCGAGTCAACGTTCCTGGGACTGTGGATCTTCGGCTGGGACCGCCTGCCCAAACGGATCCATCTGGCCTGCATCTGGCTGGTGGCCGTGGGCAGCGCCTTGTCGGCGGCGTTCATCATGGCCGCCAACTCCTGGATGCAGCACCCGGTGGGCTACAAGCTCAACTCGACCGGCCAGCCCGAGCTGAACAACATCGTGGCGGTGTTCACCAACCCGGTGTTCTTGTGGGGCTACACCCACATCCTGTTGGCCGCGGCCGTGACCGGGTCGCTGATCATGCTGGCCGTCTCGGCCTGGCACCTGCGCCGGGGCAGCTCGGTGGACGGGTTCTCCAGGACGGCCCGCCTGTCGCTCGTGGTGCTGGTGCCGGCGATCATCCTGGCCATGTTCGTGGGCAGCGAACTGGGCGTCGTCGAAGCCAAGTACCAGCCCATGAAGATCGCCGCGGCGGAGGCCCAGTGGACCACCTGCCAGCCCTGCTCGTTCTCCCTGTTCCAGATCGGCGGGGGCAACGAGGACATGACCCCCACCCAGATCCTGGAAGTCCCCCATCTGTTGTCGCTGCTGGCGACCAACCACTGGAACGGCCAGGTCCTGGGGCTCACCCCGCTCAACACCCAATACCAGCAGCAGTACGGTCCGGGCAACTATGTGCCCAACGTGTTCATCCAGTACTGGTCCATGCGGGTCATGGCCTACATCGCCTCCCTGGTGCTCCTCTTAGCCCTGTGGGGCGGGTGGGCCATCTGGCGAAAACGGCTCGAGCGATCCCGATGGTTCCTGTTCTTCGCCACCTGGTTCGCCATCGCCCCCTTCTTGATGAACACCGCCGGCTGGCTCTTGACCGAGAACGGCCGCCAACCCTGGATCGTGCAGGGCCTGATGCTGACCCACAACGGGGTGTCCCCCGGAGTGACTGCCACCTGGGTCTGGATCACCCTGATCCTGTTCATCCTCATCTACGGGA
Source organism: uncultured Acidimicrobiaceae bacterium (assembly GCA_963834725.1). Taxonomy (GTDB): domain Bacteria; phylum Actinomycetota; class Acidimicrobiia; order Acidimicrobiales; family Palsa-688; genus PALSA-693. Next base: position 564,486 of record CAWICN010000001.1, read on the forward strand.
TCCTGGCGGTGGTGGACGGCTACCTGATGATTCGCTTCGGGCGCAAAAGCCTGGCCGAGGGCGAGGGCGAGGCACCGGCCGCGCTCCCGGATGGCACCATACCGAGCCCCGCCGAGACTGTGGTCTTGACGTACTAGGAGGCCGTGATGGGACTGCAAGTCTTCTGGTTCATCGTCATCGCCTTCTTCTGGACGGGATTCTTTATCCTGGAGGGCTTTGACCTGGGAGTCGGCAGTCTGCACATGGTGGTGGGCCGCACCGACCTCGAACGGCGGGTGGCCATCAACAGCATCGGCCCCTTCTGGGACGGCAACGAGGTGTGGTTCATCGTGGCCGGAGCAGGGATGTTCGCGGCCTTCCCGGCCTGGTATGCCTCCATGTTCTCCGCCCTGTACCTGGCCCTCATGTTGGTCTTGATCGCCCTCATCATCCGCGGGGTGTCCTTCGAATATCGCAGCAAGTCCACCAACCCCCGCTGGCGGGCCACCTGGGATTGGACACTGACCATCGGCAGCGGCGCTCTCCCCCTGCTCCTCGGCATTGGCCTGGGCGATCTCCTCGTCGGGCTACCCCTCAACCAGAACGGCACCTTCACCGGTACCTTCTGGGACCTCTTCACCGCCTACGGCGTATGGTTCGGCCTCACCCTGACCTCCCTCACCTTGGCGCATGGCGCCATGTACCTCAGCCTCAAGACCACGGGTGCCGTGCAGGCGCGCGCCGAGCGCCTGGCCGGCCCCCTCGCCGGGATCGCCGTGCTCTTCCTGGCCGGCTTCGGCATCTGGACCCATGTCCAATCCGGCCGCGGTGTGCTGCCCGCCCCGCTTCAGGTCCTGGCCTGGCTGCTCATCGTGGCCGCCGCCTGGTCAGTGCGCGACGGCCACACCGGCTGGGGGTTCGCCGCCACCACCGCAGCCATCGCCACCACGCTGGTTTCTTTCTTTGTGGCCCTCTACCCCAACGTCATGGTCTCCACCACGAACAAGAGCTACAACCTGACCGTGGCCAATAGCGCCGCGGGCCACTACGCCCTGACCGTGATGACCGTCGTGGCGGCCGTCTTCGCCCCCCTGGTCATCGCCTACCAGGCCTGGAGCTACCACGTGTTCCGGGCCCGGATCACCGGTCCGGCCGCGGCGACCAGCACGGCGGAAGCATCATCAGGCGTTCAAGTGTCGTCGGATCAGAGCGGCGACGGACCGGACCATCAGCCGGGAGGTTGATGTGAACGACACCGACACGAAACCGTGGCCATGGCCCGGCGAGCTCGACGCCATGACCACCGCCCCACCTTGATGGGGTGACATCCGATGCGGTCAGACCGCCCAGATCGGGTGAGGAGCCCCTCAGCGTCCGGGCTTATCCTCTCAAACCAGGGCCGCCGACGGGGATCGCGGGAAACGCAACCTCTCATTGCCAAAGGAGAAGGCGATGTCGCTAAAAGGAAAAGTAGCCATCGTGACCGGCGGGAACTCCGGGATAGGAAAGGCGGTAACGATGGCTTTGGCCGGGGCCGGTGCCAACGTGGCCATCGATTATGTCGCCAACGAGCAGGCTACGGAGGAGCTCGAACGGCAGGTCGCCGCCCTGGGTGATAAGGCCATAGGGGTCGAAGCCGACGTGAGCAAGGTGGCCGATCTGCAGATGCTGGTCGACCGCACGGTGAAGGAGTTGGGCCGGCTCGACATCATGGTCAACAACGCCGGCGTCGAGACCCGCACGTCCGTACTGGACACCACTGAGGCCCAGTACGAGAAGGTCATGGCCATCAATCTGAAGAGCGCCTTCTTCGGCACCCAGATCGCGGCCAAGCAGATGATCGCCCAGGGCGGCGGCGGCCGGATCATCAACATCAGTTCGGTCCACGAAGACTGGCCCATGCCGGGAAATGCTCCTTACTGTCTGTCCAAGGGCGGGATGCGGATGCTGACCCGTCAGGCGGGCATCGAACTGGGACCACACAATATTCTGGTGGTCGGCGTCGGCCCCGGAGCCGTGGCGACGCCGATCAACACCGAGACCATGGCGGACCCTGAGAAGATGAAGACCCTCAACTCCGCCATCCCGGTCGGACGCATGGCCCAACCGGAAGAGATCGGAAGCGTGGTCGCCTACCTGGCCGGGGACGGCGCCAGTTATCTGACGGCCACCACCGTCTTCGCCGACGGCGGCATCATGCATTCCAGCCCCGGACTCTAGCGGTGCCGTTGCCTCACAAGGGGAGGCTGCAATGACAGCAATCATCATGTCGTCGTCATGAGCGCGGCCGGCCACACCCGACACCGGGTGGTCGTCGTGGGCGGCGGCTTCGGTGGCCTACCCGCCACCCGGTTACTCAGCCGCAAGCCGGTCGACGTCACGCTCATCGACCGGCGCAATCATCACCTCTTTCAGCCCCTCCTCTACCAGGTGGCAACCGGGCTGATACCGCCCGGCCAGATCTCGGTACCTATTCGCCATGTGGTGCGCAAGCACAAAAACGTTCGCGTCGAGCTGGCCGAAGTCACCGGCTTCGATCTGGATCAACGGGTCGTCCACGGCACCATCCTGGGACTCAAACCCATCGAGATCACTTATGACAGCCTCATCGTGGCCGCCGGAGTCAACCAGTCGTACTTCGGTCATGACGAGTTCGCCTTTTACGCTCCGGGGATGAAGACCATTGATGACGCGTTGGAGTTGAGGCGGCGCATCTTCGGGGCGTTCGAGATGGCCGAGATGGTCGACGACCCCGCCGAAAAGGAGCGGTGGCTCACGGTTGCCATCGTCGGGGCCGGGCCCACCGGTGTGGAGCTCGCCGGCCAGATTCGCGAGCTCGCCGTGCGCAGCTTACGCGGAGAGTTCCGCACCTTCGACCCCGCGTCGGTCCGGGTGGTGCTACTCGACGGCGGCAAGGAGCCCCTTGCCACCTTCGGCGACCGGCTCTCTGGCAAGGCGGCGAAAGAGCTGGAGCGGCTCGGAGTGGAGCTGTGGATGGGGGCCCGGGTGGTTGGCGTCGACGCCTTCGGTGTTGACATCGCCGGCACTGAGGGAGCAACCAAACGACTGGCCGCGCACACGACGGTCTGGGCGGCAGGGATCGAGGCGTCGTCACTGGCGGCGGAGCTCGCCAAAGCGTCAGGGGCCGAACTGGACCGGGCTGGTCGTATCTCGGTGCTGCCGGATCTGACTCTTCCCGGGCATCCGGAAGTGTTCGTCGTCGGCGACATGATGGCCCTGGACAAGCTGCCGGGGGTCGCCGAGGTCGCCATGCAAGGAGGTCTGCACGCCGCCAACACCATCGTGCGCCGCCTCAACGGCCAAGCGGCCAATCCGTTCAAGTACCGTGATCTGGGCAGCGCGGCCACCATCGGGCGGTTTCGCTCGGTGGTCGACTTCCGTGGCGTGCGACTGAGCGGTCTGCCGGGCTGGGTCATATGGGCCTTCGTTCACCTGACCTTCCTCACTGGATTCGGCAACCGCCTTTCCACCCTGCTCAAATGGACCCGGGCCTTTATCGGCCGGGGCCGACCGGAGCGGGAGTTCAGTGTGATGCACACCGGAGGTGATCTCAGTCTGCCCACGTCAGTACGCTCGGCCGTGCAACCCAGTCCACTCCCGGTCGCCAGCACCGCCGGGTTGGCTCAACCCGAGCAACCCCCTCCCGCATCATCCAGCCGATGACGAGTGGGGGTGGCGCGACCGGAGCCCTTCCTCCTGATCCGTGGTGGTACGTGGCCTTGATGAGTCCGGCCCGGCCGAAGACCGAGAATCCCACCCAATCTGGGTGATCTGAAGGGAAATCCGGACTCGTACGATTGCGTTGATTCCCACCGGCGCCAACAGCTCGGATAGATATTGAGCGACGCTGCGACGAACCCATTCCTCACCGAGTCGCTGAAAGGAGAGTGCCAGTGCCAGGCTCGCCACAATCGTTCGAGGGGGTGCTAGCGTGAGTCGTATCGGACCGGTCGAGTACATCATCGTAAGCTTCCCGGGCAATAAGTTCACGGGCGAGATCGTCCCCGCTCTCAGTCGCTTGATCGAAAACCAGACGATTCGCATCCTCGATTTGGTTTTCGTCGGCAAAGATGATCAGGGCAACGTCACGGCCCTGGAGTTCGATCAACTCGAGGAGCTGGCTCCGTTCGCCACCCTCCCGGGCGAGGCCGGCGGGTTACTGAGCGAGGAGGACCTCGCCTACGCGGCCGCCGCGCTGGAGCCGAGCTCTTCAGCCGCGCTCCTCATCTGGGAGGACGCCTGGGCGACGGAGCTGGCCGAAGCCATCCGAGATTCTCATGGCGTCCTGCTGGAAGGGGCGCGTATCCCTCACGATCTGGTGGAACAAGCCATGGCCGAGTTGGCCGTGGCCGTTCCCACCGCTGTCGAATAAGACTTACCGCTATCGGATAAGAAGGGAGTGTCATGATACGACGGCCTATAGGTCGGACCATGGCTCGCACTGCGGTGGTGGCGGGCACGGCCACCGCCGTCAGCGGGCGGGTGGCCCGTCGCCAAGAGGAACGCTACGCCACGGCCGGCCAGGAGGCCGCGGCCGCCAACGCGGCGCCGCCTCCTGCCGAGCCGGTAGCCGCCCAGGGACCGACTTCAGACGACATTGAGCAGCTCAAGCAGCTCGCCGCTCTCAAGGACCAGGGCATCCTCACCGAGGAGGAGTTCGCCGCCGAAAAAGCCAAGATCCTCGGCAGTTGATCTGGCTGGAGGGGGGGCGGAGGAGAAGACCATGACCAGAGCGATCTCGCCGCCGAGCGTCGCGGAGCGTGCCGCGAAAGGAAAAGCGGCTCGGGCCGCGTTGCCCAGAGCTCGTCACGCCGAGTGGGCCTCGAGCCAGCGAACCCACAAGCCGCTGGACTTGTTGGCCGAGCAAGCCCAGACCCGGGTTCCCGAGCTGGTGCCCATTCGCCACGGGCGTATGGCCGCATCGCCGTTCGCGTACTACCGGGGCGCGGCGCTGCCCATGGCCGCCGATCTCGCCAGCGCGCCCCATACCGGGCTCATGGTGCAGCTGTGCGGCGACGCCCATCTCTCCAACTTCGGCGGGTTCGCCTCACCCGAGCGGGACATGGTCTTCGATCTCAACGATTTCGACGAGACCGCCCCTGGCCCTTTCGAGTGGGATCTCAAACGGCTGGCCGCCAGCCTGGAAATCTCGGCCCGAGCCGGCCAGTTCGATAGTCAGACCTCCAGGGCCATTGTCATCGGGGGCGTGCGCTCCTACCAGGAGGCGATCAGGCGTTTCGCGTCCATGTCCAATATCGCCGTGTGGTATACCCGGCTGGACGTCGCCGGGGCCGTGCAGCGGTGGGGCGGCGCCGTGGGCAGGAAGACTACGCAGCTGGTGGAGCGCAAGATCAGCAAGGCTCAACACAAAGATCAATTGAAGGCGCGCGCCGAGCTGACCAGGCTGGACAGCGGGCGACTACGGTTCGTGTCCGACCCGCCATTGCTGGTGCCAGTCGATGAGCTGTTTGGCGAATCCGAGGGCAAGCTGCTGCGGGAGTCGATCCATACGGCCATCAGAGGATACCGCCGCACGCTGGCCGGCGATCGACGCCGGCTCCTCGAGTCGTATCATTACGTCGACCTGGCCCGCAAGGTGGTCGGGGTGGGCAGCGTCGGTACCCGTGCCTGGGTGGCGCTCTTTGTCGGCCGGGACAACGACGACACTCTGATATTGCAGGCCAAAGAGGCAGAGGCGTCCGTGCTGGAACGATTCGTAGCCCGGAGTGCCTTCGCGAACCATGGTCAGCGGGTCGTTGAGGGCCAACGGCTCATGCAGGCCGCCAGCGATATTTTTCTAGGTTGGCACCGGGTCACGCGTGGGGCTGACGGACGGTCCCACGACTACTACTTCCGCCAGTTGTGGGACTGGAAGCTCTCTGCGGCGGTCGAGACCATGGGTCCCGATCTGCTCGGTGTATACGCTCAGCTTTGCGGCTGGACCCTGGCCCGGGCTCACGCCCGGTCTGGTGACGCGGTGGCGATCGGGGCGTACGTGGGCGGCAGCGATACGTTCGCCCAGGCCCTCGCAGACTTTGCCCGCCTGTACGGCGACCAAAACGAAGCCGATCATCAAACCCTCGTCGACGCTATCGCCGCCGGCACGGTCGCGGCTCGCGCCGACGTGTAGGTCAACGAGACAACCAACCTCTGCCCTCAGCGCAGACCCCGGTCGCCTTCCGGGCCCCGTGGATCTTCGTCAGATGAATCCGAGGGAGGCGGCCCGCCTGATGGCCGCCGACCGGGAGGTCACCCCGAGCTTCATGTAACTATGACGAAGGTGGGTCTTTACCGTGTTGAGTGACAGGTGGAGGTCGGCGGCTATGTCAGCGTACGTCAGGCGCTGGGACAGTCTCTTCAGTACCCTCAGTTCTGCTTCGGTGAGGGGGTCGGGTAGCCTGTTGTTGCGGGGGCCCGTCGCTCCGAGTTGGCGCGCCTCTAACGCCGACCGGACCAGGACGAGCAGGTACTCGCTCGAAGGATAGCTCTCCGACTCTGAGACCAGATGCTCCACCAATCGGGGCGCGGTGTCCAGGACGGTCTGGATGAACCTGTGCGGTGCCAGAGCCTCGAGGGCTTCGCGGACGAGGCGAGGCGCCTGGTGCGAACGTTTTATCAGCGCCAGCTCGGCCCGCAACAGTTGCAGTTCCAGGCCGGCGCGCCTGGTCGGCGGCTCGGCCGGAGCAGCCTGCAGAAATGCTTCTGCTGCCGCCGTGTTCTCCTCGCTGAGAGCGATGATGGCCGAGACGATAGGCCGGCGATGGTCGGGCAAGCGCAGCGCGATCGTTGCTGCGCCGACTCGGTCACCGAGAGCGATTCGGATGTGGGCCTCCAGCTCGTCGGCCTGGGCCAAAAGGATCGAACGGTCACTGCGCAGCGCAGCACGGGCCGCCGGTAGGGATGTGAGGGCCTCTTCCCGATTCCCACCAGCGGCCCAGATGCGCGCCCGGTCCAGCTGAGCCAGATAGTCGAAACGGGGACGACCTCCGATCGACATGCTGAGGATGTGCTCGTTTTGCTTCGAAGCCGCATCCAGGTCCCGGCGCTCCAACTCCAGCAGCGCCTTGGTACGAAGTGAGTTGAACGCGAAATAGTGCCGGTCAAAGCCGAGCCTGGCGGCCGAGGCCAGGGCCTGGCTGGCCCAGTCCTCGGCTTCAGTCAGATCGCCCTGGGCCCAGGCGATCTGACTTTGAATTCCCGGGCACAGTACGTGGCGTCCTGCCGGGGGAGTTATCTCCGCGGTCGCGACCGCCTCTGCCAGCTGGAGCGCCTGAGCGAAGTCGCCGATATAGAGGTAGTCATACATCGAAACCCCGTCCAGCCCGACTCGCCAATCGTCGACGCCGACCGAGGTATCTGCCATCAAGAGCGCCCGCTCTCGGTACGCCAACGCCTCGCTCGGCTCTCCGATAAATGAGTGATAGGCGGCGCCGACCACGTCGAGCCGCAACGCCAGCTCGGGATGTAGGCCCGGGTCGATAGCGGTCATCTGGGCCAGGGCGAAGGCTCGGGCGCCAGACTCGAACCCTCCTCGCAACAGCAGCTCGGCCGCTAATGGCACGAGGACCTCAGGGGCGCCGGCGAAGTCATCCGGCCGCACGTCGCCGAGCGCGCTGCCAGGAGTTGCGTTGCTGGCGAAGTCGACGAGCAGTCCTTCGCTGAGCACCCGAAAGGCACTACCGGGATCACGAGCCTCAAGCAAATGCCGAGCGGCCAGGCCGACCCGGCCAGTGTCGACCAGGTAGCTGGCCGCCCGTTCGTGGTACCGCTGCTCGGCCTGGGGGTCGCGAGCATGCAGTTCGGCTCGAAGAACCTCCTTGATCAACTGGTGGTAGCGATAGATGCCGGCATCCTCATCAAGGACGGTCAGGAAAAGGTGATCACGGTGCACCTGCTGCAGCAGGGCGCCCGCGTCGGGCCCATTCACGGCGGTGCAGGCGGAGACGGACAGGTCGTCGAGGATCGACGTTGCCAGCATGAACTCGACAACAGGAGCCGGTTGGCGGTACAGGACTTCGTCGAGGAAGTAGCCGGCGACGGTGTGCCCGGCCAGCTCCACACGGTCGGCGACGTCCCGGGTGTCCGGCGCGTGGTGAATGGAGAGGGCGGCCATCTGGAGCCCTGCGACCCAGCCCTCGCTGCGCCGTTGAACTATCTCGAGCTCTTCCTCGCTCAGGCCGATGCCGAACCCTGAGAGGAACTGTCTGGTCTCATCCACCGAAAAGGAAAGGTCCCGGTCTCGCACCTCGACCAACGCGGCGTTGGTTCGTATGCGATGCAGTCGCAAGGGGGGTTCCAGCCGGGTGGCCACCACCACCTGCAGCCCGGGCGGCTGGTAGTCCAGCAGCAACCTGAGGACATCCGCGCCGGCCGCCCCGGTGAGGTGGAAATCGTCCACGATCAGCACCTGTGGGGACCCGAACCGTTCGAGGTCATCAGCCAGGGCGGCGACGACGTCGGCCGATACCTGGCGATCGACGCTCAACCACTCACGCGCGTCCTCGCCGAGGTCGGGCTGGCCCGCACCACGTCGCGCCGCCTCCACCAGGCCGGCGGCGAAGCGGACCGGATCGTCATCAGCCGCGTCGCAGGTCAGCCACGCTGACGTCCGTGTGGGGTGAGTTGACAGCCAGTCCGCCAGCAGTACGGTCTTGCCGGCTCCCGGTGAGCCGACTACCAGCGTGAGCCGAGCCTGCTCGCCCCGGTCCAGTTCGTCCATCAGTCTGGTCCGATGCACGAGGTGGGACGCCATTTTGGGAACGATGAACTTTGAGGACGGGAAGCGGGGGCCACGCGATGCCAGTGTCTGTCTCCCTTTCTTCTCCGCCATGTCCTGCCGGCCTCCTGCCTCCTGAGGATCCCTGGCGTCCTCTCATGGTGCAAGCGGGATACCCCTCGCACCGGCTGGGGTATGTCATCACTATCTCACCCTGCTGAGGGTGATGACGCCGTTTTGCGCCTCTGTCATGGTGAGAGGAATCCGTTCGCATACATAGGTAAATGTGGCCCAATGACACTCAGAACCTATGAAATTACTATTGCTGGCGAGGCAGTACCGGCTATTGTCGCCGCATTCGAGGACTTTGAGGTCAGCAAGGGACGGGGGACCACCACCCTCCGGCGCGACCTGATGGACCAGCCCGCCCTGCATGGAGCCATGGCTCGCCTGCAGTCGTTGGGCCTGGAGTTGCTGCGGATCACACCCGGCGATGACGCCAGCCCAGGCGGCGACCGTCTGCGCCCGTAATCGGCACCGCCTTCCCCACTTCCCGGACGGCTTCCACCGACGGCGGCGAAAGCCGAATCACCCGCCTCTGGGTGACGACCTGCCGACCCGGCCTCCTTATTTTGTGATGTGGACAAGGAGGCAGCCCGTGACGAAACGACGGCCGGAGTCGGACCTCACCAACCACCGTGAACAGCACGGCGTCCTGGTGACCGCGGGTTGGGGAAATGCCCCGACCTACGAGGTGACCCTGGCGACGATGTTCTCCAACCTCTTCCGACCAGTCGAATTCCGCCGCGGCGGCACGGCCGCCAACGGTGTGCTCATCGACAGCCACGGGGGTGATCCCGCGGATGGTCCTGAGGGTACCTACCTGCTCGCCGCGGCGCTCCTGGGGGCTCGGCGTATGGCCCAGGCTGCCCAGTTGCTGCAACGACTCGTCGTCATAGCCGCCGGCCGGCCGGACCGCTTGCAGTGGAAAGCCCGGGTGGAGTTTCTCTGGGCCGTTTACGCCGAGCAAATTGCCGACCTCTCCGGGGTGCTCGAGCACTGCGCCGCGGCAGCCCAAATCTTCGGGCCAGCCGGACAAATGCCCAATCCTCAGGTCGGCCCGGGCTCTTCCCACTGCCTGCCGACCATTGACGCGGTCATTGCCGAACAACTTCCCCTGGTGGCCGCCCGGGCCCACATCGCCCAGGGGGAGAGTACCGAGGCGGAAGCGATCCTGCTCGGTCGATATGGCCCTCCCGAGGATGCGGAATCCAGCCAGCCAGCCACCCTGGCCATGCTGGCCTGCCAGCAGGGCCGGCTGAGCGCAGCATTACGACTCGCCACCGGCGCCCTGAGCGCAGCCGAACGGCAGGACACTGCCGCCGAACTGGTCGACTTAGAGGCGCGGCTCGTCCTCGCTGAGGTCTTTTTCGAGCGAAACCAGCTCGATGCCAGTTGGAGGCAGCTGGAAACCGGCCTCCGGTTGTGCTGGTTGACCGGTGCGACTCATTGGATGTGGCCGATCGAGATCGATCTGGCCCGGGTCCAACTCGCTCACAAAGAGGTGGGCCAGGCCCTGCATCGTCTTGAGCATCTCCGTGTCAAAGGGGCGGGTTTTTTGTCACAGCCGATGCTACGGAAGCTAAATCAAGTTGCTGTCGAGTGCCGGCTCGAGATGGATGACCTCGATGGCGCCCTGGGTGTAGCCAAATCTACCCTGCCGGCAGAAATCCCTTGTGAAACACTGGCCCGGATCGACTTGGCCTGCGGGCGGCCAGACCGGGTCGTAGCCAGGCTCGGCACGACCCCATCACCCAATCTGGCCGTCCAGATTCGGCGGTTGCTTTTGCTTGCCTGTGCTGAATATCAGCAGGGAAGAACGCCCCACGCCTACGACCTCACCCGCTGGGCCGTAGAGGCCGCCCAACCGGAACGATATATTCGTCCTTTCCTGGACCAGCCAGCCCAGACGCTCCGGCTGCTTCGCGGCATCGCAGGCCCGTCACCTGACCCCCGTCTCCTGGGGCTGATCACCGAAGCCGAGCGCCTGACGCCCGACGTCTTACCCGACCAGGCTCCGACGGTGCTCGAGCCGCTCACCGAGCGCGAGAGGGAAGTGCTGAGATATCTGCCGTCGCACCTCAATCTGCGGCAGATTGCTCTGCTCATGTGCGTGTCGACGAATACCGTCAAGACCCATGTGAAAGCCGTCTATCGCAAGACCGGCGCCATCTCTCGTGACAACGCAGTCACCATCGCCCGTATCCACGGGCTTCTCTAGCTCTCCGCAGGGCCAGCCGGGATCGGACCCCGTTTCCCGGGCTCAAGCACCGCTCGAGCCGGACCGGACGGCGCAGATCTGATCGCCCCCAGGCGCGGTTGCTGCATCGAGACGGCGTTCGCGCTCCCACAGGCTGGCGTACATCCCGTCGATGGCGATCAGCTCAGCATGGCTGCCATGCTGGATCACCCGGCCCTCATCGAGCACCACGATGTCGTCCATCTGCTCCAGGACCGACAACCGATGGCTGATCAGAATCGTGGCCGTTCCCCGGGTGAGGTTCAGCAGGTCGGCCGTGAGCGCGTCGGCCGTTGAGACATCGAGGTGCTCCCCGGGTTCGTCGAGGATGACGACCGGGAAGCCAGCGAGGAGGACGCGCCCGATGGCGAGGCGCTGCCGCTGGCCGCCAGACATCCAGGACCCGTGCTCGCCAACCATGGTATCGAGCCCATCCGGCAGCTCCTGCACCCACTCCAGGAGCCGGACCCGGCGAAGCACGTGACGGAGATCCGCCGGGCTGGCGTCGCGACGGGCCAGGAGCAGGTTCTCCCGGAGCGTGGTGTCGAAAATGTGGCTGTCCTGGGCGGCCAGGCCGATCGTGCGGCGGACGTCCGGGCCGGCGAGCGTATCGAGCTCCGCGCCGGCGAGCTTGACCGACCCGGCCTCGTAGGGAAGGAAGCGCAGCAATACGGCGGCGAGCGTCGACTTGCCGGCGCCGCTTGGGCCGACAACGCCCACCCGGTACCCCGGTGGGAGGTCGAGGTCGATCCCATCGAGCGCCCAGGGTCCGCCGGCGTCATAGCGGGCCCGCAGTCCCCTTATGCAGAGGGAGTACGGTGAGGAAAGGCGCACGGGCTTCCCGGACTTCCCGGACTTCCCGGACTTCCCCGACTTAGCTGACTCCCCAGACTGCTCAGATTCCGCGACGACGGGCAGAGCGTCGAGCACCTCGCAGACCCGCGCCGCAGACCGGCGGATCCGGGTCAGGCTCTGGGCCGCCACCGGCAACCCCACTATGGCGTCGAATACCGCCAGGGGAGTGAGGGCGATGGCCGCGAGCAGCGGGCCGTTCAGCCGGCCCGAGTGCACTGCCGGTATCCCGACCAGCAGCATTCCCCACACGGCCGACCCGCTGAGCAGCGTGATCAGCGCCGAGCCGACGCCAGCGGTGCGCGAGGTGGCGGTGGCGACGCGGGTCAGCTCCGCGTCGGCGGCCAAAATCTTCTGCACGTGGGCATCCGCGGCACCGAAGGCCACCAGCTCAGGTGCTCCCTCGAGCAAGTCGACCACGGAGGTCGTCAGCTCACCGCGCGCAGCCGCCTGGCGGCCTTCCCGTTTTTGGGCCAGATGGAGCGCCCACCACGGGACCAGGATGGCAGCGATCCCCAGGGCCGCGACCAGAAGCAGGCCCGCTGCGGGCAGGAGATACCAGATCAGAGCTGCCGTCGGCAGGCAGACGAGCACAGCCACGCCATAGGGCGCCATGACCCTGAGCATCAGGTCCTGCACCGCGTCGACGTCCGCGACGAGGCGGGCCAGGAGGTCTCCTCGACGAAACAGCGGCAAGCCCGTGGGGGCGATCATCTCCAGCCGCTCGTACACCCGGACGCGCAGGCCGGCCAGGAGACGGAGGGCCGCATCGTGGCCGACCACCCGTTCGCAATAGCGGAGGAGACCTCGCGAGATGGCGAAGGCCCGCACTCCGACGATGGCCAGACCGAGTGCGACCACCGATGGGTGCTGGGCGGCCCGGGAGATGAGCCAGGCGGAAGTGGCCAAAAGAGCGATCCCCGACAAGGCGGTGCCGGCGCCGAGGAGGCTGGTGACCAGGAGGCCGCCTCCTGCGGGGCGCACCAATTTCAGGCAGCGAGGCAGCGACGCGGCAGGGTCGGCATCGGTGTGATGTCCACCTGCGTGAGGTTCACCTGACTGGCCCAGGCGGGTCTTGCCTTCTCGCTTCTGCTGTGGCGCGGTCCCGGGTCGCGGTCCGCCGCTTGCAGGTGTCATAGTCCGACTGCCACTCGGCTTCTCGGCCCGGTCATATCCACGACCCGGTCGCCGATTGCCAGCAAGGCGGGGCGGTGGGCCACGAGCAGGGCCGAACGGCCGCAGCACAGACGTCGTATGGTGCCGAGCACCTCGGACTCTGTCTCGCCGTCGAGGTTGGCGGTGGGCTCATCCAGGAGAAGCAGGGGTGCGTCCCGCAAGAAAGCCCGGGCCAGGGCGACCCGCTGGCGCTCGCCCGCCGACAACCCGGCGCCTCCGTCGCCGAGCACCGTGTCCAGCCCGCACGGCAAGCGAGCCGCCAGCCCGGACAGGCCGGCGTCGATTGCTGCCCGGTGCACCTCGGGCAGGCTGGCGCCGGGGCGGCCCAGGCGGACGTTCTCGGCGATGCTGGTGGAGAAGAGGTGGGGGCGTTGCGGGACCCAGGCGATCTGCTGGCGCCACCTGTCCGGGTCGAGACTGACCAGGTCGGTGTCCCCGACCCGGACGGTCCCGCTGTCGGGCTGGACCAAACCGAGCAGCACGCCGAGCAGGGTGGACTTGCCGCATCCACTGCGGCCGGTCAGGACAAGAAGCTCCCCCGGGGCAACCGCCAGGTGGAATGCGTCGAGGGCCGGACGTTCCCGGCCCGGATAGGTGACCGAAAGACCATCGACGGTCAGGCCCACCTCGGCCGGGTTGGGGACCTTTACGCCGGTGCCGCGCTTTGGCTGAGGGGTGTCAAGCGCCTCGAAGACCTGTGCCGCCGCGGCCAGTCCCTCGGCGCTGGCATGGAAGTCGGCCCCGACCTGGCGCAAGGGCAGATAGGCCTCGGGGGCGAGCACCAGGACAAACAACGCGGAACGCAGACCGATATGACTCCCGAGAAGGCGTAGGCCGATGGCGACCGCCACCAGGGCCACCGAAACGCTCGCGAGCAACTCGAGTACCAGGGACGAAAGAAAAGTCAGGCGCAGTGTTGCCATCGTCGTGCGGCGGTAGCTGTCGGTCACCTCGCCGATGATGCGGACCTGTGCCTTCGACCGTCCGAATATCTTGAGGGTGGCGATCCCGGTGACCACATCGAGGAAGTGCCCGGAGAGGATCTGCAGGGTGCGGAATTGCCGGTTGCTGTGCTCCCGGGTGGCCACACCGATAAGGGCCATGAAGACCGGGATGAGCGGCAGCGTCACCGCCATGATGGCGGCAGACACCCGGTCGACCCGTACTACCGCGACCAGGATCGTAAGCGGCACGATAACGGCCAGAAACAGCTGGGGGAGATAACGGGCGAAGTAGCCATCCAGGGCGTCGATCCCTTGTGTCGCCAATGTCGCCAGATCCCCGGCGCGTCCCACCACGCCACCGTCCCGTCCCGGAACGGCGGCGCGCCGGACGAGTGCGGCCCGCAGTTCCGACTTGACGCGGGCCGAGCAGCGGTTGGCCGAGACCTCCCACGACCACGCGGCCAGGGCGCGAAGCACGACGACCCCCAGTAGAAGCTCCATGGGATGCTCCAGCGCAGATAGGTCTTTACCACCGATGAAGGCTCCCGCCACCAACGTTGCCAGCAGCCACGCCTGCAGCACGAGCAGCAGCGCTCGGATCGTGCCAGTCGCGACAGAGGTCGCCAGGTACCTCCTGGTGTGACGTCCCCAGTGGAGCAGGCGCGCATCGTCCGTCCTCACGGGTCCACCCTGTCGTGTTGATTCCCTTGCTCCCCCTGGCTCGCTCCGGCGACGGCAGCGGCAGGCGAGGAAGGGGTGCGATCACCCGTGCCTCGTCCCTGGCGCTGCCGGCCCGTCTCCACCGCTCCGACCACCACCTTGATGCCGAAACCGAGCACGGCCAGGTCGGCGAGCATCTGGAAGACGACGATGAGTCGGGCGTTTTGGCTCCTGGCGGTGATGTCTCCATAACCGACCGTGGAAAAAGTGGTGACCGTGAAATACAGGGCATCGGTGCGCGACATCCGCTGGTTGAAGCTCGACGGCAAGGAGCGTTCCAACAGGTAATAGGTCGTCGCGAAAAGAAGGAGAAAGAGCGGGACCGTCATCGCCAGCGCCTGGATGGCTTTGATGGCCGGGTACCGGGCCGTTACGATCGCCCGCACTTCCCACCAGAGGAGGATGGCGATACCGATCATCCCGATGGCAAGGAACGCCACCGACCCGGCATCCGAAAGATTGTCCATCGGTAGCACGTAGTACAGGACCACCAGGATCACCGCACTGGCGAAGGCCCCGAGCAGGGTTCGGGCCACGAGCCTCCTCCGCCTGGCTGGTGTCAGAGCCGGCAGGTCGCTCACTCTCGAGCCCTCCTACAATCCGAGAGTCGTGTGGTACTTCGGCCGGCCGCCGGCGAGGGCGGGTCGAGCAACCAGCCGGACCGACTCACCGTGCTGGACCATGATTCCGCGCCTCGTTGCCGGTGGCGGAACCTGGTCTTGGTCGCGGCGACTGGCCGTGCTACTGGTCATAGTAGAACTCGTGCTTACCCGCCCGCCCGCTGCGCCGTCCTCACCCGGAATAGGTGAATACGGGTAGCCACCAACGGTCGGGTTTGAGGTGCGATCCTTACCGTCGTGGTTCGAGCCGAGTGACGGCACCGGGCCGGCCGAGTCCACCGATTGGCAACGAAGAACCATTCGAGAGGTGCTCGGCGTTGACGAGCCCTCCAGATGAGGAGACGGATCTATGCGAGCAATGGTGGAGGGCAGTGGGGGTCGTGGGGCGCGGGGGATCGCGCCGGTGCTGGTGCTCCTCTGCGTAACTGCGCTGGCCGCGGCGTGCGGCAGGAGTAGCTCCTCACCATCCCGCAACGGTTTTGCCGGTGCGGCGGTGCCGTCGGGGTCGTGGCCGTATCCGAATGGCGACATCGCCAACACCAGGGACGCACTGGACTCGAAGATCTCGGCGGCGAATGTCTCCAGGCTGCGGGAGGCCTGGACGTTCAAGTTGACAGGCCCGGCCGCCGAGGGCGTCTCATATGCCGGCTCGCTGACGGCAGCACCAGTCGTGGCGGATGGCGTTGTGTATCTCCAGGACGAGGATGCCAACGTGTACGCGCTGGCCCTCGCCACGGGCAAACTGAAATGGGAGTACCAGGTCAACAACCCGGAGACGAGCGGTCCCGGACCGGACGGGGTGGCGGTGGTCGGCGGCGCCGTGTACGGGGACACCTCGACCTCTGCGTTTGCGCTGAACGCCGCGACCGGCAAGACCATCTGGGTGGACGGCACCCTGCTCAACAGCGACCAGGGGTCCTTCGAAATCCAGCCGCAGGTGGCCGACGGGCGGGTGTACCTGGCCAGCGCCTACGGCTCGGGTCCCGGCGGTGGCGTGCTGATGGCGCTCAGCGCCGCGACCGGCCGCCGGCTGTGGACCTTCAACACAGTTCTCGGCCCGGGAACCGGCGTGGTGGCTGTCGGTCTTGGCTCGGGCGGCGCATGGGAGACTCCGCTCGTCGGAAGCGATGGATCGGTGACCTTCGGTGTCGGGAACCCGTACCAGAGCATCGGGTCGGCCATCGCGTCTCCGTCCCGGCAGCTCTACACCGACAGTGAGGTCAACCTGGACGCGCCAACCGGGAAGCTCCGCTGGTACTACCAGGCGGTGCCGAACGACTTCGAGGACCACGACCTGCAGGCGTCGCCGATCTCGGCATCTGTCGGCGGGGTTCCGGTGATCATCACCAGCGGCAAGATGGGGATCGTCTACGCGCTGAACGCCCGGTCGGGGGCGTTGCTGTGGAAGACGCCGGTCGGCGAGCACAACGGCCACGACGACGACTCCCGGCTGCTGTTGTCGCACCAGGTCACGATCAAGCTGCCCTACACAGCACTGCCCGGGCCGCTCGGTGGCGTGCTGTCGAACCTGGCGCTGGCGGGCGGCACCGTGTACGTGGCCACCATCGACCTCCCGCTCACCTACACCGGACTGACCTCGGTGACTGGCGACAAGGCTGCCGGACCCGCGACGGGAGAGGTGGAGGCCCTCAGCCTGGCTACCGGCAAGGTCGAGTGGGACACGAAGGTTCCGACCATGCCGTTCGGCGCGACCACGGTCTCAAACGATCTGGTCTTCACCACCCTCTACAGCGGTGTGCTGATCGCCTTCAACCGCACCACTGGCGCCATCGTCTACCGGCGCCAACTGCCGACATCGGCGAACTCGCCGATCGCCGTGTTCGGGAATACGGTGCTGGTCCCGGCGGGCGGCCCCAAGACGTCAGCTTCGGCCGGCAGCGGGAATCCGCAACTGGTTGCCTACACGATTCCCTAACGACCCGTGGCGGCCGGTTGCCACCCGACGATGCGGAATCCGTGTTCGACGGCGCGCCGAAGAGGCCTTCGGCAGAGACGTGGATTTCGGCCATCCCGACGTTCGTACCATCGTTCAAGAGACGTCGTGCATTGAATGCCGGTGATCATTATGCCAGTCGGGTTTAGAGCGTCCGGCGCCCGAGATTTCCTTGGTCGTTATGGGATTCCCATGAAATGCCAACCGCTCCAGGCCCCGCCCGGTACCTCGTAGTCGAGGAACACCTGGCCGCCGGAGCCGACTGCGAAGAGCTCCTGGACCGAGCCGTTGCTGCCGGGCGCAAACGTGACCGGGCCGAATAGCCCCTGACCGCCCTTGGGCACCCAGCCGCTCCAGGCCCCGCCTGGCACCTCGTAGTCGAGGAACACCTGGCCGCCGGGGCCGACTGCGAAGAGCTCCTGGACCGAGCCGTTGCTGCCGGGCGCAAACGTGACCGGCGCCTGCAGGCCCTGACCGCCCTTGGGCGCCCAGCCGCTCCAGGCCCCGCCTGGCACCTCGTAGTCGAGGAACACCTGGCCGCCGGGGCCGACTGCGAAGAGCTCCTGGACCGAGCCGTTGCTGCCGGGCGCATACGTGACCGGCCCGAGCAGGCCCTGGCCGCCCAGGGGGTGCCAGCCGCTCCAGGCCCCGCCTGGGGCCTCGTAGTCGAGGAACACCTGGCCGCCGGAGCCGACTGCGAAGAGCTCCTGGACCGAGCCGTTGCTGCCGGGCGCAAACGTGACCGGGCCGAATAGCCCCTGACCGCCCTTGGGCACCCAGCCGCTCCAGGCCCCGCCTGGCACCTCGTAGTCGAGGAACACCTGGCCGCCGGGGCCGACTGCGAAGAGCTCCTGGACCGAGCCGTTGCTGCCGGGCGCAAACGTGACCGGCGCCTGCAGGCCCTGACCGCCCTTGGGCGCCCAGCCGCTCCAGGCCCCGCCTGGCACCTCGTAGTCGAGGAACACCTGGCCGCCGGGGCCGACTGCGAAGAGCTCCTGGAGCGAGCCGTTGCTGCCGGGCGCAAACGTGACCGGCCCGAGCAGGCCCTGGCCGCCCAGGGGCACCCAGCCGCTCCACCGCCCGCCTGGGGCCTCGTAGTCGAGGAACGCCCGGCCGCCGGGGCCGACTGCGAAGAGCTCCTGGAGCGAGCCGTTGCTGCCGGGCGCAAACGTCACCGCCGAGCAGACAGTGATGCCCTTGGCCGCCAGGATGCGACTGACCGACCCGTCGAGCTGGCCCAACTGCAGTCCGCCGCTGCTGACGGCCT
Source organism: uncultured Acidimicrobiaceae bacterium (assembly GCA_963834725.1). Taxonomy (GTDB): domain Bacteria; phylum Actinomycetota; class Acidimicrobiia; order Acidimicrobiales; family Palsa-688; genus PALSA-693. The sequence continues at coordinate 583,034 of CAWICN010000001.1, forward strand.
GCGTGAGCGCGCTCACCGTGGCCGACCACTGGTCGGCGTCGATCATCGCCATATCGGACCCGGACTCGACCGCCCGGACGGCTGCAGCGGGCTGGGAGTAGCCGGCCGCGGAGACGGCGACGGCATCGAGGTCGTCGGTCATCGCCACTCCGGCGAACCCGAGGTTGGAATGTAGAAACTGATAGGCCGCGGGAGAGAGGCTGGCGGGGACATTGCCGGTCAAACCGGGGACCATGGGATGGCCGACCATCACGACGGGGAGGCTGGCGGCGGCGGCGGATTCGAAGGGGATCAGGTCGTCGGTCTCGAGCTGCGACAGGGGCGGATCAGTGGCGGGGGCGGAATCGGTGTCAGCGGTCGCGTGGCCGAGGCCGGGAAAGTGCTTGACGACGGGCACGATCCCTCCGGCTCGCAGCCCGGCGGCGTAGGCCAGCCCGTAGGCGGCGGCAGTTTGGCCATTCTCGCTGAACGACCGGTAATTCTCCCCGGCAATGGTGTTGTTGGGGCTGGCCGTGTCGAGCACGGGAGCCAGGTCCATCGTCATACCGAGCGACCTCATCGCCAACGCGTGGGTCGTCATAACCTGCTGCACCTGAGCGGGGGACCACTCCGCCGCCATCTGACGGGGGGACGGAAGGGTGCCGATGACATTTGACAGGCGAGCTATCGGGCCGCCCTCCTCGTCGGTGGACATCCAGGGGACGACCTCACCGTGCGACGTCGCGGCCGCGTCCAGGCCGGCGATCCCGGACTGGATGGCGGAACCCGATCCCGCGGCAGGTTGACCGAACAGCACGAACCCGCCGACGCCACTGGCCGCCATTGAGGTCGACGCGCCGAGGTCTGAGAACTGTCCGCTAACCATCAACAGTTGCTCGACCCGTTGCGCCACCGGCCAGGTGCTCGGCGGTGCGGTGCAGGCGGGAGCGGCGGCTACTTCCGGCGCGGCACTGGCCGGCGCCGCGGTGGCCATGCCCAGGCCTATCGGGCCCACTCCCGCGGCGCTCAGGGAGGCGATCAGAAGGCACGAGGCCGCCCCGCCCCGTAAGAGCAGCCGTAGCGGGCTGCTCAACTCGATCCGGGTCGGTCGCCGCTGCGGTTTCACTTGAGTCGGCCCCCTCTCATTGTCCTCATTGTCCCAGAAATCTGTTGGCCCCCGCGGCGCGCCCGCCGATCACCGTCGGCAGGGTTCCCGGACGCGAATATCTCGTGCCGAACAGATGGGGCGGCCACCCGCCACAATGTGATCATGAGCATGCCGCCCGCCAACGGCGCCCCAGCCCACGAAAGGGTGCTGGACCACGAAAGGGTGACGGGCTCCTGACTGCCGTCCTCATCGTTGAAGACGATCCAAACATCGTCGACCTGATCCGGTCAAACCTGGTGGTTCGGGGCTACGACGCGGTCGTCAGCCATGAGGGCGAACGAGTGCTGCAACTGATCGAGACAGAGTCACCCGATATCGTTCTGCTCGATCTGATGCTCCCCGACGTCGACGGGCTGGAGCTGTGCCGGGCCATCCGGGAGCGGTCCGCGGTTGGCGTGATCGTCGTGTCCGCACGGGGTGGGGAACGGGACAAGGTCTCGGCCCTGAACGTGGGGGCTGACGACTATATGACCAAACCCTTCAGCATTGAGGAGCTCCTGGCTCGCATCACCGCCACCCTGCGCCGCACCCGGGTGAGCGAAAACATCGAGGCTCCCGTGCCGGTGGTGGCCATCCGGGACATCCAGATCGACCTGGCCGCCCGGGAGGTGACCCGGTCCGGGGAGCGCGTCCACCTGACTCCGACCGAGTTCGCTCTGTTGCGGGAGCTGGTCGCCAACCGGGGGAAGTCGTTGACCCACGGCCATCTGCTCCGCCGGGTCTGGGGTCGGGGCTACGAGACGGAGACCGAGTACCTCCGGGTCTACGTACGCCGGCTGAGATCGAAGCTCGAGTCGGAGGGCGACCGGCCGCTGATCATAACCCAGCCGAGGGTTGGCTACCGCCTGGCTGCCGAGTAGCCGGCCGTTTATAGATCTTTAATGTCGGGACAACAAATGTTAACGGCACATTAACGTCCGGATCCCTAGGGTCCCGGACTACAAGTCAGTCGGCCCCCATTTGGAGGCCCAGACGCGAGGAAGGTCATCCGTGCACAAAACCCGAGCGCTCGCGGTGCTTGCCATCGGGGTTAGCCTGACCGCCGCCGCCTGCGGCAGTAGCCACAAGTCGAGCGCGCCTCCAGCAACGACCGCGACCACGGCGCCGGGGACATCCGCCCCCAGCACCTCCGCCTCGCCCAGCACCACCGCCCCGAGCGCGGCGTTGAGTGTCTCGTCGTTCAACATCAGCTTCTCGGCCATGTCGCAGCTGACGGGTGCCACCAAGGCAGGCAAGGGCCTGGTCGGCGTGATCCTGCCGGACACTACGTCCTCGACCCGGTATGTCGACTTTGACGCTCCCTACCTGAAGCAGGCCTTCGAGGCGGCCGGTTACACCTCATCGCAGTTCAAGATCGACAACGCCCAGGGCGTCGATGCGACGCAGCTCGCAGACGCCCAGGCCGACATCTCGCTCGGTGCCACCGTGCTCGTCTTTGACCCCCTGGACAGCACCGTCGGCGGCCAGATTGAGCAACTGGCGGCCAGCCACGGGGTAAAGGTCATCAGTTACGACCGGGCGACCTTCCAGGGCACCAACACCTATTACGTCAGCTTCAACAACGTCGACGTCGGCAAGCTGATCGGCCAGGGGTTCACATCGTGTGTCTCGTCCTGGGGTATCACCAAGCCGCAGGTCTTCGTGCTCGACGGCGGTGAGGACACCGACCCGAACGCGGTGTCGTTTGCCCAGGGCTACAACTCGGTCATCTGGGGGAAGACGTCCACCCCGCTGCCCGCCGGCACCTCCAACCCCCAAGGCTACACCCTCGTCGGTGATCAGATCACGCCGAGCTGGACGAACTCCCTTGGGCAGCAGATCTTCCAGCAGCAGTACACCGCCCACAAGAACATCAATGCCACGGTCGAGGCCAATGACGGCCTTGCCAACGCGGTGATCACCGTCCTCAAGAACGGCGGTGTGGGGCCGAAGAAGATCCCCACGACGGGTCAGGATGCCACGCTCCAGGGTATGGAGTGGATCCTGCAGGGCTATCAGTGCGGCTCCGTGTACAAGCCGATCTACGAGGAGGCTCAGGCCGCAGTTGCGTTGGCCACCTACCTCAGGGCCGGCCAGGCCCCGCCATCGGGCCTGGTCAACTCGACCACCTCGCCCCCTCCTGGCAAGCCCGGATCGACCCAGCCGGCTTCGCTGCTGACGCCCGAGTGGGTGACGGCCGCAAACATGGAGTCGACGGTCATCAAGGACAAGTTCATCTCCGTGACGGCTCTGTGCTCGGCCGTGGGCCACAGTGTCTGTGCGGCTGCGGGCATCAGCTGAGCGAACCACAGCCGGAGCGGCGCGTGACGGGCGTCGGCTAGAACTACACCCACGACGAAGGAGTGGACGCATGGCCGACGCCAGCGGGATCAGGCCGCTGCTGGAGATCCGAGGTCTCTCCAAGAGCTTCGGTCCGGTCCAGGCCCTCACCGACGTGGACCTCGACCTGCCGGCGGGCGCCGTCACCGCCCTCGTCGGGGACAACGGCGCCGGGAAGTCGGTGACCATCAAGTGCATCTCCGGGATCTACCAGCCGGACCGGGTCGAGATGCTCTGGAACGGCCAACCGGTCCGTGTCCGCAACGCCCACGACGCCGCCGCCCTCGGCATCGAGACCGTCTACCAGGACCTGGCCCTGGCCGACAATCTCGACATCGTGCAGAACATGTTCCTCGGGCGCGAGCGGCTCCGGCATCGGCTGCTGGACGAGAACGACATGGAGAAAGCCGCGGGGGACACGCTCTCGAGCCTCCACGTTACGACCGTCCGGTCCATCCGCCAGCCCGTCGGGTCCTTGTCCGGCGGCCAGCGCCAATCGGTCGCGGTGGCCAAGGCGGTCATGTGGAACTCGAAGCTCGTGATCATGGACGAGCCGACCGCCTCCTTGGGCGTGAGCCAGACCGCCCAGGTCCTCGACCTCATCCGTCGGCTGCGTGACCGGGGTCTGGCCGTGATGGTCGTCTCGCACAACCTCAACGACGTGTTCTCGGTCGCGGACCGCATCGCGGTGCTGTACCTGGGCCGCACGGTGGTCGAAGACCAGGCTTCGGCATTCGATCGCCAGAGTGTGGTGGAGTTCATGACCACCGGGGGGTTGGGAGTAACCACCACCAGGTCGCCCGAAAACGGCGGCACCGGCTGACATGTCCAGAGCCGATATCGATCCCCCCGGGGGACCTGCCCTCAAGGACCACGCCGCCCTGGCCGAGGGCGCCACCCCGCTGGTTCCTCCGGAGATCACAGCCCAGTCGCTGGGCGATTACGTCCGCGCCCAGATCCTCCGGCTTAAAGGCGGCGAGAGCGGGGTCCTTCCCGTCATCCTCGCCCTCATCGTCGTCACGGTCATTTTCCAGTCGGTCAGCCCGAACCACGTCTTCCTCAGCGCCGGAAACATCATCAACCTCCTGCAGCAAAGCGCCGTGTTCGCCGTGCTCGGAATGGCGGAGATCTTCGTGCTGCTCCTCGGGGAGATCGACCTTTCGATCGGCTACGTCGGCCCCGCCGTCGGCGGCGCCATCACCATCCAGCTGGTGCAGCCGGTAACCACCAACTGGCCGTGGTGGGCGGCCATCGCCATCTCCCTGGTCGGCTGCGCGCTGGTCGGAGCCGCGTGGGGTACCCTCGTCACCCGGCTGCGGCTGCCGTCGTTCATCGTCACGCTCGCCGGTCTGCTCATCTTCAACGGGGTTCTGCTCATAATCCTGGGTTATGGGCCGTTCTCGGGCTATCCGAGCCTCAACGGCCGGGGCGGAAACCTCCGAGGGGTGTACGACCTTATGTGGGGTCACATGACCCCCCTGGCCAGCTGGATCGTGATGATCCTCCTCGTGGCGTCGTTCAGCGCCATGGTCTTCGTCAAGGACACCCGCCGGCGCCAGAGCGGCCTGGTGGCCCCGCCTCTCAGCCTGACGCTCATCAAGATTGCATTCACCGCTGCCGTCGGAATCGTTGTGGTCGTCATCTGCAACCTGAACCGGGCCCACGTCGGCAAGCTCGAAGGGGTGCCGTGGTTCGTGCTCATAGTGCTCGGGGTCCTGGCGGCGTGGACCTTCCTCCTCCAGCGCACCCGGTTGGGGCGTTACATCTATGCCATCGGCGGCAACAAGGAGGCGGCCCGCCGGGCCGGCATCGATGTGGCCATGATCGTCACCCTGGCGTTCGTGCTGTGCTCGCTGACGGCGGGCATCGCGGGGATCCTCTACGGTTCCCAGCTCGGGGGCATGTCCAACAACGTGCCCGGCGGGCAGCTGGTCCTCTACGCGGTGGCCGCCGCGGTGATCGGCGGCACGTCCCTCTTCGGTGGCCGGGGCAAAATGTCGCATGGGATCCTCGGCGGCCTGACGATCGGCGCCATTTACAACGGACTCGGCCTCGAGGGTCTGCAGGTCCAATGGCAGTTCATCGTCACCGGGGCCGTCCTGCTCTTCGCGGTGACCGTGGATTCGCTCACCCGCCGGGGCTGGGGCTCGGGTGGTGGCATCAGGGGGTAGTGAGATTGAGATGGGAGCGCCGGCTCATTGCCAACGCAGTCCACGCCGACGCCTCGGACCCGGATCCCAGCGCGATCAAACATCGGCCACAATGATTCACGTGAGCTCGGCTGCCCAGGTTCGGGTTCCTGAGCGCGAGCCCCTGGTCCGCGTTCGCGGCCTGGGTGTTCGCTACGGCCACCTGGTCGCCCTCGACGGCGTCGACCTCGACGTCAAGCCCGGCGAGGTGGTGGTGCTGGCGGGCGAGAACGGCGCGGGAAAGTCGACGCTGGTTCGCTGCCTCGCGGGAGACATGTCGCCAAACGCCGGGCAGGTCTTTATCAACGGCCGCAAGCTGGTTCCCGACCCGCGGGCCGTCGCCCGCCTCGGCGTCGCCATCGTGTGGCAGGATCTGTCGCTCTGCGACAACCTCGACGTGGCGGCCAACATTCTCCTCGGGCAGGAGTCCCGCCGGGTGCTGCTGTCCGATACCCGGCTCCATCGCCGGGCCTCGGCCCTGCTCCAGGAGCTCGGCATCCCCCTGTCTGATACCACCGCTTCAGTCGGGAGCCTGTCGAGCGGTCAGCGCCAGCTCGTTGCCGTGGCGCGAGCCCTGCGCGACCACCCCCGGCTCCTGGTTCTCGACGAGCCCACAGCAGCCCTGGGAGTCGCCGAGTCGGCTCAGGTCGAGGATTGGGTGGCGACCCTGCCGGCGCGCGGTACCACGGTGCTCCTCGTATCCCATGACGTCGATCAGATGTTCCGTCTGGCTGATCGCATCGTGGTGCTGCACCACGGCCGCCTGGTCGCCACCGTCGATCCGGCCACGTCACACCCCGACGAGGTTGCTTCGATCCTCTCCGGCCAGCCGGTGGACGTGTCGGCCCGACGGCAGCTCAACCGGCTGCACAATCTGGCCGATCAGCTGGCGTCGGCCCAGCCCTCTTCGAGCCTGTCGCTCATCCTCTCCGCGCTCGGCGCCGCCCTCGGCGACGAGCACCTCTGCATCCACGTCCAGGACGACGGTCTGCTGCGGCTGACCGGGCTGAGCGGCCTGCCCGGGCCACTGGCGACCGTGTGGCAGACCGTCCCCTACGGGCCCGCGGGCGGCCAGATCGGTCGGGCTGCCCTCAGCGGCCAGGAGGTGATCAGCCCGGACCTGCAGAGCAGCGGCCTGTGGATCCGTTACCGCTGCGAGGCCCGGGCGGTGGGCGCGCACAGCTCATGGAGTGTGCCGTTCACCGTCGCCAGCGGCATGACGGGTGTGATCACCGTCGTTCGGGCGACGCCAGGCAGTCCCACGCGCGACGAGCTCGACCTGGTGACGCTGTACGCCGGCTACGCCGCCAGCGCCCTCGAGCGCGATCGGCTCCTCGGCGAGGTCCGGGCCCGCAACCAGGCGCTCGAAACCATTCGCGAGGTTCTGGAGACGCTGGCCGGCCCAGTGCCGTTGAGCGACGGGCTGGTTGTGGCGCTCCGCACTCTCGAGCAGGGGCTCGGCGCGGACGAGGTGGGCCTGCTGGTCCGGACTGGCGGTGCGGACACCGCGTGCCGGGGCTGTGTCGGGCCGTACGGCCAGGCGGGCGACCCGTCGTCAGACCTGGTCGAAGCGGCCGGTAGCGTTCTCGACCGCGGCGGCTCGCTGGTGCTATCGGGCCGGGCGGCCCGGACGAGCCTCCCGTCGGTCGGATGGCGCATGGCGGTGGCTTTCCCCGCCCCTGAAGGAATGACGGCTCTGGTTGCCGCCTGGAATACCGGTGGCGCCGAACCGGACCGCCAGGCGCTTCTGGAGGATGCCGCCAACTCCCTCCGGCTGGCCCTCGAGCGCGAAGCCGCCGAACGCGCCCATCGCGAGGCCGTCGCTTTGCGCAGCTCACAGGCCCTCCAGCGCCGGTTCCTCTCCTGGCTCTCCCACGAGTTGCGCACGCCGCTCACCGCGATCCGTGGGTACGCCTCCAGCCTGTCGCAGACCGACGTCAGCTGGGACGGCGATTCGCAGAAGCGGTTCCTCGACCGCATCAGCGACGAGTCAGCCCGGCTGGGCCGGCTCGTCGACGACCTGCTGGATTTCTCCGCTATCGACGCCGGGATCCTGCGGCTGCATCCCGACTGGTGCGACCTGGCACTCGTGCTCGAAGCGGCCCGGGCCTGCTTGCCGGCGCCGGGTCCCGGCCAGGTGACCGTGGTGTGCCCGCCCGACCTGCCGGTGATCTGGGCCGACCACGACCGCCTCGAGCAGGTCTTTGTCAACCTCCTGGACAACGCTGTCCGCCATAATCCGCCGGGCACCCGGGTCGTGGTACAGGCCGGCGCCGCCGAGCCAGGGCGCGTCGCGGTTGAGGTCGCGGACGACGGCCGAGGCATCTCAGACGACATGGCCGCCGGCGCCTACCTTCTCAACGACCGCCGAGCCCGCAGGGCCCGGGCCGGGCTCGGGCTTTCCATCGCCAAAGGGATCGTGGCTGCCCACGGCGGCCGGCTCACCGTAGAGCGCCAGTCGGTTGGCACCCGGTGCACCGTCGACTTGCCGGTCGCTCTCGGGGCTCCGGCGATCGACGTCGCCGTCGATGGCTGAGGGGTGAAAGGGCGGGGAGGCCAGGCCCAGCAAGCTCACCGCGGTGCCGTGCTCCAGCCGTCCGCCGCGTTCGGCCCACGACTGGCTCGCGGCGCCCCCCGCCCCAGACGAGCCCGTTTGATCAGTTGTGGTGCCAGACGACAGAGAAGTTCTGTCCACCGCTGAGCGAACTCGGCTGGGCCTTGACGATCCCGCCGCTGGTGGCCATGGTGATCTCGACCGGGCTTAGGCTTCCAATAGATTTGCCGTTGGCCATGCTGGCGGTGAATTTGATGGTCCCGAAGTCTGTCAAAGGAGCCACCGTGCAGGTCGCGCTGCACAGCGACGGGGCTTCGGCGATAACCTCGGCCGAGCCCTTTTGGGCCGTGGATGACGATTTGCGCTGCGTGTGCGACCAGCCCGCGGTGACGTCGGAGATGGTCAGCGTGAAGGTGGTGCCGCTGTCGGTCACCGACGCGGTCAGGTGGTCGCCGGGCTTGACGGTGTTGCTGTAGTTGACCGAGGCAGCCGGGAACATCTCATACCAGGCGAAGTACCTCGCGACGCCGCCGTTGCAGTCGACGCTGGTGCCGTTCTGTTCGACAGAGTTGGTGTTGAACCCGTCGATGCCGACCCAGAAGGCCGAATAGGTCGTCCGGCTGGTGCACTGGCCGAGAGGCTGCACCCAGGAGGCGGACACCCGGGAGTAGGGGTGGGCGACGGTAGTGGCGTAGCCCGACCAGTTGGCACTCCGCGTCGCCGTCGCGCCGAGCCGATGCATCGGCGCGTAGCTGACCGTGGTGGCGGCGGCCGTCGCCGGGCCCAGGATGAAGGTGCCCGCTGGCAGCACCGCCACCGTTAACAGCCACCGGCGCACGGACGTCCATTTGTGCAACACCTAGCACCTCCGGGTGGGGGCCATGGAAGTGGCGGCCAGGAGTGGAATGGACCTTAGCGCTCAGACTCGCGTCAACGGGGAGACTCCGGCGGCTGCTAGTTCGCGTAATCCGCGGCGGATGTCAGGCCGTGCCGCCGAAGCCGATATACACGGGCAGGACGTCGCTCGGCGCGCTACCGGTCGCCGGGTTGAGCAGCACTGCGGGTGCCGGGCAGAATGCCGGCAGGGTGACCGAGGCGCGTATGCGGGCGTTGCCCTTGGTCGAATACGGCGCCGGAGGACTTATCGCGGCCAGGGCGCCGTTGCAGTAGACCGACGCGGCCAGGAAGGGAACCGGGTTGGCGCCGGTCGTGGTGAGCACCAGACCGACCACATTGACCTGGAGGGCACCATCGCCGCTCAAGCGGGCCCGCCCGTGCTTGATCATCCAGGGGATGCTGCCCGGATTTACCCCGAAGATCGCCGGGTCCGATGGCACGCTTGGCGCCACCGCCACGCTCAAGAGGCGGTGGTCGGCGCCTGTGCGCATGGAGGCTGTAGCCCTGGAGCTTGCGGCCGTGGAGTTTGCGGCCGTGGTGTTTGCGGCCGTGAAGTTTGCGGCCCGGACGGTTTTCGATGCGATCGAGGCGGGCTGGGCGGCATGAGCCGAACCGCCCGACCAGACCCAGCCACCAACCGCAAGGAGCGAAAGGATCGCGGCGATTGCGACAACACGCACGGTACGGCGCATGGGTTACCTCCTGTACAGCTCTCGTCGTGACTTACCGAGTGTAACCAGGGCTCGGTCGCTATCTCGAGCTCGCTGAGTCAAGGGCGCGGCAGCACGGCCTGGCCGCCGCCAGCGGCAAGAAGGGGCCGTCGCCGCCGGGGTGTGATGCGCTCTCGACCGCTTGCCAACTCGTAGCCCGTCTGCCCGCCAGCTCGCACGACTAGCGAAGGCCCGGTTCTTTGGGCAGGCCGAGGGCGCGCTCCCCGATGATCTTCTTCTGTATTTCGCTCGTTCCCGAGAAAATCGTACCGGCCCGAGACCACAGGAACACACCTTGCCAGCGCGACGTCGGATAACCCTCCCCGTCAGGTCGAATCATCGCCTCGGGGCCGAGGACATCAATGGCCAGCTCTCCGAACCGCTTGTGATACTCGCTCCAGAACAACTTGGACACTGATGCCTCGGGTCCGGGCTCCTTCTGGGCCGCCACGGCGGCGAGAAGTCGCAGACCCGAGTAGCGCATGAGCTCGACGTTGGTGAAGGCCCACGCCAGCCGTTGGCGGGTGAGGGCGTCCGCCTCCTTGCCGTGCTTGCGGACCGTGTTCACGAGATCCCAGAACTCCTTCTCGTAGGCCAGGTGCTGGATGGTGGCCCGGCCGCCCCGCTCGTTTCCCAGCGTGGTCATGGCCACCCGCCACCCATTGTTGAGCCCGCCGATCACGTTGAACAACGGTGCTCGCGCTCCTTCCATGAACTCCTGGCAGAACTCCGCGGTACCGGCCAGCTGGCGGATGGGCGCGATCTCGATGTGGTTGTCCGCGATAGGTACCAGGACGTAGGAGAGGCCCCGGTGCTTCGGCACATCCGGGTCGGTGCGGCACAGGACGAAGATCATGTTCGCCCGCGTCGCCCCCGAGGTCCATACCTTCTGCCCGGAGATCACCACTTCCTCGCCGTCGAGGATGCCACGGGTCTCCACCCCCCCGAGATCCGATCCGTGGTCGGGCTCCGAGAATCCCTGACAGTAACGGTCTTCCCCGGAGATGATCCGAGGTAGGAATTGGGCCCGCTGCTCGTCGCTGCCGTGCACGATCACCGAGGGGCCCACCAGCGACTCGCCCATACCACGGTCGACCCGCGGCACGCCCGCCCGGTGGAACTCCTCGTTCAAAACCGCCAGCTCGGCGGCGGACAGGCCGCGTCCTCCCACTTCCGCAGGCCACTGGGGGCACACCAGGCGGGCTCCGAGCAGCCGGTCTTCCCACTGGCGATATAAGGAGTGTGCCTGCGCGGCCTCGAGGCCTCGGCGTTGGCCACCTCCCATCGCCGGGGAATTCCAATCGACCAGCTCCGCCAACCGGGCGGGCGCGTTCTCCTCGATCCACTCACGCATCTCGGCGCGAAAGGATTCGAGCTCCGGACCGAGATCGACCTGCATCCACAAAACCCCCGTTGTCCGAATCAGCTGGCTAAACACATCAGGCTAGCAACCCGGCGGTCCGCCGGCGCATCCTCCGGTCACGGCGCGGCCTAACGGCCTGTTGCGAGCTCGACGCCGCAGACTCGCTGCGTACTCATGCCTTGCGACGAGGGTTCGGATCAGCGAGTCTCCGGCGTCGAGTTCTTGTCTGGCCGTTAACGGCGGAACGGTCCGCCGGAACCGGTCACGACCGGCCGGAACGACTGCTCGATCATCCGGGTCATCATCTCCAGATCCCAGGGGCCGGATGACGCGATCTGCCGGATCACCTGCGGGACGTTGTAGAGCCCGACCTCATATCCCCGGGCCGAGATCGTCTGACCGGTGCACCAGTCGGAGCGTTCGCTGGCCAGATAGGCGACGACGGGCGCGATATTGTCCGGCGAGCGCACGGGGTCGTCGCCCGAACCCATGCGGCGGCGGTCCGTCGGAATCGACTCGGTCATACGGGTCGCCGCTCCCGGCGCGATCGCGTTGGCGGTGACACCGTAGGGGCGTAGCGCGTTGGCGCAGGAATAGGTCAGCCCGACGATGCCCATCTTGGCCGCCGCATAGTTGGGCTGGCCGGGCGCGCCGTGCAGGCCTGAGCCGGAGGTGAAATTGATCAAACGGAAATGGCCTTCAGGATTGCGTTGCTGGCGCCAGTAGGCGGTGGCGTGGTGGGTGGTGTTGAACGTGCCTTTGAGGTGGACGCGCACCACGGCGTCCCATTCCTCCTCGGTCATGTTGAAGACCATCCGGTCGCGCAAGATTCCCGCCACGTTGATGAGGACGTCCAGGTGTCCGTATGTGCTGATCGCTTGCTGAACGATCGCCCCGGCCGCGTGGAAATCGCCGACGTCGTCGCTGCTGGCCGTGGCTTCGCCACCTGCCGCGGTGATGCCCTCAACCACCTGCAGCGCCACCGTCTTGTCCTCGCCGGTGCCGTCCACCTCGGCGCCGGTGTCGTTGACGACGACCTTGGCACCCTCGGTCGCAAGGAGGCGAGCGACAGACGCGCCGATACCCCGGCCGGAACCGGTCACGACTGCCACCCTTCCCGTCAGCATTCCTGCCATGACTCCTCCCCTTTGTCCACGGGATTCAGGTGTGGTTTCGCTCGATTATTGTGCTCCACCCCCGTCCTGGCAAATGGCTGGACGGATCACTCCGTCACGACCGCGGTTTTGGCCGCACGGGCGGTGTGGACCGCGTGAGCCATCCGGCGGGCTGCCGATGGCGTGAGCCGCGGTCGCAAGGCGGCAAACAACTGGTCGACACACGGGAGGTGCGACAGCACCCAGCGGGCGAACATACCGTCGTCCATCCAGCGCGCCAGATCAGGTTCGATGATGTCGTCGAGAAACCCCTCCTGCCGGGCGACCTGGAGACGGATGTCCTCCCAGGAGTAGGCCGTCGCGCCCATTCGGGTGAGAGCGCCCGTAATTTCGGAGATCTCGGACGCCGACGCGTCCAGTTCCGAAGCGAGCAGGCGGGCTACGGGGTGGAGACGGGAGACCTCGGACCAGGTGAGCGGGCGGCGCGACCGCTCCGCCCGCTCGAGCGCGGCCACCAGCCACACGATGAGCTGCAAGCGGGCCGGGCTCGCCGGCGGCGGGGAAGTCGGCAGGCCGAAGCAACGGCGCAAGCAGTCGAGGAGCCGGCCTTCGGATGGCGGCAGGTCGGCTAACGCCGTGAGCGGCCCTAAACCGTCGGCGCGCGCCATGCGCCAGGTGACCTCGTCGTTGCGTGTCACCAGGCAGACCATCCGGACAGCATCGGGAGGGTTGCCGGCGGGATCCGCGGGCGGTCGGGGGGCGTCGGGCTCGTCGGGTTCGTTGGGCGCGCCGGGCGCTTCGGGCTCGCTGGGCGCTCCGGGTTCGCCGGGCGCTCCAGGTTCGCTGGGCGCTCCGGGTTCGCCGGGCGCTCCAGGTTCGCTGGGCGCTCCGGGTTCGCCGGGCGCTTCGGTCGCCTCGGGCGCCGATCGCAGCCGGCCTGTGCCGATCATGCCGACCGCCTGGCAGTCCGGAGCCGCTATCCAGCCCATCAGAGCGTTCTCCGCATCGGACAAGGCCAGAGTGAACCCCTCCTCCCGGCGGTGCTCCTCATCCTCGGGCGGATCGAGCACCTGCACCCAGAGAGGATGACCCAGCTCGGCCGCCCGAGCACCGGCCGCTTCCAGCAGGAGCTCGGCCAGAAAGCCCCAATCCTTCGTTTCGTTCATTCAGACCCCACCCTCCGGTCGACAACCCGATCGCAGGGGAGGGTCCTATACCCCGAGGCGGCGCCTGTCTGTCAGGTGCCCCGAGACCCTGCCCAAGACCGTAGCAATACACGGTGACCGTCACAATGGATGGCGACCCGACCGGATGGAAGTCCCGGGTGCGTTTGGTGAACTCGTGTGCGTTTGAGGGCGCAGGATCGCCAAAAGCGTGCCCAACTTCACCGAACGCGCCCAGTTTCGCCCGTACCGTGGGTGCGTTTGCTGCGGGTCGTGCCGGGGGTGCGGGTCGTGCCGTCCGTCCGTGCCGTGGTAGCCTCACCGCCCGGCCGGGCCGCCCGGCTGAAACGCTAAGGCGGCGGCGGCACGACGCGCAGGTGCAGCTCGGCCAGTTGATGGTCGGCTACCGCGCTGGGGGCCCCCATGAGCAGATCACGGGCGGTCTGGTTGAGCGGGAAGGCGATCACCTCCCGAAGGTTGGCCTGATCTTCCAGCAGCATCAGGATGCGGTCGAAGCCAGGGGCGATGCCGGCGTGCGGCGGCGGGCCGTAGTGGAAGGCGTTCCACAGGGCAGGAAACGACTGCCGGATCCGCTCCGGGCCGTAGCCGGCGATCGCAAACGCAGCCTCCATCACCTCGGGAAGATGGTTGCGCACCGCGCCGGACGACAGTTCCATTCCGTTGCACACCAGGTCGTACTGATACGCCACCACGTCGCCGGGATCGAGCGACTGCAACGCGGCGAGGCCGCCTTGCGGCATCGAAAACGGGTTGTGAGAGAAGCCCCATTCGCCGGTCGCCTCGTCCCGCTCGAACATCGGGAAGTCCACCACCCAGCAGAACGACAGCACCTCCGGATCCGCCAACCCCAGCTCCCGACCGAGCGCAGTTCGCAGCTCGCCCAGAACCCCGGCGGCCGCCAAGCGTGGCCCGACTGCCACCAGGAGGGCATCGCCAGGAAGGGCCCCGGCCGCGGCCGACAGGACCGCCACCTCCTCCGGAGTCAGCTTCCTCGCCAGCGATCCCCGCACTTCGCCCGACGGATCGAGCTGGAGATAGGCCCCCGTGGCCCGGGCCCGTCCCGCTGCGGCGACGAACTCGTCGAACCACCGCCGAGGGCGCCCCGCCGCTTCGGGGGCTCGAAGGACCCTGATGACGTGGTCTGCGGCCGGTGCGCCCGTAAACATCGGCAGCTCCGTCCGTCCCCCGAGCTGATCGGTCACGTCGCCGATCTCGAGGTCGAAACGGAGATCGGGCTTGTCGGTGCCGAAACGATCAATGGCCTCCGCGAACGGCAGGCGGGGAAAGACCGCCGGCGACTGCTTGGCCGAGCATTCCTTCACGATCCGCCCCATCAGCAGCTCGACCTCGGCGAACACGTCCTCCTGGGTGGCGAACGCCATCTCAAGGTCGATCTGATAGAACTCTCCGGGGCTGCGATCAGCGCGCGACGCCTCGTCACGAAAGCACGGGGCGATCTGGAAGTACCGCTCCACCCCTCCGACCATTAACAGCTGCTTGAACTGCTGCGGAGCCTGGGGAAGGGCGTAGAACTCGCCGGCATAGATCCGGCTGGGTACCAGGAAGTCCCGCGCCCCTTCCGGCGAGGACGCCGTGAGCACCGGGGTCTGCACCTCGAGAAAGCCCCGCTCGGCAAGGTGGGTCCGTACCACTTGGGCGAGTCTGGCCCGGGCGGCCATCCGTTCGGCCAGCGGCTCCCGGCGCAGATCGAGGTATCGGTAGCGCAGACGGGCCTCCTCGCCGACGTCCATGTCGCGCTCCACCGGAAACGGCAGCACGTCGGCGGCCGAAAGCACTTCGGCCGAGGCCACCACGACCTCGACCTCGCCGGTCGCCAGCCTGGGGTTGACGGTTTCCGCCGGCCTCGCGACCACCTCGCCCGCGACGGCAATCACGCTCTCCACCCGCAGGTGGGTGAGCGTCTCGAAGGCGGCCTGCTCGGGATGGGCGACCAGTTGCACCAGCCCGCCTGCCTCGACGCCACCGGCGTCGCGCAGGTCCAGGAACAGCAGACCGCCGTGGTCCCGCTTGGCTGCCACCCAGCCCGCCAGCCGAACCGTCCGGCCCACGTCGTCGAAACGCAACGACCCACCACGGGCGTCGCGGTACCGGTTGACGGCCAGCGGGCGTGAGTCCTTCATGACGGTTGAAGAGGCATGACGACTGACGAGGCTAGCAACCGGCGTCCTCCAGCCCTGAGGGGTTGACGACCGGTACGGACGGTGGACCACTTCCGCCCCTCTTTCCCCAAGAGGACGGGAAGAGCGGTCGCGCGCCAGACTGGAGCCATGGCGACCAATAGCAATAGTTTCGGGGCGCGAGCAGACCTCTCGGTCGGCGGGCGTGGCTACCAGATCTTCCGGCTCGACCGGCTGCCCGACGCGGCCCGACTGCCCTACTCCCTCAAGGTCCTCCTCGAAAACATGCTCCGCCACGAGGACGGCATCACGGTCAGGCCCGCCGACATCGAGGCCCTGGCCGGCTGGGACGCCAACGCCGAGCCAGACATCGAGATCGCCTTCGCGCCCGCCCGCATCCTCATGCAGGACTTCACAGGTGTGCCGGCTGTGGTCGACCTGGCTGCCATGCGCGACGCCATGGTCGACCTCGGGGGCGACCCTGCCACCGTCAACCCCCTCATTCCCGCCGAACTGGTCATCGACCATTCGATCATCGCCGACGTGTACGGCGTGCCCGACGCCTTCGTCAAGAACGCCGAACTGGAGTTCCAACGCAACGAGGAGCGGTACCGCTTCCTGCGATGGGGACAGGGCGCCTTCGACACCCTTCGGGTCGTCCCGCCCAACACCGGCATCTGCCACCAGGTGAACCTGGAGTACCTGGCCCGGGTCGTGTTCACATCGGAGGCCACCTCCGACGGACCCGGCGAGGCCTACCCGGACACGCTGCTCGGCACCGATTCCCACACCACGATGATCAACGGACTGGGCGTCCTCGGCTGGGGCGTCGGCGGCATCGAAGCGGAGGCGGCCATGCTGGGTCAGCCCGTTTCCATGCTGATCCCCCGGGTGGTCGGCTTCCAGCTCACCGGTTCCTTGCCCGAGGGGTCCACCGCCACCGACCTGGTGCTGACGGTGACGGAAATGCTGCGTCGCCATGGTGTGGTCGGCAAGTTTGTGGAGTTCTACGGAGAGGGCGTAGCGGCGGTGCCGCTCGCCAACCGGGCCACCATCGGCAACATGTCCCCCGAGTACGGCTCCACGTGCGCCATCTTTCCGATCGACGCCGAGACCCTGCGCTACCTGGAGCTCACCGGCCGGTCGCCGGAACGCATCGCCCTCGTCGAGGCCTACGCCAAGGAGCAGGGACTCTGGCACGACCCGTCCCATCAGGCGGACTATTCCGAACGGCTCAGCCTCGATCTGTCCACCGTGGTGCCGTCCCTCGCCGGCCCGACTCGCCCTCAGGACCGGGTTCGCCTGGACGAGGCGCGGGAGTCGTTCCGGGTGGCACTGCCGAAGCTTCTGGGGAAAGACGGCGACAGGACGCGCCCTACGAACCCCACGGCGGTCACGCTGGACGACGGGGCCAGCTTCGAGCTGGATCACGGGCACGTCGTCATCGCCGCCATCACGTCCTGCACCAACACGTCGAACCCCTCGGTGATGATCGCCGCCGGCCTGCTCGCCCGCCACGCGGTCGAGAAGGGGCTGGCGGCCAAGCCCTGGGTGAAGACCACACTGGCCCCCGGCTCGAAGGTCGTCATGGACTACTACGAGCGGGCGGGGCTCACCCCCTACCTCGAGAAGCTGGGCTTCGACCTGGTGGGGTTCGGCTGCACCACCTGCATCGGCAACAGTGGGCCGCTGCTCCCCCCCATCTCTGAGGCGGTGGCGTCGGGAGACCTGGCCGTGGTGTCGGTCCTGTCGGGTAACCGCAACTTCGAAGGCCGCATCAGCCCCGACGTCCGTATGAACTACCTCGCCTCCCCGCCGCTCGTGGTCGCCTACGCCCTGGCCGGCTCCATGGACGTCGACCTCGTCAACGATCCGCTCGGTGCCGGCGCTGACGGCCAGCCGGTCTACCTGCGCGACATCTGGCCCTCGCCGGACGAGGTGGCGCAGGCGATGGGGTCGTCGATCGAGTCGGAGATGTTCAGGTCGTCCTATGACTCGGTCTACGACGGCGACGAGCGCTGGCAGCACCTTGACATCCCGACCGGCGATGCGTACGAGTGGGACCCGCGATCGACCTACGTGCGCCAACCCCCGTACTTCGATGGCATGAACATGACACCGGCTCCACTGGCCGACGTCCGCGGCGCCCGGGTGCTGGCCCGGCTGGGTGACAGCATCACCACCGACCACATCTCGCCCGCCGGCAACATCCGCCGGGACGGCCCGGCCGGGCGATGGCTCATCGACGGGGGGGTCGAGCCCAAGGACTTCAACCAGTACGGAGCCCGACGAGGCAACCACGAGGTCATGATCCGGGGCACGTTCGCCAACATCCGCCTCCGCAACCAGCTGGCGCCCGGGACCGAAGGTGGGGTGACCCGCCATCTGCCCGACGGCGAGCAGATGTCGATCTACGACGCCGCGCAACGGTATCAGGGTGACGGGGTGCCGCTCCTGATCCTTGCGGGCAAGGAGTACGGGTCGGGTTCGTCACGCGACTGGGCCGCCAAGGGGACCGCCCTGCTCGGGGTGCGCGCCGTGCTGGCCGAGAGCTTCGAGCGCATCCACCGCTCCAACCTGGTGGGAATGGGCATCCTGCCCTTGCAATTCAACGGCGGCGACACCGCCGCCTCGCTGGGGATCACCGGTGAGGAGGTGTTCGACATCACCGGACTCGAGGGGCTGGCCGATGATGCGCCGCTGCCGGACTCGCTGACGGTGACGGCGGACGGGCGGACCTTCTCGGCCGTCCTGCGCATCGACACGCCGAAGGAGGAGGAGTACTTCCGCCACGGCGGGATCCTGCTCTATGTGCTGCGCCAGCTGCGAGGGCGCTAGGGGCTCGGTACCGCGGGCCGGACGTCGCCGCTCGCCGGCGCCGGTGCCGGCGCCCTGTAACCTGCCACCCCGCGCCCGCCGCCCTGCCACCCTCCACCCCGCGCCCGCCGCCCTGCCACCCGCCACCCGCCGCCCCGCCTCCCGGTGCTCGCCCCGCATTTCTCTGTCGCGATCGCTGCCCTTCCAGGATTCTCTGAAGCGCGGCCCGCTTCGATTGGGTGCCGTTCGCGACAGAGAACCGGCGGCGCCCCTCGTTTGGGCGCAATTCGCTTCAGAGAATCCCCGGCGAAATATCGTCGCCAGAAGCTTCCCGAGGTGACGAACCCACCCAGCGTGGTGGGTTCGTTCGGTTCAGGCCATGGGGGCGTGAAGGCCACGTCCCGGGTCGAGGTTGGCAGCCACCATGGCGTCGAGGGTCTCGAGCATGGCGCGAGCCGGTGCGCTCGGGCGACCTCGGCGACGCACCACGACACCCACTCGCCGAGGCGGTAGGCCGGCGACACTTACCCGGGCAAAGCCGCTCATCGCTTCGACCGCTCCAGTGGCCGGAAGGATTGCCGGCCCGTATCCCTGCAGGGTGAGTGAGGCGATGAGACGGACCCCGTCGAGCTCGGCGCGGGGCTTCAAGGCGATGCCCGCGGTTCGGCAGGCTTCGTCGATCTCCTCCCTGAAGGTGGTGCCAGGCGCCGGGAGGAGCAGCTCGAAGCCGTCCAGATCTTTGAGCGGGAGCTGCCCGCGTCCGGCGAACACGTGGTCGCTCGGGACGACCAGCAAGAGGTCCTCGTCGAACAAGGGTCGTTCCACGAGATCGGGGCTGCTTTGCGGCAGGTTGACGATGGCGGCATCGAGAGAACCGGATGCCAGGTGCGGTTCGAGGGTTGCTGAGGTGCCGTCACTGACCACGAGGCGGACCTTCGGGTGGGCGCGATCCATCCCGTCGAGAAGGAGGGGTGCCAGCCAGCGGGCGGTCGTCCCGATCATCCCGATCCGGGCTGTCCCGACGACTTCGTGGCGGAGGGCGGCGACATCGGCGACGGCGGCCTCCAGTTCGGCGGCCACGCGGCGGCCGCGTTCGACGACGGCCAGTCCCTCCTCGGTGAGCTGGCTGCCGTGACGATCGACGAGCTGCACCCCGAGCTCGCGCTCGAGCCGGGCCACATGGCTTGACACGTTCGACTGGACGGTCTGAAGCGCGGCGGCCGCGGCAGAGAAGCTGCCATGGTCAGCGATGGCAATGAGCGCCTGTAGCTGGCGGAAATCCATCAGCACTACAGATATCACAGTTGGGTCGGAACGGTTCGACAGATCGGGGGCCGTAGGCTCACAGCCGGACATGGTCCCGGGCGGGCTCGAAAGGGGTAGGGTCCCGGGGCGTGGCCGGAGCCGCGGCGACCTTCGACCTGGACCGGACCCTCTTGCGGGGCTCCAGTACACCGGCGCTCAGCCAGGCCCTGCTGATGCGGGTATACAACGTGTTCAGCGAGGGCCTGCCGTCGATGGCGACCGCCCGAGCGGCGGCCCTGGCGGCGCGAGGCTGGCCGAGACCCACCTGGCGGAGGAGGCAGCCGCCGAGCAGCTGGAGGAACAGATCCTCCCCCTACGTTCCGGCCTTGCTCGACTCCCACCGCGAGGCTGGCCGGGTGCTCGTACTGGCGACGACCACCCCTTCCCACCTGGTCGAGCCGCTGGCCCAACGGCTCGGATTCGATCATGTCATCGCCACCCGCTATGCCACCTACGTCGACCAGGAGCGTGTCGAGCGCTACCGCGGCACCATCACTGGAGGCTTCGTCTGGGCAGTCGGGAAGCTGCAGGCCGTGCGGCAAGGGGCGAAGACCGAAGACATCGCGCTCGGCCGGAGCTGGGCCTACTCGGACAGTGTGCACGACCTTCCGCTCCTTGGTGCCGTCGGGCGTGCCGCGGCGGTCAATCCCGACTTCGGCTTGCAGGCCGCCGCCCTCCTGGCCCGCTGGCCCGTCGTCTATCTGGACGCGCCTCCGGGGGTTCCGAAAGTGCTCGGGGCCGAGCCGATGGACGCGCTCCGATTGCTCTCGCAGTGGACCCCCTTCCCCTTTGCCCGCTTCGACATTGCCGGCACTGAGCACATCCCCTCGCGGGGGACCGGCCATCGTCGCCGCCAACCACCGCAGCTGCTTCGATGTTTCTGCCTATGTGCTCACGGTGTTCGAGGGTGGTCGCAACCCGAGGGGTTTGGCCAAAAAGGAGATGTTCGACGCCCCTGCCGTCGGCACCCTGGTGCGGGCGTCGGGAGCCATCTGCGTCGATCGAGAGCGGTCCGGCCGCGCCGGCTACGAGGCCGCCGAGCAGGCGTTGCGCAGCGGCGAGCTGATCATCATCGCTCCGCAGGGGACGATCCCGCAGGGGGAGGCCTTCTTCGATCCGGGCCTTCGCGGCAAGTCCGGGGTGGCCCGCCTGGCCGCTGCCACCGGAGCGCCTGTGATCCCCCTGGGTGTATGGGGTACGGAGACGGTGTGGCCGAGGTCGTCGAGGCTGCCGAATGTCATCAACGTGGTTCATCCCCCAACTGTTCGGATACGGGTAGGTCCGCGCGTTCAAGGACCCACTGGCACAGACTTTGAGGGTGACACAGAAAAGATCATGGCTGCCATCACCGAACTGCTCCCCGCGGAAGCACACCTCCGGCGCATACCGACCGCCGAAGAGCTCGTCCGGACGATGCCCCCGGACGCAGCCTCGACCGGTGAGCGGGTAGCGCCGTGAGCGACGAGGAAATCACGGATGGCGACGTCCGTACCGGGTCCAGCGAACCCTGGCTGATCACCAGTCCACCCCCGCCGCCCCCGCCGGCCGGGGCGCAGCCCCCCGAGGCAGGCCCACCGGTGAGCCGCACACCCGTGGAGGAGACAGCCCGCCTGCCAGCGGTGGATCCATCTGCCTTCGAGGTCCCACCGGTAGCAGCGGGATCGCCTGAGGTCCCCCCGTCGACCGACGCGACGGCGGTGACGCCGGCGGTTGAGCCGTCCCCGGCTGAGGTCCCGGCGGCGGTTGAGTCGTTTCCGGCTGAGGTCCCGGCAGCGGTTGAGGCGGCGGTGGAGCCGTCCCCGGCTGAGGTCCCGGCGGCGGTTGAGCCGTCCTCACCCGACGATCGGGCACCGGTCTCCGAGCTGGCGCCGGAGCCAGAGACCACGCCGTTCCCCGTTTTCGGCACTGCGACCCCCGTGGCCGAGGTGGATCCGGCGTTGGCAGACGCCCCAGCCCTGCCAGGCGCAGGGGCTGGGGCTCCAGCCGCGGCTGTGACGTCGGCGGCGGGGGAGCCGGGGGAGCCGGGGTCGGCGGAGTCGGGGTCGGCGGAGTCGGCCCCCGACGCAGGTACCGCAGACGCACCCGCCGGCGGCCAAGACTGGTCCTTGCGCCGCGCCGCCGCCGCGGTCGCCGGGACGGCGGCCGCCAGGGCCGCGATCACGGAGTTGCGTGAGCAGTCGGCATGGGTGCTCGGTGCGGCCGCCATACTGGTCGCGTTCGCGCTGGCCTGGCTGATGGGGATCCTGCAGGCCTTCCAGCATGGCCAGGGCTACGGCGCCCGCGACCGCGTTCTGGTGTTCTTTGAGCCGGCGACGCTGAGCTGGGCCCTGGCGATCCTTCTGGCCCTGACGTTGATCACCATCGCGCGGAAGTTCGAAGCGGCGCCCTCCCGAAGCGCCCGCCTGCACGAGGTGGTGCCCGCCGGGCTGTTCCTTGCCGGGGCAGCGGTGATGGGGTCGTCGGTGGTCGGTATCCTCGTCGAGCTCAGCAACTTCGGCAACGGAATCGACGCCGCCTTTGCCGGTCTGCTCAAGTATGTGGCTGTCCTTCTGATAGGAACCGCGGCTACCTGGTGGGCGTTCCTCGAGTTGAAAGCCCGCCGGGAGGAGAGCAAACCGTCAGGCCGATGGCGCCCCGATTCAGAACGGCCGGCGCCACCGACCTGACGAAGGTCGCGTGAGTCGGGGAGGCGCAGACCACTCCTCTTACCAGCGCGGCCAGCCGTTGGTTCCGCCGTGCCGACCCCGGCGGCCCGTCGCCGGGGGCGACGCCCCCAACGCCCATGTTCGCCGCCACGCTCCGGCTTGCGGGCCTGTCAACGAAGGCGTTGTGCGTCTGGCCGCCCGCCTTCTTGCCGTCCACCAATCGGTGGTTCGTTCGTCGGCGAGGGCAGCGATGGCCGCTTCTAGCTCCGCGGCGAGCTGGCGCGGGTCGCCTCCCTCCCGGGATCGGAGCGGGTGGCCGAAGGTGACGTACGTGGCACCCGGATGCAGCCGGTTGGACCCTTTGGCCAGTATCCGCCGGGTTCCCTCGACATGCACGGGCACGATCGGCCGCCCCGTGCGGACTCCCAGCCAGGCCGCTCCGGCGCGATGCGGCTGTCCCCACCCATCCTGGCTGCGACCACCCTCGGGAAAGATGAGCAGGCTCCAGCCGTCTGCGAGCAAGGCTGCCACCCGGTTGGCGGAATCGCGGCTGACCCGCTGACGCTCGATCGGTACGGCGTTGATGAGAAAGGCGAAGCTGATGGCCTTGAGCCGGGAGTCGAAGAAATAGTCGGCCGCGCCGGCCACAAACATGTGGTGGCGCCACCGGTCGGGAATCACCGACAGGAGCAGCGGCGCATCCAGATGGCTGGCGTGGTTGGCGGCAAAGATCACGGGCTGGTCGAGATGGGCGATGCGGTCCAGCCCGTCCACTCGCGGCGTAGCGAGCAACTGGACGACGGGCCGGGAGACCAGCTCCGATACCAGCGCCCGCCCGACCCGGGCGGGGTAACGACGAGCCCATTCGGTGTCGTAGTCCATGCCCAGCTTGCGCTCCACCGGCGGACGGGGAACGCCACCGGGCCAGTTTGGCCGGGCCAGGGGGAACGAGGACGAGGGACGCCAGGTCCGCAGCCGCGTGCGCAACGCCAGGCTCGAAGCGTTGACCGGCAGCCGGCGGCGGGGAGGAGCGGCGCCTGGGAGTTCCTCGGTCATTTGGTGGTCCAGATCTCTCGCGAAAGGAGAAATGAAAGACGCGTACGAGCAGTTGAGACTTCGACCACTAGTGCACATCCGCCATGAGGATCGGCGGGCAGTGAAGGTGAGTGATCGTGGGATCGCGCCCGACGGTGTCGGTCGCCATCTCCAGGGCGTCGGTCACCGTCGAGGCCGGCGAGAAGCCCAGGCGGCGCACCGCTCGGGTATCGCCGCCGACGATGATGACGCGGCCGAGGTGCTCGAGGGCATGCGCACCCCAGTACCACATGTAGAAGGGGTGGACCCCGTGGTAGGCGTGGCTGGTGCGGTACAGGTGGCGGTACCACTCGTCCGTGGCGAAACGCTCCTCGTAGGTCTTCTCGATCTCCACCGGGTCAGTGGTGGCCGAGAGCACCTCCTCGAAGAAGTCGATATACGACGGATGGTGGACGGGGTGAAACGCCCACGGGGTGGGATGGGAGAGGATGGCGACACCGCCCTCGCGCACGAGCGGTCGCCCCCGGTACAGGTTGAACAGGTAGCCCAAACCCATGCACATGACCAGGATCGGGTTCATGATCGAGTTGACGTTGTAGGGGCACAGGTGGGGGAGTCCGAAGATCGCCACGTCGGTCTGGCCTTCCACGTCGACCAGCTGCTGGCGGTAGATCGTCGCGGTGGTAGCCCCATGTACGGCCTCGACCTCTCCGGCGTGCACGCCCGTCATGGCGTGGGGCGCCTTGATGGCCTGAAACATCGACCTCGCCATGCGGGCCGGCACCACTGACAGGCTCTTGGTCGTGGCCAGGTAGGTGGCCCGGTCCCGGGGCGTCCATTCCCATTCTCGCCGTTGCAGGAATGCCATCTGCTCCGGAAAGGTGTTGTTGTTGAGGGTGGTCTCGATCTGGAAGACCTTGAGCCCGCTGGCCGTAATAAAGCGGCCCATGCGCCAGTTGGAGGAATGCAGCTCGGAACGCTCCTGGTCCATAAACGAGCGGGAGTGGCGCATGGTCGCCACATTGTGATGGTGCCGCAGGCTTCGGTAGCTAGCCAGGCCGGTGGCGACGCTCTTGTGGCCGCCATCCATGGCCACCAGGTTGATGTTGACGTAGACGAGAAGATCGGACTCGGCCGCCCGCCGGCTGATCTCCACGTCCTCGCCCTGGTCGGTCTGGCCGAGATAGGTGAGACCGGAAGGGTCCTCGGCGTCGTGCTGCAGCAGAAGGCCATGGGGGGCGAAGGCCTCGTACACCCGATCGCCGATGGCGTGACGCAACTCCGCCTCGGTCATGCGTCGGTGCAGCGCCAGCGCGCAGATAAGCACCACGTCGTCGACTCCGGCTGCGGCGGCCATGTCGAGGACGGCCTCTATGACGCGCTGGCGGTTGTCCGGGCGGTGCATGGGCGGCAACGGCAGCGAGATGTCGTCGAACGCGATGGTGAGACGCATACCTGGGAACAACAGTTCCGGCAGGGGAGCGCAATCACCCAGCGGGCGGACCAGGGCCTCGCGAATGGATTCGTCCGGGTCGTCGAGCGGATCGAGCGGTTCTGGTGCGTAGACGACACGCGACCGCCCGGGCGGGAGGCTCTCGAGGCGGAATCCCTCCCCATGCCAGGTGAGGATCGACGGGGTGGATCGGTCGACGGCAAGGACGAACCCGGGACGGGACATGAATCTGTGGCTTCCTATCTTCGCTTCTCGCCGCGCAGATCGAACACCACCTTGACAGCACCGCGGCGGCCGGCCGCCGCTGCATGCTCGATGGCATCAGCGTAGCGATCGAGGGTGTAGGTCGCACTGACCAGTCGCTCCAGGCCGGCGGCCTCGACCACGTCCAGGGCGAGATCGAAGCTGTGCCGCCCCTCAGCCGCGGGCTCGGGCCCGTAGGCGTAGGCGCCGGTCAGGCGGATCTCCCGCTGCCACAGGCCGGTGAGATCGAGATCGACCCGGCTCGGCATTCCCACCAGGACGACGGTTCCGCCGGGTGCGGCGACCGACAGCGCCTCGGCGATCGAGTCCGAACTGCCGACGCAGTCCCACACGATCGGGGCGCCCCCGGTCAGCTGTCCCGTGTCGAGGATCCACGACTCGCTGGCTCGGCGCACGGCCCGTCGCAGCTCGCCGGGCTCGATCACCGCCGTGGCTCCGAGCTCGGCGGCCAGGCGGCGCTGCTCGGGATGTTTGGCGACCGCCAGCAGCGATGCCACTTCGGGGCGCAGCCGGCGGATGGCCGCAATGGTTGCGAGGCCCACCGTTCCGGCTCCAATGACCACACCGAGCAGACCCGCCGGGTCTGCCCCGTCATCGGGGGTCGCCGGCGCGGCGAGGGCGCCATGGACCGCACACGCGGTCGGCTCGATCATGACCGCGGCCTCGTCGCTGAAGTCAGCCGGCACCTCGTGGAGCTGGAGGTCGTGGGCGACGAGGGCCAGCGACCAACCGCCTCCGGTGTCGCTGCAGAAGCCCGTCTGCAGCCCGGGCTTCAGGTGACCGGCTACCAGTCGCTCGCAGTGATTGGTCCGGCCGGCCGCGCACGGGGCGCAGGGCGGATCGATGCCCCGCACCCGGCAGTGCAGGATCGCTTCGATGACGACCCGCCGCCCGTCCTCGGCGTCTCCGACCACCTCGTGGCCGGGAACAAACGGAAAGCTCACGATCGGCTCGAACCATCGGGACGAGCGCCCATCCACCGTGGTCAGGTCGCTTCCGCAGATGCCCGACAGGCGAGGCCGGACCACCTGCCACCCCGCGGCGGGGGGCGCGGGCGGGTCGACGTCGACCAGTCGCAGGGGGCCCGCACGTGCGCCGCCGCCGGGCTTCCACCCGGACGCCATCCGAGCCGCGGCGAAGCGGGTGACGGACCGCTCTACCTGCAGCGCCTTCATCGCCGGACGATCCGGGCCGGCCCAATGTCGCGAGCACCAGGCTGCCGGGGACCGATCGGGAGCAGGGGGCGGGGACCCTCGGGAGCTCGAGGCCAGTGCTCGACATGCCAGCCCCGTTTGCGGGCGATGGCCGCCAGCTTGGTCTCAGGATTCACGGCCACGGGATGGCCGGATGCCTCCAGCATGGGGAGATCGCTGGTGGAGTCAGCGTAGGCCACGCTTTCTTCGAGGTCGATCCCGTGGGCCCGGGCAAAATCGGCCATGATCGACGCCCGAGCCTCCCCGGTGGGAGGAGCGTCGACAAGCTCCCCCGTGTAACGGCCCCCTTTTCTCCCGAGCCGGGCGCAGATCACCTCGTCGAAGAGTGGTCGGAGCGGTCCGATCACCACGTCCAGGGCCCCGGTGATGAGCAAGGTCTTGTGGCCCCGGGCACGATGTTCACGCACCCGCCGGATCCCGGCGGGGAACGCCTTGGTGAGCACGAGATCGCTGAACAGCTCCCAGCTGTCTTGCTCCAAACGATCCACCGGGGCGCCGTCGTAACGCCGGTAGAAGTAGCGCAGGAAGTCTCCCCGGTCGGTCCGGTCCAGCGCGAGCAGGCGCGGGGCCTCCCGCAGGGTCCGGATCACGAAGCGGGCTCGCTCGGCGTCGTTGATGTGGCGGGTCGCCAGCCAGGCGTAGGAGTCGACGACATTGGCTGCGATGAGGGTGTTTTCCAGGTCGAACACCGCCAGCTGCCGCTCAGGGGCGAGAATGGCACGACGGCCCCGCTCCTCACGGGTCAGGCCCGCAGGCCGCGGGCGGCGCCCCTCTGCGCTCGCGGTGACGCTAGGCGGACCCGGGCCTGGGCGACGACCGATGGGAGATAGACGTCGTGACAGAAATGGGTCCAGTCGATAACGGCCGGGTCGAAACAGAAGTCGCGCTGGTCTTCGGTGGAAAGGGTGGAGAAAAGGTCAAGCAATCTGTCGACCGAGAACACCGCTTCGGTTTCGGCGTAGGCGCCGTACAGCTCGACATACGACAGGGCCCGTTCAGCCTCGTCACGACGCTCTTCGAGCCGGGCGCTCAAATCGGCCTGACGGCCGCGCAAGGGCAGGGCCTGGAGGGCTTTCTCGGCCGTGCCGAGGGCCTGCGTGGCGCGTCGGAGTTGTCGTTGCACCCGATTTCGACCGGGAAACGACCATTCGGCTACCTGAATCGGCTGGTCCTGGCTGTCCGCCAGAGGATGCTCCAGGAACCAGGCCTGGACCAGGTCGACGAGCTGCTGGTAGCGGAGCGGGTTGCGCGCTCCGGAGGCGGCGTGCACGACGTCGGGCTCGGTGAGCGGGCCTCGAGCGGCCACGGCCAGGATGGCCGCCACAACCAGGTCGACGGGGATCACATCGATGATGCCCTCCGGGACGCCGGGGAACTGCTTGAGGAGTCCCTTGGCGTAAGAGATGATGACCGGGTCGGCCATCCGGAAACCGCGGATCCAGCCCGGCTCGGGTTCGGCCAGCGCGGATTCGATGATCGATGGTCGGACGATCGTCATGGGCAGTTCGTTCCTCGTCTCCAGCAAGGCCCGCTCGCCCAGGGACTTGGTGTAGGCATAGGCATCGGGCCAGCCGAGCGCCTGGGCTCTCGCCTTGCCTGCGGTGATGAGGCGGTCCTTGACCCACTCCTCACGGAGTCGTTCGGCCTTGGTAGCGAGCAGGGGAGTGCCGGCGGCGCCGAGTTCCTGGCGGGCCTGGCGCTGGAAGTGGGCCAGCAGCTTGGGGTCCCGGCTGCTGGCGTCGGCGTCACCCCGGGCGCGCCGGGCGGCCTCGACCTCTGGCCGCCAGGCCACCTCCGTCGACCACGGCGTGTCAGGGAGCGTGGCCTCGGGCGCCCGGCCTCGTCGGAGTCCGGCTACGTACGCGGTCGACACGGCGATGAGATGGGGGAGGACGCCGTCCCCGTGCAGACGGTTTAGTGCCGCGGCCACCCGGACCGATCCGAGCAGGTTGGTCTCGACTGCGGTATCCAGGGGCGAGTCGAAGCTGACCGTGGCTGCCGAGTGGATCACGATCGGGCACGACGCCAGCAGGTCCTCGTCCCCGGCGTCCAAGCCCAGCCCGTCGACGCCGACGTCGCCGGCCAAAACGTGAACCCGGCGATTCATCTCCGTGGTGAAGCTGTCCCCGAGCTCGTTGCGGAGGCGGTCGAAGCAGTTGTTCTTCAAGACCTCGCGACGCACCCGGTCGGCCGCCCCCCGGCGTCCCGGGCGGACAAGGAGGGCCACCTCGCAATCGGGGATGGTCCGCAACAGGCGCTCGGTGAGAGCGGTGCCGAGGAAGCCGGTCGCGCCGGTGATGGCGATGCGCCGGCCCCTGAGCGCTTCACGAAGCATTGGGGCTTCACGGAGCATTATGATTGTCTACCATCTGGTAAGTGGCTCCGGCAATGGCGGCAGGAAGAAAGCGCGGGTGCTCGCGCTGCGCTCTCCGGGGCTGGGATGGTGCAGGGCTGGGTTCGCCAGGGCTGGGTTCGTCGGGGTGGGTTCGCCGGGCCTGGGCGCCGGGGCAGGGTTCGTCGGTCCTGGGGTCGCCGGTCCTGGGGTCGCCGGGGCAGGGTGCCCGGTGCTGGGGCCAAGGTAGGGGGGCCTGAGGTGGTGATAGGCAGCACCAGCTCCCGAATTGTGGATGCGGCGTTGGTGGCCTTCGGTACCCGCGGTTACGAAGCGACCTCGCTCGACAGCCTGGCGGCCACGCTCGGGGTGCGGAAGCAGACCATCCTCTACCACTTTCCCTCGAAGGACACCTTGCTCGACGCCGTCATCGACGAGGCGGGGGCGGAGCTGATCGCCATTCTCGAGCGAGCCATCTCGGGATCGGGGGAAGGGTGGGCCCGGATCGATGCGGTGGTGCGTTCGGTGTTCCGCCTGTCCGGCCGGCGCCCCGAACTTCTCGGACTGCTCCGCGAGGTCAGCCGGCTGGGCCCGCCATCGGCGTCCCGGTTCCGGGAGATGCTCGGGCCGTTCATCGAGCGGGCCACGAAGTTTCTCGAGGAGGGGATGGCCGCCGGCGAGTTCCGCCGCCAGGACGCACGCCTGTTGCTGCTCGCGACGTACTCCACCGTGATCGGTGTGGCGACCGAGGTGGAAGTTCTTCGGGCCCTTGGGATCGAGCCGAGCGTCCGTTCGCTGGTGCGGCGCCGGGCGGAACTGCTCGCCTTCCTGCGGTCCGCACTCCTGCCCGACGGGGCGCGGCTCGGCTAGCGGCGGGCCCGTTTGGCCTTGGGCGGCGTATAGCGGCCGCTCGCTTGCGGTCCGGCCGGCGCGGCCTTCTCCTTCCGGCCGCGACGGCGGGTTCCGGAGTCGTCGGGGCGCGCTCCCGAAGAACGCGGCCCTGCTACTCCACCCGATCCGGATCGGCCGGCCCGGGCCCGGGCGGCGGCCGCTTTGCGCTGGCGTGAGCTCAGAATGAAGGCGTAGACGATCGGGATGATGAGCGCCAACAGGTGGACCAGGGTGAGCGACGCGGGGGTACGGGGCAAGGTGGCGAAGAAGGCGGCGACGACCGTGGAGAACGCCACGATCAGCCGATGGTTGGTTCGGATGATGGGGAAGAGGGCGAGCGACGCCACCAGCCCGATCAGTGCTTCCAGGGTGGCCGGATGGGCAGGCGCACCCTTACCGTGCGTCACCGTCAGGTTGAGGATCGATACGAACACCAGTTCGAGGGCGACGACGTAGCCGTACAGAGGTTCCGGGCGTCGCATGGCGGTCGGCTTGAGGTTGAGGTCGTCCGCCGCCTGATCCGCGTTGGCGGCGCGGATCAGGCTCGCCCGCCACCGGCCCAGCAGTCCAGGTTCCTGCTCCCCGTGGCTGTTCAGGTCGCCGGTGGCGGTTTCGGCGGACAGGCCGCTGTCGTCGGGGTCGGGGTCGCCGCCGCGGCTCGCTTTTCGGCCGATCACCTCAGTCGCCTTCGGGCGAGGACGCGGTCGGGGGTTCGTCGTCACCGCTGGCGCGGTCGTCGGCGGCCGCGCCGGTGCCGGTGGTCGCGTCGATGCCGGCGCCCGCACCGGCTGGATCGGGCGTACCGGTGGTCTGTTCCGCTCCGGACGCGCCACCAGGTCGGTCAAGGAGCCAGGGTCGGATGTTGACCACGCTCCGCCGGGGCCGACCATGCTCCACGTCGGCCTCGACCGGGAGGTCCCGGGGCGGGTCGCCCGAGGTGGTCATGATGATCGCCGGCTCCTCCCGCTCCTTTTCGAAGACCTGCTGCAATCCGAGGGCGATCCCGGTCAGGACGGCACCGGTGGCGCTTCGTTTCCGCCAGGACTCCACCTTGACCGCAGGCGGGGTCTGCGATCCGTCCTCGGCGTCCTCGGCGTCCTCGGCGAACCCGGGAAGCTCGTCTTCGCCGAAGTCGACATCGAGGTCGTCGTCCGGGTCGGAATGGCTGTGACCGTCGTCGGGCTCGGGCCCGGGCGCGACGCTGTCGGCGTCGGGTTCGAACGAGTCACGATCGGGAGCCACACATCTACGGTAGCGCCGGTCGGCCCCGTACCTTCGGTCGTTCGAGCCCCCTCAACCCGCGGTGGTTGGCGGTTGGCGTCGACGATGCGCCGCCGGGTGAGCCCAACCCCAGGCGGTGCCGGCGAGCCGCCGGGTGAGCCCAACCCCAGGCGGTGCCGGCGAGCCGTCCCGGTGATCCACGCCGGCGATCCGCACCTGTCCATACGGTTCAAGCCCCGCGCATCCCACCACTACGCCGCCCGGCGAATCTGATTGTGATATGAAAACCGCGTAATACGCGGTTTTCATATCACAATCGGGATTAGGGCGGCCGCCGAGCCTGGGCGCCGGGCCTGGCCGCTGGGATCGGCCGCCGGGATAGGCCCGCCCGCCGAACCCGGCCCGCCCAGCCGGCCCCGTTAGGCGTCCGGCAACGGCGCCGGCAACATGCTGTCACCTGACAGGTGGCGGTCCGCCGCCGCGGCGGCCGAACGGCCCTCCGCGATGGCCCACACGATGAGGCTCTGGCCTCGCCCGGCGTCCCCGCAGACAAAGACGCCAGGTACGTCGGTTTCGTAGGACGGCGAGCGGGCGATGGTGCCCCGGGGCCCGAGCGCCACCCCGAACGCCTCGGCCACCGCCGGCTCAGGGCCGGAGAACCCGAGGGCCAATAACACCAGCTCGCAAGGCAGTTCGAACTCTGTGCCCTCGACAGGGTCAAACCGGGGCCGCCCGTCCACCAGCGACATCTCGACCGCGCAGGCGTGTAACCCCCGCACCCGTCCGGCCTCGTCGCCGGAGAACTCCAGCGTGTTGACCGCGAACACCCGTTCGCCGCCTTCCTCATGGGCCGACGAGGTCCGGAACATCAGGGGCCAGGTGGGCCATGGCGTCGAGGGATCGCGGGCATCGGGCGGCCGGGGCAGGATCTCGAACTGATGCACCGACGCCGCGCCCTGACGGTGCACCGTGCCCAAGCAGTCGGCGCCCGTGTCGCCGCCCCCGATGATCACCACCCGCTTCCCCGCGGCGGTGATCGGTGTCGCCGACGTCGGGTCCGAGGCGCCGGTGGCCCGGTTCGCCAGCGGCAGGTACTCCATGGCCTGGTGGATGCCGGCGAGGTCCCTGCCCGGGATGGGCAGGTCCCGGGCCACGGTCGCCCCGACCGCCAGGACGACGGCGTCGTGGGTGGCGCGAATCCCGGCCGCGTTGTCCCGGCCCACCGCCACCCCGCACACGAACTCCGTACCCTCCGCCCGCATCTGCTCCAATCGCCGGTCGAGGTATCGCTTCTCCATCTTGAACTCGGGGATCCCGTAGCGGAGCAGGCCGCCGGGCTGGTCGTCGCGCTCGTAGACGGTGACGGCATGGCCGGCCCGGGTGAGCTGCTGGGCTGCCGCCAGGCCGGAGGGCCCTGAACCGATCACGGCCACCCGGCGGCCCGACGGCGCGGACGGCCGGACGGGCCTTACCCATCCCTCGTCCCAGGCCCGGTCGACTATCGTCTGTTCGATCAGCTTGATGGTGACCGGGTCGGAGTTGATCCCGAGGACGCAGGCGGCCTCGCACGGCGCCGGACACAGGCGGCCGGTGAACTCCGGGAAGTTGTTGGTGGCGTGGAGGCGCTCGATGGCTTCTCGCCACTGATCCCGGTAGACGAGGTCGTTCCAGTCCGGGATGAGGTTGCCGAGGGGGCACCCGTCGTTGCAGAAGGGTATGCCGCAGTCCATGCACCGGCTGGCCTGGGTGCGGAGGCGGTCCTCCGGGAACGGCTCGTAGACCTCCTTCCAGTCCCGGAGCCGGACCGGTACCGATCGCCGCGGCGGCAGCTCGCGGCCGGCCTCGAGGAAGCCAGTCGGCTTACCCATGGGCCGCCGCCATGATGAGCTGCTCGGCTCCGACGCCAGCGGCGTCCGCGGCGCGCATGGCTTCGACGACCCGCTTGTAATCGCGGGGCATCACCTTGGTGAAGCGAAGCGCGGACCGAGGCCAGTCCGCCAGGATGCGGCTCGCCACCCGGGAGCCGGTCTCGACCTCGTGCCGGGTCAGCAGTTGTTCGAGCCACGTGACGTCCTCCTCGTCACATTCCTCGAGGTCGACCATCTCCGGGTTGAGCCGGGCCGGGAACGACCCGTCCGGATCCCACACGTACGCCACCCCGCCGGACATGCCGGCGCCGAAGTTGCGCCCGGTCGAGCCGAGCACGACGACCCGGCCGCCGGTCATGTACTCGCACCCGTGGTCACCAACCCCTTCGACGACCGCCACCGCGCCAGAGTTGCGCACGGCGAAGCGTTCGCCGACGACGCCCCGGATGAACGCTTCGCCACCGGTGGCTCCGTACAGGATGACGTTGCCGGCGATGATCTGCTCCTCGGCGATGAAGTTCGCCGGCCCGGCGCGAGACGGCCGGACCACCAGCCGTCCGCCCGAGAGGCCCTTGCCGAGGTAATCGTTGGCGTCGCCTTCCAACCGCAGCGTGATACCGCTCGGCACGAAGGCGCCGAAGCTCTGACCGGCCGAACCGGTGAACGAGATGTCGATGGTGTCGTCCGGAAGTCCGGCGCCGCCGTAGCGCCGGGTGACTTCGGCGCCGAGCAAAGTGCCGACCGTCCGGTTGCCGTTGCGGATCGGCATGGAGAGCTGGACCGCAACCGCGTCGTCGAGCGCGGGACGGCAAGCTTCGATGAGGGTCCGGTCGAGGACGCGGTCGAGCCCATGGTCCTGGGTCCGGCTGCAGTGCCTGGCCGCGTCAGGAGAAGCCTCGGGGGGAGCCAGAATCGGCGTCAGGTCCAGTCCGTGCGCCTTCCAATGGCCGAGGGCACTGGTGACATCGATCAACTCGGGATGGCCGATGACTTCTTCCAGGGAGCGGAAGCCCAGCGCCGCGAGCAGCTCGCGAACCTCCTCTGCGATGTACTCGAAGAAGTTAACGACGAACTCGGGCCGGCCCGTGAACCGTTTCCGCAGCTCCGGGTTCTGGGTCGCGATCCCCACGGGGCAGGTGTCGAGATGGCAGACCCGCATCATCACACACCCGCTCACCACCAGTGGGGCGGTGGCGAAGCCGTATTCTTCGGCCCCGAGCAGGGCTGCGATCAACACGTCCCGCCCGGTCTTGAGCTGCCCGTCAACCTGGACGACGATGCGGTCACGGAGCCGGTTCCGCATCAGGGTCTGCTGGGTCTCCGCCAACCCCAGCTCCCACGGGACGCCGGAGTGTTTGATGGAGTTGAGCGGCGAGGCCCCGGTGCCGCCGTCGTGCCCGGAGATCAACACGACGTCGGCGTGGGCCTTCGAGACGCCGGCGGCGACGGTGCCAACGCCGACCTCGGCGACCAGCTTGACGTGAATGCGAGCCGCGTCGTTGGCGTTCTTGAGGTCATAGATGAGCTGGGCCAGGTCCTCGATGGAGTAGATGTCGTGGTGCGGTGGAGGAGAGATGAGCCCGACTCCCGGCGTCGAGTGCCGGGTCTTGGCGATCCACGGGTACACCTTCTGCCCGGGGAGCTGGCCGCCCTCGCCGGGCTTGGCGCCCTGGGCCATTTTGATCTGGAGATCGTCGGCGTTGACCAGATACTCGCTGGTGACGCCGAATCGACCGGACGCCACCTGCTTGATGGCGCTGCGGCGCAGGTCGCCGTTGGGGTCGGGCACATACCGGTCGGCGTCCTCGCCGCCCTCCCCCGTGTTGGAACGGCCACCGATCCGGTTCATAGCAATGGCCAGGGTTTCGTGGGCTTCGGCCGAGATGGATCCGTACGACATCGCCCCCGTGCTGAAGCGCTTCACGATGGCGGAGACGGGCTCGACTTCCTCCAGCGGCACGGGATGCCGCCCGATCTCCTCGGTCGAACGGAGCCGGAAGAGGCCCCGCAGGGTCCCGATCCGGGTCGATTGGTCGTCGACCGCCCGCGTGTACTGCTTGAAGATGTCGTAGCGTCCCGTCCGGGTCGAGTGCTGCAGCTTGTGAACGGTGGTCGGGTTGAACAGGTGGAACTCGCCCTCCCGGCGCCACTGGTACTCGCCCCCACCCTCGAGGTCCCGATGAGCCAGCTCGCTGGGCCGGGACGGGAAGGCTCGGGCGTGCCGGGCGAGCACCTCGGCGGCGATCTCGTCCAGGCCGATCCCGCCGATGCGGCTCACCGTTCCGGTGAAGTAGGCGTCGACGATGTGACTCGAGAGCCCGACCGCCTCGAACACCTGAGCACCGGTGTAGGAGGCCACGGTCGAGATACCCATCTTGGACATGATCTTGAGGACGCCTTTGCCGCAGGCCCTGATGTAGTTGCGGATGGCCTGGCGGGGCGTGATGCCGTCCAGGGCCCCATCGCCGACCAGATCCGTAATGGTGTCGAAAGCCAGGTAAGGGTTGATGGCTGCCGCGCCATAGCCGAGGAGGAGCGCCATGTGGTGCACCTCGCGGGCCTCCCCGGTTTCGATGACGAGACCAACGCGGGTGCGGGTCTTTCTCTGAATGAGATGGTGGTGGACGGCGCTGACGAGAAGCAGCGCGGGGATCGGGGCGAGCTCGGGCGAGGAGTGCCGGTCGGAGAGCACGATGACCTTGGCGCCGGCGTCGATAGCGGCGTCGATCCGCTCGCACACGTCGGCCAGGGATTGGCCCAGGGCGACGCCCGGCTCAGGGGCTTTGGCCGGGAACAGCCCGTCGATGGCGAAGCTTTGCCAGCCGACCCGGGAACCGTCCTCGTTGATGTAAAGGAGCTTGGCCAGCTCCTCGTTGGTGAGGACCGGACGGGGCATGACGATCTGGTTGCAGCTGTCGGGCTCCGGTGCCAGCAGGTTGCGCTCCGGGCCGATGGTACTGGCCAGCGAGGTGACCAGCTCCTCGCGGATGGCGTCGAGTGGCGGGTTGGTCACCTGGGCGAAGAGTTGGTGGAAATAGTCGTACAGGAGCCGGGGCCGATCTGACAGCACGGCGACCGGCGTGTCGCTCCCCATCGAGCCGATGGGCTCGTAGCCCGTCTCGGCCATCGGAGCCAGGAGCACCTTCAGGTCCTCGGTCGTGTAGCCGAAGATGCGCTGATGGGCCAGGATCGACGCGTGCTGCGGGGTGAGCGGCAAACGGGGAGCCAGATCGTCGAAATGGATCTGTTTGCTCGCCAGCCACTCGGCGTAAGGGTGTTCGGCGGCCAGGGTGGATTTGATCTCCTCGTCGGCGACGATGCGGCCCTTGCTGGTGTCGACGAGGAACATCCGGCCAGGCTGCAGTCGGCCGCGAGCTACGACCCTGGCGGGATCGATGTCGAGGACCCCGACCTCGGAGGCCATCACCACCAGGCCGTCGTCGGTCACCCAGTAGCGAGAGGGGCGCAGCCCGTTGCGGTCGAGAACGGCGCCGATCACGGTGCCGTCGGTGAACGCGATCGACGCCGGCCCGTCCCACGGCTCCATCAGTGCGGCATGGAACTGGTAGAAGGCCTTTCTGGCCGGGTCCATATGTCGGTGTTGCTCCCACGCCTCGGGGATCATCATCAACACGGCGTGAGGCAGGGAGCGCCCGCCGAGGTGCAGGAGTTCGAGCACCTCATCGAAGCTGGCCGAATCGCTGGCCCCGGGCGTGATGATTGGAAACACCCGGTCCAGCTCACCGGGGAAGAGGTCGCTGGCCAGCATGTCCTCCCGGGCGCGCATCCAGTTGCGGTTGCCCTGCAGTGTGTTGATCTCCCCGTTGTGGGCGAGATAGCGGTACGGATGAGCGAGCGGCCAGCTGGGGAAGGTGTTCGTGGAGAAGCGGGAGTGGACCAGCGCCAGGGCGCTATCGAGGCGCTGATCTGTCAGCTCGGGGTAAAAGACCTCGACCTGTGGGGCGGTCAGCATGCCCTTGTAGATCACGGTACGCGCCGAGAGCGAGGGAAAGTAGATGCCGGTCAGCTCGTGTTCAATCCGCTTGCGCAGGATGAAGACCCGCCGCTCCAGGTCGAGGCCGTGGTGGCCGGCCGGCCTGGCCACGAAGACCTGGTAGAAGCTCGGCATGGCACCGCGAGCGATGCTCCCGAGGGGAGACGGGTCGGTCGGCACCTCCCGCCAACCGAGCACGACCAGATCCTCCGAGGCGGCCAGTTGTTCAACCTGGCGCCGGGCGGCTGCCGCGGCCGCGTCCCCGACGGGCAGGAAACCGATGCCGGTGGCGTACGCCCCGGCCTCGGGCAGTGCAAACCCTGCCACCTCGCGGCAGAAGCGGTCGGGGATCTGGACCAGGATCCCGGCCCCGTCGCCGGTGTTGACCTCTGCCCCGGAGGCGCCTCGATGCTCGAGATGGCAGAGGCTGTCAAGCCCCATGCGAACGATCCCGTGGCTGCGGCGACCGTGCATGTCCACGACGAAAGCCACCCCGCACGCATCGTGCTCGAATTCGGGGCGATAGAGACCAGCCGCCGTGAATGACGGAGCCATGTACTTCCTTCCGGGGATCGGTGCTGACAGGTCCACGCGGAAGGGACGTCGCTGGCCCTTGCCGCACTACAGGATAGGTGATCAGCGCCTGCTGCGCTCGCCAATAGGCCTCTGCTCCTCAGGCGCTGTCCACCCCCGTCTTGTCCCCTCCTGGCGCCCGGGCCGGCCGGGTACGTCAGGGTCCCGCCACGGTTATGATGCCGGGACGGCCACGCCACCCAGGGTGTGGCCCCCGGATCGCGCTCTCCAGCAGGGCCAGGGTTCGGGGCGCTTAGCTCAGCTGGTTAGAGCGCAGCCTTCACACGGCTGAGGTCGGAGGTTCGAGTCCTCTAGCGCCCACCACACATTGGCTGGTCAGGGCGTTGTCGACGCGGAAGAACCCCTCCGGAGAGGGGCTCGATCCAACAATCATCCAACATTTCGGGGACGCTCAGTCGCCGGCGGCCCGCTCCGGGCGGAACCTGGCGCCTACTGCCTCGGCCGCCTTCTGGTCCGCCTGCTCGGTGGCCCGGGCGTAGAGCGCCAGGGTGGTCTGCGGGTTGGCGTGACCGAGCCGGCGCTGGGTCTTCACGTCGGTGCCCGAGGCGATCAGCGCGCTAGGTGCCATCGAGCGCAGATCATGGAATCGCGACCCGGCCAGCCCGGCCCGCTGGCAGGGCGGGCAGCCAGATCCGGTGCCGCCAGTTCGAATAATGCAACGGGGTGGCCTCGCCTGAGGTGAAGATCAGCTCGCCGGCGTCGGCCGCGGTTCTCCCCTGGTAGGCCATCACCGCTGCGATCATGTCGACCAGCCAGACCGGGATCGACAGGATCCGGCGCCGGCGGTGGTCTTCGGGACCTGCCTGACCCCGCTCCGGGAGAGCTGGCCGGAGACTCGCAGAGAGGCCCGCAGCGGGTCGACGTCGGCGACCACCAGGCTCGGAAGGCAGCCAGGCGGCCGCCGGATGAGCCACGGTCCGCCTGGAGCCTCTCGGGTCCGCCATGTTTTCTTTGGACTTGGCGGGCACCTGGGCGGCCTCGAACGCCCGGGCTACCGCCTTGCTGGCGAACGTCCGTTGATAGGGGCGGTCGTTCTGGTCACGCAAATGCACGTCGTAGACCGTCTGCCGACGGCCCTTCTCGTCCAGTCGCTCGAGGGTCCGGCTGTGGATGCTCATCGGACCCGCTCCCCATTGATCGCGAGTCCCCTTTCCTTGCTGATCACGGGCGCTCGACCTTGCGCGGGCCGGCCAGCGGTAGTGCCCGCGCCTCCAAGTTGTGAAGCTGATGCACCCGCGCTGCGGAGAGGTGAAGGAGGTCGCCGGTGTCGCGGACCGACAGGCCGGATCGGAGCAGATCGCCAACCACGTCGGCGGTTTGCTCGCCGACCTGCTCGACAGTGCGCTCCATCTCGGCTCGGCGGTGAAGTACTACATCGACGCGATGGCCGAGATCGCCGGGAAGTTCGACCTGCTCCTCGATAGCGACCTGGTCGACTTCGAGGTCGTACATGGCGGCCGCAGCCTCCCGGATGTAACGACGAGCCCGGCCCAGGGTGGACGCGAAGGTGTGCACGTTCTCGTCGCCGACCAGTTCCACTTCCCAATCATCGCCCTCGCGCCAGAACCGGGCCTTGTAGGTGCTCATCGTCTCAACCATCCCTTCCCGAGGCAGGGCTCGAATGCCCGCTCGATTGCTCGCAAGGTCCCGGGGGAGAGGTCCCGGCTGTGAACGGGGACCACTGTCTGGCACTCGCCGACCCGCATGGTCAGAGGGGAGCCAACTTGGCGGACCCTGACGCCTCCTAGCCGTTCGATCTTCCGGATAACCTCCCTCGACCTCATCTACTGTTCAACGTACTAGACAGTAGCGGTGTTCCTCGAGGTCGGGGGTGCAGGTGCTCGGGTCCAGGTCCCCACGGACCGGGCAAAACGGACACCGGTGGCGGCCGCCCTCGCCGACTTCCTTAGGGGCTGGCGGAGGGTGGGGGGCCGGGCTCGCAAGCGCCGAACCGGGCCGAGCAACCGCTCTCTGTGCTGGCCGGATCCTGCCGGGACCCGGGAGGGCTGGCCAATTACCCTGTCCCGGCGTGTCCAGCCGTTTTCCCGTTGTCCCGCGGCGCTCGATCCGGGTCGTTATGGGCGTGCTCATCATGGGGGGCTTGGCCGCGGCTTGCGGAGGGCACCACACCGTGGCCGCGCCCCCGAGCACGGCCTCGACCACGACCACGCCGCCGACCACCATGCCGCCAACGACCGCCGCCCGGCCAAAACCGAAACCCCAGGTGGCGACCTGCCCGCTGACCGGCCAACCCGCCCCGGGTGGACACGTGCCGCCCCGCCCGGCCCTGGCCGTCAAGGTGGAGAACCTTCCAGAAGCCCGTCCCCAGTACGGCCTTTCCACCGCGGACGTCGTCTACGAGGAGCCGGTGGAGGGCGGCATCACCCGCTTCATCTCGATTTATCAGTGCCAGGATGCCA
The DNA here is from genome assembly GCA_963834725.1 of uncultured Acidimicrobiaceae bacterium. GTDB lineage: Bacteria > Actinomycetota > Acidimicrobiia > Acidimicrobiales > Palsa-688 > PALSA-693. The sequence continues at coordinate 622,703 of CAWICN010000001.1, forward strand.
GCCGCCTCGAACCGGTCCGGTCGGGTCGGCTCATCGATCCCGATATCGTCCGGCAGTACGGCGCCCATCCGCTTTTCGCGTACGCCGGCGCCATCTCGTGGGTGGTCAACAAGGTCGACTCGTCCTCGCTGATCGATGTCGGGCTCGGCCGGGCTGGCGGCTACTGGCGCGACCAGGCCCGCTCTGTCCCTCACAATCTGGTCAATAGCACGGCCGCGCTGTACGCCGCCGGAGTCGCGAACCACGCGCCACTGGTGCCGCCGGCTCCGGTCTTCCTGTACGGGGCGCTCCCCGCACACTCCGCCGCCGCCAGCGTGAACATCAACTACCTGTTCTCCGACCTAAACTGGACGTGGCTGCCCCGACAGTCCGAGTGGCTGCGCTCGTACGCCGGCTCCGGTCCAGCCACGATGGGGGAGGGCGGTGACATCACGGCGACCAACATCGTGGTCATGAAGGTCGTGATGTACCCGACTCCGTATGTTGAAGACGCCACCGGTATCCACGAAAACAACCTGGTGCTCACCGGGTCCGGGCCGGCTCAGGTCTTCCGGAACGGAGCGGTGATCACCGGCCGATGGTTTCGGCCCAGCCTGAGCCGCACCACCGAGTTGCTCGACGCCACCGGCCGTGGGATCCGGCTCCAGCCGGGCCGCACCTGGGTCGAGTTGGTGCCGACCACGGTTCCGGTTACGGTCACCCCGTAGAACCACAATTCCGTTACGGTCACCCTGTCGAAGATCGAGCCCGCCGAAAGGAGGCATCCGATGTCCCTGCCGGCGCACCGTCGGGTCTCTTATACCGGGCGCCGAATCGCGGCCATTGTGCTCGTCGGTACCGTGCTACTGATCGTCGTCGTTGCCGCGCTATCGGCGACCGGCAAATCCCATTCGACGGGCGTCCCGACCACCGTCGCCCACCGGGCGGCGTCCACCTCGCCTCCTACGTCCCCGGCCTCCTCGACGGTGGGTGCCACCAAAGGGATCCGCGGGTCGAGCCCGTATGGCGTCACGGCCGCCTGGGTGGCCAATGAGAATGCCAAGCCCGGTACGTCGGCCTGGCAGATCACGGGTGCGCAGACCTCCAACGGGATTGCGGGATACGCCAACCTGGTTCAGGCCGAGGAGGGCCAGATCGCGACGCTGTACGTCTCGACCCCGGCGGCGAGCTTTCACGTGGATGCATACCGCATGGGGTACTACCAGGGATTGGGCGGGCGGCTCTTCTGGCAATCGGCTCAAACCACTGGCATGGTTCAGCCCGCGTGCCCGCTGACGAGCACCACCAACATGGTCGAGTGCAACTGGCGTCCATCCCTCCGGGTGATGATCACCGGGGCGTGGGTGCAGGGCCAGTATCTGTTGAAGCTCGTCGGCAGCGGCGGCCAGCAGAGCTACATCCCCCTCACGGTGTGGGATCCGGCCAGCGCCGCCACCTACGTGCTCATGACCGGAGTACTCACCGACCAGGCCTTCAACCCCTACGGCGGCTTCGACCTCTACCAGGGCGCGTCCGCGTGTGCCTCGAATGTGTACCCGTGCTCGAGCCGCTCGAGAGTCGTGTCGTTTGACCGGCCCTACGACGTCGGTAACGGTGCCGGTTCCTACCTGTCCCTGATGTACCCGCTGACCTATTTCGCCGAGCAGCACAGCCTCGACGTCACCTACTGGACCGACATCACCCTCTCGACCCACGGGAGCCTGCTCACCAGCCACCGGGTGCTGATATCTCCAGGCCATGACGAGGAGTGGTCGCTCGAAATGCGGCAGGCGGCGACCGCGGCAGCCGGTCACGGCGTCAATCTGATCTTCTTCGGGGCCAGCCCCGTTCTCCGCAAGGTGCGGCTGGAGCCCTCACCGGTCGGGTCGGACCGCGAGATGGTCAATTACCGGGACCCCCAGGCCGACCCTCTGTACGGCGTGGACAACCCCGAGGTTTCGCAAAACTGGTGGGGCCAGGCCCCCGCCAGCCTGCCCGACAGCGAACTGGTCGGAGGCGACTACGTGGGCTACTACGACAACAGCGGGTCCTTTCCGCTGGTGATTTCGCAGCCGTCTTCCTGGCTGTTCGCCGGCACCGGTCTCGGCGTCGACGCCACCGTCCCGGACGTGCTGAACGGCGACTTCCAGGCGTACGATCCCTCGCTCGGCGGTGTACCGGCCGGGGTCGACATCCTCGCCCACTCACGGGTGACCATCACCGGGCACCCGGATCGCAGCTATGCGGACACCAGCTACTACACCATGCCGGGCAGCGGTGCCGGCGTGTTTTCCAGCGGCACGGTCGGCTGGATCCCATCGCTGCAGAACTGCGCCCCCGGCGCCAGCTGCCCGGCCCGGCTCATGCAGGAGATCACCGGCAATCTGCTCCGGGTCTTCGGCGCCGGCCCGGTGGGTCTCAAGTACCCCTCCGTCGACAACACGCAGCAGTATTACGGCTGAGCGCTTCGCTCGTGAAATGGTGGCACCGGCCAGGTCACGGCGCGCGCATCATGAGTCTGTGTCCATCGATCATCCGCTCGACTATCCACTCGCCCGCCGGGACGACCTCGTCGAGGAGCTGCACGGCGTACCGGTCGCCGACCCGTACCGCTGGCTGGAGACCGCTGACGATCCGGGTACCCGGACGTGGATCGCGGCCCAAAACGCCCTGACCGAACGCTTTCTGGCCCGGGTTCCTGCCAGAGAGGAGATCCGCGCCCGCCTGTCCGAACTGTGGGACTACCCGAGGTTCGACGTGCCGTTCGAGCGCGGTGGACAATGGTTACAGACGCGCAACAGCGGACTCCAGGACCAGCCGGTCCTGTACGTCGGCGCCGCCCCTGGCGCCGAGGGTCGCGTCCTGCTCGATCCCAACACGATGTCCGAGGACGGCACCGTCGCGATCGCCGGGCTCTCGGTGAACGAGGACGGTACCTTGCTGGCGTACGCCACCAGCGCCGGGGGTTCGGATTGGATGACGTGGCGGGTGCGCGATGTCGCCACCGGCCTCGACCGCGACGACGTCGTCGACTGGTCGAAGTTCAGCGGAGCCGCGTGGCGCCGGGACGGATCTGGGTTCTTCTACGGTGAGATGGCGCGCCCCGATCCCGGACGCGAATTCGACGCGGAAAACCGGGCTCCCCGGATCCTTTTCCATCAGATCGGAACCGCCCAGGAGGGCGACACGCTGGTCTTTGCCACTCCGGAGCAGCCCGACTGGCTGCCCGCCGCCGCGGTCAGTGACGACGGCCGCTATCTGATCATCTCGATTGAGCGGGGAACGAATCCCGAGACCCAGATAGAGGTGCTCGACCTGGACCAGCCCGACAATGGCTACCGGACGTTGGTAGAGGGCTTCGACACCAAAGCCGCGGTGGTCGGCAATGTCGGATCGACATTTTTCGTAGCGACCGACCTCGACGCCGACCTGGGCCGGCTGGTCGCCATCGAACTGGAGGATCCTGGCCGGGACCGGTGGAACGAGGTGGTCGCGGCAGGACACGACACCCTTGTCGCCGCCTACCTCTTCGGGGGACGGCTCCTCTGTCACTACCTGCAGGATGCCCGGTCGGTCCTGCGCGTCCACGAAGTCGACGGTTCCTACGTGCGGGACATCACGTTGCCCGGCTTGGTGTCGGTCGTCAACATCGAGGGCCGAGCCGGCAGCAGCACGATCCATTTTCGAGTGACCTCGTTCACCGAATCCGGGGCGGTGTGGTCGCACGACCTGGCCCGTGGCAGGACGGCGGTGCTGCATGACTCCACCGCCCGCATCGACCCGGGCGATTATCTCACTGAACAGGTCTTTGCGACGTCCGAGGATGGGACCCGCGTGCCGATGTTCCTGACTCGCAGAAGGGACGCAGTCCCCACGGGCGAGGTCCCGGTGATCCTGTATGGGTACGGCGGGTTCGATATACCCGTCCCCCCCTCGTTTTCCTTGCCGTTCGCGGTCTGGCTGGAACGGGGCGGCCTGCTGGCGGTCGCCAACCTCCGTGGCGGGGGCGAGTACGGCCGGCCCTGGCACGACGCCGGGCGGCTGGCCGTCAAGCAACGCGTGTTCGACGACTTCCGCGCCTGCGCTCGCTGGCTCAACGAGTCGGGCTGGAGCGACCCTCGCCGAACTGCGATTTACGGCGGCTCCAACGGCGGCCTGTTGGTGGGGGCCAGCCTGACCCAGCACCCGGAACTGTTCGGTGCAGCCGTTAGTGATGTCGGTGTATTCGACATGCTCCGCTTCCATCACTTCACTATCGGCTGGGCGTGGACGAGTGACTACGGCAGCCCCGACGATCCCGAACAGTTCCGTTGGCTGCTCGCCTACTCGCCGCTGCACAACGTGCGGCCCGGCACCTGCTACCCCCCGACCCTCCTGATGACCGGCGACCACGACGACCGCGTGGTCCCGGGTCACTCCTTGAAATTCGCAGCCACCCTGCAGCGCGCCCAGGCGTGCACGGCGCCGGTGCTGCTACGAGTCGAGACGGCGGCCGGGCATGGCGCGGGAAAGCCGATCTCGAAGCTGATTGCCGAGAACGCCGATCGCCTGGCGTTCATCGATGCCGCCCTCAGGCTGTCGAACCCCTGAGATCACCCGTTGGGCCGTCCTTCTTTTCTATTAATGACCTCACCAGGTCAACGACCTCGCGGGGTGCTACACGATAACCGTCCCCGCTGGCCAGGCGGTGCGGGCACGATAGAGGCATGCCACCCAGGGAGCACATCAGTTCGGGGTCGCCGTTCGAGGCGCAGGTCGGCTTCAGCCGGGCCGTCCGGGTCGGGGACCGGGTTCTCATCGCCGGGACCGCGCCCATCTGGCCGGACGGCTCCTGCCTCCCTGGCGCGGCCGACCAGGCGCTCCGGTGCTGCGAGATCATCGCCGCCGCCCTTGCGGAAGCCGGAGCCGGGCCGGCCGACGTGGTTCGGACCCGCATCTATTTGACGTCCCCGGAGGATGCCGGCGAGGTCGGTTCCGTGCACGCCGTCTATTTCGGCGCGGCGCGCCCGGCTGCCACCATGGTCGTGGTGGCGGCATTGCTCGACCCGCGCTGGCGGGTGGAGATCGAAGCGGAGGCCATCCTGAGTTGAGGCCACGAGCCGTTCTACACCGCCCGGCCCCCGCCATTGTGGTCAGTAGTACATCGTATCTGAGGTAGTACTGACCACAATCGGCCGGCGGCGGGGAGACGCCGCCGGGCTCGGCCTCCGCCGAAGCTGGCCCGGCGGCCATCGGCACTCAGCCTGATGGCAACGCCTTCGCGTAATGATGCTCGCGTGTGTGGCTCAGGTCGCCGAGCTCGCGGTCGGGGCCCGCCCTGACGTAGCCGCGCCCTTCGTAGAAGCGATGGGCGTTCTCGAAGCGGGTATCGCTCCACAGCTCGATCGAGGTGGCGCGGCGGGCGGTCGCAGTCTGCTCCACCAGGTCCGACAAGGCGTTGGCCAGGCCCCGACGCCGCCAGCGGGGGTTGACATAGAGCCGCTCGAGTTCGATTCGACTCCGGTCGAGCGGACGCCAGCCGATAGTGGCGATGACCGTGCCGCACTCGTCGGTCGCCACCCAGAACTCGCCTCCGAGGCGGCGGTAGGCGCCCGCCGGCTCGAGCAGGTCGGGGCATTCACCGTGGACGTCCATGATGCATCCGGGGTACTCCGACCAGCACGCCCCGATCAGGGCGATCACATCCCAGCCGTCGCCGTCGTGGGCCGGCCGCAGCCGCGCCGGTCCTCGTCCCTTCCGGTCGGCTGCCGTCAATATTCGATGCCCTTCTTGGCCTTGACGCCACGGTCGTAGACGTGCTTGACCTTGCGCATTTCGGTCACCGTGTCCGCGAGGTCGACCAGTTCTGGGGCGGCGTTGCGACCGGTGACGACCACGTTGGTCCCGGGCGAGCGGTTCTGGATGCCCGCGACCACCTGGTCGACGGGAACCCATCCGTAGCTGACCGCGTAGGTCAGCTCGTCCAGGATCAGCAGGTCATAATCGCCGGAGGCCAGCTTGGCGGCCGCCACCTCCCAGGCGTGGCGGCCCTTGGCGGCCGTCTCGTCCATATCGGTGGACTCCCACGTGAACCCGTCGCCCAGGGTCTGCCAGTCGATGCCCAGATGGTCGGCCAGCTTCCGCTCGCCGGTCTTCCACTTCCCGCCCTTCACGAACTGCACCACCCCGACCCGCCAGCCCCGGGCCCAACCCCGGGCCATCACCCCGAAGGCGGCGGAGGACTTCCCCTTTCCGTCGCCGGTGTTGAGCAGGACGATGGATTCGGCGCGCGCCATGGCCTGACCCTAGATCGGCCGGCGGCCGGAGGAGCGCCGTCGCCCCGGAGCGTCCGGCTGGCCGGGGCGTCAGCCACCTAGCATCACCGCGCGTAGCGCAGGGAACCCGGTGCGACTCCGGGACTGTCCCGCAACTGTGACCGGGGAGCGAACCTCCACCAAATGGCCACGGCCCCTCGGGGTTGGAAGGCCGGGGGAGAGTGGATCCGGGAGTCAGGAAACCTGCCTGCCCCCGGTCGATTCGGAGGGACGCGAGGACGTTGGCAGCAGCAAGGCCGAGGATCACCCTGGTATTGGGTGGAGCGCGGAGCGGCAAATCCGAGGTGGCCGAACGGCTGGCGGCCGCCCTGCCTCCGCCGGTCGCCTACCTGGCCACGGCGGCGAGCGACCCGTCGCGGCCGGATCCCGAGTTCGCGGCCCGGATCGAGGCCCACCGCCGGCGGCGCCCGGCCACGTGGCGCACCGTCGAGGCCGGGGCCGGCCTGATCGAGGTGCTGGCCGAGGTCGAGGGCAGCGTCCTGGTCGACGCCCTCGGGCACCTGGGTGGCCGGCACGCCCGGCTTCGCCGCCGACGCGGCCGGTCTCTGCACGGTCCTGCAAGCCAGGTCGGCACCGGCCGTGCTGGTCTCCGACGAGGTGGGGTTGGGTGTCCATCCCTACAGCGAGGCCGGCCGGCAGTTCCGCGACGCGCTTGGTTCGGTGAACCGGGCCGTGGCGGATATCGCCGACCGGGTGCTGCTGGTGGTGGCCGGGCGGGTGCTCGCCCTGGATCCGGCCCCGGTGGTCCTCGGCGGGGGAGGAGGGGTGAGGTGCGCGCCGCGCTGTCCTTCCTCACTCCCTTCGGCGGCGCTCGTCCACCCGGACCGACGACCTTCGACTGGTTTCCGCTCGTCGGCGCCGCCCTGGGCCTGGCGCTCGGGGGCCTCTGGTGGCTGGCCGCCCGGGCCTGGCCCTATCCGGTTGCGGCCGCCGTCGTGGTCGCCGCCGACCTGGGCGTGACGGGCATGCTCCACTTCGACGGCCTGGTCGACAGCGCCGACGGGCTGCTGCGCGCCCATGGAACCGGGCCGGCGTCTGGCGGTCATGGCCGATCCCGGCGTCGGGGCCTTCGGCGTCGCCGTGGGCGGGACCGTCCTGCTGCTCCGCTGGGTCGGCCCTGAGCGCCGCTGCGGCCGGGGATCCTTCTGCATTGCCGGCTTGTGGTGCCTGTCTCGCACCACCATGGCGGTCATGGCCCGCAGCCTGCCCTACGCCCGCGGCGAGCGCGGCCTGGCCCGCGCCTTCCAGCCGGCTCGTCGCCGCGTCGAGGACGGCGCGGGCGGCAGTGGGTCTGGCTTGGCGCCGGGGTGGTCCTGGGGGCGTGCGTTGCTGGCCGGATGGCGGGTCGTTCCCGGCTTGGCCAGCGGCGCCGCGGCCCTGGTCGTGGCCGCCGCGGTCGCCGCATCTGGCTCGCCGGCGGATCGGCGGCTTCACCGGTGACGTGCTCGGTGCATGCAGGGGTGCTGGCGGAGACCGCCGGCCTGCTGGTGGCGGCGGCCCGGTGGTAGCGCCGGCACCGGTAGCTCAGGCGGGCACCGGAATAGTCCGGCGCCGGTGGGCCCCACGGAGCGACAGGTTGAACTGGCGCGACAGCACGGAGCGACACATTGATCCCGGCGCGACAGCACGGGCGACACATTGATCCCGGCGCGACAGCACGGAGCGACACATTGATCCCGCCGCGAGAGCACGGACCGGCACAGTGATCCCGCCGCGACAGGGTGCCCTCGGCGCGGTAGCAGCCGGGATCGCCGCGGACTGGCTCCTGGGTGAGCCACCGGCCTCGTGGCATCCCGTGGCGGCCTTCGGCCGGGCCATGGAGGGTCTCGAAGCCCGGTGGTACGCCGACTCGCGGCGGCGGGGTCTCGCCTACGCCGCGGCCGGTGCCGGTGCCGCGGCCCTCGTCGGGTCGCTCCTCGACCGCAGCGGCGACGGCCGGACGGCCGCGGCTGCCTGGCGTCGGCGGGCCGGTCTGGTGCTTGCCACCTATGTCGCGGTGGCTGGCCGGGCGCTGGCCGGGGCCGCCAACGAGGTCGCTATGCGCCCTGGCTGCCGGCGACCTCGACGCGGCCCGCGCTCGGCTCCCGGCGCTGGTCGGGCGGGATCCCGACGGGCCTGGACGAAGCGGAGATCGTTCGGGCCGTCGTGGAATCGGTGGCGGAGAACACCGTCGATGCGGTCGTCGCCGCCGCGCTGTGGGCGGCCTGGGGCGGGGCGTCTGCCGTCCTGGCCTACCGGGCGATCAACACGCTCGACGCCATGGTCGGCCACCGCTCGCCCCGATACGCCCGCTTCGGCTGGGCCGCGGCCCGGGCCGACGACCTGGCCGGCTGGGTCCCGGCCCGCCTGACCGCCGCTGCTGGTCGCCGTCGTGCGCCCCGGCGCGGCCGCCCGGGTCTGGGCCGCCGTCCGTCACCAGGCGGGCGCCCATCCCTCGCCCAACGCCGGCGTGGCCGAAGCGGCCTTCGCGGCCGCCCTGGGGGTGCGGCTCGGCGGCTGCAACATCTACGGCGGCCGCGCGAGAGCTCCGGCCTTCGCTCGGGACCGGGTCGCCCCCGCGACGCCGCCGACATCGCCCGGGCCGTCCGGCTGAGCCGTCACGTGACCGCGGCTGTGGCACTGCTCGGCCTGGTCGGGCGCGGCCGTGGCGGCCGCTCGGCGTGGTCGGGCCGCGGCCGGTCGGCCTCGTCGGGCGCGGCCTGGCGGCCGCTCCCTAGGGGCGGAGATGAGGTCGGCCGCACCGCCGCCGGCGCCCACGGCGGGGACGGGGCCCGCCTGGCCACGAGCCCTCGGCGTCGAGCCGGACGCGGTGCTCGACCTGTCGGCCAGCCTGAATCCCGTGGCCCCCGACCCCACGCCCGTGGTCGCCCGGCACCTCGACGCCATCGGCCGCTATCCCGACCCGGCCCCGGCCACGGCGGCCCTGGCGGCCGTGCATGGGCGTCGCACTCGACCGGCTCCTGCTCACCAACGGCGGCGCCGAGGCCATCGCCCTGGTGGCCGCCGAGCTCGGAGCTGGCTGGGTCGACGAGCCCGAGTTCTCGCTGTACCGGCGCCATCTTCCCGCCCTCGACCCCGGCGCCGGGCGATGGCGCTCCAACCCGCACAACCCGACCGGGCTGCTGGCGGGGCCGGACGAGACCGCCCTGGTGTGGGACGAGGCGTTCTGGCCGCTCGCCACCGGCACCTGGACGAGAGGCGACGCCGACATGGGGGCTGTCGTCATCGGATCGCTGACGAAGCTGCTGGCCTGCCCCGGGCTGCGGGTCGGCTACGTGCTGACCCCGACCGCGGCCATGGCGGCGCGGCTGGAGGTGCGCCAGCCCCAATGGGCCCTCAACGGACTGGCCGCCGCCGCCCTCCCCGAACTGCTCGCCACTGTCGACCTCCCGGCGTGGGCCGCTGGCATGGCCAGGCTTCGCGACGACCTGGCCGCGGCCCTCGGCGATGCCGGCTACCGGGCGCTCCCGTCGCAGGCCAACTGGCTGCTTGTCCGGGCCCCGGGCCTGCGGGACCGGCTGGCGGCCGCGGCCATCTGCGTGCGCGACTGCGCCAGCTTCGGCCTGCCTGGCACCGTGCGCATCGCGGTCCCCGATGCCCGGCGGCCTGGCCCGGCTCCAGCGGGCGCTCTGCCAGTGACCGCTCCGATAGTGCCGGACTTGCGGGGCGGCCTCATGGTGTGCGGCACGGCCAGCAACGCCGGAAAGAGCACCGTGGTGACGGGGCTGTGCCGGCTGCTGGCCCGGCGAGGGATCCGGGTGGCGCCGTTCAAGGCCCAGAACATGGCGCTCAACTCGGCCGTCACCCCCGCCGGCCACGAGATCGGGCGGGCCCAGGCCGCCCAGGCTCAGGCCGCCGGGGTCGCGCCGGAGGTCGCCATGAACCCGATCCTCCTCAAACCCCAGTCCGACCGGACCAGCCAGGTCATCGTGATGGGCCGGCCCTGGCAGGTCCTGGGCGCCGCCGACTACCAGCGGGCCAAGCCGGCGCTATCCGGCCTCATCCTTCAGCAACTCGACGATCTCCGCTCCCGCTTCGACGTGGTCCTGTGCGAGGGGGCTGGCAGCCCGGCAGAGATCAATCTTCTCGACGGCGACATCGTCAATCTCCGGGTCGCGTGCCGAGGCCGGCCTGTGCGCCATCGTCGTCGGCGACATCGACCGGGGCGGGGTCTTCGCCGCCCTGTACGGAACGGTGGCCCTGCTCCCGGACGATCTCCGCGCCACCGTCGGTGGCTTCGTCATCAACAAGTTCCGCGGCGATCCGGCCGTGCTCGGCACCGGCCCCGGAGAGCTGGGTCGCCGCACCGGAGTCCCGACCCTCGGCGTGCTGCCCTGGCTGGAAGGGATCGGCCTTGACGGCGAGGACTCGCTGGCCCTCGGGGCCGAATGGGCCGATCCAACGTCGCCAGCTCCGGGCACCGGCGGGCTGGACGTGGCTGCCGTCCGTTTTCCCCGTATCTCCAACTTCACCGATCTTGACGCCCTGGCCGTCGAGCCGTCGGTGCGCCCGCGATGGGTGGACACCGCCGCCGCGCTGGGCCGCCCCGACCTGCTCATCCTGCCGGGCACGAAGGCCACCGTCGCCGACCTGCGCTGGCTGCGGCAGAGCGGCCTGGCCGAAGCCATCTCGGCCCTGGCGTCGGAGCCGGGCGGGCGGACCACCATCCTTGGCATCTGCGGCGGTTACCAGATGCTCGGCACCCGCATCCACGACACGGTCGAATCCCGTCCCGGCCCAGACCGTAGCCGGCCTCGGGCTGTTGCCCGCCGAAACCGTCTTCGATCCCGACAAGGTGGTCCGCTGGACCGCCGGGCAGGGTCTGGGAGTGCCGGTCAGCGGCTACGAGATCCGGCACGGGCGGACCAGGTCGTCGGCGCCGTGGATCACCACCGACCGGCCCGGCGACAGCGACGAGGGGTGTAGTGCTGCCGACGGTCGCATTGCCGGCACCAGCCTGCACGGCCTGCTCGAAAGCGACGCTTTTCGTTCGGCGTTCCTCGCCACCGTGGCTCGCCGGGTGGGCGCAGGGTGGGCACCGAGCGGCGTGTCGTTTGCGGCGGCAAGAGAAGCCCGCTTCGACCGGCTCGCCACGGCCATCGAAACGCATCTGGACCTGGCCGCATTGAAGCGGCTCATCGGCCAGGGCAAACCGGTCGCCACCCATCGGGCGGCAGCACCATGATCCTGTTCCTCACCAACGCGCCGAGCGAGATCCTGGCCCTGCGCTCACTGGTGGAAGGACTGCCCGAGGGGTTCCCACCCGTGCGCGCCGCGCTGGCCACCGGCTCTGATCGTCCCGATCTCGCGGCCGTCGACGTCGTGCTGGTTCGCCTGCTCGGTGGGTCCAGCGCCTGGGCCGAGCCGTTCGAGGATCTGCGCCGCGACTGCCGGGCGGATGGGATTCCCCTGCTGGCCTTCGGCGGGGAGGCCGCTCCGGATGCCGAGCTGACCGCGGCATCCACGGCCCCGAGCGCCACGGTGGCCCAGGCGTTCGAGTACCTGGTGCACGGCGGACTGGCCAACCTCGAGCACCTGCTCCGGTTCGTCTCCGACACCGTCTGCATGACCGGTTTCGGGTTCGACCCGCCGGCCGAAGTGCCGGCCACGGGGGTTTATTACCGGACCCGGCTTGACCGGCCCGAGCGCAACCGGTCCCGGGTCGCCGTCCTCTTCTACCGGGCCCACCTGGTCGCCGGGAATACCCGCTTCGTCGACGACCTGTGCACCGGCCTGGAAGCTCGTGGGGTGATGGTCTCCGCCGTCTGGTGCTACAGCCTCCGCCCGGACGCCGCCGGGCGGGTCGACGCCATCGATCTGGTTCGCCATGAACGTCCCGACGCCCTGATCACCACCGTCCTGGTCTCGGGGATCGCAGCCGACGACGGGCTGGCCTGGGATGCGACGGCCCTCGGCAGCCTCGGCGTCCCGGTGGTCCAGGCCATCACGGCGACGACCTCCCGGGATGAGTGGGCGGCCGCGCCGGGAGGACTCTTTCCCCTTGATGTCGCCATGCGCGTCGCGCTGCCGGAATTCGATGGGCGCATCGTCGCGGTGCCGTTCTCGTTCAACGAGGAGGTCGACGACGGCGACACCCTCGGGAGCCCCGGTCAGCGCCTACCGGACACTGCCCGATCGGGTCGACCGCGTCGCCGGCCTCGCCGTGCCGCCTGGCCCGGCTGCGGTCGACGCCGGCGGTGGAGCGGCGAGTGGCGATCGTGCTGTCCGCCTACCCGACCCGGCGCAGCCGGATCGGCAACGCCGTCGCCCTTGACACGCCCGCCTCGGTCCTGGCCCTGCTCGGCGCTCTCGCCGCGGCCGGCTATCGGGTCGATCGGATACCCGCCGATGGCGACGCCCTCATGGCCGAACTGATCGACGCCTTCACCTATGAGGACGTGACGCTGACGCCGGCCCAGCTGGCCCAGGCCCCGGGCCGCCTACCCGCCGCCGCCTACCGGGAGTGGTGGTCAGGTGTGGCTCCCGGCGTTCGGCAGGCGGTGGAGGCCGCGTGGGGCGACGCCCCCGGCTCGGTCTACCGCGACGACGGCAACGGGGACCTGGTGTTCGCCGGCCTCGACCTCGGCGGGGTGCTCGTTGCCGTCCAGCCGCCCCGCGGCTTCGGGGAACAGCCGGTGGCCGTGTACCACTCCCCGGACCTGGCCCCGACCCACCACTATCTGGGTTTCTACCGGTGGCTCGACCAGGTGTGGGGTGCCGACGCCATCGTGCACGCCGGCAAGCACGGGACCCTGGAGTGGCTGCCCGGCAAGGGCGTGGGACTCTCGGCCGCCTGCTTCCCCGACGTCGCCCTGGGCGACGTGCCGGTCGTCTACCCCTTCGTCGTCAACGACCCGGGAGAGGGGGCTCAGGCCAAGCGGCGGGCCCACGCAACCATCGTCGACCATCTGCTGCCGCCCATGACCCGGGCCGACACCTACGACGACGTGGCCCGACTGGAACAGCTGCTCGACGAGCACGCCCAGGTGGCAGCCCTCGATCCGGCGAAGCTGCCCGCCATCCGGAAACAGGTATGGGAGCTGCTGGTCGCCGCCCAGCTCCACCAGGACCTCGGCGTTGCCGCAGCCCCCGACGGCGATGCCTTCGACCAGCTCATCAACCGGGTGGACGGGTATCTCTGCGAGCTGAAAGACGCCCAGATTCGGGGTGGCCTCCACGTGCTCGGCCAGGTGCCTGCCGGTGAAGCCCGCGCTCGACTTGCTCCTGGCCCTGACCCGCCTACCGCAGGGCTCCCAGCCTTCGCTGCGCCAGCTGGTGGCCGAGCGGCTCGGCGTCTTCCTTGGCGAGGGGGCGGGGCGGGCCGGGGTAGATGCCGTGGAAGCCGAATGCCGGCGCCTGGTGGTGGAAGGGTCCGCCGCGGCCGGATCGGACCGGGAGGCCGCCGTGCTCGGATGGATGGCCCGGCGTGCTGGAGCCCGCCCTGGACCGCACGCCAGACGAGATCGGCGCCGTCCTCGACGCCCTGGACGGCCGGTGGGTGTCCCCGGGGCCGAGCGGGGCGCCGACCCGGGGCATGGCCCACGTCCTGCCGACCGGCCGCAACTTTTACTCTGTCGATCCCAAAGCCCTCCCCAGCCGGCTGGCGTGGGAGGTGGGCCAAGCCCTGGCGGATCGGCTCCTGGCCCGCCATCTCGACGAGGAGGGCCGCTATCCGCGAACCGTCGGGCTGGTGGTCTGGGGGACTGCGGCCATGCGGACCGGCGGGGACGACGTCGCCATGGCGCTGGCCCTGCTCGGGGTGCGGCCGCTCTGGCAGGCCGAGTCGGGGCGGGTGACCGGCGTAGAACTGGTGCCCGACGAAGAACTGGAGCGCCCGCGTGTCGACGTGGTCCTGCGCATCTCCGGATTCTTTCGGGACGCCTTCCCCCATCTGATCTCCCTACTCGACGACGCCGTTGCCCTGGCCGGCTTCGCGGACGGGGATCCCCGTATCTTCGGGGCCAAGCCAGGGGCGTACGGCTCCGGGATCCTGCCGCTGCTGGAGAGCCGAAACTGGCGGACCGACGCCGACCTGGCTGCGGTCTACCTGGCCTGGAGCGGCTACAGCTACGGGAGGGCGGGGATGGGCGTGCCGGCAGCGGACGCCATGCGCCGCCGCTTCGCCGCCATCGACATCGCGGTCAAGAACCAGGACAACCGCGAGCACGACATCTTCGACTCCGACGACTACCTCCAGGACCACGGCGGGATGATCGCCACGGTCCGGGCCCTGACCGGGAGGGCGCCCCGGGCGGCGTTCGGGGACTAGCGCGGACCCGTCCCGGCCCCGGGTCCGCAGCCTCGAGGAGGAGGTGGCCCGGGTGGTGCGCACCCGCGTGCTCAACCCCAAGTGGATCGCCGCGATGGCCGGCCACGGCTACAAGGGAGCGTTCGAGTTGGCCGCCACTGTCGATTACCTGTTCGGCTACGACGCCACCGCCCACGTGGTCCAGGACTGGATGTACGAGCGGGTGACCGAGGCCTACGTCGCCGATCCCGAGGTTCGCAAGTTCCTCGAGGCTTCCAACCCGTGGGCCCTGCGGTCGATGGCGGAACGCCTTCTGGAGGCGGCCGAGCGCGGCCTGTGGGATGCGTCCACCGGCGCCCTGGAGACGCTTCGCGCTGCCGTGCTGGAAGCCGAGGGCTGGGAGGAGTCCAGATGACGGCCCTGCCCCCCCAGCTACCGTTCTCGGCGGTCGTCGGACAGGACGAGGCCAAGCTGGCGCTGCTGCTCACGGCCATCGACCCACGGGTCGGTGGGGTGCTGCTCCGGGGTGAGAAGGGCAGCGCCAAATCCACCCTGGCCCGGGGCTTGGCGGCCCTGCTCCCCGGCTCGGCACCGTTCGTCGAGTTACCTATCGGAGCCACCGAGGACAGGGTGGTGGGGACACTCGACCTGGCCGCCGCCTTCACCGGCGGCGAGCTGCGCTTCTCGCCCGGGCTGCTCGCCGCCGCCGATGGGGGCGTGCTGTACGTCGACGAGATCAACCTGCTGCCCGATCACCTGGTCGATGTGCTGCTCGACGCCGCCGCCAGCGGGGTCAACCGGGTGGAGCGGGAGGGCATCTCCCACACTCACGCCAGCCGGTTTCTGCTCATCGGCTCCATGAACCCCGAGGAGGGCGACCTCCGTCCGCAGCTGCTGGACCGCTTCGGGCTGGCCGTCGAGGTCCGTTCCGGCTCCGATCCCTCCGAGCGGGCGGCGGCTGTGCGACGCCGGTTGGCGTTCGACGAAGATCCCGCCCTGGTCGTCACGGCGGTCGCCGCGGATGAGGTGGCGCTGGCGCGCAGGCTGACTCTGGCCCAGAGGTCGACTGTGGCGTTGTCGGCCCGGTTGCCGGACGGGCTCGTGGAGGCGGTGTCGTCGTTGTGCGTGGCCGCGGGCGCGGAGGGATTGCGCGCCGATCTGACCATCTGCCGGGCCGCGGCCGCTCTCGCCGGCTGGGAGGGCCGGGTCGAGGTGGGCGAGGCTGACGTTCGGCGGGTGGCCCCGATGGCCCTGGCGCACCGGTCCCGCCGCGACCCCCTGGAACCGGCCGGCATGGACCGGCGGCGACTCGAGGACGCTCTGAACCAGCATCTCGGCCCCCTCGAACCGCCGGACGACGAGGGCGGACCCGATACCCCTGAGGGGAACTCGGCCGGAAGCACCGAAAATCCCAGAAGCGGGGAAAATGCCGGAAATGCCGGAAATGATGGAAGTGAACGACCCCCGGTCCCGCCCGATCCCGATCCGCCCGCCACGGCACCGCGGGCGATCGGCGTTCCGCCCCGGCGGGCGCCGGCCACGCCGGCGTCCGGTCGAGGCCACGTTGACGGAGAGGACCGTCACGGCCGGCTGGTAGGCGACCGCGCCCCCCAGGGCCCGATGGGGTCGGTCGCGTCGGTCGCCGTGGGGGCGACCGCTCGCCACGCCGCAGCCCGCATGGCCGCCTCGGGCGGGCTCGACGCCGGCGTGGACCCGGTCAGGCCCGAAGACCTCCGCGAGGCCTGTCGCGTCGAACCTACGGCCAGCCTGATCGTGCTGGCGGTCGACGCGTCCGGATCGATGGGTGCGCCCCAGCGGATGGAGGCGGCGAAGGGCGCGGTGCTCGGACTCCTGACCGACGCCTACCGGCACCGGGATCTGGTCGGCCTGGTCGCCTTTCGGGGCGAGCGGGCCGAGGTGATCCTCCGGCCGACGGGGAGCGTCGAGGTGGCCCGGGCCCGGCTGGCCCAGCTGCCGACCGGGGGGCGCACCCCGCTGGCCGCCGGCATCGCCACCGCCCTCGAGCTGGCGACCGCCCCGGCGCGGGCCGCCACCCACCGACCCCGGGTGGTCCTGGTCACCGACGGACGGGCGACGGCCGGGCCCGCCGGGCGAGACCCGGTGGAGGCGGCGGCGGAAGCCGCCGACGCGGTGCGGCGGGCCGGCGTCGATGCGGTGGTCATCGATGTCGAGGCTACGGGGACCACGCCCGGCGGGGGTCAGCTCGGCCTGGCCCGGGAGCTCGCATTGCGGATGAATGCCCGGCATGTGCCACTGGCCCGGGTGGACTCGGCCGGGCTGCAGGGCGCCATCGGCATGGGGCTCGACTAGGAGTCACCCCGACGGGCTCGGCCGGCCCGGGCGCCGCGCCGCGCCGTCGGCCAGCGGTGCTCGACCGGGTCCCGGCCGATGTATGGTCGGCCGCCATGCGGTTGCTCCTCGTCGCGCCGCCCGGGGCCGGCAAGGGCACCCAGGCCGAGAAGCTGGCGATCCACTATGGCATCACCCATCTATCCAGCGGGGACCTCCTCCGCAAGGAGGTGGCGGGGGCCACCGAGATCGGCCGGGCCGCGACCGCCTACCTCGAACGAGGCGACCTGGTCCCCGACGATCTGGTCCTCGCGATGCTCTTTCCGCCGGCCGTGGAAGCGGCCCGGACGGGCGGCTACGTGCTCGATGGCTTCCCGCGGACACTGAGGCAGGCCGAGGAGGGGTACCAGATGGCCCAGGAGGTCGATGGCATCGAGCTCCAGGCCGTGATCCACCTCAGGGTTGGCCGCGACGAGGTGCGCCGCCGGCTGATGGCGCGGGCCGAGGTCGGGGGACGCGGCGACGACAACGAGTCGACCATCGCCCACCGCCTCGACGTCTACGAGTCCGAGACCCGGCCGCTGCTCGCCTACTACGAGGGCCGGGGACTTCTGGTCGATATCGATGGCGAACAACCGGTCGACCGGGTCTTCGCCGACATCGTCACTGCCATCGACGGCCGGCTCGAGGGCCGCCGCTAGCTCGCGGCCGGGCCCGATGCGCGGAGCCGGGCCAGCTCGGCGAGCAGCTCCGACCACGTCTCGGGGGCCAGCCCGTGCGCGACCACCGTTCCGTTGGCAATTCCCACATACCACGGGGCGCGGGCCACCCGGTAGGCGTGCCATACGTCGCTCGACATGACCACCGGGATCCAGGCGGGGGCCAGAGTGGCGACGAGCCGGGGGTCCTCCGTCGTCGGGCTCGGGGTGACGATCACGAGCGGGACAGGCAATGGGGCCGTCGGGGCCGCCGCCCGGGCGCCTCGCCAGGAGGCTGCACCCTCCCACAGGGGCTGGCACCCGTAGCAGGATCCGGTCAGGAAGAGAAGGCCGGTGGAGGCGCCGGCTACCGTCATCTCGATCGTGGTCCCGTCGGGACGCACCCCCGACACATCGGCCCCCCGAGTCCCGAGCAGTGTCGGACGGGGGGGCAGGGCCGGACGAGGGGGCAGGGCCGGACGGGGGGGCAGGGCCGGACGGGGGGGCAGGGCCGGGCGGGGAGGATTGCCGGGCTGATCGACAGGCCCACTGCGCCGAAACCGGCCGACGAGGCGCATGGCCGCACCGTACCAAGCCGGCCGCCCCGGGCCGGACCGCCGGGATCGAGGAATCGACTCATCGGTGCGGCACGTGCCAATCTGCCGTGGTGCACATCGGAGTATTGGGAGCGACCGGGCCGGCCGGACAGGCCGTGGCCGTGCAGCTGGCTCACGTCGGCGTCGACGTGTCAGTCGGTTCGCGCTCGGTGGAACGGGCCGAGGCGACGGTGGCGGAACTGCGAGGACGATGGCCCGGCCGTAGCCTCCCGCTGCACCCGGCCGACAATGCGGGAGCGGCCGAGGCCGAACTGGTGATCGTGGCGACTCCATGGGACGGCGTGCTGACTACGGTGTCTGCTCTAGGGGAGGCTCTGGCCGGCAAGATCGTGATCTCCATGGCGAACGCCCTCACCCGGTGGGGACGCGACATGGTGCCGCTCATCCCGCCGACCGGCTCGGTGACCGTCGCCGTCGCCCGGGCGTTGCCGCGGTCGCGGGTGGTCGGCGCCTTCCACCATCTCCCGGCCGAGCCGTGGTCCGACCTCGATCACCCCCTCGATGCCGACGTGCTGGTCTGCTCGGATGACCGGGCCGCGACCCGCGAGGTGTCAGCCCTTGTCGACCGGCTCCCGGGCCTACGCGGCGTTGACGCCGGCGGTCTGGCCAGTGCGCTCGCCATAGAAGCCCTGACCCCCGCCTTGCTCGAGATCAACCGTCGCTATAAAACCCACGCCGCGGTGCGGATCACCGGGCTGCCCGATCGGTCCGGCGCGAGGTAATCGATCACGTGGACCTTTACGACACCGCCCGGAGGCGGGTGGTTCCCTTCGATCCTGGTCCGCTGGTCAAGATGTACACCTGCGGGATCACTCCCTACGACGCCGCCCACCTCGGCCACGCCGCCACCTACCTGGCCTACGACATCCTGCAGCGACGCCTCCGCGACCTCGGCCACGACACCGAGTGCGTACGGAACGTGACCGATGTCGACGACGACATCCTGCGGAAGGCCAGGGAACTCGGCGTGCACTACCTCGACCTGGCGGCCGAAGAGGTGAGCCGCTTCGACGCCGACATGGCTGCCCTGCACCTGCTTCCGGCGTTCTCCGAGCCGCGGGCCACCTCCGCGATCCCCGACATTCTCGGTTTCATCGGGATGGTGCTCGAGACCGGGCACGCCTATCAGTCGGGGGGTGGCGTGTACTTCGATGTGTCGTCGTTTGCGGCCTTCGGACAGGTGAGCCATCTCGACCGCGCCGAGATGCTGGAGCTGGCGCGCGAGCGCGGCGGCCACCCCGACGATCCCAGCAAGCGGGACCCGCTCGACTTCGTCCTGTGGCAGCCGTCGGCGCCCGACGAGCCGGCTTGGGATTCGCTGTGGGGACCGGGCCGGCCGGGCTGGCACATCGAGTGCTCCGCCCTCGCCCTCCGCGAGCTCGGCGAAACCATCGACCTTCACGGCGGCGGGTCAGATCTGATTTTCCCGCACCACGAGTGCGAGGCGGCTCAGTCGGAAGCCGCAACCGGCACACCGTTCGTCCGGCACTGGATGCACGGGGGGATGGTGCGCCTGGGCGGCACCAAGATGTCCAAGTCGCTCGGCAATCTGGTGTTCGTCCACGACCTGCTCAAGGACTGGGAGGGCAGCGCCATCCGGCTGGCCGTGCTCGCCAACCACTACCGCTCGGACTGGGATTGGCACGACGAGCTGATGCCCGAGGCAGCCGCCCGGCTGGCCCGCTGGCGGGCGGCCGGGCCCGGGGGCGGTGCCCTTGGAGAGGTCCGCCGGGCGCTTGATGCCGACCTCGATACCCCGGGCGCACTGGCGGCCATCGACGCGGCCGAGACCGCCGGCGAGGGGGTGTCGGCGGCCGCCGCCCTCCTCGGGGTGGTCCAGGCGGTCGAGCGCCCGGAGTAGCGCCTTTTGCTCCGGCCAGTTCTCTGAAGCAAATTGCGCCCCTGAGAGCGGCCGCCGGGCCTTATCTGTAGCGATCTGTGCCCGGTTGAAGGGCGGCGCGCTGCAGAGAATCACGGCCCGGCACAAAACACCACAGCCTCGTTGTCCGGAGTGGACGCGGGCCGGACGCGGGCCGGCCTCCATCCTCCCGCGCCGCCCTGCGAAACCCGATCGGTCCGGAGCGCCCGCTCCCGTAATCTCTGTCGGCAATGGGACCCGACCCGCAGATCACGGTTTACCTTCCTGACGAGTCTCCCCGGCAGTTGCCGGCCGGGTCCACCGGTGAGGACCTGGCGGCCGCCATCGGCCCTCGTCTGGCCAGGGCCGCGATTGCCGTGGAGATCGATGGCCAGACCCGCGACCTGCGCACCGGGCTGACCGACGGCGCCAGGGTCGCCGTCGTCGCTGCCGATACCGATGCCGGCCGTCACATCCTTCGCCACTCCACCGCCCACGTGCTGGCCCAGGCCGTGACCGACCTGTGGCCGGGTGCGCACTACGCCATCGGCCCGCCGATCGAGGACGGCTTCTACTACGACTTCGAGCTGCCCGGCAGCCGCCATTTCAGTGAGGACGACCTGGGCCGGATCGAAGCGCGCATGCAGGCCATCATCGCCGAGGACCAGCCCTTCAGCCGCGAGGAGCACACGATCAAGGAAGGGCTCGAGCTCTTCGCCCATCAGCCCTACAAGGTCGAGATCATCAGAGCGGTCGACCCGGCCGATGTCGACGAAGGCGTGGGGGGGCAGGGCGGGGAGGTGAGCGCCTATCGCAACACCGACACCTTCGTGGACCTCTGCCGCGGCCCGCACGTGCCGTCGACCGGGCGGCTCGGGGTGTTCAAGCTGACGAAGGTGGCGGCGGCCTACTGGCGCGGGGACGAGCGGCGGCCGCAGCTACAGCGGATCTACGGGACGGCGTGGGAGTCCAGGGCGGCCCTGGACGAGCATCTGCGGCGCCTCGAGGAGGCGGAGCGCCGCGATCACCGCCGCCTGGGCGCCGAACTCGACCTCTTCCATTTCCCGCCGGAGATCGGCGGAGGACTCCCGGTCTTCCACCCCAAAGGCGGCCTTATCCGCAAGCTGATGGAGGACTACTCCCGGGCCGAGCACGAAAAAGGCGGCTACGAATTCGTGTGGACCCCCCACCTGGCCAAATCGACGCTCTACGAGACCTCCGGCCACCTCGACTGGTACGCCGACGGGATGTACCCGCCCATGGAGATGGAGGGTGCCACTTACTACCCGAAGCCCATGAACTGCCCGATGCACATCCTTATCTACGCGGCGCGCCAACGGTCGTACCGGGAGCTGCCCCTCCGGCTGTTCGAGTTCGGGACCGTGTACCGCTTCGAGCGCTCGGGCGTGCTCAACGGGCTGCTCCGGGTCCGCGGCATCACTCAGGACGACTCGCACATCTTCTGCACGCCCGAACAGCTCGGCCCGGAGCTAGCCGACCTGCTGGCGTTCGTGCTGCGGATCCTCCGGGCGTTCGGGCTCACCGAGTTCGAGGCCGAGCTCGCCACCCGGCCCGACAAGTTCGTAGGCGACCCGGCCGAATGGGACATCGCAACCGCGGCGCTCCGGCAGGCGCTCGACACGGCCGGGATCCGCTACGTCGTGGCCGAGGGTGAGGGGGCCTTCTACGCCCCGAAGATCGACGTCCACGTACGCGACGCCATCGGGCGGCGCTGGCAGGTGTCCACCCTGCAGGTGGATTTCCAGGAGCCCCACCGGTTTGGACTCGAGTACGTCGGAGCCGACAATCAGCGGCACCGCCCGCAGATGATCCACCGGGCCCTCTTCGGTTCGATCGAACGTTTCTTCGGCATCCTCGTCGAGCACTACGCCGGCGCCTTTCCCGCCTGGCTGTCACCCATACAGGCCCGCGTCCTCCCGGTGCGTGATGATCACGAGCCCCACGCCGGGAGCGTCGCCGCCGCGCTTCGCGACGCGGGCATCCGGGTGGACGTGGCGGCCGCCTCCGAGCCACTGGGCTCCCGGGTTCGCAAGGGAAAGCTCGAGAAGCTGCCCTATGTGCTCGTCGTCGGTGACGACGACGTCCGGGATGGCACGGTCGGAGTCAACGCTCGGGGTAAAGACCGACCGAGTCGCGGCGTCCCGCTCGCCGACTTCATCAGCGCCCTGCGGGTCGAGATCGACAGCCACGCCGTTTCACCTGCCGAAGCGTGAGCTCCCTGGAGCGGCTGTGGGCCGGCTGGCGCACGGCCTATGTCGAGCAGGCCGCCGCCGGGACCGGCGACGACCGCTGTGTGTTCTGCGCCATCCTGTCCGGCGCCCTTCCCGACCAGGAGACCCACATGGTCTGGCGCCATCCGGGCGGGCTGGCCGCGGCCATCCTCAACGCCTACCCGTACACCTCTGGCCACCTCATGGTGATGCCCACCCGTCACGTGGGCGAGCTCGAGGACCTCGACCACTTGGAGCTGGAAGCGATGTGGAGCGGGGTCAGCCAGGCCGTCCAGGCCCTCAAAGCTGCCTACCGCCCTGACGGCCTGAACCTCGGGGCCAACCTCGGCCGCTCGGCCGGCGCCGGCATACCCGACCATGTTCATGTGCACGTCCTGCCCCGGTGGCAGGGCGACACCAACTTCATGACGTCGGTTGCCGACGCCCGGGTCCTGCCCGAAGCCCTCTCGGCCTCCGCCGCGAAATTGCGAGCGGCATGGCCCGAGCGCGGTCGAGGTTAACGCGCTAAGGTCCGACCCGCCCCCAGGGAGCTCGGGGCGACGACCGGCGCCGCCGGCGCCAAGGAGGGGAAACATGCAACTCGGCCGATTTCGGCTTCGATGGTTGGCGACTGCATCTGCGGCAGGGCTGATCATGGCGACCATGACCGCAGCAGGCGGGATCCCGGCTGCGTCAGCCGCGTCGTCAGCTGCTCGCCAGCAGTTGAACGGTACGGCCGCCCCGGCGGCTTCCCGGAGCCGGCCGGCCGGTCAGGTGGCGGCGAGCAGTCGCGTCAGCTTCGACCTGGTCCTGTCGCTGCGCAACGCCGCCGGCGCCCAGAGCCTGCTGCAGCAGGTGTCCACGCCCGGGTCGGCACTGTTTCACCATTATCTGACCGACGCGCAGTGGGCCGCGCAATACGGGCCCACCGCAGCCGAGGTCAACGCCGCCGAATCATGGCTGCGCTCGGAGGGCTTCTCGGTGGGTGCAGTCCCGGGCGACCGGCTGTTCGTACCGGCCGAGGGGAGCGCCGCGCAGGTCGAGCGGGCGTTTGACACCACCCTCGGCAACTACCAGGTCAACGGCAAGACCGTCCGGCTGGCCAGCACCACCCTGTCGGTCCCCGCGTCGGTAGCCGGCGTTGTCTCCGGCGTGGTCGGCGTCAATCAGTATGTGGCCACCCCGAGGCTGGCCGAAGTGCCGGCCGCGATCAGCACAGCCGCCAAGCCCGCCCAGGAGCCGCCGCCACCGGCGGGTTTCCGTAACCCCCAGCCCTGCTCCGCGTATTGGGGCCAGAAGATCGACAGCACGGACGCCCCTTCGCTCTACAAGCCGTACACCAGCCCGCTGCCGTATGACATCTGCGGGTATACGCCGGCCCAGCTGCGAGGCGGCTACGGGCTGACCGCCTCGGTGGCCAAGGGCAACAACGGTGCGGGCGTTGCGCTGGCCATCGTCGACGCCTACGACTCGCCGACCCTGCTGAGCGACGCCCAGCACTACTTCCGGCTCAACGACCCGGCCCATCCCTTGTCCAACGCCCAGTTCACCAACATCCAGCCGGCGACAGTGGGCAACGAGGCGGTCTGCGCGGCCAGCGGCTGGTTCGCCGAGCAGGCCCTCGACGTCGAGTCCTCGCACGCCATGGCCCCTGGCGCCCACATCGTCTTCGTCGGCGCCCAGGACTGCTTCGACAGCAGCCTGCTGGCGGCCGTGAACACCGCGATCACGAGCGGCGCGTCGGTGGTGAGTGACTCCTGGGGCGATGTGGCGGGCGACCTCCTGGTCGACCAGGCCGAGAAGACCGCCTTCGATAACACCTTCATGCTGGCCGCAACGACCGGAGTGAGCGTGCTGTTCTCCAGCGGCGACGCTGGCGACAACTTCGCCGACTTCGGGCTCACCGCCCCCGACTACCCGCCGTCGAGCCCGTTCGTGACCGCGGTGGGCGGGACCACCCTGGAAGTCGCCAAGGGCAACGCCCGGTCGGCGGAGTTCGGCTGGTCGACCGGCAAGCAGGTGCTGTGCGGCCCCGTCGCGACCAGGAACTGCGGGTCGGCCACGACGCCGGCCGGGTCGCTCGCCTGGCAGGCCGGGGGGGGCGGTGGGACCAGCTACACCTACCCCCAGCCGTTCTACCAGGCTGGCGTGGTCCCGGCCGCGCTGGCCCTGCGCAACGAGGCACTGTTCGGGCCGGTACCCCTCCGCGTCGTCCCTGACATCTCGCTGGACGGCGACGCCCAGAGCGGGATGCTCATCGGTCTGACCCAGACGTTCCCGAACGGCGTCTACTACGACCAGTTCAAGGAGGGCGGCACCAGCCTGGCGTCACCGCTGCTGGCCGGGGTGATCGCCGACACCGTCCAGGCGGCCGGCTCGCCGCTCGGGTTCCTGAACCCGATCCTGTACAAAGCCGACACCCGGACGCCGGCGGCGTTCAACGACATCCTGCCGCCCCCGCAGCCGCTGTCGACTGCCGTCATCCGCGTCGACTACGCCAACACGGTCAATAGCTCGGCTGGCTTCGTCGTGAGTCTCCGGGTCATCGACTACCAGGGCCCAGAGACCTATTGCGACGCGACCGGCAACTGCGCCACCCGGAACGTCACCCTGACGACTGCACCCAAGTTCGACAGCATGACGGGCATCGGCTCCGTGGGGTCGCGCTTCATCCAGCTGATATCGAAGTACTGACCAGATGGCCAACCGCGGTCGCTGCCCGAGAGTCGGGCAGCGACCGCCTCAGGCCGCTCCGGCCGGTGCTGAGTCTTGGGTCGAGCGATGGCCTGGCGACCGCTCGGCGCTCAGTTGCCTGCGTTGTCCCGGCTGACCTGCGCCCACAAGTTGTGCGGCAATGGGTCGTAGTGGTCGTGCTCGGCGTGGAAGTGGCCTCGGCCGCCGGTCATCGACCGGAGGTCGATGGCGTAGCGCAGAATCTCGGAGGTCGGTACGAGGGCGGTGATGATCGATTCACCGTCAGAGCCGGTCTCTGTGCCCTGCACCCGACCTCGACGTCCGTTGAGGTCGCCCATGACGTCGCCCTGGTAGGCGGTCGGCACGCTGACCTCGAGCTTCGAGATCGGCTCCAGCAGGATCGGGGACGCTTTCTCCATAGCTTCCCGGAATCCGAGGGCTCCGGCCATTTTGAAGCTCATCTCGGAGGAGTCGACCGAGTGATACTTCCCGTCGTAACAGGTCGCCCGCACGTCGACGACCGGCCAGCCGTGGCTCCCGCCGCCGCCCATCGCTTCCTCGATGCCCTTCTGGACGGCCGGTATGAACTGCCGGGGAATGGCCCCGCCCACGATCTGATCGATGAACTCGAACCCGGTGCCGCGCTCGAGGGGCTCGAGTCGCACGAAGGCGACGCCGAACTGACCATGACCGCCGGTCTGCTTTTTGTATTTCCCCTCCGCTTCGGCGGTGCCGGTGATGGTCTCCCGGTAGGGGACCACGACGGGCTCGGTCTCGACCTCGACGCCGAACTTGCGCGCCAGCCGCTCGGTCACAATCGCCAGGTGGGTCTCGCCCATCCCCCCGAGAAGGGTCTGGTGGGTCTCGTCCTCTCGCTGGACCGCTAGGGCCGGATCTTCCTCCTGGAGGCGGTGCAGGGCGGTCATCAGCTTGTCCTCGTCACCCTTCGACCTGGGACGGATGCCCACCCGCAGCGCGGGCTCCGGGACAGGGCGAGCTGGAATCACGACCGGAGTGCCCTTGGGAGCCAGCGTGTCCCCGGTGACCACATCAGCGAGCTTGGCGACCGCGCCGAGGTCTCCCAGTTGCAGCTCTGGAATCTGGAGTTGCTCCTTGCCGCGCAGGGTGAAGGGGACATGGATGCGCTCGTCGGAGTGGGTTCGAGCATTGACCAGGACCTCGTCCGGCTTGATCCGGCCCGACAACACCTTGAACAGGCTGATCTTGCCGACATGACGATCGACGACGGTCTTCCACACCCACGCCAGCGGGGGCCCGGATGGGTCCGGGGCCACCTCGGTCGTCTTTCCCGCCGCCTCCACCTGCACGGGCGGACGGTCGAGGGGCGACGGGCCGATCTCGCAGATGAAGCTGGCCAGCCGGTCGAGGGCGATTTCCTTGAGCGCGGACCCGCAGACCACCGGGAACACCGTCGCCGCGGCCACCCCCTGGCCGAGCGTCTTCTGCAGCTGGGGGACGCTCGGAACTTCACCCTCGAGATAGCGCTCCATGAGGTCGTCGTCGGCCACGACGATGCCCTCGACCAGGGCGTCGTGGACGGTGTGCTCCTGTCCGGCCATGTCGTCCGGGATAGGGCCGGTCGTGGGGCGGCCGCCTTCATAGGTGATGGCCGTGTCCGACAGCAGGTCGGCGACGCCGCGGAAGCCGCCTTCCTCGCCGATCGGCAGCTCCAGGGGCGCCACTCCCGCACCGAAGGCGCTCTGGAGGTCCTCCAGGGTGCGCTGAAAGGAGGCTCGCTCCCGGTCGAGCTTGTTGACGAAGATCAGGCGGGGAAGGTCCAGGCCGGCGGCGATCTTCCACATATGGGCGGTTTGCACCTCGACGCCTTCGACCGCGCTGACCACGAATACGGCCAGATCGGCGACGGCGAGGGCCGTGGAGGCCTCCTCGGCGAAATCGGCGTAGCCCGGTGCGTCGATGATGTTGATCTTGTGACCTTCCCACTCGACAGGGGCCAGGGAGGCCGAGATCGAGAGGCCACGCTTGTGTTCCTCAGGTTCGAAATCGGTGACGGTCGAAGCGTCCTCGACCCGGCCGGGGCGGCCGATCGCTCCGGAGAGATGCAGCAAGGCTTCGGTCAGGGTGGTCTTGCCGGCACCGCCATGGCCGACCAGGACCACATTGCGGATGGCTGCCGATGAGTATGACTTCACCTCTGATCCTCCCCTGCCACTGGCTGTACTTCTCTTCTCTTCTCGGTATCTCTCGGTATCTTCCCGGTATCCGGTATCCGGGGTCCGGGGTCCGGGGGTCGGGGGTCCGGGCTCCGTGCCCGGGAGGGTCCGGGACTCCCCCTGGTCGCGAGCTTCGCTATCGCCAGCGTAACGTTCGCCGGTGGTACCATGACAACCAACCGACAGGTCAGATCGAGTCCGCGGTCTCGCGACCGGCCCGTCTGGCGCGAGGAGTCCTTTCACCAGTGTTCGACGGACGTTTTCGTTCGGGAGTAGATCGGGCGGTCAAGCCGATAGGCGGGGCGCTCGAGGGGACGGGCCTTTCCCCCGATCATCTCACCGCTGTGGGGTTGTTGCTGGCGTTCCCGGCGGCGGGGGCGATCGCCGCCGGTTGGCTCGGGGTGGGGCTGGGCCTGCTGATCGGATCCGCCGTGCCCGATCTGCTTGATGGCGCATTGGCGAAGGCGTCCGGCCGGGCCAGCGTGCGGGGCGCGTTTTTCGATTCCGTCGCCGACCGGGTCACCGACACCCTGGTCCTCGGCGGTGTCGCCTGGTATCTGTTGGACCGCTACCACGACCATGTGGCGCTGCTGCCGATGGCGGTCCTCGGTGCGTCGCTGCTGATCTCCTACGAGCGGGCCAAAGCCGAATCCCTGGGGTTCGAGGCCAAGGGCGGCCTCATGGAGCGCGCCGAGCGTCTGGTGGTGCTGTGCGTCGGGCTGGCCTTCAGCTTCCTACTGGTCCCCATCCTCTGGCTGATGCTGGGTCTCACCCTGTTCACGGCCGCTCAGCGTTTCGCCAAGGTCTGGCACCAGGCCAACGCGGCGGGACATGGCCCTCCACCGGCGCAGCGACCGGCCGGGGCGCGCCGACCGGGGTACTCCTTCACCGAGCCGGCTCCTGTCGCAGCCCGCTGGCGAGCGTGGCGCCAGGCCAATGGCTGGGTGCCTCGATCGGCTCGTTACCCTCGATCGGCTCGTTACTCGGACGGCTCACACCGCAATGGGGCCGCGGCGCGCTGGCAGGAGCGCCGTCGTGCCCGCCTGGCCGGTCTGAGAGACGAGGAGGGGTCGCCCGACGCGACGACTCCGACCTGGCGCCGGTACGGATCGCGCCGGCCCTGACGAATCCCGCCGCCCTGACGCCCCGAACGACCTGAACCGTTGGGCCCCTCGCCGGACTCCGCCAGCCGGGCTCCCCTCGCGCCGAAGTTATTGCGCACGCCCCGCCGCTGGCCGTCCCCCGCCCTGCAGGCGATGCGGGCCGGGTCGGCCGCGGCCCGGGTGCTGCCCGGTCCGGTTGGGCGCTCCCTCGCCGAGGGAATCGGCGTGACGGCGGCTCGTCTGCCCGTTACCCCGGGCCCGCTCGACGCCATCGGGCGCCGACGCCGCCTGGTGGGCCGGCATCTTCAGCGGGTCTTCGGGCCGGGCCTCACCGGACGCGAACTCGACCGCCGGGTCGCGGAGACCTTCGCGTCCTACGCTCGCTACTGGGAGGAGAGCCTCCGCCTGGCGAGCCTGGGGCCGTCCGAGATCCGGGCCGGCGTCCGCTACGAAGGGATGGAGCATATCCGGGCGGGCGAAGCGGCCGGGCGGGGCACCATTCTGGCGGTGGCGCACCTCGGCAGTTGGGAGTGGGGCGGGGCCGGCCTCGTGGTCCATGGCCATGCCGTGTCCGTCGTGGTCGAGGCGCTCCATCCTCCCGATCTGTTCGAGTGGTTCACCTCGTACCGGGAGCGGCTCGGGATGAAGGTGATCCCTGTCGGGCCCGCGGCGGCGGTTGCCTGTCGGCGCGCCCTGGCCGCCAATCAGGTGTTGTGCCTGCTCTCGGATCGCCTGGTGGGAGGGGCCGCCGGAGTGGAGGTCGACTTCTTCGGTGAGCGGACGGAGCTGCCGGCCGGACCGGTCACGCTGGCCTCGCGAACAGGGGCGGTGCTGCTCCCTTGCGCGGTCTACTTCGAGACGGGAGTCAGCCGCCGTCTCGGATTCATCGGCCCGCCCCTGGCGCTGCCTCGCGGCGGCCGCCTGCGCGATGACGTCCAGCGGGGGACCCAGCTGCTCGCCGAAGAGCTGGAAGCGCTGATTCGGCGGGCGCCGACCCAGTGGCACTTGATGCAGCCCAACTGGCCCAGCGACCTGCAGGTGGGCTGAAAGTCCCGGCGCCCGGTTTGGGTGCTGGCAGGATCCGCGTGGGAGGAGCCCTCAACCACCGCTCGCCCGGCCATCCCGTGGAGCGTGCACCTTTGTGTCGTATTTCTCGCGTAATACGCGATGAATATGACACAAAGGAGTTGAGGTGCACCCGCCTGATGTCCCGGGGTCGTGGGCGCCGATCGGCAGAGTCACCGCGTAGCGCGGGGACTCCAGGTAGCCTCCGGCCGTGCGGGTCGGTCTGGTTTGCCCATACAGCCTCACCCTCCCGGGGGGAGTTCAGGGACAGGTCCTCGGGCTGGCCCAGGCGTTGCGCGACCTCGGCGTGGACGCCCGGGTCCTCGGGCCGTGCGACGGACCCCCGCCCGATACCTTCGTCACCCCGCTCGGCAACTCGATACCCACAGCCGGCAACGGGTCGATGGCCGCCATCGCCCCGGATATCAGTGCCGCCCTGCGCACCATCCGCGCCCTTCGTGACGAGCATTTCGACGTGGTGCACCTGCATGAGCCGCTGGCGCCCGGGCCGACGCAAACCGCCCTGGTGTTCAGCGACCGGCCCCTGGTCGGCACCTTCCATCGGGCGGGGGAGAGCGCGTGGTACCGGGCCGCTCGGCGCCTGGCTCGCTGGGGCCTCGGCCACCTGACGGTCCGGGCGGCCGTGTCCGAAGAGGCGGTGGCCGCCGTGAGCCGGACGGTCGGCGGCACCTACGAGCTGGTGTGGAATGGCATCGATGGCAGCCGCTACCGGGACGCCCTGGCGTGGCCCAGCGACCACCCGACCGTCCTGTTCGTCGGCCGTCATGAGCCACGCAAGGGCCTGGCCGTGCTTATCGACGCCTTCGGCCGCCTGCCCGCCGACGCCCGGCTCTGGATCGCGTCCGAGGGGCCCGAGACCGCCCGGTTACGGCAGGCCACGAGCGATGACGAACGCATCGAATGGCTCGGCCTCATCGGCGAGCGGGAAAAGATCCGTCGCATCCGAGGCGCCGACGTGCTGTGCGCCCCGTCGCTGCACGGGGAGAGCTTCGGGGTGGTCCTGCTGGAGGGCATGGCGGCCGGGACTCCCATCGTCGCCAGCGATCTCGCCGGCTACCGGAATGTGGCCCGTCCTGGCGTCGACGCCCTCCTGACGGCTCCGGGCGATCCCGAGGCCCTGGCGGCCGCGCTCGAGATGGCACTGGGCGGCGGCCCAATCGTGGACCGGCTGGTGGCCAGTGCCGAGCAGCGGGCTGCCAGCTTCTCGCTCGAGAGTCTGGCCAAGCGGTATCTCGACCTCTACGACGACGCCCGGCGCATCCGCGCCGCCACCCGGTAGGGGCGCCGAGCGCGGCTTGCCTCGCTCCTCCCGGCGTTCGCGGCATGCGCCCGAGGTTGCGCACCGAGGCTGCTCGCCGGGCCTCCTTCACCACCCCTACCATTGGCCCCTCATGGAAGCGGCGCCGTGACACCAGAGACGCGAGCCACCCTGGTCGCCGCGCTGTTCGCCGCAGTACCCGCGGTGGTTCTCGGTGCCCTGACCCTCCTCATCGCCGGCCCGATGGTCGGCGTCATCGTCCTTCTGGTCGTAGGGGCCGCCCTCGCCGCCTGGGCCCGCTTTGGCGGCGAGCGCCGGGTGCTGGCTTCCATCGGTGGTCGCGACGCCGACACGGCGGCCGACGCCCGATTGTGCAACCTGGCCGAGGGTTTGAGCATCAGCGCCGGCCTGCGCCAGCCGCGGCTCGTTGTCATCGACAGCCCGGGTCTCAATGCTATGGCCGTCGGGATCCGGCCCAGCCGGGCGGTCGTCGGTGTCACCACCGGGTTGCTGAGCGAGCTTGATCGCATCGAACTGGAGGCGGTCCTCGCCGAGGAACTGATTCAGATTCGCCGCCGCGAGACGCTGCCCGCGACCGTGCTGGTTGCCACCTTTGGTCTGGGCCGGACGCTCGCCCTGCCCGCCGACCGCGACGCCCAGATGGACCAGGCCGCCGTCGCCCTGACCCGCTATCCACCGGCCCTGGCCTCGGCGCTCGAAAAGCTGGATGCGAAGGGCGCAGCGGTCTCCGGACAGCCGGCATCGATGGCCCACCTGTGGCTCGTCGACCCGAGCCCGGCTGCGGGGCCCAGGCGGGGCCGCCTGACCGTCCGTGAGCGGGTCGAGGCGCTGCGCGAGCTGTGACCCGACCGGCCGGGCCAAGCCACCGGCAGTGCCGGCCTCGCCGCGCCGTCCCCGCCGTCATCGCCGTCCTCGCCGCGCTCGGAGCCGCGGTGGCGCTCGCGGCCTGCGGGGGAGGGCACAGTGATCCCCGGACCGTGCCCTCGACCAGTCCCCCGATTACCGCACTGGTGACCACGACGACGACCCGGCCGATGCCGCCGCCACCTCCGCCTCGACCTCCGCCTCCACCCCCGAGTGCTCCGCTGACCGGGCTCTTTCAGCCGAATCACCGCTGGCTGGCCGCGCCGGCCGTGGTGGTCAAGATCGACAACGTCGACGCAGCTCGTCCGCAAAGCGGTCTCAACCAAGCGGACGTGGTCTATGAGGAGGAGGTCGAGGCCGGTTTGACGCGCCTGGCAGCCGTCTTCCAGTCCCAGTACCCCGCCGTCGTCGGGCCGGTACGCTCCGGGCGGCTCACCGACGAGGCGATCGCCGACGATCTCCATCACCCGGTGTTCGCCTATTCCGGTACCAACGCCATCTTCCTGCCGATCCTGCGGTCACAGCCCGTGACCGACGTGGACGCCGGGAACCACCCGGGGCTCTTCTACCGATCGGGGGTCAACGTGGCGCCCCACAACCTCTATGCCGACGTGGCCTCGCTGGCGGCTGCCTCCACCACCCACGCACCGCCCCCCAGCCTGTTCGCTTTCGTCCCTGCCGGGCGTCCGTTCTCTGAGCCCGGAATGGTCCCCGAGAGGCAGGTCCGCCTGGCGTTTCCGGGCGCGGCTGTCACGTGGGACTGGAATGCCAGGTACCGGGTCTGGCTGCGAGCTCAGAATGGGACCGCCGACGTGGACCGGTCGGGTGGCCGATTGACCGCCACCAACGTGATCGTCCAGTTCGTTCCCTACATCAGCTCCGGCGAAGCGACGGGCGAAGGCGGCCCTCCGGTGCCGATTCCCGAGGGGCTGCTCGTCGGGCGCGGCCCGGCCTGGTGCTTCAGCAACGGCGAGGTGGTCAAGGGGACGTGGACGAGGAGCGCACCTACGGCCTTGACGGTCTTCAAGGACGCGGCCGGTCAACCCGTGCGCCTCACCCGCGGCCGCACCTGGGTCGAGCTGGTTCCCGTCGGGACACAGCCCAGCCTGCTGCCGTAACTACTGAAGCGTGCCGTGGGGCGCGGAAACGCCCCGGGCTCGTCCCGTCCCCCCCGTACACTGGACGACATGGCTTCCTCCGAGACGGCATCCGCCCAGCCCCGTCGCCGCACCGGCACTGACCTGGTCAAACGCGGTTTGGCCGAGATGCTGCGCGGCGGGGTGATCATGGACGTGGTGACCCCCGAGCAGGCGAAGATCGCCGAGGATGCCGGCGCTGTCTCGGTCATGGCGTTGGAGCGCGTCCCGGCTGACATTCGCCGTGACGGCGGGGTGGCCCGCATGAGCGATCCGGCGTTGATCGAAGGCATCAAGGCCACCGTGACCATCCCGGTCATGGCCAAGGCTCGAATCGGACACTTCGCGGAGGCCCAGGTCCTGGAGGCCCTCGGCGTCGACTACGTCGACGAAAGTGAGGTCCTCACCCCGGCCGACGAGGTCAACCACATCGATAAGTGGGCATTCACGGTTCCGTTCGTTTGTGGTGCCACCAGCCTCGGCGAAGCCCTGCGACGCATTTCGGAAGGTGCGGCCATGATCCGCTCCAAGGGGGAGGCGGGGACCGGGGACGTCAAGGAGGCGGTTCGCCACCTGCGGTCGATCACCGGCGACATTCGGCGCATAACGCAGGCTGATCCCGCTGAGCGCTATCAGTGGGCCAAGCAGCTCCAGGCGCCGGTTACGTTGGTCGAGGAGATCGCCGAGACCGGCCGGCTGCCGGTCCCTCTCTTCTGCGCCGGCGGGATCGCGACCCCGGCGGACGCTTCGCTCGTGATGCAGCTCGGTGCCGAGGCTTGCTTCGTCGGCAGCGGGATCTTCAAGAGCTCCGATCCGCCCCGTTTCGCCCGCGCCATCGTGGAAGCCACCACCCATTACAGGGATCCGCAAATCGTGGGCAAGGTCAGCCGCGGGCTCGGTGACGCCATGCGCGGCGAGGAATCGACCGGCGTCGAGCTGCGCCTGTCGGAGCGGGGCTGGTAGGAAGCTCCGACCGCTACACTCTCACTGTGGAAAGGATCCCGCCAGGTGCCCGACTCAGCACGCGCCAGGCGGATCGGGGTGCTGGCCCTGCAGGGCGACGTCCGGGAGCACATCCGGGTCCTCGCTGAGTTCGGTGTCGCGCCGGTTGAGGTGCGCACCGACGCCGAGCTTGCTGCTGTCGACGCGATGGTGCTGCCTGGCGGCGAATCCACCGCGATGTCAGTTTTGCTCGACTCGTCGGGTCTTCTGGAGCCACTCCGGGCGCGTCTGCGCGCCGGCATGCCCGCCTTTGGAACCTGCGCCGGCATGATCCTGCTGGCATCCGAGGTGGTCGACGGCCGGAACGACCAGCATCGCTTGAATGCCATCGACATCGGGGTCCGCCGGAATGCCTTTGGCCGCCAGATCGACTCCTTCGAGACCGACCTGGCCGTCGACGGTTTCGACGGGTCCTTCCACGCCGTTTTCATCCGCGCCCCAGTGGTGGAGTGGGTGGGACCGAGGGCGACCGTTCTCGCCCGACTGACCGGGACCGACGGCCGCTCGCGTCCGGTGGTGTGCCAGCAGGGACCGGTGCTCGTCAGCGCGTTCCATCCGGAGCTGTCGAGCGACGGGCGGCTCCACCGATTGTTCCTGGAGTCCACCGTCCATTGCTGCAAGCCCGTGTCTTCTGGAGCGAGCCAAGAGCCAGTGTCTTCTGGAGCGAGCGAAGAGGAGGAATGACGCCATGTCCGGTCACAGCAAATGGGCCACCATCAAGCACAAGAAGGGTGCGGCAGACAAGGCCCGGGGCAAGCTCTTTGCCAAGCTGATCCGCCAGGTCGAGGTGGCAGCCAGGGAGGGTGGGGGCGACCCCGACACCAACCCGACCCTCCGCACCATGTTCCAGAAGGCCCGAGAGGCCTCGGTGCCGCTTGACACCATCGACCGGGCCATCAAGCGGGGGACCGGTGAGCTGGAGGGTGTCCGCTACGAACAGGTGGCCTACGAGGGTTACGCCCCGAACGGGGTTGCCGTCATCGTCGAAGTCCTGACGGACAACCGCAACCGCACCGGAGCCGATGTCCGTTCGATCTTCTCCAAGAACGGCGGCTCCATGGCGGAGCCGGGTTCGGTGGCGTGGCAGTTTGACCGCAAGGGCGTGGTCCTCGTTCCCAAGTCGGACGGAGCGCCGAGCGAGGACGATCTGATGCTGATCGCCCTCGAGGCCGGCGCCGAGGACATCACCGACGCCGGCGACCACTGGCAGGTCACCACCCCGCCAACGGACCTTCCTGCCGTCCGCAGCGCCCTCGAAAGCGCGGAGATGAAGTTCGACGAAGCCGAAGTCACCCTGCTGCCGACCTCCACGGTGCCCCTCGACAACGAGTCGGATGCCAAGAAGGTGCTGCACGTTGTCGATCTGCTCGAGGAGCACGACGACGTCCAGAACGTGTATGCCAACTTCGATATCCCCGACAAGATCCTTACGACCATGTTGGCGTAGGCATACGCCGATGGCATGGCCGAAGTGATCATCTACCTCCGGACCAGGGTCAGGCGTTTTCGGCGGTCTGAGGCGGCAGATGCTGTAGCAGCTGCCCCATCAGCCGCTCCAGGGTTTCCAAGCGATGTTGGATGCGATGGCACTCGGCTTCGAGACGCGCCACCCTGTCCTCCAGGTGGTTCTCGGCCCCCGTCATGGGGCACCACCAGGAGATCTCATTCCCGCCCCCCGGGTGTATCTTTCGCTTGCCACCAGGACCCCCGTTCCTGTTGGTCAAGCCGGGGGACGGTCACACGTCGCCCCGGCCACCTGGGTTTGCTGACTTTGACACCCATGACGGCACCGCGTCAAGCACCGCCTCAACAGGAGACACCATGGCCCGCCGCTCGAGTCTCACGAACACCCGATGCGCCCTCCCCCGGGCGTCAGCGACCACCACGGCCGCCTCGAGGGGTCCGGTACCAATTGCCAACCGTTGCGGATCTCCGCCCAGTGTGCGGATGACCGCGAGGTGACGCCCGGTCATGGGCCGGGTGATCTCGCTCCCGACTTCTGTCTGGACGGCACCGGGGGCCGCTCCTATTGCCTGCATGACCACCGCGGCGAGCCGGTGCTCCTGGTCTTCTATCCCGCCGATAACTCGCCGGTGTGCACGCAGCAGCTGCGTTCCTACTCCGAGGACCTCAACGAGTTCGAGAAGCTGGGCGCGGCCGTACTGTGCCTCAGCCCGCAGGATGTCACCAGCCATGAGGCCTTCGCGGCCGCTCAAGGGCTGCGGATCCCCCTGCTGTCCGACGGCGACAAGGCGGTCGGGCAGGCCTATGGCATTCTCGGCCCGCTCGGCTTCTACCGGCGCTCCGTCTTCGTCGTCGATCGTGAGGGAGTGATCCGCTTCGCCCAACGGTCGCTCAGCAACCTGACCTACCTTCCGACCGATCAGCTGGTCGAGGCCATTCGGGCGGTGGAGAGCTGAGCGCGGCAGTCCACCATCCCCGTGGACCGCCTTGCTAACTTCGAACGAGTGTTCGCCCTGGGGGTTGATCCCGGTCTGTCGCGCTGCGGGTACGGCGCGGTGCGAAGCCATCGCGGCTGCCTCACGGTCGAGGCGTACGGGCACCTGACGACACCGACCCAGGACCCGGTGAGCGAGCGGCTGGGCGCGCTGTGGGGGGATCTGACCGGGCTGCTCGAGGACCTCCGCCCCGACGTGGTGGTGGTCGAGCGGGTCCTCTTCCAGGTCAACGCCCGGACCGCGATGTCAGTCGGCCAGGCCAGCGGGTTGGCGCTGGCCGCGGCCGCCCGAGCCGGGTGTCCCGTCGCGCAGTACAGCCCCAACGAGGTCAAGCTCGCCATCACCGGTCACGGGGGGGCAGCCAAGGAGCAGGTGCAGCGCATGGTGCAAGTGCTGCTCGGCCTGGAATACCCACCCCGACCGCCGGACCGGGCCGACGCCCTGGCCCTGGCGGTCTGCCATCTGTCGGGGGCGGGCCTGCGCCGGGCGACGGCGGCGAGCGAGAAGGGGGAGCCGTGATCGGTTCGCTGCGTGGCATGGTTCTGGACCGGGTTGGCCTGGGTCGGGCTGGACAGGGCGGCCACGCCGCCGAGGTCCTGCTCGAGGTGGGAGGCGTCGGCTACCGGGTGCTGGTTCCCTCAGGCGCCCTGGGTCAGATCGGCTTACCCGGCAACCCTGCGTTCCTGCACGTGCACACCCATGTCAGGGAGGACGCCATCGTCCTCTACGGGTTTCCGAGCCGCGAGGAGCGGGCGTGCTTCGAGGCGCTTATCGGGGCCCATGGCATCGGGCCGGCCGTCGCGCTGGCGCTGCTCTCGGTGCACTCGCCGATGGCGCTGCAGCGGGCCGTGCTCAACGACGACGCCGAGGCCCTGATGCTCGTGCCCGGTGTCGGCAAGAAGACCGCGGTCCGGCTGCTCGTCGAGCTCAAAGCCCGGCTGGACATCGACCTCGACGGAGCCGACCTCCGTCTCCTCGACGGGCCGGCGGGTGGGTCGGCCGGGTTGGGGGCGGGGGCAACGCGGTCCGAGGTGCGCGCCGCCCTGTCCGGCCTGGGATACGGCGCCGACGAGATCCGTTACGCCCTCGGACGCCTCCCTGCCGAGGGCGACCTCGAGGATCAGATCAAGCTGGCGCTCCGCGAGCTGACCGGAGCCCGGTGAGTCGGGCCGGAGCTGACGAGGGGGCCAACAGATGAGGGACGAGGGACTGAGCCGGCCGGTGGCTCCCGGTGCGGATCCTCTCGAAGCCGCCGAGGAGGTCACGCTGCGGCCCCGGCGGCTGGCGGATTTCGTGGGCCAGGCCCAGCTCAAGGAGCACCTGGAGATCATGCTGGAGGCAGCCCGGCGACGATCACAGCCCGCCGATCACCTGCTGTTCGCCGGGCCGCCCGGTCTGGGGAAGACCTCGCTGGCCGGGATCGTCGCCAACGAGATGGAGGCCGGCTTTCGGATCACGTCGGGACCTGCGCTCGTGCGCGCCGGCGACCTGGCCGCCATCCTCACCAACCTGGCCGAGGGTGACGTGCTCTTCGTCGACGAGATTCACCGCCTCGGCCGGACCGTCGAGGAGGTCCTGTATCCGGCCATGGAGGACTTCCAGCTGGATATCGTCCTCGGCAAGGGGCCGAGCGCACGAACCATCCGGCTCGACCTGCCCCGGTTCACCCTGGTCGGCGCGACCACCCGGACCGGCCTGATCACCGGGCCGCTCCGTGACCGGTTCGGCTTTGTCGCTCGGCTCGACTACTACAGTGCCGGCGATCTCGACGCCATCATCCGCCGGTCCGGAGCCATTCTGGACGTGCGCCTGGACGGCGGCGGGGCTGCGGAAATCGCCCGGCGGGCCAGAGGGACGCCCCGAGTCGCCAACCGTCTCCTGAAGCGGGTCCGGGACTTCGCCGAGGTGCGCGGCGACGGATCGGTCGACGAGAGGGTGGCCCGCCAGGGCCTCGAGCTGTTCGGCGTCGACGAGCTCGGGCTCGACAAGGTGGACCGGGCCATCCTGGACGCAGTGTGCTGCCGGTTCGGGGGCGGCCCGGTGGGCCTCTCGACGCTGGCCGTCAGCATCGGCGAGGAAACCGACACAGTCGAGGATGTCTACGAGCCCTACCTGCTCCAGGCCGGGCTGCTCATGCGCACGCCTCGGGGCCGGGTCGCCACCCCCGGAGCGTGGCTGCACCTCGGTCTCGATCGCCCGGCTGCGCCGGCGCCGGAGCCCGGACTCTTCTGAGAGTCGAGGACTGCTCTGAGCCCGGAATGCTCTGAGCGCCGACGGTTGTGAGCGCCGACGGTTGTGAGCCCCGACGGTTGTGAGCCCGGACGGTTGTGAGCCCCGACGGTTGTGAGCCCGGACTGTCCTGAGCCCTACACCGCCGGCCACGCCGGCAACGGAGACCGGACTGAGCTGAGCTCAGCCGGGTGGCGGCATATCGTCGGCCGCCGTGGAAGTGCCCGTCTACGACCTGCCCGAGGCCTCGATCGCCCAGCGACCGCTCGAGCCCCGGGACGCGGCCCGGCTGCTCGACGCCACCGACCCGACCGGCCGGGTGGCCCACCGGATCGTCCGGGACCTGCCGCTGGTAGTGGGCGAGGGCGATGCGCTGGTCGTCAACACCTCCCGCGTGCTACCCGCTCGCCTTCGTCTGGTCAAGGCGACGGGCGGGGTCGCCGAGGTGCTGTTGCTCGAGCCGGAGCGCGACCCTGGCTCTCGCACCTGGCAGGCGCTGGTTCGGCCCGGCCGGCGACTGGCCGCTGGCACCGTTCTGGCAGCCACCCCGGACGGGGAAGGAGCCGTTGAGGTGGGCGAGCGCCTGTCGGGGGGCCGGCGCCGGGTCCGGCTGCTGGCCGAACCGGCGGACCTCCTTGCCGCGTGCGGGACCGTGGCCCTGCCCCCCTACATCCACGAACCGTTGGTCGACCCAGAGCGGTATCAGACCGTCTACGCCGACCAACCCGGCTCGGTGGCCGCCCCGACGGCCGGGCTCCACCTGACCAACGACGTGCTGGCCCGCTGCCAGGAGCGGGGCGCGGCGGTGCACGGCGTCGACCTGGCGGTCGGTCTGGCCACCTTTCGTCCGCTGGAGGGCCGGCGGGTGGAGGACCACGTCATGCACACTGAGCGCTACCGGGTCCCGCCGGAGACCATGGCCGCCTGCCGGCAGGCCAAGCGAATCGTCGCGGTCGGGACCACCACGGTCCGGGCGCTGGAAACGGCGGCGGCGACAGGCGTCCTCGAGGGGGATAGCCGCCTCTTCATCCAGCCCGGCTTCCGGTTCACGATGGTTGACGTGCTGATGACCAACTTTCACCTCCCCCGCTCCAGCCTGCTGGTGCTGCTGGAGGCGTTCTGCGGCCCCCGATGGCGTTCCCTGTACGACGAAGCCCTCCGCCGCGGGTACCGCTTCCTGTCGTTCGGGGATGCCATGGTCGTGGGCAGAGAGGGCGCCAACCGGTGATCCGCCTGGACACTTGCCCCTATCCGGGCACGGCTCCTCGAATTCTCTGTCGCGATGGCGGCCCTGTCACGCTTTTCTGTAGCGCGGCGCCCTTCAACCGGGCACCGTTCGCGTCAGAGAATCGGAGGGGACCCCTCGTTTGGGCCGAATTTGCTACAGAAAAACCTTTCCGACGGTTGGCCCGGCTCGACCCCGGGGGGAGTGTCCAAGCCGGTTGCCCGCTGGCGCCGCAGTGAACGACCTGGTGGAGCGAACCGGGGTGGCCGGGTGCCGCGCTGTCCCGGCGACGGTGCCGCAGTCGCAGTGAGCCCGGCCCGCCTGATCGTCGAGCACCTTGACGGCTTGGCCCGAGCCGGGGTGGTCCAGACGGCAAGAGGGGCCTTTACGACCCCCTGCTTCATGCCGGTCGGCACCCGTGGCGCCGTCCGCCTCCTCGATGCCGAAGACCTCGATGGGCTCGGCCCCCAGGTCGTCCTCGCCAACGCTTACCACCTCATGTTGCGACCCGGAGCCGACGTGGTCGCAGCACTCGGCGGACTGCACCGCTTCACCGGTTGGGGCGGCCATCTGCTCACCGACTCCGGGGGCTTCCAGGTGTTCTCGCTCAGCCCCAGGATCGACGACGACGGTGTGACCTTCCGCTCGGTTTACGACGGCTCGTCGCACCGTCTGACCCCGGAGGCGGCGGTGGCCATCCAGGCCCGGTTGGGCGCCGACATCCAGATGGTCCTCGACATC
This sequence comes from uncultured Acidimicrobiaceae bacterium, assembly GCA_963834725.1. Taxonomy (GTDB): domain Bacteria; phylum Actinomycetota; class Acidimicrobiia; order Acidimicrobiales; family Palsa-688; genus PALSA-693. The sequence goes on from CAWICN010000001.1 coordinate 662,971, forward strand.
TGCACCGGCCTGCCTGCTCCCGATCACCAGATCCGCCTGGCCGCGGCCCGGACGCTGGCCTGGGCGGCCCGGGCTCGCGCCGTCCACACGGACAACGAGCAGTCCCTCTTCGGCATCGTCCAGGGCGGAACGAACACCGACCTCCGCTCGGAGTACGCCCGGGCCACGGCTGCACTCGACTTCGACGGCTACGGCATCGGTGGGCTGTCGGTCGGCGAGCCACGCGAGCAGCTGCTGGCCGCCCTCAGCGCCGCCCTGGCGGAGCTGCCCGTCGATCGGCCCCGCTATCTCATGGGGGTCGGCGACCCGGTCACGCTCCTCGACGCGGTGGGTCTCGGGGTCGACATGTTCGACTGCGTCCTGCCGACCCGGCTGGCCCGCCATGGCACCGCCTTGAGTACTGCGGGCCGCTACCAGGTGCGCGCCGCGCGCCATGCGGCCGACGACCGGCCCCTCGACCCGACGTGCGGGTGCCGGGTGTGCAGCCGTTTCACCCGTGGATACATTCGGCATCTGCTGGTGATCAACGAACCGACCGGCGGTCGCCTGCTTACGATCCACAACCTGGCCTGGCTGTTCGCGGTGGTCGCTCGGGCCCGTCAGGCCATCGGCACGGGGACCTTCAGCGCCATGCGAGCCGAGGTGGCTGCTATCTGGGAACCGGGTTACTAGGGTAGAGTCTCCCGGTCGCCCCTACCGGGAGGCGCTCCTCTCTTTCTATGCCCGCGCTCCTTAATTTTCTTGCTGCGACGGCGACGACGGCGCATTCCTCGCACAAGTCGTCCGCCTCGTCGTACACGCTGATCTTCATCGTGCTGATCTTCGGCGCGCTCTACTTCTTCTTCATCCGGCCGCGCCAGCAGCGGATGCGCCAGCAGCAGACCCAGGGCCGGCAGCTCTCGATCGGCGACGAAGTGGTGTCCGCGGGCGGGATCCACGGCCGGGTGGTGGCGATCGACAACGACGTGGCCGAAGTCGAGGTGGCGCCCGGGGTCGTGATGACCTTCCTGCGCCGATCGATCAGCGCCCGACCTGCTCCTCCGCCGACCAACCCCGGGCCCAACCGCACCGGTTCGAGCAGCGCCGGCGCCAACAGTGCCAGCGCCGCCCCGGCGGACGAACCGTGGCCACCTGAGCAGGACCCAGCCCCCACCCCTCGCGACGATGAGGGGCCGGGCGACCCGACCGATCAGCGGAACTGACATGCGTCGCGGCCTCGTCCTGTGTCTTCTCGCCGTCATCGGCATCACGGTCGTCGCCTTTGGGGCGACCATGGCTGCCGGCCACACTCCGCTGCTGGGTCTCGACCTCAAGGGCGGTGTCTCTGTGGTCCTCCAGCCGCAGGGCACAGCGAATTCGTCCGAGCTGAACGAGGCAGTGTCGATCATCGAGCGGCGGGTCAACGGGCTGGGGGTCGCCAACTCGAACGTCGCTCGCCAGGGCGGCGACGTGGTCATCAACCTGCCCGGGATCAAGGATGCTCAGGGAGCGCTGAAGATCCTGGGCGAGACCGCCACCCTGTATTTCCGACCCGTGTACTGCCTGATCCCGCCCTACGCGTCGGCGCCGAGCCCGACGCCGACCACGACGCCAAGCGTCAACCACCACCGGGCCACGACACCGAGTACGGCCAAGGCCCTGGGATCGTCAGGGTCGGACATCCACCTGACCTCCCACCTGGTGGCCGCCGGGTCGTCGCCGACGACGCTCCCCATCCCCGCCACGACCATCGTGCCGGCCCAATCGGGCTCACCGGTCCCGGTCCCCTCTAATTTCGTCCCCTCAGCCAACGACTGCAGCGCGTCCAATGCGGCCCAGCTCCCGAGCACCCCCGTTTCCCGGGACACCGCCAAGGCCACGGTCATCCTGCCCTACTACGACAACAGCGTCCGGTACATCCTCGGCCCCTCCGATATGACGGGCAACGGGGTGTCCAACGCCAGTGTCCAGCTGTCGTCAGCCGGCCAGTACTCGGTCCTGCTGAACTTCACCAATGCCGGCTCGATCAAGTTCGACCAGATCGCCGCGCAGCGCTACCCGTATTACCAGCAGAATCCCAGCAACCCGCCCCCCCAGGCGCTCGAGGCCTTCGAGCTCGACGGGGTGGTGGAGTCGGCTCCGGCGATCGAAGCAGCCACCTTTAACGGGACGGCGGTGATCAGCGGCTCCACCGCTCAGCCTTTTACGTCCAAGCAGGCTTCGGACCTGGCGCTGGTGCTCAAGTACGGCTCCCTGCCGGTGCGCTTTACCCCGCAATCCGTGCAGACGGTCACGGCCACCATTGGCAAAGACTCGCTTCGAGCCGGCCTGCTGGCCGGCGTCGGCGGGGTCATTCTCGTCCTGATCTACATGATTGGCTATTACCGGGCCCTGGGTCTCATCGTCGTGGCGGGGCTTGCCCTGGAGGGGGCGCTCCTGTTCGCCATCATCGCCGAGCTGAGCCGGACGAGCAGCCTGGCGCTGACCCTCTCGGGCGTCGTCGGCATCATCGTGGCGATTGGCATCACCGTGGACTCCTACGTGGTGTACTTCGAACGGCTCAAAGACGAGGTCCGATCCGGCCGCACCATCCGCCAATCCGTTGATCGGAGTTTCGCCCGGGCTTTCCGCACCGTCGTCACCGCCGACACGGTCGCGTTCATGGCTGCCGCCGTCCTGTACCTGCTCACGGTCGGCGACGTCAAGGGGTTCGCCTTCATGCTCGGGCTCTCGACCCTGCTCGACATCGTGTTCGCCTATTTCTTCATCCGTCCCGCGACGATTCTGGCGGGGCGGAACCCCCGATTGCTCGAGGCGCGGTTCATCGGGATTAGCCGCGGCCTCGGAGCCCGACCAGCAACGAGCGAGCTCTAGATGGCAGCCCGCCGGCACAGCGTCTTCCGGAGGTTGTTCCGGGGGGAGACCTCCTACGATTTCGTCGGTCGCTGGCGCATCTGGTTCGGCATCTCAGCTGTGATCATCAGCCTGGGGCTGATCTCTCTGTCCACGAAAGGCCTCAACTTCTCCATCGACTTCAAGGGCGGCACGGTGTGGGAGGTGCCTTCGACCGCGTCGGTGGCGAAGGCCCGCGCCGTCGTCGGCGACGCCGTGCCCGGCTTCGGGCAGGCCACCATCGTGATTCTCACCAACGCCCAGACGGGTCAGCGGACGGTGAAGGTTGAGGCGCCGGCCAAGCTGACCGGCGACGCCAACCAGGTCGCAGCCGTCACCAACGCCCTGGCCAGGATGGCGGGGGTGACGCCCAACGACGTTCAGCTCAATGACGTCGGCCCGTCATGGGGTTCGGACATCACCGACAAGGCGATCCGGGCCGTGATCATCTTCCTGATCATCGTCACCGGCTACATCTGGCTGCGCTTCGAGGCCAAGATGGCCCTCGCCGCCCTGACCGCGCTGGTGCACGACATCCTTCTGACCATCGGGATCTACTCGATCTCGGGGTTTCAGGTCAGCCCGGACACGGTGATCGCGTTTCTCACCGTCCTCGGTTACTCGCTCTACGACACCATCGTGGTCTTCGACAAGGTTCAGGAGAACACACGCGGCCTGGCGTCGACGAACCGGCTCACTTATTCGGACACGGTCAACCTGTCGATGAACCAGGTGCTCGCCCGCTCGATCAACACCTCACTGGTTGCCATCCTGCCGATCCTTTCCATCCTGGTCATCGGCGCGTGGGTTCTCGGCGCCACTGCCCTCCAGGACTTCGGGCTCGCTCTCTTCGTGGGTCTGACCACCGGTGCGTACTCATCGATCTTCATAGCCTCGCCCTTCCTGGCTCTGGTCAAAGAGCGTGAGCCGCGCTACGCGGAAATCCGCCGGCGACTGGCCCTGACCCCGACCGCCCGGTCGCGTCGCATCACCCCGGCCGCGGCGGCGACGGGCGACCTGTCAGGGACCGTTGCGGTGGCCGGCGTGCCGGCGGTGGCGGGGACGGCTGGCAGGGGGGCGGGCCCGGGTACCGGTGGGCGCCGGCGGCCAGGCGGCGGCGACACTGAGCAGGCCCTTCCGGCTGCCGCCGGCCGCGGTGGGGGCGGGGCTCCGCCTGAGATCGACAACGGGGCGCCACTACCGGTCCCCGCCGCCGGCCCGGCCGACTCATCTGGCGGCGAGCCGGACGCGGCGGACCGGGCATCCCGTCCAACCGCGGAGAGTGGTCCAGCGCCCGGGGCCGGAGCCGGGGGGGCGCCTCGTCCTGCCACCCGGCCGCCGCCCCGGCCGCGGAAGAAGGGCCGCCGCCGCTGAGCGGTCGGACTCCGGGTGTTCTAACACCGGAACGCGAACCAGTACCGTAGAGGTATGGAGGGCACGCCGGGCTGGATCAAGGATCTGATTCGAGACATCCCGGACTTTCCCGAACCGGGTGTGGTCTTCAAGGACATCACGCCGATGCTGGCCAGCGCGGCCGCTCTGCGTTGGTGCGTGGAGGCGCTGGCCGCCGCCTTCCAGCACCGGCCGGTCGACAAGGTGATCGGCGTCGAGGCTCGAGGCTTCATCCTGGCCGCACCGGTGGCCGTCCATCTCGGCGCCGGATTTGTTCCGGTCCGCAAAGCCGGCAAGCTGCCCTGGCTGGTGACGTCGGAGGGCTATGACCTGGAGTACGGCGTCGACGCCCTCGAAATCCACCAGGACGCCCTGCTCCCGGCGGAGCGGGTCCTGATCGTCGACGATGTGCTCGCCACTGGCGGGACCGCGGCAGCGACGGCTCGACTCGCTCGAGGGCTGGGCGCCGAGGTAGCCGGCTTCGGCTGCGTCATTGAACTGGCCTTTCTGGATGGGCGCGGGAAGCTCGAAGGCCTCGACACTGTTTCACTGCTCAACTATGGGTAAGCCACGGTCATGATGAGCCGCAGCGAAGGGACCGGTCGCATCCGGGCGGTGGCGACCGTGGAGCGGGTACTGCCGTGGCGGCGCCAGGTACAGACCGGCGACGCCCTCCGACCGCTGCTCAGCGCCTTCCGGGCTCGGCATACTCGTGATGAGACGGGCCTTATCATCCGCGCCTACGAGGAGGCGGCCGCCGCGCACGACGGTCAGCTCCGGAACTCGGGCGAGGCCTACATCTCCCATCCCCTCGCGGTGGCGACCATCCTGGCCGGCCTCGGGCTCGACGATGTGACGCTCGCCGCTGCCCTCCTGCACGACGCGGTCGAGGACACCCGCCTCGGCCTGGCCGACATCGAGGCGAAGTTCGGACCGGACGTGGCCGCCATCGTTGACGGCGTCACCAAACTCGACCGGGTCAGCTTCGACTCCCGGCAGGCCCAGCAGGCGGCCACGATGCGCAAGATGCTGGTCGCCATGGCGAAGGACCCGCGCGTCCTGCTGATCAAGCTGGCCGACCGGCTCCACAACATGCAGACGATCGCGGCCATGCCGGAATGGAAGCAGAAGCGGAGCGCCCAGGAGACCCTCGACATCTATGCGCCGCTGGCCCACCGCTTCGGCATCCAGGACATCAAGTGGCAGCTCGAGGACCTGGCCTTCGCGGCCCTCCATCCCCGTCGCTACGCGGAGATCGAACAGATGGTGGCGACCCGCGCTCCCGAGCGCGACATCTACCTCGCCCAGGTGATCGATCAGGTCAACGAGCGCCTCACCGCAGCCCGCATCGACGCGCAGGTGACAGGCCGGCCCAAGCATCTGTACTCCATCTACGAGAAGATGATCGTGAAGGGCAAGGAGTTCGACGAGATCTACGACCTGGTCGGGGTTCGCGTCCTCGTCGCCTCGGTCAAGGACTGCTGGGCCGCCCTGGGCGCCATTCATGGGGCCTGGACCCCGGTGCAGGGGCGCTTCAAGGACTACATCAACACGCCCAAGTTCAACCTGTACCAATCCCTCCACACCACCGTCGTCGGTCCCCAGGGCAAGGCCCTCGAAGCCCAGATCCGCACCATCGAGATGCACAATCGGGCCGAATGGGGGATCGCCGCCCACTGGGGATACAAGGAGAAGGCCTCGGCCACCGACGTTGCCTGGCTGCAGCGCATCGTCGACTGGTCAGCGGAGAGCAGTGATCCAGGAGAATTCCTCGAGGCGCTGAAACTCGACCTCGAAACGGACGAGGTTTTCGTCTTCACGCCCAAGGGCGACGTGATCGCTCTACCGATCCAGTCGACACCTATCGACTTCGCCTACGCGATCCACACCGAGGTCGGCCACCGTTGCATCGGCGCCCGGGTCAACGGGCGCCTGGTGCCCCTCGACTCGCAGCTGGCCTCCGGCGACAGCGTCGAGATCTTCACCTCCAAGGTGCCATCGGCTGGGCCCAGCCGGGACTGGCTGAAGATCGTGGTGAGTCCTCGGGCGCGCAACAAGATCCGGCAGTGGTTTAGCCGTGAGCGCCGCGAGGATGCCATTGAGTCCGGGCGGGAGGAGCTGGCCAAGGCGTTCCGCAAGGAGGGCCTGCCCCTGCAGAAGCCCGTGCTGCTCGGGGTCGCCGAGGCCCTGCACTACACCGATCTCGACGCCCTCTACGCCGCCATCGGCGAGAGCCATGTGTCCGGGCAGGCCATCGCGCAGCGGGTCGGGCGCGATCTCCGCGGTGGCGAGCACGAGGTCCAGCTCCCGAGCACCGCCCGGCAGCCGCGCCGGGTCAACCACCGGCAGGGCGTCGGCGTTCACGTTGAGGGTCTCGACGACGTGATGGTCCGGCTGTCCCGGTGCTGCACGCCCGTCCCCGGCGATGAGATCATCGGGTTCGTCACTCGCGGCCGGGGCGTCAGCGTGCACCGCAGCGACTGCGCCAACGCCGCGAGCCTGGCGGCGGACGAGGTGGGCCGCATGATCGAGGTCGAGTGGGATAGCGGCAGCACGGGCAGCTTCGTCGCCGCGGTCGAGCTCAAGGCGCTGGACCGGAGCCGCCTCGGCGTTGACGTGTGGCGGGTCATCTCTGACAATCACCTCAACATCCTGCGCAGCGACTCCCTCACTGGCGCCGATCGGGTCAGCCGGATGCGGTTCGAGTTCGAGCTCGCCGATCCGGCCCACCTCGACTCGCTGCTCAACGCCTTGAAGCGGATCGACAGCGTCTATGACGCCTACCGGGTGCTGCCCAACCGGGGCAACTGACCAACCCGGGCAACCGAACAGCCCGAATCCCCGGCTGCGTTGGCCGGTACCCTGATCGGCCATGTCCGTATTCCGCCACCCACCGGGGACCTTCGACGTCCTGCCCGCCGACTCGGCGCCGTGGGAAGCGCTCCTCACTATCTTCGCCCAGAAGGTAGAGGCCGCGGGTTACGGTCTGATTGTCACTCCCACCTTCGAGGATCTCGGCGTGTTCCAGCGCCTGGGCGAATCCACCGACGTGGTGCGCAAGGAGATGTACACCTTCGAGGATAAGGGGGGCCGGCACATCGCCCTGCGCCCTGAGGTGACCGCACAGGTCGCCCGGGTCTTCATCGAGCACCGACCGCCCGTGCCCTGGAAATGCTGGTACGCGGGCTCCAACTTTCGCTACGAGCGACCTCAGGCCGGCCGGTACCGCGAGTTCCACCAGATCGGGATCGAAGCCTTCGGAAGCGCGGACGCCGACCTCGACGTCGAGGTCATCGCCTTGGGCTGGGAGTTCTACGAGGCCATCCGGCTCGGCCGCCTGCAGTTGCTGCTCAACTCCCTCGGGGACGCCGTTTGCCGGCCAGCCTACCGCGACCTCCTCCTCCAGTACCTGCGGGGCCGGCGGGCAGAGCTCTGCGATGAGCACCGGGCCCGCCTCGAGGAGAACCCGCTGCGGGTTCTGGACTGCAAGCGGCCGGCCTGTCGGGCCGTCACCGCCGGCGCCCCCCGCCAGATCGACCACCTCTGCGATGGGTGCGCCGGTCATCTCGCCCGTGTCGAAGCTGGACTCGGCGCCCTCCACATCCCGTACACGGTCGATTCGACGCTGGTGCGGGGCCTCGACTACTACACCCGCACCGCCTTCGAGTACGTGGCGACGGGTCTCGCGTCGGCCCAGAATGCGGTCGGCGGCGGCGGGCGTTACGACGGCCTGGTGGAGGCCATGGGAGGACCGCCGACACCCGGGGTGGGCTTCGCCCTCGGCGTGGAGCGGATCCTCCTCGCCACCGGGGCTGGCGACGGGCGGGACAGCCGGTTGCCGGCCCGCCGTGCTCTCGACGCCTTCGTGGTGGACTTCGCCGGCGGTGACTCGGCGCGCGACGTGACGGCTCGCCTGCGGGCAGCCGGCCTCCGCGCCGACCGGGCGTTCGATGCCCGCTCCCCGAAAGCGCAGTTCAAGGCGGCGGACCGCTCCGGCGCCCGGCTGGCGCTGGTGGTTGGGCCGGACGAAGCAGCGGCCGGGACGGTGAGCGTCAAGGACCTGGTCACCGGCGGCGAACAGGTCGCCGTCCCGATCGACGACGTCATCAAGGAGGTGCGGGCGCGACTCGACGCCCCCGGCTAGCTCTCCGGGGCTCCCCCGGAGGCCCGTCACGGTCTCGAGCGCGTCGCGGAGTCGTAATCTGGAAGGCCACATGGATGCCACCACGCTTCGTCGCGCCTTCACGCACTTCTTCGAGGAGCACCGGCACACGCTCGTGCCCTCGTCCGGGCTGATCCCGCACCATCCGCGCGCCCCGCTGTTCACCAACGCGGGGATGAACCAGTTCATCCCGTACTTCCTTGGCGAGGAGCGCCCGCCGTTCCCCCGGGCCACGACCGTTCAGAAGTGCGTGCGGATCCGGGGGAAGCATGATGACATCGACCTCGTCGGCCGCACCACCCGCCATCTCACCTTCTTCGAGATGCTCGGCAACTTCAGCTTCGGCGATTACTTCAAGGAGACCGCTATCCCGCTGGCCTGGGAGCTCCTGACCGGCCCGCTCGGGCTCGACGGGGACCGGATATGGGTGAGCGTCTACCGCGACGACGACGAGGCCGCGGCCATCTGGGCCGACACGGTGGGCGTCCCCGCCGGTCGCATCCAGCGCCTCGACGAGGACAACTTCTGGGAGATGGGCGAGACCGGCCCGTGCGGCCCGAGCTCGGAGATCTATTACGACCGGGGGCCGGAATGGGGTCCCGACGGTGGTCCGGCGGGGGGCGGAGGCGAAGAGCGTTTCGTGGAGATCTGGAACCTGGTCTTCATGCAGTACGACCGGCTGGCGGACCGCAGCCTCGACCTGCTGCCCAACCCCAACATCGATACCGGGGCCGGACTCGAGCGGGCCCTGATGGTCGTCCAGGAGGTGCCGTCGATCTGGGAGACGGACACCCTCCGGCCGATCATTGCCAGGGCGGAGGAGCTGACCGGTCGCACCTACGGTGACGACGCTGAAGTCGACGTGGCCTTGCGGATCCTGGCCGACCACGCCCGGTCCGTGTCCTTTTTGATAGGCGACGGTGTCTTCCCGAGCAACGAGGACCGGGGGTACGTGCTGCGTCGCCTGATCCGGCGGGCGGTGCGCAATGCCTATCTGCTGGGCGTCGAACGCCCGGTCACCCCGACCCTGGTCGCGGCGGTCGTCGGCGTGATGGGCGACGCCTACCCGGACCTGGCCCGCAACGAAGACTACGTGGTAGGGGTGGCGGCCCGCGAAGAGGGTCGCTTCCGGGCGACTCTGCGGTCGGGACTGACCATGCTCGAAACGGAGCTGGCCGGCGGCGAGGGGGTCGTATCCGGGCCGGTGGCCTTCCGCTTGCACGACACCCACGGCTTTCCGATCGAGCTGACGCGGGAGATCGCGGCCGAGCGGGGCGCTCGCGTCGACGAGGAGGGCTTTGCCGCGGCCATGCGCCTCCAGCAGGAACAGTCCGGTCAAAGGAGAAAAGACGCGGGCTCCGACGCGGAGGGGCGCCTGGCCACTTATCGGGCCATCGTCGAGCAGTGGGGAACGACCCGGTTCGTTGGTTACACCGATACCACCGCCACCGCCCGGGTGCTTGCGGTCGAAATCGCCGAACGCCCTGAAAACCCCGACGGCCCGGCGAGCCGGGACAACCCGACCAACATCGAAATCTTCCTCGATGTCACCCCGTTCTACGCCGAGAGCGGCGGCCAGATCGGCGACACCGGCGTGATCGAGACTGACTCTGGCCGAGCCCGGGTCATCGACACCACCGCGGCCCTACCGGGACTCACGCGTCACGTGGCCGTCATCGAGGAAGGCGAGATCCGGGCCGGTCAGGCGGCGACGGCCTCGATCGACGCTGAGCGGCGCGCCGCCATCCGGCGCAACCACACTGGCACCCACCTCATGCATTGGGCCCTCCGGGAGGTCCTGGGTGAGCACGTGAAGCAGCAGGGATCTCTCGTCGCCCCGGACTACCTCCGTTTCGACTTCACCCACTACGAGCCGCTGAGTGCCGACGAGACCGCTCGCGTCGAGGATCTGGTCAATCGGGAAGTCCTCACCGACAATGACGTGTGCGTCGAGATCATGACCAAGGACGACGCCGAGCGGGCCGGGGCTATCGCCTTCTTCGAGGAGAAGTACGGCGATGAGGTGCGGGTGGTGCAGGCGGGCCACGAATCGCTGGAGTTGTGCGGCGGAACTCACGTGGCCCGGCTGGGGCAGATCGGTCCTTTCGAGATCGTCTCCGAGGGGTCCATCGGTTCCAACCTGCGTCGTATCTTCGCCACGACCGGGACCACGACGCTGGCGCGGCTGCGGCGAGTCGAACGCCAGCTGGCTGATGCCGCCGGGCTGCTCCGGGCCAGCCCGGACGAGCTGACGTCGGCGGTGGGGCGCAAGCTCTCCGAGCTTCGGGAGGTCGAAGGGCGTCTCCGCCAGGTCGAGCAAGCCGCCCTGGCGGCGCGGGCCAAAACCCTGGTCGATGAGGCCGTCGACGGCTGGCTGGTCGCCCGGGTCGACGGGCTCACCTCCGCTCAGCTGCAGGAAGTGGCCAACCAGGTACGTCAGATCGGCAGCCTGCAGACCATCGTCCTCGGCGGCAGCCCGGAGGGGACCAGTGCGTTGCTGGTGGCGCTGACCGCCAAGGGCGGATCGATCACCGCCCCCGAATTGATCGGGCCGGCGGCGCGGACGATCGGCGGCGGGGGGAGCCGAAAGGACCCGGAACGGGCCACCGCAGGTGGCAGAGACCCCAGTCGGCTGGACGAGGCCCTCGACACGATCCGCACCGTACTCGGCCCATGATCCCGCCCGGCCGGGTGCTCGGGGTGGATCTCGGGTCCAAGCGGATCGGTGTGGCGGTGACCGACAGCGACCAGCGCATCGCCACCGGGGTGGTCGTCCTGTCCAGGGCCGGTGATCGGGCGGCCGATCATCGGGCCCTGGCCGACCTGGTGGCGAGCTACCAGGCGGTCGGCATCGTCGTCGGCCTGCCGTTGTCGTTGACCGGCCAAATGGGACCAGCCGCCCGGGCCGTTGTCACGGAGGTGGCGGAGCTCCGGCAGCGAGTGAGCGTGGAGGTCGTCAGCGTGGACGAGCGGCTGACAACCCGGGCCGCCGCCGGGATGCTTCGAGCCGAAGGCCGAAGCGCCCGCGACCAGCGCGGCGTGATAGACCAGAACGCGGCCGCCCTCCTGCTGCAAACCTGGGTGGAGCAACGCGGCAGCGCGGAGCGCACCGAGGCACGAGATAGGTGAACAGAAAACCGGACATCCTTCCCGACGGCCACCCCGCGCCGGAGCCGTCATCCGATCCCGACGATCAACCCCGGGGGGGCCGGCACCGGGCCGCCCGGGCCCGTCGCCATCCGGTGCTGCTCACACTCCTGATCGTGCTGGTCCTGCTACTTGCGGTGGTGATCGGTGGTTTTGTCTGGGCCGAGCGCCAGATCAACCCGGGCGGGCGTCGCGGGCCCGACGTGGCCGTCCAGATCCCCGATCACGCCTCGACGTCGAAAATCGGCTCTATCCTGGCCAAGGCCGGGGTCATTCACGACTCCACGCTGTTCGGCCTGTATGTCCACATCAAGGGGGAAGGGCCCCTGCTGCCGGGGAGCTACTCCCTTCCCCGCAACTCCACCTACGACTCGGCCATCCACGCCCTGAAGGCCGGCCCGCCGCGGATCACCAGAAACCTCACGATCCCGGAGGGGTACACGATCCGTCAGATGGCCGCCGCGGTGGCGGCCCTGCCGGACCTGCACCTGTCGGCGTCGCGTTTCCTCGCGGCCGCCACCAGCGGTGAGGTGCGCAGCCCCTACGAGCCCGCCGGCGTCAACAACCTCGAAGGGCTGCTTTTTCCGGACACCTACCTGGTGACGCAAGGTGAAACCGAGGTCGACGTCCTGGAGGAGCTCGTCGGCGAGTTCGACGACCAGGCCAGCCAGGTGGGTCTGACCGCGGCGGCGACGAGCCTGCATCTGACTCCCTACCAGATCGTGACGGTCGCCTCCATCGTGGAGCGCGAGGCCAAGTTGGCGGGGGACCGGGGACCGGTTGCGAGCGTCCTCTACAACCGCCTGCACATCGGGATGCCACTCGGCGCCGACTCCACCCAGACCTACTACCTCCGGCTCGCCCATCCGGACCTGACACCGACGGTCGCCCAGCTGAACGCGCCGGGCCCGTACAACACCCGGGTCAACAAGGGGCTGCCCCCCACCCCCATCTCCAACCCGGGCCTGGCCTCGCTGCAGGCCGCTACCAGTCCGCCGAGCACCCACAACCTGTACTTCGTGCAGATCAGGCCCGACGGGCAGCTCGGTTACGCCGCCACCGTGGCCGGATTCGCCCGGCTCCAGGCCGAGTGCCAGGCCGCCCACCTGTGCTGAGCCCCCTGTGAGATCCGGGATACTGGGTGCCGCGACCCGAGTGGCCGCGGTCATCGGTGACCCAATCCACCATTCCCTGTCGCCCGCGCTGCACAACGCCGCGTTCGCCGCTCTCGGCCTGGACTGGGTCTACGTGGCCTTCGCCGTTCGCCCCGGCCGGGGCGACGCCGCGGTGGCCGCCATGCGCGTCCTCGATCTGGCCGGATTGTCAGTGACCATGCCGCACAAGGCGGCCGTGGTCGGCGGCCTGGATCGGCTGGGCCCCACTGCAGCCCGACTCGGCGTTGTCAACACCATCAGCTGGGCCGCCACCCCCGAAGGGCCGGAGCTGGTCGGCGACAGCACGGATGGGGCTGGCTTCCTCGACGCCCTCCGCGGGGACGACGGATTCGATCCGACCGGCCGCCGCTGCCTGATCCTTGGCGCCGGCGGCGCGGCCCGGGCGGTCTGCCTTGCGGTCGCCGAGGCCGGAGCCGCCCGCGTACGCGTGCTCGCCCGCCGGGCGGAGGCGGCAGAAGCGTGCGCCGCGTTCGCCGGCGCGGCCGGGGCGGCCGTGGGACCGGAACAGCTGGAAGAAGCGGTCAACGACTCCGATCTGATCGTCAACGCCAGCCCGGTCGGAATGACGCCGGGCGACGGGCTGCCGTTTGCCATGGACCCGGCCCTCCTCCGCCGCGATCAGTTTGTCGCCGACCTCATCTACGCGCCCGCAACGACCCCGCTGGTCGCGGCAGGACGAGCCAGAGGGGCGAGCACCGCCAACGGCCTGGGACCGCTCATCCACCAGGCGGCGCGCCAGGTAGGCATCTGGACGGGGCAACCGGCACCGATCGAGGTTATGTCCGCGGCCGCGCTGTCGGCGCTGGCCCACGGGGCCCGCTGAGTGTTGAGATCTGCACCGCCTTCGACCGAGTCCAGCGCCTGACGCTCGGTGCATTTCGATTCGAGCGAGGTGGAGATGGCAGGATGACGGTCTGGTGAGCACCCTGGCTGTTATTCGCGAAACTCGGCGCGGTGAGCGTCGCGTTGGGGTCGTCCCTGCCGAGATCCCGAAGCTGACTGCGGCTGGTCTCCAGGTCGTGGTGCAGAGTGGTGCCGGCGATCGATCCGGTTTCGATGACAGGGCGTACGCCGAGCTCGATGGCGTCCGCGTCGTGGAGCGACGATCGGACGCCCTGGACGCGGCCGAGATCGTGGTCGCGGTTTCCCCGCCGACGCCCGAGGAAGCGGAAGCCCTCCCGATGGAGTCCACGCTGCTCTGCTTTCTGCCGCCGGCGACCAATGTTGACGCCATCACCGTCTTGCGGGACCGGCGGGTGACCGCCTACTCGTTTGATCTGGTCCCCCGCACCAGCCGGGCGCAGGCCATGGACGCCCTCAGCTCACAGGCCAGTTTGGCCGGTTACCAGGCCGCCATCGTGGCCGCCGATCGGCTCAACCGGGTGGTGCCAATGATGATGACGGCCGCCGGAACGGTGGCCCCCGCCCGGGTCCTGGTCATGGGGGCGGGTGTGGCCGGGTTGCAGGCCATCGCGACTGTGAGGCGGCTCGGCGCGTCGGTCAACGCCTACGATGTCCGACCCGAAGCGGCCGAGGAGGTGAAGAGCCTTGGTGCTCGGTTCGTGGAGTTGCCGCTCGAGGCCCGTCTAGGCGAAGGCGGTTATGCGGCCGAGCAGGGAGCTGAATTTCTGGCCCGGCAACGGCAGCTGATCTCCGACACCGTGGCCCGTTCCGACGTGGTGATCACTACCGCAGCCGTCCCCGGCCGGCCGGCGCCCCGGCTGGTGACGACGGCTATGGTCGACCGCATGCGGCCGGCCTCGGTCGTCGTCGATCTGGCGGCCGCCTCGGGGGGGAACTGCGAGCTCACCGTCGACGGCGAGGAGATCGACTACCACGGCGTGCTGGTGATCGGTGCCGGGGACCTGGTTTCCGGTGTCCCGGCGACGGCCAGTGCCGTGTACGCCCGCAACGTCAGCACCTTCCTGGGCCTGGTAGTGCGAGAGGGCCGGCTTCAGCCCGACTTCGAGGACGACATCATCGACGCGACCTGCGTCACAGCCGGCGGAGCGGTCCGCCATCCCCCGACACGGGAACTGCTCGCGGAGGCCGGCCAGTGACCGGTGGGCCGCTCGACATCCTGGTCATCTTCGTCCTGGCGGCCTTCGTCGGCTTCGAGGTCATCTCCAAGGTCCCGAGCATCCTCCACACGCCCCTCATGTCGGGGAGCAACGCCATCCACGGGATCATCCTGGTCGGCGCCATGGTCGTCGCCAACGAAGCCCACGGCGCCCTGCAGATCACCCTGGCTCTCCTGGCGGTGATACTGGCCACCCTCAACATCGTCGGCGGGGTGGTGGTCACCGATCGCATGCTGGAGATGTTCAAGGGGCGCGACCGCAGCGCGCTGACCCGGGCACGCGACCCGAATAAACCGGTTGACCAGGCGACATCCAGGGCGGCAGCTCTTCCCACGGATTCCGACCAGGGCCCCACCGATTCCGGCAAAGGCCGGGTCGATTGACCGCCTCGACGATCCCCAACAACGCGCTGGTCGGCGCCTACCTGATTGCGTCGATCTGCTTCATCGTCGCTCTCAAGGCCCTGAGCTCACCGCGGCGGGCGCGGATGGGCAATCTGATCGGCGTCAGCGGCATGGTCGTGGCGATCGGGATCACCCTGGCGGACGAGCACGCCGGTCCCTTCGGGATCATCCCGATCGGGATGGTCATCGGCGCCGTGATAGGGGCTCCCGTCTCCCGTCTGGTGCGTATGACCGCCATGCCTCAGCTGGTGGCGGTGTTCAACGGGGTCGGGGGTGGCGCCGCTGCGCTCGTCTCGATGGTGACATTCATGCACGTCCAGTCGAGCCACCCGAGCGGACTGCACGTGGTGGAACTGCTTTTCGGCCTGGTGATCGGGGCGGCGTCGTTCGCCGGGAGCCTGGTCGCCTTCGGCAAGTTGCAGGAGCTGCTCACGGGCCGGCCCATCACGTTCCCCGGCCAGCAGTGGGTGCATGTCGCCGCCGCCGCCGCCATCGTCGGCCTGGGTGCGTGGACGGTGGCCGATCCTCATCTCGTCGGTTTCTACGTCCTGGGGCTGCTGGCCCTGGGCCTCGGTGCGGGCATCTGCCTTCCCGTCGGCGGGGCCGATACGCCGGTCCTCATCTCCTTGCTCAACTCACTGACCGGGCTGGCCGTCGCGGCCGACGGTTTTGCTCTCCAGAATCTGATCCTTTTGATCGCCGGCACCCTGGTCGGCACGTCGGGTGCCCTGTTGACCAAGATGATGAGCGACGCCATGGGGCGCTCCCTGCCCAACATCATTCTCGGCGGCCTGCCGAGCGCCGGCTCGACCGAGATCGTCGGTGGTGGGGCGGGGCCTTCGGTGCGGTCGGCTGACGCCACAGATGTCGGAACCCTCCTCGCCTACTCGCGGCGGGTGTTGATCGTCCCGGGTTACGGCCTGGCGGTCGCCCAGGCCCAGCACACCGTCGTCGAGCTGGCCAGAGCCCTCGAGGACAGAGGTGTCGAGGTCGCTTACGCCATTCATCCGGTGGCGGGGCGCATGCCCGGTCATATGAACGTGCTGCTGGCCGAGGCGGATGTGCCCTACGAGAGCCTGGACGACCTGGACGCGGCCAATGCCAAGTTCTCGTCCACTGACGTGGCCCTGGTTGTCGGCGCCAACGATGTCGTTAACCCGGCGGCACGAGACGATCCGGCCAGCCCGCTGTTCGGCATGCCTATCCTCAATGCCGATCAGGCGACCCACGTGGTGTTCATGAAGCGCAGCATGCGACCGGGCTTTTCTGGAGTGGACAACGCCCTTCTCTACGATGCGCGCACCGTGCTGCTGTTTGGTGATGCCAAGGACTCGCTGACAAAGCTCGTGACCGCCGTCCGCGTGGCCTGACGAGTTGCGGACGCGGCGCCAGGGCGACTCGCTGACAAAGCTCGTGACCGCCGTCCGCGTGGCCTGACGAGTTGCGGACGCGGCGCCAGGGCGACTCGCTGACAAAGCTCGTGACCGCCGTCCGCGTGGCCTGACGAGTTGCGGACGCGGCGCCAGGGCGACTCGCTGACAAAGCTCGTGACCGCCGTCCGCGTGGCCTGACGGCGAGACCCTGCGCCCGGCGCGTCGGCGCTGTGTCATGCTTGGCCTCTATGGGTCGGGGGCGGAATGGGGTCGCGCAACAACAACTCGACCAGGATGCGGTCACGGTCCGCCAGTTGCGCCAGGTCGCGGCCCGGGAGGAGCAGCGGGCTGCCACCCTTTTCGCCCAGGCCGAGAACGAAGCCCATGCCTACACGAGTCTGGACAGCGCGGTGAAGCAAGCCGTCCTGCGCCCGTACATGAACGGGGCGAGCAGCGTCACGGTAAACCCGAACGCTGGAGGTGCCCTCGCCTTGCCATCCCTTACGCCGACACGACTATCACTCCGACCGGCGTCCTGGCCACGCGAAGCTACGACGCCAAAAGCGGGAAGCAGGCGCTGGCCGAGGCCAACAAGGCCGAGGCGGCCGCGAATCGGGCGACATCAGCCGCTACCGCCAAAGTAGCGGCGGAGCAGACCCAGCAAGCGCGTCTGCTCCTGGAGCTCAGCTCCATGCTGGCTGGCCTGGCGGGCCAGATCGCCGCCGGTACGGCCAGCCAGATCGCCGCGAATCAGGCCGCCCTGGCGTCGCAGGCGGGCGTCGAGCTGCTCTCGGCGACCTCCTTGCAGTTCGCGGCGAAGGGCGCCATCCCAGCGCCCTTGCCGACCACCAAGGTCGCGCTCGAGTGGGCGTTCGCCGAGTTGGGCCAGCCGTATGTCTGGGGTGCTACCGGCCCCAACTCGTTCGACTGTTCAGGGTTGACGCAGTTCGTTTGGCGGCAGGCCGGGCTCAGCCTTCCCCGGGTGGCGGCCGCGCAGTATGCCTGGACGATCCCGGTCCCGCTCTCCCAACTGCTGCCCGGGGACCTGGTGCTCTACGGGACGACCGATATCCACCACGTGGGCATCTATATCGGCGACGGCCTGATGATCAACGCGCCGCACACCGGGACGGTGGTACAGGTGAGCTCGATCTGGTGGTCGGATCTCGCCGGGTTCGGGAGGGTCCATTCCCCGGGTACACCCGTGCCCAGGCGCCTTCCGCCAAGCTTGGCGCGACCGGCCCCGCCCGAGGTCATCGCCACCCCCGGTCCGGTGCCCTCTCAGAGAAACCCGCCGCCCGGCTGGAAGCCAAAGCCAGGTTCCTCCACCCCGCTCGCCGTGTACCCGGTGCCGCCCGCCAGGCCCGGGTCCACCACGACGGCGCCGCAATCGACGCCGACTACGAGCGTCGCCCCGCCAACAACGACGGCGGGATCGACGGCGCCCCCGACCACCCCGCCGGCCACCAGCTCGACCACAATGTCGCCGCCACCCCCGACCATCACCACTACGAGCACGAGCACGACGACCACGAGCACGAGCACGACCACCAGCACGCTGCCCGGCGGATCGCAGACGCGCTAATCAGTGCTTTACCTGCCCTAGTGCCTGAGATGCGGACCGCTTAGCCTCCCCGCAGTGTTCACGCTGGTCGTGGTGGCGAGCGCCGTGGGCGGACTCGCGATCGGGTCGTTTCTCAACGTCGTCATCTATCGCGTCCCGCTCGGCCAGTCCATCCTGACGCCGCCGTCCGCCTGCCCGGCATGCGGGAGCCCGGTCACGTTGCGGGACAACATTCCGGTGCTGTCCTGGCTGGTGCTGCGCGGCCGGTGCCGTGCCTGTCAGGCGCCGATCGCAGTGCGCTACCCGATCGTCGAGGTGCTGACGGCAGGACTCTTCGCGTTGGTCGCGGTCCGCCTCGGCGTCAGTTGGTCGCTCCCGGCCGAGCTGGCATTTGTCGGCGGGCTCATCGCCCTGGCTGCGGTCGACCTGGAACGCTACCTCCTGCCTCGGGCCATCCTGTATCCGACCCTGGTGCTCGTGGTCGTCGGCCTCGTGGTCGCGGCAGCGGCGACGGGCCGGTGGACCCGCCTGGGGGTGGCGGTGCTCTGCGGGTTGGGCTCGTTCCTGGCCTTCTTCGCGATTCACTACGCCCGGCCGGCCTGGCTCGGGTTCGGCGACGTGCGGTTGGCCGGCCTGCTCGGCCTGGCCCTCGGCTGGCTCGGCCCCTGGTACCTGCTCGTGGGCTTCATGGCCGCGAACCTGGTCGGGGCGGCCTTCGGCGTCGGCCTGATCCTGGCGGGGAAAGCGACCCGCCGCACCGCGCTGCCCTACGGGGTGTTCCTGGGCGCCGGCTCCGTGTTCGCCGTCCTGGCGGGCGGTTCGATCATCGCCTGGTACTCGCATCACCTGGTCAGGTGATGGGCCTGGCCTGGGCTCGGGCAGGGTGACCGTTAGGATTCGCTCGTGCTGCGCTTCTTGACCGCCGGCGAGTCCCACGGCCAGGGTCTCGTCGTCATCCTCGAAGGCCTGCCCGCGGGCCTGCCCATCACCGAGGAGCAGGTCCAGGTCGAGCTGGCGCGCCGGCGGCTGGGGTTTGGCCGCGGGCCCAGGATGCGCTTCGAGGAGGACCGTCTCACCCTGATCGGCGGGGTGCGCCACGGTCGCACGCTCGGGTCGCCCATCGCGATCGAGATTGCCAACACCGAATGGCCCAAGTGGGAACAGGAGATGTCGCCCGCTCCCGGCGCCACCGAGAAGCCGCTCACCCAGCCCCGCCCCGGTCATGCCGATCTCCCGGGGATGCAGAAGTACGGCTTCGGCGATGCCCGGGACGTCCTCGAGCGGGCGTCTGCCCGGGAGACCGCAGCCCGCGTCGCGGCCGGTGCTGTCAGCAAGGCGTTCCTCGCAGAGCTCGGCATCGGCATCGTCAGTCACATCGTCCAGATGGGACCGGTGGTCTCCAAGTCGGCGGCCCGGCCGACGTTGGCAGACCTGCCCCGCGTCGACGAGTCGCAGGTTCGTTGCTTCGACCCTGAGGCCGAGGCGGCCATGGTGGCCGAGGTCAAGGCCGCCGCCAAAGTGGGCGACTCCGTCGGCGGGGTGGCGGAGGTCATCGGCTACGGCATCCCGGTCGGACTCGGCAGCCACGTCCACTGGGACCGGCGTCTGGAGGGGCTGCTGGCTCAAGCCCTCATGAGCATCCAGGCCGTGAAAGGGGTGGAGATCGGCGATGCCAGCGACGTCGCCGCTCGCCGGGGCTCCGAAGCCCACGACGCCATCACGTGGGACGGCACCGCTGGCACCTACGGGCGGGAGACCAACTGGATGGGCGGAATCGAGGGGGGCATGTCGAACGGCCAGCCCGTCGTCGGGCGCGTGGCGATGAAGCCGCTCGCCACCCTCAACCGCCCGGTTCTGAAGACCGTGGACGTGGTGACCAAGGAGACGACCTTGTCGTTCAAGGAGCGCACCGACGTCACCGCCGTGCCGGCTATGGGCGTGGTCGCGGAGACGATGATGGCGCTGGTCGTCGCCGGGGAAGCCCTCCGCAAGTTCGGGGGCGACTCCATGGACGAGGTTCGTCGCAACCACCGGGCCTACCTGCTCGCTCTGCGCTCCCCATGACCGGTCCCCGCCGGGTGCTGCTCATCGGCATGATGGGCGCCGGAAAGTCGACCACGGGCCACCTGCTGGGGGTCAGGCTGGGGTGGCCGTATCTCGACAGCGACGAAGAGGTCGTCCGCCTGACCGGCCGGACCATCCCCGAAATATGGAAAGCCGACGGCGAAGCAGCCTTTCGCGCTGAGGAACGGCGGGTGCTGGCCTCGGCCGCGACGTCCGATGGGCCCGTGGTGATCGGCGTCGCCGGCGGGGCCGTGCTCGATCCCGACAACCGGGCCCGGATACGGAAGGCCGGGCTGGTGGTCTGGCTTCGCGCCGATGTCACGGTCCTCGCGGCGCGGGTCGGTGAAGGCGCCGGCCGCCCTCTGCTCGAGGGAGAGCCCGCTCTCGCCATTCGGCGCCTGGTCCTGGCCCGGGCGCCCGTCTACGCGGAGCTGGCCCACCTGACCATCGATGTTGACCGGTTGTCGCCGCGGCAGGTGGTCGACCGGATAATTCCGGCTGTTCATGACCATTGGCCACAGGCGGGGACCCGTGCGTGAACAGCGCGTGGACCTCGGAGACCGCTCGTACCCCGTCCTGGTGGGCCCGGGCGCCCGCCACCGCCTCATCGAGGTGCTCCCCGTCGGAGTGCACCGGGCCGCGGTGGTAAGCCAGCGGAACATTCCCTGGGCGGTGGACGCCGGCGTCGAGCAGCGTTCCTTTTTCCTCGAAGATGGCGAACGAGCCAAGGATCTGGAATCCGTGGAAGGGCTCTGCCGCGACTTCGCCCGGTGGGGGCTGACCCGGGCGGATGTGGTGGTGGCAATCGGGGGCGGCGTCGTCACCGACGTGGCTGGTTTCGCGGCGGCCATCTACCACCGCGGTGTCCCGGTAGTGCACGTACCCACCAGCCTGCTCGGACAGGTCGATGCCGCCATCGGGGGGAAGACCGGCGTGAACCTGCCCGAGGGCAAAAACCTGGTTGGCGCCTTCTGGCAGCCCGCCGCCGTGCTGTGTGATACCGAGACGCTCGAAACTCTCCCGGCGCGGGAGTACCGAAGCGGCTGCGGCGAGATGGCCAAGTACGCCTTCCTCGGGGTGGAGGGCCTCCGGGACCTGTCCCTGGAGGAGGCCGTCGCCGCCTGCGTGGCCTGCAAGGCCGGGGTGGTCTGCTCTGACGAGCTCGAGTCGGGGCGGCGGGCCCTGCTCAACTACGGGCACACCCTCGCCCATGCCCTCGAAACGGTGGGGCACTACGACCTCCGCCACGGCGAGGCGGTGGGTATCGGGCTGGTGTTCGCCGCCCAACTGGCCTACCGGCTCGGTCGCATCGACGGCGATCGGGTCACCGAGCACCAGCAGATGGTCGCCGCCTACGACCTGCCGACGCGCCTCCCCCCGGCCGCCGACGCTGACGCGCTCATCGCCGTGATGGGCCGCGACAAGAAGGCGACCGACGGCACCCTGACCTTCGTCCTCGACGGCGTGGCCGGCCTAGCGGTGGTGGCCGGCGTACCGGAGCAGACGGTTCGGAGCGTTCTCACTGAGCTCGGGTCGTGACCGGACCCCGGCCAGTGGTCCTCCTGCTCTCCGGTCCCAACCTCAATCTGCTCGGCGATCGAGAGCCGGAGATCTACGGGACCGCCACCCTGGAGGATCACGTCGCTTACGCGACCGCCGAGGCGGGGCGGCACGGCCTCGTCGTCGAACACCACCAGTCCAATCACGAGGGCGACCTGGTCGACGCGGTGCACCGGGCCCGGGGCCGGGCCGCTGCCATCGTCATCAACGCCGGCGCCCTCACCCACTACGCGTGGTCGTTGCACGACGCCCTCGCCGCGTTCGACGGACCGATCGTGGAGCTCCACCTGTCCAACCCGGTCCGCCGCGAGGCCTGGCGGGCCATCTCGGTGATCACACCCGTGGCCACCGGGGTCATCACCGGGTTCGGCGGGGCCGGCTACGGCTTCGCCATGCAGGCCGTGGCCCATCTGTTGGGACGGGGCGTAACCGCCGACGGTTGAACGGGCTGAATGCAGCTGGCGACCGGGTGGCCCGGCGACCCGGCGAAGGCGAGGGGGCTCGCCGGCTCGACGCCACCTCCGGCCTCCACGCAGGCACCTCGCCGGCGGGGCCACCGGGAACGTTCCGACAGCGGTTCCCCGCCCGGGGGTCCAGGGGTACGCTGAGTATTCGTGCCAGCAGCCATGGATGTCGGTGTCCGCCTGGGCCGCCTGCGGGCGGCGCTCGCGGCCCTGGATGAACCGCCTGACGCCCTCCTGGTCACGAGCCTGACCAATATCCGCTACCTGACCGGATTCTCCGGGTCAGCCGGCCTTCTGTTCGTGCTCCCCGAGGACACTGTCCTTGTGACCGACGGCCGCTACGGCCTGCAGGCAGGCGAACAGCTCGAAGCCGCCGGTGTCGCCGCCCGGGTCGTGGTCGCCAAAGCCCCCGACCAGGTGGAGCGGGCCCGCGAGATCGTGGGCGATGGCAATGTCGGTCATCTCGCCCTCGAAGCCGTCCATGTCAGCTGGCAGCAGCAGCGGTCGATCGCCGAGGACTGGCTGCCCGACGTGGAGCTCATGCCGACGGCAGGTGTCGTCGAAGGATTGCGCCGGATCAAGGACCCGGGCGAACTGGACCGGTTGGCGGAGGCGGCCCGCATCGCGGACGAGGCGCTCGGTCGTCTCCGCCCCGA
Source organism: uncultured Acidimicrobiaceae bacterium (assembly GCA_963834725.1). Classification (GTDB taxonomy): domain Bacteria; phylum Actinomycetota; class Acidimicrobiia; order Acidimicrobiales; family Palsa-688; genus PALSA-693. The sequence goes on from CAWICN010000001.1 coordinate 685,884, forward strand.
GCTCGGTGGCGGCGTGACCGAGGAAGCGTTCGGTCGAGCCCTCGACTTCGAGATGCGGTGCCTGGGGGCCAGCGGGCCGTCGTTCGAGACCATCGTCGCCAGTGGTACCAACGCGGCTATGCCCCACCATCGGCCGGGATCGCGGGTGATCCAGCCCGGCGAGCCAGTGGTACTGGACTTCGGCGCTCGTGTCGACGGGTACTGCTCGGACATGACCCGAACGGTCTGGTCGGGCCGGATCGAGGAGGCCCATCTGCGGCGGGCGGTCGACGTGGTCCTGGCCAGCCAGGCCGCCGGCGTGGCGACGGTCGCGCCCGGCGTCAAGTGCGCCGAGGTGGATCGGGTCTGCCGGGAGGTGATCGCAGAAGCAGGATGGGGGGATCTGTTCGTCCACGGCACCGGGCACGGAGTCGGGCTCGACATCCACGAGGCCCCGTGGGTGAATGCCACATCCGTCGATACACTCGAGGTGGGCCACGTGGTCACCGTCGAGCCCGGCGTGTACCTGCCCGGTCGGGGTGGTGTCCGGATCGAGGACACCGTCGTGGTGACCGATCACGGCTGCCGGCCGCTTACCCGCACACCAAAGGATCTGCCGTAAATGCCAGCCGTTTCCACCAATGACCTCAAGAACGGGATGTCGCTCAACTTGCCGGAGGGTCTTTTCTCCGTGGTCGAGTTCCAGCACGTCAAGCCGGGGAAAGGCGGGGCGTTCGTGCGCACCAAGCTCAAGAACGTGCGCACCGGCGCGGTGATCGAGCGGACCTACCGGGCGGACGAGAAGCTTGATCAAGCTTTGATCGACAAGCGGGAGATGCAGTTCCTGTATGTCGATGGCGACGCTTATGTGTTCATGGACACCACCGACTACGAGCAGCTTCACGCTCCGCTCGCGAGCCTTGGATCGTCGGCTCGCTACCTCAAAGAGGGCGACTCGGTTGTCCTGCAGATGTACGACGGGGAAATCGTCGGCGTCGACCTGCCTGCCGCCGTGGAGTTGACCGTCACCGAGACCGAACCCGGCGTGCAGGGCGATCGGGTGTCGGGGGCTCGCAAGCCAGCCACCCTCGAGACCGGAATCTCGGTGCAGGTACCTCTCTTCGTGAACACGGGCGACAGGGTGAAAGTCGATACCCGGACGGGGGAGTACCTGACCCGCGCCGGTAGCTGATCTCGTTCGTCGGGTGCTGCCGTCCACCCGTCGTGAAGCCCGGGAGCGGGCGCTCGGCCTGCTGTACGAAGCGGAGTCAAAGCAGGTGGCGCCCGCCACCGTTCTGGACGATCTGCCGGTGCCGCCCGATGCGTTCGTGGCCGATCTGGTCGGCGGGGTTCAGTCGGAACAGGTTCGCATCGACGACCTGATCACCGCCCACGCTATCGACTGGACGATCGACCGGATGCCGGCGATCGACCGGGCGTTGCTCCGGATGGCCACCTACGAGCTCATGGCCCGACCCGACGTGCCGACGGGCGCCGTGATCTCGGAGGCGGTCGAGCTGGCGACCCAATACTCGACCGAAGATTCGGGTCGGTTTGTGAACGGGGTGCTGGCCACGATCGCGGCCATCGTTCGGCCCGCCGCGTCGTCACCCTAAGGGGCCAGGATCCGCTACCATGAGCCCCTGGCCCGTGAAGCCGGTCCCGTGAGGCCGGTACGGCGCTAGGAGGTTGGATTGGCCGAACGTGAGCGTGCTCTGGCGCCCCCCTATGGGGGCGTTTTTGTTGCCCGGACATCGGTGATGAACGCGGAAGAGGTGCGCCGGGCGACCTGGCGGATGGCCCACGAAATTCTCGAGCGAAACCACGAGGAGTCCCACCTGGTCCTGATCGGCCTGCAAACCGGCGGGGTGTGGATCGCCTCGCGGCTGGCGCGGGTTGTCGGCGAGGTGACCGGCCACGAGGTCGCGGTGGGGACCCTCGACGTGGCGTTCTACCGCGATGATTACGGGCTCCGGCCCGTTCTGCCCGAGGCCGCGACGGAGATTCCTGTCGATCTCACCGGCCGGACGGTGGTGCTGGTCGATGACGTGCTGTTCACGGGGCGCACCATCAGGGCGGCGCTCGGGGCCCTCGGTGATTACGGCCGGGCTCGGGCGGTACAGCTTGCGGTGATGGTCGACCGGGGCCACCGGGAGTTGCCGATCCGGCCGGACTACGTGGGCCGCAACCTGCCGACCAGGCGCGACGAGATGGTCGACGTGAGCGAGGCGGGCGTGGTGATCGGTGATGTGAGGCCGAGGTGACCCGGCACCTGCTTTCGGTCAACGACCTCGGCGCCGACGGGATCGAGGAGATCCTGCAGCTCACCGACAGCTTCGTAGAGGTCAGCTCCCGGGCCATACCTAGGGTGCCGGCGCTTCGGGGTAAGACAGTGGTGTCGTTGTTCTTCGAGGACTCGACCCGAACCCGGCTCAGCTTCGAGACGGCGGCGCGACGCCTCTCCGCCGATGTGATGACCTTCTCGACGGGCAGTTCGTCGGTCAACAAGGGAGAGTCCCTGCGTGACACCGTCGAAACCATCGAGGCCATGGGCATCGACGCGGTGGTGATCCGCCACGCCGGTTCCGGGGTGCCGTGGCAGGTCGTCCGATGGACCCACGGGGCGTCGGTGATCAACGCGGGAGACGGGTGGCACGAGCACCCGACCCAGGCCTTGCTCGATTGCTACACCATCCGCCGCGAACGGGAGTTGCGCGGCGCGGCCCGCGCCGGCCCCGGCCGGGCGGCCCTTGATGGTCTCCACATCGCCATCGTCGGCGACATCCGCCACAGCCGGGTGGCCCGGTCGGACGTGCTGGCGTTTGGCAGCCTCGGGGCCCGGGTGACCTTGGTGGCCCCTCCAACGCTGCTCCCACCATCGCTCGCCGGGTGGCCGGTTGAAGTCTCCCATGACATCGATGCCGTGCTGCCCAAGCTGGACGTGGTCTACCTCCTGCGACTGCAGCAGGAACGGATGCAGGAGCCGTTGCTCCCCTCCCTCCGCGAGTACACGGCCACCTACGGGCTCACCCGCCAGCGGGCCGGCCTGCTACCTGACGGCGCCTTGATCATGCACCCGGGTCCGGTCAACCGGGGGGTCGAGGTGGCCGCCGAGGTCGCCGACCACCCGGACTCGGTGATCACCCACCAGGTCGCCAACGGGGTAGCGGTCCGGATGGCCGTGCTCTACCTGCTGCTGGGATCAGGAGTCGATCTTGTCGCCGCGTAACCGTGGCGCCGTGGTGATCAGGGGCGGCAGCGTGGTCGACCAGACCGGCCGGCGCAACGCCGACGTGCTGATCCAGGACGGGGTGGTCGCATCGGTCGGGTCGAAAATCAGCGCCGTCCCGGCTGGCACGGTAGTTCTGGACGCATCGGGCTGTGTCGTTGGCCCGGGACTCGTGGACCTGCACGCCCATCTGCGCCAGCCGGGCCGCGAGGAGGCCGAGACGGTGGAGACGGGAGGGCGGGCCGCGGCTATTGGCGGATTTACCGCGGTCGTGGCCATGCCCAACACCGAACCGGCCATCGACAACGCCGCGGTCGTTCGTGAGGTGCTGGATCTCGGCGCGGACTCGCCTTGTGACGTGCGGCCGGCCGGCGCGATCTCCGTCGGCCGCCAGGGCCGCCAGCTGGCGCCGATGGCCGAGATGGCTTCGCTCGGGGTGCGTATCTTCACCGACGACGGGACCGGCGTTCAGGACGCCCGGCTGATGCGGCGGGCCATGGAGTACGCCTCCGGCCTCGGGGTCGTCCTGGCCCAGCACTGCGAGGATGCCTCCCTCGCCGGCGGGGGCCAGATGCACGAGGGGGAATGGTCGAGCCGCCTCGGCATTTCCGGCCAGCCCGCCGAGGCGGAGGAGCTCATGGTCATGCGGGACCTGGCGCTGGCCCGCCTGACCGGAGCGACGCTCCACTTTTTGCACCTGTCGAGCGCGGGGTCGCTGGCAATGATCCGTGGCGCCAAGGCGTCGGGGCTGGTGGTGACGGCCGAGGTGGCCCCGCACCATTTCACCCTGACCGATGCCGAGGTCGCCTCCTATGACCCGGTCTTCAAGGTCAACCCACCGCTGCGCAGCAGCGCCGACGTCGCCGCGGTCAAGGCGGCCGTGGCCGAGGGCGTCGTCGACGCCATCGCCACCGATCATGCCCCCCACACCCAGGAGTCGAAAGAGCTGCCCTTTGACCAGGCCCCTCCTGGCATGCTCGGTCTGGAGACGGCTCTCGGCCTGACGCTCACCGAACTGGAGCTCCCGCTGGAACGGGTCCTGGCCCTTCTGTCATGGCAGCCTGCCGCGATCGCGGGTCTGTCCGGCGAGCACGGTGGGCCGGTCGCCGTGGGTGCGCCGGCCAACCTTTGCGTCATCGACCCGACCGCCAAGTGGGTCGTCGACCCGGCGGCCATGGCCAGCAGGAGTCGGAACACGCCCTACGCCGGGCGGGCGCTCGTGGGCCGCACCCGCCATACCATCCTGCGCGGCGAGCCCGTGGTTATCGACGGAGAGGCGCAGCGATGAGCGGAGCCGACCGCCAGCACGGTGGCGCAGCGATGAGCGGAGCCGACCGCCAGCACGGTGGCGCAGCGATGAGCGGAGCCGACCGCCAGCACGGTGGCGCCGCGATGAGCGGAGCCGACCGCCAGCACGGTGGCGCAGCGATGAGCGGAGCCGAGGGTCAGCACGGTGGCGCCGCGATGAGCGGAGCCGAGGGTCAGCACGGTGGCGCCGCGATCAGCGCCCACCGCGAGGCGTTGCTGGTGCTCGCCGACGGCACCATCTTCGAGGGCGAGGCGAAGGGATGGTGGGACCCACAGCGTCCGGTTCCGGCGGTTGGCGAGGTGGTGTTCAACACCACCCTCACTGGCTATCAGGAGGTCTTGACCGACCCGTCCTACGCGGGGCAGATCGTCTGTTTCACCTATCCGCACATCGGCAACTACGGAATCACGGCCGCCGACAACGAGAGCCGCCGGGCCTTCTGCCGCGGCCTGATTGCCCGGGAGCTGGTGCCGCGGCCCAGCAGTTGGCGGTCGCAGCGAAGCCTGGGTGACTTTCTCGTCGATCAGCGGCTGCCCGGGCTCGAGGGGATCGACACCCGGCGGCTGACCCGCCACCTGCGCGAGGCGGGAGCAATGCCCGGAGCGTTTGGCCCGGTGAGCGGCCCGGGCGCCCTGGCCGAATCCACCATCGCGGCAGCCGCCAGGTCCGCCTCAGGCACCGATGGCGTCGATCTGGCGGCGGAGGTGACCACCGGCGAGCCTTACACCGCAGGCAACGGTCCACTCCGAGTCGTGGCCTACGACTTCGGGATCAAACGCACCATCTTGCAGCACCTCGGGCATCTGGCCACCGTCACTGTCGTTCCGGCCTCGACGCCGGCCGCCGCCGTGCTGGCCGCGCGCCCGGACGGGGTCTTCCTCTCGAACGGTCCGGGTGACCCCGCCGCCGTGGGGTACGCGGCCGACGCCATCCGTGACCTGCTCGGACGCGTTCCGGTCTTCGGGATCTGCCTCGGCCACCAGTTGCTGGCCGCGGCGCTCGGCGGGAGGACCCACAAGCTGCCGTTCGGCCACCACGGCGGCAACCACCCGGTGCGACGGCTGTCGAACGGCGCGGTCGAGATCACCAGCCAGAATCACAACTACGCCGTCGAGGACGGCACGGTCTCCGCCGCTGATGTCACCCACGTCAACCTCAACGACGGGGTCATCGAAGGGTTGGCGTGCCGCGAAGTGCCGGCCTTCGGCGTCCAGTACCACCCCGAGGCGGGCCCGGGCCCGCACGATGCCAGCTATCTGTTCAACGAGTTTCAGGCCCTGATGGCGAAAGGCGCGTGACCGGTGCCCCGACGCGATGACCTGCGCAGCATCCTCGTGATCGGCAGCGGCCCCATTGTGATCGGCCAGGCCTGCGAGTTCGACTATTCGGGCACTCAGGCGTGCCGGGTACTGGTCGAGGAGGGCTACCGGGTCATCCTGGCCAACTCCAACCCGGCAACCATCATGACCGACCCGGCCTTTGCCCACCGGACGTACATCGAACCGCTGACCACGGAGGTCCTCGAGGCGATCGTCGAGCGGGAGCGTCCCGACGCCGTGCTCCCGACCCTGGGCGGCCAGACAGCGCTCAACCTGGCCGTGAAGCTCCACGAGCGGGGAACGTTTGAGCGTTTCGGTGTCGAGATGATCGGCGCCAGCGCGTTGGCCATCGCTACCGCGGAAGACCGCGAACGGTTTAAGGCGGCCATGACCGAGATAGGCCTGCCCGTCCCCGAATCCGGCTTCGCCTACACCCTCGATGACGCCCTCGAGGTGGCCGGGCGCATCGGGTATCCGCTGATCGTCCGGCCCTCCTACATCCTCGGCGGCGCGGGGACGGGAGTCGCCTTCGATGACGAGGATCTGACCCGGATCGCGGCGGTCGGGCTGGCGGCCAGCCCGATCTCCGAGGTCCTGATCGAGCGATCGATCACGGGGTGGAAGGAATACGAGCTCGAGGTGATGCGCGATCGGTCTGACAACTGCGTCGTCATCTGCAGCATCGAGAACTTCGACCCCATGGGCGTCCACACCGGCGACTCCATCACGGTGGCGCCCGCTCAGACCCTTTCAGACCATGAGTATCAGCGCATGCGGGACGCGGCCTTCGCGTGCATCCGCCGCATCGGGGTGGAGACGGGTGGGTCCAATATCCAGTTCGCCGTCGATCCGGTGAGCGGTGACCAGGTGGTCATCGAGATGAACCCTCGGGTGAGCCGCTCGAGCGCCCTGGCGTCAAAGGCGACCGGGTTTCCGATCGCCAAGATCGCCGCCCGACTGGCGGTTGGCTACACCCTCGACGAGATCCTCAACGACATCACCGGCAAGACGCCGGCCTGCTTCGAACCGACCATCGACTACGTGGTGACCAAGATCCCCCGCTGGGCCTTCGAGAAGTTTCCCGGTGTCCCCGAGGTTCTCGGGACCCGGATGCAGTCCGTCGGGGAGGCTATGGCGATCGGGCGGACGTTCAGCGAGTCGTTGCAGAAGGGGCTCCGGTCGCTCGAACGGGGTCGGCTCGGTCTCAACTGCGATCCGGCCGAGGCCATTTACGAGGCGTGGGACGACGACGAGCTGGTCCGGCGAGCGGCCATTGCTACGCCCGACCGTCCCTTCCATCTCGAGGCCGCCATCCGGCGCGGCATCCCCATCAAGCGGCTCTACGAAGCGACCGGTGTGGATCCGTGGTTCCTCGATCAAATCGAGCTGGTCGTCGATGAGCGCGCCCGCCTGACACGCGCCGGTGGACCCGGCTCGATGGAACGCCCGGATTGGCGCCGGGCCAAACGGGTCGGTTTCTCGGACGCCCAGCTGGCCTGGCTCTGGTCGGTCGATGAGCCTGCGGTACGCCAGGCCCGTCTGGCGGCCGGAGTGCGAGCCACCATGAAGACGGTCGACACCTGCGCCGCCGAGTTTGAGGCGAACACGCCGTACCACTACTCCACCTATGAGGACGACGACGAGGTGGCACCGAGCGGCCGGCCGAAGATCATCATCATCGGGTCCGGCCCTAACCGGATCGGCCAGGGAGTCGAATTCGACTACTGTTGCGTGCAGGCCAGTTTCGCACTGCATGATGCCGGCTACGAGACGGTCATGGTCAACTGCAACCCCGAGACCGTGTCCACCGACTACGACACGAGCGACCGCCTCTATTTCGAGCCGGTCACGTGGGAGAACGTCGCCAATGTGATCGATGTCGAGTCGAGGACCGGAACGGTCGTCGGCGTCATCGTTTCCCTCGGAGGCCAGACTCCGTTGAAGCTGGCCGGTGTGTTGCCGCCGGGCCTGGTACTCGGGACTTCGCCTGAGTCGATCGACCTGGCGGAGGACCGGGAGCGCTGGAACGCCCTCTGCGCCCGGCTCGAGATCCCCCAGCCCGCGGGCGGCACTGCCACCAGCTTCGAGGAGGCCCGAGCCATCGTGGCCCGGGTCGGGTATCCGGCTCTGGTGCGCCCGAGCTACGTGCTCGGCGGCCGGGCCATGGAGATCGTGTACGGCGAGGACGACCTTCGGCGCGCCATGGCCGAGCTGGCCGGATTCGGTTCGCTCGGGCGGGAGGGGGGCCTGTCGTTCGAGCGCCCGGCGCTCGTCGACCGGTTCCTGGAGGACGCCATCGAGGTCGACGTCGACGCCATCCGCGACGAGACCGGGGAAGTCGCGATCGGTGCGGTGATGGAGCACGTGGAGGAGGCGGGGGTCCATTCGGGCGACAGCGCCTGTGTGATCCCGCCGCCTACGCTCGACGCCGCGACGATCAGGGTGATCGAGCATTACACGCGGGAAATCGCGGCTGCCCTCGAGGTGATAGGCCCGCTCAACGTCCAGTTCGCGGTGAAGCAGCTGGGCGGCCCCTCGGGCGGGGGGACGCAGGTGTTCGTGATCGAGGCCAACCCCCGGGCCAGCCGGACCGTCCCCTTCGTATCCAAGGCCACCGGCGTGCCGCTGGCGAAGGTGGCGGCCCGGGTGATGGCAGGGGCCTCGCTCACCGAACTTCGCGGCGAGGGCCTTCTGGTGGCGCCGGTGACCGGTGGCCACGTGAGCGTCAAGGAAGCGGTCCTGCCGTTTTCCCGCTTCCCCGGTGCCGACACCCTCCTCGGCCCCGAGATGCGATCCACAGGCGAGGTCATGGGCATCGACAGCAGGTTCGGGCTGGCCTTCGCCAAGAGCCAGGCCGCGGCAGGGGACAGTTTGCCGGCCGGGGGGACGGTCTTCTTCTCACTCGCGGACCGCGACAAACACGCGGGGGTAGGCGTCGCCCGCCGGTTCGTGCAACTCGGCTTCCGACTGGCGGCCACTTCCGGGACGGCGGCCTATTTCGAAGCAGATGGGCTGCCGGTGGACACGCTGGTAGCCAAGGTCAGCGCCGCGGAATCCAACGTCGGGGCAGGCGAGGTGGGCAGAGGCGGCCCGACCGGCCCGGTCGAGGGAACCTCCGGGCCGGCAGATATTCTTGCGGGAGGCGACGCCGAAGGGGTCGACGCGGTTGCCCTTCTTCGCGACGGCAAAGTCGACCTGGTGGTCAACACCCCCCGGGGCCGGGGCCCTCGGGCAGACGGCGCCCACATCCGCCGGGCGGCCAACCAGCACCGGGTGGCCTGCCTCACCACGGTGGCCGCCGCTCGAGCCGCGGCGGCCGGTATCGCCGACCGGGCGGCCAGCCCGCTGCAGGTGAGGAGCCTGCAGGAGTATCACGAGTCGGAGCAGCTGCCCCTCACATGACAGGGATGGGCCCTCACATGACCTGGATGGATGGCCATGACTGGGATGGGCTGACATGACGGGTATCGTCACGCGCCGCCGGCATGGGGACCGGGCGGAGCATGGTGTGGAAATGCGCACCCGCGTCGGCGAGGTCGCCTTGTCCAATCCGATCATGACGGCCTCCGGAACATCGGGTCATGGCGCCGAATTGGCGGCCTTCTTCGACCTGGCGTCGATGGGCGCGGTCGTGGTCAAGTCAGTCTCGGCCGAACCCTGGGCCGGCAATCCGCCACCACGCCTCCACCCGGTCGATGGAGGCATGCTCAACAGCGTCGGCCTGCAGAACCCGGGGATGGCCGCGTGGCTCGTCGAGGAGCTCCCACCCCTGGCCGCCACTGGCGCCACCGTGGTCGCCAGCATCTGGGGTTTCACGGCCGAGCAATTCGCGGCGGCTGCTCGCATGCTGCGGACCGCTCGAATCCAGCCGGGCGGCCATGCTGCGCTCGATGCAATCGTCGCAGTCGAAGCCAACATCTCGTGCCCCAACGTCGAAGACCGGCGGCAGATGTTCGCCCACAGCCATGACGGCGTGCGCCTGGCGGTGGCCGCCGCGTCCAGGGGTCTCGGCGGATCGCTGCCGCTGTGGGTGAAGCTCAGCCCGAACGTGACCGATCTCCCCGGCTTGGCCGCGACGGCCGTGGCGGCGGGCGCCGACGCCATTACTGTGATCAATACCGTCATGGGCATGGCCCTGGACCCCGCCACCGGCCGGCCTCTCCTCGGCGGTGGAGGGGGAGGTCTTTCGGGACCGGCCATCCATCCGGTCGCGGTCCGGGCGGTGTACGAATGCCGGGCCGCCCTGCCTGGCATCCCGATTGTGGGAGTCGGCGGGGTCGCCACGGGGGCGGCCGCGGCGGAATTGCTCGCGGCGGGTGCTGACGCTGTCCAGGTCGGTACCGCGACCTTCGCGGATCCACGGGCGCCGGCCCGGATCCAGAGGGAGTTGGCGGCCTGGTGCGCCGATCACGGAATATCAGCCATCGAGGAGCTGAAGGGATCGAGGAGTTGAAAGAACGAGCGCTATGACCATCACCGAGCCCGTACCGCCGTCCGTGCGCAACCGCCTGGCACTGGCCCTCGACGTCGACGACGCGGTCGCCGCCAGCCGCCTGGCCCGACAGCTCCGCCCCTGGTTCGGGGTGGCCAAAGTAGGGCTGGAGCTGTTCAGCGCGGTCGGGCCGCGGATCGTCCAGTCTCTGATCGACGACGGCTACGAGGTGTTTGCCGATCTCAAGATGGCCGACATCCCCACCACTACCCACCGGGCCGCCAGGGTGATGGGCGCCCTCGGGGTCTCGTATCTCACCCTGCACGCCTTCGTCGGACCGGACGTCCTTCGCGCCGGTGTGGAAGGCCTGGTGGAAGGCGCCGAGAAGGCCGGCCTCCCTCCTCCCACGGCGCTGGCGGTGACGATCCTGACGAGCGACACAGGCGCGCCGCCGCACATCCTGGCCCGGCGTCTGGCCTTCGCCGTCGAAGCGCGCTGTGCCGGTGTGGTCTGCGCCGCTGCCGACGTGCGTGAGATCAAGGAACTGGCGCCGCGGATGATGGCGGTCGTTCCGGGAGTGCGTCCCGCGGGCACGCCGAGACATGATCAGCTGCGCGCCGCCACCCCGACCGAAGCCATTGCCGCGGGCGCCGACATGCTGGTCATCGGCCGAGCTGTCTCGGCCGCAGCGAATCGGGAGGCGGCGGCCGCCGCTCTGGTCGCGTCGATCGCCTGAGCCGGTCGTCGGGATAGGGCCTGTCCTCGGGAGAGAGCCTGTCCTCGGGATAGGACCTGTCCTCGGGATGGGCATTGCTTTCGCGCTGAGCGCGACTCGGCGGCTGCTGTCCGGTGGTCTTGCGGCACCCACACTCGCTGTCGCGCTATGGTGCGCGACATGCCACTGCCGCCTGCGCTGTCTCCCGACCAACGTCAGGCCGCCTTGGAGAAAGCCGCAATGGCCCGCCGTTTGCGGGCCGAGCTCAAAGAGAAACTCAAGATGGGATCCATTTCCCTGGGTGACCTCCTCCGCCAGGCGGACTCCGACGAGGTGGTCGGAAAAATGAAAGTTCTCGCCGTTCTCGAATCCCTGCCGGGGCTGGGCAAGGTCAAAGCCCGGCGATTGATGGACGAAGTCGGGATCAGTGAGACCCGTCGACTTCATGGCCTCGGCGAACAGCAAAGAAGGAAACTGTTCGAGAAGCTGAACGGCTGAGCCCAGCCCCGGACGGCGCCGCCGCTTCCCCGAACGGTCCACTTCCGTGATCATCGTCGTCTCCGGTCCCGGTGGGGCCGGAAAAGGCACGGTGGTGACGCGGCTGGTCGAACTCGACCCGAGCCTGTGGCTCTCGAAGTCGTGGACGACCCGGGCCCGGCGCCCCGGCGAGCCGGCCGATGCTTACCAGTTCGTCGATCGACAAACCTTCCAGGACCGCATCGCCGCCCGGGGCTTCATCGAGTGGACGGAGTTCGCCGGGACCGGGGAGTTGTACGGCACCCCGACGCTCGAGTCGCCTCATGGCGAGGACGTCGTGCTCGAGATCGAGCTCGACGGGGCCCAGCAGATCAAACGACGCTATCCCGACGCCGTACTGATCCTCATCGTCGCACCGAGCGTCGCTGCCCGGGAGAAGCGGCTGCGCGCCCGGGGGGACGACGAAGCCAGCGTGCAGCGACGTGTTCAGGTTGGCCGGGAAGAAGAGCGGCTGGGCCGGGAGATCGCGGATTACGTGGTGATCAACGACGACGTCGACCGGGCCGCGAGAGAGGTCGCGGGTATACTCGAACGCAAACGTCCTGCCTCTTGACGCGCGCCCTGGCCCGGCGACAGCGCGCCCACCGCCTACACCCAAACGGAGAAGCCGTCACCCCATGCCTGACCGTCACCCCACCATGATGGAGCCTCCTGTTGAGGATCTGCTCGATCGGGTCGATTCGAAGTTCACCCTGGTCAGCCTGGCCGCGATGCGCGGCCGCCAGATCAACTCGTACTTCAACCAGCTGGGCGAAGGCCTGGGCACCATCGTGCCGCCGCAGGTGACGTCGGTGTCCCGCAAGCCGCTGTCGATCTCGCTGGAGGAGATCGCGGCGGGGAAGATCACCTACGCCCGGACAGACGAGGACCGCGAGGGCGACGCGGGCGAGGAAGGGGCTGGAGAGGAAGGATCGGGTCACGACCGGTCGGCGGCGGATCACGACCCGGTGGCGGAGGCCGGCCCGGCGGCGGAGGCCGGCCCGGACGCCGGGCCCCGGGAACGCCAGGAGGCCCCGGACCGCCAGGAGGCCCCGGACCGCCAGGAGCCCCGGGACCGCCAGGAGCCCCGGGACCGCCAGGAGCCCCGGGACCGCCAGGAGCCCCGGGACCGCCAGGAGCCCCGGGACCGCCAGGAGCCCCGGGACCGCCAGGAGCCCCGGGACCGCCAGGAGCCCCGGGACCGCCAGGAGCCCCGGGACCGCCAGGAGGCCCCGGACCGCCAGGAGCCCCGAGATCAGCACGACGGCCCGGGCGAGACAGAAACGGCTCCGGTGACGACGACCACGTCCCCGCCCGGAGAGGAACACCACCCCGCGCCGGGACCGCCTGCGGCCGGGGACCCGCTTGCCGGGCCGGTGTCTGGGCCAGAGCCGGCGGCGGAGGTTGACGAAGCGGACCTCCCCGAAGAGTCAACGACTGGAGCGCCGGAGGCGGAGGTCGACCAATAGCCGCTCCGGCTTCGGCCCTGCAGGGCCGGAGGATCGTGCTCGGGGTATGCGGCGGGATCGCTGCCTACAAAGCGGTAGAGGTCTGCCGGCGTCTGGTCGACGCCGGTGCGTTCGTCAGCCCGGTGATGACCAGGGGCGCGACGCGATTCGTCGGGCCGGTGACCCTCTCGGCGCTGGCCTCAGAGCCCGTGCGCAGCTCCTTGTGGAACGAACCCGAGCCCATCCCGCACACCCGCCTCGGTCAGAACGCCGATCTGATCGTGGTCGCCCCGGCCACCGCCCGCTTGATCGGGAGTTACGCGGCGGGAATCTCGTCCGACCTGCTCACCGCCACCCTGCTCGCCACCCGGGCTCCGGTGTTGCTCTGCCCGGCCATGCATACGGAGATGTGGGAGCATCCCGCCGTCGCGGACAATATCGACCTGCTGCGCCGCCGCGGGGTTCACCTCGTCGAGCCCGAGACCGGACATCTGGCCGGCGGCGATGTCGGCTCCGGGCGGCTGGCGGATCCCGCCGATATCGTCGCCGCGGCGGCGGCTGTGCTGTCGTCCGGCCCGTCCGGGCCGGGCGCCCCGAAACCGCCGCCAGGGCCAGATAGAGCGGCGGCGGCGGTGCCGGAAAGGTCCGCACCCCGGGGCCAGAAGGGGGGCCTGGACGGACTTCACGCCGTTGTCACGGCCGGAGGTACCCGCGAAGCAATCGACCCCGTTCGCTTCATCGGCAATCGCTCGTCGGGCAAGCAGGGGTACGCCATCGCAGCGGCGCTGGCCCGGCGGGGGGCCCGGGTGACCCTCGTCAGCACAGTGGCCCTGCCCGCGCCGGAGGCGGTCGAGATCGTTGAGGTGGAAACGGCGGCCGAAATGGAAGCGGCGGTGCTCACCCGCGAGGTCGACGCGCACATGATCGTCATGGCCGCCGCCGTCGCCGACTTCCGGCCCCAGCAGACCGCCGGACAGAAGCTCAAGAAGACCGAGGGGGTGCCGGAGGTCATCCTCGAGCCGACCCCGGACATCCTGGCCGGCCTCGGAGCGCGCCGGCGGCCGGCCCAGGTGCTCGTCGGCTTCGCAGCAGAAACAGCGGAACCCGATCAGGCTCGTGATCAGCTTCGCCGGTACGCCCTGGATAAGCTGTCGGCGAAGGGGGCAGATCTGATCGTCGCCAACGACGTTGCGGCCCCGGGCGTCGGATTCGCCCACGACACCAATGCAGTGCTGATCGTCGGAAGGGGCGGATACGAGATGGAGATCCCGCTGGCCACCAAGGCCGAGGTGGCCGAGGCCGTGGTGGACGCCATCACCCAGATCCGGGCCAACTACAACCAGGAGACATCATGACCCGCTGGACCTTTACCTCCGAGTCGGTGACCGAAGGCCACCCGGACAAGATGGCCGATCAGATCTCGGATGCGGTCCTCGACGCCCTGATCGCCCAGGACCCCCAGTCACGGGTGGCCTGCGAGACCCTGCTGACTACAGGGCTCGTCGTGGTGGCCGGAGAGATCACCACCTCCGGGTACGTGGAGATCCCCGGGCTGGTGCGCGACGTGGTGACCGACATCGGCTACACGAGCTCACAGATGGGATTCGACGGCAGCACTTGCGGGGTCGCCATCTCTATCGGCTCCCAGTCGCCCGACATCGCCCAGGGGGTCGACACCGCTCTGGAAGTGCGCTCGGGGACGAGCGGCGAAGACGTCCTCAACGCCCAGGGTGCAGGCGATCAGGGGATGATGTTCGGGTACGCCTGCGACGAGACGGACGACCTGATGCCGATGCCGATCTGGCTGGCTCACCGGTTGGCGCAGCGCCTGGCGCAAGTACGCAAGGCCGGCGTGCTGCCCTATCTGCGCCCGGACGGCAAGACTCAGGTCACCTTCGAGTACGAGGACGGCCGTCCCGTCCGGCTGCGCACCGTGCTGATCTCAACCCAGCACAATCCGAATATCGACGTCGAGACGCTGCTCCTGCCGGACCTGCGGGATCATGTGATCAGCCCGCTGATTCCTGCCGAGTTTGCGGGTGACCCCTATCAGGTGCTCGCCAATCCCACGGGCAAGTTCGAGCTCGGCGGCCCGCATGCCGACGCCGGCCTGACCGGCCGCAAGATCATCGTCGACACGTACGGCGGGGCGGCTCGCCACGGCGGTGGCGCCTTCTCGGGAAAGGATCCGTCGAAGGTCGACCGTTCGGCGGCCTACGCGGCCCGCTGGCTGGCGAAGCACGTGGTGGCATCCGGTGCCGCCACCCGGTGCGAGATCCAGGTGGCCTACGCCATCGGAGTGGCCCGCCCCGTGTCGCTGCTCGTCGATACCTTCGGCACCTCGCAGGTTGACCCGGCCCGGATCGACAAAGCGATCAACGAGGTCTTCGACCTGCGCCCGGCGGCGATCATCCGCGACCTCGACCTCCGCCGGCCCATCTACCGCAAGACCGCCGCCTACGGACACTTCGGCCGCTCGGACAAGGAGTTCAGCTGGGAACAGCTGAGCCGGCTGGACGAATTCACCTCGGCCCTGGGGGTCTAGTCCAGAGGTGAAAGGAGGCGGCCGCCGGCGCCCCCCACCGGCCGCGCCGCCCGAGCCCGGGGCGCTCGTCGGCCGGGTGGTGACCGACGTGGCTGGGGTCGACAAAGAGTTCGACTACCTGGTCCCGGCTTCGCTGGCCCCCGCCATCCGTATCGGGACCCAGGTGCGGGTCGACCTGAGCGGCCGGCGGGTCGGCGGCTGGGTGGTCGGCCTCGGGGCCGAAGCCGACCCGAAGCTGCCGCTTCGTCCGATCACGAAGGTTCGGGGCTGGGGCCCCGAGAAGGACCTGGTGGAGCTGGCCGGCTGGGCGGCCTGGCGCTGGGCCGGCCGGCGGTGGGCCCTGCTCGCCACCGCGTCGGCCGAGCGGGCCGTGCCGGTCCTTCCCGGACCCGCCCGGCGGCCGCCAGCTCCGCCCCCGTCGACCGGCCTGACCGTGGCACTCCCGATCGACGGCCCGGTCACGTTGCGGCTGCCCCCCTCGGCCGATGTCACTCCTGTGGTGGCCGAGCTGGCGCAACGCGGCCCGACCCTCGTCGTGGTGCCCTCCGTGAGCCGCGCCGCTGTCCTGGCCGACCGGCTGCGCCGGGCCGGCGGGGACGTGGCTGTCGTGCCAGCGGACTGGGCCCGGGCCCGGGCCGGAGCCGCCGTGGTCGCGGGGGCCCGGGCCGCGGCGTGGGCGCCGTGCCCCGGGCTGGCCGCGGTGGCGGTCATCGATGGGCACGACGAACGGCTGGTTCAGGAGCAGACCCCGACGTGGAGCGCAGTCACCGTCGCCGCGGAGCGAGCTCGGCGGGCCGGCGTGCCATGTGTCGTCATCAGCGGCTGCCCGACCGTGGAGCTGCTGGCCGCGGCGCCGGTTCGCCTGGTCGACCCCCATCGTGAACGACAGGGCTGGGCGCCCCTCGAAGTGGTCGACCGGCGCCCGGACGATCCCCGCCTGGGCCTGTACTCGGAGCGTCTCGTCGCGCTCATCCGGACCGAGCAGCGGGTGGTGTGCCTGCTCAACCGGACCGGCCGGGCCCGCCTTCTGGTCTGCGCCGCGTGCGGTGAGGTGACCCGCTGCGAGCAGTGCGGGGGCGCGCTGGCCCAGGACCCTGTCACCCAATCCGCAGGCGCCCTGCTCTGCCCTCGCTGCGGTCTGGGCCGGCCCCACGTGTGCGCATCGTGCGGCTCCTCCCGGCTGCGCTTCCTCAAGGTGGGCGTGACCCGGGCCCGCGAGGAACTGGAGTCCCTCGCCGGCCGGCCGGTCGGGGAGGTCACCGCCGCCACCGGGCCCCTTCCGGATGCCGACATCCTGGTCGGCACCGAGGCGGTCCTGCACCGGGTCACCCCCAGGGACCGTATCGACGCGGTCGCCTTCGTGGAGTTCGATCAGGAGTTGCTGGCTCCCCGGGTGAACGCCGGCGAGGCGTCCCTGGCTCTGCTGGCCCACGCCTCCCGCCTGGTGGGCGGGCGGTCCGGGCGGGTACTGGTCCAGACCCGCCTGCCCGACCATGCGGTGGTGCGGGCCGCCCTCGTGGCCGACCCCGGGATACTGATCGGCGCCGAACGCCAGGTACGGACCGCCTTGCGGCTGCCGCCGGTTACTGCCATGGCGCTGGTGTCCGGGCCGGCGGCCGAGGCCTATGTCGACCGCCTGCGCGCCCAGCCGCTCGTGCCAGGCGGGCAGCTCGAGCTGCTCGGGCCCGACCGCGGCGAATGGATGATCAAGGCCTCGGACGCAGCCACGCTCGCCGACACCCTGGCCGGCGTACCCCGGCCACCCGGCCGGCTCCGCCTGGCCGTCAGCCCGGCCCGCTATTAGGCAGGCCGCCAGCCCGTATCAGGCCCAGCCCTGCCGGCGCAGCTCGTAGATGGCGATGGCGGCCGCCGTGGCCACGTTGAGGCTGCCAATCCGGCCGATCTGGGGCAGGAAGGCGACCGCGTCGCACGCCGCCAGCGTCGCCGGACTCAAGCCGTGGTCCTCGTGGCCGAGGGCCAGGCAGACGTCGGGTCCGGGCCGAAGGTGATGGAGCGGGACCGCGTCGTCGGCCAGTTCGAGACCGACCACCGTGTAGCCATCGTCGCGCGCCGCGTCGGCCGCGTTCGCGGCTCTGCTCCCAAGCGGACCACGAGAGGTATCGCTCGGTTCCCATCGACAGCCGCCCGGCCTTGGCGCTCGACGGAGAGACGGTGTTGCCCCCGAGATACAGATGCTCCACCCGATAGGCGGCCGCGGTGCGGACGATGGCACCGATGTTGTACGGCGACTGCACACAATCGAGCAACAGGGCCAGGCGCCCGGGGGTGCGGCGGTTCCACTCGCGGTGGAGGCGCTTGAGATCGGTCGGACCCAGTTGTTTCACGGTCGGGGCTGTTTCACGGCCGGCTCACCTCCAGGATCCGGTAGCCGCGCTTGGACGCGGCACGGTTCACCGTCCAGCCCTCGCCCCGTAGCCAGGCCGCCAGCGAGTCGCCGCCCAGATGGCGATGTACGACCAGCCAGGCCCGCCCATCGGCTTCGAGCCGCGGCAACCAGGTTCCGAGCAACTCGTGCAGGGCGATCTTGCCGATGCGGATCGGCGGGTTCGACCACACCCCGGAGAATCGCACCGAAGGCGGGACGTCATCGGGTCGCACGGCACGGACAGCAGGGAGGCTGAGGGTGGCGGCGTTGCGGGCGGTGAGATCGAGAGCGCGCTCGTTGACGTCCACCGCCCACACCACGGTCTGAGGGGCGCGAAAAGCCAGGGTGCACGCGATCGGTCCGTAGCCACAGCCGAGGTCGAGAAGGTGGCCCCGGGGTGGTGGCCAAGGCGATGCGCGGAGCAGCTCGAGCGTACCGGGATCGACCGCCGCGCCCGAGAACACCCCTCTGTCCACGGCCAGCTGGGCGTGAAAGTCCGGCAAGGACAGCTCGACCGCATAGGGCCGTGACGGCACGGCCGGATCGGCATCGAAGTAGTGACCGGGACACATCGGACTTCAGACGCTACCGGTACCATAAAGGCTGTGGCTGCCTACCAGATCCGACTCTTCGGTGACCCTGTGCTCACCCAGCGCGCTTCCGAGGTAACCGATATCGACGGCGGCCTGGCGCGCCTGGTCGACGACATGCTGGTGACCATGCACGAGGCTCGCGGTCTCGGCCTCGCTGCCCCGCAGGTCGGAGTGCAGAAGCGGCTGTTCGTGTACCAGATGGAAGAGGGCGACCCGTTGGCGATCGTGAACCCCACCATCGTCGAGACCCGGGGGGAATGGGAGTACGACGAAGGGTGCCTGTCGATCCCGGGGCTCTACTTCCCGATCGTCCGGCCCAAGGAGGTGCACCTGACGGGCTGGGACATCGACGGCAACGAGATCTCCATCGAGGCCGACGAGCTCGAAGCCCGCTGTCTTCTGCACGAGCTTGATCACCTCGACGGCCAGCTGCTCCTGACCAGGCTCGACAAAAGCCAGCGCAAGGAAGCCATGCGCGAGCTCCGGCGGCGGGCCGAGGTCGTCGGGAGCTGAGTCCTGCGCATCGCCTTTCTGGGCACGCCCGAACCCGCGGTGGTGGCCCTCAACGCCATCGTGGATGCCGGCCACGACGTCGCGGTAGTGGTGAGCCGGGCCGACAAGCGCCGGGGTCGGCAGGAGCAGGCCGGGCCGAGCCCGGTCAAGGCGGCCGCACTGGAGCGGGGCCTGACCGTGAGCAGCCGCCCGGAGGACGCCGCCCGGGTTGGGGCTGAGCTCGGGGTGGTGGTGGCGTTCGGCCGGATCATCAAAAAGGACGTGCTCGACCGGCTCCCTCTCGTGAATGCCCATTTCTCCCTCCTGCCTCGATGGCGCGGCGCGGCACCGGTCGAGCGGGCCATCCTGGCGGGTGACGAGGCGACCGGCGTCTGCCTAATGGCGATCGACGAGGGTCTCGACACCGGACCGGTGTACGGCTGCGAGGCTGTCGCCATCGGGGAAGAGGAGACCGCGGCCGAGTTGCGATCGCGCCTGGCGGACCGGGCCGCCGCCATGCTCGTCGACCTGCTCGCGACCGGCCCAGGGACTCCGGCCCCCCAGGAGGGGATGCCCACCTATGCCGACAAGATCGAGCCCGCCGACCTGTGGCTTGACTGGTCGTCGGACGCCGTTCAGCTGCATCGGGTCGTGCGGTTGGGCCGGGCCTGGACGACCTGGCGCGGTCACCGCCTGCTGGTGCTGGCCGGACGCGTCGCCGACCAGCCGGCCGGAGGGGGCCCGCCGGGACGCCTGGAGGGCGACGTGGTGGCGACCGGGCTCGGCGGCCTCCGGCTTCTCACCGTCCAGCCGGAAGGACGAGCCCCCATGGCGGTTGGCGACTGGTTGCGGGGCGCCCGGCCCCGTCCTGGCGAGCTGCTCGGGTCGTGAGCCGGGCGCCAGATGGCTTCCGGCTCTCAGGCGGCCGCGGCACCGAGAGCCCCCGGGCCTCGTCCATCCGTGGCTCGGGGGCCCGGCGTCTCGCCGTGGACGCGCTCATCGCGGTGGACGGTGGCGCCCGGGCCAACGTCGTGGTGCCCGAGCTTCTTGGTGGCTGCGAGCTCGACACCAGAGACCGTGCCCTGGTCACGGAGCTGGTGTACGGGACGTGCCGGATGCAGCGCGCGTGCGACTGGCTGACCCGGCGTCACACGCGAGGCCGACTCGATCCGCAGGTGCGAGCCGCTCTCCGGCTCGGCGCCTACCAGCTCGGCTGGACCCGCATCCCACCGCATGCCGCCGTGTCGGCGACGGTCGAGGTGGTGCGGGGTCCCGGCCGCTCCGTTGTCAATGCCGTCCTCCGCCGGGTGGCGACGGAACTGGGCCGCGGCCCCGTGGCCTGGCCGGATCCGGCCACCGAGTTGAGCTACCCGGACTGGATCGTGGCCCGCCTGTCCCGGGATCTCGGACCGGAGTCGGCCCGCGCCGCCCTCACCACCATGAACCGCCCGGCGTCGATGACCGTGCGCCCGGACGGCTACGTCCAGGACCGGGCCGGCCAGCTGGTCGCAGCCCATGTTGGCGCCAAGTCCGGTGAGTGGATCCTCGACGTGTGCGCGGCTCCGGGTGGCAAGGCGAGCGTCCTGGCTGCGAGCGGGCCGGCGCTGGTGGTTGCCGCGGACGTGTCGCCCGGGCGGGCGGCGACGATGGCGGCCAACGCCGCCCGCCTGCGTGTTCGAAATGACTGGGCGGGGGACCTGGCCGTCGTGGTGGCCGACGGCACCATTCCGCCCTGGCGGCCCGGCCGGTTCGACCGGGTCCTGGTCGACGCGCCCTGCTCGGGGCTCGGCGTGCTGCGGCGACGACCCGATGCCGCGCTGGCGGGTGCAGCCCGGCGACGTGCCCCGCCTGGCCAGACTCCAGCAGCGGCTCCTTTCGGCCGCCGTGCCGCTTGTCCGTCCGGGCGGCGTGCTCGTGTACAGCGTGTGCACCCTCACCCGCGAGGAGACGACTGACATCGACGCCTGGCTGGCCCGGACCGAGCCGGCGCTCGAGCCCCTGGCGCTTCCTGGCGCGCCGTGGCAGCGGGCCGGCCGGGGGGCGCGGCTCGTTCCGCAGGCGGCCGATACCGATGGCATGTACGTCCTCGGCCTCCAGATCCCTCCAGCAGGGTGAGCTCCCCGAAGTAGGGTGAGCCGGTGGTTCGGATTGCCCCTTCGATCCTTTCCGCCGACTTCGCCGCCCTCGGGGCGGAGATCGACCGCGTCCGGCCGGAGACGGACTGGCTGCATGTCGATGTGATGGACGGGCACTTCGTGCCCAACCTGACGATCGGGCCTCCGGTGGTCGCGGCCATCCGCCGCCACATCGACACCTACCTCGACTGCCACCTGATGATGACCAATCCGGCGAAGTACCTGGGAGCGTTCTCCGAGGCCGGCGCCAATCACTGCACCGTCCACGTCGAGGTGGACGGCACCGGGGGGTTGATAGACGCCATGCGCAACCTGGGGCTCGGGACCGGCCTCGCCATCAACCCGGAGACCCCGTTCGAGGCATGCGAGCCCTGGCTGGCGCACATCGACCTTCTGCTGGTGATGTCGGTTCATCCCGGCTTCGGCGGGCAGCATTTCATGCCGGTAGCCGTCGACAAGATAGCCCGGGCGGCCGAGGCGGCCCGCCGGCAACACCTGGACCTGATCATCGAGGTCGACGGTGGCATCGACCCTGAGACAGTCGTGCCGGTCGCCAGGGCGGGTGCCGACACGTTCGTGGCCGGCAGCGCCATCTTCGCCCAACGGGATCCACTCGGCGCGGCCCGCGCCATCCGCGATGCCGCCAGCGCCGCGGCAGGTGCACGATGACCGCCGAAACAACGAGAGGTGGCGGCGAGCCCGAGCCGCGGCTGCAGGCCAAGGTGGTCACCGTGTCCGACGGGGTCATCGCCGGCACACGGGAGGATCGCTCGGGGGCCGCCCTGGCGGATGCGCTCGAAGCGGCCGGGTTCGAGGTGGTCGAGCGGTCCGTGATCGCCGACGGGGTGGCGTCGGTCGCCGGCGAGCTGGTCCGGTTGAGCGTCAGCTTCTCCGGTCTGGTGGTGACGACGGGTGGCACCGGCTTCGGGCCGCGGGACCAGACGCCCGAGGGAACCCGGGAGATCATCGAACGCGACGCACCCGGTCTCGCCGAGGCCATGCGGCTGGTCAACCCGCTCGGACGTCTGTCCCGGGCGGTGGCAGGCGTCCGCGGCCGTGCCATCATCCTCAACACGCCGGGGTCCCCGGCCGGGGCGGTGGAGTGCCTGCAGAGCGTGCTCGACGTGATCCCCCACGCCCTGGACCTCCTGGGCGAGCATCCCTCCCGCCACCCCTAGACGGTCATGACCGCCGCGGAGGATGAGGCCTGGATGGCCGAGGCCATCGCCCTTGGTCGCAGCGTCCGGGCTGACACGTCGCCCAATCCCTGGGTCGGTGCGGTCGTGGTGCCCGAGGGAGACCGGCCGGCCGCGGAGGGGGCGACCCAACCGTGGGGCGGGGCCCACGCCGAGGCGGTGGCGCTCGAGCTCGCCGGTGCCTCCGCCCGAGACGCCACCGTGTACGTGACCCTCGAACCGTGCGCCCATCACGGACGAACCGCCCCGTGCGCCGACGCCCTGATCGCCGCCGGGGTCCGCCGGGTGGTCGTCGGCGTGCTGGATCCCGATCCGCAGGTGTCCGGTCGAGGCGTGGACCGGCTGCGAAATGCCGGCATCGACGTGCACGTGGGCGTCGCGGCCGCAGAGGTGACCGCATCGCTCAGGCCGTACCTGGCGCATCGCCGGCGGGGCCGGCCCTGGGTGGTCCTGAAGCTGGCCGCCACCCTGGACGGCCGCATCGCCGCCCCGGACGGATCCAGCCGGTGGATCACCGGGCCCGAAGCCCGCATGGATGTTCATCAGCTGCGAGCCGAGAGCGACGCCATCCTGGTCGGCGCCGCAACGGTGCGGGCCGACGATCCGGCCCTCACCGTGCGCCACGTGGCCGGGCGGGACCCGCTTCGCGTCGTCCTTGGCCGGCCCCCGGAAGACGCCCGGGTGCACCCGGCGCTGTTGCACGATGGGGCGCTCGAGCCGCTGCTGGACGACCTTGGACGCCGCGGCGTGGTCCAGCTCCTCGTGGAGGGAGGGGCGCGCGTGGCGGCGTCGTTTCACCGGAGCGGCCTGGTCGACCAGTACGTGCTCTACCTGGCCCCGGCCCTGCTCGGTGGCGACGATGGCATGCCTATCTTCGCCGGGCCGGGCGCGCCGAGCCTCTCCGAAGCCTGGCGAGGCCAGATCGCCGATCTCCGCCGGCTCGGCCCTGACCTGCGCATCGACCTGCTGGCAGGAGATGTCGAGGGTGCCGTACCTTGAGCGTGTGTTCACGGGGATCGTCGAGGAGATGGGAACCCTGGTCGCCACTGGTCCCATCGATTCAGGGGCCACCGATCAGGGCCGCCGGCTGGTCTTCTCGGCGGCCACCGTCAGGGAGGGCGCCCAGATTGGCGACTCCATCGCCGTCAACGGCTGCTGTCTCACCATCGTCAGCCTCGGCGCCGGCCGGTTTGCAGCCGATGCCGTTCCCGAAACTCTCGGGCGGACCAACCTCGGCGACCTGCGTCCCGGTGATCCCGTCAACCTGGAGCGCGCCGCCGAGCTCGGCAGCCGTCTGGGCGGCCACCTCGTCCAGGGGCATGTCGATGCGGTCGGCACCATCGTGGCGCCGGCGCCCGCCCTGGAGGTCCGCCTCGCCGGGCAGCTCACCACCTTTCTGGTCGAAAAGGGCTCGGTGACCGTCGACGGCGTCAGCCTGACAGTCGTCAGTGTGAGCGATGATGGCTTCTCGGTCGCGTTGGTCCCGCATACCCTGCAGGTCACCACCCTGGGCCGAAAGGCCTCCGGCGACCCCGTCAACGTGGAGGTCGACGTGATCGCAAAATACGCCGCCCGGCTCCTGCAGGCGGGCCTCGAGACCCCCTACCGTGCCGTCGGCGCCCCCTACCGTGCCGTCGGCGCCCAGGGCCCTGCGGCGACAACCGGGGAGGACTGATCCGTGCCCACCGCCAGCATCGAGGAGGCCATCGCCGCCATCGCCGCCGGTCGCATGGTGATCGTCGTCGACGACGAGGACCGGGAGAACGAGGGCGACCTCATCGTCGCCGCCGAGTACGCCACCCCGGACGTCATGGGGTTCTTCGTCCGCTACACCTCCGGGCTCATCTGCGCGTCGATCACCTCGCATCGGGCGGACGAGCTCGACCTGCCCTTGATGGTGGCCCGCAACACCGAATCCCAGCGGACGGCCTTCACGGTGACCGTTGACAAGCGCATGGGAACGACGACGGGGATTTCCGCTACGGACCGCTCGTTGACGGCCCGAGCTCTGGTCGACCCGGCCACCAAGCCTGAGGACCTGAGCCGCCCTGGGCACCTTCACGTGCTGCGTGCCCGCGATGGGGGCGTGCTCAAACGGGCGGGCCACACCGAGGCCGCCGTCGACCTGGCTCGCATGGCCGGGCTGACCCCCGCCGGCGTCCTGTGCGAGGTGGTCACCGATGATGGGCTCGGAATGGCCCGCCTGCCCGACCTGGAGAAGTTCGCGGCGCGCCATGACCTTCTGCTGGTGACCATCGCCGATCTCATCCGCCACCGGCGCCAGAACGAGCGGCTGGTCCGCCGGACGGCCGAGGCCCGGGTTCCGACCGAATACGGCGTGTTCCGCTGCATCGCCTATCAGAGCCTCATCGACCACGAGACTCACCTGGCCTTCGTGATGGGCGAGCCGGCTGGCCAGGAGGACGTGCTGGTGCGGGTACACAGCGAGTGCCTGACCGGGGACGTGTTCGGCTCCCGACGCTGCGATTGCGGGGCCCAGCTCCACGCGGCCCTCCGGATGATCGCGGACACCGGGCTCGGCACGGTGATCTACCTGCGCGGCCACGAAGGACGGGGTATCGGCATCACCCACAAGTTGCAGGCGTACGAGCTGCAGGACGGAGGATTGGACACCGTCGACGCCAACGTCGAGCTGGGCCTGCCCGTCGACAGCCGGGAGTACGGCATCGGCGCCCAGATCCTGGTGGACCTGGGTATCACCACCATGCGCCTGATGACCAACAACCCCGCCAAGCGGGGCGGCCTCGAGGGCTTCGGGCTGCAGATCGTCGAGCGAGTGCCCATTCACACCATCCCCAACGAGGAGAACATCCGCTACCTCCGGACCAAGCGCGACCGGCTCGGCCATCTGTTCGACGAGGGAGGAGTCTCGTGACGGTGTACGAGGGCCATCTGCGGGGCGAGGGGCTCCGGGTGGCGATCGCCGCCAGCCGCTTCAACGGGACCATCGTGGTGCGGCTGCTCGACGGGGCCCTCGACGGCCTGCGCCGCCACGGGGTGGATCCCGAGGCTATCGACGTGGCCTGGGCGCCCGGAGCCCTCGAGCTTCCGCTGATCGCCGCCCGCCTGGCAGCCACCGGCCTCTACGACGCGGTGATCACCGTCGGGGCGGTCATCCGGGGTGCCACCAGCCACTACGACCTGGTGGCGGCCCAGTGCGCGGCGGGCGT
Organism: uncultured Acidimicrobiaceae bacterium; assembly: GCA_963834725.1. Classification (GTDB taxonomy): domain Bacteria; phylum Actinomycetota; class Acidimicrobiia; order Acidimicrobiales; family Palsa-688; genus PALSA-693. Next base: position 711,369 of record CAWICN010000001.1, read on the forward strand.
ACAGCGGGCTCAGCTCGACGCCGGGGTGCCGGTCGTCTTCGGGGTGCTCACCACCGACACGATCGAGCAGGCCGTCGAACGGTCCGGCACCAAGGCCGGCAACAAGGGCTTTGAGGCTGCCGCGGCCGCCATCGAGATGGCCAACCTGCTGGCCCAGCTGCCCAAGTAGCCAGCTGCCCAAATAGCTCCGGGCCGGGTGGGGGAGGCAACCGCGCCGAGGAGCCGGGCCCGTCGCAGTAGGGTTCCGCCTCGTGCTGCGCCTGGTACTCCCGAAGGGCTCACTCGAGCGGGCCACCCTGGACCTCTTCGAAGCTGCCGACCTGGCCGTCCAGCGAGTCTCCGACGTGGACTACCGGGCCGCCATCGACGACCCGCGGGTCTCGGAGGTGCGGATCCTGCGCCCGCAGGAGATACCGGAGTACGTGGCGGAGGGCCTGTTCGACCTGGGGATCACCGGGCGGGACTGGATCGAGGAGACCGAGTCCAAGGTGACGACGCTCGGCGAGCTGCGCTACAGCAAGGCCACCTCGCGTCCCATCCGGCTGGTCCTGGCCGTGAGCGAGAGCTCCTCCGTACGGACCGTCCGGGAGCTGCCGGCCGGGGTGCGGGTCTCGACCGAGTACCCCGGTCTGACCCGCCGGTTCCTGGCCGCCCACGGGGTCGAGGCGGACGTGCGCCTGTCGTACGGGGCCACCGAGGCAAAGGTCCCGGAGATCGCCGACGCCGTCGTCGAGATCACCGAGACGGGGAGAGCGCTGCGAGCCGCCGGCCTGCGCATCATCGACACCGTGCTCGAGTCGTACACCGAGTTGATCGCCAACCCGGTCTCCTATGCCGACGACGTCAAACGTCATGCCATGGAGCAGTTGCAGTCGCTCCTGAACGGAACCCTGATCGCCCGGGGCCGGGTGCTGGTCAAGCTCAACGTGGCCGAGCCCGACCTGGACGCCATCATCCCGCTGCTTCCGGCCATGAAGTCGCCGACCGTGTCGAAACTTTTCGGTGAGGAGGCCTTCGCGGTGGAAGCGGTGGTGCCGAAGCACACCATCAACACCCTCATTCCGGCCCTCAAGGACCACGGGGCGACCGACATCATCGAGCTGCCGATCGCCAAGATCGTGCCATGATGAAGTCCCGCCGGCTGATCGGGACGGTGGTCAGCTTCGACGAGGCCGTCGGCCTGGGCGGCATCGAGGCGGATGGGGCCGCAGGGAGTGAAGGAGGGACGCCCCACTTCCCGTTCCACTGCACCCAGATCGCGGACGGCACCCGGGCGGTGGCCGTCGGCACCCGGGTCAGCTTCGGGTTGCTGGCAGGCCGGGCCGGGCGGTGGGAGGCCGCCGACATCCGGACGGCCGCCGGTTGAGGTGACGTCGCTGCCGGCCCGAGCCGGGCAGGCCTGCCTTCGGCGAGGTCCGGGCGCCGGCCGGGGTGAGGGGGCCTCGCCGGCCGGGGCGAACCCGTCGGCGGCGATATACCGGCGCCGGCCGGTTGAGGAAGCGTTGCCGGCCCGGGTGGGCCCGCCTCGGCTGGATTGTGTTATGAAAACCGCGTAATACACGACAAATATAACACAATGGTATGGCGGCTAAGCGCCGGCATGTCGACGGGGGACCAGATGGACGACTGGCGCCTGCGGACGGCAGAGTGGTCAACCCGTCAGTCGGACCGTGCGGTTAGGGGGTCGCCTCGGCGGCACCCTCGCCTGCGCTGGCCCCGCTGGCCCGGCTGGCCCGGCTGGCCCCGCTGGCCCCGCTGGCCCGATGAAGCTGCACATAGGCCATGCGCAGCTGGCTGAGACCATCCGACAGCTGGGGGTGAGCGTCCCCGAGGCGCTCGCCGAGGACGTCGACGAGCGCGGCCAGGGCGTCGATGGCCAGGCGAGCCTGCGGGAGCTGTGGAGGTTGCAGAGACAGGTGCAAGGCGGCCAGCTCGAACAGGCCAAAAGCGTGGTTGGCTACGACCACCTCGGCGGGAGTGCGGGCCAGCTCATCGCGCAGCCGGTTCATCTCGGCGCGCAACTCCTCCTCGCTCAGCTCGCCTTCCGGGCCGAGGCCACCCCCACCGCCGCCACCCCGGCCGCCGGGCGGTGCACCCGCGGGCGGGGTGCCTGCAGATGGAGTGCCAGTCGGCGGCGGATCCCGGCGGATCGGTCGTTCGCCTCCGGGCGTCCAAAGCGTGCTCATTGCGCTACCCTATGTTGAAAACCGAATACGGGAAGCGGGGTTCTCGCCCCCACCCGGCCACCCACGACGGAAACGATCTGAGGTGCGCCCGGGTCGTTCGACCCCAGGGCGGGCGTTGCTTCCTAGCGCCCGTCCTCTTTCGCGCCGTTAGAGGACCTTCCGAAGGAGTGATGCCGCATAGCCACTGCACCTGACCAGAACGAGCACCGCACGAACGATCGGATCCGAGCCCGAGAAGTTTTGCTCATCGACCCCGATGGCAAACAACTCGGGGTGAAGCCATTGCCCGAGGCGCTCAGCATCGCCCGACAAATGGATCTGGACCTGGTGGAGGTGGCCGCCGAAGCCAACCCACCGGTAACCCGGATCATGGATTACAACCGCTTCAAATACGAGGCGGCCCAGCGGGCTAAGGAGTCCCGGCGCAAGGCCACCAGCACAGGTATCAAGGAGATGAAGTACCGGCCCAAGATCGGCGTCGGCGACTTCGACACCAAGACCCGGCAGGTGGCCCGCTTCCTCAACGAGGGTCACAAGGTGAAGATCACGATCATGTTCCGGGGCCGGGAGATGAGCCATCCCGAGCTCGGAAAGCGAATTCTGGACCAGGTCGCCGAGACCGTGGCGGCGATCGCCAAGGTGGAGGCGGCGCCCAAGCTGGATGGTCGCAACATGGTGATGGTGCTGGCCCCGGACCGCCGGGGTCAGCGTAGACCATCCCCCAATGGGGCCGGGCCGAGCGGCGGAGCCCGTACGGCCGGGCGAGGCGACGGGGCCGAGGTGCGTTCGGACAGTGGCCGGGACGTACCGGATGGCACCGATTCCGCCGGCGGCACCACGGGTGCGGCCACCACGGTGGCGGCGCCGCCCGCCACGGCAGGGGCGATGAGCGGCAGCGACGAACGAAACAGCGGCGCAGCACCGATCCGCTGACCACGAGGGGTTCCACACGATGCCGAAGATGAAGACCGACAGAGGCGCCGCCAAGCGCTTCAAGATCACCGCCACGGGCCGGCTGCGCCGCCGTCAGGCCAACCGCAATCACCTCTTCGAGAAGAAGGCGTCCACCCGGACCCGCCGCCTGTCCCGAGAGGTGGACGTGGCACCCGCCGACGTCAAAGCAGCGAAGCGGCTTCTCGGCATCTGACCAGCTCGGTCGGGCGCTATGGCCCCGACGTTCTGTCGTATCCCAACAAGTTGAAAGGAGCTCTCGATGGCCCGGGTAAAGCGTGCCGTCTCCAGCAAGAAGCACCGGCGCGCCGTGCTCGAACAAGCGCAGGGGTACTTCGGCAACAAGAGTCGCAGCTATCGTGCCGCCCACGAGCAGGTGATGCACTCGTTGCAGTACGCCTATCGCGACCGGAGGGCTCGCAAAGGCGATTTTCGCCAACTGTGGATCCAGCGCATCAATGCCGCCGCCCGCCAGCACGGCATGAGCTACAGCCGGTTGATCGCCGGACTCCGCACGGCCGGCGTCGAGGTGGACCGCAAGGTGCTGGCCGATCTGGCGGTCCGCGACGATGCCGCCTTCGGCGCGCTGGTCGATGTCGCCCGGGAGGCCCTGTCGGATCCAGCCGCCGCCGAGTCGGCGACGGCCTGACGCGGCCCGATCTGGACCGCTGACCGCGCTCAGCTTCCGCCACGAGGCCGTTCATCGGCTGCGGCGCCTGACCGGGCGTCGCAGTGTGCGCCAGGCGGAGGCCTGCTTTGTCGTGGAAGGGGCCAAGTTGCTCGGCGAGGCCCGGGCGGCCGGGGCCCGGATCGAGGCCGTTTATCTCGATAGCTCGGCGGCCAGCCCGGCCGACCACGAGCTGGCGGAGGCGTGCGGTCGTGAGGGAGCCCGTCTGTTCGAGGTGCGGTCCGGCGTTCTGGCCCGGGCGTGCGACACCGTCAGCGCCCCGCCGGTTGTGGCGATCGTTCGCACGGTCGATATCGGCCTCGCTCCATTGGAGCGCCGCCGGCCGGATCTCGCCCTGGTCTGCATCGACGTCCGCGACCCTGGCAACCTTGGCACCATCATCCGGAGCGCCGGGGCCGCCGGAGCAGGAGCCGTCGTGTGTTGTGCCGGTTCGGTCGATCTGTTCAACCCGAAGACGGTTCGTGCCACGGCGGGAATGCTGTTCCACGTGCCCGTAGCCGCGGCCGGCGATCCGGTCGACGTGCTCGGCCAGTTGGGCCGGTGGGGGCTCCACCGCTGGGGCACCGCGGCCCGGTTCGGTTGCGATTACGCCGAAGCCGACCTGACCGCCCCGACGGCGCTGGTCCTCGGCAATGAAGGTCGCGGTCTCGCCGCCTCGCTCGCCGCCCATCTCGACGGAACGCTGTGCATTCCGATGGCCGGGCCGGCCGAGTCGCTCAACGTGGCCACCGCCGCCTCGGTGCTCTGCTTCGAGGCCGCCCGGCAGCGCCGGAACATCTCCCGCCGCCCCCAATGACGCCGCCGTAATCCGACCAGGAGCGACGCGTTTCCGTTTACCCTTCGTCCTATCCTGTCCCCTTCCCGCCGTCCGACCATTTTCCACCGATTGAACAGACTGCCAACGCCGTGACCGCCCATCCCCTACCCGATGTCCCCAACGCCGAGTCTCTGGGCGCTGCTCTTGACGCCATCGAAGCCGACGCCCTGACCCGGCTCGAGGCCGCGGCCGACGGATCCAGCCTGCGCGACGCTAGCCGCCAGGTGCTCGGAAAGCGCTCCGAGCTGGCCCACCTTCACACTCTGCTCCGGGACCTTCCGCCCGAGCAACGCAAAGAGGTCGGGGCGTTGATCCACTCCGCTCAGACTCGCCTCCGCGAGCGAAGCGAAGCTCTCGCGGCCGCCTTCGAGCAGAAGGAACGACAGATCCGCCTCGGCACCGAGCGCCTCGACCTCACTGAGTTCACGAGCGGGTCGCCAACGGCGCCCCTGGCTGCCCTGGCACTCGGGCGCGGGCACCTCAACCTCGTCACCCAGACCCGGAACGAGCTCGAGGACACCTTCGTTGCCATGGGCTTCGCCGTCGCCGAGGGCCCCGAAGCCGAGACGGACTGGTACAACTTCGAGGCCCTCAACATGCCGCCGGCCCACCCGGCCCGCGGCATGTGGGACACGCTCTACCTCCGCCTCGGCCCGCCGGAAACTGTCCTTCTTCGGACCCACACCTCACCGGTCCAGATCCGCTTGATGGAGTCTCAACCGCCACCCGTCTACGCGGTCATGCCCGGAAGGTGTTACCGCCGGGACACACCTGACGCCCGACACCTGCCGGTGTTTCACCAGATCGAAGGGCTCGTCGTGGACCGGGGGATCACCTTCGGGGATTTGGCGGGCACCATCGAAGCCTTCACGAACGCCTATTTCGGCCCGGGGATGCACTCGAGGCTGCGGCCCTCCTACTTCCCGTTCACCGAGCCGTCGGCCGAGTTCGAGGTGACCTGCCCCATCTGCGCGGGCGCCGGGTGCCGGACCTGCAGCGGGTCCGGATGGATCGAGCTTGGTGGATGCGGCATGGTCGATCCCAACGTGTTCGCGGCCGTCGGCATCGATCCGGAGATGTACAGCGGTTTCGCCTTCGGTTTCGGGATCGACCGGCTGGCCCAGGTGCGCGTCGGCCTCGCCGACATGCGAACCCTGCTCGACAACGACGTGCGCTTCCTCAAGCAGTTCTGAGGACACCATGCGCGCTCCCCTCTCCTGGTTACGCGATTACGCGCCGCTCGACGCCCCCGCGGCCGAACTGGCCGAGCGCCTGTCCAGCCTCGGGCTCGTTGTGGAGGGCGTCGAGGCGATCGGCCAGGGCCTTGACGACATCGTCGTGGCCAGAGTTCTCAACATCCGGAACCATCCGAACGCCGAGCGCATCCGCCTGGTCGACGTGGATACCGGCGATGGCGAGACGCAGATCGTGTGCGGCGCCTGGAACTTCCAGGCCGGCGATCTGGTCCCGCTGGCGGGCGTGGGGACGGTTCTCCCCGGCGGGTTCGAGATCTCCCGCCGCAAGATGCGAGGCGAATGGTCGAACGGCATGCTCTGCAGCGCCGATGAGCTGCATCTGCCGTCGCCGGCCGGCCCCGACGGGCTGCTGGTCCTGCCGGCCGGGCTGGCCGCGCCGGGCGCCCCGCTCGTGCAGGCCCTCGATCTGCAACCGGACGTGGTGTTCGACCTCGACATCTCGGCCAACCGGCCCGACGCCCTTTGCATGGCTGGCGTTGCCCGGGATCTGGCCGCGGCCCTGGGCGAACCGTGGTCGATGCCGACAAATTCATCGACGACAGGGGCGGCGGCCGTTCCGGTCGACCCCGCCCTCGGCACGGCGACGGTCGTGGTGGAAGCCGGGGACCTGTGCCCACGGTTCACGGCCACCATTCTGGAGGGCGTACCGGCCGGCCCTTCTCCGGTGAAAATGGCTCGCCGGTTGACCTTGGCCGGCATGCGGCCGATCAGCGCGGTGGTGGACGTGTCCAACTACGTCATGCTCGATCTCGGTCAGCCCAACCATGCCTACGACCTCGACCGGCTGGCCGGGGGTGGACTCCTGATCCGCCGCGGCCGGCCGGGTGAGCGGCTGGTGACGCTGGACGAGGTCGAGCGGGTGCTGGGATCCGACGATTGCCTCATCTGCGACGCCGAGGGAGCTCCCGTCGGTGTCGGCGGGATCATGGGGGGCAGCCAGGCGGAGATCGGTCCTGACACCCGGCGGGTGCTGCTGGAGGCGGCCTGGTTCTGGCCCATGGCCGTGGCCCGGACCGGGGCCCGGCTCGGTCTGCACTCCGAGGCCAGAGTGCGGTTCGAGCGTGGCGTCGATCCCGAGGTCGCGGCGGCGGCCGTCGACCGGTTCGTATCGTTGCTCTCGACCGTGCCGGCCGCGGCAGGGGAGTTGGATGCGGGGTCCGGTTCCGGGTCGGGTGCGGGGCCCGGGTCGGGGTCCGGGCGGGCGTTCACCCTGCGGCGAGGCCCTACCGTCGACGTGCGCAGCCCGTCGCTTCCCGCGCCGGTGTCGGTCCCGGTCCGCACCGCCCGGGTCAATGCCATCATCGGCTCCGACCTCGACGACGACACCGTGGCGGGATTGTTGCAGCCGATCGGCTTCTCGGTCCGCTCCGATACACCCGGGGTGGCCACGGTCGGCATACCCAGCTGGCGCCTTGACTGCGAACGCGAGATCGACGTGATCGAGGAGGTGGCGCGTACCTGGGGTTACGGGCGCATCGAGCGCACCATCCCGCCGGGCGCGCCGGGAGGTTCGGGCGGGCTGACCGAGCGCCAGCGCCAGGTGCGCCACCTTCGGGACATTCTGGCCGGAGCCGGCTACAACGAGGCGTGGACGACCACGTTTCTCGCCCCGGGCGACCTCGAGCGCGCCGGGCTCGACCCGGCGGCGGTTGAAGTCGAGAACCCGCTCGACCGCTCCGAATCCATCTTGCGGACCGAGCTACTGCCCGGCCTGTTGAAAGCGGTCAAGTTCAACGTGGACCGGCAGGCCGAAGACGTGGCCCTCTTCGAGATCGGGCATGTGTTCGCCCGGCCGCAGCTGCCGGAAAAGCCTGACTTCACCCCGGACGAGCCGGACTTCACCCCGGACGAGCCGGACTTCACCCCGGACGAGCCGGACTTCACCCCGGACGAGCCAGACTTCGCCCCGGACGAGCCTGACTTCACCCCGGACGAGCCAGACTTCGCCCCGGACGAGCCAGACTTCGCCCCGGACGAGCCTGACTTCGCCCCGGACGAGCCTGACTTCACCCCGGACGAAACCGAGCGCCTGGCGGTCATCGTGGCTCCGGCCGGTGCCGCCGACGGAGGGCCCGACAGAGGTGGGCCAGCCAGGGGCGGGTCGATCGCGGCCGAGGCCGCCGTGTCGACCTGGCGTTACCTGGCTGACGCCCTCCGACTGGGCGAGCCGGCAATTGTCGCGGCTGTGGTACCGGGGCTGCACCCGACCCGGGCCGCCCTCCTCATTGGCCAGGACGGGCGGAGCCTGGGGGCGGTCGGCGAGGTCGACCCGGAAGTCGTCGAGGCGTACGGTCTGCGCCAGCGCCTTGGGTATCTCACCCTGTCGGTGGATGCGCTCCTCGCTGCCCCCCGGCAGCCCTGGCAGGCCCGCGAGGTGAGCCGATTCCCCGCAAGCGATATCGACCTGGCCTTCGTGGTGGCCGATACTGTTCCGGCCGCCACCGTCCGGCGCTCGCTTGCGGACGCCGGAGGCGAGCTGCTCGAACGGGTGTCGCTCTTCGACGTGTACCGCAGCGATCAGCTCGGTCCGGGGCGGCGCAGCCTGGCCTTCCGCCTCCGTTTCCGCGCCCAGGATCGCACCCTGGACGAGAACGACCTGGTGGCTCTGCGCCGGCATGCGATCGATGCCGTCGTGGCCGCCTACGGGGCGACGCTGCGTTCATGAGCTCGCCACTCCGTCGCCTGGAGTTGGAACGGGTGTGGAACTTCCGGGATCTCGGGGGGTACCGAACCCGGGACGGCCGCGCCATGCGGTGGCGCCGGCTCTTTCGGGCCGACGGCCTTGACCGGCTGACCGAGGCCGATCTCCGGCAGATCGAGACGCTCGGGCTCCGGACGGTGATCGACCTGCGGACCGGCGACGAGGTGGCCCGGGGCCGTCTGGCTCCGACCGCTGGTCAGCCCGCCTGGTACCACCTGCCGATGCTCGACGTCCTGCCGCCCCAGGAGGAGTACGAGGCCTGGGCCGGTGCGGCCTATGTCGCCGAGCGGTACCTGGCGATGACCGCGTCGGCGGCCGGCTCCATCACCACATTCCTGGAGCTGGTCTGCAGGCCGGACGCCTATCCCCTGGTGTTTCACTGCTTCGCCGGTAAGGACCGCACCGGGATCCTGACTGCCCTGGTTCTTGGCCTTCTCGGCGTGGCCGACGCCGACATCGTGGAGGACTATGCCCTCAGCCAGGCGGCCATGCACCAGCTGCTCGCCTGGCTACGTGCGGAGGCGGGCGAAAATGCGAGCGTGCTGGAATCGAGATCGGCGGCGATCGTGGCCGCCGAGCCCGAGACGATGGCGGCCTTTCTGCGGGGATTTCGGTCCGCATACGGGTCGTTCGATTCCTACGCGGCGGGTCTCGGCCACCCGCACGCCGCCGCCCTTCTGACCGAAGTCCTGCTCGAGCCGTAGAAGCAGGCCTGGGCCGTAATGAAAGGGCGGCGGGGCGGGGCGGTAGACCCTGGTAGAACCTGGCGACTACGGGAGTCGGCGAATCCTGGCGATTCGTTCCGTGCGATAGCTGGCCACCTTGACGCTCCAGCTGTCGAGCGGTCGGGGGTGATCATTGCCGAAGAACGTGGTCAGGGGACCCTCGAGGCGGTAGGAGTCGGCCTCATCGACCAGCTCCGTCGTGTCGTCGGTGAGGGTGACTTCGAACGGCATGCTCTCATGGTGACCTGGCCGCCTTGTGGGCAACCAGAGGGCCAACCTTGTGACTTCCCGGAGTTATCCACAGGCCTTCTGCGGCGGGGTTGGGTGGCAGGAGGCGGGAAGCGGCGGGGGGACATCCGCCGGCTGCGGGGCGGCAGGGGCGAGCTCGGGTCGGCCGCCCGGGCGTTCCTTTCAAGTTTTCTGCAGCGCGCCGCCCTTCAATCGGGCACAGATCGCGGCAGAGAATCGCCTTGGACCCCTCGTTTGGGCGTCATTCGCGACAGAAAATGGCCCAACGGCGGCGCAGTATGCCCTTGACCCCATCCGCATGAGTATGCAAAGTCCTGTATACTAACCAGCCGTGTCCAGCACCGCCAAAGTCGCCCCGCTGCAGATAGGGGTCTTCGGGGCATCAGGTTACGCCGGCGCCGAACTTCTGCGGCTGGCGGCGGCTCACCCCGGTTGGGAGGTCACGCTGGCGACGGCCGAGACCCAGGCTGGCGGCCGGGTTGGCGACCTCTACCCGAGCCTCGCTGCGGCCTATCCGGATCTCGTGCTGACGGCGGCGGACCCGGCCGCGGCGGACGGGCTCGACGTGGTGTTCCTGGCCCTCCCGCACGGGGCATCCCAGGATCTGGTGCCGGAGCTGCGCAAGCGGGTCGGGCTCGTCGTCGACCTGGCCGCCGACTTCCGACTGCGGGACCCCGATCTCTATCCCCGTTGGTACGGATCCGAGCACCGGTGCCCGGATCTGCTGGCTGAGGCGGTCTTCGGGATCCCGGAACTTTTCCCCGACCGGTTGCCGGGCGCCACCCTGGTTGCGGCGGCCGGGTGTTATCCCACCGCCGCTGCCCTGGCGCTCGCGCCGCTGGTTCGAGCCGGCCTGATTGATGCTCAGGGGATCGTGGTGGACGCCGCCAGCGGGGTGTCGGGCGCGGGCCGGGTCCCGAAGCCAAACACACATTTCAACGCCGTCGACGAGGACTTCACCGCCTATGGTCTGCTCGACCACCGGCACACACCGGAGATCGAGCAGGCCCTGGGGGCCGACGCCCAGGTCATCTTCACGCCGCATCTGGCCCCGATGAACCGCGGCATCCTGGCCACCTGTTACGCCCGCCCGGCTGCCGGGCCCGCCGGCCGCCCCGCCGGCCGCCCTATCGACCCGCTCGGCGAGCTGGAACGGTTCTACCGGGATCGCCCCTTCGTCGTCGTGGACGAGCGCTCCCCCTCCACCAAAGCCACCCTGGGCTCGAATTGCGCCCACGTGACCGCCCGTTACGACCCCCGCACCGGGTGGATTGTGGCCCTCGCGGCCATCGACAACCTGACAAAGGGAGCGGCCGGCCAGGCCATCCAGTGCGCCAATCTCGCGCTCGGCCTGCCGGAGACGGCCGGCCTACCCCGAACGGGCGTGTACCCGTGACGGGGCGCGCCCAAACCGACCGCGCCCCGGCCGCCGCCGATGTGGGCCCGGCCGCCAAAGCGGCCATCCTGGTCGAGGCCCTGCCCTATATCCGCCGCTTCTGGGGCCAGGTCGTGGTGATCAAGTACGGCGGGAACGCCCTGACCGGCGGACCAAAACAATCGGGCACAGGGCAATCGGGCGCAGCCGCCCTGGCCAACTTCGCGACCGACATTGTGCTCATGCGCTCGGTCGGCATGCGGCCCCTCGTAGTCCACGGCGGCGGCCCGCAGATCGGCGAGCTCATGACCCGGCTCGGCAAGGTCCCGGAGTTCATCGACGGATTGCGCGTCACTGACGCCGAGACCCTCGACATCGCCCGAATGGTCCTCGTGGGAAAGGTCAATCGGGACATCGTCTCGGCCATCAACGTCCATGCCCCGCTCGCGGTCGGGCTTTCGGGTGAGGACGCCGGGCTCATCAGCGCCGCGGCCCGCGACCCCCAGCTGGGCTTTGTCGGCGAGGTCACAGCGGTGAACCCGGATCTGCTCAACCGGCTGCTGGCGGAGGACCTCATTCCGGTGGTCGCCACCATTGGCAGCGACCCCACCGGGCAGGCGTACAACATCAACGCCGACACCGCGGCCGGCGCCGTGGCCGAAGCGGTCGCGGCCACCAAGCTCGTCTACCTCACCGACGTGGACGGCGTCCGCACCGATCGCAACGACCCCGGCTCGCGCCTGTCCTCGGCCACCACCGACGACCTCGGCGCCATGCTGGCGAACGGTACGGTCGACGGCGGCATGATCCCCAAGGTCCAGTCGTGCATGCGTGCCGTGAACGGCGGGGTCGCCCAGGCCCACATCCTGGACGGCCGGCACGATCACGCCCTTTTGCTGGAAATCTTCACTCGCGAAGGAGTAGGGACGATGGTCACCCGCCCCGAAGACGCATCATGACGGCGCCGCAGCCGCAGAACCAGCGGGACCGGCCAGAGCAGCCCGAGCAGGCAGTGCCCCGGCTGATGGCGACCTATCCACCCACCACCGTGACCTTCGTCCGGGGTGCAGGGAGCCTGCTCTGGGATGACACCGGCCGGGAGTACCTCGACTTCCTGTGCGGCCTGGCCGTGACCTCACTGGGCCACGCCCACCCAGCCGTCGCCGAGGCCGTTTGCACGCAGGCCCAGACCCTGCTCCACGTCTCCAACCTGTTCGGGACGGTCCCGCAGCGCGAGGTGGCCGCCACCCTGGACCGTCTGATCGACGCCGGCCCCGGACGGGTGTTCTTCTGCAACAGCGGGGCGGAGGCCAACGAGTGCGCCATCAAGCTGGCCCGGCGGTGGGGGGGACGGGGCCGTCATGTTGTTGTCAGCGCCTACGGCTCCTTCCACGGCCGCACGCTGGCGACCCTCCACGCCACCGGTCAGCCGTCCAAGCACGAGGCGTTCCAGCCGCTCCCGGAAGGATTCCGCCACGTGGCCTGGCGCGACCTCGACGCCCTTGCGTCCGCCCTCGACCCGGCCGTCGCGGCGGTAATGCTCGAGCCGGTCCAGGGCGAGGGTGGTGTGAACCCAGGGGGCAGCGAGTACTTCGAGGGGGTACGCCGGCTCTGCGACGAGCGGGAAGCGCTTCTGATCGTCGATGAGGTGCAGACCGGGTTGGGCCGCACCGGACGGTGGTTCGGCTTCCAGCACTACGGGATCCGTCCCGACGTGGTCACGGTGGCGAAGGCCCTCGGCAATGGCGTGCCGATCGGGGCGTGCTGGGCGCGCGACGATGTGGCCGCCGCCTTCCGACCCGGTGATCACGCCACGACGTTCGGTGGCCAGCCTCTGGCCACGTCCGCGGCCCGGGCCGTGCTGGCGGTCATGGAGGCCGAGGACGGGCCAGGTCGGGCCCGCGCCGCCGGTTCCTACCTGACCGCCGCACTCGAGAAGTTGCCCCAGGTCGAAGCAGTGCGCGGCCAGGGCTTGCTGATCGCGGCTGAGCTGTCGGAGGGGAAAGACGCCGGCCTGGTGGCGGCGGCCGCCCTCGACGCCGGCCTCATCATCAACGCGGTCACCCCGACGGCACTGCGGCTGGCCCCGTCATTGCTCGTGACCGAAGAGGAGATCGACCGGGCGGTCGCCATCCTGGGCGCCGCTCTGGACGCAGTTGGACCGTGAAGCTCTCCAAGCGACAACGCCAGCACCGGATCATCCAGGTCATCGAGCAGCACGCCGTCATCAGCCAGGCTCAGCTGGTCGAGTTGCTGGCCGAGGCCGAGATCCACGCCACCCAGGCCACCGTTTCACGCGACCTGGAGGAGATCGGTGCCGTCAAGGTCCGGGCCGCCGGCGGGGAATCGGTGTACGCCGTGCCCGAGCTACCCAAGGATCGGGTCGCGCCGGAAGAGCATCTGCGGCGGGTGCTCGGCGAGTGGATGGTCGATGTCGCATCCTCCGCCAATGTCGTGGTCGTCCGCACCCCGCCGGGCTCCGCCCACGTGGTGGCATCGGCCCTGGACCGGGCCGCCCTGACCGATATTGTCGGGACGGTCGCCGGGGATGACACCATCATGGTCGTAGCGGCGGAGCGCGTCGGAGGCGCCAGGCTGGCCCGACGCCTGGCGGCCCTGGCCGGCCTCGACGGCTGACTGTAAGCAAGAAGAGCCCGTAAGCGAGAAGAAGCAGAGAAAGGAAGCCCTGACCTGTGGCGAAGCGAGTGGTACTGGCCTACAGCGGCGGATTGGACACATCCGTGGCGGTGCGCTGGATGACCGATGAACTCCGGATGGAGGTGATCGCGCTCGCGGTGGACGTCGGGCAGGGAGGCGACTGGGATGCCATCAGGGCCCGGGCCCTGGCCGCGGGGGCGGTCGATGCCCTGGTCGTCGACGTGCGGGAGGAATTCGCCAACGACTTCGTGGCCCCGGCCCTCAAGGCCAACGCCAAGTACGAGGGGAAGTACCCCTTGATCTCGTCGTTGTCGCGCCCGGTGATCGTGAAGCACCTGGTCGCGACCGCCCGGGCGTCGGGCGCCGATGCCGTCGCCCACGGCTGCACGGGTAAGGGCAACGACCAGGTTCGTTTCGAAGTTTCCACCGCCGCGCTGGCGCCCGACCTCGAGGTGGTGGCGCCGGTCCGGATGTGGGGGCTGACGCGGGAGCAGTCGATCGACTACGCCGTCAAGTGGGGCATCCCGATCACCGTGACCAAATCCAGCCCTTACAGCATCGATCAGAACCTCTGGGGCCGGACGATCGAGTGCGGCATTCTGGAGGACCCCTGGGAACAGCCGCCGGAGGAGGTCTACGAGGTGACCACCCCGACGGCCACCGACCCCATCGAGCTGGTCATCAGCTTCGAGGAGGGGCTGCCAGTGGCCCTCGACGGACGACGGCTGCCCCTTTCAACCCTAATCGGCGAGGTAGACCGGATCGTGGGCTCATACGGATGGGGCCGCATCGACATGATCGAGAACCGTCGGGTTGGGATCAAGAGCCGGGAGGTCTACGAATGCCCGGGCGCGCTCGCCCTTCTGATGGCGCACGCCGACCTGGAAGACCTCACCCTGGAGCGGGACCTCGCCCACGAGAAAGCCCGGCTCGAGCCGCGTTATGCCGAGCTGGTGTACGACGGCCTGTGGTTCTCACCGTTGAAGGGCGCCCTGGACGCGTTCGTGGGTGCCAGCCAGCGCTTCGTCACCGGGGATGTCCGTCTGCGCTGCGAGCTGCCAGGCGGTTGCATCGTCGCCGGCCGGCGCAGCGAGGTCGGCTTGTACGACTACTCGCTCGCCACCTACGAGGCCGCCGATCGCTTCCGTCACCAGGATGCCGAGGGATTCGTACGGCTGTGGGGACTCGGCGTAGCTACCTGGGCGGCTCGTCAGCTCGACCGGTCGCCGCCGCCGGGCCGCGAGTGAGCGCCCGTCCATGACCCTCTGGCAGGGGCGTTTCGGCGACGCGGCGCCAGCCGAGGAGCTGCTGACCTACACCGAGAGCCTTTCGTATGACCAGCGCCTGGCCCGCGACGACGTGGTCGGGTCGCGTGCCCACGTGCACGGGCTTGCCACCGCTGGCCTCGTTTCCGTGAGCGAGGCCAAGATTTTGCTGGCCGCCCTCGATCGCGTCTCCGACGAGCTGTCGAGCGGCACGCTCGTCTTCCAGCCAGGTGACGAGGACGTGCACACCGCCATCGAACGGCGGGTCACCGAGATCGCCGGCGACGTCGGGGCCCGGCTCCATACGGGTCGCAGCCGCAACGACCAGGTGGCCACCGATCTCCGTCTGTTCGCCAAGCGGGAGCTCCTGGTCATCGCGACGCGCGTCCAGAATCTTCAGCGGGTCATCCTGGAGCGGGCCCGGACCGCCGAGGACGTCTATCTGCCGGGCTACACGCACTTGCAGCGGGCCCAACCGGTGCTGCTCGCCCACCATCTCCTGGCCCACGGCTGGGCTTTCGCCCGCGACGTCGACCGTCTGTTGGCCACCCGCCGTCGCCTTGACGTCTCGCCGCTCGGCGCCGGCGCCCTGGCCGGGTCCTCGCTCCCGCTCGACCCTGACCGGGTGGCGGCCGAGCTTGGATTTGCGTCGCGATTCGAGAACTCGCTGGACGCCGTCTCCGACCGGGACTTCGTCGCCGAGGCCCTGTTCGACCTGGCCCTGCTCGGCGTGCACCTGTCCCGGCTCGGGGAGGAAATCGTGTTGTGGTCGAGCGACGAGTTCGGCTTCGTCGAGCTGGCGGATGCCTACGCGACGGGCAGCTCGATGCTCCCTCAGAAGAAGAACCCCGACATCGCCGAACTGGCCCGGGGCAAGTCGGGCCGGGTGATCGGGCACCTGACCGGGATCCTGGTGACCCTCAAGGGGCTGCCGCTGGCGTACAACCGCGACCTCCAGGAGGACAAGGAGCCGTTGTTCGACGCCCTCGAGCAGGTGAACGCCGGGCTTCAGGCCATGACCGGCCTGCTGGCGACGGTCACTTGGAACGAGACGCGCATGCGTGCCGCGGCCGACGCCCCGTTCGCGGCGGCCGTCGACCTGGCCGAGTGGCTGGTCGAGCATGGCATGCCGTTTCGTCAGGCCCATGCCGTCGTCGGCGGGCTGGTGCGCAATGCCATCGAGCGGCACGTCCCTCTGGCGGAGCTGGTCGAATCCCATCCCGCCCTCGGTGCTGAGGCGGTGGAGTTGCTGGCCCCCGGCATGGCCGTGTCCCGGCGAACCACACCCGGCGGAGCCGGCCCGGTGCCGGTGGCGGTGCAGCTCGACCGGTTCGCCGCCCACCTGCAGAGCCAGCTGGAGGGGACGGTCCCGGACCGTGATGGGCCCTAGCGCTTCAGATTCGAAGCACTCAGCCTTCTATGAGCTCCGGTAGCAGCGACTCCCGACTGGCGGCCCCGGCCCCCGCCCCGGCCCCGGGTGTGGCCTCGGCGCCGGGCCCGCCCCGGTCGTCTCGAGGGGGGACTCGAAGGCTGAGACGGTCGTTTTTCAACGACGATGTCCTGGTGCTGGCGCCGCGGCTGCTCAACAAGCTGCTCACGACCGCTGACGGGCGATCAGGCCGGATCGTCGAGGTCGAGGCTTACCACGGCGAACAAGACCCGGCCAGCCACGCCTTCCGGGGCCCGACGACGCGCAACCGGGTCATGTTCGGGCCGCCCGGCTATCTGTATGTGTACCTGAGCTACGGGCTCCACTGGTGCGCCAACGTTGTGTGCGGGCCCCCCGGCGAGGCCCAGGCGGTGCTGCTGCGGGCGCTCGAGCCGGTGACCGGCCTGGAGTTGATGCGCCAGGCCCGGTGGCGCAACCAACGCCACCAGGACGACCGGTATCTGTGCCGGGGGCCCGGCCGGCTGTGCCAGGCCCTCGGGATCGACCGCACCGGCAACGGCGCCGACCTCACGGCGGCCCACGGCGCCCTATGGCTGGCCGACGACGGCGTGCCACCGCCTGACGACCCGGTGATCACCGGCAGGGTCGGCATCTCGGTCGCCGCCGACCGGCCCTGGCGGTTCGCCGTGAGGGGACACAGGGCGGTGGGGACCCATCCGCGACCGGCTGCCACTGGCTGATTTCGCCGTTGAATCTTTTGCGGCCATGGCGCGCCGCGTGGTGGCGGAAACCTGGTAGGATTCCAGGGCCCCCGAGCACGGGTTGGCGTGACGCTCAGCGGCAAGCTTGACACCATCCGCCAAGCTTGGTACGCTGGGAAGCCGCCCCGGAATCCGGGGAGTTCCGGTAGCCGTAGCCGATGCTGTGGCTACCGGTCAAAGGAAGGGTTGCACCTCCAGCCTCGGTTGAGACTGCGTGCCCCCGGCAGCGGTGCTTCTTGAAAACGGAACAGAGGAAAGTCAAAAGCTAGTGCGGGCATCGAGGCGCCCTTGGGTGCCGATGATGTCAACCTCGTACAGCATTAGACGGACAACGATCCGTCTTGTGCCAGTTGGCGCTGGTCCCGGAGCGTGCTCGGGGGCCAGCATCCGGAAGACATCGCCAGATGGCTTCCGGCTCTCTGATTTTCGAACCACCCCAGGGGTGGCTCGTAGATCTCGATGGAGAGTTTGATCCTGGCTCAGGACGAACGCTGGCGGCGTGCTTAACACATGCAAGTCGAACGAGGTCCATCCGGTGGCAACACCGGAGAAGACCTAGTGGCGAACGGGTGAGTAACACGTGAGCAACCTGCCCCGAAGACCGGGATAACAGCGGGAAACCGCTGCTAATACCGGATACCCCCATCGGATCACATGGCCCGATGAGGAAATGGATTCCGCTTCGGGAGGGGCTCGCGGCCTATCAGCTTGTTGGTGGGGTAACGGCCTACCAAGGCGACGACGGGTAGCTGGTCTGAGAGGACGATCAGCCACACTGGGACTGAGACACGGCCCAGACTCCTACGGGAGGCAGCAGTGGGGAATCTTGCGCAATGGGCGAAAGCCTGACGCAGCAACGCCGCGTGAGGGATGAAGGCCTTCGGGTTGTAAACCTCTTTCGAGCAGGGACGATAATGACGGTACCTGCAGAAGAAGCTCCGGCCAACTACGTGCCAGCAGCCGCGGTAATACGTAGGGAGCGAGCGTTGTCCGGATTCATTGGGCGTAAAGAGCTCGTAGGCGGCTTGATAAGTCGGATGTGAAACCTCCAGGCTCAACCTGGAGTCGCCATCCGATACTGTCATGGCTAGAGTCCGGTAGGGGCCCACGGAACTCCTGGTGTAGCGGTGAAATGCGCAGATATCAGGAAGAACACCGGTGGCGAAGGCGGTGGGCTGGGCCGGCACTGACGCTGAGGAGCGAAAGCGTGGGGAGCGAACAGGATTAGATACCCTGGTAGTCCACGCCGTAAACGTTGGGCACTAGGTGTGGGACCTTATCAACGGGTTCCGTGCCGTAGCTAACGCATTAAGTGCCCCGCCTGGGGAGTACGGCCGCAAGGCTAAAACTCAAAGGAATTGACGGGGGCCCGCACAAGCGGCGGAGCATGTGGCTTAATTCGAGGCAACGCGAAGAACCTTACCTGGGTTGAACTACGCAGGAAAAGCCGTAGAGATACGGTGTCCGCAAGGGCCTGCGATAGGTGGTGCATGGCTGTCGTCAGCTCGTGTCGTGAGATGTTGGGTTAAGTCCCGCAACGAGCGCAACCCTTGTCCTATGTTGCCAGCGGGTAATGCCGGGGACTCGTAGGAGACTGCCGGGGTCAACTCGGAGGAAGGTGGGGATGACGTCAAGTCATCATGCCCCTTACGCCCAGGGCTGCACACATGCTACAATGGCCGGTACAAAGGGCTGCTATCCCGCGAGGGTGAGCGAATCCCAAAAAGCCGGTCTCAGTTCGGATCGCAGTCTGCAACTCGACTGCGTGAAGTCGGAGTCGCTAGTAATCCCGGATCAGCAACGCCGGGGTGAATACGTTCCCGGGCCTTGTACACACCGCCCGTCACACCACGAAAGTCGGCAACACCCGAAGCCGGTGGCCCAACCGCAAGGAGGGAGCCGTCGAAGGTGGGGTTGGTGATTGGGGTGAAGTCGTAACAAGGTAGCCGTACCGGAAGGTGCGGCTGGATCACCTCCTTTCTAAGGAGTAAATGCTGGGTCAAATTCGACTCAGCCACTCCCAGTTGATCACTAGCTATTCGATCCTCTGACAATCGTTCTCCTCGCAGGACTTACCAGTCCGTTCGCACGGTACTGGCCTCGGAGAGCAGGAGTCGGATGGACCGGACACCTCTGTTCCGTTTACAAGGAGCATCGCTCCTTGCTGATTTGAGCTCCTTGCTCGATCTGAAGGTGCCGGCCTCACAAGGGCCGGCATTCTTCACGGGCCAATGTCGGCGTCGTTTCGACCTCTGGCCTTTCCCGGCCATCCGATGGCCGTGTGCCCCTTGAGAATTCCATAGCGAGCACGAGCATCTTTGTTCTCCAAGCTACAAAGAGCCAACGGTGGATGCCTTGGCGCCTGAAGCCGAAGAAGGACGTGGGTGGCTGCGATAAGCCACGGGGAGCTGCCTACCAAGCGTTGATCCGTGGATGTCCGAATGGGGAAACCCACCGCATTTAACACTGCGGTACTCCGGCCTGAACACATAGGGCCGGTAGAGGGAACCGGGGGAATTGAAACATCTCAGTACCCCGAGGAAAGGAAAGCAACAGCGACTCCCTGAGTAGCGGCGAGCGAAACGGGAAGAGCCTAAACCGTGCCGGTGTCATAGCCTGGTGGCGTTGCCGGTACGGGGTCGTGGGACCGAGAGGGAGAGGCACCAGACTCTCCACGGAGTTACAAAGCTGCTACCTAGCAGAAGCGTTTTGGAACGTCGCACCGCAGAGGGTAAGAGTCCCGTATGCGAAAGGTATGCAGCCTCCGTCTCGGCACCCGAGTAGCGCCGGAACCGTGAAAGTCGGCGTGAATCTGCGAAGACCACATCGTAAGGCTAAGTACTCACAGGCGACCGATAGTGAACTAGTACCGTGAGGGAAAGGTGAAAAGCACCCCGGGAGGGGAGTGAAATAGTACCTGAAACCGTTGGTTTACAAACAGTCAAAGCGTCGTCCGCACCTCGAGTGCGGGCCGCGATGGCGTGCCTTTTGAAGAATGAGCCAGCGAGTTACCGTGCGTGGCAAGGTTAACCCGTGAGGGGGAGCCGGAGCGAAAGCGAGTCTGAACAGGGCGTGGGGCAAACTACTTGGACTCCTGATACATCAATCAGGTGGTGAAGAACAAAGAAGAGGAGGGCGCAGTCGGGCGCGGTAGACCCGAAGCCGAGTGATCTATCCATGGGCAGGCTGAAGCGGGGGTAAGACCCCGTGGAGGGCCGAACCCACCCTGGTTGAAAACAGGGGGGATGACCTGTGGATAGGGGTGAAAGGCCAAGCAAACTCGGTGATAGCTGGTTCTCCCCGAAATGCATTTAGGTGCAGCGTCGGGTGTTCAGCATCGGAGGTAGAGCACTGGATGGGTTAGGGGGCCTACAAGCTTACCGACCCCAACCAAACTCCGAATGCCGATGCTCTAGAGCCCGGCAGTGAGACCACGGGGGATGAGCTTCGTTGGTCGAAAGGGAAACAGCCCAGATCGCCGGCTAAGGCCCCTAATTCGGAACTAAGTGGGAAACGATGTGGGATCGCAGAGACAGCCAGGAGGTTGGCTTAGAAGCAGCCACCCTTGAAAGAGTGCGTAATAGCTCACTGGTCGAGTGATCCTGCGCGGACAATGTAACGGGGCTCAAGTTCCGAGCCGAAGCCGCGGACCTCTGCGCAAGCAGGGGTGGTAGGGGAGCGTCGATCGTGCCGCGAAGCGGCGGCGTGAGCCGTCGTGGAGCGCGATCGAGTGAGAATGCTGGCATGAGTAGCGAGAGAGGGGTGAGAAACCCCTCCGCCGAAAGCCCAAGGGTTCCTGGGGAAGGCTAATCCTCCCAGGGTGAGTCGGGAGCTAAGGCGAGGCCGAAAGGCGTAGTCGATGCACAACCGGTTGATATTCCGGTACCACCGTGTCCGCGTCAATCCCAAGTCGGGGTACTAAGGGGCTGCCTTCGGGCGAACCGACAGACCCGAGGAGGGCAGCGAAGGCGGGACGCAGGAGGGTAGGTGAACCCCAGCGTTGGTTGTCTGGGGGCAAGCGGGTAGGGAGAGGACCAGGCAAATCCGGGCCTCACATATCCTGAGACGCGATACCGAGCCGCTTCAGGCGAAGTCACTGATCCCATGCTGCCAAGAAAAGCGTCGTCGTTAGTTGGCACGGTGCCCGTACCCCAAACCAACTCAGGTGGGCGGGTAGAGAATACCAAGGCGATCGAGAGAACTGTGGTTAAGGAACTCGGCAAAATACCTCCGTAACTTCGGGAGAAGGAGGACCTCGGTAGGGTGAAGGGCCTTGCGCCCCGAGCTCGATGGGGTCGCAGAGACCAGGGGAAAGCGACTGTTTACTAAAAACACAGCAGCGTGCGAAGTCGTAAGACGATGTATACGCTGTGACGCCTGCCCGGTGCCGGAAGGTTACGGGGAAGGGTTAGTCCGCAAGGGCGAAGCTCTGAACCTAAGCCCCGGTAAACGGCGGCCGTAAACCAAAACTGTTGCGGCTCCAGTCGGGTAACCGACTGGAACAAACCTTGCTATATGCTGGAAACACCGTGTATCCGGCGGTACTCATTCATGGTCACACCCTCTTCGTAGAGTGAGACGATGAGTAGTGACAATCCGTCCGGTGCGGTCAATCAGCAGGAAAGGCCAAGTTCCGCAGAATGGCTGGATGCTCTCTCCGCTGACCTGGGTCACCGGGTGGCGGGGTTCGTCGACGGTGAAGGCAGCTTCAATGTGCCGATCCGTCGGCTGCGCAGTGGACGGATGCCATACCGGATCTCCCTGTCTTTCAATGTGTCGCAGCTCGGCGAGGAAGAGCCGCTTCTTCTCCGGGATGTGTTCGGCGTCGGGACGGTGAGAGGTCGCGGTGACGGGATCTACTACTTCGAGGTCACAACGGCGGGCGAGCTGGTCGGGCGGGTATTTCCGTTCTTCGAGCGGTACCCGTTGCGGGGCGCTAAGCGCCACGACCTTGACCGGTTCCGTCACATCACTGCGCTCATCCAGGCAAGACGTCACTTGTCGCCGGCCGGATTTCAGGAGATCCTCTTGTTGAGGGCTCCGATGAACCGGGGTGGCAAGCGTCGACGCAGCGACGAGGAACTCGTTGCTGCTCTGCGAACTCGGAATCCTCAGAGACCATACGCAAGGCTCCCTCTTGAAGCAGAGGGATGAAGATATGGCCCACGCCTCATAGCGATATGGGGAGAGCGTGAACTATAACGGTCCTAAGGTAGAGACCCGGATTCGTGCCCGGGCACTGCCCCTGTCAGGAGCGATCCTGACAGTGCAGCTGGCTAAATGCTGGGAACTCCGAGCATCCAGCGGTACTCATTCACTGTCACACCTTATTCGTAAGGTGAGATCGTGGGAAGTGACAAACCGACTGGTGCGGACAATCAGCAGGAAAGGCCACTGGCTGCGGAGTGGGTCGTCGGCTTCGTCGACGGCGAGGGATGCTTTAGCATCCCTAGCTTCCAAAACCGATCGTGTCGCCTGGGTTGGCAGGTCCAACCCAGTTCGCGGTCGTACAGGGAGAGCCCAGCGCTTCTGTATTACTCGCACTCGAGCAGTTTTTCGGGTGCGGCGTCGTTTCGGTTAATCACCGACACGACAACCACCGCCAGGACATGGGGCGCTTCAGCGTCCGGCGCTTGGTGGTTCGATAGAAGCGCGTCGTTCCATTTTTCGAAGCAAATCCACTCAGAACGGCTAAGCTTGTGATTTTGCAAGCTTCGCCGCTGTCATACGCTTGATGGCGTCAGGCGATCATCTGTCGATGGATGGTCTGACCCGGATGGCGGCGATTGCGGCGACGACCAACCGTCGGAAACCGTCGCAGCTGGTGGAATCCTCAGAGGCCATACGCCAGCCATCTCGTCTCGACGGATGAGATGAAGATATGGTCCTAGCCTCATGGCGACATGAGGAGTCCTAGAGCGAAATTCCTTGTCGGGTAAGTTCCGACCTGCACGAATGGCGTAACGACTTTCCTACTGTCTCAACCACAGACTCGGCGAAATTGAAGTACGAGTAAAGATGCTCGTTAGCTGCACCAGGACGGAAAGACCCCGTGGACCTTTACTACAGCTTGATGTTGGTTTTTGTTACATGTTGTGTAGGATAGGTGGGAGACTGGGAAGCCTCAGCGCCAGCTGGGGTGGAGTCACCGTTGAAATACCACCCTGCATGTGACGGGAATCTAACCCACGTCCGTTATCCGGATGGGGGACAGCGTCAGGTGGGTAGTTTGACTGGGGCGGTCGCCTCCTAAAGAGTAACGGAGGCGCCCAAAGGTTCCCTCAGGCTGGTTGGCAATCAGCCGTCGAGTGCAATGGCACAAGGGAGCTTGACTGCGAGACCTACAGGTCGAGCAGGTGCGAAAGCAGGGCATAGTGATCCGGCGGTTGCGTGTGGAAGCGCCGTCGCTCAACGGATAAAAGGTACCCCGGGGATAACAGGCTCATCTTCCCCAAGAGTCCATATCGACGGGAAGGTTTGGCACCTCGATGTCGGCTCGTCGCATCCTGGGGCTGAAGTAGGTCCCAAGGGTTGGGCTGTTCGCCCATTAAAGCGGTACGCGAGCTGGGTTTAGAACGTCGTGAGACAGTTCGGTCCCTATCCGGTGTAGCCGTAGGAAATCTGAGGAAGGCTGTCCCTAGTACGAGAGGACCGGGACGGACGCAGCTCTCGTGTGCCAGTTGTCCTGCCAAGGGCACGGCTGGTTGGCGACCTGCGGAAGGGATAAGCGCTGAAAGCATCTAAGTGCGAAGCTCGTTCCAAGATGAGATTTCCCACTGGGTTAACCAGGTAAGGCCCGTGGTAGACGACCACGTTGATAGGCCGGAGGTGTACGCACAGCAATGTGTTCAGCCGACCGGTACTAATCGGCCGAGGGCTTGGAAACATTCTCGTTCGTGCTCGCTATGGAACGCTCACAGGGGAGTCGCCAGTCCGGCGACCATCCGCCAGTTGAGCACGGTTTCCGGTGGCCATAGCGGCGGAGTCACACCCGTTCCCATCCCGAACACGGAAGTTAAGCCCGCCAGCGCCGATGGTACTTGGGGGGATTCCCCCTGGGAGAGTAGGACGCCGCCGGAATAATCGTGAAACGAAGCCCCGTACCTCCAGGTGCGGGGCTTCGTCGCGTGCACCCCGGGTACCATGAACCGCTATGCCGTCCCCCCCTCCGCCGAAGAAGCGCGCCGCCGGGCAGGGCAAAGGACGACAGCCTGGACCGGCCGGCCGGAACCCCGGACCGGCGAACCGGAACCATGGCCGGGACTCGGTAGGAACGTCCCGAAGCGGACTGCCGCCAAGAGACCGGTCCCCCTCGGGGTTCAGCCGGCGAGGTGACGGCACTGCGACACGCCAGGGCGGCCCACGCCAGGGGCCGCCCCGCCCGGGAGGTACGCGGAAGGGACCGCCCGGGCAAGGCGGCGCACGCCAGGGACCGCCGGATCAGGGCGGCACCCGGCAGGGGCCACCCCGCCCGGGTAGTACGCGGCAGGAGTTCACGCGGCAGGGGCCTCCGGGTCAGGGGCGCACGCCCCGGCAGGACGGCCCGTCACCGACCGGCCGCTCCCCCCGAGCTCGTCCGGCCGCGCCGGCGCGCACCCCCTACCCGCCGGGCGGCGAAAGGCGCACGGGCGGAACGCATCAACGCGGGGATGGCCGCAGCGACCGCCCTCGCTCCGGCCAGCCCCCCGCCCGAGGGCGAACGGCCGCTCGCAACGGACGATCGCGCTACGACTCCGCCCCGACAGATCAGCGCCGCGAGGGGAACCGAGCCCGCGCCCCACAGACTCGTCGATGGAGCGACGCCGGCGCCGCCGACGGTTCGCGGTCAACCGGTCGCGCCCGGCCGGCGGCGAGATCCGGCGATCCGACCGGAAGCAACCGGGCGGTGCGCACCGGGCCGCCGGAACGTGCCGACCGACGCGCGACCGGTAGCACTGGCCGCCCGCCCCGCCCCACCGGCCCCCGCGGCCGCGACGCTTTCGCGACGCCTGCAGCCGGCCGGTCCCCGACGACGAAGTGGGGCAGCGTAGCTCGGCGAGGCGCACGCTCTATCGAGCGCGGGGACGACGGTGGCCCCGCCGCATCGGAGATGTGGCGCGAGGCAGCCAACCGGGCTGTCGGCGATGACAGAGCCGGGCTGAGCAGGGAAGCCTGGACGCCGGACGAAACCTGGATCCTCGAACCAACCCCTGAGGAATCGGGAGCGGAGCCTCGACGATCAGCGACCGGCACGGCATCCCGTTCTCAAGCCCGCGACTTGGCCACCGGGCGGGAGGGAATTGCGTCGCCGGGCGGGCGGCGCCGGCGGGTGCCGCGACCGGTGCTCGACGAGCTCGCGGCGGCATCGGGGCCGGATCGGGGCGGCAAGCTGGCCGCCCGGATGGCAGACGCCACCTATGCCTACGAGCGGGACCGGTATCAAGATGCCCGGCGCATCCTGCGGGTGTTGGTGGACGAGGTGCCCGGCTCCGCAGCAGTTCGAGAGCTGTACGGACTGGTGCTGTACCGGACTGGTCAATGGGCGCAAGCGGCGCGGCAGCTGGAGGCGTACCGCGAGCTGAGCGGATCGTTTGACCAGCATCCGGTGCTGGCGGACTGCTATCGCGCCCTCGGGCGGTGGGATGACGCCGACGCGATCTGGTCGGAACTCCGGGAAGCATCACCCAGCGCCGATCTGGTGGCTGAGGGCCGGATCGTCGCCGCCGGCGCCCTGGCTGACCAGGGAGATCTGGCCGGTGCGATACAGATCCTGGCCCGGTCCGGCCGGCGGGTCGGCCGGGTGCAGGAACGGCACTTGCGGCAGTGGTACGCGTTGGCCGACCTCCACGAACGGGCGGGTGATCTCCCGCGCGCTCGGGATCTCTTCACATGGGTGGCGGCCGCCGATCCTGACGCCTTCGACGTCAGAGCCCGCCTTCGATCGCTGGCCTGAAAG
This sequence comes from uncultured Acidimicrobiaceae bacterium, assembly GCA_963834725.1. Taxonomy (GTDB): domain Bacteria; phylum Actinomycetota; class Acidimicrobiia; order Acidimicrobiales; family Palsa-688; genus PALSA-693. The sequence goes on from CAWICN010000001.1 coordinate 737,326, forward strand.
GGCCCGTGGTCGCTCCAGGGTCTCTTGCCCGATCGGGCTGCGACGCCGAGGGCCAGTAACGGCCGGGGCCGCCCGGCGAGGATTTTTCTGTCGCGATCGCGTCCCTACCACCATTTTCTGTAGCGCGCCGCCCTTCAACCGGGCACGATCCGCGACAATGAATCGCTCGGCCCCCTGCACCGCTCGCCCGCGATCGCCCTCTGGCTGACCGGGCGGACCGGGCGCGGCCCACCTCCGATCGCTTCGCTTCACTGACGGTCCCGCATCAGGCCCGCACCGAGGGCCGCCACATCTCACCGTCGGCGTCACACCCTCCTCCTAGCCTCTCCGGTACCGGCGCTGCGGCGCCGGCCGTCGCCGGCGAGGGGCTGGCCTCTTCGATTGGGATCAAGTGTGCCGGCCCAGCCGGCGGAAGAGAGCGACGATGATCAATGTCGTGGTGCTACAGGGGCTTCTGGCGCGGCCCGCTCAAGACCGGGTTCTGCCGTCGGGCACCCGGCTGCTGAGCCTGGAGGTGACCGTCTCGCGTCCCGACGGTCCGGCCGATCCGGTGCCGGTCGCCTGGTTCGACGCGCCCGCCTCGGCGGCGGCCCTCGACGCTGGCGTCGAAGTGGTGGTGGTCGGGCGCATCCGCCGGCGCTTCTTCCGCGCCGGCGGCCTCACCCAGAGCCGCACCGAGGTGGTCGCGTCGCGCATGGTGCGGGCCACCGAGCTGAAACGGGCCCGGGACATGATGGCCGGGGCCCGCAGCACCATCGAGGCGGCGGCCGCAGCCCTCGGTGCGCCGGCGATGACCACGCCGGCTTCCGAGGGCCGTAGCGGGACCCGATTGCGATCGAATGCGGGCTCCGGCGCGTAGGAACCTGTCGTGCACAAGACCGCCGCCGAAGGGGTGGCGCTGCCCGACGACATCCAGGCTGCACAACGACGTCCAGGTGCACGACGACATCCGGGAGGTCGACCCCCGACTCTGAGATCAGGGTGGCCTGACGTCGCCGGGTCGGGCCTGGTCCCGAAGCAGAGCAACCACCTCATCGTCGCCGACCTGGGCGAAGTTCCGATAGAACTGCCCTATGGCTCCAAGCCAGGTCGGGGCCTCCAGGCAGCGCACCTCGTCGGCGGCCTCGGAGAGCGAGGCGATCGCTTCAGGGGAGCCGACCGGGACGGCCAGGATGACCTGGGCCGCCCCGTGGGCCCGGGCGACCCGGCAGGCGGCGGACGCAGTGGAGCCAGTAGCTATGCCGTCGTCCACCACGATGGCGATCCTTCCTCCGAGCGCAAGGCGGGAGCCTTCGCCCCGGTAGAGCCGGGCCCGCCGCTCGAGCTCGTCGCGCTCGCGCAGCTCGACCGCGGCCAGTTCGTCGGCGTTGATTCTGGCTCGTCGCATCACGTCCTCGGCGATGATCCGCACCCCATCCTCGCCGATCGCGCCCATAGCCAGCTCGGGCTGTACAGGTACGCCGAGCTTGCGCACGACGATGGCGTCGAGGGGCGCCCCCAACGCCCGGGCCACTTCGGCCGCCACCACGACCCCGCCTCGAGGTAGGCCCAGCACCACGGGGTTCTGCTCGCGCAAGTCCCCGAGGATGCTTGCGAGCTGGCGACCCGCTGCGACCCGATCATCGAAGGCCACTGGCACATACTTGCCGAGCGTGGTGCTCCCGGTCGAGGGCAAATGCCGGCGGGAGAGCTGTCCTGCTCTCCGGGTTAGCGGTTCATGGTTTGCTGGCTCGTTCGATTACGGCCATGATCGGGTCCAGTTTGCCATCGTCCAGGCTACCGAGGTCCTCAGGGATGACCGAAGCGTTCCAGATGGCGGTGATCATTTGGTCGGAGGTGACCTCGGGGTGGTTGGTAAGCACGGCTCGGACGTAGTGGACAGCAGGGCGATAATCAGGCTGGCGGCAGCGAGCAACTTCTTCATGGGTTGCTCCGGTTTCCCATGAATCCGCCCGCCGCTTCCCGACACCACGGGAGAGCGGCGGGCGACATTTGGTGTGGCGGTTGGCTTAAGTCGGTTCGGGATGGTAGGGGTGGGGTTGGTTGGACTGGTTAGGGGAAGATTCTAGAAACGTCAGGGTGGCCGTGAACTGGCTTGTCACGTAGGCTGTAACCAACTCAATCAGTTGATCTTGCTACGACCTGGTCATTCCAGGCCGAATTTTCGCGGCCAGGTGCCGGCGAGCCGGCGAGCCGTCCTGTTCTCCGGACGGCCAGGTGCCGGCGGGACGGGTTCCCGCCCTCCGGCCGGGACCCGTCGGAAACATGAGCCTTACGGTCCTCGGGTTCTAAACTGTGGTCGTCACACCTGGAAGGGACTGATATGGCCGATACCGCATCTCGTGAACGAGTGATTGTCGATCTGGACCGCGCTGTCATCCGGTTTGCCGGTGATTCCGGAGACGGGATGCAGCTCACAGGGGATCGGTTCACCGACACTTCGGCGCTGTTCGGCAACGACCTGTCCACGCTGCCGGACTTCCCGGCGGAGATCCGGGCGCCGGCTGGGACGCTGGCCGGGGTGTCGGCGTTTCAAGTTCACATCTCGGATCACGACATTCTCACCCCGGGGGACTTCCCGGGGGTGCTGGTCGCCATGAACCCGGCGGCGTTGAAGGCCAACCTGAGCGACATGAGGACGGGTGGAAGCATCATCGTCAACGTCGACGCCTTCGACGAGCGCGCCTTCGCCAAGGCCGGGCTGACTTCGAACCCCCTGACCGACGGCTCGCTGGACGCCTTCACGGTCTACGAGGTGCCGATGACCTCGCTGACTCTGGAGGCGGTGAAGCCGTCGGGCACCAAGCCGCGGGACGCCGAGCGATCCAAGAACTTCTTCGCGCTCGGGCTCATCTGTTGGCTGTACACCCGGCCGACGGAGCCGACGCTGAAATGGATCCAGAACCGCTTCGGCAAGACCCCCATGGTGGCGGAGGCCAACACGCTGGCCTTCAAGGCGGGCTGGAACTTCGGCGAGACGGCCGAGTTGTTCCCGTCGAACTACGAGGTCAAGCCGGCGGAGCTGGAGCCGGGGCTGTACACCAACATCTCCGGCAACACGGCGCTGGCGTGGGGGCTCATCGCCGCTGGTCAGCTCGCCCAGCTGCCCCTGTTCCTCGGCAGTTATCCGATCACCCCGGCCTCGGACATCCTGCACGAGCTGTCGAAGCACAAGAACTTCGGCGTGCGCACCATGCAGGCGGAGGATGAGATCGCCGGCATCGGCGCCGCCCTGGGAGCCGCCTACGGGGGCTCCCTTGGGCTCACCACCACCAGCGGACCGGGCATCGACCTGAAAGCCGAGACCATCGGTCTGGCGGTCAGCCTGGAGCTGCCGCTGCTGGTCATCGACATTCAGCGCGGCGGCCCGTCCACCGGCCTGCCGACCAAGACCGAGCAGGGCGACCTCCTGCACGCCATGTTCGGCCGGCACGGGGAGGCGCCGGTCCCCATCGTGGCGCCGTCGACGCCCGGCGACTGCTTCTTCGCGGCCATCGAGGCGGCCCGCATCGCCGTGAAGTACCGCACGCCGGTCTTCCTGCTGTCCGACGGGTACCTGGCCAACGGAGCCGAGCCATGGCAGGTCCCGGACGTGGCCTCTCTTCCCGACATCAGCGTGCCGTTTACGACCGACACCAATCACGTCACCGACGACGGGGAAGCGGTCTTCTGGCCCTACATCCGAGACCCGGAGACCCTGGCCCGGCCCTGGGCCATCCCCGGCACTCCCGGCCTCACCCACCGCATCGGCGGCCTGGAGAAGGAAGACGGTTCCGGCGATGTCTCCTACGACCCCGCCAATCACGACCGGATGACCAGGCTGCGGGTGGCCAAGGTGGCCGGCATCGCCGCCGACATACCCCTCGTCGAGGTGGATGACCCGGATGGGGCCGACGTGCTCGTCCTCGGATGGGGCTCCACGTATGGGTCGATCCAGGCCGCCGTCCGGCGGGTCCGGGAGCGGGGTCGCCGGGTCGCCCACGCCCACCTGCGCCATCTCAACCCGTTCCCCCCGAACCTCGGCGACCTGGTACGCGGCTACCGCAAGGTGCTAGTGCCCGAGATGAACCTGGGTCAGCTGGTGCGACTGGTCCGCGCCGACTTCCTGGTCGACGCCCGCAGTCTCACCAACGCCAGAGGGAAGCCCTTCCAGGTGGAGGAGATCGAGCAGGCCATCTTCGACATGATCCTCGACCGCTAGCGACGCGACGAAAGCGAGCGACCAACATGACCGACGTAACGGTGCCCGTTACCACGAAGAAAGACTGGACGAGCGATCAGGAGGTCCGGTGGTGCCCCGGATGCGGGGACTTCTCCATCCTGATGGCCGTCCAGATGCTCATGCCGGAGCTGGGTGCCCGCCGGGAGGACACCGTGTTCGTGTCCGGGATCGGCTGCAGCTCCCGCTTCCCGTACTACATGAACACGTACGGGATCCACTCCATCCACGGCCGGGCCCCGGCCCTGGCCACCGGGCTCGCCGTGAGCCGACCGGACCTCCACGTGTGGGTCATCACCGGTGATGGCGACGCCCTGTCCATCGGCGGCAATCATCTGCTGCATGCCTTGCGCCGCAACGTCAACCTGACGATCATCCTGTTCAACAACCAGATCTACGGCTTGACCAAGGGCCAGTACTCGCCCACCTCCGAGCCGGGCAAGGTCACCAAGTCGACGCCGTTCGGATCGCTCGACTACCCCTACAACCCGGTGTCGCTGGCGCTCGGCGCCGAGGCCAGCTTCGTGGCCCGCACCCACGACATGGAACGCAAGCACATGATGGACGTCATCCGCCGGGCCTACCAGCACAAAGGGGCGGCGTTCGTGGAGGTTTACCAGAACTGCAACGTCTACAACGACGGCGCCTTCGACCTCATCACCGCCAAGGATGCCCGGCCCAAGATGCTCATTCCGCTGGCCCACGGCGAGCCCATCCGGTTCGGGCCGGAGGGCGAATGGGGCGTGGTCATGGAGGAGGGATCGGCCCGGGTGGTCGAGGTGGCCGACGTCGGCGAAGACCGCCTGCTGGTCCACGATGAACAGCGGGAAGACCCCAGCCTGGCTTTCGCCCTTTCGCGGCTGGCCGCAGGGCCGACGAGCCCAACCCCGGTCGGAGTGTTCCGCGCCGTGGAGCGGCCCGATTACGGCACGATGGTCAACCAGCAGCTGGTCGCAGCCGCCGACCGCCGGGGACCCGGAGATCTGGACGCGCTGCTTCGGTCCGGATCGACCTGGACCGTGTCCTGAGCTTGAACTCCAGGTGAAAAGACCGGGGGCGCCGAGAATCTTCCCTTCACCGGACATATCTCCCGCACCTGGGTAAGTTGCATCGGTGCCAGGTACGCCCTCAACGCCCGCTCCATCCGTCACCCTGCACCTGACTGGAGCCGAGGCGGCGGCCGCCTTGGCCTCCGACGTTCGGGCCGGCCTGACGGCGCGCCCCAAGCGCCTGCCCCCGCGGTGGCTCTACGACGAGAAGGGCTCCGCGCTGTTCGAGCAGATCACGACCCTGCCCGAGTACTACCCGACCCGGGCCGAACGCGAGGTGCTGACCTCGTACGCCCCGGAGATCGCCGCACGTTGCGGCGCCGCGACGCTGATCGAACTGGGGTCGGGCAGCTCCGACAAGACGGTCGCGCTCATCGACGCCCTCCGCGACGCGGGCACGCTGCGGCGATTCGTGGCTTTCGATGTGGCCGAGCCGACGCTCCGCGCCGCGGTAGCGGCGCTGGCTGCCGCCTACCCGGATATCGAGATCTCCGGGGTGGTCGGCGACTTCGGAATCCATCTCGACCGCCTCCCCGAGGGTGACGGGCGCCTGGTGGCCTTCCTCGGCGGCACCATCGGCAATCTCTCGGTGGAGGAAAGGGCCCGTTTCCTGGCCACCCTGGCTGGCCGTCTGCGCCCGGGAGAAGGGCTGCTGTTAGGGGTGGACCTGGTCAAAGACCCCGCTCGCCTGGTCGCGGCCTACGACGATTCCGCCGGCGTCACCGCCGCGTTCGAGAAGAACGTCCTGGAAGTGGTCAACAACGGCCTGGGGGTGGACTTCGACGTGGACCGCTTCGACTACGTGGTCCGCTGGGACCCGGTGGCCGAGCACATCAGCATGGGGCTCCGATCCCGCGGTGCGCAGACGGTCGAGGTGTCCGCTCTCGGCCTTCGCGTCTCCTTCGCTGACGGCGAGGAGATCGGCACGGAGGTGAGCGCCAAGTTCCGCAAGGCCGGCATCACGGCCGAGCTCGAAGCGGCCGGGTTTGTGCCGATGGGCTGGTGGACCGATGCGTGCGGTGATTTCGCCGTAACCCTGGCCCAGCGCGCCACCACGGCCCCGCCCGCCGCGGTCGAGGCCGGGCGGGGACCCGGGACGGGCGCGCTCGCCGGGCCACAACCCGACATCGAGCATTACCGGGCGGTGCGGACCGCAACCGAGGCGCTGGCCGCGCCGTTGTCGCCAGAGGACCAGACGGTGCAATCGATGCCCGACGTCAGCCCGACCAAGTGGCATCGGGCCCATGTGACCTGGTTCTTCGAGCAGTTCATCCTGATCCCCCACCAGCCGGGGTATCGAGCCGTCGACGAGCGCTACCTGTACCTGTGGAACTCCTACTACGAAGGAGTCGGCGCTCGACATCCACGCGGCCAGCGGGGGCTGCTCAGCCGGCCGGGGGTCGGCGAGGTGACCGCCTATCGCGACACCATCGACGAGGCCATGGAGGACCTGCTTGGCCGCGCCTTGCCGCCCGGCGTCCTGGCGCTGGTCGAGCTCGGGCTCCACCACGAGCAGCAGCACCAGGAGCTGCTGCTCATGGACATCAAGCATGTGCTCGGCACCAACCCTCTGCGCCCCGCCTACCGGCTCACCCGGCCGCCCGCCGGCGCCGATCCAGGCCGGCCCGGCTGGATCGACTACGAGGGCGGCCTGATCGAGATCGGCGCCGAGGCCGGTGGCGGCTTCGGCTTCGACAACGAGTTCCCGCGCCATCAGGAATGGCTGCCGCCGTTCCAGCTCGCCGACCGACTGGTCACCGCCGGCGAGTGGCTGGAGTTCGTGGCCGACGGCGGGTATCGCCGGCCCGACCTGTGGTTATCCGACGGCTGGGCCGCGCTGCACGCTAGCGGGCAGGAGGCGCCGCTGTACTGGGAGCGCGACGGCGACAGCTGGCTCGTCTACACCCTCCATGGGCCAGGTCGTCTCGATCCCGCCCTGCCGGTGGTCCACGTCAGCTACTACGAGGCCGACGCCTACGCCCGCTGGCAAGCAGCCCGCCTGCCGACCGAGGCGGAATGGGAGTGGGCGGCCTCGTCGGAGCCCGGGCCGGCGGCCCCCGCCGTCGCCCTGCATCCCGAGGCAGCCCTGCATCCTCAGGTAGGTCAGCCCGCAACTGGCCGATTGCGTCAGCTGTACGGGGCGGCCTGGCAGTGGACCTCGAGCGGATATCTGCCCTACCCGGGCTTCCACCCGGCGCCGGGAGCCGTCGGGGAATACAACGGCAAGTTCATGGTCAATCAGCAGGTCCTCCGGGGCAGCGCCGCCATCACTCCCCCCGGGCACGCCCGGCTCTCCTACCGCAACTTCTTTCCCGCCGGAGCCCGGTGGCCAATGACCGGCGTTCGGCTCGCTCGCGATAGTTGAACACGACGGAGCCGCCGCCTCCTGACGGGGACGGCGGCCCCGTACATCCGGCTGGGCAGAGGAGGTACCAAGCCGAAGTGCTGGACCCCAGTATTCAGCACTCGCCCTGCCGCGTGCTGAGATTTTCCTGAGAATAACACAGGAAACTCTCAGGCCAGTAGCAACTCTCAGGCCAGCAGCTCCCGGACGACGAGACCGGTCCGGGGCTTGGGCCAGAAGAAGGTGGTCTTGGCCGGCATCCGCTGGTGACCCCGGCTGACCCCGCCGATCTGGTCAACGGTCGCCGGCCGCAGCAGCACCGCCGCGTCGGCCTGCCCGCTCGCCACCGTCGCCGCCGCATTGTCCCATCCGTGCTGATAGACGACGTGATGGGGCGGGAGCGCGGCGAGGGCCACATCCAGCCGGCTGCTGTCGAGGTCGTGAGGGGCCGCATCGGTCAGAACCCGCAGGGGCCGGGCCAGCCAGGCCCCGGCCCGAGTGAGCACCCCCACTGCCCCCGCCTCGGCCATCCGGGTGGTGATGGTCCGGTCGGCCGGGGCCGTTGGCGTCACGTCGAACCATGGTGTCAGCGCATCGGGCAGGTCGAACCCGGGCGGCAGGCCCTCGATGACGCGGTGGATGGCCTGAACCGTCAGCTGATCGTCCGCCAACTCGACGATGAGCGCCATCACGAAGTCGTCGTCGGTCCGTGAGGTCCCCTGGCGCCGTCGCTCGTCCCGGTAGGCCAGCGCGGTCTCGTAGCGATGGTGGCCGTCGGCGATCAGTACCGGCTCCGCCTCCACGATGGCCTGGATGCCCTCGACCTGGACGGCCTCGGTGATCGGCCACAGCTCATGGCTCACCCGGTCGGAGTCGGTGACGTGTTCGGCGGGCCGGGCTGGCGGCGTGCAGTACTCGCTCAGGCCCGAGCGTGGAGCCAGTCCCCAGATCGGCGATAGGTTGGCGCTGGTCGCCCGTAAGAGCTCGAGACGATCCGTCTTGGCCTTGGGGATGGTCTCCTCGTGCGGAAGTATGCCTGCCCCCGGCGGCTCGAGCTCGAGGGCGCCGATCACCCCTACTGTCTTGCGGGGCTCACCGGCCGGGCCGCTGAATCGCATCCGGTAGCCGTAGAGGGCGGGGACGTTGTCCCGCCGGAGTATTCCCCCATCCCGCCAGGCGTCGAGCAGGGCCGCCGCCTGCAGGTACCGATCTCCTTCGCCGTCGTCGCGGGGAAGCTCGAGGCGCACGATGTTGGAGGGGCTTCTGGCTTCGAGGGCCAGGCGCTCGGATTCGGAAATGACGTCATAGGGCGGGCAGACCACGTCGTCGAGGGAAGCCACATGGGTTCGCGAGTAACGGAGACCGGGGAACGGTCGGAAGCGGGGCACCCGTTCATTCTGGTCGAGGGCTGCCGGCGTAGCAGACTCCCGGGATGCTCTGGGTCCTTGATCTCGATGGTGTCGTCTGGCTGGCGGGGAATCCCATCCCCGGTTCCCCGGAGGCGGTCCGCCGTCTCCACGACGCCGGCGAACGCATGGTCTTCGTGACCAACAATTCCGGTCCGACCGTTTCCGAGTATGTCGCCCGTCTGAGCCGGGCCGGGGTGAACATCGACGCCGACGAGCTGCTCACCTCGTCCCAGGCGGCCGCCTCGCTACTCGAGCCGGGTTGCCGGGCGGCTGTGGTGGGCGACCCCGGAATCAAAGAAGCGCTCGAAGCCCGGGGCGTTGCGATCGTCGGCGTGGCGGACCATCCCGACACGGTTGTGGTTGGCCGCAGCGTTGCCCTCGACTTCGCCGAGCTGGCCACCGCGGCGACCGCCATCCGGAGTGGCGCCCGGTTCGTGGCGACGAACAACGACGCCACTTTTCCCACCCCGCACGGGCTCGAACCGGGGGCGGGGGCGGTGGTGGCCTATCTCGAGGTCGGATCCGGGCGCAAGGCTGAGGTGGCGGGCAAGCCGAACCAGGCTGCCGCCGACCTGCTTCGAGCCCGCTTCGGTGCTCCCGGTCTGGTGGTGGGTGACCGGCCGGACACCGACGGCCTTTTCGCCCAGCGGGTAGGGGCCCCCTACGCGCTCGTGCTGTCCGGTGTGACCGGCGCCCAGGACCTGCCGGTTTCGCCCGAGCCCGCCCTGGTCGAGCCCGATCTGGCGGCCGTCGTGGCTGCTCGCCTCGGACGCTGATGGGCCGGCCCCGGGCGTTAACCGACAGCCGGGGGTAGCGGGCCGGCCTGGCCCCCTTATCGGCCCCGACGCGGGATCGGCCGGGTACCCGGGGTGCGAACTCCTGCAAGCAGTCGGGGCCCACGGTGTTACGATGTGGTGGTGGCCGGGGAGGATCCGTTCAGGCGATATCAGGAGGCGGGCGCCGACTTCGTGGAGGTGGCCCGGGCCCGGGCCGAGGAGCTTCTCAACGAGTTTGCCCGGCTGGGCGACTCCACCCAGAGGCAGGCGCAGGGTGCCGTCGACGAGATGATGGAGGGCAGCCGGCGGGGCACCGGGCTGATCATCGGCTCCATCCGGGACGAGATCGCGTCGCAGCTGTCCTTGCTCGGCATCGCCACGAGGCGGGACCTCGAAGACCTCGAGCGCCGGCTGGTGGCCCGCTTCTCCACGACAGTGGGGTCGGCACCGGTCGCGGCGGTACCGCCGGTGAAAAAGGCATCTGCCAAGCAGCAGGGCCCGGCCAAGAAGCCAGGCCAGGCCAAGAAGGCAGGCCCGGCCAAGAAGCCAGGCCCAGCCAAGAAACCCGCCGCCAAGAAGAGCGCCGCGAAGCAGGCGGGCCCGGCGATGAAAGCCGGCCCCGCCGAGAAGGCGACTGGAGAGGCCTGAGCCCCCGCAGGCGACTCGACGCCGAGCTGGTTCGCCGCGGACTGACGACCAGCCGGAACCAGGCTGCGGATCTCATCGATGCCGGTGAGGTGCTGGTCAGCGGGACGGTAGCCCTTCGACCCGCCCGCCTGGTGGACCCGGGAGAACCGATCGTCATCACCGGGCCCCCGCCCCGCTTTGTCGGCCGCGGGGGTGAGAAGCTCGAGGCCGCCCTCGACCATTTCGCGGTCGACGTGCGGGGCGTGGTGGCACTCGACGCCGGCGCATCGACAGGCGGCTTCACAGATTGCTTGCTCCAGCGGGGTGCGACCGCGGTGGTCGCCGTCGACGTCGGACGCGGACAGCTGCACGAGCGGCTCCGCCGCGATCCACGAGTCGTGTCGCTCGAGCAGACCAACATCCGCACCGCGACCCTGGCCGACCTCGGCGGGGAGCCGTTCAGGGTGGTTGTCGCCGACCTGTCGTTCATCTCCCTGCGCCTGGTGGCGGGCCGTCTGGCCGGCTGGACGGCGCCGGGCGGGGATCTGGTTGTCCTGGTGAAACCGCAGTTCGAGGCGGGTCGGCGGGAGGTGTCCCGAGGGCGGGGGGTGATTCGTGATCCGCAAGTCTGGGGCACTGCGCTACGGGAGGTCATTTCCGCTCTCGACGCGGCCGGAGCGACCATGATGGGCGTTATGGTCTCGCCGTTGCGGGGGGCCGACGGCAACGTCGAGTTCCTTGTTCATTTGCGCGTTGGGGTTCATTTGCGCGTTGGGGTTCATTTGCGCGTTGGGGTTCATTCGGGCGTCCGGTCGGCAGCCGGCGGCTCTCTCGATCCGACCCGGGAAATCGAGGCGGCAGTGGCGGCCGCCCAGGCCGACTCCGGGGTGTGAGCGTGGCTGCGATCGGCTTCGTCACCCACGGGCAGCGAGAGGGTGCCATCTGGCTGGCCCGGGAAACGGCGCAATGGCTGCAGCGGGAGGGGCACGACGCGTCGTTCCTCGATCCCGACGGTGCCAGGTCCAGCAACGGCGAACGGCCCGGTCACCTCGATCTGGCCGTCAGCCTCGGCGGGGACGGCACCATGCTCCGCACGGTGGATCTCGTGAGCGCGGTCGGTGTACCCGTACTCGGCGTCAACCTCGGCCATCTCGGTTACCTGGCCGCCGTCGAGCCGGATTCGCTCCGCGACGCCCTCCGGCGGTTCCTGGCGGGCGACTACGAGGTCGAGGCCCGGATGACCCTGGACGTGTCGGTCACTGATGACCTCGGCGACGCGGGCCGGGACGTGCTGCACCGCAGTGCCCTCAACGATCTGGTCCTCCAGCGCCTACCCGGCAGCCACACGGTCCGGGCGGAGGTGCTGGTCAACGATGAGCCGTTTCTGACCTTCGCAGCCGACTCGCTGATCGTGGCCACGCCCACCGGGTCGACCGCGTACAACCTGTCGGCACGCGGACCCATCGTGTCGCCGCGGGCCCGGGTCCAGATTCTCACCCCGGTCGCGCCCCACATGCTGTTCGACCGCTCCCTCGTCCTCGACGCCGAGGACCAGATCTCCATCGCACCCATCGCCGGTCAGCCTGCCGACCTGGTCGTCGACGGGTGGATGACCGCCACGCTCTATCCGGGCCAGACCCTGCATTGCCGGAGGGGTGATCGGGATGCGCTGCTGGTCACCTTCGGGAAACGGGACTTTCAAAAGATCCTGAAGCGCAAGTTCAACCTGGCGGACCGCTGAAAACCTCCTGTGAGCGAGGCGGAGCGAACCAATGTGGCAGGTTGCGGCACCGTCCCCTGGATGGTGCCGCAATGAGCGACCTGGCGGAGCGAACCAATGTGGCAGGTTGCGGCACCGTCCCCTGGATGGTGCCGCTGTGAGCGACCTGGCGGAGCGAACCAATGTGGCAGGTTGCGGCACCGTCCCCTGGATGGTGCCGCAATGAGCGACCTGGCGGAGCGAACCAATGTGGCAATGAGCATCCCCGGCGACCGGGTAGGGGCGAGGTAGGCTGCACTGGCCGACCGGTGGATCCACCGACAGCCGCAGCGGACCGACCGTCCTGAGGGACCGAGGGCCGCCTTGATCGACTCGAGTGGAGGAGTGTTTTGGCGAAGCACATCTTCGTCACCGGTGGAGTGACGAGTTCCTTGGGCAAGGGTCTGGCCGCGTCATCGCTTGGCCGATTGCTCAAGAGCCGGGGGTTGCGGGTCACGATGCAGAAGCTCGATCCGTACATCAATGTCGATCCCGGGACCATGAACCCCTTCGAGCACGGCGAGGTGTTCGTCACCGACGACGGCGGTGAGACCGACCTCGATCTCGGTCACTACGAGCGCTTCACCGACGTGAACCTCCGCCGCGAATCCAACGCCACCACCGGGTCGATCTACCAGAGCGTGATCGCCAAGGAGCGGCGTGGCGACTTCCTCGGGAAGACGGTGCAGGTCATTCCGCACATCACCGATGAGATCAAGGACCGTATAAAGCGGCTGGCCACCGATTCCGTCGACGTGGTCATCACCGAGGTGGGCGGCACCGTCGGCGACATCGAGATCCTCCCCTTCCTCGAGGCGATCCGCCAGTTCCGCAAGGATGTGGGTCGCGACAACGTCTGTTACGTTCACGTGACCCTCGTGCCGTACCTCGGACCGTCCGGTGAACAGAAGACCAAGCCGACGCAGCACTCTGTGACCGAGCTGCGGAGCCGTGGCATTCAGCCCGACGTGATCATCTGCCGGAGCGATCGGAGCATCTCCTCGGCGCTCAAGCGGAAGATCTCGATGCTGAGCGACGTCCCGATGGAAGCGGTCATCTCGTGTATGGACGCGCCCAACCTCTACGAGATCCCGATAGCCCTGCACGAGGAGGGCCTCGATACCTACGTGTGCCGGCTGCTCGGCTTCGAATCGGTCAACGGGACCACGCCCGCCTACGGCCTGGACCTTTCCGCCTGGCACGCGCTCGTCCAACGGGTCGAGGCGGCGACCCGACCGGTCCGCATCGGTCTCATCGGCAAGTACGTCAACCTGCCGGACGCCTATCTGTCGGTCGTGGAGGCTTTGCGCCACGGGGGGTACGCGCACGGGGCGAAGATCGACCTGGAGTGGATTCAGGCCGAGGACGTCGAGGGACTCCTGGCCGACGGTGCGCTCCGTGATCTGGACGGGATTGTCATACCCGGTGGCTTCGGCGAGCGGGGCATCGAGGGCAAGATCGCGGCCGCGACCTACGCCCGGGAGAACGAGATCCCGTGCCTCGGGCTCTGCCTGGGCCTCCACGTGATGGTGATCGACTACGCCCGTAACGTGGTCGGCCTGGCCGGTGCCAACTCCCGCGAGTTCAATGCCGCGTCCCCGTACCCGGTTATCGACTTCATGGACGAGCAGCGCGATGTGGTCAACTTTGGCGGCACCATGCGCCTCGGCTCCTATCCGGCCCGGCTGACACCGGGCTCGGTGGTGGCCACCACCTATGGCGCCGAACTGGTGTACGAGCGCCATCGCCATCGCTATGAGGTCAACCCCCGGTACCGGGCCCGTCTGGAGGGCGCCGGGCTGGTGTCATCTGGCACATCCCCGGACGACCGGCTGGTGGAGTTCATCGAACTTCCCGGCCATCCCTTCTGGGTGGGCACCCAGGCCCACCCGGAGTTCAAGAGCCGCCCGGACCATCCGCATCCGCTGTTTGCTGCGCTGGTGGGCGCGGCCTTGAACCGGGCCGAAGGCCGGGCGCCCCGATTGCTTGACATCGACGGTCTTGCCCGGGTTCCTTAAGCTCGGCGAGAGCGAGGTACTTCGCACCTCGGTGCTCACGGTCATCTCAGCTCGGATCGAAAGCCCCGACGGTGAGCACTTCGAGCGAGACGTGGTTCGCCATCCTGGCGCGGTGGTCGTGGTCCCGTTGACCGCATCCCGCACCGTGCTGATGGTGCGCCAGTACCGAGCCGCGCTCGACGCCGATTTGCTCGAACTTCCGGCTGGCAAACGCGACGTTCGGGGCGAGCCGACGGAGGTAACCGCCGCCCGGGAGCTGGCCGAGGAGATCGGCCGCCAGCCCGGACGGCTCGACCTGCTGGCTCGCTTCTACAACTCCCCGGGATTCACCGACGAGTTCTCGTGGCTCTACCTGGCCCGGGATCTGTCACCAGCGCCCCTCGACCGGCAGGGGGTCGAGGAGCGACACATGGCGATCGAGGAGGTGCCCTTGGCGGCGGTCGGGAGCATGATCGCGGCCGGGGAAATCGTCGACGCCAAATCCATCATCGGCCTGATGCTGGCTGCTCAGGGGCCGGAGTAGTGCGGAGGCGACGGGGCGAGGGCCGGTCGCCGTCTGCCGCCGGCCTGCCGCCACTCCGGGTGGCGACCCGGGACAAATGGGGCGATAGGGGTTTCCGAGGATAGGTCCTCTCGCCGAATGCGGGGTTACGGCAGCATTACGGATGACCGGAGGGTTACACTCGGGTCGATGGCAGCCGACGCGACAATCCAGGGACTGCGGGCAACCCTCGAGGAGGAGCGCGACTCCCTGCGTCACCGGCTCGCGGAGCTTGGCCATGGCGCCAAAGGCCTTGATTACGACCCCAACTTTGCTGACTCGAGCCAGGTGACCGCGGAACGGGGTGAGAACGAGGCGCTGGTCAACAAGCTCGCTGACAGTCTTCGGGAGGTCGAGCACGCCCTGAGCAAGTTCGACAGCGACAATTACGGCATCTGCGAGGGTTGCGGCCAGCCCATCGCTGCGGCCCGCCTCGAAGCCAGACCAGAAGCCCGGCTGTGCATCGACTGCGCGGCCGGCGCCGCCCAGCGCCGCTAGCCACCTCGGACCGGGCCGGCGCCGCGGGCTCTGGCGACCCACGGAATCGCCAACCATGAGACGTCTCGCCCATCCCCAGACGCTGGTGGTGATCGGCCTCGTCGCCATCGCGTTGTACGCCATCCGCCACACCCTGAGCTCGACCACCCTCATCGTCTTCGCGGTGGCGGTGCCCTCGATCATCCTCCATGAGCTGGCCCACGGCGTCGCCGCACTGGCCTTCGGCGACGACACCGCCAGGCGAGCGGGACGGCTCACCCTCAACCCGTTGCGCCACATCGACCCGATCGGCACCCTGGTCCTGCCCGGAGTGCTGGCCCTGGCCGGTCTGGGCGCCTTCGGGTACGCCAAGCCGGTGCCGATCAACCCCGGCCGGATGCGCAGTCCCCGCAACTCCGCTCTGATCGTCAGCCTGGCCGGTCCCGCCACCAACCTGGCTCTGGCCGGCGTCTCGATTCTCCTCTTGCGCTTCGCTCGCCCGGCGGGGACAGCCCAGGCGATCAATTTCGTGGTGTCCACCTTCGGGGTCGGCGCGCTGGCACCTGCCGATCGGGTGCTGTATCTGCTGGGCTTTGTCAACGTGACGCTGGCGGTGTTCAACGCCCTGCCGATCCCTCCGCTCGACGGCTCGGCGCTGGTGGCCCGGCTGCTCCCGCGTTCGTCCCTACCGGCGTGGTACAGCTTCCAGCGCTACGCCATGCCGATCCTGCTGGTGGTAGTGCTGCTGGACCCGGGCCATTTCCTGGCCCACGTCTTCGGGCCGGCCGAGCGGGCCTGGGCCCATCTCCTGTCCGGGTGACCTGGCTGCTCTCGGGCGACCTAGCCGCGGTCTGGCCACCAATCAGCTGTCTGGCCGACAGGGCGCCGGGCGGTGCCCCCGGCCGGCAGCATCCCCGCGGCTTGAGCGAAACATCGCGTGTTACGCGGCTTTTATGACGCCAACCAAGCGGCCCGGCGCCCCGGCTTGGGCCGGCTCGTCAGGCGGGCGCTACCAGGCCCATGGCGTCGGACGCCCGGCGTAGCGTCGTCCGGGCCACCTCGCCAGCGTGCAGCGCCCCCTCGCGCAGGACCTTGGCCACCGCCCCCGGATCCTCCGCCCATGTGCGGTAGGCAGCGCGGATGGGTTCCACGGTCGCCACCACCGCCGCGGCCAGGTCTGCCTTCAGTGGCCCGTACTGGGTGTAGTCGTCGGCGACCTCCTCCGGACGGCGGCCCTGGATGGCAGCCAGGACCTCGAGCAGGTTGGCCACGCCGGGCTTGGCGACCGGGTCGTAGCGGACGGCATCGGGGCCGGTGTCGGTGTCGGTGACCGCTCGGCGGATCTTGCGCTCGATGGTAGCCGGGTCGTCGAACAGACCGATCGTCCCCTGCGGGCTCTCGCTCGATTTCGACATCTTCTTGGTCGGATCCTGGAGATCCATGATGCGGGCGCCCCGCCCGGGCGGCGGCACGACGGCCTCCGGGATCACGAACGTCTCGCCGTAGCGCGAGTTGAACCGCTGCGCCAGGTCCCGGGTCAGCTCGAGGTGCTGGCGCTGATCGTCGCCCACGGGCACCTGATCGGCGTCGTAGAGCAGAATGTCGGCCGCCATGAGCACCGGGTAGGTGAACAGGCCGACCCGCGCCGACTCCTCACCGTGGCGAGCCGACTTGTCCTTGAACTGGGTCATGCGCCGCAGTTCACCCATCCCGGCTGTGCACTCGAGCAGCCAGGTCAGCTGGGAGTGGGCCGGCACGTGACTCTGGACAAAGAGCGTGCACGCGCCGGGGTCGAGGCCGGCGGCCAGTAGCAGGGTGGCCATGGTCAGGGTGGCCTCGTGGAGCTCGGCTGGATCTCCCGGCTCCGTGAGGGCGTGCAGGTCGACGACACAGTAGAAACAGTCACCCTGGCGCTGATCCTCGACCCACCACTGGACGGCGCCGAGATAGTTGCCGAGGTGCGGGTCGCCGGTAGGTTTGATGCCCGAGAAGACTCTGGCCATCCGGTGATGCTACGCCCACGACGGGCCGCCCACGGCCGGCGACCGGTGCCCTCGCCATCCCCGTTTTACGACCGGCCGGTCAGTATTGTGATCCGGTGCCCTACACGGTGAGCACGCCCGTCTTTGAGGGCCCGTTCGATCTGCTCCTGCATCTGATCAGCCGGGAACAGGTGGACCTCTGGGAGGTCTCACTGTCCGACATCGTCGACGGGTACGTGGCCACCCTCGAGCGCCTGCGGGCCGCCCTCGATCTGGAGGTCGCGACGGAGTTCCTCCTGATCGCCGCAGTGCTGCTCGAGCTGAAGGCCCGGCGCCTGTTACCCGGACGCGATGATGTCGAGCCGGAGGAAGAGCTGGCCCTCTGGGAGGAGCGGGATCTGTTGCTCGCCCGCCTGCTCGAATGCAAGACCTTCAAGGACGCCGCCGGGGCCATGCAACGTTTTATGGAGAATGCCGGGCGCTCCTCGGCCCGGGTCGCGGGTCCCGACGAACGGTATGACGGCGTGGCGCCCGACCTTCTGGCGGGCGTCACGGCCGGGGGTCTGCGCGACGCGATGCAGGGCCTGCTAGTGCCCAGGCCGGTTACGGGGGTGCTGCTCGATCACGTGGCCCCCGTGCGCATCAGCGTCCGGGACGCCGTCGACGAGCTTCTCGTGGAGCTCCCGCAGGTTGGCAGAATGACCTTCGCAGAGCTCGCCGGCCGTGGCCGCGAGCGGCTTCAGGTGATCGTGAGGTTCCTCGCCCTGCTCGAGCTGTACAAGCGGGGCGTGGTGGACCTGAACCAGGGCTCGCCGAACCAGCCGCTCGAGGTGTGCTGGCTGGCCGACGACGAGCGACCGGTCGGCGCCGAGACCGTCGACGTCGAGGAATACCAGGGGTAGCCGGGGTGGCGTCTGAAACCCTGCGAGCCATAGAGGCCATCGTCATGGTGGCCGACGCCCCGGTCGAACCACGCCTTCTGGCCGAGCTGCTGGAGGTGTCACCCGGGCGCGTCGAGGAGTGCTGTGCCGAGCTCGAAGCTGCGTACCGGGAGGACGACCGGGGCTTCGAGCTGGTTCGGGTGGCGGGCGGCTACCGCTTCCAGAGCCACGCCGACCTGGCGCCCTACGTCGAGCGGTACATCCTCGAGGGCCAAACAGCCCGGCTCTCGGCGGCCGCGCTCGAAACGCTTGCGATCGTCGCCTACAAGCAGCCGGTATCGCGGGCCCAGATGGCCGCCATCCGGGGCGTGAACGTGGATGGCGTGGTCCGCACGCTCGAATCCCGCGGGTTCATCAAGGAGGTCAGCCGGGACCCAGGACCGGGACAGGCCATCCTCTACGGCACGACCCCGCTACTGCTTGAGCGCCTCGGGCTCGACAGCATCGGCGACCTGCCACCGCTCGCTCAGTTCGTTCCCGGGCCCGAGATCATGGAATCCCTCGAGCACAGTCTGCGGGCCGGGCGAAGGACGAACAGCGACACCGTCGATCCCGTCGACCCCGACAATACGGGCGATCGCGGCGCGACCGACGACGCCCATGACGCGGAACCCGCCATGGGCCTGGTCGCCATGGACTGGGGCGAGCCACAGGATGGCCCCGGAGGCGCGACCGATGGCGACCGAGCGGGGGACCTCGACCGCCCCGAGCCGTGAGCGACCTGGGGGAGCGAAGCGGTGTGGCCGGTTGCGGCACCGTCGCCTGGATGGTGCCGCAATGAGCGACCTGGGGGAGCGAATCGGTGTGGCCGGTTGCGGCACCGTCGCCTGGATGGTGCCGCGATGAGCGACCTGGGGGAGCGAAGCAGTGCGGCCGGTTGCGGCACCGTCGCCTGGATGGTGCCGCAATGACCGCCCGGGCCCGCTTCGACGCCGGCGGTGAACGCCTCCAGAAGGTGCTGGCCCAGCGGGGGATCGGCAGCCGGCGGTCTTGCGAGGCGTTGATCGCGGCCGGCCGGGTGAAGGTCAACGGGGAGGTGGCGGCGCTCGGCCGGCGGGTGGACCCGGATACCGACCGGGTGACCGTCGACGGCGTGCCGGTGTCGGTCGCGCCCGGACTCGTCTACTACCTGCTCAACAAACCAGCCGGTGTGGTCAGCACGGCCGCCGACACCCACGGCCGTCGCGCCGTCATGGCGCTCGTCCCGCCGGAGCCCCGGGTTTATCCGGTCGGCCGGCTCGACGCCGACAGCGAGGGCCTCCTGCTGCTCACCAACGACGGGGACCTCACCTACCGCCTGACCCACCCGGCGTTCGGCGTCGAAAAGGAGTACCTCGTGGTCGTCGACGGCACCCCGAGACCCGGGGTCATTCGCTGGCTGCGGGAGGGCGTCGAACTGGAGGACGGCCGCACCGGCGCGGCTCGCGTCGCGATGGTCGGCCCCAACGGACTCCGTATCACCATCCACGAAGGCCGCAACCGGCAGGTCCGGCGTATGTGCGCCGCGGTCGGTCATCCCGTTCGGCGCCTGGTGCGTACCCGCATCGGTCCGCTGCGGGTGGCCAACCTGGGCCCGGGCGAATGGCGGGAGCTGAGCCCGGCGGAGGTTCGGGCCCTCGAGCGGGCCGCGGCCGGCGCCCCCGAGCGCCGTCACCGGCCCGCCTAGTCTTTCCGACCGTGACTACGCACCTCCCCGGTGTCGGCCAGTGAACCCTGGCCCGGCTCTTCAGCGGGCCCAGATCCTGGGCACCGGGCTGATCGGGGGCTCGATCGGCCTCGGCTTGCGGCGGCGGGACTGGCGCGTCTCGGGCCGGGATCTCGACCCGGCCCGGGAGGCCCGGGCCCTTGAGCTCGGAGCCGTGGACGAAATCGGCACCGACCCGGCCGCCCTGATCACCTTTGTGGCCACTCCGGCCGGGAGCGTGATCGAAGTGGCGGCCGCGGCTCTGGAGGGGGGAGGCGTCGTCACCGACGTGGCCGGCATCAAGGGGCCCATCGTCGCCAAGCTGGACCACCCGCATTTCGTCGGCGGCCATCCCATGGCGGGCTCGGAACAGGAAGGCGTCGAGGGGTCGGACCCCGAGATGTTCGAAGGGGCCACCTGGGTGCTCACCCCTGCGGCCAATACCGACCCGGTGGCTTTCGCCACCGTTCGAGCCGCGGTCAGCGCGCTAGGGGCGAACGTGGTCGAACTGCCGGCGGCCCGCCACGACGACCTCGTCGCCATGGTCTCGCACGTCCCTCACCTCACCGCGGCCACGCTGATGAACCTGGCCGCCGACACCGCCCTTGAGCACGCCACTCTGCTCCGCCTGGCGGCCGGGGGCTTCCGGGATATGACGCGTATCGCGGCCGGCGATCCCGCCATCTGGCCGGACATCTGCGTGGAGAACCGGTCCGGGATCCTCGAGGTCCTCGACCGCCTGCTGTCGGCGCTCGGTGATGTGCGCGACCTGGTCGCCGCCGGGGATCGGGAGATGATGCTCGGGGTGCTCGAGAGGGCCCGGCACGCCCGGGTCAACCTGCCGGCCGGGGCGCCATCGAGCGACACCAGCTGCGAGATCCGGGTGCCAGTCCTCGATCGACCCGGCGTCCTGGCCGAAGTGACGACCCTGCTCGGGGAGATGGGCGTCAACATTTACGACCTCGAGATCGCCCACAGCGCCGAAGGCGACCGCGGCGTGCTGGTGCTCGTGGTCGACGCGGCGGCCGCGGACCGGGTTCGCGACGCTCTTCATGTCCGCGGCTTTCGATGCTCGGTCCGGCCCCTCGGCGCATGAGGACGTTTGTAGCCACGGCCGCCCCGGCTGGACTGCGTGGCCGAGTCCGGGTGCCCGGCGACAAGTCCATCTCTCACCGGGCCCTGCTGCTGGCAGCCCGGGCGGACGGACGGTCCCGGATCTCGGGTCTCTCGACCGGAGCGGACGTCGTGCACACCCTCGACGCGATGCGCGGCTTTGGCGCAGCCATCACCGCCGGCGAGGCTGCGGAGATCCTGGTCGACGGCGGGCAGGCGCGGCTCAGGGAGCCCGACGCGCCCATCGATGTCGGTAACTCCGGGACGGCGATCCGCCTGCTGGCCGGGTGGGCCACCGCGATCGACGGTCTTACCGTTCTGGCGGGCGATGCCTCGATCGCTCGCCGGCCGATGGATCGGATCGCCAAACCGCTGCGTGCCATGGGCGCCCGGATCGACGGGCGCCAGGGCGGCCGGCTGCCGCCGCTGGTCGTGCGCGGCGGGGGGTTGCACGGGATCGATTACCGCCCTCCGGTGCCAAGCGCCCAGGTGAAAGGCGCCGTGCTCCTGGCCGGACTGGCCGCGGAAGGAAAGACGACGGTCCGGGAGGATGTGCCGACCCGGCAGCACACGGAGGAGCTGCTCCGTCTGTGCGGCGCCGACGTCGAGGCCAGGGACGGGGCGGTGACCGTGCGCCCGTCGCGCCTGCACGCGTTCGATCTGGATATCCCCGGCGACCCGTCCCAGGCCGCGTTCTGGATCGTGGCGGCCTGCGTCACCCCGGGCAGCGAGGTGACGGCCGAGCACGTGTACGTGGGCCCGGGTAGAGCCGGCTTTCTGGACGTGTTGCGCCGCATGGGTGCGGCCATCGAGGTGTCCGACACCGATCCCGCGAACAGGGCCACCATCGTGGCCAGATACGGGCCGTTGCAGGCGACGGACGTCGGTGGGGCGGAGGTGGCGTCGGTCATTGATGAGATTCCGGTGCTGGCCGTGGCCGCCGCCTTTGCCGAGGGCGTCTCGACGTTCTCGGATGCGGCCGAGCTGAAGGTGAAAGAGAGCGACCGCATCGCCAGCATGGTCGCCGCCCTTCGGGCGATCGGGGTCGACGCCGCTGCCCGCCCCGACGGGTTGACGGTCCATGGTGGCGGGGGTCGCCCCGTCGCCGGGGGGACGGTCGAGTCCGCCGGCGACCACCGCGTGGCGATGTCGATGGCCGTGGCCGCTTCGGCCGCCGCCACACCGGTGCGAATCGGCGGATGGGATGCGGTGGCGACCAGCTATCCCGGCTTCGAGGAGGAGTATCGACGGTGCCTGACCCAATCCGGGTGATTGCCATCGACGGGCCGGCCGGATCGGGCAAGTCCACGGTCGCCCGGGCCGTCGCCGAGCGGCTCGGACTGGCCTATCTCGACACCGGCGCGATGTATCGCGCCGTCGCTTTCGCCGCCATCCGGGAGGGCGTCGATCCGGGCGACGCCGGCCCGGTGGCCGAGCTCGCCCGGGCCATGGAGCTGACCGTCGGGACGGCCGTCATCGTCGACGGAGTCGACGCCACTATCGAGATCCGCAATCCCGAGGTGACCCGGGCCGTGAGCACGGTGGCCGCGAATCCTGCGGTGCGCGCCGAGATGGTCCTTCGTCAGCGGGAATGGGTGGCGGCCCACCGGGGATCTGTGGTGGAGGGCCGGGACATCGGGTCGGTCGTGTTCCCAGGCGCGGCCGTCAAAGTGTACCTCACCGCCGACGATCGGGAACGGGCCAGCCGGCGGAGCAAGGAGATGCTCGACCTGCACTACGACGACGTGGCGGCCGACATCGCCCGCCGCGATCACATCGACTCCACCCGGCCGTCGTCGCCGCTCGCCATCGCATCCGACGCGGTCCGCATCGACACCACCGGCCGCGACGTCGATTCTGTAGTGGAGGAGGTCCTTGGCCTGGTGGCGGCCGAAGCGGCCCGGGCGCCGGAACCGACCGACCAGCCCGACCAGCCCGACCCGACCGACCAGCCCGACCCGACCGACCAGCCCGACCATCCCGACCCGTCCGACCATCCCGACCCGACCGACCAGCCCGACCCGTCCGACCAGTCCGAGCGGTCCGGGCCGCTCCCCTCCTAGTGCCCGGCTCCAGGCTCAGCCTGGCCTGGTACGCCGTGGCCCGGGGCGCGGTCGAAGGAGTCTGCCGGACGTACTGGCGGGTCGAGATCCGCGGACGGGAGCACATCCCCCGGTCGGGGCCGTACGTGATCGCGCCCGTCCACCGCTCCAACATCGACACCCTTCTGGCCGGGTGCCTCACTCACCGTCGGATCCGTTTCATGGGCAAGGACAGCCTGTGGAAGCACCGGTGGAGCGCGGCCCTCTTGAGCTCGCTTGGCGGCTTCCCCGTTCACCGGGGGACGCCGGACCGCGAAGCTCTCCGGGTCTGTGAGGAGGCGCTGCGAGGAGGCGAGCCGGTCGTCCTGTTCCCCGAGGGGACCCGCCAGTCCGGCCCCACGGTCCGGCCCCTCTTCGAGGGTGCCGCCTTCGTCGCCCTTCGAGCCGGCGTGCCCATTATCCCGGTCGGGATTGGCGGCAGCGAGTGGGCCATGCCGAGAGGCAGGAAGCGCATCCTGCCGGTCAAGGTGGCCATGGTGGTCGGTCCGCCGATCGATGTCCCGGACCGACCCTCCGGCGGGCGGGTGCCTCGTCGGGTCGTAGCCGAGCTTTCGGAGCGGCTGCACCTCGAGTTGCAGGCGCTGTTCGACGAGGCCCTGAAGACGGCCGGGCGCGGCTGAAGCACTGAGTGGTCTGCTCCCTGGGTCCGTCCGGGACGGCGGCGGTCAGTGGGTGAGCTCGGCCAGCGCGTCCGAGGCCGACACGTCGCGGTCGTCGACCAACGGACTCTCGCCGGCGGTGGGATCCCCCCCGGGTGCCAGCCCGGCCACCGCCGCGGCCACGGCCAGGTGCCGGACGGCATCACGCAGTTCCCGCGGCAGCGGGAAGTACTGGTCCTCAGCCACGGCCCGGACCTCTTCCACGCCCTGCCTGGGCGCCAGGCGGCCGATGACCGCCTGCACCAGCTCCTCCGGTGCGGAGGCGCCGGCGATGACACCGACGCACCCGTCCAGGTCGTCGGGCAGTTCAGTGGCCTCGTTGATCCGCAACACCCGCCGGCACCCGGCTGCCCACGCGGTGCGCTCCAGGGCCCGGGTGTTCGACGAATTGGCCGACCCGATGACGACCATCGCGTCACAGCGGGGGGCGATGGCCTTGAGCGCCGTCTGCCGGTTGGTGGTGGCGAAGCAGAGGTCCGACGTGCCCGGGACCCAGAGGTCCGGCCATCGATCCCTTGCCGCCCCGAGCAACTCCTCCCACTCGTTCATGGCGAGCGTGGTCTGAGCCAGGAACGCTACCGGCCCGTCCGGGTCCGGGAGAGCCTCGAGCTCATCCAGGCGCTCGACCCGGTGCACCGCGTCGGGGGCGACCGCCGCGGTCCCGATTGCCTCCTGGTGACCTTCATGGCCGACATAGACGATCGTGTAGCCCTTGCCGGCCCGCACCTTGACCTCGTGGTGCACCTTCTTCACGAGCGGGCACACCGCGTTGACCACCGCTCCGCCCCGGGCCCGGGCCGCTTCCACCACGGCCGGTGGGGAGCCGTGGGCGGAGAGCATGAGCGGGGCGCCCTCGGGTACCTCGGCGACATCCTCGACGAACACCACGCCGAGCTGCCGGAACCGCTCGACGACCACCTGATTGTGGACGATCTCGTGGTAGCAGTACACCGGCGGTTCGAACACCCGCGTCATCCATGCCAGGGCCTTGATCGCCATCTCGACGCCGGCGCAAAACCCCCGTGGCGCCGCCAGCAACACTCGCTCCACGTCCACCCCTCCAGGGTACCGGCCTGCGCCGGGGGCCCTCCAGGGTACCGGCCTGCGCCGGGGGCCCTCCAGGGTACCGGCCTGCGCCGGGGGCCCTCCAGGGTACCGGCCTGCGCCGGGGGCCCTCCAGGGTACCGGCCTGCGCTCGGGGCTTATCGCCACGCCCGACGGCCGGCCGGTATCCTGGTCGGGTTATGTCGGCGCCCCGCGTGGTGGCGGTGGCCCCCGGGTCGCCCGCCGCCCGGGCCGGCCTCCAGCCAGGCGACGAGATCGTCGCCATGGACGGCCAGCTCCCCCGAGACATCATCGAGTACCAGTTGCTCGCCGATCAGGCCGAGCTCGAGCTCGACGTGCGCCGGGGGGGCCTGGAGCGCTCGGTGCGGCTGGTGCGGGAGGGCGCCGAGCCCCTGGGCATGGAACTCGACGCGGCCCTGTTCGACCGGGTCAGGACATGTGACAACCATTGCGAGTTTTGTTTCATCCATCAGCTGCCCAAGGGACTGCGACGCAGCCTGTACACCCGCGACGACGACTACCGGCTGTCGTTTCTGTACGGCAACTTCACCACCCTGACCCGGTTCACAGAGGCCGACCTGGAGCGGGTCGTGACCGAGGGCCTGTCACCCCTCTGGGTGAGCATCCACGCCACCGACCCCGACGTCCGGGCCCGCATGTTGCGGAACCGCCGCGGCGCCCTCAGCCTGCGCTGGCTACGGGCTCTGCTCGACCACGGCATCGAGGTGCACGGGCAGATCGTCGTCTGCCCCGGCGTCAACGACGGGCACATCCTCGACGACACCCTCGCCGGGGTCCTCGACCGTTATCCGGAGCTTTCGACCGTGGCCTGCGTTCCCCTCGGCGTGAGCCGGTTCAATGTGGAAGCGACCATGCGAGCACACACCCGGGCTGAAGCGGCCACGGTGATCGATCTGGTTGAGGACTGGCAGGAAACCTTCCTGTCGGCGCTCAGGCGGCGCCTGGTCTACGCGGCCGACGAATACTACCTGCAAATCGGACGGTCTTTCCCCTCGTTGGCGACCTACGGCAGCATCGCCCAGCACGACAACGGGGTCGGTATGGCGCGGGCCTTCGAGGCGCGCTTTCACGGGGACCAGCAGGCACCGGCCGGCGGCCCGGGCGGTTTCTTCCAATCGGTCGACGGCGCGCCCGCCACCGGCTACCGGGCACCCCGGGCCCCGGGTACGGTCAGGCTGCGCCCCCGGGTGGGTGCGCCCATCACGGTGCTGACCAGCACCTACGGCGCTCAGGTGCTGCGGCCCCTCGTGTCCGAGGCCGCGCCGGAAGCCGAGGTGATGGCCGTCCCGAACGTTTTCTTCGGCGGCAACATCGGCGTGGCCGGCCTGCTGACCGGGGCCGATCTCACGGCCGTGCTGCGAGACGCACCGATGGGGCGGCGGTTCCTCGTCCCCGACGTGTGCCTCTCCGGTGGGCGCTTTCTCGACGGCCAGAGCCCCGAGGATCTACCCCGCCCGGTCGAGGTGGTGCCGGCGGATGGCGCGGCCCTCCGAGCCGCACTCTCCAGGTAAAAGAGGCGGCCCGGTGGCACCGTCGGGGGCGCGGCCGGTGGTGGCCGTCGTGGGCCGGCCGAACGTGGGGAAGAGCACGCTCGTCAACCGCATCGTCGGGCGTCGCGAGGCCATCGTGGAGGAACGTCCCGGCGTCACCCGGGACCGGAAGGTGCTCGACGCCGAGTGGGCCGGTCGGGAGTTCCGCGTCGTGGATACCGGCGGCTGGTTGGCGGCCGGAGATGCCCTGGTTCGTTCGGTGAGCGCCCAGGCCGAACGGGCTATCTCGGAGGCGGCCGTCGTTCTCTTCGTCGTCGACACGACCGTCGGGATCACCGAGGATGACGCCCGGGTGGCCGCCCTGCTCCGCCGGCTGGGGCGTCCGACGCTGGTGGTCGCCAACAAGGTCGACGGTGACAGCCGCGACACCGACGCCTGGGTCTTCTCGCGGCTGGGCCTGGGCGATCCCGTCCCGGTCAGCGCCATGCACGGTCGGGGCACCGGGGACCTGCTCGACGAGGCGGTGGCCCGGCTTCCCGCCGACCCGCTCCCGGATGCCGGCGGGACCGGGCCGGATGGCGAGACCGGGGCGGCGGGGTCGGGCGTTCCGTCCGTGGCGATCGTGGGACGTCCCAATGTCGGCAAGTCCACGCTCTTCAACCGGCTCATCGGGGACGAGCGCTCGGTGGTCCACGACCTGCCGGGCACCACCCGCGACAGCATCGACACCCTGGTGGCCACGCCGGAGGGCGACGTCAGGTTCGTCGACACGGCCGGAATGCGCCGGCGGGCGAAGGAAGCAGAAGGCCCTGAGTACTACTCGCTCGTGCGGGCCCTCCAGGCCCTGGATCGGGCCGACGCCGCCCTCCTTGTGATGGACGCCCCCGACGGCGTCACCCGTCAGGATCAGCGGCTGGCCGAGCGGGTGGACGCCGCCGGGCACCCGGTGGTGATCATCCTCAACAAGTGGGAGCTGCTCGACGCTGATCAGCGAGCCCGGGTGGTCGAGGACCTGGAGGACCGGCTCGCCTTCCTCGCCTACGCCCCGGTGCTCAAGGTCAGCGCCCGGACCGGGTTGGGGGTGCACCGCCTGTATCCCGCCCTGCGGACCTCGCTCGCAGCAGCCCAGCGCCGGGTGGCGACCGGGGAGCTCAACCGGGTCGTGGCTGAGGCCCAGGCCGCCCACCGCTCCCCGGGGGGACGGATCCTCTACGCCACCCAGGGGGGGACCGACCCACCCACCTTCACTCTGTTCGCGACCAAAACGGTCCCCGCGCCTTATTTGCGGTACCTGGAGCGAACCATCCGGGAGCACTTCGACCTCGGTCCGACCCCGCTGGTCCTACGGGTCCGGCGCCGGGCGACGTGATCGGGACCCGGAATGGCCTGATACGAGTTCGGACAGCGGTCGAGTAGCGTCTTGGGCATGTTCACCCAGCCGTGGCTGGCGGCCGCGGCGGTGTTCTGTGCGATTGCGGCCGCCCTGTGGGGCCGGGCGGCCGCCCGTCTGGCCCGGGCGGCGCGCCGTATCGAGACGGAGACTGCGTCGTCGTCGCACGGCCGTGACGCGACCGAGCTGGCCCGGGCCGCGTTCGACAAGAACCTGCACACCGCTGTGCTCTACTCGGTGCTGACGGTCGGGTTCGCGGTGGCGTCGGTCTCCAAGTCCTCCTGGTACGAGCTGCCGCTGCTGCTGGTGAGCATCCCGGTCGTGGTCACGATCCGCTACGGCCCTCGTTTTTTCGACGAGGCCCGCCTGGCCGAAAACCGGGCCAGCCTGGAACGCCGGGCCGAGGAGGTCCTGGCCCAGGAGGATTTGGCCCCCCGCCGCTGGGCGGACCGCCTGGCCCCTGAGGTCCTCCCCCACATCGAAGGGTTCGAGCTCGGCCGGGTGTACGAACCGGGCACCGGGATGATGGCCGGCGACTTCTACGACGTATTCCTCACCGCCAGCCACCGCATGGCGGTCGTCATCGGTGACGTGGCCGGCCACGGGATCGAGCCATCCATCACCGCCTTCCAGGTCAAGTACCTGCTCCGGACCTTCCTTCGCACTTATCGCGATCCGGCCCAGGCGCTGGAGGAGCTCAACCAGGTGCTGTCCACCAGCGGACGCCCCGAGGACCTGGTGTCGGTGTGCGTGGTGGTCTTCGATACCGAAGCGGGGTCGCTCCGGCACGCTTCGGCCGGTCATCCCGCGGCCTGGTTGTGGCAGGACTCCGAGATGAGAGCCTTGCGCTCCACGGGGCCGCTGTTGACCCTCGACCCCGACGCCGTGTATCTCTCCCGGGAGGTGCCGCTCACCCCCGGCGACGTCCTGCTGCTCTACACCGACGGGTTAGCCGAAGCCCGCTCCGGCGGACAGATCTTCGGCGAGGACCGCATTGCCGGCATTCTCCGCAGGGACCCCGGGCAGGACGCGACCATCCTGTGCAAGACACTGCTCGAAGCGGCACGGGACTTTGCCTCCGAACCACTGAACGATGACGTGGCCATCCTGGCCGTGCGGCGCATCTAAGTGGTCCGAATCTCAACTGCGTTGAAGATTCCTCTCGCCCCCACTCCGCGAAAGGCCTGGTCCCACCGTTATTCTGTATCAGGAATCACCGCTAGGCAGGAAGCGAGCGGCTGTGCCCTGGTGCGATGACTGCAGCAAGTTCTGGAATCCGCCCAACATGGTGGCGGGGGGCCGGTGCCCGACCTGCGGCAAAGTGCTGGTGGCGCCGCGCAAGGGCGTGCCATGGCATTTCAAGCTGATGCTGATCGCGCTCGCCATCTACATGGTGTACCGCATCTACTGGCTGGCCGAGTGGCTGCCGAAGCACATGTGAGCTGGGCCCAACCAACTGGATAGATCGCCTCGGGGGGACGGCGTCCGGCCGCGTACCGAGGTGCGCGTAGTAGGCTTTTGGGGCCCACCGGGCGGTGGCGCAGTTTGGTAGCGCACCAGACTGGGGGTCTGGGGGTCGCGAGTTCAAGTCTCGCCCGCCCGACGCTCTGACCAGCACTTATGTGCTGGTCAGTGTCGTTTGAGGGTGGCGCAAGCTCTTCAACGCGCCACACCGAGGGAAGAAGGGTGGGGGCTAGCTTCGGGGCAGCTGGTCGCCGCGCCGCCGCTCGGCCGGGTGTGAGGCCCCCGTCGAAGGCGAGGGATCAGGGCGAGCGCCGGGTCAGCTTCGTCAGAACCTGGGGGTGTAACCGCCGCGGCCCATGGCCGCGCTGGACTCCCAGTCGATCTCCTCGTCGACGCCTCCGAACACCTCGCTGACCCAGTCGAGCCGTTCGGTCAGGATCCGCTCGACGCCCGCCTGCAGGGTGGTGCTGCTGATCGCGCAGGAGCTGCACGAGCCCTGGAGCTGAACCTCGACAACGCCCGTCTCGACGTCGGCGCTGACGAGCATCAGGTCGCCACCGTCGGACTGCACCGCCGGGCGGATCAGGTCGATCAACTCGGTGAGATCGGCGAGCCGTTCGGCTCTCTCTTCGTCAGTCAGCATCGGCATACCTCCGGCTTCCATTCTGCCAGGTGAGTCGGCGCTTCCTGTCGGCA
Organism: uncultured Acidimicrobiaceae bacterium; assembly: GCA_963834725.1. Taxonomy (GTDB): domain Bacteria; phylum Actinomycetota; class Acidimicrobiia; order Acidimicrobiales; family Palsa-688; genus PALSA-693. Next base: position 767,152 of record CAWICN010000001.1, read on the forward strand.
ATCGGGCGGGTTCGACACGATTGGCCTGGTCGACACGGTAGGCCTGGTCGACACGTCCGGCCTGGGTTGGCCTGGTCGACACGATTGGACAGGGCGGCGCCGATACTCTTCCCGCCATGACCTCCCCGGTGGCCCCCCGAGTGGCCGCCAACGCCGGCGACCCGAGATCGGCCGCACGCCGGCGGCGGGGCTACTGGATCCCCGGCGTGATCGCCCTGGTGGTGCTCCTCGGAATCGGGCTGGGATTCGGTGCCGGTGACCTCAACCACCGGGGCCCGACCACCCTGGCCGGTCCCCAGATCGCCCAGGACCTCGCTCAGGCCATCCAGGCCAAGGAGGCCACCCCGACCCCTCCAACCGTGCACTGCCCGGACTCCGAGCCGGCCCGGGCCGGACTGCGATTTGCCTGCGCCGTCACCCAGGCCGGCGCCACCCGCGCCGTCGATGTGACGGAGACCAACGGGCGCGGCGGGCTGTCCTGGCATTTCGGGACCTGATGGCCTGGCATTCCGGGACTGACGGCCGGCCACTCGGGGACTGACGGCCAGGCCGCCGGGTCGACTTCCGGAGCCGGCATGCGGACACTCCTAGACTTCCAGCATGGGCGCGAATGCTCGGCGAGGCGAAGACCGCATCCTTACGGTGCCAAACGCCCTGACCCTGATTCGCCTGCTGTGCATCCCGCTGTTCATCTGGCTGCTGGTCCTGCCGAAGCGGTCCGGTTGGGTCGCCGCCGTCGTCGTGCTTGCCGTTCTCGGGGTGACCGACGGCGTTGACGGCTATGTAGCCCGCCACTTCGATCAGGTTTCGAGGGTAGGCAAGGTGCTCGACCCCATCGCCGACCGCCTCCTCCTGGGGGTGGCGGCCGTCGCCATCGTCGTGGCCGGAGCGATCCCCTTCGGCGTCGCGATCGCGGCGTTGAGCCGCGAAGCGGTGGTGGCGGCGGGCTTTCTGGCGGTGGCGCTCGCCGGGGGCCGTCGGGTCGAGGTCCAGTGGGCTGGCAAAGCCGCCACGTTCGGACTCATGTGTGCCCTGCCCCTCTTCCTCCTCGGCCATGCCCACGAGTCCTGGCACCAGCTGGCCGAGATCGGGGCGTGGATCGCGGTGATCCCGGCGTTGGCGCTCGGCTGGTATGCAGCCATCGCCTACATCCCGATGGCGCGAGCCGCGCTGTCTGATGATCGAGGTCCGCGCCAGGAGGTTGCGCCATGAAAGCCGTCATCATGGCCGGCGGGGAGGGGACCCGCCTCCGCCCGCTCACCTCAAATCAGCCCAAACCCATGATGCCGATCGCCAACCGGCCGATGATGGAGCACGTCGTCGCTCTGCTGAAGAAGCACGGTTTCGATGACATCGTGGTGACGGTGGCCTTCCAGGCCAACGCCATCCGGACCTATTTCGGCAACGGCTCCGAGTTCGGAGTGCGCATGGTGTACGCGACAGAGGAGAACCCGCTCGGGACGGCCGGGTCGGTCCGCAATGCCATGGACGAGCTGACAGAAGCGTTCATGGTCATCTCCGGCGATGTGGTGACCGACATCGATCTGGCCGCAGTTGTGGAATTCCACCGCGAGCGCAAGGCCCTTGCCACCATCGGCCTCAAGGCCATGGAGAACCCGCTGGAGTTCGGGATCGTCATCACCCGGGCCGACGGGTCCATCGAGCGCTTTCTCGAGAAGCCCACCTGGGGTCAGGTGTTCTCCGACACCATCAATACGGGCGTCTACGTGCTCGAGCCGGAGGTGTTCGACTACATCGAGCCGGACAAGGCCGTGGACTTCTCGTCCGATGTCTTTCCCCGCCTTCTCGACGACGAGCGGCCGTTGTTCGGCTACGTGGCCGAGGGCTACTGGGAGGACGTCGGCACCCTGGACGCGTACATCAAGGTCCACCAGGATGTCCTCGACGCCCAGGTGGCCCTCGACATACCGGGGTTCCGCCTCGGCGACGGCATCTGGCTGGGGGAGGGGTCGGAGCTCGACCCGGCCGCCACGGTGGACGGACCGGCCATCATCGGCGATTACAGCCGGGTCGAGGCCGGTGCCCGCCTCGCCGAATACACGGTGCTCGGGTCCAACGTCCGCGTCGGGACCGACGCGTTCATCGAGCGATCTGTGCTGCACGACAATGTGTACCTCGGGCCGGGGGTCCGCCTCCGGGGTGCCGTGGTGGGCCGCTCCAGTGACCTCCGCCGCGGGGCCCGCCTCGAAGAAGGCGTTGTTCTTGGCGATGAGTCATTCGTGGGCGAGCACGCCGTGATCAACCCTGGCGTGAAGGTCTACCCGTTCAAGACGGTCGACCACGGGGCGGTCGTGAACTCCTCGATCGTCTGGGAGTCGCGCGGGGCGCGCAATCTGTTCGGACGGCTCGGCGTGGCCGGCCTAGCGAACGTCGACATCTCTCCGGAGCTGGCCGTTCGCCTGGCCATGGCGTACGGAACCACCATGAAAAAAGGGTCGACGGTGGTGGCCTCCCGCGATACCAGCCGGGCGGCGCGGGTACTGAAGCGGGCCATGATGGTCGGTCTGAACGCGGCCGGGGTGGACGTCGCCGACCTCGAGGTCGCCACCGTTCCGGTTACCAGGTTTGGGGTCCGTATCGAGGGGGGCTCCGGCGGACTGTCGGTGCGCCTCGCGCCCGACGATCCACAATCGGTCGTTATCCGCTTCTTCGACGCCGCTGGCATCGACATCTCCGAAGCCATCCAGAAGAAAGTCGAGCGTCTCTTCTACCGGGAGGACTTCCGGCGCTCGCTGGCCGGCGAGATCGGCGACATTCGCTTTCCCGTGCGGACGGCGGAGTTCTACACCGCCGTGCTCATGGAGCACGTCGATGTCGACGCCGTGCGAGGGGCTCGCTTCAAGCTGGTCCTCGACTATGCGTTCGGCGCTGCCAGTTTCGTGATGCCGAATGTGCTGTCCAAGCTCGGGGCTGACGTGTTATCCGTCAATCCCTACGCTTCGACCCGACAGTCGCTCACCTTCAACCGATGGGAGCACGCCGCCCAGGTGTCGGAGCTGGTGCGGGCATCGGGCGCCCACCTTGGCGCGGTGATCGACACCGACGGGGAGTACATCACCTTCGTTGACGACAACGGGCGCACTCTCGTCGACGACGAGGCGCTGATGGCATTGCTGCATTTGGTGCTCGCGGACGCGGATCGCCGGGGCTCCCCGCCGCCGACGGTGGCGCTGCCGGTCTCGGTCGGTCGGGCGGTGGAGACTATGTGCGACGAGGCGGGAGCGACCCTGTTGTGGACCAAGCTGTCCACTCCCCATCTCATGGAGGTGGCGTCCGGGCCCGGTGTTCGGTTCGCGGCCAGCCAGGAAGGCGGCTACATCTTTCCCGCCTTCCTGCCTGCGTACGACGCGGTGGCCACCCTGGTGGAGACGCTCGCCCTGCTGGCTTCATCGGGGACGCGTCTGTCGCAAGTGGTGGGGCAGCTACCCGCCGTGCGCGTCGCTCACGAGGCGGTGGTAACGCCGTGGGAGAAAAAGGGCCTCGTGATGCGGACGGTGATGGAGTGGGCCAAGGATCGCGAGCTGCTGCTGGTGGACGGCGTCAAGGTGCTCCACGATGACGGCTGGGCCCTGATCTTTCCGGACCCCGAGGAACCGCTCACCCACGTATGGGCCGAAGCGGCCACCGACGCAGACGCCCGGGCCCGGGCTCAGGAGTACGCTCGCCGCATCCGTAACGTGCTGCGATCTTGATCTGGGTCACCGCTCGGCGGCTCGCTCCTGGCAGCAATCCACTAGCGCGTCCAGTACATTCCCGGCCATGAACGTCCCCGAGGACCTCCGTTACACCCCGGACCATGAGTGGGCCCGTCTCGAGGGCGACCAGATCCGCGTCGGGATCACCGACTATGCCCAGGACGCCCTCGGCGATGTGGTCTTCGTGCAACTGCCGGACCCGGGCACGACGGTGGAGGCCGGCGACTCGTTCGCGGAAATCGAGTCGACGAAGTCCGTGTCCGACGTGTACGCCCCCGTCAACGGCACCGTTGTCGAAGTCAACACCGAGCTCGGCGACGCGCCGCAGAAGCTCAACGAGGACCCCTACGGCGAAGGCTGGCTCTGCGTGATCCAGACCCCCGACGCCGATGCCCTATCGCCGCTGCTCGACGCGGATGGGTACCGGAAGTTGATCGAGAGTTAGCAGGCGCTGCTGGTGACGCCGATCTTCTGTAACCGCTGCGGGCATCGCAACCCCGAAGGATCGAACTTTTGTTCGTCGTGCGGCTCGGTGCTGGAGCGACCGTCCGGGCAGGATCCGGCCGTCACCACCATTACTCTGGCGCCGGTAGAAGCCGCCGGCGAGGTCGGCGAGGAAGAACTGACCGTTTCCGTTGGCGACGTCCCCCAGGGACTGGGGTTGCTCGTGGTGAAACGAGGCTCCAACGCCGGCTCCCGTTTCGTGCTGGGCGTCGGTCAGACGACCATCGGTCGGCATCCCGACAGCGACATCTTTCTCGACGACGTCACCGTGTCACGCCGCCACGCCGAGATCTACAAAAATGATGCGTCCTTCACCGTCACCGACGTCGGAAGCCTCAACGGCACCTATTTGAACCGGGAGCGCATCGAGCGTGCCGAGCTGCATAGCGGAGACGAAGTCCAGATCGGCAAGTTCCGGCTGGTCTTCCTGCACGAGGTGCAAGGAGGGTAGTGGTCGGTGACTGAGCGATCCCATCTCTCCATCGGCGAGGTCCTGTCGCTTCTCCGCGAGGAATTCCCGGATGTGACGATCTCCAAGATCCGGTTCCTCGAGAGCCAGGGGCTGGTGGACCCAGAGCGCACTCCGTCGGGCTACCGGAAGTTCTATGACCATGACGTCGAGCGACTGCGGTGGATCCTCCGCCAGCAGCGCGAAAACTTTCTTCCCCTCAAGATCATCCGCGGTCGTTTGACCGAGCAGGGCGAGGATCTCGACGACAATGGCCCTGGCGACGGCTATGACGGCGGATATGGCAACGAAGCCGATCCGCGGGCCGGCGCAGCCGACGATGCGGTCGGGTCCGCCGCCAACTCGCCGGCCGGCGATCACGAGCGCACCATTGAAGACGCGACGGTAACCCACCCCTCCGCCGGAACGCGCCAGGCCGGGAACCCAACCCACACCCCAGTCCCACCTGCGTCGGCCCCACCGGCATCGGTTCCGGCGGCATCGGTCCCGCCAGCCTCCGCTGGAGCGCCACGCCCGGCCACTTCGACCAGCTCGGCGACCGGCGCGTCCACCCCCGGTCCGGCCGGCGCCGGACCGGGGCTCGCGGGCCGGGCCGGCGAGGGGTCGCGTGGGCCGGACCGGGCCGCAGGACGAGGGGCGTCCGGGCCTGCCGCCGACCCGCCGTCCGGCCGCGTCGGCGGCAGTACCCCGGCCGGAGCCGCGACCGGCGGTGCCAGCCGAGGTCGGAGTGTGGCGTCGGCCGGTCTGCGGCCGTCCCTGGAGGACACCGAGACCTACAGCATCGAGGAGCTGGCCAGCGCGTCCGGTGGCACCGTCGCCATAGTGAAAAGCCTGCAGGAGTTTGGTCTGATCAGCATCGGGACGGTCGTCGCCGGAACGCCCTACTTCGACGCCACCGCCCTGGCCGTGGCCCGGGCTGCGGCCGGCTTCGCCCGCCACGGCGTCGACGCCCGCCATCTCCGGGCCTGGCGCAATTCTGCCGATCGGGAGGCGGGAATCTTCGAACAGGTGATCATGCCGCTGCTGCGCCAGCGCAACCCCGAGGCCCGACGGCAGGCGGCCGACACACTGGCGGAGCTGACATCGTTGGGCGGCGACCTGCGCAAGGCTCTGCTTGACCAGGCGGTCCGCCAGATCCATTAGCCCCAGATCTATTGGTCCTGGTGCACGATCAACACAACCGAGAAGCCCCGGCAGCGGTAACGTGCTCGCATGGTGGAGATGCACCTGAACGCCGTCCGGGTGGAACTACCCAGCAACACTCCGATTCTGCTGCTGCAAGAGGTCTCAGGTGCCAATCGGACCCTACCGATCTACATCGGCCCGGCCGAAGCACAGGCGATCGCCTTCGCCCAGCAGGGGGTGGACACCCCCCGGCCGATGACGCATGACCTGATGCGCGACATCCTCGAGGAGCTCGGGGCGACGGTCGAGTGCATCGTGATCACCGAGCTGCGCGACCGGACCTTTTTCGCCGAGATCAGGCTGCTCGTGGCCGGGCAGCGCCACATCATCTCCTCCCGCCCCTCCGATGCGGTCGCCCTGGCCGTCCGGGTCCAGACCACCATCTACGCCGAGGAGGAGCTGCTCGACGCCGAGGGTGTGATCCTCCCCGACGAGGCGGCCGAGGAGCCAGCCGAGGCCGAGGAGCTGGTGTCGGAGTTCCGGGATTTCATCGAGGGGGTCCGGCCCGAGGATTTCGAGTCCTGACCAGCTATCCTGCGAAGTCACGCCAGCGGTTCCCGAAGGATGGTTGCACTCGCGGCCGCCATCGAGCACACTGACGTAACTACTTGTCTGTGATACTCCAGGAGGGCGGAGATGACGGCTGGTGCTGCTGCTGCCGCGGTCGGCGTTACGTCAGGCGGTCCGCCAACCCCGGAAGCACTGGCCGCCGGCCAGGCTGGCTATCGAGGTCCGCAGGTCTGTTCCGTCGTCGGCATCACCTACCGGCAGCTCGACTACTGGGCCCGCACCGGCCTGCTGCACCCGTCGATCACCGAGGCGCGCGGGAGCGGGTCCCAGCGCCGGTACTCGTACACCGATCTGGTCCAGCTCAAGGTGATCAAGCGCCTGCTGGACGCCGGCGTGTCGTTGCAGGCCGCCCGCAAGGCTATCGACTGCCTCCGCTCCGCCGGGGACGACCTGGCCTCGGCCAACCTGGTCACAGACGACCGCGGCTCGGTGCTCGCCTACTCGGGCGCAGAGATCATCGATCTGCTCCGGGGCGGTCAGACGGTGCTCAACATCGTCCCTCTCGGGGGAGTGGTCTCCGAGCTGGCGGCGGCCATCACCGACCTCGGCCTCGACGCGCCCATGGTTCCTGCCACCGCCGGCGAGGCGACCAACGGGGGCGAGGCCACGGTCGCGGCTGCCTCGTCGGTGGCGGCTGCCCCGTCGGTCGACCCGGCCGGTCGACGGCGACCCGGTCCGGGCTCCCGCTCGGCGCACACCGCCTGAGCCTAACCAGCGCTGGCAGCCCACCCCCGCGGCCTGGCTTGGCGCCCTACGCGCCCGCCCGCGGCGCGCCGGTACCGGGCCGGCGACGGGTCAGGGACGCAGGGGTCAGGGACGCACGGGTCAGGGACACACTGACAGGGCCCGCCATCTTCGAGGGCCCGATGCACCTCGAGCATCGCGCCCTGGGTGCGATTTTCGTTTGTGTTATAAAACTCGCGTATTACGCGATGAATATCACACAAATGCAGCCAGACGCCGCCTACCCGCCCCCTGAGGGCCGAACCGGCGCGGCGGATCCTGCGCCGACGGCCTGACCCCTGACGAGTGACGACGGCGAACCGCGCCACCAGGGGAGGCGTCGGCGTCCGTGGTGCCTCAGGCAAACCCAGTGTCCTCGGGCAAACTCTGTCCAGCCTCTATCCTGGCCGCGGTGACCGATCCTTCCCACGGGTCGGCCGGTGATCTCGCCCGGTCGACCCCTCTGGCCGAGTCGCCGGCGGGCCCTCAGGCTGGAATGGACGAATCCGGGCCGACGCTGCGCCGCTCGCCCCTCGATTCCGCCCATCGGGCCCTGGACGCCAAGATGGTTCCCTTCGGAGGCTGGGAGATGCCGCTGTCGTACCCAGGCGGCACGCTCGGCGAGCACATGGCCTGCCGCCAGGACGCGGTGGCATTCGACGTCAGTCATCTCGGCACCGTAAGGGTCTCCGGCGCGAACGCCCTTCAACAGCTGCAGGTCATGCTGACCAACGACCTGGCCAAGATCAGCCCGGGCCGGGCGCAGTACACCCACCTGCTGGACGACGCCGACGGGTCGGTGCTCGACGACATCATCGTCTGGTGGATCGACCTCGAAACATTCGACGTCATGCCCAACGCGTCGAACACGGCGCGGGTTCGCGCTGCTGTCGGGGGGACCGACGTCACGAGCGAGCGGGCCTTGATCGCCATCCAGGGACCGGGCGCGAGGGAGCACCTGGCCATCGTTTCCCCCGACGCCGCCTCGGTTGGCCGGTTCCGGGTGACTCCCTTCTCGTGGGGCGGGGGACCATGCGTGGCCGCCGGCACCGGCTACACCGGAGAGGACGGCGTGGAATGCTCGGTTCCGGCTGATCTGGCTCCCTCCTTCTGGGAGGCGGTGCTGGCGACCGGCGTACATCCCGCCGGGCTCGGCGCGCGAGACACCCTGCGCCTCGAGGCCGCCCTGCCGTTGCACGGCCACGAGCTCGGACCGGGTATCACGCCCCTGCAGGCCGGCCTCGGTTGGGTCGTGGCCTGGTCGAAAGAAGGAGGATTCCGCGGCCGGGCCGCGCTCGAGCGCGAAAAGGCCGCCGGCATCACCCGCCTTCTCGGCGGCCTCGCCACGGAAGGGCGCCAGCCGCCGCGAAGCGGTGCAAGCGTTCTGGCCAACGGAACGACGATCGGCGAGGTGACCAGCGGCAACTTCTCGCCGGTCCTTGGTCACGGCATCGCTCTGGCGTTCCTTCCCCCCCACCTCGAGCCGGGCACCAAGGTCGAGTTGGACCTGAGGGGCCGTAGAGTGCCGGCGCAGATGGTGCCTCTGCCGTTCGTCAAGAAGAAGGGTTGACCGTGGGTCATTTCGTTCCTCATACCGACGAGGAGCTGTCGGGCATGCTCGCTGACATCGGGCTCGGCTCGCTCGAGGAGCTGTTCGACGTCGTGCCGGAGGCGCTGCGGCTGGCCGGGGGCCTGGACATGGCGCCCGGCCTCTCCGAGCCCGACGTTCTCGCCGAGATGGGCCGGCTGGCGGGCCGTAACCGGAGCGGCGCCGACCTGCTGTGCTTCGCCGGGGCGGGCGCTTATGACCACGATGTCCCGTCCGCGACCACCCGGCTGACATTTCGGTCCGAGTTCGTGACGGCCTACACCCCGTACCAACCCGAGGTCGCCCAGGGGGTCCTGCAGGCCCTGTTCGAGTATCAGACCCTCGTCGCCCGCCTGTCCGGGCTGCCCGTCGCCAACGCCTCCCTCTACGACGGTGCCAGCGCCGCGGCGGAGGCGGTCAATCTGGCCACCGCCGCGGCCGGTCGCGAAAGGGTGTGGGTGAGCGGCGGCATCCATCCCCACTGGCGAGAGGTGCTGAGCACGCTCTCTCGCGGCCCGGGGCACGAGCTGGTGGACGTCCCGCTCCGCGACGGAGTGACCGACTGGGCCGCCGCCCCGTCCGGCGACCCTCCCGCGGCCCTGGTCGTGGCGTCACCGAACTATCTGGGCGCCATCGAGGACATTCAGGCGGCGCGGGCCGCCGCCGACCAGCAGAAGGCACTGCTGGTGGTCGGATTCGATCCCGTCTCGGCCGGGCTGCTGCGGGCGCCGGGCGAGGACGGGGCCGACGTGGTGGTGGGGGAGGGGCAGCCGTTCGGCACGCCCCTGTCGTTTGGCGGCCCCTATCTGGGGTTGTTCGCCTGCCGGTTGGAACTGGTGCGCCGGTTGCCCGGACGGCTGGTGGGGCGGACGGTCGACACGGAAGGACGGCCCGCCTATGTCACTACCCTGCGGGCTCGGGAGCAGGACATTCGCCGCGAGAAGGCGACATCGAACGTCTGTACCAACCAGACCCTGATCGCAGTGGCGGCCATGATCCAGCTGTCCTGGCTGGGCACGGGCGGCCTCCGGGAGCTGGCCCTGCGTTGCGCCCGGGGCACGAGGTACGCCCGGGAGGCGGCTCTGGCCATACCCGGCGTGTCGCCGCTGGCTCCCGCGCCCACGCTTCGTGAGTTCGCCCTCGAGCTGCCGGTACCGGCCGACGTCGCTATCGCCCGTATGGCCGACGAGGGATTCCTCGCCGGAGTTCCCGTCGGCATCGAGGCCGGGGTGGTCCGTGATGGTGGCAACGCTCTCCTCGTCGCCGTGACCGAACGGCGAACCCGGGAGGAGATCGACGCCTTCGTGTCGGCCCTGGAAAAGGTGGTCCGCTGATGGCCACCTCGGCCGACGCCCATTCCGCCCCGGACGGAGGCCAGCAGTCCAAGGCCGGCCCCGCGCCGGGGGGGCAGGCCACCAGCGCTCCCATCATGGGCCGCGAGCCCGAACCCACCATCTTCGAGCTCTCCAGCCCGGGCCGGCGCGCCTGGTCGTTTCGCACCACCGGCGTCCCCGAATGGGACCCGGCCGAGCTGGTGCCCGACGGCTTGCGGCGCGACGACCCGATTCCGCTCACCGAGGTATCGGAGCGGGACCTGGTTGCCCACGTCACCCGGCTCTCTCACCGCCAGTACTCGGTCGACCTGGGCGCCTACCCGCTCGGTTCGTGCACCATGAAGTACAACCCCAAGCTCTGCGACGACGCGGCATCGCTAGCCGGTCTCACCGCGGCCCATCCGGCCGCGCCGACCCAGTGCACGCAAGGCTGGCTCGAATTGCTCTGGTCACTGGCCGACACCCTGTGCCGGATCACCGGAATGGCCGCAGCCACCCTGCAGCCTCCGGCCGGCGCGGCGGGCGAGCTCACCGGGCTCCTGCTCATGCGTGCCTATCACGAATCCAACGGCGAGACGCGTCGGAAGGTGATCATTCCCGACTCCGCCCACGGCACCAACCCCGCATCGGTCACCCTCGGCGGGTACCGGACGGTCACGGTGCCATCCGATCGCCGCGGACTGGTGGACCTGGATGCCTTGCGAGCCCGGCTGGACCCCGACGTGGCCGGCATCATGCTCACCAACCCCAACACCCTGGGGCTGTTCGAGGAGGACATTGCGGACATCGCCGCGGCCGTCCACGAGGTCGGTGGGCTCCTCTATTACGACGGCGCCAACCTCAACGCCATCCTCGGCGTAACCCGGCCAGGCGACATGGGCTTCGACATCGTCCACATGAACCTCCACAAGACCTTTGCAGTTCCCCACGGTGGCGGAGGCCCTGGTGCCGGACCGGTCGCGGTCTCGGCCCGGCTCGCCGACTTCCTCCCTGGCCCCCTCCCGGACCGCCGGCCCGATGGCAGCTTCTCCTGGTCGAGCCCCCCTCGAAGCATCGGCCGCGTGCACACGTGGCACGGCAACGCTCTGGCTCTGGCCCGGGCCTGGGCCTATATCCTTGCCAACGGTGGCGACGGGCTGCGGCGAGTGGCCGAAGGTGCGGTGCTCAACGCCAACTGGTTGCGACATCAATTGCGTGGCGTCTACGACGTGCCCTACGACCGCCCCAACATGCACGAGTTCGTGGCCTCTACGACCAGCCTCAAAAGGGCCAAGGGCACGCGCGCCCTCGACGTCGGGAAGCGCCTCCTCGAAGAGGGTTTTCACGCACCGACGGTGTATTTCCCGCTCATCGTCGACGAGGCCCTGATGATCGAGCCCACCGAGACCGAAAGCCCCCAGACCGTCGCAGCTCTCGCCGCCGCGCTGGTCCGGATCGCCGGCGATCCTGACGGGGCGTCGAGCCAGGCGCCACGCACCACGCCCGTCGGCCGGGTCGACGAAGCCCGAGCGGCCCGGACGTTGCGGCCCACCTGGGACGCCGTGGTCGGCGACGGCGACGCCTAGCTGCCTGCTACCCCGGCGACCGGCGCGGTCCCGGCGGCCGAGTCGGGCTGAGCCGGGCTATGGCCGCCAGCGTCGCGTTGAGGTCCTCGAGTGGACCCGCCATCCGTTCGCCACCGGGGACCGAACCCAGCTGTTCCCGCAGGGCACGGGCCGCATCGTCGACTCGTTGCCGGATCTCGCCGGCGCTGGCCTGCTGCATCACGGTGAACTGCTCGAGGCCGGCGGTGGCGTCCAGGAGTCTCTGGGTGACCCGTCGCAAGTTCTCGGCTCCCTCTCGGAGCTCGCTCAGCGTCTGTGGCAGTCCGACCAACTCGGCAGTCAGCCGGCGTCCCCAGGCCTCGATCGCACCAATCGGTAGAGGAAGCTCCATAGGTCAACGGTATCCCCCGCTGAGCATTGGCATGGCTCGGGCGACCATTCAACAGCGGCGTTCAGGCTTGTCAGCCGGCCCGTCGGGGACCAGCGCCGCGCTACCGCGATCCCGGGTTCTAGGCGAACTGCAGATTGTAGGGTTGGCCCGCGGTCATCCCCGGCGGCGAGATCGACGTCCCGTTGACGTTTATCGCACCGGGATTGCCGAGACGCACCCAGACCGGGGCGGTCATGGCCCGGGATTGGCCGGCCAGGATGTCACCCATGAACATCAGCGCCCCATCGGGTCCGAGTTGCCTGATCTCGACCCAACAGGGGCCGTTGTTGGCCACGAGAGTGATCGTGGCCGACGCCCCTACCCGGTAGGTGGACGTCCCGGCGGCGGTGGAGACGAGTACGGCGCTCGGCGCGGCGGTCGTTGTCGGGGTGGTCGTCGGAGGAGTGGTCTGGGTCGATCCGACCGGCGTCCCGTGCCCCGGCGTCGCGGCAGCACTGGCCGCCGGTGGCCGTCGTCCGTGCGACCCGGGACCCGCGGACAGAGCGAACCCGACGACCCCCGCCACGAGGAGGACGGCAACCGCCGCCAAGGCCGCGCCCCGAAGGCGCAGGGCCCCCGGTCCCGACGTCCGATACGTCAGTGCCCGCCGGCCGGGCCGGGACCGAGCCGGACGCGACCTGGCCCCCCGGTCCGGTTGGCTGGGCGCAACATCGGCCCAGCTCCTGGGACCGAGGGACGGGGAAAAATCGTTGATGGCATCGAAGTGCAACATCTTTGGCCCGACCTGACCGGTTGGCGGCGCCGACCCGTTGCCAACAACGCCGGGGACCGCTTCAACCGGGCTGTCGGCCCGATCGGACCGGTGGGCCTCGGCCGCCATGGCCGGCGGGACGGCCAGCTGTGGTGGCCGGCGCTCGGGTGTGGCGGCCGGAGCAGATGCAGGCTCGTCCGATCGCACGATCCTGGTGTTGGGGCCAGGCGAAGGAACCTCGGTCAGAGGAATCGCCTGGCGAGCTCGTCGCGATCTCGAACGCAGGGATGGCGGTCGGGGCGTGACCGGAGGTACGGCGTCGTCGGCCACGACCCGCACGTAAGGACTCTCCGGATCGGCCAGTGTGTCCGGGTCGGCGGTTTTGTCGGAGAGCGGCGAACCGGCTTGCTGGGCGGCCAACTTTCCCATGGTGTCCAAGGCGCGCTGATAGGCCTTGACCGATCGAAACGGCGTCTGCGGACGGCCGAACGCCACAGCCACACCTCCGAGTGGATCATCGCGAAGCTCGCCAAAACACAATCGTGTTCTTACCCCCGGACACTACCCACCGATTGTCGCTACTCGAACGCGGCGCCGTTTATTTCATGAAAGTTCACTTCTGCCGGCACGCGGCTGGCCGCCGTCATTGCCCATCCCGACGCGTGGCTCGGAGCGCGGCCTGGCCGGGATGGGCCTGTATGACGTGCCGGAGGCCCTGCCCGGTGGCAGAAAGGTAACGGCGAGTGGTCTCCAGGCTGGCGTGACCGAGTAGCTCCTGCAGTTCCACCACGTCGGCGCCCGCTTCCAGGGCGGACGTGGCAAACGTGTGCCGCAACGCGTGAACGAGCGCCCCTGCCGGCACCTGCGTCCGGATCCCGGCCCGCACATACAGGCGATCAATGAGGTACCGAACCTGATCCACGCTCAGGCGCCGGCCCCGTACATCCACGAACAGCGGGGTCGATGGGCGGTCGAGGTCGTGCTGGGGAAAGCGCTCGATGCGCTGGCGCTGGTACTCGGAAAGCACCTGATCGAGCAGGGCATCGATGGGTATCGGCCTCGACTTGCCGCCTTTGCCGTGCACCTCGAGGCGACGAGCGCCGGGTTCGCCGTGCAGCGAGCCAACGTCGAGTCCGACCGCTTCGGCCTCGCGGATTCCGGTCACGCAGAACGTCGCCACCAGCGCCAGATCCCGGGCGGGCCACGGCTGCCGGGCCCGGGGGTCCGGCTGCGTGGCGGCACGGAGCAGGCGGCCGATGCCATCGCGGGCCCGGATGGCCCGGGGGAGAACGGTGGGCGTCTTGGGTTTCGGGATGGCCGCCATCGGGTTGCCATCGCGCAGGCCCTCCTCGACCAGGAAGTCGAACAGGCTGGACCAGGCCGAGTGCGCCCGCCGCACCGATGCGGCGGCATGGTCCGAGGCCCACGAGGCGAAGGCGGCCCGCAGGGCCGGTCGCTCCAGGTCGGCCAGGCCCACGTCGCCCAGCTCGCCGAGATCCTCCAGGATCGCCAACCGGGCACCGATGCCCTCCACGTCGCGTCGGTAGGCGAGAAGGGTGGCGGGCGCCGGCTTGGCCGCGCCGAGGCTGACGAGCCAGGCCTCGAGGGCATCGACGAGCGACGAAGCCGGATCCAGCTTGCGCCGCGGCACCGCGCGGGTGGTAGGGGCAGCGGGTTCCCGGGCCACGACGGCTGCGAGGCTAGCGGGGCCACCCGGCTCCGGCGCGCACGCCCGGCGCCGCCGGTGGTGGGCGATGCGGCACCCGTCTTTAGCTGTCCCTCGCGGCCGGCTGACGCCTGGCCAGCGCCACCTGTTGGCCGGCGGCCTCGGAGAGGGCCAGCTCGATCGGCTCCGGGGTGCGCGTGCCAAGGCCGACCGGTTCGTTCTCTGAGCCTCGGTCACGCTGCCGTTCATGGTAGGACCAGGTGGCTGTCGCCGAACTCGTGCCAGAGATACCACCCCGCCACGGCGGCGTGGTAGGAGGCGTCGACGAGGTCCGGCCCTGCGATGGCCTCGAGCAGGGCCAGATGAGAGGCGCCCGGCTCGTGCCAGCCGGTCAGGAGCCCATCAACGGCCCGGACGGGCTGGTCGCGCCCGACCACCAGCTCGGTCCATCCCTCCCCTGGGTGGACCACACCGTAAGGGTCGGCAACGGTTTCGACGGCGCGGACGGCCGTGGTCCCGATCGCGATGACCCGGCGCCCGGCTCGGCGGGCCTCGTTGATCCGGGCGGCGGTGGTCGGGGGGATCCGATACCACTCCGCCACCGGTGGCTCATGCTGTCCGGGCGAAGAAACTCCGCAATGCAGGATAAAAGGTGCGAAACCGACTCCCCGGGAGACCAGCCGGGTGATCACCTCGGTACTGAACGGGCGGGCCGCGCTCGGCATCTCCGCGCTCCCGGGCACCTCGGCGAACACCGTCTGGTAGCTGGAAATCGGCCAGGCCTGCGGGACGTACGGGTAGCGGATGGGCTGGCCGTAGCGAGCGAGGTAGGGGAGTACCGGGTCGGGGAGCTGGAGGGTCGCCACCCAGACGCGGACCCGGCCCATCATGGCTGCGGAGGAGGCAGGCAGGCACAGCTGGGCCCGACCGCCGCCAGGCAGATGGACGATCGTGGCCGGCTCGGCGTCGAGCCACGGGGTGCCAGCGGCGCCGGCGCTCGCCCCGTGCCGGAGTTCGACCATCGACAGTCCGCCGGGCAGCCGGCCGGAGAAGTGGAGGGCGGCCGGCCGGCCGTTCGCCATCCCGTCGATGTGGGCGGGCAGTGTCGCCGACGTGTTGACGACCAGCACGTCACCGGCTTCGAGCAGGTCCGGCAGGTCCGTGAAACGGGCGTGGCTCACGGAGCCGTCGCCGCGCCGGGCGACGAGAAGGCGGACGCCGTCGCGGGCCAGGCCGCGGCCCTCAGGCGGGGCCGAGGCCTCCAGGTCCGGTGGGAGTCGAAAGCCGACCGGATCCCATCGACGGGGTCGAGGACGCCCGTCGAGGGCCATGGCGGGGCTCATGACACCGATGCCGATGGGACGAGGTCGGCGAGCCGGATCCGCCCGGAGGGCCGGTCGGATTCGACCAGGGCAAGCAGCGCTGGGACGACAGCGACGGGTTCAGGCCGATCGGAGATGTCCTCACCCGGGAAGGCCTCCTGATGCATGCGCGTGCGCAGGTCGCCGGGATCGACCGACCAGACCCGCCACCCGCGCTGTTCGACGGCCAGCACCGCGCTCAGGTGGTCCAGAGCCGCCTTGGAGGCGCCGTAGCCGCCCCAGCCCGGATAGGCCTCGACAGATGCGTCCGACGTGATGTTCAGCACCCGGGGCCGGTTCGCCTTGTCCAGCTGGGGGCGGACGGCCTGGAGCAGGCCAAGGGGGGCCAGCAGGTTCGTCTCCACGACGCCGCGGAGGGCCGCCAGCGGGTACCGGGTCAGCGGGGGGAGCGGGCTCGGTCCAAGGGTGCTGGCGTTGTTGACCAGCAGCTCCAGGCCACCGAGTCGCCCCGCTTCGAGGGCCAGCCGAGCCCGGTGGCCGGCGTCGGTGACGTCGCCGGCGACAGGGATCACGCGCGTCCCGGGTGCCCGGGTC
Source organism: uncultured Acidimicrobiaceae bacterium (assembly GCA_963834725.1). Taxonomy (GTDB): domain Bacteria; phylum Actinomycetota; class Acidimicrobiia; order Acidimicrobiales; family Palsa-688; genus PALSA-693. Next base: position 783,509 of record CAWICN010000001.1, read on the forward strand.
CGGTCGATGGCAGCGGTGGTCGCTGAGAGCGCGGCTTCGCCGCGGGCGTCGATCACCAGCGACCAGCCGGCCGACGCCAGGCCGTGGGCCAGCGCCGCTCCGAGTCCCATGGATGCTCCGGTCACGATAGCCGTCGGCATAACTGTCCTGCCTTCCCTCGATGCGATGCGGCCGTCCGGCCGATGACTCGCCTCTTCGAATAAAGATAGCATCATCTATCCAAAATGGGGGAAGATTCTGGGTGCCACTGGCGACGACCCGGGGCGGCGCAGGGGAGGGAGGGGGAGCCGCCTTGTCGGGCGGGTCGGACGAGGGTTTGCCTATTCAGAAAATCCCCTGCCTTCTGCGGTCACAATCGGCCGCGATTTTCTCGCCGGTTCCGGGTGCTACCGGCACGACCAGCAGAAAATACCCCTGTGGTGACCACCGGCTCGAGCCCGGCGTCAACGCCGTCTGTTCTGCGAAAGAGGGCTGAGTGGAAGATTCTGGAGGTTTATTGGGGACGAATAACGCGGGGGGGAGCGCTCCTGAGGATCTTCAAGGCGACTGGCGGGTAAATGACGACAGAAAGCAGGCCGGCGACTACCAGAGCGGCCGCAGTTGAGGCGCGTTGGTGATTGGTTTCGACCCCGATGGTGGTGGCCACGACGATGAACGTCAGTGAGGTGGCTTGCATGAATCCGGCTCCGGCAGCGCGGACCCGTCCCACCATGCGGGCATACAGCAGGGCGGGAAGTCCCCGCACCACCAGGAGAGCGACCAGGAAGATAGGTACGGCGATCATGGCCCGGGTGCTGTGCAACAGAGAGCTCATGTCCAGGCCGACTCCGGTGCTAACGAAGAACACCGGGATCAAGAAACCGAAGCCGATGGCCTCCAGCTTGCCCCGGAACTCCGCCCGGTCGACCGGTGTCTCGTCGGTACGCCGGATGATGACGCCCGCCAGAAAGGCGCCCAGGATCATGGCCAGCCCAAAGTGTTCGGCTACCACCCCAAAGGCCAGGGCCAGCGTGATGGCCACCCGGACCCGCAACTGAGAGCTGGTGTTCTCCAGGCGACGCACGGCGTCGTGCAGGGGGCGCCATATCCGAATCCGCTGCGTCACCACCACCGTTAGGGCGGTGAAGCCCACGAAGCCGGCCAGAAGTCCCAGCTCCACGGAGGGGTTCGTGGACGAGGCTGAGAAGAACACCGAAAGCAGCACCAGCGGAACCAGCTCAGCCAGCGACCCTGCGGCCATGATGAGACGACCGAAGACGGTTTCGGCCTGGCCGACGTCCATGAGGATGGGCACCAGAACACCCAGCGACGTGGCCATCAACGTGATGCCCACCAACAGACCGTCCCTGATCTCGCCGGCGCCTTGCAGCCCGTACGCGACCAGCAACGCCAGAGCGGCAGACATGACGAAGGCTCGGCCCACGACCGAGAGGGCCCGGCGGTCGAACAGGCGGAGGTCGATCTCGAAGCCAGCCAGGAACAGCAGGAACCCCAGGCCCAGGTCTGACGTTACCCGAACCGCAACATCGAGATGGGCCCAGCCCAGCACCGACGGTCCGACCAGAACGCCGCCGAGGATCTCCAGAACCACCGCCGGCACCTTCACCGCGGGCGCCAACCCAAGCAGAAGTGGCACCAGCACGGCCACCCCGCCAATGATCAGGAGACTATTAAACGTGATCATGTGACCGAACCAACCTGGCCAGCTGTCCATACACTGAGCCAGCAGCCAGCGCTTGTCCGCCTGATAGTAGAAGCCGGTCGTGTTCGATCACGGCGGCTCCTCGCCAGCGCGGCATCGGTGTTGTGTAACCACGTCTCCTTTTTTACTGATAATCACAGTTATCCGTAAAGCCCCAGGACCGACGACCGCCACCATCGCCTGCTGGACCGACGCGGGCACATGTCCGGCCAGAGCGGCAGATTTCCGGCGGGCTACCAGCGGGGCGATCCCAGCGTTGCGATCTCGCAGATCGTCTCGGTCCGACCTTTGAGCGCCCCACAGGCGGAACTGTCGAAACTGGTCTAGTCCCACCATTTGGTAGTCTTTTCCAGCGAGGCCTTTGGAAGGAAGGACATCCCGCACGTGGATGAGGGTCGGCCGATCTCCTATTTGGCGTTGGCTGTTGGTACCCCAGTTATTACCTCTGTGGGAAGTGAGTTCGGCAAGGTTCACCACGTACTACAGATTCCGGAGCTGGACCTGTTCGATGGAATCTCCGTGGAGACCGGTCATGGCTTGCGTTTTGTGGACCGCGACCAGATTGCCGAAATCACCACGACAGTTGTTCGGTGTGCGCTGAGCGATGAGGAAGCGATGTCCCTTCCGCCGCCGACAGGAACGCCAGCAGTGAAAATTGACCTGGCTCACGACGAAGGGCCTTCTCTGACGGCTCGCCTTGGTCGACTGTTCGGGCGCCCGCACTGGAAGAACATCGACACGTAACGACGCGCTCACGGGTGTCAGGGATCGGCCAGCTCGTGGGCGTCGAGGGACAATCACGGGGTCCGCCCCTTATGTCGGTGGATCGACGCCGTCTCCCACCACAACGGTCCACTGCCGGACGCGCCAGTTGGTCACGAGCCCGGCGGTGACGTACGGGTCCTCCCTGGCGAACTGCTCAGCGACGGCCGCCGAAGGACCCCGGAACACCAGCACGGCGCCGTCGACTGGGTCGGCCAGGGCGCCGGCCAGCAACAGATCGCCGCGCTCGTAGACGCGCCGAGCTCGGTCGAGATGGCGGTCCCGGAGCGGGCGCCTCCGCTCCACATAGTCCTCCACCACGTCGTAGAAAAGGATCCAGTACACCGGCAGGGAATCTATTGGCCGCTCATTGTCCTCGCGGTACGGCCGGTCTTTGGGCTGTCGGCGACAACCGCCACCGGGTTTGAACTCGGTGAAGATGGCGATGCTACGGTCGGCGCAAGTCGAGCCCGGGGGTGATGGAGATGGCAAACAGCCGAATTGTGGATGATCCGAGGATCGACCCTCGGATAAAGGCCGTCTTCGAGGCCTTTCCGATGCCGGAGCCGAGCGGGGACGCAGAGAGCCGGGACCAGCTGCTTGCCGACGCCGACTCGCCGGAAGCCAAGGCGCTGCGCTTGGCCATGAGTGAGTTTCTCGACCGCGCCGATACCGAGGAGCTCGCGCCCTCGAAAGGGCTGGCGGTCTCCGAGCACGACGTCGTCTCCCGTCCTGACGGCAACACGATCAAGATCCGTGTCATCCGCCCCGAGGGCCGCGAAGTGGTGCCGGCTGTGTACTACATCCACGGCGGCGGGATGCAGACCATGTCCTGTTATGACGGGAACTACCGGGCGTGGGGCCGAATCATTGCCGCCCAGGGCGTCGCCGTAGCCATGGTGGACTTCCGGAACGCCCTGGTGCCGTCGAGTGCTCCCGAGGTGGCCCCCTACCCTGCCGGCCTCAACGACTGTGCGTCGGGAGTGAAGTGGGTGGCCGCCCATCACGGCGATCTGGGCGTGGATCCGGATCGGATCGTGGTCGCCGGCGAGAGCGGAGGCGGAAACCTGACGCTGGCCACTGGCCTCCGCCTCAAGCGGGACGGGGACCTCGGGGTGATCCGGGGTCTGTACGCCCTCTGCCCATACATCGCCGGGGAGTGGCCGAAGCCCGAGAACCCCTCCTCCACGGAGAACAACGGCATCCTCATCGACCTGCACAACAACCGGGGCGCCATGGCCTATGGCATCGACGAGCTCCGGGCTCGCAACCCGCTGGCCTGGCCGGGATTCGCCACCGAAGACGATGTGCGCGGGCTGGTACCGACGATGATCAGCGTCAACGAGTGCGATCCGCTCCGGGACGAGGGCATCAACTTCTACCGGCTGTTGCTGCGCGCCGGCGTCCCGGCCCGCTGCCGACAGGTGATGGGCACTGTCCACGGGACCGAAGTGTTCCCGATGACTTGTCCGGACATCAGCCGCGACACCGCGGCCAGCATCGCCGACTTCGCTCGCCACTCCGGCTGATCGGGACGTTCGGCCTCAGCCCGGCTGCGAGCGACACGCCATTTTCTGCAGCGAACGATGCCCGGTTGAAGGGGGTCGCGCTACAGAAAAAGCTCCATCGACAACTCGTTTGACGACAGACAACTCGTTTGACGACCCCGCGCCGTTACGGCGGCGGTCTGAATCGACCGGGTCGGCAGGCTCGTGCGCCTCTGCCGAACCCTACGCAGCCGGCTTGCGCACTGCTGCCTTGGCGGCGCGCAACCGGGCTTCCCGCGCCTTCTTCCGGCGGATCCGGTCGTGCTTCCATCTGACGGTTGAGCGTGCGCCGCGACCCATGGGCGGGTCACCCTAGCAGGGCCGCCGGGGACCGCTCGGGCGGCCGCAGTTGCGGTGCTCAGTCCCGGAGGAACCCCAGCGCGGCGTCGATGAAGCGGAAGTCCTTGGGGGTCCCGAAATGGTCACACCCGCGGAGGGAGACGAACCGGGCGTTCGGCAGGGCATCCAGTAGCGGATCGGCCGGACCGACGAAGTCGCGGTCCCCGAGGACCACCAGCACCGGGCAATCGATGGTGGCCAGCTGGGCTGGATCGAGCGGAGTCGACGGCCGGCGCATGCAGGCCGCCAGGGCCGCCCGATCGTTGCCCGGAGCGCGGGCGAAGGTGGCGAAGGCCTGGGCCACTGCGGGATCGCCCTCGGCTGTCTCCCCGGCCTCGATGGCCCGGGCCGAGGCTTCAGGATCGCCGCCGCGAAACAGGTTGGCGCCGACGCCAGCGACCACCAGCCGGCCGAAACGGCTTGGGTCAGCCGCCGCTACCCGCAGGAGAAGCTGGGCGCCCATCGAAAAACCGATGGCGTCGACCTGGCCCGACGCTGGCAGGGCTTTGATCACGTCCTGTTCCAGTCCGGCGTAGGCGGCCGGGTCGTGGGGCTTCTCGGCTTCGCCGTGCCCGAGCAGATCGAGCCCGATGACTTCGTGACCCTCCTCCTGCAAGAGGTCGACCCAGCCGGGCTCTCGCCAGTTGCGCTCGAATGACGACGCGAAGCCGTGCACCAGCAGAACGGGAAGATCGCCCATTGCGGCAGGGTACCCCGCTACGTCATCCGCAGCACGAGATCGGTCACTCTCAAGTAGCGTGAGTGTGTGGCCCGCCGCATCGAGATCGAGCTGACCAGCGCCCGACCTGACGGCTCGTGGACCTGGCGGGCTGCCGGTGCTCGGGAGCCGAGGGGAGTGCTCGACGGCGGCCTGCTCCCAGACGGCGCCAAAGCCGGCGACGTCGTCAGGGCCGAGGCCGAGTTCGAGATCGACGGCATCACCATCGTCGCCGTGCTCGCGCCCAAGGACAACACCCGAGCTGATCCGCAGCGCATCGAGATCATCGGCTCCGGCCGTCCTGAAGGGCCGGGCGTGACCACGCAGCTGGTTGGTCGAAGCGACCGGCGTCCCGCCGCACGCCGCCGCGATCGAGATGACACTCGACCGCGACGCGACAGGGATGCCGCTCGACCGCAGAACGGCCACGACGGCCGGCGACCGCGCCGGGAGGGCCGCCGGCCAGATGATGACGGCGCAGCCGGTGCCGGCGCGTCCGCCGCCGCGGGCCTTGAGGGTGAGGGTGGGGACACAGGACAACTGGAGGGCGAAGACCGGGCCGGGCTTGACCATCCGAGCGGTGAAAGGCGGGCGGACAGGACGGACAGGACGGCGCGGGCGGACCGGGCGGACCGGACGGCGCGGGCGGACCGGGCGGACAGGACCGAGCGGACGGACCGGACCGAGCGGACCGGCCGGACGTCGCGCAGCTCCGGCCCGCGTGCCCCGGGAGACCCCAGCCCCGCCGAGACTCCGACGCCAGCAGGTCGCCAGGGCAACCGTCCCGGCCGGCGCCGCGACCGCCGGAGTCCCGAGCCGGAGGTTGGGGCCGAGCGCCGTACGCGGCGGTTCAATCCCGGCCGCGCCCATCGCCAGGCCGTGATGGCCTCGTTGCCACCCGAGCAGCAGCCCGTTGCCGAGCAGGTCCTGCGTGGTGGGATTCCGGCCGTTCGGACCGCCCTGCATCTCGAGCGGGAGAAGGCCGTGGCCGAGGGTAGGCCGGCGCCCAACACGGACCAGCTGATCGCCATGGCCGAGTCGCTCCTGCCCAGACTGAAGGCTGCCGAATGGCGGGATCGGGCCGAGGCGGCGGTCAAGGACGCCGACGAGATCTCGTTGCGAGATCTCCGGTCTGTGGTGGCGGGAGCAGAAGTTGCCCGCGACGACGAAAGCCGCGGCCTTGCCGCCAGCTTGCGGGAGGCCCTAGACCGGCGGGTGGATGGCTTGCGGCAGCAATGGACCGGCGAGATTGCGAAGCACCTCGACGAGAACCGGGTCGTGCGGGCCTTGCGCCTGGCGGCGCGGCCGCCCGAGCCGTCTGCTCGCATGGAGCCTGAGCTGACCCAGCGGCTAAGCGACGCCGCCGGCGAAGCCATGGCATCAGATACACCGCCGGATCGATGGCTGTCCCTGATGGACGCGGTGTCGGCGTCACCGGTGCGTCGGTCGGTGAAACCGGCGGGGCTGTCGGCCGATCCGACGCCGGAGCTGCGGCGGGCCGCCCATCAGCAGTCGGGCCGGATCCCCGCCCTGGCGGCCATGCTCGGCGTCGCGATCCCTCCCCCACCGACGCCACTCCCGGGCCGTCGCAGCGGCTCGGTTCCTCGAGGAAGGCGGCAGGCGGGCGCGGCCACTGACGTTGAGACGCCCGGCCACGAGCCCCCGGACCGTGAACCGGCCCCCGCCGCGGAGGCCGAGGCAGCCGACCACGAAGCTCCTGACCGTGAACCGGCCCCCGCCGCGGAGGCCGAGGCCCCCGACCACGAGCCCCCGGACCGTGAACCGGCCCCCGCCGCCGAAGCCGAGGCCCCCGACCACGAGCCCCCGGACCGTGAACCGTCCCGGGCCGGTGCCTCAGGTGTGGGTGCTCAAGACCCCGTGGCCGTGGAGGAACTCAGCGAGCCCATCCACGAGCGGTAGCCCTCCTACTTCGCCCAGGGGAACCCAGGCCGCCGCGGCGGCGTCGCTGTCCGCCGATGGCGGCGTACTCGACATGACCGTGACTCGAAAATCGGCGATCACATAGTGGTAATCCTCACCAATGCGTTCCACCCAGCCCACGAGGCCCTCGCAGACGGCCTCCAGACCAGTCTCCTCGCGCAGTTCCCGCACGACGGCTTGCGCCATGGTCTCGCCGGCTTCCACCCGGCCGCCCGGCACGGACCACAGTCCCGCGCCGGGTCCGTGGCCTCGCCGAATGAGCAGGATCCGATCCTGTTCGACCGCCACCGCTCCGACGCAGAGTTCGGGCCGGTGCTCAGCGCTCGCCATCGTCGGTCCGGCCGGGCAGGGGTCGATGCATGACCAGCAGCCGGGCGACGAAGCCGTGGTCCTCGAAGAAGGCCTTGGCCGGCCTGCTGCCTGGCAGCGCGGGGGCATCCACCCCGCGACAGCCTCGGCGGCCGCACCACTCGGCAATAGCGTCCACCATGGCTTCGCCCACGCCTACCTGGCGCGCCTCCGGCTCGACGTAGATGGCCTCGATGGTGCCGATCGGGGTCAGCCCTACTACCTCGTATCGGGCCAGGGCGAAGCCGACCCCGACCGAGTCCAGGGTGCCCACGACAACCAACCGGTCAGCGTCGGCTAGGGCGTCGAGGAGCATCTCCTCGGGGGACTGTTCGGGGCTGAAGACGCCGTCCACCAGCAACCGCCCACCTCTCTCGACTTCGAGCTCACGACGAGCCTGCGCCCAAAGCGAGCTGAGCATCGGGGCGTCGGCTGCGATGGCCACCCGAGCGTCCTCCACTTCCCCCCCGTCAGGGTTCCTGCAGCTGGCGGACCCGGTTCAGGATCGTCCTCCGGGCCCGGTGGGCGATCTCGTAGGCGCCCACGGCGGCCAGCTCGTCGGCGGACAGCCCGGCCAGCCGCGGCACCACCTGGGATGCCGCCAGAGAGTCGTAGCCAGGTATCGCCAGACCGGAAGATTCCGGGACCTCCGGACGCCCCATCACGGACCCGTCGGACTCGTTCCTTTCTCCGTCTGCCCCGGCACTGGCAATCGGTGACGGCCGGTCGATATCGCATTCCGGGTCGGTATCCGGGGCCAACCCGGCTTCCTCAGCAGGCCCGGTCGCCATTCGATCGCTGGGGTCAGGCGATGGCGACGAGATGCCCGGATCGGGGGGACGCGGCTCCGGCGCGGGCGGACGGCGGGACGCGAGCTGCCGGCGCCCCTGGGCGACGGCAAACTGACCGACCACTTTTGCCATGGTCAGCTGGCCGCCGAGCTGGGCCCGTCCTCGTGCGATGAGTTTGGGGAGCTCCTCGCTGGCCACCAGGGCCAGCCCGACCGGCGCATACACCAATACATCGAGCAGGACCTCGAACGGGGACGATTCATCACTCACGATGCGATCCTGCCCGGCGGGGGCGCGCCGCCATGTCATACGCAGTCGCGGCAGAGCATGCGTGCTTCGTCGGCGAGCTGGCTCGGATGCTTGACAAGAAAGCAGGACTGGCAGACGAACTCCCCCGGCTGCTTTGGCAACACCCGCAACGGGCTGTCGCCGCGCTCGTCGGGATCGCCGACATCCTCCTCATCGTCGTCGTCCTCATCGTCGTCGACGACCACCAGACGCTCCTTCAGGATGACATCGAGGCTGGCCTCTACGTCATCGGAGTCCTCGTCATCGTCCTCGTCATCCTCTTCCTCGTCGTCCCGCCCGGTTTTGGCCTCGACTCCGGTCGCGCCGTCGGAATCGAGATCGTCCTCTTCTTCGAGGTCCTCCTCTTCTTCGAGGTCCTCTTCTTCTTCGAGTTCTTCGAGGTCGTCCTGCTCGAGGTCGTCCTCTTCGAGGTCGTCCTGCTCGAGGTCGTCCTGCTCTAGGTCGTCCTGCTCGAGGTCGTCGTCGATGGCGTCGTCGTCATCGACCATGGCCTCATCGTCGTTCTCGAGGGCCTCGAGGTCATCCGGCTCCAAGTCATCGGGCAGGTCAGCCTGGTCGTCGAGAACATCGTCATCTAGATCGTCAGTTGGCATGAGTCCTTCTTCACCCGCGTCGCTCGAAGTTAGGGAGTCGGGTCGGTTCGTCGGCGGCGGATACTAGACCCCCCGCCACGCCGATCAGTCACACTCCAAACGCGAGGTCCGCCCTTGATATTTCCCAGCCGCCGCGATTCTTTTGCACCCGGGCAAGGGTGGCGGGCAGGGTGGTCGATATCGACCGTTGGTGCCGTCTGGCGCCCCGCCCCCGGCTCACGGGCCACACCGGCGAAGGACCGACGTTGTCTACTTGGTCTGTGACCACCCTGCCCTCAAGGTGGCACTCCAACCACGCCGCCACCCGAGTTAAGCGCTCAGAATGCTGCCTACCCGAGCCCGGTGCCGTCAAGGGGGACGACGCCCATCCTGACCTGCGCCTTCGCGCGTAACCGCAGGTCAGGCTGCCAAAAAAATGCCGGATTTGGCGGGCGCGGCGGGCAGCCGGAATGTCCGATCAACAGGCCCTTCCGTGGGTGGGTGCTCCGGGCGCCGGCGCCCCCCGATCCTCCACCCGCGCCGGCGCCCCCCTCCAGGTTGGCCGCTGAGCCCGGCGCCGGCGCCCCCCGATCCTCCACCCGCGCCGGCGCCCCCCTCCAGGTTGGCCGCTGAGCCCGGCGCCGGCGCCCGCCGATCCTCCACCCGCGCCGGCGCCCCCTCCAGGTTGGCCGCTGGCCCGGGCGGCCATGCCCCCCGGCTGGCCACCGGCGGGCCAGCAGCCGTTTCCCCGGCGGCGCTCCCAACCGCCGAGAGGCCTGCGGCCGCTCACTCGAACTCCGGTATGAGCGCCTCCACGTTGGCGACGTAGGACTGAGTGGCCGGAAACACCCCGAACCGGCTCAGGTTGAAGGCGCCCTCGTAATAGGCCGCGATGACATCGCAGCGGTTGTTCCCCTCGATGTCAGCGAGGTACGCGAGCAAGGCCGCCGACATCCGGATGTTGTCCGATGCCGACTTGATGTTCAGGGGCTCCCCCACCAGGGTGCTGCTGACGAAGCTGGCCGAGCTTGGCAGCAGCTGGCCGACTCCTACCGCCCCGGCCGACGAGACGACGTTCTGTTGCCACCCCGATTCCTCCCAGGAGATGGCTTCCAGCAGGGGGCGCCACAGGTCGTAGTAGTTGGCCCATCGCTCGAAGACCGGTCGCAGGGCCAGGCGCTGGGGCGACTGCTCAAGCAACCATGGCAGAACTCCCCAAGGACCGGTCTGCGGGACGAAGGTCGAGCAGAACGTCCACGGATTGGCGCCCGAATGGGGATTGGAGCCGGAATGGGGATTGGCGCCGGAACGGGGGTTGGTGCCGGAATGGCCCGGAGAGGACGACCGGGCGCTCAGGGACTTCTGCGCCGGCGATAGGCTTCCGGGGGTCGGGATGATCAGGCGGCGACCGATCAGGAGCAGGTCACCCGGGTTCATGTTGTTGGCCGCCGCCAGTTGGGCCACTGTCAGCCCGTCGGCTCGCGAGATGGCCCACAAAGTGTCGCCGGGCTGGACCACATGGATGTTCGAGCCGCCGCCGGAGTATCCTGCCGCCCCGGCTCCGACCAGGAGACCGAGGCTGGCCACCGCCATGGTGATCGAACCGGCCCGGACCAGCCGGGTCCGCGGACCGGCCGCAGCCCTGGCGTCACTCGCAGGCGACCGCTTAGTCCGCCGCTTGGCGCTGGCCTTGGTCCAGCTGGCGCCCGGACGCCCAGAACGAGGGGTGGGAAGACGCATGAATCGGAAGGTCCAATCCCTCCGCCCGCGCCGGTAAACCTACAATATCAACACGAGCCTCATCAACCCCTCTTTCAACATTATTCACAGATTTAGGATAAGCCTCAAGCTGAGATCGAGGGTTAGAGTTTGGTCTGTTGGCGGCGTTCGTCGGCCCGCTGCTCGCCGGCGAGGCGTTCGAGGCCCACGCCCTCATAGTCGTCGGCGTCGAGATAGGTCATAAGGGCGGCAATGGCACCGTGACCCGCTTTTTCCAGTATCAGGCGGTGCATCTGCTGACAGACCTTCCGATACTCCGGATGACCCTGAGTGCTGGTCCGCAACTCGATCAGGTGCAGTGCTTCGCGAGCGTTGAACTGCATCACGTACCGGATCCGGTAGGCGAGGGCCACCCCGTAGGCCGCCTCTGTTGGGCCGAAGCGCTCGGCGAGGTCGCCGTGCAAGGCGGATGACCGGTCCATCGCGGCGGTATAGATCTCGGACCCGCCGGCGTCGGCGACGGCGCGGGGCATCGTGTAGCCGTGGGCGGGAGTGAGGTCCTGCCACTCGACGGTCAGGAGCCGGTGGCGTTGCAGGTCGCGGAAGGCGCCGTAATCGGAGAGGATGTCGAAGCGGTAATCGCCACGCTCGAGAGCCCGGCCGGGTCGGTGACGCCGGTTGCCACGATCGCCGACATAGGTGCGGACCACGCTCAACCGCTCAGCTTCTGTCATGGCCGCCACCCGTTCCTGGATCCGGTGCTCGGGCAGGTTGGTGTAGGGGTACAGCATGGCGGCCACTACCTTGACCTCTGCATCCGGATCCCAGTCCAGAAGGGTGACCTCCGGATCACCGCCGGGAGCCGCCACCGAGTCCGAGCCATTCTCGCTGTCCAGCCCGGCCCGGGCCGGCTCGTCGGCGAAGAGAAGGCCGGCCAGGTCGTGCATGCGCCGGGCATTTCGCTCGAGGTAGCGGGAATGGGCTTCGCCCCGATCGCTGACGTCGACCCGCTTCACCCAGGACGGGATCACCTTTCGTAGCTCGATGAGCATCAGCTCGGCGTAGTCGTGGGCTTCGGGCAGGGGGTGAGCGCGCATCCGGATCAACAGGGCCTCGTAGGCCTGACCGCTGGCGTAGATGCCCAGATTGGAGGTGGCCCCTGCGGGCAGCACCCCCCGGATCGAATCGAAGGCCTTCGCCCGCACGGATTGTCGCCAAGCGAAGTCGGAGTCGTCGGGACCCTTGGGAAAGAGGTTCGCAAACCAGGACTGCAGTACCGGAAGGAGCTCGGCGTAGGCGTCGAAAAGCCGGTCCATGTCGCCCACGTAACGGGCCCCGAGGGGCGAGTCCAGGATCTGCGGAGGCCGGTAATAGCGGTAGCGGCCGTTCGGCAGCCGGCTGTCGTAGGCCACATAGCGTGTCGACTTCTCCATGTACGACATCAGCCGGCCGCGCTCGAGCACCTTGGTCAGCAGGTTGGATGCCTGCTCGCACGCCAGATGGACGCCGCCCAGCTGGGCCACCGAATCGTCGCCGTACTCGAAGAACACTCGATCGTAAAGCTGCTCGGCTCGGGCGAGGCCGACGGTGGCGTCCACCCCATGGTCGCCGCTGATGTCCAGATCGCCAATGAACTCGTCGAGGAACAGCCGCCGCAGGCTCTTGCCGCTGCGGGAGTAGCGGGCGAAGAGCGCGCCCTTGACGACCTCAGGCAGGTTGACCAGGGCAAACACGGGCCCGTCGAGGTTCGTGAAATACCGCCGGAGGATCTCGGCCTCCCCCGTGGTCCACTCTTCGGCCACGTACGTGCCGCTGTCCCAGTGCTCCATAGCGGAGGCCCAGCCTAAGGTGGGCCCCGACCCCTCGTGGGGGATGGCGGGGTCGGCGCGGATCGCCCGGCGGTAAGCCCCCGTCCTGGCCCGGGGTCAGGCCCAAGGGGCCGCTCCAGCGGGCCGGAAAGGGATCCGGATCCCGCGGTCCGGAAGGGTCTCGGCCTTCGAGTGGACCGCTCAGCTGCCAAGGACCGACGAGGCGGCCACCACCCCGCGGAACAGACGCGTCGCCGCTTCCCGGGCCGCTGCCGCGGTGGCCGGCCGGGCGGCCAGGTCCTCCAGCTGGCGGAGCAGGTCGATGAGCTGCTTGACGTTGCGCACGAAGTCGCCGCCCGAGATCTCCTCGTCGGCGATGACCTCGCCCAGGTGCTCGCCGGCGGCCCACCCGTGGGCGAGGCCGACGAATCCCGGGTCAGGCCGGCGGGTGAGCGGCAGACCGGCCTCCTCCTCCGCCCCGTTGAGCTCCGCAGCCAACCCGTCGACCTCCGCCCAACGCAGGCGCAGCTTGGCCGTCGGGAACCAGGTGGTGGGCTCACCGGGGCCGCGGGCTTCATAGGTGAACACCGATACCAGTGCGGCCAGCTCCGACGGGTCCAGATCGTCGAGCAGCCCCTGACCCCCGCACTCGGCCACCAGGAGATCGGACTCGTGGTAGAGCCGAGCCAGCCGCTCCCCCGCCGCGGTCAACGACCACCCGTCGACGTACCCCCACGCCTCCAGGACCCGCAGGACCCGGTCGAACTGCCGGGCCAGCGATTCGGTGCGACCCTTGACCCGCCGTTCGAGGCGGTCAACGTCCCGGGCCAGCCGGTCGGCTCGCTCGAGCGAGCGCAGATGAGCCCGGCCATCCGGACATCGGGCTACCGGGTGGGCAGCCGCAGCCGTCGCCTGGGCCATGGCCATCTCGCCTCTCCATTGCCGCCGAGGGGGAGCGCCATCCTCGCTCGTCGAGGTGTGCAGGCGGGCCGCCGTCAGCGCCGACGCCACCTGGCGCTGGAATCCAGCGTTGTGCGGGGCATACGGGAGGGGCAACCCAACCTGGGCCACGGCTCTCGGCGGCGCCGGGAAATCGCGGGGGCCGAGCGATATCAGCCGGCGATCCGGAGTGACGGCGCGCACCCGGATGTCGCCGCCCCGGCGCCGCGACGTCGACAGCACCGCGACCCTGCCGCCAGACTTTCCGCCCGGCACGATGAGCACGTCACCCGGGCGGATCCGCTCGAGGGCAGCCGTCACCTCGGCGGTCATCGAGGGACGCTGCCGGGCCGACTCCTCGCTCGCTCGCAACAGGCGGCGGTACTCCTCGACGTCCCCGCGGTCGCACGCCGACAGGCGCCGGGCCTCGTCGAGCGCCGCCGCGGCGCGCTCGAGCTGGGCCTCGAGGCGAACCACGTCGCTATCAGCCCGGTACTGGGCGAACGACAGGTTGAGCAAATGATGGGCCAGGTCCGGCGGATAGCGCCGGACCAGGTTGGCTGCCATGTTGTACGTCGGACGGAAGCTGCTCGTGAGGGCGTAAGTGCGGGCTCCGGCCAGCCCGGCCACCTGTTCGAAGGGCACGAAAGGCGACCACAGCACCACGGCGTAGCCGACGTCGTCGATCCCTCGCCGTCCCGCCCGACCCGTCAGCTGGGTGTACTCCCCGGGCGTCAGGAACTCGTGCCGCTCCCCGGTGAACTTGGTGAGTTTCTCGATAACGACCGAGCGGGCCGGCATGTTGATGCCGAGTGACAGGGTCTCGGTGGCGAACACCGCCTTGACCAGCCCGGCGGCGAAGCAGGCTTCCACCGCTTCCTTGAAGGGCGGCACCAGCCCGGCATGGTGGGCCGCGTAACCGGCCTCCAGCCCCGCCAGCCAGCCCGGGTAGTCCAGGACCGACAGGTCATCATCCGAGAGGGCGTCGACGTGGTCCTCGGCTAGGGCCCGGATCTGGCGGCGCTCCTCCAGAGCGGTGAGCCGCTTCCCCTCCCGGACGCACTGGGTGACGGCGTCGTCGCACGCGGCCCGACTGAAAATGAAGTAGATCGCCGGGAGCATGTCGTGCTCCTCGAGCAACTCCAGGACCTCGACACGTCGGGGCGTGAACAACCGGCCCCGGGGCCGGCCGCGCATACCAGGGTGTCGGAGCGTCTTGGAGTCGAGAGCGACCGCCTCGGGGTTGGGGCGACCCTCGACCAACGTCGGCAGCAGGAGAAGCCGCTCCGAGCCCTTGTCCCCGAGCAGGTACAGGTCGTGTAGCGAAACCGGCCGCCGCTCCTCGATGACGGCGGTCGTCTCACCCCGGACAGTCCGGATCCAGTCGGCGAGTTCCTCGGCGTTCGACACCGTCGCCGATAGGCACACCAGGTCCACTCCGTGCGGGGCGTGGATGATCACCTCCTCCCAGACCGGTCCCCGGTAAGCGTTCTGCAGATAGTGGACCTCATCGAGGATCACATAGCGCAACCCGGCCAGGACCGGCGACGAGGCGTAGATCATGTTGCGCAAGACCTCGGTGGTCATGACTACCACCGGGGCATATCCGTTGATCGAGTTGTCCCCGGTCAGCAGGCCGACGGCGCCCGAACCGTGCCGGCGGACCAGTTCGCCGTACTTCTGGTTCGACAGGGCTTTGAGCGGGGTGGTGTAGAACGCTTTGGCCCCGGCGTCGAGCGCCTTTGCCACCGCGTACTGGGCGACCACCGTCTTGCCCGATCCTGTCGGCGCGGCAACTACGACGCTGCCACCCTCGTCGAGGGCGTCGAGGGCCTGGTCCTGGAATCCGTCGAGAGGAAAGCCCAGCCCGGCGGCGAAGCGGGCCCGGATGGACACCCGGCCCGCCCTACTTGTGCAGCGCCCGGCCGATGATGATCGATACCTCGTAGAACACCAGCATCGGCACAGCCATGGCAAGGAACGAGAAGGGGTCGCTACTCGGAGTGATCAACGCCGCGACCAGGCAGATCACCACGATCGCCGGCCGGCGCCACTTCCGCCACCTGGCGCTCGGTACGACGCCGGCCAGCTCGAGGAAGACCACCACCAGCGGATACATGAACACGGCCCCGAAGACCAGGCACATGGCGACGTACAGGCTGAAATACCGGCCGGGCGAGAACAGGGTGGCGACTCCGGGCCCGCTGACCGATATCAGCCAGCCGAGAGCTTTCGGGAAGACCAGAATCGCCGTGGTGATTCCCGTGGCGAAGAGGACCACCGCCCCGAGGACGAAGGGCACCACGTAGCGCTTCTCGCTTTTATGAAGGCCGGGGGTGATGAAGCGCCACAGCTCCCAGAAGAGCACCGGTGCGGCCAGGCCGATCCCCAGGTAGACGCTTATCTTCAGCCGGGTCGTGAACCCTTCGAGCGGGCCGGTGATCACCAGGTTGCCCCTGCTCACATCCTTGCTCGGGTGCTGGCGCAGATACTCCCGGTACGGGTGGGTCATGAAGTGCACGACGTCGCCGTAGAAGAACCACGCCACCACCGTGGTCACGATGACGGCGATGACGCAGATGACCAGCCGGTTGCGCAGCTCGGCCAGGTGCTCGAACAGCGTCATCTGCCCGGCCTCGGCCTGGCCAGGGTCCGGGGATGGCTCGACTCGATCCGTGACCGCCACCGCGTACGCCTCTTAGTTGAGGGCGGGATCGTCGGGCGCTACCAGCGGGCCGGGCATCACCGGGGGCGGGGGGCGGCGCGAACGGCCTGTGGTTCGGCGGGCGGTAGGGAGGCGCTGTCTGCCGGGGGAGGCGCGAGGGTGGTGGTGATGGCGTCTCGCACCGAGCCGCCAAAGTTCACCACCGGGCGTAGCTCCGTCATGGCCGAGTGGAACGCCTCAGCGGGCTCGCCCATGGCGTCCCGAACCTCGTCCTGGAAGCTGGCCGACATACGTCGCAGCTCCGACACGAACCGACCCAACGTCCGGGCCGCCTGTGGCAGACGAGTCGGGCCGAGAACCATCAATGCGATGAGGCCCACGAGAATGAGCTTCTCGGGACTGAAATTCAGCATCGAGGCGAGTGTAGTGGTGGCGACCGCTTAGGGAGCGCGCTGGCGCCTCCGGGGTGCCGGGGACCTCACCCGCTCATCCTCCTCATCCTCCCACCACGGCCACCGTGCGTGCACGTCGGACGGTAACGGTACACACCGGCCGCGAGATCACCTGCAGCGGTCTGTCGCACCGGTCAGATGGCGCATCGACCAGCATGGCCCCGTGCATCCCCACCGACCGAAGCCCGGGGAGCCGATCGGATTCGCCCACCGGGGGGCCCGGGCCGAACGGCGCGAGAACACCCTCGACGCCTTCTCCCGGGCACTGGAGCTCGGCGCCTCGGGTCTGGAGAGCGACGCCTGGATCACGGCCGATGGGGTGGTCGTGCTCGACCATGACGGGACTACCGGGCCACCCTGGCGCCGCCGGCCGATCGCCGCCCAGCCGCGGGCGTCACTCCCGGGCCATATCCCGTCCCTGGTCGAGCTGTACGAGAGGGTCGGGTCCGACTTCGAGCTGTCACTCGATGTCAAGGACCCCGCTGCCCTTCCGCCGATCCTGGCCGCGGCCGATGGCGAGAGCGCCCGGGGCCGGTTGTGGCTGTGCCACGATGATCCCCGGCTGCTGGCGGGATGGCGCCCGCTCGCCGGCTCGGCCGGGCTGGTCGACTCGACGAGTCTCGGTCGGGGGTCGGCTGGCCGTCAGGAGCTGGATGGCTTCGACGCCTGGCTCCGCGAACTGCACAACGATGGCATCGATGCTCTCAACCTCAATCGACGCGAGTGGAGCGCGTCGCGGGTCGCTGCGGTCCACGCCGCCGGTCTGTACGCCTTCGGGTGGGGCGCCCAGAAGCGTCCGGACATCATTCGGCTGCTGGATGCTGGTGTCGACGGGGTGTACTCGGACCACGTCGATGTGCTGATGGCGACGATTCGTAGCCGGCGGGGTTGAGGTCGTAGCCGGCGGGGATGAGACTGCAGCGGCGAGGTTGACGCCGGGCCCGGCGCTCAGTGGACCGCGACCGGCCACACTCCTTCGGTCCGCAGGTCGCTCAGAGCCAGCCGAGGTGCGACAACGGCCACACTCTTATGAAGGCGCGGCCGATGAAGAGCTTGGAGGACACGGGTCCGAAGATCCGGGAGTCGGCGGAGTCCCCCCGATTGTCCCCCATCATGAAATATTCACCTCTCGGGATCGCGACCGGTCCGAAGTTCTGGGTGTATTCACCTCTGGGCAACCACGATTCGTGGAGCGGACGGCCGTTGATGTAGACCTCGCCGCCCTGGGCCGAGATGGTCTCACCGGAGAGCCCGATCACCCGCTTGATGAGGTCTGTGACGCTTGGGCTGAAGTCGTTGGCCGGCTTTTTGAAGACGACGATGTCCCCGCGGTGCACGCTGTGGAAGTCGTAACTCAGCTTATTGACCAGTACCCGGTCATGGATCTTCAGGGTCGGCTCCATCGAGCCGGACGGGATATAGAAGGGCTGGACGACAAAGCTGCGGATCAGGATCGCGGCGATGACCGCGACGACCAGGATGGCACCCCATTCGATGGCGACCCGGGCGGGTCGATGCCTGCCCTTGGACCGGTGGAGTGGGCGTCGTCCCCGTCGATGCTCAGGCGGTTTCCCGTCTGGTCGGCTGGCGTGGTCTGCCGATGCAAGTGGATCTGGGGCCGACGCCGCATCGTGCTCACCCGGCTCAGCGGGAAGGGGCGCGGACACAACGAGAGACGTTACTGAACCGGCCGCGGGCGCCGGTATCGGTCGAGGAGCCGGGCCGCGGCTGAGGCGACCAGTCCACTGTCGCCCTCGACTACGCGAGCGTGCGGTCCGGCCCGCAACAGGAGACGCTCGAGCCACGCTTTCTGGCTGGAGCGCAGGGCGACCCGTATCACGGCGGGGGCCACGAACTCGACGGTTTCGTGGGGATAGGTCTCGGCCACCCAGTGGGCGGGGGGGTCGAGGTCGAGCACCACCAGCGGATCGTCAGGGCCGGGATGGTAGAGGGCGGTCGGGCCCGGCGACGCCGCTGCTGGGAGGTCGAAGGTGGCAGCGAGGATCTCGGCCCGGCTGATGCGGTCGACCCGGAACAGCCGCTCCCCCGCGGCTCGCTCACACCATCCCGACAAATACCACTGGCCGCTGGCGTTGAAGACCCGCCAGGGCTGGACGACCCGGATGCTGTGGCCGTCCCGGCCGAAGGAGTAGTAATCGAGCTCGACCTTCCGGTGCGCATCCGCGGCCTGCCGCACGGTGCCGAGGACGGCCGGGGTCACGCGGGCCAGCTCGATGTCCAGACCGTCCTCGGCGCCAATTCCAAGCACGTCCTCGAGCTTGGCTAACGCCGTGGCGAGCGTCCCGTTCGGGTCGGCACCGGGCACGGCCAGCAGGGCAGAGCCGGCCGACACCAGGGCCAGTCCCTCCTGAGGGTTCAAGCGGAGAGGGCGGCGAAAGTAGTCCGCCATCCGGATCCAGACCCGCCCGTCATCGACGTCCACGTCGATCAGCACGTCGGGAGTAAACGGGTGGACTCCGCAGAGAAAGAGGAGCCCCAGGTCGTCGAGGAGCCCCGTTTCGTCCACTTCGAAGCGGCGACACACCTCGGCCACCTCGGGACCATCGTGGGCGGCAATCCAGGGCACGATGGCGAGCAGCCGCCCCAGCCGGTCCTCGGCGGACGTCCTAGCCACGGTCGGACCGCCCCGGCGATGACGGCGGTGGTGAGCCGGCGAGTGAATCGGCGCCCCGGGCGCCGCTGGTGACCGGCGCGACGGAAAGCGCAGCCGGATCGGCCAACCGGGCCAGCCACTCAACCATGTCGTCGCGGAGGGCAGACGGACCCAGGATCTCGGCGTGGTCAAGGAAGCCCAGAACAAACGACCGGAACGCCGCCATGTCGGTCACCCCGACCGAGAAGACGACCGAGCCGTCGGAACGCCGGCTGGAGACCGCATCCGCCCCCAGGGCATCCAGGGCCCACGGAACCTGTTCGGCGTCCACGAGCAGCTCGGCCATGAGCTCCTCCTCGTCACCGAGTCGCCACGCTGGGGGTGGCCCGGACGTCGCCTGGGGGGGACGGGCGAAGGCGCCCGGGGGGCCCTCCACGGTCAGGGGCCCGGCCAGGCGGTCGAGCCGGAAAAGGCGCTCCTCCCCCCGGGTGTGGTCGAGACCCGCCAGGTACCACTGGCCGCGCCGGAAGGACAGGCGCCAGGGGTCCACCACCCGGGCCTCCTGACGGTAAGTAAACCGGACCCGGCGGCGCGCCGCGATGGCCCCGAACGCGGCGGCGACCAGGTCTCCGCCCGGCAGGTCGGCCAAGCCGGTGGCGCCGGTCACAGCGCCTCCGGGCTCGCCGGTTTCAGCTCCTCCGGGCGCCCCGGCGGTGTCCTGCCGGCCGCCAGGAGTGGTGGCAGCTGGGCTGGTCACTGCGTCAGCTGGGCTGGTCACTGCGTCAGCTGGGCTGGTCACTGCGTCAGCTGGGCTGGTCACTGCGTCAGCTGGGCTGGTCACTGCGTCAGCTGGGCTGGTCACTGCGTCAGCTGGGCCGGTCACTGCGTCAGCTGGGCTGGTCACTGCGTCGGCTGGGCTGGTCGCGGCGCCGGCGAGCTTGCGCAGAGCCCGGACAGTGGCGTTGCGGCCCCAGGCGCCATCGAGCTGGACCGCAGCCGACGCCAGGCGCAGCGCCGCCAGCTCGTTCTCGTCGAGGCCGGGGTCGGGCAGCTCATACTCTTCCCGAGGGATTCGGTAGCCGACGTCCTCCGGGTGGGAAGGATCGAGCGGCTCGGTCGTCAACGGCAGGCCCATCTGCCGCAGGAGTTCCTTGTCACGCTCGAAGTTGCGCCGGAAGGCTTCGGGATCGTCGGAGTAACCCTCGATGCGCTGGCGGATCTGTTGGCGGGTCAGGGGGTGCGGTGTGTCGATCAGCGCCGCAACCAGGTTGACGAGACGCTCCAGGCGCTCCATGATCCTTGGTGGCCGGTCCTGGTGGCGTCTACAGCGAGGCGATCAGCTTCTCGACCCGTTCGTCGCGCGACTTGAACGGGTCCTTGCAGAGGACGGTGCGCTGAGCCTGGTCGTTGAGTTTCAGGTGGACCCAGTCCACGGTGAAATCCCGCCTTCTTTCCTTGGCCCGGCGGATGAACTCGCCCCGGAGCTTGGCGCGGGTCGTCTGAGGCGGCTGGTCGACGGCCGTCTCGATGTCCTCGTCCCGGCAGGTGCGTTCGACCAGGCCGCGGGCTTGCAGCTTGTAGAACAGCCCGCGGTCGCGGCTGACGTCGTGGTATTGCAGGTCGATCAGGGCCACCTTGGGGTGGGTCAGGGGCACCCCGTCCCGCTCGCGGTAGTGCTCTATCAGGTGATGCTTGATCACCCAGTCGCACTCCCGGTCGAGGGACCAGGGATCGCTTTCCAGCCCTTTCAGACAGTGCTCCCACATGAGCAGCGCCTGGTCCTCGAGCGGCGACAAGCCGTGGGTCTCCTGGTAGCGGCGGGCTCGGTTGAAGTACTCGCTCTGGATATCGAGGGCACTGGCTTCCCGCCCGTTGGCCAGGCGCACCCGGCGCCGGAGAGTGGTGTCGTGGCTGATCTCCCGGATCGCCCGGATCGGGTTCTCCAGCGTCATGTCGCGGAGCACCACGCCAGGGTCCTCGAGCATCCGCAGGAGAATGCTGGTCGCCCCCACCTTCAGGAAGGTGGCGTACTCGCTCATATTCGAGTCTCCGACGATGACGTGCAGCCGGCGGAAGCGCTCGGCGTCCGCGTGCGGCTCGTCGCGGGTGTTGATGATGGGTCGGCTGCGCGTCGTCGCCGACGACACCCCTTCCCAGATGTGCTCGGCCCGCTGGCTGATGCAATACATCGCCCCCCGGGCTGTCTGCAGCACCTTGCCCGACCCGGCGTAGATCTGCCGTGAGACCAGGAACGGGATGAGCACCTCGGCGTAGTGCCCGAAGTCGTCTCGCCGGCTGGTGAGGTAGTTCTCGTGGCAGCCGTAGGAGTTGCCGGCGGAGTCGGTGTTGTTTTTGAAAAGGAAGACCACCCCGCGGATCCCTTCTTCCCGCAGCCGGGCCTCCGCGGAGTTGACCAGGTGCTCGAGGATCCGCTCTCCCGCCTTGTCGTGCACCACCAGGTCACCGATGGAATCGCACTCCGGGGTGGCGTACTCGGGGTGGCTGCCGACGTCAAGATAGAGCCGGGCTCCGTTTTCCAGGAACACGTTCGAAGAGCGGCCCCAGCTCACCACCCGCCGGAACAGGTAGCGCGCCACTTCATCCGGGCTCAGCCGGCGCTGACCCCGGAGCGTGCAGGTTACGCCGTACTCGTTTTCGAGCCCGAAGATACGCCGGTCCATACTGAGGCGCACGCTACTGCTTCAGAGAGCAGCCCCGTGGGTATCTCCATCGACGCAGGTCACAGCCTCGCCGGTGACGGGCCCCTCCCCCACAGGACAGGGCGGGGCGCTAGCCTGGGTCGTCAATGACCGCGACCTCCTCGCGGCGGGGCGACTACGGCCCCATGGTGCACCTCCGCACCGTTCCTGACGTGTTCCACGCCCGGGTCCTTGCCGCCCGCCTCGGCGCCGACGGCATCCTGACCGAGCTCCGGGGCGCCGTGGGGGGGCCGTATCCCATCGGGTCCGTGTCGGTGTGGGTGACGCCGGCCGATGAGGAGATCGCCTGTGAGCTCCTGCTGGCCGACGAACTGGAGGCCGCCTTCGACGACGTGCCGGAAGGATGGGAGCGGTCGGGAACACGACGGATGGTGCTCCCCGGCTGGACGGCCCGCAGGCTGATGGCCGCGGTGGCCCTGGTCGTGATGATTGGAGTCATCCTGGCCGGGCGCCTGCTGCCCTGAGCGAAGCGGCTCCCGGATGGATCGTGCGCTCCCCCGGTTGACCGGTAAGGCTGGGTTGAGCAGTGAGGCCTCGGGCATAATCGACGCGTCTCAAGAGAAGGTGGAGGAATGACTGCACAGGAAGAGGAGCTCAACGAGGTTTCCGAGTCCCAGATCGCCGTCCACTGGCGCGAGGAGGAGTATTTCTACCCTCCCACCCGATTTGTCGGGCAGGCCAACGCCGCCGACCCGACCATCCGGGACCGTTTCCGCGAGGAGCAGTTCCCCGACTGCTTCAAGGAGTACGCCGACCTGCTGAGCTGGGACAGCTACTGGCACACCACGCTGGACACCAGCAACCCGCCGTTCTGGCAGTGGTTCGTCGGAGGCCACCTCAACGCTTGCTACAACTGCGTGGACCGTCATCTGGCCGAACGGTCCAACCAGGCCGCCTTCATCTGGGTTCCGGAGCTGGAGTCCGATCCGACCGAGGCGATCACCTACCGGGAGCTCTACCGCCGGGTCAATGAGTTCGCGGCCTTGCTGCGCGACTACGCCGGAGTGAAGACAGGTGACCGGGTGACGTTCCACCTTCCCATGGTTCCCGAGCTGCCCGTCTCGATGCTGGCCTGCGCCCGGCTCGGCGCCATCCACTCGCAGGTGTTCGGCGGGTTCAGCGGGGCGGCGTGCGGAGGGCGCATCGCCGACTCCCAGAGCCGGATCCTGATCACGATAGACGGCTACTACCGCAACGGACAGCTTCTGGACCACAAGGTCAAAGCCGACGAGGCGGTGGAGCGGGCCCGGGAGGAAGGTATGGAGATCGACAAGGTGCTGGTGTGGCGGCGCCACCCGGGCCAGTACGCCTCCAAAAGCCCCATGGTCCCGGGCCGCGACTTCTTCATCGACGAGATCATGCCGGACTTCCTGGGGAAGATCGTCGAGCCGGTATCGATGCCGGCGGAGGCGCCGCTCTTCATCATGTACTCCAGCGGCACGACCGGCCGGCCCAAAGGTTGCCAGCACTCGACGGGTGGCTACCTGTCGTACGTGGCCGGCACCTCCAAGTACTACCTGGACATCCACCCCGATGACACGTACTGGTGCTTCGCCGACATCGGGTGGATCACCGGCCACTCCTACATCGTGTACGGGCCGCTGGCGCTCGGGACGACCAGCGTGATGTACGAAGGGGTCCCCACCTACCCCGATCCCGGGCGGCCGTGGCGCATCGCGGAGCGGCTCGGGGTCAATATCTTCCACACCGCGCCGACGACCATCCGGATGCTGCGCAAGTCCGGCCCGGACGAGCCGGCCAAGTACGACTACCACTTCAAGCTCATGACGACGGTGGGCGAACCCATCGAACCCGAGGTGTGGCGCTGGTATTACGAGGTCGTCGGCAAAGCTGAGGCAGCCATCGTCGACACCTGGTGGCAGACCGAGACCGGCGGTTTCATGGGCAGCACTCTGCCGGCCGTCAATCCCATGAAGCCCGGTAGCTGCGGCCCGGCGGTCCTCGGGATCTATCCGGTCATCTACGACGAGGAAGGCAAGGAGGTGGAGGCGGGCAGCGCCCGGGCTGGCAACATCTGCATTCGCAACCCCTGGCCCGGCATCTTCCAGACTGTGTGGGGCGACCCCGACCGCTTCGTGTCGACCTACTACGCAAAGTACAACCGCGATCCGAAGAGCACCGACTGGCGCGACTGGCCCTACTTCGCCAACGACGGCGCCACGCAGGCCTCCGACGGCTACTTCCGGATCCTCGGCCGCGTCGATGACGTCATCAACGTCGCCGGCCACCGCCTCGGGACCAAGGAGCTGGAGTCGGCGGCGCTCATCGTCGACGAGGTGGCCGAGGCGGCCGCCGTTCCCGTGGTGGATGAGCTGCGGGGTCGGGCCGTCGAGATGTATATCTCCTTGAAGCCCGGGGTCGACACCGGTGACGCGGTCGCCAACCAGGTGAGTGCCGCCATCGAGACGGAGATCGGGAAGGTGGCCCGCCCGAAGAACGTGTGGGTCGTGCCAGACATGCCCAAGACGCGATCGGGAAAGATCATGCGCCGGGTGATCGCCGGCGTCTCCAACTTCACCGACCTGGGGGATGTCAGCACGCTTGCCAACCCCGAGGTGGTCGAAGAGATCCGTCACCAGGTGCAGGGCGAGAAGGAAGCCCGGGGCGAGGTACCCCAGGAGCTGACCGCCGAAGAGAAGAAGGAGATCGCCGCCTACGGTCACGCCGAGTAGACGGCGCCGGCCCTACCCCGCTCCCTGCTCACCCCCGTCGCCGGCCGTCCCGGCCGGCGACGTCTCGAGGGCGGTCCCGACTTCGGTGTCATCAAGGCGCTGGAAGGCTCGCCGGCCATTGGCGCGAGCCAGCACGGCCACCTCCAGGTCGGCAGCTACGGGCGTCCGGTCCGGCCCGGCCAGCGCCGTCGCAGCAGCCCGGAGCGCCGGGAACAGGTCCCAGTCGCTGGAGAAGGCCGCGTCGAGCCGGCCGGCGATGACCTCGGCCTCGCCGCCGAGCACCGTGTAGCGATCCTCGTCCACCACCGAGCCATCGTAGAGAATGTGGAACAACTGGTCGCCCCCCGGTGACGTCCCCACCTCGGCGACCAGGATCTCCACTTCCAGTGGCTTCATCTCGTGGGTGAAGATGTTGCCCATGTGCTGGGCGTAGAGGTTGGCCAGCGAGCGGGCGTCCACGTCCTCGCGACTGAACTGATAGCCCTTGAGGTCGGCTTGCCGCACCCCGGCCTGGCGGAGCGAGTCAAACTCGTTGTAGCGGCCGACGCCGGCGAAGGCGATGCGGTCGTAGATCTCGCCGACCTTGTGCAGCGATTTGGATTGGTTCTCGGCGCAGATCAGGATGCCGCCGGCGTAGATGGTGGCGACGAGCGGCCGGCCCCGGGCGATGTTTTTGCGGGCGAAGTCGGCCTTGTCCTTCATGAACTGCTCGGGGGCCACGTAGAACGGCATCGTCATTGGCGTTCCCCCGGAGCCGGCGGCACCACTGCCGCGAAGCGCTCCGCCACCTCGGCCTCCTCGGCCCGGGCGAAGCCCGCCGCGGTGATGGTCGCGACCGTCGGGTAAATGCCCCGTACCGAGTCCGGCCCGCCGGTGGCCGAGTCCTCGTCGGCGGCCTGCCAGAGGGCCAGCACGGCCAGAGCGATAGCGTCCGCCCGGGACAGGTCGGGTTTCCAGCCCAGCTTGATGGTGGTGCGGGCGTCCCGCCCGCCGGAGCCGTCGGCGTGGAAGTCGGTCTCCTCGTAACGACCGCCCGTCGGGTCGTAGGTGTAGATGCGGCCCAGACCTCGCCGCACATCGAAGCCGGCGAACAGGGGGACGACGACGAAGCCCTGCAGCGCCATGGCCAGGTTGGAGCGCACCATCTGCGACAGCTGATTGGCTTTGCCCTCCAGGCTGATCGGGGCGCCCTCGACCTTCTCGTAGTGTTCGAGCTGCAGCTGGAACAGACGCACCATCTCCATGGCGGGCCCGGCCGCCCCGGCGATGGCCACCCCGCTGTGGCGGTCCGCGGGGTGCACCTTCTCCATGGCGCGATGGGCGATCGACGAGCCGGAGGTGGCCCGGCGATCGCCGAGCATCACGACTCCGTCGTTGTAGCGAATGGCCGCGATGGTGGTGCCGTGGGGGGTCTGGAAGGGCACCGCTAATCCTGATGCTGCCGCGATCGGAGCGAAGGGATCCAGGCCGACCCGGCGCAGGACTTCGGTGAAGTTCGGTCCCGGCTCGTCCTCGGGGCGAAACATCGGAAGGCTCATAGGCTCAGGCACCCTACCCGCGCCGGGACTGCAACCGCCGCAGGCACTCGGGCGTGCTCACTACCCCACCGCGTCCACGGTATCTCCGGGCTATTCGCCGCCTTTCTGTACGTAGGAGCGGACGAACTCCTCGGCGTTCTCCTCGAGCACCTCATCGATCTCGTCCAGCAGGTCGTCCAGCTCGGCTTTGAGCTCCTCGCCCTTCTTGCTGGACGCGGGAACTTCCTCGATGGTCTCTTCCTCTGTCCGGGCGGGTGCCGGTTTCCTGATCTGTTCGCGTTCTGCCATTGCGAATGTCTCTTCCTCCTACGAGCCCAGTCCTTCGAGCAGCTCGGCAGGGCTCGACACGCTACTCAGCAATTCCTCGACGTGTTCTTTGGTTCCTCTCAGGGGTTCCATCATCGGGACGCGCCGGAGAGGATCCCCACCGAGATCGAACACCAGAGAGTCCCAGTTGGCTGCGGCGATCGACGAGGACCACCGCTGCAGGCACTTGCCGCGGAAATAGGCGCGGGTGGTTTCCGGCGGTTCGCCTACCGCGGTTGCGATCGAATCGGGGTCGAGCAGCCGTTCCATCCCGACCCTGGCATGCAACGACCGCTCCGGCGACACGTCGTGGTACTGAAGGTCCATGGCGGCCAGCCGGTGGTCCTGCCAGCTCAGTCCGTGCCGGTCCCGGTAGCCACTGATGATTCGGTACTTCGCCACCCAGTCCAGCTGCTTGGCCAAGGTCATGGGATCGGTCTCCAACCCGGTCAGCACGTCCTCCCATCGGCGCAGGATCTCCCGGCCGATCTCGGCGCCGCCGACCGCGTCCAGACCGCGCTCCTCGGCGTACTTCCGGGCCAGGTCCAGGTGCTCCCACTGGAGCTCGAGAGCGGTCATGGTGCGCCCGTCGGCCAGCTCGAGCGGCCGGTTCAAGGCCAGGTCGTAGGACACCCGGCGCATGGCGGCGACGGGAGAGTGCAGCGCGAACTCGCGGTTGGCCCGGCCGAACCAGTCGTCCTCGATCATGGCCAGCACCAGCGAGGTGCTGCCGACCTTCAGGAAGTTGGCGACCTCCGACATGTTGGCGTCACCGACAATGACGTGCAGGCGACGGTACTTCTGGGAGTCGCAGTGGGGCTCATCCCGGGTGTTGACAATGGGGCGCTTGAGCGTGGTCTCGAGGCCGACCTCCTCCTCGAAGAAATCTGCCCGCTGGGTGATCTGGTAGTGGATCTCCTCGCTGCCTTGGGACGATGCCTCACACCCGACCTTGCCGGCGCCGGTGTAGATCTGCCGGGAAACGAAGTGCGGCATGACGTGGTTGACGATCCGAGCAAACGGGACCGATCGGTCCATCAGGTAGTTTTCGTGGGTCCCGTAGGAGTTGCCCTTACCATCGGAATTGTTCTTGAGCACGAGCAGGCTCTGTCCGGGCGGAAGAACCCGGGCGGCCGCGGCCACCGACCGGGCGAGGATCAACTCTCCGGCCTTGTCGTAGCGAATGACCTCGAGGACGTTGGCGCATTCGGGGGTGGAGTACTCGGGGTGGGCGTGGTCGACGTAGTAGCGGGCCCCGTTGGTCAGGACGGCGTTGACCAGGTGAGTCTCGACCTCCGGCGGCATTGATCCCTCGCGGGCGAAGCCGCGGGCATCGCGACCTGGGGTTTCGTCCTCGAAGTCCCACTCCACCTTGCGGGTCAACTCGGCCACGTAGGCGTTGATCAGCGTCGATGAAGCCGCGATGGGGTTCGGATCGGCGGCGCCGCGGATGATGATCCCGTACTCGGTCTCCATCCCGAGCACTTTGACGATGGCCACGAGGCCGACGTTATCCCCCCCGGAGCCGTTTGCGGGGGAGACTAAGCGGTTTGCTGGTCGAACCTCCAAGTTGGGCCATACCCCTCCGGGCTCGGGCCTCGAGCCCAGACGGTGGCATATCTCACGGTGACATGGGGTCCGGCGCCCCCGGGCCAGGCGCCACCAGGGGCCCAGGGGCCCGGCGCCCCGCGGCCAAGCAGGAGCGATGGGCGCCGCGCTACAGGTACTGGCCGGTGGCGACCCGTTCGATGGAGCGGCCGCCGGTCGTTGCGTCCCCCTGGGCCATGAGTGTCCGGACGTAGACGATGCGCTCGCCCTTCTTGCCCGAGATCTTGGCCCAGTCGTCGGGGTTGGTCGTGTTTGGCAGGTCCTCGTGCTCCTTGTATTCCTGCTTGATGGAGTCGATCAGGTCCTGCGACCGGATCCCGCGACCGTGGCCCGCGATCACTCGCTTGATGGCCAGCTTCTTGGCCCGCCGGACAATGTTCTCGATCATGGCCCCCGACGAGAAGTCCTTGAAGTACATGATCTCCTTGTCGCCGTTCTGGTAGGTCACCTCGAGGAACTGATTGCGCTCGTCGGTCTGATACATCTCCACGACGGTGCGCTCGATCATGGCCTGCACCGACTTGGCCGGATCTCCGCCGCCAAGGCTGGTCACCTCATCCGCGTCGAGAGGGAGGTCGGACGTGAGGTAGCGGGCGAAGATCTGGGCCGCGGCCTCCCGGTCAGGCCGCTCGATCTTGATCTTAACGTCGAGGCGTCCCGGCCGGAGAATAGCCGGGTCGATCAGGTCCTCCCGGTTGGACGCTCCGATCACGATGACGTTTCGCAGGGCCTCGACACCATCGATCTCGGCCAACAGCTGGGGCACGATGGTGGACTCCATGTCCGAGCTGATCCCGGTGCCGCGTGTCCGGAACAGGGAGTCCATCTCGTCGAAGAAGACGATCACAGGGACGCCCTCCTCGCTCTTCTCCCGGGCCCGCTGGAACACCAGGCGGATCTGGCGCTCGGTCTCACCCACATACTTGTTGAGCAGCTCCGGACCCTTGATGTTGAGGAAGTAGCTGCGAGCGGCTTTGTCACCGGACACCTCCGCCACCTTGCTGGCCAGCGAGTTGGCGACGGCCTTGGCGATGAGGGTCTTGCCGCAGCCCGGGGGGCCGTAAAGGAGGATCCCCTTCGGAGCGGGCAGCCTGTGCTCGACGAAGAGCTCCCGGTACAGGAAGGGCAGCTCGACCGCGTCGGTGATGGCCTCGATCTGCTGGTCGAGGCCGCCGACATCGGCGTAGGAGATGTCGGGCACCTCCTCGAGGATCAGCTCCTCCACCTCGGGCCGGGGCAGCTTCTCCAGCAGCAGGCCGGTCCGCGAGTCCATCAGGAGGGAGTCGCCCGACCGGATCTTGACACCCCGCAGGCTGTCGGCCAGCTCGACGACGCGCTCCTCGTCGGCCCGCCCGACGATGATCGCCCGGAGGTCATCGAGGACCTCCTTGAGAGTGACCACCTCGCCCGACTGCTCGGCCGCTCGGGCCAGGACCACGTTGAGCGACTCGTTGAGGACCACCTCAGCGCCCCGCCGCAGGTCCGACGCCTCTTCGAGGGCGAGTTCGGGGTGCAGGGCGACCCGCATCTTGCGTCCGCCGGAGAACACGTCGACCGTGCCGTCCTCGTTACGGGCGAGGAAGGTTCCGTAGGCGGCCGGCGGCTGGGTGAGCTTGTCGACCTCCTCCCGCAAGGCCGCGATGTGCTCTCGGGCCTCGCGGAGGGTGAAGGTCAACCGCTCGTTTTGGGAGATGGCCTGCTGAAGTTGCCCCTTGGTCTCGAGGAGCTTCTCCTCCAGCGTCCGTACCCGCTTTGGGGCGTCCTGCATGCGGCGGCGCAGACCTAGAACCTCCTCCTCGAGCATCTTTGCCTGCTCGCGGAGGTCTGCCACCTCGCGCTCGTAGGCGGCATTTCGGGCCGCCGCATCAGCGTCGCTCACGTGGATACCTCACTCCTGACTTGGGCAGTGAACTTACCTCCATCGTCGCCCTAATCGTGAGATCCCGTCCGGCGAGTATTCGGCCGGTTAGAGGTTATTGACTTGAGAAAGGACCGATCGGTACCGTCGTCAGCTAGGATTGGTTGTCGAACAACCACCGAGGACCACCGGTAGTCACCCGGGGACCAGCACATAGCGAGGCGAAGGCACAGCGATGAAGGTCTGGATCGATCAGGATCTCTGCACCGGCGACGGGCTCTGCGAGGAGATCGCGCCGTCCGTGTTCACCCTGCTCGACGACGGCCTTTCCTACGTCAAAGAGGGCGACAAGATCTTCGATAACCCGGGCGGCCACGAGGGCCTGGCCGTGGTCCCCGAGGGCATGGAGGACGCGACACGCGAGTCGGCCGAGGAGTGCCCGGGGGAGTGCATCTTCATCGAGGAATGAAGATGCGGTCGGCTCAACCAGCCGGCCGTCTTGACCAGTTTCCAGGCTCCGACCAGCCGGATCGTTATGTGCGGGGCAGGGGCGAGACAGGCGCAGCCCTTCGTCACGGCCCGCGGCAGCGGCCTTTGCCGTTGCGAGCCGCCGCACTGAGCAAACCTGCGATCTCCCTCTGGCTGGCGCAGTGTCCACGACCGCCAGGTGAGGGACGAGCCGGCCGTGAAATTGGGACTTACCAGCAGGCGCGCCGACCTGGACTGGCCCACGCGGCAGTCGTCAAGCGGTAGGCGCCGGGGCCGTTCAGATATCTCGGGTGCATTTTGCGCCTCGGGAACGCTTTTAGCGATATTTAGACACCAACCGCGCCCAAGGTTACGGAACGCTGGCCGTCCTGACCGTGGGTCTGTGGAGGACCGATGAGCGAAGACCGCATCCGCTGTACCCACACCGGGAGCCCGCCTCGCCCTGAGGACCTGGTGCAGATCATGTGGGCGGTCGGCGACGGCATCCCGGTGGACGCCACCGCCCTCGAGGCCCGGGTCGACGAGGCGGTGACCGAGACGGTGAGACGACAGGTGGCCGCCGGTCTCTCGGTCGTCAACGACGGCGAGATGTCCAAGCCCTCCTACGCCACCTACGTCAAAGACCGCCTCACCGGATTCGAGGGCGAGAGTGTGGAGAGCTACCACTTCAGCGACCTCGACGACTTTCCCCCCAGTGTCGAACTCGTCCAGTCCAACCCCGGCCGGCGTAAGCGCTCCGCTCCGAGCTGTGTCGCCCCGGTGGGCGTCAAGGACCCCGACGCCGCGGTCCGCGACATGGAGCGCCTGGTAGCCGCAGCCAAAGCCGCCAACGCCCCCGCGGCGTTTTCTTCGGCAGCCTCGCCCGGGGTCATCTCAATCTTTTTCAACAACGAGTACTACCAAGACCGAGAGGCGTACGTCTTCGCCATTGGCGAGGCCATGCGTCCCGAGTACGAGGCCATTGCCGGCGCCGGCGTCACCCTGCAGCTCGACTGTCCGGACCTGGCGATGGGGAGGCACATGGCTTACTCCGACCTTGATCTCGACGGCTTCCGGCGCACCATCGCTGTCAATCTCGAGGCCCTCAACCACGCGGTGCGCAACATCCCCGCCGAGCGTCTCCGCATGCACGTGTGCTGGGGAAACTGCCCCGGGCCCCATCATCGCGACGTACCGTTGGCCGACGTCATCGACCTGGTGTGGACCGCCAAGCCCCAAACCGTCCTCTTCGAGGCCGCGAACCCCCGTCACGCCCACGAGTGGGCCACGCTCGCCGAGCTCGGCGTGCCCGACGACAAGGTCATCTGCCCCGGCGTGATCGAGCCCCAGTCAAACTACATAGAGCATCCCGAACTGGTCGCAGAGCGGCTCGAGCGCTGGGCTGGCCTGGTCGGCCCTGATCGGCTGATGGCAGGCGTGGATTGCGGCTTTTCGATCCACGTCGGCATGCGAGGAATCGACCCCGACGTGGCGTGGGCCAAGCTCGAGAGCATGGCCCGGGGCTGCGAGATCGCCTCCCGAAAACTGTCTCGTCAACCCTCGCCACGGAAGAGAAAACACCGGGTAACTAGCGAAGACACGGGGGTAACCAATGGCGCCGAATCGTCGATCATGAGAGTGAAGGCCGCCAACTCGGCCGGCGGCGGCCACCCGGATCCGACGATCAGCCGGTGAGGCACGGCCCGGTGGAGATGCCGGATGGGTTCTGGGGTTCGGCCAGGGCCGCTTCGAGCTCAGTCGTGTTCAACGCGTACGAGGTGGACGGCTGGTTGGCGGAGATGGCGAAGGCCACTCCGATGACATCCCCCGTGGAGTTGACGAGCGGCCCACCCGAGTCGCCATGGGCGAGGTCGGCAGCGAGCACCAGGACGTTCCGCGTGGTGTTGGTGGTGTCGTAGAGGTCCTTGCCAACGGCCTCGATGGCCTGGGCCACCCGGGCGGGCGTGACAGCGACCCGGTCCCGGCCATCCGGATGGCCGAAGACGGCCCCGGTCGCCCCGGCGCCCACCACCTTGAGCGGCAGCGGCGTTTCGCCCAGGTTGCCGACCGCCAGCAGTGCCAGGTCCCGGCGAGAGTCGAACATGACCACAGTCGCGGGGAGCTGGCGTCCGGAAGGCAGCAGCACCGAGGTCTGCCCGGCCGGCTCTCCGGCCACGACATGCGCATTGGTCACCACCAGGTCGTTGGCCACCGCAAAGCCGCTCCC
Organism: uncultured Acidimicrobiaceae bacterium; assembly: GCA_963834725.1. GTDB lineage: Bacteria > Actinomycetota > Acidimicrobiia > Acidimicrobiales > Palsa-688 > PALSA-693. Next base: position 816,153 of record CAWICN010000001.1, read on the forward strand.
CTCGTAGATCCGGTTGCACGCCTGCCCTTCGACTTTGACCGTGGAAGCCTCCACGGTCTGGGTGACGGCCGCGGGGAGGGGGCTGGCGACCGGCGGCGGGCCGGCGGGGGCGCCGGGATGAAGGACCGCGAACACCTGCGGCGCGTCCTGCCCGATGAGGCGCCGGAGCACCTGCAGGGCGTTCGGTGGGTTGGGCAGGTTCCCCGATACCCAGCGTGAGATCCCGGAATCCGCGGTGGCCCGGGCCGGCCACCCCGGAACCGAAGCGATCGATGGCAGCAGCAGCCAGAGGGCGACGACCACTCCGGCGATCCCTGTGCCTGCGCCCACCACCCGGTCCACCTGTCGCACCGGGCCTCCCGGCAGGGCCCGGCGGAGCCGCGACCCCACGACCAGGCCGAGCGCCTGGCCGATGACGGCCCCGCCGACGAGGATCAGCACGGCAACCGCCAGCTGGGTGGCGGGGGCGGCTGAGGTCAGGCGGATCAGCACCGAGGGCAGCAGCCGGATGGCGACGTAGAAGCCGAGGGCGAGGCCGAGCCACGAGGCGACCCGGCCGAAGAAGCCGAGCCGGTAGCCGCCCAGCGCGGCGATCACCGCCCCTGCAATCACGATCAGGTCGAGCGTGTCCATAGATCCGGCTCAGGGCTCCGCGTGCTCTGGCGGTCGGGACTCTGCCGGTCGGGGCCCGGCGGGTCCGGACCCGTCGGCGCCAAGCAGCCGGGCCGAGGTGAGAAAGCCGGTGTGGGCGACCATGCGGTGGTCGGGACGGACGGACTGGCCCTCGACGTGCCAGCTGCGCTGCAGCACCTCGATGGTCTCGGCCAGACCGAAGGCGCTGCGCTCCAGGGCGCCGCGATAGGAGCTGACCTGGCCGATAGTGGGCAGGTAGGCGACCAGGATGCCGCCAGGGCACAGCGCCGCCTCGGCGGCCTTCACCACCCGCCAGGGCTCGGGCAGATCGAGCACGGCCCGGTCGAAGCCGTCTTCGTTCACCCCGTCGTAGGTGTCCCGGATCTCCACGTGGTAGCGATTCAGGGTGCCCGCGCCGAGAAAGGCGGCCACGTTGGCCTGGGCTCTCGCCGCGAAGTCGGGCCGCACCTCGTAGCCGGTCACCTCGGCGCCGGCGCGCAACAGCGCCATCGAAAGGGCGCCGGACCCGAGCCCGGACTCGAAGACGCGGGCACCAGGGAACACGTCCGCCATGATCAGGATCGGTCCGAGATCCTTGGGGTAGATGACCTGGGCGCCCCGTGGCATCTTGAGCACCACCTCGGCCAGGGTGGGGCGCACGGCGATGTAGCGGGCGCCGCGAGTCGAACGGGCCATCCAGCCCTCCTCGCGTCCGATCAGGTCGTCGTGCGGTACGGGTCCGGAATGGGTGTGAAACTCGCCGCCCGATGCGAGCTCGACCAGGTAGCGGCGCCCCTTGGTGTCGAAGAGCAGAATCCGTTCACCGGCCTCGAATGGACGGCTCACGATCACCCGTTCCTCGAGGACTTTGAGCCCCGTCGATCCGCGCTGGCCGCGGCCCGCTGAACGAGCTTGCAAAAGGCGCACAGTTCGCTGACAGTCGGTGCACCGCACCCCGGGCAGGGGTGAAGGTTGGCCCGCTCCTCCTCGGCGTTGGGCTGGACGAGGGCTGCCATCCGGTCGAGGAACCCGAAATAAAACGCGGCCTTGGAGCCCGGCGAGGTGACCTCAATGGCGTTGAGGGCGTCCTTGTACCCGAGATGCCGGTTGCCCGCAGCCATCGGGCACTCCTCCACGATGTAGTCGATGCCGCGCAACACGCAGTAGGCGGCCATCTCCCGCTCGCCGAGACGGATCAGCGGCTTCACCTTGCGGGCGAAGCCATGACTCGCCGGCAGCACCGGATACTGACGGCCCAGATAGGCGAGGTCCCATCGCAGGACGTTGCCGAACAGGACGGCCGCTTCGTCGTCGAGGTTGTGGCCGGTTGCGATCACGTCGTAGCCACCATCGAGGGCGGCCTGATTGAAGAGGTGCCGTTTTGACAGCCCGCACGCCGAGCAGGGGGCACGGCGTGCCGCCACCGCGCCGGTTGGGATGTCGAATCCGAACTGGCCGCGAAGGTCGATCTCCACCAGCGTGGCCTGCCGGCGCTCGGCGAACGCCCGGGCATAGCGCCCGGACTCGTCGCTGTACTCCCCTATCCCGAGGCCCAGGTACAGCCCGTCAGCAGCCAGGCCGAGGTCGAGGAGGAGGTCCCACAGGGCCAGGGAGTCCTTGCCCCCGGACACCGCCACCAGCACTCTCTCGCCCGCACCGACCATGTCGAACGCCTCGATCGCCCGGCGCACCTGCTCCTGACAATGGCGAACGAAACACGGGCCACAGAAGGCGGCGTTGTGCCGCCGGATGTCGATCACCGCCGGCTCGCGGCACGCCCGGCATTTCATCGGGCCACCCGCTTCGTGATGGCGGCGCCGCGGGTCACCGGGCGCCGCCGGAGATCACTGGCCGCACCTCGATGGTCGATCCCTCCCGCAACCAGGCATCGCCGGTCACGAGGGTCCCGTCCACGATGATCAGTACCGACTCCCGGTTGAGGTCCAGGCGGTCGAGCAGGGATTGCACCGCCAGCGGGCCGGCCACTTCCATCTCGCGACGCGGATTGCGCAACAGGACCTTCACGCTTCTATTGTGACGCCACCGCCGGCCCCCCCGGGCTCAGCGGCCTGCTAGCGCCTCACTTCGCCGATCTCGAAGGTGTCGTCCAGGTTGAGATCGGTGCGGATGACCGTCTCGACGTCGCGCTGCATGGCCCGGTTGGCCAGATGCAGGAGCACGGCCAGGGCGCCGAGGACCAGCCAGGGCGGCCTGCCCTCGAGGACCCCACGGTCGAACCCCAGACGCATGCCTCGCCGCAACAGCGAGCGCCACAGCTTGGTCACGGCAGCCTGGTCACAGTCGCCGGATCTCGACCCAGGACTCCTTGCGCCGTCCCCGCTGGCGACCGAGGGCAAAGGCGATGATCACGAGCAGCACCGCGCCGCCCACGCCCGCATACCACGCGTAGGGCCTGGCCTGCTCGGTGGTCTCGTCGACCTCACCCCGGATCTCCCCCAGCTTGGACCGGATATCAGTGATCTCCACCCTGCCGTCCGGGCCGCTGCCCGAGACCGGGACCAGCTTCACCCCGGGGAGCTTCAGGTTCATCGCGGCCGTCCCCCGGTCGACTTGCTGGTATTGCGATGGGTGGCTCTGTTGATGCCGATCAATGCCATCGCGACGCCGACGGCGCCTATGATAAAAGCGGCGAAGTACGGGGTCCAGGTCAGGCTACCGGTCAGGTGCCGGCTCGTCTCCGCCTGGACGGCCCGGATGGCCGCCAGCGCCGCCAGCCCTCCTCCGACCGCAAACAGGAGCGCCCCCGCAATGCCGAGCCCAATGAATCGTCCGAGCGACTTGATGGGATCGACGGTTTCCTGCTTGGCGTAGGCAACGACCAGGCTCACGAACTCGTCCACCAGAGTTCCGACCGACCGTCGGCGGGTGTCATCTAACGCAGGACCCGTCACAAACTCGCGATTTTTACCCGCCGCCGAGGCGGAAAGCAAGCATTTCCCGAGCCGCGGCCGTTTGCTCCATCAAGGTGACCAGTCGGACCGACCTCGACGCCTCCAGTAGACGCTGGCGGTCGAAAGGCCCGAGGGGGGCGGCCGCGCACAGCTGCCACGACCGCTCGGCCAGGTCGTCGGCTAGCTCGAAGCCGGCCGGCACTTCGGCCTCCCCCAGCTCGGCAGCCAGGGCCAGCGTGTCGCGGACCAGCTCTTCGGCGCGGGCGAGCACCGGTTCGTCGACCGGATCCCATTCCGGTTCGGGCAGCCCCTCGACGCGGGCCTGCGGGAACGGGTCGTCGGGCAGCCATTCGACGACGTGGAATCGTTCCGTGCCAGTGAACAGCGCCATCCACCGGCCGTCAGGCGTCTGCTGGGCGGCGACCAGTCGGCCCACGGTCCCGGTACCCACTCGCTGGTCGCCCCCGCCCACCTCATGGCCCCGTTCGATCAGGACCACGCCGAGCTCTCGGGGCGAGTCCGGCTCCGTCAGCTGCCGCATGAGCTCCCGGTAGCGCGGCTCGAAGATGTGGAGCGGGAGCAGCTGGGTGGGCAGGAGCACTGTGCCGAGCGGAAAGATGGGCAGGCGCCTGGTCATAGGTGAGGGGCTCATGGGCGGGGCTCGATGTCAGCGAGGGGGGGCAGCTTTGGGTAGGTCGCCAGCGCCACCCCGACCTGATCGGCGACGGTCTGGGCGGCGACCTGGTTGGGCACCTGGTTGAAGATCAGGGAGAAGACGATGGGATTCCCGAGGACGCTACCCGGGGCATGGGTCCGGGCATCAGGGAGCACGAATCCGCTCAGGGCCACCACGTCGGCGAGGCTGCCGGTCTTGGCCCGTAGTCGCCCGGCCGCGGGGGTGGCTCGCATCCGGTCCCTCAACGTCCCGGTCTTACTGGCGATGGGCAGGCCGCGGCCCACCCAGCTGTTCGGGCCGAGATGTTCGAGGTCCGTCTGGATCAGGTTGCACGTGACCCGATCGCCTCGATCGAGCCCCGAGCCGTCGTAGCCGACGAGCTGGGACACGGGAAGCCCGGCGGCGGCCAGACTGGTTCGGATCGCAGCGACGCCGGCGGCCGTGGTGCCCGTGCCGGCCGTCTCGAAGCCCAGTTCCTTGGTGAAAAGCTCCGCCGCGGTGTTGTCGCTCACGGCCAGCATGGCGTCCACCTCCTCGCCGAGCGGCAGGCTGGCCACGCTGGTGAGGGTCGGGAGACCAGGGGGCGCCTTGCCGGTGGTTGGCGACCCGGCCACTCTGACCCCCGCGGCGGCCAGTGCGTCGGTGAAGGTAGCCGCGGCCCTCGCCGCTGGGTTCGCGGCCGTCGTTGCCGCCAGGGTCCCCGCCGACAATGACGTGCCCATGCCACCGAGAACAGATGCAGACGAGGCGCCATCGTTGACTTCGAGCGCGCTCGAGCGGGGCGACGTCGCCCTCCGCCGCGTACACCGGTTCCCAGGTCGGGACGGTCCGGAGCTGGTCATAGCGGCTCTCGTCCCCGGCGACCGATCCCGTCACCCTGGTGATGCCGGCCGCCCGCACCCGGGCGGCCAGCTGGCCGAGCGAGGTGTACAGCGTCTCGCCGTATCGAAGCTCGGTGGCGGTGGGGCCGGTGGCGAGGAGCGGGTCGCCGCCGCCGACGAGATACAGGTCGCCGTTCACGGCACCCGCCCGGGGCCGGGCCCCCACGACGGTCGTGACCATCCGGTGGGCCTCGTCCAGCCGGTCGAGCACTGCCGTGGCGGTCAGCAGCTTCATGTTCGAGGCCGGGATCACCGGGAGGAGAGGGTGATCGGCGTACAGGGTGCGGCCGCCCTGGCTGACGACGAGGCAGCCGGTGCGTACCCCGGCACCCAGAACCGGTCGAGCCAGCAGCGCCGAGAGGGTCGGGGCCAAGCGCTGGGCCGCCACCGTTTCGGCGACCCATCCGGGGATGCGCCGAACCGACAGGACGGGAGTGGCGGTCACACCAGATGGGGCTGAGGACGGAGCCGACACCGCGTCAGCAGGTGCCCGCGGAACCATTGTGATGGCGGCCGCGCATCCAGCTGCCAGCGCCACCGAGATCCGACCGCCCCTTCTGCCGTACCGGCCCATTCCCGCAGAGTAGGTCTGGAGCCAGGCACGAACCCGCCAGCCTGGTGTTTACCATCTGGTCAGCCCGGCTACGTTGAAGGCGTGCCCGGGATTCTCCTCGCAGTGCTGACCGGACTGCTCGTCTGTCAGGTCGCCCTCTTCCTGACAACGGTCTTTCTGCATCGAACGCTGGCGCACCGGGCGGTCACCATGGCCCCCGGTCTGCGCTTCACCTGCCGGGTACTGACCTGGGTCATAACCGGAATCAAACCCAGGGAGTGGGTGGCGGTCCACCGCCGCCACCATGCCTTCACCGACATCGAGGGCGACCCCCACTCGCCGCTTCTCGAGGGCTTTGCCTCCGTGCAGATTGGCAACGTGGTCCTGTACCGGCGGGCTGCCCATGACCGGATCACGGTCAGCAAGTACGCCAAGGACCTTCCCGTTGACAGGTGGGACCGGGTGTTGTTCGACCGCGGCTACCTGGGCCTGGGGGTGGGCTCGGGCATCCTGCTGCTGCTGTTCTGGGGCAACTGGGAGCTGGCCGCGATCGCGGCGGCGACCCATACGGTCAGCTATCTACTGCTCAACTCGGCGGTCAACGCGGTGGGACACCGCTTCGGCCAGCGCCCGTTTGCTGGACTGGCGGCCAACACCCAGTGGCTGGCCTGGCTCACCGCGGGCGAGGGGCTGCACAGCAACCATCACGCCGCTCCCACATCGGCCCGCCTGGCCTTCCACCGGGGCGAGATCGACCCGGGGTGGTGGACGATCGCCTGGGCCCGCAAGCTGCGCCTGGTGCAGGTTCGTCACGCCCGGCCCCGCATGACGGTGCGGGCCGCCCGGACACCCCAGCCGGTCTGATCAGAGCGATCTCGGACATGGACATCGTCTCCGCCCTTTTCGCCGAGAACATCGACCTGCGGCCCGTGCCCGGGCCCTCGACCCGGGTTGACCTCCTCGGGATCATGTTCTCCCTGCCGGCGCCGGCTGCGCCGCCGGTCACGGTGACTCCGCATTTGATCGTGCTGGTTCGGTGCCGTCCCGCCGAGGATGGCCAGGGCATCCTGGAGGTGGTCTTCCGGGACGAGCAGGGCGACCAGATCGCCAGAAACGTCTCGCCGTTCCAGGTCGAGCCGGGCAAGTTCACCTACCGACTGGTCCGCGGCGAGCTGGAATACCGGGATTTCGGCACCATCGAGGCCCACTGTCGCCTGCTGCCCGACGGCCCGCCGACTATCGTGCCCCTCACCCTCCTCCCACCGGTCTGAACCGCGGCCACCCGATCTTGCCGGCGGCGCCGACGAGCACTGCCCCGGGTGACGGGGCGGGAGTAGGGCCGCAGGCTGGGTACTGTTCAGCTATGCCAGACAGCGATACGGAGCCCCTGGCGACCAGAGACCAGGAGCTGACGGAGCACCTGGCGACCGACGACACGAAGCACCACCTGGTGACCAACGACATCGAGCAGCTGGCGATCAATGTGATCCGGGGCCTGGCCATGGACGCCCCGCAGCGGGCCAACTCGGGACATCCCGGCACGGCCATGGCGCTGGCTCCGCTGGCGCACGTCCTGTGGGCGCAGATCATGACCTATGACCCGAGCGAGCCGGAATGGCCCGACAGGGACCGGTTCGTACTGTCCTGCGGCCACGCCTGCATCCTCCTGTACTCGATGCTCTACCTGACGGGGTACGCCGTGGAGCTGGAGGATCTGCGCCAGTTCCGGCAGTTGCACAGCCGGACGCCCGGTCACCCCGAGGTGCACGACCTGCCCGGCATCGAGGTCACCACCGGCCCTCTCGGGCAGGGCTTCGCCAACGGGGTCGGGCTCGGGTTGGCCGAGCGAATCTTGCGAGCCCGGTTCGGTCCCGAGGTCGTGGACCACCACACCTATGTCATCTGCAGCGACGGCGATCTCATGGAGGGGATCAGCCACGAGGCCGCCTCGCTGGCCGGCCACCTCGGTCTGGGCCGCCTCATCTACCTCTACGACGACAACCACGTCACCATCGACGGTCCGACCGAGCTCACCCTTTCGGACAACGCCGCCATGCGCTTCGAGAGTTACGGGTGGCACGTCGACCGGCTGGGCGAGGCGGCCAACGACACCGCCGCACTCGACGCCGCCCTCCGCCGGGCCAAGGCCGTCGAGGACCGGCCCAGCCTGCTGATCCTGCGCAGCCATATCGCCTGGCCGGCCCCCCATCTGACCGACAGCCCGAAGGCTCACGGCTCGCCGCTCGGTGAGGACGAGGTCCGAGCCACCAAAGAGATCCTGGGCCTGCCGCCCGACGAGACGTTCTGGGTGCCCGACGCCGTTCTCGACTTCTACCGCCAGGCCATCCGGCGCGGCCAGACGGCCAGAAACGCCTGGGAGAAACGACTGGCGGCCTGGACCGGCGATCGAGACGAATGGGACGTCGTGTGGGCCAATCGAGGCCGGCCCGGCTGGCAATCGAAGCTGCCGGTGTGGCGTACCCCCGGCGAGCAGGTCGCCACCCGCCACTCGAGTAACGCCACTCTCAACGCCCTGCGAACCGATGTCCCCGGGCTCGTCGCTGGCGGGGCTGATCTCACCGGCAACACCGGGACCAAGCTGGACGACGTCGCGTCACAGGGCCGGGAGCACCCGGAAGGCGCGGCCATCGCTTTCGGCGTCCGCGAGCACGGCATGGGCGGAGTACTCAACGGGCTCAGCCGCCACGGCGGCGTCATCCCCATTGGCGGGACCTTCTTCGTCTTCAGCGATTACATGAGAGGATCCGTTCGCCTGGCCGCCCTGTCGCAGGCGAAGGTGATCTATTTCTGGAGCCACGACTCGGTGGGACTGGGCGAGGACGGCCCGACCCATCAGCCGGTGGAGCAGCTCGCCGCCATGCGGGCTATGCCAGGACTCCGGGTGATCCGCCCGGCCGACGCCAACGAGTCGACGCACGCCCTCCGGGTGGCCATCGAACGCGACGGACCGACGGCCCTGATCCTCAGCCGGCAAAACGTGCCGGTCCTGGCCGGCACCGACATCAGGGCGGCGGAGCTCGAACGTGGTGCCTACAGCCTGATCGAGGGGAGCGATGATCCCGATCTGGTGTTGATCGGCACCGGCTCGGAGGTGGCGGTCTGCGTCGGCGCGGCCGAACTTCTGGCGGCGGACGGCATCACGGCCCGGGTGGTGTCCATGCCGAGCTGGGAGCTCTTCGACGAGCAGGACGACGATTATCAGGACTCGGTCCTCGGTGCGGGGGCGCCGGTTTTGTCGGTCGAAGCGGCGGCGTCCTTCGGCTGGTCCCGGTGGGCGGACGACTCGGTGGCGCTCGACCATTTCGGCTTATCCGCCCCGGGCGCCGAAGTGCTGGCGGACTTCGGCTTCACCGCCGAAAACGTGGCCGACCGGGCGATCGTCCTGCTGGCGGAGCTGGAGTTCCTCGATGACAAAAAAGACTGACGCAAAGACGATTTGGAGGGCGGATAGATGACACGCCTGCATGACCTGTTCAATGAGTGTGGCCAGAGTGCCTGGATCGACAACCTCTCGAGGCCCGCCGTTCGTGGAGGGCACCTCCGGGCGCTGATCGACCAGGGGGTCCGGGGGGTGACCTCCAATCCGACCATCTTCGAGAAGGCCATGACCGGATCGGATGCCTACGACGAGCAGTTCGCTCGCCTGATCCGCCAGCTGTCGGTCGAGGAGGCGTTCTGGGAGATGGCCACCGAGGACGTAACCGAGGGGTGCGGGGTCCTTCGCCCGGTGTATGACGCCGCCCAGGGCGGCGACGGGTTCGTCTCCATCGAGGTGTCGCCGGTGCTCGCCAACGACACCCCGAGCACCGTCGAAGCGGCCCGCAACCTGCACGACCGGATTCGCCTCCCGAACCTGCTGGTCAAGATTCCCGCTACCGCCGAAGGTGTGCCGGCCATCCGGCAGATGATCACCGAGGGCCGCAACATCAACGTGACCCTCATTTTCAGCCTGTCGCGCTACGCCGAGGTCATCGAGGCCTACCTTTCCGGTCTCGAGGCCCTGGCCGAGGCTGGAGGGGATGTGTCGAAGGTGCACAGCGTGGCGTCGTTCTTCGTGAGCCGGGTCGATACCGAGGTCGACCGCCGGCTGGAGCAGATCGGCGGCGGGCTCGAAGGCAAGTCCGGCGCGGTGGCGGGGCACGAAGGCAAGTCCGGCGGTGTCGCCGGCCTCGAAGGTAGAGCCGGCGTGGCCCAGGCCAAGCTGGCCTACCGGCTGTTCCAGGAACGCTTCTCCGGTCCCCGATGGGAGGCGCTGGCAGCACGAGGCGCCCATCGGCAACGCCCTCTGTGGGCGTCGACGTCCACCAAGAACCCGGCCTACCCGGACCTTCTATATGTCGACAACCTGATCGGCCCCGACACGGTCAACACCATGCCGGACACCACCATCGCTGCCTTCGAGGACCACGGGACCGTGGCCCGCACCGTGGACACCGACGTGGCCGCCGCCCAGGCTGATCTCGACGCGCTGCAGCGGATTGGCATCGATATGGCCGACGTGTCCGCCGTCCTCGAGGAGGAAGGGGTGGCGTCTTTTACCAAGAGCTACGAGCAGCTGCTGCAATCCCTTCACGACAAGGCCAACGCTTCGGCATGACCGAGCCGCCCGACACCCCCGGTGCAGCAGAGCGAAACCTGCTCGCCGAGGGTCTCCAGACCGCCCGGCGGGCGCCACCGGGCGTCCTGGTGGTGTTCGGCGCCTCGGGCGATCTCACCTCCCGCAAGCTGCTGCCGGCCCTCGAACGGCTGCACCGGCGTCGCCTGCTCGAGCCGGGCTTCGCGGTGATCGGTGTGGCACGGAGCCGCCTCGAGGATCAGGAGTTCCGGGACATGATGACCGCAGCCGTGCCCGACGCCGGCCGCGGCTGGGACGACGTCGTCAAGCACAGCCGGTACCTGGCGGGCGACTACGACGATCCGGATACCTTCACCCGGCTCCGGGCCGAGCTCGACGACACCGACGAAGAGCTGGGCCTGCCCGGCAACCGGACGTACTACCTGGCCACCGTTCCCGCCGTGTTCGATCACGTGGCCGCGGGCCTCGGCGCCGCCGGCCTCCACAGGCCATCCCGTCCGGGCGCGGCGGTCCGGCTGGTGATCGAAAAGCCCTTCGGGCGGGACCTGGCCAGCGCTCGCACCCTGGACGCCGCCCTGCACGACACGTTCGAGGAGTCCCAGATCTACCGGATCGATCACTACCTCGGAAAAGAGACCGTCCAGAACGTCCTGGCGCTGCGCTTCGCCAACGCCATCTTCGAACCTTTGTGGAATCGCCGCTACGTCAACAATGTCCAGATCACCGTGGCCGAGTCGATCGGCGTCGAGAAGCGAGGCGGCTTCTACGAACGGGCCGGCGCCCTCCGCGACATCGTCCAGAACCACGTAATGCAGGTCCTGTCGCTCACCCTCATGGAACCGCCCGGGTGGATCGACGCCCACGGGATCCGCGATGAGAAGGTCAAGGCCCTCCGGTCGGTCGTGGTCCCGACCCCGGACCGGGTTCTCGCCGATGTGGTGCGGGCCCAGTACGACAGCGGCTGGAGCGAGGGGGTCGCCGTCCCCGCCTACCGGCAGGAGCCGGACGTGGATCCCCATAGCGTCACCGAGACGTACATGGCCATGAAGCTGTACGTCGACAACTGGCGCTGGGCCGGCGTGCCCTTCTACATCCGGACCGGCAAGCGCTTGCCCAAGCGGGTCACGGAGGTCGCCCTCCAGTTCCAGAGCGTCCCGCACCTGGCGTTCAACGCGGCGGAGAGCCGGGAGCTCCGCCCCAACGCCCTGGTGATGCGCATCCAGCCCGATGAGGGCGTCGCCCTCCGCTTTGGCGCCAAGGTCCCCGGTCAGGCCTTCAAGGTGCGTGACGTCCTGATGGACATGTCCTACGGCGCGTCCTTCCTGGAGGAGGCGCCTGATGCCTACGAGCGTCTCCTGCTCGACGCCATGGTCGGCGACCCCACCCTCTTCATCCGCAGCGACGAAGTCGACCAGGCCTGGCAGATCGTCCAGCCCATCCTGAGCACGTGGGAGGAAGGCCAGGTGCCGCTGGCCGGTTACGCGGCGGGGACCTGGGGCCCCCGCCAGGCCGATCAGCTCATCGAGCGGGACGGTCGCCAGTGGCGAACGCCGTAGCAGTCGACACCTGGGAGGCGGACGGCGTCCGGCTGAGCGAGGTAGTCAAGGCCCTCGCCGATCTGCGCCACCAGTCGCTGGCCAAGAACGGGGCCCGGACCGCGGTGATGACCCTGGTCGCGGTCATCCCGAGCGACGAGCAGGCCCGCGCCGCCACCCGGGCTCTCCGGGCCCTCGGCCTCCACCACCCGGCCCGCATCGTGCTGCTCCGCCCGGACCCGGACCAGGTCGTCACCCTCGACGGCCGGGCCGTCCTCTACGCGGCGGAGGAGGCCGGACACCAGATCAACTTCGAAGAGGTGGCGCTCGCGGTCGGGGGTCAGGCGGCCAGGCATCTGGACTCTCTGGTGGAAGCGTTCACGCTGTCGGACCTGCCCGTCCCTGTCTGGTACGTCGGCGACGTTCCCGATCCATCCGACCCGCTGCTCCCGGTCGCGACCGCCGTGCTCATCGACACCCGCGACGCCGCGGACACCGGCCGAACCCGGGCCGTGCTGGAGCTGGCCCGGCGCCAGACCGTGGTGGACCTGTCGTGGATCCGGCTCGCCCCGTGGCGTCAACTGCTGGCCGGGTTGTTCGAGCCGGTCGCCCGCCGGCCCTGGCTCGGCGCGGTCGAGCGGGTGGAAGTCTCCGGCAAGGTCGGCCCCCGGCACCTGCTGGGCGGCTGGCTGACCGCTCAGCTGCGCCTCCATCCCGATCAGGTGCGGCTGGTGGACGCTCGGCACGTCGAGATCCGGGTGATCTGCCGCCGCGGTGGCGAGCAGGCCCGGTTCGAGGTCGTCCGCGGCGAGCTCAACCGGACAGTGTCGGCCCGGGCCGAGCTGACCGACGATCTCGACGCGGCTTCGGCCGTGCCGGAGAACCCGCAACCCATCGCACTCGCCGAGGATCCCCTCGCCACCTCCCTCGCGGACGCGTTGATGCACCTGCAGCCGGACGTGACCTGGGAGCGCGCCCTGGCTGCGGCCACGACCCTCGGTGTGTAGGTTGCTCGCCGTGAACGGAGAGCTGATCGTCGTCGACGACCTGCCGGGCGCCTTTACGGAGCACGTCATCGCGGCCTTCGATCGCCGCCCCGACGAACTGTTCGGGCTGGCCCTGAGTGGCGGGAACACGGCCCGGGTCTGCTACGAGCGGCTGGCCGCCGAAAGCGCCGACGTCATCGACTGGCTGTGCGTCAACGTGTACTGGGGCGACGAGCGCTGCTTACCGCCGAATCACGCCGATTCGAACCAGCACCTGGTGCGCAAGGCGCTCCTGGAGCGCGTCGGAACCGCCAACGCTGTCTATCCGATGAGCTGTGAGGAGGGACCCGACGCCTATCAGCTTCGACTCGGGGAGGTCGGCAAGCTGGACCTCATCCACCTCGGCCTCGGTCTGGACGGGCACACCGCGTCGCTGTTCCCGCAATCCCCCGCCCTCCAGGCCGATCCGGGCCAGCTGGTAGCTCGCAACCAGGACCCCTCCGGCCGGAACCGCCTGCCGCGACTCACGCTCACTTACGCCGGAATAGCCCGGTCGCGGCTCGCCCTGTTCACCGTGGCCGGGGGGCACAAGCGGGCCACAGTCCAGGCCATCCTCGACGGCGCCGACCTGCCGGCCGCCCACGTCACCTCCGATCAGGTGATCTGGTTGGTGGACCGGGCCGCGGCCCCGCGCTGAGGTGAAGCCGGCCATGGCCGACCACGCGGTGCCGCCGGAGCACCTTGACGCCCTCCTCGACGTGATGGGGGTGACCGCGAATCGCGACCAGCTGCGGGAGATCCTCGAAACGGTGGTGCGGCTGGGGTCGGGTGGCGCCGACCGGCTGGACCTCAAGATCGCCAACGCCGCCCTGAAGGAGATGTCCGAAGGTTTCGAGGTCTTTGCGCCGTACCGTCATGTGCGAAAGCTCACCATGTTCGGTTCGGCCCGTACGCTCCAGACCGACCCTCTGTACACCCAGGCGCGTGACCTGGCCGCCCTGCTCGCTTTGCACGGCTGGTCGACGGTCACGGGTGCCGGGCCCGGGATCATGGCCGCCGGCCTCGAGGGGGCCGGCCCGGACCACGCCTTCGGCATCAACATCAGGCTGCCGTTCGAGCAGGGCGTCAACGAGTTCATCGCCGAGAATCCGAAGCTGGTGTCGATGAAGTACTTCTTCACCCGGAAACTTCTGCTCATCAAGGAGTCCTTCGGGTACGCCGTCCTACCGGGCGGCTTCGGGACACTGGACGAGACCTTCGAGCTGTTGACGCTCATCCAGACCGGAAAGGCCGAGCCGGCGCCAGTAGTGCTGCTGGATATGCCTGGCAGCAGCTACTGGAAGGGTTGGGAGCGGTTTGTCACCGAGGAGGTGGCCACCCGCAACCTGATCAACCCGGAGGACACCGTTCTCTACCGCATTGTCGACCGGGTTGAGGACGCCGCCGCCGAGATCCTGGGTTTCTATCGCAACTATCACTCGTTGCGCTGGGTGGGTGACACGCTGGTCGTCCGGCTGGAATCCCGCCCGACTGAAGCGGAGGCGGCCGCCCTCTCAGCGCGCTTCGCCGACGCCCTGCGTCGCCCGATCCGCGTACTCGACGCCCCGCTCCCGGCCGAACGCCGCAGTGAGGACTTCCCGGAGCTGGCCCGCCTGGCCCTCAGGTTTGACCGGGTCTCCTACGCTCGGCTCCGAGAGCTCATCGACGCGCTCAACACCTTGCCGAGCGCCCCGCTGCCCCCGATCGTGGGGACCGTTTCCCGGCCGGCCGGTGCCGTTGCTGACTGACCCCATCGCTGTCGGCGAGCGGATGGCACCGTCGCGGGTGGTGTTCGGTCCCCACGAGACCAATCTGGCCAGGGGCCGGTCGATCGGCCCCCGCCACGTCGCGTACTACGCTCGCCGGGCGGCGGGTGGCGCGGGCGTCATCGTTATCGAAACGGCCTCGGTCAGGGCGGACGACTGGCCGTACGAGCGGGCCCCCCTGGCCCCGGATTGCGGTCCCGGATGGCGGGCCGTCGCTGAGGCTTGCCGGCCGCATAGGGCCGTCATGCTGGCCGGTATCGGGCACACCGGCGCCCAGGGTTCAAGCGCCTACTCGCAGGACGTGATGTGGGCACCCTCCCGGGTTGCCGACGTGGTGTCCCGGGAGCCGCCGGCCCCGCTCGAGCCGCGGGGAATCGCGGCGATCGTCGCTGCCTTCGCCGAGGCGGCCCGGCTGGCCATTAGGGCCGGGCTCGACGGAGTCGAGGTCGACGCCGGAGCATGGTCGCTGCTGCGCCAGTTCCATTCCGGCCTCACCAACCAGCGCGGCGACGGCTACGGCGACGACAAGCTGCGGTTTACGCGAGAGGTGCTGGCGGGAGTGCGGGACGCCATCGGGCCGGATCGCATTCTCGGGTTGCGGCTCTCCTGTGACGAGCTGGCCCCATGGGGCGGGGTCACCCCGGACGCGGCCGCGGAGCACGTCGCCAGCCTGGCCCCGGTCCTCGACCTCCTGACCGTCATCCGGGCCGGCCCTTACTCCACCACCGCCTATCGGCCCGACGCCCACACTCCCGCGGCCACCAACGTCGAGTTGTGCCGGGCCATGCGCACCGCCGCGGCGGGCCGGGTCCCCCTGGTCCTGCAAGGGAGCGTGGCCGATCCTGATGCGGCCGAGCACGCACTGGCGGAGGGGGTGGCCGACCTGGTCGAGATGACCCGGGCCCAGATCGCCGACGCTCGCCTGGTGACCCACCTGCGGGCCGGCCACCCCGAACGAGCCCGACCGTGCCTCCTCTGCAACCAGACCTGCCAGGTCCGCGACAACCGGAACCCCATCGTGACCTGCGTCGGTGACCCTCGCTCCGGGCATGAGACGACCGATCCTGATCCAGACCCGCCGGACGCCGGGGCGCCGGAGCGCTCGGGAGGCCCGCCGGTGTTCGTCGTCGGGGGCGGGCCAGCAGGGCTGGAGTGTGCCCGGGTGCTGGCCGGCGCCGGCCGCCGGGTCGGGCTGGGCGAGCGGACCGGCGCCCTCGGGGGAGCCCTGGCTCTCGCTTCTGTCGGCGCCGGCCGGGAACGCCTGCGGCGCCTGACCGACTGGCTGGCGGCCGAATGTGCCCGCCTCGGGGTAGAGATCTCCCTGGGCGTCACCGTCGACGCCAGGGCCGTGCGGGCTGCCCAGGCCGAAGGGTGGGACGTGGTCCTTGCCACCGGTTCGCGTCCTTTCCCCGAGCGGTATCCCGACGGCCAGAGCGATCCCGACGGCCAGAACGATCCCGACGGCCAGAACGATCCCGACGGCCAGAACGATCCCGATGGCCAGAACGATCCGCCCGTCATCGATGCGCTCACCTTGCTCCAGGGGGGAACCGGTGGGCTGCCCGACGGCCCCGTGGTCGTCGACGATCCCGTCGGCGGCCCGATCGGCATCGGTGTCGCCGAATGGCTGGCGAGCACGACCGACCGTTCCGTCACCCTGGTGAGCCCGGATCCTGTCGCGGGCACGCAGCTGTCCCGCACCGGCGATCTGGCCGATGCCAACGTCCGACTCCAGCGCGCCGGCGTGGCCCGGCAGCTTCGTTCCCGCATCACCATGGTCGGCGGCGGTTCGGTGGACGGCGCCGACGTGTGGACCGGGGAAACCTTCCGGCTGCCCGCCGGCCTGGTGGTCGACTGCGGGCACCGCCTTCCTGACGACGACCTCTACGTGTCGCTGGGCGACCCGACCGTGCTGCGGATCGGCGACTGTGTCGCGCCCCGGACGGTCCACGAGGCCGTCCTGGAAGGCCGGCGAGCCGCGCTGGCGCGGCTCGGAGCAGAAGCGGCGGCGGAAGCCACACCGATAGGGTTCGCACGATGATCGGAGCGAAGCGGTACGGCACCGTCGCCTGGATGGGGCGGCAATGAGCAGCGCCGGCCAATACCGCCAGCTGTTCACGCCGCTGCGGGTGGGTCCCTTGACCCTGTCCAACCGGATCGTGTTCTCCGCCCACCTGACCAACTACGCCACCGAGGACGGCCTGCCGAGCGAACAGCACGCCGCCTACTACGCGGCACGCGCCGCCGGGGGTGCCGGGCTCATCATCACCGAGGAGCACTCGACCCACCCCACCGACTGGCCCTACGAGAAGCTCATCCACGGCTTTCACGCCGAGGTCATCCCCGGGTATCGGCGCATCACCGACGCCGTCCACCGCTATGGGGTGCCGATCCTGGCCCAGATCAACCACAACGGCGGACAGGCGTCCAGCATGTACACGCGGCTGCCCGTGTGGGCGCCGAGCCCGATCCCGGACCCCCTCTTCCGGGAGGTACCCAAGGCCGTCGAGCCCCACGAGATCGTTGAGATCGTCGCTGGCTACGCCCGGGTGGCTGAGCACTGCATGGCCGGCGGATTCGACGGCGTCGAGCTGCAATGCTCGCATTCGTCTATCGTGCGCGGCTTTCTTTCGCCGGCCACCAACCAGCGCAGCGACGGCTATGGCGGCACCTTGCCCCAGCGGGCCCGGCTGCTGCTGGAGCTGGTCGCCGCGGTCCGGCAGGCCATCGGCACGGGCGCCGCCCTCGGCGTGCGCCTCTGCGGCGACGAGCTGATCGAGGGAGGCACGACCATCGAGGACGCGGTCGAGGTGGCCCGGCTGGTCGAAGCCACCGGCCAGGTCGACTACGTCAACACGTCCATCGGAGTGGCCACGGCCACCCTGTACATGATCGAAGCGAGCATGCAGGTGCCGCCCGGCTACGCCATGTTCATTCCGAGCGCCATCCGCCAGGCCGTCCGCCTGCCGGTGGTCGGCGTGGGCCGTTTCAAGGATCCCCTGCAAGCGGACCGGGCGCTGCAAGCCGGCTTGTGCGACCTCGTCGGTGTGGTGCGCGGCCAGATCGCGGATGCCGACTTCGCGGCCAAAGCCCGGTCCGGCCACGCCGCCGACATCCGCACCTGCCTGTCGTGCAACCAGGAGTGCGTCGGCCGCATGGGGCTCAACCGGTGGCTGGGGTGTATCGAGAATCCCTTGACCGGGCGGGAGGCGAGGGTGGCGGCAGGTGCGGCCAGCGCGGAAGGTGTGGAGGCTTTGGAGGCTGCGGTCGGTGCCGGGGCGCCCGTCGGCCGGGTTGGATCATTCCTCCGGCGCTTCTCCCGTCCGCCCTCTGTCCCTGCGAGCCCGGTCCTTGCGAGCCCGGTCCCTGCGAGCCCGGTCCCTGCGAGCCCGGTCCCTGCGAGCCCGGTCCCTGCGAGCCCGGTCCCTGCGAGCCCGGTCCCTCCGCCATCGGCTCCCCCGCGCTCCGCCCGTCCGGCCCGGCGGGTCGTGATCGTCGGCGGCGGCCCCGGCGGTCTGCAGGCCGCGGTCACGGCGGCCGGGCGCGGTCACCGCGTCGTCCTCTACGAGCGCGGGAGTCGCCTCGGTGGGCAGGTACTGCTGGCAGCGAGCGTGCCGAGCCGGGCCGAGTTCCTGGACATCACCCGCAATCTGAGCGCAGAGGCCCACCGCCTCGGCATCGACGTGCGAACCGACACAACGGCCGATGCCGCTATCGTCCACGCCGCCCGGCCGGATGTGGTCGTCCTGGCCACCGGCGCCCGGCCGGCCCCGCCGTGGTGGGCGGGGGGCCTACCGCGGGTGGTGGACGTACGGGACGTGCTCGAAGGCCGGGCCGCGCCCAGCGGGCGGGTGGTGGTCGTCGATGAGCTCGGCTTTCATCAGGCCACCTCGGTGGCGGAACTCCTCGCAGACCGGGGCGCCCTGGTGGAGATCGTCACTAACGGGATGGTGGTCGGCCAGGATCTGGGGATCACCCTGGATCTCGAAACCTGGAACGTGCGCGCCCACGCCAAGGGCATTCGTCAGGCCACCGACCTGGTTCCGCTCGGCGCGGCCAACCAGGACGGCGAGGCGTCCGGTGACGGCGCGGTCGTCCTGCACCTTCAGCACCATCCGACAGGTGAGGATCGCGACCGGGTTTGTGACTGGGTGGTGTGTTCGCTCCACCAGCAGCCCGAGGACGCCCTGTGGCACGAGCTGGCGGACGCCGATTTCCCGGTCCATCGTGTCGGCGACTGCCTGGCTCCGCGCCGGGCCCATGCGGCGGTGATCGAGGGGCACCGGGTGGCGATGACGCTGTGAGCGACCTGGCGGAGCGAACCGGTGTGGCGGGTTGCGGCGCCGTCCCTTGGATGGTGCCGCTGTGAGCGACCTGGCGGAGCGAACCGGTGTGGCGGGTTGCGGCGCCGTCCCTTGGATGGTGCCGCTGTGAGCGACCTGGCGGAGCGAACCGGTGTGGCGGGTTGCGGCGCCGTCCCTTGGATGGTGCCGCTGTGAGCGACCTGGCGGAGCGAACCGGTGTGGCGGGTTGCGGCGCCGTCCCTTGGATGGTGCCGCTGTGAGCGACCTGGCGGAGCGAACCGGTGTGGCGGGTTGCGGCGCCGTCCCTTGGATGGTGCCGCAATGACGGCCGTCGATGGGCTGTCTGGACCCGTTGTCGCCGTGGTTGTAGCCAGCGGCGGCCGCCTCCCGGCGGGCGCGGACGAGACCGTCGCCGAGGCCGGGGGTCAGGCCGTGGTGGTGGGCTCCGGTGCGGAGGACGCCGCGGCCGCGTTGGCGAGCGCGACCCGCGCCTGGTGGGCCGCCACCGAGACCGAGCCGGGGGCGCTCGCTCGCTGCCTGGCTCCCGTCCTCGAGCCGGTCCCGCTCGTGCTCCTGCCGGGCTCACCGGATGGTCGTGATCTGGCGCCCAGGCTGGCTGCCGAGCTGGACCGTGCCCTGCTGGCCGGCGCCGTCCAGGTCGAGTGGGTGGACGGCCAGGTGCGAGCCGATCTGCTTCGTGTCGACGGTCGCGTCGTCGTATCCGTCGAAGGGCCGGCGCCGGCGGTCGCCACCCTGATGCCAGGCGTCCGGTCTTCCCCACAGGCCGGAGACCGCGCCCGGACGACCCCGGTCAAACTGTCTGGCCTGGCGCCGCTCCCGGCCATGGCTGCATCGGGCCCGCCTGGGCCTGCCCTTCCCAGCCCAACGGCGCCAGAGGTGCTGGGCCTGATCAAGCCGGACCCCGCCACCATGGACCTCGCCGACGCCACCCGGGTGCTCGGAGGCGGCGCCGGCCTTGTTGCCAGGGGGGCAGGGGACGAGCAGGCACGGGGGTTTTTTGCGCTCTTGGCCCGGGTGGCGGCCGCCCTCGGCGCGTCCGCTGGAGCCACCCGGGTGGTCACTGACGCGGGCTGGATCGGAGCCGAGCGCCAGATCGGTACTACGGGCGTCAGCATCGATCCCGACCTCTACGTGGCGTTTGGAGTGTCCGGTGCGACGCAGCACACGAGCGGGCTCGGCATCCCTCGCCATGTCGTTAGTATCAACACCGATCCGTCCTGCCCAATGACCGCCATGGCCAACCTCGGCCTGATCTGCGACGCCAGCAGCATTCTCCTGCGTCTCGCCGCCCGGCTGGGGGTCGAGGTGCCAGCCGGGCTGGAGGGCGCCGGGGAGACAGCGCTCGCCGCCGCCGCGAATGCCGGTCGGCGCGAGGGTGAGGCCGAGGATGGCTGAACCCGTCGATGCCGTCGTGGTCGGGGCCGGGCCCGCCGGCTCGGCGGCGGCTCTCAGCCTGGCCCGGGCCGGGCGATCGGTCATACTCCTCGAGCGGGGTCCGTTCCCGGGCTCGAAAAACATGTACGGCGGGGTGGTCTACGCCCGCGTGCTCGACGACGTCCTGCCCTGCTGGTGGGAGCGCGTACCAGTCCAGCGCTGGGTGGTGCGTCGGGCGACGATGGTCATGACCCCGACCCAGGCCGTCACTTTCGATGTACGCACCCAGGCGTGGGGTCGGCCCCCCTACAACGGGATGACGACTTACCGGGCCGACTTTGATAGCTGGCTGGCCGGCGAAGCCGTCGCGGCCGGAGCCCGCCTGGTGACCTCGACGTTGGCCACCGGCCTGCGGCGCGACCGGTTCGGGCGGATCACGGGGGTCCGCACCGATCGTCCCGACGGCGACCTCGAGGCCCGGATCGTCATTGCTTGCGATGGCGTCAACTCCTTCCTCGCCAGGGAGGCCGGCCTGGCCAAACCGGCGGAAGCCGGCCATTACACCGTCGGGGTCAAAGAGGTGCTCGCCCTCCCGGCCGAGGTCATCGAAGCGCGCTTCGGACTCGGGCCCCAGGAGGGACTGGACATCGAGATCGTCGGCTGCACGCGCGGCATCCCTGGTGGCGGCTTCCTCTACACCAACCAGGGCTCCGTCAGCCTGGGGGTAGTGGTCTCGGTGGCCGGGCTGGCGGCATCCGGGATCCGCCCCGAGGAGCTCATCGCCGACCTAAAGGCCCATCCGGCGATCGCCTCGTCGATCAAGGGGGCCACGCTCGAGGAGTACGACGCCCACCTCATCCCCGAAGGCGGCTACGACGCCATGCCCGCCCTGGCCGGCAACGGCTTGCTCGTGGCGGGGGACGCGGCCGGGCTCACCCTGGCGGCGGGGATCTGGCTGGAAGGGGTCAACTACGCCATCGGTTCCGGGCTGGCCGCCGGGCAGGCTGCCGCCGGGGCGATCGTGTCGGGAGACGTGAGCGCGGCCGGGCTCGCATCGTACCGGAGGGCGCTCGACGCCAACTTCGTGCTGCAGGACCACCGACGCTTGCGCGCCGCCCCGCACCTGATTCTCTCCGAGCGGATGCAGCAGCAGTACACCCGCCTGACGTGCGACCTCGCCGAGCAACTGTTCACTGTGACCAACCCGGATCCGAAGCCCGGCCTGATCCGCCTGTTCCGCGACACGGTCAGGGCCCGTGGAGTGCGCTGGCGGGACCTGGCTCGAGACGGGTTCGAGACGTTGAGGGTGTTCCGATGACGAGTATCGGCCGGTGGTCGGAGATGTCCTTCGAGGCACGCATGAGCACCATCGAGTTCCGGGTCGGCGAGCGGCCCCATATCACCGTCGATTCGGACATCTGCCGGTCATGCACCACGAAGGCGTGCGTGACGGCGTGCCCGGCCAACCTGTTCGCTCCGACCGCAGATGGAGGGATTCTCTTCAACTACGAGCAGTGCTTCGAGTGCGGCACCTGTTATCTCGTCTGCAACTCGGAGGGCGCACTGACCTGGACCTACCCCGACGGGGGTCAGGGGGTCGTGTTCCGCCGTGGCTGAGCCCGACCAGGAACTGCGGCCCAGCGCAGGGGTCAGGAGCCAAGTGGCCGGCCGGGGTAGCGGCGCTCGTGATGCTCGGGATGGTCGAGGTGGCCGCATCCGGGTAGTCGTGGCCTGTCTGGCTCCGTCGGACCTGCGACCCAACGTCGACGCGCTTACGGGCGCGGTGCGAGTCGATCCCAGGCGGTCCGACCTGACCGCCGCGGATGCCGCCGCCCTCGAATACGCCCGCCGGGCGGCTGACGCATGGGGCGGGCGGCTGGTCGCGGTGGCGGCCGGATCGGCGAGTGTCGACAGCGCCTTGCGTCGGGCGGTGGCCCTCGGCGCGTCGGCATGGCGGGTGCGATGGGGCGACGCGGATCGTGACACGCCGGCTGCGGCCGACGGGCGATTGGCAGGATCCCTCACGCTCGACGGACCCGCGCTCGCGGGCGACCAGATGGCGCTCGGCCGCCGGCTGGCAGCCGTGCTTTCCGGGGTGGGCCCGCCTGACCTGGTCGTCTGCGGCGACCGTTCCGCGCTCGGCGGTACGGGCGCGGTGCCCGCACTGCTGGCCCACTACCTGGGGGCCAGCCAGGCCCTCGGGCTGGTGTCGTTGGAAGTCGACGGGGACGCCCTTCTCGCTGAGCGCCGGCTGGACGGCGGCTGGCGGGAACGGCTCCGGCTCCACACCCCGGTGGTGTGCTCGGTCGAAGCGGCCGGCGTCCAGTTGCGGCGAGCGCCACTGGCGGGCGCGCTGGACGCCGCCGACGCCCCGATTCCGGAGGCGGACCCAGTGGCGGTTGGGCCGGGCGGGATGGCCGGCGCCGTCCGGCCACCGGCCGAGCACTTGGCGGCCGGCGGCCATCCCGTCGTGACCGGCCGCTGGCACGCCGGCGCGCCCCGCCCCTACCGGCCTCGCACCAGGGTGGTGTCGCCGCCAGAGGGTTCGACCCGGCAGCGCCTTCTCGCCCTGACCGGCGCCCTCGCTGCCCACGACCCGCCCCGCCTGGTAGGACCGGTTGATGCCGACCGCGCCGTCGACGAACTGCTCGATTTCCTCAGCCGCCACGGCTACCTCGACCAGCCGGACCATGGGGCTTCGCACTGAGGGCGGCGGCAGGCCTGGCCGCCGGGCGCACTCCAACGCCGTCAACCCTCGCCCCCAACCAATGACCCCGGGCTTTTCTGTAGCGCGCCGCCCTTCACCCGGGCACAATTCGCTGTAGAGAAAGCCGGCGGCAGCCCCAATAGGCAGGATTCGCTGTAGAGAAATCCGGCCGGCGGCCCCCTGAATAGGCAGGATTCGCGGCAGAGAAAGCCAGGCGGCGGCCCCCTGAATGGGCAGGATTCGCGGCAGAGAAATCGGGCGGCAGCCCCCCTGGGCAGGATTCGCCACAGAAAACGCCGACGCCGGCGCCGGCCCCGCCCAGGTCCTCCAGTCCGCTAATCCTCCCAGTCCAGGTCGTTGGGCTCGGCCAAAATGGCCACGGCCCGCTCGACGGCCCGGCGGGCCCGGCTCAACCGGAGCTCGTCGACGGGAAGCTCGACACCGCCGGCGTCGATCGACTCCCGAAGGCGCTCGATGGCCAGGTCCGCCAGCTCTTCGGAAATCTGCCGGAGACGGTCTCGAATGTCCTCGAACTCACCGGCCACCGGCGGGCCCCGGTCCGGCGCTCGTCTCCAATCCCGCCGCCTCGGCGACGATCTCCACCGGATGCCGGATGGGGACCCCGGCTCCGGCCAGCCACAAACCGCAACCCGGGTTGGCGCTGGCCACCACGTCCGGGGTAGTGGCGGCGATGACCGCCAGCTTCTGGGTCCGGATCCGCCCGGCAAGATCGGGCTGGAGGGCGCTGTATGCGCCGCCGGCGCCGCAGCACCGCCCGTCGTCGTCGAGCTCGAGGATCTCGCCGTAGGGGGCCAGCACCACTCGAACGGCCGCCTCACTGCGCTGCACGTGACGCAGATGGCAGGGATCCTGTACCGCGATACGAAGCCGCGGTGCCCGGGGGTCCGGCCGCGGCAGCCGCTCGGCTCGTTCCGCCAGCCACCCGTGAATGTCCATGACCCGTGCCGAGAACTGTTCCGCTTCTCTGGTCCCGAGCAGGTGCCCGTAGTCCTGCAGGGCAGCGCCGCAGCCGGCCGAGTCGACCAGAATGGGCGCCGACCCCGGGAAGGCGCCCATGACCCGCCGGGCCAGGCCCGCCGCGTCAGATCGCAACCCGGCATGCATGTGGAGGGCGCCACAGCAGGCCGCGCCGGGACCGGGCAGGGCGACCCCGGCGCCGCACGCGCCGAGCACGGCGATGGCAGCGCGGTGGATGTCTCGCTGCCAGGCGTCCATCACGCACCCGGTAAACAACCACACGTCATTCCCGGTCGCCACCAGCGGCGCCTGCCGCAGCGGCAGCCGGGGCAGCGACATGCGGCGGGTGAGGGCCTTGGGGACGAGCCGGGCCCGCTGAGCGATCGCCCCGGCGGTGGTCAAGGCGGTGAGCACCCGGTGATGTCCGAGCAGGCGGTACGCGGCCCGCTGCCAGAACGGGACGGAGATCGGGACCAGCCGTTCCCTCGCTCCCTCCATCAACCGGCCGAAGCGCACCGAGGCGGGGCAGGCCGTCTCGCAAGCCCGGCATTGGACGCAGGTCTGCATCAGGCGGGCGAAGGTGGCGTCGACCGGGCCGCCGGCCATCACTCCCCGGATCGCCGAGATGCGGCCTCGCGGCGACAGGCCTTCTTCGCCGGTGACGCGATAGGTCGGGCAGTGCGCCAGACAGAGGCCGCAGGACACGCACGCGGCCAGCTCGTCAGGGTCGACGCGGAGCGGCGTCGTCACAGTCATGTTCTCACGCTCCTGCTGCCGCCAGGACGCGCCGGCCGGGGTTGAGGCGCCCGCCGGGATCGAAGCGCTCCTTGATCGCGCCATGTAGCTCCACCAGCTTTTGCGCCGGGACCGGCGGCGACGGCATCCGGGCCGCTGCCTCCTCGGTGCAGTGGACAACCCCGACGCCGACCTCGGCCAGCCAGCCCCCGCGGCCACCAAGCTCACCGGGCAGGTCCCGCACCATCGCGGGCGGTCGCGACCTCCGTACAGGACCGGGCGGGCCGGGCGGCCCATCCACCCGGCCGAATGACGGTCCGAGTACGGCATCGGCCTGACCTTGCACATCGGCTTGGTAGCCGGCCAGCCCGACCCAGGTGTGGTTGCCGTCCCAGAGCACCGACAACGGCCGGTAGAGGGTCTCGGCCAGCGCGAAAGGGTCGGCTCCGTCGCCCACCCACCAGGCTTCGATCTCGGTCCGCGGGCGGCATCGGAGGACCATCTCCCCGAGGAGGGCCAGGGTGCCCAGTGAGCCGACGAGCAGCCGGCACAGGTCGAAGCCGGTCACGTTTTTGACGAGCGGCGCTCCCGATCGGATCAGTTCGCCCCGGGCGCTGACCGCGGTGAGCTCCAGGACAGCGTCCCGCACCGGGCCGAGACCGAGCCGCCGGTAACCACTGCGACCGACGGCCAGGATCCCACCCACCGTCGCGCGGGTGGGATCGTCGGCCTCGAGGGCGACATCCTGGCCGCCCGCATGGACGGCGGCCCGCAGCTCTTCCAAGGTCGTGCCCGCCCGCACCCGGACGATCATTTCGGCCGGCTCGTGAGCCACCACACCCGACGGGGCGGCCAGCTCTCGCACATCCGGCGGCGGAACCCCCCCGACGTCCCAGTGGGTGCGGCCGCCCACGACACGCACCCGTCCTTCCGATCCGACGTCGGCCGCGAAGTGCTGGAGCAGGTCGCTCATTGCGGCACCATCCGGGGGATGGGGCCGCAACCAGCCACACTGGTTCGCTCCGCCAGGTCGCTCATCGCGCCACCATCCGGGGGATGGGGCCGCAACCAGCCACACTGGTTCGCTCCGCCAGGTCGCTCACACCCACGCCCCCGCTGGCAGGTCGGCCAGGTCCCCGCACCGGGAGCCGCCCAGGGGCAGCACCTTCTCCGGGTTGCACTGCCCGGTGGGATCGAAGGCGTCCCGCAGCCACTTCTGGGCCTCGAGGTCGGCCGCCGAGAACACGAGCGGCATGGCGTTGCGCTTCTCGAGCCCGATGCCGTGCTCTCCGGACAGCGTGCCGCCCGCGGCCACGCACGCCTTGACGATCGCTTCCCCGGCCGCGTGCACACGCTCGAGCACTCCTGGCGTCCGGCGGTCGAAGACGATGAGCGGGTGGAGGTTGCCGTCGCCGGCGTGGAAGACGTTGCCGAGGATCAGCTCGTGCCGGGTCGCGATGGCGCGCACCTCCGCGAGAACCTCGACGAGCCGCGTCCGTGGGACCACGCAGTCGTGCAGGTAGTAGTTGGGCGCGATCCTGGCGACGGCCCCGAAGGCGGACTTCCGGCCCTTCCACCACATGGCGCGTTCCGCCGGCCCTCCTGCTACCCGCACTGTCCGGGCATGATGGGCGAGGAGGACGTCGCGGACCCGGCGGGTCTGTTCCTCGACACCGCCAGGCAGACCGTCCAGTTCGACCAGCAGGACCGCAGCGGCGTCGGTCGGGAAGCCGGCGCGCACATAGGCCTCCACCACGTCGACGATCACCGCGTCCATCATTTCCAGGGCGGCCGGGATGATCCCCGCCCCGATGATTCCGGTCACGGCGGCCGCGGCGTCGCCCAGATCCGAGAAATCGGCGAGCAGGGTGGCCACTGTGGGCGGAAGCGGGGTCAGACGGACCGCGATGCGGGTGGCGATGCCCATGGTGCCCTCACTCCCGACGAACGCCCCTCGCAGGTCGAGCCCGTCGGGCTCGGGATCGAGACCGCCCAGGACGGTGACCTCGCCATCAGGCAGAACGACCTCGACGGCGAGGATGTGGGCGCTGGTGACGCCGTAGAGCAAGCAGTGCGGACCACCCGAGTTGTTGGCTAGGTTGCCGCCGATCGAGCAGGATTGCTGGCTGGACGGGTCAGGGGCGAAGTGCAGACCATACCGGGCGACGGCACGGGACAGGTCGAGATTGAGCACGCCTGGCTGGACCCACGCCAGCCGCTGGTCAGGATCGACCTCCAGGATGCGGTTCATCTTCGTCGTGACGATGACCACGGGGGGCACCTCTCCAGCCGGGGTGGCGCCGCCGGCCAGTCCGGTCCCGGAGCCGCGAGGAACAAAGGGACGGCCATGTTCGCGGCACACTCGGACCGCCGCTGCGACTTCTGCCGTGGTGGTGGGAAAGCAGACGACCGCCGCTTCGCCCACCATCATCGAGGCGTCCCGGGCGTACAGGTGAAGCTCGGTTTGCTCGGCGTGGACCCGGTCGGAGCCGACCGCATCACAGAGGTCCCGGATCAGGGCAGCGGTCACGTGGGTGGAGGTTGTCATCGCCTCCCAGTTTGGCGCTAGTTGCTGGGGCAGCGGGAGCCCGAGGCCGGCACCGTCAGCGAAATGAGGTAGCGGTCGACCTCGGTGCGGATGCACGCACTGCTCAGGTACGCCGTATGCCCCTCGCCGACCCGGGTGAGCAGGACGCCGCTGGAGAGCTCTCGACTGAGCGACTGGGCCCAGCTGTAAGGCGTTACGGGGTCACCGGTGCTGCCGACGACGACGATCGGCGGAGAACCGGTGGCAC
The DNA here is from genome assembly GCA_963834725.1 of uncultured Acidimicrobiaceae bacterium. Taxonomy (GTDB): domain Bacteria; phylum Actinomycetota; class Acidimicrobiia; order Acidimicrobiales; family Palsa-688; genus PALSA-693. The sequence goes on from CAWICN010000001.1 coordinate 843,645, forward strand.
GAATCGGGCCGGTAGTCCCTGTCGCGGGCACAGGCCACACCGCGCACTGGATCTCGCCGTAGAGGTCGAACAGCCCGAAGACGGGCGCGTCCCTCTGGATCTGGGGCGCGTCGGCCTGAATGGCGGCGAGGGAGAGTGGCGGCGTCTCCAGGCAGTTCACGGCGGCGAGGGCCTCGAAGAGGTTGTCGTAGGTGCCGTTGCCATGACGACCGATGTACGCGTCGGATAACGCGAGGAAGCCGGTCCCGTCGCCCCGGGAGGCCGCTTCGAGCGCTTGCGCCAGTTGGGGCCAGTTGGACGGCGAGTAGAGCGTCGCAGCAGTACCCCAGAGCACGGCGGCGGGCCCCACCCGGCGGTTGGTGCCCCTGGCCGGCAACGGGTTTGCACGCACCCAGTCCACCAGCCCCTCGAACGTTGCGGTGGGATTTCCAGCCGGATGCCAGGCGCAAACCGCGCCGGCGCCTGTGCACGCCGCAAAGAACGCTTGCAGCTGGGCGTCGAGGGCTTCGGACTGTTGATCGATGGCGGTGATGTCCGGGAGCGCAGGGTCGAGGACGCCGTCGAGCACCATGGCGCGCACGTGGGTCGGGGAAAGATTGGCGTAGGTGGCGCCCAGGAGGCTTCCGTACGAGAAGCCCAGATACGTCAGCTTGGCGTCGCCCAGCGCCGCTCGGAGGACGTCCATATCGCGGGCTGAGTCGACCGTGCTCACATACGGCAACTCGGCCCCGTCGCGGGCTTGGCATCCGGCGGCGAAGGTCCGATCCGCCGCCACCAGGGCGGCGAAACCGGAGGGGGTGGGGGGTGCGGGATCAGTGGACCAGTAGCGATCCAGGCCGGGGCCGTCCTCGCAGGTGATCGGAGCGGTGCGGGCCACGCCCGGGGGATCGAAGCCGACGATGTCGAAGCTGGCGAGCACGCTGGCCGGCGTCTCGGCCACCAGGCCGGGCAGGAAGTCGACACCGGAGACGCCTGGACCGCCCGGGTTCACCAGCAGCGACCCGATCTTGCGCCCCGTCGCCGGATGCCGGTCGATCGCCATGCGGATTTGCGCCCCCCCGGGCCGGCTGGGATCACGCGGGACCATGACCGTGGCGCACTGAAAGCCAGCCGGTCCGGCGGCGCCACGGCAGGCGGACCACGTCAAGGGCGACGGCGGGGTGGGCGCGCCGGGCGCGGTCGGGGCCGGTGATGGTGCCCCCAGCCCGGTTCGGGACGCCGTGGTCGGGACCGAACGACTGGACCGGAGCCGGCCGCTGCCGCCGCAGGCCGTCAGCACCGCCACCGCCAATACCGCTACCAGCACGCGGGCCAGCCAGCGCTGGTACCCCGTCATGGCCAGCCACAGTACCGGTCGCACCGGTGCAGTACGTTGCAGGCGATGGCCGATCTGGCACTGGCGAGCTATGCCGCAACAGAGCGACAACGCATCCTCGCCACTCTTTTCTCCTGGCTGCGGATTCCTTCCATCTCGGCGGATCCGCAGCGTGCGGCCGACGTTCGGGCATCCGCCGAGTTCTGCGCCGGCATGTGCCGCCAGGCCGGACTGGAGCATGTGACCATCCTGGAGACTGGCGGAGGTCCAGCGGTCTACGCCGATTGGCTGCACGCCGGGACGGCCGCGCCGACGGTGCTGGTGTACGGCCACCACGATGTGCAGCCCGTCGACCCGATCGAGGAGTGGACCTCCCCGCCATTCGACCCCGTGATCGTCGACGGCGAGTGCCGGGCCCGCGGCGCCATCGACGACAAAGGCCAGACGCTCTATCAGATTGAAGCGGCCCGGGGGCTGCTGGCCGCAACCGGCCGCCTGCCGGTCAATCTGAAGCTGATCGTCGAGGGTGAGGAGGAGGTGGGCAGCGCCCATTTCGAGCCGCTCCTGGTCGCGGAAGCGGCCCGGCTCGCCTGCGACGTGGTGGTGGTGTCCGATACCGGCATGATCAGCCCCGATGTCCCCTCCACCACCGTGGGCATGCGCGGGTTGGTCGCCTTCGATGTGGCCCTACGGACGGCGTCGATCGATCTGCACAGCGGGATGTGGGGCGGGACAGTCCCTAACGCCGCCCTGGTGGCGATCCGCCTGGCCGCCGGGCTGCACGACGACCAGGGCCGGGTGACCCTGCCGGGGTTCTACGACGACGTTCGGGCCCTGTCACCGGCGGAGCAGGCATCGCTCGCCGCTCAGCCCTTCGACGAGGCGGCCTTCCGGGCCACGGCTGGCGGTGTTGCCTACCTGGAGGGGGAGGTGGGCTTCACCCCGCTCGAACGTATCGGGGTCCGGCCGACGGCCGAGGTGGTCGGCGTGCATGGGGGTTACAGCGGCCCCGGGATCAAGACCGTCGTGCCTGCCACCGCGGGGTTCAAGGTGGCGTTCCGCCTGGTACCCGACCAGCACCCCGATGCGGTCGAGTCCGCCTTCCGGGCCTGGCTGGCGGCCCACCTGCCGCCCGGTGTGACGGTCACGATCCATGCCGAAGGAGGCGTCGCTCCCGCTCTCACCCCGATCGACCACCCGGCCATGCACGCCCTGAGTCGGGCCATCAAGGCAGTGTGGGGCTCGCCGCCGCTCTATACGCGGGAGGGGGGCAGCGGCCCTGAGGAGGCGCTCGGACGGGTGTTGCAGGCACCGGTGCTGTTCCTCGGAGTGGGGCTGCCGGGCGACCGCATTCACGCACCCAACGAGCGGATGGTGATGGATCAATTCTGGAAGGGCCTGGTGGCGGCGGGCGAGCTGCTGCTCGGGCTGGGCGGGCGTTGAGAACCGCAGCGGTGCCAGGACGGGGAGGCGCCGCTCCCCGCGGGACATCCGGATCGGCCGCCAGGGCCAACCGGAGTGCCGCGACGGCTGCGGGCGCCCGCGCCGCGTATCGGGACGCTCCACTGGACGCCCACGAATGGGTCAGCTTCGAGGACCCGGAGGAGACACGGACGTGGGTGTTCGACGTCACGTTTCTGCTGTCCGGTTGGCAGTGCATCTACGGGCACGGCTGTCAGGGCGTGCTGACCGGCCCCGCCGGGGAGATGGCGCAGGGGTGCTGCTCGTACGGCGCCCATTTCACCGACGACGATGATGTGGCCCGGGTTGAGCGGGCGGCCCAGACGCTGACCGACGACCAGTGGCAGTTCCGGGCGACCGGCCGCCGCCGCGGCGTGGTGCGCGGGCAACCGGACGGCACCCGGATCACCAGGATGGTCGCAGGAGCCTGTGTCTTCCTCAACCGGCCCGGCTTTCCCGGCGGTCCCGGCTGCGCTCTCCACCAGGCCGCTCTCGAGCGGGCCGTCCCGCCGCTCGAGCTCAAGCCGGACGTCTGCTGGCAGCTTCCGCTGCGCCGGGAGGACACCAGCGACGACGCAGGCTGGGTTACCTCGACCATCACCCAATGGGATCGCCGCCACTGGGGTGACGGGGGGCAGGAATTCCACTGGTGGTGTACCGAAGCGTCCGAAGCGTTTCGGGCCCATCAGCCGGTATACGTGTCCCTCCAGCCAGAGCTGACCGCTATGGTCGGGGCGGCGGTGTACGAGCGCCTCGCCGCGTACCTTCAGGCCCGCCATTCCACCGGAACACCGCTCCCCCATCCCGTCCTTCGAACCCGCACCGGCCGTTCGTGAGGCGGCCGTGGTGGGCGAGGGTCGAGTTCGGACCTTTGTTCAGGCCCGGCGGATGTTCAGGCCCGGCGGGGTCCCGGGTCGGAGTACTCCTCCTCCTCCTCGTCGTCGTCGTCGTCTTCCATCGCCAGACACCAGGACGCGTGATCATCACCGGGCAGTGCGCCGCATTCCGCGCAGGGCTCGACGATCTCTTCGGTAGAGCGCTTCAGAGCACGCGCCTCTTCGAAGCGCCGATGCCTTCCCTTTTTCACGTGCCGCTCCCGTGGTCTTTCGGTGGTCGAGACATGTCGTGACCGGGCCCCCAGTGTATCGCCGGCCCGGTCCATTTGGAGGACACCCCGGGCAGGACCAGGCCGAGGAGCTCTCCCCTCGAACTAGAGTTTACCCATCGCGGACGATTTTGATCCCGACGCCATGATTCAGCGCTTCCGGGCGCGGGCGCGCGCCGTGCGGCAGCGGGGGCTGCCGCCCCTGGAAGGGGCGGAGCGCAAGCGCTTTATGGACCAGGCTCGTCTTGACTTCCAGGACTACGCCATGATCGGCGATGCGGTCGCGGAACTGGTGGGCGGGATACTGACTCTCAAGGTGGACCTCCGTCCCAAGGAGAACCCGTCACCGGACCCGGCCCGACCGGTCTCGCCAGAGACCTGAGCCACCGGAGCGGGGGGTCAGACGGCGCCCGACGCCCCATGTATCCCGATCCTGAAGGCCCGGTGGGAACGCTCCTCGAGCACCAGATGCGCCCCCACGTCGAAGGCGAGGGCGGCTTGGCCTGCCACCAGGGCGCCGACCGGTTCCGCCACCATGACGGCCCGCCACCCCCGCGCCAGCTTCGCGTCGGGATCACCTCGCAGGTAGGCCGCCAGGTCGCCCCGCGTTGCCAGTACGGCCGCGTCCACTCGCTGATCGCGGGCCAGCTGGGCCACCCAGGCGACCAGCAGGGATACTGCGGCCCGCAACTCCTTAGGGACGTCTTCGGCCGGCGGCTGCTGCACGTCGTCGGGACGCATGGCGCGACCCCTTTGGACCGCAGCCAGGAGCTCTTCGGCCACATCGGCGCGCAGGCGGCGGCCGTCCATGCCTCGCAGGTGCCGCAGCGACTCCATCGACGATGGCGGTCGATGGGCGATGGACTGCATGGCCAGGTCGGGCAGTACGGTCCGTACTGGCAGGTCGAACTGCTGGGCTCGTCGTTCCCTCCAGGCGGCCACCTCCTGGGCCACGCCACGCGAGACGCCGCGCAGCTGCCGGGCGTCGCGGAGCTTCCACCACGAGTGGTGGGGATCGGGAGGTCCGTGTGGCCGGGCCAGAAGAGCGGCGCACTCCTCCTCCGCCCAGCCGCGTCGACCCTCATCGTCCAGCTGATCCCCGATCGCATTAGCCAGCTCCAGGAGGTTCTCTACATCGGCCGTGGCGTAGGCAAGCTGGGAGTCGGTGAGAGGTCGCCGGCGCCAATCCGTGAGCCGATCGCCCTTGGCGATCGTCAGCCCGAGGAACGCCTGTAAAAGGGATACCAGGCTGGACGACCCCTGCCCGAGGAAGGCGGCCGAGACCTGCGTATCGAACAACCGGGACGGGGTCCGCCCGCAGGCCCGCTCCAGCACTTCGAGGTCCTGCTCGGCGGCGTGGGCCACCATGGTCCCCGGGCCGGCCAAAACCTGTGCGAGCGGCGCCACATCGACCGCGAGGGGGTCGATGAGCGCCACGCCCGCCGGGCCGGACGGGCCCGCCGGCCAGGCCACCTGCAGGAGGGCGAGGCGCGGCCAGTACGTACGCTCCCGGTGGAACTCGGTATCGAGCGCGTAGCGATCAGCGAGCAGTAAACGCTCGATCAGGCTGTCGAGGGCGGCCGCACCCGTCACGACCAGGGGCTCCACTCGGGCCTCCTTCGTCCCGCTGCCGTGACACTACCCCCGGGCACGGGATTCCGGCCCGAGTTCAGCCTCCGTAGCTCATCCGCGTGTCCTCCATACGCAGCACCTCCAGGCCACCGGTCCCCTCGCCGCCAGGCCCATCGCCGCCGCAACCGACCACCTCGCCGACGAAGAGGGTATGGCTGCCACAGTCCAGCTGCTGGCGTAGCTCACATTCGATCCACGCGGCGGCATCAGCCAGGATCGGTGCTCCGGTGTCACCGGACCGTAGGGCGAACCCGGCGAGCCGCACCGGGTCGCCGTCGTCAACGAGCGGCTTCACGAACTTGCGGACGATCGCTCGCTCCGTCCGGGGCAGGATGTTGAGGGAAAACACCCCACCCGCCTCCAGGAGGGCATGGCTGATAGCAGCCGATTCCACGCTGACGGCGACCAGCTTGGGATCCACGGCGACCTGGGTGGCCCAGTTGCAGGTCATGAGATTGCGGCGGCCCGAACCGCTCGTCCCGAGCACGTAGAGGCCGCTCGGCATGCTCCACAGGACTCGCCGGCGGAGGCGGTCGTAAGCCTCGGGGTCTACGCCTTCGGGAAACGGTCCTACCAGAGGGTTCTCGCCAGCCATCGGAGCGAGGCTAGCCCTGAGGGGCGGAGCGCGAGTGGGGTGGGCGGGAAGGTCGGCGGGGTGGAGCGGGCAGGGCCGGGTCGCCGCCGACAACCTGGGCGCTGGGACAGGAGCGGCCGGGCGGCCCCGGCGCCTAGGGGCACGGGCAGGGCCGGGTCGCCGCCGACAACGTGGGCGGTGGGCAAGCGCGGCGCCGCCCCTCCCTAGTCCGACCTGTCTACCCCCTTCCAGTCCGGGTCCAGCTGGCGGAGGAACTGCGCGCATCGCTCTGCTTCGCCCTGCTCGCCGATGGCCGCCGCGGCGGCGCGCAGCGCATCGAGGGCCCGCAGGAAGCCGCGGTTGTCCGGGTGCTCCCACCGGACGTAACCCGAGCCCCGCCACCCCGACGCACGCAGGGCGTCAAGGCCGCGGTGATAACCGACCCGAGCGTAGGCGTATGCCTCCACGTCGTCGCGTGCCAGCCCGGCCAGGCGGGCCCACCCGTCCAGGTAGGCGGGGTGGGCGGCCACCACCCCTGCTACCGCGTCGCGCCGCTCCTCGGCCGGGCGGCCGAGCGCCGCCCGCAGGCCCGAGGCTGCAGCCGCCGGCGGTGGCGGGAGCACCGTCTCGGGTGGGCCGGTCGTGAACGGGACAGATGGGTCGCTGGCCATGACCAGCATGCTCGCGCGACGCTGGCCGGCCGTGAACTCCGGCAACGAATGCATCTTCGACGAGATCATCGCCGGCACCCGACCGGGATTTTTCGTCCTCGATGAAGCCGACCTGGTGGGGTTCCTTGACGTGCGCCCCGTGTTCGAGGGACACACGCTGGTCGTGCCCCGCGAGCACGTGGGGACCATCGACGAGCTCCCGGCCCGGCTGGTCGGTCCCCTCCTCGACGCCGGGCGCCGGGTGGCCAGGGCTCAGAGGACCGCTCTCGGCGCCGACGGCACCCTCTTCCTCCTCAACGACGTGGTCAGCCAGAGCGTCCCCCACGTCCACCTGCATCTTGTCCCCCGGCGCCGGCGCGACGGCCTCCGCGGCTTTCTGTGGCCCCGCACCCGGTACGCCGACGACGCCTCGGCCGCCGCCGTCGCGGGACGGCTGCGCGACGCCCTCGAGCCACCGGATGCTCAGTCGTCCGAATCTCAACTGCGTTGAGATCTGGACGGCTCAGTCGGCCGCTACCAGTACGGCCTGATTGGCCCGGCCCCGGCGCAGCACCACCCACCGGTCATGCAGGACATCGTCGGCCTCGAGGGAGCGGTCCTCGGCCACGCGGCTGCCGTTGAGGTAAACGGAACCCTGGGACAGGAGCTGGCGGGCGTCGCGGCGCGAGCTCGCCAGCCCCGACCGGAGCAGGGCGTCGACCACGGTCAGCTCACCTTTCAGCTCATGGCGAGTCACCCGGGTGGAGGGGGCATCTGCGAGGGCACCGGCCAGCGTCTCCGGATCGAGGTTTGCGATCCCGGCCGTGAAGAGGACCGCTGCCGCCTCCTCGGCCCGGCGCGCCTCCGCCTCACCGTGGACCATGGCGGTCACCTCGAAGGCCAACGCCCGCTGAGCCCGGCGGTGTTCTGGTGCCGCCGCGGTGTCGTGATCGAGCGCCTCGATGTCGCTCCGGGCGAGGAACGTGAAGCGCCGCAGGTAGGCCCCGACTTCGGCGTCGCCGGTGCGCAGCCAGAACTGGAAGAAGGCGTACGGGCTGGTGCGGACCGGGTCCAGCCACACGCTGCCGGCCTCGGTCTTACCGAATTTGGAGCCATCCGCCTTGGTGACCAGCGGTGACGTGAAGCCGAAGGCCGTCGCGCCACGCTGCCGCCGGATCAGGTCGATGCCCTCGGTGATGTTGCCCCACTGGTCACTGCCGCCGAGCTGCAGCTCGCACTGGTAGCGGTCGAACAACTGCAGGTAGTCCCACGCTTGCAGGAGCATGTAGCTGAACTCAGTGAACGACAGGGATTGTTCCCGCTCCTCCAGCCGGGCCCGGACCGATTCCTTCCGCACCATCTCGTTGACGCTGAAGAGCTTTCCGATATCTCGCAGGAAATCGAGCAGGCCGGCGGTGCCGAGCCACTCGGCGTTGTCCACCAGGAGGGTCCTGGGGTCGCCTCCCGTCTCGTCGAACTCCAGGAATCGGGAGATCTGGGCCGCGACCCCGGCCCGGTTGGCGGCGAGCTGGTCAGCACTGAGCAGGGTGCGTTCCTCGCCTTTGCCGCTCGGGTCGCCGATCATTCCCGTGCCACCGCCGACCAGGGCGATGGGACGGTGACCGGCCTCCCGGAACCGTCGCAGCAAGCAGAGTTGCTGGAGATGACCGACGTGCAGGCTGTCGGCGCTCGGGTCGAACCCGATGTAGAGCACCATCCGCGATCGGTCGATACGGTCGGGCAGCGAGTCCGGATCAGTCAACTGGTGGACCAAACCCCGCCAGCTGAGGTCTTCGAAGAGGGATGGCACCGGCCCAGCCTGCCACGCCACGTCCGAGGCCCGGCTGTGATTACCACCATTGTCGCACCGCGATAATGCCGTCGCCGCACCGCGATAATGGAGTCATGCCCGCCGCCGGCCTGCTGCTGACTGGCGGAGCCAGCCGCCGGATGGGCCAGGACAAGGCCGCGCTCCGCGCCATCGAAACCGGGGAGAGCCTCGCCGGTCGGACCGCCCGGCTCCTCGCCGCCGTCACCAGTCCGGCGCTGGAGATCGGCCCGGGTTTCACGGACCTGCCCGCGATCGTCGAAGCCCAGCGCGGCGAAGGGCCTCTGGTAGCGATCGCCGCGGGGCGCGGCGAGCTGTGCAGGCGGGGATGGGATGGCCCGGCCCTGGTGGTTGCCACCGACTTGCCTCGCCTGACCCTCGAGCTGCTCTCCTGGCTGGTCGAGTATCCCTCCCCCACTTCCGTGGTCCCGGTGGCGCTCGGCATCCCGCAGCCGCTTTTCGCCCGCTACAGCGCCGCGGATCTCGACCGGGCCGTGGTACTGAGCGCCACGGGCCGGCGATCCATGCGCGACCTTCTCGACGGCGCCGACGCCCTGCTGGTGGGACCGGAACAATGGCAACCAGCCGCCAGGAACCCTGATGCCCTGGACGATGTCGACACGCCCGCGGAACTGGCGCGTCGGATGCCCCGATGACCACTTTCCCGCGCCCACCGCGGCCTGGGCCGGCCCCGGATGCCCCGACGACCACGGCCCGGCGCCCACCGCGGCCTGTCACGGCCGTTCGCGCCCTCAGGGTCCGGCCTGACCGCCGGGTGGACCTCCCCGAGCATCTGGCCACGGAGGAGCCCCTCGAGATCCGGGCCGCCGGGCCGCGTCAGCCGGCGGTGCCCGTCGCCGTCACGATGCGGACGCCGGGCCATGACTTCGAACTGGCCGCCGGCTTCCTGGTCACCGAAGCGCTGGTCCGACCCGAGGACATCACTGCGGTTGGCTATTGCGATGCCGTCGGCGACCCCGAGGAACGGTTCAACACCGTCACCGTCCAGCTGGCTCGCATCTGGGCTCCGGAGACCCCGGAGCGGCACCGGCCGATTGCCAGCAGCTGCGGCATCTGCGGAAAAGCCAGTATCGACCAGGTGGAGCTGACCTGCGAGGTAGTGGGCGCGGCCGAGCCGGTGGCCGCGTCGGTGATCTCCCACCTGCCGGACCAGTTGCGTCGATCACAATCGGTGTTCGAACGGACCGGCGGCCTGCACGCCGCCGGCCTTTTCGAGCCCTCCGGTCAGCCGTGGTGTGTGCGCGAGGACGTGGGGCGGCACAACGCGGTCGACAAGGTGGCCGGTCGCGCCGTACTCGCCGACCAAGCGACAGTCGACTGGGCGGGATGGGTACTGATGGTTTCGGGACGCATCAGCTTCGAGATCGTCCAGAAGGCGGCCGTCTGCGGCATCGGCATCATCGCAGCCGTGTCAGCCCCGTCCAGTCTGGCGGTGGCCGCCGCCGACCGCCTTGGGATCGCGGTTGCGGGCTTCGTTCGGGACGGGTCGTTCAACGTCTACTCGCACGCCGAGCGGTTCGACTTCGAGCAATGAGGTAGGCGCCCGCTTGGGCTCCGCCGGCCGGAGCCGGCGGAGCTTCACGGCCTAGACACCTCGGGCCGACGTCCCGAGACGCTTCACATTGGCAGCCTGCAAACCCTTGGGTCCCTGGTTGACCTCGAAGGTCACCCTTTCGTTCTCTTCGAGGTTCCGATACCCGTTGCCCTCGATCGCACTGAAGTGCACGAAGACGTCAGGGCCGCTCTCTTGCGAGATGAAGCCGTAACCCTTCTCCGAGTTGAACCACTTAACTGTTCCTTCAGCTCTTCCTGTCGCCACACGCAATCCCTCCTTTCCTGGCCGGACCGGACCTCGTCACGCGGGACCGGCGGCCTCCGGCTGAAGCCGGGAGGGATCTGCTCGTGAATCGATGCTGCACCCTCGTGGCGGAGAAAGTAGCACGCCACTACGCGCCGCTGCGTACCCTGTCGCCGATATGACCCGCGCGGTAGCGGTAGTTGCGCACACGCACTGGGACCGCGAGTGGTACGCCCCTGAGGAACACTTCAAGGTCCGACTGACGAAGGTCCTCGACGAACTGCTCGCCACTCTGGACGGCGATCCATCCTTCCGGTGCTTTCTCCTCGATGGCCAGATGGCGATGATCGACGATTACCTGCAAGTGCGACCAGAAGCGGCGGGCAGCATCCGCCGCTTGGCCGAAGAGGGCCGCCTGGCCGTCGGCCCGTGGTATGTCCTGATGGACGAGTTCTGCGTCTCGGCGGAAACCATCGTCCGGAACCTGCAGCTTGGCCTCCGCCGAACCGAGGGATTCGGGGGGTCCATGCCGGTCGGTTACCTGCCCGACATGTTCGGTCACATCGCCCAGATGCCGCAGCTGCTCCGGCTGGCCGGTCTCGAGCACGCCGTGGTGTGGCGGGGCGTGCCGGCCGAAGTAGACCGGACCGCCTTCTGGTGGGCGGCACCCGACGGCAGCACGGTCCGCGCCGAGTACCTGCCCGTCGGCTATGCAAACGGCGCGTACCTCCCTACCGATCCGGAGGCCCTTCTCCGGCGCATGGCCGCCCACGAGGACGAGCTGCGGGCACTGCTCGGCGACGACTCCACCCCTATCCTGCTAATGAACGGGGCCGATCACCAGCGGGTGCAGTCACACCTCCCCGGGCTCCTTGCCGCAGCCAACCGGATCCAGGACCACTTCGAGTTCCGGCAGATGTCGCTGGCCGAGTTCCTGGCGGCCGCCCCCAACACGGGTTTGCCCCAATGGTGCGGCGAGCTTCGGAGCGCGGCGAGGGCCAACCTCCTCATGGGGGTTCTCTCCAATCGGGTCGACCTCAAGGTCGCGGCCGCGATCGCCGAGCGGCAACTCGAGCGGTGGGCCGAGCCGTTGGCGACCCTTTGGTTGCCGAGGGAGCAATGGCCGGACAGCCTCCTCGGTGAAGCCTGGCTGGCCATGGTGCACAACTCCGCTCACGACTCGGTGTGCGCCTGCTCCGCCGACGCCGTCGGCCGCGCCGTACGCCACCGCTACGACGTCGCCATCGCCCTGACCCAGGAAGTGATCGACCAGGCCGTGGGCCTGGCCGAACTCGCAACCGACAGGCCCGGTCCCACGGTGATCAATCCCGGCCCGGTGCCCGCCGATGCAACGGTCGAGGTGGTGTTGCCCGGGATCGATCCGGTCCCCGACACCCAGGTGCTGGCTTGCGCACCGGCTGGCGCAGAGGCGCGCACCGGGACGGGGGCTGACCTTGGCCGTCTCCTCGGCGAGCTGAGCGCCGCCGGCTGGCTCGCCAACGGACGCGGCATCGACGCCGAGGTCCAGGGCGGCGCCGGCGGCGTGGAGGTTTTGATCGTGGCCGACGCCAGCCGGCGAGCATCCCCCCGGATGGCGTCTGTCATGGCGGAAGCGTGGGCCCAGGCGGGGGCGCGCCGTCACGAACCGCTCCGCGTCCGGGTAGAGCGCCGGCCGGCTCAACGGGTGGCGGCCCGGGTCACCGGAGTGCCCGGCTACGGGTGGGCCGCCTTCCACCCGGCGAAGCTCGGCGCCACAGCCGTCCGGGGCGACCGGTCCTGGCTGGAAAACTCGCTCGTGCGGGTGGATGTCGATGCCGGGAGCGGGACCTACGCTATCAACCGAGCGGACGGCAACGAAGCGGACGGCAACGGAGCGGACGGCAACGGAGCGGACGGCAACGGAGCGAACGGCAACGGAGCGAACGGCAACGGAGCGAACGGCAACGGAGCGAAAGGCAACGGAGCGGCCGGACTGGGCCGTCTGGTCGACGATGGTGAAGAGGGGGACACCTACAACCATTCCCCACCGAGCGGCGACATCCTGGTCCAGCATCCCGACACGGTGGAGCTCGAATCGATCGAGCGGGGTCCGGTACGCGCCACCCTGCGGATGATCCAGCAATTCACCTGGCCGGCGCGGGTTGTCGACGGCCACCGGGTGGGCGAACGGCCGGTCGTGATCGTGACCGACATCCAGCTGCACGCCGGCGAGGACTTCGTCCGGGTTGCAATCGATTTCGACAACCCCAGCCGGGATCATCGCCTTCGGGCCTGGTTCCCCCTCCCCGACCCGACTGACCACACGGTCGCCGAGTGCGCCTACGCCACCGTCCGCCGGGGAGCGGCAACAGGCGGTCCCCATGAGCCGGCGTTGGCGACCTACCCGTCCCGTCGTTTCGTCGCGGCGGGCGGGCTGACCCTCACCCATGAGGGACTGCTGGAACATGAGCTTGTCGATGATGGGGCGGCCCTGGCCTTGACGCTCCTGCGATGCACCGGCGTGCTATCCCGGCCGGCTTCCTCGGGCCGTCCCAACCCGGCCGGGCCGGCCGATCTGCTGGAAGCCCCTCAGATGCTGGGCCGGCAGCAGGTGCGCTACGCGGTGGCGCTCGGTTCCGTCAACCCGTGGCGGCTGGCCGACGCGGCGTGGCTGGTGCCGCGAGTGGTGAATGCGAGCGGGACGGGCCGGTTACCGCCCTCTGGCAGCCGGCTGGTGGTCCGCGGCGCAGAGGTGTCGGCCTTGCATCGCCGGGCCGGGGACGGGGCTATCGAGCTGCGAGTGTTCAATCCCGCCGATGAGGCGACGACGGTGGAGATACCGGGTCACTCGGGGTGGCTGGTTGACCTGCGCGGCCGGCCGACCCGCCGCTGGAAGGGGCGCTTCGCGCTGCGGCCATGGGAGGTGGCCACCGCCTGCCTCGATGCCGCCAGCCTCGACCTCTAGCTGGCAACCTGGACCTCTAACCAGCGGCCCCGCTCAGGACGACCACGGTGGCCAGTCGATCTGCGCCGGCGCGAAGGTTGGCTGCGCCGGCGCGAAGGTTGGCTGCGCCGGCGCGAAGGTTGGCTGCGCCGGCGCGAAGGTTGGCTGCGCCGGCGCGAACGTCGGCGCGGCCAGCGGCGGCCCAGGCGGCCGCTGCGGTTGGTTCCACCCGCATGCCCATGCGTGCCAGCTGGCTGCGGGCCAGCTCCAGCTCCTCCTCCGAGACCGTGACGACCGCGCCCCCGCTGGCCACGATGGCGGCGCGCGCCTCGCCGCCCCGAGGCGGATCGGCGATCGCGATGCCGGTTGCCGCCGTCGTTCCGGCCGGGCGCCGGCCGGCCAGGGGGGCACAGCGTTCGGCCTGCACGGCGAAGATCGCCGGCATTCGCAGAACGTGGCCGCCGGCAGACAGCTCACGGAACCCCAGCCAGAGCCCGAGGACCAGGGTGCCGTTGCCGGCCGGAACGACGACCCGACCCGGCGCACCTCCCAGCTGCTCCCATAGCTCGAACGCCAGTGTCTTGACGCCATGCACGAAGGCGGGCCGGTAGACGTGGCTGGCGTACCAGGCCCCCGTTCGTTCCACCGCCGCCCGGGCGGCTGCCGCGGCGGCGGCCCGATCGCCCGGCACCAGGACGACCCGGGCGCCGAACACCTCGATGGCCGCCACCCTGGCCGCCGGGGTGGCCTCCGGAACGAACACGTGCGATTCCATGCCGGCCCGTCCCGCGTAGGCGGCCACCGCCGCCCCGGCATTTCCACTGCTGTCGGTGACAACCCGCCGCACGCCGAGGTCGGCGGCTCCGCTGATCATCACCGCCGCGCCCCTGTCCTTGAAGGACCGGGTCGGCGAGACGTATTCGAGCTTGCACCACAGCCCCGGCCCAGCAGGAACCAATGGGGTCATACCCTCGCCGAGGCTGACCTTTTCCCATGATCTGCCGGCGGGCAGGACCGAACGGTAGCGCCACAGCGACCACGAGCCGGCCCGGGCCAGCGGGTGTGCGGCCGGCCCCTGCAGGTCGAGAAGGCCGCCGCAGCCGCACCGCCAGCGCTGGTCCGTCCAACCGGATACCCGGCCGCAGTGCCTGCATAGCTGGAGCCACTCATCCGCCGGCACCGTCGGTGACTCAGTAGCCGGCGGCGGGGTCGACCACGCCTTCGAGCGGCTGGCCGGCCGCGAAATGGGCGACATTGGCCCGGATCCGGCCACCCAACAGGGGCATTCTCATCTCGGCGGTGTCGGCCGTGTGCGGCGTGATGATGCAGTTGTCGAGTGACCAGAGGGGGTGCCCGTCGGGGAGCGGTTCCGGCTCGGTCACGTCAAGGCCGGCGCCGGCGATCCAACCGGCCCGCAGGGCCGCCACCAGGGCGTCAGTGTCGACGTGCCCGCCTCGGGCCACGTTGATCAGCCAGGCTCGCTCATCCATCGCCTCGAGCTGGGCAGCGCCGATGATGTGCTCGGTCTCCGACGTCAAGGCCAGGGCGAGGAACACCACCAGCGCGCCGGGCAGGACCTCATCGAGATCCCGGGTGGTGACGGTGCGAGCCGCGCCGCTCACCGGCTCCGCATGACGGCGAACCACGGTGGCCTGCACGCCGAAGGGGGCCAGCAGGCGCAACAGCTCGTCGGCGATGCCGCCCCCGCCGAGAATGGTCACTGGTGCGCCGTACAGAGTGACGCCAGCGGGCGTGCCCCACGAGTGGGCCCGGATGCGCTCGGGCAGGATCCGCAAACCGGCCAGGGCCAGGAGGAGGGCGTGCTCGGCGACCGGCTCGGCGTACAAACCCTTGGCTGAGGTCCACATCCGCCCGGGGTCGATGACACCGGCCGCCACCGCGTTCTCTATGCCCGCGAACGGCAGCTGGACCCAGCGGATACCGGGCTGGTCCTTGAGCACTGCGACCACCCCGTCTGTGTCGTGGGGGTCGAGCCAGACCAGGGCGTCGGCGTGTTCACCGGGCTTGACCAGGAGGCCGCCCCCGGCTCGAATCGCGTCCACGGCGAAAGGCGAGGCATCAGGCCCGACGGCGATGCGAGGCGCGGCCATTCGTTGATCCTAGAGAGCCGCGGGCGGGCGTCGGGGGCTGGCGAGTCGCTCACCTGCCGGGCGCGGCTGGCGGATACACCCGGTGTCGCACGATCCGCCGCCGGCGACGCTACGGTGCCCGCCGTTATGATCGATGCCTCGTCACTCGCCCTGGGCTTTACCGGCGTGGACCTGGACCGCCTCGCCACCCCGGTCCTCCACACGATCGAGTGGCAGGTGCACCCGGGCCAACGCTGGATCGTGCTCGGTCCCAACGGCTCCGGCAAGACCACGCTGTTCGAGCTGGCCTCGGGCTACCTCCATCCCACCCGGGGCACGGTCGACATCCTGGGCCGACGCCTCGGACACGTCGATGTGCGCCGGTTGCGTGAGCACATAGGCCTGGTGTCCACGGCGGTGGCCAAGAAGCTGGTTCCGGCGATCACCGCCACGGACGTGGTCGTCTCCGCCTTGCACGGCGCGCTGGAGCCCTGGTGGCACCGCTACGGCGAGGCCGAACGGAACCGGGCCCGCGGTCTGCTCGCCGCGGCCGGCTTCGAGTCCATCGCGGACCGACCCTTCGGGGTGCTGTCCGACGGGGAACGCCAGCATGTCCTGCTGGCCCGGGCGCTCATGAGCGACCCGGCCCTGTTGTTGCTGGACGAGCCCGCCGCCGGGCTCGATGTCGGTGGCCGGGAGCGGCTGGTGGCCACATTGAGCCGGTTGGCCCTCGACGTGAACGCTCCTCCCACGGTGATGATCACCCACCATGTGGAGGAGATTCCGATCGGGTTCACCCACGTCCTGCTGCTTCGGGAGGGGAAGGTGATGGCGGCCGGCCCGCTGACCTCGACCCTGAGCGCAGCGGCCCTGTCGGAGACGTTCGGGCTGGCCCTGGTGCTGGAGGACGTCGAAGGCCGGTGGTCCTGCCGGGCCCGGGCCCTGACGGGCTGACGCCTTCTCAGTGGTCGTCCGTCGCGGCCGCGCCGGGTGCCGCCGGGGCGGCCCGGACGGCCACGAAGTCGCCCGGACACTATCCGAGATACTCGTGGAGGAAGGCGACGGTATCCGCCCAGGCCGCCTTGGCCAGATCCGGGTTGTAGGTGCCCAGCAGGTTCTCGTCGTTGAGGAAGGCGTGGCCGGCCGGATAGGGTGGTTTGCGGCCGACGGCCGGTATCGGCTTCGACTCTGGCGACCAGTTCCTCGGCCGATTCGGGCGGTACGAAGGCATCGTCCTCGGCGTAATGGACCAGCAAGGCGGCCTGCAAACCCGAGTAGTCGTTGGGCAGCTGGCCAGCCGGGTAGAACGCCACCGCGGCGGCCACTTTTCCGCCTTCTTGCACGGCGAGGTTAAGGACGAAGGCGCCGCCCATGCAGAACCCGACCAGCCCGACCTGGTCGCCGGTGGTGTCATCGCGTGAGAGCAGGTGGTCCACGGCGCCGGCCAGATCCCGCGCCGCCCGGTCCGCCGGGAGGTTGGCCATGAGCCGGCCGGCTTCGTCAGCGTCATGGGTGGTAGGCCCGCCGTAGAGGTCCGGAGCAAGAGCGACGAAGCCCTCGGCCGCCAGCCGATCGGCCACGTCGGCGATATGAGTGGTCAACCCCCACCACTCCTGGATAACCACCACCCCTGGACCGTTCCCGCCGGCGGGCCGGGCCAGGTAACCGTGGGCCTCGGCACCGTTGCTCGGAAAGGTCACGTTCTGACGGGGGTTCGCCGTGTCGGTCATCGGTTGCGCTCCTTCCCTCTTCGAGCCCGGGCCGTGTCGAGCCCAGGCCCTTTCGAGCCCAGGCCCTGTCGAGCCCAGGCCCTGTCGAGCCACGCCCAGGAGGCGCGCCCCGGCGCCGCCCGGCTTGGGGGGCCGGGCGCAGCGCGGATCCCGGAATCAGTCCTGGGGCAGAACGTTGGCGAGGCGAGCGTCGATATCCGCAACCTCGTAGAGGCTGCGGTCGAGGGTCTCGGTCAACCAGCGCTCCACCTCGGCGCGGCTGTCGCCGTCGGGGAGCAATCCCCAAATGTCCAGCAGGCCGTCCTGGACCACCGACGCCGATACCGACAACTGACCTTCGAGCTGGCGGCGGAACGCCGCGACGGCGGCTTCAGTCTGATCCTGCTCAACGGGAACTTCGGGTGCGTCGGTCACAGTTACTAGAGTAGGGGGCATTGCTCCGCTGTTAGGAGCACACCGGGCGATCAGCGCGACAACTCAGGTCGGATCGGCGAAGACGGGCGCTCGTTTTTCGAAGTAGGCGGCGACCGCTTCGACCTGATTGGGAGTGCCGATCAGGGAGCCGATCGTAGCGGCCTCATCGCGGAACTGCTGTTCCGGGCTCACCTGGCCAGACTGATTGAGCAACCGCTTGGTGCCCCGAATGGCGTACGGATTGGCTGCGGCAATCTCCGTCGCCAGCGCCAGGGCATCCCGGCGGGGATCGTCGCTCACCCTGGTGGCGAGACCGAGGGTGACGGCCTCCTCGCCGGATACCATCCGGCCCGTCCACGTCAACTCCTTGGCCACGTCGAGCGGGACCAGTCGAGGCAGCATGTAGGTCCCGGTCATGTCGGGACTCAGGCCCCAACGGACCTCCAGGACCGACAGCCGGGCGTCGGGTGCCACGATGCGGATGTCCGCGCCCAGGGCGATCTGGAAACCACCGCCCAGCGCCACCCCGTGAACGGCCGCGATGACCGGAACGGCCATCTCAGTCCAGATGAAGGCGGCCTGCTGACCGTGGTTGGCGACACTCCTCGCGGCCCGGGCAGGCGGGCGGGTGCCGCCCGCGGGGCGGTCGGAACCGGCCATCGCCTGAAACGAAGAGAAGTCCAGCCCGGCACAGAATCCCCGACCTTCGCCGGAGAGCACGACGGCGCGCACCGAGGGATCCGTGCCGACTCGTTCGCCGGCCGCGACCAGGGCATCGAACATGGCCGGATCGAGGGCGTTGAGCTTCTCGGGGCGGTTGAGACGGACGTCGGCTACTCCGGACACAACGCTGACGGATACCCGGGCTTGGTCGGATTCAGGTTCGGACGGCAAGTGGCACCTCCTCGGGATGTTCGGGCCATGCTAGGGAAAAGACCGGTCCGCGCTCCGATCCGACCGCGGGGCCAGTCCCCCCGACACGGTCCCGTCGACCAGGATGGGGACATATCTGCCAGGCCCGCGCCCCCCTGAGCCCGGAGCATCAGCCCGGGCCGCCTTCAGGTCGGGGTGCCAGACCTGCGGGCGCTGCCGGGCGTGCCTCGGAGCTCGCCGCTGCCCGGGCGGCCACCGTGGGATCGACGAACGCGGCTGGTCCTCGACCGCCGGGTCGGTGTGACCGATGTCATAGTGATCGGTCTCCCGAAGGACGGTTCCAGAACCCTCGCGGGCGCGCCCGGCCGCCCCGGCCATCCCGGGCCGAAAAACGGGGCTGAGTACCGCGGCCGCGCCCGGCCGCCCAGGTCATCCCGACCTGACCCACGCCCCGAGAGCCGCGGCCGCACCCCCGCCGGCAGGAACCCCGCTCGGCAACTTCGTGGTGACGTGCTACGACCTCGGGGGGATGACCGCCAGCGGTGCCCCGGTGGGGTCCGGGACCGTAGCTGTCGACCCGTCGGTCGTCCTGCTCGGCAGCCATATCTACGTGGAAGGCGCAGGCCAGCGCATCGCGCTGGATACCGGGGGCGCCGTCAAGGGCCGGCGTCTCGACATTTGGGCGCCGACGTAGGCGCGGTGCGTGAACTGGGGTGTGCAGACCCGAGCGGTCTGGCTCGAGGGGTAATCGCGGCATTTAGGATGCCGGAAGTGGGATTCGACGCCGTGCTGCTCGTGTCGTTTGGCGGGCCTGAGGGGGTCGCACAGGTGATGCCGTTCCTGGAGAACGTGCTTCGCGGACGGCCGGTCCCGCCCGAGCGGATGCAGCAGGTGGCCGCCCACTATCTGGAGCTCGGGGGCGTCAGTCCCATCAACGGGCAGAACCGGGCCCTGCTAAATGCGCTCGCCTACGCCCTCGAGGAGCGCCATATGGGCCTTCCGGTCTACTGGGGCAACCGCAACTGGCACCCCTATCTCCCCGATGTGGTGCGGGCCATGGCGGCCGACGGGATCCGCAGCGCGGCCGCCTTTGTTACCTCCGCCTACTCGTCCTACAGCGGCTGCCGGCAGTACGTGGAAGACCTGGCCCGGGCCCGCGAACAGGCCGGGCCGGGCGCGCCCGAGCTGATCAAGCTGCGGCCGTATTTCAACCATCCCGGATTCGTCGAACCCCTCGCCGACGGCCTGCGCGCCGCCTGGGCCACGGCCGGGCCGGACGCTCCGGTACTGATGAGCGCCCACAGCATCCCCTCGGCGATGGCGGCGACATGCGGGTATGAGGACCAGCTGGCGGAAACGGCTCGCCTGGTCGCCGAGCGAGCCGGTGTACCCGGCAAGCAGTGGAGTCTGGTCTTCCAGAGCCGCTCCGGGTCACCGCAGCAGCCCTGGCTGGGCCCCGATATCAACGACTGCATACGGGCGGTCAAGAGCGCCCCTCCCGCGGTGATCGTCGTCCCGATCGGCTTCGTGTCGGACCACATGGAGGTGGTCTACGACCTGGACCGGACCGCGACCGCCAGCGCGGCCGAACGAGGGATCCGTCTGGTCCGTTCGGCCACTCCCGGGACCGATCCGCGGTTTGTTGCCATGATTTGCGACCTGGTCGAGGAGGCCGACGGGCGGCGACCGCCGGCTGTCCTCGGCCACCTGGGCCCGGTAGCGTGTCCCTGCGCGACAGGCTGCCGCCCCTGGCCGGCCTGACGGGAGGGACGGGGCCGCCCGGGCTGCCCGGGTCGGCCTGACGGGAGCGACCGGGGCTGGCCGGGCCGGCCTGACGGAAGGGACGGGGCCGCCCGGGCTGCCCAGGTCGGCCTGACGGGAGCGACGGGGGCTGGCCGGGCCGGCCTGCCTGCCCTACCAGCCGGTCCGTGGGGGGCATATGGAGCATGCGGACCCGATCCCTCAGGCCGTCTGGATCCGGCGGAACGCCTCGGCCAGCCTTCCCGGTTCGAAGCCAGCATCGGCGGCATTCCGTCCCAGCCAGCCCCGTAGACGAGCTTCGAGCTGCCCGCCGCGATCGACCTCCTGGCTGGTGTGAGAGCGCAGCGCGGCCAGCTTGGCGTCGAAGGTGTCCGTCACGTCGATATAGGCGTTGGCCCCGGGCGGTCCCATCACCCAGACCTCGGCTACCGCATGCGGTTCGAGACCCTCTTCGGCCAGTTCCGGAAAAGCGAAGGGGTTCCGGGCGTCGGGATAGATCGCGCAGATGGTCGCCTCCCCCGTCGCCAGGTGGTCAGGGTGGCTGGCGAAGAGTCGATCCCACGCCCGCTCCGGGCTCTGGCAGACCACCCACTGGGGTCGGACCTGGCGGATCACTCTGGCCAGGTCCCGGCGCAGCGAGAGCGAGGCCTCGACGCGGCCGTCGGGATAGCCCAGCCAGATCAGATCCTTGACCCCGACCTCGGCGGCCGCCATCGCCTGTTCGGCCCGGCGGATGGCCGGGATATCGGCCCGGGGGACCCGTGGGTCGAACCCGCCGGCATCACCGTCGGTGACCACGCAGTAGGTCACCGCAGCTCCCGCGGCCGTCCAGGCCGCCACGGACCCGGCCGCGCCGAAGTCGACGTCGTCAGGATGGGCGGTGACGATAAGGATGCGTTCGGGCCCGGCATCGGTCTGCGTCACCCGCAGGACCGTACCGCACTGATGCCGCCGTCAGGCCAGGCTGGCCGGGGAGTGCACGGCTGCGGGCAAAGGGCAGACAGGAGAGACCGAGGCCGCGACGGTTAGCAGCCGGGTGTTTTCGGGCCAGCGCCCGGCCGGCTGCCGGGTATAGTGAAAAGGCTCCGGGCTGACCAGAAGGGAAGGGCTTGACGGCCCCGGCCTGGTGGACGCGGAGGCGGCCGGGCCCGCGTTCGGCTGCGCTCCTGTGTATCGCGCCCACGGCACCTCACACTTCTGGACTCGAGGAGATCCCATGGCTGAAAGCATCGCCCGTATCGCCGAATCCTTTCCCAACTACCCTGAATCCTCTCCCCACCACGCAGGCCCTCCCTACCGCGTCGCCGACATCTCGCTTGCCGATTTCGGCCGGCGCGAGATCGGCCTGGCTCAGGTGGAGATGCCGGGGCTCATGTCCCTCCGAGCCGAATACGGCGACGCCCGACCGCTGGCCGGCGCCCGGATCAGCGGGTCGTTGCACATGACGGTGCAGACCGCGGTCCTGATCGAAACGCTGGTCCATCTGGGCGCCGAGGTGCGCTGGGCGTCGTGCAACATCTTCTCGACCCAGGACCACGCGGCCGCGGCCATCGCCGCAGCCGGTGTCCCTGTCTACGCATGGAAGGGGGAGACGCTCGAGGAGTACTGGTGGTGCACGGAGGCCGCTTTGCGTTGGCCTGACGGCGGCGGTCCCAACATGATCCTCGACGACGGTGGCGACGCCACCTTGCTGGTGCACCTCGGCGCCGCATGCGAGCGCGACGGGAAGGTCCCCGAGCTAGGCCCGGAGGACTCCGACGAGTACGGCGTGATCCTCGCGACCCTCGGCCGCACCCTCCGTGCGGACGGCCAGCTGTGGACGGGGATAGCCGCGGCATCAAGGGCGTAACCGAGGAGACCACGACCGGCGTGCACCGCCTCTACCAGCGCCACGAGGCGGGACACCTCCTCTTCCCGGCCATCAACGTCAACGACTCGGTGACCAAGTCGAAATTCGACAATCTCTACGGCTGCCGGCACTCGCTCATCGACGGCATCTTCCGAGCCACCGACGTGATGATCGCCGGCAAGGTGGCATTGGTCTTCGGTTTCGGCGACGTGGGCAAAGGGTGCGCCCAGTCGCTGCGCGGCCAGGGCGCCCGCGTGATCATCGCCGAGATCGACCCGATCTGCGCGCTGCAGGCCGCCATGGAGGGCTACCAGGTCCTCACGCTCGACGACGTGGTGGAAACCGCCGACATCTTCGTCACTGCCACCGGCAACCGCGACATCGTGACTGCGGACGACATGGCCCGGATGAAGCACAACGCCATCGTCTGCAACATCGGTCACTTCGACAACGAGATCGACATGGCCGGCCTGGCCCGGGTTCACGGCATCAAGCGAGACCAACATCAAGCCCCAGGTCGACGCCTGGGACTTTCCCGACGGCCACTCGGTGATCGTCCTGGCCGAGGGTCGGCTGGTCAACCTGGGGTGCGCGACCGGCCACCCGAGCTTCGTCATGTCGTCGAGCTTCACAAACCAGGTGCTGGCCCAGATCGAGCTCTTCACACGAACGGAGGCCTATCCGATCGGGGTGTACGTGCTGCCCCGTCACCTCGACGAGAAGGTGGCCCGCCTTCATCTCGACAAGCTGGGCGTGAAGCTGACGCAGATGACCGACCGGCAGGCGGCCTACCTCGGCGTCGACCTGGGCGGTCCGTTCAAGACCGACTCGTATCGCTACTGAACGGCCATGGGGCGCTGAACAGTGAGGGTCGGCGCCTACCCCGGAACGTTCAACCCGCCGACCATCGCCCATCTCGCCATTGCCGAGGCCGCCCGCCGACACGGTGCCCTCGATCGCCTCGACCTGGTCGTCTCCACCGTCCCTCTGGGGAAAGTTCCGGGCGGGCCCCCGATCGAGGTCCGCGTCGCAGTACTCGAGGCGGTCTCCGCCGCCCGGCCCTGGCTCGGCGTGCGGGTCACCGACCGGCAACTCATATCGGAGGTCGCGGCCGGCTACGACGCGGTCGTCGTGGGGGTGGACAAATGGGAGCAGATCGTCGATCCCGCCTGGTACGGCGGCTCGGTGCTAGCGCGGGACGAAGCCGTGGCCCGGTTGCCCCGGGTCCTGATGGTGGCCCGGCCGCCGAACCCGCTGCCCGATTTGCCGCCCGGATCCCTCCTGTTGGCTATCGGCGCCGAGTACGACGGCGTCTCCTCGTCGGCCGCCCGGGCCGGCCGACGGGACTTCATGGTCGCTGAAGCGGCCGCTCACGACGACCTCACGGGCGCGTGGCGCGCCATCGACCCAATGCTCGGCCCGGCAGCTGCCGGACGAGGAGGCCAGGCCACCGGGGGGCTCCCCCGACCGGGTCGGCCATCCGGCTACCCTCGCCCCGATGGCTGACGGCACCCTCTACGCGGCGGTGGGCTGCCTGGTGGCGGCCCAGGTGCTCGGCATTTACGGACTGGTGACGCGTAAGGCTGACCTGATCTTCGCACTGGTCATGGGCGTGCTGGTCGTGGGCGCTGTCACACTTGGCGGGATGGACGCCTACCACCGCATCCACTGAGCGGATCCAGTACGAGTTCACTCGCCGGTGAACCGGGGCGGCCGCCGCTCGGCCATGGCGCGGACCCCTTCTGCAAAGTCGCTGGTTGTGCGCAGGCGAATCTGCTCCTCGTCCTCCCGGTCGGTGGCTGCGGCTACCGCCTCGGCGAGATGGCCCCGCATGGTCTGGCGGATGGAACGGACGGCCAGCGGGCCCGAGGTGGCGATTTCCGCCGCCAGTTCCCTGGCCGCGATCCCGGACCTCGGGCAAGGGCGCCAACCGGTCGCAGAGTCCGATGCGGTGCGCCTCCTCGCCGGAGATCCGCCGCCCGACATAGAGGAGCTCCAGGGCGTGCTGATGCCCGGTGATGAGCGGCAGCGTCACCGTCAGCCCGAACCCGTGATGGAAGCCAAGCTGGGCGAAGTTGGCCACGAAGCGGGCCTCGGGCGCCGCCACCCGGAAGTCCGCCGAGCAGGCCAGGCCCAGGCCGCCCCCGACGGCGGCACCCTGTACCGCGGCCACGACTGGCTTCTCGGCGTGGAACAACCGCACCGCCTCCCGGTACAGACTGTTCGCTCCCTCCTGCGGGAGCGGATCGGCCTGGCTCTGGGCGCTGAAGTCGGCGCCGGCACAGAAGTGCTTGCCCTCTGAGGCCAGCACGATGGTCCGGCAGGACGGGTCCGCATCGAGGGTGGCGTACGCCTCGGCCAGGCTGCGGATCAACTTGACGTCGAAAAAGTTATTGGGCGGCCGATGTATCTCGACCAGGGCAACGAAATCGTCGCCGATCTCCACGCTCACATCACCGAACTGCTGCGTCACTGGCTTCTCCTGTCGGCGCTTGGTCTGGCTGCGGCCGTCAGGGTAGCCCGACGCCAGACGCCAGGTCGGCTGTACCTCGCCGCCAGCCAACCGCCCCTCGCCACGACGCCTGGCGAGACATACTCTCGCCGTGGAGATCTCCGCTCGGGCCGAGTATGCGGTGCGTGCCCTGGCCGAGCTGGCCAGCGCCGGGGGCGGCCCCTTGACGGTCGCCGACTTGGCCGCGGCCCAGGACATTCCCATTCGCTTCCTTCAAAACATCCTGCTCCAGTTGCGTCAAAGGAGCGTGGTCCTCAGTCAACGCGGCGCCGATGGGGGCTACCGGCTGGCCCGGCCGGCCGCAGACATCAGCCTGGCCGACATCCTGCGTGCCGTCGATGGGCCCCTGGCGGCGGTGCGCGGTGAACGACCTGAGTCGGTGCGCTACGACGGATCGGCGGCCCCACTTGCGGACGTCTGGCTCGCCCTGCGCGTCAGCCTGCGACAGGTCCTCGAGGAGATCAGCCTGGCCGACCTGGTGCACGGCCCGCTGCCCAACCACGTGGCCGAGATGGTCGACAACCCCGACGCCTGGGTGTCGGGCTGAGTGGTCCAAGTGAGCCCGAGCCCGGGCGGGTATGAGGGCTAGGCCGGGCCCAGCGTCGCGAGCCGGCGGGCCGCCTCGTCCAGGACGCCTGGCTGTTTGCAGAAGGCGAAGCGCACCAACGGCCGGGCCACACGAGGATCGTCGTAAAAGGCCGCGGCGGGCACGGCGACCACGCCACAGCGCTTCGGCAGGTCCCGGCAGAAGTCCACTCCATCCGTTGCGCCCAGCCCCTCTACGCCGACGACCGTGAAATAGGTGGCGTGCGGTTGGAACACCTCGAAGCCGGCAGCGGCCAAGGCGGTGCACAGGCGGTCGCGACCCTGGCGTCAGCGCGGCGGCGACGGCCGTGAAGTACCCGTCGGGGAGGTCGAGACCGGCCGCTACCGCCGGCTGGAAAGGGGCCCCGTTGACGTAGGTGAGGAACTGCTTGACCGTTCGCACCGCGGCCACGAGTCGGGCCGGCCCGCATACCCAGCCCACCTTCCACCCGGTGAACGAGAACGTCTTCCCTGCGCTCGACACCGTCAAGGTCCGATCGCCCATGCCATCCAGCGTGCAGAGCGGCACATGGGCGCCGTCGAAGATCAGATGCTCGTAGACCTCGTCGGTCACCGCCAACAGGTCGTGACGGCGGCAGATCTCGGCGACGGTCTCCAGCTCCGACCTGTCAAAGACCTTGCCGGTCGGGTTGTGGGGTGTGTTGAGCAGGATCAGGCGGGTTCGGGGGGTGACCGCGGCGGCCAGCCGGTCCGGATCGAAGGTCCATGCCGGCGGCTCCAGCGGCACCACCCGGCGTCGGGCTCCCGCTAGCGCGATGGCGGCCCCGTAGGAGTCGTAGAACGGCTCGAACACCACCACCTCGTCCCCGGCATCGCAGAGCGCCAGCACGGCGGCGGTGATGGCCTCGGTGGCGCCGGCCGTGACCAGAATCTCGGTCATCGGGGTCGAGTTCCAGACCGTAGAACCGCCGCTGGTGTCGGGCGATGGCTTGGCGAAGCTCCAGGGCGCCCGGGCCCGGTGGGTACTGGTTGCGTCCGGCCCGGATGGCGGCAATGGCCGCCTCGGCCACCTCCACGGGGCCGTCCTGGTCCGGGAAGCCCTGACCCAGGTTGATGGCGCCGGTCCGCTCGGCCAGGGCCGACATCTCGGCGAACACAGTGGTGCCGAAGCTCCGCATCCGCGGTACCAGATCCATCCGGTCAGCTCTCTCGTTCTTCGATGGATTGGCGCTCCCCATGGACGAACCACGGTAGGACCGGTCCCGGCCGTCTCCAAGTCTCTCCCTCAGCCGCGGCACGGCGCCCTTTGACCACCTCTCCGGGGCTCTCAATGAGTGGTCGTTGTCGACTCGACCGCGACTGGCTAAAGTGAGGCCTCGTTTTGCATCGGGTGGTCAAGCTGGTGCGAGCAGTGGCCCTGCGGGGGCCGCAACGCCACTGTGTCGTGTACCGGGCGGCGGTCGGCTCCGGTGTCGCCGTTGTCCTCATTGGCGCGTCGGTCGCCCTCCCGGTGGCCGGCGCCGGTGCTGACCAGATTGGAACGACGAAAGGCCAGATCGCTGCCCTCGAAGCGAGGGTCACGGCAGGAGCCGCCCGGATCCACCGGCTCACCCTGGCCTATTTGCAGGCCAACCTCAACGTGGCCATTCTGGGCCAGCAGATCAGCGCCGACCAGAAGCGGGTCAGTCGGCTGCAGGGCCGGGTGTCGGGGAGCGTCTCGCTCCTGCGCCAGGTGGCGATCCTGAGCTACACCGGTGCCACGAGCAGCACGCTGGTCCAGACCGAGCCGACGACCGATCCGTCGGTAGGGGTCGGAGTACCTGCAGGTGGAGTCCGGCGACATCAAGGACAATGTCGACCAGTACCGCACGGAACAGCGGCAGCTGAACTCCGCCGAAGGGCTGCTGGCCCGCCAGAAGCAGGCCGGCGAAGCCGCCGCCCAGGCGGTCAGGGCGGCCCGCCAGCAGGCTCCTGGCCCAGGCGGTGGCGGAGCAGGCCCAGATCAACCACCTGCAGCAGGAGCTCGAGCAGGAAATCGAGGCGGCCGCCATCGCCGCAGCGCGCCACCGTGCCGAGCTGGCGGCGGCTGCGGCCGCCCGCAAGCGCGCCCAGGCCCAAGCAGCCGCCCAGGCCGCGGCGCAGGCGGCGGCGCAGGCGGCGGCCCAAGCAGCCGCCCAGGCGGCGGCGCAGGCGGCGGCCCAAGCAGCCGCCCAGGCATCGGCCCGCCGGCCGCAGCCGACGTTCACCGCCGGACCCCCGGTCAACAACGGCCTGCTGGCTATGGTGCGCGCTGTCGTGGCGCCACCCCCGCCGACCACTGCCCCGCCGGTGCCATCATCGGGCGGCTACACGCCCCTCGGCGGGGTGTGGCTGCAGCTGCGCCTGTGCGAGTCGAGCGACAACTATGCCAGAACACCGGCAACGGCTTCTACGGCGCCTACCAGTTCACCATCCAGACCTGGGACGGGCTGGGCCTTTCCGGCCTGCCGAGCCAGGCGTCGCCCCAGACCCAGGACGCGGCCGCAGTCCGGCTGCAGGCCGAGGCCGGCTGGGGGCAATGGCCGGCCTGCTCGCTCGCCCTGGGCCTTCGCTAGCCGGCCGCCATCACCACAGACCCCGAAGGACCTGGTCGACGGCCGTCGCAAGGCCCACCGCGGGCCCGGGTAGCGTCGTGTCGGCGCCGATGGCCCGGACGGCCCGATGGTCGAGAAGGCCATCGACGCTCGGCGGCAGGAAGCGGGTCCGCTGGGCATAGCTGTGGGCGTCGCCCCGTCCGAACGGCCCGCGGTGGTGGAATCGCAGGGGCGCATAGATGTGCAGGTCGTTCCCGGGCCCGGGTGAGTGCCACGTAGAACAGGCGACGCTCCTCCTCCACGCCCTCGGCGTCGCCGGTCGCCATATCCGACGGGAACATGCCGTCAGCCGCGTGGATCAGGTGCACGACCCGCCATTCGCCACCTTTGGCGGAGTGGACGGTGGACAGGTTCAGGTAGTCGTCATCGAGGCCGGGCGGTCCCGGCCAGGTCGCCGGTCGACGCCGGCGGGTCGAGGGTGAGCTCGGCGACCGCCTGGGCTCGACTCTCGTAGCCGGCGGCCAGCCGGCTCAGGGCATCGAGATCTCGGAGGCGCACTTCGGCGTTGGTCGTAGCGGCGGCGCAGCAGCGGCTCGAGCCCTTGCCGCAACCGGTCGATCTGGACTGCTGGCCGAGAGGCGGTCGGGCTGGCAGTCGCGGAGGGCCCGCTGCAACGGGGCAACCGCGTCCGCGGCACCTGGCGGGCAGCGGCAGGTCGACGCCGACGAAGCGCGACAAGCGGGTCAGCGCCCGGGTCGTCGAGTCCGAGCGACGCCATGTGCGTCGGGCCGCCAGCCGGGCCGATCCCGTCCACCAGCTGCAGCAACCGGTACCAGGCCAGCTCGTCGCGCGGGTTGTCCAGCACCCGCAGGGCCGCCAGCAGGTCGCGGACGTGGGCCGCCTCCAGGAACCGCAACCCGCCGTATTTCACGAACGGGATGCACCGCCGGCGCAGTTCGAGCTCCAGCAGGTCGCTGTGATGGGCGCTGCGGAAGAGCACGACCTGATCCCGGAGGTCCACGCCGGAGTCGTGGTATTCCAGAACCACGTCCGCGACCGCTGCCGCCTGGGCGCCCACGTCCGGACAGGTGGCGAGGGCCGGCCGCTGTCCGCCGCGCTCGCTCGTCCACAGGCGCTTGGCATAGCCCTCGGTCGCATCGGCGAGCACCGCGTTGGCCAGATCCAGGATCGGCTGGGTGGACCGATAGTTGCGCTCCAGGGTCACCACGGCCGCACCCGGAAACTGGGCGGGGAATTCGAGCATGTTGCGCACGGTCGCGGCCCGGAAGGCATAGATGGCCTGACCGTCGTCGCCGACGACGGTCACAGCCCGGCCGTCCCTGCGCAGCAGCCGGACTATCTCGCCCTGGATCAGGTTCGTGTCCTGGTATTCGTCGACGAAGACGTGGTCATAGGCGTCGGCCAGGATCGGTCCGACGATCTCGTCGGCGGCGGCCGCCAGCCAGTACAGGAGCAGGTCGTCGAAGTCCAGCAAGCTCTGGCGCCGCTTGTGGGCGGTGTATTCACCGAAGATCGAGCGGATGAGCTCCTCGTGCTGCTGAACCCACGGGAAGGCACGCGGCAATACCTCGGACAGCGGCTGGCGGGCATTGACCACACGCGAGTAGATGTCCAGCAGCGTGTCCTTGCGAGGCAGCCTCCGCCGGGCCACATCCGGGTCGCTCCCAGTCACCACGAGCCGGGCCAGCTGCATCAGATCGGCGGCGTCACCGGGGTCGAGCACGCTGAAGCCGCCTTCCAGTCCCAGGCGCGCGCCGTTCTGGCGCAGCAGCCGGTGGGCGATGGCATGAAAGGTCCCCGCCTGCACCCGGCCGCCGGCGTCGGCACCGACCATGTGGCCGAGACGCCGCACCAACTCCTCGGCAGCCCGCCGGTGAAAGTGACAAGCAGGATCCGATCGGCCGCCACGCCGGCTTCGATCATGCGGGCCAGGCGGGCGACAAGCGTTCGGGTCTTGCCGGTGCCGGCGCCGGCCACGATGAGCAGCGCCGGACCGTTGTACTCGACGGCTGCCCGCTGCGCCGGATCGAGCCCGGCGAACCAATCAGCCGTGACGCACCCGGTGTCGGCCATGCTGTCGATCGTACTCCCATCGTCGAACATACGTTCGCAACCATCAGATCTGCCAACCTGGCAGGCCGTGACGCGCCGCCTGATACTGGCCTCGGCCTCACCGGCCCGGCTGCGGGTGCTCCAGTGGGCCGGCCTTCGACCGGAGGTGATGGTCAGCGGCGCCGACGAGGGCGGAGTGAACCACCTGGCGATCGCCGACCGGGTGCTGGCGCTGGCGCGGCGCAAGGCGTCAGCGGTGACAGTCAGGCTCGGTCCAGAGGGATCCGCCCTCGTCATTGGGTGCGACTCGCTGCTCGAGTTCGACGGGCAAGCGGAGGGCAAGCCGGTATCGGCCGCTGACGCCTCCGCCCTGTGGCGGCGGATGCGCACGCGAACCGGGCTGCTCCACACCGGGCACTGCCTGATCGATACCGAGACCGGAGAGGAAGCGTCGGCGAGCGACGCCGCGCTCGATTCGCTTTGGCGACCCGAGTGACCTGGAAATCGAGGCGTACGTGGCGACCGGTGAACCGTTGCAGGTGGCCGGCGCCTTCACCCTGGAGGGTTTCGGGGCGGCTTGGATCGACAGCATCGACGGCAACTACGGCAGCATCACCGGGCTCTCCATCCCGGTGCTGCGCCGGCTCCTCCGCGAGTTGGGCGTGGAGATCGTCGACCTCTGGGCGGCTTCGGGGACGCCCCGAACGGGCGGCCGGTGACCACGTCGAGGGCCAGGGTCCCTGACGAATTTCGGGCCCGGATCGAGGCGGTCGTCGTCCGGCTCCGGCCCGGTGAGGTCGTCTCCTACGGCGACGTGGCCGCCGAGGCTGGCTTTCCGGGAGCGGCCCGCGCCGTCGGGATCCATCCTGGCCCACCCTCTCCCCGGTACGCGATTGCCGTGGTGGCGGGTCGTGACTGCCGCCGGCCGGCTGGTGCCCGGCCACGAAGGCGAGCATGCCCGCCGCCTCCGAGCCGAAGGGATCGAGATCGTGGCCGGGCGGGTGGCGCGCCCAACTCGGCCCGCCCGACGGGCCCGAGTGGCCGGTCGCGCCGCCCCGGGCCCAGGCGAGCGGCGAGCCCCGGGCCGGTAGCGTGACCGTCCATGGACCTGGATCAGGCACTGAAAACCACCGGGGCGATCCGCGACTTCTCGGAACAGCCGGTGCCCGACGAAGTGGTGCATCACATCCTCGATACCGCCCGCTACGCCCCAAGCGGCGGAAACCGTCAGGCCTGGCACGTCATTCTGGTCAAGGACCCGGATATCCGCGTCCGTCTCCGGGACCTGTACCTGCGGGGCTGGTACGAATACCTGGCGGTCACCGGCGCCGGTCTGGTGCCGTGGGGGCCGGCGACGGACCGGGCCGCAGAGAAAGCCGCCCTGGCCGACGCGACCCGCATCGCCGAGGAGGCGGCCTCAGGCCCCGGCGGCTTCGCCGAGCACCTCGACCAGGTCCCCGTCATGCTCGTGCTGCTCGCCGACCTGCACGGCCTGGCCGCGGTGGATCGCGACCTGCACCGCTACACCCTGGTGGGAGGAGCGTCGGTCTACCCGTTTGTCTGGAGCATCCTGCTCGCAGCCCACGAGGCGGGCCTGGGTGGGGTGATCACCACCATGATGGTTCGCCGTGAGGACGAACTGCACACCCTGCTGGGGGTCCCACCCGACTGGGCGGTGATCGGCGCCGTGCTGCTCGGCTATCCGGCCGGCAAGCGCCCAAACCGTTTGCGCCGCCGCCCGGTCGAGGACTTCACCACTGTGGACACCTTCGCCGGCCCGCCGCTCCGGGGGTAGGCGAGGAGGCCAACTGTGCCCTTCGAGATTCTCTGTAGCGCGGCGCCCTTCGAATTGGGCGCAATTCGCTGTAGAGAAAGCTGGCGGCGGCCTCCAACGGGCACGAAGCGCGACAGAAAAAGTTGTCGGCCCCAAGTGGGCGACCCTGACCCCGGCTCCGATGCGGCCGAGGAGCGTGGTCCCGACGAGCAAAGCGCCGAGACCGCGCCGCGGCGTCAGGCGGTCAGGGCGGCCTGCGCGGCCAGCACCAGTCCGATTCCACGCTCGCCGCCGATCAGCCCGCTGCCCATCTTGTTCATCATGTAGGCGACGGTCAGGTGGGCGTCCATGTCGTTGGCAACGACCGAACCGCCCCACCCGCCCCAAAAACAGGCCCGATGGTCGGTGCTGACCGGTATGTCCGGCGACGGGAGCCCGTACCCGATACCGAAGCGGATGGGCACGACCGAGCACCAGGTCGGTGCCGTTGGCCTGCTCGGTCAGGATCCGGGCACAGCCCGCCTCGGAAAGGAGCCGGACCCCACGGGCTTTCCCCCCGTTGGCGATCACTGACTGGACGGTGGCGACCGATCGGGCGTTGCCATGCCCGTTGGCCGCGGGGATCTCGGCCTGGCGCCACGGGGCGGCCCAGGACGCCTCCGCGGTGAGGGGTGGATTCGCCAGCGTCCGCAGGGCCGTCTCGCTGATCTCGCCGACGGCCTCGGCCGGCGGAGGCGGCA
Organism: uncultured Acidimicrobiaceae bacterium; assembly: GCA_963834725.1. Taxonomy (GTDB): domain Bacteria; phylum Actinomycetota; class Acidimicrobiia; order Acidimicrobiales; family Palsa-688; genus PALSA-693. Next base: position 875,887 of record CAWICN010000001.1, read on the forward strand.
CGACGTTGGACACCCGCCCAAAGTCGGCCGGCTCGAGGCCGATGTGGAAGTCGGCTCCCAGTGGCCCGGCCACCTTCTCCCGGAAGAAGGCGCCCACCGACTGGCCGGTGACCCGGCGAATGACCTCGCCGACCAGATACCCCTGGGTCACGGCGTGGTAGCCCGACACGGTGCCGGGCTCCCACCAGGGCTCCTGGGCCGCGAGCAAGGAGGTGGCTTTCTCCCAGTCATAAAGGTCCTCGACCGCCATCGGTTCGGACCAGCCTGGCAACCCGGCGGTGTGGCCCAGGATGTGGCGGAGCAGAACACGTCCCTCCTTGCCACCCGCCCCGAACTCCGGCCAGTAGCGGGACACCGGCGCGTCGAGGTCGAGCTCGCCGGCGTCGACCAGCATCAGGGCGCACAGGGCGGTCATGGTCTTGGTGGTCGACCAGACGTTGGTGATGGTGTCGCGCTCCCACGGCACGGTGCGGGCGGTGTCGACCCAGCCGCCCCAGATGTCGACGACCAGTTCGTCGTTGAGCACGACCGCAACCGACGCTCCGAGATCGGTGTTGCGGGCCAGGCTGGCGGCGAGGAGATCTCGCATGACGGTGAACCGCTCGTCGCAGATGCCATGGATCTCGGCCGCCTCCGGCGCAGGGGTGGCTTCGGCAGTGGTCACGGTGCCAACGCTACCGGGGCGTTGGCGCGAAGAAAGCCGCTCAGGCCGGGATCGGCGATGGCCACGGCCGCCGGCCACTCGAACCACCGGACGTCCTGGCTCTCTCCTTCGGGAGGGGCCGGCTCGTCGTCACCGCGCACCGCCAGCAGATAACGCAGGTCGAGATGGGTGTGTCCTCGCCCGCCGTCGTGCACGTCGAGGTGGGCCAGCGGCGGGACAGCGGACGGGCCGGCGCTCGGCCAGTCGAGCTGCAGGCCCGTCTCCTCACTCGACTCACGCTGTGCAGCGTCCCATGGCGTCTCGCCCGGCTCGAGATGTCCGCCCGGCTGCAGCCACAAGCCCAGCCGCTTGTGGCGGTGCAGGATCACGCCCCGCGGCCCGATGATCACCGCCGATCCGGTCATGTGGGTCAGGTCTGCCTCCTGGTCGAACGGCCGCGGCAGCCGATCCAGTGCGACCAGGATCCGATGCCGCGACCGGGCCTCCCGCCCGTCCACCGGTCGGCGGCCCCACACGGCCGAGCGCACGACTGCCCGCAGGTCGTCAGGCGCCCGCAGGTCGTCAGGTCCCCGGAGGTTGTCAGGTCCCCGGAGGTTGTCAGGTCCCCGGAGGTTGTCAGGTCCCCGGAGGTTGTCAGGCGCCATCATGCGAACCGAGGCGCCTCGGCAACCCCGGCCGGCGGTCGCTGATGTTCCCATGTCGGTGCAGGGTTTCGCTGACCGACTGCTCGCGGGCCCATCGCAGGATCTCCCGGCCGGCGTCGGCCGCGACGGGAATGTCATCCAACCAGCAGCCCGTATCGAGCATGGCCAGGCGGGTCGAATCGCCGACCTCTCCCAGGATCCGGACTTTGTCGACGTCGGGAGCCCGCCCGAGCACCTCCGCCTCGTTCACCATCTCGACGCTGACGCCCACCGCGGCCGCCGCGGCGCGGGCGCAGGCCAGCTCGGCGGCGCTGACGCCGCCCCCCCGGCACACTGCCACCCGCCGGAGCGGGCAGTAGCGGAAGGCGTTGGCCTTCGGCCCGGAGCGCAGTGGGATCCTCCGCGACCTGCAGTACGGCCCAGGCCCGCCGGCAGGCGGCCAGGTAGTCCTCTGCGGACGCTGAGGCAGACGCCCCGGCCGTCCCCGCCGACGCAGACGCCCCCGCTGGCCCCGCCGAAAGGGCCGACGCCGGTGTCGCCGGTGCCGGCGCCGGCATCGCCCAGGATGCGACCGCCGGCCACCGCCCGAGGCTGGCCACGTAGTTGGGGCCGCCCGCTTTGGCGCCCGGCCCGACGACCGAGCGCTTCCAGCCCCCGAACGGCTGCCGGCGCACGATGGCGCCGGTGGTGCCCCGGTTCACGTACAGGTTTCCGGCGTGCACCCGGCTCCGCCACCGGTCGATCTCGCCGGGGTCGAGGGCATGCAGAGCCGGCGGTCAGGCCGTAGGCCGGTTGGTTTTGCCAGCGGATGGCCTCGTCCAGGTCGGCGGCCCGCATGATGCCGAGCACCGGGCCGAAGCACTCGGTCAGGTGGAACGGCGAGCCCGGCGCCACGCCGGCCTTGACCCCCGGGGACCACAGGTAGCGGTGCTCGTCGAGTGGCGCCGGTCGCACCAGCCATCGCTCCCCTGGGCCGAGGCGGGTGAAGGCGTCGAGCAACGGATCCTGCGGAGGCCGGATGAGCGGGCCCATCGACGTGGCCAGATCCCAGGCCGGACCCACGACCAGGCTGCGGACGGCGTCGGCCAGGCGGCGGAGGAAGCGGGAGTCGTCGTAAACCGGCGCCTCCACGATGGCCAGGCTGGCCGCCGAGCACTTCTGGCCGGCGTGACCGAAAGCGGAGTGGACCAGGTCGGCGATGGCCTCGTCGAGGTCGGCGGTGGCGGTGATGACCATGGCGTTCTTGCCGCTGGTCTCGGCGTGCAGCGCCAGCCGCGGCCGCCAGTCCCAGAACATGCGGGCCGTCTCCCACGATCCCGTCAGTACCACCGCGTCGACCTCGGGGTGGGTGATCAGCCGCCGGCTGGCCTCGCCGTCGACGCAGGGCACGAACTGCAGCACGGTCCGGGGAACCCCGCCTTCCCAGAGCGCCTCGGCCAGCTCGGCCGCGGTGGCCACCGCTCTCCGGAGCCGGCTTCAAGATCACGGCGTTGCCGGCGGCCAGAGCGCCGAAGATGCCTCCCGCCGGGATGGACAGCGGGAAGTTCCACGGCGACGCGACCACGACCGTGCCGTGGGGCCGGAAGCCGGAATCGGCCTCGGGAATGTGCGACGGCGTAGTAGGTCGGCGAAGTCGATCGCCTCCGAGACCTCCGGATCGCCCTCCCGCACGGTTTTGGCGGCGTCGACTGCCATCACCGCCAGGAGCTCGCCCCGCCGGCGGGCCAGGGCGTCGGCCGCACCTTCGAGGAGCCGGCGCCGCTCCGCCCGCAGCCGTGGCCGCCCACTCGGCCCCCGCGGTCCGGGCGGCCGCCACCGCCTCCTCCACCAGGGCCAGGTCGGCCGGCAGCCAGCGGTAGGCCACCTCGCCGCCCGTGCTCGGGTCCACCCCGATTTCGGTCGGCGCACCGTCAACAGACCAGCCGCCCACCACGGGCCGGTAGTCGGGCAGGCCGGACTTCCGGACGGCTTCCAGGTGCCCGGTGATCCACTCGCGGTTGGCGGCGATGGAGAAATCGGTGTCGGGCTCGTTGACGAACTCAGGGCCGGCCGCGGCCCGGCCCGTGGTGGTTGTCCGGTTCTGGATGCGCCGGGTGGGCACGGCCGGCCGGTGGCGAATCGCTACCGCGGTGCGAAACCGTTCCGCTTCCGCCTGCCAGGAGGGCGAGCCGACCTGGAGGGAAAAGGAGTGGGTGAGGAAGTTGTCGGGCCCGCTGTTCTCGTCGAGCCGGCGCACCAGGTAGGCGATGGCGGCTTCGATGTCGCCGCGGGCCACGATGGGGGCGTACAGGAGCAGGCCGCCCAAGCGACTGGCGACTACCTCGGCCAGCGCCGGGGCCATGCCCTCGAGCATCTCGATCTCGAGCCGGTGGCGGACTCTTCAGGGCCTCGGCCGCGGTGACGGCCCATGCCACCTCGAACACGTTGTGGCTGGCGACGCCGACGACGCACGGCCCCGTCGTTGGCGGGGTCGAGCAGCACGTCGAGCATGCGCTTGTAGTTGGCGTCCGTCTCCTCCTTGGTGGGGAAAGGTGCGGCGGGCCAACCGTGCAGTTCGGCGTCGACCCGTTCCATCGCCAGATTGGCCCCTTTTACCAAACGGACCTTCACCCAGGCGCCCGCCGCGATCGCGACGCCGCCGAGCCCAGTCGCACAGCTCCTCCAGGGCCGGCAGCGAGTCGGGCAGGTAGGCCTGCAGCACGATTCCCGCTGAGGCGCCGGCGTAGGCGTCGCTCGTCGAGCACCCGTCGGAACACCGCCAGCGTCAGCTCCAGGTCCCGGTACTCCTCCATGTCGAGGTTGACGAACTTGGGCGGGCGGTAGCGCGTTGGCGGCGTCGTACAGCCGCCGGAGCCGGGCGGCGATGCGCTCGACCTCCCGCTCGAAGCGCAGCACGTCGAGCTGCGAGCAGATCGAGGAGATCTTGACCGAGACGTAGTCGACCGCCGGTTGGGCCAGCACGTCGAGAACCCGCTGCAGGCGCTGCTCGGCCTCGTCCTCGCCGAGGATGGCCTCGCCGAGGACGTTGACGTTGAGGCGGATGCCCTGCCGGCGCCGATGCTCGGCGTGGCGGGCCAGGCGCCATGGGGCGGCGGGGAGGATGACCCCGGCCATCTCGGCGCGCACCCGCTGGCGGGCCGCGGGCACCACCAGGCGGGGCAGCCGGGGCCCGAGCCGGCCACCGGCACGCAAAGCCGCAGCGTCGACCCGGCCCAATGCGGCGGCCTTCGGCCGGTCGCCCACCAGACCGGCCAGCACCGCCGCGGCCCGGGCCGGCGGCCGGATCCGCAGCACCTCGTCGGTCAGGGCCAGCACCAGGTCGAGTCCGCCCGGGCTGGCCAGCATCCGCCCGACGCGGGCCGCCCGGGCCCGCTCGAACAGTCCCCGGTGGGCCGACGCTCTTTCCCACAGCTCGGAAGCCAGCGCCTCGGCGGCGAGAAGGTGCGGCCCGTCGCCGGCGGTCGGGCCGACGCCTGTCGGGTCGGCGCCAGTGGTCGGGCCGGCTGCCGGGTCGGCGCCAGTGGTCGGGCCGGCTGCCGGGTCGGCGCCAGTGGTCGGGCCGCCTCTTCGGCCGCCTGTCGGGCCGGCGCCGGCCTCATCGTTCACGTCGGCTCGGCGGCGAGCCCGAGGGCGGCTCGGATGGCGGCGGGCATCGGCCGCTTGCCCGAGCCGTCGGTCGCCACCACCACGTAGACCGTTCGGCCCGTCGCCACCACCGAATCCCTCGTTCGCACTTCGAAATCCAGGCTAAACGAGGTTCTCCCCGTCTCGGCCAGGCGGACCTCGACCTCGGCCTTATCCGGCCACCGCAACGACGCCCGCCAGTCGATCTCGGTGTGCACCAGCTGGACGTCGTACCCCGACGCCAGCATGTCGGGATAGGGCAGGCCGCCGTCGGCCAGGAACCGCGCCATGGCCTCGTCGAAGTACCCGAGGTACCACATGTTGAAGACCACGCCCTGCTGATCGACCTCCAGGTAGCGGACCTGGTGGTGATAAATCGTCGTCCGGCTTGTCATATTCAGCCGACCTGGCGTGCCGCGCCCTCCCAGTACGGAGCTCGCAACTCCCGTTTCAACAGCTTGCCGGACGGGCTGCGCGGCAAGGTCGAGGCGAAGTCCACCGTCTTCGGGCATTTGTAGCCGGCGAGCTGGTCGTGGCAGGAGGCGATCAGGACCTCGGGGCTCGGGGGCGGCGACCCGGGCTCGACCACCACGATGGATTTCACCGCTTCGCCCCGGCGCTCCTCGGGCACGCCGATCACGCCGGCTCGGGCGTCGCCCAGGATTTGCAGAATCTCCGGGGGAGCCAACCGCCAATTGACGTTGACGACCACTGCGTTGAGCAGGGCGGCCCCGAAGACGACCTCGAGGGTCTCGATGCCGTTGTGGTCGATCAGTGCAATGCGGTCCTGGGGTTGGGCGCCGCTGGCCAGCGAGGCCCCGACCACCTCCTCGGCCCGGCGGTAGAAGGCCGAGAAGGTGACGGTCCGCCCGCCCGCGGTCAGGGCCGGACAGACGCCCTGCTCCCGGGCATGCACCCGGGCGATGTCGGCGATGCACCGGACGCGGGCGGTTGCAGTCGTGGTCATTGGCGCACCGTATTCCTCTCGCGGTCCCCCAGCAATGACGGCGCGGCTGGTAGCACTGCTAGCGTCGCCCGAACGACCAGGGAGTCCCCAGGATGTCGATCGCCCAACGTGACGCCGGCGCCCAATGTGACGCCGGAGCCGGCTGAAGGTTCACCCGTGGTCTCGCCGGCGAACGGTGGCCCCGCAGCGGCCGCGTCAAGGAGCCTGGCCCTGCTGTCGACGGTCAGCCGCATCCTGGACCCCGTCGTCGACGACTTTGACGGCGCAGCCGAGGCAGTGGCCAACGCGTGTGTCCCCGCGTTCGCCGACCTGTGCGCCCTCGAGGTGACCAGCCCTGAAGTGACCGGCCCTGAAGTGACCGGCCCTGAAGTGACCGGCCCTGAAGTGACCGGCCCTGAAGTGACCGGCCCTGAAATGACTGGCCCTGATCGGGAGGTCCGCACTGTCGCCTGCTGTGCTTCCCCCGGCGGCGGCCTGCACCTGCCGGAGCAATGGTCCGAGATCGTCCGGGCTGTCGCGGGCCAGGACCAGCACCTGATCGCCGCCGGCGGTGCCGCCGAGCCGCCGGCGGTCGCCGCGGTGCGCGAGCGCCTCGGCGCCGGGTCGTTGCTCGTGGTGCCGATACGTGCGGGTGGTAGGACCCTGGGGTGTTTGGTGGCGGCAACCGGAAGGCACCGCCCGGGCTTTGTCGAGTCGGACCTTCAGGTCGGGGGAGAGCTCGGCAGCCGGCTCGGGGCGACCATACAGCGGGTCCTCCTGTACCGGCAGCTCCAGGCCTCAGCCCGCGAGCACAGCCAGACGGCGCATGATTTCAACAACCTGCTGACGCTGATCCTCGGGTACAGCGAGCTGCTGAGCGGCGGGATCAGCGACCCCCAGCTTCGATCGCTCGCCGGCGAGATCGAGATCTCGGCCCGTCGGGCAGCGGTGCTGATCCAGGAGATGCTCGACGCCGCCGGCCGCGACGGCGCCGCCCTCATGACCGGCCCCGCCCGCCACCAGCTCGGTGGCCGCCTGGCCGGGACCGACCCGGATGCTGCCGTCATCGATTCGCGGGACGTCCAGGTCGTCGACGCGGCCAGCCTCCCGGCCGCTGACGTGGACGCGTGGCCGCCCGAGCGCACCATGGTGGGCCGGATCCTATTTGTCGAGGACGACCCCGCCCTGCGGCATGCCGGTCAGGAGTCCCTGGCGACGGTCGGCCTGGACGTGGTGGCGGCCGACTCCGCCGAGATCGCGATCTCCATCCTGGCCGGGGACGCCTCTTACGACGCTCTGGTCACCGACATCGCGCTCCCGGGTCTGAGCGGCGTGCAACTGGCCCGGGCCGTGCGCCCGACCCATCCCGGCCTCAAGGTGCTCTACGTCACGGGCTACTCGGGAGCGCCGGACCGGGACCACACCCCCGCTCCCGGCGAGCCGGTCCTGCGCAAGCCCTACCGGCCGGACAGTCTCCGGCTGCGAGTGGCCGAGCTCTTGGCGCCAACCGAGACCGCCGGCTAGTGGTCCACCAGGAACCGGTTCACGGCTCGTAGCGGTAACCCACGCCCCGAACTGTGGTGATCCATTTCGGGTGCTCCGGATCCTTCTCCACCTTGTGGCGAACCCGCCGCACATGCTCGGTCACGGTCGCCTCGTCCTGCCAGTCGGAACGCGACGACCACACATGCTCGAGTAGCTGGCCCCGGCTGAACACCTGCCGGGGTGAGCTCACGAGGAACGCCAGAAGATCGAACTCCTTCGCGGTCAGCTCCACCGGGGTCCCGTCGACGGTGACCTCCCGGGTGCGTTCGTCGAGATGGAGGCCACCTCGGACGGCCAAGGCGGGGGTCGGTCGGGCGGATCTGGCCCGCTCCACCCGGCGCATGACTGATTCCACCCGGGCGACCAGCTCGACCGGGGAGAAGGGTTTCGGCAGGAAATCGTCAGCGCCGAGCCGCAGCCCGAGAACCCGGTCGGCGGTATCACCTTTACCACTGATGAGGATCACGGGAAGCTCGCCCAGCTCGCGGATCTGGGAGAGCACCATCCGGCCGTCGTCGGCTCCGAGGGAAATGTCGAGGACCACGAGGTCGGTCGACTGTGCCTTGACCTCGGCGATGGCAGTCTGGGCGTCGGCGGCGACCGTGACCGGGTAGCCCTCGCCCTCGAGAACGAGGACCAGAAGAGCCGCCAGCTGCTTGTCATCGTCGACGACCAAGATCCACGCGTCTCGCCGAGGCACCACCATGACCGAGCCAGACTAGCCCCGAGTTGTGATTCTGTTGTGATACCAGAGGGTTCGATGTGACCGGAACCCGTCACACTCCCGAGGATGCGACGGATGGAGCCTGGGGAGGCGAACCCCGGATCGCCGGAGTGGGATGAGGGCCCCATCGACGCGGGGTTCTGCGGGCGACGCGGGCTCGAGAACCCGCCTACCATTATCGGGATGAGCAGCGGCGGAAGAGGCGGACGACAGGACCGGATTCCCCTTCTGTCCTTGGCCGCGGCCTCACGGTCCCTGAAGCGGGTCGGAGAGGACCGCCGCTGATGGCCCCCCGACGCTTCGGAAAGGGCGATCCGGCTCGTTCGGATACCGACGAGCAAGCTCCGGCGACCACTGGAGCCGCTCCCACGCCGCCCGAATCCGGGCGTAACGGATCGCCAGGCCGGTACGGGGGGCGGCACTTCCCAGCTGCCCCGAACGGGACCGATGCGCCCGATCGCGGCGGACGGCGAACCTGGTTGGGGCGGCGTCCCGGTGGAAACGGGGCGGGGGCGGCCGAGGTCGATGGCCCCAGCTCGGGAGCCCCCGAACGGGCGCTGCCGGGCCCGCTCTTCGGCGACCTGTTGCTCCAGCGGCAGCTCGTCACCCAGGAGCAGCTGGATCAGGCCCTGGCCGGGCAACCAAGATCGGGGGTGAGCGTCGGCGAACTCCTCGTGCGCATGGGGGTGCTCGAAGACCATCAGGTGACCGCCGTGATGGCCGAGCAGTTCGGAATCGAGGTCGGCGACCTGAGCCGCCAGACGCCGGACCCGCAGCTGGCCAGCCGCCTCAGCGAGGTCGTGGCTCGCAAGTACCTGGCGTTGCCGCTCCGCGAGGTCGACGGCGTCGTCGATGTCGTGGTCGGCGCTCCTCAGCCGGGGATGGAAGCCGAGCTCCGGCGGGCGCTGGGCAGTGCCATTCAGCTGTACGCGGTGCCGGCCAGCAGTGCGCGTCAGGCGATCGACCGGGCCTACCGGGCCCTCGCCGATGTCGACCGTATGGTCAAGGCGTTCACGGCTACCGACGCGCCCCGGCTGGCGGGGGCCACCCGCGAGGAGACCGTCGCCGCCGACTCGCCCGTCGCCAAAGTGGTCACCATGCTGGTCACCGCGGCGCTACGGGACCGCGCCTCTGACGTCCACCTCGAGCCGACTGACGGTGAGCTGCGGGTCAGGTTCCGGATCGACGGAGCCCTCCACGATGTGCGCACCCTGCCTCTTAGCATGGCCGGCGCACTCGTCAGCCGGGTCAAGATCCTCGCCGACATGAATATCGTCGAGCGGCGGAAGCCCCAGGACGGCCAGTTCGCGACCGAGGTCGACGGCCGTGGTATCGACATCCGGGTCTCGACGATGGCGACCGTGTTCGGGGAGAAATGCGTCATGCGAATCCTGGACAAGAGCCGGTCGCTGTACAAGTTGGGCCAGCTCGGGATGCCCCGGGACACCCAGATGCAGTACGACCGCATGGTCCGCTCCCTCTTCGGCATGGTGCTCTGCGCCGGACCGACCGGAAGCGGCAAGACCACCACCCTGTATGCCACCCTCAATGAGATAGACGAGCGGTCCCGCAACATCGTCACCATTGAGGATCCCGTCGAGTACGTGTTTCCCTCGATCAACCAGATCCAGACCAACGAGGTGGCCGGGATCACCTTCGCCGAGGGCCTCCGGGCCATCCTGCGTCAGGACCCTGACGTGATCCTCGTCGGCGAGATCCGTGACATCGACACCGCGAGAACCGCCGTGCAGGCTGCGCTCACGGGCCACTTCGTGCTGTCCTCGATGCACGCCACCGACGCGGTGGCAGCGCTCCACCGCTTCCTCGACATGGGCATCGAGGCCTTCCTGGTGGCGTCCTCGATGCTCGGCGTCGTCAGCCAGCGCCTCGTACGCCGCATCTGCCATTCCTGCGCGGCCCCGTATCAACCCACGCCTGAAGAGCTGGCTTTCTACGAAGCGTCCGGTGGATCCGGCAAAACCTCCTTCGTGCGGGGTACCGGCTGCAACCTGTGCGCAGAAACCGGTTACCTGGACCGGATCGGGGTCTACGAGTTCCTGCGTATGACGCCCGAGATCCGCCGCCTCCTCGTAGGCTGGGCGACCCAGGACGAGCTGCGCCGGGTGGCGATCAATCAGGGTATGCGCACCCTGCGAACAGAGGGCCTGGCCCTGGTGGATCAGAACGTCACGACCATCTCGGAAGTCATCCGAAGCATCTACGCCCTGTGACCTGCAGGTAGGAGTTCATTGCCGAAGTTCCGCTTTCGCGCCGCTACCCCCGACGGGACGGTGATCACCGGGGTCGAAGCCTCGACCGCGATCGGTGACCTGCGCGCCCGGCTGCTCGACCGCGACCTGCAGCCGATCTCGATCCTGGAGAAGAAGAGCGTCCTCCAGTTCGAGATCACCCAGAAGAAGGTCAAGAAGCGCGACCTCATGCACCTCTGCCGCCAGCTGGCGGTGTTCCTCCGCTCCGGCGTGTCGGTCCTGGAGGCCCTCGCCGTGCTCTCCGACGAGACGAGCAACAAGGTTATGAAGTCGTCGCTCGACGGGCTGCGGACGGCCCTCGAGAGCGGGGTCCGCTTCTCCGATGCCGCCGCCCAGCACTCCGAGCTCTTCCCTCCGTACGCCGTGCAGATACTCAGGTCGGCCGAGTTCACCGGCAACCTCGACGATTCGCTCGACCAGCTGGCCGACTACCTGGAGCGAGAGATTGACACCGCTCACCGGGTGAGGTCGGCGTTGGCCTATCCCCTCGTCGTCTTGGGTCTGGCCCTGATCGTCTCGATCGTCCTCGTGGTCTACGTGCTCCCCAAGTTTCGGGACTTCTTCGCTTCGCTCAATGCCAAGCTGCCCCTTCCCACACGCATCTTGCTCGCCATGGCCAGGTGGACCTCCCATTGGGGCCTGATCGTCGGAGCCCTGATCGCCGCCCTGGTGGTGGCCGGGTTGATCGCGCAGCGCACCGAAGCAGGTAAGGAGCTCCGGGACCGGTTGATCCTGAGGACCCCGGTGATCGGCTCACTTATCCACACGGCCATCGTGGAACGGTTCTGCCGGCTGCTGGCATCCATGACGATCGCAGGGGTCGGCCTGCCGGAGGCCATAGCGGTCACCACCGCCGCGACGAACAACGCAGTTTTCCGCAAGGGTCTGACCCAGGCGCGCGCCGCCATGATGCGCGGCGAAGGCCTGGCCGTACCGCTCGCGGCGACCGGCTTGTTCCCCGGCGCGGCCCGGCAGATGTTCGCGGTTGGCGAGAACACCGGGAACCTCGACGACCAGCTCCAGGCGGCGGCCAACTATCTGGATCGCGAGCTCGATTATAAGATCAAGCGTTTCACGGCGCTGATCGAGCCGGCGGTGATCATCACCGTCGGGGTGGTGGTGGGCTTCGTGGCTGTAGCACTCGTGTCGGCCATGTATGGCATTTTCCACCAGGTCAAGATCAAGTGAAGTGTGAGCAACCCGAGGCCGGGTTCACTCTGATCGAGCTTCTCGTGGTGCTGGTGATCATGCCGCTCATCATCGGCGCCATCGCGGCCGCGATCATCATCAGTGAGCAGGACTCGGGTGTGGCCAGCGGCCGGCTCTCCGACTCGGCGAGCGCGCAGACGTTCTCTGAGTATTACGTGCGGGACGTGCAAGGCGCGGGGCTCGTGACCACTGACGCGGCCGCAGCCTCACCAACCCAGGTGTGCGGAGCCGGCACTGTCCCGAACCAATCCCTGGTGTTGGGGCTGTACCGTGCCCCGACGGCATCGTCAAACGTGCTGTCGGTCGGCTACTGGTTGATTCCCCAGAAGGCCCAACAGGTGAACTCCCAACCGGTCCAATACGAGCTGGTGCGAGATAGCTGCGATTCGGGGGAATCGACTCCCAGCCAGTTGGTCATAACCAACGATGTCACATCCCCGGACCAGGTCACCGGTACCATCGCACCGGCGCAGTTCAACTCGGCCGCGGCCCAGGGGTGGACGGCCACCACCACGACGACCGACAACATCAGCGTGGTCAGCATCTCCGTGACCGAGCCGGGGAGCGGCTACACGTACAGCCTTCAAGCGACGCCCCGGGTCTGGACGTCGCAAGTGAGCGGAGACGCTGCGCCCGGGATGGGTTCGCCGTGAACGGGCCGATGAGCAGCTACGGCGATGCCACCGGCGAGATCGTCACCGGGAACCTGACCATGTCAGGGAGCTACAGCTTCACCGTTTTCGGGAAATGAGACGATTTCGCGGCAACCGCCGCACGAAGGAAACCGATGGTCGGGCGCGACGGTTCAGGTCGGCCCGGTCGCGAGATGCCGGAGACACTCTGGTGGAGATCATGGTCGCCGTCGTCATCATCGGCATCAGCGCCACCGGCATCCTCGGCGGCCTGGCCGCAGTCATCGGCGCCTCGGGAACGCACCGGTCGCTCACGACCCTCGATGCCATCGTCAAGAGCTTCGCGGAAACAGCCAGGTACGACATCCAGGAAAGATCTACCGCGGCGGGCGGACCCGAGTTCTTCCCATGCGCCACGCCATCGAAGTACGTCCTGGCCAGCGCCCCGTACCCGAGCAGCGGTCCCGCTGGCACCCAGGTCACCGTTTTCGGTTCGGGTTTCCAGGACGGATCGACCCCGTCGGTCACGGTCGACGGTGTGTCAGCCTCCACCCTTCCGAGCCCCGTCACCAACGGCGACCTCAACGCGACCTTTCAGTTGCCGCCCCTGCCGGCCGGCCTGGCGACGATCCAGATCACCGACGGATCGGCGATGGCCTCGGCACCTTTCATGGTGACCACCGGACCGGGCAGCACCGACGGAGCCGCCCCGGTCTCTTCCTTGGCCGAGTACCGGGTCGGCATCAGCGGCATCGAGTACTGGATCACCGGTGCCGGCAGCAGCGGCTTCTCGCCCGAACAGACTGCGTGCCAGCGCGATAACAAAAACCGGGCCGACCAGGTCCAGCAGTTAACGGTCACGGCCAGCGCCCCTGGCGCCAACGACGGGCTCAACTTTGTCGTCGCAGAACCCAGATTCGTCGTGCCTCCTACGACCCTGAAAGTCACCAACCCGCTTCACGCCGCCACCGGCAACACCCTGACCTTCACTGCCACCTTGACCCCGACCGAGGCGCCCCCACCGACCGGAACCATCACGTGGCAGATAACCGGACCCGATGGCCCGATGGCGTGCAATCCCTCCCAACCAGAAGCGATCCCTCCCACTCCACCGCTCCGGGTCAGCTGCTCGGTCATCGGAACGGTCGTCGGCACCTACTCGGCCAAAGCCACCTACAGCGGGGACAACATATACGCGGGGACAGCGGCCACGGGCCCAACCCTTACCGTCTACCAGCCGACCCAGCTGGTCTTCAAATCTGAGCCGGGAGGCGGTCCCAACGGAAAGGCATGGAACACCCAGCCGGTCGTGCTCGTAGAGGATCAATTCGGCGATGTCGCCACGAGCACCGATAAGGTCAGCCTGGCCATCGCGCCCGGCAGTCCCGCCGGCAAGCTCACCTGCGATGCCGACCCTCTCGTCGCCAGCGACGGGAAAGCCACCTTCACGGGCTGTCAGATCGCCGGCCCGATTGGGTCCTACACCCTCAGGGCCACTGCCACCGACCTCATCGGCGGCGCCCTCCAGTCTGACAGCGAGTCCTTCTCCATCACCGTTGGCCAGCCCGCCAAACTGGCCTTCACGACGCAGCCCGGTGGCGGCAAAAACGGCGCCCCGTTGTCCGTCCAGCCGGCGGTGACCGTAGACGACAGCGGCGGCAACCCGATCACCGGCTCGACCGACACCGTCAACCTGGCTATCGCCTCCCAGCCCTCCGGCCAAACCGCCAGCCTCACCTGCAACGGCGGCCCCCCCTCCCTCGCCGCCAGCGGAGGGATCGCCACCTTCAACGACTGCCAGATCGTCGGCCCGGCCGGCAACTACACCCTCACCGCCACCACTACCGACCCCACCGGCGGCCCCCTCCAGTCTGACAGCGATTCCTTCCCCATCACCCTTGGCCAGCCCGCTCAACTGGTGTTCACCACCCAGCCCGGCGGCGGGGCCAACGGGACGGACTGGGGCGCCCAGCCAGTAGTGAAGATCGAGGACAGCGGCGGCAACATCATCACCGGCTCGACCGACACCGTCGCCCTGGCGATCGCCTCCCAGCCCTCCGGCCAAACCGCCAGCCTCACCTGCAACGGCGGCCCCCCCTCCCTCGCCGCCAGCGACGGGAAAGCCACCTTCAGCGGCTGCCAGATCGTCGGCCCGATTGGGTCCTACACCCTCACCGCCACCACTACCGACCCCGCCGGCCCCATCAAACCCGGCACCAGCGCCACGTTCACGATCACTGTCGGCCAGCCTGACAAACTGGTTTTCACGAGGCAGCCAGGTGGCGGGCCCAACGGCGCAGCGTGGTCCGTCCAGCCGGCGGTGGCCGTAGACGACAGCGGCGGCAACCCGATCACCGGCTCGACCGACACCGTCAACCTGGCTATCGCCTCCCACCCCCCCGGTCAACTCGCCACCCTCAACTGCGACCCCGCCCCCGCCCCCACTGCCGGAGTGACCACCTTCAGCGGCTGCCAGATCGTCGGCCCGATTGGGTCCTACACCCTCACCGCCACCACTACCGACCCCGCCGGCCCCATCAAACCCGGCACCAGCGCCACGTTCACGATCACTGTCGGCCAGCCGGACAAACTGGTTTTCAAGAGGCAGCCAGGTGGCGGGCCCAACGGCGCAGCGTGGTCCGTCCAGCCGGCGGTGGCCGTAAAGGACAGCGGCGGCAACACCATCACCGGCTCGACCGACACCATCAGCCTGGGTCTCGCCTCGACCAGCGCCACCCTCGCCTGCGCGGGTGGTTCCTTGGTGCCGGCGACCTCCGGGGTTGCGTCGTTTACCGGCTGTGAGATCACGGGTCCCGCCGGGCCGTACCGCATCACCGCATCGGACGCCACCGATCCCACCCTCAGCCAGGCGACGAGCGTCGCCTTCCCGATCACATGAGCACCATGACCCGGCGCCTGTCCGTCCGGCGCGACGAGCGCGGCACTTCATTGATCCTTGCCCTCGTCTTCGTCTTCGCCATCGGCCTGGTGCTCGTGGCCGTCGGCGGTCTCGCCGCCAACGCGCTGCTCAACACTTCCAACGCTCGCGCCGAACGAACCAGTACAGGCGACGCCGAGAACGCCGTGACCATTGCCATGCAGTATCTGCGGTACAACCCCGCTCCCGCCGCGCCGCCATCGTGCCTGCCGCCCAGTTCCACCATCCCGTCGTCGGATCCCGGGGTCACCGCTCACAATCCGGTCCAGGTCCAGGTCGATTGCATCGTCACCACAACCTCGACGGGACGCCTCGTCGAGTTCTACGCCTGCCCCCTGGGCGCCTCGACTGAGCCGGCCTGCCAGACTGCCGCCCTGCTGCACGCCGAGGTCGCCTACGACGATCGAAACGCCCAGGACAGCAACAACATCGACTGTTACGACCAGCCCCTCGCCGTGACGACGAGTTGTGGGACAGCGGTGAACGTCGACTTGTGGGACGTCATCGGCGCCGACAGCTGACCGCCACTACCGAATGGTTGGGCAAGCGTTGTGTTTGGCGAGTGATGACGGTGATACTCGACTGACAGGATCTCATGAAGTGCAGTTGCGTGGTCAGACGCCACGCACTTGACGAGAAAGAGAGCCCCAGTGCAAGCATCCCTCGAACGGCTTCGCCGACGCCGAGAGGAAGTAGGGGAGGGGGAAGAGGAGGGCGGCTTCACCCTTATCGAGCTCCTCATCGTTATCGTCATCCTGGGCATCCTGGCGGCGATCGTCGTGTTCGCCGTCCAGAACCTGACGACCAGCAGTTCGCAGGCCTCCTGCGGCTCTGACGTCAAGACCGTCGAGACCGCGGTCGAGGCCTACAAGGCCCAGATCGGCGTCTATCCGGGAGACACCCCGACCGGCTGGACGGTCACGGCAGGTCCCACGGCGAACGGCTACCCCGGCGATACGACCACCATGGGTGACCTCCTTGGTACGGCGGTCACCACCAACGGCGGTGTCAGTCCGATCGGTCCGTGGCTCAAGGACACGCCGTACAACCCCGGTCATTACGCCGTCAGCGTGGTCCAGTCAACTACGGCTGGGCAGGCCCCATCAATCACCGTCATAAATGGGTCCAACACCGCCACCCTCTCAGCCACCACCCCGAACCCCTGCTCCGTCGCTTCCTGATCCCCACTAGAGCCGGCCAGAAGAAAGGGCGCCCCAAGGGGGCGCCCTTCTTCTTTTGACCAGCTGTTGGAGCGTCGCCGTCCAGCAGTGCAACAGGCTGTGGCTGAACGATACGTCTGCCATTGGCCCAATGTCGGATGACGTGTGCACCGCCGCCGACGGCACCCTTACCATCGTGTGCGGCCTGCTGAATCTCTCCTCAATACCAGGTATCCGTGGTGCCCCTGTGCATCATATGATCCTGTACGAGGGGGCTCGTATACTACGTCTGTCATGCCCCACCACGGTCTGTGCGTGGTGATGGCGCGTCCTCGTCACCGCACAGAGGATCGTGGGTTCGCGCAGCTGGGCCTTTTGATCGTCATTTTGACAACGTCCAACCGATACGTCACCGGTATCGACGCTAACCGGGAGCGTCACCGTCGAATCGCTGGATCCGGCTCACGGTCCCGTGGACGGCAACGCCGACTGCGCCTATGCCTGAGCGCTGGCACCTGCGAGATGAGGGTCATTGCGTGCCAACAACATCGCCTCAGAGGGTTGTGGTCCCGTTGTGCTTCTGGCGGGATATGTGTGGGATTCGCCTGGCAGATTTAACCGGTACACGCTCTCCCGATCAGCCTTGGGGCGAGGCTGATCGGGAGGGGTCGCTGTGGTGGTCTCCGCCGGTCTGGAGGCAGCCGACCCGCCTTTTGGCGGGGCGGGGCCGGCGGGGACTGCCGCAAGGAGACTCCAGGCGCCCGGCGACATCGGCGGACCACGAGACAGGCCGACCCGCGACCGGGCGGACCGGGCCAAGGGGGCCCGAGGTTGCCCGCCCCGCTAGGCCAGGCTGGCTGGGGAGACGGCCTGCTCGATGACGGCCAAAATCTCGTCACCGACGAGCTCGTCGCGCTCCAGCAGGGCGTCCCGCAAGGCTTCGACGACGTGCCGGTTGGCCTCGATGAAGCCGGTGACCTCGACCCGGGCGGTGTCGAGCAGCCGGGCGACGGCCTCTCGCCCCTCGTCGGCAGCCAGGACCCTGGCGGCTAGGTTGGCCGGCCCGGCGGTCTGCATGGACTCGAAGGAGATAAGCGTGTCGCCCATGCCGAGGGCGCCGACCATCTGGGCCGCGAGGTTTGTGGCGAACTTCAGGTCACAGGCCACTCCCGAGCTGCGCTCCCCGAAGAAGAGCTCTTCGGTCACCATCCCGCCGAGAGATATCTGGATCAGCGCTTTCAGCTCCGACTCGGTTTGAGTGAACCGCTCCTCGGTCTCGGAGTGCGCCAGCAACCCCAGAGCGGAGTTGCGCTTGATGACCGACAGCACCTCAAGTTTCCGGGATCTGCCCACCAGCCAGGCCACGGTAGCGTGTCCCGACTCGTGGGTGGCGATGGTGCGCCGTTCCGCCTCCGTGTACTCGACCGGCTGGGCCATGCCGATCTCCTCGGTCAGCTTGGCGTGCTGCACATCCTCCCACGACATGCGCGTGTCGCCCCGCCGTAAGGCCCACACCAGCGCCTCGTCGAGCAGGTGCACCAGCATGGCCGGGCTGTAGCCGAATGTCTGAGCCGCCAGCTGGTCGGTGCGCTCCCCCACCGCCGGCTCGTGCGAACGACGGGCCAGCTCTTGATCCAGGATCTCCTTCCGCCCCGCCCGGCTGGGTAGCTCGAAGGTGATCGTCCGGTCGAATCGCCCGGGCCGCAACAGGGCCGGATCCAGGTCAGAAGCCCGGTTGGTGGCCCCGATGAGCAGCACGTTGGCGGCCGGGACGTGAGGCTTGCGCACCGGGCGACCGGCTGGAAGGAGCCGGTTGACCACCTCGATGACTCCGCCCCACCACCGCAGCCGCCACGGCGGCTGGTCGAAGGACTGCAGCTGGATCAGGAGCTCATTGACGACTCCGGCGATGCCCTCCCGCCCGCCGCCCTGGCCGAGCCCCATCCGGGTGGCACCGATGGCGTCGATCTCCTCGATGAAGCCGATCGCCCCGCCCTCGAGGCGGGCGGCCTTGCGGAGCTGGCCGAAGTACGACCGGATCTTTCGGTTGGTCTGCCCATAGAACATCGACTGGAAAGCTGAGGAGGACACGAAGAAGAAGGGCACGCCCGCTTCGCGGGCCAGAGCCTTGGCCAGGTGGGTCTTGCCGGTTCCCGGGGGTCCCTCGAACAGGATCGCCTTGCGTGGTGTCCCGCCCATCTGCGAACGGAAGGTGGCGTGAGCCAGGAAGAGGTTGAGGCTGCGCACGGCCTCCTCGACCACCACGGGGATGCCTTTTACATCGTCAAGGGAGACGTCGATATCCTCGGGCCGGTAGCGGATGTGCGGCGAGCGGCCGGCGGCCAGCAGCGGCACCACCATGACCGACGCCACCAGGACGATCAGGGCGAGGAGGGGCAGGATCTGAAGGTCGCTGCGGGTCAGGTGGGGGGTCCCCAGCAGGTGGCGGATGAGCACCGAGACCCACAGCCAACCGCCAACCACGACTCCGACGATCAGCAATCCATACAGGCGGCGCCGCCGGGAATGCTCCCTCGTCACCCCCACATCGGCGACGTCGGCGGGGAGAACTCTTTCGTCGCGGAGGTGCTCGATGTTCATGGGTCAACTCCTCGTCCGCAACTTTTGGTCCCTAAGTCTGCACCTCGGAGAGGCGTCGCGCCGCCTGAAGTGCGGTGATGCGGTCAGCAGACGATGTCCATGCGGACGCCGTCACTGTCCCAAGCCGGCGGATCGGCCAGCCGGGTGATGGCCCGGGCCACAATACGCCGGGCCGTCCAGAGGTTGGCCAGGGCGTCGAGCAGCTTGCCCTCCCGCACTCCCCTGGGACGAGCAGCCATGACCCGCTCGGTGCCGGGCAGCTTGGTTTCGAGCAGGCGCCGCCGTTCCTCTCGGCCGTGCACGGAGCGGCGACTGTACCGAAGCGGCTCGCCGTCGCTCATCTGGCGGAAGGCCAATTCGGGATTGACCTCCCAGACGGCGCGCTGCCGCCACGATTGAACCTCGCCGATCGCCTCGGCCGCCTTGGGCAGGGTCCGCCAGCGAACAATGTCCAGGCTGGGGTCGATCGCCTTGGCCTCTTCAAAGGTGCGGGCGTCGAGCAGTGAGCGGGATGGTGCGGGGACGACCGCTCCGGCCCGGACGCCGAGGAGCGACTTCGCGGTGGTGTCGCACAGCCGCCGCTCGTCGGGCTTGTCCATGAGCCCGACCGGGGCATGCAGGGCGACGACGGAAAAGGACGGGCGGTAGTCGAGCACGTCCGCGAGCGAGGTCAGCACATAAGCGGGCTGGGGGGCCATGGTGATGCCCTGCATGTTGCCGGGCGCGACCAGCCAGCCCCCCGTGCATGGCTCCACCCCGGCCAGAATCTGATAGGGCAGCCCTGAGGCGCGGGCCCCGGTTTTCCAGGTCAACGGGAGCCCCGTCCGGTGCCGGCGCCGGCACCGGCGACCGGGACCACCTGCGGACTCTCCACCTGGATGTCCTGCGGGTACAGGCTGGCATCGACCGCGGTCTGGTAGGCGATCAGCCCGTCTCGAATGTGGGCGCTCAGGGACTCCTCGAGGGTCTGCATTCCATCGGCCCGGTGGGTGATCAGCACGTTGCGGAGCTGGCGGGTCTTCCCCTCGCGTATCAGGTTGCGGACGGCCGGAACGCCGATGATCAACTCGAAGGCCGCCAGCACGCCGGCGCCGACTTTGGGCACCAGGCGCTGGTAGATCACTGCCAGGAGGGTGCTGGCCAGCTGTAGCTGAATCTGTGGGCGCCGCTCGGCCGGGAACACGTCAATGATCCGGTCGAGGGTCTGCACCGAGTCGTTGGTATGGACGGTGGCCAGCACCAGGTGGCCGGTCTCGGCGATGCTCAGCGCGAACGAGATGCTGTCGAGGTCGCGCATCTCACCGACCATCACCACGTCGGGGTCCTCCCGGACGACCGCGTGCAGTGCGGTTTCAAATGACTCGGTGTCGGTGCCCACCTGGCGCTGACTCACGACAGCCCGCTTGTTGGTGTGGACGTGCTCGATCGGGTCCTCGATGGTGACGATATGGCACGGTCGGGTCTGGTTGATGGCGTCGATCATCGACGCCACGCTCGTCGACTTCCCCGATCCCGTTGGGCCGGTCACCAGGATGAGCCCGCTCGGGTTGCGCAGGATGGCGGCCATCACGCTGGGAATCCCCAACTCCTTGGGACTCGGTATTCGCATCGGGATCCGGCGGAGAGAAAGCGAGCATTGACCGCGCTGGTAGAAGGCGTTGCCCCGGACCCGGGCCAGGTCGCGCCAGGTGAAGGAAAAGTCGACCTCTCGCCCCATCCGGAGCTCACCCTCGTGCTCGTCGCCCATCTGGGTGCGGGTGATGCGCTCGATCTCGGCGCCGGTCAACGGTTCGGCACCCGCCAGGGGCGACAACCGGCCGTCGACCCGCAGGCACGGCGGGGTGTCATGCGTCAGCAGGATGTCGGTGCCGTTGCGATCGTGCAGCTGGGACAGCCAGGCATCCAGATGGGGTTCGACCGACATCGCGATGGTCGATTGTAGGGTGGAGGCGCAGGGAGGCGGACCCAGGTCGAGCCTTTTGGCCAGTCTCATAGAATGCTTACCAAGGCGTCGTTAACTGGATGATGGAGTAGACCGCCTCCATCCGATCCCCGGTCACTGAGGAAACCATGGAAGACGCACAAGAACCACGCAGTGACTACGAGGGGTCGCCGTCGCCGTCGAATCAGCCCGTCCCGCCCGCCGGAGCATCACAGGAACCGGCCCGGGAATCCAGCTGGCCGCCTCCGCCCGCTTCCTCCTACCCGGGCTGGGGATCCTCACAGGGATCCGACCAGGAGCCGCCTAATCCCTACGGTGGACCGCCGGTCCCGCCCGGAACCTGGTCGGGTGGGCCGGGCAGCTGGTCGGGTGGGGCCGACAGCCGTCCGGGTGGGCCGGGCAGCTGGTCGGGTGGGCCGGGCAGTGCGTCGGGAGGACCGGGCAGCTGGTCGGGTGGGCCGGGCAGTGCGTCGGGAGGACCGGGCAGCTGGTCGGGTGGGCCGGGCAGTGCGTCGGGAGGACCGGGCAGCTGGTCGGGTGGGGCCGACAGCCGTCCGGGTGGGGCCGACAGCTGGCCGGGAGGATGGCCGCCGGGTCCCGGGGCCCCACCGCCTCCGACGGGCGTTGCGGGCGGAGGGTGGGACACGCCCTGGACGCCGAGCGGTGATCCGTCCCGACCGCGCCACACCCTTCCGGGCGCCATCACCATCCTCCTGCTCGCGGTCGCGGTCCTGGTTGGCCTGGGTCTCGGACACAGCGTGTGGCGGTCGGGCTCGGCGTCAGTCGGCAGCGGCGCTGGCGGGACCGGGTCGAATAGCCCCGGCTTCGGAGGGAACCCGTTCGGCAACAACGGCAGCGGCTCCGGGTCAGGGTCGGGGTCCGGGTCGGGGTCGAGCGGTTCGGGCGCACCCGGCAACACCAGCGCCATCGCTGCCAAAGCGTCCCCCGACCTGGTCGACATCGCCACGGATCTCACCTATCAGAGCGGAGAAGCGTTCGGCACCGGGATCGTGCTCACGTCTAATGGCCTGATCCTCACCAACAACCATGTCATCTCCGGTGCCACGCGCATTCGGGTAACCGACGTTGGCAACGGCCAGACCTACCCCGGCTCGGTGCTCGGCTACGACCGCACTCATGACGTCGCCCTGGTCCAGCTGAGCGGCGCGAGCGGATTGCACACCGCGACCATCGGCAACTCCTCCCGCGTGTCAGTGGGCGACGAAGTGGTTGGTATCGGGAATGCCGAAGGCCTGGGAGGAACGCCGAGCAGCGCCGACGGTACCATCACTGCCCTCGACCAGACCATCACCGCCACCGACGAAGGCGACGGCAGCAGTGAGCAGCTGAGCGGTCTGATCGAAGTGAACGCCGACATTCGGCCCGGCGACTCGGGCGGAGCCCTCGTCAATACCAGTGGCCGCGTGATAGGTATCGACACGGCGGCGTCGGCCAGCTTCAACTTCCAGACCAGCGGTGGGGAAGGGTTCGCCATCCCCATCAACGAGGCCGCCGGCATCGCCCGCCAGATCCAGAACGGCCAGAGCACCGCAACGGTTCATATCGGTGCCACGGCGTTCCTGGGGGTGCTGATCAACGCCGCGGACTCGGCGAGTCGCGGGGCCACCCTGAGCGACACCGTGCCTGGCGGTCCGGCCGCCACTGCCGGGCTCGCGGGCGGCGACACCATCACCTCGCTGGCCGGCCACGCGGTCGACCGGCCATCCACGCTCACCAATCTGATGCTCGAGTACCACCCGGGCCAAAAGGTCGTCGTCGGATGGTCCGACACCACCGGGCAGGGCCACCAGACGACAGTGACGCTCACCTCCGGCCCGGCCCAGTGATGCGCTGAAGCCGCCGGCCCATGCATGGCCGGATCCATCGGTGATATGCATGGCGGGTGAGCGACCTTGTGGAGCGAGCCAATGTGACAGGTTGGGGCACCATTCCCTGGATGGCGCCCCGGGTGAGCGACCTTGTGGAGCGAGCCAATGTGACAGGTTGGGGCACCATTCCCTGGATGGCGCCCCGGGTGAGCGACCTTCTGGAGCGAGCCAATGTGACAGGTTGGGGCACCATTCCCTGGATGGCGCCCCAATGAGCACCTACACAGTGGCCGTTATTCCCGGCGACGACAGCGCACCCGAGGCCGTTCGGGCGACGCTCACTGTGCTCGAAGCCATGGATCTGCCGATCGACTTCGACGTGCTGCCCGATGGCGAGACCTTCGCCGGCATGGATCGAGCCGAAGGGGAGGGGCTCGTGCGGGCGGCGGCCGACAAGTCCGATACCGTGCTCTACGGCTCGACGAGCGGAAAGACCGGGGGAATGGCGTACTTGCGCTGGGGACGCGGCACGTACGCGAATATCCGGCCGATCAAATGGCGGCCGGGCCTGCCATCACCTCTCCGCCGGCCAGAAGGTATCGACTACGTGATAGTCCGGGAGAACGTCGAGGATCTGTATTGCGGCATCGAGGGCGACCTGGCCACATTGCTGGCCAGCGGTCTGGATACCCGGCCCTGGGGCGGACGGATCGAGGCCCGGTACCCACCCTCGACCGCGAGCGCCGGCCGCTACGCCATCAAGGTGATCACGCGCGAGTCCACGGCCCGTGCGGCTCACTGGGCGTGCCAGCTCGCTCGCCGGCGGAAGGCACAGGGCCGGCGGGGCCGTGTCACGACCGCCGTCAAGTGGAACGTGCTACCGCGGAGCGATGGTTACTTCCGGGAGGTCGCGCGATCGGTGGCAGCCGAATACCCCGATCTCGAGTTCGAGGACTACCTGGCCGATGACTTCGCGCGCCGGCTGGTCGCCGACCCCTACGAACTCGACGTCGTGCTGCTCCCCAATCTCTACGGCGACATCCTTTCCGACGAGGGGGCAGCGACCGTCGGCGGCCTGGGTGTGGTGCCGAGCGGCTGCTACGGCGAGGACTTCGCCTACTTCGAGCCTGTACACGGCACGGCGCCGGACATCGTCGGGTTGGGGATCATCAACCCGACCGCCACCATTCTGACGGCGGTCATGCTGCTCGAACATCTGGGCCTCACCGGCGAGGCGGCTCGCCTGGAGGCGGCGGTCGACGCCACCATCGCCGCCGGCGACCGCCTGACACCCGACGTCGGCGGGACGGCCCGAACCGCAGAGTTCGCCGACGCGGTGCGTTCGCGGTTGACCGCGAATGCCTGAGCTACCGGAGCTGCCGGTCCGGGCCTGGTGGAATGGGCGCAAGCCGCCTACGCGCGAGCCGCCATGCCACAGGTGGAAGCGGTAGTCGTCGTCGATGCGTAGCTCGAGGCCGACCAGCGGGGCCGGTTCTTTCTCGTGACCCCCGCCGCTTCGGGCCGCGCTCGGCCTTCTCGGAGCAGGTTGAGGCCATGGCTGCCGAGGTCAAAGGGGCCGAAGCCTTGCCGGGATCGGCCGGCGCCTTTCTCCCTGGCGATATCGAGTAGCGGCGGGCGGACGAGGCGCGTTCCCGCGAGACGATCACACTCCCACGCTCAGTCGTCGCGGGTTTGCAGGACATCGCGGCGCCCATCGGCGTAGATTGGCCCCTGGCCAGACTGACCCCAAACGACCAGACTGACGCCAAACGACCAGACTGACACCAAACGGCAGTCTGATGCCGAACGAATTGGGTATTGGAGGCGCGATGGCGTACTACTCCTGTGACTCCCATGTGGTGGAGCCCGCCGAGGTGTTCGAGGGGTTGGAGGACCGCTTCGGGGACCGGGCACCGCATATCCTCACAAACGACCGGGGTGACAAGACCACGCTCGCCCTCGGCGCCATGAAGGTCCCCGTCGCCCGGTTCGGGATCGCCGGCCACCGTCTCGATGACCCGGCGACCCATGAGCTGATTGCCCGTGGCTATCCGGGCATGAATCCCGGCGTGCACGATCCGGCGGAGCGGCTGAAAGACCAGGCCCGAGACGGGATCGTTGGCGAGGTCATGTACCCGAGCCTCAACATGCTGACCTTCTCGCATACCGATCGCGAGGTGGTGCATGCCATCTTCCGGCGCCATAACGACTGGATCCGCGATTACTGCAGCCACTCGCCCGAACGGCTCATCGGCGTCGCCTGCCTCCCGCTACCCGACGTCGAGGCGGCGGCGCAGGAACTGGTGCGCTGCGCCAACATGGGCATTCGCGGCGTGGCCATCCCATGCCAGGCGCCGGCCGAGAAGCCCTATCAACATCCGGATTACGAGCCGTTCTGGGATGCGGCCGAGGATGTGGGCCTGCCGATCACCATGCACATATTCACCGGAACCAGCTGGGACATGGGCCTCCCCAAGAACTGGGGGGCACCGGGATCGGCCATCACCGGCTACACGCTTGCTTTCTCGTCGCTCGCCGCCACCTTCGTCCAGCTGATTTGCGGCGGCGTCGTCGAGCACCACCCGAAGCTGCGATTCGTCGGCGCCGAGTTCGAGACCGGCTGGGTGGGCCACTTCCTGCAGCGCCTTGACCACGCCACTTACCGGGCCCGGGCGGAAGCCTCACCGGATCTGAAAATGGAGCCGAGTGAGTACTTCCACCGTCATTTCTTCGTGACCTTCGAAGATGACGAGCTCGGTCTCCGCCATCGCGACGTGATCGGTGTCGGCAACATGCTCTGGGGCAACGATTATCCCCACCACGACGCCATCTGGCCGAACTCGCTGTCGGTGATCGACCGCATTTTCGCGGATGTCTCCGACGAGGACATCCGCCGCCTCACCTTCGACAACGTCGTTGAGCTGTATGGCATCAAGCTGCCCGACGACGTCCTCGCCGGCGCGCCCCTGTAACTCGCTGGGGGGGATGGCGGACCCGCGGTACCGCTGAGACCGGCTATGCCGCTGAGACCGGCTTTGTGGCCGAGGGGGCCGGCGGAGCCGCCAGGGCCGGCGCCGGGGGTTCGCTTCGATGGTGGTCAGCAGTACCTCATGTATGAGTACTACTGACCACAATGGCGCGGTGTCGTGGTCGACGCGGGCTATAGCGGTGCCGCTCGGATCGGTCCATCGCCTAGCCCGAACGCCGGCCCGGCGAGCCCGGCGAGCCAGGCGGTGGCGGCTCCGGCCGATCCCGAACCAGCAAGGCGAGCGTGGGACAGGCGGCCACCCCCCGGCGGACGTAGGCCTCGAAGCCCGGGGGAATGGGCCCGGGAGCGAGCATCGGGTAGCCCCAGTCGTCGAGGCGAATCAGTTCAGGCAGCAACTCGGCGCACAGGCCGTGCCCGTCACAGGCGATGCGGTTGACCTCCAGGTAGCGGCTCATCTCCAGCCCCCCGCCGGAGAGGGGGTCGGCAACAGCGGTGGGGCCGGGCGGCACGGACCCCTGCGGCGGTGTTCGTGGATTTCGGTCGCAAAGACGGCCAGGGCGCTGCGCACGAAGCGGACGGCACCATCCGGGTGGTGGCAGGCGCCTCGCCCATCCACCATGTCGAGCCACCGCGGGAGCTGAGCATCCAGGCGACGGTCCCGGCGGCCGGCGGCAAGGGCCTCGACGGCCGTGGCGATCGCGGGCAGGCCGTGCACGCACGGACCGCACTGGCCCGCAGACTCGCCGGCCAGCCATCGGGTGACCCGAGCCAACTCGAGCAGGCCGCACTGGCCCGGACCGAGCACGGAGATAGCCCCGCAGCCGAGGCCGGCACCGGCCCGTCGCAACGACTTCGTATCCGCGGTCAACGCGACTGCCACGCTTCCCGGAATCCACGTGCCCGCATACCCACCGATGAGTACGGCCTGCGGAGCGAACTCAGCCTCGCCGGCGGCGCGCAACAAGTCGACCAGCGGGAAACCCAGCGGCAGCTCGTACACACCCGGGCGAGAGACATCTCCGGTCAGGGTCACGAGCGCCGTACCGGGTTCGTCCGCGGTACCGAGGCCGCGAAACCAGGCCGCTCCGAAGCGGGCGATCAGGGCCAGGTGGGCCAGGGTCTCGACGTTGTTGACCAGTGTGGGCCGGCCCCGCAGGCCCCTCTCGAAAGGGCGGGGCGGAACGAAGGTGGGTCGGGCGTCGCCCCCGCCGAGCCAGTGCACCAGCGCCGATTCCTCGCCGGCCACGTAACGATTGGGGGCGGTCTCCAGTCGCAAGCTGACGCGGTCGGCCTTGACCCTGGCCCGTTCGGCCAGGGCGGCGCGGACTGCGTGCGCGGCGCCGGTGGCCGTTGTGTCGACGCAGATGATAGCCTCGTCGGCGCCCACGGTCTCGGCCGCGAGGCTGGCGCCGTCGAGCACCAGATGGGGGGAACCCATCAGGAGGGACTTGTCCTTGGTGCTGACCGGCTCGCCCTCGGTGCCGTTGGCCACCACCACGCTGCGCCGGCCCGCGGCAACGGTCCGCAGCTTGGTGGCGGTCGGGAAGCCCGCCCCGCCCCGGCCTCTGAGACCGGCTCGCTCCACCTCCTCGATCAGGGCGACTCCCCCGTCCGGCATCGGGCCCCAGCGCTCCAGGTGAGCCCGCAGCCCGGGGTCGGTGCCGGCGGGAAGGACCCGGGGCAGCTGGCGCGGATCGGGAGGTGCCGCCAGGAGCGATGGGCCCGGCCGGGTGCTCGCGTTCATGTGGCCACGTGAACGGTGCCGGTGACACCCCTGCCCGAGCCGTCGAGATGCAGGACCATGGTGGCGGTGAGAGTGCTGCCCGCGGCGCCGCTCAGGCTGGCCACGAGGGTCGCACCATGCAGCTGGCTGACCTGTCCCTGGAATTCGGAGGGGGCACTCGAGGGTCCCAGACTCACCCGGCTGGCGGTCAACTCGACTCCCCCGTTTTCTAACGGCTGGCCGCTGAGGATGATCGCAAGATGACCGCTTTCCGTCCCGGTCAAGGTGCCGTCGATGGTCACAGAGACGGTGCCGTTGCTGTCCCGACCCGTTTGGCGCTGTGTGCCCTTGAAGCTGGAGGTGAAAGGAAGGGCCCAGTGGCCCTGCGCCGGAGCCGCGCCGGCCGACCCGGTTGCGGTCGAGGTCCGGGCCTGGGCACCGAGCAGCGCCACCGGGGTACCGGACCTGCGGGCCCAGCCGGTGTGCAGCGGCCCGGTGATGGTCCACACCGCCACGGCCGCGGGCAGCACCACACTGGCGGCCAGAGCCGCTCCCCGCTCGCCGGCGTTGGCCGCGGACCAGCCGCGGGCCAGGCGCCACCAGACCGCCAGGACGACAGCCGCCACGCAGGCCACGTACACGACCTGCACCCAGCCGAGCCTGGTGTCGGATCCGGTGCCGAGGCTGTGGACCACCGCGACCGGCCAGCAGGCGTAAGCGGTCCAGTGGACCGCCCGCCAGGCCCCGAGACCGAGGCGCTCCCGCAAAAGGCTGGTGATCACCAGCGCCAGCATCAAATCGAGGGAGAAGGCGCCGAGCCCGAGCCAGATGGGCCGGTAGGTGGACACGAAGGGGAGGAACGCATCGGCGAGGTGTATAGGCGCATAGGTGTCCAGGACCGCCGTGACGACGTGGACGGCCAGGGCCACCACGGCCAGGAGGGCGGCATTGCGGTGGAGGGCGGACACCACGAAGCGGGGCCACCCGGGGCGGGCATAGCGCACGGCCTGGGTCAGGCCGAGCACCATTGTGACGGTCAGGAGGATCAGCGTGACCAGGCCGAAGCCGCGAGTCATGTACCACAGGGCGCGCGAGTTGGTGGCGAGGACGGCCGTCACCGTCCGCCTCCCGCAGTAGTCACCGCGACGGGGTCGTCGGCGCCGACACCGGGCTCGGCCGGCCAGCCGGCGACCGTCGTCACCCGGCCGCCCGGCGCCACCAGCCGGGCGGGCAGCTCGCGAGCCCGCAGCCACTCGGGGGCGCCGGCCCCCAGGACGATGGCCGCGCAGGACCCGATGTTGGCGTCCACGCAGGACCCGGCTGCGACGCTCACCGTGCGCCAGTGCTCCGCCGCGGGCGCCCCGGTTGCGGGGTCGATCAGATGGTGCAGGGGCCGGCCGCCTCGTACCCACCGGCGCACCGACGTGCTCGACGTGGCCAGCCCGCCCGAACGCACGGACACGGCCGTGCCGCCGGCCTCCGGAGGAGCGGCGTGATCGTGGGTGACCCGGACGATCCACCCCTCGTCCGGCGCCGGTCCGGCCACGGCCAGATCGCCTCCCAGGCTGACGAGGACTCCGGCGGCCGTGGCCGCGTTGATCGCGGCCACGGCCCGATCGGCGCACAGCGCTTTGGCGGTGGCGCCCAGGTCCAGGGCGACCCCGACGGGGACCTGCACGGTGGCCGCCGCCCGGTCCAACTGAACGCATTGCCAGCCCGGCACCGGCTGAAGGTCGACCTGGATGGCCGGACCTGTGGCCGCCATGGCCGCGAAGTCCTGGTCATACCCGGTCATCCGCAGGGCCTGCCCGATTGTCGGATCGACCAGTCCACCCGTGATTTGAGCGGCCCGCAGGGCCACCTCAACCGCTTCGAGCATCAGGTGGGAGACGACGACCGGACGACCGGCCTCCTGGTTGAGCCGGGAGAGCTCACTGTCGGCCCGAAACCGGCTGGCCGCCACGTCGATGGCGGAGAGTTCGCTCCGCAGGATGGTCAAGGCCTCCTCGCCGGCGGTCTGGTCACCAAGTACCAGCACCGCCGTGGTTCCAAGCGCCGAGAAACTGGCCGTGAACGGCGCAGTCACGACCCTCCGGACGACACCACGGGCGTGCCCCCAGAAGCCTGTTGTGGCGCCTGCACCGGAGAGGTCAGCGAGGGGGCAGGTGCCATTGTGACCGGTGAGGTCGACGGGGTCGCCTGGCTGCCGCTCCCGCTCCCCGATGCGGCCGGCTGCGAAGGGGCGCCCGTGCCGGTCGTCGAAGGGTGCGAAGCCTTGCCCGGCAGCTCTTTGGCCACCGCCAGGGACAGCACTCCGCCGGCGAGCAGCGAGCCGGCCGCAAGATAGCGGGTACTGACGTTGATCCGGCGGATTCCGAGGTCACGGCTCGCACGAGAGGTCACGTCACCAGTATTGAACTCGGAACTAAGACGAGGCCGAGAACGAGGCAAAGGTTTCGTAAACGTGGACCTTATCCGGGTCCGACCGGGGAGGGCCGGGGTCTCCGGGTGGGGTTCCGGGCACCGAGACCGGAGGCCGCCGTCATGCGGACCACCACGTCCAGCCCGGTCGGCTCGGCCGATTGCAGCTCGACGGACGCGTCGTTGCGCCCGACCAGCTGGCGCACGATCGCCAGGCCCAGCCCGCTGTGGCCCTGGGTCGCGCCGGGCCCCTGCCAGAACCGGTCGAACGCCCGCCGGCGGTCCTCGGGCGCCATGCCGGGACCCTCGTCGGTCACGTGCAGCTCGATCGTCCCGGCCTCGGCGGCGGCGAGGCGGACCCGGATCCGGCCGCCTTCTGGGCTGGCATCCATCGCGTTGGCAAGCAGGTTGTCCAGGATCTGATCGAGATCACCGGGCACCAGCATGACGAGAGGATGACCGTCGACGAGGCGCTCGGCGTGCAGGTACACCCGGCGCTCCTCCGCCAGGGCCGACCAGGCCCCGCAGCGGTCCTCGATCACCTGGTCCACGTCGACGGGCCGGGGCCCGGGCGTGGTCCCCTCCGCCCGGTTGAGGGTGAGCAGCCCATCCACCACGCGTGACAATCGCTGCACTTCACGCCCGGCCGCCGCCATATCATCAACCGTCCGGCCGTCAGAGTTCGATTCCAGGTTTTCGAGGCGCAGCCGCAGGGCCGTGAGGGGCGAGCGGAGCTGGTGGGAGGCATCGGCCACGAACCGGCTCTGGACATCGACGAGCTCAGCCAGGCGGTCGGCCATGTTGTTGAACTGCGTGGCCAAGGACCTGACCTCAGGCGGCCCGTCGTCGGTCCGGGCGCGAGCGGCCAAGTTGCCGCGCCCGAGCCGGGTCACCGCCGACTCGAGCCGGGCAAGGGGTCGGGACAGGGAACGAGCCAGGAGCATTCCGACGACGCCGGTGAGCACCAGAACCCCGACTCCCAACGCGGCCAGGGCCAGCCAGATCTCGTGCAGGCGCCGCACGGTCGACGAGGCGGCCACCAGGAGAAGGAGCGCCCCTTCGGGGCGGTCGCCGACGTTGAGCGGAACCGCGGCGGCCGCCCAGGGCTGGCCCTCGTCCGACATGAAGGAGGTCACCGACCGCCCTGACAGCGCCGATTCGACCAGACCGCGATACTCGCCGGTGGTGTCGTTGTCGCTGTCGTCGGTCGAGGTGGCGATCACCTGATGGCCCGGGCCGACCACGAAGATCTCGCCTCCGGTCCGGGCGTTGTAGCGCGCCAGGGTGGCGCTCAGACCGGCGGTCCGGCCGTTCTCGACGGCTTCGCCAGCGACCGCAGCCAACCCACTCGCTTCGCGTTCCACCTGGCTGGCGGTGAGGTCATACTCGTGACGGCCGGCGAATAGGGCCAACGGGACCATCAGCACCACCAGGATCAGCACGGCCAGGCCCACGTAGGACAGGACCAGCCTGCGGGTCATGGTTCTCCGGACCCGTGAGCCGGATCGACGAGACGATCGGCCGCCAGCAGCCTTGTGGTCCGGGTGTCGCCGAGGCGCAGGCCAACCCGCCGTACGGTCTCGATCCACTCCGGCCGACCCAGCTTGCGACGCAGCGACGCCACGTGGACGTCGACTGTCTTGGTCGGCCCGTACCAGTGCGGGTCCCAGACCTCCTCCAGGATGGTCTGGCGGCTGACGACGGCGCCCGGATCCTCCGCGAGGATCGCCAGGAGATCGAACTCCTTTGGTGCCAGTGTCACCTCCACCCCCTCGACCATGACCCGCCGGGCACGGCGATCGACGGTCAGGGCCCCGAGAACCTGGACCTGGTCCAGCCCCGCCGGCTCCGCGCTGCGGCGCATGACGGCACGGATGCGGGCGACCAGCTCCCGGAAGCCGAACGGCTTCACGATGTAATCGTCGGCACCCAGCTCCAGCCCGACCACCCGATCGACCTCAGCCCCGCGAGCCGTGACCACCAGGATAGGGACGCTGGAACGGGCGCGCAGCTGATGGCAGAGCTCGTAGCCGTCCATGTCGGGTAGGCCCAGGTCGAGGAGCACGACCTCGGGGGTCGGGGCGGACAACGCTTCGGCGCCGGTGGCGACCCGATCGACGTCGAACCCTTCTCTGGTCAGCCCTTCGGCCAGGGGCTCGGCGATACCGTCATCGTCCTCGATCACCAGGATCCTCACCCTCAAAGGATGGCATGCAACAGTGCTGGGCCGGGATCCACCCGCCTGCGCACCTCAGTGCTGCCGCGCTCAGTGCTTCAGATTCGAAGCGCTCAGGTGTGCCGCGGTTCCCAGCGGAACCGGCGCAGCGAGATGGCGATGC
Source organism: uncultured Acidimicrobiaceae bacterium (assembly GCA_963834725.1). Classification (GTDB taxonomy): domain Bacteria; phylum Actinomycetota; class Acidimicrobiia; order Acidimicrobiales; family Palsa-688; genus PALSA-693. The sequence continues at coordinate 908,087 of CAWICN010000001.1, forward strand.
CGATGACACCCCACAGGAGCAGCACACCAAGATTGGACCACGTGATCCCCGAGCCGGAGATGTGCGGGTTGAACACCGCGACCAGCAGCAGGATCAGGTGACGGATGGGGAACAGGTTGGCGATCTGGGCCAGTGCGGACGAGTTCTTGATCGCCCCGAACGTGCCGGAGATGAAGAGGAGCGGAAACAGGATGAAGTTGATGATCGCGGGGGCGGCGTCCTCGTTGGGCACGAACGTCGAGACGGCGATGCCGAGCGCGCTGAAGCAGAAGCCGGCGGCCGCCACCGTCAGGGCGAGCCCTAGATAGCGGTTCGGGAACGTCACGTGGTAGAAGATCAAGCCCATCGCGGTGGTCAGAGCGGTCAAGATCAACGCGATCACGATCACGTTGCACACCACCCCGGCCATGTAGGCGCCCGGTGCCAGTGGAGTGCCGCGCAGGCGCTTGAGTATCCCGTTCTCCCGGTTGATGGACAGGGTGAAGGCCAGGTTCGTGTAGCAGGCGGAGATCAGCCCGAAGGCGATGATGGCCGGCACGTAGTACTGGGCGAAGCGGATGCGCCCGCTGGCGAGCGACACCTGGTTGCCGCCGTTGATCGCCATGAAGATCACCAGGAACATGATCGGGAAGGCGAAGGTGAATGCGGCCGCAGCCGGATTCCGCCAGAACTGCTTCTGCTCCCATCGGAGCTGACCGGCCACCACCCCCGCAGATCGTGGCGCCATCAGCGGGCCCCGTGGTCTTCGTCGGGCGACCGGGTGAGCTCCAGATAGATGTCTTCCAGCGAAGGCCTCCTGACAGAGAGGGACTCGAGCTCCTGGCCGCGCTCCAGCGCCCAGCCGGTCAGCTGGTGGAGGGCTTTCGTGGGGTCGGGGGTGACGACCAGCACCGTCCCCCCGGCTTCGAAGGTCGCGGCCACCGGAAGGTCGTTGAGGTCCGCTCCCGACGGAAGGACGAAACGGATCTGGGCGTCGGCATGGGCCCGCCCGCCAATCGATTCCGGCGACCCCTCGGCGACGATCCGACCGGCGGCGACGACCACCACCCGGTCGGCGAGTGCCTGGGCCTCGTCCATGTAGTGGGTGGTCAGCAGGATGGTCTTGCCGAGCTGGCCGAGATTGCGGACGACCTCCCACGCCTGGCGACGCGCCGATGGATCGAACCCGGTCGTCGGCTCGTCGAGAAACAGCAGCTCCGGATCGCCCACCAGACCGAGGGCCAGATCCAGGCGGCGCTGCTGGCCGCCCGACAGCGTCTTGACCCGGCTGTTCGACTTTTCTTCAAGACCCACAAGGTCGATGACCTCTTCGATTTTGCGGGGCCGGCGATAGAAGCCGGCATGCATCTGGAGCACTTCGGCCACGGTCAGGTACGGAGTGATGCCGCACTCCTGCAGGACGATCCCGATCCGCTGGCGATACGCGGTGCCACCCTCCGCCGGATCCGTACCGAGCACCATCACCCGGCCCCGGTCACGGCGCAGGTAGCCCTCGAGGATCTCGACCGTCGTCGTCTTCCCTGCCCCATTGGGACCGAGCACGGCGACCAATTCGCCCTCGCCGACGCAGAAGTCGATGCCGCGGACCGCCTGGACGGCGCCGTATGCCTTGGTGAGGCCCTCGACCTCGATGGCGTGCACCGCAGCAGTCTCGCGCTGCGGCCGCCCGCATCGGCGTTGCTCCCGGGGTGACGAATGTCACCGCTCGCGACGACAGACCCGGCCCGGCTCGTGAACCGGACACCACGCGTGTCATTATCGTCGTCTGACCGATTCCAGCTCCCCCACCGTCCTGTTCCTCTGTACCGGCAACGCCGCCCGCTCGGTGATGGCCGGCGCGGCCCTGGCGAAGCATGCCCCGCAGATCGAGGTCGAGACCGCCGGCACTCTCACGCTCGAAGGGCAACCGGCCAGTTTTCGCACGCGCGCCGCCCTCGAGGCGGTCGGTCTCGAGATGCCCTACCACCGCAGCCGCCAGGTGCGGCCCGCTCACCTTGATAACGCGACCGTGGTGATCGCGCTGGCACCTGAGCACGTCGAGTGGGTTCGCCGTGAGCACCCCCGGGCGGCGGCCCACACCGGCACCCTGAAGCGGCTGGCCAGGGACCTGCCGCCCGTCGGCCCCCTGGTGCAGCGGGTCGCAGCGCTCGATCTGGCCACGGTCCAGCTCGGCAGCTGGGAGGAGGTCGCCGACCCGGCCGGAGGTGAGGTCGCCGAGTTCACGGCGTGCGCCCATGAGGTCGTCGAGCTGGTGGCGGACCTGGCCATCCGGCTGGGGTGAGCCGGCGCTGATCTCCCCGACACTGGCGACGCCGTCGGAAGCGGCGTCGTCAGTGTGGTAGAGCGTCGCCAGTGTCGTGGGCGGCCGCCGACCGACCGTCTCGAGGCGCGCTCGTCGGCCGCCGGGTCGCCCCTTTGCCCCGCTGAATCGGTGAGGGCTCCCCGCACCTTCATTGATGAGAGGGCGGACGTCGAGCTAACCTTTGCACGGCAAACAGTTACCTGTGCGAAAGATCGCTCGGAAGGACCGGGATGGTATCCACTGACCGCATGCCCGACGGGCTGACGCCGCGGGCATCGGTCGGTTCGAAACCGGACCGCTACAAGTGGGTCGCGCTCACCAACACCACGGTTGGCGTGATGCTCGTCATGATCGACTCGTCGATCGTGCTGATCGCCATGCCCGCCATCTTTCGGGGCATCCACCTCGATCCGCTGGCGGCGAGCAACAGCTTCTATCTGCTCTGGATGATGCTCGGGTACCTGGTGGTGACGAGTGTGCTGGTGGTGAGCTTTGGCCGCCTCGGCGATATGTACGGCCGGGTCCGGCTCTACAACCTGGGCTTTCTCATTTTCACCATCGCGTCCATTCTGCTGAGCATCGACTGGATGAACGGCCGGGCGGGGGCCACCTATCTCATCGGCTTCCGCGTCGTGCAGGGCATCGGTGGCGCTTTCATCGCTGCCAACTCGGGCGCCATTCTCACCGACGCCTTCCCGGCAACCCAGCGCGGGTTCGCCCTCGGTATCAACAATGTCTCGAGTATCGCCGGGCGCTTCCTCGGCCTGGTCGTGGGCGGCCTGCTCGCCACCGTCAGCTGGCGCCTGGTCTTTTTCGTCTCGGTGCCGTTTGGCATCTTCGGGACCGTCTGGGCTTACCTCAAGCTGGAAGAGCGCGGCATCCGGAAGCGGGCACCCATCGACTGGTGGGGCAATGTCACCTTCGGGATCGGGCTGATCCTGGTCATGGTCGCAATCACGGCCGGTATCCGGCCCTACGGTGGCCACGTCATGGGGTGGACCAACCCCAGGGTCTTGGCTGCGCTGGTCGTCGGGATCGTCCTCCTCGGGGCCTTCGTCGTGGTGGAGACCCGGGTGGAGAACCCCATGTTCGACCTGCACCTGTTCAGGATCCGGGCCTTCACCTTCGGGACCCTGTCGAGCTTTCTGGCCGCACTGGCCCGGGGCGGGCTCATGTTCATGCTCGTCATCTGGCTGCAGGGCATCTGGCTGCCCCTGCACGGGTTCGATTACTCGGAGACTCCGCTGTGGGCCGGGATCGCCATGATGCCGCTGTCCCTGGGCATTCTGATTGCCGGTCCCCTCTCCGGCTACCTGTCGGATCGCTACGGCCCGCGCCTGTTCGCCACTGGCGGGATGATCGCCACCGGCATGGCGTTCGTCTTTCTCGACCTCCTCCCGATCGACTTCATCTATGTGGTCTTCGCTGCCATCATCTTCCTCAACGGCATCGGCACCGGTTGCTTCGCGTCACCCAACCGCGCCGCGGTGATGAACAGCCTTCCGCCCCAGCACCGGGGGGCCGGGAGCGGCATGAACACCACCTTTCAGAACTCCGCCCAGGTGCTCTCGATCGGCATCTTCTTCAGCCTCATGGTCGTCGGCCTGTCCTCGGTCCTGTCGTCCTCGCTGGTGGCGGGGCTCCGCGCCCACGGGGTGTCGGCGGCGGTAGCCGAGCGGACGGCCCACCTCCCGCCCGTCTCGGTCCTCTTCGCGGCCTTCCTTGGCTACAACCCCATCCAGCACCTGCTCGGGGCCCAGACCCTGGCCCAGCTACCCAGCTCGGCCGTGGCCCAGCTCTCCAGTCGCGGCTTCTTTCCCGGCCTGATCTCGCCGGCTTTCGAATCCGGTCTTCACGAGGCGTTTGCCTTCGCGGTAGCCGCCTGCGCCGTCGCCGCGGTGGCGTCGTGGTCCCGCGGCCAGCGCTACGTGCCAGAACTGCAGGCCAGGGAACTCCGGGCCCCTGACTTCCAGGCCCTGGACCTCCAGGCCCCGGACCACCAGGCTCCGGACATCCAGGCCGCCGACCTCCAGGCCCCCGACCTCCAGGCCCCCGACCTCAAGGCCCCCGACGTCAAGGCCCGGGACATCCAGGCCGCCGACCTCCAGCCGGTGGACGGGCCCCAGGCGAGCGGCCGATCGACCGGTCCGCCCGGGTAGAGCGCCGTTCGCCGGAGTCGACGACCTGCTCGCCGGCGGACGGTCAGGACGCGGACCCGAGCTGAACCTCCTCGAGCTTCCCGGTGTGAACATCGTATACGAAGCCCCGGATGGCCTTATGCGACACGAAGGGGCTGGCATGGATGCGGGCGGCCGTCTGCCGTACATCGACTTCAGCCTGCGGAAAGGCTTCGAGGGCAAACGACGGACGGATCCCGGTGTCAGCCTCGATCTGATCTTTGACCGCGTCGTCCTTGAAGGTCAGCATGCCGCAGTCGGTGTGGTGGATGAGCACGATCTCCTCGGTGCCGAGCAGCCGCTGTGAGATGACCAGGCTGCGGATAGCGTCCTCCGTGGCGACGCCCCCGGCGTTGCGGATCACGTGGGCGTCGCCCTCCTGCAGCCCCAGCGCCTTGGCCGGATCGAGACGGGCATCCATGCAGGCGAGAACAGCGACCTTCTTGGCGGGCGGCATGGCGAGGCTGCCGCAGTCGAAGCCAGCGACATACGCGGCGTTGTTGGCGAGGAGGTCGTCGGTCGAGGACAAGGGAGTCTCCTTCTGGTTCGGGCGGTGGTGAGCTCGGCGATGGTGGGCCGATAGTAGGCAGCGGGCGGTTTCCGGTCACAGGTGATCAGGCAGGAGCGACCGGCGGCATAGTTGGTCATCCTTCCGCCAGCATCTCGCCCGGTGCCAGTGCCGGGCCGTGCCGGGCCCCGCAACCTGGGCGCGTTCGGCAACTCTGGGTGCGCTGGGGGGCGGATAATCGCTAATAGCGCACCCAACGTTTCGGCCTGGGATGCTCAAGCCGTCGATCAGTTGCGAGCCGCTGCCAGGCGACGCACGGCGGCCGCGTACGGCGGCCGGACCAGGGCGATCGCCCGGTCGACGCCATGCTCCGACAGCCGGCTGAGAGCGGAGGCGCTGAGCGGGGAGGAGACGGTGACCACAAACGACGCCGGGTCGCGCCCGGCCGCCCGTCGAGCCGTGCGGGCGGCCTCGAGCGCCTGGGCCAGGCCGGGTCCGCCGCCCAGGTTGACGCCGTCGGCGACCCGTCCGGCCAGGTCGAGCATCTTGGGCCCGAAGGCGCCGATGATGATCGGCGGTGTTGGATCCGGGCGCCAGAACCCGCTGACCCCGCCGACCCTACCGGACCAGGCCGCTCGCAGCGTGGTCACGGCGGCCTCGACCGCGGCCCGGCGGGCCTGGTCCCCCGGGACCGGCCGCCCGAGGGCGTGCTGTTCTGCCGCGTAGGGTGTGGCGCGACCCCCGCCGGCACCGAGCCCGAGCAAAAGGCGGCCGCCGCTCACGTGCTGCAGGGTGGCGGCCATGACGGCGAGCGTCCCGGGATCCCGGTTGGCGACGTTGAGCACCATCGGTCCGATCGCCAATCGGGGCACTGTGGCCGCGATGGCGGTCAGGGTTGTCCAGCATTCGAGCACCCGCTGCTGACCATGGACCGATCCGGCCAGATGGTCGTACAGCCATATCCCGTCGAAACCTTCGTCCTCGGCTGCGAGGGCCCCGTCCCTTACGTCGGTCCAGGTGGCATCGAAGGGGTCGAACAACAGGTCGATCTGCACGCCCCGATCCTGCCGCTCCGCACCTCGAAAGAAAACCACCGTTGGCCGGCCCGATCCTCGCTGCGGAGTTCGCTCCCCTCTCGGCGACTCGCAGGGTCAGGTGAGCAGTCGTTCCACGCCGAGTCCGGCGATCACCGTTCGCTCCTTGTCATCGCTGTGGAGTTGGCGGGACCAGGTGGTGCAGCCGCCGTCGCCGATCTCCCGCCGCTCTCCGGATGGGAGCGCGGCGAAGACCTTGTAACACGCGTCAACGTAATAACCACGACCGGAAGTCCGGCCTGGATCCATGTAGCAGATCGCGTCAGGGAACTGCTCGGCCAGCCGGTCCGAGACCGCGTCCTCCAGCAACCCAGAGTGACCGGCCAGGTCGGTCATGACCACCTCGATCCGCCAGTCCGGGTGCGTGGCCCGGATCACGGTCACCACGTAGCCGATCTGACGCCGCAGTTCCAACGCCTCAAAAACGAAACCCCCCGCGTCGCGGCCGGCCGCGAGGAGACCGACAAGCCGGAAGTGGGCCGAAGCCCCCGGCATGCCGAACATCTGGGCTCTGACCTGACGCTGTGACGCGGCCAGTCGAACCGCTTCGAACCGCGTGTGCGGATCCTGCCGGAGCCGCCGGCGGCGCCGGGCTGCCTCTAGCGCCAGCACGTTTGTCGAGTCCGCCACCACCTCGGTGTTGCGGATGGCGGTGATGACCTTGTTTTGGTCGACGGTCGCGATCGCCGAGTGAGTTCCGAGCGGGCACAACGGCGACAGCTCGATGGCCCGGTAACCCTCCGGCAGCGAAGACCAGGCCCGCTCCTCGAACCGCGCCAGCGCGAGGGGATCCACCGGCGATGGCTGGGTGAACCGGTTCTCCATATACCGGGCCAGCAGGTCACGGGCGGACATGCGAGCGGCGCGGCGCCGGTACACCTCGAGCAGCAGCGACTGCAGGTCGGTCGGCGGAATCCTCTCCGACAGGATCTCCACCAGATCTGGGACGTCCGCTTCGCGCAGGATCCGCTTGAGTATTCTGTCGGCCACGTCATCGTCCGGGCGCACCATGCTGCAGGATGATCACGAAAACTGCGGCGAGCTGCAATCGACTATCGGGTTCCGGCCTGCTCGCGTCATCCGCCCGGACGCCGACGCGCCGGCTCAGCCGAAGGTGAAGTCGTAAGCCTGAAGTCCGGGAGAGAAGCTCATGGACAGCACACCTTCGCTGTCGGTGGAGGCCTGGAACAGGGTGTAGAGCCGGGGGACGCCGCTGACGTCCACGGTCCGGAGGACCTTGCCATTGTTGGAGACAGTGACGGTGCCGGTGCCACCCATGACCAGGTAGACGTCCTTGCCGGCAAAGCCGAGGTCCATGCCGGCGGCCCGTCCGGCGGTTGCCTCCTGGGCGTGCACCGTCCACGTGCCGGAGAGCGCCAGCTCCCCCAGACCCATGGACGACGGGGGCAGGTAGATGGTGGGCTGATCCCTGGCCAGTTCCACGACCTGGTCAGGGTCCAGGTACTGCAGCTTGTCGTAGCCCACATAGGTCTCGGAGCTCATCGCCTCAGTGGGCGTGCCATCCGGGACATTGGTCGGAGGGGGCAGGACCAGGCCCGGGTGGGCGGCAGTGAGGAGTTGACGGACGAGCGATTCCGTCCCCGAGTAATGGCCTTCGCCGAACCCCACGTGCCGCACGTTGCCCGAGGCGTCGATCAGGTAGTCCGCCGGCCAGTACTCGTTGGCATAGGCATTCCAGGTGCCGTAGCTGTCATCGACGGCGACCGGGTACTTGACCCCAAGGCTGGAGACCGCTGACCGCACGTTGGCGACCACGTGCTCGAAGGAGAATTCGGGGGTGTGCACACCGACGACCACAAAGCCGTCCTTCTGGTACCGGCTGTACCACGCTTCCACATGAGGGAGGGCGCGCTGGCAGTTGATGCACGAATAGGTCCAGAAGTCGACGAGGACGACATGGCCGCGCAGCCGGTTGAGCGTCAACGGCGCGTTCGCGCGGGGTGTTGAGCCAGGTGGTGATGCCGGTGAAGTTGGGCGCCGGGCCGCACTCGATGAGGGTCGTCGCGGTGGAGCTGCATTTGGTCAGGGAGGAGTTCTTCGACCCCGTCAGGCTGCTGAGCTGCTTGCGGACCTTCTGAGAGCCTTCGAACTTATTCTGCAGGGCGCTGGTGTAGCCGGGGACGTCACGCTGCAGGCCGGCGAAGACGTTGAACCCTATGGCGAGCGCCATGGCGATCAGCACCACGCCCCCGACCATTCGCAATCTCCACGCGTGGTCCCGCACGGCTCGAGCCCGCTGGGTCAACTCGCTCCCCGCCACCGCGACCACCAACAGCGGCACGGCCGCGCCGGCCGCGAACGCGGCGGTGAGGAATACAGCCGTCCAGCCCACGCGATGGGTGGCACCTACGACGGTGATGGCGGCCAGTATCGGTCCCGCGCAGGGTACGAACAAAAGGCCGCAGGCCAGGCCCATGACCAGACCGGCTGCCGTCCCCCTCGGCTGGCGGCCGCCGAACCTGGCGAAGGGGCGTTCGAACAGCTCGCCCAGGGGCGGAATCAAGAAACCGAGACCGACGGCAACCAGTACGGCGATCCCCGCGTCGTGGAGGAAGTCCTGGGGCAGGCGCAGCGCCGACAGGACCTCCGAGCCGGCCAGGATCAAGAAGCTGAAGCTGATCACCAGACCCCCGACCACCGCGACGGGGCGGAGGCGGGCGCCCCGTGTGGGACGGCCGTCGGACAGGCGGCCGGCCCCTGCGACGAGTACGACGGGGAGGACGGGCAGAATGCACGGGGAGATCCCCGCGACGATCCCGGCTACGAAGCCGACGACGATAAGTTCGGCCACCGGTCCTCACCATATTCGATTGATTTCGCTACGGACATCGCCGGGATGCGGCGGGTTCGACCATCGGCGCGCCCGGGCCAGAGCCGAACGGCCGCTCCAAGCCCTTTACGGCGGAAAGCCCTCCCGGCGAAAGGCGCCATCCCGCCAGTCGATGGCGGCCCGAAGCCCTTGCTCACGCGACACCGCGCCGAACTCGCCCGCCCGCCGGCGATCCCGCGAGGTCAACTGGTGCCACTGCCACGCGCCGAGCAGGTGGGTCCGCATGCCCATCAGCTCATAAGCCTGATTGAGCGAAGCCTTGTTGGCGGCCAGTAGAGCCGGATCGACCCGGGAAAGCGGCCGCAGCTCACGCTGAACCTGGTCCTCCAGTTCGTCGGCGGGGAAGCTTTTCGCCACCCACCCCATGGCAACCGCTTCCTTTCCCGTGACCGAGTTGCCGGTGAGTTGCAGGTATTTGGCCTGGGCCATGCTGAGCTTCCACGGGAAGTAGAGGGTGTCGGGTGTCGACATGGCCCGCATCGGCGGATAGCCGATGATGGCGTCGTCGGCGACGAAGGCGATATCGCACATCGACATCAGCTCTGTTCCGCCGGCCAGGCAGTAACCGTGCACCTTCGCCACCACCGGCTTCAGGAGATCCCAAATCACGATCCAGTCGCGATAGATGCTGCGGGCGAACTGGTCGGTCCACGTATCGAAGTGTTCGGACTCCACCCAGCCGGGCGGCATCTCCTCGCGTTGGTCGGCCAGGTCGTAGCCGGCCGAGAAGGACGGACCAGCTCCGTCGATCAGCACGAGGGTCACGTCGTCATCGGCCTCCGCCTTGCGCAAGGCGTCGACGAGCTGCCGGCGCAGGCCAAAGCTCAGTGCGTTTCGCTTTTCCGGCCGGTTGAGGGTGATTCGGGCCACCCGGTCGGCCACGGAGTACAGGATGAGGTCGTCCATGACCGGAAAGCTACCGAAGCGGCAGCGGGCGGGGCGGGGCCGTCGCCGGCTCGGGATCCAGCCCGCCCCAGCCGGATTGCCGGATTAAGGAAGGTTCACGAACGGGCCTGAATGATGTCCCGAGGCGGCGCGGTCGATCCGTTGCCTGCGGTGCTCTGGTCGAGCGAGCCGAACAGGTCGCGAACCGCCTCCCGAACCAGCCGGGCGAGCTCCTCGGCGGGGACGTCCCCGAAGGCTCCTCCGGCTCCCATGAGGGTGCCCATCACGGCGCCAACGGAGCAGGCTATCCGGACCCGGAGGTGGAGCGGCAGCGCCCGGTCGGCCAGGAAGTGGCGGAGCTGCTCCTCCATGTCCTGATGGTCGGCGTCGTTGTCGTCGTGCCCAGAGATTTGCTCGAGCGCGTTCTGGTTGCGGAGGTGCAGGAGAAAGAGCTTGCGGTTGGCGAGGACCTGATCGATGAACTCGTCGAGCAACTCCATCCATATTTTGGCGTCCACCGCCGGCTCGATTTGCCCGAGGCGGTCGAGCACGCCACGTCCGAGGGCATGCAGCCGCAGGTGCAACGCCAGAAGGATGTCCTCCTTGCGCTCGAAGTGGTAGTAGAGGGCGGCCTTCGTGAAGCCCAGGGCATCGGCGATCTCCCGGAGCGACGTCTTGTCGTACCCGTACTCGTTGAACAGGTCGAGAGCGACGTCCAGGATCCGCTGGCGGGTCGAGCCTCGGGGCCGGCTGCCCCGACCGCGCCCTCTCCGGGGGGCCGGCGTGGCGTCAGGTGCGACTGCATCCCCACGCTCTCGCAAGGCGCGACCCCGACGCGCGATCGGGTCACCTCGGAACCCGGGACTTCCCCGGGAGTTCCGTTCGTCGGGGCCTGAGCGCCGCGGCGGTGGCATCGCCCAAAGTTTACTTGACGGCCGGCCAGCTAGCACGTTAGGTTGAGGCTTCTAGCTTGCCGACCGGTAAGTAGGGGCGATAGGCACTGTCCGCCGTCCCCTCCCTGCCCCGGCCGAACCGGGCGATCTGCAATCGACGAGTGACGAGTGACGAGTGACGAGTGAGGAAGCCGTGGCCAGCACCCCCATGATCGAGGCTCAGGGCCTGAAGAAGCGATACGGTCCGACCCAAGCGCTGGCGGGCGTCGATCTGTCGGTCAACGCCGGATCGATCCTCGGGATGCTCGGGCCCAACGGCGCGGGCAAGACGACCGCCGTCCGGATCCTCACTACCCTGGCCCTTCCCGATGAGGGCCGGGCCCGGGTGGCGGGCCATGATGTGGTCGCCGAGGCGGCAGCCGTGCGCCGCCAGATCGGGGTGACCGCCCAGGATGCGACCCTGGATGAGCTGCTCACGGGCCGGCAGAACCTGGTGATGGTCGGCGAGCTGAGCGGCCTGCGCCGCCCGGGTGCCAAAGCACGCGCCGGCGAGCTGCTGGAGCGCTTCGCCGCTCACCGACGCGGCTGATCGGATCATGAAGGGATACTCCGGCGGCATGCGGCGGCGCCTGGATCTGGCCGCGGGCCTTGTCACCCGCCCGCCGGTGCTCTTTCTCGACGAGCCCACCACCGGCCTGGACCCCACCAGCCGGCTGCGCATGTGGGAGGTCATCCGGGAGCTCCTGGCGGAGGGAGTGACCCTGCTGCTCACCACGCAGTATCTCGAGGAAGCGGACGAGCTCGCCGATCGTATCGTGGTCATCGATCACGGCAGGGTGATCGCCGAGGGTACGTCGGCCGAATTGAAGGCCGCGACTGGCGGCGCTCGCCTGACCGTGACCCTGTCGGAGCCGCACCCATTGGCCCGGGCCGCCCTCGAGCCCTATGTGGATGGCACGATGCACGTGAGCCAGGACGATCGGCGTTACCAGGCGGCCGTGCGCACCACCTCCGGTCTGGCCACCACTGTGGTTCGGGCCCTCGACGCCGCCGGGGCCGCCGTCGATGACGTGGAGGTGCGGCCGCCGTCGCTGGACGACGTCTTTTTCTCCCTGACAGGGCACGCTGCCACAGAACAGGTGGACGACCCTGACGAGCTGCAGGCGCTGGGGGCGGGGGCGCCGGCATGAGCGACCTGGGGGAGCGAATCGGCGGGGCAGGTTGCGGCACCGTCGCCTGGATGGTGCCGCAATGAGCGACCTGGGGGAGCGAATCGGCGGGGCAGGTTGCGGCACCGTCGCCTGGATGGTGCCGCAATGAGCGACCTGGGGGAGCGAATCGGCGGGGCAGGTTGCGGCACCGTCGCCTGGATGGTGCCGCAATGAGCGACCTGGGGAGCAAATCGGCGGGGCAGGTTGCGGCACCGTCGCCTGGATGGTGCCGCAATGAGCGCGCCCGCGGTCTCGATGCGCGCCCGGTCCGGCCTGGCCGAGCGGGGCTGGCTGGCTGCCAGGGTGCACGACGTGGCGGTACTCACCCGCCGCAACCTGGTGCACATCACCCGCGAGCCCCTCCAGCTCTCGGACGTGACCATCCAGCCCGTCCTCTTCACGCTGCTGTTCATCTATGTGTGGGGATCCGGCGTGCCGATCCAGGGCGGGAGCTACAAGGACTTCGCCATCGCCGGGCTGATGTTGCTCAACCTCACGACCTCCGCCATGGGTACGGCCGTGGGACTGGTCACGGACCTCACGAGCGGCGCTATCGACCGCTTCCGGACGCTCCCCATCTGGCGGTCGGCAGTGCTCGTGAGCCGGTCGGTCGCGGATCTCCTCTCGTCCGCACTCTGCATCACCATCGTGGCCCTTGTCGGCCTGGCCGTCGGATGGCGGACCAATGCCAGCCTGGCGTCGGTACTGGCCGGCTTCGGCATAGCCCTGCTTTTCAGCTACGCGCTGTCATGGGCATGTGCGTGCCTCGGCATCGTTTCGAAGGGACCGGAGTCGGCCCAGGGCATGGGCTTCATCGTCATCTTCCCCTTGGCCTTCGTCTCGAACGCCCTGGTGCCGGCCACGGGTATGCCCACCTGGCTGCAGACCATTGCGGACTGGAACCCGGTGAGCGCAGTGACGGCTGCCCTGCGAACCCTGTGGGGCAACCCGAACCCTTCGAAGTCGCTCCCCGCCTGGCCCATGCAGCATCCAGTGGCCGCAGCCCTGACCTGGTCCATCGGCGTAATCGTGGTCTTCGCTCCGCTGGCGGCTCACCTGTTCCGGCGCCGCACCACCGGATAAGGCGGCGGGCCGAAGCGCCCGGCGGCAGAGGCCCCGACTCCTCCTTCCTGTCTCCCTGACGCCGGTCCGTAGCGCCCGGCGGCAGAGGCCTCGACTCCTCCTTCTTGACGCCGGTCCGTAGCGCCCGGCGGCAGAGGCCCCGTCTCCACCTTGCTGGCGCCGGGCCGTGAGTGCCGCCAAAACGCCTGCCTCCCGACAGGCCTCATATTTCCGATACGATACGTCTCGGATCGGTTTCAGTGCTTCCCCATGACCGGGCGAGCAGCAGGACAGGACGCACGAGAGGAGTCGCCCATGCCGGCGCTCGACCGCAAATGGTGGACGCTCATCGCGGTATGCACGGCCACCTTCATGCTGCTGCTCGACATCACGGTCGTCAACGTGGCGCTGCCCTCCATCCAGCGCTCGCTCCATGCTTCGTTCAGCGACCTGCAGTGGGTGGTTAGCGCCTATTCGCTGAGCCTGGCCGTTTTCCTGCTGACCGCCGGCGTGGTCGGTGACCTCCGCGGGCGGCGGGAGGTGTTCGCCATCGGACTCGGCATCTTCACCCTGTCCTCGCTGGTCTGCGGCCTCTCGACCAGCCCGTTGATGCTGAACATGGCCCGGGCCGTACAGGGAGTTGGTGGCGCCGTCATGTTCGCCACCTCTGTGGCGCTGATCGCGGCGGCCTTTCAGGGTCGTGAACGCGGCACCGCCTTCGGGATCTATGGAGCGGTGCTCGGCGGGGCGGTGGCCGTGGGCCCCCTCATCGGCGGTGCTCTGACCACCGGCCTGGGCTGGCGCTGGATCTTCTTCGTCAACGTGCCGATCGGTGTGGCGGCGGTGGCGATCACCCTGGCCAGGATCCAGGAATCCCGCGATCCGGCTGGCCATAGGATCGATTGGATCGGCGTCGTCACTTTTTCGGTGTCGTTGTTCACGCTGGTCCTGGCCCTGATTCGGGGGAACAGTGACGGCTGGGGGAGCACCACCATCGTGACGCTGCTCGTTGTCAGCGCCGTCAGTATGGCGCTGTTCATCACCGGCGAGCTGCTTGTCCCTCACCCGATGCTCGACCTCTCGCTCTTCCGTCGGCCGGCGATGATCGGGGTGTCGATCGCGGGCTTCTCGCTGGCGGCGTCGATCTTCGCCCTGTTCCTCTACATCACCTTCTACATCCAGGACGGAATGGGCTACGGGCCCCTTGCGGCCGGAATCCGGTTCCTGCCGCAAACCGTGATGGCGTTCCTGGTTGCCCCCATCGCCGGCCGCCTCACGGTGAGGGTCCAGAGCCGCCTTCCGATGGGGATCGGGCTCCTGCTGGTGACCGCCGGCCTCCTCTTGATGGCGACCACCACTCCGGGATCGGGATGGACCCAGCTCCTTCCGGCGTTCCTGGTGACGGGCATCGGTATCGGGCTGATCAACCCGGTGCTGGCCTCTTCGTCGGTGGCGGTGGTGCCGGTCGAGCGCAGCGGGATGGGTTCCGGAGCCAACTCCACCTTCCGCCAGATCGGCATTGCGACCGGCATCGCCGGACTGGGCGCCCTGTTCGCCAGCCAGATCCAGCACCACACCACCGCTGTGCTGCGCTCAACCCCAGTCGGGCAGCAGGTGCTGCACCAGGGCGGATCGCAACTCGCTGCCGCTCTCCAATCTGGCAGCGTGCGGGAGATCGCCTCGGGGGTGCCCCAGCCGGCCCGGACTGTGCTGTTGCACGCCTACCGGATCGGTTTTTCGCACACCTTCAACGAGCTGATGGTCATCGGAGCGGTCATCGCGTTTGTCGGGGCAGTGCTCACCTTCGTTCTGGTCCGCCAGCGGGACTTCGTCCACAACGTGGTCGGCGCGACGAGCGCCGACGGCTGGAGAACCCCGGAGAGCGATCCGGCCCCCGCCGATCCGGCGGCGGTGTCCCCGGGGTAGGCGGTCACCATGTCCGAACCGGCTTTCAGCGAACTATCGGTCGAGAGGTGTCCAGACGCGGCGCGGGTCCGGGGCCGGCCGCGCGACGAGCGGGTCACCCAGGCCATCACCAGGGCCGCCCTTCGGCAGCTCATGGAAGAGGGGTACGCCCGGCTCTCCATGGAGAGCGTGGCGAGCGAGGCCGGCGTGGCCCGAGCCACCGTCTATCGCCGTTTCAAGGACAAGGCCGACCTCGTGACCGCCACTATCGCCGGCTACGCCAGCGTGGGACCCGGCTCGGAGACGGCCGGTTCGGGGGCGTCGGCCGAGAGAGACGAGGCGCGAGCCGAACTCGAGGACTTCCTGCTCGACTTCGATGACCGCTTCAACCGCTCGTGCATTGAGGTGCTCGGGGGACTGCTCGCCGACCGGGAGGACCCCACCGCCCTGGCCCTGCACCGGGAGCGGGTGATCGAGCCGCGGCGGGCCTACGCCCGGGCCCTTCTTGATCGGGCCCGTGACGCCGGCGAACTCGATCCCGACACCGATCTCGATCTGGCCCTGGACATGCTGATCGGAGTGGTGATCGCCCGGGCGGTGGGCGGGCGGGACCTCGAGGCGGGCTGGGCCGAGCGCGCCCTCGACCTGGTGTGGCGGGGCGCGGCCGCCGAGAGCTGACGCCGGCCCCGCACTTTGGAGCCGAGCGCGAGCCCCGCACTTTTGGAGCCGGAGGCGACTTTTGGAGCGTGCCCGCACTTTTGGAGCCGGCCGCGACTTTTGGAGCGAGCCGTACACGAGATGTACTCGCGGCGCTCCAAAAGTGAGCCGATTTACCAAAGGTCGAGGCGGCCCAGACCCGAGGCGGCCCCGACCCGATCCCGTCAGACTCGATGCCGTCAGACCCGATGCGCTCAGACCGATGTGGTCAGACCCGATGCGGTCAGACCCGATGCGGTCAGACCCGATGTGGTCAGACCCGATGTGGTCAGACCCGATGCCGTCAGCGCCGGGCGATGATCTCGCCGTGAGGGATGACGAACACCGCCGCCGGATCGCCGGCCCACTCCCGCCAGCCGGCCGAGACGCCAGCCAGCTCATCCGTGGTGGCGATCCCGTAGGCCACCGCCTGCTCGGCGAACGACGAGCCGACGGTGCGCTCGGCCCACAACCCCGCCCACCAGCGTCGTGTCTCCTCGGTCGCAAACGTCCACGTCGATGAGGTGTAGGTGATGTCGCTGAAGCCGGCGGCCCTGGTCCAGGCCAGGAGCCAGCGCCCGGCGTTAGCCTCGGCCCCGTTTTGCCGGGTGACCTCCAGATAGATCTGCAGCCACCGGTCGAGGGCCGGCGAGGCCGGCGACCAGATCATGCCGGAGTAGTCGCTGTCGCGGACTGCCAGGAGCCCGCCGGCGCGGACCAGGTGGCCCATGTCCGCCAGGGCGCCGATCGGATCGCGCAGGTGCTGCAGCACCTGGTGGGCGTGCACGATATCGAACGAGGCGCCCTCGAAGCGGGCCGATCGAAAGTCGCCGGCCACGAAGCTGACGTTGGCGACACCGGCCTCCGCCGCGGCCGCCCGGGCTTCGCCCACCACCGCGTCGGAGAGGTCGATGCCGACCACCCGGCCGGGGGCAGTGCGTCTGGCCAGATCGATCGTCAGGCTGCCCGGGCCGCAGCCCACGTCCAGCAGCTCACACCCCTCGTCCAGGTACGGCACCAGGTAGGCGGCCGAGTTGTCCACCGTGCGCCAGCGGTGGGAGCGCAACACCGCCTCCTGATGCCCGTGGGTGTAGGTGTCAGGCCTGGCCCCGGCAGTCACGCCGCCACAGTAACCGTTAAGGCTGACGCCTCCTGAGGGCAAGAGGACACGCGTACGGTCGCCAGGAGTCGGCGGCCGCCCCGGCTGTAGCCGGGTTTCCAGCGGCGCGGGCTCGAACGTTTGGCCGATACGTTGGGCGCGTGGGGCGCGTGGGATCTGCAGCCGTTTGATGAGCGATTACATCGAACCGCGGTTCTGCCTCGCGTGTGGCGCTCCGGTCCGGGCGGTCGTCGTGCATGGCGAGCAGGCGTGGGAGTGCGAGGAGTGCGCCCACCGGCTGTTTCGGCGCCCCACTGTCGGGGTCGCTGTGCTCGTGACCGAGGGGAGGAACGTCCTCCTCGTCCAGCGCGGCTACGGCGACAAGGCGGGCCTCTGGTGCATTCCCTGCGGTCACGTGGGCTGGAACGAGCCCGTCCGCGCCGCGGCGGCGCGAGAGGTGCTGGAGGAAACCGGGCTGATCGTCGAGATCAAGGACGTCTTCGCCACCCACAGCAACTTCTGGCGGCCCGAGCGCCAGAC
The DNA here is from genome assembly GCA_963834725.1 of uncultured Acidimicrobiaceae bacterium. GTDB lineage: Bacteria > Actinomycetota > Acidimicrobiia > Acidimicrobiales > Palsa-688 > PALSA-693. The sequence goes on from CAWICN010000001.1 coordinate 925,310, forward strand.
CGTGGGCATCTGGTTCCAGGGCCGGCGCGTCGCCGGCGAGCTCCGCGCCGGCGACGATGCCATCGACGCCCGGTTCTTTGGTCTGGACGGCCTGCCGAACCTGGCCTTCCCGACCGACGTTCTCGTGCTCGACGCGTGGAAGGAAGCCAATAGGCCGAGGTAGCCGGACGCCAGTGACACCCCGCCGCCGGTCCCGTCACCGCCCAGCAGCCTGGCACCCCCAGCAGCCTGTCACCCCCCAGCAGCCTGTCACCCCCCAGCAGCTTGGCCCCCCCAGCAGCCTGGTCAGGGTGTCTGCCGACGCCGGGATCGTTACACTCCGCTCGGGGAGACCGGAGCGGACTCAGCCCGGAGGGAGGACCAGGACATGCCGTTTGTGGCGGCCAGCGAGGCCCTCGGAGGCCTCAGAGTCCTCGATCTGACCCGCGTGCGAGCGGGACCAACCTGTGTGCGTCAGCTCGCCGACTGGGGCGCCGATGTGGTCAAGATTGAGGCGCCCGAAACGGGCGGCCCGGACGGATTGGGCGGGGTCCGTGACGGCCCCGACTTTCAAAACCTGCATCGCAACAAACGAAGCGCGGTCATTGACCTGAAGTCGCCGGCCGGACGTGACCTCTTTCTCCGACTGGTCGACGGCGCCGATGTGGTCGTCGAGAACTACCGGCCCGACGTCAAGGACCGCCTCGGGATCAGCTACGAAGCGCTGGCCCGGCGCAACCCGCGGCTCGTGTACGCCTCCATCTCCGGTTTCGGCCAGGACGGTCCCTACCGCGATCGTCCCGGCTTCGATCAGATCGCACAGGGCATGGGTGGACTGATGTCAATCACCGGAGAGCCGGGTCGGGGCCCGATGCGGGCGGGCATCCCTGTGGCCGATCTGGGGGCCGGACTGCTGGCCGCACAGGGGATCCTGCTGGCTCTATTGGAGCGGGCCCGGTCCGGGCGGGGGCAATGGGTCCGGACCTCATTGCTGCAGGCGCAGGTGTTCCTGCTCGATTTCCAGGCCGCCCGCTGGCTGATCGATGGCGAGATACCGCGCCAGGCGGGCAACGATCACCCCACCTCGATCCCCACCGGTGTGTTCACGACGGCCGACGGGGCTATCAACATCGCCGCCGCCGGGCAACAGATCTGGGAACGGCTCAAGGGAGTCCTCGGCGACCCCGACCTGGACGATCCCCGTTTTGCCAGCCCGGCGGATCGTTCGTCAAACCGGGCCGCCCTCAACGCCATCATCGACACCCATACCCGCCGGCGATCCACCGCCCTGTGGATCGACCGGCTCAATCGGGCCGGTGTGCCCTGCGGTGCGATCAACGCCATCGACCAGGTCTTCGCGGACGCTCAGGTGCGCCATCTGGGACTCGCCCGCCCCGTCGTCTCAGGCGAACGAGGGCCGGTCGAGATGGTCGGGCAACCGATCGAGATGAGCCGCTCTACCAGCGAGATCCGCACGCCGCCGCCAGGCTTTGGCGAGCACACTCACGAGGTGTTGAGCGAAGCCGGGTTCACCCGCGAGGAGATCGACGCCCTCGCGGAGAAAGGCCTGATCCATCTGGGATCAGCCCCCGAGCAAGCGTGAGCGTTCCATCGCCGTGATGCGGGTCCCTGTGGTCCCGGAGGCGCGGCGCTGTCGTCGATGCCGACGAAGCGGGGCGAGCATGATCGGTCCCTCGCGTCTCGACGATGATTTTCACCGGGGATGGATCACACGGCCGACAAACGAATCACACCGCAAGGCAAACAGAGAGGACAGCGTTCATGGGCGATTACGAAGCGGGGCTGACGGTACGGCGAGCCGTGCTCGGGTCTGATTATGTCGATCGCTCCTTGCGGGAGGCCGACGAGTTTATGGCTCCCTTTCAGCGGTTGGTCACGGAGTACTGCTGGGGCGATATCTGGACCAGGGACGATCTGCCCCTCCGGATCCGGAGCCTCATCAATATCGCTATGCTGACGGCTCTCAACCGGCCAGACGAGTTGCGACTGCACGTGCGGGGCGCCCGCAACAACGGCTGCACCGTGGACGAGATCCGCGGCGTGCTGCTGCAGGCGGCCGTGTACTGCGGGGTGCCGGCCGCCCTCAGCGCCTTCAAAGTGGCACGGGAGGTGCTGTCCGAGTCCGAGGGCGCGCCCTGACGGCGCGTCCTTGGTGGCACATCCTGAGCGTGCCCGTCCTGAGTGAGTGCCCTGACGGCCGCCCGGGTGGCCCATCCTGACGGCGCACCTTGAGCGAGGTGCCCAGCCGGCCACCAGTCCGTCCAGGACCCGGATGGTAGGGTCGCCGACGCGATGCTGCCCGACGATCGCCCGGAGGGGATCACATGCACTGTGGCGTGATGGTGACCGGCTACAACCAGGGGGACTGGCCTCGGCTCCTGGCCGGCGACTACGACCGGCCGCCCGACATCGCGGACTACGTCAACATGGAGAACACCCTGGCCGGAGGTGCGCTGGTCGAACCGCTCGGATTCGACTCTATCTGGGCGACCGAGCACTACGGATCGGCCTACTCCATGCAGCCCAATCCGTTGCAATGGCTGGCTTACTGGGCCGGGCGGACCAAACGGGTGGATGTCGGCACTGCGGTGATCGTGGCCCCCTGGTGGAACCCCGTGCGACTGGCGAGCGAGATCTCCATGCTCGACATCCTCCTTGGTGGACGCCGGCTGCATCTCGGTATTGGACGCGGGGTGTCTCCCCACGAGTACGCCTCATTGGGCGTGCCCATCGAGGAGTCGCATACTTATTTCTATGACGTGGTCAATGCCATCCGCACGGCCGACGGAGCCGAGCGCTTCACGTTCGACGGCCAGGTCTTCAAGATTCCTCCGACCACCATCCGGCCGCAGGCGCGGCACAAAGGCGATCTCACGACCAACATCAAGGCCGCGTTCACCACCGAGACATCAGCCCGTCTGGCGGCCGAAAACGGACTGGGCCAGATGTTTGTGTCCGGCGAGGATCTCGGCGTTATGACCACGAAGGTAGGGAAGTTCAACCAGATCCGGGCCGAGCTCGGGCTTCCCCCTGATCAACCCACGACGCTGCTCTGGATGTACTGTGCCGAAACGGCCAGCGCGGCGGAGGAGGGGTGGGAGTACTTCCACAATCAATTGCTGGCTGCCCGGCACCATTATTTCGAGTGGAACAATCCGGGCTTTGCGGGGATCAAGGGCTACGAGGACTACGCGGCGCGGCCGACGGCGGACGTGGGCCGGGCCGATACCGGTGCAGTGGTGCGCCCGGCCGCCCAGCCGATCGGAACCCCTGATGAGATCATCGACAAGATTAAAACCGTGCAATGGGCGATCAGCCTGGAGACGCTCGTGATCCACTATTTCTACGGTGGTATGCCGCTCGAGAAGGCGAAGCGGAGCCTGCAGCTGTTTGCCGAGAAGGTGCTTCCCGAGGTGCACGCCATGGAAACGCCGATCAATCCGGCTTCCCTGGGACGGCCCGCGAGCTGAGGTTCTCGCTGGGACCGGTCACCTGATGTCACGGTCCCGACGAGGTCCAGGTCTGAGCGCCAGCCGGATCTACGGCGACGGTACGGTAAACACCGGGCGACTGGACGGAAAAGAGCCGGCGACCGGACGGAAAAGACCCGGGTATCCGGATTGGGCGATAGGGCGGGGCGGCTATGGTGGCCCGTCGTGGGCACGATGGTCACCGACGCGGTGGTCGATTCAGATCCCGGAGGCCTGTTGGTGCAATGGAGCCTCGATGGCGACGACGTTGGCGTCGACATCGGCGTCGGTAGGAGCCCGGATGCCATCGACCACGTCCACAGCCTGACGGTGGAGGCCGGTCGGCGCTCGGCCCGCATCGACGATCCCGGGCCGGGAACCGGGCGTCACTTCGTCTCGGTGGCGCCGCACGGCGGGGGCGGTGGCGTCGTCGCCGCCGAACGACGGGTGCTGTTCGAGGGCGTGACCAACTTCCGGGACCTGGGCGGCTATCCCACCACCGACGGGCGCCGGACCCGTTGGGGCCGGGTATTCCGCTCCGATGCGCTGCACCGCTTCACACCGGAAGACCGCCAGCGCTACGAGGCGCTTGGGCTGCACGCCGTCTACGACCTGCGGGGGGACGAGGAACGCGACCGGCATCCCAACCCCTTCCCCTCGATTCAGATGGCTCTGCTGTCGCGCCCCTATGGGGCCTCACCGCCGGATCGCTCCGACCGCCGGGACGCCGACGCGGGCGAGCAGGCGCTGCGCCAGATGTACACAGGCTTGCTGGCCAATGGGGGCCCAACGTTCGGCCGCTTGCTCAACCGCCTTGCTGAGCGTGCATATCTTCCGGCCGTGATCCACTGCACGGGCGGCAAGGACCGCACCGGGATGACCGCCGCTCTGCTGCTCGAAATGCTCAGGGTGCCACGCCACCAGGTGCTCGACGACTACGAGCTGACCTCGCGGTACCGGCTGCGCGAGCATCAGACCGAGTCCTACGAGAACATGCTGGCGGCCGGCGCCGCGCCCGAGGCGGCCGCCGCCTTCCTCGGGGCTCCGCGCTGGACGATGGCAGGGGCGTTGCAGGAGCTCGATGACAGATACGGCGGCATCGACGGCTATCTGACCGGGCCGGCCGGGATGACGGTGGCCACCCTCGAGCAGCTTCGGAGCGCACTCGTCGACTGAGGGAGACGCACCGGTCGGGTCGGCATCACTTAAGGGGTCATGAAGTGAGCCCGCTCCGACTCGCAGACCTCCCGGAAGTGGCAGCCCTGGAGGTGGTCGTTGACGACGCCGAGCGATTGCATGGTGGCATAGACGGTTGTCGGCCCGACGAAACGGAAACCGTGCTTGCGCAGCTTGGCCGAGAGCGCTTTGGACTCGGGCGTGGAGGCAGGGAGGTCACCCGGGTCCCCGGATCTGCTGCGTTCGGCCTCATGCTGCCAGAGCAGGCCGGCCAGCGAGATCCCCTGCTCTCGCAGGACGACGGTGGCTCGAGCGTTTGCGATGGTGGCGAGAATCTTGCCCCGGTGACGGACGATGGCGGCGTCCTGGAGAAGCCGCTCCACGTCTGAGTCGTCGAATCGCGCCACCTGCACGGGATCGAAGGACGCAAACGCCCGGCGGAACCCGTCGCGTTTTCGAAGGATGGTCAGCCACGACAAGCCGCTCTGGAATCCCTCGAGGCAGACCTTCTCGAACACCCGGTCGTCATCGCCTACCGGTCTCCCCCACTCTTCGTCGTGGTAGCGCTGGTATTCGGGCGTCGAAGCGCCCCAGGGGCACCGGGCCTGGCCGTCGGCGCCGACCACTACCTCGCTCATGGCCGGCCCAGCACGGCCGGCGCCGGCCGATAGCGGCGTTGGCCGGTCAGGAACGGCGGCGGCACCGATGCCGTCGATAGCCGAGTGCTCAGGACGATGCGCTCGATCGCTTGGCGCGCCTGCGATAGAGCCCCCTCGCCCCCTCGCCGACGAGGCCGCCGATTATCAGGCAGACCAGCAGTCCAACCCAGAGGTGGGTGGTAACGGTGAAAAACACAAAATGGATGCGGACTCGGCTCGTGTTAAAGGTGATGAAGAGGATGGCGTAGATCAACGCCACTGCCCCTACCGCGAGCCGCACCACCGGTATACCAGCCACGCGCCGGGTCGGGCGAGGAGTCTGACGATTGACAGAATCGCCGGTGACAGAATCGTCGGTCATGCCCTCGAAGTCTAGGACCGCTCCCGGGACATTTCGTGAACATTCGGACGCGACCAAGGTTGGGTGGGAACATGATCACCCACGGACCGCTTCCGCGAACGCTCGAAGCTCACCGACAGTGTCGGGTCCGCCGGGGTTGTAGAGCACGTCGGTAATTCCGGCCGCACCCGCGGCGGCAAAGCGCTCGGCAACTGACTTCGCCTCCCCTGTCCATACTCGGCTACTCCTGTCTCTCAGCTCTCGTGTCTTGGGCCAGCCGTCCGGTGGCGGCCCCGCGGGGCGTGCCCTGGCGGCCTCGATGGTAGCGGCTGACGTTGGTCAGGGCCCTCTTCGACGCCGCCGGCGGGCCGCCCGCGGCGCTCGCCGCGGATGCCCACGGGCCGGTTGCCGCCGCGGCAGCGATGTGAAGGCTCGCTGGTCTCACCATTCTCGAACTAAGGTTTCCCCGGTAGGGGGACGGACCGGGTCCGGCCCCGTATGTTCAGCGGTACAGGGAGGCAAGCATGAAGTTCGGAGTCTTCTACGAGCTGTCGGTGCCGAGGCCGTGGGATCACGAGGCCGAGCGCCAGGTGTACATGAACGCCCTCGAACAGGTGCGCCTGGCCGACGAGCTGGGGTTTGACTTCGTGTGGGCGGTCGAGCACCACTTCCTCGAGGAATATTCCCACTGCCCGGCTCCGGAGCTGTTTCTCACCGCCTGTGCCATGCAGACGAAGAACATCAGGGTGGGGCACGGGATCGTGGTGTGCGTCCCGCAGTTCAACCACCCCATCCGGGTGGCTGAGCGGGCGGCGGTCCTCGACATCCTCTCGGGGGGCCGGTTCGAGTTCGGGACGGGACGGTCGGCGACATGGACCGAGCTCGGTGGGTTCCGCGCCAACCCGGACGTGACCAAGAAGACGTGGGACGAGTTCGTGCACACCATCCCGCAGATGTGGATGCAGGAGCGGTTCGGGTACGAAGGTGAATATTTCGGCATGCCGACCCGGGCGGTGCTGCCCAAGCCGTATCAGAAGCCGCACCCACCGATGTGGGTGGCGGTGTCGTCGCCCGGCACCGAGTTCGACGCCGCCGATCGCGGCATGGGCGCGCTCGGGGTCAACTTCACCACCTTCAAGGCCCAGGAGCAACGCGTTCAGGAGTACCGGAGGCGCATCCAGAACTGCACGCCGGCCGGCGCGGTCGTGACTGACCAGCTGGCCTCGGCCAACTTCCTGTTCTGCCACGAGGATTCGGCTACCGGCATCGCGACGGGTGGCCGGCTCATCAGCACGTTCCAGTACCTGGCCGGCCAGCTGGACATGGCGAAAGAAGCATGGCCCACCAAGGGGTACCCCTCCCCCGGGCTGCTGGCGGCCACGCGACGCTCCGCGGCCAGCCCGACCGAACCCGGGGAGCCTCCGGAAGGGATCGCCATCGGCAGTCCCGAGCAGGTGACACGGGAGCTGAAGAAGTGGGAGGCGACCGGCGTCGACGTCATCAACTTCATTCTCAACGCCAACGAGGTCGTTCCCCAGGAGCAGGTCCTCGAGAGCCTCCGCACCTTTGGCCGGGAAGTCATGCCGGCCTTCGCCAAGTAGGGCCGGGGCATGCCTCGCCAGGGCACGCTCGACGTCGCCTCCCTGGGCCCGGATCTGCCCCACCTGAGCTCGCTGGCCAGCCCGACATGGGAACTCCCGGGAGCACACTTCCTGCAGATCAACTGGGAGGTGGAGGACCCGGGGGCGCTGGTTCTCACACCGCCTTCCCTGCACCCGTCCATCCCGCCCTTCGCCTCCTTCTTCGGTGGTCACTACCCGGAGTCGCCGGTCGGGTCCTTCTCCCTCGTCCAAGTGCGGCTGGTGGTGCGCGCCGGCATCCGCCCGCGCGCCCTCTGTCTCGGCGCGGTCTGCGACTCCCCCGCCGCCGTCGAGGCCCTCCGGACCCACTGGGGGTACCCCGTGCAACTGGGCGAGGTGGAGACGGCCCGCCGTCACGACCACGCCCGGTTCACCGGCGCGCTGGGCGGCCGGACCGTGGTCGACCTGGCTGTCCACACTGTGGACGTGATCAACGGCGGTGACCTGATGACCTTCGACAACCTGCATCTGGTGCAGCTGGAGGACCAGGCCGGCGCCAAGCTGGTGCAGATCGACCCGGAGTACACCATCCAGGAGTCCGACCGGGGGCGGCCTTCCGTCTCGCTTCCCGACTCACAGGCGCTCGGCATGCTGGGCCAGCTTCGACTGACGAGTCCGATCATCGGGTTCACCTTCCGAGCCGACACCGACCTGGTCCCGGTACGGTTCGTCATCGACAGCGTCCAGCTCGCGACCACCAGCACCAGTCGAGTGGCGTAGCCACTCTCGCCCGCGGTCCACACTGTCCACACGGGTGACGCCCCCACATCACACCGCGTCGCCGTCCGGCGAATTGATTGTGTCATGAAAACCGCGTATTACGCGGTCTTCTTTACGCAATCGGGACAGGCGACCCCCCCTTTCGGCCGACACGACTGATGGGATCTGGAACTGAGAGGTCAGTCTCTGAGTCGAAGGCCTGTGGCCGCCTCCAGGTCGGCCAGCGCCTGGTTAGCCGACAGCACCTTGATGGTGGTGATGCCCAGCGCCCGGGCTGGCTTCAGGTTGACGCCAAGGTCGTCGAGGAAGACCGCTTCCGACGGCTCGATACCCAGGCGTTCGCACGCCAGCCGGTACACCCGGGGGTCTGGCTTGCGCAGCCCGGACTTCGAGGACTCGATGATCACATCGAAATAGTCGAAGAGGCCGCCGAACTCCGACCGGGCCTCACCTTCGGCGATGAAGTTGTTGGTCAGGAGCGCGGTTTTCATGGAGGCATGGCATCTGCGAACGGCCTCGGCCATCTCGGGCCGGATCTCGCCAGCCAGCATGCTGAGCACGGCATGGGCGTCCAGGCGGCCTCCGGCCACGCGGGCTTCCTCCTCGAAGCGCAGGACGAAGCCGTCGCGATCCAGCTCGCCCCGCTCGAAGCAAGCCCAGGCGTTGGTGTCGGAGTTGGTGGCGTTCAACCCCCGGATGAAGTCGAGCGGAAGGCCGTTCGCTTCTTCGTAGCGATTGAAGGATTCGAAGGGACTGGTCGTGATGACACCACCGAAATCCCACAGGACGGCGGCCGGCGTCATGGCAGAAAGGAGGACGCCACGACCTCCCGCAGCTCGGAGGACAGGTGCGGAGGCTGCTGGTCGATTGGTCGGTCGTCAATGTGGAACATCTTGAATGCTCCTCGCAGGTCATCCGGTCGCGGTGCAACCCGAAACCGTACGCGCTCGACGCCGTCGGGCGAAAGAAACGGGTGACGGTCCCGCTTAGTGCTGACGGGCGCCGGCGGGCTCCAGATAATCCTGGATGTATGCAGCGACCATGGAGTCGACCGATTCGTCGCGGGCCAGGCCGAGCGCCGTAGCCCGGGCAAACGACGAGTGGCGGGCCCAACCCCGGAAGAATGCCGAGACCACAGGATCGACTTCGCACCGGATCTCACCGAGGGGCCGGCTCGCGACCCGCCTGAGCGCGGCCGCCATCTGACGCGGCGTCACATCGAGGGCGGGAAGGTTGAGCGCCCGGTCCGGGCCCACTGCCGCCCCGTCCACCTCGTGGAGCCGGAGCAGGTTGTCGACGACGGTCCGGTAGCCGGCGATCGGGATGGCCATGTCGAAGTCCACCGGTACGACGCAGTCGACACCGTCGAGTGGTTCCCGGAAGATGCCGCTCACCCAGGACGAGGCGGCGGCGTTGGGCCGACCGGGGCGGACAACGACCGTCGGCAGCCGGGCCGATCGCCCGTCGAGGAACCCCTTGCGGGTGTAGTCGTTGACGAGCAGCTCGCCGATGGTCTTGGTGAGGCCGTAGGTTGTCTCCGGGGTCAGCTTGGTCGTGTCGGACACGATGTCGTCGACCCCGACTCCGCCGAAGGCCACGATGCTGCTCGAGAACACCAGGCGCGGGAGCGAGGATCGGGCCCGGCAGGCTTCGAGGACGGCCCGGGTGCCGTCGACGTTCACCGCCAGGGCACGGTCGAAGTCGAGCTCACACCCGGCGCTCACCATGGACGCCAGGTGGAAGACCGACACGTCATCGCGGTCGATCACATCGCGTACCCGACCGGGATCAGAGATATCCCCGAGCACCAGCTGGACCCGCTCGTCGATCCTCCAGCTGGCCTTCGGGTTTCCGCCGGCGGCGAGGCCGTCGCCCGGTTCCGCCGCGTCGAACAGGACGATGCTGTCGATCGGCTCCGGCCGCCCCGAAGGACCGGTGAAGGTCGAGCGATTGACCAGCCGGCGAGTGAGGACGGAACCCAGGAAGCCGGTGCCTCCGGTGATGACGACACGCATGAGGCGAACTCTACGTTGACGCCGGAGCGGCCAATGCTCCTACCCCGCCTGCGCCGCGCCGTGTGGACCGTGCGCCGCCACCTCCCGCCTGCTCCGCCACCTCCCGGGCCGGCCGAGCCACCCCCCCTGCGCCGCGCCGTGTGGACCGTGCGCCGCCACCTCGCGGCCGGCCGAGCCGCCCTCTGCGGAATAGTGGCGGTCAGCGGAAGGCGGAAGCCACCTCCTCCATTAGCAGATCACAGGTGTCCTTCTTCCGGGCGCCGGAGCCGAGCGTCACGTCCGGCACAATCAGTTCCGCCGCCCCGGCCTCGCGGTAGGCACCGACGATGTCGACCACCTCGCTCGGCGTGCCCACGATGCTCGGCATCGCCGCCGCAGACTGGCGCCTGCTGTCGAGCCACTCTTTATCCGTCGAGAGGAACAGGAGGGCCTGGGTGGAGACGCGGATCTCCTGCGGGTCGCGACCGATCCGCTCGCAGCTGGCCCGCAGCACCGAAAGCTTGTGGGCCAGCAGGTCGGGCGTGGTCCACGCATTCCATTCGTCCGCATAGCGGGCGGCCAGGGGCAGCATGCGCCGTTCGCCGGCGCCCCCGATCAGCAGGGGCAACCGGTCCTGCACCGGCCCCGGCTGGTTGGGTGCTTCCGTCAGCTGGAAGTAGTGGCCCGCGAATGTGGTCCGGGGTTTGCGCAGAAGGGAGTGGAGGATCTGAACCGCCTCCTCGAAACGGTCCATCCGCTCTCGAGTGGAGCCGAGCGCCATGCCGTAAGAGGCGTGCTCGTTGAGCTGCCAGCCAGCCCCGATTCCCAGGGTAAGCCGCCCGTTGCTCACCTGGTCCACGGCGGCGGCCATATTGGCGAGGAGGGCCGGATGGCGGTAGGTCACGCTGGAGACGAGAGGGGCGAGCCGCACCCGGGGGACGGACGCCGCCAACGCCGTGGTGACCGTCCAGCACTCGAGCGTGTCACCGTCGAGCGGTGTCTCGTCAGGCCCATTGGGCATGAAGTGGTCGGCGAAGTACACGCCGTCCCACCCCGTCGCCTCACAATGAGCTGCGATGTCGTGGATGGCGTCCCATGGCTGGGCCGAGCCGGGCCAGATACTAAAGCGCATGGCCGAAATCCTAAGCGCGGGATGCGACCGTGCTGGCTGCCATGGTTGTCTGAGGGGAACTCAGCCGCGCGGGTAGGACGCCAGCCGTCCAGCCTGGCCGAACTCCTTGCGCAGCTGCGCCTCGTCGTCGGCGGCAAACGCGACGTACGCGCTCTGGCGCCCGGGTCGCCACCACACAGGATCGGGCACCAGCCACGCCTCGTCGCGGAGCTGCGCCTTCTTGATCTTGTTGGTGTGGCTGGCCGGCAACTCGGCCGCCACCCGTACGAATTTCGGCCGCCACTTGGAGCCGAGGTCCGACTGCTGGTCCAGGAATTCCTGGAATCCAACTGGATCGAAGGAAACCCCGGCGCGGAGCTGGATGGCCGCCATGAGCTGGTCGCCGCTGTTCGGGTCGGGAACGGCGTACACCGCGGCCAGCAGGATGTCGCGGTGCCGCACGAGGAGCCGCTCGACCGGGGCGGCGGAAAAGTTCTCGCCGTCGACCCGCAGCCAGTCGTAGCCGCGGCCGGCGAAATAGAAGAAGCCCTTCTCGTCGCGATACCCGAGGTCGCCGGACCAGAACCAGCCGTGGTGGGAGCGCTCGAGGTTGGCGTCATCGTTTTTGTAGTAACCCTCGAAGCTGGCCAGTCCAGTCTTGTTCACGAACTCGCCGATGCACTCGTCCGCGTTCAATAACCGGCCGGACGCGTCGAAACGGGCCCGCGGGCACTCCTCTAGCGTCGAACGGCTCATGACGATGGTGTTCTCGTCGGCGGGGAGGCCGAGCGACCCGGACGGCATGTCGGGCGTGCGGAGGATCCCGACTCCCCCCTCGGTCGAACCGAACCCGTCCATGACGTAGACATTGAATCTCCGTCCAAAAGCGGCGATGTCCCGCTCGCTGGCTTCGCTGCCGGTAACGATGCGCAGGTCGTTGTGCCCGTCGGAGTCACTCTCGGGCGTGGCCAGCACGTACTCCAGGACCTTGCCGACATAGTTGAACCGGGTGGCGTGGAACTTCTGCACATCGCCGATGAAGCGGCGCGCCGAGAAGCGGCGACGGAAGGCGAGGGTGCCTCCACTGACCATGACCGGCAGGATGGCGTGGTAGAGAGCGTTGGAGTGGAACCACGGCATAGCGTTGTAAGCAACGTCGGCGTCGGTGATCTCCCAGGACGCAATCACCCCCAGCGAGATGCGGACCAGGGCCCCGTGAGTGCGGATCGCCGCCTTCGGCGCACTCGTCGTGCCAGACGTGAAGATGAGGATGGCACGTGCGTCCTCGGGCACATCGATATCGGGAGCAGCGGCGCCCTGGTGCGATGACAGACCCGCCCCGTAGTCGTCCGTTCCGACGATGAGGGTCGGGAGGTCGAGCCCGGCATCCCGGAGGATTCCTGCGCCGGCCGGGTCCGTCACCACCACACGGCAATCGGTGTGACCGATGTCCCTCAGCAGCTCCGGGCCGCTGCGCGTGGCGTTCAACCCCACCACCGTGACCCCGGCGAGAAGGGCGGCTTCCAGCCAGAACAATGACTCAGGGATGTTCTCGAGCAGCACGCCGACGTGCGCGGGATCGCCCAGCCCCATGCTCGCCAGCAGCGAGGCGCGGGCCGATGCCTGCTGGTAGATCTCGGCGTGGGAGTATGTGTCGTCCTCGAACAACAGGCCGGGATGGTGGTTGTCGGCCAATGCCCGGATGTGCTCGGTCAGCCTGCTCATGGTCTGTACCTCCTGGCCTGTCGGGGTCCGTCTCGAAGCCCAGGCCTTCATGGCAATCTGGCCCGGGCGGATGCCGGTCTCTCTTTGACAGAAACCTGGGACCGGGCCATACTGCCACCGGCCGAATGGGCGCCATCGGAAGTGCCGTGGCCGCACGACCGATCGGGCACGAAGGAGTTCCATGAGCTCGCAGCAGCTGTACGACCTCGACGGCCTGCAATCGTTTCTTCGTGACAGTACCGGGGTCACCGGGCCCATCGACGTCACCGGGCGAGCTCCGGGCGGAAGCTCGAACATCACGCTTTTCCTCGACGTGGACGGGGAACGCTGGGTCCTGCGCCGGCCCCCGAGCGGGGAGTTGCTACCCACATCACACGACATGTTGCGGGAGTACCGCTTCCTGCGCGCCATCCACGGAACGTCGGTCCCCGTTCCCGAGCCCATCGTGGCCTGCGACGACCCGACGGTGATCGGTGCCCCCTTCTACACCATGCGCTACGTGGACGGTCTGCTGCTCTCGCGGGAGGCGACGAACCCCGGTTTGGCCCGGCCCGATGCGTGCCGGGCGATCACCACCGAGCTGATGCAGGTGCTCGCCGACCTCCATGGTCTCGACTGGGCCAACCTGGGTTTGGAGGGAAGGCCAACCGGCTTTCTACAGCGCCAGGTGCGTCGCTGGACCGGGCAGCTGGCCCTCACGCCTACCGCCCCTCGTCTCGGACCCGGTCTTCAGGAGGTGACCGACTGGATCTCGGCCAACGTGCCGGACTCGCGGCGCGAGAGCATCGTGCACGGCGATTACACGCCGAACAATATTCTCGTCCGACGTCCCCCTGAAGCGCGCGTGGCGGCCCTGCTCGACTGGGAGATGGCCACCATCGGGGATCCGCTCGCCGATCTGGCCTGGCTCATGCAGGGATGGGTCGCCAGCGGATCGCGGCCCGGGGAGAACCCCGCAGCATGGATCACCCGCCTCCCCGGGAGTCTCTCCCGCGAAGAGGCGATCGAGTTGTACGAACGGAAGTCAGGCGCGCCGTTCGAGAATCAGACGTTCTACCGGGCGTTCTCCATGTGGAAGAGCATCGCGATTCTCGAAGGCCTGTACTCGCTGTACGTGGAAGGGCGCGCCGCAGACCCGAGCGTCGCCCGCTTCGAACATTCCGTACCTCAGCAGCTGTCGGAGTTGGTCGCCCTGCTCAATAAGCTCTGAATCGTCGAGCGCTACGGTCTGAACGATGGAGTTTCAGGACGTGGTTCTGCGGCGGCGAATGGTGCGGGACTTCTCGGACGAGCCCGTCGCCCGGCCGCTGGTCGAACAGCTCGTGGCCAACGCGACCCGCGTGCCGTCGGCCGGATACAGCCAGGGCTTCGCTTTCGTGGTGCTGACGGACGCCGGCCAACGACGGCTGTTCTGGGAGACGAGCAGTGGCCCGGAGTGGCGAGGGGAGTCCGAGTCCGTGCCCCTGACCCGTGCTCCCGTGGTGATCATCCCGCTCGCCCACAAGCAGGCCTACCTCGACCGCTACGCGCGGCCCGATAAGGTGCACACCCCGCTCTCCCGGGAGGAGTTCTGGCCGGCGCCGTACTGGGACATCGACACCGGCTTCGGCGTCATGGTGATCCTGCTCGGCGCGGTCGACCTCGGCCTGGGCGCGTTGTTCTTCGGGATTTTTCAGGGCGAGAAGGCCCTCATGGACGCCCTGGACGTGCCCGAGGGATATCGACCTATAGGCGCCATCGCAGTGGGCCACCCGACCGCCGGTGAGCGCTCCCGACCCGAGCTGCCGACGGGCCGACGCCGCCTCGACGAGGTCGTGCGGTGGGAGCGCTGGTGACCACCAGGCAACACGCGGCCGTGGTAGGTGGCGGTAGGTGCACACAGTGTTTTCAGTCTCCGAGATGCTGGCCGAAGAAGGTCCAGATGCGCTGCCAGCCATCCTGGGCCGCCGCGACCCGATAGCTGGGACGGTCGACGGAGAAAAAGGCATGACCGGCGCCCTCGTAGCGATGGAACTCGTACGTCTTCCCCGCATCCTTGAGCGCGGCCTCCAGCTCGTCCACCTGCTCGGGAGTCGGATACTTTCCTTGGTAGCCGGGTCGTAGCCGGGCATGTGGTGGATGACTACCACGCCCGGCACCGGCCCAGGGCCGAGCGGGCGGGCAAAGTACGCCTCGATCTCGTCGCCCCCGTGTCCTAGCACCTTGATGGATTCGGCCAGGACCCCGTCGTACATACTCATTCCTCCCAACGTCGGCGACAGCGGGAACCACGCTAGATGAGACGGATCGAGGGGCCGGTGCGAGGGCCAGCCCGCCGCGGGCCGGAAGGCCGGGAGATGGGGGCAGGATGGTGCAGTGAACGACAACGCACCCGTGACGGACCGGTCCGGGCGCAGACCTCGGGTCGAGATCGAATATTGCGCTCAGTGCCGGTGGCTGCCCCGGGCGGCCTGGTTGGCACAGGAGTTGCTCACCACCTTCGAAACTGAGCTCGGCGAGGTCGCCCTGGTGCCGGGCAAGGGTGGGATCTTCGCCGTCCGCGTCGACGGAGACCTGGTGTGGAACCGCTCATCCGATGGCTTCCCGGAGCCGTCGGCGGTCAAGCGGTCGATTCGCGACCGGATTGCTCCGACACGGGATCTCGGGCACGCCGACCGATAGGTCGGCCAGGGAGCGGGTTGCACTACCCGATAGTCGAGGTGCTGACGGCAGGGCTCTTCGAGGGAAGAACCCGGTTCCTCTGCCGAATTCAGGCCGGAGGGCTGATGTCGAGGCCGAAGGCTGTTTGGAAACGCTGTCGGTAGGCGCTTCGATCGGGTGCGGCGCCCAACGCCACCCAGTCCTCGTCGGTCATGACCTGCCGCCCGGCGACGATCTCCGGTCCGCCCCACGAGCAGACATACCGAAGTTTGGGGGTGTCGGTGGTGATGGCGTCATGCACCAGGGCCGCCAACTCGAAGGGATCAGTGGCGTGGGCAATACCGGCGGCGTAGAACTCAAACATTCGCTGATAGTGCTCGTCATAAGCCTCGGTGCCGTTTGGCGCGTCGGTGTTCTTGGCGAAAATGGCCGATCTGGTGATCCCGGGCTCGACGATGATGACCCGAATCCCAAACGGGGCCAACTCCAGGGCCAGCTGCTCGCTCAGGCCCTCGAGCGCCCATTTCGACGCTACGTACGGAGCCTGGGCAATAGCTCCGAATCGGCCCACGACCGACGAAATGTTCACGATGGTCCCTTGCCTCCGCTCACGCATTCCCGGGAGCACGGCCTGGAGGCAGCGAAGAGCTCCGCCGACATTGACGTTGGTGACCTCGAGCAGCTGGGCCGGAGTGGTCTCCTCGACGACGGCGTTCCCGCCGACACCGGCGTTGTTGACCAGGACGTCGATGTGACCCTCCCGGTCCAGGACCTCCTTGAAGCCTTGCCGTACCGAGTCGTCGTCACCGACGTCAAGTGTCACCAGCTGTACTTCGACGCCGGCATCCGCGGCCATCGACTGAAGCTTGGCCGCTCGGTCCGGATCTCGAACTGTTCCGTACACCTGATGTCCACGACGAGCAAGGTCGATCGAGATGGCCCGGCCGATGCCGGAGTTGGCGCCGGTTACAACACTGACGGTCGACATGCGACGGAGTCTATTTCCCCTCCCGGTGCTGGCCCCAGTGCTCACGGGGACCTGCTCGGGGGACGGGCCGGGCCCGGTCGGGCCGACCCGGTGACCCGGGCCGACCCGGCCGGCTCCAGGTCAGGCAGCAGGTGGCGCCCTCGGCCGGACCCTCCTAGCCGGTGCTGCTGCCCATGTTGGGGCAGTTGTGGTTAGAGGTGGAGCTTCCCGAGGAGGGGGTCGTCGAGGAGCTGCCACTGGAGCCGCTCGACGTGGACCCGCTCGACGTGGACCCGCTCGCCGTGGACCCGCTCGACCTCGACCCGCTGGACGTGGACCCGCTCGACCTCGACCCGCTCGACGTGGACCCGCTCGAGGTCGAGGCGATGGTCGTCTGCGCCGTCGCAGGAGAGCCGGTCGTCGTCGTGGCGGTGGCCGCGGAGACCCCGAGTCCGAGGCTGAGCCCGAGGGCGCTGGCCGCGATCCCGGCTGCCACGAAGGGGTGTTTCAGTTTCATGCGCTGATCCTCCTGACGTGGGCCCTTTGGCCCACCGCCGTCAGTAGACCTGCCCCACCTTTGAGTTTCCTGGGCATTCCCTGGCGATCCCCGTAGAACACCGGAGCCCCGATTCACAGCCACTTCTCAGCGGTATTCAGGCCGGCACTGACCAACGGGCCCCGCACCTGGCCCGGGCCGGCGCCGTCTTCACCATCCGGCTGCCGGCCGCCGACGACTGCGCCTGGAAAGTCAACCGCAGCGCGGTCCCTGTCCCGGGTTAACGGGCCGCCCGCCCAGCCGTTCCCCACCCGAAACACACAACGAGCCCGGCCAGGTGGCGGGTGGTCTCCTGAGGCCGGGCTCGCTCGGCGGCTCTAAGTTGTTGTGACTACGTGCCGCAGCAGGCAGCATACCCCCGGTCTGGCGTTTTCGGTCCGCGGGATCACCGTCTGTTCAAAAAAAAATCGGGTAAGTTCTCACGCCCCGCGACGGGACCGGCTGGCGGTTGCTAACCGCCGATCCGGCCGTCAGTCTTCGAGCTTTATGGCCTGCTTCGGACAATTCCGGACAGCCTGCTCTACGCGTGGTCGCAGTGACTCCGGCGGGTGCTCGTCGAGGACATAGAGGAAGTCGTCGTCACGCACCTCGAAGACCTCCGGGGCGGCGGCCATGCAGAGGGCGTTGCTCTCGCACAGGTCGAAATCGACAACTACTCGCATGCGCCAACCATAGCGCCCCAGCGCCGAACCACCCAGTCCCGCACGATGAGGAGCGAACGGCTCCGGCCAGCCGACCCGAGCACGCGTCGGCGCGGGCGCCCAGGCCGGAGGCCGCGCCCTGATTGTCATATGGCGGGCGGCTTGTCATACGGTGGGCGGCGATGCAACCCCCGCCCGAGCAGTGTCGAACAACTCCAATCCCGGCCCGGCTGGCCGGCTCCGCCGGGCCCTTCGCCGCCACCGGGTGGAGCCGGGCGTGAGCGGGCGCTCCCGACCTCCGTTTCGAGCCGATCACGTCGGCAGCCTGCTCCGGCCCCCCGCGGTGCACGGAGCACGGGCTGATCTTGCCGCCGGGCGCATCACCGCGGCGGAGTTGCGCCGCATCGAGGATGAGGCCATCACCGCCGTCGTGCGCATGCAGGAGGATGTGGGTTTGCACACTGCCACCGACGGTGAGTTCCGGCGGGGGTCCTGGCACATGGATTTCATTTCCCAGCTGGGGGGGATCTCTTCGGGCCCTGAGGAGATGGCCGTGCATTTCCACAACCCGGCCGGACCGCTCGACTTCACCGCTGCGGCCCTGCGGGTTCACGGCAAGGTCGCGCTCGATCACCCCATCTTCGCCGCGGACTTCGCCTTTTTGCAGTCGCTGGCCACGACCGCGATGGCCAAGCTCACGATCCCCTCCCCCAGCATGGTCCACTACCGGGGCGGCCCAGCGGCGATCGACGCAACCGTGTACCCGGATATCGAGGAGTTCTGGTCGGATCTCTCCGCCGCGTACGCGGAACAGATAGCGGCCCTGGGCCGATTGGGCTGCACCTACCTGCAGCTCGACGACACCAGCCTGGCCTATCTCAACGACCCCGAGCAGCGCCAGGAGCTGGCGGCGAGGGGGGATGACGCTGAGCACCAGCATCTCCGCTACATCCGCCAGATCAATGCCGCCCTGGCAGCCAGGCCCGAGACCATGACGGTGACGACGCACATGTGTCGCGGCAACTACCGCTCGTCGTGGGTGGCCGAAGGCGGGTACGACTTCGTGGCCGAGGCACTCTTCAACGACCTCAACGTCGACGGGTTCTTCCTCGAGTACGACGACGCCCGCTCCGGCGGTTTCGAGCCCCTGCGCTTCGTGCCACCCGGCAAACAGGTCGTCCTGGGCCTGGTTACCACCAAACGCGGTGAGCTCGAACCAGCAGACCTGCTGAGGCGCCGCATCGACGAGGCCAGCAAGTACATCGCCATCGATCAGCTCTGCCTGTCCCCGCAGTGCGGGTTTGCTTCAACCGTGGAAGGCAACGCCCTCACCTACGACGAACAGGTGGCCAAGCTCCGCCGCATCGTGGAGGTGGCGAATCAGGTCTGGGCCTGAGCGGTCAAGAGTCAGCGCGGTCAAGAGTCAGCGCGGTCAAGAGTCAGCGCGGTCAAGAGTCAGCGCGGTCAAGAGTCCCGCTCCCCTTCGCTAGCGGCGGCCGAGCACGGAGCGGGTCGCGCCTGCGAGCACATCCAGCCCATCAGCCAGCAAGGCGTTCTCGATGGTGAGCGGTGGAAGGAGCCTGATGACGTTGCTCCACGTTCCGCAGGTCAGCACCACGACGCCCTCGGCGTGACAGGTCGCGGCGATGGCGGCGGCGGTCTCTGGGTCCGGGACAGTAGTGCCGGCGCGCACGATCTCCATGGCCTGCATGGCCCCCTTTCCCCGGACGTCACCGATCCCGGGGACGTCCGTCTGCAGCGCCCGCAAGCGGTTCTCGACGACCGACCCGATCCTCGTGGCGGCGCCGATCAGGTCGGCGCCGGCCATGAAATCGATGGTGGCCAGGGCGGCGGCGCAAGCAACCGGGTTCCCGCCATAAGTGCCTCCGAGTCCCCCCACGTGCACGTGGCCCATCAGCTCGGCGCGGCCTGTCACGGCTGCAAGGGGCATACCGCCGGCGATGCCCTTGGCCATGGCCACCAGGTCCGGCACGACGGCTTCGTGTTCGCACGCGAACCAGGCTCCCGTGCGGCAGAACCCCGATTGCACCTCGTCGGCAACGAACAAGGCGCCGTGCTCCCGGCACCAGGCGGCGAGGGCGGGCAAGAAGCCGGTCGCGGGCACGACGAAGCCGCCCTCGCCCTGCACCGGTTCGAGCAGGACGCAGGCCACGTTCTCCGACCCCACCTGCTTCTCGATCAGGTCGATGGCCCGATCGGCGGCGTCGGCTCCTGAGTATCCGGTCGGATCCCGGAACGGGTACGACATGGGCACCCGATACACCTCAGGGGCAAAGGGACCGAATCCGTCCTTGTAGGGCATGTTCTTGGCCGTGAGCGCCATGGTCAGGTTGGTTCGCCCGTGGTAGGCGTGGTCGAACACGACCACGGCCTGCCGGCGAGTGGCGTGTCGGGCGATTTTCACCGCGTTCTCAACCGCCTCGGCGCCCGAGTTGAACAGGGCCGAGGTCTTCGGAAAATTCCCGGGCGTGAGCGCATTGAGCCGTTCGCACACCTCCACATACCCCTCGTAGGGACCGACCATGAAGCAGGTGTGGGTGAAGCGCCCTACCTGTTCCGTCGCCGCTTCCACTACCGGAGGTACGGCGTGGCCAACGCTGGTCACCGCGATGCCCGACCCCAGGTCGATCAGCGCGTTGCCGTCGACGTCGACGAGGATGGCCCCCTCGGCCCTCTCGATATAGACGGGCAGCACTGAGCTGACCCCAGGCGCTACCGCGGCGCGCCGCCGGGCCGCCAGGTCCCGAGATTTCGGACCGGGGATGTCGGTAACAAGATGGCGGCGCTGCGGGATGCCGGTGACCGTGTCGACCATGAGCGCGACGATACGCCTGTGAGATACGAAGACAGGGGGGTTACGAGGACGGGCGCCCGCTTGTGTCGTTGAACAGACGAAGGGACGGCAGGGGCGTCTCTGCTCCGGGTCGCCCCGGCCCGATGCAGGAAACGGAGGCTACGTCGACGAACATGCGCCAGGTGGTTTCGTCGCCGACACCGAGGGCCCACGCCACCGCAGCCTTGATCGGCGATACGTGGCTCACGACGACCACGTCGTTGTTGACGGCGTCAGCCCAAAGGTCCTCGCATGCGGAGCGGACGCGGTGGCCCACCGACGCCAGCGACTCGCCCCCTTCTGGAACGAAACCAATGTCTCGCCCCCATTGCCGGAAGAGCTCCGTGGCCCGGTCGAGCTCCAGCCCGTCATGGATCCCGTAGTCGATCTCGGTCCACCGCTCGTCGACGGTCACCGGCCGGCCGAAAGCGGCTGCCGTGTCAAGAGCCCGGCGGAGCGGGCTGCTCACCACCCGGGTGGCCTGCCGGAGCAGATCCGAATGACCGAGCGCTTCCGCCTGTCGCCGCCCCAGCTCGTCGAGCGATACGTCCATCCGGCCCAGGAGCCGCCGTGAGGCGTTGGAGGCGGTGCGTCCGTGGCGCAACAGGATGAGCACGGCGGCCGACCCTACTCGCGGCTTCCCGGTGCGGGCATAGGACTCGGTATTCGCTGACCCGAACGGGACGACGGGGCGGAAACCGATAGATCGGCCTGGCTGGTCGCGAACGGGATCGCTAGTCGCGTACGAGGATGCGACCGCACTGCTCGCAGGTGATCAATTCACCTGCAGGCAGATGACGGATCCGGTCCAACTCCATGGCCGGCAGGGTGAGATGACATCCGTCACAGTGGTTGCCGACGAGGCGGGCGACCGCGATCCCGCCCAGGCGGGCCCGAAGCCGGTCGTAGATAGCCTGCAGGTCCGCAGGCACGGAGCCACCGGCCTGCCCCCGCTGCTTCTCGAAGCGGGCCAGTTCCTCGTCCACTCCGGCTTCCGCGGTGGCGACGCCCGCCGCGGCCGCCTCCCGACGGGCGTCGAGGGTTTGCAGCTGGGCTGAGAGGCCGGCCAGCTCGGCCTCGAGCGGTTCCCGGGACTCCATCAGTTCGAGCACCTGGTCCTCGAGCGCCGACGCCCGGGCCCTGAGGCTCTCCACATCGGCGGCGAGGGCCTGCAGCTCCCGGGAGGCGGTCACGGTGCCGCCGTACAGCCGCCGATCGACAGCCCGGGCTCGCTCCTCGGTCGCGGCCAGATCTGCCTCCAGCTGTGTTTGCTGCTCGGCGATCCTGGCACGGGCTGCGCCGGCTTGTCCGGCAGCCTGCTCGAGCACTGCCATCTCTCGCTCAATGGCTGCCAGCTCGGCCCGTTCAGGCAGGTGGGACCGGCGATGGCGAAGCTGGTCGAGGGTGGTGTCGATGTCTTGAAGAGCGGCCAGCGCCTGGAGCGGGCCGCCCGTCATCTGTGGTGCTTTTTCCGCGGCGGCAGCGTCGTGACCGGGCGACGGGTGGGCGGCGGCGTGTGCCGGGCAACGGTGGGCGGCGGAGTCGGCGGGGCAACGGTGGGCGGCGGAGTGGGCGGCGGGTTGCTCGGTGCGGCGGTAGGTGGCGTTCGAGCGGTCTGCCCGGTGCAGAAGGGGTAGAGGGCGTTGAAGGAGTTGGATGAGCCGGGCGGGTTGAACAGGTTGGACGAGTTGAAGGGGCAGCCCGGGAAGTTGTGGTCGAGCACGTCTGCCGCTACGAGCGAAGCCGACGTGATGTAGTGGGGCGCCGGCAGCAGCGCGTAGTTGGGGGGGGTGAAACCCAGGACCGGCAGGTTGCCCACCGCGTTCGACATGAAGTCGTGCCAGGTGTGGGCAGGGAACGTGCCGCCGTAGACCTGGCCGACCCCACCGACATCGAGCATCGGCACCTCGGCGTTGTCGGCGCCCATCCAGACTGTGGTCTCCATCTGCGGGGTGAACCCGTTGAACCAGGCATCGACGTTGCTGTCGGTCGTACCCGTCTTGCCGGCGACGGGCCGGTTGTAGAGAGCGGCGCCAGTGCCGGTGCCGTTCTGCACGACTCCCTGCAGCGCGACTGTCGCCTCCTCGGCGATCTGCGGCGGCACCACCTGCTTGCCCGGGCTCGCACCGACGTACATGGTGGAACCTGACGGATCCACGATGTGGTCGATGAAGGACGGAGCGTGGTACACGCCGTTGTCGGCCACGGTGGCGTAGGCAGCAGCCATTTCTATGGGGTGGACGGCGATCGACCCGATCACAATCGACGGGAATTCTGGCAACGTCTCGCTGATGCCCAGGCTGTGAGCCACGCTGATGATGTTGGCCAGACCAACCTCATGGGCGAGGCGGATGTAGGCGCAGTTCAATGACTGGGCGGTGGCGCTCAGCAGGGTGACCACGCCGCCGCCGGTGCCCTCGTCGTTGTTAGCGGGATGGGCCACGAGGTCGTGGTCGGTTGGGAAATCGATGGCACAAGGCGACTGGGCGTCCAGGGTGTCGTAGATCGAATAGCCGGCGTTGAGGGCGGCGAGCAGGGTGAAAAGCTTGAAGCCCGAGCCCGGTTGCCGGGTGCCCTGGGTGATGATGTCGTATCTCGAGCTCTGCACACCGTGGCCTCCGACCATGGCCTGCACCTTGCCGGTGGTGGGGTCGATGGTGACCATCGCCTGTTGAAAGCCCTGATTGTTGGCAGGCGTGTCATTGGCGATGGTCTGTTCGGCCATGGCCTGCAGGGCGGGGTTCAGGTTGGTGTAGATCTTGAGACCACCCTCGAACAGGTTCTTGTAGCGCTGGTCGTAGGTGCCGCCGAGGGGACTTCCCGGCGAGAGCAGCTCGGTCTGCACCTGCTGGACGTAGTAGTCGCTGATCTGGTCTGCCGCGCCGGCGGGCGGCTCGACGACCGACGTGGGCAACGGCACCCGGTTGGCCGCTGCGGACTGGGCGGCGGTGATGTCGCCGTAGTGCAACATCCGGGCGATCACTTCCGATCGCCGGGTCCTGGCGGCCGCCGGGGCGAGGATGGGGTCGTAGCCGCTCGGGTTCTGGATGAGGCCGGCCAGGAGCGCCGCTTGCGGCAGGGTGAGCTGCGACGCGTGCTCGTTGAAGTAGACGTGGGCGGCCGCTTCGACCCCGTAGGCCCCATTGCCCAGGTAGATGGTGTTCAGGTAGGCCTGCAGGATCTGGTCCTTGCTGTACTTCCGTTCCAGCCGGTCGGCCAGGACGGCTTCTTTGACCTTCCGGGAAAGCTTGCGGGCGGAGGACAGATATGACTGCTTGACCAACTGCTGGGTGATCGTCGAGCCCCCCTGGAGACCGCCCCCGGACGTGTCGTTGGCCAGGGCCCTGATGGTCGAGGGGATGTCGAAGCCGCCGTGCACGAAGAAACGGTGGTCCTCGGTGTCGAGCACCGCCGTGATCACCACCTTGCCCATCTGCTGCAGGGGGATCGGCTTACGTTCCTGCGAGGCGTGCAGGACGGCGAGCACCGTTTTTCCATCCGCGGCGTACACCGTTGACCCCCCGAGGGCACCCGGGCTGCCGAGCGGCGGCAGGGGCATGGCGTCGGCGGTGGCGGTGCGGTGCAGCAGCCCCGAGCCGACCGCCGTGATGCCAACCACGAAACCGCTGATCAACAGGGCGGCGGCCGCGACGATGGAGAGGAAGCGCAGGGCCCGATACACGTCCGAGCAGCCTACCTGCGACTTCGCGGCGCGACAGGCCAACCGGTAGGGTGGGCGACGGATCGCCACGGCTCGGAGGGATGGCATGACCACTGTCGGAGAAGCCACAACCGGAACAGCTGGAGAAGCTGCCGCCCGGAGTGACGAGGAGCTCGTCACCGGCAAGATCGATGAGCTTCTCGCCATCCACCCCCCGACGAGCGACGCCAGCGACTTCCTGGGCGCCCAGTTCGACGCCGGGCTGGCGTTCATCCACTTTCCGAAGGGCTACGGTGGCCTCGGCCTCTCGCGCCACCTGCAGTCACTGGTGGCCGACCGGCTGCGGGACGCCGGGGCTCCCGCCCCGGGAGCCCGCAATCCGATCGGTTACGGGATGGCGGCGCCCACCATCCTCACCCTGGGGACGGAGGCGCAACGGCAGCGCTATCTGCGTCCGCTGTTCACCTGCGAAGAGATCTGGTGCCAGTTGTTCTCCGAGCCGGGGGCCGGATCCGATGTGGCCAGCCTCGCCACCCGCGCCGAGCGCGACGGGGATGAATGGATCGTCAACGGACAGAAGGTGTGGACCACCCTGGCCCACCGGGCTCGTTTCGGAATCGTGCTGGCCCGGACCGACCCGGAGGCCGAGAAGCACAGAGGTATCACGTACTTCGTTGTCGATATGCAGGCGCCGGGCGTGGAGGTGCGTCCGCTGCGCCAGGCCACGGGTGACGCCGAGTTCAACGAGGTCTTTTTCAATGACGTCCGCATCCCCGACACCGAACGTCTCGGGGACGTGGGCGATGGCTGGCGGGGTGCGCTCGTCACCTTGATGAACGAACGGGTCTCGATCGGTGGGGCCGTGGCCGCGCCGGGTAGTGGTCCGATCGCTACCGCCGTCCACCTCTGGAAGCGGCTGGCACCGGATCGCCGGGACAGTGCAACCAGGGACCGGCTGATGCGCCTCTGGGTCGAAGCCGAGGTCCAGCGCGTCACCAACGCCAGGGCCGCCGCTGCCTCCAAATCGGGCACGCCCGGCCCCGAGGGATCCATCGGAAAGCTGGCCTATGCCGAGCTCAACAAGCGGATCTACGACCTGTGTGTCGACCTGCTCGGGCCCGAAGGCATGCTGTACGACAGCTACGAGATGAGCCGGCCGGATACTGCCGGTGCCCTCCAGGGAACCGTGCAGCGCATGTTTCTTCGGGCTCGGGCCAACTCCATCGAAGGCGGCACCTCCGAGGTCATGCGCAACATCCTGGGCGAGCGGGTACTGGACCTCCCCGGGGACGTACGGACTGACAAGGGGTTGCCGTGGTCCCAGGTGCCGCGCAACTGACCGGGCCAACTGAACAGGGGCACCGGCCCGGAGGTTCTAGGGCTTCTGCTGCCCTACACCGGCCCGGACCGCCTCGCTGTAGAGCGGCAGCACCAGTTGGGCCTCGACGACCTCGAGGCGGCACCTGAACACCCGCTCAAAGAGCTCCCGTTTGCGACGGAGTCCCCACAACTCCAGGTCGATGTCGTCATCGGCGTGTACGACCACGTCGACCTGGGCGGCGCCGGGATAGACCTCGATGCTGCGGATGGTCCCACCATGGCTGCGGTCGAGCGCGTCGGCGACCTGCAGCAGGGCGATCAGCCGGGTTACCCGATCCCGGTCGGCGTTCGACATCTGGGCGTACGGCTCGTAGGACAGCTTCGCCGAGCCCCGCTTATGAAAGCGGCCGAGGCAGGCCAGCACCGCCACCTCGTCGGGTCGGAACCCTCGCAGCCGCCCGTTCTCGATCAGATAGGCGGTATGACGGTCGTGACCCTCCATGCTGACGTGCTCCCCGATGTCGTGGAGGAGGGCCCCCAGGTCGAGCAGCTCTCGATCGTCCCGGTTGAGACCGTGGATCGCCATGGTGCCGTCGAACAGCTCACCGGCCAGCTGGCTGACCTTACGGGCATGGGCCTCGTTCCAGCCGCAGCGCCGGCACAGACCGAGCACAGAGTCCCGTCGCATGGCCCGAGGGTCGCCCGCCCACTCCGCCCGGGAGTGACGGGCAATGGCGTCGAGGACTATTCCCTCCCGAAGCGCCCACTCACAGCCGATCAGCTCGTCGAGCCCGGTGAGGTCGAGAACGGTGACGGCGAGCAGGGCGCCGGCCGGAAGCAGATCGGCCCGGCGGGAGTCGACGCCGGGCAGACCTGCCCGCTGCGCTGAGGTCATTCTCAGAAGGTCCTGACTCACGGCGTCGAGCTCCCGGGCCGTCACCGCCATCTGGTTGACCGAAGGGGGCAGGGGACCTCCCCGCCGGCCGGCGGCCAGCGCAATGAGCGTTTCCAGGGTGCCGCTGCTGCCTATTGCGACCCGGGGATCGAAGCTGGCGAGATCGGTGAGGACCCGCCCGACCGCGGTCGTCACCGCGTGCACGATCCGCCGTCGGTCGCCGCCGGTCGGCGGGTCGCCGCGGACCAGGTCGGCGGTCAACCGTCCGACGCCGAGCTTGAGGCTCGTGGCCCAGGCCATTCCCTTGGCGTCGCCGACCATGAGCTCGAGGCTGCCACCGCCGAGGTCGAGGGCCAGGGCGGGAGCGGGATCGATAACGACGCTCGAGCGAACCGCCTCGAAGATCAGGCGCGCCTCTTCCCTCCCGCTGATGACGCGGACCTTGACGCCGGCTTCGGCCTCGATGCGGTCGACGACGACGTCCGAGTTGCGGGCGTCACGGAGGGCTGCAGTAGCGCAGGCGACGATCTCATCGACCTCGAAGGAGTCGGCAAGTGTGCGAAACCGGCGGACGACCTCGACCGCAGCCGCCGCGGCCACCTCTCCGACCTCACCGGTGCTGGCGACCACACTGCCGAGCCGGAGCATCTCCTTATCGCGGACGAGAGGTTCAAACGTCCCGTCGGAGTGGGCATCGGCGATCAACAGATGGAACGAGTTACTCCCGAGGTCCAAGGCTGCGATCCGCACGTCCGTCGACCGTACACGCGGGAGGGGGTGCCCACGCGGAGTGCGGACCAACGCCCGTCGGTCAGCGCAGCCAGGCCCGCTGCTTCTTGCGGTGGAGGCGCTTCCAGGAATCCGGCCAATCGGTCCGGCAGCGGGCCGCATCCTCTCGCTGCCGCGCGATCAGCTGACCTGCTGCCAGGGCTTGGGCGGGGGACGCATCCACGCTGGCCGCTCGCAGCCACTCCTCGGCGACCACCGCGTCGTGGAAGTCGCCGAGTACGCCCTGGAGGTCGGCTGCGGCGCGGGCCATGTCGACGGCCGGTTTGCCGACGACCTCGGCCACCGCTTCGCACGCGTAGCGTAACCGCTTGGCCCGGATGCGGATCTCGTGCAGGGCCGCATCCGTCGGATTCGCACCGAGAGCCGACACGCCCCGGACCACGTGTCGCCAGGGACCCATCACCACGGAGGGGGCCAGGTCCCGGGCCAGACCTTCCCGATCGGCCCGGGACGAGTGAGACCCCGGCGTGGGAGAAACGGCGGCGGGAATGGGCGCAAGGGGGGACGCCGCGCCGTCGGCGGCGGGCTGGACCCCGACGTCGGCGGCGGGCTGGATCCCGACGTCGGCGGCGGGCTGGGTCCCGACCTGGGCGGCGGGCTGGACCCCGACGTCGGCGGGCTGGGTCCCGACCTGGACGGCGGGCTGGGTCCCGACCTCGACGGCGGGCTGGGTCCCGACCTCGACGGCGGGCTCGATTGCCGGGGCAGTGGCTCCAGACGGGTTGGCGGGCTGGACAGTTGGTCCAGACGGGTTGGGGGGCTGGACAGGAGCTCCGGACGGGCTGGCGATCCCGGCGAATGGCGCAGCCACGGCGTGCTCCGCGACCTCGGCCGGCCACTTGCGCGGCGGGAGTTCGGCGGCCGCCAGCACCAACCGGTCCAGCAAGGCGGCATAGCGGCTGCTGCCGAAGACCTCCATCAGATGCTCATGGGCCCGATCCCGCTCTGTGACCAGCTTGCCCAACAGGGAGGCCGCGGCACCGGCGTCTCGGCCGTCGAGGGAGTCGACCTCGCGCTGCAGGCGCTCGAACAGGACATCGGCGTCCCGGGCCCGGCCGAGGGCTTCGGCGACCCAGCCAAGTTCCGCCCGGGTCTCCTGGGTCCATTCCTCGGGCAGGAAATCCCGGAACGTGCGCAGGTCGGACCGAAGCCTCCGGGTCGCCACCCGGGCCTGGTGCACATCCTCCGGGTCCTCGTCGAGGCGCACCCCCAGGTCGTGGGCGAGCAGCCGCAGGTAGCCCTGGGCAATAGCGGCCCGGATCACTTCGGCCATAGATGCCGTCCGTTTGATCGGCGCCGGCACCACGTCGGCGGGCTCGGCCGCCCGGTATCCGATGGCCCGCACGAGCTTGGGCCGCGGTTCGCCGGTGACCGCGCCGGCCTCCTCGAGCCGGGCCACGGTGGCGTGGAGCAGCGACACCGGAGCCGCGCCCACAACCTCCACCTCGACCTCCCGGAAACGGGCGGCCAGGCGCCTGCCGTCCATGACCGAGACCACGTCGTCATCGATCTCGAGCAGCGGCTCTCCCAGGCGACCCGAGAGAACGGCCCGCCGCCGGTGAGTGACCAGGCGGGCCACCGGTCCCAGTGTGGCACTGCGCCGGTACGCACGAACCAGGCTGGAGATCTCGACTGGGACCGGGCCCCACTTGCCGGGCCAGTTCATCTCGTGACGGCTCAGGGTCTCATCGGACGATGCCGCGGGCAGCTTGAGCGTCCACTCGCCGGGCGATGATGACGACCGCTCGGATCGGTGTCGAAGGGTGAGGCCGGAACGGGTCAGACGGAGATCGGGTGTGTCGACATAGATCGCCTGCAGGTGCTGCTCAGCCTCAGACTGGGCCGAGACCCCGGGGTACAGGCCGTTCAGGTCAGGAATCCTGAACCCGATGCCGGCTTCCAGTTTGACCTCTCGCTCCAAATTGCCGCGGTTCACGCAAACAGGGTAGGGGCCGCGAACTGGCCGTGTGGCCTATCACACCGGCGCACACCCGTGATTTGGCGCCGCGGCCCGGTTAGGGCGCCGCGGCCCGGTCAGGGCCTGCGCCGCGGCCCCGATATCGACAGGGTGCCAATACAGTTGACGGCACTGTGAGGATGATCCGCCTGCTCCGAAAGGTCGCATTCTGGGAAGCGACCTTCTTCGTGGTGCTGTGCGTGGCTTGGGTCGTGACGCTCACCGGTTACAAGTTCCATGGAGGTTGGCAGACCGCCCTGGTCGTCGTCGGCTTTACCCATGGGTGCGTGTTCACCCTCTACCTCTTCTTGGTCCTACTGGTCCGGGCCCGGATGCGTTGGCGGCTGTTCACTACCGCCAGCATCCTGGTCGCCGGCCTGATACCCGGCGGT
The DNA here is from genome assembly GCA_963834725.1 of uncultured Acidimicrobiaceae bacterium. Taxonomy (GTDB): domain Bacteria; phylum Actinomycetota; class Acidimicrobiia; order Acidimicrobiales; family Palsa-688; genus PALSA-693. Next base: position 954,817 of record CAWICN010000001.1, read on the forward strand.
GGGTACGCAGTCGAAGCCTGGGCGCTGAGTGGCGCCCGGGTAGCCGCCCTCGCCGACGTCCTCTGACCACCTGGCGAGATGGGGCCTCGTGGCGCCGAAGTTCCGTCCGCAGGGGCTTTTCGCACTATTGTGGTCAAAAGTATATCAAATATGATATAGTATCGACCACAAAATCGGAGCGTATCCTCGGACCCCGGCTCCGACTTTGCGCCCCCGCCCGCGAGCCAAGCAGGGGAGCCGCGCCACCGGGGCCGGCGGGGCCGGCGGGAGCCGCCGGCCGAGGGACCGCGGTCGAGAGGCCCGCGGCCCACCTTTTCTGTCGCGGCACCCCTTCAACTGGGACCTGATCGCGACAGAAAATAGCGGAAACCTACTATTTACGGTGGAAGGCTACGGAGCCAGACCACCAGCATGGTCCGGTCGTCGTGACAGCCCCGACGGGAGAAGCTGGCCAGCTGGGCCAGCTCGAGCGGCCCGGGACGCCTGGCCAGGGCGGCCGCCAGGATAGGGGCTACCGTCGACGGCCCGTCCCGCCAGGGGTCGGCGACGCCATCGGTGGCGAGCAGCAGCAGATCGTCGGTCGTGAGAGTGATGGCCGCAACTTCGGGTTCCAGCTGCTCGGCAGGCAGGGCGGCCGTCATGGTGACGACACGGTCGTCCTCAGGCGGTGTGAAGATTTCCCGCCACGAACCACCCGCTTCGCCGACCTGGAAGCCGGTGCTGTCCCCCACCCGGGCCAGGCACACCTCGCCGGTCCGCCCGATCAGTCCGAGTACGAGCGTGGTGGCGCCACCCTCGGCGGCCGCGGCGTTGGCCGCTTCCAGCCCGGCCCCGAGCTGCCGCGCCAGAGATCCGGACGCCGTCGCGACCGCTTCGACGACCGCGTCGACGGCTGCCGTCACCGCCCGGCCGGCTGTGCGGTCAGATCCGGCCACCCCACCGAGCCCGTCCCCGATGGCGACGACCAGACCGTCCGGAAGACTGGCCCAGGCGAAACTGTCCTGACCCGGGCGGCCGGACAGGCGGTGCCGGACGCCAGCGACCGAGGCCACACGCAGGGCGCACCAGTCGCAGTCACCACCATCGGCGCGGAAAGCGGCCTGGCCGGCACCGCCCCGGTCGCGGAGAAGGGCGGTCTCGGCCGCGGCAGTCGACGGCCGGCCCAGAACCGGCGCATCACGATCCACTGGCTCAGTCCAGAGGATCCACCGGGATCGGCGTCATGCTCGGGACCTCGGGCGGAATGAGCTGAGCTTCCCCGGTGTAAACGCTCGCTGACGAGCTCACTATCGACTGGATCAACCCGGCCATCAGCTCGGGCACCACCTTGCTCGGCTCGGCGCCCTCGACCGCAATGAAGGCTCGATTTGGTTTCGATTCACTGACGACGGTGAGCACGCCGGCGTCGGCGTCGCCGAAACCGAACGCCAGGATGTTGGGCCGGCGCTTCCAGCTCGGATCAGTCAGCCGCCGGTGGGCCATCTGCCACCGCTCGGTGTCGTCGGTCGGACGGCCGTCGGAAATGAAGATCACGGCCGGCCGGTACCACCGGTCGCCGCCTGACCGGCTGGCGTGGTAATCGGTCTCGATGACCGTCCGAAGGTGGTGGAACGCGGCCGCGTACGACGTGCGGCCCTGGGGGGCGAGCTCCGGTACGGCCTCGACCAGACTGAGGTCGGAGAGGGGCAGCACCGTTGTCGCCACATCGCTGAACGTGATCACCCCGAATCGGATGACCTCGGCGATGGCCGGGTCCTCTCCGATACTCGCTCTCAGTAACGGCATCTGCCGGTTGACGCTGTCGAGCGGCGCGCCAGCCATGGATGCCGAGACGTCCAGGCACAGGTAGAAGGGAAAGACCGCGTACCGCTCTTCGACGCTGACGGTCTCCGTTGTCATCGCCCTCACGCTATCGGCCCGGCGATGGTGAGTCTCAGATCCCGAGCACGGGTGAGACGATCATGCCGACCACGAACAGCGCGACCAGGGCCAGCACCAGGTCGACGCCTACGCAGATCGCCAGCCGGCGGGCGCCTTCGCTGCGATGGCCAGATGTCCAGAGCGAGCGCATCATCTGGCGGTGCAGCGCCGCCCACCACACGCCGGCCTCGGCCAGATGGGCCCGGGCCTGGACGGACACTGGCTGGGTGGCTGCCGGACCGAGCGCGACCGACCCTGGCGCGCCAGGTCCCGGTGACCCCAGTCGCGTTGACCCAAGTCCCGTTGACCCAAGTCCCGGTGACCCAAGTCCCGGTGACCCAAGTCCCCGTGACACTGAGGAAGGAGCGGCGGAGCCGGTCGCCGGGCCTCCGGTACTGGTGGGTGCGGAGGCGGTCGCGAACCCTCCAGCGAACCCGACCGCCCCTGCACCGGCCACACCCGTCGGCTGAGGGCGGCGCCACGATGAGGCCCGTCCCGGCCCACCGTACGCGGACGTCCGGTGTGGCGCCGGACGGGGCAGGGCCGGCACCGGGCGGATGGTGATGTCACCGGGGACTTCCATCGGCTCGAGCACGACTGGCGCGGAGGGGGCGCCGCCGCCCTGGGCCGCCCATACCGACCGCACGACCGCGGCCGCACCCAGGCCGTCGAGCACTGCCTCCAGAGGGGCTAGCCAGGCGGAGGCCGGCGGCCGGCAGGCCGGGTCGGACACGTGCAATCCGCGCTCGCACAGGTTCCACAGATCAGCGCCCGGCCCGAGCAGAGCATCGCCCAGATGCCCGCGTGGCACGGCGAAGTCGACCGTGATCGGCCCCCCTTGCCGCTGGCGGGCCTGGATCGGGAAGTTGGCGGCGCCGACCACGCGCAGGAAGATCAGCGCCAGGGAGTACCGGTCCGAGGCCAGGGTCGGATTGCCTCCTCCCGCGACCGCCGGGTCGTCCCAGTTCGGCGTCATGGCCCGGCGCCGGCCTTCGGGCGTGAGCGGCCGGCCGTCCGGGTCGAACTGCTCGCAGTTGTCGCAGTCGAGGACGAACACCTCCGGGCCCCGCTGCAATGACCACAGCACGTTCTTGGTCGACAGGTCCCCATGGCCGGCCAGGGGATTCGTGGACTCGAACCCCTCCAGCACCCGGGCCAGGGCGTAGACCAGGCCGAGACGCTCCGGGCTTAAGGGGTCGGGCAGGGAGAGTCCGTAGGCGACGGCCCGGTGGGCCGGATCGGCGGTGAGGTAGCTCAAGGTGGCGAGCCGGGTGGTGCCGTCGCGGTGACGGAGGGCAAACCGACGAGGAGCCCGTGGCAAAAGCACACCGGCCGCGGCCGGATGGCCGAGACCGGATGCGGCCGTCTCGATCACCGTCGCGGCCGGCCACGACGTGCCGGTCCGCACCCTCTCGGCCAGGGCAGAGTCGGTGAGGCGATCGGGCCACGTCACCAGGTCGTCAAGGAACTCCCGGGCCGCCGGATGCCGGTAGCGCTTGATCACCAGATGGGGCTGGAGCGGCAGCTCGAACACCCGTCCTTCGCCGCCCTCGGCCAGGAGTTCGCCGATGCGCAGATCGTCGAGGGCCACCGTGCGGTCGGGGGCGGGAAGGGCGCCGGAGGCCAGGGTCATCGTCGGCCGGTGGCGTCCCAGCTGGTCAGCGTCGGGCCGGTTGATGGCGGTCTGGCGGCCCCGGTCACGACGTCGAAACTCCGAGAAGCGACCCGATCCCGTAAGTCACCCCGGCCGCCAGCGCCACCACCGCGAGTTGCCGTAGTGCGGTGCGGGCCAGGTTCCGCGCGGTCAGGACGCCGACCAAGACGCCGAGGAGGAGGGCCGCGCACGCCCCGATGATCACCGAGAACACCACGGCCGGGGTGCCACCTGTGAAAAACCAGGGCACCAGCGGCAGGATCGCGCCCACCGCGAAGGCCAGGAAGGATGCCACCGCGGCATTTCCCGCGGTGCTGGTCGAGTCAGGATCGATGCCGAGCTCCATGCGAGCGTGGGTGTCCAGCGCCAACCCGGGGTTCGCCATGAGAATCCGGGCCACGGTGGCGGCGTCCTCGGGCGGCACGCCCCGAGCCTGGTACATCGAGGCCAGCTCCCTGCGCTCAGCCTCGGGCGAATCGGCCAGCTCCTCCTGCTCCACCCGGAGCTCCCGTTCCACCATCTCGTGCTGGGCCCGCACCGACACCAGCTCACCGGCGGCCATGGAGAACGCGCCCGCCAACAGGCCGGCAATGCCGACCAGGCGGATGGCCGAAGCATTGGTGGAGGCGCCGGCGACCCCCAAGATGAGCGACACGTTGGTGATCAGCCCGTCACCTGCCCCCAACACCGCGGCTCGACCAGCATTGTCCTGTACGTCGCGGTGCCGGCTGGTCCGGGCGGGAGTCCGCCCGTCCACCCAGGACCGGACCCGGTCCAGGACACCCACGGTCGCCATGACACCAGAGTACGTTCGCCTCGTGTTCCGCGCGCCGGGCGGCGAGTGGGACGCGTCGTGCGGCGGCCGGGCCGGCTGGGGGCGGGGGGGCGTCCTGCGGCGGCCACAACCGCCCGGCCGGCCCGCGAGGGGGGAACGTGTCCCTGCGGCGGGCCCGTCGGCCCCGCCCGGCTCCCTACAGGATGACCGTCTGGTGGCCGGCCCAGTACCGGTCGCGGACTAGCCGTTTGTACAGTTTGCCCGTCGGCAGGCGGGGCAGCTCGTCGACGAAATCGACGCTGCGCGGGCACTTGAAATGGGCCAGATTGGCCCGGCAGAAGGTGATCAGCTCCTGCGCCAGCTCCGGGCCGGCCGCCGCCGGGTCGACCGGTTGGACGACGGCCTTCACCTCCTCGCCCAGGTCTTCGTTGGGTACGCCGACCACAGCCACGTCCTGAACGGCGGGATGGGTGGACAGGAGGTTCTCGGTCTCCTGCGGGTAGATGTTGACCCCACCCGAGATGATCATGTAGCTCTTCCGGTCGGTCAGGTAGAGCCAACCCTCCTCGTCGACGTGGCCGACGTCACCGACGGTGCTCGCCTGCCCGTCAGCACTGCGGTTCTCTGCGGTCTTGCCAGGGTCCTCGAAGTACTCGAAGGCGGTGGCCCCGCCGAACCACACCGTTCCGTCGGTACCAGTCGGGCATTCCTGGCCGTTCTCGTCGAGAATCATCAGTTGCCCGAGGATGGTGCGCCCAACGGTTCCCGGATGGGCCAGCCACTCGTTCGAGTCGCAATAAGTGAAGCCGTTGGCCTCCGTCGCCCCGTAGTACTCGGTGATGATCGGGCCCAGCCACTCGATCATCGCTCGTTTGACCGGTATGGGGCATGGGGCGGCGGCGTGGACGATCCGCTCGAGCGAAGAGACGTCATAGCGTTCCCTGACCTCGGCGGGCAGACGTAGCAGGCGGCTGAACATGGTGGGCACCATCTGGCAGTTCGTCACCCGGTAGCGCTCGACGAGCTGCAGCCAATGCTCGGCATCGAAATGCTCCATGATCACGGCGGTGGAGCCCAGGCGCAGGGTCGCGGACACGCTGGCTTGGGGTGCGGAGTGATAGAGCGGCGCCGGGTTGAGGTAGGTCATGCCCTCCCGGAAGCCGAAGAGAAACTTCACCGCCTCCATGACCGGCAGCGCCTCGGCGGGCGAGGCGTCGAGGAGCGGGCGCACGATCCCCTTCGGCTGACCGGTCGTGCCCGACGAGTACAGCATGGCCGCTCCGAGGGACTCGTCGGGCACTTGCTCAGCCGGCAACGGCGCGACGGCGTCCTCGTACGACTCCCAGGGGCCGTCGGACCCGTCAAGGCCCACCATGAAAAAGCGCTCCACGCCCGGGCACGCTGGCGCCGCCACCTCGGCCACGTCGCGCTTGGCGACCGAGGTGAAAAACACCCGCGACCGGGAGTTGGTGACGATGTACGCCACCTCGTCGGGCGCCAGGTGGGCATTGACCAGCGTGTAGTACAGCCCGATCCGTTCGGCGCCGCCCTCGATGTCCAGCATGCGCGGGTTGTTTTCCATCAATATCGAGATGTGGTCGCCCCGCTTCAGGCCGGCGTCCCGGAGCAGATGGGCCACCCGGTTGCATCTCGCTTCGTACTCCGCGAAGGTGATCGTCTCACCAGTGCTCGCCATGATGATGGCGGGCTTGTCCGGCTGTTCACGGGCGTACCGGGCTGCGTACACGATCGTCCTCCCGTCGATAGATGCCGACCATTCAGGGTAGCCACGCCAGGGTGGTGCGCGGCCGTAACATGCCGGGCGATGATCGCCGGACCCGCCTCGCTCCAGCGGGAGTTTCCTGTGCTCGGCACGACCGCTGACCCGTCGTCCGCCCTGTTCGCTCGCAACCAGGCGACCCACGCCGCGTTAGTCGAGGACCTGCGGCAGGAGCTGCTCTCGGCCGCGCTCGGCGGTCCGGCAGCGGCCCGGACGCGCCACGTGAGCCGCGGAAAGCTCCTCCCCCGCGACCGGCTCGAGCACCTGCTCGACCCGGGCTCGCCCTTCCTCGAACTCTCGCCGCTCGCTGCGCTCGGCATGTATGACGGTGAGTGTCCGGCCGCCGGTCTCATCACCGGCGTGGGTCGGGTCGCCGGCCGGCGCTGCGTGATCGTCGTCAACGACGCCACCGTCAAGGGCGGCACCTATTACCCGGTCACCGTCAAGAAGCATCTCCGGGCTCAGGAGGTCGCCGCCGACAACCGGCTCCCGTGCATCTATCTCGTCGATTCCGGCGGGGCCTTTCTCCCCGCCCAGGATGAGGTGTTCCCCGACCGGGAACACTTCGGCCGCATCTTTTACAACCAGGCCAACCTGTCGGCGATGGGTGTGGCCCAGATCGCCGCCGTGCTCGGCTCCTGCACGGCAGGTGGCGCCTACGTGCCGGCCATGAGCGACGAGGCCATCATCGTGGCGAACCAGGGAACGATCTTCCTGGGTGGCCCCCCACTCGTGAAGGCTGCGACCGGTGAGGTGGTGAGCGCCGAGGAGCTCGGCGGCGGCGAGTTGCATGCCCGGCGATCTGGCGTGACCGACCACCTGGCCGCCGACGACCGCCAGGCCCTGGCCATGGTCCGGGCCATCGTGGCCACCCTGGGACCGGCTCCCGAACCCCCCTGGCCGCTGATCGAAAGCGAGGAACCCGCCATCGACCCGTGTCAGCTGTACGGGGTCGTCCCTGCCGACCCCCGCACGGCCTATGACGTGCGGGAGGTGATCGCCCGGATCGTCGACGGCAGCCGCTTCTGGGAGTTCAAAGCCGAATATGGTCCCACCCTCGTGACAGGCTTCGCCCATGTGTACGGGCACCCGGTCGGGATCGTCGCCAACAACGGCGTCCTCTTCAGCGAGTCGGCCCTCAAAGGAACCCACTTCATCGAGCTGTGCGACCGGCGCACCATCCCGCTCGTCTTCCTGCAGAACATCACCGGTTTCATGGTGGGCCAGGACTACGAGGCGGGCGGGATCGCCAAGCATGGAGCCAAGATGGTGACGGCAGTCGCGTGCGCCCGGGTGCCCAAACTGACCGTCATCATCGGGGGCAGCTTCGGCGCCGGCAACTACTCGATGTGCGGGCGGGCGTACTCCCCCCGCTTCCTGTGGATGTGGCCGAACGCCCGTATCTCGGTCATGGGTGGCGAGCAGGCGGCATCAGTGCTGGCCACCGTCGCCGACCGGGATGGCAGCTGGAGCGACGCCGAGGTGGAAGCCTTCAAAGCGCCGGTGCGGGAGCAGTACGAGCACCAGGGGCACCCCTATTACGCCACCGCCCGCCTGTGGGACGACGGGATCATCGACCCGGCCGACACCCGGCGGGTCCTGGGCCTGGCCCTGGCCGCCGCCGGCGATGCGCCCCTGCCTCCGGTGCGCTACGGCGTGTTCCGGATGTGACTGCGACCGGTAGTGGACCGGCCAGCCGGTCCATGTTTGCGAAGGTGCTGGTTGCCAACCGGGGGGAGATCGCCCGGCGCGTCATCTGCACGCTGCGGGCCATGGGCATTCACAGCGTCGCCCTCTTCACCGACCCTGATCGCGACGCCTCCCATGTCGACGCTGCCGATCTGGCCGTTCGAATCGGCCCGGCATCCGCCTATCTCGATGTGGAACGCATCGTGGCCGCCGCCGTGGCAACCGGGGCGAACGCAGTGCATCCCGGCTACGGCTTCCTCTCCGAGAACGCCCGGTTCGCCCGGGCGTGCGAGGCAGCCGGGGTGGTGTTCATCGGGCCGCCGGCCGACGCCATTGAGCTCATGGGCGACAAGATCAATGCCAAGCGCGCCGTCGCCGCGGCCGGTGTCCCGACTGTGCCGGGCCGCGCCGATACGGGCGAATCCGACAGCGGCCAGCGCGACGCCCTGCTGGCGGCGGGGGCGCTGGATATCGGCGTGCCCGTACTTTTCAAACCGGCGGCCGGAGGCGGCGGGAAGGGGATGCGCCTCGTGACCGATCCCGGCGACCTGGCCGGATCGATCGCGGCCGCCCGGCGGGAGGCGGCCGTGGCTTTTGGCGACGACACGCTGCTGGTGGAGCGCTACATCAGCCATCCCCGTCACATCGAGATCCAGATCTTCGCCGATGCCTTCGGGCGGGTCTGCAGTCTGGGTGAACGCGAGTGCAGCCTGCAGCGGCGCCACCAGAAGATCGTGGAGGAAACCCCGTCGGTGCTTCTCGACGACCGCATCCGGGGGGCGATGGCGTCGGCGGCCATTGCAGCCGCCAGGGCCTGCAACTACGTGAACGCCGGGACCGTGGAGTTCATCATGTCCGCTGACCGCCCGGATGAATTCTTTTTCATGGAAATGAATACCCGTCTCCAGGTCGAGCACCCTGTTACTGAGGCCGTGCTGGGGGTCGACCTGGTGGAATGGCAGGTGCGGGTGGCCGCCGGGGAACGGCTGCCATGGGCCGCCGCAGGTCCCGTCCCCGAGGGCCATGCGATCGAGGCCAGGGTGTACGCCGAGGATCCAGGTCGGGGCTTTCTGCCCGCTACCGGAACAGTTCTGCGCCTGGCCGAGCCGTCGGCGCAACCCCACATCCGGGTGGACTCCGCATTGCGTGAGGGGACGGTGGTCGGCACCAGCTACGACCCGATGCTGGCGAAGGTGGTGGCCTGGGGGTCCGACCGGGCCGAGGCCCTGACCCGGCTGGGGGGCGCCCTGGCCGCCACGGAGGTCCTGGGCGTCACCACCAACATCGGCTTTCTTCGCCGCCTGCTCGCTCATCCCGATGTGGTCGCCGGCCGGCTCGACACCGAGCTGGTGGAACGGATCGCGGCCGATCTGAGCGGGCCCGCGGCGCCGAGCGAGGTGGTTGCGGCCGCCGCCCTCCTCTCGGGCCTTCTCGGCGGGCCGGCCGGACCGATCACCGACCCGTGGGACCGCCTCGACGGCTGGCGGGTGGCGGGCCCGGCCCCGACCACCACGGAATGGGAGGTCGGCGGCCAAACGATCCAGGCGGCGGTCGACGCCAGGGGAGTCGAGACCAGTGGAGTCGAGACCGGGGCGGTGCGGGTCGGCGCGGCCGAACCGCAGGCCGTTCAGGCCCGGCTGGCGAATGGCGATCTGGTCGTCGAGATCGGCGGCCTGGCCACCCGCTTCGCTTACGCCCGCGATAACCAGGACGTCTGGCTCGGGCGGACCGGCGACGCATGGCGGCTGACTCAGCTACGGGACCGGATCGATCACGCCGGATCGGCCAGGAGCGGAGCAGGCCGCCTCACCAGTCCCATGCCCGGCACGGTACTGGCCGTGCACGTTCGCACGGGCGAGACAGTCCGCGCCGGACAGCCCCTCGTCACCGTGGAGGCCATGAAGATGGAGTACGTCGTGCCTGCGCCCTACGCCGGCACCGTGAGCGAGCTGCTCGTCAAGCCGGGCGAGGGCGTCCGGCTCGATCAGCCTCTGGCCGTGGTCACGCCCCTGGCGCCAGCAGGAGAGGACTCAGCACGAGAGGACCCAGCACGAGAGGAGCCAACACGAGAGGACCCAGCACCAGAGGACCCAGCACGAGAGGAGTCAGCACGAGAGGAGTCAGACTCATGACCGTCCGGGCGCCAAGCGTGCATCGCCGGGCCGGGCTGCCGGCTGCGGTTGACATCTACGAGGTCGGCGCCCGCGACGGCCTGCAAAACGAAGCGGTGGCGGTGCCGACCGCCACCAAAGCCGAGTTCATTGGCCGGCTCGTCGCCGCCGGGGTCCGGACGGTCGAAGCCACGTCCTTCGTGTCCCCCAGGTGGGTGCCGCAACTCGGCGACGCCGAGGTCCTTTTCCCATTGCTGGACGGTAAGCCCGGCATCCGCTATCCGGTGCTGGTTCCAAACCAGGCGGGCTTCGAACGAGCCCAGGCCGCCGGCGCCAGGGACATCGCGGTGTTCGGGTCGGCCACCGAAAGCTTCGCCCGGCGCAACCTCAATCGCACCGTCGAGGAATCGCTGGAGATGTTCGCTCCCGTGGTCACCGCCGCCCGTCGTGACGGGATGTGGGTCAGGGCCTACGTGTCCATGTGCTTCGGCGATCCTTGGGAGGGCGATGTTCCCGTGCGCCAGGTGGTGGAGATCGCCGACCGGCTGGTGGCGATGGGCGCCCAGGAGCTCAGCGTGGGCGACACCATCGGCGTGGCCACCCCGGGGCATGTGGCCGACCTCATCGGCGCGCTTTCCGAAGCAGGGATCCCTCCGGCCGATATCGCTGTCCATTTCCACGACACATACGGCCAGGCGCTGGCCAACACCCTCGCCGCCCTCGAGGCGGGGGTCACCACCATCGACGCCTCGGCGGGCGGCCTCGGGGGATGCCCGTACGCGGAGAGCGCCACCGGCAACCTGGCCACCGAGGACCTGGTCTGGCAGCTGGAGGGCCTGGGCATCGCCACGGGGGTCGACCTCGACGCTCTGGTGGCGACCAGCATCTGGATGGCGGGGCAGCTGGGCCGGCCCAGTCCGTCCCGGGTCGTTCAGGCCCTGGCCGGGGAGGCTTCGTGACGGGATCGGGGTGGCTCACCGCGGAGCATGAGGAGCTGCGCGGCACCGTTGAACGTTTCGCCCGGCGGGAGGTCGCTCCCGTGATCGGGGAGCTGTACGAACGGGGCGAATTCCCTTACGACATCGTGGCCCGGATGGGCGAGATGGGTCTGTTCGGTCTGCCCTTTCCCGAGGAGTACGGAGGCATGGGCGGCGACTATTTCGCGCTCTGTCTGGCCCTCGAGGAGCTCGCCCGGGTGGACTCGTCGGTGGCCATCACGCTGGAGGCGGGCGTGGGGCTCGGCGCCATGCCGATCTACCGTTATGGCACCGAGGCCCAGAAGCAGAAGTGGCTGCCCGGGCTGTGTGCGGGGAGAATGCTCGGAGCATTCGGCCTGACCGAGCCCGGTGGCGGCACGGATGCGGGCGCCACTCGCACCACGGCCCGGCTCGACGGGGGGCAATGGGTCGTCAACGGGACCAAGTCCTTCATCACCAACTCGGGGACCGACATCACCGGTCTGGTGACCGTCACGGCGGTGACCGGCGAGGCGTCAGCGGGCATGCGGGAGATCTCCGCCATCATCGTGCCGGCGGGCACACCGGGCTTCGGTGTGTCCAAGAAGTACTCGAAGGTGGGATGGATGGCGTCGGACACGAGGGAGCTGTCGTTCGTGGACTGCCGCGTGCCTGAAGCCAACCTGCTCGGCGAGCGGGGACGCGGCTATGCCCAGTTCCTGCGGATCCTCGACGAGGGCCGCATCGCCATTGCCGCCCTTTCGGTGGGGTTGGCTCAGGGGTGCATCGACGAGTGCCTGCGCTATCTCGGCGAGCGGGAGGCGTTCGGGCACCGAATCGGGGAATACCAGGTCCTCCAGTTCAAGGTGGCGGACATGGAGGCGCGGACCCATGTGGCCCGCCTGGCGTACTACGACGCCGCCGCCCGGCTGCTGGGGGGGCGTCCCTTCAAGAAGGAGGCGGCCATCGCCAAGCTGGTCGCCTCCGACGCCGCCATGGTCAACGCCCGGGAGGCGACGCAGATCTTCGGGGGCTACGGCTTCATGAACGAGACGCCGGTGGGCCGCTTCTACCGCGATGCCAAGGTCCTCGAGATCGGGGAGGGCACCTCTGAGGTCCAGCGCATGCTGATTGCCCGCGAGCTCGGGCTGCCGAGCGCCCGCTAGTTGGTCCGTGTGACGCTGGAGCCGAGCGCCCGCTACTTGGTCCGTGTGACGCTGGACTCTTTTCCGGGTTGACTGCTTGCTTTCCGGGCTTGGCGGGTTGCTAACTATCTCAAGCACCTGTATACTATGTGGAGCGTCCCGTTAGGACCACCCCCAACCCATGAAGGAGCACCCCATGAACGCAACCGACGCCGCCGACGCCGCCGCCGCCGCCCAGGAGCAGGCCCTCGCCGCCATCCGGACCACGCAAGAGACCATCGTCACCTTCCTCGAGCCCTTTGCCGCCCTGGTCGAGCCCATCTTCGATGCGACCAGCGCCCTCCCCTTCGCCGAGTTGCTTCCCTCGCCCACGGCTGCCATCGAGCAGTGGTACGGCTTTGCGGCCAACGCCCTCGCCGCCCAGAAGGAGTTCTCGCTGTTGCTCGCCGGCTTGCTCCCCGCCAGTGTGGCGGCGGCGGCGCCGCAGGCTGCCCAGGCCGCCTGAACGGTCCAGATCCCAACTCAGTAGAGATCTGGACCACTGCGCCCGTCGGCCAAGCGCGTCACCCAGCCACGGCGCCGGACTACGGGCCGGGGAACCCCCGACACCGGGCTGGACAAGCACGCCGCCGATCAGTATCACTAAGCGACCAGACGATAGCCCTCGGCAGCTAGTCGACGATCGCCGGGTACACCAGAGCCTTCAGCTGGCCCCGGAAGTTGAACGTCGCCGACGGCAGCAACTGGGTCATGAAGACGACGACGAGCTCCTCGGCCGGATCGACCCAGAAGATCGTCGAAGCGGCGCCGCCCCACATGTACTCGCCCCGGGTGCCGATGACCCCCGTCTCGGCGGGCCCCTGGCTGACCGCCATGGTCAGGCCGAACCCCATCCCCTCAAAGCCGACCTCGCCATAGCCGCCCGTCAGGGCGACGTCGGCGAGCTGGGCCCCGCCGGGCAGGTGATTGATGGTCATGAGCTCGACGGTCTTGCGCCCGAGGACCCGCCGCCCATCCAGCTCGCCCCCGGCCTGCAGCATCTGGCAGAAGCGCAGATAGTCGGTTGTGGTAGAAACCAGCCCTCCCCCACCCGACAAGAAGGTCGGTGGGGTCAGATAGGAGCTCTCGGTCGGATCGTCGACCAGAGTCAATTCCTTGCGGGAGTTGCGGGCGTAATTGGCCGCGAACCGGCCGACCTCCCGCTCTGGGACGGAGAAGCCGGTGTCGACCATCCCCAGCGGGCCGAAGACCTCGCTCGCCAGAAACTCGTCGAAACGGCGACCCGACAGGATCTCGACCAATCGCCCGCACACGTCGATCCCGAGTGAATACAGCCACCGCGTACCGGGATGGAACCGAAGTGGCGCGCCGGCCAGCCGACTGACCATGGCCTCGAGATCGTGGTCAAGACGGATGGACGGTGCCTGCTGGCCGTCACCGATAGCCAGATCGAGATCGGCGTTGTCCCGACCGTAACCAATCCCGGCCGTGTGCATCATGAGGTCCCGGATCTGCATGGGCCGGCGTGGTTCCACGAGGCGGCTCGACCCGTCGTCGGCCCGCTCCGCCACCCGGAGGTCCGCCCATTCGGGAATCAGCCGCGACACCGAGTCGGTGAGCTGGAAATCGCCGCGTTCGTAGAGCGACATCAGGGCCACGCCGGCGATGGGCTTCGTCATCGAGTAGATGCGCCAGATGGTGTCCTCGGACACGGGGACCTTCCGCTCCCGATCGGCATAACCGAGCGAGGAGAAGTGGGCCAGGACCCCGCGGCGCATCACCGCCACCTGACAGCCGGCGATCTTGCCGGCATCCAGATAGCGGTGGCGCAAATGGTCGTCGATGCGCGACAACCGGCCCGCGTCCATTCCGGCCGCTTCTGCGTCGATCTTCATGCCGGTCCCTCCCGATACTTGGCGCTTTGTGTCATAAAAGTGGCGTATACCGCGACAATCATGACAGTATTCCGCCGGAGTCGACTCCGTGGGCTCGAACTACGCGTACGGAGCCAGGGCGGCCAACAGGGCCGAGGCGAGATCCGGGGTGCACACGAGCAGGTCCGGCAGGTAAGGCCGCGGCTGGTTGTAGCGCAATGCGGAACCGTCGAGCCGAGAGGTGTGCAGCCCGGCGGCGTGAGCCACTCCGACGGGGGCCGCCGAGTCCCACTCCCACTGGCCCCCGGCGTGGACGTAGGCGTCGGCGTCCCCCCGCACCACGGCCATCGTCTTCGCTCCGGCCGATCCCAGTGAGGCCACGTCGGCACCCACCCGCCCGGCGACATCGGCGGCAAAGGCCGGGGGGCGGCTATCGCTCACCAGGATGAGCGGCCTCATTCGGGTGCCGGCCGGGGGCCGGGCCGGCGCCGCCGGATCGCTGGCGAACAGCTCGCCGGTCGCCGGCAGCGCCACGGCCGCAGCGGTGATGCTGGCGCTGTCGCGCTCCCACAGGGCCACGTGCACCGCCCAGTCCTGACGGCCCGGCAGGGCGAACTCGCGGGTGCCGTCGAGGGGATCGATGATCCACACCCGCGAAGCCCGGAGGCGGGCCCGGTCGTCCTCCGCCTCCTCGGAGAGGACTGCGTCGCCCGGCCGTTCTATCGCCAGCTGGCCCAGCAGGAACGAGTTCGAGGCCTGGTCACCCCGCCCGCCCAGGTCGGCGCCGTCTCGATCGCGTCGGCCAGACTCGCGCACCTCGAGCAGAAGGACGCCGGCAGCTTTCGCCAGGCGAGCGGCGAGGGCAGCGTCCCTGTTGTTCGCTCGAGCTGGGTTCACCCCGCGAACTGGGCGATCACCCAGGTCGGCCATGGCAGACGGGCTGCCGTGGCCGGGGCGCAGCACCAGCTCAGGCTGGAGCGGCGCCTCGTAGGGATCGTCGACGCCCGTGAACCCAGTGATCTCGCCGGCCCGGGCCCTGGCATACATGCCCTTCGGGTCCCGGGCCTCGCACACCTCCAGCGGCGTGTCGACGAACACCTCCATGAAGCCGAGCCCGGCCGCGGCGTGCAGGGCCCGGACCCGGTCGCGGTCCGGCCCGGTACGGGCTGACGAGCGAAACCACCGCCACCATGCCGGCATCGGCGAAAAGACGGGCCACCTCCCCCACCCGCCGCACGTTCTCGTCCCGGTCCTCGGCGCTGAAGCCCAGATCGGCGTTCAGTCCGTGGCGGAGGTTGTCGCCGTCGAGCAGATAGGCGGGGCGGCCGGCGGCCACCAGCTTGCGCTCGACCTCGACGGCCACGGTGGACTTCCCCGAGCCCGATAGCCCGGTGAGCCAGATGGTGCCGCCCCGGGTCGGACGCTGGTCTCGCTGTACCAGGTTTGAATGCCACACGACGTTGGTGACGTTGGCCTGCTCAGCCCCGAGGATCATCCCGGCCGCCGACCGTGTTGTTGGTGACCGGGTCCACCAGGATGAAACCGCCGGTGGCCCGGTTGCGCCGGTAGGCGTCGAACATCAGCGGGAGCCTGGGCGCGGAGGCGGATGCGCCCGATCTCGTTGAGCGACAGCGACGTCGCCGTTTCATCGCGGTGAAGCGTGTTGACGTCGAGGCGGTAATCGAGGTTCTCGACCCGAGCCAGCACCGAGCGGCTGGTGTGCTGGATCCGGTACCGGTCCCCGACCGCGAGCGACGACTGCTCCGCGAACCAGCACACCATGGCGTCGACGTCCTGGCCCGACGTAAGGCCGGTTGTGGGCCCGGCAGATCATGTCGCCGCGGCCGATGTCGAGGTCGTCGGTAAGGCGGAGGGTGACCGCCTGGGGCGGGAACGCCTCGTCCAGCGGCTCGCCGCCCGGGGCGCGCACCTCGGCAATCCGGGAGGTGAACCCCGACGGCAGCACCACCACCTCGTCACCCGGCTTGAAGATGCCGCCGGCGACGGTGCCGGCATAGCCCCGGTAGTCGTGGAGCTCGTGGTCGGTGCCGCGCTGGGGCCGGATCACGAACTGGACCGGGAACCGGGCGTCGATCAGGTTGCGGTCGGAGGCGATGTGGACATCCTCGAGGTGGTGGAGCAGCGGCGTGCCCTCATACCACGGGGAGTTGTCGCTGCGGCTGACGATGTTGTCGCCGTGCAGAGCCGACACCGGCATGAAGGTGACGTCGTGCACCTCGAGCTTGGTGGCGAAGCTCCGGAAGTCGTCCCGGATCTCCTCGAAGCGCTCCTGGCGACCAGTCGACGAGGTCCATCTTGTTGACGCAGACCACGAAGTGCGGGATGCCGAGCAGGCTGGCGATGAAGGCGTGGCGGCGGGACTGTTCGAGCACACCGTTGCGGGCGTCGACGAGGATCAGGGCGAGATCGGCCGTGGATGCCCCGGTGACCATGTTGCGCGTGTACTGCATGTGCCCGGGGGTGTCGGCGATGATGAACTTCCGCCGGGGCGTGGCGAAATACCGGTAGGCGACATCGATGGTGATGCCCTGCTCCCGCTCGGCCCGCAGGCCGTCGGTCAGCAGGGCCAGGTTGGTGTATCCGTCGCCCCGATCGCGGCTGGTGCGCTCCACCGCATCGAGCTGGTCGATGAAGATGGCCTTCGAGTCGAACAGCAGCCGCCCGATGAGGGTCGACTTCCCGTCGTCCACGCTGCCGGCCGTGGCCAGCCGCAGCAGCTCAGTCATCTCCGGCACCTGGCATCAGAAGTACCCTTCCTTCTTGCGGTCTTCCATTCCTGCTTCGGAAATACGGTCGTCGGCGCGGGTCGCCCCCCGCTCGGTGAGGCGGGAGGCTGCCACCTCGGCCACGACCTCTTCGGTGGTGAGAGCGGCCGACTCCACGCAGCCGGTGCACGTGGCGTCTCCGATGGTGCGGAAGCGCACCGTGGCCTCGAATGGCTCCTCGCCCGGCAGAACGGTCACGAACGGCGACACGGCCAGCAGCATCCCGTCGCGCTCGAACACCTCCCGGCGGTGGGCGTAGTACAGCGAGGGCAGCTCGATCTCCTCTTCGAGGATGTACTGCCAGATGTCGAGCTCCGTCCAGTTGGACAGCGGGAATACCCGGATGTGCTCGCCCTTGTGGTGCCAGCCGTTGTACAGGTTCCACAGCTCGGGACGCTGATTGCGAGGATCCCACTGCCCGAACTCGTCGCGGAAGCTGAACACCCGCTCCTTGGCCCGGGCCTTCTCCTCGTCCCGGCGGGCGCCCCCGAACACGGCATCGAAGCCGTGCTCGCTGATGGCCCGCAGCAGGGTCACGGTCTGCAGCCGGTTGCGGCTGGCCTGTGGGCCGGTATCCTCCACCACCCGGCCGGCGTCGATGTCGTCCTGCACCCGGCTGACCACCAGGCGAACGCCCATCCGGTCCACCGTACGATCCCGGAACTCGATGACCTCGTCGAGGTTGTGCCCGGTATCGACGTGCATGACCGGGAACGGCAGGGCGGCCGGCCAGAAAGCCTTGGCGGCCAGGTGCAGCATCACGCACGGAGTCCTTGCCGCCGGAGAAGAGCAGGACGGGCTTCTCGAAGCCGGCCGCCACCTCCCGGATGATGTGGACCGCCTCCGCCTCCAGGGTGCGGAGGTGCGACAGCTCGTAGGTAGTCGGCATCAGCTGGTGGCTCCTGGGTCGGCAGCGTTAGTCGGCACCTTCGTCTCCTGAAATATGACCAATCTAGTCGTGCTTTCGCAACCCCACCCGGCCACCCTGGCCCGGTTACACGTTACGCCGGTAGCGGCCTCCGACCTCGAACAGCGCATCGGTGATCTCGCCCAGGCTGCATGAGCGGACGGCCTCCATGAGCACCGCGAAGACGTTGTCCGCCGGCCAGGGCGGCCTCCTGCAGGCGGGCGATCACCGCGGGCCGCTCGCCGGCGTGGGCGGTGCGGAACTCGCGCCAGCCGGCGCAGCTGGCTCTGCTTCTCCTCCTCGGTCGAGCGGGCCAGCTCCAGGTGGTCCGGCACGGCGTCGCCGGCCGGGTTGCGGAAGGTGTTGACCCCGACGATGGGCAGGCTGCCGTCGTGCTTCTTGGTCTCGTAGAGCATCGACTCGTCCTGGATGCGGCCCCGCTGGTAGCCGGTCTCCATGGCGCCGAGCACGCCGCCTCGTTCGCTCAGGCGCTCCAGCTCGGCCAGGACCGCCTCCTCGACCAGGTCGGTCAGCTCCTCCACGATGAAGCTGCCCTGGAGCGGGTTCTCGTTGCGGGCCAGGCCCCACTCCTGGTTGATGATCATCTGGATGGCCAGGGCCCGCCGCACCGACTCGGCGGTCGGCGTGGTCACGGCCTCGTCGTAGGCGTTGGTGTGGAGGCTGTTGGCGTTGTCGTAGATGGCGCAGAGGGCCTGCAGGGTGGTGCGGATGTCGTTGAACGCCATCTCCTGGGCGTGCAGCGACCGCCCGGACGTCTGGATGTGGTACTTGAGCTTCTGGGACCGGGCGTTGGCGCCGTAGCGGTCCCGCATGGCGACGGCCCAGATGCGCCGGGCCACCCGGCCGATCACGGTGTACTCGGGGTCCATCCCGTTGGAGAAGAAGAACGAGAAGTTCGGCGCGAAGTCGTCGATGTCCATGCCCCGGGCCAGGTAGGCCTCCACGTAGGTGAACCCGTTGGCCAGGGTGAAGGCCAGCTGGGTGATGGGGTTGGCGCCCGCCTCGGCGATGTGGTAGCCGGAGATCGACACCGAGTAGAAGTTGCGGACCTGGTTGGCGATGAACCACTCCTGCATGTCGGCCATCACCCGCAGGGAGAACTCGGTCGAGAAGATGCAGGTGTTCTGGCCCTGGTCCTCTTTCAGGATGTCGGCCTGCACCGTGCCCCGGACCTGGCGCAGCGTGCGAGCGCGGCCTCGGTCACCTCGGCCGGGGTCAGGGCCGCGCCCTTCTCGGATTCGGCCCGGCTCAGCTGATCGTCGATGGCGGTGTTGAGGAACATGGCCAGGATGGTCGGGGCCGGTCCGTTGATGGTCATCGACACCGACGTGGACGGGTCGCAGAGGTCGAAGCCGCCGTAGAGCGCCTTCATGTCGTCGAGGGTGGCGATCGACACGCCGGAGTTGCCGACCTTGCCGTAGATGTCGGGCCGGACGGTCCGGGTCGAAGCCGTAGAGGGTGACCGAGTCGAAGGCGGTCGACAGCCGGGTGGCGGGCTGGCCGGCCGGCCAGCAGGTGGAAGCGCCGGTTGGTCCGGAAGGCGTCGCCCTTCGCCGGCGAACATGCGGGCCGGGTCCTCGCCTTCCCGCTTGAACGGGAAGACGCCGGCGGTGTAGGGGAACTCGCCAGGAAGGTTCTCGCTGCGCAGCCAGCGCAGCAGCTCGCCGTCGTCGGCGTAGCGGGGAACGGCGACCCGGGGTACCGGCGTCCCCGACAGGGACACCCGGGTCAGCTGGGCGTCCCGGTACTCGGCGACCCTGGCCGGCCAGGCGTCGAGCAGCTCCCGGCTGGCGGCGGACAGCTCGCCGTGCTGGTCCTCCTCGGCCGCCAGGGCTTCGACCTTGGTGGCGGCGTCGATGTGACCGCCGGTGCGGAGGAGCTTGGCCACGTCGTTGAGCTGCTGGCGCCGGCGGGCCGCGGCCACGTCGGCGTCGGTATGGCGGTGGTAGTCGCGCACGGTCGCGGCGATCTCGGCCAGGTACCGGTCCCGGTCGGGCGGAACGATCGCCTGCCCTCGGGTCGAGGTCCGCCCCGATACGGCCGGAAGCTGTCCCGGGACCAGCTGCAACCCACAACCAGCCAGGTGTTGACCGAAGGTACTGGTAGAGGGCGGTGACGCCGTCGTCGTTGAACCGGCAGGCGACCGTGCCGAACACCGGGAGCTCCTCGAGGGGAACGCCGGGATGATCGCCCGTCCGGGCCAGCTGGCGGCGGACGTCGCGGAGGGCGTCCTGGCCGCCCCGGCGCTCGAACTTGTTGATGGCCACGGCGTCGGCGAAGTCGAGCATGTCGATCTTCTCGAGCTGGGAGGCGGCGCCGAACTCCGGCGTCATCACGTACAGCGAGAAGTCGACGTGGGGTACCACGGCGGCGTCGCCCTGGCCGATGCCCGGCGTCTCCACGATCACCAGGTCGAAGCCGGCAGCCCGGCAGGCGGCGATGGCGTCGTCGAGGCAGGCGGGCAGCTCGCTCCCCGAGCCCCGGGTGGCGAAGGAGCGGAAGAAGACCCGTCCGCCGGCGAGCGAAGACCCGGCCGCATCGGCCGGCGCGGTTGCCCCTGTGCCGGCGGCGCCTCCGCCGTCGCTGTCGATGGAGTTCATCCGGATGCGGTCGCCGAGCAGCGCCCCGCCGCCCTTGCGCCGGGTCGGGTCGATGGCGAGGACGGCGATGCGCAGCTTGTCCTCCTGGTCGAGCCGGAACCGGCGGACCAGCTCGTCGGTCAGCGAGGACTTGCCCGAGCCGCCCGTGCCGGTGATGCCGAGGACGGGGACGCGATGGCGGTCGGCGGCCTCGCCGATGAGCTCGTGCGTACGCGTGTCAAGGGTGCCGGTCTCGAGAGCGGTGATCACCCGGGCCAGGGCCCGGTGGTCGCCGGCGAGCGCGGCTTCCACCTCGGTCGCCGACGGCGAGGGCAGGGGCCGGTCGCACTCGGCGATCATGGTGTTGACCATGGCTGCCAGTCCCATGGCCTGGCCGTCCTGGGGCGAGAAGATGCGGGCCACGCCGTAGCGCTGCAGGTAGTCGATCTCGTCGGCCACGATGGTCCCGCCGCCCCCGCCGTAGACCCGGACGTCCGGCCGGCCGGCGGCGCGGAGGCGGTCGACCAGGTAGCTGAAGTACTCGATGTGGCCGCCCTGGTAGGAGCTGACGGCCACGCCCTGGACGTCCTCCTGGATGGCCGCGGTCACGACCTCGTCGACGGAGCGGTTGTGGCCCAGGTGGACCACCTCGGCCCCCTGGGTCTGCAGCAGCCGGCGCATGATGTTGATGGCGGCGTCGTGACCGTCGAAGAGGCTGGCCGCGGTGACGAACCGGACGGGGTGAACAGGACGGTGCAGTTCCGGCATCACCATCCACTGTAGCAAAAGCTAGGACGTCCAACTAAATGCTAGTGGGGGCTGGCTGAATGGTGGTGGGGCTGGGCGGGCGTGGCTGGTCGGGCCGGTGGTCGGGCCGGCCGGGCCGGTGGTCGGGCCGGCCTGGCCGGTGGTCGGGCCGGTGGTCGGGCCGGCCTGCGGTCGTGGCGGGACGTGGGCCACGCCGGGACGGCGGCCCGGCCTGCGGTTGTGGCGGGCGTGGGCCAGGCCGGGAGGGCGGGCCGGCGGGCCCGCCGCATCGGCAGTGGCAGGGGGCGCCCAACCCGGGCGCGTTCGCTGAACTCGGGTGCGTTACGGGGCGGAATATCGCTAGAACTGTTCCCAAGGTGCGAAACGCACCCAACGATTGACGCTCGGTGCAGCGATAATGCCGCTTACTTCAGCACTGTCCTCTAGACCACGACCACCGAGCGCAACACCTCGCCCCGCTCCATGCGGGCAAATGCCTCCTCGACGCCCTCCAGCGAGATGGTCTCGCTGACGAACCCATCGAGGTCCAGCCGGCCGCTCAGGTACAGGTCGATGAGCATCGGGAAATCCCGGGACGGCAGGCAGTCTCCGTACCACGACGACTTCGAGCGCGCCGCCCCGGCCGAACAGCTCGATCATCGGCAACTCGATCGTCATCGAGGGGTCGGGCACACCGACCTGCACCAGGATCCCCGCCAGGTCGCGGGCGAAGAAGGCCTGGCGGTAAGTCTCCGGCCGACCGACGGCCTCGATCACCACGTCTGCACCGAACCCGTCGGTGAGGTCCTTGATGGCCTCGACCGGGTCGACGGAGGCGGCGTCAACGGTGTCGGTGGCACCGAAGCGGCGAGCGCCACTCCAGCTTCCGCGCGTCGATGTCGACGGCGACGATCCGGCGCGCCCCGGCCAGGGCGGACGCGGCGATGGCTGCATCGCCCACTCCGCCACAACCGAACACCGCCACCGTGTCGCCCCGCCCAACCCCGCCGGTGTTGACCGCAGCCCCGAAACCCGCCATGATCCCGCACCCGATCAGGCCCGCCGCCTCCGGGCGGGCCGCAGGATTGATCTTGACCGCCTGGCCGGCGGCCACGAGCGTCTTCTCGGCGAAGGCCCCGATGCCGAGGGCCGGGGAGAGCCGGGTGCCATCCAGCAGGGTCATGGGCTGGGCCGCGTTGGCGCTGTCGAAGCAGTACCACGGCCGGCCTCGCCGGCAGGAGCGGCACAGGCCGCACGGGGCCCGCCAGGCCAGCACCACGTAGTCGCCTGGCACCACGCTGGTCACGCCCTCCCCGACCGCTTCGACCGTGCCGGCCGCTTCGTGGCCGAGGAGGAAGGGGAAGTCGTCGTTGATCGAGCCCTCGCGGTAATGGAGGTCGGTGTGGCAGACGCCGCAGGCGCGCACGGCAACGACGGCTTCGCCCGGACCCGGGTCCGGTAGCACCACCGTTTCGAGCCGGACGGGCGCCCCTTTCTCCGCAGCGACGACGCCGCGCACTTCGTAAGCCATACCAGCGATGCTAGAAGGCGAGCAGCTCCCGGGCGGCCGTCGTGACATCCTCGACCTGGGGCAGGATCGCCGCCGCCAATGTCGGCTCGTAGGCCACGTGAGTGTCGGCGGCGCCGATCCGCCGGACCGGCGCGTCGAGGTCGGTCGAAGCAGTGCTCAGCCGACCCAGGCGGCCACCTCGGCTCCAAAGCCGCTCGTGAGCACGTCCTCGTGGGCGACAAGCAGCCGGCCGGTGCGGGCCACCTCCGTGCCCACGAGCCCCTGGTCCCATGGCAAGAGCGATCGCAGGTCGATGACCTGGACCGAGCTGCCATCCTCGGCGGCCAGGATGGCGGCCGCCTGCCGGGACTTCTCGACCAGGGCGCCCCAGGTGACGATCGTCAGCTCGTCGCCCGCCAAGGCCACACGCCCCCGGCCGAAGGGGATCTGAAACTCCCGGGACGGGAAAGGATCGCGGGTGTACGGCTGGCGCAACAGGTGCTTGTGCTCGAGGAACATCACCGGGTCCTCCGCCTGCAGCGCCGTCCGCAGCAGGCCAACCGCATCGACCGCCCGGGACGGCATCACGATGGTGAGGCCGGGGATGTGCGTGAATATGGATTCGCCGGACTGGGAGTGCCAGATGGCTCCTCCGCTCACGTAGCCACCGATGGGCACCCGCAACACCATCGGGCAGCTGAAGGCCCCGTTGGACCGCCACCGGATGGTCGCCGCCTCGCTTTTGATCTGGTGCATGGCAGGCCAGATGTAATCGAAGAACTGGACCTCGGGGACGGGCCGCAGTCCTCGCAGACCCTGGCCGACCGCCCGCCCGACGATATTGGCCTCGGCGAGCGGAGTGTTGTAGGACCGGGCCAGACCGAAACGTCGCTGGAGACCGAAGGTGGTGCCGAACACGCCGCCCTTCCCCTCCACGTTGGCCAGCACCGCCTCCCGGGCGTCGGCGACGTCCTCGCCGAAAACCCGGATGCGTTCATCCTCCTCCATCTGTTCGGCGAGGGTGCGCGTGATGGCCTCACCGAGCGCGACAACCTCGCCCTGACCGTCGTCGGCGCTCTCGGCGGCAGGATCGACATACGGAAGCGCTACCACGTGGTCGCGGATGCTGGCCGGATCGGGGCGGGGTGCCGCCAGGGCTCGCCGCGCCGCCGCCAGCACCGTTTGGCGGGCCTCCTCTTTGATCTCACTCGCTTCGTCAGCCGTCAGCACCCCGCCCTCGACCAGCACCTGTTCCATGAGCACCAGGGGATCGTGGGCGGCCTCGTCAGCCAGTTCGTCCGGCGAGCGGTACTTGCTCTGGGTGTCCTGCGAGGAGTGGGAATAGGGGCGGGTCACAGTGGCATGGATGAGCGTCGGGCCTACTCCGGCCCGAACCTCGGCCACGATGTCGGTGGCCCGGGAGCGCACCTCGAAGTAATCGCGCCCGTCGAGGCGATGGACGTGGAGACCGCGGAAGCCACGGACCAGCTCCGCGATCGGCGCCGGTGATTGATCGACCGACGGGACCGAGATGGCGAAACCGTTGTCCGCCACCACGTAGAGAACGGGCAAGTGGAGGGTGCAGGCCGTGTTGAGGCTCTCCCAGAACTCGCCTTCCGAAGTGGCCCCCTCGCCCAGCGAGACGTAGGTCAGCTCGTCGCCGTGGGCGACGCAGCCAGGAAGTTGGCGGCGGGAGATATAGCGACTGGCCTCGGCGCAGCCGACAGCGGGCAGGCACTGACTGCCGGTGGGGCTGGATTGGGTGACGATGTTGAGGCCGGCGTTTCCCCAGTGGCACGACATCTGCCGGCCGCCCGAGGCGGGGTCGGCGGCCGACCCGACGGCTTCGAGAAGAATCTCTTCGGGCGTGACACCGAGGGCAAGCATGAGAGCTCGATCCCGGTAATACGGGAAAAACCAGTCGTAGGCGGGGCGCAGCTCCCGCCCGAGGCCGAGCAGCAATGCTTCGTGTCCGGCGCCCGAGATCTGGAAAAAGACCCGGCTCTGTTTCTGCAGGACGATCTCGCGGTCGTCCAGGAGGCGCGAGATCCAGCCGGAGGTGAAATCCGCTCGCAGCTCCTCAACAGGGATGCCCCGGAAGGTCGAGGACAACGATGTCGGTACCGGCGCAGTTGAAGACAGCGACGCAGCCATAGCAATGTCATGGTAGGCCTGGGGGGCTATAAGCGCGCGGCAATGCTCGCCCCCGAAGGCGGGGCGAAGATCGGTGAATGTACCACCCCACTCCACCTCAGCCCGGCTATGCCGGCTGTCCGATCATCAACACCAGGGCGGCGACGAAAAGAAGATCGCATCCGATCGCACCCCACGTCAGCAGCCGTCCGGCGCTGGCCACCTCCGCTGGCCGGCCGAGCCGGGCAGGCGCGGCGCCGCCGCCGTCCCCCGTCTCGTCGGTGACGGGGCTCCCGGCGCCGGCAGGGCGTGCAGCGGCGCCGATGCGGCGTTCGGCCGGGCGGACGACGCCGAGGAGGAGCGCGGCGGCCGCCAGCCAGATGACCGAGGCGGCGATCACCCAGGTATCCGCAAAGTCCGCCCCCGACGGCCGCAGCCCGAGGGCACCGGCCCCGAGAAAGGGAACGGCCAGTACCAGCCACTCGGCCCGGCCCGGCGACCGGAAGTACCGGCCCGTTTCCTCCTCCGATCCGGGCCGGTCGGGGTGACTGGCGGTCGCCCCGTAAACCCCGCTCAATGCGACGGACCCGAAGCCAATGACTGCGCTGATCACATGGAGGGCGACGAGTGTGTCGTAGAGCGCAGTGTGCCCAGTGGACGCGGCAACCACCACACCCCGATACTGCCCGATGACCTGCCGGCGGGTGCCGCGCCGGAACGGTTCCCCCGCCCCAGATCAGGTGCGGAGCGTCAGGTGCGGAGCGTCAGGTGCAGAGCGTCAGGCGCAGAGCGTCAGCTGCGGACGCCGGCGAGGAGGCGGTGGAACCGTGAATGCCGGGCTGGCCGCCACGGTGTCCCGCGGCGGCGGTCCTCTTGGGCAAAGCGGAGCAGGCCTTCGAGGAAGTCCCGGAGGGCAGTGTCAGGTTCGCTCGAGGCCTCCGCGATCACCTCGCTGGCCAGAACGGCAACCCTGGGCGCGGCGCGGCGCGCATAGGCCTCCAGCGTCGGCGAGAGCTGACGGTTGAGCTCTCTGGCCTGGCGGGTGTGCCGGGCTTCGATGACCGCCGGCGGGGCCACCTCGAGCAGCAGTTCGGCGGTGAGCGCGGAGCCATCCAGGGCGACTCGGTGGCGGGAATCGATGTCGCCCACCCACTCCAGACAGAACCGGGCCAGCCGGGTGGCATGTCCCGGATCCGGATCCGCCGTGCCGATCACGAGGGGCACCAGCGGCTCGAGCCGGTGCAACTCCCTCTCTGACATGAGGTCGTTGACGCTTCGGGCGGCCGCCGCCAGGACGGGGTGAGCGCAGCGCGGATGGTCGCTCCACCGCTCCCCCGCCAAAACCGATGCCACCTCCATGAAGCATCCCCGCCGGCGTGACCAAAGATGACGGCCTCTGGCGAGACTCGGCAGGGCTGGCTTGCTCATGACGAACGCTCCCGTATCGATGTCAGCGAGGAGATTCGCGAATCTCCGCCTCCAGGTATGTTGGCAACAGGCGGGTATGTCTGCAACCGGTACCGCGCCAGTTTTGCCGAGCATCAAAGGGCAACTGATATGCGTGTGATCCTCGACCCGACGGCGAGCCAGGCCACCGGGCTGCTCGAACTTCCCTGGTCGGAACCCCTCGAGGAGTGGTCCGACCCGCGGCTGGTGGTCCCCCGTCAACCCGGTGTGCACCGCCACATCGTGCGCTTCGTCGACCTGATGGGGACGGTGTGGGTCATCAAAGAGCTCGAGGAGCGATTGGCCCGGAAGGAGTACCGGCTGCTGCGCCGCCTCGCCGACCTGGGCATCCCGTGTGTGACCGCGCAGAGCGTTGTCGTGGACCGGGGAACCGACGTCGACGCCGCCCTGGTGACCCGCTACCTGGAGTACTCCACGACCTACCGGACCCTCTTCAGCGAGCCGCGGGGCCTGCACCCGCACGACCGGCTGCTCGATGCCCTGGTCGAGCTGCTGGTCCGCCTCCATCTGGCCGGCTTCTACTGGGGCGACTGCTCGCTCTCCAACACCCTGTTCCGCCTCGACGCCGGCGCCCTGGCCGCCTATCTGGTCGACGCCGAGACGGCTGAGCTGCACCCGAGCCTCTCAGCCGGCCAGCGGCGCACGGACGTAGCCCAGGCCTGCGAGCGGGTGGCGGGCGAGCTCGCGGACCTGGACGCCGCCGGCCTCCTGTGCGTCGACATCGACCCGATTGCCAAGATGGATCCGATTGAGTGGGCCTTCGATATCGAGCGCCGCTATGACGAACTCTGGAAGGAGGTCACCGGCGAGTGGATCATCCCCTCCGGTGAGGAGCGCCATTCGGTCGCAGAGCGGATGCGACGGTTGAACGCCCTCGGCTTCGACGTCGTGGAGGTCGAGCTGGCCGATGCCGACACCGATCGGCCCCGCCTGCGCGTGAAGACGCGGGTGAGCGAGCCCGGCCACTACCGCCAGCACCTCTACCAGCGCACCGGCCTGGTCGCCGAGGAGAACCAGGCCCGGCGCCTGCTCAACGACCTGGCCTCCTACCGGGCCCGCCTCGAGCGCAGGACAGAGGGACCGGTATCGGAGGTGGTGGCCGCCAACCGCTGGCTGAGCGAGGTGTACGAACCGGTGGCGGCGAGCATCCCGGCTGACCTCCGGGACAAGCTTGATCCGGTCGAGGTCTTCCACGAGGTGCTCGAGCACCGCTGGTTCCTCTCCGAGCAAGCGGGCCGCGATGTGGGCACCAGGGCGGCCGCGGCATCGTATCTTGACGAGGTGCTGCCGCGTGTGCCCGACGATCTGACGTCGGGCCGGGGCGGCCCGGGCGGGCCTCCCCGCACCTCATAGCAGGGGCGAACGCGGCGTCGGTGTTCCCGCTCGCACCGCCCGCTTTCACTGCTCAGGGCGGGCGGCCCGACGCAAGGGGTGTTGACGGCGGCGGGCAAGTGTTGTAATTGTACTCATGGAATGGGTTCCACCCTGGAACTGCTTCCATCCGGGGGGACCGGATTATGGGACGAGTTCGGTAGGAAGCATGGCACGGCGGGTAAATATCGCAGCTGTGGCCACGGAAGCTGGTGTTGGTATCGGGACCGTGTCCCGGGTGATCAACGGCAGCCCCAACGTTCGGGCCACCACGCGACAACGGGTGCTCGAGGTCATCGATCGCCTCAACTACCGGCCGAGCCGGCTGGCCGTCGGCCTGTCGCGCGGGCGAACCGGGGCGGTCGGAATCCTGGTGCCGTTTCTTACCCGCCCGTCCGTGGTCGAACGACTGGCCGGCGCGATCGCCGTGTTCGACGAGCAGGAGTACGACACTGTGGTGTTCAACGTCGAAACCAGCCAGCAACGTGACCGCCATGTCGAGGCCCTCCTCTCGCAGCACCGGGCCGATGGGGTCATGGTCTTCTCGCTGCGGCTGGCCGCCGCCCAGCTGGCCGCGTTCAAACGGGCGCACGTGCCGCTGTCGATGGTCGACGTCGACGCGGCCGGTGTGCCGAGCACGGTGATTGACGACGTGGAAGGAGGCCGGCTGGCGACGGCCCACCTGCTCGAGCTCGGGCACCGGCGCATCGGGTGCATCGGTGACCGCTCACAGGGCGGCCTGGGCTTTCGCTCCGGACGCCGGCGCATCACCGGCTACTCCCGCGCCCTGGAAGCCACCGGGATCGCCGTGGACCCGGCGTTGGTGCAGATCGGGGCGCCGAGCTCCGCCGCCGCCTCCGTCCTGGCCACTGCGCTGCTCACCGGTCCGGACCCTCCCACCGCCATCTTTGCCGCGTCGGACACGCAGGCCATGGGGGTGCTGGCGGCCGCTGCCAATCTTGGCATCGAGATCCCCGATGAGCTCTCGGTGATCGGATTCGACGACATCGAGACGGCCGCGCTGCTGCAGCTGTCCACCGTTCGACAGCCGCTGGCATTCAGTGGCGCGGAAGGGGCGCGGCGGCTGGTGGCCCAGCTCCGCGGCGACGTGGTGCGCCCCATCTGCACCCGGCTTCCGCTCCAGGTCATCCAACGAGCGAGCACCGCAAAACGCCCCGGAGCAGGGCCGGTCCGTACCGGGCGTCCCCGCCGCGCCGCGGAGCCCGCCGACGGGCGTGAGCCGGGACGGCCGGACTCGGCCCGGGCCTCGCCGGGACCTCGCCCGCCGGTCCTGCGGGCCAGCGCGCCGGCACGCCGGCCACGGGGCCGGACCCGGGCGGAGGGAGCGGGCGACAGCTGACCTGCGGCTCCGGTGGACAGGACGACCCACGGAAGAGCGGCAACACACCAATTCAGGCAACAACACACCAACTCAGGCAAGAGGAAGGCAAGATGCAAATGGCACATCGATCATGGTGGAAGCGAACCAGCCGACGTCGGACCGGAATGCGGGGGGTGGTCCTCCTCGTCGGGGTGGCTGCCCTGGCGCTGTCCGCGTGCGGAAGCAGCAGCCATTCGTCGAGCAGCCCGACGACGGCTGCCGCGCCGACCGCTCCCGCCACGAGCGCGGCGGCGTCGGGTACGAGCCAGTCGGGGAGCATCCAATGGTGGGCCAGCCCCATCACGACGAGCGGCGCCGACCCCCGGGCGGTCCTGATCACCGCCTTCGAGAAGCAGTACCCGAATATCCACGTGACGCTGGTCTCGGCACCAAACGACACCGACACCAACCGGGCTGCTCTCACGACCCAGATCTCCGGCGGTTCGGCCCACCCCGACGTATACATGGGCGACGTCATCTGGCCGGCCCAGTTCGGCGCCCACCAGCTGGCCGTCCCGCTGTCCAACTATTTGCCCCAGAGTTACTGGAACAACTTTGCGCCGGGCCTGGTGGCGGGCGCCACCTACAAGGGCCAGGTGTATGGTGCCCCGTTCTTCGAGGATCAGGGCTTCCTCTACTACCGGAAGGATCTGCTCACGGCCGCCCATCTGTCGCCGCCGACCACGTTCGAGCAGCTGATGACCGACGCCCAGACCCTGCAGAAGGCCGGCAAGGTCAAGTACGGCTTCGTCTGGCAGGGTGCCTCGTATGAGGGCACCACCTGCAACTTCATGGAGTACCTGACCAGCGCCGGCGGGTCCGTGCTCAACGGCTCCGCCACCAGCTCCACCATCGACTCGCCGCAGGCCCTTCAGGCCCTCAATTTCATGCGGAGCCTGGTTTCCTCGGGTGTGACTCCGGCGGCCGTGTCGACGTTCCAGGAATCGCAGGCCATGGCCGCCTTCGCCGCCGGTCAGGCCGCGTTCCTGCGCAACTGGGACTACGCCTACTCGGACTCGCAGGCGGCCGGCTCCACGGTGATCGGCAAGGTCGGGGTCGAGCCCATGCCGACCTTTACGGGGCACCCCACCCCTGGTTACTCGAACATCGGCGGCTGGAACCTCTACATCAACCCGCACAGCGCGAACAAGGCGGCTGACCTGACCTTCATCAGGTGGATGACCGGATCCCAGGCCCAGACCATTCTGGCCACGCAGTTCTCCGAGATTCCTACCAACCAGGCGGTCCGGACGTCGCCGGCGGTCGTCGGCCACAACGCGGTCATGGCGATCGTCCCCCGTACCAGGCTGGTTCCCCGCCCGGCCCAGACCCCCAACTACCCGGCGGTCAGCCAGGCCATCTACCAGAACGTCAATGCCGTGCTGGCCGGATCGGAGTCGCCGCAGTCGGCGCTCCACGCCATGAACTCCGGCATCAACACTGCCCTTTCAGGCTCGGGCCTGTAAAGCTGCCGGTCGACGGGGACCGGGTGATGCTCACCCGGTCCCCGTCTCCGGTGTCCCACCATCGACCAACGCTCGCCGGCGAATGAGGAGAAGGCATGACCACCACCGAGACCGAAGTCGCGACTCCTCCCACTCCCCCACCCACTCGAACGCGGCCGGCGGGCAAACCGGACCACAACCGGCGGGTGCTGGCCCGGCTGGGATGGGGCTTCTCCACCCCGGCCCTGATCATCGTGCTGGCGGTGACGATCTTCCCGATCGTCTACTCGGTGATCATGAGCTTCTCACACGTCAATGTGCTGGGTAGCGGCTTCAAGCTGTCCGGATTTCCCACGACGGCCAACTACTCGCTTCTGATCCACAGTGCGACGTGGCGCTACGCCCTCTTCTTCACCATCATCTACACCATCATCACGGTGCTGGTCGAGCTGATCCTCGGCACGGCCATCGCCCTGGTGCTCGAGCGCCTGGTTCGAGGCCGAGGCCTGATGATGGCCCTCCTCCTGATCCCGTGGTCATTGATCACGGTGATCTCGGCCCAGCTGTGGTCGTACATCTACAACCCCGTCTACGGCATTGCCGACTACATCTTCTCCAAGCTCGGACTGGGGCACCCCCTCTTCCTGGGTACGCCCACCCCGGCCATCATTTCGATGATGGTGGCCGACATCTGGAAGACCACGCCGTTCGTGGCCATCATCGTGCTGGCCGGGTTGGTCATGCTGCCGCAGGATGTCTATGAAGCCGCCGAGGTCGACGGCGCGTCGGGGTGGGCCACGTTCTGGCGCATCACTTTTCCCCTGCTGCGACCGACCCTCGCCCTGGCCGTTCTCTTCCGGGTGCTCCAGGCCTTCGGCCTGTTCGACCTGCCCTTCGTCCTGACCCAGGGCGGCCCCGGCCACGCCACCACCTCGCTGGCCATTCTCGGCTACAAGGCCATGTTCCAGGATCTCGCCTTCGGGCCGGGCGCGGCGGTAGCCACCAGCACCGCCGTGCTGGTGCTGGTCGGCTGCCTGCTGTTTCTGAAGGTGTTCCGGGCCCAGGTCGGACAGGAGCAATAACCATGCGCAATCGCAAACGCGTCGGCTGGCACCGCTATATCAACGGGGTCAGCATCTCCACCGTCCTCGTCGTCCTCTTCGTGCTCCTACCCCTGTACTGGATGATCACGACCAGCTTCAAGACCACGGCGGGAGTCGGGGCCGTCCCGCCGCAGCTCTTCCCGCATCCCCTCACTACCAAGAACTACCATGTCGCGTTCAGCCAGTACACCTTCGGGCGCTACATCATCAACTCGGTGATCGTCGCGGTGGTCGCCACCGTGGTCGTGCTTACTCTTGGGACGCTGGCCGGCTATGCGCTGGGACGGCTGCCGATGCGGGGCAAATTTCCCATCCTGGTGGCCCTGCTGATGATCTCGGTGTTTCCCGCGATCGCGGTGATCGCGCCTCTCTATCTGCTCATGCGCGACCTCCACTGGCTGAACAGCTACCAGGCGCTGATCCTGCCCTACGCCGCCTTCAACCTGCCGTTTGCCATCTGGATCTTGCGCAACTACATGCTCGGCATCCCGAAGGAGATGGAGGAGACCGGCCGCATCGATGGCGCCGGACCATTGCGGACGGTCTGGTCGATCGTGCTCCCGCAGGCTCTGCCAGGTCTGTTCACGGCCGGAGTGTTCACCTTTACCGCCTGCTGGACCGAGTTCCTGATGGCGCTGACCTTCAACAGCGTCAACAACTACCGCACCATCCCGGTCGGCATCGCCCTCTTCGGAGCCCAGTTCACCATCCCCTACGGGATCATCTTCGCGGCCAGCGTGGTCGCCGTCGTGCCCATTGCCATCCTGGTGCTCGTCTTCCGCAAGTCGGTGGTTTCCGGTCTCACGTCGGGGGCCGTGAAAGGGTGACCCCAGGCGGCAATGGCCCCCTGTGGTGGCAGGGCGGTGTCATCTACCAGGTCTACATCAGATCCTGGTACGACCCCGAGGGAAAAGGTCACGGCGATCTGCCCGGCGTCATCGACAAGCTCGACTATCTGGCCTGGCTCGGTGCGGACGGCATCTGGCTGTCGCCCACCATGCCTTCGCCGGATGAGGACTGGGGTTACGACGTCGCCGACTACTTCGGCGTCCAACCCGGCCTCGGCACGCCGGCCGACCTCGACCGGCTGGTCGCCGACGCCGGCGCCCGGGGGATCTCGGTCCTGCTCGACCTGGTCCCCAATCACACCAGCTCGCTCCATCCGTGGTTCGTCGACGCCCGCTCCGGGCGAGGGGCCCGGCATCGCGATTGGTACGTATGGGCCGATCCTGCAGCCGGGGGGGCGCCACCGAACAACTGGCTGGCCAGCACCGGAGAATCCGCCTGGGCGTTCGACCCCCCGAGCGGCCAGTACTACCTGCACAACTTCCTGCCGAGCCAGCCTGATCTCAACTGGTACAACCCCGAGGTCCGGACCGCCTTCGACGAGATCATGCGCTTCTGGTTCGACCGCGGCGTGTCAGGCTTTCGCGTCGACGTCGCCCACGGCCTGTTTCACGACGAACGTCTGCGCGACAACCCGATGGGTGAAGAACGGCCCGACGCCCGCTTCGGCCAGCAGGAGGTGTACAACAAGAACCGGCCGGAGGTCCACGGACTGTTCCGATCCTGGCGAAGCCTGGCGGACAGCTACGCCCCGCCGAAACTCCTTCTCGGAGAGACCTTCGTGCTCGATGTAGACCGGATGGTCGCCTTCTATGGCGACAACGACGAACTGCAGCTGGCCTTCAACTTCCCGTTCGTCTTCTCGGACTTTTCGGCGCCGGCTCTTCGGTCGATGGTGGCGGCCACTCTCCGCCAGCTGCCGGCCGGGGCCTGCCCGGCGTGGACCGGTTCCAACCACGACATACCCCGCTTCCCGACCAGATGGTGTGCGGGTGATGAGCGAAAGGTCCGCCTGGCCCTGCTGGTGCTCTGCAGCCTCCCGGGCACCGTGATCCCGTACTACGGCGACGAGATCGGCATGGAGAACGTCGACATCCCCGCCGAGCGACTTCTGGACCGAATGACGTCACACCCACCGGGCCGGTTTCGACGCGAACGCGGCGCGCACGCCGATGCAATGGTCGCCGGCCCCCGGCGCCGGCTTCACCCACCCGGACGTTCGCCCGTGGCTCCCCTTCGGCGACTATCAACGCCGCAACGTGGCGGACGAGGCGCAGGACCCGTCCTCGATGCTCTCCTTATGCCGCGGGCTGCTCGAGCTCCGCCACCAGCACGTCGCGGGGGTGGCGACCTATGAGGAGCTTCCCTCACCGGATCAGCACTGGGTGTACCGGACCGGCGATCTGATTGTCGCCGCCAATTTCTCGGATGAAATGACGATCGCAGCCGGCCCCGGCGGCGATGTCCTGCTCTCGACCTTCGGGCCTCAGAGCAACGGCGCAGTCGCGGGGCGGGATCTCCGACTCCAACCATGGGAGGGCGTGATCTTGAAGGGCGGTTGACGGCGTTTTTGGAGTCGGCCCAGAAAGTGCCTGGTGGACCTGAGAAAGAAAAGGCCTGAAGAAAGAAAAGGTAGAGCATGGCCACAGTGGTGATGAATCAAGTGACCAAGGTGTACGAGAACGGCTTCGAGGCGGTGCATCAGTTGAGCCTCGACGTCGCCGAAGGGGAGTTCATGGTCCTGGTCGGACCATCTGGCTGTGGGAAGACCACGGCCCTGCGCATGGTGGCCGGCCTGGAAGACATCACGGCCGGGACGCTGGAGATCGGCGGCCAGGTGGTCAACGACAAGTCGCCGAAGGAACGGGACATCGCCATGGTCTTCCAGAACTATGCCCTCTATCCGCACATGACCGTGGCCCAGAACATTGGCTTTGCCCTCAAAGTAGCCAAGCGGCCGAAACCCGAGATCGACACGAAGGTTCACGAGGCGGCCGAGATCCTCGGGCTCACCGAGTGGCTTGACCGCAAGCCCGGACAGCTCTCGGGCGGCCAGCGGCAACGGGTGGCCATGGGCCGGGCCATCGTGCGCGAACCCTCGGTTTTCCTGATGGACGAGCCCCTTTCCAACCTGGACGCCAAGCTGCGGGTCCAGATGCGGGCCGAAGTGAGCCACATCCAGCGTCATCTCGGGGTCGCCACCATGTACGTCACCCACGACCAGATCGAAGCGATGACCATGGGCGACCGGGTGGCCGTGCTGCGGTCCGGCTATTTGCAGCAGGTCGACAAGCCCCAGGTCCTCTATGAGCATCCCGACAACCTGTTTGTCGCAGCCTTTATCGGGTCACCGGCCATGAACCTGTACCGCGCCACCCTCGGCGACGGAGTCCGCTCGCTCCAGCTGGGCTCGCAGACGGTGACCCTTCCCGATTCCGTGGCCGCGGCCCATCCCGGCCTGGGCAAGTATGCCGGCCGCGAGATTGCGGTGGGACTCCGCCCCGAGCACCTGCCGATACCGCTCGACGGCGAGACCGGGCCCACCCTCGAAGGTGACGTCGACCTGGTGGAAGCCCTCGGCTCCGAGCTTCTGGTGCACTTCCGCATCGACGCCAAGCAGGTGGTGGCCGAGGGCGCCGGCTCGGACGAAGAGGCCGAGCTCGGCACCTTCGACGTAGCGGTGGCACGGGTGGACCCGAGGTCTGCCGTGAAGCCGGGCGATCGGGCTCGTTTCGCGATCGACACGGCGCGCATGCAGTTCTTCGACCTCGACACCGATCTGGCCATCTGGGACTGAGCGGTCCCGATCTCGACGGTGCCCGGCACGCAGCCCCTGCGAGGGCGGGTGTGGCCGTCGTCACCGGCGCCAGCCGCGGCGCCCGCACCGGCGCGGGGTGGCCCGCCGGCCGGGTTACCGGGCTCGCAGTCGCGTCCGACGGAGGCTGGCCGGCTGTCGGTGACCGCTGCCCCCCATCGGCCAGAATGGGAGCCGTGACGGCGGCTCGTTTCCGGCGCGTCCGGTGGGCCCTGGCAGCCGTCGGGCTGTGGTTGGGGCTGGGCCTGGCTGTGGCCGGCTGCGGTCACGGCGCGCCGGCGGCCACACCGTCAGGGCCAGGGCCGTCGACCACCAGCCCGGTCCCAGCGAGCGCCCCATCGACGACGGGACGGCCCCAGCCGACGGCATCCCCCGTGGCGCCACCCCCGACGGTGCCGCCTGTGACCGCCCCACCGACGACGGTGTGGAAGGCGTCGGCGCCGCAGGCCAGCCCGGACGCCGCCGCCGCCACCCTTGTCAACGCCTGGGCCAACGGCGACCGGGCCATCGCGACGTCCGAAGCCACGCCGCAGGCGGTGACCACCCTGTTCGCCGCCCGCTATCCCGGTCCCGGCCTGGCGATCTCGCGGGGATGCAGCGTCGCCTTCCCCCCGCTCGTGTGCACCTATGGGCCGCCGGGAGGGGCGGATCCGAGCGACGCCATCTACGAGATCATGGTCTCCCGGACCGCCGCGGGGTGGTACGTCAGCTCGGTCCAGATCCAGGGCTGACGGGCCACGAAACCGCAACCTCCCCGTAGAGGCGCTCGGTAAACCATCGGGCCGTACTCGTGGACCCGGTCAGGAGCGCCCCGATCCGGGTAGCGATCGCGGCGACCGTGCGATGCCGATCCCGGGGGGCGCCGTCGAGCAGGTCGTTCCAGAAGACAGCCCAGCCTCCCGCCATCGGCTCGACCTGGCCGGCCACCGTCACCGAACGAGCCAGCACCGCCGCGACCCGAGGCCGTCCCACCAGTGTCTGCTGCAGCGCGGCCGTGATCCGGTGATAGGGCAGACAGGCGCCGACGAGTTGGGATCGGTACTGGTCCGCGGCGACGCCACCGCAGCCGAGTATGGCTTCGGCGGCCCAGCGCCCGCTTCGCATGGCGTGGGCGATGCCCTCGCCCTGGAGTGGGTTGACCAACCCGGCCGCGTCGCCGACGAGCAGAACCCGGCCGGCGGCGGGGGTGGTGCCGACCATGCCCATCTTCAACCAGCCTCCCAGCCGCCGGGCTAGCTGCCCGGACCCTGGATTCCACAACCCGAGCCGGCGGAGGTGGGTCAGAAAGGCGGGAAGGGCCCGTACGGCACCGGATCCGGCGTCCCGACCCGAACCGGTCGCGATGCCGATCCCGACGTTGGCGCCGTCGCCGGCTCCCGGAAAGACCCAGCCGTAGCCGGGGAAGGCCCGCCAGGCCGACGTTTCGAGCAGGGCGATCAACGGTCGTTCTACCGGCTGGGGGTGGTAGCCGCGGATCGCGAAGCCCCACAGCACCCGCTCGGGCTGCACGAGCCCTGCCGCGGCCGCCACCCGGCTCGTGGCCCCGTCGGCTCCGATCACGAAGTCGGCTCGCAACGGGCCCCCGGCGGTGCGAAAGCCTTCGAGCCGACCATCCGACCACACCGGTTCCTCGGCCCGAGCCGTCACGGCGACGGCGCCCGCCTCGACCGCCGCGTGCTGCAGGTCAGCGTCCAGCTCGGCTCGCCTGGCCACCAGGCCGTAGCCCGGATAGGTGAGCCCGGCGGCGCTCGGAAGATCGACCCGCCTTCCGGTCGGTCCCACCACGACCATGGGCCCGAGTTTGGAGCTCGCCGGCATGGGGAGCGCCAGGTCGCTGAGGAGCTGCACCCCGCGGGGCCCGATGAGGTCGCCGCAGGCCTTCTCGCGGGGGAAGGCGGATTTGTCGAGGAGGGCGACCCGGGCGCCCCCGCGGGCCAGCACGGTGGCGGCGACGCTCCCGCCGGGACCGGCGCCGACGACCAGCACATCGAACCGCGACGTCGTCATCCGGCTCCTTCCTAGCGCGCCTGGGGGATCCAGATCTCCGATTCGGAGCGCCTGGGGGTCCCGTCGGCTAATCGCCAGACAGCCGGGCGGGTTCTGCGATGCTCTCTCATCACGATGACCATCACCGGTGACCGGAACCGCTTCGCCCAGCAGCTGTTTGCTCCGCTGCCCGCACGCTACGACCGGCTCGCCGAAGTCCTGTCCCTGGGTCAGAACGGGCGGTGGCGAGGTGCCATGATCGATCAGATCGCGTCGAGCGCCCCCACGCGCATCCTCGATGTGGCCACCGGAACCGCGGGTGTGGCCATCCAGCTGGTCGCCAGGACGGGAGGCGAGGTCGTCGGCGCCGACCTCACTCTGGACATGCTGCAGAGGGGCCGGCGCCGGCTGGGCGCGTTCGGGCTCGTCGAACGGATCCCGTTGGCCGCCGGTCGGGCCGAGCAGCTGCCGTTCCCGGACGCCAGTTTCGATGCCCTGACGTTTACCTATCTGTTGCGCTATGTCGAGGACCCGGCCGCCACCCTGAGGGAACTGGGCCGGGTGGTCAGGCCCGGTGGGACCATGGCCAGCCTGGACTTCCTGGCCCCGCCCCGGCGGTTTTGGCGGGCGTGGTGGTGGATCTACACACGCGGCGTGCTTCCCCTGGCCGGCCTGGTCACCGGGGGCCGGCCCTGGTACCGGGTTGGCCGCTTCCTCGGCCCGAACATCTCCGAGCACTACCGGCGGTTCCCGGTCACGTCGATAGTGGACGCCTGGCGGCAAGCCGGCTTCGACGATGTCCGGGTCCGCACCATGAGCCTGGGCGGCGGGGTCGTCATGCGGGGAACACGCCGGCCGTGACCCTCGAACCGGCTTCCGGGCGCGAACGGCTCGGGCCGGTGGCGCCGCCGCAACCGGCCTTCTATGCGGCCCGGCCGGGCGCCTGGCGCGACTGGTGGAACGTGCTCCACCCGCCGTACACGGCCTGGCATCTCTCCTACGTCGTCATCGGCGCCGCGCTGGCGCCCCATGTGGCGACCAGCCGGTTGGTCGCCACCCTGCTCGCCTTCTTCCTCGCCGTCGGCATCGCGGCTCACGCCCTCGACGAGCTCCGGGGCCGGCCGCTTGGCACCCGGATTCCGGCACCGCTGCTCGTGGTCGTGAGCGCCGTCTCCCTGGCGGGGGCGGTAGCGCTCGGCTTCGCCGGCCTGTCGAGGATCGGATGGCCGCTGCTGCCCTTCCTGGTTCTCGGACCGCTGCTGGTGCTGGCCTACAACCTCGAGTGGTTTGGCGGGATCATCCACACCGACCTCGGATTCGCGGCGGCATGGGGGGCGTTCCCGGTCCTCACGGCCTACGTAGCCCAGGCGGAAGACCTGGCCGTCGGTGCCGTCCTCGCCGCCCTCTTCGCGTTAGCGCTCTCGGCCGCGCAGCGGCGGCTCAGCTCCCCGGCCCGGCTGGTCCGCCGGCGGGCCACCGGCGTCGAGGGCCAGATGACGCTACGGGACGGTCAGGTGGTGCCCATCGACGAGCGGACCCTGCTCGCCCCTCTGGAGGCGGCTCTCCGGGCGCTGTCCTGGGCGGTTGTCCTGCTGGCGGCCTCGCTGGCCGTCACCCGCCTGGGCTGAACTGAGATCGGCGGTCGGGGTCCGGCCGCGCAGGGGTCGGGCCGCGCCGGGGTCCGGCCGCGCAGGGGTCGGGCCGCGCAGGTCCCCAGCCGCTCAGGTCCCCAGCCGCTCAGGTCCCCAGCCGCTCAGGGGCCCTGGCCGCTCACGCCCGGGCGGCGGTGTCCACTACCCGCCAGTACGAGGGTTCGCCGACCTCCTCGCGAACCACTCCGAGGCGCTTGAGGTGCTCCAGGTGGGCGAGGGCCTCGCCCACCGCAGCCCGCCGCACGAACACCTGCATATCGTCCCAGGGCCGGTTCCAGGTCATGTGCTCCGCGATCCCCCAGGCGGTGTCTATCCCGGCGCGTATGGCGGAGATCGCCTCCTCCAGGCGCTCCTGGTGATGGGCCTTCAGCGCCGCCACCCGGGCCCGCAGGTCAGTGAAACGGTGCTCATGGGCGGGCAGCACTTCGTCGACGTCGTAGGCCTCGACTCTGGCCAGGGACTCGAGGAAGGCACCGAGCGGATCGGGTCCTGATTGCGGGTGAACCGAGATGTTGGGACTGATGCGGGGCAGGATGTGGTCGCCCGACAACATCAGGCGGTGGCCGGACTCGTAGAAGCACAGATGGCCCGGCGAGTGGCCGGGTGTCCAGATGGCGGTGAGGTCCCAGCCGGGCACCTCAGGCTGGTCTCCGTCCTCCATCAGGATGTCGGGCGTGACCGCGGTCACGAAGGCGCGGACCGGCATGGAGGCCTGCTGCAGGCCGGTGAGGTCCTCAGCGGGCGCCCCGTCCCGGCGCAGCATCGCAGCCAAGAGGTCCAGCAGTTCCTCCGGTTCCTTGTACCGGGACTGGATAAGGCGGGCATCGGCGGGGTGGAGGGCCACCCACGCCCCGGACGCCTCACGCACCCGACCGGCCAGCCCGTAGTGGTCGGGGTGGATGTGGGTCACCAGCACCCCGACCACTGAATCGATGGAGGACCCGGCCTGCTCGAGGCCGGCGACCAGCGTCTGGTAAGCGTCGTCGGTGTTCCAGCCGGCGTCGATCAGATAGGGGCCCCGGTCGGTCTCAAAGGCGTAGACCAGCACGTAGCGAAGCGGGTTGTTGGGGATCGGAACCGGGATGCTCCACAGCCCGGGACGCACCCTCTCGACGGGGGGGAGGGGCGCTTCGGGGCTGGGGCGGCTGGGCTCGGCCATGACGACAGCTTGTCAGCCGCCAGTCCCACCGCGCCCATCGGCCCGGGAACCGGGTCGGATAGCGTCCCCGGGATGCCTGCTCTGGAGATCCGCGAGGTCTGCGGCATCCGCGGTCGCCGGCTGTTCGTGGACGTGCCGTTTCGTATCCACGGCGGCGACCCGGGGTGGATACCTCCGCTGCGTTTGAGTGTCTATGATCGACTTTCACCCAGGCACCCGGCCATGCGGCACCAGGACGTGGCCCTGTGGTTGGCGTACCGGCATGGCGGGCCCGTCGGCCGGATCGGCGCCTGCATCGATTCCCGCTTCAACGAGTACCAAAACGTCCGGTGGGGCTGGATTGGTTTCTTCGAGAGCTTCGACGACCCGGCCGTGGCCGGGGCGTTGTTCGACGCGGCCTCCTCCTGGGCTGCGGCAGGCGGCGCAGACCTCTGTGTCGGCCCCGCCTGCTTCACCACCAACGACGAGCTGGGGCTGCAGGTGGAGGGCTTCGACGATCCCCCGGCCCTGTTGACCCTGCAGAACCCCCGCTACTACGAATCGCTCTGGGTCGAACACGGCTGGGAGCAGGCCATGGACCTTTGGGGCTGGCGCTTGGACCAGGCGACGACCGCGCTCTCGGATCGGCAACGGCAGACCCTCGACCGCATCCAGCAGCGCGCCCGGGTCCAGGTCCGGAGCATCCGCATGGCCGACTTCGACGCCGAGGTCGGCCGCTTCTTCGAGGTGTACAACGCCGCCTGGCAGGGCAACTGGGGATTCGCGCCCATGCCCGAGGCCGAGATACGGCACCTGGCCGGGCAGCTGAAGCAGATCATCAACCCCAACTGGGCCTTCGGGCTGGAAACTCCCGAGGGGAAGGTCGTGGCCGTCTGCCTCGCACTGCCGGATGTCAACCAGCTGATGCGGCGGGTGCGCTCGGGCCGGTTGTTCCCCTTCGGGTGGTACCCCTTGCTGACCGGTCGCAAGAAGGTCCGGACGGCCCGGGTGTGGGCGCTCGGCATCCGCCCCGACTACCAGCACCTGGCCCTCGGTCCCCTCCTGTACCGGGAGATCGTGGACCGCCTGAGCGGCGACGGTGTCTCGACCGCCGAGGCGTCCTGGACCCTCGCAACCAATCACCGCATCAATCACCAGATCGCCGCCCTGGGCGGCCGCCGATCGAAGGTGTGGCGCCTCTACCAGCGGCCGGCCACCCCGTAACCCCGGACTCGAGAACTCAGCCTCGAGCCCTCATCCTTCGCGAGCCCGCCGGGCCATAGCGGCGCTGAAACCCTCCAGGGCGCGGTCGATGTCCCGCTCGCTGTGGGTGGCCATCACCGACGCCCGCAGCATGGCCCGGGGGACCGCCGGCGGGATGGCGCAGTTGGTGTACACACCCTCGTCGATCAGCGCATTCCATAGCAGCCCGGCGTCCCAGTTGTCGCCCACCCGGACGCTCACGATGGGGCTGTGGACCTGGGTCGCCACCGGAAGACCCAGGGCGGCGAGCCCGGCGCGCAGCTGTTCGGCCCGGACGGTGACCGCCTCGCGGCGCCACTCCTCGGCCTGGGCGATGTGAGTTGCCTCCAGGGCGGCGGCCAGGGCGGCGGGCACCCCTGAAGCCGTGAACATCAAGGGCCGGCACGTCACCTTGAGGTAGTCGATCACCGACTTGGGTCCGGCGACGAAGCCGCCGCAACTGGCCAAGGCCTTCGAGAAGGTCCCCATGATCAGGTCGGGCCGGACGCCGGTCGCGGCCGAGGTCCCGGCTCCCCGGGGTCCGACCACGCCAAGGGCATGCGCTTCGTCGACGAGCAGCCGGGCGCCGAAATCCTGGCAAAGGGACGCGATGTCGGTCAGGGGGGCCCAGTCGCCCTCCATGGAGTAGATGCCGTCGACCGCGACCAGGACACCGCCGGCCTCCGGTTGCTCCCGCCACGACCGCAGGGTCCGGCGCAGGCTGTTGGCCCGGTTGTGGCGAAAGGCCCGGAGGGTGCCATCGGAGAAGCGGGCGCCATCTACCAGGCTGGCGTGAGCGGCCGAGTCCACGACCGCCGCGTCATCGCGACCTACGAGGGCGCCGATCAGGCCGAGGTTGGCCGCGTACCCGGTCGTGAAGACCAGGGCGGCCTCCAGGCCCACCCAGTCGGCGAGCAGGTCCTCCAGCTCGCGGTGGATGCTCAGGGTGCCGTTCAGCAGCCGGCTGCCGGTGATGCCGGTGCCGTAGTAATCCACCGCGGCAGCCGCCGCTGCCCGGACGCGCCTGTCGGTGGTCAGGCCCAGATAGTTGTTGGAGCCGAGCATGACCACCTGCCGGCCGCGAAACCGCACCGTCGGCCCGATCTCCCCGTCAAGCTCATGGTAGAAGGGAATGAGATCCATCGACTCGGCCAGGCGGTACTCGTCGAGGCGGGCGTCGTCCACCTTGGCGAAAACGTCCGCTTGCGGCTTGGGCGCATCGAGGGCGTCGGGTAGCCCGAACGGATCGCCCAGGGGGCGTCGCCCGCCGGCGGGTTCCGGGCTCGACGGCCGGCTCACGATGAGAGCCCGGGGGCCGCGGCCCCGCCGGCTCCCGCCCGCAGTGTCTCGAAGCGGCGTTCCCAGGCCTCGTGGCGGTTGCGGGCGTCCCGGATGTAGGGCGATCGGCCGATGGCCGAGATCAGGGCCCGGTTGAGGCGGTCGGCGGCCGGCTTGAGCGGGCGGATCACATCCACGAAGAGCACGACCCGCACCCCGTCGGTGTCGTTCCAGGCGAAGTGCTCGTAGCCGTCGTCAAACAGGAGGCTGCGACCCTCCTCCCAGTGAGCGACCTGGCCACCGACGCTGATGCCCGCTCGCTGCGCGGGCTGGGGGACCCGCAAGGCCAGGTGATAGCGCAGGACGCCGCGCCAGGGCCCCCGGTGCTCACCGATGTGCTTGTGGGGGGACAGGATCGAAAAGAACGCTGTGGTCAGCCCGGGGATGCCATCGAGCAGGGCGGCCGTCTCCGGACACCGGGCGCAGTTGGCCTCGGACCGAAACCCGTATCCGGAGAAGAAGTACGTCTTCCAGCCGTCGTCATCGGTGATCGAGGCCTGGTCCACGGAGATGTCCTGGAAGTTAGGCAGGAAGTCGCGGTAGGTCAGGACCCGGTCGAGCTCGGTCCGGATGACCTGCCAGTTGGTCTCCAGGCCAGGGATCCAGTCGAACACGTCGACGGGGAGGAACGGCGTCGTCGGGACAAGCGAAGACCGCAGCACGAAGCCCTCCAGGCCGTGCAAGACCCTGGCGCCGCCTTCGTTGGCGAGGGCCAGGGCTCGGTCTCGTGTCGTCATCGACATGGCACGAAAGGCTACCGCCCTCCCGGGGCGCCCCTCGGCGATGGGAGTGGT
This sequence comes from uncultured Acidimicrobiaceae bacterium, assembly GCA_963834725.1. Classification (GTDB taxonomy): domain Bacteria; phylum Actinomycetota; class Acidimicrobiia; order Acidimicrobiales; family Palsa-688; genus PALSA-693. The sequence continues at coordinate 997,982 of CAWICN010000001.1, forward strand.
CCGGGGACCCCGGTCCTCGCCACCCCCTTTCTCCGATACCGAACAGGTGCTCGAAGCCGCCCGGCAAACGGCCGAGTTGGAGCCATCGAGTTCTGCATTGTGCTGGCACGAACTGCCCGGTTCCGCCGGTGGCGGGGCACAGGGCCGGCCCTGAGGGAACCCTGAGGGAACACTGACAGCGAGTCAGGACGCGCACTACCCTTCACACCGTCCGGTTCTCGACGGGGAGGTCGATGATGAGTCGGAAGTGGGCACTGTCCGGTTGTGTTGCGATCCTGGGCCTGGTGCTCACCGCGTGCGGAAGCTCCGGGAGCCACGCCGGGAGCGGAAGCCCTGGGACCACCAGCGGGACCAGCAGCGGCGGGGGCAGCACCAACCCGGGAGGTACTCCCGTAGCGGGCGGCACCCTCAGCATGCTCGGGACCGGCGACGTCGACTACATGGACCCCAACATCTCGTACTACACCGTCGGCTATCTGAACCTGCGAATGTGGGACCGGCAGTTGCTCTCCTATCCCGCCATCCCGGGCCAGGTCACCGACCCCCAGCCGGATCTGGCCACCCAGATCCCCACCACTTCCAATGGCGGCATCACCAACAACGGAACCGTCTACAAGCTGACGATCCGCAACGGTGTCATGTGGGATGCCACCCCGCCCCGCCAGGTCACCGCCGCCGACGTGGTCCGGGGACTGCAGCGAAGCTGCAACCCGGTGCAGCCGTTTGGAGGTCTCCCCGACTTCGAGACCCTGATCCAGGGGATGGAGAGCTACTGCACCGCCTTTGGCAAGGTGGCGGGAAACGTCGCGGCCATCAAGTCGTATATCGACACGCACACGATCTCCGGGGTGAGCGTCGATCCGTCCAATCCGCAGACCGTGGTGTTCACTCTCACCCGGCCGGCGACCTACTTCGTCGACCAACTGGCCATGCCGGTGTTCTCGCCCGCTCCGGTCGAGTACCTCAACTACCTCCCGGCCAGCGACCAACTGGCTCAGCACACCATTTCTGACGGCCCCTACATGATCCAGAGCTACGTGCCGGCCAAGTCGATCGTCTACGTGCGCAACCCGGTCTGGAAAGCCAGCACCGACCCGATCCGCAAGGCTTACGTGGACAAGATCGACGTGTCCATGACCGGCAACCAGACGGCCATACAGCAGGAGCTCGAAACCAACACGCCTGCCGCGGACATGGGCTGGGACACGCAGGTCCCCGCGTCGGCCATTCCCGGACTGCTGGCCAGCAAGAACCCCAATCTGGTTCTAGGCCCCTCTTACGGGTCAAATCCCTACATCGTGTTCAACGAGGTGTCGCCCAACAACGGCGGGGCCATGGCCAAGGTGCAGGTGCGGCAGGCCCTCGAATACGGCATCAACCGGACGCACTTGATCCAGGATGACGGCGGGCCCCTGGTGTCGCCGCCGCTCACCCACATCCTCCCGCCGGGGATCGTCGGGTCCCAGAATTTCGACCCGTATCCCTACAACCCGCAGAAGGCCAAGCAACTGCTCGGCGGCCGCCACCTGACGCTCAAGCTGCTCTACACGAACAACTACGACTACCAGGTCAAGATGTTCCAGACGCTCCAGGCTGACCTTGGCCAGGTGGGTATCACCGTGCAGGGTGTCGGCACCCCCAACGCCGACTTCTTCACCAAGTACATGGAAGTACCGAGCGTGGCGCACCGCGGTGTCTGGGACATGGCGCTCACCGGCTGGTACCCGGACTGGTACGGGAACGGGGCCCTGTCATTCTTCAACCCGCTGTTCTCGGGGCCGCCGTCGTACCCGCCGAGCGGCAGCAACTTCGGGTTCTACAACAGCTCGGCGACCAATCAGCTGATCACGCAGGGCGAGTCGGCGCCGACCGTCTCGGCGGCGGGATCGATCTGGAACAAGGCCGACGTCCAGGTGATGGCCGATGCGCCCGTGTTCGAGATCACGACGCCGACCTTCCCCGCTTACCACGCCAAGCAGGTCCACAATACGGTCTTCGTGCCGGGCCTCAACCAGTTCGATCCCACCAACGTGTGGCTGACCAAGAGCGCCAACGGCGGGGGCTAATTTTCACCGGACCCAGCCGGGTGGTTCCCCTCCCGGAGAACCTGACTGATCGCGACCGGGGTAGAACCGGGCTCGCCACCGGGGTAGAACCGGAGCATGAGCGTGTACGTCGGAACCTCCGGCTGGCACTACCCGCACTGGCGCGGCAGGTTCTATCCTCCGCGGCTGCCGACCGGGCAGTGGCTTGACTACTACGCCCGGCGATTCGCGACCGTTGAGATCAACAACGCCTTCTATCGCCTCCCGGAGGCGGCGACGTTCGCCGGCTGGGCCGCCACCGTTCCTGACGACTTCGTGGTGGCCGTCAAAGCCAGCCGCTATCTCACCCACATCCGCCGCCTCCGCGACCCGGACGAGCCGGTGCAGCGCCTCCGCGAGCGCCTGGCGGCCCTCGGAGCGAAGCTCGGACCGGTGCTCCTGCAACTGCCGCCGAACCTGGACCTCGATACGGCCGCCCTCGCCGCAACGCTCAGGGCCTTCGCCGGGACGCGGGTCGCGGTCGAGTTCCGCCATGACAGCTGGTACGTCCCTGAGACCCGGCGACTGCTCGAGGAGCACCAGGCCGCGCTGTGCCTCACCGATTCGCGAGGGCGCCGAACACCCTTGTGGCAGACGGCCGGCTGGGGCTACGTGCGCTTTCACGGGGGCCGGGGCCAGCCGCCCTCCTGCTATGGGCGGACCGCCCTGCAGAGTTGGGCCGGTCACCTGGCCGACCTGTGGGCGCCCGGCGCCGACCTGTACGTCTACTTCAACAACGATGAGCACGGTTGCGCGCCCCGCGACGCCCGCCGCTTCGCGGCGGCGATCCGGCGCGTCGACCTGTCCCCCACCCGGGTGCCCCCGGCCGGTGAGACACCGACCTCCAGTATCGCGTGAGACTTAGGTTTGACAGGTGGCACCAGTGGCACCAGGCGACCAACCTCGGCCGACGGGTTCAACGCTTCGCTACGGCGACCCGTGGGCCGATCCCCCATCGGAACACGATCCGGTGCGCCGGGCCCGGGCCCGGCTGGCGGCGCCTGTCACGGTGTGGACCTCGGGCGACGCCGCCTCCGCCTGGGCCGGGCTCACGGTGTCATCGGTGCTCCTGGCCCAAGGTCAACCCGGCCGACTGATCGGGTTGATCGGGCCGGATTCCGACCTGGCCGAGGCCATCGAGCAGCGGGGCACCTTCGTCGTGCATCTTCTCGCCGACCGGACCGAGCACCGGCGATTGGCTCAGCACTTCGCCGGGGCCCTGCCGGCTGATCCCGCCCTGCTGGAGGTAGAGGCCTCCACCCACGGACCGCGACTGCTGACCGCACCTGACCAACTGGCCTGCCGGGTCAGCGACCGACGCGACGCCGGTTGGTCTCAGCTCATCGAGGCCGAGGTGGTGGACGCCCGCCTGGGCTCGCCCTCTCGGCCCCTGATCTGGTACCGGGGCGAGTTCTGGCGCGGCGAATAGTCAAGCCGGCTGACCCCGGCAGCCGACGGGCGCGGCCTTATGGCGCGGGGGCGGCAGCGATGGCGGCCCTGATGCGCTCGGGGGTGAGCGCCTCCATGGTCGCCACCACCGGCTCCAGCCCGGGGTGGGCGGTGATGATCCGCACCATGGTCTCGTCCAGGCCGGCGGTGAGGCGGGCGTAGGCCGACGCCGCACCCGAGGCGGGACCGAAGTACCCGACGGTGCTGAGCATGGCGTCGGGGGCGGCGTCCACCAGCGCGTCCATCGACTCCCCCGCGGCGCGCCGCTCCTCCAGCTCCGAGAGGACCTCGCCGAATCCCATCTCGGCGAAGAGGCCCCGGTAACCGGCGGTCAACGGGGTGCCGGGCCGGCCCATGGCGTAGCCGAGCACCTGAGCGCCGAAGGCCCGACGGGCGGCCACCACGTCGTCATCCACGCAAACCCGGATGTACATGGTGAGCGCCACTTCGCCCGGGTCCCTGCCCCGCCGGGCCGCGCCCTCGGCCACCAGACGGCGGCTTTCGTCGATCCGCTTCGGCGTGGCCCAGTTGAGCAGAGCACCGTCGGCGAGCTCGCCCGCCAGGCGTACCATTTGCGGCCCCAGGGCTCCGAGCTGGATCGGGACTCGAGGCAGATCCGGTCTGCCAAGCGAGGCGCCCCGCAGATGGATGGCCGGACCTTCGTAGGTAACGGTCTCGCCCGCGAGCAGGGCCGGCACGGTCGTGAGGTAGTCACGCATAACCGCGATCGGCCGATCCGGCAGACCGACAGATGCCCAGAACGCCGGCCCATAGCCGCCGGTCCCGAGCCCCAGGACGAACCGACCCTGGGAACGCAGGCCCACTGTGGCGGCCTGAGCGGCCAGGGCCAGCGGTCCCCACATCCGCGCCGCTGGTACCACTGAGATCCCCGTCCAGAGCGGCGTATCCTCCGCCCAGGCCGCGCAGATGTGGAAGGCGTCAGGCACACCGCCCGCCGGGGTCCATACGCTTTCGAAGCCGAGCCGAGCTGCCTCGCGCCCGGCCTCTCGCAGTCGGTCAAAGCTGAGCCGGAGCCCGGCGTCCAGTCCTACACCCACACGCATTGGATCAGTATGGCGGACGCCGTCGAGCGACGGGTCAGCTCCGGTGGTCAACCGGTTGAGGATTCTGTGCTGTTGAGGATTTGGGGCGGTGACGATGCCGGAACGTTCGTTGCCTAGGATTCCATCCCAGTGTCAGCAGTTTCCGGAGAATCAAACGAAACGAACCAGGAGGAGGGTACCTACGTCCGGGGAGTTCGGATCGGTGACATGGATGCCCGTCCAGTCGTGCGTGTCATCGTGATCGGGGTCCTGGTGGCACTCGTTGCGATCACTATCGCGTTGACCTTCTCCGCGGCCCGCGAGAACTCCCGCGCCAACACCTTGCGGCACCGGGGCGTACCGGTCCAGGTGACCGTCACGGGATGCCAGGGCATCAGCTCCGGTGTCGGCATGGGTATCGAATACTGGGAGTGTCGCGGCACCTACAGCCTGGCCGGCCGCAGCTATGACGAGGTGATTGGCGGAAGCCGGACCCTCCGACAGGAGGGCCAGATCGTCCAGGCGGTGGCTGTCCCGGGCCAGCCCGGTCTGCTTTCGATAGCAGCAGACGGGACGCATTCGGACTGGAAGCCCTACATCACTCCGATCATCCTTGGCGCGCTGACGGTGGTGAGCATCCTCGCTCTGGTCTGGTGGTCGAAACGGCGCCACTCGCCCGGGGCCGGGGCCCGGGCTTCGTTGTGACGACAAACCCTTCATTCTCTGTAGCGCGCTCCCCTTCGAGCGGGCAGAGTTCGCGCCAGAAAATTCAAACCGGGCGCTCCGCTTTTGCGTGCGCGGCCAGGGGGATCACCCGCCGCCCTTCCCTCGTGTGGCTTCCCTGAGCCGCATGCTCGAAATCGGCACGCACGCGCCAGCCTTCAGTCTCCCCGATCAGGACGGACAGCACGTGTCCCTGGCTGATCAAAAGGGCCACTGGGTCGTCTGAAGTACTGGATGATCTGCCCGCCCTTCAGAACTGACGTTTCGAGTTCTTAAAGAACAATCGTTGACGAACCAACAGCAGGCCGATAAGACTTTCGTCGTTGGTCCACTCGAGCACCAGGTGGTGGGAGTTTCATATGGGCCCGAGCGACAAGCAAGCGCCAGGCGGCGCGAATAACGATCCCTCCGAGGGCGATGCAACGAGGTTGCGGCCCGGCCCGCCGCGTCGGTCACGGTCGCGGCAGGACGAGCACCGGATCGCGCTGCGCAAAGCAAAGGTATTCGCATCCCGGGGACAGGACCACCTGGCGGAGGCGCAAATCAATCAGGCCCTCGGGCTGGGTGCGTCGCTCCAGGATGTCGCTGACGCGCTCGACGACCTCAGCCCCCGCCACGAAGTGTTCAGCCGCCGTGAAGCCATCAAACGGGCCGTCGCCCTGCTCGGCGCCGGCCTTCTTGGCGGGAGCGTGATCGATGTTCTGGGGGCCGATCCTGGGCCAGCCCTGGCAGCCGGACCGGCAACTCCAAAGAGGCCGACCGGTGTCTTCCTCACGCTACCTTCCGATTCCACTACGAACCCAGAAGAGGGCTACCACGTCGCCGCGTTGGGAAGTACGGGTGTCACAACGATGTCCGGGCCGTACCGCGGTGACACAATCGCGGCGGACAACCGGCTCTACAACATTGCCCAATCGTGGGGCGACGGTGCGGCGTCCACGAGAGTTACCGTCATCACCACGACCCGACCGAGCGCGAGTTTCAGCCTGCCGGGCGCCGGGAGGACCAATGGGGCGTCGACGGTCGAGAGTGCGACAACAGCGACGGTAAGGGGTTCCTTCCTCTATTGCTGTCACACCTGGAGGCGGATATTCGGCGGTTCGGAGTCGCAGGTCGGGCCCAACATCGGCCCAATCCGTTTCACGGCGCAGCCGGTGCTCGAAGCGGTGGATCTCGAAACGCGCACCCTGGTCGATCGATGGATCGGCGGCGAAGTGGCCGGGGCTTGCCGGCCCGCACTCAAGGTGAGCGGCGACGGAGCCGCGGCGATGATCGCTCTGGACATGCCTGGGGTGCCCCCGGCTGTTCCGAGAGTGATGCTGTTCGACTTCGACGGCGAACACCTCTCGGCCATCTCGGCCGTGACCCCGACACCGCAGACGCGAGCCGGCCTCGGCAGCAGCTTCTACCAGTGGCCTCATCCGGGGTCGCCCCTTGTGCACGTCGCCTTTGACGGCGTGCACCGGTACTCCGCCGGCCACTCAGATGAGACTTTTTGCGCCTTGCCGGTCGAGTACGCCAACAATCGGCACCCGCCCGCGTTACAGGGCACCTTCGGCCCCGACGGCCTGGCTGTCGCGTCGAGCGGTGACGGATGGATCTTCCACAACCGGCCGGATGCCGCAGGCACTTATTCAGCGAGCACGTTCCCCCGCCAGACCGAACGGCCGCCGTACCTGGCCTACCAGGGCAGCCGTCTGCGCCGGGTCTTCCAGACTGCCGGGTCGCGAACCTGGGTCGTCGACAACCGCGAGGGCGTCGGCGGAATATGGCAACTCGGACCCGGGTTCGAACCTGTCGACCACCTGCTGGCCGGCTCTTACGTGTCCGACGTGAGTGTGGACGCCTCCGGCACGTACCTGATGGCGCAGAGCGACCTCGACTCCGCCATCTACGCCATAGACCCTGACGGGGCGACGATGGCATTTCGCGCCCCGCCTCGAGCCAACCTCGTTCGGAGGAACTGACCATGCCCGCGTTCTGGGGAGCCGACAGCCTGGCTCCTCTTTTCACAGAGGTTGGTGGGACCAACCTCGCCAACTATGTCATCAACGTTCAATACGCCGGCGCCCCCCATGACGAGATCGTGTGGTGGGGCCGCTATTTCGATCACGGTACCCCGTCGGGCAACGATCACTGGCGGGGCGACCTGGAAGCAAATGTTCTCAGGCAAGCGGTGAGTGCCTACGCGAACACCGTCCGCGGGAACTCGTGGATCCTGCCGATTGCGGTTCCGTATCCAACACCCGGACCCGGCAGCACCTATGCGACGGGCGTCGCGGACGGCTTCTACGTGTGCGGCGTCATCAAGGAATCGCTGAGCGCCCGACTGCGCCTGCCCGGATCCGACAACCTGTTCGTCTTCCTCGACGTCGAGACGCCCTATCCCGAGATCAGCAGGCAGTACTACGCGGGTTGGGGCGCCGCCCTTCGGGCCTTTGAGATAGGCGGGCGCCATCCGATATTTCCTGCGCTCTACATCAACACCTTCGACGCGGTTGACATCCGCAACGCCTATGCCACGAGGTTTTACGGCGAGTCCTGGAGCTACGAGCCACAATACGTTCCGGCCAGTGGCTTCCCGTGCAGCCTCGGAGGCTGCGACTCACCTGGCCCGGGTTGGCATGTATACGGGGTCGCCGGCACGCCGACCACTGTGTGGCAGTACAGTCAAGCTTCGCGCCTCGACAATTGCTCGGCCTGCCGTGGCGGCCAGAACATCTATGTCGACCTTGACGTGACGAACCCGCTCATCAGGGGCACTTTCGGGTTTGGGCAGTGCGACTACATGCTCTACGTACATCCGTAGATCCAGGCTTACAGCGAGGGTCGATAGGTCGCCGGCTGAATCGGCTCGGCTGCGAGGTTGGCGCACAGTCCAATTCCGAGATTCCCGGCGGTCACAATCGTTCCGCCGCCACTCGGCAGGGTTATCGCTACTCTCCAGGGACCGGACACGCACTTCGAGACCATGTTCGGGGCCAGGCTCGCCCCCGTGTCCCATCCCATCAACGACACGGCGCGAGCACCGGGGACCAGCTTGACAGCCACAGGCGATGGAGCGGACCAGCCAAGATTCTGGTTCTGGAGGTACCTACCAGGCTGCGTGGGTCTCGCCGTAACCGATGTCCTCGCGGACTCGTTCGAAACGGTTATGCCCGGATACCCCGCAAGCACGCACTCACTGGCGGAGGTATTGACGTAGCTGATCTGCGCTGCTGCCGAGCCCATGCCGTAACCGTCGGGGATGACGTTGATACGGATCTGGCCGGACCGGCACGGAAACGGCTGCGAGAGCGTCTTTCCCGGCGAAGGCGAGACTGAGGACGGTGGGGCCGCCGACCCCGCCACCGGGCTGGTCGTGGTGGGGGCCATGGCCGGGCTGGTCGTGGTGGGGGCCATGGCCGGGCTGGTCGTGGTGGGGGCCATGGCCGGGCTGGTCGTGGTCGGGGCCATGGCCGGGTTCACGGTGGTGACCCGCTGGGCCGCCTGGCCTCCAGTGAGCGCCAACCCGATCGCCACGGCCCCAGCGGCAGAGGCAATCACCGCGCCAGTGCCAATGAGGCGCCAGCGACGCCGGCGTCGCCGGCCTCGGCGGACCGCCTCTGCGATGATCCGATCCTGGGCCACTGGGTCGAGATAGGCGTCGTTATCCATCGTGCTGATCCTCCGGTAGGACCACGAGTTGCTCCTGCAGCTTGGTGAACGCCCGGACCAGGTGCTTCTTGACGGTGTCGGCCGAGGCTCGCATCGCCGCCCCGGTCTCCTTGACGGTCAGACCCGCCAGGTAATGCAGAACCACGGCCTGGCGCTGCCGCCGGGAGAGGCGGCAAAGTGCCCTCGAGAGATCTATACGTTCTGCGGCGGACTGCTCGAATCCAGGCATGGCGCCGGGGTCGGCCCGCCCGGAAGGACCGCCGGCCATGATGCCAGCCCCCTGCGGGCCGCGGCGGCGAGCTCGCTGCCGGGCCTGGTCGCATGCGAGGTTCGCCGCGGTCCGCAGCACCCAACCTTCCCGGTAGGGAAGGGAGCTGACGCGGCCCCACGAGGCGTAAGCCCGGGCCAACGCCTCCGCGGCCAGATCCTCGGCGTCCGGCCTGATGGCCCCCACTCGACAGGCGAGACGGAGGAGCTTCGGGAGGACGTCGGCGGCGAAGGCCTCGAAATCATCCGGCGCGTCGATGCCGAGAGTCTCTCTGGTCGTCGCGCCGTCCGCAATCGACAGCGGCGACTCGGGCCTTGTGCGGTTCGCCATGCCACTTCACCAAGAGCTCATCCGTTCTCTACCCATTGAAACGCTGCGAGGCCCACAAACGGGTGACACCCGCGCTTCTTCTCCACCCCGGTGGCGGCCGGCAGGAGGTCCCGGGGCGAGGACCCTCTGTCCGACAGGAGGGCCGGGGCCGGTGGACCTGCTGTCCGACAGGAGGCCGGGGAGAGCCGGGCCGTTACCGCGACGTGCGGCCGGCGGCGCCTTGATGGGCGGCCTGGTACTCGGCAGCGCTCACTTCCTCCAGCCATGTGGTCAGGCCCATGGACACCGCCGTATGCAGGACGTACGAGTCATGGGCCCCGCCGTGCCAATGCTCCTCGCCGCCCGATGCGTACACGACGTCCGCACCCTCGATGAACGAAGCCTCGCCCAGGCGATTGGCGACAAGCCCACGTCCCCGGACCACGCTGAGCACCTGACCGCCCGCATGGGAATGCCAGAAGGTTCGACTCGCCGGAGCAAAGAACACGTTGCCCACGGACACCTCGGGTACGGCAAGCACCGGGTCGAGAAACACCGTTCCCGTGAAGTGATCGGACCGGGCCTGGGACGGCTGACCTTCCGCCCGACCCCGCACCACTTCCATCAGACGACCTCCTCTTCGCTCCCGACGCTTCCCCCAACGGCCGGCGCGACTTTACCGCCGGTTCGAGTTCGATATGTTCATGCTGCTGCTGACCGTGGCCGGCAACGAGATGACCCCAACACCACCGGCCCGGGGCATACAGGCCCTCATGCCACATCCGGACTCATACGCGGCGCTGCGGAGAGTCTCGATGATCCAGAGCGCCTCAACACGGCGATCGAGCAAATCCTTATTCGTCTTCGACGGCGACCAAGGCTCCGGGGTCGCCGGTGGGGATAGCCTCACGGGTATGGAAACCTGGGATGCAATCAGGGCTCGGCGCAACGTCCGCACTTTCGAGCAACGGCCCATCCCTGCCGACGACCTGGATCGCGTGCTCGATGCCGGCCGGAGGTCCCCGTCGGCGTCCAACCGGCAGAAATGGGACTTCGTCGTGGTGACCGACCCGCAACAGCTGGAAGGGCTCTCGACCGTGTGGGTTGGGGCCAAGCACCTCGCGGGAGCAGCGGCCGCCGTGGTCATGGTCCTGCCCGAACCGGAAAGCGAGCGGTACCTGACCATTGATCAGTACGACCTCGGTCAGGCGACCATGGCCATGATGCTCGCCGCCACCGATCTCGGCATCGGTTCCGGCCATTCGGCGGTCGGGGATCAGGACGCTTGCCGGCGCATCCTGGGCGTGCAGGCGGACCGTCACTGCGCCTACATGCTCGCCCTCGGATACCCCGCCGACGGCCCTCTGCGCCCCCTTGCCCACCACGATCGTCGCCCCTTCGAGCAGGTCGTCCATAGAGGCACCTGGTAAGCCGGTCCCCGAGCCGGCCGCCGCGACTCCTGGAACCTTCATCCATCCCCGGAGCGAAATGAGTACAGGTCGTGTTGCCCGTTTGTGGGGCGCAGAAAGGACGAGTCGGCGGCGGTCGCGGAAGATGGGTTAGAGTCGCCCCGGCCGCGCCTGGGCAGCAGCCCCCCGGGTGGCGGTCGGCAGTTCAAGCAGTCAGCCTGTCGTGAGGGTTCGAGGAGATCCACCAGAAACGTAGTTCTGCAAGACGGATGGGACTTCGACAATGACCTACCAATTTGTTGAGTATGAGAAACGGGACCGGATCGCATATATCACGTTCAACCGGCCGGAAGTGCTGAACGCCATGCACGCCCCCATGCACGTCGAACTGGCGGAGATCTGGCAAGACTTCAACGACGATGATGAGATGTGGGTTGCGATTGTCACCGGCGCCGGCGACCGGGCGTTTTCCGCGGGCAACGACCTGAAGGCCACCGCGGCGCAAAATGCCGCCGGCGGCCGCCCCGACCCGGGAGCTAAACGACCGTCATTTGCCGCCATCACCAGCGAGTTTGAATGCTGGAAGCCCATGATCGCGGCCGTGAACGGGTTCGCGATGGGGGGGGGATTCGAGACCGCCCTGGCTTGCGACATCATCATCGCAGCCGAGCATGCCCAGTTTGGGCTTCCCGAACCACGAGTCGGGCTCGTCGCCGGCGCCGGGGGCATTCATCGACTCGTCCGGAAGGCTCCGTTTAACGTCGCCATGGGGATGATCCTGACCGGCAAACGGATCTCGGCCCAAGAGGCGTACCGGATCGGCATCGTGAATGAAGTGGTATCCGCTCCAGAACTGATCAAGGCGGCGGAGCGGTGGGCGGCCGAAATCATGGAGTGCGCGCCGTTGTGCGTTCGCCTCTCGAAGGAAGCGGTGTATACCAACATCACCAAGACAGTCGACGAAGCCCTGGCGTCTGATCGGCAGCTGATCAGTCCCCGGCTGATGGCCTCCGAGGATTCGAAGGAGGGGCCACGCGCCTTCGCCGAGAAGCGTCCGCCCCGGTGGACGGGACGTTAGTGTTCCGCGATCGGCACCAACTCGAGCCGCGATAGCAGGAAGAGGAGATCGGGATATGGTCATGGATAGTGAGTTGAGTGCAGGTGCCGCCATTGTCGGATTGGGCATCTCCCAGGTGGGGCGGGTGTACGGCATGTCGGTGGCCGAGCTGGCCGCGGATGCGGTCCTCAATGCGGTCGCCGACGCCGGCTTGCAGCTTTCTGATGTGGACGGCGTCTTGATGAGCAACGGCATCACGCCCAACAACACGCTGGTCGCGTCGTCGTTGGGATTGCGCAACCTCCAGTTGAGCGTCAACGTGGCCACGGCCGGCGCCACCGCGGGCGCGGCCGTGCAGTATGCCGCTATGGCGGTTCAGTCGGGTATGGCTTCCACCATTGTCTACGTGCACTCGGACTGTCCCCTCGCCGAGGCGGGGGCGTCGGCAGGGGCGGCCTACGGTAGGAGAGCGGCCACACGGGGGCCGACCGGGTTCGCGGGCATAAACGTCGCGATCGGACTGGGGGGCGCCAACCCCATGTATGCCCTGGCCGCCCGCCGGCACATGGAAAAATACGGCACCACCAGTGAGCAGCTCGGTGCTATCGCGGTCGGGCAGCGAGCCTGGGCATCGAAGAATCCCATCGCCCAGATGCGCGACCCGATCACCCTGGAGGACCATCAAAACTCCCGCTGGATCGTCGAGCCGTTCCATCTGCTCGACTGCTGCCTGGTGTCCAATGGGGCCGTTGCCGTCGTCATCACCACGGCGGAGCGGGCCCGGCATCTGCCCCAACCCCCGGCCTACGTGTGGGGCTGGGGTCAGTGCCACCCCGGCTACACCAACATGCGGGGAAGCGAACTGGGTCTGCAGAGCGGGGCGACCCGTTCAGGTGAAATCGCCTTCAAGATGGCCGGGATCGGCCTCGACGACATTGACGTGCGGGAGTTCTACGACTGTTACACCTTCACTGTGCTCTTGACCCTGGAGGACTACGGCTTTGTCAAGAAGGGCGACGCGGGCGAGTTCGTGGCCACCGGCGCCCTCGGCCCGGGGGGTTCCATGCCCACCAATACCGGCGGAGGGCATCTGTCATCGTGGTACCTGTGGGGGGTCACGCCCCTGCACGAGGCCGTCGTCCAGACCCGCGGCCAGGGCGGAGAACGCCAGGTGGCCGACCACGACTTCGTGCTCTGCAGCGGCAACGGCGGCATCTTCGACCATCACTCCACCCTGATCCTGGGCGCCCACCCCCGACGTTGAAAGGCGACGCTACAGCCATGACCACTCTCCCCAAGGTCGCCCGGGACGAGGCCTCGGCCGCCTTCTTCGACGCCGCCGCCTCAGGGACCCTCGCCGTGCGCCAGTGTGCGAACGGCCACTTCCTGCCACCCACGCAAGGTTTCAGCGGTCCCGCCATCCGCTGTCAGGTCTGTCAATCACCCGACATCACCTGGCAGGCCGCCTCCGGATCGGCCACTCTCGTCAGCTGGGTCGTCCCCTACGGCCGGACCGGCCAGCCTACCGGCGTCGCCGGCCTCGTCGAGCTGGCTGAAGGGCCCTGGATGAACGCCCTCATCGACGTGGAGCCTGATACCCAACTGCACGCCGGACAAGCGCTCGCCGTATGCTTCCTCCCGACCGACGGCGGTGAGACGATACCGGCCTTTCGCCCAGCCTGACAGATGCCGACCCTCGGCCCTCTGGCCGTTACGGTTGGGACTGCGAGCGCCGAGCGCCTGCGGCACTAGCCGTTTACGGTTGGGACTGGCCGAGAGGTCGCACCCCCGACGCCTTGCGGACGTCTCGGAAGGGGATATCTCGATCGACCGAAGGGTCGTGCGGAAGGCCCAGCACTCGTTCGCCAATCAGGTTTCGCTGGATCTGGTCGCTGCCGCCGCCGATGGAGTTGATAAGGGCCCACATGCCGTTCTGGTTGGCGACCTCGCCCTGGGGTGACTGCTGGCCCGTAAGCATGGCTTCAGTGCCGAGTAGCTGGGCATGAATTCGCGCCGAGCCAGTATCTCGGACATGGACAACTTGAGAACGGTCGCCACACTCATGTCGGCACTGCCCTCTGCCCGCTCGCGTTCCATCTACTGATCCGACGTAAGGCGTGCATCCGGGCGATGGCCTGACGCATCACCGGATCTCCACCCCGTCCGACGAACGGTTGCCATCTGCGGACGCGGGAACAACTCGAACGCCGCCGATTCCGCCCTGCCCCCGAAGGAGCACCCGTTGATCGCCGTCCTTGCCGGAATATTGGCCGCTGCCGCGGTCACCCTCATCGCTATGCCGTTCATCCTCGTTCGATCCGGCCCGCGGGACGTCCACCAACTCGCAATCCCGGCCGGATCGAGCGAAACGCCGGCTGGACGTCCGGCTTCGACCGAGCTGCGGAAGTCACCTGGGGCCGCGCCGGCCCACGCTGACAGACCGGCACCCGCTCCAAGAAGGCCTGGTTGCGACGAGCCTCCAGTGGGTAGGTCACTCGTAGTACCATCTCACGCAATCGAGATACCATGTCAGATGATTCCAGCCTGGCTGCTCCCAAGCCCCGAGAGGTGAGGCGCCGAGCGCTCGCGGATTATGTGCACGGTATCGATGCGATGCTGGCAGAATTGGAAGGACACCCCGGATCGGGGGTCGAGGATGCCGTAGTTGCCTTCCCGCCGGAGAAGGCAGTGGTACCCATTGCCACGTAGTTCAAACAATGCGGAGGTGGCTAACGTGGATGATCTCTCATTCTGGCGCGAGTTGGGCCAGCAGCTTCGGGTGGACTCAATTCGTCCGGCCGCGCAGGCCGGTTCTGGCCACCCGACCTCAGGAATGTCGGCGGCCGACCTCATGGCGGTGCTGCTCGGGAGGCATCTCCGCTACGACTTCTCAAACCCGCGCGACCCGCGCAATGACCGGCTCGTCTTCTCCAAGGGTCACGCGTCGACCTTGCTCTACGCCATGTTTCGCGCCGCTGGGGCGATCTCCGACGATCAGCTGCTCACCTATCGTTCCATCGACAGCATCTTCGAAGGCCACCCGACGCCGCGGATTCCGTGGGTGGATGTGGCGACCGGCTCGCTCGGGCAAGGTCTACCGTATGGCGTGGGAATGGCGCTGGCGGGGAAGCGACTCAATCGCCTTCCATTCCGCGTGTGGGTGCTCTGTGGCGACAGTGAGCTTGCCGAGGGCTCCGTGTGGGAGGCGCTCGAACACGCGTCGTACTACGAGCTCGACAATCTTGTTGCGATCTGGGACATCAACCGGCTGGGCCAGCGCGGTCCGACCATGCACGGCTGGGACCTCGATTCCTACGCGGATCGAGCCCGGACATTCGGCTGCCACACGATCGTCGTCGATGGTCACGACGTGGAGGCCATCGATCACGCCTACTCGGAGGCCCTGGCCGCCAAAGGCAGGCCAGTCGTCATTGTGGCTCGAACCATTAAAGGCAAGGGCGTCAAGGACGTTGAAGACAGGAACGGTTACCACGGGAAGCCGCTGGACCGATCTGACGAGGCGATCACCGAGCTCGGCGGCCTGCGAAATCTCCGCGTCGAGGTGCACACACCGGACATCGCGCATTCAGCACATGAGTTCTCCATGGAAGGGCCTCTGCAGTTGCCGACATATGAGCCCGGCACGATGGTAGCCACCCGCCAGGCGTATGGCGACGCCCTGACCGCGCTCGGTCAGGCCCGCAGCGATGTTGTAGCCCTGGATGGCGAGGTGTCCAACTCGACCTACGCTGACAAATTTCGCGAGGCATTACCAGACCGCTACTTCGAGATGTACATCGCGGAGCAGCAGATGGTCGCCACCGCTGTCGGTATGCAGGCGCTGGGGTGGCGCCCGTTTGTCTCTACGTTCGGCGCCTTTCTCTCCCGGGCCTATGACTTCATCCGCATGTCTGCTATCAGCCGGGCCAGCTATTGCCTATGCGGATCGCACGCCGGGGTCTCGATCGGCGAAGACGGCCCCTCCCAGATGGCGCTGGAGGACATTGCCTCGCTGCGAGCAGTCCACGGTTCCACCGTGCTACAACCTTGCGACGCCAACCAGACGGCGAGGCTGGTCGGCAAAGCCGTGGACACCGACGGGATCGTGTATCTGCGGACTCTCCGCCCAACCACCCCCGTGATCTACGCGGCTGACGAGGACTTCGTCATCGGCGGCTCTCGCACCCTGCTGAACGGCGACGATGTGGCGATACTGGCGTCGGGTATCACCGTACACGAGGCCTTGAAGGCCGCCCAAGAGCTTGCCCACGAAAATATCGAAGCTCGCGTGATCGACGTCTACTCCATCAAACCGCTCGACACACAGATGCTGCACTCACTCGACATGCCGATTGTGACCGTCGAGGATCACTGGCATGAAGGAGGCCTCGGCGAAGCCGTGCTTACCGCCCTGGCTACCGAGTTGCGTCTACCGCCTGTTGCGCAGCTGGCGATTACCCAGATGCCCCACTCGGGCCACTCCGAGGAACTGCTGGCGGAAGCTGGTATCGACGCCGCTGGCATTGCCCGAGCGGCGCGCCAGCTCATACAGGAGAAACACGGGTTGGTCGGCGTCACTCCGGAACGTCACGGACGGTGACCGCATCGCCAGGCGCGGCTCTGGACGGGCTTGCTACGGGTGGGCGTCTCTTCCCGAATGGGCGAAGGCCTGCCGACGGATGTGCATCCACCACCGGGCCTCGGAGTCCGGTGACTCATGCCGAGGCGCGCTTGTGGGCCCCGCGCTTGTGGGCCCCGCGCTCGAGGGCCCGCTGCCGCCGCAACTGGCGTCGTTGGCGTTCGGATGTTCCACCCCATACCCCCTGAGTAATTCGCTTGGTCAAGGCGTAATCGAGGCAGGGATCCTTGACTGGACAGTTCGCACAGATACGCCGGGCGGCCTCAACTCCCGCTCCGCTACTGGGAAAGAAAGTCTCGGCAGGCATGGCACGACATATTCCAGCGGCCAGCCAGTCCAGGTCATCGGTCGTCACATCAGGCTCCATCTGAGATCGGCGTCCGATCGGGCTGACGTAACAACCCTTCGAGGTCCACCTGGATTTACCCCGAGGCTGGGACGCACAAACCTCATCGCAGCCCGGACAGCCCGTTCGTTGGGTGGCAAGGGCTCTTCCGCAGAGGCACAGGGGCCAGTCTCGATCCGGCCCCAACCTAAAGGTTTCGAGTCGCTCCCGTTTTCGGTCGATTGACTCCGCGCTTCGTGGGGGGTAAACCGGACCTATTCAGGAGGTAACTCAATGGCAATCGACAACGGGGCGCCGGAGTGGGAGGACCACGACCACGAAGCCCTGACTCACGCTCATCCGCACTTCCACGTCACTCACAATCACAACAGGATGACGGGCGGGTTCGACCATCTAAGTGCGTCCCACGATCACGAACACAATCATGTCACGATAAAGCATGCCCATGTGCCGCACGAAAATTTCGAGCACGAGCATCGGGGCGAGGCTCACGTACACGATCACAGCGCTCCGGCCGAACCGCGGACGAAGCCGCGACGCCGAAAGAGCGCGGAGGGCAACCGATGACCGGAGCGCGGCTGAGAGTGTCAGGAGTTGACTTGCCGGCCCGGCTGACCAGACCGCCGGAATCAGACTGGTGCGACCGCGCCCTGCTGCTCCTCCTCGTGGCTCCCCGGCTCCAGCACGCGACGGGCCAGGCTCTTGGCGTGCTGCATGTCGAAGTGGCGCATGGTGACGAGTCGTTGCGCATACTGTCCGCCGCCGGCGAGCTGCCCGGTGGCGTACGACCAACCGCCATAGGCGTCTGCCGTGGTGTCGCGTAGGTAGTGGAACAGACGTAGCTTTTGCTCGGCCGACAGAGATGGCGTCGCCAGCATGGCCTGAAGCCCATCGTGCAGGTCGGGATGCTCGAAGTCGGCGAAGGTCGGGGCCGTGACCGTCAACGTCCCGGCGATGTCGTGCAAAATGTCGAGCAGCTTGGCGTTGAACTCGTTTTTGTAGTACTTGAGGGCGCTGATATAGAGCGGGGACGGCGAGACAATGCCGTCTTCGTTTTGCTGTCCATTCGCCATCGCCGCTTCACCGGCCGCCCGGCACATGGTGGAGTGGATGACGAGGGTGGCGAGGCTATCCCTGATGTGCGGCTCGTTCTCAATGCCGTTGGCCTCGGCCAGCAGCGCGGCCATGCCTACATCTCGTTCCAGCCCGGCGCCGCCGCCGGTGACGCCGGCGGCTCGCTCCCAGAGACCGAGGGAGTGGGCGAGGACAGCGGCCTGCGCCACCTCGCCGTCGAGGAAGATCCGCTCCTTGGGCACAAACACGTTGTCGAAGATGACGAATCCTTCTGGGGCGCTCCGGTGCCCGCTGACGGGGAAATTCCGAAGATCCTGATCGCCGTACGGCGCGTACGTGGTGTCGATGACCTTGACGCCCGGCGCGTTGACGGGGACGGCACAGGCAATGGCATATTCCTCTTCGCCGGGCCGCATCGCTTTGGTGGGCAGTACGACTTGCTCATGGCCGACCGAGGCGCCGCTGATGTGCATCTTGCAGCCGTTGATGTACACCCCGTCGGAGGTCCGATCGACAACATGCACGTAGAAATCCGGGTCGGACTGCTTGTTGGGACGGAGCTTGCGGTGCCCCTTGGCGTCGCTGATGCTCTCCGCACAGCGCAGGTCGTTGCGGCGCACGTAGTCGATGTACTCGTAGATGCACTCGCGATAGCCCGGATTGAGTTTGGCGAGGTCCGGTGCCGCGGTGGCAATTGCCAGCAGGATCACGCCCGTCGTCCCGAGCGTCATATCACCTTTGCCCTGGGCCAGCAGCCGCCGACGCTCATTAAACTCGTCGATCGACTTGGGCATGATATAGACCGGGTTGGACGCTTCCGGGTCGTCCCTATAGAAGCTGTCGTACACATCCGCGGCAGTTTCGACGGCAACCTTCAACCTGGGCTCGTTCGCCGGATCGCTGACGCGCTTCCCGTCCAGGTATGTGGACCGCCCGTCCTTGAGGGATTCCTTGTATTGCTCGCCCGTCATCATCATGCGTGCCACCTTCCTTCTGATCTTCAGCCATTGCGTTATGTAGTCCAGGCATGAATGCAGTCGCCCTCATCGCTCCGGGATACGCGCCATCCGCCGCGCCCTGGCCTTGGCCGCGTCCGTAGGAGACGTTCGGAGTGTCGCCATGCGTTGGGCGTAGAGGCCCCCGCCCACCATCTGGTTGGTGACCTTGGCCCAGCCTCCGTAGTGATCGGCGGTGAGATCGCGGATGACGTGAAAGATCTTCATGCGATCCTCGCCGGTGACCCCCTCCATGGTGCGGAGGTACTTCTCCATGTACATCTGCGTCTCAGGGTTGTCGTAGTCGGCCACGGTCGGGCAGGTCAACAACAGCGCACCGGACATGTCGTGCAGGTAGGCCACCATCTCGTTGAACAGACTTCGGCCGTAGGCCATTGTTGCGTACACGTGGTTGTCGGCCGGAACCACCATCCCGGTCTCGGTGGTCGTGGCGTGCGCCAGGGCTGCCGTCCATCCGGCCCGGCACATGGAGGCCCACACCGCCATATGGCTCAGCTTGTCGAGAATGTGGGTGGCTGTGGGTACCCCATTCATCTCAACGATGGTCTGGGACAGGCCATAGATCAGCTCCGCCTCGTCCGCCATGTTGGCCGCGGCCCGGGCCCGCTCCCAGGTCCCCATGGCCTCGGCCAGTGCGCCTGAGTACTCCACCTCGCCATCGAGGAAGACGCGATCCGAAGGCACGAACACCTCGTCGAAGAGCACCGTGCAGTCGGGAATGCTCCGCTCGCTGCTGATCGGAAAATGCCGCGCATCCTCAGCGCGGGGCGCAGTGGTGATGCTGATCACCTTGAGTCCCGGACTGTCGACCGGAACCGCACAGGCGATCGCCCGGTCGGCCTCTCCCTCCGGTAGCCGGCCCGGCGGAACGACGCACAGCTCGTGCACCACGGCCGCCCCGAGGACGTGCTGCTTGGCGCCCTTCAAGACGACACCGTCGCGCATACGGCGCACTACTCGCAGCTCGCCACCGTCCTGCACCGCCGCCGCAGTCCGCAGGTCGTCCTGTCGAACCCTGTGGAGAAACGCCTCGATGCGGTCGCGGTACTCAGGCTTGGCCTCGGCCAGGCGCGGCGCCACATTGACCAACGCCATACAGCCGGCCGTACTGGCCGCGGTCACATCCGCCTCGATCAGGAAGTTCATCTGCTCCTCGAGCTCGGCGGGTGTCGCGGCCTGATCGAAGATCGGGTTTCGGGCTCCCGGGCCGGCCGAATACGTCCGCTCGTAGGTGCTCGCGACCCAGTCGACCGAAACCCGCAAGAGCGGGTGGGTGACGGGGTCTACGACGAGCTTCCCCTCAAGATACGACGCCCGCCCATCCCGAATCGACTGGCGGTAATCCTCTGCGGTACGCAATCCCTCCACACGCTCCTCTGATAAAAAGTCGTTCGCGCGCGTCGCAACTCGCAACCCGGGACCTACCTGGGGCCGCGATCAACAATCCCATTGGATCTTGTTCCCCTGGCACCGATGCAGTTCATTGTCAGACGCATAACCCCAGCAACTTTGGCCGCGTGCAGACTATCTGTGCATCGAGTGTTCGTCAACCACGGGTCGACAAAGCTGGCGGACCCGCCGCCGCTGGCAGACCGGTCCCCCGGAGCCGAGCACGGCGGCCGCATGGACCTAGAAGATGCCGGGGACCCACGGAACCGGCTTCGACGGCTGCCGGCGACGGACCATCCTGCCTCAGGCTGGGTCTGCGTAGGTCTCAGCCGACCCGAGCGGCCTGCCCTCCGTCAACGGGTAGAACGACGCCCGTGACGAAGCCCGCTTCGTCCGAGTGGAGGAAGAGGCTCGCATAGGCCACGTCCCACGCGGTCCCCATCTTCCTGCGCAGAGGTACCGCCCGGTCGCGCCTCTCACGGACCTCCTCGCGGGTCAGGCCCTGCGCGTGGGCTGTTCCTTCGATAGCCATGGGTGTGTCCATAAGGCCCGGCATGATGGTGTTGACGCGGATCCCCTGAGCGGCATTCGCCAGCGCCAGCGACTGGCCCAGCGCGTTCATTCCGGCCTTGGAGATCTTGTACGCGGTCAGCAGGGTCGAAGCCACCGCCGCCAGCGATGACACATTGACGATGCTCCCGCTGCCCTGCTGCCTCATGATCGGTAGAACCGCCTGGCAGGACAGCAGGCATCCCTTCAAGTTGACGTTGAGTATGCGATCGAAGGTCTCCTCGTCGAGGCGCAGCGGGGAGGCATCTCCGCTACCAATGCCGACATTGTTATGGAGGAAGTCAACTTTGCCGAACGCTTCAACACAGGCATTGGCGTAGGCGGCACAATCGTCTCGGCGGGTCCAATCCCCCTCGATGCACTCAGCCGTGCCGCCTTCGGCCCGGATCATGGCCGCCGTCTCTTCGGCCGAACTCACCCGGCGGTCGACCAGCAGCACCTGGGCACCCTCCCGGGCGAACACGATGGCAGCGGCCCGCCCGTTGCCGATCGTCTCGCCGGGCGTTTGGCCCGCTCCGACGACGATCCCGGCCTTGCCCTCCAATCGCGTCGCCACAAGGGCCGAGCCTACCGCTCCGTTCCCCCGACCGAAACAGAACGAAAGCCCATCAAGCTACGGAACGGCGCCAGGTGTAAGGATAGCGAGCGTCGGGGTGCCGGCATCCAGCAGCCCCAACGGGATTCGAACCCGTGTCTCTACCTTGAGAGGGTAGTGTCCTAGGCCACTAGACGATGGGGCCCAGTCGCCGATTGCAGTCTACCCGTGGCCGGCTCCGGCGGGCAGGCAGAGATTCCGGAATGCCCTGAGCGGTGTCTCCAAGCCTGCCCTTCACCCCTCCAGGACCCGGGCACGCAGGATGTCGAGCTGCCGCTCGGGCACTCCGGATCTGCTGAGAAACTGCGGAATCGACCCGTATCTGGCCCGAAGGACGGTCAGGAAGTCGAGGATGCGCTCCGGCCGGGGGGCGCGATGCTCGGGTGGGATCTGGGCGAGAAACGCGGCGAACTCCGGTTCGTGCCGCTCGATCCAGGGAGTGCTCCTCATTTGCGCCGCCTCCGTGAGGCCGTAGTCGGTCGCAATCAGGTCATCGGGCACCCCGAGGACCTCCAGCACCAGCGCCGCCACGATACCGGTGCGGTCCTTGCCAGAGGTGCAATGGAAGACCGCGGGCAGGGCGTCCTCGCCGGCCAGGATCCCGAACGTCTCCGCCACCGATTGGGCGAACTCCTCGGCAATCCGAACGTAGCCCTCCCCGGGCGACTGCTCGGCCGGAAAAACCAGCGGGGGGTCCGAAGGGTCGCGGGGCACCAACCGGACGTTGTCCAGCATCGGCACGTTGCGCCACGTGAGGCCGGCGTCGCTGACGCCGAGTCGGCCGTACTGGTCGATCTCGGTCGACGAGCGGAGATCGACGACCGTCCGCAACCCCAAACCGCGGAACGCGTCAATATCGACGGCAGTGAGGCGATGCAACGTGTCTGACCGGTAGAGCGTCCCCCACCGCAGGCGGCGCCCATCGGCCGTCTGATAACCGCCGAGGTCCCGGAAGTTGAAGCACGCCTCAAAGAACACGTGCCGGGTGGTCTGATCCACGGCGGCCGATCTTACGGGGTGGGTCTCCCTTGGTCGTTCGACGTTTGGTCGTTCGACTTCAGGTCGTTCGACGTCAGGCCGGTCGACGAGAGAGAATGCGCCATGGCCGAAACCTGGAAGAGCGTACCTGCCACTGACGTCAAAACCGGCGACCAAATCCGTTTGCCATCGGGACAGTCGCTCCTCGTCTCCCGCGTCGAACCCGCCTTCATGGGCATCCCAGGAATGATCGCATTCATAGAGGACACGCCGGACAGGTGGTTCAAGCAGCCGATGCCCAGCGCGAACTCCGTGGAGATCCTGCAGGCAGGTTAAACGGTCCCGCCCACCAGGCCAGGACCGGCGCCTCAGTTGGTCAGCCACCGATCAGTGCAGCAGACTGGTGAGCATGATCCGACTCAGCGTGTTCTACCCAAGCACCGAGGGTGCCACCTTCGATCACGACTACTACCGGGACCATCACATTCCCCTGGCCGTCAAGACCTGGGGTCTCGACGGTGCCGAGATCGACCGCGGCCTGGACGGACCGTACGTCGCAGCCGTCCACTTTCGCTTCCCGTCGCGAGAAGCCATGAACGAGGCCGTACAGGCGGCGGGCACGGCAGCCGTGATGGCGGACGTCGCCAACTACACGACGATCACACCGGTGCTGCAGACCAGCGAGATCGTGAGCTAGCTCAGCTTCCTGCCGCTCTTCCGGACGGGCCGGCGTGCACATATACGTGCCCGGAGCGCCGGCCAGCACGGCATACTCGTCGTTGCCTAGTGCGGTCGGCGCCGGCTGATCGGCCGGGCATGGCGCCAGGGCCCAGTCCGACCAGTGCTCCCACCACGTTCCAGAATGGCGCTCCGCGGCTTGCAACCACGCGTCGGGATCCTCTTCGGGCACCGGGCCGGCGCAGTAGTGCGCCTTCGGGTTCCCAGGCGGGTTTACCTGGGCCTCGATGTGCCCGGCGTTGCTCAAGATAAAACGTGGTCGGGCCGCCCCTGAGCTGGGTCGCCCGATAGCACGCCTTCCAGGGCGTGAGATGGTCGGTGGTCGCTCCCGCCACGTAGGTCTCAATCTTGATGCGCGATAGATCGACGGGCGTGCCGAGCACCCAGGACATCGCACCGAGTGAAATTCTCACCACCCGTGGCGGCCGTCTATCCTCGTGGAAGCCGCTGTCCAGCGAGCGCCCACCAAGGAGGTCCCATGCCACGCGCCCTCATCACGGGCATCACCGGTCAGGACGGCCGCTACCTCGCCGAACTGCTCATCCGGAAGGGCTACCAGGTCCACGGCATGATTCGGGGGCAGAACAACCCGAAGGCGAGAATCGTTCAGGACGAGATCCCCGAGATCGAGTTGATCAGCGGCGATCTCACCGATCTCTCTTCCCTCATCGCCGCGGTGGAGCAGGTTCAGCCCGACGAGGTGTACAACCTGGGGGCGATCAGCTTCGTGAAGCTGTCGTTCAGCCAGCCGGAGCTCACTGCGGATGTTTCCGGTGCGGGGGTCCTCCGGATCCTCGAGGCCATCCGCGTCGTGGGCGGCCCCAACAACCCCATCCGCTTCTATCAGGCGGCCACCTCGGAGATGTTCGGGAAGGTGCATGACTCCCCTCAGCGTGAGACCACGCCGTTCCACCCCCGCTCGCCCTACGGGACCGCCAAGGTCTTCGGTTTCTTCACGACCCTCAACTACCGCGAGTCCTACGGGATCCACGCGTCAAACGGCATCCTTTTCAATCACACCAGCCCCCGCCGCGGTGTCGAGTTCGTTGAGCGCAAGATCTCGAACACCGTGGCCCGGATCGCACTCGGCCTGCAGGATTCCCTGACTCTCGGGAACCTCGACTCGTCGCGAGACTTCGGATATGCGGGCGATTACGTCGACGCCATGTGGCGCATGCTGCAGCAGGACGAGCCCGGCGACTACGTCGTGGCCACGGGAAGGACCTGGTCGATACGCCAAGTCCTCGATCTCGCCTTCGCCGCCATCGGGATCGAGGACTGGTCATCCTACGTGATGACAGACGACCGCTTTCTTCGCCCGGCCGAGGTCGACCAGCTCGTCGGCGACGCGACGCGGGCGAAGGAGATCCTCGGCTGGGAGCCGAAAATGGAGTTTCCGCAGATCCTGGAGCAAATGGTCCGCAGTGACATCGGGCTCGAGCGGGCCAAGGCCGGTTTGGCCTGAACGCCGGCTCCGCAGTCCCGCCGTCTCGCAATCCGCCTCGCCCAGATTGTGTTATAAAAATCGCGTAATACGCGGTTTTCATAGCACAAAGCATGGCTGACCCGCCTCCGGTCGGAGGCCGCCTTCCGGTAGGGTCCCACCGGCCGGGTCAGGTGCCCCGTGGGTTATTGAGCTGGAACGGCACGTCCGCGAGGTGGGCAGCCTGCTTCTGCAACTCCTCGACCGTCCACTGACCGTCCTTGTGGATCTCGTCGACGATGGCGAACGGCTGGAAGAGGTACACGTCGCCGCCCCGTACCAAGAACACCCTGCCCTTGATCGGGCAGTCAGCCGTGCAGAGGTAGGCCACGAAGGGGGCGATGTTGCCCGGATCCTGGGGCGACCACTCCCCTGTCTCGTCTGGCGCCTGGGCACCCGGAATCGTCGCTATCAACCTGGTCCATGCGGCAGGCGCGATGGCATTGACCCGAACGCCGTACCGCTCGAGCTCCTTCTGGGCGATGATGGTGAGGCTGGTGATACCGGTCTTGGCGGCGCCGTAGTTGGTCTGGCCCGGGTTGTTGAACAAGCCGGAAGTGGACGAGGTGTTGACGACCGCGGCGTTGACCGGCCGTCCCGCCTTGCTCTGCTCGCGCCAGTAGGCGGCAGCGAAGCGCAGCGGCGCGAAATGGCCCTTGAGGTGGACGCGAATGACGTCGTCCCATTCCGCCTCGGACATGTTCACGAGCATGCGGTCCCGCAGGATGCCGGCGTTGTTGACAAGCACGCTCATGTCGCCGAATGCATCGATCGCCGATTGAATCAACCGCTCCGCGCCTTTGAAGTCGGCCACGTTGTCTGTATTGGCCACGGCCTCTCCGCCCATGGCCTTGATCTCTTCGACGACCTCGTGGGCGGGGCCGGTGTCAGCGCCCGAACCATCCTCGGCACCGCCCAGGTCATTGACGACGACCTTGGCTCCCTCGCGGGCAAAGAGGAGCGCATGTTCGCGTCCGATTCCCCGACCAGCGCCCGTGATCACCGCGATCCGACCGTCCAATGCGCCCACATCTATCTCCTTTGTCGCAACGGCCCGAAGGCCTCGGACCGGGTACCAGGCCTTCAACTTAGGCCAACAGTGGAGCGGCCCGCAGGTCCGCGAGCCCCGCCCTCGCCCTCGCCGTCGCCCTCTGCGTGCCGCCCTACGCCTGACCCAGACGCGCACCGGCATCGGGGATCACGGTCGCGGCGGGATGAGTCCGGTCAGAAGTCGTCCTCGCCCGCCGGTACCGGCGGGATCACCGCGATCGGAATCGGGCTCGCGGTCACCAGATAGCTGACAACGCTTCCGATACGAAGCGCCCGGAGTCCTCCCGAGCCGCGGCGACCGACGACGAGCAGCGCCGGCTGCTCGCGCTCGGCGAGCCTCACCAGCTCCGATCGGGCCTCGCCTTCGATCTCCATGGCCCGCACGTCCGGGCTGACCTCGCCGGCCCACGACTCGATGGACCTGCGGGCGTCGGCGGTCAGACGCTGGTGGAGCCGCGGCTGGATCTCGGAGCTGCCGGTCTGCCAGATGTAGGCCGCCGCGACGCGCGCCCCTGTCGTTTGGCCCAGGGCGGTCGCCCACTCCAGCCCGGCGCGGGCACTGGGGCTCCCGTCGTGGCCGACCAGGATGGTGGTGCCGGCGAGCGGGGCGACGCCCTCGTGTCGCACGATCATCACCGGGCAGTCGGCATGCTCGATGCATTCCCGACTGACCGAACCGAGCAGCAGTCCGGCGAAACCACCTCGTCCCCGGGAACCCAGCACCAGGCCGCTGTCCGGCGTCACCCCCTCCAGGAGGGCCGTCACGGTTCCGCCGCGCCGCGCCTCGAAGTTGACCTGGACGTCGGCGGGAAGCCCATCGAGCAGGGGCGTGGCGGTCCGCGTGAGCTCTTGCCTGACCTTGTCACCCGTCTGGTGGGCCAGCTTGGGATCCCCCCCTTCCCACGCCTCCGTCACGGTCAGCCGGAATCGGCTGGCCCCCGCGATCGACGCCGCCCATCGCAGCGCCCACCGGCTCTGATGCGACCCGTCGAAGCCTACGACCAACTCGTTCATGAGACTCCCGTCCGTCGACCCGGGCACCGCGCCGGAGCCCGGATCATAGGCGGGGGACCCAGGTCGTCTCGACGCTCAGCCCGACTCGTCGGCCGCTCACGCCTTGGCCCCGCGACCGGGCATGGTCAACGCCAGCGCCAACGCGTTACTCCCCGTCGCAGGGGGTTACCGGCCTCCGTCACCCTCACCCCCGGCGGACTCAAGGGCCCGGCGGACTCAACGCCCGGCGGACTCAAGGGCCCGGCGGACTCAACGGCCCGAAGGGCCGCCCTGGCGCTGGATGGGGCACCGGCGGTGGGGGAAGCCCGGCCGGCCCATCGAAAGCGACGACCGATCGGGAGGCCGGCGCCAACAAGAGACCATCGGCGACCGACGGCGTCGGGAAATGGTTCGCCTCGGAACCGAGCGGGAGAATCCGCATCTGCTTCCCTGTCGCCGGGTCGAGACCGTAAAGGTTCCCGCTGCTGCTGATACTCCACACCCGACCTCCGGCCAGGATAGGGGGCCCGACCGCCGCGGTCGCGGTCTCCCACAGCGCCGTGATGACAGGTGGACTGCCCGGCGTGACCCGGGTCTTGACCACGCCAGCTCTGCACGGCGTGTAGACGACATCCCCCGAGATGGCGCTGCCCCCGTCGACGACGTACCCGCAATAGGAGGAAAGAGTTGCCTTCTGGCCGCCGACTCCGCCGAGGGCCGACTGGGACATGACGTAGGCGTGCTGGGATTTACCGACCTGCAGGACGAGGCCACCCGCGATCAGCGACGGCGAGGACGATCCCAGGTCGAGGTCGGCTGCGTTATCGGAACGCCATGTCGACGGGGCAAAGAACTGCTTCAGCTGCAAGTTCGAGTTGAGCTGGAGGACGCCGTCACTGTTGTCATACGGGTCGCTGGGTGACGAGAAGGTGCCGTTACCGGTCGAAACCCAGATGTTGCCGGCGCCGTCCACGATCGGGGCTGCTCCGCCCATCCAGATGGCCCCCCGGGAGTCTCCGGGTTTGGAGGACACCTCGAAGGTGCGCATGGTGCCGCCCCTTTCGGGAACCGCGACCAGCCAGCCGTGATAAGGGTTGGCGGCCGTCTCGCAGTCTCCGCCGTTGCCGCCATACCCGATTATCACCTGGCCGCCCTCGAGCGCCAGCCCCGGCCGCTGCAACTGGTAGAGGGGGTGAGATCCGGGCGGATCCACCACTGTGTTCAGCATGATGGTCCCGTTGAAGAGATTGAGGCCGATCAGGTGATGGGTGGCGCCGCTGGCGCCGGTCAGCTGATCGTCGACCGCAAAGATCTCGTCGAGCTTCGTGTCGATGACGGGCGTGGAGGTGATCCCGACGGTGGGCCCGATGTCACCGCAGGGAAGGTCGCGACTCGGCACGGGCGCGGCGATGTGGGCGGACCACATGAGCGTGCCGGTGTTGGCAGCCAGGGCGTACACGGTGTTGTTCTCGGTGGCCACGATCACCCGGCCCTTCTCGACCAGGGGCTCCCCGTAGAGCTGACCGTCCAGCTGCCGCGACGTCCACGCGTGCGCCGGCGATGCCAGGTTCGTCCCGCCGGTCGGATCGACCCCGGTTCCCAGTCCGTTCAAGTGGTAGACCGGCCAATCGGAGCCAAAGCCGGACGGTTGCCCGGCCGCCGGGCCGGCGCCCACCGAAGCAATGCCACCCAGCGTCGAGATCACCAGCGCTCCAGCGGCCAACCACACACCGGGCCTGCCCAGCATGGAGCTAGCCTAGTGGTCCCTGATACGTCGTCTGCCCTGAACTGTCAACGGACACCGGTCGGCAGGCGACCCCGCCCTCCGGTCGGCGACCTTGTCAATCGGCTGCGTTCACTGCAGCTTGGCGAGGGCCTCGTTGAGGTCGACGGCAACGATGTAGCTGCTGCCGAGGAAGCCCCACTGCGCCGGGTGCGTCTGCTGCTCAATAAGCGTGCGCAGCCGGGCCGGGGATATGCCGGTGGCATTCGCGATCATGAGGATCTGGACCACGCGGTGCAGACGCATGATGTTGAGGATTTCAGCTGCGGATAGGTGGCGGCGAACAGGGCGGGGACAATGGCGAAGTACTTGGCCACGTCGTTTGAGATGGAGAAGGTGGTGGGCGAGCCCCGGGTGATCAGTGACTGCTTCCCGATTTCGTCCACATCGATAACCTTGGTGGGGTTGGAGTCGAGGTCGACCATGTTGCCGGCCTCGTTGGCGGCGGTGGTCCCGGTGTTCATGGCCACGCTCCCGTCGGCCTGGGCCAGAGCAGGAGCGTCGTTGGTGCCGTCGCCGGTCATGGCCACCAGCTTTCCGCCCTCCTGCTCGGTCCGATCAGGTCCAGCTTCGCCTCCGGGGTGGCTTCGGCCAGGTTGTCGTCGACCCCGGCTTCCTGAGCGATCGCCGCCGCCCTCCGTCCGCTATCCTCATTCTCTGTAGCGCGGCGCCCTTCAACCGGGCACCGTTTGCTTCAGAGAATGGGGGGCGGGCCCCCGTTTGGGCGCAATTTGCTACAGAGTCTTGATGGCCTGGCGGCCGCTTGGGGTGCATGAAATGCTGTGCCTCGACAGGCACACGCATTTCACCTCAGAAAACTCAGAAGACAGGCCTGGCGGTTTTACTACTGAAAGGGTTGCTCGGCGGGGAGGACTCGAGCTCGTGGTGAGGGCTGCCCTCCGGATCCGTGGATGTGACGAATACCTGCTCAGAGGTAGTTTCCGGCTGCTGGTGATTTTGGTTCGGAAACTTAGCGAGCTTCCCGATCCATGCTCAGTACCGGGGCCTTTAGCCGATCAGCAACTCGTGGGCATTGCGTTGGAGCGTGGGGTGGCGAAGCTTGGACATCGCTCGGGCTTCGATCTGACGGATCCGCTCCCGGGTCAGACTGAAAACTTCGCCGACCTCGTCGAGAGTGCGGGGCTGGCCCCGGTCTAGACCAAAGCGCAGCCTGAGGATCTCTCGCTCCCGATCGTCCAGCCCTACCAGCAACCGACTGACTTCGTCGCGCAGCAGCGCCAGAGCGGCAGCATCGAATGGTGACACCGCGGACTGGTCTGGCACGAGGTCGCCGAGCTCAGTGCTCCCGTCGTCGCGCAGCGATTCGGACAGTGATACCGGCTCGGTCGCGTGCCGGAGGATGTCGGCGACCCGCTCCTCGCTAACCGCGAGGTCAGCCGCCAGCTCTGCGACCGTCGGGCGCCGACCGAGCTGGCCCTCCAGGCGGCCACGGGCGCCCGACACCTGCTTGAGCAGATCACCGGCGTGCACGGGGAGCCGCACGGCGCGGCCGGAGTTGGCGATGCCACGGGTGATGGCCTGGCGGATCCACCACGTGGCATAGGTCGAGAACTTGAACCCTTTGTGGCAGTCGAACTTCTCTACCGCATGCATGAGGCCCAGGTTGCCTTCCTGCACCAGGTCAAGCAGGGGCAGTTCGGCGGCCTGGTACTTCTTGGCGATGGACACGACCAGGCGCAAATTGCCTTTGACGAATGTTTCAGTCGCCTCGTCGCCAGCACGAATTAAGCGTCGCAGCTCGCGCTGCCGGGACGGGCTGAGGCCTGCGGCGCCGGCCAACTCGCGGCGGGCCTCTCGACCGACCTCGATGTCGTGGCCCAAGCGGGCCTCGTCATCCTTGCTGAGCAGGGCGTGCTTGCCGATGTCATTCAGATAGAGCCGGACCAAATCCTCCTCGGGCAGGGCCGCTCGCTTGTTGGGCACACGTCCTCGTCTCTTGCTGTCGAGGTATAGCCTTCCGCATGTGCCGGCTCGGGTCGACCGCATACGGCACAGGTGACGGACGTCACCCTACTCGACCCGGTCCGAAACAGGGGTGAGTATCCCTTGATGGTCGCAGGGCCTCCCGCTGCCGCCGACCGCCAACCTCGGTCAGATCGCTTGAACGTCGGCGGCCTGCAGGCCCTTGGGGCCCTGGGTGACCTTGTAGGTGACTTTTTGGCCCTCGTCGAGGTTGCGGCGGCCCCTGACGGCGCTGATGATGGCGCTGAAGTGCACGAACACGTCATCGCCGCCGTCATCCTGGCTGATGAACCCGAAGCCTTTGTCACCGTTAAACCATTTCACGGTGCCGGTTGCCATGACGATCCCCTCCTTTCCTGGCCCGAGTTGACCCGGGGATCGCACGGGTCATGGCCTGGCTCAAACGAGCCGGAGGGGAAAACATTCGATGCTGACGCCCTCACCAGCAGATTAGCGCAGGATTGCCCGCCGCCTCTCCATCAACGCGGAGCCGAGGTTGTCCGCTCGGTTCGCCGGGCGTTGCTGCGGGTTACCTCCTCAGAACTGCCCGACGACGTCGATGATCAGGACCTGGGCCGGTGTAGCCGGTTGCGCCGCGGCTGAGGCGGTCGCCGGTTGGGCGGGGGCGGCAGGCAACAAGGCGACGGCGCGGGCACCGATGTTCTGGTCGTTGAGGGCGGTGACGACAGGCAGGACGCTCTGTGCGCCGACCTGTTGCGGCTGCTTTCCCCATGAGGATTGGGTCTGCTTGCCGGTGGCGATGTCGGTCTGGACCAGTTGCAGCACGAGGGTCTTGCTCGGATCAATCCTGGCGCCGGTGCCTTTGACCAGCAGCTTCGAGGTCGGTGAGGTGGGGGCCTTCACCCCCGAAACGCTGGTGATCACCGGCTGGCGGCCGGGCGTGTTGGTAATCTTCGGCCACCCGGTGGCGGGCAGCTGGCTGTCCGCGACGCCCGGTGCCGAGGCGTTCGGTTTGTAGTCGGCGAGCAGGTCGACCACGAACACCAGGGTGTCGGTGCCGGCTATGCCCGCCTGGGAGTTGCCAGATGGTCCGTACCCGTCGGCCGGCGGGATGCTCAGTAGCATTCGCGTTCCGAGCTGCTTGTCGATGAGGGTCTCGTCGAAGCCGGGTATCACGGCGCCAGTACCGATCACGAACCCGGCCGGAGCGCCGCGGGAGAACGAGCTGTCGAAAACCTTCGGCTGACTGTCGACCCTGGTCGGCCAGATCTCGCCGACGTAGTTGGTGATCACCGTGTCACCGGAGGCGATGCGGGTGCCGGTACCGGCGATAAGGGTCTGCTCGATGAGTTGCTTCGGGGGCTGACTGGCCGGGAAGGTCACGGTCGGCTTGCTGTTGAAGGCTCCGGTCACGTTGATCCCGGTGTTTTCGACGACGGGCGCGTCAGCTGAAGTCGGCGCGCTGCCCGTGGACGCCGAACCGGTCGGCGCGGGCTGGCCCGATGAGGGACTGGACCCCGCCGACGGGGAATGAGAGGCCGACGAGCAGGCGGCACTCAACGAGACGGCCAGCCCCAGCAGTAGTGCGAGCAGCGTCGATCGACCACGCGATCGAGCGGGTACAACCTTCCCCATTGATTTCCATTCCGTCGTCAGGCAGGCAGCCCTGCCACTCCAGCCTAACCTGGCAACCCGCGGCAGACTCCGCGGTCCACGGGCGGGGTAATGCGCTCAAATGAAGCTCGGGGGGGGAGGACTCGAACTCTCACCGAGTCGCTCACTACCCATACCTTCCTATCAGGAATGGCTGGTCAGGGGGGAATTTGCGGCCACGGCTGTCCCACTTGGGGGGTCTGCGTATCGGGCCACCCCAGCGCGTTTGTGACCGGCTTGTGACCGCGGACCTGCTACGCCGCGCTTGGGCGGTTGCGATCGAGCGCACGCTGGACCGCCTCTGGGCTCACCGGGAGGAGGTCCACCGTCACGATCGGGTCGTCGGCATTGACCTCGAAGTCCCAGGCGAGCACTCGACCAAGCCAGCGGCCGGCGTGCGTGCCGATGACCACCACTGAGCCGGGCGTGACGTCGCTGAGGGTCCGGGCGCTGCGGAGAAGAGTCCACACGTTGCCGTCGTCGTCCTGACGGTGGGGATCGGCGACCAGGTCCACGCCAAGCTCCACAGCCAGCGAGTCGGGAACATGAGCCGCAGCAGGTCGGACGACGACCGCCCTATCGATCTGCTCAATACGCCATGGACTTCCAGTGCCCGTCGTCATCTTTCCTCCGGCAATGGCTCGTTACCAGTGTAGGCTGGGTTTGGCCTCAGTGGGCCGGCCAGCTCTACGACTTACCGCAGCCCTTGAAGCAAGTTCGCCGTCCTCGACGAAGCGCGCCGGGACGTCGGCGCGGATACCGCTGACCAGCTGTACGTCGAAGTGGTTGAGCGACGTGCCCGTCGGGACGACCGTGTACCCCGCGGACCGCAACTGCCCAACTGTTACGGCAAGGTAGTGAGGTGACGCCGAGAACTTCTCCAGGACCTTGGCGACGGGCGTTTCTCGCTCTACAGCGAAGACCGAAACCCCGAACGGACTTCGCGATCTCCGCCGCCCCTCTCAAACGCATAGCTCTCCCCCGAGTACCGCGCGTCTCGCACCATATCGGCCAGAGCCCCGTCGATGTCGAACCCAGCAGCCCGTACGACCACGACGAGATCGTCCGGTGGATCTTCGTCCTGTACGAACCGGGTCTTGCGCCGGCCGGTGCTCGCAGGGATCGACACC
This sequence comes from uncultured Acidimicrobiaceae bacterium, assembly GCA_963834725.1. GTDB lineage: Bacteria > Actinomycetota > Acidimicrobiia > Acidimicrobiales > Palsa-688 > PALSA-693. The sequence continues at coordinate 1,031,362 of CAWICN010000001.1, forward strand.
AGGGGAGGATGGCTGGTCGAGGCGGTGGATTGCAAGGATCGTCCAGCGGCAGCGGCATGACGGCAGCCCCGAGCCGAAGTCGAGGCCCGAGGAGGACAGAGTTTCCGCTCGCGCTTGCTGGAGTTGCTGCGCACCGATCGATGCTTCTATGGTTGTCAAGGGGATATTTTGGAGCGGGGTTCTCTGTTCATGCGGGGGGGTTGGAGAGGTGGGACGGGGCTTTGATGTGAGGCTGGGTGTCTGATGGTTTGGTGTTGGCTGGGTGGCGCGGTGCTGGCAGACCAGTGATGAGTCACTCGTGGTGTTGAGGACAGGCTTTTATCAGGCCATGGCATCCGCGTTGGGATGAGAGTGGGATGGGCGCTGGAGCGGCGGGCTGGCGGATCGTTCGCAGGACAACCCGGGTGGGTGTCAGGCACTTATAGGGCCGGGCCCGCCGCTCCAGGCGATCTAGGGTCGGGGTAGTTCCCGATAAACCTGGCGGGCGACGTAACGCTTGAGGACTCGGATGATTTCTTTGGTGGAGCGACCTTCTTTACGGCGCCGCTCTACGTAGGCTCGGGTGCGGGGGTCGCTGCTCATGCGGGTCATGACGATGCACCACAGGGCCTGGTTGGCTTGGCGGTTGCCGCCTCGGTCCAATCGGTGACGGATGACTTTCCCCGAGGACGCTTCGATGGGGGCCACGCCGCAGAGGTGGGCCCAGGCTGCTTCGGAGCGGAGCCGCTGGGGGTTGTCGCCGGCGGCGGCCAGCAACAGGGCGGCGGTGTGGACCCCCACCCCGTAGATTTCCAGCAGGCCGGGGGCGACTTCTGTGACCAGTTCGCCGACCAGGGCGTCCAGGCGGTCTATTTCTTGCTCGAGGGCCAGGGCCCGCAGGGCGGTCTTGGTGGCGAAGGTGACCGGATCGGCGGGCGTCCCGGGGCGCAGGCCGGCGGCCCGGTCGATTACCGCAGCCGGGGTCAGCCCGGCCAGGGCGGCCCGCAGCTGATCGGGGGCGGTGAAGGACAGGTGGCGGATCTGATTGAGGGTTTTGATGCGGTTGGCGCGGGCCGAGCGGCGAGCGACCATCAGCACCCGGATGGCTTCCACTTGGCCGTCTCGGGTTTTGGCTATCCCGGCGGCTCGGCCCGACTGGGCGGCCCGGGCCGCTTCGATCGCGTCGGCCGGGTCGGATTTGCCTTGGCTGCGCCGGGCTTGACGGTTTTGGCGGTCCACCTCGACCACCTCGATACCGTGGCGGCGCAAGTAACGGGCCAGGCCGGCCCCATAGGCGCCGGTGCCTTCCACCCCGACCCGGCGTAGCACACCGAACCAGGCCATCCAGGCCAGCAGCTGCCGGTAGCCGGCCGGGGTGGCAGCAAAGCTTTGCACGCCCAGCAGCCCGCCGATGGGATCCAACACCGCGGCCACATGCGTGTCGAGGTGGGTGTCCACCCCGCCGGTGACCGCCGGCTCAGCCCCGGTCACGGCCATGGCGTTCCGGTTTGGCCGTGGAGTTACAAGGTGGCGTGGCGGACCACGATGCCGGCAGTGCGCAGCTCTTCCAGGGCCGCCACCATGATCTGGGCGGCCGCTACCTCCACCAAGGGGTCGGCGGCCACCCGGACCGTCAGGTGTAACTGCTGGTCGTCGGGGGCCAGCAGCGGGCCCCGAGCCGGGCACCGCCGGCCCATCAGGCCACCACCGCCTCGGTCTGGCCGTCGGGCGGCCGCGCCCACGCCACCGCCGCGGCCACGAACCGGGCCCGGGGGTAAGCGGCGCCGGTCACCCAGGCGATACCAGCCCGAACCACCGGGCTGGCCCCACCCCAGATGCCGAAGCGGTACCCGGCCTCAGCCTCGACGGCCAGCGCCCACCACAAGCACACCTCGCACACCGGGCCCCCCCCGCAGCGGGCCTGGCCCCGAGCCCGGGCGGCCGGCTCACCGAAAAAATCCGCCGGCCCCGCTCCCCGACAGGCGGCCTGATCCATCCAAGCCAATAAATCCGCCTCACCGCCGGGCCGTTCCGTGGCGGCCCGCGGTGAGCCGGGTCCCGGCCGCCCACCAAGACCAGCCCGCTTCGCCTGCCCATCGGTTGGGACCGCTGCAGCCCTCATGGCGGCCTCCTGGGGTGATCCATAACCGTCACCGTCATCCAAGGCCACCCCCGCCCGCCGGCCAAGGGCGTATCCGTGGTGGACAGCCACCGCCCGCCGCTCAGCAACGACACCGCCGCCCACACCGCCACCCCCAACCAGGCCGCCACCGGCCCGGCCACCCGCTCCAGAGCCGCCACCGCCTCGGCCCTTCCACCCCGCTGCACTCGCTGCCGATACCGGCGATACCAGCCCCGGACGGTCGTAGAGGCAAAGTGGGGATCTCTGCCGGGCCACCGAGCGGGTGCCTTGCCCCGCCGCCACCGCCTTCACGGCCGGGCCGATCACTTCCACCGCGTCCAGCCGACCCAGCAAACAAAACGACAGCAGCAGCGCGTGACTGGCCCGGCAGACCGGGCACCAGGCTCTCTTCACCCAGATCCGCACCACCACCAGCCCGCACCGCACCGACCGCGTATAGCCCGACCAGAACACCATCGGGCGCCCGCACACCTCGCAGTGAGGACCAGGAACCCGCACCCCCTTGCCGGCCGCCGCATACGCCGCCACCGACAACGCACAAGGCCATAGAATCGCCACAGGCGACTACCGCCTTCCGGGTCCCTCCCCGAGCGCGAACTCAACCGGGGAGGGACCCCTCACCAATTTCAGGACGTCTCATCCTGCCGCCAAATCCGACACCGACACGAAAATCTCCTACCGCATCGACCAGTACACCCCTGGCGGCCCCCCCATGAGCTGCCAGAGTGACATTCAGACCAACAACCCCGACACCAACAGGACCCGCTTCGAGAAAACGGACCGTCCCAGCGTCAAGCACCCCCTAATCCTCACTGGCACTTATCTGGGCACCCCTGAGTTCCGTTCCCTCGGGTTACTCGGACGGTGGACCAGTGAAGGTAAAACGCGTCGGTGATCCCACGAAGTCGTTGGAGTCCAAGGCGAACACCCACTCCGGGATCATGGCGTACACGCTATTGACCACCGGATCCACCATCTCGAGCGGGTAATCCGTCCCGTACTTGGCGTTCACGGCAGCGATCATGGCCTCCAGATCGCTGCGGTTGGTCACATGCTCGGCCTGGCCGCTCACCACAACGGGCTCTAGCGGCTCTTCGGTGGAGATGGTGCAGCGAGCCTCCTCCGCCAAGTTGCGCGTCTTGCGCGAGCTAATCGAGCTGCTGAACCAGAGTTTGGCCCCGTACCAGACTGCCCAGACTGGCATGAGATGCGGAGCCCCCGAGGGTGTGACCGTCGCCAACCAGTAGTCATGCGAGCGGATGAGCCGCTCCTCCACCCAGGACCAGGGCAGGAGGCCGGTGCCTTCTTCGGCGGGCAGCACCCCGTATCCCGGCATGTGCGGCCGGCTGGCCGACGGCTCCATGCGCTGAAGTTATCAAGCGGATCAGCCGCAACCAGGAAGGACACGGCGAGCGAAGATCGCTCCTCCCGTGCCACAAGAGATCTCACGCTCAGCGTCGCCCGGACGACCGACATCTGTGCCAGGAGAACCAGAATTGTGCGCCCAGATCATCGAGGCCCGCGCGCCACTTACCGCCGGAAGTCTGTAGCGAATTTTGGGTATCCTCCTCGAGGTTTTGGCCTCGTCGAGGACACCCATGTCCGTAGCCTGTCACCTCCGTCCAAACTGCGCAGTAAGGCCGCTCAGCCCGCAACTGTCGACGTCGTAGTGAGCCGACAGCCGCGCTGATCTGCCGCCTGGACGGACACCGTTGAGGCAACCGCGTGACTGTGAGAGGCCGCTTGAACGGCCCTATCCGGGCTCGAAGATTTCGAATCGATCCACGCATCGCAGCCCGCCAGGACGGCCTCCAGCCCCGGCCGACGCCGACGACCTGACATTTGTCATTGCGAAGTCGTGACGGCGCTCACTACTCGCCGGCGGTCGTCACCGTCATAGTGATATCCATGCTAACTTCCCAACTGGACAACGGGGGGATCCAGCTCCACCAGCTGGTCAAGTCCTACGGCCCCGTACGGGCGGTGCGCGGGATCGATGTCTCGATCGACCCGGGCGAAACGGTCACCTTCCTTGGCCCCAACGGGGCCGGTAAGTCCACCACCATCGACATGATCCTCGGCCTGGCTCAGCCAGATTCTGGCTCGGTGACTCTGTTCGGCCAGCCGCCGAACACTGCGGTCAGGCAGGGTCGGGTCGGAGGGATGCTGCAGACCGGTTCCCTGATACCCCACCTCACGGTGCGCGAGCTGGTGACCATGGTGGCGTCGTTGTATCCCCACCCGATGGCAGTGGAGGAAACGCTTCGGATGACCTCCACGGCCGGGTTCGCGGACAGGCGGACCACGAAGCTCTCCGGGGGCCAGGCCCAGCGGGTCAGGTTGGCTTTGGCCCTGGTAGCCGACCCGGACCTACTGGTCCTCGACGAGCCAACCGCGGCCCTCGACGTGGAGAGCAGGCGGGAGTTCTGGAAGGTCATGCGGGGCGTGGCCGAGAGCGGCAAGACCGTGCTGTTCGCGACCCATTATCTGGAGGAGGCCGATGCCTACGCGGACCGGATCATCCTGCTGGCTTCGGGCCGGGTGGTCGCGGACGGATCGTCGACGGAGATCAAGGCTGCGGCCGGTGGCCGGACCATCCGGGCCACCCTGCCCGCAGCCGACAGGAGGGCGCTCTCTCTGCTGCCCGGGATCCGAACTTTGGACATCCACGGCGACACCGTCGTGCTCACCTGCCACCGACCAGACGAAGCCCTGCGGGCGTTTCTCGATCAGTACCCGCACGCCCACGACATCGAAGTCAAGGGGGCGGCCCTCGAGGACGCTTTCGTGGAGCTGACCGCGTCGGGCGGCGCCGCTCCCGACCCGAGCGAATCCAACCCCGCCCGGGAGGTCGCGTACCGATGATCACCACCAACCCTCTGCCCCGGTCTGTCTACGTGCGCTACGAGGTCATGCGAGCCTTTCGCAACTGGCGGTTCCTCCTTTTTTCCATCGGTTTTCCCCTCATCCTGTTCCTGATCGTCGCCGGCTCGAACCGACACGCCCGCCTCGATGGAGTGTCCTTTCCGCTCTATTACATGACCGGAATGGCAGCTTGGGGCGGGATGATGGCCGTCATCTCCACCGGTGGCAACATCGCCAATGAGCGCCAGCTTGGATGGACGCGCCAGATCCGGATCACCCCCCTGCCGAGGCGGATCTACTTCCAGTCCAAAGTGTTGGGCGGCTACCTGATGGCCGTGCTCACCATGGCCGTTCTCTATTTGGCCGGGGCGTTGGTCGGTGTCAGCCTCGGTGCCGGCGCCTGGGTGGCGATGACTGGCTTCATCCTCGTGGGGTTGGTCCCCTTCGCGGTCCTCGGCATCCTCCTCGGCCATGTGCTCACGCCCGACTCTCTCGGGCCTGCAATGGGCGGGGTCACTTCACTGCTCGCCCTCCTCGGGGGGGCCTGGGGACCGCTGGCAACGACCGGGGTCATGCTGACGGTCGTCAAGCTGCTCCCCTCGTACTGGCTGGTGCAGGCGGGGAAGACGGCGACAGGTGGCCACGGATGGCCGGTCGAGGCGTGGGTCGTGCTCGCTATCTGGGTGCTCGGCCTGGGCTGGCTGGCCGGGCGAGTATACCTGCGGGATACGGCCCGGGTCTGACCCTCCTTCCAAAGTACCGTTGACAGCGATGGCCGAACCTGGATCTGGCGCCACTGATCGGCCCAACGACGCCTGGGTGGTCGAGCAGAACCGTTGGGCAGGCGGGTGGAGGAGGGTCGTCTTCCCAGGCATGTTTCTGGTGTACCTCGTCGCCGTCGCCGCCGCCATAGCGCAGTACTCCTACGGGCCGGCCGAGATCATCGGGTTCATCGCGCTCGCCGCTTTCTGCGCCATGTACATCGGCGCCGTCTCCGACACCTGGGACGGACCGCCGAGGCGCTTCTGGGCGTTCTTCGGCGCCGGCGTGGGCCTGTTCCTCGTGATCCTGCCGATGGCTCGGGCCAACGCCTTCATCGTGTGCATCTTCCTGGTCGTCCTGCTGGTGGCCCGCCTCCACGGCCGGGCGGTCCCCTACGTGGCCGGCCTGACCCTCCTCTCGCTGTTCGTCCCCGTTCTGGTCCCCTCCTGGCACGACGGGATCAGCACCGCCGTCGACAACGGGACGGTCATCGCCATTCCGTTGGTGGGCCTAGCCATGTTCGGCTTCTTCAGCGTGATGCGCAACAACTACGCTCTCGCCGAAGCCCGGGCCGAGTTGGCCGTGTTGGCCGCCGAGAACGAGCGGATCCGCATCGCCCGAGACCTCCACGACCTGCTCGGCCATTCGCTGACAACCATCACCGTCAAGGCCGAACTGGCCCGCAAGCTCGGCCCATCCGACCCGGTCGCCGCCATGACCGAAATCGAAGACGTCGAGCGGCTGAGCAGGCGGTCGCTCGCCGACGTTCGCGCCGCTGTCGCCAACTACCGAGAGGTCAGCCTCGCCGGTGAGCTGGCGACAGGCCGGGAGCTGCTCCGGGCCGCAGGCATCGCAGCCGAGCTCCCCCGGGCGGTCGATGGCGTGGACGAGCGGGCCCAGGAGCTGTTCGGCTGGGTGGTCCGGGAGGGGCTGACGAACGTGGTCCGGCACTCCCACGCCACGGAATGCTCGGTCCGGTTGGGCCCGGGAGTGGTCGAGATCCTCGATGACGGGGTTGGCGCAGCTGGTACGACCGCCAGCGGGGGCACCGGGTTGTCGGGCCTGGAAGAAAGAGTCGAGCAGGCCGGGGGTGTCCTGGAGGCTGGACCGCTCGAGCCAAAAGGTTGGCGGGTGTGCGCCCGCCTGGCGGCCCAGGGGGCGACGGTTTGACCATCCGCCTTCTCCTGGCCGACGACCAGGAGCTCATCCGCAAGGCCCTGGCCGCTCTTCTCGACCTCGAGGAAGACTTCACGGTGGTCGCATCCGTCGGTCGCGGCGACGAGGTGGTCGCAGCCGCCCAGCGCTCGGGAGCCGAAGTGGCCCTGCTCGACATCGAGATGCCAGGGATCGACGGTCTGGCCGCGGCCGCCGTCCTCAGCCAGCAGGTGCCCACATGCCGTTCGCTCATCCTGACCACGTTCGGCCGGCCCGGATTCCTGCGGCGAGCAATCGACGCGGGCGCCAACGGCTTCGTCGTCAAGGACGCACCAGCCGAGCAACTCGCGGACGCCATCAGGCGGGTGGCCGCCGGCGAGAGGGTGGTCGATCCCGTCCTGGCCGCGGAGACCCTCGACCACGGTGCATCGCCACTGAGCTCCCGTGAACGTGACGTTCTCGTGGCTTCCCGGGAAGGCACCACGGTGGCCGAGATCGCCAGCCGGCTGTACCTCTCGGAAGGGACCGTTCGCAACTACCTCTCGGCGGCCATCGCCAAGACCGGCGCCCGCAACCGGATCGGGGCGTCGCGGATAGCCGAGGACCAGGGCTGGCTGTAGTCGCGGGGTCCGGCACACTTGTGGACGAGCCGGCCGAGGTGGCAGTCGCCAGCCTCCCGAAACGTATGACGCGCCGCGGCCGGCCATGCGTGTCTACCGCGGTTCGCCCGGTCCGGCGAGGAGACACCCCGGCCGACCCCGTCCAGCCCTCGTCGCTGAATGTGCCAGAACGGCTCATCTGCACCCGAGTTCCGGGAGACGCCTCTCCCCAACGGGGCCACTCATAACGAGACGGATCCGGCGTCGGGCTCCTTCGGGTCGACGAGGACCGAACGGGCGCCCCTAAACATTCACCTCACCTATCCCCGAATACCCTGACCCGACCGTGGCCTAACGCCGGCCCGGAGACGGTTATCAGGCCGCGGCTCGCTCCGGTCCAACTCGGCCCTGGTATACCTCATGCCTTCTTCAGCGTTTGAAGTAACTTTACATGCTTCTTGTGGAGAAGCATAGTCGCATTAGGTGCGTGTGAGCGTGACCGGCCCGCCTGAACTCGTCCCGTCAGGTTCCAGCATGAGGTGCGCCTCAGGTGGTCGGACTCGACCTCTTGGTCACCGAGCCCGTGGGCGACGCGGAAGATGCGACGAATCGGCCGCATCCCGGTCGGGCCGATGCGGGCGGTCTGGTACCCCTCGACGAAGAATCAGGGGACGTGATGGCTCGACGTGGCGCTGATCATGGGCTTTGCGACTTATGGTGACCTCGTTGCTGGCAGGAATCGACATCACGGTTAGGTCCGTGGTCCGAGGTGGCGCCGCCCCGCACTGTTACATCCTGGCACAGCCGAGCCACATGGAATATGTGCTTCGGTGGTGTGTAGTGAGATATGGGTCCGGTTCCTGCTAGAGCGGAATCGTGGGGTGACGACGCTCAAATGCGAGCTCGTGATTGGTGAAGCTCAACTCGGCCGGCTGGCCGTCGTCCTTGCGAAACCAGCCGGGCCTGGCGTCGGTGCTCGACACATGCGTGTTGCTACGAGCCTGACCTTTGAAGCTCAGGTCCGGGGTTGCGGTCCAACATCGTGCCACCAGCGTGAACGAAGTCGCACGCGATGGCTTCTGCTCCGTCCGGGAGCTGGTCATAATCCGTTCGGGCACCCGGTGCCCGATAGTCGGTTCGCCGACCTGGGGGTTCGGAGGGCAATGTCGCTTATTGCCTGGCGTCAGTCCGTCTGGCTGAAGGGAGCCTGCGCGTGATCACCCAGGATGGTCATTGAACCTCGAGGGCTGCGGCGGGCGATCATTCGCAATTCCATAGCCGAGAGGTCCTGGGCTTCGTCCACGACGATGTGCCCGTACGTCTGTCTCAACGTACGCCGCCCCACCGTCCACCCCACCGAGCAACGGGGGACCGACCGGGGCGAGTTGGCCCGTCTCCTGCCGCCCGCGGAGCGCGGCGACCACGCTCACGCCGGCCTGGCCGTGCTATTGGAGGTGAACGGACTACGGGTCTCCGAGGCCTGCGACACCAACATCGAGGACATTGGCCTGGAGCGCGGACACCGGGTGCTCCATATCATCGGAAAAGGCTCCAAGCCCGCGATTATCCCCCTGGTGTGGCGCACCGCCCGCACCATCGATCTGGCCGCCGTCGAACGCCGGAAAGGACCGATCCTGGTCCGCCACGGGTGCCGTCTGAGCCGGCGGACCGCCCCCCGCTGGGTCCAGTTGATGGGCAAGCGGGCCGGACTGGGCCGGGTGCACCCCCACATGCTCCGGGCCGGATTCATCATGGCCGCCCTCGACGCCGGCGTACCCCGGCGAGAGGTCCAAATCGCGGCCCGACATTCTGACCCCCGCACCACCAAGGGCTCACCCTGACCGCTGAAAGTGGCTGAATCAACATGGGTGACAGCCGCTCGACTTCGGCCCGAGTCGTTGCGCTCGGTTGTCCCGTGGGGAGGCGTGCAAGGCGGTTGTGCGCTGAAGCGCCAGCCAAGGGGGTCGGCGCTCCAAGGGGGCGCCTGCTAGGTCCACGATCACCTCGACAGTTCTTCTTATGACCACTGGCTCGGAGCGACTCGGAGGTGATTGCGGTAGCTGGCTTTCTGGCCGGTACGGAGGCGCGGCCCGCATCACGCTCAGGCTACGCGGCCGACCTCCGCGTCTGCGCCGCCTGGCCAGATAGCAACAGTGATGGCCGGAATCAGCAGCCCGCGTCGCCCTTTGGAGTCAGAGAGTGGACCGAAGAACAGCAGCGCGGGTATCACGAACAGCGTGTAGGTCGCGAACAGGCCTCTGGGGAAGAAGGGAACGAAAGTAATCGTTAATCCGGTTTCGGGTTGCTGATCAACTCCCAGTGGTGACGCTTTGTATCAGATTTGCATGGTGGGTTCGTCGGAGCTGACGGGGTCTCGCAGGGGGCGGGAGATGGGCGGTGATGTCGATGGTGATCTCGATCTCACCGTGCACGCGGAGATGCTTGACCGAGGCGTCGAGGTAGATGGTGTTCCAGAGTACGACAGCGTTGAGAGCGAGACCGGAGGGCGCCCAACTGGTCTTCCATGCCTTCCCTGTAGCCCTGCCGCAGTAGCGACGAACGCTGATTCGGAGGGAGGAAGTAGCGAAGCGCCGCTCACCGCTTGGAGCGGCGACCCAGACGCAAGCCACCGGTGAGCAATCCGACCACGAATAGCACGACGGCGATGATGAACAGCCAGAAAAGCCCGTGAACGACAAAACCGATGAGGCCGAGGGCGATCAGGAGAATAAGAAAAACAAGAGCAAATACCAGCATGCAAGTTCTTTCTGTGCAGGCGGACAGGCCCTCGCTTCGCTGGGTGAGGCTGGCTCAGCGGTGGGATGACCGGGTGCCTAGTCGAGTTGGCGTTGGCGGTCGGCGGCTTTGAATCGGATGGTGATCTGGACCGGATCGGGTCGGGTTGCGGTGGTGGTTTGCATGCGGGCCAGGACGGCGTCGACTTGGGCCGGGAGTCGTTCTAAGTCGATGTTGTCACCGACGGCGAGCACGGCGCGCATCTCGATGGTGGGGTAACGGCCGAACAGGCCGACCCTGGCGTCGTGCACGTCGGGGATGGCTTCGAGGTCGGCTTCGAGATGGTGACTTAACGCCGGGGAGTGCAGGGTGGTTTCCCCGCGGACGCCTTGGGTGGTGGGGGGAAGAGTGACGGTCGGGGTCCGGTGGCGGCCGTCGTCTCGGCGGATTTGGCTCAACGCCAGGACGGCGCCGAGGACGACCGCGACGGCGCCGATGGCGGTGACCACCGCGAACGATTTCCAGCCGCCCTCGTTCCACCAGCGGATCAGCGTGGCGTCGAAGACGGCCCGGTCGGAGCGGGCAGTGCCGAACACGCCGGCGCCCAGGCAGGCTGCCAGGCCGCCGCCGACCAGTAGGAGCAATCCGACGACGGTCAGGATGAGTCGGTTTCGCCGGTCGGTCATGAAACTTTCTTGGCCCCGGTGGTGGTCACGTCGATCTTCGACGCCGAGGGGGCGTGGAGGCGGCCGAGTTCGGTTTGGGCGGCGTCTCGCAACGCGGGTTTGGTGGTGGAGGCGGCCCGGGCTTTGACCTTGAGCCGCCAACGCAGCGCCCGAGGTTTGAGGCGGACCTTGATCGGGCTGACCGGCACCTGGGTCGCCAGGCGGCGTTGCAGGTGCGCTTCGGTTGACCGGCGTAGCAGCAACCAGTCTCCCTGGTCGGTCGAGAACGGGGCGTGACGTTTCCGTTGCGGGCGTATCTCCGCCACCACCAAGACGAAAGCCGGCGGCGGCCACTGCGATGCTGATGCCGATCACGAGCGGGTCCGACCACGGTGTGGTCTTGAACGAGTTCAGCCATTGGCGGCCGGGGATCCACACGAACCCCGAGTTCGTCCACGTCCAGATGGCTTCGAGGATCACCAGCACGCCGGCCGCGGCGAGGGCCACACCTAGCGCCAGAACCAGGAGACGGTTGAAGACCCGCATCAGCGGAGCTGGCCGCCCGGCATCGACGACACGTCCAGGTCGTCGATGGTCACCGCCACCGCCCGGCGGTCACCGAGACCGGCCAATGTCGCGCCTACGGCAGCGTGCACCGCGTCCGCGACGGTGTCGAGAGGCAAGCGTTCCGCGATGATGTGCACGGCTACCTCGTCAGGACTGAGTCGGACCCCTACCACCCGGCCGCCGGGGTACTGGGTGGCCACCTCGACCCCCGGTCCGCCGGTGCGGCGCACCCCCACGACCGTGTCGACCGCGGCGGCGACCGCCAACGCCAGACGGCCCCGCCCGCCCGGGTCGACCGGTGCTACTGGGGTGGGGGAGGTGGCGGGTGTCGGAGGGGGGTCGGTCACTCGACCCGGGAACCGTGCTCGTCGCCGTCGGACTCGATGTAGAGGTCGTCCACGCTGATGTTGACCTCGACCACTTCGAGGCTGGTCATGCCCTCGATCCGCTCGATGACGTTCTGGCGGATGGCGTCCGCGGTCTCCACGATCGACTGGCCGTAATAGCAGACGATGTCGATATCGATCGCCGCTTGGCGTTCGCCGACCTCGACCGACACCCCCTGGGCCGTGGCGGGCGACGCCCCCGGCACCTTGGAGCGGATGGTCCCGAACGCCCGGGACACGCTCTTGCCCATGGCCTGGACGCCCGGGATCTCCTGAGTCGACATGGCCGCGATCTTGGCTACCACCGACGACGAGATCGACGTGGTGCCATGCTCGGTCTTCAGCGCTGCCCCGCCGCCGCCGCCGGGGCGCTCCACACTGCGCGACGACGGCCGGTCGGCACTGCGCGACGGCGCCTGGTCGGCGGTGGCGTCGGGCCGGCCGGCAGCGGCGGGGGTGGGGGTTTCTGAGGGGGTCGGGTTTTCGGACATGTGAAGGTTCCTCCTTGGGAAGGGAATAGCGGGGGGTCAAACAGCACTAGGAGCACCAGCGAGCGCCCTTGGGAACTGCAGTCAGGGACGGCGCGGGGGTCGGGTGGAGGTGGACCGGAACCGTTCGCTGATCTCGCCCAGGTCCACGTCGCCTTCGAGGACCCGGACCGCGCCCCACCCGATCAGGCCGGCGGCGATGGCCGGGAAGACCACCCAGCCGGCCGCCCAGGCCAACCACACCAACAACACCCCGACGAGGAACGCGTACTGCGCACGAGACACTGACACTCCCTTGATCCACCGACCAGCCGCATCGACACCGACTGGTATCGACTACTCACGGGTCTTACCCACTCTTAGATGCTCCCCCACGCCGATAGTCGCGCGGAAACCCCGAAAACTTTCGGGACCGGCCTGCCTCCCCCTCTTCCCGCTGCCACCGGGACAAGCCCACGGCCCGGCCTCGTCGGGCGGCCACACCCGTCGTTGGCTGCGACCTCCCCAGGGTGATGGCATGATGGACAACGTCATGAACCCTGCCGCCCGCCTCGGGGTGCCCCCGGGCGCCGACACCGCCACCATCCGGGCCGCGTTCGCCCGTCGTCTGCGCGCCGTGCACCCCGACGTCGCGGCCCCCGGCCGAGCCGACCCCGCCAGCGACGTCGCCGACCTCCTCGCCGCCCGCGACCAGCTCCTGGCGCAACCCCCCACCTCGCCGCCCCCCCCACCGGGCCCGGTCGTGTTCTACCAGCGCCCCAACCTCATCGCTGCGCTACGAGCCTGGTTACCCCGTCGCCGACAACCCCGCCGCAACCTGTCCTGACAGGATCCCGCCGCCGACTCGAGAACGATCAGCGGCGCCCATAACCGCCAGGCCCGCCAGCGCCAGCGGCCTTGGTGCATCGACCGGGCTCAACCCGCTACCGGGGTGGCATGTCGAGGTCGTCGATGTCGATGTCGACCGCAGCGACGCGTAACTGGGTGTGGTCGCCGATAGCCGCCATCACGTTGCGGCGGACGGTGTCGGCCAGATCGGGCAGGCTGGCCACAGGCCCGGCAGAGATAGAAGTCCTCACCGAGATGGCGGCCTCGTCGATCTCGTCGATGTCGACCCCGTCGGCGCCGTAGCGGACCGCCGCCCGGCGGTGCAGCTCCGACGGCACACCCGTGACCGCCACCACCCCCGGGGTGTCGCGGGTCGCCGTGGCAGTGATAAGCCCCAGAACCCACGACGTCACCACCGTCGCCCCCCGGCCTGACACCGAGATGGCATGCCGGGGCGACTGGGCGATGCGCCGCACCCGCGACATCACCGCAGCCACGAAACGATCCGGAACCGAAACTTCGCGTGTCGACCACTCCCGGACCGGACGCCACAACTCCGCGAACTCCCCGATCGCCGCCCGGCAATACCCGCAGCCCGCCTGGTGGGAACCGGCCGGTGGCCACGACCCGTCCGCCGCGTACCCCACCAGCCGCTCGGGGTCTGTGCCGCACGGCAACGCCTCCCACCGGGCCGCCATCACCCGCAGGCCCCGTTTCGGGCGCCCAAGTCACGAGCAACCGCGACCCGGGCCCGGTAGATACGGCTTTTGACAGCGGCCACACTCACCCCGAGCACCTCGGCAATCTGATCATAGGGTAGACCCTCCACCTCCCGCAGCAGCAACGGCACCCGCTGGTCCAACGACAAGCGGCCCACCGCCGCCCCCACCGCAGCCAGCCCCTCGGCCGCCTCCACCGCAAGATGAGGGATCCCCTCCGTCGCCGCCAGACCCTCAGGCAGCTCCGACGTTGGCGCCCGACGACGTCGCAGCTCCCCCAAACAACGATTCGTAACAATCCGATACAACCACGTCGAAAACTTGGCGTCCCCCCGAAACCGGCCCACCGACCGCCACGCCACCAAAAAGACGTCCTGCGCGGCGTCCTCCGCCGCGTGGCGATCCCCCAACATCCTCACGCACAAACGGACCACTCGGAGCTGATGGCGCCGCACCAGCATCTCGAACGCCCCCACATCCCCATCCGCAGCCCGCTGCACCAACAACAGATCGCTCGGCGCGCTCACCCGCTCCGATCCCCCACGTCAACCGAGATTACCCACCAAGCAAACAACACCAACCAGGCCCCCAGATCTAGGCCCCCCATTGTTGAGGGACGTCTTGGATGAACACGGTGTCGCCGTTGGTGGTGGGGATGGGTGGTGGCCTACGTCCAAACGACCGAAGGGATGGGGCGGTTGGTGGTTGTGACCGGCGGACCGAAACTTCTCCTTGACCGGCGAGCCTCCACCCCCCGCACCCCCGCCGTCCTCGCCTCCAGCCAGACCACCCCGGAGGGGACCCCGGTCCGGCTGGCGCTGAGGCCAGTCTGAGCAGGGGGTCACTCCCCCCTCAAGGACAACTGTCGGTTCAGGGTCGTTGTCGATGCGAGTCACGCCGACCTTCTCGCCGGCCTCGTTCTCGCGTACCACCACCGATCGGTTCAAATGCAGGTCGATGGCGACATACTGTCGTTCCACGGTTCTTCTCCTTGCTCGGGAACGGGTTGGATTAGTCGCCACCAGTTTCGGACTGGAACCGCCCCGAGCGGGAGAAGAACCAACCACCCTCGCCGCCGGCACCTTCGCTGACACCGTCCGCCGCGAACCGACCTGCTCTCCTGACACTTTCGCCACCACCGGGGCCTCCAAAACCGTGGGCTGAAGCCGAACCCTGCGTCCGGCCTACTCAGCGAGAGCGAAGCAAGCGCTCTGTCATCCCATCACTTGAGGGGCACCTAGCGGCCGAGGGCGGGCGGGTTATTGGGCGGCACAAAGATGCAACGTGGATGAGAGTCGTAGTCCCTTCCCACTACGACGTAAACCTCACGCACGACGCCCAGGACAGCAACCTGGACGAGTCTGCGACTCGGACCTCGGTTAGTGCCGGGCGCGTGGCGGCGCCGAACGCGTGTGCGCTTATGCCCGGGCGAATCGGGCGGTGATGATGGGTTGCCGCGGGCTTCGCGCGCGGCCATTCCCAGGGGGCTCCAGGTCATCCCGAAGGCGGTGCGATCGACGGTGACCTCACCGTGCAGGGTGACAGCATCGGGCTGGGTTTCGGTGATTTCGATGGTGGGGCTGATGGTTTGGCTCTGCCCGGCGGCCTCGAGGCGGATCTGGCCGGCGAGGCCCCCCGTGGCGTCTGGTGTGAGCTTCTCGACGGAGATGGTGACCGTGGGATGGTGCTCGGCGTCGAAGAAGTCCGCGGAGCGCAGATGCTTATCGCGCTTGTTCTGATTGGTGTTGAGCGAGGCGGCGTCGAGTCGAATGACGCCGGTGACGGTGCCATCGGGGGCGACGGTCCCTTCGCCCGTGAGGCGCTCGAAGCGGCCGTGGACGGTGATGGCACCCCAGAAGTGCTTGACGTGGAACTCGGCGGATGATCCGGCCGGGTCGAGAGTACACGTGCCTTGACTTTCGTGAACGAGCGACTGGATGTCGGCGATGGGGGTCATGTTCCTCCTCGGTTGGTTCAGTTGATGGTGATCGTTAGTTCGCCGGGAGTGCCGGCGGGTTCGCTGGGCTAAACGGAGAAGATGAACTCCCCGGCCTGGCGCGTGTTGTGTAGCTCCCAGTATGCGGCGGCGATGTCGGCCGCTGGAGCGGTGGGGAAGCCGGGAACTACCGACACGTCGATCGACACGTTGATGCCTACGTGCACCGCGTACACCCCGGAGCCGGCCAGCTCCTTGTTGAGGTTGATCGCCCAGTTCCGCAGCGCCGCCGCAGCCACGTTGACGTTGCCGACCTCGGGCACGGGATCGAGTGAACCTGCCCCGGTGGTGAACATCAGGCAGCCGGCACCGGCTTCGCGCATCGCCGGGAGCACGACACCGGTTGCGGTGAGCGCGCCGTACAGTTGCGCCTCGATCTCTGGCTGCACGTCGTCGGGAGTGATGTCGGCGGGGCGGACCAGCGTCGTGGTGCCGTCTTTGGCAACCGGCGAGAACTCGAGCACGTCGATTCCCCCGAAGTGTGCCGTGGCCTCCTTCAAGGCCTGTGTGAGCGCGGGCCGGTCCCTCACGTCGGCGGGGAACCCGGCAGCAGGGATCCCGTCGGCGCCGAGTTGGCCGACCAGGCGATCGAGGTTGTCCCGACTCCGCGAGATCAGGGCGGCCTTGTAGCCGCGCGAGCCGAAGGTTCGAGCGATGGCGAGTCCCAGGCCTGGGCCGGCTCCGACGATGGCGATGGTGGGCATTGGTCTGCTTCCTTTCTCAGGTGGACCAGGTGGTCCGTTTCGTTCAGTCGATTGAGATGGCGAGCTTGCCGAGCGTTCCGGCGGTGAACTGTTCGAGCGCTTTGAGGGTTTGCTCGAGGTCGTAGACCCGCTGGACGGTGAGCCGGGTGTGCCCTTCGGCGTGGCTACGGACGAGCCATTCCAGGGTCGCCGTGGTCGGCTGTGCGTAGATGGGTACGACCCGCACGTCCTGCGAGGACACTGGGGCCGGGCCTACTACGATCGTCGATACCAGCACACCGCCGGGCTTGACGACGGGGACGAGGACGGCAGGGTCGCCGGCGAAGTGCAACACCGCCTCCACCCCGTCCGGGTAGAGCGCGAGCACCTGAGCAGCCAAGTCGCCGGTGTAGTCCACCGTGCCGGCAGCGCCCAAGTCGTAGAGCAGTTCTGCTTGCTCATCGGTGTGTGCGGTGGCGATCACCTTCGCCCCGGCCTTGGCCGCGAGCTGGAGGGCCTGCTGGCCGACGCCACCGGTCGCGCCGGCGACGAGGACAGCGGAACCCGCGTCGATGCCGCCGCGCCAACCGAATCGTAGGCGGCGGTTCCGGCCAGCCCGAGAGCGCCGGCGTCGGTGAAGTCAATCGCGTCGGGGACCTTCGCGACGCCGACCGCCGCTGGAACGGTCACGTACTCAGCGAAGGATCCCTCGCCGAGCGCGTCCTTGACGAGCACCCCGAACACCCGCTCGCCGACGGCATAGCCCGTGACTCCTTCGCCGATCGCATCGACGATTCCGGCAAAGTCTTTGCCGAGCACCACGGGGAAGCGATGTTCCATTACGCCCTTCAGGCGGCCGTTCGCCACGGACAAGTCGAAACCGTTGACCGACGACGCCCGCACACGCACGCGCAGCTCACCGGGCGCTGGCTGTGGCACGTCAAGTTCGGTCACCTCAGGGGCCCGGCCGAACCTGCTCAGCACGACTGCCTTCATCACATCCTGCCTTCCACTCAACGCAAGTGGAGCCCTCGCTCCAGTTACGTCCAACCGCCTAAGTGGAGCAGCTATTCCACATCTCGGGTAAGATTTTGGCCATGAGCGCTACAGGGCGGCCGTTGCGAGTGGATGCCGAACGCAACCGCCAGGCGATCATCTGCGCCGCCGGACGGGTGTTCGCCGACGAAGGAACCGCTATCACCCTGGAGCACATCGCGGAAGTCGCCGGCGTGGGCGTAGGCACCATCTACCGGCGCTTCCCTACCATCGAGGACCTCCTCTCGGCAGTGTTGGAGGCCAAAATGTCCGCCTACGCCGACCGCACCGAGCAGGCCGCCGAACGGGCGGTCACCGAGCCCTGGGAGGCGTTCCACGACTACGTGACATTCATGCTGGAGCAGCAGGCCACCGATCTCGCCTTCTCAGAGGTGATCGTCGATCCCAACACGGCGACCGAGTTGTTCCGGGCCGAGACGGGCCGCGCCTTGGACGCCTCGGTCCGACTCATCGACCGCGTCAAGGCCGCCGGCGCGATCCGGAAAGACTTCGACCACAGCGACCTGTACCTGCTGCTCAACGCCAACGCGGGTCTGATCCGGGCGGCCGGCCGCAGCGCGCCACAGGCATCAATGCGGCTCGGGCGATACCTGCTCCAAGCCTTCCACCAACCCGGCGACGCACCGCTGCCTCCACCCCCCGCCGCCTGGGCCCGAGCCAGGAGGGCCCGCCGTCAGGCGTCGAAGCAAAGCTGCACATAACCAAGACCGACGCTCCGATCCATCATGAGGTCAGACGGCGATCCCGGCCCGACCCCTCCATTACGGAGGACTATCTCAGACGTAAGCCGGCGGGACGGGTTTCAGACTGGCGTGAGGTGTCCCTTCCGAGCGCTGCGCTTGCGGGACGGGGCGGTCGGGGGCTCGAGGTCGCCCCGGCGCCGTCGACGAACAAGGTGGCGGAGGCTGCGCTGGCGTTTTCCACGCCGAGCCGGCCACGCTGGACGATCTCGGGCCGTCACCGACTCGCGCTCGCAGCCAATGCAGGCATGCCCCAGAACGTGAGCGCCCGATCTTCGCCCGCCCTATCCCTATCCGCCGGATTGATGCGCCACCAACGGCCCTTCTCCTGGGCGCCGCCTGGCGCCGTTGACGTCGGTTGGTCAACTAGCTCGGCCAGATGTTCAGTTCTTCGGGTCCGTTTGTCGGCTTTCTTTCGCCCAGCGCCGACCACCTGCCGGGCGTTGCTCCTGTGCGGAGACCGCAGCCATCGACGTGTGGAGCTTCGAGAGCAGTTCGGTGAGCGTTCGCACCTGATCGGGCTCCCAGTCCTTTACGAACAGCGCGAACCGTTTGAGGCCGAACTCTTCGAGGCGGCGCAGCTCGTCGCCTCCAGCTGGCTGGAGGGTGACCAGGCACGAACGTCTATCAGCTGGATCGGCGGTGACCTTTACGTAGCCGGCGTCCTCTAGCTCGCGAACCTGGCGGGTCACCAGCGATGGGTGAACCTGTTGGAGATCGGCGATCTCGGAGGGACGGACTGCCTCATGGCCGGCGATCACTTGCAGCAAGCTCAGGGTGCTGGCGCCCTTCCGCTGGCGCCGGGCCCGATCGATCCCGGCGTTCATGGTGAACAGTGCCGCCACCATCGACTGGACATCACGCTTGCTGGGCGGCACCAGACTAGTGTATAGTTCATTGACATAGTCAATCAAGTAATGGCGGCTCCGAGGGCTTGGCTCACCACGACGGCCGTTGATGGGGCGATCATCCGATCGCCCTACACCTCGAAGGAGGATCCGATGGATCGGTTGTACAGGCGGTTCCTTGACCGCAACGTGTTGTTGGCCGTGGGCGTGCTCCCTCCCACCCTGTTCCTTTTTGGCGGTCACGTCTGGTTGGGGCTGGTCTTTTTGGCCTGCGTCGTCGCCGGCCGATTCTCGGTCCCACCCCCGGGGACACCTCGCCGGCGTGCCCTTGCCACCCATCGTTAGCCCGTGCGGGACCAACAGCTGCCCCCAGCTAGCCGCCCGGTCCCCGCACATCGGCCGACCAACCGGTCGGTGGTGGCCCACGTCAGGGGCACTTTCCTGTCTCGGACCAGCGAAGTGCCTCGAGACGCGCGAAGAATTTCGCCCATTTTGCGCGTCCCCGAATCCCAAACCCCATGCAGGCGCCCGGCTGTCTCTGTTCGACATTGAGGTCGGGCTGCGTGGCACCGCGTTCATCACCGCCGCTGGAAACCTCACCGAACGCGACGACCGGCCGATCCCTGTCGTCGGGCTGCGACCGCGCCGCCACGCCCGGGTCGAGGACCGCATCCGTCAGGCCACAGCCGGGGGGCTGCGAAACCTGCCCTGCAAGACTGCTCGCGTGAAAGAGGGAAGCTAATGTTGCTGGTCGATTCTGGCGGTGGTGTTCTTTCGTCGCGGGCCCGCGGCCGGCCACGGGAGGACCGATGATCGAATCGAGGAACCTCACCAAACTGTTCGGGTCGGTCCTGGCGGTGAACGACCTGAGTTTTACCGTCGATGCGGGGAGCGTTACCGGCTTTCTCGGTCCGAACGGCGCCGGCAAGACCACCACCATGAAGCTCATCCTCGGGCTTGACGCCCCGACGGGTGGCTCGGTCCGGGTGAACGGAAAATCCTACGGGGAGCTGCCCGCCCCCCTGCGCGAGGTGGGCGCCCTGCTGGACGCCAAAGCGGTGCACGGCGGGCGCAAGGCGTACGACCACCTGGTCTGGCTGGCGCTCAGCAACAAGATTGCGGTCAAGCGGGTCGACGAGGTTCTGGGTCTCGTCGGTCTGGAGACGGTCGCCGACCGCCGGACCGGCACGTTCTCCCTGGGGATGAGCCAGCGGCTGGGTATCGCCGCCGCTCTACTGGGCGACCCACCGGTGCTGATGTTCGACGAACCGGTCAACGGCCTGGATCCCGAGGGCATCGTGTGGGTGCGTCAGATGATGCGGGCCCTGGCCGCGGAAGGACGGACCGTGTTCGTTTCCAGTCACCTGATGAGCGAGATGGCCCTCACGGCCGACCGCCTGGTCGTGATCGGGCGGGGCCACCTGATCGCCGACACCAGTGTCTCCGATTTCATCGACTCCTCCTCGCAGCAGTCGGTGCGGGTGCGGTCCCCGCAAGGTGACGGGCTGGCCGAGCGTCTCCGCCAGGCCGGGGCCACGGTGCGCCCGGCACCGGAGGGGGAGTTCGACGTGGTCGGGATGGACAGCGCCGCTATCGGCGAGCTGGCCGCCGCCAATGGCTTTGTCCTGCATCAGTTGGTGACGCAGCGAGCGTCGTTGGAGGAGGCGTTCATGGAACTGACCCACGACACCGTGGAGTACCACGCCGCCGAAAGGGGGAATCAGTGACCGCCGCAACCTCGACCGCGGTGAACGGCCGGTCCTTCGAACTGCCTTCGTTCGCCGATGTGGTTCGCTCCGAGTGGCACAAGTTCCACACCGTCCGTTCCACCTACTGGTCCCTCCTGGCCGCGGTGGTGGTCGGCCTCGGTCTCAGCGCCGTGATCAGCCTGGCCGCCTCCAACCACTACCCGAACGCGTCTGCGTCCGATCGTCTGAAGTGGGATCCGACCACGATCAGCACCAGCGGCTTCGGCCTGGCCCAGCTAGCCATCGGCGTGCTGGGGGTATTGATCATTACTTCGGAGTTCTCTACCGGGCAGATTCAGATGAGCCTGGCGGCCGTGCCCAAACGGCACCGCGTCCTGGCCGCGAAGGGCGTCGTCTACGCCGTCGTGGTGCTCGTCGTGGTCGAGGTCCTGGCGTTCGTAGCGTTCTTCGTCGGCCAGGCGATCATCCATACCAACGCCCCGTCGGTCACCCTGGGGGACCACGATGTCCTCCGGGCCGTCATCGGCGCCGGCCTTTACGCGGCCGTACTCGGGCTGCTGGCCTTGGCCATCGGAACAATTGTGCGCAGTGCAGCCGCCGGCATCGGGATCCTGGTGGCGTTGCTCTACGTGCTTCCCGGTATCGCGGCCGCCCTCCCATCGAACCTGGAGCACTCGGTCGAGAAGTTCTGGCCGACCCAGGCCGGCGGACAGCTTGTTTCGGTGTACCGAGCCGCCCACACGCTCTCGCCCTGGGCCGGATTCGCCTGGATGGCCATTTTCACCGCCGTGGTCTTCGCCGTCGCGGTGTTGGTGCTGAGAAACCGCGACGTCTAATCCGCCGCCGGCCGGCGGTGGCCCAAGAAGGCCCAAGGCCGCAGGCCCATAACCCCGGGCGCCAACTAGCCGCTACCGCCGGCGCGGTTGCACTGTGCGGTCAAGGAATTCGCAACCGCACTCATGAGCGCTCAGCACGGCGCAACCAAATAGTCCATGGCCGGACGCTTCGAAGGCTGAGCACTCCATCGGCCCACGGATCGGGGGCCATCCGCGTTCGCGCTTCCTGCTCGCTGTCAGCGTCGACCACCAGGAGGGCCTGGTCTCCGTCAAGCTCACCCACCGGGCCGCCCAGGACTATGAAGTCGTCCTCAACGAGCCCATCCATGAACGCGGCGTGCGCATCCCATCCCGCCTGCTCCCGGCGGGGCTTGTCATCGTCCCAGGTGGGGCCGCGGGTGGTTTCCACCAAGTAGTAATTGGCCACCCGTCGATCGTATGCAGCTGATGTGACAACTTGGGTTGGGGGCACCCTGAGCAAGGATCCCAACTCCTACCCACGGCCGAATCGACACACACCTCGGAATGTCCCCAAACGTCAAACCGTTCCGTCTGTGGAGGGTCGCCCAGATCGCCGGGTCGGGGGGCGCTGTCGACCCGCGAGGGGCAGGCAGAGGATACCACCGAGAGGCTGTCTGGGCAGGGGTTGGTCGGCGCGACGAACCTCAGATCAAAGGTCGAGCACGAACCGCAAGGCGCGGTCGATGGCTCCCATCTGCTCGGGGCCGATCATCCCTCGGCGGGACGACAGCCGCTCGGTCGAGATCGCCCGAAGCTGGTCACAACGGGCGTACGACGTGTGGTCTAGCCCGCTCATCCCGGGATCCAGCTCTACATGGCTTCGGAGTCCATAAGCCGCAGAACTTACGGGCACGACAACAACGAGCCCGCCGGGGCCGTTGTTGAGGAGCTCAACCGAGACCACGACAGCCGGCCGCGTGAAAGCTGGCTCATGCCCAATGGGCTGACCCAGGTCGACGTCATAGACCTCGCCTCGCCAGATCACGCCAAGCCGTCCCACTCCTGACGTTCGGCCACGTACTGCTCCCAGCGCTCAGGGTCGTCGCGGAGGTTCTGGTAATCCTGGTTCAGACCGCGTAGGAACTCCTGGCGCTCCAAGGCGTCGATGGCCGAGTGCACCACATCGACGACCGAAGTCCGGCGGGCCTTTGCCAGTGATTGGAGACGCTCGGAGTCCGGACGGCGGACTCGAACCGTTGTGGTGTCCTCTGAGGCCATGCACCCAGTGTAGACGATATGTAGACAGAAGCGGTTTCGGTTCACAAGTCGCTGGTGGGCACCATCCGAGGCCGCAGCCTTGCTCAGCGGGACTTGGTGGGAGCTCCTTCCGGTGTCCCTCCGCGCTCCACAAGGGCACGTTAAGGGCACGCTGACCTACTCCAGCGGATTCATACCTATTCTGAGCTGGGCTTTTTCGGAGCTGAACCTAACAGATGGTTATGTATGGGACGACGGGCTGTGGTGGCCGGTTGTCGGGTTTACAACGGGAGGTTGACGGGTTTACACTTGTCGTATGGACGGACAAGAAGCGATCTGGGAAGGATTCCGGAGCGAGTTCTACCGGCTTCTAGGGAGCTACGACGACAAGTCGGCGTACCACTACGTCGAGAGCCTGAGCCCGCAGGAGGCGGAGGCCACCGGCCGCCAGGCGGCCCGAAGCGTATTCGCTCCTTTCATCTGGGGGCGCAAGGTAGGTGACCGTTGGGACATCCGGCGCAGTTGTGAGTTCTTGGGCGTCAGCCGCCAGGCCCTCTACAAGCGGGTGCGCACTGGCACCGCCCTGGGTGTCTCTGGCCAGGGCACAACCTACTTCCCCACCTGGCAGTTCGACCTGGATAAGCGCCTGATCCGTCAGGTCGTGGGCCAAGTCATCAGCGCCTTCCGGGAGGCGGACAACGAGGTCGACCCGCTGGTCATCGCGGCCTGGGCCACCGCCAAAAACCAACTCCTGGACGGGCTGTCCCCAGTAGAGTGGATCCAGCAGGCACGCGATGAGGCTCCTGTAGTGGTGGCGGCGCGGCGGGCGTCAGCTGGCCTGGCGGCGTGAGTCCCGGCCCACTGCCGCTACCACCGTCGGACCGTGCCCTTCTGGCCGGCTTCCCGATGGCCCCGAAAGAGAAGTTGCCAGACAAGCTTTGGCGCATCCACAAGGTGGACAACGAACCCGAGTATTTCGCCTCCAGCCCCGACCGCAACCGGTGGGATCCACCCCCTGGACTCTATTGAGCTCTTTCGGTACCTGCTACACCTCCGGCGACCCTCTCGGGGCCTTCATCGAGATATTCGGAGAGTTGCCCGTCATCACGCAGGGGGAGATCGACCGGCGAGCCTTCGCTCAAATCGAGCTTCCACCTGAGCCCCGGTGGGCCGACATGACCGATCCCAAGATCGTGGGTTGGGGGCTGGATGAGCGTATCGGGGTGGGTGACGACTACGACACCTGCCAGCGGTGGAGTGAGGCGCCCTTCACCGTCGGGTTCACCGGGGTCATGTTCCGGGCACGCCATTTTGTCGGATCTATGTGCCCGTCAGTAGCGATCTTTGGGAATCCGGGCTACCAGCCCACCCAGCTGCGTGTCCTCGACAGCACCCCTATTCCCCATTATCTGGTAGCCGATGCTTGTTCGACGTTCGGTCTCGAGAGGTGGCCCTCGACGCCGCTAGGACCACCGGGCTCGGTTTGAGCGATAGGTAGCCGGCTGTGAATGCCAGGTACCGACCCTTCCGCTTCCATCGGTGCCGCTCACGGGCGACTCCGCGCTGATCGACCGAGTGGCTTATAGGTCGGGACGGTTGACTGGAGGCGTGGGACTGGTGGCGAGCCGCTCATGGCTGAAGAGCTACGGAGCCGTCGTCGCTGCCGCCATCGCAGCCATCGCCGTTATCACGAGTGGCTTCTGGCAGGCGCAGCGAGAGAGCAAGAGCAAGGAGGGCGAGTTGGCTACGCCAAGTACGGATCCGTCGTTATACAGACTTCCTCGAATCTGCAGCGACTGTCAGCTTGCCTTGAGCTGCGTGATTATTGGGCCACCAAGCTCGTTCGGTCGCTCCTCAGACGGAGCCGTCCAACGGATGCGGACAATGTCCGCGGTACGGTAGCTGGCGATGCGCTTGGCCCAGGAGTCGAGCACGACGCGGCCGTCTCGGCCCTGGAAGAACGTGGTGAGCACGCCTTCCTGCATATAGCCGTCAGCGTCAACAGACTCCGTCTCAGTGCCCTTCAACTGGATCTCGTACGCCATGGCGCCTCCACTCTCGTCGGTAACAAGGGTACGGGCGGGGTCCTGTGCGCATCGAGAGGGACAAACCTGTGACTTGCTGTCGTTTTCCACAGCCCTGCCCAGGCCGTGGCGCTTCGCGACGCTGAGAGCTTCTGTGCCCTTGCCGCCCGGCCGCGTCGGCCGGGCTCCACGGTGACGGCTGAATGTGGTTCAGTGCGTAGGTCGCGGCGGGCGTCGCCGCTAACACGGGGCGCCGGCGCCGGTGGGTGGTACTGCTGATCGGATGTGACCGCCGATGCTCTCCATCCGGGAGGGCGCGGGGAAGCGTCGGCTTTGGCTTGTGGGCCGTCGGGGCGTGCGGCGAGTTCGTCGTTGTATTTGGCGGTGTCTTCGGTTGCGGCTTTGACTTCTTGTTCGAGTCGGACGATGTCGGCTTGGTTGCGCTGCAGGGGGTCACGGAGCTTGTCGGCATGGATGGTCTCTCCGGCTTCGTTGTGGCGTTGGATGCGGTGAGTGAGCCGCCGGACGGCTTCGCGGCCCGAGTCCAGCGCCCGCCCCTTTGTGGCCAGGTATCGAACAGCCTGGACCGACTGGTATGCCACCCAGCTGGTCGGCTGCTGGGCGAGACTGGTCTGGGCGCTCGCGGGTGGGTTTCGCCGAACCAGCTCCCGCCGGGCGGCTTGGGCGTGTTGGTCGCCACCGTAGTCGAGTTCCTTGACCGCCAGGTCTGAACCGCCGTTCGCCCAGGAACGGCAATTCCCTTGGTCAGGGCTGGCGCCAGCCCGATCCTCAAGGTGCAGCGAAGGCACCCACGCAAACGCTGCTTCCTTGGTAGTGACCGCAGCCTCCGGAGCGAGCTGCGAACGTCGTGAGGGACATAACACACGAGCAAGAATCCCAGCCCTGCCATCAGCAGAGGGATGCAGAACGGCACGTCGGGCGGACGAGAGATTCCCATGAGAGAACCTCCCTTGTACGGGCTGGGCCGGCGCGCAAGCATCAGACCGTGATCCTCGATTGGCCCGAGACAGCTCCGCTGAGCGACCAGGTACTGTACCTCGCTGATGTCCTAGACCGGAACCCGGTCGTCCAGGCGGCGCTTTCCGTCGCCCCTGAGATGAACCTTCCCGACTGGTACCTGGCAGCCGGCGGCGTCTCGCAGACCGTCTGGAACGTGCGCCACGGCTTCGAAGCGGCGGATGGGATCAAGGACTACGACTTGGTGTATTTCGATCCCGCCGCGGACGAGGCCGCCGAGCAGAGCATCGAGCGGGAGGTCACCGAGAGATTGTCGAGCTTCAACGTCGAAGTGGATATCAAGAACGAGGCCTTCGTTCACCTCTGGTACGGTCAGCGGTTTGGAACCCCGATCGAGCCGTACCGCTCGACCGGACATGCCATATCGACCTGGCCGACGACGGCTTCTTCGGTTGGTGTGCGGCCCGGCCCCGATGGGCTGGTGGTGTGCGCTCCCTATGGCCTCGCTGACCTGCTCGGAATAGTCGCTCGACCCAACAAGTCGATCGCCACACAGGACGTCTACGAAGAGAAGACCCGCCGATGGGCGGCACGCTGGCCCCGGCTGACCGTCGTCCCGTGGTGACGGCCCAGACGCGCACCCGAGAATCCCCGCCCTGTCCGGCCGAGTCGGACACATATCAGGCACATCTGGCGTCCTCGATTGGTGCGGCCGATGGACGCTTTGCCTGGCCGAGGTCACCGGGCGCCAAGGGGCCGTTACCCAGCGACTCCGAACAACGGCGGATACCACTCTGAGCGTTGATCGCGCATACGCTCCCGCGGTTCGCCGCGACGCTCGGCCCGTTGGCGTGGCTCGGCCCAGGTCGACGGCAGCCAAGGTCATGGGGTGTCCTCGGCTCGCTACCTTGAACAGCGCTGGGTGCCCGTGATCGGCACTTGGGTGATATGCGGGGGCTGCCATCCCCGCGGGATATTGGGACGCGTGGACCAGAGTTCTCCGTAGACGTTCAGATCTGATGCGGCCCTCCCGACGCGGTCGGGGTAAGCAGCCTGGTGCTCCCGGGTCGGTGATGGGGGCAGGCTGCTGCGTCTAGGCGATCAGACCGCTGACCTTCGCGCGGTTGTGGGCGAAGATCTCGTATCCGTACCCCGCGGCGCGTCCGTGGGATCGGCTAGGCACGGCCTTGCGCCAACCGCTTCGGCTGCGAGCATGGCGCAGGTTGCTGCGTAAGGCCGGCGGCGCCGCTCACAGTGCCGTTTCGACTTCGCTTGGTGCCCATCGGTCGACCGTATCGGGATTAGGAAGCAACCGGACATTGCGGAGCGAAATTGAACCCGATAGCGTCGACTCGGTTGGATGGATGGACAACTCGTTCACGTGAAGGGGAGACAAATATGAAGACACGATTGGCCGCGCTCGGAGCGCTGGTCGTTGCCGGTATCGTCGCGATGCCGTCGATGGCCTCCGCTGGCCCCGCCAGCGGCACGGAGCACTTTCGGCTGACGTTCACATCCCAGACTGGCCCTGGCCCAATCTTCGCTCGCGGGGTATTCGATGCTGCGGGCACGGACTACCAAGGCCATACGACAGACTTAGCAGTGTTTCCCGACGGAGCATTTAGCATTCATCATCCAGGTGGGACGTTCAGCTTCAAGCTGAACCCTAAGACCTGCGTCGCGAGGATTTCCGGGACGGGTGACTACACCATCAATCATGGGTACGGCGTCTACCAAGGGATCAAGGGATCTGGGTCGTACACCTCCAGCGGCAAGGTCGCCCTCAACCGCAAGGCGAACGGCACCTGTGGTCAGCAAACGGTGGCGGAAGTCGAGAACATTGTCGCCAGCGGTCCGGTGTCGTTCTCATAGCCCAAGCGGTCTCGCGCTCGAGTTCCTGTCCGGGGGCGGCGTCGAGCGGTGCGCCTGGGCGTAGTCGGGGACCGCGTTGAGGTCTGCCCGGCGGCCCAGCAGGTACTCGGCAGCGCGACGTTGCCCCCCTGAGGAGGGGCCAGAACGCTTGGGATAACTGCTGCGAGGACAGTTATCACCCAAGAGCTGCCCGAGCCGGTCGAGCAAGCCCAATGAAGCCGGGATCCACGGTTGGACGACATCGGCGCCGCGGGCCACAAGGAGCCTGGCAACGTCCCAGTAGCCGTACTCCACGGCGTTCGCGAGCGGGATGCCAATCGACCCGTCGGGCCTGTTGATGTCCGCTCCGGCATCGATAAGCGCAGCCGGACGTGCCAATCGTCGCTGCTAGCCGCCCAGTGAAGCGGGGTTTCCTGCCCCGGTTGGCGGGCGTTGGGGTCAGCACCAGCTTCGACCAGCAGCCGCCTGATCTCCGAGCCGTTGAGCAAGTACCCGGGCCAATCGGTGATCGGATGCAGCCGGCACCGGCTCGCCTGGGCGCCTCGTCGGGCGGCTCGGCGAGGTCGGCCACCTGGGCGGCGAGGCGCCGGCCCTCGCCACGATCCGCCAGGAATGCATCCCGTTGACGAAACCGAGTGGGAAGGGGCGGGAGGGTCGCCTGGTGACCCGGAGGAAGAGTCACAAGCCGAGGGTGATCGAGCTCGACACGCAGACTGTCGCGGTACTCGAGGCCTGGAAGACGAAGCACGACGCGGAGCGCGAGCTGGTAGGCGCCGGCTATGAGGACCATGGGCTGATCTTCTGCCGGCCCGATGGGAGGCCGTACCATCCCGAGGCGTTCTCGAAGACCTTCGACCGGCGGCTCCGCCAGCCGAAGTTCGCCGCGCTGCCGATAATTCGTCTACATGATTTGAGGCATACCTGGGCCACGCTCGCCCTGGAGGCCGGGGTCGATATCCGGATGGTGTCGGAAAGGCTGGGTCACTCCAGCATCCTGGTCACATCCCAGACCTACCAGCACGGGCGCAAGGGGATGCAGGCCGTCGCCGCCCAGAAGGTCGCCGATCTGATATTCGGCAGCACGCCCGACCTCTGAACAAGCATGGCCGAACCAACCCGCGAGGAGCTGCGCCCACGGCTGCGGACGGAACCGTCCCCTGCCGACACCGTCGTCGTGGTGCGAGGAGGACCGGCCAAGGCCCGGCAGCTCACCACTCATGCCGAGAGGACGCACAAGGCCTTCCAACTCGACGGCGTCCCCCTCTGGGGAGTGTCCGTGTTCGCGGCCCTAGACGACATCGGTCCGGCTTCGCTGGACGGGCTGCTCCAGCGTCTGTGGTCCTACCGGGTGGTCCATCTCCCGACGGTGGCGTCCCAGGTCCGGTGTAAATCGGTGACTGGCGCAGGCTCCTGGTGAAATGTTAGGCGGCGACTGTGACGGTCTCGTTGACGGTGGTGGTGTCCTCCTTCTTGGTCTCATGATGGTGTAGTTGACGGCGGAGTTCTTGTAGCTGGCGGACGGTGGCGGGGGTCCTGGTGACTCCTCTCCATCCGCGGCTGGCTCGGTCGAGCACAGCCCAGACCAGCGACAGGCAGGAGCGTTCGCCGGGGAGCCGGCCGATGACCTTGACCCGCCGGCGGGTCTCGCCGAAGGTCCGCTCGATGAAGTTGGAATGGCGGATCCGCTTGTGGTGCTCTGTTGGGAAGCGCAGGTAGGCGAACAGGCTGGCCAGATCGTCGTTCAAGCACGCTACGGCGGAGGGGAACTGCCGGCCGAATGTGGCGGAGAAGTCCGCTGCACGCTGACGGGCGACGGCGATCGACTTGTCGCCGGGCGGCTCGCTGGTGGGGTCGAAGATTGCCCAGTAGGCGGCCTTCACCTCGGCCTGATGCTCGACGGGCACCTTGGCCAGGATGTTCCTCGCCCGGTGGATGGCACACCTTTGCCGCAGGCTGTGGGGGAAGACCAGCTCCACCGCGCCGATCAGGCCGGGGGCGCCGTCGGAGACGATCAGTAGCGGGGGCCGCAGTCCTCGGGCGACCATGCCGTCCAAGAATCCTTTCCAGGCGTCGGTGGACTCGCTCGCTCCGGCCTCGAGTGCGACCAGAACTGGCCGGCCTTCGCTGGTGATGCCCCAGGCGGCGAGCACCGGCTCGGCCCGGGCGCCTTCGTGCATGCGGAAGTGCGAGCCGTCCAAGAACAGGTATTCCAGCGCCACCTCCGACAGGTCACGGGTCTTCCAGCGGTCGAACTCGTCCTTGATCGCCTCGCAGACCCGGGAGACGGTGGACTTCGACAGTGCCGCCTCGGCGCCGAGCGCGTCGGCGAGGCAGGCCTCGACGTCGCGCACCGACAGGCCCCGCACGAACCCGGCGATGACCAGCGACTCGAGCGCGTTGGTGCGGCACACCCCCACGCCCAAAAGCCGGGAAGCGAACACCTCGTCGGTGCCTCTCAGCTTCGGGCGGTGGATCGTCACCTCGCCGGTGGTGGTCTTGATCGTGGTCGGGCAATGCCCGTTGCGACTGCCGGCCCGGGCGCGTTCGCCGTGGCTGTAGCGCTCCCGGCCCAGAAACTCGGTGACCTCGGCCTCAATGGCGGTCTGCATTAGCAGGCGAAGCCCCAGGCGGGCCACCTCCTCCAGGACCTCGCCCAGCTCCCGCTCGGAGCCGAACAGGTCGTCTATCTCTGCGCGGATGCGCTCGATCGGTGATACTCGTGTGGACACGGGTGTGGGTCTCCTTCCTCTGCTTTGGTCGGTGGAAGAAGGAACCTACGCCCGCCGTCTATTTACACCGCGGATGGGACGGCACCTCCCGACCGTCGGGCAACTCAACGACGCAGGCTTCCCGCTGCTCCCGACCTTCGCCCGGCCCCACTTCACCCTCCGACTAACCACCGCCGATGAGACCGAGATCGACCGTCTCGTCGTAGCCCTCGGCCCAGAAAACCCCAACCGATACCGTTGGATCAAGCGCCGATGGAGGCAACCGTGGTGACCCCGGACATTACTTGTGACCTAATGGACGTCGATGAGACCGACTTGGTGTGGACCTTCCTGAGCGAAGCGCGTGCACCCGACCTGATCGAGCCCGGCGCTCTCGTCCTGGCCGGAGACACCGATGCTTCCGCCGTCGCCGAAGTCGTCGATATCGTCGACAAGCCCGCCGGGAAGGTCGTCCACTTAAGGCGCCCTCCTGGTCACATCGAGGCCTATGCAGCTCTGGTCCACCGGGTCTTGACCGACCGGTGACGTGAGCTACTCGTCCGGTTTGTAGGCCCGGACGAACGGACGGGGGCCGAAGATCATCGTGGCCACGCGGTTGGCCGCATCGGCCTGCTCACCGGGCTCCACGGGCCTCTCCAGGACTGCCCAGACCATCGTCCCGTCCGTGGATACAGCTGTCCGGACCGGGTACCCCAGCTGACGACCGGCCCGACGGGCGGCCTTGCGCCACCGCTCCACGCTGTCGACCTCGACGACGTGTGCCTTAACGATGCCGGTCTCAGCAAGGACCGGCGCCAGCCGACGAGCGATCGAATCGAGGACCCATTCCTCCAGCTTGATTACAGCCATAGGCGGTCAACTCCCGAGTTGTGATCAATCCGTGATCGCGAACTTCACATCAGTGCATCTCACACCGGCGTTGAAGGCTGTGACCAGGCAGAACGCCGGCGTTTGAAGCTCGGGGGGGAGGACTCGAACTCAACAACCCGCCCATTTGGCTCAGGCCGCCGTGTCCAGGAAGTGCCCCCTGACCAGGTATTTCCCCTTCGATGCGAACTGTCGTGTGCCGCCGAGTCCTGGGTCGTTATTGGGAGTGTGGCACCAGTTGGGCACCACCCCGCCAGCAGCCAGGTCAGTCAGGCCGACTGGTCGCGGAGCAGGGGGCAAGCACCCGGGTGATGGCCTCGGCCGCCGGAGGGTGGAACGACGTTGGCGAATCTCGCCGGTTATAGCTTCCTGGCTCACGTCTCTCGCAGCTCGAAGTCGCCCTGTTGAGCGACGCCCTCAGAGCAAACCGTCTCACGTCATGCGCTCAGGTAACAGGACCCCGGGAGTCCAGGTAACAGCTCCCGTGGTGGGCGCAAGGTCG
Organism: uncultured Acidimicrobiaceae bacterium; assembly: GCA_963834725.1. Classification (GTDB taxonomy): domain Bacteria; phylum Actinomycetota; class Acidimicrobiia; order Acidimicrobiales; family Palsa-688; genus PALSA-693. Next base: position 1,063,312 of record CAWICN010000001.1, read on the forward strand.
TAGTTGAGCCACGGCGAGCCGGGGATCTCTGGGGAGGATGGCCCTCCCGAGACGAGCGTCCTCAACAGTAGTGACCCTCTTCGTCGCTACCCCCTTCCCCTCACGTTCCTACCACTGAAAGTGGCCACAGGCGAAAGAAGTTCGGGTCGTCGCGAAGTAATTATCGACATACCTCTGCACTCTTGCACACAACTGCAACGGTAGATTTGGCCCGAGCGCCACCGGGCCCTGCGCGGCACTTTGGGGTTGTCTCGGTGCGGCCCGCTGATCGCACGTTCTGGGACGCTCGGGAGGTCGGGCCCGAGCCGAGCGGCGGTTCGGTGCACTGCCTGGCCGTCCTCCGCTGTCCGGCCCACGCATCCTCAACTCAGGTGCTCACCACTTGAGCGGCGGTTTCGGGGGCCTAAGTGACGTGCAAAGTCACACGCTCTCGGTACGGTCCTAATAGTGGCAGGTGTTCGCGACGAGGTCGCTGCCGGCGTCGTCGGGCAAGCGTTCGTGGACTTCGCCCGTGCCGCCGCCCGACGCGTCACGGGGTCCCGGCCAACCGAGACCGGCCCCTACCTCTGGACCGACGACGACGTCGACGACCTGCTATTCGACACCGTCGCCAGGGTCGGCCCCGACCAGATCGTCCTCGGGGCAGCCCAAGCCGCCAATGACCGGCAGTTCCGGGCCTGACTGGTCACGGCGATGCGCACCACCGTCGACCTGCGAGCCCGCGACACCCCGGCCGGGCGGGTCATCAAGGCGGTTGACACCGCCCTATCCGAGGAGCGAGACCGTTTCGGCTACAACAAGACAACCGGGTGTTGGCACCGGACCGATGACAGACGCCAGCCGGATTGGTCAGACGGTGCCCGCCCCTTCATCGCGGCCGCCTGGGCCGTGCGAACCTCCACCGTCACCGTTGCGGAAACCACTACCAAGACCGGTCGGCTGGCCCGACGGCGAGACATCCGGGCCGTCGCCGAGGCAGTGCTGAACCTATCCGGGCCGATCCCCAAGCCACTGCTCAGCGAGGTCATGGCGCACCGCTTCAACGCCTACTTCATCGACCGGTTCGACTACCTCGAAACGCTCGGCGATGACGTCGATGTCGCCGCCCCCCAAAACGTGACCGAAGGGGACTTCGACATCGAGGTCGATGACGCGGCGCGGTGGATGCTCGAGCAGCTGACCGGCGACGAGCGGGAACTGCTGGCCGCCCGGATGGCCGGCGGTTCATACCGGTCGATCGCTGAGGAGCGGGGCTGGAAGAAACATCGTCTGGAGACGCTGACCGCTCGGTTGGACCAAAAGATCCTTCGGCTTCGCGCTGAAATCGGCGGCGAAATCGATGAAGCCGCGGCCGCCATGCTACGGATTCTCGGGCGGCCATGCTGGAGGGGGTGCGGATCCATCTGGACACTGATTTCGCCGGCGACACCGACGATGCCGCCGCCCTGGTGATGCTGCTCGGCCTGCCAGAAGTCGAGATCGTCGGGATCACCACGGTGGCAGACCCTGATGGCCGCCGAGGCGAATACGTTCGTCGGACGCTGGATGTGGCCGGGCGGGTCAACATCCCAGTGGCCGCCGGGGCCGGAGTCTCGTCGACCACCGGCGAGCGTATGGGGGATCTGCCCGATCACCGCCGCTACTGGGGCGGGGAGCCCGTGACACCTTCGCCTTCACCCATCGGGGCGGCTTTGGGCCTTCTGGCCGCCGCCGTTGAGATGGGGGCTGTGCTGGTCGGGATAGGCCCGTACACCAACTTGGCGGCTCTTGAGGCGGCCCGGCCCGGTGCTTTGAGCAGCACCCTGGTGACGGTCATGGGCGGCTGGGTGCGACCACCTGCGAGAGGTCTGCCCCAATGGGGTCCGGAGATGGACTGGAACGTCCAGTGCGACACCCGGGCCGCGCTCACAGTGTTCGAGGCGTCTGCCGAGTCGCTGACGCTCGTGGCCCTGCCTGCCACACTCCAAGCCCACCTACGGGAAGCCCACCTGCCCCGCCTGGAAGCCTCCGGGCCGCTCGGCCTTCTCCTGGCCCGCCAAGCCTTAGCGAGCGACCTCAGACCTGCTGAAGCGCCGCGGTCAACTCGAGCGGGGATGGCTGGGGTCTGAGGTCTCTCGCGTTTTGGCCGGCCGGGATGGCTGCCTGTCGGTGCCGGGCCGGCAAAGCCGGCCCTATGCCGGTCGGTCGATTCGCCAGGCAGAAACGGATTGGTCCCCAATAGCGTCCTGTGATCAACAAACCCACAGACCCGGCCGCGTCAACGGTCGGAGAGGAGGACACCATGGGGACCGTGGCCAGCCTACTGGCCGAGCATGTGAGCTTCCGTTGCACCTCGGTAGACCGTATCGGCATCCGCGGGTACATCCCGGGGTTGATGTATGAGGGAGGGGTGGTGAAGTTCCTGCTCAAGCGAGGCAACTACATCCCCTCACCGGCCGCGTTGAACCGCAACCGGCAACGGCTGGTGAGCGAGCTCGACGCGCTCGGTGGCCGCCTCGGGGGTGCCGGTACTGCGTTTCAAGGCGGGCCAGTCCAAAGAGAACATGGCCCGCCCTTATCAAGACGGAGCGGCCGCGGCCGGCCGGTTCGGGCTGGTGCTGGTGGGCAAGGCCCAGGAGCGGACCAGTTCGTGGCGGGGCTTCGTCGATGACACCCACGCCCGGCATCGGCCCAACCATCCCCATATCACCTGGCGGCGCCAGTCGTCGGTGCCCGACCACTGGTACCTGTATTTCGCTGACCCCGAGTGGGGCCCGACATCGCTACGGCTGGGCAGCTACGCGCCATACCCGTTGTGGGTCAACGCCAACGGACATGAGTGGGCCAAGGTTCAGCTGGCCAAGGCCGGCGTCGGCTTCGACGCGCTCGATAACGGTCTACGCCGGGTGGACGACCCCGCCCTGGCTCATCGCGTCTGCGCCCGCCTCGGTTCCGGTCATGTCCGCGATCTGCTGGCCCGGATGATGGCGGTCATGCCCAACCCGCTCACCGTCGATGATCGCCGGGCCGGCTTCGACTGGGCGTTCTCCATCGCCCAGATGGAGGTCTCTGACACCTCGGTATTCGACCAGCCCCGCCGGGCCCGGGCCTGGTTCGAGGCGGCCATCGACTGTCATCTGGACCTGGGCCGCCCCGAACAGGTGTCACTGGTCGTCGACCGCCAAGTCAGAAACCGCGGCAAACACAAGACCCCGGGACGGTTCGCCACCGAGGTCATCACCCGCGACGTCGCCCCCCGCATCCAGATCCACTACAAGTCCTCCAAGGCCAAGGCCTACCTCAAAGAAGGCCGGGCTCTCAGAGTGGAGATGACGTTCAACGACGCCGACGACTTCAACCTTCACAAGACCCTCAACAGCCACAACTGGCGGGCTCTGCGCCGACTCGGCGCGGATATCGACGCCCGGTTCCTGGCCGCTTTGGGCGAAGGACAGCCCGGACTGCCCGACCCCGCCACCCTCGAAGCAGTCGTGCTGCCCAGCCTCCACGACGGCCAGCGGGCCCCCGGGTTACGTTTCGGCGATCCCCGCACCATGGCCCTGCTCGCCTCCGTCGGCTCCTTCGCGCACGTCATCGGCGGGCTCACCAACAAAGCCCTGCGCACCCAGATGGCCGTCCTGTACAACCCCGACTACAGCCCCGCACAGGCGACCTACGATCTCCGCCGCCTACGGCTCAAAGGCTTCATCGAACGAATCCCCCACACCAACACCTACCGGGTCACCGCCCACGGCCTGCGCATCGCCGCCTTCTTCACCCAACTCGCCGCACGCGTCGTGATTCCCGCCCTCACCGACCTCGCCGCCCTCAGCCGACCACGCCCACCCGCACCCCAACCCCTCACCGCCGCCTGGAAAGCCTACGAACGCGAACTCACCAACCTCCTACGAGCCAGCCCCCTCGCAGCATGACCCAAAAACTTGCCTCAACTCTTCAGAACCTGGGACTCAAGCAGCGCTAGCCCATGCCGAGGATCATCACATGGCAGAGCTGGCCGCCACATGCTCTGGTCTCCCGGGGGACCTGCTCAACTTCCAGTACGATCCTGTGGCCTGCGCCGCCGCGGCCGACCCTTCCGGGCCGATAACAACGATCGAGTCGGTGCGCCTGATGCCGCGTCTCGAAGGCTCCGTGCTGCGATTTGAGGAGGTGCCTGCCGGCAAGGCCGTCTCAGTTGTCACTGATGTCGATGGTGAAGCCTTCGGTCGCTTGTGGCTGACCGCGATCGAACGAGCTGACGAGTCGATCCTATTGCGTCCAGAGCCCACAGGGCTCCAGTGGTTCTGAAGCTGCGTCGCCCGCCGTTTCGGCCTTCACCGCTTCGATGGCGGCCGCGACTGTATCGATGGCGCGCGTCAGGGTCCGTCGGGTCGTCCCGAGAGCACCGAACCGTTCGTAGAGATCCGTCAGTTCGGCCCAGTCCGCCATTCGTTCTTGTTGAGTGCCCAAACACCATGGTGGGCGAGGCGAGCGTGAGCTGCTTGCATTGTTACTCGGGCGAGACTGCCGGCGCAGTTGACTGGGTTTTCGGTCTTCACCCAATGCTGGGCATAGCTGAGCTCGCTGTCCGCCCCATCCAGCCAGGCGCGCGGGGCCTCCCGCCGTAGCGCAGGTGGGTAGGTCGTTGTGGGGAGATCGCCTACGAGCGTTTGGCTGATGGCGAGTTCGCCGGTGAGCATGTAGGTGGGGATGCCGGCCAGGTGGAAGCCGAGGAGGTGGACCTCGAAGCGCCCCTGCTCTGCCTCCTGGGTCCAGTGCTCGACGACGTCGAGGTTTCGGTAGTGGATGTCGAAGTGGCGGCCATCGAGGTCGAACACGGCGCCTCCGTACATGACCTGGCCCATTCGAAGGGTCGGTACACCCGGCCGGGCCAGCCCAATTCTTCGAAGTAAGCGATGTCGATATTGCCGCGGAAGTAGACCGCGAAGTCCCAATCGCTATCGGGGCGGTGGTCTCCCCGAGCGTGGGAACCCGCCGAGGGTAACGGCGACCATGTTCGGGAGCCGCCGGCACGCGGCCACGACGTTCGCAACGAACTCGTCATCGGTCATGAGTTGCTCCTGAACCTTGGGATGAACGCTTCGTGGCCGCCTGGGGTGGCTATGCCAGCTCTTCGGCGGCGGCGAGAGCTGTGGTTGCCCATATCTGTGGCGAGGGCTGCTCCGCGGCTACAGGGGCGATCCTTTTTCGGACAGACGGGCGTGCGTTATGTATGAGAGTGCTGGCCTGGTCGGCGTGCACCACGGCCGCCACGAGCAGGTCCTCGAGCGGGAGTGCCCCCAACACTTTGACTGGGTGAATCCCGTCAAAGCGGGCCGAGTCGAGCCCGACGAGTTCGGCCCAGCGGAAGTAGAAACGGACCGCCGGTGGATAACCGGGCCGAAGGTCGGCGGGCAGCAGGTCGCGGCCCAGTGTGCGGCTGAGCGCGACGGCCTCAGGTGCTGTGCAGCGCCCGATGGCGAACATGACATGGTCGAAATAGTCGGCCGGCTCGCCCCATGAACTTGCTGCGGCCAACTCTGAAGCGTCCCGGCCCGTGGCAGATGTCGCAGGAAGCAGCAGTCCCGATTCAACGATGCGGAACGCCGTTGGGAGCGGGGATCCATGGCACACGAGCGCGGATGCGCATCCATCGGGATAGGCATTCGAACAGCATTGGGTCGGCGCGCTGTCCGGTGCTAAGCGCTGCTCGGGGGGGCTCCAGGCGGCCCAATCTTGGAGGTCAGGATCCGCGTCGACCCGCACCGTCCGCCCGTGGCTTTGTTCGTACGCGAGGAAGTCGGAGACGGACTGGTAGTCCAACAGTGTCGGGCCGTCGGGTCGTATCGCGTGTCGGTATCGCCATTCGCCGTCCGGGCCGTGGGTTTGTCAAGTTGATTTGGCCCCACCGCGATGGTTTGATTTGGCCCCATCTGTGGGCGCGTGTGATCGATGTCGGTCGCTGTCAGCCACGCTGAGTGACGGTCGTTTTTCGAGCGTGTTCTCCGTTGTGGAGGCGGCCCGGGGATTGTCGTTGAGGGGTGAGGTTCCCCCACTCAGACTGGCTCGGCGCTAGTGCCCTGACCGCATACCTGCGCTTGGTTGGGGTCCACCATCTGTGCGGTGGGGTTGGTCATGGTGGGGGCATGTCTGCACGGGTGAGGGTGCGTCGGTTGACTGATGAGGAGGGCCGCCAGTTGCAACGGATTGTGCGGCGCGGCGGCGGGAAGAGCCAGGTGAGCGTGGTGCGCTACCGGCGGGCGTTGGTGGTGCTGGGTTCGGCGAGCGGCAACACGGTGGAGGTTCTGGCCCGGCTGGTGCAGACCTCGCCGGATCGGGTGCGGGAGATGATCCACCGGTTCAACGAGTCGGGGATGGCGTCGTTGGACCCTCAGTGGGCGGGTGGCCGTCCCCGCCGGATAACGACTGAGGACGAGAGGTTCATTGTGGAGACGGCCAAGACCCGCCCGGAAAAGCTGGGCCGGCCCTTCACGCATTGGAGTATCAAGAAGCTGCGGGTCTATCTGGCCGCCAACCGGCAGCGGAAGGTGGTGATCGGCAAGGAGCGGCTGCGCCAGATCCTGGCCGCCCATGAGGTGACCTTCCAGCGGACCAAGACCTGGAAGGAGTCCAACGACCCGGACAAGGAAGCCAAGCTGGATCGCATCGAGGAGCTACTGGAACGGTTCCCGGATCGGGTGTTCGCCTTCGACGAGTTCGGGCCGTTGGCCATCCACCCCATCGGGGGCTGCTGCTGGGCCAAGAGGAAGAGACCTAACCGGCTGCGAGCCAACTATCACAAGGCGTGCGGGGTCCGGCAGTTCCACGCCTGCTACTCGGTGGGCGAGGACCGCCTGTGGGGCGTGATCCGCAAACGGAAGGGGACCGACTACTCGCTGGAAGCGATCAAGTCCTGCCGGCGGGCCCGGCCCGACGGCGAGCGGATCTACGTGATCCTCGACAACCTCAAGGCTCACAAGGCCAAGGCGATCCAACAGTGGTGCGCCAAGAACAACGTCGAACTGTGCTTCACGCCGACCTACTCGTCGTGGGCCAATCCCATCGAGTGCCACTTCGGCCCGCTGCGCGACTTCGTGTTGAACAACTCCGATCACGCCACCCACAACGTGTTGGGCCGCCGCCTGCACGCCTACCTCCGCTACCGCAACGAGCATGAGGCAGATCCGGCCATGCGCCAACGTCTGCGCAAGGAGCGGGCTCGGCTCCGCTCGGAACGACAACGCCGTTGGGGCCGCCCAGCATCGCCTCCGGCGGCTCAGGCCGCCTGAAGCTCTCCCGCAGGTGAGTCGTTGCCCCGGTGTCAGTTCAACGCGCCATGCATCGTCGTATCGCCCTTCCCGCCCATCGGCGAGACCCCCAGCCGGGCTCTCAAACCCGCTCGCGGCCCGACCGACCGGGACCCTAAATCACAAGCGTGATATTTAATGTCATTTGAAACGCGCGAAGGTTTGTGGCCGAGGCACTAGCCGGACCGGGGTGCCCTCCGGGGTGGTCTGGCTGGCGGCGGGGCAGCGGGGGTGTGGGGGTAGAGGCTCGCCGGTCAATGAGAATTTTTGGGCCGCCGGTGGCATGGCCGCGACAGGCGTGTCCGGTCTGGGGATTTTTCGATGTGGAAGTGGCGACCTCCTGGTGTAGTGGGGGTTGTTAATGAGGGGGGTGATTAGACGGGGCGACGGGGGGCTGCTATTCGGTTTGTTGAGGGAGGGACAGCGTTTTAGTCCAGGGGCGCCTCCGGGCTGGCCGGGTGCACTCGGTAGCGCCGCCGGGCGGCGGCGGGGGTGATGCCCAGACTGGTGGCGATGTCGGCCCAGGGGTGGCCCCCTTGTCGGGCCTGGGCCACCGCGGCCGGGATATCAGCTCGGGCTTGGGCGATGAGGCTGCCCAGGGCGTGCAGGTCGGCCGTGGGGTCGTAGAGCGAACCCGGGAAGCGCAACAAGATGAGGGTGTTGAGGGCCTCGGCGAGGATGTGGGCGCTGTGGTGGTCGATGGCCGGGGCGGCGGGCGGGACGGGCAGCTCGTCGATGCTGATGGCGTCGACGTCGGGGTCGTCCGCAGCGTCGGGGTCGGGCTGGGCTGGGGGTATGGCGGATAGGTAGCGCCGGCCGATGGTGGGCTGGCTGGCACCCAGGCGCATGGCGATGTCGGACCGGCTGTAGCCGTGCCCGAGAGCGCAGCTGACCTGTTGGGGTATACGGGCTTGGACCTCGAGGGCCAGGCTGACCATGCAGGAGAGGCGCACGCCGGGATCGGCCGGCCCGGCCGGGGAGCGCACCGTGCCCAAGGTGTCGAGGGCGTCGTCGACCAGCACGGCTGTGAGATAGTCGGGGTAAGGCCGTTGGGCCTGTTCTTCGATATGGGGGTTGAAGACGGGGCTGGGGGCGTCGGGATGGGGCTCGGGGTCGGGGCGGCCCGGCCCCCGGTAGGGGCAGTAACGGTGGGTCATCCCGGCTGCTCCTCACCGGTGGCGGGGGGGCTGTTGGACGGGGGGCTGGTGCGCCGTTTGGCCCCCCGGCTGGTTCGCAAACGATACGAGTCGTGGCCGGTCTCGACGATGAGGGCCTTAAAGGTGAGGCGGTCCACCACCGCCGCGGCCAGCCGGGGATCGCTGAAGGTGGCCCCCCATTCGCTGAAGCTGGCGTTGGAGGCGCAGGCGATGGACGCCTTTTCTTCTCGTTCGGTGATGACCTGGAACAAAAGCTCGGCACCCCGGGGGTCGAGGCGCACGTAGCCCAGCTCATCGAGACACAACAGCTCCAGGCGCCCATAGCGGCCCACCACCCGGGACAGCACCCGGTCATCGGCGGCCTCGGCCAACTCGTTGACCAGCGCCGCGCAGGTCACATAACGCACCCGGCGGCCCGCCTCGCAGGCCGCGATGCCGGTGCCGATCAATAGATGGCTTTTTCCGGTGCCGCTGTCGCCGATCAAACACAGCGGGCTGCCAGCGTTGATGAACCCGCCCGACGCGAGGGTGGCGATGAGGGCCGGATTGACATTGGGGTTGGCCGAGCAGTCGAAATCGCCCAGCCGTTTGGCTCGCGGAAAGCGGGCCTCATGGACGCGCCGGGCCCGGCGGCGGGCGTCGCGCTCGTCGACCTCGGCGGTGAGGATCTCGGCCAGATAGCCCAGATGGGTGAGCTGTTCCTTGGCGGCCTGGGCGGCCAAGGCGGCGGCCTCGGCTCGCACCGTGGGCAGGTGCAGATCCCGGCAGGCCGCGCCGATGGCGGCCTGGGCGGCCTCGTCGGTGCGGGCGCTCATCGGGCCACCCCGGCCAGCAGGGCGTCGTAGGCGCCCAAGCTGGGCGCCGGGCGCATGGCCAGACGGGCGCCGATGGGCACCACCACCCCGGCCGGCTCGGGCCGGGCCCGGTCCTGGCAGCGGCGGGCTTCCACGGCCACCACGTCGGGATCGACCGAGCCCACGGCCAGAGCCGCCCGCATGCCAGCAGTGACCGCCGCGGCGGGCAGGCTGCGATGCAGCAGCAGCACCATGCACAGCGCCCGGGTGCCGGCCCCGTCACCCAGGCGGCGGCGGGCCGCCTCCCAGAACGCCTCGTGAGCGGCCTCGAAGGCGCCCCCGGCGCGGGCCTGGGCCAAGGCGGTGGATCCGGGCAACGCCCCCGGTTTGCGGATCAAGACTTCCAGGTAGTGATCCAACACCAGCTCTTCGCTGCCCTTGTGCAAGCTACGGCAGTGGCGGGCCACCACCTTGCCGTCCGCGATCACCTCAAACGAGCGGGCCCCGAGGCGCACCTCCACCCGGCGGCGGGCCAGCCCGGCCGGCACCGAGTACAGACTCTGGCGGACACAGATACGGGCCTTGGTGTCCACGATGGGGTGCAGCACCGTAGTGGTGTCGAAGACCTCCACCGGCACCGGCCGCAAGAAAGCCCGCTCGCCAGCTGCGGCTTCGCCCACCGTCTGGTCACGCCATACGATCACCCTGTACTCGTCGGCGACGTCGGCCGCCGCCAGCCGCTCGTTCAGCTCGGCTAGCGACCCCACTCGAGGCACCGGCACCAGATGGTTGCGGCGGAATCGGCCTACCTCGCCTTCCACTCCACCCTTTTCATGGCTACCCGCAATGCCCGGCAGACAGTAGAAGCTGTCGAAACCGAAATGGCTGCGCAGCGCCACGAACCGGGGGTTCTCTAACCGGGCCCGGCCCAACAGCACCTTAAGCACGGCGTCCTTAAGGTTGTCGTAGCGGATCCGACCCGGGACCCCGCCAAAATGCTCGAAGGCATCCACATGGCCCTCCAGGAACGCCTCCTGGGCCTGGTTGGCGAAGGCCACATGAAACCCTCGCCCCGAGAAGCTCAGCCGCATGCAGAACATCCACAACTCGCAATAGACGCTGTCCACCCAGGCCACGAACCCGCCGAAGTCCACCTCGGCCTCCTCGCCCCGGCCATGCTGCTGGGGCACCATCACGGCCAAATCGTGGTTCTCCAACTCGAAGCGGACCTGGGCCACAAACGCCCGCACCGTGGACTCGGCCACTCCAGCCCCGCACTCATCCCGCAGCCGCACCCACACCCGACGGGCGGTATGACGCTGCTTGCGCGGCGCCGCCAAATCGTCGGTCAGCCACTCCCGGATAGTGCCCTGCCAGGGGCCCAACGCCGGCGACACCCGCTCGGGCACCTTGCGCTCCGGCGGGATCGCCGACGCCAACGCCTGGCGCACCGTACGCCGATGCACCCCGAACCGCTCAGCCAAGGCACGGATCCCCATGCCCTCCTCACGGTTCGCCTTCCGAATACGTTCATAAAGCTCCACCCTTGACATCTCCTTCTCCCTCGTTCCAACAGGTGTGGCAACCACGGAACGTAGGGGCTGGTGGTTGAGGGTGGGGCCACTTCAAACCATCAAAAGTGGCCTCAGTGGGGCCAGATCAGGATGTCATTCCCACGTGGGTTGCCGTGCGGAAACAGCAAACCGCCGCGCCGCAACTCCATCACCGACCAAGAGGTGCTTACCGCGCCGGGTCGCTCAGTCATCGCCGTTGTTGACTTCGGTGTGCGGTTCGTCGGCGCCTACAGGTTCGAACTTGGCCCGCAACTCGTCGTACGCAGCGTCGGAGATCACGAAGCTGTCGACGTGGTGGCGGCTTCGGGCCCTGAGACGACGCCGGGCAATACTGTCAGGGCAGACAAGTGAGTACAGGACGACGTCGGCCCCAGCCGCGGCGGCTAGCGATCGAGCGTTTTCTCGTTCGCTGCGCGACCAGAAGCCGAAGTCCAAGACCACGTCGATGCCTCGGGCCAGCAGCTGCGGCCACAGCTCGTCGAGCTGTCGCTTGAGCCGCCGCCACAGGACATCGTCGAGGTGTTCGGTTGGGTGTCCGTCGGTGTACAGGCGCAGGTACCACTCGTCGGACGACAGGCGGATGGCCCCGGTCTGCTCGCTGAGCTGTCGGGCGAAGCTGGTCTTGCCGACGCCCAGGTAGCCGTGGATCAGGTGCGCTGTCGGTTTCGGTCGAGGACCGGTCATCGCAGGTGAACCACGTTGGCGGTGATGAGGGAGCTCAGATCGGAGGCCCGGTAGGCGATGACTGCTGACCTCGTCGGGGTGGGCGACATGCACATGTTCGCTGCTGGAGTGGACCGCTGCTCGGACCTGGTCGGTAACCCAGCCTGTCTCGGTGACGGGCGGATAGACCATGTTGGCGGTCACGCCCAGGTCGGCCAACTCCCGCGCGGCGGCCACGGTCAAGTTTTCCTAGGCGGCCTTGGCCGCCCCGTAGGACACCTCGCCGGGGAAGCCGCCCGGGCCCCCCGAGGTCAGTCCGATGATCCGACCCCACGTCCCGCCCCGCTGGGCGTGGCGACGAGAGAACTCGCTGATCAACAGTGCGGCGGCCCGGGCATCGACGTGGAATATGCGGTCGAAGCTGGCGGGGCAGACCAGCTGGGCACGTCTTCCTATCTGGTCGACCTGCGAGACCGTGAAGATGTCCGAGCACCATCCACTGGCATTGTTGACGAGGATCTCGACCGGACCGAAACGTTCCTCGGCGATGTCGAAAAGCAGCGGTGCCGAAACGGGATCGGCGAGATCGCACTCGACCGCCTCCGCCGTGCCACCGTCGCCTCGAATAGCACCCACCACCTCCTCCGCTGACTGGGCCCGGTGGTGGGCATAGGCGTCGGGAACAGCCGGGTCAGGGTCGTCGTCGAGGCGCAGGTAGGTGAGCAGGACCTTTGCTCCCTGGGCTGCCAGCAGCTCCGCTGTGGACGCGCCGATGCCGTGATTGCCACCCGTGACAAGGGCAACCCGACCCGCTAGGCCGGGCAGGGCAGGAACATCGAAGGACATGCGCCGAGAACCTCCTCTCAGAGATAGGGATCTGGATCAGGGTTCTCAGGCGCGCACGACGCCGACGATAGCCGACAGGGGCTGGGTCACCAGCGAATATGTCGACCGGGATCGGTCAGGGACCGAGATCCCACAGGAGCCGGTAATAGGCGGTCCGCTCCGGATCTGCCTCCGCGCCGTAAGCGGCCAACAGAGTCGGCTCCCAGCCAAGTCCGAAGTTCCAGGCGGTGCTCCATGTAGCCACCGCCAGATCCGCCCACCGGTCCGCCACGCCGAGATGGCCGAGGTCAACGTGGCCCACCCAGCGACCGTCCGAGCCCACCAGGGTGTTCGGTGCGCAGGCATCTCCATGGCAAACGACCGCACGGTCAACTTCAGGCACATCGAAAAGCAACTCGACTGCCTGCTCAACGTTGAGATGCCGGTGTTCTGGGTGCCAGTCGGACCGGTCCAGCAGCCCCGCCTCGGCCCGACGCCGCGCATCATCGAGACGCTCGCCCGCAGACCACGAGAATGGGCAATCGCCCACAGGCAGAGCGTCGTGGAAGGCTCGAAGCCCCTCGCCGATGGCCGCAACCGCCACCGCGGTGTTCGCCTTCCATCGGTCTGCGACAGTTGTCTCTCCGGCGACGGCCTCGGTGACGAGCCAACTGCCCTCAGGTCCCGCGCCTCTATCGAGCGGACGAGGCACCGGCGTGTACCTGGAAGCCCATTCCATGCGGACCGCCTCGGCTTCGAGGTCGAGGCCGCTGCCGGCCGGGGCCCACTTCACGAACACATGCGCAGGACCCGTACCCAGCTCGAAGGTCAAGCCGCCCAGAGCGTTCTGCCACACCACGCGGATGTCTCTGCCGGCGGCGAGGCGTCGTACGACATGCGGAACGGCGACATCGTTGGTAGGTCGGCCCGCGAGCATGGGCGCAATCTTGACGCGACGCTACGCCGGCCGGGAAGTCTCAGCCTTCTGAGAGCACGCCCGTCGTTAGGGTCACGACGAGGGGCCTGGTGATGCGGCCACCAAACTCCATCCGGATGAATAACTCCATGTCGTCGAGCAGTCCGATCCGGTCCGCCTCGTTCATCATCTGAGTGCCTGAGTAAGACAGCATCAGCTTCCGATACTCCGCCGCGCTGTAAGTCTGATCCCAGTCGTACCGGCGGACAGCAACGCGCTCGAAGCGCCCGTCGGCTTTCAGCGCGGCGCGAATGGCCGGTTCGACCTGATCACGGAGGGGCGCTGGCGGGCCTTTGTGGCCTTCCCCGTAGCGGTCGTAGATCGGCTGAGCCGCGGCAAAGAACCCTCCATCCGATGGCGAGGCGACTTGGATGAGATCGACGATTGCGACTACGCCGCCTGGGCGCAGAACAGTTGCGGGCCGATCGGTCTGCGCTGCCGGTGAGATCCAGTGGTACGCGGTCGCTGAGAACACAGCATCCGCGCTCGCCGTCGGCAGCTGCAGCTTCTCGAAGTCACCGACGCTCACACGAAGACGATCGGTTGAAAGGTTCGCTCGCAACTTGGCCGCCATCGCCGGGCCGATCTCGATGGCGTGAACGGTCGCTCTGCGGGCCAGAAGGTCTTTCGTGGCCTGACCGGTGCCGGGACCGACTTCGACGATCTCCGGCTGCGGCGGCAGCGCCTCAAAGAGAGCGTCGAAGAGTTCTGCGGGATAGGAGGGCCGCACCTCGTCGTAGATCTCAGCGGCCTCGTTAAACGAGAGTCTGATGTCATCCGGGCTGCCCACGATCAGACCAGAGCGTCCCGCTCGGCACGAACCCATCCCAGTGCCCGCGCCAGCCGATCACCGAGCCCCGCTTCCCAGTAGGCGATAAACCGCTCTTGGCCAGCTTCCACTCGTGTTCGCACGCCTTCACGCCCACGCTCCAGGTACGCGTCGACCAGATCGAGCAGCCGACCAAGGTTCTCCCGGGCCAACGCGTAGCTGTCGGCCATGCCAAGAAGCCGTTCCGACGGCGACCACGATGTCGAGGCGCCGATCAGGTCTTCGGGGTCCGCCAGCGGCACCCAATGTTGCGCGGCGATAGCGAGGTCTCGGAGCGGATCGTAAGGGCCGGCGAAGTCGAAATTGATCAGTGCGATGGCCCTCTCGCCCGAGAAGACGACGTTGCCGACGACCGGGTCGTTGTGGCAGACCACAGAGGGCACGCAACCAGGCGTGAACCCGCCCTGCCATCGAGCGTCGGGGGGCGCCACGAAGCCGGACGCGGCTCGGTGGAAGCGCCGCAGCAGGTCCCCGATGCTCGCCACCCGCCCATCGGAGGCGACTGGGAAGCCGCCGTTGGGCGGTTCCGGCGGCTGGGCACCTCGCCCTCCACAAAAGTGAGAACCTCCCCCGAAGGCGACGCTTCGACGACCCTGGGCGCCCCCTCGAAGCCCTCCGCCTCGAGGTGGCGAAGGAACGCCTGGACTGCCGGCGAGTGCGGACCGGTTGGCCGCACGACCGTGTTACCCACTCGTCGCAGTCGCCCGAAGTTCCGACCTGCTCCTCCGAGCGCGGCCGCTTCTTCAGGCATGGTCACATTCTGCAGGCTGCGTCAAGGCTCTGGCCTACGCGATCCGAAACCCTCTACGGCCGGCCCTCTCCAGGACCACGAATGGAGGCCGCTCCGGCGGCGCCTTCATGCGCCGCACCCATGGGGACTGGCGACGGCGGAGCCGCTCCGGGCCTTTGGCGGAGTGCGTCATGGGGTTGCTGCGAGACTCGGCGGCGTGGGGCGATCGAGTTCCGACTGCCTGCTGGTCTCCGACGCTGAAGGTGATCTCATCGACTACGTCTGGGCCCGCCCTGATCTCGGTCGGCGATAAGGGTCGGTTTAACCGTCACTGACACCAAGCGCTGCTCGCAGCTGACGGAGCCACTCGATGCTCATGGCGCGGCCATTGGGGAGGTCGTCATCGGGCTCGCAGCGCCATGCCGTGACCATCGCGAGCATGAGGATCCAGCACTGTCGGACCAGCGACGGATCGGCGCCGACGTAATTGGCAGCGACCTCGACGGGCGGCCCGCCGGCGTTGATGGTGGCATGGGCGATGTCGAACTCGACTGGTCCACAGCAACACGTTTCAAGGTCGACGAACAGCAGCCCGCTCCGCGTCCTGACCACATTGCCCGGGTGCGGTTCGCCGTGGAGCAACTGCTCGGGCGCCCCTCTGTCGATGATCGCCCGCCTCATTGCCCTCAACGTTGTCCCCAGCAACAGGCGATCGGCGCCGCCGATGGCAGGGTTGTTGGTGGGGTCATCGATCAGCCGCAGCGCCTGGTCGACTCTGTCGGTGAAGTGCGGCAGCCAGTCGCCGACCACGTCCGCGTGTCGCAGACCGGCGTGCAACCGCTGAAGCGCTCCCGCGTACTCCTCAGGGCCGATGTCGTTTGGCGGCTGGGGTTGGTAGTACCTCCACAGGGTGACGGCGAACTCGCCGTGTTCGTAGACGCGCGGCTCGACCCGGGGATCGAGCGTCGCCAGCGGGGCGCCGCTGTCGGCAAGCCGCCGCGCCAGCTTGACCTCGAACTCGGCGCCGCCCTGCCGCGGCCGGGGCGCCACGCGAGCGAGAACGTCACACGGCCCAAGGAGGACCGCGAGCCGGCTCGAGTTGCTCAGCACGACGGCGTCATCGACAGGCAGGCCGCACGCTGCGGCCACTACCCGGCACGCGGCCACCGCCAGCGGAAGCTGCGACGCGTCCATCCCTCTCAGCGGTACGGGGTCAGATCGGCCCCTGGATATCGCATGTGCGTGTCGGCCAAGGTCTGTTCGTCCCAGTACGGGTCGCCGGGGGCCGGAAAACCGAACAGAGACCGCTCCCGGGGCGACGCACGCTCGATGAGGTCGAACCACTCGGCACGGGTCGCGTACTGCGCCCAGGCGACTCTGCCGGTCCAGCGCGGTGCCCACACGTCGTAGTTGGCGAGGAGCGCGAAGCGAGCTGATCGCTCGCCGGTCATGCTCGACCCGCGGTGAACGACGTCGCTGCGGAAGGCGAAAAGCGTCCCTGCCGGGCCGGTCATCGAGACCTCCTCGCCGGCGAACATCCCCAACGGGAGGTACTCGCTCGTGATGTCGTGATCCCCACCGACGGGCCAGTACGCGACGCTATCGCCGAGCGGCAACGGGACGACCTTGGTCGGGCCATCCTCCTCGGTGACGTCTGACAGGAGGATCCAGCTCAACATCTGCGTCGCCGGGTCCGACCGCTTCGGGACGACGAGGCTGTGGTTGACGAAGTCGCGGTGGTGGCATTGGTCGTAGTCGACGGCGCCCGCGTACTTCGCCCACAGCTCCGCCTCATAGAGCCGCAGATCGGCCGACCCAAGGAACCGCTCCGCCAGATCGAGCAGGTCCGGGTGGAAAGCCAGTCGGGTCAGGTCCCACGATCGCCACGGCCCGCGGATCAGGCCGGCCCACTGCTCGGCTGCCAGCCACGCCTGAGCGGCCGGGTCGGCGAAATACTCGCCTGGCCGCGGGTAGTGCAGCCACAGCGCTTCTTGGGCTGCCGTTAGCTCGTCGGACTCAAGGAAGCCTTCGAAGACGAAGTAGCCCTGCTCGCGCAGATCCTCCAAACAACGGTCGGGGACTCTCATCGAGACCGCCAGCCCGACGCCGCGACGACTTCAAGCCGTCGGTCTTGCTGTCCAGTCCCGCGGAAGTCTTGCGGCGATGACGCTCGGACGAGGACGCGGGGACGGCAAACCTCGGCACGGAAAACGAAGATGAATGATGACACGGCGAAAGAAACTCCTCATGGTCGACGGAGGAGCGTGCCGCGCATCGTTCGAGCGGCACGCGATGACAGGTCAAAGACCTACGCGTCAGCGCGTGCCCTAGCAGCCGGGTTGCACGAGCCGGACTCTAACAGCTCAGGTGGCGAGCCCGATTCGAGAATGGTTCCACACGACGAACCCTCGGCAACTGGCGCGCGGTCGATCATGCTGAACGAGTGTTGGTACGGCAGCGGCTCCGAGTCGGACACCGAAACGCTGGTCCGTCTGGCCGCTAAGGCGGGATCGGCGAGATCGGCGAGATCGGATTCAACCGGCTCCCCCCATGCCGCCGCCGCGAATGGCCCGCACGGCCTCCTTCGCCTGCCGGGCCCCGTTGGGCGGCATAAGCCTCGGGGAGCAGCCGGGTCAGGATCGTCGTTCAGCTGTAGATACGCGACGAGGACACTCGCGCGGTGGGCCGCGAGCGGCCTGGCGGTGCAGGCGCCGATGCCGCGGTTGTCACCCGGTGAACGCGGTAAGCCGGCGAGCCGGGCCGGGCATGCGCCGGGAACCTCCTAGTCCGGTGATTGATGCGAGTGCGACCGGCCTTCGTGCAGGGGTCTGTGCGGCATGCCAGAACCGGGCGGGCGACCAGCAGGGAACCCGCAGTTAGCCCAGGCGTCGTAGCGCTGTCTCGATAACGACTTCAACCCGGGCGGTCATGCCGGCCAGATCCACGGGACGGCGGCCAGCGACCTGACCACGGATCCACTTCGGCTGGCTATCGTCATAGTGCAGCAGGGCATACAGGTCCCACCACGGATCGAGAACCACCCCGGCGATCGACTCATAGAGCGACCGAAGCTGCTCCGACCACTCGGGCGAGTAGAGCGCCGCCAAGTATCGCCGACAGTGCCCGATGTCAATCGCACGCGCCCCTCGATGGATGCCGTTCCAGTCGGTCAATCCGGTGATCCTCCCGCGCGACCACAGGATGTTGACAGGCAGGAGATCGCAGTGCAGAAAGACAGCAGTGTCCTTTGGCGGCGGCTCGGCCATGACACCGAACGCTGCCTTCCACACAGCCGGGTTCGGTGCGTCGACCGGTACCTGAAACTCGTCTAGAGGCGCGATCCAAGAATCCGTCCAGGGTCTGAAGGTCTTCGCGGGGAGGTCGAGGGAATGCAGCAAGACAGCAAGCTCCGCGATCCT
Organism: uncultured Acidimicrobiaceae bacterium; assembly: GCA_963834725.1. Classification (GTDB taxonomy): domain Bacteria; phylum Actinomycetota; class Acidimicrobiia; order Acidimicrobiales; family Palsa-688; genus PALSA-693. Next base: position 1,081,565 of record CAWICN010000001.1, read on the forward strand.
CGCCATCCACGATCGAGGTTCCGAAGGATTGAGGTGAACATGCCCGGGCAACCGTGTCATCAGCAACGATGGCGCGCCCCCCGTCGAAGCACCAGCAACGTCAGTAGCCAGGATGCTCGGGACCGGGAGCCCGCTGCCCGCCACTACACCAAGGTTGGCGATCTCCTTCTCCAAGCTCGCCTCCAGGCCAAGCCCGCCCGGGTACTGCCGCAGTACGACGAACCTTCGCACCCCACGTCGCTCGACAGTCAGGCGATTCACGGCGGAGCAGACGCCACCGGTCAATCGGCGATAGCCAACGATGCGACTGCCCCGACCCATCGACGCCGCAACCCAGGCGAGAGTCTCCGGGGAGGGCCGACGCTGCCGGAACCCGTTATCCCTCCAGTCGCCGTCGGTCATGAGCGCGAGCCTATTCATCGGGGCCTGCGGCGATAGGGGGGTTTGCTAACCCGCCAGAGGCAGTGCCCCGGCTGCTGAATGGCCGTCACCGTCTGGAACGGATCGCGGAAGCGGTATCCGTGTCCTGCGAGGGCGAGTCCAGGCTGATGGTGCAAAGCTCAGGTATATGGACGTGAGCCACGCTAACGCCGGCACGGTCGACGCCTACAGCAGGCTGACTAGCGAGTTCTATGACGCCATCAGCTCGGAGGGCGACTTCGGCCGCCGGGTCTTGCTCAACCCGACGATTTCCGCCTCCTCGGGGTCGTTAGCGGTCAGCAGATCCTCGACGCCGGCTGCGGGCACGGCTACCTCAGCCGCCTGCTTGCGGAAAGAGGGGCCTCGGTCGTGGGAGTCGAGTCTGCCTCGGTGCCGTTGTCTTACGCGGAGCGACGCGAAGCCGAACACCCGCAGGGGATCAGGTACTACCAGCGGGATCTGTCCATGATGGGTGAGGTCGGCGGTCCGTTCGACGCCGTGATCGCAAACATGGTCTTCCTCGACATCCCGGACTGGAAACCGGCGATGGCGAACTACATCACGTCGCTGAAGTCCGGAGGCATGCTCGTCTACTCGTTCCATCATCCCGTCTGGATCCCGGGCCAGTTAGGCGAATGGGCGCAGCGCAGTGGTGTCGAGATCAAGGATTATCTAAACGAGCACGAGCAACCCGGCGGGCACGCATCCAACTTCCACCGGCCGCTCTCTGCGTACATCAGTGAGACGATCCGATCCGGTTGCACCATCGTCGAGCTCGTCGAACCGCAGCTACGAGCGGACCAGGTAGAAGCGCCAGAGCAAGAGATCCTCACGCGCATCCCCAACTACATCGTCGTCGCTGCACGTCGAATCGGGTGATCGCCGCACCCCGGCCGCGAAGGGGCGCGTTGCTCCCGGAACACCCGTCAGCGTGAGAACCTGGTTGGAGTGACAGCAGGGGCTCCGATGCGCGGGCGACGGGTGGCGGTCGAGATGGCCGATGTGGACCGCTGGTGCCAGCGCCACCTGGGATCAGCCGTTGCCGAGATCGTCTTCCGGGACGGCTACCTCTCCACCGTGCTAGGGGTCCGGCTGGACTCCGGACGTGCGGTGGTGGTCAAGATCCGCCAGCCCGCTCACCGGCTAGCCGCGTGCGTGAGGGTCCACAGGACGCTGTTCGAGAGCAACTTCGCCTGCCCCGAGCCCCTGGTGGACCTCGAGCCGCTCGGTCCGTGGGTGGCCAGCGCCGAGGCGATGGTCACCGGGGGTGACCCTTTTCCATCCTCGGGGCGCTCCCCGGTGCCCTTCGGTCGGGCCTTGGCGCGCCTCGTCGCTCTGATGCCCGACCCTGCCGGCCTCCCGAGCCTGGATCCCCCTTTGCCCTGGACCGGGCCAGACCGAAACCAGGAGCACCCATGGCCGTGGCCCGACGATCGTGACATCGACCTCAATGCCGTCTCGGGTCCCGCCTGGATCGACGAGGCCGGGCGAGCGGCCAGGCTTCGCCTTGAGGCCGCCCGGGACCGGCCAGTCCTCGGGCACGGCGATTGGTACACGGCGAACCTCCGGTGGTCAGGTGACGAGCTGTTGGCCGTATGGGACTGGGACAGCGTCATCGCCGCTCCCGAGCCCGTGGTCGCCGGATTGGCAGCGGCTCTCTATCCGGCCATACGGAGTGGAACCGAAGCGACCATCGAGGAGAGCGAGGCCTTCCTCGACGCTTACGGCACCGAGCGGGGCCGGTCCTTCAGCTCCGACGAAGTTGAGCTGGCCTGGGCGGCGGGCATGTGGAACCGGAGCTTCGACGCCAAGAAGCAGTTCGTGACCGAGGGGCTGCCCCGTTCGCTGACCGAAGAGGAGGCAGCCGAGCGACGACAACGGGCGGGCGCGGGCAGGTGAGTCCGCCCACCAGTGTGTTGAATCGCACCTTCCCTGCGCGATCACTCCGCACGCGTAACCGAACGCCGGCCCAGCCCGGCGGGGTCAATTGATCAGCCAAGTGGTTGGCGTTCGCCGGCGGCATCGCCGTTGCGGCGTCGCTTCGACGCCCTTGGATCCCAATCCGGTACGACGAACGAGCCCGTGACCAGCAGCTTCGCGCCTGTCCCGAGTTGGCCTTGTATGGAGGCTCCTGCCTCGACACTCGACGAGGTTTGGGGGCGTGGCCCGCACGGTCGTTGACCTGGCCTTTTATCTTTCCGAGTCGCACCCGCCAACCTCGTTTTGAATGCTTCGTCGACCTACTCGGCATCCCCAACGACGACACGCCACCGTTCGGCTTCGCGCAGCGGGCGACGAGTAGCGACTCGCCCACTGGTGCGGGGCCATGCGCACAGCCATGTTGCGCTAACGAGTCCGACCGACAGCCCGTCACGATCGTCCCATGTCTGGCGCATGCCCGAAGCGGCCTGCAGCAACTGCCACGCCGTTGTGCGCCAGCACCTCCTAGCCTAGCCGTGTGCCAACAACGACGTATGACTGCCTCCGGTCGCATCGAGCTTCGCGAACCCGCCGCCCAGTTCGTCGGCCCGGCCAGCCAACTAGAACGCCACGCCCAAGCCTTGGACAGCCGCTGGCATCAATATCTTCACCGCCTCTGCGAAGTCACAGGCCGCCCTTTCGAGCATCTCGAAGCCGACCACCGAGCCGGACGATTCTTGGACCCCGACCAGGCGATGGCCTACGGCCTCATCGACGACATCATCCAGCCTTCACCCCGACCAGGCCCACACGAGCCTTAGTGGTCCACCGCGGAACTATATTGATGTGATTTGATGGCTGTCGCGGCGAGGGGGTGGGGGCGGCGTTGCGTTCACTTCGTGTGGAGGGACGCTGTGGCTCGTGGCAGTGTGAGTCCGTTCGAGATCGTCTTAACCGCTGCCGAGCGTCACGAGTTGGAGAAACGAGCGGGGGCCTATACGGATCCGTATTGGCGAGTGGTTAGAGCCAAGATCGTTCTGTTGGCCGCCGAGGGCTGGGCGAACGTGGAGATCGCAGCACGGCTGGATACCAGCCCGCAGGTGGTTCACCGCTGGCGCAAGCGGTTCCTCGAAGAGCGGTTGAAAGGACTCCAGGACCGTCATCGTTGCGGCCGGCCCCGGGTGTTTTCCCCCCTCGGTGAACGCCGAGATCAAGATGTTGGCCTGCGAGCTGCCGGCCACTACCGGGGTGCCGCTGTCGCGCTGGAGCTGCGCCGAGCTGGCCCAGGAACTGATCATCCGAGGTGTGGTGGCGTTCATCTCGGCCGCCACGGTATGGAGGACGCTGCGATCTGACGCCATCCGCCCGTGGCAGTACCGGTCGTGGATCTTCCCCCGAGCGGCGGACTTCGCGGCCAAGGCGGCGGTGGTGTTGGACCTGTACTCCCGGATCTTCGAGGGAAAAGCGTTGACCAAGCGGGAGTATGTGATCAGCTCGGACGAGAAGACCAGCATCCAAGCCCGCTGCCGCTGCCATCCCAGCTTGCCGCCCGGGCGGGCCAGACTGATGCGGGTCGAGCACGAGTACGACCGGGGCGGGGCGCTGGCCTACCTGGCCGCCTACGACGTGCACCAAGCCCGCCTCTTCGGACGGACAGCGCCGAGCACCGGGATCGAACCGTTCGACCGGCTGGTCGAAGATGTCATGACCGTCGAGCCGTACGCGTCGGCCAAGCGGGTGTTCTGGATCGTCGACAACGGCAGCAGCCACCGCGGGCAGGCATCGGTCGACCGGCTCGAGGGCGCCTGGCCCAACCTGCGACTGATCCACCTGCCGATACACGCCTCGTGGCTCAACCAAAATCGAGATCGTCTTTTCCATCATCCAGCGCAAAGTCGTCACTCCCAACGACTTCTCCGACGTGAACCAGATCGCCGCCCGCCTGGCCAACTTCGAGGACCGCTACAACCAGAGCGCCCAAGCTTTCGATTGGACCTTCACCCGAGACGACCTCAACGAGTTCCTCGAGCGCATCGCCGCCCACGACCCGGTTGCCCCGGCGCCGCGGGCCGCCGCCTGAGTTGTTACAGCCGGGCGATCCAAGCCGAGGGATCACCCAGATACAGCCCACAAGCGCAATCCAAAGCTTCCTCCGGGCTGCCCCATCACCCCGGTCGGCAGGAATGACGCCTCGTAATCGTGCTGTTCAATGAACTCGACCCGGTATCCGGCTACGCCGCGTGGTCCAACAGCTACGACGGGATGCGGAACTTCGTCATCGACGTCGAGGAGCCGGTAATGCGGCAACTGCTGGCAGGCGTCGCCGGCGCCAGTGTCGTGGATGCAGCGTGCGGAACCGGGCGTCACCTCGCCCATCTGATTGCGGAGGGCAACGTCGGCGTCGGCGTAGACCAGTCCATTCCCATGCTCGAAGCCGCCCGCCAGAAGATCCCCAACGCCGATCTGCGCGTGGGTCAGCTCAACGCGTTGCCAGTCGAGGACGCTTGGGCCGATTTGGTGATCTGCTCGCTGGCCCTCACGCATGTTGTTGCTCTGGAAGTAGCAGCATGTGAGTTGGCTCGGGTCGTCCGACCCGGCGGGCGCATCGTGATCTCCGACGTGCACCCGTTCTTCACGGCGCTGGGCTTTCACGCCTTCTTCGGAGAGGGCCGCTTCGTGCGTAACTACCACCACCCCCACGGTGATTACCTCGACGCCTTCGCAGCCGCCGGGTTATCGGTCCTTCGTTGTATCGAGCCGAGATGGACTCCCGAGGCTGTGGCTGACCAGCGATTCGTCGCGGCGGTCCCCGAGGCTGGACGACAAGCCCTCGTCGGACTTCCTCTCATACTCATCTGGGCCCTCGAACGTCCACTCTGAACAGGCCAGCAACGGGATCCATGTTGTGGGATGAACTCACACGGAACCGGAATCGATCCGGAATTGCGGAACGAACGGCGCATCGAGTTCTGTGATCCCACTGAGCCTTCATCGGCGGTAAACGCTGACGGTCATCGGGCTGGTAGTGGTATAGGGCTGACGTTGCCAACCGTCCCAGCGCTGTTCGAGGCGCAGCCCGGCGAGGCGGCCCATCAGGTCGAGTTCGGGCGGATAGGCGTAGCGCAGCGACACCGGGTACAGCTGGATGCCCGCTTGGGTTATGTGGATGTGGGCAGAGTCAACTCGTTGGCTGATGGGATCGTGGTGGGTGGCGTCCAGGCGAACCATCTCTACGTCGACGCCTATCGCAGAGACCGCGCTGTTGTTCCGGAACCTGGTGAGATCTGGGACGAAGGCTTCGACCACGAACGAGCCACCCGGCGCGAGATGCGCAGCCACGTTGGCGAAACACTCGATCTGGCGCTCCTGGGTGACCAGGGCGAAGAACGTGTTGAAGACCACGTATATCAGCGAATAGGTACCGTCGACTCCGACATCGGCGAAGTCACCGATGGCTACAGGGATGTTCTCGCCACCCGGTTTGGCGCGCAGCTGCCCCACCATCGCCTCGGAGATGTCGATCCCCTCAACCCGAACGCCGCGGGCGGCCAGAGGCAACGCCACCCGACCCGTGCCGATCGCCAGTTCAAGAGCAGGACCGCCCGAAGCAAGATCGGCCAGGAACGAAGCGGCCTCCTCCGCTCCTGACGCCGGGCAGAACTGATCGTAGACCGCCGCGATGCGATCACCGTAGGTTTCGGGTTGGTATCCCTCCATCGCCATATAAAACTCGTCGGGTCAGGAGGCATCAACCGATTTAGGATCTGAGCCGGGCACACGTCGAGTTGATTAAGCCTCTGCTGCGCCTGGCGTTACCCCTGGGTTTGGTGATCTCGGATGATTTCGTCGATCACTTGCTCGGGTTCGTATCGCCAGCCGAATCGTTTCGTGGCTTGGGTGGCGTATCTGGGGGTGTTGATGTCGATGGCGAGGGTGATGAGAGCTTTCCAAAGGGCCCAGCCGCGACCACGACACCAGGTGGCAGAGTCGAGAGACAGTCCGGAAACGAACTCGGCACGGCTGCGGTCGTTGAAGAGGGTCCAGGCGATGGTGGTGTCGCATGCGGGGTCGCCTACCGCCGAGCAGCCGAAGTCGATCACCGCGGCGAGCCGGCCGTCCACGACGAGAAGGTTGGAGCTAGTGATATCTCCGTGGACCCAGACCCGATCGTCGTGACCGGCAGCGGCGAGCGCGCTGTCCCAGACCTCGGCCGCGGCGTCGGTGTCGATGACCCCAGTCAGGGTGCTCACGGCTTGGCGGGTTTGATCATCCCACAGTTGGAGGGGCCCGCCCCGGTTGAACGAGTGAGCCCCGGCCGCGGGCCACCTTCGGTATCGCAGCGATATAGGGCGCCGAGGAATTCGGCCAGCTGGGTAGCGAACCCGGTGAGGTCAGCGATCCGATCGACGGTGGCTGGTTGACCTTCGAGCCAGCGGTAGATCGACCACGGTCTCGGGAACTCGCTGCTCGGCTGTCCCTTCGCCAACGGTTCGGGTATCGGCAAAGGCAGACGGGCGGCCAGCCGCGGAAGCCACTCGTGTTCCTTGTCGACCTGGGCCACATACCGGTCGTGGCTGGGGAGACGAATCGACATCGTCGAGCCCAGCCGGAAGGTGGTGTTGTCCCAGCCGTCCAAATCAACAGGAGTGATGGTCAGGTCAGCCCAGTGCGGGAACTGGGATGCGACCAGCCGAGACACGACCGTGACGGTGATGTCGCCCTTGAGCATGAACGGGAACCTCCAGAAACATCGATTCGGGCGATGGCGGGGCGTGGGGGTCGGCAGCGTTTCGGCCGTGCCGTTCGATCCTCAAAACGGCGGTGGCCATAGGTGCGGGCGGCCGAAACGCGCTGGCCGGAAGACGGGCCGCGACCTGAGCGTGGAATCGGGACGACCATCTCCTGGCATCTGGGCCGCGGCCTGAAGCCCGAGCGCGCCGCGGAATATGCCGGTACGACCAGATCGGCGGACTTCATGTTGCTGTTGGGACTGAGCAGTCTTCGAAGCAGCCCGGTCGTGATCGCGAAGGGCGGGTTGGCTACCACCTTGAACTCACGTCGAGGAAGGCGCAGGTCAGCAGCGTCCACTTCAACCACCACGATCGACGAACCGAACCGTTCACGCAGACGGGCCGCCCGTGCGGGGTGAAGCTCGACCGCAACCACCCGGGCCCCAGCCGCGATCAGGTGAGCGGTGATGGACCCATGACCCGCGCCTACATCTACGACCAGGTCACCGGGGTGAACCCCAGCCCTCTCGACCAGTCGATCGGCCCAGGGATCAGTTAGCTCGTGATATCCCCACCGGACCCGCCGATCGGCGGACACGGCGCACCATGACCATTGCCATCGCCACAGTCTGCTCATCGTCCCCGAGGTCGCACCAGCGAATTACTTCGCAGTACCCCCCAAGGCGTCCGGACATATCGATTTGACACCGGATGCCGGGCAGTACGAGCCTGCTTGTGAAGCTTGGCACAAGGAGGTTGGATTGGGAGGTTTCGATTCTGTTGACCCCCGCTACAGAGACCTCTACGAGCGGGCCGCCCGGGTGCTCGGCGCTGACGTTCGGGTCAGCGCGGTCGAGGTGTCTGGGTCTATCGCACACGAAACCGCGGACGGTTGGAGCGATCTGGATCTGGCAGTGGCCGCCCGGGCAGGCGACTACGACCAGTTTGTGGCCGACTGGGAGAGCTGGTTGGCCGAGATCACCCCCACCGTGTTCGCTCGACGGCCGATTGCTCCGTTCATAATAAACAGCGTCACCTGCGACGGTCTCACCCTCGATGTGGCTGTGTACCGGGATACGATCCCGGCAGCGCCGATATCCGCAGCGGGGTATCGGGTCGGAATGCTCGCCACCAGCGCGTTCACGGATCTAGGCGAGGCGTTGAACTACGCCGTCGACGAACAGCTACGAGGGCTGAGCGGGCCGTTCATCAAGTTGCTGCAAAGAGAAGAGCATCTGTTCCACCTGACCGGAGTCCCTCACATACTCGGCCAACTCACCACCGTGTTCCTGGCCGAAACCGGCTCCGCCCCTCCGCTCAGACCTTCCAACGACGCCTTCACCCCCGAGCAGTTGGATGCCGTGGCCCAGCTACCGCCAGTGGCCGCCACCCGGCAAGCCCTGACCGATTTCGGCCTCGGGGTGGCGCGGATGATCGTCACCCGCGGTAGAGCGCTCTTCCCGCGATACGGATTGCGATGGCCGGAAGAGTTCGCCGCGGTCGCCAACGCTCGCATGCGCGAGCAACTTGGGATCGACTGCTCGGGGTGGCTTTACTGAAAGCCGGCTTGACGCCCAGACCGTGGCGCTGCTTTCCGGCCCAGTCCGAGTTGCGCCGCTATCGGGTTGTGTTCAGCTGGGTGAAGTGAGGAACCGTTCGACTATCCGATCGGTGTCAGCATCGGCCTGCCTGCGAAGCCGCGGTGAGACCTTCAGCGGCGATGGAGGGTCGATGTCCAGGAACCCCAACACCCGCCGCACTGTTCCGTCGAGGTCATCGACCATGTCCTCGTAGGTCACCTCCAGGGGTGTGATCCCCTGAGTGTCGAACCACTCCCCCCCAACCGGCGTCGCTCTGCTCGGCGAGCGCCACCAGCTTGGCTATGGCGTCACGGTCGTATGGAGGCGGAGCGGCGGGCTGTTCGTGGTCGCCGAGCGCGTACTGATTGGTGGCCGCGGCCCGCCACCAAGACACCCCTTGGCGCACGAAGTCCCGCCGTCGCAGCCAGACATAGCAGAGACCCGGAAGCAATGCCGCGAGAACTTCGGCGTCCGAACCGGAACCGTTCGTCGAGAGGTTCCGAAGGCGGGAGGTGGTGTCATCGAGGTAGTTCCACATCATCTTAGAGCCGAACACCCCATTTGGAGTTCGCTGGTTTCGAAGCATGGCGGCAAAGAACTCGGCGTCGCCCGAAACCTGCCAGCGATCGGCCCAGAACGGCTCATCCCCCCGATGGAAGTACTCCGCCGGTATCCCGGCCACACCGGTGTCCTGAAGCCCGCGGCACAACACCCAGCTACCAGTTCGCTGGACGGTGCAGATCAGATAGCAGCGAAGCAGGCTCACGCTCGTCGACCACTGTGACACCGGGCCCGAACTATTTCGCGCTCGCTGGGCGACCGGCGGCGGTCCGGGCGTGACGCCGTTGGCGGCGCTGGTAGCGCTTCCGGGGCGCCACGAACCGGCCGGCTAGCCCGTCCGCGGCGGCTTGGCGGATCAGCGCATCAGGGTCGCCTTGCGCGGCCCGCTCGACCGCTTCCCTGGCCCGGGCGTCCTGTCCGGACAGCCTTAGCAGAAGAGGTATGGCTTTGGTGCGCATCTCGACGCTGCGATCGTGTTCGAGGACATCGATGAGCCCGGGGACGACGTCGGCGGCGCACAGTGCGGCGGTCTTGCAGGTCTCACAAGCCAGTGAGTGCAGAGCGGCGTTTCTTACGAAGTCGATAGGGTCGTGCAATGCTTTGGCGAACACGACCATGGACTGATGGTTGGCGTAGTGGTCCAAGAAGAACAGGCATCCTCGGCGCATGAACGGGTCGCGATGGCCGAGCGCAGCGGCTTGGATGGCCGCTACCGGCGCTTTGGGAACGAGCCGGGAGCGTTGCTTGGCCGTCCCGGAGAAGAAACGGTGCAGGAACGCGGCGGCTTCGCCGAGGGCGTCGGCGGAGGAGGGGACCTCCGACGTGCTTGGCGGCGCCGTTTCGATTTCCATCTCGACGATCTAAGCACCGCCAGCCGATGAGCTCCCAACCCTTTTCAAGGCTCCGTCCGCCCGGTTGGTTCGAAAGATCTGACCGTGGTACCCAGCTCGGGTTGTAGTCGCGGGCGGCCGCCTGGTGACTACGGGCCTCGGCCAGAGCGTGGTCAAAATGGCTCGCACGGTTTGGATGCCTGAGCGTAGGGTGGCTTTATCCCACTGGGCACGAGGTAGGAGGTCTTTGATGATCACCATGGTGGACTCGTCGAGGGTGGCGGTCTCCTCACTTTCACGCCTGTAGCGAGCCGACAAGCGCCTCGCTAGGGCGGCGACGGCACACCAACGCGGCTGCCGGCCGCTTGTTTGAGCGCGCCTGCGCTCCAGTCCGTTTTCCGCTGTTTTAGCGAGGAGAAATTTCTCATGTCGTCTTTACGTGCAGGTATCACCGCGGTCGATCCGCGGGCCGGTCTTGACCCGTCTTTCGTCCCGCCCCCCGGAGCAGAGTGCCTGTCGGAGGGCAAGGCGTACCTACTTGACGGTGTGGTTTACAGCCCGACCGCCCCATGGACACCGTCGGTGCACGCGCCGCTGCGACACCTGGAGGCGGTCGGCTATCGCGGGTCACCCCGCCTGGTGGGCGACGGGGTCGATACCGAGGGCCGCCAAGTCGTGGGCTACATCGAAGGCGGCCTGGTTCATCCCCACGCTTGGAGCGATGACGGGGTCATCGAAGTGGCCTGTTTGCTACGCGAACTGCACGACGCCACCCGCAGCTTGAACGTGGCCTGGGACGGAGCCGATCACGCCTTCCTGCTCGACACCAAGACCCGGCCCGACCATCAGCGCCGAGGCGTAGGCACCGCTGTGGTCAAGGCTGCCGTCGAGCAGGCGAAAGCGGCGGGATGTGAATGGCTGCACGTCGACTTCACCGGTGATCTTCGCCCCTTCTACCTCGACGCCTGCGGCTTCATCCCTCCCGAAGCGGCCGGCCTGATCAACCTCTACCAGCTGGCGGGCCGATGATGTCCGACCCGCCAAATCACACCACCACGGCCGACGGAGCAGACCGGCTTGAACTCTCCGAAGCCGAAGAATGGATCCGCCAACAGGTAACACCGGCCAGGCCGATCACGCTGGCGCACCGGCGGCCATGGGCTACCGTCCTTCGGGTTCCCCTCACAGACGGGGTGGCGTGGTTCAAGGCGTGCGGACCGGTACAGGCTTTCGAGCCCCGCCTGACCGCTGAGCTGTTCTCCCGCTGGCCCGATCTGCTGGCCGAAGTGCTCGCCTACGACGAGGGTCGGGCGTGGCTCCTCTCAGTCGACTCAGGTACACAGATCTCCGAGCTGGGAAACCCGCCCGAGTTGTGGGAGGAAGTGTTGCCGCTCTACAGCGAGCTGCAACGCAACGAAACCGCTCACCGCGACCGTTTCTTAGCCGACGGGGTGCCGGACTTGGGTATGGCGTCATTGACAAACCGCTACCAGCAGCTCCTCGATACTCCCCTGCCGCTACATCGCGACGAGATCGACCAGCTATGCCGCTTCCAGGACCGCGTCGCCCAGTTATGTGAGGAGCTCCAAGCTCACGGCGTGGCCGATTCCGTGCAGCACGACGATCTGCACATGAACAACCTCTACCTCCAAGATGGAAGGCTACGGGTCCTCGACTGGGGGGACTCATCGATATCCCATCCCTTCGCCTCTTTGGTGGTCACCTTCCGCTTCTTGGAACAGGTTAATCGTCTGCCTCCCACCGATCCCTGGTTCGAACGCCTTCGCGACGCCTACCTCGAACCGTGGGGTCCAGACCTGAAAGACACGCTCGACCTGGCCATGCGCGTCGGCGCGTTCGCACACGCAATCGCCTGTGCCCGGCAACGAGAGTTTCTATCTGAGCAGGACCGTAGTGAGTTCGATCAGGATTACGGCGTGGTCCTCCGCAGAGCGCTCACCCTTATCAACCTTTGAGGCCGGTGACCATTAGGTTGGAACAGACGCTGTTGGAGATTCAGGCGAGCAAGGTCCGAAGTCGCTCTCGTGTTCACTGCTCGGTGTGAAGATCCGCGTTCAGCTCTCCCCAACTCCCTGCCCTCGGTAGGACCTCGATCGCTCCGGTCTGGCTGTTGCGGCGGAACAGTAGGCGCGATCGACCGCTGAGCTCCCTCGCCTTGGCTTTGGTGCTGTCGGGCAACGATACGACCGCGCCGGCGGTGAGGTACAGCCCGGCTTCGACTATGCAGTCGTCGCCCACTGCGATACCCAGACCGGAGTTCGCGCCCAGCAGACAGCGTTCTCCGATCGACACTCTTTCTGTGCCTCCACCGGAGAGGGTTCCATCGTCGAAGCTCCTCCACCGATGTCGCTCCCCGCGCCTACCACTACGCCTTGGCTGATCCGCCCTTCGACCATCGCCGAGCCCAGGGTCCCGGCGTTGAAATTGACGAAGCCCTCGTGCATGACTGTGGTGCCTTCCGCCAGATAGGCGCCCAGGCGGACCCGACGCCCGTCGGCTATGCGGACTCCGGATGGGACGACGTAGTCGACCATCTTCGGGAATTTGTCCACCGAGTGGACTTCAAAATGGGCGCCTTTGGCGCGAGCCCTCGACCGGACCTCTGCCAGGTCATCGGGATGGACCGGGCCGATAGAGGTCTAGCAGACATTCGGCAAGGTTGAAGATTCCGTCCAGGTTGAGACAGTTCGGTTTGATCAACCGATGCGAAAGTAGCTGCAAACGGAGGTAGGCGTCCCCGACACTGGCTGAGGCATCATCAAGATCGTTTATCGAGATCCGGACCGCCTTGATCTCAACTCCACGTAGAGGGTCGGTCCGTTCCAACCCGACGAGCTCAGGATCCATAACCTCGCCGGCGGGTGCGACACCGAGCCGGGGACGAGGGAAGAACACCTCCAGAGGATTGCCGCCACGGAGAGTGGCCAGGCAGTCCGCCCAAGCCGGTCGAGTCACGACTCGGAGGGTAGCGGTAACTGTGATGCCCGACCGGACTAACGGCCGTGTCGCCTGCCGGGAGCGGGGATTCGCGCGAGGCGCATGACGATCGGACCCGACCCTGGAGTGTGTGCCGATCACAGTTCGCGCTCGGATGGTCGGCCAACCTGGGCTTCTCCAGCTTCAGTCGTCGTTCGGGGGACTGGAGCCTGTGACGGATTCGGGGAGGTGCCGGCCATATAGGGTCAGTGGGATCCGTCCAAACCTTGAGGAATGGGTGAGTCGTGGGGCCCGGGATGATGGCCGGGCTGTGGCCTCGAAGCTCTCAACGCGGCTCACGCTGCCTCGGTGCTGGGGTACGTCCGTCGTCGGGTAGACCTCGGCGATGTTGAGGACGTTCTCGCCCAGGTATTCGTGGTGGCATGGCGGCGCTTCGATCAGATCCCGTCAGCTCCGCAGGATCGGCTTTGGCTGTTTGGGGTGGCTCGGCGGATCGTCGCCGATCATCGGCGCTCGACAATCCGCCGCCAGCGACTCCACCATCACCTAGCGAGTCAGGTCCGTGCTCTCGATGGTCCGTCATCGAGTTTCAGCGAGTTGCACGTCCGTGTCGACTCGGTGTTGGGGGCGCTCAGCCGCGGCGACCAGGAGGTGCTTCGTCTTGTTCTTTGGGGGGGGTTGAACCACCCGGAGGCCGCTGCGCAGTTGGGCTGCTCGGTCAACGCGGTCGAGTTGCGTTACAGAAGGGCGCGGGCCAGATTCCGAGCCCTCTTACAAGCATCGCCGACCACAGCTCGGCCGCTCTCCACGACCCCCCGTCGCACCATCCCAGCCGTAGCCGAAAAGAGTCCTCAAGGAGGGTCCATGCCCCGCGCTTTGATCACCGGTATAACCGGCCAGGACGGTCGTTACGTAGCCGAGCTGTTGATCGGCAAGGGATACCAGGTGCATGGGGTGATCCGCGGTCAGAACAACCCCAAGGCGGTGATCGTCCAAGACGAGATCCCCGAAGTCGAGCTGATCAGCGGTGACCTGACCGATCTGTCGTCGTTGATCGCCGCGGTCGAGCAGGTGCAGCCTGACGAGGTCTACAACCTGGGGGCGGTCAGCTTCGTCAAGCTGTCGTTCAGCCAGCCCGAGCTGACCGCGGACGTGACCGGAACCGGCGTGCTTCGGATGCTCGAGGCGATCCGCATCGTGGGGGGAGCTAACAACCGGATCCGGTTCTACCAAGCGGCCACTTCGGAGATGTTCGGCCAGGTACGCGAGAGCCCTCAGCGGGAGACCACCCCGTTCCATCCCCGCTCCCCGTACGGCACCGCCAAGGTGTTCGGCTTCTACACGACCGTAAACTACCGGGAGTCCTACGGCATCCACGCCTCCAATGGGATCCTGTTCAACCACACCAGCCCGCGGCGGGGCATCGAGTTCGTCGAGCGCAAGATCACCAACGCGGTAGCCCGCATTTCGCTCGGCCTTCAGGACATGCTGACCCTGGGCAACATCGACACCTCCAGGGACTTCGGCTACGCCGGCGACTACGTCGAAGCCATGTGGAGGATGCTTCAGCAAGACCAGCCCGGAGACTACGTCGTTGCTACGGGCCGGACGTGGACCATCCGCCAAGTTCTCGACATGGCCTTCGCGGCGGTAGGCATCGACGACTGGTCGCCGTATGTCGCCACCGACGACCGCTTTCTTCGTCCGGCCGAGGTCGACCAACTGGTCGGGGACTCCACCCACGCCCGGGAGGCCCTGGGCTGGGAACCCAAGACCGAGTTCCCCGAAGTGCTCGAAGAGATGGTCCGCCACGACATCGAAGTTGAACGAGCCCGAGCCAACCTCGCCTAAACCTGCGGGTCGAATAACCAATGTGGCCATCCGGTGCGGTCTGCAAGGCTGAACTGGTGCAGATCTCATCCAGCGTGGAGCCGAACCCGCTGGCCGAGGACCTGGCCCTGGCGTTCCGCCTGGCCGAGACGGCCGGCGAGGTCGCCCTCAGGTACTTCGAGGAGGGTGTCGGCTCGACTCCCAAGGCCGACGGGACTCCGGTGACCGAAGCGGACTTCGCGGTAGAGGCCGCGCTTATGAATATCTTGGCCCAAGAACGACCTCACGACGGGATCGTTAGCGAGGAAGGCGGACACCGCCACGGCGCCAACCGCCGATGGATCCGCGATCCCATCGACGGGACGGTCAACTTCGCGGCCGGCGATCCACAATGGGGAACCCATGTGGCCTTAGAGATCGACGGAGACATCGCGATCGGCATCATCACCCGGCCCGTGGCCGACGAAACGTGGTGGGGATTCCGAGGGGGCGGGGCGTTCCGATCATCTGGCTCCTTGAGCCCGGTCCGCTTCCAGGTTTCGACAGTCGACGCGCTCGCTGACGCCCGAGTCTCGATGTGGCCCGCCGACTCGGACCCGAGACTCGACGCCCTCAAAGCTGCCGCGACGTGGGTTGAACCCGACTGGGCGTTGATAAAGAGTCTTGTGCAGGGCGACCTGGATGCTGTCGTGGCAGCGGCCGGGGGCATATGGGATCACGCCCCCGCCGTACTTCTCGTGCGCGAGGCTGGCAGCCAGTTCTGCGACCACGACGGCGGCCACCGCCTCGACACCGGAGGCGGCATCTACAGCAACGGCCGCCTGCACGACCAGCTCAAGAGCCTGCTGATTCACGCCTAAAGGCGCGCTGTCGACCTGAGCAGAGTCGACCCGGCAGTAATGATTACCGGTATGGAATCCATCGTTTTGGAGCCGAATGCCAGCGGCCGGTTGTGGGGCGAGGACCCTGAAGTGTGGAACTGGTTGTGCAGTCCCGAGGGCTGCCCGCACTGCAACGACTCCGAACGCGCCGGAACGGTGGCAGAGACCGATCAGATTTGGGTGAACGTCTGGCCTGAAGCCGTCCTACCCGGTTACGTGTGCGTCTTTTCCAAGCGGCATGTGATCGAGCCGTTCGATCTGTCCGAAGCTGAGCAAGCTCGGTTCTTCCTCGACTGCATGGCGGTCGCCCGAGGTGTTTCTTCAGCAACGAATCCGGCGAAGATGAACTACGAGATCCACGGCAACACGGTGCCGCACCTGCACATGCATCTCTTCCCGCGCACCGCCGACGATGTGTACGTCGGCTTTCCCAATCATTGTCGAACCACCTTCCACCGAAGCGAGAGAGACATAGCTCTGATAGCGACGGCCGTTCGGGAAAGCCTCGGTCCACGACTATTGGCCTGACGGCCCCAAGCCCTGCAGTGTCTCCGACTGAACGCTCCGAGGCTGAACGCGGCTGGGCGGCCGGGGAGAGGCATTGACTTTGCCCTGCGGGGAGGGTTCATGCTCTAGGGGTGCACGATCTTTTGAGCATCGGAGACTTCGCCGCTCGCTGCGGTCTGTCGGCCAAGATGCTGCGGTCGTACGCGGCAGCCGGCCTGTTGATGCCTGCCGCGGTGGACGGCTCGTCGGGTTACCGCTACTACTCGATCGTTCAGTTTCGCCGGGCCGAGGTCATCGGTCTGCTTCGCCGAGCCGGTATACCGATCCGCGACATCGCCGGCTTCCTGCGTGACCCCGAATCGACCCAGCTGGACCGCTGGGACAACCAGCTTATCGCGCAGGTTGCGGCCCGACGACAAGCGTTGGCGGACGCCCGCGCCGTTTTGGATCTGGACAGCACCTCCCCTCCGTCAGCCCGATCTACCCCAGCGAAAGGATCCCCGATGACCCTAACCGTTGCGGCCGGCTCCGCCACCCAGAAAGGCGGACGCGATGCCAACCAGGACGCCGTGCTCATAGGCGACGATCTCTACGCCGTGGCCGACGGCCTTGGAGGTCTCCAAGACGGAGAGATCGCCAGCCACCTCGCCCTAGAAACCCTCCAGATCACCTTCGCTGTCGATCACAGCAGTTCCGGGCTGCTCCACGCCTGCCAGGAGGCCAACCGAGTGGTGTGGAAACGAGCAACCCTACAAGGCGACGACCCGACCATGGGAACCACAGTTGCCGCCGTGGGGATCACATCTGACTCCGCGGTGGTCGTCGCCCACGTTGGCGACTCGCGCCTCTACCATTTCAACAACGGCCGACTAAGTACTTCGAATCTCAACTACGTTGATGATCTCAAAGCTTCGCCGATAGGCCGCTCTGCCCTGTTCGTCCGCGTGTCTTCAAGCCCAGATCATCAACGTAGTTGAGATCTGAAGCACTAAGCCAGATCACCGGCGATCACAGCATCGTGGCCGATCTGCTCCGCTCCGGTCAGCTGAGCGAACAAGACGCCAAGACCCACCCCGATCGCCATGTCCTGACCCGGGCGTTGGGGGTGGCTCCTGACGTGCAGGTCGACATCGCGGCAGTCCCGTGCGAGACCGGCGACAGGCTGCTGTTGTGCACCGACGGACTGTTCAAGGCCCTCACCGTCGACGAACTTGCGGTCGCGCTCGCGTCGGACAGCGAACCTCAACGACTGGCCGACGACCTGGTCTCAAGCGCGGTGCGCGCCGATGCCGAAGACAACGTCACCGTCTTGGTCATGGATCTTCAACAAGAGGCTGACCGCTGTGTTACCTCTAGTCGAAGGAGAGTGGTCACACACGTCGTGCCATCCACAGCCGGGTCTGGTAGGCGACCTGCATCTCGCCGTTGACGAACTGCTTGCGCAGGATCGCCTCGACATCACGAAGCAGATCGCCCCGCCGGTCTTCGCCGAGGCCGATCACATAGGAGTGGCTTCTCAGGTCGATCAACCAATCCTCGACGCTCACCTCGCGCTGCCAGGAGAATATGTGACGCCGTGCCACATCGAAGGCGTCGGAGGCGGCGATAGTCTCCGCGCACCAATCGATGTTCCTTTGGTTGCGCGACATACCGGGGCAGGTGCTCTCAAGAAGTGAGTAGTAGTCGTCGAACCAGGATTGCTGATCGGCCCACGGGTGATTCCACCACGCCGCCCACCAGCCACCAGGCTTGAGGATCCTGGCTATCTCCGCCGTGCCGCCTGGTTGGTCCACCCAGTGCCAACTCTGTCCCCAGCACACCAGGTCGAAGACCCCGGATCGAAACGGGCTCGCGGCGCCGTCAGCGATCGCCGCTTCGAGACCCACGGTTCGGGCCGTTGCCTTTCGGAGCATCCTTTCGCCGGGGTCGAAGGCGACGACCTTGGCATGACGCTCTATCAGCTGTCGGGTGACCACGCCGGTACCGGCACCGCCATCAGCCACGCTCTTGCCGGCCAAACCGCCACATGACACGTCCAGAAGGTCGTAAACCTCCTTCGGATAAGAAGGTCGAGCCGCGCCGTACTCCGCCGCGGCCTCCTCGAACAGCCTCACCTGACAAGTGTCGCACTCCGAGGACCAGGCACGTGATGGTGTGGCTGTCGCTCAACAGTCCCGGCGGTCACCGGCAAGACCCGACGGTGATGATCTGAAGGTCGCCAGGATCGGAACCGCCTTGACGGCGCCGGTCGGGATGGCTTTCAATATGGTCACGATGTTCGCCCTGACCGGATCGCTTCTCCTTATGTGACGGCGAGCGGTACTTCTCGCTCGCCACCAGCCTCCTGCCCCGGCAGGAGGTTTTTTGTTGCCCTCGAAAGGACCACTGAGATGCAAGAGAACGGACCACTCCGGTGGGTGTCGCCTATGACTTCGCCGAGATCGAAACCCGATGGCGCCAAGACTGGGAAGCCGACGGTCTGTACCGCCTCGACTTAGACGCCATACACCCCGAGCGGGTCTTTTACAACCTGGTCGAGTTCCCCTACCCCTCCGCCGGGGGCCTGCACGTGGGGCATGTGTTCAAGTACTCCGGCGCCGACGCTTACGGCCGCTATCAGCGCATGCGGGGCCGGGCGGTGTTCCAGCCGATCGGTTTCGACGCGTTCGGCATCCACACCGAGAACTTCGCCATCAAAGCCGGCCAGCACCCCATGCGCCTGACGGGGCGGACCACCGAGGCGTTCCGGGCTCAGCTGTCACGGGGAGGGATGGCCTGGGACTGGTCTCGGTGCGTGGATACCAGCCGTCCCGGCTACTACCGCTGGACCCAGTGGATCCTGACCCGACTATTCGACGCCGGTTTGATGTACCAGGCCGAAGCGCCGGTGCTGTGGTGCCCGTCCTGTCTGACCGTGCTGGCCCGGGAGCAGACGGAGACCGAAAACGGGGAGCAGGTGTGCGAGCGGTGCTCGACCCCGGTGGTCGAGCGTCAGATGCGGCAGTGGTTCCTGCGCACCACCGCCTACGCAGATCGTCTGCTGGCCGGTTTGGGCGGGTTGGACTGGCCGCAGCGGGCCAAACGTCTGCAACGCCAGTGGATCGGGCGGTCGGAGGGACGAGAGATCGACTTCGGAGATCTGACCGTGTTCACCACCCGCCCCGACACCCTGCCCGCGGTCACCTTCTTGGCCGTCCCGCCCGGCCATCCCGCCGTCGGCGGACACCGCCCCCACCCGCTCACCGGCATGCCAGTACCGGTGGTCGCCGCCGACTATGTGATCGAGTCATACGGGACCGGAGCGGTGATGGGAGTGCCGGCGCGTGACGACCGAGACGCCCGCTACGCCGCCCAACACGGCCTCCCCGTCTCTGACGCGCCCCTCCTGAACGCGGACGACGCCGCCGGGGTCGGTCGGGCCGCGGTGCGCTACCGGATGCGGGACTGGCTGATCTCCCGCCAGCGCTACTGGGGGCCGCCCATCCCCATCATCCACTGCGACGCCTGCGGACCCGTGTCGGCGCCCGAGCAGGATCTACCAGTGCTGCTGCCCGAGGTGGAGGAGTTCCGCCCCACCGGCACCGGCAAGTCCCCTCTGGCCACCGTCGAAGCTTTCGTCCGGGCCCGCTGCCCGCGCTGCGGCGGTCCGGGCCGGCGCGAGACCGACGTGTCCGACACCTTCGTCGACTCGGCCTGGTACTTCCTGCGCTACCCGTCCACCGACTTTGACGACCGGGCCTGGGACTCAGAACGCACCGCCCGCATCCTGCCCGTCGACTTCTACGCCGGCGGCCCCGAGCACGTACAGCGCCATCACCTCTACGCCCGGTTCATGACCATGGCCCTCCACGACCTGGGATTGGTGGACTTAGAAGAACCGTTCCCCCGGATCCGCCTGGGCGGCCTGATCATCAAAGAGGGAGCGAAGATGTCCAAGAGCCGCGGCAACGTGGTCGGACCCGACGGCTACGTCACGGATCATGGCTCGGACGTGTTGCGCTGCGCCCTGTTGTTCACCTGCCCGTGGGAGGCCGGCGGCGACTTCCACGACGACACCATCGCCGGCATCGAGCGGTTCTTCACCCGAGTGTGGAACACCGTCACCACCCAACCGTCAGAGATGGACCGAGCCGACCCTGTGGTGGAGCGCACCATCGTGGCGGTCAGCGACGCCATCGAGAAGCTCAGCTTCAACGTCGCCCTGGCCCGCCTGATGGAGATGACCGCTTCCGCGACCACCGCCAGAGCCAAACGGGTCCTGGTCCAACTGCTGGCGCCCTTCGCCCCGCATCTGGCCGAGGAGCTGTGGGCCCGCCTCGGCGAGCCCTATAGCGTGCATACCAGCGCATGGCCCGCACCCGATGCGACGGTCCTGGGATCGCAACCGGTCCAGGTCGTCGTCCAAGTCGACGGCAAAGTTCGAGCACGGATCGCCGTACCTGCCGACGCCGACGAGACACAGATCATCGACGCAGCCGTTCGGGCCGTCAACGGAATGACAGCGGCCAGAACCGTCTACGTGCCCGGCCGCCTGGTCAACTTCGTCACCCGAAACTGACCCGGGCGCAGGCCCTAGGAGAAGTAATCGCCGCCGTAGCCGCCGCGTGTTGTGGCAGAGGCTCAGCGTTATCCGGTCACCTCTGATGGGTGATTCGGCTCCGTGTAGAGGGCATCGTGCATCCTCGGCGGGCCATCCGCCACCACGTAGCAGCACCAAATCACCGTCACCGGTTTCCCCACCGAAACGGCTCGGGAGGACGGTCGTCGGGCGAGTTCGAGGCGTCGTCCCAGACGCGGAATACGCCGCCGCCTTCCAGAGATGACGATGGCCATGATTCCCCCCGCAGCGGGCGGGTCCAGATGGGCGGTGATGAAACCGACGCCCCTGTTGGACCTCCCCCACTGGGCCTGGTTGAACCGCGGCAGTGTCAGCGTCGGAGGTGCGCAACGCGTTGATGGCGTCGCCGATCGATTCGGCAAGGCACACCGGCGGCGGGGTTCGCCGGGCGAGATTCGCCGTGGCAGGACAATCCGCCTTGGCGGACACAGCCACCCCCGGTTGCGGGCAACGAAGACCACAGGCCGGGGGCGGAGTCGATGAGCTGAGCGCAGCACTCGGCTGTTAGCACCGCGGGCAGGCGCCCATCCTGGCCCCCGCAAACTTTCGAGGACTTCGCTCCAGTCGACCCGGCCGACTCCGTTCTGTTGGCCCATGCCGACGTCCCGTCGAGTTCGCGGATGAGGCACCTGGATAGCTCAGGGCGGTTCTGGGCCGGCGGGTTGGTAGATGTAAATGCCGGTCGCCTCGCCCCAGGTGGGCTCTATCTTCGCGGTGGTGATCACCCGAATGTCGCGGCTGTTCGTCCGAACGTTGCGCGAGGACCCAGCCGACGCCGAGGTGCCCAGCCATAGCCTGCTGGTCAGAGCCGGCGACATCCGCCGAGTCGCTGCCGGAATCTACGCGTGGCTACCCCTGGGGGTACAGGTCCTCGATCGGGTGGCACAGGTGGTGCGCGACGAGATGGACGCTATCGGAGCCCAGAAGCTGCATTTCCCGGCCCTGCTGCTCCGCGAGATATACGACATGACGGGCCGTTGGGGCGAGTATGGGGAGCTGCTGTTCCGGCTTCGTGACCGGCGCGGTGCGGACTACTTGCTCGGACCCACCCACGAGGAGCTGTTCGCCTCGACGGTCAAGGCGGAGTGCTCCTCCTATCGGGACCTCCCCTTGATCCTCTATCAGATCCAGAACAAGTACCGAGACGAGGCCCGACCCCGATCTGGGATCCTGCGCGGCCGTGAGTTCTTGATGAAAGACTCCTACTCCTTCGACCTCGACGAGATTGGACTGCAGGCCTCCTACCAGCGGCATCGTAGCGCCTACGAGCGGATCTTTGCCCGCCTCGGCCTCGACGTTCGGATCGTGTCCGCGGTCTCGGGTGCTATGGGAGGCTCCCGCTCGGAGGAGTTCCTGGCCCCGGCGGAGGTAGGCGAGGACACCTTCGTGTCTTGTGACGCTTGCGGCTACGCCGCCAATGTCGAGGCGGTACGCATCGCCGTCGTCGCACAACTGGGCGATCATGCTCTGCTGGAGGAGATCGACACGCCCGACACGCCCACCATCGAGACCTTGGCCGCCCGGCTGGGGATTCCGGCCTCGCAACATTGAAGAACCTGCTGTTCAAGGTGGACGGACAGGTGGTCGCGATCGGCGTCCCCGGCGATCGGGAGGTGGACGAGAAACGCCTGGAAGCCGCGCTGGCACCCGCCAGGGTGGCCATCTTCGAGGCCGCCGACTTCTACGAACATCCTGAGTTGGTGCGAGGCTATGTCGGCCCGCAAGGTCTGGCCCGCCTGAGTGTCGCCTACTTTGCCGACCCGAGGGTGGCGCCCGGCACCGCTTGGGTCACCGGCGCCAACCGGACTGATGCTCACGCGCGAAACGTCGTGGCCGGGCGCGACTTCAACGTGGACCGCTATATAGACGTGGCTTCGGTCAGATCAGGTGACCCCTGCCCAGCCTGCGACAAGGTGTTGCAGGTCGGCCGAGCGATCGAGGTCGGGCACATCTTCCAGCTGGGACGCAAGTACACCGACGCCCTCGACGTCGACGTCGCCGGCCCTGACGGGATGCCTGTCCGGCTGACCATGGGCTCCTACGGGATCGGCGTGTCCCGGGCGGTGGCCGCCATCGTTGAACAGCACCACGACTCTTCTGGGTTGTGCTGGCCCAAGGAGATTGCCCCCTATGACGTTCATATGGTGCCGGTCGGGAAAGGCGAGGAGCATCTTGCTGTCGCCGGGCAACTCGCCGAGGAACTGGACCGAAATGGCCATCGGGTGCTGATCGACGATCGGGGCTTGGCCGCCGGTGTGGCTTTCGCCGACGCCGACCTTTTGGGTATGCCGACCATCGTCATCGTCGGGCGGGCCCTGACCGAGGGCCGGGTAGAGATTAAGGACCGTCGCAGCGGAGCCCGTACCACGGTTGCCATCGAGGATCTCGTCGGCCACGTGGGGCGACCGCGAGAACCATCTGCCCGCGGACCGGCTTCTACCGCCGGCTGATTCCCCTGCACCAGGTTTGGCGCGGGGCCGGTTAAGGACGAACCCCGAGGGTTTGGGCGGCTTCGAAGATTCTCGGTACCACCGGAGCCCACCATGCCAGCCCCTCTTCGAGGGGGCGGCGGTTGATGGTCTGCCGCCCCGAGGAGATGGTTTCGACCATGGCCAGCGGTATCCAGAAGAACTTGACCGCGGCGAACGCCGCGACACAACGACGAACTTGGCCGGTGTCGCCGGCAAAGCCGGAGGAGACCAAACCTTCCAGGTACCCCTCCGTGACTGCTTGTTGCAGCTGTTGGAGCTGCTGCGGCGGGACGAAGAAGTCCCACACCGCGTCGAAGATCAGGTTTGCGGCGTCCTCGCCGAGATGCCCCCACCCGGCGAACGCCCAGTCGATGACCACCGGGTCGTCGCCTAGCGAGAACATGTTCCCGGGGTGCAGATCGTTGTGGCAAAGGCAGCGCGGCGCTGCTTCGACCTCGCCCAACAGCTCGTCGCGGGCTTCCCAGATGGCCAAGACCGTCGACCTGGTCTGGGCGGGAAGGTGAGCGGCGACCAAGGGCTGATCCCAGGCGACGCTGTCATCCAGGATGGCCAGGAACGGCTGGCGACGTTCTACGTATTGGCGCAGCCATCCCCGGGCCACCCACGACGGCGGCTCCTCCCCGGCGGCGACGCTGGCGCCTTGGGCCACCCCTAAGGCGTGGGAGGCGGAGCGGTAGCGTGCCAGGTCCCACGCCGCGGCCGGGGTGCCAGCAGCGAGGTCTTCCATCCAGATCCCGACACTGTTGTCCGGTCGTTCGAACACCCCCAGACAGCGCGGCGCCCGCAGAGGCCCGGCCAAGTGGTCGAGCAAGCCCGACGAATACGCCAAGGCTTCCCGTCTCCAGTAATACCAGTGACCGACGTCCTCCCCTGAGCGCCAGTTGGGGCTACCACCCTCACCGTGGCGCAACACCTTCAGGACCGCCGAGCGACCTTCGGATGCGAACCGCCAAATCCCGACGGTGGCCGAGGCGATGACCTCCGAGAAGATCAACTCGCTCTCAACCGACTCTTCACCACGGTCGCCCGCAAGGGAGCACCAGACCGTGCGGATCTCGTCGCCGCTGGCGCTGTGGCTGACCGGCTGGGACTGGCCGATGCTCACGGAGGCGTCCGCATGACGTTCAGGCCGGGCGCAGCCGGAAGAACAGGAACCGGGGTTGGGTGACAATCTTGTGGTAAGCCTCGGGGTCGCGAGCTTGGAGGTCGTCGGCTGGGGTCGGCTCGACGAGGCGTTCGACGACAAAACCGGCCTGCCAGATGGCATCGGACATGGCGGTAAGCGGCCGGCGCCAGAAGGTCACCTGAAACGAGCGGTCGCCTCTGCCCCACGTCTCGGTGACCTGCTTGACGGCGAAGTAGTCCTCTGGACTGTGCAACGCGGCGTCCACGGCCGGATGGTGGGTGGAAAACACCACGGCGCCGCCAGGGTCGAGCACCCGGCGGAACTCCCCCAGCACGCCCCTC
This sequence comes from uncultured Acidimicrobiaceae bacterium, assembly GCA_963834725.1. Classification (GTDB taxonomy): domain Bacteria; phylum Actinomycetota; class Acidimicrobiia; order Acidimicrobiales; family Palsa-688; genus PALSA-693. The sequence goes on from CAWICN010000001.1 coordinate 1,106,359, forward strand.
CAGTCTCGCACATAGTGCAAGACCAGCGAGCCGACGATCACATCGAAGGCGTCGTCGGCGAAAGGCAGTTTCTCACCAAGATCGGCCACTTCCACATTGGCTCTGTCTCGGACTCGCCGGCGGGTCAAGGCCACCATGTTCGGGCTGACATCGATGGCGTTCACCTGGGCGCCGTGGTCGACCAGCCACGCGGTGAGCGGCCCCGCCCCGCAGCCGACCTCCAGCACCCTCCTGCCGCTGACGTCTCCCAGCAGCGAGATGGTGGCCGGCCGCTCATACCAGGCGTTGTAGGGGCTGTCGTCGTTGTGCTCGCCGTAGGCGGCGGCCATGGCGTCGTACTGCTGGGCGCTTCGCTGCCCGTCGTGCATAGCCGACGATCCTGCCAGAAACCACAATCCACTCCGGCAGCCCGAACAGTGAAGCAGGATCTTCGACATCCCCGACCGGGCCGCTTCCTCCGGGTGGATCCCCTGGCCATAGTGGTTTGCGGCCACACTGGGCTGGTGACCGGTTCGGGCAAGGTCGTGATCTTGAACGGCGCTCCTCGATCCGGCAAATCCGCGATCGCGGCCGTCATGCAACACAGCTTCGAAGGCCCTTGGGTCAATCTGGAAGTGGACGCCTCCAGCCAGTCACTGCCCGAACATCTCCGCCCCGGGATCGGGCTGCGCCCCGGCGGTGAGCGACCCGAACTGGAAGACATCGCCACCGGCCCGGCGGGAATGTCTTTCGCCCGGCTGGCCACCTCCCAGCCAGCGGACGACGCATAGACGGTCTGATGACCGAGTGTCCGGGGGACCCCCGCCAGGACGACCAAGGTCGGATCCCCCGTACGATTAGGGGCTCAGTGAGCTCCCACGACACGGCACCGGTGCGGCCCATCGACGGCCCTGCCCTTCGACGAGCGATAATCGAGGCGGGCGGGCCGCCGATCGAGCTGGTCGAGCCGCTGTCGGGGGGCGCGGTAGGAGCGTGGCTGGTGCGCTGGTCCGACGGACATCTCGGGGTCATGACCTGGGGTCCGCCCCCACGATCAGTTGACCGCCGGGACCAGCTTGGCGACATCCAAGCGTTGATGGACATCGCTCGTAACGCCGGACTGCCGGTACCGCGCTATGAGGCGGTGATCGATGTCGGCGAGCTGGGCGCCGCTGTGTTGCAGGAGAAAGCGTCGGGAATCTTGCCGACTCGCGCCACCAGGGGGCTGGTCGAAAACCTGATCGCCATGGCCGAGACCCGGCGGGGACTTTTGACCGGTACCGCGTATGCGGCGCAGCCAATGCCCCTCTATCTGGGGGCCTCAGGTCCCGGCTACTGCCTGCACCAACCATTGGCCGCCTACAGCAACCGCACCCGCAGGCTGCTCCGGGTCATCGAAGCCGAGGCCGAGTCGGGAGACGAGCTGGTAGGCGCCGACCTGGTCCACTTCGACTACCACCTGGGCAACATCCTCGTCGACGCCGAGCGGCCCGAGCGGGTGACCGCCATCTTGGACTGGGACGGCGCCCGACCCGGCAACATGGCCATAGACATAGCCATGTTGGCGTTCGACCTCACCCGAAAAGGCCCCGGCCTCCAACAGCTGGTCGAATCCCACCTGCTGGCCACCGCAGATCCGCCACTCGTAACCAAGGTGTGGGCCCATGTGGCACTGCGGCTGGTCGATTGGGCTATACGCCACCACCCGCCGGAGGTCATCGAGCACTGGTTAAGCGTGGCCGAAGAACACGTCCTCACCTGAACCCACGTCACCGGGCGGGCCGCCGAACGCCGCCGTCGTCGGCTATCGTGGTTGTGTGCAAAGAGCGTCGACCATCGTCATTATTGGCGGCTCCCAACCGGGGGTCGTCGAGCGCTGAGCACTTAGCGCCGTTCGAGGAGCCCCGGCCTGGCCGGGGCTTTGTATCTGGGTCTCGGTCGAGTCGGTTTCGTGGCAAAGGAGCCGACCGTATGAGAGCGAAGGAACCGACTGACCCGTACCAGCCCGTGGCGAAGATCCCCGACCGGGTGGCCCTCGAGCATGCCGTGCTGGGCCGCTGGCAGTCGGAGGGCGTCTTCGCCGCGCTGCGGGCGCAGACCGCGTCGGGTGAGCCGTTCTCGTTATTGGACGGGCCGATCACCGCCAACAACCCGATGGGCGTTCATCACGCATGGGGCCGCACCTTAAAAGATGTGATCCAGCGCTATCAGGCCATGAACGGGCGGCGGCTGCGCTGGCAGAACGGTTTCGACTGTCAGGGCTTGTGGGTGGAGGTCGAGGTCGAAAAGGCTCTCGGGTTCGACTCGAAACGCCAGATCGAAACGTTCGGGCTGGACAAGTTTTCCCTCGCCTGCCGGGAGCGGGTCGCCACCTTTGCGGCTCGGATCGCCGACCAGTCGACCCGTCTCGGGATGTGGATGGACTGGGAGCGCTCCTATTTCACCATGACGACACCAACATCAGCTACATCTGGCAGTTCCTGGCGGAATGTAACAGGCGCGGCTGGTTGTACCGGGGGCATCGGCTCATGCCCTGGTGCTACCGGTGCGGAACCTCCCTGGCCCAGCACGAGCTGGCCGACTCCTATGCCGAGCTGACCCACCCATCGGTATTCCTGCGGGTCCCCCTCGAAGGCCCAGGCGATGACTGGCTGGCGGTGTGGACCACCACTCCTTGGACGTTGCCGGCCAATGTTGCAGTCGCCGTCGACCCGGCCGCTCCCTATGTGCTGGTGCGCACCCCGGATGCTGATGTGTGGGTGGGCGAAGCCCGCCTCGACCAGGTTCCGTTCGCAGGTCAGGTGGTGCGCCGGGCGCTCGGCGCAGAGCTGGTGGGGCGCCGCTACCGGCCGGTACTGGAACACGTTCCGGTCCAGCAGGAAGGCGACCATCTGGTCGTGGCGTGGGACCAGGTATCGATGGAGGAAGGAACCGGCGCCGTACACATCGCTCCGGGCTGCGGAGCCGAGGACTTCGACCTGGGCCGACAACTCGACCTGGCCGTGCTGGCGCCCATCGACGAGGACGGCCGCTACCTGGACGGTTACGGGTGGCTCACCGGTCGGCACGTGACCGAGGTCGATACACCAGTCATCGACTCCCTGCGCCACTCGGGCCGGCTGATATCTGCAGGCCAGCTGACGCACCGCTACCCGCAGTGCTGGCGTTGCTCCACCCCGCTAATCCACCGCGTCGTAGACGAGTGGTTCATCGCCTGCGACCAGATCCGCCAACCCATGCGCGACGCGGCTTCGACGGTGGAGTGGCAGCCGGCGCATTACGCCCGGCGCATGGACGACTGGCTGGCCAACATGGGCGACTGGTGCATCAGCCGCAAGCGTTACTGGGGCCTGCCCCTGCCGTTCTACTTCTGCCCCGACGGTCACCTCACTGTCATCTCGTCCAAGCAGGAGCTGCACGCTCGGGCCACCCGCGGCTTAGAGCAACTGCGGGAGCTGCACCGACCGTGGATCGACGCAGTCCACGTCGACTGCAGCACCTGCGGCGCCGAAGCGACCCGGGTGACGGAAGTGGGCGACTGCTGGCTGGACGCCGGCGTCGTAGCCTTCTCCACCCTCGGCTGGCACAACCCCCAGACACAGACGGGTGGCTACGCCCAGGGCGCGGGCGAAGGGCTGACCCGAGCCGATCTGCCCGACCACGACCACTGGGCGTCGTGGTTCCCTGCCCAGGTGGTCTGCGATGCACGAACAGGTGCGGCTGTGGTTCTACTCCCTTCTGTTCATGAGCGTCGTGCTGGATGGCCGCGCCCCGTACCGGCGGGTGTTGACCCACGGTCGGGTCAACGACGAGAACGGACGCGAGATGCACAAGTCCTGGGGAAATGCCATCTGGTTCGACGACGCCGTCGAAGAGCTGGGAGCCGACACCATGCGATGGCTGTACTGCAGCCAGACCCCGTCGCGAGACCTCAACTTCGGGTACGGGCCGGGCCGCGGCGCGGCCCGGCGCTTCTTGACCTTCTGGAACTCCTACGCCTTCTTCATCACCTACGCCAACCTGGACCGCTTCCGACCCGGACCCGATCTGCTACAAGCCGGGCCCGAGCCGGCTGAGATGACCGGAATCGATCTGTGGTTGGCGGCCCGATGCCAGCAACTGGTGCGCGACTGCCACGACGCCCTCGACCGCTTCGACCTACCCGCCGCCACCATCGCTTGGGACAGCTTCGCCGACGATCTCTCCAATTGGTACGTGCGTCTCAGCCGTGACCGCTTCTGGGGATCCGACCAAGTCTCCGACAAGACCGCCGCCTACCAGACGCTGTGGTACGCGTTGGTCACCGCCGTGCGCTGTGTGGCGCCGGTCATGCCATTGGTGGCCGACGACATCTGGGACAACCTCGTCGCCCGAGTCGACGCCGATGCCCCGGTCAGCGTTCATCTCTCGGGCTACCCCATGGTGATCGAAACCTTCGACAACCCAGACCTGCTCGAAGCGATGGAACAGACCCGGACGGTGGTGGAGCTGGGCCGCTCCGCCCGCCAAAGCTCCGATATTCGCCGCCGCCAACCCCTACAACGGATGCTCGCCGTAAACACCGAGCAGCAGGCCCGGGAACAGCTCGCATCGTTCGCGGATCTGGTCAAGCAGGAGTGCAACGTCAAAGAGCTTGTGATCGTCGCCGACTCCGACGAGTTCGCTACCGTCGAGGTCGAGCCGGTCTTCGCCCGGCTGGGACCAAAGTTCCGCGAAGACGCCGCCCGCATCGCCCAGCTTCTCCGCGCCGGCAGCTACCAACGGGGCAGCGAGGGATATTTGGTCGAAGGTTTCGAGATCGATGACGACGACGTCCGGGTTGCGGTGCGAGCCAAACCGGGTTTTGCTGTCAGCTCAGGTCACGGCTGGGTGGTCGCCCTCGACGCCAGCCTCACGCCGCAGCTGGCCCTGGAGGGAAGAGCCAGAGACCTGGTACGGCGCATCCAGCAGATGCGAAAAGATCACGACCTGGAAGTCACCGCCCGCATCGAGGTCGTCGTGCCCAGCGAAGCCGCCGATGTGGTTGCATCATTTCGATCGTGGATCCAAGAACAGACCCTCGCCGTAAGTGTGCAGGAGGGGCAAGCGTTGACGATCAAGGTGACAGAGACCAGCGCCAGTTGACTCAGCGTAAAGGGTTGCCGAGTCGACATCCTCGTTCGTCTTCCACGAATAGAAGCGAGGATCTGTCACGCCTTGGAAGGCACACGGGTCGTGTGGACCGCGACACTCTCGCCCGTCGACTGTCGGAGATCTGCCTGCTGGAGGGCGACTTTCCGCTCCGTTCCGGTCAGCGCGCGGCCCGCTATTTCGATAAGTACCTACTTCGAGTTGCAACCGCATCTGCTCAGCGAGGTCGCAGAGATATTCGCTTGCACGCCTCGTAGCGTTGAACTATGACGGGGTCACCCCGACGAGAAAGGAGGTTGGTCCATGTCTGCGATTGCGGTTAGTCGCCGGTCCGTCGCGGGCCCGGCCGTCCTTTTCTACCCGTCGGGCGCACCCTGTTGATCTGATCTAGCTCCGGGAGCGCCCTCCAGTTTGAGAGGGAGTTCCCTTGTCTGATTCTGAGTTTGGGTCTCTTGGTCGCTTCGGCTGGACTGAACGCGTTGAGGCTCTGCTGGGCGCGGCGCTGGATGCGGGTTCGCGACCCGCTCGGGTCACCGCTGTCGAACGCAACGCCGTCCGAGTAGCCACTGCCGACGACGAACCGCTGTTGTCAGGTATCAGCGGCCTAGCGGTTGGTGACTGGATCGCGCTGGACGGTTCCCGCGTCCGGGACGTCGCGCCGCGTTGGTCAGCCCTAGAACGCCTAGATCCCGAAGGCAACCGACAAGTCCTGGCTGCCAACATTGACGTGGCGCTGATTGCCGCCCCCGCCGACCGGTTATCAGTCGCCCGGGTAGAGCGGGAGCTGGTCGTGGTCTGGGAAAGCGGAGCGACACCGATCGTGGTGATCACAAAGCTGGACGTCGCCTCGCCAGAAATCGTCGACGAGGTGAGGTCGAGGTTGATCGCCGCCGACGTGATCGCCACCAGCGTCATCGACGGCTCCGGCCTCGACGAGCTGCGCAGCCGACTTGGCCATCCGACGACCTCGGTGCTCATAGGACCCTCTGGGGCGGGCAAGTCCAGCCTCGTCAACGCCCTGGTCGGATCCGAACTTCTGCCTGTAGGCGAAGTACGCGAACTGGATCGGCGAGGACGTCACACCACCACCGCCCGCCGACTGATTCCTCTACCCGGCGGAGGGTCGCTGATCGACACGCCCGGGCTTCGAGCTCTGGCCACCGACGCCAGCCAAGACGCGATAGCTGCCTCGTTCGTCGAGATAGACGACTTCGCCCGCGGTTGCCGTTTCGATGATTGCACTCACAGCGTCGAGCCGGGCTGCGCGGTTATCGCGGCCGCCGCTCGCCAAGAGATTGACCCTGATCGTCTGGCCAGTTTCCGAAAGCTGGAGAAGGAACTGGCTCATCAGCACCGCCGCGTCGACCGTCTCGCCCGCCAACAAGATCTCCGCATGTGGAAGTCGATCCATAAAGCCCACCGCCACAACCCCAAGAGAGGACCCAAATGACGATAAGCGTTCGAGCGACCGGCCCGAACGAGCACGAAGCGGTACTTGCCGTGGTGCGAGCCGCGTTCGGTGGAGACGCCATCGAAGAAGTGCGGATCTGCCGCCAAGTATGGGCGAGCAACCACCAAATCCCGGACCTAGACCTGGTCGCCCTCGACGGCCTGCAGATCGTCGGCCACGTCCTTGGCAGCAGAGGCGACCTCGACGGCACCGGCGTTGTGGCCGTCGCGCCGCTAGCCGTCGAACGTGCTCATCAACGCCAAGGAGTCGGCAGCACGCTCATGCGCGAACTGTTGGCCCGAGCCGACCAAGCCGGATGGCCCATAGCCGTCCTGATCGGAGACCCCGGCTACTACCGCCGGTTCGGGTTTGGGCCCGCCCGCCCTCTCGGCATCACGTTCGGACCTGACGCCGACCCAGCCGCGCCATACCAAGCCATGAAGTTCGGAAGCTACGACCCTGCCCTTCGCGGCCGCTTCCGTTACCTCTGGGAACTGTTTGAGGCTTAGCGAGGCCAGTGGTCGTTGCGTTGGTTCATGTAACCAACGAGGATGGCCCGCTGGCCGTAGAACTTCGGTGACGGCCTCCTTCATGGATCATACGTTCAGGCTGTGACGGCCATGTCAGATTGGTGGTCGCCGACGGCGTGTCGCAGGGCGGCTGCGAGGGCGGGTAGTTGGCGGTAGCCCTTGACGCGTCGGAACTGTTTGGACGCTTCGAGCATGCCGGCGGCGGCTCAGCGCAGACGCATGTCGCCGGGCTGCCAGCGCTTGATGTTGCGAGAATGATCACGGACGATCTCGATCATGGACTCGACCGGGCTGGTCGACGCCACGGTCTTGAGCAGGCTGCCGGTCACGCCCAGGCGGGTGACGGTGAGCGTCTCGGGGAGACCCTCGCGCAGCGACGCGGCCGCGTCGGGGTTGACCTTGTCCAGCTGGGTGGCCAGGGCTCGCAAGGCGGCCTCGGCCTCGGTGGTGTGGGGGTTCGCCCACCCAGCTCGCAGCTTGCGGCGCACCCACGGCCGTTCGTTCTCGACGAGGTGGTCGAGAACGTTTCTCTCCTTGTGGGTCCTGCAGCAGGCGATCACCGCGTGGTCGCCGAAAACGTCACGGACCGCCTTGTGCAGGGCTTTGGCCCCGTCGAGCACGAAGAGGATCCCATCGTCCGCGTCGAGTCCCCGGTCTCTGAGCGAAGCGATCAGGCCTCGCACCACGTTGGCGTTCTCGGTCGATCCCTCCACCACCCCCAGCGGCACCTTGGTCCCATCCGAGGTGACACCGAGGGCGCCGATCATGGTGTGATCGGCGAAGTCGAACCCGTCCACGAAGACGATCAACCATCGTTGATCATCGAGGGGTTGGGTGCGGAACTCAGGCAGGCGCTCGGCGGTCATGGCGCAGAATCTTCGACTCACCGACGAACGCGAGGTTCCCGACGAGACCGCCTCAACCGTCTCACCGACCGGTTCCAGCCCGGTGCCGTATCGGCGGGTGGAGAGCCCGGCCAGCATCGAGGCCACCATGTGGTCGGCCATCAGGTCCACGGCGGCGAAGGTGTCGTAGGCGATGATGGCGAGGTGAGCGATGACCGCTGGGCTTCGTTGGCTGACCCTTTCGTCGACGGCCACTACGGGTCGCTACGGGGACAAGTCCGCACGCATGTGATCGATGCTCACCTGCGCTGGCATCTCCGCCCGCCGCCGGGCGAGGTGGCAGCATCGTCGATCCCTCGCCGGCCATGTTGGCCCGGGCTGAGTAGCTACTGGCGGAAGAGCCCGACGATGTCCGCGGCCGGGTCACCCTGGTCGAGGCCGCAGGAGAGGAGGCGGCGAAGGTTCTCGGCCGGGGTCGCTTCAATGCGGTGCTCTGCCACGGGGTTCTCATGTACCTCGACGATCCCGAACCGCTCGTCGCCGTGCTGGCCGATCTAGCCGCGGATGGCGGCGTGGTGTCCATCGCGGCCAAGAACGCCGCCACCCTGGCCGTGCGGCCGGCGCTGGCCGGCGACTGGAAGCAAGCGCTGGCTAGCTTCGACGCCACCCGCCAGGTCAACGGTCTGGATGTCGACACCCGGGCCGACACCGTGGAAGGCCTCAGCACCATGCTGGTCAATCACGGGTGGAGCTGGCCGCCTGGTACGGGGTGCGGCTGTTCACCGACGGCTGGAGCGTCGACCGTCCCGCCCACGACCCCGACGCCGAAGTGCTCGCCGTCGAGTTGGAGGCCGGCCGCCGCGACCCCTACCGCCAGCTGAGCCAGCTGTTTCATCTCGTCGGGATCCGCCGGGCGCCCTGACCTGCGTGGGGTCAAGTCGAGCCGGCCCGCCTTTGGTAGGCATGGCTGATCGCTGCGGCGACGAAAGCCGTTACCAGCGGATGGGGACGCTCGGCGCAGCTGGAGACTTGGGGCACGAACAGCGTTCCCACGAAGAACCGATGAGACCGAACTTCGATGATGCGGGCCTCGCCGTCGTCGCCGCGGCCGGTGACTGCCAGCCCGGCCTCGATAAGCTGCTCTGCGGCCGCGGGGTTCAGGCCGAAGTTGCAGTACCGCTCGACGGCGCGCGCCGCTTCGTACGCCTCGGCGGCTCGGCTTTCTGTTGATATCTCCACGGCGAAGGTCTTTCCGGCCAGAGAGCAAGCCAGCGGCGTGATGAACAGCTGCTCGGAGTGCGGGTCGTACTCGGCGTGGGTTGCCTCTTCGACTCCCAGCACGTTGCCTGCGTACTCGACCACGATGTGCTGGAAGCCGGCGCAGGTACCAAGCAGCGGCATCCCTGTGGTTCTGGCCAGGGTAATGACGTCGAGCGCGCCGTTCAGGCTGCGATGGGTGCTACCGGGCGCGACCCAGATCCCGTCGTATCCGCCCAGCTTGGTTGACAGGTCCTCGGCGTCCGGCGGGGACCCAATCAGCTTGGACCGTCTCGTGCAGCCGGGTGGCTGAGTGCCCGATGCGGCTGTGGTGGCGGGATGGGTTTCGTGGTCGGGCTAGTCACCGACGATGCCGATCGAAACCGTCGTCCGCTCAGGCACGTGGCTGCTCGTTGTCGCTGTCCGAGCGGCCGGGCGCTGACAGGTGCATGGTCTCCAACCGGGCCGCCGTCTGGCGGTAGCGGCACCCCAGGGTTGGCTAAGGCACCACAGGCTATCTGAGATCATCGGATAACACTACAAGCGCACTAGAGAGGGAAAAAAACGTGCGCGGCTATGCAGAAGTTTTTTGACTTCCGGCCTCTTGCCTCGCCGTTATTAGACATGACGACTCCTACCCGCCGGTCCCTCATCCCTGTAGTCGGTGCTCGCCGCCGTTGGATCACCCAACCCGAAGCCGGTTCGCCAGATCGCCCGCAGAAGTCGCTGCTGCTGCGGCCCTGTCCGAGGACTCGCTGCTTCTGCAGCCGAGCAAGGGCGAGGGATCGCCAACGCACCGCGAAGTGACTCGAGGACAGGGGACATAGCGGCATGACCGCAGAAGTCCAAGTGTTTCCGCATTCGATTCCCTGGCCAGAGGACCAGCCGACCATGCAACTATGGCCCGAGGTCGGCCAGATTCTCGGTCTGGGTCGTGCGGCCACCTATGACGCGGCTCGCCGAGGCGACATCCCCACGATCCGTTTCGGCCGGCGAATCATCGTCCCCACTGCCGCACTGCGGCGAATGCTCGGACTCGAAGCCGACCACCTAGTCTGAGTGTCGATGACCCGGAACGCCACCGGCGCGCCACACAGGGATCCCAACGGCACGTGGGTTCGTGATCGAGCTCGGGCACGGACCGGACGGGCGACGGCGGCGGACACGGCGCCGAGGATTTGCTACGAAGAAGGCCACCCAAGAGGAGATGGATCGCCTGCGCAACTCGGTCACCACATCCAGCTATGTCGCCCCGCAACGCCAGACCCTCTCCGAGTTCCTCGCCGTCGACTGGTTGCCGGCGGTTCGCCACCAGCTGGCGCGATCAACCTCGGAATCCTACGACCGGAACATCTGTAATCACGTCATCCCAGTTCTTGGTGGGCTCCAACTCCGTCAGATCGATGGTGCAGTTCTCAACCGCTTCTACGCAACGCTCCTGGAATCGGGCCGAAAGCGGGGCCAACAGTCACCCGGCCTTAAAGCGCGCACCGTCCGCTATATCCACACCATCGTCCACGCCGCTCTCGACGACGCGGTGCGCTGGCGGCGGCTCGTGGCCAACCCGGCCGACCAGGCGACACCGCCGTCCGCTTCTGCGGCCAAGTCGCCTGAGATGCGGGTCTGGACTGGCGCCGAAGTCCGCCGGTTTTTGCAGCTCTGCGAAGGCGATCGCTACTACTTTCCATTCGCTCTCCTGGTTCTCACCGGATGCCGGCGCGGCGAGGTCCTCGGACTGCGCTGGGCGGATATCGACTGGGAACGGAACGACCGCCGAGCCGGCCGAGTCGTGACGCTCGCCGCGATCCGCCAGACGGTCATCCCGCTCACCAAGGCGTCTGGCAGGGGCCGTGAGGGTCGCATCGCCACGCGCACCAAGTCCGACAAGCCACGGGTGATCGAGCTCGACTCGGCCACAGTGGCGATGCTCCGCAAATGGCGTGAGCAGCAGGCTGAGGAAAGAGCGCTCATTGGCGCCGGCTACCACGACAACGACCTCATCTTCTGTCGGCCGGATGGGCGGCCATACCATCCGGAGGCATTCTCGAAGACTTTCGACAGGCGACTACGCCAACGCAGGTTCGCGCAGCTTCCCACAATCCGGCTACATGATTTACGCCACACGTGGGCAACCCTGGCGCTCATCGCCGGCGTGGACGTGACGATCGTCTCCAGGCAGCTGGGCCACTCTTCGCCGGCGATTACGCAGTCCATCTATCAGCACGTCGTGCGCGGCTTGCAGTCGGATGCCGCCGAGCGCGTCGCCGCACTGATATTCGGCGAGGACGAGCCCTCACCTCCCGGTCCGGGTGGGACCTGATCCAAAGATGAGCGATGCGACGAGGTTGGCCGCTTTCGCTTGATCCCCACGCTCAACCTTCCGATTGAGGAACGCGAAAACTGTCGTCCCATCAGAGGACACCATCGTCCGCACCGACTGGCCGAGCAGCCGTCCGGCCCTCCGTGCGCCCTTACGCCAGCGCTCTACGTTGTCGATCTCATCGACCGGGACGACCACCGACCCCCGCGCCAACCGGGGAAGTAGATCACGAGCAATCCGCTCGACCATCCTGTCTTCCAGCCGGATCATGCTCATCCGATCCCTTTCTCAGCCAAAGGCACCACTCGGGCACCAAGGGCGGCACTTCATGTCAACTCCGTCATGACAATCAGGCCCTTGACCTGCGGTTTTAACTCACAGAGCTTGCTCGGGGGGGAGGACTCGAACCCCCAATGGCAGGGCCAGAACCTGCAGTGTTGCCGATTACACCACCCCCGAAGGGCGTCGCAGAATAGTAGTCGCCGCCCAGCAGGCACGGCCGCCGCGGCGGGGGAGGTCAGGCGTCCGGCGCCAGTCTTCGCCGGGCGTCGGCCAGGCGAGCCAGCGTCGCATCCTGGCCCAGGACCGCGAGGGACTCCCACAGGGGCAGGCCGACGGCGCGCCCCATCACGCGCGAGCCGGATGGGCGCCTGCGCGTCCCGGGGTTTGGGCAGGCCGGCGTCCTCGCCTGCGGCGACGGTAGCGTCGCGAACAGCCGTGGCCGTCCACTCTTCGAGGGCCGAGTAGCGGCTGGTCGCGGCCTCCAGCACCGCCCCGAAGGCGGGGTACTTGCGGACACCACGGTCCCAGTCGCCGGCGTCGATGGTGACGCCCGGAAGGTAGAGGAAGTCGGTCAGGGCGTAGACGTCCGCCAGCGTGCGGGCCCGGTCCTGGACTTGCGGAGCCAGGGGCTCCCACCGGTCGCGCAGCCACTCCTGAGACCGCTGGACCAGCTCCTCCACCGGCAGCGCCCTGAGGTACTCGGCGTTGACGGCCTGCAGCTTGCGCTCGTCGAACACTGCGCCGGCGCTCTTGACGTCCTCGAGGCGGAACTCGGCCACCAGCTCGTCGAGGGTCAGGATTTCCCGGTTGTCGCCAGGGGACCACCCCAGAAGGGCCAGGTAGTTGCGCATGGCCTCCGGCAGGTAGCCCTCGTCCCGGTAGTCCTCGACGGCCACCTTGTCCCGGCGTTTGGACAGCTTCTTGCGGGCGTCGTTGTAGAGCAGCGGCAGGTGGGCGAACGTGGGAAGGGGGCCGTAGCCCAGCGCCTCCCACAGCAGCACGTACTTGGTGGTATTGGTGACGTGGTCCTCGCCGCGAATGACATGGGTGATCCGCATGTCGGCATCGTCGACGACGTTGGCCAGGATAAAGAGGGGGTCGCCGTTGGATTTGCGCACCCCGAAGTCCTCGATCTCGGCGTTGTCAACCGTAATCGTGCCGCGGATGACGTCGTCAAAGGTGGTGTGGCCGATATCGGGGGTCTGGAACCGCAAAAGACGGCCGGGGAGCGGCTCCAGCTTCCCGATCCCGGCAGTACCCGTCATACGAGGACGTTTGCTCTCCCCGGGCCCGGGCCCGCTGCATGACCGCCTCGGGCGGGCAGTCGCAGGCATAGGCGTCTCCCGAGGCGATCAGGTGCTGGATGGCATCCGCGTAGAGCGGCCCGCGCTGGGACTGGAAATAGGGTCCTTCGTCCCAGTCCAGGCCGAGCCATCGCATGGCCCGCAGGATGCCGTCGATGTGCTCGGCCCGGTTGCGGGCGGTGTCGGTGTCCTCGATGCGGAGGATGAACGTCCCGCCCTGCTGGCGGGCGTAGAGCCAGTTGAACAGCGCCGTGCGGGCCGTTCCGACGTGGAAGTAGCCCGTGGGGGACGGAGCTATCCGGACGCGGGCGCCGCCAGCCACCGGCTGCGGCCGTCAGCTGGCGAGAAGGTCGTGGGCGTCGCCGCCGGCGAGCTGGCGCCGGAGCTTGCCGAGGGCATCCCGCTCGATGCGCCGTACCCGCTCAGCGGTGAGCTGCAGCGCCTGGCCGACCTCGCCCTGGGTGCGCGGCTCGCCCCGGTCGAGCCCGTAGCGCAGCTCGAGCACCTGGCGCTCCTCGTCGGAGAGACGGCCGAGGAAGCGGGCCACCTCGTCGGGCAGCATGCTGCTCGCCACCATATCGAAGGGGGTCTCTGCGCTGCGGTTGACCACCAGGTCGCCGAGGCTGGTGTCGCCGTCCTCGCCCACGGCCACATCGAGGCTCATGGGATCAGTGTCGTAGCGGAACAGCTCCGCGACCGCTGCCTCGGTGGTCCCCAGCGCCTCGGCCAGCTCGGCCAGGGTGGGCGGCCGCCCGAGACGGACTTCCATCTCGGACTGCAACCGGCGAGCCCGCCGGATCTCGTCGCCGACGTGGGCAGGGACCCGGACGGTGTGGGCGGTGTTCTCTACGGCCCGGCCGATCGACTGCCGGATCCACCAGGTGGCGTAGGTGGAGAACTTGAAGCCCTTGCGCCAGTCGAACTTCTCCACCGCGTGGATCAAGCCCAGGTTGCCCTCCTGGATGAGGTCACCGAGGGGCAATCCGGACCATTGGTACTTCCGGGCCACGGACACCACGAGGCGCAGGTTGGCGTTGATGAACACGCTGGTGGCCTCGGCGGCGGCTGCTACCCGCTTCTGGAGCTCACGACGCTGCTTGGCCGTCAGCCGCTCCCCGCGGTCGAGGGTTGCCTGGGCCACCTGACCTTCCTGGATGATCTGTCCAAGCCGCATCTCGTCGGCCTTGGTGAGCAGCGGAAAGCTGCCGGCCTCGTCCAGGTAGAGGCCCAGTAGATCGGGAGCGTGGGAGAGCGTCTGCTTCATTGCATAGTGAAATAACCCGGTAAGGTGCGGCATTATGCCAGGAACGCCGAGGTTGCGTCTGTGACAATCGACACAGGTGCGGGTAGGAGACGGGCATGGATGACAGCGCGGGTAGGAGACCTGCATGAATGATGCAGAAATCGTCCAGGAGATCGACAAACTCGTCGCCGAGGAGCACCGTCTCGAGCGCGACCACGGGGAGCGGGAGCTGTCGGACGACGAGCGCCAGCGGCTGAATCGGATCGAAGTCCAGCTGGATCAGTGCTGGGACCTCCTGCGCCAGCGACGGGCCCGGCGCCAAGCTGGACAGGATCCCTCGGAGGCCCAGGTGCGCTCCGGCGAGGTGGTGGAGCACTACCAGCAATGAGCGACCTGTGGGAGAGAATCAGGATCGCGGGTTGCGGCACCGTCCCCAGGATGGTGCCGCAATGACCGGGCTCACCGAGAAGCAGGTCGCCGAAGAGCGCCGGGTACTGCACTCTGTACCCAGCGAGCTTCTGATCGACGGGGAGTGGCGCGGAGCGGCCAGCGGGCGGACTCTGGCAGTTGAGGACCCTGCAACCGGCGAGACCCTCGTGGAGGTGGCTGACGGCGACGACACCGACGCCCTGGCGGCGCTCGACGCCGCCGATCGGGCCCAGGTGGGTTGGGCGGCGACCCCGCCCCGCGAGCGCGGCGAGATACTGCGCCGGGCCTTCGAAGCGCTCACCGCCAACGCCGGCGACCTGGCGCTGCTGATGACGCTGGAGATGGGTAAACCGCTGGCGGAGTCGCGGGCCGAGATCGCCTACGCGGCCGAGTTCTTCCGGTGGTACTCGGAGGAGGCGGTGCGCATCAGCGGCGACTACCGCGTCGCACCAGCCGGTGGCAGCCGTCTCATCGTGATGCGCCAACCTGTCGGCCCCGCCCTGTTCATCACGCCGTGGAACTTCCCGATGGCGATGGGGACCCGCAAGATCGGCCCGGCCATCGCCGCAGGCTGCACCATGGTCCTGAAACCGGCCGCGCTCACTCCCCTCTCGTCGCTGGCCCTGGCGCAGATCCTGATCGATGCGGGCCTGCCGCCGGGGGTCCTCAATGTGGTCACCACGTCGACGTCTGGCGCCACCACCGCACCGCTCATCTCGGATCCACGGCTGCGGAAGCTGTCGTTTACCGGGTCCACGGAGGTCGGCAAACGGTTGATCGCGGCGTCGGCCGATCAGGTGCTGCGGGTGTCGATGGAGCTGGGCGGCAACGCCCCCTTCGTGGTGTTCGCCGATGCCGACCTCGACGCGGCGGTGGAGGGCGCCCTGCTGGCCAAGATGCGCAACGGTGGCGAGGCCTGCACCTCAGCCAACCGGTTTCACGTGGAGCGCAGGGTGGCCGAGGAGTTTTCGGCCCTGATGGCGGAGCGGATGAGCTCGCTCAAGATGGGCCGGGGCACCGACGAGGGCGTAGCCGTGGGACCGCTTATCGACGAGGACCAGCGCGGCAAGGTGCGTCAACTGGTTGACGATGCAGTGGCGAAGGGCGCCCGGGTCCTCTGCGGCGGGGCTGCGCCGAGCGGGCCGGGCTACTTCTTCCAACCGACCGTCCTTTCACCGGTTCCCGGTGATGCCGACCTGCTGCATGAGGAGATCTTCGGACCGGTCGCCCCGATCGTGACCTTCGAGACCGAAGAGGAGGCCGTGGCCGCCGCGAACGGCACCGAGTACGGCCTGGTCGCCTACGTCTACACCTCGGATCTGGGCCGGGCCGTACGGGTGGCCGAGGGCATCAAGGCCGGGATGGTCGGTCTCAACCAGGGGATGGTATCGAACCCGGCCGCCCCCTTCGGCGGGGTGAAGCAGTCGGGGTTCGGGCGGGAAGGCGGCCGGGAGGGGATCGAGGAGTACCTGGACGTCAAATACGTAGCCCTCAGGACGCCGTAGCCCGGAGCCGGCCAGCCAACGGTCGCCTTCCGGCCGCCCCGAAGCTAATCGCCGCGCCCGGGATATTGAGCCGGACTCGGCAGGCCCGGCGCCGCATCTGCTGCCAGCTCGCTCACGGTGAGCGGGAGAGCGGGGTGGCTGCCCGCCCTCCGGGCGCCGTTGATCGCGGCCTTCAGCACGACCGGCTCTACCTTCGGTCGACCCATGCCGGGCGGTGGCGGGCCAGGGCGGCGTCCACCAGGTTGCCCCGGCGGTCAAGGGTGACGGACTGGAGCCCGAGCCAGCCGCTCATGGTCTGGAGCTCGGCGGCGGCCAGCTCGGCGACCTGGCCGAGGTCGACCTGAGGCTCGGCGTAGGCGGCGGCAACGCGGAGGGCAGAGGCCTTGCGGTCGGCTTTGAGGTCGAAACGGGCGACCAGGCGGTCACCGACCAGCAGAGGGAGAACGTAGTAGCCGAAGCGACGTTGCGGCTCGGGAACATAAACCTCGATTCGGTAATCGAAGCCAAACAACCGGCGGGTCCGACGGCGGTCCCAGATCAACGAGTCGAAGGGCGAAAGCAGGGTGGCGTGAGTCCGGGCCGGTTTGGCGGGGCTGGCCCTGGCATCGAGATACGCGGGCTCCCGCCATCCTTCCACGTGGACCGGCGTGAGCAGGCCGCCTTCGACCAGCTCTGCGACCCGGGCCCGACCCACGGCCGGCTCGAGCAGGTGGTAGGCGGCCAGGTCAGCGGCGGTGGCGACACCCAGGGCCTGCGCCGCCGATCGCACCAGCACGCGCTGGGCCTCCTGCGTGCCCGGGGTCGGCAATGAGAGGACCGACGCCGGGATGACCCGTTCGACCAGGTCGTAGACCCGTTCGAAGCTCGACGTCCGCCATGCGCCCAGCTCCCCGCGGGAGAACAGGAACTCGAGGGCCCGGCGCCCGTCACTGCGCCGTTCCCACCACTGCCCGCTACGCCGTCTCGGGTCGCGGAGGCGGGATGCCGTGAGCGGTCCTCGTTCGGCAACCTCACGCCGGACTGCGTCGATATAGTCCGCGTTCGCCTGGTAGTAGGCCTGCCAGCGAGCGGCGCGCCGCACATCACTCTTGTGAGCGCCCAGGCCGGCTGCCTGCCAGCGGAACAGCGGCTGGTAAGGGAGCGGCAGCAGGGCGGCCCGGTAACCGGCGCATTCGAACAGCTCGCCGCCGGGGCCGGCCATCCCGTGCAGCAACGCCTGGGGGTAGGAACCGACCCTGCTGAAGAGGACAAGGAACTGGGTTCGCGCCACCACGCTGATGGCGTCGAGCTGCACGATGCCTACGGCGCCGATCGCCTGCCGGAGGTGACGGACGGAGATGGGGCCGGCGGGACGGGCGCGACCCAATCCCTGCGCTCTGACGGCTATCCGGCGCGCTTCAGTCGCCGAGAGCCCCGAGACCCCGTTCCTCACGGGGTCCGAAGCGTGTCAGCGGTCAGCTGGCGGCCACCGCTTCGGCGCGGACGATCTTTCCGAGGTCGTCGACGGCCGCGCACAGCTGGTCGACCTTCGCTTCGATGGCCGTCAGTCGCTTGGCGGCTGCTTTGGTGGCCTTGGAGTCCTGCTTGGAGCCATTTGCAGCCGCCTCGACGTCCGCGGCCTCGCGCAGGCACTGGTAGCAAGCGCGGAGCAGGCGCCCGCTGTCCCGTTCTTCGGCGATGTAGCGGCCCAGCATCTCACCGGTCTGGATGTCGATCGAGTGGTCCTTGAAGAAATCGTCGAAGACATCGGGCTTGTCCGCCGCCTCGGCGTTCCGGCCGAAGCCCAGCGTCTCCATTTTCTCCAAATCAGAACGGTCCGACCGGACGATCGCGAGGTTCTTTTCCAGGTTTTCGTCCGGCCTTGGGAGCAACTCGAAGCCGAGCTCATTGATCCGCTTCGCGAATGTCATCCCGTGCTCGCCCTCACGAGCGGCCACGGTAAGCAGGACGCGGCGCACGTCTGGATCCTTGGTCACCGCAGCCCACTCGCTGAGATAGCAGTGGGCGTTTGTCTCGGCCAGGGATACGGCATTGAGAAGACCGAGGTAGCTGGGCTTGTCGGACATGGTTCCTCCCCAGAAAGATGATCGGCATAGTCTACGCACACGGACGGTCGCCCGCCATCTGTGACATCACCGAGGCGCGTTATCCGACGATCTGACGCCACCGACGCCCTAACGTACGGGCGTGCCATGGCCGGCGGCAGAGGTGCAAATAGAGGAGGGGCTCGTCCGGCAACTCCTCGCTGCCCAGCATCCCGATCTCGCTCCCTGGTCGCTGCGCCTGGTGAACGCGGGTTTCGACAACGAACTGTGGCGGCTCGGCGACGATCTGGCGGTCCGGATCCCTCGAAGGGCATCGGCGGCTGAGCTCCTGGCCAACGAGCAGCGCTGGCTGCCCGGGCTGGCGCGCCGGCTCCCGATACCGATCCCGGCGCCCGTCCGGATCGGTCGACCGTCGCGGCTGTATCCATGGCCATGGTCTGTGGTCCCCTGGCTGGCCGGCGCCCCTGGCGACCAGTGTCCCCCCGTTTGCTGACGCGTACGGCGCGCCCGGCGCGAACGGCGCGCCGGCTGCGAACGCCGCCCTCGAGCCGGCACTCGAGCACCGCTCGCTCGGTTGGGCCAGCCTGTTCGGGCTGATACTCCTCGAACTCGGAACGCATGGCCGGCCGACCTACGACCGAATGGCACGCACCGCCCTGCACCGGGTCCTGGCCCGGTCATCCTCAAAAACGCAATAGCAAGGTAACGCCGCTGGTGCCTCCGTGCTGGCCTGTGCCGCCCCGTACTGACAACGGGCTGGGGCCGGCTACCGCTCCGTGACCTAGCATCGATGACACTGCCGCGATCCGGAGGAAGCAGAAGTGAGAGACGCCGTTGTCTGTGAACCGATCCGCACGCCCGTCGGAGGATTCGGCGGCTCCCTCCGCGATGTACCCGCTGTGGATCTGGCCGCGATCGTGATACGGGAGTTGATGGCGCGTACCGCCATACCGCCCGAAGCGGTCGACGATGTAGCCCTCGGGCAGGGCTACGCCAACGGCGAAGCTCCGGGCATCGGTCGGGTCGCTGCGCTCGACGCCGGGCTGCCGGTGTCCACCGCCGGGCTCCAGCTCGACCGCCGCTGCGGGTCGGGGCTGCAGGCGATCACCTGCCACCTGATCGAGCTCAACGAGGCCTTCGCCGCCCAGGTCCTGGCGTGCACGGCCGAATGGGGCGTCGAAGACGATGACGAGCACCTCAACGTCCACGGCTCAGGTATCTCGCTCGGGCATCCCATCGGTGCCACCGGTGGCCGCATCCTGGCCACCCTGCTCCGCGAGATGGTCTGCCGCGACGCCACCTTCGGGCTCGAGACCATGTGCATCGGGGGCGGTCAGGGCATCGCCGCGGTGTTCGAACGGGTGGGCTGAGCCCGTCGGCCAGGCGAACCCGTCGCGAATGCGTCGGTCAGGACCGGCCCGCTCAGGCGGGTCGGCGCTGCGACAGCCCGAGGCCGTTGTCCCGCATAACCAGCCGGCAGTCCTCGTTGGAGTAATTGAAGTTCCGCAGGTCCTTGATATACGAGGCGGGTTCGGCGAGGCCCTCGGCGTGAGGAAAATCGGAACCCATGAGGATGTGCTCCACGCCCAGCAGGTCACGCAGGTCGGCCAGTTCGTCCTCGTAGAACGGCGAGACCCACACATGCCGCTTGAATGTCTGGCGCGGATCCTCGGGATAGGCCTGGGGCGTTTGGCCGAAGGATTTCGTCAGCTTCTCGAACAGATGGAACACCCAGGTCGAACCCGTCTCGATAGAGGCCACCCGGAGGTTCGGGTAGCGGGCGAAGTGTCCGTGAGCGAGAAGGCTGGCGAAGTTGTCCTGGTGCTGATTGACCGAGATCAGCCCGCGGAAGGGGTTCTGGCGGAAGGCCTCCATTTCCGAGCTGTCCCCCCAGTCGGCGAGATACCTCGAAACGTTGCTGTCTCCGCCGTGGTAGCAAACGGTCACCCCCGACTCATTGGCGAGCGACCAGAAGCGGTCGTAGAGGGGATCCGCGGGAGAACGGCCCACGCCGTCGGCGACCACCGGGCCACCGACCATGACGACGAAGCGGGCGTCGTGGTCGAGGGCCCACTGCAGCTCCGACGCCGCGCTCTCCGCGTCGACGAGCGTCATGTACGGGGCGGCGAAGATCCGCTCCTGGTAGGCGAACCCCCAGTCCTCCTCGAGCCACCGGTTGAAGGCCCGGAAGGCGGCCACCAGGGCGGGCCCATCCTGGCGCATCGCCTGTTCCATGCCGACAGCGAGGGTGGGCAGAAATATGGCCCCCTGCAAGCCTTGCTGGTCCATTACCGCGAGCCGGGCGTCACGGTTCTGGTATTCGGGGTGGTCGGCCAGCCGGTCGAGATCGCCGAACAGGTCGGGCGTGTCGGCGCCTCTCGGGTTGCGGCCCCGGAAATACTCGTCGAGCGCGCCCGGCTTCGAGATCGGATCCCATGTCGGATTCGGAATGAAGCGGTTGATCTTGCCTCCGACCAGAAGGCGCTTACGGCCGTCGATCTCGGCCCATTGCATGCCCCGCTTCCTGAACGCCGGATCAAGATGTCGGATGAAGGCGTCCGGCGCCTCGTAGTAATGGTTGTCACAGTCAAAGATGCGAAAACCCAGATCCTCTGC
This sequence comes from uncultured Acidimicrobiaceae bacterium, assembly GCA_963834725.1. Taxonomy (GTDB): domain Bacteria; phylum Actinomycetota; class Acidimicrobiia; order Acidimicrobiales; family Palsa-688; genus PALSA-693. The sequence continues at coordinate 1,127,294 of CAWICN010000001.1, forward strand.
GCCCATGATTTCCTCCCAGCACGGCAATCTGTCCAGAATCTAGATTTTGAATCTATTTGTGTCAAGTGCGATCGACGCTGAGCACGGGAGGACAGAGTCGCCGCCGGACCCTTAGAGCCCCCTTAGAGCTGATGCCGGCGTGGGCCGACCGCGGCCAGTCAGAGCAGCGGTTCGATGAATGAAATCGCGACGTCGAGGCGGTCGTGCACATCTCGCATGCTGATGCGGCCCCGTGACCACTCCCGCAGTTGCACGCTGAAGACTGCATTGACCACGTCCAGCGCCTTGCGGGCGACGATGGGATCCACGACGGAAAGGGCCTGCATGTATGCGTCGCTGGTCGCCAGATCCATCCGGTGCAGCAACTCCCCCGCGAACCCGTCGGTCGACGTCTCGAGCACGTGTACCAGACGAGCCATCTGCGGCCGCCGTTCGAAAGCCCGCAGGGCACGATGAACCGCCTCCTTCAGCTGCTCGGCCGGCGGCGCGTTCTGGAGGGGTCGCTGGCGAATGCTGGTCGGCATGCCGTCCGCCCATCGAACGAGGGCCTCCGCAAACAAACGTTCCTTCGAGGAGAAGTAGTTGTACAGGGTGCCGAGGGAGACGCCCGCGTTCTCGGCCACGTCCTTCACCTGAATCCGCTCGTAGTCCTCGGCGGCCAGCATGTCGAGGGCCGCGTCGATGAGCCGGTTCCGTCGATCCCTCTGCCGCGGTGTCATGGTGGCTGGATGCGGAACGCCTTCTTCCAGAGGCGGCGTGATCACTGGGTCGCTTCCAGAGCAAAACGATCTGCCGGCACGATCAGACGACTCCTCCGCTAACGATCCTCGCAGCGACGGACAAACTGGCCAGAGGCCAGGAGATCAGATTAGAGTGTCACTCTAAAACGTTCCAGTCATGACCGGAACCGGGATGGCTGGCATCCGGCGCTGGTCTCGGCGCGGGCATGACGGACGGCCCAGGGAGCGGGCCGCCCAGAGAGGCAGGTTGAGGTGACCTTTCCAGCGGGCATCGGGATCATCGACACCATGATCGGGTTCCCCCATCGCGACATGAAGCAGACCTACGAATTCATCACCCGTCAGACCAAGGACGCCCAATCCAGGGAAGAGTTCAGCTTCCCTGTCGAGTACATGTTCAAGGACGTGCCCGAAAGGCGCATCCACACCGACGATCCGATCGGGGTGACGCTCGCGGAGATGGATCGCTGGGGGGTCGAGCGGGGGCTCATCGGGGTGGGATCGGAAGGTGGGATCGGCGAGGAAGCAGTGAAGAGGCATTCGGACCGCTTCATTCCTTGCACCGGCTGCGACCCCAACGGCGGCATGGAGGCCATCCGGACGCTGGTCAGGCTCTACGAAACCTACGGCGTGCGGGCCGTCGACGCCTTTCCGGCCGGCGCGCTCCCTCAAGTCGCCATCAACGACAAGAAGATGTACCCCATCTACGCCAAGTGCGTAGAGCTGGGGATCCCCATCTTCTGCACGGCCGGCGTACCCGGCCCGCGCCTCAAATTTGCAGTGCAACACGTCGAGCTCATCGACGAGGTGATGTTCGACTTCCCGGAACTGCTATTCATCACCCGGCACGGCTGCGAGCCCTGGGCCGATCTGGCCGTCAAGCTGATGCTGAAATGGCCCGGACTTCATTTCTCCACCAGCGCGTTCGCACCCAGGTACTACCCGAAAGCCGTGGTCGACTACGCCAACACCAGAGGTGCGGACAAGGTCATCTACGCCGGATATTTCCCGATGGGGCTGTCACTCGAGCGGATAATGACCGAGCTGCCGAATGTGCCGTTCAGGGACGAGGTGTGGCCAAAGTTCCTGCGATCCAACGCCCTCAGGGTGCTGGGCATCGACGGGTAGAGGCTCCTCGGCCCGGCCCGGCCCGGGCGGAGCGGTTCGGTCCGCCGACGCTTCGAGCGGCGTCGGGTGGGTGATCGGGCCGGCTCGCTCTCAGCTATCCGAGGTCCGGCGGGCGAACGCCCGGATGGCTGCACCTGATCCTTACCACCAGCATCGGGGTGACACGGGGCGTGCCCCGACCGGCCTCGGAGGCGCGAAAGCGCAGGTGGCGGGGTCTCTCGCGGTACAACCCGTTACTTTCTTCGGCTATCTCTCCGACCTGTGGGGGAGACGGAAGCCGTTCATGATCACGCTCGGCGTGTACCTGGTCGGAGGCGGGCTCACCGCCCTGACATGGGGCCACGGCGGGGGGTGGGTCCTCTACCTCAACCTCACCCGGTTCATCGCCGGTATGGGCATCGGTGGCGAGTATGCGGCCATCAACTCCGCCATCGATGAGTTGATCCCCGCCCGGTACCGGGGCCGGGTGGACATCGCGGTCAACGGGACGTACTGGGCCGGGGCCCCTGATCGCCTCGGTCATGTTCCTCCTGGTCGTCAAGCACTTATCCGGGTCGTACTCATGGCGCATCGCGTTCCTGATCGGCCCCGCGCTCGGCTTCGTGATCTTGTTCGTCCGCAAAACCTGCCCGAAAGCCCCCGCTGGCTGCTGATGCACGGCCGCGTCGAGGAGGCCGAGGCGGCGGTGGCGGAGATCGAACGCAATGTGACGGCCGCGGGCGGCACGCTCGATGAAGTCGACCCCCAGAAAGCTCTCGAGATTCGCCCGCCGAACAACATTGGCTTTATTGCCCTGGCGCGTGCTCTGGTCGTCCACTTCCCGAGGCGAACCATCCTGGGCGCGGCGCTGATGATCACCCGGTCATTTCTTTACAACGCCATCTTCTTCACTTACGCCCTCGTGCTGACCAAGATCTACGGCGTCCCATCGACCTCTACCGCCTATTACTTCATGGTTTTCGCGGCCGGGAACCTGCTGGGCCCGCTGGTGCTCGGCCGTCTGTTCGACACGATCGGCCGCAAACGCATGATCGCCGGCACCTACTTCATCTCGGGGACCCTGCTGCTGATCAGCGCCGCGCTGTTCAAGGCCGGGGAACTGACCGCCCTCACCCAGACCATCTGGTGGCGGCCCGCAGCGTGCTCGACCGGCGGCGCCCGGGCAACCCGTCAGCCCCGGCCGACCGGCCTCCCCGAGCGCGCTCGTAAGCAGCGCGCACCTGGGCCGCCCTTACCCTGCCCTAGGCAATCCGCGGTCAGCTGCGGGGCGTTCTCGGGCCGGCTGGCATCAGGCCTGGTTGGGACGCTTTCGGAGTACCTCGACCCCGGCGCCGTCCAGATACTCCTCGATCCGGGTGATGACGCCACTCGACACCTGCATGATCAGGCATGCTGGCAGGCGGAGGTCCTCACCGCTCGGAGCGATTCCCGTGAGCACGTGCTGCTGCAGATACCCGCCGGCGAATGCCCGTCGCCGAACTTCCGCGTAGCGCAACTCGCGAACGTTGGCGGACAGCCACGAGAGAGTGCGGGCCACGTTGTCGAGATCGACCTCCTGGTCGTCGTTGTTGTGCCAGATGACGACGTCCGTTGAGCAGAGCTCGTAAAGCCGCGAAATGTTGCCCTGTTCGATGGCCGCGATGAAGGCGGCAGCGAGGCTTTCCGTTTGAGGATCGAGGTCGCTCTGCGTCATGTTGCCGACGGTAGCAACCGTTCACGGCCCATAGGTGATGGATCGGGCGCCAACGGGGTTGGACTTAGTCGACGGCATCAGCCTCGGGTTCGGGGGGCTCACTCAGGTCCTCGGTCTGCGCTCGAACGTCGCGGCTGAATTGTTGCAGTCGGGTCCTGAGCTGGTCCCAGCCACCGGTGTTTTCGATCAGCCGTTGTGCCAGGTCGCGGTCCGTGATCCGGACGGTAATGCCTGGGCCGAGGTCGAATTCGACCGGCGCCGACGACTGTTGGGGTGTGGGGGGTGCATCGCTGGTCTGGTTGATGTCGAGGCGGCTGACCGCTTCGTTGGCTTGTTGCTTGGTGACGCCCAGCCGGGCCAAGGCTCTTGCCGCCATGGAGTTCGGGTCTTCGAAGAGGGCCAGGAGATAGTGATGGGTGGAGAGAAGTCGGATACCTCCCGGCGTCTCCCGGGCTAAACGGATCGCGGTTGGTGTGATGTTCGCGGCGGCTCGCACCCAGGGGGCGGGCTTCGGGGCATAGGAGATCCCTTCGGCCCGTGGCGGGAGCCGAACCATGACGGCCTCGCGGGCAGTGTCTAAGGGGATGTTTTCTTTGACGAGGAGCTGGGCGCCGACACCGGAGCCCTCGCGGATTATCGCAAGCAGTAGGTGTTCCGTGCCGATGTAGTTGTGGCCGAGTTGGAGCGCCTCGCGCAACGCCAATTCCATGATCTTCTTGGCCCGAGGCGTGAAAGGTGGCTTGTCCATCGAACCGCTCGCTGGAGCACCGATTACCTCGACCACGATCTCGCGGGCGCGTTCGAGGGTGAGGCCCAGTTCGTTCAAGGCAACGGCCGCTACACCGCTCCCTTCGGCCAGCAGCCCGAGGAGGATGTGCTCGGTTCCGATGAAGTGATGGTTCAGGTTCTGGGCTTCGCTCTGGGCGAGCACCAGCGAACGTCGGGCCCGGTCGGTGAAGCGCTCGAACACGGCTTTTACCCAACATCGCCGACCTTGACATTGTCAACCGGTGTCATCAACATGGTGACCATGGTGAGAAGTGAAGGTGAGGACGCCACCGAAACAAGGTGGCGTGAGCTGGTCGAGACCTTGTCTGACGGCGGTGCCATCGAGGGCACCTGGGTTCCCCTCGCTGACGCCGCCACCGCCGCGGGCGTCAGCCGCTCAGCGTTACGAGCGTGGTATCGGTCCGGTCAGATCCCCTCACGGTTGGAACCTGGCCCGCACGGACCGCAGCGGATAGTGCCGCGCGAACTCGTCATTGAACGGGCCCTGCAAGGGCGGGGGCGGCTCGCGCCGGTCAAGCCGACCAACGACATGCCACCACCAGATCTGGCTCAGCTGATCGTCGAGACCATGGCCGAGCGGAACGACAGCCTTGAGCGCCGGATCATCGAGCTGGAGACCCGGCTAGAGACACTCCTGACCCGCGCCGTAGCAGCCGAGACCGAGCTCGAGTTCTGGCGCCACGGCTGGCGTCCCGCCCAGGTCTCGAGCTGAGTCGCCGTCTCACGTAGGGTCGGCGCAGGACGGATGGAGTTTTGCACTACTTGAGGAGGCTTCTGGCGATGACGACCCGTTGGATCTGGTTGGTGCCCTCGTAGATCTGGGTGATCTTGGCGTCACGCATGAACCGCTCCATGGGGTACTCCATGGTGTAGCCGTATCCCCCGAGCAGCTGCACGCCGTCGGTCGTCACCTCCATCGCGATGTCGCTGGCGAAGGCCTTCGCCATGGCGCCCGCCGAGTTGAGCTCCCCATCCGGGTCACCCTGGTCGGCGAGGGCGCAGGCCCGATAGGTGAGACCCCGCGCCGCCTCGATTTTCATCGCCATGTCCGCCAGCATGAACTGCAGACCCTGGAACTCGGCGATCGGGTGGCCGAAGGCCTTGCGCTCCTTGACGTAGCCGACCGCGTAATCCAGGGCGCCCTGGGCGATGCCGACCGCCTGCGCCGCGATCGACGGGCGGCTGCGATCGAGTGTGTGCATGGCGATGGCAAAACCCTGGCCCTCCTGGCCGATCAGGTTGGCCGCCGGAACGTGCACGTCTTCGAGTACGACCTCGCCCGTGGGGCTACCGTGCATGCCCAGCTTCCGCTCGAGCTTGGCGATTCGGAGCCCGTGATCGCGCTCGACCACGAAGCAGGACACGCCCCGTGCGCGCGCCGCCGGATCGGTCTTCGCGAAGACCACATAGATGTCGGAGATCCCGGCGTTGGTGATCCAGTACTTGGTGCCGTTGAGGACGTACGAATCGCCGTCACGTTCGGCCCGAGTCGTCATGGCCGCGGCGTCGCTGCCGGCGTCCGCCTCGGACAGGCAGTAGCTACCCTGCCACTCGCCGGTCGCCATCTTCGGCAGGTAGCGGGCTTTCAGCTCGTCGGACGCCCAGTTGACGATCGGGGTGGTGGCCAGACCGTTGATAGCCATCATCAAGCTGGTCGAGCCGCAGACCCGGGCCAGCTCCTCGACCATGATGGCCCGGGTCACATTGTCCGCGCCGGAACCGCCGTATTCGGTAGGTATCGAAAGACCCGGCAATTCCATGGACACACAATCCTTGAAGTTGTCCCACGGGAACTCGCCGGTAGCGTCGACCTCGGCCGCCCGGGGCGCAAAGCGCGCCTCCGCCATCTGGCGGACAGCGGCCCGGAACGCCCGCTGCTCTTCGGTGAGGGTCATCGGTTGCATGCCACCATCATGGCACGGACCTCGCGATTTGCTTGGATGTCCAAGAATCATGGCTCGAGCCAGGAGCGTGCCCGGTCTGGTCGGAGCGAATAGGGTCGGGCGCCGTGCTCGCCCTGCTCTTTCCCGGCCAAGGCTCGCAGCGACCCCAGATGGGCGTCCCCTGGCGAAACGCGCCGGCGTGGGAATTGGTCGAGCGCCTGGCGGAGGCGACCGGCCGGGACCTGGCCGGTCTCCTGCTCGACGCCGACGCCGACACCCTCAAAGCCACCCGGAACGCCCAGCTGGCCGCGTTCGCCCTCAGCCTCGTCATCCTGGAGGCGTCCCGCCGGAGCGGCCTCGCCGATCGACGGGGCCGGGCCGTGGCCGGTCACAGCCTCGGCGAATACACCGCGCTGGTCGCCGCCGGTGCGCTCCGCCCCGAGGAGGGTGCCCGCCTGGTGGCCGCCAGAGGGGAAGCCATGCAGACGGCCGCCGACGCCGAGGCCGGCACCATGGCCGCCGTGCTCGGCCTCGCCACCGACCGCGTGGCCCAGGCGTGCCGGTCGGCGGATGGGGCCTGGCCGGCCAACGACAACGCGCCCGGCCAGGTCGTGATCGCCGGCACCGTCGACGGGGTAGCCGCCGCCGGGGAGGTTGCCAAGGGCCTGGGCGCCAAGCGGGTGGTGCCGCTCGCTGTTGGCGGCGCTTTTCATTCGCCGTTGATGGCTCCTGCCCAGGGTCGCCTCGACGCCGCCCTGGCCGGGGTGGCGTTCGGATCCGCCGACGTCGACGTGGTCGCCAACGTGGACGCCGCCGCCCACCGCGGCGGATGGGCCGGCCTGCTGTCCGCCCAACTGGTCTCGCCGGTTCGCTGGCGGGAGTCGCTGCTCACGCTCTCCGGGCTGGGGGTCACCCACTTCCTGGAACTGGGGCCGGGAAACGAGTTGTCCGGGATGGTGAAGCGCACTGTCGAGGACTCGAAGCGCGCCAACGTCGCCACGCCTGAGGATCTCGAGAGTCTGGGCGCGTTCCTTGAGAGTGCCGCGCCTGATTCCGGGTGAGATCGGCGACCCTCCCCCTCGATTTGGGTCCGAAGAGTCGCGAACTACAGACGGTCGCAGATGGCTGCGGTGGCGGATGGTGCAAGTTTGGGGGTGGCAGGCCGGTGGTGCGGAGGGCGCGATCGTTGAGGTCGGTGAAAAGGCGGATTTTGTGGTCTTCGCGTTGCCGTCTCTGGCCGGGTTTTCCTCTTCGCCTAACACACTTCCAGGCTGTTACGATCTCCGCTAGACTCCTGGAGCGTGCTCGGGCGGCAGGCGGGATTGGAGCGTCTATTCGTACATCCTTCATCCGCGGCCCGATGGATGCCGAGGCTGTTCCTCATACTGATCGCCGTGTTCTTCATCACTACAATTATCGGTGGCTATGCCTTCGACTGGTCCTGGACGGGTTACAGTGTCAACGATACCCTGTGGGACTGGCTCAACTTAGTATTACTTCCGGTAACAATCGCTTTTCTTCCCCTCTGGGTAGCCACCAGGAAAACGCACCGGGTGCATTGGGAGACCATCCTGATATTAGTCTTCGCCGCTTTTGTAGTGTCTCTCATAGGTGGTTATTACTTCAACTGGAGATGGACGGGTTACCAGCACAACACGCTATGGGACTGGATCAAGCTTCTCTTTGTTCCGGCCGTCATTCCCCTTGTAGTCATGTGGCTTCAGCGTGAGGACGAGGAGGCGGATCACCGATCGACATCTCAAAACCCACGAAGTCCTTCTCACCAACCTTGACTGCGCTGCCGATTAGCGATCTGTCGTTACCGCCGCTGTCCTTCTTGCTGTCTCATCTGGATGGTTGAAAGCTCTCAATCCCGCGCCAGTCAACTGGCCGCAATCGATCACATCGTCGTCCTCATGTTGGAGAACCGCTCCTTCGATCATCTCCTGGGCTTTTTGTATACCGAGAGCGGAAATGTCTCGCCGTCCGGACAAGACTTCAAGGGTCTCCGAGGTGATGAGAACAACCCGGGCCCCGACGGTCAGCCGGTAAGCGTATTCAGGATCGAGCCCAGTATGCCCGGTGCTTATCTCATGCCGGGCGCCGATCCGGGAGAAGGATTTGTCGCCACAAACCAGCAGTTGTTCGGCACGGTCGTGCCCCCGTCGTCCCCGGTGGCCCCCACGAATAGCGGATTCGTAACAAACTTCGCTCAAAAATTGGAGTCGGCAACGGCGGCAGGGTCGCCCATGGTGCGCGGGACCGCACCGCACCACATCATGGGAGTATTCACTCCGGCGAGTTTGCCCATACTGTCGACCCTGGCTCGCTCTTACGCAGTTTGCGATCATTGGTTCGCCTCAGTTCCGAGTCAGACGATGCCGAACCGGGCGTTTGCCGCCGCGGCAACCAGCCAAGGTCATATGGACGACGAGACGAAGACCTTTACGTGCCCGAGTATCTTCGGTCTCGCTACCACCCATGGCGTGACCTGGCGTATCTACGGGTACGACCAGGAACCACTCACCCGGCTGGACTTCCCGGATATCACTGATTCGGACGACGCCCATTTCGGCCTGTTCAATGACTTCCAGGCTGCCGCCGCCGAGGGCACATTGGCCGCGTACACGTTTCTCGAACCGAGTTGGCCGTCCACCGGCAACAGCCAGCATCCCAACTACGACGTTGCACTGGGCGAGCAACTCATTCATGATGTGTACCAGTCGCTCCGCAACGGGCCCCGATGGAATCAGACACTGCTCATCATCACCTATGACGAGCATGGTGGGTGCTACGATCACGTGGCGCCACCATGGGGGGCGGCCGCTCCAGACGACAGCATCGGCGAGTTTGGGTTCAAGTTCGACCGCTACGGGATACGAGTACCAGGAGTGATCGTGTCTCCCTTGATCACCCCTGGGGTCGTGTACCGGGCGCCAGCCGGAGGCCCGCCCATAGATCACACATCAATCCTGAAGACCGTCGAACGGCGGTGGGGACTTCCGGCCTTGACCAGGCGCGACGCTGTGGCCCCTGACCTCGGCGGGGTGCTGACCCTGACTGCACCCCGCACCGATGACGCCCTCGCCGGCGTCTCGGTACCAGTATCCCGGAGTCAAACTCCATCCACCACCAGGCCCTCGCGTCTGCAACAGATCCATGCCGAACTCGTCTCGCGGCTGCCAACGCCTGACGACCATGGCCCGAGCCAGCCGGGCCTTCAGACGCTCCCCACCAACTCGGACTACGCCGATTTCATCCGGAACCGAACAGCCGCCTGGAAGGAATCGCGTGTCGCGCGCCAGAGATCGTCGGTTGTGACCGAGGGGCCTTAGTACTCGGATCCACTCCCCGCTGCGGTTCTGATCGATCGGCGTTCGACCGGACCGGGTCTCATACAATGAGCAGATCGGGCCACGAGTCCAGCCGCTCGGCCACCTGGGCCGGGGTCAATCGCAGGGTTTCGGGCCGCACCGAATCAGCGATGCGGCGCTGGACCTCGTAATCCTCGGCCGCGCCACGAAACAGACCCGCCCGCCACGTCACCAGTTCGTCGGGAGCGCCGCCCAGGTAGCCCCACAACCTGTAGGCCCATTCCATGTCGTGGATGACCGGCGCCCGGCCGAACGACGACGCCCGCCGGGCTCCGCACGCGAAACACCCGGCCACCACGTCCTCGCGGTCCCCGCCCGGTTCGAGCTCGAGGCGATGCTCCAGCCGGCGGGCCAGCATGAGACCGTACCCGAGGTCCGGTCCGGCCGAGCCAAACCGTCGACCCACCGGCGGGGCCAGGTCGGTGAGCTCCGCCGGTCGGTCCAGGTACCATGGCGCCGGCGCGGGCAGCAGCGACGAGGGCCGGACCCGATCGGATTCCTGCAGCGGGATATGGGGGGGCTGAGTCACTGGGCCTCCCCCGCCGACGGGGCCGACGCGGCTGACGGGACCGAGGGGGTCGACGCGGCTGACCCTGCCGACGTGGCTGACCCTGCCGACGCGGCTGACGGGACCGACGCGGCCGACACGGACTCGTCGGCACGGCCGGCGTGGAGCAGCGCGAGCACGATCGAGTCCTCCAGGGCGGCCCAGGAGGCTTCAATGACGTTCTCGGAGACGCCGATGGTGGTCCAGGTGCGGTCGCCGTCGGTCGTGTCAATCAACACCCGGGTCACCGCGGCCGTGCCGCGACTCGTATCGAGGACCCGGACCTTGAAGTCGGTGAGGTGGATGTGGGCGAGCTCGGGGTAGACCGGACCGATGGCTTTGCGGAGGGCGCCGTCAAGAGCGTTGACCGGACCGTTGCCCTCGGCCGTGGCCAGCACCCGGTCGTCGCCGACGATCACTTTCACGGTCGCCTCGGTCACAAAGGTGCCATCCTCCCGGAGCTCGGTGATCACCCGGTGCGACTCGAGCGAGAAGAAGGGCTGCTTCCATCCGCCGGCCGAGCGCATGAGCAGCTCCAGCGACCCATCGGCCACCTCGAAGTGGAAGCCCCGGTGCTCGAGGTCCTTGAGCCGCTCGACGATGTCGGCGAGTGCGGCGTCCTCGAGGTCCAGGCCGAGCTGCTCGGCCTTCAGGGCCACGGTCGAGCGTCCCGCCATCTCGCTGACCACGAAGCGGGTGCCATTGCCGACCCGGTCGGGGGCGACGTGCTCGTAGGCGTCGCGGGACCGGGCGATGGCACTGGTGTGCAGCCCGGCCTTGTGGGCAAAGGCCGACACGCCCACGAACGGCTGATGGGGGTCAGGGGTAACGTTGACCACCTCGGCGATGTGATGTGAGACGGCGGTGAGGCGCCCCAGCCGCTCGGTACCGATGGTGCGGACCCCCATCTTCAGGGTCAGGTCCGGGACGGCCGCGGTCAGGTCGGCGTTGCCGGTGCGCTCGCCGTAGCCGTTGACGCACCCCTGCACTTGCGTCACGCCCATCCGGACGGCCTGGAGGGAGTTGGCCACGGCGCAACCGGAGTCATTGTGGAAGTGGCAGCCGAGCGCGATGTCGACCCGGTCCCGGACCTCGCCAACGACCCGCTCGACCTCGAACGGCAGGCTGCCACCGTTGGTGTCGCACAGCACCAGTACCTCGGCCCCGGCCGCGGCGGCCGCCAGCAAAACATCGGTACTGAAGCGCGGGTCCTCGCGGTACCCGTCGAAGAAGTGCTCGGCGTCGAGGAAAACCCGCCGGCCTCTGGACACCAGGTAGCCCACGGAATCGGCCACCATGTCGACGGCTTCGGTCAACGTGGTGCGCAACGTTTCGGTGACGTGCCAGGCCGCCGACTTGGCTACCAGACACACCACCGGCGTTCTGGCGGCGAGAAGGTTGGAGAGCACCGGGTCGGTCTCGGCCTTCCCGCCGGCCTTGCGGGTGGAGCCGAACGCAACCAGCGTGGCGGTCTCCAACCGGAGATCGCCGCCCGTGGCCCGCCGGAAGAATTCCTCGTCTTTGGGGTTGGCTCCGGGCCAGCCGCCTTCGATGTACTGCACCCCGAGGTGGTCGAGTTGCAGAGCGACGCGGAGCTTATCGTCCACGGTGAGCGACAGCCCCTCCTGCTGGCTGCCGTCGCGAAGCGTGGTGTCATAGATATCGACCGCATCGGGCATCTCGCGAGGTACGCCGTGGGCGTGTGCGGCCGGGCCGGCGTGCGCATGCGGAGCGCCGCCGTGGTCGTGGGTGCGGTCAGCCGACATGCTCAACCCAATCCTTGTAGCGATCCACCTGGCCACGCACGGCCGCCTGGAACGTCTCCTGCAGCTGCCGGGTGATGGGCCCGGGCCGGCCGTCGCCGACCAGCCGGTCGTCGACCGAGTTAATGGGAACCACTTCGGCCGCCGTGCCGGTCAGGAACGCCTCGTCGGCGATGTAGAGATCGGAGCGGAGGATGTTGTCGGCAGCCACGTCATATCCGAAATCACGGGCGATCGCCATGACCGAGCTCTGGGTGACGCCTTCGAGGGCGCCGGCCGAAAGGGGAGGGGTGACGATGCGGCCGGCGCGCACCACAAAGATGTTTTCGCCTGTGCATTCGCTGACGTAGCCCTGCGGCGAGAGCAGGATGGCTTCGTCGTAGCCGGACTTCAGGGCCTCGATCTTGGCCATCGACGAGTTGATGTACATGCCCGTGCCCTTGGCGGCGGGCGGCATGGCGTTGGGATCATGGCGGCGCCAGGCGCTGATCTTGGCTCGCACGCCATTGGCGAGGCTGTCGGCGCCGAGGTAGGCGCCCCAGGGCCACACTGCGATCGACACCTGGACCGGGCACGGCAGGGTGTTGAGGCCCATCTCGCCGTAGCCGAGGTAGACGATGGGCCGGATATAGCACTCGGGCAGGCCGTTGACCCGAACTGTGGTCTTCGTGGCCTCGACAATCTCCTCCGGACTGAACGGTATGTCGATCAGGAAGATCTTGGCGGAGTCGAACAACCGGTTGATGTGGTCGGTCAGCCGGAATACACCCGGGCCCGACTCGGTCGGATAGGCACGAATTCCCTCGAATACGCCGCACCCGTAATGGAGGGAATGGGTCAAAATGTGGATCCGGGCGTCATCCCAGTCGACCAGCTCTCCGTCCATCCAGATCTTCTCGGTCTTCGTGATCGGCATCGGACTACACCCTTTCTGCTGCAACATGGCCGGCGATGTCGTCGCCGATCTGACTCGTCGACAATTGGTCGCCGGTATGGGGCCCCTCGGCATGGAACGCGGCCACCGCCCGGCTGACGCGCGCCGCGGCGGTGGTGTCACCAAGGAACTCGAGCATCATGGCCGCGGAAACGATGGCCGCGGTGGGGTCGGCCCGTCCGGTGCCCGCGATGTCGGGCGCCGAGCCGTGCACGGGCTCGAACAGCGATGGTCCAGTCCGGTCGGGGTTGAGGTTGCCGGAGGCGGCCCGGCCGATACCCCCCGCGATGGCACCGGCGAGGTCGGTCAGGATGTCGCCGAACAGATTGTCCGTCACCACCACGTCGTAGCGCTGTGGCGACTCGACGCAGTAGATGCAGGCCGCATCGACGTGGTTGTACGCCGTCTCGACATCGGGATACTCCAGCGCCACCTGGTTGAAGGCCCGCTGCCAGAGGTCACCGGAGAAGGTCAGGACGTTGGTCTTGTGCACCAGCGTCAGATGCCTCCTCGGACGCGACCGGGCCAGGTCGAAGGCGTACCGGACGCAGCGCTCCACCCCGAAGCGGGTGTTGACCGACCCCTGAGTGGCAACTTCGGCCAGAGTGCCCCTGCGCAGGAATCCACCCTCACCAGCGTAAGCGCCCTCAGTGTTTTCCCGGATGACAGCAAAGTCGATCGGGACACCGGCACCGACACTGGCCGCAGCCACGAACGGGCGGAGGTTGATGTACAGGTCCAGCTCGAAGCGCAGCCGCAACAGCAGTCCCCGTTCGAGCACACCTGGAGGGACGTCGGGTGTGCCGACAGCACCGAGCAGGATGGCATCGAAAGTCCGCAGCTCGTCCAGCACGCTCTCGGGTAGCACGTCGCCGGTGGCCAGGTAGCGGCGCCCGCCCAGGTCGTAGTCGCTCGTCTCCAGCGCCGCACCGGCGGCCCGCGCCACCTTCAGCGCCTCCGTAACCACCTCGATGCCGATGCCGTCCCCGGGGATCACGGCGATCTTGAACGGTTGCACTGCTCGGGTCTCCTGGGCTGGTCTGGATGGGCTGGGTTCGTGTTGGGGCTAACGGTGCTCTGGACACAAAACGACCGTCCCTCCGGGACGGTCGACGGGGCGCATCGGCAGAGTGTCCGATGCGCTAAATGATAATTACGATTCCGACTGTGATAGGCGCGGGCGAGATGGGCGCTAGGCGACAAGACACGATCCGTACAGTCTCGCCGATGGCCGCCGTCCCGTCAACCGCCACTACCCTGGTTCTATGACTGCGACGGAACTCTCCCAGGATGCCTTCGACCGGCTGCAATCCGAGCTCGAAGACCTGCGCACCCGCGGCCGCATCGACATCGCTCGCGCCATCGAAGCCGCTCGGGCCCTCGGCGACCTGTCCGAGAACGGCGACTATCACGCAGCCAAGGATGCACAGGGAAAGATGGAAGCCCGCATTCGCCAACTCGAGGCGATGCTCGCCGACGTTGTGATCGTCGAGAGTGGCCCCGCTGCCAACGGGGAGGTCAGCACCGGAACCATCGTCTCGCTGCGTTACGCCGGCGACGAGGAGGTCGAGCGCTACCTCATCGGTTCGATCGAGGAACGGCGCCAAGGCGTCGCGGTCGTCTCGCCGAATTCTCCGCTCGGCCAGGCGCTCGTCGGCAAGAAGGCGGGCGATCGGGTCACCTACGAGGCGCCGAGCGGACCGCTCGAGGTCGAGATCGTCGAGGTCGGCGCCTAAGTACTAACCACCGGCTCCCCTAGACCCCACCGATCAGTTGATCACTGACGCCAGCCGGGTGCCGCTCGGGGCCCGCGGCTGGATTGGTGACGGCCTTCGGGGCGCGCTCGTGAGCGCGGACGGGACTATCGACTGGTATTGCCCGGATCGCCTCTCCGGCCGGCCCGCATGCTGGTCCCTGCTCGATCCAAGGGGCGGCGCAGTCCGGGTTGGCCCGGTGCGAGCGAGTAGCGATGCCGGCCGGCGGCTCCCCCCGTTCCGCCAGTCGTACCGGCCGGGATCGAATGTCCTCGAGACCGAGCTCCGCGATGGCTCCGGGGGGCGGCTCTCGATCACGGACGTGCTCCCCTGGCCAGGGCCAGGCCACGCTGGGCCGGGCCGGGTCGCCCCGGGGCAGGTCCTCCGGATCCTCCGGGCTCCCGCCGGACCGGTCGACGTCGAGGTGGAGGTGATCCCGGCTGGTGCGTGGGGACCGGCACGGGAGGTCTCCCACTTCGAGGGCGGCCTGGTCGTCGACGGCCTGGCCGTTCGGACCGGCTTCCCGCTTCACTTCGAACCCCTGGGGCGCGATGCCCCCCGCTGGCGCGGCGTGTGCCGGCTCGAGGCGGGGGCAGCCGCCGTGGTCACGCTCGAACAGCCGGATCTGCCCCGGCCTGAGTCGACGGAGTCGGCCCAGCGCGTCGCCGCGACGACCGAAGCGGCCTGGCGGAGCTGGCTGTCACCCCTCGGGTACGACGGGCCGTACCGGGGGGCGGTAGAGCGCAGCCTGCTCGCCGTGCGCTCGCTCAGCGGCCCGGGCGGAGCCCCCGCCGCGGCGGGCACCACCTCGCTGCCCCGGCGGACCGGGAGCGAGCGTGGCCGCGACGACCGCTGGGTCCTGCTGCGCGATGCGGCCGGCGCCGCCGCCACCTGGGCGGACGCCGGGTTTCCCGAGGACGCCGAAGCGGCGGAGGGTTGGCTCGGCCAGATGGCGCGCACCACTCCCCTGCCGTGGCCCCCCGCCCTCGACGCCGACGGCCAGCCCGTCCCTGAACTCGAGGAGCTCGGCCTGGCGGGTTGGCGGCGGTCCGGACCGGTCGTGTCCGGGCGTCCTTCGGCGGTGCTCGACCTCGACCTGTACGGGGACGTGGTCGCCGCCTACGGGGCCAGCACCCGTGGGCCCGGAGGCGCGGGCGGACTGGCCCCGCTGCCTGGACTACCCCCGCTAGCAGGCGCCTGGCCGGCGCTGGCCGCCGCGGTCGACTGGGCCGCCGACCATTGGGGCGACCCCGATGCCGGTGTGTGGCAGTCGGCCGGGTCTCCCACCCTCCTGGTGGCGTCGCGGGTGCAGGTCTGGTGGGCGATCGACCGGATGGTCAGTCTGGCCCGGGCCGCCAACCCCCTCGATCTTCAGGCCGCGGCTTGGCACCAGGAGGCCCGCCGGATCCTCGTCTGGCTGGAATCCGAGGGGATCGCCGCGGATGGCGGCCTGCGCCGTGACCTCATGCCGGGACGCGGTGACGGCCCCGACGCCGCCCTGCTGCGAGTCGCCTGGCGGGGCCCCTGGCCGATCGCCCACCCCATCGTGCCCGCCACCGTAGACAGGGTCCTCGAGCAGCTCGGCTCCAACGGCTTCGTCTACCGCCACGGCCCGCAGGTCGACGACGGCCGGGCCGGTCCCGACAACCCCGATCTGCTGGCGACACTGTGGGCGGTCCGGGCGCTGGCTCGACTCGGCCGCTGGGAGGAGGCTCACGCCGCCATGGAGACCGTGGTGGCGACCGGGGGCAACCTGGGCCTGCTGGCCGAAGCGGCCGATCCCGTGTCGGGAGAGCTCATGGGCAACCTGCCCGCCGCCGGAGTCCACCTCGCCCTCGTGGACGCGGCGCTGGCCCTGACCGCCGGACCGCGCTGAACGGCCCGAATCGCTGGCCGGCCCGAATCGCTGGCCGGCCCGAATCGCTGACCGGCCCGAATCGCGGGCCGGCCTGAACAGGGCGCGCCTCGTACCGGGCCGGCAGGATCAGGCGGCGTCGACGACGATGGCGTGCCTTTGTGGTCAGTAGTAGGTCATATGTGATGGACCAGTGACCACAATCGGCGTGAAACCCGGGAGCGACCGGGGTGCCGATCAGCAGGGTTCCCGCCTCGAGTTTCTGGGCTGCCCACTAGCGTGCCTTCCCGTGCCCAGCCCCACGCGCTCGGTCGATCCCACCTTCCTGTCCCTGCCCCTCCACGACCTCGCCGGCGCCGCCCTCGATCAGGCCCGGCTGGGCGGTGCGAGCCACGCCGACGTGCGAGTCGAGCGGGTCCGCCAGTCCGATGCTCGAGTCCGCGACCGGCACCTGGAAGGCGCGGCCGAGCGGGACGACGTCGGGCTGTCGGTACGGGTCCTCCACCACGGCACGTGGGGCTTCGCGGCGACGACCGATCTGTCGAGCGACGCCGCCGGCCGAGCGGCCGGAGCCGCGCTCGAGGTGGCTCGCACCTCGGCATCGCTCTGTCGGGAACGCATCGAGCTCGCGGATGAGCCGGTGTATCCGGACGGAAGCTGGGTGTCGTCGTTCCAGATCAACCCCTTCGAGGTGCCAGCGGCCGATCGAGCCGCTCTCTTGCTCGAGTGGACGTCCCGACTGCTCGACCAGCCCGGCGTCGACCACGCGGACGCCGCCGTCCTCGCCGTACAGGAGGACAAGTTCTACGCCGACCTGGCCGGCACCACCACGGTCCAGGAACGAGTCCGGGTCCACCCCCTAGCCACCGCGGTGGCCGTCAACCGCGAGACGGGAGAGTTCGAGACCATGCGAACGCTGGCCCCGCCGAGCGGCAGGGGCTGGGAGTACCTGACCGGCGAGGGGTGGGACTGGGGAGCCGAGCTGGCGGCCCTGCCCGACCTCTTGGCCGAGAAGATGGCCGCCCCTTCGGTTGAAGCCGGCGACTACGACCTCGTCATCGACCCGTCGAACCTGTGGCTCACCATCCACGAGTCGATCGGTCACGCCACCGAGCTGGACCGGGCCCTCGGGTATGAGGCGGCGTATGCGGGGACGTCGTTCGCCACGATCGACCGGCTCGGCAGCCTCCGGTACGGCGCCCCCTTCATGCACGTCACGGCGGACCGCACGGTCGAGCACGGCCTGGCCTCGGTGGGCTGGGACGACGAAGGCGTCGCCGCCCAGGCCTGGGACCTGATCCGCGACGGCACCCTCGTCGGCTACCAGCTGGACCGGCGGATGGCTGCCCGGCAGGGCTACCAGCGATCCAACGGGTGCGCCTTCGCCGACTCGAGCAGCCACGTCCCGATCCAGCGGATGGCAAACGTGTCGCTCCAACCCGCTCCTGCCGGCCCGAGCACCGAGGAGTTGATCAGCGCAGTCACAAACGGCATCTACGTCGTCGGCGACAAGAGCTGGTCCATCGACATGCAGCGGTACAACTTCCAGTTCACCGGCCAGCGCTTCTTCCGGATCCACCACGGCCGCCTGGCCGGCCAGCTGCGCGACGCCGCCTACCAGGGCTCGACCACCCGGTTCTGGGGATCGATGGAGGCGGTCGGGGGACTGCAGACCTACGTGGTCGGCGGGGCGTTCAACTGCGGAAAGGGCCAGCCGGGCCAGGTGGCTCCGGTGAGCCACGGCTGCCCGTCGGCGCTCTTCCGCCAGGTGCGCATACTCAACACCACGGAAGAGAGCGGCCGGTGAGCCCGCTCCGCCCCCAGGAGCTGCTGGAACGGGCCCTGGAGGCGAGCCAGGCCGACGCCTGCGTGGTCATCGGCGACGAGATCAGCGACGCCAACCTGCGCTGGGCCAACAACACCCTGACCACCAACGGGGTGACGTGGGGCAACCAGCTCACCGTCATCGCAATCGTAGACGGAGGCGTCGGGGTGGTCGCAGAGAGCGGAGTCACCCAGGAATCGCTCGAGCGCCTGGTGGGCGCGGCGGAGCACACGGCCCGGACGGCGCCGAAGGCCGAGGACCAGCGGCCCCTGGTGGTCGTCCCTGACCGCGGCGCCGGCTGGGATGCCCCCCCGGCGGAGACGACCATCGGGGTCTTCGAGCCGGTGGCGCCGACGCTCGGCGAGGCGTTCGGGCGAGCCTCGGACAAAGGCGAGGTCTTGTTCGGCTACGCCGAGCACGAGATGCGGACAACTTATCTGGCCTCCTCGACGGGCGTGCGGGCCCGGCACGATCAGCCCACCGGGCACCTCGAGCTCAATGCCAAGTCGGCCGACTTCGAGCGGAGCGCCTGGGCCGGTGTCGCCACCGCCGACTTTCGGGACGTGGGGGTGGAGTCGTTGACGGGAGAGCTCAGCCGGCGGCTCGGCTGGGCGGCCCGGCGCATCAGCCTCCCGCCCGGCCGGTACGAAACCATCCTGCCGCCGAGCGCGGTGGCCGACCTCATGATCGACCTGTACTGGTCAGCGGGAGGCCGCGATGCCCACGACGGGCGGACCGTGTTCAGCCAGCCCGGCGGAGGGACCCGGGTCGGCACGCGGCTCACGGATGTTGCGGTGACCTTGCGCAGCGACCCGGCCGCCCCCTTTCTCCAATGCCCCCCGTTCGTCATCGCCCACGCCTCGGGCGCCGACTCGTCCGTCTTCGACAACGGCCTGCCGCTCGAGCCGACACGCTGGATCGACAATGGTGTCCTCCGCGCCCTGGTGCAGAGTCGGTTCTCGGCCGAGCTCACCCACCTGCCGCTCTCGCCCTACATCGACAACCTCATCATGGACGGGCCCGAATCCGGCCCCGATCTGGACGCCATGGTGGCGAGCACCGACCGGGCCCTGCTGCTCACCTGCCTCTGGTATATCCGGGAGGTCGACCCGCAGACCCTCCTCCTTACGGGCCTGACCCGCGACGGCGTGTACCTGGTCGAAGGAGGGGAGGTCACCGGGGCCGTCAACAACTTCCGGTTCAACGAAAGCCCCGTCGACCTGCTCAGCCGCATTCTCGAGATGGGCCGCAGCGTGCGCGCCCTGCCGAGGGAGTGGACCGACTACTTCACCCGGACGTCGATGCCGGCGCTGCGGGTGGACGGGTTCAACATGTCGACAGTGAGCGAGGCGTCCTGACCTTTCGGCGGCCGGGTCTCAGGTCCATGCCGCCAGCAGCTCGATCAGGGTTCGGGCCCCCCAACCGGTGCCGCCTTTTGACAGCCAACCCTCATCGCCATCCGACCAGCTGGGCGCGGCGATGTCGAGGTGCGCCCACGGCCGGCCGCCGCTGAACTCCTTGAGAAAGAGGGCCGCCATGATCGACGAGGCCGACGGCCTGGTGGTCACGTTGCGCAGGTCGGCCACCTCGGAGTCGAGCTGCTTGCGGTAGGCAGCGACCAGGGGTAGCTCCCACAAGGGCTCCCCCGCCGCCGCGCCGGCGGCGATGAGGCGCCGGACCAGCACCTCGTCGGTGCCCATGACGGCCGCCACCCCTTCGCCGAGCGCCACCCGCTGCCCTCCGGTGAGGGTGGCCACGTCGACGATCGCATCGGGCTCCTCCTCGGCAGCCAGGCTGAGGGCGTCGGCGAGGACGAGGCGGCCTTCGGCGTCGGTGTTGAGAACCTCGATACTGGTGCCGTTGCGTGCCACCAGGACATCGCCCGGGTGGATGGCGGCGCCGCTCGGCATGTTTTCCGTCGCCGCCACCCAGCCGACAACCCGCAGCGGCAGCTCGAGCTCGGCCGCGGCGACAGTGGCGGTGATGACCGCGGCGGCGCCGCCCATGTCGCATTTCATGGTCATCATGCCGTTGGGGGGCTTGAGGGACAGTCCCCCGGAGTCAAATGTGATGCCCTTGCCGACGAGAGCCACCGTGGCCTTGGGCTCGGGCGACTGGTAAGAGAGCCGGAGCAGACGGGGCGGTTCGGCTGCCCCGGCGGCGACACCGAGCAGGCCGCCGAGCCGCTCAGACTCGATCCGGTCGCGATCCCACACCTCCACGGTCGCACCCGTGCCGCCGGCGGCCTCGGTCGCCACCCGGGCCAGCTCGGTCGGCGTGAGATCGCGGGACGGGCGGTTCACCCAGTCACGGGCCCGCCAGGTGGCGAGGACACCGACCTGGCCCCGGTGGACGGCAGCGTCGACTGCGGGGCGGTTCAGCTTGTTGCGGTTGTTCTGGCCGTTGCGGTGGTTGCCGCGGCCCGCCGGCGCCACTATCAGGACCCGTTCGAGCCGGCCGGGACGAGGCGCTCGCCGGGTCGCTTCGAAGCGGTAGGCCCCGAGGCCGATGCCCTCGACCGCGGCGATCACGTGTTCCGGCGATGTCGCGGCGGCCGCCAGGGTCGTGGCCACCTCGCTGGCGCTGCCGGCCTGCCGGGCCAAGGCGGCGCCGGCTCGGCGCATGGCGTCGGAGTCGATCCGATCGCGTGGGCCGACTCCAAGGGCCACCACGGTCGAGCCGTCATCGGCCAGCACCGCCTGGGCCTGGCCTGGCTGCCCTTCGAAGCGGCGCTGGGCGAGGAACCCCCGGTCCAGGGTGGCGCCGGCGCCGGTCGGGACGGACAGGTCGGCAAACACCGGCACCCCGAGCACGGCGGTGCCCTCGGGGGCGCGGGTGACGACCTCGAAACGGGGCGGGCCGCCGGTCGACGCGGGGGCCGGGGCCTGGGCCAGGGTGGATGCCGCAGTCGGCGGCCTGCTCGCGGTCACCGGGTCACCGGACTGGTCGGGGTCACCGGCGTCACGAGAGTCGGCGGCGGCGTCGTCACGAGAGTCGGCGGCGTCACGAGAGTCGGCGGCGGCGTCGTCACGAGAGTCGGCGGCGGCGTCGTCACGAGAGTCGGCGGCGTCACGAGAGTCGGCGGCGTCACGAGAGTCGGCGGCGTCACCGGAATCACCGGGCCACCCGGCGGGCGAGCAGCGACTCTCCGTGCTCCTGCCACCGGGCCATTGTCCACACCAGGTCGGACAGGCGGTTGAGGTAGGTCCCGACGAGGGAGCCGGGTGGCGCGGCCCCGAGTGCCTCGCGCTCGGCGCGCCGGACGACCGTACGGGCCACGTCGAGGGCGGCTGCGACGCGGTCGTGGCCGGGAACCACGAAGTCGGTCAGCGGCGGGAACCGGCCGGTCAGATCGTCGATCCGTTCCTCCAGCGCCGCCACCATCTCGTCGGTAACGAGGGTGGTCCCCGGCTGCAACTTGCGCCGGTTGTCGGGAGCGGTCGCCAGCTCGGCCATCAGGACGTAGAGGTCCCGCTCCAGCTGAACGAGCAGCCCATCCAGTTCCGAGGCCGGCTCGATCAAGGCTCGGGCCACGCCGAGCGCGGCCTGAGCCTCGTCGACCGCGCCGTTGGCGCGGATGACGGCGGAGTCCTTACCGACCCGGCCACCAAAGAGCAGACCGGTGGTGCCGTCGTCGCCTTTTCGCGTGTAGATCTTCATGGCTGCCGGGAGCCTACCCGGGGCGGCGGATTACGAGCCCTCGTGCACCTGACCGCCGTCGACCACCCAGGTCCGGTTGACGGTGAGGGATTCGAGCAGCCAGCGATCGTGGGAAACGACCAGCAGGGTGCCCTCGAATTGCTCCAATGCCTGCTCCAGCGCTTCGATGGCCGGCAGGTCGAGATGATTGGTCGGTTCGTCGAAGACCAGACAGTTGGTGCCACTCGCCATGAGAGCGGCCAGGAGGGCCCGGGTTCGTTCCCCCGGTGACAGGGCCGCCGGGCGGCGCGCCGCGTGGCTTGCTCCCAGGCCGAACTTGGCCAGCGTCGATCGGGCCGGCTCCGGCCGAAGCCCGGTAGCGGCCGCAAAGCCGCTGAGGAGGTCCCGGCCGGCGTCGAGCCGGGCCCGGTGCTGGTCCAGCTCGCCGACGACCACGCTCGGCCCCACCCAACGCCGGCCCTCGGCGAGCGGCAGCACGCCGACGAGCGCGGCCAGCAAGGTCGACTTCCCCCCGCCGTTGGGACCGGTGATGGCGACCCGATCGGCCCACGACAGCTCCAGATCGACCGGACCCAGCTGAAAGCGTCCCCGTCGCACCACCGCGCCCTCGAGGCGGGCCACCACGTCGCCACTGCGAGCGGCCGGCGTCAGGTCGAGCTGGAGATCCCACCCCTCCCAGGGCTTCTCGACGGTACCCAGTCGAACCAGAGCTTTCTCCGACTGGCGCACCTTCGCCGCCTGCTTCTCCGTCCGGTTGACGAAGAAGCCGCGCTGGGCCTTGTCGTGGTCCCTCGGCTTCCTGGCTGCTGTCTTGACCCCCCGTTCAGACCAGGACCGCTGGGTGCGGATCCGCTGCCGCATCCGGTCGCGCTCGGCCACCCACGCCTCGTAAGCCTCGGTTTTCTGGCTGCGGGCCAGGGCCCGGCGCTCGATGTACTCGCTCCAGGCGCCTGCGTACTCGATCGCGGTATGGCGCTGCTCGTCGATCTCGACGATCCGGGTGACGACGCGGTCCAGAAAGGCCCGGTCGTGGGACACCACGGCGACTCCTCCCGGGACCGAGCCGAGAAAGCTCTCGAGTCGATCAAGACCGGCGAAGTCGAGGTCGTTGGTCGGTTCGTCGAGCAGGAACACGTCGAATCGGGCCAGCAGGATGGCCGCCAGCCCGGCCCGGGCCGCCTGGCCGCCGGACAGGTTGGCCACGGCGACCTCGTGGAGGTCGGACGGCAAGCCGACGTCGGCCGCGACCAATCCGATCCGGGAGTCGAAGTCGTCGCCGCCGACCGCCAGAAAGCGGTCCAGGGCCTCGGAGTAGGGCTCGACCAGCGACGGGTCATCGGCTAATGCAGCCGTGAGCCGGTCCAGTTCGGCGCTTGCGGCGGCCACGCCGGTGCGCCGGGCCAGGTAGGCACGCACGGTCTCGCCTTTCGCGGCGTCGGGTTCCTGGCTCAGGTACCCGACCTGGAGCTCAGCGGGCGAACGTTCCACCGTGCCGGATTCGGGGGTCTCCAGGTCGGCCAGGATACGCAGAAGGGTGGACTTGCCCACCCCATTCGGCCCCACCACACCAAGGCGCGTGCGCGGCCCGATGGAAAGGCTGATCCGGTTCAGGATGAACCTGGTCCCGCGGCGGAAGGTGACGGCCTTGGCGGACAGCACTGGAGGCGACCCTATCGCCGGCGCCGGCTGCTAGCCGGCCGTTGGCCAGCCCCAGACGACGGCTCCGGCCGAGCGATCCGCCGTGAGGCGAACCTCGATGACGTCGCCGGTGTGGAATTCACGCATCGCGCTACGAGGCAGAGACTGGATCACTTCCAGATCGAACGGTTCGTCGCCGCCGGATCGCACCCGTAGCAAGAAGCGAACCATGGGGCGGACCTCGAGAAAGCTGCCGAGGGGCTTGACGGACAGGACTTCGGCTTCGGCGGGCTGGCCCTCGGCCAGAATCGTCGACGTACGTATCGGCGCCGGCTTACCCTTCGACCGCCAGGCGACAAACGCGATAACCGCGCCCGCAACCAGAAAGGGCAACACCACGAACAGGAAAAGCAGCTCTTTCGACTGGTTCGAGCTCAGCGTGGTGGCGAGCGTCGAGGCGGCGACGGGAAATGCGATGGTGCCGAGCGTAGGCCGCGTGGCTTCTGATGCGTGGCCGCCGGCGCGCTGTCAGCCCGGGTCGCCGGCCGGCCAGCCGGCCTCGAGCCTCACAAGCCGGTCCCATGATCTCGTCCGAGTTCTCTCCCCCCATTACCGCCGTGGTGCACCGCCCAGTTGGTTCCGCAGCAGATCAAGGCCGTCCTTCAACTCCTCGACCTCGGCACGCAGGATGCCCACTTCCTCGGCAAGCGATGCCAGCCTCTCGTCGGTGGCAGAGCGATCTGAACTCCGTCGGGCGGCGAGTCCGCTTCTGGGCCGGCGGGGCCGGCGGGGCTGGTGCCGGGGCCGGTGGGGCTGGGGCCGGGGCCGGTGGGGCTGGGGCCGGGGCCGGTGGGGCTGGGGCCGGGGCCGGCGGGGCTGGGGCCGGGCGAACCAGTGCTGACGCCGGCGGGGCTGGTGCCGGGGCCGGCGGGGCTGGGGCCGGGCGAACCAGTGCTGACGCCGGCCAGACTGCCGGGGTGCGCCTCTGACGTACCTCCTCCCGGTGGCGCGGCATCGAACTCAACTTTGTCTAGCGGTGCGGCAACACAGAGCAGTTGGGCCCAGCGTTCCTCCTTTTGGCCGGGCCGCCGTGACTGCCGCACGACGAGTGGCTCCCCCTTCTCGCTGAGCCGCACCAGGTCGGCGTCGACATCGTCGATCGTGTCGAATCGCGCCATTCGCTCGCTCCGGGCCCGGAGTTCGCCGGCGGTTTGCGGGCCGCGAAGCAAAAGGACGGCCACCAGGGCCAACTCCCGGTCATCGAGCCCGAGCCGCTCGGCCAGGGTGTGCCGGTACCGCGTGACGGACCGGCCGTGGGAGGGGTACACCAAACCGATCAACTCCGCGTTGCGCAGGCCGGCCAGCGCGGTCTGCACGGTCTGCTCGTCGTAGAAGACGACCGGATCGCGGTTCGACGACTGATTGCAGGCCAGCACCAGTGAGTTGAGGGTCAGGGGATACTGCTGCGGTGTGGTCAGCTGCTTCTCGATGAGGCTGCCGATGACCCGGCCCTCCTCGGGGGTCAGGTGCATGGCGAATGATCATAGGTGTTGCGGTGCCAGGAGCGACGAGTCGGCCGGACAGACTGTCGCATGGAAACCGATCGGGCCACCTTCGAAACCCTGGTCGCCGACGCGCTCGACCAGATCCCGGAGGCGCTCGGCCGCATGATGGAGAACGTGGTGGTCCTGGTCGAGGACTGGCCTACCCCCGAGCAGCTGGCAGGCAGGCGCGGCACCCTGCTGGGCCTTTATCAGGGAATCGACCTGACCAGGCGGTCGCCACTGTCGTATGCCGGCGTGATGCCCGACCGGATCACCATCTTCCAGGGTCCGATCAGCCGGCTGTCGAGAACCGAAGCCGAGCTGGTGGACCTGGTCACCACCACGGTCATCCATGAGGTGGCTCATCATTTCGGGATCTCCGACGCCCGTCTGGAGGAATTGGGCTGGGCCTAGCGTCCTCATGATCCCCGGAGCGCTGATGACCTTCTCGGCGGCGGAGCGCTGGGCCAAGAAGACCGGCCGCCCGAAGCGCCAGGGTTGAACCCCGGACGACCACTCCACTTTTGGAGCCCTGACTACATCTTGTGTACTTTTCGCTCCAAAAGCGGCGCCGGCGACCAAAGGTCGGGGCCGGCGACCAAAGGTCGGGGCCGGCGACCAAAGGTCGGGCCGGTGATTCGGGATCGGCGCCGAGGTGGGCCGGCGGGCGGGTCGGCGCGGTGGGCCCAGGCCGCGCCGGCGAGGTGGGCCGGCGGGTGGGCCGAGGCCGCGCCGGCGAGGTGCCCCGGCGGGTGGGTCGAGGCCGGCGTCGGCCGGGCGCCCGACCAGGCCTGACCCACCCAACCGACCTGACCGACAAGGCCCGACTGACCGACCAGGGCCGGGCGGGCCCCGATCGACCGGCGCCCTTATAGCACCGGGACCGTGACACCGCCCCTGTAGCCTGTATCAGTGGCTGCTGCAACGACCTCCGGGGCTCATATGGATTCGTACCTGGAAGCGGTGCGCGGGCGAGTGGTGATCTTCGACGGCGCAGTCGGGACCAACCTGCAGTTGTGCCACCTCGGACCCGACGACTTCGGCGGCCTGGCCCTCGAGGGTTGCAACGAGATGCTGGTCGTCACCCGGCCGGACGTGATCGCCGAACTTCACCGGTCGTTCCTCGACGTCGGGTGCGACGTGGTCGAAACAAACAGCTTCGGGGCGCTCCCCTGGGTGCTGGCCGAATACGGCCTCGCCCACCGGACCCGGGAGTTGGCCGCCGCTTCAGCCCGTATCGCGCGGCAAGCCGTGGGGACCGGGCCCGCCGGCCCCGGCCCCGGCTCCAGCTCCGGCTCCGAAGGTGGCGGCCCGTGGGTGGCGGGCTCCCTCGGCCCGGGCACCAAGATCGCTTCCCTCGGGCAGATCACCTTCGCCGACCAGCGCGACGGCTACCAGGAAGCGGCGACCGGGCTGCTCGAGGGTGGGGTCGACCTCTTCGTCATCGAGACGGTCCAGGACCTTCTCCAGGCCAAGGCCGCCATCATCGGGTGCCGCCGGGCGATGGCCGAGGCGGGCCGCGAGATCCCGCTGCAGGTGCAGGTCACCATCGAAACCACAGGCCGCATGCTGCTCGGAACCGAGATCGGCGCCGCACTCACAACGCTGGCGGCTCTACGCCCGGACGTCATCGGCCTCAACTGCGCCACCGGACCGGCCGAGATGAGCGAGCACCTCCGGTATCTCTCTCAGCGCAGCCCGCTGCCGATCTCGGTGCTGCCCAACGCCGGCCTGCCTTCGGTGGTCGACGGCCGCATGCACTACGACCTGACCCCCGACCAGCTGGCGGAACACCACGCCCGCTTCGTGACCGAGTACGGCGTCAGCATCGTGGGGGGGTGCTGCGGCACCACGCCTGAGCACCTCCGGGCCGTCGTGGTGGCGTGCCGGGATCTCACCCCCGCCGCCCGCCGGCCCGAGTGGGAGCCGGGCGTCGCCTCCATCTACAGCCATGTCCCCTACGACCAGACGCCGTCCGTGCTGGTCGTCGGCGAGCGAACCAACGCCAACGGGTCGAAGAAGTTCCGGGAGGCCATGCTGGCCGACGACTGGGACACCTGCCTCGCCGTGGCCCGGGAGGCCGTCAAGAGCGGCTCGCATGTGCTCGACGTGTGCGTCGACTACACCGGGGAGGACGGCGTCGCCGACATGCGCGAGGTGGCCGGCCGCTTCGCCACCCAGGCCACACTGCCGATCATGCTCGACTCCACCGAGGCGCCGGTGATCGAGACCGGCCTGCAGCTGATCGCCGGCAAGCCCATCCTCAACTCGGTCAACCTCGAGGACGGCGACGCGCCGGGCACCCGCCTCGATCGATTCCTGTCGATGGCACGGGAGTACGGCGCGGCCGTGGTCTGCACCTGCATCGATTCCGACGGACAGGCCCGCACCGCTGACTGGAAGCTCCGGGCCGCCCGGGCCATTCACGACCTGGCCGTCGATCGTTACGGGCTGGCGCCGGAGGACCTTCTGTTCGATCCCCTGGTGCTGCCGATCACCACCGGCATGGAGGAGAGCCGCCGCGACGGAATCGAGACCATCGAAGGCATCCGGAGGATAAAGAGCGAGCTTCCCGGCGTCGGTACTCTCGTCGGGCTCTCGAATGTGAGCTTCGGCCTCAACCCCTCCGCCCGCCACGCCCTCAACTCGGTCTTCCTGCACGAGTGCCAGGAAGCCGGGCTCGACGCCGCCATTGTCCACGCCGCCCGCATCCTGCCGCTCCACAAGATCGATCCCCGGGTCGTCGAGGTATGCCTCGATCTGATCTACGACCGCCGGGACCCCGCGACCGGCTACGACCCGCTGGCCGAGCTCCTCCACCTCTTCGAGGGGATCGCCGCCTCCAACCTCACCACCGAAGACCGCAGCGACTGGCCGGTCGAGCGCCGGCTCAGCCAGCGCATCATCGACGGGGACAGGGATGGGCTGGAAGCGGATCTGGATGCCGCCCTCAGCGGCGAGTGGGGCGCCCTCGACATCGTTAACGGCCCGCTCCTCGGCGGCATGAAGGTGGTCGGCGATCTGTTCGGTTCCGGGCAGATGCAGCTGCCGTTCGTGCTCCAATCCGCCGAGACCATGAAAGCCGCGGTGGCCTATCTGGAACCGTACATGGAAAAGGCCGCCGCCGGTGGCAAGGGGCGCATTGTGCTCGGCACCGTCAAGGGCGATGTGCACGACATCGGCAAGAACCTGGTGGACATCATCTTCACCAACAACGGCTACGAAGTCCGCAACCTCGGGATAAAGGTGCCGCTTTCGGACCTTATCGATGCGGCCCGGGAAATGGCCGCCGACGCTATCGGTATGTCCGGCCTGCTCGTCAAGAGCACCCTGATCATGCGCGAGAACCTCCTCGAGATGAACGACCGGGACCTCTCCGGTATCCCCGTCATCCTCGGCGGCGCCGCCCTCACTCGCACCTACGTCGAACGAGATCTGCGCTCCGAATACCAGGGCCGGCTGTTTTACGGCAAGGACGCCTTCGAGGGTCTCCACATCATGGATCGGCTGATGGAGCTCAAGCGCGATGGGGTGGACGACCCTGACTTCGGCCGGGTGCTCCAGGGTCGCGAAGGGGCCCGTCCCCGCGCTGCGCGCGCCGCCCAGGCCGCCCGGCCCGCCCAGCCGGCGCAGGACGCCCAGGCCGCCCGGCCCGCCCAGCCGGCGCAGGACGCCCAGGCCGCCGTATCCCCGCCTGCGGATGGCGCCGACGTCGCGTCCGGCTCGCCCCGCCCGTCCCGGGCGCCCTCGGTGGCCACCGACAACACCCTGTTCCTTCCCCCGTTCCTCGGCTCCCGGATCGAGCGGGGGATCCCCCTCGACGACATCGCCGCCTACCTCAACGAGACGTCCCTCTTCCGCGCCCAGTGGGGCTACCGGCCCGACAAGTCCCGCCAGGAGACCGACGCCGAGTTCAAGGACCGCATCCGGGGGGTGCTGCGCGCCCAGCTGGCCGCGGCGCGCACCGCCGGAGTGCTCCAGCCGGCGGTGGCGTATGGCTATTTCGCCGTCAACTCCGAGGGCGACGACCTGATCGTGTGGAAGGACGAGAGCCGCACCTCGGAGTGGCTCCGCTTCACCTTCCCCCGTCAGAACGCCAACCCGTGGTTGTCGATCGCTGACTTCTTCCGCTCCGCCGCGTCGGGCGAAGCGGATCACGCCGCCTTCCACGTCGTCAGCATGGGGAGCAAGGCGTCGGAAGAAGCCGCCCGTCTGTTCCGGGAAAACCACTATCAGGACTACCTCCACCTGCACGGCCTCGGGGTGGAGATGACCGAAGCGCTGGCGGAGTTGTGGCACTACCGGATTCGTCAGGAGTGGGGCTTCGTAGCCGAGGATGGCCCGACGCTCGGCGGGCTGTTCAGACAGCAGTATCGGGGCGGTCGCTATTCATGGGGCTACGAGGCGTGCCCTGACCTCGAGGACAACGCCAAGTGCGCCGAGCTGGTCGGGGCCGAGCGCATCGGTGTGGAAGTCAGCGAGGAGACGTCCTGGCAGTTCCACCCCGAGCAGACGACCGCCGCCATCATTTGCCACCACCCTCAGTCGAAATACTTCGTCGTACGCCGGCCCTGAGCCGGCGCTCCAATCCACCCCGGTCCGGCCGCCGATCGGTGTATCGAGCGCGCTCCGGCCAGCCCGCGGCGCTCGAGCACCACCCGTTCCAGGCGAGAGAACAGCACCGAGTCCATCAGCAGACCCACGGCGAGGATGGCGATCATGACGGCCAGCACGTCGGCAGCCAGGCTCTGGTCCTGGTAGGCGCTGAGCAGCTGGCCGAGGGACTGCGTCCCGTGCCCGGGGACGATCAGCTCGCCGGCCATGAGCGACCGCCAGCAGAACGCCCAGGCCTGGCGCATCCCCGCCACATAACCCACCAGGGCGGCAGGCAGAACGATATGGCGATACCGGCTGACCCCCCGCGCCCCCAGCACCTGGCCCGCCTGCAGAAGATTGGGGGGCACGGCATCGATGGCCGCGACGGTGCCGATGATCACGGCCGGGATACTGCCGGCCAGGGTAACGAAGAGGATGGCCTCGGTCTTGATGCCGAACAGCAGGATGGCGATGGGCACCCACGCCACCGACGGCATGGACTGAAGCCCGGTGACGAGCGGGGTCACCGCGGCCCGCACCCCCCGGATCCGGGTGATGACGATGGCAAGCAGGGTCCCGATGACCAGGCTGGCCGTGTAGTACTCGACGGCGCGCCGGAGCGTCGTCATCGTCCCGGCCCAAAGGTCGTGACGGTCCTGCCACATGGTGTGGAACACCGTCGACGGCGAAGGCAGCAAGTAAGTGGGCTTCCAGCCGCTCCACACGACCAGCTGCCACAGGCCCAGCCCGACAGCAATCGCGGCCAGCTTCGGCCAGACCACCGACCAGATGCGCCTGGCCCGTGAGGGGACCCGGGGCAGCTGTAACTCGAGCTGATCCAGGCCTTCGAGCTCCTGGTCGAGCCGATCAACGACGGCCATGCCGTGCCACCTCCTCCCGGAGCCGGTCGGTGATGGCGGCGGCGAGGGCGGCGACCTCGGCCGAATCGATGCGCCGGGGCCGCGGGATGGCCACGCCGTAGGTCTCCACGATGCGACCCGGCCGGCTGGACAGGAGCACGACCCGGTCGGCCAGCCGGACCGCCTCCCGCACGTTGTGAGTCACGAAGATCACCGTGAGATCGGTCTCACGCCAGATCCGCTCCAGCTCCTCGTGGAGGAGATCCCGGGTCATGGCGTCGAGGGCGCCGAACGGCTCGTCCATCAGGAGGATCCGGCGGTCCTGGGCGACCGCCCGGGCCAGCGCTACCCGCTGGCGCATCCCGCCGGACAGCTCGTGGGGGCGCCTGGTGGCGAACCCTTCCAGCCGGACCAGCTGCAACAGCTCGGCGGCACGGGCCCGCCGATCCGTTCTGCCGACGCCGCGGAGTCGCAGCGGCAGCTCAACGTTGCGGGCCACGCTCAGCCACGGAAAGAGCGAGGCATCCTGGAACATCAGCGTGGCCTCGCCCGCGTGGCGCGCCACCGAGCCGGCCGAGGGATGGTCCAGGCCGGCGATCAGGTTGAGCAGGGTGCTCTTACCGCAACCCGACGCGCCGACAAGGCAGACGAACTCGCCGAGAGCCACCTCGAGTGAAACGTGGTCGAGCGCCGGGACCGCGGCCCCCACCCGCCCGTAGACCTTTGAGACCCCGTCGAGGACCACCGCGGGGCCAGGAACCCCAGGCGTCGCGACCGCCCCCGGTGCCGCGACCGGGTGGACGACGGTCACAGCCCGCTCACCTGGCCCTTGCCAAGGGCCGCCAGGACCTTGTTGAGCGGGGTGAGGTCGTAGATGCCACCGAGATTGCTCGGCGCCTTCAACAGCCCGACCGCGACGCCGTGGTCCACCTGCGTCTGAAGGGTCGAGGCCAGGGGGTCGGCCGTGAAGGTCAGGTTGTTCCAGGCCTTCGTGAGCACCTTGGCGGAGAGCGGTTTTCCGCCCTGGAGGCCCGCGAGGTGCGTGTTGAAAGCGGTTTGGGCCGCGGCCGGCTGGGCCTGGATGTAATTGAGGGTCTCGACCAGGCCCTGGAGGAAACGCTGCACCGTCGCCGGGTGCTGGTGGAGAAAAGCGGTGCGCACGACCACGTTGGTGGTGGCCCACTTGCCGCCAGGCCACAGGGTGGCTTCGTCGACGAGGAGGTGACCGCCGGCCTGGAGCATCTGGGTCTCGTACGGTTCAGGCATCCAGGCGCCGTCGACGGCTCCGTCCTTGAACTCGGTGACCACAGTCCCGTTGCCTGTGGCCGACGGTTCGACGTGCACGTCCCCGCCGCCCGACTTCGTCGTCGTGTACCCCTGGGTCTTGAGCCAATAGCGCAGGGCCACATCCTGGGTGTTGGCCAGCTGCGGCGAGGCCAGCGTCTTGCCCTTGAGTTGCGAGGGGCTCGTGATCGAGGCCCGGGTGACCAGACCCGCCCCTCCCGAGGCCGCGCCGGCGACGATGGCAATGGCCCCGTGCGAGGAGGAGTAGGCCGACAGGGCCGAGCTAGGGCCTTCGAAGGCGATGTCGAGGGAGCCCGAAAGCAGGGCCTGGTTCTCGGCCGGACCGGCCGAGAAGGTCTGGGTGGTGAGAGAGTCGGGGGTCAGGTCCTTGGCGAAGATGCCCCGGGCGACACCGACCAGAGCCGGAGCGTGGGTCAGGTTCGGGAAGAAGCCGAGCCGCACCGTGACCGATTTGGCGCTGCTGCTGGCGGCGGCCGCGGTCGTCCCGCTGGCGCTGGCACTTGCACCATGGGAGGAGGACCCGCAGGCCGCAGCGAGAAGGGTCAGCGCAGCCAGGCCGACCGCGACGGACAGCGCCGCGTTCCCTGGGCGACGCGGAGGCGTCTTTCTCCATATTTTACCGCTATTGTTCACCGGATTCATAGACATCATCGACAATGTAGCCAATGGGCGACCGCCTGGTCAACGCCGCCGGTCGGTGCCCTATGATCCGGCAAATGAAGGAACTGGTGTACCACCGTTTCCTGCTCCCCACGGCCGAGCGGCTCGGGACCAAGACAGCGGTTCTGGACGGCGAATTCACCGCCACCTTCGCCGAGCACCGGGACCGGGTCTGCCGGCTGGTCGACGCCATGGCCCGTGAGCTGGGCGTGGGCCGAGGCGATCGGTTCGCGGTAATGGCCCTCAACGGACACGAGTTCCTCGAGCTCTACCACGCCAGCTTCCTCGGGGGGGGCGTGATCAATCCCCTCAACCTGCGCCTGGCCCCGCGGGAGCTGGCGTTCATCATGAAGGACTCCGCCAGCCGGGTGTGCTTCACCGACGCGTCCTTTGCCGCCGCGATCGACCGGGTACGGGCTGAGGCCGGAATCGAGAAGGTCGTGCTGATCGGTGCAGGCGACGTCCCGCACGACCTCGCCTACGAGGATCTCGTCGCTGCGGGCAGACCAACCGTGCCGGCCGAGCCCGAGGAGGGCGATGTGGTGCTCCTCATGTACACGGGCGGGACCACCGGGCTGCCTAAGGGGGTGGTCATCGACCACCGCGCCCTGCTGCTCGACGTCTACAAGGTGGCGACCAGGTTTGCCATGGACGAGAGGCTGGTCTACCTGCACCAGACGCCGATGTTCCACGCCGCCTCGCTGGGCGGCGTCCTGGCGGCGCCGGCCGTCGGGGCCCGGACCACCTTTGTTCCGGTATTTCAACCGGCCACGGTGCTCGACAACATCGAACGCCACCGGGTGACGATGACGGTGATGGTGCCGACCATGGTGGCGATGGTCCTCGACCATCCCGACTTCAAGCCGGAACGGCTGGCGTCGCTGGAGGTCCTGACCTACGGGGCGTCCCCGATGCCAACCGCGCTGATCGAGCGAGTCCAGGCTGTCCTTCCCGATGTCGATCTCTACCAGGGATACGGGATGACCGAGAATTGCGGCCTGTTGACCCTTCTCGGACCGGAGGAGCACCGGCGGGGCGGTGGCCTGCTGCGATCGGCCGGGCGCCCCGTGGCGGGATCAGAGGTGTCGATCCAGGACGAGTCCGGCGTCATCCTGCCGGCCGGCGAGACCGGCGAGGTGTGCGCCCGGGCAGGCAACTACATGCACGGGTACTGGAATCGACCGGCCGAGACCGAGGCCGCGTTCCGGGGCGGCTGGTACCACACGGGCGACGCCGGCTACCTCGACCACGACGGCTACCTGTACCTGGTCGACCGGGTCAAGGACATGATCGTGACCGGCGGGGAAAACGTCTACTCGAGCGAGGTCGAGAACGCCATCGCCGACCATCCGGGCGTGGCGCAGGTGGCGGTGATCGGCATCCCGTCCGACCGCTGGGGTGAGGAAGTTCTGGCCATCGTCGTTCGGAAACCCGACGCGGCGCCGAGTGAGGAGGAGATCAAGGCGTGGGCCCGGGAGCGGATCGCCGGGTACAAGGTGCCAAAGGTGGTCGAGTTCCGCCAGGAGCCACTGCCGCTCTCGGGCGCCATGAAGGTCCTGAAGCGCGAGTTGCGCGCCCCGTACTGGGAGGGCCGTGATCGGGCCGTTCAGTAACGCCATCCGGACCGGATAACGTCCGGGGTCGGGTAGCGTCCGGGATTGGGTAAAAGGACGCCGGCGATGGCGCGTATCGGGTTGGTGCTTGGCGCGACCGGCGGAGGTGGGCGGTCGGTCCGTCGGCCCCGTCGGTGCTGTGGGCCGCCGCCCGTCGACCCTGGGCTGTCCGTCCGCCGGCCATCCTGGCCGGCCTTGGGCCCGAGGGAGACCTGCCGACGACCGTGATTTCCGACGGGGTGCGGGCCCTCCTCGGCGACGGCTGGCCGGGGGCATGGAGGCGAAGGTCCTCCGGCGGCGCGCGCTGCCGGTCGTCGCCTTCCAGCCGACGGTCGAGGATCAGGCGGTCATGGGACCGGATGCCATGGATCCCGACCGGCGCGCCCCTGTGGTACGCCAGGTACGGGCATCGACCCGGGCCAGACTGCGCCGGCCGGATTTGGCCGCCCGGCTGGCGGTGCTCACCGCGTCGGGTCCAGCGGGTAGGCGGGAGTAGCCGGCGGGCTCGCTGGTCAGCGGGCGCCGAAGCACCTGGCCAGCATGCAATCTGGTGGACAACGGGTCGGCCAGGTGTTCAAGGTCGCGGACGAGCTCGCGGAACGAGGCCCGGCGCTACAGCAACCCGGCGCTGGTTGCCCCGTCCACCATGACGGCCGTGCCGGAGATGTACGCGGCCGACTGGGAGCACAGGAAAGTCACCACCCGGCCGAAGTCGGCCGGGTCGCCGATCGACGCCGGCAAATTGCCACCCCCGAGCTCGCGTACCCGGTCGGTAGCGTGCATCCCGGGGGCGATGAGGTTGAGGGTGACACCGGTTGGGTACAGCTCGGCGGCTGCGGTCTTGGCCCACGCCCACAGCCCGGTCCGGGCCAGGTTGGATAGCGCCAGTGTAGGGATGGGCTGCTTGATCGAGTAGGACGTGATGCAGCAGATCCGCCCCCATCCCTGCGACTGCATCAGCGGCAGCGAGGCCCGGATGAGCCGGACCGAAGTGACCAGGTTGGCGTTGACGGCCGCCGCGATCTGCTCGTCGCTGATGTCCATGGCTCTTCCTGGTGGCGGCCCGCCGGCGTTGGCCACCAGGATGTCCAAGCGGCCGTACCGGCCCTCGGTCTCCTCGACCAGCCGGGCCGGAACGTCGGTTTGGGTGACGTCGGCGGCCACGGTGTGGACCTCGCCCCCCTCGGCCCGGATGGCGGCGGCCGCCTCCTGGAGGGCCGCCTCGCCTCTGGCCGAGATCACCACCCTGACACCTTCGGCGGCCAGCGCCTGGGCGCTGGCTCGGCCCAGACCCTTCGAGGCCGCCGTGACCAGAGCCACCTTGCCTTCAAGGCCGAGGTCCATCAGCGCCGCGGTCCGGGGAGGGAGAAATGGCTTGGGCCTGGATCGCCTGGTCGAGGTCCTGAGCAGGAGCGGTCCCGTGGGGCCCCGGGACGGCCGGTCGCCGGCGCCATGGGAACGTCCCCCGCCGTCACGCCTCTACCACCGTCAACTCGTGGCTGACGTGATTGAGCGACAGCGGGCCGGCGTCCGCCGCCACCACGATGTCCTCGATGCGGGCCCCGTAGCGCCCGCTCAGGTAGATCCCGGGCTCGACCGAGAAGGCGTGCCCGGGAGCCAGCGGCAGGGTGTTGCCGGCCACGATGTAGGGATCCTCGTGCTCCTCGAGACCGATGCCGTGACCGGTGCGGTGTATGAAGGCGTCCCCGTACCCGCCCCCCGCGATGATGTTGCGTGCGGCCCCGTCCACCGACTCGCACGAGGCTCCCACCACCGCGGCGGCGACGCCAGCCGCCTGAGCCCGCTGCAGCAGGTGATAGAGGTCCTCTGCCTCGCGGGTGGGTGCCGCCGTCCACACCGTTCGGGTGATATCGGAGCAGTAGCCGTTCATGGTGCCGCCGAAATCGCAGACCACGGCATCGCCGGGCTCGATGACCCGATCGCTGGCGTCGTGGTGCGGGCTGGCAGCATTGGGGCCGCTGCCGACGATGGCGAAGTTGACCCGCTGGTGCCCTTCTTCAAGCAGACGGCGGCCAATGTCCAGCGACACCGACCGCTCTGTGCGGCCGATCAGGGGGATCTGGGCGGTGAGCAACCGCTCGGCCACCCGGTCGGCGGCTGCAGACGCCCCGGCCAGGGCCTCGATCTCCGCGGCGTCCTTGACCGCCCGTAAGGGACCGGTCACCGTCGACGACGGGATCCAGACCGAGCCGGGCAGACGGCGCTGCAGGGCCAGGACGAAGCTGGCCCACGTCCGGTCGGACACGGCCAGCGGCGATCGAGGGCCGACCAGCCGGGCCACGATGTCGATCGGGTCCTCGTGTTCGGACCACGGCCGCAGGGTGAACACGTCGGGGTGCTCGACCACCCTCGGCGCCTCCAGCCGCGGCACCACCAGGGTGGCGCCGGCATCAACGGGCACCACCAGCATCGTCAGTCGCTCGAGGGGCATGGCCTCGTAGCCGGTCAGCCAGGGCAGATCGGCGCCGAGCGACAGGAGCAGCGCAGCGACCTCGAGGTCGGCCATCCGCCGCCGCACCCGGTCCAGCCGGGCCACACGGGCCGCGTCCCTACTCATGTGAACGACCCGCCGCTCAGGGTTCCCGCCCCGGC
The DNA here is from genome assembly GCA_963834725.1 of uncultured Acidimicrobiaceae bacterium. GTDB lineage: Bacteria > Actinomycetota > Acidimicrobiia > Acidimicrobiales > Palsa-688 > PALSA-693. The sequence goes on from CAWICN010000001.1 coordinate 1,164,068, forward strand.
GGCAGGGGCGGCCGTCGCGGCCGACGCGGCCTGGCGGGCGTGGTAGCTCGACCGGGTGAGCGGCGACGCCTCTACGTGTGGAATGCCCATGGCCTCTCCGACTTCCTTCAGTTGCTGGAACTCCTCGGGCTGCCACCAACGGACCACGGGCAGGTGATGGGATGTCGGCCGCAGGTACTGGCCGACGGTGACGATGTCTACTCCGACGCCGTGGAGGTCGGCAAGCGTCGACACCACCTCGTCGACCCGTTCCCCCATCCCGACGATCAGGCCCGACTTGGTGGTGAGGCGGGCCTCCTTGGCCCGGGCCAGGACGGCCAGGCTCCGGGCGTACGACGCGGAGGGGCGAACGGCTCGCTGCAGGCGAGGAACCGTCTCGACGTTGTGGTTCAGCACGTCCGGCCCGGTCTCGAAGATCGTCGCCAGCGCGTCCGGTTCGCCTTTGCAGTCAGCGATGAGCAGCTCGATGGCGGTCGAGGGTGTTCGCTCTCGGATAGCCCGCACGGTTGCCGCGAATGCGCCCGCCCCGCCGTCGGGCAGGTCGTCGCGGGCCACGGTGGTGATCACGGTGTGGGCGAGTCCGAGCCGCGCCACCGCCTCGGCCACCCGCCGGGGCTCGTCGGCGTCGGGGGGCAGGGGTTTGCGGGTGTCGACCAGGCAGAACCCGCAGGCCCGGGTGCAGCGGTCGCCGTTGATCATGAAGGTGGCGGTGCCATCCGCCCAGCACTCGTAGATGTTGGGGCAGCCGGCCTCCTCGCAGACGGTCACGAGCTCCAGCTGGCGGAGGGTACGCCGCAGCGACCGGTACTCCTCGCCCATCCTGGCCTTGACCCGCAGCCACTCCGGTTTGCGCTCGTCGAGGGCGACCCCGCCGGCGGGATCGACACCGGCCTCGGCTAGCCGCTTGTCCAGCATGCGGACGGGGACCGGTCCCGGCGCCGGCGTCTCGTCTGTGACCACGGCGTCCGCCGGTGTCCCGCCTGTGACCGCGGCGTCCGCCGGCGTCCCGGCTGTGACCACGGCGGGGGCAGAAGCGCCCGCCGATCCTTGCGGAACGGGCCGGCCGGGACCAGCCCCGAGGGTGAAGGGCGCCACCTCGCCGGCGGCGACCCGCCAGGCCACGTCCTGGCGGTCGATCCGCGTGTAACCCCACACCGAGGCGGCCCTGGCCACCACCCGGTCGACAACCTCGGACATCGGCACCTCGATGCCCTCTGCGGCCATGGAGGTGACCGGCTTGTCGGCTATCCCGCACGGCACGATGTGGCTGAAGTACGCCATGTCCGGGGCCACGTTGAGGGCGAACCCGTGCATGGAGCGGCCGCGGGAAACCCGGACCCCGATGGCGCAGATCTTGCGGGGGTTGACGGTCGGCGGGGTCGACCCACACCCCGGGGTAGCCGGGGAGGCGACCGGCGCCGGGCAACCCGAGATCGCCGAGCACTTCGATGACCAGTTGCTCGATGCGGTGGACGTGGCACGGGGAGGCGTTGGGACCCATGGGGACCGACATGACCGGATAGCCCACCAGCTGGCCGGGACCGTGGTAGGTGACGTCACCACCCCGGTTGGTGCGGACCAGCTCGGCCCCGACGGAGGCCGGGTCGACGAGCACGTGCTCGTCCTGGGCCCGCACCCCGAGGGTGTAGACGTGGCGGTGCTCCTGAAGGAGGAGCCAGTCGTCACGCCCTGACGCCCACAGGCCGCGTTGCAGGGCCAGGCCGTCCTGGTAGCGGACGCGGCCGAGCCAGCGGGCCCGAAGCAGGTCGATCACAGCTCCGCGGACCAGTCGCGGGTCTCGATGATCGTCTTGATGGCGCCAACGAAGGCGGCCGCGTAGGCACCGTCAAAGGCCCGGTGATCCCACGACAGGACCAGGTTGCCGACCGGGTGCACGGCGATGCTGTCGGAGCCGTCAGGCAGCGCCACGGCGACCGGCCGCTTTCGGACCCCGTCCGTGGAGAGGATGGCCACCTGTGGCTGGTTGATCACCGGCACCGTGATGAACGTGCCGAACGGGCCGGCGTTAGTGATGGTGAAGGTGCCGCCCGAAATGTCATCCATGGTCAGCCGTTTGGCGCGGGCCCTGGCCGCCAGGCCCGAGATCGTCACGGGCCAGAGCCCGTAGCCGCTTGGTGTCGGCCTGATGGATGACCGGCACCAGCAGGCCCTCGAAGTCCAGGTCGACGGCGACGCCGATGTTGAGATCGTGGTGGACGATGAGAGCGTCTTCACCGACCGAGCTGTTGACGTTGGGGAAGTCGGCCAGGGCGTCGACCACGGCCCGGGTGATGAAGGGCAGGTAGGTGAGGGAGAACCCCTCGGCCCGGCGGAATTCCTCCTTCTCGGCCTGGCGCACCCGCTCCACCGCGGAGTAGTCGACCTCGAAGGCGACCATGGTGTGGGCGGAGGTGTGCTTGGAGCGCACCATGTGCTCGGCGGTGCGCCGGCGGATGTTGGTGAAGGGCACGATGCTGTCCCGTTCACCGCCGGCCACCACCGCCGCCACAGGCGCCGGCGGCGCCGGCGCGCTCGGCCCAGCGGACGTCGGGGCGGGCGGTGGCGGCGCCGGGGGGCGCCGGCCGGAGTCGGCGCGCTGGGCGCAGCGGCACCCGGAGCCGGCTGGGGCGCCCGGACCGTGCCACCGTTGCGGCGATCGATGATGGTCAGCACGTCGGAGCGGGTGATGCGCCCGCCCGCGCCCGTCCCCTTGATCTGGCCCGGGTCCAGGTCGTGCTCGGCGATCAGCCGGCGCACCACCGGCGAGAGCACCCGGCTGCGGGAGCCATCGTCGGCGTCAGCCGGGGCCGTCGCGGCCGCCGGGGCCGGGGCCGGCGCTCGAGTGGCAGCCGCTGCGGGCTTCGGCGCGGGCTCGGATTCGGCCGCCGCGGCCTCCGCCGCTGACTCGGAATCGGCTGCAGGCGCTGGCTGCGGTTCGGACTCCGGCTGCGGCTCGGACTCCAGTTGCGATGCGGGCTGCGGCCGTCGTTCCGGCTCCTGCTGCGATGCGGGCTCCGGTTCCGCTTCGGGCTCGGCTTGCGATTCGGCTGCGGCTTCCGGCGCGGCCTTAGGTGCAGCCCCGTCAGCACCGTCAGAGATCACGGCCAGCCTGGTCCCCACGTCGACGGTGTCGCCTTCGGGCACCAGGATCTCGGTCAGGACCCCGGCGACGGGAGAGGGAACCTCTGAGTCGACCTTGTCGGTGGACACCTCGAAGAGGATCTCGTCCTCGGCCACGGCATCGCCGACCTGTTTGACCCAGCGGGTGATCGTGCCCTCGGTGACCGTTTCTCCGAGCTGCGGCATGGTGATATCAGCCAACGTGCAGACCTCTTCCGGTGAGGGCGAGCATCGTCTCGCCGAAGGTCTCCGACAGGGTCGGATGGGGCTGGATGTAGTGGGCTACCTCGAACGGCGTGGCTTCCCAGTTGACCGAGAGATACGCCTGACCCAGCTGTTCGGTAACCCACGGACCGACCATGTGCACGCCGAGGATTCGGCCCGGCGGTGCCGTCGGGGCTCTTCTCGCAGATGACCTTCACCAGTCCATCGGGCTCGCCGACGATGAGCGCCCGTCCGTTGCCGCCGTAGGGGTCCTTCTTGGTCACCACCTCGAAGCCGGCGTCCACGGGCCGCCTCCTCGGACAGCCCGGCGAAGGCCACCTCGGGCTGGCAATAGATGCACCACGGCACCTTCGTGTAGTCCACCGGCACCACCGTCTCGCCCAGGATCTGGTCGATGATAACGACCGCCTCGGCGAAGCCGACATGGGCCAGGGCCGGGGTGTCGACCAGATCGCCGGCCGCGAAAACCCCCGGCTCTCCGGTTCGCATGTACTCGTCGACCTCCACGAAGCCGCGGCGGTCGACCTGGACCTTGGTGCCCTCCAGGCCCAGGTTGTCCGACAGCGGCCGCCGGCCGACCGACACCACCACCGCGTCCACGGTGACCTCCTTCGCCGTCGCCGAACTCGACCGTCGTCGAGCTGCCGTCGGGGCTCGGCGTGTGCCCGGTCACGGTGACGCCGGTGCGGACCTCGATGCCGCGCTTCTTGAAGGACCGCAGCACCACGTCGGCCACGTCCTTGTCGCAGCCCGGCAGGATCTTCGGCAGGGCTTCCAGCACCGTCACCTGGGTGCCCAGATCGGCCAGCATGGAGGCGAACTCGCATCCGATGGCGCCACCACCGATCACCACCGCCGATGCCGGGAGGTGCTCGAGGTCGAGGACCTCGTCGGAGGTCAGCACCAGGTCGCCGTCGACCTCGAAGCCCGGAATGCTACGCGGCACCGAACCGGACGCCAGGATGACGTGCTTTCCGACCAACTCGGTGTCGTCGTCGACCCGCACCACGTGATCGGGCCCGAGGGTGCCGGTCCCGATGAAGGTGGTGATCTTTCTCCTCTTCATCAACCCCTGCAGGCCTCGCCACAGCTGATCGACGACCTTCTGCTTGCGCGCCTGCGACTGGGCGAACTCGATGGAGGGAGGGTCGACCGCGATGCCGAACTCCTTGGCCCCCGCGACGGTGCGGTACACGGTCGCCGTCTCGAGGAACTCCTTGGCCGGAATGCAGCCCCGGTGCAGGCAGGTACCGCCGACCTTCTCCTTCTCGACGACCGCGATGTTGAGGCCCGGCCAGGCCGCCTCGCAGGGCCGCCGCGTAGCCAGCGGGGCCGCCGCCGATGATGACGACATCGAACTCCTGGGCCGTTGGGACCACCTCCTCTGAGGGCAAAATCCAATGTACGTCGTCACGATCACGGAGCGGCCAGCACGGGCGGCTACCCAGTACGCTGGGCGGGTAACAGACGCAGGGGAGCTCGGCGACACCGGGCTGAGAGGTCGGCTCGATCGCCGGCGACCCTCACCTTCGACCGGCCCGGTAACGCGGGCCAGGGAGCGCAACAACATGACCGATATGAGCCCGGGCGATGAGTTGGTCATCGCGGACCGCCGGTTCCGCTCCCGGCTGTTCCTCGGCACGGGGAAGTTCCCTTCCAACGAATCGCTCCGGGTCGCCATCGCCGCCAGCGGACCGAGATCGTCACGGTCGCCCTGCGCCGGATCGACCCCACGGCCGAAGAGGACATCCTCGACGCCATCCCCGACACGGTCCTCCTCCTGACGAACACATCGGGTGCGATGGACGCCGACGAGGCGGTGCGCCTGGCCCGGCTGGCCCGGGCTGCCGGCCTGCCCGACTGGATCAAGCTGGAGATCACCCCGGATCCCCGCTACCTCCTGCCCGATCCGGTGGAGACGCTTGCGGGCGGCCGAGCACGCTCTGCGGGGAGGGGTTCACGGTCCTGCCCTACTGCCCGGCCGATCCCGCTGCTCTGCAAGCACCTCGAGGAGGCCGGCTGCGCCACCGTCATGCCGCTCGGCTCGTGGATCGGATCCAATCAGGGGCTGCGGACCCGGGCCGCCCTGGAGATCATCGTCGAGCAGGCTTCCGTCCCGGTGGTGGTCGACGCCGGTCTCGGCGCCCCGAGCCACGCCGCCGAGGCCATGGAACTCGGCGCCGACGCGGTGCTGGTCAACACGGCTATCGGCACGGCCGGCGATCCCGGCAGCATGGCCCGCGCCTTCCGCCTGGCGGTGGAGGCCGGCCGCGCCGGCCGACTGGCCGGCCTGCCGGCGGCCGGGCAGGTCGCGGCGGCGTCCTCACCCCTGACAGGTTTCCTGCGGTGACGGCCACCCCGGTCGCCCTCGAGTCGCGGCCGGACCGGGCACCGGAAGGAACGGCCGCCGCCGATCGTGGCGAGCACCGACGTGGCGGGACTGCGGCGCATCACCGCCGCGGCCGCCGACGCCGATGTCGATCGGGCTTTGCGGGCCTCGCACCCCGGGCTGCCGGAGTTCGCGGCACTGCTCTCGGCCGCGGCCGCAGCCCGCCTCGAGGATCTGGCCCAGGCGGCCAACCGGGTGACGGTAGCCCGCTTCGGGCGCACCGTCCGCCTGTTCGCACCGCTGTACCTGTCCAACCTGTGCGTTTCCACGTGCACTTACTGCGGCTTCTCGGCCGGCAACGACATCGCCCGCCGCACCCTCTCTGTCGCACGAGGTGGAAGCGGAAGCGGCCGAACTGCATCGCCGGGGCTTCCGGCACATCCTGCTGGTAGCCGGCGAACACGCCCGCATCATCAATCGCGACTATCTGGTCGACTGCGTGCGGGCGGTGGCACCGGGCTTCGCCCAGGTCGGGATCGAGGTCCAGGTCTGGGACACCGAAACCTATCGCCGTCTGCTGGCCGCCGGGTGCGACGGGGTCACCGTCTACCAGGAGTCGTACGACCCGACGACCTACGCGGCCGTTCACCTCAAAGGCAAGAAGCGCAACTACGCCTGGCGTCTGGCCGCACCCGATCGGGCCGCGGCGGCGGGCATGCGCCGGCTGGCCATCGGCGCCCTGCTCGGGTTGCACCCCGACTGGCGCTCCGAGGCCATCGCCCTGGCCGCCCATGCCCGGGCCCTCATCCACCGATGGTGGCGCTGCGACGTCTCGGTTGCGGTCCCTCGGCTCCGGCCGGCGGCCGGCGGCTACGAGCCGGCGAACCCGGTGGGCGACGCCGATTTCGTCCAGCTGCTGTGCGCCTTGCGGATCGTGCTGCCCGATGTGGGCATCAGCCTCTCGACCCGCGAGCCGGCCTCCTTCCGGGATGCCCTCGTCCCGCTGGGGGTGACGATCATGTCCGCCGGCTCACACACCGAGCCGGGCGGCTACGCGGAGGACAGTGACGCCGAGCCGCAGTTCGCCATCTCCGATACCCGCAGCCCGGCCGAGGTGGCGGCCGCCCTACGGGCGGCCGGCTACGACCCGGTGTGGAAGGACTGGCAGCGGGCCTAGCGGCGTAGCGGCGTAGCGGCTGCCGCGCAGCCTGGGTGCCCGGCGAGACAGGGGGCGCCGGCTGGCGCGACAGGGGCCCGGCTGGCGAGACAGGGGCCCCGGCTGGCGAGACAGGGGCCCCGGCTGGCGAGACAGGGGCCCCGGCTGGCGAGACAGGGCGCCCGCGGCCTGGCTCCCCTATTTTCTGCAGCGCGTCGCCCTTCAACTGGGCACGATTTGCTACAGGGACGCGGATCGGCGAGGCATTTGGGACCAGATCGCGACAGAAAATGTTCCGGCGGAGCGGCAGCCGGTCAGCCAGCGGAGGCGACGCGGGGCCCGACCGAGCGGAGAGCAGGGCGGCCGGGCGGAGCGGCGCGGGGCCCGAGCGAGCGGAGAGCAGGGCCGCCCGGACAGCCGCCCGGCGGAGCGGCCGCAAGCCCGGGCAGGTAAGCCCGGCGCAGCCGCCGCGGGCCCGGGCAGGTAGGCCCGGCGGAGCGGCGGGCGAGAAGGCAGGGGGCCGCCGACCCGCGGCAGCTAGCTCCCATCCGGCTGGCGCTCAGCTCCCTGCAGCCTGGACCAGCTCGACGACGGGAATGACGCGAGCGGTCTTCTCCTGGTACCCGGCGAAAATGGGGTACTGGCGCGCCTGCTCGCCGAACACCCGATCCCGCTCCTCGCCGGCGAGCGGGCGGGCGGTTGCCGCGTAGGTGTCCACCCCTACCTCCACCCTCACGGCGGGATCGGCGACCAGATTGTGATACCAGTCCGGGTTGGTCTCCATGCCCGCCTTCGACGCGAAGACGTAGCGATGCCCGTCGAGGTCGAGGTACATCACCGGGCTGACCCGTTCCGCCCCCGACTTTGCCCCCTTGGTGTGCAGCAGGAGGAGCGGCGCCCCCGCGAACTGGCCGCCGACCCGACCCCCGTTTTCCCGGAACTCATCGATCACCTTGCGGTTGAAATCCTGCATTTCAGCCACCCACTTTCACGGTCATCTCTCAGTGGTGCCGCTGTACTGCGCTACCACTCAGTCCTGGACGGCGACCCCATCCCCGGCTTCGACGGCGCTAGTTGTGACGCCATTGGAGAAGGACTGGCCGATTGAGCCGGTCATCCCGCCGAGCAACTGCGAGAGCTCGAGGGGGACCACGAACTTGGTGGCGGGAGAGCCGCCCAGCTTCTTGAGGGCGTCGAGGTACTGGAGGGTCATGGTGTTCGAATCGAGGCCCCGGGCCGACTGGTAGATCTGGCGGAGGGCAGTTGCATAGCCTTCGGCCTGCACGATGGCGGCCTGTCGGTCGCCCTCGGCCGCCAGGATGGCGGACTGCTTCTGCCCTTCGGCGACGGTGATGGCAGCCTGCTTGGTGCCTTCCGCCTCGGTCACGACGGCTCGCCGGGTCCGCTCGGCGGACATCTGGCGGGTCATGGCCTCGAGGACGCCGGGGGGCGGGTTGATCTCGCGGACTTCCACGTTGGTGACCTTCACGCCCCAGCGCTCAGTGACGTCATCGAGCTTGAACCGCAGGGTGTTGTTCATCTCCTCCCGCTTGGAGAGCACCTCATCGAGGCTCATGTCGCCGACCACAGCCCGCAAGGTGGTGGCGGCGACCTTGAGCGCGGCGCCGCGGAAGTCGGTGACGGCGAGTACCGACATCACCGGGTCGAACACCTTGGTGAAGATGATGAAGTCGACGGCGATGGAGGCGTTGTCGGCGGTAATGGCGACCTGATGGGGCACCTCGAGGAACTGCTCCCGGAGGTCGACCATGGTGACGCGATCGGTGACGGGGTTGATCATCACCAGACCCGGGCCGCGCACCCCGCTGGATCGGCCCAGCCGGAACAGCACGACCCGCTGGTACTCCCGCACGATGCGGATAGATGCCACCGCGGCGGCAAACGCAGCCACGATGATGACGGCGATGGCAATGATGAGAGCGATCACGGCTTGTCCTCCTCGGTCGCGAGCATGGTGTGGTCCGGGACGGTGCCCAGTTCGGACCACACGTCCAGTCGAACGCCGCGAACACCCAGCACGTGCACAGGGGCACCCGCCTGCAGGGGTCCACTCACAGACTTTGCGCTCCAGTTCTCCCCGCCCACCCGGACGATCCCGGCCGGCTCGAGCGGGGTCACCGCCACCCCCGTCGTCCCTCGAAGCTCCGGCAGCCCGACCAGCGCGCCCCGAAGCCGCTGGCGCAGGGCTGCGCCGGCCACCAGGACCCCGCCGGCGCAGCCGATGGCGGAGAGCGCCACCAGCCACCAGGCAGCCTCAGCTGAATGGTCAGTTGTCGCGAACGCCCACACCACGGCGAGCGCTAACGCCGGCAGTGGAACGAACCAGGCGTGCCCGCCGGCATGGGCGCAGAGCACCCCGGTGGCGACGAGGAGCATCAACAAGATGGCGCCCGTGCCCCACCGCACGGCCGCCGGATCGGCAACGGCAGCGAGGGCAAACGCGACCGCACCGATGGCGGCGAGCGCCGCGATACCCAGCACTACCCCCGCCAGACGCGTGATTCTGGAGACCCTCAACAGCTCGCCCAGGTCATGGGCCTGCACGCCGCCGGGCCGGCCTGACCCGGCGGCCGCGACCCGGGCTCGGCGCTCATAGCCGCCACTCGGATCGGTCATAGACGCTCCTATCTTGCCACTCCCCTTCAGGGTAACTCCGCCTGATGCAGATGGACCCGCGCTTCGTTTTCTATCATGGGGCCCATGCCTACACCCGAAACCGCGCCGACCATCGTGGCGCCCCCGTCGGATCCTCCGGTCGATGACAGCGAGCTCGTTGAGGAGGACCTGCTCGTGGAAGAGATCTCCATCGACGGGATGTGCGGCGTCTATTGACGTTGCCCGGCGGTGACCTTGCCTGACAGCGCCAGCACGCGCCCCGCCACGGACGCCGACGCCGGCGCCAGCACGGGCGCCCGCCGGCCGCCGCCTGCCGCCGACTTCGACCCGTCCGGCCCGTACCGCCTGGACCCGGATGTGGCCTTGCGCCCCGAGCCCTTCGGGGCGCTGGCCTACCACTACGGGAGCCGACGCCTCACGTTCCTGCGCTCGGTCCTGCTCGCCGACGTGGTCCGCGACCTCGAACACCATCCCTCGGTGGACGCGGCGTTGACCGCCTCGGTACCTGAACCGGAATGGCCGGCCTACCGAAAGGCGCTGGCCTCTCTCGCCGCTTCGAGGTTTATCTGTGCCCGCTAAAACTGCTCCCACCCGTTTGGTCGACCAGCTCAAAGGCGGCCTGGACGCACCCATCTGCCTGACCTGGGAGATCACTTACGGGTGCAACCTGGCGTGCATCCATTGCCTGTCGTCGTCGGGACGGCGCGACCCGAGAGAGCTCTCGAGCGCCGAGGCCATGGCCGTCATCGACGAGCTCCACGACCTCCAGGTGTTCTACGTCAACATCGGAGGTGGAGAGCCAACGATTCGGCCTGACTTCTACGACCTCATCGACTACTCCGTCGCACGGGGCGTGGGCGTCAAGTTCTCGACCAACGGGTCCACCATCACGCCCGAGCGGGCCAGCCGGCTGAGCGGAACCGACTACGTGGATGTGCAGATCTCGATCGACGGAGCCGACGCCGCCACCAACGACGCCGTCCGCGGCGAGGGTTCCTACCGGGCCGCCCGCCGGGCCATGGATCATCTGGCTGCCGCCGGATTCGGTCCGTTCAAGATCAGCGTGGTGGTGACCCGCGAAAACGCCGGCCAGCTGGACGAGTTCGAGGCGCTGGCAGCAGGGTACGGAGCCCAGCTCCGCCTCACCCGGCTGCGCCCGTCGGGCCGGGGCGCGGACTCCTGGCACCGGCTCCACCCCACTCAGGAGCAGCAGGCCGCCCTCTACCGATGGCTGATCGACCGGCCTGGCGTGCTCACCGGGGATTCGTTCTTCCACCTCTCGGCCCTTGGGGAGTCGCTGCCCGGGCTCAACCTGTGCGGCGCCGGGCGGGTGGTGTGCCTGATCGACCCGGTCGGTGAGGTATATGCCTGCCCGTTCGTGCTGCATCCCGAGTTCCGGGCCGGCAGCGTGCGGGATCCGGGCGGGTTCACCCGCGTGTGGCGCCAGTCCGATCTGTTTCTCGACCTGCGCCAGCCAAGCTCGGCGGGCGCGTGCGCCTCGTGCGGGTCCTACGACAGCTGTCAGGGCGGCTGCATGGCGGCCAAGTTCTTTACCGGGCTGCCGCTGGACGGTCCGGATCCCGAGTGCGTAAAGGGACACGGCGAGACGCTGCTCAATCGGGTTCCCGCCGGGGCCGCGCCCTCGGCCGGACCCGGCCACTCGGTTCCGGTGCGCCTTCGCACCGGGCCGCGGCGGACTCCGACCCCTGCTCGGTGACCGACCTCGCCGCCCTGGCCTGGCCCGACGTGGCGGGCCGCGCCTCGGCGACGGTCCTGGCGCTGCCGGTCGGCGCCACCGAGCAGCACGGCCCGCATCTGCCGCTCACCACTGACACCGAGATCGCGGTGATCCTGGGCCGCCGGCTGGCCGAATCCCGGCCGGACGTCGTCGTGGCCCCGGCCCTCGCCTACGGATCAAGTGGGGAGCATGCCGGCTTCCCCGGCACCCTGTCGGTAGGGCCGTACGTGGTCGAGTTGACGCTGGTCGAGCTGATCCGTTCGGCGGACGCCTTCGCCGGGGTTGTCGTCATATCCACCCACGGTGGCAACGCTGCGCCGGTGCGGCGGGCGGTCCAGCGGCTCATCGCCGAAGGCCGCCGGGTGCAGCTCTGGTGGCCCTCGTCGGGTGATTCGAGTGACTCCCACGCCGGCTACTCGGAGACCTCGGTCCTGCTCGCAGCTCGCCCCGAGGTGGTCCACTCCGAGCGGGCCGAACCGGGAATCCGGAGGCCTATCGAGGAGCTGATGCCGGTCCTCCTCCGCCAGGGGGTGGCCGCCGTTTCGCCGAATGGTATCCTCGGCGACCCAACCGGCGCGTCCGCCCTTGCCGGCGAGAAACTGCTCGCCCAATGGACCCGCCAACTCGTCCAGACGCTGGCGGGCTGGCCGTGAGCGACCTCGGGGAGCGAACCAAACGGGCAGGCTGCGGCACCGTCCCCAGGATGGTGCGGCAGTGACTGAGGTCGCGATCATCACGGGGGGCGCCCGAGGCATCGGGGCCGCGACCGCCAAACGTCTAGCCGGGACCGGCTGGCACCTGGTGCTGGTCGACCGCTGCGCCGACGACGACGCGCTCGCCTACCCGCTGGCGACCAAAGCTGAACTCGACGCCACCGTGGTGGCCTGCGGTGGCCCGGCTCGGGCCGAAGGGGTCGTGGGTGATGTCCGTGATCAGGGCGCCCTCGACGGTGCCGTGCACCTGGCCGTGGAGCGCTTCGGCGGCCTCGACGCCGCTCTTGCCATCGCCGGCTGCATCGGAGGCGGCATGGAGGCCTGGGCCACGCCGGAGGACCTGTGGTCGGCGCTCCTCGCCATCAATCTGGAGGGCGCCTGGCGACTGGCCAAGGCGGCCGTCCCCGCCCTTCTGCAACGGCCCGAGCCCCGACAGGGGCGGTTCGTGGCGGTGGCCTCAGCCGGGGGCACGGTAGGCCTCTACCGGATGGCCGCCTACAGCGCGGCCAAGCACGGAGTCATCGGCCTCATCCGCAGCCTGGCCGCCGAGCTTGGCCCACACGGCATCACCGCGAACGTGGTGGCACCGGGGTCGACAGCCACCGCCATGCTCGATGCCAGCGCCGCCGTCTACGGGCTGGCCGATCCGGCCGGGTTCGCCGCCCATCACCTCATGCCCCGGCTCCTGGTCCCCGACGAGCCCGCTGCGCTCATCGCCTGGCTTTGCGGCGCGGACAGCAGCGGCATCACCGGGGCGGTGCTCCCGGTCGACGCCGGCATGACGGCCAGGTGAGTGAACGACGAAGGCGTGCACCAAAAGACGGAGGACGTCGAAGGCGTGCACCATAAGACGGAGGACGACGAAGGCGTGCACCGCGAAACGGAGGGCACGCCGGCCGGTAGCGGCAACCCGTTTCCGCCTCCCGAGTTCGGCCTGGCCCTCGACCCCGGGGTCCGCCGGCCAAAGCCCGAAATCCTCGTCGGCGGCCGGCCCGTCCGGGTGCTGCGGCTCCGGCCGGCGGGCGCCCGGCAGGTGGACGCCTGGCGTCGGGGCGAACCGATCGGCGGGAGCCCCGGCGCCCGGGCCCTTGCCCGCCGCCTGCTGGACGCGGGGGTCGCCCACCCCCGCCCTCCAGCCGGCGCCGGGCCGGCCGCGGCTGATGTCACGGTGGTCGTCCCTGTCCGCGATCGGGCCACCGGTCTGGCGGACACCCTGGATGCGCTCGGCCTGGTGCCGTCCCGGGGTGGCGGTCCCGGGCCGGTGCCGTCCCGGGGTGGCGGTCCCGGGCCGGTGCCAGACCGGGGTGGCGCCCCCGGGCCGGGCGGCCCCATCGTCGTCATAGATGACGGGTCGGAGATCCCGCTCGCCGTCGACGGCGACCGGGTCAGCGGCGTCACGGTCATCCGGCACGACACCCCGAGAGGGCCGGCTGCGGCCCGCAACACCGGCTGGCGGGTGGCTGCCACCCCCCTCGTCGCTTTCGTTGACGCTGACTGCGTGCCCGCGCCCGGGTGGCTCGACCGCGCTGCTCCCCCATTTCGCCGATGAGGCTGTCGGCGCGACTGCACCCCGGATCACCACCCGCCCGGCCCCGGGGACGCCGGCGGCGCTCGGCACGTATGAGCAGCGCCGGTCTCCGCTCGACCTTGGCAGCTGCGAGGCGCCGGTCCGCCCGGGCAGCGCCGTGCCCTACGTGCCGACGGCGGCCCTGGTGGTGCGCCGCCAGGCGCTGGCAGACGCCGGCGGCTTCGACGAGGGCCTCCGCTTCGGCGAGGACGTGGATCTGGTCTGGCGCCTGGGCCGCATGGGGTGGCGGGTGCGCTATGAGCCGTCGGCCGCCGTTTCCCATCCGGCCCGGCGCGACCCGGGAGCGTGGGCGCGGCAGCGGTACGAGTACGGTCGTTCGGCCGCCCCGCTGGCGGCCCGCCACGGCCGGGCCGTGGCGCCGGCCGCCATGTCACCGTGGACGGCGGCGGCGTGGGGGCTGGCAGCCGCCGGCCATCCGGCTGCCGCCGCCGGAGTTGCGGCCGCGACCACCGCCGCCCTGACCCGCCGGGCCGGTCGCGACCCGGTCACGGCCCGCACGTTGGCCGGGCTCGCACTCGCCGGCAACCTGCGGGCCGCCGCCGGCCTGGCCACGGCGGTGCGACGAGCCTGGCTGCCCCCGGCGGCGGTCGTCGCCTACGTCTCGGCCCGGTGGATGCGAACGGCGGCTCCCTCGATGGCGGTGGGCGCGGCCCTGGTGATCCCACCGCTGGTGGAATGGGCAACAGATCGATTCGATGGATTGGGGCGACCGGGGTTGGGCCCGTTGCGGTGGTCGGCGCTGCGGCTGGCCGACGACCTGGCCTATCAGACCGGGGTCTGGGCCGGCGTGATCGAGACCCGCTCGGTCGCCGCCCTTTTACCCGACTGCTGAGGCTGCCCTACCCGACGGAGTCAGAGAGAAGCTGCGCCTGCAGGTCGGCCTCGCGGCGAACACCCCGGCGGGCCAGGATCCAGTAGGAGAGGCCGCCGACCAGGATCCCCGTGAAGACGCTGAAGTCGGCGCCCCCTCCGCCGAAGGCGCGGGCGATCGGGCCGATGTAGAAGGTCTGGTTGAAGGCCAGGACGGACGCCACCGTGCCGAGGGCCTGGGCCACCAGTGCCGGCCAGTGGATGCCGCCTTGGCGCCAGTAAAGACCGCCCGAATCGCTGCGCTGAAGTTCGGATGGCACATAGCGCAGGCGGCGCAGCAGCCAGTCGACCAGGAAGATCGCCATCCACGGGCCGATCCAGGCGATCACGGCGGCGACGAAGTCGCTGAGGAGCCGGCTGAAGCCGGCCGAGAACACGGCGTAGGCGGTGATGCCGCAACCGATGACGGTGTCGACGAGCACCGCGTTCCATCGCTTGATCGGGATCCCGAGGGCCTGCAGGGTTACGCCCGACGAGTAGACGTCCATGCTGTTGATGGCGAACAACTGGACGATGGCGACCACCAGGAAGGGAACCAGGAACCAGCTGCTGAAGGCGTGCGGGAAGCTGCTGAAAGGGTCCTTGCGGTTGATCTCGACGTAGGTGGCTACCGCCGCGCCCAACAGCATCAGCAAGACCTGCGGGATCGCGGTGGCGACGAACACCCAGCCGATGATGCCCCGGCGGCTGGCGGTACGAGGCAGGTAGCGCGAGAAGTCGTTTCCCGACTCCACCCAGCCCAGGCCGCTCAGGGTGATGGTGAAGGCCAGGCCGCCCATCATGGTCTGCCAGTTGGCCCCGTGGTGGACACTGCCCGCATCGACCTTGCCCACGGTGAGAATGGACAGGATCACGTACAGGATGACGAAGGGGAGGATCAGCGATCCGCAGGACCTTGACGACAGTGGCGTAGCCGAGGAATGGCAGCACCCCCTGGATGGCGGCGGCCGCGATGATCAGCACCACCTTCAGCGGGGTCCCGGGGTGAAAGCCGGCCTTCACAGCCAGGGCGAGCCCGCCGAAGACCACCAGGATCAGCCCCTCGGTTTCGAACCCGACCTGGGTGGCCCAGTTGAAGAGCGCGACCAGGCGGTTTCCGTTGGGCCCGAAGGACGCCCGACTGATGGTGAACGTGGTGGTGCCGGCCTCCGGTCCCTGCAGGCTGCACACGCCGAGCAACAGGTACGAGAGGTTGCCGACCAGGATCAGCAACGCCGCCTGGCCGAAGGTGAAGCCGAAGGTCATCAGCACGACCCCGTACACCAGGTACTCGAAGTTGACGCTGGCGCCAGCCCACATGCCGAACAGGTCGCGGGGAGTGGCCCACCGCTCCCGGCTCGGGATGTACTCGATGCCGCGCTGCTCGACCCGGAAGGCCTGGGCGGATCGGGGGGCGTCCTCGACTACGGCGGGGGCGGGAGCGGTCATGCGGGCGTCCCGAGCCCGTCACCACGACCGACTTTTACCAACTCGGCGGCCAGCCCGACATAGCCGGCCGGGGTCAGCGCGAGCAGGCGGGCCTCGGCCGGGGCGGGCAGGCCGAGGCCCCGGATAAACCGGTGAACGTCGTCGGCCGACACTGTCCGGCCCCGGGTGAGTTCCTTCAGCTGCTCGTACGGTTCGGGCAGCCCGTAGCGGCGCATGACCGTCTGGATGGCCTCGGCCAGGACCTCCCACTGCTCGCCGAGCTCGGCCGCCATCACGTCCGGGGCGGGGCTCACACGGGACAGGCCGCGCCGGGCGGCACCAAGGGCGAGACCGCTGTAGCCCAGGGCTGCGCCCATGTTGCGGATGGCGGACGAATCGGATAGATCACGCTGCATCCGCGAGATCATCAGCTTGGAGGTCAGATGCTCGAGCAACGCCGACGAGATGCCGGCGTTGCCTTCGGCGTTTTCGAAATCAATCGGGTTGACCTTGTGCGGCATGGTCGAGGAACCTACCTCACCGGCCACGGCTCGCTGCTGGAGATAGCCGCGGCTGATGTACTCCCACATGTCCCGGCAGAAGTCGATCAGCACGGCGTTGAAGCGAACGATGGCATGGAACACCTCGCCGAGGGCGTCGTGGGACTCGATCTGGGTGGTGAGCGGATTCCAGGTCAGCCCGAAGCTCTCTACGAAGCGGCGGGACATGCCGATCCAGTCGGCGTCGGGATAGGCGGTGACATGGGCGCTGTAGGTGCCGACCGCGCCGTTGAACTTGGCCAGTCAGCGGGACCGATCTGATGGTGACGAGAAGCCGCTGCCATCGCGCCGCGAACACCGCCAGCTCCTTGCCGAGGGTCGTGGGCGAGGCAGGCTGGCCGTGGGTGTGGCTGGGCATGGCCAGGGTGGCGTGGGCGTCAGCCAGCGACCACACCTCGTCGACCAGGCCCTCGGCGAGCCGGAAGCCAGGCGGTCGCTGGAGTCCATCGCGGAGCATGAGGGCGTGGGCGATGTTGTTGATGTCCTCAGAGGTGCAGGCGAAATGCACGAACTCGGCGGCCGGGCCGAACCCGATGCCCGCCAGCTTCTCCTTCAGGTAGTACTCGACGGCTTTGACGTCGTGATTGATCGCCCGCTCGATGTCCTTGATGCGGGCCACGTCATCAGGTCCGAACCCGGTCACCCAGCCTTCCAGAACGCGCGGCCACGTCTGCGGGGACGGCCGATAGCTCGGGGATCTGCGGCTCGCCGGCCAGGAAGAGCAGCCACCCGACCTCGACCGCGAACCGCTGGCGGAACAACGCCCCTTCTGACAGGGCCTCGGCGAACGCTTCGACCGCGGGCGCGTACCGGCCGTCAAGCGGTGAAATGGCGCTCGTTGCGCTCATGACCCCGATGGTACCGGTCCCCCCTGCGGTGCTAAGTACCAAGGGTCAGGCCGGCCGCACCGGCGTCAAATGGGCAACAGCGTTCTGGCCACCGCCGGCATCGCACCAATCCCCATCAGGGGCTGGAACCGGTCGACCGCGTCCTCCAGGCGGCCGACGTCGTCGTCGGTGAGTTGCAGATCAGCGGCGGCGGCGTTCGATTCGACCTGGGCCACGCTGCTGGCACCGGGGATCACGATGACGTTGGGGTGCCGTATCACCCACGCCAGGGCCACCTGGGCCGGTGTGGCGTCGTGGTGGGCAGCTACCTGGCGCAATACCTCGAGCAGGTCCTGAGCCCGGTCCAGGTTCTGGGGCAGGAAGAGCGGACGCACGGCGCGCATCGCCCGCGGTCGTTTGGTCGACGAGTAGCTGCCGGTCAGCAGGCCCTGGGCCAGCGGACTGTAGGCGATGACCAGCCGGTCGTGATCCTGGGCCCAACCGAGCAGTTCCTTTTCTGCCCGGCGGTCGACCAGGTTGTACTGAACCTGGTTGGACAGCACCGGGCCGCCCAAATGGCGTTCGGCTGTCTGCCAGGCTGAGAGTGAGTAGTTGCTGACACCGATGTGGGTGACCACGCCCTCCCGCTGCAGCCGGCCCAGGGCCTCGAAGAGCGGCCCGGGTGGGAACAGCGGGTTCGGCCAGTGGGCCTGGTACAGGTCGATGTGGTCGATGCCGAGCCGGCGGCGGCTGCCCACCGCCCTCTGATGCACGACGGGGTCGAACGGCACGGCCGGCGCCACCTTGGTGGCGATGAATGCCTCGCTTCGGCGACCGTCGATGGCGTGACCGACCGTCCGCTCGGAACGACCGAAGCCGTAGACCTCGGCGGTATCAATCAGATTGATCCCGAGGTCGAGGGCGCGCTCGGTGATGCGAATCGCTTCGCCCTCCGCGAAGGCCCGGCCATACCCCCACTCGACCGAGCCGAACTGCCAGGTCCCGAGGCCGACCACCGAGAGCCGGACGCCACCCACTTCGACGAATCGCATGGGCGCGAAGCTATCCGAGCGACCCGGAGCGGAGTGTGACCCACCGCTCGCTATCCGATGCGCCGTGACCCGGGTGGCGAAGGTGAATACTGGACGCTGTCTTGGACCGCGATAAGCATGGCCCGGTGGGTCGCCACGACGAGTTCTTCGACCAGGACGCGAAGCCGGTCGACACCAATGCTTCCTGGGGCCCCGACCGGGCCGGCCGGGGCATGATGTACGACCAGGATTCTCGTCGCGACACCAGCCACCGTGACGCCCCGGCCGAGGCCCGCCGCCGGCGGCTCCTGGATCGCCAGCGCGATCGTGAGCGGGAGTTGCAGCATGAAGCCGAGTTCGAGCGAGCCCCGGAACCCCGGCGGTCCCCGAGGCGTGACGACGGAGTCGACGCCGTCGTTGTGCCGGTCCGAATCAGCTCGCGTCCCGGCGATTCGATGCCCCGTCAGAGCCCGACCCGGCCGCAACCGGTGAGTCAGATGGGGCCGCCCGGGGTCCCGCCCTCTATGGACGCGTGGGTGCCGCCTCCACCCCCACCTCCGCCTCCGGCTCCGGCTCCGGTTGCCGGGGGTTCGGTGCCCGCCGGCGACGACCAGGGGGCGCCCCGCCCAGGTGGCACGCGGGGGCCATCGCCCGACGCGCCGGCGCCGTCGACCGTCACCCGGGCGCCATCGACCGACGCCCGGGTGCCATCAACACAGAGGGCGACCGCCATCGTGGCGGTCGGGACCTTCGCCTCCCGGCTTACCGGGTTCGTGCGCGTGCTCACCATCGGCTATGTGCTCGGGGTCAGCTCGCTCTCCGACGCGTACAACTACGCCAACGGCATCCCCAACATCATTTACGACCTGCTGCTCGGAGGAATTCTCTCGGCCACCCTCATCCCGGTGTTCGTGGAGCAAATGCGTAAAGAGGACCCCGCCGAGACCAGGCGAGCGCTGTCAGCCATCACTACCGCCATCGTGGCCGCGCTCGCCGCCATCACGGCCATCCTCTGGTTGCTGGCGCCGCTCGTCATCCACTTCTATCTATTGCTCAACCCGGCGGCCACCGGGGCCGCGGAGCGGGCCCTGGCCACCCGGCTGCTGCACTTCTTCGCCCTGCAGGTGTTCTTCCTCGGCGCCATCGTGGTGTCCACCGCCCTCCTGAACAGCCGGCGGAACTTCACGGCCGCCGCCTTCTCCCCCGTCGTCAACAACCTGATCGCCATTGGCGCCCTCCTCGGGACCAAGGTGATCGCGTCAGGGATTCTCTCCACCAGAACCACCAATCCGGCCGACGTGCTGCAACGCATGACCCGCGACGAGCACGCCATCTGGCTGCTCGGCATCGGAACCACGGCCGGCTACGTGCTGCAGCTGCTGGTCCAGCTTCCTGCCATGCGCCGGGTGGGATTCCGGCTGCGCCCGGTCTGGGATCTGCACCATCCGGCCGTCCGGCGGGTGGCGCAACTGTCCGGGTGGTTGATCGGGGTCGTCCTCGCCAATCAGGCCGCCCTGGCGCTGGTGATGATCCTCGCCGGGAAGGTGCAAGGCGGGGTGACCGCCTATCAGTTCTCCTACCAGTTCTTCCAGTTGCCGTACGCGCTCATCGTGGTATCGATCGCGACCGCGCTGATGCCCGACCTGGCCGAGCGCTGGACGGCCGGTGACCGGCGGGGCTTCGAGCGGCAGTTCATCGCCGGCCTCCGCGTGGCCCTTGCCGTCATCGTGCCGGTCGGCTTCGTCTATGTCGCCATCGCCCAGCCGTTCATCCGCGTGGCCGTCGATCACGGCCGCGTCAGCGCGGCCGGCGGCCATCTGGTGGGCACCTGTCTGGCCATCTTCGCCGCCGGCCTGCCGGGGTTCAGCGCCTTCTTCCTCCTGATGCGGCTCTATCAGGCCATGCAGAACACCCGCACGATGTTCTGGATCTACCTGATGGAAAACGGCCTGACCGTGGTCGCCGCCATCCTGCTCAATCCGATCCTCGGGGTGCCGGGCCTGGTCCTGGCATGGGTCGGGCCCTATACCATCGCGTCGGCGGTGGCCGCCTACGACCTGCGCCACCGCGTCGGCTCGCTGGGTGGCAGCTACACGATCCGGGCCCTGGCCCGCATCCTGATCGCCAGCGGACTCGCGGTGGCGGCCGCATACGGGGTGGGGCGGTTGTTCCCGGTTGGGACGTCTGACGGCCTGCTGATCGGCCGCCTCGCCGCCCAGGTCGCCGCCGGAGCGCTGGTCTATCTGGCCGCTGCCTGGGCCATCGGTATCACCGAGTTGCGCCCGGTCACGCGTAAGGCCCGCCGGGTGTTCGCGCCGGCTGAGCCCGGCTGAGCGGTCGGGACCTCGACCGCGGTTTCAGATCCGACCACAGCGCGACGGGTCAGAACGTCATTTCGGCGAGGAGCCCGCAGGCGGGTACGGCGACCACGACAGCGACGAGCTGCGACCCCCGGTGGAACACGAAGGCGGCGGCCTCTTTCCCCTGGTAGGTCAGCGAGGCCTGGAGACCGGGATTCGTGCCCACGGCCAGACCGACATCAGCGACCGCCGGGCGGAGGCAGGCGGTCACCGCGGTGTCCGGCGGCGCCGCAGAGGATCCAGAGGTGGGGCTGGGCCCGGCCGGGTTGCGGCCGAGCACCGATCGCAGCTCGGCGACGAGCGGCCCCGGCCCCTGCACAGCACCGAGGTGGACAACCTCGCGTGCGGGAGACGATGGGGCCTCGCGTGCGGGAGACGATGGGGCCGCGGCCGCGGGACCGGGCGACTGACCGGACGTCCCGCTGGCGGCTCCGGAGGACCCCCTGGCGCTGGAGTGGGAGCTGGAGCCCGGGCCGCCGGCGTGGACGGCGGCGACGACCACCCCCACGATGACCAACACCGCGGCCACTGCTGCGACCGCCCGCGGGAGCCAGGCCGGCCGCCTGCGCCGATCGGGCCCTATCTGATGCTGAGCAAGGGACACCACCGGGGTGGCCGGCTCCTTTGCCTCGGGCTGGTTCGCCGTGGACAGGGCAGCAGCCACCGCAGCATCGCGCTGGGGCGCCGGCGGCGGTCCAGGGGCAGCCGCCACCAGCCGCCGGGCCTCCTCCCAGGCTGCGACCCGGGCTCCACACTCGGCGCAGGCGGTGGCGTGCTCGACGTCGCCGGGATCCGCCTCGCCGTCGATGAGGGCCGATAGGCGGTTGTCGTCGAGGTGCGGGCTGATGGTCACGGCTCGCTCCGGGAGGGCTCCAGCAGCCGGACCAGGGTGGCGCGGCCCCGTGCGATCCGGGAACGGACCGTCCCGGCCGGCAGCTGCAGGACCTCGGCGATTTCGGAGTAATCCAGCCCGCACATGTCCCGTAGCACCACGGGGGCGCGGAACTCCACGGGCAGGCGCCGAAGGGCCGACTCCACGTCCACCCGGGCGGCCGCGGTCTCGGGGTCGGCGCCGGCCGCGGGCGGCCCCGCGCCGCTCACCTCGTCGAGGCTCACCACCCGGGCGCGAGATCGCCGGCGAATCTCGTCGATCGAACAGTTCACCGCGATGCGATAAGCCCAGCTCGAGAAACGACTGCGCTCGTCGAAGCCGGCCAAGCCGCGCGTCACTGCGATCAGGGCGTTCTGGGCGGCATCGGCCGCATCCGTGGGGTTGCCGGTGATCCGCTGGCACACCGCGTGGATCCGGTCATAGTGGCCTCGAAGCAGCAGCTCCAACGCGTCGCGGTCACCACGGCGCGCCCGCTGCACGAGCGCGGCGTCGCCGGCGCTGGCGTCGTCCGGCCCGGTTTCGGGAGGTGGGTCCGCTATGGCCGCAAGGGTATCGAGCGGTGGTCACGAGTGATTGGACGTCGCCGCGGCCCCGTGCGGTTCCCCGTAGCCGCCCCCGCCCGGCGTGAGGATGCACACGGCGTCACCGGCCGCGAGCTCGACGGTGACCTTGTCGCCGAGCGGTGCCCGGCGCGCCTCGTCGCCCCCCGGCCACAGCCAGTTCTCGCCCACCGCACCGGGCCGGCCGCCGGCCAGACCCCACGGGGCGCTCACCCGCCGCTCGGAGATCAGCGTCAGCGTGGCGGGCTCGAGGACCTTGATGGCCCGTTCGATGCCATCCCCGCCGGGCCAGCGGCCCGCTCCACCGCTGCCATCCCGGAGCCGGTACCGGAGCACCCGCACCGGGTGCGCCCGCTCGAGGGCTTCGCTCGGGGTGTCCATGGTGTTGGTCATCGCCGTGTGCACCCCGCTCATGCCGGCCCGGCCGGGGCGGCCGCCCTGGCCACCGCCGATGGTCTCGTAGTACACCCACCCGGAGCGGCCGCCGAGGATCAGGTTGTTCATGGTCCCCTGGCCGGCCGCGCCGACCCGATCGGGCGCCACCTGGGCCAAAGCCTGCAAGCACACGTCGGCCACCCGCTGGCTGACCTCGACGTTGCCGGCGCCGACCGCGGCCGGCGGGAGGGCGCCCACGATGGTCCCGGATGGGATCACCAGGTGTACGGGGCGGAGGGTGCCACCGTTGGCGGGAATGGTGGGATCGGTGACGCTGCGCAGCGCCCACATCACGGCGCTGGCGGTCACCGCCGCCACCGCGTTCACGTTGCCGGGTTGCTGCGACTCGGTGCGACTGAAGTCGAACGTGATCTCGGACCCCTCGATGGTCAACCGCAGCCGGATGGCGACGGGCCGGCGCTGCCAGGGTTCCGGCCCGGTTGAGTCGATCACATCCTCGGCCGACCACGCCCCGTCCGCCAGGCCCGCCACGGCGGCTCGCATGCGCCGTTCCCCGTAGGCGACGACCTCCTCGAACTCCCGCCGGCGGCCCGCCAGGGCGGCCAGCCGGGCCACGCCGACCCGGTTGGCACCGGCCTGGGCGTCAAGGTCGCCGCGCCGCTCGAGCGGGGTCCGCGAGTTGGCTTGCAGCATGGCGGCCACCCCGGGGGTCAGCAGCACGGGCGGGATGCGCAGACCCTCCTGGTAGATCTCCACCGCACCGGGGGGAATGGAGCCCGGCGCCATGCCACCGACGTCGGCGTGGTGGGCCCGATTGGCGACCCAGCCGACCAGCCGGCCGTGGGCATGGCAGGGCGCCACCAGCGTCACGTCATTGAGATGCGTCCCCCCTGCGAACGGGTCGTTGAGCACGATTTGTTCACCGGGCTGCAGGTCGAGGCCGGCGCCGATCGCCGCCTCCACCGAAGCCGGCATGCTGCCGAGGTGCACCGGAATGTGCTCCGCCTGGACCAGAAGTTCGCCGGCGGCCGTGAAGACCGCCGCGGAGCAGTCGGCTCGCTCCTTGATATTGGGAGAAAGAGCCGACCGCCGCAGCACCTGGCCCATCTCGGTCGCCACCCCCGTCAGCTGCGAGATCAGAACCTGCAGGGCCGCGGCATCCATCGTCAACGGGCTCTCATTGGTTGGCAGCTCCTCATCGGTTGGCGGCTCTCGTCAGGAGCCACGACCCCGACGGATGGACCTCCGCCCGCCAGCCGGCCGCCACCCAGATGGTGCAGTCCGGCTCGGCCAGGACGGCCGGACCGGCGACCGGGCCCCTTCGGTCCGGTGGATCCAGGGCGGCCACGTCGACCGGCGAGGGCCACCGGGCGCAGGCGCGGATCGCCACCACCTCGACGGGCGTCTGCGTCAGCACGAAACCGTTGCGCCGGGCGTGGGCGGCTTCGAAGTCGGCCACCCTCGCGACCGTGAGCTCATGGCTCTGGCCGGCGTAGCGGCAGTCCAGCCCGACCTCGACCTCGACCCCGACCTCGACCTCGACGCCGGCACCTTCGGTCGCCGCCGCCTGCCCGCCGAGGGTGACCGCGGCCGCCTCGGCCCCCGCGTGATCAGCCGGATCCGGCCAGGAGCGCACCAGGTCGCTTTGGCGAGGGGCGGCCAGCATCCCGACGGCCGAGAGCACACCGGCCCGAGGCGGCACGACCACGGCGGGCATGCCGAGCGCATCGGCCAGGGCACAGGCGTGCAGCGGACCGGCTCCCCCGAACGCGACGAGGGCCAGTCCGGCCGGATCGACACCCCGCTGCACCGACACGACCCGCACGGCCTGCACCATCGCCTGATCCACCACCGCGATCACGCCCTCGGCGGTGACGCCGGCAGATTCGAGCGCCCGCCTGGCGGCGACCAGATCGAGCCGGCCCAGGCCAGCGAGACCGTCGGGGGGAATGCGCCCCGTCAGGAGGTCGGCGTCGGTCACCGTGGGGCGCGGGCCGCCTCGCCCGTAGCAGGCCGGTCCCGGGTCGGCGCCGGCGCTCTGCGGACCGACCACCAGGGCGCCACCCGCATCAATGGCCGCGAGGGAGCCGCCGCCGGCGCCGATGGTGTGCACATCCAGGGCCGGCATGCGTATCGGCAGCCCCGCGACCCGCCGCTCGGCTGCCGGCTCCGGCCGGCCGTCGCGGATCAGGCAGACATCGGTGCTCGTCCCGCCCATGTCGAAGCTGACGCAATCCGCGTAGCCCGCCGCCGCGGCCGCCGATGCAGCCGCGAGCACGCCGCCGGCCGGACCCGACAGGAGCAGGCGGACCGGGTGGCCCACGGCATCCGCCAGAGTTATGAGCCCGCCGGCCGAGGTCATCACCAGCACGTCGGAGGCCAGCCGCTGAAGGTCGCCCAGGTAGGCCTGGCAGGGCCGGCGCAAGTAGGCGTCAACGACGGTCGTCACCGTTCGCTCGTAGTCGCGGTACTCGGGGGAGACCTCGCTCGAACAGACCACTCCTGTCCCGGCTGGCCCTGTCCCGGCTGGCCCTGTCCCGGCCAGGGCCGCGGCGACCGCCCGCTCGTGGTCCGCGTTGCGATCGGCGTGGAGGAGGCAGACGGCCACCGCCTCGACGTCGGCGGGTATGGCGGGCGGAGGGCCGGGCGGCACCACCTCGTGCCCGGTGGCGTCCAGCCGCCCCGGCACCTCGAAGCGGAGGTGGCGGGGCACGAGCGGAACCGGCCGGTCCGCCCACGGGTCGTACAGCGAGGGACGGGCCTGCCGGGCGATTTCGATCACGTCCCGCTGGCCCTCGGAGCTGATGAGCGCCACCCGCCCGCCGGCCCGCTCCAGCAGGGCGTTGGTCGCAACCGTGGTGCCGTGGGCCAGCACCTGCGCTCCACCCACAGAAGCCAGGCCGATGGCGACCGGGCGGGCCGGGTCATGAGGCATCGAGTCGAGCTTCTCCACCTGTCCGGTGTCGCTGACGACGTCGGTGAAGGTCCCGCCGGTGTCGACACCGACCCGGGCCGGGGTCACCTGTATCGCAGAGGACGGTCGGGCGGCCCGAGGTCGGTCGGAGGGGTATCGGCGTAGCGGTCCTGCTGGCTGGTGGCGGCGGCAACGGCGAGCCGGTCAACCAGATCGTTCATAGGATCGCCCCCGTGGCCCTTGACCCACCGGAAGCGCAGCCGGCCACCGCCGTCGGCCCGGTAGTTAGCGATCAGCGGCTCCCACAGGTCCCGGTTGGCCACCGGCTTCCTCTGGGCGTTGCGCCAATCCCGGGCCAGCCATCCCTCCCACCACCGGTCCCGGAAGCAGTTGACCACGTAGGTGGAGTCGCTCACGATGTCCAGAGGGCCCTCGAGGGCGGTGGCCGCCTCCAGGACCGCCTGGATCTCCATGCGCTGATTGGTGGCGCGGGCGACCGCGCCGCTCGCGTACCTTCCGCCGGGGACGGCCCAGGCCCAGCCACCGGGACCCGGGTTTCCCAAACAGGCGCCGTCGGTGTACACGGTGGTTACCAGGGCCTGACCCTCCTGCAACCCTCCCCTTTTTCTCAGTGCGGCACGCCTCTCTCCTGGGCGGCCGCGGTGGCGGCCGCGGCCGCGTCCGCCGGGTAGCAGCTTCGGGCCACCAGCAGGATCAGAGCGCCGGCGGCCAGCGGAATCAGCATCATCAGAAACGTGTCGCGAAGGGCCATGGCGTGAGAGCGCCCGGCGCCCGTAAGGGCCGTCGCGACCAGCCCGAAGGTGATCGGTCCAAGCGCGCTGCTCGCCAGGGTGAGCAATCCCTTGGCGGCCTCGGCTCGACCCCGGATGGACGGGCGCACGATGTCGAGGCGCACCGCGTCCAGACAGGGCGCCGCCCCACCGAGCACGGACGCGCCGAAGAAGAGCAGGACCGCCGCGGGCACGATGGACGAGCTCACCAGGGCGGCCCCGAAGAACACGGTGGCCACCAGCTGGCACCCTGACGCCACCACCAGCCGGGTGCTGCCGCCCACACTGCGGGTGAGGCGGTCGCCGAGGCGGCCGCCGGCGATGATCCCGGCGATCACCCCTACAGCCAGCACCGGGGCCAGAGCGTCGACGGTCGCCATCGTGAGGCCGTAGCGCTCCGTGATGAACAGCACCGAGAACGACGCCACTCCGGCATAGAAGAAGTTGCCCACCGAGTCCGACGCCAGCACCAACCGGTTGGTTCGAATCTCCACCAGCACCCGCAGCACCTTCCCGAGGTTCGGCCCGGGTGGGCGCGTCGGGGCCGGCTCGTCGACGGTGCGCGTCCCGAGGGCCAGGGCGAGACCCCCGGCGGCCAGCCCGAAAAACAGCCACCGCCAGCTCAAGAAGTGCACGGCCAGGGCACCAAGGATGAAGCACACACCCGTTCCGGCCGCCTGGCCGGCGTCGAGGGCGGCCAGGGCCCGGCCTCGCTGGTGCGGGTGATACAGGTCGCCGGCGAGCGACACGGTTGCGGGCCGGGCGACGGTCGCGACCGCGCCACTGACCAGGCGGGCGACCGCCAGCAACAACAACCCGGTCGCCAGGCCGGCGAACCCGAGGGCCAGGCTCCACAAGGCGACGGCGCCGCCAATGAGTAGCGGGCGATGCCGGCGATCGACCAGCCCGCCGGCGGGCAGGGCGCACAGCGCACCGGTGATGCTCGACAGGGCGGCCAATAGACCAAGCTCGGCATCGGTCACGTGCAGATCGGCGCGCAGGGCCGGCGCGACCACCCCGATAGTGGCGGCGTCCGCCTTCGCCAGCGCCACCACCCCGACGAGCACGACCGCGTGGGGGTAACGGCTCTCCCACCGCTGCCATCGTCGCCCCGGTTCGGTCGTCTCCGTCGTCAGTGCCAAGCGCCCGAAGTCTTGCACTGTTTTTCCGTAAATGAGCGCGACGATGGATACGTGATCTTCGACGGTTTCTCGCACCAGCTCCCCGACATCGATCCGGAGGAGACGGCCGAGTGGGTCGACTCCTTCGACGCCGTCCTCGACGCCCGCGGCAAGACCCGGGCTCGCTTCCTCCTGATGAAGCTGCTCGAGCGGGCCCGGGAGAACCAGGTGGGCTTCCCCGCCACCGTCTCCACGCCGTACGTCAACACCATCCCCCCGGACCAGGAGCCGTGGTTCCCCGGCGACGAGCACATCGAGCGCCGGATCCGGGCCTACATCCGCTGGAACGCCGCCATCATGGTGGTGCGGGCCAACCACGCGGCCGAGGGGATCGGCGGCCACCTGGCCACCTACGCCAGCTCCGCCAGCCTGTACGAGGTCGGCTTCAACCATTTCTTCCGGGGCAAGGCCAACGGGCAGGCCGGCGACCAGGTGTACTTCCAGGGGCACGCCGCTCCCGGGATCTACGCCCGGGCCTTCCTGGAGGGTCGCCTGAGCGAGGACCAGCTGACCTACTTCCGCCTGCGAGCTCCAGGGCCGCCGAGGCCGGCCCCGGCGGGCTGTCGTCCTACCCGCACCCCCGCCTCATGCCCGACTTCTGGGAGTTCCCGACCGTCTCGATGGGGCTCGGTCCGCTCAACGCCATCTACCAGGCCCATTTCAACCGGTACCTGCAGAACCGCCGGATCGCCGACACGTCGCAGAGCCGGGTGTGGTGCTTCCTCGGCGACGGCGAGTGCGACGAGCCCGAGACGCTCGGCGCCCTCTCACTGGCCGCTCGCGAGCAGCTGGACAACCTGATCTTCGTCGTCAACTGCAACCTGCAGCGCCTCGACGGGCCGGTCCGGGGCAACGGCAAGATCATCCAGGAGCTCGAGGCCACCTTCCGCGGCGCCGGATGGAACGTCATCAAGGTGGTGTGGGGCGGCGAAGTGGGACGAGCTGCTGGCCCGCGACGTCGACGGGGTTCTCCTCAACAAGATGAACACGACCGTCGACGGCGAGTTCCAGAAGTACGCGACCGAGGACGGCGCCTACATCCGGGAGCACTTCTTCGGCCCCGACCCTCGCCTGCGAGCGCTCGTCGAGCATCTGTCCGACGACGACCTGCGCAACCTGCCACGCGGCGGCCACGACTACCGCAAGCTCTACGCCGCCTACAAGGCGGCCACGGAGACCACCGGCCAGCCGACGGTCATCCTGGCCAAGACCATCAAGGGCTGGACGCTCGGCCCGGAGATCGAGGCCCGCAACTCCACCCACCAGATCAAGAAGATGACGCCGCCGCAGCTCAAGCTGCTCCGCGACCGCCTGTACCTGCAGGACGAGATCCCCGACTCGATCCTGGAGGCAGGGCGAGCCTCCCTTCTACTCGCCCGCCGCCCGACTCGGTCGAGTACGAGTACATGATGGAACGCCGCCGGGCCCTGAACGGGTCGCTCCCCCACCGCGTGGTCCGGGCCAGGCCACTGCCCGCGCTCGGCCGACAAGACGCTGGCCGAGTTCGACACCGGTTCAGGGAAGCGATCGGTTTCGACGACCATGGCGTTCGCGGTGATGCTGCGCAACCTGCTGCGCGACAAGGGGGTGGGCCAGCGAATCGTGCCGATCATCCCCGACGAGGCCCGCACCTTCGGCATGGACGCCCTCTTCAAGGAGGTCAAGATCTACGCCCCCTTCGGGCAGCTGTACGAGCCGGTCGACTCCAAGCTGATGCTGACCTACTCGGAGGCCAAGGACGGCCAGATCCTGGAGGAGGGGATCACCGAGGCGGGCGGCATGGCCGACTTCACCGCCGCCGGGACCGCGTACGCCACATGGGGCCAGCCCATGATCCCGTTCTTCATCTTCTATTCGATGTTCGGCTTCCAGCGCGTCGGCGACCTGATCTGGTCGTTCGGGGACATGCGCGGGCGGGGCTTCCTGCTCGGCGCCACCGCGGGCCGCACCACCCTCCTCGGCGAAGGCCTGCAGCACGATGACGGCCACTCGCTGCTGCTGGCATCGACGGTGCCGAACGTGGCGGCCTACGACCCCGCCTTTGCCTACGAGGTCGCCGCCATCGTCTCGGACGGCATCACCCGCATGTACGGACCGAAGCCCGAGGACATCTTCTACTACCTCACCCTCTACAACGAGAACTACCAGATGCCCGCCAAGCCGGACGGCATCGGCGACGGCATCGTCCGGGGTCTGTACCGCTTCGCCCCGGCCCCCAAGGGCAAGTCGCACCAGAGTCTGTCTCGAAGGGCGACGATCCTCTTCTCGGGGTCAGCGTCGCAGGCCGCCCTGGAGGCGCAGCGGCTGCTGGCCGCGGACCACGACGTCGCAGTCGAGCTGTGGTCGGCCACCAGCTACAAGGCCCTGCGCGAGGACGCCCTGTCGGTCGAGCGCTGGAACCGGCTGCACCCGACCATGCAGCCACGCACCCCGTACGTGACCGAGATGCTCGACCGCGCCGGCGGGCCCATCGTGGCCGTCACCGACTTCATGAAGGCGGTGCCGGACCAGGTCGCCCGCTGGGTGCCCTCGCCACTTCATCCCGCTCGGCACCGACGGGTTCGGCCGATCCGACACCCGTGAGGCCCTGCGCCGCCACTTCGAGACCGACGCCGCCCACGTGGTGGTGGCCGTGCTCGACGGGCTGCGATCGACCGGTGAGGCCAAGGCGGCCGAGGTCGACAAGGCCATCGCCAGCTACGGGATCGACGCCGACGCCCCAGACCCCCGAGTGGCGGAGCCCGGATGAGCCGAGCACGTGGTCGGGCTACCGTAGGCCCATGGCCGCCCTGCACCTAAGCCAGAACCCCGACGCCGACCAGCTCCTCTCCGACGATCCGCTGGCCCTGCTGATCGGGATGGTCCTGGACCAGCAGGTCCCGCTGGAACGGGCGTTCACCGCGCCGCTCGACCTGCGGGAGCGGCTCGGGCACCGATACGACGCCGAGGAGCTGGCGGGCATGGATCCCGACAAGCTGGTGGCCATCTTCTCGTCCCGGCCGGCGCTGCACCGCTTCCCGGCCGCGAACGCCAAACGGGTGCAGGAGCTTTGCCGCGTGGTGGTCACGGAATATGGCGGCAACGCCGCGTCCATCTGGAACACCGCGCCGACCGGGGCCGAACTGCTGGGCCGGGTGCGAGCCCTGCCGGGCTTCGGCGAACAAAAGGCCCGTATCTTTGTGGGCTTGCTCGGCAAGCAGCTCGGCGTGCGGCCACCAGGATGGGAGGAGGCCGCCGGGCGCTATGGCGAGACGGGCACCTATTTCTCCGTGGCCGACATCGTCGATCCCGAATCGCTCGGCCGGGTGCGCGCCTACAAGGCCCAGATCAAAGCCGCCGCCAAAGGTGGCACCTGACCGGTGCAGGTCATCGCCAACGGCGATCCTGTCGTCTTGCCCGACGGCGCCCACCTGACCGACCTGCTCCAGGTCCTGGGCCTCGGCGCCAAGTGGGTGGTGGCCGAGCGCAACGGCGAAGCGGTCGACCGGGCGGACATGGCCGGCACGGTGCTGGCGGAGGGCGACCGCATCGAGCTGGTGCGAGCCGTTGCCGGGGGCTGATCCCGCCGGCCTCCCTGCTCGTCGGGAGCTATCTCGGCGCCGGCTCTACCTGTGCACGCCGGACCGGCCCGATCTGGCGTCGTTCCTGAGCGCATGCCTCCGGGGCGGGGTGGACGTGGTCCAGCTGCGGGAGAAGGAGCTGGATGCCCGCCCGCTCCTGGCCCGGGCGGAGCTGGCCGCCGCGGTGTGTGCCGAGTTCGGGGTGCCGTTCATCCTCAACGACCGGCCCGACCTGGCCCTGGCCTGTCAGGCGGACGGTGTCCACGTCGGCCAGGACGACACCCCGCCGGAAGTGGCCCGCCGGATCCTCGGTCCCGATGCCATCATCGGGTTCTCCACCCACGCCCCGAGCGAGTGGGCCGCGGCCGCCGGCTCGACCGCCGACTACCTGTCGGCCGGGCCGGTCACTCCCACCCCTACCAAGCCGGGCCGGCCGGGGACGGGCCCCGAGTACGTGGCCTACGCCGCCGCCTCGAGCGAGACGCGGCCGTGGTTCGTGACCGGGCGGGGTGACGCCCGAGACGGTGCCCGGGCTGGTCGCGGCCGGCGCCCGGCGCTTCGTCGTGGTCCGCTACCTGACCACCGCTGCGGAACCAGAAGCCGCGGCGCGGCGGCTGCGGGACAGCATCGACGCCGCCGTCGCCTCGTAGATCAAGCCTCCTGGCGATCGAGCCAGCCGATCAGTATGGCGATGGCCCGCGGATCGTGGCGGAGCCGGTGGGCGGCCCCCGCCAGCACCCGCAGCTCGACCTCGCCGTGCGCCGACGTCCGCAAGGGCCCGGGCGTCGAGGACCGGGACCACCTCGTCGTTGGCGCCGTGCACCAGCAGGATGGGACGGGGCGGGATCTTGGCGATCAGGCTGAGCGGCCGGATCTCGCGCAGCTCCCGAGCCCAGGCGTCGAGATCGGGGGGGAAACCGGGTTCTCTGATGACGCCGGCGGCCCGCGCCTGGGCTACGAACCGGCGGGCGTCCACCGACCGCTCGGCGAAGTCGGCCGGCGCCGAGAAGGCTGCGACCCCCCGGATCCGCGGGTCCTCCCCCGCCGCGCACAGGGCCAGGGCGCCGCCGGCCGCGAAACCGCAGGTCCACACCCCGTCCACGCCGGGCGTCTGGAGGAGCACATCGGTGGCCGCCTTGAGGTCGGCCAGCCAGCCACCGAGCGAGAAGTTGCCCGACGACTCGGAGATGCCCCGGAAGCTGAAGGTCAGCACCATCCAGCCGGTGTCGGCGGCCAGGCGGTCGGCCAGCTCGTGGTAGCCACGGTCTGGATGTTCGTCCTCGCTCGGCTCGACGGGGAAACCGTGGCAGAGCACCAGGCCGTGCCGGCCGCCACCGCCTGCGGCCGACGGGGCCGGCCGGGCCAGGTAGGCGGCCAGTGACACTTCAGCGGTCCGGATGGTGAAGGACCCCCCGGTTCCCGGCGCCAGTTGGGGGTGCTCGGTGGTCATTGTGGCCCCATCCAGGCGATGGTGCCACAACCTGTCACCTCGGTTCGCTCCCCAGGTCGCGCACGGACCCACTCTCGCGCAAGCGGGGCCGCCCGAAGGCGACCCCGCTGCAACGTCTTACTGGATCAGAACGCCCGTTTTGGTGTCGGGTGGGACCAAGTTCCCGACCGGCGCGCCCCGGGTAACTGGTGTGGATTGACCAGGTGGTCCAGCGGCCGCCTAGCGACCAGCCACCTCCGAGGTCCCACATCGTTGACTGCTCAGCTGGACCACCTCCTTTCCTCGGTAGCCCCGATGCTAGTCAGTTCGCGGCGCTCAGCAAACCCATTCGGGGCAAAAAGCGTGGGCCCCCATCAGATCCCGATGCGCTGGGCCAGCAGCTCGCGGTGGTAGGTCGGGTCGCCGAAGAGCAGCTCGGAGCTCTTGGCCCGCTTGAAGTACAGGTGGGCGGGGTGCTCCCAGGTGAAGCCGATGCCGCCGTGGATCTGGATGTTCTCGGCGGCGGCGTGGAAGTAGGCCTCGGAGCAGTACGACTTGGCCAGGCTGGCGACCACGGGCAGCTCGTCGTTGTCCTCGGCGGCCGCCCATCCGGCGTAGTAGGCGGCCGACTTGGCCGACTCGACCTCGAGCAGCATGTCCGCGCACTTGTGCTTGATGGCCTGGAAGCTGCCGATGGGCCGGCCGAACTGGACCCGGACCTTGGCGTACTCGACCGCCATGTCGAGCACCTTCTGGGCCCCGCCGACCTGCTCGGCGGCGAGCGCGACCGCGGCCAGGTCGAGCATCTTGGAGATCGTCGGCCCACCCCTCGCCCTCGGTGCCGACCAGCCGGGCCGGCGTCGACGTCGAAGGTGAGCCGGGCCTGCTTGCGGGTCTGGTCCATGGTCGACAGCGGCGGTGGCGGTCAGGCCGGAGGCGCCCTTGTCGACGGCGAACACGCGACACGCCGCCGGCGGTGCGGGCCGCGACCAGGATCAGATCGGCGGTGTGGCCGTCGAGCACGTAGAGCTTCTCGCCGGAGAGCGTCCAGTTGTCGCCCGAACCGCTGGCCTCGAGGGTGACGCCCTCCTCGTCCCAGCGCCCGGATGCTTCGGCCAGGGCGACCGTGGCGATCGTGGAACCGTTGGCGATTCCGGGCAGGTAGTCCTTCTTGGCGGCGTCGTCACCCGAGACCAGGAGCAGGTTGGCGGCCAGGGCCACGCTGGAGAAGTAGGGGCGCACAGAGCAGGGCCCGGCCCATCTCCTCGAGCACCACGATCAGCTCCACGTAGGTGTAGCCCGGACCCGCCGAACTCCTCGGGGATGGCCAGGCCCTGCAGACCCAGCTGCTCGGCCATCTGGGACCACACGGCCGGGTCGTAGCCCTCGGTGGTGTCCATCAGCCGGCGGACCTCGGCCTCGGGGGACTTGTCCTCGAGGAAGCGGCGGACCGACCTGGCGGAGCTCTTCCTGCTCTTCACTGAACGCAAAATTCACGCTGATTCATCCCCCTTGGGCCCGTGATCGTCGGGGCCCTTTTCTAGTCCATAGGCTGGCCGGCATGCACTACGAGGACAGCCAGGCCGAGATCCACCGGGTCGTCGTCGGGCCCATGGACAACAACGTCTACGTGCTGCGCTGCAAGCAGACCGGCGATGCGGTCCTCCTCGACGCGGCCAACGAGCACGACAAGCTGCTCGACCTGTGCCGGCGGCTCGGGGTTCGCCAGGTGCTGGAGACCCACGGCCACTGGGACCACATCCAGGCCGTCCCGGCCGTGCGCGACGCCGGCTACGAGGTGGGCGTCACGGCCGAGCCGACGCATCGATGCTGCCGTCCTACGACTTCGTTCTCGAGGACGGGTCGGTGATCGAGGTGGGCCGCCTCCGCCTGCACACGATCGCTGACGCCGGGCCACACCCCCGGCTCGATGTGCTTCCGGCTCGAGGGATCACCGGTCCTCTTCAGCGGCGACACCCTGTTCCCGGGCGGTCCCGGGCGCCACCAGCTTCCCCGGCGGCGACTTCCCGACCATCATCCGGTCCATCGAGGACCGCCTGTTCGCCGGGCTCCCGGCCGAGACGCTCGTCCTGCCCGGCCACGGCGCCGACACCACCATCGGGACGAGGCACCCCACCTGCAGGAGTGGATCGACCGGGGCTGGTAGGTTGGCGATCCCAAGGCGCGAAATGCACCCATCGCGGCAGGCCAGGCCGGTCGCCCGGAGGGGTCAGGAGCCGGTCAGGAGCCGGTGAGGGGATGGCGAGGGGCGTCGACCAGCTCGAGGTCGGCCGGGAGCCCCTCGACCTCCACCTTGTCGCCCTCGACGGTGACCGACACCCGGGCGCCGGCGAGCGGGATCCGCCCCACGTACAGCCGCCCGATCTGCTCCGGCAGGGCCGGATGCAGCCATACCTTCCCTCGCGGCACCCACGGATCGAGCCGCAGCAGCGTGCGCAGCATGAGCAGCGGCGAGGCGGCCGCCCAGGCCTGAGGCGAGCACGACGTCGGGTAGGAGACCACGATCGGCAGCTCCATGCGCTCCAGCCCGCTGAACAGCTCGGGCAGGCGGCCGCCCTGGGCCACCGCGGCGTCGAGGATGGCCATGATCACCCGCTGGGCCTCGCGCACGTAGCCGTAGCGCATCAGCCCGGCCGCCACGATGGCGTTGTCGTGGGGCCAGACCGACCCGCAGTGGTAGCTGATCGGGTTGTAGCCGGTCATCGATGCGGCGAGGGTGCGGACCCCCCAACCGCTGTACAGGTCGGGGCTCAGCAGCTTGCGGGCCACCGCGTCGGCCTTGTCGGCGTCGAGGATGCCGGTCCAGAGGCAGTGGCCCATGTTGGACGTCAGGGCGTCGATGGGCTTCTTGTCGCGGTCGAGGCCCATGGCGATCCAGCCCTGGTCCTCGACCCAGAAGTCGCGGTTGAAGGCGGCCTTGAGAGCAGCGGCCCGGGCCCGTAGCTCCGAGGAGCGGGCGGCGTCGCCCTGCTCGGCGGCGAAGAAGGCCCGGGCCAGGTAGGCACCGTAGGTGTATCCCTGAACTTCAGCTAGAGCTATAGGTGGCTCGGCCAGGCGACCGTCGGCGAAGCGGACGGCGTCGTTGGTGTCCTTCCAGCCCTGGTTGCGCAGGCCCCGGTCCGACGTGCGCTGGTACTCGACGTAGCCGTCGCCGTCCCGGTCGCCGAACTGCTCGATCCATTCGATGGCGCGATCGGCGTGCGGGAGCAGCTCGTCGACGGCCTCGCGGGCCATGCCCCACCGGCGCAGCTCCCCGAGCAGCATGACGAACAGCGGGGTGGCGTCAGCTGTGCCGTAGTAGATCGTTCCGCCGCCGAGTGAGAGCGACGACGCTTCAGCCGAATCGCATCTCGTGCAGGATCCGGCCGGGCTCCTCCTCGTTGTCCGGGACGGACGTCCTTTCCCTGGAAACGGGCCAGGGTCTGCAGGGTGCCGAGAGCGAGCTCGGGATCGACGAGGAGCGCCATCCAGGCGGTCAGCAGCGAATCACGCCCGAAGAGGGTCATGAACCACGGGGCGCCCGCGGCCACCACCGTCCGCTCGGGGTAATCAGGATCGAAGATGCGCAGCGCTCCGAGGTCCTCGGCGCTGCGGGCAACCACCGCCCGCAGACCTTCGTGGTCGGTGTCGAGCACCGGCACGCTGCGCCGCCAGGCCGCCATACGCTCGGCCGGCTTGGCCCGCTCGATCGGCTGGCCGCACAGCCAGCGCGGCTCGATCTCGTCCGCGTCGATGCCGCAGGTGAACTGCTGGCACAGCGTCCAGGTCCCCTTGGACGCGATGATGACCTCCCAGCGGGCCGTATTGCCGTCGAGCACGGCCGGCTGCGAGAAGGAGATGCGGAGGGTCCGCCGGTGACCACCGTTGCGGTGGCCGAACAGCAGCGTCCCGGCATCCTCGCTCACGTCCCGCTCGCCGCTGTCGGCCGCACGCGCTTCCTTGACGGCAAAGAGGTCGGCGAAGTCAGCCCCGAATACGAGCTCCGTCGCGCAGTACGCCGGCTCCTCTCCGAAGTTGCGGATCACCAGGTCCTCGCGCATGCCCCGCCCGACATAGCGACGTCGCTCGACCATCAGGTTGGAGTCGGCCCGGTCCTGACGGGGCCGGCCCCGGGCCACGAAGGTGGCGGAATAGGGATCGGCGACGCCGCGGGCGAGGACCTCGGGGGCCTGTCCGTTGATCCGCAGGGACCAGCGCGGACAGGAACCTGGTGTCGCGGAAGAAGAATCCCTCCGCCGACACCGGGGACACATCGCCATCGGGAGCGCAGATCAGGAAAGCGGACCCCTCGACCAGCGTGACCCGATCGTCCGGACCCCCCAATGACGACGCTCGCCTGCGAGGTCCACGGGTCGGCCATCGAAGCGGCAGGCTAGCGGCCCGGCGAGGGGGTACCGCGCGTCCCCGCTCCCTATTTTCCCCTATCGCCGTAGTGGTAATAAACTAACGGTGTGGCTCCCCCGTTGTTCGAGGTCGAAAATCTCCATGTGTCGGTGGAAGGCACCGAGATCCTCAATGGCGTGGACCTGACCGTCGGCGCCGGCGAGATGCACGCCCTCATGGGTCCCAACGGCTCGGGCAAGTCGACGCTCGCCAACGCCCTGCTCGGCAACCCGGCGTTCCAGGTGACCGAGGGCCGGATCCGGTTCAAGGGGGAGGACGTCACCGACTGGCCGGCGGATGTGCGCGGCAAGGCCGGAATGTTCCTGGCCTTCCAGTACCCCGAGGAGATTCCCGGCGTCCCGGTCGCCCAGTTCCTGCGCCAGGCTCTGTCGGCCCGCCGGGGCATGGAGCTGTCGGTTCTCGAGTTGCGGGTGTCCATCATGGAGTGGATGAAGCGGCTGGGCATGGACCCGTCCTTCGGCGACCGCTACCTCAACGAGGGCTTTTCCGGCGGCGAGAAGAAGCGCAACGAAATCCTCCAGCTGGCCATCCTCGAGCCCGAGTTCGCGATGCTCGACGAGACCGATTCCGGCCTGGACATCGACGCCCTCGGAGTGGTGGCCCGGGGCGTGGAGGCGGTGCGCCGGACCCGCCCGGAGCTCGCCGTGCTGGTGGTCACCCATTACCAGCGGATCCTCGAGCAGCTCAAACCGCAGTTCGTCCACCTGTTGATCGAAGGACGCGTCGTCACCAGCGGCGGCCCCGAGCTCGCCCGCCAGCTGGAGGAAGAAGGGTACGAGGCATGGCGCTAGACGTCACGAGCATCAAGAAGGACTTTCCGATCCTCGAGCGCCAGGTTCACGGCCGACGTCTGGTCTACCTGGACTCTGCTTCCTCATCCCAGAAACCGGTGGCGGTCATCGACGCCATGAACCACTACTACGAGACCACGCACGCCAACGTGCACCGAGGTGTGTACACCATCGCCGAGGAGGCCACCGGCCTGTTCGAAGGGGGACGGTCGGCGCTGGCTCGATTCATCGGTGCCGCCCCGAACGAAGTGGTGTTCACCAAGAACGTGACCGAGGCCATCAATCTGGTGGCCTATGCGTGGGGTCGTTCGAATCTGACCCGGGGCGACGTCGTGGTCCTCACCGAGATGGAGCATCACGCCAACATCGTCCCCTGGTTGATTCTCAAGGAGGAGCGCGGCATCGAGCTTCGCTACCTTCCGCTCACCGGCGACGGCCTGCTGGATCTGTCGGATCTGGCTCGCACCCTCGAAGGGGCGAAGCTGCTCGGCGTGTCGGCCATGTCGAACGTACTCGGCACGATCAACCCGATTGCCGAGCTGGCCGACGCCGCCCATGCCGCCGGGGCCCTGATCCTCGTCGACGGCGCCCAGCACGCGCCCCATTTGCCGACCGACGTGAAGGCGCTCGGGGTCGACTTTTTCGGATGTACCAGCCACAAGATGCTCGGTCCGACCGGCATCGGCGCCCTCTGGGCCCGCCCCGAACTGCTGGAGGCCATGCCTCCCTTCCTCGGTGGCGGCGAGATGATCCGCGACGTGCGCCTGGACCGGTTCACGCCCAATGACGTGCCCTGGAAGTTCGAGGCCGGAACGCCGCCGATCGCCGAAGCCGTGGGCCTCGGCGTCGCCGTCGAGTACCTGACCGCCCTCGGTATGCCGAACGTTCGAGCCCACGAGCAGTCGCTCACTGAGTACGCCATGGCCGCCCTGTCCGAGCGCTATCCGGACATCGTCATCTACGGACCCAAGGATGCGGCGCAGCGCGGCGGGGTGATCTCGTTCAACTACAAGGATGTCCACCCCCACGACCTGTCGCAGGTCCTCGACGAAGCCGGTGTCTGTGTTCGGGCCGGACATCATTGCGCCAAGCCGCTGATGCGATGTCTTGGAATAGGGGCAACGGCGCGGGCGTCGTTTTCCGTGTACAACGACGAAGCCGACGTGGATGTGCTCGTGGAGGCGCTGGCCGCGGCGGACCGCCTCTTCTCCTGACCATCCCTACTGCAGGCAGGTACCTCTAATGCCCGGTCTCGAAGATCTCTACCGAGAAATCATCCTCGATCACTACCGCAACCCCCGGAACCGGGGCGAGCTGCCGACGCCGCCCGCCCACTCCGAGACCGGGTTCAATCCCTTGTGCGGGGATGAGATCACGCTGTACCTGCAGATCGAGGGCGACCAGTTGGCGGACATCAAGCTGACCGGGCAGGGATGTTCGATCAGCCAGTCGTCGGCGTCGATGATGTCCACTGCGATCAAAGGCAAGACCCTGGCGGAGACCCGCGCCACCATCCGGAAGTTCAAGTCGATGATGTCGATCCACGAGCAGCGCCTCGACGGGCCCGGCGACGGAGACGCCGGTGAGGACGCTCCCCCGGCGGCCGGAGCCGGCGGGATCGCTACCGACGACACCGTCGGGACCGCCGGCGACGATACGGCGCCGGACGTTTCGCTCGGGGACCTCGAGGCCCTCCAGGGAGTGGTGAAGTTTCCGGTCCGGATAAAGTGCGCCACTCTCTCGTGGAACACCCTCGCTCAGGCGCTGGATCACCTCGAATCCGAGCGCGTCGCCGCCTCCTAGGGAGGCTGCCGGCAGCTAGCGGGCGCCGGCGTCGGCATCCTTATCGGTGTCAATGCCGGTGCCGGTGCCGGCGATCGCGTCCGCCTCGGTCCCGGCGACGGTGCCGGCGTCGGTGAACGGGATCCGATCGCGCCGGGATTGAGGGCCGCGATCACGGACCGTCTCGACATGAGCGAAGGCCCGGCGCAGTTCGCCGATCCAGTCCTTTTCGTTGTCGCCGACGAGACGGACGCACCAGGCGAGAGCCTCGCTCCGGCTCCTGGCCACCCCGGCGTCGATCAGCGTGTCGAGCACCCGTCGTTCCGGAAGCCGGAGCCGGGTCATCACCGGCACCGACGCCGTGGTGAAGACGACCACCACGTCCCCGGCGCGGGCTCCCCACGACACCTTGCGCCCGAATGTCTTCTCGGCCGCCTTGGCCAGCGCGATGCGTTCGTCGCGGCTCGTCTCCCGGAAGGTGCGTAATCCCGAGAGATCCTCGGCGATCTCTTCGCTCGCACCGCTCTCACCGCTCTCGCCGCTCGCGCCGCTCTCGCCCTCCGCCTGGCGACCCCCGGCATGGCCAGACGCGAGCTCGGCCACCACCAGGATCTCGTCCTGGTCGGCGATGACCTCCAGGCCATCGGTGGGCCAATAGCTCGGGATCCGGTCGGCGAACCATTCCTTGATCCCGGGCGTCATCCCGCCATGGTGGCACGGTCCCGGGCGCCAGTGGTGGGAGCGCCAGATGGTGGGAGGGGCAGATGGTGGGAGCGCCAGATGGTGGGAGCGATAGCGTCGGCGGCCGTGCAACCGCGCGCCGTAGTGGTCGGGGCGTCCCTGGCCGGCCTGCGAGCGGCCGAGACGCTGCGCAGGACGGGGCACGACGGTCCGATCACGATCGTCGGCGCAGAGCGGCACCCGCCGTACGATCGTCCGCCCCTGTCGAAGCAAATCCTCACCGGCAAGGCGGGACCGGAGGACGTGGTCCTCGTCGTCGACGCCGAGCTTGACGCCGAGTGGCTGCTCGGCGTGGCGGTGACCGGCCTCGACCTGGACCGGAAACGGGTTCGGCTCGCCGAGGGGGATGAGGTGCCGTTCGACATGCTGGTGATCGCGACGGGCGCGGCGCCCCGGGTCCTGCCCGGTGCGACACGTGGCCCGGGCGTGCACTACCTCCGCACCATCGACGACGCCATCGCTCTCCGCGATGACCTGGTGAAAGCCGAGCGGGTGGTGGTGATCGGCGCCGGGTTCATCGGATTGGAGGTGGCGGCCAGCGCCCGCCAGCGCGGCCTTTCGGTCACGGTCATCGAGGTTCTGCCCGTACCGCTGGAACGAGCCATCGGGCCGGAGATGGGAGCTGCCATCGCGGCCACGCACGGCCGCCACGGCGTGGAAGTGCTCCTCGGCGCGGCGTTCGACGGCCTGGTCGGGGCCGGGCGGGTGGAGGCGGTCCGCCTGGCCGGCGGGGGTCTCATCCCGGCCGATCTGGTGGTGGTCGGCATCGGTGTGACGCCGGCGACCGCGTGGCTGGACGGATCAGGGGTCGAGGTCGGCGACGGGATTCTCTGCGATTCGCGGCTCCGGGTGCGAGCTGACGGGCGATGGCGGCCCGATGTCGTGGCGGCGGGCGACGTGGCTCGCTGGGTCCACCCGGGCTACGGGGAAGCGGTGCGGATCGAGCACTGGACGAATGCCGCGGACCAGGGCGAAGCAGCTGCCAGGTCCCTGCTCGAAGGCGATGGCGCCCCGACGTTCTCGCCGACTCCGTACTTCTGGTCGGACCAATTCGGGACCAAGATCCAGTTCGTCGGCGAGACGCGTCCCGGCGATGTCGTGTCGGTGCTCGAGGGAGATCCGGCCGACGATCGCTTTGTGGCGGCTTACGGCCGCGCCGGGCGTCTGGTGGCGGCGATCGGAATGCGCCGCCCGACCCGCGTCATGGCCCTGCAGCGGCTGATCGCGGCAGGAGGGTCATTCCCGCCCCCCGACGCGTGAGGCGCCCCCCTCCCGGCGACCGACGCCTTACTGGCTCGGCAGCTGCCAGCCCTGAGCCTCGGCAATCTCCTTGCATGTCGGGCACAGCGGGTACTTCTTGGGGTCACGCCCGGGTACCCATATCTTGCCGCAGAGCGCCTTCACGGCGGTGCCGTTGACCAGGCCCTCCACCACCGTCGGGCCGATCGACACGAAGTCGCCCTCGTCGGGCTTGAAGCCTTCGAGCACGATGTGGGCCATCCGCTCGTGCTCGCCGTCGAGGAGCGGGTCGCTACGGACAGGCGAAACGGAGATATCGGTCATCGCCTGCAGGCTATCGCTTCGCCTTCCTACCGGCTTCGATGTGGAGAAAATCGTCATTCTTTTAATATCGACCCTCCCGCGTGATACCGCGACTACTGAACGTGCACGACGACGCCAAATGCCTTCGGCCATCGCTTCTGAACGACAGGTACTCACGTTATGAGGACCGGCATCAATGGCCTGCAAACGGGGGCCAAGACCAACGATTTGGCACCTATTTAGAATCTATCTGCGTCGGTGGCGGCCAGGGCCGGGCCGGCTCAGTCCGCCCCGGACGCAGTTACTGGACTGGTAAATCCCCTGGTAATCGGGGTTTCTCGGGTCGCAATGAGGCCACCGAGCGGCCGCTCGAGGCACCCGCCTGCCAGCATGACAAATAAATGACGGAACCAAGTCCTTGATCTTGGCGGAGCCGCTGGTTTAAGGTACGAATCCGTTGTGACTACGTGCACGTGCATTTCGCGCTGGTACCGCGCGCGCCCTTCTGACCGCGGCCTGTTTCGTACTGGTGGTCTTGAATTTCGCCGTCCCTGTAGCATCCGGTGATCAGATCTCGGATTTACGGGCTCAGGCGGGCGCGCTGGCGGCCCGAATCCAGAGTCTGGGCTTCCAGGAGGACGCGCTCAGCGAGCAGTACGACAGTGACGTGCTGAACGTCCAGACGCTCGAAGGGCAGGTCGCCCAGGCCGCCCAGCAGGTGGCTCAGGCATCCGCCCAGGCCTCGCGAAGTCGGAGCGTGCTGCAAGCGGACGCCATCCAGGCCTACGTGCACGGGGGCGGCAACCCCGTGACCAGCAACAGCGACCCGCTGACCAGCGCGACCGACAGCATCTTGCGAGCGGAGTACGTCGACAGTCTGGCAACCGATGAGAGCGACGCCATCGACGCGTACCGCCTGGCCGCGTTACAGGATCAGGACGCAAAGGCCCGTCTTCAGCAGCAGACCGCGGCGGCCCAGGCGGCGGTCCGGCGAGTGAGCCAGGCTCGCCAGGCCGCCACTGCCGTCCAGGCCCAACTGCAGAGCACGCTCAACCAGGACAAAGGCCGCATCGCCGTACTGGTTGCCCAACAGCAGGCGGCTGCCGCCGCAGCAGCCGCGGCCCGGGCGGCGGCAGAGCAGGCGGCGGCAGAGCAGGCGGCGGCAGAGCAGGCGGCGGCAGAGCAGGCGGCGGCCCAGCAAGCGGCGGCCCAGCCAGCCGCGGTCCAGCCAGCCCAGCAGGTGGCGGCCACCAGTACGGCCGCTCCAGCCCCCCAGAGCGCGGCGCCGCCCACTTTCGCCGGCGCGGCCGGGGCGGTCGCCGCGGCCGAAAGCAGGGTGGGCGACCCGTACGTGTTCGGTGGGGCCGGCCCTTCCGCGTTCGACTGCTCCGGCCTGGTGGAGTGGGCCTACGCCCAGGTGGGGATCTCGCTCCCCCACTTCAGCGGCGCCCAGTACGCCGCAACCATCCATATCTCGATGTCCGAGCTCCAACCGGGTGACCTGGTCTTCTTCGGCGACCCGGCCCAGCATGTCGCCATCTACGTCGGCAACGGCATGATCGTCGAGGCGGCGCATTTGGGGGTCCCCGTGCATATCGTGCCGCTCTACCCGGAGTTCGTCCTGGCCAGCCGGGTCGAGTAGGGCCAGCCGGGTCGAGTAGGGCCAGCCGGGTCGAGTAGGGCCAGCCGGGTCGAGTAGGGCCAGCCGGGTCGAGTAGGGCCAGCCGGGTCGAGTAGGGCCAGCCGGGCGGGTCCTGGTCGAACGGTCGAACTGCCGATCGATGTGATCCGCCTTGATGTTGGCCGCCGCGATCTGGCTTGTGTAACGCAGCAGGGTCGCCCACGATGGTGGGATGCGGGTAGAGCGCTGCTTCGCGTTTGTCGACCTGTGTGGCTTCACCGCCTTCATCGAGCACTATGGCGACGAGCGCACAGTGATCGTGCTCGCCGACTTTCGAACCCGGATCCGGGAAA
Organism: uncultured Acidimicrobiaceae bacterium; assembly: GCA_963834725.1. Classification (GTDB taxonomy): domain Bacteria; phylum Actinomycetota; class Acidimicrobiia; order Acidimicrobiales; family Palsa-688; genus PALSA-693. Next base: position 1,207,607 of record CAWICN010000001.1, read on the forward strand.
TCGCGGCCCGACGGGGTGTGCGGGTGACCAAGTGGCTGGGCGACGGGGCGATGTTCAGCTCGGAGGACACGCAGGCGGTGGCGTCAGCCGTGCTGGAGCTCGGTGTGATCGTGCCGATTTCGATCCCCCTAGAGGTACGAGCCGGCATATCTCGGGGCCCGGTCATCATGTTCGAAGGCGACGACTACATCGGCCGGGCCACCAACGTGGCCTCCCGGCTGTGCGACGCGGCCCGGCCGGGCCAAACCCTCGCCACCCGGGAGGTCGTCGGCCACGTCCCCCGCTGGGTGGCCGCCGGCGAAACCCGGCTGTATCCGGCCCTGGGCTTCGACCGACCGCTGGAAGCGAGCCAGATCTCGGTGGGGACCACGGACGTCATGGTCAGCGACCCGTGCTGCGGTCTGGTGCTCCCCCTCATTTCCGGTCTGGACACCCGATTCGGGCCGGACGGCAGCATCCAGCGCTTCTGTTCCACGGCCTGCGCCCTGTCCTGGGAGGAGAAGCAGTGCCAGGCGCCGATGCCGGTGGTTGAGCGGTTGACCGGCACATGAGCGCCACCTGCTCTCACGGGTTCCCCCCAGCCGACTGCCTCATCTGCCGAACGCTCGGGACTCAACCTGAAGTTCAGGTTGAAACTCGGCCCGGACAGTTGGCGGGCGCGGGTGGAGGAGGGGTAGCCGGTCGGTTGCCCAAGCCGCAGCGGGCCGGCCAGCGGCCAGATCAGCCGGCTGCCGGCTACCCGCCCGGGGCGTCCCGGGACAGGACCCGCTCCCTCTCGAGCCACGTCACAATGGCGGTCATCGGCGTCATCGCGTTGGCGGTCATCGCCTGGTTCCTGGCGGGGGCGGTCTTTGCCGTCTTGCGGGTGCTGGAGCTGTTGGTCGTGGCGGGGCTGGCCGGCTGGATCGGATACCGGTTCGGGCATTATCGCGGCCGGCACAGTGGTCCGTGAGGCGTCTCGAGCTCGAGGGGCGTCTGACCGCAACCACGATGGGCTCGGACTTCGACCGCTCACCGCTCGATCCGTCATCCTTTCGGTGTTGCTCGGCGTCCACCCGCCCATCCTGCCGGTGCGGTCGATCGTGCGAACGACCGAGCTCTTTGGCATCAACGAGGGAACGACCCGGGTCGCGCTTTCCCGGCTGGTGGCTGATCACGATGTCGTTGCCGAGGACAGCCGGTACCGCCTGAGCGACCGTCTCCTGGCCCGTCAGCAGCGGCTGGACGAAGGACGGTCCCCGGCGACCCGACCGTGGCGGGGCAGCTGGGAGATGGCCGTGATCGGGCCAGCCGTTCAGAGCGCGGCTGAACGGGCAACGGTGGTCGCCGAGCTCGCCGCGCTCCGGCTAGGTGAGCTACGGAGCGGGGTGTGGACCCGGCCTGCCAACCTCGGCCGAGCCTGGCCGAACTCGCTGCAGGATCTGGTCTGGCGCTTCGAAGTGCGCCTCGGACCTACCCCTGGGCCATCATCGGTTGGGCGATCGTCGGGGCGATCCTCCGAGCCATGGCGGCCGGCCGAGGCCAGCACTCTGGCCGCCAGCCTGTGGGACCTGAAAGGATGGGCCGGCCAGGCGGACGCCCTGCTGAGCGCATTCGCCGCCGAGAGCACCCCGGCGCGGCGTTTCGTGACCGCCGCCGCCATTGTCCGCCATCTGCAAACCGATCCCCAGTTGCCATCTACCCTCCTCCCCGACCGGTGGCCGGGCCCGCGCCTGCGTCGGGCCTACGCCGGCTACGTACGCGAGCTTGACGAGCTGCTGAGACGCGAGCGGCGCCGGCACGGCTAGCGCAAACCCTGTGGGGCGGCCGGCCCACCCCCACCCACACTCCCGCTCCGGCTCGGTCCAGCCGACGCCTACGGCGAACCTGATGCCAGGGCCCGCCAAAGGGCCAGATAGCGCGGGTACTCCAGTTCGGGGGTGATCCAACCGGCCGCAACCAGTTCGGCGTGCAACTCCGGCAAACGACGCCATGGAATCCCGCTGTCCACATGGTGAGCGAGATGCCAGCCGGTGTGGTAGGGCACCATCCAGAAGCGGGCCCATGGGCGCTGACGCACCACATGGGTGGTCCGGCGCCGATCGGAGGAACGCTCCAAGCCGGCGTGCTCCGCGATGGCGCGCAAGCGGTTGATGACCCGCCACACCGTCATCCAGGGCGCCAGCCACAGCAGCGGGTAGAGCCACCATCGGCCACTGGCCAACCAGAAGGCAGCCCAGATGACCATCTGCACACCGAGTATCCGCAGGGCGAGGCCACGCGACGACGCCCGGGTGACCGCCCGCAAGAGCGGCGCCAGATTTTTCCAGCCGGAGATGCCCACGGCGTCGCGGAACAGCTTGCGCCGCATTGAGGCGCGAGAGATTGGATAGCCTGAATACAGCGCCAGGTCCGGCTCGTCCGGTCCCATCTCATCGCGGTGATGGGCCATATGCGACCGCCGGTAGAGGTCGAACGGCACGAAGGCCGGATAGGCCAGCAGCCAGCGCCCGACCAGATCGTTGATCCGTCGGCGGGAAAACAGGAGTCGGTGGGCGGCCTCGTGGGCCAGGATGCTGAGCAGGGCGAAGGCCCGACCCATCAGAAAAAAGGCCAGCAGGTACGCCCACCACCGGTTGACCACAGCCGCGAGCGCGACCACGCCAAACGACTGGGCCCACGCTCCGATGACCGTGCCGGCGTTACGGGCGTCCGGGATGCGCCGCAGTTGTTCCCTGATGTGAGGAGCGGGGCGTCCCGCATCGGTAAGCCTGCTCGTCGGCAGGACGTCCGGGAGGCGCCCGGCCGGAGGGACCACGGTGGCAACCATCGCTGCCACATTACACCTCAAACTGGCCGGAGGCTAGGGGTGTAACGTTAGTCCGATCGGCTCGTCACAGCCCGTCGGGCCTCTTCCTGGAATTGCTTGAAGCTGGCCAGATCGGCCACTAGCCGCCTCCCTCCCCCTTTCTCCGGATCGAGCAATCCCGCATCTCGCAGGATCCGGACGTGATTGGACACGGTGGGCTGCGCCACTCCAAGGGCGCGGGCCAGTTCCCCCACGCTCCGAGGACGATGGGCGGCGGCCTCGAAGATCGCCAGACGGGTGGGATCGCCCATGGCCTTGTACCGGCGGGCCCGGTCGCGGACCTCGGCGCTCGGCCCCGCTGGACGGAACGGGGTCGGCGGCGCCCAGACCAGGGCAGTGGCGAGCGACATCAGGAAGCCTTTGCGGCCGAGCCAGGCTGGCACTAGCACCACGTCCTGACCGTAGGCGGCGGCTTCGCTCACGAGTTGGGGCAGCCGGCCGCCGAAGTCGCACTCCCCCACCAGGGGCACCAGGTCGGCATAGCTGCCGACATCGGGGACTTTGGCCCGGATCTCCCACGCCCGGGCCTCGGCTGTCTCCCTGCCCTCGCTTCGCCAGGCCGGGTCGACGGCAGCCCAGGTGGCCCGAACCAAGTCGAGCCAGGCGGCCTGGAGGTCCGGGTCGTCGTGCAGGCGAGCCAGCCGGGCCCGGAAACGTTCCTGGTCCTCGGGCGTCTCGGAGGCCAGCCGCTCGAAGCGGTTCGGGGCAGCCAACCCCTCAGCCAGGCCAGCCAACAGGCGGTCCGGATCGGTCTCGAAGAGCGCGTCGCCCCGCTCGGCCACCACAAACACTTCGGTGAAGCAGGCATCGCCGTCGTCCCAGAAAGCCCGGATCCTCTCGTCCAGGCCGGGCGCGGCTGCGAAGCGGTTGATCCGGACGGGGAACTCGTCCTCGGTTTGATCGTCCTTGACGAACAGGGCCCACACCAGCTCCATCACGAGCGAGGGCCGAACAACGAAACGGGCCTGGAGGCCGGCCTCGGGAGAGGTCATGGTGGCATCGGCACTTGGCATAGTCAGGCAACTATATCATAAAATCTTGGTTCAACTATGGAAATGGGCGGTAACCTGCACACAATCACGGCGCAGGAATCACGGCGCAGGAGCCCAGAAAGGAGCGCCAGATGCACCCCTGGATGTTGGAGCAGCTGGCGAGCGAGCACCGCCGGGACCTTCTGTCCCTCGGTGCCCACCCGTCGATGAGACGACCGGGGCGATCAAGCCTACGTTGGCGTTGGTTCGGGACCCCGCCCCCCGCGCTGCAGGGCGGCCCCGAGCCGGCGGCCCAGCCGGCCAAGCCCGCGCCCAGCGCCGCGGGTGAGCACGCCCCGGCTCTTGTCTGCGTTCGTTAGCGCCCCGCCCGCGCTACCGGCCGCGGCATTCAGCTGAGCGGGTCGGCAAAGGGGTCGTCGGGAGCGCCCGGACCGCCGAACGGGTCATCGATCTCGGGCCGCTCGGGGCGCCCGGGACGATCCGGCCGATCCGACGGGGGCCCGGAGGCGTCGCCGGCCGGCTCCTCCGCATAACCGGCGTAACCGGTGTGTTCGAGCTCCTCGGCCAACTCCGGCCCGCCGCTCACTGCGATGCGGCCTTTCGACAGCACGTGCGTGTGATCCGGGTGGAGGACGCCCAGCAGGCGGGTGTAGTGGGTGATGGCCAACACGCCGAGCCCCGTCTCGGTGGTGGCAGCTTCCACCCGGCGGGCCACGGCCCGGAGGGCGTCGACGTCGAGTCCGGAATCGATCTCGTCGAGGACGGCGAAACGGGGGCGGAGCACCCCCAGCTGGACCGTCTCGTTGCGTTTGCGCTCGCCGCCGGACAGATCCACGTTGAGCGGCCGGGCCAGGAACCGCTCGTCGAAGCCCACGCGGGCGGCCTCCGCCGCCACCAGCGCCGGTACCGCACTGGTGTCGCGGCCGGCGGAACGCAGCGCTTCAACGAGAACATCGGCCAGCGACACACCAGGTACCTCGATCGGATACTGCATCCCGAGGAACAGTCCCGCCTGGGCCCGCTCCCATGTCGAGAGGGCCAGGAGATCGACGCCGTCCAGGCTGACGCGCCCGGCGGTGACCCGATAACCGGGTCGGCCCAGTATCACGTGGGCCAGCGTGCTTTTCCCCGACCCGTTGGGGCCCATCACCGCGTGCACCTCGCCCGAACGAACCTGCAGATCGACGCCCGCCAGGATCTCGCGACCGGACCCTGCCGCCTCGGCATGCAGTCCCTCGATCACCAGTCCGCTGTTGCCCTCGATCAACCGTCCGTTCACGCCCTCGTTCAACTGTTCGCTGTCACCCTCGTTCAACTGTTCGCCCTGCTCACCCGGGCGATCCGTCGGTCACAACCACGTCGTCGCCCTCGAGGTGGACTTCGTAGACCGGGACGGGCTGGGTGGCCGGCAACGATTGCGGCTGGCCGTCCTCCAGGGAAAAAGCGCTGCCGTGCTTCCAACATTCAATCCAGCGGTCCTCGACGTCGATGTCCCCTTCGGACAGCGAATAGTCAGCATGGCTGCAGCGGTCGCCGATGGCGTAGAAGTCGTCGCCGATTCGCACCAGGCACACGCCATCGGGACCGCCATCGAGCCGCACTGCCGATCCTGACTCGACCTTGTCGGCTTTGATCCGACCAAGCTCGGCCATCAGCGCCGACCCGCCGTCCCGGTGGCCGCCGTCCCGGTGGCCTCCTGGGCCTCCGCGGCCTCGAGCTTGCCGGCGAGCAGCGATCGCAGGCCGCCGGCGAGGCCCGCCATCGGCAGCTGCTCCAGGACCTCGTCGAGAAAGCCGAGGGCGATGAGCCGGTCGGCGGCGTCGGCTGGAACACCACGGCTCTCCAGGTAGAAACGTTGATCCTCGGCGATCGGACCGACCGCGGAGGCGTGGCTGCAGCGCACGTCGTTGTCCTCGATCTCGAGATTCGGCACCGAATCGGCATGGGCGCCCTCGTGCAGCACCAGGTTGCGATTCGTCTGCATGGCGTTCGTGCCCCGTGCCCCTTTCTCGACCCGGATGAGACCGCTGTAGACGGAGCGGCCCGAGTTGGCGACCGCGCCCTTGTAGAGCAGATCCGAACGGGTCTTGGGTGCCCGATGGTGCTGCACGGTGCGGAAGTCGTGCATCTGGTGGTCGGCGCTGAAGTACAGCGCCAGCAGTTGACTTTCAGCCCCGGGACCGGTGAGCGCCGAATCGGTGCGAAGCCGGGCGTAGTCGCCACCGATGGCGACCGCGGCCGAGATGAGCGAGCCGTCCCGGGCCACCCGGCTGCCTTGCAGCCCGATCTGCCAGGCCCGCGGGCCGAGAAGCTGGACGTGAACGTACGAGAGACGAGCGGCCGCTCCGACGTCGAGCTCGGTGACCGGAACGACCAGGGCCCCCCCGGAGCCCGCCACCACCTCGAGGACCGAGAGATGCGCCGATTCTTCGAGCTCGACCAGGATTCGGGGAAAGACGGCCCCACCGTCCCGATCGACCCGATGCACGACCACAATCGGATCCGGGCTGGAACCCCGCCCTGCCCGGATTCGCACCGGAGCGGGGGCGAGCGCCCGGTTGAGCGTCACCAGGGAATCGGGTTCGCCGGCCACCGCCCCCAGCTCGACGGGCGGAGCCTCCGGATCGGCAAGCTGATCGACGGTGACCGTGTCGCGGCTCATCCTGTTAGGGCTGATCCTGTCTGGGCTGGTCCTAACCGGGCCGGTCCTGCCCGGGGCGGTCCTGTCCGGGCCGACCCGGACCCCGACGACCTCCCCGTTGAGGGTTTCGATCACACTGACGTGTGGCCCGAGCGCGCCCACCAACTGCGCCAAGACCGGCAACGGCGCCGGATCGGGGCCGGAAGCCGGCGCCGCCGTCAGCTGGTAGCGGTCGAGATCGAGCGCGTCGATGCGGCTGTAGCGCCATTCCTCCAGGGCCGCCGTCGGCAGCCCGAGTTGAAGAAATCGCTCGGCTGCGGCGCGGCGCTGCGATTGCAGCCAGGCCGGGCCGCGGAGGTCGGTGGCGAAGTCAACGAGGACGCTGGACAGAATGGGGTTCCTTTGGGACGGCCCGGGTCTGGACCACTCAGTCCGGGGGCAGGTCGACGACGATTCGGGTGGGATCGTCGCGGTCGTAGCGAACGGGGATGGTTCCGCCCACCTTGACCCGGCCGCGGGCAGCTGGGGTAGGGAAGGCCACCCGGGTGGTGACCTCGACCGGCCGCCCGTCCTGGCGCGGGAACTCGAGTGTCAGGCGGCTGCGGGTTACCGGACCGATGGTCCGCTCGTCAACCACGGAGATCACTTTCGCTTCGGCCGGCTCGCCGGAACGCAGGAGCTCGGGTCCCCGCGGCTCTGGCTCGGGGGGCTCCGCGGGCTCTGGCGTCTCGGCCGGCGGCTGGGGCGTGGCCCGCCGGTCGCGGCTGCGCCGTGGTGGCGAGGGCGGACGGGGGATCCGGGGGGCCCGGGGCGCCGGCGGCGATTGAGGCGATTGGGCCGTGCGCTGGCTTTGCATGGCCAGGCTCAATCCGGCCACCGCGATGACCAGCACGATCGCGAGCGCGACCGCTCCGGTCATGTCGACCTGCGGGCCTGCCGGTCCGGCTCAGCCAACCGAACCCTCCATCTGCAGCTCGATAAGACGGCTCCACTCGACCGCGTACTCCATGGGCAGAGTACGGGTCACCGGCTCGATGAACCCGTTGACAATCATGCTCATGGCCTGCTGCTCCGAGAGGCCCCGGCTCATGAGATAGAAGAGCTGGTCGTCGCCCACCTTCGACACCGTTGCCTCGTGGCCCACCTGGGCATCCTGCTCGCCGAACTCGATGTAGGGGTACGTATCGCTCCTCGACAGCTCGTCGAGCAGCAGCGCGTCGCAGCGCACGAAGCTCTTCGATCGGTGGGCGCCCTCCTCGAAGCGCACGAGGCCCCGGTAAGACGTTCGGCCCGCGTCCTTGGAGATCGACTTGGAGATGATGGTGGACGAGGTCTCCGGAGCGGCATGGACCATCTTGGCCCCCGCATCCTGGTGCTGGCCTGCCCCCGCGTAAGCGACCGATAGCACCTCCCCCGAGGCCTTGGGACCAACCAGATACACGGCGGGGTACTTCATGGTCAGACGGCTGCCGATATTGCCATCGATCCACTCCATGTGGGCCTCGGCCTCGCACAGGGCTCGCTTGGTGACCAGGTTGTACACGTTGTTGGACCAGTTCTGGATGGTCGTGTAGGTCACCCGGCTGGACGGCTTACAGATGATCTCGACCACGGCGGAGTGGAGGGAGTCGGTGGTGTAGACCGGAGCCGAGCAGCCCTCGATGTAGTGCACCTGGGCGCCCTCGTCAGCGATGATCAGGGTGCGCTCGAACTGGCCCATGTTTTCTGCATTGATGCGGAAGTAGGCCTGCAGGGGCATCTCGACCTTCACCCCCGGGGGCACGTAAATGAAGCTGCCACCCGACCAGGCAGTCGTGTTGAGCGCGGCGAACTTGTTGTCGTTCGCGGGGATGACCTTGCCGAAGTATTGCTTGACCAACTCCGGGTACTCCCGGAGGGCAGTGTCCATGTCGCAGAACAGGACGCCCTGAGCCTCCAGGTCTTCCCGGTTCTTGTGGTACACCACCTCGCTCTCGTACTGAGCGGTTACCCCGGCCAGGTACTTGCGCTCCGCCTCCGGGATGCCGAGCTTGTCGTAGGTGGCTTTGACCGATTCCGGCAGCTGATCCCAGGCACTCACCTGCTGCTCGATGGGCTTGATGTAGTAGTAGATGTTGTCGAAGTCGATGCCGGACATGTCGCCACCCCAGGTCGGCAGGGGTCGGCGCTCGAAGTGTCGGAGCGCCTTGAGTCGGCGGTTGGTCATCCACTCGGGCTCGCCCTTCATCCAGGACATCTCCCGGACGGTTTCTTCTGAGAGGCCTCTCTTCGGCTTGTAGACGTAGTAGTCCTCGACGTCACTCCAGCCGAGCTTGTAACGGCCGAGATCCAGTTCTGCTGTTGTCATGTGCTACGTCCCCTCAGTTGGGTCGATCGGGGGATTTCTCCTATGTCGATAGTAACAACCCGAGTGACCTAGCCGGACAGCTATTCGCCCGGGGGCGCCGGTCGCCATCGGCATACCCGCTATCTCCCTGGCCCAGACGGAAGCGGCAGGGCCGACTGGGTCGATGATGGCGATGACGACTATCACAAATCCGGAACAACTCCCGCCGAACCGGGGCTCGGCCGGTCCTCAGGTCGGCACTTTCACCGGGCGCAGCCCGGCCAGCACGGTCCCTATCACCATCGCCACCCCTACCCCGAGGACGGCCCACTTCGCCGGATCAGGCGTGACCCAAATGGCGCCGATGATCGGGGAGGCCGCCATGAGCAGGGCAAACAGCCATTCGCCGGGCGCTGAGAGGGCGATCGGTCGCATAGGCGAAGCTTAGGCGAGCCAGGCCGCAACCCGCTGGGGCCTGAACAGCCCGTCTGGCTCGGAGGAGCGCCGTCTGGCTCAGACCAGCCCCGTCTGGCTCAGACCAGCCCCCGTCTCGGGCGCAGAAGAGCCCCCGTCTCGGGCGCAGAAGAGCTCCGTGTGGCTAAGCGGACGCCGTCTGGCCCAGAAGAGCCGGGTCTGGCTCAAAAGAGCTCAGCCGCCATCTCCACTGCGGCCGCCCTGACCCCCGGATCGTCGAGCCGGCCAACCATGACGGCCAGACGACCCGGCCCGCGGGTGAAGCCCGCCACGGCTGCGGCCTCCGGGTCCACCACCAGAACGACGTTTGTTCCGTGCTGGATCAGGCGGGCGGCTTCCTCGATGCGGTCCACGACCTGGGCCGGCGGGCGGGGCCGGGGCCCCCGGATCACCTTCGCGCCAGGCCTGTTCGCACGGTGGGGGGCCGGATGTCTTCGGCTCAGAGGCTGAGCTGCAGCCCCTCGTACGCGGCCAGGACATCCGGGCCGCCGATGCCCGCTTCGGTCCTGGCCCCTGCGAGGAGCAGGTCCATCACGTCGTCGCCGTGGGCCGGGTCATGGTGGAAGAGCACCAATCGCCTGGCACCCGCCTCCTTGGCCACCTTGACCGCGTACTCGACGGTGCAGTGACCCCAGTGGGCTTTCTCGGCGAACTCGGACGGGGTGTACTGGGCGTCGTGAATCAGCAGGTCCGCGCCCTCAGCCAGCTCGAGGACACTGTCCGCGACCGAGTCGAGCCCGACCGGCGCCTGATGGTCGCTGATGTAGGTCACCGTGGCGCCGGCCCACTGCACCCGATAGCCGACGGTGGGACCGCAGTGCGGGACGGGCCGGACCATTACATCGGCGCCGCCGATGGTCAGATCGTCCTTCAGCACCTCGTGAAAGGCGATGTCACCCCGCAGCTCCGAGCAGGTAACGGGGAAGTAGGGCGGGCGGATGAAGTCGTTCATCACCGATGCAAGCGAACCGTGGTCCTGCTGCGGACCGAAGACGTCGAAGCTGGCTCCGACGCGGTCGGCCGGCGGGAAGAACGGCAGCCCCTGGACATGATCCCAGTGGATATGCGTCAGCAGCGCCGTGCCCCGGAACGTCCCGTCCAGTGGCTGGGTTTCGCCAAAGGGACGCAACCCGGTGCCGAGATCAAACACGATGGGCGGCTCGCCGGCTTCGGTGAGTCCTACGCAGGCGGTATTCCCCCCGTAACGCCTGTTGATGTCGGATGGACAAGGGCACGAACCCCGCACCCCATAAAAAGTCACTTCCACACGTTCACCCCCGGTTTACCTTCTGAGCCTATCCAGCTGTCTCCTGCGCGAACCGTCGGTGTGACCAATGCCACTGAGACCGCGGCAGAGTTGAGCGATGGGGGGCTCGTTCAGTCAGGGCAGACAGAGCGTGCCGTCAGATCCGGCGACGGCCAATCCGTCGTCGACGAGGGCGCGGGCGGCACGCGCCGCCCGCGCCGGCTGGTCAGGCCACCCGGCGGCCGCGGCGAGCACGTCCGGCGTCAACCGGCCGTCACGAGCCGGGTCGGCCAGATAGGCCAGCAGCCGGCCTCGTCCCTGACGGTCGGAACCCGCGAACGTGGATTGGGGTCGGGAGGTGCCGGCCGAGCCGGCAGCCGGATCCGGGCCGCCCTGACGAGCCCACGCGCACAGGCCCGGCCCGCCGGGCCGGGGACCGAGCGGGCAGGTGGCACACCCGGGGCGCCGGGCGGTGCAGACCGTGGCCCCGAGGTCGAGCATGGCCTGATTCCACGCCCAGCCTCCCTCTGGCGGCACCATCCGATCGGCCAGGTCCTGCACGGCTGAAGCGGTCAAACGGGCGCCCGCCACAGCCCGAGCCAGGACCCGCGCCGTGTTGGTCTCCACCACCCCTTCGGGATAACCGAAGGCGAAGACCAGGACAGCCCGGGCCGTGTACGCGCCCACCCCCGGCAGCTCCATGAGTGCAGCGCGGTCGGAGGGAACAACGCCCTGGTGACGGGTGGCGAGGGCGAACGCAGCCCGGTGCAGGAACACGGCGCGCCGGTTGTAGCCAAGACCGCTCCAGGCGCCGATCACCTCGGCAATCGGTGCCGTGGCACAGGCACGCGCCGTCGGCCAGCGCGCCAGGAACTCATGCCATCTGGGGATGACCCGGCCCACCTGAGTCTGGGCGAGCATGAACTCGCTCACCAGAATCGCCCACGGGTCGCGGGTGTGCCGCCATGGCAGATCCCGGCGGGATTCCTCACCCCACTTCAAGATGGCCCGCCCGAGGCTTGCCGCCCGCTTCGGCGGGACGTTCACCCGGTGGCGCGATCGAGACCCGGGGTCCGTCACTGCCAGATGTCGTCGCCGTATGGACGGCGGCGGACCGGGGCGCCTTCGCGTTTCCAGACCATCACCTTGCGGCGGAAATAGCAGACTTCCTCGCCGCGCTGGTTGAAGCCCTTGGTCTCCACCGTGACCACCCCCCGATCGGGTCTGCTCTGCGACTCGCGCTTGCCGAGCACCCGCGTGGACGCATAGATGGTGTCACCGTGGAAGGTAGGCCGGGAGTGAGTCAATTCCTCGACCTCGAGGTTGGCGATACACGAGCCGCTGACGTCGGGGACGCTCATGCCGAGCACCACGCTGTAGACCAGGTTGCCCACCACGACGTTCCGACCGTGCACCGTCTCGTGCTCGGCGAACCAGGCGTTGGTGTGGAGGGGATGGTGGTTCATGGTGATCATGCAGAAGAGATGGTCGTCGTACTCGGTAATCGTCTTACCCGGCCAGTGCTGGTAGACGTCCCCCTCCTGAAAGTCCTCGAAATAGCGGCCGAAAGGCCGGTCGTAGGTCGTCATCGGCGCCAACGCTAGCGAGGGCGCTCAGGCCGTAACGTCCCAACCGTGATGGATCTCGAGCTGCGCAATGACGTCTACCGCCGTCCCCTCGTCACCGCCCTGGACCGGCTCGGCTTAGGCGAGGGATGGGTGTGCGCGGACGTCGGCGCCGGCGGCGGCGACGTCACCGTGGCCCTGGCCCGGGTGGTCGGGAGGGACGGGCGGGTTTACGCCGTTGACTCAGACCCGGCCCGCCGCGACGAGGTCGCCTCGGCCGCGGCGGCTGCGGCGCAGGCCCAGGTGGTGGCCTTGACACAGGCGGGCGAGGAGCTGACCCTGCCCGAGCTGCTCGATCTTGCCTACTGCCGGTTTGTGCTCCTGCATGTTCACACTCCTGTCGTCGTGCTGCGCCGGATGCGGGCAGCGGTCCGTTCTGGTGGCTGGGTGGTCGTCCAGGAGCCGGTGACAAGCGCCGGCCGGATCGGAGGCCGCCCCCTCTCGATGCCGGACGCCCGTCACCCCGACATCGGAGCGATCCTGCCGGCGCTGGCCGTTGAGGCCGGACTAGATCTGGTCGACGCCTGGGCTGAGGCGCCCGCCTGGTGCGGCCCTGGCCCGGTGGCCGAATACTTGGAGGCGATGACCGGGGTTTCGCCTGAAGATGAGTCGGTGCTTCTGCCGCCACTCGTCACGGTCGTGGCCCGACGGCCCGGACACTGATCGGGTCGAGTGGCCGGGGCGCCGGCGAGCGGGGGCGAGGCGGAGTGAGCGGGGCCCGGTGGCCGGGGCGCCGGCGACGAAATCGATAGCCTCGCCTTCATGCCGGAGTCCCTCCCAGATCTGGCCGGCGCCGCAGACGCCATCGACCTGGCCCGGTCGGTCGTCGACGGGGCGGCCCGACATCTGGCCGCCGACGGCGGCGCAGCAGCCGATGTCCAGCAAGCGATCGCCTACGACCTGGCCCACAGCGCGGCCGGAATCGAAACGGCGCGGGCCGCCATCGAGTACGGCGCCCACGGGCCAGTAGAAGCGTCCCTGGCCGCCGCGTTCGCGGCCGAGGCAGTGTGGGAACTCGCCACCCGATTGCTTGGACGCGAGCCGCTCTGGGGCGCCGAACACGGTGCCCTCGCCGCCGCTGGCCCGTTCGTGTCGGCCCATCGGGCGCCCGAGTGGCTGGCGTCGCTCGCTGGCATCGCCGGCCCGCGCCACCTCGAGCCGGACTTCGAGCTGGTTGCCGACACGTTCCGCAGATTCGCCGATGACCGGATCGCACCGGAGGCCGAGCGCATCCATCGCCAGAATGCCGATATCCCCGAGGAGATCATTTCCGGACTCGGGGAACTGGGCGCCTTCGGGCTGTCGATCCCGGAGGCCTACGGGGGTTTTGCAACCGGCGGCGAGCACGACTACCTGGGCATGGTGGTCGCCACGGAGGAACTGTCGCGGGCCTCGCTCGGGGCCGGTGGTTCGCTGATTACCCGGCCGGAGATCCTGGCCCGGGCTTTGCTGCGGGGAGGCACTGAGGCACAAAAGCAAGCCTGGCTGCCGAAGCTGGCCTCGGGCGAGGTCATGGCCGGGGTAGCGGTCACCGAACCTGACTTCGGCTCCGACGTGGCCGGCATCTCGGTGTCCGCCAGCCACACCGACGGCGGCGACTGGCTGATTCGGGGCACCAAGACCTGGTCGACATTCGCGGCCCGGGCCGATGTACTCATGCTGCTCGCCCGCACCGATCCTGACCGGAGTCTCGCCCACCGGGGGCTGTCGCTCTTTGTGGTTCCCAAGGCGCGGGCAGACAGTGGCGGCTTCGTGCTCACCCAACCCGGCGGGGGTCACCTGGAAGGGCGGCCGATCGACACCATCGGCTACCGGGGCATGCACTCGTTCGAGCTGTCGTTCGACGACTGGAGAGTCGAGGGAGAAAACCTCATTGGCGGGGAGCAGGGATTGGGGCGCGGCTTTTACCTGCAGATGGAGGGATTCGAGAACGGGCGACTTCAGACGGCAGCAAGGGCGGTGGGACTCATGCAGGCCGCTTACGAGGCGGCCTCCTCCTACGCGGCCGGGCGGGTGGTGTTCGGCCGTCCCGTCGGCGACTACCAGCTGACCCAGGTCAAGCTCACCCGGATGGCGGCGATCATCCAGGCCTCGCGCCAGTACATGTACGCCGTTGCTCGACTGATGGCGAAGGCGAACGGCGCCCTGGCCGCGTCGATGATCAAGGCCTATGTGTGCCGGGCCGCCGAGTGGGTCAGCCGAGAGGCGATGCAGATTCACGGCGGGATGGGCTACGCCGAAGAGTTCCCCGTGAGCCGGTTGTTCGTCGACGCCAGGGTGCTGTCGATTTTCGAAGGTGCCGACGAGACCCTGGCCCTCAAGGTGGTGGCCCGCCGGCTGATCGAGAACGCGGCCGGTTGACCCACCGGGCGCCGCGACCACGGTCGCGATCGCGTCCGGTCCGGCGAACGGGCACTCCTGTCGCTGGCCTTAGGATCCGGCCGTGATCCTCATCGACGAGGCACGATGGCCTTGGCGCGGGAGGTACTGGTCCCATCTCGTCAGCGACGACAGCTACGACGAGCTCCACGAATTCGCGTCGCGGCTGGGGCTGCCTCGCCGGGTGTTCCAGGGCGATCACTACGACGTGCCCGCCGACTACCGGCCGCGGGCCATCGAGCTCGGGGCGGTGCCCATCTCCAGCCGGCAACTGGTGCGCCGGCTGCGTGCGGCGGGACTGCGCCGGCCCCGGCCGAAACGGCCGTAGAGGGCGGCGAATGGGGCCGAGGCGCAAATCATCGACGGGCGGGGATCCTGGACGGAGCCGCGCCTATCCTTGCTTTGTGTAAAGAAACCCGCGTATTACGCCCGCCCGCGTAATACGCGGTTTCATGACACAAACGAGTCGCTCGTGGGAGGCGTGGACGGCGGACGACGTCAGACGAGGACGGCGGGGCCTGCGCTAGGACGCCGCCCTCGACTCGCTCCGGGTCATGCCGGCTCGCTCCCCTTTGGCCACCAGTGTCACCGCGACCTTTCGGGACGCCTCGTCGATCATCTCGTCGCCCAGCATCACGGCGCCCTTGCGCTCTCCTTCGGTCGCCTCCCGGTAGGCGTCGACCACCTCCCACGCATGGTCGAACTGCTCCTGGCTGGGTGAGAACATCTCGTTGAGGATGCCGATCTGGTCGGGATGGAGGCTCCATTTTCCGTCGAACCCGAGGACCTGTGTTCGCCGGGCGTATTCACGGAAGCCGTCCGGGTCGCGGACCCTTACGTAAGGACCGTCGATGACCTGAAGCCCGTTGGCCCGCCCTGCCATCAAGATCTTCATGAACACATAGTGGAAGTAGTCCCCCGGGTATTCCGGTATCAGCAGCCCTCCAGAGAGTGACGGCATCCCCATCGACGCGGAGAAGTCAACCGGCCCGAGAATGACCGTCTCCAGACGCGGCGATGCGGCGCAGATCTCCTCGACATTGATCAGGCCCCGAGCCGTCTCGATCTGCGCCTCGATGCCGATGTGGCCGGTCGGGAGGCCGCTGTTGACCTCGACCTGGGTGAGCAGCAGGTCCATTGCCACGACCTCGGCCGCGGTTTGAACCTTCGGCAGCATGATCTCGTCGAGCCGGGTTCCAGCCTCGCCCACGACCTCGATGACGTCGCCGTAGGTCCACTTGGTGTCCCAGGCGTTCACCCTGACGCAGACCACGGCGTCGCCCCAGTCCTCCCCGCCGACCGCGGCCACCACCTTGGCCCGGGCCGCCTCCTTCTCGAGCGGGGCCACCGCGTCCTCCAGGTCCAGGAAGAACATGTCGGCCGGCAGACTGGGCGCTTTGGCCAGGAACTTCTCATTGGAGCCTGGGACGGCGTGGCAGGAGCGCCGGGGCAGATAGCGGGAACGCTCTGACATGACCGAATGCTACGGCCGGGCCGGAAGCGATTCCAAGCCCGGCGGGCGGTCCCAACCGGCGCCCCGGCGGGCGGTCCCAACCGGCGCCCCCGGCGAGCGGTCCCGAGCCAGTGGTCCCGGACGAGCCCGGACGAGCGGTCCAGACCGGGCGGCCGGGCGATCAGGCCGTAGGACGGAGCAGTTCGGGCGCGACGGGGCAGGTGGCGTCGGCCAGCCCTTCCACAGCGGACACCAGACCACCAGGTCCGACCACCGCGGTAAGCAGAGACGCTGGCACCAGCTCGGCGGGGCGTTCCCACGGCTCACCGCCGGTCTCGTCGAAGCGAGCCGCGAGGGCGTCCCACAACCGGTCCGGCAGCACCCGCCCCACGCCGGTCACCGCCCACACGGGTGTACCGAGATGGGCACCCACCGCAGCCGCGGCCAGCGATCCGGGGGCGGCGAGCACCCCGGCTGGGCCCCCGACGAACGCCTCGACCAGGATCAGCTCGGCGACCGCCGCGACCGAACCGACCCGCCCCTCCGGGATCAGCGCCACCTCGCCGCCGGCATCCGCCAGGCGCCGGGCCAGTATGGCGCCATCACCGCCGGCGTCGACCACCAGGGCCTCCACGTCGCCTCGCCGGCGGAGGGCGTCGCCGATGAGATCCGGCCATCCGAGGATGGTGACTGACGCGCCATCTGGCAGGGCCTCCGCGAGACAGAGCATGGTTCGATCACCATCGAGCAAGGCGGCGGCCTCCCGGGCAGCGGCTCGCTGATCGTCGGCGCCCAGGACCCTCGCGGACAGCCACCACATCGGACCCGACGTCAGATGGCGCTCGACCAGCCTGCGGCAGGCGGGGACCAGCCCCGCCGGTTCGAGGGCTGCCATCTGGGCGAGCGCCGCCGCCGCCTCGCTGGCCACGAGAGCCGGTTCAGCGCCCGACGCTCGGGCCACGTACCGCAGATACTCGATCGGATGCATCAGCTCCCCGGTTTGAAAACCATGAGGTAGACGGCGCCAACAACGAGGACATTGAACACCCCCCAGCCCAGCGAGACCCTCCGCTCGAGCCATGCCAGTTCCCGGAGCTCCGGCGGCCGGCTGCCGGGGGCCGGCACGGCGGCCTCCACCCGACCGGCGAGGGCGGCGTACCGTCGCTGGTACCGGCGTATCCAGCCGTGGAGTATCGCGATGTCCACCAGGTAGACCGCTAAGCCCGCCGCCAGCCAGGCCTGGCTGAACTTCAGGGTCGAGTGGCTGTCGGTCACGGCACCGACGCCGAAGACCAGGGCGGCATAGATCAACAATTCGGCCAAGCCGGATACGAGCGTGTTGATCTCCAGGACCGCACTCGTTCCGGATGCTCCTCCGCGACGACGGGCGAGGTTCATGTACAAGGCGTTGTAGGAGACCGCGCCGAAGCCGCCGATGACGCACAGGATGTGCAGCATCACCAGGATCTGGTAATCGGTGCTCACTGCGGCACCATCCAGGGGACGGTGCCGCAACCTGCCACATCGGTTCGCTCCACCAGGTCGCTCACTGCGGCACCATCCAGAGGACGGTGCCGCAACCTGCCACATCGGTTCGCTCCACCAGGTCCCTCACTGCAGCACCATCCAGGGGACGGTGCCGCAACCTGCCACATCGGTTCGCTCCACCAGGTCGCTCACGAGGGCGACCGTAGCCCTTGCCCGGACCGGTGACCGCACCGGGCCGGCGGCGGATGCGGTTACCCGGGCACCACGGCGCGCCCTCGATCCTGGCCCGACGGGCCGGAAAGGGCTGATTCGGCCGGCGCGTCCGACCCCCGGTTCGGCACCGCGCTCAGCCGACGGGGCCGCAGCACCTCGTCGACCAGGCCGTACGAAACGGCATCCGCGGCCCCGAGAATGTAATCGCGGTCGGTGTCGGCAGCGATCCGCTCGCGGCTCTGGCCGGTGTGGTGGGCCAGGATCTCCTCCAGCCGGCCGCGGAGGAACCCGATCTCTCGCGCCTGGTTCTCGATGTCGATGGACTGGCCCTGGGCTCCGCCGTGAGGTTGGTGGATCAGCACCCTGGCGTTCGGCAGGGCCAGCCGCTTACCGGGCGCGCCGCCGGCGAGCAGCACGGCGGCGCCGGATGCGGCCATCCCGAGACAGACGGTGGACACGTCAGGGGCGATGACCTGCATGGTGTCGTAGATGCCGAGGGTGGCGGTCACCGACCCGCCCGGGCTGTTGATGTAGAGCGAGATGTCCTTGTCGGGGTCGTCGGCTTCGAGATGCAACAGCTGGGCGGTGAGCAGGTTGGCGCTGGCGTCGTTGATCTCAGTGCCGAGCAGCACGATGCGGTCCTTTAACAGCCTCGAGTAGATGTCGTAGGCCCGCTCCCCTCTCGGGGACTGTTCGATGACGGTGGGAACGAGGTAGCTCATCGGAGATCCGGCCTCCACTCGCAAGATGGGCAACAGTTAACATGTGCAACCGTAGGGTTGCAGGATACCGCAGAAGCCAGAAATGTGCAACTCTGGTGTTGCACTCCTCGCATAACAGGTGACAGGTAACAGGAGGTCTGCCCACATGATCCGGCGCCAGGTCGTCATGCCCGTTACCCCGGAACGGCTCTGGGCCGCGCTTACCGATCCGGACGAGATGGTCGGGTGGTTCGGAGCGCGGGTCGAGTGGCAACTCGAACCCGGGTCGCCGGCCCGCTTCCGTGGCGACGATGGCAGCGACCGGGCCGGGCGGGTCGAGGTCGTGCGACCTGGTCGACATCTGCGGTTCCGCTGGTGGCCGGCGGAGCCGCGACCGACTTCACCGGGAGGTGCCGACGCGGATTCGGAGGCAGCCGCGAGCGAGGCAGAAGCGGTGAGCGGGGCAGCGGCCGCGAGCGAGCCAGCCCCGGTGAGCGAGGCAGCAGCGGTGAGCGAGGCAGCCCCGGTGAGCGGGGCAGCGGCCGCGAGCGAGGCGGCCGGACCCGGCGAGGTGACCGAGGTCAGCTACGTGCTCGAGCCGGTGCCCGGTGGTACCCGGCTCACCGTTCAAGAACGGCAGGTCGAATCGAGCGCCGCGGGCTTCGCCCGGGCCCGGTCCGGAGGCTCCCATCCTGGCTGGACCGCGTGGGACGGACGCCTGGTGATGGCCTGGGCCGGACTCGCCACGCCGGCCCTCGAAGGTGTCCGCGCCTGACGGGAGTGTCTGGGTCTGACGGGGGTGTCGGGCCTGACAGACGGCAACCGGCCGCGGCCGCTTCCGACGTCGACGCCGTCTTTGCGGCCCTGGCTGACCCCACCCGGCGTCGGCTCCTCGACCAGCTGTCCAGCGAGGGGCCGCTGACCGCCACGGAACTGGCCGCCAGCTATCCGGTGTCGCGCCAGGCCGTCGTCAAGCACCTGTCCGCTCTGGCGGCGGCCGGCTTGCTCGACGCCGAGCGGCACGGCCGGGAGGTTCGCTACGGGGTGGTCCCCGGCCGGCTCGGGGGGGCGTCCTCCTGGCTGACCGACGTGGGGGCCCGATGGGATCGGCGCCTGGAGGCCCTCGAGCGGCAATTGGGTGGACTCCGGGATTGACCGCTCAGCGGCTGCTGGCCGCCTGCTTCGCGGCCGGGCCGCGATCGGTCGCGTCCCATGCCGCCGCGGCCTGGCCGCGACCGCCGATCGACCTGGGGTCATCGATGCCCTCGACAAGGCGCTGTCCAGCCGACTGGTGTCGGGCCAGGCGATCGTCGCCGAGATGGAACGCCGCTCGGCGCGAGGCCGGCGGGGGGTACGGCCCCTCCGCGACATCGTGGCGAGCCGGGGAATCATCGGTGCTCCCCGAGCGAGCGTCCTCGAGCGGGAGACCATGCAGCTGCTCGAGCATTGGAGCATTCCGGTCACCGGCCATGAGATCAAAGCGGGACCCGACGACCAGTACCGGCTGGATTTCATGTTGGTCCCGCCGGTCGCAATGGAGGTGGACGGCTACACCCACCATTGGAGTCTCGAGGCCAAGGCGCACGATGAGACCCGGCGGAACCGGCTCCGCCTCAACGGCATATTCCTGTTGGTCTACACGTGGATCGATATCCGTCACGATCGGTTCCGGGTGCACCAGGAGCTCACAACCGCCCTGGCGCGCTACGCCCGTCCTGATCGCTAGCCCACGATGCCGCCCCGGGTCATCGCCTCGACGTCAAGAGCCCGATCCACATCGGCCTCGGACAGAAGCCCGCGCTCCAGCACGACCGTGCGCAGGTCCTTGCCTTCTGCTATCGAGGCCTTAATAACCTTGGCCGCTTCCTCGTAGCCGATGTACGGGTTGAGCGCGGTCCCGATCGACGGCGACGACAGGGCATAGGTCCGGCACCGCTCCTCGTCTGCCTCGATCCCGGAGATGCACTTGTCGGCAAAGACCCGGCTGACTGCCGCCAGCAGCCGGATGGATTCCAGAAGGTTGCGAGCGATCACGGGGAGCATCACGTTGAGCTCGAGGTTGCCAGCCGCGCCGCCGAACGCCACGGCGGCGTCGTTGCCGAAGACCTGAGCGACGACCTGCGACACTGCCTCGGGGACCACCGGGTTCACCTTGCCCGGCATGATTGACGATCCGGGCTGCAAGTCGGGTATGCGGATCTCGGCCAGACCGGTCCGGGGCCCGCTGCCGAGCCAGCGCAGGTCGGTGGCGCACTTGTAGAGCGATACCCCGATGGTGCGCAGCACACCCGACGCCTCCACCAGGGCGTCGCGGGCCCCCTGTGCCTCAAAGTGATCGCGTGCCTCCCGCAACGGAAGCCCCCGCTCATCGGCCAGCCGCCTGATCACCCCACGGGCAAACCCTTTGGGGGCGTTGATGCCGGTTCCGACCGCTGTCCCGCCGAGCGGCAGCTCGCTCACCCGGCCGAGCACGCCCTGCAACCGTTCGACCCCGAGCTCGACGGCGGCGGCGTAGCCGCCGAACTCCTGGCCCAGGGTGACCGGAGTGGCGTCCATGAGGTGGGTGCGGCCCGACTTCACGACCTCCTTGAACTCCCGGCTCTTTTTTCGGAGGGCCCGGCCCAGATGCTCGAGGGCGGGAATGAGCTCCTCCTGGATCTGGGTGGCTGCAGCCAGATGGATAGCCGACGGGAACACGTCGTTGGACGACTGCGACGCGTTGACCTCATCGTTGGGGTGCACCTGGGCGCCCAGGCGCTCGGTGGCGAGGGTGGCGAGGACCTCGTTCATGTTCATGTTGGTGGAGGTGCCGGACCCGGTCTGGAACACGTCGATGGGAAATTCCTGGTCCCACCGGCCGGCGGCCACCTCGTCGGCGACCTGCCGGATGGCATGCGCCGCCTTCCTGTTGATCGCCTTGAGGCGAGCGTTCTCGAGGGCGGCCGCGCCCTTTATCGCGGCGAGCGCCGAGATCAACGACCGTTCGACGGTGGTACCCGAGATCGGGAAGTTCTCGACTGCCCGCTGCGTCTGGGCCTGCCACTTGGCCGCTTTGGGCACCCGCACCTCGCCCATGGAGTCGTGCTCGACCCGGTGCTCCGCAGGTGATTGCTCGCTCATGCTCGGACGGTACTGCATGGAACGGCCGGAAGGTCAACGTGATCTTGATGTTGACCCTGTTGCGCGTGTGACTCTTGTGTGTAGAGTGAGCGTTGGTGAGGGCTTCAACCCAGGGCCGGACGGCCCGGACAGCCCGGACGGAGAGCGCGGGCCGTACGTCGCGCCGGAACCGGGCCATCGCCGCGGCGATGCTCGCGGGCGGCTTGTGGTGGAGCGGTATGGCGACCAGCCAGGCGGCCGGCACAGGTGGCTCGAACGGAACCGGCGCGGCCACGGCCAGCGCCGAGGCGTCGCTGCGGATCCAGGCGCAGGAGATCGCCGGCCAGATCCAGGCGGATGGCGTCCAGCTCGACCAGCTGGCCGCCGCGTACGAAGCCACCGAGCTGCGGAGCCAGCAGCTGGCAGGCCGGCTGCAGGTCCTGCACGTCCGGATGGTCCGGACCAACGGCCAGGTGAAAACCGCCCGGGCGAACCTCCAGGAGCAGGCCCTGCTGGCTTACGTGGCCGGCGGCGCACCCGTTCCCAGCCAGCTGTCCGGCCAGCCGGGCCTGGACCGTTCCCTGACGGTGGCCTACGCCGAGATCGTCTCCGGTGGCCAGCATCGGGCCGTGAACGCCTATCGGACCGCGCTCGCGGCGCAGACCAAACAGTCGAAGCAGCTCTCGGTCGCCCATCAAGAGGCGCTCGCCACACTGTCCGAGCTTCGGGGCGATCGAAACGCCGCCGAGCAGGCCATGGCGGCGCGCCAGCAGACTCTCGGTCAGGTCCGGGGCAAGCTCGCGACGCTGGTGGCGGAGGTCCAGGCCGCGCAGGCTCAGGCCGAACAGGCGGCCGTCAAGCAACGCCTGGCCCAGGAGCGTGAGCTTCCCGCCGGGGGGCCGGTCCGGAAGACGGCTGTCCGGTCGATCAGTTCCCGCGTGCCGGCTTTGAGCAGCGGAGCCGGGGGTGTCCAGGCCCGCCCCACGGCCGGGTCCACCGTCGCCCACCCGGTGATCGCCCGTTCGCAACCTCAGTCGATCACACCGCCGCCCGCCGCGCCGGTCACTCCGCCCCCCGTCGTGACCACCCGGCCCGCTCCGCCCCCGCCGCCCCCACCGCCACCGAAGGCCCCGCCGACCACGGCCGCTCCGCCACCCCCGCCCCCACCGCCGCCCCCGCCGCCCGTCAGTGGCCCGGCGCCGGGTGCGGCCACGGCCGTCGCGTACGCCGAGGCCCAGCTCGGCAAGCCCTACCTGTGGGCCGGCGCGGGTCCGAACGCCTTCGACTGTTCCGGCCTGACGATGATGGCCTGGGAAGCAGCGGGCGTGTTTCTTCCGCACCTGGCCCAGGCCCAGTACGACCTGACCATGCGGATCCCCCTGGCCGCGGCGCTGCCGGGAGACCTGATCTTCTTCGGCACCCCCGACGACGTCTTCCACGTCGGCATCTACATCGGCGGAGGCCAGATGATCGACGCCCCCGAAACGGGGCAGTTCGTGTCGATCGCGTCGATCTACTGGTCAAGCCTCCTCGGTGCCGGCCGGGTGATGGGTTAAACCGTCAGATCGCCGTGAATCCCCCGTCCACGAGGAGCACCGCGCCCGTCATGTAGGAGCTGGCGTCACTCGCCAGCCACAGCAAGGCACCGTCCAGCTCATCCTCGCGACCGGGCCGGCCCAGGATCGTCTTGCGCCGAATCCATGCCTGGGAATGATCATCGGCGAACATCTCGCTCGTCATTTCACTCAGAAACCAGCCCGGGCAGAGCGCGTTGACCCGAATGCCCCTCCTCCCCCACTGCGCAGCCAGGTCGCGCGAAAGGTTGATGAGACCGGCCTTGCTGGCCGCGTAGCCGGCCTGCGGGATCTGCCCCGAGCTGATGGTCCCGAGCATCGACGCCACGTTGACGATGGTTCCTTGGCCCTGGGCCAGCATCTGGCGCCCGATCACCTGGCAAAGATGGAAGGCCGCGACCAGGTTGATGTCGATGGTTTCCCGGAACGTCTCGAGCGACTCCTCCTCGGCGGCGACCAGGTCGGTCATGCCGGCGTTGTTGACGAGAACATCGACACGGCCGAACCGATCGATGACGCGCCCGGCCAGTTGATCGACCTCGTCCGGCTCGGTGAGGTCAGCCGGGACCACCATGGCCCCGTCGAGGTTCGCCGCCACTGCTTCGAGGCGATCGGCGCGGCGCGCCACCAGCACCACCTGCGCCCCCGCGGCCGAGAGCACCTCGGCGAATCGGGCGCCAAGACCGCTCGACGCCCCGGTGACGATGGCCACCCGGCCGTCCACTCGAAACCGGGCCAGGGGGTCAAATGCCCGACGCTCGAACGATTGTGCGGTCACGGGGACGCAGCGTAGGGCGCCGTGGCCGGCCCAGCCGCGGGCCATCCTCTGGGCCTGCGTCTGGATCTACGTCACGACGTTCGTCACCCGCTCCGGAGCCCGGGCGGCTCCGGATCTGGGCCTACGTCTGGACCCTACGTCACGACGTTCGTCACCCGCTCGGGAGCCCGGGCGGCTTCGGATCGGGCCAGCAGCACCACGCCCGTCGACATGGCTATCAGTGCAATCACTTCCAGAGCCACGTTCCCCGGACCGGACGCGATGCTCTCGCCGAAAGCCAGGGCCCCGATCACGATGCTGACGATCGGGTCGACGACGCTCATGGTCGGCAGCGACGCGTCAAGCGATCCGGCCTGAAAGGCGCTCTGGCCGATCACCATGCCTGCCACCCCGGCGAGCAGGAGGGCGTAAGGCTGCCAGTGGGCCAGGAGGTGAATGATGCCCCCATCGAGCAGATGGGAGCTGGTCTTGGTCAGGGCGGCCGTGACCCCGTAGATAATTCCGGCCCCGCCGGACAGCAGCACGGCTCGCTGCCACGGGGGGCGGCCACCGCTCGCGATCACGAGCGCAAACGTGACGGCTGCGGCGCCGCCGAGGAGCCCGATCCAGACCGTCGGCCCCACGTTGTTGTGCCCGGGCTCTGGCGACGCCACCAGCAGGAACACCGCCAGGCCGCTGCACACCAGCACGGCCGCGATCCAGTCGCGGCGGCGCAGCTTGCGACCGGACCAGGCCGCCGCCAGGGGAAGGGCGAAGAGAAGACCGCACACGAGGAGCGGCTGGACGACGATGATGGGCCCGTGTCCAAGGGCAATGAACTGCAGCAGGTACCCAATGACATCGCAAGCCAGACCGAGCAACCACATCGGCGTCCGCAGCAGCC
Source organism: uncultured Acidimicrobiaceae bacterium (assembly GCA_963834725.1). Lineage (GTDB taxonomy): Bacteria > Actinomycetota > Acidimicrobiia > Acidimicrobiales > Palsa-688 > PALSA-693. The sequence continues at coordinate 1,232,327 of CAWICN010000001.1, forward strand.
GGCCGAGCAAGCTCAGGCGTAGGGCCTGATCGAGGGGTTGAGCGGCGGCGCTGCGCTGTTGAAGCACCGACGCCAAGGCGTACATGAGTGCGCTGCCCAGGGCCACCAGCACTGCGAGCACGCCGCGAGGCTACCCAACCTGCTCCATCTCAGACGGGAGTGGCAGACTCCCACCGTTGGGCGCGTGGTGGAATGGCAGACACAGCGGGCTTAAACCCTGCGGCCTTCGGGCATGAGGGTTCGACTCCCTCCGCGCCCACGCCGATTTTGCGCTAAGAGTCCAGCTCAGAGGATTGCTAGGACGTCCAGCTGTCGCGAAAGGCTTCGCAGTAGGTCTGGTCTGCTGGTCCTCTACCGTATGGCCAGGACTGGTGGTATCTCCGCGGTTGTCCAAGCGGGCACAAGCCTGGGTGGGACGGCCAACTCGACCCGCCGGCCGGTCAGGGCGGCGGCAAACAGATCACCGCCGCACCGCCGGCACAGGCCCACCGACAACGCCACGCCGCCGCCCACCCAGCACCAGCCAGCTATCTGGTGAGCCGCCATGTACACCGGCAGGGACACCGTGGTAAGCAGAGTAAGGGTGGTCGCCCCGCTAGCCAGGTAGGTGGCCATCCAGATCAACGACAATCCCCGGATGAGCGCCCGCCTCCCGGCCAAGTCGTCGGCCACGTGCGGCACGAGGTCCCGAGCCAAGCGCACGATCAGCGGCTCGCTCATCCACATGGTGGCCACGAACATCAACGCGAATCCGGCCGTCTCCGCCACCGGGATAGCGAAGTACACCCTGGACTGCCCAGCCGCGACCGCCGCCACCGCCCGCACAGTCACCAGGAAGACGGTCAAGAGCAGCATCCCCGAGACCCGCCGGTGTCGGCCATACTGCCAGGCGGCCACCCCATAAGCGTAGACAACCAACACCCCGATGGCCCACACGATCGAGCCCGCCGCCAGGGTCAAGTAGAAGAGAGCCGTCGGGACCAGGGTGGCCACCGCGATGGCCGGGAGGGCGGCCCGCAGCAGGGTCCGTCCCGCCCGGAGCTTGCCTCCGACCGGGCCACTCCCACCCAGCTCCACAGAATCCAAGACACGGTTGTTGTCAGATGATTGACTCGGCCTGCTCACCCTCCCATGTCGTCCGGCCTGGGAACCCGAGCAGTCCGCGGTCCTTGGCCGTTCGACCGGGAGGCCCGCTCCGGCATTGCCACCATTTGTCGAGACGGTCCTGCCCGGCTCGTTGGACGCCGCGCCTGATAGCTCACGTTCGTAACTGGCACCCACTCGCTTCACCCTCCCGTCGGTCCCAAAAGACAAAGAACGCCACGGGGCTTCGGGCAACGAATCCGACGACAGCTACACGTAACCGTCGGCCGTGAGGCTGAAGGCAGCGTACACCCCCCGCACCCACTCTGCGAGATCGCTGACCGTTGTGACAGCCGGCCCAGCAGATCCTGCCCCCCGGGCCGGTCGTCGCCGCCGCCGGGTCCGGCCGACCTGCTGAAGGCGCTTCACGACAACCTCACTGCGATTGTGCATTTGGCTTCCCTCATCGGTGAGGCGGCGCTGTTCCCCAGTATGGCCAGCCGGGTCAACTGCTCGGTGGGGATCGCCGACGACGGCAGACGACACGAATATGACCAATGTCCAGCAGATCGACACCGCCGGCTAACACGACAGCCGCGGTAGGGTGACCTCGAGCCCATTTCTGAGTTCAAAACGAGCCCCGTATTTCGGGGGGATCGGCGGTTCCGTATGGGAACCCAAATATCAGCTTCCGGCGCGGCCGGTCGGGCCGAGACGATGCCAGAGCAGCACTGCGGGCGGTGTCAGCGTGCCTTTCCGGGTGACCCCAAGTTGTTCTTCCAAACAGACTGGGCGCTGTGCCCCGAATGCAGAGAAATACTGCTACCCCGCCCGCCTGGCGGCCGACGCTCCTAAGCCATCCACTCAAGGGCAACGATACGAGCCGGACCCCTCGAGAGATGTCCGACATCCGGACGCCTTCATCCATACCGGCTACAGGTCGCGATGACCAATGACCGACCGCAGGAAAGATATGAAAGTTGTGGGGACGGGACCAAAATTGGCACTTTCGTATTGAGATCGACAGATGGCGACCGCTTAGGGTCGCCATCTGTCGCTACCAATAACTCTTGACCCGTCAACATCCCGGTTCCGCTCGCACGGGTGGGACCGCCTCGTCTTAGGCATCGCCTTAACGCGAGCCTAGACATTGGGGCCGGTTCTAGTCGACGAACCGAGTAGATGACGGTCGGTGCAGGACCCGAGCAGAGTCAACTGGAGTGATTACCGCCCGGGTCTACCTCAGTCGAGCTGGCCTACCTCAACGGATGGGCTCCGTGTGTTCACATCGCCCTCCTCTCTGGGTTCACCCTACCACTCGGTGGGCTTGATAACGCCGACTTCTGATGTTCGTCCCGGCTCGGTCCGCATCTGGGGCTCGGTCCCGATGTCCGCCCCACCGGATGTGGGCGGCGGAGGCGCCCGGCATCGGGTGCCGCTACCCGCACCGTCGGGCCGCGCTGTTCCACGAACGACTCGGATGGCGGTCCTTGTGATCGACCCGACCTCAATGTCTTGGCTCGGGGTCTTGATCGCGCCGGTCCGGACGTGCTGTCGTTCACAACCGGCGCCAGCACCCGCTCTGTACGAGAGACTCGATCCTGGCTCATACCATCGGGTGGGCGTGGGCGGCTCCGCCACTTGGCCGAAGGGTCTGAAGGAAATTGATCATCCCGTCCTCGGACACCAGCAGGACAACCGTCGGGGTAGCTGCTGCAGACGCGAGGTACTTCACGGCGGAGTTGTACCGGGCTCCGCGGGAACGGTCGCCCTCGCTGGTGGCGGTGCCGTCCAGGATGACTCCGATAGCGTGGCAGCGGCCTAACGGGTCGACCAGGACGGCGCCGTCGATACCGGTGACTTGCCGGACGAGGCTGTCGTCGAGCCTCGTGGGCTCAACGGTGAGGGCCTGGCTTTTCAGCCTCACGGCCTCGGCGGCAGCACCCTCAGAGACAACGAGCATTGTCCCATGCTCGGCGTCGGCTGCCGCCGTGGCGAGGGCCCACAGGGCGTCGCTGTCCCACTCCCGAAAGACGCGGCCAGCGATGTCGTCGAGCCGCTCGCGCGGGAGCCGCTGCTCGGGCAGCCGCGGCGCTCCGAACTGCACGGTCGCCAACGCCACGTCGGCGTGGTACAGCTCCCACCCGCCGTCGCCGACGACGAGCAGCTGGAACACCGACTCCGAGGACTCGGGGTATTCGTCGCGCAGCCGTCCGAGTCCGTAGACCACGCTGCCGTCGGTGAGCAGCGACTCGCCATGGCGGCTGCTCGTCTCCACAAGCTTTCTTAGCGTCCGGGTTTCGTCGACCGGGACAGGCTCTCGGAGGGTAAGAACCTGCTCGACGTACTCCGAGGCGGGGACGGCGAGCAGGAGGGAGCCGATACCCACCCGGCGCTCATAACGTGTCGTCGCCACCCGGTTCATACCCTCGAATAAGTCCGACCACATCGTGTTGCCGGCCAGGGTGATGGCGGAACGAGTCAGGGCCCTGCCCGCCGCCCTCGCAACGTCGATAGCATCGACGCCGATGTCGGCGTCGGCCCCAGGGTGCGGCTCATATAGCGCCCGGTTGCTCAATCTCAGGACCTCATCTACAGCACCTTGAGCGAGCGACTGCGTGACCCGGTAGCGGTCAGCGGCCATCTCGGACGACAAGCGCGGCGCGTCGTCAAGAACCCACGCGGGGAGGCCGATCGCCGTGAATACAAGGTATTGATCGACCGGCGCCGGCAGACCGACGAGGAACCGCAAGCCCGGCCCCAGCCTCGACTGGAGCACCTCTCCGATGGCGCTGCCATAGGCGCGGTCCCTGGTTTCCTGCTGCCCCTTCTCGTGGATCCAACGGGCGGGAATGACCAGCTTCCTGTCGGGGTCATCGTTGGAGAACTCGCCAGCGCTGTCATGCAGACCGTCAAAGTCACCGGGCACGATTGGCCCGTCCTGGGGCTCCACGCACACTCGACGACCGGAGCCGCTCTCGCTCGACAGTCCGACCAGGAAGACCGTCGGCTCGACAGTCACTCCGAGCACCTCCAGCGATTTTTCAAGAGCGGTCTCTACGCCTCTCCGGAACGACGACTGAAAGCCCCACATCAACGAGTCGGTGGTGTCACCTCGCACCCGCCCATCGTGTCAGGTGGATCGTGGGTAGCCGGTGGCGTCTGTGCCCCTTGACACCGAACAATACACGGAGGCGCCGGCTTGGCCGCTAAACCGAGTCCGGTCGGAATGTGGTACCCTCGGGTGCGCTCTGCGAGCTCCAAGCCCTTCTCGCTTTCCGGGCGATATCTCCGATCAGGAGGGCAGGGAGGCGGTTGGCCATGGTCACCGCAACAAAGGCGTCCCGCGGCGCTGGCCAGCGAGCCCGCAGGGGCCGCGTGCAGGAGTCAATGCAATTCGTGATGTTCGAGGACGCCGAGCGCTGGTTGGACGCGGGCGGCAGCGGAAGCGGCAAGGCGGTGAGGAGATGACCAGCGCCACCCTGATCGCGCCACCACCTGAGCAGGACGCGTCGTCACTCAGGCCTGATCCACGGCAGACCTATAGTTGCCCCGGGTGCGGGCATGTCCTGCGGGTGTCCGGTCTCGGGCGACACCGCGTGTACTTCGAGCTCGACGACGTTCGGTCAGTGGACCCGGTGATGAACCGCGCATGCCCAGCATGCGGCCACGGCCTGCCAGGCAAGAACCCGGTCGGATCACGCCCATGACCCACCCCTGCTGCCCATACTGCCGGCTGCGCGTCACGCCCGCCGCCGCGGCATTACCTGGTTGCCTGCCCCGCGTGCGGTGACCCACCGCAGCCACCATTCAGCATCCACGACGCCGTCGGGGTCCGCGCCTTCACGGTCGAGGATATCCCCTCACTCGCTACCCGAGGGTGGCGTGGGTGCAGTCCCTCGCCGATGGTTAGCTCAAGCGAATGGGACCCAATGATCGACGTTCACCTGCGTAGCGAGTTACTGTCCGGAGCGCTCCGGTAAGGCGCCCACGCGGTGCCGGGACCGTATTTCGGGGCGTTGCCGGCCATCATGCCGTGTGGTGAAGCAGCCCCCGCGGCTCATGGGGGCGTGTGGCTAAACCACCGCCGGGTCGCTGAGATTCGCCGGATTGACCCCTCCCCTGGGGCGTTTACCGTCCCGTATCAACAATGGGTACGCCTTTACACCCCGGCTGAAAAGTGATATCATTTTGATAGGCGATCCGTCGGGTCGCAGCGTACAGGAGGCTGCCATGCAGGCATCGCTTCAGACGGCCAGCGGGTCACGCCAGCCGGTCACCCCGCTCGAGGAGCGGCCTTACCGCTCGTTGCCAGGTTCTGCCGTCGGCGCGGGCATCGTCGTCGCTTACGTCGTCGGCATCGTGCTACTCGTCGTTCACAAGCCGGTCACCACTGGCTTCGGAATAGCCCTGCTCGTGGTCGGCTCCATCGGCGTGGGCGGCCTCACCGCCGTCAAGCCGGGCGAGGTCCGGGTCATTCAGCTCTTCGGCGGCTATCGCGGTACGGTCCGCACCACCGGCCTCCGCTGGGTGAATCCGTTCTCTGTCCGCCTGCGGGTCTCAGTGCGGATCCGCAACAAGGAGACCCCGACGGTCAAAGTCAATGACGCAGACGGCAATCCGATCGAGATCGCGGCGGTCGTCGTGTGGCAGGTTCGCGATAGCGCCCAGGCCACCTATGCAGTCGAGAACGTCGTGACCTTTGTCGACACGCAAAGCGAGACGGCGCTCCGGCATGTGGCCAACAGCCACTCCTACGAGACCCGCGGGGACGGGCCCATGTCGCTCCGCGACCACACCGATGAGGTCGGGGGGCTGCTGGCGGCAGAGATCGCAGCTCGGGTCATTCCCGCTGGCGTCGAGATCATCGAGTCCAGGATCACCCGGCTGTCCTACGCGCCGGAGATCGCCCAGGTCATGCTGCAGCGCCAGCAGGCCAACGCCGTCGTGGCGGCCCGGTCACGGATCGTCGAGGGCGCCGTCGGGATGGTGCAGATGGCCTTGTCGCGCCTCGCCGACCAGGACATCGTCGAACTGGACGAGGAGCGTAAAGCCGCCATGGTGTCGAACCTCCTTGTGGTGCTCTGCGGCGACCGCGGCACGCAGCCGATCGTCAATGCCGGGTCGCTCTATCACTGACCCCGTGAGCGAAGACCGCTCGGACGAACGCAAGAGCATCCTGCTCCGGCTCGACCCCTCCGTCCACGACGCCCTGGCTCGATGGGCCGCGGACGAGTTGCGTAGCACCAACGCACAGATCGAGTTCCTGCTGCGCAAAGCGCTTTCCGAGGCCGGACGGAGCCCCACGTGGACTCGCCCCCTACCCAAGCGCGGTCGCCCGAGGAGAGTGCCTGACTCGCCCTGACAAGTGTGTTCGACGATCAACAAACCAATACCACGTTTGTCAATTCCTGTCCTCACTCGAGGACCCCTGGTAGGCAGGCGATGGTTTGCCATCCTGAAAAGGTCCGTCCTGCAAGTCTGAGGTCTGTGGAACAACATCCTTTTGAGATGCCGAGCCTGGTGGCACTGGCTCGCCATGCTGTGCCCCAACTGGTCGAGGCCACGCTGATCCCGCTCGGCCTCTTTTACCTCTGTCTCTGGCAAATCGGGACGGTCGGAGCGATCTATACGGCGCTGGGTTGGGACTACCTGGCCTTATTGCGCCGTCTGGTCTTGCGCCAGCGCATCCCTGGCCTGCTGCTGCTCAGCACGCTGGGCCTCACCGCTCGTACGGTCCTGGCGTTGCTCGCTCACAGCACCTTTCTGTATTTCCTGCAGCCGAGTTTGGCCACCGCCGCCATAGGGGCCCTCTTCTTGTTCTCCATCCCGGCGGGACAGCCGCTCGCCCAGCGGCTGGCCCACGACTTCGTGCCCTTCCCTCCCGACTTCTTCGCCCGTCCCGGCATGCGGCGCGTATTCATGCAAATCACAGCGGTGTGGGCTCTGGTCAATCTGCTCAACGCGGCCGGCGCCGTAGCGCTGCTGATCAGCCAGCCGGTGGCCACCTACCTCGTGGCCAAGGCGGGGTGGGCGCTTTCATCACCGGCTCAGGAGTGCTGGTGTCGGCGTGGTGGTTCAAGCGGGCCCTCGGCCATCAGGCACCCGCTTGGCGCAGGTCACGCGTCTTGAAGGGCCACGATCACCCGTAGCTTGAAGGGCGGTGACCGCCATGATGCTCGGCGCCTAGACCAGCGGCCGCGGCAGAGCACAGCTACGAGGAGCTGATCAACCGTCTCGTTCTTGCCGACCACGACGGTGCCGATCGCTTGCCGGATCCTCGGCAGGGCGTCCGCGGAATCCCTCATCTTGCGTCCCGCCACTCGTTAGCGTCCGTCCTCAGCACTCAGGCTCTGGTGGGCTCCAGTTGACGTTTACGTCAACTAACGATATCGTCGATGCATTCGGACCCATCCCCAAACTCCAGCCGGCCCCCAGTCTCCCGCCGGCGCCCAATCTCCCGCCGGCGCCCAATCTCCCGCCGGCGCCCAATCTCCCGCCGGCACCCAGTCCCCGGCCGACCCAGCCCCGTCGAACGGTCAGGCCGCCGTACCGCCGGCCGAGGCCACGTCAAGGCTATTGCCGGGGCGCAGCGCGCCGCGCCGCGGTCACCGATCCGAGCGTTACAAGTGGATCGCCCTCATCAATACCACCATGGGAGTCCTGATGGTAACGATCGACTCCTCGATCGTTCTGATCGCCATGCCCGCCATCTTCCGGGGAATCGGCCTCGACCCGCTGCTGCCCGGGAACAGCTTCTACCTGTTGTGGATGATCCTCGGCTTCATGGTGGTGACGAGCGTTCTGGTCGTCAGCCTCGGCCGCCTGGGCGACATGTACGGGCGGGTGCGGATCTACAACATGGGCTTCGCCATCTTCACCTTATTTTCAACGCTGCTCACCGTGACATGGATGCACGGCCGAGCCGGCGCCATGTTCCTGATCGTGGGCCGGATCTTCCAGGGCGTCGGCGGGGCCATGCTGTTCGCCAACTCGGCCGCCATCTTGACCGACGCCTTCCCTCCCAACCAGCGGGGCATGGCGCTCGGGATCAACGGGGTGGCCGCGACCAGCGGGACGTTCATCGGCCTGGTGGTCGGGGGGCTGCTGGCCCCTATCAACTGGCGGCTGATCTTCCTGGTCTCTGTCCCCATCGGGCTGTTCTGCACGGCGTGGGCGTACCTGATGCTCTACGACCTGTCGCCGCCCCGTAAGACGAAGATCGATTGGGCGGGCAACATCACCTTCGCGGCCGGGTTGATTGCCATCATGATCGGGATCACCTATGGGATAGAGCCCTACCACCATCACACCATGGGCTGGACCAACCCGTTCGTGGACACCGTGCTCGGCATCGGGATCGTGCTCCTGATCCTCTTCGCCATCATCGAGGTGCACACGGAAGAGCCCATGTTCCGCCTGCCCCTCTTCCGTATTCGGGCCTTCACCGCCGGGACTCTGGCCAGTTTCCTCTCCTCGGTCGGTCGGGGCGGCCTCATGTTCATGCTGATCATCTGGCTCCAGGGGATCTGGTTGCCCCTGCACGGCTATGACTTCGCCCGTACTCCTCTTTGGGCCGGCATCTACATGCTGCCATTGACGATCGGGTTCTTCGTGGCCGGGCCCATCTCTGGAGTGCTCTCCGACCGCTACGGGGCGCGGCTGTTCGCCACCGGCGGCATGTGCCTCACCGCCCTCTCGTTCTTCCTGCTCGAACAGCTACCGGTCAACTTCGGTTACTGGGCTTTTGCCCCTCTGCTCCTGATGATGGGGCTGAGCAACGGCCTGTTCATGTCACCCAATCGGGCCGCGGTAATGAACAGCCTGCCTGTGGAGCATCGGGGCGCCGGCTCCGGCATGACCTCGACCTTCCAGAACTCCGCTCAGGTGCTTTCCATCGGGATCTTCTTCTCGCTCATGATCGTCGGGCTCTCTGCGGTGCTGCCAAGGACCCTCTACAGCGGGCTGGTGCATCAGGGAGTGTCGCCGCAGGTGGCGGGCGGCGTCGCCCACCTCCCGCCGGTCTCGACCCTGTTCGCCGCCTTTCTGGGCTACAACCCCATGCAGCACCTGCTCGGGCCGTCGGTCCTCGCCCATCTGCCCCCGGCCAATGCGGCCATCCTGCAGGGACGATCGTTCTTTCCCCATCTCATTTCGACTCCGTTCGTCCACGGCCTCCGCACCGCCTTCGCCTTCGCCATCGGGGCGTGCCTGGTGGCCGCGGCGGCGTCGTGGAGCCGGGGCACGAATTACCAGCACACCCAAAGCAGCACAACAGAATCGGGGGGCGAGCAGGTCGACACCGAGGCGATGGGAGAGGTGGTCGAGGCGTGAGCTCGGCACCGGCCCTCCCGAAAGAGAACCCCTCGGCGGCGGTGCCCCTTCGCATCGGCGAGGTGGCGCAACTGGCCGGTGTCACCACCCGTACCCTCCGCTACTGGGAGCAGGTCGGACTGGTGGCCCCAAGTGGACACCTGCACGGCGGCCAGCGCCTCTATTCGTCCGCTGAGGTCGACCGAGTCAATCGGATCCGCCACCTGCAGTGCCTGCTCGGACTGTCACTGGCGGAGATACGGGCGGTGCTCGATGCCGACGACGTGCTCGACCGCCTGCGCACCGCCTATCGCGAAGGCGCCCGCGCCGATCGCCAGCGGCGGCTCCTCGACGAGGCGATCACCGCCAACGATAGGCTGATCGGTCGCCTCGACGACACGCTCGGGCGTATCGAAGAGTTCCGGCGCGAGCGGGCCGCCAAGGCCGAGCGAATGCGAGCGAGGGCCGACGAGCTCGACGCTGGGGCCGAAGCTCACAGGACGACCAGCGCCCCCACCGCGGCCAGGGCCTGATCGGCCGCCATAGAGGCTATGCCGTTCCCGGCCGGACCGGCGGGACGGGCGGGACCGGCGGGGTAGGCGGGGCGGGCTTGGGCCAGCCCGACGCGGAGAGCTCTGCAGCAGGTGTGTCTGCGGCGCGGGTGTCTGCGGCGCGGGTGTCTGCGGCGCGGGTGTCTGCAGCGCGGGTGTCTGTGGCGCGGGTGTCTGCGGCGCGGGTGTCTGCGGGGCGGGTTCCTGGGGGGCGGGTTCCTGGGGCCGGAGTGGCGGCCCCGGCTGGTGTCGGTGAGCTCGCGGCCGCCGTCGCGAGCACCGACTCGGCTGCCGTGGCCACGTCCCGCGGGTAGGTGCGCATGGCCCGCAGGAGGATCACCCCGCTGCCAGCCATAGCGATCAGCATGATCCCGAAGGTCCACTGCAAACCGGACCGGCCGCCGCCGAACACGTGATCGGAGACCACACCGAACAGGAGCGGTGCAAGTGACTGAGCCAGGGAGCGCAGCACGGTGCGTGTTGCTTCGGCCCGGCCCCACAAGAGTGCCGGGACGATATCCAGGCGGGCGGCGTCAATTGGTGGGTTCTGAGCGGACAGCATGAAGCCGGCAAGGATGAGGTACGGCAGCGCGGTAACGGCGCTCCGAGTCGTGAGCGCCGGGATGAACAGAAATGTCGCACCCAGGGCGCACAGGCCGGCCACCAGGATCCGGGAGTTGAGATAGCCCCGCCGCAACAGGCGGTCGCTCAGTTGGCCCGAGACCAGCACTCCCATGATCGCCCCGCCTCCAACGACGAGGAGCAGCAGGTTGGCAACGGCCTGGTTGACCTTGAACTGCTCCTTGGCGAACTCGGACCCAAACGTCGAAAGGCCAGAGAGGTAGAAGTACCCGCAAGCCCCGGCCACAATCAGGATGACGTTGGTGCGGATGAGCAGCACCGCTCGGACGGCAGAGACGATGCCCATCCGTCGCAGCCTCTCGCCGGAGAGCACCCGGTCCGGGTCGGGCGCCACCCCCCGGGCCGAGGCCAGGACCTGGGCGTCGGTGGCACCGGTGTTGTCCTCGCTCTCGGCGGCCATGTCGCCGACGGTGGACTCGCGAATCGACGCCGCGACCTCTCCGTCCAGAGCCGCGTCCGATCGAAGGGGAGCGATCGCGCCCCGGGCCGGCTCGGGGAGCTTCAGCACGAACCAGGCGAGCAGGAATGCCGGCAAGGCCAGCAGGACGAAGGCGGCTCGCCAGGACAGCGCCGCGATATCGCCCGTCACCGCGAATCCGATGCCGGCACCCACCAGTTCACCGGTCAGGATGTAGCTGTAGATGCGGCCGCGCTCCGATCCTTCGAAGTAGTCCCCGACCAGCGAGGCCACCATGGGGCCGGCGGCGGCGGTGACCGCGCCGAGAACCACGCGGGACAGGACCAGCCCCCCGAAGGTGGAGACCATGGCGCTCCAGATCATCGCCCCGCCCCAGGTGGCGACCGCGAACCCAAGGATCCGGGTGCGCCGGAAGCGGTCGGCCATCACGCCGAACGGCAGGCTCGCCACTGCGGCAACGAGCGAACTGACCGTCACCAAAAGACCAATGTCGGTGTTGCTGATGTGCAGGGCCGTCCGCAGCGGACTGGCCGCGGCCCCGACCGTCGCCGCGTCGGCGCTGCTCAGAGCCAGGATGGCGGCCAGCGTGAGGATGACCCGGGACCGCAGTTGGCCACCGAGGGTCCGTTCGAGCTGCCGGCCGGTAGCGCGCGCCATCCGCCCGGTGTGGTGGCGGATCTGATTAGCGCCCGACGATGGCATGCCGCTTCCACCCTACGAGCCGCGCCGGCCGCACGGGTGCCCCTGCCGATTGTGGTCTACTTCTTCGTCTCCCAGAAGATCTTGTCGATCTCGGCGATCTGGGCCAGCAGGTTGTCGGCCACTGCCACGTCAGTGCTCTTCTTGGCCTGGCCGGCGGCTTTGGTGGCGTTCCAGAACAGCTCGTGCAGCTGCGGGAACTTCTCATGATGCGCCGGCGTGAAGTAGTCGGTCCACAGCACCCAGAGATGGTGCTTCACCAGTTCGGCGCGCTCTTCCTTGATGGTGACCGCCCGGGACTTGAACACACTGTCGTCCGATGCGCCGAACTTCTCCATGCATCCTTTGACCGACTCCGCCTCGATACGCGCCTGTGCCGGGTCATATACCCCGCAGGGCAGGTCACAGTGGGCGTAGATCGTCTCCGGCCGGCTGAACCGATCGGCCAGGTTGAGCAGGCGAGCAACAATCGTCATCAGAGAGGCTCCTTCTTTAATGGTTGGAGGTGGCTTCAACGGTTGGAGATGGGTCATGGTTCAAGATGGTTCGTGAACACCTTCACCCTACCCACTGGTTGCGCGGGTTTCGCCGGGTGCAGGTCGCGGGCGACAGCATGCTGCCCGGATTCCAGGCCGGTGACCGGCTGCTGCTCGGCCCCCCACTGCGTATCCGACCCGGCCAGGTGGTAGCGGTCACCGTCCCGACCGTTCCCCGCCGCTTGATCGTCAAGCGCGTTCACGCCATAAGCCGATCGTCGGTCGAGGTGCGCGGTGACAACCCGGCGGCGAGCACTGACAGCCGCCAGTTCGGGCCTCTCCCGCGGTCGAGCCTGGCGGGGCGGGTTATCTACCGCTATGGACCCGCCGGCCGCACGGGCTGGTTCCCGGGGCGCCTCACTCGGCCGGCAGGATCCAGGTCTGCAGGTAATGGTCGCGCCGCTCCTCCCAATCCTCGGAGGTGATGGCGTAGCGCACGTGATCCTCCCAGACACCGTTGATCTCGAGGTAGCGGAGAGCGGTGCCCTCGTTGCGCAATCCCACTTTCGCCGCCACCCGGTGGCTCGGGGCGTTGCGGGGAATGATCGACGCCTGCAGTCGGTGCAGGCCCAGCTCCTCGAAGGCAAAGCGGCACAACACCACGAAGGCTTCTGGCACGTAGGAGTTTCCGGCGACAGCCTCGTCGATCCAGTACCCGACGTAGGCGTTCTGGTACGGCCCACGCTGCACCGAGGAGAGGTTGATCTCCCCGGCGAACCGCTCGCGCTCGAGGGCCGACGAAGATCCCGAAACCGTAACCGTTGCCGAGCTGACGCTCGCGCTCACGGGCCCCACACCGGGCGGCGAAGACCCGCCGGTCGTCGGTGGCGTCCGGCTGGCCCGGCAAAGGCCGCGGCTCCCACTTGAGCAGCCAGTCCCGGCCACGGATGCGGACCTCCCGCCACGCTTCGAAATCGTTGGCCGCAAGGGGACGCAGGAGCACCCGCCGGCCGGTCAGCTCCGGCCGGTCCGGTCCGAAGGGCGGTCAACGGCCCAGGATCTCCGAGAGAGCCGCCAGCAGCAGCGTGACATTGCGCATCCGGGCCGTGTGTCCCATGCAGCCGATGCGCCAGACCTGGCCGGCCCACGGCCCGACTCCCCCGCCGATCTCGATGCCGTAGCGTCGCAGCAGCGTGCCCCGTACGGCCGCATCGTCGACGCCGTCGGGGACCAGCACCGTCGTCAGCTGCGGCAGCCGGTGGCCTTCGGGGGCCCACAATTCGAGGCCCATCTTCTGAAGACCGTCCTGTAAAGCCGCCCCGCACTGGGCATGGCGCTCCCAGGCGGCCGCCAGACCTCGTCGAGGAGCGCCCCCAGGGCGGCGTGCAGCGACGTGATCATCGACGATGGGTGCGGTGTGGTGGTACTTGCGGGTGCTACCCGACGTGTAGTCGCCGATCATGCCGAGGTCGAGATACCAGCTCTGCGGCGCCGGGATGCGCCGTTCCCAGGCCCGTGATCCCAGGGTGAAAGGGGCCAGCCCTGGTGCGACTCCCAAGCACTTCTGGGTCCCGCTGTAGGCGACGTCAATACCCCAATCGTCGATGTCGACCGGTATGCCACCGAGGGAGGTCACGCAGTCGGCCAGCACCAGGGCGTCACCCTTGCCGGCGGCGACAGCGGCCACGTCGTTGCGCACCCCCGTGCTGGTCTCGGCGTGGACCAGGGCGATGAGCTTGGGTGAGGGGTGAGCCGACAGCAGGGCATCGGGATCGAGCGGCTGCCCCCATCGGGCGTCCACCCGAACCACCTCGGCGCCGCACCGGCCGGCCACGTCGCACATGCGCTCGCCGAAGAGCCCGTTGACGCCGATCACGACCACGTCGCCGGGGCCGACCGTGTTGACGAACGCCGCTTCCATGCCGGCCGACCCGGTGCCCGAGACGGGCAGGGTCAGGGCATTGTGGGTGCGCCAATACGGTGCGCAGGCGCTCGCAGGTCTCGTCCAGGATGCCGATGAACTCGGGATCGAGGTGGCCGAGCATGGGGCGCATCAAACCGGCCGTGGCCTCCGGGTACGGGTTGCACGGGCCCGGGCCCATCAGAACGCGATCGGTGACGACCATGGCCGAGATCGTAGACGGCGGGTCACGCGCCGAGGAGCGTGGCGACCAGGCCGTCCAGGATGTCGGCTTCCGATGTCAGGCACGCATCGAACTCGAAATGGCGCATCAACTCGGCCAGGACCACCGTGCCGCCGACGATCACATCAGCCCGATCGGGCTCGACCCCGGGCCGGCGCCGGCGCTCGGAGATCGCTTCGGACGCCAGGGTAGCGAGAAGGCCCTCCACGGTTTCCCGGCCCAGCAGATAGTGGTGGACCCGCCGGCGATCGTAGCTCTGGAGTCCCTGAGTCGATGGCGGCCAGAGCCGCCACGGTGCCGGCCAGCCCGACCAGGGTGGCCGCCTGGCTGAAGGCCTTCTCGTCCCCGCTGGCGCCCGCGAGCAGGTCGGCGACAAAGCACCTGGCCGCGACGATCTGCTCCCGCGTCGGTGGGTCCGACGTCAGGAACCGCTCGCTGATCCGAACACATCCGACGTCGAGCGATCGCACCGCCCGGGGGTCCCACCGGCGTCGGCGCCCACCATCAACTCGGTCGATCCGCCGCCGATGTCGGCGACCAGCCAGGGGGCCGACGCGACGTCCAGCTCGGCGGTCGCCCCGAGGAACGACAACCGGCCCTCCTCATCCCCCGCCAGCAATTCGGGGCGCACTCCGATGATGTCGGCCGCCGCCCCGAAAAAGTCTTGCCGGTTGTCGGCGTCGCGTGCCGCGGAGGTGGCGGTCATGCGCACCCGGCCGACCCCGCAGCGATCCATGACGGCGCGGTACTCGCCCAGCACCGACAAGGTGCGTTCGACGGCGTCAGGCGCCAGGCGGCGCTGCTGGTCGACGCCCCGGCCGAGCCGGGTGATGTGCATCAACCGGACGAGAGGCTCCCCGCTCGGCCCAGCCACGAGCAGCCGGGTGGAGTTGGTGCCGCAGTCGATCGCGGCCGACCGGCTGCAGACGGCTGGCCACCCATCGGCCGACGGGGTCATTGCCGCCGGCCAGGTGCCAGGCGTAGTGGGCATGCAGGCACTTCACGCCCTTCCTGGTCCCGCCGACCCCACCGGACGGCCGGGGTCCGCTCCATCCCGTGGGAATCGCCGCGTCTCGCTCCACGGCGTAGGCGGCGTGGGCTGCCGCCAGTTCCCCGGGATCGACGGCTCGTTCCGCGGCGCGGACGCCGCCGGCGGCTTCCAGCCGGTCCACGGCTGCCCGTTCCGCCTGGCCGACCAGCCAGTAGCGCGTCGGCATCGGCGTGCCGTCGTCCAGGATGGGGGCGTTGCGAATGACCAGCGGCCCACCTGTGGAATCGCGTACCACGACCGCGAACGGGCGTCGCGGGGAGCGACCCAACAGCCGGGTCACTCGCTCGCGGTCACCCGCGTCGCTCACTGCGGCACCATCCGGGGGACGGAGCCGCAGCCTGCCACACCGGTTCGCTCCCCTGGGTCGCTCTCTGCGGCCTACTAGGCCGCGCCGGATTGCTGCCGGAACCGCCTGCGGCCGATGACGAAGAGGATCACCAACGCGACGATCACCAGGGGGGCGAGGCGTTTCAGCGTCGAGCCTCCGGCCACGGAAACCAGGTCCACCGGCACCGCATCAGGCCCTTCGATCCGCCGAACCTGACTGGCCGGCGCCGCTCCGTCACCGCGCCCAACCTCCGACGACCCAGCCTCCGACGACCCAGCCACCGACGACCCAGCCACCGACGACCCAGCCACCGACGACCCCGCCACCGACGACCCCGCCACCGACGACCCAGTCCCGGACCCGGTCGCGTCCCTGTCGGTCGAGCCCGCTTTGTCGAGATCCGCCTCGAGGGCGTCAACGAACTGACCCAGGAGCTTGGCGCTCACCTCGGCGAGCACGCCCCGTCCGAACTGCGCCACCTTCCCGCTGACGGTCAGGTCGGTCACTACCGACACCTTGGTGCCGTCGCCATCCGGGGTCATGGTGGCGGTGATGAGGGCGCTGGCGTTGCCCTGGCCCCGCGAGTCACGCCCTGTCGCCTTCAGCACCACCCGGCCGGCCGATTCGTCGCGCTCCTCGAAGGCCGCCTTGCCCTTGTACTGGGCGGTGATCGGGCCGACCTTGACCTTGACGACGCCGCGGTACTCGTCGCCTTCGATCTCCTGGAGTTGGGCGCCGGGCAGCATGGGCGCGATCCGCTCCACGTCGGTGAGCACCTTCCACGTCTCAGGCACCGATACGCCTACCCGGAACTCGTTGGTCAGCTCCATGTCATCAGGTCCTCTCTGGTATCGATGTCGGCCGGGTCACCCTGGCACGGTACCTCCCGAACGAGATCCGGCCTTCTATTGATCAGCAACCCGGGCCCCCTGGTCCCCGGCCGTCGGGAGCAGATCCCACACGGCCGCGCCCAGCCGGACCGGGTTGCGGCGTTGCCCATCGTAGGTCGCAACCGCGATGGGAGCATCCACCCGGCGCCACCGCGGCCCACGCTTCGGGTGAGATCAGCGGCTGGTCGCCGAGCCCGACGACGAGGGCATCCAGCCCGGCGGCCCGGGCCGCTTGCACCGCCACCTGAAGCGAGGTGGCCTGCCCCTCGGCCCACGCCGGGTTGGACAGGACCACTACTTCATCCGGCAGGTGGCCCGAGAGATCCACCGCTCCCGTCACCACCCAGACCGGCTGTCAGCCCCGAGGCCACGGCGTTGGCGGCGGCAGCCCACACGAGCGGACGGCCCCGCCACGGGGCGAGCAGCTTGTGGGCGGCGTCCTGACCGGTCGAAAAACGCGAGCCGCCTCCCCCCGCCAGGACCGCGGCACCGACCCGCCGGCTCAGCCCGACTCCTTGGCGAGGCCGGCGCCGGCGAGCTCCCAGTGGATCGGTCCGGCACTGTCGCGTAACGACGGGGCGGCCCGTCCCGTTCGTTGGGCGATGATCTCGGCGCAGATGGCGACCGCGGTCTCCTCCGGAGTGCGCGCCCCGATGTCCAGGCCGATGGGCCCCATGACCCGGGCGAGGTCGGCCTCGTCGACTCCGGCCTCCAGCAGACGCTCCGTGCGATCGGCGTGGGTCCGCCGTGAGCCCATGGCTCCGAGGTAGCCCACCTTCGTCGCCAGCGCCGCCCTGATGGCCGGGACATCGAACTTCGGGTCGTGGGTCAGCACGCACACGGCGTCGCGCTGACCCAGGCTGGGACCCACCTCGGCCAGATGCTTGTCCGGCCAGGCCACCACGACCTCGTCGGCCATCGGGAAGCGGGCCCGGGTGGCGAACACCGGACGGGCGTCGCAGACCGTCACCCGGTAGCCCAGGATCTTGGCCACCTTGGCGAGCGCGGCGGTGAAATCGACGGCTCCGAAGATGATCATCCGGGGCGGCGGGGCGAACGACTCGATGAACACCGACACGTCCCGGGCTCTCGCCTCGCCGTGCCGGCCGTAGTGGCGGGTGACCGACAGGCCCGACGCGAGCTCCCCCATTGCGTCCCGTGCGATGACCCGGTCCAGGTCGGGATCCCCGACGGTGCCGAGCGTCTCCATCGGCGGGCCGGGGAGGACGAGCAACTTGCCGCCCAGCAGCTCGGGCGGTCCCTCGATGACCTCCGCCAGGGCCACCGGCTGGTCGGCGCGTAAGGCCGCGGCCAGCGCGTCGAAAAGCCCGGTCACCAGTCGAGCGGCTCCACGAAGATCCGGATGGTGCCGCCACACGTCAGGCCGACCGCGAAGGCCTCGTCGTCGGAGTACCCGAAAGTGCACAGACGCGGCCGCCGGTCCCCTCCGAGCACGTCGAGCGCCTCGGTCACGACCGCGCCCTCGACGCAGCCGCCTGAGACCGAGCCGGCGACCTCGCCGGCGTCGGAAACGGCCATCGCCGCGCCCGGCAGCCGTGGGCCCGAACCCTCGACGCCGACGACCCGGGCCAGGGCGACCTGCTTGCCCTGGCGACGCCAGCCTTCGATGTCTGCAAGCAGCTCCTTCATGTCGTGGCTCCTTTACTGCCGTGCCGGCGATCTCGGTATAGCCGTGCCGGCGATGATCTCGGCCAGGCGCTCCAATGAGGAAACTGCGTGGCCTTCCACGAATTGATCAACAAACGGAAGGGCCGCCGCCATCCCGCGGGCCAGAGGGGCGTACCCCGGCGACGCCTTGAGCGGGTTGACCCACACCACCCGGCGGGCCACCCTCGACAGGCGGGCCATCTCGGGCTCCGATGAGGGCCGGGTCACCACGGTCCCACCCGTCGCTGCAGATCACCACCACGGCGCCCCGGGCCATGCCTCGCATGCCCCACCGGTCGTTGAACTCGGCCAGGCTGGCTCCGAGCCGTGTACCCCCCGACCAGTCGGCAACCGACTCGGCCGCCGATGCCAGCGCCGCATCAGGGTCGCGGCGGGCCAGCTCCCGCGTGATCCGGGTGAGTCGGGTGCCGATCGTGAACACCTCGACCCGGCCGGCCCGGCGCGACCCCACGGCGGCGTGGGCGAAGCGGGCCAGCCCCCGGGCATAGGGCTCCATGCTTCCCGAGACGTCCAGGAGAAGCACCAGCCGCCGGGGCCGCGTCACGGGCGAACGCCAGGCTCGCCGAATCGGGACCCCGCCCGTCCGCATGTTGCGCCGGAGGGTGCCCCGCAGGTCCGGATGGCCCCGTGACCTCCGCCGGGTGGGGCGGGTTCGGCGGGAGAGCTGAAGCTCCGCGGCGATCCCGAGCGCCGAGATCAGGCGCTGGGCCTCGGCCCACTCCTCGGGGGTAAGGGCGGACAGGTCCTGGTGGCGGAGGATCTCGGCGGGTGAATAGCGCACCGTCAGCACGTCGCCGGCAGGTGCTTCTCCCTCCTCGGCCTCGGCCTCGTCCTCGCCGTCGTCGAGGGCCAGGGTCAGCGGCGGGGCCACCGGAACCGGCACCGCGCTCTGCTCGGCGCGGTCCTGCCAGTAGGCCTCGAAGGCCCGGTCGTAGGCGGGGATGTCCTCCACCCGGCGGACCAGCGTGGCCCGCCCGGCCCAGTACACCTTGCCACGGGCGTCCACGCCCGTGAGGGCCAGCGCCTCGCGCGAACAGGATCGCCATGCCCGTCGTCACCGACAGGCCGTTGGCGCGGAGCACCCGCACGAACCCGGTCACGATCCGTTCGGACTCCGGCTCACTCATCTGCTGCACGGCCTCACTCATCTGCTGCGCCGGCCTCACTCATCTCCCGCGCCGGCCCGGTCAACTGCCGCGCTGGATGGCGACCCTGACCAGCTCGTCGATGCCCGCGGCCCGGACCCGGGCCTGGTCCTCCTGGTACTTGAGCACGCGTCCCAAGCGTGAGGTCGAGCGTGCGTTCATCGATATGGGTGCGGCCAAGCGCCGCCAGGGCCGCGGCCCAGTCGATGGACTCGGCCACTCCGGGCGGCTTGTAAAGGTGCTGATCCCGCAGGGCCTCGACGGCGGCGGCCACCTGGCGGGCCAGTTCGGGGAGCGCCTCCGGCGCCCGCAGCCGGATGATGGCGACCTCCCGCTCGAAGTCGGGGTGCTCGACCCAGTGATACAGGCAGCGCCGCTTGAGCGCGTCGTGCACGTCCCGGGTCCGGTTGGAGGTGATGATCACGCGGGGAGGTTCGGCGGCCCGGAACGTACCCAGCTCGGGGATCGTCACCGCGTACTCGGAGAGGAACTCGAGAAGGAAGGCTTCGAACTCGTCGTCGGAGCGGTCCACCTCGTCGATCAGCAGGACCGGCGGGGGCCCGGACGAGTGGTCGATGGCGGCCAGCAGGGGCCGCCGAACCAGGAACCGCTCGCTGTAGACATCGTCCTCGCCGGCCGATACCCCACCCGCTTCAGCGGCCCGCAGGTGCAGGAGCTGGCGGGCGTAGTCCCACTCGTAGACGGCCTGGGAGACGTCGATCCCCTCGTAGCACTGCAGCCGCAGCAACTCCCCACCGGTCCAGGCGGCCAGGACCTTGGCCACCTCGGTCTTGCCGACACCGGCTTCACCCTCGAGCAAAAGCGGACGGCGCAGGGCCATGGCCAGGAAGATCGAGGTGGCCAGGCCCTCGTCGGCCAGATAGCCCTGGTCGG
This sequence comes from uncultured Acidimicrobiaceae bacterium, assembly GCA_963834725.1. Lineage (GTDB taxonomy): Bacteria > Actinomycetota > Acidimicrobiia > Acidimicrobiales > Palsa-688 > PALSA-693. The sequence continues at coordinate 1,252,650 of CAWICN010000001.1, forward strand.
CGAGGGCGGCCGATACCTCCTCGACTGAGAGCGCGGTCCGGGCGGGAGCGGTCACCCCTACAGGCTAACCGGAGCCAGCCTCCTCTAGTGCCCGTCGGACGAGAACCTCGGCCAGGTGGCGGCGATACTCGGCGCTGGCGTTGAGGTCCTCGGGCGGATCCAGCCCGTCGGCGGCGTGGGCTGCGGCCTCGGTCGGCGATGCCCCGTTCGCCAGGGCGGCTTCGACCGCTCCGGCCCGCAACGGCACCGGGCCCATGTTGACGAGCGCGATGCCCGGTCGGGATCCTGTGACCGCGGCCACCCCGACGATCGCCCAGTCCTGGGCCCGCCGGTTGAACTTCTGGAACGACCAGCCGAGCTCCATCCATCTTGGGCACCCTGATCTCGGTCAGCACCTCGTTGGGCTGCAGGTTGGTCTCGAGGAAGCCGCGGAAGAAGCCGGTGGCCGGAATGGTGCGACTGCCGTCGGGCCCGACCGCCGTGAAGGTGGCGTCCAGGGCCAGGCAGGCGGCCGGAAGGTCCGACGCCGGATCGCCGTGGGCGACCGAACCCCCAATGGTGCCGCGATGACGCACTTGCGGATCTCCGACCTGGCCGGCGACGCGGGCGAGGAGCGGCACGTGGTTCTGCAGGACGTCGCTGATCTCGAGGTCGCGGTGCCGGGTCAGGGCGCCGATGGTCACGTGACCATCGTCCTCCCGGACGTATGAGAGGTCGGCCAGCCGGCCGATGTCGACGAGCACCGAGGGCGCAGCCAGCCGGAGTCTTCATGAGCGGGAGCAGCGAATGCCCGCCGGCCAGCAGCTTGGCATCCTCTCCGTGCCGGCCGAGCCGGCTGACGGCATCGTCGACCGACGTCGCCCTCTCGTACTCGAATGCAGCGGGAATCACGGTTGTGCCTCCTTGTACTCGACGGCGGGGTACTCGACGGCGGGGTACTCGACGGCGGGGTACTCGACGGCGGGGTACTCGACGGCGGGGCGCGCCGCCCGCAGTTGGGTTGAGGTGTCGATGGCGGTCATGATCCCGCTGCCGCCAGAATGGCCTGAACGATGTTGTGGTAACCGGTGCAGCGGCAGAGGTTGCCCTCCAGGCCCTCGCGGACCTCCGCTTCAGTCGGGTGAGGATGCTCCTCGAGCAATGACACCGCGGCCATGACCATGCCGGGCGTGCAGTAGCCGCATTGCAGGCCGTGGTGCTCCCGAAAAGCCTCCTGCATTGGGTGGAGCCGGTCACCGTCCGCCAATCCTTCGATAGTGGTGATATCGGCTCCGTCAGCCTGGACGGCGAGCATCGTGCACGACTTGACCGACTCTCCGCCCACGAGGATGGTGCAGGCCCCGCACGACGAGGTGTCGCACCCGATGTTCGTGCCGGTGAGACCGACCACATCGCGCAGGTAATGCACGAGCAGGGTGCGCGCTTCGACGTCGTGCTGCTGTGGCTCGCCATTGACGCGCATCGATATGTTCATGAAACCCCCTTCGCTGGTGGACTGGCCCCGCCGACAATAGGCGGATCAGTGATGCTTCGGGGGCGGAGCCGTGGTTGAAGTGGTCGTTGGGGGCAGGAGGACATAGGCCCGCTCCCCCCGTCCTACCAACCCGAACTCCTGACGCGCCAGCTGCTCGAGGTACGCCGGATTGTGCAGCTGGGCAACGCGCCGAGCCAGGGCGGCGTTCTCCTCGGTCAGGGCGGTGTCCTGACGGTGGGCGGTCGTCGAGGCTCGGCCCTGAGCCAACCAAACCCGCCCCGGCAGGACGAAGAGGAACACGACCCCGCCCACCACCAGGGCAAGCAGCGCCCACCTGACCGCTCTTCTCATCAGGCCGCCCCTCTCATCGGGACCCGAATGCGGCTTGGCCGGGGTAGCGGGCGCTATCGCCCAGGGCCCCTTCGATCCGCAACAGCTGGTTGTATTTGGCGACCCGGTCGGACCGGGCCGGGGCCCCGGTCTTGATCTGCCCGCAGCCGGTCGCGACCGCCAGATCGGCGATGGTCGTGTCCTCGGTCTCCCCTGAGCGGTGCGACATCACCGATGCGTACGACGCCCGGGTGGCCCGGGCCATGGTGTCCAGGGTCTCGGAGAGGGTGCCGATCTGATTGACCTTGATCAGGATGGCGTTGGCGACCCTGGCCTCGATCCCTCGGGCCAGACGGGTCTCATTGGTCACGAAGATGTCATCGCCGACCAGCTGAACTCGATCACCCAGTTCGGCGGTGAGCGTCGTCCAGCCGTCCCAATCGTCCTCGGCCATGCCGTCCTCGATCGAGATAACCGGGTATCGATCACAGAGCTGCCCGAGGTAGGCGGCGAACTCTGGGGCGGACAGCGAGCGGTCCTCCCCCGCCAGGTGGTAACGGCCGTCGCGGTAGAACTCGGAGGCGGCGGCATCGATGGCGATGGCGAGGTCGCGACCGGGGGTCCGGCCGCCCGCTTCGATGGCGTCGACGAGAACTTTGACGGCATGCTCGTTGGAGGGCAGGTTCGGGGCGAACCCGCCCTCGTCACCGACGGCCGTGGATAGGCCGCGCCCGCCGAGAATGGCCTTGAGCTGGTGATAGGTCTCGGCGCCCCATCGCAGGGCCTCCGAAAACGACGCCGCCCCGATCGGGACGATCATGAACTCCTGGAGGTCGACGTTGTTGTCGGCGTGAACGCCGCCGTTGACCACGTTCATCATCGGCACGGGTAGGAGATGGGCACCGGCCCCGCCCACGTAGCGGTAGAGGGGCAGCTCGGTCTCCTCGGCCGCGGCGTGGGCGACTGCGAGGGATACCCCGAGGAGAGCGTTTGCACCCAACCGGGATTTGTTGGGCGTCCCGTCCAGATCGACGAGGGCCGCATCCAGGCCCCGCTGATCGAAGGCGTCGAGACCTTCGATGCTGGCAGCTATCTCACCGTTGACATGGGCCACGGCCCGCTGGACGCCCTTACCCCCATAACGGCTGTCACCGTCACGCAGCTCGACGGCCTCGTGGGTACCGGTCGACGCCCCCGAAGGCACCGCGGCCCGACCGATCGCACCCGATGCGAGCAGCACCTCCACTTCGATGGTGGGGTTGCCCCGGGAGTCCAGAATCTCTCGCCCGATCACCTGATCGATCTCGCTCATGAACTGTTGTGGTTGTGGCTCCTGTGACTTGTGTTGAAAACGGTAGCCGCTGCGGCATCAGAACGGGGTCATGCTCCCGCCGGCGCCGTACCCCGGGCGGCGGCGCCGTACCCCGGGCCGTTCTCTACCCGTCCGGCCCCGTCTCGCAAGCAGCGGCACTACTGCGCAGGATCCTTCGACGTCCGTCGCACCGGGTCGCAGCGAGAGGAGGAGAGGCCAGGGCGCAGGCGACGGGACCGAGTTGGGGGCGTGACAGCCCGAGCAGCAGCGGCCCGCTCCGTGGGGAGACTGCAGCAGGACTGCTGAAAGGTGCCGCAGACCGCGGGAGACGCCGCAGACATCCGGAGACGCCGCAGACATCCGGAAGCCGCAGACTTCGCCGGCGCTGCGACGCACTGCGACGCACATCGAACAGAGACCGGTACGACGGGGCACAGCGGCGGCGGGTCGGCACAGCTACGGTACGACGCGGCACAGCGGCGGCGGGTCGGGTCGTTGTCACACCAGCGGAGCAGCATGCCCGGACATGGCCTCTCCTGAGCGAAACGTTCCTTTCCACGTCGCGCTACGGCCGCGGACGATGCCGGGCGCGTTCCCGCCGGCCGAGCGGGTCATTGCCGCCTACCAGGATCACTTGCTCGCCGAGCTGCACTCGATCGACGAGCGGTCGGTCACCCTGGCGGCCTGGCGCGACTCGATCGTGGCGGAGCTGCGCCGCTGCCGTGACGCCAGGGGTTGGGTGGACATGCACGGCCGCCGGGCGCCGCTTCCGGGCGACATCGACGCCGAGCCCGATGGCACCCGACCAATCTCCGGTTCCGACTTGCGTGACGCCCTCGTGCGAGCCGTATATGCCGCCGCCCGCCCGGTCACCGTGTCGGAGATCTACCGGATGCTGTGCTCGTGCGGTGTCTCCCCCGCTGGGCCATCACGCAGACGATGGTCGCGGGCCATCAGCGACTCACTGCGAGTCCCGACGGCCGCGGGGATCGTCATCCGGGTGGGCCGGGGTGCCTACCAGGCGGGCGGGATGCCCCACCCGCGGAGCGGGGAGTCCGAGGCGCCTTGACCTCGTCCCACAGCGCGTCGCTGATCGGCACCCCCCGCTCCGTGGCGAGCGCCTCGATGGCACGGAAGCGGTCGCGGAACTTAGCGGAAGCGTCGCGCAGGGCCGACTCTGGATCGAGTCCCAGGTGGCGGGCAACGTTGACGACCGAGAACAGCACGTCGCCCAGCTCCTCGTTGATGTCTTCACCCGATTCGCCCATGGCTGCTTCGAGCTCGCCGAGCTCCTCGAGGATCTTGGGCCACGCCCCGGCGGCGTTTTTCCAATCGAAACCCACCGAAGCCGCCTTGCTCTGGAGCTTGAAGGCGTACAGCAGCGAGGGCAGGTTGCCGGGCACTCCGTCCATTACGCTCGTCCGGCCCTTCTCCGCCTTCTTGAGCTCCTCCCAGTTCGGCACGGGCTCGCCCGGAGCGCCGAAGACATGAGGGTGGCGGGCGACCAGCTTGTCGTGGATGCCGCGGGCCACGTCTGCGAGGGTGAATTGGCCTTCCTCGGCCGCCAGGGTGGCGTGGAAGGCCACCTGGAAGAGCAGGTCGCCGAGTTCCTCTTCGAGGTGGTCGTAGCCGGCGGGCAGCGGGTGGCAGCCGGCGGGCAGGGGGTCGTAGCCGGCGGGCAGGGTGTCGAGTTCGTCGATCGCCTCCAGCACCTCGTAGGTCTCCTCGAGGAGGTGCCGGGTGAGGGAACGGTGGGTTTGCTGCCGGTCCCACGGGCAGCGGGCGCGGAGGGTGCGGACCAGCTCGGCGAAGCGCACCAGCTCAGCGGCGACCGGATCGGCGAGGCTGGGGATCCAGATGCAGGTGAGGTGATCGGGCTCGATAGCCCGATCCAGATCCTCCCACGCCACCGTGGCGACCACCTCGTCGGGAAGGCCGAGGTGCTGCAGGACGGTCACCCCGGGACCGTCCTCGACCGCCAACTTGATGCCGGAGAGGACGGCGCGCTGGTCACACTGGGCGACGAGGAGCGGGCCGGTCTGACCTGCGGCCTCGACGGCGAAGCGATGGCCATCGATCACCCGGACGCCGGCCTCGACGGGATCGATCCCGAGGCGGACCCAGGCCAGATCCAGGAACGACAGGCCCGGCACGATCGTGACCTCGACCCGGGGATCCGCCCGCAGAAGGGCAACCGTCCGTTCGGCCACCAGGGGCGATCCGGGAACGGCGTAGAGCACGTCGTGGCGAGAAGCGGCCGCGGCCAGTTCGTCCACGATGGCCGCATAAACCTCGTCCATGGAGTCGGCCCGCTCGTACAGCGCATCGAAGGAGACCGCGGGCTCGGCCAGGCCGGCGCTCGGATGGCGGCTGGTGCGCACGAAACGGGTCGGGGTGGCGGCTATGGCCGTCTGTGCCGCCACGCTGATGAGTCGGGGATCGCCCGGTCCGAGACCGACCACCACGACCCGGCCGGTCATCGACCGGCGTTCGGTATGGCCGGCGGTTGGACCTGCAACGAAGACCAGGTCCCGTAAGCGGGGTTGATATGCACAGACGCCTTGGTCAGCAGTCCGGTCAGGGCCGGGTTGGCACTGCCCTGGGAATTCATGATCACGAGGGAGAGGACCCGCTGGAGATCCGGCGTGAAGGGCTGTTCGGCCCGGCTGGTCACCCGGACCACCTGATAGCCATAGCTGGTCTTGATCGGAGGCGAGACCTTGCCGACGGCCAGGTTTCGAACGGCGTTCTGGAACGCAGTGGGCTGGGCTGCGAACTCGGCCTGGCCGTAGCAAGCCTGGAGCCCGTTGAGGACCCCGTGGGCGGCGATCTGGTTAGCCTCGGTGAGGTTGAACGCGGACGCTGCGACCGTGCAGACCTGCAGGATGAAGTACTGCTTGTACTGGTTGTAGGTGCTGTAGAGCGTCGCCTGCGGGACCGACACCGGCGTCAGGACCGCCACGTTGGCCAGGCGTTGCACCAGCACGTTCTGGAACGCGGCCGGGAAGTCCTGCCAGCCAACCTCACCGATCTCGTTGACCGACCGGGCCGCGGCCACGGTGGCGTCGGAGGGAAGGTGGCCGGTCGCGAGGAGATGCTGTTGGACGACGTTGGCATCGACCATGCCGCCGAGGATGGTGGCGACCCACGTCGTGCTGTAGGTGCCCGGTGCGTCGCCCGCAACGGTCCCAGTCGTCGACGAGGTGTTGTAGGACTGCACGTAGGCGGAGTTCCTCGACCAGGCGCGCAGCTCCGCATTGAGCGTCGCCTGGTGTATGACCTGCGAGTTGACCTTGGCCGCATACGGCGACGTGTCGCAGGCGGTCGCGGTCAACATGACGGCGACCAGAGCGGCGACGCCCGCCAGAGTGGATCGCAAGGATTTCACGGCGGCGGCGATGCTACCGGCGGGGCGAGGTCGGCGAGCAACGCCGTCAGGTCGGCAGACGGGTCCGAGCCGCGGGGCAGAGGAATTACCAGCTGGCCGATGTCCTCCTTGTACACGGCCCTGGGCAGGAGCCGGGTCAGCCGGACCCGCTGGCTGGGCCGGAGCTCGAGCGGTGACAACCGGGCCGTAAAGCCCCCGCCCGTCAGGCCCGCGCCTCCGGTCACGACCGCCAGCTCCCGCACACCGAGCCGGGCGCACTCGGCCCGCAGGTGGGCGATACGTAGAAGGGCCCGGGCGGGGTCTGGCAGCGGTCCGTACCGGTCGAGCCATTCGGCTTCGATGTCGTCGACTTCGGCGTGGGTGGTCACGGTGGCGAGGCGCCGGTAGGCCTCCAGCCGGAGGTCCTCGCGCCCGACATAGTCGGCGGGCAGGTTCGCAGTCACCGGGAGGTCGAGCTTGATCTCGGCCGGTGGGCGCAGCTGTTCGCCCTTGAGCTCGGCCACCGCCTCCGTGACCATCTGCACGTACAGGTCATATCCCACCGCGGCGATGTGCCCGGACTGATCGCCGCCGAGCAGATTTCCCGCCCCCCGGATCTCGAGGTCGCGCATGGCGATCTTGAAGCCAGAGCCGAGCTCGGTGTGCTCGCCGATCGTGCGGAGCCGCTCATAGGCCTCCTCTGACAGGACCTGGTCCGGAGGAAAGAGCAGATAGGCATAGGCTCGCTGTCCGGCCCGGCCGACCCGCCCTCGCAACTGGTGGAGCTGGCCCAGGCCCAGCCGGTCCGCCCGGTCGACGACCAGGGTGTTGACGGTCGGCATGTCGATGCCCGATTCGATGATGGTCGTGCAGACCAGCACGTCGTACGCGCCCTCCCAGAAGTCCAGGACGACCCGCTCGAGGGCGCCTTCGTCCATCTGGCCGTGCGCCACCGCGACCCGGGCCTCAGGGACCAGCGCCCGTAGTTCGGCCGCGGTCTTCTCGATGGTCGCCACCCGGTTGTGCACGTAGAACACCTGCCCTTCCCGCAGCAACTCCCGGCGGACCGCCTCCGCCACCGCTCGCTCGTCGTACTCCCCGACGTAAGTCAGGATGGGCTGGCGGTCGACCGGCGGGGTGTGGAGCAGGGTGAGGTCTCTGATGCCGGTGAGGCTCATCTCGAGGGTTCTCGGGATCGGAGTAGCCGTCAGAGTGAGCACGTCCACGTCGGTCCGGAGTCGTTTGATGGCTTCCTTGTGATGGACGCCGAACCGCTGCTCCTCGTCGATGATCAGCAGGCCGAGGTCCTTGAACTGGAGGTCCCCGGAGAGGAGCCGGTGCGTGCCGATGGCGATGTCGACGGACCCGTCCGCGAGGCCCTCCACGACCCGGCGGGCCTGGGCGGGGGTGAGAAAGCGGGACAGCATCTCGACGGTCATCGGGTAGCCGGCGAAGCGGTCGGAGAACGTCTGGAAATGCTGCGAGGCCAGCAAGGTGGTAGGGACGAGCATCGCCACCTGCTTCCCATCCTGGACGGCCTTGAACGCGGCCCGAATGGCGATCTCGGTTTTGCCGAAGCCGACATCGCCGCAGACGAGGCGGTCCATAGGGGCCTCAGCCTCCATGTCGGCCTTGACGTCCAGGATCGCCTTCAACTGATCGGGCGTCTCGTTGTAAGGGAACGATTCCTCCATCTCCTGCTGCCACGGCGTGTCGGCCTCAAAGGGGTGGCCAGGTGAGTTGACCCGCTTCTGGTAGAGAACGACCAGCTCCTGAGCGATCTCGTGAACCGCGGCCCGAACCCGTGATTTGGTGCGCTGCCAGTCGCTGCCGTTGAGCCGGCTCAGGGTCGGCGACTCGCCCCCCGTGTACGGCCGCAGCAGGTCCACCTGGTCGGAGGGCACGTAGAGCTTGTCACCACTCTTGTATTCGAGCAGGAGGTAATCGCGCTCGACGCCGCCGATCGAGCGGCGCACCATGCCGCCGAAACGTCCCACCCCGTGCTGATAGTGCACGACGTAGCCGCCAGCGGTGAGGTCGTCGAAGTACGTTTGGGCGTTGCCGCTGCGGGGCCGGGCCCGGCGATGGGCCCGCCGGCGACCCGTGATGTCGCCCTCGGCCAGCACGGCCACCTTCAGGGGCGGGTACAGGAACCCGCGTTCGAGCGGCTGGAGCACCACCCGGACGCCGGGGTCGGTCAGGTGGGCGGCGCTGGGCGTCTCGTAATACGGGGCGGGCAGGCTATGGTCACTGAGCAGGGCGGCCAGCCTGGCGGCACTGCCCCGGCCCTCGGCGCACACCACAATCCGGTATCCCTCTGACAGAAGGCCGCGCAGCTGGCCCATCAATCGCTCGCCACCGCCGACGACGGGATCCCAGCCGGCGGCGGCGACCACCTCAGTACCCGGTCCCTCCGGCGCGGCGGTCATCGTGAGCACGGCGGCCTCGGTATGGGCCAGGAGCCGATCGAAGGGCAGGTGGAGGCGGGGGAACTCCTCGTCGCCGGCCCCCCACGTCTGGGCCAGCGTTGCGGCGAGGGCCTCCTCCTCTTCCATCAGCTCGGCGGCCCGGTCGCGCATGCGGCGCGGCTCGACGAGCAGAACGAGGGCGTTGGCGGGGAGGAGGTCGACGAGGAGGTGCTCGTCGTTGGTGAGCCATGGCAACCAGGACTCCATGCCGTCGAAGACCAGCCCTTCCCGCAAGCGCTCCCACTGCTGGCGGCCCCACGGGGCCTGCCCCACCAGCCCGCCGGCCCGCTCCCGGACCTCGGCGGTCGGCAACAGCTCGCGGCATCCGAACAGCTCGATCTCGCCCAGGTCCTCGGTGGAACGCTGGTCGCCCACCGAAAACTCGCTGAGCCGGTCGACCTCATCGCCCCACAGGTCGATGCGAACCGGTGCGTCCGCCGTCGAGCCGAACACGTCCACGATCGAGCCCCGGACGGCCAGCTCGCCCCGATGCTCGACCTGATACTCCCGCCGGTACCCCATGCCGACCAGCTGGGCCACCAGCGCCTCGGCATCGATCTGCTCGCCTTTGCGGATGACCACCGGAGCGGCGTCCTCGACGTGCGGGCCGAGGCGCTGCAGCAGCGACCGCACTGGAGCCACCAGGATCTTGGGGAGACGATCCCTATGGGCCGCCCCCCCACGGCCGAGCCGCCACATGGCGCGCAGGCGCCGGCCCATGGTCTGGACACTTGGGCTGACCCGTTCAAACGGAAGGGTCTCCCAGGCTGGGCACACATCAACCTGTTCCGGACCGACGAAGGCGGCCAGGTCGTGCGCCAGCCGCTCGGCTTCGGCGTTGGTCGGCACGGCCACGAGGGTGGGCCGGCGTCCCGCCGCCTCAGCCACACCGGCCACCGCGAAGGCGCGGGCCGGCTCGGGGACGGCCACCACCCCGCTGCGCAAGCCGTGCAGACCAGTGAAGGTTGGGTCGCTGCGCAGGAGGGGGAGCAGGGAAGCCAGGTTGCCGACGTCGGAGGGCACTGCGTCGGCGGGCACTGCGTCGGGTGGCACTTCACCCATTGAAGCGGTTTTGGGCGGCTGCCACGCCCTCGGCGAGGATGCACTCGACCGCATCAGCGGCCACCTCGACGCTGACGCCGAGCTCGGTGCGGTCCCGGCGGGACGGGGCGCTGAGGACGTGGTCGGCACCCTGCTCTTTGCCACCGGGCGGCTTGTCGATACCGATCCGGACCCGGCTGAAGACGTCAGAGTGGAGGTGGGCCTTGATGGAACGAAGTCCGTTGTGGCCGGCCAGACCACCGCCCGCCTTGATCCGGACGATCCCGAGGGGCAGGTCCAGCTCGTCGTGCACGATCACCAGACGGGTCAAATCGTCGATGCCGAATCGGCGGACGAGGGGGGCGACGGCGCGACCCGAGTCGTTGACGTAGGTCTGTGGGAAGGCCAAGGCCAAGCGCCGGCCGTCGACCCGTACTTCGGCGACCACCGCATGCTCCTTGGATCGCTTGAGGCGCTCGCCGTGCCGGGAAGCGAGCAAGGCGATGGTGGCGGCGCCGGCGTTGTGGCGGGTTCCCGCGTACCCGGAACCAGGGTTGCCGAGCCCGACGGCCAGCAGGTCCGCAGGTGTGCCCGTCCGCGAGCGTCCGAGCAGCTAGCCCTCCTCGGAGGTAGAGGTCTCCGAGGTATCCGCGCCGCGCCCGCCAGCCCCGCCGGCCTCCCCGGCCTCGCCTTCGGCTTCGGGGGCCCCCTCGGCGGCCTCCTCGGCCTCAGCGGCAGCCGCCGCCTCCTCCTCCTCGATCTCGAGAGCCGCCCGGCTGAGCTGGGCCACCACGATCAGCTCGTCGGGGGCAACATCGGTCGTCACGCCCCTGGGCAAGGTCAGCTCGTCCACGCGCACGCCGCCGCCGACGGTCAGCCCGGCGATGTCCACTTCGAGGTGCGGCGGGATCTGCGCGGGGGTGGCGTGGACGGTCAGGGTGTTGAGCAGCTGCTCGACCACTCCCTTCTCCATCTCCACCGACCGGGCCTCGCCCACCAGCAGGATCGGCACCTCGGCGGAGATGACCTCGTCGCGCCGGACGATCAAGAAGTCCACGTGAAGGACGGTGTGGCGAACGGGGTGGCGCTGAACGGCACGCGCCATCGCCAGATGGGTATCCGAGCCCACCTTGAGCGACAACAGCTGGTTGACTCCCGCTTCGCCCGAGAGCGCGTGGCGCAGGTCTCGACCGTCAACGGATACTGAGGTGCCCGAACCCCCATGGCCGTACACCACGGCGGGAATGCGGCCAGCGGCGCGCAGGCGCCGCGACGCGGCCGATCCGGTCGGGCGACCGGACTCGGCAACCAGGGTGATTTCAGCCATCGAACTCAGCCATTAGATACGGGCTCCTACCCTGCAGGGCAACCGACGAGAGGACCGGGAAAGTCTAGCGGGCCGCAGCCTCGTTAGGTCTGGTTTTCGCCACCGAAGATCTGCGACACTGAGCGGTCGCGGAAGACGGCGTCGATGGCATCGGCGACGATCCGAGCTACCGAGACAACCTCGATCTTGTCGATCTGCTTCTCGGGCGGGAGCGGCAGGCTGTCGGTGACAACGACCCGGGCGATGGCGGAGTTTTTGAGCCGGTCGATGGCGGGGCCGGACAGCACCCCGTGGGTGGCCATGGCCCACACCTCGGTCGCGCCCCGCTCTAGCAGCAGGTCGGCGGCGGCGCAGATCGTACCGGCGGTATCGATCATGTCGTCCATGAGCACACACATGCGCCCGTCCACGTCGCCCATCACCCCGAGGGTCTGCACCAGGTTGATGTCGCTTTTGGGCCGTCGCTTGTAGACCGCGGCCACGTCGACCCGCTCGCCGGCGTGGCGCGCCGCCTGCTCGGCCACCTTGGTCCGTCCAGTATCAGGTGCGACCATCACGAAGTCTCCAGCAGGAGCGTGCAGCCGGAGATAATCGGTCAGCAGCGGGACCGCGGTCAGATGGTCGACGGGCCCGTCGAAGAAGCCCTGGATCTGACCCGAGTGCAGATCGACCGAGATGATCCGGTCGGCGCCGGCGGCCGCAAAGAAATCCGAGACCAGCCGGGCGGTGATGGGCTCGCGACCCTTGGCCTTGCGGTCCTGCCGTGAATAGGCGTAGTAGGGGCACACGGCCGTGATGTGCGTGGCCGAAGCGCGCTTGGCAGCATCGATCATGATCCACTGCTCGACGAGCGAGTCGTTGACGGACCGGCCGGGGGTCTGCCCGTGCGACTGGATGACAAAGACGTCGGCACCGCGGACCGACTCGGAGAAGCTCGGGCGAATCTCGCCGTTGGCGAAGTCGACGAGGCCGGCGTCGCCTACCTGGAGCCCCAAATGGCCCGCAATGTCGGCCGCCAAGGCGGGATGGGTACGACCCGAGAGCAAGTGCAACCTCCGGGTAGGGACCAGTTCCATCTGGGCAGTCCTCTCGGGTCTATCGGTCATCAGAGATCGTCCGGTCATCAGAGATCGTCCTGTCATCAGAGATCGTCTGGGGCACTCCCTCCAGTGAAGCACGCGCCAGTAACCTCGCCAGGTGACACTTTCGTCCCGGGGGGCAGGTGGGCCCAGGGGCCGACCCTGGCGTCGGCACCAACTGAGGCGTTGTGCCCGATGGTGGCGGTAACCACCGCCCCCGGCCCGATGTCGCAATCGCAGAGCTGGGTGCTCGGCCCGAGCTCGGCGCCGGTGGCCACCACCGTCCGCCCCTGCAAATGGGTGTTGGGGTACAGCACGACGTCGGCGCTCAGCTCCGCCGTCGTGTCGATGTAGGTGTGCTCCGGGTCGAGCATGGTGACGCCGCGCCGCATCCAGCGCTCGTTGATCCGATCCCGCAGCTCGGCTTCGGCGATGGCCAGCTGGTGGCGGTCGTTGACCCCGGCCGCCTCCATGGGGTCATCGACGACCATCGCCTCGACGGGATAACCGGCGTCGTGCAGCACGGCAACCGTGTCCGTCAGGTAATACTCGCCCTGGGCGTTGTCCGGGCTCACGCGGCGGAGGGCCGGGGCCAGCACGGATCGGCGGAACACGTAGATGGAGGTGTTGACCTCGTCGACGGCCAGATCCTCTTCGCCGGCCTCGACGTGCTCGACGATGCGGGCAACGCCGCCGCTTCTGTCCCGCACGACCCGCCCGTAGCCGGCCGGGTCGGGCAACCGGGCGGTCAGGAGGGTGGCAGCGGCGTTCGCCTGGCGATGGGCCCGGACCAAGGCGGCCAACGTGGGTGGTCGGAGCAGGGGAGTATCGCCGGGCAGGATGACGATGTCCTGGTCGTCGACGTCGTCATCGGGAAAAGCGGTGAGGGCCACCAGCACCGCGTCCCCCGTGCCGCGCTGGACCCGCTGCTCGACGAAATCGAGATGGAGCCCGGGCGGAGGCTGCTCGGCGACCGCCTTGGTCACCCACGGGCCACCATGGCCGACGACGACCACCGCCCGCTCCAGATCGAGCTCCGCGAGGGCGTGGAGGACATGCAGCACCATGGGCCGCCCGCAAAGCTGGTGCAACGGCTTGGGCCGCTCAGACCGCATTCTGGTGCCCTCCCCGGCGGCCAGCACGACCGCTGAGATGGAACTGGCTACTGATTGCTTTGTTCCGTCCGCGACGTCACTCGCCATTCCATTGTTCTACCAACCCGGGTGGGCTCGCGGCTGGCACACTCGGCTGCCACACTGGAGCACGACAGAGGAGCACGGCCGAGGAGCACGGCAGAGAGGTCCCGCGGTGGCGGGTAGTTCAATCGGCAGAACACCGGACTTTGGATCCGGATGTTGGAGGTTCGAGTCCTCCCCCGCCAGCCACAGAAGTCCTGCTAGGAGGCCCTCACCTCCCAGACCCTCATCTGGCAGAGAGGTAGGCGACGACCGCCTGGACCCGCGGGTGGTCGTCGCGCGTCGGCATCAGACCCAGCTTGTGGAGGATGCTCGTGATGTGGGTCTCGACGGTGCGGTCGCTGACGAAGAGGCTTCGGGCTATCGCCTTGTTGGTACGGCCTTCGGCCATCAAGTCCAGCACCTGCAGCTCCCGCCGACTGAGCCGCTCGAGCCCCGCCGACGCCACTTCTGTCGCGGTCACGATGCCTCCTCCCGCGCCTCGCCCGTCGGAATATCCGCGGTCACTCCTCCCGGTGGATGATTCGACCCTGACAGCATGCGTGGTTGCCGCTCCCGTCGCTCGCGTAGCCGCTTACCTGATTCCTGCACGCGGCGGCCCCTAGGAGGTCCGTACACTTTGAGGGATGGTCTCGCCATGGGCGCTGGTGGGGCGGGGGGTCGAGCTCGAGTTCGTGGCCACCCAGCTGGCCGACCGCAGCAGCGGCGGTGTGGTGGTCGCCGGGTTACCCGGTGTCGGAAAGTCCCGCCTGGTTCGCGAAGCCCTTGGGCGGCTTCCCCGAGGCGTAGCAAGCACCCTCGTAGCCGCAACGAGAGCTGCGGCCACTATCCCGTTCGGTCCCTTCACCGCCCTGGTGCCGGGGTTCATACCGGCCCCGACTGGAGAGCTCGAGTTCTTCCAGCGGGCCATGGAAGCCATCACGAACCGGGGCCGTGGACGACCCATGGTCCTGGCGGTCGACGACGCCCACCTTCTCGATTCTGGGTCGGCGGCCTTGCTGCACCAGCTGGTGGCCGACCACAGAGTCAAGGTGGCGTGCACGGTCGCGGCCCGCGCCAGCGCGCCTGATGCCATCGTTGCCCTGTGGAAGGACGACCTGACGGCTCGCCTCGAACTGCAACCGCTGTCCCTGGACGAAACGACCGCGCTGGTGGAGGGGGCACTCGGCGCCACGGTGGACAGCGCAAGCATGCGTCGGCTTTGGGAAGCGGCCGCCGGCAACCCCCTGCTGGTCCGCGAACTCGTCGACCATGCCGAGGCCTCGGGGGATCTCCACTTCTCTGAAGGGGCGTGGCGGTCCACGTGGCCCGTGACTGGATCGATCTGGTTGGAGCGGATCCTCACCGACCGCCTCGGTGAGCTGTCCGGCCCGGAGCGACATCTCCTCGAGCTGCTCGCAGTGGGCGAGCCCGTCGAGCCGGATGTGTTGCTCGACCTCACCTCACCACCCGCCCTGGAGTCGCTGGAGGCTCGGGGAATGGTCGTCATCGAGCGGGCCGACACCGGGGCCGAGATGGTTCGTCTGGCGCAGGCGGTGCGCGCCGACATCGTTAGTTCCACGCTCAGCTTCAGCAGCAAACAGGACCGGCGCGGCGAGCTGGCCCGGGCCCTGCTGGCGAGGAGCGGGCAGGTTGGCCGCGGCGAACTCAAGGAGGGCGCCGAAAGCCCCGCCACTGCCTTACGGATTGCCACCCTCGGCTTCGACGTTCCCGACATCTCGCTCGGTCCGGAACTCCTCACCAAAGCGGCGCTGGCAGCCAACGCCAGGTGGGCGTGGGGCGAGGGCGAACAGTTCGCTCGAGCGGCCATAGAGGCGGGCGCCGGGCCTGAGGCCAGCTGGGCGCTCGTCGTTGCCATCTGCCACGGCTCGTCCGACGCCTTGACCGAGCTGGCCCGGCTTCCCCTCGACGTGCTCGACGCAAAACATCAGGCGATGCTGGCCGCCGGACAAGTGGAAATCCTGACCGAAAGGGGGCGTCTCGAGGACGCGGAGAAGGTCATGGAGCAGGCCCTCCGCACGATCCCCGACCCGGCCGGGTGCGACTTCGTTCGCGCCACTTGGGCGATGGTCCTCTCCACCGCGGGCCATGACGCCGAGGCGGCGGATATCGCCGTGCCCCTGGTGGACAATCCGGCGACAGACGAACTCGTTCGGCTGCGGGCCGCGGCGACTGCCATGTACGGCTGGGTACGCAACGGTGAGCTCGACCGGGCGCGACTCAGGATGGCCGAGCTGCTTCCGTCGGCTTTCGCGCAAGCCGACCAGCTCCCCGCCGCGTTCCACTGGGTCGGGGGGTCCCTGCTGATCGCCGAGCTCATGGCCGGGCACCTCGACGCCGCCGAGGGGATGACGCCGAGCGGACGGGCCGGCTCCACTGCCGACCTGAGCTACGACCCGCAAGATTGGGCCGCCCTGGCGGTGGGCCGGATCGCCTTGTTGCGAGGTGACGTCCGGCGAGCCCAGCGCCTGCTCGCGACCGTCCTGGTTGGACCCGACTGGCTCGTCGGGTTGGAACAGGCCTGGGCCTGGGCGTTGCTGGCGGAGTCCAGGGCTCTCCTCGGCGACGAAACGGGAGCGAAGGACGCGATGGAGAGAGCCGACGCCAACCTCACCCGCGGGTCGTCCCGGTACCTGTGCGACATCGATCGAAGCCGTCCCTGGGTGGCGGTCGCCAAAGGCGAGCTGAGCGCGGCCACGGACCTGGCCCGGGTGGCGCTGATCCGAGCCCGCGATCGCGGCGACCGGTACTTCGAGCTGTGGTCCCTGCACGAGCTGATCCGGCTGGGCGGCGCGAAAGAGGCGGCGCCCGCCCTGCTGGCGCTGGCACCTCAGATCGACGGGGAGTGGCCCGCGGCCTTCTCCGTGCACGCGCGGAGCCTGATCAGCGGGGACGGCGACGGGCTGCTGGTTGCCGCCGATCATTTCGAGGCGATCGGGGCTCTGGTCCACGCCGCCGAAGCGGCCACCGAGGCCTCCATCGCCCTGCGGGAAGCAGGCAAGCCGGCCCGGGGAGCGGCGGCAGCAGCGAGGGCAGCGGCACTGGTCGCCCGTTGCCCCGGAGTCCGCACACCGGTCCTCGAGCGGGCCACCGGACTGTCGGAGCTGACCCGCCGAGAGCAAGAGGTGGCCCTGCTCGCTGTCAAGGGCCTGTCGAGTTCACAGATCGCGGCGCGGCTGGTTCTTTCCCGTCGCACCGTGGAGGGGCACCTGGCCCGGGCCTACCAGAAGCTCGGGGTCCGGCGGCGGGCGGAGCTGGCGGCGGTGCTCGCCGCTCAGGCCGGTCAGCCGGTACCGATGAAGGAACCAGGGTAAGTCGCGACCAGCGAGGCCGGATGGGACGGGATGGGAGGAGATGGCCGCTGAAATTGGCCGATCGGACCAACCTTGCTATCAGGTAGGCGGTTACCCTACCCCGGCCCGGCAAACGGAGCGACGCTCTTGATCCATGGAACGAGAGGCAGCTCTGGACCGCTTGCCCCCGGTCCATGCGATCGCCTTGCGGGCAAGTGAGCAGGGATTGAGCAGCGAGAACATCGGCGCCTTGCTCGGCATCGAGCTGAAGGCGGTGGGGCCGCTTATCGAGGTGGCAAACGAGAAGCTGCGGGCCCTGGAAACCGAGAAGCTCTGAGGAGGGCCTGATAGGCGCGGACTCGTGCTCGTCGAGTCCCTCCGCCTTCGGCTGGGTGACGGGCGCGACGTCACCGACAGCTCCGGCGTCACCCGACAGCTCCGGCGTCACCCGACAGCTCCGGGGTCACCCGACGGCTCCGGGGTCACCCGACAGCTCCGGGGCGGCGGGCGGTCGGTCATTGCTCGCGAAATGGCGAGGAGACCAGGCGTGAGGTCTGAGACCATGGCGGTCCGTGCCTACAGGCCCCCACGATCAGTCGGACCAGCCTGAACTGCAGCGGCCTGAGTCGCGGTCGGTGGCGGCGTCGCTCGCCGGGCGCGTTCGCCTGGATCTGACCCCCCTGCGACGGTCGAGGGACCTCCGGCTGCTGTTCGTCGGGGGTGGGGTCTCGTTCGCCGGCAGCATGCTCACCTTCGTCGCCATCCCGTATCAGACCTTCCGGCTCACGCACTCCTCCCTCGTGGTCGGCCTGCTCAGCCTGGCCGAGCTGGCCGCCCTGTTGCTCACCGGGCTAGCGGGGGGCGTGCTCGCCGACGCGGTGGACCGTCGCCTGCTCCTGCGTACCACCGAGGCGGGCATGCTGGGCGGGACGCTTGTGCTTCTCGTCAACTCACTGGCTGGTCACCCCCGGCTGTGGGTGCTCTTCGCCGTGTCGTTCCTGCTGGCCGGATTCGACGGAATAGAGCGACCTTCGCTCGACTCTCTTGTCCCCCGGTTGGTGCCGCCCGACCAGATCGCCGCCACCTCTGCTCTGATGGCGGTGCGCTCGCAGTTCGGCATGATCGCGGCGCCGGCTTTGAGCGGTGTACTTATCGCCGTGAGCGGCGTGGCCACCGCCTATGCCGTCGATGCCGGCACGTTTGCGTTCTCGTTGGTCTGCTTGTGGATGATGGGGGCGGCCCCGCCTCCACCGGAAGGCGCCGAGCTCAGCTGGAAGGCCATTTCGGAAGGTCTCGAGTATGCCGTTTCCCGCCAGGACCTGCTGGGGTCGTATCTGGTCGACATCAACGCCATGTTCTTCGGCTTCCCGAACGCCTTGTACCCGCAACTGGCCAGCCGGCTCGGGGGAGCGTCGGTACTCGGACTCCTGTATGCCGCTCCCGCCGTCGGCTCCCTCCTCATTACCCTCACCAGTGCGTGGACGTTGCGGGTCCGCCGGCACGGCTGGATGATCGCCGCCGGTGCCGCGGTGTGGGGGCTCGGCATCGTGGTGCTGGGGTTCACCTCGCTCGCCTGGGAGGCCCTCGCCGCCCTGGTCGTCGCCGGTGCGGGGGACATGGTGAGCGGCCTGGGGCGAATGACCATGTGGAACGAGTCCATCCCGGACGCCCTCCGCGGCCGCCTGGCCGGGATCGAGCTATTGAGCTACACGTCGGGCCCGACGCTCGGCAACGTCGAATCGGGCTTGGTCGAGGCACTGGCGGGGTTGCGGGCCGCCATCGTGTCGGGCGGGATCCTGTGCGTCGCCGGGACGGCGGCCGTCCTGCTGGCCCTGCCCGCCTTCCGCAACTACGACGCGGTGCTCGGCCGTCGCCGCCGCCTCGATGCTTCCTGAGCTGTCCCGCCAGTCCAGGACTGGCTAGTTACGCCAACTACCGGTGCTGGCGAAGTTGGTTTAAGGTTCTCCGCCAACGACCCTCGCCCTGCGGCCGTCAGCGCAGGGCGAGCGGCACGGTCAGCGTGTCCCTGGTTGCCGCCGATGCTCCTCCCCCCATAGGAGCCCGGCGCCAGGGCACGCCGACCGCAAGGACGTCACCGTAGCGAACCATCCGGTGAAATAACGGGCGGGTGATGACCTACCCCGGTACGGCGATGGCCAGTCCGGCGCGGGCGGCCAGCGGGTCGCACCGACCGGGGAGTTTGTGGTGCCCGTCCGGTGTGCCCGTCGGTGGGAACTGTCAGGGGTGCCCGTTGGAGGTGCCCGTTGGAGTGCCCGTCAGGGTGCCCGGCGCGCCGTGGGCCTCGGCGGCTGACCCGACAGGGTCACGCGCCGCCGAAGCTCACCGTGGCGTCGAGCTCGTCCGTGGCGCGCACGACCTTCAAGCGCAGTGTTCCGTCCGCCCCCACGCCGTCAACGGCAGCCAGCAGGTCGTCGATAGAGGTGACCGGCTGGCCCGCCGCGGCGACGACCAGATCGCCACGAAGCAGACCGGCCGCGGCGGCGGGGCTACCGTCGGCCACTTCCCGGATCAGCACGCCGTCACGCGGCGGCAGGCCGACCGCGGCCCGCATGCGCCGAGCCAGATGCGGCGGGGCGAGCGCCACGCCGAGCCGGCGCCGGGTTGGCGCTTCGCCTCGGGCGAGGGCGTCGACCCGTGTCCGCAGGGCCTCCGTCGCCAGCAGGGCCAGGTAGAAACCATCGCCGGGCCGGTGGGTGTTGATCGCCAGCAGCTGTCCTTCCCTGTTGACAAGCGGGCCGCCGGAAGAACCCCTCCCGAGCGGGGCGGTGTGCTCGATGGCGTCGGAGATCAACCGTCCTCGGGGCCCACGGAAGCTGCGCCCGACCGCCGAGACCGAGCCCAACGTGATGCGCGCTCCTCCTCCTCCAATGGGGAGAGCCAGGGCGAACACCGGCGCGCCGGGCACCACCGGGCTGGCGCCGGCCCAGCTGATCGGCGTGATGCTGCCGGTATCGACGGCCAGGACAGCGAGGTCGCCATCGGCGTCGACCCCCTTGACGGTGCCCGTGAGCGAATGCCCTTCGGCGAAGGTAATTGTGGTTTCGTCGCCGCGAAGGTTGTGGGCGCTCGTCAGCACCGCACCAGCAGCCACGACGATGCCGGCGCCCCGCCCCTCGGCCCGCCCGACCCTGACGACGGAAGGACCGGCAGCGGTCAGGACCCGGCCGGTCAGTTCGGTAATTTCGTCGAAGTATGACATGGCGCCTCTCCTGGCGGTAACTTGTTGCTTGCAAGTTACTACCTTACGGCTCCTTAGGGCAGGAGAATTTTGGCTGTGCCGACGAATGAGACTTTCTCGACCCTCCCGGCTGTCTCAGACTCTTCGACCGTCCCCGGCGACACCCTCGCCGGCGACACCTTCGGTAGTGATGCCCTCTCGGCGGCGCTCGCGAGCGTTGGGGACCGCTGGTCCCTCCTGGTGGTGGACGCCCTCCGCGACGGCCCCCGCCGTTTCGCCGACCTCGAGGCGGCCATGCCGGAGATCGCGACGAACGTGCTCACCCAGCGCCTCCGTCGCCTCGAGGCCGACGGCTTGGTCATCGCCGTCCCCTATTCGACGCGCCCCCGGCGTTTCGCGTACGAGTTGACCGAGCCTGGCAAGGGGCTCAGCGGCGTGGTACGCCTGCTCGCCCAATGGAGCGCCGATCACGGCAGCGGCACCTCGGATACCCCCGCCCACGCCGAGTGCGGTACCCCCCTCGTGGCGCGCTGGTGGTGCCCGACCTGCGACCGCCTGAGTGAGAGTGGGCCGGCCGAGACGATCTGGATCTGAACGTCGCCGCGAGCTACGTTCGACCGTCCTACTTCCGGGCCGACACCGCCACCGACGGCGGCGCCGAGCTATTGAGCATCGTGCTCGTTTGAGGGGGCGCCCGCATTTTCTGCAGCAAACTGTGGCCGTCTGAGCGGAACGCCCGCATTTTCTGCAGCAAACTGTGCCCGTTTGAGCGGAAGCCCGGCTTTGCTGATGCGAATTCCGCCCAATTGAAGGGCGGCGCGCTGCAGAGAATGCGCTGGGCGGCCCGCGGCAACAGCAGGCCGGGACGGCCGCCGGCAACAGCAGGCCGGGACGGCCGCCGGCAACAGGCCGGGACGGCCCGCCGGCGGACGTCAGCCCTTCTGCAGGACGGCTTCGACCTCGATCATGATCTTGATCTTGTCGCCCACGACGACTCCGCCTCCGTCCAGCGGCATGTTGAACTCGATCCCGTAGTCGCCCCGGTTGATCTCTGTCTCGGCCGAGAAGCCGGCGCGCAGCCCACCCCACGGGTCGGGGTTGACCCCGTTGAACTCCAGCGCCAGCTCCACCGGGCGGGTCACGCCGTGGATGGTCAGATCACCGGTGACCTCGTAGTCGCTGCCCTTCGGTCGGACCGCGGTCGAGACGAAGGTGATCTGCGGGTGCTTCTCGACATCGAAGAAATCCTGGGAGCGGAGGTGGTTGTCGCGGTTCTCGTCGCGGGTCTCGACCGACGAAGCGTCGATGCGAGCCTCCACCTTCGAGTCCAGAGGATTCTCGGCGATTGTGATCGCGCCCTCAAAGGTCTTGAAACTCCCCCTGACCTTGCTGACCATGAGATGCCGGACACTGAAGCCCACTTCGGAGTGGACCGGGTCGATGGTCCAGGTGCCAGCCACCAGACCGGGGACCGTAACAGGGGTCGTGCTCATAGGAACCTCCGCAGGATCGAAGCGAACGATGACACGGCAACAACCCACTCGGGGCAGCAGTTGACGTGTCAACTTATAGTACAAAGTCTCGGTTGATATGTCAACCATCTGCCCGGAGGGTCCATTAGCATGGAGCTCATGGACAGCGTCCCGTGGTTGACGCCGGCCGAGGACCGGGCCTGGCGGGCCTGGCTGGCGATGGCCGAGCGGCTCCGTAGTCAGATCGGCCACGATCTCCAGGCCGATTCCGGTCTATCCGATGCCGACTACATGGTGCTCGTCCACCTCTCGGAGGCCGAAGACCATCGTATGCGGATGACCGACCTGGCCGCCCGCCTCAATTGGTCCAAGAGCAGACTGTCCCACCAGCTGGCGCGCATGCAGGCCCGGGCCCTGGTGGAGCGCGACGGGTGCTCGTCCGACGGCCGGGGCGCGTTCGCGGTGCTCGGGGCGGGGGGCCTGGCCGAGATCCAGCGGGCCGCGCCACAGCATGTCGCCAGCGTGCGGCGGCATCTCATCGACGTTCTCGACGAAGTTCAACTCGAGCAGCTGGCGGCCATCGCCGAGCGGGTCGTCGCCCACTTGCGCGGCCAGAGCGCGTGCAGGCCGGCCGTCGCTGCTGGTACGCCCGACGGCATGGAAGGGTTGTGCGGCCGGAGCGGCGGCTAGCTAGCCTGACCGCGGTGACCGCGACCGAGACAGCACCCGCCAAAGAGCGGTGGAGAGCACAGTGGGCCGAGTTGTTTACGGAGGTGGTGACAAGCGGGCTCTGCACCGGTTGCGCCGGCTGCGTGGTCGCCTGCCCCCACGATGTGCTCGGTTATGACGACACCAACGGTGTCTATCGCCCCTACCACCTCGAAGAAGAGCTGGGCCCAGGGGACTGCGGCCACGGATTGCGAGGGTGTACCAGTTGCACCCGGGCCTGCCCCCGCTTCCGCAACTGGGAAACCGAGATCGATAGCTACCTCTTCGGGCGCGAGCGCGATCCCGACGAGATGGACGGTGTCAGCAAGGACATCTTTCTGGCCCGGGCCACCGACACCGAGCTGCACGAGCGCGGCCAGGACGGCGGTCTGGTCTCCGCCATCCTTTTGTGGTGCCTCGACAACGATCGCATCGACGCGGCATTGGTGTCGATGCTCGAGGGCGACGGGAGCACATGGAAGGCCATTCCCGGATTGGCCCGCACGCGGGAGGAGATCCTGGCCGCGTCTGGTTCGCGCTACACCTATTCAGCCAACACCATGGCCTACTACGACGCCGTGGAGAACGGCGCGGAGCGCCTGGCCCTGGTAGGGATGAGCTGCCAGGCCTCTGTCCCGGCGGTCATGCGGGCCCGCAAGGCGGGCAAGGTGGGGCGCCGACTCGCCCTGTCCATCGGGCTGCTCTGCTCGAAGACCTTCGACGACGCGATTTTCGAAGAGCTGTTCGAAGCGAAGTACGGGTTGGCCCGCGCCGACATCGTCAAGATGAACATCAAGGGGGTCTTCCAGATCTGGATGCGGGATGGCTCGTACCACGAGATCAACCTCAAGGAATGCCATCACTGGACCCGTGAGGGATGCAAGACCTGCCCGGATTTCGCGGCGGAACACGCCGACATTGCGACCGGCGGGATCGGCGCGTTCAACGACTGGACGCTCACTCTGGTGCGCACCGACGCGGGGCGCGAGATCATCGACGGCATGATCGCGGACAAGGTGATCGAGACCCGGCCGGGTGACGACGACCCTGGCGCCATAGCTTTGCTCCGGAAACTGTCGATCGTCTCCCGTCGGCGCTGGCCGGAGACGGCCGTCGCCGCACCGCGTCTGGGCGTGCCGCCGCCGAAGGCGAAGACCTGACCGCTGCAATCGCCTGCGCCGGTGGGCGCCGGCTCTGCGGACTGTCGCGACGGAAGGGCGGCACCAAAAGGAGCAGGCCCGAAAGGGGAGGCTCCTAAGCCCGGGACCGATGCTGCCCCAGGGCCGTCACCTGAGCTAGCTTCCGATGATCCCACGAGACCACCCGGGTGGCGTCGATGGCGACGACGACCCGGTTGTGCATCATGGCGTCGACGAGCGGTCGCTGCTCCTCGGTGTAGGTGCTGACATAGCGCTCCCACATCGAAACCCCGAACTCCAGCACCTGGACCGGATCCTCGACGATCCGGGCTCGTCCCACCAGCTCGACGCCACGCAAGTTCTCGTATTTGTCGCCGGCCTCCACCAGGAACGTGAGGCGTGGATCGCGGCGCAGGTTGCGGATTTTTTGGGACTCGCGCTTGGTCTCGATGGCCGGAGTGCCGCCGAGGAAGGCGTACCACATGGCGACGGCATGGATGGATCCGTCGGGGTGCATGGTGCACATGGTCGTGGTCCGCTCAGAGCGGAGGAAGTGGTCGACCTCCTCGGGGCTCATCTTTACCGCGCTCCTCTGATTGACCCCCATGCCCGACCAGCCTAGCGGTCGGCCAGGCGGCTGGCCCCGAGGTGGCCGTGGCGGCTAGGTTGTCGCCCCGCCATGGGATCCCTCATCAAAAAACGGCGCAAGCGCATGCGTAAGAAGAAGCACAAGAAAATGCTGAAGGCGACGCGCTGGCAGCGCCGGGCGGGGCGCTAGCCGGTCCCGCCAGTGGTCACGCCGGGCCTGCCGGTAGTCACGCCGGGCCGGCCGGTAGTCACGCCGGGCCGGCCGGTAGTCACGCCGGGCCGGCCGGTAGTCACGCCGGGCCGGCCGGTAATCACGCCGGCCTGCCGGTAGTCATGCCGGCCCCGCACCGGGCGGAACCGGGGTCACCACCACCCGATCCTCACCCGGGTAGGCACCCGGAACGAACCAGGTGGACCCGCTGCCGGCGAGCACCGGTGTCTCCCCCGTCGCCGCCCCCAGCCGGTCGCGCCACGCGACAAGCCGCGGCTCAACGCGCCGCGCAGCTGCCTCCAGATCGTTGGGGCCGCCGGACCCGGTGCCCCCCAGTTGATCCCACGTCTGGTACACGAGCCGCGTCGACACCCCGAACGGGGGTGTGAGCAGCGTGTAGGCGCGACCGTCGACCGCGTCAAAGGGCAGCGGATCGACCTGCTCTCCCACTCCTCGCACCCGGGCCCGGCCACCGACCAGGCAGAAGGGGACGTCCGCGCCCAGCCGGGCGGCCAGCTCGAGGTCGGTCACGCCGGCCCAGCGCAACACGGCCGCGGCGTCGGCCGATCCCCCACCCAGGCCGGCACCGGGCGGAATGCGCTTGTGGAGGCGAACAAAGGCCTTCCGGCCGCTCGCCGCCAGTGCCAGTCGGACCAGGTTGTCGTCGCCCGCCGGGACGCCGAAGCTGGATCCGCCCGTGACATCCAGGCCGTCCCCCGGCCCGATCTCGAGGCGGTCGCACAGGTCGACGGTGAGCATCTCGGCGTCCAGAAGGTGGTACCCGTCGGCCCGGGCGCCGGTGATGCGGAGCGATAGCGTCAGCTTGGCGGGGGCGTCCACCACCGTGCTACTCATGCGGAATAGCGCCCTGGTCGAGCTGTTCAGCTCGAGCATCAGGGACGGCCTTCGCGACAGCGGCCAGACGGCCCCACGCGTGCACATCGAGGTTCTCGGCCCGGCTGTCCGGCCTGACTGATGCCGCCTCGAAACCGCCCGGCGGGACCATTCCTGCGAGCGCCCGCCGGAGCATCTTGCGGCGCTTGCCGAACCCGGCCTTGACCAGTCGGAAGAGCGTGTCGGCATCGACTTTGGCCGGGTCGACGGCGGGCGTCGGGCGCCGGCGGATCGAGACCAGCGCCGAGTCCACCTTCGGGCGCGGAAGGAAGACGGTAGGGGGCACATGTCCGACCAATGACGCATCCGCCCAATAGGCGACCTTCACCGAAACGGCCCCGTACTGCGGGTTCCCCGGCAACGCGACGAGCCGCTCGCCGGCCTCGCGCTGCACCATGATCACCATCCGGTCGATGGCCGGCACCCCGTCCAGGAGATCGGCCACCAGCGGGGTGGCGATGTTGTACGGCAGGTTGGCGACCATGACCCATCCGGGGATAAATCCGAGGACCTGGCGCCAGTCCAGGGTCATGGCGTCGCCATGCACCAGCCGCACGTTGGGGCCGACCACCGCCTGGAGCACCGGCAGCAGCCCCTTGTCGATCTCGACGGCCGTGACGGCGGCGCCGGTCGCCTCGAGGGCCATCGTGAGCGAGCCGAGCCCGGCTCCGATCTCAATCACCCGGTCCGCCGGGCCGACCTTGGCCAGCCGGACCACCCGCCGCACGGTGTTGGCATCCGTCACGAAGTTCTGTCCGAGGGCCCGGTTGGGCCGCAGCCCGTGAGTGGTCAGCAGGTCGTTGATCTGCCGCGGGGTCAGCGTCACCGGCGGTCGCCCGCCCGTCTGCCTTCTCCCGCCGGTCCGGCCGGAAGCCGGAACGCCGCGGCGGTGTTGGCCCACGTGGCCAGTTCGACCGTCTCGGGCGGCTCGCCGCGCATTGCGGCCACGGCCGAGCCGACGACCGGCACCAAGGCGGGGCTATTACGCCGACCCCGATACGGAACGGGCGCCAGATACGGGCTGTCGGTCTCGACGAGAAGCCGGTCGAGCGGGCAGGCCGCGGCCGCGGCCCGGACGGCGTCCGCAGACTTGAACGTCACGATCCCGCTGAACGATAGCCTCGCCCCCATCTCCAGCCCCCGTGCCGCTTCGGTGGGGCCGCCGCTGAAGCAGTGCAGGATCCACCGCTCCGGTACGCCGGTCGCGGCGAGAATCTCGAAGGTGTCGTCCCAGGCCTCGCGGGTGTGGACCACCAGCGTCAGGTCAAGGGCGAGAGCGAGCTGAATCTGGGCCGCGAAAGCCTCCCGCTGGATCGGACGGGGCGAGTGGTCATAGTGGTAATCGAGCCCGCATTCGCCCACGCCGACCACAACCGGATCGGACCGGCTCAACAGGGCGGCGATCCCGTCGACTCCCTCGACGGCGTCATGGGGGTGCAGGCCGGCCGTGGCCCACACGCCCTCGTGGGCGTGGGCCACATCGATCGCGGCCGCCGACTCGCCGGCGTCGGTGCCGATCGTGATCATCCGGGTCACCCCTGCGGCCCGGGCCTGCTCTATGACCGAAATGTCAACGCCCGAGCCATCCGGGCCGGAGCCATCCACGCCGTCGAACGTGAGGTGGCAGTGGCTGTCGGCCCACATTGTCGGACCTCAGTCGGTGATCCGTGGAAAGAGCGGTTCGCCCCGCTCAACCGTCAACCGGCCCGGATAGCCGCCCCAGGCCGCGGCCGCCGGCAAGCGCTGATCCTCCACCCGGCCGGGTAGCCCGATGCGCGACCAGATCTCCTGCGAGGCCCGCGTCAGGGCGGGACTGGCCAGGATGGCCACGATCCGCAGCACTTCGAGCGCGTCACCGAGGGCGGCGTCGACCGCAGGGCCGGGTTCGGCCTTCCACGGCTCAGCTGCTTCGAGGGCGGCGTTCGCCTCGCGCACCAACCGCCAGGTCGCCTCGAGGGCATCGCTTGGCGCGATGCGCGTCCAGGCGCCGGCCGAGGTCTCGTAGGCCGACGCCGCGGCCGTGGCCAGGGGGCTGGACAGATCGGGCGCCGGGCCGATGCCCGCACACTTCCTCTGCACCACGGTCGCCACCCGGGCCAGCAAATTGCCCAGATTGTTGGCGAGATCGGCGTTGTAACGGGCGACCATCCCTTCGTAGGAGAAATCCCCGTCGGGACCGAAGGCCTGGTCGCGCAGGAAGTGGTAGCGATAGCCGTCCACGCCGAACACCGGGGTAAGGTCCGCTGGGGCGATTCCGGTGAGGGCCGACTTGGACATCTTCTCGCCGCCGACCAGCAAGTAGCCGTGCACCGCAATGCGCGCTGGCGGTTGGATAGCCGCGGCCATCAGCAGCGCCGGCCAGTACACGCAGTGGAACCGCAGGATGTCCTTGCCGATGAGGTGGTGCACCGCCGGCCACCAGCGGGCGAAGCGCTCGGGATCGGACCCATAGCCAATGGCGGTGCAGTAGTTGATGAGGGCGTCGTACCAGACGTAAAAGACGTGGCCGGCATCCCACGGGACCGGGACACCCCACGTGATCGACGTGCGGGAGATGGAAATGTCCCGGAGGCCGGCTTTGATCAGGCCGACGGCCTCATTGCGTTTCGCTTCGGGGGTCACCGCGCCCGGATTGGCCTCATACCACTCGAGCAGGCGGTCGGTGAACTCGGACAGCTTGAAGAAGTAGTTCTCCTCGGACAGCAACTCGACCGGAGTGCCGTGGATCGGACACCGGTTGCCGTCGATCAACTCGGCTTCGGTGTAGTACGCCTCACAGGAGACGCAGTACAGACCCTCGTAGGGCCGCAGCTCGATCCAGCCATTGTCGTAAGCGGCCTGCATCAGGGCGGCCGTGGCGTGGTGGTGGCGCGGCTCGGAGGTCCGGATGAAATCGTCGTAGGCGATGTCGAGACCGGCCCACGCCTCCCGGTAGCGGGCGCTCGTCTGATCGGCCTGCTCCCGCGGAGTCAGGCCGTTCGCTTCGGCGGCGCGCTGCACCTTGAGGCCGTGCTCGTCCGTACCGGTGAGGAAGTACACATCGTCGCCGCGCAGCCGGTGCCAGCGGGCCACGGCGTCGGCGGTGACCGTCGTGTAGGCGTGGCCGACGTGGGGCGCGTCGTTGACGTAGTAAATCGGGGTGGTGATGTAAAACCGGGCCACGGCACTGGAGGGTACCGGCTGGCCGTCCGAGGTCAGAGGCGCGTTTTGCCCCCGTCTCCAGTCCGCTCGGGCGCCGAGAGCCTCAGCGCCAGCTCGTACACCTGGCGTTTGGGGAGTCGGAGCTCAGCAGCCACGCCTGCCACCGCCTGCCGGCGGTCCGCCCCAAGGTCGAAGCGGGCCTGCAGAGCAGCGATCACGTCCGCCTCGGAGGGGCGTTCCGTGGCGGCCCGCTCGGCGCCGCCGACAACGAGGACCCATTCACCCCGGGGCTCACCGCCGGCGGCCCAGTTGATGGCGTCGCCGACCGTTCCCCGCCAGAGCTCCTCGTGCACCTTGGTCAGCTCCCTGCCGACGGCCATGCGGCGCTCCGCCCCACACGCCTCGGCCAGATCGGCCAGGGTGCGCAAGACCCGATGCGGCGCCTCGTAGAGCACGGTCGTGCATTCCCGCGAGGCCAGCTGACGCAACCGGGTCTGGCGCCCGGGGCCGCGGCGGGGCAGGAAGCCTTCGAAGCAAAAAGGCTCGGCCGGGAGCCCGGACGCGACGAGGGCGGTCAGCGAGGCGGAAGGACCGGGTACCACCTCCACTGCCACGCCGGCCTCCGCCGCGGCCTGGACCACCCGGGCCCCCGGGTCGGAGATGCCGGGCATGCCAGCATCGGTCACGACGGCAACGGTCGCGCCTCCCTCGGCCAGCCCCACCGCATTCTCGGCAGAGGTGGCCTCATTGTAGCTGGTGCATGGCCAGCAGCCGGGGGGCGGGGATCCCGACCGCGCTCAGCAGCTTGCGGGTGCGGCGGGTGTCCTCGCAGAAGATGACATCGGCTCCTCGCAGGGTGGCGGCTGCCCGCGGGGACAGGTCACCAAGATTCCCGATGGGAGTTCCGACGAGCACCACCCTGCCGCCGGGCGCGGGCTGACCCGCCGGTCTGCCACAGACCGGCGCCGACGGCGGTGTCAACTGCCGCGGACCTCGAGGCAGTCGCCCAGATGGAGGCTCCACCGCTCGAACGTGCCGGCCGGTGCGACCACCAGCCCGCCGCGGCCGAGGTGGGGTGGTGACAGCCGATGGGGTCCGACGACGCCGATGCGCCGCACCCGGAGCGCCGGCCTGCCGCCGTCAAGCTTCGCCCGGGCGCACCAGGCCACGTCGAGCGCCTGAGGGTGGCCTCCGGTCAAGGTCTGCACGACCGCTGGGCTCCGCAACACCAGCGCCCCTTGCAGCGACGCCTGCCACCCGCGGCGCCGGTCTTCCACCGACGCCAGCACATCGCCATCACGGAGCAACCACGACATCGCCGTCAGACGTTGAAGCGGATCTCGAGCACGTCGCCGTCGACAACCTCATATTCCTTGCCCTCGACGCGCAAGCTGCCTGCCTCCTTGGCGGCCTGCCAGGAGCCAAGCCGCAGCAGCTCGTCCCACCGGATGACCTCGGCCCGGATGAACCCGCGCTGCAGGTCCGAGTGGATCACACCGGCGCACTCTGGCGCCTTGGCCCCGGCCCGGAACGTCCAGGCCCGGCTCTCCTTGTCGCCGGTCGTGAGGAACGTCCGCCGACCGAGCAGGTGGTAGGCGGCCCGGGCGACGCGCGGGAGGGCGCCCTCGCCGAGGCCAAGGCCCTCGAGCAGCTCGGCGCGGGCTTCCGGCTTCGAGCTGGGCCGCCTCCGCCTCGAGCTCCACGCTGACACCGAGCACGTCGCCATGCCCGCCCAGCTCCTCGTGCCACCGGCTTGATGATGCCTTCCCCATCCGGCAACCTGGTCCTCGCCCAGGTTGACCACAGCCAGCACCGGCTTGTTGGTGAGCAGGAAGAACGGCCGGAGCAGGGTGCGGTCGTCGGCGGAAAGCGAGGACCGGTAGACGGGGATGCCGGCCTCGAGGGCAGCCTGGGCCCGCTCCAGGGCGGCCACCTCGCCGGCGAGCGACTTGTCGAGCTTGGCGGCCTTGCGGCGCTTGTCGATCTGACTGTCCACGGTGGCGGCGTCGGCGAGGACCAGCTCCAGCTCGAGGACGCCGAGGTCGGAAAGCGGATCGTGGTCGCCGGCCACGTTGTCATCCTCGAACGCCCGCAGGACCAGGCAGAGGGCGTCGGCCTCCCGGATGCCGGCCAGGAACCGGTTGCCGAGACCCTCCCCTGTCGACGATCCCGCCACCAGTCCGGCGATGTCGACGAACTCGACGGTGGCGTGCACCACCTTGCGGCTGGCGCTCATGGCCGCCAGCTGCGTCGAGCCGGTGGTCGGGGACCTGGGCCACCCCGACCGTGCGTCTCGGTGGTCGAGAAGGGGTGGGCGGCAACCAGCGCGGACCCTCCGGTGAGGGCGTTGAACAGGCTCGACTTCCCGGAGTTCGGGAGTCCCACGATGCCGAGTCGTTCCATCACATCGCAGGGTACTGGGCCCGTCGCAGGGTCCCGGGCAACCTCGCCGGGTACCGGGCCCGTCGCCGGGTACCGGGCCCGTCGCAGGGTGCCGCGCAACCTCGCAGGGTACCCGGCGCCCGCTAGCCTGGTCCGCCATGTCCAAGCGCACCCACAAGGCCCGCAGCCGGGCCAAGCACAAGAAGGCCAACCACGGCCGGAAGCCGAACCGGGGGCGCTAAGCGGCCCGCTAGTCCAGGAGCCCTGCCGCTTTGGCCAGCGCCGCCAATGAGTGCAGCGGCCGGGCGCCCAGGTGGCAGATGACCTCGGCCGCGGCCAGGGCGCCGAGCGCGGCGCAGTCGCGCCGGTTCGCGACCACTGACCACCCCGTAGAGGAAGCCGGCCGCGTAGCTGTCGCCGGCGCCGGTGGTGTCGACGACCTGGGTCACCTCCGCCGCGGGCACCGAGACGATCCCGGATTCGGTCGCGACGACGGATCCGTGCGCGCCCCGGGTGACCGCGACCGTTCGCGCAGCGCCGGACCAGCACCTCCGCCGCGCCCTCGGCGTCGACCTCACGGTCAGGCCGCAGGCCTCCTGCTCGTTGGCGAACAGGAGATCGACCCGGTCGAGGATGGCGTCGAGCTCCTGACGGTGCAGTCCGACCCAGCGCGGATCGGAGAGCGACAGCGCCACCAGCACCCCGGCCTCCGCGGCGGCGGTCACGGCCCGCTCGGCCGCAGCATCGGTGGAACCGCCCCCGATGCAGGTAGCCCTCCAGGTAGAGCAGCCGCGCCGGCGCGATGGCGGCCACGTCGAGTCATCGGGGGCGAGCAGGGCTCCGATGCCGAGGTTGGTGCACATGGTCTTCTCGGCGTCGGGGGTGACCATGATCAGGCAGCGCCCGGTGCCCGGACCGGCACCCTTCGGCCTGCCGGCGCGACCGAGTACTCGACCCCGGCGGCGCGGATGTCATGGATAAAGACCCGGCCGAGGTCGTCGTCGCGCACCTTCCCGATGAACTGGACGGATCCGCCGAGCGAGGCCAGGCAGGCCGCGGTGTTGGCCGCCGAACCGCCGGACGCCTCGGTGGCGGGCCCGAGAGCCGCGTAGATCGTCTCCGCCTGGCGCTCGTCGATCAGGGTCATGGTGCCCTTCTCGAGGCCGAAACCGGCCACGAGCGCGTCGTCGGAGGGGGCCAGCACGTCGACGATGGCGTGGCCCAGGGTCACCACCTCGGCTGTCTCGCTCCATGTAGTGACGGTAGCTGGTGAGGATCGACCGTAGCTGGTGGCGAGCGGCCGAACTAGGGTGACCCACGCTCAAGGGCTGCCAGCAAGCAAGGAGGACGCAAGAGTGACCGACCTAGCGGAGTACCGGCTGCCCCGCAGCGCTCGGCCGCGGCACTACGGCTGGAGCTGACGCCCGATCTGGCGGCGTCGCGCTTCGAGGGCGAGGAGTGGTGACCCTCGACGTGAACGAGCCGGTCGAGGCGCTGGTGTGCAACGCCGCCGAGCTGAGGATCCAGACGGCCCGCCTCGAAACGGCTGCCGGAACGACCATCGACGGTCGCGTCGAACTCGACGAGGCCGCCCAGCGGGCCACCTTCGCGTTCGAGTCAACCCTCGCCGCCCGGGCCTGGCTACCGGCTGCACGTGCGATTCACCGGGATCCTCAACGACCAGCTGCACGGCTTCTACCGCAGCACGTTCACTGACCGACGAAGGTGTGGAGCACGTCATCGCCGTCACCCAGTTCGAACCCGCCGACGCCCGGCGGGCGTTCCCGTGCTGGGACGAGCCGGAGTTCAAGGCGGTCTTCGCCGTCACGCTGGTCGTCGACGACCAGCTGACCGCCCTCTCCAACGCGTCGGTCGCCAGCGAGGAGCCGGCGGGCGAAGGGCGCCGGCGGGTCCGCTTCCACGAGACCATGCCGATGTCGACCTACCTGGTGGCCTTCGTGGTCGGGCCGTTCGAGCTCACACCCCCGGCGGACGTTGACGGCGTGCCCCTCCGGGTGGCGGCCGTTCCGGGTAAGTCACACCTGACCGAGTTCGCCGTCGAGGTCGGGACCCACGCCCTGCGCTTCCTTTCCCAATATTTCGACCTCCCCTATCCGGCCGACAAGATCGACCACATCGCCATTCCGGACTTCGCCTTCGGGGCCATGGAGAACCTCGGCTGCGTCACCTACCGGGAGAACGCCCTGCTCGTCGATCCGCCCGAGGCCTCGCAGCTGGAACTGCAGCGGGTGGCGACCGTCGTCGCCCACGAGACCGCCCACATGTGGTTCGGCGACCTGGTGACGATGAAATGGTGGAACGGGATCTGGCTCAACGAAGCCTTCGCCACGTTCATGGAGCTGGCCGCCACCGACCATTACCGGCCCGACTGGCAGGTGTGGAGCGGCTTCGGCAGCGGCAAGGCGGCCGCCCTCGCAACCGACGGGCTGCGCAGCACCCGGCCGGTCGAGTTCCCCGTGGGCCGGCCCGAGGAGGCCGAGGCCATGTTCGACGTGCTCACCTACCAGAAGGGCGGCGCGGTTCTGCGGATGCTGGAGCAGTACATCGGCCCCGAGACCTTCCGGAAGGGCATCAGCCACTACCTGAGCACCCATGCCCACGGCAACACCGAGACCGGCGACCTGTGGGATGCCATCGAGGCGGTGTCCGGCGAGCCGGTGCGGACCATCATGGACTCCTGGATCTTTCAGGGCGGCTACCCGTTGATCTCGGTGCAGGCGGGTGACGACCGGGGGACGGTGCAGCCTGTCCCAACGACGGTTCCTCTACCGCGACGGCCACGGGGCATCGCGGCCCGACGGCGGCGAGCGCTGGGCCGTCCCGGTCAACCTGCGGGCTTCGGTCGGCGGGGTCGTGCAGCGACAGCGCCTGCTCGTCGACGGGGCCACCGCCGTCGATCGACTTCGACGGCCCGGTCGACTGGGTGGTCGTCAACGACGGAGCCTGGGGCTTCTACCGGGTCCATTACGACCTCGACCTGCTGTCGCGCCTGCTCGACGAGCGGGCTGGCAACAGTGTGCGACCCGCTCGAGCGTATGGCCCTGGTGGTCGACTACTGGGCCGGCGTCGTCTCTGGCGCCACCTCCCTCGACCGGTGGGTCGACGTGGTCGAGGCACTCGGCGACGAGGAAGACCCCGACGTGTGGGCAGGGGTAGGCAGCGCCCTCCGGCTCCTGGACCTGATCGCCGTCGACCGAGACGACCGGGCCGCGCTCCAGGCGTTCGTGCGCCGGATGGCCGGACGCTCGTGGGCCCGGCTCGGGTGGGACCGCCAGCCGGAGGAGAGTCAGAGGACGGGCATCACCCGTGGGCGGGTGCTCTCCGTCCTCGGCCTCACCGGCAACGATTCCTCGCTCGGCGAGGAGGCGCTGGCCCGCTTCGGGAGATTCCTGGCCGACAAGTCGGGGCTGGCGCCCGACCTGCTCACCCCCGTCGCTCATGTGGTGAGCGCGTGGGGCGGGGAAGAAGGCTGGAACTCGATCATGGATCAGTACCGTGCGGGTGCCACCCCGCAGGACAAGATCCGCTATCTGATCGCCCTGCCCGCGACCCGTGACCCCGTGTTGCTGGCCCGAACCCTCGATCTGGCCCTCGGAGATGAGGTCCGGACCCAGGACGGCTGCTTCCTCATCGGGGAGGTCATGGCGAACCGGGCCGGGGGGGCGCTGACCTGGGAATGGCTCGAGCGCCACTGGGACGAGGTGCGGGATCGCTACCCGCCCTCCTTGATTGCGCGCAGCCTGGAAAGCATCGCGATGCTCGTGGACCCGGCCGTGGCCGGCGCCGTTCACGCCTTTGCGGACAGCCATGAGCTGCCTCTGGCCGGGCCGCGCCTCGATCAAGTGCTCGAGCGTATGGACATCAACGTGGCGCTGGCCTCGCGTTTGCGGGGGACGCTGGCCGCCGCGTTCTCTCGCTGAACCGTCCAGATCTCAACGACGTCGATGATTTCGGACCCGACGGCAAATGGCGAGGCCAGGTCTTTCGCTCGGTGGAAAGGGAAGAGCATCATCGACGTCGTTGGGGTTCGGACTGCTGAACGGACCGGCCCGTGACCACCGTCGACGTGTTCGCGGTGGAGGATCGCAGCGTGCAGCTGGCCTGGGCCTGCCTGCCCTCGCCCGGGATGACCATCGAGGTCGGGGGTCGCCGCGTCGAGGTGGGCAACCCGGGGCCGGCGTGGTACCGGCCGTCCGGCGGCGGCAGGGCGCGGAGCGGCCCGGCGGCCCCGGCGGGCCCGGGGGCCGTGACGATCGGCGGTCTCGAACCGGCGACGACTTACGACGTGTGCCTGAGTGGTCCGGGCCGGCCGCGCTTCAAGGTCGGAACCGCCACCACCCTGGCGCCGCCACCGGGCCGGCTGCTGGCCCGGTTCGCGACCATCAGCGACTGCCATATCGGTCAGCAGTCGGTCGGCCCGCTCCGTCGTTTGCACGACCCGCGGCCCCGGCCTCCGGGACTCGCCGCCTATCCCGTGCGGTGTGTCCGGGCCGCGATCGCCGAGGCTGAAGCCTGGGGCATGGAGCTGCTGGTAGCCAAGGGGGACCTGACCGAGAGAGGCGAGGCGACCGAGATCTACCAGGCCGTCGACGTCCTGCGGGAGACCCCGGTCCCGGTCGAGGTGATCCTCGGCAATCACGACGTCAGGAGCTCGGTCGATGCCATCGCGGCGATCGGGGGTTGCGGGTTGTCGGTGACCAGGCAGCCGCGGGCCAGGGACCTGCCCGGAGTGCGGCTGGTCTTCGCCCACAGCCCGCTGCCCGACCGGCACAGCGGCGCGGTCAGCCCGTCCGACGCCGCCGCGCTGGCCAAGTTGGCCGAGGAGGGAAGCACGCCGGTGGTCGCCGTCCTCCACCACCCACCCCGTCGCCTGCCGGTCCAGACGCATTGGCCCCCTTCGATCAGGTGGCGCGATTCGACCCGCCTGGTCGCGGTGCTGGCCGAGGCCAACCCGGCGACGCTGCTCCTGGCCGCCCACACCCACCGGAACCGGCGCTACCAGGTCGGTGGGCTGACCGTTGCCGAGGTCGGCAGCACCAAGGACTATCCGGGACAGTGGGCCGGCTATGCCGTCCACGAGGGCGGGATCAGACAGGCCGTGTTCCGGGTTGCCGACGAGTCGGCCATGGCGTGGACCGAAACGACCCGGCGGGCCGCGGCCGGCGTCTGGGGCTGGTGGAGCCCGGGGCGGCTGGCCGACCGCTGCTGGTCCCTGGAGTGGCCGAACCGGGTGACCCCGGCCCGTTAGGAGTGCGGCCGCCTCGACGGCCTCCACATCCTGAGACAGGAGCTTCTACTGCACACTTTCGGGCGCTCATTTCTCTATTTCTCGGGCCCTTACTTCCTGGGGGCGGTACCAGCCGGAGGGTCGGATCGGCTCGGGGTGGTCAGGGCCTCGACCCGTGCCTGGACCTGCGCCAGACGTTGCGAAGCCAGGGCGTGCAGTTGCTCGGCTTCGGCGTACAGGTCAGCCGCGGCCTCGATCCCGAGGTCGCCGGCGGCCAGGCGCTCGGTGACGGCTTCCAGGGCCGCCATCAGCTCCTCGAAAGTCCGGGGATCGTCACTCATCTGGGTCTCCACGCATCCCGGTCTCTGGTCATCCCGGTCTCTGGTCATCCCGGTCTCTGGCGACACCGTCGGCTGTGTGGACGCTGGTCACGGCCGCGGCCAGATGGCCGGCGGCGAGGCGTACGTCGATCTGATCACCGGGGCGCACAGAGGACGCCCGGCGCACCACCGAGCCGTCCGCTCCTCTGACCACGGCATAGCCGCGTTCGAGCGTTCGGGCCGGCGACAGGGCGCGGAGATGGCGCAGCTCGGCAGTCAGGCGGCCATCGCTGCGAGCCAGCGCCTCCCACATAGGCCGCCGCCAGTTCGGAGCCTGCAAGCGGGCAGAGCAGTCGCCCAGGCGGCGCGCCGGGTGCAACACAGCGAGCCGACCGGTACAGCGATCCAGCCGGTGGGCCGCCCGCTCCACGCCCTGACCGAGGGCCCGGCGGGTATCGATGGCGCCGAAACGCCGGGCGGCCTGGTCTGCCCGGCCCTGCAACGACAACGCCGCGGCGCCCAGGCGGCCATCGATATCGGCCTGGAGGGCAGCGCGGTCGGGGACGACGACGGCGGCGGCGATGGACGGCGTCGCACACCGGAGATCGGCGACCTCGTCACAGAGGGGACGGTCGCTCTCGTGACCGATGGCCGATACCACCGGCACCGGACAGGCGGCCACCGCACGGCAGACCTCGTCGGAACTCCAGGGCAGCAGCGATGGTGCGTCGCCTCCGCCTCGAGCCAGGATCACGACCTCCACCCCGGACCGGTCCGCCACCGCCTGGAGCGCCTCGACGATGGCCATCGAAGCAGCCGGGCCGGACACGGTCGTCTCCTGGAAGACCAGCGGGTACCCGGGAAACCGGGCCCGGGCGATCGACTCGATGTCCCTGCGAACCGCGGCGTCAGTGCCACACACCACTCCGATCATCGCCGGCAGCACTGGCAGGAGCCGCCGGGGGCGGTCGAGCAGCCCGTCCGCCGCCAGGCGCCGGCGGGTCTCGGCGATGAGCTCGGCGATGGCACCCTCCCCAACGGGTGTCACCTCCTCGGCAACGAGCTGAACCTGGCCCCGATCGTTGGCCCACTGCAGCACGCCGACCACGCACGCCCGCTCGCCGTGAACGATGCGGCTCCGGCGGGCATGGCCGGCCGGCACCTTGACCTCGATCTGGGCGGCTCGATCCCGCAACGTGAAAAACACCCACCCGCCGCGGGAGGTCGCCGGCCGGTGGACCTCACCCTCGACGGCAATGCGACCGACCCGGGTGAGGGCACGGGCCAGCTCGCCGGCAAGGCGGATGAGGGTTACCCGCCGAGGCGGACCTCCTGCAGGTTCGTCCCAGAGTGTCATCTCGGTACTCGCCTTGGTAGTCGCGGGGATCCGGGCATCGTCATCGCATTGAAGGCTAGCGATAGCCAGGGACGGCGACGCGGGCCGCTAGGATGCCACGAGGTGCCGGGTGCGCAATCGGTCCGCCGGGAGCTGCCGGGATGAATAGTCCCGGCCGATCCGCCGGGAACGGAGCGCCCGCTGCCCGGCCATGAAGCAACAGGAGCAGGTTTGACGACTACCGAGCTGCCCGGCTCGTTCGCCGCCCTTGGGGTGACGCCCGAACTCGTGAGCGCCCTCGAATCGCAGGGCATCACCGAACCCTTCCCCATCCAGGCTCTGACCATCGCCGACGCGCTCTCCGGGCGGGATGTCTGCGGCAAAGCCAAGACCGGATCCGGCAAGACCCTGGCGTTTGGTGTCCCGATCCTGCAACGCCTCAGGGAGCCGCGCACCGTGACGCCCAGCATCACGACGAGTGGTCAAGGCCACCGCCCGCCACGCGGCCTGATCCTCGTCCCGACCCGGGAACTCGCCCGCCAGGTGGCCGACGTCCTGCTTCCCCTCGCGGAGAAGGCCGACCTCCAGCTGACGGCGTGCTACGGGGGCGCCGGCATGGACGCCCAGATCAAAGCGCTGGGCGAGGGCACGGATGTCCTGGTGGCCACTCCGGGTCGGTTGATCGATTTGCGCCAACGGGGGGACGTGGACTTGAGCCGAATCGAGGTATTGGTCCTCGACGAGGCCGACCGCATGGCAGACATGGGTTTCATGCCGCAGGTGGAATGGCTGCTGCGCCATCTGGTTCGCGACCGCCAGACCATGCTCTTCTCGGCGACGCTCGACGGCGACGTTGACCGGCTCGTCCGGCATTACCTCCGGGATCCGGTCCGCCACGAGGTGGTATCTGCGCAGCCGACGGTAACTGCGATGGTCCACCGTTTTCTCCTCGTCCATCAGATGGACAAGGTGAGAGTGGCCGCGGCCATCTGTGGGCCCGCCCAGCGGTCGCTGTTGTTCACGCGGACCAAGAGGGGTGCGGACCGACTGACCGAGGCGCTGCGGCGCGAGGGCGTCAACGCCCGGGCCATCCACGGCGACCTCCGCCAGGAGCAGCGGGAACGGGCGCTGCGCACCTTCGCCCAGGGCCGGCTGCCGGTGCTGGTGGCGACCGATGTGGCGGCCCGTGGGATCGACGTCGACGGTATCGACGTGGTGATCCACTTCGATCCGCCGGAGGACCACAAGGGCTATCTCCACCGCTCAGGGCGCACCGCCCGGGCCGGCCGGGACGGACTGGTGGTGACCCTGGTGTTGTGGAACGAGCAGCTCGAGGTCGAGCGGATCCAGCGCCGGCTGGGGCTGTCGGCGCCCATCGTCGAAATGTTCTCGAACGATCCGCGTCTTCGCAATCTGGTCGCCTGGGACCCGGCCGCAGTATCGGTGGCCTGACCGGTTCTCCCATCCCGTGCAGGTCGCGCTGGATACGCTGGCCTTCGCCGGCGGACTGATCATCATCATCGGGACCATGCTGTCGGCGGTCCGCAGCACCGTCCTGCCCCGCGGGGTGCAGAGCGTGATCTCGAGGGCGTCGACCAACCTGGTCCGGGGTGCCTTCCGCCTCTGGGTGGGACGGTCGGCGACCTACGAGCGCCGGGACCGCGTCATGGCCATGCTCGGCCCCATCGCCCTCCTGGCCCTGCTGGCCACCTGGCTGGTCCTGATCATGTTGGGCTACACCCTGATCTACCTGGCGGTGACGAGCCGTTCCTTCATCCAGTCACTGGAGCTCTCGGGCTCGTCGGTCTTCACCCTCGGGACCACCACCGAACACACACTCGGTCCCCTCCTCCTCACCTACACCGAGGCCGGGCTGGGCTTGCTCCTCGTGGCGCTCCTCATCACCTACCTGCCCACCATCTACGGGGCCTTTGCCCGACGGGAGAACGGCGTGGCCCAACTGGAGGTGCGGGCGGGCAACCCCCCGATGGCTTCAACCATGCTGATCCGCTACCACCGCATCGAACAACCTCGCTACCGGCTCACGGAGCTGTGGCGCACGTGGATGACCTGGTTCGCCGACGTGGAGGAGACCCACACCACCTTCGCCATCGTGACCCTGTTCCGGTCGTCCCATCCGGAGCGGTCATGGATTGCGTCGGCCGGAGCGCTGCTCGACGGGGCCAGCTTCTGGGCTGCGGCGATCGAGCATCCGAAAGACCCCGATGCGCAGCTCTGCATACGCGCCGGCTACCTGGCCCTTCGCCGCATCGCGGACATCTTCAAGCTGCCGTACGATCCCGATCCCGATCCCGACGATCCCATCAGCGTGTCGCGGGAGGAGTGGGACCAGGCCATGGAAGAAATGGCCGCCCAGGGCGTTCCGTTGGTTGCGGATCGGAACGCGGCGTGGCAGGCGTGGAAGGGGTGGCGGGCCAACTACGACACGGTGCTGCTCAACCTGGCCCGCCTGGTGGAAGCCCCGCCGGCGCCGTGGGTCTCCGACCGGAGCCCCGTCTACGTCACGGGCCCCCAGGGGTCGTGGCCCCGCCCCGGCGCGGCTGGACAGTCGGGGCGGTCGAAGGGGTCGGGGTAGTCGCGGGAGTCGGGGTAGTAGGGGGAGTCGGGGCGGTCGGGGTAGTCGCGGGAGTCGGGGTAGTCGAGGCGGTCAGGGGAGCTGGGGGGGACTGGGCGGTCGGGGCGGTCTCTGAGGGAGTGCTGGACCGAGCCGACCCTCTCGACCGCTTGGGCCGCCTGGATCCGCCCGCCCAGCCGAAGACCACCCGGGTGACGGCGATGGCGACCACGATGATGACCAGGGCGAGGAAGATCCCGTACAAGTCGGCTTGGTCGCTGTGTGAACCGGCGATGTTGGCCGTGGCGTTCGGACCGCCGGTGACGGTGATGACGGCTCCCGGCGTGGTGGTGGCCGGAGTGGGCCGAGGGGCCAGGGTGGTGGCGGTGGCGGCGGGGCGGGCGGTGGCCACGGGCGCGGTAGCGGCGTAGGTCACAAGGAAGCCACTGGTCGTGGCGGTTATGGCGACGGGGAGGACTGGCAAGAGGAAGATCCGGTTTGTTTGCAGAAGCAGGACCTGTATGACCTGCACAATATTCGGGGTGGGCGGCAGAACGGCCCCGCATCCGGCCAGCTGTTCGACGGGCCACCCGCCGGTCAGGCCCAGCGCGTTCCGGCGCGAATCAGCTGGCCGGGGGTATGACCAGAGCGCAGCCGGTGGGCCGGTAGCCTGGCTCCGTGTCGGACGCCTGGTTGATCGAGCCCTCGGGTCCCCTCCGTGGTGAGGTAGAGGTGCGAGGGTCGAAGAACGCAGTCACCAAGCACATGGTTGCGGCCCTCCTCGGCCGCGGACCAAGCGTGATCACCAATGTCCCGGACGTCGGCGACGTCGACATCACGATCAACATCCTCACTGCCATCGGAGCCGGCGTCGAACAAACCGGGGACTCCCTCATCGTCACCCCCCCGATCGACGCCCACCCGTCGGTGCCGCTGTCGTTCAGCGGACTCAACCGGATCCCCGTCCTGCTGCTCGGTCCGCTCCTGCACCTCACCGGCGAGGCGTTCGTGCCCCGCGTGGGCGGGGACCAGCTCGGCAGCCGGCCGGTCAACTTCCATGTCGACGTCCTCCGAGCCCTCGGAGCGGAAATCGAAGTGAGCGACGACGGGATCACCGCCAAGTGCGCCAGGCTGCACGGGGGAATCATCGAGCTCCCCTACCCGAGCGTCGGCGCGACCGAGTCAGCGCTACTGTCCGCCGCGCTCGCTGAGGGCAAATCGGTGATCCGTGGGGCGGCGTCCGAGCCGGAGGTGCTCGAGCTGGCGTTGTTCCTCCAGCGCATGGGAGCCCAGATCGAGCTACGCCCCGATCGCCGGATCGTGATCGAAGGGGTGGCCGAGCTTCGCGGGGCACGCACGCGACTGCAGGGTGACCGCAATGAGGCTTTCAGCTACCTCGCGGCCGGGTTGTTGACGCGGGGACAGGTTCGAGTGGTTGGTTGCGGCCAGGACCGGCTAGTGACGGCCATCACCACCTTGGTTCGGATGGGCGCCCAGGTGGATGTCGACGATTTGGGCATGACCGCCTGGGCGCCGGATGGTCTGCGGCCCGCAGCAGTACAGACCGAGGTCCATCCAGGTTTCATGACCGACTGGCAGACCCCGCTCATGGTGCTCTTCACCCAGGCCGAAGGCATGTCGGTACTGCACGAGACCGTGTATGAGGACCGGTTCGTGTACGTACCCGCCCTGCAGCAGATGGGGGGTGAGATCGAGTTGTTCGCCAGCTGCCTGGGCGGCCCGGCGTGCCGGTTCCACGAAACCAGCAATCTCCATTCCGCGGTCGTGCGCGGGGTGTCCAAGCTCCGCGGTGCCGAGGTGGAGATTCCGGACGTGCGCGCCGGTTTTTCGAGCGTCATCGCCGCCGCGGCCGCGGAAGGACCGTCAGTGCTGCGCGGCGTCCATCACCTGGTGCGCGGGTACCACCGCCCAGCCGAGCAGCTGCGTTCCCTGGGGCTCGACCTGAAGACGCTCTGAACGGGCCAGGGCCAGCCTGGTCAGCCGCGACTGGGGTTCGTATGCTGCCGGGCGGTATGGGCGTCGTCGAGAGGATCATGGCTCAGGCTCAGCGCCTGACGTCAACCGAGCGCAAGATCGCGGAGGTGCTTGCCCGCGAGCCACAGGTGATCGCGTTCGGGACGGTCGCCCAGGTCGCCCAACGGGCGGGCACT
The DNA here is from genome assembly GCA_963834725.1 of uncultured Acidimicrobiaceae bacterium. Lineage (GTDB taxonomy): Bacteria > Actinomycetota > Acidimicrobiia > Acidimicrobiales > Palsa-688 > PALSA-693. The sequence continues at coordinate 1,294,921 of CAWICN010000001.1, forward strand.
AGTGGGCCGTCGGTCGTACGGCTGGCGGTGAAGCTCGGTTACGACGGCTTCGTCGGTCTCCAGGCCGACGTCCAATCAGAGCTGGCCCGGCAGCTGGGGCCCGCCCGCGACCGGATCCGCCAGCGGCTGCCGACCGATTTCCTGGCCCGGGTCCAGGCGGCCGAACAGGACAACGTGCTGCAGACCTTGCACGGGATCAGCACCTCTTTACTGGATCGCTCGATCGGCCGGCTGGCGGACCGCCATCGCCAGGTCTGGGTGCTCTCGGCCGAGATGACGGCACCGATCGGGATGGTGCTGTCCAGCCAGCTCAGCCAGCTGCGAGAAGGTGTGACGCTGCTGCACGGGTCCGAGGTCGCTATCAGCCGGGCCCTAGCGGGGTTGGAGCCGCAGGACGTCCTGATCAGCATCGATATCCGCCGCTACGAACGTTCCGTGGTCGGTCTCTCCAGGTGGGCGGCGGAACAGGGGGCAGCCATCATCGCGGTCACCGACAGCCCACTCTCGCCCTTAGGAGCCAACGCGACCGAGACGTATTTCATCGCGGCCCACGGGGTTGGCCCGTTCGACAGTGTGACGGGAGGCATCGCGCTTGCCAACGTGCTCATCGCCGGCGTGGCGGCCAGGCTGCGCCAGAGCGCCCCGGCGCGTCTGGACGCCATCGAGGCGGCGTGGTCGTCCATGGATGCCCTGGTCGCGGAGCCAGGGGGTAGCGGGCCGCTGGCGGGTATCGACCGGATCACCTATGCGCGCCCGAACGGCGCGGATGAAACACCGACCCGTTCCGAGCCTGGTGTGGTCGAGGCGAAGCCGCCCACCCAGATCGCAGATCCGAGGCCTACCGACCTCACCGCGGATTGATCCCACGCGGCGGGGCCGGAGGCGGCTCGCGCCGGCAGGGCATGTCCCTGCCAGCTCTTTGTGTCGGACGACCCTGCCGGCCCCCGCTCGGCCCCCGAGCCCCGACCCGCCCCGAGCCCACAACTCGCCGATAGAAGCCGTCAGAGGGCGAGCTGGAGGCGCCGCAGGGCGAGAGCGGTGACGGCCAGGGGATCCTGACTCTCCTGGGGCGCGGCGCCCGTTAGCAGGGCGGCGCGGGCCAGCTCCTTCTCGCGCGCCGCCTCCCAGGCGGCCACTGCAGCAGGGACCGAGAGCGGCTGGGCCAGAGCGGCCGCTGCCGCCGCCTGCTGCCATGCGCTGATGTCATCAAGGAGGGCCCGACCTTGCCAGGCGATGAGCCGGCTCGGGGCGGGAACGACGGCGAGGGCCCGGCTCACGGCTTCTTCCAGCCGATCGACGGCCGCCGCCCGGCGAACCAGCTCGATGGCTTCCGCCGTCTCGGTGACCGGCCGGCCGGTGCGGCGTGCCACCTGCCCGGCCGCTTCGACCTTGGCGCGGGTTGCGGCGAGCACGTACCGGTGTGCCAGCTCTCGGTCCACGCCGAGAGCGACCAGCGCGTCCTCGTCAGTCTTGGCCGCGTCAGTCTTGGCCGTCTCGCCGGCGGCCTCCATCTGGTCCGCGAGCGGGGCGTCCCGGGAGATGAGCTCGCCCAGATGGAACGCGCCGGCACTGATGAGGTAGGCCCGGGCTAGCTTGGCCACCGCGTCGCTGACTGTCCCGTGGAGGGCCGCGTCGGCGTCAGCGGACAGGCCGGCTGACCCCTGCTCTAGGTCGCCCCACAGATTGCCGGCCCCGATCACCTCCCGAGCGGCCCAGAAGGCGCCCGCCACCTCCCCCACGTCCCCGCCAAGCTCGGCGGCGGTTTCGTGGGCCCAGACTATGCCGAGCTGGTCCACCAGCTCGCCGGCGACGTCCGTGGCGACGAGCTGCGGGTACAACCGGTGCCCCGGAATCAGATCCCCGAACGCATCACGGAGGGGGGCCGGGAAGTAGGCGACGACCGCATCCGACAGCGCTGGATCGCCGACAAGCGGCGAGGCCTCTACGGCTGCAACCAGGTCTGACTTGGCGTATGCCAGCAGCACGGCCAGCTCGGGCCGGATGAACCCGGCGCCGGCCTCCCTTCGAACCCGCAGCTCGTCCGGAGACGGCAGGCTTTCGACGGCGCGGTCGAACCGCCCCGCGTCCTCGAGCGTGGTGAGCAGGGCGACGTACGCGTCAAACTCCCGGGCACTGTCGGGGACGGCCCGGGTGAGGGCGACGACGCTGTGGTCGATCTGACGCAGGACGGCGTCCGCCACCTCGCTCTCCGAACGGGCCAGGTAGCCGTCGCGTTCGCGCGGATCAAGACGTCCCTCCTCGATGGCCAGCGCCAGCAGGATCTTGCAGTTCACCTCACGGTCCGACGTCGCCACCCCGGCCGCGTTGTCGATGAAATCCGCATTGATCAGTCCGCCCCGGCGGGAATAGCGGATGCGGGCTTGCTCGGTGACGCCCAGGTTGCCGCCTTCCGCCACCACACGGGTCCGTAGCCGGTCAGAGGTGATCCGAACCGCGTCGTTCGCGTGATCCCCCACACCACTGTCCGGCTCGTCGGGCGCTTTCACGAACGTGCCGATCCCACCGAACCACAGGAGGTCGACCGGCGCGGCGAGGATGGCCGCGATGACCTGCGGCGGCGTCAGCGTGTCGGCTGTAACGCCGAGGGCGCGCCGGGCTGGCCCGCTGAGCGGGACGGCCTTGGCGTGGCGGGGCCAGACCCCTCCGCCATCGGAAATCACGTCTCTGCGGTAGTTGGCCCAACTCGAGCGCGGCAGGGACGCCAGCCGCGTCCGCTCGGCGAACGACGACGACGGGTCGGGATCAGGGTCGAGGAAGATGTCACGGTGGTCGAACGCCGCCACCAGGCGGATGGTTCGGCTCTGCAACATGCCGTTGCCGAACACATCGCCCGACATGTCGCCGACGCCCGCCACGCGGATCGGGTCGGTCTGCACGTCGATCCCCAACTGGTGGAAGTGGCGCCGTACGGCCACCCAGGCGCCCCTTGCCGTGATTCCCATGGCCTTGTGGTCGTAACCGCGCGACCCTCCGGACGCAAAGGCATCCCCGAGCCAAAACCCGTACTCGTCGGCTAAGGCGTTGGCCACGTCGGAGAAGGTGGCCGTCCCTTTATCGGCCGCGACGACCAGGTACGGGTCGGATCCGTCCCAGGCCACCACATGGGAAGGATTGACCACCGCGCCGGATACCAGGTTGTCGGTGACATCGAGCAGGGCCCGAATGAACGCCTCGTATGACGCCAGGATGTCCTCTGCCGTGTACGCCGCCGCCTCCGTGGGAATGCCGGGCCGGCGGCAGACGAAGCCACCTTTCGCGCCGGTGGGAACGATGATGGCGTTTTTCTTGACCTGGGCGAACGCCAGATCAAGCACTTCGGTGCGGAAGTCGTGTGGGCGCACGCTCCAGCGCAGCCCACCTCGGGCGATCAGGCCGGCTCGCAGATGGATGCCCTCGACCGTCGGCCCGTGTACGAAGGCCTCCACTTTCGGGAGAGGGGCGGGAAGATCGGGCACCGCGCCACTGTCCAGCTTGAGGGTCAGCACAGGACGCTGACGGCCCGCCGCGTCGACCTGAAAGTAGTTGGTGCGCAAGGTGGCGTCGATCAGCTGGAGATACCCCCGCAGGACCTGGTCCTGTTGGAGTCGCGGGACGAGATCCAGCTCGGCTGTGCAACGCGCCCGCTCGATGGCGTCGGCTGCGACGATCGCCCCTTGCCGCGCCGCCGCATCCGGCGGCGCCCGGCCGGTGCCACGGTTGAGGTCCGAAGCCGGGCGGAACCGAGCCTCGAAGTACCCGATCAGGCTCCGGGCCACATCGGGAAAGTCCACCAGGGGATCGGCGAGCTCCGTGGCCGAGAAGGCGGTGTCTCCCTGTAGCCGGTAGCGGAGGTAGGCGCGCAGGACCGTAACCTGACGCCAGTCCAGACTGGCCGCAGTGACCAGGCGGTTGAGGGAGTCGACCTCGGTCTCGCCCTGGGCGACCGCCTCGAGGGCGGCAACGAGGCGAGGGCCATGGATCTCAGGAACGAATCGCAACGCCTCCGGACCGTGCGGCGAATCGAGACGAATGCCCACGTCGTCGATGTGGACCGGCGGCTGCCCATCAGGACCTCGACCGACGAGGAGGGGGACCGATTCCACGACGACGAGACCAAAGCTCTCCAGGACGGGCAGGAAACGGCTCAGCTCGATCCCGTGCTCGCCGTAGCGTCGAATGCGAAAGGTGTGTTCGTCGCTGTCGGCCGCAGGGCGGACCGTGAGCCGGTGATGCCCGCCGAAGGGGGAACCCACCCACGCCTCATCGACGTCCGAGCGCGACGACCCGGCCAGCGCGGACAGTTCCGCGATATCAGCGGTTGCTTCCCCCGGGGGCACTCGTTCCTTGTAGCTGGCGGGCACCCGGGCTGCGAAAGCGGCGGCTTCGGCCGCCGCATCCGGACCGGGCAGCAGAGCGGCCACGGACTCCTGCCAGGCACCTGGGTCCTGCGATGCATCTGGCGCAGGAGGGCCGCTCGGATCCGGTTCGCCACGGGAGCCAGTCACAACGGCAGCTTCGCGCACCGGGCGCACGTCGTGGCGGGACTACAAACCCATGCCGCCGTCCGGCCGGCGCCAGCGGTCCCGGTCGGCCTGAGCGTGCCGATCGGGCCCGAGCGCGCGGGCGGACCCACGCCAGGTCGAAGGTGTCGCCGAGAATACGAACCGTTGCGACGTTGGCCCGGTGGGGCAACTTCGAGTAGATCCGCATCCCGGCCTCGGCCGCGGTCGCGGTGAGACCCTTGCCCCGCCCATTGAGGACTACCACCGCGGCCTGTCCTTCCGCCTGGATGAGCCTGTTGACCACCGACCTCGCTCCCGGGGGGTTCCCCTCGCGTTCCTCCAGGCTGAGCCAGGACTTCACCTCCACTGGCGAGCCACAAACCAGGAGATCGGGTGTCCGGCCCCGTCCCGGGCGCACCGCCAGCGAACGCACATGGTGCCCTTCAGACGCGAGTTGCCGCGCGACGGCTACTTCCTCATGGGTCAGGCGCCTGGCGGTCTCGTCGAGCGACCCCCCGATCGGGCCGTGATCCCGGCCGCACCGGACCGCTTGAACTGCCGCCCCGCTCCCCTGCACCGGCGCCAACGACGGATCCTGCCGGCCCCTAGGCATGCGCACCGTTACCCTGATCCAAAGCGACGGGGGCGCCACTCGATGCCGCCGGGGTCCCCTTCGATGCGGCCGGATCGCCCTCCCGCTCGGCCGGATCGCCCTCCCGCACCGCCGGGTCGCCCTCCCGCACCGCCGGATCGCCCTCCCGCTCGGCCGGATCGCTCGCGTCACCACCGGTACCAGGGCCGCTGCTCCGGCCGGTGCCGATCGCTCGGTCGCGATACTGCAGGTCGTGGACGAGGAGCACGGGCCAGCCCGGCCCCCGCTGAATCTGCTGGGCGACCCGCCGCAGCAGGGTCGCCTCGTCAGTATCGTGGGGCCGCACGTCGTTGGGCAGACGGGCGGACAGCGCAAACCGGTACCGGCTGAAGGGCAGGTCGCCGTCGTCGCGGTAATGGTGTTCGGACAGGATCGCCTGGACTTCGCCGTCGGTGAGCCGCCAGCCGCGACCGTCGGGCTCGACGTCAAGCGGCGAGCCGACGTGGCGACCCACGCCGTCCGCCAACTCGTCAAGCGACAGGTCGGCGTCAATGAACAGATCAACGGAACGAGACAACAGAACCTCCTCGTGTTCGGAAAACGCGGGCCGGCACTGCCGGCGAGACGGCACGCCCGAAACGTGCGAGAGCGGAACTGAAGTCCTGGCTTCATCATGACGCTTGCGGCCCGGGAGGACAAGACCTCTACCGACCCGCAACCGGAGCCGACGGCCCGTTTCGGGGTGCGAGCGGGGCCGATGGTCGCGAGACTCAGCGGGTGACCAAGGGGACCGGTGCGGGCGTGTGGTCCCCCGGTGTGCGCCGGTTGACGGCCGGCCTGGCGCTGACCGTGACCGTGGTGGCCTTTGAGAGCCTGTCGGTGGCGACCATCCTCCCGGTGGTCAGCCACCACCTCGGCGACCTGCGCCTCTACGGCTGGGTGTTCAGCGCCTTCTTCCTCTCCAGCCTGGTAGGCATCGTGGTGAGCGGCGCGGTGTCCGACAACCGCGGCGTTGGTCTCCCGCTGGTGGGAGGTCTACTGGTCTTCGCTGGCGGGCTCACCATTGCCGGCACCGCCCCTGACATGCCAATGCTCGTCGCCGGCCGGGCCGTCCAGGGATTCGGGGCGGGAGCCGTGCCGGCCGCGGCTTATGTCGCCATCGGGAGGGCCTACCCGGAACCCCTGCGGCCAAGGATGTTCGCCACCCTGTCCACCGCCTGGGTGATCCCCGGATTGGTGGGGCCAGCCCTGGCTGCCCAGGTGGCCAGCCACATCGGTTGGCGATGGGTGTTCCTGGGTCTGCTGCCGCTGGTCATCGTCTGCGGCGCGGTGATTGTCCCGTCGGTGGCGCAGGTGCCGCGCCCCGTCGATGGCCAAACTGCGCCAATCGCCCTTCCGTCCGCGCTCCTGGTCGCCTCCGGAGCCGGGCTGCTCCTCGCCGGGCTGACGGTCGCCCAACCCCTGCTCTCCCCGCTCCTGGTCGGGGTCGGAGCCATGATGGCCGTCCCGGCTCTGCGCCGCCTGACTCCGCCGGGGACCCTCCGGGCCCGACCTGGTCTTCCCGCCACAGTGTTGGTCCGGGGTCTGCTTACCTGCGCGTTCTTCGCCGGTGACGCCTATGTGCCGCTCTCACTGACCTCGATCCGTCACACCACCCCCACCTATGCCGGCGTGACCCTGACCGTTTCGACCATCGCCTGGACGGCCGGTTCCTGGCTGCAAGCCCGGGCTATCCAGCGCCGGACGCCACGGGTCCTCGTCGGCAGCGGACTGGTCCTGGTGCTCGCCGGGGTAGCGGGAATGGCGAGCCTCCTGTGGCCGGTGATCCCGGTCTGGATGGCGCTGGTGGCGTGGTCGGTGGCCGGCCTGGGCATCGGGCTCGCCTACGCGCCGATCAGCCTTACCGCCCTCGGCTGGGCCCGGTCCGGAAACGAGGGCCGGGTGAGCGCGTCGGTGCAACTTTGCGACGTTCTCGGCACCGCGCTCGGGACCGGCGCCGCCGGTGCTGCGGTCGCCATCGTCCATCAGCACGGTGGCCCGGCCCGGCTCGGCCTCGGACTGGCATTCGCGATTGCGGCGTCGGGGGGCCTCGTCGCCCTGGGAATCGCACCGAGACTGCCGGCGACCACATCGCCCCGGCTCGCCGGAGACGGATCCGGCGCGCCGGAGCACGGGAAGATCGGGGAAGATCGCGGGGTTGCCGTTGGTGATGAGTGACTCTCAAACCCATACTGACCCGGCCCAGTCTGACCCGGCCCAGTCTGACCCGGCCCAGTCTGACCCGGCCCAGTCTGACCCCGCCCTGTCCCGGGATACGGCCGATTTCTGGTTCGATCCGCTGTGTCCGTGGGCCTGGATCACATCCCGTTGGATCCTCGAGGTGGAGAAGGTGCGTCCTGTCGAGGTCACCTGGCACGTCATGTCCCTCGCCATCCTCAACTCCAACCGCGATGACCTTCCGGAGGAGTACCGGGAGCGCATGAAGCTGGCGTGGGGGCCGGTGCGGGTATGCATGGCGGCGGCCCAGTCGCAGGGTGAGTCCGTGCTCGGACCGCTCTACACCGCCATCGGGACTCGTTTCCACAACGAGAAGCAGCCACGGGACCGGGCAACACTGGCTGCCGCCGTGACCGACGTCGGACTTCAGGCGTCGCTCGCTGATGCCGTCGATTCGACCGAGTACGACGACGCCATCAAGGCATCACACGACAAAGGCATGGGCCGGGTCGGGCAGGACGTCGGGACACCGGTCATCAGCGTCAACGGCAGCGCCATCTTCGGCCCTGTGGTCACGCCGATACCCCGCGGGGAGGCGGCTGGCCGGCTGTGGGACGGCGTCGTGCTCGTGATGGGAACCGATGGCTTCTTCGAACTGAAGCGGACCCGGGACCGCAGCCCCGTGTTCGACTGACCCCGGCCCGGCCAGCCGCGCCACGCCGCGATCGCGACCCCGTCTTCGGCGGAGAGTGAGCGCGAAGGTGGCGCGACCCGGGGGCCGCGCCACTCCGGCGAGAAGAGCTGGAAGCGCTAGAAGGTGATCACGCCGCGGAGGTTGCGGCCCTCGCGCATGTCCTCGTAGCCCTGGTTGATCTCCTCCAGACGGTAGGTACGGGTGACCAGTTCGTCCAGCTTCAGCTGACCGTCGGCATACAGCGCCAGCAGCCGCGGGATGTCGGACCGCATGTTCGCCGACCCGAACAGAGAGCCGACGACCTGCTTCTCCATCAGCGTCAGATCCAGCGGGGCCATGCTCACCTGGACCTCGTGCGCCGGATGCACGTTGGTGATGACCACCCGGCCGCGCTTGGCCGTCACCGCCAGGGCGGCGCCGATCTGCTCGCCGTCGCCGACCCCCATGGTCATGATCACCTTGTTGGCCATGCGTCCCCACGTGACGTCGCCGATAACGGACTGGGCCTCCTCGAGCGAGGAAGCGGTGTGCGTGGCCCCGAACGCCAGGGCCTGTTCGCGTTTGAACGACACCGGATCGATGGCGAAGATCCGGTGGGCTCCCGCCAGCTTGGCCCCCTGGATGGCGTTTATGCCGATGCCGCCGATGCCGACGACGGCCACGTCATCACCCGGAGCGACGGCGGCGGAGTACACCGCAGAGCCCCACCCCGTTACAACCCCGCAGCCGAGCAGGCAGGCCTTCTCCAGGTCGATGTCCGGTTCCACCTTGATGCAGCTGGCTTCGTTGACAACCGTGCGCTCCGAGAACGTCCCGAGCAGGCACATGAGGCCGAGGTCGGTGCCGTGGGCGTGGTGCCGGGCGGTGTGATCGCTGATCTGGCGGCCGGAGGCCAGATGCTCGCCGAGGTCGCAGAGGTTGCTGTGACCGGTCGCGCACGAAGGGCAGCGGCCGCAGGCCGGTACGAAGCCGAAGATGACCTGGTCTCCCGGCGCCAGCCAGTCCACCTCGGGGCCGACTTCCTCGACCACGCCGGCGCCCTCGTGGCCGCCAATGATCGGCAGCTCGAACGGAAGGTCGCCGGTGAGCAGGTGCTCGTCCGAGTGGCACATCCCCGAACCGACCAGCCGCACCAGCACTTCGCCCTGCTTCGGAGGATCGAGGTCGATCTCCTCCACGCTCCAGTCCTTGGCAACCTCCCACAGAATCGCGGCTCGCGTCTTCATGGACGCCTCCCCTCTGATCGCTTGAGTGCGTGAAGTGTAGCCATGTGGTGGGACGGCACCCACCCCCGGAAGGCTGGCGGCGAGCGCCGAGGGCGGCCCCGTCGGCGCAGGGGCCGGCCCTACAGGGTGAGGCCCGCCGCCAGCGCGCCGCCGAGCTCCCGGGCCGCGTCGAGATCGGCGGGCCCCGGCTCACCCGCCACGACCAGCGGGGCCTGGGCCGCCTTCCACTGCAACCCGGTCACGATGGTGTCGAGGGCGCGGAGGGCGCCGGTGGCGTCCTGGTTGGAGTGCAGATAGACGCCGAAGGGACGCCGCCGGGTCGCCTCCAGGCACGGGTAGTAGATCTGATCGAAGAAGTGCTTGAGGGCACCGGAGAGATAACCGAGGTTGACCGGGCTCCCGAGCAGGTAGCCGTCCGCGGCGAGCACATCGACCGCGGTGGCCACGAGGGCCGGTCGCACGACCACCTCCACGCCGGTGATTGAAGGGTCGCTGGCACCCTCGATCACGGCCATATGCAAGGCGTGCGTGGCCGGGGACACCGTGTGGTGCACCACGAGCAGCGTCTTTTTCACCGGGTAACGGCGCTCTCCGCAGCCCCGGCGTAGATCTCGACAGCCCGCCAGCAGTACCAGGCGGCGATCGTGCGGTACGGGCGCAGCTCGTCTCCGAGCAGACCGAGCTGCTTTGCGGTCGGGGTCGGTATCCCCCATGCCAGCCCGTACCCGCGGCGCACGCCCAGATCGCCGGTCGGCCACACGTCGAGACGCCGCAGTTGGAAGATCAGAAACATGTGGGCGGTCCACTCGCCGATGCCCCGAACCGCGGTCAGGCGGCTGATGACCTCTTCGTCAGACTCCCGGCCGAGCTTCCTGGAGTCGAGTACCACTGTGCCGCCGAGGGACTTGGCGGCAAGGTCCCGCAGCGAGACCACTTTGGCGGCGGACAAGCCCGCCGTGCGCAGGGCATCGTCTGACAGCCCGAGGAGGGCCTCGGGATTGACGCGGCCGTCAAGGGCGGCCACCAGCCGGCCGTGGATGGCCGCGGCGGCGGCCCCGGCGAGCTGCTGATAGGTGATGGCCCGCACCAGAAAGCCGAAGTGGCTCTCCTGTGTCGGCCGCAAGTGAATGGGGCCCGCGATCGCCACCAGCTTGGCCATCACGAGGCTCCGCTGAGCCAGCAGAGCGGCTGCCGCCCGGGGGGTGATCCTTTGGCTCAACGCCGCGTCCGGCCGTCCGATGTCCGCGGCGACGGTGGTGACGACGACCAGAGCATCGGGTAGGACCCTAGCCGTGTATCGACATGGGGTCACTTGACGTGCCAGACTCAAGTGGACGAGGCACCAGCCCGACGCCCAACGGCCGCCTGATCGAGAGACGAGGTCGCATTGTCCACCACTGAGGCGCTGCTCGATCCCCCTTCCCCGGCTGAGCCTTCCGAGCAAAACGATCCGGTTGAATACAAGACGATGGCCCAGCAGGTTTCGCTGGCGCTCTTCATCATCGGGCCTTTCCTCGCGCTCCTCGTCGCGGTGCCTTTGCTCTGGATGGCCGGATTCCTGTCCTGGCCGGACGCCGTCATCGCGGCGGTGATGTACGCCGTTTGCGGCCACGGGATCACGATCGGGTTCCACCGGTACTTCACCCATCGGGCGTTCCGGGCCCAACGGTGGTTACGCGTCACCCTGGCCGTGGCGGGCAGCATGGCCATCCAGGGACCCGTCATCCAGTGGGTGGCCGACCACCGCAAGCATCACCGCTTCTCCGATCGCGAGGGCGACCCGCACTCGCCCTGGCGCTATGGCGACAACGCCTGGGCGTTGGCCAAGGGATTCTTCTACTCCCATCTGGGCTGGTTGTTCGATTGGGAGAAGACCTCGGAGCACCGTTACGCGCCAGAGCTGCTGTCGGACCGGGTCATCCGCTGGGTGTCGACATCGTTTCCGCTCTGGGTTGCCGTATCCATGCTGATCCCGCCCCTGATCGGCGGTCTATGGACCTGGTCGTGGTGGGGTGCCCTGACGGCTTTCTTTTGGGGCAGTATGGTGCGCGTCGCCCTGCTCCACCACGTGACCTTTTCGATCAACTCCGTGTGTCACATCAAGGGTCGGCGTCCGTTCAAGACGAAGGACCGCAGCCAGAACGTCTGGTGGCTGGCCCTGCCGTCCATGGGTGAGTCGTGGCACAACTTCCATCACGCCGACCCCACCTCCGCCCGTCACGGGGTGCGGTTCCTGGAGATCGACACCAGTGCGATGCTGATCAAGCTGATGGAGAAGCTCCGTTGGGTCAGGGATGTCCGCTGGCCCGACCCGAGCGTGATCGCCCGCCGGCGCATTGGGGTAGAACCGGCAGGCTGAGCGCTTCAGATCTCAACCACGTCGACCACGTCGATGATCTTGCTCCCGAAGATGGGCGAACGGGAAAGTCCTGGCGGCCCCAGCAAGCGGATCAGATCATCAACATGACTGAGATTCGAAGTACGGAAAGAGGCGCCGTTTCGCAGGCAGTTGGCGGAGGCGCTCAACGGCAACAAGGGGGACTGGTATGGGATATACCCGCATCCTGGTCGGAACCGACGGCTCCGCTACTGCAGACCAGGCGGTGCAAATGGCGGCCGAACTGGCCCGCCAGCTCGGCGCTGAGCTCCACGTGGTCACCGCGTACCGGACGGCCCCCGGCATGGGCAGCACGTCCGGGGGAGGCCTGAGCGATATCACCGCCGGGGAAAGCTTGCGCGCCGAGGCCGCCAAGGAGATCGCCGAGAAGGCCGTCGACGCTTGTGGCGAGGGCCTCACCGCCGTTGCCCACGCCGCATCGGGCTCAGTAGCCGACGCCATCGTGGACACGGGCAAGTCGGTCGGCGCCGACCTGATCGTGGTCGGCAGCAAGGGCATGCGCGGCGCCCGGCGGGTCCTCGGTTCCGTGCCCAACTCGGTCGCGCACGGGGCGGAGAGCGCCGTCCTGATCGTCAAGACCACCTGACGGGCCCGCCCGAAGGCGGAGCGCAGCTCGGGGGTGGTGGCCGGCTGTCCGCTACCCCGCGGCGGGTACGGCCGCGTCCGCAAGCCCTCCAGTCCTAACGGGGGACCCTCGAGCCGCGGGCAAACGTGAGGCGCTCGAAGGGCATTCCCGACAAACCTTGCTCGGTGCGCACCGCCAGCACCTGGTGGAGCTCGATGCGGCGTTGCACGAAGCCCAGGCGGGATGCCGCCAGGTACAGGCGCCAGACCCGGGCCCGCCCCTCCCCGACCTCGGCGACGGCTTCGTCCCAATGCTCATCGAGATTGGCGCCCCACGCCTCACAGGTGCGGGCGTAGTGCTCCCGGAAGTTCTCCTCGTGGCGAATCTCCAAGCCGTTGTCCTGGAGAACGGACACGATGGTGCCGACCCCCTCGAGCTCACCGTCGGGGAACACATACCGATTGATGAATCCGCCTGCTCTCGGCGGCGCGTTTGTGACCGGACGGGTGATGCAGTGGTTGAGCAACCGGCCCTGCGGACGCAGCTTGCTGGCCAGGAATCCGGCGTAGCCGGCCAGGTTCTTGGCCCCGATGTGCTCGGTCAGCCCGATGCTGCTTACCGCGTCGAAACCGCTCTCGGGAACGCTGCGATAGTCGTCGTGGCGGATCTCGGCGAGATCGGAAAGACCGAGCTCGGCGATGCGCTTCTGGCCGTACTCGGCCTGCTGGCGGGACAGGGTCACACCAATCACTCGGGCCCCGTACTCGGCGGCGGCGTGCAGCACCATGGTCCCCCAGCCGCAGCCGACATCGAGCAGCCGCTGTCCGGGCTGCAGGTCGAGCTTGCGGCACACCAGGTCGACCTTTTCCTCCTGGGCCTCGTCCAGCGACGCTCCGTCGTTGGGGTAGACCGCGCAGGTGTAGGCCATCGTCGGTCCGAGGATCCACTCGTAAAACCGGTTGGACACGTCGTAGTGGTGGCTGATGGCTTTCGAATCCCGTGACAGCGAGTGACGCCAGCCCCACCACAACCCTGGATGCCGCTCCTCGGGTGGCGGGGCCAATGGGAACAGGATCCAGGGCCCGAGCCGGCGCAGCACCTCGAGTCGCTCCTGCCAGGTCACGGCCCCGACCTCGTCGCGGGCGAGCATCTCCAGGGTGGCAAAGGTGTCGCCTTCCACGTCCAGGCTGCCCGACACATACGCCCGGGCCAGCCCCAGATCGCTCGGTGCGGTGGCGATGTACCGCAACGCTCGAGCGTCGCGGATGATGATCCGGGAAACCGGATCGGGCGGTCCGGCGGAGCTGCCGTCATAGGCCTCGATGCAGATAGGGCGTCCAGCCGCGAAGACACCGGCCAGTACCGGGGCCATTTGCGAACGAGGTGGCATCGTGTCTCCGGCTCCTTGCCTAGTAGGGATTCTGGGGCCTGGTAGGGATTCTGGGGTGGCCCACACGCCGGCGACGCGGGGCCACTTCGACCATCACCGGACGCACTTGGTATACAGGTCCAGCAAGCGTCCGCCCGGGTCGTAGCGGCGTTTGAGATCACGGTACACCGGCCCGTTATACAGAGCCCAGAAGCGGTCCTCGGGATAGTGGACGGTTGAGTACAGCGACTTTCGGCCACCCAGCCGGTCGACCTCCTCCTCTACCCAGCGGTTGTGGTGGGCCGCGTCCATGCCCGGCTCGAGTGGAACGCTCGACCAGAATCCGACGTTGACGTAAAGGGCGGTTGGCTGCAACCGGTACAGCTCCCAGGTGGCCGCGGCGTTCCGCTGGCGCAGGGGGCAGAGCCAGAACGGGGAGATGGGGACCTGGTCCTGGAACGCCACCACGAACTCGGACAGTCGATCGACGGGCAGCTCCACGTCCTGAATGACGTTCTCCCGGGTGGGCCGGCCCAGCCAGCGGTCCATCGTCGCCTTGGCGTGAAAGCGCTCCTCGAGGGCGAGGATGCGCCAGTACACATCGCTGCGAAGAAGGCGCGGGCCGGCGGGGCTGCTCCCCAGCAAACGGCGGACCCACGGCCGTTGGGCCCCGAAGGCGCGGGAGCACCAGAACCAGTCGGTGTCCCAGCGCCACAGGTAGTCCCGTACCGTGAGCCAGTCCTCCCGGCGGTTTTGGATCGAGCGATAGTAGATGCGACCCCGCGTGTAGTCGCTGACGTCCGGAACCGAATCGGTCCACGACCCGAGGGTCAGATACGATTCGTCGGGAGAAAAGACGGTGCCGTCGATGAAGTCCACCGGTTCCCCGTCGTGGGACCGGGTTGCGCAGACCGACGTCAGCATCTCGACCAGCGTTTGGAACTCCGTAAAGGGCACGTGGCGCAGGTGGATATAGGGCCGCACCGGTTCCAGCTCGATCCGGGCCCGGAGGGCGTAGCCCAGGGTTCCGTAGGAGTTGGGAAACCCGTAGTAGAGGTCGGCGTGCTCGCCGCCCGGACTGGCCGTCACCACCCGACCATCGCCGGTGAGGATGTCCATTTCCACAACCGACTCGTGCGGCATCCCGTTGCGGAAGGATGAGCTCTCGATCCCGAGGCCCGTGATGGCGCCGCCAAGGGTGATGGTCTTGAGCTCGGGGACCACCAGCGGCATCAGACCGAACGGCAGGGTGGCGTCGACCAGATGCTCGTAGGTCGTCATGCCCTGCACGTCGGCCGTGCGGGCGACGGGATCGACCTCGATGACACCGTCAAAGGCCCGTACGTCGAGTCCGGGCGCCGTCGGCTTTGGGCGCGGCCGGAACAGGTTGGACGTCTTCTTCGCCAGCCGCACCGGATCCCCGGGGGGGATGGCCGCGTACTCGGCCTCGAGCCTGACGACCCGTTCGCGATAGTCGCCCCACCGGGCGTGCCGATCTCGCCGGGGCGGGCTGACCGGGTGCGTCGGGTCAGAGGCGGCGAGGGTCATCAGTGCAAGCTACCTCGCCACCTTCCCCCCTCGCCGGACCCGGGCTCAGGCCGGGATTGGCGCCACCTCTGCACCGGTCTCTGCCTTTCGCCTCTTCCGGCCTACCTCGACGGCCCACAGATGGGCGGTGGCCAGGGCCCGCCAGGGACGCCACCCCTCCCCGGCACCGTCGGCAGGACTACCGTCACGGGACGCGAGCGCCCGCCGGACGCCCAGGTCGGTAGAGGGGAAGGCGTCGGGTTCGCCGAGGCGGAGGGCAACGTACTGAGCGGTCCAGGGTCCAAGCCCGGGGATGGCGGTGAGCGAGGCGACCAGATCGTTCAAGCCGACGCTACGGTCGAGGCGCACGTCGCCGGCGGCGACAGCGCGGGCGAAAGCCACGACCGCGCCCTCCCGGGCCCGGGTCAACCCCAACCCGGACAAATCGGCCTCGGCCAGGACCTCGGGGCCCGGGAAGGTGTGGGACAGGCCTATCGAAGCCAGACCGGGGACCGCCGTTCCGAGCTTGGCGACCAGGCGGCCGGTCAGCGTCGACGCTCCTGCCACCGACACCTGCTGGCCGAGGATGGCTCGCACCCCGGTCTCGAAGGGGTCCCAGGTCCCCGGAGGCCGGACCCCGGGGCGGGCGGCCACCAGCGGGGCCAGCACCGGGTCGCGTGCGAAGTGCCTGGTCGGAGGGTCGAGATCGAAGTCCAGAGCGGCGATGCGTCGCGCCCGCTGGACCACGTGGATCAGGTCCTCCCAGTGCGGCAAATGGGCGCGCAATAGCAAGTGGTCGGGGCCACCCGGCCCAAGCTCCCCACCCGGCCCGAGCTCCAGGACCCCCGGGTCCCCGTCGACCACGACGGTGCGGCGGTAGGTCTGACCGTCGACGTGCTCGACGCCGGGTATGGCGCGGGCCTGCAGGTACGCCACCAGGCCGGCCCAGTCGAGGTCACCCTGGTACGGCATCCGCAGGGCCAGGCCGCCGTCGGCAACAAGGCGGTCGGTCGAGCGCCGACGAGCGCGCAGATCCGCGGGTGCGGCCCGGAAGACATCCCGACAGGCCCGGTTCAGCTGTCGGACGCTCCCGAAGCCGGCCGCAAACGCCACATCGGCAATGGGCAGGTCCGTGTCGTCGAGGAGGCGGCGGGCGAAATGGGCCCGCCGCGACCGGGCCAGGCCGTCCGGAGTCACACCCAGTTCGGCGACAAACAGACGCCGAAGATGCCGGCCGGAAACGCCGAGCCGCGACGCCAATACTTCCTCGGTGTGACCGTCGAGGGCACCGTCGGTGATGAGTTGCACGGCCCGGCACACCAGCTCGGGACCGGTCCATGATACGGGCTGCGCCGACCGGTAGGGCCGGCAGCGGAGGCAGGGCCGGAACCCGTCGGACTCGGCGGCAGCCGCCAGCGCGTAGGGCCGAACATGGCCCGGGAGTGGCCGCCCGCCACAGCCCGGACGGCAGTAGATGCCCGTGGTGACGACTGCGGAAAGGATTTGCATGAGAAGAGATATACCGCCCGAACCCCCGCCGGATGAGACAGATCCGGACATGGGCAAAATCCTGTCCGGATCCGTCATCCAGAAGGCCAGAAGGCCGGCCCAGTATGGCCGCATGACCGCTACGACAACCTACCGTCATGTCGATTCCCCGCTCGGGCGCATCCGCCTGGTGGGTCGCGACGAGGTGCTGACCGGCCTGTACCTGGCCGACCACGAATGCTGCCCGCTGCCGGACGCCGGGTGGGCGGCCGACGAGCACGCCTTCGAGGCGGCTCGCCTTCAGCTCGACGAGTACTTCGCCGGCGACCGCAAGGAGTTCTCACTCGCGATCGAACTGGAGGGCAGCCCGTTTCAGGTCGAGGTGTGGACCGCGCTCCGCGCCATTCCCTTCGGTGCGACCGCCCGCTACCGCGACATAGCCCTCTCAGTCGGGCGTCCCTCTGCCGTCCGGGCGGTCGGAGCCGCCAACGGGCGTAACCCGATCTCCATCATCGTTCCCTGCCACCGTGTGATCGGCGCCGACGGCAGCCTTACCGGGTACGGCTGGGGCGTGGATCGTAAGGCCTGGCTCCTCGCCCACGAGCGCGACCGGGCCGACACGCTGTTCTAGTGCCGTTGCGATTCGCCCGCTCAGGTCAACTCGCCCGGGTAAGCGGCCTCGGCGACGACGGCCAGGCGGTTCGCGTGCCGGCGCATCACCAGGAAGGCGACCAGGAGCACGATCACCGCGACGACCCCGAGAACGATGTTGAGGGTTCCCGAGATGCGGTGCAGCGTGCTGCCGGCCGTGTAGGAGGCGTAGGTGTAGATGGCCGCCCAGACGATGCCGCCGGCCGCGTTGAAAACCAGGAAGTGTCGCCATCGCATGCGGTTGGTGCCGGCGAGAAAGGCGGCGTAGGTGCGCAGCACCGACACGAAGCGCCCGAAGAACACCACCCGTCCGCCGTACCGGTCGAACAGGTACCTTCCAACCTTCATCTTGGACTCGTCGACGCGGACGTAGTAGCCGTAGCGCCGCAGCAGCCGGTATCCGCCCTTGTCCCCCACCCAGTACCCGATGTTGTCGCCGATGATGGCTGCCGCGGCCGCCACCACGAAGATCAGCCAGGGCGACAGCTTATGGGTGTGGCCGGCGTAGACGCCGGCGGCGATCAGGGCGGTCTCACCGGGGAGCGGGATGCCGAGGCTCTCCAGCGCCACCAGGGCGAACACCGCCCAGTAGCCGTAGGTATTGATCAGGTGGTCGATATTCACGAACCGTGACCGCTGTCAGGCGTGGGTGCCGGGCTCGTGCTCGGTGTGGCTGGACGGCTCGAGCTGGAAGGTCGAGTGCTCCACGTCGAAATGACCGGCCAGGCAGTGCTGCAGCTGGTCAAGCACCTGCGGGGCATGGCCGTCGAGGAAACACGAGTCGTCGACCACCACATGGGCGGAGATGGCGGGGAGGTCCGAGGTGACCGTCCAGACGTGCAGATCGTGGACGTCACGGACGTGGGGCGGTTCCAGGAGATGGGCGCGGATGACATCGAGGTCCACCGCCTCGGGAGCCGCCTCCAGCAGCACCCGCATGGACGCCTTGAGCAAACCCCACGACGCCCGCAGCATGAGCACCACGACGACAAGCGAGGCGATGGGGTCGGCCCGGTCGAAGCCCGCGATGACGATGAGGATGCCGGCCAGGACGGTCGCCAGAAATCCGTAGAGATCGGCGAGGATGTGCTGGAAGGCCCCCTCGACGTTGAGGCTCGAGCGGTTGGCCCGGGAGAGCCCCCAGGCGGCCGCCACGTTGACTCCCACCCCCACGCTGGCAGTGATCAGGACGGCCAGGCCGTGGACCGATTGCGGATGGATCAGGCGGCGCACCGAGACGAAGGTGAGGAGGGCCGACACGACCAGCAGGGTGATCCCGTTGCCCGCGGCGGAGAGGATTTCGGCCCGCTTGAACCCGAACGTCCACGACCCGCTGGCCGGTCTGGCCGCAAGATGCAAGGCCCAAAGGGCGAGGCCGAGGGCGCCCGCGTCGACGAGCATGTGACCGGCGTCGGCCAACAGCGCCAGCGAATTGGAGACCACCGCCACCACGACCTCGGCGACCATGAACCCCACGATGAGGGCCACAGCGGTCACCAGCCAGCGCCGATCGCCGGCCCCCGAGAGCCGGTGCTGCGGCGGGGTGGCCCCCGCGTGACCGTGGTGGAGATGGTGATCCACCGCTCGCAGGATAGCCACGCGCTCCCCCTCTACCGGGGCGCGCCAAGATGTCGGCCGTGCGATCCGGGTCCACCGATCCGGTCGGAGCCCTGGCCCGCTCCGGCCTGATGGCGCTGACGGGATGGCCGGACCGCGCCCCGGTCCTGCCGCCGCTCGGGTTGCCCGCCGCCCTCGCCGGGCTGGCGGCAGAGATCGAGCACCGTACCCGGGCCCTCGGGCGACCGGTGCGGGTGAACTGGGAGGCGGCCGTCGCGGGCCGGGCGGCGTTGTTGGGCCTGCAGCGGCAAGGGCGGATCTCCGCCAGCGGGTCCTGCCGGCTGCTGCGGACCAGCGACGGGTGGGCCGCCCTCAACCTGCCCCGTCCTGACGATGTCGAGTTGCTGCCGGCCCTCATCGGGCGGGACGTCACCGACCCGTGGCCGGACGTCACGGCGGCCGCCGCCACCACTCCGACCGGCCCGTTCGTGGCCCGGGCCCGGCTCCTCGGGCTGGCCGCCTCAGCGGTGCCGACCGGAGACTCGCTTGCGGACCCGCTGCCGGACGCGCTGCCGGACCCGCGGCCGGACGCCTGGTCGGAGTCCCGGCGCGGGCCGGCGGCGACGACCCGGCCAGGCCATACCTGGCGGGTCGTCGATCTCTCGTCATTGTGGGCCGGGCCGGTGACGGCGCGCATCCTCGCCGAAGCCGGGGCCCGGGTCACGAAAGTCGAAAGCTCCGCCCGTCCCGATGCCGCCCGGGATGACCCGGCGTTCTACCGCTGGGTGCACGGGCCGGGCGAAGGCTCTGACCGTTCGGCCCGGGTGGTGCGGCTTGACTTCCGGAGCCCGGCCGGGCGCGCGGAACTGGCGGCGCGGCTCGACGCCGCCGACGTGGTGATCGAAGCATCACGGCCCCGGGCTCTGCAACAGCTCGGCCTCGGTCCCACTGACCGGCCGGCGCAACCGGGTCGGGTGTGGCTGAGCATCACCGGCTACGGCCGGCGGGCGCCCGGCCGGGACTGGGTGGCTTTCGGCGACGATGCCGCGGTGGCGGGCGGCCTGGTCGGATGGGATGCCCGCCGTGAACCGGTGTTCTGCGGAGACGCCATCGCGGACCCGATCACGGGGCTGACCGGCGCGGTGGCCGTGCTGCGCGCCCTCGCCGAGGGGGGCGGCCAGTTGATCGACCTGGCCATGAGCAAAGCGGCCGCCGCGGCCGGAAGAGGGGGCGGAGTCGCGGCCGGGGAGATCGGCGCGTCACCGTTGTCCGTCGAGGTCGATGCCGACGGCGCCGGGCGGTGGGTGGTGCGGGCCGGCGACCGCGTTCAGGAGATACGAGATCGGCCCGAGCAGGTGGAGTGGATCGAGCCGGGCTGAGTCACGGAGTTCACTCTTTCCCCTCGCCTTCTCAGCCATGGACAACGCGTCCAGCTATGACCGTCGCCCGGACAGGAACCGGGTCCTCGCCGGCCAGAGCGTCCCGCACGGGGAGGGCCAGCACCACGAGGTCGGCAGGGTCGCCGGGGCGGAGCAGCCGGCGGCCGGCCGGGTCGGGGCCGGTACCCCACCACCAGCTCAGGGCGACCGGAGCCGTGACGGCCTCTTCGGGGCCGAGGACGTGGCCCGACGGCGTGCGCCGGCGGATGGCAGCCCGGATGGCCAGCCAGGGGTCGGGCCGCCCGAACGGGGCATCGGTGCCGGCCCCCATCGAGATCCCTGCGTCGACGAGGGAACGGGCCCGCCACAGGTGGGGCAGATCGTCGGCCGGGACCTCCGCCAGGTACTCGTCGCCGCGCTCGGCCACGAAGTTCGGCTGGGTCACCACGATCAAGCCGAGTCGGGCGATGGTGGACAGCACTTCGACCGGGATCACGGCCCCGTGCTCGATGCGATCCCCAGGGCGCCGGCCGGCGACCTCGAGAGCGGCCAGCGTGAGCAGCAGCTGGACCCGGGTGACGCAATGCACCGCAACTGGCCGGTGCTCCCGGTGAGCCCCGGCGATCGTCCCTGCCAGCGTCTCGAGTGCCGGGAGCTCCGGATCGTCCAGGAGGATCTTCACCGGTCCGGATGTCACCCTCTCGATGCCCGCCCCGGCGACGGCTGCTGCGGTTCGAGCGGCGCGGACGGTTGGCAGCATCAAATGCAACCGCTGCCGCACGGCCCCGGTCCCGACCCCCTCGAGGAGCACCGTGGTGTCGCCGTCGCTGCGTTCGGGGGTGGCTTCCGTCCAGCCGGTCACCCCGAGCGCAACGGCCGACTGACTCAGCTCAGACAGGCCGGTGCGATGGCGCCCGCCGGCCGGTCCGGACTGAGCCGGCCCGAACTGAGCCGGCCCGAATTGAGCCTGCCCGAACTGAGCCTGCCCGAACTGAGCCTGCCCGAACTGAGCCTGCCCGAACTGAGACAGTGCGAGCCGATCGGCCAGCCAGCGGTCCATCCGCCACAGCCGGCCGGTGAGCCGCCCCGAGGAGTCGCGTTCCACCCCCGGGGCCATCTCGTGTTCGGCATCCAGAGCAGCCAGGCCGGCCGAGTTGCACACCCACAGGATCCCGCTGCGGTGCTGGACCCGTACCGGACGGTCCGCGATCATCCGGTCGAGGAGGTCTCGATCGAGGTCGCCGGCAACCGACTGGTGATAACCGACGGCCCGGATCCAGTCCGGGTATGGGTGGGCGGCGGCCGCCGCGGTCAAGGTCGCCGACAGCCCGGCCGGGTCGCGCACGGCCGGTGGACCAACATGGACCGACCCGGCCGCCGCCACTGAAGCCAGGACATGGAGGTGGTGGTCGTGCAGGCCAGGGAGCACGGCACCGCCGCACGCGTCCAGTACCGCGTCGCCCGGTGCCCGGAAGGCGCCGGGGCCGACCGTGACGATTCGGTCTCCCTCGATCCTGAGGTCGGTTTCGGCGGATCCGATCCGGGCCCGGCGCACGACGAGGGCCTTCAGAGGGGACCACCTTCGAACCGGGCCGTCACGCCCCGTCAGCATACGGGCCCGGATACGCTCCCCTGGTGCTCGACCCCCTGAACGTAGAGGAAGCGATCGACCTGCTCGACCGGGTGCGGTCCGGCCAGGGCGCCGACGAGTTCGGTGTCGCCGTCGGCCGTCCCGTGCTGCTCGTCGAGCTCGATCAGCCGGTGTCGGGCGACGAGCTGCGGCCGCCCGCGGGATGGCCGTGCGTGCTCGTAGCCACCAGTACCTCCTCCGACGCCCCGGTCGCACCGGTTGGACCGGACGTGCTGATCAGCGCCGCCGTTGATCCCCCCCGACCGTGGGTCGGAGCACAGGGTCGGGCCAGCGAAGCCACCTGGGCGGTGGAGGAGGCGGTGCTGCGCAGCCCGCAGGCGGCCACCGCGCTCGTTCAGGTCATACGGGTGGGGGTGACGCTCGAACCGGCCGCCGCGCTGGTGGTCGAGTCGCTGGCCTACTCGATGCTGCAAAGCGGTCCGGAGCATGGCGAGTGGCTCGCCACCCGGCCGCAGAGGGCTGCCGACGGCCGGACGGATCCGGTGGTCCAGCTGGATCGTCAGGCCGATGCCCTGTGGGTCACCCTGGACCGGCCCGAGCGTCGTAACGCTTACAGCGCCCGCATGCGCGACGAACTGGTCGGAGCCCTGGAGCTGGCGGCCCACGATCCGACGGTGGCGTCCATCCACCTGCGCGGCAACGGACCCAACTTCTCCAGCGGAGGCGACCTGGCGGAGTTCGGGACCCGCCCTGATCCGGCGACCGCCCACGGTATCCGGGTCCAGAGGAGCGCCGGGTGGTGGATAAGCCAGCTGCGTCCGAAGGTGACTGCTCACCTCCACGGGGCATGTGTCGGAGCCGGGATCGAGTTGAGCGCGTTCGCCGGCACCATCGAGGCCGCCGAGGGGACGACCATGTCGCTGCCCGAGGTGGGCATGGGGCTGATCCCCGGTGCGGGCGGCACCGCGAGCATCCCTCGCCGGATCGGGCCACAGCGAGCGGCCTGGCTGGCCCTCACCGGCACCCGCCTGGGCGCTGCCACCGCGGCGCAGTGGGGGCTCGTCGACCGGATCGTCTGCCCCCAGGGCGAGTCCGTTCAGGGCGGGTCGTAGGCAGGACCCGGCGTGGTAGACGCCAACAGTGCCCTCGACGCGGTCAGGGCCCTCGAACGGATTGCGTACATCCTGGAGCGAGGGCAGGCCGAGATCTACAAGGTGCGAGCTTTTCGCCGGGCCGCCCGATCGCTGGCCACCCTCGACCCCGAACAGCTCGCGTCGTTGGCCGGAGCCGGCCGGCTCCGCGAGATACCCGGTGTGGGCGATACCACCGCCCGGGTGATCGACGAAGCCCTCGCGGGCCGAACCCCCGCCTACCTCCAGGAGCTCGAGGAGGACCCGAGGGTCGCGCTGGCTCCCGACGTCCAGCGGGTGCGCCAGGCGCTCAGGGGGGACTGCCACAGTCATTCCGATTGGTCCGACGGGGGCAGTCCCATCATCGAAATGGCGGCGGCCGCTCTGGCTCTGGGCCACCGCTACCTGGCCCTGACCGATCACAGCCCGCGACTGACCGTCGCCCACGGCCTCGACGCCGACCGGCTCCGCGCTCAGCTCGACGTGGTGGCGGAGATCAATGGTCAGTTCGACGGGGCGTTCAGGATCCTGACCGGTATCGAGGTGGACATCCTGGAAGACGGCTCACTGGATCAGGACGAGGATCTGCTGGCCGGGCTCGACGTGGTCGTGGCCAGCGTGCACTCGAAGCTGGCCATGGACGCGCCGGCCATGACCCGGCGGATGCTCGCCGCGATCGAGAGTCCGCACACCGACATCCTCGGGCACTGCACCGGGCGCATTGTGGTCGGCCGGGGGAGGAAGCCTTCGCAGTTCGACCCGGATGTGATCTTCGACGCCTGCGCCCGCACCGGCACGGCGGTCGAGATCAATTCCCGGCCGGAACGTCGCGACCCACCCCTCGAGCTGCTGCGGTCGGCGGTGGAGCACGGGTGCCTGTTCAGCGTCGACACCGATGCTCACGCCCCCGGCCAGCTCGAATGGCTCGAGCTCGGCTGCCAGCAGGCCGTCGAGGCGGCCGTTCCCGTGGAACGGATCGTCAACGGCTGGGACCGGGATGACTTCCTCGCCTGGTCCCGCGAGCGGCGCGGGGGGTGACAGCGGGCGGTGGCCCGGTAGTTGGAGGGCATGACCGCCGTTCCTCAGCTTTTGGCGTCAACCGGCCCAATCGATTTGACGGTATGTGCGACGATGCCGGGATGTCGCCAACCACGCGAATCGGGATTCTCTCGGACACCCACATGCCAGGCTCGCTCCGGGAGATCTGGCCCGAGGTGGGGGAGGCGTTCGCCGGGGTCGATCTGATCCTCCATTCGGGCGACATCTGCCATCCCCTGGTGCTCGACCAGCTCGAGCAGTGGGCGCCGGTGCTGGCCGCCCGCGGCAACAACGATCTCTTCGGGCCGGACCCCCGGGTGGCGGATATTCAACGGCGGGGTCTAGCCCGACCCGTCAGACTCCGGCACCAGGTCAGGGCGGGACACCTGGCCCGGCCACCAGCGCGGATGGTCGGTCCGGCCGGTCGCCGCCACCTCGGTCACGACCTGATACACCGACTCGAGCTCCTCGTCGTCGTCGCTGCGGGACGAATAGAACTCCGGGATGTGATAACCGCCGAAGTGCCGCACGATCCCGGGGTAGTCGTCGATGACGAAATCGGGCATCGGGGCCACCTCCAGCCGCTTGAGGCCCGCATCAAAATCGTGCAGCGGCTTGGCGAACACGCCGCTCAGGTACGGTTCCAGCTCGTGGCGGCGCACCACCGACCACCGGGCCCCTTCCCCCGACCACAGGTACACCTGGTGGCCGTCTTCGACCAGCCGGCTGAAGACCTCCTTCGTCCGATTCCGCAGGGCCTGGTCGAACGAAAGGATGGTGTAGTCGCAGTCAAAGAAGATGTTCACGGCAAGGACGAGGTTAGCGCCGCGGGCTGTCCCGGCGACAATCGTGTCATTTGATGGCCAGCGCGTTGGGGGGTGAACCGATACCTCCGGGCGAGTTGAGCGGCGCACTGGTGAAGAACATCTCGTAGACGCCGTCGGCCGCGCAGTCGGCAGCCAGGTCCTCGGTCCACCAGAGCTCGCCCAGAGCCATGCCGAACTGACCGATCAGAATCCGATGCAGGAACCCGGTGGGCCGTTGACGATCCGCCGGCGTGGTCTCGACCGCGAACGTGTCGGACGCCACGGCTGCCACGTGGCTGTCCCACAGGTACCGGCACATGTCCTCACCCTGGGCCACACCTGGCGTCGAGGGAGCGCGGTTCTGCTTCCATCGCGCCGCGGCCGGTTGGTTGACGAACCATGCCGCGAAGCCGGTATGGATGAGCAGGATGTCGCCCGGCCGGAATTCCACGCCCGACCGCGTACGGGCCAGCTCCAGATCTTCAACGCTGAATGCCGTACTGGTGCCCGGATCGTACGGGCGGCCGGCGTCGGCGAGGGTCGCCACCATATCCAGGAGCACGGCTCGGCCGGCTATGCCGTGCCGGGCCCAGTGGTCGATGGTGTTGCGACGCCCGCTGGCTATGTCCTCCTCGGTTGCCCCGTTGTAGAACATGTTCGGTGCGTAGCCGACGTGCCCGAGCGAGTCCCACTGGCTCGAGCCTTGAGGGAAGAAGTTGTCGAGCACGTCGTCGAACCCGAAGGTGCCGGGCGCGTGCAGGACGCGGTGGCGGGGCACGCCCCGGCTCGCCGCGACCGGGGGGTTAAAGGTATCGAGGGGAGCATCGAGGGGGAACAGGGCACCTCTGCGGATGAGCTTGGCCGCGGCGAGGACCCGCTCCGGCGTCAGGAGATTGAACAGACCGACGTTGTCGTCGGCACCAAAGACACCCCAAGCACTGCGGCCGCCTTCGGGGGCGGCAGGTAGCTCGTCGTAGCTCGGCAGTTCGGCCATTCTCCCTCCTCCGGGGCCGGCCATCGGCCCGGCCCTCATCGATTGCCCCAGCGACGGGCTGAGCGTACCGGGCGGGACGGCCGCCTGCCGGAGAGCGCTTCAATGCGCCGGGGTCCTCCGACGAGCAAGACAGGCGGCCTGGACACCTGCCGGAGCCGAGGTCGTCGAGATCCGACGGGCCGCCCATCCGGGTGCGACCGGCGGCGGTCTCCTATGAGAAACCGGCCGCTGCGGTGGGCGGGGCGGCCGGGGTGGGCTGACCGATCGGGGTGGGCGGGGCGGCCGGAGTGGGCAGGCCGGCCGGGGCCGGGGTGGGCTGACCGATCGGGGCGGGCAGGCCGGCCGGGGCCGGGGTGGGCGGCCCAGCTGGACCCGCGGGGCCAGAAGCCGGCCGCCGGCGGCCCGACCGTGAGCCGCCCGACCTCGGCGGCGCCGGCAACCGGCCCGGAGCGATCAGGCCGTCGGGCAGATCCGCACAGCACACACAGCGATCCCGGTGAAACTCGTCCCGGTCATCGGCGCTCACGATCTCCACGGTGCCAGTCAAGCTGTGCCGGAACACATCGCTCGCCTCGGCCCGGCCGGCCTCGACCTCCTCGAGCATCCGGGGGCTGACCGCGGCGCATACCCAGACAGGGACGTCGGGGACACGACGGTGCTGAACCAGCCACCGCTGCCCGTCCTCGTCGGTGGCCGACCCAAGGAAGCAGCTGTCACTCTGGCAGAAGACCGTGTCGACGTCGAGCTGCAGGTCCCATCCGCACACGGTCAACATGGCTGTCCTCCTTTCGCGGTTGTACCAGATTCCGGTCCGGTAATCGGTGATACGGGCGATACGAATCTGCGTCATCTCGGTCATCCGGCCGGGTGGCATGAGGCTGGCCGGGGCGGAGAAACCTGGCCCACGGTCCAGCCGCCATCCCAACATTTGACAGTCCCTGACAAGGCGTTGTACGCTCGCCCCAACGGGCGCGGGTCCGTCGGCGATCACCCCCCGATCGATGATGGGCCCGGCCCTTCCCCGCACCGCTTCTGAGGTCGTCACGCAGCCCACCAAGAGCGAGCCCGAGGTCAGTTCGAAACCCCCCGCTGGCGGATGGCAGCGCCGGCGCGAGCGCATCTCGCTCGAGATCGAACGATCCGCGCTCGAGCTGTTCGCTGGCTCCAGCCCTGATGATGTGACGATCGACCACATCGCCGCCGCGGCTGGCATCTCGAACCGCACCTTCTTCCGTTATTTCGCCACACGGGACGAGGTGCTGGCAGCCCTGCCGCGTCGCTCGCTCGGACGGCTGTCCGAGTTGGTGCAGGCCCGGCCGGCGTCGGAGAGCGTTCTGCAGGCCTTTACAGAGGCCGAGCACGCCGGTGGGCTGGACCCATCGGAAAGCGAACTGGCCCTGCTCTGGGGCATCGTCGTGGAACGGTCACCGATGGCAGCGAACAGAGCCCTGGCCGATTCCGCGGTCAGCGCGGCAACCACCTACCAGCGGCTGATTGCCGAGCGCACCGGAGCCGACCCCGACGACCCCGAGGTGGGCGCCATGGCCGCGGCGATCGCCGGCGTCATCAGCTACACCTTCGGCCGCTGGCTGCGCCTCGGGGGGACGGGGGACCTGGGACCGATGATCGCGGACGCCCTCACCGTCCTCAAAGGCATCGACAAGGTGCCCGCGCCGGCCGCGACTGACCCTGACGGTTAAGGGATCCGCTCGGCCGGCTTCGGTCTACACCGCCGCTTACGACAAGGCCCTCGATTGCACCTCGTCAGGCAACACGTGGCCGTCCTTGTCGGCCCATTCGGCCTGATGCTTGGCGATCATCTGCTGGGCGGCATTGACCCGTTTGGTGACCACCTCCTGCTGGTTCACGGTCACCCATCGGTATGAGTCCAGGCGGTTGCGATTGGCGCCCGCGAAATGCGGGATCACGTACTGGGCGTACAGTTCCACGGATCGCTTAAGGGCGGGCCAGTCGGCCCAATTGGAGATCTGAAGCAACAGGCAGCCGAACTCTCCCTGCTTCTCGTACAACCGCTCAATACGGCGGATGGCGTCGTCAGGGGTGCCGACGACGGCTATCTCATGCTCCATGACCCAATCGACGTAATCGGCGCCCTCCGGGACCAGAAAACGGGGCTGGTTGTTGTTGAAATACCGGATGGACTCCTCGCAGCCCCAGCGGATATCCGCCACCGCCTGCTCCCTCGAATCCGCCAGGTGCATGTTGACGACGCAGCGCAGGCGGCTGCGGTCCATCTCCCGGCCGTTCTCGGCAGCAATGTCGCAGGCGATTTTCCAGTTGGTGTCGAGGGCGTCGAAGCCCGCCCGATCGCCGGCCGCCACACACAGCATCCCCAGGTCATAGCGACCGGCGAGACGCCCGGCCGACGGGGTCACGGCACTGGCCACGCACACCTCGGGGTACGGGAAGGTGAAGGGGCGAAGATGGGTGCGGCCGTCACGCATCTGGTACCAGTCGGTCTCCTCGGTAACTGTCTCGCCGCGGAACAGGCGAAGAATCACATCGAGACCCTCCTGCAGCCGGTCGCGGGTGACCTCCGGCTCGATGCCCATCATCAGGGCATCCGAGGCCAACAGACCCGGTCCGGCACCGAACATGATGCGGCCCCGGGTCATGTGGTCGAGCTGGACGATCCGGTTGGCCACGTTGAGCGGGTGGTGATAGGGAAGTGACACCACGCCTGTCCCGAACTTGATGTGCTTGGTCCGCTCGGCCGCGGCCGCGATGAACACCTCCGGCGAGTCGATGGTCTCAACCCCCGCCGAATGGTGCTCGCCGATCCAGGCCTCGTCGAAGCCCAACTCATCGAACCACTCGCAGAGCTGAAGGTCCCGCTCCAGGGTCAGGGTCGGGTTCTCCCTGATGGAGTGGAACGGCGCGAGGAACATCCCGTGGCGCAGTGGGATCGTCATGCCGTGCAGGTTAACGGGCGCCGCTGGACGGGCGAACGGCCCGTTCACGTGGTCTCGGCAGCACTACCGCACCAGGCGGAAGAAGGCGCGCACATCCTCGACGAAGAGGTCCGGCACCTCCATTGCGGCAAAGTGGC
Organism: uncultured Acidimicrobiaceae bacterium; assembly: GCA_963834725.1. GTDB lineage: Bacteria > Actinomycetota > Acidimicrobiia > Acidimicrobiales > Palsa-688 > PALSA-693. The sequence continues at coordinate 1,323,715 of CAWICN010000001.1, forward strand.
CCCCCCGCTCCGGAGTGCTCCAGTGCACGATGTTGTACCGCCGCTCCACCCAGGCGCGCTGAGTGCGACCGATCTCACCTGGATAGTTGGCGACGCCGGTCGGCACCGTCACCATGGCCTGAGGAAGGGCGGCCCGTCCGGCCTGGCGCATCTCCCAGTAGAGCCGGGCCGCCGAGGTGCCGGTCCGTGTCACCCAGTAGACCATGACGTTGGTGAGGAGCTGATCTTTGGAAAAAGACCGCTCGGGGTTGCCCTCGCAGTCGCTCCATTCCCGGAACTTCTCGACGATCCACCCGGCCAAACCAGCCGGAGAGTCGTCCAGCAGATATCCGATCGTCTGCGGCTTGGTGGATTGGATCTGCTGGTAGCCGCTGCCGGTTGCCGCGAAGCGCGCCGCGGGCTCGTGCGCCGGGGCCTCCTCGCCCTTCGGAGGAGGGACGCTCAAGAAGTTGACGTGCAGGCCGGCCACCCGCCCGGGTTCCAGATCCGCCATGTTGCACGAGATCAAAGAGCCCCAATCGCCCCCCTGGACGCCGTAACGCGCGTAACCGAGCTGCTCCATCACGGTGCCGAACGCCTCCGCGATCCGGCGGGGGTTCCAACCCAGACCCGTCGTCGGACCCGAAAAGCCGTATCCCGGAAGCGACGGAATCACCAGGCTGAAGGCGTCCGCTGGGTCCGGGGGGTCGGTGAACGGGCCGATGACGTCGAGGAACTCCACCACCGAGCCGGGCCAGCCGTGGGAGAGCACCAGGGGGAGGGCGCCGGGGTGGGGTGAGGGCACGTGCAGGAAATGAATGCGCTGCCCGTCCACCTCGGTCAGGTGCTGCTGATAGGAGTTGAGTCGGGCCTCCGCGGCTCGCCAGTCATAGCCGTCCCGCCAGTAATCGACCAATTCGCGCAGGTAGGCGAGCGGCGTGCCCTGCACCCAGGGTTCGGCGGGCGACTCGTTGGGCCAGCGGGTACCGGCCAGACGGTTGCGCAGGTCGACCAGATCCTCTTCGGGCACCTCGATACGGAAATCTTCCATCAATCAAACGCTCCTCCCCTGATTGGGCAACTCGACTCGGCGCCGCTAATCCCGCCGACCTGCGTCCACGAGCACGCGGACCGCCCGGGCGGCCCGGGCCGGGCTCGGGTACCACGCCACCCCCAGTTCGGCCAGGGCTTCCACGCTGGCCTCCCCCGGATGGGTGTAGGAGTACACCACGATCGGCTTCCCGGACGCCTCGAGAACGCGGCGGATCTCTGCTTCCTCCCGTCGCAACATGTGCGGGCCGGCGAGCGACGAGATCAGCACGACGGCATCCACCTGGGGCGAGGAGGCCAGCAGCTCTAGCGGCGGGGCCACGCCCGCCCGGTTGACCACCTCGGCCGTCACGTCCACCGGATTTCGAGGCGACCCGTAGCTCGGCATGTGGGCGCGCAGATCGGCCTGCAGGGCACCATCCAGTTCGGGAACCTGAAGACCAGCGGCGTCACAGGCATCGGCCACCCACACGCCCGCACCACCTGAAGTGGTCAGGATGCCCACCCGGGGGCCCGCTGCCACCCGCCGGCGCGACAGGGCGAAGCAGGCGTCGACAAGGTCCTCCTGGTCCTCGACCCTGACCACTCCGAGGCGGGCGAATGCCTGCTGGTACTCGGCGTCGTCACCGGCCTGGTGGGCGGTGTGGGCGATGGCGGCCTGGCTGCCCGGGACGGAGCGGCCGAGTTTGGCCACGACCAACTTCTTGCCCAGCTCGGCGGCCCGCTTCGCAACCGGCGTCAGCTCCTCACTGTCGCGGAAGCCCTCCACCAGGAGGGCCACCACGTCGGTGGCGGCATCCTCGAGCAGGTAGGCGGCGATCTCGAGGGCGCCGAGGTCGGCCTCGTTGCCGGTGCTGACCACATAGCTCGAGCCCAGGCCGACCGCCTGACCCCAGTTGAACAAGGCGAAACCCATACCGCCGCTCTGAGACACCACGGCGACATTGCCTGGCACCAGGCGGGTCAGGCCCCGCTCGTAATCGACCGTGGGGCTGAAGGTCACCGGGATACCGTCCGTCAGGTTGAAAAACCCTTCCGCATTCGGCCCCAACACTCGCATACCGGAGGACCGGGCGATGGCAGCGATCTCCTCCTCCGCTCGACGGCCCTCGACCCCCTCCTCGGCGAACCCGGAGCTGAAGACCGCTGCGGCACGCACTCCGGCCTCTGCGCACTCCCGCAACACCTGGGGCACCAGGGGCGCTTTGACGATGACCGCAGCCAGGTCCACCGGGCCCGGCGCGGCGGCGATGCTCGGGAAGGCCGGAATGCCGCCGACGGTCTGGTGGCGAGGGTTGACCGGGAAGATGTGGCCGAGAAAACGATGCTGGAGCAGGATCTGCAGGGGCCGGCCCGCCAAGCGGGTCGGATCCTCAGAGGCGCCGATGATCGCGATGCTCCCGGGGGCCAGCAGCGGCCTGAGATCGGCGACGCCGGCCGGGCTGCTCGATTGGACGCTCATTGCGCCACCATCCATGGGACGGTGCCGCAACCGGCCACACCGGTTCGCTCTACCAGGTCGCTCATGGGGCGGCCACGAGCCCGGTCGCCACTCTGGGCCAGAGGGCGTCGGCGCCGGCAGCGGTCACCTGCTCCCCCACCGTCCGCGACCAGCGCCGTTCGGATCCCCATTCCTGCCGCCAGGTCCACAGTCGCCGGGTGAAATGGTGAAGGGCGTACTCCCGCGTCATGCCGATGGCGCCATGCACCTGATGGGCGTTGGCAGCCACCTCCGACGCGGCGCGAGCCGCGGCGGCTTTCGCTGCCCCGACCTCGAAGGCGGCCTCCACCCCGACCGCCGCGAACCGCCGGGCCGCGACATCCGCGGCCAGAATCCCGGCCTCGGCCTCGGAGCTCATTCGCACCAATCGCTGACCGACGGCTTGAAACGAGGCGATGGCGCGGCCGAACTGTTGGCGCTCGGCCGCGTAGTCGACCGTCAGGTCCGCCACTGCCTCCATGGCCCCTGCCATGAGCAAGGCCCGCGACAATGCCCCGCGGAGCGCCAGCTCCGGGGCGAGGTCGCGGTCGGGCGTTCCGACCTGCCGCGGGGCTGCACCTTCCCAGGTGAGGCGATCGCGAGGTTCGCCGGCCACGTTGTATCCGGTCGCCACCGTCGCCAGAGTCGGGTCCAGGGCGACCACCCGGGCGTCGGCCCGGTTCGGACCGGCCGCGGCGAGGGCGACCACCACGTCGGCCCGGGCGCCCCACGGGACGCGGGCCAACGTCCCGGTCACTTTTTTGTCGTCGAACACGAGGCTGTCGGCAGCGGTGGGCACGGCGACGCTCACCGGGCCGCCCTGCACTTGCAGTCCGGCCGCCGCCAGCAGCCAGCCGCCGAGCAGGCCGCCCTCGGCCAGGGGCAGGGGGACGGCGTGACGGCCGGCGAGGCGGAGCAGGGTGCAAGCGTCCATCACATCACCACCCGAGCCGCCGGCGCTCTCGGGGATCCCCACCCACGGCAGCCCGCCGTCGCTCAGGGCGTCCCAGCACTCGCCGGCCCACCCCTCCGCTTCCGCGGTCTGGCGCTGCTCCGGGCCGCACCGTTCGGTGAAGAGGCGGTCCAGCGTGTCCTCCAGCAGGCTCGCACCGGATCTCGTGGCCGCACTCATCGCCGGCCCCGCAATCCCCGGGCCGCCACCGACCGCAGAACCTCGGTCGTGCCACCGCGGATGGTGTACGAGGGCGCCGTCACCACCGACTGGGCGAGCAGCGATTCGAACAGCGACGAGGACCCGGGATCGGGATCGTCCTCGACGAGCGCCTGGAGGACGGCGACGACCTCCTGCTCGAAGGTGGTGCCCAGGTCTTTCACGATCGCCGCCTCGACGGCGGGCGCCTGGCCCTCCTGGAGGGCTCGGGCCACCGACAGCGACAGCTGCCGGATCGTCCAGAACCGGACCACCAGCCGCCCCACTTCCTCCGCCGCCCGGGCCGCCTCGTCGGGCCGCTCGGCCAGGTAGCGCTCGAGCAGGAGCCATGAGGACAGGAAGCGGTCCGGGCCGGAGCGTTCATAGGACAGCTCCGACGTCACCTGCTGCCAGCCCATGCCGACTTCCCCGAGCACCATGCCGTCCGGCACGAACACCTCGTCGAGGACGATCTCGTTGAAATGGTGGCTGCCGTCGAGGAACGGGATGGGGTTGATGGTGATCCCGGGTGAGGACAGGTCGACGATGAGCTGCGACAGACCATGGTGGCGGTCGTCCTCCAGCGGGCTGGTCCGGCAGAGGACCACGAAGAAATGGTTGAGGTGCGCGCCGCTGGTCCAGATCTTGGTGCCAGAGAGGGACCACCCGTCTTGAACCCTGGTGGCCGTCGTCCGGACCGATGCCAGGTCGGAGCCGGCGTCGGGCTCGGACATGCCGATGGAGAAAAAGCACTCGCCCGCCGAGATCGCCGGCAGGAACCGTTCCCGCTGGGCCTCGGTCCCGTAGGTCATGAGGGTGGGGGCCGTCTGACGGTCGGCAATCCAGTGGGCGCCCACCGGCGCGCCGGCGGCGAGCAGCTCCTCGACCACGATGAACCGGTCGACGGCAGTCCGGCCGTGGCCGCCGTACTCGGGCGGGATGGCCATGCCCAACCAGCCCTGCTGGGCCAGCTTCTTCGAGAACTCGGGCGAGTGAGAGCCGTTCATTCCAAGCCCGGGCGCGTAGCTGCCGGGCGGGAGCTCCTTCGCCAGAAATGTCCGGACTTCGCTTCTCAGCTGCTCCTCGGCCTCGGTCAGGACCGCCGGAGTAAAGCGCGCCACAACCAGTCCTCCTCCAGGGGGTTGACCCGACCGACAATACTCAGCGCCCGGTCCGGGGTGCTCCTCGAGGGGGGCGGCCGGCGGGCGGCCCGGCGGGCGGCCTGGCGCTGGCGGGCAGCCGGCGCCGGCCCGGCGCGGGTGGTCCGGCGGGGGCGGCCTGGCGGTCGGCCGGCGGGCGGCCCGGCCGCCTCTCCTTTTTTTCTGCAGCGCGGCGCCCTTCAATCGGGCCCAGATCGCGCCAGAAAATGTTCATGCGCCCTTCGTTTGGGCTGAATCTGCTACAGAAAATCTCCAGTCGGCGCCCCCCCGCCGGCCGACCGCGCTGGCGCCGCCCGCCCCCTCTCGGTAGGGTCCGCCCATGGTGGAACGCATCGAGTACGACGAGTTCGGGCTGTTTCACGAGAACGCGGCCGAATACGGATTGCCCTACGACGGCCCGCCGACGGTCCGCCGCGAATTCGTCAAGATCGATGACGACCGGCAGCTCAGTGCCCTGGTGTGGGGCACCGGCGAACCGGAGTTGGTGCTGCTCCACGGCGGATCGCAGAACGCCCACACGTGGGACACCGTGGCGATGGCCCTGGCCCGCCCGCTGGTGGCCATCGACTTGCCCGGTCACGGGCACTCTGACGGACCGGGGGAACGGCCCCAGGGCGAGATCTCACCGCAGGGCAATGCCGCCGACGTCGCCGTCGCCATTCGCGCCCTTGGCCCTAACGCCAAAGCCGTGGTCGGAATGTCGCTCGGCGGTCTCACGACCGTCGCCCTTACCCGGCACGCGCCCGACCTGGTCCGCAAGGTGGTGCTGGTGGACGTCACCCCCGGGGTGAACGCAGCTAAAGCCAAGCAGATCACCGACTTCGTCAACGGCCCCAAGAGCTTCCCCAACTTCGACGAGCTGTTGGCTCGCACGATTCAGTACAACCCGACCCGTACGGAGTCGTCGCTGCGGAGGGGCATCCTGCACAATGCCGTCCAGCGCGACGACGGCACGTGGGTCTGGCGCTGGGCGCGCTGGCGGGAAGGGATCGGCGGCGGCCGGCCGTCCGGCGAAGCGAGCGGTCAGCCGGCCGGCGAGGCATCCGGACCCGCGGCGGACGATGCCACGCCGGACCAAGGCGGCCCGTCGCTCCTTTTCGGTGAGCTGTGGAACATGGTCGGCGAGATCCGGGTGCCGCTCCTCCTGGCTCGGGGCATGCTGTCACAGTCGGTGGTCGACGACGACGACGAAGCCGAACTGGTCCGCCGCCGTCCAGATGCCAAGGTGGTTCACTTCGACAACGCTGGGCACAGCATTCAGGGCGACATGCCGGTGGAGCTGGCGCAAGCGATCGAGGCGTTCGTCTTCGAATGACCGTCAGTCGAATTCCCCCGTACCGGCACCGGGCACCGTCGTAGCAGGCGGCGGATCGGAATGCCGCTACTAGGTTCGCCGGTTCCCCGGGTGGAAGACGCCCGCCTTCTCGTCGGCGCCAGCCGGTACGTCGCCGACCTCGATCTGCCGTCCGTCCTCACCGTTACCTACGTCACGTCCCCGGTGGCGCACGCCGAGATCACCGCTATCGACGTGACGGCGGCCCGGACCGCTCCCGGCGTGGTCGAGGTGGTAACGGCCGCGGACCTGGATGTGGGGCCCCTTCCGGCGTTGAATCCTGCCTACCCGGATGCGATGCTGCGCCCGCTGCTCGCCACCGGGCGGGTCCGTTTCGTCGGTGAGCCAGTGGCGGCGATCGTGGCTGAGACGGGCACCGCCGGCGCCGACGCCGCGGCCCTGGTGGAAATCGACTACCAGCCGCTCCCCGTTGTCGTCGACCCGGAAGCGGCCGGGCGGGACGAGGTGCTGCTCTTCCCCGACGCCGGAACCAACGTCGTGATGCGACAGGAGGGCGGCCGCAACGACTCCGATCGGACCGCCACGGGCGACATCGTTGTGCGTGGTCGTTTTGTCAATCAACGAGTGGCCCCGGCGCCGCTCGAGGGCCGCGCCGGGGCATCCCGGTGGGACGAGAACGGCCGGCTGACGCACTGGTCGTCCTGCCAGGGAGCGCACCCGGTGCGGGCCGTCATCGCCAATGTGTACGGCCTCCCGCCTGACCAGATCCGGGTCATCGCACCTGACGTCGGCGGCAGCTTCGGCGCCAAAGCCCGTCCGTACCCCGAGGAACTCCTGTTGCCCTGGTTGGCCCGGCGCGCCGGCCGGCCCGTGCGCTGGGTGTCCCCTCGATCGAGCGACATGGTGGGGCTCGGCCACGCCCGCGCTCAGATCCAGAACGTGGAGATCACCGGGCACCAGGACGGCACCATCTCCTCGGTATCGGCGCACATCCTGTCCGATGCCGGCGCCTATCCCCTGATCGCCCCGATACTGGCCGCCAACACCGGGCGGCTGTTGGGCGGCGCCTATCGCATACCGGCTTTGACATGGACCGCCGAGGCGGTCGTGACCAACACCACGCCGGTCGTGTCCTACCGGGGCGCCGGCCGGCCGGAGGCGGGAGCCCTGATCGAGCGGGCCGTGGACCTGTTCGCGGCCGAGGTCGGACTCGACCCGGTCGAGGTACGCCGCCAGAACCTGCTGCGCTCCCAGGACTTCCCCTACACGGCGCCGACCGGCGTCACCTACGACAGCGGGGATTATCAGCGGGCGCTGGCTCTGGCGCTCGACCGCGTTGGCTACGACGGCCTTCGGAGCGAGCAAGCCCGGAGACGGGCCCGGGGCGACAGCAAACTCCCCGGCATCGGGGTAGCCGTGTTCGTCGACCGGACGGCCGGGGTGCCCGGGTCGGAATACGGTGCAGTGGAACTCCAGCCCGATGGCACCATACGGGTTCGGACCGGGTCCAGCCCCTACGGACAGGGACATCACACCGCGTGGGCGATGATCGTCGCCGACCGCACCGGAGTACCCCTCGAGCGGATAGAGGTTGTGCACGGCGACACCGATGTGGTGCCCCGCGGCGGAGTGACCGGCGGGTCCCGATCGGCGCAGAAGGCCGGCTCCGCGGTCGCGGAAGCGGCCGATTCTCTGGTGGCTGCCGGCCGAGACCTTGCGGCCGAGATGCTGGAGGCGGCCGGCGAGGACGTTGTCCTGACGACGAGGGATGGGGGCCGCTTCCACGTCGCCGGGGCGCCGGCGATCTCGGTGGGATGGATCGACATCGCCAACCATCGAGGTGGCGACCCGCTGGCCTGCGAGGCCGACTTCGAAGGCGCGGGCCCCACCTTTCCCTTCGGTGCCTACGTGGCCGTCGTTACCGTCGACATGGAAACCGGAGGCGTGCGGCTCGATCGCATGGTGACCGTCGACGACGCCGGCACCATCCTCAATCCCCTCCTCGCCCTCGGGCAGGTTCACGGCGGGGTGGCGCAAGGTATTGGACAGGCGCTGTTCGAAGAAATGGTGTACGACGATGCGGGCAACCCTCTCACTTCTACTTTGGCCGACTACGCGGTGATCGCAGCCTCCGAGCTGCCATCGTTCGAATGTGACCTCACTCAGACGCCATCGCCCCACAACCCGCTCGGTGTGAAGGGGATCGGTGAGTCGGGCACCATCGGCGCGCCTCCCGCGGTGCAAAACGCGGTCGTGGACGCCCTATCCCACCTGGGGGTCCGTCACATCGACATGCCGGCTCGACCGGAGCGCGTCTGGTCGGCCATCCGCCACGCCGACGGACCGACCACCTGAGAGGTCCGGCAGCCGGAGAGGTGGCGTCGTCCATGTCACCAGCCTGCCTGTCCGGCCCGGCACCGCATCACCCCCGCGCTACCAGGGACAGGCAGCAGTAAGGTACCGATCATGATCGACCAGGCGGAATTCGGCAGGACAGGGCATCGCAGCAGCAGGGTGATATTCGGCGCCGCCGCCCTGTCTCGCATCGCCCAGGAACGCGCCGACGAGGTGCTCCCGGTCCTCATAGAATTCGGGGTCAATCACCTCGACACCGCCGCCGGGTATGGCGACTCGGAATTGCGCCTGGCGCCCTGGCTGGCGAGTCATCGGGCCGAGTTCTTCGTGGCTACCAAAACCGGCGACCGTGACGGGGCGGGAGCCCGGGCCAGCCTGGAACGATCGCTCCTCCGATTGGGCGTCGACCATGTCGATCTGGTGCAACTCCACAACCTGGTCGAGCCGGACGAGTGGGAGCAGGCCCACGGCCCCGACGGTGCGGTACAGGCCCTGGCCCGGGCCCGGGACGAGGGGCTTACCCGGTTCGTCGGCGTCACCGGCCATGGCCTGCGAATTGCCGGCATGCATCTCCGGAGCCTGGAACGATTCGACTTCGATTCCGTGCTGCTGCCGTACAACTACACGCTGCTGGCCGACGCCGGTTACCGCGCTGATGTGGAGTCACTGCTGGCCCTGTGCACCGAACGCCGGGTGGCCGTGCAGACCATCAAGTCGGTGGCCCGCCGGCGGTGGCTGCCAGCCGAGCAAGGGCCTCGTTTCAGCTGGTATGAGCCGTTGCCGGACGGCGATTCGCTGACCCGGGCGGTCCGTTTCGTGCTGGCCAACTCGCAGTTGTTCCTCAACTCCTCGAGCGACCTCCGCCTCCTCCGCCCCATCCTGCAAGCCGCCAGTGCCGGCGCCCCCGCTCCTTCCGACGAGGAGCTGCGGCGCGACGCGGAGGAGCTGCGGATGGAGCCGCTGTTCGACGGGACCGAACTCGAGCGGATCTAGCGGATCTCATCGCGGCCGATCTCGGCGTCTCGGGCGATGGCGTCCTAACATCAGCGGCCATGGTCTCCACGCGCTACATCGATCCCGCCATCGCAGGCATCCTGGCCGAACTCCCGCCTCTGCTCGGCGATCTGAGCCAGGAGAACCTGACGACCATCAGGTCGCAACGCCTCTCGGCGTTAGCGCAGGTCGAGTTGTCGGACGCCGTCGAACGGACCGACCACACCGTGCCCGGCCCCGAGGGCGCTCCCGACATTTTGCTCCGCGTCCACTCGCCAAAGGGTCTACCCGGTCCTTTGCCGTGCGTCTACTCCATCCACGGTGGCGGCTACATCCTCGGCACCCTGGACATGGAGGATCTGCGCTTCGACCGCTGGTGCCCCGAACTGGGCCTGGTCGGCGTGGCGGTGGAATATCGCCTGGCGCCCGAAACGCCGTATCCCGGTCCGCTGGAGGACTGCTATGCCGGTCTGCGGTGGGTCTTTGACCACGCCGCCGAGATCGGGGTGGACCGCAACCGCATCGGTATCTCCGGTGCCAGCGCCGGTGGTGGCCTGGCCGCCGGTCTGGCGCTGCTGGCGAGGGACCGGGCCGAACTCGATGTCGCCTTTCAGCTGCTCATCTATCCCATGATCGACGACCGCCAGCAAACGCCGTCAAGCCAGTGGGATGTGCCGATCTGGAACCCGACCAACAACGAGTTCGGGTGGCGCTCCTACCTCGGGCCCCTTTACGGCACCGCCGACATCCCGACGTACGCGGCGGCGGCGCGCGCCACCGATCTGCACGGCCTTCCTCCGGCCTTTGTATCGGTCGGGACCCTCGACGGGTTCTGCGACGAGGACATCGCCTACGCCCAGCGGCTCAATCAGGCCGGTATTCCGACCGAATTGCACGTGTACCCGGGCGCACCGCACGGCTTCGACGGCATGGCTCCTGGGGCCGCGGTCTCCCGGCGGAACCGGAGAGACATGAAGGAATGGCTGGAAACCGCCATTCAGCCCCGTCCCTGAGACCCGGCCGGATTAGCGGTCCACTCAGTCCCCGCCGAGCTTGATGAACACCTCCTGGGTAAAAGTGGCCAGGTGCCGCCCGTCGGCATCGAACATCCTCCCCAACACCAGCCCTCGTGAGTCGCGAACGGTCAACGACTGAACGTCACAGAAGATCCACTCGTCGACGACGGGGGTCCGGTGATACCACAGGGCGTGGTCCAGGCTGCCGAAGTCGCCGAAGTCGCGCCTCCAGCCACCATCTGGTTCCCTGGGCGGTCGCTCCGGGAAGCCGTAGCCGATGGCGGCCATCGCCGCGCCCATGGCGCGCAGGTCGGACTCGTAGAGCAGGGCGCAGTAGTGCAGGACGGGGTCGGGCGGGAATGGCGGCCGGACCCGGCCCCACCACTGCACGCTCGGCCCCTCCACCATGACGTGACGTATCTCGACCACGGAAGTCCATCCGAAATCGTCCCCGGGCTCCGCCAGCGAGGCCGGGTCCGGGACGCCGCTCGGCATGGGATGGTCGAACTCGGGGCCGGGCTCGTCGCCATGGAAGGACGCCAGCATGGCGAAGATGGTCTTGTCTTCCTGGCGCACGTCCACCCGCCGGCTGGTGTAGGTGCGCCCCGCTCGCACTCGTTCTACGTGGATGTCGAGAGGCAGATTCGCCTGCCCCCGACGCAGAAAATAGCCGTGCACGGAGTTCGGACGATGTTCGGGCACCACGGTCAGGGTGGCCGCCCGTAAGGCCTGGGCCGCGACCTGCCCGCCGAAGATGAAGTTGTCGGGTCGATAGGACACCGGGGGCGTCCACGCCCGCCACCTGTCCTCGCCGACGTCCTCGAGTTGCAAGATGCTGGACAAGTCCACGGGGCGGGCAGTGTAATCGCTGACCGGCCAACGACCAGATCGGCCCTAGCGGGGGACCTGCTCGTGCCTGCCTGACCTGGACCGGGTCGACCTCGCAGGAATCCCTCGGTGCGACCCGCGCCAGGTCGTGGCGAGCGTGAGGCACGGCGAGCGCGCCTAGCAGCCGCTCCACCCGGGGGCGGCTGCATTCGGCGAGTGGTTGTCGGGCCGGGCCCCTTTAGGCCGCCGACTTCTCCAGGATGTGCAGCCCGCAGGCGCTGCCAAGCCCGATCACATGAGCCAGGCCGACCTTGGCGTCCTCGATTTGGCGAGGGCCCGCTTCGCCGCGCAGGTGGGTGCAGACCTCCCAGATGTTGGCGATGCCGGTGGCGGCGATGGGATGACCCTTCGACTGGAGACCCCCCGAGACGTTGACGGGGGTCTTGCCGTCCCGCCAGGGGGCGCCGCTCTTGAAGAAGTCGACGGCGCCGCCTTCCTCGCACAACAGGAGGTTGTCGTAGTGCACCAGCTCGGCGGTGGCGAAGCAGTCGTGCAGCTCGACCATGTCGAGGTCGTCAGGACCGATCCCGGCCTGCTCGTAGGCCTGACGGGCGGCGTTACGCGTCAGGGTGTTGACGTTGGGCAGGACCTGGCAGGCCTCCTCCCAGGGGTCGGTCGTCAGGATCGACGCCGAGATCTTGATCGCCCGCCGACGCTGCTCCGCCGAGAGGGTCTTCAGCTTCGAGTCGCTGACCACCACCGCCGCGGCAGCCCCGTCGCAGTTGGCGGAGCACATCGGGCGGGTGTTGGGGTAGGCGATCATGACGTCGTTCATGATCTCCTCGACCGTGAACTTCTTCTGGTAGGTCGCCTTGGGATTCAGCGTCGAATGGGCGTGATTCTTCTCGGAGATCCGGGCGAACAACTCGAAGTCAGCGCCCCCATACTTGTGGTCATACTCCATGCCGACCTGGGCGAACACTCCGGGCATATTGTCCGTCCCGAGCCAGCCGTCCAGAGGAGCCACCTGGCCGACGCGCCCTTGCGGCGTCCACTCCTTGGAGCCCCCGTCGCGGCCGCGAGCGCCGAGGAGTCCCGCTCCTGCCAGCTTCTCGACCCCCACGGCGAGGCCGTAGTCGCACTCGCCGGCCTTGACCGACATGACCGCGGCCCGAAGCGCGGTGGCCCCGGTGGCGCAGGCGTTCGCCACGTTGTAGACGGGAATGCCGGTCTGGCCGATCTGCTTCTGCAGGTTCTGGCCGGTCTGGCCGCCCATGAGGTTGCCAAACCCCAGGACGCCCATCTCTTTCATGGTCACCCCGGCGTCCGCGACCGCTTCCATCGCTGCTTCGGCAGCCAGGTCAATCGTGTCTTTGTCCGGGTGCTTCCCGAACTTCGTCATGTAGATCCCGAGAATCCAGGCATCTTCTGCCATCTTTTAACCTCCGTCTCTGACCGTCAGCTCACCGGCTCGTAACCGAACCCAACCGCTTCTGTACCCGCGTCGTCCACACCCATACTGAATGTCGCCAGCCGCAGCTTCATGCCCAGCTTGACCGACTCTGGAGTCGGATCAGTGTTGATCACGTTTGCTCGCACGGGGGTGTCGCCACAGTCGATGATCCCGGAAACGAACGGGACGGGAACCCCCGGCGCAGCCTGGGCGACGATGGTAAAGGTCCGGAGGGTGCCCTCGCCCGGGACGCGAACATCCTTGAACTCCGTGCCGAAGCACGAGGCACAAGCGTTCCGCCGCCCGAAGAAACGAGATCCACAGGTGGTGCATTCGTGCGCAACCAGGTGCGGATCGTCACCCAGAACCAAGTAATCGACCAACGGAATCTGGTTTGCCATCACCCTCCTTCAGCGACTGAATTCGAGGGCCTCGAGGCCGGCCTCGAACGGCAGGTACCCGCATGCCCGTGTTGTCGCCGGTCACTATAGTGCAACCCGGCCAGGCACAACCCGGCCCGGCCACCTGGACTGAGTGCTTCAGATCTCAACTACGTTGATGATCTTGTAGTTGAAGCCATCCAAGCAGGTCCTGCCCCTGGCCTCTCAGGCAGGGGTGTGAGATCATCAACGTACTTGAGATTCGAAGTACTTAGCTGAGTCCGGCCGAGTGTCGAGCATGAAAGGGGGACGCGTGGCTGTCGATCGCTTCCCGGTCGAGGAAGGGCATATACTCCTGTTCGCCCGGGCGGTCGCGGATCCAAACCCCGTGTATTCAGATGGGGCGTACGCCGCGACGACCGAACCGGGCGCCATCATCGCGCCGCCGACGTTCGTGCAGGCGAGCGCCCAATTTGATCCCGACTATCCGCTGCGTCCCAAGCTGGGACAGCCCTGGTTCGGCTCGGGGCGCACGCCGTCGGGCGCCAGCGGCCGGTCTGGCGGGGGCGAAGGTGGCGGCGGTGGTGGCGGGGGCGAAGGTGGCGGAGGCGGGGGCGGGGGGACCGGGCTGCACGCCGAGCAGGAGTTCGAATACCACCGCCCGCTGCGAGCCGGCGACGTCCTCTCGAGCACGACCCGGCCAGGCAAGCAGTGGGACAGGCAGGGCCGATCCGGCAAGCTGGTCTTCTCGGAATCCATCACGGAATACCGCGACCAGCAGGGAGACCTGGTGGTGACGGCGCGGTCGGTCGGCGTCATGACCGAGCGCCCAGTTGCCCGGGAGGGACGCTGATGGCGTTACAGGCGAGCCACCTCACCGTCGGCGACCACCGGGAGATCGTCCTCGTCGACGACCTGACCAGGACACAGATCGTTCAATATGCCGGCGCATCCGGCGACTACAACCCGCTGCACACCGACGAGATGTTCGCCAGCCAGGTGGCCGGCTACCCGACGGTGTTCGCTCACGGGATGCTCACGATGGGCATGACCGGACGGATCCTGACCGACTGGGTCGGCGACGGTCGCCTCCTGCGCTACGGCGCCCGTTTTGTCAAACAGGTGTGGCCAGGTGACACCCTGACCGCACGCGCCAGTGTGACGGCCGTGCGTGACGTCGACGGGCAGCCCGTTGCCGATTTCGAGGTCATCACCCGGAATCAAGACGGGGACGAGGTGCTGAGGGGCACAGCGACGGCGCGGCTCGACCCGTAGGTCCGCCGGTCGCCGGCGTTGGGGTCGACGGGAACGGCCTGCGGAGAAGCGGATCGACCAGCGGGGCAAGGCGGCCGGCCGCGGGACCGCCGGCCGGGAGGCGTATCGGCCGGTGGGAGCGGCCGGCCGGCATGCGGTCGGCCAGCGGGAGCATCCGACCCGGAGGCGTTTACCGATGCTTTGTGCTATGAAAACCGCGTATTACGCGCTTTTCATAGCACAATCTGGGCGAGGGCGGTCGGCTGGACGGCCCTACCAGGTGTCCCAGTGCACGATCTTGTCGATTGGACCGCGGTCGGCAGGCCGAAAGTCGGTGCCCTTGGTGTAAGCCACCGGGATCAGGCCGGCCTGGGCGCAACGCTCGTACGGGATGCCGAGGACGTCAGCGGCCTCTTGCTCGTAGCCCAAATGGAGGGTCGTCCACGCCGTGCCCAGCCCGCGGCTGCGGGCGGCCAGCATGAAGCTCCAAACGGCGGGCAGGATCGACCCCCAATAGCCCGCCTGGTTGCCCGCACCATCAGCGGGCCGGCCCCACTGGCAGGGGACGAGCAGAACGGGAACCTCGTGGAGATGCTGGGCCAGGTAGTCAGCCGATGCCAATATCCGCTTCATCTGCTCGTCCATCTGGTCGCGTGCCTCCGGGCTGTATGCCGCCCCGAACATCCGGCTATAGAGCTGGGCCAGGGCCAGGCGCTTGTCAGGTTCGGTGACGAAGACAAAATGCCAGCGCTGGCTGTTCGACCCGGACGGGGCCTGGGTGGCCAGCTCGAGGCATTCGAGGAGCACCTCGCGTTCGACGGGGCGTTCGAAGTCAAGCCGCTTGCGGACGGCGCGTGTCGTGGACAGCAGCTCGTCGGGGGTCAGTGAGAGGCGCATCGCTGAAGAATAAGCCAGTCCCGGCCGGACCGCCTTGGATCACCACACCGTGGTCGGGACGACCGAGATGAGCCGAACGTGATCGCCGAGCCGGCCCTCGGAATGCGGCACGAGCGGACGGTCGACAAGGGACGTTCCGTTTAGCGACGTGCGGGTAGCGCCCCGACCTGCGGATCCGGTTTGATCAAGGCCATGCGCATCGGCATTCATCTCCCCCAGTTCGGGCGGGCCATCTCCCCCCGGGGTATCCAGCGAGCAGCCACCCAGGCCGAGACCCTCGGATTCGACGACGTGTGGGTGAGCGATCACCTTGTCGTCCCGGCCGATCAGGCCTACCCCGGTCCCTACCTCTATGACCCGCTGATGGCGCTGGCTTTTGCCGGCGCGGTCACCGATCGGGTCGGCCTCGGCACCAGCGTGCTGGTCGCGACCCAGTATCCGAGCCCACTGGCGGTGGCCAACAGCCTGGCCAGCCTCGACTACATGAGCGGCGGCCGGCTCATCGTCGGGGCTGGCATCGGCTGGTCGCGACCCGAATACGAGGCGCTGGGCGCCGCCTTCAGCCAGCGCGGCCGGCGGCTGGAAGAGATCATGTCGTTGTGGCGGACTGCCTGGCGAGACGATCCAGCCACCCATACCGGGGACTTCTACCCCTTCCAGAACATCCGCATCCTGCCCAAGCCGGCTCACCAGATCCCGATCTGGCTCGGCGGAACAAGCGACGTGGCCATCGATCGGGCGACCCGCCTCGCCGAGGGTTACCACGGGATCGGGCTCCGGGCCGAGGATGCCGCCGCCCTGGTGCAGCGCATTCGGGCAACCCGCCCGGATGAGCGCTTCACCATTTCGCTGCGCCTGGCGTGGGATGCGGGCGCCGAGCCGGAGACGGTGCAAGCGAACCTCGCGGCATACGAGGCGGCCGGCGTCCAGCACCTCCTGTATGCGCCCGACCGCGGCGACATCGAGGCCTGGCTGCACGGGGTTGAGCAACTGGCGGGCCAGCTGGGGCTCGCCGGCTGACCACCGACAGGCTCGCCGGCCGGCCATCGCCACGCTCGCCGGCTGACCACCGACAGGCTCGCGGCCTGAGCAGCGGTCACGCTCGACAGGCTCGCCGGCTGACCACCGGCACGCTTGCCGGCCGATCACCGGCCGGTTCGAAGGGTAGGACCTGAGAGGTGCCGAAGCTGACCCTCGAACCTGGCCCCGTACTCGAGCCTCTCGCTTTGGGCGGCCCGACGGGTCCTCCCCCGTCCGGGTCGCGGATGGCGCCCAAGGTCGGTCACGCATCCAGAGCTATTATTGATAGGGCGCGCTAGCGTAAACGCGGCCTTGCGACGCTCCGCTCGGAATGGAAAGTTGGACCGCGGAAATGACAGACTTGGCATCGTTCAAATCGGAGGACGGAAACACGTGATTACACAGATCAAGCCGGGTGCGAGGTTCCGGTCGTCGGTCGACGAGGTCGAGGTGATCGTCATCAAGGCAGGTTCGTCGGAGATCGATCTGCGCTGCGGCGGTCACCAGATGCTCCCGGCCGGCACGGAGCAGCCGGCTGGGCAAACCCCGGAACCCGGCTTTGATGGTGGCACCCTGCTCGGCAAGCGCTACACGGACGAGAAGGGCACGCTCGAGCTGCTGTGCACCAAGGGCGGATCGTGTTCGCTCTCGGTCGGCGACACGGTGCTGCAGGTCAAAGACGCGAAGCCGCTGCCGTCCTCGGACTGACCCCAGAAACAGACCCGGACAGACCCGGACAGACCCGGATAGGCCCGGACCCCTGTCGAAGGGGCTCGGGGGCCGGCGCGCGGTTTCGTGGTCGTCGCGGGCCGCCAGAGGTACGGGTGGGCGCCAGGTCAGCTAGAGCGGTCTGAGATTCGGACCACTAGGCAGGGATCACCGGCAGCATGACGTGGCTGGGATGGCGTGTGTCGTGGAAAACCTGCTGTCGCGCCATACGAACGTCGCCATCGGTGTCCGTCCCGACCGGGTGGCCGGTGTTGGGGTTCGGCTCCCACTCGGGGAAGCTGCTCGACGAGATGTGAAGGCGGAGCCGGTGACCGACGGGCACCACCACGCTGGTGGCAATCAGGTCGACGGTGAACCGGTAGATGGCGCCGGCCACCAGCGGGGTCGGGGTGCCGCTGTGTCGGGCCCGGACCGCGCCTTCACTGAGGTTCCATCCCCGGCCGTCCGGATGGACGTCCACGAGCACGGCCGTGAAGTCGGTGTCGGGCGCGTCGGTGGCCGCCCATAGATCGACCCGCAGCGGGCCGGTCAACTCCATCGCACTCGCCAGCGGCTCCGACGTGTAGGTGAGGACGTCGGCCCGGTGGTTGAGCCGGGACTGTTCGACCGGCCCGGCCACTTCACCGGACCCCAGCAGACGGCCACCGAAGGTCGGCGCCGGGTCGCGGGGGTCATAGGTGAAGGCATCCGGCGGCTCCTCGTCGGCCGGCTCCGAAGGCCCCAGTCGCCCGCCACGGCCGAGGCACCACGGGGTGTACTTCGTGCGAGCCAGCGGCCATTCCTGCTCGTCGCGCCACTTGTTCTCGCCCATCACGAAGATGCGCACCGGCGCCCAGTCAGGATCGGGCCCGTCCTGCAACCAGTGCCGGAACCAGGCGAGGCGCATCTGCGTCGGGTTGAAGGTGGCCTCCGGCCCGAAGTCGATGTCCCCGACCACCGGCACGAGGGGCGTCCAGTGGGCCCACGGACCGACCACCAGACGCTGCGCCTGGCGGGCCCGCTCGGTGGGGGCTTGGCGCTGCATGCCGGTGAAGTTCTGCAGTATCCCGGCCAGGTGAACGTCGTACCACCCACCAACGTGGATGGCCGGCAGATCGAGGACGGCGTAGTGGGTGGACGGATTGAGCCGGCGCCAGTTGGAATCGCCGCGATCCTCGTGATCGAAGATCTCATCGAGCCAGGTAGCCCGGCCGTGCCACAGCTTGTTGTCCTGTATCGGCCGGGTCCGGTACACGTCGTCGAGGAGCACTTTGGTGGCTTCCCGCGTCGTCCGGATGGCCGCCGCGTCGCCCCGGAGGACGGCGGTGCGGGCGTCGAGGAACGCCTGCCGCAGCTGGTCCAGAGCGGGATCGTCAATACCCCAATCCGGGGCCATGGCCGCGATCAGTGACGCCGTCCAGCCCAGCCGCTGGGCGAGCCGGAAGGTGCCACCAGGATCAAAAGAGGCCACCCAGTAGTCGGCGGCACAACACTCGGGAGCCATCACCTCCAGGTGCGGAGGCCGGTCCACTGCGGCCAGCCACTGCGTGTAGCCCATGTACGACGCCCCGAACATGCCCACCCGGCGGTTGGACCACGGTTGGGCCGCCGCCCATTCGACGGTGTCGTAGCCGTCGGGCACCTCGCACTCGATGTAACCCCATTCCCCCTCTGAGCCAAACCGGCCCCGGCAGTCCTGGACCACGACGGCAAAACCGGCTGCTGCCAGCACGGCCGGCTCCGACGTCAAGGCGATCATGGCCTTCCCGTACGGGGTGCGGCTGACGAGGACCGGTACCGGCTGGTCGGTGTCGGGGCGCCAGATGTCGGCCGCCAGGCGGGCACCGTCGCGCATCGGGATCAGGACATCCCGCTCCTCGATCACTGAGCTCGTCACTGAGTTCGCCATCAGGCGCTCGCCTGCGAAACGGGGAGCGGCCGGCCGAGGAGGACTGGGCTGAGCAATGGAACTCCTTTTGCCGAATAGTGGTGCGGTACTCGGTATATGAAGTGGTAGTGAACACTATCGGTAAGCGGGGCGCCGGCATCGTCTGCGTGCATCCACGACCCGTGGTTCGCGCCGCCGTCGGCGTTACCATCGGGCCCTCGCCGCGTCGTGAGGGTCGAGATTGAGGAGGCCAAACTGAAGATCGACACATCCCTGACTGGCGAACTGGCCGACGCCGAGGCCGTCGCCGTCCGCGCCCGCGCCGCTGGATACGACGGCGTGTGGACGTCGGAAGTCCGCCACGATCCATTCCTCCCTCTGGCCCGGGCCGCTACCGCCGCCGCACCCCTCGAGCTCGGGACCTCCATTGTGGTGGCGTTCGCCCGCAACCCCATGACCCTGGCCTCGACCGCCTGGGACTTGCAGGCTCTGTCCGGGGGCCGCTTTGTGCTCGGGCTCGGCTCTCAGGTCCGGGCCCACATCGAGCGGCGGTTTTCGATGCCGTGGTCCCACCCGGCCGCCCGCATGCGCGAGTTCGTCCTGGCTCTGCGCGCCATCTGGTCCTCGTGGCAGCACGGTACCCGGCTGAATTTCCAGGGCGAGTTCTACCGCCACACCTTGATGACGCCGGCATTTGACCCGGGTCCGTTGCCTCACGAGCCGCCGAAGGTGCTACTGGCCGCGGTGGGCACCGGCATGACGCGGGTCGCGGCCGAGGTGGCCGACGGCCTGCTGGTGCACGGATTCACAACACGGAGCTACCTGGGCCAGGTGACCCTGCCTGCACTCGCCGCCGGACTGACCAGGGTGGGGCGGCGTCGGGCAGGCTTCGAGGTGAAATACTCCCCGTTCGTGATCACCGGCTCCGACGAGAAGGAGCTGGCCGAGGCGACGGTTGAAGTCAAGGAGCGCATCGCCTTCTATGCGTCCACCCCTTCCTACCGGCCGGTGCTGGAGCACCACGGGTGGGGCGATCTGCAGACCGAGCTCAACCTGCTGGCCCGCCGCGGTGAGTGGCAGGCGATGGGCGGGCTGATCGACGACGAGGTGCTGGCGGCGTTCGCCCTCGTGGCGCCGCGCCCGGAGCTGCCTGCGGCCCTGGGCCGGTGGATCCGCGGCCTCGCCGACAGGACCAGCTGGTCCTCACCTGCGGGCACCGGCCCCGAAGAGACCGGTGAGGTGTTGGCGACGCTGCGGGCGGCGGCCCAACCGGCATCGGCCTAGCCGGCCCGAACCCGCTCGCGCAGCACGTATTTCTGGATTTTCCCTGTCGCGGTTTTGGGCAGCGGGCCGAACTCGATGCGTTTTGGCGCCTTGAAGCGGGCCAGCCGCGTCCGCACGTAGTCCTCCAGCTCGTCCGGCGCCACCTCGGCCCCATCGCGGAGGGTGACGAACGCGACCGGGATTTCGCCCCACAGCTCGTCGGGTGCCCCGACCACCGCGCTCTCCAGCACCGCCGGATGGCTGTCGAGAGCCTGCTCGACCTCGATCGAAGCGATGTTCTCGCCGCCGGAGATGATGACGTCCTTGCTCCGGTCGCGAAGCTCGATGGCGCCGTCGGGATGCATGACCCCGAGATCGCCGGATCGGAACCAGCCGTCGGGGATGGCCGCCCGGGTTGCGGCCTCGTCGTGCAGGTAGCCGAGCATGACGGACCCGCCCCGGATGGCGACCTCGCCCATGGTCGTGGCGTCGGCGGGAACGTCCTCGCCGAGTTTGTTGACGACTCGGAGCCGCCGGTTGGCGATGTTGGCACCCCCCTGACGAGCGGTCAGCACGGCGCGTTCGGCCAGGGTCAGGCTCGACGCTTCGGGGGGAAGCTGCCGGATGGCCACGGGGCCGAAGGTCTCCGTGAGCCCATAGAGGTGGGTGACGTTCATGTTGAGCTTCGCCATCCGCTCGAGCAACGCCGGCGACGGAGGAGCGCCTCCGGTCGCCACCGTGATCGGGCGACGGACCCGGTCCGGGTCAGCTGCAGGATCGGCGGCCACCATGGTCAGCACGGTGGGAGCGGCGTTGAAATGCGTCACCTGATAGCGCTCGATCATGTCCCACACCGTCCCCGGCACGATCCGGGGCAGGCACAGGTGGGAGCCGCCCGCGGCCGTCACCGCCCAGGTGAAACACCAGCCATTGCAGTGAAACATGGGGAGCGTCCACAGGAACACGCTGTCCAGCCCCAGGCCGGCGTGATAGGCCATGGCCAGGCTCTGCAGGTAGGCGCCCCGATGGTGGTACATGACCCCTTTGGGCCGCCCGGTCGTGCCGCTCGTGTAGTCGACCGCTATCAGTGACCATTCGTCATCGGGTGGCGCGCCGAACCGCGACGCAGAGGCGACCCCGGCTTCGTACTCGGCGCCGATCACGATGACGGGAACCTTTAGCTCATCAGCGAGGGGGGCGTGGGCCTCGTCAAGCAACAGCACCTTGGCCTCGCTGTGGTCGAGGATGTACTGGAACTCGGGTGCGGAGAGCCGGGTGTTGAGCGCCACCAGTACAGCTCCCGCCAGAGGGACGCCGTAGTGCGATTCGAGCAGGGTGCTGTTGTTGAGCGCCAGGACGGCCACCCGGTCGCCGGCTTCCACCCCGAGGGAGCGGAGGAGGCCGGCTTGCCGGTGGACCCGGTCGTCGAATTCCGTGTAGGTCCACTCCCGATCGCCATCGATCACGGCCCGGCGGTCACCGAAGAGCATGGCGCTGCGTTCGAGGAAGCCGAGCGGGGTCAATGGCTCCGCCGCTGCGGTCGCGGGGTCGATCATGTTTTACCTTTCGTCGGGCGTGTCTTCATGTCCTGCGTCTTCGAGCGGTCGCGGCCATGCCATCCCTCAGGCGCCGGGAAGCCGCTGAAAGGCCAGCTGCAGGCCGGGGCAAGGCCATCGGCACGAGACCAGTCGGCCCGTGACCGAACAGGTGAGGTACGCGGTCTGCAGGTCGGCGCCCCCGAAGCAGATGTTCGTGACCGCCCTGTCGGCGAGGTGGTCGGGCAGGGTGAACTTCTCGTACGCCCCATCAGGGCGTACCACTGTGACGCCGCTCTCCAGCAACGTCCCAACGCATACCGCGCCACTGGAGTCGACGGCCAGCGAATCCAGCTCCTGGGCGCCGGGCAGTCCCACCAGGAGAGTCCAGGGGTCGGGCGTGGCGCCCCCCATCATGCTCTGCACGCTGTAGGACACCGCCGGGACTATCTGTCCCGGCTCGCGGAGCCGGCGCCGGTGCACCTGGCGGGTGAACGTCTCAGCCCAGTACAGGACGTCGCCATCCGGTGACAACCCGACGCCATTGGGAGACCGCAGCCCGTGCAGCGCCCGGCTGACGGAGGTTCCATCGGGGCGGCCGTAATAGATGGCTCCGCCACCCAGGTCGGTGAACCAGAATCCGCCCGCCGCATCGAATACGAGGTCATTGGGGGATGTGAAGGGCCGGCCTTCGCATTCGGAATACAGCAGATCGATGGCGCCCGTGTCAGGATCCACGCGCTGGATCGACGGCGGGCTGGTACTTGCCCGCGACCCACCACCGTTGTTGCACACGTAGAGGGCGCCGTCCGGCCCGACGGCAATGCCGTTAGGGCCGCCCCCGACGTCGGCCACCACGGACACCGCCCGGTCGGCGCCGACGCGAGCCAGGCGGCCGCGGCTGATCTCGGTGAGAATGACCGAGCCGTCCGGCATGGCCACCGGCCCCTCGGGAAACCCCAGCCCCTCGGCCCGGACCTCGACGCCCTGCAGTTCCATGGTTTCCGCTCCCGAGCCAACAAACCGTAATGTCGATGCTGTCGGCACAGTAACAGCAGGGTCGGCGACCTCGAGCCGTCGCGGGGTGGAGAGGAAGCGTGGATGTCGTTCCGGATCGGCAAGAACTTTCACATCATTCACATGACTGACGATCTCCGGGCGCTCGACGCCTGGTACTACGACATCTTTTCCGTCCACCGCCTCATGCCCGACGGCCTGTACAGCCACCTGCGCGCCGCCGGTGTGCGCTGCTACACCACTGGCGGGGTTCCCGTCGACGGCGACGAGGCACCACGCGCCTTGTTTACCAGCCCGCGCCACACCGGAACCCAGCTGGAATTCGTGCCGGTCGAAATAGGCACAGTCATGTGGGATCCGCGTTTACAACCAGGGTGGACCCCGTCCTGGTGGGCCGATCGTCACCCGCTCCATGTCCAGAAGCTGTCGCACGTCACCGTCACCACCCGGGACATCACGCGGGCCACGCAGTTCTACGAGACAGTGCTGCATGCGCCGATCGTGTACCGCGGCGACCTGGCATCCAATCGCTCGCGCCGCGCCTTCGTGCTGGTGGGCGAGGATCTCATGATCGAGCTGGCCCAGCCGCTGGACGACTCATCGCCGATCGCCCGGGACATGGATCGCTACCGCGAGAGCATCTACTCGGTGACCTATAAGGTTCGCGACCTGACCGCCGCCCAGGAGTACCTGGCGAGAAAAGGCCTGAAGTTCGCGGCCAACGACGGCACCACCCTGGTTAGCGACCCGACGACCAGCCACGGGGCGGTGATGGGGTTCACCACGTGGAGTATCCCCGGTGATCCTCGCCCCGATTGGACCGAACTTCCGTAGGCAGCTCGGTCAGGTGACGACGGCGGTGCCGCAGCGGCAAGGGTATCGGTGGCTGAGCGGATTCCATTGTTTGCTCCCGGCCGCGTCTGCGGTACTCCAACGCCGGCTACATCGTGCTGGGCGCGGCGAGCGGGATCAGCGCTTCGGACGCACTCAGCCGAACTGCGGGTTGGTGAAGCGGTGGAAGGTGACCTCGTCGCTGTCGGTATCCAGGACCGCATAGCTGAGCATCCCCGGGTGGGCCGGGTCGCCTCCCTGCCCCAGCGAGCCAGGGTTCACGACCAGCGTGGTACCAACCCTCGTCGCCATCGGAATGTGCGTGTGGCCAAGCACCAGGATGTCGGCGTCGAGGTCGGCGCAGCGGGCCAGCTCAGGGCTGCCCTCGAACAGGTAGTCGCTGTAGGGCGCAAAGGGGCTGGCGTGCACCATCAGGAGCCGTTTGCCGGAAACCTGCATCTCGAGTTGCCTCGGAGCCTCCGCCATGTACTCCACGTTCCCCTTTCGCACGCCGGGTGCGGAGCGGGCTCGTTCCCCGTCCTCGCTCAATAGGGTCAACTCGTGGTTG
Organism: uncultured Acidimicrobiaceae bacterium; assembly: GCA_963834725.1. Taxonomy (GTDB): domain Bacteria; phylum Actinomycetota; class Acidimicrobiia; order Acidimicrobiales; family Palsa-688; genus PALSA-693. The sequence continues at coordinate 1,347,834 of CAWICN010000001.1, forward strand.
CCGACCACGTAGGTGATGCCGTGATCGCGAATGTTTTCGATGACCTCGTTGGAGAAGCGGTACTGCAGAACAGCGTCGCCGGCCAGCAACACCTCGTCAACGCTGGCGCTGAGCTCCTCGAGGGCGCGCCCCATCGCCGCGGCGTTGCAGTGCACGTCCGACATGATCCCGAGCAACATCGTGTCCGACCGAATCCTTTCGCTTTCTAAGTATTCTCGGCGGGCTGGAGGGAAGGCAAATCAAGCCGGCGGCAGGCCGCGCCAGACAGAACGAACCTGCAAACCGAACAAACGTGCGGATCGCGCTCCGGTGCCGATGCCGGTCATGGGCGGGGGAAGCGGGGCGGGCCGTCCTCGATGGGCCCGCCGAGCGAGTTGAGCATGTACGACACCAGGTGCGCGGTGGTCACCTCCCGCTCAACCGGGCTCGGCGGGTACTGCCTCGGCCGGGGACTCGCTGACCGCGCTGGCTGTGGCCGATTGGATATAGGCGTTGTCGCGAAGCGGCAGCTCTTTCAAGATCAGAACGAACGGTATCATGAGCAGCGCGATCGGGGTGGCCCACAGGAAGACGGTGTGGAGGGCATGGCTGAACGCCTGGATGATTCCCGTTTGCACCGGCCCGGGCAGGTGGTGAACGGCTGCCGGGCTGAAGGCCACCGACGTCCCGGAGATGTGCAACGGGGTCTTCGGCACCAGCCTGGGAATCCAGTAGGCCAGCTGGGCCGTCATGATCGCCCCGAAGATGGCCACCCCGAAGGAGCTCCCCATCGAACGGAAGAAGACGTTGGACGAGGTGGCCGCGCCGAGGTCCTTCTGATCGGCTGCGTTCTGGAGGGCGACCATGAGGACCGGCATGATCAGGCCGATCCCGGTGCCGAGCGAGAACATATACAAACCGGCCTTCCAGAGCGGTGTGTGCTCGTTCATCGTGGAGAGCAGGTACATCCCGAGGGGCATCAACACCGATCCGATAATGGGCCAGCGCTTGTACCGCCCGGTGCGGGAAATCAGGCGGCCCGTGATGATGGAGGAGACGGTGACGCCCGCCATCATCGGGAACATCAGCAGACCCGACAGGATCGGCGAGACTCCGGCGACGAGCTGAAGGAACAGCGGCATGTACACCGTTGCCCCGAACATCGCCATACCGGACAGGAAGCTGATCACGCTGGTGACCCGGATCACGCTGTTGTGAAAGAGGCGGAGCGGTAGCACCGGTTCTTCGGCCCGTCCCTCGTGCCACACGAAGGCGACGAGGAGAACGAGACTGCCGACGATCAAAGAGATGATCTCGATCGAGTTCCACGCGTATGAGCTGCCGCCCCAGACCGTCACCAGCAGCAAGCCGGCCACAGCCGACATGAGCAGGACGGCACCCAGATAGTCGATGCGGCGCTGGATCTTTTGAAACGGGAGGTTGAGCACCGAGCCGACAACGATCAACGCCACGATTCCGATGGGGATATTGACCCAGAAGCACCACCGCCAGGTCAGGTTCTGGGTGAAGAATCCCCCGATAGCCGGGCCGGCGATACTGGAGAGCGAAAAGACTCCGACCATGTAGCCCTGGTAGCGGCCGCGCTGACGGGGCGAGAGTATGTCGCCGATGATCGCCATCGGCAGCGACATCAACCCCCCTGCACCCAGGCCCTGCACGCCCCGGAAGAGGATGAGCTGCATCATCGACTGGGTCAGCCCCGACAGGATCGATCCGATCAGGAAGATCACGATCGACGCCTGGAACATGCGTTTGCGCCCGTGGAGGTCGCCGAGCTTCCCCCACACCGGTGTCGAACACGTGGACGTGAGCAGGTAGGCCGTCACCACCCACGAGAGGTGGTTGAGCCCGCCCAGATCCCCGACGATGGTCGGCAACGCCGTGGCGATGATGGTCTGGTCCAGGGCGGCCAGCAGCGTCCCGATCATGAGGGCGCCGTAGATGATGAGGATGCGCCGATGCGTCAGCCCTGATGGCGCCCCCGCCTCGACGCGGTCGGACGCGGTGGCGGTCATGGCCGGTGGCTTCCCGTTGCGGCGGCCTCCACCGGGTCCAGGCTCGCGGCCATTGGGCGTGGATGGTGTGGTGGTGTCGCCGGCGGGTGGTGAGGCCCGGGCGAATCATGGGAGACCTGGGTCGCCATGGTGTCGGCCAGCCGGGCGACCAGCCGGGCCAGAGTGCGCTGGTCAGCGTCGCTCCATCCATCGAGCAGCTCACGCAGGGCGTCCTGCCGGGCCTGGCGCACCCGGCCGAGCAGGGCGCGACCATCATCGGTCAAGCGGAGACGGCAGGCCCGCTGGTCGGCGGCGTCCGGGGTTCGCTCGACCAGGGAGGCCTGCACCAGGTCGCGGACCTGGCGACTGACCGCCGACAGGTCGATGCCGAGGATCTCGGCCAGCTCGGTCGGCCGGATGGGTTCGGTCTCGTCGATCCGAACGAGGGCGGCATAGACCGCTCTGTCCATGGTGACGCCGCCGACGGCCATCAGCCGCTTGCCGACCGCCGGGCGGGTGGCCTGGCGCAAGAACCGGGTCAGGGCGTACTCGACGGCCACGAGCGGTTCCAGGGCGGAATAGGGCCCGCTCCCGCCCTCAGACTTGGTCATTCTGCTTGTAGGCTCGCACAACTTGCTTGCGCCAGTCAAGTAGTCGCGGTCAAGAAGTAAAGGGTCGGCGCCTGGTTGGCCGAGTCGGGTTCGGGCCCCATGACCCCGGAAGGTCGGGGACTCCACCCCTCCCGCATCCTGATCACCGGGTCCGCGACCGGGCTCGGCAAACCTGGGCCTGGGGAGCCAGCCTCTTCTAGGAATGCGAAGGCGGTCCGACCCCGCGATCGACGGCGGGCTCCGGCGGAAGGCCCAGGACCCGGTCGCCAATAATGTTGCGCTGTATCTGATCGGTGCCGCCGGCGACGGCCATGCCCGGGCTGGCAACGCAGGCCATCACCAGGCTCCGGCGCGTCGGTCGACCGCCCATCGGCGCGTAGCCCTCCTCCAGCAGCGCGCCGGCGGGCCCCAGGAGGGCCGGCGCCCATTCCGCCAGGCGGCGGCCGGTCGTCGAGACCGCCAGCTTCCCGAGCGAAGCCTCCGCCCCGGACCGGCCCTGGGCGCGCAGTACGCCCGCTCGCATCTGCAGCAGCCGCACCACCTCGGCGTCGACCCAGTGACGCATCAGCTCCGAACGGAGGGCCCGGGCGGCGGGCGAGCTCTTGTCGGGGCGCGCCTGCCACGCCGCTGTGGCCACGGCGATGGGACCCTCACCCCGGGCGCGCCACCTTTGCACGTTCGAGCGTTCGTGCACGAGCGTGTGCTGCGACACCGACCACCCCTGGTTGACCTCACCGAGCCGTTCGGAATCGGGAATGGGCACGTCGGTGAGGGCGACCTCGCTGTACGCGGGGCTCCCCGTCATCTGCCGCACCGGCCGCACCTCGATCCCCGGCGCGCCCATATCCAGGATGAACTGCGTCAGGCCGGCGTGCCTCGTGGCACCGGGATTGGTGCGGGCCAGCAGCATGGCCACATCGGCGCGTCCGCCGACTGCGCTACCCACCTTCAGTCCGTTGACAATCCACTCGTCACCGTGGCGTTCGGCACGCGTCGACAGAGACGCCGGGTCCGATCCCGAACCGGGCTCGCTATAGAGCTGGCAGCCCATGAGCTCTGCGGTGAAAAAAGGTCGAAGATAGCGCTGCTTCTGCTCCTCGCTTCCATAAGCCAGGATGCTGGCCGCCCCCTGGCCGGCGGCGATGGCATTGGTAACCCGGCCACTTGCGGGGGCGCCCGCTGCGGTCAGGCGCTCGTCGACCGCTTGCTGAACATCCAACGCTTGTCCCAGCCCGCCATAGCCGACGGGAAACCAGACATACGCGAGGCCGGCATCGAACTGAGCTCGCAGGAAAGTGATGGGGTCGGTGGCCGCCGGCGGATATTCATCGAGCAGGCGATCGATGGCCTCGTCGACGAGGCTGCGGTCTGGCGTCTCCATCGTCACCGAACCCTACACAGCAGTGGGTCTCCAGGTCAGCCCCGGAGGCCAGGACGGCGGGACGCCCGGAGGGCGGGACGCCAGGACGGCGGGACGCCAGGACGGCGGGACGCCAGGACGGCGGTTACGCCAGAGGCCGGCCGCACCCCGGCTGTTAGGATCGGCTCATGGCTGACTCGTCCGATCACGATCACGACATCGCCATCAAGGGTGGCTCGATTTCGCTCAGTGATCTGGGCGCCCTGATGCCCGGCATGGCCGAGATCATGCCCCTCGTCGGACAGCGGATTCACAAATGCTATTACGCGGGCAAGGCGGGCAACAAGGTGCTGGCCCGTTTTCAACTCTCAGAAGCGGTGAACCTTATGGAGAAGGGCGCCATTCTCCGGCCGAAGTACGCCGAAAACATGGACAAGTTCATCGCCGAAAGCGTCGCGGCGGTGCGCGACAGCATCGAGGCCGAGGACTGGGCCGGGTTCGAGACGGCATTTGCGACGATGATCGATCAAGCCAACGCCAATCACGAGTTCTACGACAAATCGTTCTTGCGCTGGAAGATGCCCGATCAGCCGCCGCCCGACCTGGATCTGACCGCCACTTAGGCACGACTGCACCGTTCGTGCTGGCCAGTCCCGGCGCTGTTGTTGGGGGCGGCGGGATTCCCCGGCCGTGGGGGCCCGGCGTGGGGCCTGGCCGCAGGGGCCCGGTCGCAGTGATTTGTGCTATAAAAGTCGCGTATTACGCGACTTTTATAACACAAATGATTCGAGCCCGGGCTCCGGTTGGCGACATCAGGGTCGAATGATTCGTGCAGCGGCTCCGGTCGGCTACGTCAGGGTGTACTGAGGCCCAGAGCCGCCTTCGGGCGGGGTGAGCCGGCCGCCTTTGGCGGAGATGGCGCCGCACTGGACGCAGTTCGAGGCGGCGATGTCAACGGTGGCCATGCCGTCGTCGTCAGCCGGGCCGGCGGTGTAGACCTGAGCGGGACAGAGGTGGACCCACAGCTCGGCCAGATCGGCGGGTACTCGTTGCATGAGCCGGATGTGGTTGGGCTGATCGTCGCGGGTCCTGTTGCCAGCGGCGTAGACCGAGGACAACTTGTCGAAGATGAGCCGGCCATCGGGCGTCGGGTAGGTGCGGTCCCGGTCGGTCCGGAGCACGGGCTGGTGAGTGTCGGCTTCGCTGACGAGTCTGCCGGCGGTGAGCCGTCCCCCTGAAACTGTCATCAGACCGGCCGCCGCTCCGCCCAGGAAGAAGCCACGGCCGAAGGCCTGGCGGACATCGCGGGTCTGGTGGAGGTCGCGGCCGATAAAGCCGTTGCGCACAGCCCGGTCGTAGCCGGCCACCGCGGCCTTTTCGTCGTCGGGATTCCGCAAGGCCGCGAAGATGGCATCAGCGGCCAGGCGGCCCGACTCGATGGCGTAGTGGATGCCCTTGAGGGTGGGAACGTTGACCAGCCCGGCGCCGTCGCCGCAGAGCAACAGGCCAGGGGCGTGCAGCCTTAGGGGCAGGGCGTGCCAGCCGCCGCTCGGGATGGTCTTGGCTCCCCACTCCAGACGCTCGCCTCCCTCGAGGAGCGGGCGGATGCTGGGATGGGTTTTCAGCTGCTGAAGAAGATCGTGGACCGACAGGGCGGCATCGCGGTAGTCCAGGCCGACCACCATGCCGATGGCCGCATGCTCGGCGCCCATCGGGTACAGGAACGAACCGCCGAACTCCCGATACCTGGCCTCCGCCCGCAGCGGCCATCCCATAGTGTGGATGACCTGGCCGAGCGGCCGGGGGACCCGCCACACCTCTTTGACACCAAGCTCCCAGGTTTGTGGCACCGGCGGCCGCAGCCCGAAGCGGTCCATGGCCACCCCGGTCAGGTGCCCCTGGGTGCCCTCGGCCAGAACCGTCATGCGAGCCACGATGTCGGTGCCAGGCTCGAAGTTGGCCAGCGGCTCCCCGGCCGGTCCGCGGCCCCTGGCCCCGCTGCGCACTCCGACCACCCGGCCGTCGTGGACCAGCAGGGTGTCCGCCGCAGTCTCGGCGAGCACCATGGCGCCCGCCGTTTCGGCCCGGGTGGCCATCCACCGGCCCAGCCGGGATAACGACACGATGAGATTGCCCTGGTTGCGCATGGGCGGCGGAGTCGGGATCGGAAGGGCATGCCGCGAGGTGAGGACGTAGATCCGCTCCCCCGGCACCGGCCCGAAGGTGGGCATCTCTTCCAGAGGAATGCGGCCGCCGAGCAGGGTCCGGAGCGACCTCGGGTTGAGCACGGCGCCGGACAGCAGATGGGAGCCGGTCTGCTGACCTTTTTCCAGCACGGCTACCGGCACCTGGCCCAGCCGGCCGGCCATGTGGGGGTCGTCGTCCAGCAGCCGGCCCAACCGGATGGCGCACGCCAGCCCGGCCGGCCCCGCCCCCACGATGGCCACCCCCACCTCGATCGGCTCTGTCACACGCCCGCCTGGCCCACCCCCGCCCGGCCCACCCCCGCCCGGCCCACCCCCGCCTGGCCCACCCCCGCCCGGCCCACCCCCACCGGGCTCGGCCACGTACTGACCAGGATCGGCCACGAACCCGGCAGCATCAAACGGCGGCGGGTAGTCCGCCGGGCGCACCATCTAGGCGCCTTTGCGCTGGCGCAATCGGGCCACCAGCTGCGGCACGATGGTGTGCACGTCGCCCACCACGGCCAGATCGCTGAAGTCGAATATCGGGGCGGATGGATCCTTGTTGACCGCCACCACCAGTTTGGAACTCTGCATGCCCACCTTGTGCTGCACGGCCCCGGAAATGCCCAGTGCCACGTACAGTTTCGGCGCCACCGTCGTGCCGGTCTGGCCGATCTGGGCGGCCCGTGGGTACCAGCCCGCATACACAGCCGCCCGGGTGGCGCCGACGATGCCACCCAGCTCGCGGGCCAGTTCCTCGGCCAGCGCGAAATTCTCGGCACCCCCAAGCCCCATGCCGCCGGCCACGACAACCTCGGCATCCTCCAGCGACACCCCGTCCTCCTGGTCGGGGATCTGGCGGCTCGCCACCCTCGCCGCCAGCGAATAGGGCCGGAACTCGACCGCCACTTCCTCGATCTCCGGTTTCTCGTCCCCCACCGGCAGCGGGTCAAACACGCCGGGCCGGAACAAACCCACTCGTCGCTCACCCCGCCAACCCACCTCGACCAGCGTCGAGTCCAGAAACGCCAAACGGTGAGCGGTCAGCTCACCATCCCGCTCGGCCATATCCACCAGGTCCCAGTTGAGGCCAGCCCCCAGCCGGGCCGCCAGGCCGGCCGCCACGTCGGCGGCCAGCACCGAGTTCGAGAACAGCACTGTGTCATAGCCGCCGTCGATCACGACCCTCTCGACCACATCGACGAGCGGCTGGGGCAGGGGCGGATGGAGCACCTCGGCCCGAGCCACATACACCTTGGCCGCCCCGAAACGGCCGGCTTCTTGGGCCAGGGCGTCGAGCCCGCGCCCGCCGGCCAACACCGCCGCCACCGACCCCTCCGACAGGCCGGCCGCCTTGGTCAACACCCCCGCCGAACCCCGCAGCAGTCCGCCGCGAGCCTGCGCCGAAACCCCCCGCCCGCCGCCAGCGGCCTGCGCCGAAACCACCCGCCCGCCGCCAGCGGCCTGCCCCGAAACCCCCCGCCCGCCGCCGGCGGCCTGCGCCGAACCCCCCGGCACGCCGCGAGCGGCGGCGTGCTCCAGGAAGACCAGGACCTTCACGCCAGCTGCCGGTCGGCCAAAAACGCCACAATCACCTCGGCCGCCGCCGACTCATCCTCCACCCGGGTCGCCGGCGCCCGGGCCGGAGGCGCCCCCACCCCCTTCACCCAGGTGCCCGCCCCGGCCCGGCCCGCCGCCTCGCCGGCCACACCCAGCTCCGCCAGCGCCGGCGTAGCCAGCGGCTTGCGCTTCGCCGCCATCACTCCTTTCAAAGACGTGTAGCGCGGCTCGTTGATCGAATCACCCACCGACACCAGCGCCGGCAGAGGCGCCTCGATCACCTCATCACCGGACTCGGTTTGCCGGGTCACCCGTATCCCATCGCCGACTTCCAGCCTGGCCGCCTGCGACACAAACGGCCATCCCAATAGATCCGCCACCGCAGCCACCAGCACCCCGCCCATCCCGTCCTCGCTCTGCTGTCCGAACAACACCAGATCGGGCTGCTCAGGACCCAGCACGGCCGCCAACACCCGTGCCGTGCCCAACAGATCCGACCCTTCCGCCGCCTCGTCACAAACCAGCACGGCGCGGTCCGCGCCCAACGCCAGCACCGTCCGCAACGACTCCGCCGCGGACGCCGGGCCCATGGATACCGCCACCACCTCGGTGGCACCGGCACGCTCCTTGAGCCGCACCGCCTCCTCCACTGCGTACCGGTCGAAACGATTCAGCTCACCCGGACCGCCACGATCCAGGCTCCACCCGGGAGGATCAAGCCGCCAGCGACCACTCGGCACATGCTTGACACAGACCACGATTCGCATCAGATCCGATCCCATCCTCATCTCTGACATGGCTGCGGCCCAACAGCCACCCCACCCAACCCTAACCTGGTCGCCGGGAGCCCGAGAACTCCTGCCTTTGGGACTGCACCAGGCCAAACTTCGCCTGTCGGTCCGGACCTTGGCCTGGCCATACCCGATGTGAAGCGGGGCTGGTGCGGCAAGCGGGTGCTCCCTATAAGATTTCGCAACCGCGAGTCTCTCGGCCGCGCTGGGGGCGCGGCCAAATACCCAAATGCCCCCTGCACGCGACGAGGAGGTTGCACCGTGCCTGGAAAGTACATCGACTACGAAACCCTTGATGACGGCAAGATCGCCCGGATCACCCTCAATCGGGTCGAGGCCAGGAATGCCCAGAACCGGGGCTTGCTGGTAGAGCTCGGTGACGCCTTTCTGGAGGCGGAGGGCGACGACCAGGTCCGCGTCGTCATCCTGGCCGGCGCTGGTCCACTGTTCTCCTCCGGCCACGATCTCGGCTCCAGGGACGCGGTCGCAGAGCGGACTCCCGGCCCGGACTTTCATCAGAGTTACGCCATGAGCGGCGGTAGCCGCAAGGGCGCCGAGGCCCGGATGCTGCAGGAATGGCATTACTTCTTCCAGAACACGCTCCGCTGGCGCAACCTCCGCAAGGTCACCGTCGCCCAGGTCCAGGGCAGCGTCTACGCGGGGGGGCTGATGCTGATGTGGTGCTGTGACCTCATCGTGGCCGCCGACAACGCCGTCTTCGCCGACGTGGTCGGCACCCGGCTCGGGATGTGCGGCCTGGAGTACTTCGCCCATCCGTGGGAGTTCGGGCCGCGCAAGGCCAAGGAACTTCTGCTGACAGGGGACTCGCTCGACGCCGAGGAGGCCCATCGCCTCGGAATGGTGTCGAAGGTCTTCCCGGTCGAAGATCTGCCCGAGCGCACGCTCGAGTTCGCCCGGCGGATCGCGGCGCTGCCGAGCATGACGTCGTTGCTGATCAAGGAATCGGTCAACCAGAGCGTGGACAACATGGGCTTCTACAACGCGCTGCAGGCCTGCTTTACCTTGCACGAGCTCAACCATTCGCACTGGGCCGAGGTCCACGACAACAAGGCACCGGCCGCCCTGCCCGAAGACGGAGTACCCAACTGGCGTGAAGCGCCGCCGGTCGTCCCGGCGATCAAGGATCTGGTGAGGGCACCCGCCCCGGCCCGGTAACGCGTCCCTTCTTCACGGCTGTCGTTTACCAAGGAGCAATGTTCATGGACTACACCACGCTGGGCCGCTCCGGTCTACACGTTTCCCGCCCGTGTCTCGGGGCGATGATGTTCGGACATGGCCAGGGCGCGCCGACCAGCGAACAGGAGAGCCGTCGGATTATCGACGCCTTTCTCGACGCCGGCGGGAATTTCATCGACACCGCCAATGTGTACGTGGGCGGAGAGTCCGAGGAGGTGGTAGGGCGGGCCATCAAAGGCCGGCGCGACGAGGTGGTGCTGGCCACCAAGGGCTTCGGGGCAACTGGCCAGGGCCCCAACGACACCGGCCTCGGCCGCAAGTACCTCACCCGGGCTCTGGAGGCCAGTCTGCGCCGGCTCGGCACCGATTACGTCGACCTCTACCAGTGCCATCGCTTTGATCCGGCGACGCCGGTCGAGGAGACAATGGCCACCCTGCACGGCTTCGTCCAGGCAGGGAAGGTCCGATATCTGGGCTGTTCGAACTGGACCGGATCGCAGATCGTCGAAGCGCAGGGCATCGCCGCCCGCTACGGCTGGAGCCCGTTCGTGAGCCTTCAGCCGCGATACTCGCTGACCAGCCGGCGGATCGAGGAAGACGTGCTGCCGGCGTGCGAGCGGCACGGGCTTGGCACCATGATCTACAGTCCGCTTGGTGGCGGTGTCCTCACCGGAAAGTACCGGCGCGGAGAGGAACCACCTTTGGGCAGCCGGGCGGCCCGAGGCGGGTTCTGGCGCAACATGCTTGACGAGCAGAGCCTCGACACCGCGGACGCGGTCGCCAAGGTGGCGGCCGAGATCGGAACGACCCCCACGGCGGTGGCCATCGCGTGGGTGCTCTCCCGACGGGGTATCACGTCAGTCATCATGGGCCCTCGCACCTTCGACCAGTACGGGCAGAACATGGAGGGGTTCGACCTGCAATTGGATCCCGCCATCATCAAACGCCTGAGCGACGCGTCCCGCTGGGCGCGTTAGCCAACCCCGACAAGACCGCTGCGATATCGGTGCCGTCAGTCTCGGCCCGCCTGCTCCAATGGCCAGCTGGCCGTACCCCGGGGAGGCCCGGCGGCAGTGTGCCGGGCGCCAGGCGGGTCGACCGCCCAATCGGGCACGTGATCCCACCCCTCTCCATACACGAGCTCATTGAGCGGACGGCGGCGCACCGGGCCGTGGCCACCCTCAGGCTTGCCGATGGTGATGGTGGCGGCCATGAAGGCGAGCTCCGGCACATCCAGCAGGGCGCGCAACTCAGCCTCCGCGCCGAAATGAAAGCCGGTGATCACGCCCCCATAGCCGAGAGCCCGCGCCGTGAGCAGGATGTTTTGACAGGCGGGAAAGATCGACGCCCCTTCGAACGAGGTCGGCTGCCGATATCGGACCAGGCACGGCAGGATCAGCACCGGCACCCGGTCGAAGTCATCGACATACTGCTGCATGGCGCGGGCCATGCGGGATTTCGGGGTGTCGCCACGGACACCCGAGCCGCTGTCGTAGCGGTCGGTCTCTCGCTTGAAGTTCCAGGCGCGGCGCCCCGACTCTGCGATTAGACGTTTGGCTTCTCGGGCTTTGGGCCCGTCTGTGAGGACGATGAAACGGTACGGCTGGCGGTTGGACCCGCTCGGGGCGCGGGAAGCTCCGAAGAGAATGGCCCGCAGCGCCGCAGGCGGCACCGGTTCGTCGCGGTATCGGCGAATGGCTCGCGTGGAAGCGATGCCCTCGAGCAGACCTACGGTATCGCCCGGCAGGGGTTCTTCTTCCAGACCCATAGGCTCATCCTTTTCGAAAACTAAGGGCCGCGTCAAAACCGGCGATTCGGGATCGGCGGCGACAAAACCCCTAGCGCGACCAGAAGCCTTTCCCATCTCTCGCCCAGGAGGCGGGGGGCGGATGGCCCGGTGGCCCAACCATCGGCGACACGAAGCGGTTCTACGGACACGCCCGCCCGATAGCCTCCCATCCATGACCACGCTCGTCGGCCGGCTCACCGACATCCAGGATCGACTCGACGCCCTGGCCCGCCGGCATCGCGTCCCCGGGGCCACTCTGGCGGTCGGGCTCGGCGACGAGCTCCTGGACTTCGCCACCGGCGTGGTCAACGCCAACACCGATGTCGCCACCACGCCGACCTCCATCTTCCAGATCGGATCCAATACCAAGCTCTTCACCACCACCCTGGTGATGCAGCTGGTCGACTCGGGCGAGGTCGACCTGGATCAACCGGTCCGGCACTACCTCACCGACTTCTCGCTCGCGGACCGCGCCGGCGCGGAGCAGATCACCGTCCGCCAGCTGCTCACCCACAGCAGCGGCATCCAGGGCGACTACTTCGAAGGATTCGGCCGCGGCGACGACGCCATCGAGCGGTATGTGGCCTCACTGGTCGACATCGACCTGGTCCATCGGCCCAGTCAGCTGTGGTCATATTGCAACACCGGCTTCGTGGTGGCGGGGCGCCTGGCCGAGGTCATCACCGGCAGCCCGTTCCACGAGCTGTTGCGGCGCCGGATCTGCGACCCCCTCGGGCTCAGACGGACGACGGCGCTCGTCGAGGAGATGGTCGCCCAGCGATGTGCGGTGGGGCACGTCATCGGACCGGACGGCATGCCCCACGTCCCGCCGGTCGTCGTGATGGAGTACGCGCAAGCGCCGGCGGGCAGCATGACAACGTCGACCGCGGCCGAGTTGGTCCGCTTCGTGCAAATGCACCTGCAAGGGGGAACCGGGCCCGACGGCAGCCAGATCCTGTCCGGGGACTCGGTTCGCGCCATGCAGCAGGTGCAGCTGCGCCAGCCCCCGACGTCGACGGTTCCGTTGACCCAGGGCCTCGGTTGGCTCATGGCGGAGTGGGACGGCCGGCGGGTCATCGGGCACGGGGGAGGGACGATTGGCCAGCTCTCCTTCCTCCAGGCCGTTCCGGACGAGAACCTGGTCGTGGCCCTGTTGACCAACTCGATCACAGGGGGGCTCCTGTGGCGCGATCTCGGTCGCTGGCTGTTCGAGGATCTGGTGGGAATACGAATGCCGGACACCCCAACGGCATCCGACCCTGCGCCCGACCTTCCGCTGGACCGCTACGCCGGCACCTACGAACGACTCGGCGTACGCCACAGGATCACCGTCGAGGACGGTGGACTCGTGGTGAATACAGAACTGACTGGTCCCATTGCCGAACTACAGCAGGGCGAGACGCCGCCGCCCTTCCGGCTGCGGGCGCTCGACCAGGAACGCTTTACGGCCCGGGTCAATGGGCTCGACACCGTGGTGGTCTTCGAGGAGTTCGAGCGGGGCCGGCCCCAGTTTTTCTTCGCGGGCCGAGCCGCCCGGCGGTCCGGAGGGCGGACCGCGAAAGCGGCCGGCCGGGGCGCAACTCGCCGCCAGGCCCCTCGGTCTGCCGGCCGTTAACCCGGTAGGGTGGGTTCGTGCCCGATGCCTCGACCGCCGTCGACCTGCGCGGCCGCAGCATCGTCAAAGAGCTGGATTTCACGGCCGACGAGCTTCTCTTCTTGCTGCGCCTGGCGGGTGATCTGAAGACAGCCAAGCGCCAGGGCTACGAGCGCCAGCATCTGACAGGGAAGAACATCGCCCTGGTCTTCGAAAAGGCCTCGACCCGTACCCGCTGTGCTTTCGAGGTCGCCGCCCACGATCAGGGCGCCCACGTGACTTACCTCGGGCCCGAAGGCACGCATATCGGGCAGAAGGAGTCCATGAAGGACACGGCCAGGGTGCTCGGCCGGATGTTCGACGCCATCGAGTACCGCGGCTTCAGCCAGCAGGCCGTGGAAGAGCTGGCGCGTCATGCTGGCGTGCCGGTCTACAACGGCCTGACCGATGACTTCCATCCGACCCAGATGCTGGCCGACGTCATGACGATGCAGGAACATTCCCCCAAGGCGCTCACCGACATCTCCTACTGCTATCTGGGCGACGCGGCATTCAATACCGGCAACTCCCTGATGGTGGTCGGCACCATGCTGGGCATGGACGTAAGGATCTGCGCGCCGCGCCGACTGTGGCCCAACCCTGAGCTGGTCGAATCGGCCCGTGGGATCGCGGCCGCATCCGGGTCCCGCCTGACCGTCACCGAGGACATCGACGAGGGCGTCGCTGGTGTCGATTTCCTGTACACCGACGTGTGGCTCTCAATGGGCCAACCGGCGTCCGAGTGGAAGGATCGCATCGATTGGCTCCTCCCCTACCAGGTGAACGCGAAGATGGTCGCTCGCACGGGAAATCCCGATATGAAGTTCATGCACTGCCTGCCCGCCTTTCACGATCGGCGCACGACGATCGGCGAGCAACTGTACGAGCTGTGCGGGCTCGACGCCCTCGAAGTCACCGACGAGGTATTCGAGTCTCCCGCCTCGATCGTCTTCGACGAGGCCGAGAACCGCGTCCATACCATCAAGGCCATCCTGATCGCGACCCTCGGCCGCCGGGTGGACCGCTGAGTGGTGACGATACGAGACGACGGCCATGACCGATCAAGGCCCCGCCACACCGACCAGTGAGACCGCCAGGCTGGAGTTCCGACCGCAGCGCAGCAGCAGGAATACAACCGCTCGGGACGGTCCGCTCGGGCTCTGGCCCGAACGAGACGGCGTCCTGTACGTCCCCGAGACCGCCGAGGCCGGCGCCCCGATCATGGTGTTCCTCCACGGTGCGAGCGGCAACGGCCGGCGGGTGCTGCGCGCCGTACTCGGCGCGGCCGATCGTTACGGCGCGGTGGTCGCCGCCCCGGACTCACGGGGTCCCACGTGGGACATCATCGCCTGGCATCAGTTCGGCCCTGACGTGCAGTTCATCGACCGGGTCCTCAACAAGGTTGCGGACGACTGCGACGTCGATTTCGACCGCCTCGCGATCGGCGGCATCTCGGACGGGGCGTCCTACGCCCTGTCGCTCGGGCTGACCAATGGCGACCTGTTCGGCGCCATCGTGGCTTTCTCCCCGGGATTCCTCCTCACCATCGAGGTCCACGGGAAACCACGAGTGTTCATCTCTCACGGAACCCAGGACCAGGTCCTGCCCATCGACGTGTGCGGCCGGCGCATCGCCGCCCAGCTCGGCTTCGGCGACTACGCCGTGACCTTCCACGAGTTCGACGGTGGGCACACGGTGCCGGCCGAGATCGCCGATCTCGGCTTCGCCTGGTGGGTAAACAGCTGAGTGGGTAAACGGCTGAGGTCGGGGCCGGCCGCCCCCGGTAGCGTCGCCGGCGGGATCGGCCCGGTGCCAGCCCCATGATCGACAAACGCGTTGCGACCGTCGCCGACGCGGTAACCGGGGTCCCGGATGGCGCCACTGTCCTGGTCGGGGGATTCGGTGAGGTCGGCGTTCCAAACGAGCTGATCGACGCTCTGATCGACCAGGGCGCGAGCGAGCTCACCGTAGTCGCCAACAACGCGGGGGCGGGCGATCGCGGCGTGGCCGCCCTGCTCAGGGCAGGGCGGGTGCGCAAAGTGGTCTGCTCGTACCCGCGTTCAGCGGGTTCGGTGTGGTTCGAGCACCGGTACCGCAACCACGAGATCGACCTGGAGGTCGTACCGCAAGGCGTCCTGTCCGAACGTATCCGGGCGGCCGGAGCAGGGATCGGTGCCTTCTACAGCGCGACCGGCGCTGGCACCTCCCTGGCCGAGGGCAAGGAAACCCGCGTCCTGGGCGGACGGACACAGGTCCTCGAATACCCGCTTCGAGGCGATGTGGCGTTGATCAAGGCCCGCCTGGCCGACCGCTGGGGAAACCTGGTGTACCGGGCCACCGCTCGCAACTATGGTCCGACCATGGCCATGGCCGCCGATCTGACGGTCGTCGAGGTGGACGCCATCGTGGCACTTGGCGAGCTCGATCCCGAGGCGATCGTGACACCGGGGATCTTCGTGGACCGGGTGGTCAGCGCCCATGCTTCGGGCGAGAGGGGCCGCGATGGTTGACGCGCCGGTCCTGAAGCGCTGGACGAGGGCGCAGGTGGCCGCCCGGGTGGCCGCCGACGTCCCGGACGGGAGCTACGTCAACCTGGGCATCGGCCTGCCGACGTTGGTCGCCGACCATCTGCCGGAGGGACGGGAGATCGTCTTTCACAGCGAGAACGGCCTGCTCGGGATGGGCCCGGCGCCGGACCCCGGTGGCGTCGACCCGGATGTGATCAACGCCGGCAAGCAACCCGTGACAGTGGTCCCCGGTGGGTCCTTCATGGCGCACGCCGACTCATTCGCACTCATTCGCGGCGGACACCTCGACCTGGCCATCCTGGGGGGGTTCGAGGTGTCGAGCGCAGGTGATCTGGCCAACTGGTCGGGCGATGGCGACACCGTGCCTGCAGTGGGAGGAGCCATGGATCTGGCAACGGGAGCGCGCCGGGTGTGGGTGGCGATGACGCACACCACCTCCGAGGGCCGCCCCAAGCTCGTCGAGCGGTGCCACCTGCCGTTGACCGCCCCTGGCGTGGTCAGCCGGGTGTACACCGACCTGGCGGTCCTCGATGTCGACGCCGCCCATGGCCGCTTTGTGGCGCTCGAAATGGTGCCGGGTGTGAGCCTGGCCGATCTGGAAGCAGTGACCGCAGCCCGGGTGGTTTCGGCGCCTTAGCACCCGCCCTCGCGCCACGGGCGTCGCACCTCTGGCCGTGAGTGGTCGATTGCGTCCGGACGGGGGGTGCTGGGCCGACGGGGGGTCTGGCCGGACGGGGGGGTCTGGCCGGACGGGGGGGTCTGGCCGGCGGGGGGGTCTGGCCGGAGGGGGGGTCTGGGGGGTCTCCGGGGCTCACACCGACGGGGAAGTGGTCGGCGCCTGGGAGGCGAAGTAGCCCTCGATGGCGTTGGCCAGCCCGGCCGCGATCACCTGCTGGCCAAGCGAACTGGCCGCTATCGAACCTTCGAAGGGGTCAGTGACGAACAACGGCTCGATCAGCGCGCCGGGCATCTGGCTCGGCGTGGTGAAGTAGCCGGTCTCGGCCGGGCCAAGCAGCATGAGGTGGCCGTAAGCGACCGCCTGGCTGGAGAGCGCCGATCCAAGCTCGCTGTCAGGCAGCACTCCCCCGTCAGGGATGGTCCAACCATGGGCGTTCATGGCTGCCAGCACGTCGCGTTGTACCAACTGCGCCAGGCGCAGGTTGTCCGCTGCGAAGGGCCGCACCGCGTCATAGCCGGTCACGCTCCCGGCGTTGGCCGGGGAGCCCGAGTCGAGGTAGACGCCCATCAGAACATTGGCGTGGGCCTCGTTGGCGCAGACGTCCCTGGCGGCCACGTCGTTGTGGGAACCTTGAACCGTAAAGAGACCGTTGTCGACGTCGCCCGGGCCGTTGCGGGCCACTGTGGTGTCACCAGTCCGCGACACGACCACGCGAAAGCCGGCACCGCGCAGGATGGTCGTGGCATCCATCTCGACCGCAAGCGTCAAATCCGCCTCCTCAATAATCCGGCCCGCTTCAGTAGCACCGACCGCGCCGGGGTCGATCCCACCGTGTCCGGCGTCCAGGAAGACCGTGAGGCCGCGGTTGCCGGCGGTGGGCGGGAAGGCGACACAAGCGCCGGGCACGAACGCCGATGGGTCGACGGCGCTCCCCTGATCGGCCGGGCCACCGGAGTCCTTGATCACCGCGGCGGACGAGGGCGGGGCCGCCCGGCCGGCCGGCTGATCCGACTCGTCGGAGGAGCTCGTCGTGGCGCGGACGGCCAGTATGACTGCGACGATGACCGCCGCGGCCGTCAGTACGGTCACCAGCCGGCGGCGCCGGATCACTCTCGCCCTTTGCTGGGAGCGGGCGCCCGGCATGGTCAGCTGTCGCGCCGAGCCGCGACGGTAACGACATCGCCGATCGCCGAGTGGGACGACGCGGCCCCGGCCAGGCCCGTCACCATGGCGGAGCACGGATGCTGATAGCGATGCCGTTGCGTGGTCATCGTCAGGTCACCCGCTCATCGTTGACGTCGCTGGCTCCCCTCGTGGGGTCCGGTATGGCCGATCCGGGACAGTATTCGCGGAAAGAAGCAGTTTGAGCGCGCCCCCCTGGTCTCCGTAAGCATCTGCCGTGAGGTGGTCCAGATCGGACGGCGTTCGGCGCCGGCCGGGCCTCGAGCCAGAGCCCCCTGTAGCAGTCGGGCCGCACTGGCACCTATCCTGATTCGGAGTGCCAGCGCCCCTAAACGATGACGCCACCTTCCCAACTCACGAAGCGAGCTATCGCGAAGTGCTCGCCAAGCGGGACGAGCGGCTGGCTCGCCACGAATCTCGAGCCGGCACGGTTCGTCCGCCGGATCCTCTGGGCGATTTCATCGACAAGGTTCGCACCCTGCTGCCTGACACCTCTGGTGTGGCGGTCGGCGAGGTCCTCGTCGATCTGATCGAGCGCGGCCGCTTCAGCGCTGATGTGGCCCTGAAGTTTCCGGCCTTGCTCAAGGACGGCGGCCCGCGGCGCTTCGCGAGCGATCATGCTCCGGCGATCCGGGCCGCCCTGGAAGGTCCCGAGTTCGCCGGCCAGGTGGCGTCGGTCGACTCCGTGGGGATGTACATCAACATCAAGCTTCGCGACGACTGGCTGCTGGACGCCGCCCGGTCGATCGTCGACGCGGGCTTGTCCTACGGCCGCACCAATCCGCTGGTAACTGAGCGCTACGTCGTCGACTACTCGTCGCCCAACGTCGCCAAGAGCCTTCACGCTGGGCACATCCGCTCGACCATCATCGGTGCGGTCCTTTCCAATGTGCTCGCAGAAGCCGGCGGCCTGGTCTTCCGGATCAACCACATCAATGACTACGGGGGCTTCGGATTCCTCCTGGAAGGCCATCGGCGGTTCGAGCAGAGCTTTCCGCCCGGCTCGGACCGGAACGAGCGGTCGCTCGAGATCTACCGGCTCCGGCGGATACTCGAGCGCGCCGTCGGCGATGGAGCGTCGGTCGCTGACCTGCCCGGCCCGGACGCCGACCTGGTCCGCCTGCTCCTCCCCGGAGTCGAGACAAAGGACGCCCTCAGAGGCGCCATGGATGAGTTTGAAGCCGCCGCCGACCGGCGCTTCGTCGCGCTCGAGGACGGGGATCCAGAGGAGTTGGCGCTCTGGAAGGAGATCGTGGCGGCCAGCCTGGAGGACTTCTCGTCCTTCTATCGCTCGCTGGACATCACCTTCGACTTCGTCATCGGTGAGAGCTTCTACGCTCAGCTTGGCCTGAAACTGGTGGATGAGTGGCTGCGCTCAGGCGCGGCGGTGCAGTACGGAGCGGCCGAGGCCGCCGCTGACCTGCGCCACCAGCAGGACCGGCTCGCCGCCGGCGACATCTCCGACAGCGAGTTCGAGTCGCTCGGTCAGGCCATCCGCAAGGACGTCGGCGCGGTAGTGGTCCGCATGAGCCCATCCGAACGCTATGTCGTCCGACGCGGGGACGGCCGCAGCATTTACGCGACGCGGGACCTGGCGGCGGTGGCCCTTCGGCAGAAGCTCTTCGACCCAACCAGCTTCATCTATGTGGTGGGCCAGGAACAGAAGACCCACTTCGAGCGGCTGTTCGCGGCCAGCTATCAACTCGGGCTCGCAGATCCGGCTCGCACCACCTTCGACCACATCTACTTCGGGTTCTACGTCGATGCGCACACGCACAAGAAGCTGTCGAGCCGCGAGTCGGCGATGGGCGTAGCGGAGCTGCTGCAGGCGGCGCAGGGCTACTTCCGATCCCGGGTCAGCGACCGGCTGGTCGAAGGGGACGAGGACCCTGACAGCGTGGCCCGCCAGCTCACCATCGCTTCGATCGTGTTCAACGACCTCAAGCAGGACACCCGCTCCAGCGTCGAGATGGACATGAAGAACCCGACCGCCATGGTGGAGGTCTTCGACAAAGCGGGCGGCGCGTATGTGATTTACACGGCCTGCCGTGCGGGCAGCATCGTCAGGAAAGCGTCGGGGCGGCCCGAGGCGACCGGGCCCGACGCCCCTCCCGGCCTCGAACCCGCGGAAGCGCGCCTCCTGCTGCAGGTCCTCGATTACCCTACCGTCGTCGCTTACGCGGCTCTGCAGCGAAGCCCGTCGGTGCTCGTCCGCCACATGTTCGATCTCAGCAACCTCTATAACTCCTACAACGCCAAAGCACGGGTCATCACCGATGGCGGCGTGATCACCTCGCGGCTGATCACCACGGCGGCAGTGGAACAGACCTTGCGCAACGGACTCAAGCTCTGCAACGTCGACTGCCCCGAGTACATCTAGCCTTCAGTGGTCCGCTCGGTTGAGATTCGGACCGCTCAGTTGAGTCGAGCCCGCAAGGACACCGCTTCCGAGCGCAACCGGGCCCCGACCTCCTCGGCGGGCTGAGCCTCGGCCAGCTCCTCGAGGACGTTCGCGGCGTCGTCGAATCGGCCGAGGGTGCCCAACCGGGCGGCCAGATGAACCCGGTCGCCGGAGGGCAGGTCGGGGATGCTGAGCCGCATACGGGACACCCACAGTAGAGATCCGTAGTCGGCGCGGCGCTCGAAACTCCGGTCCAGGTTCGCGAGCATGCGAGCCAGGATGGCGCGCCGCCCGGTGGCCGCCAGCATGTCGGGAGTCGGGCCGGCCTGACTCCCCGTAATCGTTCGGTAGAGGCGCTCACATGCCGGGGGATCGAGCCGCTGCCCGCCGCTGAACGCGTCGATCAAAAGATCGGGCGCCGCCAGGTCGCGCACCAGAAAGTGGCCCGGCATGCCGACGCCCTCCAGTTCGACACCGCAGCGACGGCCCACCACGATGAGCAGCAGGGAAAGGGAGATGGGGATGCCCAGGCGGCGATCCAGAACCCGGTTGATGTAGGAGTTGAGAGGGTTGTCGTAGCCTTCACGGTCGCCGCGCAGACCCAGGTCCTCGAACAGCACCCGGCATACGGCCGTGGCGTCCGCCTGGCTGACCCGGGCCGCGACGCCGTCCAGGCGCTGCAGCTCCGCGGATACGTCCAGACCGGGGCTGGCCTGGGCGGCGATCAGGAGCGCAGCTTCATCCAGTGGGAGCTCCCCCTCAGGACCTTGCATCAACTGCCGCCAGCGCGTTGCGGGTTCCACGTCGGGTGGCTAGAGATGGTCCGGTGGCCCGCCGGACGACAGGGGTGCGTCGGGCCCGGGCCCGCCGCACTCGCCCGGGTGACGTGTCACCGAGCCGGCCACACCGCCGTGGCTCCGATTCGGCATACTTCCAGAATAGCGGCCAACGGCCGTCGCGCCCTCTGGACAGCAATCAGGAGAGCAGGACGCGTGGAACTCGCCGAGTTCGAGGCCATGAGCTTCGATTGTTACGGGACGCTCATCGATTGGGAGGCCGGCCTGGCCGCCGTGCTGAACCCCTGGGCCGCCCGGCGAGGGCTGGACCTCGATGCTGAGCAGGTCCTGACCGCCTTTTCCACTCACGAGGCGGCGGCCGAGGCCGAACACCCGACCGAACGCTACCCCGACATCCTGGCCCGGAGCATGCGTGCGCTCGGGCAGAGCCTTGGCGCCGCAGTCACCGACGAGGATGCCGCAGCACTGGCCGGCTCGATACCGGACTGGCCCGCGTTCCCTGATTCCCACCATGCGCTCGACCGGCTCGGCCGGCAGGGCCAGCTCATCATCCTCTCCAATGTGGACCGCGCATCCTTTGCGCATTCGAACGCCCGGCTGGGGGTGACGTTCGCGAGCATCCTCACGGCCGAGGACATCGGCTCTTACAAGCCGTCACCGCGCAATTTCGACGCCCTGCAAGAAGAAGCGCGCCGGCTGGGCGTGAGCACCGACAAGCTCGTGCACGTGGCCCAGAGCCTGTTCCACGACCACATCCCGGCCAAACGGGCCGGACTGCCCACGGTCTGGATCAACCGGCGACAGGACCGGCCCGGCTGGGGCGCCACTCCGTCACCGTCCGGCGTGGTCCGTCCAGACTGGGAGTTCCCGTCGATGGCGGCGTTCGCAGCCGCCGTCGACACCGCCTGATGGCCTGCGAAGCCGCCTTCGACCGCGCCTGATGGCCTGCGGAGCCGCCTTCGACCGCGCCTGACGGCCGCCCCGAGTTTCGGGAACCAGCGGCGTTGCGACGAACGTCCAATCCTGGAGAACCGGTCGTAGACGCTCAGCAGGGTCACCGTCCGGACAGGTAGTCCCCCCAGACATGAGCGAAAGAGCGGTCCGGATGTTGCGGTTTTGTGGATTTGACCTCGAGTTGCTGGTTGACGACGTGATCAGCCGGCAGGAAGGGCCCGTTCTGTGTGAGGCGCACGACGAGGCTGGAGCCCGCTGGCTGATCGTGCAGGTCGATGATGACGAGGACCATCGGGCGTGGCTCTGCGCCCCGGTCTCGCCGCGTTGCCTACGGGCCGTTCTCGACGGTCAGGCCTCGCCGCGTGACGTTCTGCGCCACAGCGCCACGGGGACGGTCGAGTTGGTGACGGTCGATCAGGGCCGAGCCGTTCCCGATCGGTGCCTCCTCGGCTCGCAGGTGGACGACTGGCTCTCGCTCAGAGCGGAGCCGGACATGGTGGGGAGGGCAGCGACGCCGGCGGCCTGACGCCCACCTGCCCCCCGTAACATGAGCGCCCTGTGAGCACCTTCGAGCGAGGCACGTCGGTCGAACGGGTCGATGAAGGCTTATGGGAAGCCAGGATCGAGCCGATATGGACGATAGGGGACGCGGTGCACGGCGGCTGTGCGCAATGCGTGGTGGTACGCGCCGCGGTGGCTGAGAGCGGTCATCGGCATCCGGTCGCGACCAGCGCCCACTTTCTGGCGCCGACGACCGTGGGCCCCGCCCGGATCGCCGTGGAACGACTGCGGGAGGGACGGACGGCGTCCACGCTGCGAGCGGTCCTGCGCCAGGACGGCGTCCAGAAGATCGTGGCGCACATCACGGTGGCGACGCTCGACGACCAGACGCCCATCGTCTATCAGGTCACACCGCCGGTGCTGCCCTCCCCCGCCGAGTGCATCCCCCGCCCGGGCCGGCTGCCGGACGGGAGCGAGGTGCGGTTCCTGGAGTCAATCGATGTTCGCATCGACCCCCGGTGCGTGGACGGCCCACACGAGGGGCCGGCCGGCGTCCCGGAAGTCCGCGGTTGGATCCGGGCCAGGGACGACACGCCCCCGGACGCGGCGCTCCTCGTCTTTTGCGTTGACGCCATGCCGCCGAGCGTGCTCGCCATCGGCGGTGGCGGCTGGTCGCCGACGGTCCAGCTGTCGACGTACGTCCGGGCTTTGCCGGCTCCCGGCTGGCTCGCGGTCGTGGTGCGGGCATCGGCGGTGGCCGGTGGGTGGTTCGACGAGGAATCGGAGGTGTGGGACAGCGGCGGACGCCTGGTGGCACAGGCGCGCCAGGTCGGGCGCTACCGCCTGGCCGGCGACGGGATCTGAGCACCCGGGCCGGCAAGGGGGTCTGGGCACCCTGGCCGGCGCCGTCAGGACCCGGCTACGACGGCAAACCGAGGAGGGACGCCCAGAATCCGTCCGGGAAGTCCCAGGCCAAGCGCGGATGCCCATTCGATATCGCGAAGGCGATGGAGCCGCGGTGCGGGCCAACCTGCGTCGGCGACCATCGACGCCAGCGCGGCGGGAGTCGTGCCGGCGCCGAGCGGCATGACCTCCCGTAAGCTGGGGGGGTACTCGGCGTGGTGGCCGCCCCGCTGGCAGGACTGTCCCTCGGGCCACGGCCACGTGGTGAGTGCACCGCGGGCTTTCCGACGCAGCCGCTCGAAGGGGTCGGCCGCACCCCAGAGTCCCTCGAAGAGAACCAGTCGGCCGGCGGGAGCGACCTTCCGCCACGCCCGCAGTGTCCCGGCCGGATCAGGGAGCGTCCACGTCAGGTGGCGTTCGATCACGGCGTCGAAGTCGCCGGGCGGAGGCTCTTCAGCCGGGCCTTCGACCACGTCGACGGCGAGACCGCCGGCGGCCGCCTTTTCCCGGAGGCGTCGGAGCATCCCGGACGACAGGTCGAGGGCGGTGACCCGGTGGCCGAGGCGAGCGGCGGCGATGGTGAGGAAGCCGGTTCCGGCGCCGCAGTCAAGAATCCGGGCGGGCGGCGGGGGCAGCAGATCCATGAGCGCGGCCAACCAGGCGGCCTGCTCCGCGGCATCCGTGGGATGATGGTGCGGCACGTCGTCATAGACGGCACTGTCGTCATCCCAGTAGCGGCGGACTTCATCAGCGACAGACATGAGCCCAGCTTGGCACTGCCGCTGCGTCAGGGAAGACGGATGTCGTGATGCTCGGCCGCGAGACGCCGTTCATCCTCGCTCAGCTCCGATACCTGGACGGGCGTCACCAGGCTCCAGTGCGGCCCGACGGGGCAGAACTGATACCTCCACCAGCCGAGCTTGAGGCTCTTCAGCGAAGCGCCCGGGATCCAGAACGTGGTGAAGAGGTGCCCGTGCCGGCAACGAACGATCGTGTCGATTCCGAACACGGATCCCCGCCGGCGGGCTACCACGAAAGTTTCCAGGAGGAGAAAAATGAACACACCGAGAAGAGTCTTGCGACGCATGATCGGAGCATACCGGGCATCCTCTCTCACGCCGGAAGACTGATCGGACCCGGCACCGGGCGGAGATGTTCGCCATAGCGGCCGGCATCGACTGCGACTTGTAAGTTCTGGTCCGAACACGCCAGTCGATGATCGGGAGGTGACGGTGGAACAGCAGCGACCCTTTCCTTTCCTACGCCAGGTGGTCCTGGACTGCACCGACGCCCGTGACCTGGCGGAGTTCTACCGAGAGCTGTTGGGGTACGAATACCGGGCGGGCGACGATCCCCCACCAGGGGACGAACCCGATCCCAGAGGCGGCGATTGGCTGGTCATCCGGGACCGCGCCGGCACTACCCGAATCGCCTTCCAACAGGTGCCGGCGCTCCGGGAGGCCACGTGGCCCGAGGGCGCGGTGCCCCAGCAGATGCACCTCGATTGCACCGTCTCGACCGCCGCAGAACTCGACGCCCAGCACGACCGGGTGCTGCGGCTCGGGGCCCGGCTCCTCTACGATCGCTCCGGGGACGTCGAGGAGCCGTTGCGCGTTTACGCCGATCCGGCGGGGCATCCGTTCTGCATCTTCGTGGCGCCCCCGGCGGGATGACGGAGGACCTGGCTGGATGGCCGGCATGGGCCAGAGCCAGAGCCAGAGCCTGAGCCCGGGCCAGGCGGGGCCCGGCCGGGCCCCGCCTATTAGGGTCATGGCAACTAGATTTCCGAATACTAGCCAAAATGTATGATGGAGGACATCGACGCCGGCACCCGCTCCTCGCCCCTGGCTCTTGCCGTACTCGGGTTGCTCATGGGCGGGCCCCTGCATCCCTACCGCATGCAACGCCTCATCAAGGAGTGGGGCAAAGACCAGGTTGTCAATGTGGGCCAGCGCGCCAACCTGTATAAGACCATAAAGCGCCTCCACGACGCGGGGTTGATTGCCGTTCACCAGACCGAGCGCGACCCCGGCTATCCGGAACGGACCGTCTACGAGCTGACCGACGAAGGCAGGAAGACCGCCTGCGCCTGGCTGGTCGACCTGGTGTCGACACCCCGAAACGAGTTTCCCCAGTTTCCGGCCGCCCTCTCCTTCGTGATGCTGATCGGGCCGGAGGGGGCCCAGGTCGCCCTCGAACAGCGCGCCGAACGGCTCCGGCGGAGCCTGGCCCGCCTCGACCACGACCTCGAGCAGCTGCGCCGAAACCTGCCCCGCGTCACGTTGCTCGAAACCGAGTATCAACGGGCGGTCCTCGGCGCAGAGCTCTCCTGGGTCGCCCGCATAATCGACGAACTCCGAACCGGCGCCCTGACCTGGAGCGACGCGGACTTTGCCAGCGCGGCCGAGGCGTACCGGCTCGAGTAGTCCCCTGCCGGGCTCGAGTAGCCCCTGGGGCGTCGACAGCGAGGCCCGGCCGGAGAGGTCCGGTCCGCGGCGCCGTGGACGCCAGGGGGCCGGATGACACGCCGACGCACATTCGAGGAACTGGTGGCCGAAGGCGAGACTGCGCCGGTCGCAGGTTGGGGCTTCTCGTGGCTGGAGGGACGGGCGACCGAGGCCCGGCCGGCGTGGGGGTATGCCCGCCAGCTCGCCGGGCGGGTCGCCGGCCGTTCTGCCGTTCTGGACATCCAGACGGGTGGCGGAGAGGTGTTCG
The DNA here is from genome assembly GCA_963834725.1 of uncultured Acidimicrobiaceae bacterium. Taxonomy (GTDB): domain Bacteria; phylum Actinomycetota; class Acidimicrobiia; order Acidimicrobiales; family Palsa-688; genus PALSA-693. The sequence goes on from CAWICN010000001.1 coordinate 1,373,615, forward strand.
CCGAGGTCCTTCGCCGGTGCCCGAGCCCGGGGATGGTGGCCGCCACCGAATCGTGGCCGCCCAATGTCAAGATCGCCCGACGGAACCTCGAACCCTTTGGTGGAACGGTCCTGGAGGTTGCCGACGACCACGACCTTCCCTTCCCGGGTGGTCGGTTCGATCTGGTGATCAGCCGCCATCCGACTGTGGTGCTCTGGGACGAGATCGCCCGGGTGCTCCAGCCCGCCGGGACGTACTTCTCCCAGCAGGTCGGACCAGGGTCGAATCGTGAGCTGACCGACTTCATGATGGGCCCCCAGCCCGTCTCCTCCCGCCGGACATCGACGCGAGCGGTCGACGAGGCCCGCGCCGCCGGCCTGGATATCGTTGATCTGCGTGAGGAGACGCTCGAGGTCCGTTTCTTCGATGTCGGGGCCGTGATCTACTTTCTCCGAAAGGTCGTGTGGACCGTCCCCGACTTTTCGGTCGAACGGTACCGGGATCGCCTGGCGGCTCTACACCACGAGATCGAACAGGAGGGATCCTTCCTGTCACACTCCCGGCGATTCCTCATCGAGGCCACAAAGCCGTAATCGCTCGCTAACCGGCGGCCGGCCGGCGGCCGGCGGCACCCGAGTTGCGCCAGTAAGTTTCACGGACCGGTCCCGTCCCGGCCCGGCCCGGTGCGCGCCGCTCAGAGCGGCAGCAGTTGATAGGCCCATCCTGTACCCGGGGTCCAGGTATCGGTACCGATCCGACCATTGGCCGTGGTGGAGAACACACTCATCGACGAGGCGCTGTGCACCACGCCCCGGGGTGACCCCGCCAACCCGGCACCCGGCAAAGGCTGCACCACCCAGCCCCTGGTCGAGGTCCAATAGAGGTTGTCCAGCTGACCCTCATTCGTGGTGTACCAGACGTTCATCCACGTCGACGCGTTGACCACCCCGCTCGGCGCACCGGTCGCCTCGGCGCTCGGCAGGGCCTGCCAGACCCAGCCTCGCGCAAGGGTCCAATAAAGGTTGTCGATCCGACCGTCCAGGTCCGTGTACCAGACGTTCATCCACGACGACGAGTTGACCACCCCGCTCGGCGTACCGGTCGCGTCACCAGCGGGCAAGACCTGGGTGACCCAACCGGTGCGCGCCGTCCAGTAGTCATTGACTATCTTCCCGTTGGTGGCTGTGTACCACAGGTTCATCCACGTCGACGAGTTCGCCACCGCCGTCGGGGCGCTGGCGGCGCTGCCGCCCGGCAGCGTTTGATTGAGCCATCCGGTCGTTGGGGTCCAGAAGTCGTTTTCGATCCGGCCATCGGGCGTGGCGTAGAAGACGTTCATCAACGACGAAGAATTGGCTAAAACGGCCAGATCGCCCACGGCATCACCGCCCGGCAGGGTTTGGCTGAGCCATCCTTTGGGAGGAGTCCAGAAGTCGTTGACGACCCGTCCCCCGGTCGTGGTGAACCAGACGTTCATCCACGTCGCCGAGTTCGCCACTGCGGCGGGGTCTCCGCCGGCATTCGCACCGGGCAGAGTCTGGGAAATCCAGCCCGTCGTCGGGGTCCAGTATTTATTCTCGATGTACCCGGTCTGCGTTTGATCGAAGACGTTTGTCAATGACGCTGAGTTAGCCAGCACGGCCGGAGTTCCCGACGGGACCGCGCTTCCAGGGACCCCGCTTTTTCTGACGAAGCCCGGGCCCGGCGAGACATACACGAACTGCTCGCCAGTGTTCCATATAAACGATGCCCATGATGCAACCGAGACGTCATTGAAGAGCTGAACGGAGATGTTGGCTGTCCCCCCAAAGTCACCGTTAACCAGATTCACGGTGCCATTCGGATTGACGCCTACCACGACGGCGACGTGGTCGGCGAAGGTAATCCCTGACGGCGTGAGGTCCCCAGGAGGATAAAAGACGATGACATCACCTACGACCGGGTTGTTGTCGTTCGGGATGAGTCGCTCGCCCTGTTGCACACCCCACGCATAGAAACTGCTGGCGCGGGCATCGAGGGTGCCGAGGTTGGCGGTGACGCCAGCTCGGTTCCACACCCACTTGGCGAAATCCGCACACCAAGGCTCGTTCTCGTCCCGGACTCCGAAGTGAGGGTCGACCCCGCAGCCGGCCGGACTGGCCGGGGCGGCGACCAGGGTGCTGTAGGGGTTGCAGTCCAGCGAAAAGTTCGTGCTGGCAGGCGTGTCACCCACCCCGACCTGGGACGTGGCAATCTCGCCAATCGGTGAAAGAGCGACCGACTGGCGTCGGGAAGCGCTGCCAGATGGGCTGGCGCGCCGCCCGGAAACGCCGGGAGCAACAGCCGCGCTGCTGGTCGCACAGTAGGGCGAATCCTTCAACCCCCATACGGCTTCGACACTGGCCGGCAGCTCTCCCGCGCAGGGGAAAGGCAGACCTCCAGCCTCTGTCATTGCCCAGGCTGTGCCATTGCTGCTTCGGAAAATCCCCACCCCTCCGCCGTCCTGGAATTTGATCGCAACCGCGGCGCTGGCGCCGGCGGACGGCACGAAACTTGCGGTCCCCCAGTAAGTCCGCGTGGAGGAGACGTAGGCGGTGTGCAGTGACCCCGTCCGCAAGGCGCCGACATCAGCCAGGGGTATCCCTTTGAAGGCGGCGAAGGCTGCCGCCATGGCCGACTGGTTGGCGGTGGTGGAAGCGGCGGTGGGCGCGCCGGGTGCGGCCGTCGCCGTCCTCGCCATCGTCGCAGTTGTCGCGGTCGTCGCCATCGTCGCAGTTGTCGCCATCGTCGCGGTCGTCGCCATCGTCGCGGTCGTCGCCATCGTCGCGGTCGTCGCCATCGTCGCGGTCGTCGCCATCGTCGCGGTCGTCGGCATCGTCGCGGTCGTCGGTATCCCCGCAGTTGTCGCGGTTGTCGCGGCGGCCGGGCCGACTCCGATCGCCCAAACGATGGCCGCTACCAGGCCCATACTGACCGTGGTCGCTCTCCTCAACCGTCGCCGGCGAGGACGAAATCGACTCGAATCAGCGCGGCGCTGATCTCCCGCCATAAGCAGTGCCCTCACTCTCCGACGAGTCCTGGACGCGCAATTTCCCAAGCTGCATGCCGCTGCTCGAGTCCCTTCAACGACGCGCCGAAAGCTCTCGTCAACGACGTGAGTTCCCGCGAGACCCTGTCCCCGGTGGGCCCGACCCTACCTTACGGCCTGGCCGCGGTCAACCCTTCCTGAAATCGGTGTGCGACGTCATCCGGGGGTGGTCACGGCGCGTCAGGTTTACCTATGGCTGAAACGTTCGGCGAGGAACGCGATCGCCTCGTCGAGCGACGTGGTCAGCAGTCCCCCCGAGTCCGCGATGCACGTCTCGATCATCAGGTTGACCATGCCGCCCTCGTTGTCCGCGCACATCCGGAGGTCGGTGCGAACGCCGACGATCAGCAGGCCCCTGGCAAAGCCGTAACCGATCTCGAGCGCCGTGCCGGAGTCGACGTCCTGGCCGTCGAGCGACGCCAGGACAGCCTGAGATTCATCGATCAGGGCCAAATCAGCACGGCCCTGATCGAGGTTCGCCTGGCCCAACGCAGACTGCCGTTCGGAACCGTACTCCATGGTCTGCTTGATCTCGGTGATCACAGACGGCCCCGACCAGGGATCCTTCGGGACCAGACCGGCGGCGATGACCTTGGGGATCACAACCGTGTTGTGCCACAGGAGCCCGGCTTCGAAAAAGCCAGACGGTCCGGCCAGATACACCGCACGGGCCGACGCCTCGAGGCGCGTCATCAATCTTCGGCCAGCAGAGCACTCAGGTCAGCAGCGTTGCGGACGCCGTAGTCCTGATAGCAGTTGTTCATGAGCGCATGAACCGTTTCGGCCCGGTCAGCCAGGCTCTGCAGCTTGGAAACCCAAGCGCGAAGCTGGGGTTTCGAGTAGAGGTATCTGAAACGCTCCGCCGCAGTGGTGTCGGCCTTCTTCCAGGTGTCGTCGTTGCGCCCGTGGAAGCGAACCACCGCCAGATTCGGGCTGGTGACCTCGACCACGGTAGGAAGCTTCGACGCCCGCGGCGCGTCCACCACCACCAGGGCCAAGTCCAGGTCCGACAGAGTGCCCAATGTTCTGTCCCGGTCCTCGGACGTGGCCAGCCAGGTGGGCGAGCGGAACTCCACACACACGGGCAGGTCCGCCCACTGTTCCCGGATGGCGGCCAACTCGCTCCGATTGTCACTCTTGGCCGTAAACCACTCGGGATATTGCATCAGCACGGCGCCGAGCTTGCCCGCGTCATGGAGCGGCCAGAGGGCATAGCGGAATCGCTTCCATACCTCGTCGACCGCGTCCGCGGGCAAATGGGAAGGATAGACGTTGCGTTTGCCGGCGAACTCCGGTTTGATGGCCTCGCGCAGGTCGGGCCACAACGAGTTCGGCTTGGCCGGATGACCGGTCAACAGCGCATACGCCTTGACATTCATGGTAAAGCCCGCCGGTGTTCTGGTCGACCAACCGTCCGCCAGCTGGCGCGACGGCGGGAAGTAATAGGTGCTGTCTGCCTCTGCGATCGGAAACCGCGAGGCATAGAAGGCCAGGCGCTCAGCCGCGGACATCGACTTCTTGGGATACCAGTCCGTTTCCTTGACAAGGGTCGCGTCCGTCCACGAGCACGTACCGACGCGGATCGATGGCCGGGACACGCCTCTATACTTGACGCCTGTCCGACCGGCCGCAACTGGTTCGTCCGGTCGCGGTCACCCCTTGAAGCCGAGGGCCACAAACGAGGATCCGCCGCGATTCTCTGTGGCGAATTCGGCCCAAATGGGGGGCCGCCCCCATTCTCTGCAGCAAACAGTGCCCGATTGAAGGGCGCCGCGCTGCAGAAAAGGACGGGATCGCGTCCAGAGTGCGGATGTAAACGGCCCGCGCCGGCGTGACGGCGTGACGGCGTGGGGTGGGCGTCGTGGTGGGGCGGGGTGGGGTGGGGTGCCGCTCAGGCTGTGACGGCGAACACCACCTCGGGATGGGGCAGCCCTCGCACGGCTTGGGGGCCGAGGGCTCGGAGGGGCCACCGGTCCGCCGGCAGTGCCGCAGCCGTTTCCGCCGTGACCACCAGCTCACCCGGAGCTGCCACCTTCACCAGGTGGGCCACCAGGTTGACCAGCGGGCCGAAATAGTCGCCCTCCCGAGGGATGGCCGCACCGTAACCGACGGCTCCCCTCGCGGCCGGGAGCACCGGGTCGGCTTCGGCGGCGCGACAGATCTCGAGCCCGATCCGGCAGGCGGCCTCGGCGGAGGGAGCGGCGAAGAACACCTCGTCGCCGATCATTTTCACCACCCGTCCCCCTGCCAACACGGCGCTCGACCACGCCGCCGATTCGAAGCGGGACAGGGCCAGGCTCTGGTCGCGCAAGCTGAGCTCCTCTGCCCACCGTGTAGAGCCGACCAGGTCGATGAACCCGAGAGCGACCACTTCGCTGTCCAATCCCAACGCCGGCGGATGGCCCGGCTCCTCCCTCTGGCTCGACCCGCCCCGGGCCAGGTAGGCCCGACGGATAGCCCGTTCGAACTGAGCCAGAACCAGTGCGGACAGCACTGCGGGCACGCGGGCGAACGCTCGGGTCGCAGCCTCGGACAGCCGGGCCCGAGCCAGCTCATCCGCTCCCTCACGTTCCGTCCCGGGGCCGAGTTCGGAGTAGAAGAGCGCCACCGCCGCCTCGGCGATGTTGGTCGCCGATGCGCCCAGGACCCGGTTGAAGGCCAGGATGGCCTCTTCACCGAGAAGGGCCGCCGCCTCCTCAAAGGCGGTCATGATGCCCGCCAGATCCTCGGCGACCTCACCGTCGGCGGTCACCGGCAGGCCCGCCGCCAGCAGGACCCGCCGCAGCCGTTCTACCGGAACACCGCAACGGGCAGCCATGTCCGCCACGGGCACCGTCGGCACCTCCCGTCCGAGCGCCAGACTGGCGGAGACGGCCGGGAGGCTTCCGAGCTGGTGGGCCTCCATGAGCTGATCGAGCGTGGCACCCCGCTCGCAGAGGTACTCGAGCAGAGCCCGGCGCCGCTCAGCATCAGCGGCATCGCGGTCGTAGAGACCTGCCGCCTCCCAGTCGCCGGTGTCCACGCGGCCATCGTCGCATACAGGCTTGCCGCTGGCCGAGGAAAGCCAGCCGACGCCAGGCCCCGGACCACCATCGAAGGACCCGCGGGGGAGCCGGAGAACCCGCGGAGGTGCCGGAAACCCGCGGAGGTGCCGGAAACCCGCGGAGGTGCCGGAATCCCGCGGCGGGTGCCGGAGATCCGGGGAGCCGGGATCCCGCGGCGCCGGGGGGCCCCGGCGCGGGCGGCCCGGTGGCACCAGAGCCCACCTGTCTGATGCCATGACTACGCCATAATGATGCCATATCGATTGACAATAGCGCCGTGATGGTGCCATCATGGTGCCGTGGAGTTGCAACCGTACATCGAGAGCATTCACCAGCAAGTAGCCGTCGCGGCCGAGGCAGGCGGTCAGGAGAGCCGGGCGCTGGCCGAGCGTCTGCTGGTGCCCCTGGATTCGGCCATCCGGCTCACCCTGCTCGAGGCGCTGGGCCTGGCGGCGGAAGAGATCACGACCGAAATCGCTCCCGGCTCGGTTGACTTACGCCTGCGCGGCCGCAACCCCGAGTTCGTGGTGACGCTTCCGCCTCTCGACGCGGCGGAGCAGCATGCCGGCGGACGCCAGCCGGCCGGGCAGGGACCAGCGGCGTCGCCTTCGTGGCCGACCCCTCCGGGCCCTCCGGGGGAAAGCGACGAAGGCGGGATGTCGCGGATCAACCTCCGCCTGCCCGACCATCTCAAAGCCCGCATCGAGCGGGCCGCTGACGACGAGGGGCTCTCGATCAACGCCTGGCTGGTCCGGGCCGCGACCGCCGCCCTCGAGCGAAACTCCGCGGCCCCCCCACGCGGTCCCAGTCCTGTCCCCAGCGCGCAGCGATACACGGGCTGGGCCCGCTGACCGCATCGAGCCCCAGATCGCCTTGAGCCGCAGGCAGATCGCCCCGGTCGTTCCCACCTTGCACAAAAAAGGAGCTTCATGATGCCTACGTTCGACACACCCGAACCCATCTCTATCACCATCGACCTGAGCGTCGGTCAGATACGGATCGACGCCGGCGAGCGCGCCGACACCGTGGTCGAAGTACGCCCGAGCAATCCGGGCAAGAAGGGCGACACCACCGCCGCCGAGCAGACGCGGGTGGAGTTCGGCAACGGCCAGCTGACGATCCAGGGGCCCAAGACGGGGTGGCGGCAGTGGACCCCGCGGAGTGGCAGCGACTCGGTGGACGTGTACATCGGCGTACCGACGGGATCACACCTGCAAGGCGGCGCAGGGGTCGCGGCGCTGCGGGCCACCGGCCGTCTTGGCGAGTGCAGCTACAAGACCGGCGTCGGCGAGATCCAGCTCGACCAGGCCGGCCCGGTGAAGCTCCGGACCGGTGCTGGCTTGGTCACCATCGTTCGGGCTCTCGGCGATACCGAGATCAGCACCGCTTCGGGGGGCCTTCGCGTCGGCGACGTCCAGGGCTCCGCAGTCGTGCGGAACTCCAACGGCGACACCTGGATCGGTGACGTCACTGGAGATGTCCGGGTCAACGCCGCCAACGGCAGAATCGCCGTCGACCGCGCCCAGGCCGGGCTCGCGGCAAGAACCGCCAACGGCGACATCCGCGTGGGTCAGGTCGAGCGGGGCGAGATCCTGGCCGAAACGGCCTGCGGCAGGGTCGACATTGGCGTGCTCGACGGGGTGGCGGTCTGGCTGGACCTGCATACCCATTTCGGAACGGTGCGCAACGAGCTGGATCCCGCCGGACGTCCAGTATCCGGGGAGGACACGGTTCAGGTGCGGGCTCGGAGCTCTCTCGGCGACATCACCGTCCGGCACTCGACCGTCGACCGGGCGGAGGTGCACGAGGCGTGAAAGCGGCCCTGTATGACAGCGCGGTAACGATCAGAGGACTGCGAAAGTCGTTTGGCCACAAGATGGTGCTGGACGGCATCGATCTCGATATCGCAAGAGGGACGGTGTTCGCACTCCTCGGCCCGAACGGGGCGGGAAAGACCACGACCATCCAGATCCTCGCGACCCTGCTCCAGGCGGACGACGGTGAGGTCCGCGTTGCGGGCTTCGACCCCAGGCGCGAACCCGACGCGGTGCGGGCTGCTATCGGTGTGACCGGGCAGTTCTCAGCCGTGGACAATCTGCTGACCGGAGAGGAAAACCTGACGCTCATGGCCGACCTCCACCACCTGAGCCGAACGGAGGGGAGGCGGCGCACCCAGGATCTGCTGGAGCGGTTCGACCTCGTCGAAGCGGGCCGGCAGACGGCGGCCACCTACTCAGGTGGCATGCGACGTCGCCTCGACCTGGCCATGACGCTCACCGGCAACCCGCACATCATCTTCCTGGACGAGCCGACCACCGGCCTCGACCCGCGCAGTCGCAGGACCATGTGGGAAATCGTCCGGGACCTCGTTCACGACAAGATCACCATTCTCCTCACCACCCAGAACCTCGACGAAGCCGACCAATTGGCCGACCGGATCGCCGTCCTTGATCACGGCCGCATCGTCGCGGAGGGAACACCCGACGAGCTCAAGCGCCAGATCCCGGGGGGCCATGCCCGCCTGTATTTCCGGGACCTCGAGGCCTGGCAACGGGCCACCGAGGTGCTGGACCGGACCGGCGAGGACAACGACCCACTCGTCCTCCGCGTCCCGACCGATGACACCCCCGAGTCCTTGAGGTCGTTGCTCGATCGGCTCGACCGGCATGGGCTCGGTGTCGAACGGCTCACCGTCCACACGCCCGACCTCGATGACGTTTTCTTCACCCTCACCGGCAGCACTCATCCGGCCAACGCTCACGAGACCAACGCTCATGAGACCAACGCTCACGAGAACGGCCAGAACCGATCATGAGCAGCCTCTCGTACGCGATCCGCGACTCGGCCACCATGCTGCGGCGAGACATCCGGCACTCCCTTCGCTACCCGGCGATGTCGCTCACCGGGGTGACGGTCCCCGTCCTCTTCCTGTTGCTGTTCGCCGGCGTGTTCGGCAGCACCCTCCGGGCCGGTCTCGGTGGGGCCGCGGGTGGGCACTACATCAACTATCTGGTGCCTGGCATCATCCTGATGACGGCGGCGTCGGCCGCCGAGGCGACTGCGCTCAGCATCAACATGGATATGACCGAGGGCGTCATCGCCCGCTTCCGCACGATGGCCATCACCCGTGCTTCGGTCCTGACCGGGCCGGTCCTCGGGAGCTCGATCCGGACCCTGATCAGCGGGTCGTTCGTGGTCGCGGTGGCCTTCGCCCTCGGCTTCCACCCCACCGCTAATCCGGTCGAGTGGATCGCGGCAACGGGCCTGTTCGCCCTGCTCACGCTGGCCCTCACCTGGTTGACCGTGGGCTTCGGGCTGTTCGCCAAAACGCCCGCCGGCGCAAACAGCCTGGCGCTCATCGTCGTGGTCCTGCCGTTTGTGAGTAGCGCCTTCGTGCCGACCGCATCCATGCCGGCCGGGGTCCGCTGGTTCGCCCACAACCAACCCTTCACCCCCATCATCGAAACTCTCCGAGGTCTCCTCACCGGTACCGCCATCGGCCACAACGGGGTCCTCGCCATCATCTGGTGTGCCGTGATCATGGGGCTGGGTTACGCGTGGGCTCGCGCCCTCTACAACCACAATCCGGCCCGCTCGATCGCGTGAGAGCAGACAACCGGATCCGGATCCGGCGGCCGCTGGTAGGTCGGAATGCGACCGTTATACGCTGCCGGGGTTCGATATGGCACCCTCGGTCACGGAGAAACCTTATGGCTAGCGGCAAGTCTGGCACCAGGGGCGGTCCGGTGAGCGACGCCGAATACCGGGCTCTGGCCCAGTTCCGACGGGCGCTCCGGTCGTTTCTGCACTTCTCCGAGGAAGCAGCGCGGGCCGCAGGCCTCACTCCCGCCCAACACCAGCTCCTCCTCGCCATCCGGGGAGCCGACGGCGATCAGCCTCCTACGATCAGCGAGGTGGCCGACTGGATGAAGTTGCGCCACCACTCTGCTGTCGAGCTGATCAATCGGGCGGAGGCCAGCGGGCTGCTCTACCGGGTCGCGGACCTCTCGGACCGCCGTCGCCAGCGGCTGGTCCTCTCCGACCTGGGCGAAACCAAGCTGGGCGCCCTCATCACCCTCCACCGCGAGGAACTGCGCCGCTTCCGTGAAGAGGGCCTGACGCCCCTCCGCGTCCTCTGAGACTGGCTGAGCCGGGCCGTAGCGGGAGTGCGTGACGCCGGCCGTTGAGCCAGACAGGGACTCAGGGGGACTGACCGCTCATCCGTTCCGCGGCCAATCGCACTCCGGCGACAATCGTCTGGTACCCGGTGCAGCGGCAGATGTTGCCCGACAACGCCTCCCTTATGTCGCTGTCGGTCAGCTGTCGGCCGTCGGCCAGCAGGGCCACAGTGGACATGACAAATCCCGGTGTGCAGAACCCGCATTGAAAGCTGTGGCTGTCGAAGAAGGCCTGTTGAACCGGGTGAAGCGCCTGCCCGTCGGCCAGGCCCTCGATGGTGAGGACCTCCGATCCTTGCGCTTGTACAGCCAGCATCAGACACGACCGGACCGCAAGCCCGTTGACCAGCACGGTGCACGCGCCGCACACCCCGTGTTCGCAGCCGACGTGGGTACCCGTGAGCGCCAGATCATCGCGCAGAAGGTCGGCCAGCGTCCGGCGGGGTTCGACCCAAGCCTCACGGGCGCTGCCGTTGACCCGCACCTGTACCTGATGGCGCGTCATGGCTCACCTACAACCGTCACCTGGCCGCCGTCCGTTACGCCTGCGAGAGCCGCCACGATGGCGTCGGGCGACAGTGGTTGGCTGGTGAGTACCACCCCGAACGGACTGAGGGCGTCGGCAACGGCGTTGACGACGGCTGCCGGGGCGGCGATCGCTCCTCCTTCGCCCATGCCCTTCCAGCCGCCGGCATGGCGGGAAGGCGTCTCGATGTGCCCGTATTCGAGGGCGGGCACGTCGGCGGCGGTCGGCAGCAAGTAATCCATCATGGTCGTGGTCAGCGGGTTGCCATCCTCGTCGTACACAAAATTCTCCAGGAGCACACCGCCGATCCCCTGAACCACCCCGCCGCAAATCTGCCCTTCCACCACCTTCGGGTTGATCATGGCCCCGCAATCTTCACTGACGATATAGCGCAGCAGGGTGACCTGACCGGTCAAGGGGTCAACTTCGCACGTGCACACGTGGGCCGCGTTTGACCAGGTGACACCATCACTCGCGAAGCGCGAGGTGATCTCGAGACCGGGCGGAACACCGGCGGGCAGCTTGCGCGGAGCGAGATAGGCGCGGGCCGCGACATCGGCGACCGAGATCCGCTGGGCCGGGGTACCCTTCACAAAGACGGCGCCCGACTCGATCACGAGGTCCTCGGGTGCGGCCTCCATCATGTCCGAAGCGATGGCGACCACACGGTCCCGCATCTCCGCCGCCGCCAGGCGGGCGGCCCCGCCGCTGAAGACGGCATTCCGACTCCCGCCTGTCGTTGCGCCAACCGGAACAGTGTCGGTGTCGCCATTGACGAAGATGACATCGTCGATGTCGACACCCAGGCCCTCGGCCACGACCTGACTCATGGTGGTCTCGACGCTGTGCCCCTGCGAATTGACTCCGGTCAGGATTTGAACCTTGCCGGAGGGATCGATCCGGATCGTGCACGAGTCGGTCGCCCCCAGGCCGAACGGCATGGCCGTCGGCTCGACATAGACCGAAAGACCGACACCGAGGTAACGGCCCTTCTGGCGCTCGCGAGCTTGCAGGGCTCGAAAGTCCTCGTAATCGAGCATCGCGACGGCCTGCTCCAACGTCTCGCGGGGAGTGATGTCGTCGAAGACCTGACCGGATGGTGAGGTATAAGGAAGGTCCGCTCTGCTCAGCAGGTTGCGGCGCCTGAGCTCGAGTGGATCCATTCCGATCCGGCGAGCAGCGATGTCGACCAGTATCTCCCGGGCGACGGTTTCGAACAGCCACGGGCCCCTATACGCCAACCGGCGCGACGTGTTCGAGCGGACGCGTGTGGTCGATCCCCCGGACTCGGCGATCCGGTAGGGCCCGGTGATCAGCCTCGGGACCATATCGCCGCCGACCACGCGACCATAAGACCCCGAGTTCTCGAAATGATCGATGCGCATGGCGGCAATGGCGCCGTCCGCATCGAGAGCCATGGACACGGTGCCTCGTTCCTCACGGGCGTGCGGCGCGGCGGTCAGGTTCTCCCAGCGATCCTCGACCCACTTGATGGGGCGGTTGACGAGGCGGGCAGCCAGGACGACGGCGCCTTCCTCACGGCCTACCTGAATCTTCTGACCGAAGGCTCCCCCCACGTCCCCTACCAGCACCCGCACCGCATGCGCCGGCACTTCCAGCAACGCCGCGAAGTGGTCGCGTGCGGCGTGAGCGCCTTGCGTCGATATCCAGATCGTCATGCGAGGCGGAAAGGCCTGCCAGCCGGCCACCACGCCGCGTGTCTCCATCGGGCACGCCACATATCGATGCTGGGTAATTTCCTCCTCGACGACCCACGGGGCGACCCGGAAAGCTTCTCCCAGGCCGTCGCGCTCGGCCGCGCGTGTGGTGCCCACCAGATTGGGTGTGTCCGGATGCACCGACGGGCCGGCCTCGGAAAGGCCGTCATCGATCGTCACCGCTGCCGGCAAGACGTCGTATTCGACCGAGATCAGCTCGCAGCCGTCCTCGGCTTCGGCCCGGCTCTCCGCGCACACAATCGCCACGGGGTCACCGACAAACGCCACATTACCGGAGGCGAGCGGGGGGAACAGCCCCCCGTCGGTCCCGAGGACCACGTCAGCCTTCCCGGCCGGAACGAGGTCCTCCAGCGCGAACGCGGCCACCACGCCAGGAGATCCGAGAGCGGGCTTGACGTCCACGTTCGTGACCCTCGCATTAGGGTGCGGACTTCGCAGAAAGGCGGCGTACAACATGCCTGGAACTTTGACGTCATCGATGTAGCGGCCCTTACCGGTGAGCATCCGCATGTCTTCACGGCGCCGGACGGGCTCGCCTACGTAGCGCGTGGCAGACACCATCAGGTGTCGCTCCGCCGGGACGGGCCCGGGATCCGGCCAGGGGAACGGAAAGACACTGGCACCGTCATAGGCTCCCACGATAGAACATCGCTGAGAGTCCGGCTTGATGCAGGTAAGTTGACCCCACAGTACGGACTGACCGCCACGCCGCAGGCCCCGTAGCTGTTCCCCGGCGACAGCGACGGCCGTCGGTCTTCGGCGGGAAACGTTTGTGACAGTTTCGAAGATGAAAGACCGGTGGTAACAGCGTGGTACAGCCGGACAAACGCTCACGAATGGCCCGGCCCGTTGTTGGCGCCGTCCGAGATCGAGTGTCAGCCGCGACAGGCGGTCTGTTTTCACACGGTCCGTACCCGCTGACAAACACCCTCGAGTACCCTGGTGATCCGGGCCTGTTCGGGCCTGGATCGGCAACCTGGGCCGTGGTGGGCGACACCTCAGTGTTCGTGGGCGGGATCCGGGCCCTGTTGATCCAGGCCGCCCATCCCGAAGTGGCCGCCGGCGTGTTCGAGCACTCCCGCTATCGGGAGGATCCGCTCGGACGTCTCACCAGAACGGCCAGTTATGTCACAGCCACCTCGTTTGGGGCGATGCCGGAGGTGGAACGGGCCGTGGCCCTCGTCCGCCGGCGGCACATCCCGGTGCACGGCTGCTCGCACCGGGGTATCGCCTATGACGCGGCCGATCCCGGTCTGGACGCCTGGGTACACAACTCCCTCACCGACTCCTTCCTCACCGCGTACCAGACGTATGGCGCCGGACGCCACTCGCCGAGCGACGCCGACCGCTACGTGGCTGAGCAGACGCACGTGGGCCGATTGCTGGGAGCTGACCCTCTACCGCGGACCGCCGCCGAGCTCACCGCGTGGATCGTCGGACACCGCGCCCTTGGCTCCTCGCCCGGATCTCACCAAGCCACCCGTTTCCTGCGCCGGCCACCCCTATCGTGGCCGGTGCGCGGCGGCTACGCGTTACTGTTCCGGGCCGCGGTCGCCACGCTGCCGGACCGCGTCAGCGAGATCATCGAGGTGCGCAGCCGGCCGGGCGATCTCCAGGTGGGGCGGGCTGCCGTCGCCGCCTTGCGATGGGCTCTGGGCGCCTCACCGGACTGGCAGCTCGCCCTGCTCAGAATGGCGGCGCCGGCGCCTGCAGGGGTCCGCTTCCGCCAACCACCCCGCCGGATTCCCACTGGGTCGTGACGCTCTGGGCCGTGACGCTCTGGGCCGTGACGCTCCGGGCCGTGACGCTCTGGGCCGTGACCCTCCCTCGGCGGGTCAAGCCGGAGTCTCCCGGCGTACGTCGGTAGCGGTCTTGTCCGGGCGTAGACCCTGGAAACTCGGATGGCGCAAGCGGCCATCAGTGGTCCATTCCGTGAAGGCAACCGCGGCCACCAGATCCGGACGGGCCCAGTGCGCGCCCTTCTCCCGCGCCAGATCGACGAAGGGCGACTGCGGAAGCTCGAGGGCGAGCAACTCTCTGTGGAGCTCCCGCAGCATGGGATTGCTGAACCCGGTGCCGACCTTGCCGGCATAATGAAGTCGCTGATCCTTATCGTAGTACCCGACCAGGATGGCGCCCAGGCCAACACGGGACCTGGTGGGTTCCGTCCATCCCCCGATCACCAGCTCCTGGCTCGCCGTGCATTTGAGCTTCAGCCAGTCCGGCGATCTTCCGCTCCGATAGGGAGAGTCGGAGCGCTTCGCCACCAGGCCTTCCCAGCCCGACGCGCAGGCGCGCTCGAGTAGCTCCCCCGGCGCACCCTCGAGCGGTTTTACCAGCAGCAGGGGGGCGTGGCCATCGCGGAACGCGCCGGCCAGGAGCGCCTGGCGCTCGGTCAGGGCCAAGCGGGTGACATCACGGCCATCAATATGCAGGAGGTCGAACACGCAGTAGGTGAGATGGGCAGGGTGGGGCGAACTTTGCAGGAGCGAGAAGCTGGTCTGGTCGCCGTCGAAGGCGACCAGTTCGCCGTCAACCACGAAGTTGGTTGACGACAGGTTGGCAAGCGCCGAGATCACCTCCGGGAAGCGGGCGTCGAAGGACAACCGGTTCCGTGAGAACAGGTCCACCCGGTCGTCGTTGCGAACGGCCAGGCCGCGCAACCCATCCAGCTTGCGTTCGTACTGCCACTCCGCCGCTCGGCGGCCTCGCAAATGGTCGGTTGGCTTGACCAGGGTGGCGAGCATCGGAGGCACGAAGGCCGCCTTCCGAACCATCACAGCTTTCACGGTACCAACCCCCATAAAAACAGGGGATCGGCGCCGCTGCGCCCCTCGAGTCGAGTAAACGTTACTCGGCCTTGTTTTTCTGTCGCGAACACGTCCCGGTTGAAGGGCCCGCCGCTACATAAAAGAGCGTTGGGGGCCCGGTTGAAGGGCGCGCCGCTACATAAAAAGCCTTGCTAAGTATCCGGACCCCGCTCTCGGGGAGGAGCAGCCGCCGCCTCTTCGATGGTGAGGGGCAAGTCGGTCACCGGCCCAGGCGAAGCAGCAGGGGCGTGGCCCGGTCACGACAATGGACGAGGGCCGAGCGCCCGGCTCAGTCTGGCCCGTCAGGCCCCGCTCAGTCTGGTCCGTCAGGCGCGGCTCAGTCTGGTCCGTCAGGCCCGGCTCAGTCAGGAAGGTCAGGAAGGTAGGGAAGGTCCGGCCCGTTCGGGTGGAAGCTCCCGGCACCGTCCTCTCCTTTTCGGACGTCTCCCGCGAGGCCGGCTGCTGACACGGGTGCGCCCCAATCGAAGAAAGCGGGACTATCCGGAATGGCTGTCGACTCGGGCATCCAATCCGACACAGTCGGCAACGAGACACCGACGGGTAGCTGGCTGGTGTGGGCGGCGAGGTGAGCCTGGTGGTACTGCTCGATGATCGGGAGGAATCGCGAATCGGCGTACACGCGTCCGTCGACCACCGGACCGCTCTCCCCCGTCATCACGGCCTGCACGTCTTCGCCGCTCAGTGTCTTGTGCGATTCGAGGGCGTGGGAGAGGGCGAGCACCTCCCGCCGGTTGTCGGTGACGAGATGCTCGGTCCGGGTGAGCAGCTCGCCCAGCTTGCCCTCGATGCGCTGGCCCAGGTCGCCGCGCAACAGATCCTTCTCGTTTCCGTTGTCACGCGGCGAGCCACCCCTGCCGCCCACCCCGATCTGCTGCGTCACCCCATGAGAGGCGATAGTCGAGCCCATCCCCCAGTAGCCCTCCATCAGGCTGGCGATCGTGGTGGCCGACTCCAGGTCGCCGGACACCCCCGATGAGCTGTCGCCGGCGAAGAAGAGGCGCTCGCCGGCCAACGACCCGAGCGCCACCATCACATCCGCCTCGTACTCGCTGCGCCAGGTGGTGAACCGGTCTTCCGGTTTGATCGATGCCACCAGGCCCAGGTACGAACCGCCCTTCTCGATCGTCGCCACGTCGATCTCCAGGTGGTGCCGGACGCGGTAGGCCACCACCGCGTGGCAGGCTTCGTGCACGGCCACGGCGTGGCGCTCGCGCTCGACGTACTCGACGTCCTCGGGCAGCCCGAGCTCTTTCAGCTGCTTGGCCCGCAGGATGTCGGGCCACGAGATGCGGTCACGATTGTCCCGGATCGACAGGATGAGCGCTTCGTTCACCAGATCCTTGATGGTGGCGCCGGTTGCGTAGGGGGTCACGGTTGCGAGCTTGTCGATCTGTTCGGGGGTCAGGTCATGGGCCACCTTGTTGAGATAGCCCTCGTAGGTCCGCACCCGCCCGGCTTTGGAGGGGTACCCGACCTTGTAGATCCGGTCGAGTCGCCCGGGCCGGAGCAGGGCTTCATCGAGAGCCTGGGGCATGTTGGTGGCCATGACGACCATGATTCGGTACTTGGGCGGGGCCTTCGGCGGCAGCCCGAGAATCCGGCGGACGATCCTGTTCATGAAGCCCCGAGGCTTCTTCAATCCGGACAGCTCGGTCAGCAGCGCCTGCAGCGTGCCCATGCCACCGCCGCCGCCCGCTCCACCCATCACCGGCATCATGCCCACCCGGCCCGAACTGTCCGGGCGGCCGTTGGACTGGAGCAGCAGCGAGACGGTGTTGGGGGAAAGATAGGAACCTCCGTGGCAGCCATCCCATTGATCAAAGATCGATGGGTGGGCCGGCGAGAGGGCCGCTCGGGCGCCAGGCGCGCCAGCACCGCTCACGCCGCCGGGGCCGAAGATCCCTCCGGGCCGCAGCAGGCCCCGGTTGCCGAGCGAGTCCGCCTCGTCGAAGAACACGATCACCCCGCCATAGCGCACGGCCAGCTTGCGCAGCTTGCGGAACAGACTCTTCACCTTGAGCACGCCGACGCCGAAGAACATGTTGATGAACGCGCCGGGATCGACGAACACAAAGGGCTTACCCGTCTCACCGGCGACCGCCTCCGCCATCAGGGTCTTGCCGGTTCCCGGCGGTCCCCACAGCAGAATTCCCCCCGGCACGTAGCCACCCCGGTCCTCGATCGAAGCAGGGTCGTCCAGGAACACCAGCGTCTCTTTCACCCGTTCAAGGACGGCGTCCTGACCCCAGACGTCAGAGAACCGCGTCTTGATGTCGTCGGGGAAGTACACGTCGGTGCCGCCCCGCGAAAGGAACCAGAAAATGGCGGCGAACTGCCCCACCGCCAGCAGCAGGACGGCGAGGATCTGGAACACGAACGGCAAGGCGTGATAGAGCTTGCTCGGCAACTGGAACAGCCCATCAATGGGACTGGTATGCCAGGCTGCCCCGGCGATGATCGCCACGGCGGCCACGATCACGACGATCGTGAAGATCCGCCCCATCCGGTAACGAGTCCAGTCGCTAAAGCGCAACGACCTCCGGTGGAGGCGGCCAATGACGCCGTACTTCCAGGCCCGGTGCCACCAGGACACGTGCTCGGATATCAGGTAGTGCACCTGGCGCAGCAACTCGAGGCCGAACAGGGCCTCCAACCACCACTTGGCCCGGAGCTGCTGGATGACGGCGTCGTGGACGCTGAGGAGAGGATCGTTGGACAGCGACGACCACAGCGCCACCCCCCACACCACCGCGATCAGGAGCAGCAGCTTGACCCGATCCCACCACGGGGCCGGCTTGCGGGTCTCGCCCCGGTACCTCACCACCTGGACCGGGTCCGCCTGCGAGCCGCCCGAAGGATGCTCGGCCATCGACGGCTGGGTGAACTGCGGTCCAGAGGTCATTTCTGCCCTGCCTTCACGATCCAGGAGTTGATGACACGGTCGATCTGACTGCGCTGCTGGGCGAAACACGCCGGTGAGCAGCCCATGAGGAGCACCCACGTCTTGGTTGTCGGTGTGTTCACGAGCGAGATCTGCTCCACCGAGAGTGGAGCCTGCCCGGTGACTGAGACCCGCAATGAGGCTTTGATGCCGCGGAGGGTGCCGCGAGTGATCACCCGGCTGGGCGAGAGGGCCGCGACGGAGTCGCCCGAGGTCTGCTGGATCTGATCGATCGGCAGGACCGCGTTGAGCAGCGAGTCGAGCGAGAAGCTGAGCTGATCGGTCTGCGAGAGGCTGTCCACCTGGGCGAGGCCCCACGGGTGGGTCGAGGAGCCCAGCAGGTGCTTGACGTCTGGCCTCGGATCAGCATCAAAGGCGACGAGATACGGCAAGCTGTTGGAGACGAGCCCGTCGCGCTTCAGGGTGCTCTGAGAGTAGGTGCGCCAGCCATTCGGGATCTTGAAGAACATCCCCTGCGAGGTGGTGGCAATGTAGGTGGAGTTCGGCGTGCAGGCGCTCGCTCCTACCAGGGCCGTCAGCATTACCACGACGGCGAGGAGTGGCGCTCGCAGCCTGTCCATGCCCAATTATGCTTCTGGGCTGACCTTATGCTCTGATCGAAGCTCTAATGCTCTGATCGAGTCGTTGCCACCAGGAAGGGAGATGCGTGATGGCCGTCAACAACGGGTCCGACAACCGTCCGTCCGACGTGGACGTCGTCGTGGTGGGGGCTGGTTTCTCCGGGCTGTACCTTCTGAACCGCCTGCAGCAGCTGGGCTTCTCCACGCGGGGGTTCGAGGCCGGCGCCGACGTGGGAGGTACCTGGTACTGGAACCGGTACCCGGGAGCCCGATGTGACGTGCCGACCACGGACTACGCCTACAGCTTCGATCCCGCACTCGAGACCGAGTGGACCTGGTCGGAGAAGTACGCCACCCAGCCCGAGATCCTGGCCTACCTGCAGCATGTCGCCGACCGCCACGACTTGCGGGGCAACATCGAGTTCTCGACCCGGGTGGAGTCGGCCCATTGGGACGAGACGGCTCGCCGCTGGCGGGTGCACACCGACAGCGGCGAGGAGGTGAGCTGCCAGTTCTTCGTGATGGCGACCGGGTGCCTGTCGATACCGAAGGCGGTCGACATCGAGGGGACCGGGAGGTTCCAGGGCGACGTGTACTTCACCAGCAGCTGGCCCCACGAGGGGGTGGACCTGACCGGCAAGCGGGTGGCAGTGATCGGTACGGGATCGTCGGGTATTCAGTCCATCCCCCTCATTGCCGAGCAGGCCAGCCAGCTTACGGTGTTCCAGCGCACCCCCAACTTCTCGCTCCCCGCCCACAACGGGCCGGCGCCCGGTGAGCGCCTGGCGGCGCTCGCTTCCGACCGGGCCGGGTATCGCGACGCGGGCAAATGGTCGCGGGGCGGCGTTCCGCTCGAGGTCACCGACCTGACGGCTGCGGCGGCGTCCGAGGAAATGCGGCGGGCGCGGTTCGAGTCGGCCTGGGACGCCGGTGAGCTGTTCGCGATCCTCGGCGTCTTCGCCGACCAGGGGTTCAACAAGGAATCCAACGACATCGTGGCGGAGATGATCCGGGAGAGAATCCGCTCGATCGTCCGCGATCCCGAGACGGCAGAAACCCTCTGCCCCAAGGATCACCCGTTCGGCACCAAGCGGCCATGCCTCGACACCAACTACTACGCGACTTTCAACCTGCCCCATGTTCGCCTCATCGACCTGCGGAAGCATCCGATCGCCACGATCACCGAGTCCGGGATCGACACCAACGACGAGTCGATGGAGTTCGACGTGATCGTCTACGCGACAGGTTTCGACGCCATGACCGGCCCGCTGGTCGGGATCGACCTCAAGGGCCGAGACGGCGTCACCCTCAAGGAGAAGTGGGCCGACGGCCCGTCGACCTACCTCGGGATCACCAGTAACGGCTTTCCCAACTTCTTTATGGTTACCGGGCCGGGTAGCCCCTCGGTGTTGTCCAACATGACCGTCTCCATCGAACAGCACGTCGAGTGGATCTCGGATACCATCAACTACCTCCGCCAACAGGGGTTCGAGAGCATCGAGGCCACCCCGCTGGCCGAGTTCGGGTGGGATCGGCACGTTCAGGACTGCGGGATGATCACCCTCTACCCCCTTGCCAACTCCTGGTACATGGGGTCCAACGTCCCCGGAAAGCCGCGGGTGTTCCTCCCGTACATCGGCGGGGTCGACGTGTACCGGAAAGTGTGCAACGACGTGGTCGCCCAGGATTACCTCGGCTTCACCCTGGCCGGGCCGGAGAAGTCGCAGACCAACGACGGGATCATCTTCCGCCTCCAGCCCGACGTGGCGCCGGTCCTCGAGGCCATGGCCGCTCTCGGCCTGCCCCCTATCGAATCGATGTCGGTGGAGGAGGCCCGGGCCTTCATGACCACAATGGGCGCGGAGCGACCGCCCGGTCCCGAGGTCGGCGCGGTCGCCGACGGGGTGCTGACCGGCGCGGCCGGACCTCTCGACTACCGGCTCTACCGGCCGGCGTTGCCGGGCCCTCATCCGATCGTCGCCTACTTCCACGGCGGGGGCTGGGTCCTCGGCAACCTGGATACGGACGACCCCTTCTGCCGCGATCTCTGCGCCCGGTCAGGGGCCATCATCGTCTCCGTCAACTACCGTCACGCCCCTGAGGCCCGATTCCCGGCCGCGGCCGACGATGCGTTCGCGGCCGTGCAGTGGATCGCCGCCAACACCAAGGTCTTGGGGGGGATCGAAGGCGAGCTTGCGGTAGCCGGATGGAGCGCCGGAGGCAACATTGCCGCCGTCGCCTGCCAGATGGCCCGGGATGCCGGCGGCCCCCGTATCCTCGGGCAGCTTCTGGTCACGCCGGTCACCGATAGCGACATGAGCCGCGGGTCCTATCAGGAGAACGCCGAGGGGTATGTCCTCACCACCCCGCTCATGCACTGGTTCTGGGACCATTACGCCGATCCAGCCGACCGGAGCGATCCCAAGGCCTCGCCATTGCGCGGTGACCTGTCGAACCTGCCGCCGGCTGTCGTCGTGACCTCCGAGTTCGATCCGCTGCGCGACGAAGGGATCGCCTATGCGGAGGCGCTCGCAGCCGCCGGCGTCACGGTCGAACACGTCGCCGCCCACGGTCACCTGCACACCACCTTGACGATGGTCGACGTGGTCCTGTCGGGGGCCCGCATTCGGGCCGAGATGGCCAAGGGGCTGCAAAGCTTCTTCCCGACTCTGGTCACGACCTAGCGGGCGCGCCGCCGCGTTGACCCGCCCTCGTCCCGCCGCGCCGTCGAGCCGTCGGGCCGGCGGCGCGCCGCGGCAGCGCGCCGCCGCGCCGGCGCGTGCGGCCCAGAGAGACGGGGAGCTTGCTGGGCCGACACGGGATGGTCCGGGGGGCCCTGCTTCCAAGCCGGGACCCCGGCTGCTCCGGTTCGCTACCCTGGACGTTCGAGGCGTTCCAGCCGTTCGACCGTGCGGAGAAAGGCGATCCCATGTCCTCAACCGGCTCCGAACCGCCGACCAGCCCTGAATCGATTCGCGTCCCCCTTCCAGGCGATGCCACCGGCACCTGGAGCCTCGACCCCACCGCTACCACCGTGCAGCTGCACACCAAGGCCTTGTGGGGGCTGGCCAAGGTCACCGGCACCCTCAAGGTGGTCGAGGGGTCAGGCACCGTCGGCGCCGACGGCCAGGTGGCCGGCCGGCTGGTCCTCGACGCCGGGTCCATCGACACGCGGAACCACCGCCGCGACGAGCACCTGCGCAGCGCCGACTTCTTTGAGGTCGACCAGTACCCCAGCATCACCTACACGGCCACGGGCGCGACCGTGCTCGGCGCCGACAAGGTGAAGGTGACGGGAACCCTCGAGGTGCACGGCGTGACCCGACCCCTCGACGTGGAGGCCGCGCTGACCGAGATGACCCCCACCCGGGCCACGATCACCGCCGACGCGTCCGGCATCGACCGCCGGGGGTGGGGCCTCACCTGGGCCAAATTTGGCACCGGGGTGATCAACCGGGTGATCGTGCGCGCCGTGTTCACCAAAGCGGCCTGAGCGTTCCACTGCACGCGGCACGCTGACCGAAGGCCGGCGCGGCCGGGGGGCGTGTTCCTCAGCCTGGAAGGCGCAGTATGGTCGCAGTCTGCTCGGGACTTGCGACCGGCCGGCCGGATTTGCGGCACAGCTCGGCGGCCCGGCCGACCAGGTCAACGTTGGTGGGAGTATCCGGGCCGCCGTAAAACTCCAGGCCCAGATGAAGGTGGCCGCCG
Organism: uncultured Acidimicrobiaceae bacterium; assembly: GCA_963834725.1. Taxonomy (GTDB): domain Bacteria; phylum Actinomycetota; class Acidimicrobiia; order Acidimicrobiales; family Palsa-688; genus PALSA-693. The sequence goes on from CAWICN010000001.1 coordinate 1,396,209, forward strand.
CGGTCCAGGGCGAGCGCCGCGACCTCGCTGGTCGTGACGTCCCCGCCCACGACCGATACCGCCCACGGCAGATCGCATCCGTCCAGCAGCTCCAGGTAGGCATCGAGGGCCGTGCTGGTCGGTGGGAGCCCGAACGGGGCGCCGGCCAGCCCGCGGTCAGTGGAGAAGTACAGCTTGATCATGGCGCCAGTGGGCAGCCGGCCAGCCCGCCACCACGCCAGCGTGGTGCGCAAGAACCCGGGTTCGTAGATCGCTAGGCTTGGGCCCAGCCGGTGGGTGGCGCAGATCTCGAACGCCCGGGCGATGCTGGCGAAGGAGTTGGCGTAGACGATCCCTCCCTCGGGCACGCCGTCACCGTCGACCCTTCCGAGGTTGACTGATCCGGGATCGGTCAGGCCGATCCGGAGCAGCCCGCTCTCGGCCAGCGGAACGAGGTGCTCGTAGCTCATGGGAGGCCCGAAGTGGACAGTCGGGTAGAGCAGGGCGTCGGGTCGGACCGCAAGCACCGGGCGCCACCCCTCCAGGTAACGCTCGGCGGCTTCCCCCTCGGTCAGGCCGGAGCGATCGATGTGGTTGTGGATGATCGCCGCGCCGGCCTCGATACAGGCGAGGGCGTCCGCGGCGATCTCCTCGGGCGTCCGGGCGACGTGGGGATTGCGCTCTTTGGTTGTCTGTCCATTGATGGCGGCTTCAATGATCACCGGCGCGGCAGGCACAGGACAAAAGATACTGCTCTCGGCCCAGGGCCCGTTCCGCCGTTATCGGAGCGTCGACGGTGGCGAGGGTCCGGTGGCAGTTGGCCATTTGGTGTCGCGAATTGGTCTCAAACGAGGGTCCCGGCGCGATTCTCTGGCGCGAACTCTGCCCGGTTGAGGGGCGCCGCGCTTCAGAAAAACCCGGCCCGCCTCGATGGCCGAAAGCTGCCGGGCTGCTGCCTCAGGCGGTCGCGGGCTCGTAGTAAAGGAGGGTGACCGCCCCGTCCTCCCCGTCGGCGAATACGGGCTGGACGCGCATCCCGATCTTGATGTGCCCGGGTTCGGTGTTCACCAGCTCGGTGCTGATCCGGGGTCCCTCGTCCAGCTCCACGATGGCGAGGAGCTGCGGCACGGAATCCGCCCACGGAGGGGCGGTGGGCCTGCGGGCGATGGTGTACGAGTAGAGCTTCCCTCCCCCGCTCACCTCCCGCCACTCGAGGTCCTCGGCGAGCGTCCTCGGGGTGAGGACCCGGGGGTAGAACACCCACCGGTCGCCCGACGGCGAGTACTGCAGCAGGACCTTGTGCTGGCGAAGGCCGTCCCAGAACGGCTGCGTGGTCGGCGTTGGCACAGGCCTGGGCTTGTCCATCAGTCCCCCTCCAGGACGAGCGCCACCTGCTCGCTCAGGATGCCACCGTTGCCGGCGACGTAGGCCCGATTGCACTCCGCGACCTGCGCGGCCTCGGCTCGTCCCATGAGCTGGCGGGCGGCGTCGCACACGTGTGACATGCCGCCGGCCAGGCCGGCCTGCCCGAATGACAGCTGCCCGCCATGAGTGTTGAGCGGGAAGTCGCCCCGGTAGGTGAGGTCGTGGGAGTTGATGAACTGGATGCCTTTGCCCTTGTCGCAGAAGCCTGACGCCTCGAGGAGCATGAGGACGGTGATCGTGTAGCAGTCGTAGATGGACGCCATATCCATGTCGTTGGGAGTGAGGCGCGCCATGGCGAACGCCGTACGGGCCGCCGTTGCGAGGGGTGCCCGGAGCAGGTCCTCGGCGTAGGTGGCCGTCTTGAAGGCGAGGCGTTCCCCGAAGCCCTTGACCCACACCGGCCGGTGGCGGCCCGAACGGGCCACCTCGGCGTTGGCCACCACGACTGCAGCTCCACCGGCGACGGGCATGACGATCTCCAGCAGGTGGAGGGGGTCGGCGATCATCGGGCTGTTCAGCACGTCGTCGATGGTGATCGGCTCGCCATAGAACACGGCCTGCGGGTTGGCGCAGGCGTTGGTGCGTTGGTCGACGGCGATCTTGGCCAGCGCCCGCGGGTCGTAGCCGAACTCGTAGGCGTACCTCTGGGCGATCTGGGCGTACGGCGCGTTCTGCGCCACGTTGCCATAGGGGATCTCGAACTCCGCCTGAGGCGAACCGTAGGCGTTGCTCGAGGCGCCGAACATCCGCGCCCCGGGGTTCGGCGGCGGGCCGAGCGGCGATCGCGGCACAGGCGAGGACGGCGCCGCGCAGACCACCACGTCGGCGATGCCGAGCTCGACGGCCGCTGCTGCCCGCCAGATCATCCCCGCGCAGGTGGCCCCGCCGAGGTCGACGTACTCGGCGAAGTCGATAGGGATCCCGAGATATTCCGACACCGTCGCCGGGACGAACATCGACGACTCCTGGATACCGGAGGTCACGAGGCCGTTGACCTGCTCGCCACTGAGGCCCGCGTCGTCAAGGGCGCCCCTGGTCAGGCGAGCCCACTGCTCGATGCTGAACTCCCGTTGCCGGCTCCCCCTGCGATCCGGCTTCCACTCGACGTATCCGACGATGGCAGCTTCTCCATTGAGCCCCATTCTCGCCTACCTCCCCCTGGCCCGGAGGGGCGGGCTAACCGTGGCGGAGACGGGCACAAGGATCTCGTCGCCTTCCTTCCCCTCGTCGTAATAGATCTGCGTGTTCATGCCTGCTCTTTCTCCTTAGGGGCTCGTATGAGCCAGCGATCATCGACGGGGGGCCCGGGCCACTGACCTCGGCATCGGACGCGTCCAGGTCGTCGACCCGACCGATGGCTGCCTTGGTCCCGGGCGTGACCACGCTATCGGCCACGAACTCCTCGTCCCCGAGCGCTAAAGTGCTTCGAATCTCAAGCGCTAAGCCCGCTGCTCGTCGGCGATCAGACCCCGCTCGACCAGATCGTCGTACGCCGCGTCGCTGTAACCGAGCACCTCCTTGTACACGTATTCGTTGTCCTCCCCGAACGACGGCACCGGGCGGCCCCAGGCGAGGGCGAAGCCCTCGGCCCGCCACGGGTGCCCGATGTAGCGGTGGGTGCCTATAGCGGGATGGCTGCGCTCCTGGAACCAGCACCGGTCGTCGAGGTGCGGATCCTCCAGCACCCTGAGCTCGCTCATCACCTCCTGGGCGGGGATGCCGACCGCCTCGAGCCGATCGACGACCTCCTGCGGCGAGCGCGTGGCGGTCCATGAGGCCACCACCGCTTTGAGGGCGGCGGCGTGCTCCTTGCGTCCCGTCACAGTGCTCCCGGCGGCAAGATCGGCGGGTCGCCCGACGACGGAGACAAGCTGCTCCCAGTCCCGGTCGTGGCGGACCGAAATAGCCACCCACACGTCCCGCCCGCTGGTAGGGAAGACATCCTGGAACATCACCGGGTCGGAGTTGCCTATGACCTTTGGCGAGCGGCGGTTCATCTGGTAGTCGAGAAAGTATTCGCCAATCTCGACCATCACGTTCTCCGCTTGCGGAAACTCGATCATCTGGCCGACACCCGTGACCTCCCGCCGCCACAGCCCAGCGAGCACGGCGAAGGCCAGACCCGCCGGCGCGGCCTCGTCCATGTGGTAGTTGGCGCCCGCCGTCGTCGGGTCCCCGCCCTCGTAGCCGTCCATGGCCTGGATCCCGATAAGGGAGTTGAAATTGGGGCCGTACCCCAGATAGTCGCTGAGCGGGCCGGTCAGCCCGAGCGGAGGCATGCGGGCCACGATGAGTCGAGGATTGACCTCCTGGAGCACCTCCCAACCAAGATCGAGCTTCTCGAGGACGCCGGGGGAGTTGTTCTCTACCAGCACGTCGCTGCGTTCCGCCAGGCGCAGGAACGCATCCCGGCCCTCCGGGTGCTCCAGGCACATGGCAACGCTCAGCTTGTTACGGGCGTGCCAGTTGAAGATGGAGCTGCGGTCGTAGGGTCGGGGCCCGGGGTCGGCGTCGGCGAAGCTCGTCAAGGCCCGGCCGCCGAGAGCCGCCTTGGACACCCTGGCGGACACCATCCGGTTGACCCGGTAAACGCCCTCCGGCCGGATGACCTCGGCCCCAAGATCACCGAGCAGTGCCGTTGCGCCGGGACCGGACCACACCACGGTGAGGTCAATTACCCGCACGCCTTCGAGCGGCAGCTGAGTCATCGAGCTCCCTTCCGTCGATTCGGGCTAACCCTGCTCATATCACTCCCGCCCCCCGGAGAGCGGGAAGCCCATCGACGGGGACCCCGACATCGGTCAGCACCGACGCGGTGTCGGCGCCGAGCAGGGGCGCAGTGTGGCGTAGCCGCCACCCGCCCTCCATCCGCCATGGCGCCCCCACGTATTCCAGGAGGCCGGCCACCGGATGGGCGCCGGTCACGAAACAACCGCGATCCCGGAAATGCGGGTGGGCGAAAACTTCGGGAACATCGAGGAAGGCCGTGAGCGGGATCCGGTGCGCCTCCCCCTCTTGCATGATCTGCAGCTTGGGCCGCGCTGCGAACCAGGCGTTGAGGTGCCGAACAAACGATTCCCATTCCTCGGACTGTTGCATGGCGAACTTGCCGCGGTAGCACTCGCGGAAGTCGTCGTCGCCGCCGGCCACCAGATCGACCAGCCGATCCCAGAACTCCGGGTTGGTGACAAAGAGCATCACATAGCCGTCCTGACACCGGTAGGCGCCGCTGAAGCCCACCTCCCGGGGCGCGTTGACGCCGGAGTAGGCGGCAGCGGTCAGGAACGATGCCCGCCGGTCGGCGCCGGCGAGGAGCGTCTCCATACCGGAAACGTCGATCACCGAACCGGTGCCGGTGCGGCGCGCCACGGTCAGGCCGGCCAGGCTGGCCTCGCCGGCCATGCGGCCGACCGTGTAATGCTCGAGGAGCCCGGGTTTGCGGTGAGGGGGCAGGGCCGCCGTACCCGTGGCGTTCATCGGACCGCCGGCGGCCTGCAGGGTCAGACCTGTGGCTTCACGATCTCGATAGCGCCCGGTCTGCCCGAACGCAGAAATCCGCGTCAGCACGAGCCGCGGATTACGGCCCCGAAGCACCCCGGGTCCCAGCCCGTGCCGCTCCAGACTGCCAGGTCGAAACGACTCAACCACCAGATCCACCCGCTCCACCAGGCGCAGCAGAACGTCCCTCCCGCTGGCGGACGAGAAGTCGAGCGTGACCGACCGCTTGTTGGTATTCAGGTGCAGGAACAAGGCGCTGGCCTCGAGGTCGGGCCGGTCACCGGGGAAGGGTCCCCACCGCCTCGTCAGGCTGCCGTCGCCGGGACGCTCGATCTTGATCACCTCCGCCCCAAAGTCTGCGAACAACTTCGTGCAGAACTCGCCGGCCACCCAGCGGCTGAGATCAAGGACCCGCAGCGACGACAGAACCTGCTCGCACGCAGGGTCCGCAACAGCTGCCATCCGCGGGGAGGTCGTCGTCATCTGGACTCGTTGATGATCCACTCGTCGCCATCCAGCTCGGCGCGGGTGCGCAGGCTGGCGAGGTCGGTGCCGGCGTTGGGCTCCGGGTATCCGACCGCGAGGGTGATCTCAGCTGGTGCGTTGCCGGGCAGGAAGTCCCGATTGTTGACCGGCCAGTTGAGCCCATACCAGCCCCTCTGGCCCACCTTCCGGAATGTGGCCAATTCCAGTGCCTCGACGACCGTCAGGTCGAGAGGCGACTTTTGATGGCATCGAGGAGACCCGCCACTCGAGGGTCGCCACCCATGCCACCGGCCATCTGGTTCATGACATACCCGAAACCGACGCCGGCCTCTGGATCGGCAAAGCCCAGAGAGCCTCCCGCCCCGGGATGGCCGAACGAGTGGGCCCCGAGTCCCGGCATCATCATCGACTGAGGCATGAACCCGAGACCGAACTGCATCGCGAAACCTTCCATTTGCGGGGGGAGACCGAACGGTGTGGAGTCGGTCGTTTGCACCGCCGCGGCCCGAGCCACGGTTTCTGGCTTCAACAGCCGGCAGCCATCGACCGTCCCGATTGTCGCCGCATACATCCGGGCGAGGGAACGGGCGTCGATGACCATGTTGGCGGCGGGAAACTCCGCGGCCCGCGCCATCGGCGCATTCAGCCCACCTTCTTCCGACACCAGCACAGGCAGGGCACCGCCCAGCGTCAGGGAGCGACCGAGAACGGTGTCGGGGCCGGAGATCTCCGCCATCATGGCGAGGACGGCCGGGTCAGTCGGAGGGGGCTGCGCCTCCAGGCGAGCCACCCGGTGCTCCTGGTCAGCCGGCAAACCGATCCAGGCGTTGAGCGCGAGCGGCTCGGCCACGTTGCGCCGGAGGAATTGGCCGAGCGTTGTTCCAGTGATGCGGCGCACCACTTGGCCGACCAGAAACCCGTAGGTCAGGGCGTGATAGGCGTGGGCCGTCCCCGGTTCCCAGAGCGGCGCCTGCTGCTCAAGGGCATGGATGACAGGCTCCCAGGCGCAGGCCTCTTCAAACGTCAGCGGCTTATCCACCAGGGGCAGGCCAGCCTGATGAGTCAGCAACCACCGGACCTTTATCTCCGTCTTGCCTCCCGCGCCGAACTCGGGCCAATAGGTGACGACCGGCGCATCGAGATCGAGCTCTCCCCGCTCGACCAGCATGTTGGCGCAGATGGCGGTGGCGCCTTTGCTCGTCGACATGACGAGCACGATGGTGTCCTCGTTCCACGGCCGATCCGTCGACTTGTCGGCAAGGCCTCCCCAGAGATCGACCACCGATCTGCCATCGACGTACAGACCGACTGCGGCACCGAGCTCGCCGTGCTCGTCGAAGTTGGTCTGAAAGGCGTCCGCAACCCGGCCCCAGCCTTCGTCGGCCCAGCCTTCAACCTTGGTCACTTGCAATCCCCCTTGGACACGCCGGGTAACCGGCTCTTCAATCGCGTGGCGGTTGGGAACACTCTGTTAGAGACACTCCGGGCGTCACCCGGGCGACGTTACTTCCACACGGGGCAAGCTTGGCTCCGGCAACTCGTGAACGAAAGGTAGAACCTCTTTAGCAAATAGCTGCATGCTCTGCTGTGCGTCCGCAAACGAGATCCCGCCAAATTTGAAGTCGAAGAGAATCTGCTGTGGGTGCACGACCTCGATGATCGACTGGATCTTGCGGATGCATTGCTCAGGAGTGCCCTGGGGCATGTCGCCGTATGGTGTGGCGTCGCCGCTGGCCCCGGCCGCGGCCGCTTCCTGAGCCCGCTTGAACATCTCCGCGTAGTGCTCGTACCCCGCTACCTCTCCGTGGTAGCCCTTTGAAAACTCGTAGTTGATATCCGCCATCGCGAAATTGCCCATGTTTCCCTGCTGGGCGATCTCCTCGGCCTTCGCGGCCGTCGGCGCGCACACGGCCCAGACCGCCACGGTCGGGTTTGCCGGTTCGTAACCGGCCTCCGCCCGGGCCGCATTGGCGAGGGCCAGTTCCTTCTCGTATTCCATGAACCCGCGCTGAGGGATGATCAACGGTTTTAAGCCAAGGGCGCCAAGGATCGGAGCGCTCTGCGGGCTGCCCCAGGCCCCATGAAAGTTGTCGACCAGGCGCTGGCCGTCTCGGGGCCGCGGGCGCAGCGAGAGATGAGGGCTCTCCGGTCGTTGAGAAACGTCGGGGACCGTGTAGAACTGGCCGCTGAAGCTGAACCGCTCCTCCGTCAAGGCTGTCTTGACGATCCTGACGGCCTCGTCGAATCGCTGGCGTGACTCACTTTGAGGGATGTTGAAGCCGCCATACTCCCGCCGCGCCGCCCCCCGGCCGAAGCCGACGGTGAGGTCACGGTCGCCAAGCATGTACTGCAGCATGGTGATGTCCTCAGCGACGCGAAGCGGATGGTGCCACGGCAGGACAACGACCATCGTCCCCAGGCCGATGCGCTCGGTCCGAGCCGCCCAGTACGTCAGATACTGGAGCGTGTTGGTAATCATGGCGTAGGGGGAGAAGTGGTGCTCGACGGTCCACATCTGGTCAAACCCCAGTGGCTCGACGAGTTCCCCGAACCGCAGCTCTTCCTCCCAGAGCTCCTGGTCGGGGTTGCCCTGGCTATGGGAGTGGTCGCCACTGGATTCGTAAGCGACGAACCGCTCGAGGTCTGCGCGGTTCTGAGGATAGAGAAAAACGCCGGCTTTCATTATCCCCTCCCGGGACCGGTGGACCCCTGTCCCGGGGTCCATTGACGGCACCCTAGGTCTGGTGGCCGTCAGTGTCAACGGCGTCAGAGACTGCGCGCTTTGGCCGATTTGTCCGGGTGGCCGGGCCGGCGCACGACGCCCGGTCCCTTGACTTCTGAGCGTTTGCCCCCTAGGCTAGACTCTGAAGTCAGCGAGTGTACAATCCGATTAGCGAATGGCCCGATTAGCGAATGGCCCGATTAGCGAATGGCCCGATTAGGGGATGGCCCGATTAGGGGATGGCGTCTGAGATGAGCCCTCGGACTGGAAAGGGTCGATGAGCAAGTTGAGATTCGAAGTACTCAGGACCGATCATGGTGGGCCGGGAAGCGCCGGCCCAAGCGATGCGCTAGAGGAATTGCCACACACGCAGGCCGTCCGAGCGGCAGTGCGGGCCCTGGCTGCCGGGAGGCTGATCGTCGTCGTCGACGATGCACCGAACCGCACGGGACGGCCTTCACCGTCAGCGTGGACCATGCCTCGACCAGCACCGGTGTCTCTGCGGAGGACCGGACGCGGACGGTCCGGGCGCTCTCTGATCCTCTGACCCGACCAGCCTCCCTGCGCCGGCCCGGTCATGTGTTTCCTCTCCGTTACCGGGATGGCGGCGTGCTCAGGCGGGCAGGCCACACCGAGGCGTCGATCGACCTTCTCAAGCTGGCGGGCTTGCCGCCAGCGGCGGTCATCAGCGAACTCATGGCGACGGACGGCTCAATGTTGAGGGGGGAGGCAGTTACAAGGTTCGCCCAGAAGCACGGGATGCCTGTGGTCCGCGTGGCCGACATTGTGGCCTACCGGCGTTCCGCCGAACGTCTGATCGAGCCAGCGGGCGTGGCCAGCCTGCCGACCGTCTACGGAACCTTCCGGGCCATCGCCTATCGCTCACTGATCGACGGCACCGAACACCTGGCGCTGGTCATGGGGGACGTCCCCGCATTCGACAGCGGTGACACCGGTGTCATCGTGCGCGTGCACAGCGAGTGCCTCACCGGCGACAGCCTTGGATCGCTTCGGTGCGATTGCGGCAGCCAACTTGACGCCGCGCTTCGCCTGATCGCAGAGGAGGGGCGCGGCGTCCTCATATATCTCCGCGGTCACGAGGGGCGCGGTATCGGCCTGGCGCATAAACTTCGCGCCTACGAAGTCCAGCAACACGGCTACGACACGGTCGACGCGAATGTCAAGCTGGGACTGCCAGTCGACTCCAGAGAATATGGCATCGGATCACAGATGCTCGCTGACCTCGGCGTTCGGCGACTACGACTCATCAGCAACAATCCAAGCAAATTTGCCGGTATCGAAGGGCACGGCCTGTCCATCGTCGGTCGCGTCCCGTTACCCCCACTGGTGACCAACGAGAACCTCAGCTATTTGACGACGAAGCGAGACCGTATGGGCCACCTCCTCAGTCTGGCGCCGGACGGCACTGAGGGCTACACCTCCGCCCGCTCCTGAGCCGGCTGTCGCCGTCAGTCCGCGGACCGAGACCGCGTCCGTTTCCTGGTGACGGAAGCGGCAATCCGGGGATCGCCGATACCAGGGGTCCGACCCAGCAATGCGTCCGCCCAAAGCTCGGCAAGGAAATCAAGGGTCGCTTCGACGTCAACCGGGGCCCGATCAAGGGTTACCCAATTGAAGGCGTGCGAGGTCATGACCTCCAGAAGTGAGACACCGAGGCGGGCCCGCGCCCGCTGGGCTGAGGGGTAAGAACTGAGATACAACTCCATGACGTCGACGAGAAAGGTCGGGTCACCGAGCTCATCCAGGATCTGAGGCTCAACGATCGCGGCCTCACGCAAGGCACTGAGAAGGGCCCGATTCTCCTGCCACCAGACCAGCCAATCTGCCAGCCAAGCGCGCACCTCCACTCCCAACGAGGCCGGCCGGGAATTGACGATGTCGTCGAGGGCCTCGTATCGAGCTATGAAGCCGGGGCGACATTCAAAATATTTCTCAACGATCACGTCCCGCTTGCTCTTGAAGTGGAGGTAAAACGTCGCTCGACTCGCCCCGATAGCCCCACAGATATCCTCGATGGCGGTCTGCAGGTACCCCTTCTCCTCAAACAACTCCAGAGCCGCGTCGAGGAGGAGTTGCCGGGTTCGCGCCCGTTGGCGCTCACGCAGCGTCGGAGTCTGTGATTCAGAAGACGCCGGTTCGGCGGCCATTAGCGAAGGTTATCACTGGTCGGACTGCTGCAAGACCTTCTGGTAGTCGCGCTCCCAGGCCTCACGCACTTCTGAAACGAGTTCCTCGGGGATGTTCTGCTGATAGATCGTGACATTTGACCCGCCGGCCTCGTCGGCCTTTGCCATCAGCGTCACAGTCGAATAGTGGCCCGCCGGAAACGAGGGCGGATGCAATGCAAAGCTGACATGGCTGTTATCGATGTATTCCATCAAATACCCATCGCCCTCGTCAGGGCCAAGTTGTACATGGGCACCCAGGATCTTTCTCACCGACACCGGATGCCCAATCAGAGCCGAATGTCGTTCGCTGTCAACCAGCGTGTCCACCATTTCGCCTGGAGACATGCCGACTCGTCCGGTCAGCAACACCGTCCTGACCCGTCCCTTGAACTGGCTTCCAAATGCGAGTTGGAAGCGCAGCAACCGGACATCTGCGACCTCCTCCCCGGAGGGCTGGCCGGAGGTGGCGTTCGACGTCATCGGTTGGCGACCGCTCGAGCCGGATCGTAGTCATGCATCGCCGGCAGGACCTTCTCGGCGAACAGGCGCATACTCGCCTCTGCCTTCTCGATTGGCATGCCTCCATACCGGAAGACCCCGACGAAATGATCAGCACCGACCGTGCGCTGGATCTCCTGCATACGTTCGATGCATTGCTCCGGCGTTCCGAACACCTGCGTGGCTGCGAACCCCGCGTTGGGATCGGTCTCCGCGTTGGCTCGCATTTCAGCCAGGTTCTCAGCGAGCTTCTGATAATACTCGTAGCTCTGCACACCACGAAATTCATCCGGTGAAGCGAATCCATAGTGCCGGGCCGCGCTATCCCAGTAGTTTCCCATCCACGCCTGGGCCCCCACGGTCGCCTCAGTCTCGTCCTCGTGACAATAGACCCAGCACACTGCGATCGGGGGCTTGGGGCCCCAACCATTGGCGGCCCGGATCGTGTTGTAGTCCTCGATCTCGGGGACGTAGTCTTCCCACGGCTTCATGGGAATGATCAACAGACCCAGGCCGGCCTGAGCCACGATTGGAAGGGTCTGCGGGCTACCCCACGCACAATACATGCGCTCGGGCAGATCGGACGATCTGGGAGCCGGCCTCAGCGAGGTACTCGAAACGTTCCAAATCTTTCCCTCGTAGGAGAACCGCGGCGTCGTCAAGGCCTTCCTGACTATGTCGAGGGATTCGAGGAAATACTGCCTGGACTCCTCCATGGAGATTCCGAGCGGATCATATTCCTTCGCCGACGCACCACGGCCGAAGCCGACGTAAAACTGCCGACCCTGGAGGAGGTTGTCCAGAAGAGAGATATCTTCGGCCACGTGCAGCGGATGATGCCATGGCAGGACTATCACCATTGTCCCCACGTCGATCCGGGAAGTTCGCCCCGCGTAGTAGGAGAGCAGCTGCGTCGGATTCGGAATCATGGTATACGGCGTGTGATGGTGCTCGACAGTCCAGATGGAGTCGAAGCCGAGTGGTTCGGCCAGGTCGCCGAGGGGGAGCTCTTCGTCATAGATTGTGCTGTCGCTGATCCCGGGCGGTTTATCCCACTCCTGGGCTGAGTACCGTTCCCAGTCCAGGTAGTTCTGGAAGAACAGGGTCATGCCTACTTTCATGTCCGCGTTTTCCTTCTCCGTCCCCCACTCCAGTGACAGACGTCGTCAGCATGGCACGCCACCCGACAGGGGGTCAAGTGACTGATCCCTCAACACCACCGGCGATACGATGGCGGGCCAGACGGTTCGCCCTCTTGGGAGGTCATCGCACCTCGGGAGGTATGCGGAGGCATGCTCGGCCGGGAGGTGGCCGAGCCGGGGCGGGAGGTGGCCAGGCGGGGGCCGCCGGGCAGCCGCGGCGCGGAACACGGCGGCGGCGCGACTTACGGATCCGACCCTCCGCCGAACGTCGGTGCGGGCTGGCAACGGCCGGGTGGAATCCTAATCTTCGACCCGAAATCCGACTTTCATTGCGACCTGAAACTGTCCGACCTGACCATCGATCACTGTTCCCCGGACCTGGGTGATCTCGAACCAATCCAGGTTTCGGATGGTCTGGGAGGCCCGCTTCAGTCCGTTGCGCACCGCCTGGTGAATCGACTCGTTGGACGTTCCAACGATTTCGCTGAGCCGGTACGTGGCGTCCGTATCAGGCATCAAGGCTTCTCCTCTCCGAGCTCGCACTCTCCAACAGGATCAACATAACCGGTCCATTCTCTCCTGGTGCGAATGTTCCCCTCAGCGGATCCGCTCAAACCGGGTGTGGGCGTCAATACGGGTTCTGCCGGTCGAGCCACCGACCGATGAGGTGGAGTAATGACGATCGTCAGACTTGACCTGGCTGGCAGGATTTGCCGGCGGCGCGTGAGGCCACTGGAGGGTCGGGATGGGCAAGGTGACAGCAGGTTTCTCAACGTCGCTCGACGGTTTGGTCGGTGATGAGGACGACGGGGTAGAGTCTTCAAGTGGTACTCGATCGGCGACACGACCGCCGAAGTGGACGCCGGTAACGCCACCTTCACGATGTCGACTGAGGGCGCCGAGCGCATCCAGAGTGCCTGTCAATCGGCAGGCGTTCTGGTCTCGGCGAGGCGGACATTCGACCTCGCAGGTGCGTGGGGGGGGCACCCCATGGGCGTCCCCATCGTCGTCGTCACCCATTCACCTCCCGAAGAGTGGGTCGACAGAAGCGATTCGCCATTCACTTTTGTTACCGATGGTGTGGTGAGCGCAATTGCCCAGGCGCAAGGAAAGCGCCGGCGAACAGGACGTCGTCGTGGGCGCCCCCAGCGTGGCCCAGCAGTGCCTCAAGTTGGGGCTGCTCGACGAGATCCACGTCGACCTGGTGCCTCTCCTGCTCGGCAAGGGAGTCCGTCTCTTCGATCAGATTGACGCACCGACCGAACTGACTGTCATCGCCGCATCCGGTAGACCGCATATCACCCATCTCACCTATCGTGTGGTCCGGTAGCGCTCTACGGAGGTGGGCGCCTCGCTCGTGCCGTCCAGGCGCCCTGGAGATCCTTTTACCGGATGTCTCCGCGACTAGTCGCTTCGCCACCGGTCCTATCGTCGCCCGAACCGGACAGAGTACGCGGAAGCCCGAATCGGGAAATCACCGCATTGTCGAAACGGGTGATGGCGCTCACCTTGCCCTCCGACACGGTGATGACGAACAGGCCGAACGCACGGGCGATCCCCGAGGCGCGATCCACGAGGTAGACCCCGAAGGCCGGCTGTCCGTTGGCTCGGGTCGAAACGAGCCGGAAGCGCCGCCCCTCCCGGAAGGCAACGCTCGCGAAGAACCGACGCGCCAACTCTCGGCCCTGGTACTCGAGAGGAACCGGTGGCATCCGCACCCACGCGTCCTCGCTCAGAAGCGAGACGATGCCCTCGACATCGCCGCGCTCGAATGCATCGACGAGCTGTGCGAGAAGTCGGCGCTCGACAGGGGAGTTCGGGGGCGGCGGAGGAGCGCCGGCAGGGAGGTCACGGGCGAGAGTCGCCCGCGCCCGCTTGAGGGCGCTGGTCACTGCGTCCTCCGTGGTCTCGAGGACCTCAGCCACCTCGCCGGCGCGGAATCCGAGCACGTCGCGCAGGACAAGAATCGCTCGCTGACGAGGCGGTAGCAGCTGCAAGGCCGTGACAAAGGCGAGCGAGATCGCCTCGCGCGTCTCGTAGCGGGCCTCAGGTCCGGCCTGGGCCCCGCCGGCCTCGTCGAGCAGGGCGTCGGGATAGGGCTCGAGCCAGGTCACCTCGCCGAGCCGGGTGGGCTCGGGCGGCTCGACCGGCAGGCCTGGAGCTTCCACCTGAGGGCGGCGCTTAGCCGCCCGCAGCCAGTTGAGGCAGCGGCTCGTGGCGATCCGGTACAACCAGGTCCGAAGCGAAGCCCGCTCCTCGAAGCCGGGCAGACCCTGCCAGGCGGCCAGGAGGGTCTCCTGGAGCAGGTCCTCGGCGTCGGCCAGCGAACCCAGGACGCGGTAGCAATGGACCTCCAGCTCGCGTCGGTGCGGCTCGACGAGCTGGCGGAACGCTTCCGCGTCGCCGTCCCTTGCCCGGGCCAGAAGTTGGTTGGTCACCTCTCCATCCTCGCAATCGACCTCCTCTTATGGGTCCCGGTCACAGGTACAGACACCGGGTGGAGCCAAAAGTTGGCGCTCAGCGGTCCGATTCTCAGGCAGTGGTCGGATTCTCAGGCAGTGGTTCGATTCTGGGTGGCCGGGCGCCCGGTTCTCAGGCCGGCCGGTGTCTATCCATCTCGAGGCAGCCGCCCCGGCACCTCATTGCACCGACGAGAGGAGCTCTCAAATGCCGACGTTCGTCTTCACCTACCGGATTCCCACGGACTATGTCCCAGGGGGACCTGACACCATGGCCGCCTGGGCGGCCTGGTTCGACAGCATGGGCGAAAGCCTTTCGGACCGTGGCAACCCCGTCTCCGAGTCCACCGACCTCGGTCGCTGCGGAGAGGGGACGCGGCTCGGTGGTTACAGCCTCATCACGGCCGACAACCTCGAGTCGGCGGCGGCCCTGGCCAAGGGATCCCCGGCCCTCGACGTGGGTGGCGGAGTTGAGGTCGGCCTCATCACGGTCCTCGACCTCGACTCGGCCTCGAGCGGAAAAGGCTGAGTCCCACGGAGTGTCGGACGTTGCCGCCCGGATTGACGTGCCCTCCGCCCGAGCGGGGGACAACCCGTCGTCGTTGCCGCTGACGATCCCCTCACCGGAGTGGCGTTCTTCATGGTGGCGCGGGACGCGCTTGTGGTGGTTACAGCGCTCCCTTCGATCCACCGATCACTCGGCGGCAACGTCGCGACGCTCCAATGGACGGTGAACGCCTACAGCCTGGCCTGCCGCATGTTCCCAGCTGCCGCATATTCCGGCTGATTGACAAATGCGTGAACACAGGGCAAGGTTCGGCCATGGAAGACCCTGGCGATGTCACGGCGAGGCGGGTCGAAATCGAGTGGGAAGGCGCGCTCTGGGAGGTGGACGTAGAGGTGCCCGAAGGCGGCGGCCCCGTTTACCGGATGAGCCTGTGGAGAACGAAGGCGAACGGCTCGAGGGAGAAGATCCAGGCCGTCGAGCCGCCGGAGGAGCCGCTGAGCCTCGAGGTCGTGCATGGCTGGCTTACTGCGTCCGAAGTCCCCGATCCTCTCACCTGGCCACTCGCGGAACGAATCCTCGAGGCACGATCCGGTCAGTGAGGGCACTGGCGTCGGGACGAAGCAGCGGGCTTTGCCGCACCGGGGCCACGGGTACGCGATCCGGGCGGTCCGGCTACTTGTCGTGCACCTGGCCGCCGTCACGTCCTACCGGGAGGCAACGCTTCTGATCGATGCGCGCAACGCGGCCTCACTCGCCGTGGCGGCGAGCCTAGGAGCGATACCCGCTATGGCGGCCGACATCCCACCGATGCAACG
Source organism: uncultured Acidimicrobiaceae bacterium (assembly GCA_963834725.1). Taxonomy (GTDB): domain Bacteria; phylum Actinomycetota; class Acidimicrobiia; order Acidimicrobiales; family Palsa-688; genus PALSA-693. The sequence goes on from CAWICN010000001.1 coordinate 1,411,930, forward strand.
GTTCTTCGTCCTGCCGATACGACCGGTACCGGCCGACAGAGCAGCGCCCTCATCCCCGCCCCTCTTGCCGGTCGGCGACCAACAGCCCTCTCGATAGTTATCGTCTGTTGTGGGGCGGCACCCCTGCCTGCGTTTGTTCTCGTGTTGCTGACTTTCTTGTAGCTCAAAAGCGTCGGGTCTGACGCGCCTGGCCGCCGACATCCCCGCACTGACCGCTCTGCAGCTAGACGAGGCAGACCTCGGACCGCCGCGATGGTCTTCCAGATCAAGCGTTCTCTGGTGCGTCCTTATCTACGCCAGTGGTACGGGGTGGTGGTGGAGACTTTGAGAAAGCCGGATCGCTCCAGAATGGGGCGCGAGTATGCGGTGGAGTCGCTGTGGATAAGCGTCTTTCCCGCCGCCAGGGCTGACCGGGCGCGCACCGCGGTGAGTGCTCTGTAGATCCCTCGACCGCGCCAGGCTTCTACTGTGGCCCCACCCCAGATTCCGGCGAACTCGGTGCCCGCCACCCGGTCCGAGGCGACCCGCGCCCACGATCTGTCCCTCGGCTTCGGTCACCCACAGTTCCATTCCGTCACCGAGCGCCAAACGACGGAGAAGCGTCTGTGCCAGCCCATCTGCACCGGTGCCATCGAAGATCAAGTCCTGCATCGCGGCCATGGCCCGAACGTCGTTTTCCTCTGTGACGTGGCGCAACGTGACCCCGTCGGGAAGGGGTGCGTCGGTGTCGAGCAAGGCCGCTCGCCCGATCATGATCGACTCCGGTTCTTGAGGCTGGAATCCATTCTGGAGGAGCGCCTCGTGGAGTCCGGGGGCACGATCATGACCGCGGGTCTTCCATTCGACCCGGGTGATCTCGGGGTCGTCACGGAAGTGGTCGAGGGCGTCTGTCACGACAGGCGCGACGGGCTGGGCGTCGGTGCCGTCGAGGTACGGATAGGTTACGAAACCTTCTCCCCCAGCGAACGTCACCAGAAGAAGAGGGCCGAGGTGGGTCACCCTGATGGCGCCCTGGTATCCGCGTCGGTGCGCAACTGTCGGTCGTAGGCCGCGAGGAACTCTTCAGCGATCATCACCTACCTCAGCCTGGCGATTGTTCGGCCGTGCCGCCAATGGATTTGGCCGTTACCCTCGCCCCGGAGGGAGGGGCTCTTGAAACCGGATACAGAGCCTCTGACCGGGGGTAACCTCGCGCCGTAGGCGGTCTCGTGCAGCAAGGACTGCAGGGCACGAAGCACCGGATGCCTGTACCGCCGAACTGCCGCCGACTCGCTCGGGACGACGTTTTGAAGTTTTGAAGTCGCTGGTCACCGGTCGGCGCGATGGAGACGAGCCGCCCCGTCCGTCCCGCGGCAGAAACCCGCTCTAACCAGGGGTTTGTCGGTGGAGGTGACCGGATTTGAACCGGCGACTTCTACGATGCGAACGTAGATTCGGCGGCCAGTAACGCACACTCACGACACATAACGGCAGGTCAGCGCCCTAGACCGCACAGTCCCGAACAGTCCCGAACGGATGCGTCCGCGGGATGGACGCGGGATGGTTCGCAATTGTCGGGCGCTTCGTTGACGACGAACGTACGTTTGCGTACACTTACGAACTAGCAGGACAGGGCTACGAGCCCGGTGAACCGCCACAAGCGAGCGAGAGCCGGAGAGCCCATGTCCAGCATCGAAGCCCAGAAGCTCCTGTCGATACCAGACGCCGCCCGTCGGCTCGGTATCGGCCGAACCCGCATGTACGAGCTGATCCGTACCGGCGAGATCCCGACCGTGACGATCGGCTCAAGGGAGCGTCAGGACGGCAGTGCGATTGCCGGCCGCCGACTCGTGCCCGTCGAGGCGCTCGACGCGTATGCCGACGCCCTGGAGCGCAAGTACAGCACAGGAGCATGAGACCGCCCCGGGGCGAGCCGGGGCGGAAGCGGTACAGCGTGTCGGGATCAGTGTCGGCGCGAATCGTACCTTCGATGTCCCTATTCGAAGCGACGTACCGACTGGAAGCGGCCGCGTCGCTGCTGTCTTACGCCCTGCTAGGCGAGATCCCCCTGGAGCTGGCGGCCGAGCAAGCCATTCGGCTGATCGCTGTCGCTCAGCGTCACCTGGACGCGGCATGAGCGCGGATTGGAGCGGTTATCCGCTAACTCTGATCCCCGAGCACGCCGCGCTGCTGGATGCATCGGCAGTGACGCCACGTGTGGCGGAACGTCGCCAGGTTCGCTCAATCGTCACAAAGAAGGACGCTCGGAATCTCGGGCTTCGCGGTGACGCCGAGCGTCCCGGTCTGTGGTTCCCGCGCTGGACGACCCGCGGCGAGCAGGAGGGCGGGCAGCTCCGGCCGAATGATCCACGCCAGGACCGCGACGGTCGCGTGATCAAGTACGAATCGCCCTCGCGACAGCCGCTCGATCTAGATATCCATCCCGACGCTCGCCATGGGAATGACATCCTGATCTGGCCCCACTGAGGCCACTTTTGATGGTTTGAAGTGGCCCCACCCTCAACCACCAGCCCCTACGTTCCGTGGTTGCCACACCTGTTGGAACGAGGGAGAAGGAGATGTCAAGGGTGGAGCTTTATGAACGTATTCGGAAGGCGAACCGTGAGGAGGGCATGGGGATCCGTGCCTTGGCTGAGCGGTTCGGGGTGCATCGGCGTACGGTGCGCCAGGCGTTGGCGTCGGCGATCCCGCCGGAGCGCAAGGTGCCCGAGCGGGTGTCGCCGGCGTTGGGCCCCTGGCAGGGCACTATCCGGGAGTGGCTGACCGACGATTTGGCGGCGCCGCGCAAGCAGCGTCATACCGCCCGTCGGGTGTGGGTGCGGCTGCGGGATGAGTGCGGGGCTGGAGTGGCCGAGTCCACGGTGCGGGCGTTTGTGGCCCAGGTCCGCTTCGAGTTGGAGAACCACGATTTGGCCGTGATGGTGCCCCAGCAGCATGGCCGGGGCGAGGAGGCCGAGGTGGACTTCGGCGGGTTCGTGGCCTGGGTGGACAGCGTCTATTGCGAGTTGTGGATGTTCTGCATGCGGCTGAGCTTCTCGGGGCGAGGGTTTCATGTGGCCTTCGCCAACCAGGCCCAGGAGGCGTTCCTGGAGGGCCATGTGGATGCCTTCGAGCATTTTGGCGGGGTCCCGGGTCGGATCCGCTACGACAACCTTAAGGACGCCGTGCTTAAGGTGCTGTTGGGCCGGGCCCGGTTAGAGAACCCCCGGTTCGTGGCGCTGCGCAGCCATTTCGGTTTCGACAGCTTCTACTGTCTGCCGGGCATTGCGGGTAGCCATGAAAAGGGTGGAGTGGAAGGCGAGGTAGGCCGATTCCGCCGCAACCATCTGGTGCCGGTGCCTCGAGTGGGGTCGCTAGCCGAGCTGAACGAGCGGCTGGCGGCGGCCGACGTCGCCGACGAGTACAGGGTGATCGTATGGCGTGACCAGACGGTGGGCGAAGCCGCAGCTGGCGAGCGGGCTTTCTTGCGGCCGGTGCCGGTGGAGGTCTTCGACACCACTACGGTGCTGCACCCCATCGTGGACACCAAGGCCCGTATCTGTGTCCGCCAGAGTCTGTACTCGGTGCCGGCCGGGCTGGCCCGCCGCCGGGTGGAGGTGCGCCTCGGGGCCCGCTCGTTTGAGGTGATCGCGGACGGCAAGGTGGTGGCCCGCCACTGCCGTAGCTTGCACAAGGGCAGCGAAGAGCTGGTGTTGGATCACTACCTGGAAGTCTTGATCCGCAAACCGGGGGCGTTGCCCGGATCCACCGCCTTGGCCCAGGCCCGCGCCGGGGGCGCCTTCGAGGCCGCTCACGAGGCGTTCTGGGAGGCGGCCCGCCGCCGCCTGGGTGACGGGGCCGGCACCCGGGCGCTGTGCATGGTGCTGCTGCTGCATCGCAGCCTGCCCGCCGCGGCGGTCACTGCTGGCATGCGGGCGGCTCTGGCCGTGGGCTCGGTCGATCCCGACGTGGTGGCCGTGGAAGCCCGCCGCTGCCAGGACCGGGCCCGGCCCGAGCCGGCCGGGGTGGTGGTGCCCATCGGCGCCCGTCTGGCCATGCGCCCGGCGCCCAGCTTGGGCGCCTACGACGCCCTGCTGGCCGGGGTGGCCCGATGAGCGCCCGCACCGACGAGGCCGCCCAGGCCGCCATCGGCGCGGCCTGCCGGGATCTGCACCTGCCCACGGTGCGAGCCGAGGCCGCCGCCTTGGCCGCCCAGGCCGCCAAGGAACAGCTCACCCATCTGGGCTATCTGGCCGAGATCCTCACCGCCGAGGTCGACGAGCGCGACGCCCGCCGCCGGGCCCGGCGCGTCCATGAGGCCCGCTTTCCGCGAGCCAAACGGCTGGGCGATTTCGACTGCTCGGCCAACCCCAATGTCAATCCGGCCCTCATCGCCACCCTCGCGTCGGGCGGGTTCATCAACGCTGGCAGCCCGCTGTGTTTGATCGGCGACAGCGGCACCGGAAAAAGCCATCTATTGATCGGCACCGGCATCGCGGCCTGCGAGGCGGGCCGCCGGGTGCGTTATGTGACCTGCGCGGCGCTGGTCAACGAGTTGGCCGAGGCCGCCGATGACCGGGTGCTGTCCCGGGTGGTGGGCCGCTATGGGCGCCTGGAGCTGTTGTGTCTCGATGAGCTGGGCTACGTGCGCCTCGACCCCCGGGGTGCCGAGCTGCTGTTCCAGGTCATCACCGAACGAGAAGAAAAGGCGTCCATCGCCTGCGCCTCCAACGCCAGCTTCAGCGAATGGGGGGCCACCTTCAGCGATCCCCGGCTGGCCGCGGCGGTGGTGGACCGCCTCACCTTTAAGGCCCTCATCGTCGAGACCGGCCACGACTCGTATCGTTTGCGAACCAGCCGGGGGGCCAAACGGCGCACCAGCCCCCCGTCCAACAGCCCCCCCGCCACCGGTGAGGAGCAGCCGGGATGACCCACCGTTACTGCCCCTACCGGGGGCCGGGCCGCCCCGACCCCGAGCCCCATCCCGACGCCCCCAGCCCCGTCTTCAACCCCCATATCGAAGAACAGGCCCAACGGCCTTACCCCGACTATCTCACAGCCGTGCTGGTCGACGACGCCCTCGACACCTTGGGCACGGTGCGCTCCCCGGCCGGGCCGGCCGATCCCGGCGTGCGCCTCTCCTGCATGGTCAGCCTGGCCCTCGAGGTCCAAGCCCGTATACCCCAACAGGTCAGCTGCGCTCTCGGGCACGGCTACAGCCGGTCCGACATCGCCATGCGCCTGGGTGCCAGCCAGCCCACCATCGGCCGGCGCTACCTATCCGCCATACCCCCAGCCCAGCCCGACCCCGACGCTGCGGACGACCCCGACGTCGACGCCATCAGCATCGACGAGCTGCCCGTCCCGCCCGCCGCCCCGGCCATCGACCACCACAGCGCCCACATCCTCGCCGAGGCCCTCAACACCCTCATCTTGTTGCGCTTCCCGGGTTCGCTCTACGACCCCACGGCCGACCTGCACGCCCTGGGCAGCCTCATCGCCCAAGCCCGAGCTGATATCCCGGCCGCGGTGGCCCAGGCCCGACAAGGGGGCCACCCCTGGGCCGACATCGCCACCAGTCTGGGCATCACCCCCGCCGCCGCCCGGCGGCGCTACCGAGTGCACCCGGCCAGCCCGGAGGCGCCCCTGGACTAAAACGCTGTCCCTCCCTCAACAAACCGAATAGCAGCCCCCCGTCGCCCCGTCTAATCACCCCCCTCATTAACAACCCCCACTACACCAGGAGGTCGCCACTTCCACATCGAAAAATCCCCAGACCGGACACGCCTGTCGCGGCCATGCCACCGGCGGCCCAAAAATTCTCATTGACCGGCGAGCCTCTACCCCCACACCCCCGCTGCCCCGCCGCCAGCCAGACCACCCCGGAGGGCACCCCGGTCCGGCTAGCGCCGAGCCAGTCTGAGTGGGGGAACCTCACCCCTCAACGACAATCCCCGGGCCGCCTCCACAACGGAGAACACGCTCGAAAAACGACCGTCACTCAGCGTGGCTGACAGCGACCGACATCGATCACACGCGCCCACAGATGGGGCCAAATCAAACCATCGCGGTGGGGCCAAATCAACTTGACAAACCCACTCGCCATCTCCTCCGCGACACGAGCGTCCCCCTAGTGGTCACGGAGGGCACGAAGAAGGCAGACGCACTATGGGGTACTCACCAGATCCCCACTATCGCCCTGGCCGGCGTGTACGCCTGGCGAGGACGCGATCAGGTGACGAACGGGCTCGCGGCGCTGGCGGCATGGGAGGACATCTGCCTGAAGTCCCCGGGCTCGCACCGCGACGTCTTCGTGATCTTCGACTCGGACGTCATGGTGAAGGCGCCGGTACTGGAGGCATGCCGGCGCTTAGGCGCCCTCCTGGTTGCCCGGGGCGCAGCCGTGTGGTACGTGCTCCTTCCTGCCGGACCCAACGGGCAGAAGGTCGGGCTGGATGACTTTCTCGTCGCCGGCGGCTGCTGGAGCGACCTGCAGACTCTCGCCCAGCCGGACCTTCCAGCTCCCCGAGTCGATCCAACCGAACCGGAGGAGGACTTCTCTGATATCCCGGACGAGTCAGGCGCTGAGCTGCTCGATGACGTCACGAAGTACCTGAGCCGATTCCTGGCTTTCCGCCAGGAGGAGCAGGCATGGGCGATGGCCATGTGGATCGCGCATACGTGGGCGATCGACTCCTTCCCCTGTACGCCCAGGCTCGCTCTGCTGTCGCCTACTCCTCGCGCCGGCAAGACCAGAGCGCTCGAGCTAGTTGATTCCCTGGCCGCCCGGCCCGAGTTGCTGGCCGACGTGTCGTCCGCGTACCTGTTCCGCTCGATCCCGCTGCTGAAGCCGACATTCCTGGTGGACGAGTGCGACGCCCTGTTCTCGGCCCGGGCAAACGGGGATACGAAGGCGGAGGACGTCAGGGCGATCATCAACTCCGGGTATCGCAAAGGCGCCTTCGTCGGCCGAATCGTCGGCCAGGGCGCCGACATGCGCCCGGTCCGATTCCCGACCTTCGGCCCGGTCGCCCTGGCCGGAATCGGTACCTTGCCAGCCACTGTTCTGGATCGGGCGATCGTGATACGACTTCGCCGGCGGGCAGCCAGCGAGAGCATCGAGCCCTTCGAAGTCACCGATCCTCCCGAAGAGTCGAAGCAGATTCAGCGACGGCTAGCGCTGCTTGAGTCCCAGGTTCTGAAGAGTTGAGGCAAGTTTTTGGGTCATGCTGCGAGGGGGCTGGCTCGTAGGAGGTTGGTGAGTTCGCGTTCGTAGGCTTTCCAGGCGGCGGTGAGGGGTTGGGGTGCGGGTGGGCGTGGTCGGCTGAGGGCGGCGAGGTCGGTGAGGGCGGGAATCACGACGCGTGCGGCGAGTTGGGTGAAGAAGGCGGCGATGCGCAGGCCGTGGGCGGTGACCCGGTAGGTGTTGGTGTGGGGGATTCGTTCGATGAAGCCTTTGAGCCGTAGGCGGCGGAGATCGTAGGTCGCCTGTGCGGGGCTGTAGTCGGGGTTGTACAGGACGGCCATCTGGGTGCGCAGGGCTTTGTTGGTGAGCCCGCCGATGACGTGCGCGAAGGAGCCGACGGAGGCGAGCAGGGCCATGATGCGGGGATCGCCGAAACGTAACCCGGGGGCCCGCTGGCCGTCGTGGAGGCTGGGCAGCACGACTGCTTCGAGGGTGGCGGGGTCGGGCAGTCCGGGCTGTCCTTCGCCCAAAGCGGCCAGGAACCGGGCGTCGATATCCGCGCCGAGTCGGCGCAGAGCCCGCCAGTTGTGGCTGTTGAGGGTCTTGTGAAGGTTGAAGTCGTCGGCGTCGTTGAACGTCATCTCCACTCTGAGAGCCCGGCCTTCTTTGAGGTAGGCCTTGGCCTTGGAGGACTTGTAGTGGATCTGGATGCGGGGGGCGACGTCGCGGGTGATGACCTCGGTGGCGAACCGTCCCGGGGTCTTGTGTTTGCCGCGGTTTCTGACTTGGCGGTCGACGACCAGTGACACCTGTTCGGGGCGGCCCAGGTCCAGATGACAGTCGATGGCCGCCTCGAACCAGGCCCGGGCCCGGCGGGGCTGGTCGAATACCGAGGTGTCAGAGACCTCCATCTGGGCGATGGAGAACGCCCAGTCGAAGCCGGCCCGGCGATCATCGACGGTGAGCGGGTTGGGCATGACCGCCATCATCCGGGCCAGCAGATCGCGGACATGACCGGAACCGAGGCGGGCGCAGACGCGATGAGCCAGGGCGGGGTCGTCCACCCGGCGTAGACCGTTATCGAGCGCGTCGAAGCCGACGCCGGCCTTGGCCAGCTGAACCTTGGCCCACTCATGTCCGTTGGCGTTGACCCACAACGGGTATGGCGCGTAGCTGCCCAGCCGTAGCGATGTCGGGCCCCACTCGGGGTCAGCGAAATACAGGTACCAGTGGTCGGGCACCGACGACTGGCGCCGCCAGGTGATATGGGGATGGTTGGGCCGATGCCGGGCGTGGGTGTCATCGACGAAGCCCCGCCACGAACTGGTCCGCTCCTGGGCCTTGCCCACCAGCACCAGCCCGAACCGGCCGGCCGCGGCCGCTCCGTCTTGATAAGGGCGGGCCATGTTCTCTTTGGACTGGCCCGCCTTGAAACGCAGTACCGGCACCCCCGAGGCGGCCACCGAGCGCGTCGAGCTCGCTCACCAGCCGTTGCCGGTTGCGGTTCAACGCGGCCGGTGAGGGGATGTAGTTGCCTCGCTTGAGCAGGAACTTCACCACCCCTCCCTCATACATCAACCCCGGGATGTACCCGCGGATGCCGATACGGTCTACCGAGGTGCAACGGAAGCTCACATGCTCGGCCAGTAGGCTGGCCACGGTCCCCATGGTGTCCTCCTCTCCGACCGTTGACGCGGCCGGGTCTGTGGGTTTGTTGATCACAGGACGCTATTGGGGACCAATCCGTTTCTGCCTGGCGAATCGACCGACCGGCATAGGGCCGGCTTTGCCGGCCCGGCACCGACAGGCAGCCATCCCGGCCGGCCAAAACGCGAGAGACCTCAGACCCCAGCCATCCCCGCTCGAGTTGACCGCGGCGCTTCAGCAGGTCTGAGGTCGCTCGCTAACCGCTTGGTGCCATCGCCACGCCGGCGAGCTGGGCCGGCGCCCCGACATGCCCCCTGACGTCACCGACCGCCTGGCCGAAGTGTGGCGCTCCAGCTTCGTGATCGCGCAGACGGTCGGCGGGCACTGGCCGGAACGGATCGGGGCGGCATGCGCCGCGCTGTGCGATGCCGCGAACGACGTGGCGTCCGAGAGCTCGGGGGTCGCCCTGCTGGCTGATATCCGGATCGTCTTCGATTCCACCAAGAAGACCAAGTTCCACAGTGTCGATCTCGTCCGGGAGCTTCTCGCTCCCGACGACTCCCCCTGGCGGCATGTGTCGCGCGGTGAGCCGCTGGATACCGCCACTCTCGCTCACCAGCTGGGCGGATTCGACGTTCATTCGAAGGACGTTCGTATCGGGAGCACTGTCCGCAAGGGATACGAGAAGTGGTTCTTTGCCGACGCTTGGGAGCGGTATCTCCGGACTGGTGGGGGTAGAGAGAGTCCGACTCCCCCTAGGAGGGGCAACAGGGGCAACAGGGGCAACGTCCCTGGCAGGAGTGTTGCCCCTGTTGCCCCTGTTGCCCCTGGTAAGGAGGAAGACACTCTTTCAGCCCCTCCCCCGGGGTACGTGGACCTGTGAGCCCGGCTCGACTCCTGGCGGCCATGGCCGAGCTAGGCATGGGGTTGGCCCGCGGTCCCGAAGGGCGCGTCCGCGTCCTCGATCCGAACGGCGCTCTGGTCGATCGACCCGACCGCGTCTTCTGGCTCCTGTGGCATCGCCAGCTGCTCCAGATCGCCCTTCACGGATCCGTCGTCGGCTACCGGTGGCACGCCTGCGTCAGCTGCGAGCAACTCCAGCTCCTACATGCAGTCAAGGAGAACGACGGCCGAGCGTGCCGAATGATGCCGGGATGCGCCGGCGCCATGCGTCCGGTCCCCCTACCGGTACCCAAGCCGGTACACGCCAAGAAGGCACGGATTACCCCTATCCCGGCTGGCATGTGGCGACTCCCCCTGGGGCAGCGCGTTTCCACCAAGTCGCACTCCCGACGTCCGAAACCACGTGAAGCGCTCGACGGAGACGTTGTCTCCCTCCTGTACTGCCCGATCCACTCCGGCCGGCGCGTCCTGGTGAAAGCCGGGCTCGCCGGCTCCTGGCGCTGCCCCATATCACTCGAAAGCGACGACGACGATCCGCCCGAGTGCGGCTTGGCCGGCGAGGTTGTCGCCCGCTACACGCTCCCCGACCTGCCCACAAAACACACGGAGGAGAACCTGTATGAACCCTGACGCAGAACAATACGAAGACGAACCCGAGGACGAGTGCCTGGCCGACTCGCTCGCCCTGCTGGGTACCGACTTCGGACGGAAGCTGCTCATCGCCCACGTCCGCCGACTGTCGCGCCGTTCCGTCCGGATTGCCGACGTGGCCGAAGTCCTCGACTGTCTGCAGCACCTGGGAGTATTGCCCCGATGACGGACAGCCCCGATGAGGTCGCGGCCCGAGCGCAGCGCCGTGCTGAAGGTATCGCCCGGCTCAAGCGTGACATGGAAGCAGACGGGCTGATCGAGGGTCGGGACGACGGACCTCCGTCGGTGCTCTCGAACTCGCCGCCGCGCCCGCTGGTCGAGAGACCGCCTGACGAGCGCCCAGCGTCCCATCGCTGCGGGGTATGCATGCGAACTATCGACCCGCGCAACAAGCGCAAGATGGCGCCTGGCGAGTTCGCGTGCGGCACCTGCTGGCTTCTCCGTGACCGCCAGCTCGGTGAGGCCACTTACCGGCTCTGGTTCTCCATGCCGCCGGAGATGCGCCGGGACCTCCTGGCTCGACACTTCGGCAAGGACCCAGCGACGCGCTCGGAATCCCCGATCGAAGTCGAATGGCAGACCCTGCGCGAAGACGTCGACGGCCGGCCACTCAACCAGACGCTGGAGCGCACCGCATACGGGCGGATCCTGACTGTTGGCGTGCCGACCTGCTTTTGGAACGTCGCCCGAGAGCGGGGGTGGGAGTAGCATCGAAGGCGGCAGGACAGGACCAAGCGTCCGGTACGGCAGGGCAGGACTACGTGTCCGGTTCCGATTCGGGTTCCCCGCTGTCGTAGGAGCACCATGTCCGACGTACCGCCCGCCATCACCACTCCGTCCTTCGGCGGCCACCTGGTCCCGCCCGACGTGGTGCAGAGGATCATCAGCACCATCGTGGGCGGCAGCCCCTTCGCAGCCAGTCTGACCAGATTGCCCACCCAGCGAACCTCGGTGGCCTTCCCGGTCCTGACCGACCTCGACGACCCATCGTGGGTGGCCGAGATGGGCCTCATCCCCACACTGGGCCTCGACTCCGACGCCTACGTGCGGGCCGTCGCCAAGCTGGCCGGGACCGTCCTGATCTCGCTCGAAGCCGTGGACGACGCCACGTTCAACGTCACCCAACAGACCGAGCAGATCTTGCGGGATACGTTCTCGGCGAAGTTGGACAGAGACTTGGTCGCCGGCGACGGCCAGGGCGCCACGCCCGAGGGGGTCCTTACGGCGGCGCCCGAAGTGGCCGGCCCGGACCTGTGGTCGGCCGCTGTGGAGGCCAAGGGCGAGCTGGGCACCGCCGGCGGCCAGCCGTCCCACATCGCGCTCAGCCCCGCCCTCGCCGCCGCCGAGGAAGGCCGACGTGACGACATCGGCCGCCCGCTCTACCCCGACGGGCTGACCATCTTCGCCGGGCTCACCGTGGTGCGAGCCCTGGCCGCCACTGTCCCCCTGGTCTACGACAGCTCAAGATGCTGGCTGATCGTGCGCCGGGACTTCCAAGCCGACGTGTCCCGGGACTACGCCCCCGCCTACGAGCGCTACGCCATGGCCCTGCGCCTGGTGGGCCGCTTCGCTGCGGCCATCCCCACCCCGGTCAACTCGATCAGGCAGTTGGACGTGGCCGGCGACGGAAACGGCGCCACTGCGGCTCGGGCCGGCGCAGCCAGCAAGTCCACGGCCAAGGCCAGCTGAAGTCCACTCGGCAGTGCCTTGGCGAGCCCGCCACGCCTGCCCCGAGCCCGGCTGCCCGCAGCTGCTCCCCGCCGGCGTTAGCCGTTGCCCGGCCCACCGACTGCCCCGGCTGCCCGCCACCTGGCCCTTCACCCGGACCAGCTACCTGGCCGCCCACCCGACCTGCGCTTGGCCCGGCTGCTCGGCGCCGGCAACCGACGTGGACCACGTCCGAGCCCGAGCGGCCGGCGGGACCGACGACTGGCACAACCTGCAGGCTCTCTGTCACTCGCATCACTCCACGAAGACTGCGACACGGGACGGAGGCCTAGGGCATGCCCGAAGCTGAAGACCGACCAGAGGGGGTGGGGGATGACCCTCTCGGGGCAGGAGGCCCCGGGAGAGTCTGCGACCCCCGTCTGTGCGCGGACCAAACTGCCCGGAAAAATTGCGAGCATGGTGGGCGTGCCCGGAGGACGACCGCCCAAGCCGCAAGCCCTGCGAGCCCTCCACGGCGAGAAGCGGCCTTCACGGACCAGGATCGAGCCTCAGCCGGCCGACAGACCCCCCGAAGCGCCGGAGTGGCTCTCGATCGAGGCTCGGGGAGTCTGGGGGCGGACGCTGCCCGAGCTGGCGCACATGGACCTTCTGTTCGCGGCCGACACCGATGTCCTGGCCGCCTACTGCAGCTGCGCCGCCCGCTTCGCCGAGTGCGAGCAGATCCTGCAGGCGGACGGGCTGCTCTACACCGACCCGAACGGCCAGCGCCGCCGGCATCCCCTCTTGTTTGTCCGGCGCGACGCCCTGGAAGGGATGCTTCGGACTGGTCAGGCCCTCGGACTGTCGCCGGCCGCCCGTGCCCACATGGGCATTCGAGCCCCGGTCCCGACGTATAGCGACGTGGAACGCCTGCTGACGCAGCCCATGCGCTGACGCCTGCTCTGTCCCGGACGCAGGGGCTCGGTAGCCTTGAATGAAGCGGCCCCGGCGACGCTTGCAACGTCCCGGGGCCCGGCCACTTACCTAACACGGAGGAGTGACAGTGATAAAGGCTAGGGCCCTGAAGCGGACAGGGAAGAGGGTCTACGACGTCCGGCTTCGCGATCCCGATGGCCGGGAGTACTCCCGGACCTTCGAAACCAAGCGGGAAGCGCAGACCTTCGAAGCGTCGGAGAGAACCGACCGCCGGCGCGGCGCGTGGATAAACCCGCGTCACGCCGAGCTCACCGTTGGGGAATTGGCCGAGCTCTGGCTGGCCGCCAACCCCGCCAAGCGCCTCAACGCGCTGGCGACTGACGAGAGCATCGTCCGGACCCATCTGGCCGAATGGGCTAGCCGGCGCATCGGCTCGGTGACCCCGCCCGATGTTCAAGCGCTCGTGAACATCTGGAGCCGGAAAGCTAAGCCGCGGACAGTGAGGCGGCAATACGGAGTGCTGGCGGCACTGTTCTCCTACGCAGTAAAGGCCGACTGGCTCGGACGATCCCCCTGCCGGGGCATCAAGCTCCCCGAGGTACGCACGACGCGCCGGAAGAAGCTTGGTCCCGAGAATGTGGCCGCGATCGCGGCAGCCCATCGCCCGGAGTATCGAGCAATGGTATGGCTGGGCGCCGAGCTCGGCTGGCGCTGGGAGGAAGTAACCGGACTTCGCGTCCGTGATCTAGACCTTCTGGCTGCTACGGCTCGGGTGGCCGAGACAAATATCCGCGACGCGCGTGGTCGTCCAGTCGTAGGCGATCCGAAGTCCGCGGCCAGCGCTCGCATCATGGCGCTGTCGCCCGAGCTCGTCGCGGTGTTGGCCGAGCATCTGTCTGCGCGTGAGCTGACTGCCGCTGACTCAGAACGCTGGGTGTTCGAAGCACCAAAGGGCGGACCGTTGCGTTACTCGAACTGGCGCCGGCGAGTGTGGCTGCCGGCGATCGAGCAAGCCGGTTGCCAGGGCGCCGGCTTCCACGATCTGCGCCGCGCGAACGCCACCATGCTGGTCGCTAATCGGGTGGACTTGAAGACCGCGCAGGTCCGCTTCGGACACTCCGATCCCCGGCTCACGATCGGCTTATACGCCGATGCTGTCGATGAGCGCGACCGCGACGCGGCAGCCCTTCTCGGGTCGCTGCTATACGGCTCGCGGGATGGACGCGGGATGACACGCGAAACCGGCCGACGCGTCGAGGCACTGACAGCGCTCTGACCAGCGGCTTCGTGGGTGGAGGTGATGGGACTTGAACCCACGACTTCTACGATGCGAACGTAGCGCTCTACCGAACTGAGCTACACCCCCGACACGGGAACGGCCAGCGTAGCGCGCCCACGGCTCATGGTTGTTCCGCTCTCCGCTCGAGCGCAGCCTGGAGTCGGAACTGGAGGAGGGTGGTGGTCAGGTCGCTCCGGGTACGCTCCAGCACGGCCCGGAGGGCGTCCGCGCTGCGGCGGAGCCCGCCGGTGATGGCATCCGGAAAGTCCACGCCGACGATCAGCTCGTAGGCGTCCTCCATGGTGGCGAGCAGGCGTTCGGCGACCTCGGCCTGGCCCTCCCGGAGCCGGTCGAGGAGATGACGGCGCAACTCCGACGCCGCTTCGGCCAGGCCGTTGAGCCAGGCCTGCGCCTCCACCTGGAGGTCCACGTGGCCCGGCAGGGCGCTCCCCGACACCAATGCGGCGGTCAGGGCCGCCTCCGCATACTCCTTTTCGGCGTCGTGCAGGAAGCCGGCGTACGCCACCCTCGGAAATGCATGGACCGCCTCCTGCGCCTGCCGCAACGCCGCTTCGGATTCGGCGAGGTAAGCCTGCGCCTTTTCGGGCTGCTGGCGGTGAATGGCCCGGATGGCGCTGCCGGCAGCCTGGATCACCCGCCGGCAGGGGGGAAGGCCGGCTTCGCGGGCAGCGTTGGCTGCACGGAGCTCCGCTACGGCGGCGTCGACGAGGCGGGCCACACCCTCCGGACGGGAGTCAGCTACACTCTCCGGACGGGGGCCTTCACCGCCCACCGCCTCAGGGCTCATCTACGTCACTGATCACTGGTGGGCCATTGATCCGGCCGAACGAGCGGTGATCGCTTCAGGGAGTCGCCGGACGGTACGAAGCCGGTCAGTTGGCGGCGCGACGGAGGCTGAGCTCCCCGTAGCCCTGGCTCAGTTGGTACGCAGGTTGGGAGCGACCAACCTGATGCCGCGGATGCACAAAGGCCAGCCTCATCGCTCGTTCCGAAGCGAGGCGGCCGATACGGATGAGCAGGGCCAGATAGACGAAGAAGAAGGTGTCGAATGCCACCTGGACGGCCCAGATGACCTTCAGCCTCAGGATGAGGGCCACCAGCAAGGTCCCGAGCACCCCGGCGAACAGCGCGAACAACACGTCCCGGCGCCGCTTCTGGGCTTGCCGGCGCCGAACAGCGGCTGCTGACGGGGGGCGGCGGCCGACCCTCAAACCACCTGCCGCTCCGACCGTTGATCGGTCCCCGTAGCCGCGGAGCGGCGACGGACCCCGTCGTACCGGCTGGCGGTAGAGGGTGGACAGGCGGTAGAGGTCCGGGCGGGCGCCCCTGACTGGACCACCGCGGAGTCGGTGGGCCGGCGCCACTGTGACCGGCACGGCTCGCGCCAGCACAGACAGGTGCCGACGGAACGAGGTAACCGAGTCGTAGAGGCCGCCGTCGGTCCGTGACCGCAACCACGACACCAGCAGAACGCCCCAAATAACTGCGAGCACCAGCAGAACCACAGTAGTCAAGACTCCTCGGCCTACTCGTCGGTCTCAGGGACCGTACGTCACCCCGGACGCGCAGTGGTGGATGTCCACCCCGACCCGCCCGGGGGGTCGGGTCCGCCGCTCGCCCTCTTCTCGGAATTGCCGATAACCGCCCGCTGCTCAGATTGCCAGGGGGAAAGGTAGCCCTGGTAACGCCGGCGCGCCAGAGCGCGCCGAAATCCTTTCTTGCTGGCCGGTCGGACTACCGGGTCGACTACTGACTACCGGCTCGGATTATCGGGACGGATCGGCTTCCTGGCCCCCGACCGGATCTTCGATCCGGTCGTCGAGGCTGACGACCGGATTGGAGGCGGTATTGGTCAGCGGGTCGCCGAGATCGTTGGTGTGGCGGCGCCAATGCCCGCTCCGGCCGCCTGTCTTCTCCCACAAGGCCAGCTCACCGATGACCATGGACCGGTCCGCCGACTTGCACATGTCGTAGATAGTGAGGGCCGCCACCGCGCAAGCGGTCATGGCCTCCATTTCCACGCCCGTCCGGTCGACGGTCTCGACCTGTGTCTCCACCTCGACAAAATCGTCGCCCAGAGTGAAGTTGATCGTCACCGCTCCCACCAGCAGCGGATGGCACAGCGGGATCAGATCCGCCGTGCGCTTCGCCGCCTGGATGCCGGCGATCCGGGCCGCACCGAGCACATCACCCTTGGTGATGGCGTTGCTGGCCACCTTGCCGGTTGTCTCGGGCTTCATGAATACCCTGCACCGCGAAATGGCCCGCCGGTGGGTGGCCTCTTTGGGTGTCACATCCACCATGCGGGCTCGACCCAGCGGATCCAGATGCGTGAGGCCGCGGTCGGACATGGCCGTAGTCTACCCGGGACCGTCCCGACCGGCCGAACGACAGGCGGGCAGCCCGGAGCGGACTGCGGAGCCCGGATCTGGACGGCTCAGAGCCGGGCGGCTCAGCCCCCGATCTGGCTCATGCTGCGGGCGGGCCGGATGAAATGCACCTGGCCGATCGAATGACCGGCCCACTTGCGCCCCACCTCGGCCTCGATCGCGGCGGCCAGGTCGTCATCGCTCCCCCCGCTGCGGAGTATGCCCCGCAGGTCGGTCTCGCGCACCGAGAACAGGCAATTGCGGAGCTGCCCTTCCGCGGTCAGGCGGATCCGGTCGCACGATTCGCAGAACGGACGGGTCACGCTGGCGATCACCCCGACCCGGCCGCCCCCGTCGGCATAGCGATAGGACTCGGCGGGGGCAGAGTCCCGCACGGTGCCGCCCGAAGGTGCGACCAGCGGCCACACGGAGTCGATGCTGTCGATGATCTCGCTGGCCGGCACCACCTGGTCCCGGCTCCACTGGCCGCCACCGTCGAGGGGCATCCATTCGATGAAGCGCAACTCCACACCCTTGGCCCGACCGAAGGCGGCGAAATCGAGGATCTCGTCGTCGTTGAGGCCCCGAACCACGACACAGTTGACCTTGACCGGATCGAGACCAGCGACCAGGGCGGCGTCGATGCCGGCCAGGACCTGTTCGAGGGCGTCGCGGCGGGTGATGCCGGCAAAGCGCTCTCGTTGCAGCGAATCGCAGGAGATGTTGATGCGCCGCAGCCCGGCCCGGGCCAGGTCGCCCGCCTGGTGGGTGAGAGTGGCGCCGTTGGTGGTCATGGCCAGATCGACGCCGAGAGCGGCCAGCCGCTGGACCAGGACAGGCAGGTGGGCCCGGACCGTCGGCTCGCCACCGGTGATGCGAATGCTGTCGAACCCGAATCGCTCCACGCAGACCGCCGCCACCCGGGTCAGCTCCTCGTAGGTGAGCAGCTCGTTGCGGGGCAGCCACTTCATCCCCTCTTCGGGCATGCAGTACTGGCAGCGGAAGTTGCACCGGTCCGTTATCGAGATCCGCAGGTCGCGGACCGTCCGGTCGTAGGGATCGACAAGCGGGGTGCTCACAGTCGTCCAGCCTAGGGGCCGAGCAGAAGTACAGGCACGTCGTCGCCCTCCGCCACGCGAACGTCGGGTGCGACCACCGCCAGGCCGCCGGCCAGCGCCATGGCGTACAGCTGGTGGGAGCCCTGGCCGCCGGCGCTGCGGACGTGATAGCGGCCATCGCGGGCCACTTCCACCTCAACCCGGGCAAAGGTGGTGCGCCCGTCGCCGGCGCCGCCCCAGCCGCCGTCGTCCACGATCGAGGGCACCAGCGGCCGGTGGAGATCGGTGTCGGCTCGGCCGGCCATCCGGCGCAACCCGGGCCGGGCCAGCACCTCGTAGCTCACCATGGACGACACCGGGTTGCCGGGCAACCCGAACACCGGAGTGGCACCGACCCGGCCGAAGGCGAACGGCTTGGCCGGTCGGATGGCAACCTGCATCCAGTGCATGACGCCGATCCGGTCGAGGACCACCTTGACCAGATCGAAATCGCCCATGCTCACCCCGCCGCTCGTCAACACGGCATCGCAGCGGGCGGCACCGTCCACCAGCCGTCGCTCGATGTCCGCCTCATCGTCCCGGGCGATACCGAGGTCCACCGCGGTAAACCCGTCCCGGCGTAGCAGCGCCATGAGCGTGCGCCGGTTGGAGTCCCGGATCTGGCCCGGGAGCAACGCCCCGCCCCCTTCGACCAGCTCGTCACCGGTGGAAAGCACACCGACAACGGGGGCCGGCACGACGGCCACCTTTTCCCTGCCAACACTGCACAGCACGCCAACGTGACCGGGACCGAGAACGGTGCCGGCGCGGAAGACCTCCTGGCCGGCCACCACGTCCTCGCCGGCGCCTCGCACATGCTCGCCGGCGGTCACCGGGGCGGACACCCACACCTGATCGCCATCGCTCCGCGTGGTCTCGACGATGGCCACGGCGTCGGCACCCTCGGGGAAAGGAGCGCCGGTCATGATGCGCAGCGCCTCGCCCGGCCCGACCAGGACGCCGGGAGCCTGGCCGGCCGCCAACGTGCCGATCACCGTCAACCGGGACGGGTCCGCACTGCTGGCCTTGGCCACGTCGGCGGCCCGCACCGCGTACCCGTCCATGGCCGTGTTGGGGAAGGGAGGCACATTGTCGGCGGCGGTCACCGGTTCGGCCAGTACCAGCCCAACGGCTTCGCCCACCTCTACCGGGCTGGACGGTCTGGGCACACAGGCGTCGATGACTTCGGCCTGGGCGTCGGCGAGGGGGATCATGACGATCTCAGCCGTTCCTGCAGGAAGGCGCGCAACGGCGGCCCGATGTCGTCCCGCTCCAGCGCCAGTTCGAAAGTGGCCTTGAGATAGTCCAGCTTGTTGCCGACGTCGAAGCGGCCCTCGCTGAACGTGTGGCCGTAGACCGGCTCAGTCGCCAGCAGGATCTTGATGGCGTCGGTGAGCTGGATCTCGCCGCCCCGGCCGGGTGTGGTCCGGGCGATGGCGTCGAAGATGGCAGGGGTCAGGACGTAACGGCCCATGACCCCAAGGTTCGAGGGCGCCTCCTCCGGGCTTGGCTTCTCCACCAGATCGTGGACCCGTACCAGTGATTCGTCTAAATCCTCGGCCGCGACGCTCCCGTAGAGCGAGATCTCGTCCCTGGCGACCTTCTTGAGGGCCAATACCGAGGCGCCGTATCGCTCGTGGGCGGCCAGCATGCCCGCCAGGATCCCGGACTTCTCGTGCATGATGTCGTCGGGGAGCATGACCACGAAGGCTTCGTCCCCCACATGATCCCGGGCCATTGAGACGGCATGGCCGAGGCCGAGAGGTTCGCCCTGACGTACGTACTGCATGGTGGCGAGGGTGGCGATGGCGCGGAGCTCGTCGAGTTGCTGGTGCTTGCCGGCCTCTTCGAGTCGACGTTCCAGCTCGAACGACCGGTCGAAATGGTCCTCCAGGCTGCCCTTGCCCCTCCCTGTCACGACCACGATGTCGGTGATCCCGTTCTGCGCCGCTTCCTCGACCACGTACTGGATGGCCGGCTTGTCCACCAGGGGCACCATCTCCTTGGGCTGGGCCTTCGCGGCGGGGAGGAACCGGGTACCCAGGCCGGCCGCAGGAATGACCGCTTTCTTTACCGCGTGAGCCACCCGGTTGTTCTACCACCACCGAGGCGGTCGCAAGCACCCTGAAGACAGAGGCCGGCCGCTCGTCCGCAAATCACATCTCTCGTCGTGGAGTCCTGGCGAACGTGCGAACCGCCGGCGGCTCTCATCCGCGAGTTCTTGCGACGATCTCGTCGCCGCCAATCATCGCTACGGTCCAGTACAATTGGCAGTCGAGCGGTGAGAGTGCTAACCCTACGTCCTGAGGGAGGATCCCGACCGCATGCCGACCTACGAATACGCATGCAAGAGCTGTGGAGAGCATGTCGAGGTGGTGCAGTCGTTCAAAGATGACCCCTTGACCGAGTGCCCGGCGTGCGGGGGTCCGCTGCGCAAGGTGTTCGGCAACATCGGCATCGCCTTCAAGGGCAGCGGGTTCTACAAGACCGACAGCCGCAAGACGGCAGAGCCGGCGCGGGCGGGCGCGGGCGCCCGCCCGGATACCGGCTCGAGCTCGGAGTCCGGCTCGAGCTCCGATTCCGGCTCTGGTTCGGATTCGGGTGCGGGATCGGGATCGGGATCGGGGTCGGGGTCGGCCGGGGACGCCGGCGGCAAGAAGAACGAACGCACGGGAGCGTCGAAGGCCGCCGCAGCGACCGGAGCGGGCGGGTCGGGCTCCTCGTCCAGCGCGGCGGCATCGTAGAGCCCGGGTGGGCTCCCCGGTTCAGGCTGAGATCGCCGTAATCGGAGGTTCCGGCTTCTACCACTGGCTGGACCACGCCACCGAGGTCTCCCCCTCGACTCCCTACGGCCCCCCGTCCGCGCCCATCTCGATCGGGCGGGTCGCGGACCGGTCAGTCGCCTTCCTGCCCCGACACGGGCTCCGGCACGAGCTGGCACCCCACGCCGTCAACAGCCGGGCTAACCTGTGGGCGCTCCGGGACCTCGGGGTCAGCCGGGTCATCGGCCCGTGCGCGGTGGGGTCCCTGCGTCCCGATATCGACACCGGCGACGTGGTCGTGCTCGATCAATTGATCGACCGGACATGGGGCCGGGACGACACTTACCTTGACGGTGACGTGGTCGAGCACCTGAGCTTCGCCGACCCCTACTGCCCGGAGCTGCGCGCCGCCCTCGCAGGGGCCGGTTGGTCAGGCGGGAACCTGCACGAACGAGGGACGGTCGTGGTCGTACAGGGTCCCCGCTTCTCCACCCGGGCCGAGTCCCGCTTTTATTCGTCCGCCGGCGTGGATGTCATCAACATGACCCAGTACCCGGAGGCGTACCTGGCCCGGGAGCTCGGCCTCTGCTACGCCGGCCTGGCCCAGGTCAGCGACCGGGACGTGGGCGTCGAGGGCGACTCAGAGAGCCGTCCCGTCACCATGGAGGCGGTGTTGGCGGTGCTGGCCGCCAACGTCGAACACACCCGCCGGCTGTTGGCGGCGGCCATCCCGGCCATCCCCGTCCATCCCGGGTGTGGGTGCGGGGGATCAGGGGCACCGAGCCTGCGGCGGTAGCTGACGGGCCGGCGAGGGGCCGGCGAGGCGCCGGCGAGTCGAGGCGCCGGCGAGTCGAGGCGCCGGCGAGTCGAGGCGCGCGAGTCGAGGCGCCGGCGAGTCGAGGCGCCGGCGAGTCGAGGCACCGGGGAGTCCAGGCGCGAGGGAGTCCAGGCGCCGGGGAGTCCAGGCGCTGGGCAGGCGTCCCGTCGGTTGGGCCGGCTCGGATTCTCTGCAGCGCGCCGCCCTTCAACCGGGCACAGATCGCGACAGAGAATGGCGGCGCGACCCTCAAAAGGGCGCCGTTTGCAACAGAAAATCGAGAGGCCCCACGCACAGCCCCCCACGCGCGCCAAGGCGGCGCCCGATCGACCGTCGCCCCGGTGTCGATGGGTTAGCCGCCCCGAATCGCGGCGGCATCAAACATCGTGACCGCGTCATCTAGGGAGAGAGATATGCGAGGTTGCAGGTACCTGTGACCGCCCCCGGAGAGCCGGACCGCGGTTCCCCATGCCAAGAAGCTGATGGCATGGCTGGCGAACTCCATGGGTCCCTCGGACACGCGCACGGCCACAACCCCCTGCGCCCGTTGCTCCAGGGCCGAAGCCTGCATCCGCTCCATCGCCGCCTCCCGGGCCGCATACATCGACTCGGTAAAGTTGGTCAACTCGACATTCTGATTGGTTTGCCGCATGGCCGTGCCCGCGCTCCGGCGTGGGACGCGGACGAACGAGGCGCCGTAGGCCAGCCCGCACGGCTCCCAGCCGGCGTTGTGCAGGAGGGCGAAGTCCCGGCCCGAGAGGTCCGAAACAAACGGGGCGCCCCGAGGCCCGGACCCTCCACTGGGCGTCACCGCCGATCCGAGCAGGACGATGTTCACCGCGTGCCGTTCGATGCTGATGCCCACCCGGACGCCCACCACGCCCGCCCCACCCACGTGGCTGCACTCCTGCTCCAGGCGACGGGCGGCCGCCTGCATGGCCATGGTGGCCGCGTACGACGCGGCCATGATCTCGCCTGGAGCGGTCCACTGCCAGCTCCCCTGCGGAATCGAAAACACGCCGGCGCCGCACACGAGCTCGACGGGTTCCCAGCCGACCGAGTGGAGGACGAGCGCCTCGTCGATACTGAGATCGGAAGTGACGGACCGGTTTCTCCGGGAGGCGGGCGGCGCCTCACCCAGAGCGTGCACCGCGTCCCGAACCTCCTGCCGCCGGGCCTCCCAGCCGTCAGGTCCGGTCATCGCATGGTCACGGTCGGAACAGGAGTCGGCAGCGGGTCCGCCGCCCTGACCCGACGCACCCGGGTCCCGCGCATGGTGCAGTTCCGCTCGAAGTCGCCCTCTCCGATCTCGTGCCACCCGACATCGAGCGTTGCCCCATGGAGGCTGTCGGAGCCAAGGGCGCTCTTGATGCGGTCGCGCGCCACCCGCCGGGCCTGCATCTCGGCGTCCGCAACCTGCACGATCTCGTCACTCGGGCTCACCGTGCCATAGGTGTCGTACGAGCCCCGGAGCAGAATCTCGGTCGCACAAACGGCCCAGACCCGCACGGATGCCATCGCGGCGACCACCGAGATGGGGAAGAGACCGGCCTCGACCAGCTTCGCCAGGCGCTGCCCCGCCAGGTAGGAGGTCCAGATCTCCGGCGGGGGCTCGGCGCCGTCGACGACCACGGCCGTTCCGTACATGTGGAACTCCCTGATGGCCCCCTCGACCAGGTGCGACGACGAGTCGATGACGCCGACAATCCCGTGCGCGCCCGCCTCCGCCGCTTCCTCCCTCATTCGCTGGAACGCGGCGTTGTAGCCCTCCTGCCAGGTGTTGGCGACCCACGGCTGCTCCACGTTGCTTCCCCAGCTGCGGTGTTCCGCGCTCCCCACATACAGAGAGTGGGGACACCGGTAGTTGCTGAGGGTGCTTCCGAAGCTGCCTGTCCCCCAGAACGCCGAGGTCGCGTACTGCGACCCCGCCCCGTACCACGACCACTTCATGACGCAATAGCCCTGGACCAGCGCTACCGGCCGCAATCCCATATGGAGGCAGGCCGCGAAGTCAGGGACGGTCAGCCCCGAGCTGAAGGCGGCCCGCTCGAGCCGTCCGGCCGTCTCGGGCGGCAGATCCGTGCTCGACATCAGTTGTCGAGCGAAATGACTGTCGTCGGCGTCGGCAGCGTGACGTTGTCAGTGGTCTTGACCACCGCCGTACCGAGCGACAGGAACTCGATGGTGTGGCTACCCCACATGTGGCTCTTTTCCTCCAGCCGCACGCCCACGATTCCGGTCGCCGCGAGTCGCTCCGCCTCGTCCTGCATGCGGGTCATGGCCAGCTCGCGCGCCTCGTAGAGCGCCTGGGTGAAGTTCGGCAGCTCCACGTTCTGGCCAACCGAGCCGAGCGTCTGGCCCAGCCCACGGTGGGCGATGTGATAGACGCACGTGCCCATGACCAGGCCCTGAGGCACGTGACCGGTCTGCATGATGGTCCAGAAGTCCTGGCCGGACAGATCGGAGGTGAAGGGCTTGCCCAGTTTATTGCGGTACGAGAACCCGCTCTCCGCTTTGACCGCGGTGCCCATGGCAATGAACTCGGCGGCGTCCTTGCCCCACTCGTAGTAGTTGACGTCGAGGCGGACCCCGACGACGCCGTCGGCTCCAAGCTGCTCGGCTTCCTCCTCCATGCGGGTCATGGCGAGCTCGCGGGCGTTGTACATGGCCTCGGTGAGCTTGGTCAGCTCCTGCGACTTCGCCCACTTCCGGGCCTGGATCCCCGTGTGATAGATGGACGAGCCCATAACAAACCCGAGCGGGTGGAAGCCGACCTCTTTGATGAGCAGGAACTCGTTGACCGAGAGATCCGAGGTGAACAGCCCTTTCTCCAGCTCCCGGAGTCGCCGCCCGGCGTCCTTGGGCAGATCGGCGGGCTCCGACCCTTCGGTGGTCGGGTTCTCGTCTGTCACGCTGGACCTCCTATCACGATGTTTTCCAGGGCCAGCCGTGCTGCCTGGCTGTGAGCGGCCTCGCCCTGCAGGCTGGCCAGCAGGCGCCGCAGCCACTCATCCATCTCGACCTGCTCGCTGCGAATACGGATGCCGCCCGACGAGTGGCCCACGCTGCAAACCACCGATGTGCCTTTCACGTCGGCGGCGAAGTCGTTTTGCCCGATGGAAGCGCGCACCGACTTGATGTCGTCGGACTTGCGCAAAAAGCCGCCCTGGCGCTCGACCTGCAGGCGGTCACCGAGCGGTCCCGAGAGCTGGGCCACGAGGAGTTTGAGCAGGACCCGGACGTCGTGATTATCCCCGAGGATGGCAGCGACAGCCAGCTCGAGGTCGAAGGCGTCGTCGGTCACTGCGCCACCATCCAGGGGACGGTGCCGCGTGGGACATCGGTTCGCTCCGCCAGGTCCCTCCCTGCCACATTGGTTCGCTCCGCCAGGTCGCTCACTGCCACATTGGTTCGCTCCGCCAGGTCGCTCACTGCCACATTGGTTCGCTCCGCCAGGTCGCTCACTGCCACATTGGTTCGCTCCGCCAGGTCGCTCACTGCCACATTGGTTCGCTCCGCCAGGTCGCTCACTGCCACATTGGTTCGCTCCGCCAGGTCGCTCACTGCGTCGGCTTCTGGTCCGCCTCTTCGGCCTCTTGCGCCGCGGGCAACGAAAGCTCGTGACTGCCGGCTTCGATGGCGCCCGCAGGGCCCATGCTGGCCTTGAGGGCGGCGAGCTCCTGGTCGACCGAGCCGGACGCGCCGATCTTGTCCAGCTCCTTCTGGATGTCATCGTGGCTGCCCCCGACGTCCTCCAGAACCCCCGATTCCAGCAGCTCGTCCAGGGCGCTGGATCGCGCCTGCATGCCGGCGATCTTGTCCTGCGCTCTCGTGATCGCCGCCCCCGAGTCGCTGATCGACTTGGAGATCCCCGCCACGCCTTCATTGACCGAGGTCATCGCCTGGGCCGCCGTGTACTGCGCCTTGAGGGTCTCTTTCTGAGTGCGGAACTGAGTGACCCGGGCCTGAAGGGTCTGGAGGGTCTTACTGAGCTTCGCCTCCTCATCGACCAGCTGCTGATGCTGTGGCTCCATGGTGTCCATCTGCTGCTGGGCCGCCGCCTTGCGGTTGAGCGCCTCCCGTGCCAGATCCTCCCGACCGGCCCCGAGTGCGGCCCGGGCCTGGTCCTGCAAGTGATCGGCCGAGGCTTGCAGCTGACTCTCCTGCAACTCGATCCGCTTGCGGGACGCGGCGATCTCGACCAGCGCTCTGCGCACCTCGGTGATCTGTTCGAGCATCTTCTCGTAGGACATGTCGAGCATCTCGTCGGGCTTCTCAGCCTTGTCGAGGGCTCGATTGGCCTTCGCCTGCATGATGTCGTGAGCTCTGGAAAAAAGTCCCATCGTCACCCTCCAAGTCGGTATCCATGGCGGCGCGCGCCGCATCCTTGCACAAAACAATGGGCGTCCGAGATCAGGTTTTGCGGCGGATCACCCAGGGGCCCGCGAACTTCCCCCATGTCGATCCGTGTCGATCGGCGCGTCGGCGCCCAGGTCCGGGCCGGGGGCCAACCGTCTGTGGGCAACATCCACAGGGCCAGGCGGGTCGTCTGGCGCTACGCGCCGCTCATCGAGACGTCGGCGATGGCGAGCGTCAACCCGGCGGCGGACGAAGGAAGCCGTTCGAGGTCGCGGCCGACGGCCACGATGCCACCGAGCATGCGCTGAATAGTCGAGGCGATGGTGAACTCGCGCACCGGCCCGGCCAGCTCGCCGCCCTTGATCAGAACGCCCTCGGCGCCAACAGAGAAATCGCCGCTGATGGGATTCACTCCCGAGTGAACGCCCGAGACGGATTGGACGAGGAGGCCGTCGCCCACCTGAGCCAGGATCTCCTCGGGTGACTGCGTCCCGGGCACGACTTTGAGCGCTCGGGCGCCAGTGCCGGGCGCGCTCTTGAAGCCGGCCCGCACCGATGACGCGGTCGAGGTCGTCCCCGCCCGGGTGGCGGAGTAGGTGTTGTAAAGGAAGGTGCGCAGCACGCCGCCCTCGATCAGCACGTTGCGGCGGGTGGCCAGACCTTCAGCGTCGAAGCGGCCGGCGCCGTAGGCCTCGGGATCGGTCGGATCGTCCACCAGGGTGAGCACTGGCACCGAGACCGCCTCGCCGATCCGATCGGCGAACAGAGAGCGCCCCTTGAGAACCGACTCCCCATCGAGGGTGCCCCCGATCACGGACAGGAGGGTGGCCGTGATCTCGGGCTCGAACACCACAGTGAGGTGGGCTGACCGGGGCTTCACCGCGCCGAGCAGGCGGGTGGCCCGCCGGACGGCGTCGGACGCGGCCTTGCCGAGGTCGAGGTCGGCGGGGCTGCGCCCGACCGAGTAGCCGCTACCAGTCTGGGTGTCGGCTCCCTCGCCGGCGATCGCGTAGGCCGAGAGATAGCAGGCGGTCCGCCGCGAGGAAGCCTGGATCCCGGTGCTGGTGGCCACCGCGGACTCCACCGCGGCGTCCCCCCACTCGGCGCTCTCGACGGCCCGGACCCGGGGGTCGCCGTCACGGACCGCGCGTTCCAGCTCCAGGGCCTGAGCCACCTTCTCCTCTGCCGGGAAGGCGGCCAGATCGTCGCGCCAGAGGTCGAGGTCCGCGGGGTCCACCCCATCGGGACGGGCCAGCCCGACCCACTCGTCGGGCGATGCGAACCCGGCATTGTCGCGAGCCTCGTCGAGGGTTTCGGCGATGACGTCGGCATCCAGCGATCCGGCGTACGCAAAACCCTGGCGGTTGCCGGATACCACCCGGATGCCGATCCCCCCCGACTCGGCCGAGGAGAGGGACTCCACCTCGCCCTCGTAGACGCGGATCTCCGTTTCGCGGCCCCGCCCCACATAGGCCTCGACCTGCTCGCCGTCGCGAGCCCGGCCGGCCACCCGGACCGCGAGCTGCAGCAGGCCGGTATCGCTCATTACGGCACCATCCAAGGGATAGTGCCGCAACCTGCCACACCGATTCGCTCCACCAGGTCGCTCATTCCGGCACCATCCAAGGGATAGTGACGCAACCCGCCACACCGATTCGCTCCACCAGGTCGCTCATCGGGCGGTACCACCGACCGTCAGGGCGCTGACGCGGAGGGTGGGTTGTCCGTCGCCGACGGGCACGCCCTGCCCCTGCTTGCCGCATGTACCCGGGGGGCCCATGGCGAAGTCGCGGCCAACGGCGTCGATGCAGCGCAACACCTCCGGCCCGTTGCCGATCAGGTTGGCGTCGCGCAGGGGCTCGGTGATGCGGCCGTCCTCGATCAGGTAGGCCTCGGTCATCCCGAACACGAAATCGCCGGTGGCCGGATTGACCTGGCCGCCGCCGAGTTGCGCCACATACACCCCATGCGGGGTCTGGCGGACGATCTCCTCGGGGTCCTCGGAGCCGGCGAGCACATACGTGTTGGTCATGCGCACCATCGGCAGGTGTTGATAGCTCTCCCGTCGGCCGTTCCCGGAGCTGGCCCGGCCCTCCTTGCGAGCCCGCAGCCAGTCCCACATGTAGTCCGTGAGGATTCCGTTCTCTATCAGCACGTTCCGCCCGGCTGGGTGGCCTTCGTCGTCGATGGCCAGGGCCCCCCACTCCGGTCCCATGGTTCCGTCGTCGACGAGCGTTACCAGCGGGCTCGCCACCCTTTCACCAACTCTTCCGGTGAAAACGGACACGTCTTTCGCAATATGGTCCGCCTCGAGACCGTGCCCGCACGCCTCATGAAAGAGGACTCCGCCGCTCCCCTGCTTGATCACCACCGGCACGCTCCCCGATGGCGCCGGACGGGCGGCCAGCTTGGTGAGCGCCCGGCCGGCCGCAGCCCGGGCCAGATCCTCGACGACCAGGCGATCGAACAACTCGAATCCCACCGTGGCCCCTACCGACTCGCGTCCGGTCTGCAGTCCGGTGTCGCCACTCGCGACGCACGACACCGCGAATCGGGTCTTGACCTGATCGTCGTTGGCCAGGACGCCTTCGCTGTTGGCCACCATGACCCGGCGCCGGCTGTCCGCGTACACCGCCGACACCTGGCGTACGGCTCCCCCGGCGGCGCGGGCCGCTCCGTCCGCCCGCCGGAGCAATTCCACCTTTTCCGCCTTGGCCACGCTCTCGGGCAGGATCGTGACCTCATTGGGGGCTGGCGCCGACACCGACTGCAACGCCACCGACCGGACACCGCCGCCGCCCTGCCGGGCAGCCGCGGCAGCAGCCTCGGCCGCGGCCCGCAAGCCTTGCTCGCTCAGGTCGCTGGTGTGGGCGAACCCGGTGGTCTCCCCTACCACCACCCGGATCCCGGCACCCCGGTCGCGGCCCGATGCCAGATCTTCGACGCGACCGTCATCCAATCGGGCGGCGCTGGCGCGCCGGTCCTCGGCGAACACCTCGGCGAACTCGCCGCCTGTGCGCAAAGCGACACCCAGCACTGTCTCGACCACCGATTCGTCGATCAAGGCGCTCTCCTGTCTGAATGGACTGACCGAGGGTACCCGCCTACGGTGAGAACTCGTGCTTGCCAGCGTTGGGGCCTGCGGCCACTCAGAAATGGTCGTTACGGAGGCTGATACCGCCATGGCACTCGCCACCGGCGACGTGCCGGTGCTGGCCACGCCTCGGTTGGTTCAGCTGTGCGAGGAGGCCTCCGTGGCCGCCCTCGGGCCCATGCCAGGCGGGGAGACCACGGTCGGCCTCCGTATCGAGATCACCCACCTGGCCCCAATCGCCGTGGGCAGCACGGTGGTCGCCACCGCCACCCTCGAGCGCACCGAAGGGCGGCGACTGGTCTTCAGCACCAGCGTCAACGACGACCGTGGGCTGGTCGCGGCCGGGCGGGTCACCCGGGTCCTGATCGATACGGCCTCGTTCCTGGAGAAGGCCAGATAGCAAAAAAGGGGTGGTCGAGAACCGGGCCGTGACCGGTAGTGTGGCACTTCAATCGCGATGCACTCTCCCCTGACGACGTCGCCGGCATACGCCGAGGTCGACATCACCCGCCCGGTCGAGCGCTCCAGCTGGTGGCGGGAGGTGCTCTTCATCGCGTCCTTCTACGGGCTGTACACCCTGGTGCGAGACGTGCGGGGGGAACGTCCGGTCTCGGTCTTCCAGGCCACCACCAACGCCCGCCGGATCATCAGGCTCGAGCGAGCGCTTGGGCTGTTCCACGAGGCCAATATCCAGCACTGGTTCCTGCAGTACCGGGAGCTGATACGTCTCTGTGACGACTACTACGGGACGATCCATTTCGTGGCGGTGGTGGCCGTGCTCGGGCTGCTGTTCTTCCGTTTCCCCTCGCGCTACCGGTTGTGGCGCAACACCCTGGCCTTCGCCACCGGCCTGGCCCTGGTCGGCTTCTCTTTCTTCCCGCTGCTGCCGCCCCGGCTGCTTCCTCCCGGCTACCACTTCGTCGACACCTTGCGGGTCATCGGCGGGCTCTGGAGCTTCTCGTCGGGCCCGGTCAACGACGTTTCAAATCAGTACGCGGCGATGCCCAGCCTGCACACGACCTGGTCGGCCTGGTGCGCTGTCGCGTTGCTCCCGCTGATTCGGCCGCGCTGGGGGAAGGTCCTCGTGCTGCTCTATCCGGCGGCCACCGTCTTCTGCATCATTGTGACCGCCAACCACTACTTCGCGGACGTGATCGCGGGCCTGCTGCTGCTGGCGGTTTCCTATGTGCTCGCGGTAGTGCTCACCTCGGCCGTCGACCGGATGCACGCCAAGCGAGCCATTGCTGCCTCGTCCCGTGAGGAGCTGGCAGGCAACGGACCGTCGTGAGCGACCGCCCGGGCCGGGGCGCGCCCGGGTCCCTGGCCAAGGTGACTACCCGGGTGGATCGCCGTCTCGACCGGCTCCTCTCGCCCGAAATCGAACGCTGGGCGGCGATCGATCCTGACCTCCGGGTCCCCTTGACGACGCTACGGTCGGCTGTCCTGGGCGGGGGAAAGCGGCTGCGGCCGGCGTTCTGCTACTGGTCGTTCGTCGGGGCCGGCGGCGACCCCGATGCACCGCTCGTCGTCGACGCCGGCGCGGCCCTGGAGATGCTGCATGCGGCCGCGCTGATCCACGACGACGTGATCGACGGCTCTGACCGACGGCACGGCACCGACACCGTGCACATGGCGAACCAGGCCCGTCATCGGGAGGGGACGTGGCGGGGCGACAGCAGCCGGTTCGGGACAGGGGTCGCGATCCTGCTCGGCGATCTGGCGCTGGCCTACAGCGGCCGTCTGCTCGCCGGCGCCCCGCCGGCGGCCAGGGCCGTGTTCGACGATCGGCACATCGAGGTCAACATGGGCCAGTACCTCGACATCCTCGGAGCCGCTCAACGGGGGGCGGGAGAGGCGGGCGGCGCCGTCGGGGCGCGGGAGACGGTCGGCGCGGTCGGGGCGGTCGGGGCGGTCGGGGCGGTCGGCGACGACCTGCGGGAGGGAAAACCGACCCTGCTCATCAGCCTGGCCTGGGCCGGCGCCACCCACGACGGCGCCCGGCTCCTCGAGGAACGCCTCGGCCGCCCGGACCTCTCGGAGTCCGAGGTCCTCGAGCTCCGATCGGTGATCGAGTCTTCGGGGGCACGGGTGCGGGTCGAGGCGACCATCGAAGTGCTGGCGGCCGCAGCCGATGCCGCCCTGCCCAGGCTCCCCTTCCACGCGGACGCACGGGAGGCCCTGGGCGAGCTGGCCGCTTTCGCCACCGGCCGCGACCGCTGACCTACGCGGATCGAACTGGCCTGGCTGGCCGGCCGTCACCCCATGAGGGCAGCCCGCTTTTCTGTAGCGCCCGCCCCTTTGATTGGGCACAATTTGCTTCAGAGAATGCGGGCGGCCCCCGCTAACGGGCGCAGTTCGCGTCAGAGAATAGGACCGGCGTCCGGCGGCCCCGGGACCCGGCCGAGCCGACGAGCTCCGGGCGAACCCCTCCTTCCGCTTGAGTTCCGGTGTCTGTGCACCGATGGGACGACGGCCAGGCGGTAGCCTGAGACGATGCTGCTGGAGTCGATCAACTCCCCGGCCGATCTCGCCACGCTCGACAGCGACGAGCTGGCCACTCTGGCCGAGGAGATCCGTGGCTTCATCGTCCAGGCAGTATCAGCGACGAGCGGCCATCTGGGCTCCAACCTGGGTGCGGTGGAGCTGACGCTGGCCCTGCATCGGGTGTTTAACTCGCCGCGGGACATTCTCCTCTGGGATACCGGTCACCAGGCGTACGTGCACAAGATCGTGACCGGCCGGCGGGAGATGTTCGCCACTCTGCGGCAGACGGGTGGCCTGTCGGGCTACCCGTCCCGGGCGGAGTCGGTGCACGACTGGGTGGAGAACAGTCACGCCTCGACGATCCTCAGCTACGCCCATGGTCTGGCCGCGGCGGTAGCCCGAAGCAGCAGCCCGGAACGCAGGGTGGTGGCGGTGATCGGCGACGGGTCCATGACCGGCGGCATGGCGTACGAAGGGCTCAACAACCTCGGGCACAGCGGGAGCCGGGTGGTTGTGGTCCTCAACGACAACGGCCGCTCCTACGCTCCCACCATCTCCCGGCTGTCGGAGAGCCTGACCAAGCTTCGCCTTCACCCGGGGCTCACATCGGTGCGGGCCCGCTTCGAGGAGGGGCTGCGGGACCTCCCCGGAGTCGGGAACCTGGCCTACTCCAGCCTCCAGGGCCTGTACTCGGCCGTACGGGAGGTGATCGAGCCGCCGGCCTTCTTCGAGGCCCTCGGCGTCCGTTACGTCGGCCCGATCGACGGCCACGACATCGCCGGCATGGAGATCGCCCTGCGCCAGGCGACCGAGTTCAATGGGCCCATCGTCGTTCATGTGGTGACCCAGAAGGGCCGGGGTTACGGACCCGCCGAAGACGACGACGAGAAATGTCTGCACGACGCCCCGGTTTTCGATCCCGCCGTCGGGCCACCGCAGGGCTGGGCGGCCCCCAAGGGGTACACCCAGGCCTTCAACGAGGCCATGCTCGACGTCGGCGAGCGCTACCCCAACGTCGTCGCCCTGACGGCCGCCATGCCCGGCCCGACCGGCCTCCTGCCGTTCGCGGACCGTTGGCCCGACCGCTTCTTCGACGTCGGCATCGCCGAGCAGACGGCCGTCACCTCAGCGGCCGGCATGGCAATGGGCGGCCTGCGTCCCGTGGTGGCCGTGTACTCCACCTTCTTCAGCCGGGCCTTCGACCAGGCCAACCTCGACGTCGGGCTCCACGGGCTGCCCGTCATCTTTGCTCTGGACCGGGCCGGCATCACCGGCCCGGACGGTCCGAGCCATCACGGCGTGCTGGACATCGCCCTCTGCCTCCGGATCCCCGGCATGACCATCTTCGCCCCGTCCTCGGCCGAAGAGGTGCCGATCATGCTGGAGACCGCGCTCGGGCTCACCGGTCCGGCCGCGATCCGGTGGCCTCGAACCGCCGCCCGCTACGTCAGCCCCGATCAGGTCGGGGCCGGTCTGAGGGGCCGGCTGGTTCGCCGCGGCAATCCGGCCAGTACCGGTTCCGTTTGCATCCTGGCCGTCGGGAAGATGCTCGAAGCCGCCGAGGAGGCGGCTGAAATCCTCGCCGTCGAAGGGCACGAGGCGACGGTGTGGGACGTGCGTGTTGTCAGGCCTCTCGACCCCCACATGATCGCCGACGCCGGCCGTCACGACGTTATCGTGACCGTCGAGGACGGCGTCCGTTCGGGCGGGGCCGGATCTCTGATCGCCGACGCCGTGGGGGACCTTTGCGAGACGAGGACCAGCCCGCCGGTGCTCATCCTCGGGATACCGGCGGCCTACATCCCCCACGGGACCCCGGAGCTGATCCTCTCCCAGCTCGGCCTCGACGGGCCGGGTATTGCCGCCGCGGTGGCCAAGAGCCTGCCCCGCCGGGACGACCTGGACGCCTAGCACCGGGAGCAACTGGTAGCCGCGCTCCGGCGTCCAGCGCGAGACTTTCGCCCATGGACGCGCTGTCGTACGCAACCACTCTGGCCGCCCAGGGCTCCGCTCTGGCAGACGCCGCGGAGGGCCACCTCCACCTACCGGTTCCCTCCTGCCCGGACTGGAAGGTCGAGCAGCTGGTGTCCCATCTGGGCGGCGTCTATGGATGGACTCGGCGGGTGGTCGCCGCCGGCGGGGAGCGGGTGAGCCCACGCGAGAGCCCGTCACCGCCCGAGGACGCCGCCGATCTGCTCCAGTGGTTCCGGACCAGCCTGGCGGAGCTGTTGGAGGCGCTGTCCGCCGAGGCCGAGGCCCCGGCATGGAGCTTCCCCGCGAACGCCCCGAACACTGTGGGCTGGTGGCAACGGCGGCAAGCCCTCGAGACCGCGGTGCACCGCTGGGACGTCCAAACAGCCGTTGATCCCGGGCGCGCTGATCGAATAGCGGCCGAACTCGCCGTGGCAGGGGTAGATGAATTCCTCGCCGACTTCCTGCCGCGGGTCCTGTCGGCGCAACCCACCGACGCGCTCACGGGAACCCTGCACCTGCATGCCACCGACACGCCGGGAGAGTGGTGGCTGGACTTCGGCGCAGAAGGGGTGGCCCCGCGGCGAGAGCACGCCAAGGCTGACACCGCGGTGCGCGGCCCGGCATGTGGCCTGTATCTTTGGCTGTGGAACCGCCAGACCCCTGAGGCCGCTGGACTGGAGGTCTTCGGCCGGGCTGAGACCGCCGACGCCTGGCCGGCCACCGTCAAGCTCTGACCGGTACCGGGAAAGAGGGTCCAGGAGCTCCGCCATCAGAGGCTCCGTCTGCCGCAGCGGTCAGTCGAGCAAGGTCGGTTGAGCGACGGCGTCGCCGAGTTCGATAGGCTGCAGGAGGTCGGAACTGTCGTTGCGGACGTTGCCGACGCGGGAACTGACCGCATGGCGGATGAGCGTGTCGGCCGGGGCAGGCTGCAGGAGCGCCATCAGGTCGGCTTCCCCGACGCCACCGGCTCGAAGCCACGGCTCGAACTGGTGACGTTCGAGGATGACGGGCATGCGGTTGTGTATGCCGTGCATGTCGGGCCCGGCGGTGGTCGTGATGATGGTGCAGGAGTGCAACCAGGTATCGTTCTCGGGGTCTTTCCACGGTTCCCACAGGCCGGCGAAGGCGAGGGGGAACCCGTCGCAGCGGTGGAAGTAGAAAGGTTGACGTTTGCCGTTGGTGTCTTTGCGCCATTCGTAGAAGCCGTCCACGATCACGGCCAGGCGACGCGTTCGGAACGCCTTGCGGAAGGCTGGTTTGGTGGTAAGGGTTTCGGCCCTGGCGTTGAAGAGCCGGTTACCTTGGCTCTTGTCCTTGGACCAGGGCGGGATCAGGCCCCAACGGTAGTCGTCGAGAATCAGCGGTACGTCTTCGGGATCGGACCTGCGGGGCAGGGCCAGCCCGAAGAGGTTGTTGGTCGGGCCGACGTTCCAGAGCGGCCCGTCGGGTTGGCGGTCGAGGTCCGGGGCCAGATCGGCGTCGAAGATCTCGGCCAGACGTTCCGGCGGGGTGTAGCTGGTGGTCCTTCCACACATGGGTCCTGGTCAGGGTAGGCGACGGTGCCAGGTTCGCCGGTCAGGCGGCGAGCCCAGGGGGATCACATGCGGCAGGAACCCGGTCCGAAGCCAACCCAGAAGCCCGCTTCGGCCCGCACATGGGAGAGAAGGGGTACGGGCTGTCAGCTGTCCACTCACCGAGCAAACAGGGCGATGCAGTCGCGGCTGCTGGCCCAGCTCCATGGCCCGCACCGCCCCGGCCCGAACCGGGAGCTGGGCGAGGGTATAGGCGCTCAGCCCCGGTCCGGCCACGTACACCAGGGCTCCATCCGCGGTCACGCCGAGGCCCGATCGCCATACCAGGACCTGGTTGCCGAGGGTGTGGCCCCAGCGGGCCGGGTCGTTGTTCTGGACCCTCTGGGGCTGGTTGGCCGCCATCGACGATCAGCTCCAGGTTCTGCCGGGGTTTTTGAGGTTGGTGTGGCGAGGGGGCCATGACCAACCCGGGGGTCTGCATCGAGACATCCCTGCCCCACTGACCGACGTGGAGGGTGCCGTCGGCGGTGATCCACAGGGTGGCGGCGCCGGCTCGCATCGTCCGGGCGAAGCGGCCGGAGTCGTAGTAGCCGCCCTGGGCGTCCTCCATCTTGAAGCCCGAGTTGAAGGCGGCCAGCAGCTGCGGCCGCAGGGACGCATCGATGGGCAGCTGGTGCGCCCAGCCCGACCCGCCCGGCTCGAGGGCCGATCGGCGGCGTGGGATGCCCGTAAAGGCGCCGAAACGGAGAGCACCGCCGGTAAACTTCCCGGTGCTGGGCAAATCCATTATGGCTTTTTCCTACCCCACTCCCCCCGACGTGCTCTCCGGTCGTCCCAGGTGGCGGGAACAGGCAGACGCAATCGCCCCGGCGATGCTGGCCCTGGCCCTGGCCTCCATGGTCTGGCTGCTCGGCTGGCGCGGCGTGGACCAGGCCGCTCAGTTCTACCGGGTCATGGAGTTCAAGGCGCACGGCCTGATGCTGCTTGACGCGGGTTGGTACGGCGGAAACTTCCCCCTGGGTTACAGCGTGCTCGCACCCGCAATCGGCGCCGTGGTGGGCATCCCGGTCGCGTTCGTGGCGGCTGCTGTCCTCGCGACCTGGTCCTTCGACAAGATGGTGTCCTTCAACCTGGGGAGCCGGCCCCTCGGCACCTGGTATTTCGCGATATCGAGCATCCTGCCCGTCGCTATCGGTCAGCTCCCGTTCCTGTGGGGCGAGGCGCTCGGGCTGACGGCCCTCGTGGCCTTGCAACGGGGCAAGCGCCCACTGGCCCTCCTGCTCGGGAGCCTGGCGGCATTGTGCTCCCCGCTCGCGGCGGCCTTCCTCGCCATGGTCTGCCTGGCCTGGGCCGCCTATGGCTCCGGCCGGCGGGGCTGGCTCATCGGCACGGCCGGCGTCAGCCTGGCCCTGATCCTGCTGCTCGGTCTGCTCTTCCCCGGCGACGGCGCGTTTCCTTTCCCGTGGCAGGGACTGGTCGTGACCGAGTTGCTCTGCCTGACCGCGCTGACCCCGCTCGTGCGGACGACGCCGGCGGTCCGGCTGGCGGCGCTTCTGTACGGTGCCGCCACGTTTTTCTCATTCCTGGTCCCCAACCCTCTCGGCGGCAATGCCCCCCGGTTGGCCGCCTCGATCGGAGTGCCGCTGCTCGCCTGCTTCCTCACCGCACCGGGACCGGCGCTAGCCCGGCTCAGCCCGGCCGGGCTGTTGAGCCGGCTGACCGGTGGGCGGCCGATCGAGCTCGGTCCCCGGTGGCGGGTCGCCGCGGTCGGGCTGGTGATCCCGTTCGCGATCTGGCAGTGGGCGCCGAGCGGATCGGTCGTCACCTCACCATCGACCGATCCCGAGCTGCACCAGAGCTTCTACCAGCCCCTTCTCACCGAGCTGACGGCGGTGGCGCCGGGGACGATCCGGGTCGAGGTGCCGCCGACGCTCGAGCACTGGGAAGCGGCCTTTGTCGCGTCATCTCACGTGACCCTGGCCCGGGGCTGGGAACGCCAGCTCGATGTGGCCAACAACCCCCTCTTCTACACGGAGAACGCCCTCACCCCGACGTCCTACAAAAACTGGCTGGATTTCAACGGGATCACCTGGGTGGCGCTCCCCTCAGCGCCGCTCGACTACGCGGCCGAGGCCGAGGGCCGCCTGCTGTCGAGCGGAGCGGTCCCGGGGCTCCAGCTGGTGTGGGCGACCCCGCAATGGACGTTGTGGCACGTCGACGGCAGCCCCGGGCTGGTGAGCGGGGCAGCGGCTCTCACCTCCATCGTTCCCGACCACCTCATCCTGTCGGTCAGCCAGCCCGGTTCGATCAAACTCCGGGTCCGGTACTCGGCATTCTGGACAGTGACGAAGGGCTTCGGCTGCCTGTCGTCGGCACCTGGCGGCTGGGTGGAAATCAATGCGCTCACCCCCGGGCCGCTCGAGTTGTCGGCCACGATGCTCCCACCCCCTGCGCCGGCGTACTGTCCCAACCACACGTAGCCCGGCGAGCCGGGTCGGGTGTCGGGGGGCGGGGGGCGGCGGGCGGTGGCCGGCAGGCGGAACGCTCAGGCTGACAGAAACTCCTCGGCGCCCAGGTCGAGGGCCTGACACCCATGGCGGTTAACCATGGTCAGGCACACCGCATCACAGCGCGCCGAAGGGCCGTCCAGCACCGAGGCCGCGATCGCCATCACCAGGCCGTCCAGGCTGTAGCGCCGGTACCCCTGCCAGCAGTCGTCCCACGCCAGGTTCACTCCGCCGGACTCCAGATGCCGGTGATAGGCCCGCACCAGCTCGTGCTCGAAGTCGCGGCGCATCTCGGGCACCAACGACGAGCCGATGAAATACGACACATCGGAGAGGCCAGGGCCCACTTTCACGGTGCGCCAGTCGACGACGGTCACCCGTGGCCGGCCGAAGAGCAGGTTGTCGAGCCGCGGATCGCTGTGCAGCAGGGTCCACGGTCCCGGCCGATTGGCGAGATAACCCTTAAGCGCGCCCATCAGCTGCTCGCACAGCCGGATCACCTCGCCGTCGAGACGCGCCGCATAGCGATCCACGAAGATGCCGAACAGACTGGGCACGAGCTCGGCCCGAGCGCGCACCGACTCCGAGGCCGGTTGCTCGAGCCAGGTCAGGTCGAGCAGCGTAAGGTCGCCCCAGCGCGGACTGTGCAGGGCGGCCAGCTCGGGCATAACCGCCGCCGCTTCCTGCGGTGAACAACCCGCCACCGGGTCGCCTGGATCGGCGGGCAACATGTCCTCGAGCAGCACGACATACCCCTCTCGCTCGAGGCTGTAGTGCGCGAGAAAGCAGCTCGGGCGGCTGACCCCCACCGTCGCCGCCAGCTCGTTGTAGAAGGAGGCTTCCAGCCCGAAGGTCCCCGTGGCGAACCCGGTGAGCCGGCTCACCTCGTCGGACGAGGGCACCTTCGCAACGACCGATCCGGGGGCGGCCGTGGGCCGGTCCCATTTGGGTACCAGCCGCACGGAATCGGAGACATGGCCGTTGGCGATGGGGATGGCAACCAGGTCGGTGACCTGCGCTCCGTCCGCGCTTTCCCCCAGGGCGGTCCCCAACCAGCCCGCCGTGAGATCGCCAATTCCCCTCGGCACCGTCAGTACAGACATGTCCAGCTCCGACACCGATCCGTCGTCCCCGAATCGTAGCGTCCTGACCCCGACCCCCAAAAGGGCCGGGCGAAGTAGCGTTCCTCTCGTGGCCTTGACGTCCTCCTACTCGCACGGCCGGTCGGATCTCCCCCTCCTCGGCGAGACGATCGGCGCCAACCTGGTCCGCACCGTCGCCCGCCTCCCGGACCACGAGGCCCTGGTGGACTGGCCATCCGGGCGGCGCTGGACCTACGCGGAGCTGCAGGCCTGGGCGGAGTCGGTCGCGGCCGGCCTGGTCGCTCAGGGTGTGAAAAAAGGAGACCGGGTCGGCATCTGGTCCCCCAATTGCCCCGAATGGGTCGCGGTGCAGTTCGGAACGGCCCTCATCGGCGCCATCCTCGTCAACGTCAATCCCGCCTACCGCCTGACCGAGCTGGAGTACGTGCTGCGCCAGGCTGGCGTCCGCTGCCTGGTCAGCGCCACCCAGCACAGGACGAGCGACTATCGGGCCATGGTGGAGGAGGTGCGACCCCGCGTCGATGACCTCCGGGACGTCATCTACATCGGCCACCACTCCTGGGACGCGCTGCTCGCAGCAGGCGAGAAGGTAGACCGGGAGGACGTCGCCCGGATCGGCGCCACCCTGACATTCGACGACCCGATCAACATCCAGTACACCTCGGGAACGACGGGCTTCCCCAAGGGGGCCACGCTCTCGCATCACAACATCCTCAACAACGCCTACTTCGTGGCCGAGTTGCTCGGCTACACCGACTCCGACCGCGTCTGCCTCCCTGTCCCCTTCTATCACTGTTTCGGGATGGTCATGGGCAACCTGGGAGCGACGACCCATGGCTCGACGATCGTCATCCCGGCACCGATGTTCGATCCCGCCGCCACCCTGGAGGCCGTGGCCGGCGAGCGGTGCACGTCGCTCTACGGGGTACCGACCATGTTCATCGCGGAGCTCGGCATCGACGGGTTCGCGAGCTATGACCTGTCCTCCCTCCGGACCGGGGTCATGGCGGGATCGCCGTGCCCGGTCGAGGTGATGAAGCGGGTCATGAACGAGATGCATATGGACGGCGTGGCCATCTGCTACGGCATGACCGAGACGTCGCCGGTGTCCACCCAGACTCGTGCCGACGATGACGTGGAGCGGCGCACCGCAACGGTCGGGCGGGTCATGCCGCACGTCGAGGTGAAGGTGATCGACCCGACTTCAGGGGTGGTGCTCCCGGTCGGCGAAGCCGGGGAGCTGTGCACCCGCGGCTACTCGGTGATGCTCGGCTACTGGAACGAGCCCGACAAGACGGCCGAGGCCATCGATCCGGCCAGGTGGATGCACACCGGAGATCTGGCCGTGATGCGCGACGATGGCTACGTCAACATCGTGGGGCGCATCAAGGATCTGGTGATCCGCGGCGGAGAGAACATCTACCCGCGCGAAGTCGAGGAGTTTCTCTACACCCACCCGGACATCGACGACGTGGCGGTCATCGGGGTACCCGATGCGCGATACGGGGAGGAGATCATGGCCTGGATCCGGCTGCGCCCCGGTGCCCCGGCCCTGGACGCGGCGGCCATGCGGTCCTTCTGCGAAGGACGGATCGCCCATCAGAAGATCCCTCGTTACGTGCGCCTCGCCGACGAGTTCCCGATGACGGTGACCGGCAAGATCCGCAAGGTCGAGATGCGCGCGGTGAGCATCGAGGAGCTGGGTTTGAGGGACGCGGCCGCGATCGAAACCGCGTAGGGCAGCCGCCACAGGGCGGTGATCAGCGCAGGTCAAAGGGTTCGTCGAGGGCCGCCAGCTTGTCCGGGTTGAGCTGGGCCCAGATGCAGGTCAGGGCGCCGTCCCGAGCTTCGCCGGAAACGACGATCGGACCGGCCGGGTCGTCGAGCACCAACGCCGGACCGCCGTTGAGGGTCGCGGTGCGCATGGGGACCACGCCCACCCGGCGAGCCAGGTTGGTGAGGAGGCGGCCCACCCGGTAGGACCCTCGGACGGGTCGCCGGGCGGCGTGGCGGAGCGGGCCGCCGTCACTCACCAGCACCACGTTCGGGTCGAGCAGCCGTACCACCCCGGCCTCATCGCCCGCACTCAGGGCACCTACGAGCGCTCCGAGCAACTCGACGCTGGCCGGCCGGGAAGGCCGGGAAGGCGGGGCCGGCCGGTCGGCGGTCGCGTCGCCGGCCGGCCCGGCAGGGGCCTGGGCCCGGCGTTCGCGCACCTTGCGGCGAGCCCGGACCGCGATCTGCCGGCACGCCGACTCGCGCTTGTCCACCGCTCTGGCTATCACCGAGAAGGGTTCGCCGAACACGTCGGCGAGCAGCAGCACGGCCCGCTCCACCGGGGCCAAGGTGTCGAGCACGACCAGGAACCCGAAGGTGAGCGATTCCGCCAGCTGGACGTGCTCCTCCGGGCTGGCTTCCGTGCTGACCGGATCGGGCAGCCACGGTCCGACGTACCCCTCGCGGCGACGTTCGACGTCGCGCAACCTGCTCAGGGCGAGACGGGTGGTGACGGTGGTGAGCCAGCCGGCCGGGTTAACGATGGTGCCCCGGTCGGCGGCGAACCATCGCAGCCACGCCTCCTGCACAATGTCTTCGGCGTCGGCCCGGGCGCCGACCAGCCGGTAGGCGACGCCGAGGAGCCGTGGTCGTTCCCTCTGGAACACGGCGACCGCCGGATCCACCGGCTCGGCCGCGGGTGGGGCCGGAGAGTTCCGTGGCATGCCGTGTTGACGCCGGCGGGCCCCGGATTGTGACCCTGTCATCGTGAAAGGAAACGGCGCTAACGGCGAGCGGGTTCGAGCCGATCGCCTGCAACGAGCGAACTCGAACCGGGCGACCCCGCCGGGCCCGGTGTTTCCGCGAGTGGGAACCGGACGGAAAAGACCGCACCCGGAGCGCCATCGTGCACCTCGATGGTGCCGCCGTAGGCATGGCAGAGGTCGGCCACGATGGCCAACCCGAGGCCGAACCCACCGTGCTCACGGTCGCGCGCCTCATCCAGGCGGACAAAACGCTCGAAGATGCGCGCCCGTTCGCCCGGGGGAACGCCTGGGCCGTCGTCGCGCACCTCGATCACGGCGGTCCGGCCGGTGGCCAATACCATCACGTCGACGCGGCTGACGGCGAACCGGCGAGCATTGTCGACCAGATTGGCGATCACCCGTTCGAGGTAGCCCATCGGTACGAGCACGGGTGCCGGCGTTCCGGAAATCGTCACGACCGGCGGGGCCGCAGACGCTGCCAAGGCGACCACATCCTGGGCCACCGCCAGCAGATCGCAAGGTTGTTCGACTGGAGCCAGCCGGCCTTCGTCCGAGCGGGCCAGCAAGAGGAGCTCCTCGACCAGCCGGGTCATCCGGGCATCTTCGACCAGCACCTCGTCGGCCACCCGTGGCCAGTCGGCCGCGTCCGGGCGGTGCAGCGCCACTTCCATGGCCGTTCGGATGTTGGCGATCGGCGAGCGCAGCTCGTGCGACGCGTCGGAAACGAACCGTCGCTCGCGGGCCGAGGAGGCCTCCAGGCGGTCAAGCATCGAGTTGAGTGTGCGGGCCAGCCGCCCCACCTCGTCATCGGTGTGCGGCTCGGCGACGCGCCGCTCCCCCGGGCGGACGGCCACGTCCGCCACCTCTCGGCGCAGCGCCTCGATCCCGCGCAACGCCCGGCCGACCATGATCCAGCAGATGACACCCACGACCGCGAGCAGGATCGGCAGGCCAATCTCGAGCAGACGCTGGACCGACAGCAACGTCCGGTCGTACTGGTCCAGTGAGACGATCACGACGACGGTCCCCTCGTCGGACCCCACCCTGACGGGGACGGCCACCAACTGGACGTCATGGCCGGGGAGGATGTTGGCATCCGGATTGTCCTGGACCATCGGATCGCCCGGCACCCAGAGCGGCTGCTTAAGGTGCAGGGAGTGACTGCCGCCTACCACCCGGCCGTCGAAGAGGACCTGGATCAGACCCGACTGCACGCTGGGTGTGCGGGGGAGGATGAGCGGCGGTCGAAGGCCCTGGTTGAGGGCGATCACCTCCTGCGCCTGCACCCGTGCCGTGGTGATCAGGACATTGTGACGGTCGTGCTGCAGCGTCACCTCGACCACTGCCGCAGAGATGCCGAAGGCACAGCCCACCGCGAGTACGGCGGCAGCCGTGACGCGCAGCCGCACGCCGGAGAAGAGATGGCGGATGGCCCTAGCCATCGCCCTGTCCGCCGGTCTGGGCCAGGGATCTGGCCGACAGGCGATAGCCGGCACTGCGCACCGTATCGATGTGTGACGGCTCGTCCGGGCGATCCAGCTTCCGCCGCAGGTAGCCGATATAGACCTCCACCACGTTGGCGTCGCGCTCATCGGAGGGATCCCAGACGTGCTGGAGCAACTCAGCTTTGGACACAGGCTCCCCACTTTTGTGGAGCAGGTAATCGAGCAGCGCAAATTCCCGGGCGGTCAGCGTCACCTCCTCGCCGTCCCGCCAGCACCGGTGCTCCCTGGTGTCAAGGCGGACGTCGCCATAGCTGAGAACGGCACCTTGCGATGAGCCACCCCGGCGAATCAGCGCCCGCAACCGGGCCAGCAGTACCGGATAGGAGAACGGCTTGGACAGAAAGTCGTCCGCCCCGGTGTCGAGGGCCTCGGTCTGGTCGAACTCGCCCTGCTTCGCCGTCAACATCAACACCGGAACCTGGACGCCTTGCTCACGCAGTCCGGCGGTGACGGCGTAGCCGTTGACCTTCGGGAGCATCAGGTCCAGGATGATGGCGTCGTAGCTCTCCGTCGTCGCCCGGTTGAGGCCGTCCTGGCCGTCGAGGGCCACGTCCACCGTGTAGCCCTCCGTGCTCAGCCCCCGGGCCAGGGAGCGAGCCATCGACACCTCGTCCTCGACGATGAGGATCCTCATACTCAGCCAGTCTGCCCCTTGAGCGCCGGGGACAGGCGGCACTAACCCGGTATAAAGCGCGGACGGAGGGCTGGTCAGGACACCAAGCGGTCCGAGAGGGCCGAGGCGGAAGGCCGTCGCAACACGCCCATTACGCTCGGTGACCTTATGGGCGAACTCCAGATAGAGGTCGAGCCCGCAGAAGTCGGGATGGATGCTGGCCGCCTGTCGCGCCTCGACGACCACTTCTCGCGGTATGTCGACGACGGGCGTCTTCCCGGCTGGCTCGTGCTGGTGAGCAGGCACGGACGGGTGGTGCATCTGGGCACCTACGGGATGCGCGACCGCGAGCACTCCTTGCCCGTCGAGGTCGACACGATCTGGCGTTTGGCCTCGATGACCAAGCCGATCACATCGGTGGCTGCCATGATGCTCTACGAGGAAGGCGCGTTCGAGCTCAAGGATCCGGTCGAGCGGTGGATCCCGTCGTTCAAGGACATGCGGGTGTATCGGGGCGGCTCCGGCGCCACCACAGAAAGCCGGCCCGCGGTCGAGCCCATCCGGGTGTGGCACCTGCTCACCCATACGGCGGGGCTGACCTACGGCTTCCACTACGCCGACCCGGTCGACGCCCTCTACCGGACCGCCGGCTTCGAATGGGGCAACCCGCCGGGTCTCGATCTCGCCGCCTGCTGCGACGTGTGGGCGGGCCTACCGCTTCTGTTCGAGCCGGGCCGCGAGTTCAACTACTCGGTCGCCACCGACGTGCTCGGACGGCTCGTCGAGGTGATCTCCGGAGCGTCACTCGACGAGTT
This sequence comes from uncultured Acidimicrobiaceae bacterium, assembly GCA_963834725.1. Classification (GTDB taxonomy): domain Bacteria; phylum Actinomycetota; class Acidimicrobiia; order Acidimicrobiales; family Palsa-688; genus PALSA-693. The sequence goes on from CAWICN010000001.1 coordinate 1,455,972, forward strand.
CTTCCGTACCCGGATCTTCGAACCGCTGGGGATGACCGACACCGCCTTCTGGGCCCCCCCCGGCTCGGCCGCAGAACGATTGGCCGCGGCCTACATGCGAAACCCGGAGGGGGCCGACCGCCCCGCGGTACCGATGGACGGGAGTTCCGCCCTCCAACGGCCCGCAGTGCTTTCCGGCGGGGGCGGTCTGGTCGGGACGGCGAGCGACTACCACCGCTTCGCGTTGATGTTGCGAGGCGGGGGCGAGCTCGAGGGAGTCCGGCTGTTGTCCCCGCGGACGGTCGCCTATATGGCCCGAAATCAGTTGCCCGGGGGCGCCGACCTGGAGCATTTCGGCCGGCGGCTGTTCTCCGAGACCACCTTCGATGGAGTCGGCTTCGGACTGGGGTTCTCGGTGGTGATCGATCCCGCGGCCGGGAAGGTGCTCTGCGGCCAGGGTGAGTTCGGGTGGGGTGGGGCCTACAGCACCGCCTTCTGGGTGGCGCCGGCGGAGGACCTGACGGCGATGTTCTTTACCCAGTTGCCGTCGAGCACCCACCCGATCCGCTCGCAGTTCAAGCAGTTGATCTATCAGGCGATCGTCGACTGAGCGGGCGGTCGTGCCGGCGCTCCCTGGCCGCGCTCCCCCGCCGGCGCTCCCGGCCCGCATTCCCCGCCGGCGCTCCCGGCCCGCATTCCCCGCCGGCGCTCCCGGCCCGCATTCCCCGCCGGCGCTCCCGGCCCGCATTCCCCGCCGGCGCTCCCTGGCCGCGCTCCCCGCCGGCGCTCCCGGCCCGCATTCCCCGCCGGCGCTCCCCGGTTGCGCTCCCTGGCCGCGCTCCCCCGCCGGCGCTCCCGATCGCTCAACTGGTTTGTGTTATAAAACCCGCGTAATACGCGGTTTTTATATCACAAAGGTCTGAGCGAGGCGCCCGGACCCACCGGGCCGCGATCCGGACCTGACCGGGACGGCCGGGCGGCGCCCCTACGGCCGGACCCAGATCTGCAAGCGTCCTGATTCTCCCGGAGCCTCGGGCCGCCGGACATCGACCCGTTCGAGCCGGTAGCCGAGCTTCCGGGGAATGGCGGCGCTCCGTACGTTGGCCTCATCGGTGTGGATCTCCACGCGGTCCACGTCGTCGAGCGCCTCGGCTGCATCGGTTACGGCCTTCGCCGCAGCGGTCATGAAGCCGCGCCCGGAGTAGTCGACGTGGGTCCAGTAGCCGATTTCGGCGGCGCGAGGGCCAATCCGCCGGTGCAGCCCGATTATCCCGACGATCTCGTCCTCGGGCCCATCGGGCCGGCGCATGGCGTAGACGAAATCGGTGCCCTTTTGCCATCCGATCTCGGTCTCGGCAATGCGAGCTGCCTGCAAATGCCGGGTAGCCGCCCGGGGCTCCGCCCACGGCATCCAGGGCTCGAGATGCTCGAGGCTCTCGCCTACGGCCCGGGCGGTCGCATCGGCATCAGCCGGCCGGTTGCGCTTCAGGATCACCGGTCCTGCGTCGATCATTTCGGGAGGCTGACTCCCTCTCCGCCGCATCCTCGCCATTGGACTCAGTCTGGCCACATGCCGCAACTCTTATGCCAGTCCAGCACGGAAAAGATCGACCGAAGATTCCCCGACCAAAACCACCGCCTCGTACCTTCCGGCGAAGTCCCACAGGCCTCGCCAGCCCCCTGCTTTCCGCCTCGTGTCCATGCCCGCGCCAATCGGAGTGCACGGCGCCTACGCCGCAGTGGTCCAACCCTGAAATCCGCCGGTAGCTCGCGACTGCTCAAATGGAGCTATGGCCAAGAATGTTCTCGGCGGTGAGCTCGAGCCGTGCAGCTTTGACCCGTTAACCGGTTTCTACCGCGACGGCTGCTGCAACACCGGCGCCGACGACGGCGGCGTGCATGTGGTCTGCGCTCGGGTGACTGCCGAGTTCCTCGAGTACAGCAAGCAGGCGGGCAACGACCTCAGCACCCCCCAACCCGGGTTCAGCGGCCTCCAGCCCGGCGACCGGTGGTGCCTCTGTGCGGCGCGCTGGCAGGAGGCATTCGAGGCGGGCATGGCCCCCGATGTCGTCCTGGAGGCCACGCATGTCCGCGCTCTGGAATGGGTCAACCTGGACGACCTGCGGCGCCACGCCGTCGCCTGAGTGGTCCCCTGAGTCGCGGGAGCGGGACGCGCCGCGGCTAGCCTGCGACGGTGCCCCATGAGCTGCCGCGGCGGGCTCCCCGGGTGAGGGCCCGCCGGTCTCCTTGCCCGGTGTGACGGCCGTTACAGCCCGGACCGCCCTGAACAGCCCGAAAGGGATGACCGCGTCGCCGACGCTGGCCACCTCGCCAGCACCGGCCACCGTGGCGGCGACTGCCACCTCGCCGGCACCCCCGACGCCACCCGCCCGGAGCGCGCTCGTACCCGTCGGGCGTCCCTGGCAGAAGGCCGGCCGGCGGTTGACCCCCCTGGTTGTGCCGGTCGTGGCGGCAGCCAGCGTGGCCTTGGGCATCGGCCTGGGATGGCGAGGCGTCGACGTGCCCGCCCAGCTCTACCGGGTAGCCGGTTTTCGCGCCCACGGCCTGGCCCTGTGGGACAGCCAGTGGTTCGGGGGCCACTGGACGCTCAGCTACAGCGTGCTCTACCCACCACTGGCGGCCACCGTCGGAGCCGCGACGGTGACGGTCGTCGCGGCTACAGGAGCGGCTCTGGCCTTCCAGCGCCTGACGGCGACCGCGTTGGGCCGGGGGGCGTTGCTCGCGGCGCTGGTGTTCGCAGTGAGCACGGCGGTGTCCAGCGCCATCGGCCAATGGCCGTTCCTCGCCGGCGAGGCAATAGGGCTGGGTGCCTGCTGGGCCGCCAGTCGCCATCGATGGACGGCAGCGGCAGCCCTGGCCCTGACGGCGGCGCTCACCAGTCCCCTGGCCGGCCTGTTCGTGGTCATGGCCATGACCGCCTGGCTCCTCGGCAGCCGCCCCGCCGGGGGCCGGCCGTGGGGCGCCGTCTCGGTAGGCCTGGCCGCGGCCCTGCCGATCGGGGCAGCCGCAGTGCTGTTCCCGGGGCAGGGCCGGATGCCCTATCCGGCGACGGATTACGGGTGGGAGATGGTCATTGCCGCCGCTCTTTGGCTGATCGCAGGGCGGACCCGGCGGGTCCTGCGCGCCGGGGTACTGGTGTTCGGCGCCGTGGCCACCCTGGCCGTGCTGGTCCCGTCACCGCTTGGCGGCAACGTGGGGCGGATCGAGGACGCTCTGGCTCTCCCTCTCGCCGTCGGCCTGCTCTGGCCTCTTGAGCCGGCTACCCGCCGGCTGGTGCTGCCGCTGGTCGCTGTGCCGCTGGTGCTGTCCCAGTGGGGGCCGGCCTGGGGCGCGATGACGAGCGATCCAGGGCAGCCCTCGACGCACCGCGCCTTCTACGCCCCCCTGCTCGCTGCGCTCACCCGCGCCACCGCCGGCGAACCGGCGGGCCGGGTCGAGGTGGTGCCCACCGAACTTCACTGGGAGGCCTTCTATCTGGCTCCGGTCATGCCCCTCGCCCGGGGATGGGAACGACAGCTCGACCAGGCCGACAACCCGCTGTTCTACGGGGGGGCCCGGCACCTCAACACCTCGTCCTACCGGGCCTGGCTGGTCAACAACGGGGTCCGCTACGTGGCCCTCCCTGATGCGCCCCTCGATTTCGCCGGGGTCAAGGAGGCCCATCTCGTGGCCGCCGGAGTGCCTGGCCTGGACCTGATCTGGCGGTCGGCGCAGTGGCGGCTCTACCGGGTCGAAGGCAGTCCCGGCCTCGTCACGGGGCCGGCCGGGCTGGTCAGCCAGCACAACGGCCGGGTCGTCGTCACGGGCCAGGCCCGGCTGGTCAGCCAGGACGGCGGCCGGCTCGTCGTCACCACCCCGGCGGCCGGACCGGTCCTGGTCCGGATCCGCTACAGCCCGGACTGGCAGCTGGTGTCGGGAGAGGGGTGCGTAGCCCCCGCCGGCGGTGGCGCCGCGAACGGCGCAGGGGGCCCCACCTGGATCAAGGTCGAGGCGCCGAAAGCGGAGGAGTTCAGCCTCCGCCTCACCGTCTTCTCTGGCCTCACCGTCTTCTCTGGCCTCACCGTCTTCTCTGGCCTCACCGTCTTCTCTGGTCTCACCAACTCCTCTGGCCACAGCACCTGCCGGGCGGGGCGCTGACGCCGGCCACAGGGCGATCGCCAGCAGTACCAGCAACGGGCCGGTCCCGGGATCGGTGCCGTGGCCCGTGAGCACGCCGCCTAGATCCTGGCCGGCCACACCGGTGAAGACCGCCACGGCGATGCCCATCGCCAACGCCGCCCTCCGGGTGGGGGTAAAGAGCACCCCGAGTCCGGCGAGCACCGCCGTCATCCCCAGGAGCGCGGCGACGTAGACCCCCTCGCCGGCCAGAACCTGCCCGACCGTCCGATCGACGGCCGCCACCAGCCCCGGCTCACCAAAGCTGCCGTTGCTGATCTGGGCTCCCGGCACCCCGGCCGTGTGGTTGGTGGCTTCCAGCTCGAGCAGGGCCGACCCCGCCCACACCACCATCCAGGCCAGGAGGGCCGCCTCCACCCGGATTCGAGGCGGCCAGATCACCAGGGCGATGACGGCGTACAGCAGGGCGGCGCCCGGGGCTCCCGTCAGCAGACTGGTCCCGCCCATGAACATCCCGCCCACGCCCTCCCCAACCGTCCAGACCCCGAGCGCCCACACGACGGAGACACCCCGGGCCAACCCGGCGGTGCGGCCCCGACCCCAGATCACCCCGGCGCCGAGTGCGATTTGCAGCGAGGCGAAGACCGCGTTCCACACCGTGTGGCCGGCGGCGAGCAGTTCCGCCGTGTGGAAGTCGGCGGTGCCGAGCGGTCCCGGCAGGCCCATGTTGGCCATGCCCAGAATGCCGGCCATGAACGCCCGCGTGAACATGTAGGGCTGGAACTGGAGCGCCCCGTCTGCCAGCCATAGAACCCCGAGGGCAACCTCGACATACCGGCGGCGGCTCGAGCGGGCGACCACTCATTCACCGGCTCTCGTCCCGAGCCGGAGGAACCGGGCGCTGCGGACGGTGGTGTACGACAACACCGCCACTGCCGCCGACTCCACCCAGATGCTCAAGTGTACGAACGGCGCGTTGTAGTAGTCGGTGAAGCCGAAGAGGCCGACGTTGACGCTGATAGCCAGAGACACGAGGGTCCCTGCGGCCAGCAGGGTGCCCGCTCCGGCGGCCAGGGCCAGATAGCGCCGGGCCACCGCCAACACGCCGACTGCCAGGACCACGGCGGCGATGAAGTTGAGAATGAACAGATAGCCGATGCTCGGGAGGTGTTTGTAGCCGTTGCTCCAGAGGTGCAGGTGAATCCACCCCATCCACACCAGCAAGCCGGCGCCGGCCGCCCGGCCAACCAGCAAGTCGGGGGGTGCGGTCCAGTTCCGCACCCGGCTAGAAGCTTGCACCGCCGCTGCTGCTGGCCGCGGTCGTGGACGGCGCGCCGGTCGACGTCGCTGTGGATCCCCCCGCGCCGCCGACGGTGATCCCTGCGTTCATACCCAACGACTTGTGGCTGTCGATGGGGCAAAAGACGTCATAGCTGCCCTTCTGAAGGGTGACGTGGAGGTCTTCGCTCTGCCCGGGCTGGAGGTTGCGGGTGATGGCGTGCACCCCGGGACCGGTGATCTCGAGAGAGTGGACGATGCGACCCTGATTGACCGCTTTGAAGGTATAGCTCCCCGGGCTGAACGACCCGGTCGACAGGATGAGCTTGAACTCGACCTCGCCGACCGTGACCTGGGTTCCGCCGCCGGAGGCCGGGCCCGACCCGGTGGCCGCAGGACTCGAACTGGCAGTGCTGCCACCGCTCGTCCCACGGCTGGTGCTGCTGCTCCCACCTCCTCCACATGCTGCCGCGCCCACTATGAACGCCGCCAGGCCACAGCCGCACCACAGCAGGCCGCGTCGTCGGGCTCCCAGTCGCATGTGCCGATCCCCTTTCCAGGTTCGAGTCCAGGTTCGAGTTCTAGATCAATACGGCCGCCAAGCGTGATCGGTTCACCGCTCAATCTTTTTTGCGTCCACTTTCGTACTATTAACCGTGGCTCGAATCGGTCTCCCCGCGGAGCGCATGGCGGATGACGCCCTGCTGGCGGGGCTAGCGGCGGGAGGGCCGGAGGTAGGGCTGGCGTTCGTCCGGAGATTCCAGCGTCATGTGTTCGGGGTCGCGCTCGCGGTGGTGGGCGACCCGCACCTGGCTGAAGACGTGGCGCAGCAGACCTTCGAGCGGGCGTGGCGGCGAGCGGCCAGCTTCGATCCCGGCCGGGGCTCCGTACGCACCTGGCTGACCACCATCGCCCACAACCTGGCCATCGACGCCACCCGCGCCCGCAAGCCGACGCCGGTGGATCCGACCGATCTGATCCGGCTGCTCGGTCCCGGTGCCGACGAGCCCGAGCGGCGCTCGCTCGGCACCGAGTCCGCCGATGAGTTGCGGGCCGCGCTCAGGACCCTCCCGGCCGACCAGGCCCGGGCGCTGGTGATGGCCGGCGTGTACGGGATGACCGCTCAGGAGATCGCCACGGCGGACGGGGTGCCGCTCGGCACGGCGAAAACCCGGATCCGCTCGGCCATGATGAAGCTGCGACTGGTGCTCGATCCGGAGACGGTGCTGCCATGACCGCGCTGACCTGTGACCAGGCGCGCGACGCCGTGGCCGAGTATTCCCTCGACATCCTTGAGCCCGGCGAGCGCAGCGCCCTGGCGGCTCACCTGCTGCGCTGCCCGGCCTGCCGGGCCGAGGCCGATGCCCTGTCGAGCGTGGCCTCCCGGCTGATCGAGCTGGTGCCGGGAACCGAACCGCCGCTCGGATTCGATCGGCGGGTGCTGGCCCGGGTCCGGAGCACGACGCCGGCGTTGCGGCCAGGCCGGTTGTTGCGCCTCCAGAGTCACCGGTCCCGTGTGGTCGCCGGGGTCGCGACCCTGGTGGCGGCGGCGGCGCTCGTGTTCGGCCCGATCGGCTGGCTCATGGGGCATTCGACCCACTCGGCCCATTCCGCGTCGCAGCGGCTGCTCACCGAAGCTGCGTTCCATCAGGGCAGCCGCGACGTCGGCGAGGTGTACGCCTACAACGACGCCCCGATGTGGTTGACGATGACGGTGCATGGGGTGAGCGGGGGGCCAAGAGTGACGTGTGAACTGGTCGCCGCAGACGGGCGACTCATCCCGCTCGGGTCCTTTGACCTCGTCCAAGGGAGCGGCTCCTGGGGTGCGCCCGACTCCGCAGGTCTGACCGGCATCACCGGCGCGCAACTGGTCGACAGCACCGGCCGGGTGCTTGCCACCGCGACCTTCCGCGCTTAGTCGTCAAGTCGTCCGCCGCCGAGCAGGGCATCGAGGGCGCGGCCGATAGCAGCCTCGGCCGCCTCCTCGGCGGATCCATAGGCGGCCGTCCGTGAGTCGCAAAGGGAACTGACCAGGCTCACCGACACCTGGCCGCGCTCGACCGCGCCGCCGTCGGTACCGTCGGGCAACGACACCGGGTCCCCCCATTCCATCGCCACCCGGAAGCTGCCCGGGTGGCCCACCTTCGGCTCCAGCCGGGCCCCGGAGATCACCCGCGGCGGCACCCGCCCGATCGTGGTGTGCCGCCACCCCACTATCTCGGGGACCGGAAGATTCGGGAGGTTGAGGTTCACCACCACCGGTCCGGCGGACTCGGCGGATAGCGCGCCCACGACTGCGCTGGCCACGGCGGCCGCCCCCTCCCATACCTGGCCTGTAAGCATCTCGTCCCAGCCCTGGCCCTCGACGCCGTAGCCGCGGACCGCCTGGCTCACCGCCACGCCGCTGATGCCGCCCACCCGGGCCGTGAGGGCGGCTCCGACCGTGCCGGAGTGATACACGGAGCGCCCGACATTGACGCCGGGGTTGATGCCGGCGACCACCAGGTCGAACGGTGGACCGAAGGCTCCAAGGCGGGCGAACATGACGCACAGGGCCGGCGGCCCGGTCACCGCCCAGGCATCCGGAAGGTCGGGGAGGTGCATCTGATGCACCTCCGGCTGGATCCGGTGGAGGGCGCCGAGCGAGGCGCTGGCACCCGAGTACTCGTCGTCGGGGGCGACGACGGTGACCGAACCGTGCGCCGCCATGGCCCGGGCCAGCACGTGGAGGCCCTCGGAGTCGATGCCGTCGTCGTTGGTAACGAGGATTCGCACCGTGCGGTGTTACCACGCGCCGGCGCCAGGGACCGGTTGGCCGTCTGCGCACCCGCCGGAAGCACTCCCTGGTCCCGGCGGGTACCGCCTCGAAGCGTGGTTTGGTGCGTGGTCCGCCCCACTACCCTGATTTCCATGCTGCATGCCTGGGGTTTCGAGCGGGTGGGCGTGGTTGCCGGGGACCTGTATTTCCTCGATCCGAATCCGTCCCCGGGCCAGGCTGGAGCGGAGCGGGGAGTGCGGGTCGAGGTTCGTCTGCTCGACCGGCCGCCCCCGACCGGCTCGATCTACGCCGCCCAGCCCATTGTGATCGACCGGCCCGTGTGGCGGGCCGACCTGTTCGAGACGGTGGCCGGCGATCCGGGCAGCCACGACCGAACCCACCACCACCCCCACTTCCGGGGCTGGGAGCCGGGGCGACGCCATTACGACCCGGCCCTGACAAACGACCCGATGGGCTGGCTCGCCCAGCAGCTCACGCACCTGCCCGACCTGCTGGCCGGAGCGGAGCTCGACGCCGGTGAGGTGGGCGTTGACGACGCGCCGGACATGGCCGCGGCGGCGCCGGAGATCGTTCGCGCCGTCGAGGCCTTGCTGCGCCGGGTGCGGGCGGGCGAACTGGGTCGGGCGCCCGCCGAGGTCGAGGCCGCCCTGGCCGAGCGCGCCGAACGCGCCGCGGGCGCCCCTGCGGCGGATGGCGAGCCGGCCCCACCGCTCGGCGCTCGAGCGGGGTGGCTCTAAGCCCTGGGGGTCAGACCCTTCTGAGATCTAGACCCTCTGAGATCCGGCGCTGGCGCCGCTACCCCAAGGTCCAGTGACCTGCCCGACTACCCTTCCGGCACTTGGGGCAGCGGCTGATCGAAGGCCGGATGGGCGTCGCCGGCGGCGGGGTCGGGCTGGGGTGCCGCCACCTCCTCGTCGGCAAGGCCTTGCACCGTCAAAGGCACGATGTTGTCCTCCTCGGCGCGGATGACGTGCACGACGGCGTTGACGAGGGCCAGGTGGGTGAAGGCCTGCGGGAAGTTCCCGAGGTGCCGGCCGGTGTGCGGGTCGAGCTCCTCGGCATACAGCTCGAGCGGGCTGGCGTAGGAGAGCAGTCGCTCGCAGAGGCGCCGGCCCCGGTCGATCTCACCGATCTCGATGAGCGCCGACACCAGCCAGAAGGAGCAGATGGTGAAGGTGCCCTCTTCGCCGCTCAACCCGTCGTCGGTCTCGTCGACGCGGTAGCGGAGCACCAGCCCCTCGTGGGTCAGCTCATTGGCGATCGCGAGGACGGTGGCCCGGATACGGGGATCCTCCGGTGGGAGGAAGCGGAGCAGCGGCATGAGCAGCAGAGAAGCGTCAAGGGCGTCCGAGCCGTACTTCTGTACGAACACCCCTCGCTTGTCCACGCCGTTCTTGCAGATGTCGGCGTGGATCTGATCCGCCAGCGCCTGCCACTTGTCCGCGTACGTGGGCTCGTCGTACATGCGCGCCAACCGGGCGCCCCGGTCGAGGGCCACCCAGCACATGAACTTGCTGGAGACGAAGTGCTGCGGCTCGCCGCGCACCTCCCAGATGCCGCGGTCGGGCTCCTCCCAATGCTCGGCCGCGGCCTCGACCTGGCGTTTGAGGAGCGGCCAGAACGACTCCTGCAACTGGGCCCGGGACCGGGCGTGCAGGAGCACGGAGTCCAGCATGGCCCCCCACACGTCGTGCTGCCACTGCTTGTAGGCGGCATTGCCCGTCCGGACCGGCCAGGCGCCGTCGTAGCCGGAGAGGTGCGGCAGCGACTCCTCGGTCAGCTCGCGCTCCCCGCCCACCCCGTACATGACTTGCAGGGGTTGCCCGTCGTGGACGGCGTCGGCGATGAAATAGAAGAAATCGTCGGCCTCGCGGTCGAACCCCAGCGTGTAGAGACCCCACAGGGCAAAGGTGGAGTCGCGCACCCAGGCGTAGCGATAATCCCAGTTGCGCTCACCGTGGGGCGTCTCGGGCAGGCTGGTGGTGGACGCGGCGAGCAACGCCCCGCTCGGGGCGTAGGTGAGACCCTTGAGAGTGAGCGCGCTGCGCTGCAGGTAGCTGCGCCAGCGATGGTCGGGGAAATCGCCCTGGGTGATCCACTGCCGCCAGTGTTCCGAGGTCCGGTGTATGCGCTCCTGGGCCTCGTCGAAGGTAAGCGGGGCCGGCAACGGCGACCACGACAGGGCTACGAAATGACAGTCCCCCTCGACCATGCGGGTGCGGGCGTTGATACCCCGGCGTTCAATGCCCGGCCGCAGATCGGTGGTGATCCGCAACCGGACGGGGGTGCCCTCGCCCGAGGCCACAACCTGGCCGTAGCCGGCCCCTTCGTACTCCCACTGGGGCTCGATACGGGCATAGTCGAACATCGGGTCGCAGGTCATCGACAGGTCGACCGCGCCGCTCACGCATCTGACCGTTCGCAACAGACAGTGTTCTGCGTCGTAGTCGGTCGGCGAGCGGCGGTGCGTCTTCGAGCGCTCGGCCAGGTTGTGCCATGGGCCCATGCACAGGGTGTCGCGGACGATCAGCCAGCCGGTGTGGGTCTGCCACGTCGTCTCGAGCATCAGGCTGCCCGGCAGATACCGGCGCGCCGCCGGCACCATCTGGTCGTACGGGCCAATGCGGAACGACCCGGCGCTGCGATCGAGGAGGGCGCTGAAGATGGACGGAGAGTCCGGACGCGGCACGCACATCCATTCCACGGCCCCACTCGGAGCAATCAGGCACGTGCACTCGCAGTCCGAGAGAAAGGCGTAGTCGGCGATCGACGGAAAGGGGCTTCGTCCCGGGGCGGCCCAGTTGGCATCAGCCGAGAATGCCCCGGTGCTGGCATCGGGGTGAGCTCCTTCAGTGGCCTTCACAATGGCGCATCGTACCCGGATCAACCGCGGACAGCGGCCAGCCGGGCCCCGCGGCCGGGCGCTCAGACGCCGGTCGCCCACTCCTTGGCGGATTCGTTTGCAGCCCCGTTCACCGGGGCTGGAGCACGAGTTGCGATTGCGATGTACGCGCCACCAGCCGGCCCGTGTCATCACGAACCTCGGTGTCCACCACGATCAGCGTCCGGCCCTTGTGCAGCACCCGTGTCACCGCGTCGACGTAGCCCTGCCGGACCGCGCCCAGGAACCGGGTGCTGGAGTCCGTGGTGGTCGTCCCCGCCCCCGCCGGTAAATGAAAGGACGCGGCCATGGCGCCGGCGGTGTCGGCCAGAGCCATCAGGGCGCCGCCGTGCATGGTTCCACCAGAAGTGCAGGTCCGCGCAGACCACTGCAGCCGGAGCCGGACCTCGTCGGGGCTGACGTGAAGCGTCTCGATGCCGAGCAGGCCGACGAGCGGCATGGCCTCCGTGAGCGGGCGGCCGCCAAAAAGTGATACGTCAGATGCGGATGAGCCAGCTGGGGATGACCCGGATAGGGATGACGGAGTGCTCATCTCCTCAGCCTGCCGCACCGCGGCACGGCCCTGCCTGACAACGACCTGACCGCTACTGCCGCCCTCCATGTAGCGTGACTCGGCATATGGCCTCTCCGGATCGGCTGCTGCCCTCCCCCGAACTGCTTGAGCTGACCCCCGACGCGCTCGCCCGCCGGGCCCGTCGGATCCGTGACCTCGCCCATGGGACGAGGATCACGTACTCGCCCAAGGTATTTATCCCACTGACCATGCTGTGCCGCGACAAGTGCGGGTACTGCACCTTTGCCAAGGCCCCGGCCCGGCTGGAAGCCCCCTACCTGACGCCCGAGCAGGTGGTGCGGATCGCCCGTGAGGGTGCGGCCGTCGGCTGCCACGAAGCGCTGTTCACCCTGGGCGAGCGCCCGGAGGAGCGCTACCCGGTCGCCGGCGACTGGCTGGACGCCCATGGTTACGAATCAACGGTGGACTACCTGGCGGCTATGTGCCGCCTGGTGCTCGACGAGACCGGCCTTCTGCCCCACGCCAACGCCGGCGCCCTGTTTCCGGAGGAGCTGGCCCGATTGCGGCCGGTCAGCGCCAGCCAGGGGATGATGATCGAGACGCTCCGCGACGACCTGGCCGCCCACCGGGGCGCACCGGACAAGACCCCCGCCCGCCGCCTGGCCACCCTGGAATCCGCCGGCCGGCTCGGCATTCCCTTCACGACCGGGATCCTGGTCGGCATCGGCGAGGACCGCCCCGACCGGGTGGCGGCCCTCGAGGCCATCGCCGCCAGCCACGCCCGCCACGGCCACGTGCAGGAGGTCATCGTCCAGAACTTCGTGCCGAAACCGGGCACCGCCATGCACCGAACGCCGGCCTGTCCCAACGACGAGTTTGTGGATGCCATCGCCCTGGCCCGGTGTGTCCTGCCGCCCGACGTGCACGTCCAGGCCCCGCCGAACCTCTCCGACGACTTCGGGGCCCTGCTCGACGCCGGCATCGACGACTGGGGCGGGGTCTCCCCCATCACCGCCGATCACGTCAACCCGGAGCGGCCCTGGCCGGCCCTCGACGTGCTGCGGGAGGTGACCGAGGCCCGTGGGTTCGAGCTGGCGCCACGCCTGACCATCTACCCCTCGTTCGTGGCCGCTCCGTCGCAATGGCTCGACGAAGCCATGCGGTTCGCCGTGATGGACCGCAGCGATGCGTCGGGGTTGGGGCGGGACGACCCGGGATCGGTCTTCCCGCAGAAGGTCGGCGAGTACAAGAACGTGGGCGACGGGGCCGAAGTGGTGCTGGTCGGGCGGCGGTCCTCCCAGTGGTACTCGGGTGCCGACGTGCACGCCCCCACGATCCTGCCGGGGACGCCCCGGGCGTCCGGCGCCATCGGTGAGGTGTTGGGCGGGGTGCGGCTCGGCCAGGAGCCGGGCCTGGACGAGCTGGTGATCCTCTTCTCCGCCCGGGGGCGGGAGGTGGCGGCCGTGGCCGAGCTCGCCGACGAGCTACGGGCCGAGGCGGTGGGTGACACCGTCACCTGGGTCTCCAACCGCAACATCAACTACACCAACGTGTGCACCTTCAAGTGCCGTTTCTGCGGGTTCTCGAAAGGCCCTCTGTCGCTCAACCTCCGGGGCTCGCCGTACCTGCTCACCCTGGACGACATCGCAGGGCGAACCCGGGAGGCATGGGACGTGGGCGCCACCGAGGTCTGCCTCCAGGGCGGCATCCATCCGGACTTCGACGGCGACTATTACATCGAGGTCGCCAAGGCGGTAAAAGACGCCGCCCCTGATATTCACGTCCACGGCTTCACTGCGCTCGAGGTGACAGAGGGAGCTCGCCGCCTGGGTGAGCCACTGGCGTCCTATCTGCGCCGACTGATGGCGGCCGGGCTCCGTTCACTGCCCGGCACTGCGGCGGAAATCCTCGACGACGAGGTCAGGGCGACGCTGTGCCCCGACAAGATCAACACCGAGGAATGGCTCGAAGCCCACCGCACCGCCCACTCGGTCGGGCTGCGGTCCAACATCACGATCATGTTCGGTTCCATCGAGCAGCCGCTCCACTGGGCCCGGCACATAGTGCGGACCCGGGACCTCCAGAAGGAGACGGGTGGTTTCACCGAGTTCGTCGGCCTGCCGTTCGTGCACATGGCCGCCCCGATCTACCTGCAGCGCAAGTCCCGCCGGGGTCCGACGTGGCGCGAGGTCGTGCTCATGCATGCAGTCGCCCGCATCGCCTACCACGGGCTCATCGACAACATCCAGGCGTCGTGGGTGAAGCTCGGCCCGGACGGCGCCCGCCAGCTTTTGCTGGCCGGCGTCAACGATCTCGGCGGCACCCTCATGAACGAAAACATCTCCCGGGCCGCCGGCGCCAGCCACGGGCAGGGCCTCGATGAGGCCGGCTTCAGGGACATCGTGGAGCCGTTGGGGCGGCGGCTGGCGCAACGGACCACCCTGTACGGCCGGGTGGGCGCCACGGTTGCCTGATGGCCGGGCTGGCCATCCATTTCCCGTCCATCTGGCCATTCCCGTCCATCTGGCCAGTCCCGTCCATCTGGCCATTCCCGTCCATCTGGCCAGTCCCGTCCATCTGGCCAGTCCCGTCCATCTGGTCCAACCCGCGACCGCTCTGCGGCGTGGCCGACTTAACATTGGTACGCATCCGCACCGGTCGACCGAACTGGAGGCACCATGAGCGAAGATCAGCCTGGTCGGTGGCGGGTTCACGTCGATCGCGAGAAGTGTCAGGGTCACAACCGCTGCTACAGCCTGGCGCCTGAGCTGTTCGACGTCGACGATCTCGGAGGCTCCTTCGAGCGGGGCGACGGCACCGTGCCCCCCGAGCTCGAGGACAAAGCCCGCCGCGCCGTCGCGAATTGCCCGGAGTTCGCCATCACCATCACCGAGATCGGAGCCGGAACATGACCAGCCGCCACCCGCCCGTCACGGATTGGGCCACCGACTTCGACCACATCGACCCCGAGTGGGTGGCCGACCCCTATCCGATCTGGGAGGATCTGCGCGGTCGTTGCCCGGTGGCCCACAGTGACCGGTACGGAGGGGTCTGGCTGCCCGTGCGCCACGAGGACATCTCGGCCGTGGCCTACGACACGGAGCATTTCACCTCCCGGGGGGTCGTGGTCAGCAACCTTCGCCCCGGGCCAGAGGCGCTGCCGGCGCCGATCGGGCCGGCGCCGCCGATCACCTCGGACCCGCCGTTCCACGCGTTGGCGCGGCGGATGCTGCTGCCCGCGTTCGGGCCCAAACCGATCGCGGCGCTGGAGCCGTTCACCCGCGAGGTGTGCCGCGAGCTCCTGGATGCGACGAAGGGCCAGGAAGAGTTCGACGCCGCCGTCGACTACGCCCAGCACATCCCGATCCGGGTGATCATCGGCATGCTCGGCTTCCCCCAGGAGGACGCCGACCTCTTTCGACGATTCATTCATCAGGTCATGGAGGATGTGGACCTGCCGCCCGAAGAGCGCCTGGCCAACATGGAGAACGGAGAGATCGACGCTTACATGGACGCCCGCATCGCGGAGCACCTGGCCGAGCCGCGCGACGATCTCACCTCCTTCCTGCTCGACGCGGAGATCGGGGGTCAGAAGCTGGAGCGGGACCACGTTCGCGGCACCATGCTCCTGCTGATGATCGCCGGCATCGATACGACCTGGTCGGCGATCGGCGCATCGCTCTGGCACCTGGCGTCACACCCGGACGATCGCCGGCGCCTGGCCGCAGAGCCGGCGTTGATGGGCACCGCGGTCGAGGAGTTCCTGCGGGCATATGCCCCCGTGACCATGGCCCGCCTGGTGGCGAAGGACGTCGAGCTGGATGGCCGGATGCTGCACGAAGGGGACTGGGTGCTCCTGCCGTTCCCGGCCGGCAACCGCGATCCTGACGCCTTCGAGGACGCGGGTGCCGTGCACCTCGACCGCACCGATAACCGCCACGCCGCGTTCGGGCTCGGCATCCACCGCTGCCTCGGGTCCAACCTGGCTCGCATGGAGCTGCGGGTCGCCCTCGAGGAGTGGATGGCCCGCTACCCCGAGTTCGAGCTGGCCGACGAGACCGCAGTGACGTGGTCGAGCGGCCAGGTGCGAGGCCCGCGGGCGATCCCTATCCGGGTGCACGCTCCGAAGTAATCCTGGGCGTCGTACTCTGCTAAGTAAGTTGCATTATTGAACCCTATCAGTTAGGGTTCATTGCATGAGAGAACCCACTGCTGCCGCACTCGCCGGGCCCGAACTCACAGGTGCCGGGTTCAGCGGTGCAGCTCGACGGCGAGCCATCTTCGCCGTGACGGCCCTCGGCGCCTTCATGGCCTCGCTCGACCTCTCCATCGTCAACGTGGCCTTCCCCGCCCTTCAACGGTCCTTCCCGCACGACTCGCGAGCCATGCTGGCGTGGGTCATCACCGCCTACACCATCGTGTTCGCCTCCCTGCTGGTCGCAGCCGGACGCACCGCCGATCGACTTGGCCGGCGTCGCATCTTCTTCGGCGGCCTGGGGGTGTTCACCCTGGGGTCCGCGATGTGCGCGCTGGCGCCGTCAGTGGCGCCGCTGATCGCCGGCCGGGTCATCCAGGGCGCGGGGGCCGCCGCCATGGTGCCGTCGTCGGTCGGCCTGCTGCTTGGCGCCTTTCCCGCCGAGCGGCGGTCGCAGGTCGTCGCCCTTTGGGGCGGGGTCGGCGCGCTCGCGGTTGCCACGGGACCTTCGCTTGGCGCGGCCCTCATCTCGCTTGGCGGTTGGCGGTGGGCTTTCTTTGTCAACCTTCCCGTGGGTCTGGCGACCTGGCTGGTAGGCCGCCGCGTCCTGACGGAGTCCCGCACGACACGGACGGAGGGCCGGCCCGACTTCGCCGCCGTCGGCATGCTGATCGCGGCGCTGGCTGCCCTGGTGTTAGCGATCTCCGAGGGGCCCACCTGGGGTTGGGAGAGCGCCCGGGTCCTGGCCTGCTTTGCGGTCTTCCCGGTGCTCGGAGTTGTTTTCGTGTACCGCTCCGCCCACCATCGTGAACCGGTCCTGGACCTGAGTCTGTTCTCGGCCCGGTCGTTTTCGGTGGCGAACGCGGCGGTCGTCCTCTATGCCATGGGCTTCTACGCCATGCTGCTCGGCAACGTGCTTTTCCTGACGGGCGTGTGGCACTACTCCATCATGAAGGCCGGGCTCGCCATCACACCGGGTCCGCTCGTGGTTGCGGCGGTGTCGGGACCGGCC
The DNA here is from genome assembly GCA_963834725.1 of uncultured Acidimicrobiaceae bacterium. Classification (GTDB taxonomy): domain Bacteria; phylum Actinomycetota; class Acidimicrobiia; order Acidimicrobiales; family Palsa-688; genus PALSA-693. The sequence continues at coordinate 1,472,768 of CAWICN010000001.1, forward strand.
GGCCGTTTGGCGACCCGGGTGGGCTTCCGGGCCCTCCTCGTGTCCGGCGCGGCGCTGCTGGCCTGCGGCCTGACGTGGCTTGCCACCCGGGTCGGCCTTCACCCCGCTTATCTCACCCAGTGGCTGCCGGCAACCATCGTGACCGGGCTCGGGATCGGGTTGACCTTCCCGGTCCTGAGCGCGGCCGCCGTGTCGAGCCTGCCAGGGGACCGATTCGCGGTCGGGAGCGCGGTCAACCAGACAGCCCGCCAGGTCGGCGGCTCGATCGGGATTGCCATCCTGGTGGTAATCGTCGGTGCACCGGCGACCGCCGGCGCCGCCCTGGACAACTTCCACCACCTCTGGGTTTTCGCGGCAACCATGTCCGCCCTTTCCGGCGCCGTCGCGCTGCTGCTCGGCCCACCCCGGCGCGAGGAACTCCCTGCCCCGGTCGCGGTCGCGGCGCCGCCCGCCGCGCTCGCCCCCAGCCCCATCCGCATTGCCAGTTGACAGCGGGCCTGGCCACCACCCAGGGGAGCCTGACCACGACCCCGGGGAGTCTCGCGTTTTACCCGTTTTCTTTTCAGACAGCAGGGCGGTAGCCGGCGACCATCGGGGTCGGCCTTCACCCGGGCGCCGGCATCGGCGTACGCTGCAAACGGGCGACCTGCGGAGGCAGAGGAGGCAACAGATGACCATTGACGGCGACGCATCCCCAATCCCGCAGGTGGACCCGGCTCTGCTCGCCGAGGCCGGTGGCCAGGTCGACGCGGCCGTGGAGCTGCGCCGGCGCATCCACAAGCACCCGGAGACCGGGCTGGACCTGCCCGTAACCCAGGAGGCGGTGCTCGACGCCCTCGACGGCCTTGGTTGGACGCTGGCCACTGGGACCGGGACCACTTCGGTGATCGCCACCCTCGACGGGGACCGCCCCGGACCGACCACCCTGCTCCGCGCCGACATGGACGCACTGGACATGCCCGAGGAGACCGGTCTCGAGTTCGCCTCGGCTGTCGACGGGAAGATGCACGCCTGCGGGCACGATGGCCACGTCGCCATGCTGGTGGGCGCAGCCCGCTTGCTGGCCGCGCATCGGTCCGAGCTTGGCGGGCGGGTGGTGTTGATGTTCCAGCCCGGCGAGGAGGGATATGGCGGCGCCCGGGTCATGATCTCGGAGGGTCTGCTCAACACCTACGGTGACGTCGACCGGGCCTTCGCCATCCACATCACGCCCATGCTCCCGTCGGGGCTGGTCGCCTGCCGGGCCGGGACCATGCTGGCTTCTTGTGACGAATTCCAGGTCAAGGTGATCGGCCGGGGTGGCCATGCCTCGATGCCGCACGACGCCACCGACCCGGTCCCGGTCGCCTGCGAGATCGTCACCGCCCTTCAGGCCATGGTGACCCGGGTGGTGCCGGCGTTCGACCCAGCCGTGGTCACCGTCACCCGGATCGAAGCGGGTACCGCGTTCAACGTCATCCCCGAGTCGGTGACCTGCGACGGCACCATCCGTTCGGTCTCCGATGAGTCGCGGGACCGGGCCATCACCGGCCTCCGCCAGGTGGCCGAGCACGTCGCTGCGGCCCACGGGTGCCGGGCCCAGGTCGATCTCATCGAGGACCGGCACTATCCGGTGACGGTCAACGATGCCGGAGCCGCCGATCGCACCCTCGCCGTCGCCACGGGCCTGATCGGCCCGGAACGGGTGGTGCGCATGCCATCGCCGGTCATGGGGGCCGAGGACTGGTCGTATGTACTCCAGAGAGTGCCCGGGTCGATGGCGTTCCTGGGCGCCGCTCCGCCCGGGGTCGCCCACCCCGCCCCGAACCACTCCAATCGCATGGTGATCGACGAGGCCGCCCTGGCGACCGGAATCGCCCTGCACGCGGCCATGGCGCTCAGCGGTGGCTAGCACGAACCCTCACAATGGGCAGAACTCCCACTATGGCCCACAATGGCCAGAACCCCCACAATGGCCAGAACCCCCACAATGGCCAGAACCCCCACAATGAAGGAGCCTGAATGAGCGTGTCGGCCCAGCCCGAGATGGACCCGACGTTCTACCGGAGTGCCGCCGAGGCCGCGGCCGGGCCGCCCGAGCGGCTCGCCTACGTGGTCGCCTTCGATCGCAGCGCCGAGCGCCCGGATGCGCTAACCGTGGTCGACACCGATCCCGGGTCCGACCGCTATGGCCAGGTGGTGGGATGGACGGACCTCACGACCCGCGGCGACGAGCTGCACCACTTCGGTTGGAACGCATGCAGCAGCGCCCTGGCTCATGCCGGCCACCACATGGACGGCCTGCAACGGCGGTATCTGCTGTTGTCGGGCTTGCGGTCATCCAACGTTCACGTCTACGACACCCAGCCTGATCCGCTCCAACCGACGCTGGCGCGTCGCATCGAGGCCGCCGAGCTGGCCGGCCGGGCCGGCTACTCACGCCCCCATACCGTCCATTGCGGACCCGACGGGCTGTTCCTGTCCTGCCTCGGGGGTGGCGAAGGGGCCGACGGGCCGGGGGGCATCGCCCTGCTCGACCACAGCACCTTCGACGTGCTGCGCGCCTGGGAGACCGACCGCGGCCCGCAGTACCTGGCCTACGACGCCTGGTGGCACCTCAACCAGAACACCCTTATCACCAGCGAATGGGGTACCCCCTCGATGATCGAGGACGGGGTCAACCCCGAACTGCTGCTCGGACACAAGTACGGGCACGCCCTGCATTTCTGGGACCTCAGCACGGGAAAGCATCGGCAACGGCTGGATCTCGGCGAACAGCACCAGATGGTGCTCGAGCTGCGCCCCTCTCACGACCCCTTCGCCACGTGGGGGTTCGTGGGCGTGGTCGTCAGCACCGAGGACCTCTCGGCATCGGTGTGGCGCTGGCATCTCGAAGGGGACAGATGGGAGGCGGACAAGGTGGTCACCATCCCGGCGGAGCCGGCACCGGCTGAGGCCCTGCCGGCCGCCCTGCAACCATTTGGGGCGGTCCCGCCGCTTGTCACCGACATCAACCTGTCCGTCGACGACCGGTATCTATATGTGTCCTGCTGGGGCACCGGAGAACTGAAGCAGTACGACGTCACCGACCCGGCTCACCCCCGCGAGACCGGATCCGTGCGCCTCGGTGGCATCGTTGGCCAGGCGCCCCATCCGGCTCACCCGGACGAGTCGCTCGCCGGCGGTCCCCAGATGGTCGAGGTCAGCCGAGACGGCCGACGCATCTACCTGACCAACTCGCTGTACGGGGCGTGGGACGACCAGTTCTTCCCTGACGGGGTCGGCGCCTGGATGGCGAAGCTCGACACCGATCCTGATCGTGGCGGTGGGCTCCGCATCGACGAGCGGTTCTTCCCCCATGGCGATGACTTCCGGGGGTTGCGGGTCCACCAGGTGCGCCTGCAGGGCGGGGACGCCTCATCAGACTCGTACTGCTACCGGTGAGCTGAACGGCCGCCTTCACCGGGCGTCATGGAAGACCAGGCCGAGGGTTCGGCGCCGCCCTCCTCGCACCACGCTCACACCATGGCGCATCGGCGCGGCCGACCAGCCGCGTGCGGACCGGACCGGCCGATCGCTGGTGGTGAAGACCAGCCCCTGACCTTGCCCGATCGACGTGCTCGTGGCACGCGACTGGGCCCGGGGACGCTGCTCGACCACCACGAACTCGCCGCCGGCGTAGTCATGGCCGGGCCGGTCGAGGCCGACCACGACCTGGAGCGGGAAGACCAGCTCGCCGTAGAGGTCCCGGTGGAGGGCGTTCCAGTCCCCGGGCCGGTAGCACAGCAGCAGGGGCGTGGGCCGGGTCTGCCCGGCGGCGTGGCAGCGATCCAGCCACTCGCCGAAGTCGTCGGGCCATGGTGCCGGCCGGCCCAACCGCTCGGCCCACTCCCGGGCGACCGGCAGCAGGTGGGGCCACCACGCCGCCCGGAGCCGGGTTACCAGGTCAGGTAGGGGGTGGTCGAAATAGCGATACTGGCCCGCCCCGAAGCGGTGGCGGGCCATGTCCACGGTGGCGCGGAACCGGCCGTCGTCGCCATACCAGGCGGACGCCTGGCGGCACTCAGGGGGCTCGAGCACCGGCGCGGTCAGGGCGCAGCCGAGCCCGTCGAGCTCCGCCGCGACCGCCGGCCAGTCGAGGGCGTCTATCCGGGCCTCGACCGGGACGGCCGTCATCATGCGCCGGATTCCAGCGCCAACAGCAGCTGCTTGGCCTCGGAGCCACCGCGATACCCGCCGACGGAACCGTCGCTGCGCACGACCCGATGACAGGGGACGACCACCGGCACCGGGTTCCGGGCGCAGGCCGACCCTACCGCCCGAACCGCGCCCGGACTTCCCGATGCGGCCGCCACCGCCGCGTAGGTGGCGGTCGTCCCGTACCCGATGTCGCCAAGCCGATCGAGAACAGTGCGGCGGAAGCCGCGCGCCAGGCCCAGATCGACGTCTACATCGAAGCGGCGACGGCGCCCGGCGAAATATTCGTCCAGCTCCCGGGCGGCCCGATCCAGTCTGACCGGGGCGCGCAACATCCGGGGGCTGATGGCCTTGGCCAGCCAGCCGAGCACCTCGTCGTGGTCCTCCCGTTCGAAGGCGACCCGGACCAGTCCCGACGGGGTGGCGACAAGGAGCAGCGACCCCACCGGGCTGTCGACGGTCCGGTAGGCCAGGTCGAGCAGGCCGGCCTGGTCGGAGGCCGCCTCCAGACGACCGTGCAGCCGGGCGGCGGTGAGGGCGTCCCAGGGGGGGACGGCGGCCGGTAGGCCTTTCGTGATCAGGTGGTCGGTGGCGGGCATGGTGCAGATCCTTTCCTGTCCTTCTTCTCCGGGGGGTACTGAGTGCGCAGGGTGGCCAGGCCGTCAGCGGCATTGCGGCGAGCGGCCGCCTCGTTGCTGTCGAGCAGGGCGCCGATCTCGGCGTAGGGCAGCCCGGCCAGATAGTGGTAGGTCACCGCGGCCCGCTGTTTGAAGGGGAGGGCCTGAAGCGCCGCCCACAGCTGCGGGTCCCGGTCGCCCGGCACTTCGGGCTCGGCCGCCGGCTGGGACCCGGGAGTCCGCCGCGCCCCTGGTAGCTCTGACAGCTCGCTCGTCGGCACCGGCACGGCAGCCCGGGCCCCGACCCGGAGCCGATCGATCGCCTTGCGATGGGCGATGGTGACCAGCCACCCCCGTACGTTGCTGCCCGAACGGAGACGCGGGTAGGCCTGGAGGGCGGCCAGGAACGTCTCCGACCAGGCGTCTTCCGCGTCCGAAGGCGTCAGCAGAGCCCGGCAGACGCCCAGCACTATCGATCCGTGTTCGGTGACGACCTGCTCGAAAGGCGGGATAGGCGGCACAGAATCACACTCCGTTAACAGACACACCTAGTTAACGGTGGCGGCCACGGAAACGTGAGCCAGACTCTCGCCATGCGCCTGCCTCCTGCCACCCTGGTCGTCCTGGTTGGCCCATCGGGAGCCGGAAAGTCGCACTGGGCCGCCCAGAACTTCCGACCCGAGCAGATCGTGTCGTCCGATGCCCTGCGTGGCGCGGTCGGTGTCTCCGAAGATGACCAGCGGGCCGGCGCCGACGCCTTCGACGTGCTCGATCTGATCGTGGAACGCCGCCTGGCCCGCGGCCTGCTCACCGTCGTCGACACTCTCGGGCTCGATCGGGACCGCCGGGCCCGGTACGTCGAGCTGGCTCGACGGCATCACATGGCCGCCCACGCCGTCGTGTTCGACACTCCGGCCGACCTCTGCCGGGCTCGCAACCGCGGCCGGGCCCGACCGTTGCCGCCGCCGGTCCTGGCCTCCCAGCTGAAGGCCAGGGATCAGGCCGCCGTCGACCTCGCCGCCGAGGGGTTCGACGGCGTCCTCGCCCCCGACCCGGTCGAGGTCGTCCCATCCGAGATGGCGGCTTCCACTGGCTCGCAGGCGACCCGGCTGCACTTCGGCCTGCAGCTGTCGTCGTTTGCGGGCGGCTCGAATGGGACCCTGCTGGCCGAACGCGTCGCCGAAGCCGCGGCTGTCGCAGAGGCGGTGGGCTTCACCAGTCTCTGGATGATGGATCACATGGTGCAGATCCCCCAGGTGGGTCGGCGCTGGGAAGACCTGCCGGAAAGCTGGACCACGCTGGCCTGGCTGGCCGCTCGCACGCGTACCATCCGCCTCGGCACGCTCGTCACGGGCGTCACCCTCCGCAATCCGGCCCACCTGGCGAAGATCGTGGCCACCCTCGACGTGCTGAGCGGAGGCCGGGCCATCTGCGGGTTGGGCCTGGCGTGGTGGGAGTGGGAGCACCGGCTGTACGGCTGGCCGTTCCCGGCGACGGCCGATCGGTACGCCCTACTGGAGGACACGTTGCAACTGCTGCCGGTCATGTGGGGGCCCGGTTCGCCCGCGTTCGCCGGCCGGACCCTCAACGTGGCCGAGACCATCTGCTACCCGCGGCCCCTGCAGCAGCACGTGCCCATCATCGTCGGCGGATCGGGGCCACGAAGCACCCTCCGTCTGGCCGCGCGCTACGCCGACGGCTGCAACCTGCGTGGCGACCCGGAGACCGTGGCCGACAAACGCGCCATCCTCGAAGGCCATTGCGCCGAAGCCGGCCGCAACCCGGCGGAGGTACGGGTGACCCACCTCTCCAATGCAGTGGTCGCCGGCTCGCGCCGGGAGGTGGCGGCCGCCATTGATCGCTTGCGGCCCTTCGGCCTGACGCCGGAACAGGCTGCCGACCGGTGGGGCGCCGGAACCGTCGACGATCAGATCGGGCGGTACAGCCGCTTCGCCGAGGTGGGCGTCGAGACGGCCATTGTCGCCCTGCCCGACCTTTTCACCCCTGGTGCGCTGGAAACCTTCGGAGAGGTGATCGCCGGCTTCGAGACCCCCCCGCCGTCGGTGCCGTGGTAGCGGTGATCAGTCCCCCTGATCCTGGTCTGGTGGGGCCAGCTCGTAGAGGGGTTCGCCGCGCCGCAACCGGGAGGCGATGCGGACGACCTGGGGCAGCTCCCGGCGAGTGGGGGTATGGGCGGCCAGGAAGCGGGCGGCACCGGCCAGGATGAGGCTGACCGGTTCGGAGCCCTCTGGCCAGGCCAACGACTGCCGGGCCGCGGCCTCGTACATCTGGAACCAGTGGAACTCGGCGTCCTCGCGGAGCAGCGCCGTCCCAAGGGCCCCCAGCACCGCGGCACGCGAGCCCCCCGTGGCCAGCCATCGATGGACAATGGCCCCGGCCTCGTCGACCATGTCTTGCTGGTCCCAGCACGCTTGCAGCGCCTCGAGGTCCGGCGGCGCCGACGCCAGAGGATGCCGCCCGGGCAGCGGGGCGGCGGGAACGTTGAGGAAACGGTCGAGGAACACCTTGCCGGCACCCTGGTAGACGCCCCGGGCCAGCTCGGGTGTCCCGGATCGTTGCAGGAGTTGATGGACGGCGTTGGCGGCGGTGAAGCCGTGATGGACGACGTCCCAGTCGCCATGATCGTTTTGGGTGTGAAAGCGCGTCACCCGCAGCGCCGCCGCGTAGGCCACCGCCCGGGCCAACTCCTCCAACGTTGCTCGGGCGGCCACGGCCCGGTCGAGGGCGGCCACGATCTCTGCCGGGTCGTCGCCGAGAATCACCCACGCCAGGCTGTCGACGTCGTCGTCGCCGGCGAAGGTGCGCGGCCCCGCTCCGGCAGTCAGGCGTCCGGGCAGGTCGGCAGCGGCACGGGCGAGGAGTCCAGCCAGATCGTGGGGATGCCGCCAGGCGGCGCTCTCCTCAGCCCGCGACGCGCCGGCCGTTTGCTGGGCGAGGGTGGGCAGGACCTGGTCCGCGTGGCTCCAGCCCAGCTGATCCAGCACCTCGAACGCCTTGTTGGTGAAGTCGATGGTGTGGCCGCCGTCGAGGAACACATGGTCGGTGGCGGCCGCGCCCATGATCGCGGTGAGTTGGGCCGGCCCGAGCCGGGTCCGGACCGCGCTGGCGAGGCTGCGCTCGGCCGCATCACCGCTCCGGGTATCGATGAAGCGGCGGTACCAATTGCCGAGCCGCTCGGCCGGGAGGGCGGCGGGCAGGGGTTCCAGGGCGAAGCGCGGCGCGTGGCCACGCGTGTCGCGGGATACGAAGGCCAGCCCGTGGACCAGGGCGAGCACCCGATCCTCTTCGTCGAGCCAGTCGAGCACATTGGCCATGCCGGTCAGTACGGTCAGACCGGACCCCCATCCCGCGCCCCGATAGCGCGTTCCGAAGTCAACCCCGGCCCCCACCACCGCTGACGCCGCCTCTACGGGTCCCATGGCGTCGACGAGACCGAGGACAGCCTTGGCGATGACGAGCGTCAGGCCCTGCTCGAGGCCTTCCTCGAGCCGGCGCCGCAACTGAGGTACCCGGTCCCGCGCCGGCTCGATCTCGATGATCACGTCGCTGCCTTCTAGGTGCACCGGGTAGGCGCGCACGTCATCGGCGAAGGGATCGAGGGTGCCGCCCGACTCGAGGTCGAAGCGGGCGTGGTGCCAGTGGCAGGTGAGCAGGCCGTTTTCGACCGTGCCCCGGTGCAGAGGAAAGCCCATGTGCGGGCAGCGGTCGTCGATCGCGTAGGCCCTCCCCTCACACCAGAACACGCACACCGGCTGCGAGCCGACCTTGCCCGTCAGGTGGCCTTTGGCGATCAGGGCGTCGGTACTGCCGATCCGAATGCGTTCGTCCATGGACGCCTCCCGTTGTGCGTCGCCCCTCTCACTTGAAAGTACGACCACTTGTGAGGGTACGACCCCGCAGTGACAAGAGGTCAACTACGTGGACTGATGCGCCGCCGCCACCGCCTTCGGGACGACCATACGCCAGGCGTCGAGGACCAGCTCCCGCATCTCGTTCTGGTCGAGGGCGCTCAGTCGGACTTCGACCCAGTTGTAGCGAAGGTCGGAGCGGCGTGGCATCAGGAACTTTTCCGGATCCGAGGCCACCAGCGCCTCTCGCTCCTCCTTCGGGAACCCGAACCCCATCTGCGTTTCGTCTCGTGAGAACGCCAGGTAGACAATCCGGCCGACCCGAAACTTGACCCGGTCGCGCACCACGACTTCGTAGCTGCGGGGCAACCGGTGGGCAACTTCGCGGACGTCGTCGATGGTCACCATGGCAGCATGGTGGGCAGTTGGCAGCCGGAATGCCGCCGCCCTGTACCCGTCACCGCTCCTGGGCGCGCCCCGACAGGTCCTCTTTGAGCACCCGGCGCAACAGCTTGCCGGTCTCGTTGTAGGGCAGGGTTTCGCGGATGTCGACGACGGCGGGCATGCGCGACGACCGCAGGTGGTCGCGGACCCACTGTTGCAGCTCCTCCTCGGTAACGGTGGAGCCGGGCTCGGCCACCACGGCTGCGGCCACTACCTCGCCCCACTCGTTGTCAGGTACCCCGACGACCGCTGCGTCAGCCACGCCGGGGTGCTGTATGAGAACGTCCTCGATCTCGCCGGGTGACATGTTCTCGCCACCGCGAACGATCACATCGTCGAGGCGGCCCTCGACGAACAGAAACCCGGCCTCGTCCAGATGGCCGCCGTCGTTCGTGGCGAACCACCCGTCGGCATCCAGGGCGCTGCGCCCCTGGTATTCCCCCGCGATCTGATCGCCACGGACGTAGATCTCGCCGGTCTCGCCCGCAGGCAGGACCTCCCCATCCGGCCCGCGGATCTCCAGCTCGAGGGTCGGCAGTGGACGGCCCACGGAACCCAACCGGGCCCGCACGACCGGGTCATCGCTCGCAAAGGCCTCGCGGTGTTCCTCCGGCCCGAGCACAGCGACAGTGGAACTGGTCTCGGTAAGACCGTAGGCGTTGACATAGCCGACCTGCGGCAGGAGGTTCATGGCCCGCTCGATGATGGGCACAGGCATCCGGCCGCCTCCGTACGAAAGATGGTGCAACGCCGGCAGGCTGGATCCTGATTCCTCTGCGGCATCCAGAATACGGTTGAGCATGGTCGGTACCACCATGGCGTGGGTGATGCCCTCCCGGTCGGCGACCTGCACCCACTCCTTGGGTTCGAATTGGGCAGATACATGATGCGCCGGCCGGAGTAGACGCTGGAGAGGATGGTCGCCATAGCTGCGATGTGGTACGGGGGCACACTGACCAGCGTGGCTTCGTCCTCGTCGGCAGCCATGTAGTCGACGGTCGACAACACGTACGAGACCAGATGGCGATGGCGGAGCAGGGCCGCTTTCGGCTCGCCGGTGGTGCCGCTCGTGAACAGCCAGATGGCAACCTGGTCGGGATCAGTTTGGCTTTCATCAGCCGGAGCGAGCGCCGCCAGGCGATCGGCCAGCTCCTCGTTGGTCATGACGGTGATCCCGTCAATGCCGCTCACCCGAGCAACCGCCCCCGGGTCGGCGACAAGGACCGCAGGCGCGATCCGGGCACAGATGGACTGCAAGCGATCGTCGGCCAGTCGGTAATTGAGGGGCGCGAACGGCACACCCGCCACCGCGCTGCCGAACAGCAAGGCAGGAAGGTCATTGGAGTTGGGCGCCACGAAGCCGAGGCGCTCCACGCCGGCGTCCCTGACCAGGGTGGCGACCCGGCGAGAACGATCAAGCAACTGCGTATCGGTCAGACCGGAGGCGCGAGGGCCAACCTCGACCCGATCGCCCATGCCTTCGGCGGCCATCTCCAACAACATCGCGATGTTCACTGGATCCCTCCCCTGCTGGCGGACGTCGCGTGATCCATCTTCAGAGCAGCCTGCGAAGGGCTCCTCCTGGGCGGCATCACGTTTCTGCGAGCGTAGTGACCGGCGCGCTCGACTGGCGAGGTGAGACCGGGTCGCGCCCTTTGTCTAGGTGTGCTCTCCAGTCGGCCCGCCGAAGGTTGGGGAACGCTTCTCGACGTGGCTGGACAACCCTTCGCGAGCGTCGGGGCCGCCGAACCCGTAGAACTCATAGGCCAGGCTGGCATCGAGCACGGCCGTCTGGGCCCGGTACCAGTGGTTGAGCGTCTGCTTGGTCCAGCGGATGGCCGATTGCGCACCGGCGGCCAGGTGGGTCGCGACCTCCAGTGCCCGCCCCTGCACCTCGTCGTCCTCGACACACAGCGACACCAGCCCAATGCGCTCGGCCTCCTCCCCGGTCAGGGTCTCGCACGTCAGGAGGTAGTACTTGGCCTTGGCCATGCCGCACAGCAATGGCCAGCAGATGGCGGCGTGATCGCCTGCCGTCACCCCGAGCCGGGTGTGGCCGTCGATGATGCGGGCTGTTCTGGCCGCCACCGACACGTCGGCGAGGAGGGCCGCCACCAGGCCCGCACCCACCGCCGGTCCGTGGATAGCCGAAACGATCGGCTTCGAGCAGTTGATGACGTTGAAGACCAGATCGCGTGCTTCGCGCATGACCCGGGTGCGGGCGGCGTAGTCCGAGATGACCTCGTCGAGCAGCTCGAAGGAGCCACCGGCTGAGAATGCCTTCCCGGCTCCCTGCAGCACCGCCACCCGGGTCGCAGGATCCCGGTCGATATCCAGCCAGATATCGGCCAGCTCGCGATGCACGGAAGGGCCGACCGCGTTGAGGCCGGGCCCTTCGAGGGTGATCCGCAGCACCCCCTCGGACGGGGTGTCGAGGACCAGGCCCGGGTAGGCGTCGTAACGCTCGGTCATCTCTTGTTCATCGCCGGCGGGCAGGCCACCAATGTGGGCGCTCCTTGCCGGACGCGGCCACTGTTCGATGCCCGTCGTACAGGGTCGACGGGCTCCTCGCGGCGTCGCACAGGGTCGACGGGCTCCTCCCGCATCGCCGTGGGCTCGACAGCTGGCAGGGTCATCCGTTCCCCCAGAGGTTGGTCTGACGGCAGTGGGTCAGGGTGCGACACCGATGGTCCAGACCATTCCGGACCGCGCCCGCGTCGAACATACCTGACGGAATCGGCGACGAGGAAAAGACCGGGTATCCCAGGACAGGTGTGGCGGTGAAATGACGGAGACAGGGGAAGGAGACAGGGGAAGTTGACATGGCGCTTGCGTCCCGGCGGCGACCTTTTCCTCGCCCTGGGGACCCCGGGTGCGATTGCCAATGCCGCACAATGCAAACGTGAGTCGAAGGGGTGACATCGTTTCAAAGAGATGGGCCACCGGGTTCGGGGCCATCGGGCTGGCCCTGATCGCGGCGGCGTGCGGAGCCCTGCCGGCCTCGCCTCGTACGGCTGCGCCGGCGCCGCCAGGGACGACATCCGTGGCCCCGAACCCCCGGTTGAAGACCGCCGGCCCAGCGAAAGCGATCGCGCCCTCGACCGCCGCCGCCCCGGGCACGACCGCCGCGGCCCCGGCAACGACCGCCGCCCCGACCACGACCGCCGGCCCAGCGAAAGCGACCGCCCCTTCGACCGCCGCCGCCCCGACAACCCCCGCCGGGTCACCGACAATCGCCGGGCCACCGGCGACTACGTCCACGGGATCCGCCTCGCGCTCGCCCGCCACCAGCTCCACAGGAAGTGGCTCGCCGGAGGCCACGCCCCCCACCACCGTGGCCCGGTCACCCAACCTTCAACTCGGCAGCCGCGGGCCGGCGGTGCTGGGCCTCCAGCAACGGCTCACCAGCCTCGGCTACTGGCTGGGCTCGCCAGACGGGGTCTACGGTGACACGACCGGGCAAGCGGTGTTCGCCTACCAGAAGGCCGCCGGCCTGACGCCCGATGGGGTGGTGGGACCGCGGACCGCCGCCGCCCTGGCATCGGGCCTGGTCCCACACCCCCGGAGTACTTCCGGCTATGTCATCGAAGTGAACCTGGCCGCCGACCTGGTGCTGTTCGTGCACAACGGCAGGGTCGAGTACATCCTCAACACCTCGACCGGGGGCGGCTACGTCTACTCCAGCGGCGGAGTGAGCGCGGTGGCCGACACCCCGGTCGGTGTCTTCAGCATCTTCCGCCAGGTGGACGGCATGGTCACCGACTCCCTCGGTCAGCTGTGGCGACCGAAGTTCTTTTACAGCGGCTTCGCCATCCATGGGGACAGCTACGTGCCACCCTTCCCGGTCTCCCACGGCTGCGTCCGGGTCAGCGACGAGGCCATCGACTGGATCTGGGCGAACCACCTGGCCCCGATCGGCACCGAAGTCTGGGTCTATTGAGGCGACCGGCCTTCGGGCCCATCGGTGGGCCGGATCGAGTCAGGCTAGGAAGCGGGAACCCCGTCGACATAGGTGACCCGGTTGGTGCGAACGGCAGGAACCACCTCCCCGGGCACGATCACCCCGACCAGGTTGAGCGGATCGGTGGCATTGACCACGACCCGCTCACCGGTACGGGGCGTCTTCCGCACGTGAGCCAGCTGCTCGGCCGCTTCGGGCAGGGCGTACTGCTCCCCGCTGAACCCGGCCACAAACCGACCGCCCCTGACCAGACCCCGATCCTCGAGCCGGCGCAGCGCCCACTGCAGGTCCCGCCAGGGCATGCGTAGCGAGTCGTGAACGGCCAGGTCCCGGAAGACCACTCCCCACCGGCGCAGCAGCTGCTCGGCCACGGCCTCGGCGAGCTCCTCGCGGTCGCTGGCAATGCGCCCGGCCAGCTCGTCGCGGTCGCTGGCAACGGCCCCGGCCGGCTCCTCGCGGGCGCCGGCTTGGCCGGTCCTTGGAACGGGGACCAGCCCCCACCGCCCCGCCGACGCCGCCGTCGGTTGGGGCAGGCGGCCGAGCCGGGACAAACGCGGCCGACCCGCGGCCGGGCGTTGACGGCCGCCCGCAATCCGGGCCCGGATGGCGCCGAAGCCGTCGCACATGATGAGACCCCGGGTCACGCCGTCCCACAACCCGCGCTCCACGTCGTCGGGCAGGCGCCTCGTCGCCGCCGCCAGATCCGCGGCGAAGGAGGCGCCCTGCCGGCCCAGGGTGTCGACAATCTCGGCGGTGGCGCCCACCGTGGGCGGCACGGGCGGGGTCCCGGAGCGAACCGCCTCGAGCAACCAGGCCAGATCGGTTCGGAACACCACCGCAATCGGTGTCGCCTTCGACGGAGCCGCCGCCGGACCGTCGAGCTCGCTTCGGGGACGCGGCGCCAGTCGCAGCCACGCCACCTCGCCGCCGTGGCACAGGGCATCGAGCCACCCCGGCGAGTAGTGGTGCAGACGACGGGCCAGCAGCTCGGGTTCCCATGCGACCGCGGCCCCTTCGTAGCCCTGCAGCTGCTCGATTACGACAGTCAGGCCGCTGTCGCCGGCGAGCTGGGTGCCAGGAGCGAGATGCTGCCACCGGAGGAGAAAGCGCATCAGATCCTGGGCCGTCGCCGGCTCGACGCGATCGCGTCTCGAGCGTCGCGAGTAGCTGTGCATGCGAGCCAGCAGCCGCCGCGACACCCACTGGGGGTCGACGGCATCGGTGGTGTAGCGACCCTGAAGGGCAAAGCCCTCGTGCTGCAGGGCGGCCAGGGCAACGGCGATCCGGCTTGGGGCCAGCGTGGTCGTCTCGGCCAGCCCGTCGATGGTCGTGATGCCCGACAGTTCGAGATGGCCGCGAACCATCCGGGTGGCGGCAGCATCGTCGCCCTCGAAGGCCAGCCCAGCGTCTCGACTCAGCTCGGTGGTGCACCACAGCTCGTCCCGACCCGGCCGGATGGCCCCGGCGCGGCCCCGTCCTCCCAGCTCCTCCCAGAGTCTCCGCCACTCCTCGCGGGCGGGGAGGGCCACCAGTGAGGACAGGAGGTCGTGCAGATCGTCGGCGGTGGCAAGGGTGGGGGCGATCTCGGCGTGCACCTGCTCGATGGCGTCTGGATCGAGGGTGCCGATGGAGTTGAGATCGACGTTGAGCCCCCGGCGCAGCCGCACCGCGTTGGTCCGGCGGTTCTGGAACTCCTCGTCGTCGAGGAAGGCGTACGGGCGGGCCGTGACGATCTCGTGAGCGAGGACCGATGCCTCGGTCGTCTCGCAGCAATGGACCCGAACGTGGCCGTCCTCGATCCGCTCGAGAAGCTGGCGGAGCCCGTCCACGTCAAGGGCCTCATGCAGGGTGTCGTCGATCGCCTGGCGTACCAGCAGGTGGTCGGGGATCTCGATGGGGCCGACCGCATTGTCCTGGCAGGCGGCCGCCTGAGGGAACACCGCAGCCATCAGGTCGTCGGACTCCATCCGCTGAATAGGCGGGGGGTTGCGCTTGCCGCCGCGAAAGCGCAGAACGAGCAGCGATCGATTGAGGTTCCACCGCCACCGGGCCTGGAACATCGGTGCGTCGAGAATGGCGTGCTCGAGCGTCTCGGCAACGGTCCCGCTCGGTACGTATCGGGGGACCTCGTCAAGGGCGAAACTGTGGCGGGGTCCGAGTGACAGCACCACGGCGTCATCGGTGGCGGCCGCCTGCAACTCGAAGTTGAACGTCCGGCAGAACTTCTTGCGGAGGGCCAGGCCCAGGCCCCGGTTAACCCTGGCCCCAAACGGCGAGTGCACCACCAGCTGCATGCCGCCGGTGTCGTCGAAGAATCGCTCCAGCACCAGGCACTCCTGGGTCGGCATGGCCCCGAGCGCGGCCCGGCCGACCGCCAGGTAGTCGACGATCATGGCCGCCGCTTCGGCCAGGATCCCGCACGCCTCGATGAGCCACTGGCGTGCGCCATCGGGATCGGCGGCCTCGAGATACTCGTCCACCCGGTGCCTCAGGGCCGACACCTCCTCGGACAGTTCGGCAGTCCGGGCAGGGGCCTCCCCCAGCCAGAACGGCACGGTCGGCGGTGTGTCCCCCGCGTCACGAACCCGCACCACCCCCGGCTCGACCCGGCGTATCTGCCACGAGTGGGTGCCGAGGAGGAAGATGTCGCCAGCCATGGACTCCACCGCCCAGTCCTCGTTGACCGTCCCTACCAGGGTGTCGTCCGGATCAGCCAGCACGCGGTAGTCACCGGTCTCGGGGATGGCCCCCCCCGAGGTGGCGGCCGCCAGCCGGGCTCCGGGGCGGCCCCGCAGCTCACCGTTGATGGCGTCGTGGTGCAGGTAGGCGCCCCGCCGGCCCCGACCCGTTTCGATGCCCTCGCTGACGAGGGTGACGACCTCGTCGAACTGTCGCCGGGTCAGCTCGCAGTACGGCCCGGCCCGGCGGACCAGCTCGAACAGGTCGTCGGTCCGCCATTCCCGGGCGGCCACCTCTGCCACCACCTGTTGAGCCAGGACGTCGAGCGGCAGGCGAGCCGGGTGGATGGCGTCCAGCCGGCCGCCCCGCACGGCGGCCAGGAGGGCGGCGCACTCCACCAGCTCGTCCCGGGTCAACGGGTACAGGCGGCCTTTGGGCGTCCCCGAACGGCTGTGGTTGGACCGCCCCACCCGCTGAAGAAAGGTGGCGATGCTCCGGGGCGAGCCGATCTGGCACACCAGCTCGACGGGGCCGATGTCGATGCCGAGCTCCAGGGAGGCGGTGGCCACCAGGGCGCGCAGGTCACCTGCCCGTAGCCGCGACTCGACCCGGTACCGCCGCTCTTTGGACAGGCTGCCGTGGTGGGCGGCCACCACGTCGTCGCCGAGGCGCTCGCCCAGCTGATGGGCCAGCCGCTCGGCCAGACGGCGGGTGTTGACGAACACCAGGGTGGTCCGATGCTCGGTCACCAGCGCCGCAATGCGGTCCAGCACGTCCGAAAGCTGCTCGGCGGATGCCACCGCTTCCAGCTCTCCGTCGGGCAGCTCCAGGCCGAGATCCGCGTGCCGCTGATGGCCCACGTCGACCACGGCCGGAAGGGCGCGGCCGCCGACCAATAGCCGGCCGATGGTGTCGATCGGGCGTTGCGTGGCCGACAGCCCGATCCGCAGCGGGCGCTGGTCGCAGAGGGCTTCGAGGCGCTCCAGGGTGATCGCCAGGTGGGAGCCGCGCTTGTCGCGGGCGACGGCGTGGATCTCGTCGACGATCACCGTATCGACGCTGCGCAGCGCCAGCCGTCCCCGCTCGCTGGTCACCAGCAGGTACAGCGACTCGGGCGTCGTGACGACGAAGCTGGGCGGCCGGCGCACCATGAGGGACCGCTCCGCGCTGGTTGTGTCCCCGGTCCGCACCGCCACCCGGATGTTGGGCGGCGAGAAGCCCATCTCGGCCGCCACCGCGGCGATCTCGGCCAGCGGCCGCTCGAGATTCTCGGCGATGTCGACCGCGAGGGCGCGAAGCGGTGACACGTAGACCACCCGGGCTCCGACCTCGACGTCCGCGCCGCTCTCGTGGGACCGGTAGAGGGCATCGATGGCGACCAGGAACCCCGCCAGGGTCTTGCCAGACCCGGTCGGCGCCGCGATCAGGGTGTCGCGGCCCGAGGTGATCAACGGCCAGCCCCGGACCTGCGGCTCGGTCGGCCCATCGGGGAAGCGACGCAGGAACCAGGCCGCGACAGCAGGATGAAACGTCGCCAGGACCGGATGGGCGGCGGTCAGGCCGCGGTCAGCAGAGGTTTCGAGCGGCGCCGTCGACACGACCATGCACCAGAGCATACGAAGTGGGTGGGACATTCAGGGTCGTACCACCCGGAGCGGGCGCAGGGCCGGTATGGACGGACCGGGATCAGCTATCGGAGACCGGGGCGGCATGAGCGAGGTTCGCCAGGGCATGGACCGGGCCTGCCAAGCCCGGTTCAGGCCAGCCTGGCCGGCACATGGGCAGACTCATGTGGTCGGGGGTGGCGGTCCCTCACGGCCCCGACCCCCCCGACCGGAAGGTCCGGAAGGTATTGTGGGCCAAGACCCCCGCTGACGCCGAGGTGGTGGCCGCCTGGATCGTTTGGTAAATCACCTCGACTTTTGGTAACCACGCTCACTTTTTGGAGCGGGGGGTACATCCCCGGTACGTCTCGCTCCAAAAGTGAGAGGATTTACCGAAGTTGGCGGGGGGCGGGCGGCGACCTGCCGGGCGGCCGGGGGGCGGGCGGCGACCTGCCGGGCGGCCGGGGGGCGGGCGGCGACCTGCCGGGCGGCCGGGGGGCGGGCGGCGACCTGCCGGGGGGCGGGCGGCGACCTGCCCGGCGGCGGGAGGCAGTCCGGGCGCCCGCCGCACCACCTTGTCGCGAACCCCATCCGGACCCGGGCCCGGAACGAGTCCTGACGGCGGGTACACGCTTGGCGGGCCAGCGGGCGAGCGGGCGGAGCAGGCGATCTTGCGACGTCCAAGGCGCCCAGGGCCTGCCCCGGGCCTGCCGTCGACCTCGTCCTCCTGGACGGCCCCTACACGGCGAGCGGCTGGATGGTCAGGTCCTGGGTGTAGTCCCCGCGGAGCACCCTGACGGCCAGCTGCCCATTGGCGAGGGTCGCCTCGAGCCCGCGACCGAAGCCGGCCGGAATGTCGATCTGGCGTTCGTAGCAGCCGTACTCCCACTCGTGGAGGAGGTACTGGCGCGGCCCGGCGCTGCGGAGTCGGGCCCAGAACCGGAGGGTGCCGGGCCGGACCTCGACGGTCACGTCCTTGGCTGTCACCGCGGGGACCGGGGCCAGCACAACCAGCGCCCCTGGCGTCTCGTAGACGTTCACGGGAACCGACTGCGGGCGCATGTTGGCTTCGGTCGACGCCGTGGCGGCCGCGACCTCATCACGGGTGGGATGTTCTCCAGCCATATCGGGAACCGTACTCGGAAGGCAGTGGGTCGGGTATGCCGCAGATCCCCGATCCCGCAGATCCCCTATTCCGCAGATCCCCGATCCCGCAGATCCCCCATTTCGCGGATCCCTAGGCGCCAGGTCAGGCCGGCCGGGGTCGGAGCGAGCGGCCGGCAGAGCCTGCGGCCCAAAGCGGCGAGGCGGCGCGACCGGCCGGCGGAGCCTGCGGCCCAGAGCGACGAGGCGGCGCGACCACGAATTTAGGTGCTGCTCGCCGCCTTCTCCGAGCCATACTTCGCCAGCCAGCTGCGGTCGAGCTCGCCGATCGAGGACGCACCCATCAAGCGCATGGAGCGGATCATGTCGGCCCGGATGATCGCCAGCATCCGGTCCACACCCGCTTCTCCCCCCACGGCCAGGCCCATGGCGGCCAGACGGCCGATCAGGACCGCTTTGGCTCCGATGGCCACTGCCCGAAGCACGTCGTTGCCCCGTCGCACCCCGCTGTCGAGTAGCACTTCCAACCGATCGCCGACGGCGTCGACGATCTCGGGTAGGACCTCGATGGTGGCGGGCGCCCCCTCGAGCTGTCGGCCGCCGTGGTTGGACACCACGACTCCGTCGGCACCAGCGTCCTCCGACCGGCGGGCATCCTCGGCGGTGAGGATCCCCTTGATCAACATGGGACCCTTCCAGTTCTCCCGGATCCAGGAAATGTGCTCCCAGGTCGGCGACTGGGTTTCCGTTGCCAACCGGGTCATGTCGGACAGATACATGACTTTGCCGTCCGGGCCGAGCGTGTTGGAGACCTGGAACGGCATGCCGTCCCGCACGAACCGGTACACCCACTCCGGACGGGTCACCATCTGCGGGGCCAACCGAAGGGCGTTGCTCGGGCTGACCCTCAGGTTGTAGGAGAACCCGTTCTTGAAATCCTTCTCCCGGTTGCCAACCACCTGCGTGTCGACGGTGACCACCATGGCTTCGTAGCCGGCCGCTTGAGCCCTGTGCACCAGACTCTCCATCAGCTTGCCGCTGAAGAACCGGTAGAGCTGGAACCATTTCGGTCCACCGGTGCTTCCGGTCGCGATCTCCTCCAGCGTGTAACAGGACGCTGAGGAGGTGACATGAATGGTCCCCGCCTTCGCGGACGCGTTGGCGGTGCCGATGTCGCCGTCGGGATGCACGAGTCGCATGGCTCCGCATGGCGCCGTCAACACCGGCATCGAGATCGGTGTCCCGAGGACGGTGGTGGCCAGACTGGGCCGGGGATTGAGCACGCCCATGCGGGGTCGGAATGTCAGCTCCTGGAACGCTTGCACGTTGCGACGCAGGGTGGCTTCGTCCTCGGCGCCGCCGTCGACGTAATCAAACAATGCCCGGGGCAGAATCCGGCGCGCGCCCCTCCGGGCGTCCTCGTAACTGAGGATGCTGGTGACCCGACGGGCCCGCATCTTCTCCACGGTGGACATCATCGTTGCCATGCCTCCTACCTCGATCCGCTCTCCTGCCGGCCCGAAATCGCCTGCTGTGCTCAGGACTGAATCTTCTGCTTGGTTTCGGAAAGTCCCCGCTCCAGTGCCGCCCGAGCGCCCAGGATCGCGAGCATGGAGTCCATGCCAACCGAGATGAAGTCCATTCCCCACTCGACCGCCAACGGGACATCACGCGGCGTGAGGGCGAGCATGCCGGCCTTTTTCCCGGCTCGATGGGCGGCATCGATGATCTCCTGATGGCGCTTGGCCATCACTGGATCGGCGTAATCCATCGAGGGCTCGCCACCGTAGGAGACCGACAGATCGGTCGGGCCGACGAACAAGGCGTCGAGGCCGGGCGTCGCGACGATGGCGTCGAGATTCTCCATGGCTTCACGGGTTTCTATCTGACCCAGTGTCACGATGGTCTCGTTGGCGGAATGGAAGTAATCCCGGGGTCCCTCCTTGGTCCGGAAAGCACCATTGCTGCGAACCCCCATGGGAGGATAACGGACGGCTCCGACAAAGGCTTTTGCGTCGGCGGGATTGTTCACCATGGGACACATGATCCCGTCGGCCCCGGCATCGAGCACTTTCTGAATCATCGACGAATCATTGCCCGGCACCCGTACCAGTGCGGCGGTGCCGGTGCCAGTGAGGGCTATGAGACAACCGACGATGTCCCTGAAGTCGGCCATGGTGTGCTGCATATCGATGACGACCGAGTCATACCCGAGCCTTCCTATGGACTCGGCGACGGTCATCGATGACCCTGACAACCAGCAATCTATGACGATCTCGTTCCGGCTCCAGCGCTCTCTGATCCTGTTTGTGGCCACTCGAACCTCCGCTTTCTCAACGGGCCGGCTTTGCGAACCGGCGGCGACATAAAGTCCCGACACTCCGCGGCGCCATCTCGAACAACGCGCCGCAGGTCCCGGGCACCTTTGAAAACATCCCCCGGTCTCGCAATGGGCGAGACGCTAGACCGTCCTGATCTGGCTGGTCAAGGTGCCGGCCACTCCCGCTCGCTCGATTGGCAGGCCCCACCTTACGGTCGAGCGAGCGGGCGTCGCTTCTGGTTAGGGTCCAGAGGCCTGGTTAGGTTCAGAGGCGAGGAAGACCACGAAAAGGAGCCGCGCATGAGTAACAGCGATTTGCTGGCCGGCAAGGTGGCCGTAGTCAGCGGTGGAGCCCGGGGGCAAGGGGCGGAAGAAGGCCGACTGTTCCGCGACGCGGGGGCCACTGTCGTCCTGGCGGACGTGCTCGACGAGGAAGGCCAAAAGGTCGCGGCGGAGCTCGGAGCTACCTACACACACCTCGACGTCACCTCCGAGGAGGAGTGGGACGCTGTCATTGCGGACGTGGTCGCCACTCACGGCCGGCTGGACGTAATGGTCAACAATGCCGGCATCTTCCGCGTCGGTCAGCTCGTCAATGAGACCCTCGAGCAATGGCAGCAGGTGATCTCGGTCAACCAGACCGGTGTCTTTCTGGGCATGCGCACCGCGGGCAAAGCGATGATCGAGGCCGGCAATGGCGGCTCGATCATCAATATCAGCTCGGTGGCCGGCCTCCAGGGGACGTTCGGGTCGATTTCCTACTCCGCATCCAAGTGGGCCGTTCGCGGGATGACCAAGGTGGCGGCTAAGGAGTTGGGGCGCTACGGGATCCGGGTGAACAGCATCCACCCCGGGTTGATTGCCACGGCCATGACCGCCGATTTCCCGGCCATCGCAGACGAGGAGCAGCGGACCCGGACGCTGCGACGCACCCCTATGGGGCGGATCGGCACGTCGACCGACGTCGCCAACATGGTCGTGTTCCTCGCCAGCGAGGCAAGCAGCTACTGCACCGGGCAGGAGTTCGTCGTTGATGGCGGGGTCCACGGCTGATGCAGTCGGCCCGCGCCCTGGCCCCGCCGACCGCCCGGCGTTCCACTTCCGCCACCAGCGGTGGGGGGCGCCGGCCGGCGTCGGGCTGGCTCTTGAACCCGGTCGAGGGGCGTGTAAGGGTATCCGTCAGCAACCAACGAAAGAAGGATGTCCGATGGCAGCCGTGTACTTCGTGGCCGTGCACAACGTCACCGACCCGGATCAGCTCAGGGAGTACGTCGCCGCCGCGGGCGGCACCCTCGGCTCGGCCGAGCTCATCGCTGCTGACCAGAATGCCACCACCTACGAGGGGGATCCCCGGAGCCGGGTCGTCATCCTGCGCTTTCCCAGCAAGGAAGCGGTCGACGAGTGGTACAAGTCCGAGGCCTACCAGAAGGCGCTCCCTCTCCGGCTCAACGCCACCTCGGACAACTGGGCCGGCGTGGTGACGGCGTTCGGCTGATCGAGCAGCCGCCGCCGCGTCCCACCACGTCGCCGCGCTGCCACCCCCACGGACAATCCCGCCATGGGCAGGTGGATCTCGAACCGGTCGGGAGGTAGTCGCGCCGTGCTGAAGGTAATGGAACGAGGATCGAGCGTGGCCGGCGCCTATTGCGGTCGGATCCTGGGCCTCCTCGGGGCAGAGATCGTGAAGATCGAACCTGGCCGTGGGGACCCGATGCGATATCGGTCTCCACTCTTTCGCAGACCGAACGGCCAGCAGTCGAGCGCCATCTTCGAATATCTCAACTGCAACAAACGAAGCATCGCTCTGGACGAGGAGTCAGTCCGGGGCAGGGAAGCCGTCCGGCGGTTGGCAGCCCGGAGCGATATTGTCATCGATTACTCTGATGGGGATCCCTCGCGGATCCAAGCGGCATATTCGGAGATGCGAGCGGTGAATCCCCGGATCGTCTATACGGCGATATCGGGATTCGGCCTGACGGGGCCATACCGCCGCTTTCGTTCCAATGACTTCCTGGATTTAGCCTCGGGGGGCCACCTCTACCTGACCGGACGTCCGGATCGCCACCCCGTGCAGAGCGGCGGCCCCTGGGCCGGGTACGCCACCGGCACTCTGGCCGCCAGTGCGTGCCTGGTTGCGGCCGGACGGGCCAGATCGACTGGTCGTGGCCAGCTGGTCGACCTGGGCGCGATGGAGGCGCTCGCCAGCCTCCACCAGTGGACCCTCACGTTCTACACCCATCAGGGTTACGTGAAGCGCCGTGCCGGCAACCGCATGGCCGAGTCCTACCACCCCATAAGTCTGGTGGAATGCCAGGATGGCTGGGTGTCCCTCGCAGTCTCGGGAGGACCGAACTGGGAAGGCTTTTGCATCGCCATTGGCATGCCCGAGCTGCTGGCGGACCCCCGCTTCCAGACCGGAGGCGATCGCTTTGACCACGCCGATGAGCTTGATGCCATCATCGCCCCGTGGTTCGCGGCGACGACCGTGGGTGAGGCGGTGGACAGGCTCCAGGATCATCGGGTCCCGGCCGGCCCGGTCGTCTCGGTACCGGGTGTTCTGAGCGACGCCCATTTGCAGGCTCGGGACTTCTGGTCGAGCGCGCCGCATCTGGGAGAACACGCCAAGCTCCCCACCAGAGCCTTCCACACGCCCGGCGACGCCCCGCTCACCTTCGCGCCGTCGATCGGTCAACATACCGAGACCGTGCTCGCAGAACTGGGATTGGCCGACAACGGGAGGTCAGGCCTTTGAGCGTCTCTCGTCATGCACGCGTGCTGTCAGGTCAGGACACCCTGTGTTCCTAGCGGGCGTGCGGGTGCTCGAGTTTTCGGTGGCCTGGGCCGGTCCGCTCGCGGGCCGCTTCCTCGCGGATTTCGGCGCCGAGGTGATCCACATCGAACGGTCCACGGCACGCGGCGCCGGCTACATCGGGCTCGACCCCGATCTCGTGGCGAAAGATATTGGGGCGTGGGAATGGGGAAAACTGGCGGGTCCCATCTTTCGCTCGGGCATATATCCCGACGCCGATCCTGGTGAACATCCCTGGAACCGGCAAGGCATCTTCAACAAGATGAACCGCAACAAACGGAGCCTCTGCATCGATCTCAAGACCGAGCAAGGCCGCGAGGTATTTACCGATCTGGTCAGGGTCAGCGACATTGTGCTCAACAACTACAGTCCGAGAGGGGTGGCGAGCCTCGGCCTGGATTACGAGCGTCTCGCGCAGTACAACCCCAGGATCATCACGGTATCGATGTCGGGGTACGGGCTGACCGGACCCGATTCAATGCGGGTCTCCCTTGGTCCCGTTCTCGAAGCTCATTCGGGACTGGCGTCCGCCACAGGGTACGAAGACGGGGGACCATTGAAAATGGGGGTGGCGTTTGCCGACCCGATCGCGGCCCTGCATGCGCTGGCCGCGACGCTCGCCGCGCTCGATCAGCGGGACCAATCGGGGGTGGGTATGGGGCTGGACTTCTCCCAGTTCGAGGCCTACGCCAGCATTGGCGGGGAGCTGTACCTCCAGGCTTCGGTGACCGGGCAGGAACCTCGCCGTCACGGGAACCGTTCTGCCGAAGCGGCCCCACAAGGTGTGTACAGGTGTGCTGGTGAGGATTCCTGGTTGGCTGTGAGCGTGCAATCCGACGAGGAGTGGCAGGCGTTGGCCGGGATGCTTGGCGGTGAGATGTTCTCGACGCGCTACGAATCGGTGGCCGGGCGCCTGCAGCACCATGATGAGATCGACCGGATACTCGGAGCGTGGGCTGCCGGACGCGACAAGATCGCGGCCATGGAGGTACTGCAAGGCTCGGGCGTCAGAGCCGTGGCGGTGATGACCAGTCGTGACCTGGTTGAGGGAGAGCACATGTCCGCCCGGGAATTCGTGGTGGAGTGGGATCAGGCCGACGTGGGTCTGCGCCGCTTTCCCGGTTTTCCGATCCACTTCGAAGACCCCTCAGAGGTGAAGATGGAGGGGACGGCCGCTCTGGGAGCCGACAACGAGTCGATCCTGCGGGAGATCCTCGCTTACCCGCCAGAGCGCATCCAGGCGCTGGTCGACTCCGGCGTACTGGCGACGCAACCGTCGGAGCCGCCGTGACCGGCGCTGAGCCGTCGCTGCTGCCTGGGCGGTGGACTGGGCGGTGGACTGGTTCCGGGTGTGTCTGCAACACTCTCCAGTGCCGCGCTAGAAGTCGCGGCCAATTCCATAGGGAGGCCGCCGATGCCCTACGACCTGCTGATCCGAGGGGGAACGCTGGTGGACGGCACCGGTTTGCCGGCGCGCACCGCAGATGTGGCGGTGAATGCAGGGCGGGTCGTCGAAGTCGGCCGGATCGCCGCGGGGCCCGGCGCCGCGACCAGGATCATCGACGCCGACGGGGCGCTGGTCACCCCGGGCTTCGTGGACATCCACACCCACTACGACGGCCAGGCGACCTGGGACGAGCGCCTGCAGCCGTCCGCCAGTCACGGCGTCACCACAGTGGTGATGGGCAATTGCGGGGTCGGCTTTGCTCCCGTGCGGCCGGCCGACCGGGTGCAGCTGGTGGAGTTGATGGAAGGCGTTGAGGACCTGCCCGGCACCGTGCTCTACGAAGGGCTCACCTGGGAGTGGGAGAGCATCGGCGGCTATCTCGACGCCCTGGAGTCCCGGCCCCACGACATCGACTTCGCCGCCCAGGTGTGCCACGGGCCGGTCCGCCTGTTCGTTATGGGCCAGCGCGGCGCGGATCGGGAGCCGGCCACGGCCGAGGAGATCGCCGAGATGGGACGGCTGGCCGCCGAGGGCATCGAGGCCGGCGCCCTGGGCTTCACCACGTCGCGGACCCTCAACCACCGCACCAGCCGGGGCGAGCCCACCCCCACGCTCACGGCCGCCCGGGAGGAGCTGGTCGGCATAGCCCGGGCCATCGGCCGCACCGGCAAAGGGGTGCTGCAGGTGGTATCCGACTTTCCCGACTTCGACACCGAGATGGCCACCTTCAAGGAGATGATGCGGGCCTCCGGCCGGCCGCTGTCCGTTTCGCTGGCCCAGGCCCGCCCCGGCTCTGGCTACCGGCGAAGCCTCAAGGCGCTGGAGGAAGCCAACCGCGAGGGCCTGCAGATGCGAGCCCAGGTGGCGGCCCGCGCCAT
The DNA here is from genome assembly GCA_963834725.1 of uncultured Acidimicrobiaceae bacterium. Taxonomy (GTDB): domain Bacteria; phylum Actinomycetota; class Acidimicrobiia; order Acidimicrobiales; family Palsa-688; genus PALSA-693. Next base: position 1,498,676 of record CAWICN010000001.1, read on the forward strand.
CGGGCTGCTGATCGGCCTGGAAGGGTCGGTCAACCCGCTCCGCGGATCGGACACCTACGGACAGTTCGAGCACCTCCCCATTGGTGACCGGGCCACCCGGCTCGCTCCGCCCGACATCCGGGAGCGGGTCCTGGCCGAGCTGGCCGAGCGGCCCGGTGGGATGCGGCTATCGCTCGATCGCATCTTCGAGCTCGGCGACCCGCCCGACTACGAGCCGGATCCCTCCACCAGCATCGCCGCCCGGGCCCTCGCCTCTGGCCGCTCCCCCGAAGAGGTGCTCTACGATCTGATCCTGGCCGGCGGAGGCACAGCGCTGCTGTATTTCCCGGCCCTCAACTTCTCCGATGGCAACCTCGACGCGGCTGGAGAGCTGCTCGCCCACCCGCACTGCGTGCCCGGCCTCGGTGACGGTGGAGCCCACGTGGGTACCATCTGCGACGCGAGTTTCCCGACCACCCTGCTCACCCTCTGGGCGAGAGACCGCCGGCGCGGCAGCAGATTCGACCTGCCATGGGTGGTCCACCAGCAGTGCCGGGCCACCGCCGAGACAGTGGGGCTTCTCGACCGCGGGGTGATCGCCCCCGGCTACAAGGCCGACCTCAACGTCATCGACCACGACAACCTTCGCCTTGGTCCCCCGACGATCGCCCACGACCTCCCCGCCGGCGGGAAGCGGCTGTTGCAATCGGCGGCCGGCTACCTGCACACCATCGTCTCTGGCACCGAGACCTACCGCGATGGCCAACCGACGAGCGACCTCCCGGGCCGACTGGTGCGTGGACCCCAGCCGGAACCGGCGTGACGCGGTCCAGGAGGTGAGCAGACGCGGCCGGCCGGCGCGTTCACACGCCGCTGCTAGATGGCCGACCCGGCCCAGTGGTAAACGCCACGACCACCGGAGGACGACATGCCGTATAACGCGGAACCGGACCGGAGAATCCACGACGCGGACGCCCACATCATGGAGACGCCCAACTGGCTGCGGGACTACGCCGATCCTGGAATCCGGGACCAGATCCAGCCGCTTCACTACCCCGGCGGTAATGAACTGCGCCAGACCGGTGACCCGGCTGAGCAGCACCGCGACCTCGATGCCGCCTTTCGACTGGGAGCACCAGGCCAACCTCGACCTCGCCTACGGCGCCGCCCGCGCCCACAACCGGGGCATGATCGAGTTCTGCTCGGTGGACGAACGGCTCCTCCCGACCTGCTATGTCCCCCTGGCCGACTTTGATAGCGCCGCCGCGATGACTGCTGAGGCGATCAAATCCGGTGCCGCCGCGCTTCTCGTCGCGTCCGGCTGCCCGGCCGGGCACTCCCACAGCCACGTCGCCCTGGATCCCGTCTGGGCGCAGGCGCAGGAGGCGGCCATCCCGGTCGTCTTCCACGTCGGGGGAACCGGCGACCTCATCGACCCCGACTACTTCCGAAACGGGCTTCCCGTGCCGCCGGACTTCCACGGCGGCGAGGAAAACTTCCGGTCGGTCGACTACATCGGCATCCCGCACCCGCCCATGCAGACCCTCGCCACGATGATCTTCGACGGCGTGCTCGAACGCTTCCCTCGACTGCGGATCGGGGTCATCGAGCAGGGCGCCATCTGGGTCCCCTCGTGGGTGCGCCAGATGGAGTCGGCGGTCGACGCGTTCGCCCGCCACGAAGAACGGCTCCGGGCCCTTTCCCTCCGACCGACCGAGTACGTGCGGCGACAGATTCGGGCCACCCCCTATCCAACTGAGGACGTGGGCTGGATCGGGCGCGAGAGCGGACCGGAGATCTGCATGTTTTCGTCGGACTACCCGCACGTCGAGGGCGGACGCCGGCCGATCGAGCGGGTCGAGGCCTCCCTCGGCAACGCGTCCGACGACATCCGGCGGCGCTTCTACTGCGACAACTTTCTCGACCTCATGGGCGGTGCCGGCCGGCACCTCCCGCGCCAGGGCGCCCGGGTGGCCTAACACTTCTGAAGCACTTAGCGGTGAGGTTCCCCCAGCCCATTGGACTGGAAGAGCGTAAGCGCTGATATGTCACCTGCGATCCGGCCTGCCACGGTCAGCAGGAGCCGATAGCGCAGGGGCAGCTGGGAGCGAAGCGACGGAGGGGGTCGGGTGACCGCCGCTGGCTCGAGGACTTCAAGCCCGAGGTTGGTGAGCGATGCCGGGTCATCACACGACCACGCCCACTGAGCGCCGATCTTCCGCCTGGCAGCCATCTCGTGTTGACGGTTCAACATCTGCCGGGTGTAAGTGTCGAAGGCAACCAGCGCCCCGGGGAACCGCGCCGCAATATCAGCGATGGCCTGCAGAGCCTCGGCCAGGTAGACGAGGACGCCTTCTGCCCAAACAGGTAGGGCGGGGGGCGGGTTTCGACCTGAGGCATCCAGGCGTCGTCGAGCACTGAAGCCGCCACCATCTGCCGTCGCTCCGAGTTTGCAAAGAAGTTCCGGCGCAGCTCGATCGTGTCCGGCAGGTCAAGATCGATCCAGTGAATGGTGCCGTTATCGACGCGATCGAACCGGCTGTTCAAGCCGGTACCGAGCTCGACCACGGTTCCGTCGCGGTTCTCGGCCAGGAAGCGGCGGACCCAGTGATCGAAGATGGCGGTCCGCAGCACCGTCACCTCGCCGGCCCATCCCCGCCCATAGCGAGCGACATCGAAATCCACCGACGCGACGATCTCCACGGCCTTCGGATCATGCAACATCGGGCGCCTCTTCCGGGACTCCCGTGCCCGTGCCGCCAGAGGAATGAACAGCGTCTCCTCGACTCCGCCCAAGCGCACGGGGACCTTGTCGACCATGCCCAACCAGCCTCGCATGGCGCCTCGTCATCGGGCCAGTCGCCGAGGCGGCTGGCCCCTCGCGTCATCCCCTTGTCTGGCCGGCGGCAGAACTCTGTCTCGCCGGCGGCAGACCTCTGTCTCGCCGGCGCTAGAACTCTGTCTGGCCGGCGTCAGAATTCCAGGACCAGGCGGCCACGGGTACCACCGGCTTCCAGGCGCCGGTGGGCCTCCGGCGCCTGTTCGGCGGGCAGGACCGCAGCCACTCGCAGGCTGACGCTTCCCTCTTCGGCCAGCTCGCGCAGGCGATCGAGCTTCGCCTGCTCGCGGGCATAATTGCGGACAAAGACCGGGTGAAAGGTGATGCCCCGTTCCTCGGCACCTTTGAACCCGCGCACGGTAGCGATGCGGCCGCCGTCGCGCACGGCGGGCACCACCAGCTGATCGAGGAGGGCGCCGTCGACCAAACCCTCCACTCCTTCGGGAACCACCTCGCGAACCCGCTCGGCGAACTCTTCGCCTCGCGCCACGACGATGTCGGCGCCGAGGTCCCGGACCAGTTGCTCGTCGGCGGGGGCGGCGTCGGCGATGACGCGGATCCCCTCCGCCTTGGCCAGCTGGATCGCGTAGCCGCCGACCGCGCCGGCCGCTCCCGTGACGGCCAGCGTCTGGCCCGGTTGAAGGTTCAACTCGTCCAACGCCATGCGCGCCGTCAGCCCGTTCATCGGCAGCGTCGAGGCCTCCGCGTCGGACGATCCGGCCGGCACCCGGGCGACCGATTCGACGGGGACCACGATGAGCTCGGAATAGGCGCCATGCGACCCGCTCGGCACCACGACGGCCATCACGTGCTCACCTGGCTGCAGGCTGGTGCTGACGCCCTCACCGATCTGATCCAGCACCCCGGCCGCGTCCATGCCCGGCACGTACGGCGGTGGGATGTCCTTCAACTGCGCGGCCCGGGCCCCGCTGCGCAACCCGGTGTCGGTCGGATTTACCGCGGCGGCGTGGACCCGTATCCGCACTTCACCCGGCCCGGCTTCGGGATCCGGGAGATCGACCGTCTCCAGCGCATCCGGGCCACCAAACGAAACGACTCCAACGCCTCTCATGCGAGGCACAACCCTGACGGCGGCGGCCTATTCCCGGGAAGGCGCCGCAGCGGTATTTCTGGCGCGTAGCATCCCGCGGGCGATGGCCCGCAAGCGTCTCGTCCTCGTTCGCCACGCCAAGTCGAGCTGGTCCGATCCCGATCTGGCCGACCACGACCGGCCGCTTTCCGCCCGCGGGCGGGACGCGGCCGCCACGGTTGGCCGGCACCTCCGTCGTTCGGGCTTGCGCCCGGACCTGGTGTTGTGCTCGTCGGCCACCCGGGCCCGCCAAACGCTGGAGCGGCTGAAGTTCGAGGACACCGCGGTTATCGTCGAGGACCAGCTCTACGGCGCAGGCGCGGCCGCCCTCCTCACGCGGGTGCGGGGCGTCTCGAACGAGGTCCGCACCCTGGTGGTCGTCGCCCACAACCCGGGTATCGAGGAGCTGGCCCGTTTGCTGCCTGGGCCCGCCGACACTGGCCGGAACGACGACCTGGCGGCCGCCGGCAAGTTCCCTACCGGAGCGGTGGCCGACCTGGAGTTTGCGATTGACGGCTGGCCGGAGGTTGCACCCGGCCGAGGGCGACTCCGCGCCTTCGTGGTGCCACGGGCACTCGTCTAGCCTGGGGCGCCCACTCCACTCATGATGCGGCGATGCGAAGGCCGCTGCCCCGCGCCGTCCCCTGGCCCGCGGTCGCCGGCACCATCTACTTTAGCTGGCAATAATCCTGTGTTAAAGTAAATCGATGTGAATGAGTTCTCCTGGCTTGATCCGGAGGAGCAGCGGGTGTTCCGGGCGTGGGCCCGCTCGTCGCGTGCTCTGTTTGTCCAGTTCGATCGCGATCTCCAGCGCGACGTCGGCCTGCCGAGGACGTACTTCGAGATCCTGTGGCTGTTGCACCAGGCCCCCGACCGGGCCTTGCGGATGAGCGATCTGGCCGAGCGCACAGGATCCCAGGCCAGCCGGATCACTCACGCGGTCGGTCGCCTCGAGCAGGCCGGCCAGGTGCGGCGGGAGCTGTGCAGCGAAGACCGGCGAGGCTGGTTTGCGGTCCTCACCGACGAAGGACTCGAGACGCTGCGGGTGGCCGCACCGCGCTACGCCGAGAGCATCCGCGCCCGGCTTCTGGCACCTCTGTCCGATTTTCAGCGAAAACAGCTCACCGAGATCGGCGAGACGCTCCTCAGCCGCCTGGACTCGCCGCTCGGGTCGGCCGACGTCAACCAGGCGACCGAGACGGCCGTGTCCCCGGCATGACGGCCGCGATCGCCGAACCCCGCCCCGCCTCGCGTCCCGACCGGTACAAATGGGTCGCGCTCTCGAACACCACGCTCGGGACCTCGATCGCGACGATCAACTCGTCGATCCTCCTGATCGGCTTGCCAAACATCTTCCGCGGCATCCACCTCAACCCGCTCCTCCCGGCCAACACCGGATATCTGCTCTGGATGCTGATGGGCTTCATGGTCTGCACGGCCGTGTTGCTCGTGAGCTTCGGGCGCATCGGCGACATGTTGGGCCGGGTCAACATGTACACCCTTGGCTTCGCCGTCTTCACCTTCTTCTCCATCTTGCTGTCGATCACCTGGATGAGCGGCCCGGCGGCGGCGCTCTGGCTCATCCTCATGCGCGTCGGTCAGGGAGTTGGCGGGGCCTTACTGCTGGCCAACTCGGCGCCCATCCTCACCGACGCCTTCCCGCAAAACCAGCGCGGCCTGGCCCTCGGGATCAACAGTGTGGCCGCCATCAGCGGGGCGTTCATCGGGCTGGTACTCGGGGGCGTGCTCGCCCCCGTCCAATGGCGACTGGTGTTCCTGGTCTCGGTCCCGGTCGGCATCTTCGGGACCGTGTGGGCCCGGCTCAAGCTTCGCGACAGGAGCGAGCGGCACCGGGCCAGGATCGACTGGTGGGGCAACCTCACGTTCGCCGTCGGGCTCGTGGCCCTGCTGGTCGGCATCACCTACGGGATCGAGCCCTACGGCGGCCACACCATGGGCTGGACCAATCCGAAAGTCCTGGCCGGTCTAGTCGGCGGGGTCATCCTGCTCGGGGTGTTCATGGTCATCGAGCGCCACGTGGAGCACCCGATGTTCAACATGAAGCTGTTCCGTATCCGGGCCTTCACCGCCGGCAACATCGCCACCCTGCTGGCGTCGATCGGGCGGGGCGGTCTCATGTTCATCCTCATCATCTGGCTGCAGGGCATCTGGCTGCCCCAGCACGGCTACAGCTTCGAGGTGACCCCGCTGTGGGCGGGCATCTACATGCTCCCGCTGACGATCGGATTTCTGATCGCGGGACCGCTATCGGGCGTCCTGTCCGATCACCTCGGCGCCCGTCCCTTTGCCACCGGGGGGATGTTGCTGGCGGCCCTTGCCTTCGGATTGCTCGAAGTGCTGCCCGTGAACTTCAACTACATCTGGTTCGCCCTGTTGCTGTTGCTCATGGGCACGGCCATGGGCGTGTTCTCTTCCCCGAACCTCGCCGGCATCATGAACAGCCTCCCTCCAGATCAGCGGGGGGCCGGCGCGGGAATGCTCACCACGTTCCAGAACTCCTCACAGGTGCTGTCGATCGGCGTGTTTTTCACGCTCATCATCCTGGGCTTGGCCCGCTCCCTGCCGCACTCCCTCTACAACGGGTTGGTAGCCCAGGGAGTGCCACCCGCGGCCGCCCGGCACGCGGCCGCGCTACCCCCGGTCGCCAGCCTGTTTGCGGCGTTCCTGGGCTACAACCCCATTCGCACCCTGCTCGGATCGTCGCTGGCGACGCTGCCGCCCGACCGGGTCGATTATCTGACCGGCCGGAGCTTCTTCCCCCACCTGATCTCGGGTCCGTTCCAGTCCGGCCTGGCCGAGGCGTTCACCTTTGCCGTCCTGGCCTGCCTGGTCGCGGCCGCGGCATCATGGTTGCGGGGTGGGAAGTACCACCACAGCGACGCCGGCGAAGTGGTAGCGGCCGGCGCCGCGGGCGGGTTACCCCCAGCGGGAGCGACCATCGAGGCGGCGGCGGTCGGTAGCGGCCCGGCCGAGGGCGACGGCCGCCGCAACGGCCAGGACGGAAGCGTGTCGGGGCCAGAGCGCAAGTCAGCCGCCCCGCAGCCGTTCGATTCGCGGCTGCGGACGTAGGCGCTCCACCGGGCCGTGAAGTGCCGCCGGGGGACCTGCCCGGGCCGGTGACCCGGTAGTGTCCAGGTCGTGCTGGTCGATCACCTGGGCATCACCGCCGACGAGTTCACCGACGGCACGGGCTGGTCAATCAAACCGGAAGGGGCGTGCAAAGCAGAGGTCTGCGTGCCGCTCGAGGGCTCCGCCTTCGACCTGCTCGCGACTACCGAACGGCTGGGTATCGCCGTCGTCGCCGACGACAACGCCGGCTTATGGGCGCTCGGGCCTGAGTCCTTCGGTCAGCGGGCGCTGGTGTCGGCCGAAGCCCCCGAACTGGTCCTGCCCGATCTTGACGGCCATGAGTTTCGGCTGTCCTCGCTCCGGGGCCAGAAAGTGGTGCTCGTCTCGTGGGCGCCCTACTGAGGTTGTGCCTGGGACCTGCCCGGGTGGCAGGCTTTGCGAGCGGAGCTGCATCCGCAGGGCCTCGAAGTGGTCACTGTCTCGCTCGAGCTCACCGGCGCGCAAGCTTCCCGTGCCTATATCGAGGCGGCCCAGCCCGAGCATCCGTCGCTCATAGATACGGAGCACCGCATGGATGCTCTATGATACGGAGCACCGCATGGATGCTCTGTTCGGGGTGCTCAATATTCCGAACGTCATCTGGATCGACGAAGAGGGGGTGATCGTCCGCCCACCCGAGCCGGGATGGCCTCCCCGCCTCGATGGACCCGACCGGATGGCCGAATTACAGGAACGACTGGCCAGCCTGCCGAAGATGGGCCGGGCCAGGACCGCCCCCTCCCCCGCCGCCAGCAACCACGCCGCTCGGCAATGTCATCGGCTCCGGTCAGGACCGCGACGCCTATGCGGACGCCATCAGGGACTGGGGTCGCGAGGGGACCGACAGCCACTTCGCATTGGCGCCGGCGGAGGTCGTCCGCCGATCCCAGCCCCGGGATTCCGGGGTGTCGGCGGCCGCGGCCCATTTCGAGCTGGCCAACCACCTGTGGCGGGTGGGCGAACGGCAGGGTGCGATCCAGAATTTCAACGAGAGCCACCGATTGCAGCCGGACAACTGGACCTACAAGCGCCAGGCCTGGTCGCTCGTCGGTCAGGAGCGGGTCGGGGGGCCGGCCGGCCGGTTCTTCCAGGGCCCGGTCGAGGGGGAGGAGGAGGACTGGCCGTTCGTCTCCGATTTTCTCTCGGATGTGTCGTTGCTCGGGGAAGGCGAGTACTACCCCCGAACGTTGTAAGGGAGTCGATGTAGGGGAAAGAGAATGGCGCCGCGCCTCTAGCATGGGTGCGTGACCGACCCCCGGAGCGACGATCGTTCCCCCCCGGTCGATCGGCCGCCCTCGGTCAACTGGCTCTCGCAGCAGTTGTCCTCGACCGGCCTGCCCGCGCCCCTCCTGGTCGACGCGGCCCGCTCCGCGATTACCGCGGCCGTGGAAGCCGGCGATCCGGTCTCCGCCATGGCCCGGGCTCGCATGGGGGCCGGCCTCGAGCAGCGTCGGCTTCTCCAGCCGGTGATCAATGCTACGGGGGTACTGCTCCACACCAACATGGGTCGGGCCCCGCTCGCCGTGCACCGCCCGGCGGGCTACACCAATCTGGAGCTCGATCTGGGTGAGGGTCAGCGCGGCGACCGGTCGGCGCACGCGGCCCGGTTCCTGGCGAAAGCAGGCGGCGCCGAGGCCGCGCTCGTCGTCAATAACGGGGCTGCGGCTATTTTCCTCGTCCTGGCCTCCCTGGCGGCCGGCCGCGAAGTGATCGTCAGCCGGGGCGAACTGGTGGAAATCGGCGGGGGATTTCGCATACCCGAGGTTCTGGAGTCCTCGGGTGCCCGGCTGGTCGAGGTGGGCACCACCAACCGGACCCGGCCATCGGATTACCAGCGTGCCCTCGGCGAGCACTCGGCGCTGCTGCTCAAGGTGCACGCATCCAACTACCGGATGACGGGTTTCGTCGCCGCTGTCGGAGTGGCCGAACTGGCGAGCCTGGCGGCGGCGGCCGCCGGCGGCCCACGCCCAGGCGGCCCCGACGGGCCGGGCGGCCCGGGCGGGCCGGGCGGGTCAGACGGGTCACACGGGCCAGCCGGCTCAGACCGATCAGACGGATCGGACGGGCCGGACGGGCCGGCCGGGTCAGACGGGTCACACGGCCGGGACCGTGTCATCCCTGTCGTCGTCGACCTCGGGTCGGGTCTCCTCGATGCCAACTGCCCGTGGCTCGAGCATGGTCCGCCCTCCTGGCTGGGCGACGAGCCGGCCGTCCGGCAGACGCTGGCCGCGGGCGCGTCGGTCGTGACGTTTAGTTGCGACAAGCTGCTCGGCGGACCTCAGGCGGGGGTGATCGCGGGCCGGGCCCACTTGGTCGACCGCTGTCGCCGCCACCCCCTGGCCCGGGTTCTCCGCCCGGGTGGCCTGGTGCTGGAGTCCCTTCAGGACGTGGCGCTCGCCTATCTGCGCGGTGACGCCGGACGGACGGTCCCCTTGTGGCAACTGGCCAGCACGCCGCTCGATGCCCTGCGTCGCCGCGCCGAGGCCATCGGGCGTGGCCAGGTCGTCACCTGCGAGTCGGTCATGGGCGGAGGCGCCCTGCCCGGCCGCACCATTCCATCGGTGGGCGTCGCCCTGCCCGGGGACCTGACCGAAGCCCTCCGCGCTGCTACCCCTCCAGTGCTGGCGCGGGTGGTCGACGGGCGCACGGTCTGCGACCTGCGCAGCGTCTTCCCCGACCAGGACCCGCTACTCGCCAAAGCCTTGGCGGGATGAGGGTCATCGCCACCGCCGGCCACGTCGACCACGGCAAATCGACGCTGGTCTGGGCACTGACGGGAACCGACCCCGATCGATGGGAAGCCGAGAAGACCCGGGGCATGACGATCGACCTTGGATTCGCGTCAACGACCCTGCCGTCCGGTCACGAACTCGGGTTCGTCGACGTGCCCGGCCACGGCCGATTCCTGAAAAACATGCTGGCGGGCGTGAGCGAGGTGGACGCCTGCCTGTTCGTGGTGGCCGCCACCGAGGGGTGGATGTCGCAATCGGAGGAGCATCTGCGGATACTCGAATTGTTCGGCCTCTCCCACGGTGTGGTAGCCCTCACCAAGGTCGGTCTGGTTGACGACGAGGTCCTGGAGCTGGCCACCCTCGAAGTGGCCGAGCGATTGGAAGGCACCTTCCTTGCGACCGCCGAGACGGTGTGCGTCGATGTGCCGGGCGGCGTCGGGCTCGACGCGTTGCGATCTGCGCTCGACCGCCTGGTCATTACCACCCCCGCCGCCGCGGACCGCGGCCGGCCTCGCCTCTGGATCGACCGGTCCTTTCCGGTACGGGGCGCCGGAACCGTGATCACCGGCACGCTCGGGGGCGGTCCCGTATCGGTCGGCGACGAGCTGATCATCGCACCGGCCGGCCATCCGGTGCGTGTCCGCGGCCTGCAAAGCCACTATCGCTCGCTCGCGTCGGCCGAGCCCGGACGCCGGCTGGCGGTGAACGTCAGCGGGGTCGGCCACCATCAGATCGGCCGGGGTCATGCGATGGTGCGGCCCGGTCAATGGCAGTTCACCCGGACCCTGGACGGCTCGCTCAGCGTGCTGCCTTCGGTTGGTTCACCCCTCGGGAGCCGCGGGGCGTTTGTTCTATACGCCGGGTCGGGCGACTTTCCGGTCCGGCTCCGGGTGCTGGGGCAGGGCGCTCCCAGCATCGAACCCGGACACGAGGGACTGGTTCGCCTATGGCTGCATGGCGCCGTTCCCGTCCCGCTGTTGCCCGGGGATCGTTACATCTTGCGGGAACTGGGCCGGGGTGAGCTGATTGGGGGAGGCGTCGTGCTCGACATCGAGCCGGTCCTGCCCGCCTCGCGAGCCGATCCCTCGCTGTCCGTCGAGCGGGTGGTGAAAGAACGGGGCTGGGTGGACGTCGATCACCTCGAACGCCTGACCGGACAGCGCCTGGCCCCGACCGCGGGCCACTGGGTGATCGATCCGTGTCGAGCGGTAGCCATGGAGGAACGCCTGCGGCTCGGGTGCGCGGCAGCCGGCTCGGCAGGTGTCGACCTGGCCAGCCTCACCGGGGTCGAGCGGGCCATGCTCAGCGCCGGAATGGACGGGTTGGCCATCGTCGACAACCGGGTATTCGCCGAATCCGAGCTCGGCGCCGATCTCAGCGACCATGCGACTCGCGTTCTCACCGCCCTCGAGGGCGATCCCTTGAGCCCTCCGGACTTGCCGCTGTCGGACCGCGGCGCGCTCCGCGAGCTGGAGCATCGGGGTCTGGCGTGCCAGGTTGGACCCTTGTGGCTGGCTACCTCCGCTGTCGAGGCGGCCATCGACGTCGTTGGCCGGCTCCTGCAGTCGGAGCCAGAAGGTTTCACCGTGTCCGAAGCTCGGCAGGCGCTCGGCGTGTCCCGGAAGTACGCCCTTCCGCTGCTCACCCACTTCGACGCCACCGGCATCACCCGCCGGCACGGCGATCGACGCGTCGCCGGCGCCCGGCTACCCCGACGGCCATGAACCGGATTCCTCGCCGGCGCCCGCCGCCCAGGGGCGACGCCCCACGAACCGGATACGTCGCCGGCGCCCGGCGGCCAGGGGCGACGCCCCATGAACCGGATACGTCGCCGGCGGTCCTCCCGATCGAGGACCGGGCCCCCGACGTGACTGCGGACGTGAAAGGAAAGGACCAGTGAAGCTCACCGAATGGACCACGTGCGGAGGCTGTGCCGCAAAATGGGGAGGGGCGCCCCTCACCGCGCTCATCGCTGAACTGGCCGGTACGCGCGACCCGGATTTGCTGCTCGGCCTGACCCCCTTCGACGACGCCGCGGTTTACCGCCTCGGCCCGGAGACGGCCCTCGTCTCGACGACAGATTTCTTTCCTCCGCTCGTCGACGACCCGGCCGACTTCGGGGCCATCGCAGCCGCTAACGCGTGCAGCGACGTGTTCGCCATGGGAGGCCGCGTCCTGGTCGCGCTCAACATCGCCGCCTTTCCCGAGGACTTCCCGGCCGACGCCATCGCCGCCATCTTCGACGCCGCCGCGGAGGTCGTCAGCGACGCTGGCGGCACGGTGGCCGGCGGCCATACCATCCGCTCCGCGGAGCCCATCTTTGGTCTGGCCGTCCAGGGGATCGCTCACCCGGACCGGCTCTGGACCAAGGCCGGGGCCCGGCCCGGAGACCGGCTGATCCTTTCGAAGCCAGTCGGTTCGGGGATCGTCTTAGCCGGAGGGACCGCACCGGACAAAGCTGCGACCGTGTCGGTCATGCGCACCCTCAACGCCCGCGCCGCCGATCAGCTGCACGGAGTGGAGGCATCACGGGGTCCGGGGCGCGACCACGCGGTCCACGCCGTCACCGATGTCACGGGATTCGGTCTCGCCGGCCATGGATGGGAGATGGCCGAGCGCAGCGGGGTGACAGTGCGATTCGACATGGCGGCCGTGCCCCTCTACCCGGGCGCCTGGGCCGCCGCCGACGCCGGCGCCCGGACCGGCGGCGACGAACGCAACCGGGCGTACCTGGCCGACCGGCTCCGCATCAAGGTGTCGGACTCCCTGGCCGCCCTGGCCATCGACCCGCAGACGTCGGGGGGCCTGCTGGCCGCTGTCGGTCCCGAGGACGCCCGCACACTGTCCGCCGCCGGATGGTGGGAAGTCGGCGAGATCATCGACGGTAGTCCCGCCGTCGAACTCGTTTAGCAATCGCGGCCGGCTCGGCCCCCGCACCAGGGCCCAGGATCCGGGCCCGCTAGGCTCAGCGGCGGAGGTGTCCGAGCGCCTGGTGGGCTCCGCCGCCTTCAAAGCGGTTGGCTGTGGCGACCCCACAGCGGCGGGTTCGATTCCCGTCCACCTCCGCCACCGAGCCCGCCATTTGAACCAGCAAACACCGGAGAGACCTTCGGGGGAATGCAAGTGCGCAGCTCCCGACGGGCCGGGGCTCTGGCCGCCTGGTCCGCGAGGCCGGGGTCGGGTCGCGGTCGGGTCGCGTTCAGGGTCGGGTCGTGGCCGCGGCCAGGGTCGGGGTCGGGGTCGGGGTCGGGGTCGCGGCCAGGGTCGGGGTCGCGATTCTCTGTCGCGATCGCGTCCCTTTCACTATTCTCTGCAGCGCGGCGCCCTTTAAGTGGGTGCGATTCGCGTCAGAAAAACGGAGAAGGGCACGATCCGCAACAGAAAAAGGGGCCCCCGGCGCCGACCGCTTGGTGCCGGAGCACGGCGCCGACCGCTTGGTGCCGGACCACGGCGCCGACCGCTTGGTGTCGGACGACAGAGCGCGGAGCGCCGAGCAGCGAGCGCGAACGACCGGGCTGTCCGGGCCAGCCCAGCCGGCCGGTCCCCCGACGCTCGGCCTATGCGACCAGGGCGGCGATCAACTCCTCGAAGGCGGCATCGGCCAGCGCCCGCATCTCGTCGTCGCTCCGGTCCTGGATTGGGTGGGCGACGAAGACGGATGCGGCCGCGAACCCGAGGGCGGCCGATTGCGACTCAGCGCCGGTGACGAACTCGCTCGACGCCACGAACACGCTGGGCACGCCCCGATTCTCGAGATCAGCGATGTCGTGCACACTGCACGACGTGCAGCTCCCTCAATCGGCGAGCGCCTCGATGACGACATCGCATTGGATGGCGATCTCCTGCCGGAGGTCGATGGGAGCCGGCTTCGCGAAGGTCGGTTTGGCAAAGCGGCGCACCCGCCAGCCTCGCCGCTGCAACAGTTCCTCCATGCGGTCCAGGAACACATCGCCACGGGGCTTGCTGATGTCGAGCAACCCGATCGTGAGCCCGTCGAGGCTCGGCGGGCGGGATTGCCGGCTCCGCTCCACGGTTTCCAGTTCCGCGGTCGGATCGAGAATGGTCGTCACGGCACCACCTCTCTGGTCACAGGAACACTACCCCGGCTGCCACTGAGCCAGCCATCGATGACGGCCGAGAACAGCCCCGCGCTGCCGCCGGCGTACGCCAGCAACAGCCCCCCGTCGCGGGGCTTCGGCAAGCGGCGCTCACCCGCCACGTCGGAAGGGGGCCCCTCGTCGATCACACCCACTCCACGGAGCAGCTCGCCGGCGGCCTGCGTCAGCAACTCCGCGAATTCCTGGCGCAGCCGGGCCCGCGACCAACCAGCCTGGCGGAAGACCCGGCCGTGGTCAGGCGAGATCACCAGAAGCGCGTCGGAACCGAACACCAGCCTGGGATTGCCGCTGCGGAGACCGACAGCCAGCGACCGGGCCAGGGACTCCGGGCTGCGGGACCGCTCGTCGGCCACGCCGCGCACACCCCCGCCGGCGAAAACGGTCACGGCCGACGTGCCAGGCGCGAAGCCTCGCTCGACCGCCAACGACTCCCACGGGGAGCCGGCCTCGTCCTCGGCAAAGCAGAAGCTGTATTTGCCCGGCGTTCCGAGCGTGGCCCGATCGACCCCCCCGGGCCGGCCGCCGCCGACGTTGCGGATGACCAGCTGGAGGGCTCGCCCGATGGTGGCGTTGGCGCGATTGCCCTGGCCCAGGGCGTTGATCCCCGAGTTCATTCCGATCGCCCGGGCCACCGGCCCGTTGACCACCAGGACCGGGCCGACGAACCATGTCGTCGCGAGGACTCCATGCATGTTGAACTCGTCGGTGCACACGGCCTCGACTGCGGCGAGCACCACAGGCAGGTACTCGGGTCGGCACCCGGCCATGACCGCATTGATCGCCACTTTTTCCACGGTCGCCGGCGCCAGGTTCGGCGGCACAACGGCCACCAGTTCGTCCGGCGCCCGGCTGGTGCCTTCGAGCATGGCCAGCACCCGCGCTTCGGTCGGAGGCACGACGGGAAAGCCGTCGGTCCAGCCCCGGTCGTACATTGCCTCCAGATCGTCCTCCAGCTCACCGAGCTGCACCCGGCGGGATTGCAGCTCGCCGGCCCGGAAGCGGACCATCAACGTCTCGTGCACGCCCGGATCGAGGTGTCGGGAACCGCAGCCGGGACCGTAGTCCGGCAACCCGGGGCCGAGTCCGGACACCCCGGTGAAGGACTCCCACTGTGACCGGTCCCAGCCGACGATCCGCTCCTTCTCCTGCCCCCCTTCGATGTGGAGCAGGGTCGGAACGGTGGTGAGATCGAGGTGCCAGGACACCTCCAGGTCGCGGTCGTCGAGGACCACCGGAACGCCAGCCGGAAAGGCCGGATCATCCTGCGAGTACACCGTCAGCCGGTCGCCGAGAGCGCGGGCCAGTTGGCCCAGTACCGGTTCGACAGTGGCGCAGGTGGGGCAGTCCCGCTTGACGACGGCGACCACCCCATCGGGAAGCTGCATCGTCATCACGCCTCCAGGGTGCCAGGTGGAGCTTCGTCGCGCCACCCCCGCCGGTCGAGGGCTTACTTCACCAGGCGGCGCGGCAGACGCTCATCTGCTGGGCACCGTCACAGACCGGCTTCCTTGTACCGGCGCGCCATGAGGCCGTACCCGTGGTCGGCAGTACCACGGGCCTGCGCCTCCAGCCGTTTCAGGTCTCGTTCCGAAATTGGTTCGATCGTCGCCGGTGCGCCCGACACGAATGATCGGTCGGGAACTTTCACCGGCCCGAGGACCAGCGATCCGGCGGCCACCAGGCAGAAGTCGCCGATCTCGGCGCCGTCGAGGAGGACGGTCTGATTGCCGATCAGGCAGTTCGAGCCGACACGGGCACAATGGACCACGACGGAGTGGCCGATGATGATGTTGTCGCCGATCACCATCGGCTGTCCCGTGTGCACCACGCAGTTGTCCTCGATCACCGTGTTGGCGCCGATCTTGATCGAGGAGAAATCCCCGCGCACTACCGCCCCGGGCCACACACTCGACCCCTCCCCCAGTTCGACGTCGCCCACGACATAGGCCGCTTCGCTCACCCATGCCGTCGAGGCGACCCGAGGCGCTATCGAGCCGAGGCTCCTCACGGTCACCGAAACCGTCCCGTGGTTCGTGTCGAACCCAGTCGCGCCGCGGCACTCACGAGCGGGCCATCTCGCCGTCGACCGGCGCCCGCAGCGCAGGCTGCGCCTCTGTTCGTCAGACCCGAGCGAATTTCTGAAAGGTGTGAGCGTCGGGTGGACACAAGCCCTGTCGCACACCCACCGTGTCGGTGACCTCGGCCATATAAAGCGACCCCTCGTCGTCAACCCAGATTCCGTGGGGCGCGATGAAGCAGCCATTCGTGGTGGGGTCGGGATCGCCCCAGCGAAGCAGAACGTTCCCGTCCAGGTCGTAGATGCTCATGCGGGCGGGCTCCTCCTCGAGGATGGGGCCCCGCCGGGAGGCAACGGAACCCTTGCGCCATCCCAGCTCTCCGATGTAGACGAGGCCGTCCTTGATGAAGATGTCCTGCGGACGCTGCACATCAGTCCATTCGGTCAGGTATTCACCGGTCGGACCGAAGATCTGAATCCGGTCGTTCTCCCGGTCGGCCACGAACACCCGGCCATCGGTGTGCACCCACGCGCTGTGGGGCGTGCGAAACTCCCCGGGTCGACCGCCGGGCTCCCCCCACGACTGCAACAACTCGCCGTCGTGGGTGAAACGATGGATCCGGCAGTTGCCGTAGCCGTCCGACACATACAGGTCGCCGGATGGTGCTACCGCCAGGTTGGTGGGCCGATTGAACGGCGGGCCACCGTGAGTAACGGACGCCAGACTCCGGCCGTCGAAGCCGGTGTCGCTCTGCCCGCCCTTGGGACCAATCTGCTGCATCAGCTTCCCGTCGAGGCTGTAGCGGCCGACCGAGCTTCCCCCATCGTCGACGAGATACAACTCGTCCCCGCCGTTCATGAAGCTGCCGTGGGTCCGGTAACTGAACTCGCCTTCACCCCAGGAGTCGAGAAAGTGCCCGGCGCGGTCGTAGATGATGATCGGGTGGTCACCCCGGCAATAGAGGAAGACGTTCCCGCTCGCGTCCGAACACACGCCCGCCACGTCCGGATGCGACCACCCGTCGGGCAGTCGCTCCCAGCCCTCCACCAGCTCGAACTGCAGGGTCCCTGATCCGAAACGGATAGCCATAACCACCCCCGGGCTCGTTGGCGTTCGTTTGGCCACAGTAGCGCTCGGATGGACGGGCCCTCGACGGGTGGACGGCCCTCGTCCGGTGGGCGGGCGCCCGGAGAGTCGACAGGCCCTGGACGGCAGGGCGCCGGCCGCGCTGGCCGCCGGTCAGGATGTCACCCTGCTCAGACGGCAGACGTAGCGAAGTCAGCCGTGGGCCAGCGTCCCGAGTGGTGCCCCCTCGAGGCGGAAGATGGTCCAGTCTTCCAGGGGGAGCGCGCCGAGCGATCGGTAAAATCCAATCGAGGGTTCGTTCCAATCCAGGACCGCCCATTCCAGTCGGCCGTACCCGTTGGCGACGCACTCCTGGGCGAGCCGCACGAGCAACGCCCGGCCCAGTCCTTTCCCCCGATGGGCGGGCTCGACGAACAAATCCTCGAGATAGATCCCGTGCACGCCGCGCCACGTCGAGAAGTTGAGGAACCAGAGTGCACATCCGACGACATCGCCCCCGACGAGGGCGACGTGACCGTACAGGGCTGGCCGGTCATTGAACAGGGCGACATGCAATTGTGGTTCGATCAGATGGCAGGCATCGGCGGCCCGTTCGTACTCCGCCAGCTGATGCACCAGCCCGACAACCGCAGGAACGTCGGCCGGCTCGATCGTCCGGATGCGCGGGTCCACGGTGTTCCGCGGGTCCACGGTGTTCATCGTCCCATTGTGGTCGGCGCGGCGCCATCGGACCGCCCGCACCGGACAGGGGCCGTGCGACGGAAGCCCTTCCCCAGCCAACAATTTGACACCCAACCTTCTGGTGTCTAGTTTGGTGCCCAAACATTCGCCGACGTCAGGAATCATGCGCATGGAGTTCACGCCCGCGGGCGGGAAGGTCGCGAAGACTTCGTTTCGAGATCTCGATCCCCAGGTGCGTCGGATCGCAGTCGTCGTCGTGCTCGGTTCGATCATGTCCGTCCTGGACACGACGATCGTCAACATCGCCCTGGCGAGCCTGGCCAAGGATCTCCACAGCTCGCTCTCCGAAATTCAATGGGTCGTGTCGGCCTACCTGCTTGCCCTCGCCGCCGTCATCCCCCTCACGGCCTGGGCCGGGCGCCGCTTCGGCGCCTACCGGGTGTACATGTGGGCGCTCATCATGTTCACCCTGGGCTCGGCCCTGTGCGCGCTGGCCACTTCCACCGGTGAGCTGATCGCCTTCCGGGTTCTTCAGGGCATCGGCGGGGGCATGCTGATGCCGACCGGCATGACCATCATGGTCCAGGCCGCCGGACGGGAGAATCTGCCGACGTTGATGAGCGCGATGGGGGTGCCGATGGTCCTGGCGCCGGTGTTCGGGCCGACCCTCGGCGGCCTGCTCCTCCAGAGCGTGAGCTGGCACGCCATCTTCATGATTAACGTGCCGATCGGCATTGTGACGGCGATCGTGGCGACGCGACTGCTGCCACGTGTCCGGCCGGAGCCCGGGGCGGCCGGTCGCCTCGATTGGCAGGGACTGGTGCTCGCCGCATCGGGCACCGTCGGGATCACCTACGGGTTGTCGCAGAGCGCGTCGACCGGCAGCATCACCTCGGCGCTGGTCGTCTGGCCCATCGTTGGCGGTCTGCTGCTCCTCGGGGCCTTCGTCCTGCGGTCGCGGCGGGTCGAGCATCCCCTCCTGGATTTGCATCTCTACCGGATCCGGGCCTACCGGACGGCCAGCCTGGTGATGTTCTGCCTGGGCGCGGCCCTGTTCGGCGCCATGATCCTGTTACCGCTGTACTTCCAGGTGGCCCGGGGGGAGGATGCCATCCGCACCGGTCTCCTGCTCATCCCCCAAGCGGCCGGTTCGTCGATCGGGATGAAGCGCTCGGGCATGACGACCCGCCGGCTGGGCGCCGGGCTGACGTGTCTATGCGGCGGAACCATAGTGGCGATCGCCACCATCCCGTTCCTTTTCATCAGCGACACCACGCCCTACCTGATCATCGCGATCGCGATGGTGATTCGCGGCGTCGGGATCGGCTTCGCCATGATGCCCGCCATGTCGGCGGCGTTCACGTCCGTTCGGCACGACCAGATCAACGACGCCAGCCCCCAGCTCAACGTCATCCAGCGCGTGGGCGGATCGCTCGGTACCGCTATCATCGCCGTCGTCCTACAGACCAATCTCACTCACCTGTCGGCGCCGGCGAGCCCCGCCGCCATTGCGAACGCGTTCGCCCAGACCTACGCGTGGGTCCTCGGCCTCGGTATCATCGCCCTGATTCCGGCGGTGGCTATGTGGCGGGTCGAACGACGAGCCCGGTTCGCACCCGAGGAACCGGAGATGGACGGCCTCGAGATCGAGGCATTGGCGTGAGCGTCGTCGAGCCCCGCACCGCTCGCAGCAGCGCGCTCGAGCAGGTTCGCATCGCCATGGGCGAGCTCTTCGGAGCCGAACGGCGGCTACGCGCCCGCGACCAGCAGCAGCCCGGTGGCCTCACCCAATCCCAACTCCGGGCGTTGGTGCTGCTCGACAAGGAGGAGGCGGTCCCCGCCGGCCAGCTGGCCAGGAGCGCGGACCTCAACCCGGCGACCGTGACCGCCATGCTCGATCAGCTCGAATGCAACGGCATCGTCGAGCGCAAGCGTCATCCCACCGATCGCCGGGTTTGCATGGTGTCGCTCACCAGCAAGGGGCGAGACATCGTCCACGACAAACGGGCCGCCTGGCAGTCCCTGTGGGAGCAACGCCTGGGCCACCTGTCCGAAGCCGAGCTCCTGGCGGCCCTCCGCGTCCTGAAAACGATGACTGACATCATCGAGGAGGCCTGAGCTACAGGGCCCGACCGCCGGCTTCGAGCCGGGCGTCCCGGCTGAGTGAGCCGACCCGCAGCGGCCCGGGCGATTAGCGTGGAGGACAGTGGACGGCTCCTATCGTCTGTCGAACGCCGACCGCGAGCAGACGGCGACCTGGTTACGGGATCACCTCCTCGCCGGGCGCCTGACCCTCGACGAGTTCTCGGAGCGAGTCGAGACCGTGTACGCAGCGCGGTTCGGCCAGGAGCTCGCGGCGGTTCGGGAAGGTCTGCCCGACACCCCGGTGGCCCGGGGCGCTACGCGACGGAAGGCCACCCGCCTCACAGTTGCGATGTTCGGCCATGTTGGCCGGCGGGGCCGTCTGCAGCTGCCGCGCCGCAGTGCCGCCATCAGTGCCTTCGCCGACATCGATTTCGACATCCGGGAGGCCGAGGTCGGCCGGCCCGAGACGTCGATCATCGTGCTGGCGCTGTTCGGCAACGTCGACATCTACGTCCCGGACGCCGTCAACGTGGACCTCGGCGGCCTGACGATCTTCGGTCATAGCCGCGAGTGGGGGCCGGACATCGCCCGGGCGGACGACCCGACCATTCACGTCCGGACCCTCGGGTGGTTCGGGACCATCGATCTCTGGAGGGTGCCGCAAGACGTGCGCGGCAGCTATAGCGAGATCTTCCGCCAGCTGCAGGGGCGGCGCCGGCGGCTGCGCCTTACCCGACTGCGCCTGACCAGATGACCCGGGCGACCACACGCCGCCAGCCCACAACCAGCCAGAACCCAGAACGTAGCGCAGCCGCGCCGGTCCGTCGTCCACTCCGTGGTCCGGATCGCTCAGCGGTCCAGATCGCAACTGCGTTGATGATTCCTAACACAGAAGCAAATGCGAGTCGGGTCACTTGCAGAACCGAGGAGGGCGAAGAATCATCAACGCGGTTGAGATTCGGATCGCTCAGGGCGCTTCGTTGCTGAACACGAGGGTGCAAGCCGCAGCAAACATGCCGCCGACTCCATGGACTACACCGATGCGCGCTCCTTCGACCTGCGCCGGGGCAACGCCGCGCAGCTGGCGTATGGATGCCTGAAGCGCAAACGTTCCGTACATACCGGTGTGGGTGTAGGACAGCCCGCCCCCATTCGTATTGAGAGGGAGCGTTCCGCCAGGCGCCGTATGGCCCGAGGCAATGAAGTCGCCGGCTTCCCCGCGCCCGACGAAGCCGAGATCCTCGAGACCATAGATGGGCAGATGAGCGAAGGCGTCATAGATCATCAGGTGGAGTTTGTCGCCCGGTAACCCGGCGTCGTCGCTGACCAAGCGTGGTACCGTACGTTATGCCTTCTGGTCCCGCCGATGGGACGGACCCAGGGACGGACCCAGCGCTTAACGGTAACGCCACCCGCGTCAGTCGGCGCCGGAGCCGCCGTCGCGCCGAGCTCCTGGCCGTGGCCGCTCGCCAGTTCGCTGAGTTCGGCTATACGGAGACCAGCCTGGACAGTATCGCCGAGGAGCTTGGCCTGACCAAGGCCAGCCTCTACCACTACGTCGAGAGCAAAGAAGGCCTGCTGTGCCGAATCGCCCTCCAGCATGTGGAGCGCATCATCACCGCTGCGACAGCTGCCAGCGAGACGGACGGCTCGCCCGACGTACGGCTCTTTCGGCTCATCGTCGCCCACGTCGAGCAGGTGTGCAGTGCTCCAGAGGGCCGTCTCACCCCCTTCTATGACCGCTACCTTCTTGGCGGCGAGGCCAGCGGTATCGGAACCCTTATCTCACAATGGCGAGGCGAGATGAGCTCCTATACCAACTATGTCCGCAATCTGGTGCGCGAAGGTGTGAATTCGAAGACGTTTGTCATCTCGGACGTCGATTTCGCCGTCGATACAATCCTCAGCGCCGCCAATGCATCTGGCAATTGGTACCTGCGCCGGCAACCGTCCATCACGCCCACACGGCTGGGGACGCAACTCGCCAATATGCTCGTCGGTGGCATGCTGGCGCCGTTCCGGGCGGAGAGCCGGGGGCCGACCAGGACGCCGAGGGCGCCGGGTTAGCCGAATCCGATCCGCACCTGATGCGACCCGGTCGCGAACTGACCCGGGCTGCTTTCGATGAAATCAGGCCCAGGTCAGTTGACCACTCCAGCCTCCTGCAGTCGGGCAATCTCCGCATTGCTCATCCCGAGCAAGCCGCCGAGGATCTCCTCGTTGTCGGCGCCGAGACTCGGCGCGGCGGTCTGCTTGCTGCCCGTGCGATCCAGGCGATAGGAGCGCCCGTCGTATGGCATGACGCCGGCGTCGCGCTGCTCGAGCCACTGCCAGAACTCAAAGCCCAGCAGGTTCTCATCCGAATGGAGATCCAGACAACTCTGTACGGGATAGGCCGCCACGCCTGCGGCCTGGAGGGACTCCACCACCGTGCGTCCGTCCCGTTCCCGCACCAGTGCCTGAACGTACTCATCGACCTCCTCAGCCGTTTCGATCCGGTTGACGACGGTCGTGAACCTCGGGTCACCTTCGGGCTGGCCGAGGACGCGGAGGAGGCTGCGCCACTGGTCGTCGTTCTCCACGCCGATGGTCACCCACCGTTCGTCGTCGCCCTCGTCCGCGCACCGGTAGGCGCCATGCGGCCCGAACCGATCCGAACGGTTGGCCTGCGGACGGACCAGCTCGCCGCCGGCCATGTAGTCGATAAGGACCGGAGCCATGAAGTGCACCGCGGCTTCGAACTGAGAAATGTCCAGATGCTGTCCCTGCCCGGTCCGCCGGCGGTGCTCGATCGCCCCCATGAGCGCGAACGCCGCCATCCTGGGCACGATGAAGTCGGTATACGCACCGTAGGGCGGAGCAATTGCATCCACAGAATAGCCCGACATGTAGTAAAAACCGGTCAGCGATGCCATCAGGTTTCCGAAGCCGGGATACTTCGCATGGGGACCGGTCTGGCCCTGCATGCAAGTTGACAGCATCAGAAGATCGGGACGCAACTCACACAAATCTGAGTACCCGAGGCCCCATTTCGCCATCGTTCCCGGCGTAAAACTCTCGGCGACGGTATCGAAATGCGGTACCAATCTCCGCACTATATCTCGGCCCTCGCCCGTGTTCATATCCAGCGTAATGCTCTTCTTTGACGAGTTGTAGCTGCCGAAGAACTGGCTGGCGTTGATGTTTCCGGGCTGGCCGTCCTTCCAGGGCGCTCCGAGCCGCAATCCGTCCAAACGGGCATTCGACTCAACCTTGACGACGGTCGCACCGTTGTCGGCCATGTATTTTGTCGTGATCGGTCCGACCCCATACCAGCTGAAGTCAAGTATGGAGATGTCCTCCATTGCAAGTTTGTAGGTCGACTCGGAGACTTAGATCACCCCCGTCGAATACAGGTAACGCAGGCGCGGCATCTCCACGCCCAAGAGATCCCGGTACACGTCCAGGTTGTGCTCGCCGAGGCGTGGCGCGGGACTCAGGTCGCCGGTTGGCACCGCGCTGAAACGAGCAAACCGCCCGGGAAGAGGAAGGTCCCTCCCCACGCTCTCGTGCCGGACGGTGCGAAAGTAGTGGCGGGCGGCCAGTTGCTGGTCTTCGGCGATGTCCCTGGGTGTCGACACCGGCGCCAGGAGGATGCGACGCTCGATGGCACCGTGGTACAGCTCCATCTTGGTCTTCCCGGCGAAGAACTCATGCACCGCCTGCTCGCTTTCGCGCATCATTTCCAGGAACGCCGGGTCAGGGTCCGCCATGTACCTCGCCACTGTCCACTCGTCAAAGTCGATCTCTTTGAGCCAATCCGGAGCGACCCCCTCCTCGATCATCCACTCGACCATCAGCCGGGAAGACCTGGCGTACGGGTTGCCGCCGGTCAGGATGAAGGTCACGTAACCGTCCGCGCAGGGATAGACGGTCCGCCGACTGATCCTGGCCGACCCGGCCACCGGTCCGGTCCGCTTCAAGAACTCCCCGTGGAGGACAGGGTATGCCTGCTCGTTCATGAGGGTCCATACGACACAGGCCTGAGTGTCCACAACCACCTTCTGGCCCTGGTTGTCATGCAGTCGCGAGAAGTAGGCCAGCATGCTTGCTGCCGCGGCCTCTGCTCCGGCGTGGAGGAACGCTTGAGGAACGGCCATCTGTAACGGCGGGCGGCCGGGCAGGCCGGTGAGGAACATCATGCCGCCCGACGCCCAGCAGTTGATGTCGAGGGCTCGCCAGCGGGCGCTCGGTCCCCGGTCGCCGAAGGGGGTGATGGTCGTGTAGATGATCCCCGGATTCAGGGCGCTCGACCAGTCATAACCGATGCCCCGTGAATCGAGGTAATCGTCGCCGAGCGATTCGACCACGAAATCGGAACACCGTACCAGTTCGCCAAGCAGGTCACGCCCGTCGGCGACGTCCAGATTCAACGTCACCGACCGCTTGCCGGCCTGGTAGGCGATGAAGTAGAGGCTCCGGTCGGGTCCCGGGATCCCGTCGAGAAATGGACCCACCCGTCGGGTCGAGCACCCGCCGGGTGGTTCGACTTTGACGACATCTGCTCCCAGCTCGGCGAACAACCGCCCACACAACGCGCCGCGCTCATCGGTGAGGTCCAGCACTCGCAATCCCGAGAGCATCGGCCCCCCCGGGACACCAGGATGTCCTGTGCTATCCGTCAACGAACCAACCACCAATCCGTGACTCTTGTCGACCTCCCCCCTACCGCGGAGCTATCCGACGACCTCCCATTGCACCAGCGTGACGTTCTTGTCCGGATGGTCCTCGAACACCGCCTGCACTTCGCTGCCGATCACCACGTCCTGCATCGGATCACCCAGGAGGTTCCCCACCATCCTGACGTTGTCGGCATCAGGAAGCTCGACCAGAACCACGATGTACGGCCCGGCGCCGGCCAGCGCCGGGTGCACTGGATGCCACGGTCGTTCCCAGCTGTAGATGCGGCCGCGTCCGGAGACCTGGGCCCAGCCGACGTCGAAGGAGTGGCAGTGGTGACACACCCACTCCGGCCCCCACTGGAAGGTCTGGCAGGCGACACACTGCTGCACCACCAGCTCATGGCGCTTCGCGGCTTCCCAGAACTCGGTATCCAGTCCGTCGCCGGCGGGGACCGGGGCGGGGAGACCGCTCGGAAGGTAGGTTTGGGATTCGGTTGACGGTGTGGTGGCAGTCATCCTTCTTGTCCTTACGCTCGCAGGATCAAATCGCTTACCGGCTGAACCATCGGTCCAGAGCAGACCATGGACAACTCGACGTCGTTGACCTGGCTGGTCGACGTGCCGCGCACCTGACGGACGGCCTCGGTGACCAGTTCGAGCCCATGCATGTAGCACTCGGCCAGGTTGCCGCCGCTCGTGTTGAGCGGCAACTTCCCCTCGGGAGCGGAAAAATGCTCGAGGGTCATAAACTCCTCAGCCTCTTCGGGTCCGCAGAAGCCATGCTCGACCAGGCTCATCATCACGCCACCGGTGAAGTTCTCGTAGGACTGCACGACGTCGATCTCGCCCGGCCCGACCCCTGCCATCGCGTACAACCGTTTGGCCACCGTCTTGAAGTTGGAGGTTGCGTAGTCGGGGGCGTTGTGCACCGGGGCGGCTTGACGATAGGCAGATCCTTGCGCCGCCGCCATCACATAGGCCGGCTTCTGCTTCAGGTCCCGGGCTCGCTCCGCCGTGGTCAGCAGCACTGCCGCCGACCCGTCGTTCTCCATGCAGCAGTCGAACAGGTGGAAGGGCTCCACGATCCAGCGCGAGTTGTTGTAGTCCTCCTCGCTCAGCGGCCGGCCCCTCATGACGGCACGGGGGTTAGCCTGGGCGTGCCGATAGGAGGCCATCGAGATCGCCCGCATCGGGCCCTGGCCCACGTTGTAGTCGTGCATAAAACGCCGCACGCGCATGGCGAACATCTGGGCGGCCGACATGAGGCCATAGGGCATCGTGTAGGACATGGGGTAGCCGACCTTGGGTATCGGTGCGGCTTGACCAAACCGCCCGAACTGCCCCTGGGCCAGGCCCCGAAATACGACCACGTAGTTGGCGTAGCCGGCGGCGATCGCCGCAACCGCATTTCCGACGGCGCCGGAACCACCCCCTCCGCCGCCTCCCCACACCATATTGGAGAAGGCGAGATCCTTGATTCCGAGGGCGGCCGCCAGTCGGGGCGGATCGTTGCGATCGTTGCTGTACGAGGCGAATCCGTCGATATCGCGAACGTCGATGCCGGCGTCTTCCGCAGCCTTGGTGATCGCTTCGATGGCCAGGCGAAACTCGGCGACCGGCGCCCCCCCGTGCTTGTAGTAGGTGGTCTCGCCGATTCCAACGACAGCCGTCTTGTCCTTGATGGTCTCCATCGTCCCCTTCCGGAGGTCGGTTCTTCCTGGTTATACGCTGTCCCGGTCGACAGGCGCTACAACCGGGACTCCCGTTGTTGGCGGGCAGGCGGTCAGCGTCCGGGCAGCATCTCTGTCGCCGTGCCGGGAGTCGTCATGCCCCCCCGGCCGTTCTCGAGCCACACCTCAAGGTCCAACAACCCGATCCCATCGTCTCCCAGGTACTTCCTGGTCACTTTGCCTCGCCCATGAATCGTATCGCCCGGATGATTAAGGCGCCGCATCGGAGTGCACCAGGCGCCGTGGCCACACCCTCGGTGCTGACGCAGTCACACGAGCATCGGCCTCATCCGCACCGGCTGGTCTTCACGGAACCACCGGGGTCGTCCATCCGGCTCTGGCCGCGCCTTTCCGCCGGGCCGCTCGACCACCACCGGGTTTGTCCGGGGAGGGCCGGGCTACACCCCGAGGCGCCGGGCCAGGAGCTCGCGGTGGTAGGACGGATCGCCGAGCAGGACCTCGCTGCTCTTGGCGCGACGGAAGTACAGATGGGCGGGATGGGCCCAGGTGAACCCGATACCGCCGTGGACCTGAATGTTTTCCGCGGCGGCGTAGGAGTACGCCTCCGAGCAATAGGTCTTGGCCATGTTTGCGGCGATGCCAAGGTCGTCATCACCTTCCGCGGCCACCCACGCGGCATAGTAGGCAGCCGCCTTTGCGGATTCGACGTCCAGCAGCATATTGGCACACTTGTGCTTGATGGCCTGGAAGCTGCCGATATAGCGACCGAACTGCACTCGATTCTTGGCGTAGTCGACTGCCATATCGAGCACCTTCTGCGCGCCACCGACTTGCTCGGCGGCCAGACCGACCGCGGCCAGGTCGTGCATCTTCGAGATGGCGAGCCAGCCCGCGCCCTCCGATCCGAGCAGGCGAGCCGGCGTGGCGGTGAAGGCGAGTTTGGCCTGCTTCCGGGTCATGTCCAGCGTCGTGAGCTGAGTGGCGGTCAGTCCCGGTGCCCCCCGTTCGACGGCGAACACGGACACGCCGTTGGGCGATCTGGCCGCGACGAGGATCAAATCGGCGATGCCGCCGTCGAGGACGAAGGACTTCTCTCCTGTCAGCACCCAGTCGTCATCGCTCCCTGACGCCGGGAGGGTGACGCCCTCCTCGTCCCATCGACCCGACGGCTCCATCAGGGCCACGGTGGCGATCATGGTTCCGTCGGCGATCCGGGGCAAATAGGACTTCTTGCCATCCTCGTCGCCCAGCGCGATCAGCAGGTTGGCAGCCAGCGCGACCGACGAAAAATACGGGGCGCACAGTAAAGCCCGCCCCATCTCCTCGAGCACGATGGCCAGCTCCCGGTAGCTGTAGCCCGAGCCGCCGTACTGCTCCGGGATGGTGAGGCCCTGCAGGGCCAGGCTCTCCGCCATCTGACGCCAGACGGCTGGATCGTAACCGTCAGCCGTCTCCATGAGCTTTCTGACCTCTTCCTCGGGCGACTTGTCTTCGAGGAATCGACGAACCGATCGTCTCAGCTCCTCTTGCTCTTCGTTAAAGACAAGATCCATGGGGTGCTCCCTTTCGGGGCGTCGTAGCTGGCGCCTTCCTAGCGGATGTGACGTCCGGTCTGCAACCAGTCGCGCCTCTGCCAGTGGCCGTCCCATCTACCTCCCGGTAGCGTCCGTTTAACTACCTCCCGGTAGCGTCCGTTTAACGATCCGCTAACGGTCCCGCGAGCGTCCATGCCCTGTAGGGCTGCCCCGCACGTTACCAACCCAGGGTCGGATGGTCAACCTGCCGTCACCATGCTTTGAGCCCACGCCCGGGCCGGCCTCTCCCGGCCCCCTCGCCCGGTGGGCGGCCCTGCACGGGCCGGTTCTCCCGCCCCGGCCTCCCGGCCTCTCCCGCCCCCTCGCCCGGTGGCAACTCGCACGGCCCGGCCTCCCCGGCCTCCCATGCCTCTCCCGGCCCCCCTCAGCCGGCGGCAACTCCGCACGGCCCGGCCTCCCCGGCCTCCCCGGCCTCTCCCGGCCCCCCTCACCCGGTGGCAACCCCGGGGCGCCGCCGGCCCGGGTTGACCTGGACCATCACCTCGACCGAAACTATGGCTGTGCATTTCGCCACTGATCAGCATCCCGAACTCGGAGGAGCGTCGTGAGCCAGCTTGCCGACATCCCGGTAAACCCGGAGAACATGTGGCGTGTCGAGACACCGGCACCCGAGGGCTGGGCCCGTTCGGTCCGTCCCGATGCATCCAAGAAGTACTTCATTGTGTCCTGTGACGCTCACTTGACGCCGCCTTCGACCCTTTTTCCGGAGCGCATCGATGAGCGGTTCCGCCACCGGCTCCCGCATGTAGAACGCGATGCGGATGGTAAGGCGACGATGGTGCAGGAGGGGATGCGCCCAACGCGAGTCCCGCGCTTTGAAATGTTCGGTGAGGACCTGTACCGCTCGAACACGGGCAAGGCCGGATGGACATTCGACGCCGAGACCATCGAAAATCGCCTGGCGGAGCAACGTTTCGATGGCGTTGACGCCGAACTGATCTTTCCGAACGGTGCTCCGCTGCTGATGTGGAGCTCCGAGGACCATGAGTTCGTGGAAGCACAGTGCCGGATCTACAACGAATGGGCCATGGAGGTCACGGGTCCCTACAAGGATCGTTGTAACGTGGCTGCGGCCATCCCTACCTCGGATCTCCGCGGCGCCATTGCCGAAGTGGAGCATGCCGCCGAGCTCGGGTATCGCGTCCTGATGCTGCCGTGCAAGCCAATATGGGGGCCGCACAACGTGGCGCACCTCAACTACAACCTGCCCCACTTTGATCCGCTGTGGTCGGTCATCCAGGACGTGGACATGCCGATCACCTTCCACGTCTCCACGGGTATGGACCCCCGCCTTTCCCGCGGTAATGGTGGCGCCGTCATCAACTACGCGGTGTTCTCGCTCGCACCGACCGCCGAGCCGGTCGCCAACCTGTGCGCGTCGGGAGTCATCGACCGGTTCCCGAACCTCAAGTTCGCCACCATCGAGGCGAACGCGGGGTGGGTTCCCTGGTTTCTGCAGTCCCTGGATGAGGCCTACTTGAAGCACCATTTCTGGGTGCGACCCAAGCTCGAACGCATGCCGAGCGACTACTACCGCACCAACGGCGCCTCCTCCCTGGGCGAGGACCAGGCCGCCCTGGACCTGGTCGAGGCCCATGACTTCACCGACAACTTCATGTGGGCCAACGACTATCCCCACCACGAGGGTTCGTGGCCCCATTCGGCCGAGGCGATCGAACGTGAGATGAACGCGGTCTCAGAGAGCACGCGGGCCAAGATCCTCGGCCTCAACGCGGCGCGATTCTTCAAGTTCGATATCCCCCCCGAATATCTCGACACCTGACAGCGGCTGGCTGTCGCCCGCGGCCGGGAACGCTTGGGGCCCCCTTTGTGCACAAACGGCGCTACCGCCGGGCGGCTTCACGCCGATGCGTTCACATCCTTGGTCGTGGTGTCCCCGGAGATCATGTAGCAGCGATCATGTGGCCGCCCCGGTCAGGCGGCTCATCAGCCGAAGAGCTTCGTCCTGGTCGGCGCGCACAGTGAAGCCAGTGATCCCCGAGTCTTCCCAGGCCCGCCAGCGCGTCGCGATGCGATCGGGCGAACCGTAGAGCGCCCGCTCGTCGACGTACTCGTCAGGTACGGCATCCACGGCGTCTTCCTTCCGACCGGAGAGGAAGAGCTCCTGAATCCGTTCGGCCGCGTCCGCATACCCCGATTCCTGCATCTGCTTCTTGTGGAAGTTCATGGTGCGATGGCCCATCCCGCCGACATAAAGAGCCACGTTGGGTTTAGCGGCGCGGATCGCCCCGGCCACGTCATCGGTGATCTGCACCGATCCACCGGCTTGAATCTCGAAGTCCTTCCAGGACTTGCCGTTTCCGGCCCGACGAAAGCCCTCCTCGATCCAGGGTGCGAAGTGCTGCATTCGCCCGGGAAGGAATCCATGCGGAAGCCAGCCGTCGCACAGTTCGGCCGCCAGCTTGACGCTCGACTCTCCGCCGCATCCCATCCAGATCGGCAGGTCGGGGTTGGGATGCAGGATCGACGACAGCGGTTTGCCGAGCCCGATCGCGCCCTCACCGGTGTAAGGGAGGGAGATCTCTCGACCCTGGTGTGTGACCGGCCCCTCGCGGAGGTTGATCTTGCGGATGATCTGGATGTAGTCCCGCAGTCGCCAGTAGGGCTTCCCCCACGGCTGACCGTACCAACCCTCCACGATCTGCGGCCCGGACACCCCGAATCCGGCGATCATCCGGTTGCCCCCGGCCAGGGCGTCCACCGTCTGTATTTGCATCGCGGCCATGGCCGGAGGCCGGCCGGCCAGCTGCATGATGCCGGTGCCCAAGCGGATCCGCTTGGTCTGGGCGGCGATCCACGCCAGAACTGTGATGGCATCCGATCCGTAGGCCTCCGCGGTCCACACCGAGTCGTAGCCCAGCTCCTCGGCCAGCTGGATCTGCTCGATCGGGACCCGGATCCTGGCGCCCGAATAGCCGATGCTCAAACCCAGTTTCATCGACCCCACTCTCCTTGCCGTCGATCAGCTGCGAGACGGCAGCGACACCACTGCCCGACCCGGGGCGGTCTTCTCATCCTTCTGGTTGACGACGTTGACGGTCAACACGACCAGATTCTCGCCGTTCTCCTGCTTCTTTTCCGTGATCACGCCTTGTGTCCGCAGGACGTCGTTTTTGTGGTTGATCGCTCGGAACTGCATCCCCAGCTCCTTGACCTCAGCCTCGTCGCCGATCCACCCGCGAAGAGCATTGAGCACATAGGCCCAGCGGAGATTGCCCATACCGAATGCCGCGCCCTGACCGGCAGCTTTGCCGGCCTCGTCATCCATGTGCACGTAGACGTACTCCTCGTTGACCGCCGCGTACCGGTTCCAGTGCATGAAGTCCGTCTTACGCTCAAACACCGGTATCGTCTGCCCGACCTCGACGTCCTCGAAGTACACGTTGTAAGCCATGCTTCCTCTTTCGCTCTCTTTCGCTCTCGCTCGCTCTCGTTAGCGCTCGCCCCTGGCCGCCCCTGTCCACTTAGTAACGAATGCCGGTTGAGATCCGGGTCTTCACCAGCTCGCCGTTCTGATTGCGCCACTCCGTCTCTGTATAGGTGTAGAGCGTGAGCCCGTTGCGACCTTCCCGCTCCTCCCAGTGTGAGAGCCGGCTTCGGCTGGTGATGACATCGCCCGGGCGCATAGGAACGCCGAAGGTATCGACCTGACCACCATTGAGAACATTGTCGCCCTTCTTCGGAGTCCTGCCCGGCACCGCACCGGCCGGTCTCGGCTGCACCATGGGGACCGTCCAGGCGAAGGGATTGAAGTCCTCAGGCGCGATGATGCCGCCCCATCGAGTGCCCTTGGCGTACTCCTCGTCCCAGTAGAGTCGTGGTGGCGTCTCGCCCCAGTAAACGGCAATGGCCCATTTCCTGATATCTGATTCGGAGACCGGATAAGAGACTCTCTCCTCGCCCCAAACCCCTTTTCTCTCCTCCATGTCCGGAGTGACGAGCGTCTCAATCTGACTCACGGTGCTCCTTTCGTCCACGCACGGCCAGGGCATTCACGAATAGCAGATACCCCCACCCAGCCGTCGGACTGTAGCATCCGGTCCTGGCAGGGACAACCGGGTCGCAGGGCCGACGGAAGGAGTCGGCATTGCCACGGAACGGACGATCGTCACCGAGAATTCGCAAGCCCGCCGCCCCCTATTCCAGGTTGGGCGCGACCTCGTCCAGCAGCCGGCTGATCATTTCGACACGCTCCTCCCCGCTCGTCAACGGGACGAGGATGAATCGGCGTACACCGGCATCCACGTAACTCTGAAGCCGACCGGTCACCGTCGCCGTGTTTCCGACTGCGGCCACCTTGTCAACGAGCAGTGCGTAATCCTGGCCGGGATCACCGCGGAACCCGGCACCGAGGAACCTGGCGGCTCGCTCCCGCGCCCGTGACTCGTTGTCGTCCAGCAGGACAAACGTGTAGTTGTACCAGTGAAAGGCGCTCAGATCGCGCTCGGCTATTGCCGCGAGCTCGGTAATCGCCCGGACGGACTCGGCGTATGCACGGGCGGAGTAGAAGTACGGCATCCACCCGTCGCCAACCAGCGCCGCTCGTCTGATCGCCTTGGTCCGACCTGCGATCACAATGGGAATCGCGCTGCCCTGTGGCGGCGCGGGTGCGATGTGGGCGCCGTTGATGTGGTAGAAGCGGCCGTCGTGTGTCACCTCCTGCCCGCTCCAGAAGGCGCGCAGGACCTCGATGGCTTCGGTCAGCCTGGCTCCCCGGTGTTCGAGAGGGACTTCACAGGCCCGAAACTCCTCCGGATAGTCCCCACCGGTGCCCACGCCCAGCACGATCCGTCCTCCCGTGTACCGGTCGAGGTCAGCGATTTGCTTGGCCACTATCGCCGGTTGGTACAAGGGGAGCACCAGGGCGGCGGCGCCCACGACAACCCTCGAGCTCACGACGGCGAGCCGGGTCAAGTTGACAATGAGCTCAGAGAACTCGTTGGGCCCGGTCACGTGACCGCCCACCCAGAGTGAATCGATCGGCAGGGCCTCGAGGCGGCCCACCTCGTTGATGTCGCCTCCTAAGGTCGCCCCGAACTCGAGATGCTCAGGCATTTGGCGGGGAGCTCGCGCTGAAAACGCGGTGCGGATCGGGAGTCGTTCATTTCCCGGCGGCTGGATGGTCACGCTTAAGCATCGCCAGATGATCAGACGGCATAATCGCAAAATACCAGGCGACGGCCCCGTTGGTCCTCCGAGCGGTAGTGATGAACGATCGCGTCCGCCTCGCGACCGGAGGCCACGGCCAGGTCGTACCCGGAGCTGAAGCCCCGATCCCGGCGCCGAGGTCATCAAGATGAGGGTCCGGGCCACGCCGACCGGTTGCGGAGCCTCGGCCTACCAGCCGGGAGCCTCGATCCAGCGCGACAGCAACCGCAACCCCGATTTACGCCCACCAGGCGCCTACCTGGCCCTTGTTTCCCAACTGGCGCCGGCGACGACCAGCCTCCCGGCTGGCTGGCGGTCTCCACGGTCACCTTGCTTCCCACGGGGTGCAGAGATTGGTAGGCCGCGCCTAGCGTTTCGCGAGGAATGCTCGCGACCGCCGGACGCCGGCGCAGGTCACGAATCAGGAGGTAGTGGTGGCGCAGAGCCGAGTGCTGATCGCCAATCGAGGCGAGATCGCGATCCGGGTGGCCCGGGCCGCGTCGGACCTGGGGCTCGAGTCCGTGGGCGTTTTCGCGTCCGTCGATGCTCTCAGCCTGCACACTCGCCTGGTCACCGAAGCGCGCCCGATCGGCGGCGGAGCGGTGAACGACCCCGTCGCCGCCTACCTGGACGGCGATGCCCTGGTGAAGATCGCGCTGGAGACCGGCTGCGACTTCGTCCATCCCGGGTACGGGTTCCTGTCTGAGAGCGCTGCGTTCGCGGAGGCGACTGCGGCCGCCGGCCTGATCTTCGTCGGCCCCGGCGCAGAAGTGCTCCGCCTCTTCGGCGACAAGACCCGGGCTCGCTCGTTGGCCGCGTCGATCGGCATCCCGGTCGTGCCGGGCAGTCCGACGGTGGGCTCGGCCGAGGAAGCGGCCGCTTCGGCCGATGAGCTCGGCTATCCGGTCATGCTGAAGGCAGCGGCCGGCGGGGGAGGCCGCGGCATTCGCATGGTGCCCGACCGTGGTGCGATGGCGGAAGCGTTCGAACGCTGCCGCAGCGAGGCGGCGGCAGCGTTCGGCGACGGCGCCCTGTTCCTGGAACAGGTGGTCGGCCGCCCCCGGCACATCGAGGTCCAGATCCTCGCCGATGCCGACGGGAACACCATCCACCTCCACGAGAGGGACTGCTCCGTGCAGCTGCGCAACCAGAAGGTTGTCGAAATAGCGCCCGCTGCGGGTCTCGACGACGCCCTGCGAACCCGGATCCTCGACGACGCCGTGCGACTGGCCCGGGCCGCCCACCATGTGAACGCCGGCACGCTCGAGTTTCTGGTCGCCCCGGAGGCAGGGCAGCATTTCTTCATCGAGGGCAACCCGCGGATCCAGGTAGAGCACACTGTCACCGAGCAGGTCACGGGGATCGATCTGGTTGAGGCGCAGCTGCGCATCGCCGGCGGCGGCTCGCTGGCGGCGATAGGACTCGGGGATCAGGCGGCGGTAGGTTCCCCGCGTGGCTACGCCGTCCAGGCCAGGGTGGTGGCCTCCGGAACTGGGATGATCTCGGCCTACAAGGAGCCCTCCGGGCCGGGCGTCCGGGTCGACTCGTGTGGCTACGTCGGGTACGCGCCGCCGCCCCAGTTCGATCCTCTGCTCGCCAAGGTGGTCTGCTCGTCGCCCAACGGCGCGCCACTCGAGCGCGGCTATCGACCGGACCCGCCGGGCCCTGGACGAGTTCCACCTGACTGGCCTGCCCACCAACATCGAGCAGCTACGGGCCATCCTGTCGACGCCGGAGGTGCGCGACGGGGACGCCCGCACATCCTTGCTGTCCGACTCCTCTGACGTGAGGGAGCGGTTGGCGGCGCCGCGGCCAGCCGGGGCGGCGGTGGCCTTCCTGGAGCAACAGGCCTCGACCGGGCTTGATGGCGTCCCTGTGCGATCGGGAGCGGCAGCGCGACCGGGAGCGGCAGCAGACGGCCACTCCTCCTCGGCCCTGCCGATTGCCGACGGGCACCACGGCGTGGAGTGCCCCGTGGCCAGCGCCCTGGTCGAGTTCCGGGTGGCCGAAGGCGACACCGTGGTCGAAGGTGACCCGGTCGTGGTGGTGAGCGCCATGAAGATGGAAACGGTCGTCCTGGCGCCCTGCTCGGGCATCGTCGCCTCGATCCAATCACTCGAGCCGGGTGCCGAGCTCGGCGCCGGCGACATTCTCGCCGTGATCGACGCCCGCCAGGGCGGTGCCGGGGCACCGCGGGCGACCGCCGAGAGCGACAGCTGGGACGATGTGCTGCGGGACATCCAGGACCTGCAGCAGCTGGCCCACGCCCGGTTGGCGCCTGGATCCGAAGACCCCGGCGTCCTGCGGCAGCGCAGCCGGGGCAAGCTCACCTGCCGGGAGCGCATCGCCCTCCTCCTCGACGAGGGATCCTTCCGTGAGGTCGGCAGCATCACCGGCTTCGCGTCGTACGGCGACGACGGGCGGGTGTCGGCGTTCACTCCCGCCAACCACGTCGGAGGCCGGGGCACGATCGAGGCGAGACCCGTCGTGGTGTGCGCCGATGATTTCACCTCCAGGGGCGGCCACGCCGACGGAGCCATCGGGGGGAAGAGCATGTATCTCGACCGGCTGTCCGTGCAGCTGCAGACACCGTCCATACGCCTCCTGGACGGCTCATCGGGCGGCGGCAGCGTGGCCGCGATGGTTCCCGAGCAGCAGCGCGAGGGGGAAGCGTCCGTCCAGGAGAGCCGGGGCGCCATCGTCGCCGGCCGGCCCCGGGTGACGGGAGGCGGGGGCTCGTTCCTGCCGGGCCACCTCGGGAGCACCGCCTTCACGGAACAGCTGTCCACGGTGCCGGTGGTCAACATGCTGCTCGGCAGCGTGGTGGGGATCGGGGCAGCCAAGGCCGTCCTCGGGCATTTCTCGGTGATGGTGCGCGACATCGCCCAGCTGTTCGTGGCCGGACCGCCCGTCGTGCAGCACGCGATGGGCTACGACATCACCAAGGAAGACCTCGGCGACTGGCGGGTCCACTGTCGCAACGGGTCGGTGGACAATCTGGCCGACAGCGAAGCGGCCGCGGCCGCAGAGGTGCGCAGGTTTCTGTCCTACCTTCCGTCCAGCGTGTACGAGCCTCCACCGGTTGAGCGTCCCGACCCCCGGGACCCGGCCGATCGTTATGCCCCGGAGCTGCGTTCGCTCATCCCCCGCCGCCGGACCACGACTTTCGACATTCGCCGGGCCATTGAGTTGATGGCCGACGACGGCTCGTTCTTCGAGATCGGGCCGCTGTGGGGGACCGATCAGGTGGTCGGTTTCGTGCGGTTCAACGGGCACCCGCTGGGCGTCCTGGCGTCCGATAGCCGTCATGTCAACGGGGGCGCCATGACCGCCGACGGGTGCCGGAAGTTGTCCCGCCACCTCGATCTGTGCGACCTGTTCCACATTCCGATTCTCAACCTGATCGACAACCCCGGCTTCGCCGTGGGGTTGGAGCACGAGCGGACAGGGGCCATCCGGGCCGGCGGCCAGTGGATGGTGGCCTTCGCCCAGGTCACGGTGCCCCTCTTCACCGTCGTGATGCGGCGCAGCTTCGGGGTGGCGGGCAACAACTTCGCCACCCCGCAAGCGCAGGCGTCCGTGCGGGTCGCCTGGCCGTCGGCGGACGTAGGCGGCATCCCTCCCGAAGGTGGCATCGAAGCGGCCTACAAGCGGCAGCTGGCCGAAGCCGCCGACCCGGTGGCGTTGCGCGCCGAGATCAACGCCCGGATCGAGAGCGTGCGCGGCCCGCTCGGGCCTCTCTCGAAGTTCCAGATCGAGGAGATGATCGACCCCTGCGACACTCGCCCCATGGTCTGCGAATGGGCCGAGCTCGCCTACCGGGTGGTGGCCCAGCCGGCTTCACTTGGCCCCCGGGCCATCCAGTTCCGTCCCTGAGCGACACGGCTGCGGAAGGACTTCGTGTTCAACGCTCGGGTGTCGAGCATCGAGCTCGAGGAGGACAGCGGGCGGTGGGTAGTGTCGACCGAGGACGGGTGAGGGCGCTTTCCCGGTACCGATCCGGGTGCGTGGAGTTTGACGGAGCGGGGCGCGCCTACCGCCAGTGGCCAGGTTGGCGCGGTTCGGAGCGGCCGGCGCTCAGCGAGACGCCTTCTTCGACCGCGCCGCCGGCGACGAAGCGGTAAACGACTCGATGTTGAAATCGGTCAGCGCCGTGAACCAGAGGTCGGTGAGCACATCGACGAGGACCTCGTCGCTGACGCTCAGCCCGTGCCGCACGTGCGAGAGCAGGAATGCTCCCCGGAGCTGCTGAACGAGCAGGACCACCCTTAGCCGGGCGGCCTCCCGGAGATGGCGCGGCCAGCGGCTCAGATATCCGGGCATATGGTCCGCGGTGAGAAATGGCGACACGACAATCAGGTCGGGCTCGCTTACGGCGAGCTCCTGCCACACCAGAACCATGGTGCGATGGGTGTCAAACCAGCCGAGCGCCTCGACCATCCAGTCCCGAATGGCGGCCCGATCCGGGTTGGTGAGCAACCGGTCGAGTTGTTCGTAGAGCGCCCCGACTGCAGGCTGGACCTCGTCGGAC
Source organism: uncultured Acidimicrobiaceae bacterium (assembly GCA_963834725.1). Taxonomy (GTDB): domain Bacteria; phylum Actinomycetota; class Acidimicrobiia; order Acidimicrobiales; family Palsa-688; genus PALSA-693. The sequence continues at coordinate 1,536,080 of CAWICN010000001.1, forward strand.
AGGGCTCGGACCAGCTCGAGCTTGTTGTCGAAGTGCAAATAAAACGTTCCCCTGGCCACCTCGGCCTCGGCCACGACGTCCTCGATCGTGGTGGCGCCGTACCCGTGCTTCTCGAAGCAGGTCAACGCCGCGCCCAGCAAGCGTTGACGGGTCAGGTTGCGCTGCTCCTCGCGGATGCCCGCTCGCTTGCGCTCGCTCCGGGCCTCGAGACGAGAGCTTTCCTGGTGGGCGCCAGATCCCTGGCCATTCACAAGACGAAGTGTACAGCATCAAGACGGATTCCTGCTCCCTCTCCTCGTCCCGCTCGCTGCCGCCCGCTGCGCCTCTTACGATGAGCACGGCAGTCCGATGGGAACGGAGGTCAATGTGCACGGCATGGCCGCAGAGCAGCGCCCCGGCATGGCCACAGAGCAGCGCCACGGCATGGCCACAGAGCAGCGCCACGGCAGGCCACCGAGCAGCGCCACGGCATGGCCACAGAGCGGCGCCCGCTGCCTTGACTTTTGAACCTGACAGACGAGAGAGGAAAGTGCGAATGAACACCGCCCTGTCGGCCGCGGTCGGGGATCCGCCCCCCGGCCTGGCAACCGTCCGCTCGCGACCGCGATGAAGCTCGGCCTGCAGTTCGGCTACTGGCAAGCGGCGCCCCCAAGCGGGGTCCAGGAACGGCTGACAGAGGCTGAGCGTCTGGGCTACGACGCCGTCTTCACGGCTGAGTCATGGGGATCCGATGCCTTCACCCCGCTGGCCTGGTGGGGAGGGTCCACCAGCCGGATCCGCCTCGGTACAGCCGTGGTCCAGATCTCGGCACGAACGCCGACGTCCACGGCCATGCATGCCCTCACCCTCGACCACCTCTCGGGCGGGCGCCACATCCTGGGTCTGGGCGTCTCAGGGCCCCAGGTGGTGGAGGGCTGGTATGGCCAGCCCTTCGGCCAGCCCCTGGCACGCACGCGCGAGTACGTCAGCATCGTTCGCCAGGTCCTCGAACGGGCCGGGCCCGTCGAGAGCAACGGTCCCCACTACCCGCTCCCCTACCACGGCCCGAACTCGCTCGGTTACGGCAAGTCGCTGCGCCCCATCACCCACCCACTTCGGTCCGACCTCCCCATCTGGCTGGGTACCGAAGGACCCAAAAACGTGGCCCTGACCGCGGAGATCGCCGACGGGTGGCTGGCCATCTACTACTCACCTCGCCTGGCCAGCACATACAACGCCTGGCTCGACGAGGGCTTTGGCCGCCCTGGGGCGCGCACCACTCGCCAGAATTTCGAAATCGCGGCCAACTGTGCCGTCCACCTCACCGACGACCGGGAGGCGGTGCTCGAGACCATGAAGCCCGGCGTGGCGTTCTACGTCGGGGGCATGGGCGCCCGGGAGATGAATTTCCACAAGCAGGTCTATGCCCGCATGGGCTATGAGAAAGAGGTCGAGGAGATCGAGAACCTCTTCCTCGAGGGCAAGCGTGAGGAGGCGGTGGCGGCCGTTCCCACCTCGATGGTGGCCGACACGGCTCTCGTCGGATCGCGGGAGCGCATCCGCGACGAGCTGTCCCTCTGGAGCGAAGCCGGCGTGACCATGCTGGTAGTAGGGGCGCGCTCCACCGACGAGCTGCGCACCATCGCCGAAGTCATCCTCGACGCCTGAACGCCCCATCATTCTCTGCAGCGCGCTCCCCTTCAACCGGGCACAGTTCGCTTCAGAGAATCTGAAAAGGGCACAGTTCGGTACAGAAAATCCCACAAAGATGCCCAGCCAGCGGGAGCTCGGCGGCTGGCACCGGGGGGGCGGGAGCTCGGCGAGCGATGGGGGCGGGAGCTCGGCGAGCGATGATCTTCAGGCGGGCCCGCTGCGGTCGGGCTCAGCCGACATGCGGCCGGGCGGAGCTCGAGCGGCCACCGCCGCCGTCGTCAGAGAGTTTGTAAATGCGGCGGGCATTTCCCGCTCCGATCATCGCCGCGGCACGACGGATCTCCTCCGGGCTGCGAGCCTCTCGTTCCGCCAGCGGCGCCAACACGGTCGCCAGCGCCTGGCGAAACGTGTCGGCGGCCACCAGATGCAGTTCGGCCAGGCCGAAGGCATCGGAGGAGTAGAGCATCTTGTGGAACGGCGCGGACTCGATCGCCTCCGCCAATACGGACGCCGCCCGATGTCCCACCACATTGAGGGCCAGCCCGACGTCGAAGTACACGTGCGGGTAGACCCCGGCGAGGTAGGCGGCCTCTCGATGGTAGGGATAGCAATGCAGCAGCACGATCGGCGCGCCGAGCGGTGCCGACCGTCTGATCAAACGGGTCAACAGGACAGGATTTGAGCGATGGAGCTCGAGATCGGCGTCGCCGTACCCGGTGTGAAACTGCAGCGGAACTCCCGCCCGGAGGCCGGCCCACACGAGGTGGCGCAGCAGGACCGGGTGCGAGACCCGCAACTCCCCGGAGTGGGCCGCCTCTTTCAACCAGTCGGCAGCGGCGGCGCGGACCTCGCCAGGCCCCGGCTCGTCCGGGTCGATGTCGAGCCCGTGTCGATAGGCCAGTATCGACTTGCAGCCAACCGCCGCGTCGCGGCCGGACAGGATACCGGAGAGCCGCTCCCCCAGCCGGTCGGCGAAGCCCGCCGGCCCGACGCCCTCCTCCGCCACCGCCTCGGCCAGGTGCTCCAGACGCACGATCTGCCGCACAGGCGTACCGGCCGCGCTGGCCAGGTCCGAGAGGCTAAGCAACTCGGCGGCTCGAAACCCGTGGTCGACCAGTAATTCCGCCACACGGGCGCGGCGGAGCAGACGCCGGTTAGCTTCCTCGCCACCGAGCTCCCGGCGGCGGGCCACGTACTCGTCAGCGGTCGCTGAAGAGGGCAGATCGAGCGCCGGGGCGCAAGTGCGCAGCACTGCGGCGCCGAGAAAAGAGTCGAAGTAGCTGCAGCCGGGCGGCGCCGGCTTCCCGGACTCGGTGAGAAAGCGTTCCAGAGCGGCCCGGTCGGGAATGTCCCTGGCCACGCTGTGGGCGTGGTGGTCGACGAGCGAGAGGTGGGCCCACTGCTCTGGCGTGAAGTGAGGACCGTTGGCAACGGCCATCAGTGCCGCCACCGGGTCGCGGCGGCCACCTCGTCCGGTGTGGACCGGGCGAACAACGCGACCTCGGCCCGCCGGACGGCTGCAATGGTTTCGAAGAGGGCGTCGCCGAGCGCCTCGGCGAGAACGGCGCTGCTCTCATAATGGTCGAGCGCTTCGGGCAGGCTTTGCGGCAGCCTCGCGACTTTGGCAGCCACCAATGCTTCCGGTGAAAGGCCGGCCGGATCGACGGTCACCTCCGGCGGGAGGCGCAAGCCGTCACGGACACCCGCGAGCCCGGCCGCCAGCACCGCCCCCACCAGCAGATAGGGGTTGGCGCTCAAATCGAAGCATTTCACCTCCAGGTTGGCGTGGGCGGTTTCGAAGCCAGTCGGGCCCGTCACCAATCGCAGGGCCGCTTCCCGATTCTCGAGCCCCCACGCCTGGTACACGCCCGCCCAATGCTGGGGGACCAGGCGCAGGTAGCTGGCGACGCTCGGGCATCCGATCACGAGAAGGGCGGGCAGCTCCCGAAGGATGCCGCCTGCAAACGCCTCACCGACGCCGGTGATGCCGTGAGGTCCGGTTCCACCAGCAAACATGTTGCGTTCGCCTTGCCAGACGCTCAGGTGAAGATGGCCGCCGTTGCCGACCTGGCCGGCGACGACACTGGGCGAAAAGCTGGTCCGCAGGCCATGATTGATCCCCACCGCCCGAAGTGTCTGACGGGTCAGCACCTGATCGTCGGCGGCGCCCACCGGGTCATTGGCGGCTATCGACACCTCGAACTGGCCGGCGGCGTACTCGGGATGCACCTGCTGGACCGACACGCCCTCCGCGTTGAGGGCGCCTAACAGGTCGGCAAGGTAGTCGGATCGTTCGATGACGCGGGTCATTCCGTATGCGGGACCGACGGCGGCTGGAGCGACCTCATCGCCGGTTGCGGCGTCCAGGGTCCACTCGACCTCAAAGCTCATCTGCGCCGACAGGCCGACTCCGGCGGCGAGCGCGGTCATGCGCTTGGCGAAGGTGCGCTGGCATAAGGGATGCACCTCGCCCGACTGCCGGCGACGAACGACGGGCGCCCACGCCCAGCCGGGCTGGGCGGCCAACGTCACCAGACGCGCCAGGTCGGGATAGAGGCAGAGGTCGCCGACCGGACCGGTCGAGGTACGACTGGCGGTGATCGAATCGTCCAGAAGGAACACGTCAAACACCGGCGACATCCCCGCCCCATGGCTGACGGTCGCCTCGAGGCGGGCAGGCGGTATGGCCTTGACGCGGGTGATCCCGGAATTGTCGACATAGGTCAGAGCGATGGCAGCCACGCCGCCTCCGGCCAGCTCTTCGGCGAGCCGGGCCGGATCGGTCGACGGAGTCTGGGCCGCCGGAGTCTGGGCCGCCGGAGTCTGGGCCGCCGGAGTCTGGGCCGCCGGAGTCTGGGCCGCCGGAGCCTGGGCCGCCGGAGTCTGGGCCGCCGGAGCCTGGGCCGCCGGAGCCTGGGCCCCCGCTCCTTCGGCCCTGCCGACGTCAGCCACCATCCTTAACGGTAGCCCTGGTCGCCAAGATCGAGTCGTCGAAACCGGATGGACCGTCTCGACCCCTGGAAGGGCCGGGGCCGGGACAAACGCCTGATATCGAGGACGATGACAGGCGCCTTCGAGCCCCGACGGGCGCCGTCGAGCCCCGATGGTGTTGTCTACACCGGCGTGGGCCTCAAAGGCCAAAAGGCCGTCCGTCATCGTCGGCCAGCTGCTGGCGGATCTTGCCCACGTCAATTGGTCGCTTTCCATTGAAACGCGCCAGGTCGGCGTCAAACTCGAGCTGGCGCAAAAGCCCCTCCAGCCGGACGACGCTCCGGGAGTCGTGCCGGGCCTGGCGGGGGCTGGTGCCAAGGGCGGGGAGATCCTCGTCGAGCCAATGACGGCGCCAGACGTCCTCGGACTCGGCGGAGCCGGCGTCGCCCAGGGGCCGCCATCCCGCCGGTAGGGCCAGGTCGAGAGTCGGGTCGAACCGTTGCTCCACGACCAGGTCGCGGATGCCGAGCTTATCCAGCAACCGGGAGATCGTCTCGAGTCGATGACGAGAGTTGACCTCGACGCTGAGGACATCCTCTTCGATCCGGACGTAGCCACGGATCCATCGCTGTGGGCCGTCGGATGGCTGGACGGGAGCGAGACCCCGGTCCGACGCCCAGTCCTCGACCCTGGCCCGACTGGTCTCCGCCTCCAGGGGTGTCATCTCCCGCCCCTGCCAGACGATGCTTCCGTCGCCGGGGTCGACCTCGAACTCCGGCCGCCGGACGAGGGCTGCGCGCAGCCCATCAGGATCCTGGACGGGAGCGGTCACTTTCAAGAGTTCCAGCGGCTCGCGGTCGGTGTTGACCATCTGCGGTGGCCGACGCCGCCAATGCCACGCGTCTCCCAGCACCATCGGAAAGGCGACGCCGATGATCCAGGCCTGCAGGTCCGCCAACTGCTGGTCCACCGGCTCTGCGAGACCGGCCACGACGCCATACGGGGGCACGTCGCGAAGCGAAGGCTCGGCGGGTCGGAGGCTCGCGGCTCTTTTGATGTGACCCTCTTCGGCCAAGGCTCCCATCACCTTGCTGGCCGCGGTGAGCGCGACCTCAGTGGCACGATCGCCCTCACTCGGGTCGAACAGGGCGAACGCTCCCCCGGCCCGCCAGATCCCGTGATCGGGAAACAGGCATCCTGCCAGCACCGACCATCGTGGCACCTGCTCGAGATGGCCGGGTGCCATGGCTGCATACGTGGATCTCCGGGTCACCAGGTCGGTCACCCACACTCCCGGCGAGGGAGCCGGATCCGCGACCTGCCACAGCCCGTAGCGCGCCATCTGCTGCCAGTCCCTTGCCAGGTCGGCCAGGTCAGCTGGTGTGGCGGGATCAGCGGCGAATCGATTGAGCAATGACTGGCTGTCGTCTTCAGCATCAGGTTCGTGGTCGCGGCGATCCCGATCCGGACCTCGTGTCCAGATGCTCTCCGCCGCCATCAGCGCCAGGCCGGTATCAGCTTCGTCCCCTTCGGAGGACCCGTCCGGGCTATCGGCCGCAAAGGCGTGTTGCCCGGTCAAACGGTCCCACCCATCGGTTCCCGCCTCCTCCAGGAAGGTGGCCCGCCACTCCTCCTGGGCCGCGTCTACCCATGCCGCCAGATCACGATCGCGCTCCACGAAGGAAGCGAGCGCGCCGCGGAGGCGCTCTAGACGGGAGCGGTCGGCGAAGCGGGCCAACGCTTCCTCACCTGCCGGGTCGCGCTGGTCGGCCTCATGGAGTTGGCCGAGGGCGGTGGATAGCACCTCCAGGCCGTCGGGATCGTCTGGGTCTGCCTCGCAGATCTTCCGCGCCAGATCCGCCGCCTTCACCGACATCCCTGCCTCCAGCCGCAGGTGAGCAACTATCCATCCCACGTCTTGATCGAATCCTTCGGACTCATCGCCGGTGAAGGCCACCCGTGACGCCACCTCCTCGGCCCGGGCCAGAGCACCGGCGCCCTCATAGAGCCCGACCGCCCACCAGGCCACCGCTGCTGTGTCGGTTGGGACGGTCGTGTCGGTCGGGCCGGCGATCAGCCGGTCAGCCAGGACGCGGGCACTCTCGGCACCGACTTCTTCCGCCAGCATCTGTCCTCGAAACCAGGCCTCTCCTGGCTCGTCGAACTGCTCCTTCAGATTGTCATTCTCGAGCAGCTCTGACAGACGGCCGACGAAGCGGTCAGGATCGGCGGCCAGCGATGCCAGCTCTCGCTGCGCCGCAGCCACCGCATCGGCCCTGGCCCGGGCCCGCTCCCGTCGCTGGCGGCGCGCCTCAGTCTGGCGTCGCTGGTCGTCCTTGCGCGTTCGCTGCTGACGTTTCTTGTCGCGTTTCGTCGGCACGACAGCGATCATGGGGCCGGCCCGCCCGACGGGTCAAGGACCCTTCCGCCGGCCCGCACAATGTTCGGCTACCGGGGGCAACGGGACCCCTCGGATCTGCTGCCGCCCCGGCGGCCTGCTCCCTCGCCCGCTACGTCGACCGAGCCGGTGGTATCAGACGCTTGCCGTCATCCGACCGGATTCGAGCGACACGGGCAGGTGCTTGATCCCTCCGATGAAGTTCGACCGCAGCCGGACCGGTTCGCCCAGGCCCTCGACGTGCGGCACCCTCCGGGTCAGTTCCTCGAAGAACACCTTGAGCTCCATTCGGGCCAGGTTGGCGCCGAGACAGAAGTGAGGGCCACCGCCCCCGAACGCCACGTGTTCGTTGGGCTGGCGGGCAATGTCGAACCGGAACGGCTCGTCGAAGACGTCCTCGTCGCGGTTCGCCGACACGTACCAGATGCTCACCTTGTCGCCAGTCTTGAGCTGGTGGCCCTTGTAGTCGATGTCCTCGGTGACGTTGCGCTTGAAATACAGCACCGGCGAGGCCCAGCGCAGGATCTCCTCCACGGCCGAGTCGATGAGGCCCGGATCGTCGACGAGGCGCTGGTATTGGTCGGGATTCTCCAGGAAAGCGTTCATGCCGTGGGAGGTGGCGTTGCGGGTGGTCTCGTTGCCGGCAACCGCGAGAAGCAGGAAGAACAGGTTGAAGTCCATGGCGCTCAACTGGTCACCGTCGATGTCGGCCGAGAGGAGCTTGGTCATGATGTCCTCCTGCGGCTCCTCCCGCCGGCGGTCGGCCAGTGCCTGGGCGTACATGAACATCTCGATCTGCGCCTGTTGCACCTGCTCCTGGGAGACGGCGTACTCCGGATCCTCGCTACCGATCATCCGGTTGCTCCAGTCGAACATCTTGTGGCGGTCCTCGAGTGGAACGCCCATGAGCTCGGCGATGACCTGCAGCGGCAGTTCGGAGGCGGTGTCAGCGACGAAATCCACCTCACCCTTGGCGATGCCTCCGTCGATGATCTCGGCGGTCACTTCGCGGATATGGGGCTCGAGCATTCCGATCATCCGCGGCGTGAAACCCCGGTTGACCAGCCGGCGGTAGCGGGTGTGGGACGGCGGATCCATCGTGAGCATCATCTGCCCGGTTCCGTAGTTGGGGTCCGGCGGTATGTCCTCGAGCACCACCACCCCGCCGCGGGCCTGGTCCGAGGAGAAGCGCTTGGCATCGCGGCCGATGGCCACCACATCGTCGTATTTGGAGAACACCCAGAACCCTGGACCGGCCGGCTCGGGATGGTGGTAGATCGGCGCGTTGTGACGCAGCCAGGTAAACCACTCGTGCGGGATCCCCTCGGCGAACCGATCCAGGTCGAGCAGGTTGATGTCGCTCTCCTCCATGGCACCCTCTCCCTTCGTCACGGCGGTTCCTGCGTCGCGACGCTGTCCGTTTTTTACCAGAATGAGGACGCCGCCGTCGAGGCGACTAATGGAATCGACCGCAACCGGAGACCCGGCCGGTTCGGGTATCTGCCCCGGCCCTTATACTCCCCGGAATGAATGGGCCTCTCGACGGCTGGCGCGTCCTGGACCTGACCGACCTCCGGGGGGCGCTGTGCGGGCGGATCCTGGCCGATTTGGGGGCCGAGGTGGTCAAGGCCCATCCGCCCGGCACCGATCCGGCCGCCATGGCCACGACGGCGTACCGCTACCGCAACGCCAACAAGCGGGGCGCGGTCATCGATCCCACCACCGAGCCCGGCCGGGACCGGCTCGACGGGTTCCTCGACTGGGCGGACATCCTCATCGAGAACTTCGGGAATGCCGACCGAGCCCGGCTGGGGCTGGCGCCCGACGCCGTAGCCGGCCGGTTTCCCGGTCTGGTGCACGTGGCCCTGGCGGACTTCGGCCTCACCGGACCGAGATCCGACTGGTCGCTGGACCCACTGCCCGCGCTCGCAGCCTCGGGCACCCTGCACGCCAGCGGGTTTCCGGACCGGCCGCCCTGCTGGCTGCCCGGGCATCTGGCCCACGACTGCGCTTCGGTATACGCAGCCGTCGGTGCGGTCGCCGCCATGATGGACCGAGGCCGGACCGGGGTCGGACAACTGGTCGAGGTCAGCGTCCAGGAGGCGGCGCTGGCGGGCACCACCCTGTGGTCGATAGCCCTCGAGGACTACCGCCGGATCAATCCCCTCCTTCCCTCCCAGGGAACGCGCAACGCCGACGGTACCTACTGGGTCCTGCCTGCCGAAGACGGGTGGGTCCGGGCCGTCATCGGCAACAACCGCCAGTGGGACGGGTTTGTTGCCCTGCTCCGCAAGCCCGAGGTCTTCGGCGAAGCCGAGTGGAGTCAGCCGGCTTTTCGTCTCCAGAACAGCGATGTAGTTCGCCTCATCGCCGGCGACGCGCTGACCGACCGGACCCGCAAGCAGTTGTTCGAGGAGGCTTTGGCGGAGGGCGCGACGATTGGCGTCATTCATCTCCCGTCCGAGTTCGTGTCCCATCCGCAGTCGCGGGCCCGCGGTACGTTCATCGAGACGGGTTTTCCGGGGATCGAACAGGCACCGTTTGTGGCCCCGCCGGTGCGGCTGGCGGCGACCGCCCCGTCCTTGCGCATCCCGGCGCCGGCGGCGGAGGACGACAGCGATCCGGGCGAGCCGCGGTCAGTAATCCCGGCTGCTCCAGACGCGGGCGGCGGGCTCCTGCTGGACGGGATCCGGGTGGTGGAGTTCGGCATGGCGGCGGTCGTGCCGGAGATGTGCGGGGTCCTGTCCGAACTCGGCGCCGACGTCGTCAGGATCGAATCCGAGCAGCACCTCGACGTGCTGCGGGCCGCCGGCGGGCGGCGGATCAACTGTTCCTTCGCTTTCAACGCCGAGTCCCGGGGTCGCCGCAGCGTCGTGCTCGATCTGCGGACCGAAGAGGGCCGGCGCCTCGCCCTGGAGCTGTGCGCCCGCGCCGACGTGGTCGCCGAGAACTATCGCGGGGGCGCCCTGGAACGGGTCGGCCTCGGTTATGAAGCGGTGAAAGAGGTCAATCCCGCGGTGGTATACGTGTCGTCCCAGGGATATGGCCGCGGCGGACCGCTCGGGGAGATGCCGTCGTACGGGCCGCTCAATAACGGGTTCGCCGGTCTGCATCATCTCTGGAACCACCCCGACGTCCCGTACCCGTGCGGCACCGCGCTCAACCACCCTGACCACATCGCCGGCAAGCTGCTCGCTGTCGGGGTGCTGGCCGCCCTCGACCTCCGGCGCCGAAGGGGCGTGCGTCAGCGGGTCGAGATGGCGCAGACCGAGGTGGCCGCCTTCCTGCTCGGCGAGGTCTATCTGGATGCCGCCCTGCAAGGAGCTGACCCGCAGGCGCAAGGGAACGCCCGTGATGACGCGGTACCCCATGGGGTGTACCCGGCCGCGGGCGACGACCGGTGGCTGGCGGTGTCCGTTCTCGACGACGATGCCTGGCGTCGCATGTGTCAGGCGACCGGCTGGCCCCTCGAGGCGTCCACCTCGACTCTCCCCGGGCGCCTGGCTAACCGGGAGGCGGTCGACAAGCAAGTCGCCGAGTGGACCTCCGCCCGGACGGCCGAGGACGCCGCCACGATGTTGCAGGACCACGGGGTATCGGCGATGCCCGTGATGGGACCGCAGGACCATCTGTCAGATCCGCACTTGCAGGAGCGAGGCTTTATCGTCACGCTCCAGCACCCGGAGGTGGGATCGGAGCGGCACTGCGGCAACCCGGTCCACCTGTCCCGGCTCGCCCAGCGCACCGCCCAGTCCGCGCCCTGCCTTGGCGCCGACACGGAGGAGGTCCTGGGCTCGTGGCTCGGGATAGCCGCCGGCGATGTGGTGGATCTGCGCGCTCGGGGCGTCTGTCGCTAGTCCAGCCCAGATCGGCGCTGGTCCAGCCCAGATCGGCGCTAGTCCAGCCCAGATCGGCGCTACAGCCCGGATCGGCGGCAGTCCGGCGCACTTCGGTCCCGGCCGCCCCACCCAGGTAGTGGCTATGTGGTGGCCGTCTAGGTAGCCCGGTAGCCCGGTAGCCGGGGGGGCCGGTGACCGGTTCCGTCCGAACCGGTCACCCGACCCTGTTGACCCGGGTGTCGATCAGGTGAGGTCGAAGCGGTCGAGGTTCATGACCTTGTTCCACGCCGCCACGAAGTCATTGACGAACTTTTCCTTCGCGTCGTCAGAGGCGTAGACCTCCGAGATGGCCCGCAGCTGGGAGTTCGACCCGAAGACGAGGTCGACGGCCGTGCCCGTCCACCTGACCTGGCCCGTCGCCCGATCACGACCCTCGTACACGCCCTCGGCCGAGGCGGACGGCTTCCACTCCGTGTCCATGGTGATCAGGTTCACGAAGAAGTCGTTGGTCAATGTCTCGGGCCGGTCGGTGAGCACGCCATGGGCGGAGTGGTCGACGTTGGTGTTGAGGGCACGCATGCCGCCGACGAGCACCGTCATCTCGGGGGCGGTCAACTTCAGGAAGTCGGCTCGCTCCACCAGCGCTTGCTCCGGCTGGAACTTCTCTCCCGCGGCCAGGTAGTTGCGGAACCCGTCGGCGATCGGTTCGAGCACCGCAAACGATTCGATGTCGGTTTGCTCCTGCGAGGCGTCCGTGCGTCCCGGTGTGAAGGGGACCTTCACGTTGTGGCCAGCGTTTTTGGCCGCTTGCTCGACAGCCGCGCATCCGCCGAGGACGATCAGGTCGGCGAGGGAGACCTTCTTCCCCCCCGTCTGCGAGCTGTTGAAGTCCTGCTGGATCTGCTCCAGGGTCTGGAGCGCCTTGGCCAGTTCGCCCGGATCGTTGACCTCCCAGTCCTTTTGCGGCGCCAGGCGAAGCCGGGCCCCGTTGGCTCCGCCGCGCTTGTCGGTACCGCGGAAGCTGGCCGCCGCCGCCCAGGCGGTGGACACCAGCCGGGAGATCGACAGTCCGGATTCGAGGATCTTTTTCTTGAGGGCCGTGATGTCCCGTGACCCGATCAACCTGTGATCGACGTCGGGCACGGGGTCCTGCCACAGCTGCGGCTCGGGAACCCAGGGGCCAAGGTAGCGCGACGCGGGACCCAGGTCGCGGTGCAGCAGCTTGTACCAGGCCCGGCCGAACGCGTCGGCGAGCTGATCGGGATTTTCGTGGAAGCGCTTCGCGATCGGGCCGTAGATCGGGTCCAAACGGAGCGCCAGGTCCGTCGTCAGCATCATCGGCGCATGCCGCTTCGACGGATCATGAGCATCAGGCACCGTGCCCTGCGCCTCGGGGTTCTTCGGCGTCCACTGCTGTGCACCCGCAGGGCTCCTCGTCAGCTCCCACTCGTACCTGAACAGGTTGTCCAGGAACCCGTTGTCCCACCTGGTTGGCTCGTTGGTCCAGGCGCCCTCCAGGCCACTGGTGATCGTGTCGCCGCCCTTGCCGGTGCCGAAGGTGTTCCTCCAGCCCAGGCCTTGCTGCTCCAGGGGGGCTCCCTCGGGTTCGGGACCGACGTACTCGGCCCCGGCGGCACCATGGGTCTTCCCGACCGTGTGGCCGCCGACGATAAGGGCCAGGGTCTCCTCGTCGTTCATGGCCATGCGGCGGAAGGTCTCCCGGATGTCCTTGGCTGCGGCGAGGGGATCGGGGTTGCCCTGAGGTCCCTCCGGGTTCACATAGATCAGGCCCATCTGCACGGCACCGAACGGCTTCACCCACTCGCCCGGCCGGGTGTAACGACGGTCATCACCGAGCCAGGTTCGCTCGCCGCCCCAGTCGGTGTCGTCGGGCTCCCACGTGTCCTCGCGGCCGAAGCCGAAGCCGAACGTCTTGAACCCCATCGACTCATAAGCAGCGTTGCCAGCAAAGATGATGAGGTCGGCCCAGGAGATCTTACGGCCGTACTTCTTCTTGACCGGCCACAGCAAGCGGCGGGCCTTGTCGAGGCTGGCGTTGTCGGGCCAGCTGTTGGTGGGCGCAAAGCGCTGGGCGCCACTGCCGCCGCCGCCCCGCCCATCATCGATCCGGTACGTGCCGGCGGCATGCCACGCCAACCGGATGAAGAGCGGCCCATAGTGGCCATAGTCGGCCGGCCACCAATCCTGCGAGGTCGTCATCACCTCCACCAGGTCCTGCTTGAGGGCGTCGACGTCGAGGGTTTCGAACTCTTCCTTGTAGTTGAAGTCCTTGCCCATCGGATTGGACAGGGGCGAGTGGCGGTGGAGGACGGCCAGGTCCACCTGATTGGGCCACCAGTCCCGGTTCGACATGGGCAGGTGGGGCTCCGGCGTCGGGGAGGGAATTACTGGGTTCTCGCTTTCAGACATGCTGGTCGACTCCCTTCTTGCTGTTTCCTTGGAAGGCCGGTTGCTCGAAGCCTGTCTCGCCGGCCGGGCATCCCTTCTCCCCGCCGAAGGCGCTGGCCGCCCGACGCGGGCCAGCATATGACATCCACTCGTACGGCCGCCTCCTGTCGTCACGGCGCCATGCAGCCGGTTGGCCTCTCACAGCCGTAAGCTACCTTCACAGTTAGAACGAGTCAAGAGCAAGAACACATCCAGTACTGGGCTTCGGCTATAGTTGCAGGACAGCAGCGCAGACGACGGTGTCGTCGTCAAGACGGCATAGACGACGGTGTCGTCGTCAAGACGGCAGAGACGACGGTGTCGTCGTCAAGACGGCAGAGACGACGGTGTCGTCGTCAAGACGGCAGAGACGACGGTGTCGTCGTCAAGACGGCTGGAGGAAACCATCGGCGAATTGGTGCAGCGGTTGAGGGACCGGGGCTGGCGGCTCACGGTCCAGCGAAGGGTCGTGGCCGAGGTTCTTGCCGGTGACCACGTCCACCTGACCGCGGACGCGGTCCACGGTCGGGCGCAGCTCGTGCTGCCCGAGATCAGCCTCGCCACGGTGTACAACACCTTGAACGAGCTGGTGGACATGGGCGAGGTGCTGGAGATCTCCACGGGCGACGGCCCGAAGCGTTACGACCCGAACACCACGATCCCCCACCACCATCTGTACTGCCTCGGGTGCGGAACCCTCCGCGACGTCAATCCCGAAGGCACCGATGGCTTGGCGCTGCCCGCCAGCCAGCAGCACGGGTTCGAGTTGATCGACGTGGACATCGTCTTCCGGGGCCGCTGTCCCAACTGCCGCCCGGCTGCTCCCGCGCTGTCATCCTGAGCCGTCTCCCGGGACCGTCGTTGCCTCGCGCCAGCCTCCCTGATACCGCGCTGTCATCCTGAGCCGGCTCCCGGGGCGCCTGTTGGTCCCTCCCGCTCTTCCCCCGGATACCGACGGCTATCCGGGTTATTCGGTCCGCAGCCGCGTGATCCGGAATGGCGTCATCGAGCGTCAGCTGGCGATTGCCGAAGGTTTTGACGGGTAGACCATCCCGGAGCGCGGGTGATCGGTCGGTGTCATCCTGCCATGGCGGGGAAGCCGGTGAACTCTTCCAGTGCGATCAGCGCATCAGCGGTGACGAAGGTCCGCCGTCCAAGTGCTCGGAAAACCAACCGGTCGCAAGCTCCGCGACCTGTTCGAGCGCGCCCGGTTCCTCGAAGAGGTGGGTCGCACCTTCCACCACGTCGAGACGCCGGTCACAACGCATGAGCGAATAGGCCCGCTCGTTCATTTGCTTGACGACTGGATCACGGCCACCGACGATGAGCAGCGTCGATGCCGTTACCAGGGGCAGGACTCCTTCGGCCAGGTCGGGACGGCCCCCGCGGGACACCACGGCCGAGATGCGCGTGCCCTGCCGGACCGACGCAACCAGCGCCCCGGCCGCGCCGGTACTTGCCCCGAAGTAGCCGAGGGCCCGGTGAACCGCTTGGCGGTCCACCCAGTCCACCGCGGCGACCAGGCGGTCGGCCAGCTGGTCGACGTCGAAGCGGAGCCGGCCCCCCTGCAGCTCCACCCGCTCCTCGGCCTCGGTCAACAGATCCAGCAGCAGGGTGCCGAGGCCCCCGGACTGCAGCCGGGTCGCGACAGCCCGGTTTCGTGGGCTGTGCCGGCTGCTGCCGCTGCCGTGAGCGAAGACCACCAGCGGTCCGCCCGCCTCGGCAACCGCCCAATCGCCACGGAGGATTCCGACACCGGCGACCTCGATCTCCACGGTCACCTCGGGTGCGGGCATGACTTCCTCAGAGCACGCCCTGCTGGGCGAGCTCGGCGATCTCTTCCTGGTCGAGTCCGAGGAGCTCGCCGAGCACGTAGTCGTTGTCTTCGCCGTAGTTCGGTCCGTGACGGTCGATGACTCCGCCCATGTAGGGCGGGGTCTCGCTGAACCTGGTGGGCAGCTCTTTCACCGGCCAGCGCCCGATCTCGCTCTGCTCGAGCTCGACCACCCATTCGAGGTGCTGGAGCTGGGGATCCCACTCGTAGCGGTCTCTGGCCGTCTGGCACACGCCCGCCGGCACACTCCCGTCCTGGAGGGCCGTCATCAGCTGGTAGGCGTCGTGTTGCTCGGTGGCGGTGGTCATGAGGGCGTCGAGATAGTCCTGGTGGTGCAGGCGCAACTCCAGGGTGGCCAGCTTCGGGTCGATCGCCCACTGGGGCGTGCGCAGGACCCTGGTGAGGGTGAGCCACTGCTCCTGGGTGAAGGCGGTGATGGCAATCCAGCGGTCCGGGCCGGCGCAGCGGTAGGCGCCGCAGGGGGCGGCCGGCTTGTGCGGTGAGCGGTTGCCGTATCGGCTCCAGCGCCGGCCGTTGGCGGTGTAGTCGAGGATCGTCGGCCCGGTCAGGTAGATGCCGGTCTCGACCTGGGAAGAGTCGATCCAGCAGCCCTGGCCGGTCATGCGCTGGCGGTACAGCCCGGCCATCATGGCCGTGGCCAGCTGATAGGCGCCAAACCAGTCGAGGTAGGAGTAGCCGATGCCCGCCGGCGGGTAGGGCTCGGGCAGGCCCGACATGTCGCTGATACCGGAGAAGGCTTGGGCGGTCGGCCCGTAGCTACGCGTGCGCCCGTACTTGCCGGCCTGGCCCATGCCCGATTGCTGCACGTAGACGAGCCGGGGGTTGATCTGGCGCATGGCCTCCCAGCCGAAGCCCATCCGGTCCATGGTGCCCGGGGAGTAGCCCTCGACCACGATGTCGGCGATCCGTAACAGCTCGGTCAGGATCTCTTTGCCCCGGTGGTGCTTGAGGTTGAGGCTGAGTGCCCGTTTGCCGGCGTTGATCTCCATGAAGTTGCCGCTGCGGTTGAGGCTGGTAGGCCTGGGCGTGACCATCGGCCCGACGGCCCGGTCCCGCTCGGCGCGCAGGCCGGCTGGCGGCACAGCTCCGCCCCGGCGGCTCATGTCCAGTTTGTTGACATGCTCGACTTTGATCACCTCGGCGCCCAGGGCGGTGAAAAAGCGGCCCCCGCCCGCACTGGCCAGGATCCAACCGAAATCGATGATCCGGACGCCCGCTAGCGCAAAGGGCTTGCCCCGCTTGCTGATCGGCCGGGCGGCGGGCTTCTTGATGGCCGGCTCGACGCGATCGGGACGGCCGGGCTCGGCCAGGACCTCGCTGGTGTGCTCGCCCAGCAAGGGGGCGCGGGGCCCGGTCCGCCAGGGCAGGCCCGGCGCCGTCCACTTGGCCCGGCCCTGGCGGAAGGTTCTTCCCACTTCGGGGTAGTCGACGTCCACAAAGGTCTCCCGCACACCCCAATGCTCGTCGCTCAGGTTTTCCTCCGGCCGGCGGATCGGCCCCCAGGCGAAGCCCGCTTCCTGGCCGTCCAGCCACAGGTCGCGGTCATAGGTGTAGCTCAACGTCAGGCGGTCGATGAGGGCGTCGACCCGGCGCCCCGCCTCGGGCGTTTCCAGGTACTCGGGATCGTCGAGTTGCTCATCGATGAGATGGTCCATCGGGTGCTTCCGGATGACCCCCAGCAACTCCGCCAATGTCTTCGCTCCTGCCGGGCCGGGCGTAAAGGTCCGATATGGCAGGATCCAGCGCCCGTCCTTGGTCATCGAGATGCGCGACATCCCCCCGCCGGTCGACTGGCCCGGCTTGCTCATCGGGAACGAATGCCGGCAGGTGACCCGATAGTGCTCGCGGGCCGAGTACACCCAGTCGGGCGCGTCGGTCTCGGTACTCTTAGCCACGGCCTCGTGCACCGACGTCGACAGGCGCTGGCCCCGCCCGGTATCCAGCCGGTACTGAAGGGCGCCCATCACCGCGATAGCCGAAACCTCTCCCGCGATCTGGTAGGACTGCCACATCTGAGGCGCCACCGGGGGCGTGTCATAAGTGCCCTCCGGCGTCGGATCGTAACCGCAGTTCATCATCACCCCGCCCAGGGCCAGATGGACCAGGTCGCTCGCCACGTAAGACGCCCACGGCCCGTCGTCGCCGAAAGGGCTGATGCGCAGGTAAATCAGGCCCGGATTCTCCCCCGACAAGCGTCCGTAGCCGATACCCCGATCACTGAGATACTCCCGGGACCGGGTATCGATCAGGAGGTCCGCCGAGCGGCACAGTGCGACGAAGTGCTGCCGGTCCTGGTCGGTCTCCAGGTCCAGGACGATGCCGCGCTTTCCGAAATTGTAATGCCAGAAGTAGACGCTTCTGTCGGGGTGCGGATCGTCCTTATAAAACGGGCCGTAAGACCTGGTCTTCTCCCCGCCCGGCGGCTCGATCTTGACCAGGTCCGCCCCCAGGCCGGCCAGCAGCTTCCCGCAGTACTCCCCCAGCTCGTCGGCCAGCTCCAGCACCCGCACCCCGGTCAGAAAGCTGCCATTTGCCTGCGTCATACCGGTTCCCCTCATCCTTTCACGCTCTGCGAAACCACCAGTGGACACATCGCTGACTCGTAGTCATCCGCAGCACCCGTACCGCTCGTATCTCCCGTATCGGCCCGGAGGAGTCCCGGGGTCAGCCCTTGCGGTGGGCTCCGATCAAGATCACGGCAACTCCATCACGTCGACCAGCCCCGGCATCAGTCGATTGATCTCATGCGCATCGATGGTCGACCTCGTCTCCGGTCCGTCGCTCGGCGCGATCGTCATGAGCAAATAGCGAAAACCACCGACGGGCGGCCAGTACGCGCTGGTCTCCGGCTCCGACCCGTCGTCCGGGAAGGTTGGTGCATCGTCGGCCGCCCAGATACGGTGCAGCGTCGAGGCACCCGGCAGCGAGATGGGCTCGACCTCCTCGTCACTGGCGAAGACCGCGTTGCCGTCGCCCGAGTGGCCGGTCACGACTCGGCGCAAGCTTGTCATGGCTCCTCCTCACGATGGTCGACACCGTCGACCTTCGATCACACCCTCGGCCTGGCAGCAAGCCGAGGAACGCCTCTGAAGATGTCCGGCGGCCGGAAGCGTATCCGCTATTGCGCGGGCTGGCGTTATCGCTGATCGATCTGCTGCTTCATCGACTCGGGATCAGCGCACCCGACGATCCAGGCCTCGTAGCGGGCGCCATCAAAGTTGACCCGGACGCCACGGGGCGTGTTGTGGTGTACCGCGGCGAAGAGCCGCTGGCCGCCGCTGTAGATGACTGCGACCTCCGACAGGCCAGGAAGACGCTCCCCCACCTTGAGCCCGCGGTCGGCCGGTTCGTGGGCGTCCGCCAGGATCTCGACGGAGCGAATCGATGAAAGGGGTGCCCGGAGATCGCCGTGAACGGCCTCGATCTTCTCTCCACGACTGAGGTGCAGCACCAACTCGTCCCCTTCGACCAGCAACTCGGCCAATACAACCTCCCCTGTTTCTGCCTCTATTCTCCTCTGCGAGAACAGTACCAAATATTGGAGCATTGTTGCTAGTGTGGGCGTCATGGCGAGCGCCGACCTCCTGCTCCACCCGGTCCGCCTGCGAATCGTCCAGGCGTTCCTCGGGGATCGGGCGCTGACCACCGCCCAGCTCGCCGAGGAACTCGGCGACGTCCCACCGGCCAGCCTCTATCGCCACGTGGCGATGCTGACAAAAGCGGGAGTCCTCCAGGTCGCCGCCGAGCGCCCCGTGCGCGCCGTCATCGAGCGCACCTACGTGCTCCGGCTCGACGCCGCACAAATCCATCCAGACGAAATGGCGGCCATGACCCCCGCGCAGCACCTGGCCGCCTTCATGGCCTACGCCGCAGGGATGCTCGCCGACGTGGAGCGCTACCTCACGACCGGCACGCCGGACTTGCTCCGTGACGGGGCCCGGTACGGAATCTCCGCGATGTGGTTGACCGATGCCGAGTACGCCGACCTGGTTCGAGACCTCGGCTCGGTCTTTCAACCCCGGCTCGCCAACGAGCCGGCGAGGCGGCGGCGTAGGCGGACCGTTTACAACGTGGTCGTTCCCACCTCGGAGGCACCCCGTGGCCGTCCGGAGAATACGCCGGCGCCGAGCAAGAAGAGAGTGGCGAAAGAGGCGCCGGCCTCCCGACCGAGGCGACGCAGGGAGGAAAGTCAATGACGCCATCTGACACCCCCATCGGCACGGCCCTGGAGGTCGTGGGCTTGGCGCGGGAGGGAGACTTCGACGCCGTGTTCGGCTGCCTGGCGCCCCCGCTGCAGGCCCTGGTGACTCCGGAGGCACTGCGGGCGGCATGGGACGGGGAAATCGGTCGGCATGGCGAGGTCACCTCGGTCGGCGAACCGGTGACCGAACCGATCCGGGCCGGCGTCGTCGTCGTGAAGGTCCCGGTCGCCTGTGAGCGCGGCGGGCTGACCGTCGTGGTGTCGGTGGCCGAGACGGGAGTGCTGGCCGGCCTCCAGCTGGCTCCGGCGGAGGCTGCGGCCCCGGCGCCGCCCTGGGCGCCACCCCCGTACGCCGATCTCTCGGCGTTCTCCGAACGCGAGGTCACCGTCGGAGCCGGTGCACTCGCTGTCCCCGGCACCGTGAGCATGCCGGCCACTCCGGGTCGGCATCCCGCGGTCGTGCTCCTCGCCGGGTCTGGCCCGGGCGACCGCGACGGGACCCTGGGTCCGAACAAGCCGCTCAAAGATCTCGCCTGGGGTCTCGCCACCAGGGGAATCGCGGTGGCCCGCTTCGACAAGGTGACCTTCGCCCACGGCGCCGAAGTCCGGAGGATGACCGTTTTCACCGTGACCGATGAGTACCTCCCGGCTGCTCTCGCGGCGATCGAGGAGCTGCGCGGGGACCCCGGGGTTGACCCGGCCCGGGTCTTTATCACCGGTCACAGCCTGGGGGGGACCGTCGCGCCGCGCGTCGCCGCGGCTGACCAGCTCGTGGCCGGGTTGGTAATCATGGCGGGGGGCGCAACGCCGCTGCACAGGACGATGATCCGCCAGATCCGCTACGTCGCCTCACTCAACCCGGCGACGGCGGCCGCCACCGAACCGGCACTCGAAGCCCTCGAGCGCCAGGCCGACCTCATCGACAGCGACGCGTTCTCACTTTCGACGCCAGCAGCTGATCTCCCTCTCGGCACACCTGCCGCCTACTGGCTGGACCTCCGCGATTACGACCCGGTCGCCCTGGCGGCGTCCCTCGATCGTCCGATCCTGCTCGTCCAGGGCGGGCGCGATTACCAGTCGACCGTCGAAGACGACCTCGCCCGCTGGCAAGCGGGCCTCGCTGACCAGCCGCAGGTAATGGTGCGCGTCTACCCCGACGACAACCACCTCTTTTTCCCTGGCTCCGGTCCGTCCACGCCGGCGGAGTACAACACTCCCCAGCACGTCGACCCGGCGGTTGTCGCGGACGTCGCCGGGTGGCTCGCCACCTCCGGGGCCGTAGGGCCGGTTGGAGCTGACGCCGACCGGTCGTAGTCGTGGCGACTCTTGGCGCGGTCCGCCCTATCGTTCTGCCGCTCTGCCGCTCAGGGCCATCTCGCCCTGCCGTCCCTTGCCTCGCCGCTCCCGTCCCCCCGGCTGCTGGCCGCCCGCAGTCTCCCCAGCCGGCCCACCCTCCTGCGCAATCTCGCCGGGCCGCCTGGTCCCCCCGCTGCTGGCCCCCCACAGTCTCGCCCGCCGGTTACGCCGCCTCCGTCTTCTCGCCGGCGATTCGCACATGCCACATCACCCGTCGTTCACTGAGGTTCCAGGGCCGAACTCTGTGCAGCAAGCACCGGTTGTCCCACACGACCAGGTCGCCCACACTCCATTTGTGGGCGAAGACCCTCGGTGGCTGGCAGGCTCGTTCGAGCAGGTCCGCAAGGAGTCGCTGGGCCGTGGCTAAGTCCATTTCCTCGATGGCGCACGCGTGACGCCCGATGTAGAGCGACTCCCGGCCTGTTTCCGGATGTCGGCGCAGGATAGCATGCCACGCGCCGGCCAGCGTGGTCGGATCGGCGGGAACCACGGCCCCCTCAACACCTCTGAGTGCTTGTGAGTACTCGAGTGAGTGGAAGGCGCGGAGACCGGCCAGGCGATCGCGCTCGGCGGGCGACAGCTCTTCGAGCGCGGCGCGCATGTCCGCGAAAGCGGTCTCCCCTCCCTCAGTTGGGCATTCCACACAACTCAGAAGCGACGCCTTGGCCGACACCCTGCCATAGGAGCTATCCGTGTGCCACACGTCATTTCCGGCCAGGTAGAGGACTTGAGGATGACTCGGGTCGCTAATGACCCGTCCCTCTGCGTCGACGTTTGACATTTCGATGACCCCGTCGGCCATCCGCGGCAGACCCGGGTGCTGCTCGCGAGCTGCGGATGTATAGCCGCGCGACGCGAGTTCCCCGAACCGAAGGCCGAAAGCGACCTGCTCGCTTTGCGTGAGCCTCTGCCCGGGAAACACCAGGACTCCGTACTGAAGAAAGGCAGCATGAATCTTCTGCCAATCATCATCACCGAGATCCGCCAACCGGATGTCCGCCACGTAAGCCCCCAGACATGCCTCCGTCGGCTCAACTTGCATCTGACTCTCCTGACCTTCGCATTGTCCTGGCTCGCGTCATTTTGACCAACGACCTGTTGAAGCGGCTCTAGTTCGGGATCGCCTCAGACTCTCGCCAGCAAGCAGATCGGCGATCTCCGCCAGAACCTAGCATCCACACGCACCCGCCGGCGAGGGGCCATAAAACCCATCGACCTCAAGCGCGCATGAACTATTACCCTGACGGCATGACTTCTCGATTGCTAATTGGAACTGAAGCCGGCATCCATCGTGTCGACTCCGACGTGGTGGTCCTGGCTGGCCATCGCGTTACCGCGCTCGCGCTCAATTGGGCCATCACCGACGGCCGTCATCTCTGGCATCTAGAAGAAAACAGCTCGCCCGTCGAGTTGGCCCGACTGGAAGGGGTGCCCCCCGCCACATGCCTGCTGCCCATCGAGGGCGCCGTCCTGGTCGGCACCGCCGAGGGCCACCTGGTGCGGGTCGAGCACGGAGTCGCCGACACGATCAGTGGCTTCGACACCGTTGAAGGCCGCAGTGCGTGGCATACCCCCTGGGGTGGGCCGGCCGATGTCCGCTCCATGGCCCTGGGCGACGAGGCTGTCTACGTCAATGTCCACGTCGGCGGCATTCTCGCTTCTCGGGACGGGGGCGTCACATGGAGTCCCACCGACCTCGACATCGATACCGACGTCCACCAGGTGCTCGCGGCCGATCACCGGGTATTGGCTGCGCTCGGCCATAGTGGGTTGGCCCAGAGCACCAATGGGGGCCGGTCGTGGACGGTCGCGACCGACGGACTTCACGCCAGCTACTGCCGGGCCGTCGCTGTTTCCGCCGACGTGGTGCTACTCACCGCGTCCACCGGCCCGCGCACCCATCATGCCGCGCTGTACCGGGGCCGCATCGACGCCGGGACCTTCGAACGGTGTGAAAAGGGACTACCCGAGTGGTTTAGCAACAACATCGACACGGGCTGCTTGGCGTTCGACGGAACCACCGCGGCTTTTGGCACCTCTGACGGCAGCGTGTTCGTGTCAGACGACGCCGGCTATTCCTGGATAGAGGCGGCCGCCGGGATCCCGCCGGTTACGGCGGTACAACTCACGCCAGCCTGACCAAAGGGCGCCGAAAAGCAGCGGCCGCGCCTGCCGGCGGCCGGGTAGGGCCGCGGCTACCGTGCAGGTAGAGCCGTGCGGTCACAAACCGCACCCAATCTGTCCAGCCGGCCAGATTTTCTGAAGCGCGCTCCCCTTCAACTGGGCGCACTTTGCTACAGCAAAGTCCGTCCGGGCGCAATCTGCTACAGCAAACGCCCGTCCGGGCGCAATTTGCTACAGAAAACGCCCGTCCGGGCACACGTCGCGCAGAAAAGGTCAGCCGTTACCCCTCGCGGCAGAGAAGCTCGATTCGTCACACCTCGCCCAGACCGCTGGGCCCGCCGCCCCCACGCGGTGAGGGACACGGTCTACCGGCCTCCGACGACGAACGGGAGAGAAACGGTGTCCGCAGACCAAGGCTCCTGATCGGGTCGATGCAGATCACGATCGAAGATCCGCACCACCGAGTTGCCGGCAATGTCCTCGAGTACCGGATCGATAAGCATGCGGTTCGGTCCCGTGGACCAGGGCGCGTCGGGCACGAATGACCACGACTGTTCACCGGCCCCAACATGGGCTTCCCCGGCGACGACCCCTCCAGGGCCGACGACGGCCAGGCAGTCCTCGAGCAGGGCCCGGTCGAGTGGTCGATCAAACCGGGCCACCAGCGGTTGGCGGCCTCCGGCGTCGGGGACTTCGAGCACCCAGGCCGACGGGTCGACGCGACTGCGGAGGTCAGGCCCGACGTCGTAGCGCCGACGATATTCGGCCACCATCGGGATTCCGGCGGCGTCGCAATATTCTCGCTCCACCACCAGCACCACGGCGGTCCCCATCTGAAGCGGATAGCCCGCCTCGCGATGCGGCGCCAGTCCCTGCTTGATGCGGGCGGGATCGAGCAGGACGGTGAGCCGGCGGCGCGCTGGGTCCCACAGCTCGAAGTCCATTGGCGAGAACGCACCGAAGAGCCGTTCGCCAGTGTCGGCCGACTCCAGGTGAATCCGCCGGGCCGCCTCCCCCTCACTCATCGAAGCAGAGAAGTGAACATAAAACCGGAGAGCATTCCGGGGCAGGACATCACCGTCGGGATAGACGGCCACAACCTCGGTCGACGAGGTCCGGGCGACTGCGGGCCGGTCGATCCGCAGTATCGCAGGGGCATCCCCCATCACCGGGTGGCCGACCAGCATGGTGTAAGACGTGCCGGCGAGAAATGGGAAACGGGGCGCGAAACAGACCTCGTCGGCGGTCACGGCGTACCGTCCCGCCATCGATTGCAGCCGCTCGGTGCCGGCAGGGCGGTCGCCGGCGCCGGCCCCGCCGTGCGACTCGACGACCTCGCTCGGCAAGACGGGAAACGCTCGCGCCAGATCTTCCGGAGACCGCGAACCGAGATAGGTCAATATTCCGGACGGCAGCCCGCGGAGAACCAGCAAGTCGACGCCGTCGTGCGTCGCCCAAGCGAGCGTTGGTGTCACGCCGAGGGGCCGGGTCTCAGAGAGCGGCGGTCTTGAGCGAGCGCAGGTGACGCTCGCCGTTGTCGTCCTTTTGCAGGGCGAGGACATAGGACCCGTTGAGGTTGGCCAAACGGCTGACACCGGTCAGCGTCTCAACTTCCCGAGGCACTCCGACCGGCATCCGGGGCTCCGTGAGCCCGGGCTGCTGGTCAATATCCTGGCAGGCGATCTTGATGAGGCCGTGGTTGCTGTTGGAGACCAGGAGGTATTGGTGGTCATCCTGGTCAAACGACACCATGTCAAGCGGTTGGTTCATGGCCCCCAGCTCCGCCACGGTGCGCCCGGTAGCCTTGGTCCCGGCGGCGAGATCGGAAACGGGGAAGTGGACGACGGGCGTGCAGGTGTAGCTGGCCAGAATGCTCCGCCCCTCCTCGTAGGGTACGAACGTTTTGATGGGCGCCGCCGTCTCCCACTGTCCGTGGGACACATGGAAGATTTCCAGGCTGTTGTCCTCCATCGTCCCGCCGAACGGGAAGGCGATCCGACGAAGATTTGATGAGAACTCCTCGTTGGACATGCCGGCGACAAGCAGAGTCCCGTCGACGTACGACATGTCGGTGACCGTCGCCGTGCGAGCCGGGCGCCTCCAGATCCGGATCTTGCGCCCGCCGACGTCGATCTCTTCTCCCTCCGAGCTCTCGGGAAGCTCGATATTCACGCGCGGGTCGTCAGCGGCCGGAGCGTTCGTGATCGGAGCGGCCGCGTAGGCCACGTTCTCGCAGCTCACCTCGCAGAGCGACCCGTCAGCCACGCCGACCCGCACGATCACTGGCAGCGCGGCGTCACCACGACCTCGCATGACCGCCAGGTAGACATTGTGGGTGCGGGGGTGCACCGCCATGTCTCGAATACCCACCTCGTCCGGACTGCAGCCCAGAAACGCCGCCAGCCGCGTGTCGACGTTGTCGAAATCAAACGGACTGCTCCCTACCGCTTCTGTGCCCGGATCCGCAACATCGATGGCAAACACCGTTGCGGCCGCGTTGTCGGCGACAAAAAGTACGTCGTCCGGCCCGAATGCGATCGGCCCGACCGACCGGATCTCGGGTGTGCCGACCTCTAGCCCGTAATCTCCCACGGCCCACCTCCTTGTCCCGGGGGCTCCACCCCGCTGGCCGCCGAGCCTATTGAGGGAAGGGATACCCTGCAACGGCGGACCTGTTTGATGCGCTGAGCAGGCGCGGTGCCAGCGCTCAGCCCGACTGATTCCGGGCGGCGAGGCGGGCCATGACCCGGGAGAAGCCGCGCAGCTCGACCGGAGCACCCGGCGACCCGCTCGGCGCAGGCTGGGTGTCCGGGACGCCAACCGCCGTCGCCAGCAGGGGTGGAGCCTGGGTGCGAAAGTAATGCCCGACCAGTCCGTCGTAGAACGTGAGACCCGTGGCCCCGCCGTGGGCGGCCGTGGCGTTGAGCGCCAAACGGCCGGCGACCAGGCCGGCTTCGAGCATGGCGGCCCGGTAGGCTCGACCGCCCAGAGCGGCTACCAGTGCATCCAGCGGCGCGGCGTGAAACACCGTGTAGACGGAATCACCGCCGAGTGGTTGATTGAGGCATAATCGTGCTCCATAAGCTCGGGCATCGTCAGACCGAGTCCGGCCTTCGTATCTGGTCTCGCCCTGATAGACGTATCCGCCCGGCGCGAGACCGGGGACGGCATGCACGTTGACATAGTGCTCGAGCCATGTTCCCGCCGGAGCCGCGTCAAACGGAGAGGCGGTTGTTGCCGCGGCGAGACCCCAGCTCAACAGCTCGAGAGGGGCGGTCTGACGCCGGAACACGCGAGTCGAACCTCGGCGCAGGATAACGTCCTCCACCCGGTCGCCCCGGTCGGCGTTCGGTGGCGGATCGACCTGTCCGGGGACGGGCCGCGACATCTCGGCCGCCAGAGTTCGCCAGGTCGCCACCTCGTCGTCGCGGAGTGAGCTGCCGTTCTGGGCCTGAACGACCAGCGGGAAGCGCAACACCTCGCGGGCGACCGGTTGGGCCGTAGCCGTCAGCGGGGTCATGGTGTCGATGGAGGGCAAGCTCGCCACCGGCCCGAGATGGACCAGCACCAGGGGTGCCTCGTCGACCCCATCGATCCCGATCAACTCGGCCACCTTTTCATCGGCGAAGGCCACTTCTACCCGGCAGGCCTGGCCATGAGCCGCGGCCGCGGCCAGCAGGTTGGCCAGCACGCAACCCGCATCCCACCAAAGATGACGCCAGCCTCGCTCACCGTATTTCCAGCAGGTTCGGAACGGAATGCCGGTAAGTACCAGCGCGACCTGTCCGGTGGCCGCCGTGACAGACCGGCGCAGCCGCACCAGCGCATGCTCGAGGGGCTGATAGTGATGGACACCATCGCGAACGACGTAGATCTCGACCGGATGGAGATTGCCCGCCGACATCGACGCCCGGAACCAGTTCGGTTCGCCGTCGGCGAAATAGGCGACTCTCGTCACGCCGCCGGCGAGGAACAGCAGAGTGCCGAGCAGGCTGTCGTCCAGCGTCGAGGGTTCGCCGGTCTGGCCGGACAGGACATCGGCCGCGGCCGGCGATGACCGACGGAGATCTCTCGGGAGCCGGCGGGCCGGACTGTCGTAGCGCTTGAGCGGCTCCGGTCGGTTCCCGGGGTCCAACGGACGGAAGGCCAGGAGGGCCTCGGGATGCGTCGGCTCGGCGCCGTGCATGGTCGATGTGTAGAGGGCTTCGGGAGCGCCGCGATCGTCCACTCCGACAGTGTCGCGCCATCGGGGCCTCGTCGGTCGCGGGATGTGCGGCGGCGTTTGGACGTCGCCGGTCCGCCATGGGCTCAGCCATCCCGAACGCCGTCAGTCCGGCCATGGACCCGTGAATATTCGTTGACCAAGCGGGGCGACAGGGTGCGGCCACGGTCGCGCCGATTCACCGGCGTCGCTATGGACCGCCTACGTCCGGCGCGTACTATGCACTGAAACGTGAAGGAGAGCGATATGCCGCGGACAGAAGAGCTGCAGGTGGAAGGGCCGATACCGGGAGCCGCGCACCCGCCCACCTACGACTTGAGCGTATCGGCTTACGTGGAGGAAGAGTTTTTCCTGGCCGGCACGGCCCGCTCGTTTGAAATGGCCGGCGAACGCAGCGAGGACGGGCGGTGGACCGCCGCCCCGGCGGGCAGCGCGACGTTCAAGACCCGTATCCTTGTCCGCCGCCCGGCTGATGTCGGCCGCTTCGGAGGGACCGTGCACATCGAGTGGCTCAACGTCAGCGGCAACACCGACGCCGGTCCGGACTGGAGTTACCTGCACCGCGAGATCGTCCGGCGCGGCGCGGCCTGGGTTGGGGTTTCTGCCCAGCAGGTTGGCATCGACGGCGGGGGCCTGCCGTTTGTGCCGGACGCCAGCCTCAAGAAGCTCAACCCGGATCGCTACGGCTCGCTCGTACACCCTGGCGATGCCTTCTCGTATGACATCTTCACGCAGTCGGCCCGCTGCCTGGTGGGCAACGGCGAGCTCGGCCCGCTCGGGCCATTCCGCCCCCAGCGACTGGTGGCCATCGGCGAGTCGCAGTCGGCTGCCTTCCTGGTCACCTATATCAACGCCATTGATCCGCTGGAACAGGTCTTTGATGGCTACCTCGTTCACGGCCGGGGCACGGGCGGAGCAGCCCTCGACGGCTTCCGTCTCATTCCCCGTGACGGCGCCCAGCTCGACCTCGATGCTGTCCGCCGTCAGCAGGCGCCGGAGCGCATACGCCCCGACGTTCGCAGCCCCGTACTCGTTCTCCAGAGCGAGACGGACGTCGTGAGCCTGGGAGGCGGACGGGCGCGGCAGGACGACGGTGAACGGCTCCGGCTGTGGGAAGTGGCCGGCGCCGCCCACGCGGACTCCTACCTGCTGCTCGCGGCCCATTCGGACACGGGTTCCGCCGCGGCCCAAGAAATGGCCCGCCTGATCGGGACAACCCAGCTGCCCGCACCGATGACAGCGGATGTGCCGATCAACAGCGGTCCCCAGCAGCACTATGTCGGCCAGGCCGGGCTGCGCCAGCTCGAGCGCTGGGTGGCCGAAGGCGTGGCGCCGCCCCGGGCTGATCGCCTCGACACAAAAGGCGACGGCTTCGCTACCGACGAGCACGGCATCGCGCGTGGCGGCGTGCGCACCCCCTGGGTGGACGTGCCCGTCGCAGTCCTCTCCGGGCTCGGTCAGAGCGGGAATGGCTTCGCCTTCCTCTTTGGTACCACCATGCCCTTCGACACCGGGGCCCTGGCTCGCCTGTACCCGGGCGGGAAAGAGGACTATCTCGTCCGCTTCGCGCCGCCCTGACGCAGGCCATCGACGCCGGTTTCCTCATCGAGGAAGACCGGGGGGAGATCGAGGAGATCGCGGCCGCGTCATGGCCCGGGTGAAACCGCCATCGGATGTCCGGATGGATGGCCGACCATGGGAAAGATCGGTTTGAGTGGGCGGGGCTTGATCGCGGCACATCCATGGCATCGTCACGGACCTTCAAGAGGCATCTGTGTGCAGAAGTAGGTCAGAGATGTCCAGTCAGAGATGTCCTACCACTGCACACAATCGGCCGGAACCCCGGCGCCGGCCAACGGCACACGATCGGCCGGAAACCCCAGGGGGACTAACGGCAGACGATCGGCCGAAACCCTGGCGCCGGGTAACGGCACACGCACCGGCACCGCCGCCGGCGCCGGCGAGGTGGGCGGCCGCGCCGGGGCACCACACCAGGAGCCGGCTGTGACCCGCCACCCCCCTCGCCCGCCTCAGCCCCTGGCCCCTTCGATGCGCTCCACCGACCCGGCGCGGCCTACCAGAACCTCGGACACCATCTCGGGGGGGAACAGGCCGTGGTCGACGACCCCCGGATCGGCGTCCAGGCCAGCAGCGAGGATGGCGGGGTCATCGAACGGACCGACAAAATCAGCGATGATCCCCCCGTCGGGACTCGCCGGTCCGCCCCGCCGCACGGCCCGGCCCAGACGCTCCAGCGTCGAATCCAACCCGAAGGCGACGAGCTCCAGGGGGACCGGCGGGTGGAGCCGAGCGACCAGCTTGGTCGAGTCCACGATCACCACGAAACGCCGAGCGGAAGCCGCCACCAGCTTCTCGCGGGTATGCGCCCTCCCACCGCCCTTGATCAGCCAGCCGTCCGGGCTGACCTGGTCGGCGCCGTCGATGGCGAGGTCCAGGCGGGTCAGGGTGAATGGCTCGACGGCCAGGCCGACCTCGACCGCCGCCCGCTCCGTCTCGGGCGAAGTCGCCACACAGCGCAGCGAGAGGCCCCGGCTGGCCAGGGCCGGCAGCAGGTACGCCACCGTCGTGCCCGTGCCGAGCCCGACGGTCATCCCGTCTTTGACCAACCCTGCGGCGGCGCGCGCCGCCTGCTGCTTTTCCGTTTCTACGTCGGTCGCCATCAATATCGAGGATGGACCGGAACAGCCACCGTGGCAACAGGCGATCCGCTTGCCGACGGAGCCACCCTGAAAGGCGTCGCTCGCCGGCTGCCAGGCCGTGGGGTGATGATCAACGGTAAGGAGGACTGATGCCATCGAATCAGACATTTGTGATCGTGGGAGCCAGCCTGACGGGCGCCAAGGCGGCCGAGACACTGCGCGCCGAGGGGTTCGACGGCCAGGTGGTGCTCATCGGCGAGGAGCCGGTGCGACCATACGAGCGGCCCCCGCTGTCGAAGGACTACCTGCGGGGAGAGGCGGGATTCGATGATGCCGCCGTCCATCCGGCCGACTTCTACCCGGCGCACAACATCGAGTTGCGGGATTCCACCGTCGCTACGAGCCTGGCCCTGGGGACGAGCGAGGTCGCGCTGTCCAATGGGGAACGCCTCCACTATGACCGGCTTCTGCTCGCCACCGGCGCCACTCCTCGACGTCTGACCGGCGCTGGTTCGGACCTGGAGGGCGTGCGCTATCTGCGCAGCGTGGCCGACTCCGACGCGCTCCACCTGGCCCTTACCGGCTCCCCGAGGGTTGTTGTGATCGGGGCGGGATGGATCGGGGCCGAGGTGGCGGCTTCGGCCCGGCAGCTCGGGGCGGAGGTGGCCATGGTGGAGCTGGCGTCCGTTCCTCTGGAGCGGGTGCTGGGGTCCGAGGTCGGCGCAGTCTTCCGGGACTTGCACGCCGATCACGGGGTGGATTTGCACTTTGGCGTGGGCGTGGACGCCATCCTCGGATCGAAGGCGGCCGAGCAGGTCCGTCTCACCGACGGCACGGTCCTACCCGCAGACGTGGTCGTCGTTGGCATCGGCGTGACTCCGCGCACCGAGCTGGCCGAGACCGCCGGCCTGGCGGTCGAGAACGGGGTGGTGGTTGACGACCACCTGGCGACGAGCGTGGCGGGCGTGTACGCGGCCGGCGACGTGGCCAACGCCTACCATCCCCGATACGGCAGCCGTATCCGCCTCGAGCATTGGTCGGCGGCGCTCAACCAGGGGCCGGCCGCGGCCCGCAACATGCTCGGCCAGCCCACCGTGTACGACCGCACCCCCTACTTCTTCTCCGACCAGTACGACCTCGGCATGGAGTACCGGGGCTGGGCTCCGAGCTTCGACAGAGTCGTCTTCCGGGGTGAGGCCGCCAGCCGCGAATTCATCGCGTTCTGGCTTCACCAGGGACGGGTCGTGGCCGCCATGAACGTCAACACCTGGGACGCGGGCGACGCCATCGAGGCGCTGCTGCGGGCCGACCACCCCATCGACCCCGCCCAGCTCCGCGACCCCGGTATCGACCTCGCCGACCTCGCCGGCTCGGCCTGAGCTGATCGTGCCACCTGCCACCGGACCGCTCAGGACGTTCGCGATATCCACCGGGACATTCACCGGGACATTCACCGGGACATTCACCGGGACATCCGCTGGGATGTCCGCTGCGACATCCAGCGGGCCTTCGAATCCGACATCCTCGAGGCGGCCGCCGGCGGACGGGCGGCCATCGCCCGTAAACGGGGCTGCGAACGCACCGCCGTCACGCGCCACGATCGTGCTGAACGCCTCCGGCGGGGTAGGTTGGACCACGAGTGGTCGGGAGAGGAGGCCGCCGTGCCCAAGTTGCGCGCCCGCCGCGTCTACGAGCAGGCCGAGCAGTCCGACGGCAAACGCGTGCTGGTGGACCGTCTGTGGCCTCGC
Source organism: uncultured Acidimicrobiaceae bacterium (assembly GCA_963834725.1). Taxonomy (GTDB): domain Bacteria; phylum Actinomycetota; class Acidimicrobiia; order Acidimicrobiales; family Palsa-688; genus PALSA-693. The sequence goes on from CAWICN010000001.1 coordinate 1,567,494, forward strand.
GGCCTGTCCAGGGAAAGAGCCCATCTGGACGAGTGGCTCAAGGCGGTGGCGCCATCGGACGAGCTGCGCCGATGGTACGGCCACCAGCCGGACCGGTTCACCGAGTTCAGGCACCGTTATGAAGTCGAGCTGACCGAGCCCGCACGGGCTGAAGCCCTCCGTCACCTGCGTGAAGAGGCCCGTTCCGGTCCGGTGACCCTGCTGACCGCGACCAAGGATCTGGAGCACAGCGAGGCGGCGGTCATCGTGCAGCTGCTGCACTCGCGGTGATGGTACGGCTGGCCCTAAAGCGGCACGGCGAGACAGAACGACGTTAATGGCTGTTCCACCCGATTGGAGGCCCTGATGGATGAACGACAGTTCGAAAAAATGAAGTCCGGGCGTGGCTTCATCGCCGCTTTGGACCAGAGCGGTGGCAGCACCCCGGGTGCCCTCAAGTTGTACGGCATCGGCGAGGGTGCCTACTCGGACGACGATGAAATGCTAACCCTGATGCATCAGTTCCGCAGCCGGATCATCACCAGCCCGAGCTTCAGCGGAGACCGCATTCTCGGCGCGATCCTCTTTGAAAACACCATGGATCGCGAGATCGAGGGTCGGGGTTCGGTTCAGTTCCTCTGGAGCAGCAAAGAGGTCGTGCCGTTCCTCAAAGTGGACAAGGGCCTCGCCTCCGAGGCCGATGGCGTGCAGGTCATGAAGCCCATTCCGAATCTCGACGACCTGCTGGCGAGAGCCGGGGACAAAGGCGTCTTCGGGACAAAGATGCGCTCGTTTATCAAGCTCGCCAACCCCGCCGGTATCAAAGCTGTCGTCGACCAGCAGTTCGATATCGCTCAACAGATCCTGGGTGCCGGATTGGTGCCGATCATCGAGCCCGAGATCGACATCCGCAGCCCTGAGAAGGGGCGGGCCGAGGACTTGCTGAAGGCCAACATCCTGGGACGCCTCGGATCCCTGGGCACTGACGAGCTTGTGATGCTGAAGCTCACGCTTCCAGAAGCGGACGACTTCTACGCCGACCTCGTACATCATGCGAACGTCCTGCGGGTCGTCGCGCTCTCCGGCGGTTACAGCCGCGAGGAGGCCGATGCCCGGCTTCGTCGGAACCATGGCGTGATCGCCAGCTTCTCGCGCGCTCTCACCGAGGGACTCTTGGTCAGTCAGACCGACAAGGAGTTCGACGCCGTCCTTGACGAGTCGATCGCCAGCATCTTCGACGCATCCAGCACCTGAGCGGTCCGACACTGAAGCTGATCACGGCGGGGACGCTGGACCGCTAACCGATAAGGGATGCCCCGATCAGGTCCGGCGGCGGCGATGCCCACCGATACAGCTGGGCGGCATTTTCGTAGCAGACCCTGCGAACCAGATGCGGGGAAAGGCCCCGCGCTTCGTATCGCAGCATCGCTTGTTGAGAAGGCCAGACGGTATCCCCTGTAGATTCATCTTTTGCATCACTGGGGAACTTCACCTGATCGTCCGCGAGCTGCGCCCGCTCCCTCGGTTCATTCCTCGCGGCTTTGGCCCAATAGTGCCTTCAGGGGTCGATCGGACGGGGCCTTCGAGTGGAGGTCCGACTCCCGGAGCCCGGCCAGGCGGAGGTAGGTCCCGTCGAGCTCGGCGACCGACGCGACACCGAGCAGCGCCATGGTCATGTTGATCTCGCGCTCGAGGACCCGCAGCATGGCCTCGACGGCGGGCTGGCCCCCGGCTCCCAGGGCGTACACCCACGCCCGCCCGATCATGCAGGCCCGGGCGCCCAGGCAGAGGGCCTTGATGACGTCGCTCCCCCGCCGGATGCCCCCGTCCAGGACCAGGTCCATCCGGTCCCCTACCACGTCCCGAAGGGTGACGAGCTGCTCCAGGCCCGTCTGAAGGCCGTCGAGCTGGCGCCCGCCGTGGTTGCCGACCATGAGGACCTCGACGCCCATGTCCGCCAGCCGTACCGCGTCGTCGGTGTTGAACGCCCCTTTGATCGCCAGGGGACCGCTCCAGTAGCCGCGCATCCACTCCATGTCGTCCCACGACATCTTCGGGGAGATGAAGGTCATCGAACGGACCGCTGAGGTGGATGCGCGCCGGATGAACGTCCAGGGGGACGGCTGCTGCGGATTGAAGTTGCGCAGCGTGCCTCGCCGGTACCGGAAGGTGTTGCCGACCCAGATCGGGTGACGGCCGTACTCGACCACGTTGCCGAGGAGGCGGGGCGGCGCCGTCCACCCGTTGGCCCAGTCCCGCTCCCTGTTGCTGCCCACCGTCGTGTCGACGGTCATCGCCAGCCCGGTGTAGCCCGCGGCGCGCGTCCGATCGATCATCTCCTTAAGGAAGCCCCGGTCCTTCCAGGGGAACATGTCAAACCACTGGGGCGGCCCGGGAACCCGCTCGGCCACCTCTTCCAGCGAGTAGGTGCCGTGGCCCGACACGACCGCCAGGACGTCCTGCTGCGAAGCCACGATGGCGCCCACCGTCTCGCCACCCGGATGAACCAGGCCGATGAGGCCCGTGGGGGCGAAGATGATCGGCAGGCGGAGGCGACGGCCGGCCACCCGCACCGAAAGATCCCGCTCCGAGACGTCCACGAACAGCCGGGGCGCAAAACGGAGCTGGCTGAACTGCCGATGGTTCTCGCGGAGGGTCTCCTCCTCCTCGGCGCCACCGTCGACGAAATCGAAGACGGGTTTAGGCAGGCGGCGCTGGGCCAGCTGGCGGAACCCCTCGACGTTGTACGGCCACGTCCTCCCCATGGCGGCCTCCCTCCCTGTCTGAGGCGAACCTATCACCCGGTCCCTTGTACCCCCGATCCGTCTACCCCCGATCCGTCTACCCCCGATCGGCCAAACCCCGACCGGCCAAACCCCCGATCGGCCCAACCCCCGATCGAATATGGCGACCCAAGGATGCTCGGGGGCGCCGGTGTGGTTGGCCGGCGGCCATGTCCGTCGCCGGTGTGGTTGGCCGGCGGCCATGTCCGTCGCCGGTGTGGTTGGCCGGCGGCCATGTCCGTCGCCGGTGTGGTTGGCCGGCGGCCATGTCAGTCGCCGGTGTGGTTGGCCGGCGGCCATGTCAGTCGCCGGCGTGGTTGGCCGGCGGCCAGGGCTAGGCGCCGGGGGCACTTGCACGATCGCTCAGTGCGTCAGATCTCAACTACGTTGATGATCTCGGCTCGCAGGTAATCTGCAGCGAGTCGACACCCAGTGACCTTGGCTGGGATTTCGGATCATCAACGTAGTGAGATTCGAAGCGCTGGCCTCGATCACGCTGTCGAATGGTGGAGGAACGCGACGCGAGCGAGGAGGACGACCCATGACGACTCTGGCCGAGGTCGAGGGAACGGAGGCGGCGAGCTTCCCCACGGAGGCGGTCTCAGGAGGCGAGGCGGTGTACTGGGCGCTGCGGGCCCTGGGCGTCGAGTGCGTGTTCGGGATCTCCAGCATCCACAACCTGCCCATCTTCGAGGCCATCGACCGCCTGGGCGGCGTCGCCCACGTGAGCTCCCGTCACGAGCAGGCCGCGACCCACGCCGCCGACGGGTACGCGCGTGCCACCGGGAAGCTCGGGGTGGTGATCGCCAGCACCGGTCCGGGCACGACGAACACCGCGACCGGGCTCCTGGAGGCGGCCTTCTCCTCCTCGCCGGTGCTGGTCATCGCAGGGCAGGCCTCGTCGTCGGCGCTTGGGAAAGGCAAGGGCTACCTGCACGAATTCGAGCGCCAGCTGGACTTTCTGCGCACCCTCGTCCCTCACGCCGACTCCGTGCGTTCCCGCCCGGAGATTCGGGACGTGCTGTTGCGCATCGGGCGGAACATCCTGGGCGGACGGCCCCAACCGGGGGCGGTACAGGTCCCCATCGACTTCCTCCACGCCAAAGCGGTCGAGCGCCACAGCCGTTTCGAGCCCATGGCTCCGGCCGCGCCCACCCGGGAAGCCGTCGACGCCGCCGTCGAGCTGCTCAACGGCGCCCGCCGTCCGGTCGTGTGGGCGGGAGGCGGCGTGTCGATCGCCGGTGCCAACGAGGCGCTCCGGCTGGTGGCGGAGCGGCTTGGGGCCCCGGTGTTCACTACGGTCAACGGACGGGGCGCGCTGGACTGGGATCACCCCAATCTGATCGGCACCTTCGCCGACCGCCGCACCGCCTGGGGTCTATTGCAGGAGGCAGATGCCCTTCTCGCCGTAGGCACCCGGTTCGACCAGATCGCAACCCAGGAGTGGCGGGTGCCGGTACCGGCCCAGCTCGTCCAGGTGGACGCCGATCCGGCCGTGGTCGGGCGAACTTACCGACCGGCCGTCGGGGTCGTCGGCGACGCCCGCCTGGCGCTCGAAGCCATGCTCCCCAAGCTGGCGGGCGAGAGTGACGGTGGCTGGCTGCCGGGGGCCCGAGACCTGAAGACCAGGCTCGAGGAGGAACTGCTCGATGAGGCGGGTCCCGAATGGGTGTCGCTCATCGAGGCGTTCGAGCGGGGCGTTCCCGATGACGCGCTCCTCCACTCGGATACCACAATCCCGGTCACGTTGTTCCTGCGTCGCCTGCTGCCGGTGCGCCGTCCGCGGGGCGGCTATTACCCGGCCTCCAGTGCCATCGGCCCCGGGCTTCCGACGGCCATCGGCGCCGCAGTCGGCACAGGAGCCCCGGTCCTCCTCCTGCAAGGAGACGGTGGCATCATGCTCAGCCTGGCGGAGCTGGCCACCCTGGCTGAGACCGGGGTCAAAGTCGTCGTCTGCATCTTGAACGACCGGGGCTACGGCGCCATCCGCATGCTCGAGCAGATGTACTTCGGGCGCAGCCACTTCGCCACTGACCTGCGTACGCCGGACTTCGTCGCACTGGCCGCCTCCCTCGGGCTCGAGGGCGAGCGGGTCACCAGCGGCCCGGAGCTCGAGACCGCCCTGAAGCGGGCCTTCGCCTCGGGGGGACCGTACCTCGTCGACGTGGACCTCACCGCCCTTCCCGAGACCGATGCGGTAGCGACGTTCGAACGGACTCGGAACCTGGGCCGCCGTTAGGTGGTCCACACCGCTGGCGCCGCGGGTCCAGGGCCGGACCTCGGCCGGGCCTCGGCCCCTTTAGGCCCGCACCCCGAATAGTGGTCAGAACCCGATCAGATAGGACATGGTTCTGACCACAATCGGGATGTTTCTCTTCCCGCCGGGCGCCGGCCGCGGGACCGGGCGGCTGGTGGCCTGGCCGGCCGGGGCCGGGGCCGGGGCCGGGTCCGGGGCCGGGACCGTCCGGGGCCGGGGCCGGGCCCACCTCCGGTCTTGCGCCACGAACAGCGGCGCGGGCGAGCGGCGCTACGGTTGGGCACCGGTGACGCCGATCCGGTTCATCGTCCTTTCCGACCTGCACTTCGGAGCCGAGAACAGCCTGATGACGTCGTTCGTCAAGCACCGGCAAGGAGCCTCATCGGCCGCCGCGGCCGGGGCGGCCGGTCCCGAGCCCTACGAGCCGGCCCCGAGCACCCCGAGCCCGGTCATGGTCGCCGTCACCGACGCCCTGCGCACGCTCGTCGAGGGTCAGGACGATCCGCCGACCCTGATACTGGCGGGCGACGTACTCGATCTGGCCCTGTCATCCGACGCCGTCGCGGCGACCGCGTTCGAGGGCTTCGTCGACGCCGCCTTCGGCCAGACCCCCCCGCTGTTCGCCAACACCGTCTACTACCTGCCCGGCAACCACGACCACCACCTGTGGGAGACCACCCGGGAGGCGCAATACCTCAACTACCTCGAAGAACTGGCGCCGGGAGCGCCGATCGGGGAGCCATGGCACGTGACCGGCCTGCTGCCGAGCAGCCTCCGCCCCACCCGGGAAGGCCTGCTGCAGGCGCTGATCCGGCGGCGTCCCGGCGGGCAGAACGTGACTGTCCTGGTCGCCTACCCGAACCTGGCGCTGGTGACCCCGGACGGCCGGCGCTGCCGGGTGGTGAGCCACGGCCACTACAGCGAGCCCATCTACATGCTGATGTCCCAGATGCGCGACATCCTCTTTCCCGAGCAGCGCAACCCGAATGGTCAGACGATCGCGGGGCTGGAAGCCGAGAACTTCGCGTGGATCGACTTCTTCTGGTCCACGCTTGGGCGCTCCGGCGAGGTCGGGACCGACGTCGGTCTGGTGTACGCCGACCTCACCAGCGCCGACGACCTGGACCAGCTCTCCTCCAACCTGGTCCAGAGCGTGGTAGCAAGGAACCACGGGCCGCGCTGGCTTCGACCGGTCGAATCGGCCATCATGACGGCGATCACCAAGCGGGAGGTGAGGCATCTGGCCCGCAGTGAGCGAGGCACCCCTGGTGAGACGCTGAGCTCCAAGTCCGAGGCCGGGCTGCGCCTCTACCTGGAGGGGCCGCTGCGCCGCCAGATGGTGTCGGACCTGGGCGGGGTGGGCAACGACGTCGGCTTCATCTTCGGCCATACCCACAAGCCGTTCGTGCTCGAGCGCCAGCTGGCCGGGTACCCCTCAAGGGTTCGCATCTCCAACACGGGCGGCTGGGTCGTGGACACATCCACCCCGGCCACCACCCAGGGCGGTGTGGCCATACTGCTGGACGAAGACCTGAACACCGCGTCGCTGCAGTTCTACCGCCAGGAGAGCGGCGGCGGCACCGAGCCGGTCCGGGTCCTGTCGCCCGCCGACCCCGGCAACAATCCCCTCCACGACATGCTGGCCGCCGAGATCGACCCGGGCACGGGAATCTGGCGGGCGGTGTCGGATGCCGCCGGCCGGCTGATCCCCGAGCGCCACCAGCTCCAGGCCGAGGTGGTCCGCCAGTCAAAGTAGGTTGGCAGTCACACTAGGTTGGCACGGTCGTGAGTTCTGAAGATTCTGACAGCGTCCTTGCTGCCCGGGCCCAGGTCTACGACTCGGCCCGACCCGAAGTGGTTCGCGCCCGCCACGATGCCGGTTTCCTCATGCCTCGCGAACGTCTCAGCCTGTTGCTGGACGCCGGTTCCATGGTCGAATACGGGGCTCTGTCGTCGCATTCCAGGGAGTTGGGCTGGATACCGACCCGCGGCGGCGTCGACTGCGTGGGCACGGTGCACGGCCACCCGGTGGTCGCGTCGTCGACGGACTATACGGACCACGGCGGCGGGTACGGCGCCGACCGGATCAATCGCCTCATTGCCCTGGCCCACGAGCATCGATGGCCGATGATCCTGTTTGCCGATGGGGGCGGGAGCCGGGCAGCCGATCCAGACAGCCGTCGCTCGGACAACGTGCCGATAAATGGGTCGATCGGTCGGTTCAGTTTCTTCGACGGCGTGGCTGAACTCTCCGGATGGGTCCCGACCATAGCGGTGGTCTCAGGCCCGTCATACGCCGGCCATGCCAGCCTCGCTGGGCTCTCGAATCTGGTTATCGCCACCCGTGGCTCGTCGATCGGCATGGGCGGTCCGCCCATGGTCGAAGCCGCGTTGGGACTCCGTCTGACGCACCAGGAGCTCGCCCCCGTGGAAATGCATGACCAGCTGGGGGGCATAGATGTGCTGGTCAATAACGAACCGGCGGCGATCGACACGGTGCGACGCATCTTGTCATATCTGCACGACGAGTCCCGCGGTACAGAGTCGCCATCGGCGTCTGCCCTCGATGCTATAGAGGTGAAAGATGGCCGCTATGACATGCGGCCGGTTCTCGACGCAATCGTCGATGGTGGAAGCCTCTTCGAACTGCGAAAGAACTGGAGTCAATCAATTATTACGGCGTTGGCGCGGCTGGGCGGCAAAACCGTGGGCATTCTGGCCAGCCAACCGGCGTCGCCCCTGAACGGCGCCATCGACCAGGGTGCCGGAGACAAGATCGCCCGGTTCGTCGAGCTCTGCGACGTGTACGAATATCCGCTCGTGTCCTTCGTTGACACCCCTGGATTCGTCGTGACACGAGGCCACGATGAGGGCGTGTCGCACCAGCCGGGGATGACCCGCCACCACGTGCGACCCTTTCTCGCCCACCACCACAGGACGGTTCCACTCTTCAGCGTCCAGATCCGGAGGGGCAACGGACTGGCCCCGTTTGCTCTCACCGGTGTTGGGAATGGGCGGTCGGTCCCGGCGCTGCGTCTGGCGTGGCCAACGGTTGATCTCGTCAGCAGCGACGGGTTCGTGGTGCCCGGTGCCACGAACTTCGACGATGTCGTCACTCCGGCCGAAACCCGGGACCGGATCATAGGGATCCTGCGATTGGTACCACGGCCGCCTGAGCGCGAGAAAAAGAAACATACCGTGGATACGTGGTGAGAGGAATCGGCCGATGGAACAACGCCTGATCGACGAGATCATGGCGGCCCGGTCACAGGCGTATGATCCTGCTCGCCCGCGCGTGGTCGCCGACCTGCATCAACGCGGCCGCCTGACGGCACGCGAACGGATAGCGGCCCTGGTCGACAACGGTTCTTTCGTGGAGTACGGGGTACTGGCGGAGGGGGACCCGGACTCTCCCGGTGCCGCTCCCGCGGACGGCCTCGTCGGCGGAGTCGCCACGATCGATGGTCAGCCGGCCGTCGTCATGTCCTACGACGTCTCGGTCCACGGCGGGACGCAAAGCCCGCTCAACACCCGCAAGGTCGAGAAGCTGATCTTCTTGTCGCATCAGCACCGTTGGCCTTTCGTGTGCTTCGCCGACGGTGACGGATCCCGAACGAAGGACCGCGGCCAGCCTGGATCATTCTTTGGTGCGACGGCTCCGTTCGGTATCTTCGATGGGCTGGCTGAACTGTCGGGATGGGCGCCTACAGTCGCCGTTATCGCCGGGCGGGCAAGAGCCGGAAACGCCGCCCTGGCGCTCTTCTGTGACTTCATCGTGGCCACACCAGGGTCCACCCTCGTCGCCGGATCTCCGGTCGAAGGCGAAGCGGACAGCGAGTTGGCGGCCGAGGAGCACGAGAGGATGGGTGACGTCGACCTGCTGGTGGACGATGATGCGGCCGCCGCAGCTGCCGCAAGGGCGTACCTGGGATACTGGCAGACCGATTCCCCTTCCGGAACGCCATCGGACAACGCCGAAACCATAGCGTCGATTATCCCGGTGAATCGCCGGCAAGCCTATGACATCAGAAAGGTGGTGTCGGCTTTCGCCGACGAGGGTTCGGTCCTCGAGTTGCGTCCCAACTGGGCAAAGTCGCTGGTGACGGCATTCGCCAGGCTGGACGGTCGCGCCGTCGGCATCTTCGCCAATCAGCCCTTCTCATCGATCGGTGGGGCGCTGGACTCAGACGCGTCCGACAAGCTCTCACGATTCGTGGAGCTCTGTGATGCATACGAGCTGCCGCTCATCTCGTTCATCGACAATCCGGGCTACATGGTCGGGCCCGAAGCAGAACGAGCGGGAATTGCCAGACACCATGCCCGCCCGCTCGTCGCCCTGCAGCATCGGTCGGTACCCCTGTTCAGCATCCAGATCCGGAAAGCCTACGGACTCGGTCCCTTCGCGATGTCCGGTTACGGGGCAAACCGCCTGGTTCCCGAGCTGCGCCTGGCCTGGCCCACCGTGGAGACTGGGGGGATGTCGCTGGAAGGAGCGGCCTCGTTGGTCCGACGAAGAGAGATACGGGCCGCCAGGTCGCAGGAGGAGATCAACGCGATCCGCGAGGACTACGCCCGAACGGTACGCGGCTTGACCTCCGGGATTCGCGCCGGACGTACCTACTCATTCGACGACATCCTGCTGCCCGAGGAGACCCGCGACCTGATCGCTTCTTTCCTTCGGCTGGCACCCCGTTCGCGTCTGGCGGAAAAAAAGCACTACATCGATACGCTCTGACGCCCACCGGGCTCGTCGTCAGGCATCCACACCAGACTCCGTATGCATTAATGTCCCGACGACGAAGCGAGGAGGAGAGTTGCCTGACCTGCGGTCAGAAGTAACCGGGACCGTATTCCGGATCGAATGTTCTGTGGGCGACAGTGTCGTCAAGGGCGGGACCGTCCTTATCATGGAGTCCATGAAGCTGGAGATTCCCCTGGAGTCCGCTCACGCAGGGACGGTCACGGAAATCCGCTGCGAAGAGGGCCAGGCCGTCCAGGAGGGCGAGATCCTCGTGGTGCTGGCCTGACTGACGAAACCTGATCACCACCAGCTGGCTCGGGGCTGTCCGTAGCGGCCCGCAAACCTGTCCAGTCCTTCTCGCCAGGAGACACGACTGACAGCGCCTCCACCTCCGCAACCGGGACTGGCTGGTCGAACGGGAGCGGCTAACGGTCACGACCTCGCCCGACGGCCTGCTCGAGGAGATCATCTCGTTGTTGTCGGCGAGACACCCACGCCTACCGGACCCCGGCCAGTCGCCGCCATTGCCAATTCGAGGGGCGCCCGCTGGGCCGGCCGGGACTCGCTTGACGGCTCTCCACCGGAATGTTAGGTTCGAGAAACTAGGTCGTCCAAATAAATCACGCATAAATCCGCTCGTATAAGTCACCTGGCGGCCGTCTGCGGCAGTCGAGCTCGCAGTCAGAGGGTAAAGGGGGGAAGGGAACAATGTTGGTGTCCGTGAGGTCGCCTGGGAGGCGGCTGATGCTGAGCGCGCCAGCAGCGGTCAGAGCGCTGGTGCCGTCCGTGTGCGGGTCGAGTTCGCAGGGTTCCTCCTCGGCCACGGCATCTTCGAAGAGGCCTTAGCCCAGGACATCAGCGGTTCGCCGGCGTGGTTGCCGGCTCCACCGGTCAGCGTGCCCAGTGCCTGTGAGTGGACTCACCCCCCCGAGTCCCGGCGGCGCTGAGCACGCAGACCCGGTCCATCCGTGAGGTCCGCCTCGGCCGCCTTGACGTCACCCTTCGAGCAGCGGATCTCGGCGGATATCGGCGAGAAGTTCATCGAGAAGGAGGACCTGGCGCTGCGGCGGCACCATGGCCGGATAGAGCACCCGCTGCACGCTGAGGCCGTCCACCAGGAGGGCGAGCCGGTGTGTGATCACGTCGAGGTCGAGGCCGTCGCGTAGCTCGCCCATCTCCTCGGCCTCGCAGAGAATGGCGCGTAACCCGGATAGCAGGTTGTCGAACTCCTCGTTCTGCAGGTCGGCAAGCTCGCGATGACCGAGGCTCTGGCCCCAGAAGCTCACCTCGATCTCGGCCTCGAGTAGCCGCGGTTCGTCAAGTGGAAGCAGTTCCTCCATAGCCGTCCGCAGGGCATCAAGCCCGCGCACCCCTTGCATCCGAACCTTTATTCGCTCCGCCACTCGCTGATGAGTCAAGCGGAGCGCGGCAGACAGGATGTCGTCCTTGTCGGTGAAGTAATAGGCCAGGATTCCGTTGGAGTACCCGGCTTGCCTGGCGATCTTCCGCACGGTCGTCTTGGCCAGACCCTCGCGCGAGATGACCTGCCACGTGGCGGCCAGTACCTCGTCTCGACGGGCCTCCCAGTCGACGATCTTCGGCAACCGTGCGCTCCTCGAGTCGGGCCGGACGGGGCGGGACCGGCGGGATGAGATTGCTTAGACGTTCAGTCAAGAATACTTGACTTTGGTCGGACGTCCAGTCAAGAATAGGGGGGCAACGCCCATCTCGCGACCATCTCGCGAACTGAAGGGGGGAGGTGACTGGTTGCCATGACCTGACGCATGGCTTCGAGCAGCCTCGCGGGCAGGTGGCGCGACCCGGGAGTATCTGTCGATCAATTTTCCAATACCAGTGCTGAGGGCGGTCCAGCGAGCGGGGGTGGTCCGGCTACAGGAACTGAGATAACCCAGGAAGTAAACCGGACCCGAAGCAGCGACAACTGTTCGCCGTCAATGCGCCGGATGCGTCCGTAAAAAGAGATGCGACCGCAGGCAAAACAGCACTTCTCGGCACCAGGAGGTGCAGCTAACTTGAGTACAGTTATTGGCCATTCGAAGACCCAGGATAACGTGCTTCGCCAGCGCGCTCTTGCAGTCATTCCCGGCGGCATGTTCGGTCACCAAAACGCCAATCATCTCCCGCCCGAGTACCCGCAATTCTTCGAGCGAGGTGAAGGTAGCCATATCTGGGATGTCGACGGCAATGAGTACATCGATTTCATGTGTAGCTACGGCCCCATCATCCTGGGCCACCGCCATCCGGGCGTAGAGGCGGCGGTACGCCAGCAACAGCAGCAGGGCGATTGCCAGAATGGGCCGAGCCCGGTGATCGTCGATCTGGCCGAGCAACTGGTCGCTACAGTCCGTCACGCCGAATGGGCCATGTTCGCCAAGAACGGCACTGACGCCACGACTATCTGTGTGATGATTGCGAGGGCTGGCACCGGGCGCCGAAAGGTCCTTGTCGCCAGCGGCGCCTATCACGGCTCCGCCCCGTGGTGCACACCGCGCCCCAATGGAACCGTTGCTGAGGATCGCGCTCACCTGGTCAACTACACGTACAACGACCTCGCCAGCCTGGAGGACGCCGCTGACCGTTGTGACGGGGACCTGGCCGCAGTTGTTATTTCGCCATTTCGCCATGACGCCGGCTTTGATCAGGAACTGCCCGATCCGGCGTTTCTCCGGGGGGTGCGGGAACTCTGCGATCGGACTGAGGCCGCCCTCATCCTTGATGAGGTGCGCTGCGGGTTTCGGCTGAATCTCGGTGGCAGCTGGGAAGACCTCGGAGTGGAACCCGACCTGAGCGTGTGGAGCAAGGCCATCGCCAACGGGTACCCGTTGTCCGCTGTACTCGGTAGCGACCGCTGGCGGGAGGCGGCCAGCTCGATCTTCGTGACCGGGTCATTCTGGTTCTCTGCCGTGCCGATGGTTGCGTCCATGGCGACGCTTGCAGCCCTCCGTGCGGAAGACGCAGTCGCCAGGATGGTCAAGGCCGGAACCCGTCTGCGCGATGGGATCGAAGACCAGGCGAAAACGGCCGGTCTGGAGATTCGCTACACCGGTCCCCCGCAGATGCCCTACCTCACTTTCTCAGGCGATCGCGGTCACGCCATGGGCGCGATCTTTGCCAGCACCGCGCTTCAGCATGGGATTTACGTCCATCCGCGCCACAACTGGTTCTTATCTGCGGCTCATACTGATCAGGACATAGATGTGGCGCTGTCAGCCGTCGCGGCAGCCTTCGCGGCTGTAAAGGAGACCTTCCGTGCAAACCAGTGACGCAGCACGAGTGCAGAAGTCCGGTCGAGGTGGAACTTACATCTTCTCGAGCACCTCCTGCCGAAGAGGAAAGCGTGGGCTCGCCATCGCATTGGTGGCATCGAGCGCCCTCCTGGTGGCCGCGTGTGGGTCGAGCGGGTCCAAGGGGGCGTCGTCGACGACGACTCCAGCGTCGCCTGCGAAACCCTCCAATGCACCGCTGGTGGTGGCCCGGAACATGGACTTCAACTCCCTTGACCCGGCCAGGGCGTACTGCGACACCTGTCAAATCTACCTGAGCGCGGTGTACGAGACCCTCATCGGACTGGCACCGGACAATTCGACTTTGATACCGCGGCTCGCCACTTCCTGGAGCGGTAACGCCAACGGTACGGAATATACATTTCACCTGAATCCTGCTGCCAAATTCGCCAACGGTTCGCCTGTTCAGGCTAAGGACGTCGCCTTCTCCTGGCTGCGACTCAAGCATGTCGGCGGTTCGGCGAACTACCTCGCAGCTGACATCAAGTCGATCGCGACCCCCAATCCTGAAACAGTGGTGGTCACTCTGACTGCTCCGAACTCAGAGTTCCTCAACGAGACCAACGCGTCGTACATGGGAATCACGAACTCCGCCGTGGCCATCGCCCACGGAGCGACCGACGCCGCGAACGCGTCCACTGCCGACACCGCGGAGAGATGGTTCCAGACTCACTCGGCGGGTAGCGGGCCGTACGAGCTGCAGACCTATCAACCAGGTCACGAGGTGATCCTGGTGCGCAACCCGAACTACTGGTCTACGCCGCCACCGATTCCGGAGGTCGTGCTGACGCAAGTCGCGAACGCGGTGAGTCAGGCCCAGTTGCTGCAAACGGGTGGCGCTGACATCGGAATGCAAGTCGATCCGATCACGGCCAAGAGCATCGAAGGCAAAAAAGGCATCGTCGCCACCACGATTCCATCCTTCGACTACGTCTGGCTGGGTATGGCCCCCGGCGTGAAGGCAAACACGTCCGTGCAACTCAACGACGCAAAGCTGCGGCTGGCCGTGCGTGACTCCATCGACTACCAGGGGCTGATCAACGTGCTTATGGGTGGGGCGGGAGCACCGCAGGCCTCACCGATTCCCAATGCGTTCCCCGGCACCTCCGGTCTCGCGATGCCGAAGCAGAACTTGTCGGCGGCCCGGAACCTGTTGAAGCAGGCTGGCCATCCGAATGGCTTCAGCGTCACTCTGGAGTACCCGTCGCTAAATGCTTATGGCGTGGACTTCACAACGGCGGCGCAGCTCGTCCAGGCCAACCTGGCCGAAGTCGGCATCAAGGTGACCCTCCATCCCGTGACCTTCTCGGAGCTCATCAACGACTCGACCAAGGGAATCTACCCGATGTCGATGGTGTACTTCGCACCCGATTATCTCGGGTCTGCACAGTATCTGAACTTCTTCGGTCTGGTACCGGGCAGCGCCTGGTCGGTCTACGCCGCGGGACCACCTTCCAACAAGCCAATCACTAACCCCAGTGAAACGGCCACATTCAGTCAGGCCCTCGCTGCCACCACGGCCAGCGACCGTGACAATCTCTACCACACGCTGGCTCAAGACATGATTCAGGACAATGTCGTTGTCCCGCTGCTCAGCCCTGACCTGGTCCTTGCTTACCGCAGCGACATTCACGGCGTGTTCTACAGCGCGTGCTGCAATCTCGAGCTGTGGAGATTGAGCCGCAGTTAGGGCTCTCAGCTCGGCTTAGCGCTTAGCGAGGAGGTTTGCGATTGTGGGCGGCTACCTGGTCCGCCGGATAGCGGTGATACCGTTTCTCCTGCTCGCCATCGTCACGGTGGCATTTATTCTCAGCCGCCTGGTCCCTGCCGATCCCCTGGCGACCATTCTGAGTCAACGAGACATCACCAACCCGATCGCGGTAGCCCATGCCAAACAGCAGTGGGGCTTGAACCACCCCGTACCGGTGCAGTACTGGCGGTACCTCGACAACCTCCTGCACGGCAACCTGGGCACATCGTTTATCACAAAAGAAGGCGTCGGCCACGATCTCGCCCAGCGACTTCCAGCGACGCTCGAGCTGGCCGTGGCCGCCGTGATCATCGCAGTCATCGCGTCGGTGGGGCTCGGCATTCTCACCGCCAGGAGGCAAAACACGCTGGTCGATCACGGCGGTCGGTTCTTCGCCATTCTTGGGTCGTCTATCCCCGTGTACTGGCTGGGACTCCTTTTGGCGCTGATCTTCGGTGTGAAGCTGGGCTGGCTGCCACTGTCAGGCCGGCTGGCCCCGAGTGCCACTCCTCCGCCGCACTACACGGGCTTCTATACCGTTGACGCCCTGCTGTCGGGGCAGATGTCCACCTTCTGGCAAGCCACACGGCACCTGGTGCTGCCCGCGTTCTGCCTGGCGTGGGGCATCATCGGGACGCTGACACGGATAGTGCGAGCCTCAATGGTCGAGTCATTGGGCGAAGACTACGTTCGCACGGCTCGGGCCAAGGGATTGAATGAGAGGCTCATACTATTTCGCCACGCGTTTCGAAACGCGCTGATCCCCACGATGACGATCACTGGCTTTTCGGTCGCGTACCTCATTACCGGTGCGGTGTTTGTCGAAACGATCTTCTCATGGCCGGGGGTCGGGTCCTATACGGTGAATGCGGCGGAGTCCCTCGATTTTCCGGCCATCATGGGCGTCACGCTTCTGGCCGGCGCCTCATTTCTCATCGTCAACCTCCTTACGGATGTGGGGTATGCATATGCTGATCCGCGGGTTCGGCTCGGGGAGGCGCGCCGATGATCAGCGTCGCCATTCCGGCTCCCACCAGCTGGATATCGCGCACCCGGCCAGGGTGGATCACCGTCCCGTTCGCGCTGAGTGTGCTCGTGATCTTCGGATGGGTAGTGGTCGCGCTGACCGTCCCGTTGTGGGCACCGTACAGCCCCCTGGCGAGTGTCGGCCCGGGCCTGGCCTCCCCCAGCGCTCAGCACCTGCTCGGAACCGATGCACTCGGTCGTGATGTGCTGGTACGGACGCTGTATGGAGCCCGAGAATCCTTACCCCTGGCGGCCGAGGTCATTGTTGTCGGTGTTGGGATCGGCTGCATACTGGGCGCCATAGCCGGGTTCTTCGGCGGGTGGATTGATAGCGTCATAATGCGACTGGTCGACATCACCCTCGCTTTTCCGGGAATTCTACTGGCGATGGTGGTGACCGCGGCCCTTGGACCGGGACTCAATCACATTGCCATCGCGCTCATCGTGGTATGGTGGCCCCTCTACACTCGTCTCCTTCGAGCTCAGGTCCTGACCGTCCAGGCCCAGGACCACGTGCTGGCGGCGAGAGCGGCAGGAGCAGGTCGGGTCCGCCTTCTCGCGGTACACATCCTTCCCCTCTCCTGGACGCCTGTCCTCGTAAACGCGACCATGGACTTTGGCCTGGTCATACTGGCGGGAGCAGGGTTGAGCTTCATAGGGCTCGGGCCGGTTCCGCCCACCCCTGAGTGGGGGTTAATGATCAACGACGGAGCGGTCCACTTTTACCAATGGTGGATCGCGCTCGGCCCCGGCCTGGCGATCTTCATGCTGGTGATGGCTTTCAACTTTGTCGGAGACGGGATACGGGACCTGCTGGACGTGAAGACGAGGCTGGAGCTGGGCCGATGAGAGAGCCGGCTCCGCCGCTCCTCTCAATACGGGATCTGCGGGTCTCATTTCCGACTCGTCATGGAACGGTCCTCGCGGTCCGGGGGATTGACCTTGACGTCCAACGGGGTTCGGCAGTCGGATTGGTCGGCGAGTCGGGCTCAGGCAAGAGCGTGAGCATGCTCGCAGTTCTCGGTCTGCTCCCTGAGTACGCGCGGGTGTCGGGCTCGATCCGGTTTGGCGGGGAAGAGTTGCTCGGACGACGGTCCTCGTACCTGCGTCGATTTCGGGGATCGCGTGTCGCCATGGTGTTTCAAGATCCCATGACGTCGCTGAATCCGGTTCTGACCGTGGGTAAACAGGTTGTCGAAGCGATTACGGCCCACCAGGATCTTTCCTCGAAGAATGCCCGACGTCGGGCTACCGAGCTCCTGCAGTTGGTGTCGATTCCTGATGCCGAACGTCGGCTCGCCTCCTATCCCCTTGAACTCTCCGGCGGTATGCGGCAGCGGGTCATGATCGCCATGGCCATGGCCAATGATCCCGACGTGTTGATCGCCGATGAGGCAACGACTGCTCTCGACGTGACCATTCAGGCGCAGATCCTCGAGGTCCTGGACACATTGCGGCGCGAGAGAGGGGTGAGCATCGTCCTCATCACCCATGATCTCGGGATAGTGGCTGGCATGGTGGACCGTGTCGCGGTTATGTACTCGGGCCGAATTGTAGAAGAGGCGCTCGTCGACCAGTTATTTCGACAGCCTCGTCACCCATACACCCTCGCGCTGCTCGGTTGCCTGCCTCGACTGGATCAACGCACCGATCTCGAACCGATCCCCGGGTCCCCACCGTCCCCAATCGAGGTCCCACCTGGTTGTGCGTTCGAGCCCCGCTGCCCTTACCGCCTGCCTCGCTGTATCGAGGAAACCCCTCTCCTCCGCCGTCTCGGACAGACTGAGGTGGCCTGCCATCAGGCCGAAGAGGTCCCGGTGCCCGGCACCCAGCCCCGTCCAGGGGTCAGTACGACCAGTGCGGCCACGGCCAGACCGCTATGACCGCGCTGAGCCCGGAGCAGGAAGCTCTAAACCTGGAACCACTGGTCCAGGTCCGTGAACTCGTCAAAGCTTTTGATGTTCGCGGTCAAGGGGTGTCCCGCCGGCCCGTGGCCCAGATCCACGCGGTCGCGGGGGTGTCTTTCGACCTGTTTCGCGGAGAGGTCCTCGCGATGGTGGGCGAGTCGGGGTGTGGGAAATCCACGACGGGCAGATGCATGCTGCGACTCGTAGAGCCGACCTCCGGCAGCGTCCGCTTCAAAGGCGAGGAGGTGCTCACCAAATCGCCCCGTGAGATGCGAGCACTCCGGCGCCGGCTGCAGATCGTACTTCAGGACCCCTACGCGTCGCTTCACCCACGGCGAAAGGTGATGAACACGGTTGCCGAGCCGATGATCATCCAGGGCACACCAAAGGCTCAGGCCCACGCTCGCGTACCAGAGCTACTGGAGTTGGTCCGGCTGCGACCACAAGACGCCGAGCGCTACCCGTTCGAGTTTTCGGGCGGTCAATGCCAACGTATAGGAATCGCCCGCGCCCTATCGGTCAACCCCGAGGTTCTGGTACTGGACGAGCCGGTATCGGCTCTTGACGTGAGCATACAGGCGAGCATTCTCAGATTGCTCAGGGAACTCCAGGAGCGGCTGGATCTCGCCTATCTCTTTATCGCGCACGATCTCGCGGTCGTCCGCCAGATCGCCCACCGGGTCGCGGTGATGTATCTCGGACGCATCGTTGAGATCGGCGCCGTCGACGACATCTTCGCCCGTCCTAGCCATCCCTACACGCAGGCGCTTCTGTCAGCGGCTCCTGTGCCGGACCCGGAGCAGCAGCGGAACCGGCCGCGCATAGTGCTCAAGGGCGATGTGCCGAACCCGGCTGCGCCGCCATCCGGCTGTCGGTTCCGTACCCGGTGCTGGATGGCCCAGGACATCTGTGCTCGCGAAGAGCCCGCGCTCATCGACCGGGGCCAGGGACACCCCGTCGCGTGTCATTTCGCTTAACTGTGAGCACCTTCATCCCGGGTCGGGCGGCAAATGCTCGCTTTGTGTCAAGAAAACCGCTTATTACGCGTGTTAGGCGGTTTCTTGACACAAAGCCTGCCGGAAGGAGAACGTATGGCGTATCAACGAGAACGCGAAGATCTAGTCGGGCACGGCCGCGACCTGGTCAGCTCAGGCTTGTGCGTGGGAACGAGCGGTAACCTCAGCATCCGTTGTGGCGAAGTTGTCGTCCTGACACCAAGCGGAATACCGTATGACCGGCTTCAAGCCGAGGCGATGTGTGTGGTTACGCTCGATGGCGAGATCGTCGAAGCGCCGTCGCCACCATCATCGGAGACGCCCATGCACCTGGCCGTGTATCGAAGCACTCCGGCCAAGGCGGTCGTCCATACCCACTCGCCGTACGCGACCGTTCTGTCGACCGTGGTCCAGGAGCTTCCGCCAATACACTATGTCATAGCCGGCCTGGGTGGCAGTGTCAGAGTGGCACCCTACGCTACCTTTGGAAGCCGCGAGCTGGCGGAAAACATGGCACAAGGGCTGGAAGGCCGAACCGCGGTCATATTACAGAATCACGGCACAATCACCTACGGCCATACTCTCGAACAAGCCTTTTCTCGCTCTGTGACTCTGGAGTGGCTGGCCACCCTCTACTGGAGAGCGATGTTGTTCGGTAAACCCCACGTCCTCGAGGACGCTGAGATCGATCGGGTCAGGGCAGAGGCCAGGGTGAAGGGGTATCGACGAGCCGAGGCACCCAAATAGGTGTTCAGCTCACTGCACTGATACAGGAGATATTGGTCGATGACGAACGTGCTCACCGTGGGAGTTCATATCGTGGACGTGCTCGCTCGCTCTGTCGACCATGTGCCGACAGAGAGCGGTGGGCAGCTGG
This sequence comes from uncultured Acidimicrobiaceae bacterium, assembly GCA_963834725.1. Taxonomy (GTDB): domain Bacteria; phylum Actinomycetota; class Acidimicrobiia; order Acidimicrobiales; family Palsa-688; genus PALSA-693. The sequence continues at coordinate 1,587,114 of CAWICN010000001.1, forward strand.
TCGACGAGATCAGCATGACGGTAGCGGGAACAGCAGCCGGTACTGCGATCGATCTCGCCAAGCTGGGCGCGATGACAACTTCGATGGGAGCCGTCGGGTCCGACGAGCTTGGTGATTTTGTCGTGCGGGTGATGAACAGTTACGGGATCAACGTTTCACATTTGACCCGCAAGAACGATGTGCAGACATCAGCGACGATCCTGCTCGTACGACCAGATGGAGAGCGGATCGCTTTCCACGTACCGGGCGCGAATCGCGAGTTCAGCCTTCACGACGTCAATTGGAATGTCATTGAGTCGGCGGAATATCTCCACCTGGGCGGCTCATACGCTCTACCGAAGCTGGACGGCCAGCCGGTCGTTGAGCTTCTCCGTTATGGACACGAGCGCGGCGTGGTCACGACGATGGACGTGCTCGGCACTCGCTCGAAGAATCCGGCTGCGACACTCGAATCTTGCCTGCCGTACGTCGACTTCTTTATGCCGAACCTCGCAGAGGCCCAGCGTATCAGCGGGCTTCAGGACCCTCACCAGGTGGGGCGCTTCTTCGTCGATCGAGGTGCCGGTGCTGCCATTATCACGATGGCGGCGGCGGGCAGTCTGATGGTGACGCCGAACGGAGCCACCCACATACCCGCCCTCGATGTGGCCGTCGTTGACGCCACCGGCTGTGGTGACGCCTATTGCGCCGGATTCATTATGGGGCTGTCGATGGGATGGCATGCGGAAAAGGCTTGTCAGCTGGGCGCCGCGTCAGCCGGCCTGGTGATCGGAGGCTTGGGTTCCGATGCTGGAATTGTCGACTTACCAACGACGGTAGCTTTCATGGAAGAGGGCCGCCCGAAGGTACTCGGGAGTGACGCGTAGCTCTTCCTGGCCGATAATGCATTCCAGCCATCCAGTCGGCGTTTGACCGGTGATCCAACGGCCGGCCGACAGGTCCCCGGCGCCGATCCCGAGGAAGGCCGCCGCGAAACGGCAGTCTACTGCGACGAGTCGCTCAGGCGGGAGAGCTGGGCCTGCAGGGTGTCAACGCGCGCCTGCAGCAAAGCAACCTCAGCCGCCAGGACGCCGAGAGAAGAATCGGCTTCCCCGCCCGCGACGACCGGATCGTCGGTCACCCGGTCCCCGGGCTCTCCGTCAGGTGGGGTTGCTGCGGTCACTACGGGGGCGGGATGTCCGAGGAGGGCAGCAAACCTGGAGGGAGTAATCGTCTTCTTGCGGCCGCTGCACCGGAGGCAGCACGGTTGGAGTTGCAGCCATCCCGTCACGCCGGTGCCGCTGTCCACCAGCACGCTCGCCGGTCTCCCGCACAGGCAGCGATTGAGGTGAACAGCCAGAACCCGTTGGTCGCTGTAGCGAAGACCTTCTTCGTAGCGGATGAACCGACCGGACACCTCGACCTCGAGGAGCACCGTCGAGCGATACTGCCCCTCACACGCCATGGCCCGAGCGGCGTCCAGCGAGTGGAGGCAGTAGAACCCGCAGCCGCATCGACGCTGCGGGGGAGCATGATGATGGTTCCAGAAGCAATCGGCCGAGTCGCGGACTCGATAGACCTGCTGGATGCTCGACCAGATACCTTTGAAGGCCGCCCCCTGACCGTCGCCCGAGAGCATCGGGTAAGCCAACTTGTATCCCGGGAGGGGACCGATTGGTTGCTCGACTGGGAGCGGCCGGCGGAACGGGAGCCTCATCCCCGAATCTCACCGAGCCCGGACGAAGGTACCCTCCTCGGAAAGCGTCGAGGCTCCCAGGATGGCTTCGGCGCGTTCTACCGAGGATCGCTGTTCGTCAGCCTCGCTCACTCTTGGCCCGTCAACAGGAACAGAACCAGCATCCGCTGGCTCCTGGATCACTCCGACGGCCTGCTCCTTGCCCAGACGCATGAGGCCTCCCTCCCTGCTATGTCCGGCCCTGCTCTCACCGGCCCTGCTCAGCCTACCGCGCCGGGGCGAGTAGTCGGCTCAGTCGCCGGGCGTTAACCCGGAACGGGCCGGGCGTTAACCCGGAACCAGCCGCGGCGTGGGACCGCGACCAGCCGCGACGAGCCGCGACGAGCCGCGACATGCTACGACACCACGGTCGGACCGCGGGACGACCGGGGCCCTGGACCTCGCCCCTTCATGATCGGCAACCAGGGAGGAGCGAGGTCCAGGGCCCGTCGGGTCAGAGAGGCAAGCCGGTTAGGCCGGTTTCGTCCCGGGAGGACTGCGCCAGGCACAGGGACCGCCGACTACCCGACAAAGGCGAACTGGACCCGCCGTCCGTCAAGAGGAGCCGCGTCGAGGGTTTGTCCGTCGACCAGCGGCGCGACGTGTTCCTCCAGAAACATTCACTGGACGGTAGGCAGCCATGGATGACCCAGGGGGCAGCCGCTCGATGGCCTGAGGGCGAGGTTGGCAGACAGCGGATTTGCGACGCAGGTCGCGGGGTGGTTCTCGCCTCGTCGAGGCGGGAGCAATTAGAGGACCTGCTTTACAAGTCATCATCACCGTTCACGATGGCGCAATAAGCAATATGAATCGCGTCGCGGAAACCGAGGGATCAGCACTCGACCGGTTCCGTGCGCTCGTCACGGGTCATTTCGGCCAGATCGACCCAGCTTCGTCATGCTCAGAGTGTTCTACGTCGACTTCAAGCATCTGTCGGTCAGTCGCCAGGCAGAAATGCTACAGGCGCGAGATCGTTAGGAGCACTTTCTCAGCGGCGTTATAGCAGAAGGCCAGGAGGAGGGCTGCTTCGCGCCAGATCTGGATCCTCACGTTGCCTCCATTCGCTATTCTGACCATGCTCGATGCCTTTTATTTGTGGTACACTCCGCCCCTGGAAGTGGCCGAAATAGCCATAGAATATGAGCGGCTTATTCTGGACTGTCACCCTCGGGAAACCATGGCGCAGACGTCGCCGCCGCACCCGGGGCTCACTCTTCGTCCGCAAGGATCACCAATGGGAAGGCCGCTCCGGGCAAACGAACACGGCGGTCCTCTTCTGGGGGCCCCCGGCAGCCAGCCAGCACTCCCCTGGACCGGCCCGACCGAGCCGGGTATCGGCGGGATCATCGTCGAAACGGAGGTCACAGGTCAGCGCAGCAGCAAAGGGCCATCCCTCGCCGTCAACCTCGTGATCAATGGAGAGAAAAGGTTGCCGGCCGGCTGACTCGGACCGGCTCAAAAGCTAAAGTCTGGACGCCACGGCAGGATTTGGCCGCCCCCGCTCCTGTCGACACCATGATGCTAGCGGCCCAGGATCTCGTTGAGGGCAGGCGCCACGTCACGATGGTGCCGCACCGCGAAGACCTGGCCCCGGCCGAGGCGGGCCAGATCGTGGGCCAGCTCAGCGTCGTGCTCGCCGGTCGACTCGAGCAGCGCGTCCAGGCGCAGGAGCCGGCCCGCGACCAGGCGCGGATCGGGTCCGGCGTTGTGCACGGCGTCGCTGAGCAGAATGGCGGACCGGTGCCGGGCCCGAGACCGGGACAACTCGTCAAGCGCCACCTCCAGCGCGAACCCGACGTTGGTCAGCCCCTTCGCCGGCAAACGGACCAGATCCTCGAGCACCTGAGTTTCTGATCGGCGACGGTGCAGAGGCTGCACGATGACGGCGTCCTTCCAGAAAGCGATTACGGCCAGCTCGTCCTCAATAAGGTGGCCGGCCAGAGCGGCGACGGTGGCTGCAGCGATGCGCACCTTCTCGCCCCGCATCGAGCCGGAGACGTCGACCAGGAGTGCGACCGCCCGCCGGGCCCGCAGCCGTTCGCGCACGATGATGTCGGTTTCTTCGGGTACGGGGCGCTCGGTGAGCACCTCCAGCGTTCGGTCGAGGTCGATGTCGTCGGACCGGTACCGGTAGGGAACGCTGGCCAACTGACCGGTGCCGGCCGGAGCCGGTCGGTCGCGCCAACGGGGGCGGACGGATAGGCGTCGAGCGATGGCGTTGGCCATCTCCCGCACCTCTGCGGCCAGCGGAGCGGGTTCGGCCACCTCTTCGAGGTCCCGGCGAACGCCCGTCTCCGTCGTGGCCACCCACCCCTGCGACGGGGGTGGATCACCGTCGGCTCTGGGGCCTTCCGGGCCCTCTCCATGATCTCGCTCGAGAATCGACGACCCCCGTCCCCGAGTGGCATGGAACACCAGCGGGGCGTCGTCGAGCTGCTTGGGCCGGCGCCGCAACGGCCGAAGCGGGGCAGCCGGCGGCTCGTCCCTCGGGCCCGGCAGTCAAATCGGGTTGGGCAGGCCCACGGGTCGGCCGTCAGGGGCGGCTCGCTGGGGACGGAGCACGAAGTGGTCCTCCCACAGCTGGCGGATCACCTCCTCGGCGGTGATCAGGCTGGTCTCCTCCAGGCTGATGCGCGCCGAGAGAGCGACCAGGGCGGCGTCGAGGACCAGGTCGAGGTGGGCGGCCGCGGCGTCGACGCCCCGCACGTCGGCCAGAGACCGGGCCACGGCTACCAGGTCGATGGCGCCCCGGACGCTGCTGCCCTGACGAACGTCGGGATGCTGGCGGGTGGCCCGGGTCAGGGCCACCGCGTCGGCCACCAGGCGCGCATCGGCGCATCCGGTGCGAAGGGCGACGATCTCCTCGTCCTCGGCGGCCGACTGGTACCCGAGCACCAGGCGGCACAATCGGTCATAGAAGCTGGTGCTGATCCGCAGCGTGCCGACGTTGTCAAAGGGGTTCATCGACGCCACTACGCGGAAGCTGTCCTGGGCGCTGATACGGCCCACCCGGGGAACCTCGACCTCGCGCTCCGCCATGGCCGTGAGCAGGGCGTTGAGGGTGTCCTCGGGGGCGCGGTTCAACTCTTCGATGTAGAGAAAGCCTCCTTTCTGCATGGCGTTGACCAGCGGGCCGGCTACGAAGTTGTCGGCGCTGTAGTCCTCCCGCAACACCCGGGCGGGGTTGTGGTGGCCGACCAGCCGGGCGGGGGTGAGCTCCCCGTTGCCCTCCACGAACATCAGCGGGATCCCCCAGCTGGCCGTGATGGCCCGCAGGATGGTGCTCTTCGACGTTCCCGGCGGCCCCTCCAGCAGCAGATCGCGACCGGCGGTTACTGCCGCCAGCACCAGGTCGATCTCCCGGTCTCGACCGACGATCCGTTTCCCGAGCTCGATTCGCCGGGCGCTCGCCGGGAGCACGCCGTCCCTGCCGTCCGTCACCTCGTCGGCTACTCGGGAAGGACGGCTGGCGCCCCGCCGACCTTGACGGAGAAGGCGGCATCGACAGGCAGGGTCATCCCCGTAACATAGCGTGACCCGTCCGACGCCAGCCACAGCACCGGGTTGCTGATGTCGATGGGCTCCCCCCAGGGAATGGGCAGCGAGTTGAGGCGGGTGAGAGCGGCTGCCATGTCTTCGAGCTGGGGATCGGCGAGGTCGGGCCGGATCAGCCTGGGGGCGGCGTCGTTTTGGACCATGGGTGTATTGACGGTGGTCGGATTGACAGTGTTGACCCGGATCATATGGGGGCGGCAGTTCCTGGGTCACGGTCCGCATGAGCCCCACGACGCCGCGCTTGGCGCTCGAATAGTTGGCCAGGTGGGGAAACCCGAAGAGGCCGGCGACCGAGCTGGTAATGATGACCGATCCCCCGTGGTGCCGTTCCACTATCGGGGGTACCGCGGCACGTATGGTCTTCCAGACGCCGGACAAGTTGACATCGATCATCTCCTGCCACGTGTGCTCGTCCATCTCTAGAGGGCGGGAGCGAATGAGGCGATCCCCGCGTTGCAGCACACGACGTCAATGTGGCCGAGCTCGGAGAGTCCCTCCTGGACCGCCGCCTCTAGCTGGCCGAGGTCGCGGACGTCCGCCTCCCGCACCACGATGCGACGGCCGAGATCCTCGACCAGCTTGGCCGTCGTCGCGGCCAGGTCCTCCCGCCTCGCCCCCTCATAGGGAACCGTGGGCAGCGACCGGCAGCTCGTCGGCGCCCGCCGGCGGCGCCAGTTTCGGCCGAACACCCCTGGCCCAGTGGATCGCGTCGCCAGAGGTGCGAGCACCTCCCGGATGAAGCGAACAGACTATGGCCATGGCAGTCCGCCCAGACGTATCTACCGCCATCGAGTCGTATATGGGGGAGGTCGACTCGCGTCTACCAGGTCTGGTCCGGAATGTGTATGTCACCGGATCGGTAGGCCTGGGTGACTTCCAGCCCGAGATCAGCGACATCGACCTGGTCGCAGTGAGCTCGAAGGGACTTGGCGAGTGGGAATTCGAGGTACTTGAAGGCGTGCATCATCCCTCCCGCCGCCCCCAGGTCGATGTGCTCTACATCACTGAAGACGGGCTGCTCGGCGATCCCCGCAGGCTGTCGAGCCCATACTCGCGGGAAGGAAAGTTCTTCCGCGAAGGCGCCTTCGCGGCCAACCCGGTGACGTGGCGAGACCTGCAGACGTATGCCCTCACCGTACGAGGCCGGCCCCTCGAAGAAGACGATGTATGGTTCGATCCAGATGCTTTGCGCAGCTGGAGCCGCGAGAATCTCGAGCAGTACTGGCAACGGCAGATCCAACACTGGAAAGACGTCGTACCCACCGACTTTCTTATCCGGCACCAGTACGGCCTGCAGTGGCTGGTCCTTGGCGTCCCTCGCCTCCACTACACCATCGCGACCCTGCAAATCACCTCCAAAACAGGAGCGGGGCGCTATGCCCTCGAGGTCGTTGACCGCAAATGGCATCCGGTCATCGAGGCAGCGATAGCACTTCGTGCGGATCGGACGGCTCCGCTGCGGCTCTCGATAGAGGAAGCCAGGAGCCAGGCGGTCGATGTGGCGGCCTGGTTGATAGAAGACGCTCGCAAGCTCTCCGGGTAATGAGACTCGCGGGCCATGAGGCTTGGGGCCATGAGGCTTGGGGCCATGAGGCTTGCATTATTGCCCGGATGTTCTGTGGGCGTACCGGGCCCGACTGATCGAGGATACCGGGGAGGTCCGGTATTTCCCGGGAAGGCGGGCATGGGCGACCGCCTTTGTGTTATAAAACCCGCGTAATACGCGGGTTTTATAACACAATCAGCGGCGCCCTTCTCGCTGCCGAGCTGGTGGGCCCGGTCCCCTTCGACCCAACGGCGCTCATCGATCCGGGACACCGCTTCGAGATCCACTCGCACCAGTGCGTCCGGGGGTCAGCCGTGGGTCAGCTGTCCGGGGTGAGTCGCCCGGGGTGATTTGGCCGGGATCAGCTGTCCGGGGGTGAGCTGAACCCGGGCCGTCGTCCGGTCACCTGTCCGGGAGGTGGCTGACCCCGGTCAGCTGTCGGGGTCGGCTGTCCGGAGGCGAGCAGTCGGGGTAGGCTGTCCGTGGCGAGCGACTCGAGGGCCACGACCCAGTTCTCCCAGTATGGGCGCCCGGGCTTGTCGTCGATGGCGGCCACGAGCCGCCGGCGGAAATCGTCCCAGGGGCACCCCGTTCGCTCGACCAGCAGCACGGCCATGGCGAGTGCCCGCGCCTGCCAGGGATGCTCGAAGATCAGTTCGCCGTTTGAGCGAGGCAGCGACTTCTCTGCGAACGCGTCGTCGCGCGCTGGTGACGGGCCCGTCACAGGCGGGCCACGCCGATCATGGCGTCGCGAGTGACGAGCGCGGCCAGGGCGGTCTCATCGAGCCCCTCGGTGCCGCTCGGGCGCATCGGCAGTACCAGATATCGCACTTCGGCTGATGAGTCCCATACCCGGATCTCCACGTCGTCGGGGATCTCGCAGCCCATCTCCGCCAGCAAGGTCCGGGGCTCGCGGACCATCCGCGAGCGGTAGGGCGGGCTCTTGTACCAGTTCGGTGGCAGTCCAAGCACCGGCCAGGGGTAGCAAGAGCACAGTGTGCAGACAACAACGTTGTGAATGTCTTCTGTGTTCTCGACGGCGACCATGTGATCGCCCTCCGAACCGCCGAAGCCCAGTTCGGCGATCGCCGCTTTCGCATCCTTCAAGAGGCGGGCCCGGAAGCCGGAATCGGCCCAGGCGCGAGCGACAACCCTGGCGCCGTTCATCGGTCCGACCTGATGCTCGTAGTACTCTACGACAGCGTCCATGGCCGCCTCGTCGAGGATCCCCTTCTCGACGAGCAACGCCTCGAGCGCGTTTACCCGCTCCTCGATGGCGCTGGCCGGCAGCAGATGGTGGTCAGGCATCGAGCACCGGCTCCAGGTAGCACTGCCAGAGGTCAACGTGGACGGGGTCGCCCGGCTCACCCCATAACTCGGCGGCTTCGAAGCGGACCGAGTAGGTCGGTTCCCTTCGCTTGTGGTCGCAGTGGTACTCGACATCAGGGACGGAGAACACCCCGTCGAGGCGAACCACCCTGCCGCGCTTACCCTGGACATATCGCGGTGCCCTCGTGTGGCCGCGCGGATGCCACTCCCGCACACGCACCACATCACCGGCGGCGAACCGATGCTCCTGCACCGACGGGCCGGGGTCGGAGAGGCGAGGAGCCCGGATCCGAGCCGCCAGCGGGAAGCTGCCACCCAGCCGGGCATCGAGCTCCTCCCGTGTGATCACCCCGGCTTCGACCGTCCCCGTCGCGGCGGCCGTCAGCCAATGCTCGTAATAGGGGGATGCGAGGTACCAGGCCGGCTCCATCCGCTCGATCGCGTGACGGAAACGGCCGGCCAGGTGTCGCGACATCATGCACGCCATCGTGAGACGGAACACCCGCCGCTCCCACTCCTCGTGGAACACCGGCTCGTCCGGCTCGATCTCCACCGCCCCGAAGCCCTGCATGCCACCCAGATCGTGCACGCCATCCATTGGAACATCAAACCACAGCAGGCGGTTGGGCGGCCCGGAACGGGCCGACACACCGGCGCTCACCATCGACCAGCGCCTTTCCCGGACAAGAACCGGGCCGGAACGGGCCCACACGCCGGGGCTTACGCATCGATCAGCACCCTCGCCTTGTGGTGGCCGTCCTCCAGGTAGCGGCGGGTCATGAGCAGGGCGGCGATACCGTCGCCGACCGCCGACCCCAGTTGTTTGGTCGAACCCGATCGGACGTCGCCTGCCGCGAAGATACCGGCGACAGAGGTCTGCATGGTCGGGCTCGTGACCAGCAACCCGGCCCCATCTCGCTCGAACTCAGCTCCGAGAAACTCGGTATTCGGCCGCATACCGACGAACACGAATGCCGCCGCGGCAGGAAAGCGATGCTCGGTGCCGCTGTCATGGTCCCGGGCCACTACGGCAGCAAACCGGCCCCGATCCCCTTCGAGCGACACCACGTCGACGTTGGTATGGATCGCGAACTGCGGGTCGGACCGCACCCGGTCCTGGAGCAGCGAGGAGGCTGTCAGGTCATTCTTGGCCAGCACCCGCACTTGCCGGGCGAACTCCGAGAGGTGCAACCCCTCTTCCAGCGCGGAATTGCCACCCCCGATTACGATCACCTCGTCGGCTCCCCGGTACAAGGGGCCGTCGCAGGTGGCACAGAAGTGGACCCCCGCCCCGATGAGCCCCTCCTCGCCGGGCACGTCGAGTCGCCGGTAGGTCGATCCGGTAGCCAGGATGACCGTCGGCGACGACAGCTCCTGCCCGGAGGCCAGCGCGGTCACCAGGTCGTTCCCCTCGTGCTGCACAGCGGTGACCGACATCGCCGAGAGCAATTCCACCCCGTATCGGCGGGCCTGGGCGACGAAACGGTCGGCCAGCTCAGCGCCGGCGATGCCATCCGGGAAGCCGGGATAGTTGTCGATCCGGTCGCTAAATCCCAGCCTGGCCGCCAAGGGCGCTGGCTTCCACCACGATGGCATCGATCCCCTCGCGGGCGGCATAAATAGCTGCCGCCAGACCGGCTGGCCCCCCGCCGACGATGACCAGATCGTAAGCCGATCTCTGGGCCAGGGTGCTGAGCCCGACGCGACCGGCCAGGACCTCGTCGCTCGGGTTTACGTCGTGGGCACCGTCGGCGTACACGACCGTAGGGATGATCTGGCCGCCGTTCTGCAGCTCCTTCAAGCGGTCGACGACCTCGGGCTGCTCGTCGATGTCGACGTTGCGGTAAGGGACTCGGTGCGAGGATAGGAACTTCTTGACCCGCTTGCAGTGAGGGCACCAGCCCGCCCCAATGACAGTAATTCCCGGATCCGGAGCGGTTGTCATCCACTGACTCTAAGTCGGCGGAACCCGGCGGCGAGTGACCAGCCGGGGCTGGGGCGGTGCCCGGCGGCGAGTGACCGGCCGGGGCTGGGGCGGTGCCCGGCGGCGAGTGACCGGCCGGGGCTGGGGCGGTGCCCGGCGGCGAGTGACCGGCCGGGGCTGGGGCGGTGCCCGGCGGCGAGTGACCGGCCGCGGCTGGGGCGGTGCCCGGCGGCGAGTGACCGGCCGGCCTCGCGCGTTGCCTCGATCCGGCCCGGAGGGGACCCGGTTGGGCATCCCCGCCCGGTTGGGCGGGGGTGGACACTGGCTGATGGTGAGGCGAATCGTCTCCACTCCATCCTGCAGGGGCGCCAGCGTTGGGTGCGGTTTACGCCTTGGGTGCGCTGGAGGGCGTGAAATCGCCAAAACTCCACCCAAAATCACCAAACGCGCCCAGGTTTGGCGGCTGGCGACGTCGGCCGGCTGGGCTTGGGCGGCGGCCGGCGGCCAGTGACCGGCTGGGCTTGGGCGGCGCCTGGCGACGTCGGGCTTAGGCGGCGGCCGGCAGCCAGTGACCGCCCGGACTTGGGCGTGGATGCCATCAGGGTCCCTTGAATCCATACCGGGGGTACGGACCGCGAATCGCCGTCTCGAACACGCCGTACCCCACTTCATTGCCGATTGTGTACCGACAGAGTGTGTCATTGAGGCCACTGATCTTGTCCAGGACGGCCGGGTCGGTGAGGTCGTAGGAGCGGGTCTCTACCTTCAGCGGACCCTGGTACATCCCGTGCCTCCAGTCTGGCTCCGGGCCGTAACCTGTGCCAGCCGACATGTACACCGTCTGGAGGGGCTCAACACCAACCGAGAACTCTTCGCCGGATGGATCGGTGAAGTAGAGAGTGGCCTGCTTCACCCGTGCCGTATCGGGAAAGAACTCGATCTCATGACGGGACGGAAGGAGGGTCTCTACCTCTCTGCCGGACTCTTCGGGATAGACCCGCACCCCTTCGTCCATTTGCCTTGTCTCCGTCCCGTCCTCGCTGATGAAGTGCAGGATCGTATAGCCATCCATCTGTATGGGCGCCCAGTTATGAAAAAACCCGTTGAACTGTCCCTGAGCTGCCCGGATGCCCGGTGCTTCCGGCTCCCCTACCGGCCGGATGCCCCACGAATGGTCGCGTGCACCTCGCCATCTGTCCGCCGTGACCTTGTGAGCGGTTCCGTCGATCGTCAGCGTCCCGCTCCAGCAGCCAGACTGAGTTATCCGTTGTGTGTGCGATATCACCCGGGCCAGATGACGCTGGAAGGTAGTTGGCTCAAGAAAGGCGGGCATGGCCCCCTCGAAAAGGAGGTCGAAGGACAGGTCAGCATCGCTCGGTTCGCAGAGAACACGGAATCTCTTGAGTCCCTCGAGCACCTCCACCCTGATGGGACCGACCGTCGTATTGAGCCGGTCGCCGCCCAGTTCCCGTGAGCTTCTGACCACGCGCTCGGTGTCCACCATACGCAAGGACCGCGAAGGCGTCGGTGACCGCCAGGTTCGGATACTGGCCCATGCCGACGACCAGGAAAAGGTCGCCGGATGAGTCGTGCATATTGAAGTAGTAGCGATCAAAGAAGTTTCTATCGCTCGTAAAAACCCGATCAAATGTCTCCGGTATCTGATGGGCGAGATAATCGTCCATAGGTGATAACATCCAACCTCCTAAGCCGAGGAGTCATCGGTCTACGGCGAGCAATGCGTCAAAGGAACCTGTCCCATGCCACACGCCGGACAAATCTACCTCCACGAAGATGGTCTGGTGGAGGGTACGACAATGGAGCAGGCCAAAGATCGGTTGCATGGATACGTGAACTCCAGGCTCGGTAGGGAAGTCGAAGTAGTCCGATTCGAGCGGCTGCCAGGTGGGGCGTCGAACTTCACCTACGCCTTCGACGTCGAAGTCGGAGGAAGCCCTGGTCGGCGCCTGGAACTGATCGTGAGGTGGGACCCTGAATACGGCCTGGTCGAACCGTACGACATGGGCCGGCAGTTTCGCGTCATGGATGCTCTCCAGAGCTCAACCGTGCCTGTGCCGAAAACCTACTGGCTTGAAGAAGACGTATCGGTCCTGGGCCGGCCCTTTTACGTGGTTGGCAAAGTGGACGCGGAAATCGGCGACCGGGTGATCGGGGGGAGCGATCCGGCCCGCGTGAAGCAACGTCGGCAGGCCCATGTGAGAACCGTGGCCACCATCCATGCTGTCGACTGGAACGCCGCCGGTCTGGACAAGGTCCTCCCCCTCCCGGGAGAAGGCACGCACTACGCCCTGCGGGAGATCGAGCGTTGGGAAACAGTGATCAACCGAAAGCTCGAGCGTCCGGACCCTGTGCTGGAGTCAGGCGCTCGGTGGATGAGGAAAAATGCGATCGTGACCGGGGAAGTGTGCCTTCTTCACGGCGACACGAGCGGCACCAACTACATGTACGACGGTGATGACGTGGTGGCCGTGATCGACTGGGAGATGGCCACCCTCGGTGACCCGATGGTCGAGGTCGGCTGGTACTGTGGCGCCATCGAGTCCATGGGTCCGACGCTGTGCGGACTGTCTTCCGAGGAAGTGACTACGGCTCGCCGCGACTTCCTGGCTGGATACCGCGACCTTACCGGCAGAGTTCTGGACGAGACGAAGATTCGCTTTGGGCAAGTCTTCTTCAATTATCAGCTCTGTTCCGTGCTCCTGAGTAGCGACTGGATACGACGCCAGAAGGGGATCCCCGGGTTGAGAGCGGCGGAAGACCGCTACGGGCAGATCTATTGGCGGGAGATCGAGCGTCTGACCAGGGAATGACCTGCGGCTTCGATCAAACGGCCGCACGCATGAGGCTCAGTGCTTCAGATCTCAACTACGTTGATGATCTTCCGCGTGAAGACACTCCGGCGATCAGGGAAGGGTCCGCCCCCGGCAAGGGGTCTGGATCATCCCCGTGGGTGAGATTCGAAGGCCTTTAGCTGTTCTCTCCACCTGGAGGTATATCAGCAGCGCTGAGCGGCAGGCCCAGCATGGCATTGGTCATGTCGAAGAACTTCCCACCATCGAAGCCGACGGGGACACCGTTGTGCACCACGTCGAAAGTGATGTCGCGGCTCACATCGTTGAGGAAGCTCCCGCCGAGGGCATGGAACTTGTCCGCGAAGTTCGCGGGCGGCACGCCGGGCAGGTTGACAGACGCCTTCTGGGCGGCGGCGAGGAAGGTCTGGTTGTTGATCGGTCCCTTGATGGAGTCAGCCACCTGGACGAAAGCCATATACCCCGCCCAGGTTCCCAACCCGCCCAGGCTGTTGTAGTTCTCGTTGGTGGGGGCGTGGTACTGCTGGAGGGCGGCACGGTAGTTGGCCCACGCCGGCAAGGAGATGTCCGAGTAGGCCCCGGCGATCACTGCGTTCTGGGTGGCCTGCGGGAAGGGCTTGGTCACCGTAATATCCAGGTTCCCCTGGGGGCCGTAGAGCCGCTGGTGGGCTCCCGTAGCCTGAAATGGCGCCATGAACGATGGGAAGTTGGCCTGACCCAACCCGGCGAGGATGCAGTCCGTGCCGGTCGTGGCGTCGGCCACCTCTGACGAGTAGTCCTGCGCGGTAAGCGGCACCAGGACGGTCTTTGCCAGTACCCCGCTGGCATTCATCGATTTGAGCGCATTCTTGACCAGCAGCTCCGTCAGGGTATCGACCGCGCCAGCGTTGATGAGCACCAGCGCCATGTGCTTGCAGCCATCCTGTACCGCCTTGACCGCCAGCGCCGACGCGTAGGCGCCGGTGCTTCCGATCTGCTGTACGTCCGGGCTGGTCAACTCGTCCGCAGAGGCGGCGCAGCAAATGCCGAACCACGAGATTTTCGCCGCCGCCAGTTCGGGGATGATGGCGCTGCCGTTAAAGGTGAACGATCCGACCACAGCCACGTCGTGGGCGGCGATCGCCTCGCGGCCGCATTGGGCTGTCTTGGCGGGGTCACCCTGCTCGTCGCAGGTGGTCACCTTGACCGGGTGTCCCTGGATGCCCCCGTGGGCGTTGATCCACTGCTCCGCCACCTTCGCCGTGGTGAGAATGTTCGCGTACGTCGGTCCTGAGTAGTTGACCGAGGCTAACGTGAGGACGTTGAGCGGCGACCCGCTCAGATTCGATGTGGAGCCACCGGCGACCGTGCCCCCGGTGGCACCGGAGGTCGGGCTCGTCGATCCCGAACTGGAATGGCTCGAACTTCCGCACGCGGCGAGAAACGACCCCATGAGCACCAGAACAACAACCCCCACGGTCTTCCGACGCATTCGAAAACCCCCCGATTCGAACCCACAGGGCACCGGACTGGCCGACCCTACAAGTGACGGTAGATATTGTCAAGCCGCGTGGCTCCGCAGCGAGTTTTTCCAATGGTGGAACCCGGGCGCTATCTGCGCCGGCGAACTGGCTGGCGCGACGCGGTCGTTGCAGACTGAGAGCGCGTGATCAGGCGGACTGAGAGCCGACCTGGCTCACGTCAAAGTAGTCTCGCCACAGTTTGAGCTTACTGGTGGTCGGGTCGACCTCCCAGACACCTGCGACCGGAATAATCATCTCTCTGCTTCCGAGCTGCACGCGGTCGACTCGTTCGTTGAACACCACGTTCCCCTGTGCGATCTGCCGCACGATCTTGAACTCGGGCGGATTCTCGGAAGTAACAAACGTAGCCAGGGTCTGGCGTATCGCGTCAGGACCAATGTTCTTCCCGATAGGGACGTTGTCGTACTCGCAATCGGGCGCCACGAACCCCAACGCCGCGTCAACATCACCACGCTCTATGGCAGCGATGAAAGTTCGTCACGACTTCCTCTGGTGACACGGGGCAGCCTCCTCTGGAAATTGACGACCAGAGTGTAGTCGGTACCGCACTCCCGCCAAAGAGCCAGGCTACTCGGGTATCCTCCGGAAATGCCGCCGGCCGAGCACCCGGTCGACCATTTCCCTGGCCTTCCTGACCCGCTGAGTCACGAGCATCTGCCGGCGGAGGTGCGGGCCAGGTTCGTCGAAACGCGCACTGGTCTACGGACGCATATCCTCGAAGCGGGATTCGACCGCCCCGCGGCTCCTCTCCTCGTCCTCTTGCATGGCTTTCCTGAGCTCGCGTTCAGCTGGCGGCACGTGATGGGGGTCCTCGGGGAGGCGGGGTTTCATGTCGTGGCTCCTGACCAGCGTGGGTATGGTCGCACGACCGGTTGGAAAGGCGACTACGACGGCGACTGGCAGGAATTCCGCCTGCTCAGCGCCGTCCGCGACACGCTCGCCCTCGTACGCGCCCTTGGCTTCGACCGCGTAGAGGCAGTGGTCGGGCACGACTTCGGCTCTCCCGTTTCGGCCTTGTGTGCCCTGATCCGCCCTGACATGTTCAAGCGGGTGGTCATGATGAGCGCCCCGTTCGCGGGGATCCCGGACATCCCGTCGGGTGAACGACCGACACCGATCCGTGAGGACATCGACCGCGAACTCGCCCGGCTGGCCCGACCGCGTAAGCATTACCAGCGCTATTACACCACCCGCCAGGCTGACGACGACATGCGCAATTGTGCCCAGGGCCTCCACCACTTCCTCCGGGCCTACTTTCACGTTAAGAGCGGAGATTGGCCAGGAAACGAACCATTCCCGCTGGCGGCGTGGACGGCGGACGAGCTGGCGAAGATGCCGACGTATTACATCATGGATATCGACCGGAACATGGCCGAAACCGTCGCTCCAGAGATGCCCTCGGCCGACCACATTGCCAGATGCCAATGGCTGCCCGACGACGACCTCGCGGTGTACACCGAAGAGTTCGGAAGAACGGGCTTTCAGGGCGGCCTGCAATGGTATCGCTGCGCACAGGCGCCGTCGGTGCAGTCGGAGCTTCTCCTGTTCGCCGGTCGGCACATTGAAGTTCCGGCCTGCTTTATCGCCGGCGCCAAAGATTGGGGCGTTTACCAAACTCCGGGAGCGCTCGAACGCATGCAGCGACTGTGCACCGACTTCCGCGGCCGGCACCTGCTGGAGGGGGCCGGGCACTGGGTCCAACAAGAACAGAGCGACGGTGTCGTCAAGCTAATCCTTGACTTCCTCCGCGCTTAGCTCCGCTCGCGCTCTGATCAGGACACCCGGATGGGTCAGGCGGACGGCTCCGATCCGACCACCGAGACGAAGACCACGCACTCGCCGGGCTGGCCGCCAAGATTGTGGGTGAGGGCGAACTTCCGACCGTGATCGATGCTGGCGATCCGTCGTTCCTCCGGCGCCTCCCGCCGCAGCTGGAGCCAGCACTCGTACATCATGCGCAGACCGGAGGCTCCGATGGGGTGCCCGAAGGCCTTCAGTCCGCCGTCGGGGTTGACCGGCAGCTCACCGTCCAGATCAAAGGTGCCGGCCAGAACTTCTTTCCAGGCTGAGCCGCGCTCGGCAAAGCCGAGGTCTTCCATGAGCACCAGCTCGGTCGGGGTGAAGCAGTCGTGAACCTCTGCCATCGCGAACTCAGCGCGCGGATCCCGCACCCCGGCCTGCCGGTAGGCGTCTTCGGCGGCCGCGACCACCTCGGGGAAGGTGGTGAAGTCATAGGCGGGGTCGATATTGCCGCGGGCGGGTCCAGCCACAAAGGACAACCCTTTAATAAAAATCGGCTTGTCGGTGTAGCGGTAGGCGTCCTCGGCGCGCACCACGATGGCCGCGGCCGACCCGTCCGACACGCCGGAGCAGTCGAACACCCCGAGCATCCCGGCTATCGGGGTCGACTTGGCGATCGTGTCCTTGGAGACCTCCTTGCGGAACTGAGCCCGGGAGTTGCGGGCCCCGTTGTAGTGGTTCTTCCAGGCAATGCGGGTGAGCACGTCCTTCAACTCGCCCTTGTCCACCCCGTACTTTTCGGCATAGGCGGGGGCCAGCAGGCTGAAGCGAGCCGGAGCGGTGATCTCGGGCAGGGTGCCGTCGCTCGGGACCGTCGCCGACACCAGGCCGGAGAATCCGGAGTCTTTGAGCTTCTCGACGCCGATCGCCATGGCCACGTCGAACGCCCCGGACGCTACCGCGTAGGCGGCGTTGCGGAGGGCCTCGGAGCCCGTGGCGCACATGTTCTCGACCCGGGTGACCGGCTTGTTCTCGAGCCGCAGGACACGCGACAGGGTCAGCCCGGAGACGCCCGAACCCAGGGTGCCCAGCCAGTAGGCGTCGATGTCGTCACGCGTCACGCCCGCGGACTGCATGGCGGCCTGAGATGACTCGATCAGCATGTCATCGACGGACTTGTCCCAGTGCTCGCCGAACTTCGTGCACCCCATGCCGACGATCGCCACCCGGTCGCGGATGCCAGTTGATGCCATGGTTCAGACCTCCCGTGTTGGTAGTGAAAATGCGAGGGGGCGGGCTTTCCAGAAGTAATTGTGTACCCCTCCCGCCGTGATGATCTTGCGAAATGTCATCTCGACCCGGTCGCCGATCGCCACCCGTTCGGGGTCGGCGTCGGTGAGCTCGCACGCGAAACGTCCACCGCCGTCGAAGTCCACCACGGCAGCAATCACGGGCGGGCTGGGCGAGAAGGCCAGCCGGTCAATGGTGAATGTCGCCACTGTTCCCACGGCGTCGGCCATCGAGACGTCGACCATGCGATCGATGGCCTTGCAGTTGACACAGACGCGCACGGCCGGGAGATGGAGCGTGCCGCACTCGATGCAACGGTGGCCGACAAACCCGTACTTGTAGCCACTCGAGCGCAGCGACGGAGGGGCAGCCGGGCCGGCCGGATCGGGTCGGCGCGGCGGCTCCCTGGTGAGAAAGCCTCGCCAGGACAGGAAGGTGGCATATGCCAACGCACTCCCGCTGGTCGCGACCTGGTCGGCAACGGTCAGCGCCGGCTGGTAGGAGGCGATGGCGTCAGTCGTTCGGAAAACGATGGTGGTGGCCCCGTCGGCCAGGACCACGAGCGCGATCGTCTGGCCCGGCTGAGCCTGATCGAGCACGCTGGCGAGCAGCAGGCCGGGCTGCGCGGTTCCCGGATTGCCAACGGCGATGCTCAGATCGTCGGCCACTCTGGCCACCCCGGACCCGCCGGCGAACGCCCGCACAGCGCGCCCGTGCGTTCCGGCTACCACCAGGATGTCGACGTCAGCAGGGGTGAGACCGGCCTCCTTGAGCGCAGCTGCGAAGCTGGCGTCGGCGAGCGGACCGTACGCATATTCACCGAAGCGTTCTTCCCAAACTCTGGACGAGGCCGCCCCGGGCAGCCGCCAGCGGTCCAGGAACTCGCCGGTCGAGGAGGCGTGCCCCACGATCTCGGCGATGACCGGCATTCCGTCTCCGAAGAGGAAGGCGGCGGCGGCGTCTCCACCGTCGCGTTCATCGGCGCCGCCCGGCAACCCGGTGCGGATGTCCGAGAGCACCGCCAGGGCCGGGACTGGCGCTTCCGCAGCCATCACCAGGGCGCCCACCCCCGAACGGACCGAGCCCATCACGTCGATCGCCAGCGCGGCGGGATCCAGCGACAGGGCGGCGTGAAGCACGTTGGCGTTGGTCTTGTCCAGGTAGGGAGGGCTGGCGGTGGCAAACAGCAAGCGCTGGGGCCGGGCGGGCCCGGCGATACCGCGCAGGGCCCGCTGACCAGCCGCGACACCCATGGAGGTTGGGTCTTCGTCGTAGCCGGCCACCGCCCGGGTGCCCCTGCCGCCTCCCTCGCCTAAAGCGGCTGCGATCGCCGATCGTTCGAGCCGATAATGCGGCACGTAGGCGCCGTAGGCGATCAATCCAGGCATCGGACATCCCCAGGGTTTTGCGGTGCGGTCTCAGGGAGCCTACCGCGCTTGCCCAGTGGCCGTCCTGGTCACGGGCCTCGGCGCGGGAGGCCTGGCCGCGGTCGCGCCGGCGCCGGCACACACCAAATACAGCGGTCTCTACGGCGACCGGCAGGGTCTGGGCACCCCCACAACCGCATGTACCGGTACCCCTCGAGCCCGGCCCGTCCGGCAAAACCTGCGCCTCCGACTGGCGCATCGCAACTGGTTGGCTAACGTGTTGGCCAGCGCCCCTCCCGTGGGTGGCGGGAACACGCGCAGTAGCAGTCGACAGTCACATCAGGACCGTTACGGAAGCTGCGTGCCGGCGGACAGGTGGTCCCAGAACGCGAGGAGGCAGCGTTGGCCTTTGGCGACGTTTCTTCGAGAACGTGGCTACACGCACGAACCCGCTCGCGTCCGAAAGCTCGGAGCTCCCGTGCTGCCCCTGCCCTCTGGGGCGCCACGGCCCTGGTGTGCGCCGGGTTCGCGCTCGCCGTCTTCGCCGGCCAACCTGTCGCCGCCGACCAGGGGTCGGGCACCACAGGTTCGTGCGGCACCACGTCGACCACGAGCACCTCCTCGACGAGCACGACCACGGCCAGCACGACCACGACGAGCACGACGACGTGCACCTCGACGACCTCGACCACGCCGACCACGCCGACCACCACTCCGGGCTCGACGCCGACCACCACCCCGGGCTCGACACCGACCACCATCGCGACGCCGACGACCACCACCACCTCGACCACATCGACCACGTCGACCACCACGCCGAGTTCAACGACGAGCACGACCAGGCCGGCCTCCACGACCAAACCCCCCGTCACGACCGGGCCGGCCGCAAAGCCTCAAAAGTCTAAACCTCAACCTAAGCCTCACCCTCACGACAAACCACGCCGGCCGGCCCACGGGCACCGCCCCGGACCCGGTGCGGGCCCTGCGGCCGGGACAGCTGGGCCAGGAGGCTCACCCGGCTCAGGAACGGTGCCGGCGGTTTCGGGCGGTTTGTACACGTTGCCGGTGGATCCCAAGTGGTATACGGCTCACCCGGAATGGTTCCTGACGCCGTCGCCGCTTGGTGGGCCGATGCAGATCCCGGTGCCCGCCGCCACCCGCGTGTTGGCGGTCACCACGGGCAGGGTGGTCTCGGTGACGCCCAGACCCTCGGGGACGCGGGTGGTCCTGACCGGCCTGGACGGCGCGACCTACACCTACCGGGGAGGCCACGCGGTCAGGGTGAAACCGGGGCAGCAGCTGAAACCAGCCCAGCCGGTGTTCCAGGCAGGCCGAACAGGCTTCAGCCTGGAGATCAATGTGCCCGACGTGGCCACCCCGGTCTGTGTGCAACCGGCGTTTGGTTCGTGGGCCGCCGGCACCACGGTCGATGTGCATGCGCTGCCGGTGGCGGGCTGCGGGAGCCCGGCGGCGGTCACACCCGGCGAGCGGGTGCTGATCGTCGCCGATCCGCCCAGCGCGGGAATGGCCAATCAGGTGAGCAAGCTGCTGACCGATGAAGGCTTGCGGGCCAAGGTGGCGGCGTTGCCAACCCCGCTGGCCGAGCTGCCCGCGACCGAATGGTCGGCGGTGATCGACTCCGCCGTGGCCAAGGCCAATCCGACCGTGGCCGTGGTGGTGGCCGGTGTGGATAAGCCGGCACCGAGCGCAGCCGTCCTGGGGGCCGGAATCAACACCGTCATGGCCGGTCTGCCCGGGGGGGTGCAGCTGACCTGGGTCCGGCCCGGGCCGACGCAGCCGACGCAGCCGACGCAGGCGACACAGGCGACGATGGCGGCTACCGCGACCGGCGGGACCCTGGATCCCTCTCCGGCTCGGGCTCCCTCTCCGGCTCTGGCTCCCTCTCCGGCTCGGGCTCCGGCTCCGGCTCCGGCCGATGCGGCCCTGGCGGCGGTGCTGGCCGGGCACATGAGCCTGCGAGTGGAAAACGTGCAGACCCTGGCCGTCTCGACTGGGGGGACCGCGTCGCCAGCGGGACGACCGGCCGATGGGGCGCAGGCGGATCAGGCCAACGCGGGGGCGGTCGTCGACTACCTCGATACCAGTCAAACGTGGTTGGGGACGACCCGAACCGACTGGGCCCTCTCGTTCGCCCAGCGCATCGGGGCCACCAGCCCGGCGGCGGCGGAGTTCGTGATGGCCTGGACGCTCGAAGAGGGCGCCAATGCCTGGGCCAACAACCCCCTGAACTCGAGTCTCCAGACGACAGGGTCGACCCTGTTGGCCGGCAATCCGGACGGCGTGCGGATCTACCCGTCGGTGCTGTCGGGGCTGGACGCGGACGCCCGGACGCTCCTTGGCAACCCGGCGTACGCATCCGTGGTCGCCGCCCTCCGATCCGGGAATGTGGCTCAGGCGGCGGCTGCGTTGGAGAACTCGCCGTGGTGCGTGAGCCCGACCGGGGGACCATGCCCCGGGTATGGGTCGACGATCGAAAACCTGGTGGCCCTCTGGAACCTGGTGGCCCTCGGGGAGCAGGTATCGGCGCCGGTCTCCCCGGCCGTTCTCGCGACGGGCGCGGAGCCGGTGGGCGGTGCGCTGACCCCGGTATCGACTCCGGCCGGGGCGCCGGCCAACTTCGGGCCGGTGTGGCAATTCCTGGTGGCTCAGCTGGGCAAGCCATACCAGTGGGGTGGAGCGGGGCCCGACACCTGGGACTGCTCCGGGCTGGTGATGGCCGCCTACGCCCGGGCGGGCATTCCGTTCGTGCACTTCGCGGCCAGCCAGTACAGCGCCACCGCCAATCACCTGGTGCCGCTGGCCGCCCTGGAGCCGGGGGACTTGCTCTTCTGGGCGTACAGTCCGCGTGACCCCTCATCGATCCACCACGTCGGCGTGTACGTCGGTGACGGCATGGTGTTAGACGCTCCTTACACCGGCACCGTCGTCCAGATCCAACCGCTCTGGACCGACGGCCTTTACGGCGTCACCCGCCCGCTGGCTGAAACCTGACAACCCCGGCATCGGACTATTCCACGCTGATGTCAAAGCGGTCGGCGTAGAAGGCGACGCGGCCGGCGATTTCTTTTAGCGCCTCATACGGCTCGGGGTAGTACCAGACCGACCCGGCCAGGTCGGCGGCGCCGCTGCCGTCGACGACGTCGTAATAGGAGGCTTCGCCCTTGTAGGGGCAGTAAGTGTGCAATTCGCTGACGGCCAGCCGGCTCTGGTCGACGTCCTCGAGGGGGATGTAGTAGACGGGCGGATACTTGGCTTCCCGCAGTTCGAGAGCTTGCGTGCTGCGGGCCAGCTGAGTAGCGCCGCGGCGGACGGTGACCGTGTTGGCGGCCGGCGCGATGGTGATGGGATGGTCGGTGCCGGGGGTGAGCCGGGGACGGGCGTCGGTCATCAGATGAATTTCCTCGATGTATGGGCAGGGATATCGGTCATGCGTTATCCGCAACGACGGCGCCGTCCTCGTCGGGCTGCCATGCGCCGCGCACCTTTCTATAGGAGTACCACCTCCCGTCCCGGCCGAGACGCAACTGCCGATCGGCAAGGGTGACACGGTTGGCGGAAACCCGGGCGCCCGGCCCGAGCGCGGCGCGGCCCGGTGCCATGTCGGCCGGCGTCGGCTCCCAGGACTCGACCAGCGCAGCCCGTCCACCACGGCCGCCGATCCTCCAGGCCAGCGCGCCGAAGAACAGGTCACGCCGCCCGGCTCCGGCCCGGCGGGCCAGATCATCAAGACCCACCGGGGCTGGCGTTCCCTCCAGCATTGTGGCGGCCCAGCGAGCACAGTCCTCCTCGAAGGTCAGCTCGAGCCCGGATCGGCCCTCCCCGGTCGCCAACGCCCAGGCCCGTTTCGCGGCGTCGGTGGCCAGGGCGACCAGCGCCCCCGTGTCCACCCCGGAGCCTGGCGGGGCCGCGTCGAGGACCAACGGCGGCCGGCCGGCGTGCCGGGGCGGCGCCGGGAGCGCAACGGTCTGCGGGCTGGACCACCCCTGTTCGGCTGCCCACGCCTCACGGGCTGCCACCCCGGCGTCGTCCTCCCATCCACGGGCCCAACCGTCCGCGACGTCGCGGTCGAGGTCAGACCCCGTTCCGGAACGGTCCGGCCCCGCCAGACCGCGCTGGCGCCGGATACCGGCGAGCAACTCCTCCCGCCCCTTGCCGCGCAACACGAAGAGCAGAAACGGGTCTCGGTCAAGCTCGTCGGCCACCAGGTAACAGACCGCCGCCGAATGCTTGCACGGGTCCGCCCAGTCCGGGCAGGAGCAGCGGGGCTGCACCTCGCCAGCCCCCGGGAGCAGATCCAGTCCGACGGCGCGCACGTCGCCGGCTACCTCCGGTACGAGCTCTCCTTCAAGTAAGGCAGCCGCGTGCCCGACCTGCGCGGCCAGGGCGTCCAGCACCACTGCCCACTCGCGATCGGAGAACTGCCGCACCCGGACCCGCACCTGATACGGCGTACGGCGAGAGCCCTGGACCGGCGCGGCCACCTCGCCCGGCGTGACGTCGAGCTCGCCGACTGCACCCTCACGGGCGTAGGTCCGGCCACGAGGGAGGCGGTTGGGGTCGAGGCTGGCGCGCTCTTCGAGGGCCACGACCCATTGCCGGCCCCACCAGGTCGCGCCAAATGGCTTGCGACCCTTCGCCCGGCGCGACCCGGGCCCGAGGCGGCGGGGCTGCCGTGTCGGCCACGCACCGGGACCGAAGGGCGCGGAACTCACGTGCTCGCCAGCTTCACCAGGTCGGCGAGCTCGTCGTCGGACAGCTCGGCGATCCAGGCCTCCCCGTCGCCAACCACGGCCTCGGCCAGATCACGCTTCTTCGCCAGCAGGTCTGCTATCCGGTCCTCCAGGGTCCCTTCGGTGACCAGGCGGTGAACCTGCACCGGCCGGTCCTGCCCGATCCGGTGGGCCCGGTCGGTGGCCTGGTCCTCGACCGCAGGATTCCACCAGCGGTCGTAGTGAATCACGTGCGTCGCCCGGGTCAGATTGAGCCCCACCCCACCCGCCTTGAGCGAAAGCAGGAAGACCGGTGCCCGCCCGGACTGGAACGCCGCGACCAGCTCGTCCCGACGCCGGGCCGGTACCGAACCATGCAGAAACAGCGTCCTGATGCCGAGCTGGGACAGCCGGGTCTCGATGATGGAGCACATCTCGACGTATTGCGAGAACACGAGCACCGACTCCCCCTCATCCAGCACCACGCCGAGCACTTCCTCCAGGGCGGCGAGCTTGCCCGAACGTCCGGCGATCGGTTGACGCTGGTGCAGGTACTGGGCGGGATGGTTACAGATCTGCTTGAGGACCGTCATCAGCCGGAAGACCAGCCCCTGGCGCTGGATACCCTGCTTGTTGCGAATGGCGTCGAGTGCCTCGCGCACCTCGGCTTTGTAGAGCGTCACCTGTTCCTCGGTCAGGCCCACCACCCGGTCGGTAACCGTCCGGGGCGGCAGATCGGGCGCGATGGCGGGATCGGTCTTTTTCCGGCGCAACAGGAAAGGTCGCACGGTGCGAGTCAAGCGTTCGGTCACCTCCGGATCCCGCCGCCGCTCGACCGGGATGGCGATCTCCCGACGGAACCGTTCCAGGGGACCGAGCAGCCCCGGCGTCGTCCAGTCGAGGATCGACCACAGCTCGCTCAGCCGGTTCTCGACAGGGGTGCCCGTTAGCGCAATACGACAGCTCCCGCCGAGCGACCGGAGGGCGCGCGCCGTGTCCGAGAACGGGTTCTTGGCGTGCTGCGCCTCATCGGCCACCACGATCGAGAAATCGGCCCGGGCCAGCGACGCCCGATCGCGGCGGGCCACCCCGTAAGTGGTGAAGACGACCTCGCCGTGGCGCAGATCCTCGAGAGTGCGTTCGGAGCCGTAGAAACGGCGCACCGGGACTCCAGGAGCGAAGCGCTGAAACTCCCGGAACCAGTTCCCCAACAAAGAGGTTGGAGAAATGATCAGCGTCGTGGCCTCTGCCGCGGGCCGCCCGCTCGGGGTGATCTGGCTTGAGATCTGGCCGCCGCTGGATGAAGCCCGAACCGCCCGTTCCCCGGCCCGGCGGTGCAGGTGCAGGCCGATGACCTGGATGGTCTTGCCCAGCCCCATGTCGTCGGCCAGACAAGCGCCGAGCCCGAGCTCGCACATCTGGTGGAGCCAGGCCACGCCTCGCTCCTGATAGGGACGCAGCTCGCCGACGAAGCCGGGCGGTGAGCCGAGCACCCTGGCCTCGTCGTCGGCGGCGATGGCCCGTACCCGCTCGACCAGCACGGCCATGGCTCCCTCGGCTACGACCGGTACCGTCTCGCCGTCGACCATCATCTGGCCGGCTATCGCAGCGGCGAGCGCCTCCACCGCCGACATCCTCCGCTCCCGCCGCTGCCGAGCCCGGGCAAGGATCGTCGCGTCGACGTGCACCCACTTGCCGCGCAATCGAACGATCGACCGTTTCGCCTCGGCCACGTGCTCTATCTCCTCGGGAGACAGCGTCTCGCCGGCGATCGCAACCCGCCAATCGAACTTCACCAGCTCGTCGACGGAAAAGCCGCCCGCGTCCGATCCGGGAGGCGACGTCACCGCGGCTTGCAGCGTCAGCCCTTCGGAGAGCAGCGACGACGGCCACAGCACTTCGATCCCGGCCGCCCGCAGGGCATCGCCGCCGTCGCCGAGAAGGTCCTCCACCTCCTCGTCGGAGAGCCGTAGCGCCACGGGCACCCGCTCGGCCAGGAGTCTCCCGAGCGGCGCCCACACGCGCGATCCCCGGCGGAGAGCCAGGAGCAAGTTTGCTTCGGCGTCCGGGTCGAGGCGCGACACCACAGAAGCCGGCATCGACAACAGGTCGGCCGCGTCGACCACCAGGCTCGGATCGATCAGCGACGTCATCTGTACGACGGCTGCCGCTCTCGGCTCCTCGAGCCCGGCTTCCTCCCCTGCTTCCTCTACTTCCTCCTCGCCGGCGGACCCCGGCTCTGCGGCGTCGATGGCCAGCCCGGTCGGAGCTTCTCGCTCGGCGAGCTCGCCGAGGGTGACCCGCAGCCCGATCCTGGCGGTGCCCTCCGAATGCGCCGGCCCGGCTGCTTCGGCCAACCAGCCGGTCAGATGCTCCGCGTGGGCCGCGTCCCCGGCGGCGAACAGCCCTGCTCCCGCCACCGCCGGTGCCGCAGCAGTGCGGACGAGCGAGTCGGCCAGGGCATCCCACAAGGCTCGGACCGCGAATCTGGGCGACATGATCCGAAGCGGTGACCTGCGCCCCGCTGGCAGGCAGTGGGCAGCAGGCGGAAGCGAAGCGGCGATCTGTTGGAGCAGGCGGTGGTCGTCGGGGTCGAGCGGGCCGGCCCGCCAGGCGTCCCAGCCCTCAGGAGTGACAGTCGGAAAGAGCCTCCCCCGGGCCAGCAGGCCGAGGCCCGCCACCACGGCGCTGCTCCAGGCCGTGATCGACGGCCGGGTCCGCCACGGCTCCTCCAGATCGAGCAGCCACGTCAGCGCGTCCGACAGGGCGATGTCGTGGGCCGGCACCTCCCTTCGCCGGACGCGGCGGCCGGTGGGGCGCACGACCTCCAGCGCCCCGCCGAAGTACCGGCCATCGGACGGATCGGGCACCCGGGGGATTGGCGGCGTGCCGCCAGCAGGCCGGGGGTCCAGCCCCGCAACCAGTAGACCGGCATCGTCGGGGGGAATATAGACGGCGAAGGTCCCGTAGCGAGGAGGGCTGCCGGGCAAGAACAGCAGGTCGACCGCCGGGCCGGCTGCGAGAGCAGGTCCGCCGCCCTCGAAGCCAACGTCCTCGTCGACGTCTGCAGCCGTCGGGACCTCCATGGCGCCTGGAGAGTCTATCCGTGCATCAGTGACGCAACGAGCGTCCGGACATCCACAGCGTGGCGGTTTCGCAGGGATTTTTCTGTCGCGAATCCGGCCCAAACGGAGGGGCCGAGGCGCTTCTCTGCAGCAATTTGTGCCCAACTGAAGGGGGGCGTGCTGCAGAAAAAGATCGGGATGGCGGCGTCATCTGACCCTTGGAACCGCGTAGCCGGTGACATCGTGGGGCGTGTATGGCTCCTCCAGCTGCTTGATCTCCTCAGGCGAAAGCTCCACGTCGACCGCAGCGATGGCGTCGTCAAGATGGTGGGGCTTCGTCGCTCCAATGATCGGTGCGGTGATGACCGCGTTGGACAGCATCCAGGCCAGCGCCACCTGGGCCCTGGGAATACCGCGCTCGGCGGCCACCTCGGTGACCCTTTCGACAATCTGACTATCCGCAGCCTCGTTGTAGAGGCGGGCGGCAAATGGGTCCTGCTCGGAACGGTTCGTCGCCTCCCCCCACTCCCGGGTGAGCCGGCCGCGCGCCAGCGGGCTCCACGGGATTACGCCCACGCCCTGGTCGGCGCACAGGGGGAGCATCTCCCGCTCCTCCTCCCGGTTGAGCAGGTTGTAGTGGTCCTGCATGGACACAAAGCGGGTCCATCCGTGAGCGTCCGCGGTGAACAGGCACTTGGCGAACTCCCAGGCGGCCATTGACGACGCCCCGATGTACCGGGCCTTGCCAGCCTGAATCACGTCGTGCAGGGCCTGGAGGGTTTCCTCGATCGGTGTGGCGTGGTCCAGGCGGTGGATCTGGTAAAGGTCGATGTGGTCTGTGCCCAACCGGCGCAAGCTCTGGTCGACCTCGGCGAGGATCGCCTTGCGGGATAGGCCTGATCCATTGGGGCCCGGCCGCATCTGGCCGTGGACCTTGGTGGCAATCACCACCTCGTCGCGCCGGGCCAGATCCTTGAGGGCGCGACCCAGGAACTCCTCGCTCGATCCGAGCGAATACACGTTCGCCGTGTCGAAGAAGTTGATTCCCCCGTCGAGAGCCCGCTCGATAAACAGCCGGCTTTCGTCCTCGTCGAGCACCCACTGGTGCCCGCCCCGGGAGGCGTCGCCATAGCTCATGCAACCGAGACAAATCCGCGACACATCCAGGCCGGTGCGGCCGAGCTTCACGTACTCCATGGGCTCTGACCGTACACGCTGTTCGTTGCCGTCGTAGCAGTCCCCCGCGTCTAAGGACGTCCAGAGCCTCGTCGAGCCAAGGGGCGAGGGCAGGGTCATCGCCGGGATCGCCAGTGCCCACACTGGACTCTCAGTCAGCGCCGGGAAGTGGTCAAATATGGTGGTCACGAGCAGGGTCGACGAGAAGGGGAGGCAGCTTGCATTTGGGGCGGCCGCGGCGTCGGACGCGACGGGAAGGAGCCACCGCTTCGGCTCAAATACGCCATCGGGGCACTCCTCGCCTGCGCCGGGCGCAGCATCGTCCTGATGGCTCAATACGGTGCTCTTCGCCGGTTTCCCGGGCCTGGTATCGAAGTTGTGGCTGCGCCACCACCAAAGCGGGCTATATCGGGGTCTCTATCAGTCGGACGATCCAGAGCAGGCGGTCGCCTACGTGCGGGCACTGTGGTGGGTGCTGGCGCTGGTCAGCGAACCAGGCTCGATCCACTACGCGGTCCGCCCGGGCTTCACCGTGACGAGAGCGGTAGCGAACCCGGCCCTGGTCGACACCTTGGCCGCCGGACCAGGCCGTTGGTGGCGCCCGCCGAAGCCGGCCGTTACGACTTCGGTGACGTCAGGTCGTAGACGGTCACGCCTCCAATGGTCTTTTCGGTGAAATGGGCCTCGACCCATGCGGTGATCTGACTGCCGACGGAACTGGCGCCGGAATTGGCGCCGCTGTTCGGGCCGCCTCCTCTTTGTCAGCAAGCCGCCCGGCGAACTCCCGGGGGTGCGCCCGCCACCCAGGGCCGCCCCACCTGGCAGAGCTCCGGCGGAGCCGGCGGCCGGGAAGCCACCAGGCGACGCCGACGCCGACCCCGGAGCGAGCCCGCCGGATCCAGAAGGCCCACCAAACCCAGAAGGACCACCAAACCCAGAAGGCCCACCAAATGTCGCCGCTCCAGCACCTGCGACCCCCCGCCGGAAAGGGCCGCCACCCGGGCCGCTGCCGGGAAGGCCGCCCGCCCCGGTTGGGCCGGCAGCCACAATCGCGCCGCTGTGCGCCTGCGTGACCGTGGCGTACGCGTACCCCGCCGGCCCGAGGAAGACCGCCACCAGCGCAGTCATCGCGACGAAGAACCGGGCGCCCCGCCGGGGAAGCGAGGGCCACACCAATAGGCCGACCGCGCCACTCAGTGCCAGCCCGAAGATGACTGTCCGCAGCCACGGCGCCCACGACGGCGTCCGGTCGAGGAGTGTCGCGGCCCAAACCGCCGTCACCAGCGTCACCGCTGCCAGCACGGCCCGCCCGGAAATGGAGCGCCGGCGAGCCCACGCCAGCCAGCCGCCGATGCCCAGGGTGCCGCCCACCAACGGGGCAAGCGCCACCGTGTAGTACGGGTGGATGATTCCCCTGCCGTAGCTGAACACGAGCGCCGTCACCGCCATCGACCCACCCCACAGCAGCAGCCCGGCGCGCGCCCGGTCCGTCCTCGGCTTCCGGCGGGTCCACCACAACCCGGTGACGAGCAAGATCAATGTCGCCGGGATGAGCCACGAGATCTGCGCCCCCATGTCGGAACCAAACAGACGAGTCAGCCCCGACTGGCCGGCGAACCCGCCGGCGCCGACGCTGCCTGACTCGTTGCCAGTCAACCGCCCGAACCCGTTGTAGCCGAAGATGACGTTCCACAAGCTGTTGTTCTGCGATCCGCCGATATAGGGGCGGAGGGCAGCCGGCGTCAGCTCGACCACGGCGACCCACCATCCTGCGGCCGCCACCATCGCGGCACCGGAGATCAGCAGCTGCCACAACCGCCGAACCAGGCCGGGTGGCCCCGCGAGCAGATACGCCGCGGCCAGGGCGGGCACCACCAGGAGGGCCTGTAGTTCCTTGGTCAGAAAGCCGAAGCCCACCAGCACGCCGGCGAGCACCAGCCAGCGGGTACGCCCCGATTCGATCGCCCGCACGGTTACGTATCCGGCGGCGGTGAGGAGCAGGACGAGCAGCGCGTCGGGGTTGTTGAAGCGAACATCAGCGCCGCCACCGGTGTGACCGCGACGATCAGCCCGGCGTCCGGCGCCAGGGGAAGCCCACCGGCGCACCGCGGCGTACAACACCGCGACTGTAGCGATCCCCTCGAGGGCCTGAGGCACCAGGAGGCTCCAGCTGTTGAGCCCGAAGACCCGGGCGGACAGCTCCATCAGCCACAGCGACGCCGGCGGCTTGTCGACAGTGATGAAGTTCTAGGAGTCGAACGAGCCGAAGAACATCGCCTTCCAGCTCTTGGTCCCCGCCTGTACCGCGGCGGCGTAGAACGCGTTACCCCATCCCGATCCGCCCAGGCCCCACAGGTAGGTGACCGCTGTCGCCAACAACAGGACGATGAGCGCCGGGCGGGCCCACGCGGGGTCGCCGGGGCGACCACGCAAACGCGCACCAGCAAGGGCCGGCGGACGGCCGATTCCGAAACGGCCGATTCCGAAACGGCCGATTCCGAAACGGCCGATTCCGAACCGGTCGGAGCGACGGGAGCGGGGGGCGCCGCCGGTCCGTGCGGAGTCGGGATGGCAATGGTCGACATGCCCGCAGTTTCGAGCAGTGACTTCAGAGTTTCCTTGGTGCGGCACTCGAAGGGGCTGAGACTTCCCCGCTCTGGACGACAATGTCCGACCCGGCACCCAGCCCGGCAGAGCTGGCTGGCTCCTCGGGCCCGGGTGAGAGGGGCAGCCGGATCTCGAACTCGGCGCCGCCGTCGGGGGCGTTGCGCACCCCCGCCCGCCCCGCGTGCTCAGAGGCGACCGCCGCCACGATCGCCAGCCCGAGCCCGGTGCCTCCCCCTGTCCGGGACTGGTCGGCCCGCCAAAAGCGGTCGAAGGCATGGCCGAGCCCCTCAGGCGAGAGACCGGGACCATGATCGCGGACGCGCACCACCGCGGCGTCGCCGTCGACGCCGACGAACACCTCCACCGGCGTGCCCTCCGGCGTGTGCCGGGCGGCGTTGGTCAAAAGGTTTGTCACCGCCCGGCGAAGGTGGTCGGCGTCGCCGCGCACCCGGACCGGCCCCGGCGCTTCAAACGACAGCCGGCGCCCTCGCGTCATGACGGCCGCATCCTCGCATGCGTCCGCCACCAGGACCACCAGGTCGACCGGCGCCCGTCTCGGCGGACGGGTCTGGTCGAGGCGGGCGAGGAGCAGCAACTCCTCGACCAGCCCGCCCATCTGCTCGGCGTCTTCTTCGATCCGCCCGAACACGTTGTCAGGGGACGCGGCGCCCATCCGGTACAGCTCCGCATGCCCGCGTATCGACGTCAGCGGTGTCCGCAACTCGTGGGAGGCGTCGGCGAGGAACTGCCGCAGCCGTGCCTCGGTCGCGTCCCGATCGGCGAACGCCTGCTGGATCTCCCCCATCATGGCGTTGAAGGCCTGGCCCAGCTGGCCCACTTCGCCGTGCCCATCGGCCGGGCTGGCCCGCTGCGACAAATCCCCCCCGGCGATGGCTCGAGCGGTCGCGGCCATGCGCTCCAGCGGGTGCAAGCCCCGCCGGACGAGCAACAGCGCGGTCACAGACAGCAGGACCAGGACCGCCCCGCCGACCGACACGTACAGCAGGATCAACCGGTGAAGGGAGTGGAGCATGGCGGTCAGCGGAATGGCGGTCACCAGCAGGTCGCCGGCGAGGTCAGGGTCTATACCTGGCTGCGCAGCTGCCGAGCGCACGAGGACCCGAAAGCTGGTCGACCCGTCCGTCGACGGCACGGTGAAAAACCGCCCGTTTTCGCTCGACGGCGCCGCGATGGTCCTCGGCAGTCGGGGCACAGGGCAGGACGCCGAGTTGTAGCACGGCACCTGATAATCAGTGACGATGCCATGGGCCCCGGCGATCGCGGCGTAGCTGCCGGCCGGCAGGTTATGGCCCGCGCCTGGCGGCGGAGCGCCCACTGGAGCGCCCTCCGGCTGCGGCCCATGACCTCCGACCAAGCCCTGGCCGAGAAGCGGGGCGGCCGACTGCAGCTGGTTGTCGATTTGCTGGTAGGCGGAGGCGCTGTACAGGTTGTAACTGATGAACGCGAAAGCGGCGAGCCCGACCGCCACCAGCCCCACCTGGAGGGCGACCAGCCGGCGGCGCAGGCTGCCCGACCCACGCGGCGGTGTCGTCAAGACGAACCTCGGGGCTCCCGCAGCGAGTACCCGACGCCGCGAACGGTGTGGATGAGCGGTGGCCGGCCGCTGTCGATCTTGTGCCGCAGGTAACTGATATAGGTCTCGAGGACGCTGGCGTTGCCCGCGAAGTCGTACTCCCACACCTGGTCGAGGATCTGCGTGCGCGTCAGCACCCGGCGGGCGTTCAGCAACAGGTAATGGAGGAGGCGGTACTCAGTGGCCGTCAACTCGATCAGCTCGTCACCTCGGCGCACCTCGCGGGTTTCCTCGTCCAGGCTGAGGTCCGAAAAGCGAAGCCGGGTGCCCGCATCGGTCGCGCCGGCCCGGCGCAAAACCGCCTGCACCCGGGCGATCAGCTCCTCCAGGCTGAACGGCTTGGTTACGTAGTCGTCGCCGCCCAACCCGAGCCCTTCGACCTTGTCGGCGGTGGTGTCGCGAGCCGTGAGGAAGATCACCGGCAGCCGGTCGACCGAACCATCGGCCTGCCGGATGCGCTTCGCAACCTCAAACCCGTCGAGGTCGGGCAACATCACATCCAGCACCACGAGGTCCGGCCGGGCCCGCCGGACCTCTGACAGCGCCTCCCGCCCCGTCGCGGCGCTCGACACGTCGAAGCCGGAATACCGCAGCGCCACGCTCACGAGCTCCGCTATGTGCGGCTCGTCGTCGACCACGAGCACCCGGGCCATGCCCGTCATCATGCCCCCTCCGCGGTCGGCGTACGGGGTCGGAACAACACCCGGTCCAGCAGCAGGAACTGCACCAGCCACACGGCCCCGAAGCCTGCCAGATGGGCGACCTCGACCAGCGCGGTCCGCGCGCCGCCCTGAAGGGGGTGCTGATCCGCCCACGACGCGGCGACGTGCACCATCAACGTCGACATCGCCAGGCCCGCGAACGACAGGGCCACGAACGGCAGCACCTCCCCCGCGACCGACCGCCGCCCCCCCTTGCTCCACACCCATCGCCGGTTGAGCTCGAACGACGGGACCGTGCCCACGCCAGTGGCGACGACATTGGCCCACCCGGCCGGCATACCGACGAACCCAACGAGGATGCCCAATACCGTCAAGCCTGTCGCCGTGGCCACCACTGATACGGACCCGTAGCGCAACAGCTTCGCCAGTAACACACCGCCAGCGTGGCGGGCCAGTCTCCGAAGATGCTCAGAACCGACTCCGACTGGCCTGAGCCAGCTGAGTTCTGCGGTGTTTCCCAGCAGCCGCCAAACCCCCGCTCAGTCCAGGGGGGCACAGCTCATGAGCCTCACCGCCGCACTGCCCAGCAATTGCCGTCGCCCGCCCGGGCCGCCCCAGCCGGACGCGGAGCTCGCAGCGGCCACTGTCGAGATCGTCGTACCCGTCTACAACGAGGCCCGGACGGTCGAAGCCAACGTGCAAACCCTGCGGCGCTACCTGGACGCCCGGGTCCCTTTCCCCGTCCTCGTAACTGTCGTCGACAATGGGAGCGCTGATGACACGTGGGAGGCGGCTTCCCGCCTGGCTGCCCAGGTCCCCGGCGTGCAGGCCATGCGCCTCGTCGAAAAAGGACGTGGTCGGGCGCTAAAGGCGGCATGGCTTACCAGCGACGCCCCCGTGCTGGCCTACATGGACGTCGACCTGTCCACCGACCTCGACGCCATCCTGCCGCTGGTCGCCCCGTTGATCTCGGGGCACAGCGACCTGGCCATCGGCACCCGGCTGGCGCCCGGCGCGCTGGTAGTCCGCGGCGCCAGGCGGGAGGCGATCTCGCGGGCTTACAACCTCCTGGTGCGGACCTTGACTCGCAACCGGTTCAGCGACGCCCAGTGCGGGTTTAAAGCCATCCGGGTGGATGCGGCCCGCCTTCTCCTCCCGCACGTTCGCGACGATGAATGGTTCTTCGACACCGAGCTACTGGTCCTGGCCGAGCGCAACGGTTTGCGCATCCACGAGGTCCCGGTCGCCTGGGAGGACGACCGTGACTCGCGGGTGGACGTCATCCGGACCGCGACCGGCGACCTGCGCGGCCTGCTCCGAGTCACCGCCGAGTGGGTCTCGGGCCGAGGCCGGTTGGACGTATCAGCCCTGAGCCGCCGCAGCATCCTGCCGGCGTCCCGTCTGACCCGCATCGGCGGGATATTCACCGTCGCGTACCTGATGCTCTTTCTCCTGCTGCAGCTGGGCCTTCCTCGTGTCGGCGCCGCCAGCCTGGCGCTCACGGTCACCGCGGCCGGCAACGGCGTGGCGTGCTGGCGAAGTGGGCGCGACCAGCACCAGCGAACGGCGTTGATACGGCTCAGCGCCCGGGCATGGGCCGCCGGGCTGCTGCTCACATCCACGGCATTGTCGGCAACGGACCGGCGTCCGGGTCACTTCTCGCCGCGCTGCTGGCTCTGCTCGCCGTGAACGTCGTGGTGAGCGCGGGGAGGCTGCTGGCCATCCGGGCCATGCCGCGGCAACGCCCATCTTGTGCCTTCGGCCCGGGGACTCCCAGCCACTTCCCAGACAGGGCCCAGGCCGCTCTGAGTCGCCACCCCGACACTGATGGCCATGACCGTTGATCCCACCACTGCACCGTCGAACGGCCCCACACCACCGACCGGCCCCACACCACCGACCGGGCCGGCGAAGACCGATCCCGGGCGCGTCCGCCGCAGCCGCCTGCGCCGGGCTCGAGCCGTGACCGCCGTGTTGGCCGGCGCCGGCGTAGCCGGCACCGCTGCCATCGCCGACCTGGCCAGCCACACCACGGCCACCGCGGCCGCGACCAAGGCGACACCCGCCACCACGAGCACGGCGACTGCGACGTCCAGCACGGCCGCAGCGACGCCGACCAGCCCAGCCCCAACGTCGACCAGCCCAGCCTCGACATCGACCACCCTGCCAACCTCCTCCTCCAATGCGGCGTCCGTCAGCTCGGGTGCGTCATGACCGCCGCCCCCGTGTTCAGGCGCTTTCGGGCGTTGGGGACCGTCGCCGTCGTCGGCACGACCCGTCGGAAGCAAGTGGATGCGGTGCTGGCTGCGGTCACCACGGAGATCGAGGCCTGTGACCTGGCGTGCAGCCGGTTCCGGGACGACAGCGAACTGGCGCGGCTCAATGATCCCCGGCGGGCAACGCCGCGACAGCAGGCATCGGAGTGGTTGTGCGACGCGCTCGCCACGGCGCTCGACGCCGCGGCGCGCGACCGACGGCCTTATCGACCCGGCCATAGGGCAGTGCCTCGTTGACCTCGGATACGACCGCAGCTTCGAGCACCTGGATCCGTCTCGGCCGGTCGTGGTAAGAGCCAGGCACCTGCCGGCGTGGCACCGCATCGACGTGGACCGCCGCCGTCGCGAGGTCCGCGTCCCGACCGGTGTGCGCCTCGACCTGGGTGCAACTGCGAAGGCGCTCTGCGCCGACCGTGCCGCCCGGTCCGGCACCGACGCCACCGGCGGCGCCGGCGTGCTGGTCAGCCTCGGCGGCGACATCGCCGTTGCGGGCGACACCCCCGACGAAGGCTGGCTCGTGCGCGTCACCGACCGGGCCGATACGCCGCCCGATGCGCGGGTCCCCGGGCAGACGGTGGCGATGCACGCAGGTGGCCTCGCGACGTCCGGCACCGCCGCCCGCACGTGGGCCAGCGGCGGCGTTGAGCACCACCATCTGGTGGATCCCCGCACCGGCGCTTCGGCGGCCACCCCATGGAAGACGGTCACCGTCACCGCCGGCACCTGCGTTGACGCCAACCTGGCATCGACCGCGGCGGTCATCCTGGGCGATGCAGGTCCGGCCTGGCTCTCGGAACGAGTGCTGAGCGCCCGGCTCGTCGACGCGACAGGTCGGGTGAGCACGGTCGGAGGCTGGCCGTCCGACGAGGTTGAGGGCGCGGCGTGAGCGCGCTCTTCGGCGCCAAGGCGTCCTGGTATCTCATGCGCGGCAGCGGCTTCGTGGCGCTGGGGCTCCTCACGCTCACGCTGGGCCTGGGCATCGCCAACGTCGCCCGCTGGCAGCGCGGGCGTTGGACGCGTGCCATCGTCGCCCTCGTCCACCGAAACGCGTCGCTCCTGGCCGTGGCGTTCCTGGCCATCCACGTCACCACGGCCATCTCCGACAAGTACGTTTCGATCTCGCCGCTCGCCACGATCATCCCCGGCTTATCGGGCTACGACCCCCTGTGGATTGGGCTTGCCGCCGTGGCCGTCGACGTGACGCTGGCGGTGATCGTCACCAGTCTGCTCCGCGGCCGTCTGGGGCGGCGCACCTGGCGGGCCGTGCACTGGCTGGCCTATCTGGCCTGGCCGACGGCGTTGGTCCATGCCATCGGCGCCGGGAGCGGGCGAGGCGTCGATAGCGGTCATCTCTGGTCAACCCTGATCTACGTCGCCGCCGGTACGTCGGTCGCCATCGCCGTGGCCGCGCGGGTCCGGGCCCGGAGGCGACCAGCCGGGCCCAGGACGGTTCGCACCCAGCGCCCTGTTGCCCGGCCCCGCACCCAGCCCGTGCCGGCGTTGGCGGCATCCGGAGGGCCGCGGACTTTGTCAGCGTCCGGTCCAGTCTGGCGGCCGCTTCGGAGCGATCGCGCTAGCGCCGGCGGCCTCTACGATCCCCGGCCGCTGACCCTGTCGGCCACCCGGGCCCACCACGCCGACCCGGCCGCCCCATCCCGCCGGCGCCCTTCGACCCGGTCGGCGGCCCGGTACATGGCGTAGACGCCCCGCACCCCCGCCCAGCGCAGTGGCTCCGGTTCCCACCTGCGGGAGGTACGGCCCACCCAGGGCAGCGCGGCGAGCGACGTGTCGCGACCGAGGACGAGGTCGGCCAGGTGCGGCCGGCGAGATAGGACGTGGTGACGCCATCGCCGACGTACCCGCCGGCCCACGCCATCCCGCCGGCACCGGTGCGGGCCACCCCGACGGCCGGGCACCAGTCGCGGCTGACCCCGAGGACGCCGCTCCAACCGGCGGCCACACGGAGGTCGCCGGTCGCAGGCAGCAGCCGGCGCAAGCTGGCCCGCAACTGGGCCACCGTCGCTGGTGGTATCCGTCCGTCGGGCTCGACGCGGGAGCCGAAACGGTAGGGCACCCCCCGCCCACCGATGGCGATGCGGCCGTCCGCGGTGCGCTGGGCGTACACGTACACATGGGCGGCGTCTCGAAGGGTCTCGGCCTCGGCCCAACCCAGCCGGTCCCACGCTTCGGAGGGGAGGGGGTCGGTCACGATGATCGAGCTATTCATGGGCAGCAACTGGCGGCGCAAGCCCGGTAGCCCGCATGTGTATCCCTCTGTGGCCCGCACCACCCACGGCGCCCGGACCCGGCCGTGCGACGTGCGCACCAGCCCGGCTGACAGGCTCACGGCCGGCGTGTGCTCGTAGATCCGCACGCCGCGCCTCGAGACCGCGTCGGCGAGGCCTCCACCCGAACCGGGTTCGCACTCGGCCTCCTCACGGCGATATTCATCTACTGGGGGTGGGATACCGCTGTCTCGGTCAACGAGGAGACGAGGGACAAGCACCACGCGCCGGGGAAGGCCGCCGTTCTCTCGACCGTGATCCTGCTTGTCACCTATGTGCTGGTGTCGACGTCGGCGCAGGCGTTCGCCGGGATCGGCGACAAGGGCATCGGGCTCAACAACCTCGACAACTCGAGCGATGCCCTCTCCGTCCTCGGGAACAGCGTGTTCGGGACGAAAGGCGGTGGGTGGCTGCTGACCGGCCTCCTCATCCTCATGGTCCTCAGCTCCGCGGCGGCGAGCACTCTGACCACCATCCTGCCCACCGCCCGCACGACGCTTGCGATGGCGGCGTATGAGGCCATTCCTCGGCGATTTGCGCGGATCCGTCGCAAGTACCTGACACCGACCTGGTCGACCGTGGGCATGGCGCTTCTCTCGATGGGGTTCTTCTTGCTGATGACCGCGGTCAGCACGAACGTCCTCGGCGACACCATCTCGGCGACACCATCTCCTCGCTCGGCTTGCTGATCGCTTTCTATTACGGCCTGACCGGCGCCGCCTGCGTCTGGTGGTTCCGCCGCGATCTCGGCAAGGGGGCCCGTCATCTCGTCCTGAAGGGGATCCTCCCGGGCCTCGGCGCCGCAATCCTCATCTTCTTCTTCTACGGCGCCAAGCAGTTCTGGAGCAAGGCCTACGGCAACACGTACTGGACGTTGCCGTTCCCACCGCACTGGCAGATCGGGGGCGTGTTCCTGACCGGTATCGGCTCGCTGGTGTTGGGCGTCATCCTGATGGTCATCTACCGGGCCCTCAACCCGGCGTTCTTCAAGGGTCGGACCCTCAACAGGAATTCGGAGCTCCTGGTCCTCGAGAGCGACGTCGAGGCGGGAACGTTCGGAGCGGACCCGGAAGGCGCGGGCCTGTAAACGACCGCAACAATCACCGCGTCGCCGGCGACCCTCCCGAGGACACGAGTTGGTGCGGCACGGCCCGCAGATCTTCGTCGGAAAGGGCATGTATCGAAAACCGGCTTGACTGGTAGCAAGCCACCGACAGCCCGACGAAGGGGGTGACGGGGGATGGCCGCCAGCGCGGAGAACTTCTTGGTCCAATCGACGGCCTACGGTCGACCGGCGGTCGACCTCCTGGCCACCCAGGTGCAAACGGCCAAGGGCGGCGACCGGTTGGCGCCGGTGACGATCATCGTCCCCTCCAACTACGCCGCCGTGTCGACCCGGCGGGCTCTGGCCGGCCGGCCGGGCGGGGTCGCCAGTGTCACCTTCCTTACTCTGTTCCGGCTGGCGGAGCGGCTGGGCGCGGCGACGCTGGCGGCCGCCGGCCGCCGCCCGGTGTCGACGCCGGTGCTGGCTCAAGCGATCCGCGCCGTCCTCGCCGCCGATCCCGGCGTCTTTGCCCCGGTGGCCGACCATGCCGCCACCGAGCTGGCCCTGGTGGCGTCCACCCGCGAACTGGCCGGCCTGAGTGATGCCGCCCTGGACGCGGTGGCGGCATGCAGCGCGCGGGCCGCCGATGTAGTCCGCGTCGCCCGGCAGGTCCGCGGTGACCTGGCGCCGGCCTGGTTCGACGAGCACGATCTGTTACGGGCGGCCACCGTCGCCGTACAGGAAGGAGCGAGCGTCGGGCCGGTCATCGTGCATCTCCTGCAGGACCTCTCCCCCGCCGGCGCGGAACTGCTCCGGCGCCTGGCCCAACATCAAGCCGTCCTCGTCAATGTGGGCGTGACCGGCGACGCCGCGGCCGATCAACACGTGCTCGACGCCCACGCCCGCGCCGGCATCACTGTCGAGAGCGGCGCAGTAAAGCGGCCATTGGCGACCACGATCGTCAGCGTGAGCGACCCCGACGAGGAGGTGCGGACGGCCGTTCGGCAGGTAACGCAGTGGGCACGCGATGGCGTCCGTCTGGGCCGGATGGCTTTGCTCTACGGGACATCCGAGCCGTACGCCCGCCTGCTCCACGAACATCTGGATGCGTCGGGCATGGCGCACAACGGCGCTCCCGTCCGGGCCGTCGGGGATCTGCTGTATGGACGCACCGTGCGGTCATTGCTGGCCCTCCCCGACCGGGGCTTCCGTCGCTCTGATGTCCTGGCCGTCGTGACCGGTGTCCCGATGCACCACGGTGACGGCCTGGCGCCGGGCCGAGCGTGGGAACGGATCTCCCGGGCGGCCGGCGTGGTCGAAGGAACAGACTGGGCGCCCCGGCTGGCCGTCTTCGCCGCCGACCAGCGAGCACGCGCCGATGAGGCGGACAAAGGTGAGCAGGACCGGCTGGCCGAGCACCTGCGCCGTGACGCCGACCGGGCCGAGGGACTTACCGGCTTCGTCGCTGATCTGCAGAGCGACCTGGCTGCGCTGGCCGCGGCCGGTTCGTGGGCGACCATGGTGGACGCGACCCGAGAGCTCGCGGCCAGATACCTGGGCGGGGAGCGCCACCGCTGGCGCTGGCCTGAGGAGGAAC
The DNA here is from genome assembly GCA_963834725.1 of uncultured Acidimicrobiaceae bacterium. Lineage (GTDB taxonomy): Bacteria > Actinomycetota > Acidimicrobiia > Acidimicrobiales > Palsa-688 > PALSA-693. The sequence goes on from CAWICN010000001.1 coordinate 1,626,970, forward strand.
AGCGGGCCGCCGACCGCGTCGACGAAGCCCTCGACCGGCTGGCCGGCCTGGACACTGTCGGCGGACCACCGCCGTCGATAGAGGTATTCCGCCGCACGCTGGACGACGAGCTGGAGACGTCCCTGCGACGGATCGGCCGGCTCGGCGACGGCGTGCTGGTGGGCCACGTGTCGATGGCGACCGGTCTCCAACTCGACCGGCTGGTAATGCTCGGCATGGCGGAGGACACCTTCCCGTCACGGCGACTGGAAGATTCCCTGTTGCCCGACAGGGAACGCCGGGCAGCCGCTGGTCAGCTGGCCCTGTGCGCCGAGCGAGTGGACGACGACCATCGCCATTTACTGGCCGCGATGGCGGCCGCCGACCAAACGACGTTGTTCTTTCCCCGAGGAGATCTCCGTCGCCAGGGTGACCGCTCGGCGTCACGCTGGCTGCTGACCGACGCCGCCCGCTTGTCCGGCCGCGAGACCATGTTCACCGGCGAGCTGGCCAGCACGGAGGGGGCGTGGCTCCGGCAGGTGCCGTCGTACGCGGCGGGACTGGTCCGGTTGGATTTCCCGGCCACCGCCCAGGAGCTGCGGCTGGCGGCCATGCTGCGTGACCCGGGAGCGATCATCCGGACCGATCCCGTTCTCCGGGCCGGGGCGGAACTGGCAAGGAGCCGGCGCAGCAACGATTTCACCCGCTTCGACGGCAACCTGGCCGGGCTGACGTTGCCTGATCTCACCTCGATCGGGATCACTTCGGCCACCCGGCTGCAGGCCTGGGCGGTCTGTCCTTTTGCCTTCTTGCTGCAGTACCTGCTCGGCGTGGAGGTGGTCCAGGACCCCGAACGAAAGCTGGAAATCGATCCGCTCGACAAGGGCAGCCTCATCCACGAGATCCTCGAACGCTTTATCGCCGAGCAGATCGCCGCGGGCCGGGCCGGGCCGTGGACGGGTCCCCGGCATCGCCGGCTGCGGGCGATCGCCGAGACCGTCTTTGCCCGGTACCACGACCGGGGCGTGACCGGGCGGGCCATATTCTGGCGGCGCGACCGGGCCCGCATCCTGGCCGACCTCGACCAGTTCGCGGCGCGGGACGACGGACGTCCGGTTGCCACCGAACTCCGATTCGATGATGTCGAATACCCGTTGCGGGACGGGCGGTCGGTGCGGTTCCGCGGCTTCATCGACCGGATCGACGACACCGGACCCGACTCGGCCCGGGTGATCGATTACAAGACCGGGAGCGCAGACGCTTACAAAGGCCTCAGCACCGCGGACCCCGACCAGCGCGGCACCCACCTGCAGCTTGCGGTGTACGGCACCGCGGCCCGCCAGCATTTGCATCGAACCGATGTCCAGGCGTGGTACTGGTTTATCACGGATAGGGGAAAATTCGAGCGCATCGGCTACCCCCTCAGTGCGGAAGTGCAGGCCGATGTGGGCGGGGCGGTGAAGGAGATCGTCGATGGCATCAGGTCCGGTACCTTTCCGGGCCGGCCGCCGGTCGACCCGGCCTACCGGTGGGTGGACTGCTGGTATTGCACGCCTGATGGGTTGAGCGCCGCCGAAGCGCGGCGGGACTGGGAGCGCAAACGATTCGACCCGCAGCTCTCCGGCTATTTGCAGCTCGCCGAACCGGAGGCGTTTGATGACGCTCGCTGACGCCGCGGTCCGGGAGGCCGTGCGGACGCGGCTCGACGAGACGATGTTCGTCGAGGCCGGTGCCGGCTCAGGCAAGACGACCTGTCTGGTCGAGCGTTTCGTGGCTCTGGTGGAGGCCGGGATCGAGGCTGACTGTATCGCGGCGATCACGTTTACGGGGAAGGCGGCCGGCGAACTGGCCGACCGGATCCGCAGTGAACTGCAAAAGCGGTCGGCCACTTCCGCTCGATGCCGGGCGGCCTGGCCCGCCCTGGACCGGGCGGCTATCGGCACCCTGCACGCCTTCGCCCAGCGGCTTCTGAACGAGCACCCCATCGAGGCCGGCCTCCCGCCCCTGGTAAAGGTTCTGGACGAAATCGCCTCTCAACTGGCATTCGAGCTCCGGTGGGAGACCTTTGTGGACCGGATCATCGAAGACCCCGAACTGGATCGGCCACTCCGGCTGCTGCTGGCGGCCGGAGGCCGGGTCGAGCACCTGCACCAGGTGGCGGTGCAGTTCGGCGAGAACTGGGACCTGGTCGAGGAGCGGACCGGCGCCTTTGACCCGGTGGTGCCGCCCCTCGAGCTGGACAGTCTGCTGGGCGAGATCGACGCCGTGGTCGCCACGGGCCGCGAATGTCGAGACGGGGCCGACAATCTTCTGGGCCGCCTCGGCGCGTTAGCCGACTGGGCATCACAGTTGCGATCAGCGGTCGACGACGACAGCCGGCTGGAGCGGCTGGGCCAGGCACCCAGCTTTGCGGCAGGCAACGTCGGCCGCGCTGGAAATTGGCCCGATATCACACGGGTACGAAGCCAGGTCCGTGACCTGGAGTCGGTCCGTGACGACGTACAGGATCGGGTCCTGCAGGCCTGTCTGCAACGTATTGCCGGCGAGCTGGCCCGCTTCACCGTGGCCGCGGCCAAGGAGCGGCAGCGAGCCGGCGAGCTGGAGTTCCACGACCTGCTGGTGCTGGCCCGGTCCCTCCTCCGCGACCCCGTGCATGGGCTGGAGGTGCGGGCGGCGGCGGCCGACCGTTATCAGCGACTTCTGCTCGACGAGTTCCAGGACACCGATCCCATCCAGGTCGAGCTCGCGGTACTGATCGCTTCGACGGATCCCGACGCCGGCTCCAGGCCGTGGTGGGAGGTGGAGATCCAGCCGGGAAGGTTGTTCTTCGTCGGCGACCCGAAGCAGTCCATTTACCGTTTCCGGCGGGCGGATATCGCCATGTTTCTGCGGGCCCGCGACACCCTCGCGGGTGGAGTGGAACAGCTGACGGCCAATTTCCGCACCACGGAACCGATCCTGCAGTGGGTCAACCGCACTTTCGAGCAATTGATCTGTGAAGAGCCCGAGTCCCAGCCGGAGTACGTGGCGCTCGACCCGGTGCGCGGCGCCGCCCCAGGGGGGCCGGCGGTGTTGTTCATCGGAGGCTCCCCGCATCCCACGCCATGGCGGGCCGGCGATCTGCGGGAGGCCGAGGCGGCGGACGTGGCGGCCGCCATCCGGCAGGCCGTCGAGGACGGCTGGGCGGTCGGTGACGAAAAGACCGGCGACTGGCGGCCGGCTCGATGGAACGACGTGGCCGTGCTGCTGCCCGCCCGCACATCCCTGCCCGCCCTGGAGCGGGCGCTCGAACAGGACGCCATCCCGTACCGGGCCGAGACCTCGTCGCTCGTGTACGGAACCGGCGAGATCCGAGACCTGCTCATGGTGGCCCGGGCCGTCGAGGACCCGACCGATTCGCTGGCGGTCGTCTCCGCTTTGAGGACGGCGGCGTTCGGATGCGGGGACGACGATCTTTATGTCTGGCGGCACACGCACGGGGGCGGGTGGGATCATCAGCACCCCCTCCCCTCGTTGGCGCCGGCCGGGCATATCGTCGCCCAGGGCCTCTCGTGGCTGGGCGACCTGCACCGGGAGCGGTTGTGGCTTTCGCCCAGCCAGATCCTGGAGCGCATCGTGCGAGAGCGCCGGCTCATGGAGCTGGCGTTGCTGCACGAGCGGCGGCGGGATCTGTGGCGCCGGCTGCGTTTCGTCGTCGATCAATGCCGGGCCTGGGAGGAGGCCGGTGGTACCACGCTGCGGGAGTACCTGACGTGGGTCAGTCTGCAGTCCGCAGAGGGGGCGCGTGTGATCGAGACGGTGTTGCCCGAGACCGACGACGAGGCCGTGCGGGTCCTGACCGTCCACGGGGCCAAGGGCCTCGAGTTCCCCATCGCCGTGCTGTCGGGCATGACCACGCAGCTGAACCGGCCACGGGGCGGCGTTCAGGTGCTGTTCCCTCCGGGTGACGGATGGGCGCTGCACCTGAAGAAGGACCTGGAGACGGCCGAGTTCGCGGAGCAACTGCCCATCGAAGAGCAAATGGATTACCACGAGCGTCTGCGCCTCCTGTATGTGGCCGCCACGCGCGCCCGGGATCATCTGATCGTGTCGGTGCACCGGAAGGATGGGGCTCCGGGTGCGGTCCCCACCGCGGCCCAGTTGTTCCATGAGCACGGCTGGGATCCGGGCCTGGTGGATGAGCTGGCGCCGGCAACCGACTGGGACGGCGCGCCTGTAGCGGAGCCAGTTGTCTCTGGCCCCGACCGGCCGCGACCTGATTCCATCGCACCGCGGGTGCCGACGACCTCGCTGCCCTCCTTCGAAGATTGGGAGCGGGAACGGTCTGAGGCCATGGCGGCGGCCAGTCGCCCTGTCGCCGTGTCCGCCACCCGGCTGGCCGAGCAAGCGGCGGCGGCGCGAGCGGCCGAAGCGGCGCGGGCCGCCTGGGCGGTGCATCCGGACCGGGCGGAACGGGCGGCCCACCCCGCCCGCGACCGGGAGGCCGAGGATCTGGCCGGCGTGCATAAGGACCCCCGGGACATCGATCTGCCTCCCTGGCAGAAGGGCCGTTACGGGAGCGCCATCGGGCGGGCCGTCCACGCCGTGTTACAGGGAATTGATCTGACGACCGGCCTGGGCCTGGCGGAGGCATGTGCGGCGCAAGCGGCTGCCGAGGGGGTGCTCGGACGGGAAGGAGTGATCGAGGCGTTCTGTCGTTCGGCGCTGGCGTCCGAGGTGGTCCGTCGAGCGGCCCTGCTCCCCCACTGGCGGGAGGTGTACGTCGGTGTTCCCTACGGGGACGGAGTGCTCGAGGGGTACATCGACCTGCTCTACCGTTCCGACGCCGGCCTGGTGGTGGTCGACTACAAAACGGACAGCTGGCGGGATGAGGCCGATTTGCAGGCGAAGGTTGAACGGTACCGGGTGCAGCTGGAGGCGTACGGCCGGGCGGTCACGGAGTCCGCCGGCGAAAGTGTCGCGGGGCTGATGCTGCTGTTCCTCAGCCGGCGCGACGGCGCACGAGCGGTGAACGTTGAGTTGCCTTCCCGATCAGCAGTCGACGACAGCCCGTAGAGCCAGGCAAGCCTCGACCATGCGTCGCGAATCGAGTGAGCAAACGCGATCGACAAGGTAAGCCTTCGGAACCACCCTGAGATTGTCGAAGGAGGCTGCGCACTCGCCCGGCATGCCATCGTCAACGCCAAGGGGTACCTCGGTCGGGATGCCACGGATTGTCCGTGTAATCGGAGCAGCCAGTAGGTTTTTAAGCACCGGAATCGCCGCTGAACGGGTCATCACCAAAAACGGGCGCCGGCCGATATCCTCGATCTCGCCCCACCAGACCTCACCGCGTCGCGGTTCGCTCACCAAGGCTCGTCCAGGATCGCATCCCGCAGTGAGGCGACAGCGGATTCGTGTTCGGCCCGACCCGCAGGAATGCGTCGGTATCCCGCGATGACAGACCGATCGATCGGGCGCCGTCGTTCCGAGTCCGCCACCGCCTCGAGTCCGGCGCGGACGACCGCGGCGCGGCTCTCATGAAGTGGTCCCTCATTGACACTCGGGGCTCGCGCCTGTCTGTTCAGGCATCTCTCCCAGATCTGACCTGGCGGAGCCTTGCGACCGACGCTCTGGCTGCGCGATGGTTTCATCGAGGGCGGTCGCCACCCAGGGGTATTGAGATCGGCTGAACCGGAGGGTGAGCGGGTCGTCGGCGGCATTTTGCAGCTGACGCGGGTCGGCCATTGGTGGCTGGCTAACTGATAAGCCCGGGGCTATGGCGGAACCGGGGCAACCGTGGCGGACGTTGGCACTACCGACGGGCGTCTTTCCCGAGCCCGTCCATCTGCAGGTGGCGTCTTGCTGGGCCGTGGCCGACCTCCTCTGGCTCCAGGGCGGCTCACGGACCGGGCCACGGACAGCCCAGTACATGCGGCGCCGATCGCGCCCACGTCGCCGCGCCGGACCGGGCCTGGGTGCGGCGTCGTCAGGCCGTCAGGTCGCTGCCATGCCGAAAGGGCTGAGATCACGAACTTCGCGGAGGGCGACCGACAGGGTGGTGACGTCCTCGACCCCGGACGCCTGGATGTCGTCCAGCACCGCCAGGTACCGCCCGATCTGGGCCAGGTGGCGCGCGATCCACGCGTCTACCTGCGAGCGCGCTGGTTCATCGGCTTCGGCAGGTCGGGCCCGGTGATCCTCCAGCACCCGAGCGGTCAGCGCACCGTGATGCCGGTAGAGGTCGTCGCGCAGGGCCTGACGGGCCAGTGTTTGCCAGCGGTCGGGCCGGGGCAGGGCCGTGATCTTGTCCCTTAGCCAGTCCAGGCGGAGAAGGTCGCCGAGCAGGAAGTAGACGGCGGCTACGTGCTCGGTGGGCTGCTGCTGAGAAGAGGCGACCTCGACGATGTCGAGGCCAGAGTAGAGTTCTTTGAGGCCCGCCACCGCGAGGGCCAGGGGCTCGGGCACGTTGGCGGCCACCAGGTCGGCGGTGGTGCGCAGCAGCACGGCCCGGTCGTTGCCCTGGAGGAGGTCGGCCAAGTGGGACGCCAAGGCCGCGAGCCCCCCGAGAAGAACTCGACGGTGGGCGCGATGTCGATGGGCCAGCCCCGGTTGCGTAGCAGCCAGCGGGCGGCCCGCTCGGTCAGCTTGCGGGCCTCCAGGAATAAACCGACCTGGGTGGCCGCGGTGGTCTGTGCCTCGGCGGCTTCCATACCGGCGTGCAGCCGGGCCATCCCGAAGGACTCCCAGGCCGCCACGTGAGCTCTGACGATTTCCGCGGTGGGGGCTCCGGTTTCCTGGGCTAACCGGTACAGGAACGACGTGCCCGCCCGGTTGACCGTGCTGTTGGCCACGCAGGTCGAGATAATTTCCCGCCGCAGCGGGTGATCGTGGATCTGGTCGGGGAATCGCTCCCGCAGGGCGCTGGGAAAGTAGCCAGCCAGGTAGCCGCTCATGTGCGGGTCGTCGGGGAGGTCCGAGCCGCGCAGGTCCTCGTACGCGAGGATCTTGGTGTAGGCGAGCAAGACCGCGAGCTCCGGCGTCACCAGGCCCCGGCCGGTGGGGATGCGTTCCTCGATCTGTTCGTCGCTCGGCAGCCGTTCCAGCGAGCGGTCGAGCTTACCCTGCTGCTCGAGGGCGCGGATGTAGCGGGCGTGGACGTCGATCATGCTGGCCGCCTCGGCCTGGTCGTTGGCCAATGCCCGGTTTTGCTCGATATTGTCCCGTAGGACCAGGGTGGCCACTTCGTCGGTCATGCTGTTCAGGAGTTGATTGCGCTGCTTGACCGTCAAGTCGCCGTCTGCGACCACCCGGTCGAGGAGCACCTTGATGTTGACCTCGTGGTCCGAGCAGTCCACCCCGGCCGAGTTGTCGATGGCGTCGGTGTGGATCAGGCCGCCTCCGAGGGCGTATTCGACGCGGGCTAGCTGGGTGAAGCCAAGGTTCCCGCCTTCGCCGACCACCCGGCAGCGGAGGTCGGTGGCGTCCACCCTCACCGCGTCATTGATCCGGTCACCGACGTCGCCGTGAGTCTCGGTGCTCGCCTTGACATAGGTCCCGATGCCGCCGTTCCACAGCAGGTCGACGGGTGCCCGCAGCAGCGCCTGTATGAGCTGGGACGGCGTCACGACTGTCTCGTCGATGTCGAGCCGGTGGGCCAGCTCCGGCGAGACGGGGATGGACTTGGCCGTACGGGGAAAAACGCCCCCGCCCGCCGAGATCAGCTTCCGGTCGTAGTCGGCCCATGACGAGCGAGGCAGCGAGAAGAGCCGGGCCCGCTCTTCAAAGCTGGCGGCCGGATCCGGGTCCGGATCGACGAACAGATCGCGGTGGTCGAACGCGCCGATCAGCTGGATACGGCGTGAAAGCAACATGCCGTTGCCGAATACGTCGCCGGACATGTCGCCGACGCCAACCACCGTGAAGGGCACGCTCTGTACATCGATACCAAGAGCGCCAAAATGTGAGCGCACCGACTCCCAGGCGCCCCTGGCCGTGATGCCCATGCCCTTGTGGTCATAACCCGAAGAACCGCCGGACGCGAAGGCGTCCCCCAGCCAGAACTTTCGTTCGACGGCGATGGCGTTGGCGATATCGGAGAAGGTGGCCGTTCCTTTGTCCGCGGCCACTACCAGGTAGGGATCATCGCCGTCGTAGCAAATGGTGTCAGGCGGCCGGACGATGGCGCCGTCGACCAGGTTGTCCGTCACGTCGAGTAGGCCCCGCATGAACGTCTGATAGCAGGCGACGACCTCGGCCATCATTGCCTCACGACCCGGTGGGGGCCCGGCAGCCGCCGGGCGGGGCCCTTTCGGCCACTTCACCACGAACCCGCCCTTGGCCCCCATAGGCACGATGACTGCGTTTTTCACAGTTTGAGCCTTCATGAGACCGAGAACCTCGGTGCGGAAGTCCTCCCGCCGGTCAGACCACCGGATGCCGCCGCGGGCCACTTTCGCGCCCCGGAGATGGACCGCCTCGGTCCGCGGTGAGTAGACGAAAACTTCGTAGGCGGGCCGGGGCAGGGGCAAGTCGGGGCACATCGTGGGATCGAGCTTGAACGCCAGATCGTCACAATGCCCCTGGTAGTAGTTGGTGCGCAGCATGGCCCGCACCAACTGCAAGAAGGCCCGCAGGATCCGGTCCTCGTCGAGGACCTCCACCGCCTCCAGGCTGGCTTCGATCCCGCCGATGAGCTGCGGCGCGGCGGTGTCCGCCACGGACTGGCGGGACGGATCGAAGCGGGCCTCGAAGAGTTGGACGATCTGCCGGGCGATATCAGGGTTATGCGCCAGCGTGTCCTCCATGTAAGTCTGGCTAAACGTGCTGCCGGTCTGACGGAGGTACTTGCAGATCGCCCGGAGCACCAGGATTTCCCGCCAGTTCAGCCCGGCCAACAGCACGAGACGGTTGAAGCCGTCGTTCTCGACCGTTCCTCGCCACACCCTGGCCACCGTGTCCTCAAAGGCGACGCGGAATTTGTCGGAAATCCATCCGTCGTGGGTGCCGACGAAGAGTCCGAAGTCATAGATCCATACTGGCTCGGATCCATCGGGGGTCACCTGGTAAGGGTGCTCGTCCACAACTTCGACGCCCATGTTCTCCAGCACCGGCACGATGTCCGAGAGCGAGATGGCCGGGCCGCGGCGGAGTACCTTCAGCCGCAGCACGCCGTCGGGGGCTTCGAGCGGCTGATACAGGGCCACGCCCAGCTCATCCGCTTCGAGGGCGCCGATCCTGCGGATGTCGGTGATAGCCGTCCGGGGCGGACAGTCGTCTTGATAGGCGGAGGGAAACGCATGCTGATAGACCTTGCTCAAGGTCAGGCCCTCTGCCTCGCCGAAGGCGTCGACCAGCGCTTCGGCCAGGTCCTCGCTCCACGACCGGGTGGCCTCGGCCAGGCGGGCTTCAACCTCGCGCTCATCGAACGCCGGCTCGTCGTCCGTAGTGACCTCGATGACGTAGTGCAGGCGGGCCAGGACCGACTCGGAGAGATACGTGGAGTATTCGGCGTTGCCACCGCCAAGGGCGTCGCGCAGGATGAGCTCAATGCGTTGGCGGGTCTGGGTGGTGTACCGGTCCCGGGGCAGGAAGACCAGGCAGGAGAAGAACCGGTGGAAGGCGTCTCGGCGAACGAAGCAACGCACCTGCTGGCGCTCTTCGATCCCAATGATGCCCATGGTGGTTTCGAATAGCTCGTCCGCCGATGCCTGCAGCAGCTCATCTCGGGGATAGGTCTCCAGCACGGCAATCAGGCTCTTGCCGCTGTGACTGGCCGAGGCGAAACCAGCCCGCCGGACGACCTCCTCGGCCTTGCGCCGGACCACGGGGATGTCGAAGCAGCTGCGGCTGTACGCCCGCCTGGTGAACAGACCGAGGAAACGATGCTCACCGGTCACCTCGCCCGAGCCGTCGAATCGCCGGATGCCAACGTAATCCAGGTGGCTGGGCCGCTCGACCGTGGAACGGCGGTTGGCCTTGCTCAACACCAGCGCCTCCCGCTTTCTGGCCAGGGCCGCCGCGTAGGCGGACAGGCGCGTCGGCGCCGACGGGCCTCCGGGTCGCAGGATCCCGAGGCCGGTTTCGACCGCGGGGACGAGGAAATCTTCTCCGTCGCGGCGTTCCAGGCTGTACTGCCGGTATCCGAGGAAAATGAAATGGTCGTCGCTAAGCCACTGGAGGAACGCCCGGGACTCCTCGGCCTCATCCTGCGGCAGGCTGCCGACGCTGACCTCGCGTGTCAGTTCGTTCACCCTGGCCACCATGGCGTCGCAGTCCTCTACCGCCCGCCGCACGTCCCCGAGGACTCGCGCCAGATCAGCTCGGAGGCCGTCCAGTTGCGCACCCTCGTTGATCCGGTCGACCTCGACGTGGACAAACGCCTCTTGCAACCCGACGTCGGTGCTGGCGGCGGTGGTGCTGGCGCCGGTGGTGCTGGCGGCGGTGGTGCTGGCGGCGGTGGTGCTGGCGGCGGTGGTGCTGGCGGCGGTGGTGTTGGCGGCGTCGGGGAGCGCCGCCCGGGCCGGCGACGTGGCCGCCGGCAGCACCTCGGTCAGGCGGCCTTCTGCATCGCGACGAACCCTCAGGACCGGGTGAACGACCACGTGGATGCCCAGGCCATGACGACTCAGTTCCGTGGTGACCGAGTCGACGAGGTAGGGCATGTCGTCGGTCACGACGTCCACCACGCTGTGTGGCGACTGCCAGCCATGTTGTTCAACGTCGGGGTTGTACACCGCCAGCGCCAGCTGGCCCTGCTGGCGAATGGTCGCCAGGTGCCACTGACTCACGACCGCCCCGTAGAGGTCCTGGGTGGCCCGTCCGGCCAGTTCCTCTGCATCCACCCGGGCCAGGTAGCACCGAGCGAAATCACCGCAGATGCCCCGTTGTGGACCCAGACGGGCGTCGACGACTTCAAGAACCCTTGCGATCAAAGCGGCCGTAGCCGCCTCGGACCGGTTCGACATGGCAGCCCTCCTTTGCCTTCCCCACCCTCCTTCCTGATCCAATGTCTACTCCACCGGAGGGCATGGCAGCGGAGATAACGATGAGGCAAGCTGGACCGCGTGGAACATGAGCCGGACCCCCGGACCCCCGGCCTCGGGGCCGAGAGTGTCGCGAGGACCGGCGAGGCAGGGTTAGGGCCGAGGCGGGACCGGCCCGGAGAGAGGTCGCCCCGCCGGACCAGCCCCGCCTGGTGCAAGCGGCTGGCTTCACCTGATGCAAGCGGCGGGCTGTGCGCCTGACGAGCTCGGCGAACATCGCCCGAAGCGGCTCCTCGTCACCGTGGAAACTCGCCACCGAACGGCAACGTTGCGTGCCTGGTCCACGTCAGGGTTGACCAATGTGATTCTCGCTGGTTATCTTCGAACTTGGTGGCAGTGTTCCGAGAAGGGGTGATGGTATGACGCATTACTTGTCGCTTGATGAGGACATTCTTATCGTCATTGACCTTGATCGCCCAGGCGGCTTTCCAACGCCGAACTTGCTTCAGCCCAGGGCGACGGCGGCAATGTTGATGCAGAGAGATTTGGGCCACGGCCGTGAGTAACCGCACTCCTGAGATGCCTTCAGCGGAAGCGGTATTGGCTGGATTACGCCAAATAATGTCCAGTTACGCTCAGCGTCTGGATCAGATCGTCTCCGGACCGCCGTTCAATCCAGACCAGATGAGGTCCGCGCTTGCACTGATCCAGGACACCGACAATCAGATGTGGACTTACATCACGAATGTCGACCATACAGTACCCGGCAGTTCGACCATGCCGGAGATCGCGGCCGCGCTGGCCTATCACCGGCAGACGTTGCAGCTAGCACGCAACATCTATCAGGGAATCCTGAATTCGCTGTCGGTCCCGGCGATCAGCCCCGTGGCGATGCCGCCGCAATCTGAAGAGGAACTCTCTGAACGCATGCGATCCCTGCTCGGCGAGCTCGAGTAATTCGTGTAGTGTCCACTGAGTGGTTTGCGTGCCAGTCGTAGCCTCCCGTACGGCTCATTCTCCTGCGAAAACGTTCGAAGTTTTGGCTAAGTGCTTCAGATCTCAACTACGTTGATGATCTTGCTGTTGAAGATATGCGGGCGAACAGGACATGGCGGCCCATAGGGGGAGCCGTGAGATCATCAACGTGGTTGAGATTCGAAGTACTAAGGAGCGGATGGTGGTGCTGGAGGAGAACGCGCAAAATGCTTGACAAGTTTCGTCCCGCGGGTAAGCTCCCGGCTGCGAATCAACCGAAGGGGAGGAGCCCATGGCACATACGAACGATGGGACCGGGTGTTGCGTATCAGGTTGCCCTTGTACGATCTATGACCAGAGAACGGTCGGTGGCGGCGGCTCAGAGCAATGCACGTGCGGTCACAGCGAGCGCGAACATACCTGCTGAGGCGCTGATCCCGGGTTCCCGACCACCTGGTAATCGGTGCTTCGGACCTGACTCTCCGGCTGTCCAGGAGCTGGGCCACCCGCAGAAGTCACTTTAGCGCGGGGGTTCGTGTCGGTTAGTGACCGGACGACACTTTTGGATTGGGGATGGTGCCCACAATAAGTGCAGTAGGAAGGGTACGCACTCGAGCATTCGCATTGAACGAAGGGCGTGCCCTCAGGGCAGTTGCACTCAAAACTGCTGCACTTGGCGCACATGTTGGGGGATTATAGCTCCGCCGTCGATGGGCATCTTCTCCCGGGCTGCTGTCCACTTCGGGCCCCGGTCCGGCTGGCGCCGAACCAACCTCTGAGTGGGGTCACCCCCTCAAGGACAACTCCCGACTCTCCTGATGTCCCGAGCCCCGCAGCGCCCCGGTCCCTCGAACCCGACGGGGCCTCTCAGCCGGCGACCACTCGTGGCTGCGAGGGCAGCCGGCGCCTGGCGACGTGAAGGCGACACCTCGCGCCACGGATATGGTAACGTCGGAAACCGATACTGAGGTGCGTTCCATCACGGGGGGAAGAGCACGCAGGTGGAAAGCGACGCGCGACTAGTCGTAGAGGACGTAAGCGTCAGCTTCGGAGGGCTGACGGCACTGGATTCCGTGTCGTTGACCGTTGAACCCAACGCGGTCGTCGGAGTGATCGGCCCGAACGGGGCGGGCAAGACTACTCTGTTCAACGTCATCTGCGGCTTCGTCCGCCCGGATCGCGGCCGACTGGTTTTCGGCGGCCGGGAAATGCGGCGGCACCATCCGCACGACCTCGCCCGGCTGGGGATCGCCCGGACCCTGCAGGGCGTCGGCTTGTGGCCGGGCATGACCGTTCTGGACAATGTCATGGCCGGCGGTACGGTCTCCGCGCGTGTGGACGTCGGATCCGCGTTGTTTGGCCTCTGGCGGTCGTCACGCTCCGAGGCCCGGTTGCGGGCCAAGGCGGTGGAGCTGCTGGCGCGGGTGGGTGTAGCGGACAGTGCCGGGCGACATCCGGGTGAGCTGCCCTATGGTTTCCAGAAGCGCGTCAGCATCGCCCGCGCCCTGATGGAAGACCCGGCGCTCCTGTTGCTCGACGAGCCGGCCAGCGGACTGTCCATCGCGGAGATGGACGACTTGAGAGCGTTGCTGATCGAGCTCAGGGCCCAGACGACCGTGCTGCTGGTCGAGCACCATATGGACCTGGTGATGGAGACGTGCGAGCACCTCGTCGTCCTCAATTTCGGGAACGTCATCGCCTCGGGCACGCCCGACGTAGTTCGGGCCAATCCAGAGGTGACCAGGGCGTATCTGGGTGAGGAGGTGCACACCGATGCTTGAGATCGAAGAACTTGCCGTGTCCTACGGCGCAGTGCAAGCGCTACGGGATGTGTCGATCCAGGCCCGGGCGTCGTCGATCACGGCCGTGCTCGGGGCCAACGGGGCGGGCAAGACCACACTCCTCCGTGCCATCACTGGCCTGGTCAGGCCGCATGACGGCCGCGTGGTGTTCGACGGGCAGGATCTCACCAGGCTCGCGGTGGAGGACATCGTCCGGAAAGGGGTCGCTCACGTTCCTGAGGGCAGGGGGGTCATCGACCAACTGACTGTGGACGAGAACCTCCGGCTCGGGGGACTCTGGCGTCACAGCCGGGCGGGTAGTCGCAAGACGATGTCCGATATCTACGCGCTGTTCCCTCCGCTCGACTCCCGGCGAAAACAGCTCGCCGCCAGCCTCTCGGGGGGGGAGCGGCGGATGCTGTCGATTGGCCGGGCTCTCATGTCACGGCCGGCGATGCTTGTCCTCGACGAGCCGTCCCTCGGCCTGGCCCCGATCATCACCGCCCAGCTCATGGCCGTCCTCGCCCAGCTGACTCGTGACGAGGACCTGACCGTCGTGCTCGTCGAGCAGAATGCTCGCAGCGCGCTCTCCGTCGCCGCGTGGGCGGTCGTGCTCAACCTGGGGCAGGTCGTCGTCGCCGACCGTGCCGATATCGTCGGCGCCAACGCCGACCTCCGCCACCATTACCTGGGGTTCTGAGCATGAGCCAGTTCTTCAACCTCTCCCTCAACGGGATCACGGAAGGAATGATCTACGCCGCTGTCGCCCTCGGCCTCGTGTTGATCTGGCGTGCGACGCGGGTCCTGAACTTCGCTCAGGGATCGATGGCCATGCTGACGACCTTCATCGCCGCGACGTTGCTCGATCGCCAGGTCGGGTACTGGGAGGCCTTCCTCGTCGCCCTTCTATCGGGGTTACTGCTCGGTGTCGTGGTCGAACGTGTCTTCATGCGTCCGCTGTATGGGCGACCTCCGCTCAACCATGTGATCGTGGGTCTCGGGCTGTTGATTCTCATCGAAGGGGTCGTCGGCGCCATCTTTGGGGAGAAAGGCCGTGGCTTCCCGGCCGCCTTTTCCCAATCCGGTTTGAGAGTCGGAAAAACGAAGATCTCCTTCTCGCACTTCGATGTTTTCATCCTGGCCGCCGTTCTGGCCCTCATGGTGCTGATGCTCCTTCTATTCCGCGCCACCGACATCGGTTTGCGGATGCGCGCCTCGGCGTTTGCCGCCGAGATCGCCAGGCTGTCAGGGGTCCGGGTTGGCCGGCTGCTCACCCTGGGGTGGGCGCTCGCCGCCCTGGCCGGATCGCTGGCCGGTTTGCTGGTCGCACCGACCGTGGCGTTCACGCCCAACTTCATGGATCTCATCCTCATCTACGCTTTCACCGCCGCGGTTGTCGGGGGCCTGGACAGCCCGATAGGCGCCCTGGTCGGCGGCCTGCTGACGGGCCTGGCGCTCTCATACGTGGGCGGCTACCTCGGTGCCAGCCTGCAACCGCTTGGTGCACTCGCCATCCTCATCGTGGTGCTCGTGATCCGTCCCGAGGGAGTCTTTTCCCGGGCCCCAGCCAGACAGGTATGAGCCGCAACATGGGGACGCCGTTGCGCCTGCCGCGACAGCACTTGCTCCGCCACCTCGTCCTCGCCGTAATCGCCGGGGTCGGGTTCTGGCTGCTTACAATCAGTGTCAGCCCGTTCCACGACTTCCAGATCGGCGAAATCGCACTGTACGCAATGGCGGTCGCGGGCCTGAGCGTGCTTACGGGTGTCAACGGCCAGATCTCGATTGGCAACGGCGCCTTCATGGCCGTGGGCGCCTACACCTTTGCCTGGTTGCAGCAGCACGAGTCCCTGCCGCTCGCCGTCCTGCTGCTCGCCGCGGTCGCAGCCGCGTCCGTCCTCGGCCTGATCGTCGGGATGCCGGCCACGCGCCTCAGAGGTCCCTACCTGGCGGGAATGACGCTGGTCCTGGCCCTTGGCCTGCCCCAGTTAGGGGACAAGTACAGCGGGATCTTTGGCGGGGACCAGGGTGTTCCAACCAACCCGCTCACGCCTCCGGGGAGCATCGACCCCCAGCGGTGGCTGGGGTGGATCCAGATTCTTACCGCCATCATTGCGTTCGTTCTCCTTGCCAACCTCTTGCAGAGCCGCTTCGGTCGCTCCATGCGGGCCGTGCGGGACAACGAGATCGCCGCTTCCCTGGCCGGCATCCACGTCGGGCGGACGAAGGTCTTGACGTTCGTTGTAAGCGCGGCATACGCCGGGCTCGCTGGCGCGTTCCTCGCTCTATCGACCGGGATCGCAATTCCCGGGGAGTTCTCCCTGACGCTGTCGATCTATCTCCTGGCCGCGATGGTGCTGGGCGGTGCCGGCACCCTGGTCGGCGCATGGTGGGGCGCCATCGCGGTCGTCTACCTGCCCGAGTGGTCTACGTCGCTCTCGAGCAGCCTCAGGTTCAGCAGCGCGGTCAGCGCCAACCTAGCGCTCGTGATCTACGGGCTGGTGCTGATCGTCGTCATGACGTTGGCCCCGACCGGGATCCAAGGGGGGGTGCGCTGGCTTGGCCAGCGGGCCCTGGCGCTCATAAACACCCGGCTACAGCCGACGAGCCCGGGCAGCCGGGGAAAGGTCGGAGGTCTTCCAAATCCTTATACCAACGAGCAAAACCTAACCACGAGCGAAAGTGAGAGGACACTGCCATGAACAAACCCTTGTCCTGGTCCCGACGACACATGGCGGCTGTGCCGCTTGTCCTGGCGCTTGCCCTGATCGTCACGGCGTGCGGGAGCAGCTCGGCCAAGGGCTCGAGCTCCCCCACGACCGGCGCTTCGGGCAGCTCAGGCGCTTCCAAAAACTCGGGCGCATCGGCGCCCGGGGTGACTGCCAGCTCGATCACGATTGGCGCAACCGCGATCCTAACCGGCCCCGCAGCGCCGGGCTACAGCGAGATCGCGCCCGCAACCAACGCGGTCTTCAAGTGGGCCAACGCCCACGGCGGTGTATATGGTCGCCAGGTCCACTACATTTACGTGGACGACGGGTATAACCCGGCGAACACAGCCGTCAAGACCCGCGAGCTGGTCCTCCAGGACCACATCCTCGCCTCCATGGGAGGCATCGGCACGCCCACCCAAAGCGCCGTTCAGGGCTTTCTCAATACCGAGAAGGTGCCGCAGCTGTTCATCGAGTCCGGATGCGTGTGCTGGAACAACCCCAAGTATCCGTACAGCTTCGGATGGCAGCCCAACTACACCGTCGAGGGTAAGATCCTGGGCACCTACATCAAGGATCACTTCCCGGGTGAGAAGGTCGGGGAGCTGTACCAGAACGATGACTTCGGCCAAGGTTTCGTCGCCGGCGTGAACCAGGAGGTGCCATCTTCGGACGTGGTCAGCCGGCAGACCTATGACCCCCTCACCCTTTCGGGTCCCCTGAGCAACCAGGTGGCCGCGCTGAAGGCAGCAGGGGCCCAGGTGGTAGCGCTGGCAACCATTCCCGCCGCCACGGCGCTGACGCTGATACCGGCCGCCTCGATTGGATACAGCCCGCAATGGGTGGCCTCCAGTGTCGGTACTGACCCACCGACAGTGATCCCGCTGCTGTCGTCGTACTCCAAGGGCGCCGCAGGCGCTTCGCTGCTCAAAAACCTGATTACCAATGCCTACATCCCGCCCGAGGCGGACGCGAGCAATGCGTGGGTCCAGGTGACCAAGAAGCTGCTGAGGGACTACGACCCCGGTGCGCCATTCGACGGCAACACCGAGGTCGGCGTGGCCATCGGTTTCACCATGCTGCAGGCGCTGCAGAAGGCCGGGCCCGACCTGACCCGCCAGTCGCTGATCAACGCGGTCGAGAACGACGGGAGCTCGTTCGTCACACCGGGCCTGGTGCCTCTGAATTACTCGAAGAGCGACCACTACGGATACTCCGGCAGCGAGGTGGTGAAGTACCAGAACGGCGCCTTCACACCCGTGAGCCCGATATACGTGACGACCAATAACGGTCCGGTGACCACCTACCGCGGCAGTCCGAGCCCGCCCCCGGCCAACCTGGTCGCCAGCGCGTGACGTCCGGCGGGGAGGCGGCGTCCCCCGCCGCCTCCCCGCCGTGGATTGACGCTCGGAGATCAAGTTCGCCAAGGCGGCCCGTCTCCTGGGCCCGGGCGGCTGACTAGCCCCGTATTCCGCACTCTAATTTGCTCAGGCTCCGCCCTGGGGAGGCAGAATTGATGGGACGTCGAGGGCGTTGAGGATGGCGGTTTGGGCGGGGGTGAGGGGGTCGGGGATGTGCTGGATTCCTTGAGGGGTACGGCTTCGCTGGTAGCCGAGTCCGTTGAAGGCCTTGAAGATGTTTTCGGCAGTGGGGCGAGCGGCTCGGCCTTCGGGCAGGAGTGCGGGGATGGTGCGGGCGGGGGCGATGGTGGTGCGGACTTGGGTCTCGATGAGCCCGTAGACCAGCAGGGCGATGGAGCAGATCTGGACCAAGGCGGCGGCGCGGCGGTTGGATTTCAAGAACACGGGGCGGACGGCGATGGGTCCTTTGAGGAAATGGTGGGCTCGTTCGGACTGAGCCTGGTCTTTGTAGAGGGCCAGGAGCCGGTCGGCCGAGCAGCGTCGGGCGGTCATGTTGGTGACCAGGGCGTACAGCCCGTCACGTTTTTGGACGGCGGCGAGGGCCGCGTGGTCGCGCCACCAGCTGAGACGGACGGTGCCGTCGGCGTCGGTGTGCACCTGGGTGCGCAGAAGTTGGCCGACCCGGCCGGCGGCCACGGCCTGGGCTACCCGGCGCTCGACGCCCTCGGGGTTCTGGCGGGGCCGGCTGTCCAGGCCCCGGCGGATGCGGGCCAGGGCGGTCTCGGCGCGCTCGAGCAGTCGGGTGCGGCTGGCCCGGGCCGCGTCGGCCTCCTCGGATCCGTATAGGTAGAGGACTCGGAACCGCCGGGAGGTTTTGTCTTTGCCGGTGATCTCGATGCTGTCTTCGGCGCCCCGGAAGGTCGGTCGCCGGTTTTTCGGGAGCCGACGAGAACGTGCAGATACATAGGACAGCGGCCGCCAGGCCCCGGCGGGCAGACCCAGAGCGGCATGCTCGTAGTCGAAGCTGCGGGGCAGACGGGACACAAAACTCATACCGGCCGCGTCGGCGGCGGATAGGTTGTCCTTGCTGACCAGGGCCGAGTCGGCCACCAGTAACAGCCGGCGGGGGGCGGCGAAGCTGCGCTGCCGTTCCAGCAGGGTGTGCGTCTCGGCCCCTCGTGACGGGAGCCGTCCGCGACGCGCCCGTAGAGGGCGATGCCGGTAGCGGTGGTGGCGTGGGCCACCTTGAGCTGGCGGCGGTGACCGCGCCGATCGGAGGAGTGCCCGAAACCGACCTGGGGGGCGTCGTTGTCCTGGTCGGCGTAGGCACCACAAAACGCCACCGAGGTGAAATCCCAGCCCATCCCGAGCGCTGAAGAGCGGGCGGCCCCAGCGTCGCGGAGTGTTACAAGCCGAACGCCATATCGAGAAGGCCCAGGGACCGAGCGCTGGTGGTACGCCAGAATCCCAATCGGCGTTCACAGCCAGTCCGGCTCACCGAGCCCACCCGAACCTTGTCCCGCGCTTGACGGGCCGCCCGTCGTACGCTTGCACGGCGTGATGATGTCCCGACTCGCAGGGCTCCTTGGCTGATCGGGTCGTCGCTTCGCGGCGATGGGCCGTCGCCGTGCTCAGCGCACTGGCACTCGTTGCATGCTCCAGCTCAGGAGGTCATCGTGCCGCGCCTTCTCCGGCTACCTTCCCGACCAAAAGCGCCACGGCCACCACGCCGACTACGACGCTAGGCACGACACCGGCCACAACGCTGCAGACGACAACGCCCACGACGTCGGCGAACGCCCCTCTCCCCCTGCCACCAGCTCTCGTTGGCAGGCAGTGGAGCAGCCTCCCCACGAGCCAGCCCGAGGTGGCGCTCACCTTCGATTGCGGCGCGAACGACGCCGGTATCCCGAAGATACTCGCCGCGCTCGAGTCCAGCGGCGCCGTGGCGACCTTCACGATGACCGGTGTGTTCGTGCAGACCTACCCTCGAGTCGCCAAAGAGATCGCCGCCCTGGGCTATGACATCGCGGACCACACCTACAGCCACATGAATATGACCCACCTGTCCTTGGCCGAAGCGCAGGCAGAAGTAACCGAGGGCGCCCAAGCCATCCAGGCGGTCACCGGGCGAAATCCCCAGCCCATCTTCCGATTCCCCTACGGCGCCTGGAACGCCCAACTCGTCCAAATGATCAACAAACTCGGCTATGGGGACTTCTCTTGGACCGTCGACACCCTGGGCTGGGAGGGGACCACCCCGACGTCCACGAGTACTGGCGGCCGGACCGTCCAAAGTGTCGACGCCAGGGCACTCGTCGCCCTGACCGCCGGCGAGATCATCCTGATGCACTGCGGTTCCGCCCCTGACGGAACCACCCTCGACGCCAACGCGCTGCCCCTCATCATCCAACAAATCAGGGCCAAGGGCTACCGCTTCGTCACCCTTCATGAATTCCTCCACAGCCTGGGCTCATCGACGCCAAGCGGGTCTTCCACCAAGTACACGTCCTGAGCCACAAGGGCTCGATCGCCTCTGCCGCAGGGTTGGCCGACCGCCGGTAGCTCCTCGTGAGAGCGAGAGTTCTGCTAACCGGACTGCACCTCGAAGCCCACTCGCCTCCCCGACCGCTGAGCTCGAGCTTTGGCGCTTTGCTCTCGAGATCGACCTCAGCCGGATCACCTGATGACGCAGCCATTCCGTCGCCGCTCCTGGGCCGGGCCCTATCTCCAGCATCGACTCGCCCAGATCGATATGGACGGTCATGTAGGCAACCACCTCGTCTCGTATGTGCTCGGACCACTCGTGGGTGGCGCATACTGAGTGGTTGTCGTTCACTGGTCTAACCGTATAAGAGGCAAGCCCGCGGCGTAAGGCCGTATCTGCCATTCGATGTCGCAGGACGGACAAAGCCGACTCGAAAGCCTGCCAGAGTCACAAGCGCTGGTGGTGGTGAGCTTCCCAATGCCCCGCGGCTTCGTCTTCGACTGGCACAGCCACCCCGACCACCAACTGGCCTGGGCGCCGGCGGGGGTGCTCATGGTGAGGACCGACGCAACCGCCTGGGTCTTGCCGCCAACCCGGGCTCTGTGGATCCCAGCAGGAGTCCGCCATGAGACGCTTTCCACCTGTTCAGCCACGATGCAGGCCGCTTACCTTCGGCCCCATTTGTGCCCCATCACCTGGACCGACTGCACACCGGTGGCGGCCAGTCCGCTACCGGGCGAGCTGATCGGCTACCTGGCCGATCCCGACCTCCACAAAGCGGCCAGGGCCCGAGGCGAGGCCGTCGCCATCGATCTGCTCCGACCGGTCAACATGGCAACCATCGACGTTCCCATGCCCGGCGAGGCCCGAGCGCGAGATGTGGCCGAGGCGTTGCTGAACTCGCCCGATGACAACCGAACGCTCGGCGAGTGGGGACACCAAGTCGGTGCCAGCGAGCGCACGCTCGCTCGATCCTTCCTGGCCGACACCGGACTGCCATTCGGACGATGGCGGGCCGTGCTCCGGCTGAGCGCCGCTCTAGTGGATCTCGCCGCTGGCGCTCCCGTGAGCGCTGCCGCCCGCGCTGTCGGCTACGAATCCAGCAGCGCGTTTATCGCCGCATTCCGGCGGGAGACCGGGGTCACTCCAGCTGTGTATTTCGGCGCCACCCCGACATCTCATATGCCCTTCTCCAACCAGCCCGACAGGCTTGGCAGCCCATGAAACACCAACCTCTTTGGTCCCATCCCCAATTCGCCGCGCTGGGTGCGGCAACTCCAGCAAGCACGTCGGTCGGGCATAAGCGCCTCCAGGCTGGTGTCATGCCAGACCTTCGACCGCCGTCCCCTCCGTGGTTATGGGATGACGCATCATGGGCGAGGCCGGGGTTCCGTGGCCGATTCGCTGTGGATGCAAAGAAACTTGGCTTGCGCCGGTTTAGATCGGGAGGCGTCGTCGTAGCCAGTCGGCCATGAACGGATCGACGATCGCCAGCCGGTCTTGCCGCAGGGCCAGGTCCCCGCGGTCCAGCAGCACCTGGCGGGCGTGGCCCGCCGCCCCGGCGGACAGGTCGAGCAGGTCCGCTTCGGAGCCGTAGAGGCCTCCACCGTGGGCAACCGCTCGCAGCACGGCCCGCTCGCCGCGCTCGTAGCCGGCCAGGATCCTCTCCATTGGCTCGTCCAGTGCGGCCCGGACCTCGCCCAGGGCGGTCCCGAAACGGGCCTGATCGCAGGATTCGCTGGGTGCGGTGGCGCGCCAGCAGGCATCGGCCAGCTGCATGGCCCGCTGTGGGTGACCGCCGGTGAACTCGGCTACGGCGCTGCCCGCCACCCCCGCGCTTCGCCTTGTCGCGGCGAACCCGTCGGCGATGATTCCTGCCAGCGCGCCGAACTCGAGTGGAGGTGTCTCGACCAGGTCGGCCTGCCCGAAGAAGGGCTGGGCCCGTTCGGTGAACATAGCCCGCATCATCGAGGGGTGCGACCCTGCGAAAACTATGCCCAGCTCCCGGTAGTGGTGCTGCAGGGCAGTGCGCAGAGCTCCAGCTGCCCCCTCTACGCCGGCCAAGGAGGAGAATTCATCGAGGACGAGTAGTGTCGGGCTGCGAAGCGCCGCTTCGACCAGCACGTTGAGCAGGAGCGAGAAGCTGGCGGCCGGGTCGGGCCGGGCCCTCGGCGGCCGGGATAGCTCTACCTTCACGACTCCCAGGTGGAGCGACACAGCTGCGGCCATCTGTCCAGCGACGGTGGCGAACGGTTCTGGGGTGGAGGCCAGCGCGGTGTCGAAGCGGATGGCCACATCGGCGATCGAGGCGACCTCGAAGAGGTCGACCCATACGGCCGACAGCTCCGAGCACCGGGCTGCGACTTCTCGCAGCAGGCTGGTTTTACCGTAGCGACGGGGGCCGAGGATGGCGGTCACCCGTCGAGTGGTAACTCGCTCGACGAGATCGCCGATCAGGGCGTCGCGACCGTGCACCTGGCCTGGCTCCAGTGGGCCCTGGTAGGGGAACGGCGACACCTCCACCTCGCCAACATATCACCTTGTCCTATGTAAAACAGGGGACTTTAACCCTGTCCATCAGGGGAATGCCGGCGAGTAGGGAACTCTCGACATCTTGCCGCTCTCGGGGGTGCGGACGGCGTTTTCCCGCAGTGCGCTGCCAGCCTGGCTGTTGATGGGTCAAGCGAGGACAGAGCCTCCGGCGACGTCGAGGGTGATGCCGCTGACCCAGCCGGCGCGGTCAGAGGCGAGGTAGAGGGCGGCGTGGGCGACATCGTCTGGTGTGCCGAGCCGTTGGATGGGATGGGTGACGCGGAGCTGTTCTTTGACGTTGTCGGGGATCTGTTCGTGGTTGCGTTCGGTGAGGATGGTTTCGGGGGCGATGCAGTTGACGCGCACACTTCGATCTGCTCGGCGTCATTGAGATCGCACAGCGCTGAGAGTGTCCGACCTCCTCGGCGTTGAATCCGGTCGGTGACCGTGGCGACGGCGTTCGCGTCTCGCCCGTGGACGACCACGGTTGCCCCGTGGTCCGCGAACAGATGGGCGATGGCGGCGCCGATGCCGCGCGAGCTGCCCGTGACCAGAGCGACCCGGCCGTCGAGCTCAGCCATGGTTTGCGTCCGCGTCGTTGGGGCACTGGCCTGCCGGCTCGGGTCGGTAGGCGGCGGTCATGAGCTCGAACCGGTGCCGGTCGAGGTCGTCGAAGTACACGCCGCCGCCGCCGTACCGGTGGTTGATCTGTCCGGGCTGGGTGCGGCGGGGGTCGGCGTAGGTCGGGACATCGGAGTTGAGGAGCCGCTGGGGAGCGGGGTCGAAGGTGGTGTCATCGACGAGGAACGCAACGTGGATAGGTTGCATGCCGGCCGCGTTGTCGTAGTCGAGGGTGACGGTGCCGACCTGGACCGGCTGGAAGTGGCTGACCGGCACTCCCACCGGGAGTTCGAGGATGTCGGCGAGGAACCGGGCCGAAAGAGCCTTGTCACTGGCGGGGACGATGAGATGGTTGACCTGGATGCTCATAGATGCACCTCCTTTCTCTTGGTCGGAGCGCTGTTCGTCACGTTCGGTCGGGTTCGCCGCCGGCTGGGCGAGCCGCGGCCGACAGCGGCGGGGCCCCTGGGGTGCCAGCGACGAAGCTCATGTGGATCGCGGCCAGCTGCCAGCGGTCGTGGCGGCAGATGAGGGTAAGCGTGGCCCGGACGGTCTCGAATGGGAGAGGATCGCTGCCCAGTGTGCCGTTGGCGCTCTGGCGGGCAGTCACGACAGCGGCGTTGCCGTAGTCGCGCCGCTGGATCTCTTCCAACTCGAAACGGTCATAGGTGAGCCCACCTTGAAAGCGGGCCAGCCAGGTCTGTTTGGGAAGGACGAAGCCCAGTGGGCCGATCCCGGCGAAGTCGTCGGTCAGGAGCCGGTCGAGGGTTGAGACGTCGCCGTTGATTTCGGCGGCGGCCCAGTCGGCGAGAAGGTCGTCGATCGCAGTCATCGGGTGCTCCTTTCGTGGTTGGCTGCGCTTGTGTTGGCCGCCATGCGGTCCAGATGGCGGCCGAGCTGGGTCAGGTCGCGTTCGCTGAACCCGGCTCGGAGCTGCTCGTCGAAAGCCAGCACGCGCTGCAGCAGCGCGAAGAACAGCTTCTCGCCAGCGGCGGTGATCTCGACTTGGTGGACCCGCCGGTTAGCGGGGTCACGGCGGCGGTTGACAAGCCCGGCGGCTTCCATCCGGTTGAGGTGATGGGTGAGGGTGGCGCCCTCGATGCCGATGGCGGCGGCGATCTCGCTCTGCGCGCCGTAGGTCTGGGCCCTGAGGGAGACCAGAATCACCCAGACGGGTAGCGAGCCGCCGGCTTCGGCGAGCACCGAATCGAAGGCTCGGCTCACGGTTCTTGCGACCCGTGTGAGGCGCAAGCCGATCGGCTCGTGGTCAGGCGGCCCGGCCATCTCCGACCTCCTCCCCTTCGAACATGGCCGTGTCCGGGGTGGCCACCGCCACCGCGGCCTTCATCGCTGCGAAGGCGACGGGACGGCTCACCTCGTCCGGGTCGCGCACCCGCTCCGGGCGGCCTATAACTCGCTGGCCGGCGATCGACAGGTCGACCGCCTGGCCGTCATTCAGGTTGCGGGTCCAGCGTCCGCCGCCCGGCGCCAGCAGTGTTTCGCCGTCGCGGACGTAGCTCACCGGCTGCTCGTAGGTGCGGCCCGTGCGACGGCCGACATGGGTCACCACCATCAACCGCCTGCTCGGCGGGGTCGGGAACGGCAGTCGCAGCACCCGCCGCATCGGCCGGTTGACCGCCTTCATCATCTTCGCCCGGCTTTCCATCCGCTTACGGGTGGTCTGGGAGACCGCCATCGCTCTCACCCCAATCCCTTTTCGTTAGATCTCTAATGTTAGATATCTAATCGTGAGATGTCAAGGGATCGGGGTGGGGGTGCCGGCAGACACAGGTTCCGTATGTGTAGGCGGCGAGCAGCGGGCATTGTGGTGGGGATCACGCTGCAGTGCCGGTGATCGGAGAGGTTCGACCCGGCGTCCTCGAGAGCGGCGTCGATTGATCCCGGCTCGGCATCGATGCCTCGCTCCCATCAGATGTCGGGCCCGAGGTGGTACACGTGCCCATAGATTGGCGGGCGTGGTCGAGGTGTCCGCGGAGCGACGACGAAGTGGGGCGCGCCGAGTGGGACGAGGGGGGCGCCGTGGCGTCGTGGGTCGCCGCACTTCTTCGCCAGCGAGCGGGACTTCTTTCTGCCCGTCGCTGCACATCACACGGGTGGATGGGCACCTCCACGTGCGGTTCGACGAGAAGGGGCTGCAGGACTTTCTGCAAGCCTGCTTCGTGTAGGGCCACGACCTGCCGCGATGACCGCAGCCACGTGGAGATCGACGCTCTGCCCCGAATGGAGAGTGGTGCAGGTGATCAAGAAGCTTCAGGCGGTTGCGCTGGACTGCCCAGACCCGGTTCAACTCGCAGAGTTCTACGCCGAACTGCTGGGCGGCCGGATGGTAATGGAACCGGAGGACCCTGACTGGGTGGAGGTGGTTGGCTTCGAAGGGACGCCGCTCGCCTTCCAGCGCGTGGACGGCTACCGCCCGCCGAGCTGGCCGGGGCAGGAGCACCCCCAGCAGGTCCACCTCGACTTCGACGTGGACGACCTCGAAACGGACGAGAAACGGGTGCTCGAGCTCGGCGCGACCTTGCTGGAGCCCACCGACCAGCTCCGCCCGGACGCCAACTGGCGGGTCTACGCCGACCCGGCCGGGCATCCGTTCTGCCTCTGTCTCCACTGACCCGGCATTCTGGCTCGGTACGCCGCAAGCCTACGCCGGCGGACGAAGTCACTCCCGTCCCGGTCATCGCCACGGCGACGCCCTACGGGAAGGACCGCTACGACCAGTGGAACAACTTCCGCGACGCCCCGGAGGGCAACGTCCCAGGCGCGGCTTCTACTTGGGCACGGTCCAGATCTCGGACCACACCGCCTTCGAAGCGCCTGATCCCGGGTATCGGGTCCCGCGGCTACGCCACCCTGAAAGTGGAAACAGTCGGCTGCCGCTTCGGGGCTGGCTTCGACTGTCGGGTGTTGCGGCGAAGGGGCATTGCTTGCGCCGGTCGTAGGCAAGTGCTCGCCTGGGGCATGGCGGATTGCCAAACTGGCGTTATGAGTCAGCTCCTCTGCCCCGTCGTTGTCGGCCGGGCGGGTGAGGTCCGGGCGTTGGAGTCTGCCCTCGAGGGAACCTTGGCGGGCGGGGGTGGTTGTGTTGTGCTCACTGGAGAGGCCGGGATCGGCAAGTCTCGTCTGATTCGCGAGTTGCTACGAATGGCCGCCGACCGTCAGGTGAGGGTGGTCGGCGGCCGAGCCGTTCCCGGGTCGACCACCACCGCCTACCGCCCGGTGAGCGAGGCCCTGCTCCAGCTTCTGCGCAGCACGCCGTTGCCCGACGATCTGTCGCTTGGACCGTGGCTATCGCATCTCGCAGCCGTTCTGCCCGGGGTCGTGGCTGTCGGCAGGCCAGATGAGGCTGGAGGCCATCGCCGTCGCCCAGGGTCGCCGACTGGCGGATGTCAGCCGTGACGCCCTCGACGAGTATGCCCGCCGCCATTCCGCATAATGCGGATTACCGGTGCTCATGACCCACCTTGGACCCAATCATCTTGCTAGCACTCATCATCTTGATCCTCATGATCCGGATGAAGAAGTGATCTAGTGTAGTGTCCACCGTGTGAGCGCGCGATTGTTGTAGGGTTTTGGTATGGCTCATCCTCCTGCCGCCCCTTTGGAGTTGTTGCTCGAAGAGCGTGGACAGCTCGAGGCCATCGCTGCGAATACGACCTTGCCGCATCGGGCGGTGCGCGAGGCCAAGGGGCTGTTGATGGCGGCCGACGGTGTCGCTAATACGGTCATCGGTGAGCGTCTGGGGGTGTCGCGCTCGACGGTGCTGGGTTGGCGGCGCGACTTCGTCGAGCATGGGGTCGAGTGGGTGGGCAAGGTCCGTCCGGGCCGGGGTCCCAAGCCGACGATCTCTCAGGACAGGATCGAGGCGATGGTGCACGACACGTTGCACACCACGCCGCCGGGGGCGACGCACTGGTCGGTGCGTTCGATGGCCAAGCACTGTGGGTTGTCGAAGTCGAAGGTGCAGGAGATCTGGGCGGCTCGGGGGATCAGGCCGCATCTGGTCGAGACGTTCAAGCTGTCCAACGACAAGCGTTTCGAGGAGAAGTTGCGGGATGTGGTGGATCTGTATCTGAACCACCCGGACGATGAGGTGGTGCTGTCGGTGGACGAGAAGAGCCAGATCCAGGCGCTGAATCGGACCCAGCCCAGCCTGCCGATGAAGCCGGGCCGTGCGGGCACCATGACCCACGATTACAAGCGCAACGGGACCACCACGCTGTTCGCGGCGTTGAACATCTTGACTGGGATGCTGTTGTTCAAGTGCATGCCCCGGCATCGAAACGACGAGTTCTTGAAGTTCCTGCGGCTGATCGATCGCAGCATCGACAAGGGCAAGAAGATCCACTTGATTGTCGACAACTACGGGACCCATAAGCACGAGAACGTCCAAGCCTGGCTGGCCAAGCATCCCCGTTTCACCTTGCATTTCATCCCGACCAGCTCCAGTTGGCTCAACATGGTGGAACGCTGGTTCCGGGACCTCACCGATAAGAGGATCCGTCGAGGCAGTTTCAACAGCGTGGCCGATCTGATCGCCGCCATCGAGGACTACATCGCTCATCACAACGCTGAGCCCAAGCATTACAAGTGGACCAAGACCGCCGAAGAGATCATCGAGAAAGTTCGCCGGGGACGAGTTGCCCTTCAACAGATAGCCGCATGAAGCGCGCGCCACTCAAAGGACACTGCACTAGCGCCCCGCCGACAAGGAGAGCCCCCGGGTGCGACCGGGGGCTCTCACCTTGGATCCAGGCTGCTTCAAGCAGCCATCCTGCTAGCACGCTCAGCCTACCACACCTGTACCATTGAGGGACAGTGATGGATGTTGCGAAGGTGGTGACGTTGAGGGCGGCCGGCCGCGCCCAGCGGATCTTCGAGCGGGCGCAGGCGACCCGGGACCGGGCGGTATGCGACGCAGTCGGCTCGGGCGCGTCGCTGCGGGAGATCGCCGCCGCCACCGGCATTCCGCACATGAGCGTAAAACGCATCTGGCAACGGAGCGACACATTGTCTCGCTCCGGATAACGGGAGGAGTGATGAGCCGCTCGTACACCCTGGTCCTGGAATCCGGGGACCACAACTGGTCCGCCTACTTCCCCGAGGTTCCCGGCTGTGTGGCCACCGGGGCCACCCGGGACGAAACCATCGCCGTCGCCACCGAAGCGCTGGAGTTCCATCTTGAGGGATTGCGTGACGCTGGCGAAACGGTGCCCGAGCCGCACCGACACCCGTTTCACGATCCGGGCCCATGGCCGAAGGGCCGGCCGGCGTCATCGGGGTCGTAGCGGTACACCTCCGCCGGGGCGGTCCCGTCGGTGGGGTAGCGGTCGGGGTCGGGGTCGGGTTCGAGGCCCCGGTCGGCGACGGCGTCGCAGAGGGCGGCGATGGTGAGCAGGGCGGCCCGGGCGACGTCGATGGGGCGCTCGAGGCGGGCCAGGGTGACGCCGGGCAGGCGGGCTCTCCATTCGGCCCGGACCCGGTCGGCCAAGTCGGGCCGGTAGCGGCCGAGGACAGCCAGGCCGTAGGCGACCTGGCCGATATCGTCGGCGTCGATGGCGGGGGGGCCGGCCACCAGACCCGGCGGCGGGTCCGGGTCGATGGTGGCCAGCCCCTCATCCTGCCCGGCGCCAGTAGGAGTGTGGCCGGGCAGTCTTCTTGGGCACCGCCCCCGCCCGCTCCGTCGACGACGACGCCATGGCCATGGCGGTGCAGCAGGGCGTAAATGTGCGGGTCGACGGTGCGCATGTTCACCGCCATCTCCTGATAGTTGAGGGTGCCGAACAGGGCGCCGCGCCGGCCGTACAGCTGGGCTGCGTACATGACCGCCGCGAAAGTGACATTGGCCGGCCAGCCGTCGTCGCCTTCGTCGCCGGCCAGCCAGGCGACCGGGTCGAGGGCGCCGAGGTCGGGACGGAGCAGGACCACGACGGCGTTAGCGGCCGCCATGACGCCGGCGATGATGGTGATCCGCCAGTCGGGCCCGGCGGCGCGCAGGTCGTAGACGGTGCGGGCGGGCAGTCGGGCGGAGGTGTCGGAGAACAGTCGGATCTCGGCGAGCGTCGCTTCGAGGAGGGTGACGTTGAACGTGCCGTACAGTTCGCCGCCGGGGTGGTCGCGGATCTCGGCGAACAGTTCGGCGTCGGTGAGGGGAAGGTCGTGGCCGTCTTCGTCGGCGACGCTCACCTGCATGGCGAAGGCGTCACCTTGGTAGACGTTGAGGTTGACCACGGCGGGCAGGGCGTCGAGGGTGACCGGCCCGGGCCGGCCGTCCAGGTTGAGGGTGACCGACCCGGCGATGTTGGCGAGCGGGTCGGTCACCCCGAGGGCGTGCAGCCAGGCGGCCCGGGTGGCCGGCGGCGAGATGGTCATAGCCCAGTGTGGCTCTCAGCGGCGTTCTGCGGCGTGGATCACCACACGCTGACCGTCGTCGTCGTGGGCGGAGCCGTTACAGCGAGCGCAGGCGGCCCGCAGATTGTGGGGATGGTCGGTACCGCCATACCGGCGGGGGAGGATGTGGTCGACCTCGCCGGCCCGGCCGGCGCAGCCGGGATACTGCAGCTGGCAGGCGTACCCGTCGCGGGCCAGGATCTGGGCGCGCACATGGCGCCAGGCCGCCGACCAGTGCGGGTTCACCTTCTCGCGCTGCGCCGGGTGATGCTACGCCGGCCGGCGCGTCGGTGAGGGGAAGGTCGTGGCGACACCGCTGGCGACGGCATGCCCTGACATGGCCAGCACAACACGGCCACCTCGGTGGCATTTCTTTGGTGTGCTGATCGCAGAGCTGACTGAGCCCGGCAGCCCGGTAACAGTGGCCGAGGGTGTCCTTCCCGAGGGAGCGTCCCCCCGGGCGCACGTCCACGCCGCCCTCGACGACAGCTTCTACTTGCTCGAAGGCGACATGGTCGTCTGTTGCGGCGACGAGGTATGGGAGGCCCGCGCCGGAAGTTGGGTGCAGTTCCCAGCCGGCGGACCCCATACCTTCCGGGTCCTGGACGGCCCGGCCCGCGTCCTCGTGGTCCACGCCAACGACAGCTTCCTCGCCGCCGTGCGCGAAATCGGACAGTCCGCCCTCGACGGCGACACGCCGAACACCACACCGGGCCCAACCGTCGAAGAGCTCAACCGGGCCTTCGCCGCCCACGGCATCACCAATGTCGGCCCGCCAATCGAGCAGGACGAGGCGGCACGTCTGCTCCACCAGACAACGACAGGCGTCCACTGACACCCGATCGCCGGGTCAAACCAACCAGCGGGCTACACCGGCAGGGCAAACAGAGGACCACACGGAACGACAGCGCAGCCTGATTGGATCGTGTCTGGGCCCGGGCGCCCGCACTCGGCGTTGCGCGGTTTGCATGCTTCCAAGAGTCTTGCCGGTCGCCCGAATAACAGCCGGGGCCCGGCGATCTGGGCGATCATCGAAAGGGGGTTTGGGGGGTTTGGGGGCACGTCTGGTGAACGTTCGGGGCGAGCATCGGGCCCGTACAGGTGTTATGAACTCGAACCGAGCGCTCAGCTGGTGGTGCCCAGCTCATACGCGGGCCAAGGGCTGACGGTCTCGTGGCCGAACTCTTCCGGTACGACGTCCGCCACCGCCTCCGCCAAATGCCAGCGGTGGCCGGCGAGGTCCTCGAGGGTGCAGTCCCGCTCCCCATACTCCCGGACGACCGGCGCCTCGAGCACGACGGCACCATGGTCACGGGCGCGGGCGAACGCCTCGTCCACGTCGGCCACCCGCACCCGAACCGCGTGGGTGACCCCACCCGGCTGCGGCGGGCGCCGGTCGCCGCCTGCATCGGCAACGATCACGGCTCCGTCGTCGCCGACGGCCAGCTGAGCTCGGTGGCTATCGCCGATCCGGGTGCGCTCCACGAAGCCGAAGGCAGCGGTCAAGAAGGCCACCGCGGCGCGCACGTCCGGATAAACAAGGACCGGCACGACCGTCGCCGGCGGCACCGAACGGTTGATCTTCACGGGCGCTTCCTTCTTTCGCTCGGGGGCCAGGCTCCGACCGGCTGGCGATCGGAACTGGCCACGCACATAGTGTTCCATTTCGCGACTCGGGCTATCGGACAGCAAGCCGGGGTCAGGCCGCGGCGCTAATCGGCTCGGCGCTCAAGCCAGGCGCGGCCCCCAGCGCCACGCCACCTGCCGCGCTCTCTATTGACAAGCAGGCGGCTCGGCCCAGGTCACCCAGATAACCGGCGATCGGGGTCGATCTGCTTTGGCTAGGGCCTCGCGAACATGGGACAGGTTCGTGCCCTCAAAATCGGACTGCGCCTGGAGGACTACTTGCGCCACGATGGCCGTTATGGATCCCGATGTGGTAGCGCATTACGAGCTCGGTCTCGAGGAGTCTCGGCTCTTCGTCGATGGTCGTCCCCGTCTGGAGCATGTCCGGACGTTGGAGCTGTTGGATCGATTGCTGCCCCCCTCGCCGGCGAACGTTCTCGACGTGGGTGGGGGCACCGGTGTCTACGCAGTGGCTCTGGCCCAACGCGGCTATCGCGTCCATGTCGTCGATCCCATCGAGTCGCACGTCAATCGAGTCCGCGAAGCAGCTCGCGATCTCGATCTGCCCACAATCACCGCATCGCTCGGAGACGCCCGCGACCTCACCGAGTTCAGACGAGGATATGACGCCACCCTGCTGTTGGGGCCGCTCTACCACCTGCCCGATCCCGAAGACCGCCACCAAGCGCTCGTACAAGCGGTGTCGGCCACCGCTCCCAGGGGTGTGATCATCGCGGTCGGGATCTCCCGGTACGCGTCGCTGATCGATGGCCTGAAGCGGCGAATACTGGCAGATCCCGCCTTCAGGGCCATCGTGGGACGCGACCTCGTCGACGGCCAGCATCGTAACCCCGATGTTCAGGAACACCCAGAATGGTTTACGACTGCCTACTTCCATCTTCCCGAGGAACTTCGATTCGAAGGTCTGCAGGCCGGCTTGGAGGACGTCCGGCTTTTCGCCGTGGAGGGCGTCGGATGGATTCTCGAGGACCTCGATGACCTTGATAACCAGCTCTTCGCCGTGCGGGCGACCGAATCGGAAGCGGCTCTCATGGCCGCCACCTCTCACATCATGGTCGCAGGGAAACGGCCGGCAGAACCAAGCTAGCTGGACCCCGACGGAGTCCAAACCATCTGGCATGACGCTCTCGACGCTCCCGGGCGGACCGGCCCGCCGCTGTGGCCGCACGGGGACCTGCAGCCAGCCAACGTCCTCCCCGAGAACGGCAACTTTTGCGGCATCGTGGACTTCAACGACTTATATCGCCCACTGCTGAGCAGGGCCCGGCTTCCCTCCAATCCGCAGACCGGGTAGATAGCTCGGTCTGCGGGCGGAGTGGCGTGCGCCACTACGTCCCTGATGGGGCGGCGAGCCTCCACCGACAGCAAGTGGATGATGGCGTCGTCCTGGCGGGTCAGGGCGGCTGGATGACCTCTCCTCGGACTAGGCCCCCGTAGCTGCTTTGGCGGAACCTCGCAGACCGGAGGCTTCCCCGCTTGGGCACTAGTCGTCGGGGTAGGCCACCGGGGGCGTCTCAGGACTGGTGGAAACTGGTCTGGGACGCGGGTTCCGATTGGTGATGATAGCCGGGGGCTGTGACGGTTTCGCTGGCCGGGGTTGAGGCGTCAGGGGGAGACGACAAGTAGCCCGGCGGGGTGCGGCTGGCGCCGACGGAGACGGAGAGGGCGTGGAGCAGGCTGGTGCGCATGAGTGCCGAGGTGTCGTGCGAGTCGAGGTCGACGATGGCGGTCGGCCACGGCCGGTTCGATCGTGCCGTTGGCGGCGAGGGTTCCCCCAGGCGTCGGTGGACTCCGTACCGGCGGGGCCAGCCCGACAAACACCGCCTTGCCGTCGGTGGTGATCCCCCAGGCGGCCAGTACTGGCTCGGCCGGCGAGCTCGGGTGCATCTTGAAGTTCGAGGCGTCCAAGAACAGGTAGTCCAGGACCACGTCGTCCAAACGCCGACTCGACCCTTCGGGCGGGGTTGTGCCTGGATCGATAGCTTGCGCGGCGGGGGTGGCGACGGAAGGCTTGTTCTCTCTGGTCAAGGTTCGAGTGGCGGTCGAGGCCGATCTTCCCGCGATCGTTTCGCTGACGACCGAGCATCGCGGTCGCCTGGCCGGCTGGGCGCCCGTCTGGTGGCGTAAGTCCGCCACCGCCGATCGGGATCATCCTGGATGGTTGGCCCACATGCTCAGGGCATCGGGGTTCGTCCTCCGGGTGGCCGAGGAAGATGAGGCGGTGGTCGGGTGCGCCGTGTCGGTACCGCAGCAGACCCAATGGTTTATCGATGACGTCGCACTGAGCGATGACAACCGCTGGTGGACCACCGGCGTGGCCATGTGTGAGGCCGTGGCCGAGCGGCCCGCTCTGACCTGCATTCCCAGCGCCCATTCGGCCCGGCTCAGTGGATCACTTCGGGCCGGTCTGCGCCCGATCTCCAGTTACTGGATTGGCCCGCCGCTTGCTGGCTTGCTGCTGGGAGAACCCCTTGATGGCCGTCCGGTCCCTAGGCCGCCTCGGCACACCTTTGGGGGCGGGCTCGACCCTCACGCGGCGGGCGCCTTGTGCTTCGTTGACGGCGACGGAATCGTCGTGGGATCACCATCGCTCAATGCTCCCCCGATCTACGAGCCAGCCGGGACCGTCTGCGTGGTCGACCGGATCACCGGTTCGAACCGCACACGCCTCCTTGACGCGGCCCTCGCCCGAGCATTCCGGCGAGGAGATGTTCTGGTGAACGTCATCGTGTCTGACAACGACGACGAGCTCGTCGAGTTGGTCGCCGGTCGTGGACTCGAGAGAACCGTCGACGTGTTCGCCTGGCCGGAGCCCCTCGACATCGAATGACCTCTATCCGGCGATTAGGCCACGCCCGGCACAGGTCGGCTGAACCGTACATTGGGGGCGCGCGTTCGGGGTACCTCCCGTGCCATGCTCTCCGTGTGAAAACAGCGAATCAGTCTGGTTACCATTGGCGTGACCGGCCTGGGCCGTGCCAGGCGCTTCTATGAGCCGTTGGGTTGGGGCAGCGCTCAGCAGCCGAACGACGAGGTGTGCTGTTCCAGGCAGGTTGGATGGTCTTCGGTCTGTGGACCGCCCTGGCCGGTCACGGCGCCCCCAGGATCGAACTCGCTTACAACGTCCGCTCCCCACCCGAGGTTGACGTTGTGGTGCCGACGCGGGACGAGCCGGTGGGAGCTCCTCTCACGCCGCCAGCCGCTCGCGCAGGATACGGCTGGCCTCCTCGCAGACCAGAACGCAGATGGTCTGGGGGTCACCGTCCAGATGGAGCAGACAGGGCGGCCCCAGGTGGACGGGCCAGGTGGCCACCCAGATGGTCCCGGGCTCCTCTCCGTCTTGGGCGTCTGGGCCGCCCACGCCGGTAACGGCGAGGGACACCTTGGCCTGCAACAGTCTGTCGGCACTGGCGGCCATGGCGACGGCAGCCGCTCGGCTGATCACGGGACCGCAGGGCACTTCCAGGAGCGTGTGTTTGACCGCACGGGAATAGGCCACGATGCCACCACGGAACCATTGGCTGGCCGCGGGTGCCGCCGCGAACGTGCTGGCCAGCATCCCACCGGTGAGGGATTCGGCTACGGCCAGGCTTCCCCCGGTCCGCAGCAGACTTCCCCCGGTACGAGCCGCGTCGCTGTCCATAGCCGTTATCTACCCTGAGATCACCGTTGAGTGCGCCGGCTCGACGATCGCCCCGGGGTCGCCCGGTCGGGGTGCGCTCTTGGCGGCAGCGAGATCGGTGGTGCGAGGTTCAGCGACCGAGGTGGCGAGACCGGAACCCCCAGCGGGAGGGGCCGTAGCGGTAGGGCCTGCGGCGGTGGAAGCAGCGTTGACAACGACCGCCGCGGCCCGGGAAGCGCTCACGGCCTGCAGGATCATGGCGCCCAAGGCGACCAGCAACAGACCGCGCCCAAGAGTGGAGCACGCCGGGAAGCAGGTGCAGGGGCCAGTTTTGGGCCGTCCATGGCACGAGCTTCCGTTCGTTGGCCTCTACCCGAGTTCGGGGCCGACGAAACCGAAAATGGCGGCCCAGCAGATGGTCTCGATCGAGCCAGGTTCAGGGGTTCACCCCTGCTGCCGACGCCGCGACTCCCTTGCGGAGTTCCCGACCAGGCCGGCCGCTGTCACCGGCGTGAATTCACGTCCCAGGAGAGCACCACGTCGTCAGGAAGGACATGCGTCGTTCGGTTGCGCAGGACTATGCCGTCCTTGATGGTGCCGGTCCCTAAGGCTCCGACCGCCTCAGTGCCCTGGCCGATGATGACGGACGCAACGCTGACAATCAATCGATCGACGACAGCACCGGAGAGCATCGACGTGATGACCCTGGCGCCCCCTTCAACGAGGAGTGATTCCACGCCTGACCGGCGAATGGTGGCCAGGGCGGCTTGCAGGTCAACTCCGTCCGGGCCGGGCGGTAAGACCTGCACGTTGATATGCCGCAACCTCAAGGCCTCCCGACGGCCCGGATGCGACCGGCCGGTGGTAAGGACCGTCGTGGGGGCGTCGGGTCTCAGGATCTTGGCAGTTGGGGGCGTGCGCAGGGTGGAATCGAGCACGACTCGGGCCGGTGACGCCCCCGGTACCATGCGCACCGTGAGCTGGGGGTCGTCCTGACGGACCGTTCCGACGCCCACCAGTATTGCGTCACACGCGGCACGGAGCGCATGCGACATCCTGCGCTCACCTTCTCCGCTAATCCACCTGGAGTCGCCCGTGGAGGTAGCAATACGCCCGTCGACGGTTTGAGCGTATTTGAGAACGACATACGGGCGAGATTGGTGCGGCCGAACATCTCCGATGAGCTCGCTGGCGTCTACCGTCTGCGGTAGGTCCGGCGAATCAGGCGAGGCCATGATGTGGCCGGTTGGCTGCCTGTGATCGAGACGGTGCTGCTTGGTCCGCATATAGGCGAGATTCCGGCTGTGGGGCGCCGTGCTGAGAGGCTCGACGGAGCTGACCACGATGCCTGCGGATCGGAGTCCCTGAACCTTATGGGGGTTGTTGGTGAGGAGTCGGACCGAGCCGACTCCCACTGCCTGCAGGACCGCCGCCGCATCCGTGTAGTCACGTCCGTCAACGACGAAGCCCAGCCGTAGGTTGGCGTCCACCGTATCAGCGCCGAGATCCTGCTCCACATAGGATCGCAGCTTGTTGATCAAGCCGATACCCCGTCCCTCGTGCCCGGTGACGTAAATCAGCACCCCTGTTCCCTCACCCGCGATGGCGCGCAGGGCCAGCTGGAGCTGCACTCCGCAATCGCATCGCAGTGAGGCGAGGGTGTCTCCGGTCAAGCATTCCGAGTGAACCCGGGTCAGAACGTCGGAGCGGTGTTCTACGTCGCCCCGGATCAGGGCCAAGTAGACAAAGCCGGAGCGGCCTTCAAAGGAGCGGAGCTCGAAAAGTCCGAATCGCGTGGGGAGCTGTACCCGGGTCAGCTCTCGGGGCCGTCGGGTGGACCCTTCGGCGCGGCTATTGTCCATGTCAGTCTATCATGCCCGAGTTTTCGCACGAAGAAACGAGAATGCGAGCCCACTGTGTCATCTTCGAGGACCGCCGTCGGATCGCGGTTGCTGAAGTCGACCTCCAACGGCCCGTCGAGGGAGAAGTCTTGGTCCGGACGCTGTGGTCAGGGATCAGCCCGGGCACCGAGATGCTGGCGTACCGCGGCGAGCTCGACAGCACCCTCGCGCTCGATGAGCAGATTGGCGCACTGGGCGGGACCTTCGACTACCCCTTCCGTTATGGCTACAGTTGTGTCGGTCGGATCGAACGTTCGGTTTCGCCCCTTTTGGCGGAGGGCCGGCAAGTGTTCGCCTTCCACCCGCATCAGGATCTGTTCGTGGTACGCGCCAACGACGTCGTGCCGGTCGACGACCTGGATCCGCGGCAAGCAACCATCTTTCCTCTGGTTGAAACTGCGCTGCAAGTGACGCTGGATGCCGGCTCCGTACTGGAGCAGAGGGTGGTCGTGATGGGTCTGGGTCCCGTTGGCATCCTGTCGGCACTGATGTTACAGCGCGCCGGTGCCCGTGTGATCGGGGTCGACCCGCTCAGCTGGCGGCGAGCGGTCGCCGAAAGGGCCAGCTTGGAAGCGACGAGTCCACATGAACTGCACGATGCCCTCTCGCAAGGCGGTGGCCCCAACACGGTGCCGCTGGTCGTCGAAGCCAGCGGGCGGCCGGAGGCGGTCCGCGACGCTCTTGCGCTTCTCGATCATGAGGGAGAGGTGCTGGTCGTTTCCTGGTACGGCACCAAGGAAGTGCCGCTCCCCCTGGGCGGTCACTTCCATCGTCGCCGACTCGTCATCCGTAGCACCCAGGTCTCCACCATCCCGGCCCGCCTGAGCGGGCGGTGGGATGTCCCTCGCCGCCGCCGCACCGCTCGCAATCTTCTCGCCTCGCTACCGGTAGGGATCTTGGCGACGCACGACTTTCCCTTCCAGCAGGCCGCCGAAGCCTTTGCGACCGTGGATCGAGGAGAACCGGGCCTTGTGCACGCCGCACTGTGTTACACATAATCCCATGTACGAGGTAGGCATCGCCCTGGAAGTCCGAGCGTTTCACGTCATGCCGGGAATGGAGGGCCCTGAGGGCCAGCGCCATGCCCACGATTACAAGATTGAGATCGTAGCGGAACGAGCCGAGTTGGACGAAAAAGGCATGGTCTGCGACATAGATGTGCTCGACGCGGCCTTGACCCAGGTTGCCGACCGGGTCAGAGGAGCCGATTTGGGTACCGTCGTGACACCGGCACCGGAGGAAGGAGTCACAGTCGAGATGTTTGCCAGATGGGCGCACAGCGCCCTGGCGGTGCCAGTCCGACAGGCAGGCGGCGAGGTCCTGTCGGTTCGCGTCTGGGAGTCACCTGTCGCGTTTGGCGGCATCCGAGCCGAGGTCGGTTGACCGGCTCTCTTCAGCTGAGCGCCCGCTGGTAGGCCGACAGACAACGCCGGGCGCAGGCATCCCAGGTGAAGCGTTCCGTGGCATGGGTGCGGGCGCGGTCTCCGAGCCTCCGGGCTAGGCGACCGTCCGACAGCACGGTCGAGAGGCGGTCATGGAGGGACTCGATATCGCCGGGCGCAGTGAGGAAGCCCGTCTCGCCGTCCACAACGATCTCGGGCAACCCACCGATCCGGCTGGCAATCACCGGCGTGCCGCTTGCCATCGCCTCCAGAATGCACAAGCCCAGCAGCTCCGCGATCGGGACCGAGCGGCCGTAGCAGGTCCGCTGCACAGAAGGCAGCACCAGCACCGAGGTTTGCCGGTACAGCTGCGGCAGGTCAATTTCGTTCACCGCAC
Source organism: uncultured Acidimicrobiaceae bacterium (assembly GCA_963834725.1). Lineage (GTDB taxonomy): Bacteria > Actinomycetota > Acidimicrobiia > Acidimicrobiales > Palsa-688 > PALSA-693. The sequence goes on from CAWICN010000001.1 coordinate 1,665,739, forward strand.
CGAGAAAACGAACTGCGCGCCCGGCGGCGAGGCGACGCAAAAGGTGAAAATAGTCGCGTTCGGGCAGGTGGCGGTCATGTCCAGCGGTGCCGGCAATGGTCAACTCAACGCCGGTGGGAAGTGCCTGGATAAGCCGATCGATGCCTTTGTGGGGCGTGATCCGTCCGACGAACAGCACGCCCGACCGGCTCACGTCGGAATCCGGGTGGAAACGCGCAGGATCGGCGCCACCGTAGATCACAGATGTCTTGGCCGGAGGTGTGCCAAGCGTGTCCGCCGAGAAGCGCGACACGGCCAGGAAGCCGTGAAACATTCGGGGTAGGATGCCGCACCATCCGCCCCCCCCAAGCCCGTGATCGGTTGTCACCACCGCCGTATGTTGAACCCGGGACACAATGGCGGCGAGTTGGCTCGGCGCGCTGCGAAGGTGATGAGTGTGGACCAGATCGACATTGGCGAGAGCTGCGATCAATCCCGGCGCGACCGGATGAGCAGGATGATGCCGCAGGTGCCCCATGGACGCAAGGATGCGCACCCGAAGGCCCGATGCATCCAGGTGCGAACTGGCGCGGGGGCCGAAGGTCACCAGCTCACAATCCACGTCGTCCTGGCGGGCCAGCGCCCGCGCTAGCTCGATGGGATACCGTTCGCCGCCGCCAAATACGCCTTCCGAGCCAAAAGCTGTCGGTGCGACGTGCACCACCCGAATGCTGACCATCTCCCTCGTGACACTTGGATCGCCCGATCAGCTTACGGGCGGTTATCTCTACCATCGTCGTATGGCGGCATGGGGACCAGCCCATGATGCGCGACTGAGAATTCCTGTCGGTACCCGACAGGCCGTACATGTTAGCTACCATGGCCGGCGGTCGGCTGCTGAGCCAGGCCGCTCGGGCTGATGTCACGGTCATCGACAGTATTGCCGCCGTCTATCTGGCGCCTTGGCGGCTGCGCCGGCCCACCGCCGCGATTCTTCACCAGTCACCGGGCGGAATCGACGGGGGACCATTGAGACGCACGGCGCAGCGGCGGCTAGATCTCTTCCTTTACGGGCGGTGCGACCTGCTCATCCTGGCCAGCAGCGCCCTTCGCGGCGAGGTTGGCGGTCGCGACACCGTAGTAGTGCCACCGGGCTGCGATCCGGCGCCACCGACGGCAGGGGCAGTTCCAGACCTCCGACAAGGTCGACGGGTGGCATTTCTCAGCGTTGGCAACTGGATCCGGCGAAAGGGGACCATGGACCTGGTATCGGCGTTTGCCCGCCTGACCAGCGACGCGGCCACCTTGCACCTGGTCGGCCGGAGTGATCTCGACGACGAATATACCTCGCAGGTACGGTCCCGGCTGGCTGAGCCAGACCTCGCCGGGCGGGTGGTGGTACATGGCCCGCTCTCGCCGACCGATACGGCGCGGCTCTACCGAGGGTGCGATGCTTTCGTGCTTCCCAGCTACCTGGAGCCCTATGGAACCGTCTACGGCGAGGCTCTCCTTGCCGGTCTTCCGGTGGTGGGATGGCGTGCGGGCAACCTGCCGAACCTCGTCGATGACGGCATCGAGGGCGTCGTACTCGAGCCGGGCGACGTGATCGGGCTGGGCGCCGCATTGCAACGCCTGGCCGTCGATGAAGGGTATCGGCGTCGTCTGGCGGCCGCCGCGGCCAGACGGGGCGCTGGGTTGATGACGTGGGAGCAGAGTGCTACTCAGTTTTTCGACGTGCTCAGGCGGCTGGCGGAAAGCGTTCATTGAAGGAACGGAGGACGGGCCCGAGCGGGCCGAAGGTGATCCGGGCGACGGCTGCGTCTTCGACGAACAGTCTCCAGGCCAGTTCGTCTCCTACGCCTAGGGCCCAGGCGATTGCAGCTTTGATGGGTGACACGTGGGTCACGACCATGACGTCGACCTCAGCCGCGATTGTGGCCAGGTCGTCGCTGGCTGTTCGGACTCGAGCGCCGAGTGACCGTAGCGACTCACCGCCGGCGGGCACGAAGTCGCAGTCTGCTTGCCACCGCTGCCAGACCTCGTCACTCAGGGCGGCAATCGGCTGATTATCGATCGCACCGTAATCCAACTCGATCCACCGCTCATCGACCCTGACTGAAACACCGAAGGCGGCAGCTGTCTGCTGGGCGCGGGTCAGCGGGCTCGACACGATCAGACCCGGTGGCGGAAGGGCCGCCGCCAGTGCCGCCGCCTGCCGCAACCCCGTATCGTTGAGCGGAACGTCCGCTCGACCCACTAGCAGACCGGAGGCGTTTGACTGCGTCTGCCCATGGCGAACGAGGATCAGCACAGGATCACGCTCTAGACGCCTTTCCGTCGTCAGGCCTTATCGGCTGCTCCACTGAAACAGGCCGGTCCTCGGACGGGTGGGGCTTCTCCCAGATCGAGATGTGGGTAGTGCTCGGCAGGGCCAGCGCTCAGCGCCCGGCGCCCGCCAAGGCCGGCACCCGGGGTAGGTCCAAGGTGGTGACCCGGCGCAGCTCTCGGCGGTACCTGGTGTCGTCGTAGGGCAGACCCCGGTGCATGGTGGCCCGGTTGTCCCAGATGACCAGGTCACCGACGGTCCACGAGTGGGTGTAGGTCAGATCGGGGGCCGTGGCCTGCTCGATCAGGTCCCGGAGCAGCAGGCGACCCTCGGGGACCGGCCAATCGATGATGCGCGAGGCGTGTGAAGCCAGGTACAGCGAGCGCCGACCGTAGGGCAGGGTGCGGACCAAGGGGTGGACGGCGCCCTTCAGGGCCTCGGCTTCCCGGTCGGAGAACTCGAAGCCGAGCACCTGTCGGGAGTAAGCGATGGAATGGTGCACCCTCAGCCCCTCCAGCCGCTCCTTCGTCTCCTGGGGTAGCCGGTTGTAGGCCGTGCGGGTGTCGGCGAACTGAGTGTCGGCCGGCACCGGCGGCACCACCCGGGCGTGGAGGATGGAGTACCGCCCCGGCGGGTCCTGAAACGAGGCGTCGGTGTGCCACAGACGATTCCCTAAGCCGTACATGCGGCGGCGATCGCTCGAGTCCAGGATGCGCCCGTCCTCGTCCAGGTTGGAGATGTCGGTGAGGGCCTCGTTGCCGAGCCGGCTGGCGGCCAGAGCGCTGATGCCGGTCTTGGCGTGCAGCTCCCCGTCGAAGCGCTGGGCGAAGGCCAGCAGCTCGGCGTCGTCGAAGCCCTGGTCCTTGAACACCAGCACCCCGTAGCGGTCCATGCCCTCCCGGATCTCCTCCAAAGCGGCCTCGTCTCGAACGTCCCGGAGGTCGATCGGGCCTACCTCGGCCATGAACGTGGGGTGGAGGGGGCGAAACGAGAACGACATGGCGATACCTCTGCAGAAGACGGTCTCACCTACCCTACCGGACGACCCGCCGCATCAATCGCTCCCCCCGGCTGACGAAGTTGTTGAAGGTTGGGACGGGAAATGAGCCAGGATCACACGCCGCCAGGTCGGTCGACTCGGAAACGTCACCTCCCCGACGGCAGCTCCTCCATTGCACCTCCGACTCGACGCCATCCGTTGCTGGAGATTTCTCAACGAGGGAAACCTCACTCGTCCGGGTGGGCGGACGACACCTGATCGGTTTGGTCAGCTGGGAGGAACTGGGGTTGGCACGGTTTGGCGGACATCCACCAAGTGGGGGTGTGGGCCACAACCCACAAGTGCTCCTCGTCGTCGCTGATCGGCTGACGTCTCGACCGGGCTGAGCACCTCGAATCCGCGAACGGAACAAAGAACCACGGACCTCCCCGCTACCGCTGACAACGACGCCGACCGCGCTGATCCACCAGGTGCGGCTCAGAATGCGCCCGCCCGCGGCTCTTCGAACTGATCAACAAGATCGTGGAGCCGCCGGTTCGCCCCGGGTTCAGTTCGCCGAACGCCGGCCCCGGACTGGTCGTCGTCGAGACCGCGGGGCACCGAGCCGGCCTGCCGCGCAACAGCAGACGTGCACCGGCGGTCCACCGGCGCCTACCTTCGCCTCGAGGCCACCAAGAGAAGCCGACCCGGTTTCACTTGACCAATCTCGTCTGCCGAGACTCGCCCCGCCAGGCGGGTCGGTCCCGAATGTGCGATCAGCCCGTGCAGTAAGCGGCGATCGGTATACTCATCTAACGATTTGGGGCTGGGCAGTCACGTGCGACCCGGGAGGGAGGAGGCCAGTGGACACAGATGTGGCCCGCGACGCGACGTTGTGGTATGAGGACAACTGGGATCCTGACCTCTCTGTTGGAGATTGGTTCCGGCTGATGTACGAGAGCGGCTGGGGCTATCCGACCTGGCCGGTCCAGTGGGGCGGAAAGGGACTGCCAATCGCCCTGGCCAAGGAGGTTCGGGCCGCTCGCCGGGCGGTTGGAGCGCTCAGTCCGCCTTCAGGGATCGGTCCCTCGCTGCTGGCCCCGATGTTGTTGCAACATGGCAACGACGAGCAGTGCGAACGCTTTCTTCGGGGTATGGCCTATCAGGGCATCACCGTCTGCCAGATGCTGAGCGAGCCGGATGCCGGCTCCGATCTGGCCGCGTCGCGTACCGCGGCGGTACGCGACGGATCCGATTGGCGGATCACGGGCACCAAGATCTGGACCAGCAACGTGTCCATTGTCGACTACGGCATGTTGCTGGCGCGGACCAACTGGGATGCGCCCAAACATCGGGGTCTCTCGTTCTTCTTGTGCCCGGCCACGCAGGACGGCGTCGAGGCCCGGCCGATCAAGCAGATGAACGGGCGAGCCGAGTTCAACCTTGTCCACTTCAACGACGCCGTCGTTGACGAAGCGGACATGCTCGGCGGGGAGGGCGAGGGGTGGGCGGTGGCGAGGACCTTCCTGCGGTATGAAAAGAATTCGTTCAACCCGGCGGCTCACGAGGGCGGCCCCTTCGGTCCAGTGGACCTGGCAGCGCGAGCCGGAGACCTGGTGGTCAAGTTGGCGGGCGCCGGATCGGGTCAGATTCGAGGTAACCGAGGGGTCAGCCGTGTGCTCGACGATCTGGTCGGCTCCTTCGGACGCAGCGACGACCCAGCCGTCCGACAGGATCTAGCCCGCTTGTACACCATGCGCTCGATTATGAGCTACACAAATTCTCGAATGCGGTCGGGGTCCGGCCCCGGGCTCGAGGGTCCGATCTCCAAGCTGACCGTCTCCATGATCACCCGGTTGCAGCGTGACATGGGGTTGCGGGTGCAGGGGGCGGCCGGAATGCTGCTCGGTGAGGACGCACCCTCGGCGGCATTTCAGGAGTTCGCGTTGAGCAGCCCGTCGACGTCGATAGCCGGTGGCACGGACGAGATTCAGAAAAACCATCTGGCCGAGAAGGTCCTCGGTCTGCCCCGAGAGCCGGTTCTCGATCAAGATGCCCCCTTCCGGGACATCGCCCATGGAGCGGCGACGTGGGGGTGAGCGGGGGTGCCCTCGCCGGGACCCGGATCCTCGACCTGACCCGGGTCATCGCGGGCCCGCACTGTACTCGCCTGCTGGCGGAACTGGGCGCCGACGTGATCAAGCTGGAGCCACCCGCGGGTGACCAGGCCCGGCAGGGAATCTCGTTGGGGTCGCCCGGCTTCACGCAGCTCAACGTCGGAAAGCGCGTGATCTCGGTGGATTTCGACGTGCCCGAGAGCCGCGATCTGGTCCGCCGGCTCATTGGCGTGGTCGATGTGGTCATCGAGAACTTTCGGCCCGGAGTCATGGCGGCCTGGGGCCTGGACTATGCGTCATCGGCCGCCGATCACCCAGGTTTGATTTATGTTTCGATCTCGGGTTATGGGCAACGCGGCCCCTGGCGGCATCGGCGGGCCTACGCCCCGTTCGTTCATGCCGAGACCGGTTATCTGCACACGGTGGCCCAGCTTCGCCAGGCTCCCCTTGAGCATGACCCGATGTCTATTGCCGACCTGGCGGCAGGCAAGGATGCCACGATCGCGGTGCTCTCGGCCCTCCTCGAGCGACAACGCAGCGGCAACGGCTGTTACATCGACATGTCCCTCGCCCACTCCATGCTCTTTTTTAACGAATTTGCCGCCGCGCTACTGAACCCGAAGGGCCGGTCTCCGAAGTCGGGTTCCACCCCGCAGACGATCTTTGTTACGGCTGACGGGCAAGGTTTCAGCGCTGGAAACCCAGTGAGTCGCCAGGTTTTTGCTCCCCTGTGCCGGGCGTTTGGATGTCCCGAGCTCATTCACGATGCCAGGTTCGTGGACTCGGGGGCGCGCCGACAACGGCGACCGGAGTTGATCTCCGCTCTCCAGGATGCGGTCTATCGACGGGGGACGATCGATGACGTCGAGCAGGCCGTCAATGCAGAAGGGTTAGTTACCGGCCGGGTGCGGGCCGTCTCCGACGTGCTGGAGACCGAGTGGGTGGCTGAGCGAGGTGCGGTGATGTCAGTGACCAACGAGGCCGGCGAGGGGGTACTCATTCCCAGCCCCCCATGGACCAGCTCCCCGACCGAACTTCCAGTCGGGCTTGGTGTGGGGCGTATAGGCGCAAACAATACGGAAGTCCTCGGTGAGCTTCTGGGCCTATCCCAGAGCGACGTCGCCAAGCTGGAGGAAGGCGGAGTCCTGTGCGGAGCGATGGTCGACCAAGCAAGCCTGTCAGAGGACAGCCCGCAGGAGGCGTCGTCGTAACCGCAAGCGAGTCGTGATCGCTGCGAGTGTCGGTCACACGCGATCCTTGCGGACGAAGGGCCGATGATACCAGGCCGGACGGGCGGAGTGGGTGGCTTGTGACCCCAGATGCTCATCGTGTCGTAGGAGCCGGTCATCCAGGGCTTGTCATCGGGCACGAGCCGGCCGCCGGTGCCGTATTCGATGTCGAACCCTGAAGGCGTGCGCATGTAGAACGAGGTCATCTCCCGGGCGAATGACCAGTCGCTGGGCAGCGTCGTCGTTACGCAGCCGGACGGTGCCGTCGGCGTCGACACTGACCAGTTCTAGACCGAGGACATCCGGGCCGAACGTGGACCACTCCTCGGCCTTCGGCGACGTGAAGCCGATGTACGCGAGCGATTCGATCACAGGACCAGCTCCGGGTGGGTTGTGCCGAGGCGAGCCCCGCCCACGGCTTTGGCGAGTGGGTCGGGTACCAGGAATGCGTGGCCGAGAGCGCCCTGGACGTCCTGAAAGCGGCGCTGGAGCGGGTGGCTCAAAAAGATAGTGCGGCCGCTGGCGGAGCGGAACAGCTCGGCCACCGCGTCGCCGACCAGATCGCAGCTGCGGGTCATGTTCCACCGCCAGCCGGCTCTGTCCTCCATACTGGCCGTCACCCCGGCCTCGCCCATGGCCCACATGGCTGCGATGTCGGAGTGAACGAGCGCCACACCAGCATCGAGGGTCCACAGTGCTTCCGCCAGGCGTCGCTGGGCAAGGGGGTCATCGGCCACCCGTTCGCCGCCCGCGATGATCCTTGGCGAGTTCTCGGCGGTCCACGCTTCGACGAAACCCCGGGCAGAGCCGAGTACCGCGGCGACCAGGGCCAGATTGAACACCACCGACCACGGCAGCCGGTAGAGCACGCTCGGATTGGTCTGCTGACCGGGAAGCGGGCTGCCCATGGCGTAGTCCAGGTGGCTCTGGGTCCGGTAGTCGGGGACAAAGGCGTCCTCCACCACGATGTCTTTGCTCCCGGTGCCCTTCAGCCCGGCCACATACCAGTTGTCCTCGATCCGGTATTGGCCGCCGAGAAGGAGAAAAGACCGGAAGTCCGCGATCGGCTTGCCGATCCCCACGTCGACGCTCCCACAGATCGCCCCCAGGATGACCCCTTCGCAGTGGTCGCAACCGGACGAGAACGACCAGCGCCCCCACACCCGGTAACCACCGTCCACCTTCTCCGCCTTACCGGTCGGGTTGTACGACGAAGAGTGCATGCGGGCCGGTTTGTCGCCCCACATCTCCTGTTGGGCCTGCTCGTCGAAGAGAGCGAGCTGCCACGGGTGGACCCCGATCACGCCGGCCACCCAGCCAGCTGACGGCGAGGCTGCCGAAATCGCCATCACGGCGTCTGCGAACTCGCGCAGGTGCACCTCCCCGCCACCCCAGCGGGCCGGCTGCAGGGCCCGCACGAAGCCGGCCTCCACGAGGCGCTTCCAGCTCCGATCCGGAAGCCGGCGCAGCTCGTCGCCCTCCTCCGCGTCGGTCGCGAACTCGACGGCCAAGCGGGCTGCTTCGTCTACCAGGGTCACGGTTCTCTCCCCCACACCCGCGGTCGGAACTTCCTGAGGTGACTGCTACATTAACGTCGCCGTTGGTATGGCGGAGGACGTGACCGAGGCAAGCCGCCAGCCGGAGTGAGGCGGGAAGGGCCGCCAGGAGGATCGCTAGCCGGGAGTCGCCGGCGTGTGATCCGCCCGATGCATTCACGATGACGCGGCGCGGAACGCTGTGACGGTCTCCCCGAAGATATCGCCGAGGTCGCCCCGCTTGTCGGCGGGCGAGAAGTTGATGTGGAAGACGGTGACCCCTGCTGCGTGGAGCCGAGCGACGGGCTCCATCGTGCGATGCAGGTTCAGTACGTGGTTGTCCTCGCGCATGACCGCGAGCGATCCGAACACCCCGATCTCCGCTGGATCTCGGTCACGCTGGAGCATCGCCGTCCGCATTCGAGCCATTCCTGCTTCGATGTTGGCGGCGTCGTCGCCCCACGGGATCCACCCCGAGCCGTACCGGGCCAATCGATCCATGGCACGGCCGTTCACCGTGCCACTGACCCAGATCGGCACCCCACCCGGCTGCCAAGGCTTGGGCGCCTGGTGGATGTTGCGGAAGGACAGCTCGTCGCTCTCGTACGAGGCCATGCTGTTCCGCCAGATCGTCTGACACACCTCGATGGTGTGGTTGAGCAGGTGGCCGCGGTTCTCAAACGACAGACCCGCCGCTTCGTACTCCTCACGCTGCCAACCGACTCCGACCCCCATCTCCAACCGCCCTCCGGAAAACGCATCAAGGGTCGCGACCATCTTGGCGAGTACCACCGGACGTCGAAGCGCGGCGAGCAGGATCGTTGTGATGAAGCGAATCCGCGTTGTAATGGCGGCCATGTAGCTCACCGTAATTAACGGATCGAGCCACACCCCGTTTGGCCCCGTCGGCTGCACGCCACCACGAGTTCCTCCTTGAGAGGGGTCTGCATAAACGTCAAGCCGCTCTCCAAACGCGACATGATCTGAGACGCTCACTAGATCGAAACCAGCAGTGTCAGCGGCCCGAGCAAACTCTATGAGATGCGACCACTCGCCCGGGTCCTCGGCTTCAAAGTTTACCAGGTAGGTACACAGTCGGGGGGCCAACGTCACGCTATAAGTCTCCCATCAAGCAGAGGGACGGTGAGTCGGGCGCGGCCTCTCGCGGGCACTCCGCTATCATCAACGGTTGACTCAGGGAGACGTGGCCTTCCTCGGTCGCCACTACGAAGGGCTTCCCATCTGACCATAATGACAGGTCGGCAAGGTACAGGACGTCCCGTTATCGGGCCGTCCTCCTGCCTGCCACCATCGACACGATAACGAGGAGTACCGATCGTGCAGGACACTCCCACCCGCATCGTCTATTATCTCCGGGGACTCCACGTTCTCGTTATCGGCCGCGGCACCCTCGGTTCGGTCTGTCGCTCCGTTCTCTCAACGCTGGGCGCCGACGTTACCCTGCACGAGAGCGACACCGTCGCTGGTGACGGCCCCAAGTTGGACGATTTCGACGGTGTGATTTGTGCCCGGATCTCGTCCCCGGCCGACCGTGCTTATCTCGAACAGGTCCAGCACTGGCTGGACGAGACGACATCGGCGACCGGCCGAGCATGGGTTACCGTCTCCGCGTTCGGCCTCTCTGGTCGAGCCAAGGACTTCAAAGGCTCAGAGCACGTGTGCGCGGCAGCGGGCGGGCTTCTCGCCGCGGTTTTCGACGACCAGGGGCATCCCTATCCGATCCCCGGGGGCCAAGGCATGCAGACGTCGGCCCACATGGCTGCCCTCGCTTTGCTCTACGGCCTATCGCTGGCGGCTGACGAGCGGCGTCCTGTCCACCTCGATCTCTCCGCCCAGGAGGCAGTAGCATTTTGCACCAATCAGCAGACGCCGATGAATCTGCTCAACCGGTGTGCGGTTCCGGCCGGGAGCTCACGATATTCCGCGCCCTCCGATCCGTTCCCCTGCACCGACGGCCAAGTACAGATCATCGTCGTCGATGACCACCAGTTCGCTCGGTTCTCTGAAACGATCGGACGTCCGGACCTCATTCCGATATTCCCTACGCTCTCCGATCGGGTGCAGTTTGCCGACACGATCAACAGCGTCTGCTCCGAATGGACCAGCGTCCGGACGAAGGACCACTGCGAGGAGGTGCTGCAGGCGGCAGGCGTTCCGGCCGCTGCGGTGAGACCTATCGGTGAGGTCGTTATCTCACCGCAGTTCCGCTCACGTGGCTGGCCAGACCGCGACGGGCGAGCCGACGGCAGTGTCGTGCTGCCGGCCCTGGTCCAGCGCCGAGAGGTCGCGAGGCAGGGCGACCGACGGTCGCTGACCAACCTTCGCGTCCTCGAGTTCTCGAACGTGCTGGCCGGTCCCCTTGCCGGCGCCATCCTGGGCGCGCTCGGCGCGGTAGTCGTCCGGGTAGAGGACGCCGAAAGGCTCGACATGTATCGCCTGAACGGGCCGTTCGTGGATGACATCCGTGGGCCAGAACGGTCGGCGTATTTTCAGGGCGCCAACTATTGCAAACGGAGCATCCGGGCGAATAGTGACGTGGTCCCACAGGCGCGGCGCTGGGCTGACGTCCTGTTGGAGAACGTCGGCCTGAAGCGAATCGAGCAGGCGGGCGTCGACGTGGCGCCGGACGAGGACGCCAAAGCGTCGCTCGTCGTCTCAGTGTCGGCGTTCGGTCGCACCGGTCCTTGCGCCGCCTATCGAGGCTACGCCCAGAACGTCCACGCCTTCGCCGGCCTTGAGTTTGCGGTCGAAGAAGCGGCCAACAAGCTCGTGACATTACGCCTGGTTCTCGCCGACTACTCCAGCGCAGTCTGGGCAGCAACTGTCTGCGCCGCCTGGTGGATCGGCGGTAACGTCGATGACGAGCGCCTGGATCTCTCGATGGCGGAGGTGGTAGCCAACAGGATCCCGCTGCCCGAGATTACCCATGAGGCGGGAGAGGCACCGGCCGGGGTCCAGGGGGAGGTGGATCTCCTTATCGACGTTGGCGGCAGGTATCTGGCTGTAACTCTCCCAGCGCCGGATTGGCCCAGGCTCCTGGCCCCCCTAGTTGGGCTTCGGGCCCCATCCGACCAATCCCCTGACCTGGAGGACGAGGTACGCGGAGGTCTGCGAACGACTGCCGAGTTCGACCTCGAAGGCACCGTCAGCCGGCTGCAGCAGGCCGGCATCGCCTGTTACCCTGCCAGCAACCCCCAGACGCTCGTTGCCGATCCACACCTGGCCGACCGCGAGTTCTTCATTTCGTTGCAACATCCGGTCATGGGCGAGACGCGAATAATCTCCCTACCTTGGAGGGTCGTCGGTCGCCCTCGCGCCAACAACTACTGGCGGGCGCCCATGCTCGGAGAGCACGAGGCCTGGGCCGCCCAGGTTTTCCGGGCCGAGACATGAGGCGTGTCAGGCTCCGACCGGGACAGTTGTGCCGACATCCCTTAAGGCGGGTACGACTTTGTCCGCGATGATCTCGTAAGTACCGAGTACATCTCGCTGCTCAAGGTCACCGCCCATGTTGATCGACATGATGACGTTCTCGAACCCGAACTCCTCATACATGCGGTACAGCTTCTCGATCACCTTGTCGGGGTGGCCGACAAGTGTTGACGGTGCTTCAAGCACGTTGGCTGGTCGGTTGACATTGTGTTCCCACCACGCATCAGCATGCTTCTCGTAACTCTTCGGTACCGTGCCGTCCTTACCGATCACCGACCCATGTTCGCTGAGCTGCGCCAGGTAGTTGGTGGATGTTTGCTGAATAAGGCGCTCGGCCCGTGACTGGTCATGGTCCACGAACGTGGTGGCCAGCCCCCAGGCGCGCTCTGCTGTCATCGAGCCACCGTCCTGGCGGAGGGACTCCATGTAAATCCGGTAGGTAGCTTCGATCTCGTTCTGAATCGCGTAGGGGTTGCCGGCGAGGATCCCGAAATCATTCTCGACAGCGAAGTCAAATGTCTGCTGGGTCTTAAACACAGCTACGGAGATAGGGACTCGTCTTTGCACGGGCCTCGGATACACCGTGATGTCGTCCAGGTTCCAGAACTCACCCTTTACAGTGACGTGTTCCTCCGTGAGAAGGCGGTTGATCATCGACGTGGACTCCAGGAATCGGCCCATGCTCTCGTTCTGGTCCACTCCCATCGCGGCGAATTCGCTGCTCTGGTAGCCGCGGCCGACCCCTAGATGGAATCGACCTTCGCTGAGAACGTCTACCATAGAGACTTCCTCGGCTACGCGGACCGGATGGCTGAACGCAGGGATGATGACCGCTGTCCCAATCCGGATTCTCTTCGTTACCTGAGCAGCGGCAGCCGCCAGTACCAGCGGATTGGGGAGGGTCCCATATTCGGAGATCCGGTGCTCACCCAGGAAGATCTCGTCAAAACCAACCTCGTCCGCAACGCGGAACTGCTCTAAGTTGTCCCGATAGACCTGCGTCGAACTCTTCCCCGGCGGCTGTTGAAGTATATAGAAGAGACCGAACTTCATTGAGAACTTTTGTCCTTTCTTCTGCACCGAAACCCGACCCCGACCGACCCCCGCCCGGATACAAACATCTTAAGCCAGACTCCTGTTTGGGGCTGTCCATGGACGCGGATCAGGCGCCGGCGCCGCTATTCTAAGCAATCGTCGGTGCGGCTGGAATGGCCGGCGGCGGGTGTCTCCTGAACGGGGTGGAGACCTGGGTGTTTTCGAGAACCCGCCACCAGAGCGTGCCTGGCACGTCAGAGACGATGCGAGCCGTCACGCCGAGGAGATGCCACCACTCGACGCCCTCGGAGCAGGCCAGCACCAGCGTTGGTCGAACATCGATCCAATCACCCTCGGCCAGGGAGATTCGCTCCGCCGAGACAGCGTGGACGGCCATGGCGGCCACAGTTGCATCCTCGCGGTGCCGCGAACAGCATGCGATGACCACGATCGACCCCAGCCCGACGCCGAGGTAGTCAAGGGCGTGCGCGAGCCGGTTGATCCGGAGCCCGATGCGCTCGTCCGACTCCAGGGAGGTATTCGCTTCTCTCTGGTCCGATGTGGCGGCGACGTGAGTGCAAGACACGAGCACGACTCCTACGCTTCGATAACGGGCGCGTCTATGCTCAACTGATGGTAGCAGACGGTAAACCTGTATCGTGTCGGCGCCATGCTGTGGTCAACACGCGACAAAGCGTCAGTTGGACGGCTCTACTGAGCCAGTAACGGGGGTACGGATGTACATCGGCGCCAATTTGATTGTCAACGATCAGACACCTTCGATCGTCGACATTGCTCGACGAGCCGAGGCACACGATATGGAGTGTCTCTTCCAGGGCGAACACTCGCATACGCCCGTAGCCACGATCTACCCGGCCTCACCCGACGGCGAACTTCCGGAGTTCTACAAGCGCTTTCCCGACATCTTCGTGACTCTGGCCGCGGCAGCCGCAGTCACCGACCGTATTCGGCTGGGCACTGGCATCGTCCTAGTCGCAGAGCACAATCCCTTGCACCTGGCCAAGGCGGTTGCGTCCCTGGACCGGCTATCAGACGGACGAGTGGAGTTCGGCGTCGGCTATGGCTGGAACTCATTAGAGCTGGCCAACAACGGAGTGGACTGGGCCACCCGCCGGGCGGTGTTCGCGGAGAAGCTCGAGGTGCTCAAGCGCCTCTGGACCCAGGAGGTCGTAGGACACCAGGGACGCCATGTGTCCTTTAGCGAGAGCTGGCTCTGGCCCAAGCCGGTCCAGAGTCCACATCCTCCGATCCTGATCGGGGCCAACGGCAGTGATCGCAATCTCAAGGCCGTCGTCGATTCGGCCGACGGCTGGTATCCCATGCACTCCCCGGACGTGCCAGTCCAGATCGAAACCCTTCGAAAGCTGGCAGCCGGCGCCGGCCGACCGGCACCGAAGGTGAGCGTCAACTTTATGGGAGGTCAGATGCCAGGGACTCCCTGGTACTGGGAGTCATCCGCGGCCATGGCTCTCCTGTTGCGCGCCGCAGAAGAATATCGACGCCTGGACGTGTACCGGATGGTGATCGGGGTGCCGATGACCAACCTGGACGACCTGACGCGGGGCCTGGATGCCCTGAGCGAGCTCGTGCCTCGCTTCGCGTGACAACCGAGGGAGGACAAGATGGACGAGTTCAATGACACGCCATTTGACGTGCAGGAGGTTCTTGCTGGCGCCTGGTCACCCGGACCATATGGCGCTGAAGATGATAAGGGTACGTTCAATGAGGTGACGGCCGAGAAGACGGCATCCGCTCTCGCCATGCTCGATCTGGGTAGACCGGTACGCACCTACAACTTGAGCGAAACGCTCTTTAACGGATTTCCGGCCTTCGGCGACCGTGAGTACGAGCAGACGCTAGTGGTGAACGGCTTCGAGGTACCGCCGGAATTCCGGGGTATCCAGCAGGCCAATGAACCCATAGGATCATTTCTCATGAGCTCCATGGAGGAACGGGTCAAGTTCACGTACAATATGGGCACAAAGATCAACGGTCTCCAACATGTGGGCGTCGGCGGGCTGTTCTATAACGGGCTGTGGGGTGCGGACATTGCCGCGGATTGGGGTACCACACGGCTCGGCATGGAGAAACAGGGGCCCATCGTCACCCGTGGTGTTGTGATCGACGTGGTTGGAGAAAAGATGGCAGGCGCCGACACGGACGCCTATGTGCTGCTCGCCAATGGCAAACCTTGTCTGAGCGAGGGCTACCGCATCACCATCACCGACATCGAGCGCGCCCTGGCCCGACAACATGTCCGGGAACCTATCGGTCCCGGCGATGTCGTCTTGATCCGAACCGGATGGCGCGAGTACATCGAGGTCGAGCCCAAGACGTATATGGCTGGCAGCGTTCCGGGCCTGTCTGTGTCGGCCGTCAGGTATCTGGGATCAAAGAAGCCCGCCATTGTCGGGATTGACATCTGGTTCCTCAGGGCCCGATTCGATGAGGACTCTGATGGTATGGGGGGCATCCTGGCCCACCAGGAACTCGCCCTGCGATACGGCGTCCGAGTGGGTGAGGCGGTTCCCAGCCACCCGTTGACCGATGACGGCGTCTATGAGTTCGTCTTCATCTTCAATCCGAATAACGCCAGGGGCGCCGTCTCCGCAAGCGCGCCACCTCTCGGTCTCGCCACTCCCTGAATATCCGGGTTAGAGCGGGCGGACGGCACTCGAGCTGTGCTCAGAGCGTTTCAGTCTGCTCTACCGGTCCACTCGGCCAGCACGGCATCCGTGTGCTCACCGGCCGCTGGCGGCCGGAGGACACCGCCGGCCGGCCCGTCGGCGCCCTCAGAGCGAACCGCCCACGGCAGGGACTGGGTGAGAAATGTCTCATCCGATCCGGGCCAAGCGGTCCGATGGAAGAGATCTCGATAGGTGAACTGCTCCTCCATGAGGGTATCCTGCGGCTGGAAAACTCGTGCCCATCCCATCTTGATGGCCTGCGACTTGCGATAGGCCTGTTCACCATCCATCGACTGAATGAACTCCAGGATGACCTGCCCCGCGTGCTGGCCGGGGACCGAAATGTCAAACGGGTTTCGCGAACGCAGATTCTCCAGTCTGTCATAGGGGGGCTCGTCGAGATCCTGAATGGCGTTTTCGCCCCGCATCCAGGCTCTGAGATCATCCCACTCGTTCTGGGTCCTGGGCAGCAGCCCGAAGGCGTAGAAATACGAGCCGTCCGCAGTTGTCGCCTGCCAACGGCCGGTCGGAAACGCGGTCGCGTACCCCCCCCGCCGCCGCAGTTGCTCGCGGCGATACACCCAGCTGGCGAAGAGCATCTCGGTACCCTGAAAGGCGGCGGCCTGGGCCGAGACATCGAACACCTCACCTGGCCCGTCGGTCCCGAGCTGCAGGGCGAGCATCGCTGCGATGGCGCCGTACAGGCCAGCCGAGTGCATGGTCTGCTCGGCAGGAGGGATGATCGGGGCCGACTGGTCGTCGGTGCCGTAGCCGGAAAGGCCGGCCATGCCTGACCGGGCCGACACATGCAGGTCATCGCTGCGATCTGGATCCGGATAGTCCAGGCCGTAGGCGGAAACCACGACCACGTGAGTACCACGGAACACTCCTGGCAGCTCCGACGTGATCTGCTTGTAGAAATCTGCACCTATGAGGATCACGTGAGCGGCGGCGATGAGGGCCGCGGCCTTCTCTCGCGCCGCATCGGTCGAAATGTCGAATGTCGTCGACCGCTTGCCGAGATTGAAATGCCAGAAGTACATGCTCACAGGTTCGCTCGGCCCGACTACTCCAATAGGCCACGCTCGCCTGAGGGGATGGCCCTCCAGCGGCTCGCCAATGACCACGTCCGCACCTAGCTGGGTAAGTAGCTTCGCCGCGAACTGACCCCACCGGTCGGTCAAGTCCAGGATTCTCGTATGCTTCAGCGACGCAAACGGCTGCTGCATGACTGGGGCTTCCTCATGACTCGGGCTTCCTCATGACTGGGATTTCTCAGATCACCGCATCGTTGCGGTACGACTCGATCTGTGCTTCGGATAGACCAAGGATCTCCCGATAGACAAAGTCGTTGGCTTCGCCGATAGTCGGTGCCGCCGAGCGCAAGTTCGGCCCGCGGACCGATCGGATCGCGCCCATCTGGAAGACCCGCTCCTCGAGGTGGGCGTGGGCGGCCGACTGGAAGTAACCGAACCTCCGCAAGGCCTCGTCATCCATCAACTCATCGATATCAGCCATCGCGCTGGCCGGGACTCCCGCTTCGCTCAGAATGGCCACTACGTCGTCACGACGGCGCGAGCGGGTCCATTCGGAGACCCGACGGTCGAGTAGCCATCGATGGGCTGCCCGTCCGTGCTGCGTCTGAAAGCGCGCATCAGTTCCGAGATCGTCAAGCCCTGTCACCTGGACGAACTCCTTCCACTGACCGTCGTCCCGGATCGAGATGGCACACCAGCAGTCGGATCCTTCACAGGGGTACAGCCCGGCGGGTGCGTCCAAAACCCCGTACGGCACATTTCCCCACGCCGTAGATGTACGGGCGCCCACCTGATAGTCGAGCAGAGCAGCCGACGTGAGTGCGACGCATGCCTCCACCTGGCCCAAGTCGATCATGGCCCCCTCTCCAGTCGCGTCGCGTTCGTGGAGTGCAGCGAGAATGCCCAGAGCGCCGAAGTAGCCGGCTGCGTGATCTCCATAGGAGAACCCCAACCCGGCTGGCTCGCTCGCCGGGCGGGCCGTCATGGCGTGAAGTCCGCTGACGGCCTGCATGACGGGACCGAAGACCACGTAATTGCCATTCGGGCCGCCCCAACCGAAGCCACTCATGCTGAGGTAGACCAGCCGAGGATTGGCTTCGCGCATCCGCTCCCATGGCAGTCCCCATGACTCCAACACCCCGGGCGAGAAGTTCTCGACCACGACATCGCTTTGTGCGATCAACTTCAGCGCGATCTCGGGGGCATCCGGGTGCCGCATATTCAAGGTAATGCTGCGTTTGTTGCGGTTGAGGTTATTCCAGAACCCACTGTGCTCCAGTGAGGCCGGATCGGCATCGTCGGCCTGGAGCCGGAACCGCATTCCGTCAGGGTGGTGGGGCCACTCCACCCTGATCACCTCCGCACCGAAGTCGGCCAGGATTTGGGTGCACTGGGGACCGGCGATCACCCAGGTAAAATCGACGACCCGAACCCCGTCCAGAATGCCGGCCATGGTCACCGACCCTGGTAGCGAGGGGGCCTTCTCTCGTTCCAGGCCAGCACGGCCTCCTTGCTGTCCTCCAACTCCATCAGGTATTCGCGAGCTTCTCGCTCCATGCCGAGCACCTCCTGGCTCGGCATCGACCGCATCCGGCGCATCAAGGCCTTCGTTTGCCGTACGTGCATCGGAGGGAGTTGCGCAAACTTTTCGGCCCAACGGTAGGCCTCGTCCATGAGCTCCCCGGGCGGGACGACCGCGTTGAGCAGGCCCAGGGCAAGAAGGCGTTCTGCCGGGATCCTCTCCCCAAGTAGCGCCAACTCCGCGGCAATCGGCCAGGTCAGGAGTTCGGTACCAGACAGCCAGTACGGTCCGAGCATACCGGTTGGTATCTCGGTCATAGCGAACTCGGCCCCGGCCGCGGCGACACGAATGTCGCAATCGATGGTCATGTACCAGCCCAGACCTATGGCGAAGCCGTTTACAGCGGCGACAATAGGTTTGTCGGTATCCGACAGACCGAACAGGTTGTACTCCGGGTTGTAGTTGAGGGGCCGCATTTTGCCATCGCCCTGCGAATAACCCTCGGCTTGCGCTTTCATGTCGCGGCCCGCGCAGAAGGAACGGCCCGTACCCGTCAGGATCCCGACCCACGCGTCGTCGGAGTCAATGAATCTTCGCATGGCTGCGACGAACTCGGCGCGCATTTCGGTATTCATCGCGTTCAATCGCTCGGGTCTATTCAAGCGAATGAGGGCAATATGGTCGGTCAACTCAAACTCTATGAGGCTCATTCCCTTACCTACCCCTTTGCCAGTACGTCCAGGGAGTTTATGCCCTGTACTCCCCGTAAGACTTGGTATCTCACGGCTTTCAACCAGTACTACGTGTTTTGAACATCGAGATCGTAGGTTGCCTCAATTGCCGATAGGGACACTCTGGAGGTGGGTCCAGACAGTGCGACGCTACCGTAAGAGAGTACAACGACGTTGTCTGCCAACGCGTGCGCGCGTTTAACGAACTGCTCGACAATTACGAATGTCATCTGGCCCCGAAAGTCCGCGAGGACCTTGAACAGTTGGTCGACAATAGCCGGAGCCAGACCGTGCGACAACTCGTCGATCACAATCAAGGATGGCTGGTGGACCAGAATCCGGCTGAGGGAGAGCATCTGTTGCTCGCCCCCTGAAAGCATGCCGGCCCGTTGGCGTACTCGCGACCCGATAAAGGGGAAGAGGGCGGCGGCCTGCTCGACGATCTGCTTCCGACCGCGCCGGGACGTCCCTATGTCGCCGACCACCAGGTTCTCGGCGACGGTCAGACCTGGAAAGACCGCACCGGTCTCCGGGACGTGGGCGATGCCGCGGCGGGCTCGCCGGTACCTTCTCTCCTGGCTGACATCGGTTCCATCGACGACAACGGACTTCGGAGCGGTGATGAGGACGCCCGCGATGGCCGCGGCAAGCGTCGATTTGCCGGCTCCATTCGGGCCAAGAACAGCGCAGACTGTCCCGGCCGGCACGCTGAAGCTGACCTCCCGTAGGGCCTGCAGTGACCCGTAAGAGTGAGAGATCTGGTTGATATCGAGGGTGGCTCCATTCGATGCGGAACCCAGCCTGCCGGGGGTCACTTTGTCTCCGATCCCCCGAAATACGCCTGGCGTACCTTGGGATCGTCGATGATCGTGGCCGTCGGCCCGTCCGCGATCTTCTGGCCAAAGTCGAGGACGACGAGCCGCTCGGCCAGACGCACGACCGAGTCCACGTCGTGTTCGACGAGGACAACCGTGAGTCCAAACCGTTGGCGAACGTCGAGCAGAAGATCGGCGAGGGCCACCCGCTCGACCTGGTCGAGGCCGGAGAGGGGTTCGTCGAGAAGCAGTATTCTTGGTCGCGCCGTAAGGGCCATCCCCAATTCCACGATGCGGATCGCACCGAGGGACAGGTTGGAGATGGGCTGGTCGGGCGCCAGCATCCATGGCGGCCGCGCCAACAGTTCCGCCACCTCCGCCTCGCCATCGCTCCGGTTTCCCGATGGCGTTCGCCGCCACAGGTTGCGCACCTCGTGAGCGAGGGTCAAGTGTTCCCCCACCGTGAGCTCCTGAAATAGCGCGGCCCTCTGGAACGTCCGGGCCAGGCCCATGCGCGCCCGACGATGGGACGTAAGACGGTTACTCCGTACGTTGCAGATGCTCACCTCACCCGCCGAGGGATGCACGAATCCGGTGATGACGTTCAGCATGGTGGTCTTGCCCGAGCCGTTCGGGCCGATGAGCCCGACGAACTCGCCTTGACGCGCCGACAGGGAGATCTGGGAGAGCGCCGTGATCCCGCCGAAACGGACCGTCACCCCGGTAAGGCGCAGTGTCTCCTCTGCGCCTGACAGCGACTCACCCGAGGCGGGAAGGATGCTAGTCATGCTGGTTTCCGATAAGCGGAATGGCTACATCTCGGTCGGGCTGGTTGACAGCCGCAGCTGACATCTCTTCAGGTCCCGTGCCCGGGTGCGGAAGGAGTCCCTGGATAGCGCTACCGGCCTGGGCGAGGAACCCTCTAGGGTTGCGGGCGATCCCGACTGCTCCCAGTCCGAAGAGGACGGTCGTAAGGTTGCCGAAGCCACGAACGTGAACGAACTGGAAGGCGGCCGGCGCCAACGCGAAGAGCAGGCCACCGACGAGGGCACCTCCATAGCCCCGTACGCCCATCGTGACCACAACCGCCAACCACACCAGACCGATCAGTAAGGCGAAGTCGTCGGTAGCAATCGAGCCCTGTTCGATGCCGATCAAGACTCCGCCAAGACCGGCCACCGCTGACCCGAGCGCGAATACGACAACCCGTGAAGCTTTCACATTAATGCCGATACTCTCGCCCTCGACCGGGTTGTCGCGAATCGCCGCGCAGACGCGCCCGAACCGACCGTGCCGGAAGAAGGTTAGCAGAACGGCCAGGATGGCAAAGACGACGGCGCCCAGCAGGATGGCGCTCTGGCTCTGGTTCAGGCCACCGAACCTGACAATCGGGTAGAGGACTCCGGAGATTGGAATCAGCGCTTGCAGGTTGAACGCAAACTGCTGACAGAAGAGCGCAAAGGCCAGGGTAACGAGCGCGAAGCCGATCTGATCGAGCCGGGTTCCGACCATACCGATGACCACCCCGCAGACCATGGCGCACAGGACTCCAATGACGGCACTCAGCCATAGTGGCAATCCCGCGTCACTGCTCAGCCGCCCCGCTACGATGGCGCCAGCGGCGGCAAAGCCGGCTTGACCCAGGCAAAGGACTCCCCCTTCCCCTGTCGACACTGTGAAGCCGAGGAAGGCGACCGCATAGGCGCTGCCGGCGGCTATCGCTCCGGTCCAGTAGGAGTTAAAGGCAAACATCGCGATGAGGGTGGCCCCGGCGCCAGCCGCGAGGGCCAGAGGTATCCGGAGCTGATGCAGCGTCTGCAACAGCGGAGATTCATCGCGCAGGTGAGCGCGCTGGACTGCCTGCCTGGGGATGGCGAACTGGACCGCGGTATCGCGCCGTGTCCCAAGTGTTGTTCGTCCGAAGAGGAGGAGCGCGGCAAGGAGGAAGAAGGGGAGGGCCGGAACCAGTCCGTTAACGATGACGCTGCCCACCGGGCCGTAACCAGTAATCAACGACTCCGCGACGCCGAGACCGAGACCGGCTAGAGCCGTGATCGTCAATGAGCGAAAACGTCCGACGAGCGCCACGCTCAGCGCCGCGACCGAGAGCGCAGTGTACTGCGAAGGGTCTAGCTGGATGAGGGGGCTGATCAGTAACCCCGCCGCCCCAGTGAGGAGCGACGACAAGACCCAGGAGGTGGCGCTGATACGGGAGGTGTTGATGCCAACGCCCGCCGCCAGGCTTGGCCGGTCGACCACGGCACGGGTCGAGAGTCCGACGCGTGTCCTCTCGACGGCCAGGATCAAGCCGCCGAGGCAGATCACGGCGCCAACCACGGCGGCCAGTTGATATCGGGTCGTATTGAGAAATCCCCATCGCATGGTTTCGAACCCATGCGGAAGAACACCCGGCGCCTGGAACACGTTCTGGACCGGCAGGGCGAACAGCATCAGGGCCGGAAGGGCGACGGCGATACCGATGGTGGCCGTGAGCTGAACGATGAGATCCTTGTTCTCGATATTCCGGAAAATCACCGCCCAAATGACTAGCCCGAAGATCGGTGCACTGACGAGGCACAAGATCGCCGCGGGCAGGAGAGCCCAATGCTTGACCGTAACCAGGTAGTAGTAGAGGTACGCCGTGGCATACGCGATCGAACCGACAGCCAGGTTGATGACGCCGGTGAGGCTGTATGTGAGCGTAATACTCCCACCGAGAAGGGCAAACAATGCTCCTATAACGATGCCGGGGTATATATACGACAATGCCCTTGGTGCCTCCGCTCTAGCAGACCATTCCGGCCTAAAGGGACCCGGCCGGTTGAGCCGGGTCCCTCCGACCAGTCAGGAACGACACATCGCCATCATTACGTCGCCGGCACGGCTGTTCCGCATACGAAGGGATTCGAAGCGGAACCGGTAACGATCTGCCATTGGCCGTTGACCACCTGGGCCAGCGAGAAGCACGGGTTCAGCTGAGCGTGCATCGCTGGGAACGTCACCGGCGGGAACATGCCCTGACCGGTGTAGTTCTTGATGGTATTGCCAGCGGCCGTAATGTTCTTCGCCGTCGGGGGGTTCGAACCGAGTTGACCGATTGCGCCAGCGAACATCTCCATATTCGCCCATCCAGCTAGAGCCTGATAGTTGTGAACGTTGGAGGGAGAGTACCGCTGCATGGCGGCCGTGAACGCCTGGATAGCCGGCACCGATGAATTCAGCCAGGTGGCGGTGAAAACCTCAGATACGAGCCCGTTAATGCTCGAGCCGAACTGCTGGGTGATCGCTGGAGAGATCCCGAGCTCACCCGTGATGACCAGGGCCTTTGATCCCACCTGGGTCATGTCGGCCTGCAGTTGGGCCGGGGCCGTTCCGTACACGTTGGTGTAGAGGCCCTGCGCCCCGTCGCTCTTCACCCTCTGGGCAACCGCCAGCAGGGCGGCGGAGTTCGTGTCATCGACGGTGTAGTTGGTGTATCCGAGCTGTCCTCCGGCCAAGCCCACGCCCTTAGAGACCGCATGGGCGGCGACTGAGTTGCCCGGGTTGGCGTCAGAGATGACATCGATCTTCGTCAAGCCCCTACCGACGAGCCACTTGGACTGGACGTTGGCCTCGTAACCGATCCAGTCGCCCTCCTGAGAGAAGAACTGGGTCTTGGTCGCTCCATAGAAGCCGGGGGTGATCCCCGAACCGAAGACCGGGATTCCCTGCTGCATCAGGTACGGAACAGCGCTGTCGAAGTACACGTCGGTGCTGATGATCGCTCGAGCGCCTTGATCCACAGCCAGACGGGCGTTGGAAAGCACGGCGCTCGGGCTGCTCTGATCGTCGTAGACGGCGAGGGTCAAGTGGTGGCCGTCGAGGCCACCGTGAGCATTTTCGTAGGCTACGAACGCCTGGGCACCGATGACACCGCCACCGAAGGTGGAGCTCAACGTCCCGGATTGGTCCCCCAGGTAGGCGATCTTGATGGAAGCTCCGCTCGACGAGGAGCTCCCTGCGGCGGGCGCCGACGTTGCCGTGCCACCCCCGGCACTCCCGGTCGAAGCAGCCGTGGTGGCACTCGAACCCGAGTGCGAATTGCTCCCGCACGCGCTGAGAAGCGCCAGCAGCGCGGCCCCGCCGGCGCAGACTGTCGCCGCTCGACGCCGTGTACTCGTTAGGTAATCGCGCCGTTGTCTAACACCAAAATAGTTCATTGTGAACCCCCCTCACGCCAATCGCGCGCTGCTGTTACCTGTGGATTCCTGGTATATCAGACCACCTTTGGACAAGCAAGGCGGCCCGGTCCGGTTCGGCCATTTTGTCATGGCGCACCGTCGCCGGGGCGGCAGTTAGCGCCAATCCTCGTCATGATCCACGTGGCGGGCGATCTCGAGTAACGAGGCATGCTGCGACCCCCACGCCAACGATCGCTCCTTGACCCGGCGGCTGAAGAACTGCAGGGGATACTCCTCGGTCACACCGATGCCGCCATGAAGTTGATGGGCTTCCATGGTCGCAAACACAGCCGTTCTGGACGCAGCTGCCTTCGCGACCGCAAGCTCATAGGTGGTGGCCGCGGCGCCCTTTTGCACTTTCCACACCGTCTCGTAGGTGAGGAATCGGGTGGCTTCTACCATGGTCGCCATATCAGCGCACCGGTGCTGGACGGCCTGGAAAGTCCCGAGCGACCGGCCGAACTGGAAGCGGTCCCGCACGTAACCAACGGTAAGGTCGAGAGCGAACTGGGCGTAGCCGAGCAGCTGTACGCACGTCAGGATCGTGGCCACCTCGGTCAGGCGCGCCACGGTGCCCGCGCCGCCTGCGAGGATGACCGGGACCTGCTGGTACGTCACTGTCGACTGTGGCGTGCGGCCGATGTTTCTAAGGATCTCTTGCGACACTCCGGAAGCACGGGAGCTGACGAGATACAGGTTCGGCTGCCCGTTCTCAGTCGCGGTCGCGAGGTGGTAGGCGCAAGCCGGTCCGTAGTCGACGTACCGCTTGGTGCCGCTCAGCAGTCCGTCCACGACGGTCGCCTGGTCAGGATCGAGCGCGGCCGTGACCCCGACGTCGGAGTCGCGCACGTCCGTCGCCAGCTGCTCGCAGGCAAGTGAAGTTCCAGCCTCGACGACGGCGTAAGTGCCTGCCATGGTCTCGGCGAAGGGGACGACCGCGGCGCTCCTGGCGATCTCCTCAGTAGCCACCGCGATATCGAGGAGATCCGCTCCCCCGCCACCCAGGGCGTCCGGGAACGCGAGGGTCAGCCAGCCGGCTTCGCTCAACGTCTTCCACAAGGCCTCATCGCCGTATCCGGTGGACTGGCTTTCTCGCACCCGCTCCCACGACAGTTCCCGCCCGAGCAGTTGGCGGACGCTGTCCCTCAGCATCTCCTGGGTTTCGGACAGACTCAGATCCATAATTCAGTGCCCCCCTCGAGGTAGGCCGAGGCCTCGTTCCGCGATTATCGTCCGCTGGATTTCATTGGCCCCGCCCGTAAAGCGCTGCAGGGAGGACACCCACAGCTGGTACTCGAGCTTGCCCCCGACGGGTGGCGGATCCGCTGATCCAGCCACCTGCGCCCCGGACCGACCGAGCAGATCTAGCATCGTGCCGGTCATCCGCGAGCCCAGCTCAGTGGCCCACACCTTGCTCATCGACGCCTCCTTGCTGGGCGCCACTCCGTTGGCGACGACCGAACCGCAGGAGAAGACCAGCGCCCGAAGCAAGTGCAGGTCCAGTTTTATCTCGGCCAGCGTGGCCCGGGCCACGGGGTCCTCGAGGATCTCGGGGCGATCAGTCC
The DNA here is from genome assembly GCA_963834725.1 of uncultured Acidimicrobiaceae bacterium. Taxonomy (GTDB): domain Bacteria; phylum Actinomycetota; class Acidimicrobiia; order Acidimicrobiales; family Palsa-688; genus PALSA-693. The sequence continues at coordinate 1,690,990 of CAWICN010000001.1, forward strand.
GCAGATACTCGATGCACCACTGAAAGGTGTGCACTAGATCGAGGTAATTGTTGATCCCCATCGTGACCCGCTCGTGGTCGAGCGCGTTGGCCATCATGTACCAGCCGGTGTTCTCCTCTCCGATCATCCATTCCGCCGGCGCGTGCACCTCGTCGAAGAAGACCTCGTTGGTGTGGTGCCCGAACATCACTTCGATGGGCCGGATGGTGATGCCGGGAGCATTCAGAGGCACGATGAAGATTGAGATCCCTCGGTGCTTTTCGACGTCTGGATTTGTGCGACAGGCCAACCACACGTGGGAAGTGCGGTGGGCGTCCGAGGTCCAGATCTTGCTGCCACTGATGATGTAGTCCTCGCCATCCTTGACGGCGCGGGTTCGCATGGACGCCAGGTCGGACCCGGCGTCCGGCTCCGAGTACCCGAGGGCGCACGTGACCTCACCGCTCCAGATCTTGGGGAGGTACTCCGCTCTCTGCTGGTCGGTCCCGAATTTCTGGATGGCAGGGCCGATCATTGATGACGTACCCCGCCGCCCATAGTCCACTCCGAGGTATCCCAGCTCGAGGGCAAGGAGAAACTGGTACCACGGTGACTGCCCATCCCCGCCGAGCTCTTTCGGCCAGGACCGACGCAGCCACCCCCGGCGGTCCAGCTCGGCAAGGTTCGCTCGAGTCTCAGGTGAGGCCCAGTCCTCGCGTTCGGGGTCATCGAACCACCGAACCATTGTTCCCCGCTCGGTCCCGAAGGCCCGGACGTCCTCCCGGAACTCGAGAAGCTCTTCAGTCCATTCGAAGCGCACTCGTCGCGACCTCCTTCCTGTGTCCCAGGCTCAGCGCCCGTCGGCGAGAAAGTCCTCGACGACGGTGACGAACTGCGCTTCTTGTTCGATCATCGGGTAATGGCCGGCGTTCGCGATGATATGCAGGCGGGCGTCCACCAAAAGGCTGACCATCTCCTCGGCGTAGCTGACCGGCAGGAGACCATCAGAGGCTCCGTGAATGACCAGCGTCGGGGCCTTGATGTACTGGCTACGCCTGCGGAGCCCTCGGTCCGGGATAGGCCACATGAACTTCGTCGCGGTAGCCCGGTTCTGGGCTTCGGCTACCACGGCGCCGAGCGGATCGTCCGGATCCTCGACGAACAGGGTGGGCTCGGGGTCCGGTCGCTGGTCAGGGTCGTGCCATTTGGCCCGCAGCACCCGAGAGGCGGACCCGAATGGGTCAATTGTCGGTTGATGGTCGAGCCACAGCCCGAAAGAATCGACCAGAACGAGCTTGCGGACGTCCTGGGGAGCGATGGCTGCGATCTCCGCCGCGATCATGCCCCCCGTGGAGTGACCGAGGACGTGCACCGGTTCGCCCACAGTGGACTCGATGAATGACCGGTAGAAGAGGACTAGGTCCAGCAGGTCGTGAATATGCTCGAAGCCCGCTGACGTCCCATAGCCGGGCTGCTCCGGGGCGGTAACCCGGTGGTGCTCGGCGAGGCGTTGGAGGAACCCGGCGCCGCCGGGGTGACGCTCATAACCATGCAGGAAGAGGAGTGGAGCTCCCTCGCCCATTTCCCACACATTGATCTCGAAGGCGTCGATGCTTCGCCGGGTCACGCCCGGTACTGCAGTCGCGACCATGGCTCAGACCGCCGAGCTCGTCGCGAATTTGGAGGCCACCCGCTCCTGGCTGATTCGCGGTGTCCACCGATCCTCCTGGTCTTCCCAGATATCCCGGAGCTTCGGGATGACCTTCGTCCCGAAGAGCTCGGTGTTCATCATGGCCACTTCCTCGGGCAGGTTACCGAGATCCATACACGTGATCAGTTGCCCAATGTTGAGGTCTGTCACCAGGTCACGGACCCGCTGCTCGACCCGGTCAGGCGTGCCGGCGATGATGTAACCCAACTCGTCATATTCCCAGAAGTCCATTTCGCCCCTCATAGCCCGGCGGCGCTCATCCATCGACTGACCCTTCGGCCGGTTTAGCGACTCGCGGTATGACAAGGTTGTCTGGTAACCGGGAGGAGTGGCGAACTCAATGGGCACAGGGTTCTTCTGGAAGTAGTACTTCAAAGCGGAGCCATAAAGGGCCTCGGCTTCCTTGTCGGTATCGGCGCAGCAGATGATCTGAGTGAACGCCATCCGGTAGGGATTCAGGTTTCCACCTACTCGCTCGGTATGGTCCCAGAACCCGCGCACAATCGGGGTGGCCGCAGCCTTCCCGGAGAAAGACAGGTAGCCGTAGCAGTAGTCGAATTCGTTCACGAGTTGCCACGTCTCGACGCTTCCGGAGCCAGGGATCCAGATGGGGACGGGATCCTGGATGGGACGGGGCCACGGGTTGACGTAACGAAGCTGGTGATACTTGCCGTTGAATGCGAAAGGTTGATCGGCCTTCCAAGCCTTCAGGATCAACTCTCTGGCCTCGGCGAAGCGGTCTCGAAGCTCAACGGGAGGAATGCCATAGGAGAAGGCGCTGTCCATGGCAGTCCCGACCACCATGCCGGCAATGAGGCGTCCCCCCGAGAGGCAGTCGAGCATGGCCCACTCTTCGGCCACTCGCACCGGCGGGTTATAGAAAGCCAAGGAATTGCCGCAGATGGCAATGGCGGCATTCTCGGTCGAAGTGGCCAGCGCCGCCGCCATGAGGTTCGGCGACGGTGTCATGGCGTGCCAGGTCTGGTGGTGCTCGTTTAAGAGCAACGAGTCCCATCCGATCTGGTCGGCCCGCTGCATGAGACGCAGGTACATGTGGTAGTCCCGACCGATCTGGGCGGGATCGGCGTACTCCACGGGAGGCGTGACCCATGCGCTGCGGACCTTGGCCGCTTCGTCGGGAAGGGCGCTGTAATACTCCTGCGTGAACCAGTGAAACCTCACGATTATCTCCTTTTCACGGTCAGTCACGCGCCCCTGAACGCGTTGTCCACTCCGCGGCACGCCGAAGCACCTCAGAGAAGGGGCGATCGGCATCAAAGCTGATCTCCCGGGGCAGGTCGAGCAGGCGCTCGCTGATCACGTTGCGCATCATTTCGTTCGTGCCTCCGGCGATGCTTTGACCCCGAGCGCTGAGGAAGGACAAGGCGGCATCGGCGAACTCCTCCTCGCCGCCCTCAGGCCAGGCCACCGTGGCCCCTCGGCCGACCTGCATTCCGATTCGGGCCCGGGCCAGTGTGAAAGTTCCGAGGGCCAGCTTGATGTAGGCAGCCAGACTCGAGGAATCGGCGACGCCGGCGTCGCTGAGCGCCAGCACCCTCGCGGTGAGCTCAGCCTGTACCACGTCGTTCGCGTGGGCTCGAGCAATCGCCTGCCGAACACTGCTGTCACCCTCACGGCCGAGGCGGGTCGCCAAGGCGAGCAGATCAGGTGCGAGGTGCCGGATTGGTTGCACCGCGACCGCGGCGCCCCGACTCCCGCCCCCCCGCTCGGTGACGAGCATCGTGCGCGCCACTGTCCAGCCTGCGTCGACCTCGCCCACCACGTCGTCGTCAGTCAGCTCGACGTTATCGAAGAACTCCTGACAGAACTCGGACTTACCATTGATCTGGCGGATTCGGCGGATAGTCACCCCTGGCTTGTCGGCCTTCACCGCGAACCAGGTGAGACCGCGGTGCTTCGGCACTTCCCAGTTGGTCCTGGCCAAACACAACCCGTAGTCGGCGTAGTACGCACCACTCGACCAGATCTTCGATCCAGAAAGCAGCCAGCGCTCGCCGTCTCGAACCGCCCGGGTCCGGACCCCCGCCAGATCGGATCCTGCTTCCGGCTCAGAGAAGAACTGCACCCATAACTCCTCGCCGAGCAGCACCTTCGGCAGATGGGTGGCGAGGAAGGCCGGCGAGGCGTACGCCAGCATGGTCGGGACGCAGATACCGAACGTGGTTCGCCCTAATGGGCCGAAGTTCGGAAGCCGATAGCCGCGACTGGCGTCGTGGAACGCGTGCTCGTGGGCGTTGGTGAGACCCTGACCACCGTAGGCTCTCGGCCAGGTGATCCCGGCAAATCCGTTCGCCGCCAGTTTTCGCTGCAGTGCCCGTTCGGGGTCCAGAAGGTCAGGAGTGTGGTCCGGTGCATCGGCCATTTCCCTCTCGGCCGGCTCTAGATTGGCCTCGATCCATGCTCGTGCCCGGCGGCGGAACTGCTCCACACTTTCGCTGCCCTCGACCGCTGTCATGAGACTGGCGCCTTCATTCCGTAGAGGCTCCACAGCCGCTCCCGGTGCCATCCGGGGTCTCCATAGAGGGCCGAGTCGGTTGTCACCCGCCGCAGGTACAGATGCTGGTCGTGCTCCCAAGTGAAGCCGATCCCGCCGAAGACCTGGAAGCAGTTCTGCACCACGTCCAGGGCACTGTCCCCGACGAACGCCTTCGCGACCGAGGCCATCGGGCTGGCGTCTTCGCCCTGCTCAACGCCCTTCACCGCGGCGGCCAGGGCGGCCTTACTCGCTTCGATGAGCAGGCTGGTGTCCGCCAGCAGGTGCTTCACCGCCTGGAACGATCCGATGGGTCGGCCGAACGCGACGCGGCTCCTGGCATAGTCAACCGTCATGTCGAAGTCATGGTCGATTGCGCCAACCGTCTCGGCCACGGTCAGCACCGCCGCCACGTCGAGCCCTCGTTGGGCCAACTCCTTCCCGGCAGCAGCGGGGCCTACCAGCGCAGACGGCTGCACCACCACGTCATCGAATCGGACTTCATAGAAGTCGCGAGTCAAATCCAGACCGGACAGTCGGCGTATTCCTACCCCTGGCGACTCCCGCGCCACGAGGAAGTTGGAGACGCCCGAATCGGACCCGGCGGTGACGAGCAGCCAGTCCGCCCAGCCGGCGCCCTCGACCAAGCCGGTTACTCCTCGAAGGGTGAACCCGCCGCCCTCCGCATTCAGCCACCAGCTCACGGCCCCACCGGGTTCCCAGTTCCCGATCGGGTCCCCGATCGCCCACGTAGCGGTGGCCCGGCCGGAAACGAGCGCGGGCAAGACTTCATCCAGTTGCCTCCCCTGACCGGTCCGGCTCAGTACGTCAGTGACGACATTCATGGCGGTGAACGGTCCCGGTTGCAGCCATCGCCCCCGCTCACCGGCGATGGCCGCCGCATCGTCTAAGCCCCGACCCGACACGCTGCCTCCGCCAAGACTTTCGGGCACCAACATCGCGAACCAACCGAGTTCGCCCGCCTGGACAAAGAACTCCCGATCCAGGCCCGTCGTAGCGTCAGCGGCGGCTCGTACCCGTTCCAGAGGCCACACCCGGCGGGCAAATCGCTCTGCTGCAGACTGGAGCAACTGCTGTTCGGGAGGACGGGGCAGGTCGATAGTCTTCATGCTGATTCGTTCCGACTCTGATGCCAATAAGGAGAGATGCGCTGCCGCGGTTGATGCCTCCGCATCTTGCCCCCACGGCCACAATCATTCGCAGACATGTTCAGGGTAGCCCCCGGCCGCGGCCCCCACTACACAGGCAAGCGTGGACAGCCCCGACCGTCGATTTCTCTCGTCTCCTGCTTTCGGTCCCAGGTGTAGATCCCTATTCCTCACCATCCAACGAGGATTGTCGTATGTTCTTGCCTGCAGTCACCACAGTTAGCAAGGAGGAGGCCAGGTGAGTCAGCTCGATGGCAAGGTGGCGGTGGTCACGGGAGGAGCCCGGGGACAGGGTCGGGCACACGCGGTGGCGCTAGCCCGGGAGGGGGCCAACGTGGCTCTCTGGGATATTGCTGCACAGATCGAGTCGGTTCCGTATCCGCTCGGTACCCCGGAAGACCTGCAGGAGACGGTCAATCTGGTGGAGAAAGAGGGGCAGCGCGCCGTAACGGTAGTGACTGACATTCGCAGCACCCCGCAGGTAGATCGGGCGATAGAGCAAACGGTAAAGGAACTCGGGCCAGTCGATATCCTCGTCGCCAACGCCGCAGTATGCGGTTACCGACGCTTCGTCGAAATGAGCGATGACGTGTGGGACGACCTCATCGACACCAACCTGACCGGCACGTTCAAAACGATGCGAGCAGTTGTCCCGAGCATGATTGCCCGAGGCTATGGCCGGATCATCGTGACGTCCTCGGGGGCCGGCCGGACCGGGGCACCAAACCTGTCTCACTATGTTGCCAGCAAATGGGGCGTCATCGGCCTGGTGAAGACAGTAGCGATCGAGACGGCGACGACGGGAGTGACCGCGAACGTCATCTGCCCGGCGACCGTCCGGACAGCCATGGTCGAAAACGACCAGAACTACCGTCTATTTTGCCCGGACATTCCAGATCCGACTCTCGAGGACACCTTGCCCCGTTTGGCCACCCTCAATCCCATGGGAAAGCCGTGGCTGGAGCCGGAAGCCATCGCCCGGGCCATGCTGTACTTCGCGTGCGACGACGGGTCCTTGAGCGGAACGGTCCTCGAGGTCAGCCTCGGATCGGCGGCATATCGACCGTAGCCGGGTTATTGCGCTCTCCCGCGCCTACTTTGGCGCGAAGTACGGGATGACCTCTTCTCCGACCAGGCGGATGCTTTCCATCACGCTCTGATGATCGAGGCCGCCCACTTGCTGGAAGCAGAGCAGGCGGTCGGTGCCAATGCCGCGATAGCGCTCCATCTTTCGTCGCACAGTGGCCGGGTCACCGATGATGATCGAGTCTTGCTCGTTGAGTACGCCAAACACCTCGTCGGCCGAGAGTTCCTCTCCGCGGGCAAGGCGACCGACGATCCGTAGAGTGGCCTGGGCCAGCTCGTTCTGGTGGTCGACACCCTCGGGCTGGATGTCGCCGATCAGGCCCGCACCGGCATCGAGCTTGGCGCCGGCCGGTTCCGCGCCCACACCGCTGGCCCGCAGCGCCTCCTCCTGCTTCAGCAGGAGTTCCCTTAGCTCAAAGAACTTTACGATGGCGTTCTGGTACCAGGCACACGCGGCGGCCGCACCGTTTTCGATGGCCTTATCCATAGTCTCGGCGCAGTGCACGAACGTGAAGACCCCGGTCTGCGCGTTCGTGAACGAGCCCACATTTTCGGCACCCTTCAGCGCCTGGCGGTAAGTCTCGAACAGGGCGGCCATGGTCTCGATCGGCAGCATCAAGGTGACCCCCAAGACACCAACACCGAGTTCGCCTCCTACACGGAAACCGTCTTCACTCGTGCAGGTCAACCACATCGGGGGGTGAGGCCTTTGCAACGGCTTCGGGATGACAGCCAGATCCTTGATCTTGATCCTGTCCCCGTCCCATGAGAACTTTTCCTGAGTCCACATCTGATGGACCATCCGCATGGCGTCAACCTGTTGCTGGCGGGTCTCGTCCGGATCGACCTGAAAGGTCCGCCACTCGGGAATCGTTGACCGAGCAAATCCCATCTCCAGTCGCCCGTCGCTCAACAGATCAAGGGTGGCGGCCCGCTCCGCGATCCGCACAGGATGGTTGATGTTGTGAGGTGCCAGGACCGCAGCGTGGCCGATGTGAATCTGCTTGGTCCGTTGAGCAATAGCGGACAGAATCACTTCCGGGGCGGAGCTGTAACTCATCTCTACCGCTCCGTGGTGCTCTACTTCCCACCAGCACCCGTACCCCATGCGATCGGCCAACTCGGCTTGAGCCAGCGTTTCCCGCAACAGCTGGTACTCCTGTCCGGGCTTCATGTACGCCTTCTCGACCTCGCAGAAGATGTCAATCTCCACATCAACCTCCCAGTGTGAGCACCCGAACCTATCAGAAGCCACCTGACCCGTAGCCCGCGAGACGATGGATTAAATGATGCTCGGAGAGCGGCGATTTGCCGAAAAGATTCCAGTCACCGAAACAGATGAACCTAGAGCCGAGCGGGCCGAACCCTCGCCTCCAGGGCCCGAGCAAAGTCTCGCCATGCTGTGCTGCGCTGCATGGCGGCGTCGGCGATCTCATACACGCGACTAAGGGGCACGCTCATCACGAAATTCCTGCACGCCTCGTCATCAACGAAGGTCGTCTCGAACCATCGCTTGAACGCAGCCCCCTCAAGGGTCGATATGAAGGCATGATCTAAACCATCGGGAGGAGGATCGGAACCTTTCGGCATATCGGGTACCGGTCGGAGCACAGGGGGCCGCGCCGGCCAGCCCTCCTCGACGAGTGATTTTCGGACCGATCGAACCGTCTCGGGCGAGCAGCGCGCCACACTCGCTATCTCGCGCAGCGACGCATGTGGGCGCGCCCGCAACTCGGCTATCACTCGCCGCCGCATGGCTTCGCCGTTGAGTGGGCGCAGCCGCTGATCCCTCCCCGCTCTGACGTCCAACTGATCAGAATGGACAGTTGGACCGGGACCGAGCATCAACCGAAGTCGCCCGATGGTCGTCGGTGACAAGCCGCACAATGCACCGATACGACGATCGGACCAATCCCGATGTATTTCAATCAGGCGGCGGGCAGCAAGCTCCCGTTCCTTTACTGTTAGCGTCAAGCCTTGTCCGCAGTTCAGCCGCAGGGCCTCGAGGAACGCGGCGTCGTGGTCACCATGGAAGAGGTAGCACTCGATTTGCTCAAAACCAAGGCGCTTGGCCGCCATAAAGCGGTACTGGCCGTCGATAATGCAATGGTCATGAGCAGAGACAAGTATGGGCGGCCAGTTTCCATTGAGTTGTGCGAGAGTCTCGATATGCCGCGGATTTGGCGATTCAAGCCGCAACATAAACAGGGGAGACCGTATCTGGGTCAGAGCCAGATGCACTGGCTGGTTCCGTGTGGCCTCTGTGAGATGTATCACCTCGTGTGTCACCCCTGGTGTCTCATACGGCGTTATGCGTCCTATCAGCCCGGCTCGAGTCGATCGCGACAACTGTGGGTCCAGCCCCTTCAATGAACTGCCGGGCGAGCATGTCAGCCAGCTCTCGCGGAGAGAGCGCCCCAGCGGGGTCGTACCAGATAATCGTCCAGTTCAAAAGGTTGAGCAGCATCAGCGTCAGATACCGACAGTCGACATCGCCTCTCAGCCGACCAGCCTGCTGTTCGTCCGCGAGCAATGCCCGGAGCTGCCGCTCGTAGGCGGATCGGGCATCGACAACCTCGATATATCGGTCGGGAGCCAACGCCCGAAGCTCGATCAGCATCACCGTGTGCATCGCCTGATCGCGGCAGGCCGTCTCCACGTGAGCGCGAATCGCGGCGAGCATACGAGTCGCTGGCGCGGCTCCGTCGATCGCGCCCCTCACTTCCACAGACATGGTGTGGAGGCTCTCGATACAGATGCCGTACAGGAGCTCCTGCTTGCTACTCACGTAGTGGTACAGAGAAGCCTTCTTCAGCCCCAGCAACTCGGCCAGCTCGCGGGTCGTCGCCTGGGCGAATCCCTTGCGTCGGAAGAGATCAGCAGCGATCCCGAGCAGTCGGTGCCGCGTTTCGTCGGCCCCGGTGAGCGTCGAATCATCCCCTGGCGACGAAACAGTGCGCAGGGCGCCCCCTTCCGGCGACCATGGCCAGAGGTCGAGCGGGCGCGTGGAGCTGGCCGCTCCCCCACCCTCGGCTGAACTCCTCCATACCACTGGCCGCTCCCCGGAAGATGTTCCCGTCAATCTAAGGCGAGCCGAGCCTGCTGTCAACCGACCGCCCGGTCGGGAGCCGGGCGCCCGGTCGAATCAACCTTTAGTCGAGGGGGACCGCGGAATAGCATATGGAGCAGCGAGATGGGTGGATATTCGGCGCGACGCGGGTAGGTCAGCCCGAGGTGACCGCCTATCATCCGCCCACGATGCGACCGGGCCCAGATGAGCTCCTTAGCGCTTCAGATCTCAACTACGTTGATGATCTTGCTCTTGAAGGTATGCGGGCGAACAGGCCATGGCGGCCCATAGGGGAAAAGCCGAAACGCCGCAGTCGTCGGCGAGTGCACTCGTTCCACGGTGTCCCATACGGGGCGCCACCTACCGGTGAGCTGCGGTTTCGAGCACCTCAGCCAGCCGAGCCATGGCCTGGCGTCTTGCAGGCTACGGCGGCCGGCCCGGTTCCGATGCAAGCGTTGGCCGGTCCATTCACAGGCCTCATTCCTGGCAGCTCCGCGTCGGCCGCCAGCGAGGATTGCCTCACGCTCGAAATCTGGGCGCCGGCGGAGGCCATGGCGATACCTCTGCAGAAGACGGCCTCACCTACCCTACCGGACGACCCCGCCGCATCAATCGCTCCCCCCGGCTGACGAAGTTGAAGGTTGGGACGGGAAATGAGCCAGGATTACACGCCGCCAGGTCGGTCGACTTAGAAACGTCACCGTCGCAGTGGAAGCAGGCGACGCACTTCGTGGCTTGGAGACCGAACAGCCACCATGGGTCCTATACGACGGAACAGCGGTCGGCCGGTCATTCCACTCACACTTCCTCTACACGTTGAGCGTTTCGACGTAATCGAGGACGTGCTTCGCCAAATTCTGGAGATCGTGGATCGGGTTCACGACTGTCCGCGTAGGATCTGGTATCTGGCCGCGTGACCCGGTGATTCGCACCCGCTGGGCATCGGTCTGCCAAGGACAGCGCTGTTACAGGTGCGATGCGAGCAACTGGGCCAGATGAATCCCCGACACCCCTGCGAGGTCGTCGATCTGGGTGCGGCACGAGTACCCATCGGCCAGGACCACGGCACCGCCTGGCGCTGCCGCCAACGCCGGCAGCAAAGCTGTCTCGGCCACTTTGACCGACACTTCGTAGTGCCCCTCCTCGACGCCGAAGTTCCCGGCCAGGCCGCAGCATCCACCGACCCGGTGGATCTGCGCGCCAGCCCTGGTCAAGAGCAGAGCGTCGTTGGCCCATCCGAGCACAGCGTGGTGGTGGCAGTGGGGCTGGGCGACTCCGATGATTCCGGAGAGGTCCGGTGGGGTCCACCCATCGGTGGACGTCAGCAGCTCCGCCAGTGTCTTCGTCGCCGACCCCAGACGCTCGGCCCGGGGATCATGTGGCAAGAGGTCAGCCGCGTCCTTGCGCAGCGCAGCGAGACAGGACGGCTCGATCCCGACCACCGGGAGGCCCTCAGCTAGAGCTCCATCGAGCGCGTCGAGCGACCGCCGAATCTGCCTGCGGGCGGTATCCAGTTGACCGGTGGAAATCCAGGTCAGGCCGCAACACACTTGCGATCCCGTGAGCTCGATTGAATAGCCGGCGTTCTCCAGAACGCGCACCGCGGCCTTTCCGGTCTGAGGGCTGAAGTGCTGGGTAAAGGTGTCCACCCACAACAGCACGCGACCCTTGCCGGAAGCTGGCGGAAGCGCCCTAGGGCGCGCAGCCGGCCCGCCGGCCTGAGGCAGATCCGGTCGGCACGAAGCGAACCACTCCCGAAAGGTCGGGGATGCGATCTCGGGCAATGACCGACGCTGGTCGATTCCGCCGAGCTGCTTCAGGAGTGCGGCCAACCGGGGCTGTCCCAGCGCGGCGTTCGTCAAGCGCGGAAAGCGGGCTCCGAGGCGCGCCACGAGGGGAAGCCAGCCGAGTGAGTAGTGCGAGGCGGGACGGAGCCGCCGGCGGTAGCGCTGATAGAGCACCTCGGCCTTGTAGGTGGCCATGTCTATCCCGGTCGGGCAGTCAGACGAGCAGCCTTTGCAAGACAGGCACAGGTCCAGCGACTCCGCGACGGCGTCGCACTTCAGTCCTTCTACCAGCCGGCCGTTCGCCGCCTCCTGAAGGATCCGGGCCCGGCCCCTCGTCGAGTCCTTCTCGTCCCCCGTGGCGAGGAACGACGGGCACATAACCCCGCCCGACGCCGTCGTGTCGGCCCGGCACTTGCCCACACCGACGCAGCGATGGACCGCGGTAGAGAGGTCGCCGCCATCCTCTTCGTAGGAGAACGCCAGGGCCGTCCGCAACTGCTTGGCCTCCGGCACCCGCAGGTCGGAATCCACCAACGCGGGCGCAACGATGACGCCTGGGTTGAGCAGTCCAATGGGGTCGAAGATGCGTTTCACCTGGCCGAAGAGGTCCAGGGCTGGCTCGGAGTACATGTACCGCAGAAGCTCGCTTCGTGCCCGCCCGTCCCCGTGCTCGCCGGACATAGAACCCCCGTAACTGGCGACTAGCGCAGCGGCTTCCTCGAGGAAGGTGCGGAAACGGCGGGTGTCGGCTCGGAACGGGAAATCAATCCTGACGTGGACGCAGCCATCGCCGAAATGGCCGTAGAGAAGGCCGTCGAGGCCGTAGACGCGAAGGAGGCTCTCGAAGTCCCGGAGGTAGGGGCCCAGCTGTCCCGGGGGAACGGCAGCATCCTCCCATCCCGGCCAGGCCGGTTTGTTGGCGGGGGTCCTGCCACCGAGGCCGGCGCCATCCTCCCTGATCTTCCAAATGGCCTGTGCGTCAGCTCCGGTAACGACGAGCGCTTCGAGACAAGAGGAATCCGAGACCACCTTCGTGGCATTGGCCTCGGCTTCTGCCAGCGTGGCGCCGGGGGTCTCGACGAGCAGCCATCCGCCGCCGGGCGGCAAAGGTGGGACCGCGCCGGGCCCGCGGCGGACACGAACCACATCTACAAGGCGGGCATCCATCCCCTCCAACGCGACGATGGGGTGGTGGGGAAGCGCCGGCGTCGCGTCGGCAGCGGCCGCGATGTCCTGATATCCGAGCACAGCCAGTGCAACCGCGGGGGGCGAGTCGACCAGGCGCACCCGAGCACCGACGGCCAGCCCGAGCGTGCCCTCACTCCCGACTAAGAATCTCGCCAGGTCCGATCCGCGCTCGGGGAGGAGGTGCTCGATCGAATAACCGGAGACCTGGCGGCTGAACCGGCCGAATTCACGGCGGATGAGATCGGCGTTGGAGTCGACCAAGGCGGCCAGCGCAGATCCGAGCGGCGGGGGCGCCCCAGCCAGACCCTCCGCTCCGAAACGCCTGGCGTTGATCCGCTCCCCTGAACTCAAAACGACGTCAAGGGTCTCGACGTTGTCCGCGGTCCGCCCGTAGCGGAGAGATCGGGATCCGCACGCGTTATTGCCAATAGAACCACCGATCGTTGCTCTTGAGTGCGTTGACGGGTCGGGGCCGAAGCGCAGGCCGAAGGCCGATGCCGCCGCCGTGATCGAATCCAGGACGGCACCTGGCTCGACGAGCGCGGAGCGATCGTCCGCGTCCACGCTGACGACGCGGTTCATGTGCCGCGAGAAGTCGAGGACGATCCCGGTACCCACGGCGTTCCCGGCAATCGATGTGCCTGCTCCGCGAGCCGTAACCGGGACGCCTTCTCTGCGAGCGACGTCCATCGCGGTACAGACCTCCTCGACGTGGCACGGAAAGACAACGACCTTCGGTACAACCCGGTAGTTGGATGCATCCGAGGAGTACTCCCCTCGGCGACGCGCCGTCGCGTCAACCTCTCGGAGACCTGCTCTGCGCATGGCGTTCGCTACTTCTTGCACAACAGGTACTCCAGACATGACCAGCCAGCGTACAAGCGCCAGCCCCTGATCACGTCGCCGGTCCCAGAAGCCCCTCAGCCCTTCTGAGCTGATTTCCTAACGGTTTGTCAAGGTGGGTTGTCACTGTGGGTGAGAGCGCGCTGGTGTGGTGTTCGGCGATGGTGCGGGAGCGCTGTCGAGCGGCACGAACGTTCCATGGGCGTGTCCCTGACCACCGCCGGGTCGACAGGATCGCGCCGCGATCCACGGTCCCACAACTGACCGTCACGGCGGGCTCCTGTCAGGGGAGTACCCCGCCAGGCGCCATCACGACCCCATGGACACCGGGGCGCTAAGCGGAGGGGAGCCCCCAGACTCCCCGACCAACAATCGAGGCCCTCGCAGCCCACCGAGGCGAGCGCAACGACCACTCCACCTGATCGCCTCTCCTCCCTCACCAGCCGCCTATTCGCGACGCCGTCGCGAGGACGCAGACCCGGTCATATCCGAGGAGCCGCTAATGTCACACCATGGGCTACGCGATCGCGATCGGCACGCAAGGTTTCGGGTTGTGGGTGAGCTATGACGCGGGCAGAAAGTTCCGCCACATCACACGCGGCATGGAGGTCGAGAGCAACTGCCGGGCGCTGGCCGTCAGCCCCCACCGGCCGGGTGAAATTTTAGCCTCGCTCGACGGGGTCGGGGTTTTCCGGTCAGACGACAATGGGGGGGAATGGGTCCGGATCGGAACGCCCATCGCCGCCGACATCTGGTCACTGGCGTACGATCCCCACGACGTCGACCGGATCTTCGTAGGTACCCGCCCCGGCATACATCGTTCGACCGACGGTGGCCGGTCGTTTAATGAGATCGTCACGAGCATCCCGGAGCAATGCCCGATCGGCATTCCTCGCACGACGAACATCGTCATCGACCCCCATGATGCCGCCAGGGTGTGGGCCTCGGTCGAAGTAAGCGGCATCCACCGCAGCCTGGACGGAGGCGATACCTGGGCCGATATCGGGCGTCTCGGACCAACCGAGTTCCACCAAGACGTCCACGGGCTTGCAGTGCGCTCCACCGGTGACAGGACACAGGTGTTGGCAACGACCCCCTTCGGCCTCGCTCGCAGCGACGACGACGGGGCCACCTGGGCCTGGCACGACTTCGATGCCTTTCCGGGGGCTAAAGTCGGCTACGCCTACTCACGCTGCGTTCGCACATGGGCGGACGGCACGATCATCGTCTGTGTTGGTGACGGCATCCCGGGCGCCGTCGGGGCGCTGGAGGTATCTCGCGATGGTGGTATCACATGGAAGCGAGTTGAGCTTCCCGTCAAGCCGAACTCGACGATGTACTGGTTGGCAGTCCACCAGGACCTCCCCGGCGTCATCGTGGCAACCTCAGCCCTCGGCCAGGTCTTCGTCTCCGATGACCAGGCCTGCACCTGGCGTAAACTCGACCGCGAGTTCGCAGTGATTCGCGCCGCCTGCATCACGCCGAACTGATCAACCTCGGGCACCGAACGCTCCCTCGCCCCCATCGCCACTAACCATCGACGAAGTCTTGTTTCGTGGATCAGCATTTCCAGCCGCTGGCGGTCGCGCCTGTTGGGGGGCCGATGCGCTGCCTAACCGATCGCGCTCGTCCGGCTGCTTCAGCCGTCGCTCGACAAGATGTGGACCACTCCCTGCCGCTCCCCAGCCTCCATCACGCCAGCCGCTCGGTCGAGATTGTCCTCATAGCTGCCCCGGACCCGGCACTGGTGACAGGTCGTTTTTAGGACGGCGTTGACATTCTGGGGCAGTGGGATGCGGATGACGCATTTCGGGCATCATGACCACATGAGCGACCCCCGACCCCCACGTCTCGACATCCGCGAGACAAACAAGACCGTCATCGCACGCTACCGGGAGACCGGTGGCCGCGGCGGAGAGCAAAAAGCGCTAGTCCTTCTGACCACCACTGGTGCCAAGACCGGGCAGATGCACACCACGCCCGTATGCGTCCAGCGAGATGGTGATCGCCTCATCGTGGCCGGGACGATGGGCGGCTACCCCCGACATCCGCAGTGGTACCGCAACCTGGTGGCTAATCCCGAGCTAACTGTGGAGTACCGCGGAGAACAGTACCGGGCCCGGGCCACCACCGTCCCGAACGGCCCCGAACGCGACCGGCTGTTCGCCCGGATGAACGAGGTCATCCCCGGCGCCTACGGCTACCAGGACCGCTGCCGGGACCAACGCCAGATCCCGGTAGTAGCGCTCCAGCGCGTCCTAGAAACTTAGAGCGTGGTCGGCAGTCGAAACAATGGTGCACGACCATAGAGCGACCTTCGGGTAAGGCGTCGGACGCAGCCGCTGGTCACGCCGTTACGGATCACGCGAAGTTCACAAGCTGATCTGCACCTGGGCCCTATGGCGATCGGCGAGACGCGCCGACGTCAGAATGCCGCTCCAGATCGGCGTTTCGAGTCAGTTCCCGGCTCCCGATTCCGGGACGGGTTTCATCGTGCTCAGGGGTGAGCGCGCCCGGCTAACGGCTGTTTACACGATGAGGCAGGATCCCATTAGGATGGGCGGCTGGTCAGCGCCAGTCGCGCTTAGCGGTGTCGAGGCGCTCCCGGAGGGGCAGCCTCCACTGGTCGGCGAGTCGGGCATGCTTGGTCAGCGCCTCCACCAGATCCCGGTTCTCCAGGTGTCGATCGGCCATGGCCAGGTGGGCGTCCCTAACGGTGAGCCCGGCATCGTCGCGCTCCACCACCTCCACCGGTGATCCCACGGTAACCTCGCCGGGCTCGACCACTCGCAGGTACCACCCGGTCCGGCCGTTGGCCTTCAGCCGCAGCTGTATGTCACTGCGCTGCCGGTAGAGGGCAAGCTTGAAACAGGGCCACCGGGGCTGGCAGACCTCGAGGACGGCCCGGTCCCAGCGCCACCGGTCGCCGATGCAGACATCGGCCTCGACCGCGCCACGGGTGGAGAGGTTCTCCCCGAAGGGAGCGGGGCCGAGAGCCTCGCCCAGCTCCTCCTCCCAGAGGGGCTGGTGCTCACTGGGATAGGCGTACACAGCCTTGTCCGGCCCGCCGTGGACAGAGAGATCGGCCTGGCCGTCACCGGCGAGGTTCTGCAGCGACAACCACAGCACCGTTCCCGGTCGAACCGGGCGCTTGGAGATGCCGCTATACACGTTCTCGTCGCGCACCCGGCCGAGCAGCTTCGGCGCGCCGACGTTCACCTGGATGATCGAGATCGCCCCGGCCATCCAGAAACACTACGTCGCCGCCGCAACCTCCGGCCGTCCGGCGACGGGCGCAGGCAAGGGCAGGCCTTCGGGCCCCGATGAGGGGGCCAGGCACCACATGCCTCCCGATGAGCGCCTCACGGCGATCGGGGCCGGTCGAACCGGAACATTGTTGGCGGAGATTCCGTCGCGAGTTCGCTCTACGCGCTGTCGGTCCGGAGTCGCGGCGAGGGGGCGTCGAGTCTAGCCGGCGTTCAGGGACGTCTGCCTGACGCGAATAGGGGACGCTCGACGGCGCGATTATGGGCCTGGACGGCGTCGAAGCCGGTCATGGCAGCCGGGCCTGTGCTGCGAGCCCGTTTGTGAAGATCCTTACCAGCAGTTCGAAGCGGTCATCGAAATCGGTCTTTGCGAACTCACCCGCGACCGCGACCAGATTTGGAAAGCGGTCGCCGGGCAGCGCGGCGTAGTACCGGCTCACCTCGGGTGACAGATCGGGGCCGGAGCGCTGCGGTTCTCCGATCGGTGATTCCTCCAGCGAGAAGCCGTTCACAATGACCCACAGCAGATGCAACCCGGCGACGGACTGGCTGTCGGGCAGGCCGCCGGCGCGCATGACGGCCAGTACACGCTCGTGACAGCGCAGGGCGCGGCCACCACCAGGAAGAAGGCCGACCGAGGAAGGGACAAGGTCGCGGTGGCGGGCGATGACGGCGCGCATCTGACGGGCTACCTCGGCGAGTTGCGCCGCCCACCTGCCGGGATCGGGTTGAGGGACCTCGATCTCGGCGATCACTCGGTCCAGGTCCATCATGTGCGGGGTAGTCATTCTCAAGATCACCTCGACACCACGGTGCACTTAACGGGCCGGGGCTGGCATCGAGCAGGCGGATGAAACGGCCCGGGTTCCACCGAATCATCCAGATAGATGACGCCAGGGGGGTCCGAGCTTGGACCCGGTCATGGCGCGGGCGCCCGGTGCTGCGCGGCCCACGCGGCGATCTGCGCCCTGGAGGAGAAGCCGAGCTTGGTCAGGATGTGGGCAACGTGGCTGGCCACGGTGGGCCGGCTCACGTACAGGCGCCGGGCGATGGCCGGATTGGACAGGCCCTCGGCGACCAGTTCCGCCACCTCGATCTCCCGCGGGGAAAGGGCGCCGGCGCCCTGCTCCCGGCGCGGCGGCGTTGCCCCGAGCCGGCGCAGCACGGCTTCTGCCCGCTGCGCCCCCAGCTGGGCGCCGATCGACTCGAACCGCTCGCGGGAGGCCTGGGCGGCACCAGTGTCGTGGAGGAATTCCCCTCGCCAGCAACCGACCAGGGCGTGGAGCCAGGGCCACGGCGCCG
Organism: uncultured Acidimicrobiaceae bacterium; assembly: GCA_963834725.1. Classification (GTDB taxonomy): domain Bacteria; phylum Actinomycetota; class Acidimicrobiia; order Acidimicrobiales; family Palsa-688; genus PALSA-693. The sequence goes on from CAWICN010000001.1 coordinate 1,708,885, forward strand.
CCGCCGCCGCTGTCTCAGCCTTCGATGCCCGCTCAAGCGTGGGCGCTAGCCGGAATAGGGCCGCCGCCAGGGCTGCCGCCATGAACCGATCGTGGCAGAGATTGCCCGCCTCGAACTCTGAGATCGCCGCAATTGCGGCATCGTGGTGACCCAGCCGCAGCAGCGCATCGACGCGCAACGCCAGGTACAGGGGTCCAGGGCAGATGGTGTTGTACGTGCTCATCACACTCTTCGCCCCGGCGCTGGCCAGGTATGTGGAGGCCTCCTGGAAATGGCCTTCTTCCCAAGCCAGCCATCCGCGCGCTCCGGACCATTCGGCACCAGTCAACCCGCTAGAACAAGCATCGCTCGCTGCTCTTGCCTGCTCGAGCATCTTGCGCGCTTCATCCAGATCACCCCGGTGTAAGTACAAACACGCTTCCATCGCAGCAACCCTGGCCCCGATGGTTCCCAGCCTTAGCTCACTGCGAATCTCGGCGCAAATGGCCTCGGTCAGATCGCGCCGGCCTTCCCTGAGATGGAGCGTCGCCTCGAGCACCATAGGCAGCCAAGACCACGTGCCGATTCTCTCCCGCGCCCTGGCTGCCTGGAAGTCCTGCGGCTGTCCAGTAACCATCGCCACGTATACATCTGTCCAACCTCCGGCGACAGCCTGGTCGTCTCCACGAGCGACGGCGGCAACCTCACGCAGGCGGCGTACGGCCCCCTCACGGTCCCCAGCCTGTCCATAGCCAAGGTTGATCTGCAGCCGACGAGCCGCGAGCTCCGAGACTGTGTCGCCGGCGCGCCGGGCGACTTCCAGAGCGCGATCAACGAGCGCCCGGGCACGCGCGCCATCGCCCATGTGCCACGCCAGCAACGAGGCTTCCCGCAACAGGACAGCACCGTGGTCAATCCCTCCTCGCTCTTCGAGGCTGGCCAGCTCGCCGGTGGCCACCTCGTGAGCTTGATCGCTGGACCCCGTCCAGAACAGCTGCGCAGTAAACGCGGCAGCGAGGAGGGCCCGTTGCGCCTGAGGCAGCGTACTGCGTCTTGGCCACACGTCGCGTACCAGCGGATCGAGCTCCGAAAATCGGCCGACCTGGTACAGCTCCTCGATCGCCTGTTCCTCCAGGCGGGCTCGCTCACCGGTCAGTGACCGGTGCCGGCCGGCCAGCTGGAATGCGCCGAGGCGGAGCGTTGCCACACGGCCGACCTGCCCGACCCGGCTTGCTTCCTCGGCCGCGGTCTCGAGCACCAACAGCGCGGCCTCCGGGCGGCCCGCCTGCTCAAGGTGGACGGCAACCCGCTCCGCCGGTTGGCGACCGCTTTCCGCCATGGTCGCTGCGATCTGCTCGTGCAGGGCCCGCCGGCGCTCGGCCGGCACCTCGTCATAGACCGCTTCCCGGAGCAGGGGGTGGCGAAACCGGAACCCCCCCTCCTCCCGGTTGAGCAGGCCGGCCGAGACCAGGTCACCTGGCCGGCCCTCCGGAACCACCGATAACAGCAGTCCGGCATCCGCGTCCAGTCCCACCACCGCGGCCACCTCCAGCAACGCCCGCCCCCGCGGATCGAGGCGACCGGCCCGCTCGCGCACGGTGGTCGCCACGATGTCAGGAACCCCCGGCAGGTCACCCGGCCGTGAAGCCAGGCTGGCCAGCTCCTCGACCAGCAGCGGCGTCCCGGCCGCTCGCTCGACGATGGCGGCGACCGTTTCCTGGGACAGGTCCGGGTCGACGGCCCGGACGATCCGCTCGCCGTCCGTCGCCGACAGCCGGGCCAGCGGCAGGCCGAGCACGCTCGGCTCCCGCTTCAGCCGGACCAGGCCCGGCCACCACGGATGTGACGGCCCGATCTCCTCCTCCCGGTAGGTGACCGCCAGCACCAGCGCCAGATCGGCGACCCGGCGCGCCGCGTAGCGCACGAACTCCCAGGTCGAATCGTCCGCCCAGTGCAGGTCATCGAGCACCCACAACGCCGTCCCGTCCCCGGCGGCCTCGTCGATCGCATCCAGCAGCGCCTCGAACAGCACCGGCCGGTCCACCGACCGTCCCGGACCGCCGGCCTCCGGCGCCAGCTCGGGGGCCACCGCCCACAAGATCGTCGCCCGGGCCCGGGCCGCCTGCCACACCGCGGGCTCGGCGCGGCGCGCGCCCCGCAGGGCGTCGGCCAGCGCCGCGTACGGAATGGTGGCCTCCTCCGGGGCGGCCCGGCCCACCAGGACCCGCCCCCCGCCCTGCCGGTGCCGCCGGCTGAGCTCCGCGCACAGCCGTGTCTTTCCGATCCCCGCCTCCCCGGAGATCACCACGAGGCTCCCGGCCCCCTCAACCGCCCGGGCCATCACAGCCTCGAGCTCTCTCAGATCCTCATCACGACCCACAAATGGGGTCGCCTGGGCGACCACTACGACACCTCCCAGGCTCTGCGCCAACCTCGAACGTTAGCCCGCCGGTCATTCACCTGGATGATTCAGCTCTCCGCGATCGCGATTCATTCGTCCTGCCGATGCCGTGCCCACCCAGCTTCCCGCACCATTTCGACATACCCCGAGCACGAAGGGAGCAGGCAATGAAGAGAGTCCTCACCAGAAGCCAACAATCAAGCCCGCCGGCTCCTGCTTCGGCGTCTTGAGAATGCATCGAGGTGAGAGTTGAGACATCCCAGCACGCTTTGTGACGAGATCATCGCCCTAATCGACGCCTGCCTGGGCGACGTGGCCCTACCGGCCGCCGCGCTGGGCGGCGAGGGGAGCCGCCCCCGGCCCTCCGAGACCGCCGTGCATCTTGTTCGAGGTGGACACGAGATCTACAAAGAAAGGATCGGCCCGTGCTCAGGCACCCGTATTTCCCTGAGCAACTGATGGCCGTCAAACGGCAGGAGGACCTCTCGCGAGCCGAACGGAACCGACAACGCGTTGCCGCCCGACCCGGTCGGACATCGCCGGCCTACGAGCCGAGGCGCTCTCGGTGGGGGCCTCTCGCCGGCCGGCGTCCCCGGCGAGGCGCGACCGCCCGCACACACTCAAACACGACCGGCGCGGCGACGGGGCAGCTGACTGCTGAATCGTCGGCCATGGACCGAGCGGCTGGCCGCCTGCGTGATCCGCCGGCGCCGGATGGTGATGGCGCCCTGGCTCGTCGTGCTCCTCATCGGCGGGGTTGCTGCGGGGCTTTTGACCAGCCGGTTGCAGACCACGTTCAGCCTTCCGGGCCAGCCGGGCTACGAGACGGCCAAGCAGATCACCGACATCTTCGGCAGTGGCGGCGAGACGAACCGGTTATCGCCGTGGTCAGCCCACCAGCGGGCCAGAATGTGGCCGACGACAGCGGCGCCATCGCCGCCGCCTTCGAGCGCATCGGCAGCGAGCTGCAGGACGTGAGGGTGGTGGACTCAGCACCGACCTCAAAGGTGCTGGCCACCGGTCTCGGCGTGGGCATGCTCCTCGATGCCACCATCGTGCGCGCCCTGATCGTCCCTCGTCACCCTCCTCGGCCGCTGGAACTGGTGGATGCCCGGACCGCTAGCGCGGATCGCAAGCATCCCCGCTACTGCCAACCCGCACCTCGGTCCCAACCCAGCCGGAAACTCCGAGCCCGGACTCCTCGCCCCACTCGGGAACCTGGAGCCATAGCAATCCGTCCATCCGATTCAAACAAGGAATGCGAACAGACAGATGACCACACCCTCGCCCACCACAAAAAACCAGCAGGACACAGCCGTCATCACAATCACGGCCCCTGAGGCCAGACCGCGCCCCCTTACCCGCACGCTGCTGTGGGCTGCGCAGATCTTGCTGGCCGCGTTCTTCATGTTCGTTGCTGCCGCGCCCAAGCTGACCGGGTCGCACTCCGCAGTGCAGGAGTTCGGCCTGATCGGAGCAGGCCAGTGGCTGCGCTATCTGGTCGGAACAGCTGAACTGGCCGGGGCGATCGGCCTGCTTACGCCCTGGCTGGCCGGGCTGGCCGCCGCCGGGCTCGCCGCCGACATGGCCGGCGCGACCATCATCAACGCCACGGTGTTGCACAACACCACATACGGCATCAACGTCTGGATGACCGCAATCTTGTGCGCCGTGTTCGTCCTTCTCGCCTATGGCCGACGGCAGCAGATCAAGGGCCTGGCGGCAGTCATCCGCCGGGTAGGGGGCCGCCGGACGGCCCAAGGAGCACGGACATGAAAGAACCCGCCGATCGCGCACGACCTGGGCTTCGACGCTCTGGCGACATGCGTCTGAACGGCTACCCCACCCCAGCCACCTAGCACCCAGAAAGGAGATCCTGTTGAAAACATCGCTGAAACTGCCAGATCTGACTCTGATCGCCGCCGTCGGTGTGGCCGTTGCCGGCTGCTCGTCAACTTCGATCAGGCCGTCGGCCATCTCCGCATCTACCGACGCATCCCACGTCGTGTCTGTGGACCTCAAGAGCGCGGGGCACGTCTTCGTCAGCGCATCCGGAACATCCAGCCCATACCCCGCCGGTCCTCTCTCCCCCGGAGACCGCGTCATGGGGCAAGACGACCTCACACAACACGGCACGACCGTCGGGACCGGCTTTGAGACCTGCACAGTGAACTTCGGGCTGAACATCCCGTGCGACTACATGGCGGAGCTCACCGGCGCAGGCGATCTCCACCTCGCCTGGACATTCCAATGGCCGGCCTCTGGCACCGGCGGGCCCCTCAAATGGGACGGCGTTCTCGACGGCGGGACCGGCCAGTACGCCGACACGATCGGCACGTTCCACGCCCAGGCGCTCCCCGACGGGGACATCAACGTCACGGTCCGGATGGTCTATCCATCGTGATCGACGACAGCCCGCCGACCGTCTATTCGGGGCCTGAGAACGCGTTGGGGGCCCTCCGCCGCCTACCCGTGGTATGGTCGTTGGTATGGCAACGAGGAAGGTGACGATCACGCTCGATCAGGATCAGGTGGAGCGCATTCGGGCCCTGGTCGAAGCAGGTACCGCCTCGAGCATTTCGGGGTTCGTGCAGCACGCCGTTGGTGTCGCCCTTGACGATGTCGCTGGTTGGGGTGCCATGCTCGCCGATGCCCTGACAGATACGGGCGGGGAGCTCTCACGCCAGGAAAGGCGGTGGGCTGACCAGGTGCTTGGCATCAAGGGACGGGCCAAGAGTCCGGCGGCATAGTGGCCGGCATCACGATGGACGCCGGGGCGCTAATTGCGGTTGATCGGAACGACCGTCGAGTCCTCGTGCTGCTGGCCCGCGCCCGCGAAACGGCGTCGCGGGTCACAGTTCCGGCGAGTGCTCTCGCTCAGGCTGTCCGCCATCCCGAACGACAGGCGCGTCTGGCCCGGCTCCTTCGGCAGCCGACGATCGATGTCGTACCTCTGGACCGGGTTGATGCCACCAACGTAGGGCGGTTGCTTGCTGCGAGCGGTACATCCGACGTTGTGGATGCTCACGTTGTGATCTGCGCTCGCCGTGCCCGTCAACGGGCCGTCACGTCCGATCCGGATGATCTTCGGGCTCTCGATCCAACACTCCAGCTTGTGACGATCTGATTGGACACGAAGCAGGAGCACCGAGGTAGCCTCGGATTCATCGTCGTCCAAGGAGGGATCGACTGGCGAGAGGCGCCCCGCGATGGGCTGCCTGGCGCGGAATTCACGGGGAAGGCTTTGATGAGGGCGATCCCGTCAATGGCCGCGGCTGGACGGTCGTCGAAGAGGGCGGCTCGCTACGTGGCCGTATCTACTGCCATCTCGGGCACGACTCAGGCCTGTTCCGAACCCCATTCGGGCGTCCGCGGGAGCTAGCTTGTCGATCGACAGCATCGGGCTGCCGCCGGATCTGGTGGTGGCATTGAAGCACGCGGCGTCTTTGCCGAACCCGAAGTTCTATGAGAAGGAACGCAACCGTTTCTGGACGGGCAAGGCACCCAGATTGATCCGCTGCTACCGGGAGGAACTCGGGGTGCTTCATCTTCCGTGAGGGCTGCGCCCTCAGGCCGAGGCGACGCTGACGAGGTGGGCACCCGGCTCGAGGTTACCGACCGCCTCCCCGACGTCGAGAAGGTCGTCTTTGACCCGGCCGTAGAGTTACGCCCTGATCAGGGCAGCGCAGTGAAGGAGCTGGCGTCGCATGAGCTGGGGGTGCTCGTCGCTCCACCGGGAGCCGGCAAGACCGTCATGGCCTGTGCCCTGATCGCCCATCACGGGGTTCCGACCCTGGTGATCGTCGACCGCCAGCCGTTGGTTGACCAGTGGCGCGATCGACTGTCCCAGCACCTCGGCCTGGGCAAGAAGCAGGTCGGCCAGATCGGGGGTCGGCGCAAGGCCAGCGGCGTGGTGGATATTGCCATGGCGCAATCGCTCGCCCGGCGCGGCGACCTTGCCGAGGCCACATCCCGGTACGGGCTGGTGGTCGTAGACGAATGCCACCACGTTCCTGCGGTCACCTTCGAGCGGGCAGTCCGTCAGATCCCGGTGCGCCGATGGTTAGGGCTGACCGCCACTCCGTACCGGCGTGACCGGCTCGAGTCGATGAACCCGCTGGACCGAACATCTCGAAGCCATCGTCGCCGCGCTGACCGAACGTGGCATCACCACCCTCGTACTGCGGGGTGGCTTGGGCAAGAAGGCCCGACGCGTCGCCGTCGACAAGCTGGCCGAGCCCGGACTGCGGGGAGCGGTCCTCGTCGCCACCTCAGGGCTCATCGGCGAAGGCTTCGACTGCCCCGCTCTCGACACCGTCTTCTTGGCCTTCCCGATCAAGTTCAAAAGAAGCATCGGACCAACACGTCGGGCGCATCCTCCGGCCCTTACCACGTAAGACTCAAGTCGTCGTCCACGACTACATCGACACCCAGGTCCCCCTACTGGCTCGCCAGTACCAGGAGCGAGCCCGTGGGTATGCCAATCTTGGTTTCGCCGCCCCGAAGCCGCGACCCGCTACTGGTGACGAGGAGGGGACCCCGGGGACACAAGGGATAGGTGGGTAGCCCGCGAGCTGACGGCGTTCGGTGCTAGTGGGGCAGCACCGAACCTTGCGCCGGTAATCCCACACTGGTTATCGGACGCCGAGAATTGTGGTGTCGCGGAGCCTGGCCGGCGCGCCTTAACCCGCATCACCAGCGGCTTCGTCCCAGTTGTGGCCGCAAGCCTGGCAGCGCCGTTGGGCTCTCTAGTGGCCGGGCGGTTCCGGCCGCAGGGCAGCAAGAGTGGCGGTACGGACGGATCCGCAAGCTGGACAGCAACGTCCGTGTTTGAACAGCTGAGCCGATGGTCCTGCCGCGATGCCCTCCCGGCCGCCGTGGCGCGGTGGTGGCTGGGCTGCTGCGGCGGGCGCGGCTGGAAACGCCCAGTCGGTTGGGATGAGGTGGTCGGCGCGTTGCCGGCCGAGCACGTGGTCCAGGAGTCGTCCCATGAAAATCCTCCGTCTGGCTCTGCTCGGCTGGCCGCTGGGAAGGTTCGACGCCGATGCTGTTTGTGACCCCGGTGAGGGGGTAAAGGGGTAGGCGCCAGCGATAGCGGTTGGGTCGCTCATGCCGTGCGCAAGGCTTCGGTGGGCGAGAGGCGGGCCGCTCGCATGGATGGGTAGAGGCCGGCGATGGCGCCAATGGCCAAGGCGGCGCCGATTCCGCCGTAGATGGCCAGGGCGGGGATCTGCACCGACCAGTGCTGGCTGACCGCATAGATGGCGGTCGCGACTCCCCCGATGATGGTGCCGGCCAGGCCGCCCAGGACAGATAACAGCAGGGCCTCGGCAAGGAATTGCTCGGCGACGTGGCGCCGGCTAGCGCCCAGGGCCCGGCGCAGGCCGATTTCGGAGCGGCGTTCGAGGACCGAGATGACCATGACGTTGGCGATACCGACGCCGCCGACCAGGAGAGCCACGGCGCCGAGACCAAGCAGCAGCCCGTTGTACGCGCCCTTGGCGGCCACCTGGGCTTTGAGAACATCCGATGGCTGGCTGACCTGCACGGTTGAGGGGTCGGGCGGGTTGACGGTGGCCGGCAGCACTGCGGCCACCGCGTTGACCTGGCTGGGCACGCTGCGCAGGTACAGCTCGGTGGGATGTCCATCGAAGCCGAAGTAATGCTCGGCGATGGGAAATCCGATGAGCGCCATGTTGTCTATCTGGGTGACCAGTTCGACCGGTTTGAGGATGCCGATGACGGTGAACCAGTGCCCGCCGATCCAGACCTGGGTTGGCGCCGCCAGGTTGTTGATGCCGAGCAACTTGGCGGCTTCGGCGCCGAGGACGACCGTCGGATAGTGGGCCGTGGCCGCGTTGAGAAAGGTGCCGTGCGCCACGCTGGTAGCGAGGGTGGGCGGCAGGGCGGCGTCGGTGGCTGTTAGCGAGATGCCGTTGGTGTCGATGACCGGAATGAACGAGTTGCGGTACACGTAGGTGTTGGCGATGGCGCCGATTTCGGTCACGTTGGTGACCGGCGCGATGCGTGACACCATGCCTTCGGCGGTGGTGGGCAGTTCGGTTTGCTGCCCGAAAGCGGTGTTGCCGGCCTGGATGGTGAGGAGGTTGCCGAGCCGGCCCAGCTCGTTGAGGAGACCCGACTTCGAGGATTGGGAGATGCCGAGCACGCCGACGATGGCGGCGATGCCGATGCTGATGCCCAGCGCGGACAGCGAGGCTCGCACCCGTCGGCTGCGCAGCCCGAGGCTGCCGACCCGGAGCAGATCGCGCCGGGACAGCCGGGAAGCGCCGCCGGCCTCGCTGTCACCCATTCGTCGGGGTGTCACGGATGATCCTGCCGTCTCGGATCTCGATGCGCCGCTCCATGGCGGCGGCCACGTCGAGGTCGTGAGTGATGACCACGATGGTGGTGCCCTCCTCATGTAGTTCGCGCAACAGTTCCAGGATGGACGAGCCGGTCGCCGAGTCCAGGTTGCCGGTGGGCTCGTCGGCCATGACCAGAGCGGGCCGGCCGGCCAGCGCCCGGGCGATAGCGGTGCGCTGCTGCTCACCGCCCGAGAGCTGGTTGGGCCGGTGCTGGCGGCGGTGGCCGAGTCCAACCCGCTCGATGGCCGCCTGGGCCAGTCGCCGGCGGTCGGCTATCCGGCCACCCCGGTAGATCAGGCCATCGGCGACGTTGTCGACGACGCTGAGCCGGTCGAGCAGGAAAAACTGCTGGAAGACGAAGCCCAGGCGCCGGGCTCGTAACCCGGACAGTTGCTTGTCGGACATGGTCGAGGTGTCCTCTCCGGCGATGCGGACCACGCCCCGACTAGGCCGCTCCAGGGTGCCCATCACATGGAGAAGGGTGCTCTTGCCCGACCCGGAGGGGCCGACGATGGCCACCAGCTCGCCCTGGTCAATCCGCAGGCTGACCCCGGCCAGGGCCACCACTGGTGGGTCGCCCGGGTACTCCTTGACCACGTCGATCAGTTCCAGGACTGGCGCGGCGGCCTGGTCGACACGGACTGTGACCGTCAGGGTCATGAGGAGGGCACCTCGACGCGGGTTCCGGCGGTGATCCCGGACCCGCTGATCTCGACCAGGCTGTTGCTATAGAGCCCGGTGGTGACCCCGACCAGATGACTGGTAGTGCCGGTCACCACGTCCACGCCGAACCCACCACCCTGTAGGGCCAGCAGGGCGTTCACCGGCACGGCCAGCACGTTGTTGGCCCGCTGGGTGGTGATGTTGACGTTCACCGGGGCCTGGTCCAGGGTGGCTCCCGGGGGGGTGCTGGTCAAGGTGACGGTGACGGTCACGGTGGGGGTGGAGTTGTTGTTGCTGCCGCTGGAGGAGCACGGCGACTGGTCCGCCGAGCTGCCACCGTTGCCGGTGCCGCTGCCCCCCGGGCAGGTGGCAACGTTGCCCACCGTTTGGACCCGGCCCTCTACGGTGGTGGTGCCGTTCGGTAACACCACCGATACCGCGTCGCCCGCCTTGACCAGGTATTCCTGGGTCACGTCCAGATCGACGGTGACGATCGGGATGGTGCTGGTCGCCGTGAGCACCGTGCCGCCCCCGCCGCTGCCGCTGCCCGTCCCGCCACCACCGGCCGAGGCCCCGACCGATGGGGTGATGGTGGTGACCCGGATCGGTCCGGGCTCGAAGACCACCTGGCCCAAGAGGATGTTGCCGGTGGCGGGCAGACCAAGCGCGGTCTGCCAGCGCTCCACCCCGGTGGCCGTGGCGGAGGAGTAGTGGTTGCTCTGGGTCAGCCCGGAGCCGTATCCCAGGGCGATCAGATCGCGGGTCAGCTGGCTCACATCCGCGCCGTCGGACATGCCCACATAGAAGGCCCGGTAGGCGGCCACGGAGCCGAACAGCAGCGGCACCGGCTGGTTGCTGACTGAGTAGACAGGCTGGTCCTCTTTGACGATGTCGCCCACCTTCGGCAACCACGTGTAAGTCCCTCCGGAGGTGGCCTCGGTCGCTTCGAGGTTGGTCAGGTTGGACTGGGCCTGCTGGATCTGGTTCTCATCGGACTGGATTTTGCTCTGAGCCTGCGTGTGATCACGGCCGGCGTTGAGCTGAGCGGAGGCCAGCTGCTGATTGGCCTGGTTCACCTGCTGCTGGTCCTGGCTCACCTTCTGGGCGTCCTGGCTGCACGCCGGCGACGAAGCGCCCCGGCCGGCACAGGCCTGGGGTTCTTTGGTCGCCTCGGCGCTCAGGGTCGCGTTGGCCGCGTTGACGCCGTTCTGGGCGTTCGTCAACGCCTGGTCGTCTGCGGTGGCGCTGTAGGAGTTCATGGTCTCGTCGTTAACCAGAGCCTGCTGGGCCTGGGTGAGCTGCTGCTGGGCCTGGGCGACCTGCTGGGCCGACGAACCGGACGGGATGATGACCGAATACGACCCCGCGTAACCGATCGACCCGCCGACCTGCACCGTCGTGGCCAGGTTGGTCCGTACCACCGCAGCGGTGGCGACCGAGCCGCTGCCGCCGCCCGACGACGAAGCCGTGGGCTCGTGGTTGCCGCTGGCGGACGCCGCGGCCACCCCGCCAGCCACCGCTCCGCCTATCAAAGCGGCGGTGACACCGGCGACGGCCACCACCCGTTTCGCTGTCAACTCAGCCACCGACGCCCACGTTGATCCTGCTGGCACCCGCCCCGCCGTTACCGCCCGGTCCACCCTGCGGTCCGGTGCCTCCGGACGCCTCTATGGATCCTGGCTGGGGCGTGCCGCCACCCAACCCCGGCAGGCCGTATTTCTTGGCACACAGCTTGGAGGCATTCTGGAAGGTCGGGTTGTTCGGATTGAGGTCGCTCCCCGGGTGCGTCTGGATGGACAGGCCGCCACCGTTCGGGTCCGGGAAGTCCGGGACGCCGTGGGCCCGCATGCACTGGGAGAACTTTTCCAGCTTGGCCGGGTCGGGCTTCGGGAGCGGCTTGCCGCCCCTCAAGGCCGTGGAGGCGGCAGTCAGGTAGGCGCTGCACGGATTGTTCGATCCCTTGCCGAAGACGGCCGGGCCGTTGCCGCTGGCGCTGGCCGGGAATGTGATGTGGATGACCTTGTTGGCGTCGATGGTCGGATCGACCTGGTCAGGATCGCCATGGCTGCGCATGCAGGTCGCCCACTCATCCAGAAGCTGGGTCGGGTTACCCTTCGGCAGCGTCGTCGTGGTGCTGCCGCTGCTGTTGCCGCTGCTGTTGCCGCTGCTGTTGCTCAGGCTTGCGACGCGCGGCGAGCCGGAACCGCCGCACGCCGCCAAACCAATCGCCGCCACGGCGGCAAGAACCGCCAGCCCGCCCGACCGCTGGGACGCCTTCGTCATACCTCGCCTCCCCTGGCTCGTTCATCGGGGCTGTTCTACGACGGGACGGATAAAGCAGGCATAAAAAACCCGGACCTTTATCAGAAATTTATGGTCCACGTGAGACGATGCCTCCATGAGACTGCTCGTGGTAGAGGACCGAAAGGTCATGGCAGACTCGATCGCCCGGAGCCTGCGTCGAGAAGGGATGGCGGTCGACGTCGCGTACGACGGGAGAACCGCACTCGGGTTGACCGCCGTTAACAGTTACGAAGTGGTGGTACTCGACCGCGACCTGCCCGGCGTCCATGGTGACGACGTGTGCCGCCAGTTGACCGGCGGCCAGACCCGCATCCTGATGCTCACCGCCTCGGGAACGGTGGAGGACCGGGTGGACGGCCTGTCCCTCGGGGCGGACGACTACCTGCCCAAGCCGTTCGCGCTGGCCGAACTGATCGCCCGCATCCGGGCCCTGGGCCGTCGGGCTACACCCGCGCTCCCGCCGATGCTGACCGCCGGACAGCTCACGCTCAACCCCAACCGCCGCGTCGCCGCACGGGCCGGCCGGCCACTCGGTCTCACCAACAAGGAGTTCGCCGTGCTGGAAGTCCTCATGGGCGCAAGCGGGAGAGTGGTGAGCGCCGAGGAGCTCCTGGAACGGGTTTGGGACGCCCATGCCGACCCCTTCAGCAACACCATCCGCGTCACCCTGGCCAACCTCCGTCGCAAGCTCGGAGACCCGCCCCTCATCACCACCGTCATTGGCGTCGGCTACCAGTTGGTCACGCCATGATCCGCCGGCCGCACCCCTCCGCGCGCGCCTCCGGCTCACGCTCACCTACACCACCCTCTTCGTTGTCACCGGCACAGCGCTCCTGGGTGTCAGCTATCTGATGGTGCAACAACGGGAAAAAGGTCCCAGCACCGCGGTCGAAGTCATCTGCGGGAGGAGCGTAAGCGGGCAAAAAGTCACCCGGATCAGCGGCAGTGGCCCCCCAACCGGACCCGGCGTCCTCGCGTTGAACCCGGCCCAGTGCCCCAACCTGGTGGGCAGCGTCTACTACCGCTCCTTCAGCGCCGGACCGGGCGGCTCCGAATCCGGCACCGTGGTCGGCGCTGCCCTGAAGGCACCGGTCTCGCCGGCGACTCAGGCCGAGGTCACCAGGCTCACCGCCGCGGTATCAGCCAGCCAGTCACATTTCCTCGACAGCTTCAGAATCGTGTCGGCGATCGCTCTCGGAATCATGACCATCGTGTCGTTCGGCCTGTCATGGTGGATGGCCGGCCGGGCCTTAGCCCCCGTTCACCGCATCACCGACGCGGCACGAAGCCTGTCCGAACGAACCTTGCACGCCCGTATCAATCTGCAGGGACCCAGCGACGAGCTAAAGCAGCTCGCCGACACCTTCGACGCCATGCTGGCCCGGCTCGAGCGGGCCTTCACGAGCCAGCGTCGATTCGTGGCGAACGCTTCGCACGAGCTGCGGACCCCGCTCGCCACCGAGCGGGTTCTCATCGACGAGGCGCTGGCGAATCGATCGGTCAACCCCGATGACCTGCGGACAATCCTGGAACAGCTGCGGGCTAACAGCGAGGACACCGAGCGCGTGATCGACGCCCTGCTCGTGCTCGCCCGCTCTGAGCGCGGGATCGAGCGGTGGTCTCCGGTCGACCTCACTTCTGTCGTCACCTCAGTCATCGACGAATCGGCAGCCGAGGCGGCCGCCGCCGGCGTAACAGTGTCGACGACTCTGGAGCCCGTGATGGTGAGCGGGGACCCGAGTCTGCTCGAATGCTTGGCAGGGAATCTGGTCGAAAACGCAATCCGGCACAACAGGACCGGTGGCACGGTGACGGTGTCGGTCTCCTCAGCTGAAAAATCGCGCCGTGCGGTGTTCGAAGTGGAAAACACCGGTCCCGTGCTCGACCCCGAGACGGTCGACGGGCTGGTCGAGCCGTTCCGGCGCAGCGGTCCAGACCGCGCTTCGGACGACGGCGGACTCGGCCTGGGGCTTTCCATCGTGAATGCCGTCGTCAGCGCCCATCACGGCACCATGACCCTGCGGGCGCGCCCAGAAGGAGGCCTCCGCCTCCGGGTACAACTCCCGGTTGCGAGTGACCCGCCTCCCCGATAGCGGGGGCGGATCCGCACCCCAGGGAGCAGTCAGTTCGCGCCGTAGGCCGGAACGGATTCGACCGCCGTAGGCGTATGCCGACAGATCTTCAGTCCGATCCCCCAGACTCCGTGCGAAGCTTGATCGGAGCAGAGGGCCCAGCTGGCGGCGGGGCCCGATTGTGGCATTGACTCCAACCGCTCGGTCGACGTCGACGCCGTCCTTCTGCTCGACTGAGGGCACGGAAATGGGTCACTCTCGCAAGCAGACCTGGCCATTCTGATCCTTCGTTAACTGCCTACTCGCCGCACCAGAAGCGCGGGATGCCCTCAATGAGACTGAACACCTCACGGAGGTTGCACGGGTGGTCGTCCGTGAGCCCGGTTGTTTCCCACAAGGATTCGACTGTACGGACAAGGCGTCGGCGCCCCGCATCGTCGTTCACGCGGTTTGCCGAGTCGACCATGAATACGGCGACGTCGGTTCCACCGGAACGCTTTCCAGCATCGTTCAGGGACCTCCACAGCTGAGAGTCCTGGAGATGGGCGCTTTACGTGTCAAGTTTCACCGAGGCTGAGACTGCGGGCGAGGCCGGTGGTGTGGACCGCAGTGGCCGCCCGGGCGGTGCCTAATGCGCAAGTGAGGTTAGGGCCCAAGCCCGATCGAGAGACGCCATCAGATGCGAGAACCGCTTCCAGTCCTCGCCCGACTGGATCGTGGCCACCCCACCCATTCTGCTAGATGTCGACCGACGCTTGTGGCGTCTCGGTGATGTCGGCGTCGATATCAAGCCCAAAGTAGCTGGCCGGGTTGTAGAGGACGACCTTGCGCTGGGCATCCTCAGGCACCCCTTCGAAGGCGGACTGCAGGTACTGGCGAGACCGAGGCCATGTGCCGACCGAGTGGGGGAAGTCGTTGCCCCACATGAGGTTGTCCCAGGACAGGAGTCCGATCTGTGCCATCTTGATGGCGGGCCGCTCCTGGATCATGCCGAACAGGGCGTGCTGCTCAATGTACTGCGATGGGAGCATCTTGAGCGAGACGTGGAACCAGTCGTTGTACTCCTTGTAGTCCCTGTCCAGGTAGTAGAGCATCCCGGGCAGATAGGTGCAGTTGCTCTCGGCGAAGTAGAGACGAAGCTCGGGAAAGCGGTCGAAGACCCCTCCGACGATCAGCTGCGCCAGGGTGTAACCGGGTACGGGCTCGGTGGCGTGCTGGGCCATCCCGGCCGGGGCGGGCCACAGCGATGTGTCGTGTCGACCTGTCACGGGATGTGTCGTAATCCCGAACCCCAAGTGGGGCGAGAGGGCGAGGCCGAGCTCGAGGGATCGCTCCCAGAAGCGGTCGTCCTCGGGCCCGGATTGCCCTGTCCCATTCGGGAATTGCTGGATCATCACAGTCCGGATCCCATGGGATGCCGCCCACTCCATTTCGGCTATGGCATCGTCGATACCCGAGACGGGGATGAATGCAACTCCGATGAGCCGGTCCGGCGCGACCGAGCAGAATTCCTCGGCCAGGAACGTGTTGTAAGCGCGAACGATGGCCAGATAGGCGTCGCGATCCTGAATTCCCTCGATGAACCGGGTGACGAATACCGGCGGGAACATGACCTCGGCGTCGATGCCGTCGATGTCCTGCTCGTGAAGGCGCTGGACGGATCCCCGGCCCCCGCGACCGGCTTTCCCTGGTCGTCGGTGTACGTGCCCCCGTCAAACCTCACCGGCCCGCCGCCGGTGAGATTCTGGCCCGTGCGCAGCATCGGCTGACCTTCCACAATCCACGCGTCGCCGCCGGTCGGTAGACGAACCAGCCTCGGCGCCCTTGGACGGTGGGCTTCCGGTACGTACTTCACCCACGGGTCCGGCGGTGTCTCCAGGTGCCCGTCCCCCGAGATTACATGATACTTGCGGCCCATTCACGTGCTCCCTTCTTGAGAATCGACTCACAGACCGGCGGCAGCGCCGCCGTCGACAACGAAGTCGCCCCCAGTGCAGTAACTTGCCGCATCGCTGATGAGAAAGGCAGCAATCGCCGCAATCTCGCTCGGTTCGGCCAGGCGGGCGATCGGCTGCGTGGCTGTTCCGAAGTCCGCGCCCCGCGCCGCATGCTGGCGGGCGGCATCCCGTGCCATTTCCGTATCTACACCGCCTGGACAGATGCAGTTGACCCTGATGCCGAGAGGGCCTAGCTCGACGGCCGCGGATCTGCAAGTTCCACGCAAACCCCACTTTGAAGCGCTGTAAGCAATGGCCTGAGAGTGACCTTGGACACCTGCGACAGACGAGATGAGCACGACGGAGCCGCCGGGTTGTTGAATGCAGTGTGTCGCAGCATGGATACCGAGGATGGCACCGATGAGGTTGACATCTAACACTCTCCTGGCGGCAGTGAGGTCGAGGTCACGGGTACCCCCCGCAAGATAGATCCCGGCGTTGTTGACCAAGGCGTCGAGGCGCCCGAAGGTTGCGACTGTTTTCTCCATTGCTCGCGTCCAGGCCTCGGCATCTCGGACATCGAGGACCTCAAAAGCGGCCTGCTCTCCCAGTTCGCCGGCCAGGCTGCGAACGGCTTCCTCGCGCACATCTGTGAGCATCAACTTTGCTCCGAGGCGAGCCAACAGCCGCGCCTCACTCGAGCCCAGACGCCGCCGGCTCCGGTCAGCAGAGCGACCTTTCCGGTCAGGTTCACCAGTGGCTGCTCGCCGCTCCTTGCGACCGGCACCGTTTGCTCTAGACCGTTCGGTCGAGACATCTGCCCACCGCGTCCGCGATATATCCGATACCGACTTCACTGGCCGGGAGAACATCGAACATGCTGAGGAAGCCGTGCATCTGACCCTCGAATCGCTTGTGCTCGACCGGCACCCGATCTTTGAGCATTCGCGTGGCGTAAAGCTCGCCCTCATCACGCAGTGGGTCGTGCTCAGCCGTTCTTACCAGAGCAGGTGGCTCCCTGGAAGTATTAGGTGCACGCAGCGGACATGCATCCGGATGCATCCGCCCCTCCGGGTCGGGCGCATAGTGATCCCAAAACCAAATCATGGCGTCGCGGTTGAGGACCAGCGCGTTCGCGGGATCCCGGTAGGAGGTCGTCTCGAAATCGCAGTCGGTGACCGGATACACCAGAACTTGCATAGCGATCGCCGGTCCTTTGAGGTCTCGCGCCTTGAGAGCCATCACTGCTGCGAGATTGCCGCCGGCGCTATCGCCTGCAACGATGATCGGAGTCCGGTCCGCGACGAGTTCGTCCAGGTGGCTATCCACCCAGACCAGGCTGGCGTAGGAGTCGTCGACGGCCGTGGGGAACCGGTACTCCGGTGCCAATCGATACCCGACGAGGGTCACGGCACAATTCGTCCGGTGAGCGAGACGACGGCCGAGCAGCTCATAGTCCGCTATCGTGCCGAGCAGCCAGCCCCCGCCGTGGTAGTACACGATCATTCCTCGAGGCGTGCCTCGCGGGATCAGCACCCGTATCGGCACAGCTCCTCCAGTAACCGGAACTCTTCTATCGATCTGTTGGGCCATCTCCGGCTCAACCGAGGGCTGTGGCCGCATGCTTTCGGTGAAAGTACGTGCCTCCTGGGGCGTCATCTCTGCAAACGGCTTCACGCCAGTTTCTGTCATCTGCGACAACAGAGCCGTAGACTCAGCGTCGAGAGTCATCGGTCGAGGGCCACCGCTTCTCGGTCAACGCTGGCGGCCCGATTCGAGCCAACCTCGAAACCCGTATACCCGCCAGTCGATTCTTCGTCGCACCTATCGTGGTAGACGTCAAACCCGCCTATGTATGGAAGAAAGAAGCGAGGTTTGCCGGGAATGTTCGCCCCCATGTACCAGGATCCGGCCTTCGGGAACAGTGTCATATTAGCGATCTCCTGCACGTGCGCTGTCCATTCCATGGCAGCGTCGTGCCGCGCCTCGATTTGATCGATCTCCCTGTTGGCAGCCCAACTGATGCAACCCTCGATCCACTCAACGTGTTGCTCGATGGCGGTGGGCATGGTAACCAGCACTGAGGGGCTTCCTGGACCGGTGATTGTGAACAGGTTTGGGAACCCGGGGATCGCGAGGCCCAGGTAGGTAATGGGCTCCTCCGCCCAGGTGTCGGCAAGGTGCCGGCCGCCCCGGCCCTGGATGTCGATCGCCAGCAATGCTCCCGTCAAGGCGTCGAAGCCCGTGGCGCATATCAGGACATGCGGAGTTTGCGGAGGCGATTCGCCATAACATAGCCCTTCGCCGCTGGGGGAATCCTGACGACATAGCCCCCCTAGTGGCCTTCCTTGCTTCAGACCTGGCAACATATATCACGGGTCAAGTGATTGTCGTCGACGGGGGTTTGACCTCGACCTTTGATCCGCTACACCACTGACACTGGTGTGTGGCACGACTCGCCTGATCGTTCGAATCCATGGCTCCGAAGGGTCGACGATCGCAGGGGGAAACGTCTTTCGCCAGGGGGGCTGCACGCGGCGCTAATTTTGTTGGCCCCGGTGAGCCATACGACAGCGTGACCGATGCCGGATGCCTACCCGTCAAGGCGCAAGTTATGGCACGGCCGTAGATGTGGAGAAAGGGGCTGGCTCCATCGCATGGACGACCGGCAAGACTTCCTTGGCGAAGAGGCGGAGGCTGCGCTCCACCGCGTCGGGGGGGACCCCGCCCTGGTTGGTGATCACCACGACCTGGCCGGGGCGGACGTTGTCGGCGATCCACTGCAATGTCTCGATCAGCATATCCGGGGTGCCGAAAAGGCCGTGGGGCGGAGATTCAGGGGCTGGCGTCGAGGCGTCGCTCGAAGGCGGTCCCGGCTCAGCAAGCGGCGCCCGGGCCCTCAAGAACTGCGCCCACTGCTCGTATCCCTTGATGTTGGCAAAGCGCTCCGCCTCGGCGAAGCCATAATGCTTGCCAGCTGCCGTCATATACGCGTTCGCCGCCTTGAGCCCATATTCCACTGCCTCGTCCACCGACGCGGCACAGAACATGTTCGTTGCGATGATCGGATGTATCGGCTCCCAACCCTCTTCGGCTCGGAAGCCGTTGAACGCCGCAGCCTTGTCGGCCACATCCTCGAAAGAGACTGACTGCGTGAACATCAGCTTCAGCCCCATCCGGGCGGTGATCTCGAGGCTTTGGGGCGTGATGACACCGGCGTAGAGTCGGTCGACGAGATCCGTGCGGCGAGGCCGGGGCCGGACGCTGATGTTCTCGCGCTGATAGTGCTTCCCGTGGTACGAGAAGCGCTCCTCGGTGAGCGCCAGGCGCAGGATGTCGATGCCTTCTTTGAACCGTTCACGGGCCTCGTTTTGGTCAATGCCCATGGCCTGGTACTCGCGCGGCGCGGTCCCGCGGCCGACACCGAGCCAGAGGTTGCGGCCCTCGTCGAGCACATTGTCCAGAAAGCAGACCTGCTCGGCGAGCCGCACGGGGTTATACCAGGGGACCACGATGAGGGCCGTTCCCAGGTCGATCTGCTCGGTGCGGCCGGCCAGATAGGCCAGCAGTTGGGGGCCGCTCGGCGTCATGTGATACGGGGTCATGTGGTGTTCAATCGAGAAAATGGAGTCGAAGGCGAGCGGCTCGGCGAGATCCAGGAGCCGGAGGTTGTCGCGATAGACCTCCCAATCCGGCACCGCCGGAGGCCGCGAGAAATCGTCGCCGTCGTAGCGGTCCCAATCCGAGTTCTGCCAGCCCAACGCCAGACCCACCTTCATGGCCGCAACCTCCTCAGCCCTCAAAACGACGATCGTGTTCGCGCGATACTGTATTTCGAATTGTCACAGTGTCAAGCAACTCTCTCGACGAGCTGAAGTTCGGCCCGGAGGGAGCGATCGGCAGACCGCTCCGGCGCCATACTGAACCTGGACACCTCTGATTTGGAGTCAGCTCGTGACAGCCTGCCCGGACCTGAGGTCTCCCACTCCCACCCCCCTGTGTCCCGCACACCTGTGTCCCGCTATGTGTCCCGCTAGCAGGCGGTGCCTTCCCACGGTGGTGCCGGTAGAAACAAGAGATCCGGTGCTTTCGCACTGGCTCTGACTGCTGTTTCTCAGTGGCGGGGGCTGGATTTGAACCAGCGACCTTCGAAGGTCCTGAAAGTGCTGGTCAGCCGTTGGAATCCGATCCGGATCCGACGCGATTCCGGCCTGTCCGTGCCGGCAGGTTCGACACGCCGAGTTCGTCACCGCTGGCTAAGCAGAGCATGTACCAGGCTTGGGAGGCTTTGAGTGGCTACCGTCCAGACCTGGCCGGGGTCGGTTCAGTGGTAGTGGCGAGCCAGGAGCGTCCGGAGGCCAACAACGTCGCTCCACGGGACATCCCGGAACCGGTCACGGCCTTCAGAGCTCATGGCTCGCGCCGCCTCGCCGATGATCTCCAACAGGCGCTCCATCGCGAGTTGGCGCACCACGTCGGCTCGGAAGGCGTCTTCACCCTCAGCAACGATCCTCGCTGCCTCTCCGGCGGCCTCCAGGATGTCTTCGATACGGTCATCGTCGCTGCGGCTCATGCCAGCTAGCTAGAGGTCGATCGCTTCGTCGAGGATCCGTCGGTCACGCGATCTCAATCCTCCAGTTGAGATGACGTCAACGTTCCGACCAAGCAAGGCTTCCAGTTCCCGCGCCAGATGCAGGAGATCGAACAGGGAACTGCCCGGCTCGAAGTCAACCAAGAAGTCGATGTCGCTGTCAGGCCGGTCTTCGCCACGCGCCGCAGAACCGAACAGCTGAACACGGTGTCCCCGGTGACGCTTGGCTGCTGCGCGGATCGCATCCCGGTGCCGCTGCACCAACGCAAGAGCGCCCGAGGCTTCCGTGTAGGACATCACCTTCACCAACCTTTCCTTTGTTCCCGCTTCCCCGGTATTCCCTCATGATGCCGGTCGCCGAGACTGTGCTGCGTCTCGCCATCTGTATCAACGCTCGTGGGCGGAAGTGGGCGAGGGAGACCTCGAGGTTGCAGATGTCCGCCTCCTGGGCCGGCCACAGTCCCACCGGGTCGAGCGGCGGCAGGTCGTGCGGGCGCTGCCGGAACGTCGCCCGCTCGACACCGCCCCATTCACACCACGCCCGCACCGACTCTGCCAGCGTCTCCGGGCGGTGGAATGTGAAGACCTGCCGACTCGCCGGCTCCGGGTCGAACCCGTTGGTGAAACGAGTCTCGACGCCGGTCGACTCGTAGGAGAAGGCCAGCGGCCTCGTCAGCGCCGGCACGTCGTCGGGCAGCCCGGCCGTATACTTGGCCGACTGCCACTCGAGACTGGTCAACGTCGAGCCGGCCTTCTTCGCCTCGATCACGCCGACAGCATTGCGATCGACGAAGAGCAGGTAGTCGGCGTCCCCGTGGCCGGCGGCCATCGGGAATTCCCGGACGGCGACACCTCGTGCCGCGCCGAGGTTCATGTGCTTGTGCCTCTGCACGGCCCAGCCGGCATCGGCGAGCTGCCTATCGATCTCGACACGCGCCTTGGTCTGGTCGAGGTAGTCGGTCGTTTCAGGCACTCGCGGCCGTTCTGTTGCTACGAGCGTCAGCCCACCGCTGTACCTCTGAGCGGAGCCACAACTTGCAGCGTCCGCTGCCCAGATCGACCACCGGCCGGGGCATTGCGGGATAGCGACGCTGGTATGCCGAGACGGTGTTCCGCTGCGCGAGGCCAAGCAGCTCCGCGACGCCTTGAGCATCGATGAGGTCGTCTGCGTCCAGGAGTCTTGCCACAATGGTCTAGCCTACAACCGTTGACACCGTCACACGTCCATGATAGCCTACACTTGTATACACAAGTGGCCCCGGCGGTGCGGGAACACCCCGGGGCCTGGCCATTACCTACCGAGGGGGTCCTGACATGGCCGATATTACGTACACCACTCCGCTCTCGAGGCTCTTGAAGGACGGCTGACCCTCACGGTCGAGGAGGCAGCGACCATCCTCGGCGTGGCCAGGAGCGCCGCCTATGAGGCAACTCGCCGTGGCGAGATCCCATCCCGCGGGCTCGGCCGGCGGATCGTCATGCCGGTACCTCTGCTGCTCGACTGGCTCGGCCTCTCCCCTGCCGCCGCCTGAGCCTGAGAGCGAGCCAACGATGCAGGGCCACATCCACAAGCGGGTCCATTCGACCGCGGATGGACGGGAAAGGACCACTTGGTACGTCGTGATCAACCTTGGTCGGAACACCAACCGCCGTCGGCGCCAGAAATGTGGGTTTGTCAAGGCGCCTTCCGCACCCGCAGGGAGGCCGAGGCTGCCAGAGCCAAGCTCGTCAACGAGGTCAACACCGGCATCTATGCGGACCGACCAAGATCACGCTAGAGGAATGGACGACCAGCAGCTGGCTACCGACCATGAAGAGCGAGGTGAAGCCGACGACATGGGCCAACTACGACCGGACGGTCCGGCTCCACGTCCTGCCGGAATCAAACCTCTTCCGAGAACCCGCCGTCTCTGACGGCAGGTTGCTGAGGGCCCGCCGGGGCCCTCGTAGTCTTCCCAGACCCTGAAAACCGCCAGGCTCCCTTCGGTCGCCTGGTTCCGCCTTCGGTCGCTCCGCAGGCTCGGCGGCTCAGGCCGAGTTTGAACGGCGCCGTCGCTGCCAGCAGGCCCAGGACCATGCCGCCGCGTCCGGCCCCGTCCGGCTGGGGAGGTTTGAAACATGTTTGACACCGAGCGGGATCGGAGCCCAGACACAACGAAGCCCTGGCCAGTAATAGTTCCTGACCAGGGCTTTTGTGGTGGCGGGGCTGGATTTGAACCAGTGACCTTCGGGTTATGAGTGTGACCGGGCCCACCTCGGCCGACATAGGTAGACAGTCGTCCACCCCCCCTGAACAGGGATTTTCCCGACCGACGGCCGACGCCGGCCGATTCCGACTGGCTGGGAGTGACGGGGGCATAGATGGCCCATAGATGCCTGGGGCCGCCGACCTCGCCATCACCAGCGCCGATCAGGGGTCGTTCGCGGATCCCGTGCGATGCCTCACCGCAGCTCAAGAACTACGGCGCGGCTGCCGGCGCCCTTCCCGACCGGCGACGTCCGCGGGACTGACACAGTAACGGCACGGAGGCTTCTTTTCGCCGCCCAGCTCTACCGCTGGCGGGCACCAGCGCGGCGCTCGTGGACCTGCCGACTAGCGATGATCGGCTCAACGTGAGCCCGCTCTACGCTCGAGCGAGGGTTGTGTAGGCCCACGCCGCGGTTATCAGTCAGCTGACGGCCCAGGTCGCTCCGACCAGGTCCGGCGAGCTGTTCGATGATCTGATGAAAAGTCCTGGCGGCGGAGATGGTGGCGGAGGAGGACCGCGCCCGTCGCTATCAGGCCGACCCCGAGGACCCGACGTCCTGGCCGTCGATTTGACGGGCTCACCGACGGCTGATCTTCACCCGGCCAGGGTCAGTCGCGACGCCCACGGCAGCTCTCAGCAGGCGTCGTGCTTATACGCGCCGCTCACCATGCGGCGGACGGCTTGGTTGTTCTCTATAACCCGTCTGCACTTGGGGCACACCTGACCGGCGGCGACATGAAGGTTGTGGGAGTCTGGGTTCACGGTCGTATCGGTCAGCTGGTGTCGAGGCCACCAAAAAGCCACCCGTCCGCTCTGAGATCTGCATCTCCACCACCATATGTAACGCCCTTGTTCGCCCCCGGCTCGACCTCCGGTTGTCTGCTCATAGGTTACAGACCCTAGTCCCAGGATCCTCACACAACCCGAAAATGTGATCGAGACCACATGGCGACGGACTCTTACAGCAGGCGGAAGTTATGCCAGCACAGGCGGGCCGGTCAACCGAAACACAGCAGATGCGCGAAGACCACCTCGTCGCGGTCCTTCACCCTCGAGGGACCCCCACAGCTGTGGCACCGCGGCCGGGGTCGGTCTGCTCTACGATGACCACCATCGCCTCCATCCACCCCGAGCACTCGAAGATCGGGCAGTCAGTTGTCGAACACGATGAGCATCTGCCGGGGCGCGAGGGCGCAGACCAAGGTGTCAAGCGCCGCTTGGACGGACTGAGCATCGTCGGTTATGCCCGCAGAAGCGGGAAACCCGACTCCAACTCCGGGTGAACCAGTTGAAAGATCGGTTCGGGAAGGTCGATGACCGTCGGACGAACGGGGGGGTCCTCTACGGTCGACCACAACCGGCCGGCAGGAGCCGTCGCCCCGGAGTCGTGTGCCGCCTCGTCCAGCACGGCATGGATCTGCGGGTGGACGGCGACGCCCTGGGCGTGGGGCGGTTCGGGCAGAATCCTGGTGCGGCACATACCGAGCGGCTCCCACCACGGTCCCGCCGTTTCGGCGGGCAGACCAGAGGTGTGCGACAGCACGAGGCGATGGTCACCGGCAGTTCAGCAAGCTCAGGCAGGTGGTCACCGATCCGGTCGCACAACTCGACCCCACCTTCCTAGCGCAGCCGGGAGACCGGAACGGCAACGCCGAAGCACCCCAGCTGATCCCCACAGTTTCCGACTTCTTTGGCGATTAGAGGTAGTTCTGGACACCTCCATCCGCCGAAATGTACGGCGACTCGATATTTGTTACCCAGATGTTCCCGAGCCTAAAGCGGTAATTAGGGCCAGCGCCTCCTCCCAATTAAGCGTTCGACCCCGGTCGTGATGTCGGGAGTAGCTCTCACCCAGCCTCGCCCCTAGAATCGATACATCGGTTCGGACTGTTTGAGGCACCTCAGGAGACCTACCAATCTGGAGCATCATCTCGTCGTAGACGCCGTAGAGAACCGCCGCGGTCTCCAACGCGTTAATGCATAACGCGTAATGGGCAGCCGTTCCCACGACCACGGCAGTTTGGTATGGCGCGGGCTGCGGCATGCGGAGTGCGATCATCATCCGGTCGTACCCCGCACGGAGGTCTCCCTCCGTCATGAGTATTTCTGCGAAATTGGCGTGATCGATCGGGTCGTGACTGCCGAGTTCCTCGCTACAGCGGATGGCGGCCTCACACATTGTATGTGCCAGACCGAGTTCGCCCGTTTTAAAGTAGATGATGCCCAGGGCTCCGGTGACTAACCCGCGCACCGAAAGGTCGCCTGAAGCTGTCGTGGCGGAAATGCCTTCTCGGAAGTAACGAATGGCCTGGCTGCTATCACTCTCGATCCACGCGACGCCGCAAGAGTACAAGGCCAGTCCGATGAGCACCGAGTCGCCGACGCGGCGTGCCGCCGCCAGCGACTCTGTCGCCGAGGTCCGGTCAGGCTGTCCACGAAAATAGGAAGCCATCGCGAGTTTACCCAGCGCGTCAGCGGCCAACGCGTCATCGTTGGTGGCCCAGGCGATCTCCACGGCAGCCTGTATCCACCTCCAACTAGCATGAAGATCGACCGGTCCAGCAACCGCGGCGGCCGTAGCCAGCGCACGGCCAAGAAGCGCCCGGGGAACTTTACGATCAGCTTGGTCGAGCGCCGCTTCGAACGCCGCAACCGCTTCGACCCGATTGGCGCGAATCAGCCAATATCGGCCCAGCGCGGTCAGCATTTCCAGCGTACGATCGTAAGCGCCGTTGTCGCGCAGGTAGGTGAGCGCTAGGCGGAGATTGTTATGATCGAGGCTGAGCCGATCCTGCCAGGACCCCTGCTTCGGACCAGCCAGCGCCGACTCGGCCTGGCGGGCGAGCCCCCAATAGTAGGAGGCGTGTGAGGCGCGGGCGGCTGCCGTCTCCCCAGTGCCATCGAGGCGGTCGGCCGCGTAACGCCGAATCGTATCCAGAAGCCGGTAACGCCCCCCCAGGGGGTCCCGGACCACCAGCGACTTGTCCGCCAGGCTGGTCAGAGTATCCACCGGGTCCGCGGCATCGATGACGGCCTCTGCTGCTTCGAGGGTGAATCCGCTAGCGAACACCGACAGACGTCGCAAGGCCCGCCGCTCGGACTCGTCCAGCAGCTGGAAGCTCCAGTCGATCACCGCCTCCAAGCTGCCGTGCCGGCCTGAGGGCCGTCCCCTCACCAGCTTCAAAAGCGCGGTCGGACCGGACAAACGGGCCGCCATATCCGAGACATGCATAGCTCCGGTGCGCGCCGCCGCCAACTCGATGGCTAGCGGGAGTCCGTCCACCTCCCGGCAGATCGCCACCACATCCTCAACATTGTTGGCGGTCACCGTGAAGTCAGGCTCGACCAGACGAGCCCGGTCCTCGAAGAGGCGGACGGCCGCGCTGTCACGGACAGTATTAAGCCCGGCGTCGAGATCAGGGATGGTCAGGGTGGGCACCCGCCAAACCTGCTCGCCCGCAACGCTGAGCCGCTCCCGGCTGGTCGCCATCACCCGCAGTCCGGTCGTCGCCGAGATCAGGATCTCCACCGAGGCCGCCACCGCGTTCAACATGTGCTCGCAGTTGTCCACGATCAACACGGCGTTCAGTCCTGCGAGCGTTCTTGCCAGTACGTCAAGAGGATCCGCTCCCGGCGTCGATCGAATGTCAAACGCGCCAACAATCGTGTCGGGCACCGAAGCAGGATCAGTGATCCGAGACAGATCAGCCAGACGGACCCGCCCATCGAACTCGGCTGCACTTCGGGCAGCCACCTCGATAGCCAAGCGGGTCTTGCCGGCCCCGCCCGGCCCGACGATAGTGACGAGCCGGCCCGCTCGGAGCAGTTCATCGACCAACTTGAGGTCGTCGTCTCGTCCGATGAAAGAGGTGCGCACATCCGGCAAGTTGTGAGCGATAGCCGGGGAAGCCAGTAGGGGCGGAAACGATGAGGGCAGATCAGGATGCACCAACTGGAAGATGTGCTCCGCCTCCTCGAACCCGCGCAACAAGAACGCTCCCCGGTCCACCAGGGATGACGCGCGCAGGAGGGGCCGCAAAAGGGCAGTCTGGGAAGACATCAGGATCTGCCCGCCATGACCCGCTCCCGCCAGACGGGCAGCCAAATGAACAGCCACGGCAATGTAGTCGCGCTCCGCGGTGGGGGCGGCGACCCCGGTGTGGACGCCCATGCGCACCCGCAGCTGTGCATCCGCCGGCCAGGGATAGGCAGCCAGAGTCCGCTGGGCGTCCACGCAAGCTGCCACCGCATGGGCGGCGTCCGCAAAAGCCAGGAATAATCCGTCCCCCGCGGTGTTAACCTCCGCCCCCCCATGGGCAGATACCGCGGCCCGTATCAGGCGCCGCTGCTCCTCCAACAACGGTGGGAAACGCCCACCGAGCCGACGGAACAGAGCAGTGGAGCCCTCCACATCGGTGAACACAAAAGTGACATTCCCGGAAGGCAACCCCGAGGCGCCGCTCGAACCCGCCGTGCCCACCACGGGGGCGGCCGTATCAGCCGAGAACTGGAGCGAACGATCCTGGTTGAGGATGCCCTGCTCCAGAGCTCGAAGCTCAGTATTCGGTTCGATACCTAACTGGTCGCCCAATACGGTCCGCAGCCGCTGGTAAGCGCGGAGAGCGTCGGCCTGGCGGCCCGATCGGTACAGCGCGAGCATCAGCTGCGCCCAGCGGCGCTCCCGCAGCGGCTGGGCGGCCACTGCCGCCTCCAGATCGGCCACCAGCGAGCCGTGCTCGCCCAAGGCCAAGCGGGCCTCGGCCAGCTGCTCCTCGCAGTCCCGGCGTAGCTCCCCCAAGCGGACCGCCTCGGCCATCCCGGTCGGCTGGCCGGCCAGCTCCGCCAGCGGCTCACCCCGCCACAGACGCAATCCTTCCCTCCAAGCCTCCACCGCCCCGCTTAGGTCGCCCTCCTGCAAGGCCCGCCCCCCCTGGCGGACAAGCTCCTCGAAACACAGCGCGTCCACCGCGTCAGCCGACACCACCAGCCGATAGCCGCCCCCGACGGTCTCGATCCTCCCCGCAGGCAAGAAACGGCGCAACGACGACACGTAGGTCTGCAAGGTCTTCGACGCCGACCGGGGCGGATCCTCACCCCACACCGCGTCGATCAGCTCCCCCGCCGGAGCAACACGCCCCGCCCGCAAGGCCAACAGCTCCAGCACCGCCCGCTCCTTGGGCGCCGCTACCCTGACCTCCACCCCGTCATCGCCCACCACCCGCAACGGCCCCAACAGCCCCACCTGCACCAACCCGCACCCTATCCCAACCACCCCAACCGCGCTCTGAGAATCACCCACGAGGGCAGGGGCTGGCCGGGCGGGGAGACGACAAGGCGTCGATCCACTCGCTCGGGATGAAGCAGCGCCGTGGTATTGCTGCGGCGCTGCTGCCCGATCCGGAGCTGCTGGTGCTGAACGAGCCCACGAACGGCCTGGACCCGGCCGGCATCGTAGAGATCCGCGAACTCTTGCAGGGGCTGGCCGCCGGCGGCCGCACGGTGGTGTGTCCTCCCATCTCCTGGCAGAGATCCAGGCCATGATCGACAACCTGGTGGTGATCCGGTCCGGCAAGCTGTGGTACTCGGGTGGCTTGGAGCGATTGTTGACCCGGGCCTGCGAGCGGGTGGTAGCCGCACCCGGGGTTGTCATTGAGCGGCCGCGCCTGGAGGCCGCGGTCCAAGCCCGGGGCTGGACCTATGAGATCGCCGACGATCAGGTCATCGTGCACATGCCAGCCGAGCGGTCTGCCGACTTGTACCGGGCTCCCGCCGCCGAGGGGATCGTCCTGCGCATGCTGACCCCACAGCAGCAGACGCTCGAGGAGGTCCTCCTGGACCTGACCGGCGGGAGCAACCTGAAGCTATCCGAACAGTCTGGCGCTAACCAGCCGCAGGACGGCGCTTGATGCGCAGCGTTGTCCGTCCCGAGGTGATCCGCATCTGGCGGCCGATGTTCGTCTACGGCGGCATTGGGGTCATAGCGGTGGCGGCCGGGCTCGTCTCGGTGTTCATCTACACCTCAGCGCACAACGTCGCACCCACCTGTGGCCCGGTGGGTGGGCCGGCGACCGGGATCTCGACTGTACCCACCTGTTCAGCGGCTACTTGAACTTTTGGTGGCCGCACTTGTCTGGGGTCTCATCGGCGCGATGCTCGCCGCGCTGACCCTCAGCTCGGCCCTGGCCGTCGGCATCGGCATCGGCTACCTGTTGGTCTTCGAAAGCCTCATCGGCATCGTCGCCCCCCAAGCCAGCCCCTACCTTTCCCGCCGGTGGCCCTCAACGCCCTCGTCATGGGTGGGACCGTACGACAGGCCTGGGCCGCCGCCCTCGGGCTGGTGATCTGGTACGGTGCCGTCGCGGCTGCGGTGGCCTTTCTCTCCTTCGGTAGACGCGATATCGTCTCCTGACGGCCAAAGACCCAGGTCCCTATTGGGCAGCTCGAAGGTCAGCGAGCTCGGCCCCCGCCCCCGGCACCTTTTATGGGACGGCGCGATCAGGATCGAATTTCCGGCCTCAAGGTGTTACAGATCGACCGCGGAAGCGAGGCCGATCACTACACGGAATCCGCGGACGCCGCGCCTGAACCACGTCCCGTCTAGGCACTTAGACGCTGCCCGGAATGTGAGCTCAGAATGCCCCCCAGCAAGGCCCTCGGCGACACTTACGGCCGGCCTCGAGGCGCTTATCCTCGACCGAAGGTCGCGAGTGATGGCTGTAATAACCGACAGCATCCGGACAGAAACGAGAGTATGAGCTTGCCGGTCACCGACTCTGAGCCAAAAGTGGCTTGCGATCCGGCTGAGAGCTTCGCAGCGCGGTGGGCGGCACACCACGATGCGGTGCTGGCCTACTGCCGTCGCCGGGCCCCGGCCGAGATGGCCGGTGAGGCGGCCACGGCCACGTTCGCGGTGCTGTGGCGGCGGATCGACGACCTGCCGGCTGACCCGCTGCCCTGGCTGTATGCCGTGGCCCGGCGGGAGCTGGCCAACCGCCGCCGAGCGCAGTCACGGTTTGGAGCGTTCGTGGCCACGCTGTCGCGGGATCACAGCATCACCGGAGCAGACGTCGCCCCCGACGTGTCGAGCGAGGCCATGGACCGCTCCAGCGCCCGTGATGCGTTGCGGCGCCTGCGGCCGGATGACCGCGAGCTGCTCATGCTGGTGGCCTGGGAGGGGCTCAGCCCGGCGGCCGCGGCCGCGTCGCTGGGCATCTCCGTTCCGGCCTTGACGGTGCGTCTGCACCGCGCCCGCCAGCGCCTCGAGTCCGAACTGGCCGCCCTCAACACAGAGGAACACCCATGACTGATCACCGATCCACTCCACCGCTGGACGCTGACCTGGACTGGGTGCGCCGCACCCTGGCGGCGGCCGATCCGGTTCGCCCCGGTGACCGCCCGCTCGTTCCCATCCCCGGCTGGAGCGCGAACCCGCCCCGGCGGGAGCGGGCCCGGCGACGGTCGGCGCCGCTGCTGGTGACGGCGTTGGCCGCGGCGGCGGTCCTGATCGTTGGTGTGGTAGTGGTGGCCACCCAAGCGGGCGGGAAGCGGCCAGGGCACCCCACCGCCGCAACTGGCCCCGCCCCGGTACTGGCCGCCTATGCCACCACCATAAACGCCCAGTCAGCGCGGGGCAGCCTCTCGCTCTCGATCGGTCCCACATCACTGCACGTGGGCGGCGTGGCGGATCTGCGCACCGGTCAGGCCGATCTCATCGTCACCCTACCGGCGCCCATCGGCCGGGCCGAAGTGCGCTCGACCGGCCAGGACTACTTCGTGCACCTGCCGGCCCAACTGGCCGCCGGGGCGAGAACCAAGCCCTGGATCCGGCTCGACCAGGCCACCCTCCAGGGTCTGGTCGGCAGCCAGCTGGGGGTCCCCGGTGTAGGGGCCGCTCTGGATTTCAGCGGGCTCCTCACCTGGCTCCGGGATGTCAGCGGCCACATCGCCACCATCGGTAACGAGTCCATAAACAGTACGCCCACCACCCACTACCGGGCCCAGGTCGACGTGGCCCGCGCCGCCTCCAACATGGGCGCCGACGCCAACACCGCCTCGGCCGTCGCCCAGACCCTCGGTTCGACCCTTCTGGTGGACGTGTGGATCGACGCTCAGGGCAGACTGCGCCAAATGAAGGCCACTCTCGATCTGGATACGCTCCGCCCTCCCCCGGGCGTGAGACTGCCAGCCGGCCTCCGAGGCCGCGCCGTCCTGAGCATCGATCTATGGAACTTCGGCGTGACCGTGCACCCGGTACGGCCACCCGCCAACCAGGTCAGCGACGCCTCATCAATGATCGGCGCGGCTCGCGGGGCGCACAGGATAACCACTTGGAGGACCCTGCGGAAGCGACTTATCCACCTGGCTACGGCTCCCCTGGCAGCAGGGTTCGACGTCGCTTCGTGTGGCACGGTCTCGAAATATCTCGCCGAGCGAGCGAGGAGGGGTCGTTCGATCGATGGGTCAGCGGTGGCGAGAGTGGATCGGCCGGCAATGCGCCAGCCCGCAGGTCGGTAGCAGAGGCGTGGGGGTGCGCCGTGGGGTGGGGCGAACGCAGGGTGGAGAGGGCATGATCGAGGCACGAAGCCTGACCAAGCGATATGGCGACAAGGTGGCGGTGGACGATCTGGGTTTCACCGTCCGCCCAGGGGCTGTGACCGGCTTCCTCTGGGGCCGAACGGGCGGGCAAGTCGACCTCGATGCGCATGATCCTCGGTCTCGACGCGCCGACATCGGGTCGGTGACGGTCAATGGCAGGCCGTATGCCGAGCATTCGAAACCATTGCAGGAGGTGGGTGTGTTGCTCGAAGCCCGGGCGGTTCACCCCGGGCGGTCAGCTCAAAACCATTTGCTGGCCATGGCCGCCACCGCTGGGATCGGGCAATCCCGAGTCGACGAGGTGATCGACATGGTCGGCTTGGCCGGGGCGGCGTCGAGGCCTACCGTCCGAGCACATCGGTACCGTCGCCGCCGAGAACCAGATCACCCTTTATCAACTGGCCACACAGGATGCGTCACTCGAAGAGGCCTACCTGGCGTTGACCGAGGACTGCGTCGACTACCGCCGTGTCGTTCGTGGCCTTCCTCTCGGCCCAAGGCCTTCTGTCCCATTACCGTGCGGGCTGGTTGCTCGCCGACCCGGGCGCGCTCAGAGTGGTGGTCGGGACCGGGATCGAGCTGACACTGATCGGTGTGATCGGCGAATGCCTCGGTTGGATCGTGCGCAGTACACCAGGTGCGCTGGTCGCCTACGCTGGCCTGGTCCTTGTCCTGCCGGTGCTGTTCGGCAAGGTTTTCGGTGATATAGGGAAGAACATCGGCAAGTTCGTGCCCAGCTCGGCCGGAAGCCGATTCGCGGAAAGCGTCCCCGACGGATACACGCTCACCCCCTGGTGGGGACTGGTCGTCCTGGCCGGCTGGGTCATAGCCGGGCTTGTGGGCGGGTTTTACGCGGGGTGTGAGTGGCGCTCAGCGCTTCGTCGGCTGGCAGCACCCATGTCATGGTCGCCTCCCCGGCATGTGCCTGTTCGGTTGACGTGGGCGACACCTCGAAGGACCCGGTGGCGCCGGCGGCTGCGGCGGCGCCGGATCGGCTTGCCGGTTCCACACCGCTCTGGCGGATGGCGGCGACCAGCTCGTTGCCGTCGATAACTTCCTTCTCGATGAGCAACGCCACAATGCGGTCGAGGGCGTCACGGTGGGTGCGCAGCAACTCGGTGGCGCGCTGCTCGGCCTCTCGCAGCAGGCGGGCTACCTCTTCGTCGATGGCCCGCTGGGTGTCGTCCGAGTAGGGCCGGGTCGTCAAACCCGCCTCGCCCAGGTAGCCGGGCCCATCGGGGTTAAGTCCGACAGGGCCGAGTCGCTCGGATAGGCCCCACTCTCGCACCATCCGGGTGGCGAGCTGGGTGGCGCCCGCCAGGTCGTTGGCCGCGCCGGTGGACGCTTCCCCGATGACCAGCAGTTCGGCCGCCCGCCCACCGAGGCGCACCGCCAGGCTGTCTTTGAGGTAGCTCTCCGGGAACAGGTGGCGCTCGACTTCGGGGAGCTGCTCGGTCACGCCGAGCGCCCGACCAGCGGGCAGGATGGTCACCTTGGCCACCGGGTCGGCGTGCACCGAGAGGGCCGCCACCAGGGCGTGACCGGTCTCGTGCACGGCCACGCTGTGCTGTTCGTCGGGCAGGAGGGCGTTGGTGGTCTCCCGACGCCCGAGGAGCAGCCGGTCCCGGGCCGCGTCGAAGTCCTTGGCCTGCAGTTGCGAACGGTCGGCGCGCACGGCGTGAATGGCCGCCTCGTTGACCAGGTTGGCCAGATCCGCCCCGGAGAAGCCCGGCGTGCCTCGGGCGATGGCGTTGAGGTCCACGTCGGAGCCGAGGTGCTTGCCTCGCACGTGAACGGCCAGAATGGCCCGTCGCTCGGCCTGGTTGGGCAGGCCGATCTCGACGTTGCGGTCGAAGCGCCCCGGGCGCAGCAGCGCCGGATCGAGGGTCTCGGGCCGGTTGGTGGCGGCGATCACCACCACCCCGGTGGCGGGGTCGAAGCCGTCCATCTCTGCCAAAAGCTGGTTGAGGGTCTGCTCCCGCTCGTCGTTGCCGCCGAAATGGCCATTGCCGCGCTTACCCCCGATAGCGTCGATTTCGTCGATGAAAATGATGGCCGGGGCTCGCTTGCGAGCATCCGCGAAAAGGTCCCGCACCCGCGACGCCCCGACCCCCACGAACAACTCGACGAAGCTCGAGCCCGTGAGGGCCAGGAACGGCACCCCGGCCTCACCGGCTACCGCTCGGGCCAGCAGGGTCTTGCCGGTACCCGGCGGACCCACCATGAGCACACCCTTGGGGCCTACGGCCCCAGCGCGCTCGATATCTGTGGGGGTTCTTGAGGAAGTCCACCACCTCGGACACCTCTGCCTTGGCCCCTTCGTAGCCGGCTACATCCGCGAAGCCGGTGCTGGGGCGGTCCTCGTCATACACCTTGGCCTTGGAGCGGCCCACGCCCATAATCCCGCCGATCCCGCCCATGCCACCCAGGGCCTTTTGGCTGCGGCGGCCCAACCACGCGAAAAAGCCGATGAACAGAACCAGGGGGAGCAGGTCCAGAATTACCGTGCCCACGGTGATCCCGCTGGCGGGAGCGGTCCCGGTGATCTGAACGTGGTGTTGCTGCAGGGTGGCGGCCAAGCTGTTGTCCTGCAACGCGGTCGGGATCTGAGACCTGTACGACGCCCCGTTGGTTAGGGTGCCGCTGACCGCGCCCGTCGTGTTGATGGTCGCCGTCTTGACCTGGTTGGTGGTGACATCACTCAAAAACTGGGTGAAGTTCACTTTCGTCGGTGTCGTCGTACTCATCGCCGGGCGCAACAACAGCAGGGCCGTCACCAGCACGCCCAGGAGCAAGACCCACACTCGCCACCTGGGCGGTCTACGGCCCACCTGCGTCGGCTGGCGGCCGGTGGTTCCCGAGCGAGCTGGGCCGGATTCGTGCGGTGGGCGGGTGGGCATCAGGTTGCCTTCCAAGTTGGTAGTTACCAGAACGCTCGCCGACACCCACACCTTCCCCGTCTTAGCAAGATCTCAGCTGGCCGCTGGGAACAAATCACCAGATCACCAATCGGGACCTACGGGCGTCCATGGATCGCATAGCAACCCGGTCGGATGGCTGCGCGGTCAACGCCAGTGCAGCAACTCGGAGCTTGCCTATACGACCGCCGTCTCAAATGTGGGGCATCGCCACGGCGTCAGACGCTACCGGGCAGGCTGCCTCCTGGCCGGTGAGGTCTCACCATCCCCAGTCGACTCCGGACCGTCCGATGAAATTCAGTGGGCCATTCCGGACCTGTCACCAAACGCCGATATTGGCTACGCCGCTGGTCTCGGCTGCCTTGACCCTCTGTTCGAGCAAGACAGCGATGGTCATCGGTCCCACGCCACCTCGGACCGGTGTGATGGGGTAGCGACCTGACCCGCCTCCTCGAAGTCGACGTCTCCGATGTTCCCCGGGTTGTAGCTGGCGTCGACGGGCTTCGCCGTGATTTCAGCGGCTCGCCACTCCCTTGTCCCCATACAGGGCTAGCCTCACGAGGCTGCAGGATTCGCTTAAATGCTACGGCCTGGACGGTTGCTTCCCCTAAAGGGCTTTTGACGCTGGGCTTCGACCCCGGGCGTTTCCCCCCGGCGCCGCCAGCCTGCTACCGGGCCTCCTGGCAACTACCCGGACCGGACTTGCACCGGCCAGCAGACACGAGCTTGTCGACGTGGATCACCTCAACCGCACCACCTCCTTCATCAAAGCCAGGTGCCCACGTCTGCTGGGCACACGAATACGGGGCTAGCGCTCTTGCCGACACTGGCACTTCCTCCGATTGCCACACAGCGCACCGGAGTCAGTCTTGCCGGAGCTTCGGGGTTACGACGGGCATCCCCAAACATCCGATCTAGTAATCCGCTCCGATGACCCCGATCGCCGGCTTAATGACGGCTATCTGGGTCACCCGGTCGGCCGCCCGCCTGCTCGTCAGCAAGCACGACCGGACGTCCGTGCGGTGCCTTGACGGCCCCCCGGTCCCGCTCCAGCTCAGAACTATTGAGGTTTCAGCTTGTGCTACGTTACCCGAAACGGAATAGGCTGTTCCGTTTGAGCTAGGAGATCGGCGTGCCAGGTCAACGCATTCACTACCGCGCCACCCTGGCCGTCCTGGCAATATCCGCCCTTGCCTTCAGCCTCCTGCAGTCGCTGGTACTGCCGGCTCTGCCGTCGTTCGAGCACGCCTTGCACACCTCCGAGACCGGCGCGAGCTGGTTGTTGAGCGCCTACCTGGTGAGCGCGGCCATAGCCACCCCGACCCTGGGTCGAGTGGGAGACATGATCGGCAAAGAGAAGATGCTCGTGGTCGTGCTGGTCAGCCTCGGAGTGGGGACACTGATCAGCGCCCTGGGCTCGTCAATAGCAGTCGTGATCGTGGGTCGAATCGTGCAGGGAACGGGTGGCGCCATCTTTCCGCTCGCTTTCGGGATCATCCGGGACGAGTTTCCGCCCCACAAGGTGGCCACCGGGATCGGGATCATCTCCTCGATTCTTGGCATCGGGAGCGGCGCTGGGATCGTGCTGGCCGGACCTATCATTTTACACCTGTCGTATCACTGGCTCTTTTGGATACCACTGGTGATAGTCCTGGTGGCCACCATCGCCACCTTCGTCTACGTTCCGGAGTCGCCTATCCGAGCCCCCGGCCGCATCAACTGGCTGGGCGCAGTCCTCATGGCAGGCTGGCTGACCACGGGACTTCTGGCCCTGTCGGAGGCTCCCGTCTGGGGCTGGACGAGCGGCACCGTGGTTGTCCTGTTCGCGGTCACCGTCCTGCTCGTCGGTCTCTGGATATGGGCCGAGGTGCGCTCGGATCATCCGGTGGTCGACATGAAGATGATGCGCATCCGGGCCGTCTGGACCACCAACCTGGCCGCCGTGCTTTTCGGCTTCGGGATGTTTTCGATGTTCATTGTCGCTCCTCAGTTTGTACAGACTCCCATCCATGAGGGTTACGGATTCGGGGCCTCGGTGACCAAGGCCGGGCTGTTCCTGGCTCCTTTGGCCCTGGCTATGTTGCTGGTCGCTCCCCTGATCGGACGTCTGACCGCTGCTGTCGGTGCCAGATCGCTTCTCGTCGCCGGTGGCGGCTTCGGTGCGGTCAGCTATTTCCTCCTCGCGGGGCAGCACAGCCATCAGTGGAGCTTCTATGTGTCGTCGGCCCTGTTGGGTGTGGGGGTGGCCCTCGGATTCGCTTCGATGGCCAACCTCATCATCGAGGCAGTCCCGGCCAGTCAGACTGGCGTGGCCACGGGAATGAACACCAACATTCGCAGCATCGGCGGCGCGCTCGGGAGTTCCATCACAACCAGCATCATTGTTACGGGCGGTCTCCGCAGCGGGTTCCCGAAGGAGACTGGCTTCGAGGCCACGTTTATAGTGTGCGGAGCCTCAATGGTCGTGGCCGCCCTGGCGGCGCTTGCCGTTCCTAGTCGGAGCAGGCCGGAGGCGCATCGGCTGCACCCCGCTCCGCTGGCCGAAGTCGACGTGATCTCCGGACCGGCCTGCCGCTCGGGGACGCTCGAATGACCGCTCAGCTCGCGACGTTGCGGCCAAACCCCATCTTGCCCCGCGGGAAGAGCCCAACTCGCACCGAATCGAGGCCTCTTCGCCGGGACGCCCAGCAGAACCTCACGAGAATCCTGGCCTCGGCCAGCGAGGTGTTCGCGCGGCGCGGCTACGAAGCCTGCATGGAAGAGATCGCCGAAAGGGCCGAGGTTGGAGTAGGTACCCTCTATCGGCGCTTCGCGAGTAAGTCGGAACTGGTAGGGGCAGTCGTCGAGGCCGCCAACAAGCGGACCGAGCAAATCGCCGAGAGTGTCCTAGCCGACTGCTCGCCAGCCGAAGGCGTATTCGAATTCCTCCGTCGATGCGTCGCCGCCCCGTCGTGCTGGCGGGTCATCGTGTCCAGAGCTCCTGGCATCGGTGACACACCACGACGAGGAATAACGCGGATCGCTCCGTTGGTGGAGTTGCTGCTCGAGAACGGCAAGAGGGCAGGGGACATACGAGAGGATGTGGTGTTCAGTGACCTAGCCGTAGCCTTGATGGCGGTTCGAGCGGTCGCCGATCTGTTCGACGCCCACGCACCTACCACGTCGAGTCGCTACCTCGAACTGGTGATGGCCGCTCTACGACCCGACGGCCATCCCTGGCAGACCCCCCCCATGACCACCCAACAACTCACCGCCGTGCTCAGCGGGCGCCGAGATCAGACCCCTAGAGCATGACGGCTGCCATCCCGCCAGTGGACGGGATTCCTTTCCATCCGGGCCGTGCAACCCTCGGTCGATGTCGCGGTGTGGTGGAACCAGTTCAGCGCTGCCAACAGCAGCCTCTCCGTGTCGCTGCGCTGCAATCTGCTTTGCTGCAGCACATTAGCGCTGGCCGTCCTTGAATCGAGCGACCGCCATCCGGACGTGGAGTTCGTCGAGTACGAGCAGCTGACCGCTGACCCGGCCGGGCAGGTCAGTTCGCTGGCTACGTTCCTGAACCAGCGGTTCGATGTTGGGGCCAACAAGGAGCAAGCCCACAGCAGCTCGCCCTCCACAACGTGTATCCCAAAACCCCGAGCCCGGCTTGTGGCATAACGCCGGCCGGGCGATATCGTCGCAACGCGAGGATTGTCGCCGGGCATCTCGTTTCGGCCGCCCGGGGTGCCGGACGCCTGGTGTTCGAGCATCATGGATGAGGATGAACCTTGCTGAACGCGTGTCGGACTGGCTGGGTGAGCTGGTTGTGCTCGAGCGCCAGGTCTTCAGCGGCGAGGAGGCTGAGGTTTGGAGGGCGAGCAGCGGAGGGCGACAGCTGGCCATGCACGTCAGCCCACCCTGGCGCAGCCGGGCCGAACTCGCGTAATGCCACGCTGTGGCCCGTCACGCGGGCAAGCTCGTGGAGGCGGTGGTCGTTCCGCTGGAGGTGGAGTGTTCGACCATGGTGGGCTGGGACGGTCGGCTGGTGGCCATCTCGGAGTGGGTCGAGGGCTCCATGGCCGATCCCACCGAGGCCGTCCAGGTCGCCGCCGCTGGCCGGCTGTTGGCGGATATCCACGGCGCGCTGGTCGCCTGGGCCCGGTCCGCCTCGCCCGCCGAATCCGGCTACGGACGGCCCCCCTATGGCGGTTGTTGAGTTGGCCGACCCGGAGTTGGACGCCTGGTGGGCGGCCCGGGCGCCAGGGCTGGTGCGGGGTGTCTGCCACGGCGACTACTACCGACACAACCTCCTGGTCGACCACGACGAGATCCGCGGGATCATCGACTGGCACGAGGCCCGCCTGGGCCCGTTGATCGGAGAGGTCGCCTTCGCGGCCTGGGAGTTCGGCCCACGATCCCGCGGATTCATACACGAGACGATGGACAGAAGCGACCGTGCGCTCAGACGATGAGAGGGCGGGATCATCCGGCCCGTCGGGGCGTGAGACGGCCAGCACGACCAGGTAGTCGTCGGCCTCGGCAAGCTCACTTACGAGGGCAAGATTGGCCACCGTAGTCTCCCTCCGTTTGTCGCACCACGCCTACGAGCCAGCAGCTGCAGGCAGTCCATTGGTACCAGCACTGCCGTCTGCTCTCGTCCTGGTCGAAACGATGTCCAGCCGAAGGAGCGCCTTTATGCCGAGGCCCTTCAACATCAGCCGCATCACCGCTGGATAGGCGCTCTTGACGAGAGGGCGATTCGCTTCCCAGGCGAACACTTCGGGAGAGGCCACTTCGTAGGTCCGAGCCTTGAGCCGGATGCGACCACCTCCAGCAGCCACCAGGTTGCGGCACCAGTCTGATTCTGTTCCGAAGGTGAGGGGAATGACGAACACGTCACCGGCAAGACGTGCACCTGTTGAGGTCTCATAGGTTCGGCCGCTTCGCCGTCCCGTGTGGTACACCCGGGCGGCCATGGACATGTGCTTGCGGCCCGCCACCTTCTTCACCAGTGGATTCAGGATCTTCGTCATCGGCCGCATGACGTATCGGATGAGGCCCGAGGGGCGCACGACCGGTCTTGCTGGTTGAGCCATGTTCGTTCTCCTTGTCATCGTCTGTGCGGCTTGCCGGCTCGCTTCGGATGGGATGGAGGCAACTCGGGGCTGGTGTCGACCCAGTCCATTCGGGTTATCGCTCCGCATGCGCTGCCATCTGTCGGATGAAGGCCGGCGGCAGCTGACCTTGCGCCCGAGCACCCTCAAGAGATCTGGACCACCAAGAGAGATCGTCGAGGAGGATGGTCGCGGCTGTCTGGGTACGTGGGTCCTTCGGCTGGCCATCGTCGCCGAAGGCGTCGGACACGTAGGGGATGAGGACGACGTTGTTCCTCAGCGGCACCAGTTCGGCTTCGACCCCGATCGCGCGAGGTGTTCGACGGCGCGGCTTCCTCCGGCAATGCTTCCGCTGTAGGCGACACAGCCGAAGGGCTTGATGCGGAAGGCGAAGGTGGCGAAGACGCTGGCGATGGCATTCTTCAAGACACCGGGAACGCTATGGTTGTACTCGGGGGTGATCAACACGTAGGCGTCACCCTGCGCGATCTTCTTGTTCCACTCTTTGACGGTCGGAGCTGAGAACGTCGGGTTGTTGAAGTCACTCACGGCCGCGAAGGTCTCCGCGAAGATGGGAAGTTCCCAGTCGCGAAGGTCGAGGATCTCAACGTCGAAGTCCGGGTGCTCATTCGCGCTGGCCGTAAACCATAGGATGACAAGGTCGGCGGCCCGTCCGTCTCTGGTGCTGCCGATGATGATCTTCAGCTTGCTGATTCGTTTCCTTCTTCCGGAGGGATCTGCCTTGGCGCATTTCGCTTCTTTGTCGCTGCGCTCTGCTTGCCTGCGGCGCAGACAGCCACCGGATAGGACGATGTCGAAGTCCGAAAAGTGACGGGCGTTGGCTGAGACCGCTACGGACCGACGGCGGTGAGGGAGAGCTGCGTCCGGGCGAGGTCCAACGTCACCGAGTCGGCGACGACGTGCACCTTTCTCACTCGATGCTCCTCGACGGTGAGGAGCATGATCCCCGCGAGCTCTCGATCGACGAAACCGAGCAGCGCCATCTCGCCGCCCACCGGTTGCGAGACCAACATCGTGGGCGGGCCCCAGAACCGGATCAGGTTGCGCGCCACCCTCTGCGCCCCGACAACGACCGTGCCCGGCCTGCTGTCGATCGAGCCGGAGGCATCTGGATCGAGCACGGCGATGAGCTCCTCGAGCTGTCCGGTCGAACACGCTGCGATAAAGCGCTCGACGACCTCGCGCTGCTCGGCGCCCTCTGGCTGTGACACTTCGACGCCGTTGGCATCATCAATCTTGCGCCTGGCCCGGCGGGCGAGCTGACGACAGCCAGTTGGTGTTCTGCCCACCGTCTCGGCGATGAGCTCGAACGGCATCCGAAAGAGGTCGTGGAGAACGAAAACGACGCGCTCAGCCGGAGAGAGCCGCCGCAAGACCACGACGAGCGCCAGCCGAACGTTGTCGTCGAGCGTGATCCGATCGGCTGGGTCGACCGTCGCCGTGGCTGAAGTCCGGTGGTCCAGTTCGAAGGTGTCATGGGCGCGCTCACGGCGCACACGCGCCGACTTCATCAGGTCGAAGCACAGACGACTGGTCACCACGATCAGCCATCCCCGCTTGTCTTCGATCTCGTTCACGTGTGCTTGGAGGAGGCGAGAGAACGCCTCTTGCACCACATCTTCGGCTTCCGAGACGTCACCGAGCATGCGGAAGGCCAGATCGACCAGGTAGGGCCTGTGAGCCTGCCACGCCTCAGCGACGGGATCGTCATCCATGCGCACCATCTTCTCGTTTTCCGTGCTGGACCAGCCGGCTGCGCCGGCTCTTTACTCCGACCGGTTAGGACGAGGTAGCCGACGCGAATGTGACACGGCGCCGGCTCACCCAGTCGTCACTTTCTCCCTCGCTACCTCGTCCTTACTCGTACCGGA
The DNA here is from genome assembly GCA_963834725.1 of uncultured Acidimicrobiaceae bacterium. GTDB lineage: Bacteria > Actinomycetota > Acidimicrobiia > Acidimicrobiales > Palsa-688 > PALSA-693. The sequence continues at coordinate 1,749,944 of CAWICN010000001.1, forward strand.
ACGCCTGGCCCCCTGAGCAACGGGCGCCCGATCGATGCACCACGAGGAGAACGATGAGCCGAGTCCCCATTCACACCGTCCAGGATGCGCCGGAGGCATCGAGGCCCCTGCTCGAAGGGGTCATCCAGTTCTCGCCCACCGGCAAGCCGCTCAACCTGCACGCCCAGATGGCCCACTCCCCCGCCGTGTTGGCTGCTTACACGTCCATTCGGCGGGCAACCGCCGAGCACGGCACACTCGGACAACCGCTGGCCGCGGCCCTCATGCTGGCGACGGCGAGCACCGAGGGCAACGAGTACGCCGTCGGGATCACCACCAGGCTGGCGCTGGGTAGCGGGTGGCCTGAGGACAAGGTGGCTGCGCTGCGCAACGGAGAAGCGCTCGGCGACCCCAAAGTTGACGCGCTGGTGAGCCTCACCTGAGAGGCGGCCGGCCATGCGGGCCGCGTGAGTGACACCTCGTGGAAGGAAGCAGAGACCGCCGGATGGTCTGACGAGGAACTGACCGAGGCCTTCGCCTATCTGGGTCTGACTCTCTTCACCGCCTACTTCCTCAATTACGCCGAGACCGAGGTTGATCTTCCCACCGGTCCTGCCGCCGCTTGAGGCACCGGAGATGGAACTGGTCCAGGCGCGCATTGTCACCGATGACGTGGAGACGATCGCCGACTTCTACACACGCCTCGTCGGTGAGTCTGTTCCACTCAACGAGTACTACGTGGAGGTGCCGACCGGCACAGCGTCGATCGGCTTCTCCAAGTCACGCTTTACCGAGGAGCACTGCCCGGGCGGTTCGTGCAAGAGGGTACCCCTGAGCAGGCGAGGCGAGGTCATCCTCGACTTCACAGTCGACGACGTCGACGCTGAGTACGAACGAATCAAGCGCCTCGATGTCGAATGGGTGATGCCACCCACCACACAGCCGTGGGGATCCCGATCGATGCTCTTTCGCGACCCCGAAGGACACCTCATAAACATCTTCTCCAGAACACATTCCGAGTAAGGGAGCGAGAAGCACCGATGGCCACAACCGAGATCCTCACGCCGCCCGACGAGATCACCACGAGGAGGCAGCACCTCGGGCTGGCGCTCGGGGTCATCTCGCTGGCCCAGCTCATGCTCGTGCTCGACGAGCTGATCGTCAACACTGCCTTGCCGCACATCGAAGGGGCGCTTCATTTCTCTGGCACCGCCCTCGAATGGGTCGTCACGGTCTACGCGATCACCTTCGGGGGTTGCTCATGTTCGGGGGCCGATCCGGCGACATCCTTGGACGCCGTCGGGTGTTCGTGGCTGGCGTCCTGGTCTTCACCCTCGGATCGCTGAGCGGCGGCCTGTCGGGCGATTCGGCATGGCTCATCGGGTCGAGAGCGCTGCAGGGCCTTGGCGCTGCCTTCGCCGCGCCGGCCGCTTTGTCCCTCATCGCCGTCACCTTCCCCGAAGGCAAGCATCGCACCCGGGCGTTGGGGGTTTACGCGGCCATGACGGGCATGGGAGGTGCGATCGGGCTCCTCCTCGGCGGCGTGCTTACCACTTACGCGTCGTGGCGTTGGGTCTTCTTCGTGAACGTCCCCCTTGGCTTGGTCCTTATCCTCGGCGCCTTCGCGGTGATCCCGGAGTCGACGCGCCACCCCCGGCAGTGGGATGTGCTCGGTGCCGTGCTCGCCACCGCGGGTTTCGCCGCCCTCGTCTACGGACGCACCCACGGCGCAACCGGCCCCGACGGGATTTCCCACTGGAGCGAGCCGATGACGCTCGCTTGCCTGTCGTTTGCGACGGTCGCGCTTGCCACCTTCGTCTTCATCGAAGCCCGGCAAAGACAACCGCTCCTGCCACTGTGGATCTTCCAGAACCGAAACCGCGTCGGCGTCTACCTGATCCTCTTGTGCCTGGCCTCGGTCTTCTTCGCGATGTTCTTCTTCATGACTCTCTACATACAGACGGTCTGGGCTACAGCGCCCTCAAAGGCGGCCTGGCCTGGCTCCCGTTCGTCGGCACATTCATCGTCTTCGCCGGGATCAACACCAAGCTCGTCTCCAAGGTCGGTGCCCGCATCCCCATCACGACGGGCGCCGTGCTGGCACCGATCGCCCTCTACTGGATGTCGCATCTGCATCCCGACAGCAACTACCTGACCAGCCTCTGCCTCCCGCTGATCGTGTTCGCCGCGGGGGCGGGACTCATCTTCGTGCCGCTGACGATGACCGTTGTCGCGGGAATCGCCGACGAGAACGCAGGGGTTGCGTCAAGCATGTTCAACGCGGGTCAGCAAGTCGGAGGGGCGCTCGGCCTCGCCGTCATCGGAAGCGTGACCTGGACGGTGGTCAACAACAAGGTTCACACCATCGCCGCGTCAACCCCAGGGGCGTCCGGAGCGACCGCCCACCGAATCGCCTACGACGCTGCGATGACCTCAGGTATCCATACCGCCATGCTCATGGGCGCTGGGGCAGCTATCACCGCCCTCGCAATCGCCCTCGTCATCATCCGAGTCCGGCGGGAGGACCTGCCCGACACCCCTATGCCGGTTTGAAGCCGGCCGTTAGGGCGAGCTGTCGTCGGACCAGTGCGCCCCTCAGAACTTGCTGAGCTTTGTCTGGCGTCCCCGGCAGCGATGCCGGGTAGGTGGCGACCCGAGGCGAAGATGGTCGAGATCATTTCCTCGGGCTCGGCTCCGGCCAGCACCAGCCCGATCGCCAAGGCCGCGAGCTGGCGTCGCAACTCGGTGTTCTCGGCCGCCAGCTCCTCATACGACTGACGCGCCTCGTCGTCTGCCACACCCGAAATTCCAGCAGCCCCGGGGGAGAAATCGCGAGTATCAAGCGACCACAAACGCGCTGGTCCCGCGCGTCTCTCAAACTTCCTAAACGACGACTCGATCCGGCACGTGAACACTTACGAGTGAGCGGAGGTCGTTTGGATCGAGATGGGGCGTGGACACTACAATGGCCTGCCATGATCAGTACCGCCCAGACGAGGACCCTGTCGGAGGCCGAGTCCAAGCTGCTCGTCGCTTCATACGGCGTTCCGGTACCGCCAGAGGAACTCGTCGCGACGGCCGCAGAGGCAGCCGGCGCGGCCAAGCGTATCGGGTTCCCGGTCGTATTGAAGGTGTGCGGCGAGGGTCTGGCCCACAAGACTGAACGTGGCTTGGTCCGACTGAACCTTGGTGAGCACGCGGCGGTTGAGCGTGCCGCGGCCGAGCTACTCGCTCTTGTCCAGCCGGAGGACGGTCCCGTCGGTCTCCTCGTTGGCGCCATGGTACACGGCCACCGAGAGTTGATCGCCGGCGTGCATCGGGACGAGCACTGGGGAGCGTGCGTCATGCTCGGTGTTGGTGGCATCTTCGCTGAGGTGCTCGCCGATGCAGCCTTCCGGCTGGCCCCAGCCAGTAAGGTCGACGCCGATGAGCTGATCGAGGATCTCCGAAGTCAGGCGCTGCTCGGGCCGTTTCGCGGCGAGCCCGCCGTAGATCGCTGCCGCTTAATCGACGTGCTTGTCGGCCTGTCGGCTCTCGCGACGGCGAACGATTCGATCGTCGCCGTTGACATCAACCCGCTGATAGTGGCTGATGGAGTGCCAATCGCAGTGGACGCTCTGGTGGAGGTACGGGCGTGAGCAGCATCCGCGATCGGTTCGGACCTCTATTCGACCCGCGTGGCGTGGTGGTCGCCGGGGTTTCGAGACATCCTGGCAAGTTCGGTTTCGTGGCCCTTCACAACATCCTCCGACACAATTTCCAGGGCGCCGTTTACGCCATTTCGCTGTCCGGCGAAGAGGTCTTGGGCGTCCAGACCCTGCGCTCGGCGGCCGAGTTGCCCGATGGCGAAGTCGACCTGGTCTTCGTGTGCACGCCGGCGTCCGCCAATCTTGAGCTTCTCAAAGCGTGTGCGGCGAAGGGCGCGAAGGCTGCCTTCGTGACGTCTGCAGGCTACCGAGAGGCGGGACCGGAGGGCCAGCGGGCGGAGCGGGAGCTCGTCAGCCTCAGTGCCCAACTCGACATGGTGCTTGCTGGCCCCAATGGCCAGGGATTGGTGTCAACACCCTCCTCGCTGTGCGCTCAATTTGTTGGTCCCTACCCACCCTGTGGCCGAATCGGGATTGTGAGCCAGTCAGGCAACATCGTCTCCTCATTCATGAACTATGCGTTGCAAACGGGGATCGGGATCAGCCGGGCTCTGTCGGCTGGTAACGCGGCGGCTACTTCAGTAACTGACGTCGTCGAGTACTTCGCGGAGGATCCTGCCACAGCCGTCGCGCTAGCCTACGTTGAGGGGATAAGCGACGCCCGTGGTTTCTTCGAGCGGATCTCCAGAGTTGCGGCCCGCAAGCCGCTCGTGCTTCTGAAGGGTGGGACAACCCCGGGGGGACAACGGGCAGCCGCGTCCCACACCGGATCGTTGGCAACCGACGATCGCATCTTCGATGGTGCGTGTCGCCAAGCTGGGGTGGTTCGGGCCTCGACAGTCGAGGAGGCGTTCGAAGCTGCGGCGACCTTCGCCACACAGCCACTGCCCCGTGGGCCCCGAACAGTCGTATTGACCACTGCAGGTGGGTGGGGGGTGGTCACGGCGGACGCCATCGGCCGCTCGGCCTTGACTCTCATGCCATTGCCAGAGGATCTGCGCCGCGCTCTGGACGCCAAACTGCCCCCTCGCTGGAGCCGTAACAATCCCATCGATCTCGCCGGCGGTGAGACGAAAGACACGATCCCGGAGATCCTCGAGCTCATAGCTGCTCATCAGGACGTCGACGCCATTATTTACCTCGGTCTTGGCATCCAATCAAACCAGGCGAAACTAATGACAACCGGACCCTTTTACCCGGACTACGGCCTCGATCGGATAGCCGCCTACCACAAGCGTCAGGACGAGCGCTTCGCCGAGGCGGCCGCCGCGGTCAGTGCTACCACCGGCAAGCCGATCCTCACCGCGACCGAGTTGGCGGTGACCGCACCGGACAACCCTGGTCCGTCCACCGTCCGCGCAACTGGCCGATTGTGCTACGCCAATGCGAACCGCGCCGTCACCGCACTCGCCCATCTCTGGCACCATGCTAGGTGGCATAGAAACCGAATCTAAAGCCCTAAACCTGCGAAGTCACCCCTGGAGGCTCTCCGCGGTGCCGACATCCGCGATGACCTCGTTCAGGTTGTCAACTCAGGTTATTCCGCGGCGCGTGCGAGGCAGAAGTATTAGCCTCGTGATTATCGATCATGATATCGACTTCCTAATGGTTGCCATTACGAGATCGGATCGTTGCAGTACCGGCAGCATCGTGGTTGAGGGGCCCGTGGTAGTTCGCGCTGATCCGCGGGGTAATCGTGATCTGCTTGGGTGAGGGCAATGATGAGAGGTCATCGAGCAATCGGAGCCGAGATAGCTGTCACGGATTAGAGGATTACGATGGCCTCTTCGATCCTGACCGAGCGTAGGCCGGAGAGTATAGCCGGGGCGTGCCCTGGCGTTGTCGAACGATACGGCAGCGTGGGAGCCAGTTGTCGCCTTCCGATGATCGACATGATTGTTGCACCTGGCGAGACTTTTGCGTTACTAGACTGGATTGTGCCTGATGTCACCGGAACGGTTGCCGTGGGCGATCGACTCCGTCACGGGCCCGCCTATGTCGTCGCAAAGATGGAAGGGGGAGTGGCTTTCATGCGTTGCTGGACACGAACCGGAACCGGCCGAAGGCCGTGATCAGGGTGCTGCTCGATCGTGACGTGCCTGCGAGCGAGGGTTGAGTGGGCGTCGCACAATCGGGTACGCCGTTTGTCGGGGTTCGGCCGCCCGGATGGGTGCCTCCCGGCGCTAGGAGCTCGTTGGCCGACCTCGTGGGCTGGGTCGAGCGAGCGGAGACGCTCGGGCTCGACGGCGTCTTCGTCGGTGACCGATTACTGGGCGAGGCCCATAGCGAGCAGCAGGCGGTGTACAGCGCTTCGATGGTCGATGTCACCGTCGCCCTGTCGACCATTGCGGCCCGCACGAGCCGGGTGCTTCTCGGCCCGCTGGTGCTGGTGCTGCCCTACCGACACCCGGTCCAGCTGGCCAAGATGGTGGCCTCGCTCGATGTCGCGTCTCAAGGGAGGCTCGTGCTCGGCGTGGGCAGCGGTTGGAACGCGCGGGAGTTCGAGGTTCTCGGCGTGCCGATGTCCGAGCGTGCGGCACGTTTCGAGGAGATCGTCGGGATCCTGCCCCGACTGCTCTCTGGGCAGCCGATCGACTTCGAGGGCGAGTTCTGGCAACTAGCCAATGTTCAGATCACGCCCTCGACGCACGGTCCGCCGCCTATCTGGATGGCGTCTTTCTCCCCGAGTCAATCATTGAACTGGCGAGACGAACCACCACCCCGCTCGCTACCCCAGCTCGCCAGGGTGGGCCGACTGGCCGACGGCTGGGTACCGTTGATCTACTCCGCCTCGGCCTACCGACGCTTGGACGCGCAAGTCCTCGGACGCGCCTGGCAGCGGGTTCTCGAAGCGGCCGAGGCCGGGGGACGCTCGCGTGAAGACATCGACTTCGTGTTCTCCGACTGGTGCTACGTGCTCGACGGCCCGGAATCGCGGGTCGGGTGCGAGCGTGCTCTGGCCGCCTTTTTTAGTGGAGACTGGGCCGATGCGTGCCGTACCTACAATATCGGCCGCGAGGTCGAGGTGCTGGACCGGATTCGGGAACACACGGCTGCCGTCGACAGGGTGGACGGCTACGTACTCACTCCGCTGAGCGATGAGCCCGCGCAAGTGGATGCGATGGCCTCCCTGGCCGCTTCATTGCGTGACTCGTGAGGCGTGCATCGACTGGGGCATCCCCAGTGTGCTTGAACAAGAACACACCCCTGACCCGCCACCGCAAACCGAGACACCTCGTCATGGGCGGCCAGAGCTGAGCGCATGGCCGCGGGCCCTGCTCCCAGCGGCGCCTGCAACCCTCTGTAGACTCGCGAGGCCGAAGTTGCCCGAATGTTGCCCGTCCGCTCATCGCATGCGGGGCTCACCATCCGCGGTAACTACCAAGCACCTGCGGAGTTTCGGCGCGCCTGGTGGCTTTCCACTTCGAATCGAGAATTGGGATGCTGATGAGTGCTCCGGGGCGCCGGTTTCCCAACTGTCAGGTGCCGCCTGATGCCAGGGCGCGCTTGGATCGGCCGCTGGCTTTGGCTGCCAATTGAGCTGCGGAACACCTCGTCGAGATTGGCCTGGCCGTGATGCACGAGCCACCCTGACCGCACGCTGTCCCGCAACCTCGCTTGAGGCTCGGGACCTTCGGGTAATGAACCCCGGGCGCACCCGGGCTCCAGATTACGGGCCGGCCCTGGCCGGCACTGACGCCCGCGGTGGACCCGCTCCGGGCTGTTGTAGGTCACGACCAGGCCTACCTGAGAACGACCCTGGCTTGGCGGTCGGGACGATCGCCGGTTTCTGAGGGTGGCCCGGGCCTTCCTCAGCGGGTGCTCGAACGAGGACAGGTCGGATGCTGATGTGGTTACGGCCGCCGCGGTGACGAGTTTCGTCACCCGCTCGTGTTCACATCTGCGATTTGTCGGCGTCGCGCCAGACGATCTCAGCTCTTCGCTGTGGGTGAGCTATGACGCGGGCAGAAAGTTCCGCCACATCACACGCGGCATGGAGGTCGAGAGCAACTGCCGGGCGCTGGCCGTCAGCCCCCACCGGCCGGGTGAAATTTTAGCCTCGCTCGACGGGGTCGGGGTTTTCCGGTCAGACGACAACGGGGGGGAATGGGTCCGGATCGGAACGCCCATCGCCGCCGACATCTGGTCACTGGCGTACGATCCCCACGACGTCGACCGGATCTTCGTAGGTACCCGCCCCGGCATACATCGTTCGACCGACGGTGGCCGGTCGTTTAATGAGATCGTCACGAGCATCCCGGAGCAATGCCCGATCGGCATTCCTCGCACGACGAACATCGTCATCGACCCCCATGATGCCGCCAGGGTGTGGGCCTCGGTCGAAGTAAGCGGCATCCACCGCAGCCTGGACGGAGGCGATACCTGGGCCGATATCGGGCGTCTCGGACCAACCGAGTTCCACCAAGACGTCCACGGGCTTGCAGTGCGCTCCACCGGTGACAGGACACAGGTGTTGGCAACGACCCCCTTCGGCCTCGCTCGCAGCGACGACGACGGGGCCACCTGGGCCTGGCACGACTTCGATGCCTTTCCGGGGGCTAAAGTCGGCTACGCCTACTCACGCTGCGTTCGCACATGGGCGGACGGCACGATCATCGTCTGTGTTGGTGACGGCATCCCGGGCGCCGTCGGGGCGCTGGAGGTATCTCGCGATGGTGGTATCACATGGAAGCGAGTTGAGCTTCCCGTCAAGCCGAACTCGACGATGTACTGGTTGGCAGTCCACCGGGACCTCCCCGGCGTCATCGTGGCAACCTCAGCCCTCGGCCAGTTCTTCGTCTCCGATGACCAGGCCTGCACCTGGCGTAAACTCGACCGCGAGTTCGCAGTGATTCGCGCCGCCTGCATCACGCCGAACTGATCAACCTCGGGCACCGGGTCGTACGTGGAGAATCGGGGAAGAGTGACGAGGTTCCAAACGAACCTCCAAGTTCGTCTCTCTGTAATCGGGTGGTGTTGACGGCAGGTCGTGGATCAACACTCATGGACCGTACCTACTCCTTACAAAGCACCCAGCTCTCGGCGATCAGCGGTTAGCTCCGAAACGGACCAATGCCTCGTCAGCCCAGCGGTGCAACCTGCCGACCGGGTCCCTGTAGAAGCTGGATGCCGGGATCAGCACCCGGTGTACGCCGCACTCCTCCAGTCGCCTGACGTCATCAACCGCGGATGATCCGAGCCGCACGCTACCCGCGGTGACCTCGAGCGTCGACGGATCCCTGCCCGCGTCCTGCGCCGCCGAGCGCGCCATGGCGATCGAGGCGCGCACAGACCCGAGATCCGCGCTTGCCGGTAGATAGCCGTCGCCGAGCCTACCGGCGCGACTCGCCCCGGCAACACTGTCACCGCCCACGTGTATCGGGATGGAGCCCGCGGCTGGCTGCGGTCTCAGGATGCACTCCTCGAACGTGGTGAATTCGCCATCGAAGGTGGCCCGCTCGTGAGCCCAGAGGGCCCGCAGCGCCTCGATGTATTCGTCCGCACGGCGGCCACGGTCACGGAAAGGGACGCCGATGGCGTCGAACTCCTCTGCCAGCCAGCCGACGCCGATGCCGAGCAGCAGTCGTCCCTTGGAGAGGTGGTCCAGCGTGGCCAGCTCCTTTGCCAGGACCACTGGATTTCGCTGGGGCAGGATCAGGACACCCGTTGCCAACTTGATCCGGGTTGTCGTGGAGGCCACGTAGCTGAGCCAGATCAAAGGGTCGGGCAGCGCGACGTCAAGCTGGTTGCCGGGGATATTGCCATCCGCGCTGTAGGGATACCGACTACGCATTCTGGCCGGAAACACCACGTGCTCCACCGTCCAGATCGACTCGAACCCGACCTCATCGGCTGCCCGGGCAAAGGCCGCAGCTGCGTCCGGATCACTGAAAGGGCCCACATTCGCGAAGGAGATCCCGAACTTCATTGTCGGAGACTAGCCCAGACAACGATGATGATCGTGCTGCCAAACGCCTTTCTCGGGTATTTCGCGTAGTCCTTTTGGCGTTAGTCTGATCCAGGCGTTTCGCCATCGCCCACACGAGACACTCTGCGTGACATATGAAGGTGCGCGCTTCCCGGCCCCCATCCCGGCGCGGCGCGGCTGGCCCTGGGGTCAGCGTCGATGGGGTGCTCCACGCCAGACCTGCGGATTCCGATCGACATCATTCAGCTGCCGAGGGACGTTCGACGCGGTATGAACATCTTGGGCGTCTAGCACTCGAGAACCGCAACAGTCTGATCGTCGGGCTGGGCGGCGCCCCCCTCGCCGATATCGTCTTCCTGGGGGGAAGACTGGAGCCGTGCCTGCACCCCGTAAGTACGACCAGGAGACCCGTGACCGGGCCGTCCGGCTGTATCAGGAGCGACGCCGGGATCACGGGAACGAGTCGGCCATCGAGAGCCGCCGGCAGATCGGCGAGCTGTTGGATATTAAGCCCGAGACGCTGCGGGGCTGGATCGACCGGGCCGAGATCGACGCCGGCATCCGCCCAGGGGTGACCAGCGAAGACAACGCCGAGCTGGACCGGTTGCGTAGGGAGAACGCCGAGCTGCGCCGGGCCAATGAGATCCTCAAGACGGCGTCGGCGTTTTTCGCGGCGGCGGAGCTCGACCGCAAACTTTCCTGATCGTCGCCTACATCGACGCTTTCAAGGACCGCTTCGGGGTCGAGCCGATCTGTCGAGTGCTCACCGAGCACGGAATACCGATCGCCCCGAGCACCTACTACGCCCAGCGGGCCGGGCGGCTCTCCCAAGCCGACTGGGACGATGCCCATACCGCCAACCGGCTGCTGGACCTCTGGCGTGCGAACAGGGCCGTGTACGGGGTCGAGAAGCTCCACGCCACCGCCCGTCGGGCCGGCATGGACATGGCCGGGACCAGGTGGCCCGGCTGATGGCCATCGTCGGCATCTGCGGTATCACTAGAGGCAAGCACCGCACCGTGACCACCCGGCGCGACCCGGCCGCACCCCGCCATCCCGACCGCTGCAACCGGGCCTGGGACACTCCGAGGGGACCGGATCAGTGGTGGGTGGCGGACTTCACCTATTCGGCTCAGGTCCCGGTTATGTGCAGTCGCAGGCATCCTCGGCGTGGGATGGCCTACAATGAGGCGGGGATGACTGCGTCAGGGTCGAGCAGCGGCTGCACATAACAGCGACGCTCCTTGTCAGTCCGGCCGCGGGGCCGGCGGTCAAGGAGGAGCAGGTGGTACTCGACTCGGGTCGGACGACTACGGCGGTGATGGCCGCCTTTGATGAGCATCTGCGGCGGGCACGCGGTGTCTGTGCTGGAACCCGGAGCAACTACGCCCGCTGGGTTCGGGAGTTCCTGGAAGAGCGGTTCCCGGATGGTCGAGTACAGATCGATGAAATGGGCGCACGAGATGTGATCGAGTTCATCAGCGCGGTGTCGAGCCGTTATCAGCCGAGGACGTTGGAGCTGGCGGCTACCTCGCTGCGCTCGTTCTTCCGGTTCTGTCGCGCCAATGGGGTGGGCTGGGAGGGCCTGGAAGACACGGTGCCGATGGTGCCGCACCACCGCAGAGGTTTTGTCCGCCACCTCGATTCGCGGGTCCTTGACGAGTTCATCGCCTCCTTGAACACGGCGTCGTTGCGGGACCGGGCGATGATCTTGTGCATGGCCCGCTTGGGTCTGCGGGTGAGCGAGGTCTGCCGATTGCGACTGGAGGATCTCGACTGGCGGCAGGGGGTCGTATCGGTGCGGGCCCGCAAGACCGGTCATGGGGCGCGGCTCCCGATCACCGCCGAGGTCGGAAATGCGTTGGCCGAGTACCTCGAGCACGGCCGTCCCGACACGACGGTCCGGGAGGTGTTCGTCCTGGTGTGGCTGCGTCGGGGTGAGCCGATCAGCGCGAGTGTCGTGGGACGGGTGGTGCAAAGGGCGCTCGAGCGAGCGGGGATCGAGGCGCCGACGCGGGGCGGGAACTTGCTGCGCCATTCCTTGGCCACAGACCTTCAGGCCAAGGGCGTCAGCTTGATCGATATCGCCGGTCTGCTCGGGCACAGCCGTCTGGCCACTACCCGCATCTACGCCGCGGTTGATGTCGATGCTCTCGAGGAGGTGGCGCTGCCGTGGCCGGTGAGCCTGTCATGAGCGGCTCGGTGGCCGCTGTGGTCGAGGGCTACATCGTCATGCGTCGTGGTCTTGGATACCCAGTCGATCACGGCCGAGCGTTCGTTGCGGGAGTTCGCCCGTCACCTCGACGGGCACCAGGGGCCGATCCCGTTGGAAATGTCGTTGGAGTGGGCTGCCTCGGGTTCATCGGTCGACCCGTGTAACCCGGCACGACGCCTGGCCGTCAGCGTCAACCACTTCTGGCCCGCTGCTCTTGAGCTGAATCTCGTAGGCCATGACACGTCCACTCCCCTTGGCTACCAGGGTACGGGTCGGTCCTGTGCGCATCGAGAGGAGACCCCTGTGACCTGCTGACGTTTCCCACGACCCGATCCAATAACGGCCGGAGACCCTCACCGCGCGGGTCGCAGCGAGCGCGGTCGGGTCTGACGGCTGGTGGCGGGTGCGGCTGATCCGGTGGGATCGCTGACGGTCTCCATCATTGTGCGCGGTGGAGCCGACGGCTTCGGTCGCCTGCAGCCGGGCCGCCAGGGTGGGCCCTGCCGCCGCGGTGGTCACTCGGGTGGCGAAGCCCAGGTCGGTACTGGCGGCAAGCCGGTCCCGCCAGTTCAGGCCACATACACGCTGTTCACACCGTTGGCACGGGAATCAGGGCGTGCGACCCGAAACCAGGGGCCGCCCAACGCGGCGTGCGTCGATACCAGTCCCCACCGCAGGGGAGCCCCGCGATAGCGGCCTGTACACGAACAGGCGTTGCCACGAGAGTCACCGACAACCCGAAGGTCGCACCGACGCGGCCTCGTCGAGGGGCGACGGCGACGCTCCGATCGATCGAGAAGGCATGAGAGTACTCACCCCCATGCCGATTGCCGAGCCCATCAGACCTCTGTGATTCCGACGGTCCGGCGGAGAATAGATGCCCGATCACCGTCGAACAGAAGACAATCCTGGCCGAGCAAGGCTCTGACCAGGACTTTTAGTGGCGGGGGCTGGATTTGAACCAGCGACCTTCGGGTTATGAGGTCCACGAACAGGTGTTCGCCCGTGACGTCTGATCGCGGAATCGCTGGTCAGGACGCCGTGACCGGAACCGAATTCGGGCTCATCCGCGCGCGTCCGTCCCGGCAGGTTTGACATGGCGGCCGCCATCAGAGGCAGGACATCAGCTCACCGTACGGCTGAGCAAGTGACGGTTCTTCGCCACCGGGCCGGGGAGGATAGAGAAGTGGACCTGGCCGTCATCGTCAACTGCAACCACCCGGACGACGGCTTGAGCCTGCTGGTTGCCCGCCAGCAGCATTACGCCGGGGCGCACGCGACCGGGATCCCGCGCTTCGGTCATCGTCGACCAACCAAGGCCGTCGTCGTCCTGGGCGTTGAGATCAGCTACTAGATCCATCAGGTCCTCCATCTCACTCCTCATGATAGGGGTTCCTCCAGACCTCGTACTCGCACCCGAGCAAGCGCTCGATCCCGGCGTCGAGGTCATCCCATGCCACGGTGAAGTGGTGGGGGTTCCGACCGGTTGGCTCCAGCCGTAGCCCAGCAGACTTCAACGCCCCAACCGTCAGGAGAGTCACCACCTCGAATCGAACGAGCGGCGGCTGCTGGGCCAACTCGTCGATAGAGGTGCCTCGCTCGGCGAACACCGAGATTCCGTAGGTGCCGTAGATAGAGGCGTACTGCCGCGCATCCTCCTTGAGGACATCACCCTCGAGCCGGCCGCCCCGTGCGACCAACGTGTCATCGGAGCGAAGTTCGTCGCCGGGTCGAAGGAGCCGCAACTTCACTTGAACATCTTCCTCGACGGCTGCGACTGCTTGGCAATTTTACCGCGCCTAATCGTCTACGGAGAACAATGGTGGCCGAGATGCTGCACACTCCGACCTTCTCGTGGAGGTACTCCTTCGAGGAGCCGGATTGCTGTTCAGCCAGTTCGAGAGAGGAGTGCGGCGGCCGAACTTGCCTCAGATCCCGTCTCCATGCAGACCATCGCTTGCGCGCCGGGGCGCCGGTTCCGAATAGCGAGCTCCACTGAGGCACCATGCAACTGACGGAAGGCGACAACTTTCGCTCGCCGATGCCGACGCTACCTCTCCGGACGTGTCGACACGTGCGATGCCCACCCACCACGCAGTTGGGTTTGCCGATCGCATGTTCGTGAGTTTTACACGAACACATGTTCGACCAGACAACTAGCCGGCTCCCGAAGGTGGGCAAGCAGGCAGTCGCGTGCACTTCGGGATAATCACCCCTCCAAGATCGTGCCAGTACCCAGTCGTGATGCCCGGCATGCAGGCAGAGGCCGCTGAACTCGTCGCCTCGCTCGTACAAGCCTCCCGACCCGCGCGTGGCTAGTGCGGCGTCCACCGAATGGCGCGCGGTTCACGCAGCAGCGTGGTGAAGGGCGAGTCGTCCGCGCCGGACCTTTTCGATGATCTCGTCGGCGGTCTTGGTCCACTTGTAAGGCTTGGGGTCGGCGTTGTGATGGGCGATGTAGTCCTCGATGGCGGCGATCAGATCAGCCACGCTGGCGAAGCTGCCTCTCCGGATCTTCTTGCCAGTGAGATCACGGAACCACCGTTCCACCAGGTTGAGCCACGACGAGCTGGTCGGGATGAAGTGCAGGGTGAAACGAGGGTGCTTCGCCAACCACGCCCTGACGTTCTCATGGTTATGGGTCCCGTAGTTGTCGACCATCAGGTGGATCTTCTTGCCCTTCTCGATGCTGCGGTCGATCAGGCGCAGGAATTTCATGAACTCGCCGTTGCGATGCCGTGGCATGCACTTGAACAGCAGCAACCCGGTCACGACGTTCAACGCCGCGAACAACGTGGTGGTGCCGTTGCGCTTGTAATCGTGGGTCATCGTGCCCGCCCGTCCCGGCTTCATCGGCAGGCTGGGCTGGGTGCGATTCAAAGCCTGGATCTGGCTTTTCTCGTCCACCGACAGCACCACGGAGTCATCTGGGGTGTTCATGTACAGCTCCACCACGTCGCGCAGCTTCTCCTCGCAGCGTTTGTCGTTGGACAGTTTGAAGGTCTCGGCCAGGTGCGGGCGGATCCCCCGAGCACTCCAAACCTTCTGGACCGTCGATTTCGACAGGCCCGAATGCTTCGCCATCGACCGGACCGACCAATGCGTGGAACCGTCATCTGGCTTGGAGTGCAAGGTGTCGTGCACCATCGCCTCGATCCGCTCCTGGGGGATCGTCGGCTTGGGACCACGGCCCGGGCGCACCTTGCCTACCCAGTCGATCCCGTGCTCGACCAAATCACGCCGCCAGACCAGCACCGTCGAGCGCGACACCCCCAGGCGCTCACCGATAACGCTGTTGGCCACACCATCAGCGGCCATCATGAAGCTCGTAGAGGGGTCCGACCCGGGAAAGTCGATTCCGGCTGCGGTGCGGACCGTGCTGCGCCCTCCGTCGCAGCCGACGAGGTACTCGGCGCGCAGCACGCCGCCGTCGGACAGCTTGACGTCGACGCCCGTGGCGTCCTGCGTGAAGCCGACCACGTCGCGGCCACGGTGGACGGGGACGCCAAGCTCGTCCACCCGGCCAGCCAGGATGGGCTCGAACTGGTTTTGCCACAACGCCAGCAGGTAGTTGTGCCGGGTCGGGAAGTCGCTGATGTCCAGCTGTATGTAGGCGTAGCCCACCGCCGGATGTGTTCGACCGGCCGACAGGAATCGGTCCGCGATGCCTCGCTGATCGAGGATCTCGATGGTGCGCGAATGCAGCCCTCCGGCTCGCGATCCGGCGAGATCGGTGCTGATGCGGCGCTCGACGATGGCGACGTCGATCCCTGCCAATCTCAGCTCGCGCGCCAACATCATCCCGGTTGGCCCGCCGCCTGCGATCACCACCGCATGGTCAGCCATCACTGGTCGTCACCGAACACGGCACCCGCAAGGGGCAGGCCAGGTAGCCGCCGACGACCACACACGACGCCAGCGCGGCGGCTAGCGTCCCGGTGGTCGCTGAGCTGTTTTGATGTTCCCGATCGATCCGTCGTTCAACGGCAAAGCACGCACGCAGGACTCCTCACGTCAGCGGTTCCCGGTCCTTGCTGGGTCCCGCGGGTATGCATGGTGAGACGGTGAGGTCGCTTGCGGCAAGCCCCCTCCCCGGAGATATGTTGTTGGTCGCGGCCAAGCGTTCACGCCTTCGGCCCATTCGGGACGCAGGTGATCGTGCCGGCGGCAACCGCCGAGAGTTGCCCAGTCGCACTCGCCCCAAGACCCTGAGAGCGTGGCCGGCTGGACGCCTACGTGGCAGTGGACGGGGTGCGGCCTCGCCTCCTCGGAAACTGTCCGGACAGAGGTAGCGACCCTCCCCGAGTCCGCCTGTCCGGTTCGGCGGTCCATACTCGCGGCATGCCCATCAACGCACCTTTAGTTGACAGCGAGCTGGACGGTTTGCTCGGCTTCCTCGGCCACCAACGCCAGGCCGTCCGCAACGCCGTGTACGGACTGAGCGACGAGCAAGCCCGCGCGCTCCCTACGCCGAGCGCTCTCAGCTTGGGCGGCTTGGTGAAGCACCTGGCCTACGGGGAGGGTGGCTGGGCCGACCGGATCGAGGGTGTCCCCGCCGGTCAGAGCAGAGCCGCGTTCGAGCAGTACATGGCGAGCTTTTCACTCGGCGAGCGTGAGACACTCTCGGGCGTGTTGGGGGAATACGAGCAGGCTGCGGCCCGCACGGACGCGGTCGCCACCGGCGTTGACCTTAGGCGGCGGGTGCCCCTTCCGCCCGAGCCGTGGTACCCCGACCCCGAGCGGTGCTCCGTGCGATGGGTGTTGCTTCACCTGATCGAGGAGACTGCTCGCCACGCCGGCCATGCCGACGTCATCCGAGAAGCCCTCGACGGCGCCCAGAGCGGTCCGCTGATGGCCGCAGCTGAAGGTTGGCCGAAGAACGGATGGGTCAAGCCGTGGAGTCCGGCCAGCTGACCGTGGACCCAGCGATGGCGGTGATCGTCCGGGGTGGGCAGGCTCACCGGCGCACCATCGGCGGCGGAGGGCCCGCGTGCGCCGACGGGGTCTAGATCGTGGTTCTCCGAGCTGTACAGCCAAAGGCCCTTTGGGTTCCCTATCGGCCTACTGGGGATCCCCAACCCGGACTTCATCTCTGTCGTTGTTACGAGTGCGCTGTTCGTCGCTTGACGCGGTTGGTCGGAGGTTCAAAGGCTCAACCGAACCTGCGACTGGTTCACCTTCCGCCCGTCTTAGTGTTCAGGTCTGGATGCCATGGCGGACGTACACAACACCGCTGTCGAACCGGCGCTCGTCGAGCAGCTCGAGCTGCACGCGTAAGTCGCTGGGTAGCGATGGCTTGCCTCGACCGACGACCACCGGGTAAATGAAGAGGTGGCACTCGTCGGCCAGGCCCGCCCGGAACGCGTGCGCCGCGAGGTTTGCGCCACCCACCATCAGGTCACGACTGGCATCGGCCTTCATCACACGGATCGAGTCCGGATCGAAGCGGCGCTTGAGTCGACTCTTGACGGTCGAGACTGCATCCAACGTTGTGGAGTAGACGATCTTGTCCGCCGCCTGCCAGACGTGTGCGAAGTCAGCCATGAGCTCCGATTGGGCAGCCAGGGCCGGGTCGCTCTCCCAGACAGCCATCGTCTCGTACAGGCGCCGCCCGTAGAGGTGGGTGCCGACTGGGCGCACAAGGTCGGTGATGAACGCGAAGACCTCGTCGCTGGGCGGGGTCCACGCGAAGCTACCGTGCTCGTCCTCGATAAACCCGTCGAGCGACACGTTCGACACGTAGATCAGCTTGGCCACACGGTACTCCCGACGCATTTGGGAAGACCCCAGGTCCGCGGACGGCCGCCGAGGTCCACTGCTTCCACGACGGGTCCGTCCAACTACTTGCGGCTAAACGTGAGGTGGGTGACGCCGCTAGGCGAGTCGACCGCCTCGATATTGAAACGCTGCTCGAGGCTCTCAAGGCCGTCCCAGAGGCGTACTCCGCGCCCGAGCACGATCGGCACGACCGCAACGTGCATGTGGTCGATCAGGTCGGCGGCGAGGAACGCGCGGACCGTCGACGGTCCCCCGCCGATACGGACATCCAGGCCGCCAGCTGCCTCCCGGGCGGCTTCCAGGGCCTCGGCGGGGCTGGCATCGATGAAGTGGAACGTAGTGTCGCCTTTCATCTCGATCGTCGACCGCGGATGGTGGGTGAGGACGAACACCGGGGTGTGGAAGGGCGGGTTGTCGCCCCACCACCCTCTCCACTCCTCGTCCACCCACGGACCCCGCTGGGGCCCGAACTTGTTGCGCCCCATGATCTCCGCGCCCACGCCGGGGGCCCAGTTGCTGGCGAAGGCGTCATCGATTCCGGTGCTCCCTCCAGGCTCGCCTTGCATCTCCCGGAAGGTGCGGGTGGGAAAGAACCACTCGTGAAGACTGCTCCCGGCGTGCCCGAAGGGTGCATCAAGACTCTGGTCCTCGCCGGTACCGAATCCGTCCAGCGAGACCGAGAAGTTGTGAACACGAACGCGTGACATGGGACCTCCTCCGACCCGGCGGTGCTGGTGAGTGATTGCTCTACTCAGCTTGGACGAGCCCGATCAGGTGTCCCTCGGGGTCGTTGAACTGCCCCAGCGTGGGCCCGTCGGGAACCGGTGCGGGGCCCATGACCCGGGAGCCGCCCAAGCTCTCGGCACGGGCCAAAGCTGCCTCCACGTCGGGCACCTCCACGTACCAGGTGCTGTGGCCTCCGTAGCCGGCCAGCCCGGTGTCCTCAGTGGCCGCCATGATGCCGCCGCCGATCCCGATGCCAGCCGCGTTCAGGTTGTCCTCGCGGGCGATCATCCCGTATCCCACCGGGTTGTTGCGGTCCGGCTTCCATCCGAAGAGCGTCGAATAGAACCGCTCCAAGGTGTCGTAGTCCTGACCGACGATCTCGAAGTGCACCACTGGGGAGCCCTTCCGACCGACGCCGGGGTCGATCTTCGCCGGCGCGTCGGAGGTTCCAGCCTGCATGATCCCGACGTGGTGGCCCTCAGGGTCGAGCAGGTGGCCGAACACCAGCCGGCCGCCGTCGACCTGCTGGGGACCCACGATCCGGGTACCCCCAAGACGCTCGGCCTCGGCAAGAGTTGACTCGACGTCGGCCACCTCGACGTAGAAGCAGGCCCCGTCCTGGCCCGGCTGCATGCCACCGAGGATCCCGCCGCCGATCCCGATGCCGCCGGTGCTGTGGTTCTCCGAGTGCTCGATCACGCCGTAGCCCATGGGGTTCTCCGCGTTGATCGTCCACCCGAAGAGATCCGAGTAGAACCGCTGCAGCACCGGGCCGTCCTGGCCCATGACCTCAAAGTGCACAACAGGCTGTCCCATGTGGCTCTCCTTCCGGGCGTGCCTCGAAGGATAGACGGGAGAGCCCACTGAGATTCATCGGCGGTCTTGGGCCCTGGTCAGCCAGGGACTCGTCCATCTAGTGCAGGCGAGGGCAGCCGCATCGTGGACGGGCGGACAAGTTCTTCCTTCCGCCCTGAGCCTTCGGTAGGGAAGCCGCATTTCAGCTTGCGATTCGGCGGGAGACCGCTGAGAATCGGTGCGTCGCTCGGTCTGTATTGACATGAAGCTCACCGTTCAGACCTTTCTCACTCTCGACGGCGTGACGCAGGCTCCCGGGGGACCGGAGGAGGATCCCAGCGACGCCTTCCCCCACGGCGGTTGGCAGGCCCCGTTCCCGGACCCGGCGGTCGGCGAGTTCGTCACCGAGCTCAACAGCCACGCCAGCGCGTTCCTGTTCGGTCGTAGAACGTTTGGCATCTTCCGCGGCTACTGGCCTGATCAGACCGACCCCGCCAACGCCATTGCCGTGGCGATCAACTCGCTGCCGAAGTACGTCGTGTCCAGCTCGCTCAGGGAGGCCGATGCCACGTGGCGCGGCGAGCACCCTGACACCGCGCGCCTCGTGACCGGCGACGTCGTCGCGGCGGTGCAGGCACTGAAGGACGAACCCGGCGACGAGCTACAGATCTGGGGGAGCAGCCAACTGCTCCAGACGCTGTTGGGCCACGAGCTGGTCGACCGCTTCCGCCTGATGACGTTTCCGCTGGTGCTCGGCTGCGGTCGCCGCTTGTTCAACGGTGGCATCCTTCCGGCGACGATGCGACCTGTCGAGCTCACCGTGACCGATCTCGGCATCGTCATCGGCACCTACGAACCAGCCGGTCCTGTTCGCCACGGACAGATGTAGGAGTTCGTCATGTCCTCGCCTGTTCCGACATCCGATCTGCACACCGGCTTCAGCGCGCCCGGCGCCAGGCCGACGCCGTGGGAGGACGTCGTCGGCGTGCTCGTATCGGCCGAGCTGTTCTGGATCTCGACGGTGCGTACAAACGGGCGTCCGCACGTCACGCCGCTACCGGCGGTGTGGCACGACGGCGCGCTCTACTTCTGCACCGGTCCCGGCGAGCAGAAGGCCCTCAACCTGCGCGCCAACGACCAGTGCGCGCTCACGACGGGCGTCAACCGCTGGAAGGCTGGCCTCGACGTCGTCGTCGAGGGACGGGCCGAGCGGGTAACCGATGACGCGTTACTGCGAGCCCTTGCCGCGATGTGGGAGACGAAGTACGACGGTGACTGGCAATACGATGTGCGCGACGGCGCCTTCCACCACGAACCGGGGGTCGCCCATGTTTTCGAGGTCCGCCCCAGCAAGGTGCTGTCCTTCGCCAAGGGTGAATTTGCCCAGACTCGGTTTCGCTTCGGCGGCGGACCCGCGGACTATTGAGGTCTGCACTCGGTCGGCCAGGTGCGCGTCCCCAGAGCGGTCGGCGGAGTCGACTTCCTGCCTGTTTGGACGGAATGGCGGCAAGGAGAAAAAGGGCGCAAGGAACGGGCCTAGCCGGGGCGAGCGGAGTCACTGACCCGAGGATCGCCTCGACACACTCGGTTTCGACGCAGGAGCCGTCGACGCAAGAGCCGGGATGGACCCTCTAGCGCTAAGCTAGACGCTGTGTGATCCCACAGAACCGATTCCAAGCTGCGGCACCCAGGTGTTGGACGATCGTGTCCCTGATGCTCGGCTTCTGGCTGGTCGGTCGAAACCCGCTATTTGATCGTCACCTAACTGGACTGCATCCCTGAATCATGTCAGACGGGACCGGGCGGCTCTGGGGCCGGCCGGTCCTCGGGCGGATGACCGCCAAGCTCTGAGACGGAAAGCCCCCGGGGCTGCTCCACGGTCACTTTGGCCCACCAGGTTGGGTCGGGCCGGAACGGCTCAGCCGGCCGCCCGGTGGCGTCGGTGTCGAATCGGTACACGAGTCCGGCCTCGGGCTGGGCGCGGCGCTCGTCGTCGCTCCAACCTTCGGTGGCGGTGGTGACGTAAAGGCGGTTCAGCCCCGGGCCGGCGAAGGCGCACGAGGTGCTCTGCGTGGCCGGCACGACCAGGGTCTCACGTAGTACACCGTCGGGGGCATAGCGCTGGACCCGTCCGCCCCCGTAGATGGCGACCCACAAGTCACCGTCGGCGTCGACGGTCAGGCCATCCGGGGCCCCAACCTCTGCACTGACCGTGACCAGCACCCGGCCGTCGGAGATGGTGCCCCCGTCGGCGTCGAAGCTGAAGGCGTGGACGACACGTGGGCCGCTGTCGGCGAGATACATGGTGGTCCCGTCGGGGCTCCAGCCCAACCCGTTGGAGATGGTCAGATCGTCGAGTAGCACCTCTATGCGACCATCGCCTTCGAGCCGGTAGAGCGATCCGCCCCCGCTCCGGAAGTCGTCGGCCAGCGTGCCGGCCCAGAACCGGCCCTGCGGATCGCAGGCGCCATCGTTCATCCGTGTCCCGGCCGGGGCGACCTGGGCAAGGAGGCTCAGCGAACCATCCGGCGAGAGGTGGAAGAAGTCGCGTCCGGCGGCCAGCAGCCACCCCTCGTCGCCGTCCACGGGCGCGATGGCGCCCACGGTGCCGGGCACCTGGTAGTCGCCAACCAGGCTGAGACCGCCGCTGACGTCGATGCGGCCGCGGTAAACCCGCCCGGCCAGGATGTCCACCGCCAGCAGCTCAGCGCGCCGAGCGTCCCAGCGAAGACCCTCGCCGAGCTGAGCCTGACTGATCGTGCAGGCCACGGCGTCGCTCGTCACCCCCGGACCCCCGGCGAAAGGGTCGCTTCAAGCGGAACCAAACGCCTCATACTGCCGCCCAGCATCGCACACCCAGCGGCACCCATTCCGGACCGATGGCCAGGGCGGGCGGATCGAACCGTTCGACCAGATCACGCCCCGGTTCCTGGCCTGCGGGTGGTGGACCAGCCCTGATCACCCCACCGCCAGACTGCCCGCATTCCGTAATGGGCGAATCATCGCAGGTGGGCTGTGCCCCGCTGAGATCCCCCAGCCCGGCCGATCTTGGTCCAAGCGGACATAAGCATGGGTGTTGGCCGTCATTCCGGGCCGGGTGGCCACTTCGTCGGCCCGGCGTTCGTCCCTTGTTGGCGGTAGGCGACTCCGCGAAGCCTCAAGATCTGCTGACCCATCCGACAGCTGTGACGCCACCGGCCTGGCCGGCACCGGGCTGTCCGCCGGGGTCACGGGCTGGGCGGCGGCACGGGCTCGCCTGCCGGTTCAGTGCGGGGTCAGGTGAATGACGCCGACGCTGTGGAGTCCGTCCAGGATGAGTTGGACGGCCAGGGCGGCCAGAAGGATGCCGAAGACCTTCTCGGTGATGAGCATGCGGCTCTCATCGAGATGGTCGCTGACTCGGTTGGCCCAACGGAACACGGCGACGTCCAGCCCGAGCACCACGCCCACCAGGACCACCACGATGGCGAACACGGCCACCGAGTCGGCCTCGGCGGAGAGGGTCACCAGGGTCACGATGCCGGCCGGGTTGAGCAGGTAGGGGACCGCCAGCGGGAAGGTGGCGACCCGCAGCGGATCGCGTCCCTTTATGGCCTGACTCTCCTTTGGTTCGCCGGCGCCGAGCACCATGGTGATGGCGATGATGACCAGGATGAGCCCGCCGGCGACCGAGAGCGACCCGGTCGAGAAGTGCAGCAGTCGGGCCAGCAGCTCGCCCAGTCCGACCAGCAGGAGCGAGACCACGCCGGCGGTGGTGATCATCTTGCGGACGACGAGGGCCTTCGTCTTGGTGTCGAGGGCGGCGGTGATCTCCACGAACGGCACCAGGGCGATCTTGGGTCCCACCCCGATCAACAACAGCAGGAACGTGTCGATCACAAAGTACAGGTCAATCGACGTGTAGTTCATGTGGGCGTCTTGTTCGCCTGCGTCGTTATCGCCGTGCCAGGGCCGGGTTTCGCCGCTGGTCTAGCCGGAATTGGTCGCAGCCCATAGTTTCCACCGTGCCGCCGACGCTACCCGCCGGGAGGGGGGAGGAGCGCCCGCACCGCCCGTATACTCGCGGCGATGGCCTCCTCGAGCCGGGACAGCCTCGATGTGGTGGTCATCGGAGGGGGTCCAGCCGGTGTCATCGCCGCGCTGCGGGCGGCGCGGCTGGGAGCCCGAACGGCGCTGATCACCAGTGCCGGGCTGGGCGGAACGGCCGCCGCCGACGGGCCGGTTCCGGTGCGCACCCTGGCGCACGCGGCGCGGCTGATCCGCGAGACTAGGCAACTGCCCCGCTACGGCATCACCGCCGGTGAACCCGCCCTCGACTACCCCCGGTTGGTGGAACGCGTCCGCGAGGTCACCGCCGACGTACGGGCCCACTCGGTGCTGGACGAAGAGCTCCAGCAGTCGGGGGTGGCCATCCACGAGCACGCCGGGGCGGCCCGGTTCATCGACCCGCACCTGATCCAAAGCGCCCAGGCACCAAGGCTCCGCGCCGAGAAGTTCATCATCTGCACCGGCGGCATGGCCCGCCGACTGGACCTGCCCGGCTTCGACCTGACCTGCACCCACAGCGACGCCTGGAGTTTCTCCTCGGCTCCGCCCTCCATGCTGGTGATCGGCGCCGGCGCCACCGGTGTGCAGGTCGCCTCGATCTTCAACGCCTTCGGGTCACAAGTGACACTGTTCGAGGCCGCACCACGCATCCTGATGAGCGAAGACCACGACGTCGCCGCCGCCGTCAGCGCCGCCTTACAAGCGTCGGGGATCCGGGTCCTGGAGCAGGCCGGGATCATCGAGCGTTTCGAGTCCTGCCCCGCCGGCGTCCGGCTGATCTACACCACACCCGACACCCCAGAGCACATCGAGGCCACGGTGGCGGTGGTGGCGGCCGGATGGGTCGCCAACACCGCCGGACTCAACCTGGCCGCCGCCGGGGTGGAGACCGACCAGCGCGGCTACCTGCGGGTGGACTCCCAGCTTCGCACCACCGCCCCCCACATCTTCGCCGCCGGCGACATCACCGGGCACGTCATGGTCGTCCACGAGGCCGCCCGCGAAGGCTACCTGGCGGCCACCAACGCCGTGCTCGGCAGCACCACCGCCCTGCCCGCCGACGTCAGCCCCATCGGCAGCTTCACCGACCCCGAATACGCCTCGGTCGGAGTCACCGAGGCCACCGCCCGCAACAGCCGCGACGTGATCGTCACCACCGAGCGTTTCGACGCCCTGGCCCGACCGATCATCGACGGCCGGCCCACCGGCTTCTGCAAACTGGTCGTCGACCGAGAGCTGCACACCATCCTCGGCTGCCACATCGTGGGCGAGCGCGCCGTCGAGCTGGCCCAACTGGCCGCGATCGCCATGGCCTCGGGCATGACAGTCCAGCAGCTCGCCCTGGTCCCGTTCTCCTTCCCCACCTACGCCAACGCCATAGGGCGCGCCGCACTCAAAGCCGCCCGCACCCTCGAACCGGTCACGCGAAGGCCAGACGATGACCTTCCGCTTCAAGCCGACATCGGTTGAGGCGCCAAGACCCGGTTTACTGACCGAAATGCGACAAGTGGCCGCCAAGGCCACCGAACTGATCCTCAAGGACGCGGCGCGCTAAGCCTGAGGTTTAATCGCAAGCTAAGAAGACCACGTCAATCGTCAGCCCGAACACGAAAAGCGGTCGCTGTGGTACCAGCGGGCGGTTCTGATACGGCTGTTGCCAGCAAGCGGCTGACAGACGGCATTCCTGAATTAAACAAAACCAGACCCGTCGAAACTATTGCCCATTCACCTCTGTCGGGAGTAAAACACAGAGTCAGCGGGTGGATGAGCCAGCCGCTGTGCTGATAGGAGGGGAAGTATGCGGAAGCTGCTACTCGTGACGGCACTTGTCGTTGCGGTGCTCACCGTCTCGCCAG
The DNA here is from genome assembly GCA_963834725.1 of uncultured Acidimicrobiaceae bacterium. Lineage (GTDB taxonomy): Bacteria > Actinomycetota > Acidimicrobiia > Acidimicrobiales > Palsa-688 > PALSA-693. Next base: position 1,774,916 of record CAWICN010000001.1, read on the forward strand.
CGCTCGCTTCAGCGAGCCCGTCGAGTGGGATCGAACATTTCAAGATAGTCACCGTCAACAACCAGCCGGGCGCCGTCTTCGCCCACGGCGTATTCAACGCCGGCGGGACAGACTACTCCCGTACCAATCGCGATTTGTTCGTCTTCCCCAACGGAGCCTTTACCGCCCGTCACCCATCTAGCCAGTCGACAGTGGTCTCGCAGTCCTCCAACCCCAACACGTGTGCCTTCACGATTGTCATCACAGGGCCGTACACCCTTACCAACGGTTACGGGGCATACCAGGGCATTTCCGGCTCGGGGACCTATGTGGTCACGGTGCACGGCATCGCCCCGCGCAAGGCGAACGGACAATGCGCTCCGAACGCCCCGCCTGTCACTCAGACTTCGACAGTGCTCGCCTCGGGACCTGTCTCGTTTAAATAGCGAACGCCACGCCCATATCGCGTTGATGTGGGGGCCGCTTTGGAAGTGAGCGCCTCAGGGTGCGCGGCAACGCTCGGTCGCAGTGGCCGGGCGCTGCCGCTGTACCTTCGGCGAGCGTCCCCATGATAGCGACCCCACGACCTCGACGCCAGCCGCGGAAACGGGACGCGCGATCTGGGACGAACGGCTTGGGCCTGACCCTATCCCGTCGTCTGGACGAGCCGGCGATGGACAAAATACGCATGGTCAGTTGGATTGAGTCCTGGTTGGACGATCGCCGTCTTCTGTGACGGTGACTAGGCCAGTCACGAACTGCTTGAAGTTCTCGTTGGTGAAGGCGAGTCGAGCGACCACCCGGCCGCGTGATTGGTCGTCCGTCGATCCCAGGATCTCGACGAGGATTTGGTCGTTCTCTTTCTGGCAGAGCATGAGTGCGCTTGCCTGAAGCAGCTGCAGGTCAGCGGGCACAAGGACGTCGCCTTGGGGCCCTTGGCCCTGTTGTCGGCGAGACGGGCGAGGAGCGGCGATGAGGTCTCGCCGCTAGATCGGCTCTGCTGGCGAGGAAGCCAAATTCCACTCGCCCTGCCGCACGATCCACTGGTGTCGTATTGGGGGCTCCCCCGCGGCAGGTAGCAGAGTCTGCTCTGCCGCAAGCGAATCGGCGCTGCCCGAGGCGCGAGGCAGGGAAAGCTACGGATCCTCCATGAGGGGCACCGCGATAAGCAAGACGCTGTAGCTGTCGTGGGTGACGGGAAGGCCGCAGGAGGCGGAGGCGGGGGTGGTCGGCGGTGCCACAGCCGTTGTGCGTTGCGGCGCCTGGGCGTGGTGGCGCTCCTCGCCCCTCTGTTCGATCGGCGCTGAGGAATGGGAGGAGCCGCCCCCGCAGCCGGCAGAAGGGCCCGTCACCACCGCTCTCTGCGTCGGATCATGTTGCGTCCTGGAAGCTGGACCAACCCAGCGGGTGCGAGTCCCGTCCGGGTAAGTGCCGGAACGCCCGGTAGCAGGCCCCGGTTCGTTGCTGAGAGGCGGCGGGCTGAGCGGGGTGTCGAAAGCCTCTTTGGAGGGAGCAAGCGTGTGGGCCGTAGGACCACCCGGTCCGAGCCCTGCAGCCTCGTCAGATTCACAATGGGGGAGCCGAGCCGTTCATGTCACGGTGAAGGCCCATGTCCGACCTGTTGGCCAGTTCCGGAGATGCCCTTGGTCGGGTCCCCTCGGGGTACGGGGAGCGGCACGCACGCACGGGTTGGGTCGGAACAGGAGAGGCCCGTCTGGCCAGCCTTGTCAGCAAAGACCGGTGGTATAACCAGTGGTGAAGTCCGCCGGAGGTCAGCGGGAGTCCGACGGGGTCGTAGTAGCTGGGAGGGTGTTGTCTGCCCGAGTACCAGGGAAGGGCCCCGACTTCGGTCAGGCCGGTGAAGTGGGTAAGCGTGAGGGCATGGCGGGGACCGCCCCGTCCAATTTCCCTCAGGGGCGTCATGTGCCCCTGGTTAAAGTGCGACAACTGCAGAACTGGCTATGGGCTGCGGCCAAGCAGTCTCCGGGTCGGCGTTTCCACGCCCTGTATGACCGCATCTACAGGAGTGACGTCCTGTGGGAGGCGTGGGAGCGGGTCCGGGCTAATCGTGGCGTGGCTGGGGTGGATGGAATGACCTTGGCTGCGGTGGAGGCCTATGGGGTGGAGCGGATGCTCGCCGAGCTCCAGGAGAGCCTTCGTGCAGGCGTGTACCGTCCGGCGCCGGTGCGCCGGGTGGAGATACCAAAGCCTGACGGGTCGAAACGCCGGTTGGGGATTCCAACGGTCCCGGCATAGGGCCCGTATGTCCAAGTCGAGCCCGGTTTCGGACTCGATCGTCGTCACTCATCCGTTCCATCCACTGGCCGGTCAGCGCCTGACGGTTCTTTTCGAGAAGGCCCGTCCGGGGGCGGAGCGTGTGCTGGTTTGCGAGGGTGGCCCGGCGGGCCGGGTGACCCTTCAAGTCGGCTGGACCGACCGTGCTTTGGATCCGTTGGCTCATCGTCTTCGTCCCAGGCCTGTACGCCGGGATGGCCTTTGGCCAGGTCGGCGGCGTGGGCGGCGATCTTGTATGAGATGACCCCGGTCTTGACGTCATCACGATCGGGTAGCCCGAGGTGCTCTTTGGGTGTGACGTAGCACAGCAGGGGGGTGCCGTACCAGCCGATCATCGCCGCGCCGATCGCGGAGGTGATGTGGTCGTAGCCGGGCGCGATGTCGGTGGTGAGCGGGCCGAGGGTGTAGAAGGGGGCCTCGTCGCACAGCTCGAGCTGCAGGTCCATGTTCTCTTTGATCTTGTGCATCGGCACGTGCCCGGGGCCTTCGATCATGACCTGCACGTCGCGGTCCCGAGCCACCCGGCCGAGTTCGCCCAATGTCTCCAGCTCGGCCAGCTGTGCGTCGTCGTTGGCATCGGCGATCGATCCGGGCCGCAGGCCGTCGCCGAGGGAGAAGGTGACGTCGTAGGCCCGGAGGATGTCGCAGAGCTCGCCGAAATGGGTGTGGAGGAAGTTCTCCTGGTGAGCCAAGCACCACGCCGCCAGGATCGACCCGCCCCGGCTGACGATCCCGGTTTGGCGCCTGGCGGTGAGCGGGATGTATCGCAGCAGCACGCCGGCGTGGACGGTCATGTAGTCGACACCCTGTTCGCACTGCTCGATGACGGTGTCCCGGTAGGCCTCCCAGGTGAGGTCCTCGGCCTTGCCGTTGACCTTGTCGAGCGCCTGGTAGATCGGTACGGTACCCACCGGCACCGCGCTGTTTCGGATGATCCACTCCCGGGTGGTGTGAATGTTGCACCCGGTGGACAGATCCATCACCGTGTCGGCGCCCCAGCGGGTCGCCCATCGCATCTTCTCGACCTCGTCATCGATGGACGACGCCACCGCCGAGTTGCCGATGTTGGCGTTGATCTTTACCAAGAAGCGCCGCCCGATCACCATCGGCTCCGCCTCGGGATGGTTGCAGTTGAGCGGGATGACCGCCCGCCCCGCCGCAACCTCGTCGCGCACCAGTTCGACAGCGAGGCCCTCGCGCAAGGCGATGAACTCCATCTCCGGGGTGATCTCACCTCGACGGGCGTACGCCAGTTGGGTCGCCGCCCGCTCACCGACAGCGCCGCGGGGACGACGGCCCGACCCAGTGAAAATCTCGTCCAGGTTGCGGCGATCCCCGGCCCGGGGGCGTCCATTGTCCTCTGGGCGAGGCGGCCGCCCGTCGTATTCTTCGGTGTCGCCGCGCTCGGCAATCCAGGCGTCGCGCAGGGCCGGCAGACCCCCGAACGATGTCGGCGGTAAAGCCCGGATCGGTGTAAGGCCCGCTAGTGTCGTAAAGAACAACCGCATCCCCGCTCGCTAGCAGCACTTCGCGCATCGGGACCCGAACATCGGCTCGAGAGCCGATCAGAGAGTCCTACGGCTCCCAGTTTCGGCCCCTCTCGACCCGGTCCGAGCACCCCGAGCAGTGATCGAGGACGAACCTACATTCGCAATAGTCATCAGCTCTCCCTACGCCGGCATTACCCAGTCAGGTTCATACGGTCGACGGCCCTAGCCGTCCTCTCAGCCCGCTCGGAGCGAACTCCCGATCAGTCCAGACGATAGTACGCCCGTCCGCGCCACCCGACACCAAGGACCCGACGGGCTCTCCTCGAGTCCCAGCTCGGCGCGCCCCGAATCGGGCTCACGAGGCGTGGCGTGACGATAACAGGCGCTTCGGATCCGAGCTGGCATGTCCGGCGGCCACCGTCGACTGATGGCAGAAACGTGCCCCCTAACGCTCAGCCCACTGGCAACCAGGACTGCCCGGATTACGCGGAATTCCGCGTAAGGAGGGCACTTTTCGGTCGCGATACTGGGACGGCTCCGACGAACGTTTGGTGGCAGCTGGGAGGGGGGTGAGCATGCTGTCCCGCTGCGGCGGGCCTGCTCGGTGCACATGAGGGGCACTTCTTCAACGCGTCAGTTGGTTGGGGATTGAAGGACCTCGATGTCTTGGGGCACGTGGGTGCCGTCCCCGGTCGGTGCCCCGACCGCGGAGCACTTCGAGGCAACCATCACCGGGCCGAGCGATACTGGGGGCCATGAGACAGCGCCTCAGCGCCGCCCAGGTAGCCGAGCTCGCCGAGCTGCTCGACGACGCGCCAAGGCGATCCGGCGTCGTCGAGGAGGTATTGCAAGCGGCGGCCGAAGGCCGAGGGATGACGCTGCTGCTGACTGACCGTAGTTGCCGATCGGGCAGGCGTGCGAGCACGGGAGCCGCCCGTGGTGAGGCCGACGCGGACGTCGAGTCGGGCCGGCAGCAGTGAGCGGACCGGCCGATGTCGCCGACGCTGTCGTATCGGCCATCCACTCGGGCGATATCGCAGGGCTGCGCCAACTCCTCAACGACCATTCCGGCGTCGCGTCGGCACCGCTCGGCGGCAGGTACAAGTCTCGGACCCCGCTGCATGCGGTCACCGACTGGCCCGGGTACTTCCCCAACGGCCCGGAGATTGTGGGGCTGCTGGTCGAGGCCGGCGCCGACCCCAACGCCCGCCAACCTGGGGAGGAAACACCTCTTCACTGGGCCGCGAGCAGCGACGATTGGCATGTCGCGGCTGCGCTAATCGATGCCGGAGCGGACATCAACGCGCCCGGCGGGTCGATCGGCAGCCCGCTCGCGAACGCCGTCGGGTACGGCTGTTGGGACGTGGCTCGGCTCCTTGTGGCGCGCCGTGCCGACGTCGACCAGCCGTGGATAGCGGCTTCGTTGGGCTTGCTCGACCGGCTCGCTCAGCTCCTTGGTGACAGCCCATCTTCGGAGCAGGTGTCCCAAGCGTTCTGGCACGCCTGCTCTGGAGGGCAACGTCGCGCCGCCGAGTACCTATTGGGCCGCGGGGCCGACCTCAGCTGGGTCCCCGACTACGCCAAAGGCACACCGCTCGACGCCGCCACCGGAGAAGGAACCCAGCGTGAGAACCTCATCGGGTGGCTTCGCGATAATGATGCCCGCCGCGCGGAATCTGACGGCTGAAAACACGGCGGACCCCGCCGTACGAGGCCGGGAGGCTCTTGAGTTTGGGGATCTTCGCCGCGCCTTTCCCCACCGAGCGAAATTTCCAGGATCGGCTTGCAACGCTGATACACGATGACTCTGCCGACCCGTAAACGTCTGATGGACGACAGAGTGTCGCCGGACTGCGAGAAGGGAGACGCAATGGACATCATCAACTTGGGTTCGACTGACGGGCTGCCCGCGGTGAACTGGGCGAACGTCGTCGAGAAGCTCGATGCCGGATCGCCGCCTGCTCCAGACGCCCACAACGCTCGCACGACGTGGCTCTCGACGGTGAACGAGGACGGGAGCCCGCACGTGACTGCAGTCGGTGCGCTCTGGCTGGACGGAAGCTTCTGGTTCCAGACCGGATCGGGTACCCGGAAGGGCCGCAACGTCGCCCGCGACCCTCGCTGCTCGATCGCGGTCTCGATCCGCGATGCAGACGTCGTCGCCGAAGGTGAGGCAGCGCGGGAGACCGAGCCGGCCACACTGACGCGCCTGGCCAAGGCCTGGGCGGACCAGGGGTGGCCCGCCGAACTGGATGAGACCGGGGCTGGTATCACCGCCCCGTTCAACGCGCCGTCGCAGGGACCACCGCCGTGGAACGTCTATCGCATCAAGCCACATTCGGTGACCGTGGTACTGGGCACCGAGCCGGGCGGGCTGACTCGCTTCAGGTTCTAACCTCAGCCCACCGAGGCGGCTTGCCTGGCCTCGCCGGTCGATTTCCTCGCGTCCGGCACTCCGCTCCTCCAGCCGCTCATCTGCCCCAGACCAGAGCGTACAGGTAACGGCCCGGAGCCGGCGATAGTTGCGGCGCCCAGCCAGGGCAGGGCTCGAATCTCCTCCAGAAGGTCGACCGAGGTGAGGCCATCCGCGTCGTCAACGCCTCGTCGCGGGCTCATGTCCCTGCCTCCTCGGCGTCCTCGCCTGTCCCGGCCACGTCCTTCGGTGCGGTGTCGACGACTTTGCGTGCACAGGGGGGACACAGGTAGGCGATCCCCTTGCCTCCTTCGCCCAGGATCGGGATCATGGTCTTCTGCAGCACGGTTTCCCCGCACCCCGGGCAGGTGACGGGGACACCTGCATCTTCACCTGCCATCACGGCCGACTATAGGGGTTGCCGATGAGGTCCGGACCGCCACGGGGACTGGGGCCAAACGTCACCTTCGCGGGCGGTCGCCGGGCCGGGACAGACAAGCGTCAGTCGAGGAACGGGGCACGAGCACGCACAGTGGCGTCGAGGGCCTGCGTCGGGTTGAGCCCTGCGAGGGCGGCAGTGCGGTGATGTAAGACGGTCGCACCTCGGAGGTGCAGTTCCCGCCAACCGCCCTTGCCGCAGACATCTCCACCCTCATCACCCTCGATCCGGTGATCTCGTGCTCACAATAGGAGCTTCTCGGGCGTCTGCCTTCTTCCACTCGATGGCCCACATAAACGACCCGGTGCCGGCGGTGGGGGACGTTGTCGTGTCGTCATTCGGGGCGCTGGCGATCGGTGACGTTTGCAGCCAACTTCGAGGAGGCGGCCAACGGAGGGCTGGTTGAGAGAACGGCAACTTACTGGCGCGGTCGTCGGCGGAAGAACGCTGGCCGCTAATACCGGGTGGCGACCATCCACCCTGAGCCCTGGCATTTTCGAAAACGATGTCACAGGAGCGTGGGCGGCGGCGTCATGTGGGCATGGGAGAAGGTCACGAGGTTGCGGTGGTGGTGATCGGGGCGGGACTGGCAGGGTTGACGGCTGCGGCGACCGCCGCCCGGGCGGGGAAGCTGGTTGTGGTGGTGGAGGCGGAGGCTGTGGGAGGCCGGGCCCGCACTGACCTGCGGAACGGTTACCGCTTCAACCAGGGGCCGCACGCCCTGGTCAGGGGCGGCGAGGCTTCGCGGATACTGCGAGATCTGGGGGTGGCCTACCGTGGTCACGGACCGCCGGTGCGGGGCGCTCGGGTCGTGCGCGACGGCAAGCTGGCACGGGTACCGGCCGGCCCCATGGCCGGGCTGGTGGCGAGGCTGCTCACGGCGTCCGCTGGAAGATGGGCGGGCCGGAGCGCGGAAGAATGGGTGTCGTCTTTGGGGGGAAGTCGTGACCTGTCCGACCTGGCCCGAATGCTGATACGAGTAACCACCTACGTGACCGACCTGGGGGGCATGCCCGCCGATTTCGCCATCTCCCGGCTGAAGGGCTCCGGAGCGTCACCTATCTCGACGGGGGATTCGCAAGCCTGGTGGAAGGCCTCTCGGCGGTAGCGTCGACGGCCGGCGCCACCATTCGGGAGCACCAGCCCGCGGCCGGTATCACCGCCGTCCCGGGCGGATGGGAGGTGGCCCTGGTCGGCGGCGACGTGCTGCGGGCGGCCGCGGTGGTCCTCGCCGCCGGCGGCCCCGGCGTGGCCCGCCAGCTGCTGCCAGTCGCCCCTGGCTGGCCCGAGCTCGGCGCTCCCGTCACTGCCGCCTGCCTGGATCTCGGGCTGCGTGGGCCTGTCCCTTCGGTGGCCTTCGGCCTGGACGAGCCGTTGTACGTGGCGCGTCACTGTCCCCCCGGCGACCTGGCGCCCAGCGGAGGGTCCGTGGTGCACGTCATGCGCTACGGCGCTCGCGACGCCGCGCTGGACCTCGCTGAGCTGCGCGGCCACGCCCGACTGGCGGGGATCGCCGACGACCAGATCGTGGAGGAGCGGTTCCTGGCGGTCCACGTCGTCACCCACCTGCTTCCCAGCCCCCAACACGGCCTGGCCGGCCGGCCCGGCGTCGAGGTGGCCGGGGCTCCGGGGATGTACCTGGCCGGCGACTGGGTAGGGCCGGCGGGCTGGCTCTCCGACGCGGCGATGGCCAGCGGCCGACGCGCCGGCATCCTGGCAGCCCGGGCCACCGCGGGCAACTCCACCTACCCGAGGGTGGCGTGAGCCCCACGTCGACACCTGGCGGCCTGGACACATTCGAGGGCGAGCGGCCGCGCCTGACCGGCCTGGCCTACCGGGTCACCGGCTCGCTCGCCGACGCCGAGGACGTGGTACAGGAGGCGTGGATTCGCTGGGCCGCCGGGGGCGTCGGCAGGGTGGACAACCCGGCGGGCTGGCTCACCACGGTCACCTCCCGCCTGGCCCTGGACCGCTTGCGGGCCCAGCGCCGGCGGCGGGAGGTGTACGTCGGGCCATGGCTTCCCGACCCGGTCCCCACCGCTCGAGGCGTGGAGGAGACGGCCGAGCTCGCCGAGTCGTTGACCCTCGGGTTTCTGGTCCTGCTCGACTCGCTCGGCCCGTTCGAGCGGGTCGCCTTCCTCCTCGGCGACGTGTTCGGCGAGCCCTACTCGGTCATCGCCGAGACCCTCGGAAAGAGCGAGCCGGCCTGCCGCCAGCTCGTCTCGCGCGCCCGGCGGAAGGTGCGCTCCGCCCAACCCGACAGCGGGGCTCGCGGTCCCGTCCCGGCCTCCGCCGAGCTTCTCGCAGCGCTCATGAACTCCGTGCTCGCCGGCGACGAAGAGAGGGTCCTGAAGTTGCTCGACCCCGACGTCGTGCTCATCTCCGACGCCGGCCCCGCCCGCCGGGCCGCCCGGGTCCCCGTCGTCGGCGCCAAGCGGGTCCAGCAGCTGATAAAAGGGGGCTGGAGGCTGCTCGGGTTCCAGACTCGTCCGAGCCCGGACCAGCTGCCTCCCGCACGCATTCTCGAGGTCAACTCCAGCCCTTCCCTCGTGGTCGACACGCCCAACGGGCCCATCGTGGTCAGCGGCGAGGCCGTCGATGGCCGGATCACGTCGATCTGGGTTCGGTTCAACCCTGACAAGACCGCAGCCCTCGGGGATCCGCCGCCGATCGTCTGAGATCGGCGTGAGTCCCGAGTCGGCCAAAGTCAGTCCCCGCCACAGGTATCTCCATGCCGGCGTCCGCAGACGGTGCCGCTCTGAGTGCAGCCGGTATTCGAGGATGCGGGGTAGGGACGTCGCAGCGCCAGCTACGGCAGCGACCTGATGGTCCTCACAAGGTCGTCCGGGCGGTGGCCGAACCGGCGGGGCGAAGAGGACGAATCGCGGTGCGCGAGGTCAGCGCGCCCGGCCGGCATCGTTGGCACACAGAACCTGCACAGTGACAGAAGGCAGGCCGGGGGGAAGGAGAGCCACACCAAGAAGATGGCGGCCCGACTCCAGGCCGCCACCTCCGGCGGCGAGCCCATCCTGCTTCGGGTAGCCTCGAGCGGACACGGGATCGGCAACTCGCTCGACGAGGAAGTCGCCGAACTAACGGACCTCTACACGTTCATCTACGACCGGCTGGGAATCGCCTGCCCACGGTCGTAGCACGACACCTGCTGTCCCGCTCCCGGTTGTTCTTGGCGTAAGGCCGGTGTGAGGCTCCGGGCGATCGTTAGGGGACGTCAGGGACGTCCACGTGTCAAAGATCTCGACCGGCGATGCCGGAAGTGCCAGTCCGCTCCGCCAGCCCTGGGATTTGCACGACATGACGGGGAGGACGTCGATCCGGGTGGGCGTTCGAACCTATCCGTCCAAGGCATCTTCCCGACGACGTTGGCCGCGATCAGGGTGCGATCGGCGGGGTCCCACAACAGGGTGGTGGGCACCTGCGTCAAGGCAATGAGAGCTGTCAGCGCGGCGGGACTCGGGGCTACGACGTGCTTCTCGTCGACTTCGGTCACGATCGTCAACTCGAATCTTCCGACTTCTAGCTCATCACCGACTCCCCTGGCCTTGTCGTCAGGTCGAGTCCCCCACCAGCTCGGTCCGGACTCGACCAGGCGCCTCTTAAGTTACCGCTGGGCATCAAGTTGCGTCGCCTCAGCGTCAGACTGCTCAGGAGAAGGCCTGGGTGCTGACCGGCGCGCCCGAGCGCAGGCTTACGGCTCCGCCGACGCCCCGGGCTTGGCATCGACAACGAGGGTCGCTGCGGGTGCTCAGGCGGCTCGGCTGATGATCCGCCCGGCGTACGCTCGTCGTGGCATGGGACGATTTGTCTACTGGATGAACACCTCGCTCGACCTCTGTCATCGAGCGCACCGCCGGCGAGGACGGCGGCAGCGAGTGGCTTCGCGTCGGCGAGGAGCTCCACCGGGAGTTCAACGCACCGCGCGGCCGGCCTGTCGCTGATGGTAGAGGGCCGGGTGATCTACGAGATCATTGGAGCCGTTCTGGCCCGTCGTGGCGCAGGATCCGTCTCAGCCGAGCTACCTGCGCGAGTACGGCGCCATCTGGACCCAGATGCCGAAGGTGCTGGTGTCGAATACGCGCACCGAGGCCGGCCACAATACCCGGGTCGTGGGCAGCCCGAACGCAATTGGGCAGCTGGCCGCCATCCGTGCGGAGACCGAAGGCGCCATCGGGGTCGGCGGTGCCACGCTGGCCACCGGCCTGCTGGAGGCCGGTCTGCTCGACGAGCTGATGCTCTTCGCGCACCCGGTCATACTCGGCCACGGACGACCGCTGTTCGACGGCCACGAGGGCGTCCTGGAGCTCGACCTGCTCGAGCAGGCGTCGTACGACGGCGGGGTGACGCTGCACCGCTACGCCGTACGTCAGCGGGCCTAGCCGACGACCTCGGCCGTGGGGCAGCCACACTCCAGTCGGTCGCCGCTGGCGACGGGCACCGACTGCTGACTACACGCTGATCGTCTATTACACGGAGAAGGGGTGCCCGGCCCGGCTACCGGCTCGGTACCGGCATCTACGGTCTCGTCGAGGTCGTGGTCCGTCCTGCCCAGTGCGATGATGACCACGTGGAGGGTGGCCCGGTGCAAAGATGCATGATCGAATCTCACCCGCTCCCCTACGTCACCAACGACTGGCGGGCGCACAGACCCGTGCCGCTACCGGGCCACTGTGGAGGCCGCCGGGTTCGTGGACGTGCCGATCACCGAGAGCCACCCGGTAGCCGAGGGGTTTACGTCCGTGGTCGCCGGCGCCAAGAGGCCAAGGACGTGATAATGGCAAGGTCGAGCGATGCTCCGACGGGTCAGCCCCACGGCCCTGGCGCCACCGGGCTTGCTGAGCCATGACGAAGCACCTCCAGGCGCCGCCGGCAGTCCGCGAGCTTCCCGGCGGCGATTTCAGGATCGCTCTCGTAGCTAACGTAGAAGAAATGTACCACGGCCGCTTCGGACAAGATGTAGCGAAGACCCTGGACTGACATGGCTTGGGAAGCCAGACCTAAGGTGTCATGGAACCCCGCGATCTCAGGATCTTGGCTGACCACGACAGCACCTGAGAGACCGACGACCTCGGAGACTCGCCGGAACGCAGGGGAGTTGGCGATAAGAGTGCATCCGGGGTGGCAGCGCTTCTTCCTCAACCCGATGATCGGATAGTCGTGCCCAGTCCGGCCTTCCCTCATTCCCACCCATACCCGCTGCTCCTGACCGGCCCATATGTCCAGGCTCGAGCCGAGACCATCATGCTGCTCCATCCAGTGGAACCTGGCTTGCACCGCCCAGGCCTCCGGGTTCTCCAATGCCTCGCGTAGCATCGTCCAGACGCCGTTCGGCCTGTCGAACACGATGTCCGAATCGACAAACAGGAAGTAGTCGGGGTCCGGGTGCGTCAGGACGAAATTGCGAAGGACGTCGCCGTGAGAGTTGACCCACGACCGCGCCGCTGGCCATCGCGATCGCTCAAGGGTGGCGCCGACCTCTCTGGCTGCCGACTCGAGTTCGCTGAATCCCTCGTCGGTCGAGTGGTTGTCCACGACGGTCACGCGTAACTCGGCAGGCCCACCCGGCGCAGCGTGCATAGCCACTAGCGACCGCAGCGCCAGTTCCGCGTAAGGCGACGTGTTGTGGTTAACAATGCAGGCCTCGATGACCGGCTGGGCCTCGTTAGAAACGATCATGCCATTAGTCTCCCGTTGCCGGGCCGTGTTCGGCAAGCATTCTGTTCTGGCCCATGGCCATGAAAGAAGCCGTGGGCGTCGGCCGTCCCGTCGGCCTTGGCCAGAAAACTGTTCGCAATCAACACGGCGATCAGGTCGAGCGCGTCGTCAACCGAGACGGCCTCGAGATGCCGCATCGTGGCCGGTAGGGTTGCCACTCGGCAGAAGGGGCCGGACCTCGTAGCAGGGCGGCTTTGGCGGACGATGGCGCCGCGGGGCGGGTACCGTCCATCCCACGTTTCGACGCACCAGCACTCCCCGTCGCCGTCCCATATGTCTTGCGATGGGCATTGCCGTTGTGCATACTTGGTGCGTGCAGGACGCTGAACGTCCAAAGGAATTCCGTTCCCGGCGGCTGCTCGTCGATTGGTGCACGTATCGACCAATCGGACACGCGATCGAGGGGCTTCATCTGGCCCACGGATACGCTGCTGCGGATCCGGCGCTCGAGGTTTCGATTGTGCTCAATGCCCAAACGCCTATTGAACTGGCGGCGTGCTGCCCTTGGCTTTTCAGTATGCACGCCATTGATTTGAATGTCAGGGGCGACGGCGCCATGGATGAGGCGCTGGTCAAGGTCCCTCGCAATTGGGACTGGGTTATCCAAGAACCGAGGCGTCGTCACGAAAACGATGTGCGCATTTTCGGGCAACTCGCTCGGCTGGCTGTCGCGGCAGACTCCCACTACCACTGTCGGTTTACCGGCACCCCGGAATATCTGCCTGAGCAGTCCTTGAGACTCCAGCTCCCGCAATCCGATCTCGCCCAGGTCCAAACGATGCTCGAGCCAGACGCGGTGGCGCTCTGCGTGATGCCGAGCGGAGGCGGGCCTCGTCACCGATATCCCTCCAAGGAGTCATGGATACTCGTCTTACGAGAACTCCGGCGCTCCTGGCCCCACGCGGCCATAGTAATTCTCGGCAAGACACCGGGTCCTGACGGTCGGAGAGCCAGCGCGATCGCCAAGGAGGAAGCGGCTCAGCTCGTCGACGCCGGCGGCGCGATCAACGGTTACGATCTGCCGCTGCTTCTCCAGCTGGCTCTGGTACAGGGGAGCCGACTTTTTGTCTCCCCACACACGGGCTTCGGCTTCGCCGCCCTCTGTGTGGGGACCCCGTGGCTGACAATCTCGGGCGGACCTTGGTTCGAGTATTTTCACAATGGCATTCCGTTCCACTCGCTCATCCCGGACACCACCCGCTTCCCCGCGTACCACGGCATGGACGGTTCGCACGTCGTATCCGATGACGACGGGAGTGGCCCTCGGGACTCGTCGATGACCCGACAACGCATCGTCGAAACCCTGCCTGAGCTGCTGGATAGCGCCGCCATCCTCATCAACCGGCAGCGGTCCTACGAAGAGTGTCTGGCCACGTATTTCCCCCAGCTGCTCAAGGCCGTCGGCGGCGACCCCCAACGGCTCAACTCCTGGGAGGGCGTTCATCGGCGATACGTGTAACACCTGTCGCAGAGTTGATGACTCGGATCCACTCATTGCGCCACCTGGCCTCGTTGAATACTGCCAGGGCCAACTCACGGCTGGCCCGACCGAACTCTTGGCAGAGGTCCTTGTCAGCCAACAACACTGAACAGCATTCCCTGATCTCCTTGGCCGTGCGGCAGACGAACCCGTTGACTCCGTCCCGGACGTAGCGGTCGACGCCCGGCAGGTCGAAGGTGACGACGGGCAGTCCGCTCATCAGGGCTTCCACCAGGGCAATCGTGTACTCCTGCTCGCCATCATGCAGATAGATCTGAGCGGACTGAAAGAGGGCCAGCAGATCAGGGTAGCGTCTCGTCGGCTGACGGCGATCGAGGTGGTCCACGTGCAACGTCGGTAGCCCCGATGTGCCGTTCCGGTAGACATCGTAGCGCCAGCCCCGTTGGGCCCACGAGTGGATCACCGTTAGAATGATGGGCCGGCGTTCAGTATGCGCCCGATACGTGTCCGGATCGAGCCCGAGCGGTATCCACGGCACCGTCACCCCGAAGGTGCTTTCGAGATACTGCTTGGTGTTGGGGTAGAAAGCGGCGACATGGAAGTCGTCACGCGAGAGCAGGTCGCCCCACTGGGGCCTGCTGAGTTCGTCCCACTTCGCGACGCAGTAGATCTTTGGCAGCCGGCGGTCGGACAAGAGCATCTTGGCCTGCCAAGGAAAGTGCAACCAGGCGGCGGCAAAATCCTGGTCCAGGTCGAAACGGCCGGATTGGGTGAGCAGTCGCTCATACTCCCCCTGGGTGTAGGTGGGCTGCTCGGGCCGAAACGCCGACAGCAGATCGCGCACGTTGGGGGGCCGTGGTCTCCAGTACTGGAACTGATCCCAGTTGCCGAGAAAGGCCACGGGCACTCCGACACGGCAGAAGTGATATTGGATGCCCGGATGCGCCGGGATCATGAGGATTTCCCCAGCAGTCATACCGGGTTTGAGACCACCCTCTCGAGCAGAGGGATGGTTCGTTTCCCGGCCCGCAGGCTCCCCGCCACGCGCTCCGGCTGGCTCAAGTGCACGGTGCCATCCTCGTAGTCGCCTCGGCGGTGCGCCTCCAAGATCCCCTCGACCCAGTCCTCGCTCCACGAGTAGTTGGCCGCGTTGCACCCGCAGCACCGCCGCTCTTGGGCCTCGCGAACGACGTCGTCGCAGACCGGGCTTCGGAGCGCCTCCAGCAGAGACGCCGCCTCGATATGACGCCCCTGGTGCCAGCATGGGAAGTAGCCGTAGGCCGTCACGCCCAAGAATACTTGGGGTATGGGGCAGCCCTGAACGGGACGGTACCGCCGAGTCTTGTCGGCGAACACGTCGAAATGTTCCCCAAGTATCCGGCCGTCGTTGAAAAAGATGCCCTCACAGTCGCACTCTGTCCGGGCGCGGGCGACTTGCTGGCGAGCTGACTCCAACAGATGCCCAGGGATCAACAGGTGTTCTGTTTCCGGCACCACTTCGACGTGCGTGAAACCGACGTACGCGGGCCGTCCTTGGTCTCGGATGCCGCGCCACGTGTCGTACAGCACCTCGGCGTTGTCCTTCTGCATGACGGTGTTCGTCCCCCATGTCGCACCGGAAGCCGCAAGCAGGCGGACCGTCTTCATCGTGCTGTCCCAACAGCCGGCGCGTCCGCGAACGTAGTCATGCACTGGGGCCGTCCCGTCAATAGAGACAGTGACGCACTTGACTTGCTCCAGCAACGGTATGTCGCTCGGTTTCACGAGCGTTCCGTTGGTGACGAGCTCCACTTCGAGACCGCCGTCTACTGCCGCCCGCAGAATTTGCCGGATGCCCGGATGGACGAACGGCTCGCCACCGGAGAACGACACCGTCCTGACCCCTACCATGGCCGCCTGTTGCAGGAGAGTCAGTACGTGCTCGATCGGCATGGCTTCTTTCTCCTGGGGCCGGCGGCACATGAGGCAGGAGAGGTTGCACAGCTCACTGAGCCCGATGTCGATGCGACGGTATCTGCTCACGAAGTTCATCGACCCGCAAGCCGGACACGGCGCCTCTGCCAACGCCTTGAACTGCCCAAGGGGTATCTCGTTGCCGGCACCACAATCCGGGCAACGCACCGAGTGGAGCTCGGGGCTCACGACGTTGCCCGCCCGGCGATGGCGTTGTAGGCAGGAATGTCGCTGCAGGCGGCCAGGCAGCCCGGACACCGTTCGGTTAGCGCCAGCACATTCAGAGAGCGTTGCACCTCGCCGTGCCAGAGGTCCCTGACGCTACTTCGAGTCACGTTTCCGATGGGTCGGTTTCGCATAAAAAAGCAAGGGTAGACGTCTCCTCGGAAGTCGACGAGCAGGAACCGCGACGGCACAAAGCAGCCGCCGTTCGGGATCGGCCTGATCCCACGGGCAAGATAACCGGGCGCGAAGGTCAAGATGTGCTCCGTGAAGACGTCGATCCCCAAAGCGTCGGCATATTGAGTGATTTCGGCTAGCCGTTCCTGCAGCATGCCTTCTTCGTCTGGGGTGAAACAGAAGGAGCAGTGGTCGGCCCCCGGACCTCCGATCTCCGGTTGATAGGGCTGCAATGACACCTCGGCTACCCCGAGGGAGCTCGCCAGATCAAGGACCGACTCGACCGTGTCGAGCGTCTGCCGCATGATGACCGTGGACAACGCAAAGGGGATTTCACGCCGCCGGATCTCGCCCAGGACTCGCAGCAGCCGATCGTATGAGTTAGACCCTCGGAGGGAGTCGTGGACCACCCGGGGACCGTCGAGCGACAAGTTAAGGTGGACGGATGGAAGTTTCGCCAAGCGGTCCAGCTTCGATGCTGTCAGCAGAAGCCCGTTGGTGACGATGTTGATGGCCGTGAAGCCCATGGCGTCGGCCTGCTCCAGCAAGGACACTGCGTCGCGGCGCATGAACGTCTCCGCGCCGCAGGGCGTGAGAGTGGCCGCGCCGAGCGATCGGGCGTCCGCCATCGTCTGCATGGCGACCTCATAGCTGACGCCATGCTCCCGGCCCTGCCACACGCTGCACATGACACAGGAAAGGTTGCAGTACACGGTGAGCTCGATGGCAATCTCGTCCAGCGATCGATCCATGGCCCACATGTGCTGCGGGGCCAGGTCCGCCGTCGAAGTTCCCGCCGTGGGCCGCGGGATCAACTCGACGGGCTGCTCGACGACGACAGGTGATATCTGGTCGGTACCAGGGCGGGCCATTTCGTCGAGCACCTCCATCGGATCGTGGCGTTGTCCATCCTTGAGCCACCGACCTCGCGCCGAGTCGAATCGGTACCATTGAAGGTCCGGCAGCAGACTCTCCCACAACTGTGTCTCGTCGGGATACTTGTCCAAGATTCGGCGGCAGTTCCGCAGGTAGCTCGTGTAGTCGGGTTCGATGCTCAACGCCTCGCGGCGGAACGGGTCGCGCGGCGCACAGTCTTCGATATGCAGAACGCTCGCCCCATCGACGACACGGTAGGCGGTGTGGGATCGCCATAGCCGGTAACCGAGGTCCGTGTCCTCCATGCCCCAACCGCGGAAGCGTTGGTCGAAGAATGCTTCTGGATGGTCTCTCCGGATTGAGAGGTTGCAGCTATAGGCAAGCTTCCAAGGATACGGGTGCTGGAACGTCTCTCGCCGAATGAAAGGATCTCGGTCGTCGGGCTCACCTGCGGCTAGCAATCGGGCGTCGACGGATCCACCGCTCGGTAGTTCGGTCAGCCGGTGTCGCAGGCCCAATCCAACCACCGGCGCCGCACCGGCGTGGACGGCGCAATGGGCGGCCACGAAACCAGGCAAAGGCAGACAATCGTCGTCCAGAAATATCAGTACGTCGCCGGTCGCTCGGCGGATTCCCATGTTTCTGGCCGCGGCCGCCCGAAACCCGTCGTCGTTGTGACGACAGTATTCGAGGGGGAGAATGGCGCGAAAAGACGCGCAAACTTTCGTCGTGTCATCGGTGGAGCCATCGTCACAGATGATGACTTGACTCAGATGGCGTTGTCGGACCCAACTGAGCTGGTCAAGGGTCCGGGCCAGAACCGAGGAACGGTTGTATGTCGGAATGATCAGGGACGCCCGCAGCATCGGGAACCACGTCCTAAGGCGCTACTGGCATTCGTCGGATACGGGTCCAACCAAGGACCTTGATCACCCGCGGCCGCCCGCGGCCGAGGAGAGAAGGCTAAAATGAATCGCCCAACGCCACACCCGTGTTTGCTCCCTCCCGTTCGGCCGACAGCGTCCGCATCCTCCAGCCAGATCGACACGAAACGCGTGAGCGGAGCATACGCCCCCGGCGGCCCGCGATCAAGAGTGATAATGGGCAGATATCCGAACGGATAGCTGCTGTGGACAACTCTCTCGTCGTTCGTTGCGGCGCGCACGGACCCGACGCGGCCACAACCTGAAGCCGAGCCCGGGGGCAACCAACCGGGCTACCATTGGCATAGCAGGGGTCGGGAGGCCCTGGCTTCTAACCGACGACGTAGTTGAACGGCGGTGCGCCGGCCACGGTCACCTTCGAGCGTGAGGACGACGATGTGAAGCCGAAAGGGTGCTCGATGCAATGCTTCCGGTGATCGGTGTTAACATCCCGTGGTTCAACCAAGGCTACGGGCACGACCTGGGCTGGAATCAGGCGTACCCCGGGTGGCCAACCTTCTTCGACGTCGAGCAGGCGCGGCGACTTCTGACACTGCTCTCCGACCTGGGCATCAGGCTGCTCAGAATATGGTTGTTCGAGGACGGCGAGGGGCTGATGTACGAGCAGTGCGGTGCGCTCGTGGGGATAGATGCTGCCTTCCGGCACAACCTCGCCGATTTGGTTGAGCTTCTTGACGCGTTTGGCTTCCGCGTCTACTGGACCCTCCTGGATGCCAACAGCGTGAAACGTCGCAACGACAGAATCACATCGTCGATCCTGCGGGACGTGAAGCAGACAGAACGCTTTTGCGGGGAACTCGTGAGAGAAGTGTTCCCGATCATTCGCGAGAGCGCTTGGGCGGTCGACCTGTGCAACGAACCAGAGGCCCTTGTAGCCGGCGATCATGGCAACAAGACCGGCCTCGGTTTCGACTGGTGGGAAATTCGCCCCGCCCTCGAAGTCTTGAGGAAGGAAGTCGCCGCCGGCCTGCAAGGCGTGCCCATCTCAGTCGGCTCTGGTTACCAGGAGCACCGGGCCGTGACCTCGCCTATATACGGCTACTCCAGTTTCGGACTGGATTTCTTGGACTTCCACACCCACGGGTCTGATGGTCTGGTGGTGCACGCCGACGGGCTGGCGCTCAACCAGGCGGCCGTCCTGGGCGAGCTTGGCGTCGGCGTTCCGCTTGAGGTCAACCACTCGCGCGAAACTTGGATTCTTGGGCAAGAGCGGCTGATGACGAGCCTCCTCCACGTCGCGTCACACGGATACCAGGCCGCGTTTCTCTGGTATGTTAGTGACCTGGGCCAGTATGACGCGGCCGGGTTGGTGTATCTGAACGAACCCGGCTTGGTGCTCCGCAGTCTCTTGGCCTTGGAGGACCGGGGAGTGGTGCACCTAACTCCCGCCAGGCGGTTGCTGCCCTAGCGGGCGCCTCCGATGCTCGTAGCCGAGCAGGGTGGCGATGTCCCCGTTGCGCTCCTCGAGGAGCTCCAGGTGCGATTGCTTCAAGTACCTCCGCCAGTCTCCGGGAACACCGAGGCGGTAGTGGGACGCTGCGTCCTCTTCTCCGGGTCGTCGGCCGCCACTGAGAACCTCGAAGCCATTGGCGGCCACAGCGCGCTCGGTGGCGAGACCGTTAACAGGTAGCCCCAGGTGGTCCACGACAGCTGCGAACGCCTCGACCGGATTGGCGATGAGGTCCTCGAACCGCATCTCCAACGTTTCAGCTCGCTTATAGTCCCACTCCGCCATTGCCTGAAAAGGCCGTAACTCGTAGCCATCGGTCGGAAGCCTGGTCGTAAACTCAATGTCGAGCAGCAGGCCATCCGATCGTGACAACCTGGCCAGTCGCTCACGATGCGGTACCAGCTCCGGCCAGTATTCGGTCCTGTGGCTCGCCAAGTGAGAGAAGTACGCGGAGACCACCATGTCTCGCGGATCACGCACGACATGAAACCCTCGAAAACCTCTCAGCTTCTCGACATAGCGTCTATCCGCGTTCGAAAAACTCAGGACATCGATTCCTTTGTTCTCGACATAGGCCTGCAGGTCGTGGCCGAACCATTTCGGATTGCTCACACACTCCCAACGCAGACCGAGCGAGTTGGCCAGCGTCTCGAGGATGAGCCCTATCCAACGCGTGCCCGCCTTGTGGTGCCCAAAGAAGGCGAACAATGGACGGTCTCTGTCCAGTTGATGACCTTCCATGCTCAACTCGCCTGTACCTTGTTTTCGCATTCTGAGACTCCACCCCTCTGTCTCAATCCCGACGTCCTGGTGGGGACCATTGTTGTTGTGTTTGCTTACTGAGGGATGAACGACTGTTGCAGCGTGTTGAAGTACGACACAATGTTGCGCGCAAACACCAGACAGATCCCGGCGTTGTCGACGAACGGCGCCGCGGGGTACTGCGACTTGAGGAACGCTACGAGAACCTCCGGATCTCCGATCGGGAACGTGTCGAGTAGGCTCATCGCCTTGTAGACCTGCACGTCTGCGAACGTCTCGGCGTTCGTGTTCAGATGCGGCCACTGCAGGACGCCCTGCAGGAGGACGTAACCCTGCACCTGCTTGGCACCGGAGGCGTGCGCGGACGGCGCGATCCGGAATCCCGTGTACTCGTCGGAGGACAGGAACGGACCGAATCCGGTGACGGTCGGCTCCGACGTCATGTTCGCGCTCATCCCGGACACCAGGAAGTAGCTCCACTCGTCGCCCGGGTGGCCGAACAGGTCGTAGTCGCCGGTGAGGTCGAACGTGGACTGGTCGTACGTCGCCGGCGGCTGGATGTAGTACATCACCGTGCCGTCGGTCGTCGCGACGTAGTCGGCCTGCAGCGAGTGGAACGCCTTGCCGTCGTAGTACTGGATCGGGTTGCCGTTCACGTCCTGATACACGGTCATGCCCGCCTTCGCGAGCACGTTGACGGTCAGCCCGTTCGGGTCGGTGTAGGCCGTGTAAAGCAGGCCGCCGCCGACGGGGTCCTTCACGTCGTACTGCTTCGTCGCACCGGGCACAGCCGTCGTGGTCATCGGCACCGTGTTGAGCCCGAGCACTGACGTCGTCAGCTGCGTGAGCAGCTTCGCGTTCGCGGAGTCGCCCCAGTTGACGACGGACGCGTCGCCCTTGACCAGGTCGAACGGGATAATGTTGTTCGGCAGAACCGGCAGTCCCTTGTTCGGACCGGAGGTCGCGATCGTCCCCGCGCTGGCGCCCGACGACGTCGGTGCGGCGAGCACGATGTTCGCCTCGATGTCGTTGACGGGATTGTGCGCGGGCCGTGGCCCGGGCGCGGTGATCGCCTTGAAGACGAAGTCCGACGCCGGGTCGAGCACGGGAGTCGCCATCACCGGCGTGATCTGCGGGACCACGATCGCCTCGGTCGAGATCGGAGGTAGGAAGCGCTCCACATAGGTAACGCGGTGCAGCAGCCGCCACGGGATCGACATGTGCTGCTGCGCCAAGCGCATTGCGGCCGCGTCGGCATCCTTGCTGTTGGCGAGCCAGACGGGGTCGACCACCTGGTTCCAGAAGTCGTCAGCGTTCTGCTGAGTGGGCTGGAGAAAGAACGAGTACGTCCGGAACTGCTTGACCTTCCCAGGACGGTCGTACGGCTCGAGCGCGCCGGTGTTGCCGCTCGCGTTCCCGGAGGAGTAGGCGGGCGGCGGCTGCATGTAGGTCAGGCTGTCGTCGAGGTCGTTCGACGTCGGCAAGCCGGCGCCCGAGGACACGTTCGGTGTGATGTTGTACATCAGGCCGTCGGAGCCGATGACGATGTTCAGGCCGCTCTGGTTGCCCGGGTTGTACATGGAGTTAAACTTCATTGCGAAGTGCGCGTCGTTGTTGGATGCGTAGCGCATCTGCGTGTCGCTCTCGATCCCGTCGAGGGACGCGGTGATGTCGAACGAGGACGTGCCCGTCGTGTTGTAGCTCGACTTGATGGAGAACTTGCTCGTGTACGTGTAGGCGAACTTGAAATCGATGATGGTGAGCGCGGTCGCGCCGAGCTTGATGTTGAAGTTGACGTTGAGTGCATCGGTGTTGCCGGAGGTCGTGGTGTACACCTCGTCGTAGGAGGTCGTCCACGTGTGCTTGACCTCCTGGGTCCCGCCACGGGCGGTCCAGATGTACTCGTTGTAGAAGTCCAGTCCGGGCGTGAGACGCGAGTCGGTCGGCCAGGATTGGTCGTTGTACTGCGATTGGTACAGCGCTAGCGCGTTGTACGCCTGCTGGTCGATCTGACGCTTGAGCTGGTATGCCTCCACCAGCCGCATGTAGCTCGCGTCGTGTCCGACGGTACCCGCGCGAGAAGTTCTTGTCGTAAAGCACCTCCATCTCGCCAGTTGATGTCGCATACGTCTGCACCCCGGAAGGCAGCGTTGCCGGGTTGTAGACGTAGCCGATTACGCCGTCGAGCACCCCGGGACGCAGGTACTGGCTGTTCATGCGGAACGAGACGATGTTGAGGTCGCGGGGGATCTGCGCGTTCGGGATCCGCACGAACCCGTACACAGTGTTCGACTGCAACAGAGTCTGCTGGTACACGTCGAGGGTCTGCGATGTGACGAACGCCTGGCCGTTGGAGGACGGCACGAACATGCGCGCGCCGAACTTCTCGTCGCCCGGCGCCTTGGGCAGTGCGGCTGCCGGGTTGGAAAAGGTGAAACCGCCCAGATTCGGATTCGGCAGGATGGCGCTCTTGGACGCCGCCGTGCCGGCGGTCGTGCTCTGCGTCGTCACGCTGTTGAGGCCCGCCATGAACTGATCGCCGCTCACCAGTGCGGGCGCGCCCTGCAGCTTCACCGTGTACCTGTTCGACTCGTCGAGCTTGTTGCTTGCGGTAATCTGCGATCCGTCGCCGCTACTCCAGGCGAACGAGCCGCCCACGCCGAGCGAGGCGAGCAGTTTCACCACGAAGTCCTTGAGATCGGCACCGACTCCGAACGGCGCGATGTGCATGCTCGTGTTGAATTGGGCCCCCATGGCGTCACTGAAGTCGATCTTGTTTTCGTCGGTGTTGTCGTAGCCGCGCTGGAGCTTCCAGGTGACCGACGTCGGCGCACTCATCGTGATCGACGTCGCCCCGGCGTAGGAGGACTTGTTGGTGAGGTTGGCCATCGGCGCCGGCGGCGGGCCCTCGATGTAGCCTATGAGCTGCACGTCGCCCTGCTCCTGGGAGACCCAGCTGAGCACGAGGTCGCCGATCTTCTTCCCGGCGTACAGCGTCAGGACGTTGTCCTTGATGTAGACGTAGGCCTCGTTGATCTCTCCGGCGAGCGTCCCGGCGAGTGTGTTGAGGGTGACCGAGTACGTGGTAAGCTCCGGCACCGTGTCGCACACAGTGAGCGCGACGCCGGGCGGCGTATAAAGGTTCGGCGTGATGAGCGGGCCACACCGCCCGACCGCGGGGCAGCCGGTGAGGTCGAGGGATGCCCGGGAGAACGCCAGGTCCATGCTCGCGACGGCGTTCGAGACGCTGATGTTGTCGATGTACTTGTTCATCGGCAAGATCGGCGCGTTGATCGCCTGCACTTGGAACGAGCCGCTCAGGTAGACGATGAGGAACGGCTCGTTGGTCGGGATCAGCCGGCCGAACATGTCGTCGACGACCTGGAACTGCTGGCGGATCATGCGCCACATACCGATCTCGGCGAGCCGGTAGTGCCCCGCGTTGAATGAGAGCTCCGGGGACCCGGCGGTGAAGCCGGTCATCGACGATGGCACCGCCGCACCGGTGACGAGCGACAGAGCCATCCGGTAGCCGTTCACATACAGTGCGCCTCCTTCCCGCTCATGACCCGACAGCGGTGCGAGGAACGCCCTGGCCAGGTTCGTGGAGATGCCCACCGCGTCAGCGTCATAGGGGTTGTCGATGACGCCGATCGGGGAGTACTCCGCCGCCCAATAGCCGACGAGACCCGCCTTCAGCAGGTCGTCCGACGTGGCCGCCGCGATGTCGACGGTAGTGCCGTCGGTCTTGCGGATTCCGGTCCGGTTGATCGCGCCGTTGAAAAGGTAAATGTCGCGGATGTTGCCGGCCGCGCCGCTGTTGTTGCCGAGCGGCATGGCAGCACCGTTGTCGGTGAACGCGGCCCCGATCAACAGATGCGCGCCGCCCGTCGAATAGACCGCCAGACCCGAAGCGCCGTTGGTCACCGTGTGATCGGTAGGGACCGTCTGCCAATCGCCGAACGTGCCGTCGTCGTTGACCGTCCGTACCGAGATCGCGACGGTGTATCCGCTTGCCGGCGGGTTCGCGACCTTGTTGAGGAACTTCCCGGTCTGCGTGTTCGCGCCCGCGCCGGCGGGCTGGACGCTGGAAATCGTGATGTCACCGCCCCCGGAGGGGAAGCCGGAGGAATGCCCCGACATTCCGCTGCTGCTGAGCGTACCCAGGTCTTTCGTGTCGAACGGGGCGGCGTACGGATCGGCGTCGTCACCGATAGGCGTCATTGTGTGCTTCACAATCACCATCTGGTAGAACTGGCCGCTCGTGATCGACGGCCCGGTGAACACCGGACTGGTCTCCCCGTCAGCGTCGGTGAGCTCCAGAGTCACCTTCCCGCCGCTTACGCCGACCCGATACGACATGCTCAGCTGCGGCGTCGTGATGTCCGACGCGGTCCCCTTGTACAGCAGCCCCTGATCGAAGGAGAGGTCGGAGACCGCGAAGGTCATCGCGATACTGAGGTCGCGGTTGAAGTTGAAGTTGTCGCCTTTCTTGACCTCGAAGCCGGCCCCCTTGCACAGCATCGTGTAAGGCTGCTCATACGTGAGCGCGACATGGCGCCAGCCCGACGAGAACACCGGCGGTGTCGCGGCCGCGTGCAGCACCGTGTTGTTGATTCCGATGTAGATGTTCGAGTCGTCCTCGAAGTCGAGGTCCGCGTAGTACACCACCGGGGTGTTGGTGCTCGCGGCGTATGTGAACGGGTGGTACGCCCCCGGAGTCGAAGACGGGATCGAGTGCCAGAACTCGACGCTGAAGTCGCCCTGCGTGGTCATCAGCGAGTCGATGAGCGCATCGGTCGAGGTCACAGGCGTCTTGTACGCTGCGGCGAAGCTGAGGCTCGGCGTGGACGTCTCGGCGACGAACGTCGTGAAGGCGTTGTAGCCGCCCGTCTCGAAGGTCAGCGGGTAGGAGGGGGTGAAGTTGAACGGACCGGACTGCGTGAAGTTCGGCAGCAGCGCGGGGACGTCGATCTTCACGATGTTCGTAGGGCTCCCGGCCGTGTACATGATGTCGTAGAGCGTGTTCGTGCCGCTGGGATCGGCCGCCTGGAACTGGAAAAGGCCGGTATCGGACCGGGTGACGCCGGTCGGCTGCCCTGTGAAGCCGTAGACGAGGCCGAACTGGCTCTCAGTATTCGAGATCGAGGTTGCTGCCCACATCGTGCCTGGGTTGATGCCGGCCGGCGCCGCGTCGCCGGCGGTGGTGCCGTCGGTCACCAGGTATGTGGTGCCGTTGAGGTCGAAGACGGTGAGCTGCTGCTGGGTTCCCGCCGGTTGTGACGCGTACACGGTGTACGTCTTCTGGACGGCGACGTAGGAGGCCCCCGATTTGACGAGCGTGTACAGGACGTTCTTGTAGGTGAAGAAGTCGGAGCCGCCGGATTCGTGGGTTCCCGGGTAGACGTTGAGCACCGTCGTCCCCGCAGCGACGGTGCCGATCGGCGCGACCGTTCCCGGGTAGTTTCCTGCGGCTGGCGCCACGGTCGACAGCGTGAAGAGCAGGCTCGAATCGAGCTTGAACGTCAGGGCCGGCTGCGCGATCGGGAAGCTCTTGGTGCCGGTGATCGCCAGCAGGTTGTGCGCGGCGTCCTCGACGTACCGGTACACCTGGCCGTTCAACGTGAACGTCGAATGCGGAACCGGCTGGCCGCTGGTGACGGTGACGTCGGTGGCCAGCGGTGAGACGTTGCCGTTGCCCACGATCATCTGCGGCACACGGTTGCTGTCGATGACATAGTTGGACCCGTTGATGCTGAACATCGTCGGGTTTGGCAGCAACGGCAGCTCCCGCTTGTCGCGGTCGATAACGACCAGGCGCTTCGTGTCGAGGGTGTACATCGCCCGGCCGAGGGAAAAGGTCGGCGCGACGTAGACGGTGAACTGGCCGACGACGGAGGCCGCGTCGAATATGTCGAGGTCGGCGAAGATGAACCTCGGCCGGGTCGAGTCGAAGCGGTTGGTCAGCGTGAAGCCGGAGTTGCTGATCGGGATCGCCGCCTTGCCTTCGCCGAGCAGGGACCCGGTGCTCACGGTGTCGTAGGTGATCACGTACACGTCGTCGTTGACCGAGATGATGTCGCGGCTCGGCCGGACCGGGAAGGCAGCAGTTATCGAGACGGGCAGGTTCGCAGCGTCGAGATGCAGGGTATAGGTGATCGACGGGTCGTTTAGCTTGAACGTGTTCTTCGACGTGAAGGCATGCGGCGGGGCGGTGTCGCCCACGACCATGCAAGCGGAGTAGTCGTTCCCAGCCGGAGCGCCCGCGATCGTGTAGAGGACGCCGTTGACCTCGAACGAGTTGAGGTTGGTCGGGATCGCTGGGTCGCCGTTCGTGGCCTGGACTTCGTCAATCTCGACGGTGAAGGTATTCGAGCCAACCGTCGCGACGCCGGCGTTGACGTTCGCTCCGGAGATCACCGGGATCAGGACGCGCACATCGTTGTAGTGGATGAGGTACGTCTTGCCATCCGCGGCGAGGAACGAGTACTGCGTAGTCTCCGGCAGGTAGGACAGCACCTCGACACGGTTGTCTGCTACGTCGATGTAGTACGTCACGCCGGTGATCGCATCGGTGAAGAACTGGTTCGTGTAGCCGAACTCCACGGTGACCGGGTTGTTGCCGCTGCCGTCGAAGGTGAACGTCACGCCCGCCACGGAGTCGGTGAACATCTGCTGCGTCCCGGCCGAGGTGACGGTGAAGCTGTTCTGTGGGCTGCGGTTGTCAGTCGCCGTGGTGGCACCGACGGTGTAGATCACAGGCGTTCCGTTGACGGTGGCCGTGAACTGGTCGGTGCCGGTGTCGTAGGTGACGCCGGCCGGTTGGTACGTGGCCAGGTTGTTCGTCGAGTCGAGGGTGTAGGTGATCGGGCCCGCCGTCAGCGTCTGGGTCGGCGGCGCCCCGGCGAGGGCCGCCTGGTTCGTGGCCTTGACGACGTTGACCTCGTTGATCGTGTACCGAACGTTGCCGTCGACGGAGAACCCGTCGTCGGCCGAGATCACCCAGCCCTTGGTGACACTCCCGCCGGCCACCGTGTACGCGACGCTCGACAGCGGATCGACGCGCGGCACGATAAACCGGCCGTTCACCATGGGGAAGTAAGGTCCTGCTGCGTTCGCGTACGCAATCGGCACGTTAACCGTGTAGGTCGCGGCCCCCGCGGTGAACTGGTTGTTGAGGATCGGGTAGACGACCGGTGTGGCCTGGTCGTCGACCGCAACAGTAACGCCCGTGGCCACGACCACGGACGCGACCAGCACGTTGGGCAGGCCGGTGGCCGGATACGGATACGTCACGTTGTTCGAGTCGACGAACGACACGGTGGTCCCGTCGACGACGCAGGTGTACCTGATCTTGGTCACCGGATCGACGAAGAAGCCGCCCGTCAGGAAGTTGCCGGTGGCGGTGAGCGTGGGGACGGCGGTCGGACCGGCGGTGAAGGTGAACCCGTCGACGGTGACGACGCCGGCGGCCGCCGTGATGGTGTAGCGGAGCGGGATCGTGAACTGTCCGCTCGACACCGGGAAGACGTTGAAGATGTCGCCGGCGGCCGTGCCGGTGTCGGCCACTGGCACATTGACGTAGTAGATCGGTCCCCCGGGCACCTCGAAGTAGGCGCCGACCGCGAGGTTGCTGAATATCTCGTAGCTGTCGCCTGCGTGGACGGCGGTGTTGCCGCTGAGCGTGTAGGTCTTACCGGTGTCGGTGTCGGTGAACTGGTTGTTGACGGTGGCGTAGAAGTGCTGACCGTCGAAGGCTGCGACGTCGTCGGATCGCCCGACGTGGATGGTCTCCGTGCCGAAGGTGAACTGGTTCGGGTTCAGCGCGCCGGTGGTGTTGCCCAGGAAGGTCTTGGACGCGCCAGCCGTGATCGAGAAAGCGTCGGTCCGCACAATGTAGGTCCGACCCGCGGCTGTGAACGCGGGCGGAAAACCGGTCATGTGGAAGTAAGTGGTGCCGTCGAATGCCGTGATGTCGTTGACTGTGTACGTGGTGGCGCCGTCGGTGAACGCTGAGCGCGTATACGGCGGGGTGCCGGAGAGCGCGAACGGCGTGGGGGTCGAGACGACACCGTCGGATCCGATGTGGAAGCTCGTCGCGGCCCCGTCGTTGAAGGTCCGGTACTCGACGATCGGGTAGACGGCTCCTTCGCCGACCACGCTGGTGTTGTTGATCTGGTAGACGACGTTCGCGATCGTGACCGTCGTCGCGTTGGGCTCGGTCGTCACCGTGAAGCTGCGGTCGGCGGTGCTGATCGTGTACGTGACGCCGGACGTGGTCAGCGGATAGCTGGTGCCGTTGCCGACGAGCTGTCCGTTGAGTGTGTCGATCTCGTACACGTGGTTCTCGATAACGACGACGTTGCCCTGGGTGATGTTGAACTGCCCGGAGACGGTCGCGCCGTTGAGCGATCCACCCTTGAGCGCGATCGTGTACTGCACGCCGCCAAGCGTGAATTGCGTGTTCGAGGCGGACATCGGCTGGACGTTGCCCCCGCCGACCACCGTGTTCGGCTGGACGCTGGTGTTGATGACGTAGATCCGCCCGTTGATTGAAAACTGATACGGGTTGACCGGGTACGTGTGCTGATTGCCCGTGACGCTGACGTAGGCGCCGCTCGCATCCTGGTCGAAGGTATAGAAGTCGCCGCCGACCGTAAACATCTTGGGTGCCGTCATCAGCGCGTGGGCGCTGGGCGAGCCGGTCGTCGACGCCGAGTACGGGAACATCGGCGTGCCGTTGACAGTGTATGAGCCATCGGCGTAGCCGATCACGTAGCCGTATCCGCTGCCCGAGGCGAACGTGAGGCCGGTCGCGAGCAGCACCGTGGTCGTATTGGCACCTTCGGTGATGGTGACGCGGCCTTGCACGGGATCGTAGGAGTACTGGCGTCCGGTGACGCCGAGCACGATGGAGTTCAACGCGTTCGGATGATTGAACACGTCGATCGTCGCGACCTGACCGCCCATCGCGATCGAGAACGGCGTCAGAGGGACCGGCGACGGGGCCTTGTCACCCGCGGGCTGGTCGAGTCCCGCGTATTCCACGGAGTACGAGCCGCCCTGCAGGGGATTGAAGGTGAACCGCGTACGATCGACGATCACGTGCGCGTTGTCGGGGCTGAACTGGTAGGTATTGCCGGCGACAACGAGGCTGTAGCGGGACGTCGTACCGTCGGCGAGCGTGGTGGACGGGTTGACGCTGTAAGTGGCGCCGTTGAGCGTGAACTTGGGCAGAGTGACGACGCCGTAGATGGGATTGGAGGGGTCGGTCGTGTCGATGAAGTACTGTCCGCCGGACGGGGACGCCGTCCTGCCGTTAGAGTCCATCACCGTGTTGGCGGCCGCGTTGTACGTGTAGAACACTGTGTCGTCGGCCTTCATCGTGGTGCCCGGATTCTTGTTGGCTGCGATCGCCGCCGGCACCGCGCCGGAGCCCTGGAACGCGCAGCTGAACGGCGTGCCGATCAGCGAGCCGAGCCCGTTGCCGCCGAACATCCCGCTCGGCGGCCCTGGCGGGATGGTCGGGCGCGGAATGGACGAGCTGAGGTCGGCCGATTTCAGCGTGGCCGGGAGCATGCGGTCGAGGCCGTGCGAGATGGAGCCGTAGAACGGGAGGGGCCGGCCGGACCTCGGGTCGGCCGGAACGGTCGCCGTCGACCCCGCGATCGCATACGCGACGGATCCCGAGTAGATCTGGGAGATCTGGACCGGATGGCGGTCGGCCGCGGTGACATTGAGCAGGTAGCCGTTGAAGCCTGGCGTCCCGACGATCGGCGCCGCCTGCACCGCTCCGCCGACCGCCTGGATCGGCAAGTAGGCGGGCGGCTGCCCCGGCGTCGACGGGCCGAACGCCGCGTAGATGAGGCTCGAAGCCTTGTTGATCTGAGCGACGAGGTCCTGCGGGTTCACGTTGTTCGGCGTCCCGAGGGCGACCTTGAGGGTGAAGCTCGACGTCTCCCGGAGGCCACCGTTCGGCGAGTACAAAGCGTAGGTGAACAGCTCGTAGTAGTTGCCGTCCGCATCGATGTAGTACTTCGCGACCTTGTTGCCCGTGCCGGTGCCGTCGTCAACCAGGCACAAGGCATAACCCTGATCGATCAGTTCGAAGCTCGCGCCCTTCAGGGTCCAGTAGTGGTCGCGGGAGAAGATGAAGAAGTCGTACTTGGTCGGCAGGCCGTACAACGGGAAGCTGTTCGGGCCGGCCGGATTCGTCCCGATCGACACGACGTCGCGGTCGGCCTTCTTGCTCAGGAACACCGAGCCGGTGACGCCGTTGGCCAGGTGCAGGTTCGCCGACACCACCGAGCTATAGGTGTCCATCATCCCGAGCTGCGTCGGATGTACCGGGTTCTGCAGGCTCAGGATCAGCGACCGCGTGCGGTTGGAGAACGCCGGATCGGCGCTCGACGGCGGCACGTTCGCGATGAAGTTCGGCAGGCCCGGCGCCGTGTACGTGTCGTACGTCAGGCTCCAGAACTCGCGCGGCAGGCTGACGTCGGTGTTGAAGTACGCGGCGTCGAAGCCCATCGTGTTGGCGATCTGCTCGAGCAGCGGTACCTGCGACTTCTGTACGTCGTTGACGTCGAAGTGGTCGGGGCTGGAAAACGCGTACCCGGACGCGCTCAAGTAGCCGTTGAGGAACACTATGCCCTTGGTCGTCTCGCCGAACAGATCGAGGGTGTCGTTGTCGTCGTTGTCGTACTCGAACAGCACGCCGAGCGCCAAGTTCGTGCTCGACGACACGGCCGAGATGAAGCTCGTGCCTGTCTGGTCGTTCTCCAGTGCCGATTCTTCGATCTTGTAGACGCTGCCGGACACGGACAGGAAGCCCTTGACCGACATGCCCAGGTAGGCGTCCTCGATCGCCGTCGCGATGGGGCGGTTGTGCGAGGAGTAGACGATGTTCGGGCGGTCCATGCCGGGTCCGGCCGGTAGGATCTGCTGCGCGCAGATGTTCGTGGGCGGATTACGTTGCGGCTCGACGTTGGCCGAGCGCCAGCAGATTCCTTCCCGGATCTGGCCGTTGGTGAGGGCGAGCACTTGCTGCTTCGGCTGGAGCGCGTACTTGTGCGCCAAATCGTTTGGCGTGAACAGGACCACCAAGGGGTCGTAGACGAATTGGAGCTTCTGGAGTGAGAGCACTGGTTTGCCCTCGGCGTCGATGTTGACGTCGCGGTCCCACGTGATGCCGTTCACCGTGGCGCCGGAGTGCTCCACGATCTCCGGGTAGACGAACGTCCAAAACCGCTGGCCGAGGGAGTCGGAGATGTCGGCCACGAAGCCCTTGGTGGCGTCGAGCTCGGGGATCGGGACGAAGATCGTCGGAACGTGGAACGTCTGGCCGGTGATGCTGATGAAGTCGAGGTTGTCGAGTGTGTCGACCATGGTCGTCGGCGTGTACGTCGCCCCGAAGAACTGCAGCTGGCTGCGCTTGTGCCGGGCGCCCTGGGCGAGGGCGAGGTTCCCGGTCGTGGCCGGGACGTAGGTGTCGATTAGGAGGCCGGCTGTCGAGCCCAGCCCCCCGAGGCCGCCGAGGATCTGGTTGTTCGAGACCGCCCGGACCATGTAAACGAGGTTGTTGTAGGGGATGAGCTCGAACTCCTGCCCGACCGGGTTGCCGTCGTCGTCGAGCGTCATGAGATCGCCGGTGCTGCTCAGTGTCGTGCCCATCGCCGCGTTGATGGCGTCGACGCTGATCAGCGTCGTGCTCGCCTGCCCTGCGACGTAGATCTCCGACGGGAAGTTGAGCGGCTGGTTCTTGCTGATCTGGAGATCGGCGGTGCCGGCGGTGGCGTTGATGGAGAAGTTCGTGTACTGCTTCACCCCGGCGTCGTTGGTCGTCACCGCGACCACGTACGGCGTGTTGGCGACAGAGATGGTCTTGGCGTTGTCGTAGTGCCGGTCCGAGAGGGTGTACGTGAGCTTGTAGAGATGTGCCGGAGGCCGCTTGTCTACGGTGAACTGCGCGTCGAGCCGCAGCGGGATCAGGTCGCCCGCGCCGAACGCAAGGTACGCGGCGGAGCCAGGCGTATGCGTGGCCTGCATCAGGTGAGTGTCGGCGCTCCAATTCTTCCGCCGGCAGGCGAAGTAGGGCGTCGGCAGGCGGTTGACGCCCGTTTCCAGGGCGAGCCCCTGGCCCACTGCGGGTAGCTGATGCCTGATGGAGTACGGGATGTTCGTGAACAGCGCCGATTCCGCGTAGCTCGTCGACTCGAGCGCGTACGGGTAGTGCTCGAAGGTCAGGTCGTCGAAGGAGTTGGTCTGATCGAACAGCGAATACAGGTAGCCGAGGTTGAGCTCGTCCGTCTTGGCGAGCAGGTTCTGGTACTCGGTGCTCTCACGGGCGAAATGGCCGTACTGGTCGTGCACCATCGCGGGGACGATGACGGACATGTTGTAGCTGGTGAGCGTGTTCAGGAAGACGACGCGCACGTAGAACGGATCGTAGGTGAGGTTCTTCATCGGGTGCGGAAGCTGGTCGAACACGTCCTGGTCCGACTGCACCAGCTCGATCAGGTATCCCTCGCCGGTTCTGACGTTGTTGACGGAGAAGCCGTAGATCGCGCCCAGCCTCTTCGCTTGCTCGATCGCCGGCGCCACACTCGCTGACTGCCGGTCCTGCGACACCGCGATCGCGGGATCCAGTTGCTTTGTGACCGCGAGGTCGGCGGCCCTGACCTGCGCGGCCTGCAGCTTGGCGCTCTGCACGTGCTGCAGGCTCTCGACGACGGCCGGCGCCACCACGTTCGGGCTCAGATTCGTCACGGCCTGACCGGCGACAGACCGTGTGATGACTTCGTGGGCGAACAGACCGATTGTCGTCGTCGCGGATGTCGCCGTACTCGCCGTCGTAGCCGACGCGCCCCCGATGTCGAAGGGATTCGTTTGTAGCAACTCGGTCGGCACCAAGATCTGCTCGGCGGACAGTGACCCCCCGTCCTTCACGGGCGGGGTCGTGTCCGGTGTCGATGTGATGAGCTGAAGCGCCGCGTCCAAGATGGACCGCAGCTGGTTCTGGTCGACGGTCTGCGTGAGCCGGTCGAGGGGGAAGCCGTAGATCGGCCAGACCGTCATCAGTTCGCGGTCGGCGTCGAGGTAGAGGTGCATCGGCTCGCGCCGTCGCGTCATGTCTTCGCCGAACTTCCCGGTGTCGTCCTGCGCCTGCGTGCGGCGATCGGGTTGGGTGGCGCCGGTGTACCGCACGTCGAGATAGGGGTCGTGCTTGTTCGCGAACTGCCAGAACTTGGTCCGAGGCCACACGGTCGGGGGATAGGGCCGGGTACTCGGGTCGAAGTCGAGCGCCACGAGCTCGATGACGCTCACCATGTACCGGGTCTTCCCGATCAGGACGCTGTCTTCGGAGGGTACGAACACGAACTTGAGCGTGGAGTCGACGAGCACCGGACGCACGAGGCCCAGGAGTACGTGGTTGGGCGCGAAGGCCTGCGAGGACAGGTCGTCGGGCCAGGAGTTGACGACCGCGCTGGACAGGAAAACGTTCGATGGGCTCGGCTCGGCGGCCGCCTGGGTGTCGACGTTGATGTTCGGGTAGACGAATAGCGAGCTGTCGGTGACCTGAAGGTGATACGCGGGGACCCCGCTGACCTGCGCGTCGAGCGTCATCGTGCCGCTGGCGCCGGCGCCGGGCAGATCGGTGGGAGCCACGAAAAGGAAGACCGGGACCGACCACACCGTCATGGTCGAGTCGCCGCCGACGAAGCTGCCGAAATACCTGTCTCCGGCCCGGGGCGCGGACTCGTCGCCCGGCTTGGCGTTCGGGACGCTGACGTTCGAAGCCACAGGGGCCTGCGACGCATCGAGCAGGTCGTACGTGCTCGTCTGCTGACCGTAGGTCAGGCGCACGCTGTACGAAGCGGCCTGCTGCACGCCCTGCGTGCCCACGGCAGGCGCCGGGAGCGTGAGGCTCAGCTTGGGATAGAGACGGACGGTGCTTGTCGTCGAGGTGTAGACCGTTCCGCCGACAAACGTGTGGGTCATGTCGCGGGCCTTGACCTGAACTGTCTCCTGCGAGCCGTCCGCGCCGCGCACGTTCAGTGTGGTGCCGGTGAGAGCGAGGACGTACCAGACACCGTCTCGGAACTTCACGTCCAGCCCGGCGAGCGGGAGGTCGTACGGAGGTAGAGGCGGATCGATGTCTCGCCGCTCCAGGAGGTTCACCACCTTGGCGACGGCCGAGGCCTGGAAGACGGCCGCGTCTCCGAGCCCTTGCTCAGGAAATGGGGTGCCGATCTCGATGCTCGCGATGCCGGTCCCTTCGAGCGCCTCACGGGGGATCGACGCGGTGAGCCCCACCTGGATCGTGACCGGCCCTTGCGGGGTCGTCGAGGGCGTGTTGCCGCCGGCTCCGATGATTTGCTTGAGTCCGGCGCCGATGACGCCAACACCGACGTCGACGGCTGCCACGTGCTCGGCGCCGCCCGCAGGCGCTGGGACCGGAACGGGGGCCGGGGCAGAGGCGGGCGTCGTCGTCACGCTGGCCACGACCGGAATCGTGAGCTGGTCGACGACCGGTGTCGAGGCGGCGCGCGGGCTGAGGTGGAAGTCGAGCGTGGCGGCAGTGGCGGCGGTTCCAGCACCGCGTTCCCACTCGTTGGCCAACGCGGAGTCGAGCATTCCGGTGAGGACGTCCCACGAGTAGAGGTAGGACGACTCGCGGAGTCGGCGCGCGACGCTCTGCAGTGAGCCGCCGTTCAGGGACGAGTGTGCGGGGTCGAAGACGGTGACCGGGTCGATCGGCGCCGCGGTCGTGGCGGTGAAGCTCGCGTTCTCGGTGCCGTAGTCCCACAGCGGCAAGCCGAAGCAGGTGGTCCACGCGTTGTCCCGGTAGAAGCCGGTGATCCGTTGATTTGCGAAGACTGCCGAAGGCCACGTCGAGTGGTAGGTCAGTTCGGCCACGCCGGTTTCCACTCGGTAGCTCGAGTCCAGCAGCGACGTCGTGTAGACCTTCGCGCTGTCGAACGTGTACGTCGTGAACGAGTGGTCAGGTTCTGCGACCGTGGTGGTCATCTGGAGGTGCAGAGCGGTCGCGGCGGTGTCGTCGTACCCCGGCCCGGCGGGGAAGAGCGCAGTCTGGCCGAGCTTGCTGACATAGTCCGTTCCGACGGAGATGCGGTCGCGGGTGTAGATGGTGGGCAGAGTGAAAGTCGTCGCGCCGAGCGTGTTGTGCTTCGTAACGTCGTAGACGAACGCCGTGACGAGCGGGACGATCGCCGGGCTCGGGTTGTAGATCTGCTCGTTGCGGGTCCTGATGAAGTCGTCGAGCGGGACGATCTGCGACACGGCAGAGCCGAAGACGACCGAGCGCAGGCCGCTTTCCGGGTCGTAGCCGTTCTGGCCTACCGCATCGCCGGCATTCGGGTCGAAGTCGAATCCGATCCGGCCCGGCACGTAGCAATACTTCAGCTGGGCAAAGACCGGACTAGCGGCCAGTGCGAGGTACATCTCGCTGATGCCCTCGTCGGTGTCGGCGTAATTCGTGCCCTCCGACATCCACGCGGGCGAGTCCGCGTCCGGCGCGATGCACAGACGGTACGTCACGTCTTGGCGGGCGATGAGAAATAGCCGTGTCGAACCGACGGTCTCGAACGGGTCGACGTCCGAGCCCCCCATGAAGGAGTTAAAGCTCTGCTGGACGTTGTTGGCATCGTAGTAGGACTTGCCGAGCAAATTGAGCGCGCTGTAGAACCAAGCGGGCGCCAACTGCTGTGGCCTTGGAATCGGCCCCGGTCCCGGATGCGGGACGGGCGAGCGGAAGCGCGGGCCTACGAAGTTCTCGGCTGTGCGCAGCGCCGACTGATCCGCCGCCGGCAGGGCAATCTTGCTGACGTTCGAGACCTTCTTGTCCATCAGTCCCTCCGCGAATTCCTCTTTCGACTGTCAATCGAGCGAATATCTACGATGGCAAGTACGCCCCGTCACCGTTTTCTGGCTGCTGCGTCGAGAACGTGATCCGCACGATCAACCCTGAGTCACTCCGATTTGGCGTGTGCCTGATCGTCGAGCCACACCCACGGGTTCGGTGTGGGGCCACGAAACCCCAGTTGTTCGGGGCGGAAAGCCCGTGACTGCCCAATCCCTTCTCCCGGTGCCTAGATAGGGTTATACACCCCTATTCGCCAATTCACCACCAGATTTGTCCAATCCGACATGCCCGGGGCACTCGTCGTTCCAGGGACCGGGGAGTGATGCTGCGGGGAGGCAAACAAGCGATCAGCAGCCCGAGTCCCAGCTGGTCGCTCCTGTCCCGCAGAGTCCACGTCGAACGTCTCGGATAGGTGGCGCAGTGCGCTGGGGTTCAGCGAGTAGCGAACGATACATTGGCCTCGAGCTCCGGCCAAGGGAGGCGCTGGTCTACGCACCTACCGGCCCATTGAGGAGTCCCGCCCGTCTATCCGTCGGGATATTGGGCTAGCAAGAAGAGTAACGCGTCGAGTCCGCCTCAGTCGAACTGCTGGGTGGCGGGTGTGAAAGAAGGCGTTTTTAAGGCTTGGTGCCACGCGCTGATGCGGTCAGTCACAAAGAGCAGCAGCGCTTTAGATCAATGCGACTTGATGCGGTGAGCTGCTTAAGCATAGAGCCGCGGATCGACTGTCCAGGGATGTGGTGGCCCGTCGCGCTGAACCCTCTGCCGGGGATCGGAAAGCCCCGCGGCCGGGAAGGGTTCGCTGCCCGCGGCGTCAGGAGCCGCAGGCAGCGTCGATCAGGTCGTGAGCTTGGTCCTGGGCTGCGCCGACGATCTCCGCCTGATCGCCGAGGAAGGCGAGTGTGGTCGCTCCCTCCGCGATTAGCGCCAGCCGCATTCCAAGCTGGGCGGGGTCAGGCGCCCCTGCCTGCGCGGCAAGCCCCTGGAGTTGGTGGCGATACCACGTCTTGTGTGCATACGCGTGTTCGGCGGCCTCAGCGCCGCCGGCTTCAAGCTCGGCGGCGGCACGTACGAAGCCGCAGCCGCGGAAGCCTTCGCTGGCGACCCATTCGAGCTGCCACTCCACCGCGATCTTCAGGCGTTCTAAGGGGGACCTGGGCGACCGTGCGAGCGTTTCCACCAGCGACTGTCGGCGGTTCTCGTCGCGCCGGGCCAGCGTGGCGTCGATCAGGCCGGCCTTGGACTGGAAGTGGCGGTACACCGCGGGCTTGCCGACCCCTGCCGCGTCCGCGATCACCTCCACCCCGGTCGTTCCGATCCCATGCGCGTAGAACAGGCGTCCGGCGGCAGCAAGGAGCGCCGAGTGAATATCCGGGGACTTGGAGCGAGGCATAGCCTTACATTACTGGACCGTTCGGTAACGTAACGTGCTATGCTCGCGCCCGTGCGTCGAAGCTTCCCGCAGCTAGACCACCCGATCGTCCAAGCTCCGATGGCAGGAGGGCTTTCGACCCCGACGCTCGCCGCATCCGTTTCCGGCGCCGGTGGCCTTGGCTTCCTCGCTGCCGGGTACAGGACCCCCAAGGACCTCCGGGCCGACATATCGGCTGTGCGGGAGCTGACGTCGCGAGCCTTCGGCATCAACCTGTTCGTGGTTACCGAGGCGCCTGTCGAGAAGGAGGCGATCGACGCCTTCGCCGAAGCACTGCATGGGGAGGAGGGGCGACATGCCGCGACGCTCGGCCGTCCTCGCTTTGACGCCGCCGCCTTCGACGCCAAGCTTGAGATCGTCTGTGCCGAGCGGCCCGCGGTCGTGTCGTTCACCTCGGCTGTCCGTCTCGCCAGATCGTTGATGCTCTGCACGACCGTGAGATGTCCGTGTGGGTCACGATCACCGACCCCGAGGAAGCTCGCCAGGCCACTGACGTTGGCGGCGACACGATGATCGCGCAGGGAGTCGAGGCCGGTGGTCACCGAGCTTCCTTCCAGGACCGTGATGGATACGGTGAGCTTCTCTGTTGCCGCTGCCTCGTCTCGTCGCATCGGTCACCGACCTCCCACTGATCGCTTCGGGCGGTATCGCAGACGGTCCTGGCATCGCCGCCGCGCTGGTGGCCGGTGCCCGTGCGGTGCAGATCGGGACCGGATTTATGCGCTGCCCGGAGGCGGCCACCAGCCTTGCCCATCGAGAGGCTGGCCAAACCAGCCCCGACAGCACTCACCCGCGCGTTCACCGGCCGGCGCGCCCGCGGCATCACCAACCAGTTCATGCACGACTACGGACCGCTCGCCCCGTCGGCCTACCCACACCTTCACTACCTGACCGCCTCGTTGCGAGCCGCCGCCTGCGAGGCACAGGACTCCGACAGGATCAACCTCTGGGCAGGCGAGACGCACATCCTCGCCCCCCGACAGCCAGCCGCCGACCTGGTGCGCCGCTGGAGCCACGACGCAAGACGGCGATAGCTCAGGCCGCCCGCACTTAGTCGCGGATGGGCCCGCAGAGCAACCTATCGTTCGGCTGAGGGCGGCGATGTCCGCGCTCTCGTGCGTTGCCACCGTTGACCTTCAGCCGGTGGTTGTGACTTGGTAGGCCACCTCGGCGCCGGCCAGATGGTCGGGGATGAAGACCCGAACCTTGATGGCGTCCCAGCGGGCGCCGCTGCTGGTCGGCCCGAGGGTCCAGGTGTAGGTGGCGTTGGGGTCGTCGCTCCACTGGCTGGGTCCTCCATTGGCGCCGTGGTTGTCGTCGTGCCAGGTGCCGCGCAGGGTGATACAGCATCAGTCCGGGGGTCCCAGCGTGACGCCGTTGGCCCAGGTCAGCGGGGGCAGAGCGGCGGTCGGCTGCTGGGTGAGGCCGGGCGGGGCCGGGGCCGACGGCGAGGCTGCAGGGTGGTTGGCCGAGTGTGTGGTGGCGGTGTGGAGCACCACGTAAAGGGCTGCGCCGAAGATGAGGACAACGGCAGCGACGCCCGCGGCGATCGCGACCGGTCGGGCACGTAAACCGTGGGGCTGTCG
This sequence comes from uncultured Acidimicrobiaceae bacterium, assembly GCA_963834725.1. Taxonomy (GTDB): domain Bacteria; phylum Actinomycetota; class Acidimicrobiia; order Acidimicrobiales; family Palsa-688; genus PALSA-693. The sequence goes on from CAWICN010000001.1 coordinate 1,813,991, forward strand.
TGGAGGCGCCGTCTCGTCCCGGCTCAGGTCTTGGAGCTCGGGCAGGCTCAGCGTCGGCTGGTCGGCGTCGCGTTCCATGACAGCTCCTTTCGCGGCTGGGTCGGTTCGCCCGGGGTGGGACGTCGGTTGCAGGCGGGCGTGGCCGGTTCGGTGGGCTGCCAGTGGGGTACCTGGACCGGGTCGATGGCGCCGCCGATGACCAGCAGGGCCCGCCCGGCGGGTCCGCCGGCCAGCAGGGTGTCGGGCAGGCGCACCCCGAGCAGACCCCCGTCGATGGGAGTGCGGGCGGCGAGGACCAGCCCAGCCCGCGACTTGCGGGCTTCGGCGACCGCTCCCCGGTAACTGTTTTGGAGCTGTTCGGCCAGCCCGGCCACCAGCAGAGCGACTGGCTGACGGCCGGGGCGCTGAGCCAAGGCGGCGAGGGTATCGGATGGCTCGCTGTCGGCGACCAGCTCGGCGTCGTCGATTACCACGGCGGTTGGCGCTTCACCGTCGACCAGGGCGCTGACGAGTTCATGGTCGACGATGCGAGGGTCGAGGGGGTGACGCCCGGGTGACTGGCCAGGCTGGCCAGCGGTGAGGGTCGGGGGGTCACCAGCAGCACCCGGGTGCCGGCGTCGAGCAGGCTGAGGGCGGCGACGCGGAGCGCGGTGCTGCGGCCGCTGCGTTTGGGCCCGGCGATGGTCTCGCCGTCTCGCACCCGCACCATCGTCGAATAGGAGCGAGTCGCCAGCGGCGCGCAATCGATAAGGACACCCGCCTTACCCATGGCCTACCGCTTCGCCGTACTCGAGGACGGTCTTGTCGAACTCCGGAGTGCCGGGTGCTGGCAGATCGTCGGTCAGCCGGTTGAGCAGGAACATGTACTTCATGGTCCGACCTCCTCCTAGGGACAACCCATGCTCAATCAATAGTCGAACGAGAGGCGCCCAGATGGACACGGCGGATGCTATTTTCAGACTGCTACGTAGCCACGGGCACGCCTCTCATCCGACAGGGACAGCCCGCGCCAGCGGGCTATCCCAATGTCGAGCGCTCATGGAGTCAGGTGCGAACATCTCTGGGCGGGGGCAGGGACACTCTCCGAATAACACGGCGGAAATCCCACTGATCGCCGGGCCGGGCAGATTCTTCTCAGCGATGGGCTTTAAGCCAAGTAGCCCTTTTCGAGTGCGTTTGTCTCCGATACTGACATCGACCGGTGTCGTGATCGAAGAGGCGGACCGACTCGCGTAGGGGCGCGCTACTGGGTAGAGCGCCGAGGCAGGCGGCGCCTTCGTGAGGGCGCCACCCCGAGGGTCGCTTCGCCTGCAGCTCACTCGGGGTCGTACTCGTCGTGGCGTCGGTAGAAGTTGATGGGGTCGTTGTCGGAACGGGATTCGTTTCGGCCGAATGGCGCTCGGTCGAGCCATTGGTACATCCCCCAGAGGGCGTCGAGCCCGCGGGCGTACGCGGAATAGGTGTGGTAGACGACGCCGTCGTCGAGCGCGAAGGCGCTCATGCCGGGCCGTTCCCGGGTGTAGGTGGGCCAGTCGGTGCCGGTGGTGGCCGCCCAGGCTGCTAGCGGTCCGTCTGTGGGTGCCTGCTCGGGTGGTTGAGGCGTCTGGTCGCGGAAATTGTATTCGAAGCCGGTTCGCTGCTGCTCGTCGGTGAGCGACACGTCGAAGTCGAAGTTGAACGCGGTGTCGTGCGACGAAGCCCACGGGAAGCTCCAGCCCATACGCTGCTTGTACGAGTGGAGCTTGTCGAGCGGGGCGCGCGATACCGCCCAGAGCATCACGTCGTGGTTGGCCAGGTGGATCCAGAACCCGTTGAAACCGTCGGCGATGGCTGAGCAGGAGAGGCATCCGGCGGTGAAGTCGGGCCCGAACATGAAGTGGTAGACGAGCAGCTGTGAGCGCCCTTTGAACAGATCCGACAGGGTTGCCGGGCCGTCGTCGGTATCGAAGTGGTACTCGCTGCTGACGTGCACCCAGGGCAGTTCTTGGCGCATCTTGGTCAGCTCGTCGCCGCGCCGTGTGTGAGCTTTTTCGGCTTGGAGCAGCTCCAGTCGGGCTGCCAGCCACTGTTGCCGTGTTCCGGCCTTGTGATCGTTCATGGGTTCGGCTCCTTGTCTCACATCATTGGTATCTGAGGGGTGGTCATTTCGAGTCCGGTGATGGCCGACGGAGCCGCCAGAATCACGACGCCGAGTCCGAGGATCGCCAGTGCGAGCGGAACATCGAAGACGGCTCTGGGATGCAGGACCTTTTGGGCGACCACCAAGATTGCGACGATCGCCATCCCGTTCACGCTCATGAGTCCCAGCATCACCAGCATTACCATCAGGCCGATGCTCGAGCCGATGCAGTCAAGCCCGAACACCAACCCGGAGCGGGTATTCTGCGTGTAGCGCAAACGAAAATGTCGCTTGATCGGTGTCAGCTCGTAGACCCCGGCTGCGATCACGACCACGCCGGCGACGACGGTTCCGTGGGGCCTGTACAGGGCATACACACCGGCGCCCACCATCGCCCAGACGGCGATATACGAGGCGTCGAACACCAGTGCGGCGAGCAGGCGTCCGTCCGCCTGGGTGCGTCGCGCCAACGCCGGGACGGCGCTGGGAAGCATCATTGCCGCCATCATCGAGGTCCACGACGCGGCAAAGAATGAGAACGAGCCGAGCCCGGTGGCGACCCCCATCTCCATGCCTCGCATCTGGTGGGCGGCAATAACCCAGCATGGGGCCGCAGCTCCAAGGGTTGCCGTCAGTGCGGCGGTCCTGGTCGCAGTGATCCCGGCCGCTACCGGACCAGGTGGCTGACCGTGCGACCGGGTCAATGTCATGATCGAACCTCGCTGGGCTTTGCGCCGTTCGTGCTGTTGCTCGACTGTTCGGCGCGTCGGACCACGACCGGGGCGCTGCCCGGGTCCGGGCCGCTCTCGTAGGCAGTGAGGTCTTCGTTGATTCCAACGAGCCGGAAGACTTGTCCTCCCGGAGCCTGAAAGTACAGGTGGGGGTCTGGCACTTCGAGAACCCTGACTCCGGAGTCGATGATTCTGTGTTGCGTTTCCTCGAGCTGATCGGACTTGAGTTCCAGATAGATCGACCTTCCGGATCGCAGGAACTCGCTCTCGTCGGTTACATCTCCGTAAAGGACTCCGACATAGAAGCCTTCTCCCAATCGGAAGTCGTCCTTTACCGCTGACTCTCGGGTGATGGTGCAACCCAGGACGTCGCAGTAGCACTTGCGAATCCTGTCTCGGTCTTGTCGTGGCATCACTACCGCCGAATGATTTCCAATAGTTACCGCTGACATCTTCACTCCTCGTCGAGTGCCTACGTTTCGGTTCAGTTCAAAGTCAGGACAAACTCGGTTACTTCCTACGCTGGGAGCGCTTCTAACCCCTTCGGGTCGCCAGCGCGTTGCTTTCAGTCCCAGCGGCTGATTTCGCCGTCCGGGTAGGGGGTGAAGCCCCGGCCTTCGGCTCCGGATTTGAGGCTCATGAGGTAGGCGGCCCAGTTGGTAGAGCAGCCGTTCATGAACTCGTTTTCCTGCTTCCAGCCCTGGTGGCTGAACAGCAGCGTGGTTCCTCCGTCGGCTCGGGCTTCTAGTTCAAAGCTGATGCGGGTGTCGATCCAGTCGGGCGGGCCATCGACGCAGCGCCAGACGATCCGTCCGGGGTCGCGTTCGACGACTTCGAAGGTTGCGGCGGGCTGGCCTGTGTCCCAGAAGTAGACCGACAGCTTGCCGCCCGGGTGGTCGTCGCCGGTGACGGGGTGGGATGTCCACCACTTCTGGATCCCTTCCCGGGATGCTGTCAGTTGGTGCACGTTCTCGGGCGGGGCGTCGATGGTCAGGCGGTGCAGGATGTTGGCCATGGTGTGGCTCCTTTCTGGGTGGGTGGTCGATATGGGTGGTGGGTGTCAGGCTGCTGCTGGCAGGTCCGCCGGCTCGGCCTGGGTGGATGTTTCCGGCCTGGTCGAGGTGATGGCGGCACCGGCGATGGCGGCGAGGACGGCGAAGCCGACGCAAGCCCACAGCGCCGGGCGGAAGCCGGCGGTGATCGCGGCGGGACTGCCGAGGTGGCCGTGGGCGGAGAAGATGGCACTCGCCACAGCGACCGCGAAGACCGTGCCGAAGCGCGCCGCCATGTAGTTGAGTCCTGATGCTTTGCCCATCTCCTCCGGAGCGACCGCGGATAGGACGGTGGTGGGGACGGTGGGCAGGGCCATGGAGATGCCGACGCCGGCGACGAGTAGGGCGATGTCGAGTTCGATCCAGCTGGTGGCGAGCGAGCCGGCGGCGGCGACCCAGATGTAGCCGAGCGCTTGCAGTGCCAGGCCGGTGACCATGATGGGTCGGCGTCCGATCCGGTCCGAGAGGGTGCCGGCGATGGGCGAGACGATCATGGGGGTGGCGAAGAACGGCAGCAGGCGCAGTCCGGTGCCGAGCGGGGAGTAGCCGCGGGCGAGCTGGAACTCCTGGGTGATGAGGACCGCGGCGGCGAAGGTCGCGCCGTTCATGAAGTAGGTGGTGAGGTTGCCGATGGCGAACTCACGGCTTGCGAACAGTCGCAACGGCACCAGCGGCTGGGCGGTCCGGTGCTCCCACCACAGGAAGGCGCCGAGCAGAGTTGCGCCAACGCTGAGGCTGGCAAGGGTCTCGGTGCTGGTCCAGCCGACATCGTTGGCCCGGGTGAGCGCCCACACGATCGCCACCACGCCGGCGGTGACCAGCGAGACGCCGGCGAGGTCGAGCCGCTCGGCGGCTCCCTGGCTTTCGGGCAGGAGCCGCAGCCCGAGCACCACTGCCGCGAGCCCGATGGGGACGTTGATCCAGAAAATCCAGTGCCAGTTGATCCCTTCGGTGATGGCCCCGCCGACGATCGGCCCGAGGGCGACAGCGAGACCGGCCAGCCCGCCGTATATGCCGACGATCATTCCTCGCTTGTCGGCCGGGAAAGCCGTGGTCAAGATGGTCAGGCTGAGCGGCAGCACGGCTGCTGCGCCGAGTCCCTGCACGGCGCGGGCGGCTATCAGCTCGGACAGGTTGGGGGCCAGCGCGCACGCCGCTGAGGCGATAGTGAAGAGCACCAGTCCGCCGATGAAGACTCGGCGGCGGCCGAAGCGGTCGCCCAGAGCGGCGGCCGTGATGATGCCGGGGGCGAAGGCGATGCCGTAGGCGTTGATGGTCCATTGCAGCGAAGAGACTCCGGCGTGAAGGTCGTGCTGCATGCGGGGCAGGGCGGTGATCACGACCACCGAATCGAGCACGACCATGAAGTAGGCGGTCGAGGTCAGCCCGACCACCCAGCGGAGGGCTCGACTTGTGGACGGTTTGGATGTCATCGGTACTCCTTTCGTCGTGGCCGCCTCGGGCCGGTTCTGCGTCAGTGACGAACGGACAGACCCCGGACGGACAGGCCGGCCAGAAAGTCGGGCACGATGTCCGTCTCCGGCCGGGCCGTTCGTCAAAGAGGCGAACCGCCCACCCCCTTTGAAGGAGAACTCATGAGATATGCACTTGTGATCTATAACGACACAGAGGTTCGGGCGCGGAGACCTGAAGATGTGCGCCGCCGGATCTACGAGGGGATAGCCGAGATCTTGGAGCGGCCGAGCGTGACCGGCTGGGCGCGGTTGCACGATGTCGGGTCGGCGACGACCGTACGCTACGGGGAGGGCAAGACGCTGCTGACCGACGGACCGTTCGTTGACAGCAAGGACTACCTCGGCGGCTTCATCCTCGTCGAAGCGGACAACCTCGACGGCGCCCTCGCGGTAGCGGGCGAACTTCAGGAGCTGCGCTGCGAGGGCGCCATCGAGATCCGGCCGGTCCGCGAGGAGCCACTCGCCGGTGCTTGAACAGGTCTTCCGCGATGACTGGGGCCGCGTCGTGGCATCGCTGGTCGGCTATATCGGTGACCTACAGCTGGCCGAAGACGCCGCCCAGGAAGCGTTCGCCGCCGCCGCCGAGCGCTGGCCGCGCGACGGCGTGCCGGCCAACCCGACCGGGTGGCTGATCACGACCGCCCGCAACCGGGCCCTCGACCGAATCCGGCGCGACCGGACGCTGGCGGCCAAGACCGTGCAGCTGGGCCGGGAGCTGCGAGAGAGATCGGAGCACAACATGCAGCAGGGAACCGCATTCCCCGACGAGCGCCTGGAGCTGATCTTCACCTGTTGCCATCCGGCGCTGGCGCTCGACGCCCAGGTCGGGCTCACGCTGCGCAGTCTGGGTGGCCTGTCCACCGAGGAGATCGCACGCGCCTTTCTCGTGCCGTTCGAAACGATGAGCAAGCGCCTGACCCGGGCCAAGCACAAGATCCGCGACGCCGGCATACCCTTTGCTGTCCCGCCCGATCATCTGCTGCCTGATCGGCTCGACGCCGTGCTCGCCGTCGTCTACCTGATCTTCAACGAAGGTTGGGGTGGCGGCCGCGTCGACCTGTCGGCCGAGGCGGTCCGTCTCGGCCGTTGCCTGGTCGAGCTCATGCCCGATGAAGCCGAAGGGCACGCCCTGCTCGCGCTCATGCTCATCAACCAGGCCCGCAGCCCCGCCCGCTTCCGAGAAGGCGAACTGGTTCTGCTCGACGACCAGGACCGTGCACTGTGGGATCACGATCAGATCGATGAAGGCAGACAGCTGCTCGCCCGGGCGCTCACCCTCTACGGGAGAGGGCCGTACACCATCCAGGCAGCCATTGCCGATCTCCACCTGCAAGAGCCGCGCAACTGGGAGGAGATCGCGCTGCTCTACCAGCGGCTCGAGAACATCACCGGCTCGACAGTTGTGGCCATGAACCGCGCCATCGCTGTCGCCGAACTGCAAGGACCACAAGCAGGACTCGCCCTACTCGAGGGCCTCCATCTCGAAGACTACCGCTACTACCACTCGACCCGTGCCGACCTGCTGCGTCGCCTCGGCCGCCACAAAGAAGCGGCCGCCGCGTACGCACGGGCCCTCGAGCTCACCCAGCCAGGACCGGAGCAGCGCTTCCTCCAAAGCCGGCTGGCCGACCTCGCCCAGCGCCCCGACAGCTCCGACCCCTAAACCGACGTCTACCTAGCGGTGACGGACAGCGGGCCGGTCCTTCTTCCCCACCTGTCCGTCTGGCGGCTGTCCGTTCCTCCGTATGTACCCTCCCGGCCGCTTCGAGACCCGGGACGATGGGCCAATGCGGCGCCTAGCCGGGATCGCCGCGCCTCACCATCACTCTTTGAAGTTCACTCCCGCCCGAGTTATTTCGATCAGTACCGGGTCCGGCCGGACTTCGGGTAGGGGCAGCTCGGCGACGCGGGTTCTCGAGCTGTCGTCGGCGGGCCCGTCGAAACCAGCGCCCGCATCACGAGGCACATTATCGTTACCACGGACTATCGGTCTGCTGACGACGCGACAGCAACAGATCGGCTAACCCCCGCTGGATGGCGATGTCGATCGGAGCACGGTCAGGTGCCGGTCCTCGTCTACCGGGCCGCGGAGGGTTTCCGAAGCGGTGCGCAATCCGATGCTGGTCGGGGTCCGGTTGACGGGCCGCCAGGTCGGTTCCTGACCCTGGCCGAGCGAGCATGAGCCGATGGCCCAAGAGGCGTTGGGCGACGCCTGGCCGGGCTGGGTGCGCGCTATACCCCTTACGACGCGGATTGCACTCTCGAGAGCGACTTCTCGTTACATTCGCCAGAACATGGCGTCGAGCCCGATCGTTCCTATCGCCTTGCCGTAGAGTGCGCATCATTCCGAGAATGTCGGACTGCTGTATGCGTTCGACGATGCGGTCGTCGTCGACCTGGACGTAGTCAAAGAAGTTGGCTTCGAAGGATCGTTTGGTGGGGGGTGCGCCGTATAGGCGCCCGGTGGCGGTGCCTCGTACGGTTCCCTGGGCTAGCACCACGTCGCCGTTGGTGGTGACGTGAGGGAGCTCGACGCGAAGATCGGGTAGTCCCTTCCAGACCTGTTGTATTGACGCCTTGGCCTGCGTCCAGTCGACGAACCCCTTGGTGAACCCGACACAGTTTTCCCGGTAGCGGTCGGGGTGCACGAAGTTGTCGGCGGCCTCTAGCGGGAGTTTCCGGGCTATCGATTGTGGGTGCCAAGTATCCCCAGGTCACCGGCAGTTTTAGGACCTCCGGCGTGTATTACCTAACGGCGGCTTTGGTGGCCCGATGTACCTGTGCGGCAGTTCGAATCGTGGCGTAGAAATCCGCGCTAAGTGAGCTGGAGTGGCACTTCGTCGGCGCCGACGGCGATGGTGACGTGGTCGATGGCGTTGAACGGCCATGATTGGTCGTAGTTGTCGGCGGTCTGCCAAGGTGCGGTCGGTGCGGCAGCCACAACGCGGTCGATCTCATCTATAAACATGCAGCGCCACCGCTTGCGAGGGTCGGCCGGCAGTACTCCGGTGCTGGTCTGCCCGCCGACCTGGAAGCCCAGCAGCAGGGGCCGGTGGTTCTTCCAGCCCAGAGCGTGGGGGCAGATGAGCCGTCGGCGGCCGTGGTAGACGACCTGCACCGCATGCCGCTGGCGTAGCGCCTGTTCGAGGGGGGCCCAGGCTGCTGGCAGCGGGTGGATGGGCGTGATGGTCATGGCTGGGTGGGTGCGTAGGCGTCCAGGCCGAACAGGTGGTAGAGACGGCGTTGGCTGGGGTCCATCTCGGTGAGCATCCTGCGGGCCCGTGGTCGGCCCCGCTCACCTTGGTAGAGCAGCATGGTCTCTTGAATGCCGGCCAGGGTCTCGATAAGTGTCCGCACGCTGAGGTGCAGGCCGGCCCGGTCGGCGTCGCGGACCATGAGGCGGGCGGCCAGCAAGGCCAGGACACAGGTCAACACGTGCACCCGGATCTGGTGGTCGGTCCAGTGGAACATGGGCGAGAAGGAGACCACCTGGGGATCCTTCATTTGGCGGAAGTCGCCCTCGGCGGCTTCTTGGGAGCGGTAGTCGGCCACGATCTGGGCCACCGAGGCCAGGCCCTTGTCCTTGTCGGTGAAGAGGATCCGCTTGCCGAACAGCTCTTCTTCCAGATCGGTTCGTGCCGTGGGCTTGGTCCGCCACACCAGGCGTAACTCGGCCGGCTCGTCCCCGCTCAAGGTGGTGGAGATGATCCGTTTGAGCCAGCGGGGCTTGAGGATGGCGGCGATCTCGTCTTCGACCTTGTCCTTGGGCTTGCGGGTTTTTCCCCGGCCCAGGCGGGCGGCCAGCTCAGCCAGCTGGCGGCGGGCCTTGGCCAGGGTCTGATCCAGGCCCCGGGACTGCTTGTCGTGCAGGGTCTGCGAATAAGTGACCACGATGCGCCGCTCCACTCCGAAGACGACCTTGCGGGTTTCAAAGGCCCGCAGACCAGGAAAGCGCTGGGCATCCACCATCCGGTAGCCGCGCTTCGGGACGGCCAGCAGGTCGGCGTGGTCGGAAGGCGGCAGCGAGGCCACGAAGTGCAGGGGGGTGCCGTCCACGAGCTGGTAGTTGTCTTCCGAGTTCTGGCCGGCGTCGAAGACCAACGTCAGCGCGGCCGGATCACCGGCCAGGGCCTGGAAGCGGGCCATCAGTTCTTGCACCAGCTGCGGGAACTGGGTGACGTCGGGCTTGTCCCCCGGATAGGCGTGCGAGACCAGCGGAATGCCGCCGTCGGTGGACACGATAAGCCCCAGGCCGATCAGCCGCAGGTCGTTGCGCTTCTGCTTGGCATGGCCCCGCTGGGCGAGGGGAGCCTGCTCGTTGGCGCTGTCGATGTGGGTGGCGAAGTTGGTCATGTCCAGTACCAGGCCGGCCGTGTCGATGGAGAACTCCTCGATGACATGAACCACGATGCGCCGTTCGATCTCCTGCAGCTGGTGGTCGGAGAGCAACTCCATGGCGTCCCAAAAGCGCCGGTGGTCCAGCCCCGAGGTGGGGATCTTCACGAGCCGGTCGCCCGCGGTCTTCTGCCACCAATCGGAAAACCGGCGTTTGGAGCAGGGGTCGACGATCCGGTTGGCCACCGCCAACGCCAGGTAGGTCCCCACCGACGCCGCCGCATCGGCCCGCCGCGGGCCCACCACCTCATCGACGATCTCAGCCACCCGGGCCCGGGCCAGCATCGACCACACCGCGGCCAGGTCACCGAAGGCCAAATGCCGGCTGCGGTCCGGTTCGCCCGGCCCGCTCCCCGACAGGCGAGCCACGATCTCCTCGGCCGGACCCAGGTACCGCTGAGAGACGATGCGGGGTTTACCCCCCACCCGGGCCGACTCCACCAAGTAGTAGTAGGTCTTGCCGCCCAGCTTCTTCCCGACGATTGATGACATATTCTAGGTAATACACCATCTGGGCCAAGATCGCGAGCACCTCACCAGCACAAACGCGCTGGTAGTGACCTATTTTTGAGAAAATCTTGCTCAGCGCGGTCAGCCAGTGCGATCAGCTAGCCCGGAAACTCCCGCTAGGTCTTTGTTGTTGACCGCCTCGATGAAGCCTCGATAGACGTCTTCTGATGTGGACAATCGGATACCTCCTCAGTTAGGGAACGCCTGGTGGCACATGTATATGGCGATCGCCGCGGCGGCCGACCAGGCCAGTTACTCGGATCCAGTTGGATCGCACCAACGAGCGCACGATCTGACCGTCGTAGCCTCTCGCCAGAGCGGTGTGCTGTCGCGCCTGGAGGAGGGCGGTGGATATCACCACGACGCCCAACAGCACAGCCTCGGCAATCGGAGCCCACCCCCTGACGCCGGTCGGGCGGGTGACCAGGAGGCCGATGGTTCCAGCGGGCTGTGGCCAGGACCCCCGGGACGACGACCAGCCCGAAGCGGCGATTGTGAGCGCCCTCGTATTCGACGAAGGCGTCCCGTCCGACCAGGGTGAGAAGCGGGTAGTTGAGCACTTGCATCGTCCACAGGACGCCGGACATGAGGACGGTGGCGGTGATCTCGACGAGCAGCAGTCCTTGTCCGGCGGCCATCCCTCACCTCCCCTGTTGGCGTGATATTATCCTGATCCTGATTATCTGTCGACTGATGGAATGAGGTGGCGGAGCACTGACCGCAAACCCTTCAGCGAGAGGGTCGGCGTCCCGGGTTCAAACTGCCTTGCCGCCGTCCATGCGTGACCGGGTCCCGTTCCTGCTCTACCGAGCGGCCGAAGCCTCGCACGCCCTTGCCAATCGAATGTTGGCCGATGTCGGTCTGGCCGCTCGCCAGGTAGGGATCCTGACGATGGTGAGCGAGCTCGAGCCGATGACCCAGAAGGCTTTGGGGGATGCGCTGCGCATCGACCGGACGACCATGGTCGCCTTGATCGACGACCTGGAGTCCAAGGGCTACGTCGTGCGGGTGCGCCACCCGAACGATCGCCGGGCGTTTTTGGTGGAACCCACCGCGGCGGGCCGAAAGGCAAAGCAAACCGGGGTCCGCATCTTGGACCGCCAGCAGGAACTGTTCCTGGCTCCGTTGAGTCGACCTGATCGGGCTCATCTCGGTGCGATGTTGCAGCGGCTGCACGAGGGGCAGGCTGTGGACCAACAGCGCGGCGTGCCACGTAGGCGCAGGAGCGAGCCGGCGGATCGATAGCGCTCGGGTACCGCGGTGCGGACAGAGGCCCGAAGGGCGGTCAGCGGGGACGGGCGACGAGGTCACCGGCCCGCCAGCCGCCTCGCGAAGTTCTCGTTGAGCACCTGGATGGCGTTGCCGAACTGCTCCTTGAACGCGGCCTCGGCGCAGTTTGGCAGTGTGGGCTCGGCGCATCGACCGGCGAGCAGGGCGTCTTCGATTGGACGCCCACGATCAGCACAGGTCGTGGACACTGGTACCTCCCCGGTCGGACGGTTCGACTCAGATCCGGCTTTCAGAGATGAGACGAGCAGCACCAGCCGAAATGAACAGCGGGCGCCGACCGCCACACCCGCCTCTCGGTCTGACAGGTGTCCCCCGGTCTGCTCCGGGGTGAGTTTTCCTTGGTGTTCGTTCATTTCCACACGCTGGCGAACATGGCCTGATTTCGACCAGGGATGTGTCCATCCGGCCGGGTCGTGTTCGTCTATTGGCTAGGACGCATCGCTGGTAAGGAGGAGGTCGGCCAATGCAGAAGGACCCAAGACAACCGGACATCCGCTTCCGGGATCTCGAGGGACGTCGAGTCGTGCTGGCCCTCGCCGACGGCTCGCAGCTCGAGGACGCCAGCGTGATATCGGCCGGGCGGGGCAGCGTGACGTCGGTGTGGCTAGACCGGGACGGAACCGATCTCTTTGTCTCCAAGATAGAGATCGCGAGGCCCGCGAACTGGCAACGGCACACGCCGCGTGACCACCGAGGCGGTCGCCCTACCTGCTGGCTCGGTATCGGTCCAACGGGTCTTGAGTACCAATATTCGTCCGAAGGAGGAACAGCCGTGCAATATGTTCTGTTGCTCTGCGGGGATGAAATCCCAGCAGTTAACTGAGGAGGAGGTGGCGGAGCGTGACGCCGCCTTCACTACAGCCTAAGATGAGATGGAGAAGCGCGGGGCGCTCGTCGACCGGCGACGGCTGCAGCCGACGGCATCGGCGACTTCGGTGCGCCGACGTGCCGGTCAGCTGGTGGTGGGTCATACCTGCCTCCGCATCTGCCGGTAGCGTCTCGCACCAGTTGTTGGCGTCGGGAGTCACTCGAACTCCTTACCGGTATTGTCTGCCGATCCGATCGAATCCTCTCCGACGGCGGCGCGGGATTCGATGTACTGCTTGAACGCCCCCAGCGCCTGGCACCACCATTCGTCCGAACCAACGACGGCTTGATTGTCGGCGCCGGGACCTTCCTGCGCGCCGCTTCGACGCTTATGGCGGGGCGCAGCGCTCGACGCGTGCGGCTCGGGCCAGCCGTCGATGCCGATCACCTTGGCGTGGCCGGGCTGAGACCCGTCGGCGGTAGGGGTCAAGCCACACATCATCGTGGGGGCCGCCAACCCGACAAGACAACGCGCCAGGATGACCTCCCCCTGGACGTGGACCTTCCCCACATGCCCCGCGAGGGGGGCCCGTAGCGTCGCGTTCGACCGATCGCGCCCTGTTCGTAAGGCCCGCATCGCCAACGCAGGGTCCTGGACTTCAACCGGGGTCCGCCTCTCGACGCGCCCGACTTGCGTGGTGTGTCAGGCATGGTGGGCAATGTCGGGGTTACGAGCTGGGACGCTTCGGGCGGGCTCGGGCGAAGCCGAGGGCGAAGGGCCGCAGGTCGGCACGCATCAGTCCGGAGCTGGTCACCGGCTCCCGAGCGACGATCTCGTTCGCCTCGGCCTCGTCGGTCGCTTCGAACACACCGACCCCGGTGTTGGTGTCGCCCTGGCACGGGCCGGCCAGAATTAGTCGTCCATCGGCGTCAAGCTCCTGTAGCCACTGCATGTGCCGAGCAAAGGCGTCTTGCTCTGCCGGGGTCATGGTCTCGATGAACCGGTCCCGGTGTGGATGCATGAAGAAGATCCACTCAGCCATGCCCCCTCCTCCAGTGGACGCGCGACCCGAGTGTCGAGGGGTGGTTATTGAACCGCGCCTTTCGACAGCCCGACGACGTGACCCTCGGGGTCAGTGAAGATGGCAAATGTGATTCCGAAGTTCGGGATCTCGGTTGGCGGAAGCACGATCGCGCCACCGAGTTGCTCGGCCTTCTTCAGGTATGCGCCCGGATCGTCCACCTCGACATAGAAGGTCAGGCCACCTGACCACTCCTGCGGGGCGGACCCGATGCCGCCGGCGATGCCCTTCTCACCCGCTTCGACCAGCCCGTAGCCGGAGCCGTCGCCGGCGTCGTTGACCGTCCAGTCGAACAGCTTCGAATAGAACTCCTGCAGGGCTGGGCCGTCCTTGCCGGTCACTTCGAACCATCCGACCGCTGGCTTGGTCATCCCGTGCCTCCTCCATCTCTCTGTCTGGTTGCCTCCCGCATGGTAAGCTAAGACGCACGGTGCGTCAATAGGCACGGTCACTTCGAACGCACATTGAACTGGGATGCCGCCATGTCTCTGGACCTGCTGGACCCGCAGCTGGAGGCGATCTTCGACGCCCTCGGAGACCGCACCCGCAGACGCATCATCAAAAAACTGGAGCTCGGCCCGCTCCCCGTCGTCGAAATCGCCCGCGACATGCCGGTCGCCCGCCCCGCCATCAGCCAGCACCTGAGGATCCTCAAAGACGCCGGCCTGGTCGTGGACCGTCCGGTAGCCAACCGCCGGCTGTACTCGCTCGATCCGGACGGACTCGTCGAGCTGCGCCGGTTCGTGGAGAGCTTCTGGACAGACGCCTTGGCCCGCTTCGCCCAGTTCGCCGAGCGCGGCGTGGAGGAAGACCGATGACACCACCGTCGGAGTCGTCGAACCCCGACGTCGAGCCGGTGCGCATCACCGTGCGAGTGAGGCGGAACGTCGAAGACACCTTCGATCTGTTCACCCGGGACATCGGCTCGTGGTGGCCGCTAGACAAGGCCAGCTTCGGAGGCGAGCGCGCCTGTGAGCTACACATGGAGCCGTTCGTCGGGGGCCGGTTCTACGAGCGATACACCGACGGAGAAGAACACACCGCCGGGCGGGTGCTGAGCTGGGAACCGCCCAGACTTCTCGCCTACACCTGGCAACACGACGACTGGTCAGCGCCCACCGAGGTAGAAGTGCGCTTCATCGAAGAAGATCCCTTGCTGACCAGAGTCGAACTCGAGCACCGAGCCTGGGAACGGCTCGGATCCCTCGCCGAACGAATGCGCGACATGTACAACAACGGATGGCCCACGGTCATCACCTGCTTCGCCACCTTCGCCGGCGCGGCATGAAACCCCCTGGACGGCAGCAGGCACCGACAACAAACCCTGGCGGCCTCGCAGGCGGTGAGGCAGCCGCCGACACGAACCCGGAGGAAGTGACATGACCAACGATGCTGCCGGCCATCTACCAGGTGCAGAGCGGGAACCCGAACAGTACCCGTCGGCATGGATCGAGAGACTCGTGCTCATCTACCAGTCGCCGCCCACCGCCCGATCGAAGATCCCACAGATATTCCCTGCGCCCAATGCCTACGCGGACGAATTCCGCGCCGGGCACCCCGGCGCACTACTCATGATCGGACCCTTTCCCGAACCCGAGGCAGGTGAGCCCGGCGCGATGTCGATCTGGACCAACCACGAGGCGGCCGAGCAGTTTCCGCTCCATCCGATCCGTTTGTCGTCAGCGGGATCGTCGAGCGGTGGTACCTCCGCCGCTGGCTCGTCTCAACGAAAGGTTAAACCCCTCGCCCGGGTTATCAAGCGGCTCACCGTTTGCTCATAATCGCGCCGGACCTGGTTAGCGACCGCCTCGGGAGCGGTACTCGGTGGCGTCATCGAGCAGTCGCAGGGACTGAATCCTGCCCTCGGCCACCTCGAAGAACTCGGCGACGCGCACGGTGCCGCCGGGCATTTCGGCGTCGTCGAGCGCGGCTGCCTTCTCGTCCGCATGCAGCTGCTCGATCATCGAGAAGCTGCGCATCGTTGCAAGACCGGAGCCTCCTTTGATGAATCCCTCTGCCCCGATGCGACGGCCGGCGATCGTCAACTGGATGACGAGCTTGTCTGCCTGGGGGCGGTCCGTGTTGACGACAGCTCCGGTGTCCCGCGACGTCCGTAGAGGTGAGTACGACGGCGAACCGAGCCACCGCCGCTAACACCGCTATAGGCGATGGCACAGAACGACAGCGCCAGATAGCTCACACGAGCGCGCCGATTTGAGATCTGCACCCTTTGCCCACGTACGGTCCCGCAACGCGATCCGCGCCATAACCCTCCTTGCCGGCGGCGTGTCGAAGCACCCCCCGGGCCGAATTACCGGATAACGGCCCGCGAGCCCTACGGTGCGCTCGGCCTCGAAGGCGACCCCGAGCTGGCCTTCGCCGGCATCCGGGCCCTCCGTCAGGTGGCCGACTTCTGTAGCGCTCCTTACCAGGTCCGACGGCTCTGCGAGGCAGGGCACACGGGGGCGGGGATCGGCACCCGGGCCGCCTTGAGCCCGCAGGCGGTCCACAAGGAGCACGCTTAAGCCTTGCGAGAAGATGGGCCGGCGTCGGAGTAGCCGGTAGCGACGGGTCGGCGGGAAGGGTCCCACCCACGCGGCGGTCGGGGGCAGTCAGGCCGGACGTTCTGGGCGGAGGATATGGGGAGGGTGCCGACTGAGGGTCAGGGCGCGTGGTGAGCGCCGACCCGTCGATATCCCCGGGCTGGCGTGCCGTTGACGACAGAGCGTTATCGGCTCCGATCAGCCCGGGGACGCTTGGCAAAGTACACAACGGTGCAGCGATCTGGTCTAGCACCATCCCGCGGACCCGACGATCGGGGGCAGTCCCGCCACGCTGGTTACCGGACGACTGGCTTTGACGTTATGGGCGCGGTCCCCTCGCCGCTGTGGCTGTGACTCGGCCGTGTTGGCCTCGACAGCGATTACAAGTGGGTTGTGTCGCCGGTGCCACCCTTGGGGCTTCGTTTCGTCGCCGGCGGCGTCCTTGCCACGCCAACTCTGAATGGGGCACGAACCTGCTGGGGGACAACCGATTCACTCCTCGTACCTGAGACTGACCTCGACGCACGGGAGCGGCAGCGCAGCATGGATGGGAGCCGCCGACTCCCAGGTGTTCGACCGAACCGTCGAGAATCGCCAGTCCGCCTGCTGATGTGGCGTCGACTTTTGGACGATCCAGAATCGGCTGTGGGATGACGACAGCGGGGGCCTCGGTCCATACCGTTTCTTGTGTGATCGCCATCCGGGCTGAGGGCCTTACCAAGCGCTACGGAAGCACCGTCGCGGTCGATCAGCTCGACTTGGAGGTGTGGCATCGGGGCAGGTTTACGGGTTCCTGGGGCCGAACGGGGCGGGCAAGAGCACCACGATCCGGATGCTGGTGGGGCTGGTTAGCCCGTCGGCTGGGCGGGGGTGGGTTGCCGGCCGGCGGATCGAGGATCCCTGTGCGGTGGGCGCGGTGGGGTCGATGATCGAGGAGCCGGCGTTTTACCCGTGGATGTCGGGGCGCGAGAACCTGGAGGTCGTGCGCCTGAGCGGACCGGGCCGGGTGGGTGATCCCCGCGTCGCATTGGAGCGGGTTGGGCTGGCCGGGGTGGCGGAGCGGCGGGTGCGTGCGTATTCCCAGGGGATGCGCCAGCGGTTGGGTTTGGCCGCGGCTCTGCTGCGCGGCCCGGCGCTTCTCATCTTGGATGAGCCCACCAACGGCCTGGACCCGGCCGGGATCCGGGAGGTCCGCTCTCTGCTGCGCGATCTGGCTGCGGATGGGACGACGGTGTTTTTGTCCAGCCATCTCCTGGCGGAAGTGGAGCAAGTCTGTGACCGTGCCGCGGTCATCGTCGCTGGGCGCCTGGTCGATGAGGGGCCGATCGCGACGCTCGGAGGCAGCCAGCGTCGGGTGAGGGTGGTGGTTGAGCCCGGCGAGGCTGAACCGGCTCGGCGGCTATTGGAGCGCTGGCCGGTGACGGTGGATACAGGTCGACTCACAGTCACTGACGCAACCGGGCGGGAGGTCAACGCCGCGTTGGTGGCGGGCGGTGTGATCGCCGAGTCGATCCGCCCCGAACGCTCGGCGCTCGAGGAGCGGTTCCTCAGCCTGGTCGGTCGAGGAGGAGAGGGGTAATGTGCCTGTTCGCCGCTGAGATACGCAAGCTTTGCCGCCCTCTGTGGTGGGCGACCGCCCTGGCTGCGGCGGCGTTTTGTGTCCTGCTCGCTTGGGGGCGGTGCACAATGCGACGGCCGCTTTGGTCAGTCCTAAGATGCCGAACTTCTGTGACGGGTCGACGAGCCCGGCGTGCACGGTCCGCTTGGGCCAGGTCCACCAGCAAGACACGGCCAATGGCCGCCAGCTGGCTTCGCTGCTAGAACCGGGCCGGGTAGGCACGGTGGCGGCGGGCATGCTCGCCTCTCTGCCCGGTGTGCTGGTCGTGGCGCTACTCGCCGGCGGGCATGTCGGGGCGGAGTGGAGCGGCAAGACAATCCGGACGGTGCTGACGCACGAGGGTCGCCGCTGGCGAGTGCTGGTCGCCAAGTGGGCGAGCTTGTGGCTGGCTGCGGTCGGGGTGATGCTCGCCTGCTGGGCCGCCCTGGCGGTGGCCGGCCCGCTCCTGTCCTCAGCCACCCACCTGCCGCACCCCGGCCCTGGGGCTGTGGGCTGGCGCCGGCACCGGTGCTGCCCAAGCGGCCAGAGCCCTGGCGGTGCTCGCCCTGTTCGCCGCGGTGGGAGTCGCGGCCGCCACGCTCACCCGGAACACAGTGGGCACCATCGCGGTGGTGGTGGGGGTGGCGGTCGTCGCCCTCATGGTCGGGAGGCTGGGCTCGGCCGCCCAGTGGACACCTGCCACCTCTATCCAGGCGTGGATGCACTTCGATGCCGGCTCGGGCTACCTGCCGACCAACTACTGGAGCCGGTTCTTCGCCAAGGGTGCCGCTCTGGGCACGGCTCGGGCTGTGATCGAACTGTTGGTCTGCGCCGGGCTCGCCGGCGTGGTGGCCGGCCGGCGGGTCAGGGCCGATGTCACGGCATGACGCGCACCCGCCGCCGTGGGTCTAGATCGTAAGGTCGGGACGTGAGACCGCCGTTCGCCCGGGCAATGCAGCCGTCGGTGCCGACCGAGCGGCTTTGGTAGACCGCCTGCTGGCTGGTGGTCTGCTGATCTGGGCGCTGCCCGATGTCCCGTGGTGGTGGCGTCCACCCGGGCACGGCTGGCCCACGCCGATCGTCCTGGGCCTATTTGCGCTCGCTCTCGCCCAGTCGGTGCCTTTCGTGTGGAGGCGCCGCGCCCCTCTGGTCGTGTTGGCACTGGCCGGCGCGTCACTTGGCGTCAAAGCCGGGTCTGGCCTGCAGGTGACCTCCGCCGAGGCGGCCGTGCTGGTGGCCGCGTACGGCTGCGGCGACTACGGCCAAGCTCGCCTGCGAGCCGCCGCCCGGGTCGGTGCCGCCGTGTCCTTGGTCATTGCGGGCGTGCTCGTCCTGGTCGACCCCGGCTACCAACCGGTACGTGGCGGTGTTCCCGGCGCTCCTGGCGGCCGCGCTGGGCGTCGGGGAGGCGGCGAGCGCCCGGCGCCACGCGGTGGCGGCGGAGGTCCGCCACGCCCAGGACGCCGAGCGGGCCCGCATCGCTCGCGAATTGCACGACGTGATCGCCCACCAGCTCAGCGCCAGCGCCGTCAAGGCCGGGGCCGCCAGGGTGGCAGGTCCGACGGATCCCGGCGCTGCGGTGGAAACCGTCGGCATGATTGAGAACAGCGCCCGCGACGCACTGATCGAACTGAACCACCTGGTCGGCATGCTTCGCCGCGACCCCGATGACCGGTTGGACCGCACACCCCAGCCCAGCGTGGCCAATCTGGCCGACCTGGTCGAACGGGCACGCGGTGTCGGGCTACCAGTCACCCTGTCCTGCCGGGGTACGGAGGGGGCAATCCCGGCAGCCGTCGGCCTGGCCGCGTACCGGATCGCGCAAGAGGGCCTCACCAATGCCATCCGCTACGCCAGAGAGGCTCCCACCCGGGTCGACATCTGCTACAGCCTCGAGGCTCTGACCGTGTCGGTCGAAGACGACGGTCCCGGCCCGGGCCTCGCCGCCACCCCCAATGGAGGACGAGGTCTCGCCGGCCTGCGGGAGCGAGTGCACCTCCTGCACGGTTCACTCGACACCGAGACGGCGCCGGGCGGCGGCTTCCGACTCATCGCCCGCATACCCGTGGCCCAGCCGTGATCAGAGTCATCGTCGCCGACGACCAAGCCCTGGTCCGAGCTGGTGTCCGGCGACTGCTGGAAACCACCGGCGACATAGAGGTGGTCGGAGAAGCCGAAGACGGCGTCCGCGCCGTGTCCGCGGTCAGCCAGCTTCGCCCGGACGTGGTCCTGATGGACATCCGCATGCCCAAGCTGGACGGGATAGAAGCGGTGCGCCAGATCGTCGGTAGCGATGGCGGCGGCCCGTCGGTAGTGATGCTGACCACCTACGACCTCGACGAGTACCTCTACGACTCGCTAGCAGCCGGGGCCAGCGGGTTCCTGCTCAAACATGCACCACCCGAAGAACTCCTCCTCGGTATCCGCGCCGCCGCCGCCGGCGATGCCCTCGTCTCGCCGGCTCTCACCCGTCGACTCGTTGCCCATTTCGCCCGGCCTCGCTCCCGTACCGCGGCGGACGTCACTCGTCTCACCGACCGAGAAACCGAAGTCCTGCAACTGATCGTCCGAGCACGGTCCAACGCCGAAATCGCCGAGCAGCTATTCATTGGCGAGAGCACAGCGAAGACCCACGTCGCCCGGGTGCTTATGAAGCTCGGCATACGCGATCGCGCCCAAGCGGTCATCTACGGCTACGAGACAGGAATGGTGACCCCCGGCGAGACCGGCTCTGGGTGAAGGGCGCCAATCAGCAAGGTCGTGGCCGCTTCACTCCGTCCACCAGAGACCGGCCTCCTTGGATCGGGCTACTGCACAGGTGGCAGGAGTGATCGAAAACTTCAATCCATTCGCGGCCCTCGGTCGTAGATGATTCGGTTCCCCACCGCCTGGCGTGGCGGAGCTTGCCGTTCCGGGAGGTTCGATGACCCACCGCCGCTCCGCCGCCGAGATAGCTGTTGCCTTCACCAAGGCCTGCTCGAGCGACGATCTGGCCAGGGTCGCGGGTTTTAACGGTGATGACCTCAACTATGACGGTCCGGTCAACCGGATCGTCGGTGCGGAACCGTTCCTGGCCGCGCTGGCCTGCGGTGAGCACTTGCAGATCCCCCGAGAACGGATCCACACCGACAAGCCGGCCTTCGACACCGATGGGCTCCGTGCAAGACAGCCGGCTCGGACCGCCAGCTGACACTGCGCCAGTCGAGCGCCCTCGACGTCGCCGTGCTCGGCTGGCATGGTGGCCCGTCGGCCTGCTTGCTCTCTCTAAGGTCGGCTTCCAGCTCGCCACCGCAGATCGCTACGGGACCCACCGCGACGAGTTCTACTACCTCGAAAGCGGGCACCATCTGGCCTGGGGCTATTTCGACAACCCGCCCCTGGTGCCGTGGCTGTACCGCGCCCAGGAGGCGATGTTTGGCCACAGCATCGTGGCCCTGGCGGTGGTGCCGGCCCTGGTCGGCGGGATCTTGGTGCTGCTGGGCGGCTTACTGGCGGCCGACCTGGGAGGCGGCCCCAGGGCCCAGACCCTGACCGCCGTGGGTGGCCTGGCTGGGCCCCATCTATCTCACCACCACGCACTTCTTGAGCACGGTGACCCTGGACGTGGTGTTCTGGACGGGCGCCTCCTGGCTGGTGGTGAGGATGGTGCGAACTGGCGACACCCGGCTGTGGCTGGCCGTCGGCGGGGTGTGCGGCGTCGGCCTGCTCAACAAGGACACCATGCTGTTCTGGGCCGTGGCGGCCGGAGTCGGGCTGCTCATGACCGAGCAGCGCCGCCTGCTGCGCAGCCGATGGTTGCCGGCGGGGGCGGTTATCACGGCCATCCTGGTTGCGCCCAACATCGCCTGGGAGGCCACCCACCACTGGGCCACGGTGCAGTTCCTGCACAATCTGCGGGCCTCGAATTCGTCGACCGATCTCACCCAGTTCGCCCCCCTGCAGCTGGCCATGGTGACCCTGGCCGGCACCGCCGTGTGGGTCACGGCCCTGCTGGTCCTGGTCCGCCGGCCGGAGTGGCGGGCGCAGCGGTGGCTGGCCTACGGCTACGTCGCCGGGTTCGTCGCGCTCTTCGCGCTGGGCGGGAAGGCCTACTACCTCGGGTCGTGGTACCTGCCGCTGATCGCGGTGGGCGCGGTGGCCATCGAGCGGAGATGGTCACACCGCTCTGGCCGCACCCTGACCACCGCCGTGATCGTCACCGGCGTCCTCACGGCACCGCTGTTCACCCCCATCCTCCCCGTCGGCGTCGCCGTATCGGTCGGCTTCCACACCGCCAACAAAGACCTGGGCGGCATGCTCGGATGGCCACACCTGGCCGATCAGATCGCCTCGGTCGTGCACTCGCTACCCCCAGACGAACAGCGCTCAGTGGTCATCTTCACCAACAACTACAGCGAGGCCGGAGCCGTCGACTTCTACGGTCCGCCCCTGCATCTACCCTCGGCCATCAGCGGCCACAACACCTTCTGGCTGTGGGGGTACGGCCATCCCGCCCCCGGGGCGGCGGTGGTGGCCGTCGGCCTGCCAAGCTCCTTCGTCGACCGCTACTGGTCATCGGCACGCCGAGCCGCCACTCTCGGGGCCTCAGGACCGCCGATCGACCCCGCCGAGCGAGGCGCCCCGATCTGGGTCTGCCAGAACCAACGGGCAACCTGGCCGGCCATCTGGTCGGCGGCCAAGCACTATGACTGACCGCCGGCAGTCGAGCAGGCCAAGCCGGTCGGACGCGCCAGTGGACTTGGGAGAGGTGACCAAGGTGTACGGGCGGGGGCGTTCCGCGGTTCGGGCATTGGACGGCGTGACCGTCGAGTTCCGGACCCACACGTTCACCGCGGTGATGGGCCCGTCCGGGTCGGGCAAGACCACCCTGTTGCACTGTGCCGCCGGTCTGGAGCGCCCCACCTCGGGGGTGGTGTGGCTCGCCGGCTGTCAGCTGGACAGATTGTCGGAGACGCGGCTGACCCGGCTGCGCCGGGAACGGGTGGGTTTCGTGTTCCAGTCGTTCAACCTGGTATCGGCGCTGGACGTGCGGGAAAACGTGGTCTTGCCGCTCCGGCTCGCTCATGCCCGTTGGGACCGACGATGGCTCAGGGAGATCCTGGAGCGGGTCGGCCTCGAAGACAGGGCCAACCACCGACCGGCGGAACTGTCAGGAGGTGAGCAGCAGCGGGTAGCGATCGCCAGAGCCCTGGCCGCCCGCCCCGAGGTGATCTTCTGCGACGAGCCGACCGGGGCTCTCGACAGCGGCACCGCCGCTGCCGTACTGACACTGTTACGCAAAGCGGTGGACGACTACAGCCAGACGGTGGTCATGGTCACCCACGACCCGCTGGCCGCATCGTACGTCGACCGGGTGGTGTTTTTGGCCGACGGCAGAATCGTCGACGACATCGCCGCGCCGGGCGTGGACGCGATCGCCGAGCATCTGACCGGCCTCGGACATGTGGCCCGTTGACGGCGCAGCCGTGACGGGAGCGGTGTGATTCGCCTCGCCTGGCGGATGCTCGCCCAGCATCCGATGAAGATGGCCGCCACGGCCGTAGGTCTGCTCTACGGGGCGGCCGTCGTGGCCGCGTGCGGGGCGCTGTTCGAATCGGCGCTGCGCTACCACGGGACCAACCAGCGCTACGCCGCCAGCCCGGTGCTGGTGGCCACAACCCAGCTAACCGTGATCCAGGGTCGAGGACAAAACCGGGATGTGAGCACCACCGTGTTGCCCGATCGGGGGCGGGTCGACGACCGCCTCAGCGGCAGGATCGCCACGCTGGCCGGCGTGCAGGCGGTGGTGGCCGACAGCGCCGTGCCGATCGAGGTGGTCGCGGCCGGGGCTCACGCCACCACGGCCGGTTTGTCGGTGTCGGGCCATCCCTGGGCGGCGGCTGCCCTGGCCCCGTTCGCCCTGCAGGACGGCGCGCCTCCCGCCTCGGCCCGGGACGTCGTTATCGATGCCACCGTCGCCCGAGCCACCGGCGTGTGGCCAGGCCAGGCGGTGCGGCTGGTTCTGCCCGACGGCACCCGGACCTTCACCGTGACGGGTATCGCGGCCGCGCCGGGACGCGGGGTGCCACCCCCGGGCGAGGAACCCTCGGTGTTCTTCACCGACGAGCAAGCCCGGTCCCTGGCCGGCCATCCCGGGACGGCCGACATCCTGGCCGTGCTGGCCCGGCCGGGCGTGACCACCAACAGCTTGGCCGCCGCAGTTCGGTCCGTCCTGCCGGCCCGCCCGGGCGTCACTGGCGCCTATCCCAGCGTCTACCGGGGCGCCGACCGGGGTCTGGCCACGTCCCCGGCCGCAGCTGGCGCCCGCTATTTCCTCATTGCCACCTCCACCACCTTCGGGGGAAGCACCCTGCTGGTCGCCATCGTGGTCATCGCCGGAACCGTCGGCCTTTCGGTCCGGCAACGCCACCGGGACATCGCCCTGCTGCGGGCCATTGCCGCCACCCCCAGGCAGGTGCGGGCCATGGTCCTGACCGAGACGCTGGCCCTCGCCGCGGTCGCCGGCGGCGCCGGCAGTTGCGCCGGGCTGGCCGCCGCCGTCTGGCTGCGCCGCCAGCTCGTCTCCCGCGGCCTGGTGCCGGACTCATTCACTCTGCACATCTCGTGGCTCCCGGCCATCGCCGCGGTCGTCTCGGTCGCCCTCGTCGGACTCGTGGCCGCTGGCATCGCCAGCTGGCGGACCAGCCGGACCCGGCCAGTGGAAGCCCTCCGCGACGCCGCCCTCGAGACCGGCGGCCGGCTGTCCAGCGCGCTGCGCCTGACAATGGGGCTCATCGCCTTGGGCGGAGGGATAGCCCTGATTGGCGTGTCGGCCCACCTGAGCGCCACCGCGGCCGCCTCCACCGCCATTGGCACGGTGTCCACACTGGTGATCGCCGCCGCCCTGCTGTCTCCCTGGCTCATGCGGGCAACGGTCGGCCTGCTCGCCGTCGGCCTGCGCGTCCTCGGGGTGTCCGGACGCCTGGCGGCCGCCAACCTGGCGGCCTCCGTCCGTCGTCTCTCCCCCGTCGTGACCGCACTGGTCCTGGCCCTGTCCCTCGCCGGCTCCTTGTGGTTTCTGCAAACCTCCATCCTCCACACCGCGGTACAGCAAAGCCGCGCCGGCCTGCGGGCCGACCAGGTCATCACCAGCCCGGGGCCTGGCCTGCCTGACGGCGCCGTCGCCTCCGCCCGGCGCGTGCCCGGCGTAACCGCCGCCACCGGCATCGTCCACGGCTCCCTGCTCGACAACCAGGGAAACACCTACACCGCCCAAGGGATAGACCCCCAAGCGCTGCCCGCCACCCTCGACCTGGCTGTCACCGCCGGCCGCATGTCCGCCCTGGCCGGCGACACGGTCGCCGTCGACACCGTCACCGCCGACGCCCTGCACGTACAGGTCGGTCGACCGATCCGGGCATGGTACGGCGACGGTGCCCGTGCGGACCTGCAGGTAGCGGCCATCTACCGGCGCGGCCTGGGCTTCGCTAACTTCACCCTCAACTCGGCCATCCTGCGCCCCCACACCTCCACCGGGCTCGACGCCGCCGTCCTTGTCGCCGATGCCCGTGGGGCGAACCGCGCTGCGGTGGAGGCCGCCGTGCAAGGTGCCGTCCGCCCGGTCAGCCCCGTAGCCGTGGCCACCACCCAGGCCGCCTACCGGGCGTCGATCGATGAGGCCCTCAACCAGAACATCTGGTCCATTCACGCCATCGTCAACGCCTTGCTCGTCTATGTGGTGATCGCCGCCCTCAACACGCTGGCCACCGCCGCCTTCGCCCGACGCCGAGAGCTGGCCAACCTACGACTGACAGGCACCACCAAAGGTCAACTCGTCCAGATGGTCTGCGTCGAACTTGTAGTTCTGTTAGGACTCGCCCTCGTGCTCGGAGGCCTCATCGCCGCCGTGACACTCATCCCGATGGTGCGAGGAACGACCGGCAGCCCGACCCCCTACATCCCCCTCGGCGGTTGGGCTACCGTCATCGGCTCCACCATGCTGGTCGGTGTGCTCGGAACCCTCCTGCCACTAGCCGCCATGCTGCGCATACCGCCCATCCGCGCCATCGGCACACTCGAATAGGCGCCCACCCCATGCTCGGTGTTGCCACGGTGCCATCAGTTTGGAAATGCTCGGTCTTCGATTGGCGGGCGGCCTGCGTCCCCGCCCGTAAGCGAGCTCCGATCAGTTCCTACCCGTCCGATGGCGATAGGCGGGTCGCGGATGGATGGACGGCCTAGGTGGCAAAGCTGTGCGGCCGTACAACCGCCACGGGCATCGGATGAATCTCGACGGTGCCGAGCCCGGTCCCGACGACCGGATCGGCGTCACGCAGCTGGTGCGCTTCCGCCTGGCTGTCCACTTCGATGACGGCGACCCCCAGACACCGCCGGGATCGAGCCCGGGACCCAAGGCCACGGCCTTACCCTCGGCCAGGTTGCCGGCCCAGTACTCGACATGGCGGGCCATGATGGCACGCTCGTCGTCGGTTTGATCGGCGAAGAATGACGGCCGCGGCGGGATCAGTTTGTAGAGGTAGCACTGCTTGTCGCTCATGATTGATTCTCCCGGTGAGAGGGTCTTAGTCGATGATCGTTCTCGGTAGCCCGAAGCGTGGGAAGACGGCGTTGTCGAAGCGGGTGATGGTGCTGACCTGATCGCCGTGCGAGGGTGATGACCAACAGGCTGAAGGCGTGGGCCACCTCGGTCATCGGGTCGCGCAGGTACACACCGAAGGCGGGTTGACCGTTGGCCCGGGTGGCGACGAGCCGGTAGCGGCGCCCCTGGCGGAAGGCGATAGTGGAGAAGAACCGGCCGGCCAGTTCTCGGCCCTCGTATTCCAGGGGAACGGGTGGCGTGCGCACCCACACGTCGTCGGTCATCAGCGCCACCAGGGCGTCCACATCGGCCTCCTCGAAGGCCCGGACCAGCCTGTTGAGCAGGTCTTGCTCGGTTGCACGGCCGCGCTTTGCCAGCCGGGCTGGTCGCGGCCGAGGTCGGGGTCCCCGCCTCGACGGCGAGCGCTCATCTGGGCCGCCTCCGAGACGGCGGCCTGCTCACGGTCGAGCACCATGGAAGGCACCGTTACTACCGCCTGGCGAGCCACGCGGTGGCCGAGTCGTTGGTCGACCTCGCCGCTCTCGCGCCGGTCACGCCCGTCCCTTCGCTGCGCGATGACACCCGGGCTCGGGCACTGCGGCGCGCCCGTACCTGCTACGACCATCTCGCTGGCCAGCTGGGCGTCGGGTTGAGGCCGCTCTGCTCAACGAGGGGCTGCTCGGGGCCCGACGGAAGTTTCGTCCGCGTGTCGAGAGGCTCTTGGCTCCCAGCCCCGACTCCTGCTACCACCTGACCGCTTGGGCATTCAAGGGGACTCTGGCCGGCCTGTCGTCCGCCACTGCGTCGACTGGAGCGAGCAACGTCACCACCTTTCCGGCGCGCTCGGCGCCGCGCTCGGCCTCTCACATGTTCCAAATGGAATGGATCGAGCGGACCGGAATCCGGCGCGCCGTCCGAGTCACCAGCCACGGTGCTGGGGAACTGAACGCCTGTTTCGGCCTGGACGCCAGCAACTATCGGTGAGACTCGCATGGGAGAGCTGGTGCCATCCCTCGGGCGCCGCTCGGCCGCTGTCTTGGGCTTGACCATCCAAGGGCGGATCTGGGTGTGATGACGCGGCCGTGGTCTGTCGGGATGGTGGCGGGGAGCGCGAGAGGGCGCCCGCAGATGCTGGCGCCCTTGGCTGGTCTGGTTGAACCTGCAGTCGGCGGCGATGGCGAGTCGACCTAGCCGACCGCTACCATTGCGCGCTCCGCTACCAGGATGGTGCCGGTGGCGGGGATGTCGCTGCGGCGCCCAGCGGTGAGGGCGGCGGCGGCGACCCCTATGGCCGAGAAGGCCACGGCCACCCACAGGGCGGCGGTGAAGCCCTGCACGAATGTGGCCGGGGAGGTGTAGACGCCCGGGCGGGAGAACACCGAGGAGAGCACAGCAACACCGAACACCCCGCCGAGTTCGCGCAGGGCGCTGTTGGTGCCGGAGGCGATGCCGATCTGTGGCATGGGCACCGAGCCCATGACGGCGGCGGCGACGGTGGGGAAACAGAGCGAGGTGCCCACGCCGGCCATGGTGAAGGCGGCCCCGAGATCCAGGTAGGTGATGTGGACGGTAGCGATGGTGGCGATCCAGGCGAAACCGCCCGCTTGGAGGGCCAGGCCGGCCATCATGAAGGGGCGGTTGCCGTAGCGGTTGGCCAAGGCCCCGGCGATGGGGGCGATCACCACCGGGGGCGCCGCCCAGGGCAGGAGGCGGACACCGGCTTGGAGGGGGCTGTAGCCGAGGGCGTTTTGTAGCAGCTGGGACATGAGGAACAAGGCCCCGAACAGACCGGCGTACATAAAGAAGCTGACGCCGTTGGAGGCGGCGAAGGTCGGTGAGCGGAACAGCGCCAGGGGAAGCATGGGGGTGGCCGCCCGCCGCTCCCAGGCCAGGAACAGAGCAACCGCGACAGCCCCCACCAGCAGGGCAGACAGGACTTCGGCGCTGCTCCAGCCGACAGCGCCGGCGCGCACCAGACCCCAAGTGAGGCCAAGTGCAGCGGCGCTGGCCAGGCCCAACCCGACAAGATCGAGACGGGCGTTTGGACCGTAACTTTCGCCCAGGTGGCGTAGAGCTAGCGGCGCGACGACGGCACCGACGGGGACATTCAGCCAGAACATCCAATGCCAGCTGAGGCCGGCCACGACCGAGCCGCCCACGAGCGGGCCGGCGGCGACGGCGAGACCGACGATGCCACCCCACATCCCGATGGCGCTCGCTCGGCGCTCGGGGTTGACGGCCTCGGTGATGATGGTAAGCGACAGCGGCATCACAATGGCCGCCCCGCCGCCTTGGAGCGCCCGGGCGCAGATCAGCATCGTCACGCTGGTTGACATAGCCGCGAGAGCCGACGCCGCTGTGAACAGGGTCACACCGGCGACGAACATTCGCCGGCGTCCGAAACGGTCGCCCAGCGCAGCGCCGGTGAGCAACAGACAAGCGAAGGCCAAGTTGTAGGCGTTGACCGTCCATTCCAGGCCGCCCAGCCCCGCGTGCAGGTCCACTCGCAAGACGGGCAAGGCGGTGGTCACCACCAGAGTGTCGAGCGCGGTCATAAAGACTCCGAGGGAGGCCAGCACCAGCGTCACGGCCGGCCGAGATTTTCTCATCGAGGACATCGAAGCGGTCAGGGACATGGGTTGCACCTCCGTGTCGGTTGCCGTCAGTTGGGGCGGCCTCACTCCCCTTCGACGTGCCGAGCGCGCCTCGATCGACAGCCCGCGGCTCGCCGGGTGCCGGACGGGACCAGATCGGGCGATCCTCTGTCGGCGATCTGTCGGGTCAAGCGACAGATGGCTGAGGGCAGGAGCGGACGGCTCGAACCCAGAAGCAAGCACACCTGCCAGTAGCGACTTTTTTTTCGTGAACGGAGGGGGTTGTCGATCGCAGCGCCGCTCGGCCGTCGAGGAGGGTGAGCCGGCACAGGGTCGGCGCCAAAAACACAGAAAGGAGAGGAACAGATGGCCAAGTTCGTGTTCTCGTTTCGCGGTCTGCCCGACCGCACGGCCACCGCTGAGGACGAGGCCGCGTGGGGCAGGTGGTTCGAGGAGATCGGCTCCTCGATCGCTGACTTCGGCAACCGGGTCGGCGTCGCTCGGCGGGTAGGTGCGGGACCGTCAACGGACGTGTTGACCGGATACGTCGTGGTCAACGCGGACAGTTTGGACGCCGCAGCCGCACTGGCTGAAGGGTGCCCCGGCCTTCGCCAAGGCGGTGGCGTCGAGGTCGGCGAGATCATCCCATCCTGACCACACTCCAGCGACCAGACCGGTTCGGGTCGCCAGCGTCGCCGACCCGAACCGGTCAGGCCCGCAGTCGTACCCCACCCGGCCGGTGACATCCGGCCACCGTTGAGCGAGCCCCCGTAGCCAAGGCCGTGGCGGGAGGCAAGAATTCTGTCTCCGGCTGTCGATCGGCTGGAGGGTCATGCGTCGGATGTGACAGAGGCGCCAGTGGGGGCGCCGGGAAGCGAAAGGACAGAACATGGCCGAGTACCTGGTGTTGATCTACGAGGACGAGAGAGGCTGGGAGAACGCCGCTCCCGAAACCTTCAGCCAGCTCCTGGCCGGCCACCAGGCCTTCGGGGAGAAACACAAGGGCTGCATCCGCGGAGGAAACGCGCTCCAGCCGACCGGTGTGGCCACCTCGATCCGAAAGGACGCTGCGGGTGGCTTCACCATCACCGATGGCGCCTTCGTCGAGACCAAAGAGGCCCTGGGCGGCTACTACCTCATCGAGGCGGCCGACCTGGACCAGGCAATGCGCATCGCCAAGGACGTGCCCGCACCCTTCGGCGGCGTTGAGGTGCGGCCGATAAGGGTCTTCGACTGAGAATGTCCGAGCAGGCGGCCAGGGCCTCGGTGGAAGCCGCGGTGGCCGACGCGCATCGCCGCGAATGGGGGTTCGTGCTGGCGGCCACCATGCGCTTGACCGGTGACATCGACCTGGCCGAAGAGTGCGTGCAAGACGCCTACGCCAAGGCCCTGACCAGCTGGCCCGCCGCCGGGATCCCTCGCTCGGCCGGGGCGTGGCTGACCACCGTGGCCCGGCGCCGGGCGCTCGACCTGCTGCGACGTAACGCCACCAAGGACCGGTTCACACCGCTGCTGTCCTCTCCCGCCGCCACCGAAGCAGATGACGTGGAAAGCCAAGCCGAGACCTCCTTGACCGAGGTGCCCGACGACCGGCTGCGGCTGATCTTCACCTGCTGCCACCCGGCCATAGCCCCCGACGCCAGAGTGGCCCTCACCCTGCGCTTGATCTGCGGGCTCACCACCGCCGAAGTGGCCCGGGCCTTCCTGGTCGCCGAGGCGACCATGGCAGCACGGATCACAAGAGCCAAGAAAAAGATCACCCAAGCGCACATCCCCTACCACGTGCCGGCCCTCGACGAGCTACCCGAACGCATCCAGGCGGCGCTAGACGTCGTGCACCTCGTCTACACCACCGGGCACACCGCCCCGGCCGGCGCCGATCTGCTCCGCCAAGACCTGGTGGAACGGGCCCTCGACCTGGCCCGCATGCTCGCAGAGTTGCTGCCTGACAACCCTGACGTAGCCGGACTGTTGGCGCTGATCCTGCTCACCGACGCCCGACGCTCCACCCGAGTCGACCCCCAAGGCCAGCTGGTGCTGCTGGCCGACCAAGACCGGCAAAGCTGGGACCGATCGGCCATCACCGAGGGAGCGTCCCTGGTACGCCAGGCGTTGACCCGACGCCCGCCCGGGCGCTACCCGCTCATGGCCGCCATCGCCGCCGTGCACGCCCAAGCCCCCACCTTCGAGGCCACCGACTGGGCCGAGATCGTGGGCCTCTACGACGTATTGATGCAGACCTGGCCGTCCCCGGTAGTGGCCCTCAACCGGGCCGCAGCGGTCGGATTCGCCCAGGGCCCCGCCGCCGGGCTGGCCGCACTGGACTCCCTCGCCGCCGAGCCGATCCTGGCCGGCTACCCCTACCTGGCCGCCTCCCGCGCCGACTTCCTCCGCCGCCTGGGGCGCATCGAAGAAGCACGCCTCGCCTACCAGGAGGCACTCATGCTCTCCGAAAATGTCGTCGAGCGAGACTTCCTCACCAGTCGCCTACACCAGCTCGACAGCTGACGCCCCGGCCGCCGACATACGAACAGCTCATGCTGCTGAGACTGCGCTGGAGCGGCACCCGAGCGGTCCGTGCCGACCGGCACCAGCGTGAGGGAGGTGGCCCCGTGCGGGTCGGCGTCCCGTCGACCCCCGCTTTGCTGGGAGCGACCTGCGGGAATTGGGGGTCTCGAACATTCGGACATCTCCGCTTGTTGTGTCATGGACTGTGCCAGGGGTTGGGGGGGCGACGACGGGTCCGCTACCTCTTCGAGTAGCGGGCGATTGCCGCCGGCACGAACACGCCCAGCAGGGCGGCGGTCCAGAGGAGCGACAGGATCACGTAGTGGCCGCTGCCGTGGTGGAGGAGCGCGGAGACGTCCGGGCCGGCGGCGAGGCAACGCACGGCGTCGACCATGATGGTTACCGGTTGGTTGTTGGCCAGCGGTTGCAACCACGACGGCATTGTGGACACAGGCACGAAGGCGCTGGAGAGGAAGGCCAGCGGTATGACCAGGATGGACATGGCCTGAGCGGTTTGGGCGTCGCCGGCGGTGAGGCCGACAGTAATGAACAGCCATGCGAAGGCGAAGCTGAACAGCACGCACAGCCCGAAGGCGGCGACGGCGGAGCCGAGGCCGGCGTGCAGCCGGAAGCCCACCGCGAACCCGACTGCGGTCGTCACGCCGAGGGTCCAGGTGCCGAGGGCGGTGTCGGCCAAGCACCGCCCGGCGATGACGGCGCTTCGGGGGATCGGAAGGGATCGCAGACGGTCCTGGAAGCCCTGCTCGACGTCTTGGGCCACCCCGGCGGCCGAGGCGGCCCCGAAGAACACGATGTTGGCCGTGACGAAGCCGGGATGGGTTTGTCAAGTTGATTTGGCCCCACCGCGATGGTTTGATTTGGCCCCATCTGTGGGCGCGTGTGATCGATGTCGGTCGCTGTCAGCCACGCTGAGTGACGGTCGTTTTTCGAGCGTGTTCTCCGTTGTGGAGGCGGCCCGGGGATTGTCGTTGAGGGGTGAGGTTCCCCCACTCAGACTGGCTCGGCGCTAGCCGGACCGGGGTGCCCTCCGGGGTGGTCTGGCTGGCGGCGGGGCAGCGGGGGTGTGGGGGTAGAGGCTCGCCGGTCAATGAGAATTTTTGGGCCGCCGGTGGCATGGCCGCGACAGGCGTGTCCGGTCTGGGGATTTTTCGATGTGGAAGTGGCGACCTCCTGGTGTAGTGGGGGTTGTTAATGAGGGGGGTGATTAGACGGGGCGACGGGGGGCTGCTATTCGGTTTGTTGAGGGAGGGACAGCGTTTTAGTCCAGGGGCGCCTCCGGGCTGGCCGGGTGCACTCGGTAGCGCCGCCGGGCGGCGGCGGGGGTGATGCCCAGACTGGTGGCGATGTCGGCCCAGGGGTGGCCCCCTTGTCGGGCCTGGGCCACCGCGGCCGGGATATCAGCTCGGGCTTGGGCGATGAGGCTGCCCAGGGCGTGCAGGTCGGCCGTGGGGTCGTAGAGCGAACCCGGGAAGCGCAACAAGATGAGGGTGTTGAGGGCCTCGGCGAGGATGTGGGCGCTGTGGTGGTCGATGGCCGGGGCGGCGGGCGGGACGGGCAGCTCGTCGATGCTGATGGCGTCGACGTCGGGGTCGTCCGCAGCGTCGGGGTCGGGCTGGGCTGGGGGTATGGCGGATAGGTAGCGCCGGCCGATGGTGGGCTGGCTGGCACCCAGGCGCATGGCGATGTCGGACCGGCTGTAGCCGTGCCCGAGAGCGCAGCTGACCTGTTGGGGTATACGGGCTTGGACCTCGAGGGCCAGGCTGACCATGCAGGAGAGGCGCACGCCGGGATCGGCCGGCCCGGCCGGGGAGCGCACCGTGCCCAAGGTGTCGAGGGCGTCGTCGACCAGCACGGCTGTGAGATAGTCGGGGTAAGGCCGTTGGGCCTGTTCTTCGATATGGGGGTTGAAGACGGGGCTGGGGGCGTCGGGATGGGGCTCGGGGTCGGGGCGGCCCGGCCCCCGGTAGGGGCAGTAACGGTGGGTCATCCCGGCTGCTCCTCACCGGTGGCGGGGGGGCTGTTGGACGGGGGGCTGGTGCGCCGTTTGGCCCCCCGGCTGGTTCGCAAACGATACGAGTCGTGGCCGGTCTCGACGATGAGGGCCTTAAAGGTGAGGCGGTCCACCACCGCCGCGGCCAGCCGGGGATCGCTGAAGGTGGCCCCCCATTCGCTGAAGCTGGCGTTGGAGGCGCAGGCGATGGACGCCTTTTCTTCTCGTTCGGTGATGACCTGGAACAGCAGCTCGGCACCCCGGGGGTCGAGGCGCACGTAGCCCAGCTCATCGAGACACAACAGCTCCAGGCGCCCATAGCGGCCCACCACCCGGGACAGCACCCGGTCATCGGCGGCCTCGGCCAACTCGTTGACCAGCGCCGCGCAGGTCACATAACGCACCCGGCGGCCCGCCTCGCAGGCCGCGATGCCGGTGCCGATCAATAGATGGCTTTTTCCGGTGCCGCTGTCGCCGATCAAACACAGCGGGCTGCCAGCGTTGATGAACCCGCCCGACGCGAGGGTGGCGATGAGGGCCGGATTGACATTGGGGTTGGCCGAGCAGTCGAAATCGCCCAGCCGTTTGGCTCGCGGAAAGCGGGCCTCATGGACGCGCCGGGCCCGGCGGCGGGCGTCGCGCTCGTCGACCTCGGCGGTGAGGATCTCGGCCAGATAGCCCAGATGGGTGAGCTGTTCCTTGGCGGCCTGGGCGGCCAAGGCGGCGGCCTCGGCTCGCACCGTGGGCAGGTGCAGATCCCGGCAGGCCGCGCCGATGGCGGCCTGGGCGGCCTCGTCGGTGCGGGCGCTCATCGGGCCACCCCGGCCAGCAGGGCGTCGTAGGCGCCCAAGCTGGGCGCCGGGCGCATGGCCAGACGGGCGCCGATGGGCACCACCACCCCGGCCGGCTCGGGCCGGGCCCGGTCCTGGCAGCGGCGGGCTTCCACGGCCACCACGTCGGGATCGACCGAGCCCACGGCCAGAGCCGCCCGCATGCCAGCAGTGACCGCCGCGGCGGGCAGGCTGCGATGCAGCAGCAGCACCATGCACAGCGCCCGGGTGCCGGCCCCGTCACCCAGGCGGCGGCGGGCCGCCTCCCAGAACGCCTCGTGAGCGGCCTCGAAGGCGCCCCCGGCGCGGGCCTGGGCCAAGGCGGTGGATCCGGGCAACGCCCCCGGTTTGCGGATCAAGACTTCCAGGTAGTGATCCAACACCAGCTCTTCGCTGCCCTTGTGCAAGCTACGGCAGTGGCGGGCCACCACCTTGCCGTCCGCGATCACCTCAAACGAGCGGGCCCCGAGGCGCACCTCCACCCGGCGGCGGGCCAGCCCGGCCGGCACCGAGTACAGACTCTGGCGGACACAGATACGGGCCTTGGTGTCCACGATGGGGTGCAGCACCGTAGTGGTGTCGAAGACCTCCACCGGCACCGGCCGCAAGAAAGCCCGCTCGCCAGCTGCGGCTTCGCCCACCGTCTGGTCACGCCATACGATCACCCTGTACTCGTCGGCGACGTCGGCCGCCGCCAGCCGCTCGTTCAGCTCGGCTAGCGACCCCACTCGAGGCACCGGCACCAGATGGTTGCGGCGGAATCGGCCTACCTCGCCTTCCACTCCACCCTTTTCATGGCTACCCGCAATGCCCGGCAGACAGTAGAAGCTGTCGAAACCGAAATGGCTGCGCAGCGCCACGAACCGGGGGTTCTCTAACCGGGCCCGGCCCAACAGCACCTTAAGCACGGCGTCCTTAAGGTTGTCGTAGCGGATCCGACCCGGGACCCCGCCAAAATGCTCGAAGGCATCCACATGGCCCTCCAGGAACGCCTCCTGGGCCTGGTTGGCGAAGGCCACATGAAACCCTCGCCCCGAGAAGCTCAGCCGCATGCAGAACATCCACAACTCGCAATAGACGCTGTCCACCCAGGCCACGAACCCGCCGAAGTCCACCTCGGCCTCCTCGCCCCGGCCATGCTGCTGGGGCACCATCACGGCCAAATCGTGGTTCTCCAACTCGAAGCGGACCTGGGCCACAAACGCCCGCACCGTGGACTCGGCCACTCCAGCCCCGCACTCATCCCGCAGCCGCACCCACACCCGACGGGCGGTATGACGCTGCTTGCGCGGCGCCGCCAAATCGTCGGTCAGCCACTCCCGGATAGTGCCCTGCCAGGGGCCCAACGCCGGCGACACCCGCTCGGGCACCTTGCGCTCCGGCGGGATCGCCGACGCCAACGCCTGGCGCACCGTACGCCGATGCACCCCGAACCGCTCAGCCAAGGCACGGATCCCCATGCCCTCCTCACGGTTCGCCTTCCGAATACGTTCATAAAGCTCCACCCTTGACATCTCCTTCTCCCTCGTTCCAACAGGTGTGGCAACCACGGAACGTAGGGGCTGGTGGTTGAGGGTGGGGCCACTTCAAACCATCAAAAGTGGCCTCAGTGGGGCCAGATCAGGATGTCATTCCCACCGGGAACCAAGAAGTCGACATAGTGCAGCCCGCCGGCGGCGATCGCCCCCCCGAACACGTACCGGAATAGCACCAAGAACAGCACCCCTTGGACGGTGCTGAAAAGGATGAGCTGCGAGGTGCGCATGAACTTGCGCACGCTGCGGGCGGCGACGATCAACGCGGTCGGGACGATCCCGACGCGGCGCCCTGAACTAGATGTCCGCTGCGGTGATTGGGCGGTCACGGAGGTGACAGTGCTGCGCATCGCGCTCGGTCCTTTCAGGCGACACCCCGCTGTGTGGTGTCGGAGCCCATCGGGTGAGCGGCGGGCCCGCCGGTGAGGGCCAGGAACACCTCATCCAGGGTGGGCCGGCGCAGGGTGATGTCCTCGACGGGCACGCCTTGGGTGTCGAGAGCCCGCAGTGCGTACATGAGACGCTCCGGGCCGCCCTGTGCCGTGATGGTCACCCGGCAGGTGGCCATATCTACGCTCGGTCGGCGGTCGAGGCGGCCCAGCACTTCGGCGGCGGCTGTGAGGCTGGCTGGGTCGGGCAGATGGACTTCGATGACCTCGGGTGCGGCCAAGGACTTGAGCTCGGCTGGAGTGCCGGCGGCGATGACCAGCCCGCGGTCGATGATCACGATGTCGGCCGCCAGGCGGTCGGCCTCCTCGAGGTACTGGGTGGTCAACAGCACATCGGTGCCGGCGGCTACCAGTTCCCGGATGGTGTCCCACAGGGCGATCCGGCTGGCTGGGTCGACCCCGGTGGTCGGCTCGTCGAGCAGCAACAGGCGGGGCGACCCGACCAGGGAGGCGCCCAGGTCGAGCCGCCGGCGCATGCCGCCCGAGTACGTGCGCACCAGGCGTCGGCGTCGTCGAGCAGGGCCAGCTGACCGAGCACCCGGGAGGCGGCCAGCCGAGCGGGGGCTCTCCTCAGACCGAACAGCCGGGCCACCATCTCCAGGTTCTCTCGGCCCGTCATGGCCTCTTCAACCGCGGCGGCCTGCCCCGCCAACCCGATGACCCGCCGCACCTGGGCGGCCTGGCGGGCGACGTCGAATCCACCCACTCGCAGCGTGCCGGCGTCGGGGGCGATGAGGGTGGCCAGCAGGCGCACCAAGGTGGACTTGCCGGCGCCGTTGGGGCCGAGCAGAGCCAGCACCCGGCCACGCCGGGTGACCAGGTCCACCCCGGCCAGCGCCTGGACCTTCCCAAACCGCTTGGTCACGCCGTGCGCCTCGACGACCGCGGTCATGCGCCACTCCTGTTGAGGCCTGGGGGGTCATGATCGGTTCGCGGCGCCCCCCACCCTTCGGGTGGCCGCTGAGGGCCGCTGCGGTCGGGGTAGGGGAAGCTGGCGTGGAGGACTCCGGCGGGGTCGTAGCGGCGTTTGATCTTGCGAAGGCGCTCCCGGGTGCGGGGATCGAACAGGCGGGGGGCGTCGATCAGGGGGTCGGCGAAGCTGGCCAGGGTGGTGCCGGTCGCCCAGCCGGCCATGGCGTCGGCCACCTCATGCTGGTAGGCGACCAGGGCGTGGTCGGCTTGGGGGGTGGGGGCGAGGCCGACGAGCTCCATCAGATAGGGCGCCGTCACCGGGCCGGCCACGCCATGGCCGGATACTGGGCGGGCGTAGGCGCCGCCCAGGTGGCGCAGCTCGAAGGCCAACAACGGGGTGGCGGCGGAGGCGACCAGGTCGACCAGCCGGTCGATCGCCTCCGGGGGTAGGCAGGCCAACAGGTCGGCGTGGATGCGGGTGGGCAGGGGAAGCTCGGGGACACCGTGCAGGCCGGCCAGCTCGGCGGGGGTAATCGGACGGCAGCTGTCGACCATCGGCGGGGCGACCGCCCGCAGAGGGGCAATCAGCTGTCTGGCGTCCTTGGCGGCTCCGGCGAAGCAGACGGTGATCCCCACCACCCGCCGGCCCCGCAGGTCCGCCGGCAGGTCGGGCAGGGGGGGCAGCTCCACCATGGCGGCGATCGACGTCAGCTGCTCGGGCAGCCCGTCGGTCCAGTCCCGGTAGCCGTGCAGCACGTCGGCGGCGAGCTCCGCCGGCCACAGCAGCTGCCCGCCGAACAGCTCCGGGGTGGCGCCCAGGGCCAGGTGCAGCCGGCTGACCACGGCGAAGCCGCCCCCGCCGCCGCGCAGGGCCCAAAACAGCTGCGGGTTGCGGTCTGCGCTGGCCTCGGCCCATTGGCCGTCGGCGGTGACGACCTCCGCGCTGACCACGGCGTCGGCGGCCAAGCCCAGCTTGCGGCCGAGCAGGCCGACCCCGCCGAAGAGGGTGTAGCCGACCACCCCGACGTCACCGGCCGAGCCGGGCGAGATGGCCAGGCCGAAGCGGATGCCAACAGGTCCCGCAGGCGCGCCCCCGGGCCGACCGCGACCTGTCGTCGCTGCGGGTCAACGGCGATCTCACGTAGCTGGCCGGTGCGGACCAGGATGGTGTCGTCGAGGCGGTCGGCTGCCCCGTGGCCGGTGCCCTGCACCGCCACCCGCAGGCCGTGGGTGTCGGCATAGGCGACAACGGCGGCTAGGTCATCTGTCCGCCCGGCGTGCACGACCGCGGCCGGACACTGGTCGACCCGACGGTTCCAGGGAAGGCGGGCGCCGTCCCAGCCCGAGTCGGCGGCGGTGATAACGCCACCGCGCACGTGGCGCCGCAGATCGGCGAGCACCGTTTGAGAAATGGTTGTGGTCATGGGCTCCTCCCGGTCACAAACCGGCGATTACGACTGTCCCCCTCACCATGGGCCCCGGGCGGGCAATTGGAAATCCCCCGCCGCGAGGGGTTTTCTCGCCGCCCCCAGCGTCGTAGCTTGGAACCGATGGCATCGGAGACCGCCCGCCGTCGGGCCCGGTCCAGTCTGGAGCGTCTGGTCCAGAGCCCCCTGGACACCGACAGCTTGCGGCGGGAGGCGGTGGAGATCCTGCGCGGAGCCATCGGGTTTGACTGGTGGTGCTGGGCGCTGATCGACCCCGGGTCCCGTCTTCCCACCCGCTACCTCTCCGACAACCCCATCATCGGGGGCGCCCAGCGCCGCTTCTACCGGCTCCTCCACGACGTCCACACGGGGTGGGGGGCCGCCCAAGACGCCCCGGCTGCTTCGCCGGTGAGCGTGCTCAGCGCCACCACCGCCGGGGACCTGGCCGCCAACCCACTGTGGCGGGAGCTGATCGGCCCCGGCGGGGGCGGCGACAGCCTGCAGGCGTGGCTGGAGGTCGACGGCGTCTGCTGGGGGCTGCTGGACCTCGGCCGTGAGCGCTCCGGGGGCTGGTTCGACCCGGCCGACGCCGAACTGATCGCCCAGGTCACCCCTCTGCTGGCCGCCCGTCTACGCGACGGGCTCCGCACTCTCGCCGACGTCGACGAAGAACCCGACGAGCCCGGCACCCTCATCGTCGACCGCGACCTCAACCTGGTGGCCGCCACCGACGCCGCCTGGCGTTGGATCGACCGACTCGGCCTGGCCCGCCCGAGCGACGTGGAGCCGCTGCCCGGATTCATGTACGCCTTGGCCACCCGCGTCGGCGCCTCGAATGCTCAACCGCCTGCTAGTGCTCGGGTTCGGCTGCCCACCGCCGACCACCGCCACTGGGTGGTAGTCCGAGCCAGCCCCCTCAGCCACAGCCCCACCCTCCCCGGCGGCTTGGCGCTGAGCTTGGAAGGGGCCCGCTCGGACGACCTGGCCCCCCTCCTCATGCGGGCGTGGTCTCTGTCGCCTCGCGAACGCGACGTGGCCGGCCTGGTCATCGACGGCCTCTCCTGCGACGACATCGCCGCTGCCCTCTACATCTCCGCCCACACCGTCAAAGACCACCTGAAGTCGATCTTCGACAAGACCGGCGTCCACCGCCGCCGCGACC
Organism: uncultured Acidimicrobiaceae bacterium; assembly: GCA_963834725.1. Classification (GTDB taxonomy): domain Bacteria; phylum Actinomycetota; class Acidimicrobiia; order Acidimicrobiales; family Palsa-688; genus PALSA-693. Next base: position 1,853,598 of record CAWICN010000001.1, read on the forward strand.
TCCTCGTCGCCCTCTCCGGCCGCCCCGTCGCTGGCTGAGCCCCTGCCATCCCAGCCGACTGCTCGCCATGGAGCATCATCGAAGCCACCCGCGGGCGAACGGGCCTACCCAAGCGCCACGTCATGTACACCAACCCGGAACGAGTCATGGTGGGCTTGAAGTCGACGGTCTGGTGCCGCGTACTCCTCATGGATTTGCGGGTTGGCCGGCGCTGCCGCCGAGATTGGCAGGACGTCGCCAGCAGGTGACCAGGGTCAGCGCCACCCAGGCCAAAGGGGCCCACCACCGCCGCGGGCCGTGCCTCTCACTGCCGACCACCCCGGCCGTGGAGGAGTCACCATCAGACGATTCCGGGCTCGGTCCTCAAAGGGTAGAGACACCCTGGCAGAGCACCTCGATGCGTTCGGCCAGGCCAGCGTCGACCGATCACACACGCCGAGCAACCTCCAACGCCGCGGGAACACATCCGGGCCGACCACCTTCAGTCGAGGAAAGGCCTGGCAGTAGGCGACGGCCATGGCGCCGACCCCGATGGCGCCGAGCATGATCAGGTTGAAGAACCGGGCAGGAGATCGTCCCATCCCTCCATCATGTGGACAGCGAACGCCTTGCAGGGCGGTGCCGCTTGGGGCGCTGGCTTGTCCCTGGGCGAGCATCGCGTCATCTCGTCCTCTCCGGACTGCCTTGGCCAGCGCCGGTGTCGGCCGGACGCCAGACGGGGACACTTCCAAACACCCACCTCGACGAGGACCCGCTCAGCCGCCCTCCGCTGATCGGGATCGCTAGTCGCCGACTGGCAGCACCCGTGGCAATCGCTGCCAGTTCCCGCATGCCCTTCGCCAACGCGTTGAGGTTGTGAGCTCGAACCTCACGGCGCTAGTGCCTCGGCCACAAACCTTCGCGCGTTTCAAATGACATTAAATATCACGCTTGTGATTTAGGGTCCCGGTCGGTCGGGCCGCGAGCGGGTTTGAGAGCCCGGCTGGGGGTCTCGCCGATGGGCGGGAAGGGCGATACGACGATGCATGGCGCGTTGAACTGACACCGGGGCAACGACTCACCTGCGGGAGAGCTTCAGGCGGCCTGAGCCGCCGGAGGCGATGCTGGGCGGCCCCAACGGCGTTGTCGTTCCGAGCGGAGCCGAGCCCGCTCCTTGCGCAGACGTTGGCGCATGGCCGGATCTGCCTCATGCTCGTTGCGGTAGCGGAGGTAGGCGTGCAGGCGGCGGCCCAACACGTTGTGGGTGGCGTGATCGGAGTTGTTCAACACGAAGTCGCGCAGCGGGCCGAAGTGGCACTCGATGGGATTGGCCCACGACGAGTAGGTCGGCGTGAAGCACAGTTCGACGTTGTTCTTGGCGCACCACTGTTGGATCGCCTTGGCCTTGTGAGCCTTGAGGTTGTCGAGGATCACGTAGATCCGCTCGCCGTCGGGCCGGGCCCGCCGGCAGGACTTGATCGCTTCCAGCGAGTAGTCGGTCCCCTTCCGTTTGCGGATCACGCCCCACAGGCGGTCCTCGCCCACCGAGTAGCAGGCGTGGAACTGCCGGACCCCGCACGCCTTGTGATAGTTGGCTCGCAGCCGGTTAGGTCTCTTCCTCTTGGCCCAGCAGCAGCCCCCGATGGGGTGGATGGCCAACGGCCCGAACTCGTCGAAGGCGAACACCCGATCCGGGAACCGTTCCAGTAGCTCCTCGATGCGATCCAGCTTGGCTTCCTTGTCCGGGTCGTTGGACTCCTTCCAGGTCTTGGTCCGCTGGAAGGTCACCTCATGGGCGGCCAGGATCTGGCGCAGCCGCTCCTTGCCGATCACCACCTTCCGCTGCCGGTCGGCGGCCAGATAGACCCGCAGCTTCTTGATACTCCAATGCGTGAAGGGCCGGCCCAGCTTTTCCGGGCGGGTCTTGGCCGTCTCCACAATGAACCTCTCGTCCTCAGTCGTTATCCGGCGGGGACGGCCACCCGCCCACTGAGGGTCCAACGACGCCATCCCCGACTCGTTGAACCGGTGGATCATCTCCCGCACCCGATCCGGCGAGGTCTGCACCAGCCGGGCCAGAACCTCCACCGTGTTGCCGCTCGCCGAACCCAGCACCACCAACGCCCGCCGGTAGCGCACCACGCTCACCTGGCTCTTCCCGCCGCCGCGCCGCACAATCCGTTGCAACTGGCGGCCCTCCTCATCAGTCAACCGACGCACCCTCACCCGTGCAGACATGCCCCCACCATGACCAACCCCACCGCACAGATGGTGGACCCCAACCAAGCGCAGGTATGCGGTCAGGGCACTAGCCATCGCTTGCCCTTCCGTGGTGTCGACTCGGACGGGCTGGTCTGACTGGGAGCCTTCGAAGTCGTGAGGCGCCGTACGCAGCGGCGAAAGGTGGGATCGGGCTGGCTCAGTCCGTGTTGTCCGGGGGGCTGGCTGGTTGTGCCTTCGATGGCACCCTGCCCGACACCTGAAAGATCCGGGGCAGGCTGAGGATCGTGGAGTGGTCGCTCGCAACCCTGTACAGCTCCTCGATGAGGCCGTCGATTTCGTTGCGGGAGATGAATCCGAGTGCCACCACCGAATCGGCGACGGCCTCCAAAGTAAGGGGGCTGAGGAGTTTGACGTCGACATCGAAGCCGGCAGGTTGCTCGACATGGACGTCCACATCGGTCAACCCGGCGGCGAGGAACATTCCCCCGAGCCGCTGACCGACATTGGGGTCGCACCCGCGTGCGTAGGCGGCTCGGCTGTAAAGATCGAACAGGGCTGAGTAGGCGGCGTTGGGGGGATAGCTGAAGCCACCGGAGTGATCGACGTCCTCTACGGCGACGACGCCACCCGGCTTTGTCGCCCGCATCAGGGCGTGCACGGCGGCTGCGGGGTCGGGAAGGTGGCTGACCAAAAATCGTGCGTAGGAGACGTCAAATGCGGTGCCGTCGGCCCGGTCGTCGAGTCCGAGGCGGACATACTGCACCGTCTCGGCGGACGCCCGCTGCGTTTGGGCCCGGCGATGACAAAGCCGGGGCCGTCTTGGGCCAGGTCGACGCCGATGGCCTCGCAGCGGTCGCCGCCGACGCCGGCCAGGACCCACAGCGGCGCGGGCCGACCGGGCCGTCCCCAGTGGGGGGCCAGCAGGTCAGGCTCGACCATGGTGGGCAGCTCGGCCATTGGGGCCGGCCGTTGGCTGTCGGGCAGGCCGGCGTCGCGGTGGCGGGCCTGCTGGCAGATCTGTCGCAGCGCTTCGCTCTGGGCGGCCCCGGAGGCGTCGCCGCCGAGGACGGCGACTTGGACCGCGACCGCGGTGTCGGCCCGGAAGGCCCGCCCGGGTGGGACGGTGGCGGGCAGCTGGCGGGCGGTGATACCGGCCAGGCTGTAATCGGAGCGGTCGGCCAGGCGGAGCACCAGCCGGTCTTCGATCAGGCTGGCCAACCGGCCCAGCAGGGCGCTGCGGTCGCCGGCGATGACCGCCCGCAGACCGGTGCTGCGTCCCTCGTGGAGCAGGCGCAACAGCTGGGCGATCAGCCGCCCCCCGTCGAGGTCGTCGAAGGCGGCGGTGAAGCCTTCCCAGCGGTCCACCAGCAGCAGCAGGTAGGGCAGGCGCTGGCCGGCGGGGACGGCGTTGCGCTGTTCGGTCAGGTCCGCGAACCCTCCGGCGGCCAGCAGCCGCTGGCGGGCGGTGACCTCCGCGTCCAGGCGGCCCAGCAGGCGGTCCACTCGCTGGGGCTGGTCGACGGCGGCGACGGCGATGGTGTGGGGCAGTTCGGCCAGAGGAGCCAAGGCCCCGTTGCCGCAGTCGACGGCGGCCACACGCAGGTCGGCGGCGCGGGTGGCGCGGGCCAGCTGGCCGGCGATGGTGCGCAGCAGGGTGGAGCGACCGGAGCGGGCGGAGCCGGCCACCAGCAGGTGCACGCCGGTGACCAGGTCGAAGCTGACCGGCCGCTGCGCCTGCTCGGCGGGCAGGTCCTCGAGGCCGAACTCGGCTGTGAGCGGGCCGGCCGGCTGGTCGGGGGCGGCCAGCAGGGCGGGCAGCGGGGCCAGCCACGGGCTGGGCGGCGGGGTGGCGGCGCAGCGGGCCGCGGCCTGGGTGGCGGCGTCGACCAGGACGGCCAGGTCGGTACCGCCGGTGTCGCTGACCGGCGGTGCGGCGGGGGCCCGGCCCAGGTCCGCCCAGCCGACGGGCTGGGCCGATATCGCCGGGCCGATCGGGTCGGCCGGGCGGGGACCGCCCACCCGGGCCGCCTGGAAGGCGACCAGCCGGGTGGCTCCGGTGCGGGCGTGCGCCCGTCCGGGGCGGCCGGGGGGGATGAACGCCGAGTCGGGACCGTCGATGACGTCAAGGCTCTCCGCCGGGTCGGTCACCCGCAGCGCGACGCGCAGGTTGGTGTTGGCCCGGATCTCCGGTGACACCACCCCGCCGGGCCGCTGGGTGGCCAGCACCAGGTGCACCCCCAGGGACCGGCCCCGCTGGGCGACGCCGACCAGGCCCCGCACGAAGTCGGGCAGCTCCTCGGCCAGCGAGGCGAACTCGTCCACCACCAGCACCAGCCGGGCCAGGCCGCACCGGCCGGCCGGGGCGGCGGCCGCCAGGTAGTCGTCGAGGTCCTTGCAAGCGGCCGGCGCAACAGCTGCTCGCGTCGGTGCAGCTCGGCGCCCAGCGAGGTGAGCGCCCGCTCGGTGAGATGGCCGTCCAGGTCGGTGACCATGCCCACGGTGTGGGCCAGCCGGGCGCAGTCGGCGAAGGCGCTGCCGCCCTTGTAGTCGATGAGCACGAAGCACACGGCATCCGGCCGGTTGGCGACGGCCAGGCTGGCCACCAGGGTTTGCAGCAGCTCGCTCTTGCCCGCCCCGGTGGTGCCCGCCACCAGGGCGTGGGGTCCGTCGGCGGCCAGGTCGATCATGAACGTCCCGTCGGCGGCCACCCCGATCGGGCATGATGTCGAGGCGGGCCGGCTGGTCCACCGTCGCACCAGCTCGTCGGCGCCGGGTGGGTCCAGGTCGAGCAGCTCGAGCAGGCGGGCCGAATCGGGCAGCCCGGCCGAGCCGGGATCGGCGGTGGCGTCGCGCAGCGGAGCCAGGGCGCGGGCCACCCGCTCGGCGTAGGCCGCACTCACCTGATCGGCCAGCACGGTGGTGCGCTCGCCGCCGGCGGCGGCCAGGGTGAGGGTGCAGGCGTCGTCGGCGAAGGTGGCGACGGCCCCGCATTCGAGAGGCAGGTCCAAGTCGTTGCGCTCCAGGCACACGTTGTAGATCTGGTGGGCGGGACCGTCCCGCAAGACGGCGGACACCGCCGGGTCGCTCCGCAGGGCGCGCGCCCCGTCGAGCACCACCACCACGTCGTCGAAGCGGACCGCCCCGCCGCCCCCACCCAGACGCTGGGCTTCGCGGCGGCGAGCTTCGAGCAGCTGAGCCAGCTCGGCGACGCGCTGCGAGATTAGGTCGGGGTCGGTGCCCACCAGCAGTCTGGGTGCGCCCCGGGTGGAGCCATCGGGGCGCAGATGAGGCAGCCATCGCACCCAACCCCAGTCCGCCTCCCCGCCGGCGCCGGCCAGCAGGACCAGGTGCAGATGGCGGGGGCTATGCCACACCGCCAGCTGCACCACCAGCCAGCGGGCCAAAGACCGGCGGGCCCGATCCGGGCCGGCCACGCCCAGGCCCCCGCACCGCCGTAGCGACGCCGTCACCGGCACCGAAGCCAGCCGCGGCGGCCGGGGGGCGCCGGGACCTCCGGCCACCTCCACCCGGGCGGGCCGGTCGGCGGTCCCGACCCGCAGCACCAGGGAGTCGTCATGGTCGGCCCGGCGTTCCCACAGCCGGGGGCGGCGGTTGACGGCCACGTCGGCCGCAAAGCCGGGGTCGGGGTGGGCCCGCCGCTGGGTGTCGCGGTCGCGGGCGGCCGCGTCGGCCAGCGCCCTCAGAGCGATCTGAGTGCCCTGGCGGTGGGCGTCGGCCTGGGCTCGCCCCGCCCGGCCCGTCCGCCGGCGCTCCCCCCAGGCCGTCACCCCGAGCATGATCGGGCTGAGCACGCTGAACAGGGCGTAGGTGGGCCGATGCATCATCACCGCCATGCCCACGCCCATGGCCGCGGGCAGTACCGCCGCCGCCATCGGCAACGAGTTTCGCTCCGGCGGGCGGGGCGGCTCAGGGAACTCGATGCGGGCCCGAGCGGGCGGCTCCGCCAAGCAGGGCGGGCGGTTGAAAGCCCAGGCGCCGTCGGCGGTCGGCACCAGCGGGCTGGTGGCCTCCGGGGGGATCGCCCACGACAGCAGCGACAAGCCGGCGCCAATGACCTCGTCGGGGTGCAACTCGGCGGGGGCGGTGATGCGCCGCCCCTCCAGGCGGGTGCCGTTGGTGGTGGCACAGTCGCTCACCGCCGCCCGATCGCCGTCGACTTCCACCCGCAGGTGGTGACGCGACAGGGACGGGTCGTCGACGGACAGATCGTTGTCCGCCGACCGTCCCACCGACACCACTCCCGGTCCGATACCGACGGACCGGCCGGCGTCGGGCCGCCCACCACCCGTAGCTCCGGGCCGGCGGCCAGCGTGGGCACAGCTGGCGGGCAGTCGGCCAGCCGCGAACCATCAGCCAGCAAGCTCGCCGCCCAGGTGTCGCCGGCGTCAACCCGCTCCCCGTCCAGCCACAAACAGTCCGGTGCCATCTCGCCCGTCGCCGCCGACCACAGATCGCCCAACCTCGTGTCAGCGGCTCCAGCAAGCTCGACGTCCACCGTCTTCTCAGCGACCGCCACCGTCACCCGGGCCCGCCGTTGGCCGCAGCTGTTGTGGCGCGGTCGCCCGTGACGGTTCTCTGCCACGGGCCGACCGATAGGCTCCGGGCGGCGTGTTGACTGGGTTGTCACGGCGGACCCTCCGAGTCCCTGAACGCGGTAGCACCGGCAATGGCGTCGAAGAGTCGCTCGAAGTCGCCGGCGAGCGCCACATTCGGCGTTGTCATGGTGAGCGCCGCGGCGCGAGTCTTGGGCGCCGAGCAGACCAGGTACTGGACGCACAGCACCGGGACCTGTAGCCGCGAGCCGGGGAGGGTGCGGTCGTCGATGCGTGACTGACGGATCGCAATTCCCGCAGTGAGTTCTCGCAGGGATCCACCCTCGGGCAGCTGGCTAGGGTCGTCGAACGCGGTCTCGAACGCCGAGATCGCCGCCGATGCCCGAGCGGGGTCGGCATCGGTCACCCCGACATGGGCGGCGAGCCAGCCGTCGTCGCCCTCGTCGAGGTACAACGCCCACGGTGCGATCGCGGCCTGCTCGTGCTCGGCGCGAGGCGCTCGACCACCGCCAAGACCCGGTCGGCGCTTCTCCGGGCGGCAGGGTTGCGGTGTGCGAGATCGTCGATGAGAGGTTCGAGGCCGCTGCGAGCCGACCGTTCGTCGACAAGCAACCATTCGTCGGGGACGGTAAGAGCGACCGGTCCGGCCGAAGTCCGCATCCTCAACCTCTCTTGATCTGGCCCTGCCAGGGGGGATCCTCGCCCAGGAGCCAGTTGAGAAGCTCGCCGGTCCGGCTGGTCGAGTTGCTGCTCACGTTGCTAGCCGTGCTGGCCCACTTGTTGTATTTGGCGTCCACCGCCAGCTCCCGCTTGTACAGGCGTTTGGCGTCGCCCGTTCCTAAGCCGCGGTTCTCCGCGTAGTGGTCGGGAAGGACTGTCCGGTTGTTGGAAAGCTCGGACAAGGCTTGCTGTTGCTCGGCGATGTTCTTGGCTCTACTGGCGATGCGCCAGAAAATGAGTCCTCCGATGGTGAGCGCCCCCTCCCCGATCAGGCTTGTCCCGCGCTTGTCGCCGGATGCTGCCAGCGCGGCATCGGCGACGAAGCTGAGCACGCCGGTGACGGTCGAAACGATGCCCAGGGCCTCGGAGAGGGCGGGAATGGGCAGTGTGACAATGGCAAGGGCGCCGGCTCCCGCGCTGATCCAGCCGAGCGAGTTGGAGATGTCGGGCAGTGCGTCGTGGACCGGCTGCCACACATAGGTGTCGAACCAGGTCCCGAAATCGCCGGGTGCCGTCCTGGTATAGCCGTCCAACAGCTTCCCGAGCATTACCTGCGCGCCAGTGAACGCCTTGCTGATCTCCGAACCCTGTGCCCGGAGGAGGTCCAGTTGCTTCGACGCCTGGTCTTGCTGGCTGCGGTACGAAGCGGCCTCTGGGCCCGTAGAGTGGGCGGCCTTCGCCCGGGCGATGGCCAGGTCGTTGATCGTGTCGCTCGCCTGCTTCAGCTTGGCCTGCGCCGGCTGTTGCAGGGTGTCCACCGCCACCTTGAAGGTGGCGACGGCGCCGGCGGCGTCGTCGAAGGCGGCACGCAGGTCGTCCAGCTGCTTGGGAAGCTGAATGCCGACCTTGGCGTTGAAAGCGTTGGCGGCCTCGCCCTCCCAGGTCATCTGCTTCTGCAGCATCGTGACGTGACGGTGAGCGACGTCTGCGTCGGCGGCCAAGCGGAGGAACCTGTTGCGGATCTGGTCCAGCACCCCGACGTCGGCCGGTACCGGGTCCGAGCCGTCGGGCATCAGCGGGGTCCAGTCCATTCTCGGCATGTCAATGACCCCCCGACGCCGCCGGTGGCGGAGCGTACGGGTCGCTGCCGTCAGGGCTGCCGCCTACGGCGCCGCTTACGTGGGCGCCCGGGATGGACGACATGGTCTTGATCTCCGTGTCGGTTTGCTGGTACTCCGCGCTCGCCCGGACCAGGAATTGGATGGTTCCCGACAGGAGGTGGCGTATGTTGTCCAAGCCGAGACCCCAGTCGCCGATGAACTTCCGCAGCGCGGCCCCGCCGGTGGGGCCCTGCGGCGCGGGTCAAATCCCAGCGGTCGCCGATGTCTTTGATGAAGCCCACACGGTCCATGGCGGCGTTCAGATCCCCGCTCATACCTTGAAGATCGGCGGGGTCGACCACGATCCTGCTCATGGCGGCCGCCTTTAGCGCATCCGGCGCTTGAGGTCGTCCTCGGTCTGCTGGTAGGCGCGCCCGGCGTCACCCAGCAGCCGGCTGATCCCGCCCAGGGAGTCGTGCAATCCTCGGGCCGACTTGTCCCAGTTGTCCCACAGGCGGGCGAACTCGGCGGACGCCGCCCCCTGCCAGTCGGCGCCCACCACCGACTGCACCGACGAGCGCAGACCCGCCAGCTGCTGTTCGATATCCGACTGGCCCCGCGATACCTGCCCAGACAGGTTGGCAAGCCGCTCCGAGGCGACAGGCAGTCAGGCGATCCGCACCGCCGCCAGCCAGGGTGTCCCTCCTTCTAGAACCGTATCGCGTTCAGACTGTCTGTGGGCTCGTTCACGGGCAAGTGCTGAGGATGCTGGTCAGGACCTGTTTCTCGCTCCGGGCGACTCCGGGTGGGGGGACGGTGCTTATCGGCAGGGGGGCGTCATATTTGATCGCTACCCACATTTCCGCGTAGGTGCAAACGAAGTCCGGGTTGGGCGGTGTCCACTGCTCTGGTGTCTGGTCTGACTTGGCCCCGTTGATCGGTTCGGACACCGCGAGCAGTTCGAGCTCGTCCTCATCGTTGGCAAAGTCGCGCCGGGTCTCCGAGTCCCAACCGAACGCCCCGAGGTCCCAGGCGTCTTTCAGCGGCACCACATGGTCGATCTCCATCGACTTGTCCACCGGCGGGTCGGCCGGACCGTTCACCGTGACGATGCGGGGCTCGTACGGGCTCTGCCACTGACCGGTGTCGATGGCGCACTTGTGAGTGGGATCGAGCCCAAACCTCAGCGCGTCGCGATACAGGATTCGTTGGCGAACTAGACAGTTGTTGACTTGCCTCCACACCCCGAACTGCTTCCTGGCATCGTAGCCGGGATGGTCGATCCGTCGGCCTGTCCTGGACAGGGAGCCGAGCAGAAACCGTGCCGTAAAACCGTTGGGAACGCCCGGTCGGGGCTTCAGCCACTTCCACCCGCTGGTCGTGGCCGGGCGAAGTCCCCTGGTCGCCGAAGGGGTGACGAAGTTGGCCAGGTCGCGCGCTTCGGCCGCGTAGCCCCTTTGGTTGGGATGGAACCACTGGTAGGGGGGCGAGATCTGGATGCCGTCGACGTAGGGACTCGCCGAGCAGATCTCATGGCCGGCGAAGGCGTAGCGCTCGTCCAAGACGTTGACGCCGGCCAGCCTGGCCGCGGTGACGATCACGTTGTCGAGGTGGTTGGATTCGCGGATCAGCCATTCGATGTCGCTGGCCGGCAGGGCCCCCTCGCCCAGACAGCCTTGGCCGGCGCCGGTCGGCGTGAAGATGTTGGGATAGGTGAGAACCACCACATACGCCGCCGGAGCGCGTTGTTGGATCCTGCGGTAAAGGTCGGTCAGTCGGGGCTGCAGGGCGTCGATTCGATCGTCCACGACATTGTGGTCGCCTTGGGTGTAGTAGTCCTCGCAGCCCTGGCGGGTGACGCAGTGGGTGAGCACGTCGGCGAAGCCGGCGTCGTTGCCGCCGATAGTGATGGTGACCAGGCTGGCGTCGGTAGGCAACCGGCCCAGTTGGGGGCCTTCGTTGTAGCGGCTGGTCGAGACGATGTTGTCCATCACGGCGCCGCTGCAGGCCAGGTGGGCGACGGGCTGTCGGGCGGCGGCGGCGAACTGGCGGGGGTAGGCGTCGGCCGAGCGGTGACAGGCGTTTTGGCTGGTGTTGGTGTCGGGGTCGAACCGGTTGGCGGGTACCCCTTCTCCCGCGGAGTAGGAGTCGCCCAGGGCGGCGTAAGCGGACCCGGCGGCAGCGGTCGGCACCAAGGCGATGGCGCTGAAGGCCAGATCACCGCCGCTGGCCACGCCAAGGTTGGTCAGTGACACCTGGGCGCCCGAGGCGAGCTGGAAGGTGCCCAGGCTGGCCCACTGGTTGGCGAAGGCGTTCTGGTTGATGGTCACCGTGGCCGACAGGCCGGCCCCGCTGCGGATGGTGTAGTTGGCTGTGGTGGCGGTGGCGCCGGCGGCGGGGATGAAGGCCTTCACCTCATAGCGCCCGACGGCGTCGGCGGGGGCGGTCCAGGTCCCGGTGACCCCCCAGGAGCTGGTGGGCTCGTCGGTGTGGGTGAACCACATGTGGCCTGTCAGTCCGGTGCCGAGCTGGTGCAGGTCCATGTCGGTGCCGGCCTCGGCGGCCGATGGGTCCCCGAAGCGGAAGGCGAACGAACCGGTGGGGAACCAGTTCTCGGTGGCCGGGTCACAGCCTTCCAGGTTCAGCCGGCGGGGCTGGCTGTCGACGATGAACGAGCTGGCTGGGATCTGGCCCGGGTCCCGGTCGACGTTGCAGATCGGCGGGGAGTAGTCTCGGGGCGGGGCCGGCTCGGGGGTGCCGTCGTTGACGGTCCAGCTGGCGGTGTGGCAGGGGCTGAACAGCGCCCCGCCGCACCAGGTGGCCGGGTAGTGCCACCAACACCGGGAGCCGACGGCGCCGCAGGTGGCGGCGGGTTGGCCGTTGGCGGTGGCCGTCGGGTTGCACTGGTCCTTGGCCGGATCGCAGAAGTCGGTGCGACCGGGCCGGGCCAGCTCGAAGGCGCCGTCCCGCTGGTCGCCGGGTCCGGGAAACTGGTCGTTCGGTTCCAACAGGGTGCCCTGGTAGGCGTATTTGCCGGTGACCGGGTAGATGAGGGGAACCTCCATCCAGCCGAAAACCTTCTCCTGGTAGGGCCAGTCTCCGGGATGGGCGGCATCGTCGTAGGTCACCTTGACGATGCTGCCCGGGATGAAGTCCTCGTGCAGGAAGGGATGCCGGTTGTAGGGGTAGGCCGGGTTGGCCGGGTTGTTCAGCCAGCCCAGGCCCCAGGGGCCGCTCCCGGTGTTGGGGTGCAGCCCGCTGTTGTACGCCCAGATGGCCAGGTACCAGTTCTCCAGCACGCTCGGGTCGGCGCCGATGTTGTTGGCGGTGATGCCGGCCGCGGCCAGCTGGTTCCATTTGCTGGCCAGCGTCTGGGCGGCGGCGGCGGCGTTCTCGGCGTAGTCGACCGCGACCTTGCGCTGGGTGTCGTAGGCGGCGGCGCCGGCGGTCATGATGTCGGTGACCTGGCCCAGCCCGTAGCCGCAGTCGGGGGTGGCCACCCCGGGGGTGAAGCCGCCGGCCGCGCCGTAGTAGTCGGCCACCAGCGGGTTGCCGGCCAGGCCGGCGATGGAGTGCCAGGACGCCTGGTTGAAGTTGGACTCCTGGGCGAAGATGCCCTCCAGAACCTCTCGGGGCACGCTCTGGCGGGCCGGGCCGAAGGGGAAGGGCAGGGGGAAGTCGGTGCTGGGGGCGTAGGCGGGCAGTCCCAGGTTGGCGAAACCGGCCGGCCGCTCATAGGGGCCGCTGAGCAGCCCCCGGCCGGCCAGGTTGGCCGCCCAGTCGGTCATCGGGGGGAGGGCTGCATGACCTGCAGGTCGACCCGGTTGCGGGCCACGGCGCAGGTGGACACGAAATTTCCCGCCGGGGAGGCGGTAGGCCTCGGGGCGGCGGAAAACGGCGCGCTTGTGCCGTCGTCACCCAGGATGGGAGGCAGGGTGGTGGTGACCGGGGCGGCCGTGACCGGCTGGCTCTGCGCCGTCACGGCCCCGCCCCCGGCTGGGCGCAAGGCCAGCGTCTGCTGGTCGCTCTGTGCCGCGCCGGCCATGTGCGGGCTGACCTCGGCGCCGGTGGCGGAGACCGCCGCCACCCCGTCGACTCCGGCGGCGGGGCGCAGGCCGGCGGCCGGGTCCAGCTGGTCGACTCCGACGGCCACGGTGTGGCCCTGCCGGCCCGGGAACAGCTCCAGCGCCGCGAAGGGGCCGGTGCCGACCTGTCGGGCCCCGGCTGCCGCCAGCTGCCACACGGTGGCGGTACCTGCCCTGCCCACCAGGAAATCGGCGCCGCCTTCGGCGTTGGCGACCAGGTCGAAGGGTTGGCCGGGCAGCCGGGAGCGGACCGCCTCCCCGGCGCCGGTGATGTCCACCAGCGTGTCGCCCCGCACCGCCAGCACCCCGCCGGGCGAGGGGACGGCGGCGGTCACCTCGCCGGGGACGGTGCGGACCAGGTGGGCGGAGGCCGAGGCCGCGTCGGCGGCGACCAGCTCGGTGGCGTGCTGGTCCACGCCCACGTAACGGGTCAGAGCGACCGTGCTGCCCGGCCCGCAGGAGGGGTCGAAGTAGTACAGCGACACCCCGCCGATCAGCGGGCGTCCCGCCCCGGTGTGGGCGTCGACGACATAGGCCAGGCCGCCGCCGTTCATCCCCGCCGGGTCGTTGTTGGCATGCCAGGGGGCGACCACCGCGACCACGTAGCGTCCGTCGCCGGTGAGACACTGCCGGCCGATCCACCTCTCGCCGTTGACGTCGCCGCCCGCCGGGCTGAGAACGGCGAGGGGCTGCCAACGCCACCCCGCTTCCGAGCTCGCCGCGTACAGGTGGTAGCCGGTGTTGTCGCCGCGGCCGGTCACGATCTCGTCGCCCCCGGCGATCTGCACGGTGGCGGGGGCCGACCCAGCTGGGGTGGCCGTCGGGGTGGCGGAGCGGGCCAGCAGCCGGCTGGCCGCCCCCCGGGTGACCGGTCCCACTACCCCGTCGACGGCGATGCCGGCGTAGCGCTGGAAGGATTCGGTCCCCTCCAGGGTCAGCGGCCCGAAGATCCCATCCTCGGCGACGGCGGGATGGATCGGCTCCTGGACGGAAAAGAGTCCGTTCATTTCGTCCTGCCAGGTCCGCACCGCCGGTCCGGTGCTGCCCCGCCCCAACAGCGGCGATGGGGCCGGGGCCCCGGCTTCCGCTCTCCCAGCGGGAGCGTCCACCGTCACCTCGGCAGCCGTCCCGGACGGGCCGTCGGCGACGCGGCCAGCTGGGATAGAGGCCCTCTTTTCTGGGGGGGGCCGGTGGACCACAACCGGCTTCGAGGCGGCCGGTGAGGCAGCCGCGGCCGACGAGGCGAGTGACATCGAAGTCGCGGTGATCGCAGCGACACCGACCGCCACGGCACGAATGCGGCGCATGCCGTGGCTCAGTGCCACCGCGGGTCACACCTTAAGCGGGGGTCGGCGATGCCGAGCTCGGACAGGCACACCCGGGCCAGCTGGGTACCATCCACCATGGTGCTGAAATAGCCGGTGAAGAAGGGGTGCTGGCTGGACCCGTATTCCCGGGTACCGTCGGTCGTCTCGACGTAGTAGACGACATACGTCGGGTCGCTGCCCTGGTCGAGTGCCACCCAGTTGGCCTGGCACGACGGCGAGTACCGCAGCCGGACGACGGCCCCACCAAAGCCGCTCACCTGAGCGTTGGGGACGTCCTGGGCGTCGTCAACACAGGAGACGCCCTGTCGGTTGGTGATGTAGGGCGACTGGCCCACGCAGCTCGCCCCGTCGCAGGCTGGTCCGGGTACGTAGTTGGGCACCACCCCGGCATCGAGGCGAGCGGCGGCGGCCCGGCTGATAGGGCCCACCAGCCCGTCGACGGTGATCCCGCTGTAGCGCTGAAAGGACTCGGTCGCCCCCTGAGTGATCGGCCCGAAGATCCCATCGGCGGCTATGGCCACATGATCGGGTCGGGGCAGGCCGAAGAACCGATCCAGCTCGATCTGCCAATCTCGAACCGCCGGCCCGGTGCTTCCCCAGCCCAACAGGGGCTCGGCGACAGCCGGCCTCGCCGTTGGGCCGGTCACGCTCGTCACCGACGCCCTCGCCGGGTGCTTGGCAGCCACAAGCCCGGTCGGGCTGGCCAGCACAAGCCCGGTCGGGCTGGCCAGGGCAGGAGACGGCCCGACGATGTTGAAGCTTGCCGCTGCCACGCCGGCCAGGGCGGCGATTCGCACCCGGCGTGCAAATGCAACTGACATCACAAATACCTCCCGGAACTCTGGAACCCCACACGGTCCATCGCGGCCTGCATGTCGGCGTTCATTGCCTGGAGGGTGGCTGGGTCGACAACGTGTCGGCTGATGTGTTCGACCTCAGCGCATCCGTCGCTTGAGGTCGTCCTCAGTCTGCTAGTAGGCGCGCCCGGCGTCGCCCAGCAGCCGGCTGATCCCGCCCAGCGAATCGTGCAGGCCCCGGGCGGACTAATCCCAGTTGTCCCACAGGCGGGCGAACTCGCTGGAGGCCGCCCTCTGCCAGTCCGCCCCCACCACCAACTGCACCGCCGAACGCAGGGGAACTTGGCGTGAAGCATGGTCGGCCCACGACGTCTCCACCCGGAGGCGTAAATGGGCAGCGAACGAATCGTTCGGGCCTGCCCAAGAGACCGGTCCCGGCGGTCCCCCGGAGCGGCACCAGGGTGCGGGCACCCCGATACGCGTGGCTCCCGCCAAACTGTGCCGCCGAACTGGCCGGTGCCCATCTGCGTGAGGATGGGCGGGTCGACCTTGAATCGTCTCATCGCGGCCTCCTCGGTCTCAGCGCATCCGTCGTTTCAGGTCTTCCTCGGGCTGCTGGTAGGCGCGCCCAGCGTCACCCAGCAGCCAGCTGATCCCGCCCAGGGAGTCGTGCAATCCCCGGGCCGACTTGTCCCAGTTGTCCCACAGGCGGGCGAACTCGGCGGACGCCGCCCCCTGCCAGTCGGCGCCCACCACCGACTGCACCGACGAGCGCCGACCCGCCAGCTGCTGTTCGATATCCGACTGGCCCCGGGATACCTGCCCGGACAGGGTGGCGAGTCGCTCGGAGGTGACCTTCATGGTGGACATGTCTGTGCTGCTCCTTTCTGTTCGCCCCGGCGCCAGCCGGGTTCATTCGCCCCTGTCGCATTTCGGCTAAGGCAGGGTCGGGACCTCGGTGTGGGCATGCGCGGACGGCGCTGCAGCGTCGCCATCCGTTCGCTCGTGATGTTTGTTCGTTGGGTGACGGTGGTCGTCTCGTTCGTGTCGGGCGGATCATGCGGAGGTCCTCCGTCGCAAAATCTCAGGGCGCAAATCACGCTTCTCTGTGGTCAACTATGAGGCGGCAAACTGCCGCCAACCATCCCCCGTGGTGTGGGGTTCTCGACGATCGGGTGGCGCTGGAGCGCTACCGTGTCGCTGGCACAGCGGTTGCTGCGGCGGGCGGGAGCGCGTCGCCTACTGGCTGCCGACGGGTTGGTTCGTCGCCAGAGGTGTGCTGTCCGCTAGTGAGCGGGGCTGGCGGTAGGTGGTGAGGCAGGCGTGGCGAATCTCTTCGAAGTCGAGGTCCCGGCCGATCTGCTGCGCTTTGGACATCATGGCTGCGATGACCTGTTCCACATCGGCGATGTCGAACACATGCTCGTTTTCGCCGGCGAAGTCCCACTCGCTGCGGGGGGTGGTGACGATGTCGCCGCCGTAGACGTGCAGTCCGAGGGTTGGATACCGGCACGGGTTGGCCACGGCGTGGACGGCATCGCCTCCCAACAGCAGGACCTCGCCGGCGCGGACCTCGCGTCCCCCGACCTGTTCCACCCGGTTGGCGGTGCGCCGCCAGAAGGTGTTGTCCTCCTGGCCTTGGTAGACGCCGATCACCGCCCACATGCGATGCTCGTGGGGTGGGGTGATGACGCCGTTAGGCCAGAAGATGTGCTGCACGGTCAGTTCCGGCGACTGGTACCAGGTGATGGGCCGGGGTCCGGCTCCGGCCAGGCTGGCCTGCAAACCCTCCGTTCCCGAGATCGTCTCGGCCACGACGTCGCGCACGGCGAGGGCTGGATCGGGTTCTGTGATGGCCTGACGGCAGCGGCGGACGAAGTCTTCGGGGTCGAACACGTTCACCTCTCTGTCTGTCTCGTGCGGTGCTCATCGAGCAACGCGTAAATCGAGGCCGAACAGTTCGTTCGCTTCGATCGAGGGTTCACACGTGCCAGCGAACCGGGCCCCCCGGCCCGGGTTCGTACCGGCAGGCCCGCCCCGTCCGCAGAGAGGATCGCAGGTGGGCGGCGGCCAACGGGGCCTTGACCGCGATGCGGTCGACCGCAGTCCGCAGCGTGCGGGTCACGTTCACCCGGGCTCGCTCCGACTCCGACGACACCTGCCGTTGACGGCCGGCCGTGCCCGTCGCCCGCCGCACCTCGCGGAGCAGGCCCTGGCGTTCGGCCGCGGCCTGCTCGGCCCGCCCGGGGTCACCCGCCCGGTCGGCGGCGTCGAGCTCCTGGTCCAGCTCAGCCAGTCGCCGCCGGTACGCCTGCAGGGCGGAGGCGTCGAGCACCGGACCGGCCTGCGATCCGACCAGCCCGGCGCCGCCGGCTGCGAGGTCCAAGGCGGGAATGTCTCGGCCGGGCGCCGCCACCAGGGCCCGCAGATACTCCACGCCTCGGATGTCGGGCAGACGCGTGCGTTCTCCGCCGGCCTCGAGGAGCCAACTGTCGCCGTCCCTGATCAGCGACCATTCGTCGGGCGGGGGTGACAGCTGCCCGAGCAGCACCGTCATGCCTAGCTGCTGGGCAATCCACCGAGCCCGCTGGCGCGACTCGGACGCTGCCTGCAGGTCGCCCGGCCCGCCGCGGGAGATGAGCACGGTGGCCAGGCTGGTCAGGCTGTGAGCGAGAAATGGAAGCGCTCCGATGCGTTCCTCGAAGGTGATGGCCTCCTGGAAGTGGTCTAGCGCGGCGGCGGGGTCGGCGACCTGGGCCCTCAGCAGTCCCAGGTAGTGCGACACCGGTCCCGCCGTGATGGCGGCACCCGCCAACACCACGAGTCGACCGGCATAGGGCGATAAGGCCTCGTAGAGCCGAGCGGCTGCGGTCGCATTTCCGGCCGCGACCGCGGCCACGGACAGGTCGGCCGCGGCGCCCACCCAGCGGGGTCCGGTGCCGGCCAACACCTGCGGGAGCATCCGTTCCAGCTCGATTCCGGCTTCGGCGCCGCGCCCGAGGGTCGCCAGGATGCGGGCCGCGGTCGCCTCGAAGTAATGGCCCGGGAAGCGGTGAGCCAACGACAAGAGCATCTCGGGGACGCCGGCGAGGCCGTCCGGATTCCGTTCGCTATCGATCACCCCTTGCAAGGTGCCGACCACGAACTTGGTGTCGGCCACACCGGCCCGCTGGTCGACCTCGTTCACTTCGTTGGTCAAGCGGCTGGCCTCTTCGAACCGACCTCGCAGGATGGCCAGCATGGCCCGACGAGCGATCACTATCGTGGCTGCTTCCGCGTCGCCGGCAACCGTTGCGTCCCGCTCGTAGGCAGCCAGGGCCGATTCCGCCTCGGCGATGCGGCCCAGTTCGACCAGAGCCACGAACCGCCAGAACAGCCCGTGGCGCTCCCTGGCGTCGTCACCGGCCGCCCGGGCCAAGTCGATGATTTCCGAGCCGGCCGCCAGTCGGTCCTCCGCCCCGGCCGGATCCCACAGCGCGTGCAGTCGAGCATCGAGGGCTTCAGCCAACACCTGCCGATCCCCCGTCCGGCGGGCCAACTCGACAGCCTCGTCGACGAGCGACCGGCGGCGGACCCCGGCCGCAGCGTCTCCCAGCAGCTCGCGAGCGAGTCGAGCCAGCAGCCTGGCCCGGGTGGCATCGTCAGATGTCCCGCCCAGGGCCGCCTCCAGGAGACGGGTCAATTCCACGTCCACATCGAGAAACGACGTCCGCGACTCCGCCTGAAGGGCGAGATGGACCAGCGGGTCGGCGCCTTGACCTAGACCGGCCAGGCTTCGGGCCAGGGCCCGCGCCGGGCCGGGCATCCCCCGAGAGGCAATCCACAACGCCGCGAGGATGTCGCGCCTAGACGTGTCGACCATCGCGGCCAGCTCATCCTCACCGAGCGCCCGGAGGCGGAGCTCCTGACCGACACCAAGTGGGCCGCTCGAAGCGACAATCACGGCGGTCGAAGCCGTGAGCACCCGAGCGGCCAGTACCGCCACCACCTCCACGGCATCAGGTCCTGCCCGCTCGAGGTCGTCAACCAGAATCAAACGGCGAGCCGAACCGACGAGCTCGCGGGCGGCCCGATCCAGATCCAAAGGAGTGGCGTCGGCCAGCAGCCGGGCGCCCACATCCTGAGGAGCACCCACGTCCTGCAACAGTTGGGCCCACACCAACCGGCCGGGCTGACCAGGCGGCGGCGCCGCCCGATAGACCGCGAACCGGCGGCGCCGGGCCCGAGCCGCAGCTGCGTCGAGCAGCGCAGTCTTTCCCGCCCCCGGCGGACCGACCAGCACCAGCACCCCCCCGCCCACCCCCCTTGCTGCCCGATCGAGCAGCACATCGATCGCCTCCACCTCGGATTGGCGTCCGATCAGAGTCACGGTCATGATCGACCGTTCAAAGCCGCCCCGCCGAAGGCTCGGGCGACATACCGCCGCCGGGTGATTCGGGGGATCCGCTTTTCGTTCATGGAAACCCGTACCCACGGCCGATCCTTCACAGCGATGGCCGCCGGCCGCGCCTAATGAACCGCGCTGCCATAGCGGGGCACAACCCTAATGTGTCCCAAAGGCTACGGGTCTCCTCCACGCCGCCCCACGGGCCTCGCCCACGGACATGAGCGTCAAGGTCCCCGGGCAGTCCCCCCGCCTCAGCTGGCCACTGCCCGCGGGCCGCCATCTTTGACTCAGGACCCTGTGAGATGCGCGGCGAAGAGTTCGCCGAGCCGGCGACGGCGGCTGCCCACGCCCAACCTGTCGACGATCGTCTTGAGGTGGTCTTGTACGTGTAGCCACAGATGAACAGCTGGGCCGTCATCTCGCGGTGCGAAACCCGCCCAGCATCCGCAGCACGACCGCGGTGTCTCGGTGCTACAGCTCATGGACTCTGCGACCATCGGAGCCCCACCTCAGCCGACTCGCGGGGGCCCAACACCATGGCCGCTGGGCTGGGGCACGCCGGCGACAGGCACACCCCGCCTGGAGCGAGCAGCATCACCATCTCTTCAGCCGGGTTGACGCCGTGCTGGCTTCGCACATCCTCGAAGCCGCCTGCAAGTGACGGGATTTTGATGTCGCTGATCCCGCCGGAGTCATCGCGGGCCCGCTGCAGATCCAAGCTCAAGTCTTTCAAATGGGCCGAGTCGACCACGATCTTGCTCATCGTGGCTGCCTTTCGCGCATCCGGCGCTCGAGGTCGTCCTCGGTTTGCTGGTAGGCGCGCCCGGCGTCACCCAGCAGCCGGCTGATTCCACCCAGGGAGTCGTGCTGGCCTCGTGCCGACTTGTCCCAGTTCTCCCACAGGCGGGCGAACTCGCTGGATGCCGCCCCCTGCCAGTCGGCGCCGACCACGGGTGCTCATCCTTTCTGGGTTACTCCGACGACAGCGGGGTTGATTCGCCCCTGTTGCATTTGGCTAGTGGCAGGGTCCGACCCCTGATGTGGGCGTGTATGGCCTGGTGGTGCGGTCGCCGCCTCTTTCGGCTTGGTGTCAAATGGCTGAGCGGGCCCGCCCGGGGGCGCCACACTTGGAATGTGCAGCTTGGTATGGTCAAGCAAGCCGGTGGTCGGCACCGGGTGGTGGTCGAGACGGGTGAGCGAGGCGTCCAGTTCGCAATGGCCGACTACGGCGACCGTCTGCCCCATGACCTGGTCCACTTGGTGGTGGAACAAAGCTTGGGTCTGGACTTTGGCTTTGGGGTCTGGTGGCCCTAGGCGCGGCACTGGACACCGTGCGAGCGTTCCGGGCCCGCACCCCCGGCGGCTCCCCCGCCAGCAGGACCCGCTGGTGCGAGCCCACCTTGCCGACCTGCAGCACGCCGAGCGTCTGGTCGCCGCGCTCTACCCGCTCGGCAGCGACACCGCCGCCGTCATGACTGTGGATGCGCATATGGCCGAAGTGATCCAGGCGAGGATCGCTGACCTCAATGGCCATTGGCAGGCTCTCGAGCCGGGCGTCGTGCTGCGCCTGAACTGGCCGGAGTTCCCGCCCGGAGAAGATCCTCAATGACTCTGTTTGCATCAATTCCGGATCTGCTGCCGGTCGGCGAAGCTGGTGTGCAGGACGTCGGCCGGGTCGTAGCGCCGCTTCGCCGCGGCCAGGCGGTCCCGGGTGGCGGCGTCGAAGACGCGGTGGCATTCGGCGGCCGGGTCGGCGAAGTTGGCCAGGGTGGTACCGGCGGTCCATTCGGCCAGGGCGTCGCTGACCTGCTGGTGGTAGGCACCGACCTGGTGGTCGGCCTCGGGGGTGGGCGCCAGGCCGACCAGTTCGAGCAGGTAGGGCGCAGCGATGGCACCCGTCGCGCCGTGGTCGGGGCGGGGGCGGGCGTAGGCGCCGCCCAGATGGCGCAGTTCGACGGCGATCAGCGGCGCGTCGGCGGGGGTGACCTGGTCGACCAGGCGGCCGATGGTGGCCGGCGGCAGTGAGCCCAGCAGGGTCGAGGGGATCCGGGCGGGCAGGGGCACGGTGGGCACCCCATGCAGAGTGGCCAGGCCGGCCGGGCGGAGGGGCCGGCAGTTGTCAACCAGCGGTGGGCCCAGCGCCCGTAGTGGAGCGAGCAGCCCGGCCGCCTCGTGGGCATCCCCGGTGTGGCAGATCGTGACGCCGACCAGGTGGCGGCCGCGCAGCGCTTCGGGCAACTGCGCGAGGGGCGGCAGCCGGACCATGGCGGCGATCGAGGTGACCGACTCGGGCAGCCCCACCGTCCAGTCCCGGTAGGCATGGAATACCTCTAAGGCCCGCTCCGCGGGCCACAAGAGCTGACCGCCAAAGAGCTCGGGGATGGCCTGCAGGGCCAGCTCCAACCGGACGACCAAAGCAAACCCCCCACCGCCGCCCCGCAAGGCCCAGAACAGCTCCGGATTGGTGGTGGCGTCAGCGCGGGCCCAGCTGCCGTCGGCGGTGACAACCTCGGCGCCCAGCACATGGTTGGCGGCGAAGCCGAACTGGCGGCCTAACAGCCCGACCCCGCCGAACAAGACATAGCCCACCACGCCGACATCGGCGGCCGAGCCGGGCGAGAATACCAAGCCGACAGGGTCGACGGCGTTGAGCAGATCGCGCAGGGCGACCCCCGGGCCCACCACCGCCCGAGCCCGGGGCCGATCGATGGTGATGTCCCGCAAGGAATGGGTGCGTACCAAGATGGTGTCCTCCAGGCCGACACTGGCGCCGTGGCCGGTGGATTGGACCGCCACCCGCAAGCCGCGCGCGCCCGCGTAAGCCACAATGGCGGCCAGGTCGTCGGCTCCGGCGGCCTCGACGACCGCGACCGGTCGTTGGTCAACTCTCCGGTTCCACGGGGTGCGGGCTCTATCCCATTCGGGGTCGGCCGCGGTGACCAGCCGCCCCCGCAAATGGCGGCCCAGATCCGTGCTCAACGCCCGGGCGGTGTTTGTCGTCATGGGGTGCGCTCCAATCTCGAGGAGATCAGGGGTGTCGCCTCTTCGTCCAACGATGAGGGCTGGCGTCGCCAGTGACCATCCCCTGGCGGGTGGGGTTTTCGCGAGCCCATTGGTGGCCGGCGTCTCAGCACCGGACGCCACTTCCGACGGCGGATGTCGCGTGCCGGGCCGAGCGCCGGCCGGCGCGGTTCGAGCGATTGTGCGGCCAGCCCGGCGTCGGCGTTTAGCTGGGACCCGGCCCCAGGCCTGGAAGACGCGCGGCAGGCTGAGCAGCGCGGCGGGCTGGGCGGCGAAGGCGTACAGCTCGCCGATCAGGGAGTCGACCCGGTCCCGGGTGGTGAGCTCGAGGGCGACTACCGAGTCGGCGATGGCCTCCAAGGTGAGCGGGCTGAGCCGCTTGATGTCCCGATCAAATCCAACGGGTTGGGCAACCTGTACGCCAACGTCGGTCAACCCAGCCTCGAAGAGCATCTCGGCCAGCCGGGGGCCGATGTTCGGGTCGCCCCCGACGGCCTGACCGGCCCGGATGTACAGGTCGCAGAAGGCCGTGTACGCCGGGCTGGGTGGATGGCTGAAGCCGGCGGCGACTTCCACGTCTTCCACCGCCACGATCCCGCCCTCCGTAGTCGCGTCAACCAGAGTGTTCACAGCGGCCGCCGGGGCGGGCACATGGCTCAGCAGGAACCGGGCGTAAGCCAAGTCGAACGCGGCACTGCATCGAAAATCCTGAAGCCGGACCTGGACGTACTCGACATTTGTCGCGCCCGCAATCAATGCTTCTTTCCGGGCGATGTCGAGTATGGGCCCGTCGGTGTCGATGCCGAGCGCCCGCCCAGCCGGGCCGGCCATACGGGCGAGCTCGACGGTGACATCGCCACCGCCGCAGCCAGCGTCGAGGCAGCGCGCTGCCTGGCCGATCTCAAGGCGCGCCAGGAAGTTCTTGGTCGACGGCGCCATAGCTCGAGACAGGACCCGCAACCGCTCATGTCCCGCGACGCCGCCCCGGATGATGTATTCGTCCGGCATCATCCCAAACAAGCCGGCTCAACAGTCCTGGCTCTGTCCACGGCCCGCCAGGAGGCACCGGCGTCCGGCCCGGCCGTCACCGGTGGACCGCCTCCATGATCGCCCAGGGATAGGCCGATCCGCTGGTATGGGTCGTTCGCTCCAGGAGATATCCGGACTGCTCGAGCAGAGCCGAATAGTCCTCCACTGTGCGTTCCCGGCCGCCCAGTCCGACCAGCATGAGCAGGTCCAACAGGTGCACGAATGAGCCGCCCGGCCCTGAAGGAAGGGGCATCTCGATCACGACCAGGCGGCTGCCAGGCTCTGCGGCCCGATGCACGTTGCCCAGGATGTGCAGCGCCCGGCGGTCGTCCCAGTCGTGGAGGACCGACTTCAACACGTACAGGTCGCCCCCGGAGGGCACCTCGCGGAAGAAGTCGCCGGCAACGATGTCCACCCGGTCGGCGTGGCCGCTCGCCGCCACCGACGCCCGTGCGGCTTGTGCCACCTCGGGCCGTTCGAACAGCACGCCGCGGGCGGAGGGGGCGGCGTCTAACAGGGCAGCGAGGAGGATACCCTCGCTGCCGCCCACGTCGACGAAACGGCGGAACGTTGTGGCATCGAAGTGGCGCAACACCGCCTCCGCCGCCTCCGCGGTGATGCTGCTCATGGTGCGGGCGAAACTGGCGACCTCGTCTGGATGGTGGACGTAGTAGGACCACATGTCCATCCCCAGCGCCTCGGTTGCCTGGGGCTCACCCGAGACGACAGCCTCGTAGACTCGTGCGAAGGGGAGCCAGTGCCCGGGAGCAGTGAGCGCGATGGCACGGTCGCGACACGATCCTGAGGGGCCACGCTCTGCCAGCTCCGCCCCGAGCGATGTCAAGCAGAACAAGTCGCGCTCGATCTCGGCGAACAGGCCCACCGTGGCCGCCGCCCGCAACAGCCGGCCCACGCCGTCGGGGTTGGCCGAGGTGGCGCCCGCCAGCTCGCGAACGGTACGCGGCCCGTCCACCACCTGGTCGGCGAGGCCGAGGCGAGCGACCGTCGCGCAGATCTGCGACACCCAGTACCCGCTGATCATCTGCATGACCTGCTCCCTGGGCGAGACGGCTCTCGTGTCCGCGTGCGGCCTGACATCGAGTTCGGTCTTCAGTTCCATTTCTGTTCCTGCCTTTCGCTTGAATGTCCGCCTCGGCTACCTCTCCAAGCCGTCCCTGACCTCACCCCAAGGGACGTAAATCGGGATGGAACAAACCGTGCGCTCGCCGCTGGCGGCCGCCACCCGCGCCTTAAGGGTCGACGTCGGGCTCGGAGTGGGAAGGGTCCGCGGCGTCGCCATGGGATCGCGCAGCAGCGACCGGTCCGCCTCCGGGCCCAATCGCAACAGTGATGTCCTTCTCATCAGTCGATGACTCGACGGCGGGAGCCTCACCGGCCCCGCGGCTGCGCAGAACCGAGCTCAGGTCGCCAACGAAGCTCGAAGTCATCCGCAGTCCTCCGTCCTGTCAGGTCAGCGCGGACATCACGCCGCGCTCACCTCAACGATGGAACTTCGAAGCCTCGACCACCATCCCCCAGCAAGTGGGATTCCCGGGGCTGCTGGAGCGACAAGCCTGGCCAACGGCTGCCTGAACGGCGAGTGACGGTCCAAGCTTCGGCTCACGGACCGGTTGAAGCCAGCCGCGTCCCCGGGTTGGCCTCCCCGTCATTCGGCGTCGAGCACACGG
The DNA here is from genome assembly GCA_963834725.1 of uncultured Acidimicrobiaceae bacterium. Taxonomy (GTDB): domain Bacteria; phylum Actinomycetota; class Acidimicrobiia; order Acidimicrobiales; family Palsa-688; genus PALSA-693. The sequence continues at coordinate 1,878,469 of CAWICN010000001.1, forward strand.
TTTGCAGCTACACCCGTGCGCGAGACCCACATTCGAGGGCACCGTCCAGGCCTGGCATCTGAGGTCGCGGATCCCCGGGGCAAACGCCTCTAGCATGGCGGGCGGCATCACATGGGGATGCACTGAGGGCTCACGCTGCGGCAGTTGGCGCCACGATCGCTTCCCAGCACCTGCTGCCGCCGCAGGCACCAGTGCGTCGAGCGGCGGGCGGACCCCATATCTCGGACGAGGACGCCCGGCAGCGGCGTGGGCCCAATGGGAATCCCAGGTTTTAGGGGATTCACCGTCGGAAGACATCGGGGTAGGCTCGATGCGGTGAGACGAGATCTCGCGGAGCACTGCCGGCGGTTCGAGCGCTTGGCCCAATCTCGACTCGACCTTAGGAGCCTTCCAGACCATCTGCTTGACGCCATGGCCCGGGTGGTTCCCTTCGACACCTTCGGCTGGGGCCCGACCGACCCCCTGTCGCTGATTCCCACCCGGACAACCGGAACGACAGTGCCAACCGGCAGTCAGCTCGAATGGGAGGCTCACGAGCTCGTGTCCCGCGAGGTTGAGCCGGGCGCCTGCCGCTCGATGGCCCGCGCCGGTCGTCCTGTCAGCCTCCTCTCCGACGTGGCCGGCCCCGGCAAGCAAGACAGTCCGATCTACCAACGGATTCTGCGCCCTCAAGGCTTGGAGCACCAGCTTCGCGCTGCGCTGCGCGTCGAAGGCCGCCTGTGGGGGTTCCTGCACCTCGAGCGCCGAGGGGACCAGCCGAATTTCTCTCCGAGCGACGTCGAAGCTGTGGAGGCACTCGTCCCCTATCTTGCCGACGCCCTGCGGCGCTGGGTGCTATCCGAGCCGCACGCTCCGGACAGCCCTCGCCCACGACTGCCGGGCGTCATCGTCCTTGACGAGGACAACCAGGTGGACTCGGTCAGCGAGGAAGCCGAATGCTGGCTGAGAGAGTGGGGGCTTGCCGATCTGAAACAACCCCCGACCGCCATCGGAGCGGTCGTCGCCGCCGCCCGAGCCCGCGCCAAGTGGGGGGTTCAGGCGATTCCCAACGCCCGCGTCCGCCTTCCGTCCGGAGCGTGGCTGCGGGTGCGCGCCACTCACCTGTCCCGACCGCACGGTCCGGCCGGCACCGCCGTCGTGTTGGAGCCGGCCAGCCGGGAGGAGGTAGCTCCGCTCGTAGCCCACGCCAATCAGCTTTCGCCCCGAGAGACAGAGGTCGCGCTGCTCGTGCTGCGCGGTTACAGCACCAAGGAGATCGCCGCTCAGCTGTACGTCTCTGCCTACACGGTCCAGGACCACCTCAAGTCAATCTTCGACAAGGTGGGTGTGCACAGTCGCCGTCAGCTTGCCAGCGAGATTTTCGAGCCCCACTTCCGAGCCGCCGATCCGGGCCTCGGCGCGGACCTGCCAGCGTCCCGGCAGCGAACGCAGCCCTCCTTGCTCTTCGACCGCTGACCCGCGGCCTCACCTCGCGTCGGTGGCCGGGGGGACGTTGTGATTGTGGTGGAACAGGTTGTCGGGGTCATAGCGCCGCTTGATAGCCCTCAGCCGTTGGTAGGTGGCGGGCGAGAACGCGTTGTCCACGGTGGTGTCGGTGTCGTCTTCGAGAAAGTTGAGGTAGCCGCTGCCAATCGCGTGCGGCCTGAGCGCGGCGGCGCAGCGACGAGCCCAGGTGACGTGCCGGTCATCGTCGTCGGGGTCGGACCAGCAGGTCATGATTTGGGTGATGAACGAGACGTGGCGCTGGTCGAACGCCCCCGCCCGTGCTGGTGGACGATCGATGGCACCGCCCCACGGGACGACCACGACGTTGAACCGAGGCGACGGGGATAACGCCGCGTGCTCGATGAGCTGGTCGATCACGGCGTCGGTCAGCTCCGCGAGGTAGGCGCCCGTCGGTAGTAGCGCAGCCGGGTCGGGGTGAGCGGGTCGAGCATGCGCTGCAATGCCGTGTAGGGGATGACCCCGATGCTGTCCAATACTGGCGGCCCGAGGCGGCGCAACGGCTCGATCATGACCTCACCGGCGTCGAGGGCGCCGGCCCACCTCACCGTGCACACGATCATGGGACGCCCCGGATTTCCTCGGGGAGGGCGGGCACGTCGGGGGACAGCTGAGCGCGCACCCGCCGCCGAGGGCGTCGGGAGCGTCCGCTACGATGTCGCGGTAGGACCGCAACAGGTTGGGGGCCCGGTTGCGCGGGTGGAGCAGTCGGCCGGCGACCACGTTCGGGCCAAGTGGATGCAAGTCGTACTCGTAGCGGGTCACCACACCAAAGTTGCCGCCTCCGCCACGCAGCGCCCATGCCAGATCGGGGTGCTCCTCGTCGTCAGCGACCACGACGTTCCCGGCCGCGGTCACGACCTGGGCGGTGGCCAGACTGTCGCACGTGAGCCCGAGGCGGCGCTCCACCCAGCCGCTGCCGCCCCCCAGGGTGAGACCGGCGATTCCGGTCGTTGACACCCGGCCACCCGTGACGGCCAAACCGTGGGCTTGGGTGGCGGCATCGAGCTCCCCCCACGTGACACCCGGCCCCGCCGCCACTCGGCGAGCGCAGGGGTCGACGTCGATCCAGCGCAAACGGCGCAGATCGATCATCAAACCGGAGTCGGCCACCGAATGGCCGGCAAAACTGTGACCGCCGCTGTGGAGGCTGGGCGCCAGACCAGCCTCGCGTGCAAGCTCGACGGCGGCGATGACATCTTCGACACGATGGCACTGGACAATCAATGCCGGTCGGTGATCAACCGCGCCGTTGAACCCCTGGCGAAGCGCGTCGTAGCCCTCATCGCTCGGGCGCAGCAGCTTTCCGTTCAAGACACGGGCAGCTCGCTCCGATGGTCGCGTCGTGTGCACAGCGACGACAGTACGGATGCACACCCCTCCCCGGTATCCCACCTATCGGGGGGTTCTGCCGTCGACTCAACAATGGCGCCCCGGCCACCGCCGTCCCGGCGCACTCCCATCGGTCCGGCCGGCCCCTGAGCGCCGGAGTTCTGGGTGGTGTGCTCGGCCAACCAAGATGTCTGCAGTGCTGCCGGCGCGAAGCGCGGCTCCGTCGCGTCGTTGCGTAGGGGGATCTCCAGGACTCAGTGGCCGCCGGGATCACCAAGGCGCCCCGCACGGGTCCAAGCTGTACGGCATGCTGCCGGCGATGACGCTGCAGCAAAGAATGGGTGTGCCCACACCTGCCGAGAGGGACTGGGCGCTCTTCCTCGACTGGTGTACAGCAGTCGGTGTAACGCGGCTGCTCGCGAGGGACGCTCAGCTGCGAAGTTTCTTCCTCGAGGTGCCTGCTTCGCCCACGCTCGCCAGACGCCGGCTGCGCGTCATCGACGCCGCCCACAGGGCGCTCGGTTTGATCGCCCCGAGCCAGCACCTGAGTTCTCCGGTCTCCCGCTTCGATCCGGGCCTGGTGGCCGCCACCCTGGGCTGCATGCCGGTCGGTGGTTGGCCCGCAGGAATCGCAGGGCGGCGGGACGCCGCCCTGGTGGCGCTCATCTGCACAGGCGGGCTCACCCGCCGGCAGGTCCGATCGCTACTGGCCGCCCCCGGCCAGTCACCAGTTCTATCCCCCGCTGTCGAGCCGGGGGCGTGTCCGGCGTGCGCGGTGTCGAGATGGCTTCGGGTTCACGCGCTGGCGGCCGCTGCCGGCTGGAGGGCGGCGCGCGGCGAACTGGCCGATATCGGGGAGGTTCCGGCTCGAGACGAGACTGCCCACGACTGCGCCCGCCCGATCCGCTGGCCCGACCAGCCGGGCCGATGGCCGATGTTCTCCCCCATCGACCGCCACGGCTGGGTGAACGAAGCGGTGCCTCTATCCGTTCGGTCGATCACCACCGTGTTGACGAGCCGGCTCGATGAAGGGGTGAGCGTCACTGTGGCTCCCAGACCATCAGTGATCTTCTCGACGGTCGTGCGTACGTTCAGACCACGTCGCCGAGCGGGAAGCACCAGCACGGCCTTCAGGCCCGACAGGAAGCCACCCGGCGACTAGAAGACTTAGAGGCGATGATCGACACAGCCGACGCGTACGCCGAGGCCGTCCTGGGGCGTCTCGACCTCGCTTAGTGCTGGCGCAACAATAACTTCGGGTTGTTGCTCGGGCGTCAGGGGCGTGGGCTGAGGGTGTAGTTGCGGGCGGGCTGGGTGTCGTGCGGACGGATTTGTAGGAGGGCCATGTCCTCGTCGCTGGTTTTGATGCCCGTGGGGTAGTCGGTGGTGACGAGGTAGGCCTTGACCTTGAGTCCGGTGGTGGTTGTGGTGGTGCGAAGGTAGTTGAGGATGGTCTCGTAGCTGTCGAGTGGTCGCCCGGCCCAGTTCTTGCTGATCTCGCTGAACAGCCGGTGCTCCACGGGGTTCCATTTCGACGCGCCGGTGGGATAGTGGCAGACGGTGACGGTGAGGCCATGGCGGTCGCAGAGTCGGTGCTGTAGGGCGTACTTCCAGGCCCGGGCGCGCGCCCCGTTGCTGCCGCCGCCGTCGGCGAGGAGGAGCAGCTGGGTGGCATCGGGGTAGCGGCGCCGGCCGTCATAGACCCACCATTTGGCGATGCTGTCGACGGCGAAGGTGGGGGTGTTGTGGGAGGTGCCGACGAACATCGACCCTCGGTTGGCCCTGATGTCATAGATGCCGTAGGGGACGGCGACGCCCTCGGCCTCGGAGCGAAAGTCGTATGCGTTGACCGCGATGGGCTGGCGGCCCCAGGTGGCGCCGTGGTTGGCGAAGTTGCCGACCAGCTCCCGGTGTTTGGCGTCGACGCTGATGATGGGCCAACCCTGGGCGGCGAAATGCTCCCGCTGGGCGGTGATGTAGGCGAACTGGGCATCTCTGCCCGGGTCCGCCCGGCGGGTGAGCTTTTTGTGATTGACCCGCAGGCGGAAGCCCAACTGGCGGAGAATGCAGCCGACCGTGTTGGGGCACACGTCGATGCCCCCGGCGCGCAACTCGTGGGCGATCTTCTCGGTGGTCCGCCGGGTCCACTTGATACCGGTCACCGGGTCGCCGGCGGTGTCGTGTTCCATCAGCCCGGCTACGCGGGCGATGACCTCGGGGATCCTTTTGGGGTGGCCTTGCGGCCGGCGCCAGGGCGTCGCACCCGGCCCGGGGTGACATCGCCACCTAGAAGCTCACGGCGGCCCCGGGCCACGGTGTCAGAATCGATGCCCAACAGTTCTGCGATCTGGGTGTCACCGCCATGGCCGACCTTGAGTGCCTCCAACCCGGCATACAGTCGCCGCTGGCGTTCATCGAGCAGGCTGTAGAACAACACGATGGCCGCCTTGATCTCCTCGGGCAGCGCCCGCACCCCTGCTCCCAAACCCAACAGGTCCGGGGTGGCGTCATAGACCTGGCGGGCGGCCAACTGCTGGCGTCGCAGCGAGGGATCGGCGGAGAGATACACGTAGCGACTGGCCACCTGCTGGCGGGACAGCCGACCGGCGCGGACCGCTTCTAACAAGGGAGCTTTGCACTCGACGTGCACTACGCCCTCGAGTTCGGCCGTGTCGTAGCCGGCCTCTGACGCCCCCACGAGCGCCTCCACCGTGGACAAAAGCGTGCCGAATCGAGAGAACCACACTGAGCGGAACGACCACAGCCCCAACTCATCGAAGCGAGCTATCTCCTCCAGGGTGTAGTAGCGGCCCCGATGCGAATAGCTGGTCCGATAGGCCAAGCTCTCCAGCTTGCGGAACACCGTGGCGTCCGCGTGGGTTCCCAACGCCTCCTTCAGTTCGCTCATCGTGGCGATCTTGCGTGACCGCAGCAGGTGGACCAGGTCTTCGGCGTGATACCGCTCGGGTCTCATTCTGAGAGCATTCCTCCTCGCTAGGAATAACTCTCTCATAACATGTCGGTCCGATGGTGGATCGACCCCGCCCTCTCCGAGCCGATAACCCCACTCTTACAAGGACGACTTGATATTTGACGGCGCAGGAGCCGAGGCCTCTACAACCACAATGATGAGAGGAGTGCGCTCAAATCGCCGTACTTATTATTGAGTCAGCCCTTAGTACGCGAACGGAACCGAACGTGTCCGTCGCACGACGGCCCCACGATTGGGCGGCTGTGACCGGGTGATCGGGTCGCACACCGAGTCCGAGACACGGATCGACGGTTGGCAACCAGCACGAACCGGTCAGATCACCCGCCGGCCAGCATCGCCATTGCCGCCTCACGCGACTCGCAGTCCTGCATGTGCACCACTTTGTCGCCGCCCGCCCCGAACGTGAACACCTTGAATACGTTGACCGTCCCAGACCAGTCGGGCGGCGAGATCGTCAAACCCAGCAAAACAGCTGCACCCCGCTCGACTGCCTCGCTGACCTGGAAGCGCCGCCCATTTTCGTGGTGCCTCGAGAGGAGATCCACGACCTCCTGCCGATTGCCTCAGGTCGGGTTTCCGGGACATCCGGCCGGTCGGTGGCCCGCCAGACGACCCTGGGGTCGAGCAACCTGATCCACGGGTCCAGATCGCCATGTCCGAGAGCGTGGTACGCCTCACGCAGCTGTGCCGGACGCTCGCTCATAGCCACGACACTCTACTGCCGGTCGATCACGCGCACCCCTCCAGTCGGTACGGGTAGAAGGCAATCCAACAGTGACTGGGTGGGTCGGTGGCCAGCGGAAACTACCCGTAGGCGGCAACGATGCCGGCGGCAGTCACGACCAGACTGAGTGACGGTGCGACGGGGTGCGGAAGCCGCCTAACGCCGATCCCGGCCGGCAGGCTCGAACCATCGAGAGGATGAGCGGGTCGTCGTTCTGCGACACTCAACGATGGCCTGCCAGCCGTGCATGCAAAGGATGCCAAGCGTCCAGGAGGTCCCTCCATTCGGCACCTCGGAGGCATGGTCCATTCTCATTTGCGCCGTCAAAGTGGGACGCCTCGATGGGAACGTTTGCGGTGATTGTTCTCGCAGTACGCCGCTTCCTCTGTCGCCATCTGGCAGCCGTCGATTAGCGCGAGGAGGGCAGGCCTCCCCCCGAGCCCCCTCCCCACGGCCGTGTGCTGAGCGAGTCGGTGCCGGGCCGGCAAAGCCGGCCGTTATCTGTGGGGGGACCCCCGTGTCAACGGCCGATTTGGGCACTCTTTTCGGGATGAGAGCGCGTGCTACCCCGGCGTCGGGGTCTGGGCAGCCCCGGCGGGGTGGGATTGGCCCTGATGGCGTCACTGACCAGGGTGCAGCGTCGCCTTCCTAGTTGCGATGAATGTCGCCGTCGTGGGAGCTGTGAAGGTGGAGCGCCCGCAGCGCAGCGAGGACGAACGACCTTGACAGCGACGAGCGGCGACACAGGATGTGACAGGGCAGGCGAGGTGGATCACGGCGAGTTCGCCGTTGTCGATCGAACAGGCCTCCTTTCTAAGGTGTGGGCCGTGCACGAGCGCAGACGCCCAGCCTTAATCTTGGTCCTCGGACGACGGTTGTCGGCCGGCGACATGCTGGCGGATCGGGTGGTTCCCGCGAGGTTTGCGACCGCTCAATCTGTGCGGGGGCGCCGGCGGGAAGCCGGGCGGACATGGGCCGAGAGGGAGCGGGTCGCGGATCATCGGAAGTTGCGGGCAAGGCTCGTGCAAGTTGGCATCAGGTCGCTTCCACCCAGGCCTGGTCGCCGAGGTTGGCGAGGATGTGGTGGGTGCGGCGGGCGAGCTTGCGAGCGACGGAGAGAGCGGCACGCTCAGATCCTTGGCGTTGGCGGACTTGTTCGTAATAGTCGTGGTCGGCCGAGGTGCCATGGGCTGCGTGATAGGCGGACCTCGAAAAGCGCCCAGCGCAGCGCCGGTGGGCCCTGGCGCGACAGATGCCCCGGGGATCGCTTGGAGTCCAAGGACCACACGGTGACGTCGAGGCCGGTGTGGCGTACGGCTTGGTCGGACGAGGAGAACTATCGGGTGTCGCCCATCTCGGACCAGATGATGGGAGCGGGCAAGGTGCCCACCCCGAAGAGACTGACCAGGGCTCGACAGCCGGGTTGGCGGGGTGTGAATCCCCGCAGCTCCTCGCGCAAGGGATTGATCTTGCCGTCCAGGTCGTCGATGACGGCCAGCGCGGTGTCGACAAGTTGACGACCGGCTGGTGACAGTGCGGTTTGTGCTAACTGTTTCCGGCCGGTGTCAGTGAGGGGATCGCACGAGGAAGCCCCTTGGTGAAACAGCTGAGCGTGAATGCGTTGACACCCAGGCTTGACGGTCGCTCATCAGTGCGGCGTAGAGCCGGCCGATGGCTCGCACCTCCAGGACGTGGGCTGGTGGAATCCACGATTCCGGCAGTCGATCAGCGAGAAGAAGATCTCGTAAGTGGCGGGCGTCAGCCCGGTCGGTCTTCGCCCGCTTCTTCGGCCCCCGAAGCGCCGCCTTCTCGGCCGGTTCGGCGACGTGGATGCGATACCCGGCGGTGGACACCTCTTCAGCGACGAACCGCCAACCCGTGCAGCCCTCCACCGCCAAGTCTCCACCTTGCGACGGCAGCCGCGTGAGCCAGGCATGCAGAGCTGCCCTCGTGGCGGGGCGAACCTGCCCGACCCGGACCTCACCCGTGTCTGTACGCAGTCGAACGTCAACTGGGAGCGATGCACGTCAAAGCCACCTACGATTGCCGTGGGACCTCCTCGAGCTCCTGTTTCGTGCAACAACGTTTGCACTTGATGCCGAGGGGGTCCCTCCTACATGCCATCTGTGCGCGCCATCCTTTCTGGGTAGGGGAAGGGAGGTCGGTGGTGGCCAGCGGGGTGATCAATGTCAACGAGGTGCTCGACGGGCATGTCGGGTTGGAGCTGGACTGCCTGGATCGGATTTATCTCAACGCTTAACCCGCACCTTTCAGTAGTCAGATCGTTCTGAGGGTTGGTGTACGCGAAAACGCCTTCCTGGTAGGCGAAACTGGTGTTGTCGAGGCACCGGTCCGACCACCAAGGAGGGCACTTCCGAGATGAAAGCTAGTCCAGTCCGACCGCGCTTGTCGGTGACCACGGGCGGGGAGGGTGTGGTGAACCATGTTGGTGCTCGCCTGCTGGTGGATCTGGCCGATGCGCTGGGTCTGGCCGAGTGCGTGTGCGCGGCCCGGAAGCGGTCACAGTCTGTAAAAAAGCCCGGCCGATGTCCTCGACGGTAGAAGTCAAGAGGAACCCCACCGTCGACCGGGGTGCAAGAGCTGACAATCGCCGCCTTGAACCCGCTGTGGGGATCTACGTCACCGCCAGAATCTGGGGCGGTGGGCGATGACGATGTGGCCGCCACTTCCCACTGGGTGCGCACCGCGAGGAGAGAGAGCTGGTCCGCCTGATCCATTTCGGCGCCGCCGGCATATTGGGAGCAGCCATGGTGGTGTTGCCGGCCGAAGGAGCCGGTGATCCTGGCCAGCACCCAGACCCTCGACTCCGTCCTGCACGCCATGAAAGCATCGGTCAGCGGCGCCTCCGCCGATTGTTCACCATGATCACCGTCGGGATCCTCCCGGGCGTTCTCATCCCCGCCAGTTCGGGCACGGGGGCTCGGGCAATGCCCCTGCTCGCACCCCTGGCCGGCAGCGCCGGGGTGAACCGGGCGGAAACGGTCATAGCCTCGATCATGGCCCATGGTCTCACCGTCATGTTCGTTCCCCAGCGTCGACCTGGACGGAGGACTTGCCATCGCCGACGTGGGCTCTAGGACAAATGGGTGCGTTTCATCTGGCTCGCATTCCTAGGTCTGCTGGCGGTGCCCACAGGCATCGTTGCCTTCACCGCCGAGGGCTGAGGCCAGCCGGGCGGCCCGGCGCCGGCGACCTATACAGTCAGGAGCGGTCCGAGCTGTTCGGACCGGTCACCAAGGAGGTAGCTGGCGTGCCCATCGGACCGGTCGAATACATCATCATCGAGTTTCCGGGCAACCACTTCAAGGGCGAGATCGTGCCTGAGATCGCGAAACTGATCGAGAACGAAACGGTGCGTATCATCGACCTGCTCTTCATCATGAAAGACACGGACGGCGACGTCACCACCTTCGAGTTCGACCAACTGGAAGAACTGGCCCCCTTCGCCAGCCTCCCTGGCGAGGTGAACGACCTCGTCAATCAGGACGACATCGACTACGTCAGAGCAGCACTGCAACCGAACACGTCCGCTGCAGTGCTGGTCTGGGAGGACACCTGGGCGACCGATCTCGCACTGGCCATTCGGGGCGCCGGCGGCGTCGTCCGGGAGGGGGCCCGCATCCCGCCCGAACTCGTCGACGCCGCGCTGGCCGATGTGGGCGAGTAATGAGGCGCCACCTGCCCATCCCCGGATAGGGTAAGCGGGGACCACCAGCAGGAGGACCTCATGCCGATGCGCCGCACCCGCGGAATCGCCCGCACCATGGGCAGAACCGCCGTCATAGCCGGCACCGCCACCGCCGTAAGCGGCCATGTCGCCGCCAAGCAGCAAGCCAAGTACGCCCAGCAAGCCGCCCCTCCGGCGCCCGAGCCGGCCCCGCCCGCTGCCGAGCAGGCTACGCCTCCCGCCGCGCCGGTTGACGTGGTCGAGCAGCTCAAGAAGTTCGCCGAGCTGCGCGACAAGGGGATCCTCACCGACGAGGAGTTCGCGGCCCAAAAGACCAAACTGCTCGCCACCTGACACCACTGCGCGGTCACAAGAATCTGCGCCCGGTCACAAGAATCGGAGTGTCCTGCACCGGGAAGAAACCGGGGCGTCGCCGTGAGCCCGTTGGCCCTGGTCCTCGGGATCTACTGGATCATCGACGGGGTCGTCAGGATCTTCGCCGCCGTCGACTACCCGGCCCTTCCCGGCCAGGTCTTGACCATAGTGATGGGCGGCGGTTTGGCCATAGCCGCCGTCACGATCGTGCTCAGCTGGCCCCGCCCGTCGTTGCTGATGCTGGCCGTGATCCTCGGGGGGTGGCTGCTCATGTTCGGAATCTTGCAGATCTTTATCGGCATCGGGGTTCGCGCTGGCGCCGAGGTTTCCTGACCACCCGGGGCGCGAGGAGCGGGGCGCTCCCCGCCGAAAGGATCAGCTGGCGGTCCGGAAAGAGATCACGGTCTTGATGCCGGTAGGGCGTCCGAAGATCAGTTCGGTCGCCTGTTCGGGCGGATACCGGCCGTCGATGAGCGCCTCGGTGGCTTCCGGCCAACGCCTTCTGAACTCCTGGAGATCTCGGACTGCGGCGGGAAAGGCTTCGGCCCCGGCGTTCACGGTTCCCAGGAGCACCTGGTACTTCAGGACCATGTCCCGCATCAGAGTGGCCGGGTCGGCCTGGATGAATGCCTGCAGACCAGGCACGCCGGTGAGGATGTAGTTGCCGTTGTGACCGAGCACCCGCAGCACTTCCAAAGCGAAGTGGGAGTGCCCGACCGCCTCATAGACGAGGTCGATATTGCCGATGTGCGCGGCCAGCTCCGCGGCGGTGGTTGTTTCCGACGACACGTAGGTGGCGCCCACCGCTGAGACCAGGTCGACGCGGGGGCTGGGGGGAAGCTCTCTGGAGTAGACGTAGACCCGCCATCCCGCCGCGGCCAGCGTCATCGCACCGAGGACCCCGACGGGTCCGAGACCCAACACCAACGCGGACAGCCCGCGGCCGGCCCGATCCGGTGGGGTGGTGGGATCGAGCCAGGGAGGGCGATGCTGCATGAGCCAGAACACCTGGGCGAGCGCCTTCTCGGCGATGGTCAGCGGTTCGGTCACCACCGCCAGGCGTCCCAGATCGGCCGGTACTAACACCAGGTTCTGTTGGCCCCTCCACTCCGTACTCGGCCAAGTAGCCGTGCGCCTCTTTGATTCCCCGCTCGGTGAAGTCCCCGGTGTAACAATAGTCCTGGTGGCCGGTCCGGCAGGCCCGACACCCCGGATGGGGGCAGGGTCGCCGGACCGTGGGTACGACCAGATCCCCCTGCTGCACACCCTCGACCGCAGACCCGACGTCGACCACGTGCCCGAGGGCCTCGTGCCCGATGATCAGATGATCGTCCCCGGGCGGGGGGCTGCCGTACTCGAAAGAACAGATTTCCTTGTCGGTGCCGCAAAATGCCGACATCGAGGGTACGGAAGAGCACCTGGTCCGGGGCAGCGAGGCGCGGCGGTTCGCAGTCGATCTCCTTGACTTGACGAGATCCGGGAAACACCGCGACCGCCTTCATGTGACCTCTGTCGTCCACGATGGCGCGGTCACCAAGCCTGCTGCCCCGATTGTCCCACAAACGGTGTGGCCGACCCGAACGCCTCTCCCGCCATCCAGAGGCTCTTTACGGTTCACATTCCATTCTTTGTGACATGGGCTGAACCCGATCCTATCGTCGTAATCTCAACACCGCCTGGAACCTGTTGTGGTCGGCGGTAGCGATGCAGGCCTTGGCGATCGGCTCTAGCGTGAGGGCCTACGTCGGCCCGCGCCGGCCCGAGTCCTCGAAAACCAGGCAACCGGCTCGCTGCCCGAAGGCGGGAGCGTAACGGCGGAGGCGGCGGTCAGTCCGGTTCGTCACTTTGCCGGCCGGCCCCGCGGCACGACCGGAGGCTGCGGCGCCACGTGAATCCACGTGCGCTCGATTTCGTGACTTGGCTGGGTATGCCGCCGTGACTCTTCCCGTTGCGCGGCCACATATGGGTGGCGTGGGCGCCGGCCGGTGCGGTTGCGCGCGGGTGTGCCATGATGCCGGGGCACGGAGGTGGCCATGCCCGTCCCGGCAGATATGCACGGCAGTGAACAGGCAGAGGCGGGCACAGAGGCGGCTGGGGTTCCGGCGGCACCAGGACTGCATCCGACCCCCGGGGGGAGCCCGTTTCCGCCGATCGCCGAGTACGGGTTTTTGTCCGATTGCGAGGTCTGCGCGCTGGTGGCGCCGAGCGGCAGCGTGGAATGGATGTGCTTGCCCCGGATGGACGGCCCGAGCGTGTTCGCCGCGATGTTGGACCGGGACGCGGGGTGGTTCCGACTGGGGCCGGCGGACGTCACGGTCCCGGCCGGGCGGCGGTACCTGCCCGGGACGATGGTGCTGGAGACGACGTGGGCGGTGCCGACGGGCTGGGCTGTGGTCCGCGATGTGCTGCTGGTCGGCCCGTGGCGGTATGGCTCGGTCAGGTCTGATTCCCATCGGCGGGTGCCGGCTGATCACGCCGCCGAGCGGGTGCTGCTGCGCACAGTGCGGTGCCTGACCGGAGCGGTCGACTTCGTTTTGGAGTGCGAGCCGTCCTTCGACTACGGCCGCCAGCACAGCGTGTGGCATCACACCGGCAGCGGGTACGGGCACGCGGAGGCCCGTCTGGGTGACGGGGAGCGGCAGCTGCGGTTGACCACCGACCTGAACTTGGGGTTCGAGGGCCCGCGGGCGATCGCCCGCCACCGCCTGCGGGCCGGCGAGCGGGTGTTCTGCGCCCTGTCGTGGGGTGATGGCAGTCCGCCCGAGACCTTCGCCGAGGGGCATGAGCGGCTGGCCCGCACCGCCGAGTTCTGGCACGAGTGGATCAGCCGGGCCACGTTCCCCGATCACCCGTGGCGGAGATACTTGCAGCGGTCGGCGCTGACGCTGAAGGGCTTGATCTACGCCCCGACGGGGGCGCTGCTGGCGGCGGCCACGTCGTCGCTGCCGGAAACGCCGGGCGGGGAGCGCAACTATGATTATCGCTACACGTGGCTGCGGGACTCGACGTTCATGCTGTGGGGCCTGTATACCCTGGGCCTGGACCGGGAGGCCAACGACTTCTTCTACTTCCTGGCCGACCTGGCCGAGGGGAACGTCGACCTGCAGATTATGTACGGGATCGGCGGCGAACGGGACCTGACCGAGCAGACGCTCGATCATCTGTCCGGCTACGAGGGGGCCCGGCCGGTCCGTATCGGCAACGGCGCCTGGGACCAGCGCCAGCACGACGTGTGGGGGGTGCTGGTCGACTCGGCGTTCCTGCACGCCCGGTCCCGGGATCGGCTGGACGAGCGCCGCTGGCCGATGCTGGTCCGCCAGGTCGAAGCCGCGCTCACGCACTGGCGGGAACCTGATCAGGGACTGTGGGAGGTGCGCGGCCCGGCGCAGCATTTCACCGCGTCCAAGGTGCTGTGCTGGGTGGCCGCCGACCGGGGGGCGAAGCTGGCCTGGCAGCGCGGCGACGCCGAGCGGGCGGCGCAGTGGCGGCGGGCCGCGGATGAGATGCACGCCGACGTCTGTGCCCACGGCACCGATGAGCGGGGCGTGTTCTGCCAGCGGTACGACAGCACCGCCTTGGACGCCTCGCTCCTGCTGATCCCGCTGCTCGGGTTCCTGCCCCCGGACGACCCGCGGGTACGCGCCACCGTGCTGGCGATCGCCGACGAGCTCACCGAGGACGAGCTGGTCCTGCGCTACCGGGTCGAGGAAACCGACGACGGTTTCGCCGGTGAGGAGGGCACGTTCACCATCTGCTCGTTCTGGCTGGTGTCGGCGCTGACCGAGATCGGCGAGGTGGACCGGGCCCGCCAGCTGTGCGAGAAGCTGCTGGCCTACGCCAGCCCCCTGCTGCTCTACGCGGAGGAGATCGACGCCCACACCGGCCGCCACCTCGGGAACTTCCCCCAAGCCTTCTCGCACCTGGCCCTCATCAACGCCGTCATGCACCTGATCCGCGAAGACGAGCGGTCCAGCGCCGCCGCGGCCCTGGGGACCGGCCCTGGGGTTTCCGGTGACCTCTGACATCAGCGTGCTGGTGGTCGGCGGCGGCCCGGCCGGGGTCACCGCCGCCCTGCGGGCCCGCGAACTGGGCGCCCGGGTCACGCTGCTCGAGGCCGGGCAGGTCGGCGGTACCAGCCTCAATACCGGCCCGGCGCCGGTGCGCACCCTGGCCCGCGCCGCCCGGCTGGCCCGGGACTGGTCGTCGTGGGCCACCTTCGGTCTGGATGGCCCGGCGCCGGTGCCCAACCTTGCCGCCATGCTGGCAAACAGCGGGCGGGTGGCCCGCTACGCCCATGACAAGAAGGACTTGGCCGGCCATCTCCGCCGGCACGGCATCGACCTGGTCGAGGGTCTCGGCCCGGTCGGCTTTACCGGACCGAACACCATGGCCGCCGGCGACGGGCGCAGCTGGTCCGCGGACCGCGTCATCGTCTCCGTGGGCGGGCAGGCCGCCCGGCTGCCGATCCCCGGTGCCGAGCTGGCGCTCACCTATGAAGACATCGGCTCGGTGGCCAGCCTGCCCCCCCGGGTGGCGGTGGTCGGCGGCGCGGACACCGGCTGTCAGATCGCGTCCATCTTCGCCGATCTCGGCGCCTCGGTCACCGTGTTCGAGGCCGGGCCCATCCTGGTCCCGGCCGCCGACCCCAGCGTCTCGGCCGAACTCGGCCGGGCCTTCACCGCCAGGGGCATGACCGTGGCCACCGACACCGCGGTCGAGGCGCTGTCCAGGGTCGACGAAGGCATCTGCGTCGAGTATCGAAGCGAGACGAGCACCGACAGCACCCTGGCGGGTGCGGTGTTCTTCGCGGTCGGCTGGCCGGCCAGCCTGGAACAGTTGCACCTGGACGCCGCCGGCGTGCAGGCCCGGCCCGGCGCCATCGACGTCGACGAGTACCTGCGCACCAACGTCAGGCACATCTTTGCCGCCGGCGACGTCAACGGCCACTCCATGCTCGTCCAGACCGCCCGGATGGAAGGCCGGATCGCGGCCAACAACGCCATCTCGGGCCCAGCCCGGCAGGCCACCTACGACGTGGTGCCCAGCGGCAGCTTCACCGACCCCGAGTACGGCCGGGTCGGCCTCACCGAGACCGAAGCCGCCCAGCGTTATGACATTGCCACTTGCATCGCCCGATATGACGACCTGCTCCGGCCGGTGGCCGACGGCCGGCCCGACGGGTTCTGCAAGCTCATCGCCGACCGCGCCAGCCACGCCATTCTCGGCGGTCACGTGCTCGGCGAATACTCGGCCGAGACGGTACAGGCCATCGCCGCCTGCATGGCCGGCGGCCTGACCGTGGAGCAGGTAGCCGAGCTCCAGCTCGCCTATCCCACCTTCACCGAAGGCGTCAGCTTGGCGGCCCAGAAAATCTGCCGGGCCATCGGCATCGGCCGCTTCCCGCAGGTCTGGAGCGCTCTCGGAACCGAACCATGACCCGGCCAAATCCGGCCCGGCACAAGAGCGAAACCGTGCCCGCTGCGCAGCGTTCTCGGCAGTCCGGCCCGCCGGCGGTCAGCTGGCGGGAGCGACGCCTGGCCGGCCGGGCGCTGCGCGCCGCCGTCCCGCGATCCGCGCACGCCGACGGCGGGATGCCCGAGGGCCGGGATCCGATCGGCATCCTGTCGGCACAGGCCGCGGCCCGGCTGCCCGAACTGATCGGCATCCGCCACGCCAGAATGGCCGCCTCCCCGTTCGGGTTCCTGCGCGGCGCGGCCGCGGTCATGGCCGCCGACCTCGCCGCCACCCCAGCGACCGGCCCGCAGGTGCAGCTGTGCGGCGACGCGCACATCCGGAACTTCGGCACCTTCGCCACCCCGGAGCGCAACCTGACCTTCTCGATCAACGATTTCGACGAGACCCTGCCCGGGCCATGGGAGTGGGACATCAAGCGGTTCTCGGCCAGCCTGTACGTGGTGGCCCAGCACCACGGGTTCGCCCCCGAGGCCTGCCGGGACCTGGTGGCCGCTGCGGTGCGCGCCTACCGGCAGCGGATGGGGGACTACGCCCGAATGTCCAACCTGCAGGTCTGGTATGACCTCAAGGGCGTGGATGACCTCCTCGGCCACTACACCGGTGACACCCGCAGCCAGATACGCCGCGACCTCGCCAAGGCGTCCCGCCGGGGGCATCGCCGAGCCATCGCCAAGTTGACGGTCTCTCCCGACGCGGGAGAAGGCGGCGCCGAGGTACAACCATCAGGCGCCCGCCCGCGGTTCCGGGAGGAGCCGCCGATCCAGGTCCACCTGGAATCAGCCGGGCACCAGATGGGCGAAGCCGTCGCCACCTTCGAGTCTTACCGGGCCAGCCTGCCCGACGACAAGCAGATGTTGCTGCGGCGGTACCAGATCGTCGACGTCGCCCGGCGGGTCGTCGGCGTGGGCAGCGTCGGCATGCTGGTGTGGGTGTGCCTGCTGCAAGCAGAGTCCCGCCGCAGCGACGACTTCATCGTGCTCCAGGCGAAACAGGCACAGCCCTCCGTGCTGGAACCATACCTGCGCGCCTCGCCGATCAGCCACGCCGGACAGCGGGTCGTCGCCGGCCAGCGACTGACCCAGGGGCCGACCGACACCTTCCTCGGGTGGTGCGACGACCCTTCCAGCGGCCGTCAGTATTACGTCCGGCAACTGTGGGACCGCAAGGGCCGATCCGACCTGACCACGATGAGCCGACGCGGCCTGGCCGAACACGCCAGCCTGTGCGCCTGGGCGTTGGCCCGAGCGCACGCACGATCCGGCGATCCCGCCATCATCAGCGGGTATCTCGGAAAGGCCGACATCTTCGACCGGGCCATCGCGGTCTTCGCCGAACGCTACGCAGCTTGCACCGTCAGCGACCACCGAGCCCTAGGCCAGGCGGTCGCCGACGGGCAGCTTCCCGGGAGCGACATCAGCTGAGCGGAGTGACCGATTGTTCTTCTTCTCGCTGAGCGACTGGGCACTGGCACTGATCATTCTCGCCGTGGTCGCGGCGGTAACCGGAGCAGGCGTCACGCTGAGTCGCCACCTGCGGAACCGTTCAGAGACCCTGGGGGAGTCGTTCGACGTGCTGCAAGGCGCCCTGCTGGGCGTGGTCGCGCTGATCCTGGCCTTCGGCCTGACCCTCGCCGTCGGCCGGTACGAAGACCGCCGCTCGGCGGTGGTCGCGGAAGCGAACGCGATCGGGACAACCTACCTGCGGGCCCAGCTGCTCGCAGCACCGGTCCGCGATCGCTCGCTCACGCTGTTACGCGACTACACCGACCTTGCGCTGCGTCTTTCGAGCCAGGTGCCGAACAGCCCCGCCATGCAGCGCACCGTCACGGCCGAGCAGGCACTTCAACGAGAATTGTGGGGGCTCGCCGGCCAAGCCATCGCCGCCGCACCTGAAGCCAACGCGCCGCAACTGTATGTGGACAGCCTGAACACGATGATCGACCAACAAACCGTCCGCATCTCCGCGCTAAACAACCGGGTCCCCGAAGCCGTGCTGGCGCTCGAGCTGATCGGAGCGGCCATCGCGCTCGGGTTGCTGGGGCTCCGTCTCGCCATCCTCGGACACGGCCTGATCTCGATGCTGCTCGCCGCCGCGCTCGTGACCATGCTGCTGCTCGTCATCTTCGATCTCGACCGGCCGACCCGAGGCCTGATCACCCTCCCCACCGCGCCCCTCCAGGCGCTGCGCCAATCGATGACACTACCCCCAGCCGCCCAGCCCGGCCCCTGACGCGGTCTCAGAGGCTCTGCCCACCCTTGGGTGCCATCCCATTCGCAACCCTCTTCACGCGTTGTGAACGGATCAGAGCGCGACTGCTCACCGAGCCGGCGAAAGGGGCGCCCTTTGCCAATCGGTCGCGGACCTTTGGGGCGCTGCCGCCGTCGCCCACCAGTGGTGTGGTGGCATCATGACACCATGGCAAAGAACCTCACCGTCCGCCTCCCCGACGACGTCGCCGCCGACGCCGAGGCCCTCGCACGGGTCCAGGGGACCAGCATGAACGAGACGGTGAAGCAGTCGCTGATCGAAGCCGTGGAGCGACGGCGGAACAACCCCAAGTTCAAGGCGCGGCTCGCCAAGATCATCGAGGAGGATCGCGAGCTGCTCGAACGCCTCTCTCGGTGAGCGTCGAGTATCCCGACCTGGCCGACAACCTGGCGATCGCAGCAGAGGTCACCGACACCGATCTGAAGACGATGGGCACTTCTGCAAAGTTGGATCTGGCCGATTCGGCGCTGCACGCGCCCCGGCCAGCTTTGGCGGCGAGGAGTTCTATCCCGACTCTTCCGACAAGGGGTGCCGTCCCATCCGCGGTGTAAATAGACGGCGGGCGTAGGTTCCTTCTTCCACCGACCAAAGCAGAGGAAGGAGACCCACACCCGTGTCCACACGAGTATCACCGATCGAGCGCATCCGCGCAGAGATAGACGACCTGTTCGGCTCCGAGCGGGAGCTGGGCGAGGTCCTGGAGGAGGTGGCCCGCCTGGGGGTTCGCCTGCTAATGCAGACCGCCATTGAGGCCGAGGTCACCGAGTTTCTGGGCCGGGAGCGCTACAGCCACGGCGAACGCGCCCGGGCCGGCAATCGCAACGGGCATTGCCCGACCACGATCAAGACCACCACCGGCGAGGTGACGATCCACCGCCCGAAGCTGAGAGGCACCGACGAGGTGTTCGCTTCCCGGCTTTTGGGCGTGGGGGTGTGCCGCACCAACGCGCTCGAGTCGCTGGTCATCGCCGGGTTCGTGCGGGGCCTGTCGGTGCGCGACGTCGAGGCCTGCCTCGCCGACGTGCTCGGCGCCGAGGCGGCACTGTCGAAGTCCACCGTCTCCCGGGTCTGCGAGGCGATCAAGGACGAGTTCGACCGCTGGAAGACCCGTGACCTGTCGGAGGTGGCGCTGGAATACCTGTTCTTGGACGGCTCGCACTTCCGCATGCACGAAGGCGCCCGGGCCGAGCCGGTGCTCGCCGCGTGGGGCATCACCAGCGAAGGCCGGCCAGTTCTGGTCGCACTCGAGGCCGGAGCGAGCGAGTCCACCGACGCCTGGAAAGGATTCTTGGACGGCATGGTCGCCCGAGGACTGCGGCCCCCGCTACTGATCGTCTCCGACGGCGCCCCCGGCCTGATCGGCGCGGTGGAGCTGGTCTTCCCCCACAGCCTGCGGCAAAGGTGTGCCATCCACCGGGCGAGGAACATCCTGGCCAAGGTGCCCGTCGAGCATCAGGCCGAGGTGAAGGCCGCCTACTGGGCAATCTTCGACCCCACCAGCGAGCCGCCCGGCGACAAGTCGATCGCCGTCGCCCGTCAGCGTGCAGCGGACTTCTCCGCCACATTCGGCCGGCAGTTCCCCTCCGCCGTAGCGTGCTTGAACGACGATCTGGCCAGCCTGTTCGCCTACCTGCGCTTCCCAACAGAGCACCACAAGCGGATCCGCCATTCCAACTTCATCGAGCGGACCTTCGGCGAGACCCGCCGGCGGGTCAAGGTCATCGGCCGGCTCCCCGGCGAACGCTCCTGCCTGTCGCTGGTCTGGGCTGTGCTCGACCGAGCCAGCCGCGGATGGAGAGGAGTCACCATGACCCCCGCCACCGTCCGCCAGCTACAAGAACTCCGCCGTCAACTACACCATCATGAGACCAAGAAGGAGGACACCACCACCGTCAACGAGACCGTCACAGTCGCCGCCTAACATTTCACCAGGAGCCTGCGCCAGTCACCGATTTACACCGGACCTGGGACGCCACCCCGACAAAGGCCGCCGTGCTCCTAGTCCCGTATTCCGCACTCGAATTTGCTCAGGCTGCGCCCTGGGGAGGCAGGATTTATGGGACGCCGAGGGCGTTGAGGATGGTGGTCTGGGCGGGGGTGAGGGGGTCGGGCATACATTGGATTCCTTGGTGGGTGCGAGCTCGTTGGTAGCCGAGCCCGTTGAAGGCTTTGAAGATGTTTTCGGCGGTGGGCCGGGCGGCTCGGCCTTCGGGGAGGAGTGCGGGGATGGTGGGGGCGGGGGCGATGGCGGCTCGGGCTTGGGTCTCGATGAGCCCGTAGACCAGCAGGGCCATGGAGCAGATCTGGACCAGGGCAGCGGCGCGGCGGTTGGATTTCAAGAACACGGGGCGCACGGCGATTGGTCCTTTGAGGAAATGGTGGGCTCGTTCGGACTGAGCCTGGTCTTTGTAGAGGGCCAGGAGCCGGTCGGCCGAGCAGCGTCGGGCGGTCATGTTGGTGACCAGGGCGTACAGCCCGTCTCGCTGTTGAGCGGCGGCGATGGCCGTGTGGTCGCGCCACCAGCGCAGACGGACGGTGCCGTCGGCGTCGGTGGGCACTTCGGTGCGCAGGAGTTGGCCGACCCGGCCGGCGGCCACGGCCTGGGCCACGCGGCGCTCGACGCGCTCGGGGTTCTGGTGGGGCCGCTTGTCCAGGCCCCGGCTGACGCGGGCCAGGGCGGTCTCGGCGCGCTCGAGCAATCGGGTGCGGCTGGCCCGGGCCGCGTCGGCCTCCTCGGATCCGTATAGGTAGAGGACTCGGAACCGCCGGGAGGTTTTGTCTTTGCCGGTGATCTCGATGCTGTCTTCGGCGCCCCGGAAGGTCGGTCGCCGGTTTTTCGGGAGCCGACGAGAACGTGCAGATACATAGGAAAGCGGCCGCCAGGCCGCGGCGGGCAGACCCAAGGCGGTCTGCTCATAGTCGAAGCTGCGGGGCAGACGGGACACGAAGCGCATCCCGGCCGCGTCGGCGGCGGATAGGTTGTCCTTGCTGACCAGGGCCGAGTCGGCCACCAGTAACAGCCGGCGGGGGGCGGCGAAGCTGCGCAACCGCTCCAGCAGGGTGTGGGTCTCCGCCCCCTCATGGCGGGAGCCGTCCGCCACCCGCCCGTAGAGGGCGATGCCGGTAGCGGTGGTGGCGTGGGCCACCTTGAGCTGGCGGCGGTGACCGCGGCGATCGGAGGAGTGCCCGAAGCCAATGGTCGGGGCGCCGTCGTGCTGATCGGGGTAGGCGCCGCAGAACGCCACCGAGGTGAAGTCCCAGTGCAAACGGGCCGCTTCTACGCCGAAGTTGGCGACCGCGGCCAGGGCCAGCGCCCCGGCGATCTCATCCAGGTGCGCCGAGATAGCGTCCAGCGCCCGGCCCAGACGGTCGTCGTTCAACAACGCCGCCGGCGCCCCCAGCCAGTCATGACTGGCGAACACCCCAGCCCAGCCAGCCACGTCATATAACGGGCGAGGCGCAGTCAGACGATTGGCCACTAGCGCGGCGACCACCTCCCCGTGGGTGAGGGCGGCTCGGCCCCGCATGGGACAGGCCCGGTCCACGATGCCCACCACATCCAGCCGCTCCAGAATGGGAGCTACCAGCGGCAAGGCGCCTACCAAAAAACGGCCCGGGGCGGGATCCAGCCGAGTGAACGCCCCGGCCAGGTTGTCCAGCGCCCCCGACGCCTTCAACCGATCCCGGCGACCCAGGTTTGCCACAACACGGTGGCGGACCTTGCCGTCGGGGTCGCGGTAGCCCTCCACGATGTGCACGTATTCGTAGACTCGGCCGGCCTGGCGCACCTTCTGGAGGCGAAGAAACATTTACCCCAACATCATGGCACTAGAATCACATGGATGCAAGTATCCCCGCTGCCTTCTAACTGAGCCCTCTTTCCCCAACAGCGTCGCTGCGCACAAACGCCGTCAGCCCACAGCCAAACGGCCACTGACCAGCAACGATGGGCTCAAACTTGGGTCAACCGAGGCCCGATCCAGTTCCTCAGCAAACCCCCAGTGCGGAATACGGGCCTAGTGGAGTCACCGGAGACAGATCCACCCCCGCGAAACGCTCGGGGAGAAGGTCCCACAGTCTGGACTCAACCTTCCAGATGCGGCGCGGATCGCCGGGCGCCGGCTGAACGTAGGGGTCTTCGTCCCAGCGGTGCATGAGGCGCGCCGGAGTGACCGTCGCAGCCCGGGCTCGGGAGACCGACCACAACAGAGTCGTCAGGTCGCTCGGGACCAGATGGTCTTCCAGGGCGGACCGGGGGTCCATCAGCGCTTTGCCCCACACCCGTTCGATCGCCGCGCTCGACCCTTCGATTGTCATAAATGTCGTGCCGTTTCCGCTGACAGGGTCGTCATCGGTCTATACGGAAACGGTTGACTGGCCGATGTAACGATCGCGCCCAGGCATGGGAGAAGCTACCGTCTCTACCGTCAACCCGGCCCCGGCGAACGCGGCCCGGTACTGGTCGTCTTCGAAAAGGGTCAGGCGGTGTTCGTCGACGAGATGGTCAACCCGGTCGAGGGTGGCGATCAGATGGTGTATCTCCAAGATGCTGTGAGCTCCTTCCCGGCGCGACCGGCCCACCCTCACCACCTTGAGATCGCCAGATTCAGCGCACTCCATATGGGTGGTCCCCGGCTGTATCCAAGCGTCGGGTCTGACCCATCCGTCGACCACCAGCACCCCGCCGCCGGTGAGGTGGCCGGCCATGGCGGCGACCGCGGCGTTCAGCTCCTCGACGGAGCTGGAATAGCCGATCGAGCTGAAAAGACAGATGACCGCGTCGAAGCGGCGACCCAGATCGAAGGCGCGCATGTCGGCCTGGACCAACTCGACCTCAGGCAGGTGCCCGCGGGCCTGGTCCAGCATCCCCGGATCGATGTCGATCCCGGCCACGTCGAAGCGGTCACGGAGACGGCGAAGATGACCCCCGGTACCGCAAGCCACGTCCAACAGGGATCGGGCGGCGGGGTTACGCGACAGGATCTCCTGGCAAACCTGGTCCGATTCGGCGGCGTAGTCTTTGCCCGTCGCCTCATAGATCATGTCGTAGACGTGCGCCGTGCTCCGAAACACTGTCGTTCTCCCCGATGGCCGGGCCAGTGTGGCGATACCGGTAGCGGTCGGCAAGACGATTTCCCCGTCCAAGTCGGGGACGCATCGACGGGGCGAAGCGAGGAAGCGTTACGCGTGGGGGGCTGGTGGACAAGAATACGCCGTGCGCCCCAGTCGGCTTCAGATCACCGTCGATTGTCACGACCCGGCCCGGCTGGGTGTGTTCTGGGCGGCCGCGCTCGGCTACCCCCCGCCTGATGTCAAGGCATGGCATGACTTCCTGCGCCACGGCGGTACCGCCGAGGAGGAACTGAACGCCACCTTCGCCTTGGAAGACCCCCAGGGCCGCTTCCCGAGGATGTTCTTTCAACGGGTACCGGAAGCCAAGACGGCCAAGAACCGGATGCACCTGGATTTGGCCGCCCCCGGTGAGCACGGTGACCGCAACCGGGTTGACGTCGAGAGGCAACGTCTCGTCGGTTTGGGTGCCACCGTGTTGGGTTCGGCGTTGGGGCATGGCGGCGATTGGGTGGTGATGGCCGATCCTGAAGGCAACGAGTTCTGCGTCGACTGAACCATTGGCTGAACTGGGGTCTCTCGGCGAATACCTGAAAGCGGTTCGCTCCGTGCGGGCCAGATCTGAGCCCGCCAAGCCCGGGGCGCTCAAGGTCGACCCCGTACATGTTTCAGCGTTCCAGATGCGAAGACAGCATCTCGATAGCCGACTGCGTTTCACGGACCTGGAGACCGGGGCGTATGGAGGGTTGCAGGACAGTGCTCCCCGCTCGGCGTTGATCGCCCTTCATGCTCGGGTCGCCGGCGTGGCCGCGGACAGCTGGGAGGACCGGCGGCTGGTGCAGATCTGGTTCCGCGGGGCGGACTATGTGGTGCCTCGCGCCGATGTCGGGGTCTTCACGTTAGGAGCGATGCCCCGCGAAGGCGAACAGCGCGATGCGCTCGACGCACTTGCCGATCAGGTCTTGTCGATCCTGGACGGCAACGAGCGACCTACCCGGCAGGTTGGCGCCCAGTTGGGCAACCAGTCCTTGCTGCGGTTCTGCGGTCCCACCGGGAAGGTGCACATCCGCTGGGACGCCCGTACCATCACCGTGCGCCCTGCCGAACCGGCTGACATCGACCCTGAGGACGCCCGGAGGGAGCTGGCGCGGCGATATCTCCGCTGGCTCGGACCTGGCGATGTCTTCTCGTTCGCCAGATGGGCGGGGGTCACCATCGCTGACAGCCAGGCGACATGGGCGGCCATCCAAGCCGAGATCATCCCGGTGGCACTCGAGGGCCGCGCGGCGTGGATTCTTGCCGAAGACGAGCCCGCCGTAAGAGAACATCCCGTTCCGGGCTTTGCGGTCCGCCTCCTTCCCCTCGGAGATCCCTATCTCTGGCCGTCAGGCGGTATGGGAGCAAAGCTGCCTGCCGACCTCGCGACGGCCCTCTCGGCGGCTGGAGTTGCTCCCAGGGTCGTCAACAGCCTCGGTGGGCGCATCCTCGCCGAGGGAGCGGTTGTCGGTGCCTGGGCCCGATCAGGCGGGAGCTTCACAATCTTGCCGTTCGACACCTGGAGGGATCACTTCGAAGCAGCAGTGCTGGCTGAGGCTTCCAGCATCGCCACCATGGTCGAACAACCGTTCAAAGCCTCCTGGCTTACCCGGCGTTCTCCGGGAAGGTTTAGGCCCTGACGTCCGATAGCTCACCATGAAGATCCGGCCTTTGGTCTCCGCAGTGTTGCCCGGCCAGACTTTCGTGATGGAGCCGGTGTGCTTGGAGCCGAACGCCAGTGGCCGCTTGTGGGCGGAGGATCGGTCCCGGTGGGAGCGTCTCTGCGAGCCAGACGGCTGCCCGCACTGTCTGGAGCAGGACGGCGAGCTGCATGGGGTGGTCGCCGAGACCGACCTGGTTTGGGTGTCGGCCTGGCCGGAGGCTCCGCTTCCGGGATACGTGTGCGTTTTCTCCAAGCGCCACGTCATCGAACCGTTCGATCTGCCGGAGGCCGAGCAAGCCCAGTTCTTCCTGGATTGCATGGCCGTGGCACGAGGTGTCGCCTCAGCCGTCCAGCCGGTGAAGATGAACTACGAGGTCCATGGCAACACGGTCCCGCATTTGCATATGC
Organism: uncultured Acidimicrobiaceae bacterium; assembly: GCA_963834725.1. GTDB lineage: Bacteria > Actinomycetota > Acidimicrobiia > Acidimicrobiales > Palsa-688 > PALSA-693. Next base: position 1,904,003 of record CAWICN010000001.1, read on the forward strand.
ATCTGTTTCCCCGCGCTCCCGGTGACGTCTACGTTGGCTTCTCCAACCACTGCCGGGCGACTTTTCGTCGCGACGAGCACGAGATCGTCTATCTCGCCGAGGCGGTACGCCAAAGCCTCGGCCCCCGGCTATCGCGATGAGACATCGAGACCGTCCACAAAGCGTCGCATCTCGTCAGGTGATCTCAGCCGGGTGAACACCAGCTGTTGCCAGCGAGGATCGCTCATAGCTGATTGGTAGCGGTCTCGCACCGGACCGTAGCTGGTCCATGACCAGCGGACGATGGACTTGTAAGGATCCCAGCGAAACAGGTTCTTCAACTGCTCCCGGTTGCCGTTCCACAGCACCTGCCGCAGAAAGCCGCGCTTGAGGGTGCGCCATGTCACCTGGCGCATCACGGTCGCCTTGGGCAGATCGATCCATATGACGGTGTCCGCGGCCGGCCATACGACCTGTTCGGTTACCACCGAGAAGTAGTTCCCGTCTATGACCCAGCCGTCCTGCTGGACGAACTTCGAGACCCGCGCTACGAACTCGACGTCAGGGAGCTCCACCCAGCCGGGCTGGTGGCGAATGGAGTCCAGCTCCAAGTGAGCCAAGCCGAGCTTGGCGGCCATTCTGGCGGCCAGCCAGGTTTTCCCCGACCTTGATGCTCCCACGACCGACACCCTTCGCACAGGTCAATGATGGCAAGTACCCCTTGGCGGGTCCGGTTATTCGATGGCCGGCAGGCCAGATCGGCTCCTAGCCTCGGCCATGGTCCGCTTCGACTTTGACGGCGTTTTCGGCCAGGAGTACCTGCACTTTTACCTGCCGCGCCTAACCGACGAGCGCAACCGAGCCGAGACCGAGGAGATCATCGACTTTCTCGAGCTGAAGCAGGGTGACAGGGTGCTCGACGCTCCCTGTGGTCACGGCCGCATCTCGAACCTTCTCGCCGGCGAAGGTGTCGCAGTCACTGGAGTCGACTCCTCAGAGCTGTTCTTGGATAAGGCCCACGCCGACGCGAAGCAGCCGGCGTGGAGGTGACCTACCGCCGGGGTGACCTCCGTGACCTGCCGGTAGAAGAAGGCGAGTTCGACGCGGCAGTCAACTGGTTCACGTCCTTCGGCTACTTCGACGACGAAGAGAACCAACTGGTGCTCAGGGAGTTCCATCGGGTGCTGCGGCCTGGAGGGAGGCTGCTGATCGAGATGATGAACCGCGACGGCATCGTCCGCGCCTTTTCCGCTGGGTCGAGCAACATCGAGCGGGCTGGACCCGACCACGAAGACTTGATGATCGACACCTCGACCTTCGATGCGATCAACGGAAGGTTGCTCACGGAGCGGATCGTGGTCAGAGACGGCAAGACGTCCGCCTCGAACTTCAGCGTGCGCCTTCCGGCCCCGACCGAGTTCCGGGCCTGGTTGGAGGCGGCCGGGTTCCAGTCGATCCGCTTCCAGTCCCGGGGAGGCGAACCGCTCCGCACCGACAGCCGGCGCTTGGTCGTGCTCGCCGATGCGTGACCCGTTCTCCTCCGCGTCGGTCCGCGCCGCCTACGACACCGTCGCCGAGGACTACACCGCCGCGTTCGCCGACGACCTCGCCAACCTGCCGCTCGACAGAGAGATCCTCGATGCACTGCCATCGCGTGTCCCCAACGGCGCACTCGTTGCCGACCTGGGCTGCGGTCCCGCCCCCGTATGCTCATACCTCCAAGCGCACGGCGTCGCCATGATCGGCCTCGACCTGTCCCGTCGGATTCTCGAGGTAGCGGCCCGGCGGGTTCCGAACCTGCCGCTAGTTCAGGCCGACCTGCGGAACCTCCCTTTCCGAAACCGATCTCTAGCCGCGGCCGTCGGCTACTACGCCATCCAACACCTCGCCCGTACCGACCTGCCCGACGTTCTGATCGAAATACGCCGAGTCCTTAACGCCGAAGCCCTTCTGGTGCTTGCCGCCCACCTAGGAGAAGGCGAACGCTACATCGATGACTTCCTCGGCCATCACGTAAACCCCCTCGGCGGATCCCTGTACCAGCTCGACGAACTACTCACCATCCTCCAATCCGCCGGGTTCTCGATAGATGTCCTGGCCGAGCGAGGACCCCTCGCCCACGAAGCCGACACCCAACGCGTGTACCTGGTAGCCGTCCGACCCTGAAACAACCCGCTGACATTGGACTGGACCAGTCCCGCGCCTTTGGACCAGGTAAATCGGAGGAACATGCCGCAGAGTCACTGTCAAACTGGCGGGCGATGCTGAGGGATGAGGAATTTGACCGACTCCTCTCGGTCGGCTGGGCCCGCCTGCCTGGGGTGGTCCCACCAAGGGATGTCGCGGCGGTGACAGAACGCGTGTGGGCGTTTTTCGCGAAGCGCGGCGTGCTCCAAGACGATCCGACAAACTGGCCGTCCGGGTTCGCATCGAAGCTCCAGGGGCTTCGCCAGTCCGGGATGTTCAACGTCTTTGCCAACCCGACTACGACAGCTCTTCTCGACCAGCTCCTCGGAGAAGATTCATGGAGCGAGTCCGAAGCCTGGGGTCCAGCCCTAGTCACTTGGCCGCAACCCGGACCCTGGCAGCTACCGCACAAGAACTGGCATTTCGATCTGCCCGGACGCGGCGATCCGGATCAGCCGAAAGCGGCCCGCCTCTTCGGCTTTGTCAGCTCGGTCGAACCCAGGGGTGGCGGAACCCTGGTCGTAGAGGGAAGCCACCAGCTCATCTGCCGTCTTCTAGCTGAACATCCCAACAAGGATCTGGGACAGTCGAACGACCTGCGAAGGAGACTCAGCGAGCGGTACCCGTGGTTCGCCGCTCTCAGCCGGCCCGGCGGGGACCGCGTTCAGCAGTTCATGCTCGACGGCGACCAACTCGACGGTGTCCGAGTGCGGGTAGTAGAGCTGAGCGGGAATCCAGGCGAAATTGTGGCAATGCTGCCCTGGTCCATGCACACCTGGTCGATGAACACCACCGCCGATCCCCGGTTCATGGTCACCCACACCGTGATGCGCCACGACCAGAGCTTCTATCCTACCGTCGCCTCATCGCCCAAGCGCGGTCCCGCCCCGCTACATGAACGCGCGGCGATGTCCTCGACCGCTCGCGCTGATCGCGACGATGCTCCCGGGGTCAAAGAGCCGACAGAGTGCCCAGCTGGTTAGCGATCCGCTGGTTGTTCCTGACGGCGTGCACCCGGTAGCTCTCGACGGCGAGCGGGTGACCTTACGCGAGCTGCAAACCTCCGACGCCGTCCCACTCGCCGCGGTCTTCGGTGATCCCGAGGTTCTGCGATTCCTCGCTACCCCACCGCAGACGACCGCCATGTTGGCGGACTGGATTGCCGCCACCACCCAAGCAGCTCGCGGACAGGTCCGGGACCAGTATCACCTGTGCGTCGAGCGCGACGAGGATGTGGTCGGAACCGTCCGTATCGGGATCAACCACCGCGAGTATCGGAGAGGCGACGTGGGCTACGCCTACCGGCGAGACGTATGGGGCCAAGGCCTGGGGACCGAAGCGCTGGGATTGCTGCTGCGCTTCGGGTTCGAGGTGCTCAACCTTCACCGAATCGAAGCCATCCACCATCCCGATAACGTTGCGTCAGGGCGGCTGATGGAGAAGTCCGGAATGCGGAGGGAGGGCTACTTCGCTCACCACCGCTTCGTCAAAGGTCAGTGGTGGGACTCAGTTCAGTGGGCCATCGTCGCCAGGCTTGTCGGCGGCGAGGACACCTGACCATGTTGCGCTGCTCCGGTGAACGATTAATCCACCTTGCCGAGTGTTCCTCGATCAGGCTCGCATTGCTGCGATCAGTTGAGCGACGGCCTCTAGGGAACGGACGGTGTATCGGCTGAATCCCCACCGGCCGCTCAGGTCGTCGAGTTTGGAGAGGATCTCGGTGGTGGTGCCGACGAGCATGAACGGGACGGCTAACGCGTCGGCCACCGATGGGATCGCTTCAGCGGGAACCACTTTCGCCACCTGATGGAGGTAGTGAGCGGTGGCGCCTTCGGCGTCGTCGGTTATCTCGACATGTTGAACCAGCGCGCCCAGGACGGGGTGACGCCCGGCCCGGCCGGCGGCGTCGGCCACAACTCCGGCATCCCGATCCACATCGGATTGTGACCAGCGGGGCTCGTGGTAATGCCCGTCGGGGAGAGTACGACCTGATCCGGTCAGCTCGACGACATCGGCTTTCTGCGCACCGTGGCGAAGCAGGCGCCGATTCGAGCCACCCACCAGCAGGGGTACCGGCCGGCCGGTGGTGAAGGCCAGCGCGGCCCCCTGCAGTTTGACGTGGTCGCCGTCGAAGTCGACGGTCTCACCAGCGATCAGTCGAGGGACGGTGGCCAGCAGTTCTGCCAGGCGGTCTATGCGCTGGCGGGGTGTGGAGTACTCCTGGCCGATCGCTGCCCACTCTGAGGGTGTGTGCCCGGCGCCCAATCCGAGAAAGCTCCGCCCGTCGGAGACGAGGTCCAGGCTGGCCACGTCGCCGGCCACATCCAGCGCCTGGCGTACTCCGCCGTTGACGACCGAGGTGCCCAGCGAGATCGTCTCGGTAACGGCGGCCGCGGCGGCGAGGGCCACGAACGGCGACACCGTCGAGCCGGGGTGGTCAGCCACGCACAGTGCGTCGAAGCCCGCCGCCTCAGTTTTTTGGGCCAGTTCGGTCCACTGTTGGCGGGAAGAGGGCTGGACTTGGAGTGCGAAGCTGGGCCGGGGTCGGTTCACGCCGCGGTGGTCACCTGGGGAGCGGAGACGCCTCGGCGGGGTGCGATGATCTCGTCGATGAGGCCGTAGGCGCGGGCTTCTTCGGGGGTCATGAAATAGTCCCGGTCGATGTCGGCTTCCACCCTGGATAGGGGCTGGCCGCTGTGGTGGGCGAGGATCTCGGCCATGCGCCGGGTGGTGGCCAGGACTTCGCGCAGGTGGATCTCCATGTCCCTGGGCGCGCCCCGGGCGCCGGCCGACCCTTGGTGGATCATGATCTTGGAGTTGGGCAGGGCGTAGCGTTTGCCCGTGGCGCCCCCGGCCAGGATCATGGCCGCGGCGGACATGCCCATCCCGACACAGATGGTGGACACGTCGCAGTTGACGTGTTGGATGACGTCGTAGATGGCCATGCCGGCGTAGGACAGCCCGCCGGGCGAGTTGATGTAGAGGGCGATATCCCGCTCGGGGTCTTGGGCGTCGAGGTAGAGAATCTCGGCGATGAGCAGGTTGGCGATCTGGTCGTCGACCTCTTGGCCCAAGAAGACGATGCGCTCTTTGAGCAGCAGAGAGTAGATGTCGAACGCCCGATCCCCGCGGGCGCCTGGGTCGATCACGGTCGGTATCAACGAATGGGTCGGCGTCATCGGCGGTCTCCCTCTCCTTGGACGGGTTCCGAATACGATATCGCACTACCAGCATATCGTTGGTGGTGTAGCATGGAGATTGTGAACGCTGAGGAGGGAAGCAGGCCGGACAGCCCCTCGGGGCGCCGTCACGAGCGCTACCTGCCTGGCTTCGCCGAGATGGCCAAGCGCCACCGCCAGTCCCTGGCTGAAGCGCTGGTGGCCAGGAGGATCGAACTGGGACTTTCGCAGACCGAGGTGGCGGCCCGTATGGGCACCTCCCAGTCCGCTGTCGCCCGCCTCGAAGCCGGCGAGGACGACGTCCGCCTCTCCAGCCTGCAGCGTTACGCGGCCGCGGTCGACCAGGTTCTGGACTTGAGCTTGGAGGACCCCCATGGGCGATGAACCCGACAGCCTGGGCGGAACCCTCCAACAAGCCTTGTTCGAGCGGCGTATCGTCATGATCGGCGGACACGTCGGTGACGACAAGGCGACCGAGGTGGCCGCGGCGCTGATGACTCTCGACGCGTTGGGCGACGAGCCGATCGAGATCCGACTCAACGCCCACTCCGATTCGTTAGAGGTCGCTTTCAGCCTCATCGACACCATCGACGCTCTTGGCGTGGCGATCAACGCCACCGTCACAGGAGCGGTATCGGGAACCATGGTCGGCCCTGTGGCGGTATGCCGCAAGCGGCTCATCGGGGCCTCGGGACGGATAGAGCTTCGCGAGCCGCACGCCGGATATGACGGTTCGGCCAGCCATATAGAACGCCAAGCGGAAGCCTTCGACAGCCTCTGGCATCGATACCTGCACCGTTTAGCCGAGGCCTGCGGGCAGCCCTTCGAGCATCTCGAAGCCGACCACCGGGCCCGCCGCTATCTCGATCCCTCTCAGGCGGTCGCCTACGGGCTGATCGACGAGATCATCAATCCACCAGCCAAGCCCGTCGCTGGGCCGCGGTAGGAAGCCCGCGAATCACCAGATGCCCGGCGACGAGGGACCCGACATCGTTCCCATAGATCCTGCGGTGCGGGAGGTCCTCGAAGAGTTCTCCCATGATCCGGTCGCGCTGGCCAACGAGATCGTCAGCCTCCGACAGGACCTGCAACACCGAATGAGCAATAGACCGCCGACTATCGTCGTCAACCCGGGGCCGCTTGACCCGCGGCCGCTTCCTCCGGATGCCCCACCGCCGATCCGCGCCTCGGTGGAGCATGAATCCCCCGATGATGCCAGCTAGTGCCTCGGCCACAAACCTTCGCGCGCTTCAAATGACATTAAATATCACGCTTGTGATTTAGGGTCCCGGTCGGTCGGGCCGCGAGCGGGTTTGAGAGCCCGGCTGGGGGTCTCGCCGATGGGCGGGAAGGGCGATACGACGATGCATGGCGCGTTGAACTGACACCGGGGCAACGACTCACCTGCGGGAGAGCTTCAGGCGGCCTGAGCCGCCGGAGGCGATGCTGGGCGGCCCCAACGGCGTTGTCGTTCCGAGCGGAGCCGAGCCCGCTCCTTGCGCAGACGTTGGCGCATGGCCGGATCTGCCTCATGCTCGTTGCGGTAGCGGAGGTAGGCGTGCAGGCGGCGGCCCAACACGTTGTGGGTGGCGTGATCGGAGTTGTTCAACACGAAGTCGCGCAGCGGGCCGAAGTGGCACTCGATGGGATTGGCCCACGACGAGTAGGTCGGCGTGAAGCACAGTTCGACGTTGTTCTTGGCGCACCACTGTTGGATCGCCTTGGCCTTGTGAGCCTTGAGGTTGTCGAGGATCACGTAGATCCGCTCGCCGTCGGGCCGGGCCCGCCGGCAGGACTTGATCGCTTCCAGCGAGTAGTCGGTCCCCTTCCGTTTGCGGATCACGCCCCACAGGCGGTCCTCGCCCACCGAGTAGCAGGCGTGGAACTGCCGGACCCCGCACGCCTTGTGATAGTTGGCTCGCAGCCGGTTAGGTCTCTTCCTCTTGGCCCAGCAGCAGCCCCCGATGGGGTGGATGGCCAACGGCCCGAACTCGTCGAAGGCGAACACCCGATCCGGGAACCGTTCCAGTAGCTCCTCGATGCGATCCAGCTTGGCTTCCTTGTCCGGGTCGTTGGACTCCTTCCAGGTCTTGGTCCGCTGGAAGGTCACCTCATGGGCGGCCAGGATCTGGCGCAGCCGCTCCTTGCCGATCACCACCTTCCGCTGCCGGTCGGCGGCCAGATAGACCCGCAGCTTCTTGATACTCCAATGCGTGAAGGGCCGGCCCAGCTTTTCCGGGCGGGTCTTGGCCGTCTCCACAATGAACCTCTCGTCCTCAGTCGTTATCCGGCGGGGACGGCCACCCGCCCACTGAGGGTCCAACGACGCCATCCCCGACTCGTTGAACCGGTGGATCATCTCCCGCACCCGATCCGGCGAGGTCTGCACCAGCCGGGCCAGAACCTCCACCGTGTTGCCGCTCGCCGAACCCAGCACCACCAACGCCCGCCGGTAGCGCACCACGCTCACCTGGCTCTTCCCGCCGCCGCGCCGCACAATCCGTTGCAACTGGCGGCCCTCCTCATCAGTCAACCGACGCACCCTCACCCGTGCAGACATGCCCCCACCATGACCAACCCCACCGCACAGATGGTGGACCCCAACCAAGCGCAGGTATGAGGTCAGGGCACTAGCTCACCCCGTAGTTCGCCGTCCGTGATCGTATTGAAGTCCCGGTGGCCACGATCATGTATACGCCGCCCGCGTGATGTGGATCCGACACGGTGTCAGCGTCGTTGCGCGATCCACACCCGGGTTTGGTACACCACCTGCATCTGGCCATCGCCGAAACGGTCTAGAAGAATGGCCTCGGCGTCTTTCAACAGGCGCTCTCGGTCGGAGCCCGCAAGGTCGATCACATACGAGTGGCTCCTCAAGTCGATGAGCCAATCGTTGATCGATGCCCGCCTGTCCCAGCCGACGATGTGGCGCTCCGGCGAGCGGAAACCCGCGCTGTCGGCGACCGCACGCGAGCACCAGTCGATGTCGCGCTGCTCGCGCGAGAAACCAGCGCAACGGGTCTCAAGGAGCGTGTAGTAGCGGTCGAACCACTCCTCTTGGTCCGCCCAGGGGTGGTTCCACCACGCAGCCCACCACCCGCCGCTCCTTAAGATCCTCCCCATCTCTTCGGCCCCGGCCACCTGATCCACCCAGTGCCAGCTTTGGCCGAAACAGACGGCGTCGAGAATCCCCGACCGCAGCGGGACAGACGCGGCGTCAGCTATCACCGCCGCCAGACCGGGCGTGCGAAGCACGGCCCGGGCCAGCATCCACGCCCCGGGATCGAAGGCGACGACCTGTGCTCCTCGTTCGATCAGTTGTCGGGCCACCACGCCGGTACCGGCGCCACCGTCGCCGACCAGCCTCTCCTGCAGCCCGTCGCAGCAAACTTCGAGGAGGTCGTAAACCTCTTTCGGATAGGACGGTCGCGCCAGGTCGTACTCCTGGGCGGCCGCGTCAAACGATCTCAGAGGGGCCTCCCCTCCCTATCTCTTCAACATCTCATCATCCGGGCTCCGGGGAGCATCTTCCGGTGCGGCGGACACCGTCCGAGCGACTTCGGGAGGCCAGCTATCCCAGCGATAGCCAGTGGGTTCAAGCATTTCTTTGTTTATCGATCGAACCGCGTCTCCGGCGATCTCGTTGATAGTTATGTAGTCGAACTCGTCAATGACGGCGATGATGAGTCGCCACGCAGGATCCTGCTGAGCGCGGGTTAGTTCTCCCGCGGTGAGGACGATGCCGCCAGCTGGTGCCGATATGCCCTTCACCTCCAGGTGCGCGGTCTCGGTCGCCCTTCTGGCCACGAGATCGAATCCGAGTCGTTCGCTCTCGGCGCTGAGCACCTGCCAACCTTCCGACTCGTACAGCTGTGCCGTCGCCTTGATTGCGATGTCCTCGATTCTTTCTCTACCTTCAGAGCCTCCGAGAGTGTGCCAACTGCCCCCTCGGTAGCCTCCTGAAGCTCCGGTTGCTCGACGTCGGGCGAGCGCGACGGGGGGGTGCGCTGGAATGGAACTCGCGAACGAAGGGTCGTGTCGGTCTCGCTGTCACGGGCCTTGTTGCGGTCGATCTTCTCGCGCCACCACAGGGTGTTCGACTTGGTCGGACGGGAATGGATCGGGCAGCCGTGCCAGAAGCAGCCGTCCACGAACACGGCGATCTTCTCCTTGGCGAGGCAGCCGTCGACCTCACGTCGGAGCCCTTCGACGGGTTCTACGTTTCGAGCGAACTCGATGCCTCGTTCGCCTAGCGTCTCGAAGAGCCTGTTCTCGGGCTTCGTGTTCTGGCGAGGCTGCCGTACCATCCGGGTGCGACTGGCCTCGTCGGGTACCGGTGTTGGGGGCGTCAGCACCGAGATGACCTTCTTCGGCCGGCGGGGCTTCGTCCCGGGAGCGATAGTCTTGGCGAGCGCGTAGGCGAGGTGTTGGGCAAGTAAGGGTGGCACGGCGTTGCCGATCTGGCGGCATCGCGACGACTGCGTCCCGACGAACTCGAAGGAGTCCCGGAAGCTTTGCAGTCTGGCGCGAACCGATAGTGCCCGGTCCTCGCTCAGGTGGGTGAAACACCCAGCGGTCACGTTGTTGAACTGCGTGGTGATCGTGTACGCAGGTCGGTCCGGGTCCAGGCGTCCGAGGAGGTTCGTGCTGTCAGTGCGACGCATGCCGCCTTGGAACCGTTCGGGGAGGAGGTGTGGAGGGATGTCACGCCAAGTCCCGCCCTTGGGGACATGCCGGACGAGTTGTAAGTGCTTCTCCCCGAGCGAGCGGGCCTCGTGGTCCCGTAGCGGTCCTCTCCACCCAACGCGCATGAGCCTCTCGTAACCGGACTGGGCGTCGCGGGCGTAGCGGTCGGCAGGCAGATCGCTGCTGCACAGCGAGGGGAGACCCCGATGGCTTCACCAAGCGTGAGGTGTCTGGGCAGCCCGAGCTGAATGCGTTTCTCCTCCCAGATGTCGAGGGTGTCTCGTCGCCAACCGCCGAGGTGGGTCGGCTGCGGAAACTCGAACGACAGTTCCTCCTGTACGCCGACAACGAAAAGCCGACGCCGAAGCTGCGGGACGCCGTAGTCGGCGGCGAGAAGGATCCGTGCCCGCAACACGTAGCCCAGCTTCTCGAAGTGGGTGACAATCTCGCCTTGGGCACGCCCGTCCCTCTCGTACGCCAGCCCCTTGTGCGACAGTCCTGGCACGTTCTCCAGAAGAAACGCGCGGGGCCGGACCTCGTCGACCAATGCAAGCATGTCCCGCCACAGTTTGGTCCGTTCGTCGTCAGGATCGGCCCATGTGAACCTGCGTCCTTGGGTGGAAAAGGTCTGGCAGCTCGGGCCACCGAGGATCACGTCGGCGTCTTGAAGTTTGCCGGCGAGGTCGGCAGGCGCGAAGTCGGTGACGGAGGCATGCTCGGGTGCCAGGGAGAAGTTGCGTTCGTAGGTAGCGCACGAATCGGAGTCCCTGTCGAGGGCGAACAGCGGCTCGAACCCTGCAACTCGGAAGCCAGCCGAGAGACCCCCCCCGCTCCGCAGAATAGATCAGCGAAGCTCAGGCCGATTGATTTACCACGAAAACCACCCATGTCAAGTGGACAGACTACGCCGAGCCTACGACCGCCAGTCGGATACCTGCCCCGGAGCGCGCCACTCGGGGCTGCACTGCGCCAAAGCCAGCCTAGCTCACACGAGCCAGCCCCAGCTCACACGGCCGAGAACCGCATGGGAGCAACAAGCGATGAGCAGGCGGTTGCCTATGGCGCGCCATAGGCTGCCCTATGCAGACGAACGGGCGTTCGGAGGTCGCGCCACGAACCCGCTGGTCGCCGGCCGCCATACCGCGCCACTCTGCCCTATGCAATGTCGGGCAACGCTGATCAGCGGTCGAGAAAAACGCCCGAGAAACCTGTGGACAACCGGATCAAGCGTCCGAGAAAGTGCTGGTCAGGGGGTCGCGCCTATGCAGAGTGGCGCGCCAAACCAAAGTAGTTAGTGGCGGGGGCTGGATTTGAACCAGCGACCTTCGGGTTATGAGCCCGACGAGCTACCAGACTGCTCCACCCCGCGGCGGGTCCCGACACCTTAGCACCGCTTCCACGAGGCCGCGTCGGGAGGAGCGGCCGCCCCTCGGGGACCGCGTAGCGGGGGGGTATGCCGGAATTGTCGGATTAGTCCCGGGCCGCCCCCGACGCACACCTCACAGGCGCCCCCACTGCTCGCGAGCTTCCACGGCGCGAAGACACTCAAGGGCGGCCCAGTCTGGCACCCGTCGATCCAGGCCAGGTTGGTGAAGATGAGGGCAGCGTCGTCCCAGCGCCTCTGCCGCCAGGCGCACAGCCCGATGCCGTGGAGCGCCCGATGGAACGGACGATTGTCAATGAAGCCTCGAGGGAGCACCCCAACAAAGTCATCAGGCAGCGCTTGCTCCCCGACTGCGACACCAACGTCGTAATAGTCAATGGCCGCCTTCGGCCCCTTCGTGTCGAAGGTGATAGCGCCCAGATGGACCCAGGCATCGATGCGTCGGGGGTCTTGCTGAATCAGACTCTTGAGGAGACGAATCGCGGCTCGATCGTCGCCGGTCTCGTGCAGCTCCACGGCGTCGCTGATCGGATCGACGTCCCAGTCGTCGTCAGCTCCGGAGCGGACCTGCTCCATCTCAAACTGCGGCCGGGGCCCAGCGGTAATGATGCGCCGGTACAACGGTGGGATCTCGGCGCCTTCGTCGCCCCAGTGGTGCTCGTCAGGATCCCAGGTGCCCATCGGCTGCAGTCCGAGTGGGATGGGGTGGGCAGCGGGCTGGCTCCCAACTGGACGGTAGATCCACGCATCGACCGATCCCGGTCCCGACTGGGACTCCACCGCGGGGAGGCCGAGCCAGTTTCGGTAAGCATCCAGCAAACGGGCCGTTTCCACCGTCGTCGGTCCAGGAATCAGGTCCGCCAGCGAGACCCGGTACATCTCGCGCCCCTGCCGGCACACTGCCGTGAGCCCGTAACGCGCCCGCCCCTTGAGCTCAACCCGCAAGACCTCGACGGCCGTCCCGACGATCCGGGCCGGGAACGGGAATCGGCCCCTGTCGCGGAAGGCCTGCTCGATCGCGGCAAGCTGCGAGCCTTCTGCGGTCGTGCCCGCCAGAACCTCTGTCAGCAGGTTGTCGAGATCGTGACTCATGCTCGGCAGCGAACCTAATCCGGCTGCGGCCGCCGCTCGCGCATCCCGACCCTAGCCGCAGGCTGCGGCGTCCCGCGGCACCGGGGGTCACCGAAAATCGTCTCGACCGTCGGTCCCACCCAGGAACTAAGGTCCGCGTCAACACCTGACGACAAGGGGATCACACATGGCCAGCGAACAGGCAGAAGCCATCAAAGCGATGATGATCGCAAACCGACAGGAGGGCGAGGGCCGGCAGGTCAGCCTCGAGGAGATGCGGGCCAACAGTGGGGCATTCAGCGAGCTGACCGCCGAACCCGAGGGCGTGACCTACTCCGAGGTGGACGCGGGCGGCGTCCCGGCTATCTGGGCCATTCCGGCCCAGGGCGCTGACGATCGAGTCCTGGAGTACCTCCATGGCGGCGGCTACGTGATGGGTTCGGCGGAGACGCACAGGCGCTTGGCGGGACACCTCGCCAACGCCATCGGCTGTCGGGTGCTCGATGTCGACTACCGGCTGGCTCCCGAAAGTCCTCATCCCGGCCCGGTCGAAGACAGCGTAAAGGCGTACGGCTGGCTCCTCGGACAGGGCTACCGCCCGGAGCACCTGGCCATATCCGGAGACTCGGCCGGAGGCGGACTGACACTGGCCACGATCCTGAAGCTGAAAGCGGATGGCCTACCTCAGCCCGCCGCCGCGGTGCCCCTGTCGCCGTGGACCGACATGGAAGGACTCGGGGAGTCAATGAGGACCAACGCGGACCGGGACGTCCTCATCCCCACCGATGGGATCAAGGACATGACCGACATGTTCCTCGGGGGCGGCGATCCCCGTGATCCGCTCGCCTCGCCGCTGCATGGCGACTATCACGGTGTATCCCCGCTGTACATCCAGGTCGGCGGGGACGAGCTCCTTCTCGATGACGCTCGCCGGGTGGCGGATCGGGCCCGAGAGCAGGGCGTGGACGTTCAGATTGACGTGTTCCCCGAAATGCAGCATGTCTTCCAGATGGCCGCTGGCAACATGCCCGAGGCCGACGACGCCGTCGCCCGCATCGCCGCCTACCTCCGCCCCCGCCTGGGCCTCCACTGACTGGCCCGGCGCTACCTGGCCTGGTTAGCCGCCCACACTGACTGGGGCTGGCGCCGACCGGCCTGTCCAGCCTTCTGTCTCGACGACTCCGCGGCAGCGGCGGTACCTGCTGTCTGGCCCCTCGCCCGGCCAGGACCGACGCCGTCGCCGACGCCTCTTCCCGCCTGGTCCGCCGCCCGGCCAGTGGCTGCCCTGTCGCGGCTGCCTGGCTGACCCGGAGCGGCCGCGAAAGATGATGCCGAGATTCGACGATCCGCCCTGGCCGTCCTCGATGCCAATCACCGTAACCGCGCTTCGAGTGCCGGGCTCGCCCTGGCCTCGCTGACGGCCGGGCCCTCGAGGGTGAGTCGAGGCGGGGCGAAGCGACGCCCGCCGGCCGGCGAAGTCGCCCCGCGCCGGACTGCGTCGGCGCCGCTACAACAGGCCCGGCTGAGACCCGGCCTCCTCCACCGTGAGCTCGGCCGCGGGGTCCGCCTCCAGCCGCTCGTCGGGAATCTGGGCCCCGCTGCGGATCGACCGCCCGTAGGTCCCCGCCGCCAGCCGGGCTTCGGCCCGCTCGATGGCCTGCAGGCGATCCTCTAGGCCGGCGGCCACGGCGTCGTCGGTGCCTTGCGAGGTGAGGGGCTGGGCCGGATCGGCCCAATCCACGTCCTGCTCGTCCTCGACATCACGGTTGTCGGCCCGGTCGACCCGGAGACCCGCGATCAGCTCCTCGACCCGGGTGCGCTCGGCAGCCAGCAACGTATGGGCTCTCTCGTTGTCCACCGGTCCATTGTCGTCGATAGCCACGGCATGCCGATAGCTGATCGAGTCCCCCAGATTCGCCGGTATTCGGTAGGTCCGTACGGTGGCCGTATCGGCCGATCTCTGAAGGCGGTGTCGGCGGGGCAGCACATGACGACAGGCGGCGGGCGCACGTAGGCGAGGAGGCGCGGCCGTGCGAAGAACCGGAGGAGGCGCGGGGGGAAAGCGGGAGAGGGCTCGGCGCCGGGCGGGCCGGGGCCCTGGGCAGCGGGTTCAGAGTCAGGGACGGCGCGATGCGGGTCATCGGCCGCCGGCGACGGGCTCGAGTGGGCGGCCACGACCCGGGAGGCAGACGTGGTGCCGGCGCCGGCAAGGGGCGCGGGGGCGGGCGAGGCTTCGGCTGTGCCGACCGGCGATGTGCTGACTAGCACATCGCCAATCAGTACACTGCCAGCATGCCGCCGCCCCCCTCGCCGCCCCACTCGCCGCTCCACTCCCCCGCCAAGAATCCGTTCCACTATGGCACCCCGGTCGAAGGCGATTATTTCACCGGCCGGCACGAGGAGCTGGGCGCACTTTTGACCCGGATGCGCAATGGCGTCAACGTGGTGCTGCTCTCACCTCGCCGCTACGGCAAGACCTCGCTGCTGCACGCGGCCGAAGCCCGCCTCGACAAAAGCCGGCCGCCGGCGGCCATCATCGAGGTGAACGTCCTCCGCGCCACCAGCCTTGCCGGTCTGGCCGGTTTGCTCACCGCCGGCGCCTTCCACCTCGCCGGCGCCCGGTGGCAGCGGGCCCGCCAGGCCGTGCCGGAGTTCCTGCGGCGGGTCCGGGTTCACCCGATCGTCACCTTCGACCAATCCGGAAACCCGCGGTTCGGGTTTGACGCCGCCCTCACCGCCCGCGACGCCGAGACGGTCCTCGCGGACCTGTACGGCCTCCTGGCCGAGGAAGCCACCAAACGGCCTGCTGTCCTGATCCTCGACGAGTTCCAGGCCATCACCAGATATGGCGACTACCTTCCCAGCCTGTTCAAGGCCCTGGCCGACGCTCACCCCCGGGTCAGCCTGGTCCTGGCGGGCTCCAAACGGCATCTGATGGAGGAACTGGCGATTCACAACCAGGCGCCGTTGTTCGGGATGGCGCAGCGGCTGTCCCTGGGGCCGATCCCCTCCGCCGAGATGGAGGCCTTCCTCCGTCATCGGGCCGCCGGCGCGGGCAAGCCCTTCGATGACGAGGCCGCCGCCCACCTCCTGGACCTGGCCGGTCCGGTGCCCAACGACATCCAGCATCTGGCCTTCGAGGCCTACGAGGCCGCCGCCGACCGCATCGACATCCCGGCCGTCGACAGAGGGATGGCCCGGGCCGTCGACCACGACAACGTGCTCTTTGCCGAGAACCTGGCCCGACTCTCACCCGGCCAGGGCCGGGTCCTGGCGGCCATCGCTCAGGATCCCCCCGACCAGCCGTACTCGGCGGCCTTTGCGCGATGGGCCGGGCTGGCCAGCGGCAGCTCGGTCCGCAAGGCTCTCCAGCCCCTCCTGCAAAACGAGGACGTCGTCGAGCGCGACGGCCGGCTCGCGGTCGCCGACCCTTTCTTCGCGGCCTGGTTGCGCGGTGACTGACCGGCCCGAGCTGATCGTCGCGGACGCGGCCGGGCGCCGTCGCTGGCTGACCCACCACCACCAGGACCCGGCGCGCGTGTGGCTGGTGCTGGCCAAGCAGGGCACCCACCGGCCGAGCAGCAGCATTACCCACGACCAGGCCCTGGACGAAGCGCTCTGCCACGGCCGGATCGACGGCCAGGCCCGGCGGCGCGACGACGCTACCTATCTTCAGCGCTTCACGCCGAGGAGGCCCCGCAGCACCTGCTCCAGGCGCAACGTCGACCTCGCCGAACGACTGATGGCCGACGGCCGCATGCACCCCGCCGGCCCGGCCGCCGTGGAGCAGGGCAAAGCCGACAGCCGGTGGGCTGCCGCCTACGATGGGCCTGCCACCATCGAGGTGCCGGCCGACCTGGCGGAGGCGCTCGCGGCCAGCGCCCGGGCCCAGTCGATGTTCGACATCCTCACCAGCCAGAACCGCTATGCGATGCTGTACCGGCTCCCCGCGATCAGGCAAGCCGGCACCCGTTCACGGCGCATTGCCGAGTATGTGGACATGCCGGCCCGGGGCGAAACCATCTATCCCCGGCAGCGTCGCCTGGAGTGACTGATGGGACGGGACAGCCGCCCCGGCCGGGTCGCTCCTCGCCAGCCCGGGCCCAGACCTCCACGGACGGTTCAGCCGCTAGGTGGCGGAGCACTTTCTCCACTGCTGAGACTGCTGCCTAGGCTGATGATCACCCGCCGGCACGAACGACCGGCGCCGACGGTAAGAGAGGATGCATGGCACAAAGTGCGGGCCTGCACGAACCCGAAGACCAGATGTCTGCGGAGGTCATCGACCAGCACCGGGCCCTGACCTCGCTCCAGGAGGAGCTCGAAGCAGTCGACTGGTACAACCAGCGGGTGAGCGCCACCAACAACCCCGAACTGACCGCCATTCT
This sequence comes from uncultured Acidimicrobiaceae bacterium, assembly GCA_963834725.1. Classification (GTDB taxonomy): domain Bacteria; phylum Actinomycetota; class Acidimicrobiia; order Acidimicrobiales; family Palsa-688; genus PALSA-693. The sequence goes on from CAWICN010000001.1 coordinate 1,920,877, forward strand.
CGCTCACAATCGAGACGAGGAGAAAGAGCACGCTGCGATGGTCCTCGAGTGGCTGCGCCGCCAGGACCCCGTGCTGGACCAGCATTTGCGGACGTATCTGTTCACCTCCGAATCCATCATCCAGGAGGAGGCGGGCGCCGAGGGCGGGGCCGTTGACGACAGCGGGTCGCTCGGCATCGGGAGCTTGAAGGGAGCGGCTCAATGAACCATCTCCTCCGCGCCCACGCCCCTATCACCGATGAAGGCTGGCAGCAGCTCGAGCACGAGATCCAGCAGCGGGTGGTGCCCGCCCTGGCCGCCCGCCGCCTGGTCGACTTCTCCGGGCCGCACGGATGGACCCATTCAGCCACCAACCTCGGCCGGGTGGCGGAGATCACCGCCCCGGCCAATGTGCTGCGCGCCTACCAGCGCCAGGTGCTGCCGCTGGCCGAGCTGCGGGCCGACTTCTCGGTGTCGCGGGCCGAGCTGCGCGACATCGACCGCGGGGCCGCCAATCCCGATCTGGCCGAGCTCGAGGCAGCGGCCCGGCGCATTGCCGAGGCCGAAAACGTGGCCGTCTTCCACGGCTGGCCCGCCGCCGGCATGGTCGGCATCGCCGAGGGCGACGGCCTGACCCAGATCGCCCTCGGCGACAACGTCGAGCGCTACCCGCGCCACGTCGCCAAGGCGGTCGAGAACCTCCTCAGCATCGGGATCAGCGGTCCCTACGGGCTGGCCCTCGGGCCCGACGGCTACACCAGCCTGGTGGAGACCACCGAGCACGGCGGGCTGATCGTGTTCGATCACATCCGCCAGATCCTCGGTGGACAGATCGTGTGGGCGCCGGGCGTGCAAGGCGCAGTGGTTCTGAGCCAGCGGGGCGGCGATTTCGTCTTCGAGGTCGGCCAGGACCTCTCCCTGGGTTACGACCATCACGACGCCGACCGCGTGCACCTCTATCTGGAGGAGACCTTTACCTTCCGGAAGGCCACACCGGAGGCGGCAGTCGTCCTCACCCCGTAGTCGTGGATTGGCGTCGACCAGCCTGGATTGATCGAAAGGACAAACTTCGTCATCGCCCTCGGTGGGGCAGGCGTACGGTTGCGTTGACTACTCGAAGGAGGGGTCTATGCACGTACGTGTGATCACCGTTCGGGGCGCGAGCCGATTCGACGAAGCGGTCAGCTTCATCAAAGAAACCGTTCTGCCCGATCTTCGTCGGCAGAAGGGTTTCAACTCGATAAACATTTCTGCCGATCGTTCCGCGGGCGTCATCACTGTCCTGACCGATTGGGAGACGGAAGCGGACCGTGACTCCAGCGAAGGGCTCTCCGAGAAGGCCCGCAACCAGACACTGGAGATCCTCGGGGGCGAGCTGAACGTCGAGCGATTCGAGCAGGTGGTGTTGGAAGTTGGGTCTACCCCGCCGGCCCCAGGCTCGAAGCTTCACATCCGCCCGGTCAAAATCGATCCAGCCAAACTGGACGAGAATCTCGAGTTCTTCAAAGAAACCGTGCTACCCGACATCAAAGCGACGCCAGGCTTCCAGGCCGCTCGCCAGCTGATCAACCGGCAGTCCGGCGAGGGACGCGTCGGTACCGTCTGGGCGGACGAGGCATCCCTCGAGAACGCCCTGAGAAAGGCGGAGGAGCGACGGCCGCTGGGCGCGGCCCGAGGCGTCGAGTTCGGCCAGGACCAGGTCCTGGAGGTACTGTTCCGGGCCGAATAGCACACGCACCGGCGCCGGCGGCAAACCAGAGGGTCCGGATCCCGGTCCGGTAGTCGGCCCGGCGAAGCGCCGAGATTGCGATCAAGCGCCGGCGGGAGACCGCGCTCGGCCCGGGCACCGGGTCAGCCGTCGGCCTCAGGCACTCAGTAGGTGACCGGCGGGAGACCGCGCTCGGCCCGGGCCCCGGGTCAGCCGTCGGCCTCAGGCACCCAGTAGGTGACCGGCGGGAGACCGCGCTCGGCCCGGGCCCGGGTCAGCAGCCCGGCCACGAAGGCGGCCTTGGCCGCCACGTAGACGTCGATGTCGCCTGCGGCCAGCTCCACGTTGGCCCGCTTGAGCCGGCCGTACTGCTCACAGGCGTCGGCGTCGCCGCGCAGCAGGTCGCGAAGCAGCCAGTGGTCGAGGTGCGCCCTGTTGTCCTCGACCACCAGGTACAGGTGGTGACGCGGCAACGGCGGCCCGGCTGGCGGGTCGGGCGGCGGCTGGAATGCCTCCCGGCCGGTCACGCCCAGGTCGCCCCGCCACCGATAGCCGATGCCGGCCAGCCGTTCGATGGTTGGTCGCACCTGTTGGTCCGAGGCCACCACGACGTCCATGTCGATGATCGGCTTGGCCGCCAGGCCGGGTACCGAGGTTGAGCCGACGTGGTCGATGCGCAGGGCCACGTCCGCTATGGCCGGCCACACCCGGGCCCGGACCGCCTCGAACCAATCGAGCCATGCCGGGTCGTACTCGGCTACCACGATCTCCTGGGTCACCGACATGGCCCTGACCTCGAAGGTGCCTTCGATAGAGATCGCGGTGAGCCCGTCGTCCGTGCCGGCCTCGTGGGACTCCCCGGCCAGCCAGAGCGCGGCATAGCCCGACCGGATGGGCCGGTGGACGCCATCCGGCCCACTCACCCAACCGGAGCCGGCCACCACGGCCAGGAGCTGCTGAGCGACCGCCGGGTGCCGGCCGATCAGCCCGTCCGGCGGGAGATGGACGACCGCCACCCCAAGGCGGCAGTCCGGACCGGTCAGCGGCCCGATGCGAAACCTTGATCCAAAATTGCTGATCGGGATCGACACCTCTGGGTCGAACCGGAAAATCCTCATGCCGGAAAATTATGGACCCGCGAGTGATGTCGTGCGCCGCATTCCGGTGCCCACCACGACGCCGCGCCTTCATACTTCGAATCTCAGCACTCAGTGTGCAAATCGGCCCGAAACCCGGGAACCTGGTGTAGAGCTCCGGCCCGATCGCGGTTGCGCGCTACACCCCATAGATCTGTCCCGCACCCGGATCGGGTGTCGAGGAGCATGGCGCGACGACCAGAGTTTCTGGGGACGGCGGCAATCCCGGTGAGGGAAGCCGTCGTAGTAAAGGCCGTGCGGAAATTTACCACCTTGGCGGAACCCCCTCGCGCCGTCGGCGCCGCCAGCGCCGTCGGTGCCGACGATGCGGTCGTGAGGGCGACCGGTATCCTGGGCCTTGGCGCGGTCGCAGTCATTCATTTCTCGCAGGTGGTGTCCACCTTCGATGAAACACCGTGGCTGGGCGCGGCTTTCATGGTCCTGACCGTGGCCTGCATGGTCGTCGCCGGTCAACTGCTGCGAAGGGGCAGCAGATTGGTCTGGGCGCAAGTGGCGGCCGTCAACCTGGCGGCCATCGTCGGCTACATCTTCACCAGATTGTTCTCCACCCCGTTCGACAACGGGGATGTGGGCAACTGGTCCGAGATGCTGGGTCTCAGTGCCCTTTTTGTCGAGGGCACACTGGTCGCGCTGAGTGTCTGGATCCTGGCAGGAACGCCGGCCGGGCCACGACGCAATTCCCAGACCGTGGAAGGCCGATCGTTCGGTCACCTCAACGCCGCAGGGAGCGGCGAGCCGACTCCTTCCCTCGCACTCGCCTTTCGGGGCGGCGACCGGTCCGCGGTCGAGGAGAAGCGAGAGGACCTTGGAGCGACGGCCCTCAGCCGGAGGATTCGTCGGCCGGGTGTTCGACAATGGCGACCACTCGGCTTGCCATAAATCGGGCTGAGCGTATCGGTCGACCGGATCGGGTGACCTCTGACACTTCGACCGTCCCACGCACGTTGGAGATGTCCACCCTGCGACCGGCCCGGGTCGCGGTGATTTCGAAGCGCTGGACGCCTTCTCCGACGTCCACCAGCACCTCCACGCGATCACCGCGCATCAGGGTTCCTGAGCGTCCTGGCCGTCGCGTTCCACCTTAGAAGCCGGCCGGCAATGAAACGCCGGAGACCCGCTCGGCCGCTTCCCTCGCTGCGTCAAGACGTGGCGCCGACCGACATCTGCCGGCCCTCAAACAGCGTGGGGACTAGGGCGGCCAGCTCGTCCAGCGTCCATCGCCCCTCACTGTGCAGCGACGGCCCGTTGCTGTGCTGGTCCACAAGCGAAATGTCCCTGCCAAACACAGAGAAGACCTGTCCCGAAATGCTCTGCGCTTCGGGAAGGCAAAGATAGACGACGATCGGAGAGTTGTTGCCCGGATCGGTGGCCGGGTCGTTCCTCTCCGCGAACACGTCCTCGGTCAGCCGGGTGAGGGCCGCTGGCGCGATCACGTTGGACGTCACCCCGTGTTTGGCCATCTCCTTGGCCACGGCGACACCGAACGCCACCACACCCGCCTTGGCGAACGCGTACGCCGACTGGCTAGCCGTTGCGAACAGCCCCGACACTGAGGAGGTGTGAACCAGCCGTCCATACACAGGATCGCCGGTCTCCTTGGCCCGCTGCCGCCAGTAGACGCAGGCGAAGTGCGTCGGGGCAAAGGTTCCCTTGCCGTGCACCCGCACCACGGCGTCCCAGTCGATCTCACCAAGGTTGAACACCATCCGGTTGCGGATGATGCCGGCGTTGTTGACCAGGATGTGCAAGTCGCCATAGGTGTCGACGGCCTGGCGGATAAGTCGGGCCGCGCCATCCCAGTCGGCGACGTCGTCGGTATTGTACACCGCCTCCCCGCCAGCCGCCCGGATCTCCTCCGCGACGGTTGCCGCCGGTCCCGGGTCGGCGCCCTCCCCACCCGAGGACGAGCCCAGGTCGTTGACCACGATCCGGGCGCCTTCGGTGGCCAGGAGCAGCGCATGAGAACGCCCGATGCCGCGGCCGGCGCCGGTCACGACGGCGACGCGCCCGTCCAGTCGTCCCATGGCCCCTAAGCCCGCCCTGTCATGTCTGCCCTATCACCCGTGATCTTGACCACAGGCCGAGGTTATCCGTCCCAGACGCCCGGCTCCTGAATCAGCGGCAAACCAGGTTGACCTCGTCCGCCCGCCCGCGGGCCAGCGTGGAGCGCCGCCGTAGACCTTCTGATCCTTTTCTGTAGCGCGCCGTGCTCAACTGGGCACAAATTGCTGCAGAGAAGCGCTCGTCCGCCCCGTTTGGGCCGGATTCGCGACAGAGAAAGCCCCGCGAAATGAATCCGGTTGCACCGGCCGAGGCACCGATGACGACTGGTCACCCGGCGATCGAGGCGCCATGATCCATCGCAGGCTGCTGGAAATGACCGGGGGACGACGCCTGTCGCTAGAGGAGCTGGCCCGCCAGATATGCCCCATATGGTGGGGGTGCCAGCGAGGGCGTCCGACTATCTGCCTGGACGATCATCTTTTCGGATGGAGCGGGGGATTGGCCCGGTGGCGGGGATCCGAGCACGACCAGGACTTGCCGCATCTGCTGGTCGAAGAGCTCGTCGGCTGGCTGAAATTCTGAGGCCAGGTGACCGGAGAGCTCGAGTGAGATGGCGCCGTGCAGGTGCATCCACGCGAACATGCATCCGGCCAGCGCGGCCGGGGGAAGGTTGAAGCCGAGTTTGGTGCGCCACTCTTGCAGGCGTTTTCGAAACGCCGGGGTGATGGTGGCTTCCATGGCGCTGGGGTCGAACTCGCGACCAGCTACGGCCTTGATCATGCAGCGGAACAGGACGCTGACGCCGCGTTTCATCTGCGCTTCGCGTTCATCGGTCCCTGACGCCAGACCGGCAACAGGGGCAGAGTAGATCAGGGCGTACTGGGTGGGATGCTGGAGGGCCCAGCGTCGATGGGCTGAGGCGAGGGGGAGCCACCTGTTGGTCCCGGGGTTGTCGTCCAGCTCGGCCTCTGCTGCTTCGAGGGCGTCTGCGAGTGAGGAGAAGCCATCGACCACGAGCGCGTTGAGCAGGTCATCCCGGCTGGCGAAGTAGCGGTAAAGGGCCGAGGAGGTCATGCCCATCTCGCCGGCGATGGCGCGCAACGAAAGCGCAGCCGCCCCCACCTCCGCCAGCTGTTGCCACGCGAGCTCCTTGATCTCGGTGACGGTTGCCGCTCGCGTTCGCTCCCGCCGACCGGGAGCGGTCGCTCGCCCGCCGCGCCTGGCTATCTGTGACATTAGTTACAAGTGCTCTCTATCACGATAAATGCTCTTGACAGAGAGTCTAGCTCACTACCAGGCTGCAGGTCATGTTCGCTCGCATCGGACAGTTCGTGACCCACCGCCCCAGGAGGATCCTCGCCGCCGGGTTGGCCGCGCTGCTCGCCGGAGCGCTCGGCGTCCACGCCTTCGGCGTCTTGAAATCCGGAGGGTTCACTTCCCCGAGTTCGCCCTCGCAGATGGCGCAGAACCGCCTGGACGCCTACTTCGGGGGCGAGCCCAACCTGCTCCTGTTGGTCACCGCCCGCCAGGGCTCCGTCAACGACCCATCGGTCGCCGCAGCGGGCGAAGCCCTCACCGCCAGGTTGGCCGGTTCCAGGGGAGTGGACCGGGTCGCGTCGTACTGGAGCACCCACAGCAGCGCCTTGCGCAGCAGTGACATGACGGAGGGCCTGGTCGTCGCCACTGTGGCCGGAAGCGACAATACCGCCTCCAACAGAACCAAGGCGCTGGTAAAAGAGCTATCCGTCGGGGTCACGAGCAACAGCCCGGTCACCGTGCGAGCCGGCGGAACCGAAGGCGTCAACAGCGCCGTCAACACCCAGGTCGGCAAGGACCTTCAGCTGGCCGAAGGCATCGCCATCCCTCTCACGTTTGTCTTGCTCGTCATCGCATTCGGCTCGGTGGTGGCCGCCGGCCTGCCAGTCGCCCTCGGCATGCTGGCCATCGTCACGACTCTGGCCGTCCTCTTCCTGCTGGGGAGTGTCACCGACGTCAGCATCTACGCCCTCAACCTGACCACGGCCATGGGTCTCGGACTCGCTATCGACTACGCCCTGCTTATGGTGAACCGTTACCGGGAGGAGCTGGCCACCGGGATGCCAGTCAGCACGGCCGTGCAGGGCGCAGTGGCCACAGCCGGACGGACGATCGTTTTCTCCGCGGCAACGGTGGCTGCCGCATTGGCCGCGCTGCTCGTGTTCCCGGTCTATTTCCTGCGTTCGTTCGCCTACGCGGGGATAAGCGTGGTGGCCGTATCGACCGTGTCGGCCCTCGTCGTTCTCCCCGCCCTCCTCACGGTGCTCGGCCCCCGGGTCAATGCGCTGGCGGTACGAAAACGGGCTCGCTTGGGCCGGGCCGAGTCGCCGTTCTGGCAGCGCACCGCCACCGGAGTGATGCGCCGGCCGGTCGCGGCCGGGTTGGCCATCGTTGCTCTGCTTGTCGTGCTCGGCATTCCCTTCCTGCACGTACATTTCGGCACGCCCGACGACCGGGTGCTGCCAACCAGCTCGGCAGCCCGCCAGGTGGGAGACGCCCTCCGGAGCGGGTTCAGGGCGGATGTGAGCGACACCCTCGAGATCGTGACCGCCTCGGCGCTCTCGCCGAAGAATGCAGCGGCCTACAGCCACCGGGTGGGCTCGGTACGAGGTGTCGTCCGCGTCAGCACCTTCCAGCGGCCGCAAGCCACCTGGTGGCACGCCACCATTTCCCCTCAGCCGGACACCGCGGCCGCCGAGCAACTGGTAGCAAAGGTGCGAGCGCTGCCGTCTCCAGGTGGAGTAACCGCCTACGTCGGCGGATCCGCGGCAGCACTGGTGGACCAGAAGCACGACCTCGATAGCCGGCTCTCGCTGGCCATCGCCCTGATCGTTCTGACCACCTTCGTCGTCTTGTTCCTCTTCACCGGAAGCGTCGTCCTCCCCTTCAAAGCACTCGTCCTCAATGCGCTCAGCCTTACCGCCGTTTTCGGGGCGATGGTCTGGATCTTCCAGGACGGCCATCTGAAGGACCTCCTCGGCTTCACCCCCGCTCCGATAAGCACGACCATGCCGCTCCTTCTGTTCTGTATCGCATTCGGCCTGTCCATGGACTACGAGGTCTTCCTGCTGTCACGCATCAAGGAGCTACACGATGCCGGCGCAACCAACACCGAAGCCGTCACCGGCGGCCTGGCCCGGACCGGACGTATCGTCACCACCGCGGCCGCGTTGCTGGCGGTCACCTTCTTCGCCATCGGGTTCTCAAAGGTCAGCTTCATCCAGATGTTCGGAATCGGAACTGGCATAGCGATAGTCGTTGACGCCACCCTCATCCGCGGTGTGCTCGTGCCGGCATTCATGCGCCTCGCAGGCGACGCCAACTGGTGGGCACCTCGCCGGCTGCGGCGCCTCCATCGGCGCATCGGAGCCACCGAGGCGCCCGCCCCAACTCCCGCCTGAACCGACCTCATGAACCCCGGGAAACAACGTCCAGGTCTCGGGCCGTCCGGTCACAAACGCACCCAGGTCTGTCCAGCCGGGCCAGCTTTTCTGTAACACGCCGCCCTTCAACTGGGCCCACTTTGCTGCAGAAAAGGGCCGTTCAGAGGACAGATCGCCCGGCGGCGCGCACACTCATGGCGCCGGCTGGGCGGGCTGTCGGCAAGGTGGTGTCCGAGTGGTTCGAGGTCACCTTTTCGGTGCTTGACCGCCGTTCTGCTCCGTAGCCCGGATTGGCTAGGGTTGGAGGTGGCCGGATGAAGCTCCGGCGGGTGAGGTCGCCCGAACCGCCCTGATGGCTGATGGCTTCTACCAGGACTGAGTAGGTCTGGTAGGGCCAGCGTCACCTCCTGCCAGGCCAGCGTCTGTGAGGAGGAGTGATGAACATCTACTACGAGGCGGCCATCTGGATCGGCATGGCCTTGCTGGCATCGCTGGTGAGTGTCCGCATCGCGATTCCGGTCGCCCTGGTCGAGATCGTCGTCGGGGCGATAGCCGGAAACCTTCCGGGCATCAAAGAGCACGTCACGGGCACCGACATTGTCACGTTCCTCGCCGGGATCGGTTCGATACTGCTCACTTTCCTGGCAGGAGCTGAGATCGACCCGGTGTCGTTACGGCGACACTGGAAGGCGAGCGTGACGATCGGGGCGGTGTCGTTCGTTCTGCCGTTCGTGGCCGCCTTCGCTTTCTGCTACTTCGTGCTGGGCTGGCACCTCCATGCCGCCGAGATCGGGGGTATCGCCCTGTCAACCACCTCGGTGGCGGTGGTGTACGCGGTCATGGTCGAGACCGGGCTGAACCGACAGGACATCGGGAAGCTGATCCTCGCCGCCTGCTTCATCACCGACCTGGGCACCGTTCTCGCGCTCGGCGGATTTTTCGCGACCTATGGGTGGCTCCTGTTGGTGTTCGTGGTCGTCAACGTCATAGCCCTGTTCCTCGTGCCGACGATGGTGCGTACGGCCATCGCCCATCTCGGACACCGGGTCAGCGAACCGGAGATCAAACTCATCCTGGCCGTGCTGTTCGTGCTGGCCGGCCTGGCCACCCAGGCCGGAAGCGAATCGGTACTGCCCGCCTATCTCATCGGGTTGGTCGTCGCCGGCGTCTTTCTCCATGACCGCGTCCTGATGGACCGGCTGCGGACGATTGCCTTCGCCTTCTTCACCCCCTTCTTCTTCCTCCACGCCGGAACGCTCATCTCAGCACCTGCCCTGGTGTCGGGAGCTGGGATCATCCTCGCCCTGCTAGTGGTCAAACTCGCGGCCAAAGCCGTCGGCGTGTGGCCCACCGCTGGCGTCTTCGGCCTGCCACGCCGCGAACGCGCCTACACCACCCTGCTCATGGCCACCGGCTTGACCTTCGGGTCCATCTCCGCCCTTTTCGGGTATACCCACCACCTCATCAACCGGACCCAGTACACCGAGCTCGTGACCGTGGTCATCCTGTCCGCCTTCGTCCCCACCATCATCGCCCAGCAACTCTTCCAGCCCGAGGTCATTGACACCGAGGAAGAGGAAGCGTTGGGGGCCGAAGACGTATCGGTCATCCACCACGAACGACCTCGATCCGCGCCCATTGGTGTTGAAGGAACCGCTGGAGAACCGGGATGAGCGACCCAGAACGATTGACCTCGTCGTAAACGCCCCTTCAGTCACATGCGGGCGAGAACTTCCCGGCTGACGTCCTCCAGCGCCTCGTACTGGGTTTCGAGCGACGGCAGCAGCATGACCTGGGTCAGCCCGGCCGCTTCCATCCTAGCCAGCTGGTCGACGATCTCAGGGCCACTTCCGACCAGGCAGCTGGCCCGGATGCGATCAGGGGTGACCAACTCCCTCTCGGATGGGTCGAGCCAGGTGCAGTGCCCGATATGGATCCGCCGGTGCCGGTCCGGCTCCGGCACCGCCTCGACCATGGCCGCGTACTTGTCCCAGTCGTCGGCCAGGAGGGCCGGCGGGCCACCCCCGAAGTTGCGCACGTTGTCGTAGGCGTAATGGAAACCGCCGATCACAAACGCACCGAGGGTGTCGACGACCCGGTCGGACGTGAGATCCTCGCCCGGCCGCAGCACGCATGCTGCGGTCAGCGAGCAGGTCGGAAAGTCGCGGACGTCGACCTTCCGTCCCGCCTCGGCCGCCCCTGCCACCACATTGGCCCAGATCCGCTCGAAAAACTGCGGGTCGTTGGGGATAGCAGTGACCAGCCCATCGCCGTACCGGCCCGCCATCGCCTGGGCCCGAGGGCCGAACCCACTCACGAATATCGGGATGGGGTGCTCCACGTCGATGTACCCCAGGTGCGCCATGTCGAAGCCAATCCGGGTGGTTCGTCCGCGCGACCGGAAGTCGGCCGTGCGCCCGTCGAGCAAGGCCCGCACCGTCGCCAGGTACTCCTCGAACGCCGACAACGTCACCGGCTTGTGGTCCATGAGCCGCCAGGCCGTGTTCCCGGTCCCGAGGGCCAGGCAGGTACGGCCGGGGGCCAGCCGGTTGATCGTTGCGATGGACGCCGCGGTGACCGGGGCGATCCGGGTCCCCACCACCGACACTCCGGTCCCGAGCTCGATGCTCCGCGTCCGGGTCGCGGCCAGCGCCATGCACGCGTACACGTCCGACCAGATCATCTGGCTGTCCGCGAACCAGGCGAGCGAATATCCGAGCTCCTCGGCCCGCACGACGTAGTCGATGTCGTCGATCTTCGACGCCACACACAGCCCGACCTTCACGATCGACCTCCCTTTTTCACTGATCGCTTACCGACGCAGTTATAGGCGAAATGGGGCACGGAACGCCTCGGTCCACCGAGCTGGTCGAGGATGGCCATCGGTCGCCCCCGACGCGGTCACCCGGTTGGGCCGCCGAGTCGGCAACCCTGTCCCGAATCGCGGTGCTCCCATTCTCCGCTTCCTCTGGCCCGACGGGCGGCGGCGCGGAAGGAGCCGGGGCGTCAGCCCAGCCGATCCTGGTGCTCGCCGAGTGTCGGGGCCCGCCGGGTCGCCCAGGGCGTGGCGCCAAACCGGTACATGGGACCGGGGTAGATGAATGTCCGGCCCAGCTCGGCGTGCTCGACCTCGGTCGGAAAGCCCCGGGCCTCGGCGTTGGGATCGTGCATGGCTTCCCCCGGTGTGTAGATGGCCCCGGTGGCGATCCCGATGTTCTGGGTCTCGAAGAAGAAGTCGTAGGCGTCGAGTCGCTCGGCCAGGAACGTGATCACGTCGCGCGCCGCGACAAAGATCTCGGCCACGATCGGATCGGTGGGGATATCGGCGAAGCTAAACCGCTCACGCTGGGCTCCGAGCTCGAGCATGTAGGTCATCGGAAACTCGTCGCGGATCCCCAGGCGGTCCAGCAGGTCGAGCACCCGGGCGAACGCCTGCGGGGTCGACGGCGGCACGCCAGTCGTCGCGTACCGGCCGTCCCGGCAGCGGACCTGGGTCGGCGCGGTCGGCGCCGGGGCGGCGTGACGGCCGGTCTGGCGGCGCATCTCCGCCTGGCAGGCCAGCCACCCGTAGCTCGCCATCTCGGTCGTGACGTTGTTGGCCGCGAACATGCTCACGTCGATGTGCTGGCCGGCGCCGGTGCTCTCCCGATGCAGCAGGCCGACCAGCAGGGCCATCATCGCCCAGTTGCCCGCGGTCTGGAACCCCTGATTCCCGCCACCACGCACCGGAGGGAGCTGGTGGTCGTCGTAGCCGCAGCTCCACACCGGCCCACCCTCGGCCATCAGGGTCAGGTCGGTCACCGGCTCGGCCGAGCGGGGCGACTCCTGCCCAAACGGGGTGATCGACACCATCACCAGGCGGGGGTTGGCTGCCGACAGCTGCTCCCACCCGAGGCCGATGCCGGCCAACCGGCCGGGCCGCTCCCCTTCGAGGAAGACGTCGGCCTCCGCCACCAGCCGGGCCAGGCGGTCGCGGTCGAGGTCGAGATCGGCCACCACTCCGTATTTGGAGGTGTTGTAATGCCACCACCACAGGCTCCGCCCCGGCCCCGGCTCGTCATCGAGGAAAGGTCCCCATCGTCGCTGGTCCGATCCCCCGGGGGGCTCGACCACCACGACGTCGGCGCCGAGGTCGGCCATCAGCTTGCCGGCCCAGGCGATGTGCTCGTGGGCCAGCTCCACCACCCGGAGCCCGGCGAGCGGTCCGCTCATCAGATGACCCCCTCCTCGGCCAGTTGGGCGATCTCTTTCCCAGACAGGCCGAGCACCTCGCCGAAGACCCGTTCGTTGTCCTCGCCGAGGAGCGGTCCACCGCGTTGGATCTGCCAGTCGCCGGCCGACAGGTGCACCGGCAGTCCGTCGACCCGAATGGGGCCGTGCTGGGAATGCACAGCCGTCGGCCACAGCCGCCACGCCTCGTTGTCGGGATTGTTGTCGCACCGTTCATACGGCCGCAGGACCGGCGCAGCCGGCACGCCCCGCGACCGCACCGCGGCGACGACGGCGTCGCGCTCCTGGGTGCCGGTCCACTCCCCCACCAACCGGTCCAGCTCGTCCTGACCGGCCAGCCGGCCGGCCAGGTCGGCAAACCGGGTCTCGGCCGCCCACGGGGCACCGATCACTCCGCCCAGCGAGGTCCAGTCGTCGTCGTCGCGGACGGCGATGGCGACCCACGTGTCCTCGTCCCGGCAGGAGTAGATGCCATGGGGCGCCATCGCCGGGGACGTCCCCCGGTTGGAGTCGACCGGGATGGCCCGCTCGTTGCGGTGGTTGACCGACGCGTCGAGGGCGGCCAGACCGGCAAGGCCGACGCCCGCTTCGGCGCAGGCGATGTCGACCCACTGGCCCTCGCCGGTGCGGCGCTGGTGGAAGAGAGCGGCGAGGAGGGCGATGGCCATGGTGTAGGCCCCGGAGTGGTCCATATAGGAGTAGCCCCAGCCAGCCGGCTCGAGCCCCGGTAACCCGGACGTGTGGGTGAGACCGCTCATCGCCTGGGCGATCGGGCCCCAGGACTTGAACGAGTGGTAGGGACCGGCGTGGCCGAACCCCGAATTGGACACATACACGATGTCGGGTCGCAGCTCCCGGAGGCCGTCGTAGCCGAAGCCGAGCCGGTCCATCACCCCGGCCGCGAAGTTTTCGGTCACCGCGTGTGAGACCCGGACCAGATCGGCCAGCAGCTCCTTGCCCTGCTCCGTGCGCAGGTTAAGGGTGATGCCGAGCTTCTCGACATTGTGGTTGTTGAAGCCCGACCCGCCTTCGGGACCGAGGTCGTGGTTGATCCGGGGCCCGATCTGGCGGACGATGTCCCACATGCCTTTGCGCACGGGGTCCTCGATGCGGATGATCTGGGCGCCGAACGCGGCCAGCACCCGGGTCGCCCCGGCACCGGCCAGCTGGCCGGACAGGTCGCAGATGCGTATGTCGTGCAACGGACCGGGAAGGCGGGAGGCGTTGCCCCATGGGCTCGCCGGGGTCTCGAGTCCGGTCATGTCAGCTCACGATCCTCCACGTCTCGCTCTCCATCCTCGGTCTCCATGTTCTTAGTCTGAATCTTCTCAGTCTGGCCGAGCAGGCTTCTTCGTCTGAATCTTCTTAGTCTGGCCGAGCGGGCCCCGGATGCCATGACCCACCATCTGGTCGATGGCGGCGTCGATCTCGCCGCCCTTGAAACAAGCGTCGGAGTTCATCCTGGCGGTGCCGCCGCCCAGCGCCTGCATGCAGATGTTGCCATTCACCTCGAACGACGTTCTGATCGGCACATTGCCGGTCGCCGAAGACGGGATCGGCGGCGAGCGATCGGGGTAGCGTCCGTGCGATCGTCGCCGACGCCTGTCCTTTCGACCTGACCCTGGCGCAGCTCCGGCCGCGTACGAGCTCGAAGTGGCGGGCGGCCGATCCCGACGTGCTGCCCCTCTGGGTCGCCGAGATGGACGTCATGCCGGCCCGCCCCATTGTTGAGGCGCTGCGCGACGCCCTCGACCGGCGAGACACCGGCTATGCCTGTGGCAGCGAGTACGCCGAGTCCTACGCCACCTTCGCGGCGGACCGCTGGGGGGTTGGCGGGTTCGAGGTGGCCTGCAGCGCCGTGGTCCCCGACGTCATGCTCGGGGCAGTCGAGCTGCTGAAGCTCGTCACCGGACCCGGGGACGCCGTGGTCGTGACCCCGCCCGTCTACCCGCCCTTCTATGCCTTCGCCGAGCACCTCGGCCGGCGAGTCGTCGAAGTGCCCTTGACGGCGCAGCGACGCCTGGACCTTCCGGCGCTCGCCGACGCCTTCGCGGCCGCAGCCGCCGGAGGGCGGCGGCATTTCTGCTTTGCAGCCCGCACAACCCGACCGGCACGGTTCACTCCGTCGGCGAGCTGGCCGCGGTCGCGGCCGCGGCGGACACTACCGGTGTGCGTGTCGTGGCCGACGAGATCCGCGCACCCCTCGTGCTGCCCGGGGCGACCTTCACCCCTACCTCGCCGTACCCGGTGGAGGCCGGGGCTTCGCCCTGGTCTCGGCGTCCAAGGCATGAACCTGCCCGGCCTGAAGGCCGCGGTCGCCGTCGCTGGTCCCGACGCCGCCGACGACCTGGCCCGGCTGCCCGAGGAGGTGAGCCACGGCCCGAGCCACCTCGGCATGCGGGCCCACACTGCGGCCCTGCGCCGCGGCCAGGAGTGGCTCGATGCGCTCCTGAGCGGACTTGACCGCAACCGCACGCTCCTCGGCGAACTGCTCGAAGCCCACCTCCCGTCGGTGCGCTGGACCCCCGGGGAAGCGACCTACCTGGCGTGGCTCGACTTCGCCGGCCTGCCCGACGTCGTCGCGGCCGACGGCGAGGGCGGACCCGTCCGGGGCGACGCCAGCGCCCGGGTCGGAGCGGCGGCCTGGCTCCTCGAGCACGCCCGGGTACTGCTCAGCTCGGGCCCCGCCTTCGGGTCCGGGGGTGAACGCTGCGCCCGCCTCAACTTCGCCACGTCGGCAACCGTGCTCGCCCAGGCGTGGGAGCGGATGGGCGAAGCCGCCGCCCGCGCCCCACTCGGGACGGGCGCGCCCGTCGCACCCGCACTAACCCGGGCGCACCCGCGGCGCTCCGGTGCGGCACAGAGCCGCAATTACGACGAGCCAGTGGTCGGCACGTGTGGCTGAGTTTGTGTGCCGACGGACTTTCTGGAGGCTCGCGTGACACCGTCGGATCGATGATTTCGGTTCCCGGCTTCGTCGTAGTTGATACGAATGCTTTCACCGTGAAGCAAAGGAGGCTTGGATGACCACCAACGCATCTGGAGGGGACCGCATCCTGGGCCGCCTGCGATCGGTCGGGGGTACGGGTATCGTGCGCATCGAAGACCGCTTCGACACCGATATTGACGACCTGTGGTCAGCGCTCACTGATCCCGCCCGCCTGGCCCAATGGTACGGTCAGGTGGAAGGCGACCTCCGTCCCGGCGGAGAGTTCCGCCTCTACATCGAATCCGATGGCTGGGCCGGTACCGGGCTGGTGCAAGCGTGCGACCCCCCACGGCGGCTAACGGTGACGACCAGGGAGTCAGACGAGTCCTGGCGGGACGGTCGCGGCGCGGAGCCGTTCGACGAGGCCATTGAGGCCATGCTCCGCGCCGACGGCGACCGGACCATCCTGGTCATCGAGGTCCAGGGTCTGCCCCTGGACAAGATCGCCTTCTATGGAGTCGGGTGGCAAATCCACTCCGAGAATCTCGCCGCCTACCTGGCCGGACACGAGCGCGGTGACAGCGAGCCGCGGTGGGACGCGCTAATCCCCGCGTATCAGCGCCTGGCGGCCGAGATCGGCGAATTGACCAGCGGGCGGCCAGGCCCGGCACTGCCCGTCGAGAGGCGCGACTCGGGAAGACGGTGAAAGTCGCTTTCCCCAGCGGCCCCACTCGGCTAGACCCTGCTTGTGCTCAAGGTGGAGTGGCTGGCGGGAGCCGACGAAAAGGCCATCGCCGCGGTGGCCGAGATGGTGAGCGCGTTCGATCGTGAGGTGATTCCTGGCGAGCCGGATACCCCTCCGGCCGAACTGATCGCCGATCTGCTGGACGTCCCCGCACATCGGCACGTCTCGATCGCAATGGCTACCGAAGCCGGGGAGGCGGTCGGCACAGTCCGGCTGGTCCTCGATGACACCGCGGGAAACGAAGACCTCGCCGAGATTGAGTACCTGATCGTCCGCCCCGAACGGCGACGCGCCGGGATTGGCCGCGCCCTCGTGGACACGGTGTGCCAGCGGACTGACCGGCGCCGTCTCCGAGCGTACGTGCCCGTCGGCCACTCCGGAGGCACGGGGTTGGCCGCCGCGGTCGGGGCGACACCTGGAATCGTCGACCGGCAGAACCGCCTTCACGTCGCCGACCTCGATCGACAGATGCTCGAAGGCTGGGTCCAGCGGGCCAGTGATCGCGCCCATGGCTACTCGCTGGTGCGCTTCGACGGGCCGTGCCCCGATGAGCTCCTCGAGAGGTTCGCCTTATTGACGCGGGTGATGAACACCGCACCGCGCACCGCCGGTGACGAAGATGTGCTTCCCACCTCCGCCGAGGTCCGAGCCGACCACCAGGCGCTTTTCCGCCGGATGGGCTGGGTGTGGACCGCCTGCGCCCAGCACGACGCCACCGGCAACCTGGTGGGATTCACGCAGCTCCTGGCGAGCCGGGCCCGTCCCTGGCTCGGCCAACAGTGGGACACCGGGGTGGACCCGGCGCATCGCAACCTCGGGCTCGGCCGCTGGCTGAAGGCGGCCACCGCCCTCCGTCTCATGGATGAGCGCCCGGAAGTGACCACTATCGAGACCTGGAACGCCGGGGTCAACGCGACCATGCTGACCATCAATCACGCCATGGGATTTCGCCCAGTCGCCGAGTGGCAAGAGTGGACCCTGCAGCGGAGCTGACACCCGGATACCGCGTCCACCTGAAGGCCGTTTTTGCCAAGGTCGGTGTCCAGAGCCGGGCCGAGCTGGTGGCCACCCTCTACGTACGGCACTACGAGCCGCACCGCGGGACCACCCCCAGCCCTTACGGTTACTACCTCGGCGACAACGTCGCCGCTGTTTAGATCAGGTCGCACGGCTCGCTCCGCCGTGGCCTGCCCGCACTCGAGAAGTCGGGCAGCACGTGACGTCTGTCAGGATGAACGATATGGACCGGCCGGCGGACAAGCGGCTCTCGTTCAATGAGGTCCCGGATGTCTATGACGAGATCCGGCCCTCCTATCCCGCCGACTTGTATGACTTGCTGTTCCAGATGCTCCCGCAGGAGCCGATGATCCTGGAGGTAGGTCCCGGGACGGGGCAGGCAACGCGCGATTTGCTCGGTCGAGGCGCATCAGTTCACGCCGTGGAGATCGGCCCGGCGACCGCCGCCAAACTTCGCTCGAACCTTCCCACGGAGCGCCTTCGCGTGACCGTCGGCGACTTCGAGAAAATCGAGCTACCTCCGTTGTGCGCCGACGCCCTGTTCTCGGCGACCGCCTACCACTGGATCTCACCCGAGGCCCAAACGGACCGGCCGGCCACGCAGGTGCGACCCGGCGGGATCGTCGCGATCGTGGACCTGATCCAGGTCAGGTCCTTCGAGGATCACGGATTCTTCAACGCCGCTCAGCCCATCTACGAACGGTACGGAGAGGCACATACCGGCCCGCTTGCTCCGACGCGCGATGAGGTGGACCCCCCGATGCGCAAGGTCCTTGCCAACGACCACCGTTTCGCGCCGGTCGAGGTCCGTCAATGGGATTGGGGCTCACGCGACCCCTCGTCGTCACACTTACGAGTGCGCGTCTCTGCTGATCCGTCGGTCTATCCCCCCGCGGACAACAGGACTCTTGTCGGCTACGGTTTCGCGTGCTGCTGTGAGCAGATGTCAAAGGAGGATCATGATGCAGGTGGCGACCCGACCGCACGAGCGCACGATCGACGTCGACGTCTCGTCGAACGCCTTCTGGGCCAAGTCGTTCGAGGCGCGGGACGAGAGCTTCGCCCGGCTGCGGCGGGACGCTCCCGTCAGCTGGCATCCGCCGACCGCATCCCCGTTCCCGCACGACGAGATGGGATTCTGGGCCGTGGTCCGCAACGACGACATCAACACGGTCAGCCGCCAGACCCAGCGGTTCGGCTCGAGATACGGCGTCGGCTTCGAGGCGGCGCCGCTCGACCTGGCCAAGTCGCTGAGCTTCTTCTTGACCATGGATGCGCCGGAGCACACCGTCTACCGGAAGCTGGTGAGCGCGGCGTTCACCCGCCCGCAGGTGCAGCGCATCGACGAGCAAATCCGGGGCGCCGCGGGTGAAATCGTCGGCGACCTGGTCGGTGCCGGCGACGTCGACTTCGTGGAGCACTGTGCCTCCCGGCTCCCCATGAGGACCATCGCCGACATCATGGGAGTGCCGGAGTCGGAGCGACGCACCGCGGCCCGCGCCGGGGACGCCGTCATCGGCCGCTCTGACCCCACCTTCGGCGACCCGGCCGATCCGATCCGCATCCTGATCAACGCCCGGGACTACCTGTACCGGCTCGGCAACGACCTCGCCCACCACCGCCGGCGACACCCCGGTGACGACCTGATCACCGACCTGGTCAACGCCGAGGTGGACGGGCAACGGCTCACCGACGACGACATCGGGGCCTTCATGGTCCTCTTCACCGTCGCCGGCAACGACACCACGAGGAACACCACCTCGCTCACGACCGTAGCCTTCGACCGGAACCCCGACCAGCGGGCCTACCTCCTCGAGGACTTCGACGGGCGGATCGCGAACGCGGTCGAGGAGTTCCTGCGGCACGCGTCACCGGTCATGGAGTTCACCCGCACCGCCCTGGTCGACACCGAGCTCGGCGGCCAGCCGATCGCCCAAGGCGACAAGGTCTGCATGTTCTACTGCTCCGGCAATCGCGACGAATCGGTGTTCGAGCGGCCGCACGACTTCGACCTGTCCCGGGCCAAGAACCCGCACGTCGCCTTCGGCGGCGGCGGACCGCACTTCTGCATCGGCGCCTGGTTGGCCCGCTCGCAACTGCGCGCCCTGTTCCGGGAGCTGCTCGGCCGCGTCCCCGGCATCGAGGTGGGTGAGCCCGAGTTGGCCCCGGGAAAGTTCATCCGGGTCGTCGATCACCTGCCGGTACATGTCCCGTGACAGACGGGTCACCGAGCCTCAGCTGAAGACCGGCAGTCCGCCACCAATCGGCTCGACCTCCATGGGCAGACCTATCAGTCAATCGCGGCGGCTCAGGACTCCTGCGGCACGAGCCCCAAAGCTGGAAATGGCCTCCCGCTAGTCCTGACCTTCGGACCCGGCGCTCTCCGCACTCATCCGTTCAGCAACGAACGCGGCGACCGCCTTGCGGGAAGGATGCCCCCAGCCGATGCAGAACGGGTGCCCTGCCGGATCGGCGTACACCTGGTGTCCCTCATCGGCATCCAGATCGCCTGGCTGGAGCAGTCTAGCACCGAGCCCGACCGCCGCCTCGTGGGCAGCTTGCGGATCTTCGACGTGGAGGTCGAGATGTACCTGCTGAGGAGCCCCTTCCGGCCAGCCGGGCGGAACGTGGTTCGGCGCCAGCTGCACGCCGAGGGGCCACTCACCGGAGGAAGTGAGAACGCAGTGAAAGCGGTCATCTTTAAACACCCGCCCGCCGAACATCCCGGCCCAGAACGTGCTCTCGACATCCAGATCGGCGGCATCGAGGACGACTACGTGACGCACCATTTCCATGGCCCGAAGGTAGCAACTGCGCAGAAAGGATCGCCTCCCGGCGCTGTCGATCCGGACCTTGTCAGGCGAAGGAGACCGGCCCCTTGGCGAAAACGCGCGTCACCGCCGAGAACGGCTGGGCGTGCATGCTGCAGGTGCCATTGGGGTTGCGTGGCAACACGCCGGTGACAGTACCGGTGTAAGTCCCCGAACCCGTGATCCCCTGATAGGCGCCATAACCATTGTTGATGGTGTAGTGGCCAGAGAGGTCGATCACCACCTGGCCGGTCCTGGGGTTGAGGTGGAACGTTGCCATGCCGCCCGGGTGATGAATCGTGAACGCCCCGGTGTCAAAGACGGCCAGGTCCCTGTTGCCCTTGGCATAGTCCACTCCACTGGCAGTAAACACACCTCTAGCGAGAATGAAGCCAGGCTGGTTGTTGACCGTGGTCAACTGGAATCGCTCCGTGCCGCTCGTCGGGCTGGCAGAGGCCAGCGACGGCACGGCCATCAGCCCTTCGAGCAGCAGGGCGCCGAACAACACCGCTCTTCTCATCATTTGTCCCCTCCGAAGTTGGTCCCCGTTGCGACCGGTTTACCGCCTGTACCTCCCCGGTGCAATGGTTCATACGCCGTCGCACTCGCAACCGAACTCGGGTTAGCTCATGAGCTGTCGGGCTCTCGGAGCGACGGTACCGATGCTGTGGACAGAGCGGCGGTGAGAATGGCTTCGGCGGCCCAGTGGGCGACGGCGATAACAGCTTCTCCATCGAGCTGACAGATGTCGCGGAGAACGGTGATGGCCTCGGGGCCCATCACCAGGCAGAGCGCGGCCTGTAGCCGTTCCATGTCCGGGCCGGCGAGGTGGTCGCCTAACGGTTCGAGCACGGCGGAGATCCACCGCAGACGACGTCCTTCTCGGACCTGATAGTCATGATCCTGGCCGGCCCGTTCGGCGGCCAGCCACACGTCCATGTAATGACGTAGCCCGCTGCGGTAAAGGGTCTCGTTGGCCGTGCCGTGACGGTTGAAAATGTCGACCACTTCGAGCAGCCGGCCCTGGGGCGAAGTGCCGTCAAGCGGCCGGGCCACGAGTTCCTCCACCTCGACCATCTCGGCCCTGACTGAGAGTTCCAACAGCAGCGACTCCTGGTCGGGAAAGTACCGGTAGGCCGTGGTTCGCGACACCATGGCCTCCTCGGCGGCGAGGGCCACGGTCGGGCGTTCGCCTCGCTGCAGGACCGCCTGGGCGGCGTCGACGATGGCCTTTCGGGTGCGGCGCTTCTGATTCACCCGTCCCTGTTCACCAGCTGGCTCTTGACTCGAAGCTCGCATAGGCTTATGGTACATCTATCCCATAACAGTACGCATGCCACACGATGGGGCGGCGTTCGACAAGGGGGTCAAACAATGCTTCAACCCTTTGTGGTCTATCCCGACGAGGCGTTCCGGCCGCTCAAGGTTGTGGGCGAGGGGATCACCGTACTCGCCTCGGGGGCCCAGACCGGAGGTTATGAAATCTTTCGTCAGGCCGGTCCGGAAGGCAGTGGTCCGCCCCCGCACAGCCACCCCTGGGACGAATCCTTTTATGTGATCGAAGGGGAAATCGCCTTCGGCGTCGACGATCAAGAGATGAAGGCCGTGCCAGGAACACTCGTGCACCTACCGGCCGGAAGCGTCCACTGGTTTCGGTTCGGTCCCGGTGGTGGGGTGATGATCTCGATGACGTCGCGTGAAGGCGCCTCGCGCCTGTTCGCCGATATCGATCGTGAGATCTCACCAGAAAACCCGGATCTGGCCAAACTTGTCGAAGTGGGGCAACGCCACGGCTTGACCGTCTCGGTCCCCTCCGCCTGACCGTAAGCCGGTTCGTTCGGACCAGGCTGGCGCTGATCTGCCGCTTTACGCCCGAACATCGGGCATGAAGCAAAACGCGGCCGACGGCACCCCGAAAGGGTGCCGTCGGTACATGCTGGTGGGACTCAGCGTTGTGTTGCGGTTACGGTGTGCTAACGCTGGAGAGACACTGCCCTCCAGTGAGTGAGTCGCCGAAACCGCGGGTCGGTCAGGCGACATGGCTGCCCTCTTCGCGCCCTCGTCCGCCCGTATCCCGCCTCACTTGTTCCGGAGCTAACCGAATATCGCCGCACCAGGATTGCCCCGGCCGGTCAGCTGAGCCCTCAGATCGATGACCCGGCCGCCCTGTTCTGGATGAACCTGTCGCGGGCTGTCACCATCTGAAGTCGCCCTTCTTCGTCGGTGAGACCAAGATAGCCCTGGCTCATCTGTGGACCGAGACCCCACCCGTCCCGCGCCATGGCCTTGCTAGAAAGCGCCGCTTTAATCGCATCCGACCACGGCTACGCGGGTCTGGGTCGATGGGCGCGTGAGGAACTCGCCCAGGTGACGTCCCGCTGAGGGTGCTC
Organism: uncultured Acidimicrobiaceae bacterium; assembly: GCA_963834725.1. Classification (GTDB taxonomy): domain Bacteria; phylum Actinomycetota; class Acidimicrobiia; order Acidimicrobiales; family Palsa-688; genus PALSA-693. Next base: position 1,943,265 of record CAWICN010000001.1, read on the forward strand.
CGATCGCCAGCTTCTCCACCGAGGCGACAGAATGAGCAATCAATAGTCCGGCCGCAGCAGTGGAGGACAGCAGGGCGGCGGGCCGCGTAGCCGATCGACAGCGAACGTATTTTCTTCACCTGCTCGGCGTGTCTCTTCCTAGTCGTGTTCTGTGGATGTACGCCCGAGGGGTGAGCGATGTCGAGGTTGACGAGGAAATGGCAGCCGGCACTGACTGTGGGTGGGTGGGCCTGGGGCCTGCGGGTGGCGGTGGCCACGGTGGCCCTGGCCGTGCTGGCCCTGGTGCTGGTGCAGGCGGGCCGGGCCAGTGCCGACAGCTCGCTACTGTTCAGCGGCTGGAGTCCCCTGGGCGGGGTGGCTCAGGGGGCGCCCGGGGTGACCTACTGGTCGGGCGGCCGCCTGGACGTGTTCGTGCGGGGCAGCACCAACAACCTGTACCACAAGTGGTCTACCGGCTCGTGGTCGGGCTGGGAGAACCTGGGCGCCCCGCCGGGCGGTCTGGGCTCCGATCCGGGGGCGGTGGCCTGGTCCACCGGCCGGGTCGACGTGTTCGTGGCCGGGACCGACGGGCACCTGTGGCACAAGTGGTATGCCGGGGCCTGGTCGGGCTGGGAGAATCTCGGCGGCGGGGTCATCGGCGCTCCGGCGGTGTCGTCGTGGGCGCCGGGCCGGCTGGACGTGTTCGTGCGGGGCACCGACAATCAGCTGTGGCACAAATGGTTTGCCGGGCTGTGGTCGGGCTGGCAGCCCCTGGGGGGCGCCCTCACCTCCTCGCCGGCGGCGGTGTCGTGGGGTTCGGGTCGTATCGACGTGGTGGTCCGGGGCACCAACCTGGGGGCCTGGCATATCGCCTACGCCGGCGGCTGGACCGGATTCGAGTCGCTGGGCGGCGTGCTGGCCGCCAGCCCCGGCCTGTCCAGCTGGGGTCCGGGCCGGTTGGACCTTTTCGCCACCGGCAGCGACCAGCGGCTCTACCACCAGTGGTATGACCTGGGCCCCACCTGGTCGGGCTGGCAGCTGGCCCAGGGCGGCACCCTCACCTCGGGCCCGGCCGCGGTCGCACCGGCCGCCGACAACGTGCAAGTGTTCGCCCGGGGCACCGACCTGGGCATCTGGCAGGCCCATGCGGCCCTGCCCGCCCTGCAATGCTCCACCACCCAACTCCACCTCTCCCTGGGCCAACTCCAAGCCGGGCTCGGGAACCGCTACCTGCCTCTCAACCTGACCAACGCCTCGTCGGCCCCCTGCTACCTGAACGGCTTCCCGGGCGTGTCCTTCGTCGACAACCAGGGCAACCAGATCGGCAACCCGGCCACCGAACAGCCTGACCCGCACTTCGGTCCGGTCACGCTGCCCCCCGGAGCATCCGCCCAAGCCATCCTGCACTTCATCGACGTCGGCTTCTACCCGCCCTCGGCCTGCCTGGCGGTGACCCCGGCCGGCGTGCGGGTCTACCCGCCCGGATCGTTCAACTCCATCATCCTGCCCTTCAACAGCGAGCAGGTGTGCTCCAGCACCAGCATCAACTTCTCACACGTGACCGAGGTGTACAGCACCCTCGTCTACAGCCTCTGACCATAACCGACAATGTCGCCCGTCCCGCCCGACGAAAAGGCCCGGGGCTCTAGATATCGCCTGTCGCGTGGGTGAAGGCGATCGGCGAATCTCTCGACTGGCCCAGCCCGGCCGGGACCGGCTCGTCGACCAGATCGTCGAAGCCGTCAACATGGACGACGAGATGCCCATATGGACGCTTTACAACGAGCTCGGTGACCTCATCACCAACATCAAAACGTGAACCGTCCCGCCTGAGTTAGGGCAGCCAGGTCACGGCCGGGGAGAGTTCACACGGGGGCGGGTGAACTCGAAGAACCCAGGCTCGCGGGAGAGTGTGACGATCGCATCCCACAACCGGATTGCGGCCTCGCCGGTCGGTGCCGGCGCCATCACCGGGCCCTTGAATCCGTGGGGCGGGTCGTCGCGAATGACGATCGCAGGGGTCTGCGTCTTTTGTCCGCCGAACGCGTACGCGATCTCCATCGACTCCATGATCGGCCCGTCCCACTTGTCGTCGTCGGCCGCGTTGACCAGTTGCTCGTCCAGCCCGGCCGCGATCACGGTCTGCAGAAGCAATTCCTCACTCTTGGTTCCTCCCGCGAAGAAGCGCGCGCCCCACTCGGTGTACAGCGCGTCGACCGCGCTTTCGCCGGTGCTCGCTCGGGCCGCCTCGAAGATCCTCAGCATCCGGTGCGACAGCGCATGCGCCGAGATCGCCACCTCGCGGTGCTTGGGCGGCACCGTCGGCGCCACCCCGTAGTCGTCTCGGATTTCAAGGCAGTACGACGGCCAGGTCACCCCCAGGCCGCGGTGCGGCGCGACCGCCTTCATCCATCGGGACGTGATCCACGCCCACGGGCAACTCGGATCCACATACACCTCGACGCCGGTCATGGCCGCGACACTAGCTCCGTCCTGGCCCTGACGGGGCTGACCGCGGTCGGCGCGCCCAGGCCGGGTCCGGTGGCGATTAGGGAGCCGTTCGGCGGGCGGTGGGACATAAGGACGTCGCCCGATTTCCTATCAATCATTGTCGCAGGGACGGCCACAAGCAGAAGTCAGACCCGTTATATTGGGACTCCTTCATCGGGATCAAGACTCGAGCGGGCTTCCCAGAAGAATGCTCGTACGCGCCGATGAGACCTGGACGGTCGCCGCCGGGCTCGGCCGACTAGCTCGGTGCCGGCTAGGCCTGCGCCGGAGGACACGGTGTGTGGTATTCAGAACAATCAACGTTTGTTATCCAAGCACAGGAGGATGGAGCATGGCCGGTAAGACCGCTGCAGAACTGGTCGCAGCCGCCAAAGCGGTAGTCGAGAACTTGACAGTCGATCAAGTGGTGTCAGAGCTTCAAGACGGCAAGGCAGTAATCGTCGACATCCGCGAGAGCGAAGAACGGGTACAGAACGGGTTCATTCCGGGGGCCGTTCACCTCCCGCGTGGAATGCTGGAGTTCTATGCCGACCCCACGAGCCCCTACTATCGGAGCGAGATCGCTCCGGACAAGCGTGTAATTCTTCATTGCGCCGCCGGTGGTCGATCCGCTCTGGCCGCTCGCTCTCTACAGGATTTGGGATACGCCAACGTCGCCCATCTCGACGGCGGCCTGGCTGCCTGGGCGGCCGCGAATCAACCAGTGGCCAAGGAACGGCCTGAAATGTAGTTCAACCATACAACCCCCCGCAAGGGATCCGATCATCCGGTACAACTTGAAACCCCCGGCATTGTTGTCACCGGCCCGGGGGTTGGCCACAATCTGAACAGGAGGTAGTGACAGTGGAACGTGGTAGGCCCGAGCCGGATGTCGACGACGTCGAGCGGGTCGCCTTCGAGTGCGGGGTATCGGAGACGGATGCGCGGCGGCTCATCGCGGCGTCGGAGCCGCTGTGGGATGTCCTGGCTTCACTCGGGTGGACTGATACCTACGGCGGTATGGAATGGAAGCGGGTATTGCCCGCGGCCTTGTTGGAGATTCGCAAACTTGTGAATCTGGGCGTGAGTACGGACGCGAGCTTCCTGGGCTTCGAGGTTACGCCGGGAGAGGACGCCGAGGAAAGCGAGTGGATCGCCGTGACCGAGGAGGAACAGGAGAGAGCGGCACACCCCGATCTCCCCGACTAACCCAGGCTTTTCCGGCCACCGAGGATCGAGTGCGGTCTCGGCTGAGTGATGCACTTGACCTGGTCGGATCCGAGCCTGTGGTTCCCAGCCTTTGCGCTGGAGACGGACGTGACGTCATCCCCCTCCTGGAGAACCAGCCGGCGAAGGTTGGGCCCGTCGTGGTGGCTCCGAACCAGACCGCCGTCCTGAGGTACGCCGCTGGTCTACTGAGGCCGGTTTCGAGGAGATCGCCTTCGACGGAGAACCCGAGCCCTATGGTGTCGGCCTCAGTCGCATGACACGCTCGGGCCGCTGCCATTCTGCGCTTCGGGTGCCGGTGTTGGCGGCATGACGGACGGCCCGAGTATCGTCTAAGCGTGGCCGACGGGCGAGTTGTCGAAGGCGGCGAGGGAACGGATCCGAGTCTGCCGCAACGTCTCTCGGCAGCTGAGCAGGCCCTGCTCGACCTGCGAATCGTCCTGGTGAACGGCGACGTCGACCACGCCAAGTCGGCCGCGATCGTCGCCTCACTGATGGCCCTCGAGGCCTTCGGGGACGAGCCGGTGGAGATGCGGATAAGTGCCGGGTCGGACTCGCTCGACGTGGCTCTCGCCTTGATCGACACAGTCGACGCATTGCGAGTGGCCGTCAACGGGACGGTGACCGGAACCGTCGGCGGGACCATGGTTGGCGTCCTGGCCGTGTGCCGTCACCGGCGCATCGGCGCGCACGGCCACATTCACCTCCACGAACCGCGGGCGGAGTTCATTGGGGTGGCCAGCCAACTTCACCGACAGGCCGTCGACATGCAAGAGCGGCTCGAGAGCTTCGTCCGCCGGATAGCCGAGGCCACGGGCCAGGCCTTCGAGCACGTGGAGGCCGACCTGCGCTCCGGACTCCATCTCGACGCGGCCGGGGCCGTCGCCTACGGGCTTGCGGACGAGATCGTCGGTCGGAACTAGCCGGCGACCTGCCCTCCGCTGGCGCCGGCCGCAAATACCAGCCCAACGAATCGACAAGTTGCGGGACGCTCTGGTTCTGAAACGGAGTTGAGGTTCAGGACGGCATCGAGGTATTCGAGCAGCCAAACGGAGGGTTCGCGAGTGGGACCCACGGCGTCAGAGCATGAGATCATGCTCGGGCTAGAGTCTCCGAGGTATTCATGAGCGCTGATATTCCCCCGTTCTTCGCCCACCGGCTTCAATCTCGCCCGAGCCTGACGGCGGAGGCGGTGACGATGGCTCGCGCCCTCGAGCACCTCAAGCCGGCGGCCGAGCGCGTCATTGACGACCCCTGGGCGCAGCTCTTCCTCTCACCGCCAGCACGACGGGCCCTGGCCGCGTGGTCCGGCAACCTGACCGGACGCGTCCCTCGACGTCTGGGTACCACCGGAACTACGTACGTGCCGCTGCGGCACCGGTTCATCGATGACCACCTGATTGCGGCCCTCGACGCCGGCGTGGCCCAAGTCGTAGTGCTTGGCGCCGGCTATGACACGCGCGCATATCGGTTCATAGACAAGCTCGAGGGACGTCCGGTGTTCGAAGTCGACCTCGCGACGATCAGCCGGGCCAAGGCGGCCACGATAGCCCGCCACTCCAACCAGTTCCCCAAACCGAACCTCGTCCGGGTTGAGATCGACTTCGAGACCCAGGCGCTCGCTGACGTCCTCCCCGAACATGGCCTCAGGCTCGGGGCTGCCACCTTCTTCATCTGGGAGGGCGTCCCCATGTACCTCACTCGGGCCGCGGTCAAGGTAACCCTCGACGCTGCGCACGATCTGAGCGGCGACGGTTCGCAGATCGCCCAGGACATGTGGCACCTCGTCGACGACCCTAGCCCACTCGGCACGGCCCGGCGGAGTGCACCCACCGCGCTGAGCCTTATCGGCGAGCCCGTCACCTTCGGAGTGCACCCCGAGGACTACGACCATTTCCTCACACAGCACGGATTCCGGATTGTGGACCTCGCGCTCGCATCGCAGCTGCAAGCTCGATATGCACCAGGCTCCCCCACCGTGGTCGACGACTCGATGTACGTCCTCACCGCGGCACGCATCCCCTGATCAGAACCGATCGAATCCTGTTTGTGTCAGAGTCCTGGTTCTGGGCGCGTTGAAGCGGGTGAGGTTCCGGGCGTCTACCGTGAGCGGGGCGAGGGCCTGGTGACAGGCGCCCGGGCGGGTGAGGCCGAGAGTTCCGCTGTTAGCGTCCGGCTCGCCCGGCGAGCAAAGGTCGGAAGGATGCGCCGGCAGGAGATCGCAGCCCCGAGGCGAGGGTCGCCGGGCGCGGACGATGGAGTTCCGTGGCAACCGGGCAGTAGGTCGGTGCGGGCTCTTCGTCGGCAGATCGTCAGTCAGGTCGAATCGGGACTGACCCTCACCATTGCGGCTGGTCGGTCACGTCGAGCGTGACGGCCTCGTCGTCGGGCTCGTCGAGGCTGGGCGGTCCGACTACGCCGGCAGCAGCCAACGCGGACACTTCCCCGGGCGTCAGACCTGCGCCCTCCAACACCTCCGCCGTGTGCTGGCCGATCTCAGGCGCGAGCCCACGCGGCCCGATGGCGACGCCATCGATGTGTACCGGGACGGCCACCGTGCGGAAGGCGCCGCCCGAGGGGTGCTCGACGGCAGGGAACAGGCCGGCCGCCGCCGCTTGGGGATCCGAGGCCAGCTCGCTGATGGTTGACGCCGGTCCCCAGATCAGCCCGGCGTCATCGAAGATCCGCCCCCAGTCGTCGCGTGACCGGGTGGCGAACTCGGCGTCCATGAGATCGATCAGCGTCGGCATGTTGTCGAAGCGGCTCTTGGGTGTATCGAAGCGCGCATCGGTGAGCCACTCCACATGGCCGAAGGCTTCGCAGAACCGGGGCCACCAGTGCAGCTCGGGCATGGTGAGGAGGATCCACAGGCCATCGCCGCAGAGGAAACGGTTCGCCAGCGGCGAGATCAGATGGTGGCGGTCGCGTTTGGTCGGCTCACGGCCGTCGATAAGTACAGCGGACAGATCCGTGGCTATGGTCCAGGCCGCAGTCCCGAGCAGGCTAGCGTCGACCGCCCGCCCTTCACCGGAATGTTCAACCAGGCGCAAGGCGGCCAGGATGCCCAGAGCAAGGGCCAGGCCGGCGGTGTGGTCGCCCTGCGCGGGCCGGGGCATGGGAGCAACCATGCCGGGATCGGTCATGGCGGCGGCGACCCCGCCGCGACCGAAGAAGGCGGTGACGTCATAGCCCGGGCGCAGGACGTCGGGCCCACTCATGCCGTACCCGGTGAAGGTGGCATGCACGAGCCGCGGGTTGACGCCGCGCAGGGTCGGCCAGTCGAGGCCGTAGCGCCGTTGGCGGTGGAGAAGCAGGTTGCACAGGAAGACGTCGGCCCGGGCCACCAGCCGCTGCACGAGATCGGCCCCGTCCGGGGTGTCGAGGGCAATGGCCACCGACTTCTTGCCCCGGTTGTCCACGAGAAAGCCGTAATCGAGGTTTGGCATGCCCCGGGGCGGCTTCGGTGGCCGTGTCATGCCCCGCCACGTGTCGCCCCGCAGCGGTTCCACCTTGACCACGTCGGCACCAAAGTCGGAAAGGATCGCGCCGGCGCTCGGCGCGGCCACGAAGTTGGTTACCTCGACCACCCGGATGTCCGACAGCGGCGCTTCCATCTCGGACCCCCTTGCCTGCTTCGTTTCGACCTCACCCTCCTGCGTCATCGGCGGCCATCACCCCCCGGATGCCTCCCTTTTCACCAAATGAGCCCCGAGTCACCCTGCGGGACCCTGGCGACCGTCGACGATACCGAATCCTACTGCGGCCGCAGTGGGCTCGGCCGAGGCTCGTCGCGCCGGCCGGGCCCCGGTCCGCCCTGCCCCATACGGATCGCCGGAAGCGTCCCGGAATCCCGACTTCGAGGTGTCCGCAGTCGCCGGGTGGGCGGGATGGTCTTCGACCACAACGCCGACCACGAAGCGGTTGCCAAGCGTCCCCGAATAGTCGATCTGAGCGGATAACGCCCCTTTGGCCAACCGTTAACTGCCGCCAGCTGATCAGATGGCTACGAGCGCCGCCGAACCGATCAGCCCATCGTTTCGGGATCGGCGATCAACTCGTAGTGCGGGTTCAGGATGGCCAGCTGTCCTTTCCAGGCTCCGACCCTTCCCTCGCCGACCAGCTTGACGCCCTGCTGTATTCCAGGGATGCGCCGCCGACCCTGGAACACCAGCAGGATGGCCCCGCTCGGATCAACGAGGGTGCACTCCAGGATGGCGGTGGCGGCCGCGGTTGGCACGCGGATCGACTTGACGCGGCCCGCCACCCGGACCTGGTCACGCCAGTTGGCCTCGCCTATGGGCGTCGTCCCCGCCACCTTGGGCGTCGACACGACCTCCCGCAGCGCCTCTGGCCGGATCCGCTCCCGCCTGGTTGTTCGTCCGTCCGCCAACTGGAAGGGCACGATGGTGGCATTGGCGTGGGGGAGCTCGGACACCACAGCGGCGATACGGTCGGCGCTGCGATCGTGTAACAGCCGCTGCCAGCCGGTGGCGTAGGCCCGGCGGGGCAACAGGATCGTCAGTTCGGTCCCGCCGTCGGCGAGGGTCTCGGCCGCCAGTTCGAGCGCCGCCCGGGCTAGCCGCCGGTCGGGGCAGTCGATGATGTCGAGCGGCAGGCTCGACAGGCCTAGCCGGCTCCAGTCGGTTTCCAGGGTTTGGGCGTCCTTCGGGTCCACAGCGAAGTGCACAGCGCGCAGCTGGTCCGGGTTGAGCGTGCGCGCGTACTGGATGGCCCGGGCCGTCGCCAGGTCCAGCCGGTCCACGAGCACGATGACCACGTGCCGGCGCAGCACTGGCACCTCGCACGCCTGAGGCGCTTCCGTCTCGAGTTCGGTCGTCTCGGCCGTGTACTGGCGGTGCAGACGGATCAGAAGGAAGTACAGGATGGGTCCGGCGAGGACTACCAGCCAGGCGCCCTCCACGAACTTGAACACGGCAAAGATGAGCACCACCAGCGCCGACAACACGGCGGCGAAGCCGTTGATCCACTGCCGCCATTTCCATCCGGATTCTCGGGTCGTGCGGTGGTACTTGACCATCCCCGCTCCGGCCATGGTGAATCCGGTGAACACACCGATGGCGTACAAGGCCACCAGGGCGGTGAGGTTGGCGTGAGTGCCGACTACCAGAGCTATCCCGACGATGGCCAGCACGAGGATGCCGTTGGAGAAGGCCAGGCGATGGCCCCGACGGGTGAGCTGACGGGGCAAGAACGAGTCCTCGGCGACGAAGCTGGCGAGGTAGGGGAAGCCGTTGAAGCTGGTGTTCCCGCCGGTGAAAAGGATCAGCATGGTGGCTATCAGCACCAGGTCTCGCGCCACCCGTCCCGGGCCGTGGACTGCGAACACCCAGCCGGCGACCTGGGCGATCACCGTCGGCGAGCCGGCGGTGTAGGGGGCCGCATGAGAAAAGTGGGCCAGCAGCGTCACCCCGAGCACCAGTGCCCCGAGGATGGAGCTCATCACGACCAGTGTGATGCGCCCATTGCGGGCCTCCGGGCGGCGGAAGGCGCCTATCGAATTGGAGATAGCCTCCAACCCGGTCAGGGACGAGCCTCCGTTGGCGATGCCGCGCAGGATCGCTGTGATGGCGGCGAACTCGGTCAGCCCGGAGTGGCTTCCGAACGGGATCATGCCGGCCGTATGGGCCAGCTGGGCCTGGGCGTGGCCCGTCGCTTGCTTGATCAGCCCCACGACGATAGTGGTGCCCAGGGCGAAGATGAAGAAATAGGTGGGCAGGGCGAACGCCTTCGCCCCCTCCCTGATCCCCCGCAGGTTGCCGTAGCAGAGGATCACGATCACGCCGACGGTTATGGGAACCGTGTAGGACGTGAGCGGCGGGATCAACGACGTCAACGCGTCGGTACCGGCCGTGCACTGCACGGCCACGGTGACCGTGTAGTCGATGAGGAGGGCCACAGCGGCGATCTGGGCCACGTTGGGGCCGAAGTTGTCACGCGCCACGACGTAGGACCCGCCGGCCTTGGTGTAGACCTTGATGACTTCCAGGTACGACAGGGTGACGAAGATCAAGATGCCCAGGATCACGAACGTGATGGGCACGACCAGTGCGAAGGCGGCCAGGCCGAACCACGGCACCAGCTGGGTCAGCATCTGCTCGGTGCCGTAGGCCGACGACGAGATCATGTCGGGGGCCAGGACTCCGAGACCGGCTGCCTTCCCCAGGCGTTCTTGCGCCTGGCGTTCGGTGGCAATCGGCGGGCCGAGCAGCGCGTTCTTGATGCGATAGCGGACCGTCTCGGGTAGTCGAACCGCGTCAGGACTCGGCAGGGCTTCGGGAGCCACCTTCCGCCCGACCGCCCTCGATGGCGGCCGTTCGGAGAACGCGGTCGACTGACGCTGGGGCGCTGGTGAAGGGTTCGGGTCTGCCATCTGGCGATCTACGACTCTCGCCTCGTCCGAGCTCCGGCCAGGATGGCGGCGACGTCGCTCGCCAGCGCGGCGGCGACCAGCCGGCGCTCCAGCGGTACGACCAGCCCCGGGGTTGGCGTCAGGGCGAACCTCCCGTAGGACTGCGACCCGTACTCGACCGGCAGATCTACCACCCGACCGGGCAGGTTGGGCCAACGGCGGCCGGCCAGCACCACGCTGCCGTCCCGGCGCAGGATGGCGGCCTTGCCGCTCGGGGGCGACGGGTCGTACTCGCAGGCCCGCACACCCAGAACGTCGGCCAGCAAACCTTCGACGTGGGTGATGGCGAGGCGAGGCTCGGCCCCTTCCGCCATCATCCGCGACACCAGGCACAGCTCGGCGAGGTAGCTCGACTGTTCAGCCGCCCGCCGGCGGCTGCGCCTTCCCCGCGCCATCAGTTCGGTCACCACCAGGCCCACCAGGAACAGCAGGACGGTCGTATCTATGTCCTGTCTCCGGGTGATGCTCAGGCGTTCGTATGGGCTGGTCAGGAAGAAATCGAACAAGAGGCCGGCCGACAGCGCGGCCAGGACACCAGAAAGGTGGTCTCCTAACGCGGCCACAGCGACGATGACTACGACCACGATCAGCGCCGCTTCGGTGTTGGGCATCGACGTGTGGAAAGGGAACAAAACCACCGCGATGGCCAGCGGGAGCACAAACGCGGCCAGGCGAGCGAAAGAGTTCATGGCGAGATCATGATGCCGCATTCGAAGCCCCGCAAGGAGGCCGCGGCCTCCGTACCCGAACTCGCCGCCCCGAGACGAGCTGAGGACCCTGGTGCGACGGGCGCTATTGCCATTAGAAAATAGGTGAGGACGGCGAAGCTTCCGGATTCCTGGCCGCGCCCGGTCAGTAACCCAAAGATATCCGACCCAGCAGCAGGCATACGGTTACGAGACCCCGGCTGCTTTGCCGCGGGGGCAAGCGTAGGGACGCCACCCCGGGGCGGTATCGTCGGACTGTGACCGACCTGCGCTTGACCTGGGCCAGGCTGGTCCTCGCCGCTGCGCTCCCCCTGGCCGTGTCTGCAGCCTGGATCCCCCTTCGGGAGAGACTGCCCAACACCGACCTGGCCCTACTACTCGTCGTCGTCATCGGGACAGTCGGATGGATGGCCGGTACCAGGGCTGCGCTCATCTCAGCGATGGCCGCTGCGGTGACCTTCGATCTTTTGGACACCCACCCCTACGGGACGCTAACCATGTCCCGAGGCGTGGACATCACCACCGCCCTGATCCTCCTGGCAACCGGATTGCTCGTCGGGGCCGGGGCGGCCCGGCTGGCCCAATACCGAACCGCCCAAGACCACCGGGCTGACGCCCTGGCAGTCGTGATGGAAGCCTCCGGCCTGGTGGCAATCGGGGAAGAACACCGACTCATCATCGGGGCGCTCGGAGCGGAACTGCACAGAGCCCTCGAACTGATTGCTACCGAGTTTCAGGCCTGGCCGCCCGACGGGACACGACCATCGGTCGCCCGCGACGGCCGCCTCATCGGCCTTCTCACCCCACTCACCAGGGACGACCCGCCGCAGATCGACCTTCCCATCTGGTGCCAGGGGCAGGTAATAGCCCACTACCGGCTGACCCTGGGTCCGAAGACACCCTCCCGCGACGAGCTACGTGTCGCGCTCAGTCTCGCTGACCAAGCTGGTGCCGCCCTGTCCACCTCCGACCACCATCCTCCGCCGCCACCCGGACGGTCTGCACGCCTGCGCCTCCTGCCGAGTGGTCGCGTAGCAGACACCTGTGGCGCCGATGCCATTCGCCCGGAGGGCCCGGGCAGCACGCAAGGCTCGGTATAACGATTCGGCCTGCTCCACAACCTCGGCCCGTTCGGCGGAACCTGGCCCTATCCGAGCGGCTATGAGACGTGGCCGGCATTTGTGTATATGACCGGGGCGAGAATTCAGGATTGGGGAACAGGTCGCCAGCGTGACTGGAGCGGCATGGGAGATCATCGGGGGGCGCCGCTATGATCGAAGGCGACGGATGGATCCGCGACCAGGGGAGAACGAGATGAGAACACGGGGTGCTGTCATCACCAAGGCGCCGGGCACCTACGAGGTCATCGACATCGAGCTGGACGAGCCCCGGCAAGGTGAGCTGCTGGTGAAGATGGCGGCCTCGGGTCTGTGCCATTCGGACGACCACATCGCCACCGGGGACATCCCGGTTGGGGTCTACCCCTTCTGCGGAGGCCACGAGGGCGCCGGGGTGGTGGAGAAAGTGGGTCCGAACACCGTCGGGTACGAGGTGGGCGACCATGTCATCTTCTCCTTCGTGCCCGGCTGCGGCCGGTGCCGGTGGTGCGCCTCGGGCCTGCAGAACCTGTGCGATCTCGGCGCCGGTGCGCTCAGCGGGGGTCGCCTCGAAGATCCGACCAGTTTCCGGCTGCACACCGTCGACGGCGATCCGGTCGGCCAGATGGCTGGTATCTCGACCTTCGCGGAGCACACGGTGGTGAGCCTGGCGTCGGCGGTCAAGATCGAGAAGGATCTGCCGCTGGAGAAAGTGTGCCTGCTCGGCTGTGGGGTGGGTACCGGGTGGGGCTCGGCGGTCAACTCGGCCCAGGTCGGTCCGGGTGACACCGTCATCATCATGGGCGTCGGTGGCGTCGGCATCAACGCGGTGCAGGGGGCGGCCCTGGCCGGCGCTTCCAATGTCATCGCGGTGGACCCGGTGGAGCTCAAGCGGGAGAAGGCCCTCCAGCTGGGCGCCACCCATGCCTTCGCCGACATCGCCGAGGCCGACGAGTTCGCCAAGAGCGTGACCAACGGTCAGGGGGCCGATTCGGCCATCGTGACCGTGGGGGTGACCAAGGGCGAGCACGTGGGCCAGGCCTTCGCGGCCATCCGCAAGGCCGGCACGGTGGTGGTCAGCGGGGTCGGTAACTTCGAGGAGGTCGGCATCCCGGTCGCGCTCAGCGAGCTGACCCTGTACCAGAAGCGGATCCAGGGCGCCCTGTTCGGGGCGTCCAACCCCAGCTCCGACATCCTGCGCCAGGCCCAGATGTACCGGGACGGCAAGATCAAGCTGGACGAGCTGATCACCACCACCTACACCCTCGACCAGATCGCCCAGGGCTACGAGGACATGCACGCCGGCAAAAACATCCGCGGCGTCATCGTTTACGCTTGACCGCTCCTTCGCTCGGACCGCTCCCGGCGGCCGGGATGGTGGCCGCCGCCCGTGACGTCCTCGCCCGCGCGACGTCGATATCGCAGCCGCCCTTGCCGCCGGACGCAGCGTGCTGCTCGAAGCGGCAATGAGGATAGCTAGTGGGCGCTAGCCCGGCTGCCCCGATCAGCCGCCACGCCGGATCAGCCGCGAGTTTCTCAGTACGCCGGGCGTCGAGTACTGCTCGCCCTTGCTCACCCATCCGATATACGAGCCCGCTGGGCTCGTGGCAGACCGTCGACGACGAGCCCATAGGAGTGAGCAATCATCTCTCGGAGCTCGTTGTCGTCGATCGATCCGTCGAGGTCGACGGTGTTCCAGTGGCGCTTGTCCTGGTGGTAGCCCGGGCGAACGGCTGAGTATCGAGCCCGCAACTCGAGCGCCAGCCCAGGGTCACACTTGAGGTTGACGCTGCCCGGATCCCCCTCGAGCGACACCAGAGCGAACATTCGACCGGCGACCTTGAACACTGCAACGCCATCCCCAAATGGGTAGTCCTCCACCGCGCCGGGCAAGCCGCCGCAAAAGTCCAGGACGTCATCCCTCGTCACGGTGTCAACCGTAGCCCCGCGCGCCTGCCGAGCGTCCCCGAATGTTGGTCGAAGCGCATTGGTCCGGGTACCGGGCGGCTGACCGCGACGTAGCCCTTGCGCCGCGCCCCCTACTTCTGGATTCAGCTCGGTGACTTCACCACGCTCTGGAGTTGGGCGGTATCGACGTATTGCTGAAAGCTGGTGACCTTGCCGTTGCGCAGTCGCCACACGTGACAGACTTGGGCGTCGAGACTCTTACCGGTCGGCTTATACGTCCCCGTGTACCGACCCTCCACGATTACGGTGTCGCCAGCACCGTAGAACTGCTTCGGGTGAACGGTGAACCCATCCCACTCCGATGCAAGCTTGACCAAGAGATTGGCCACCACGGAATCCGGACCGATCCAGGGGTCACCGCTGACCTGATAAGGATTGCCTTCGGCCTCGCGCCACTCAATATTCGGGTCCATAGCAGCGAGAACGGCCTCGATCTCCCCTCGACCAAAGGCGGCGTACAGTTCCTCCATCGTCTCTACGTTGCTCATCGGAGCCCCTTTCGTTGTCGGTTCGCCAATTGTGACAGCTCGGTCCCTCTCGAGGTAAGGCTTCTGCGGTTCCCAAACCCGATCAGGATCCGGGTGCCTATAAACCAGCTATCGAGACCTGCGCCCGTCAGTAGGTTATCAACTACGCTTGCGCCGCCCACGTTGAGGTTGGAGCGGAGCGCTCCAACACCGCACACACGCCCGGGGGTCAAGACAGTCGTTGACGTCCTCATGGTTGCCGGCGGCGGGGCCGCCCGAGCGACTCCGTTACGGGGCATGATGTATAGGCTCAGATACTTCTGCTCGCCGAATTTGCCTTTCCCGGCTGTGGCAGGAGTTGTTGACCGATGAGTAAAGGCGATGGGAGATGTCTACTCGGGCATGACCGAACCACTTGTGACGGGTCTAGTTGCAGTGACAGAGAGGGATAGGAATGGGTGAGCTCTCGGTGGTCGAATTCGTCACCCTCGACGGAGTCATGCAGGGGTTCCACGACCCCGACGACCACGAGGGCGGGTTCCAGCATGGCGGGTGGGGCGGGCCCTACCAGGACGAGACGCAGTTCAAGTCCGCCGTCACCCGACTGCAGCCCGACACCATCTACTTGTTCGGTCGGCGCACCTACGAGCACCTCGCCGCGTTCTGGCCCCGCCAAGCTGACGACAACCCGATGGCCGCCCACCTTAACCGCTGCGCAAAGTATGTGGCCACCCGCACACTCACCCATCTGGGCTGGGCCAACGCCCACCCCCTCGACGGCGAACTGGTCCCGACGGTGACCGCGATCAAGGCCGATCACGCCGGCGCCGTGGTCGTGCTCGGCAGCCAGACCGTCGTTGCCCAGCTAATGGCGGCTGATCTCGTCGACCGCTACCAGCTTTTCGTGCACCCACTGGTGCTCGGCAGCGGGCGCGTTCTGTTCCCCCCATCCGAGAGACCTTTCCGGTTCCGCCTGCTCGACGCCGCGCCGACCACGACCGGCGTGCTGATGCTGAGCTACGCGGTCGAGCGCTGAACTACCCGACGCCACTCTGCCCACCGGTTTGGCAGAGACCATCGCAGGTGGCACTCGGCCCCTGGAATCCTGGTCCGGCGGCCAGTGACGTGACCGAATCGTCGTTACTACCCCGTTCCAAACGCGCTCGTTATCAACTCCGTGTCGCAATACTCGTCGATCTCAACCACCTTCCCGCCAAGAACCTTTAGGACCATGCAATACGAGTTGTTGTACGGGTTCCCCGTCTTCGTGACACGGTCTGACGCCTGCGATTGGACCACCACATAGTCGCCTTCGGCCACGACATTCTGTACTGACTGCTTTCCCGGTGACACAAGTTGATCCATCAATGGACCAAAAAGCCGCTCCAGGACATCCTGTTTTCCCTTGTACGTGCCAGAAAAGACCGTTGTGCCGACCACGGTCCACCGGACATCGTCCGCCAGAGCGTTGAGGAAGCTCTGAGGATCATCTAGAAGGCCCAAGACGAACGCCTTGTTGTCCTCGCTCATGGTTGCGACCTCCCTCGATTATTCCGATGCCACCGGCATGGTGTCACCTTGGTACGGCCAAACGTAGTCGGAACCCGTGCTGTCCGCA
This sequence comes from uncultured Acidimicrobiaceae bacterium, assembly GCA_963834725.1. Taxonomy (GTDB): domain Bacteria; phylum Actinomycetota; class Acidimicrobiia; order Acidimicrobiales; family Palsa-688; genus PALSA-693. The sequence goes on from CAWICN010000001.1 coordinate 1,959,248, forward strand.
CCGATGGAGGTGCGAGTCAGTCTCACAGGGCCACTGACTGCCGGATCTGCTGGGGATTCCCACCCCCTCTGCGATACCGGTGTCGGGCCGTTCATCCCCTGGTGAGGACGCGGAAAGGACTTTACTCGGGCCGGGTCGGCAATTGTCCCCTGGGTCACGGGAGCGCGACTCTTCGAGCGTCGCGCAGTGCTGGATACTCAAAGCCTTTCAGCGTTGCTTTAGGGGAACTCGTCGTGGCCGACTCCGATAATGATCGCCGCGAAGGTCGCCGGCACGTTGCCACGGTTATGCCAACGATGCTTCGTGCCGCTCTGGATGATGGTGTCGCCCGGCTTCATAGTCTTGGTGACACCGTCGTCAAGCTCGAGCGTGACTTCCCCGGACAGGACCACCTCGAGGTCGACCGTAGCGGTCCTGTGAAATCCCGGACCTTCCGGGAAGTCCCCCTGATAGTTTTGCCGCGCTGGGGGCGCCGACGATTGTTGACCGGCCTCTGCGGACGAGGTTTCTGCGCCGAGCGGCGGCAGCGTAACGATTACGTAACGGAACCCGCCGATCTTCGGGAACAACTCGTCCTCGTGGACAGGCTTGGAACCGTCATCTGGGTACTGCAGACCGTTGAAGTCAGCTCCCCACACTCCGGTCACGCCGTTCCCCAGCTCGATGTCCTCGTCGCTAGCGAATACGGCCCTCCCCGCGTCGTTATGCCCGGTGACCACACGGCGTACCATGACGCTTGACCTCCCTCTTGTTTGCTGACGGTCGCTTCGGCACCGACCGGGTGGATCGCGTTGGTGGCGCCGACCCGGATAGTAGTAGGTGACGCAGGGCGACGCCTCGGGTCTCCGCCGGTCACCGGAGTCTCTATCGGACTGATCTCTGCAACTCACCTGTTATACCGTGCTCGCCACGCTATGCCGAATGGCACCTCCTAGAGATCCGCAGGTCGGAGTGCTGGACGATCACTTAGAGCTACTACTGGCGATGGAGTGCGATAGGAATAGGTTGCACCAACCTCGAATGGCACGGTAATGACTCGACCTCCGGGTCGGCGACTGGAGATCGCGTTCGACATGGGCTATTTTCGTTGACCTGCGATAGTTAGGGGCCAGACATCAACTGTCTGAAGGGAAGTGGGGTAATGACCGCGCTCCAAGATCTGGAGCAAATCAGAGGCCGCCGTACAGGGCAGGCTGGTGGCGCAGCATGATCGCCCACCGGGGCTCAGTTGGTGCCTCTTTACACGATAGACGCCCTGGCTCTGAAAGCCACTCCGGGAGCAGGTCATTGACCCCAACGACAGTGACGAGGGAGCGTCGAGCGGAGAAGCGCCACCGCCCGAGCGCCCGTCACCGTGGGATGAACAATCACCCAGCGACGGTTGGTCAATGGCGATGACACCAGGCCCGCCGACTGACCGCCGGAAAGGTCTCTGGCTGGTCATCGGCTCTCTCGCCGCTCTTATCGTGGTTCTGGTCGCCGCCTCGTTCACCATCCTGTCCCGCCATGCCAGGCCGGCCACTGCAACCCCGCCCGCAACCTCAACCGTGACAACCCGCTCGACTGCCCCACCGGCGTCGAAGGTAACAACCCCGGCGGCTCCTGGCGCACCGACCATCGGCACCGCGACACGGGGAACCGGCCAGGCTACAGTCACCTGGAGCGCTCCCTCGTCCAACGGCGACGCCACCATCACCAGCTACAAGGTAACCGGCTCGCCAGGCGGGAGCGCCACGGTGAGCGGGACCGACACCAGCGCCACCGTCACAGGGCTAACCGACGGGCGGCCCTACACGTTCACGGTTGCTGCGACCAACTCGGTCGGCAACGGGCCATTGTCGGCCGGGTCGAACCCAGTGACCCCCATGTCGCCTTCACTCAAGCCGCACGTCATGGTCATCAACTTCGAGAACGAGTCCTCCTACGGCATCTCGCCGGCGCACACGCCCCACTTCTACTACTGGGCGCAGCATTCGGCGTACTTCTCGAACTACTACGACGTCGGCCACGTGAGCGAGGACAACTACATCGCTCAGATCGATGGCAACTCGACGGACGTGCAGAACTCGGCTAACGACTGCTCCCCGAACACTAAGGGCTATAACGGGGTTCCGTGTCTCTATTCGGACTCGAACTTCCCCACCCAGCTGGACAGTGCGAGCATCCCGTGGAACGCGTTCATGGAGGGAGCCACCATCAACGGCGACCTCGGCAACCCGGATGCGCATAGCCGCCCGGCCTACTACGCCAAGCACGATCCGTTTGTCTACTTCTCGAGAGTGGCGTACACCCACGCGCCGGACGCCAACAAGGTCCAGCCGTCGCAGGAGATCATGACGACTCACCCCGAGACCGCCGGTTACGATCACATGGTCTCGGTGCTGAACGCGTCGACCCCGCCGGACTTCGTTTACTTCTCGCCGAACATCTGCGACGACGGCCACAATTGCTCCATCGGCACCGCTGACACCTTTCTCGGCTCGGCGTCGTCAGGCCTGATCCACGACATCATGGGAACTGCCTGGTACCGGAACGGCGGCACGATCATCGTCACCTTCGATGAAGGCGCAGGCGGCGGTGTCGACACCATCTGTCCGCCGACCGCGCCGGACTGCTCTGGGACCACCGCCGGCGAGGGGCTGCCGGGCGACTCGAACTTCGTCCGTGGCACTCAGGCCAACGACAGTCGCGCCCCGAGCGGTGACAACGTCTACATGACGGTCATCAACGGCAACTCCTACAACTCGTCGTCGCCCACCGGCAATATCAACGACGGCTACTTCAACCATTACAGTCTGCTGGCCGCCCTCGACGACGCCTACAGAATTGCCCCTTCGGGACAGGCCGTGGCCAACCGCGCCACCAACCCTAACGGCGCTCTGCCGTTGAATCTGCCGTCGTAACGCGAGCTTCAGCGGTGCCGCTGCTGGTAGGGGCCGCGTTCCGCTGGACAGCATTCACCGCCCTCCCGTTCGGGTCGGGATATTGTCAGGCGCCGGGGATAAACCATGAGGTCGCGACAGCGGCAACGGCGGTGCGGCTGCAAGTGTGAACTCACGCTTCCCAGACTGGCGGCAGCGCGTTCCTGGGCTCAGAATGGTTCGACCACGGAGACAAGCTCCGCTGATCGCCATCTCGTTGCATCATGATGACGGGTTCGCCTACTGATTCGCGTCGGCAGACATAGAGGTTCCGGCTCAAGGGAGCTGATCGAGTCGGTCCTGGAGATGTTGGCGCATGGCGGACAGGTGGTGGTGCTCGGCCATGGAAAGCGCGGCGACGAGCACGTCGCGTCCTCTGGCGCTGGTTTCGCACCCGGCGATGAGGCGCCCAGCCAGTCGGTATCGGCTGCGAACGCTCCAGGGGACGGCGCCGATCCTGTCGTTGATCGCGACGGCGTGCTCGAAGTGCTGCAAGGCCTCCTCGTCCCGGCCGAGGGCCTCCGCCAGCAGCCCGAGGAAGTAGCGAGCCGAGCCCGTGCAGACGAATGGGCCGTCCATGGTGACAGCCCGATCCTGGTAGGGCAGTAGCAGCTGGTAGAGCTCGGCGACGCACGGCAGGCGGGGTGGCTGCGGCCGACTCTGCGGTGACGCAGATCTCGGTGAGCCAGGTGAAGTCGTGGGATCGAGGTACGGGATCCGGGCCGAGCAGAGGCGCCTGGCACCCCAACTACGCCGGTCAAGCCGCCACCGCCGGGATCGTCTACAACGACATCATTCGGGGACTCTGATCCGGGACATTCAAGAATGCGGGACTGGCCGGGCCAAACGCCCGGTCAGTCCCGCATTCGGCGCGCCCCGGATCCGTCTGGCCGTCAAGGATGCCGAACTCGCTCCAGCTATCTATCGCCCATATCCGCCGCGGGGCGTCGGGCCGTCCACCGTTGCCGGCTCATGCGACAGAGGACGTGCGGCCGCAGAGTTGCGGCTGGTGCGGGAGACCCCATGCCGGCTTTCTGCCCGTCCGGCGTGGCCAGAGGCAGATGGGCCCTGGGCGGCTTAGATTTCAGACGGCAGAGCGACCGGGCGGCCTCAGACGTTTCCATCTCCATCGCTAGGGCCACCGGAGTTGTCAGCGTCATGATCACCGCCCCCACCCTGCGGAATTCCAGAGACCGTGGTTGGTGGGGTGGTCGGAGGGGTTGTCCTGGGGGGGAATGTGGGCGCCGGTGTCGGCGGCACCGTCTGCATGGTTGGGGGCGCGGTCGGAGCGGGCGTCGGCGGTACGGTCGGCGGCACGGTCGGTGCTGGCGCGGGCGAAACGGTTGGCCGCGTGGTGGGAGGCGCCGGCCGCGTGGTTGGAGGCGCCGGCCGTGTGGCCGGCGGAACGGTTCGCCGCGTGGTTGGAGGCGCCGGCCGTGTGGTCGGCGCAACGGTACGCCGGGTGCTGGGCGGCGCCGATGCCGGGTTTTTGACGACGGTGCTGTGCCCACCACCGCTTCCACAGGCCGCTAAACCAATCATGGCCGCGGCGATGCCAACCCACCATTTTGATTTCACCACCTCGTCGTCTCCTTCCATGCCGACGACTACATGACTATGTACGGATCCGCCCTGCTCTGAGATTTCGACGGACGACGTCGAGGGTTTGCAGATCTCGATCGAACCATCTTCGGGGTTCACTCGTAAAAGAGGGGATGGCCCGCCGCCTTGTCATCGGAGTCTTAGCGACCTCGATGCTCGTACTCGCGGCGATTATCGGGTTTCTCGTGCGGAGCAATGGAGCTTCCTCATCCGGAGCCGCCGCACCGGCGGGCGCCTTCGCGTGGTTGGGGCAGACCCGTCCGCCTGCGGGCTGGGTCCGGCTGGATGGGTCGCCTCTCCTGGGAGCGCTCCCCTTGCCGCCCGGGTTCCACGCCGTGCCCGGCGATCCCGGCACGCTCAACGCCGCCCTCCTCGGGCCTGGCGGTGCCTACCTCGGGTACCTCAACGCGACGCCCCTCCAGGGGAGCGAGCGCCTACAGGGCTGGCCGGCCTTTCGCCTCAAGCACCTTCGCGACGACAACGACCTCGCCGTGCGCCAGGAGGCCACCGTGTCGCTCGTTCGCACCGGCCCCGGCATGCGGTCATGCGCTGTGGATGATTATGTAACGAGGGTGGGCGCCCACCACTTCCAAGAAGTGGCCTGCCTGGTCACGCAGCACTCCGCCGGCAGCGTGGTGGTCGCGGCCACCCCGTCGGGCGATCCAGCGCATGTGTGGGCGGTGCTGGAACAGGCGATAGCGTCTTATTCTGGATGACGTAGCGGCAGAGTCAGTGGTACTGGACCAGGCAGAACTAGTGGCCCTCGGGATCGGCCATCACGTCCCGTCTTCGTAGTCATGTCGCGCACCCGTGAAGAGGCCGCCGAGAGAGGTGACCAGGTCAGTGGCCTCTTCGATGTCATCGGCAGTGACATCAAGATGAATGCGGACCTTGCCTGTTTTCGACTCGCTGACCGGCTGGAATACCAGCCGCGGCTGGGCATCACTGCGCTCACCCAAGTACACCCAGCCATGGTCAGACCGGCCAGGCGGCCGGTTAGTCGGTGTCAGCGGACCGGTCCTCGTTATCGATGGCGGACGGGCCGCTGTCTGAGCCCGCTGCTACCAGCGCTGACTGCTTCAAGGGCCGGAAGCTACCCCGGCCATGGCGACGTTTGCAGGATCGGCTTCAGCCAGCTGAGAAGGTCATGGTGCTGGGCAGCCGGAGCAGTTCCGAGCAGGTCCTAGGCCGGCATCCGGGCGGGCTCAGCGACGCTATGAATCGAATTACGTCGTCGGCAGGGTCGGCTCGCGATCGATCCATGGCGCGACAGCTTCGAGTTGGGCGGAGACTCGCAGCAGCACGTCCTCGCGTCCAGGCGCGGCAACGAGCTGCACCCCGATCGGGAAGCCCTCGGGTGTCCAGTGCAGCGGCAGCGAGATCGCCGGCTGCCCGGTCACGTTGAACGGCGTGACATACGGGGTGATCTCAGCGAGACGACTCGTCCGCTGCTTCTGGTCGCCCTCCACGAGATAGCCCAGTGGCGGCGGGATGCGGGCGACGGCCGGTGTAACGAGCAGGTCGGCACCTTGCCACCAGGCGACGATGGAACGGCTGAAGGTGTGGATGCGTCCCAGACTGGCGACGTAGTCCGGGGCGCTGATCTTGCGGCCCCGCTCGCTGGCGATCCACGTGCCGTCCTCAACGTCATCAGCGGTCAGCGGCCGGCCGAACACTGTCGCCAGGGCGTCGAAGCTGGCTGCTGCGCTAGCCCGGATGACCCGGACGTAGTCGTACATGTAGTCCATGGTGTGTATCCCCGTGGGATGGTCCATGTCGACGTGGTGGCCGAGCGAGGCCAGCAGCGTCCCGGCCTCGTTCACCGCCAAACGGCATTGGGGATCGGTTTCCGCGTACGGCAGCGAGTCACACAACCCGATGCTCAGCCGGCCGGGATCGATGCCGACCTCGCCGAGCCATGTGCCGTCGTGCGCCCGGGCCTGGTGCGGGTCGCCGGGCTCGTAGCCAGCGAGCACGTCGAGCCCGAGGGCCGTATCCCGGACCGTTCGCGACATTACACCATCGGTGGCGCCACCGGCCCAGCTCTCGCCCTCCGGCGCGATGGAGATGCGCCCACGCGACGGCTTGAGACCGACCACACCGCAGGCACTGGCCGGCAGCCGGATCGATCCGCCACCATCAGACGCATGGGCAATCGGCACGATCCCGCCCGCCACCGCGGCCGCAGCGCCACCGCTCGAGCCGAGCGACGTGCGCCCCAGGTCCCACGGGTTGTGGGTCGCACCGTACAGGTCGGTCTCGGCGGCCGCCGGACAGTTGCCGGACCCTAACTCCGGGCTGTGGGACCGACCGAGGCTTACCGCACCCGCCCCCAACAGACGTCGAGCGACGTTACCGGTGTACGAGTAGCGAAAGTCCATCTCTCGCAGCATCCGGTTGGCGCGGTAGCCGCGATCGCCCTTCAGCGGAGCCCCCAAGTCCTTCAGCAGTGTCGGCACGCCTGGCAACAGCCCGTCCCACGACACGCGCTCCGCTCTGGCCAGGGCGCCGTCATAGTCGCCCTCGACGATCGCATTCAAGAGCGGGTTCTTCGCGTCGGCCCGCGCGATTGCCTCGCTGACGGTCTCGGACGGGCTCATCGAGCCGGCGCGAACGACCGCCGCCATCTCTACGGCGTCCATCATCGCCACCGGACCAATGTAGACAACAAGTTTCGTCGTTCAGGTCCGGCGCCTATCTACTCATCGACTGGTACCTCAAGTTCCAGGGATCGATTGCGTAGAGCAGCCGCCTGCCCCAATCCCAGTTGCCGACCGGAGGCGCTCCGGTTGCGAGCCGAGCGTGCCTAAGTGCTTCAGATCTCAACTACGTTGATGATCTTGCTCTTGAAGGTATGCGGGCGAACAGGACATGGCGGCCCATAGGGGGAGCCTTGAGATCATCAACGTAGTTGAGATTCGAAGTACTAAGCATGACACCGAGACGCTCACGGGTTGATCCGGCGCTGCCGCAGGCTGTCAGCGTGATCATGCAGACGGACCATTCCACGCCGACCTGGAGTACGGTCAGTCCATCCTCGGGCTACGAGGACATGGTGACCCTGGCCCGACGGGGGTCGGAGCTTGAGAGGAGCCACGATGCCGACGATCCGCGACCTGGCCGAGGAGCACTGGCAGGGCCGCGCCGACCTGGTCCACCAGCACCACCCCGTAGCGGCCGTCGAGGATCGCCGGGCGGAGGAGATCGGCGACGGTGTCCTCTATCTGAAGAGCGTGGCCAGCGTCACCGCCGTCGATACCGGCGACGGGCTGGTGCTGCTCGACACAGGCGGCGTCTTTGACCGGAACGTGGTGTACCAGTCCGTCCGGGCCTGGCGTCCGTCGGCCCGGCTGACCGCCGCCGTCTTCTCCCACCACCACGTCGACCACATCTTCGGCACCGCCCGCTTCGAAGCCGAAGCTGAAGAACGGGGGTGGGCGCCTCCCAAGGTGTACGGGCACATGGCGATGGCCGAGCATCTGCGTCGCTATGAGCGGACGCCGGGCTGGAATACCGCTATCAACCAGCGGCAGTTCGGGCTGCCCCTGGACCGGTTCCGCTGGCCGACCGGGTACCGCTTCCCCGACATCACCTACGACGACCGGCTGACCTTCCGGCAGGGACGACTAACGCTCGAGTTGCACCACGGACGGGGAGAGACCGACGACGCCACGTGGACCTGGGTGCCGGAGCTGCGGTTGCTGCACCCTGGGGACCTTTTCATCTACGCCGTGCCGAACGCCGGCAACCCGCAGAAGGTGCAGCGTTACCTGAGCGACTGGGCCGTGGCACTGCGAGAGATGGCGGGGCTCGGCGCGGACGTGATGGTTTCCGGCCACGGCCTGCCGATTTTCGGCGCCAACCGCATCCGAGAGGCGCTCACCGACACCGCGGAACTCCTCGACACGGTCGAGGACCAGGCCCTGACCCTCATGAACGAGGGTCGCACCCTCGACCAGGTCATCCACACGGTGGAGATCCCACCGCACCTGGCCGGCAAACCATACCTGCGCCCGGTGTACGACCATCCGCAGTTCCTGGTCCGCAACGTGTGGCGTCGGTACGGCGGTTGGTATGACGGCGAACCGGACAATCTGCTGCCCGCCCCGCGGGCCGCGCAGGCCCGGGAGTGGGTGCGACTCGCCGGCGGCACCGCGGCTGTCGTCGCTCGGGCCATCGAGCTCGCGGCTGGTGGCGACGCCCGCCTGGGCTGCCATCTGGCGGAGTTCGCGGTGCTGGCGGAGCCCGGCTCTCGGGAAGCCCATGCCGCCCGGGCCGACGTGTATCGAGCCCGGGCGGCCGAACAGGAGTCGTCGATGGCTCGCAACATCCTCAATCACGCCGCCCTGGCCAGCGACCAGCTTCGGCGCGATCTGGCCGGAAGGGAATGAACGCGACAGTCAGGAACTGACACCCATTTGGGCAGCGGAGCTGACCCGTAGCCGGCGCTCGACTCCTCGATCCATTTTTGTAGCTCCGGTCGCTGCACCTGCTCCACAGTGGTCACCTTACGTAACCGGGTTCCGGTCGGTGGTCCCGAGTGGCGGTGGGGGGTCGAAGTCCGCGCCGCCGAGGAAGACGACGTTTTACCGAAACGTCGTAAGCGGCCAGCTCTATGATCCGGCCGAGTTCTAGTAGCCCGTAGTACGCCTCTTCCACTTGACGGCGCGTAGTGAAGGCCCGGGATTGTCCCGCGAGTGACTTGTCGGGAGAACCAGGGTTGGATCACCCGAAGGTTAGGGTGAGATATAGGGCGTAGGCGGCTATGAGCGCCGCGCCGCCTACCCTGCCGACTCGGCGAAAAACCAGGCTGTAGACAACGATCGCGGCCGGTAGGGCTGCCGCGAGGCAAGCCTGCCATCCGATGCCGGCGCTGCGGATTGGGCGAACCAGAGCTGCTACCCCCCGGGTGGCTGTGGCGTTGTAGAGCGCGGAGCCGAGTATCCCGGGAGTGCCAGTTCCTCGACTCCCCGGCGAAACGCGGCCCACACCAGCGCAAACAGCTCGGCGGTGGTGGCGAGCGCGACGAAGGTGAGCCCGACGACCGATTGGCGCAACCCGAGCGAGTGCACGATTCGTTCCGCCCCTGACACGGCCAGCCCGCCACCGGCGGCCATTGCAGCTACCCCGGCTAGTACCAACGCCGCGGCGCGGCTGTCGCCAGTCCCGCGTGACCCGGGCTCGTCTTCTTGCAGTTCCGCCATCTCGCCGAACGCTGGCGGGGCGCCGCTCCTTCCACCACACCACCCCCACCGTCGTCGCGTAGGCCGCGACCGACACGACGCCCCAGGCTCGCCCGACCTGCCCGCCGAGCAAGCTCACCGCGGCCAGGACCCCGGCGGCCGACGCGGCCAGCGCGTAGACCTTTACGCGGGGCTCATCCGAAGGGGTCTGGCGAGCGCGGCCAGACCCACAACGGCGGTGAGCATGGTCACGTTGGCGCCGATCGCGTCACCGGCGGCGATGCCGCCAAGGTGGCGGCCCGAGGCAAAAACCGCCGTGACCATCTCCTCGGGCTCGGCACCGGCCAGCACCAAACCGATCGCCAGCGCCGTCACCCCTGAGCGTCGACCGGCGGCCGAGGCGTGTTCGGCGAACAACTCCGAGCCGGCCGTCAGCAAGACCGCGGACGCCACCAGCAGGACAAAGCCGACCACCCGAAACGCTCGTCACCGCGCGCCGGCTCCCGCCCGCTCGACTGCCGAGCGCACAAGTTCGCGCAGCTACCCAGCCCGAAGAGTGATCCGCCCAGCCTGCGTCAGGTGATCGGTCTAGGCGGCGAGGAAGACGCCGAGAAGTTGATCTTCGGGGATAGGCAGCCCCCTATCGCGACAGCCGTGGCCCGGTCTTCCAGGGCAGTCAACCGTCGTGCTGTAACGAGCTCGGCGGGTGGTGGGATGGCTAGTTGAGGAGTCGGGGGGTGTGGACGCTCCACCAGCGGCCCAAGCCCAGTCGGTTGCCGGCATGAAGGAACATGAGGACGAGCAGCACCAGGGCGTAGATGGTGTGGGTGCCGTCGATATAGGGTTGTTTTGACCCTGATGCTCTACTCGAATGGCACTACCGCCACGGAGCTGTGGCGCTTCAACGAGCGGGTCGGGGAAACCATTCTCGGGGTCGGCTTCGCCTACCTAACGGCCTAGCCGTTCCCGAGCTGCTGGCCAGGCGCAAGAAGCGTCGCACCCCGGCGGGATGACACTGAAAGGGGTCTGAGCCACACCATCTTGCTGAGGAGGACCGGCAGAGCGGAGGAGATCGCCTACACGGCGCTCTTCCTGGCCAGCGACGAATCGTCCTACATCACCGGGACCGACATCGTCGTCGACGGAGGCTGGTTCTCGTCTGCTCCCTACCTCGGCAACGAACGAACCCACCACCTGCTGACGCTGTTGAAGGTCAAGGAAGAGGCGCAGGAAAAGAAGGAGCACGTGGAAGGGTTCCTCAAGCGCTTCCTGTGACACAGGGCGGCCAGAGCCGTCCCCTCGACGGGTCTCGATGGGCGATCATTGGCTGGTTCGCTCGCAGCTGACGAACCTCAGCTGGGGCCGGGATTCGAGGAGATCCTCTCGGCTTTGATGAACACCGCACAGCGCCGATCCTCAGCCATGACTCGATCAAACTCGGCCCAGTCCTCGTGGTCGCCGCCTGCCGCCCGGTAGACGGCCCGGATGGTGTCGAGAACGTCGAGCCCGTGCTCGAGGCCGTCCTCGGGGCCGATCAGCCGGGTCGGGCCCGACACCGCGGCCCACTGATAACCGTCCTTGAACACGATCGTCGCCGCGCCGCTCCGCCGCAGCAGGGGCAGTTTTCGGCTGTTTCCGATAACCACCAGCCCGACGGACGGCGAGCCGTCCACAGGATCGTCGATGATGCCGGCATTCACCACTGACGCGTGCACCGACCGGTCCGGCCGGGCGGTGGTCAGGACGGCCAGGTAGTGGTCCCCCTCCGCCAGTCGTTTCACGTAGCCAAGATCAACCATCTCCCCATTCTTCCCGGGCCAGGACTAGCTGAGCCCCACCGAAGATCCAGCTTGATCAAATCGCCTCCTTCCACGAGTCCCGGGTCCGTGGTGGACTCAGGCGGGCGCAGACGACTTCGAGCACGGTCCACCACAGGGGACGCGATTAGCGCCGAATCCATTTTCAACTGATCGGTTGACAACCCGGGTGGTGGCCAGTAAGGTCTTCAACGAGTGAGTTGAGGAAGGAGTGTCGTCTGTGAACGACCTGGCCGAGCGGAGCGGTGTGGCAGGTGGCGGCCCCGTCCCCTGGATGGTGCCGCAATGAACACCGACCGGCTGTCACGAGTGTTCGCAGCTCTTGCCGATCCGACCAGGCGCGACATCGTCGGCCGCTTGGCCACGGGGGACGCCACCGTTGGGGACCTCGCGAAGCCCTACGCCGTTTCGGTCCAAGCCGTCTCCAAGCACATCAAGGTGCTGACGGGCGCCGGCCTGGTCAGCCAGAGCAAGGACGCCCAGCGGCGGGTGTGCCACCTCGAAGCGGACGTCTTCGACCTCATGACGAAATGGATCGAGCGCTATCGCCAGCAGGCCCAGGAGCGCTACAAGCGCCTGGACGCCGTTCTCGCCGAGATGCAGGGCGAGGAGGGCCGGACCGGCGAGCGCCGCCGCGCCGAAGGAGCAGCCTCATGAAGGGAATGCAAAGTCGCTACCAGGTCTCGATCGAAGCCGACCCCACGGTGCCGATCATCCGCATCACCCGTGACTTCGACGCCACGCCGGCGCAGTTGATGCGGGCCCACACCGACCCCGAGCTGTTCGCCCGCTGGGTCGGCCCCAGCGGGATGGAGACCACCATCCTGGACTGGGACGCGACCACCGGTGGCCGCTGGCGCTACGTGGCCCGGCGGGACGGGGAGGAGTACGGCTTCCACGGGTGCTTCCACGAGGTCAGCGAGGACCGCATCGTTCAGACCTTCACCTTCGACGGTCAGCCCGAAGGCGTCGCTCTCGAGACGTTGTGGCTGGAAGATCTCGGCGACGGTCGCACCCGCCTGCACGCTCAGTCGCTCGTCGACAGTTTCGAGGGGCGCGACCAGTGGCTGGCGAGCGGCATGGAGACGGGCGTCGAGGAGGGCTACGCCAAGCTCGACGCTCTCATCGGCGCACAGGCCGGCAGCCCGGCCAGCGAGCACCGTCGTGTAGCCGGCGAGTTCACGGCGACGGTCGAGGGCGTCCCTCCGGCGGCGTGGGACAATCCCGCACCGCCGAAAGGCTGGGTCGCCCGCGACGTCGTCCGCCACCTCACAGAGTGGTTTCCTGCGTTCCTGCACGGGGCTGTAGGGCTCACTCTCCCGGCCGGACCGACCGTCGACGACGACCCGGTCGGGGCCTGGCGAGCCCAGACCGACGCGATCCAGGCCCTGCTCGACGACCCGGCAACCGCCGAGCGCGAATACGAGTTCCCGCACATCGGCAAGATGCGGCTCGAAGAGGCCACCAACATGATCTACACAAACGACGTGTTTCTCCACCGCTGGGACCTCGCCCGGGCCACCGGGCAGGACGAGACGCTGGACCCAGAGAGATGCGCCGAGATGCTCGAGGGCATGCTGCCTATGGACGACGCGCTGCGCCAGAGCGGCCAGTACGGGCCGCGCGTCGAGGTGCCTGACGACGTGGACGTCCAGACCAAGCTGCTGGCCTTCATCGGCCGTACCCCGTAGCTGCGTCGGCCGGTTCGGCGGACCCGCCAAACCCGCCTGCAGCATTGACCGCCCCACTCGTGCTTCGCTACTGAGCCCACGGACTCGCGCCAGTTCTGCCTCTCCCGGCTGCGCCATGTCAACCGATGGGCAAGGCCACTAATCCGCACCGCCATCTCGGTACTCATACACCTGTGTGAGCAACTTGCAGATCCCTGGCTGAGAGACCTCTATGCGCAGTTGTCCAAGGGTCCGATCGACATCTACGCCCTCAGGTTCGTACGAACCTTGGCAGCCACCCACCTCCGGGATGGATCCGATGGTGTGCACAGCCGCTGCCAGCGCGTGGTTGGGTTGAATCGGGTGGTCGAGCTTCAGGCCAAGGAGGTCTTCGGCGTCGGTACACACGAGGTCGATCGGCGAAGTGAAGGCGCAACCCTGGAGGTCGCTCACCGGCGTCCGCAAAGCGACGGTGGCGACCAGCGGCAGCGGACGTCCTCCGGGACTCGAGGAGTTGATGGCCGGCGTCGGAAAGACCAGTAGCCGTCGCTCTACGCCCCACTCTCCCGAAACTGTCCACAAGCCGTCGGGGGTGACGGCGGCGAATGAGTTGTTTGGCTCTTCGCCGGGTTCGAGTGAATGGAGGGCGCGAGTGACGACACCGTCTGGTGCTGTTACCTGAAACAGCTTCGCCCGGACATCTGGACCGCCCTGGAACGGCATGACAAGCCAACCGTGCCACCCGTCAGGATCGCCGACATGGTTCCACCCCTCGTCCTGCAAGACCTTGGGGATGGTCAAGATTCCCGCGTAGACGATCTTCACCGGTCCTGGTATCCGGCTCACCGTGGCGAGGCCCTGGTCGGAATAAGGGCCCGGTACTGCGGTCCGCCCAACCAGAGTCCAGGATCCAAGCGCTCGGGGCACGCCGGCCAGCGGCTCATCCAGAACCGGCAGAGTTGACTCGATCGAAGGACGCGGTGTCCGAACCCCCGGGAAAGTCGTCGGAGGGGCGCCGGCGACGACCCGTCCGGCCGGCCGACCCGTGGCCAACGACCGACCGCTCGCGCTGCAACCGGCCGCCAACATGACTACCGCGGCAAGCGTGGCCGAAGCCGCGACGGAACATCGACGACCCATAAAAATCTCTCTTCGCCCAATCTCGGCTCGATCCTATCCGAGCTTCAGACGAGCCTTCGGTGCAGAACCGTGGGGTAACGATGGCTGCGTGATGAGAATCTGCGTCGCAGGCAGCGATGACATTCCGGTGGACTCCTCGTCTCCACTGCGACACGATGATGCGGGCGCCGACGGGCGTCCCCGAGGAAGGAGCCAGCCATGGCGCGAGTCAACACCTATCTCAACTTCCAGGGCCAGACCGAGGAGGCGTTCACCTTCTACGCCAAGACCTTCGGCACCGAGGTCACCATGCTCAGCCGTTACTCGGACATGCCCGCGGTCGGGCCCGGCGAGCTGCCCGTCGAGGAGCGGGACCTGGTGCTGCACGCCGAGCTGCCGATCATCGCGGACCACCTGCTGATGGCGACCGACATGCTCCAGTCAATGGGTCAAGAAACGCGCGTCGGCAACAACACCACGCTCTGTCTCGACGTCGACAGCAAGGAAGAAGCCGACCGCCTGTACGGCGCACTGTCCCAGGGCGGCTCGGAAGGGTCCCCTATGGCCGACATGCCTTGGGGCGCCTACTGGGGCGTCACCCTCGACCGCTACGGCATCCGCTGGATGATCAACCACACCCCCGTGTCCTGAACTACCTGTCAGCCCAGGGATCGAAATCGACTCCGGCGAACGATGTGTGCGCTCGGCCCGGGCCCCGATCCTCCTGGGCCCTCCCGCAACGACCGGTGCTAGGGAGTTGCGGTGGCCGCCCGAGCCGTCTCGCCGCCAGAGGGGGCGGCCGGAATGTTCTGCAGCCGCAGCTCGCCATGGGCCACCAGCCGGGCTGACTCGTCAGTGATCTCGGTCCGCCACAGCTGGTGGGTCCGGCCCTGATAGACGGCCACGGCATCGACGATGACCCGGCCCGCGGCGAGCGAGCGGAGAAAGTGGGTGGTGTTGGTGAGGCCCACCGCGACCTGGCCCTGATCGGCCACCGCGGTGGTGGCGCCGATACTGGCGGCGCTCTCGACAGCAGTTGCGTAGACCCCACCGTGCACGATGCCCCACGGTGTGTGGTGGTCGGGACCGAGATCGATATGTCCGACGACCCGATCGGCGCCGATCTGGTCCAGGACAAGACCGGCCTGGGCCACGAACGCACTGGAGGACTGGAGCGAGGTGGCGTTGCGGCGAGGAGCAGCCGGGCTCGGCCCGGGGGGCGTGTTGACCGTCATCGGCTGGCCGCCGCGGTCAGGGGCTCGACGGCTCCTGGCCCAGAAATGGCCCGCACGTCCCCGGCTTCGAGTGGCTCCCCGCAGGCGGAACAGACCATGACGGCCTGCGTCACTTCCCCGCAATCCTTGTGGACCACCTCCACCGGAGGGCCGCCAGGTGCGGCATACCTGTCGCCCCATTGGCGCATGGCCGTGAGCACCGGCCACAGGTCGCGCCCCTTCTTGGTGAGCCGGTAGTCGAAGCGAGGCGGGTGCTCGCTATAGGGGACCCTGGCCAGGACCCCGGCGTCGACCAGGTGATTGAGGCGCTGGTTCAAGATGTTGCGGGAGATCCCCAGGCGCTGATGGAAGTCGTCGAAGCGCGTGATGCCGAGAAAGACGTCGCGCAGGATCAGTATCGACCACCACTCGCCGACCACCTCGAGGCACTGCGCGACCGAGCAGTGCATGTCAGCGAAACTCTTTCGTTCCATGCGACCAGGCTACCGGGTTGCATCATAGAATGCAATTCCCTGCTGCCCGGCCCTATCGAGCGCGTGCGCGGTGGCCCGGAAGAACACGGCGAAGCCCCGAGCCCGCCGCACCGGTTCCAGATCGGCCGTCCGCGGAAATCTCCTCTCCCCTCTTGACTCTCCCGTAACAGGAGGGTCGACGCTCATGTTATTCATCCAATCACAGGGAAAAGGAGCATCTGATGAGCGTCACCTTCTTCTCGGTCAGTATCGATTGTGCCGACGCCGGCAAACTGGCCGATTTCTGGTCGCGAGTCCTCGACCGGTCCGTCGACGAGGGCAGCGGGCAGGACTTCGCCACCATCGGTATGAGCGGGGATGGCGCCGGCCAACCGGTCTGGATGTTCCACCGGGTCCCCGAAGGCAAGCAGGTCAAGAACCGGGTCCATGTCGATTTCATCACGGGCGCTCTGGAGCAAGAGGTGGAGCGGCTGCTCGCGCTCGGCGCCACCCACGTGCGCGATGTCGACGAAGGCGGGTACCGGTGGGCGACGCTCAAGGACCCCGAGGGCAACGAGTTCGACGTGGTCGCCGCCCCCCAGTAACGACGGGCCCTTTCGACAAAACCGGCCCGGGCGTCCGTGAGGTCTCGCCTGCGACGGCACCCGTCCGACCGTCGCCCGCCGGCCTGCCGGCGCCCGGGTCGGCGGCCGTTACGCCGACACGCCCGCCTCCTCCGCCGGTGCGGTGGGCTCCGTGACCGGCGGTACCGGGGCTTCGACCCCGAGTCTGGGCAACACGCGGTCCAGCCAGCCCGGGATCCACCAGTTGGCTCGCCCGAGCAGCTGCATGACCGACGGCACTAGCACCATCCGAACCAGCGTGGCGTCCACCAAAATGGCCATGGCCAGGCCCAGGCCGAACACGTCCAGGACCCGCAAGGGATCGTTGATCACGAACGACCCGAACACGCAGACCATTATGGCCGCTGCCGCAGTAATCACCCGGGCCGAACTGGCCAGCCCGTCGGCCACTGCGATGGTGTTGACCTTACGGCGGAGCCACTCCTCGCGGATCCGCGACAGTAGGAACACCTCGTAGTCCATCGACAGTCCGAACACGATGGTGAACAACATGAGCGGGATCCAGGGATCGATGGGCCCGATCCGGGAGACTCCAAATACCGAGCCAAGCCACCCCCACTGGAACACGGCCACGATCACACCATAGGCGGCGCCCATGGATACGAGATTCATAATCGCGGCTTTGATCGGGATCGCGATCGACCGGAACACGGTCATCAACAGCAGGAACGACAGCGAGATCACCAGTCCGATCACCAACGGCAGCCGATTGGACAGGTAGTGCGAGGCATCAATGCCGGCGGCGGTCACCCCACCGACCAATACGGTCACCCCGCTGCTCTTGACCACGGGTGGTATGACGGCGCTGCGCAGATGGCGGACCAGTGAGGCGGTCTGGGCGGCCTGAGGGGAGGTAGTGGGGTAGGCGATGATGACCGCGGCATTTCCGGCCGGATTGAAGATGGCGGGCGCCACCGATTGCACACCCGGCACGGCCGCCAGCCGGGCGTCAAGCGCTTCTACCGCGGCCCGTCCGGCTGCCCCCGACTCGGCCGGGAGGTCGGAGGCGATGACCAGCGGACCATTGAACCCCGGGCCGAAACCGCGGGCCAGGAGGTCATAGGCCTCACGGGTCGTATATCCGGGAGGATCGTTACCGGAGTCGGTGAAGGCCAGCCGCATCGAGAACAGCGGTAGGGCCAGCACTACCAGCACCAGCAGCGCCGCCGATCCGCAGATCCAGGGCCGGCGCTGGACGATGCGGCTCCAGCGGTACCAGAAGCCCCGCCCCGCGGTGGCCGCTCGGACCTGGAGGCCCGGGACATGCAGCCGATCGATCCCCAACCCGACGAAGCCGAGGAGGGCGGGCAGGAGAGTCAGCGCCGCGGCGAGCACCATCAGTACCGCCGAAATGGCACCGACCGCGAGACCGTCCATGAAGGGTAACCCCACTACGAACAGACCCAGCAGCGAGATGATCACGGTGCCGCCCGCGAACGAGACCGCCCGGCCGGCGGTGCTGAATGCGACCAGAGTCGCCCCGCGGGGGTCGCGGCCCTCGTGGAGGCCCTGCCGGTAGCGGGTGACGATGAACAGGGCGTAATCGATGCCGACCCCGAGGCCGATCATGGCCATCAACTCCGGCCCGAAGCTCGGGATGGTAAGGAAGTGGCTGGCGAAATCGATCAGGGCATAGCCGATCCCGACCCCGACGACGGCGATCAGGATCGGCAGGCCCATGGCCACCACCGAGCCGAAGGCGATCAGCATGATCACGATGGCGGCCATGATCCCGATGCTCTCGCTGGAGCCGGGATGGGGTGACACCGTGGCCGCGATGGGGTTCCCGCCGAGGGCCACCTCAAAACCCGGGTGGGCGTAGCTGCGGGCCACGTCGACCAGGTGCTTGGTTTGGGACGTGTTCAGGTTGGGGGTCTGCTTGGCGAACTGGATGACGGCGAAAGCGGTGTGCCCGTCGGCGGACACCTGCCGGGCTCCGCCCGGTGCCAGAGGGCTGCGGATCCCGGTCACGTTCGGGAGCGGACGCAGGGCGGAGAGCATGCGATCGATGGTGGCCGCATTCGCCGGGTCTTTTACCTGACCCGATGTATGGATGACGACGTCCGCGCTGTCGCCCGCCTCGGATGGGAAACGCTGGGCCAGGAGGTGCTGGGCCCGCTGCGAGGCCGAGTTACCCGACGCGAAGTTGTTGCTGAAATCGCTGCCGGCAACCCTCGACAACCCGATTACGGCAACGACGATCACGATCCACCCCATGACGACCGACCGGCGGTGGTCGTAGGACCAGCCCGCCAGCCGGGCGAGCCCGCTGGGATACGTCTGTGAGGGTCTGCTTTCCACGCCTGATCCGCTCCTTTGTGGCTTGGTGCCCGCCCCGGTGCGGTCCAGCTTCGTGCACCAAGACTGGGTAAGAGAACTGTTTTTCCGGCTCGGACATGTGATCCGTGGCACGAACTGCGTCGCCCGGTGCCACGGGACAAGCGCTGGTCAGGAGGCCTCGGGTACCCGGCAGCTGTCGGAAAAACCCTGGCTGTGAAGCCCGAGGCCGGCATTGAAGCGGGACCGGTAGTTTTCGAGGGCGACCCACGACGCCAGCTCAACGATCTCAGCGTCGCTGAGCATCGAGCGCAGCCGATCCACCAGCTCGTCGGTCACAACCACCGGGGTAGCGCTGGCCGCTTCTGCGTACTCGAGGACCGCACGCTCGCGGTCGTCGTAGATATCGCTGTTGCGCCACCGCGGGACATCGCGGACCTTGGCCGGGTCAAGCCCTCTCTGCAAACCCTCGTAGTAACCGAAGTCGATGCACCAGGAGCAACCGATCGCCCCTGCCGATGCCTGGACGGCCAGCAGCATCAGATGGCGATCGAGCTTGTGCCAGCCCTTCTCCGCCGCCGTCTCCATCAAGCCGGCGGCGACGAGGACGCCCGAGTGATGAGACGCGGCGCCGACCGGCTCGACGTCACGACCGAAGCGGCGCCGGGCGTACTGGGCGGCGAGCTTCGGAACGACGCCCTTCGGATTCTCGACCAACAGAACGTAAGCCATGGATCATACCTCCATCTCGTGAACACCTAACTCGACGTTTGAGAGCGCCGTGATGTGACAGAGTCGCCCTCTTGCGCCCGGCTCTCATCGTATGCGAAAGTTGCCGAGAAGCTATGAGAAATATGGTCCTCTCCCGGTGTGCCGCGCTCGTGGTGCTGGCCCTCTCCCTTGCCGCCTGTTCCGGCCAGTCGCACGGCGCCGCCCCGACGAACACGCCCCATGCGCCCCCGACGACAGCTGCCACCACCGCCACCACTCCAGACTCGTCGCCGGCCACCTCCATCCCCAACCCTGACGTCATCCCCCCCGTGATCACCGTGGCCTACGTCAACGCCGTCTTCGCCGTCCTCAACCACACTTACGGCGACGCGACCAGAGATCTTCGCGCCTCACACGCTGTCACCCCTCGGGTGAAGGAGGATCTTCGAGCAATTTTCGATGATCGGCTCTATTCGGAACAGATCCAGGCGGCGACTCTGAGTTTGAAGGGCGCTCTCGACAATGTTCGCCCCGACGCCGGCGACGGAACGACCGTCGTGACGAAGCTAATTGCCGCGACGCCAAGCTGTGTCTTTGCCGAGACCAAGACAAACCTCAGTGCGGTACTCGTGCATCCAACGCCGACCGCCGCCTCGGAGTACTACAAGCTCGCACCGAAACAGTCCTCCGCGGATCCACATCATCTCAATCCCACGCCGTGGGCCTTTGCATTCAATGTTGCCTATGTGACTCCTACGACAGTACCAAATCAATGCGTCGGTTAGCGCTGGGCCTGTTCCTACTAATCGGCTTTATTCTGTCAAAGCCGATGCTCGCGAACGCTTCGTCACCAGGAGGCTGTATCAGTTCTCGTTTTGGCGGCAGCCTCATCTGCGGTGGATCGTTTCTAATCACTGAACCAGGCCAGCCTGCACAACCCGGGAGTCGTCCCGCCCATTCGAGTTCGTTCTCGTCAAGTAGCTCTACCGGACAGACGTCGGCTCCCCAGACATCCCCGCCTGCCATCTTGAGTTCACCCTGCGTACAAGTCATCGTGACTTGTCGAATTGCACCACCTGGAGTCCTAGGTCCCGTCGTGCTACCACTGCAAGCTCCACCTACAGGTCCGGTCGTACTATCACCACCAGCCACGCCAGCGCCGGCTGCTCCCGCAATCGATCCGGGCACTCTGGCGGTCCAGTTCTGGCAGACGATCCCGCTACCGGTCCCCCACCCGTCGATACCGCCGGGCTATGCCGTGACCGGGCTTCCTGCGTATCTGGTTACGAACGGCACGGTCGCACCGCGGCCGTATCAACGAGAGACGCCCCTCGGCCCTCTCTACATCTCCGCTCACGGAAGCTACCTGATCGATTGGGGCGATGGCACACCGCCGACATGGACGGGCCCATATCAACAGGAGGGCCGTCCGTATCCCAACGGCAATATCGTTCACACCTACGACAACGTCGGCACGGTAACAGTGACGGTCCAGGAGATTTGGACCGCAACGTGGAGGCTCGGGGCCGCAAGCGGACAGCTCACGGCCTTGCGAACCATCGGGACCATCCCCCACTTCACGATCAAACAGATCCAGTCCATCCTGACCGGCTGACGTTGCCCGGCACTGGTCCGCGAGCCGTACGCCGCCGAAGCAGCTGAGGCGAGCCAGCTGGCGGGACGCTGGTCGGGATCGCCGGCAGCCGGCGTACCCCGCTCCTCGAAGCGGGCGGTGAATCTCGGCGTCGGAGCAGATCGTCTCGACGGTTGGCAAAGTTGGCGCCGTGCTCCTCGGCGATCCGACGCCACCGATCGCGGACCGATGGGTCAGCAACGCACGCAAGGACAACTGCCCGGACCAGGCCCAGTTGCTGACGAAGAATGGCCGACTGAAGTTCGTGTCCGAGCCGGGTGGCCGGATGACGACGGTTGCTAGAGCCCTGCGATTGGCGAACCGCCGTCCGGAGCACAGCGGATCTCGGGACACCAACACAGCTCCCATCGTACGGGCGGCGACTCTAGCCAGGGTGTCTGGCGCGGACCTTGCACCCCCGGGACGGGAACGGCCCACGCGGCGGGCATCACGAGGCCTTCTTCCAGGCCGCCGCACGAAACCGGCAAGGACAGGGACCCGGACATCTTCATCGACGTTGGTCGCCCACTCCCGGTAGACCGCCCGGATAGCCGGTAGACGTGATGCCGGGCTGATCCGCTCTCAACTCATCTTCGGGTGCGAAGGCCATCCGGCTCAGCGGACGCTCCCGCCCGCCATTTATCCGGTGCAACCGTGGCTGATAGGATCGATGGAAGAAGGTGCTCAATCGTGGGGAGAGGGTCGCGAATGACTGACGTCGCAGCCGCAGACGGGAAGATCCAGGAGACGCAGGTTCATCGCTACCGGTCCACACACGGGATCAACCATGCCTCGGTGGCCTGGAGGTTGTGGGAGAAGTCCAAAAAACTGTTCTGGGATCCCGCCGACATCGACTGGTCACAGGACGCCGGGCAGTGGGCCAGCATGACTGATGAGGAGCGCCTCCCCTTCGCTCTGTCCGCGCGTGGGTTCATGGTCGGCGAGGAGGCCGTGACGATGGACATCGTGCCGTTATTGCGGGCGATGTCCGATCTAGGCCGCCTGGAGGACACGATGTACCTCTCCATGTTCGCGATGGAGGAGGCCAAGCACACCGACATGTTCAGGCGGTGGTTCGATACCGTTGGCTTCGATCCGAGTTCGCTCGATGACTTCATTCGCATGCAGAACCAACAGATGCAGGCCGACGGTGGACGGCCCCGGGGGCTCTTCGATGGCGAGCTGACAAAGGTGATGCAGCGTCTGGACACGGACCACTCCCCCGAGGCGATACTCGACGCCACGCTCGTCTACAACCACCTGGTCGAGGGCGTGGCTGCGATCGGTGGCTATTACCGCTGGAATCTGTTGTTCCGGGCCACGGGGAAGTTGCCCGGTCTTGAACAAGGGATAAAGCTGACCCGACGCGATGAGTCCAGGCACATCTCCTATGGCACCTACCTCGCTCGCCGAATCATCGCTGAAAACCCCGAGTTGTGGGATTTCGTCGAGCGACGTTGGGCCGAGATCACCGAAGGTTTCGGCCAGGGTGCCTATAGTGCGCCAGCTCAGGCCAGGGTTGGCTATAACCCCGAGTACATCGCCAATCTCATCAAGCGCCGACTTGCCGCCCTGGCGGTGGCCAGGACCATGAGCGTCGAGGATGTTGACCACAGCTCGGTCGACGAGCTCGTGCCGGCGGAGCTCGCCCCGGACCTCACCTGACCACACACACGCGCCGGCCGAACCAAGGACTCCGAACCAAGGACTCCCGGGCTGAGCCGGCTGGGTGCGGCAACCTCCCCCCTCGTGACGTTGTGAAAGCGACGACCGTGTCGGCTGGAGTCACAACGCCATGTAAGACAAGCTGATCAACGCGGCCATGATGTCGACGAGGTGTCGAGCCTCCGGACTCCAGTTCAAGGATTCTCCATCGACATCGACGACGTCGTTCCAGTCCGTCAACTTGACAACTGCGAAAGCCCTGCTGCCTACGAGCTGACCGCTCGTACCCGCCGGCCGTGGGGACGTCCGCCGACAGGATTGCCCTAAAACGGGGCCATCTTCCAACCATAAGTGTCCAAACATTTGCCTTGGAAGACGCCCCAGCCCTCGGATAGGAGCACGCGGTAGGCGCATTTCGCCGCGTCATTCCCTCGGCCCTCTGACCGTGCCAAGCTTCATTTCTCGAAGAAATTCCACGGCTCCCTCCCATGGCATCGGATTATGGTCACACCCCCTTCGTATGCTCTGATGCATGGTCACATCGACGGCGCCGAGCGGAGCAGCTGAGATCATCGACGCGCTCGCCGCCTTCGTCGAAGACCTGGATGTGGCCCGGTTCTCCGGCGATGACGCCAACCGACTGACCGCTCTGTTTGCCCGGGGCGAGCGATTGTGCGCGACCGCCAAGGCCATGGCCGCTCGGCGGGTGACCGAATGCCGGCAGTGGGCGCAGGCCGGTCACCGCTCCCCCGAGCAGTGGCTGGCCCAGGTGTCAGGAACCAGCCCGGGGGCGGCCCGGACCACCCTGGCCGTGGCCGAGCAGATGGACGCCCAGCCCGAGCTGGCCCGGGCCTGCCAGGCCGGTCAATTGTCGCCCGAGCAAGCCGGCGAAATCGCCGCCGCCGCCGAGGTGGATCCAAGCTCCACCCCCCGGCTGGTCGATCAGGCCAGCCGGGCCGGGCTCAAAGGCCTGCGGGAGTCCTGCCGGCAGGTGCTCGTCGCGGGCCGCTCGGCCCAGGATGATCAGGGCCGCCTGGCCGCCATCCACCGCAGCCGCTCGCTGCGCTTTTGGACCGACCGCGACGGCGCCGGCCGCCTCGACGCCCGCATGACCCCCGACGCCCTGGCCCGCTTCCAGGCCTGCCTGCGCCCCTACCAGACCCAACAGTTCGAAACCGCCCGCCAGGCCGGCCGGCGGGAGCGACCCGACGCCTACGCCCTCGACGCCCTCCTGGCCCTGGCCCAGGCCGCCCAGGCCGCCCACGACAACTCGGCCGGCACCCCGCAGCGGGAGGCAGCCTCGGGGGCGGCCCCCGAGGTGCCCAAGGTGGGCCCGCCCGCCACCGTGATCGCCCTGGTCGACCACGCCGCCCTGCTCCGCGGCTATGTGCAGGGCGACGAGTGCTGCCGCATCAAAGGGATCGGGCCGGTCCCGGTGAGCACCGTCCGGGCCATGCTGGGCGACGCCTTTCTGGCCGCGGTCGTCGCCGATGGCGTCGACATCCGATCCGTGGTCCATGTGGGCCGGCGGCCATTAGCGGCCCAGCTCACCGCCCTCTACGCCCGCGACCGCACCTGCGTGGTCCCCGGCTGCCACGCCGAGGACCACCTCGAAGCCCACCACGTCAAAAGCTGGTCCACCACCAAGGTCACCACCCTCGACGACCTGGCCCTCATTTGCCCCCATCACCATGACCTGGCCAGCTACCAGGGCTGGACCCTCCAGGGCCGACCCGGACAGTGGACCTGGCGACCGCCCTCCGGCGGGATACCACCCGGGCCCTTCGACGACGACGGCATCCACCTGGCACCACCGCTTCCACACCCCGGTCCAGGTCCAGAGCAATCGGAATCCCCGCCGCCAAGCCAGGATGACGACCCGATCGGACTGTTCGACCCATGAGTCGGATTCGGAGATCTCCTTTTGCCAGTCACGCTCGGACGCCAGATCGGTACCCGCGGACGCCGCCCTACAACAACTCGAGGCGAGCGGCTTGTCTTTCCTCGGCATGGACCGATGGCTCCACTACGACCCTACAACGGCAACCGAAGGCCGCCCTCTCCTGCTCAACACCGCGACAGCGGCGACACCCGCCGTATCGTCCCTGCCGGACGTCGACTTACGCACCCACTGCGCCGACATTCATTTCCGACGGCCGTTCGCAACCGGGTCCTCCGAACGACAGGTTTGCGCCACGGGCGTCGGTCAGGAAGCATTGCCCCAGCCGTTTCGGCAACCATGCACTCTGCGAAGGCGAAGATCATCGCCTCCTGTACCCAACTACATCAGACGGATCGGAGTTCTCCATGCCGATGCTTGATCGAGACGGAACCAAGATTTACTACGAGGCGACCGGACCCGAGGACGGCCGGGTCCCGCTTCTGCTGACACACGGCTACTCCGCCAGCGCCGCCATGTGGACCGTCAACCTGCCTGCCCTCTCCAAGGATCGCCAGGTAATCACCTGGGATATTCGTGGGCATGCCCGCAGCGACTCGCCCGAGGATCCGGCGCTTTACACAGAAGCGCTCTCGGTCGACGACATGGCCGCCATCCTCGATCAGGTCGGCGTTGACCGGGCGGTGGTAGGCGGGCTTTCCCTCGGCGGCTATCTGTCGCTGGCCTTTCACCTTCGTTTTCCCGAACGAGTGGTGGCACTGGTGTTGTGCGACTGCGGACCCGGCTACCGGCGTGACGAAGGCCGGGCCCAGTGGAACAACGGAACAGTGGAGCGCTCCGCAACGAACCTCGAGCAACATGGCTTGGACGCCCTCGGCACTAGCCCCGAGGTGGCGGCTTCGGCGTCCCGCCATCGCGACCCGCTCGGCCTCGCCCGGGCTGCTCGGGGCATCATGGCCCAGCACGATTCCCGGGTCATCGATTCGTTGCCCACGATCTCCGTGCCGACCCTCATCGTGGTCGGGGCCGACGACACGGCATTCCTGGCGGCCGCCGACATGATGGAGGCCAAGATCCCCGGGGCGAAAAAAGTCGTGCTCGATCACGCCGGACACGCCCCCAACATCGATCAACCTGAAGCGTTCGACGAGGCGCTATTAGAGTTCCTCTCCCGGATCTGAGCGAATTCGGACCAGCGCCACCACAGATAGATACGCACGTCTACGAGATGTGATGGACGCGGGAGGCCTCGGGCGGTGCGCGCCATCACCCCTCGATCCGGACCACCCCCGAGGGCACCGGCGGGACCTCACCGCGGGCAACATGGCTGACTCGACCGGACACCGGCCCCCAAACGAACGGCAGGGTCCCTACCAACATCCCTCCCACCGTGGCCGCTGCGATGAACGGCGCCCAGGACGCGACGGCAAACAGGGCACCACTGGCCGCAGCGGCCACCGCGATTGCCGCCGTCTCGGCCGTGGCGAAGGTCCCCTGGACCCGGCCAAACGCGTCAGGCTCGGTGTCCTGGGTCAGGAGCGACTGGATGGACGGCAGCGCAACCGCCGCTCCGATGGCCTCGACCGCCCCCAGCCCCACCAGCCAGGCGATCGCGGTGAGGAAGGGATAGATGGCACAGAACGCGCTGCTGGCCAGCACCGCCACGACCACGAGTGCTCGCCGGTCCAGGTGATCCGCGATCCAGCCGCCGGGTCGGGCCATGAGGGCGAACGGGATGGCAAACAGCGTCCACGACAGCCCGACCTGCCAGGTGGCCGCGCCCCGCTGGTGCAGCAGCAGCGTCCAGCAGGTTTCGTAGACGCCAGTGAGGAGGCCGACGGCGACTCCTGCGATCAGCGACCCTGTCGCGGCGCGACCGAGAGTGGGAAAGCCGAGCCCACCATGCTCGGGCCGGGAGACCGACCGATCGCCCGAGCCATCCAGCCCGGAGCCGTTGATTACGGCGAGACAGGCAACCAGCGACGTCAAGGCGGCACCGACGAAGATGACGGCCATCGAGCCCACGCCGATGAGACTGCCGACCAATGGCCCGATGGCCATCCCGCCGAGTTGGCCCCGGTAGATAGAACCGAAAGCGCGTCCGCGCCGCTCCAGCGAGACCGTGCTGGCAATCAGGGCGAGAGCGGCGACCTCCACCGCGCCGGCGCCACAGCCCTGAAGGCCCCGCAGCACGATATCGGCGGTCGGTCCCAGATTGAGCACGAAGGCCAGGCTTGCTCCCGCGTAGGTGACCAACCCACCGAGCAGAACGCTGCGCCTCCCGAATCGGTCGGCCATATAGCCGGCGGGGTACTGGAAGAGCACGGCGGCGACGAAATATGCCGCCATCACCGCGCCAACCATCTGGTCCGAGCCGCCCTGATGGCGAAGATACAAGGGCAACAGAGGAATGATGGCGCTGGCACCGAGCCATTGCAGAAAGATGACGAGGGACAACGACCGGACCATGTGGTCCGACCCGACCTGCCCCGTGAGCTCCTCGGCTCGAGGAATCTGGCTCACGTCGCCGGCCTCACACCGGAGAAACTACACGGTCAGGGTCACCAAGCACCCAGGCCTATCCCCCCAGCCGCGCACCCAGATGGGCCGGATCGATGCTCGCCTGGCGACCTGAGCAGTTCTTCCTCGTTTGCTCCACCAGCAGCCCGGACGGTCCAACGAGAACGTCGATCATGGGTCGGCGTCAACCCCGAGGCCCTCTCCCCCGACCTGACCTCGCTGCCCGGCGACGTCCGCCTCCGAAAGAAGCCATGACACAGGGCGGACGGGGTACCGCGCCAGGTCCTTCGCCCTTCGACCCGGTGCGACAAACATCGAACAGAGCTGGAAACGGATCCGCGTGCACCCGGCCACCCGCCACGGCGTGACACCCGGGATCAGAGACGGACCGAAGATTGTCCGGCGCCTTCCCATGGTCACCGTCCCACCCCTGTGGTTACGTGGGGCACATGACCGACAGCCTGCTCGTCCGCACCGCCCGGCGGATCGACACGTATCGGGCGCAGGCCGCCCACTCCCGGGTCGGTCCGACCTTCGACCTCGAGGCGGCGCGAGCCGCCTTCGGGGGTCCCCTGCCCGAGGCGGGCGAGGAGCCCGACGCCGTCATCGACCGGCTGATGGACGCCGCTCAGCCGGCCCTGGTCACCTCCAACGGACCCCGCTACTTCGGTTTCGTGATCGGGGGTGCCCTCGAGGCCGCCACCGGCGCCGACCTGCTGACCACGGGCTGGGACCAAAACGCCTACAACGCCATCACCTCACCCGCGGCCGCGCTCGTCGAGGAGGCCGTTGGGGTTTGGTTAAAAGACCTGCTCGGTATCCCCGAACCCGCCTCGTTTGGATTGGTGACCGGCGCAACGGGCGCCAACACCGTCGGGCTGGCGGCCGGCCGGTACCGGGTCCTCGAGCAGGCCGGCTGGGACGTCGAGGAGCGAGGGCTGGCCGGTTCGCCTCCCATCCGGGTCCTGGCCAGCGAGGAGCGCCATGCCAGCGTGGACGCGTCGTTGCGGCTTCTCGGGCTGGGCCGGGCGGCGGTGGTGGAACTGCCCGCCGATGCCAACGGGGCCATGGAGGTCGACGCCCTCGATCGGGCCCTGGAGGCGGGTGCCGGCGCGCCCACCATCGTCTGCACCCAGGCGGGCAACGTCAACACCGGCGCGTTCGATGACCTCGCCGCCATCTGCGACCTGGGCCGCCGGGCCCGGGCGTGGGTTCACGTGGACGGGGCTTTCGGCCTGTGGGCCGCCGCCAGCCCGACCACCCGCCACCTCGTCGCCGGCCTCGAGCGGGCGGACTCCTGGGGGTGCGACGGCCACAAATGGCTCAACGTCCCCTACGACAGCGGCTACGCCTTCTGCGCCGATCCCGAGGCTCACGCCGCTTCCATGGCATATGGCGCCGCCTACCTCAATCCCGCCTCGGCGAACTCGCTCCGGTCGCCCGGCGACTTCGTGCCCGACTCGTCGCGGCGGGCGCGTGGCTTCGCCACCTGGGCCGCCTTGCGCCAGCTGGGCCGGACGGGCGTGGTCGACCTCGTCGATCGCTGCTGCACCCTGGCTCGCGCCTTCGCCGACGCCCTGGCCCCGCTGCCTGAGGTGACCATCGCCAATGAGGTGGTGCTCAACCAGGTCCTGGTCGACTTCGGCGGAACGGCAAGGACCGATCAGATCATCGGGGCGGTCCAGCGTGACGGCACCTGCTGGATGGGCGGCACCGTCTGGAAGGACCGGCGCTGCATGCGCATTTCGGTGTCCAATGCCGAGCACCACTTTGGCCGACGTCGAGGCGTCGGTCGACGCCATCCGCCGATGCCTTTAGAGGCCCTTGAGCCAGTCGACGAGCAAATCGTTGACCTCCGCGGCCCGCTCCTGCTGGACCCAGTGGCCACATCCGGAAAGGACGTGGCTGCCCCGGAGGCCGGGCAGGGTCTCGGGGAAGCGTTCGATGGCCCGTTGCCCCCAGATGGTCGGCCCGTCGCGCTCGCCGCCGATGAAGAGCGACGGCACGGTGATCGGCTGACGGCCCCACGGCTGCAGGTCCAGCCAGTCCCGGTCCACGTTGCGATAGCGGTTGAGGGCGCCCCGGAATCCTTTCCCCTCGAACTCGGCCGTGTAGAAGTCGAGGTCAGACTGCGGTCAGCCAGTCCGGCAGCTCCGCCGGCACGACGAAACGATCGCGCAGCCGCCCCCCTCTCGGGACCGTGGCCATGGTGCCGCCATCGGGTGGTCGGGCCGCTGTCCCGGAGGCGCCGATGTAGAAGCCGAGCAGCCAGCCGCGCACATCCGGCTCGGCCTCGGCTTCGGCCCGGCCCGGCTCCTGGAAGTAGTTGATGTAGAACTCCTCATCGCCGCCCATCTCGGCGAAGGCCTCCGACGGCCGGCGCGGCCCCGGCGGGCTGTACGGCACACTCAGGAGGGCCACGGCCCGGAACACGTCGGGCCGCAGCAGCGCCGAATTGGCCGCGATCGGCGAACCCCAATCGTGGCCCACGACCACGGCCGTGGATTCGCCGAGGGCTTCGATGACGCCGAGGTTGTCGTTGACGTGGTGCAGCATCCCGTAGGCCTCGATCTCAAGGGGGGCCGACGAGCGCCCGTAGCCCCGGACATCGATGGCTACCGCCCGGAAACCGGCGGCGGCGATGGCGGGCAGCTGGTGGCGCCATGAGTACCACGACTCCGGGAAGCCGTGGATCAGCAGCACCACCGGTCCGGCGCCCTCCTCGACCAGGTGGATGCGGATGCCCCGGGCGTTGACGGTTTGGTGGTTCATGGACGGTGAGATTAGCGACCACCCCTCCGCTCAGGACGGCCGATTCATGGGCGGTCAGCGACCGCCCCGCCGGTCAGGACGGCCGCCACACCTCGGTCTCGTGGCTGCCGTCACCCATGGCGCGGAACCAGGACACTTGATCGATGTCGACGTACCACAGGTGCCAGTCGTGGCCTTCCGGTGCCCAGCCGGTAGCGGCGCGCAGGGCCGAGCAATACCGGTCGCGGGTGAGCACATCGTCCACCGCGACGGCCCGGCCGTACACCTTGAACTCGCCTTCGGTGCCGTCCTTGTTGGAGATGGTGCTGTGCACCACGCACCGGGGATCGCGCTGGAGGTCGAGGGCCTTCATCGACTGCCACATCATGCCGAGCGCCAGCTGGCCATCGAAGACAAAAGGCTCGACTGCGCTGATGCGGGGCGATCCGTCGCGCCGGAGCGTCCCGATGAGCGACAGGCCGGTGACGTCGAAGCGGGCCAGTCCCCTGGCCGCCAGCTCCGGCGCACCGGCCCCAAACTCCGCCCAATCAACCATCCGCCGCTCCAGTCGTCGCGGGCGCGACCGCGGCGGTCCGGTGGGCGGGCGCCCGGCCCCGCGGCTGCGAGGGCGCCGGCCCCGGGCTGATCCCCGGGATGGGCCGGGTCTCCGGCTCACCCGGGCGCAGCGACACGCGGGCCCCGTAGTGCTCGACATCCACCGGCTCGCCTGTCCGGAGCGTGTAGGTGGCCTCGGTGCCCATGATCTCGACCGAGATTCTCCGCCCCAGGTAGACGAGGCGGAAAGCCAGCCGGGTAAGAGCTGGAGGAAGGCGCGGGCAGAAGGTCAACAGCCCGGCCCCTTGGGCCGGCTCGCCGAAGTTGCGCATCCCGCCGAAGCCCTGGACCAACGACAGCCAGGTGCCGGCGAGCGAGGCGATGTGCAGGCCGTCACGGGTGTTGTGCTCGAGGTCGTCGAGGTCGAGCAGGGCGGCCTCGCCCAGGTAGTCGTAGGCGAGGTCGAGGTGACCGACTTCGGCAGCCACGATCGACTGGATGCACGGGGACAGCGACGAGTCACGGACCGTCAACGCCTCGTAGTAGGCGAAGTCGCGCGCCTTCTGCTCCGGGCTGAAGGC
This sequence comes from uncultured Acidimicrobiaceae bacterium, assembly GCA_963834725.1. GTDB lineage: Bacteria > Actinomycetota > Acidimicrobiia > Acidimicrobiales > Palsa-688 > PALSA-693. Next base: position 1,990,484 of record CAWICN010000001.1, read on the forward strand.
ATCACCGCGGACGAGCAGCGCGAAGACCAGGTCCGGTTGCTTGACCACCTGCTTCCGGTACAGGTCGAAATAGGGGAAATGCAGGAGAAGGGGATAATCCTTCTCGGTCATGGCATCGAAATCCCACCGATCGTGGCGGGTGAACCCCTCGGACTGCGCGTGCACACCGAGATCGCGGTCGTAAGGGACGACCATGTTCTCCGCAGCCTGCCGCCAGCGCTCACGCTCGGCTCGGTCGACCCCGAGCTCCTCCCCCCCATCGGGAAAGCGCTCCACAATATTGGCCGCGGAGCGGAGGTTCCGCTGCGCCATGAGGTTGGTATAGACATTGTTGTCCGCGATCGCGCTGTACTCGTCCGGCCCCGTGACGCCGTCGATGCGGAACCCGCTTCCGGGGTCATGGTGCCCGACCGACATCCACAACCGGGCCGTGGCCACCAGCAGGTCGATGCCGACCCGCCGACCGAACTCGTCGTCCCCCGTCGCCCACCAGTAGCCCACCACCGCGTGCGCCACCGCGGCATTGATGTGAAAGGCGGCCGTGCTCGCCGGCCAGTACCCCGAGCTCTCCTTCCCCGCAATGGTCCGCCACGGGAAGGCGGCGCCGTTCAGCCCCAACTGGCGGGCCCGCTCGGTGGCCGCGGGCAGAGCGGTCTGGCGCCAGGCGAGGGCATCAGCCGCGGCCTCCGGCTGGGTATAGGTGAGCACGGGCAGCACGTACATCTCGCTATCCCAGAAGGCGTGGCCGTCGTATCCCGGGCCGGTCAGTCCCTTGGCCGGGATGGCCCGCTTCTCGGTTCGTGCCCCTGCCTGCAGCACCTGCCACAGGGAAAAACGGACGGCCTGCTGGATTTCAGGATCCCCGTCGACCTCCACGTCGGCCCGGTCCCAGAAGTCGTCGAGATAATGGCGCTGGGCCTCGAGCAACCCCTCGAACCCGGTGTGGCGGCCCATGAACAGCGCTCCCGCCACCTGGTCCTCCAGGGCCGGCAGGGAGCGGACACCGGACCAGCCGTAGGCCATGTACTTGACGAACGCCACCCGCCCCCCGGTCGGGCAGGTAGTGACCACGTGGACCCGCGCCAGATCATCCTGGATGCTCCGGCGCAATTCGCGGTCGTCGGGCGCCTCGACGACCTCGTGGTCCATCATCGCCGCCATCCGCAACCCGCTCCTCCTCGTGCGATGCACCAGGACCATGCGGCCGTCGCCCAGGTCGCGTGCTGCCTCGGCGACGAGCGGATGGTCGATGGCCTGGCCGCCCCGCGGGTCGTGGTGGCCGCTCGGGAGCTCCTCGTTGGCCATCAGCTCGGACTGGATCACCAGCTGGACGCCGCCGGGGCCGACAGCCTCCACCTCGTACTTGATGGCGGCGATAGCTCGCTGGGTCAACGACACCAGCCTGGTGGCGCGCACCCGCACCGTCTTGTGCCCCGGCGACACCCATTCGACCGTGCGGCTGAGCGTGCCCGCTCGAAAGTCCAGGACTCGCTGATGGTGGACCAGCTCGCCGTACCGGATGTCAAAGGGTTCGTCGTCGACGAGCAACCGGATGATCTTGCCGTTGGTGACGTTCACCACCGTCTGGCTGGTGTCCGGGTCGCCATAGACCAGCTCGGGCGCGGTGAGAGGCCGGAGCTCGTAAAAGGAGCCCAGATACGTGCCCGGCATCCCGTGCGGCTCCCCCTCATCGAGATTGCCGCGAAAGCCGATGTGGCCGTTCGCCAGGGCGAACACCGACTCGGTTTGGGCCAGCCGGTCGAGGTTGAGCTCGTTCTCGACCACCGACCATGCGTCCCCGCCGAACTCGGGGTGGCTGATCACGCCTGGCCGCCTGCACCAGATCGACCGTCAGGGTCACGGAGGCCGTCCGGATCGAGGAGGTCGCCGAGGTCCGTGACCACCCGGTCGGCGCCGTGGGCTCTCAGCGCTTCGCCCTGCCCGACGCGGTCCACGCCGATCACGTAGCCGAAACGCCCGGCCCGCCCCGCCTCCACCCCGGCGAGGGCGTCCTCGAACACCGCCGCCGCGGATGGGGCCACGCCGAGCAGCCGGGCCCCCGCCAGATAGGTGTCGGGGGCCGGCTTGCCCTGGAGATGCTCCCGCTCAGCCACCACGCCGTCGACCACCTCCTGGAAAAGATCCGAGATGTGAGCGGCCACGAGAACGTCCCGGCAGTTGCGCGACGACGAGACCACCACCCTCCCCAGACCGGCGTCTCGGGCGGCGCGGACGTAGTCCACCGAGCCGGGATAGGGATCGACCCCTTCCTGATGGAGACGGCGGCGGACGAGTTCGTTCTTTTGGCGACCGAGACCGTTGACGGTGGCGGCCCTGGCCGGGTCATCAGGGCTGCCCTCGGGCAGATCGATCCCCCGGGAAGCCAGAAAGTCCCGCACGCCGTCGAGTCGGGGCTTGCCATCGACGTAGCGGTCGTAGTCATCGTGGTCGTCGAAGGCCTGGAACGGCTGGCCGTGCTGCTCCGCCCAGTGGTGGAGAAAGGAATCGAACATCTCCTTCCAGGCCCCGGCGTGGACGCTCGCCGTCTCGGTCAGAACGCCGTCGAGATCGAACAGACAAGCCTCGACGCCGTCGGGCAATCCGAGCCTCACAATCCCGCCAGCCGCCAAATGGCCGTATGACGAGCGAGGGCGACGGTCTCCGCCCGGGCCACCCACGCCACGTCCAGGCGCACGAAGTGATGACCCTTGCGTTCGAAGACGTCGGCGATCCGAGCCCGGACCTCCACCTCCTCACCGACGGCGACGGCCCGCAGATGCTGGACCTCGCTCTCGACGTGAAGCCAGGCGGGCAGCACGACGTTGGCGGTGAGCACCCGGTTGGCACTGCCGAGCAGCTGGCCGGGATGAACCACCCCGTCCACCACCCGGCCCGCCCCGGGCCCGGATCTTGGCACGTAGATCGGCGACGGCTCGCTGATCGCGGTCAGGTAGGCGTCGACGGTGGCCTGGTCGGTTGGTAGAGGGACGGAGCCCAGCACCCGCCCGGCAACGAAGAACCCTCCATCTGGCGGCGGCCGGTCGCCAGGTTCGGGGGCCGGAGCCGCCGGTATCTCCGGGAAGTCCGGGCCGCCTCGCCCGCTGGCGGCCAGGGCGGCCGATCCAACCACGCACGTTCTTTCCCCGGTGCTGACCCCGACCTCGAACGGTGGCGGTGGCGCCGTCTGGACCGTGATCGCGAGTTCTTCACCCTCATAGCAGGGGGCGACGAACCGCATGTGGGTGGCGCCGTGTTCCACCCAGGCCGGCCCGAGGGCTTGCACCAGGGCGTGGCAGGCGTATCCGTACACGGTCACGCCCGGGACCAGGCCGCCCTGGAAGCCGTATCGCTGGGCCACGTCGTCGGCATGGATGCGGTTTTCGCTGGCCGTGGCCGGGTTCCTGGCGACGACCCGATACGTCACACCGTCGGTTGGGTCGTTCACCGAACTCCCTTCTCCGTGATCGAGACCGGTCACACCATACGACACGGGCTAAAACGGCTGGTATGACCGCAACCCTGACGTCGTCCGAGCATCGCCGGGCTGATCAGCTCGTGGTAGCCAAGCGTCGGGCCACCGGCCTGCTCGTCGTCGCCGCGGCCGTCTTCATCGTCGTCACGGTCCTCGAGAGCCGCGCCCACTGGCTGGCGTGGGTCCAGGCTGCGGCCATCGCCTCGGTCGTCGGCGGCCTGGCGGACTGGTTCGCCGTCACCGCGCTGTTTCGCCGCCCCCTGGGCCTGCCGATCCCCCACACGGCCATCGTCGTCGAACGGAAGGACCGATTTGCCGAGACGCTGGGTACGTTCGTGCAGGAGAACTTTCTCTCGCCGGAGGCGGTGACCGAGCGCCTGCAGGCGTCCCGCGCCGTCGGGCGCCTGGCCGCCTGGCTGGCGGAGCCCGACCACGCTACCGATCTGGCGGCTCGCATCGCCGAGGCCCTCGTGGCCGGAACCGATCTGCTCCGCGACGAGGACGTACACCGCGTCCTCGACGGACTGGTCCGCGACCGCATCGACAAGGTGGCCCTGGCTCCCCTGGCCGGCCGGATCCTCCACCAGATCACCCGGGAGGGACGGCACCAGCCGCTGATCGACGCCGGGCTCGTCGGCCTCAGCCGCTACCTGGCCGAGCACGGCAGCGACCTGCATCACCGGCTGGGGATCGAGTCGCCGTGGTGGCTTCCAGGCCCGGTCGAGGATCGGCTGGTGGTCGGCCTCCTGCACCGCAGCGAGCAGGTGCTCAACGACATGGCCGCTCGTCCTGACCACCCGCTGCGCCAGCAGATCGAGGCCGGCCTCGAAAAGCTGGCCCTCGACCTGCAGACCTCCGATGATCTGCGCCGGCGGGGCGAGGAGATCAAGGCGGAGCTGCTCGGGCACCCCGAAGTCCGGGTGTTCGCCGCCGCGGTCTGGAAGGACGTCAAGGAGGAGCTGCGGACTCAGGCCGAGCAGCCCGGCTCGGAACTGCGCACCTGGCTGACCGGCCTGATCATGCAGACCGGCGAGCGCCTGCGTGACGATCCGGCCCTCGCCGCCTCGGCCCGGCGCAGCCTCGACACCGCGGTCCGCCGGGTCCTCGGCCGGTTCGACCAGGAGCTGGTGACCCTGGTCAGCGGCACCATCCGGCGCTGGGACGCGTTCGAGACATCCCGGCGCCTGGAGCTGCTGCTCGGGCCGGACCTGCAGTTCATCCGGATCAACGGCACCATCGTCGGTGGCCTGGCCGGCCTCCTTCTCCATGCCATCAGCGTGGCCCTGAGCTAAGCCGGGTGGCCGGTCGGGCAGGCGTGGTGGCCGGTCGGGCAGGCGTGGTGGCCCGTCGGGCGTGGTGGCCGGGCGGGCGTGGTGGCCGGGCGGGCGTGGTGGAATAGCGGTATGGACGCTGCCCCATTGCTGCTCGAACTCTTCGAACGAATTCCTTCGCTGGTCCGCGACACCGTCGCCGGCCTGGATGAGGACGACCTGACGAGAGCCCCGGCGCCCGGCCTCAACACGGTGGGCTGGCTTATCTGGCACCTGGCCCGGGTACAGGATTACTACGTCGCCGGGTTCCTCGACACCGAACAAATCTGGGCGGGCGGGACATGGGCCGCCCGGTTCGGACTCGATCCCGACCCCTCGAACACCGGCTACGGCCATAGCTCAGAGGAGGTGGCGTCTGTCCGGCCGGAAGATCCGGACGCGCTCCTCGATTACCTCGACGCGGTCGACCGCCGCACCCGCATCATGCTCGAGGCGCTCACCCCGGATGATCTGGATCGCATCGTCGACCGGCAGTGGGACCCTCCCGTGACCATGGGGGCACGGCTGGTGAGCATCGCCGACGACAGCCTCCAGCACATCGGCCAGGCGGCCTATGTTCGGGGCTGGCTCGGGGTGTGATCTGCGCCCCGAGGATCGCGACACTCCTAGAATCGGCAGCCCGCACCCTTCGGCTGGAGGTCGATGGCGATGAAGCCCCATGCTGTGCACCACGTATCGATCAACGTCGACGACGTCGACGCCGCGCTCGCGTTCTACACGGGCCGGCTGGGTCTGGTTCCCCGGACCGACCGGCCTGACTTCGATTTTCCCGGCGCCTGGCTGGACGCCGGCGGCCAGCAGGTCCATCTGATCGGCTCGGACCCACCAACTCAGCGGGGCCAGCATTTCGCCCTGCAGGTCGACGACCTGGACGCGGCCATCACCGAGTTGCGCGGGGAGGGGGTCAAGGTCAGCGATGCGGTCGCGGTCGGTACCAGCCGGCAGGCGTTCCTTTCCGATCCGGCCGGCAACCGGATCGAACTACACCAGGTCGGCGCGGCCCGGTCATGAGCAACCGGCGGGAGCCCGGCCCTACGCCTCCGCGGGCGGCTCCGACCAGTCGATGGTGATGCCATCCGTCTGGTCGGCATGGTCACCCAGCCATCGGCGGGCGTAGGGACACCACGGCGCGATCGTCAGGCTGTCCCGCCGGGCCCGGGCCACGCTGGCCGCGACCAACCGGCCGGCGATGCCCCGGCCACCCAGCTCGTCGGGAACCCGGGTGTGGATGAGGACCAGCCGGTCGCCGTCCAGTTCGTAGTCAAGCTCGGCGACCGCGCCGTCCGCCTCGAGGACAAACCGCTCGGCGCTGGTCTCGTCCACGATCTCGGGCAGGGACTCTGCATCAGCCATCGCTGACCTCCAGGGCTTCGGGTTTCCAGGTGAAAATGCTCGCCCCCAGGTTTCCAGGTGAAAAGCCCTCACCGCCAGGGGCGATCGCGGCGAGCACTCCCCTCAGTGCTGGTGCAGGGGACCGCTCGTCGAGTCGATGCCGAGCAGTACGGTGCGGCCATGACATTTGTCCAGCGGGCGGTGGTGGACGCGTCGCTCGCAGAGGTCTTCGCCTGGCATGGCCGGCCGGGGGCACTCGTCCGGCTGAGCCCGCCGTGGCACCCCGCCCGGGTCCTCTCCGAGAGCGGTTCGCTGCGCGACGGGCAGGCCGTGCTGGGCCTGGCGGGTGGGCTCAGGTGGGTTGCCCAGCACCAGCCGGACGAGTACGACCCACCGCGCCGCTTCGTTGATGAGCTGGTGTCACAGCCACTCCGCAGCACGGTCCGGTGGCGGCACGTCCACGAGTTCGACCAGCTTGAAACGGGCGCGACGAGAGTGACCGACACCATCGACACCATGGCGCCCGCCGCCTTGCTGCGGCCGATGTTCGCCTACCGTACCCGGGAGCTGACCGGGGATCTCGCAGCCCACGAGTGGGGCCGCAACTACGGCGCCGGACCATTACGGGTCGCGATGAGCGGCGCGTCCGGCCTGGTGGGAACCGCCCTGGCCGCCTTCCTTGGGACCGGCGGCCATCAAGTTGTCCGGCTGGTACGGAGAGCGCCCTCGGGTCCCGACGAGCGCGAGTGGCGCCCGGACGCCCCCGACCCGGGTGCGCTGGCAGGCGTCGACGCCGTGATCCACCTGGCCGGCGCTTCGATCGCCGGCCGGTTCACCGCTTCGCATCGTGAGGCCATCCGGGATAGCCGAATCGGGCCGACTTCCGCTCTCGCCAGTGCAATGGCCCGCGCCTCGGCCCGTCAGGATGGTCCCCGGTGCTTCGTGACTGCGTCGGCGGTCGGGATCTACGGCGCCGATCGGGGCGACGAAGTCCTGACCGAGAGGAGCGAGCGCGGCGACGGCTTCCTGGCCGACGTGGTCGCGGATTGGGAAAGGGCCACCAGCGCGGCAGTCGACGCCGGGGTACGGGTCGTGCACATTCGCACCGGGATCGTGCAGTCGCCCCAGGGCGGAACTCTCCGGCTCCTGCGCCCACTGTTCGCGGTCGGGCTCGGCGGCCGTCTCGGCAGCGGCGAGCAATGGGTGCCGTGGATCGGTATCGATGACCTGGTCGATGTCTATTACCGGGCGATCCTCGACTCTCAGCTGTCCGGTCCGGTCAACGCCGTGGCCCCGCATCCAGTCCGCAACCGCGAGTACACCGCGACGCTAGCCCGGGTGCTCCACCGACCGGCGGTGTTGCCCGTCCCGGGACTGGGCCCGAGATTGCTGCTCGGGGCCCAGGGGGCCAAGGAGCTGGCCGAGGCCAGCCAGCGGGTCGAACCCGGACGCCTGCTCGCCGCCGGCCATCCCTTCCGATATCCGCATCTCGAGCCGGCGCTCCGCCACGTGCTCGGGCGATTTCCGACCGGGTAACGCCCGGCCCCGCCCTCATTTTTCTGCAGCGCGGCGCCCTTCAACCGGGCGCAGATCGCTCCAGAGAACTGGCTCGGGCCCCCCGTTTGGGCGCAATTCGCGTCAGGGTTTGGTTCGCGGGACCCGGGGACCCTCCCGGGCGATCGGTTACGGCCCGTTTGACCTGGCGGCTTCGAGCAGGTCGCGAAGGAGGGTCAAGGCGTCGTATTTCCGTTCGAACGGGCCCCAGTACATCGAAAATTGGGCCCCGTGCCGGTAGCCGACCGCGTCGGTCAGGAGCCGTTGGTGGCGGGTCGATACGATCGGCATGGCCAGTTCACCGGCTTCGGACTTCGACAGGACCCTGCCAGTGATGGCCGCCTGGGCCAACCGGGCCGCCTCCAGGACAAGGGGCACCACATCGCGACGCAGTACCAGCGTCCCGTGGGCGCTGGCGACCAGCGCCTGCAGCCGGGCGAGGGCCCAGGCCCGGTAGGCGGAGACGTCGAAGCCGACCACCGGCCAGTCCGGACCAAACAACGCCATCGGGTCATGACGGAGTATGGCCCGGGTCATCGGCGTCGCGAGCGGGCTGTCATCCGTCGATCCTGCCGGAGTGGAGGCCCCACGCGGGGAGGATCCCGGACCGTTCCCGTCGAGGTCTTCCCAGGTGACGTACCAAACCTGGGCCGGGCGGCCGGCATGGCGCAGACCGCGCGCCGCGCCGGCCAGCCGGGCGATCTCAGCCCGCTCGGGCCGGCGGTTGGCCACCACCACCAGATCGATGTTGCTCTGCCGATCACTGAAGTCGTCGAGGGCCAGGGCGCCCACCCCGTACACTGCGGCAACCTGCGCCGGCGCCAGGTGCTCCAGGGTCGCCAGATATCCCTGGATCCTGCTGGTGATGGCGTCAGGCACCATGTCACCAGTATCGACAGGTTGGCCGGGATTGCGGTGGTTGACCGGCGCCGAGCGCGGCCCCGGGTGCAGCGCAGGGGCGGCCTCGGGTGTAGCGCGGTACGGTCCCCGGACGGTCGAGTGGCGGCGTGGTCGGTCCGCTCGCCCGCGGATGTACCCGGACATGGCAAACGAACGTGTGTTCGGATACCATCGGAGCATGGCCACTCCCCCGGCCGTCACTCGGCCCGACCCGGACCCGGCCCCAGCCCAGGGCAGCCTGTTTGCGACCGGACCGATCGAGGTCCGCTCGGACCCGGCGTTCGAACGCGTCGATCTCGGCGGGGACGCCTGGGTCGACGTGGGCCGGGCCTGGCTGGGCGGCGCCGACGACCTGTGCGCCCGGCTCGTTGAGGTGGTGGACTGGCAGCACCATCGGCGCTGGATGTACGACCGGATGGTCGACGAGCCCCGGCTGTCGCGTTGGTACCGGTCTTCCGATCAGTTGCCCGACGAGGCGCTGGCCTGGTTCCGGGTGGCCGTCGGCCGGCACTTTGGCGTCGGTTTCGGGGCAATGGGGCTCAACTACTACCGCGATGGGCGCGACAGCGTGGCCCCGCACGCCGACCGCGAGCTGCGTGACCTGGATGACACCCTGGTCGCCATCCTGACCCTGGGTGCAGCCCGGCCCTTCCTGCTGCGGCCGCAGGGGGGTGGTCACGCCATCGACCTGCGCCCCGCCTCCGGGGACCTGCTGGTGATGGGCGGCACCTGCCAAGCCACGTGGGAGCACGCCGTGCCGAAGGTGGCAGCCGGAGCCGGACCCCGGATCAGCGCGTCGATCCGGTGGGCCCGGGGGGCGGGTGCCGAGCAGGAGTGGGCGCCGGCTGAGCGCCAGATTCCGCCGACCGAGCGCCAGGTCCTCGCCGGCCGAGCGCCAGGTCCTCGCCGGCCGAGCGCCAGGTCCTCGCCGACTGAGCCGGCCGGGCGGCCGGTCCACCGGCGGCGGCAAGGAGTCGCCGACGGCGGCCAGGCGTTACCGGTGCCCCTCCCCGGCGTCGCTCTCCCTCAGCAGTGAGGTGATGTGACCGCAAGGGATTCCGCGCCCCCCCGCCCCGGCTAGCTGCTGGGGCTGGAGCCCTTGCCGGCGAGCGCCTTCGCCTCGTTGACGTACGCCTCGGCCTGCTGCACATCTTTCTGGTAGCCCGCCAGGTCACCGTTGCGGAGGGCGGTGGCGGCGGCGTTGAACGACGACTGCGCCTGGCCCAGAAGGGACGTCACCGACGCGCCCGGCGGCGGGGGCGGGGTGGGCTTGGTCGTCGACGGCGATGGCGGGACGGTGGTGGAGGTCGACGACTTGCCATTGCTGGCCCCACTGCTAGTGGAGGAGCTGGAGCCGTTCGCGCCGTTGGGCAGCTGGCTCTGCTCCAGCGCGGCGGCCGTGTTGCAATAGGACGAGAAGGGCTGGCTTCCGTCCGGGTTGGTGATCTGGCACAGGGCGTTATCCAGCGAGGCGTTGCCGCTGTGATACGCCTTGCTGTTGTAGACGACGACCACATCCTTGAGCTGGGGGATCTGGTTGCTGGACGACTCGACGTAGATCGTCTGGACATACAGGAGCGTCTGGTCCAGGGGGACCACCACCACCTCGCCCAGCTCGACGTTGGAGCCCTGCTGGTTGAGCAGCGTCAGCTCTGACGAGATGGAGGGCGTGGTCCGGACGATGCTGCTGATCAACCCCGGCCCGTCGACGGTCTGGTCCGGGGGCGCCTCATACACCGTTAGGGTGCCGTAATGGTTGGTCTGGCTGTCCCAGTCCGACGAGGCGGTCATGTAGGCGGTCAGGTTCTGGCGTTCTGTGGCCGAGCCGACCGGCACGTAGGGAATCACGGCCATGAAGCTCTGCTGGGTCGACCGGGGCGGGTGGGCCAGGATGTACTGGGGGGCCAGGCGGGCCACTTGTGGGGTCAGCAATTGCCCGTTGGCGCCCACGGTTGGCGCCAGGAACGGACTGCTCGACGACAGTTGCCCGCTGCCGGGATCGGGCGACACCGACCAGGCTTCGGCCTGTGAGTAGAACAGGCCGACGTTGGTGAGGTGGTAGCGCCCGTACATGGTGGTCTGCACCCGGAACAGGTCCTCCGGATAGCGGAAGTGGCTGGTGATGCCGGGAATGAGCTTGTCCGCTTTCGCGACGGGGATGAACAGGTCTGGGAACGCCTTCGAATACACCCGGATGATCGGGTCCGTCTTGTCGACGACGAAGAAGTACATCTTGCCGCTGTAGGCGTTGACGACAACCTTGACCGAGTTGCGCACGTAGTTGAACGTCGAGTTCAGCCCGCTCCCCGCCGGCATCCCGTTCGTGTTCGGCGTTCTGCGAGTACGGGTAGTTGTCGGTGGTCGTGTAGGCGTCGATGATCCAGTACACCTGCTGTCCGAGGATCGACCGCGTACGGATCCGCGTCGTATTTCAGGAACGGCGCCGCCTTGTGGACCATGGTGTTGATGTTGCGGTAGTACATCACCCTCGACGACGGGGTGATCTGGCCGGACAGGATGAAGTTGGCGTCCCCGAAGCGCAGGGCGAACGCCGCCCGCCGGAGGATGCTGCCCGCGTCCACTCCGCCGCCGGGGACGTAGCGGTTGTAGACAGGCTCGCCGGATACCGAACTCTGGTAGTCGATCTCCTGGGTCTTGGAATCGGCGATCACATAGCCGCCAGTGGCGTTGCCGATGCCGTAGTAGATCTCGGAGCCCTGGGCGCTCAGCTGCGGGGTGCCGGTCGGTGGCAGGTTGCCAAGGCTGAAGGTGGGGATCCCATCGCCGTTGACGCCCTTCTCGCTGATAGGGGCCAGCACGGCGCCGTAGCCGTGGGTGTACTGGAGGTGCTGGGTCACGAACCCCGACGAGGGCAATGAGGTGTTGAGCTCGCGAACGGAGGCGATCGTCGCTGTTTCCTGCGTGCCGGTGGATGAGCCGGGGTCGGGCAGCTGGTAGCGGTCAAGGGCCAGGTTGTTGAAGTTGTAGTAGGAGTATTGGCCCTGATACTTGTCGAAGGTGTTGGCGAGCTGGACCGCCGGGTCGAGCAGCCGGACGTTGGCCAGCGTCTGCTGGTTGGCGACCGCCTGGGGCGAGTTGCCCTGGATCTGGGCCGCGGTGACCGTCGGCGAATAGTTGTAGCCTTGTGCGGCTCCGGCGGACGGGGAGTCGACCACGACGTTGTTGAGCCCGTACGCGGCCCGGGTGGCGGTGATGTTGCGACTGATGTAGGGCGTCTCCTTGCTCAGCTCGTGAGGGGTTCACCCGCAGGGCCTGATACAGCGCCGGGTACACCGCGCCGACCAGGATGTACACCAGCATCCACAGCGCCACGGCGACCGCGGGGAGCATCCAACCCCTCTGCCGGATGTTGTAGAGGAAAAGGCCGGCGGCGATGACGGCGATGGCGATGAGCAAGGTAAGGGCCGGCTTGTCGGCGTGGACGTTGGTGGCGGTGGCACCGTTGACGACGTGCTCACGGGAGAGCACCAGCTCGAGCCGCTGGAAGTAGTAGTCGACGGCCTTGATGAGCGCGAGCACGCCGAGCAGGACCGACAGGTGGGTCTTGACGGCGGGAGTCACGCGCCGGTCGGCGCCCTGCAGACGGATGCCGCCGTTGAGGTAGTGGGCGACCGTGGTCACGATGAACACCACGATCAGCGCTTCGAAGGCCCAGCCGAGCAGGAACTTGATGAACGGCAACTGGAAGACGTAGAAGCCGATGTCGTTGTGGTACTCGGGGTCGGAACTCCCGAAGGAGACGTGGTAGCGGAGCAGGTCCCAGTTGTTCCACTCCCGGTTGGCGCCGATCCCCGGCCAGGATGGCGAACACCGCCGCGGTGACGATCCGCACCACCTTGGCATGCGGGCTGACCACCTCCCGGTAGCGCACGACCAGCTCGTCGGCCGTATCAGGCGCCGCTTCCTCCGGGGCGACCCGATCGGCGATATACAGGTTGCCGAGCATCATGGCGAAGAAGATGGCCATGAAGACCAGGGCCAGCAGCACCTTGGTGAGCAGGACGCCCCGGAACACGGAGGTGAAGCCCACCGACTGGAACCAGAGGTAGTCGGTCCAGAAGTGAGCCAGGCCGCTGAGCGACGTGATGAGGACGATGACCGCCACCACCGCCGCCACGGCGATGATACGGGTCCGCCGCGAGGCGCGGGGGATCCGGCGGGGTAGGTCGGCCGGGGTACGCATTGCGAATGGCGAGCCTAATAAGGAAGGGTCAGGCTCCGGACAGCAGGGGGTGGGAAAAGACCGGGCGCAGGTGGCCCCTCATCCCGTGACCGGCACCAGCAGGCAGCGGCAGCCCGGGTGGGCCGGGGGGTGCGGCTGGCCCGTGGGAAAGGGCTCGCCCTTGGGCAGGCTCCCGGCGAGCACATCGTCGTCGCAGTCTGGGCACGGGCCGCCGGTGTCCTGGACGACCCAGCGCAGCAGGCCGCCCTCGGGCACCCGGTGCCAGGTCCCGCGGGAGAATGCGGCCGCCAGCAGATCGCCCGCGATGCGCTCGATCCGCTCGCTCTTCCACTCCCGGTAGGCCGAGCCGACCGCCTCCACCAGCACCTGGCGCTCGTCGCCCGCCGACGCGGCAATGGCATGCTCGAGCCGGCGCCGCAGCGATTCGACGATGTTGGTGGCCGCGTCGTCGGCAAGGTCGCCGGTTCCCGGCCCCCCGGTCTCGGCTCCGGCGCCCTCATCGAGGATCTCGAAGGCGAAGGCGACACCGCCTGAGGCGGCCTCCTCGAGTGGTGGGTGGGCGATGCCGGAGTAGCGGGCGACCTGCTCCGGGTAGGCGGGGAGCAGGGAGGCGACGGTTGGTTCACCTCGCTGGTTGCGCAGGCGGTCGAGCAGATCGTTCTGCTCGTCCTGGAGGGCCCGCTTCAGCCGGCGCGTCAGCGACGACTCGAGGTCGGCCAGCACGACCTGCCGCCGCCGCAACAGTCCTTGGTCGGGGTGGGTCGGTTCGCTCTCGCCCTCGTCTTCGGTGGCGGTGGCGTCCTCGGTGGCGGTGGCGTCCTCGGTGTTGGTGGTGTCCTCGGTGTTGGTGGTGTCCTCGGTGTTGGTGGTGTCCTCGGTGCCGGTGGCAACCCCGGGGATGAGCGTTGGCGAAGCGGTCGGCGCGGGCGGAGCCGCTGGGTGTGCTTCCTTGCCGCCGCGCCCGGCCCGCAGCCGCGTGAACACGTCCTCGATGCTGCCGCCCGGGTCGGACGACGGGTCGCCGTCGGTGACGACCCGCAATCTTGGGGCGGTCGCCTCCGCGATGTGGTCGGCCGCCCCTGGGGGATCGACCGCGGCGGCGAGCACCTCGCTGCCGCCGGTGGCGGCCTCAACGGCCCCCCGCCCCGCCACGCCGGCCGGACCGCCCGGCGTGGCCGGCGAAGGTGGAGCCGGCCGGGATGGCGCCTCCGGCGACGGGCTGGCCGGAAAGGCTGTGGGCCGTTCCGGCGCCGGCCCGGGCGCTCCTCCGGCCCGATCCCCGCCCAGATCGACCTCGTCCCCCGGTTCGGACCCCGGCTGGGTCTCGTCCGTTCTGAAGGGGTCTGGCAGATGCTCGCGCATCCGCCGTCCCACCTCATCGGCGGCGGCCCTGGCTTCGGCATCGGCCCGGTTGAGATCGTCGTTGACCTCCTCGAGGGTCCGGCGCACCACCGCGTACGACTCGAGCAGCCGCTCGCGCCCGGCGCGCAACTGCTCGATCTGGACGGACGCGACCCGGCGCCGGCGGGACAGATCCTCGAGGATCCGCTCGCGGGTCGACATGGCCCCCTCGATGGTGAGGTTGCGCTCGTGCTGGGCCGAAGCCTTGAGCGGCGTCGGCCTCGATCCTGGCCTTGTCGACCATCTCCCCGGCCTCCGCCTTGGCCGCATCGATGATCCGGGCCGCGGCCTGCTCAGCCGTCTTCGTCTCGCGGCCGAGCACCCCCTCGGCCTCGAATCGAAGCTCTGCGGCGCGGGCCTGGGCGTCGGTGACGATCCGATCCGCTTCCTCCGCGGCGCGGGCTCGCAGATCGCTGGCCGCCGTCCGGGCGGCCCGCAGGATACTCGCCGTCTCCTCTCCGACCGCGACGATCAGCGCTTCCTCGTCGAGCACCGGCGGACGGGCCGCCCGCTCCTCGGCCTAATGCCAGGCGGATTCGAGGTGATCGGTGCGCTCGTGCAGCGATCGGACCTCCGTGGCCACGCGGCTCAGAAAGTTGCGGACTTCCGACTGGTCGTAGCCCCGAAAACCCGACGTGAATGACCGCGTCTCGATCTGTTCGGGCGTCAGCGACGGGTCAGCAGCCATGGAAATCAGCCTAGAGCCGCGGGCGCCTGCGGCTCTAGGAGAGATCAGCGGGACACGGTCTACGCCCCCTTTGCGGCCGGCGGGATGTGACCGCCGAGGGCCTTCAGGTCATTGAGGGCTTGCTGCAGGCTCGAGACCGGCAGCACCTTCATCGACCCGGCCTGGCTCTCGGCGTCCTTCAGTTCGTCGGTCGGAACGAAGAACACCTGGGCGCCGGCCCGGCGTACCGCCACCGCCTTCTGAGCCACTCCGCCGACGTCACCGACCGTGCCATCCAGGTTGATCGTCCCGGTGGCGGCGATATGGTGCCCGCCTGTCAAGTTACCGGCGCTCAGGACGTCGAGCAGGCCCAGCGTCAGGGCCAGACCCGCCGACGGGCCACCGATGGCGCCAACGTCGACCGTCACCTCGAATGGAAAGACGAAAACGGTCTGGGTCACTGTCGCCACCCCGAGGAACGCTTTGTCGGGCGCGGCCGGTTGGCCGCCGAGCGCCGGTGTCCCGCTCAATGTGGCCGCCAGCGTCAGAGTGCGAGGCTTGCCCTTGGTACCGGCTCGCCGCACGGTCACGCGGATGGTCTCACCGGGGCGAGTCGTGTGAATGGCGGCAACGAAGTCGCTGGCCGTGTGGACTGCCACTCCGTTGACGGCGGTTATCACGTCGTTGCACTCCAGGCCCCCTACCGCGGCCGGGCTTCCGGGGACCACCTCGACCAGCTGCGCGCCCAGGTTGTCCTCTTTCACCTGATAACCCAGCTCACGCAACGCCACGACCGTCGCGGAGGACGTGGCGCTGTTCATCTGCTGGGCGTCCTGGCAGGGCAGCTGGGCGGGAGGGGTGCTGCCGAGCACAGCACCGGCCGGGACGAGCTGTGTGCCGCGATCCATAGTGTGGAGCAGACCCAGCTTCGAGAGGATGTACTGGCCTGGCGTCGCCGGTCCGACCAGGACGTCGACCATATACAGCGAGCCCTGGATGGGATGGGCGCGGTCGATGGGCACGATGATCCGCGCGCAGGGCGTGCCGTTGGAAAGGACCAGCTCGCCGCCGCTGTTGGCGCGGCATTGCGGGTTGCCGGTGATCAGGGGGGCGGTACCGGGAGCGAATGCGTAGTAGCCGCTCGCGCCCTGCTCGATGATCTGCCATCCGGCGACGAGCACCGTGACCACGATGATCACCGACAGCACCCAGACCACGGCCGGATGCCGGTAAGGGGCGCGCCGGCTCATGCGCGGCCCGCGGGGCTAGGCCGGTCTTGTACGATCGGTCTGGTTGTGACCAAAATCCTGTCTTCCCGTGGTCGCCGTAGTCGGGCGCAAAGCGGTGCGCCGGCGACCAAGCCTGCCATGCGGGGATCGACGACGGGGTGCAGGCCGGATGACTGAGCGGGACCACGCCGCGTCGCCCTGGGGGGAACCACCTGCTCCGGCTGGCACCTCGTACCGCTCAGTGGGCGTAGGTGAGGCCAGTCCGCAGCCATCGTCGTGGACCGTCCCCTCGACCCGGGCCGGGGCCGAGACCGCACCCGCGCCGGGGCGCCGTCCCGCCCCGAAAGCGGCGCCGGCTGCCCCGACGCCCCGGCCAGCCGGGGCCCGGCAACCCCGGCCCCGCCGGCGACGCAAGCGGAGGCCGCTACTGGTCGAGCGCACGATCCAGGTCCGGATCATCCCTCGGTCCGGTGTATGGGTCCGTCTGCGGGCCGCAGTGGCTCTGGCGGTGATCGCCATCACCATCGGTCTCGGCGTTGCCGCCGTGCTGAGCGTGGTCGTCTGGGGGGTGGCGACGGCGATCCACCATGCCGCGGGTAACTAAGGCCACCGAGGCGCCGACTGGCACGAGCAGGTCCAGAGCAAACCGCGCCGGGGTGGTCGTCCGCAGGCGGGAGGCGGCCCTCGCCGGTCACCGCGGGGACGAGCCGGGCGCTCGCCGGGCCCTCACGGATGAGGCTCCCTCGGTGCGGGCGACGGCGCTCGGGGCCCTCGCCCGCATGGGACGCCTCGACCTTGCCGACCTGGTTGCTGCTCTGGAGGATCGCCGCCCCGAGGTCCGGATCCGCGCCGCCGAACTGTCCGCCGCCTTCGGGCCGCGGGGGGCCGGCCGGGCGGTGCACGCCACCGCGGATAGCGACCCGCAGGTCGTCGAGGCGGCCTGCTTCGCCCTGGGCGAGATCGGCGACGAGGCGGCCGACGCGGTGCCGGCGCTGTCCGATGTGGGCCGGGGTCATCCCGACCCGCTCTGCCGGGAAGCCGCCGTCGCCGCCCTCGGCGCCATCGGCGATCGGCGCGGCCTTCCCGCGATCCTGCACGCGACCGGGGACAAGCCGGCGGTGCGGCGGCGGGCCGTGTTGGCCCTGGCACCGTTCGACGGCCTCGAAGTGGAGGCCGCCCTCGATCGGGCCCTCCGCGACCGCGACTGGCAGGTCCGCCAGGCCGCCGAGGATCTGAGCGATCGAACGCCCTGAACATCGCTGATACTACATGAACAGGTCTTTGACGGCCTCGAACTCCTCGAGACAGCGGCCCGCACCCTGCACGACGCATTCGAGCGCGCCGTCCACGAGGATGACGGGGAGGCTGGTCTCGTGCTGCAGCCGCACATCCAGCCCGCTCAGGAGGCCGCCGCCGCCGACCAGGTGGATGCCCTGGCTGATCAGATCCTGGGCGAGCTCGGGCGGCGCCCCCCCGAGGCACTTGATCACCGAATCGACGATGGCGCCCACCTGTTCCTCGATGGCGTCGCGGATCTCGTCGGGCGACAGAATGACCGTTTTCGGCAGGCCGGTCATGAGATCGCGGCCCCGAACCTCGGCCTTGATGGAGTTGTCGGTGGGCCAGGCCGAGCCGATCGCCAGCTTGATCTCCTCAGCCGTGCGCTCACCGACGGCGATCCCATACTCCCGGCGGACGTAGGTCTGGATCGAAGCGTCGATGTCAAAGCTGCCGACCCGGATGGCTTCCAGGGCCACGATGCCGCCGAGCGATATGACGGCGGTCTCGGTGGTACCGCCGCCGACGTCGACCACCATGTTGCCGAGCGGTTCGTGGATGGGCAGACCAGCGCCGATGGCTGCGGCCATGGGCTGCTCGATCAGATACGCCCCGTTGGCGCCCGCGCCTCGAGCGGCCTCGTCTACAGCCCGTCGCTCCACCTCAGTGATCGCCGACGGGACGCAGATCAGCACCCGCGGCCGGTTGAACCTCGACACCCCGGCCCGCTGCAGGAGCAGCCGGATCATCCGCTGCGTCATGTCGAAATCGGTGATGGCCCCCTTGCGCAGCGGCCGCACCGCCACGATGTAGCCCGGGGTTCGCCCGATCATCTGCCACGCCTCGTGTCCCATCGCCAGCACTTCCTGGGTCCGGGAGTTGAGGGCGATGACCGTCGGCTCGTTGAGGACGATCCCCCGCCCGCGCGAATAGACGAGGGTGTTGGCGGTGCCAAGGTCGATGGCCAGGTCCCTAGCCAGTCTCGGCTCCTGCTCGTCGGGTGCTGCCGTCGCTTCGATGGGCCGGGTCGACCTCGGCTCCTGCTCGTCGGGTGGTGCCGTTGCTTCGATGGGCCGCCGGGTCGACTTCGGCCGGGTCGACCTCGGCCGGGTCGATCTCGTCCGGGGCCGCGTGGTCGGATTCAGAAACCCGTTTGGGTTCGATGCGCAACCCCCCCGAGGCCTTCGGCGGGGCCGTCCGGACGGCGCCGGCATGCTCTGCATCCGGCGCCAGGGCCTGCAAACCCCGATGGAACGACTCCACATGGGCGTACATGGACTGCGGGCTCCGGTGGCGGAGCCACACGATGAGCCCCCCGATGACAGCCAGGACAACCGCACCGATGAGATAGGCCAGGTTGCCGAGCACTACGGCCGAGGACGCCGTCATGTCCGTAACTCCGTGATGTCCACGACCTCCTCGATGTCGTGGGCGTCCTGACCCCAGTCCTCGCCACCCGCCCAGCGCTCGCGTTTCCAGATCGGTACCGTCATTTTGAGGGTATCGATGCAGAACCGCGCCGCTTCGAAAGCGTCGCCGCGATGCCCGGCGGACGCGGCCACCACAACCGAACACTCGGTGAGCCTCAGGTTGCCGATCCTGTGCCACATCGCCAACCGCCCGACTCCCGGCCATCGTGACCGGGCCCGGGCGGCGATCTCGGCCAGGCGTGGCTCCACCTGAGCCGAGTAGGCCTCGTACTCGAGTTCGGTGACACCTGGACGCCCTTCGGCGTGATCCCGCACGGTGCCGCCAAAGACCACCACTGCGCCGCAGTCAGGCCTGGTCACCCAGGTGGCCGCCTGCTCCATCGAGAGAGGCTCCGCCGTGAGCGCGACCCAGACATCCGGGTCGTTGGCCTGGGCGGAGCGTGACTCCAACGGCTGCGAGGGCACGGCTCAATGCTATGGCGGATGCAGGTAAAAGCGGGTTGCACCCCTGCGGCAGCACTATCCGCAATCCATGGAAGGCGGTAGGTGAGCGGTGGCCGCGAAGCGCTCGGCAGGCGCCCTCGTTAGGCTCAAATGCGTGGAACCCGACGAGGGCATGGAGGAGGAAGGCCCGTACCTGCCGTGGCTCCCTCCCGATGATCGCCTTTGGCGGCACCCTTCAGAAGGGTCCGAACCACGCGAGCCGAGTAGCCGCGAGCCGAGTGGCACGGAGAGCAACGACAGCGGTGGGGCCGGCGGGAGGCGGTTCCTGCCGTCGCAGTTGGCCGGATGGGCCCACCACCCTTCGGCCCGGATCTGGACGATCGCTGTCGTGGCCGCCATCGTCGGCGCCATCGCCGCCTCGGGCGTGGGCATGCTCACAGGGGTGTTCGAGCAGCAAACCATGGTCGTCCATTCGGTCGCACCGACGGCACCTACGGTGACCCTCTCAGCGACGTCGGGTGGCGTGGACTGGTCGGGCGTTGACGATGCCCTCGCCCCCTCCGTGGTCGCAATCCAGGTCACGACCGCCAGTGGGCCGGCAACCGGCTCGGGTCTGCTCTTCGAGCCGGGCAACCCTTACAGCTATGTGGTGACGGACAGCTCCCTTGTGGCGGGAGCCTCCGACATCTCGGTGACCCTCGTCGGGGGGCAGGGGTTCAAGGGACACGTCGTCGGTACGGATGCCATGAGCGGCCTGGCGGTGCTCGCGGTCGCGGTTCCCTCCCTGTACCAGGATTTTCCGCAGCTCGGCTCAGTGGCCGATCTCCGGCTGGCCAACCCGGTGCTGGCCATCGGGGCTCGTCCCAACGCATCGGCATCGGTCTTCTCCGGTTCGGTCACGGGCGAGGATCGCGAAGTGGACGTGAGCGGCGGATCGACGATGGAAAACCTCATCGCCGTCAGCGGCTCCTCGCCGCTTCCGAGCACGGAGGCGGGCGGCCCCCTCGTCGACCAGTACGGCCGGATCATGGGCATCACCGTCAGCCTCAATCCGACCAACAGCAGCGATCAGGGACTGCTCTTCGCGGTGCCGGTGGACGTCGCCTGGCACGTCACCCAGCAGGTGCTCGAGGGGAGCCGGCTCACCCATCCCTGGCTTGGAGTCATCGACGCCGATGACGTCACACCAGCCGTCGCCAACCAGTACGGAGTGTCCGGAGCGGCAGAGGTCGGCCAGGTCGCGCCGGGCAGCCCGGCCAGCCGGATGGGCCTACGAGCCAACGACATCATCACGTCGATTAACTTTCAACCGGTCACCTCGAGCGGCACCCTGACCCAGCTCCTCTACAGTCAGGGGGTGCCGGGCCGGCCGTTGACCATTCGCTACCTCCACAATGGCAAGTGGGACCAGGGGGTCATGTACGTGACCGACCAGCCGAATGGCGACTGATCGAACCGCATCTCAACCGCTCGACCCGTCGCGAACCGCATCTCGACCGCCCGGCCCGTCGCGGCCGGCTCCCCGCCGGTCGCTCGTCCTACCGTCGGTCGTCAGGGCCCGCGGCGACGGCGCCGGGCCCGTAAGGCTGCGACCGCGCCCACCACCGCGGCGGCAAGGCCAGCGGTGGCGCCGATGACAAGTAGCAGGTTGTAGTTCTGTCGCCGCCCGGGCGGAAGGTCGTCCCAATGCACTCGCTGGTCGGTAGCTACCAGGGCCTCCTCGCTCGAGTAGTGGGGGCTCCAGCCGGCCGCCTTCAATCGGTCCGGCGCAATGACCCATGGATGGATGGCGTAAGCGCGCGCCTCGACGGGAACACCCCGGCGCCACAGCTGCCACGTCCACGCCGCCACAGCGTTGGCGAGCCGCAGCGGCAGGGTGACCTTGGCCACCCCCCCGGCCAGAGCCCGGGCCGCGTCCTCCTGCACGCCCGTGTCGGGCGCCACGTTGTAGATGCCGGACAGGCGGCGTTCCCAGGCCAGGACCACCGCATCGGCCAGGTCGTCGACGTGCAGGTATTGCACGGGCCGGTGGCCGTCGCCGGCTCCGGGGGTTCGGGTGGCACCGAGGGCTTCGTACAGCGGTTCGACAGATCCCACCGTGACGGTCGGTCGAAGCACCGCCACCCTCGTATCGGGGTGCTCCTCCGCCCACTCGGCGAGAGCACGCTCTGCCTCCGCTTTCTCCACCGCGTAGGCGAACTCGGGATTGGGCCGCAGCGGAGAGTCTTCGGTCAAGGGGATCTGGTTGTCCGGCCAGGCGCCATACACCGTGGCACTCGAGAGATGCACGAGCGTCTCCGGCCGGCTGGTGGCAGCCGCGGCAAGCACCCGATCCAGGGCCCGCCGGTTGGTGAGTCCGGCCGGCTTGATGCCGCGACCATTCCCGGTGTCGTCGGGCGTCCGCCAGGCCAGATGGATGACCGAGTCGGTGTGCTGGAAGGCGTTGGCGAGGTCGGCATCCGGCCGAGGCGTGAGGGCCAGGTCGACGATGCGCACATCCAGCTTGCGATTCGACGAATCCGGGGGAACGACGTCTATCCCCACCACCCGGTCGACGTCGCCTCGGGCCGCGAGGCGGGCTACCACCCGTTGACCGAGCGACCCCGCCACCCCGGTAACGACTACCGTCCGCACGGCCCTACGATGCCCCAATGGGTAGGTCGCGGGTCATCACACCAGCCAGGGCCGCCTGATGAGCTCGAGCGGGCCCTTCGGAGGCGGTATCCCGTCGGGAGGCGGTGGTCCGTTCGAGGACCTGATGCGCAACCTGGCTCGCCTGCTGACCAGCCAGGGCCCCCTCAACTGGGAGATCGCCCGGCAGATGGCCCAGTGGGCGGCGACCGGCGGTGAGGCCGAACGCAACCCCGATCCGGTCGCGCGGGTGCGCATCGAGGAGCTGCTCCGGGTGGCCGAACTGCATATCGGCGAGGCTACCGGCCTGCCGGTGTCGGCCAGCGGTTTGCTCACCGCCCGTGTGGTGGCACCGAGGGAGTGGGCGCTGCGCACCCTGGACGACTGGAAGCCGCTGCTGGAACGGCTGGCCGGGACCGTGACGGAGTCGCTGCCACCGGCCGGCGGGCCCGGCGACAGCACCGGTGAGGTGAGCCCGGGGAGCCCCGAAGGCTCCCGGAGCGACCACGGGCCGGGCCAAGGCGACCTGACCGGCCAGAGCGACCTGACCGGCCAGAGCGACCTGATTGGCCAGAGCGACCTGACCGGCCAGAGCGACCTCACCGGCCAGATGGGTCCGGCCGGCAGGGCCGGGGGCGGAGGCGGCTCGGGTGCCAGCTTCGATCCCATGGCCCAACTGTTCGGCAATCTGCCTCAGGTGCTCGGCCCCTTCCTGTTCGGGATGCAGGCCGGATCAATGGTCGGCCAGCTGGCCTACCGGGCGCTCGGCCAGTACGACCTGCCAATGCCGCGCCCCCGTCGCGACGAGCTCATGGTGGTGTCCGCCACCATTGACGCCTTCGCCGAGGACTGGTCGCTGGCGGCCGACGACGTTCGGCTCTGGATCTGTCTCCGGGAGGCCACCTACAACGCCGTCCTGGGCCGGCCCCACGTGCGGGCCCGGCTCGACAGTTTGATCGGCGACTATGTGGGCGCCTTTCACCCCAATCCGCAGTCGCTGGAGGACCGGCTGAGCCAATTCGACCCCACCGACCCGAGCGCCCTGCAGGCCGCCTTCGGAGACCCCGAGACCTTGCTCGGCGAGTTGCAGAGCGACGAGCAGCGCCGCCTCCAGGTGCCGTTGCGGTCCCTCCTGGCCGCGATAGCCGGGTACGTCGACCACATCATGGACACGGTCGGCCGGCGACTGATCGGATCGTACGGTCCGTTGACCGAGGCCCTGCGCCGCCGCCGTCTCGAGGAGAGCGGCGGAACCAAGGTGGTCGGCCAGATGTTCGGGGTGGCGCTGGACGAGTCCAGCTACGAGCGGGGCCAGGCCTTCGTCCGCGGCATTGTCGAGCGGGCCGGGAGCGAGGGTCTCGAGCGCCTGTGGCGGTCGGAGCGAGAGCTGCCCACACCGCCGGAGCTCGACGCGCCGGGACTCTGGTTGGCGCGGATCGATCTGCCTGATGGCTGACGCCGGCGAATTGGCTGATGGCTGACGCCGGCGAATTGGCTGACGGCTGACGCCGGCGAATTGGCTCACGGCTGACGCCGGAGCTGGCGAGGGCGCCGGGCGGCTATCGCGCCGGTTCAGTCGAAAGGCGGCCCCGGCCCCACCGGTTTAAGGGCGCAGCGCCTCGAACTTGTAACCCAGGCCGCGGATCGTGGTAATCCGGGAGGGGCGGCCAGGGTCGTCCTCGATCTTGGCCCGGAGCCGCTTCACGTGGACATCAAGGGTCTTGGTGTCACCGACATAGTGGGGACCCCAGATCCGGTCGATGAGGGTCTCGCGAGTGAGCACCCGCCCGGCGTTGCCCATCAGCAGTTCGAGCAGCTCGAACTCCTTGAGCGGAAGCGGTACCTGGTCGCCGTTCAGGTGCACTTCGTGGCGAGCCGGATCGAGGCGAAGGCCCCCCACCTCGAGCACCTCACCAACGGGCTCGTCGCTTTCGGCGGTCGGTGATCGTCGGAGTACGGCACGCATGCGCGCTACCAGTTCCCGCAATCGGTACGGCTTGGTCACATAGTCGTCGGCCCCGACCTCCAGGCCGACGACCGTGTCGATCTCGCTGCTCTTGGCGGTAACCATGATGATCGGGACACGGGTTCGCAGCCGCAGCTCCCGGCAGACATCGATCCCCGATTTGTGCGGCAACCAGATGTCGAGCAGCACCAGGTCGGGGTGGACCCGGTCGAACATGGCGAGGCCCTCGTTCCCGTCGCGGGCCACGTTAACCAGGAATCCCTCCCGCTTCAGGCCGACAACCAGCGCCTCGATAAAGGACTCTTCGTCTTCGATGAGCAAAACGCTGGGCGGGTCAGGCACCTGGCTGTCCTCCGCCGGAGCGGCGATCGGCGGCAGCGCCGCCTGGTGACGCCGGCTCGTCAGGATTGCCCTCTTCGGCTGCAGGGACAGCACCGTTGTCGGGATCCGTCGGGAACGCCGCCAGGCTGTGAGCCGGGAGGCTCAGGGTGAAGGTCGATCCCGACCCCTCGAGTGACTCGACCCGGATCGAGCCGGAATGGTTGGCCGCGACATGACGAACGATCGACAGCCCGAGACCGGTGCCGCCTGTCAACCGGGACCGGGCCCGGTCCACCCGGTAGAAGCGCTCGAAGATCCGCTCCATATCGCGGGCGGGAATCCCCACTCCCTCGTCGATCACAGCGATCTCCACGATGGGGCCGTCGGACCGGACCCGGACCTGCACCAGGGAGCCGGACTCCGAGTATTTGATGGCGTTGTCCACCAGGTTGCTGACGGCCGACACGAGATCCCTCCGGTCGCCGGGCACAGCCAGGTGCCGGGGCGGGTCGTCGACCTCGAGCCGGATGCCAGAGCTTGATGCGACCGGCTGCAAGGCCTCGACGGCCTCGCCGACGACGACGGTGAGGGGGACCATCTCCCGGCGGGGGGACTCGTTGACCTCTATCCGGGACAGATCGAGCAGGTCGTCGATGATGCGACCCAACCGTTCCGCCTCGGCGGCGACTCGCTTGGCCAGCCGATCGACGACCAGAGGGTCGTCTTCGCCCTCGAGGGTCTCCGCGAGCAGGCTCAGGGCGCCGACCGGCGTTTTCAGCTCATGGCTGACGTTGGCGACGAAATCCCGCCGGATGGCCTCCAATCGGTGCCGGTCGGAGGCATCCTGGACGATGCCGACCGCGCCGCCCGGCTGGGCCGGACCGGACAGCGGGTAGGCCCTGATGATCAGGCGACGCGGCGCGGGAACCATGAGCTCGAGGTTGCGCTCGGGGTACTCGCCGTCGAGGGCCAGCTGAAGCACTTCCGTGACCGCTTGCTCGGCCAGAATCGCGTCCGAGGAGACCGCCAGGTGACGCGCTGCCGTGTGATTGCGAAACACGATCTCGCCGAGCTCGTCACAGATGATCACTCCCTCTTCGACCTGGTTCAGCGCGGCCCGCAAGTGGCCAACCATGACCGCGTTGTCACTGAACGCGTCGGCAGTGAAAAACGCCCCCGCCCTGTTCGGTCCTTGCTCCGCCTCCACCGCCCCCCCTTCGACATCAGCCCCGGGTGTCGGGACGCCCGGCGGGGCAGGACCCCGTTTTCGAGCCGGGCGGTACTGGATCACCAGGTCGCGCTCCGGGGCCGGGCCAGAGCCTGGGCCGGGATGTTGTACCGGTCGGCACCCGGGGAGAGTAGGCAGGCGCTGATTTCAACCATTGGTCACCGCGATCGATAGTAAGTCATCATCCGGGGAAGCAGAGCGGCATCCCGATACATGGACATACATGGACGCGACGAAGCGTAGAAGGCCGGTGTGACTCGATGGCCCGATTCGCGTAGCCACGGTATGAACTCTGAGTGAAGTTTCAACCAACGGACCGGGCCACGAGGCTCAAGTTCTGGCTACGAAGCGGGCCGCGCCGGCCACCGCCGGCCGGTTGCAGGGGCCAATCTAAGCTGGACCTATGGCGGGTAATGATCCAGATCTGGACGAGCGAATGGTCAGCGCTCCATCTTCGCCGAGGGAGCTACGCCGCGACTACCACGACCGGGTCGCGACCCTGCGGACCGGAAGCATCGCCATCGTCGCGGATGCCGTGGCGGCAACACGCGATGCCACCGCTGCTCTCCTCGACGCCGATGTCGCTGCGGCCAAACTTGCCGCGATCGCAGCAACCGCAGGGAGGGACCCGGTGGTCCAGGTGGAGACCGAGGTCCTGGATCTCCTGGCGCTGGAGTCGCCCGTCGCCCGTGACCTGCGGATCATTCTGACGTCCCGGGATATTGCCCAGATTGGCGAACTGTGCCTGGGCCTGTGCCTGACGCTGGCGAGACGGGCCCGTCGGGCCCATGAAGTCCTGATCGGCGACCTGCGCCTCATGGTCAACGACATCGGGGACCAGACCGCCGACCTGCTCGGTCGAGCCAACGGGGCCTGGTCGGCGATCGACGCCGAAGCGGCCATGGTGGTCATCAACCGCGTCCGGATCTCCCGCCAGTTGCAGACCAGATTCTTCGCCGAGCTGGTGCGTCTGCGAGAGGTACCGGTCCACGCTGCTGTCGATCTCGGGCTGGCGGTACGGGTCTACGAGCGGCTCACCGATCATGCCGCCGACATCGCCGTCCGTGTCATCTTCGCGGCCACCGGCAATCAGCCGAAGCGGCCCGCCACGTAATCGTCGGTGCGCGCGTCGGTGGGTGACGTGAAGATGCGCTCGGTCGGCCCGACCTCGACGAGCACGCCGGTTCGCGTCCCCTCCTCGATGTCGACGGTGAAGAAAGCCGTACGGTCGGAGACCCGCGACGCTTGCTGCATGTTGTGGGTCACCACCACGATGCTGTAGTCCTTCTTCAGCTCGAGCATGAGCTCCTCGATCCGAAGGGTGGCGAGCGGGTCCAACGCCGACGCTGGCTCGTCCATCAGGATCACGTCCGGGCGGAGAGCGATGGCTCGGGCGATGCACAGCCGCTGCTGCTGGCCGCCGGACAGGCTGAAGGCGTTGTCCTTCAACTTGTCCTTCACCTCGTCCCATAGCGCCGCCCGGGTCAGGCACTCCTCCACCAGGTCGCCCATGTTGACCTTCATGCCGTTGACCTTCGGCGCAATTGCGATGTTGTCGTAGATCGACTTCGGGAAAGGGTTGGGCCGCTGGAACACCATGCCGATACGCCGGCGGATCTCGATGGCACGGACATCCGGTGCGTACAGCGACCTACCGTCGAATTTGATCTGCCCCTCATGGCGCGTGCCGGGTATCAGATCGTTCAGCCGGTTGAGGCAGCGAAGGAAGGTCGTCTTCCCGCACCCGGATGGGCCGATCAACGCCGTCACCTCATTGCGATTGATCATCAGGCTCACGTCGTCCAGCGCCTGGACGGGACCGTAGAAGAACTTGAGGTGCTCGATCTGGAAGACCGGGTCGGCGGCGGATGTGGAATTGTCCACGCCGGCGGTCCGGGACACCGGTACCCGGTCGGCGATGGCCACCACGGACTCTTTAGAGTTGGGCGGGGACTCTTTAGAGTTGGGCGGGGATTGGCCAGTCGTGGCTCGTTGCGTCAATTCAGGCACAGATCATCTCACCTCGCTGATGTTCATTGCCCCGCGAGAGCGCTCTCACAGCGACATCAGCGCCGTGCTGCGCCGAGCCCTCCGGGACACCAATCGACCGATGGTGATCAGGATGACGAGGATCACGAGGCTCGCCAACCCGGCCGCCGCCGCTGTGGCATGGGCCCGCGCCCCGGGCAGGGTCAGATTGGTGTAGGTGACGTTGGTCAGGTACGGGACTTGACGATGGAAGAGCTGCAGACCCGGATTTCTGTCGGTGAAGCCGGCCGTGAAGAGCAGGGGAGCCAGTTCTCCGGTCGAGATCGCCATGGCAAGGATCAGGCCATTCAGGATGGCCGGGAGGGCCACCGGCAGCGTCACCCGGCGCAGAATTGAAGTTCGCGGCATGCCGAGACCCGCCGAACCCTCCCGCAGCGAGGTCGGGACCTGACGCATGGCAACCTCCGTGGTCTTCACGATGTACGGAAGGACCAGGACCGACAACACCAGCAGGGCGGCCAGGAGCGAGTAACCCCAGTGGAAGGCCACCACGAGGGTCACGTAGCCCACGTAGCCGATGACGATCGACGGCACGCCGGCGAGAACCTCGGAGAAGAACCGCAGGATTCGGGCCACCCGACCGTCTTCCGCGAACTCGGCGAGCCAGATCCCCGCGGCGACGCCGACCGTACCGGCGATGATCAGCACGCCGAGCAGTAACAGCAGGGTGCCGAGGATGGCGTTCTGGATACCTATGCCGTTGGTGCGCCGAGTGAGCAGCGACCATCCGAGTGCGGGGAACGCCTGATGAAACACGCTGATGATGATCGAGATCGACGGGGCGCAGATCAGAAGAAAAGCCAGACCGCACAACCCCCAGAACAGCCGATCTCGTGCGAAGCGACGACCGCTCATCCTGGGCCCCTAGATCCCCGGGCCGACCGGGAGGCCGACAGATGTATAGCGGCTGGCGAACCAGCGACCGAGGAAGTTGGTCACCAGGCTGATGACGAGCAGGATCAAGCCGAGCTCGGCCAGGGCGTGCACCCCCATCCCCGTGGAATCGGTGAGGGCCCCGTCCAGGAAGGCGGCGATGGTGGCCGCCATGCTCGAGAAGGGGGCAAAGATGCTGTGCGGGTAGATGTTGAGGGCGTTGCCGCTGATGACCAGGACGGCGATGGTTTCACCGAGGGCGCGCGCCCAGCCCAGCACTGCGGCCGCGATGACCCCGGTACGTATGTACGGGAAGGTCACATAGCGCACTGTCTCGGAGGACGTGAGCGCGAGCGCGGTTGCTCCCTCTTTGGTGATCGGTGGGACCGAACGAACCAGCTCGCGGGTGATCGACGCGATGATTGGGAAGATCATCACCGACAGTACGACGGAAGCCGTGAGGAGGCCCTCACCCGCCCCTGTGGGGCCGCCCAGCCACGGGATGTGAAGGGCGGCCATCCACTCGAACACCGTGCGGGAAAGGAACGGACCGAGGGTGTAGATGCCCCACAGCCCGAAGATGATGCTCGGGATACCCGCCAGGATCTCGAGAAACACGCTGAGCGGACCCTGAAGGCGGGCAGGCATCTTTTCGACCAGAAGGATGGCGCCGCCCACCGCGACCGGCACGGCCAGCACCAGGGCGATCAGCGACGAGACCAGCGTGCCGAATACGAGCGGCAGGATGCCGTAGTGGGCACCGTGGGCCGCCTTAAAGCCGTGGCGAACCTCCGATGTTCCCCCGTAGAGGTTGCCGAGGGTGAAGGTCCTGGTGGTGAAGAACCCCCACCCGTTGAAGACGATGGACGGGTAAGCGGACTCGAGCATCTCCCAGGCCAGGAAGGCCAGCGCCAGAGCGGGGAGGATGGCTGCCACTGCCAGAACGGCGCGCAGGACCCGGTCTCGCCCGGTGAGCTCCGAACGGCGCCGGGCCCGCGCCGACAGGCGAGGGCTCAGCTCCGCAGGAGCGGTGGATCGGTCGATGGTTGCGGTCACGGCGAATACGGCATGGGAGGTGCGATCACGGTCCGATCTTGGCGATCACCGCCTGGATGGCGGGGACGGTCGAGGCCGGCAGGGCCACGAAGTTGGCTTTGGCCAGGTACTGAGGCGCGCTGCCACCGGTCGAGGACTGGGTCCAGGCGAGGAAGGTGCGGATGGCTTTGCTCACATCGGCGCGGTGCTGGCTGTCCTTGACGACGATGTACTCGAAGTTGACGATCGGGTACGACGTCGTCCCCGGCTGGTAAATGAGGGATACCGCCAGGTTCGCCGGCATGCTGGTCGCCCCCGCATCTGCCGCCGCGGTGATGTTCGCCGCGGTGGGCTGGAGATAGGCACCGGATTTGTTCTGGAGCATGGCCTCCCCGAGACCGGCCGCTTGGGCCGAGGCCTCGGCGCTGACTCCGACGTAGGCCACGCATCCCGGCGTGGCCTTGCACGTCTGGACCATCCCCGGGTTGCCATGGGCCGTCACCTCGGACGCCACGGGCGGCCAGGTGATCGTCGTACCGAAGGCCGGCCCGTTCGCCCACGCGGTGTTCGTCTGGTCGAGGAAGCTGGTGAAGAGGAAAGTGTCACCGGAGGAGTCGACCCGACGGACCGGAATGATGCCCGTAGCGGGAAGGGTCACGCCCGGGTTGAGGGCGGTGATGGCCGGGTCGTTCCACTTGGTGATCTTGCCCGTGTAGATCTCGGCCAGCACGTTGCCAGTCAGCTTCAGGTTCTTGATCCCGGGCAGGTTGTAGTTGACGGCCTGGGCCGATACCACGATCGGGATGTTCTGCAGCCCCGGGTTGGCGGACATCTGTCCCGGGCTCAGATAGGCGTCCGACCCGCCCATCTGCACGGTGCCATTGATCGCATCGCTGATCCCCTTGCCCGAACCGCCGGCCGCTGGGGAGAGCGAGATGTTGGCGTACGTTGTCCGGAGCGGCGTGACCAGCTCCTGAAGGAACGGGTAAAGGAGGCTGGACCCGTCCTCGTTGAGAATGACCCGGCTGGCGGGATTGCCGGTGTTGAGGTTGGCGACCGCGCTCGGCGCGCCGGTAGCGCTCGGCGCGCTGGTATCGCCTGGTGTCGTGGTCGCGCTCGGGTTGGTCGTCGCGCTCGACGAGCTGTGCGAAGACCCACCGCACGCGGCCAGCGCCACGCATGCGATCACGGCTAAGGGAATCAAACGTTTCAACAGTCACCTCTCGAACATCGTTGTAAGCGCGTCGCGCCGTTCGGCCGGGTCCGGGGCCAGCCGGAGCAACCCCATCCGCCGGCTCTCCACGGGGAGAACGGTGGCGACGCGATGCCCCGAAACCCTACGGAGCCCTGGTGACGCGGAGATGGCCTCGAGGTGAACGAGAGGGGAAAGCTGCGAAAACCTGTTACGGCGCCGGCCTTACAGGGGGGGTCAGCGCGTGATACGGGCGCCGGGGGCCGATGCCAGCGCCCGGACGTGGCGGGGCAGCCTGCCGTCGAGCAGGTCCTGGAGGGTAACGTCCTCCAGGACGGTGCGCAGGCTGGCCCGGACGGCGACCCATACTTCGGTCAGACGCCGGGCCGATCCGTCATAGGACACCATCTCGGGACGTTGGCCGCGGACGCGTGCCAGAGGTCCGTCCGCGGCCCGGATGATATCCGCCAGCGTGATCTCGGCCGCCGGGCGGGCCAGCCAGTAACCACCATCGGCGCCACGGCGGCTCTGGAGCAGGCCGGCCTGTCGCAGCTGGGCCAGGATGGCCTCCAGGAACTTGGGCGGGATCTGCTGGGCCGCCGCCAGCCGCTCCCCTTTGACCGGCCCGCCGCCACTGGCGGCCAGCTCGGTTAGCGCCCGGACTGCGTAGTCGGCCTTGGCCGAGATCTGCACCGCGGCACGCTAGCCAGGTGGCGGCAGGTAGGCCGCCTTCACGAAGCGCCCGCCCTGAGCTTCGAGAACCCACACCGACCCCTTGGCCTGGCCAGGTCGTGGGCCGAGGTCGAGATGGTCCTCGTCGGCGAGAGCGACAAGGATCTCGGGGATCACGTCACCATGGGTGCACAGGGCGATCTTCTCGTTCGCCACGCGTCGCACCAGGTCGAGGGCGGCCAATCCGGCACCCTCGGCGAGGGACTCGTCTTTTTCAACCTTGACCCGGAGCGCTTCGGCAACCGGCGTCACCGTCTCGACGCAGCGCGTGGCCGGACTGGAGACGATGCGCTGAGGGGAGTAGCCCTCCAGGGTCTCGACCAGCTTGCGGGCCTGGCGGAAACCCCGGGCGGATAGCCCCCGGGTCAGGTCTGGCCCCTGGTGATCGCGGCGCGTCCCGGCGTGGGCATGACGGATGAGGAGGACCGGCACCCGGCCAGTCTGCCAGGCCCGGCCCGAGCGTTCATCCCCGCGCCGGTCCGGCCGCGTCACCCTCCACCGCCCGGTGGAATTACCGTGGACGTGATGGCAGCGCCAACCGGAGACGCTGCGCCGGGTATGCAGGCTCCGATCCTGCCTCGCGGCGACGTCGCCCCCCTCGGACCGCTGCGGCGGGGGATCCGTGAGCTAGGTCTGGCGTTGATCGTCGCCGGGGTCATCGTGCTCCTCTTCGTGGTGTACGAGCTGTGGGGAACCGGGATCGCCGAGGCGCACAGCCAGGCGACCCTCAAACGAGACTTCAACGCCAAGGTGGCCGCCGCAGCAGGCCGTGGCTCCGGGGACACACCCGCCATCGGCGGTACGGTCACGGCCGCAAACGGCCACGAGAATGCAGCCGGCCATGGGAATGCAGCCGGCCACGGGAACGCAGGAGGCCATGGGAACACCGGAGGCCATGGCACCGGGGACACACCCACCGTCGGCGGTGCGGCCACCGCCGCAGCCGGTCTGCCGGCGTCCGGCGCGATCGATCACATGGTCATCCCGAAGATCCACCTCGACGTGTACGTGGTGCAGGGGGTCAGCCTCGACACCCTCCGGCAAGGCCCGGGCCACTATCCCCAGACCGTGCTACCGGGCCAGGACGGCAACGCCGCTATCGCCGGGCATCGAACCACGTACGGCGCTCCCTTCTTCTCGGTGAACGAACTCGGTGTGGGCGACGACATCGTGATGACCGACACCTCGGGCCGGACCTTCACCTACGTGGTCTCTGCACGACCGCGAGACGTGGCCCCCGATGACAACGCCGTTCTCGATCCGACCCCGTTTGCCGAGCTGACCTTGACCACCTGCAACCCGCGGTATTCGGACACTTCGAGGCTCATCATCGTGGCCCGACTGGTGGGCCGGCGACCCTTACCGCCCCCGACGACCGGGGCGACCGGGGCGACCGGGGCGACCGGGGCGACGGGGGCGACGGGGGCGACCTCATCCTCCGCAGCCGTCGCCGACGAGAACCTCGGCAGCGGCGACCACCGCGCCTGGCTTCCGACCCTGTTGTTCGGCGCGGCGGTCGTAGTGTTATGGATCGCCACACGCATTCTCACCAATCGGACCCGGCGGTGGATGCGCGCCGGCGTCCTCGTGGTGGGTATCGCCGCATGCCTGGTACCGCTGTGGTTCACGTTCGAGAACGTCGCCCGGCTGTTGCCCCCCAACATCTGAGCTCACCCGGCCCGGACCCCGGCTTCCGGGGTCGCCAACTTTGCCCGGTTAAAAGCAGCCCGCGTGTGCGCCTGGCGGTTCAGGCCCGGCCGCCCCCGCCGGTCGCCCCCACGAGCGCATCGAGCACGGCGACGTCTCGCGGGTAGGTGAGCCGGACCCGGGCTTCGTCGAGAGGGACCCAGGCCGCCTCGTCAACCTCGTGCGCACCGGCCACTTCCCCGCCGGCGGGGGTCATGGCCCAGTAACGAACCTGCTTGTGCTTGCCGCTGCGGTCGAGGTAGGTCGTGGTCGGCAGCTCGGGGCCGAGGCGAGCGTCGACGCTGGCTTCCTCCCTGACCTCACGGAGGGCGGCCTGCTCATCGGTCTCTCCGGGGTCGACCTTGCCTTTGGGCAGGGTCCAGTCGTCGTAACGGGGGCGGTGCACCAGGATGACCTCGAGATCGCCGTCGCCGGACTGGCGCCACACGGCACCGCCGGCGGCCCGGACCAGGCGATCGACTGCGGCGGGGGCGGGCTCGGTGCCGCCGATCGCTGCGCCTGCTGGGCCAGTGCTGCCGGGCGGACCAGTGCTGCCGGGCGGGCTAGCCGCCCCGCTGCCCCCCGCCGGGTTCCCGGTCACTCTCGAGGTGCGCCGTGTCCGAGCAGCACCTCGGCCTCCCGCCGCCGCCGCCGGGATCGGCCGATGGCGAGGTCCTGCAAGGCCTGCTGGGCGTTCACACCATTGACCGTCGGAACCTTGTGCCACGCCCCTTCCGAATCCAGCTGCCAGGCCCGGGTGTCGTCGGCCAGGGCAAGATCGAGGATCTCGTGCAGCCGGTCCCGCATCTCCGGCGCACTGACCGGCACGATGGCCTCGACCCGTCGGTCGAGGTTACGTTCCATCATGTCGGCCGAACCGAGCAGGTACTGGCCCCCGTCACCGCTGAAGTAGTAGATCCGGGAGTGCTCCAGCCACCGGCCCACGATGCTGCGCACCCGGATGTGGTCCGACAGGCCCGGAACCCCGGGCCGCAGGCAACAGATGGCCCGTACCACCAGGTCGATCTGCACCCCCGCCTGCGAGGCGCGGTAGAGGGCGTCGATGATGCCCGGGTCGACCAGGTTGTTGAGCTTCCAGATAATGCGGCCGGCATCGCCCAGGTCGGCCTGGCGCTCGATCAGCTCGAGCATCCGCGGTCGCAGCCCGGTGGGGGCGACCAGCAGCCGGCGATATTCGACCCAGCGGCTGTACCCGGTCAGGTAGTTGAAGAGGTCGGTTAGATCGGCGCCGATATCGGGGGAGGCGGTCAGGAGCCCGACGTC
This sequence comes from uncultured Acidimicrobiaceae bacterium, assembly GCA_963834725.1. Taxonomy (GTDB): domain Bacteria; phylum Actinomycetota; class Acidimicrobiia; order Acidimicrobiales; family Palsa-688; genus PALSA-693. The sequence continues at coordinate 2,024,723 of CAWICN010000001.1, forward strand.
CTCGTAGACGCGAGCCGTGCTCGAGTTGTAGTTGCCCGTGCCGACATGGCAGTAGCGGCGGATGCCGTCACCCTCCTGGCGCACCACCAGTGACGTCTTGGAGTGGGTCTTCAGGCCCACCAGCCCATAGACCACGTGGACGCCGGCTTCCTCCAGCGCTCGGGCCCAGCCGATGTTGACCGCCTCATCGCCCCGGGCTTTGAGCTCGACCAGCGCCGCCACCTGCTTGCCCTGCTCGACCGCCCGGATCAGGGCCTGGACGATCGGGCTGTCGCCGGAGGTTCGATAGAGGGTCTGTTTGATGGCGAGGACGTCCGGGTCACGCGACGCCTGCGTGATAAACGTCTCGACCGATTCGGCAAAGCTCTCATAGGGGTGCTGGACCAGGATGTCGCTCTGACGGATGGCCGCGAACACATCCAGGGGCTCGCCCTCGGCCCCGCTCAAGCGGGCCGGTCGGACGGGAACGAACGGCTCCTCCTTGAGCTCCCTGAGGTCGGAGCGATCCAGGTTGTACATGACCCACAACGCAGTCAGATCGAGGGGTCCGGCCACGTCGTAGACGTCGTCGGGCTGCAGGTCAAGCTCACGGGTGAGCAGGATGCGCACCTCGTCGGTGACCGTCTCGTCGACCTCGAGCCGGACGGCCCGGCCGAACCGCCGGCGCCGCAATTCCATCTCGACGGCCTCGAGCAGATCGTCGGCCTCTTCCTCCTCGAGGGTCAGGTCGGCGTTGCGGGTGACCCGGAACGGATGATGGCTCTCGATCTCCATGCCCGGGAACAGGGCCTCCAGGTGAGCGGCGATCACCTGCTCGAGGGCAACGAAGCGGTTGCCGTCCGGCATGGCCAGCAACCCCGGCAGCACCGGTGGGACTTTCACCCGGGCGAAGCGCCGCTCGCCCCGGACGGGGTCACGGACGATGACGGCCAGGTTGAGCGACAGGTTGGAGATGTAGGGGAAAGGATGGCCGGGGTCCACGGCCAGCGGGGTCAGCACCGGAAAGATCCGCTCGGCGAACACCTTTTCGACCCAGGCGCGGTCCTCGTCGGTAAGTGACTCCCAGCTGGCCAGCTGGACGCCGTATTCAGCCAGGCGCGGGAGGATGTCGTCGACCAAGGTGGCCTGGCGACGCTGGAACAGCTGCACCATCTGGGTCCGGATCGTCCTGAGCTGCTCGGTGACCGTCAGGCCGTCCGGGGCCGTCCCGGAGATTCCGGCCGCCTCCTGGTCCTTGAGGCCGGCTACCCGAACCTGAAAGAACTCGTCGGTGATGGTGCCGAAGATGGCCAGGAACTTGATCCGCTCGAGCAAAGGAAGCTCGGGGCTCTCGGCCAGGGCCAGCACCCGACTGTTGAAGTCGAGGGTCGACAGCTCCCGGTTGAGATACCGCCGGTCGCCCTCGGCGTCGGCCGGGTCTGCCCCACCCATCCGGAGGCCCACCAAGGCGGCGGCGGCGCCGTCAACGGGGGCCGCCTCATCTGCGGGGTTGACGCGATGCGCAACCACGATCGTCAGGCTACCGGCCGCCGGGGTTCGGAGGAGCTCCGTCAGACCTCGGCCGCGTCATCTTCCTCGGGCTCACCCAGGTCCCAGTCGAGCAAGAGGTTCTCCCGCTCGGCGTCGCGCACCACCCGCTCCCGGTTGCGCCGGAACTGGGGGTCGTGCGGCGGCAGCAGCAGCAGGCGGGCCAGGGCCCGCTGCCGGAACTCCTCGATGACGTTGCGGTCGCCGAAGTCCGAGTCCACCCGCCAGTGCGGGGCCACGGGGCCCAGATAGACGATCCGAACGTGACCGCGGGGCGCAGCCTGCTCGTTGGCGGAAATCGACATGGCCGGTCAGCTTACCTCTGGCCCTCGTTCCGATCACCCTCTGCCCGATGGCGGAGCCGGTTGGCGGCGCTGATGACCGCTTGCAGCGAGGCGTCGAGGATGCTCGAGTCGATGCCGACCCCCCAGGTACGCCAGCCGTCCGGGCCAGTGGCCTGGACGTAGGCGACAGCGGACGCTTCGCTCCCGGCGGTCAGGGCGTGCTCGTGGTAGTCCTCGACGGCAACCTCGAGGCCCAGCTCCGCCCGGAGGCCGCTGACGAGGGCGGCGACCGGGCCGTTGCCCTGGCCCATGATCGTCCGGTGATGACCGTCCACGAGGACCTGGGCGGCCACCGACGTCCCTTTTTCCCCTCCTGAAGAGACCTCCGTCGAGAGCAGCCGGATGCCGGCGTCGTCGGGCAGGTAGGTGCGGGCGAAGACATCCCAGAGCTCGCCGGGCCTGATCTCCGTGCCGCTGGCTTCCGTGACCGCCTGCACCTCCTTCGAGAACTCGATCTGCAGCGCTCGCGGCAGGTCCAGCCCGTGCTCGGCATCCATGACGTACGCCACCCCTCCCTTGCCCGACTGGCTGTTGACCCGGATGATGGCCTCGTAGGTCCGGCCCACGTGCTTCGGGTCGATGGGCAGGTACGGCACCTCCCAGGTGGCGTAGTCGACGGGCAGAGCGTCCATCCCCTTCTTGATGGCGTCCTGGTGGGACCCGGAGAACGCCGTGTAGACGAGGTCGCCGGCGTATGGATGGCGCGGGTGGACGGGCAGCCGGTTGCAGAACTCGGCGACCCGGCGGAGGCTGTCGATGTCGTGCAGGTCCAGCCGGGGGTCAACCCCCTGGGAAAACAGGTTGAGGGCCAGCGTGACCACGTCCACGTTCCCGGTTCGCTCGCCGTTGCCGAACAGGGTTCCCTCGACCCGATCCGCGCCGGCGAGCTGGGCCAGCTCGGCGGCGGCGACCGCGGTGCCCCGGTCGTTGTGAGGGTGCACGCTCAGCACGATGGCGTCGCGGTTCGGGATGTGGCGCCCCCACCACTCGATCACATCCGCGTACGTGTTGGGCCCGTACATCTCGACCGTGTTGGGAAGGTTGACGATCATCTTGCGGCCGGGGGCCGGTTGGATGACGTCCATGACCGCCGAGCAGATCTCGACCGCAAAGTCCGGCTCGGTCCCGGTGAAGCTCTCAGGGGAGTACTCGTAGGTGACCATCGTCTCGGGCACCGTTTCCTCGTATTTCTTGACCAGGCGGGCCGCACTGGTGGCGATGTCGACGATCCCGCCCTTGTCGAGGCCAAAGACGACGCGCCGCTGCAGCGTGGAGGTCGAGTTGTAGAAGTGCACGATGGCCTGCCGGGCGCCGGCGATGGCCTCGAAGGTGCGCTCGATCAACTCCGGGCGGCACTGCACCAGCACCTGGATCACCACATCATCAGGGATCCGATCCTCCTCGATGATCTGGCGAATGAAATCGAAATCGGGTTGCGAGGCGGCCGGAAACCCAGCCTCGATCTCCTTGAAACCCATGCCGATCAGGGTCTCGAAGAACTTCAACTTCCGGACCGGATCCATGGGATCGATCAAGGCCTGGTTCCCGTCGCGCAGGTCCACGCTGCACCACAACGGTGCCGCGTCGAGATGCCGGTCCGGCCATGTCCGATCGGGAAGCTCGAGAGGCCGGTTCGGGCGATACTTCTCGAAGGGCATGTCGCAAGGGGTTGGGTAGGCGTAGGCAGCCATTGGGAGCCGGGTCCTTTCGGTCCTTTCGGGCAAAGAAAAAACCTCCCGGCCGGCAGGCACAGGAGGTTTCGGCGAGCACCGATATGTGGTGCTCGCCTACATCAGAAGAAGGAGGTCACAGGTAGGGGCGGTCACGACGTCCGTACGCTACCACGCCGCGGTGGTGGCGGGCGAATGGCCGGTGATCTGGTCGCTCGGCTCCGGCCGCTCGAACACGGACTGGACGGCCAGCCGTGCCGGTCCCACAGCCGCAGCCATACCTGGCGATAGCTGTAACTCCGGTGCCAGCTGGAAAACCGGCCGGCGTCGGGGTCCTCGATGTGCAACTGCATACCGATACCCGGGTCCTTCTAGGCAAAGCGAGCCGGGCTGGATGCAAATGGTCTCGCCATAGGCCAGATCACGCCCGAACCGATTCCCCGGCGAGTGGAGCAGCAAGAGCCCCGGGCCGTCCCCGGCGTGGAAGATGTCGGCCTACATGCCGAGCGGATAGTGGGTCTCGGTGTCGTCCCGGTCTGGATCCAGATGCCGGACTGCTGCCAGGTGTAAGCGACGTTGCCGGTCGCGGCCACGAACCGGTGCTCGTGGACCCACATGGCGGTCCGGGCGCGCCGAGCCGACGCTTGATCCCTGGCCCAGAAAGGCAGATCAGCTACAATTGGGGGTGGCAGGTGGTCCCCTCCAACCTGCAGCGTCTGACACGTGGGTGGCTTTCCACAGGTGATCGGGCGAGGGTCGCCCGAAAATTGTTGGAACCATCTGGGCGGGTGTCGACGTAATTGGGATGCGCGGTTCGCGCAGGTATGAGAACTTTGGTCAATTTAGATGAACATCGATAGCATATAATGGCGGATCATTCGACGGAGGTCGGCAGCGAATTGGACACCACCTGGATGGCTCAGGGGAAGTGCAGGGAGTTGGCGCCCGAGACGTTTTTCCCGAGCGACGGCGTGGGAGTCGAAGTAGCTCGTCGCATTTGTGCCGATTGCCCGGTTAAGTCACCTTGCCTCGAGTACGCGCTGTACAACCGGATTGAGCACGGCGTGTGGGGCGGGGCCTCCGAGCGGGAGCGGCGCCGGATTGCCCGTCAGCGCCGGCTCGTGCAGCGCACCGTGATCTGAGGATCGCGATCATCGGCCGCGGCTGGGGCCGTGGCTGGATCGGCGGACATACACCGCCGGCGATATTGAGGTCGGCTGAGCTTTCGCTCGGGAAGCGATTCGCGGCGGCTGCAAGTCCGCCGCACCTGATCCTCGCGCCGGCCGTCCCCTCCCCGCGCCCACTGTCCCCCCTCTTCAGGGTGGCCGCCCCCCTCCTCACGGTGGCCGTCCCCCCTCCTCACGGTTGGCGTCCGCCCTCCCCACGCCGGCCCAAGTGGTCGACCCCCCGTCAGCTCCCGGGGCTGGGCGAGTCCCCCCGCTTTGCCTGCTCTTCGCGGGCCCGTAGCAAGGCGTCGAGCTCTGACCTGGTGAGCGTGACGGACTCCTCCCGGGCAGGGGCGGCGACCTGAGGTGGCGGGGCTGGAGCGGGTCCCACCGCCGCCGGTGGCGGGACCACAGCTGTCGTGGCCGCGGAGGTGGCAGCCGCGGCCTGGCGGGCCTGCTCCCGGTGGGCCTCGTCCTCGGCCTCTTGCTGAGCCTTCCGGAACTCCCGGCCGGCTGTCCCGACGTTGCGGGCGATCTTCGGAAGCTGGCTGCCAAAGATGACGACGAGGAGGATGATCAACACCACAATCCCAAGATCGGGCCCAAAGATGTTCGCGATCATGTTTCCAAGCTACTCCTTGTCCGGTAGGTGTAAAGGTACGCCCCCCCGGGGACGCCGAAGCATCCGGTTCCTTCGCAATGTCCCCCCTGCAGGCCCTCGGGATGATGCCGACCCCCGCTGACCTGCTGGAGTGCGTGATCAACGTGAGCGAAGGACGTGACGCGCCGTTCCTGGCCGCCCTCGGCCAGGCCGGTGGCCCGTGCCTCCTCGACCTCCACTCCGATGGCGACCACCACCGCTCGGTGCTCACCCTGGCTGGCCCCCAACAGGAGGTCGAGGACGCGGCCCGATCGGTGGCTCGACTGGTCGTCACCGCCCTCGATCTCCGTCGTCACGAGGGCGCCCACCCTCGGTTCGGGTCCCTCGATGTCGTGCCGTGGGTGCCGCTCCACGGATGGCCCGTGACCGACGGACCTCTCCAACCAGCTGTCATGGCTCGAGACCGCTTCGCGGAGTGGGCAGGCCGCTCGCTCGCTCTACCCTGTTTTGTCTACGGTCCGGAACGATCCCTGCCCGAAGTCCGCCGCGAAGCGTGGCGCACGCTGAGGCCCGGTGCGGGGCCAGGTCAGCCCCATCCGACCGCCGGCGCGGCCGCAGTGGGGGCGCGTCCGATCCTCGTCGCCTACAACCTCTGGCTGGCCGAACCGGACGTCGCCCGGGCCCGGGAGATCGCCCGCCTGCTGCGCAGCCCGGTGGTCCGAACCCTGGCCCTGAGCGTCGGCGATGCCGTTCAGGTGTCCTGCAACCTCATTGCCCCTTGGTCGTTTGGCCCCGGGGCTGCCTACGATGCCGTCGCCAGTCGGACCGGCGTGGCCAGGGCCGAGTTGGTTGGTTTGGCGCCGGCAAGTGTTGTGCAACGCGTCCCGCGGCATAGGTGGCGGGAGCTCGACCTCGATCCCTCGTCAACGATCGAGGCCCGCCTCGAACAGGCGGGCCTCGTCGGGGGAAGGTTTGAGGGGCACGGGAATGGGGGCTAGCTGGCCACACCTCGACGCTCGAGAGCGCGACGGCGGCGGATCTTGCGCCGTTCGCGTTCGCTCAGGCCGCCCCAGATACCGAACTTCTCACCGTTGGCGAGGGCGTACTCCAGGCAATCCTCGCGGACCACGCAACCCCGACAGACCTCCTTGGCTTCGCGCGTTGACGCACCTCTCTCGGGGAAGAACAGGTCGGGATCGACGCCCATGCAGTTGGCCTTGCGTTGCCAGCTGCGGTCTCCTGTCTGTGCCTGCAACACCATGTCCACGAGATCGCTCACCGGTACTCCCCTCGATCGGTGTCTCGGGCGGGCGGCAGCCCTGTGATTACCACCCGTGTAACTACAATGATGTGATCTTCTCCCTTATCCTTCTCTTACGCAAGGGGTAATCCTGGATTTCTTCACTTCGAACTGCTAAAGGGTGACCTTGGTGCGGATCGAGATTGTGCAGGGTGACATAACCGACGAGGTGGTCGACGCGATCGTCAACGCCGCCAATTCGGCCCTCGCCGGCGGGAGTGGCGTTGATGGCGCCATCCACCGGGCCGCCGGGGCGGCCGACCTGCGGGCGGCCTGCGCCCCCCTCGGCGGCTGCGCGACGGGCGACGCCAAGGCCACCTCCGGGTTCGCGTTGCCCGCCCAGTGGATCATCCACACCGTTGGGCCGGTGTGGCATGGCGGTCAGGCCGGAGAACCTGAACTGCTGGCATCGTGCTACCGGCGTTGCCTCGCCGTGGCCGACGAGCTGGGCGCTTCCAGCATCGCGTTCCCGGCCATCTCGACCGGGATCTACGGATATCCGCGAGCCGCAGCGGCCGAGGTCGCCATCACCACGCTCACTTCGGTCACCACCAAGGTCGAGCTGGCCCGCCTGGTGGCCTTCGACGCTGAGACCCGGCAGCAGTACGAAGAATCACTGCGGCGGAATCGGCAATCCGGGGGTTAGGCGCCGGCGCCGCGGTCAGTCAGCCGTCAACGCCGCGGGCACCCGGCCCGTCCCGCCACCCCGGTTACCCGGTTGGCCGTGGCAAGAGGCGCTTCCGTTCAGCCACCTTGGCGAGCACTGTCCGCCGAAGTCGCTCGGGAGTCCAGTTCGGCGTGACCTCCAGTACATCCCAGCCCGCCAGCACCAGATCGCTGATGCGAAGCCGATCCCGGCTGTAGCGGCCTCGCTGACCATGGAATTCGCTCCCCACCCATTCGACAGCGAGCCGGAGGTCCACCACGGCCCGATCCACCCGGTAGCGTCCGCCTCTGGTAGTGATCACGTATTGCCGCCTGGCGGCCGGCAAGCCGAGTTGATCCCAGATCTCGTCCATCTGTCGCTCCCAGTCGTTGGCACCCGGTCCGAATCCTGCGATGCGCTCGGAAAGAACCTCTCGCAACGGACCAAGACGCTGGCGGCCAGGACCCGCGTGCTCGTCATACAGCCGGCGGAGTCGCCGCAGGTCCAGTAAGCCCCGACGAAGCGCCTCGTCCGTGCAGCGGCCGAGGGCGCCTCGAGCGAGCGGAGGCGGGGCCGGACCACGAAGGCGAGGGACCGGGCTCAGAAAGGAGATGCCGACGGGCCTAAGCGGCCCCAGGCGGTCCCCATCGGCCCGGGGCGACCTCGGGGCCGCTCCTCGCGGATGTCTCGCCCGCCTACGCTCCCCGGGGGGCGCGGAACAATGACATGACCAGCGCGGCCGGGTTGTCAACTCATTTGGCGAGGGTCCGGCGCGCCCGGTCGAGCCTCCCGCCCCGTCTCAGGCAGGCCGCCGGTGGGCCCTCTTCTGTTCCAGGAAATCGACAAGCACGTAATCGCCGAGTGTCTCGGGCGTGGTGAAGAACGCCCGGCCCCGGTTGAGCTGGGTCATCTTCTCCACGAAAGCCCGCAGGTAGCCGGTGGCGTCGAGCATGAACGTGTTGATCCGGATGTCTTCCCGCGTCGCCCGCGCCACCTCTGCCAGGGTCATCCGGATGGTCTCCGGCGCCGGCGGGTAACTGAAGAAGGGTTGACCACCCGGCAAGATGTGGGCAGTCGGCTCGCCGTCGGTGATCATGATCACCTGCTTGGTACCCGTCTGTCGGGCGAGCATCCGGCGGGCCAGCATAAGGGCGTGCTGCATGTTGGTCCCGTAGGTGTAATCCCACGACACCTCCGGCAGCTGCTGGGCGCGCAGCTCTCGGGCCAGCTCGCCGAAGCCGACCAAACCCAGATAGTCCCGGGGGAACTGGGTGGTGATAAGCGAGTGCAAGGCCATGGCGACCTTCTTGGCGGCCAGGAAGTTGTCGCGCATCGGCATCGACAACGACAGGTCCAGGGCCAGCACCGTCGCCGTCGACGTCAGCGATTCGGTCCGCTCCACCTCGAAGTCGTCGGCGGAGAGCCGCACCGGCGTGCCGCGCCCGCTACGGGAGATAGCGTTGCGGACCGTCCGCTCGATGGACAGGTTGAAGGGGTCGCCCCACTCGTAGCTCTTGGTTTCGTACGTGCGCTCGTGGCCGACACCCGACCGGTCGGCGAGGTGGCGACCCATGCGGTCTTTGATCAGTCGGGAAAAGAGATCCGACAGCGCGTTCTGACCGATCTTCCGCAACCCTCGGGGGGTCAGCTCGAGCCTTCCTTCCCGCTGGTCGATGAGCCCGGCGTCGGCCAACTGGCGGGCCAGCTTGGCCAGCTGGTCCAGTGATCTGGCGGCGTCGTCGCCGAGCAGCTCGGACGCCCGCTCGATGTCGACCTCGGCCAATGCGCCGGGATTGGAGGCGGTGGACATCATCTGCTCGAGCTGGTCCATATCGCCGAGCTGGTTCATGACGGCAGCCGCCTCGGCGAATCCCAAGGGGTCCTGGCCGCTGAAGTTGTACTGCCGGTCCCAACCCGCCTGCGGAAAGGCCTGCTGTAGGTTGCCGCCGAGGCGCTCCACCTGCCAGCGGAGGTCCATGTCTTCGAGCAACGACTCGGCCAGCTGCTGGAGCTGGGCGCGCTGCTCCGGGCTCATGGAGTTGAGCAGCTGTTGCATGGCGGCCATTTGGCGGGCCATCTGCTCGAGCAGCTCGTCGAGGCTCTGAGGGTTGCCCGGGAACATGTCGCCGTATTTGTCCATGAACTCCGCGAACATGCGGTCCGTGTCACCGCCGGCGGCGCGGGTCTCGAGCATCTGGTTGAGGTCGTTGAACATGTCCTTCATCCGCTGGAGCGATTCCGGCGAGACGTCCGACATGGCCGACGACATCTGGTTGAAATAACTCTGCATCAGCTGCGAGCGCAGCTCATCCATCAACTGATCGAAGGCCTCGCGGGCCTCGCTGCTCGTCCATTCGTACTGCTGGAGGCTCTGGACCTGGCCGGCCAGATCGGGAGGCAACAGGTCGAGGGCCATCCGGCGCTCGGTGGCCACCTCGTCAGTGATCTCCTGGCGGCGCTGATCCCCCGACTGCCGGGCTTCGTCGACGAGGTTGTCGATCCCTTGTCGCTCCTGGTTGACGATGTCCCGCAACCGCTGGGCGATCTCCTCGTAGGGCCCGCCGAGGTCGTGTCGATCCAGCATCTCCCGCCGGCGCTGCCGGAGGCGCTCCAGGATCTCGCGCATGCCGGCGATGCGCTCGCCGTTGCGGTCGGTGAAGCCCCGTTGCATAAGTCGCTGGAGCGCTTGATTGAGATCCCCGTGGTAGAGGAGCTCGTCAGTCAGCTCCTCGAAGATGTCGTCGGCGTCGAATTCGAAGCCGACCTGGGTCCCATCCCATTTGGAGTACCGGAACCGAGCCATCTGCCCTCCTCCTCGCCGCTCCTACCGGGCCCGATAGGTGGCCCGGGTGCCTGATGCGTCCTTGTTGAGTCGCTTGGCGAGGTGCAGCCCTTCGAGAACGAACTCGGTGGCGCTGGCTACGGCCGCCGGCGACTCCTCACCGGCCAGTCCGAGCACCACGTTCTCGAGCGCTGGTAGCTGTCCGAGTACCTCGACGAATCGAGCGGCCCGGATGTCGTCGCCAGTGTGGACCACCCGTCCTCCGTCGGAGTCGAAGTCCGCCACCGCGTCGCGGAGGCGGTCCGATGGGACGGACGCCTTGAAAACCGACAGCACCGCCTGCTGGATAAGCCGCTCCACCACGTGGCCATCCCGGCCCTCATCGATGGTCTCGATCTCAATCTTGCCCGAGGTCGAAGCCGCCAGCGCCTCGAGATCGCTGATCCGGGGCACCGCCTCACTCTCGCCCAGCCGCAAGGCCCGGCGCACGGAGCTGGCAAGCAGCGTCTCGTAGTTGGACACGCTGAGGCGCACGGAAACCCCGGAACGCTGGTTGATATGGGGGCTCTGGCGGGCCAGGTGGGAAATCGTCGCCACGATCTGGGTCATGTGGTCGGGCACCTCGACCCGCACGGCAGTGCCGGCGTAGGGGCGCGCCTCCTGATGGACCACGGCGATTTCGGTGTCGACGTCGAGGGGATAATGGGTCCGAATCTGGGCGCCGAAGCGATCCTTGAGCGGGGTGATAATCCGCCCCCGGTTCGTGTAATCCTCGGGGTTGGCCGATGCGACCAGCATGACGTCGAGCGGAAGGCGGATCTTGTAGCCGCGGATCTGGATATCCCGCTCTTCCAGGACGTTGAGCAGGCCCACCTGGATCCGCTCGGCCAGGTCGGGAAGCTCGTTGATGGAGAAGATGCCCCGGTTGGTGCGGGGCACCAGCCCGTAGTGCAGGGTGAGCTCGTCCGAGAGGTACCGGCCTTCCGCGACCTTGATGGGATCGACCTCGCCGATGAGGTCGGCTATCGATGTGTCAGGAGTTGCGAGCTTTTCGCCATAGCGGTAATCGCGGTGCACCCAGTCGAGCGGCGTGTCGTCGCCCCGGTCTGCGACAAGCTCATGCGCATAGCGGGACACCGGCCGGTACGGGTCGTCGAAAATCTCGGAGCCGGCGATATACGGGAGCCACTCGTCGAGCAGGCCCGTCAGGCTGCGGATCATCCGGGTCTTGGCCTGGCCCCGCTCGCCGAGGAAGATCACGTCGTGACCGGCGAGGAGGGCGTTCTCCAGCTGGGGCAGGACACTGTCCTCGTAGCCGAGCACCCCGTCAACAACGGGCTTCCCGCTGGCTATGCACCGGGCTGCGTTACGACGCACCTCCTCCTTGACCGGAACGGACTCCCAGCCGGAGGTTCGCAGTTGTCCAATGGTCGCCGGGCGTGACGTCATAGGGCCTACGCTACCGCCGGCCGGCGGCCACCATGGACGCACGTGCTCGAGAGCCGGTGCGACGAAGGTCCGGTGATAGCTCGAACCGGGAGACAACCGGTGAGATGGCCGGAACCGGGAGACATTCGGTCCCGCCGACTACCCTGCGCGTGGATGGACCTGGGTGGCGACTGGATGGCCGCGGCATCGCATGAGGGTCTCCGGCGCGAGTTCGCCAGTGCCGATCTCGACGAGTCATTCTGGCAACGGATCAGCGTTCCAGGTCACTGGCGATCGCATGCGGCGTTCGCCGACTCCGACGGGCCGATCCTCTACCGCCGGCGGTTCTCGACCGGGCCGGTGCGTCCCGGCCGTCGGTGGTTTCTCACCTTCGACGGCATCTTCTACCAAGGCGACGTCTGGCTGGACGGCGAGTACCTCGGCGACACAGAGGGGTATTTCTTTCCCCACTCTTTCGAGATCACCTCCGCAGTGTCGGCCCGCACGGACCACCTGCTCGCGGTGGAGGTGGCCTGCTCCCGACCCCGCGACCTCGGAGCCAAACGCAATCTCACCGGGATCTTCCAGCACTGGGATTGCATCGATCCAGACTGGAACCCCGGAGGGATCTGGAGGCCCGTCCGGATCGAGGAGACCGGTCCGATCCGGATTCGTTCACTCAAGGTGCTGTGCCGCGACGCAACCGAAGACGCAGCGACACTGGACGTGGAAGCCGCCCTCCACACGGTCGAACCCCGTAGCGCCCTCGTCCGCACCACGGCCCGGCAGGAGGGTAAATCGGCTATGGCCGTGGAACACGAGGAGGAACACGCCCTGGCGGCGGGTGTCAACCAGGTGCGCTGGCGGCTGACCGTCGAACGGCCCGCCTTGTGGTGGCCGCACGCCCTCGGGAGCCAGCCCCTGTATGAGCTGGACGTCGGCGTGCTCTTGCCGGCGGGGATCGCCGAGTCAGAGCCTGGCCAGCCGGCCGACGACGGCGCCCGGAGCGACCAGAACGCTCAGGGCGGCCAGCAAGACCAGAGGGAAAACGGCGACCAGCCCGCCCCGACCGACCAGCCCGCCCCGAGCGACCAGCCCGCCCCGAGCGACCAGCCCGCCCCGACCGACCAGCCCGCCCCGACCGACCAGCCCGCCCCGAGCGTCGAGAGCGACCGCCGGCACGTGATCACCGGGCTGCGACAGATCCGCCTCCGGAACTTCGTGGCCACGATCAACGGCGAGCGCCTCTTCCTCAAGGGCGTCAACTGTGGACCCACTCAACGGGCCCTGGCCGAGGCGACATGCGACGAACTGGCAGGCGACGTCACCCTGGCGCGCCAGGCCGGGCTGGACCTCATCCGGGTGCACGCTCACGTAACCCGGCCCGAGTTTTATGAGGCAGCCGACCGCCAGGGCATGCTCATCTGGCAGGACCTCCCGCTCCAATGGCGGTACGGGCAGGTTCGTCGCCAGGCCATGACCCAGGCCCGGCAGGCTGTCTCCGCCCTCGGCCACCATCCGTCGGTGGCCCTGTGGTGCGGCCACAACGAACCCGTCGCAGCGGACCTGACGCCCGGGGGCGCCGTCACACCACGGATAAGCGCCCGCCTGATCGCCGGCCAGGTGCTGCCCAGCTGGAACAAGACCGGGCTCGACCGCTCGATTCGCCGCGCCCTGGAGCGGGCCGACGGGTCGCGGACCGTCGTCACCCACTCCGGGATCCTCCCTCATCCCGCCTGGGGCACCGACAGCCATCTGTACTTCGGGTGGTATCACGGTGACGAGCGGGACCTCCCCCTCCTGCTCGCCCGGGTACCGGTCGTCGGGCGCTTCGTGAGCGAGTTCGGAGCCCAGGCGGTACCCGACACGGCCGACTTCATGCACCCCGAACGCTGGCCCAACCTCGACTGGGAGCATCTCGAAGCCCACCATGCCCTCCAGCGGGCCATTTTCGAGCGGCGGGTTCCGCCCGACCAGTCGCTGACTTTCGCCGAGTGGCAGGCTGCCACCCAGGAATATCAGGCCACGCTGCTGCGCCATCACATCGAGACCCTGCGCCGGCTCAAATACCGTCCAACCGGCGGGTTCGCGGTGTTCATGCTGGCCGACGCCCAGCCGGCCGTGAGCTGGTCGATTCTCGATCACCGGCGCCGGCCCAAGGCCGGCTATAGGGCGGTCGCGGAGGCGTGTGCCCCGGTGATCGTCACCGCCGACCGTCCTCGAGCGGTCTACCAGCCTGGGACCCGGCTGGCGCTCGACGTCCACGTCGTCAGCGACCTGCGCACCCCCCTCGCCGGCGTGATCGCCGCCGCCACCCTGCGGTGGCCCGGGGCGGAAAAAGCCTGGCGTTACCAGGGCGACGTCCCAGCTGATAGTTGCGTCCGAGTTGGGCGAGTCGAGTGCACGCTGCCCGACTTGATCGAACCAGGGCCGCTCACCCTCGACCTGACGCTGCGCTGGGACGGGGGCGAGGCCCGCAACTCGTACACCAGCCGGGTTGGATGAGCGCCGCGTCGGTGGCCCGCTTTCTTTCGCCCGAATGGTTCGCCGAGGTGGCCCGGTACGCCCCGCCTCCGCCAGTTGGCGCGGCCGTGACGGCAGGCGAGCTACCGCTCGTACTCGAACAGGTCGTGCGCGATGGGCCCGACGGCGAGGTTCGCTACCAGGTGGTCGTGACGGCCGATGGCGCGTACATCCAGCCGCCCTCGAACCTCGACGCCCCGACGGCGCCGGACCTGACCATCGCGTGCGAATGGTCAACCGCGACCGGGCTGGCGCAGGGCACGCTCTCGGCTCAGACCGCCCTGATGGCAGGACGCCTGCGCGTGAGCGGCAACCTGGCTCGGCTCTCGGGGCGGGCCGCCGATCTCGTCGGTCTCGACCCCGTGCCCGATGCCGTCCGGCGCCAGACCACCTACTGACCTTCTGTTGCTGAAAGACTCGAGCCCGGTGATTCCAGAGCCCGCTCGTACCGTCACCTGGCGCGACCTGCTTGATCATCCCGAGGTCGTTGAGCAGGCGGTCTGTGCCGGCGAAGTCGGCCTGATGGCCTTTCACGGCGGTCTGGAAGGGGGGACCCTGGAAATCGCCAGAGCGGCCGCCGAGGCGTCGGGCGCATCCCTGTACACCGTCGCCCAGCCACCCAACCTGCGGTGGCACGTGCCATCGAGCACAGTGGACCCGGCCGGCGCACCGGTGTTAGCCGCCTGGCTGGCCCACGTCCGGGTCGCGATCGCTGTGCACGGTTACGGTCGTATCGCCCAACCCCGCCGGCTTCTCCTGGGCGGCACCAATCGACACCTGGCCGCGATGCTCCGTGCCACCCTGCTGGCCCGGCTCACCGGCTTCGACGTGGTGAGTGATCTGGCCGAGATCCCCGTCGAGCTCCGGGGTCTTCACCCCGCCAACCCGGTCAACCGACCTCCCTCGGGCGGCGTCCAGCTCGAACTGCCTCCTACCGCGCGTGGCACCACCCGGCGACCCCCCGACCCGGCCTGGGGGCCTGGTGGGGCGCCGGCCCGGATCGTGGACGCGCTCGTTGCGGCGGTGCAGGAATGGACCGCCCGCGGCCGGGCAGTACACAGGTATCAAGCAGTACACAGGTATCAATCGGAGGGTGGCTGAACCACTGAAACGCCGGGATTGCCCCCCTGCAATCGTCGCTCCAGCCCGCTAACCTCGTCCGACACGCCTAGGGGAGGTACGTCTCGTGACGCTGTCGGACGTGATCGATGACCAGTTCCTCGCTCGCTATCGGGCCCTGCTGGACGCGGAAGACGCCGCGTTTGACGAACTGGAGCACGCGTTCGAGGACGGCGACCGAATCCATTTCAACCAGGACTTGACGGCTTGGCGGAAGGCCGTCGAGAAAAAGCTCAACTACCTGCACCGCCTGGGCGTGGTACTTCCCCCCACGCTCAGCCTCTGATCCCCTAGTCGGACCCCCCGCTCGTCTCGGACCCGCCGCTCGTCTCGGACCCGCCGCTCGTCTCGGACCCGCCGCTCGTCTCGGACCCGCCACCCGGGACAGACTCGCCGCTCGGGACAGACCCGCCGGCCGGCACGGGCGCGCCCGGCGGATTCAGCGTCGGCTCGGCGCCGGCCTGGCCGCCGGGTGCCGGCCAAGCCATGACCGGCGCCCGCACGCTGAGGAGCACCTCGGTGCCGGGCGGGGGGGCACCCGGCCCGGTCACCCGGACGAGCAGGGGATCCTGGCCGGCGAGGGCCGACGGTACGACGCGGAGCACGGCGTCGTGGCCAAAGAAGGCGCGATCGACGACCCTGGCGGCGATCCCACCGCCGGCGGAGAGGGCCGCGTGGGGGCGAACCTCCAGCTGTTCGGGGCGCACGAGGACGATGGCAGCGGGGTCGGGCCCCGGCCAGTCCGTCCTCAGCTGATCCTGCAGCACCAGAGGCCCGAGGGCCGTGCGGGCCACGTCACCCTCGATCCGGCCCGGCAGGAGGTTGGCCTCGCCGACAAAGCCGGCCAGATCGGGGTCGAGCGGCGAGCCGTACAGGTCCTCGGGCCGGGAATAGGCGACGATGCGCCCGTGGCGCAGCACGGCGACCCGGTCCGCCATCGACAGGGCCTCATCCTGGTCGTGAGTGACCAGTACGGTCGTCGTCCCCCGGCCGCGCAGGATCTGGGCGACCTCCTGGCGCACGGTGGCCCGGAGGGCGGCGTCCAGCGACGAGAACGGCTCGTCGAGCAACACGACTTCGGGCTCGATCGCCAGTGCCCGGGCCAGCGCCACTCGCTGTTGCTGGCCGCCCGACAGCTGATGCGGATACCGGCGATCAAGCCCGCTCAGGCCGACGGCGTCGAGAAGGGCGCCGACCTTCTTTCGGCTCGAGCGGGGCAGCCCGAAGCCCACGTTGGCCGCCACCCGCATATGGGGAAAAAGGGCGCCATCCTGTGGCACATAGCCGATCCGGCGCCGCTCGGGCGGGAGTGAGGTGCGGCCATCGTCGAACACGGTGGTCCCCAGCCGCACCACACCCAACTCGATACGTTCGAAGCCGGCGACAACCCGGAGGAGCGTGGTCTTTCCGCTCCCCGACGCGCCGAGGACCGCGGTAAACGACCCCTGCTCCACGTTCAGGTCCACTCCGTTGAGGACCGGGTGGTGGCCGTAGCGCTGGTGGACGCCGGACAGCTGGAGCGGATTCAAGCCCTGGCCTCCCCTGGATGCCGGGCGAACCAGCGGGTAAGCAGATAGCTCGGTACCGCGGCCAACGCCACCATCACCACCGCATAGGGGGCGGCGGCGCCGTAGGAGGCGTCCTTCTGGTAGGCCCAGAACTGCGTGGCGAGTGTGTGCACCCCGGTGGGGACCAGGAGAAGCGTGGCGGTCAACTCGGTCGCGGCCGACAGAAACACCAGGCAGAACCCGGCGGCCAGACCCGGTCCGACGAGGGGGAGCGTCACCCGCACGAGCACGATGCGAGGCGGCTTGCCGAGGCTGCGGGCCACCTCCTCGAGCCGGCGAGGAGCCTGCGCCACCGACGCTCGGACGCAGATGAGCGCCAGCGGGAAGAACAGGATGGAGTAAGCAGCCACCAGCATCGGCGCCGTCTGATAAAAGCGAACGGCGTAATGAGTGCTGAAATAGACCAGGGCCAGGGCGATCACCAGGCCGGGGAGGGATTGCACGAGGAACGTGCTGCGCTCCAGGGCGACCGACGCCGGCGAACGGAAGCGCACTACGAGCAGCGCCACGGGAAGGGCCAGGACGGTCGCGACCAGAGCGGCGGCCGCGCTGTAGGCGGCCGTGTGCGCGAGGGCAGCCGACAGCGACGCCCCCGGCAGGGTGGTGGCATGAGTGGCGGTCATCCAGTACAGCAGGGTGCCCACCGGCATGCCGAGCCCGAGACCCACCACAACCCCCAGGGCTACCAGCGCCGCAACCAGCCCCACGCCGCTCAGCCGGCGCCGGCCCTGCACCCGGCCGGCCTGCCCGCCCGCCCGGCTCAGGCGGCCGCGGGTGTTCACCCCTGCCTCACCGGCGAGAACCACCAGGCCGATAAACACCAGCACAATCGACAGCCCTGAGGCGGCGGCCAGGTCGCCGACCCCCAGCTCGGCGAAGATCGTGGTGGTGAACGTGTGGAAGTGCACGATCTCGAACGCCCCATATTCGGCGAGCAGGGCGAGACACACCACCAGGCTCCCACCCGTGAGAGCGGGACGTACCTGCCGGAGGGTGACCCGGGCGAAGGTGGCGATCGGTCCGAGGCCGAGGCTGCGGGCCACCTCCTCCTCGGTGCGGTCAGCCCGGCGCAAGGCCGCGGCCACCGGAATGTAGACGAGGGGGTACAACCCGAGGGTCATGACCAGGGTGGCGCCCGCCAGCCCCTGCACCGCCGGCGCGATGGAATGCCACGTGTAGCCGACGACGAAATCGGGAACGGCGACGGGCAGAACGATGAGAACCGCCAGGATCTGCCGTCCGGGCAGCTCGTGGCGTTCGAGGAGGAAGGCGGCGCCGGTGCCGATCACGGCCGAGGCGGCGCACACGAGGACCGCCAGCTCGATGGTGTTGACGATCAGGACCCGGGTCAGGCGCCGGAAGAGCAGGTGGTCCACCTGGGCCCACCCGGCGTGGGTGGCCTGCAGCAGGAGGAAGACGACCGGCACGAGCAGGGCCGCGGCGATGAGAGCGCTGGCGATGACCAGCACCGCCGGCGGTCGCCGGCGAGCGGGCGGGGCGAGGACGAGCGGTTCCGTCGTTCTCTCCTGCCTGCCTAGAGGAGCTGGGCCTGCTGGATCAGGCTGAGCGCCTCGGAGCCGTCCCCGAGGTCGGCAATGGTCGTAGGCGCAGGCGAGAGCTGATCGAACGGCCGCAGCCCGGCCGGGGCCGCCACACCCGGTCGCAGCGGGTATTCGAAGCTGTCGCTGTCGACCATGGTCTCCTGGCCGTGCGCCCCGACCAGGAAGGCGAGGAACTCCTCGGCGGCCGCCTGGTGGCGGCTGGAGGTGAGCATGGCGGCGCCCGACACGTCGATCACATACCCGGGATCGCGAGGTGCGAAGTAGGCGATCTGGGAGTGCATGTGGCTGGGGCCGCGGAGCTGCTTCTGCAGCCGGAACCAGTAATAGTGGTTGATGAGGCCGATCGCGGCCTGCCCGTTGTTTACGTCGGCAGTGACGGTTTCATTGTCGGCGTCGATGTGATTCGACGCGTTCGCGGCCACCGCTTTGAGCCACCGGAGGGCAGCCGGCCGCCCGTGGGCCAGGGTGATGGAGGTGACGATGGGCTGGAAGTCCGTTTCCGTCGGCGCCAGGGCGAGCCTCCCCTTCCACTCCGGATCGGCCAGATCCATGACCGACGACGGCAGCTGCGAGGGCTGGACCCGTGAGGTGTTGTAGACGAGCACGCTGACCCGGGCCGAGACGCCGACCCATTCGCCGGCCGGTGAGCTGTACTTGGCGGGCACTTGCGACAGCACTGATGCCGGGACCGGCGCCAGTAGCCTTTTCCCCTGCAGGAACATGAGTGCCGGGGAGTTCTCGGTGAAGAACACATCGGCCGGCGAAGCGGACCCCTCCTGCTGGATCTGCTGGGCGAGGGCGGCCTCGTCGCCGTCACGCTCTCTGACCTGGATGCCGGTCTGACGTTGGAACGCCGCGATCAAGGCCTCCGTGGTCTGCTGATGCTGCCCGCTGTAGACCGTGATCGTGACCGGCTTGGCCCGACCGGATGCGTCGCTCGCCGAGCTGGATCCGCCGCAGGCGCCGAGGAAGCCGGCGAGGGTGAGGAAGCAGGCGCCCACGCCCAGCCGCTGGAACAGCCGGGCGCGCGACGGGGACACATGCCATTCTGGCAAATGCTAGGTGAACTTCACAAGATTTCTTAGGTAAGGCTAAGATACGAGTTTCGGCCGCCGCCCGGTCCGGAGATCAGCTGATCAAGCCGAGTTCCCGTACCGCGTCGCGTTCCTCGCCGAGCTCGCTGACCGATGCGTCGACGCGGGACCGGGAGAACTCATCCAGGTCGAGGCCGGGCACCACCCGGTACGTCCCCTGGCCGGTGGTGACGGGAAATGAAGAAATAAGACCCTCAGGCACGCCATACGAACCATCCGAGCAGATGCCCATCGACACCCAGTCGCCTTCGGCGGTCCCGAGCATCCAGTCGTGGATATGGTCGATGGCCGCGCTCGCCGCCGAGGCCGCACTCGACGCTCCCCGGGCCTCGATGATGGCCGCCCCCCGCTGCTGGACGGTCGGGATAAACTTCTTCTCCACCCAGGCATCGTCCCCGATGACTTCTGCCGCCGACCGGCCCCCGATCCGGGTCCGGTAAACGTCGGGGTACTGGGTGGCCGAGTGGTTCCCCCAGATGGTCACGTTGGTGATATCGGTGATCGGCACCCTGGCCTTGGCAGCCAGCTGGGCCTTGGCCCGGTTCTGATCGAGCCGCATCATGGCGGTGAAGCGCTCGGGGGGAATCTTTGGCGCGTTGTTCATGGCGATCAGGGCGTTGGTGTTGGCGGGGTTGCCCACCACAAGCACCCGGACGTCGGGCGCGGCGTTGTCGGAAAGGGCCTTTCCCTGCGCCGTGAAGATGGCGCCATTGGCCTCCAGGAGGTCCTTGCGCTCCATGCCTTTGCTGCGGGGCCGAGCCCCCACCAGGAGGACGACATTGACGTCGCCGAAGGCCTCGTTGGCATCGTCGCTGATCGTGATTTGCTGGAGCAGCGGGAAGGCGCAGTCGTCGAGCTCCATCACCACCCCCCGGAGAGCCCCGAGGGCCGGGGTGATCTCGAGGAGGTGCAGGATGACCGGCTGGTCGGTTCCGAGCAGGGCGCCACTGGCGATCCGGAATAGCAGGTTGTAACAAATCTGGCCGGCCGCGCCGGTGACGGCGACACGGACAGGGGACGTGGTCATCGTGGTTGAGCCTCCGCAGGGACAACATTGGGGAGTGGCGACGACGTTACTGCTCCGGCTCCCGCATTGCCGGGCCGCTCAGCGATCCACTCAGGTCTGCAGCGGAAGCAGGACATCCGCCAGGTCCTTGAGGGCCGCGAGCCGGTCGTCCGGGTCAGAACTCTGGCTTGTGCCCCGGACCACGAACTTGGAGATTCCGGCATCGATGTACTGGGCGACCAGGCGCCGGAGGTGATCGGGGCCGACCGGGATGAGCTCGGCCACGTTCGCATCGGGCCGTCGGGCGCGCAGCTGGTCAAGGGTGCGCCGGTCGGGTGGTGTGGTGGCGTAGGGAACGCTCAGCCCGAAGTGCTCGGGATCGATGGCTCGGCCCGCCTCTGTGGCGGCCTGTTCGATCCGCTGCCGGGCGACCCCAGCCTCGGCCGGGGACATCGCTGAGCCGAGCCAGCCATCGGCGAAGCGGCCGGTGCGGGCCAGGGCGGCCGGGCCGCTCCCGCCGAACCACACCTCCAGGGGTTGCTGGCACGATCTACCGGGCGAGGGGAGGTCGTCGAAGCGGTACCGGCCGTTGTCAAAGGTGACCGGGTCTCCGGCCCACCAGGTACGCAGGAGCGGGGTGACCTCTTCGAGCAGGTGCCCCCGGTTGGCTCCCGTGCTGCCCAGGGCCTGGCGCTCGCCGGGCTGATCGATCCCGACCACGAAGCTGAGGAGCAGCCGGCCCCGCGACAGCTGATCGATCTGAGCCAGCGACTTGGCCAGAGTGAGGGGGTTGCGGCCAATCGGCACCAGGTTGGCCCCGAGCTTGAGCGACGAAGTGGCCGCCGCCGCGAAGGACAGGCCGACCAGCGGGTCGAGGCCCCCACCGAGGGGGATGTCCGACAGCCACATGGTGTCGAAGCCCAGCGTCTCCAGGGCCTGGACCTCAGCCAGGTACCGGTCGAGGCCGGCGCCGGTCGTCGCAGGGCCGTACGCCCCGACCGATACCGCGAAGCGGATCTTCATGCATCCATGGTGCCCGTTTTCGAGCCGGTAGTTCGATCCGGGACAGGAACCGCCGGACGGGAACCGCCGGAGGCGAACCGCCGGACGCGAACCGCCGGACGCGAACCGCCGGACGCGAACCGCCGGACGCGAACCGCCGGAATGGACCGGGCCAGGGAATCCCGCAGCCGCGGCCCGTATCTCGGGCTGCTACAGGCGCTCGACGATGGCGTGCGCGAACTCGGAGGTCTTCACCTCGGTGGCCCCCTCCATTTGGCGGGCAAAGTCGTAGGTGACAATCCTGTCGGCGATGGTCGCCTGCAGGGCGGTGATGATGTCGTCCGCCTCCTCCTGCCAGCCCAGGTGCTCGAACATCATCACTCCGGAGAGTAAAACCGAACCCGGATTGACCTTGTCCTGACCGGCGTACTTGGGCGCGGTCCCATGCGTGGCTTCGAAGATCCCGTGCCCGGTGACGTAATTGATGTTCGCCCCGGGAGCGATCCCGATCCCGCCCACCTGGGCGGCCAGAGCGTCTGAGAGGTAGTCGCCATTGAGATTGGTGGTGGCGATCACGTCAAAATCGTCAGGCCGGGTGAGCACCTGCTGGAGGGTGATGTCGGCGATATTGTCCTTTACCAGGACCTTTTCTCCCGCCTGACCGCCACAATCATCCCAGCCGACGGCGACATCGGAGAACTCCTCCTTGACCAGGTCGTAGCCCCAGTTTCGGAATGCCCCCTCGGTGAATTTCTGGATGTTGCCCTTGTGCACCAGCGTGACGGACTTGCGTCCGTGCCCGACCGCATAGTTGAGGGCAGCCCGGATGAGCCGCTTCGAACCCGTAATCGATACCGGCTTGATGCCGATCCCGCTGTCGGGGTGGATGTTCCAGCCGAACTCGTCATGCAGCAGCTCGATCAGCCGCTTGGCTTCGGGCGTGCCCTCCTGCAGCTCGAGTCCGGCATAGATGTCCTCGGTGTTCTCCCGAAAGATGATCATGTCCACCAGATCAGGGCGTTTCACTGGCGAGGGGACACCCTCGAACCAGCGAATGGGACGCAGGCACACGTAGAGATCGAGAATCTGGCGGAGAGCGACGTTGAGTGACCGGAAGCCTCCACCGACCGGCGTCGTCAACGGGCCCTTGATGCCGATGAGGTATTCCTTGAAGACGTCGATCGTCTTCTGAGGCAGCCAGTCGCCGGTTTCGTTGTAGGCCTTCTGCCCGGCCAGAACTTCCTTCCAGAAGATGGTTTTGCCGTGCTTCTTCGCCGCGGCGTCGAAAACCAGCTTGGCTGCCGGCCAAATATCGACGCCGGTGCCATCACCTTCGATGAACGGGATGATGGGCTGGTCGGAAACGGAGAGGGAGCCGTCCTTGGCCATGGAGATCTTGTCGGGCATGACCTAAGAGCCTACTGGCGGCATCCCCGGAGGCGTTCAGCGGACTCCCCGAGGCGGGGACAGCCGTCTCGGTAAGGAGGTGTTGTGCGGGCGCCCCATGCGATAATGCGCATATGGGGCAAGGGGAGCGCGGCCGGCCCTTGATAGGGCGGGAACGGCACCAGGCAACGGCGCGACCGCACCTCCAAGCCGGCGGCGGCGTGCTCCTCGCCGGCGGGCCGGGCGTCGGCAAGACCGCGCTCGCCCGAGCGCTGGTCGACCCACTGGAAACTGACACCGATCACGCCGTCGAGTGGTTGCTCGCCGGTGCTACCGGCCCGGCGATACCCTTCGGGGCCTTTGCCCCGCTCGCACCCGAGGTCGGCGGGAGCGGCACGCTCAGTTGGGACGGCTTCGATTTGCTGCAGCGCATCCGGCGAGCCGTCATCGCCCGGGCTCACGGCCGTGCCCTGGTACTGGTAGTGGAAGATGCCCACCGGCTCGACGACGGGTCGGCAACCCTCGTCTTCCAGCTGGTGTCTGCCGGCCATGCTGCGGCCGTTGTTACTGTGCGGGCCGGCACGCCCATGCCCGAAGGCATCCGGTCGCTGTGGAAGGACGGGCTTCTGGAACGGCTCGACCTCGAGCCCCTCGGACGCGAGCACACCACCGCCCTCGCGAGCGAGTTCCTCGGCGGTCAGCTGGACGGCGATCTCGGTGAGGCGCTCTGGCGGCTGAGCCTTGGGAACCCGCTGTACCTGAGAGAGCTGGTGGCGTCGGGCACGAGGGCCGGCTCCCTGGCCACACACCACGGCGTGTGGCGGCGGCACGCCCCTCTCACCGCCGGGCCTCGTTTGACCGAGCTGGTCCAGGAACGTCTGGCCCGGCTTGGTCGCAACGAGATGGCAACCCTCGAGCTGGTTGCCCTGGGGGATCCGGTGCCGCTCTGCATCCTGACCCGGATGGCGCCGAGCGCCGTTGTGTCGTCGCTGCAGCGCCAGGGCCTCCTGGCGGTCGAGTACGCGGACGGAGAGGAGCAGGTCCGCCCGGCCCACCCCGTCTACGGCGAGGTGATCCGGACCGCCCTGCCGGCACCTCGGGCCCACGACCTGCAAGCCGACCTGGCGGCCGCCTTTGAAACCGGGGGCCGGCTCGAGCGCGATCTGTTGCGGGTGGTGTCATGGCGGCTCGAGGCGGCCGGCGGGGCCAGCCGGCCGAGCGCGGCCAGCCGGGCCGGTGCGGCCGGCGAGGCCAGCGGGCTGGAGTCCGGCCTGCTGCTGGCCGCCAGCCACAAGGCCGCCGAACAACTGGACTGGCCGCTGTCGGGCCGGCTGGCCCAGGCCGCCCTGGCAAAGGTCAACGGGCTTCGCCCCGCGATGGCGCTCGCTACCGCCCTGAGCCACCAGGGCCGCTATGAGGAGGCCCTGGCCACATTGGCCCCCTGGCCCACACACGTCGACGGGCCGGGCCACGCTGACGACGAGTTAGCCCGGATCGCCGTCCTCCGCGCCGGCATCCTCTATTGGGGTCTCGGCCGGGCGGAAGAAGCTGATGGGGTTCTGGAGGCAGCAGAGGCCGGTATCGCCGACCCTTCGAACCGGACCTGGGTAGCAGCGACCCGGGCTGATATTTGGACATTGCGCGGTCGTGCGCATGACGCGGCCGCCCACATCGGACCGCTGGTCGGACAGCAAGGGCTCACACCCCGGGCGTTGGTCGCGGGTCGGACCGCACTGGCGCTGGCGTGGGGATGGGCCGGGCGGGGCGTGGACGCCGTCGAGATCTCGGACCCACGCCGTGACGCTTCCCTTCGAGAAGACGACGGCCCCTTGTCGATCCATTGGAGCCTGTTGGCCAGCCTCTTTGCTCATCGTCTGGCCGGTCGGCTGCGAGACCTGGAGAACCTGGCCCTATCCGAGTACGCCCGGGCCATCCGGTTGCACAACACCCGCGACCAGGGAGTGGCGATCGGGGCGCTGGGCTGGGTGGCACTGGCCCAGGGCCGGCTTCTGAGCGCCGTGGCTCAGTTCCGCGAGTCGATCGCGGTCCTGGACGTTGCCGACCTGACGGCGGTAAGGAGCCTGAGCCTGGCCGGCCTCATTGAGTCGCTGGCGCTCGCGGGCGACCCCCGGGGGGCGGAAGCGGCTCTGGCGGACTGGACCGACGACTGGACCGACGACTGGACCGACGACGGGACCGACGACGGGACCGACGACAGGATCGACGACAGGACCGACGGGAGAGACGGGAGGGACGGGACGGACGGGGGGATCACCCGTGCGATGCCGCCGGGTCGGGCCATCTCCTACGCCTGGCTATCGGCGGCCAGAGGCGAGTCGAGCCGAGCCGTGGAGGAGTTCCTGGCGGCGGCCGTGAACGCCCGAGCCGACGGGCAGGTGTTGTTCGAGATACAGGCGCTCCACGCGGCTGCCCGGCTGGGCGAGGTTCGGGTCGCGGGCCGCCTGACCGAGATGGCCACCTGGGTGCAGGGCCCCATCATCCAGGCCGCGGCCATGCAGGCGGGGGCGCTGGCGGCGGGCCGCGCCGCCGGCCTGGACCGTGCCGCCGACGCCTGGGAGAACTTGACCATGTGGCTTCACGCCGCCGAGTGCTCCGCCCTGGCAAGCCAGATGCACCGCCTCGACGGGTCACGCCGGGGAGCCGCGGCCTCAGCCAGCCGGGCCGAAGCGTTCCTGGACCACTGTGACGGGCCCCGCCCGACTGGCCCGACCGTCAGCCTGGTGGCGCCGACGCTGACCCGCCGGGAACTCGAAGTGGCCCTGCTGGCCGAAACCGGCCTTTCCAGCCAGGCCATTGCCGAACGGCTGTACCTGTCGGTGCGCACCGTGGACAGCCACCTGGCCCGCATCTACACCAAGCTTGGGATCACTGGCCGGCGAGAACTGACCGCGGCCCTGACGTCGCTAACAACTCGCTGACACCCGCCTGCCGACGTTTGTGTCGCCAACTGCGTCCGGCGCCCTTTTTTCTGCTGCAAATTGCGCCCGGTAGGGGGGCCGCACGCCTTCCCTGCAGCAAATTGCGCCCGATTGAAGGGGAGCGCGCTACAGAAAAAGGATCAGGACAGGGCTCCGGGGTTTCCTACTCGCCGTCCTCCAGAACGGCCATGGCGGCGTTGCGCCCATTCACCGCGATAACGCTTCCACCCGGATGGGTGGAAGCCCCGCAGAGATAGAGGCCCGGTATCGGGGTACGAGAAGAGAACCGCCGGTTCCACATCTGGTCGGGCAGGCACTCCCCCTGAAAAATATGGCCGCCGGTCAGGCCGATCCGCGCCTCCACGTCGGGAGGCCCGAGAACCTGGCGATGCAGCACGCATTCGGCGATGTCGGGGGCGAAACGAGCGATGGCAACCATGGCGGCATCAGCAATGGCTTCGCGGCGGTCGTCCCAGGTGCCGGAGGCCAGCTGGTACGGGACGTACTGAGCAAAGATGCTCATGGCGTGGCGGCCGGCCGGCGCGATCGACGGATCGTAGGCGGTGTGAAAATAGAGCTCGCACCAGGCGGGAGACGGCTCACCTCTCCGACTGGCCTCGAAGGCGGCCTGCGTGGAATCGATCCCGGTCGAGATCGTGACCATGCTCCGGTGCGGCCGGACCCCCGCGGCGGCCTGAGGAAAACGGGGCAATCGGGCCAGGCCGCAGTTGATTTTCAGCACCGGGCTCTCCGATCGCCATCCCTCCACCCTCTCGCGGAACACCGCGGGCACCTCGCCTTCACAGAGGGAGAGCGTGCGCTTTGGATCGGCGTTGGAGATCACGGTGCGGGCCCGGATGGTCTCGCCGCCCTCGAGGCAAACGCCTCGACCCGGAAGGATCGCGGCGACCGTTACCCCTGCGGCGATGACCGCCCCGGCGTCAATCGCCGCATCCGCGATTGCAAACGAAACCCGGCCCATGCCGCCAACGACGTAGCCCCACGCCCCCGGGAACCCCTCAATAGTCCCCGAGGCGTGCATGAGGTGCACGGCCGCCGTCCCCGGGTCGCGTGGGCCGGCGTAGGTGCCGATGATTCCCTGCCCGTGGAGAGCGGTGCGTAACCGCTCGTCGCGCACGTGCCGCTCGACGACGTCGGCAATGGAGGCGTCGAAGACCACCTCGATGGCCTCGGGGTCGCCGGCGAGCAGCTCCTCGAGTTGCGGCCGATCAGGGGCGGCGCCGACCCACACATCGCGGGGACCGGCCCGTAAGGCCCGCCGGATGCGTTCGAACAGGCTGCTATAGGTCCGGTAGCCGTCGACGTCGGCCGGCGACAACTCGGCCACCGCCGCCGCACTGCGCTCGGAATCCTCCCACAGCGCAATGGATGTTCCATCGCTAAAAGGACACCACAGGTGCGGGTCGACGACCGCGACCTGGTAGCCGCGGCGGCGCAGCTCCAGCTCCTCCACCACCAGCGGGTGAAGAAGACCCACCAGGTAGGCGCACGGGCTGACTCGCCAGCCGACATCTGGAAACGGGTCCTCGAGCGTGCACGCCCCGCCAACCTGTTCTCGACGCTCGAGCACCAGGACCGAGCGTCCCGCCCGGGCCAGATACGCGGCTGCGGTGAGGCCGTTGTGGCCCGCCCCTACGACGACCGCGTCCCAGGCCCGGCCGGCCAGCTCCCGGATCGGTGCCGGCAGACCCACCCGGCCGAGTACGGCATCGGTCGTCACGACCGGAGAATACGCAGGTTGCGTCAGGTCTTCACGAACAGCTCGACGGACGGGTAGACCGAGTCGATGGCGATAGTCAGGAAGGTGGCGGGGGGCGCCTCTTTCTTTTGGAAGTCGCGGACTTATGATCGCGAACTACGGGGCCGGGTTGGCCAGGCCCAGATTGGCGTAGATCTCCCTCGTCGCCAGCGAGCGGTTGAGCGTGTAGAAATGCAGGCCCGGCGCGCCCGCGTCCAGCAGTTGCTGGCAGAGGACGGTGGCCATCTCGGTGCCCACCCGGCGAACAGACTCGGCGTCACCGGCCGCCTCGAGCCGGGCGGCCATGTCCGCCGGCACGGCCGCGCCCATCCCGGCCATGCGCTCGATCGACGAGAGCGCGGTCACGGGCATGATCCCGGGCACCACAGGTGCGGTGATATCCCGCGCCGCCAGGTCTTCGACCAGCCTCAGGTATTCGTCGGCCCGGAAGAAGAACTGGGTCACGGCGAAATCCGCCAATCGCATCTTCTCGGCCAGGCGGTCGCGGTCGGCCTGCAGGTCGAGAGATCGCGGGTGCCCGGCCGGGTGGGCGGCCACACCGATCGAGAACCCGCCGATGGCCCGGGCCAGCTCCACCAGCTCGACGGCATAGCCCAATTCCCCTTCCACGGCATCGGGATCAGTCGGCGGATCGCCGCCCAGGGCCATGAGGTTCTCCACTCCGGCTTTGCGGAACTCGACCAGGATCTCCGCCAGCTCGAGCCGGGAATGGGCCACGCAGATCAGGTGGGCCATCGGAGTGAGGCTGGTCGTCCGCAGCATTCCCACCACCAGATCATGGGTGCGCTGGCGGGACGACCGGCCGCCCCGGTAGGTGACGGACACGAAGGACGGCCGAAGCGGCTGCAGGTCCAGCAGCGTCTCAACCAGGCGGGCGTGCTCGGCGTCGCTCTTCGGCGGAAAGAACTCGAACGAGAACGTCCGCCCCGTCGTCAGCAGGTCGGCGATGCGGGCCATACGCAGAGCGTAGAAGCCATCGGAGTTGTCCGGGGCGAGTAGCGTCTACCTGTGACCCCCCCGCGGCCCCGGCTTGGGGTACTGGCGTCGGGCGCCGGGACCAATCTGGCGGCGATGCTCGACGCCGGCCTGACCGTCGACCTGGTCGTGATCGACCGCGCCTGCCGGCGCCGCCGGACTGGCCGAGGCCGCCGGCGTGACCGTCGAATTCGTCGAGCGGGAGAGCTTCGGGGCCTCGCTTCGACAGGGACGCCTACACCCATCGGCTCGTGGACGCGCTCAAACGACACCAGATCGACGTGGTCGCCATGGCCGGCTTCGGCACAATCTTCACCCCCTACATCTTCACCGTCTATCCGGGGCGGATTCTCAACACCCATCCGGCCCTGCTGCCCGCATTCAAGGGTTGGCACGCCGTGCGTGACGCCTTGGCCGCCGGCGTGAAGGTCACCGGCTGCACCGTGCACATCGCCACCGAAGAGGTCGACGAAGGCCCGATCCTGGCCCAGGAGGCGGTGCTGGTTGAGCCGGGTGACACCGAAGCGGCCCTTCACGAGCGCATCAAGTCGGTGGAGCGCCGGCTGTACCCCGAGACGATCCGAGTCTTTCTCCAAGAGCAACCCTTCTCCAAACAACAAGGAGCCGTCCCATGAGGGTCCTGCTATCCGTCTACGACAAGACCGGTCTGACCGACTTCGCCGGCCGGACTGGTCGAGCTCGGGCACGAGTTGATCGCCAGCGGCGGGACGGCGGCCGCCCTGGAAGACGCCGGCATCCCCCACACCACCGTCGAGTCGGTCACCGGCGCGCCCGAGATGCTCGGCGGCCGGGTGAAAACCCTCCATCCTCGCCTCCACGGCGGCATTCTGGCCGACCTCGCCGATCCCGCCCACATCGCAGATCTGTCCGCCCAGGGCATCGAGCCGCATCGGGCTGGTGGTGTGCAACCTGTACCCCTTCCAGACCGACCCGTCCATCGAGCTCATCGACGTGGGTGGTCCAACCATGGTGCGAGCGGCCGCCAAGAACTGGGCCCACGTGGGATCGGTGGTCGATCCCGGCTCCTATGACGAGGTGCTCGAGGAGCTGCGCCGCGGCGGCGCCCTGTCCGAGGGGCTTCGGCGCCGCCTGGCTGCGGCCGCCTTCGCCCACACCGCCGCCTACGACGCGGCCATCGCCAGCTGGTTCGCGGAGCAACAAGCCGAGCAACAAGGGGACGGCCTGCCGGCGACGCTGCACCTGTCGCTGGAGCGGGCCCAGCCACTGCGATATGGCGAAAACCCGCACCAGCAGGGCGCCCGGTACCGCGAAAGCCATCAGCGCAGCTGGTGGGACGACGTTGTGCAGCACGGGGGTATGGCCCTGTCGTACCTCAATCTGTATGACGCCGACGCGGCATGGCGGTTGGTGCACCAGCTGGCCGACCTGGGCCCGGCCTCGGCGGTGGTGGTCAAACACGCCAACCCGTGCGGGGCGGCGGTCGCTGCCGACGTCCTGACTGCTTACGACCGGGCCTTCGAGTGCGACCCGATGTCCGCCTTCGGGGGCATCGTGGCCTTGAGCGCCGCGGTCACCGAGCCGGTGGCGGCCGAGATGGTCCGCAATGCCAAGGCGGACGTCCTGATCGCTCCGTCCTATGACGCCGCCGCGCTCGAGTTGTTCGCCGGCAAGCGCAAGAACATGCGGGTCCTGGCCGCGCCCCGGCCCGGCTCCGACCGGTGGAACCTGCGCCAGATCAGCGGTGGCTGGCTGGTCCAGGACCCCTACCGGTTCGCCACCGGCCGAAACGAGTGGCGGGTGGTCACGAAGGTGCGACCGACGGAGGAGCAGTGGCGGGACCTGGAGCTGGCCTGGCGGGTGTGCGCGGCAGTCAAATCGAACGCCATCGTGCTGGCCGCCGGTGGCATGGCCGTCGGCATCGGAGGCGGTCAACAGAACCGGGTCACGCCCGGTGAGCTTGCGACCGTTCGGGCCGCTGGACGAGCCAAGGGCGGGGCGGCCGCGAGCGATGCGTTCTTCCCGTTCCGTGACGGTCTGGATGCGGTGGCGGCGGCCGGTATCGCCGCGGTGATCCAGCCCGGGGGGTCGGTCCGCGACGACGAGGTCATCGTGGCGGCCGATGAGCACGGCCTGGCCATGGTCTTCACGGGGGAAAGGCAGTTCCAGCATTGACGGCGGTACTCATGCCGGGCGCGCCGGTCGCCGAGGCCGTCCTCGCCGACGTGGCCGAGCGCGTGGCGAAGCTGGCCGCCGGCGGGCGGACCGTCGGCCTGGCCACGGTGCTGGTCGGCGACGACCCGGCGAGCGTCAGCTATGTGTCCAGGAAGCACGAGGCATGCGAGCGCGTCGGGATGGTGTCGATCGATGTGCGCATCTCGGCCGACGCCAGCCAGCTCGATCTGCTGGACGCCATCCTCCAGCTCAATGCGGACCCGGCCGTCGACGGCTTTCTGATCCAGCACCCGGTGCCGCCCGGCTTCGATTTCAACGAGGCGGTGTCGGCCATCGACCCGGGCAAGGACGCCGACGGCCTGCACCCGACCAACCTGGGTCTGTTGGCCCTGGGTGACCGCAGCAGTCCGCGGCCGTGCACGCCGCTCGGAATCCAGGCCATGCTGCTCCATTACGAGATCCCGGTAGCCGGGCGGCGCGTGGTGATCGTGGGCCGCGGCCCCACGCTGGGCCGGCCGCTGTCCATGCTGATGTCATTGAAGGAGCCGGGCGCCAATGCGGCGGTGACTGTCGCCCACACCGGTGTGCCCGAATGGGCCGACCTGACCCGCGCCGCCGACGTCGTGGTGGGCGCCGCTGGCGTGCCGTCCATCATCACCCCTTCGGTCATCCGGCCCGGATCGGTCGTGATCGGGGGTGGTCTCACCTGGGAAGGCCGCAAGGCCCTCTCCGACGTCGACGAGTCCTGCGCCGAGGTGGCCGGGTGGATCACCCCCCGTCTCGGAGGGGTCGGGGTGACCACCGTCGCCATGCTGCTGCGCAACACCGTGATCGCAGCTGAGCGAAGGGCGGGCGCCGGCGCAAGCTGAGGAAGCGGCGGGGCCCACCGCCGGCGCAAGCTGAGGAAGCGGCGGGGCCCGGCGCCGGCGCAAGCTGAGAAAGCGGCGGGGCCCGGCGCCGGCGCAAGCTGAGGAAGCGGCGGGGCCCGGCGCCGGCGCAAGCTAAGGGGCCTGCCGGGACCGCGTCTGGCCCGGCGCTGGGACCGGCGTGCGGCGGCGCCGCACCGGACCGTCGCCGCCCCGACCCGACCGTCGCAACCCCGCCCGTCCGCCCGAACTGGCCCGGCCGGCGCTAGGGGATCGCCGGCCTCCAGGTCCGCCCGCCGTCACGGGTCATGTAGAAGGCGGACCCCGACAGAGTGGAAGCGATCACCACGCCCTGGGTGAGGGTGGTGAAGCCGAGATCGTTCCACTGGACCAGCGACGGGACCTGCAACACCGTCTGCCAGCTGTGGCCGCCGTTGAAACTGGCGGAGAGCACGCCGATCTCCCCCGTTCCATTCGGCTGCACCGAAGCTCGCACGATGGTCGCCGGCGCGGGCGTCGCCACGCCGGCCGGAGGGTTGGGCAGGGCCGAAACGGCAGCCACGGGAGGGAAGCTGTTCCCCCCGTCGCTCGAGGTGAATATCCACGTCGACGGGGCCGCCGCGCCAGGCGGCAGGTTGCCAGGCGGCCCGTATATCCCTTCAGAGCACAGGGCGACAAGGGCGGTAGCCGAGGAGGCGGCGAGGCTGGCGGTCCCGTTTGCGGTCTTACAGGGCGGCGTCCATGGGAGCCACTGACCGGCGCCATTGAGGCGGGCGCCGCCGATGACCGTGCGATCGTTCTGGAGCAGCCAGCCGTACCGTCCGTGCAGTACCAGCTGGGTGGCCGGGATCGGTCCGGCACCGATCGGCACGCCGGTGTCGATGTCGGTCCAGGCGTCCGTACCGACGGGTGATCCCTCCAGGTGCACGGTATTGACATTTGGAGGAATAACCGACACCCAGACGTAGCCGCCCGAGGTCTCCATGGCCGTGACGGTGGCGGTCGGCGCCAGGCCAGCCGAATGGACCTGCTGCCAGAGGATCCCACCGTCGTGGGTCGACCACACCCGGGTCGGGTTGACGGCGTAGATCCAGCCGTCCTTCGGGTCGGCAAAACGAACAGACACCGGGCTTGCTCCGTATGCGGTCGAGACAGTCGACCCGGGCGCGGCCGCCGCCTTCCAGGTCTGCCCTGCGTTCGTCGTGTGCGCCATGGCCAGGCACTCGCCTGACCCCCCCGAGCCGCCGGCCCCGCACGGAACTCGTCCGACCACCCAGCCCTCGAGGGCCGAGACGAACGTGACCGCCTCGGGCCGGAACGATGCGGCCAGAGCCGCACCCCCACCACCGGACGGGACAGTGCTCGTCACGCCGCCGGCGGAGTTCGAGGGTGCTGCGACGGTGCCCGGGTTCGGGATGGATGTCGACGGGACCGTGCTCGGAACTGGCACCGTCGTCGCCGCGGGGGGAACCGACGACGACGGTGCGACGGGTGGCACCGTGTTCGACGGCGCCATTGAACTGCTCGGGCCGGGCCCGACCACCCCGATCCGGGACGCGCCGCCGCCCGGCCAGTTGAGCACGGCCAGGCTCACCGCAGCTGCGGCCGCCGCCGTAGCCGCGACGACGAGCGGCCAACGACGTCGCAGCCCGTGCGCCGGAGCCGGAACCGTGTAGTGCGCCGTCGGATGGTCAGCCGGATTCGGGTTGAGCGCGGCCGCTTCGGTATGGAGTGTGCGTCGCAGGCGTTCGATGAGCTCGTCGTCGTCAGTCATTCCAGGATGCTCCTGAGATCGCGAAGCGCCCGATGGGTGGCGGACTTCACCGTTCCGACCCGCCACCCGAGGAGGTCCGCTACCTCCGCCTCGGGCAGGTCGAGGTAGTACCGGAGGACCAGCACCGTCCGTTTCGGCGCGGACAGATGGCCGAGCGCATCCCACATTTCCACGTGCTCGCTCGGCATGGTCACGGCGGGCGGGTCGATCGGGGCCAATCGCTCTCGTCGCTGACGCCGGTGCCACGAATAGCAGGCGTTGACGACGCTGCGCCGCAGGTACGCGCTCGGTTCGCTCAACCCTCCGAGCCGTGGCGCGACGCGGATGAACGTGTCCTGCACCAGATCCTCGGCTGTCATAAGGGAGCCAGTCAGCAGATAGGCGAGCCGGATCAAACCGTCGCGGTGGGTCGCGTAAAGCTGGGCGAAGTCGGGCTGCTGCTGATCCTCTGCCACCACACAACCCAGGTTGCCTGGCCTCACATTGGGATTGACGCCGGTATGGTCGAAAAAGTTCCTCAATCGCCGCGGATTCGTGGCTCGAGGAGCCATCCGTGACGACACCAGCGCCCGGCCCTGGCTCCGGCGCTCGAAGAGGGCCCGCCGCGCCCTGATTAACGCCGGTCTACAGGTCCCGAACCAGCTCGGCCATTCTCTCGCCGGCCTCGGTGGGATTGTTCACCACCTGGACGCCGGCGTTGGTCAGGGCCGCCATCTTGGCCTGCGCCGTCCCCTGTGATCCGGAGATGATGGCGCCGGCATGGCCCATCTTTTTCCCCGGCGGCGCGGTCACCCCGGCGATGTAGGCGACCACCGGCTTGGTCACCTTCGCTGCGATGAACTCGGCGGCCTTCTCCTCCTCTGATCCGCCGATCTCCCCGAGCATGGAGATCGCCAGCGTGTCAGGGTCGGCCTGAAAAGCGGCCAGGCAATCAACGAAGCTGGTCCCCGGCACCGGGTCCCCGCCGATCCCGACGCAGGTCGTGACGCCTACCCCGAGCTGCTTGAGCTCGTACAGGGCCTGATAGGTGAGAGTCCCGGAGCGGCTGACAATGCCCACGGGGCCACCGGGCAGCGCGATCTCCCCTGCAGTGATGCCGATGTTGCACTCGCCGGGCGTGATGATCCCCGGACAGTTCGGGCCCACCAGCCGGGTCCCGGGATGCTGGCCGACGAGGGTGTTGAAGACCCGGGCCTCATCGTGGGCAGGAATGCCCTCGGTGATGCAGACCACGAAGGGGACCCCGGCCTCGGCGGCTTCGAGGATGGCCGCGGGCGCGCTACGCGGCGGCACCGAAACGAAGCTGGCATTCGCCCGGGTCACTTCGACCGCTTCCGCGACCGTGTCGAAGATGGGGATTCCGTCGACGTCCTGGCCGCCCTTACCGGGCGTGACGCCGGCCACCACCTTGGTGCCGTAGTCCCGGTTACGCAGGCCGTGGAACCGGCCCTGGCCGCCGGTCAGGCCCTGGACCACGACCCGGGTGCTCTTGTTGACGAAGATCGACATCTAGGCGGCACCTCCCCCTGAATGGGCCATCTCGACGGCTTTTCGAGCCGCGTCGAGCATGGTGGGCGAGGCGATCACCTGGTCAGACTCCACCGTCTTCAGGATCGTGCGACCGTCCTCGGCATTGGTCCCGTCGAGCCGGATCACCATCGGCGAATCGATCTGCACCCGCCCCAGCGCTTGCACGATTCCATTGGCGACCTCTTCGCCCCGGGTGATGCCGCCAAAGATGTTGATGAAAATGGCCCGGACCTCGGGGTCGGAGTTGATCACTTCCAGGGCGTTGGCCATGACTTCGGCGTTGGCGCCGCCGCCGATGTCGAGGAAGTTGGCGGGTGATCCGCCGACCTGGTTGACCACGTCGCAGGTGCTCATGGCCAGCCCGGCACCGTTGGCGATGATGCCAACATCCCCGTCGAGGCCCACATACTGCAAGCCTTTCGAGTAGGCGAGCTGCTCGCGCTCGTCGAACTCATTGATGTCCCGGAAGGCCTCCCACTCGGGATGGCGAAAGGCGGCGTTGTCATCGAGGGTGACCTTGGCGTCGAGGGCGTGTACCTGGCCGGCGGGGGTCAGGATCAGCGGGTTGATCTCGACCAGGTCCGCGTCGCCTTCGACGTAGCACCGGTACAGCTGGAGCAGGATCGCCACCGCCCCCTCCCGGGCCTCGGGGTCCAGTCTCGCCTCGTCGACCAGGCGTCGGGCGTCGGCCTCGGTAAAACCCACCGCCGGGTCGATATGGAGCCTGGCGATAGCCCCGGGGTCCTCCTCGGCGACGGTCTCGATCTCGACCCCGCCCTTGGCCGACACCATGACGAGATACTTCTTCGCCCCCCGGTCCAGGGTGAAGCTGGCGTAGTACTCCTTGGCGATGTCCGAGGCGTGCTCGATCCACAGGCGACGGACCACGTGCCCTTTGATGTCGAGACCGAGGATGTGGCCGGCGTGGAGGCGGACCTCGTCGGCGTTGGCGGCGAGCTTGACTCCCCCCGCCTTCCCTCGTCCCCCGACCTGGACCTGGGCCTTGACGACGACTGGATAGCCCGCCGGGTCGGCTGCGGCCACCGCTTCCTCCACGGTGTCCGCCATGCCCCCGGCGGACACCGGGATCCCGTATCGGGCGAAGTACTGCTTGCCCTGGTACTCGAAGAGATCCACGCTCGCTCCTGTTTCTTGTTCTCTCGGTGAAAAGGTGGCCGGCGCGCCTGCTCGGCTACGCGGACTCCCTCTGGTCCAGCGCCTGCTCCAACCACGCCGTGATGTCGTGGAGCGGAGAACCTGGACCAAAGATCTGCGCCACCCCGGATTTTTTGAGCTCGGGGATGTCGGCTTCCGGGATGATCCCGCCCGCGAACACGAGCACGTCACCAGCGTCCTGCTGGCCGAGGGTATCGATGATCCGCGGGAAGAGGGTCATGTGGGCGCCGGACAGGATGGACAGCCCGACCGCGTCGGCATCTTCCTGAACGACCGTCGCAGCGATCTGTTCCGGCGTCTGGTGCAAACCCGTGTAGATCACCTCGAAGCCGGCCTCCCGAAGAGCCCGGGCGATCACCCGGGCACCCCGGTCGTGACCGTCGAGCCCTGGTTTCGCCACCACCACTCGATAGACACGGTGCATCACCCAGATACTCGCAGGTCGCAGGCGGCACGGCCAGCCCGCCGGGTCCTCCGGTTCCTCGGTACCCGCGGCGGATCGGCGGCCCGAGAAGGGCCCCAGTGGACCTGATCTCAGCTGCGCTGACGATTCCGGACACAGAGTTCGTGGCGAGGACAGTCCTTCGCAGCTGAGAGTCCGACCACTCAGGCGCGCTTGATCGGGGCCAACGACAGGGCCAGGTGCTTCTCCCCCACCGACGGGAAGCGGACCCTGGCCTCGGCCCGGTCCCCTTCCCCCTGGACCTCGATGACCACCCCCTCGCCCCACTTGGCGTGGACGACGTTGTCCCCGACTCGCAGCCCGAGCAGCTCCGCGCCAGTGCCATGGACGGGACCTACCTTCCCCCTGCGCATGGCTGCCTCGACGATGGCGTCGCGGCTGCTCGCCCCGCCCCGGCGCGGCGTGGAGCGCCTCCTGCCGGCCGCGGCCTGCACCAGGGTGTCGGGTATCTCCTTGAGGAAGCGGCTCGGAGGGTTGTACTGGGTCTGGCCCCACAGGTTTCGGCACCAGGCGTACGACAGGTAGAGCCGTTCCCGGGCCCGGGTGATCCCGACGTACGCCAGGCGCCGTTCTTCTTCCATCTCAGCCGGCTCCCCGAGCGAGCGCAGGTGGGGGAAGACACCGTCCTCCATTCCCACGATGAACACCACCGGGTATTCCAGACCCTTCGCGGTGTGCAGGGTCATGAGCGTCACCTTGGAAGTGTCGCCTTCGACCTCGTCGGCGTCGGCGACCAGGCTGACCTGCTCGAGGAAGGCGTCGAGGTCGTCGGCTTCGTGAGCCGCCCCGACGAGCTCCTCGATGTTCTCCATCCGGCCCGCCGCCTCGATGGTTTGTTCGGCGATCAACTGGTCCAGGTAGCCGGTCCGCTCCAGGACCCCCTCGAGCAGCCGGGCGGGACCGGCGCCGTCGTCGCGGTCGGCCCGCAGATCCGCGAGCAGCCCGTGCAGGGCGGCGAGACCGGCCAGGGCTTTGCCGGTGACGCCGGCCGCCTCGCCATCGTCCACCACATCGGCGAAGGGCAGACCGTGTTCGCGGGCATAGCGGTCCATCCGGGCCACGCTGGTGTCGCCGACGCCCCGTTTGGGGACGTTGATGATGCGCTTGAGCGAGACCTCGTCGGCCGGGTTGGCGATGGCTCGCAGGTAGGCGAGCAGGTCCTTGATCTCGGCCCGGTCGTAGAACCGGGTCCCGCCCACCACCTGATAGGGGATGTCTCGCCCGACCAGCTCCTCCTCGATCGCCCGGCTTTGTGCGTTGGTGCGGTAGAACACCGCCACGTCCCCCCAGCCATAGCCGTCGTGCTCACCGCCGGCCCGGCGCAGGCTGCTCCCGCCGGAATGGAGCCGGGCCACTTCGTCGGCGAGCCAGCGCCCCTCGTCGTGCTCGTCCTCGGCCTGGTAGCAGACGACCGATTCGCCCGGGCCCTGCTCGGTCCAAAGGGCTTTGGGGCGGCGGGTGGCATTGTTGGCGATGACCGCGTTGGCGGCGTCGAGGATGGTCTGGGTGGAGCGATAGTTCTGCTCGAGAACCACCACGCTGGCGTCGGGGAAGGCTTCCTCGAACTCCAGGATGTTGCGGATGTCGGCGCCGCGCCACCCGTACACGGACTGGTCGCTGTCGCCGACGACCGATACCCGGTGGTGCACGCCGGCCAGCAGGAGGACCAGCTCGTTTTGAGCCCGGTTGGTGTCCTGGTATTCGTCCACCAGGACATGGCGGAAACGCTCGCGATAGTGCTCGAGCACATCCGGGCAGGCCTGCAGCAGATTGACGGCGACCAGGAGAAGGTCATCGAAGTCCATGGCGTTGGCGGCCAGGAGGCGCTGCTGGTACTCGCGGTACACGTCGGCCACCCGGCGTTCCATGATGGTTCGGGCCCGGGTGGAGTAAGTCTCGAAGTCAATCAGCTCGTTTTTGGCCGTCGAGATGAGCGCGTGAATCGCCCGCGGCGGGAAACGCTTGGGGTCGAGGCCGAAGTCGCGGATCACATAACCCGTCAGGCGCACGGCATCGGCCTGGTCGTAGATGGTGAAGTTGCTCCGGTACCCGAGCCGGGCGGCGTCCCGGCGCAGGATCCGGACGCAGGCGGCGTGAAAGGTCGACACCCACATGCGCCGCGCCACCGGACCGACGAGGGCCTCGACGCGCTCCCGCATCTCCTGGGCCGCTTTGTTGGTGAAGGTGATGGCCAGGATCTCGAACGGTGAGACTCCCTCCTCGGCGATGAGCCAGGCGATCCGATGGGTCAGTACCCGGGTCTTGCCCGACCCGGCCCCCGCCACGATGAGCAGCGGGCCGCCGGCATGGGCGACCGCCTGCGCCTGCACCGGGTTGAGGCCGGCGAGCAGATCCCGGCGGGGGCGCGCCGGTTTGCGAGGGAGGTTTGGTCGCCGCCGGTGTCAGGGTCGACGCCGATCCCGGCGTCAGGATGGTCAGGGTCGACGCCGATCCCGGCGTCAGGGTTAGGGTCGACGCCGATCCCGGCGTCAGGACGGTCAGGGTCGACGCCGATCCCGGCGTCAGGGTTAGGGTCGACGCCGATCCCGGCGTCAGGATGGTCAGGGTCGACGCCGATCCCGGCGTCAGGGTTAGGGTCGACGCCGATCCCGGCGTCAGGATGGTCAGGGTCGACGCCGATCCCGGCGTCAGGATGGTCGGGGTCGACGCCGATCCCGGCGTCACCCGGAGCCGTGCCGGTTGGAGCGGGACCCTGCGTCATGGCTCGATCCACGGTATCGGCTGGCGCCGACCATCAAGATGATCCTCGGCCGGCCCATCCTGTTCGCGGTCTGCATCTTTGGTACCGATTTGCACCGCCGGTTGGTCGCGGGACCCGCCTATCGGGCAGAGTGACAGCCGAAAATCTGCACATTCCGATACGGAGGAACGCAACGCAATGAGTGGCATCTGTCAAGACCGGGTCGTCATCGTCACCGGTGGCGGAAGGGGCATCGGCCGGGAGCACGCCCTCGAGTTCGCCCGTCAGGGCGCCAAGGTGGTCGTCAACGACCTCGGCGCCGAGGTCGACGGTTCCGGTAGCTCGCCAGGGCCGGCCGGTGAGGTCGTCGATGCCATACGGGCTATGGGCGGCGAGGCCGTCGCCAACGGCGACGACGTCAGCGACTACGACGCTGCTGGTCGGATGGTCCGGACCGCCGTCGACACCTTCGGCGGGCTGGATGTTCTGGTCAACAACGCCGGCATCCTCCGCGATCGGATGCTCATCAACATGGTCCCACAGGAGTGGGACGACGTCATCCGGGTCCACCTTCGCGGCACCTACTCCATGAGTCAGCACGCGGCGGCCTACTGGCGAGAGCGGGCTAAGGGCGGTGAAACCAACGACGCTCGCATCATCAACACCACATCGCCTTCGGGCGTTTACGGGAACGCCGGGCAGACCAACTACGGAGCCGCCAAGGCCGGCATCGCTGCCTTCAGCATCATCGCCGCCATGGAGCTTGGCCGCTATGGCGTAACCGTGAACGCCGTCTCTCCGGGCGCGCTCACCCGCATGACCGAGACCATGGGAATGGGCCAGCAGGCGGGCGATAGGCCCGCCGAGGGGTTCGACGCCCTGGCCGCGGGCAATATCGCCCCGCTGGTCGTCTGGCTCGGCAGCACCGAATCGAAGGACGTGACGGGCCGGGTGTTCGCCGTCGGGGGCGGCCGCATCACGGTGCTCGAGGGCTGGAACGAGGGCCCGGTCGCCGACAAGGGGGCCCGCTGGGACCCGGCCGAGCTCACCGACATCGTCCCGGACCTGGTCAAGCGGGCTGCACCCAACGCCGACATGCGGGGACGTCGGGACTGAGCGGTGTCCGACCGGCGGATCGGGGCCGATTGTGGTCAGTAGTACATCATATATGATGTACTACTCACCACTTTTCGACGTGGGACCCCGGGCGCCGACGATGCTGTGACGCCAGGGGCGTGCCTCACGCCTGCTCCCTCACGCCTGCTCCCTTTCACCTACTCCCATTCAATAGTGCCGGGCGGCTTCGAGGTGATGTCATAGGCCACCCGGTTGACACCGGGGACCTCGTTGATGATCCGGCTCGATAGCCGCTCGAGCACGTCCGCCGGCAAACGGGCCCAATCCGCAGTCATGGCGTCCTCGGAGGTCACGGCCCGGATGACGATGGGGTAGGCGTAGGTCCGTTCGTCGCCCATCACGCCCACGGTGCGAACCACGGGCAGCACCGCGAAGCTCTGCCACAGGTCCCGGTACAGGCCGGCGCGGCGGATCTCCTCAGTGACGATGGCGTCGGCGGCTTGGAGGATGGCGACCCGTTCCGCGGTCACCGTGCCGACGATGCGGACCGCCAGTCCGGGACCCGGGAACGGCTGGCGCCAGACGATTTCCTCCGGCAGGCCCAGCTCCTCGCCTGCGGCGCGCACCTCGTCCTTGAACAGGTTGCGCAGCGGCTCCACCAGCTTGAACTGCATGTCGTCCGGGAGGCCGCCCACGTTGTGGTGCGACTTGATCTTGGCCGCATCCTTGGTACCCGACTCGATGATGTCCGGATAAAGCGTGCCCTGCACGAGGAAGCGGACCTCACCGAGATCGACGGCCGCCTCCTCGAACACCCGGATGAACGTTTCGCCGATGATCTTCCGCTTCTGCTCAGGGTCGATGACGTCGTCCAGGGCGGCCAGAAAACGGTCGGCTGCCTTCACGTGCACCAGGTCCACGTTGAACTGCTCCCGAAACGTGGATTCCACCTGCTCGGCCTCGCCCGCCCGGAGGAGACCGGTGTCCACGAACACGCACGTCAACTGGTCGCCCACCGCCTTGTGCACCAGGGCGGCGGCCACAGCCGAATCGACGCCGCCGGACAGGCCGCAGATGACCCGTTCGGATCCGACCTGGGCCTTCACGGCGGCCACCGACGCCTCGATGATCGAGGTCATCGTCCAGGCCGGCCGGCAACCGCACACTTCGTAGAGGAAGGCCTTGAGCATGGCCTGCCCGCCGTAGGTGTGGGCCACTTCTGGATGGAACTGCACCCCGTAGATCCGAAGCTCTGGATCCTCCAGGGCCGCGACCGGCGAGTCGGCGGTCCTTGCCGTGGGCCGGAAGCCGGGCGGTGGCGCCACGATGGCGTCGAAGTGGCTCATCCACACGTCGAACTGTGGCGGGACCAGCCCGAAAAGAACCGACGAGGCCGGCCCGTGGGAGCTGAGATCGAGAGCGGTACGCCCATACTCGCCCCGGCCGGTGTTGCTGACCTCCCCCCCAAGCTGGCAGGCGATCAGCTGGGCGCCGTAACAGATGCCGAGCACCGGGACTCCGAGCGCATAGATGGCGGGGTCGAGAAGCGGCGCGTCCGAGATGTTGACCGACTTCGGACCGCCCGAGAGGATGACCCCCGCCGGCCGGGTGGCGGCTACCTCCGCGGCGGTGATGGTGTGCGGGACGATTTCGCTGTAGACGTGGGCTTCCCGGACCCGGCGGGCGATCAGCTGGGCGTACTGGGCGCCGAAGTCGACGACCAGTACCGGGCCCTGGGGTTCGGACGTGTGCAATTGAGGGGGGCCTAGTGGCCCATGCCGATGCCCTGCGACCGCTGGAGGTTTTTGCCTTCGGTCTGCAACGCGGGGGCGACCATAACCTCGGCCTTCTGGAACTCCTTGACCGACTCGTAGCCGCACGTCGCCATCGAGGTGCGGAGAGCCCCGAACAGGTTGAGCCGGCCGTCATTTTCGTGGGCCGGGCCGATCAGGATCTCCCGAAGCGTCCCCCGCGTGGTGGTCTTGACTCTCGCGCCCCGCGGCAGGGTCGGGTGAAACGTCGCCATCCCCCAGTGGTGGCCGCGACCGGGGGCCTCGAGCGCCGCGGCCAGCGGCGAGCCGATCATCACCGCGTCGGCACCGCACACTATGGCCTTGGCGACATCGCCGCCGGTCCCCATGCCGCCGTCCGCGATGACGTGGACGTAGACGCCCGTCTCGTCGAGATGCTGAGCCCGGGCGGCCCGGGCGTCCGCGATCGCCGTCGCCTGAGGCACACCGATGCCAAGGACACCGCGGGTCGTGCAGGCGTGGCCGGGACCGACTCCGACGAGGACGCCTACCGCGCCGGTCCGCATCAAGTGCAAGGCGGCCTGGTACGACGCGCACCCGCCCACGATGACGGGAATGTCGAACTCCCGGATGAACCGTTTCAGGTTGAGCGGCTCCGTCGTCTTGGACACGTGCTCGGCGGACACCACCGTGCCCTGGATCACGAAGAGATCCAGTTCCACGTCCACCAGGATCGGGGCGAACTGCTGCGTTCGCTGAGGGGTCAGCGAGGCACAGGACACCACGCCGGCGTCTTTTATCTCACGGATGCGCTGGCTGATCAGTTCGGGCTTGATCGGCTCGCTGTAGATCTGCTGCATCCGGGCCGTGGCTTTGTCGACATCCAGATGGGCAATCTCCTCGAGCAACGGCTCGGGATCCTCATAGCGGGTCCAGACGCCCTCGAGGTTGAGCACCCCGACCCCGCCCAGCCGCCCGATCTCGATCGCCGTGGCAGGGTTGACGACGCCATCCATAGCCGAGGCCATGAGCGGAAGATCGAAGTGGTACGCGTCGATCTCCCAGGAGATATCAACATCCTCGGGATCCCTCGTGCGGCGGCTCGGGACGATGGCAATGTCGTCGAATCCGTAGGCCCGCCGCCCTGACTTTCCACGCCCGATTTCTACTTCTGCCACCAGCTCTCCCTCGCTCGTCGGTCCGTCGCTCTGTGTAGATCCGTCCCTGTGTGCCGGTCCGTCGCTCTGGCCAAACAGCCTAGTGGTCGCTTCGGGCTAGTGCCCTGACCGCATACCTGCGCTTGGTTGGGGTCCACCATCTGTGCGGTGGGGTTGGTCATGGTGGGGGCATGTCTGCACGGGTGAGGGTGCGTCGGTTGACTGATGAGGAGGGCCGCCAGTTGCAACGGATTGTGCGGCGCGGCGGCGGGAAGAGCCAGGTGAGCGTGGTGCGCTACCGGCGGGCGTTGGTGGTGCTGGGTTCGGCGAGCGGCAACACGGTGGAGGTTCTGGCCCGGCTGGTGCAGACCTCGCCGGATCGGGTGCGGGAGATGATCCACCGGTTCAACGAGTCGGGGATGGCGTCGTTGGACCCTCAGTGGGCGGGTGGCCGTCCCCGCCGGATAACGACTGAGGACGAGAGGTTCATTGTGGAGACGGCCAAGACCCGCCCGGAAAAGCTGGGCCGGCCCTTCACGCATTGGAGTATCAAGAAGCTGCGGGTCTATCTGGCCGCCAACCGGCAGCGGAAGGTGGTGATCGGCAAGGAGCGGCTGCGCCAGATCCTGGCCGCCCATGAGGTGACCTTCCAGCGGACCAAGACCTGGAAGGAGTCCAACGACCCGGACAAGGAAGCCAAGCTGGATCGCATCGAGGAGCTACTGGAACGGTTCCCGGATCGGGTGTTCGCCTTCGACGAGTTCGGGCCGTTGGCCATCCACCCCATCGGGGGCTGCTGCTGGGCCAAGAGGAAGAGACCTAACCGGCTGCGAGCCAACTATCACAAGGCGTGCGGGGTCCGGCAGTTCCACGCCTGCTACTCGGTGGGCGAGGACCGCCTGTGGGGCGTGATCCGCAAACGGAAGGGGACCGACTACTCGCTGGAAGCGATCAAGTCCTGCCGGCGGGCCCGGCCCGACGG
The DNA here is from genome assembly GCA_963834725.1 of uncultured Acidimicrobiaceae bacterium. Lineage (GTDB taxonomy): Bacteria > Actinomycetota > Acidimicrobiia > Acidimicrobiales > Palsa-688 > PALSA-693. The sequence continues at coordinate 2,068,772 of CAWICN010000001.1, forward strand.
CGAGCGGATCTACGTGATCCTCGACAACCTCAAGGCTCACAAGGCCAAGGCGATCCAACAGTGGTGCGCCAAGAACAACGTCGAACTGTGCTTCACGCCGACCTACTCGTCGTGGGCCAATCCCATCGAGTGCCACTTCGGCCCGCTGCGCGACTTCGTGTTGAACAACTCCGATCACGCCACCCACAACGTGTTGGGCCGCCGCCTGCACGCCTACCTCCGCTACCGCAACGAGCATGAGGCAGATCCGGCCATGCGCCAACGTCTGCGCAAGGAGCGGGCTCGGCTCCGCTCGGAACGACAACGCCGTTGGGGCCGCCCAGCATCGCCTCCGGCGGCTCAGGCCGCCTGAAGCTCTCCCGCAGGTGAGTCGTTGCCCCGGTGTCAGTTCAACGCGCCATGCATCGTCGTATCGCCCTTCCCGCCCATCGGCGAGACCCCCAGCCGGGCTCTCAAACCCGCTCGCGGCCCGACCGACCGGGACCCTAAATCACAAGCGTGATATTTAATGTCATTTGAAACGCGCGAAGGTTTGTGGCCGAGGCACTAGCTCAGTGGACCGCTCAGGGAAGGCTTCCCCTCGCCATCGTCCACAGAACCAGCGCACCGAAGACCACCACGGTGATCAGACACCATGTGCGAGCCAGCCGGCTGGCCCGGACGGCGCCAGCCATGTCGCCGACATGGGCCCGGCGATTCACCTGAGTGGAATAGACCACGGCGACAAGCGCCGACGGCAGAAATAGGAACAAGCAAACGAGTGATTGCCAGAAATAGTTTGCCGGGGTGCCCGACGCCGTCCCCGCTCTGGTGAGCCGGCGCCGAGCGTCGCCCAACCGGGCCAGGCCGCCAGGGGAGCCAGCCACCTTCTGCCCGCCCCCCTGGTTCCAGGCCGGCCCCGGCCGGTCCCATCCGAGCGGTGGAGGCGGCGGGGGCGGCGACGCCGGGTGCGATTCGCCGGCCGGCGCCGGAAAGGCCGGAGGTGAGGGCGGCGCCGGCCTCGCTACCGACGCGGTTGGCGCTGGCCGGGGATTCGGCCCGGTCACCTCGGTCGCAGGTTCGACAGTCGCCTGTGGCTGGGCGTGGGCCGGTCGTTGCTCCGGGACGGGGGAGCCGGTCGACGGTGCCGGTGCCCAGTGCGCAGGGGGCGGCGGCCAGACCTGGACTCCGGCGCCGGGAGAGGGGGCGGGCGGCGGGGCGACAACCGGCGCCGGCGGGACGCCGGCGGACGGCGGGGCCACAACCGGCGCCGGCGGGACGCCGGCGGGCGGCGGGGCGACAACCGGCGCCGGTGCAGGAGCCGCTTTGGGCCGCGCCAGGATCTGCGGGACCACCCCGGCGGCGCGCTGAGCGAGCTCGCCGCGGCGGGTCGGAGCCCGGGGTACGGGAGGCGGAGGCCGGGGCTCGGTGGAGGTGGCGCGACCGAGTACCCCACCGCAGCGGCTGCATGCAGTCGCCTGACCGCCAGCGACGGTTCCGCACCGGGGACAGATCACTCCATACCAACGTACCGGTTCGGTCCACCCGTCCGGTACCGCTCAGCCCTTCGGTGGCAATCGGCCGGCGTCGACCACCGCTCTCCGGGGCAGCGTCGCCCTCAGGGCACTCCGGGTGCCGCCAGCACTCCGCTGTCAGGGTGCTCGGGCCGTCGCCAGCACTCCGCTGTCAGGGTGCTCGGGCTGTCGCCAGCACTCCGCTGTCAGGGTGCTTGGGCTGTCGCCAGCACCGTGTCGAGCAGCTCATAGAGCATGCGAGCCGTCGCCCCCCACACCGTGTCGCCGATCAGCTCGAAGAAGTGCATGCGGCGTTCGGTGCCATCGGGGAAGGTCCAGATCTCCTCACGGTAGACATCTGGATCGGCGAGCTCGCTGAGGGGGACGGTGAAGGCCCGCTCCACCTCAGCCGGGTTCGGATGGAGCAATGGGCGGCTGGGCAAGCCGCCGACGAAGGGCAGGACCGGCGCCGGGTTGGCCATGATACGCACGGTCGACAGCCGGGCGAACACGTCGACCGTGGAGGGATCCAGCCCCACTTCCTCCCTGGCCTCGCGGAGCGCACAGGCCAGCGCCGCCTCTCCTGGATCCAGGCGGCCGCCGGGAAAGGAGACCTGGCCGGTGTGCGAGCGCAACCGCGACGACCGGCGGGTCAACACCACATGAGCCTGGGCCTCCTCATCGAACAGGGCGCACAGGACGGCCGCCGGCCGACCGGCCAGGACCGGAACCACGTTCTGCTCGGCTGCGCCCTCTTCCGGGGTTACCACCTCGACCGCCCGGCCACCCGGCTCGCCGCGCCAGGCCAATGCCTCGCGGACGATGCTCAGCGTGATTCGGGGGGGTTCCGTTGTGTGGGGAGACTCAGGACGACTCTCCCTGGTCCAGGGCGCCGGCGGGCCGGCCCGGACCAGGGCGGGCCGGGGAATGACCTGGACTCCGCCCCTCTCGGAGGCGGCTTCGGCCCCCTCAGACAACCGGCGACCAGGTCTCCGGTACGGGCGCGGTCTCCAATGCGGGGCCGCCCTCGGTGTCCGCTCCCTCTGCGGGGGACGCGCTGGATGCGGCCGCCGCCAGCGCTTCGAGCAGGTCCCGGAGACCTCCGGTCTTGAAGGTAGCCATGACCCGGCCGGGGGGCATCTCGCCGCGCTCCCACTCCATCCACGCCTCGAGCAGCTTGATCGGGTCGGGGGGCGGTCGATCCATGCCGGCCAATTTACGGGACGGACGGGTATAGAGCGCCCCCGGGGGCTCCACCGGTCGCGACGGGGCCCAGGCCCAGTCGACCGATCGCGACAGGGCCCGGGCCCACGGCCCGGGCCCATCGCCAACCAGGGAAGCCGGCTCAGAAGCCGCCCATACCCCCCATGCCGCCCATGCCGCCCATGCCACCGGCGGCGGCCGCAGCCGCTGCGGCCGGATTGGGCTTCTCGGGCTTGTCGGCCACCAGGGCCTCGGTCGTCAGCAGCAGGCCGGCGATCGATGCCGCGTTCTGCAGGGCCGATCGGGTCACCTTGGCCGGGTCGATGACACCCGCCTTGACCAGATCAGTGAACTGACCGGTCAGGGCGTTAAGCCCGGTGTTGCCGCTCTCACGCTCGGCGTGCTCGATGATGACCGAGCCCTCCAGGCCGGCGTTGAAGGCGATCCACTTGAGGGGCTCCTCCAGCGACTTGCGGACCAGGCTCGCTCCGGTCGCCTCGTCACCGGTCAAGGTGCCGATCACGCCGTCGACTTTGGCCCGGCTGCGCAGAAGGGCGACGCCGCCGCCGGGAACGATGCCCTCCTCGATGGCGGCCCGGGTCGCGGACAGGGCGTCCTCGATGCGGTGCTTCTTCTCCTTGAGCTCCACCTCGGTGGCGGCCCCGACCTTGACGACCGCGACGCCCCCGGACAGCTTGGCCAGACGCTCCTGGAGCTTCTCCCGGTCCCAATCGGAGTCGGTGTCATCGATCTCGCGCTTGATCTGGGCGATGCGGCCCTTGACGTCAGCTTCGGACCCGGCGCCTTCGACGATGGTGGTGTTGTCCTTGTCGACGACGACCTTCCGCGCCCGGCCCAGCAGATCGAGTGTGGTGTTCTCCAGCTTGAGGCCGACCTCCTCAGAGATCAGCTGGCCGCCCGTGAGGGTGGCGATGTCGCTCAGCATGGCCTTGCGCCGGTCGCCGAACCCGGGAGCCTTGACGGCAACCGAGTTGAACGTCCCCCGGATCTTGTTGACCACCAGGGTGGCCAGGGCCTCGCCCTCGACGTCCTCGGCGATGACCAGTAACGGCTTGCCGCCCTGCATCACCTTCTCGAGGACGGGAACCAGATCGTGGACCGCGCTGATCTTGGAGTTGCAGATGAGGATGTAGGGGTCCTCGAGGACCGTTTCCTGACGCTCGGGATCGGTCACGAAGTACGGCGACAGGTAGCCCTTGTCGAACTGCATGCCCTCCGTGAAGTCGAGCTCCAACCCGAAGGTGTTGGACTCCTCGACGGTGACCACGCCGTCCTTGCCGACCCTGTCGATGGCGTCGGCCAGCACTTCGCCGATCGACGTATCGGCAGCGGAAATGGCCGCCACCTGGGAGATCTCGCTCTTGTCGTCGATCTCTTTGGCCTGGTCCTTGATGGCCTCGACGACGGCCGTGACGGCCTTGTCGATGCCGCGCTTGAGGGACATCGGGTTGGCGCCCGCAGCCACGTTGCGGAGCCCCTCGCGGACGAGCGCCTGGGCGAGCACGGTGGCCGTGGTGGTGCCGTCGCCGGCGACATCGTTGGTCTTGGTGGCAACCTCTTTGACGAGCTGGGCCCCCATGTTCTCGAAGGGGTCCTCGAGCTCGACTTCCCGGGCGATGGTCACGCCGTCGTTGGTGATCGTCGGGGCGCCGAACTTCTTCTCGATCACCACGTTGCGGCCCTTGGGTCCCAACGTCACTTTGACCGTGTCGGCCAGTTTGTTGACGCCCGCCTCGAGGGCTCGCCGGGCGGTGTCGTCGAACTTCAGCTGCTTGGGCATTACTTGACCTTTGCCAGTACGTCGCGCCCGGTGAGGATCAGCAGGTCCTCGCCCTCGACGTTGATCTCGGTGCCGCCGTACTTGGAGTAGACGACCTTGTCACCTACGGCGATGTCAAGGGGGATCAGCTCACCGGTGTTCTCGGCCCGCCGGCCAGGGCCCACGGCGAGGACCTCCCCCTGCTGGGGCTTCTCTTTGGCGGTGTCGGGGATGACCAGACCGGACGCGGTCTTCTCCTCGGCCTCGCTGGGACGGACGACGATACGATCGTCGAGCGGCTGCAAACTCATGTTGGGGCGCCTCCGTTGGCTGTTAGCACTCTCAGGTGTCGAGTGCTAACGATAGCGATCTCCCGGCGCTAGTTCAACCTGTTCTGCTCACGACTGCAGAGGGAGACTGTTCCGCTTATGCCTCCAGAGGGAGCCGAAGGTTGGGATTGGCGGCCGCATCAAGAGGGGTCGGCCCGTCGAGTCGCAGTCGATACCAGCCCGTGGCCCCGACCATGGCCGCATTGTCGGTGCACATGGCGCGGCTCGGAAGGATGGCAACGCGCCCCTCGGCCCGGGCGGCGCTGACGATGCGCTCCCGGAGGGCGGTGTTGGCGGCTACCCCACCACCGATGCACACCGACCGGGCGTCGACGAGAGCCGCGGCCCTCGTGGTCTTTTCCACCAGAACATCGACGACCGCCTCCTGGAAGGATGCGGCCACGTCGGCCGTCGCCACGTCGGGGTGCTTGCGGACGTACGTGATCACGGCGGTCTTGAGCCCGCTGAAGGAGAAGTCGTACCCCTCGCCGCGCAGTCCTCTCGGAAGCCGTATCGCCCCGGGATCCCCGTCGCCCGCCGTCTTCTCGATGGCGGGTCCACCCGGGTAACCGAGGCCCAGGTACCGTGCCACCTTGTCGAAGGCCTCCCCGGCCGCGTCGTCGATCGTCTGGCCGAGCAACCGGTAGCGACCCGGCTCGCGGCATGTGGATGAGCATGGTGTGGCCGCCCGAGACCAGCAGCACCACCGCCGGCAGGGCCAGGTCCGGATCCTCGAGGAAGGCCGCATGGAGGTGACCCTCGAGGTGGTTGACCCCGATGAACGGGACCCCCCACGCCAGGGCGTAGGCCTTGGCGGCGCTCACCCCGACCAGCAGCGAGCCGATGAGACCGGGCCCCATGGTGGCGGCGACCCCGTCGAGGTCACCCGGTGTGGCGTCGGCGATGTCGAGGGCTCGGCTGACAACGGGCGTGAGCAGCTCGACGTGGGCCCGGCCGGCAACCTCCGGCACGACCCCGCCGAAGTCGGCGTGCAGGTCGGATTGGCTGGCCACCACCGAGCTCTTGATGATCCGGCCGTCCTCGACCACGGCCGCCGCCGTCTCGTCGCAGGAGGTCTCGATGGCGAGGATCCGCGTCCTTCCGGACCGGTGCCCAGTGGTCACCAGCCCAGTGGTCACGGGCCCAGTGGTCACAGGCCCAGTGGTCGCGGGCCCGGCGGTCACGAGCGCAGCGCCACGGTCTCGTCCACGGTAGTTCCGGCCACACCGGCTTCGATGTCGGTCAGCCGCTCGGAATAGGCGGAGCTGTCGATGTCGTGGGCCCACATGATCAAGGCGTCCTCATTGGTCTCGGCGTAGTAGTTCTTGCGCAGTCCAGCAGTTTCGAACCCGAAGCGACGGTACATGGCCTGGGCGCCGGAGTTTCCGACCCGGACCTCGAGCGTCAGATGCCGGGCGCCGCGGGCAATCGATGCCCGGGCCAGGTTGAGCAGAAGACGGGTTCCGATCTGATGGCGATGCCAGGCCGGGTCCACGGCGATGGTGGTCACGTGCGCCTCGTCGCCGGTCAACATCAGGCCGCCGTAGCCCACCACCGAGCCGCCCATCCGGGCGGCCACGTAGTGGCGGCTGCTGCGGAGGTTGAGCTCGCTCATGAAGAGCGTCAACGACCACGGCCGCGGATACACCTGGGCCTCGATGCGCAGCACAGAACGAAGATGCCGCCGCCGGAGCGGCACCAGCCGCACATCGAGGGCGGGCCGTTCGCCGGCCACGGGGCGCCCGGTTCCGGTCACGTCGGGGGGAGGGGCCGTCGTTCCCAGCCGATGCGCACATCGGCGTCGCGGAGGTAGAGCGGCGTGATCTCGTTGAGGGGCACGGAGGGCCGGACGGCGGCTACCTCGACGAGGACCGTCGGGCTCGGGTGGTCGTCCGCCGGCCCGGCCAGCTCCACGTTGCTGAGGGTCCCAAGGACGTCGGCATAGCGGCGGGCGCCTTCGCCGACGGCCAGTACGCCGCCTCGCTCCGCCAGGTCATCGCCGCGCTCGGCCAACTCGTCCACCAGGACCTTGGGTCCGCTGACAGTGGGGTCGTTGACGGGGACCAGGCCATCGGGGCCGGGCCGGTACAGGCGCCAGAAGACCTCGCCCCGCTTGGCGTCCACGACCGCCGCCACCAGCCGGTCCTGGCGGCGGTGCGGGTGGGCGAGGAGCTCGAGCGACGAGCAGCCGACGATCGGGATGTCGAGGGCGGCCGCGAGCGCCTTGGCCGTGGCGATGCCGACCCGCAGGCCGGTGAACAGGCCGGGGCCAACGTCGACGGCCACCCGGCCGACCTGTTGCAGCCCGATCCCGGCCAGACGGGTGAGGTTCTCGATGCTCGGGACCAGCAGCTCGGCGTGCCGGCGACCCTGGCGGACCTGAAGGGCAGCGAGGGGTCCATCAGGACCAGACAGGGCCACCCCGATCTGTGAGGTAGCCGTAGCAATACCGAGCAGCACGGTCATGGCCCACCGCCGGAAGAGCCACCGCCCGAAGAGCCAGCGCCGGAAGAGCGAGCGCCCGAAGAGCCAGCGCCCGAAGACTCACCGCCCGAAGACCCGGCGCCGGAGGAGCCAGCGCCCGAAGACCCACCGCCCGAAGACCCGGCGCCGGAGGACCCACCGCCCGAAGACCCAGGCCCGAGCTCCTCGACAGCGCTCATCAGATCGGGCCAGCGCGCCTGCCAACGCGATCCGGAAGGGCGGAGGGCGACCAGACGTTCCCCCTCGGTCTCCGTGAGGGTGAAGCGGACGTCGAGGTGTTCCGGCCCGAGGGCGGGCGCGGCCCGCCCGCCCCATTCGATGGCGGCCACGGCACCGCTCTCGAGCATCTCGGGCAGGCCCAGGGACACGATGTCAAACAGCCCGTCGAGGCGGTACACATCGGCGTGAATCAGCTCGACGCCAAATGAGGTGGGGTAGCTCCGCACGAGCGTGAAGGTGGGGCTGGTCACCGGTTCGCGCACGCCCATGGCGCGGGCCAGGCCCTGCGTGAACGTCGTCTTGCCGGCCCCGAGATCGCCGTCCAGGAGCAGCACGTCACCCGGCAGCAGGGTCTTCGCAATGGCTGCACCGACCGCCTTGGTGGCAGCCGGCCCGGCGCAGACGATCTCCTGAGTTGGCTGGGCGGGCTGGGCGGGCTGGGCAGGCTGGGGCGGCGTCATCGCTCGCTACCGGCGGGCGCTCGCCTCGCTTCCGTCGAGCTGGATGCAGGAGGGACGGCAGCTTCGAGGGCGGCCCGGGCTCGGACGAAATCGGCGCGCATCCGGGCGACGACCTCGCCGCCGCCGCGCAGGGCCGCCGCGGGGTGATAGGTCGGCAGAAGGACGGCCCCGCCCGGGCTGAACGAACCCGGGCCGAACGAGTAGGACCGGCCCCGCAGCTGGGTGATCCCGCGGCTCGTGTCAAGCAGCAGCCGGGTCGCGAAATTGCCGAGGGTGACGACGACCCGGGGTGCGATCAGCTCCAGTTGCTGATCTAGATACGGGCGGCAGGCTGCGATCTCCTCGGGCAGCGGATCGCGATTGCCCGGCGGCCGGCACTTGACCACATTGGCGATGTACACCTGTGCCCGCTGGAGCCCCGCTTCCTCGAAGAGCAACCGGTCGAGGAGCTGACCGGAGCGGCCGACAAAGGGACGGCCCTGCAGGTCTTCCTCCCGGCCAGGCCCCTCACCGACGACCATGAGGTCGGCGTGAGGGTCGCCCTCCCCGAACACCACCGTCGTGCGGCCGGCGGCAAGCGGGCAACGGGTGCACGTCAGGGCGATCCGTTCGACGTCCGCGAGCCCTGCCACTGCACCTATCGTATCGGCCCACCCCGGTTGGACCCGCTGCCTACGCAGTGCTTGGTACCGTTTGGGCGCGGGATCGCACGGTTCCCGTACGCATCCACGAAGGTCGTGAGGCCGGTGAGCACTACTCCCCCCGACGAGCCCTGGGGGCAATCTCCCCCCGACGAACCGGAGCAGGGCTCGCAGCCACCTCCGCCACCCGGCGCCAGCGGACCCGGCAACTACCCGCCGCCCGGACCGAGCAACTACCCGCCGCCACCTCCTCCGCCACCCGGTGCCGGCGGGCCCAGCAACTACCCCCCGCCGCCTCCACCCGGACCGAGCAACTACCCGCCGCCACCTCCTCCGCCACCCGGCGCCGGCGGGCCCAGCAACTACCCGCCGCCGCCTCCACCCGGACCGAGCAACTACCCGCCGCCACCTCCATCCGGACCGAGCAACTATCCCCCGCCCGGACCCGGCAACTATCCCCCGCCCGGACCCGGCAACTATCCCCCGCCCGGGGGCGGCAACTATCCCCCGCCACCTCGTTCCTGGACAGAGTCGGGTGGCGGATGGCAGCAGCCCGGCGCGGGATATCAGCAACCCGGCCCCGGCTGGGGCGGATCGTCCGGACGCCCGGCCGGCTATCTGGCCGGATGGTGGCGTCGGGTAGGTGCCACCGTGATCGACGGGATCCTGGTCGGCGTCGTCGCCGCGATCATCCTTGGGATCGCCGGGGTTAGCGCTGGGCCCCGCAGCCTCCTCGAGATTCTGATCCAGATCATCTACCTGATCGTCCTTCTCGGTGGCAACGGCGGGCGCACGGTGGGCAACCTCGTTCTCCGTACCCGCACCATCGATGGCCGAAACGGCCAACCATGCGCCTACGACCGGGCTGTGATCCGGACGCTGGTGGAGGTAGCCCTGAGCATCACCATCATCGGCGGCATCCTCGACATCCTGTGGCCACTGTGGGACAAGCAGAACCAGACCCTCCACGACAAGGCGGCAGGGACCGTGGTACTGCGCACCGACACTTATTGAGCCTCCAGCCGCCGGTATCCCTACATGGCGTCGGCCGGAACGGGTGGGCGGCCAGGGTGTAGTTCAGGTATAGCGCTCCTCGATTTGCTGTCGCGAATCGCGCCCGTGGCGGCCCTCCGCCACTTTTGCTGCGCGAATCGTGCCCAACTGAAGGGGAGCGCGCTACAGAAAAAGTATCCGGGTAGCCGGGCGATCAGCGGCCGGGGCGGCCGGCAGTCAGCGGCCGGGGCAGCCGGCAGTCAGCGGACAGGGCAGCCGGGCGATCAGCGGCCGGGGCAGCCGGCAGTCAGCGGACAGGGCAGCCGGCAGTCACCGGACGGGCAGCCGGCGATCAGCGGTCGCCCCGGATTCCCATCAGCGCCGATCGCCGGGGTCGGTCTCCTCAACGGCGGGCACTGCGTCGAGGACGGCCTGCTCGACCACCCATGCGGCCAGGGTGCGCACCGTTTCCACGGGCGCCTCCACCTCCCCCGTCGCCGCCGCCACCAGCGCGTCGCCGTCTCCTCCGGTGTGCACCGGATCGAGGGCCCGGGCCAGACCGTCGTGGCCGGACTGCGCCAGTCGCAGGCAGCCCACCTTGTCGACTTTGGCATTGGTGACGATGATCCCGATCGTCGTGGCCTGCAGGGCGTGGGCGTCCGGCCCGTCGGGCGGCCCAACCGACGCGCCCACCTCGCCCGGCCCCCCCTGGCTCGCCCCTCCCGACACGGACGCCTCCGCCGGGCGCGGAGGCTCAACCGGCGGGCGGACCGGGATCCGGGGCTCGGCCAGGGGAACGCCGAGCGGCCGGGGCTCGCCGACGGCGTTGACCGCCAAAAGGGCCGCAACTACCACCTCGCCATGGCGGGCCACCGCGCTGCCGAGACCTGCGGCACGGCCGGCCTCGGGACCGGCCCATTTGCCGACGGTGGCGCCGCTGCCGGCGCCGACCGGGCCGGACTGGATCGCTTCTCCGTCGGCCCGGGCCGCAACGCACGCCGCATACCCCTCGTCCGGTCCCGGGCGAACCCTGGGATCGCCGACGCCGAGGTCGTAGAGCACCAGCCCCACGACGATCGGGACGGGACCGCCGCGGGTGGGATGCCCGAGACCGCGCTCTTCGCACCACCGCATCACGCCGTCGCACGCGGCCAGGCCGAACGCCGACCCGCCAGTGAGCACGACGGCATGAACGGTCTGGACGATCCGCCCAGGTTGCAACAGCGCCCATTCGCGCGTGCCCGGCGCCGCCCCTCGCACCTCACCTGAAGCGGTGGTGCCCGCCGGTAGGAGAACGACCGTGCAGCCCGTGCGCGCCGAGGGATGCGTCCAGTGCCCGACCCGGACCCCGGCGATCTCGCTGATCACGAGAGGCCGCCGCGCCGGTCAGTTGCCGACATAGACCCGGGGCACCCGACCGCTCACCCCGCACACCACCTCGTAGGCGATCGTGCCAGTTCGCATCGCCCAGTCCCACGCCGTGATCGTCTCCGACCCCTGACTGCCGACCAGGACCACCTCGTCGCCGACCGACACTGCTGCGGTCGGTCCGCAATCCACCATCAGCTGATCCATGGTGACGGTCCCGGCGAGGGGTAGACGGCGCCCGCCGATCAGCACCTCACCGCCAGTTGCCGCCAGCGCCCTGGTCACGCCGTCCGCGTAACCGATCGGTACGGTGGCGATCACCGAGTCGCGTTCGAGTCGATAGCGCAGCCCGTACGACAGCCGCTCGCCCGCCCTCAGACTCCTGACATGCGATACCCGGGCCTTCAAGGTAAGGGCCGCTCGCAAGCTGGTCGCCGGGCACCGGTCGATGCCCGTTGCGTCCGGCGCCAGGCCATACAGGGCGATCCCGCAACGGACCAGGTCGTAGCGGCTCGCCGGATGCCACATGGCGCCGGCCGAGTTGGCCACATGGCGAAGCGGCGGTCGAATCCCGGCGCGTGCCAGGACGTCGAGGGTTGCCTCATATCGAGCTACCTGCCCGGCCGTGTACGGATTGTCGACGTCGTCCGCGACCGCCAGGTGGGTCCAGAAACCCTCCAGCGCAAAATGGCTGTCGCCCGCCACTGCCAGGGCTAGCTCGATGGCCTCACCCGGATCAGCGCCCACCCGGTGCATGCCGGTGTCCACTTTCACGTGCACCGCCGAGCGGCGAGCGACGCCGGCGGCCTGAAGGGCGGTTCTCAAGCTGCCGAGGCCGTCGCGGGTGTAGATCGTCGGTGTCAAGGCCCCCGCCACGACTTCCGGCATGGCGGCCGGGGGCGGCTGGCTCAGGAGCAACACCGGGGCGGTGATGCCGGCGGCTCGCAACTCCAATCCTTCTTCGACCAGAGCCACGGCGAGCCAGGTGGCCCCACCGTCAAGCGCGGCCCGCGCCACGTCGACCGCCCCATGCCCGTAACCGCCCGCTTTGACGACCGCACATAGCCGGGCCGGGGCTGCCGCCTCGACCAGCACCCTGGCATTGTGGCGTACGGCGTCGAGGTCGATCTCGGCCCATGCCCGGCGGCGCTTTCCGGCCGGTTCGCGTCCGCCGGTCTCGGGGCCCGACGCGGCCGCCGGCGCGGTGGTCAACCAGCCGCTTTCATAGCCGGGCCGACTCGCCCAGCAGGCCAGCGCGGTGCCGATGCGCCGGTCCCGAAGGTCTGGTCACCAGCGTTCGACCGCTTGGGACAGCCAGGCCGACAACAGGTCCGGCAGGTCGCTGGCCACCAGGCCCTCCGACCGTCCGAGCGAGGCGGCCCGTCCGTGGCAGTGCGCCGCCAGGGCGGCGGCCTGCGCGGCAGGCAGGCCCCTCGCCAGGAAGGCGCCGATAGCACCGGAGAGCACGTCGCCTGTTCCAGCAGTCGCCAACCGGGAGGACCCGGCGTTCACCAGTAGCACCTCGCCCCCGGGCTCCGCGACCACAGTGGTCGAGCCCTTGAGCAGAACAACCGCCCCTGTCCGGGCGGCCACGTCGCGCCCGGCCGCAATCCGGTCGTCGTCAGGCGGACGGCCCACCAGCCGGGCGTACTCGCCCTCGTGCGGGGTGAGCACCAACGGACTGCGGCGTGCCTTCGCCACCGCGGTAACGGTGTCGAGGTCGCCCAGGGCCCGCAGGGCGTCCGCATCCACCACGGCCGGAACGGACGACATCGAGAGCAGGCGGGCGACCGCGGAGGCTTGACCAACGCCGCCGGCCACCTGCTCGCCGAGACCAGGACCGATCACCAGGGCCTTCACCCGATCGAGGCCGGCCGCGACCTCGTCCTCCCAGCCGTGAGCGGGAAGGTGGCGGGTCACCCACTCGCCTGGCGGCAAACCGCCTCCAGGCGGCGCACCAGGGACCCCGACCAGCGCATAGCCCGCCCCCGCTCGCATGGCGCCCCGGGCCACCAGCCACGGCGCTCCGTACATATCCGGCGAGCCAGCCACGATCTGCACCGCGCTCTGCCACTTGTGAGCCTCACGGGGCCGAGCCGGCCACCTGCGCGCCACGTCGGAGTCGGTCACGAGCCATGCCGTCGCCGCCCCGGCAGCCAGCGAGCCGAGGCCGATGTCGGCAACTTCGACCACCCCGGCCTGGTCGGGGCCGTTACCGAGCAACAAACCGGGTTTGTACGCCGCGAAGGTCACGGTGCGGTCCGCCCGTACCGAGCCGGCGTTGCCGGCCCCCCGGGATGTGGAGGGTGGGACCGCGGCCGTCGGGGTCCCGGCAACAGGCCGACCGGTCAACCCGGAGAGGCCCGAGGGAATGTCCACGGCGAGTACGGTCGCCGGCCCCGGGTCGGGGGGGGCATACGGGCGGCTCAGCCCGGTGCCATAGGCGGCATCGATCACCAGGTCCGCGAACGGCAACCTCTCGCCGCCTCTCAGGTCGGTAGCTTCCACTATCGAGACGGCTGCCCCTCGACGGGCCAGGATGCGGGCGGCCACCCGCCCGTCGGCGCCATTGTTGCCTCGACCGGCGACGACGATCACCCGCCGCCCGTAGCCACCGCCGAGGATCCGGCGGGCCTCGCTCGCCACGGCGGAGCCCGCCCGCTCGATGAGCAGCTCAACCGGCTCGGTGGCCTTCCGGTCCACCTCGGCCATCTCCGCCGGGGTCAGGACCGGAATCATGCGATGGCCGCGACCACAGCCGAAGCGACCGTCGCGGTGTGGGTGATCGACAACATCCAGGTGCCGACGCCTCGGCGGGATGCCAGGGATGCCGCCCGTCCGGTCACCACCAGATCGGGAGGTCCGCCCGGGACTCGCACCACCTCCACGTCGGCCCAGCGGAATGCTCCCAGCCCGACGCCGAGCGCCTTCATGACCGCTTCCTTGGCGGCAAAACGGGCGGCCAGGCTCGGCACCGGGTTGGCCAGGGCGGCGGCGTAACGCTGCTCGCCGGGAGTGAACAGCCGGGGGCCGAGCCCGGGCCGGCGAGCCAGGATCTCTCCGAAGCGGGGGATGTCAACCGAGTCGATCCCGATGCCGACGAGGGCGCCCGTCATGCCCGTCGTGCCACTCGTGCCAGTCGTGCCCGTCGTGCCACTCGTGCCAGTCGTGCCACTCGTGCCAGTCGTGCCCTCATGCCCGTCATGCCCGTCGTGCCACTCGTGCCCGTCGTGCCCGTCATGCCCGAGGTTGGCGCCAGCGCATGGCCAGCTCGTACACCGGGACGGTCAACAGGTCGACGACGGGCTCCTTGCCGAGCCGCTCGTCGTCCATAAACGGCTCGGTCTCGGTGACCGCGTCGGCGAGCGCCGAGTATCGGGTGCGGTAGCCAAGCAGGATCCGCTTGGCGGCGTCCCAGGGCAGCTGCTCGTGAAAACGAACATGGAGCAGCGTCATCCCGATGATCTGCGTTCCCTTGGCCTCGGGTACCAGGATCACCGGCCGACCGTCGCTGGCGCCCCGTGCCACCGTCACCTCTCGTTCCTCAGCAGCCCGGTGCTTGGTGCCAAGCAGCCTGGGGTCGGATCTGGTTCGGGAGGGAGGCAGCGTCGTGGCGATGCCGCCAAGGTCGACGACGGCGACCAGGGGTGACGCAGCCGAGGACCAGTCGATCCGGTAGCGCGTGAAGCCGGTCACCTCTTCGACCCCCTCGTCGAGGGCTCCAAGGGTCCGGAGGGCCCGGTAGCCGAGGGTGTCAGGAGCGGCGCCGACCGACAGGGTGCGCTTGACCAGTGGCACGTTGAAGAGGGCGTCCTCGCTCCGGGAGATGCCGACGGTAACCGTCTTGGCCTGGTGCTTGACGGCGTCAACCGGGCGGGTCAGCTCGTCGATGCCGGCGTTAAGGGCGTCGAGCAAGTCCCCGATCACCGCGCTCGGCGCTCCGATCTTGCCGGACTCCAGCTCGTAACCCTCGAGCGGCAGGACCCCGGTGGTGTAGCGCAGGAGCGAGACCAGCCGCACGGCCGTGGCAGCCTCCAGGTTCCCGTTGTAGCCGCCCTGCCGCAGGCCACTGAGAAAGGGCTCGGTGACTCGCTGCAATTCGGTCCGCAACCGGTCGATCGCATTGTCCGGTCCAGCGCTCAGGGCCGCCTCAATCTCGGCCCGTGCTTCACGGAGCGGGCGGGCCTGGGCGTCGATCGACAGGGCGGCCTCGTAGCCAAAGAGATGGCCAACCATGGCTGACAGCACGAAGGCCACGTCGGGATCGGTCGCCGGGACGGTCACCACGTCCAGGGCGGCGGCGCGGAAGCGATCCGCCTCGCCCTCGGTCGCAATCACCACCGGCGCGGCTTTGTGAGCCCGGTAGATGGCAATCTCCTTGGCTACATCGTCGGCGTTCGGACCGCGCAGGCTGGCCGCGCACACCAGAATCAGCGGTTCGGACGACAGGTCAATGTGCTTCTTGTCCTCCGTGGCATCGCTCGAGATCGACCGATAGCACAGCTCCGACAGCTTGATGCGCACCTCGGCGGCCGCGACGCGATCCGGCCCGCTGCCGACGACAGCCCAGTAGCGCCGGGAGGGCGCGACGGATGCGGCGATGCGGCCGATCTCCTCCCGTCCCGCCAGCACCTGGCCCATGGCGTCCGGAAGGCTTCGCAGAGCTCGCAAAACCCGGTCGATGTGAGCGGCCACGCCGGAAGCCTCACCACCGGAAGCACCGCCAGAGGCCTGGCCGCCCGCCGCCGTCGCGGCGAGCGCGCCCGCGAGCAGCCACCCGGCGGCCACCTGCGCATAAAACGCCTTCGTGGACGCCACGCTCATCTCCACATCCCGCCCGTCCGAGGTGTAGAGGACCCCCTGGGCCTTGGCCGCCAGGTCGCTATTCCGGCGATTGACGACCGCAACGACATGGGCGCCCCGAGTTCGAGCCAGGTCGACGGTTCGATTCGTGTCGGTCGTGGTACCCGATTGGCTGATGGCGACAACGAGCGTGTCGCTCATGTCGTCGCTGAGCCCGAATCCGGACAGCTCCGTGGCCGGCAAGGCGGTGACCGAGACACCCGGCAGGAGCGCGGAGATGGCCGCCGCCACCGCCTGTCCCGCGACCGCGGCGGTCCCCTGACCGATGACGATCACTCGTTCCACGGACCCCTCGGCCAGGGCTCGGGCCAGCGCCGCGGGGATGGCATCCTCACCGACCCGCACCTCGAGCCGCCCGTTCTCGCCGGCGACAATCCTTCCTCGCAAGGTCTTGCGCAGCGAGGCCGGCGCCTCGGTCAGCTCCTTCAGGAGATAGTGGTGAAAATCGGCCCGGTCGATGTCTCTCGTGGTGATCTCGGCCGTGATGACGTCCTGCTCGTTGACCGGGAGGAGGCCCCCGTCGTATCGGGACCGCCGTAACGCCCTGACCTGGCCGGCGCCGGAACGGTGCAAGGCGACCACCTGCCCCTGCGTTGCTTCCCCGTCCATTCGCACGTACCGGGGGGTCTCCTCGACCAGCCCATACGGTTCACTCACCACCACGAAGGCGTCTTCGGCGAGACCGATATACAGCGACTGTCCCGACCCGCAAAGGGCCAGAAAGAGCTGGTCAGGTTCCGTGGCGGTGGCCGCGGCGATCGCCACCGAACCCTCGAAACGGGCCACGGTGCTGCGGAACGCCTCGTCCATCGCGGACCCCTCGGCCAGCCGACGGGACACGATGGTCGGGATCACCTTGGCGTCTGTCGTGATCTCGGGTGGGAGGCGCAGGTCCTCCGATAGCCGCAGCTCGGCGTGATTGTCGACGTCGCCGTTAAGGGCCGCAACGACGTAGGGGCCGTCGGAGCCGCCGACCTCTTCGGAGTTGAGCGGATGGGCGTTGGGCTCCGAAATGAGGCCCACGCTGGCCCAGCGGGTGTGGCCGAGGACCGTCACCCGGGCATCAGGCGAGCGGAGGGCGCGGGCCAACAGCAGATCGTCACGGATGGCTGCCCGCAGCGCGTTGCCGTTATCGCCGAGCTCGCCGATCTCCGCCGCCGCCTTGTACACGAAGCTGAGGCAGTCGGCAGCGTTGCGCACCGCTCCCGACTGGAACAGTGGATCGGTAGTGCGGGCCGCCACCAGGGCGCGGATCGACGGGTCGGCGAGATCAAGGCCGTGTCCGGCTATGAATACGTGGAGTCCGGCCGAGTCCCGGCCCCGCACCTCCAGGCGGTCCAGGGAGGTCAAAGCCACCTGGATCGCCCACCACCCGTCCAACGGACCAGCCGATCCGGCCGGCATGAGATCGGCCACGCCGCGGGCCATGCCCAGCCGATCCCGCTCGATCGCCCACCAGGCGTCCTTTAGCGCTACGACGGTAACGTTGACGGTCTCCTGCTCGGACGGCTCGAGATCGAGCGACCCGCGGTCGAGCTCGGCCTCCAGGCGAGCCAGCTCTGCTCCGATCCGGCCGGTCCGGGCCGCGACCCGGTCCACGGTGAGACTTTGGCCGAGGAGACAGTGCAGTCCGGGTGTCCCCCGCAGCACCCGGTCGACTTCCCGCAGGACAGCCAGCGCCGGCTCCAGGCCGAGGAGATCGGGACCAGCAAGCAGCTCGTGGGCCTGGTCGAGGGCGGCACAAATCGCTTCGGGGCTCGGTGCCGACCGGGCGGACGGCTGTCGAAGGACGGCGACGATCCCGCACATGCGCTAAAAGGGTACTGGCGCCATCCGCCCCCGTTGTGCCAGAAACCGACCTTCGATGTGCACACTATGCGTCTTTACCTGATGTGCAAGTTGGGTAGGATAAGGCAGGTGACGGTACAGCTGGAGACATCCCGCCGGGAACGCAAGAAGCGGGCCACCCACCGGGCGCTGCACGATGCCGCCTTCCTCATGGTCGAAGAGCACGGCCTCGCCGCGGCGACCATTGAGGCGATCGCCGACCGGGCAGACGTGTCTACCCGGACTTTTTTCAATTACTTCTCGTCCAAGGAAGACGCCGTCCTTGACCGGGACCCGATCCGCCCGGACGCCCTGCGTCAAGCACTGCTCGAGCGGCCGGCCGGCGAGGACGTCCTGACCGCTTTGCGCCGAGTGATGGAAGAGTTGGTGGCTCAGGAGATCCTCAACGGCGAGCGCCTGCTGCGACGGATGCGTCTCATCCGTTCGGAGCCGTTGCTGCGAGGCGCCATGGCGGCCATACACGATGAAATCGAGGAGGCGCTCGTCGCCGCCGTCGCCAAACGGACGGGCCGGGACCCCAACGCCGATCTTTACCCGGCGCTGGTGGTGAGCGCCGCCTTGGGGGCGTTCAAGGTAGCGCTTCTGCACTGGAGCGACCAGGGCGGCCGGGTGCGCTTTGACCGCCTCCTGACCGCCGCGTTCGACCTGCTGGCGGTGGGGCTGGCCGACACCGGAGCCGGCCGCTCATGACGGCCACCGCAGCAGCCCCGCCGGGCTCATCGTCGGGCTACAGCCACCGGCAAATCATGTTGATCATGTCCGGACTGATGATGGGATTGCTGCTCGCCGCACTCGACCAAACCATCGTCACCACGGCTTTGACCACCATCAGCAAGGACTTTCACCGTCTCGATCTCTACAGCTGGGTGGTCACCGCGTACCTGTTGACCTCGACTGCCAGCACCCCGTTGTACGGCAAGCTCAGCGACCAGTTCGGGCGCAAATCCGTCTTCCAGGTCGCGGTGGTGATCTTCCTGATCGGTAGCGCCCTGTCGGGGCTCAGCCAGAGCATGATCCAACTGATCCTCTTCCGGGGAGTCCAGGGCCTCGGTGCCGGGGGGCTCATGACGCTCGCCATGGCGATCGTGGGCGACGTCATCCCGCCCCGCGAGCGGGGTAAGTATCAGGGATATTTCGGGGTGGTGTTTGGCATCTCCAGCGTGATCGGGCCGCTGATCGGGGGGATCCTGGTGGACGCGGCTTCCTGGCGCTGGGTTTTTTACGTCAACATCCCGGTCGGGGTGGCGACCCTGGTCGTGATCAACCGGGTCCTGCACTTGGAAAGCCGCCGCCGGAAGGCCAAGGTTGACGTAGGCGGATCCGCCCTGATCGTGTCGGGCGTGTCGCTGTTCCTGGTCGGCGTGCAGACGGCCGGGAACGCAACCCGAATCACCACCGCGGCGGGGGCCTACGGCCTCGCCGGGCTCGTGCTGATCGCCCTGTTCCTCTGGTGGGAGACCAAGGCAGCCGAGCCGATCCTGCCGTTACGACTCTTTCGCAACCGGGTGTTCAGCGTCGCCAACGTGCTGGCGTTCAGCACGGCCACGGTGATGTTCGGCGCCCTGATCTTCCTGCCGCAATACTTCCAGCGGGTCCGCGAGATCAGCCCCACCTTCGCCGGGCTGCGGCTGGTGCCGATGCTGGCCGGGATGCTCCTGACCTCGATCGGCTCGGGCCAGCTGATCTCCCGAATAGGCCGCTACAAGATATTTGTCAACGTCGGGACGGGGATCCTGACGCTCGGCCTGTTCTGGATGACCCTTATCGAGATCGACACCAGTGGGTGGGTGCTGTCCGCCATGCTGTTCGTGTTGGGGAGCGGGCTCGGTCTGTTCATGCAGACGTTGCTGCTGGCCGTGCAGAACACCATCCCGTACGAGGACATGGGCGCCGGTACCGCTACGGTCACCTTCTTCCGAACCCTCGGCGGGGCCGTCGGGTCAGCAGTGCTCGGTGCCGTGCTGATCTTGCAGGTGCGGACAAACGGGGCGCACTACGTGCGGGTCTACGGCCTGACGGAAGGGCCGCTGCAGGCCTTCACCCACGCCATGACGACTGCGTTCCTCTATACGGTGCCCGTGGCGGCGCTTTCTTTCGTGCTGTCGTTCCTGCTGCGCGATGTCCGCTTGCGCACCGCGGTCCGGAGTCAGGAAAGCCCGGTGGAGATGCCGGCGGCTGCCGCGAGCGCCGGGGCCGGCGCAGATACCAGCACCGGGCCGGACGCCAACGGCGGCGACGACATCGGTGCGTCGAAGGCAGGTCCGGGGGTAGCGCCGGAGCCGGTTCTACCGGCCGCCCTCGAGCCCCCAGCGCCCTGACGACCGGGCCGGCCCCGGGCCCGGCCCCGCCGGGAGTGTGCGGAAAGGAGCGGCCACGCCGCCGTATGGCGTGCCGCCGCGCGCCGCGCCACCGCGCCACACCACCGTCCGTCGCCTCGCCGCGCCGCGGCGCGCCGCGCCACCGTCCGCGGCCCGGGCGAGAGCTTGGTCCAGGCTTGACGAGACCTACGCCGGGGTGTCTACCAGGGTGGCGCGCACCGCAGCCGTCAGTCGATCGGCCGCCTGCTCCGCCCCTTCCTGCGTCCGGGCCTCGACCATCACCCTGACGAGCGGCTCGGTGCCACTCGGTCGCAGCAGCACCCGGCCCTGGTCGCCCAGCTCGGCCTCGACGGCGCGCACTTCCGACCACACCTGTTCGGCGTCCTTCAAGGCGTTCGGATCAGTGACCGCCACGTTGCGCAACACCTGCGGCAGCCGGTCCATGACGCTCGCAGCGAGCGTCGACAGCGGCTGGTGGAGCCGGACCACCAGATCGAGCAGCAACAGTCCGGAGAGGACCCCATCCCCGGTGGTGGCGAGATCACGGAATATCAGATGGCCCGACTGCTCGCCGCCCAGGGACCAACGGCGCGCCTCGAGGGCTTCGAGCACGTACCGGTCGCCCACCTGGACCTGGTGAACCTGCACGCCAGCTTCGGCCATGGCCAGATGAAAGCCCAGGTTGGTCATGACGGTCACCACGACGGTGTCCCCGGCCAGCCGGCCCCGCTGCCGCAGGTCCGTGGCGAACAACCCGAGGAGCCGATCTCCGTCGACGACGGCGCCGGTCTCGTCGACCGCGATTACCCGGTCAGCGTCACCGTCGAACGCCAGGCCGACCTCGGCACCTCGCTCGACGACGGCGGCGGCCAGGTGGGACGGGTCGGTGGACCCGCTGGCGGCGTTGATGTTGCGGCCGTCAGGAAAGGCAGCCAGGACGTCGACCACGTCGGCGCCCGCGGCCCTCAGGATCTCGGCCGCCGTAGACACGGCGGCGCCGTTGGCGCAGTCGATAACGACCTTTAACCCGTCGAGCTGCCGTCCCTCGAGTGCTCCAACCACTCGACGGCAGTACCAGGCTCGGGCGTCGGTATCGGATTGCACGCGGCCGAGTTGGTCGCCGGCCACCACGCCCGAATGCGACTCCCCTGCCTTGCCTGCCTCGCCTATCTCGGTCTCAGCCTGCGCAGGTGCAACCAGGCGGGCCAGCTCCGCCTCCACCGCTTCTTCCTCGGCGTCGCTCAACTTCCGCCCTCCGGCCGCAAACAGCTTGATCCCGTTGTCGGCGTAGGGATTGTGCGACGCCGAGATCACTGCGGCGGCGGTGCCGCGTGCGGCCGCGACCGCGGCCACGCCCGGCGTCGGCAGGACCCCGAGGTCCACCACGTCAGTCCCCTCGGCGGTGAGCCCGGCCGTGAGAGCGGCCTGCAGCATCGGACCCGACCACCTGGTGTCGCGCCCCACCAAGAAATCGGACCGGCCTCGCGGGGGGCCGTCCGCGGACGGGCCCTCACCGAGGACCCGGGCCGCCGCCCGGCCGAGCGCCACGACGAGTTCCGCGGTCAGTTCCGATCCCGCAGTCCCCCGAATGCCGTCGGTACCGAATCGCAGGGCCACGATCCGGCAGGCGCTATCGCTTGGAATACTGCGGCGCCTTGCGGGCCTTCTTCAGACCGTACTTCTTCGACTCCTTCTCCCGAGCGTCGCGGGTGAGAAACCCGGCCCGCTTGAGCGGGACCCTGAGGTCTGGCTCCAGCTCGGCCAGGGCCCGGGCGATCCCGAGGCGTAATGCGCCGGCCTGGCCCGAAACCCCGCCCCCGCACATGGTGGTGTCGATGTCGTAGACCAGGGTCTGCTCCACCACTCGCAGCGGTTCGGTGATGATCATCCGGTGGGTCGCCGACGGAAAGTACTCCTCAACGGGTCGTCCGTTGACGGTTATGGCGCCGCTGCCGGGGCGCAGGCGGACGCGCGCCACGGCAGCCTTCCGGCGACCGGTGGCTTGGATCAACGGCTTGAGCACGGCTCGGCGATACTCCTTCGTCTGCGTTGCGGATGTTGGCGGGATTTGCGGGATCTTCGTGGGCGGTGACCGGGATCGGTCAGACCGGATCGGGTCGGATCCGGTCAGGACGGCCGGTGGGTGCGGGGGTCGACAGGCAAGGGGACCGGCGTCTGAGCCGAGTGCGGATGGGTCGGGCCGGCATACACCTTCAGCTTCCGGATCATGTGCCGCCCGAGCGGGCCTTTCGGCAGCATTCCTTTGACGGCGCGGCGAAAGGTTTCCTCGGGCTGCTTGGCCAGCAGGTCGGCGTACGTGCGGGCCGACAGGCCGCCGGGATAGCCGGAGTGGCGGTAGTGAATCTTCTTGTCGGCCTTGTTAGCGGTCATCTGGATCTTGGCGGCGTTCACCACGATCACATGGTCGCCGGTGTCCTGATTGGGGGCGAAGATGGCCTTGTGCTTGCCCCGCAGGACGCGCGCCACCTCGCTCGCCAGCCGCCCGAGAACGGCACCATCGCCATCGACCTCGTACCAGACGCGCTGGACCTCGGCTGGTTTAGGGGAGTACGTGCGCACGTGATTGACCTCGGGGTAGTGCCGTTCAGCCGGCTGGTGAGCTGCGGAGCTAAGGCGCGCCACAAAGGGCACCAGGCCGACCGATCAGCATAGACGCTCCCCCAGGCCCCCGGCAATCGGCTCCGCTCCGCCGCACGCCGGGCAGAGCGAACCCGGCGCTGGCCGAACCCGGCCGCAGGCCGAATCCGGGGGCGGCCGTACGAGGCGGCGCAAGCCGACCCCCGGCCCAAGCCACCGGACGAAGCCGCACCCAGACGCGCGCCGGAGGCGCCCCCAGACTCGCGCCGGAGGCGCCCCCAGACTCGCGCCGGAGGCGCACCCAGACGCGCGCCCGAGGCGCACGCTCGAAACGCTCTTGCGGCCGCTCGGCGATCACCACCTTGGTCGCCCTCCTCGGGGGTCCAATGCCGCTCGGCCGCAGCCGACAGCACCTTCTTCTCTACGGTCACCTCGACCGACGCGGGATCGAGACCGGCAGGTGGAAGCTCACTGTGAAGTGGTCACCATTGCGGAAGGCATTGGCTTGCCACATCAGCATCGTAGCTTACCTTATAGTGTAAAGCTAAAGTTTTCTTCTACGAGGATGTTAGAAGGGGAAGACCGCCTCTAGCGGTCATCGGGCTCCCGCTGTATGTCCCACGCCGCCCGCACCGGCCCCGGGTTGGTGCGCTCCGCTCGACGTGCTTATTCTGGGGAGCAGTGAGCCTCCTCACCGCGCAGCTGCTGGGGCGTACCGACCTCGGATCACCCCATGGGGTCACTGGTCAGGACACGTGGGTTCGCCAGCTGTGGCACATCACGTACATCTTCGCTGTACCACTCGGACTGCTCGTCCTCGGCGGCATTGCCTGGTGCATCTTCCGCTATCGGGTCAAGCCAGGGAGCACGCGCAGACCCGAGCAGTTCCAGTACCACATTCCGATCGAGCTGACCTACACCATCGTTCCGCTCATCATCGTGGCGATCGTCTTCGGCTTCGCCTACAACGCCGAGAACCACGTCAACAGAACCGTCAAGAACCCTGACGTGAAGATCGAGGTTCAGGGCTTCCAGTGGGGCTGGCGCTTCATCTACCCCAACGGGCACGCCGAGCTCGGCACCGTCGCCAACAACCTGGACATCAACTCCGAAGACAACCTCCCGATCCTGTACATGCCCGCGGGAAAGACGGTCCAGCTTCACCTCGTATCGCTCGACGTCATCCATACCTTCTATGTGCCGGAGTTTCTGTTCCAGCGCGACATGATCCCGGGTATCAACAACGTCGTCGATTTCAACGTGGTCACGCCCGGTATCTACAATGGTGAGTGCAATAACATCTGCGGTGAGTACCACGCCTACATGCGGTTCCGTGTCGACGTGATGCCGCCGGCCCAGTACAGCGCCTGGTACGCGAAACAGGCCCCGAACTCGACGACGACGGCGGGGGGAGTAACTCCATGACCCTCATCCAGGAGCGCCCAGAGGAACACCTGGTTCCGGTCGAATCGACGCTGATGGAGATCGTCCCCGGGCCCCGCCCCAGGGGCCTGGTCAAGTACATCACCAGCACCGACCACAAGCAGATCGGCCTCAACTACCTGTGCACCTCTTTGATCGGGTTCCTCTTCGCCGGGCTCATGGCGGAAGGCATTCGCACCCAGCTGATCGTCCCCAACAACAACTTCGTCACCGAGAACGTCTACAACCAGCTGTTCACGATGCACGGCACGATCATGCTGTTTGTGTTCCTCGGTCCGTTCGCGTTCGCCGGCCTCGGCAACTACCTGATCCCGCTGATGATCGGAGCGCCCGACATGGCGTTTCCGCGCTTCAACGCCCTGTCCTACTGGTTGTATCTCGGGGGCTTCCTGCTGCTCGCCCTCAGCTTCCTCACCAACAACGGCGCCGCCAACTTCGGATGGTTCGGCTATGCCCCACTCACCGAATCGATCCACTCGCCCGGGCCCGGAGCCGACATGTGGATACTCGGCGTCGGTCTCACCGGATTTTCAGGTATTTTCACCGCGGTCAATATCATCACGACCATCTTCTGCCTGCGCGCCCCTGGCATGGTCATGTTCCGTATGCCCGTTTTCGTGTGGAACCAGATGGTCACGATGTTTCTGATTCTGCTCGCCTTCCCGGTGCTCACCTCGGCTTTCGCCCTGCTGTGGATCGACCGCCATCTGGGAGCCCACTTTTACGATGCGAACAGAGGCGGCCAACCCATCCTCTGGCAGAACCTCTTCTGGTTCTTCGGCCACCCCGAGGTGTACATCCTGGCCCTGCCGTACTTCGGAATCGTGACGGAGGTCCTGGCGACCTTCTCCAAGAAGCCGGTGTTCGGTTACAAGGGGATGATCGCCGCCACGCTGTCGATCGGGGCCCTCTCGATGGGCGTTTGGGCCCACCACATGTACACCACGGGGGCGGTGCTGCTGCCGTTCTTCGCCGCCCTTTCCCTGCTCATCGCCGTTCCTACCGGGATCAAGTTCTTCAACTGGCTCGGCACCATGTGGCGGGGGACCATCACCCTCAACACCGCGGTTCTCTACTGCCTCGGCTTCATGTGCATGTTTCTGTTCGGCGGCATCACCGGGGTCATCCTGGCCCAGCCGGTGCTGGACTTCCAGCTCCACAACACCTACTTCATCGTCGCCCACTTCCACTACGTGATGTTCGGCGGGTCGGCATTCGCCGGTCTGGCCGGGATCTACTACTGGTACCCCAAGATCACAGGGCGCAAGCTCGACGAACGGTTGGGCAAACTCAGCTTCGTGGTCCTCTTCACCGGCTTCAACCTGTGCTTCTTCCCACAGCACACCCTCGGGCTGCGGGGCATGCCGAGGCGGATCGAGACCTACGACGCCCACCTGGGTTGGAACTTCCTCAACATGCTCTCGAGCATCGGGGCGTACCTCGCCGGCATCGGGGTGCTGCTGACGGTGATCAACCTCTTCTACGCTTACCGCAAGGGTGAAATCGCCGGTGATAACCCCTGGGATGCCCAGACGCTCGAGTGGGCGTGCTCGTCGCCGCCACCCGATCACAATTTCGAGTCATTGCCGCCCATCCGCTCGGAGCGGCCGCTCTGGGACGCCAACCATCCCGATGAGCTGACGAGGGTGGGGCATTGAATGGTCCAGGTAGTGATGTTCCCCGAGCTTCACTCGCTGATCTGCTCTGCGGGCGGACGAGGTCCTGGCCCCTCTCGGCGGGATCTGCTGCCACGGTGGGCTAGGAGCGTCTCATGAAAGTCGAATGGCGCACCATCCTCGGCGCTTCGGTGTTCCTCGGAGGCACCGGGCTCGTGTACTGGGCCCTCAAGAGCAATCCGACCGAGTCGTCGGGCGTCGCCATGCTGGTCTTCGGCTTCGCCGCCTACGGGATGCTCTTCGGCTACCTCTTCGGTCAGTATCTTAAGCGCCACCGCATCCCCCGTCCTGAGGACCGATTCGACGCCACCTACGTGGACGGCGAGGGTGAGGTCGGCTACTTCCCGTCGGCATCGATCTGGCCGGCGGGCGCGGGGCTGGGCCTGGTCTTGGGGGTCCTCGGTCTGACCTTCGGCCTCTGGTGGCTCGTACCCGCCGTGATCCTGTTCGTCGGCGCCGTGATCGGCTGGGTAACCGAGTCGGAGTACGAGGTCGAGGTACCGGACAGCGATGAGGAAGAGGAGGCCGCCGCCGCGGCGGGGCACCCTGGCCACCTGGATCCGCACCCCGAGCATCTCGACTGACCGGACCCGGCCCGATCCGCTGGCCGTAAGTCGCTCCGGTCGCCCGCCCCCTCGACCCGGTGCGCCCGGTAGCGTCGGTACGGCCTGCTCCACCGCTCGCCCTGTACTCGTCGGTCTGACATCGAGAGCTGCGCCCCTCCGCCGCTTTGTGTCGAGAAAGCCGCGTAGTACGCGGCGTAATACGCGGTTTTCTCGACACAAAGGTGCGGGCCGCCCGGTCGATGCCGAGTCCTGCTCGGCCCGCACTGCGGGACGTTTCCAGGCGGATCAGTCGGTGGGCGACGAATTGGTGGGCTCGTCCGTGGCGCCCACCGCCGCCCGCTTCTCGCCGGCACCGCTGCCGGCGGGCTCGGCGGCCTGACCGTCGCCTTCGGTGGCGGCCCGGTCCTCCCCGTGCCCGTTCTCACCCACGGCCGAGGGCGGGCCATGCCCGTCGCCATGCATCTCGGCCAGGGTGTGATACGCGCCGTCGGGGGTCCGGACGATGATGCCGCCCACAGGGCGTTGGATCGGGTGGGCATGGGTCCGCTGCAGCGCCTGACAGGCCTTGTAGGCGATAAGGAAGCCGACCACCGGCCCGACGAGCACGCAGTACTGAAGGATCTCGATCATCCGCTCGAAGGGGACGTGAAAGTCGGTTGGCCAGGAGGTCGTCGGCGCAGGCGATCGTCAGCACCGAGAAGAAGATGATGGCGGCCACGCCGACGCCGGTGCGGAACGGCTTGTCCCGGGGCCGGTCGAGCAGGTTGTGCGGGCCGTAGTCCTGGTAGATCCTCTTGTCGATCCAGGGCCACGCGTACATGATCGTGAAGACCAGCCCGGGAATCAGCAGGCCCGGGAAGAACGGGTTGGCGATCTCGTGACCGAAGGAACGGAACTCCCAGTGCGGCCAGAGGCGAACTGACCCGTCAAGAAAGCCCAGGTACCAGTCGGGCTGGGCGCCTTCGGACACGGTGAAAGGGGTGTACGGCCCGTAGAGCCACACCGGGTTGATCTGCACCACCCCGGCGAGGAGGAAGGTGGCCGCCGACACAATCATGGCCAGTCCGGTCGCCTTCATGGCGTACTGGGGCCAGATCCGGCTGCCCCGGATGTTGGTCTCGGTCTTGCCCGGTCCCGGGAAGTCGGTGTGCTTCTGGTGCCACAGGATCATCAGATGGGCGGTCAGGAGGCCCACGATGATGGCGGGGAACAGGAACTCGTGGACGACGAACAGGCGCGGGATGAAACCGGGTGCCGGGAAGCGCCCGCCCCACAGGTTGTAGACCAGCCACGGCCCTACCAGTGGGATGCCCTGGAGGATGGAGTAGATCACCCGGATCCCGGTGCCTGAAAGAAGGTCGTCGGGAAGCGAGTAGCCGGTGAAGCCTTCCAGGATGACGATCATCCACAGCGTCAGGCCGATGATCCAGTTGATCTCGCGGGGCTTGCGGAAGGCGCCGGTGAAGAAGATCCGGCAGATGTGGAACAGAATGGCGGCGACGAAGATGAGAGCAGCCCAGTGATGGGCCTGGCGCATGACCAGCCCGAACCGCACGTTGAACGAGATGTTGATGACCGACTGGTACGCCTCGCTCATGTGCTGGCCGAACAGCGGGAGCGTAGACGTGACCGCTCGTCGGGGCGTACACCACGTCGGCGCCCGACGGCACGTAGAAGAAGGTCAGGTAGATGCCGGTGGCGATCAGGATGATGAGCGAGTCCATGGCGACTTCGCCGACCATGAACGACCAGTGGTCCGGGAAGATCTTGTCCAGGACGCTGGTGAGGAACTTCGACGAACCGAACCGCTCGTCGACGGTGTCGAAGACCGACTTGCCGACGCGGTAGCGCTTCTTGGCGGCGGCCCGTTCCTCGGTGGTGCTCATCCCGCGGTTCCAGAACCCGGGGCCGACGGGCTGCGTGTAACTGCTCTGCGACACGAGGTAGCCCTCGCTGTCCACGGTGAGGGGCAGCTGCGGGAGCGACCGGGGCGCAGGCCCGAACACCGGCTTACAGGTCTTCAGCACGTCGAACGTCGATTGGTGGCATGGGCAGATCAGCTGATGGTTGCTGGGCGTTGTAGAGGCTCGCAGGGCAGCCGGCGTGGGTGCAGATCTTCGAGAAGGCGACCAGGCCCCCGACGTTCCAGCCCACCCGGTTCGGTGGGATCTCGAACGGGGTGTCCCCCAGGTTCAGGAGCAAGGTCGGCGCTGAGGGCGTCCGAGGTCTGGCCGTCGGGGAAGACGGTCAGGATCCCGTTCGACGGGGAGGTCACCGGGACGCACAGGAACACCGTCCACGGTGGTCACCCGGCTGCCCTTACGCCACAGGGTCTGATACAGGTCACGGTGGGGGCGGGGTCCGAGGGACGCGAACGGAAACAGGATCGCCAGCCCGAAGATGCCTCCGACGGCGCCGAGCATCTTGTACAGGAAGGACCGGCGAGCCATCGGTTCGACCCCACGGGTCAGTGACTCCGTCACGGCCCTCCGGTCTGCCTCGGAGCTGACGTTATGGTGACCCCGGCTGGCGGTGACCTCGTGGCCCGGGAGCAGGTCACGGCCCCAGAGGATGAACCCGACACCGAGCCCGAGGAAGGCGGCCGCCCAGAAGGAACCCTGGACGGGAGCCGATGCGTCCGCGACATAGGCCGCAGCCAGTCCGATCGAAGCCAGGAGCGTCACCGTCCAGCAGGCCGCGATGCGCAGTTCGGCCCGGCGGGCGCCTCGCGGGTCGTCCTCGTAGCGCCAGTGCGAGTCGTCCTGGCCCCGCGGGACGTCGTCGGGCCAGGGTTCGTCCGGGTCGATGCCGAAATGGCGCGGGTCGAAGCGGAGGGCGTGCTGGACGTCCTCGCCCTCCGGTCCACCCCCGGGCCCACCATCAGGGGACGGGGTAGCACCGGAGGTGCGATCGGGGTGCTCGGTCGTTGTCATCCTCGGGTCCCAATCATGCGCACCGCCAACCACAGGAAGCCAAATCCCAGGATAACCCCCACGAACCCTTCGGCCACCGGTCCAAAGTGCGAGATACCGAGGCCGCCGGGGTCCGATGGATGATGCAGGAACTGCACATAATGGGCGATGGCGGACATCTGCTGGTTGCTCATCTGGGCCGGGCTGAAGGGCGGCATCGGCGGAGGCCCGATCCGCATGGCCTCGGCGGCCTGGATCAGGTTGGCGTTGTGCAGCCCGGGAACGACGTTGCCCTTGGACAGCATTCCGCCCGAGCCAGCCGCCTGGTGGCACGCCGCGCAGTTCAGGCCAAACCCCTGCTGGCCCTGCGACAGGGTCACGCAGTCCTTCCCGGGCTGGTGGGTCGGGCAGAGCGGCTCCACCGTCGGGATGGTCGGGCCGAACACAAATGTCTTGGTGATGACCGGCAGGGCGTTGACGTAGGCGACGAGCTCCCGGATCTGCTGCGGGTCGAAGAACGGGCGGTGGCGGATGCCCTGGTTACCCGGGTTGTTGAGCGGCATCCGGCCGGTCGTGAGGTAGAAGTCGGCGGCCGCCGCCCCCACGCTGACGAGCGCGGGTCCGGTCGCGCCCCCGACCCTGGTAGCCGTGGCAGCTCTGGCAGTGGGACTGGAAGAGCATCTTCGCCGGCCGCGATGTCGGCCGGGTTGATGCTTACCAGATCGTTCTGGCCGTGGGCGCGGCCGGTGGTGAGGAAGAAGACCGATCCGAGGATCACAGCGAGGGCGATCAGTCCGAGCGGACCGGCCAGCCAGCGGCGGGGGCGAGGGGTGGCGCTCATTTCAGTACGAAGATGGCGAGGAACAGGGCGATCCACACCACGTCAACGAAGTGCCAGTAGTAGGACAGGAACTCGATCGATGGGACGGTCCGGTGCCCGAAACGCGTGGTCTTCAAGGCTCGCAGCCCGATGATGATCATGCCGACCAGACCGGCGAGCACGTGGAGGAAGTGGAAGCCGGTCAGGGTGTAGAACGCCGAACTGTAGGCGTCGGTGTCGATCCCGAAGGGGCGGCCCAGGTAGTCGGAGATCTGCAGACCTTCGAAGAGACCGCCGAGGCAGAAGGTCAACACCAGCCAGCCGAGGAACCCCCATCGGCTGCCCATGATGGCCCGGTGCACGCCGTACTGCATGGTGAACGAGGAGAGCACCAGCAAGATCGTCGCCACCAGCACCGGCGTGCGATCGAGGACGTCCCCGGCCGGCGGCCAGGGCGTGGTAGCCGCTCGCAGGCTGAAGAACGCCGCGAACAGGCCGGAGAAGAACATCAGCTCCGACGCCAGCCATACGATCACGCCCACCTGCAGCAGATGGGGTCGATAGCGGGACGGGTCGACGGGCCTGATCGCCGGCGTTGGGACGGCGACGGCGCCGCCCGTTGTCGAGAGCACACTCACTGGCCCCCTTTCTACACAACCACGTCGCCGCGATCCCAATCCGGGCCGAATCCGGGTTAATCCGGGCGGGCGCCGCCCCTCACCAGCCCGGATGCCGCAGCGGGACAGGTCGGTTCTGACTAGCCTGAGGGACTGATGGGCCCCGAACGTCGACAGGCTCCAAGGTGAGGCCATGACGCCGTTCGACGTCGTCACTCAGGCGACCTTCTCACCCGTCCCGCTGCTCCTCATCCTCGTGCTCGGGGCGTGGTATCGGCGCTCGGTCCGGCGGCTGGCGGCGCGGGGGGAGGCCTGGCCGGCGATGAGAACGGCGTCGTTTTGCCTGGCCGAGCTGTCGCTGGCCTTCGGCCTGATCTCGGGCATCGCGGCCTACGACAGGATCTTCAAGGTCGTCGCTGTCCAGCACATCCTGATCAGCATCGCGGCGCCGATCTTCCTGGCCGCCTCGGCCCCGATCACTCTGGCCTTGCAGGCCGCCAGCTCGAGGACGCAGACGACCATCGAGCGGGCGCTGCGCAGCCGCACCAGCAAGGTGCTGTCCCACCCCAAGTTCACCTGGACCTTCTATGGCCTGTCGCTCTACGCCCTGTATTTCCGGGCCTGTACGCCTTCGCCCTGCGGCACGATCCCATCCACACCCTGGTCCATATGGGTTTGTTCCTGGCCGGGTGTCTGTTCTGGTGGCCCGCTGTCGGCGTCGATCCCCTGCCCTACCGGCCGGGCCAAGGCGCCCGGGTTTTCTACATGCTGCTCGTCCTACCGCTGTACACCATTCTGGGCATGGGACTCGAAAGCCAGTCGAGCCCCCTCACGCCCGGGATGTCGCTCGTCGACATGCACGCGGGAGCGGGCGTGATGTGGGTCGGCGGGGAGATCACCGGCTTGATCGGGACCCTGGTGCTGTTCGTGCTGTGGCTGCGCGCCGATGAACGAGCGGCCAAGCAGCATGATCGGGTCCAGCCAGGGCTCAGCGGCCACGCAACTCGCCCACTGGCGGGCCACCCGGGACGCCGCGGCCCGGGCTTACAGGGGTTGATCACCCTCACCGACCTGTTGGACGCCCGGGACCGGGTCACGCCGGTCATCCGCCCGACGCCCGTCGACCGGTCCGATTCCCTGTCCCGGCTGGCCGGCCGGCCGATGCTCTTGAAACCGGAGCACCAGCAGCGGACCGGGTCGTTCAAGATTCGGGGGGCCTACAACCACATCGCCCAGCTGGCGCCGGGCAGTCCCGGTGGTGGCCGCATCGGCCGGCAACCACGCCCAGGGCGTGGCGCTGGCCGCTTCGCTGACCGGGCGGGACGCAACCATCTTCATGCCCCGCGGCGCAGCGTTGCCCAAGGTGGCGGCCACCAGGGCCTACGGCGCCGAGGTCCGCCTCGACGGGGAGGTGGTGGACGACTGCATCGACCTGTCCAGAGCCTTCGCCGCCGACACCGGCGCCGCCTACGTGCCGCCCTTCGACGATGCGGCGGTCATCGCCGGGCAGGGCACCATCGGGCTGGAGCTGGCCGAGGAGGCTCCTGACGCCGAGGTGGTGGTGGTGCCGGTCGGCGGGGGCGGTCTGGTGGCGGGGGTGGCGGCCGCCCTGACGCTCGGGAACCAGCCGCTCCGGGTCGGGCCCGGCGGACAGCTCGCCGGCCCGCGTCCCCACATCCGGGTCGTCGGCGTGGAGGCGGCCGGAGCACCAACCGTCAGCCGGGCGCTGGCCGCCGGCGGCCCGGTCAGCCTCGACCGGCTGGCCACCATGGCCGACGGCATCGCTGTGGCCTCCTGCAGTGAACTGACCTTCGCCCACGCCCAGGCCTTCGTCGACGACATCGTGCTGGTCGACGAGGAGGAGATCAGCGAGGCCATGCTGCTGCTGGTCGAGCGGGCCAAAGCCGTGGTCGAGCCGTCTGGGGCCGCGCCGCTGGCGGCGATTCTGGCCGGCCGGGTCGGCGGCAGCGGCCCGGCGGTGGCGGTGCTGTCGGGGGGCAACGTCGATCCGCTGCTGCTCACCAAGCTGATCGAACACGGCCTGTCCTCGGCCGGGCGCTATCTCACCCTCCGGGTCGTGATGGCGGACCGGGTCGGAGCCCTGGCCGCGCTCACCGGCGAGTTGGCCCGGCTCGGCCTCAACGTCCTCGATGTGGAGCACCATCGCAGCGGCCGCGACCTGGCCGTGTCCGAGGTGGAGGTGCAGGTGACCGTGGAGACCCGCGACCGTGATCACCACGCCGAAGTGGTCAAGGCGCTCGCCGCCGCCGGCTACCGGGCGGAACCGGTCAGCTGACCTCGTCTCAGGCGGCCTCCCACCGGCACCGGCTACCGGGCGGAACCGGTCAACTGACCTCGGGGTAGGCCACCTCCCACAGGCACAGACCGTGCGGCGGAGCCAGCTGGCCGGCTGCGGCCCGGGACCGGGCCCGGACGACAGCGGCCATTTCCCCGGCCTTGCGCCGGCCCAGCCCGACCTCGACCATCGTCCCGACGATGGAGCGAACCATCTGCTGGCAAAAGGACGACGCCTCGATCTCGAAGCGCAAATGCCCCTCCCCTTCGTCGACCCACCGCGCATCCCGCACCACCCGCACCAGGGAGGCGCCGGCCACCGGCGGTCGCCGGCAAAACGACGCGAAGTCGTGCTCCCCGTACAGCGGGTCGCACGCCAGCCGCATGGCACCGAGGTCGAGGGGGCGCCCCACATGCCAGGCCGTGGCGGCGGTAAAGGGATCGGCTACCGGGTTGTTGCGCACCGTGTAGCGGTAGCGTCGGCTGATCGCCGAGCGGCGTGCGTCGAAGGATTCCGGGGCCACGTCAGCGGCCCGGACCACGATGCGGGGCCGCAGCGCTCGGTTGACGGCCCGCTGTAAGGCCAGGGGGTCGACGTCGGCCCGGGCGTCGAAGCTGACCACCTGGCCCCACGCGTGGACTCCGGCGTCGGTGCGACCGGCGCAGGTCAGCTCGACGGTGTGGCGCAGGTCCCGCTCGAGGGCTGCGCTCAGGGCACCGCCGACGGTCGGCCGCCCGGGCTGAAGGGCGAACCCGTGGAATCCCCCCCCGTGATAGGCGACGAGCAGGCGGAGCCGCACGGTCGGGCCGGCCGTGACCGCACCGGATGCCGATGGTCCGGCGTCCTCAGAGAAAAGGGTGAGCCGGACCTGGGCCTCCGCGCCGTGCGATCAGCTCTGGGGAGTTATACGAACTCGATGCGTGCCATCGGGGCGTTGTCCCCGTGACGCGGTCCCAGCTTGAGAATGCGGGTGTACCCGCCGGGACGGTCGGCGTAGCGCGGTCCGATCTCCACGAACAGCTTGTGCGCCATGTCCTTGTCCCGGATGAACGCCACCACCTGACGCTGCAGGTGCCACCCGACGGTCCTCATCGTCGGTGGCCTTCTTGGCCTTGGTGACGCACTTCTCGACGACGGGACGGAGGGCCTTGGCCTTGGCTTCGGTGGTGACGATGGCCTCGGCGGCGATCAGCGACGCCACCAGGTTGCCCATCATGGCCTTCTGGTGGGCGGCGTCGCCGCCGAAGCGGCGCCCCTTCCGCGGTCGGGCCGGGAGGGTAGGCACCGCTGCTCAGCCTTCCTTGCCGCGCAGCGAGAGGCCCCGCTCGTCGAGCTTCTGGAGCACCTCGTCGAGGGACTTCTGCCCGAAGTTGGTGATGGCGAGCAGGTCGTCCTCGGTCTTCTGCACCAGTTCGCCGACCGTGTTGACCTGGGCCCGCTTCAGGCAGTTGCGGGGTCGCTCCGACAGGTCGAGATCCTCGATCGGCAGGTCCAGGTCGGGCGACCCGCTCGTGGCGGCCCCGACATCGCCCAGCTCCAGGCCCTGCGGGCTGTCGCTCATGTCGGCGACCAGGCCGACCAGGCGAGCGCAGGGTGTCGCCGGCCGACGCCAGCGCCTCGCGCGGCGAGATCGAGCCGTCGGTCGTGATGTCGAGCACCAGGCGGTCGTAGTTGGTGGACTGCTCCACCCGGGTGGGCTCGACGGTGAACGCGGCCACCCGGATCGGGGAGAAGATCGAGTCGACGGGGATGACACCGATGGTGGACGACCGCTTGTTGCGGTCGGCGGACACGTAGCCCCGGCCCCGCTCGACGGTGAGGTCGGCGGCCAGGCGGCCTCTGGTCGACGGTGGCGAGGACCAGGTCGGGGTTGAGGATCTCCACGTCGCTGGTGAGCAGGATGTCACCGGCCGTGACCGTGGCGGGTCCGCGCACGTCGAGGCGGAGGGTGACCGGATCGTCGCTCTCGGTCGTGAGCACGATGTCCTTGATGTTGAGGATGATGTCGGTGACATCCTCCTTGACCCCGGGGAGGGTGGTGAACTCGTGGAGGGCCTCGTCGAAGCGGACCTGGGTGACGGCCGCGCCCGGGATCGACGACAGGAGGGTGCGGCGCAGGGCGACGCCGAGGGTGTGGCCGAAGCCAGGCTCGAGCGGGCCGATGGCGAAACGCTGGCGGTTGCCTTCCTGCTCGCCGAGGGGCTCGACGGTCGGACGTTGGATGATCAGCATGATGGGGTTCCCTGCCTGTTACGTGGTTACTTCGAGTAGAGCTCGACGATGAGCGACTCCCGCACGGGCACGTCGATGTGCTCGCGCAGCGGCACGTCGCGGACGGTGACCTGATGCCCTTCGGCGCCGGCCTCCAGCCAGGGCGGGACCTGGCGATCGAGGGTGTCGAGGTTGTGGCGAATGACGATCATGCTCCGGGCCTTGTCCTTGAGGGAGACCACGTCGCCCTTGCGCACCCGGTAGCTGGGGATGGTGACCCGCTTGCCGTTGACCAGCACGTGTCCGTGGCGGACGAGCTGGCGGGCCTGGGCCCGGCTGGCACCCCAGCCGGCCCGGAAGGCCACGTTGTCCAGTCGCATCTCGAGCATGCGCAGAAGGTTCTCGCCGGTGATGCCCGACTGGCGGTTGGCTTCCTCGTAGAGGTTGTGGAACTGCTTCTCGAGGATCCCGTAGATGCGGCGGGCCTTCTGCTTCTCGCGGAGCTGGGTGAGGTACTCGGAGCCCTGGCGCATGCGGTCCCGGCCGTGCTCTCCCGGTGGGTACGGGCGGCGCTCGATCGGGCACTTCATCGAGTCGCACTTGGGGCCCTTGAGGAACAGCTTCATCTTCTCCCGCCGGCACAGCCGGCACACCGGGCCGGTATATCTGGCCATGACTACACCCTTCTCCGCTTCTTGGGGCGGCATCCATTGTGCGGGATGGGTGTGACGTCCTTGATGCCGGCAACCTCGATTCCCGTGTTCATGAGGGACCGGATGGCGGTTTCACGCCCCGACCCCGGCCCTTTGACCAGAACCTCGACTTTGCGCACCCCGTGCTCCATGGCTCGCCGAGCGCAGGCCTCGGCGGCCAGCTGGGCCGCGAACGGGGTGGACTTGCGGGAGCCCTTGAAGCCGACGTTGCCCGCGGACGCCCACGCCAGGACGTTGCCCTCGGGGTCGCTGATCGAGACGATGGTGTTGTTGAACGAGCTCTTGATGTGGGCCACCCCGTAGGTGACGTTTTTCCGCTCGCGCCGCCGCGGGCGGCGCCCCCCTGGCTTCGGCTTGGCCATCAGTACCGCCCGACGGCGGACCGGGGAAGCGGCCACTTATCGGGCGACTGGGCGGCTTCGTGTGATGTGGTGTGCATATTCCCTTCGTCGAGTTGTCGAGGCTCCGCACCTGGCGGTAAAGGTGGCGGCGGCCCCCGCCGCCCGCCCCCTCACCGGGGCAAAGCGGTGACTAGTGCTTCCTGACCTTCTTCTTGCCGGCGACGGTCTTCTTGGGACCTTTGCGGGTTCGGGCGTTGGTGTGGGTGCGCTGCCCGTGTACCGGCAGACCGCGACGGTGCCGGATCCCCTGGTAGGAGCCGATCTCCATCTTCCGCTTGATGTCCTGGGAGACGTCGCGGCGCAGGTCGCCTTCGACCTTCAGGTTGGCGTCGATCCAGTTCCGGAGGCGGATGACCTCCTCGTCGGTCAGGTCGCGGACCCGGGTGGCCGGGTCGATGCCGGTGCCCTCGCACACGTGAGTCGCGGCCGTGTTGCCGATCCCGATAGATATAGGTGAGCGATGTCCCGAGTCGCTTCTCCCGAGGAATGTCGACCCCGGCGATACGTGCCATGGCGCGACCCCCCTTAGCCTTGACGCTGCTTGTGGCGCGGATTGGTGCAGATGACCATGACCCGGCCGTGACGGCGGATCACTTTGCAGTGTTCACAGATTGGTTTGACGCTGGGACGAACTTTCATGACGACACTTCCTGAAGGGACTCCGGCTGACTGGACTCTGGTTGGATGACTCGGCGGGTCCGGCGGGTGCCGAGCCGCGCCAGAGCGCGGCAGACCGACCGACCATCATACTACGGATTGGCTGGTGGCGTCGACCGCGCCGGGGGGCAGTGGGCCGACGGCAGTCAGGGGCAGAGGGGACAGCGGCCGGGGGCAGAGGGGAGGCGGTCGGGGCAGAGGGGAGGCGGTCGGGGGCAGAGGACCCGAGCGGTCAATCCGGTCCATAGATCGGGCCGGAGCCTCAATCGGGCACAGTGAGCACCTCCGGACCGTCGTCGGTCACCGCGATGGTGTGCTCGAAGTGGGCCGACAGGCTGCCGTCGGCGGTCACCACGCTCCAACCGTCGTCGAGCAGGACGGTCGCCGCGCCGCCGACGTTGACCATTGGCTCGACGGCGAGCACCATGCCGGACTTGAGGATGGGCCCGGGGCGGCCGGGCCAGTAGTTGGGAATCTGGGGGTCCTCGTGCATGGCCGTGCCGATGGCGTGGCCGACGTACTCTCGCACCACCGAGAAGCCGGCGCCCTCGGCGACGGTCTGGATGGCCAGGCCGATGTCGTGGAGCCGGTTGCCGGAGCGGATCTGCTCGATCCCGGCCCACAGGCTCTGCTCGGTGACCTTGATCAGCTTCTCGGCAGCCGGATCGATGGCGCCGACGCCCATGGTGAACGCGGCGTCGCCGTGGTAGCCCTCCACGATGGCACCGCAGTCGATCGAGAGGATGTCGCCATCCTCCAGCCGGTAGCTGCCCGGGATGCCGTGCACGATCATGTCGTTGGGGGACGTGCAGATGACGGCCGGGAAAGCCGTGGTAGTTGAGGAAGTTGGAGCGCGCCCCCCGGCGCTCGAGGACCTCCCTGGCCACCCGGTCCAGCTCGGCGGTGGTCACCCCGGGGCGGGCCGCGGCCCGGGTGGCGGCGTGCATCTCCGCCACTACCCGTCCGGCCTTGCGCATCTTGGCGATCTCCTCCGCGCTGCGTCGCACCCCTCCAGTGAACCAGCTGACAGCCCGAAGTGGGCGACGAGGCCGCTCAACCCGGCCGAACGAGACGAAGGCGCACCACCTCCCCTTCGATAGCCATGTCGAGTTTCGTTCGGTCGCGATGGCCCCGGCTCAACGACACGTGACCGCGTTCCGGTGCGCAGCCCTCAGCCGGAAGAGGAAGAGGAAGAGGGAGAGGAAGAGGAAGAGGACGAAGGAGAGGCGGAACCCTGCTTGTGGCGGTCGACCACGGCGACAAGCCGGTCGGTGACCTGGTCCGGACTGCCGAGGGCGTCGACGTTGACCAGCAGGTTGCGCTGCTCGAACCAGTCGATGAGCGGGGCGGTTTCGCGCCTCGTAGAGCTCCAGCCGGCGCCGGATGGCCGTCTCGGTGTCGTCGTCGCGCTGGACCACTTCCCCCCCGCACACGTCGCAGATGCCCCGGAAGCGTGGCGGGTTGTCGACGACGCTGTAGTTGGCGCCGCAGTCCGAGCACACCCGCCGCGCCGCCAGCCGGCGCAGGACGTGCTCGGTGTCGATCTCGAGGTTGACCGCCAGGTCCACGCCCTGGGGCTCGAGGATCGCCATCAGGGCCTCGGCCTGGTGGGCGGTTCGGGGGAAGCCGTCGAGGATGAAGCCCCGGTGGGTGGTGTCGTCGTGGGTGAGCCGCTCGCTGACCATCCCGATGACGATCTCGTCAGGAACCAGCTCACCGGCGTCGAGGTACTGACGGGCCTTCTGGCCGAACTCGGAGCCGGATCGAACGGCCGCCCGGAAGATGTCGCCGGTGGCCACGTGCGGTACCACGTAGTGGCGCGACAACCTGACCGCCTGCGTCCCCTTTCCCGCCCCCTGCTTGCCGAGGATCACCAGCCGGGCGCCGGGGTTCACCTACTCCGCTCTTCGGGCCGGACGGTCACTACCTGAGGAAGCCCTCGTAGTTGCGGAGCATCAGCTGGCTGTCGACCTGTTTCATGGTCTCCAGGCAGACGCCGACGGCGATGAGCAGCTGGTGCCCGCAAAGGGATAGTTCTGGATGTTCCAGAAGGCCAGGAAGATCGACGGCAACAGGGCGATCAACGCCAGCCACAGGGCACCGGGAAGAGTGACCCGGTTGAGGATGTTCTGCAGGTGTCGCTCGGTCGGAGGCCCCGGCCGGATGCCGGGGATGTAGCCGCCCTGCTTTCGGATGACCTCCGCCTGCTGGTGCGGATCGAAGGTGATAGCCGCGTAGAAGTAGGCGAAACCGAGGATCAGCGCGCCGTAGAACAAGATGTACCAGAGGTCGTTGGGCTGGGCCAGGTGCACGCTGATCCAGCGCTGAACCTCCTGCCAGAAGCCGTGGCTCGGCAGCACGTTGGAGATGAGGATCGGGAAGTACAGGACCGAGCTGGCGAAGATGATCGGGACCACCCCGCCGGTATTGACCTTCATGGGGATGTAGGTGCTCTGGCCGCCGTACATGCGCCGGCCCACGACCCGCTTGGCGAAGGTGACGGGGATGCGCCGCTGGCCCTGCTCGATGAACACGATCGCGACCAGCAGGACGAGGGACAGAGCGATGATGATCCCGAACTTGAAGAGGCCGGCCTCCGCTTTCACGGATGCCCCGCCCGAGGGCATGGTCGCCACCACGTTGGTGAAAATGAGAACCGACATGCCCTGGCCGACGCCCCGCTGGGTGATGAGCTCGCCCAGCCACATGACGACCACGGTTCCCGCGGTCATGGTCAGCACGATCAGCGCCACCCGGGGGACCGTGAAGTGGGGGATCAGGTCGATGTTGAGGCTGGAGCCGCCGCCCAGAAGACCGCCCCCGCCGTTGTGGAACACATACGCCAGGCCGGTCGACTGGAGCAGCGCCAGGGCGATGGTCAGGTAGCGGGTGACCTGCGTCAGCTTCTTCTGGCCGACCGCACCCTCGTCGCGCCATTGCTCGAACTTCGGAATGACGACCATCAGCAGCTGGATGATGATCGACGCCGTGATGTACGGCATGATGCCGAGCCCGAACACCGCGAACTTGGTCAGGGCTCCGCCGGAGAACAGGTTGAGGAAGCTGACCACCCCGGCATGCGAAGCCGACGCCGCGAGCGACTGCACCGCGCTGAAGTCAATGCCCGGGCAGGGGATGTTGGCGCCGAAGCGGTAAATGACGATGATCAGCAGGGTGAACAGAACCTTGTTCCGGAGATCCGGAACCCGGAACATGTTCGCCAGGTTCGTCAGAGTGCTCCGCATTACCGATCTTCTCCTGCCCGGTCTGTTTCTGCTCGGTCTGGCCGGCGTGAGGTCCCACGGGTGGGACGCAGGCTACCCGCGGGACGACGGCCCAGCCTAGTCAGATCGATCAAATTTTCCATAGACGGGCGGCTGATCACGGGCTGACGACTGATCACGGGTGGGGGCAGGGTCAGCGGTTGGTCAGGGCGTTGCCCTTCGCCGGCGGCCGCCCATGGCCGAACGGCGGCGGCAGCACCACAACTCGTCCCCCGCTCGCCTCGATGGCGGCCGCGGCACTCCGGGAGAAGGCATGGGCCGAAACGTCCACCCGGCGGTTGAGCTCACCGCGCCCGAGCACCTTCACCAGGCCGTGCTTGTGGACAAGGCCAGCCGAGCGCAGGGTGTCAGGAGTGACCTCCGCGCTTTCAAAGCTTTCCAGTGTATCCAGGTTGATCACGTTGTACTCCACCCGGAAGGGGTTCTTGAACCCCTTCAGCTTCGGGATCCGCTGGGTGAGCGGAAGCTGGCCGCCTTCGAAACCCGGCTTTACGTTGTCGCGAGCGCCCTGTCCCTTGGTGCCTCGCCCGGCCGTCTTGCCGCCTTTGCCCCCGGTGCCGCGCCCGACCCGGCGGCGCGCCCGGGTCGATCCGGGGGCGGGCCTGAGCTCATGAACCTTCATCGAGCCTCCTCTGGCTCTGCCCCGGTTTCCTGGGCCTCGATAGCGTGGGCCTCGACCACCCGGATGAGATGGGGCACCCGGGCGATCATGCCGCGGATCTCCGGACGGTCCGGCAAGGTGTTGGTCGAGCCGATCCCGTGCAGGCCCAGGGCGCGCAACGTGCCTCGATGCTTCGGCTTGGTGGAGATGGCGGACCTGACCTGCATCACTGTCAGGGTGGTCGCCATTACTGGACCTCGCGGGGCACATGGGCGCCGCGCTGGGTTTCGTGGTAGGCGCGCCACACGCCGGCCGGCGTCACCTCTTCGGGGGACTTGCCGCGGAGCCGGGCAATGTCGTCGGGACGCTTCAGCGAGCGAAGGCCGGCGACGGTGGCCTGCGCCACGTTGATGCTGTTGGAGGAGCCGAGCGACTTGGCCAGGATGTCGTGGATGCCGGCCATCTCCAGGATGGCCCGCGCCGCCCCGCCCGCGATGACCCCGGTCCCCGGGGCGGCTGGCTTCAGCAGCACCCGCCCGGCGCCGGCCTCGCCGAGCACCGGGTGGGTGATGGTGGAACCAGCGAGTGGAACTGTGAACAGGTTCTTCTTGGCCTCCTCGACACCTTTCTGCACCGCCAGGCCGGCCTCCTTGGCCTTGCCATAGCCGAGGCCGACGGTGCCCTGGCCGTCGCCGATAACCATCAGCGCGGCGAACGAGAAGCGCCGGCCGCCTTTGACCACCTTGGCCACCCGGTTGACTTTGATCGTGCGGTCTTCGTACTGCTGCTCGGGCATGTTTCCTCAGAACTCCAGTCCGGCCTCGCGGGCCGCGTCGGCGACGGCGGCCACCCGGCCGTGATACAGAAAACCACCCCGGTCGAACACCACCTGGCTGACGCCGGCGGCCTTGGCCCGTTCGGCCACCAGGTGGCCGACTGCGGAGGCGGCGGCCCTGTTCCCGGTCTGACCCGCGGCGCGCAGGTCCTTCTCCAACGAGGAGGCGGCGGCCAGGGTGCGACCGGCCCGGTCATCGATGACCTGGGCGCTGATGTGCTTGTTGCTACGGAAGACGGCCAGACGGGGTCGGGCCGCGGTTCCGGACAGCTTCTTGCGGACCCGGTGGTGGCGCCGGCCCCGAGCGATCTGTTTGTCTCTGCTAGTGGTTGTCATGGGCTAGTGGTTGTCATGGGCTAGTGGTTGTCATGGGCTAGTGGTTGTCATGTGCGAGTCGTAGTCATGTGATTGATCTGCTCTCCTGGCGACTGTCCCCGGGCTACTTGGCCGCCTTGCCGGCCTTGCGGATGACCCGTTCACCCGCGTAGCGGACCCCTTTCCCCTTGTAGGGCTCGGGCTTGCGAATCTTGCGGATATTGGCGGCCACCTGGCCTACCAGCTCCTTGTCGATACCCCTCACTGAGATCCGAGTGGGCTGGGGAACCTCAAAGGTTACGCCGTCGGGGGCGTCGACGACGACCGGGTGGCTGAAGCCGAGGGCGAGCTCGATCTGGCCCGGGCCCCTGGCCGTGGCCCGGTAACCGACGCCGACGATCTCAAGGTCCTTGTTGAAGCCGTCCGTGACGCCAACGACCATGTTGTTGACCAGGCTGCGGGTCAGACCGTGGAGGGAGCGGTTCTGGCGCTCGTCGTCGGGCCGCTCGACCACGAGAGTCGAGTCCTCCTGACGTACGGTGATCTCCCCTGGCACCGAGCGCGCCAACGTGCCCTTCGGACCCTTTACGGTGACCTCGCGGTCGCGGAGCGTTACTTCCACGCCGGCCGGGATGGGGATCGGGGTTCGTCCGATTCGGGACATGGTGTGCCTTCCTGCTTCTCTTTCCTCGGGGCTACCAGGGGGCTACCAGACGTAACAGAGGATCTCGCCGCCGACCCGGCGCTGGCGCGCCTCCCGGTCGGTCATGAGCCCCTGACTGGTGGAAAGAACGGCAACACCCAGGCCACCGAGCACCCGTGGCAGCTTGTCCGCCGCGGTGTAAACGCGCAGGCCAGGCTTGGAGACGCGCCGCACCCCGGAAATGGTCCGGGCGCGGTCCGGGGTGTACTTCATGGTGATCTCCAGGGTGCGCCCGGGCCGCTCAGACGCCTGGGTTACGTCGAAGCCCTCGATGTAGCCCTCTCTGGCGAGCACCGCGGCCAGGGCCTCCTTGAGCTTCGACGACGGCATCCGCACTGTCTCGTGCATGGCGACGTTGGCATTGCGGATGCGGGTCAACATGTCGGCGATGGGGTCGGTCATCGTCATCTCGCGCCCTCCTACCAGCTGGCCTTGGTCACGCCGGGCACTTCGCCGGCGTGCACCAGCTCGCGCAGGCAGATGCGGCACAGGCCGAACTTGCGAAACACGGAATGGGGCCGCCCGCACCGGCGGCAACGGGTGTACGCCCGCACCTTGTACTTCGGCTTGCGCTGGGCCTTGATGATGAGCGCCTTCTTGGCCATGGATGTTCCGGTTGCCTTCTCTGCTTGTTCCTAGTTGCCGTCCCGCCGAAACGGGAAACCGAAGGCGTCGAGCAGGGCCCGACCCTCCGAGTCGTTGCGGGCGGTGGTGACGATGGTGATGTCCATCCCCCGTGGAGCGTCGACCTTGTCGTAGTCGATCTCCGGGAAGATGAGCTGCTCAGTGACGCCGAACGTGTAATTCCCGCGGCCGTCGAATCCCTTTGGTGAAAGACCCCGAAAGTCGCGGATCCGGGGGATCGCCAGGGATACCAGCCGGTCGAAGAACTCCCACATGCGATCGCCGCGCAGGGTGACCTTGGCACCGATGGCGTTGCCTTCACGGAGCTTGAAGCCCGCAATGGACTTCTTGGCTCGCGTTACGAGTGGTTTCTGCCCGGTGATGGTGGTCAGATCCCGGACCGCGCCTTCGAGTAGCGACGGCTGCTGGGTGGCCCGGCCCACACCCATGTTGACGACGATCTTGTCCATACGCGGGACCAGCATGACGTTGGGCAGCCCGAGGCTGTCCTTGATCTGGCTCCGCAGCTCGGTGTCATAGCGGACCTTCAGCCTTGGGCGCGCCTGCGCCGGCGCCGGTGCGTCGGTGGCCGTCACAGCTCCCTCCCGCAGCGTTTGCAGACCCGAACCTTGGTGCCGTCGTCTTTGATCCGGTAACCGACCCGCACCGCGCCGTCCCGGGGGCAGACGAGCGCCACTGATGAGATGTGGACCGGCATGTCCTTGTCGATGATGCCGCCCCGGACCCGGGCTTTCATTTGCCGCTGATGCTTCTTGGCCACGTTGATGCCCTCGACAATCACCCGGTCGTCCTTTGCCAGGACACGCATGATGACGCCACGCTTGGCCCGGTCCTTGCCGGACAGCATCTCGACCTCGTCACCTTTCTTGAATCTCATGATTGGCTCCTTCCAGGGGGCCCTTGCGGCACCATCCAAGGGACGGTGCCGCGACCTGCCATACTCGTTCGCTCCGCCAGGTCGCTCACAGCACCTCCGGTGCGAGCGAGATGATGCGCATGAACCGCTTGTCCCGCAGCTCGCGCCCAACCGGCCCGAAGATGCGGGTGCCCCGGGGCTGCTGCTGGTCGTTGATGAGCACGGCGGCGTTCTCGTCGAAGCGGATGTAGCTGCCGTCAGGACGGCGCTTCTCTTTTTTGGTGCGCACCACCACGCACTTGACGACGTCGCCCTTCTTGACGTTGGCGCCGGGGATGGCGTCTTTGACGGCGGCCACGAACACGTCGCCGATGGATGCATAACGCCGCCGCGATCCGCCGAGGACCTTGATGCAGAGGACCTCCTTGGCACCCGAGTTGTCGGCCACCCGCAACCGGCTTTCCTGCTGGATCATGGCGGTCTCCTACTTCGCCCGCTCGAGGACGTCCACGACCCGCCAGCGCTTCAGCCGTGACAGGGGCCTGGTCTCCGCCAGGCGGACCCGGTCGCCGACCCGGAGGTCGTTGTTGGGGTCGTGGGCGTACAGCCGCTTGGTTCGCTGCACGGTCTTGACATACCGGGGATGACGGACCCGCTCGATGACCCCAACGACCGCTGTCTGATCCATAGCCACGGAGAGGACCAGCCCCTCGCGGATCTTGCGCCGGTTGAGGCGACCGGTGGTGGGCGTGGCAGCAGCAGGCGGCGTGGCGGCAGCAGGCGGCGT
The DNA here is from genome assembly GCA_963834725.1 of uncultured Acidimicrobiaceae bacterium. GTDB lineage: Bacteria > Actinomycetota > Acidimicrobiia > Acidimicrobiales > Palsa-688 > PALSA-693. The sequence goes on from CAWICN010000001.1 coordinate 2,113,708, forward strand.
GGCAGCAGCAGGCGGCGTGGCGGCGGCAGGCGGCGTGGCAGCAGCGGGCGGCGTGGCGGCGGCAGGCGGCGTGGCAGCAGCGGGCGGCGTGGTGGCGGGCTCCTCGTCGGTGGTCGCCGCTCCACTGGGCTCGTCGCCAGCCCCCGTCGCCTGGGTCGCCTCGGTCGCGGTGGCCGCGGTCGGCTCGCTCTCGGTGGCCTCGGTCGCCCCGCTCTCAGTGGTCTCGGTCGCCCCGCTCTCGGTGGTCTCGGTCGCCCCGCTCTCGGTGGTCTCGGTCGCCCCGCTCTCGGTGGTCTCGGTCGCCCCGCTCTCAGTGGTCTCGGTCGCCCCGCTCTCAGTGGTCTCGGTCGCCCCGCTCGCGGTGGTCTCGGTCGCCCCGCTCGCGGTGGTCTCGCTGGTCCCGGTCGGCTCGCTCTCGGTGGTCTCGGTCGCCCCGCTCTCGGTGGTCTCGGTCGCCCCGCTCTCGGTGGTCTCGCTGCTATTGGAGGCCTGCCCCGCCGTGGACTCCGGCTCGGGTGCGTCGGGCGTCACGTCGCCGGCATCGCCGGGGGTATCGGAAGCCATCAGTGCCTCGCTCCTTCCTCGGCCGCCTCGGCGGCGTCGATCTCCCGCTCGCGGAGCACCGTGGCGACGCGGGCGATCTCCCTGCGCACCTGACCCAGGCGGGCGGAGTTGTCCTGCTTGCCAGTGGCGACCTGGAAGCGCAGGTTGAACAACTCGTGCTTGGCCTCGACCAGCTTCTGATCGAGTTCTTCCAGGGTGAGCTCCCGCAGATCCTTGGTCTTGGTCAACCGACCTCCACCTCCTCCTGCTCAGAGCGCAGCACCACCCGGGCCCGGATCGGCAGCTTCTGGATGGCCCGCTCCAATGCCGCCCGGCCCAGCGTCTCGTTGACGCCACCAAGCTCGAAGAGGATCCGCCCGGGCTTGACGACGGCCACCCAGAACTCGGGGTTTCCCTTGCCTGAACCCATCCGGGTCTCGGCCGGCTTCGAGGTGACCGGCTTGTCCGGGAAGACCCGGATCCACACCTTCCCACCACGGCGGACGTGGCGGGTCATCGCGATACGGGCCGCCTCGATCTGGCGGGCCGTGATCCAGCCCGGTTCGAGCGCCTGGATGCCGTACTCGCCGAACGTGACGAGGGTTCCGCCTTTCGCCTGGCCGGTGAGGCGGCCGCGCTGCACCTTGCGGTGCTTGACCTTTCTCGGCATCAACATGGCACTACCTTTTCAGGGCAAACGGTGATCGGCATGCTCAGGCGTCCTTCGGGAAGTGGGGCGTCTCGTGATGGTCGCCCCGGGTCCGGCGCTCAATGTCCTCCTCCTCGGCCAGAAGGCGTTCGAGCTCGGGATCGACCTCGACGATGGGACGCTCTTCGTCGACAGGGGCGTCTCCTGGCGACTCGGCTGTCGCGGCGGGCGCTGCCGCGGGCGCGGAACCCGGCTCGCCGAGATCAGGCCGGCGGCGGCCGCCACCCGCGGAAATCACCCGGCGGGGTCGGGTCTGACCGGACGTCTCACCGACTGCCATCGCCGCTTCGCGGCTGATCTTCTCCTCGGCCGACGTCTTGTACGGCAGGATGTTTCCTTTGTAGATCCAGACTTTGACGCCAATTCGGCCGTAGGTCGTCTTGGCCTCACGGAAGCCGTAATCGATGTCGGCGCGCAGGGTGTGCAGCGGCACCCGTCCCTCCCGGTAAAACTCCCGCCGCGACATCTCCGAACCGCCGAGGCGGCCGGCGCACTGGACCCGGATCCCGAAAGCGCCCGCCTTCTGCACCGTCTGCACCGTGCGCTTCATGGCCCGCCGGAAGCTGACCCGGCCTGCCAGCTGGTCGGCAATACCCTGGGCCATCAGGGCGGCGTCCAGCTCGGGCTGTTTGATCTCCTGGATATTGAGCTGAACTTTGGGGTTCTTGGTCATCTCGGCGAGCTTGGTCCGCAGACGGTCGGCCTCCGCGCCCCGCCGGCCGATAACGATCCCCGGGCGGGCGGTATGCACGTCGATGCGCAGTCGGTCCCGGGTCCGCTCGATCTCGATGCGGCTGACCGCAGCCCGCTCCAGCTGGGTCGTCAGGTAGTTGCGGATCTTCCAGTCCTCGATGAGATAGTCCTGATAATCGCGATCGGTGAACCAACGGGACTTCCAGTCGGTGGTCACGCCCAATCGGAACCCATACGGATTGACCTTCTGGCCCATCTATTGCTCGTCTCTCTCGTCTTCGGTCGGGCGCCCATTTTCGGTTGAGCGCTCAGGGCCGGGCGCGTCGCCCTCGGAAGCGTCCCTCTCAGCATTGGCGTCCTCGCCGGCGGGTTCGGCGCCAGCGGATTCGGGCCCTGCGGGTGACGGCGACGTCTCGTCCTCCGCGACCGGCGTGGCCTGGTCGGCGTCGGTCGGCGGGACCTTTTCAGCCGTCTCGTCAGTCACTACCGCTTCTGTCCCGGCATCGCTGCCCTGGCCGCCCTCCTGCTGCGCTTCCACTTCCTCCGGGGCGGCCGCCGTGTCCTCGATCTCGACCACGTCGGCGTTTGCGACGGGAGCCTCGTCGAGCTCCTCCGCCTCGGGTTCCTCCAGCGCGGGACCACCATGCCGGCGCTCAGCCCGCGAGCGCTGATCACCCTCGGCCCGACGGGCGCCTGCGACTCGACGAGCTCGCTGGGCGAGCTGCTCGGCCCGGCGCCGGGCCTGCTGTCGCTGAAGCTCCTCCACGGGCATGCGGCCGACGATGATGGTGATGTTGCTGGTCCGCTTTCGGATGCGGGTAGCGCGCCCTCGGGCTCGTGGCCGCCAGCGCTTGATCGTCGTGCCCTCGTCGGCGAAGCACGAAGCCACGTACAGCTCCTCGGGGTCGAGCTCGTCGTTGTTCTCCGCATTGGCAACGGCGGAGTGGAGCAGCTTGCCGACGGTGATCGCCGCGTCGCGCTCGGAGAAGCGCAGGATGTCCTCGGCCTCCTGCACCGGCCTACCCCGGACCAGGTCCAGCACCTCACGGACCTTGTAGGGCGATACCCGGGCATGGCGCAGTACGGCCCGCGTGCCCTCTTGCTCGTTGGTCTTGTAGCCGGCCATCACACACCCCTCTGCCGGGTGCCCGAGGCCGGTTGGCCGAAACGGAGTCTCATCGCCGGCCCTGCCGTTCCTGACCGGCGTGGTAGCGGAACGTCCGGGTGGGCGCGAACTCGCCCAGTTTGTGGCCCACCATCGACTCGGTGATGTAGACGGGGACGTGCTTGCGTCCGTCGTGGACGGCCACGGTGTGACCGACCATGTCGGGGATGATCGTCGACCGGCGAGACCACGTCTTGATGACCCGCTTCTCGTTGCGCGAGTTCAGATCGTCCACCTTCTTCAGAAGGTGGTCGTCGACGAAGGGCCCTTTTTTCAGGCTACGCGGCATAACTGCTACCTCCGGGCGCCGCGGGTACGCCGGCGGCGGACGATGAGCTTCTCGGATGGCTTGGTGCGGTCGCGCGTCCGGCCCTCGGGTTTGCCCCAGGGCGACACCGGATGGCGACCACCGGACGACTTGCCCTCGCCGCCACCCAGGGGATGGTCCACCGGATTCATGGCCACGCCGCGGGTCTGCGGACGGATCCCCTTCCAGCGGTTGCGGCCGGCCTTGCCGACGCTGACCAGCTCGGCCTCGGCATTGCCGACCTCACCGAGGGTGGCCCGGCAGTCGATGGACACGCGCCGCATCTCGGTGGATGGAAGACGCAGGGTGGCGTGGTTGCCCTCCTTGGCGACGAGCTGGACACTCATGCCGGCGCCGCGTGCGATCTTGCCGCCGCCACCGGGCTTGAGCTCGACATTGTGGACCACCGAGCCGACGGGTATGTACCGCATCGGGAGGGCGTTCCCCGGCCGGATGTCAGCGCCCTGGCCACTCTGCAGCACGTCGCCGACCCTCACCCGGGACGGGGCCAGGATGTAGCGCTTCTCTCCGTCGTGATAGTGGAGAAGCGCGATTCGAGCGTTGCGGTTGGGGTCGTACTCGATGGCCGCCACCGTCGCGGGCACGCCGTCCTTGGTGCGCTTGAAATCGATGAGGCGATACTGCTGCTTGTGGCCGCCGCCGCGGTGCCGGGCCGTCTTTCGGCCGTAGGCGTTGCGACCCCCCGTGCCCGGTTTCGGAGCCAGAAGGCTCTTCTCGGGCCGCTTCCTGGACACCTCACGGAAATCCGAGACGGTCTGGAAGCGGCGGCCGGGGCTAGTTGGCTTGCGCTTGCGGAGCGGCATGTCAGTTCCCCTCGAAGATCGGGATGTTCTGGCCGACCGCGAGGGTCACAACCGCCCGCTTGGTGTCGGAACGCTTTCCGAAGGTCTGCTGCCTCCGGTTCCGCTTGCGCTTGCCGGGGCGATTGAGGGTGTTGACCTTCACCACCGTGACTCCGAAGATCCGCTCGACGGCCTGGCGAATCTCGATCTTGTTGGCGTCGCGGGCGACCAGGAAGGTGTAGACGCCCTGATCGAGCAGGCCGTAGGACTTCTCCGAAACCACGGGCCGCAGGATCACGTCGCGCGGTTCACTCATCGTCGGCCTCCCGGTTGTCGTCGCGCTCGTCGTGGTCGCCGGCGTCAGGCTCCTCGCCGGCGCCGGAAGCGTCGGGAGCGTCGGGATCCTCGACGGCGCCGGAAGCGTCGGGATCCTCGACGGCGCCGGAAGCGTCGGGGTCCTCGACGGCGCCGGAAGCGTCGGGGTCCCCGACGTTGCCCGCCCCGGCCAGTGCCTCGGCCCCGTCGCCGCGGCCGGTGTTGGTGTCTTCGAGGTCCGCCGGTGCAGTCGACTCGGCGCCGGCCGCTGCGTCTGCCCGTGGTGTCGCGACCGTCTCGTCCACGGTCGTCACCCCGGGCAGCGTCTCACGGGTGAAGACGATCCAGTCGTTGCAGAGAATGTCGTAGGCGTTGAGCTCGCTCACGAGGATCAGCTGGATGCCCGGCAGGTTTCGAAATGACTTGTAGGCGTCCTCGTCGGTGCGGGCCAACACCACGAGCGCCCTGCCATCGAGGTCGAGGGCGTCAATCGCGGCACGGGCGAGCTTGGTGCTCGGGACGGCCCACGGCCACGAGTCGATCACCACCACTTTGCCGTCAGCCGCCCGATCGGACAGGGCCGAACGGAGGGCGAGCTGGATCATCTTGCGGGGCGTGCGCTGGCGGTAGCTCCGGGGCTTCGGCCCAAGGGCGACCCCGCCGCCGGTGAACTGCGGAGCTCGCTCGGACCCCTGCCGGGCCCGGCCGGTGCCTTTCTGCTTGAACGGCTTCCGGCCTCCGCCCCTGACCTCGGCGCGAGTCTTGGTGCTCTGGGTGCCGGCCCGGGCCGCGGCCAGCTGCGCGGTGACCACTTGGTGGAGGACCGGCACGTTCGGCTGGATGCCAAAAAAGCTCTCGTCCAGGGTTACGGAGCCACGGAACCCTCCGTCCGCGGCGCGCAGCTCGACCGATGCGGCCATCACTCGCCTCCCTTGACCGCGTCGCGAATGAGAACCATGCCGCCGCGAGGTCCGGGAACGGCACCCTTCAGCAGCAGAAGGCTGCGCTCGGCGTCGGCCTGCACCACCTCCAGATTGAGGGTTGTGACCCGGGCGGCACCCATCTGACCGGCCATCCGTGTCCCTTTGAACACACGCGCCGGGGTGGCACACGCCCCCACCGAGCCGGGGGCCCGATGGTGCTTGTGATTGCCGTGGCTGGCGCCCTGGCCACTGAAATTGTGGCGCTTCATACCGCCGGTGAAGCCCTTGCCCTTGCTGACTGCGGTGACGTCAACCTTGTCGCCGGCGGTGAGCAGGTCGACGGTCAGCTCCTGGCCGACCTGATACTCGGCGGTATCGGTCACCCGTAACTCGACCAGGGCCCGCCCCGGGTCGACGCCGTCGCCGGCCGCGGCGAAGTGCCCGGCTTCGGGCTTGTTGAGCGTCCGGACCTTCCGCATGCCGTACGTCACCTGAAGTGCGGAGTACCCGTCACGGTCCGGGGTCTTGAGCTGTACGACGCGCACCGGTGTGACCCGAACGACCGTGACCGCGACGGCGCGGTTCTGGTCGTCCCAGACCTGGGTCATGCCGACTTTCTCGCCGACGATCGCTTTGGGTGGCACAGCTGGCTCTCTCTCGGGCTGTTTGGGGCGGTAGGCGCAGGAAACGGCCGCCAGACGGGCAGACCGGCCGACTCACACGCAGACGCTCCGCTCGGTCCACCCGAGCGGAGCGCTCGATAGGTTCTGCCACGGGGTCTCCGCCCCGGCTACCTCGGCGAGGAAGGCGGAAACGGACACCCGCAGACATCAGTTGGAAGGACGGCTAAAGAGTATAGCCGCCCCCGGCCGCTCCCCTGCAGCCGCCCGAAGTGTTGGGTGCACTTTTAGCCTTGGGAACGTTTTTGGCGATATTTCGACGCTGAACGCACCCAACGTTACCGAACTCACCCAGGTTGGCCGGCAGGCAGCTGCGACGGCCGGCAGGCAGCTGCGACGGCCGTCAGGGCAGAGGGCCGCGGAGGGCGACGAGGGCGGCGAGGGCGGTGAGGGGGCGAGGCGGACCGGCCACGATGGGAGGCGCCGGCGCGGGACGGGTGGGTGCGGGTCCCCGGCGGCGAGGGCGCTGAGGGGGGCGAGGCGGACCGGCCACGATGGGAGGCGCCCGGCGCGGGACGGATGGGTGCGGGTCCCCGCCGGCGAGGGCGGTGAGGGCGGCCCGGCCACGATGGGAGGCGCCCGGCGCGGGACGGGTGGGTGCGGGTCCCCGCCGGCGAGCACGACAGGCAGAGCTGGTCGGCTGTCCGTGACCCCGCCGAGATGACAGACTTAGGCGAATGGGGCGGATTATCCCCCCATAGTCGCCCAGTCCCATACCCGCCCCGATCCCATACCCGCCCCAAGCAAGGAGGATGTGGCGTGGCTTCGCTCGCCCGTTGGTGTTTCCGTCACCGAAGGGCTGTTCTGGCTTTGTGGCTGATCGCCCTGCTGGCCTTCGCCGCCCTCGACCGGTCGGTCGGCTCCTCGTACGCCAACAACTTCTCCCTGCCGGCCACCGACTCGAGCCGGGCGCTGAACGTACTGAAGGCCAACTTCCCGGCCCAGGCGGGTGACAGCGAGCAGATCGTGGTCCAGGCCAGGCACGGCACCCTCCACGACCCGGCGACCAGGGCCGAGGTCGAGGCCATGCTCGCCCAGGTGGGCGGGCTCCCCCACGTTCGGGCCGTGACCACCCCGTACGAGCTCGGCGGGCAGATCAGCCGCGACGGCACCATTGGCCTGGCCACCGTCCACCTCGACGCCCTCGCCCAGAACGTCCCGAAGGCCGCGGTCACCAGGCTGATCGACACGGCCAGGTCGGCCAACAGCCCGGTGCTCAATGTCCAGCTGGGCGGCCCTGCCGTCGAGAACAGCCAGCAGAACCGCCAGTCCTCGAGCGAGGGTCTGGGGGTCATCTTCGCCCTGATCGTGCTGTTTTTCGCCTTCCGGCGATCCTTCCTCTGTGCCCTCCTGCCGCTCATCTCGGCCTTGATGGCCATCGGGTTGGGCACCTCCATCGTCGGGTTGCTCACCCATACCTTCGCGGTCCCGCAGTTCGCACCGATTGTGGCCACGCTCGTCGGGCTCGGGGTCGGCGTCGACTACGCGCTGTTCATCGTGAGCCGGCACCGCAGCGGTCTCCTCGCCGGGCGGACGCCTGAGGAAGCAGCCGTTACCGCCCTCAACACCTCGGGCCGGGCCGTGTTCTTCGCCGGGATCATCATCTGCATCTCTCTGCTCGGCATGTTCGCGCTGCAGATCAGCTTCCTGTACGGGGTGGCCCTGTCGGCCGCCATCGTCGTGGCCCTGACCATGCTGGCGTCGCTGACCCTGCTGCCCGCCATGCTCGGGTTCTACGGCATGAAGACCCTGCGAAGAGGCGAGCGCCGCCGCCTCGAAGCCGAGGGTCCCCGGGTGGAGCGCGAGCAGGGGTTCTGGTGGCGCTGGGCCCGCAACCTGGGACGCCGGGCGCCCGTCCTGAGCGTCGCCGCCTTGACCGTCATCGTGGTGCTGGCGCTGCCGTGGTTCAGCATGCGACTTGGGCTCACCGACGCCGGCAACGACGCCGCCTCCTCGACCACCCGGCAGGCGTACGATCTGCTCGCCAAGGGCTTCGGACCCGGGTTCAATGGCCCTCTGCAGGTCGTGGGTGCCATCAACGGCCCGGCCGACCGCGACCATTTCGCCGCCTATGTCGAGTCGCTGCGAGATCTTCCCGGGGTGGCCGCCGTGGTGCCGCCCCGGGCCAGCCCCAACGGCAAGGCGGAGGTGGCCATCGTCTTCCCGACCACCGCCCCGCAGACCGCCCAGACGTCGGATCTGCTCCACCGTCTGCGGGGGGCCGTGCCGCCGGCGGAGGCCGGCAGCACCCTCGCCATCCATATCGGGGGGACGACCGCCCTTCAGGAAGACTTCGCCCGCATCCTGGCCCACAAGATGCCCCAGTTCATCGGGGTGGTCGTGATCCTGGCCTTCCTTCTCCTCATGGTGGTGTTCCGGAGCCTTCTCATCCCCCTGGTGGCATCGATCATGAACTTGCTGTCGATCGGGGCGGCGCTCGGCGTCATGACCGCCGTCTTCCAGTGGGGCTGGGGCAAATCGCTCCTCGGCTTCACCAGGGCCGGTCCGATCGAGGTGTTCCTGCCCGTGTTGATGTTCGCCATCCTCTTCGGCCTGTCCATGGACTACGAAGTGTTCCTGGTCAGCCGTATGCACGAGGAGTGGGTCCGGACCGGTGACAGCCAGCGGTCGGTCACCGTCGGCCAGGCCGAGACGGGACGGGTCATCACCGCCGCCGCGCTGATCATGATCCTGGTGTTCCTGGCGTTCGTCTTCGGCGGCCAGATCGTCATCAAGGAGGTCGGTGTCGGATTTGCGGCCGCCATCTTCGTCGATGCCTTCGTCATCCGGACCGTCCTGGTCCCGTCGCTCATGCACGTGCTCGGGCGGGCCAACTGGTGGCTGCCGAAGTGGCTCGACCGGCTTCTGCCCCGGCTGCATGTCGAGCCGGAGGACACCCCAGGCGCCGGTTTGGCCCCCGCCCCCGCCGTCGCCGGCCGCGGCTGACCGCCCGCCCACCACCCGACCGCCGCCGACCACACTGCCGCCGCCCACCAGCCAGGCGCCGCCCACCACCCGACCGCCGCCCACCAGCCGACCGGCGCCCACCAGCCGGCCGTCGCCCACCAGCCGGCCGTCGCGCACCAGCCGGCCGCGCCCATCAGCCGGCCGCCGGACATCGGCCAGACTGGCGGGATGCCCCCGTCTCTGGCCCCGTGGCCCGCCCTCGTCAACGGCCGGCGCGTCGTGGTCCCCGACGTCGAGGGCATCGATGCCCGACTGCGTTTCCATGTGGCCAGCCAGCAAGCGACCGGTGAGGCCCTCATCCGCTTCACAGCCGGCGAGGCGACGGGCCATCCCGCGCTCGACCTTCGCCAGCCGGTCGAATGGCTGCGCCTCGATGGGGAGAGCCTGGCACCCGAGGCGTTCACCCCCCTTGACGTCGGCGCCGGACCGGAATCAGAGGTCCGGGTCCTAGACGTGGCGCTCGAGGCGGGCAGCCGGCACCGACTCGAGGTGGGCTACCCCCTCGAGCTGCCGGCGGCGACCGGCTCGGAGCCCATCGCGTGGGTCGAGGGGGGCGTCCGCTTCGATCTGTGGATGTCCGATCTGTATCCGGGCCGGTACCTTGAGATGTGGGTGCCCGCGCCGCTTGTCCACGACCGTTTCGCGCTCCGGCTCGATGTCGAGATTTTGGAAAATGACCGACCCCACGCGGTCATTGCCAACACGGACGATCTCGACGTCGTGTCGCAGGGCCGGAGCTGGACCCTCAGGTATCCGGACCACTTCACCTCGATGTCGCCGATGCTGGTCATCGCTCCGGCCGACGAGGTGGACCTGCGCCGCAGCTCGGTCAACCTGGCCGGCCGGGAGCGCTCGATCGACGTGGTGTGCGCCGGCCTCCGCAACGTCAGCGTCGATCTTGCCGCCTGCGAAGCCGACATCAAGTCCTGGTTGCTGTACAACAGTGCCCGGTATGGACCGTGGGTGCATGGCAACACGTTCTGGGCGTTCGTGTGGGGTCACGGGCGGGGCATGGAGTACGACGGGGCCACTACCGCGTCGGTCGGTGCCCTCGAGCACGAGGTGCTGCACAGCTGGTTCGGCCGGGGCGTCAAGCCGGCCCGGGCCACCGATGGCTGGATCGACGAGGCCTGGACGACCTGGGCGACGGCGTCTCGCCGGGCCGAGCAGCCCCGCTTCGCCTCCGAGAAGCTCGGGCTCGACGACCCGCCCGTCCAGCTGTACCTCCATCACCCGTGGGCCCGTCAAACCCCGCTGGCCGCCTACACCGAGGGTGCCCGTCTGTTCGCCGGTCTGGCATTCCTGCTGGGCGGCCCGGAGCGGCTGCGTTCGGCCATGGCCGACTGGTACCGCGGCAACGCCGGGCGGTCCGTCACGACCGACGGCCTGGCCGCTCACCTCACCGCCTGGTCCGGTGTCGACATCAGCCCCTGGTGGGCCCGCTACGTCCACGGCCGGGACTGAACCCATGTACCAGCTGGTACGCAGGCTGCAACGTGGCTGGTAACGCACCAGAGGAGCGGGTCCGGCGTCCCATGGTGGCCCAGACGTGGCGCCGGGTGACCTTCCTGCACTGGCCGGCCGAGCCCAGAGAGCTGGGATCACGCCTGCCCGGCGGTCTGACGCCCGAAGTCATTGAGGGCTCGGCATGGATCAGCATTGTCGCCTTTCAGGTCGAACGGTTCCGGGTCCTCGGAGCGGTCCCCGGCTCATGGCGTTCGTCTTTTCCCGAGACGAATTTGCGAACCTACGTCCGCCACGAGTCAGGCCGGGACGGGGTCTGGTTCCTGTCGCTCGATGTTCCCGGCTGGCTGAACGCGATCGGTGGCCGCCTGGTCGGCATTCCGTACCACCTGTCCGCTATGAGCGTGGACGCCAACGACGGCCTGATCCGCTACCGCTCCCGCCGCCGGGCCGGCCGCCGGCCCATGCTCGCCCTCGACGTCTGGCCGGGGCCGCCCGGCCACGTGGACCGGGCCGATGTGGCCACATCGCTCGCCGGGCGGTGGCGGGCCTTCACCCGGGTGCACCGACTCCTGGAGGTGCCCGTCGAGCACGAACCCTGGGACCTGCAACCGGCCCGGGTGGAACGGCTCCACGAGACGTTGTTCGCCGCTGCGGGAGTGGCGCGGCCACGGGTCGAACCTCTGGTCACCTTTGCCAACCGGGCGCACGCCCGGCTCGGCCATCCGCGCCGGCCGGTTCCGGCCTGACCGATGATCTGACCTCACGACGGCGCACATGCTCGTCGGGCCGCCGTGGGCCCTCCGGTCTGGCCCGACCAGCCCGGCCAGCCCCGCCAGCGGCGCCCACCCGCCTTGGAGGCGAACCGTAATCCCGATAGCCTCCGAAGCCGCCCGAGGGCCACGCCAGGCCCGCTTGCCGTGCGCGTCGCCCGCCGCGTGCGGTCCGCACCAATCTACCCTTTGTCGTTGACTGCATCCCAGGCCACCCCATCTAATGTCCGTTTCGGCCAGACGTCCGGAAGCGCCGCCGCCCCGGGCTTCGGTCGAGCCGGCGCGCTGGCTGGAGTAGCCCTCATCGTCGTGGTGCTCGGCGGCTTGTTGTGGTCCGCGAATGCCAGTCCGGCCGCATCGGCGCGGCATCCTCGGCTCTTCGGCGGCTCGCTGGTTCTCGAAGATCAGCGGCAGCTGACGGTGATCGACGTGGCGACCGGGGCGGTCGTCGCCGGCCTCCAATCCGCCAACAGTCAGGTAGGCGCCCGGGCCGTGGGTGATGTGCAGGCTGTCCCGGTCAGTAGCGGCACCGTGCTGATCGATCGCAGGACGGGAACGTTCAACCAGCTGGACAAGGACAACTACGTGATCGACGCAGCCGGCGCCGGCGTCGGCCTGGGTGCCCTGCCTGGCCTGACCGGGGCGTCGGGCCTGGCCGCCGGTGATGCCTCCTACATCGTCCGGTACGCACCTCGGAGCACGGTGTCGCTGGTCGACGAATCGACGGTGGCGGTCGCCGCGAAGGTCGACCGTCCCGGCGTGACCCCCAGGGTGACCGGCGCCGGCACACGCGCCCGCCCGGCCGTGACCCCGCGGGGATTTGCGGCGCTCGGCGGTCCCGTCGCCAACCAGTCGGGGTCGGCGGCCGTTTCCGGCCATGACCTGTGGGCCCTCGTCGGGGCCGGCTCGTCGTGCCGGGTGACGCAGATCCATCCAGTGGCGACGGCGCGCAACGGCCTGACCGCGACGCGGCGCGCCAGGTTGGCCACCCCATGCCAGAAGGCGGCGGCCGAGGCCATCCCAGGTGCGGTCGGCGTGGCGTCGCCCGGCCAGGTCCGTCTGTTTCCCTACGACCCGCAAAACGGCCGGCTGGCCCGACAGACCGACACACCGGTTCCCGGCACCCGATCTGACACGCAATTCCTTCCGGTCGGCGACTCCACTGGAACGCTCTGGTTTCTCGCGGGCGGTGGCACCGGGGCGCCCGGCTGGTCGGTGTTCGGTGTGAACCCGAGCGGAAAGGTTACTGGCCCTTCTCCGCTCACCCGTTTCAGCGGGAACGCCGAGCCTGCCCCCCCGGTGGAGTCGGGGGGAACGCTCTACACACTCGACCGGGCGAGCCGGGGCCAGCCAACCTTGTGGACGATCCTGCCCGCCACGGGCGCCATGATTCCGGTGCCGAAGTTGGCGACCTATCCGGCTCGGGCCGCCAGCGAGAAGGCCGCATTCACCAACGCCGAGGTGGTCGTGGACGGACCTCGCGTGGTGTTCAACAACCCGGGCAGCCTCCTCGCCGTTGTGGTCTTCACCGATGGCAGCCACGTGCCGGTGGTTGTCGATAAGAGCTCAGCGGTCACCGTGAGCACGGTCGGCCCGACCGTCGCCGGCCCCCCGGCGGCACCGCCGCGGGGCCGGAAAACGAACAGCAATGCCCAGGGGCCGGTCCCGCCCGCGTCCACTGCGGCCGCCCCGGCCGTCCAGCCCGTCAATCCGGCCGTGACCTGTGCCACGACGACCCAAAAGCCGTATGCGCCCCAGATCATTACGGTCCAGCCGTCGTCCGGATCGGCCCTGGTGGCCTGGTCCTACCAGCTGCTCGATCAGGGTGACTGCGAGCCGGACTCGTGGTCGGTGCAGGTGAAGGCGCTCAGCTCGTCCCACCAACCGGCCCAGCCGGTGCAGGTCGTCAACGGCCAGACCGAGCTGCAGTTCACCGGCCTGCGACCCGCGACGACCTACCAGGCGGTGGTCACGGCGTATATCAACGCCCAGTCCACGCCGTCGACGCCGGCCACCTTCACCACCGCCGCTCGCGGTCCGGACGCACCTATCGCAGTGCACACCGTGGCCAACGGGCAGGGCGGCTGGGTCGTGTCCTGGGCGCCATGCACGGCCGCGAGCTGTGTGGTGCCAGCAAGCAGCTGGAACGTGATCGGGACCGACTGCGGCTCGAGCTTCGTGGGCCAGCCTCCGGCCATCTCGGTCCCGGCCGGCCAGAACACCGTGACCATCAACGCCGGGAGCTACGGCTTGCTCGGCGACTCCCTCAGCTTCAGCGTGCAGGGCACACTCTCCTCTGGACTGACCGGAGACCCCACAAGCGACCACGCCTGCACGGAGGCCTGGCAACCGCCCAACCCGGCCGCCATCCACCTGGCTGACGCAGGAACCCTGAGCCCGGACGGTCAGAGCATCACCGGCACCCTCGAGGTCTCGACGGTTGGTTCTTCGCCGGTCGAAGCGTTCGGCAGCAACAGCACCGAGTTCGTCTATCAGATCGGGAGCCTGACCATCGGTCCCACCCCGTCGACAAAAGTGATCGTGCCGGGCCTCAAGGGCGGCACCCCGTACACGCCGACGGTCCGCGTGTACCCGGCCGGTCATTCCTCGGCCTTCGCCGTCGTCACCGGGCCGCCATTCAGCACGACGCTCAACTGGCCGGCGAGTCTGGCCGTCACCGTGTCCGCGGTCATCAACTCCGCCACTCCAAACGACGGCAGCCTGCAAATCGCCTTCTCGCACCTGCCGTCGGGTCCGATGACGGCGACCGGCGACCTCCAGTGCGGCAACCTCCACAACTCCCTGAGCGGACCGATCGCTGCCAACGGCGCCCTCCCCACCCTCGCCATCGACCTCGTCACCTCGGGGAGCAGCTGCAGCCTCGCCCTGACGGTGACGGACACCGCAACGCCCAACCCTTACGGCATACCGTCGCCCCCGCTCGGGAAGGTGTTCAGCTTCGGTCCCCCGCCCACCTACAGCTTCACGGACGAGATCAGCCCCGTCTGCCAGCAGCAGTTCTGCCCGCCCGGTGACCAACAGATCCAGGTCAACTTCTCCGGCCCGACGCCCCGGCCCACCGCCGGCGGAAACTGGACGATCACGTCCGCCGGCGGCCAGGGGAACTGCATGAGAACCGTCGGTCTGCCGACGCCAGTGTTCCCCTACACACTCGGATTGCCACCCTCCTGCCGTGACGCCAGCAGCGTCGACGTCACCGTGGCCTGGGAGTACCTCGGCCAGCCCTTCAGCATGACCCTCGGCCCACCGGCCGGCACCGCCGCGACCACGACGACCTCGTCAACCTCGACCTCGACATCGACCTCGACCACCTCGAGCACGACCGTCCCACGCAGCACGACCAGCACGAGGGTGCCCCGTTCCACCACCTCATCGTCGTCTACGACATTGCGCTCGACGACCTCGGCCCCTACCCCGGCGGCCGCCGCCGCGGCCCTCCGCTCGGTCCCGGTACATGAAATAGGGGCCGCCCAGCTGATCGCGTCCCGGGCGCCGCTCGTCGCCACCGGCCAGACCCCCCGGGTGGCCGGCGACCCCCAGGTCCGCGCCGCCCTGGAATGGGTGCTGCTCTCGGTAGCTGCGGCCGGAGCCTGGAGAGTCTGGTCGATATGGCGAGCTCCCCGAAGAAAAAGAAAGCAGCAGAGGAGGACACGGAGTTGACGATCGGCACCGAGCCCCGGACCAGCCCGGAGATGGCCGGGTTCGTGCAGCGCTTCGACCAACTGGCCGCCAACGTGAGCCGGGTCATGCACGGGAAGGATCAGATCGTGCGGGCGGCCATCGGCTGCGTATTGGCCGAAGGGCATCTGCTCATCGAGGACGTGCCGGGGGTTGGCAAGACCTCCCTGGCCCGCGCCATTGCGGCCTCGGTCGCCTTGACCTGGAGCCGGATCCAGTTCACCCCTGACCTGCTGCCGTCGGATGTGACCGGCGTGTCGGTGTTCGACCAGGCCACCTCCACGTTCAGCTTCCGGCCCGGGCCCGTCTTCGCCAACATCGTCCTCGGCGACGAGATCAACCGGGCGTCACCGAAGACGCAATCCGCACTGCTCGAAGTCATGCAGGAACAGACGGTCACCACCGACGCCACCGTCTACCGAGTGCCGCGCCCGTTCGTGGTGGTGGCCACCCAGAACCCGATCGACCTGGAAGGCACCTACGTGCTGCCGGAGGCGCAGCTGGACCGCTTCCTGATGCGCCTCGAAGTCGGCTATCCCGGCCCCGAGGCCGAAGCCCAGATCCTTCGCACCGAGCGGAACGAAGCAACCGTGGCTCACCTGTCACCGGTCATGACCGGTGACGAGCTGCTTCAGATGATCGACTTCGTAAAGCAAACCGTCGAAGTCGCGCCAGCCATCGAGAACTACATCGTGGCCATCTGTGCCCACACCCGTGGTGTGCCGGAGGTTCGGCTCGGGGTGTCACCTCGCGGCGGGCTGGCCCTTCTGCGCGCCGCCCGGGTGGCCGCGGCTTCCGCCGGACGGTCGTATGTGATCCCGGAGGACGTCAAAGCCATGGCCCCGTCCACCCTGGCCCACCGGATCATCCTTCGACCCGACGCCGAGATTCAGGGCCGCACCGCGCCGGACGTCGTGGCCCGCACGCTTCAGGCCGTTCCTGTCCCGCGCACCCTGCTCCGATGAGGTCCTGTCCCGCCCACCCTGCTCCGATGAGGTGCGTCCCGCGCACCGCTCCGATGAGGTGGGTAGTGGGTAGCGCCCCGCCCACGCCCTTCGAGGGCGCTCGCCGCAGGTGACCCGCTTGGGATTCGGTGCGGCTGCGATTGGCGCGGCCCTGACCGCCCTTGGTTGGGCGGCCCGATGGCCGGCCGTGGTCGTGCTCGGTGCCGGGATGCTGATCCTGGTCGTCGGGTCCGTCGCGGCGGTGCTGCGCCGTCCCCACCTCGCCCTCGACCGGGCAGTGGAGCCGCCGCGTGTCGAAAAAGGCACGCCGGCCATCGCCGTCATCCACGTAACCAACCTGTCGCGGCGAACGCTCTCACCGCTGGTCATCGAACAACGGCTCGGCGACAGCCCGGTTCGGGCCCTCCTGCCTCGCTTGCGCGCGGGCGAGCAGGGATTGCGGACGTACCGGCTGCCGACCTCGCACCGCGGGGTCTACGAAATCGGTCCGGTGGAGATCCCGAAGGCCGACCCGTTCGGCCTGTGCCGCACCGTGCTACGGATGGGGGTGCCCCAACGCATTGCGGTGCATCCCCGGGTGCTCGCCTTGCATCCGCTGCCGACCGGGATCTCCCGCCACCTGGAGGGACCGTCGAGCGACGCCTCCCCGCAGGGAACGATCACGTTTCACCGTCTGCGCGAATATGTCGTCGGCGACGACCTGCGCACCGTGCACTGGCCCTCGACCGCCCACGCGGGAACGCTGGTGGTTCGCCACAACGTGGACACGTCCCAGCCCTACACGGTCGTGCTCACCGACCTCGCTCCCGAGCGATACTCGGAGGAGACGTTCGAGGAGGCCATCGACGTGTCGGCCTCTCTGGTCGTCTCCATGGCGGTCGGGAAGGCGCCAGTTCAACTGCGCCTGACCAACGGCGACCGTCTCGGCGGCCCCGCCCAACGCGATCCAACACCTCTGGTCGATTACCTGACCGAGGTCCAGCCCGACCCGGCCGGATCGCTCGAGGCGCAATTGGTGCGGTTGCGGCGTGACCGGGGCGGCACTGCTCTGGTGGTGGTCACCGGGCGGCTCGACGTGGACCGATTGCCGATGATCGCCGCCCTGCGACGCCGATTCGACCGCGTGATCGTCACCACCATCGTCGCCCGGCCCATGCCCGTGCCGGTACAACCCGGTTTGACGGTCGTCACCGCCCCGTCGGCCGCCGAGCTCGCCCGGGCCTGGAACACTGGAGTGGCGCGATGAGGCCCACCGCGCCCCGGGTTACCGGCCTGGGCGTTGTCGACGCGGTCGCCATCCCTACCGGGCTGGCGGTGGCCACCTTCCTGGCCGCCACCCCCTGGCTGCGGGCGTTCTCGGTGCCCCGGACAGCGGGGCTGCTGGCGATCGCTTCAGTCGCGGCGGTATCGATCTCCTTCCTGGTGGTGCGGTGGTGGCGGCAACCTCCCGCCGTCTCCTATGTCCTGTCGGCGGCCGGACTGGTCATACTTCTGCTGGCCGCCGCAGGACTGCACCCCGCCGGCGTCTGGCACGGCCTGACCACCGGCCCCAACCAGGTTTTGACGGAAACGCTTCCTCTCAGGGGGGGCCGGACCCTCCTGGCCGCGCCGCTGACCCTGACCTGGCTGTGTGGGGCCACAAGCGCCGAGCTGATCAGCCGGGCGTCAACGGCGCCAGGGGCGAAAAGGGCCGGAGCCGCCGACTCCGGCCAGGCCGCGCTCGGCCTGGCGGTGCCGGTGGTCTGCTTCGTGGTCGCCTACGCGGTGAGCGCATCGAGACCGGGCGCGGACAAGATCGCTGCGCCCCTGTTGCTGGTCACCCTGGTAGGCGTCGCCATGCTCCGGCGGGTCCTGGTGGTCGCCGCGACCCCCGAAGCATCGGTTGGCCCGGCGGTAGAGGAGCAGGGCCGCCCGTCCATCTGGCGGCCCACCCTCGCCTGGGGGGCGGTCGCGGTGGTCCTCGCCCTGGTGCTCGCTATGGCCGTGCCGTCAGTGCCGCGGCTCTCAAGCCGGCCCGTCTCGCTCAACCGGGCCGCGCCGATCAAGGCCAACGTGCTGAACGATCCGCTTGACATCATGGCCGGGCTGCGCGACGACAACCCCCGTTCGCCGGCGCGCACAGTTCTCCGGGTCCGCACCGCCGAGGCGTCCACTGGGTACCTCGCAACTGTCGTCCTCGACAACTATGACGGCGGGACATGGAGCTTCGACACCACGTTCGAGCCAACGGGAGGCCGGGTGCCGGGTCCAAACGGGACGGCTGCTGCGGCGGCCGGGTTGGGGTCGAGCCAGGTGCGCCAGCAGTTTGCCATCGTCCAGCCCCTGCCCGTACCGTTCCTGCCGGCCCTCGACCGACCGGTCGATGTGACCGGTCAGCAGGTAGCGGTGGACGCGGCGACCGGCATGTTGATGCCGGAACGCGCCAATGGCGACCTCATCTCCTACCGGGTTGCCTCCAGTGCCCCCCTCGCCACCCTGGATCGTGTGCCCGCCGCGGACGGCGTGGGCGTGACCTCGTCAGGGGACCTCGCGCTACCCCCCTACTCGTCCACCGCGATGGCGACAGCGCTGCGCTTTTTGTCGACCATCACGGGCCGCCGCCCCGCTCCGACCGTGGGCTTCCTGCAGGCGGTCGTGACCGGGCTACATGCCGAGGAGCGGCGACTCGACCCCGGTGCCGCACCCGCCAATCCACCTGCTCGGAAAGCGACCCAAGCCGCTCGCCCGGTGCCCACCACCGCTCAGCGGAAAAAAAAGACGGCGCCGGCTCGGCCGGTACCAACCACTCATCGGAAAAAGACGCAGCCCGCTCGCCCGGTACCGACCACCGCTGCTGCACCCATGCGCGGCAACCGGTCCAGCGGCACTTCGCTGTCGGTCGTCATCAACGCCGTTGTCAACCAGCGCAGCGCCACACCTGAACAGTTCGCCACCCTCTACGCCATGGTCGCCAGGTATATGGGCGTGCCGGCGCGTGTGGTCAGCGGGTTCCGGATGGGGCCCGGATCCAGCACCGGTCCAGTGCCCGCGGGCAACTACACGGTGACCAACCGGCAGGCCTGGACGTGGGTGGAGATTCCGGTAGCCGGTATGGGGTGGGTGGTCGCGGATCCCACCCCAAACGCCGTGGTGGGCATCGGTTCGCCGCCCCCTCAGGCGGTACAGGTCACACCGACGATCGTGCGCCCGAATCAGGCCAACGCCGTGCCGAGCCGCGAGATCGCCGGCGGTCACGCGGTCGCCAAACCGGCCGTGATCCGGGCGCCGCGAAATCACCAAATGCCGTGGTGGGTGCTGGGCCTGGTGGTGCTCGGTGGCGCGGCGGTGGCCGCCGCCCTGCTCGGACCCGGACTGGCCGGGGCCCGCCGGGTCCTCCGCCGGCGCGCCCGGCGCCAGGATGAGCCCGCCCAGCTGGCGGTCGGCGCCTGGCTGGAGCTGCTCGACGGCCTTCAGCAAGCTGGTATGGCGACGAGGTCGGCCGACACGGCCGAGGAGGTCGCCAGCGCCGCCGGCCAGGTGTTCGGCCCGGACCTCACCGGCCTCGTGCAGGACGTGGGGGCCGTAGCAGAACGAGCCGTGTTCTCGGTCAGCGGACCCCCCGATCATCCTGAGGCCCAACAGGCCTGGGCGACGCAGCGGACGGTACGGCGCACGATCCACCGCAGCCTCGATCGCCGCCAGCGGGCCCGGGCGCTGCTGGCCGTCGGCTCGGCCCCGCGCCGGCCATCGGCGGCGTCGGGGTTCGTCGGGACGGCCCGGCGCCGGCCATCGACCGCGTCGGGGCTCGTCGGGGCGATAACCACCGAGCGGCGACACCGCTAGGTTCGAGGTCGTGGCGCGACGTAAGGATCGGGGGGCACCGGCCCTGATCCTGCCCGGTTACAAGGACGCCGAGGAGATCGGCGGTGGGGCGTTCGCGACGGTGTATCGGGCCGTCGAGGTCGATACCGGCCGCCCGGTAGCGCTCAAGATCCTCAAGATCGAATCCGTCCACCCTCGTCTCATCGAGACCTTCGCCCAGGAGACTCAAGCGCTGGCCCAGGTGAGCGACCATCCAAACATCGTCACCCTCTACCGGCCCCTGAGCACCCCCGACGGCCGGCCCGTGCTCGTCCTCGAGTTGTGCCGCGAATCGCTGGCGCAAAGGGTGCGGCGGAGCGGGTCGCTCCCGGCCCGCGAGGTCACCAATATCGCCATCAAGATCGCGGGCGCCCTCGAGACGGCGCACCGCCGCGGCTTTCTGCACCGCGACATGAAGCCGCAGAACATCCTCGTCACTCAGTTCGGTGAGCCCGCCCTCGGGGACTTCGGAGTCGCCGCTCTCCAGGCCTCCGCGCAGGAGACCGCCGGCGTGTTCGGTTTCACCACCCTGCACGCGGCTCCTGAGATGCTGGAGGGCCAGCCCCTATCGGCTGCCGCCGATATTTACGGGTTGGCGTCGACCATGTACCAGCTGCTCACCGGCTCGGCGCCGTTTGTCGCCTTCGATAACGAAGCGCCAGCCTCGGTCATCCTGCGCATCATCCGCGATCCAGTGCGACCGCTGCGGGCCGACGACATCCCGCTCGCGCTTTCGGATCTGCTCGAAGCAGCTCTCTCCAAGGATCCCGACCAACGGCCGCGCTCGGCGGCCGACTTCGCCGACGCCCTGGTGGCGGTCGAAGCCGCCGCCGGATGGCCTCCGACATCGTATGTGGCGTGGGACCGGGCCGGCTCCGCGCCGGGCGCCGTGTCTCCAGCCCCGGGCGACCGGCCGCTACTCGCCCCGGCCGACCAACCGCCACCGGCCGCGACCTTGGCGCCACCAGCCCACGCCCGGCGGGAAGTCCAGATCTTCGCGCCACCTCGCTGGGTGGCGCCGCCACCGCCCCCGCCAGCCGCCGCTGCTCCCCCCCCGCCAGCCGCCGCTGCTGCTCCCCCGCCGTCAGCAGCCGCGCCCCCCGAGACGCCACCACTTCTGCCCCTGGCCGGGGCGCCGCTCCCGCCCGCTCAGCACGGACCCTCCGTGGCCATACCGATGCCCGCGCCCCGGCTGGTGGTGATGCCGGACCGGGCCGAGGGAGGCCCCAAGCGTCCTGACCCGCCCACCGTGACCGGTGCCCAACCACTTCCGTCGCGTCCGCCGCTCTCGGACAGAATCGACACCGGGACGCGGACGGCTCAGCCGGTGTTTGTCGATCCGCCTGAACCATCCGACTTCCCAGCGCGGGCGGCCTCCGCGCCCCCTCTCCGGCCGGAATCGGTGTACGAACAGACCATCCTCCCTTCCGTTGGAAAGTCCTCCAGACCGGCAAACGAAGGGGTCGCCGCCGATCAAGGACGGCCCCTGCTAACGCCCCTCCTCATTGGCGGAATGGCGGCTGCGGCGCTCGTGGTGGTTGCGGCCCTCCTGCTCGCATTCGGGGTCCTCTAGGGCGCCCGTCCCGCCGATTCCGGACGGCTCTGGAGCTCGGGCTAGCCGATCGATCGGCTCCCCTACCAACGGGCACCGAACGGCCGCTTCTCGAGTACCGCTGCTTGGCGCGCTTCGGAGTACGATCGGGAGACACTCTGCCGTCGCTGGCTTTCCTCAAGATGAGACTTCCACGGGATCGCAGAGCGCGGAAGTTATGAAATGTCTGGAACGCCATCCCTGCGGCAGCCATCCTTGTGTCGCATGTATGCCGAGGCTGCTCGCTTCTACGACCTCATCCACGACGCTCGTGGCCGAGACGCTCGAGCAGAGGCGGGAGTGGTGATCGGCGAAGCGCGACTGCGTGCGCCGAGGGCCGCGAGGTTGCTGGACGTCGGGTGCGGAACAGGCGCACACCTCCCTCGCCTTGCGAAAGAGTTCGATGTCGTCGGAGTGGACCTCAGCCCCCAGATGCTCGCTATAGCGGCCAAACGGCTACCTGGCGTGCCGCTTGCGGAAGGCGACTTCCGGTCGTTCCGGCTCGACCGTTCGTTCGATATCGCAGTCTCGCTGTTCAGCGGGATTGGCTATCTAACCGAGCAAGATGACCTTCGGGCGGCCGTCGCAAACATCGCCGCGCACCTGAACCCTG
This sequence comes from uncultured Acidimicrobiaceae bacterium, assembly GCA_963834725.1. Classification (GTDB taxonomy): domain Bacteria; phylum Actinomycetota; class Acidimicrobiia; order Acidimicrobiales; family Palsa-688; genus PALSA-693. The sequence goes on from CAWICN010000001.1 coordinate 2,135,758, forward strand.
GTGGCTTGCTGCTCATCGAAGGTTGGGTCGAACCTGACTACTGGATTGAAGGTAGCGTCGACGCCGGGTCGGGCGGCAACGGCGAGCTTGCGGTAACCCGGGCCGTCCGGTCGTCCCGATCCGGGATGATCTGCGAGATCCAGATGCGATACGTCGTGGTGACCCCGGAGGCCCTCACCACAGTGGACGAACAACACCGGATGCGCCTCTCCGATCCCGGCGAGTTCGCCGACGCGTATTTCGCCGCGGCTTGGACTTCGCTCGGCTACCGCACATGCTTCACCCGGCCGCTCCGTCTACGCCGGCGTCAAGACCGATCTATCGACGTCACCAGTACGAGTGCCCTGACAAACTGCTGATCCGCCCCCTGGTTGACCGCCGCCTCAGTCAAAAACCGGCGGTGCGAGACACCTGCGAACGCGAACAACGAGATGAGCTCATCCTCGTACATACGCCAGAACTTGCATGTTGATCGGTCATCGGCGCCTCACTTGCGTCGCTTACTGCTGGCCGGGATGAGGGATCGGGCGGAGATCCAGGTCGTCGATTCCCGAGAAGTCGCCGGGGTTGACGCTATAGAGAGGAAGGTCGTTGGCGATTGCCGTCGCCGCGATCATGGCGTCATAGCCGCGAGCTTGTACCTTTCCGCGCCCGGCTCTCAGTAAAGCGGCCACCCGGCCGAAGGCCCGGGCCGACGGGGCATCGAACGGCAACGGGTCGAAGTCAGCCTCGGCCTGCTGCAGCACGGCCTGGCGGGATGACCGCTCCTTGCGAGTGGTCGCCACCAGGGGACCGACCGAAAGCTCAGCCAGGGTGACCGCGCTGATCAGTGGCTCCTCTGGAAGGAGCTCCGGGTCCAGTCGAGAGAGGAGCACGACTGTCGAGGTATCGAGTATTCCCCGGTCAGTCACATCCGAAAGTCGATCACCGCATCGAGGTCCCGGCGCAGGCGCACGGCGTCGACACGAGGCAGCCGCGACCAGCGCTCGACCAGCACGCTCGCGTTGACCGGGACCCGTCCGAGCGGTCGCAGCTCGCATACCCGCCGACCGTCACGAGTCACGGTTAGCCGTTCTCCACGCTCGACGCGGTCGATGACCTCGCCCCCGTGATTTCTCAAGTCACGGATCGACACCTCGCTCATACGATCATCGTATCACCGGTGATACGAGACTCCCCGCTCGCTCGGAGGGACACCTTCCCTCGCTGGCCGCACCGCAAGGCGAGACTCGCTCCGGAGTCTGTGCTACCGACCCGGAAGGACGACACGATCGCTGATGGGGTGTCCCAGTAGGCGGCTGCCGCAGGTGCCGGGCACCACTGTCAGGTGAGCGGTCTGCCTTCACCTTCGACAACGCCCACTCAGGTTCATGACAGCTCAGGATTTCCGGATTAATGGCGCGAGCGGCTTGGACATAGTCACTGCCCAAATAGCGTGTCGCTGGCATTCGTTTGCCGTCGGCGCTCGCAATCCCGCCGAGGTACAACGACATCAGGTGGATGTCGTTCGCGTTGATCGTTCCACCCGGCCGGACCACACGCACCATCTCTCGAAAGGCTGGGCCAAGATCAGCGAGATCGGTCAGAGCGAGTGTGGGTCGCGGTCGCGATCCGGCCGATCAGTGTGAGCAAGCCCCACTCAGAGCGGCCGTCCGCTAGCCGGAGCGTTAAATTCTGCTGCATTTTGATCCCATACAGGGATATACGTCAGAACTTGCACGCTGCTCGGTCATCGGCTGGCCCTCCTGGTCGAGGCTTAGGTTTCGGTCACCGGGTGATCTTCAGCCGGTCGGGCACGTCCATTTTCCTCACGGTCCCGCCTCATCGTTTGCTGCTGCTCCGTGCTCTCGCTACTGCAGCCGTACCCTTCGCTGCGATCTGCTGTATCCGTTGGTGCGACAGTCCGAGGATTTCAGCCGCATCTCGCATTGAGACGCCGCGGCGCAACAGCTCTTCAACCGCGGTGGCGGTGAGCGCCCGGACCTGGTTGTCGACCCGGGAGGACTCGACCTTTGCCTCGCCCAGTTCCTCAAGGATGCGAGGGAGATCGTCGGCGAAAGCAAAGACGGGAATAACCTCAACGGCTTTGGGATCGATCTCATACCAGAGCGCAGCCGCGTCGATGATGTTGGCCCGAGCCTTCGACACCGTACGACCGAAGCTGTGGATGCGCGGCTCGCTGAGATCCTCGACCAACCAGTCCGACCCCTCGGGGGTGAACATCACCCGGATCTTCTTGGGACGGTTGGTCACGGTCATTTCAAGACGTCCGTTCCGATGCATGGGGACAGGTCCCGGATGATCCACCGGAGCGTCCCAGTCGGGAGGTCTCGAGAGTGGACCGGGACGGTCGTCTGGCAGTTACCGCACTTTACGATCGCGTGGCTACCCGATTGCCGAATCACTTCACACCCTGCCTTCCGCAGCCGGCGCAGAACCTCCCGTCCCGTCACGACCTGCAGTCTAGCCTACTAGACATTCACTGTCTAGTAAACTAGACGATTATGAAGAGCGACGCCAAGCAGGGGGATATGAACTCTCCTTGGAGCGGCATCGTCGGGCGTTCCGCGAAGCCTGGTACCGGGGATTCGGCGAGCGGCCGATTGGCTTCTGGTCCAAGGAGTTCCAGCGCGCCGAGGGACGCCCCCATCTTCACCTTTCGATGAAGGGCCCCGACTCCATGAGCGACAGCGACTACCGCGGCTTCCAGATGCTCACGCGGCTCGGCAACAGGAACGTCCGCCAGAGGGGCAAGCACAACGGCCGTTGGTGGACACCGCCGATCAGCCAGCTGTTTGGCGGCGAAACCGCGACCGAGGTGCTCCGGTGGTGGTCGCAGGTCGTCACCGCCGGGACGGTCGAGAACCACGCCCGGCGGGATGTCAACGTGCGGACGGTCTTCTACGCCAACGACGACGGCGTGGCCACCGGCATGCGACGTGCTGCGATTGCCGCCTACATGGCAGGCGAGGCCGCCAAGGCGGGACAGAAGGTCCCGCCCGATGGCTTCGGTACCGCCGGGCGGTACTTCGGGACGTTCGGCTACCGGGCGGGTTTCAAGCCAACCGTCGAGCTGCTCGAGCTCGAAGAGGACGTGTGGCACCAGCCGAACCACCGCCTCACGCTCCTCGACGCGCTGCGAAAGCGGGCAAGGGGGAAGGCCGGTGAGCGACGAGGCCAACAAGCGCAGACACTGGCAGGGCCTCACCGTTGGCGGTGTCGGACCCGGGCGGCCCGGCGGATCACCCCGCTGTCGAGGGGATCTATGTACCTGCGCATGGTAGTGACCGGGTTGGCGTGGCCGAGTACCTTCTGGATGTCGAGCAGGTCGAAGTAGTGGGCACCGTCGTCCGAGACGGCTCGATGCAGGATGCCGGCGGCGGAGCGTCGAAGGTCATGCGGGCTGACATGTCCGAGGCCCGCTTGCTCCGCCCGGCCGAGCACCAGTTGGGCGATGCTCACCGGCTGCTTGAAAACCGGCCCCATGAGATCGAGCCGACTCCCCCGCCGGTCTTCTGACGGCACACCACCGGGTCCTCTGGCATCAGCGCCCGGCCGATCCCAGCGCAGTAGCGGTCGAGGTAATCGTCGAGCAGCGCCATTAGTCCGGGACCGACCGCCACCTTGCGGGGGCCGGTTCCTCTTGCCGGTCCACCCGATCGTCGGATCGGCATCCAGGCGCAGATCCCCGATCCTGAGCCGGATGATCTCCGCCACACGCATCCCCGCCAGGCCGAGACGCAACACCAGCTCGTCCCGCCGGCCCACATCGGAGACGTCGCATACTCCGAGGAGCGCGCCGTAGGCCTCCGCGTCGGTCAGCCACCGGGCCGGGTATCGACCCTGCAACTTGTCATACAGGGACGGCGTGGCCCGAAGAGGATTCTCTCGGCTGGTCAACTCCTCGACCAGTACCGGATCACACTCGCCATGGCGGACGCACCACCGAAGAAACGTGCACACCCGGGCCAAACGGCTCCGTCTGGTGTTGTTGGCCCGCGCCGCCGCGACCCAGTGATTGACCATCGCGTCCGTCAACGCCCGCGGATTCGAAGCGCCGCAGTAGGCGAACAGTGCCGTCAGCTCAGCTCGGTACTGGCGCGCCGTGTCCGGATGAGTGTAGCGAGAGCAGAACCGCTCGATCAGCCACCAAACGTGGTCTGCTGACGCTGAAAGCGTTAATTTTGTTGTATCTTGATCTCGATATCCACTCCGGCGGGCAACTCGATGCGCTGGAGCGAGTCGACCGTCTTCGGCGTGTGCTCGACAATGTCGAGCAGCCGCTTGTGCACCCGCATCTCGAAATGCTCGCGGCTGTCCTTGTACTTGTGCGGCGACCGGATGACCGTGTAGCGGTTCTTCTCGGTGGGCAGCGGAACGGGCCCCCGCACCTTGGCCTGGGTGCGCAGCACCGTCTCCACGATCTTCTTCGTGGACTGGTCAAGGATCTCGTGGTCATACGCCTTCAGGCGGATGCGGATCCGTTGCTTGTTGCCGTCAGCCACGGCGCTCTCCGATCGATTTCAAGAAGCAGAGGTAAAAGAGGTGCCGGTCCGCAAGCAGCGACCGGCGCCCTCTTTACCCAAAGTGGTTACTTAAGGATCTTGGTGACCCGGCCGGCGCCGACTGTCCGACCACCCTCACGGATGGCGAACCGGAGGCCCTCGTCCATGGCGATGGGCTTGTGCAACTCGACGGTCATGACGGTGTTGTCACCTGGCATGACCATCTCGGTGCCCTCGGCCAGGGTGATGGAACCGGTCACGTCGGTGGTGCGGAAGTAGAACTGCGGCCGGTAGTTGTTGAAGAATGGCTTATGGCGGCCGCCCTCCTCCTTGGTCAACACGTACACGTTGGCCTCGAAGTTGGTGTGCGGGGTGATCGATCCCGGCTTGCAGAGCACCTGGCCCCGCTGCACCTCTTCCTTCTTGATGCCGCGCAGCAGGGCGCCGATGTTGTCGCCCGCCTGGCCGTCGTCGAGGAACTTGTTGAACATCTCGACTCCGGTGCACACCGTCTTCTGGGTGGGCCGCAGACCGACGATCTCCACGTCGTCTCCGACCTTGACCCGGCCCCGTTCGACCTTGCCGGTGACCACAGTGCCGCGACCCGAGATGGTGAACACGTCCTCGATCGGCATCAGGAAGGCCTTGTCGGTGTCACGCTCCGGCTCGGGCACGAAGTCGTCGACGGCCTGCATGAGCTCGAGGACCTGCTTCTCCGAGTCCTTGTCGCCCTCCAGGGCCTTGAGCGCGGAAATCCGGATCACCGGCGTGTCGTCGCCGGGGAACTCGTACTCGGTGAGCAGCTCCCGGACCTCGAGCTCGACCAGATCGAGCAGCTCCTCGTCGTCGACCATGTCGGCCTTGTTGAGCGCCACCACGATCGACGGAACGCCGACCTGCCGGGCCAAGAGCACGTGCTCCCGTGTCTGCGGCATGGGACCGTCCGCCGCCGAGACGACCAGGATGGCACCGTCGACCTGGGCCGCCCCGGTGATCATATTTTTGATGTAGTCGGCGTGGCCGGGCATGTCGACGTGGGCGTAGTGGCGGTTCGGGGTCTGGTACTCGACGTGGGCAATGTTGATGGTGATGCCCCGCTGCTTCTCCTCGGGGGCCTTGTCGATCTCGTCGAATGCCTTGAACTTGGTGCCACTCGGGTCGCGCTCGGACAGGACCTTGGTGATCGCCGCGGTCAGGGTGGTCTTACCGTGGTCGATGTGACCCATGGTCCCGATATTGAGATGGGGCTTGGTGCGCTCGAACTTCTGCTTGGCCATGGAAGGGGTTACTCCTCATGCGGTCCGGCCGTCCTGGCCGGGGGATCACGCGGTAATAAAGGTTACTTGGTGTGCGGGAAGGCCCGCGCCCCAGCGTCCGGCGCTGGGTTGTTACTCGCCCCGGACCCGGGCCACGATCTCATGCGAGACCGAGTCGGGGACTTCCTGGTACGAGTTGAACTGCATACTGTAGGTCGCCCGCCCCTGGGTACGCGACCGCAGATCGGTAGCGTACCCGAACATCTCCGCTAGCGGGACCTGGGCCCGGATCACCTGCGAGTTGCCTCGCTGCTCCATGCCTTCGACCCTGCCGCGGCGGGAGGACAAGTTGCCGATCACGTCGCCCATGTAGTCCTCCGGAGTGACCACCTCGACGGACATGATCGGTTCGAGAAGGACCGGATGGGCCCGCCGGCAGCCTTCCTTGAAGCACATCGAGCCTGCGATCTTGAACGCCATCTCCGAGCTGTCGACATCGTGGTAGGAGCCGAACACCAGGGTGGCCCTGACGTCCACCACCGGGTAGCCGGCGAGTACTCCCGACTGCATGGCGTCCTGGATGCCGGCGTCGACCGAGGGGATGTACTCCTTGGGAATGACGCCCCCGGTGATCTTGTCGATGAACTCGTACCCACCTCCGGGTCCGGTCGGCTCCAGGTTGAGGACCACGTGGCCGTACTGACCGCGACCGCCCGTTTGGCGCACATAGCGGGTCTCGACCTTCTCCACGGGATTCCGGACGGTCTCCCGGTAGGCCACCTGGGGCTTGCCCACATTGGCGTCGACCCTGAACTCGCGCAGCATCCGGTCGACCAGCACCTCGAGGTGCAGCTCGCCCATGCCGCCGATGATCGTCTGGCCGGTCTCTTCGTCGGAGTGCACCTGGAAGGTGGGATCCTCCTCGGCCAGCGCCTGGAGGGCACGGGACAGCTTGTCCTGGTCGTTTTTGGTTTTGGGCTCGACCGCGACATGGATGACTGGCTCGGGGAAGTCCAGCGCCTCGAGCACGACCGGGGCGTTCTGATCGCAGAGGGTGTCGCCGGTGGTTGTCTGCTTGAGACCGACCAGGGCGACAATGTCGCCGGCGAACGTGGCGTCGCGATCCTCGCGGTGGTTGGCGTGCATCTGCAAGATCCGCCCGACCCGTTCGCGTCGATCCTTGTTGGAATTGAGGACCGGGCTCCCGGCCTTGAGCTGACCGCTGTACACCCGGGCGTAGGTCAGCTTGCCCAGGTGGGGGTCGGTCATGATCTTGAAGGCCAGGGCGGCGAAGGGCTCCGAGTCGTCGGCCCGACGCTCGAGCTCCTCGATCCCCTTGATGTCCATCCCCCGGGTGGGCGGGATGTCGATCGGGGAGGGCAGGTAGGCGACGACGGCGTCGAGCATGGGCTGGACGCCCTTGTTCTTGAAGGCGGAACCGCACAGCACCGGGACCACCTGGCTGGAGATCGTGGCGTTCCGAAGGGCCCTGGTCAGGTCGAAGGCGGTGATCTCCTCCTCGCTCAGGAACTTTTCGGTGATCCGATCGTCGAAGTTGGAGAGGGTGTCGATGAGCAGGGCCCGGTAGGACTCGGCCTCGTCGACCAGGTTGGCGGGGATGCCGACGATGTCGAACTTCTCGCCCCTGTTGGATTCCTCGGGCCAGACGTAGGCCTGCATGTTCGGCAGGTCCACCACGCCCCGGAATTCGCTCTCAGATCCGATCGGCAACTGGGTAACGGCCACGGTGGCGTCGAGACGGTCCCGGATCATGTTGACGCAGCGGAAGAAGTCGGCCCCGATGCGGTCCATCTTGTTGATGAAGCACATCCGGGGCACGCCGTACTTGTCGGCCTGGCGCCAGACTGTCTCGGTCTGGGGCTCCACGCCGGCGACGGCGTCGAACACAGCTACGGCGCCGTCGAGGACCCGGAGCGAGCGCTCCACCTCGACGGTGAAGTCGACATGGCCAGGGGTGTCGATGATATTGATGCGGGTGCCGTTCCACTCCGTGGTGGTGGCGGCGGAGGTGATCGTGATGCCCCGCTCCTGTTCCTGGGGCATCCAGTCCATCGTCGCCGCGCCCTCGTGCACCTCGCCGATCTTGTAGTTGATGCCGGTATAGAAGAGGATCCGCTCGGTGGTGGTGGTCTTTCCCGCGTCGATGTGGGCCATGATCCCGATGTTGCGGATCTGCGCCAGGGGCTTGGTACGGGTTGCTTTTGCTTCAGCCATGCGATTCTCTCTGCGGGGGCGTGGGGTACTACCAGCGGTAGTGGGCAAAGGCCTTGTTGGATTCGGCCATCTTGTGCATGTCTTCCCGGCGCTTGACGGCGGCGCCGATGCCGTTGGAGGCGTCGAGCAGCTCGGCCGCCAGCTTCTGGGACATGGTCTTTTCTCGGCGCTGTTTGGCGTAGCCAACCAGCCAGCGGATCGACAGGGTGCCGGCCCGGCGCGGCCTCACCTCGACGGGCACCTGGTAGGTGGCGCCACCGACCCGCCGGCTCTTCACCTCGAGTTGGGGCCTGGTGTTCTCGACCGCCCGCTTGACGACGCCGATGGGGTCGCCGTCGCCGCGGTCTTTCACGATGTCCAGGGCCTCATAGACGACACGCTCGGCCAGGCTGCGCTTGCCGCGCTCGAGCACCTTGTTGACGATCTGGGTGACCAGCACGGACCGGTAAATGGGGTCCGGAAGCAGGTCGCGGCGGGGAGCGGGTCCTTTGCGGGGCATGTTGGCCGGTCTCCTAAGCCTTCTTGGCCCCGTAACGGCTGCGGGCCTGCTTGCGGTCGCGCACCCCGGAGGTGTCCAGGGTGCCGCGGATGATCTTGTAGCGGACGCCCGGCAGGTCCTTCACCCGGCCCCCGCGGACCAGCACGATGGAGTGCTCCTGAAGGTTGTGGCCGACGCCGGGGATGTAGGCGGTTATCTCGACACCGCTGGTGAGACGGACCCGGGCCACCTTGCGAAGCGCCGAGTTCGGCTTCTTCGGGGTGGTCGTGTAGACGCGTGTGCAGACGCCGCGACGCTGCGGGGCACCGCGAAGCGCCGGCGTCTTGGTCTTGACCGTCTTCTGTTCGCGGCCCTTCCGGACCAACTGCGCGATGGTGGGCAACCTGACCTCTCGTTATGTAAGAACTTGCCGCGCCGATCTCGGCCGGCCCATGCGCGCCGATACCGGCCGGGGGGCCAATAGGCATGATAGCCCATCGGGACCGCTCAGCGGGGGCCCGGGGGTATCAGGGCGACTCGGCCGGCTCCGGGCGCCGGGAACGCCCGGACGGGGCCCCCCGGCGTCCGGAACCGACCGGACCGGGCACCCCCCGGCGTTCGGAACCGACCGGACCGGGCACCCCCCGGCGTTCGGAACCGACCGGACCGGGACCGACGGGCCCCCGGAACGACCGGACGGGCAGTGTAGCGGCCACCGTCCCATTTTTCTGTCGCGAATCGCGCCCTTTCAGCGATTTTCTGTCGCAATTCGTGCCCAGTTAAAGGGGCGCGCGCTACAGAAAAGCCGATCGGGCTGCCCGAGGCGCACCAGGCCGAGGCGCACCAGGCCGAGGCGCACCAGGCCGAGGCGCACCAGGGCGAGGCGCACCAGGGCGAGGCGCGCCGAGGCGGCCCTCGACCTCGCCCGACCCTCGCGCCCGCCCCTGCCCCTTCACCCTTTAGGAAGCGCTCTCTTCCCCGCTGTCGCCGAGGCTCCCAGCGAGATCGCTACCGACGGAGTCGGGCTGAGCCTCACCGTTGGCCTCGGCTTCCCAGGCATCGCCCTGGGTACCGATGGACGCCAGCCAGGCGGCCAGGTCCTCGGTGCCGGCCTCGTCGTCGGACGACGTCCAGAACGTCATCCGCTCGGCCTCCGGCGCCTCGAGCTGGAGGTTGCGGTACCGGAGCATCCCGGTCCCGGCCGGGATCAGCTTGCCGATGATGATGTTCTCCTTGAGGCCGAAGAGGTGATCCGACTTGCCCTCGATGGCCGCCTCGGTGAGGACGCGGGTGGTCTCCTGGAAGGAGGCCGCCGATAGCCAGCTGTCGGTGGCGAGCGAGGCTTTGGTGATGCCCATGAGCTCGGGGCGCCCCTCGGCGGGCCGCTTGCCTTCGGTGACCAGGGCCCGGTTGACCTCGGCGTAGGTGCGGGCGTCGACCCGCTCGCCGGGGAGGAAGGGGCTCTCGCCCTGCTCGGCGACGAGGACCCGGCGCAGCATCTGGCGCACTATCAGCTCGATGTGCTTGTCGTGAATCGACACGCCCTGGTCCCGGTAGACCTGCTGCACCTCGTTGACCAGGTACTGCTGGGTCTCCCGGATGCCCTTGATGTCAAGCAGCTGCTTGGGGTCCTTGGGGCCGTCGACGATGGGGTCGCCGGCGGTGATCTCGGTCCCGTCGCGGACCCCGTCGGCCAGCTTGGCCCGCGAGCTGACGGTGTAGGCGTCCTCGCTGCCATCGTCGGCAACGACGAGGACGCGGCGGGTGTTGTTGTCCTCCTCGACAATGCGAACCACGCCGGAGGTACGCGCCAGCACCGCGGCGCCCTTGGGGGTGCGGGCCTCGAACAGCTCGACGACGCGCGGGAGTCCATGGGTGATGTCCTCACCGGCGATGCCGCCGGTGTGGAAGGTTCGCATGGTCAGCTGCGTGCCGGGCTCTCCGATCGACTGGGCCGCGATCACACCGACCGCCTCACCGAGCTCGATGTGGCGGTTGGTGGCGAGCGAACGGCCGTAGCACTGGGCGCACACCCCGTGATCCGACTCGCACGTGAGCACCGACCGGGCCAGGATCTCGGTCACGGCCGTATCGTCGCGCAGGGTGTCCAGCATTCGGGGCGAGATCTCCGTTCCGGCCGGCAGCACCTCGCCGGTCGAAAGGGTGGCCTCGCGGGCCAGGACCCGGCCGTCGATACGGGTTTCGAGGTAAGCCCGCACCGTCTCGTCGTCGGGCTGGATATTGGCGATCCGGATCCCGCGCGTCGTCGCGCAGTCCTCTTCGCGCACGATGAGCTCCTGGGCCACATCCACGAGGCGGCGGGTGAGGTACCCGGAGTCGGCGGTTCGCAGGGCGGTGTCGGCCAGCCCCTTGCGGGCGCCGTGGGTGGAGATGAAGTACTCCAGCACCGACAGCCCCTCCCGGAACGACGCCAGGATGGGACGGGGGATCATCTCGCCCCGAGGGTTGGAGACCAGTCCCTTCATACCGGCGATCTGGCGGACCTGCTGCGGGTTACCACGGGCGCCGGAGTCCACCATCATGTCGAGTGGGTTGAACAGGATGCCATGGAGGGTGTCCTCCATCGCCTTGCCGACGTCCGAGTTGGCCGAGGTCCAGATCTCTATCTCCTTCTGGCGGCGCTCGTCGTCGGTGATGATCCCCCGCTTGAACTGGGTTTCGGCCTTCTGGGCCTCAGCCTCGTAGCGGGCGATGATGGCGGCCTTCGAAGGAGGGGTCTTCACGTCGTCGATAGAGATGGTGAGACCGGATCGGGCCGCGTAGCGGAAGGTCAGATCCTTGATCTTGTCGAGGCTGTCGGCCACCTCGGCCCGGTCGTAGTTGTCGGCCAGCACGCCGACGATGGACGCGAGGGAGCGATTGCGCTTGCCGACGATGTCGTTGACGAACTCGAAGTCATCGGGCAGGGCCGTGTTGAAGATGATGCGTCCCGCCGTCGTCGCGATCGTCTCGAAGGCGGCGCCTCCGTTGTTGGGCGAAATCGGCCGGCGCCAGTTGACCCGGGCGTGCAGGTCGAGATCGCCGGCGTCGTAAGCCTGTTCCACCTCGTGGACGTGGCGGAAGGTGCGACCCTCACCCTTCGCCCCGTCTTTTTCCAAGGTGAGGTAGTACGCCCCGTACACCATGTCGTGGGTGGGGGTCACGATGGGTCGCCCGGTTGCGGGGGAAAGGATGTTGTTGGCCGACAGCATCAGGATGCGGGCCTCGGCCTGGGCCTCCGCTGAGAGGGGCAGGTGGACGGCCATCTGGTCGCCGTCGAAGTCGGCGTTGAAGGCGGTGCAGACGAGCGGGTGGATCTGGATGGCCTTGCCCTCGACCAGGACCGGCTCGAAGGCCTGGATACCCAGGCGGTGCAAGGTCGGGGCCCGGTTGAGGAACACCGGATGCTCCTTGATGGCCTCCTCCAGCACGTCCCAGACCTGGGCCCGCCGGCGCTCGACCATGCGCTTGGCGGACTTGATGTTCTGGGCCAGCTCCAGGTCTACCAGCCGCTTCATGACGAACGGCTTGAACAGCTCGAGCGCCATTTGCTTCGGGAGCCCGCACTGGTGCAGCTTGAGGGTCGGACCGACCACGATCACCGAACGGCCCGAGTAATCGACGCGCTTGCCGAGCAGGTTCTGGCGGAACCGGCCCTGCTTGCCCTTGAGCATGTCCGACAGCGACTTGAGCGGCCGGTTGCCGGGGCCGGTGACGGGGCGCCCACGGCGACCGTTGTCGAACAGGGCGTCAACGGCCTCCTGGAGCATGCGCTTCTCGTTGTTGACGATGATCTCGGGAGCGCCGAGGTCGAGGAGCCGCTTGAGTCGGTTGTTGCGGTTGATGACCCGGCGGTACAGGTCGTTGAGGTCCGACGTGGCAAAGCGGCCACCGTCGAGCTGCACCATGGGCCGCAGCTCGGGTGGGATCACCGGGACCGCGTCGAGGATCATGGCCCGCGGGTCGTTGGCGCGCCGGCCGTGCTCATCGCGGCGGTTGAAGGCCGACACGATCTTCAACCGTTTGATGGCCTTCTGGCGGCGCTGGACCGACAGGGGCCGGCGGCCGTCGCTCGGATCAATGGCGTCGCGGAGCTTGATCTCCTCCTCGTCGAAGTCGATCTCACTGATCAGGCTGGCGATGGCCTCGGCGCCCATGCCGCCCCGGAAGTACTCGCCGTAGCGGTCCTTGAGCTCGCGCCAGAGCAGCTCGTCCTCGATGATCTTGCGCGAGTGCAGGTTGCGGAACTCGTCGAAGGTCCGCTTGACCAGGTCCAGCTCGGCCTCGGCCCGTTCGCGGATGGCGGCCAGCTCCTTGTCCACCTGACGCTGTCGCGCCTTCAGCTCCGAATCTTTGGCGCCCTCGCCCTCCATGCGGGCCAGCTCTTCCTCCAGCGCTTTGAAACGGCGGTCCAGCTCGAGGTCGCGGGCCCGCTCGATCTCTGTCAGCTCCTCGGCCAGCTCGGCCTCAGCGTTTGGCAGCTCGAGGTGGCGCTTCTCCTCGTCGACCCAGGTGACCAGGTTGGCGGCGAAATAGATGACCTTCTCCAGCTGCTTGGCCTTGAGCTCCTCACGGGCCTCGGTGCCCATGAGAAGGTAGGCCAGCCAGCTGCGGGTGCCTCGCAGATACCAGATGTGGACCACGGGCGCGGCCAGCTCGATGTGGCCCATGCGCTCGCGGCGCACCTTGGAGCGCGTCACCTCGACCCCGCAGCGCTCACAGATGATGCCGCGGAACCGGACCCGCTTGTACTTGCCGCAGTAGCACTCCCAGTCTTTGGTGGGACCGAAGATTTTCTCGCAGAAGAGCCCGTCCTTTTCGGGGCGGAGGGTGCGGTAGTTGATGGTCTCCGGCTTCTTGACCTCGCCGTTGGACCAGGTGCGGATGGCGTCGGCCGTGGCCAGCCCGATCCGCAGCTGTTCGAAGTTGTTGACGTCTAGCACTTAGCGATCACCCCGTGTACTCATCGACCTCTGCGTGGCGCCGATCCGGCAGCACTGCTGGTGGACGGCAAAAGTTCGTTTGGCAAGCAGCCTTAGGCTGTCGGCTCGGCCGGCGCCGGGCGCCGGGCGCCGGGCGCCCGGCCGGGCAGTCGACTGCACTACAAGCCCCTTTCGGACGCCCGCCGAGCGTCCTCCTCGTCCGATCCTCGCTCCGGCCGGCTGATGTCGATGCCGAGCTCTTCGGCCGTGCGGAACACGTCCTCGTCGAGCTCGCGCATCTCGATCTCCTCGCCGGTGTTGCTCAGAACCTCGACGTTGAGGCAGAGACTCTGCATCTCCTTGATGAGCACCTTGAAGCTCTCCGGGATCCCCGGTTCGGGAATGTTCTCGCCCTTGACGATGGCCTCGTAGACCTTGACCCGGCCGAGCACGTCGTCCGACTTGATGGTGAGCAGTTCCTGCAGGGCGTAGGCGGCGCCGTACGCTTCCAGGGCCCACACCTCCATCTCCCCGAAGCGCTGGCCACCAAACTGGGCTTTCCCGCCAAGGGGCTGCTGGGTGATCATCGAGTAGGGCCCGGTGGACCGGGCGTGGATCTTGTCGTCGACCAGGTGGGCGAGCTTGAGGATGTAGACGTAGCCCACGCTGATGGGATTGTCGTAGGGCTCCCCGGTGCGGCCGTTGAAGAGGGTGGCCTTCCCGTCGGTGCCGATGAGCCGGCCCCTATCGCCGTAGTCCGTGCCGCTGGCCTCGGGGTAGAGCCGCTCGAATATCTGGCGCATGGTCGGATGGCGGCCGGCGTCGGCCTCCTCGTCCCAGTGGGCCCCGTCGAAGACCGGCGTGGCGACGTGCACCGCCGGCTCACCGATCGGCCGGGTCTTGCGCGCGCCGTAGCGCGCCGAGCCGTTGCCGTCGCCGGACCCGAAGCTACCGGCGGCGCCGGCCCCTCTCGACCCGGTATGTCCGGTGGCCCCGGTGGCCCCCGTGGCCCCGTTCGACCCGGTATGTCCGGTGGCCCCGGTGGCCCCCGTGGCCCCGTTCGACCCGGTAGGTCCGGCGGCTCCGTTGCCGTCGCCGTCCCAGCCCCAGCGGGCAGCCCAGCCCAGGTGGCTTTCGAGCACCTGGCCCACGTTCATTCGCGAGGGCACGCCGAGGGGGTTGAGGATGATGTCGACGGGGGTTCCGTCGGCCAGGAACGGCATGTCCTCAATCGGAAGGATCTTGGAGATGACGCCCTTGTTGCCGTGGCGGCCGGCCAGCTTGTCGCCCTCTGAGATCTTGCGCTTCTGCGCCACGTACACCCGGACCAGCTGGTTGACGCCGGGCGGGAGCTCGTGGGCGTCCTCCCGGGAAAACACGCGGACGTCGATGACCTTCCCGGACTCGCCGTGAGGCACCTTGAGGGAGGTGTCACGGACCTCACGGGCCTTCTCCCCGAAGATGGCCCGCAGCAGGCGCTCCTCCGGTGTCAGCTCGGTCTCGCCCTTGGGTGTGACCTTGCCGACCAGCACGTCGCCCGGGCCGACCTCGGCTCCGATGCGGATGATGCCCCGCTCGTCGAGGTCCTTGAGGATCTCTTCGGAGAGGTTCGGGATGTCCCGGGTGATCTCCTCGGCGCCGAGCTTGGTGTCCCGGGCGTCGACCTCGTACTCCTCGATGTGGATCGAGGTGAGCACGTCGTCGCGTACCAGGCGTTCGGAGAGGATGATGGCGTCCTCGTAGTTGTAACCCTCCCAGGGCATGAAGGCGACCAGGAGGTTCTTGCCGAGCCCGAGCTCCCCGGCTTCGGTGGACGGCCCGTCGGCGAGCACGTCACCATTCGCGATCTGATCGCCCTCGTCGACGACGATGCGCTGGTTGAGGCAGGTGTTCTGGTTGGAACGACGGAACTTGGCCAGGCGGTACACCTTGCGCCCGAGGGGGGTCCCGGCCCAGTCGGACTGCCCCGGCTGGTACTCGACGGTGACGTGATCGCCGGAGACCTCCACCACCGTGCCGGTGCCCTCCGCCAGCAGCACGTCACCGGCGTCGCGGGCAGCCCGGGCCTCGACCCCGGTGCCGATGAACGGCGCCTCGGGCCGCACCAGC
Source organism: uncultured Acidimicrobiaceae bacterium (assembly GCA_963834725.1). Taxonomy (GTDB): domain Bacteria; phylum Actinomycetota; class Acidimicrobiia; order Acidimicrobiales; family Palsa-688; genus PALSA-693. The sequence continues at coordinate 2,151,263 of CAWICN010000001.1, forward strand.
GGCACCGCCTGCTTCTGCATGTTGGCGCCCATCAGGGCCCGGTTGGCGTCGTCGTGCTCGATGAACGGGATCAGAGCGGTCGAGATCGACACGATCTGCTTTGGCGACACGTCCATGAGATCCACCTCGGCCGGGGGCACGAAGTCGACCTCGCTCGTGGTGCCGTAGCTCGTGCCGGCCGCACCGACCCGGACCCCGGGACCTTGAGGCGCCCGGCGGACGAGGACCCGATCCTGGACCAGGGTGCCGTCCGAGCCGAGCTTGGCGTTGGCCTGGGCGATGACGTACTCCTCCTCCTCGTCGGCGGCGAGGTAGGTGATCTCGTCGGTGACCCGTCCGTCTACAACCTTGCGGTAGGGGGTCTCGATGAACCCGTAGGAGTTGATGCGGCCATACGAAGCCAGGTGACCGATGAGGCCGATGTTGGGCCCTTCCGGCGTTTCGATGGGGCACATGCGGCCGTAGTGGGAGGTATGGACGTCCCGGACCTCGAACCCGGCCCGCTCACGCGACAGGCCGCCGGGCCCCATCGCCGACAGACGGCGCTTGTGGGTGAGCCCGGATAGCGGGTTGGTCTGGTCCATGAACTGCGACAGCTGGGAGGTCCCGAAGAACTCTTTGATGGCCGCCACCACGGGCCGGATGTTGATCAGGGTCTGCGGCGTTATGGCCTCGACATCCTGGGTCGTCATCCGCTCGCGGACGACTCGCTCCATACGGGACAGGCCGACCCGGACCTGGTTCTGGATGAGCTCACCCACCGAGCGGATGCGCCGGTTGGCGAAGTGGTCCTGGTCGTCGAGCCGGTACCCCGACTCGCCCTTGGCCAGGTGCAGGAGGTAGCTGCAGGCGGCCAGGATCTCGGCGCGGGACAGAACGCCCTGGCCCTCGGCCGGGCGCTCGAGATCGATCCCGAACAGGTCCTCGGCCCGGGCGATCTCAGGCCCGAGCTTGCGGTCGAGCTTGTAACGACCGACCCGCGTCAGGTCATAGCGCTTGGGGTTGAAGAAGGCGTTCTCGAAATAGATCCGTGCCGACTCGGTCGAGGGCGGCTCGCCGGGCCGGGCCCGCTTGTAGATCTCGAGGAGGGCCTCCTCCTGGGTGGGAGCAAGCTCGCGCTCCTTCTCCCACTGGCCCTCGAGGAACTCGAAGTGCCGCACGAAGCGCTCCAGAACCGCCTCGTCGGTGTAGCCGAGGGCGCGGAGCAGCACGAACAGGCTGAGCCGGCGCTTGCGGGCCACCCGGGAGCCGGCGCTGATGTCCTTACCGGGTTTGGCCTCCACGTCGAACTCGATCCATTCGCCGCGGTATGGGTGAATAGTACCGGTCACGATGGTCTTGGCGTCCCGACCGGGCTGGAAGATGACCCCCGGCGACCGGACCAGCTGCGAGACAACCACCCGCTCCGTGCCGTTGATGATGAACGTCCCCTTGTCCGTCATCATCGGAAAGTCGCCCATGAAGACGGTCTGTTCCTTGATCTCTCCGGTGTTGGCGTTCTGGAACTGGGCCCGCACGAAGATCGGGGCCGCGTAGGTCATGTCCTTTTCCTTGCACTCCTCCACCGAGAACTTCGGAGGCGGGCGCAGGTCGATATCGGTGGGGTCGAACTCGAGGATGAGCTTCAGCGAGCCCGAGAAGTCCTCGATGGGACTGATGTCGCGGAAGGTGTCCGCCAGGCCCTGCTCGAGGAACCAGCGGAACGAGTCGCGCTGAATAGAGATGAGATCCGGCAGTGGCAGGACCTCGTCGAGGTTGGCGAAGGAGAAACGCTCCCGAGCGGCGGAACGTGACGGCAAGGGCCTACTCCTGAGGGAGGGGGGATGAGGAGATCTCCGCAGTGGGGGCGCGCCGAAGCCGCGTCAGCGAGACGGCAAGCACAAGGCGGACAACCACGGCAACTGACCAGTATAGGCCGAGACGCGACTAAAGGCAACCGCCCTTCTTCGCATCAATCCGTGTTCCCGAAAAGGGTACGGCACGTTGTCCCGATGGTCAAGATCTTCCGGGGGAAAAGACGGGCCGGGGTGGCCTCAGCCGCCACCTTGATCCTCGAGACCGTGCTGGTCAGGGACTGTGAGGGGCTGGTCCGAGGGTGGGGTAGCGGTGCTTGCGCGGGCCGTCAAGATCAGGGAGGATGGCGTCGGGATCGGTACCGGCCGCTCAACGGGGCGACAGTTGCCGGCGGGCCAGGACTAGCCACTAGCCGCCCGCCGCGCCAAACCGAGGAGCCATGGATTCCAAGACCAACGCACCATCCTTCACCGTCAGCCTCCGCGGCTACGACCGGGAAGAAGTCGACGAGTATCTCGACTCTCTCGCCGAGGCCCTCAGCCGGGTGGAGGAGGCCGAAGCCCACACCCGCCGCCTCCAGGCCCATGTGGCCAAGTGCAACGCCCGTATCAAGGAGCTCGAGGACCGAATCCGGGCCGACACGCCGAAGAGCGGCGTCGCCCTCGGTGACCGCATCGGGGTTCTCCTCCACGAGGCCGAGGAGGCGGCAGCCGAGATGCTGAGGCGGGCCGAGGGCGACGCCGCCGGCATCATCAAACACGCCGAGGCGCGCTCCGCCGAGGCCGATGAACTGGTACGCACCGCCACCGCCCGGGCTGAGGAGCAGGCTCGCCGCATCGAGACCACGACCCGAGTACAGGCTTCCGAGATCGTGGCCGAGGCCGAGGCCCGGGCCACCGCCCGCTCCCGGCAGATCGAACAGTGGGCCGAGCAGGTCGTATCGCACACCCGGGCAGAGGAAGCCCGCCAGCAGCGTGAGCAGCAGCGGGCGAGGGACTCGGCCCTCGCCGAGCTCAGGGAGCTGTCCGAGCATCGTGGCAGTGCCATCGCATCGCTGACCGCATTGCGCGACGCCCTGGACCAGGCGGCCGGACTCGTCGAGAAGGACCACGCCGGCGTCGCCCTCGCGTCAGCCGCCGAGACCCCGCGCCGCACCGGGACCGCCCCGAGTGACAGCGACGCGGCCCGGGCGGGTTCGGCCGACCAGGCGACCGAGCTGGTCAGTACGACCGACGACGAGCCAGCCTTCGACAACCCAGACTCCCGCAACCCAGACTCCGGCAACCCAGACTCCGGCAACCCAGACTCCGGCAACTCAGAGTCCGGCGATCCAGCCGCCGGCGATCCAGGCGCCGGCGACCGGGGAGCCGAGTCTTTCGAGGCCATGGGTCGCTCTCTGCAGAACGGGGGCGCGATCGAAGCGGACCAGTTCGAGGCCAAACTGGACGCATGGGTAGCCGGGGACTCGGAGGAGCGGTAAGGCTAAGAGGACGCGTCTGGCTGATCGTCGGCGTCGCGGCCGGACTTGCGATCGCGATCGGCCACCTCGACTATTTTGCCGGCGCAGCCCGGACGCTCGCCGACACCGCCGAGCGGCTGGTGGGAAGCGGTGCCACCCGCTTGATCCGTGGCCTGGCCGCCCACGGGGCCCCCCGGCGGGTGGTGCTCGCCCTCACCGGGATTGTCGCGGTCGTGGTTCCGGGCGTCACCGCGCTGCTGCTGATCGTCGGCGCTCGCGGCAGCCTGCGGCTGCGGGCCGTGATCGGCCTTCTGGTCCTGGCCCTTGGCGCGGCGAGCTACCTGTACCACCCCGGTGACCAGGCCACCGGGGTGCTGGTCCTGGCCCTGGCTGTCGCGGCGGTCGCCGTCGCCTTCACCGGGCCGTTGGTGGCCGCGCCCCTAGCCGCCCTCGCCGGCCTTATCGCCGGCGAGTTCCTGCCGGGCCTGGTGCAGTCATCGCGGGTCGTCACCCAGCACAGCGTCAGCGACCTGCACCAGGCGATCTTCGGCCATCCCGGCACGCCCGTCCTGTTGCAGCTCGCCGTGCTGCTGATCGCGTTGATCCCGTTGGCGGCCGCGGCCCGGCTGTTGTGGCGCTGAGCGCAACTACTCGAGCTCGACGCGGGAAACTCGGAGAAGCACCAGGTTGCGATCACCCGGGGCAGCCGGGGCGCCCGACATGGTGGGGCCAGACCGGGCGCCAAGCTGGCTGCGGCTATGCGGCGCGGCACCACTTTGGGCCGACGCTACCGTTTTGGCCTATAGTGGTCAGTAGTACATTCTATATGATGTATTACTGACCACAATGGCGCGGGGAAGCAGAGACTGGTCAGCCTGGGTCCGGTGCTGAATCTCTGGCCGGCCGAGAGGCCCGGCTTATTTGAGCTCGACGGTGGCGCCGGCGTTCTCCAGCTGCGCCTTGGCCTTTTCGGCGTCTTCCTTGCTGACCTTCTCGAGGACGGCTCTGGGGGCCGCGTCGACCACGTCCTTGGCCTCCTTGAGACCGAGGCTGGTGAGCGACCGGACCTCCTTGATGACCTGGATCTTCTTTTCCCCAGCTGCGGTCAGGATGACGTCGAACTCGTCCTGCTCCTCCTCCTGAGCCGGCTCGGCCGCTGCACCGCCGGCCGCGGGGGCGGCGGCCACTGCGACCGGGGCGGCCGCGGTTACGCCGAAGCGTGTCTCGAAGTCAGCGAGCAGCTCGGACAGCTCGAGAACGGTCAGGTTGGCGATGCTGTCGAGGATCTCTTCTTTGGTTGCCATGGTGTCGGTGCTCCGTGCTGGTTAGTCGGTGGGGCTGGTTAGTCGGTGGGCTGGTTGGTCGGTGGGGCTGGTTGGTCGGTGGGGCTGGTTGGTCGGTGGGGCTGGTTGATCCGTGAGGCGGTGGGTGGTGGGTGGGTGGTGGGTGGGTGGGTGGGTGGGTGGGTGGGTTATTCGGTGGGGGTGGGGTCGTCGGAGGCCGCCCCGTCGCTCGGCTCGGCCCCGGGCTCCGCCGCGGCTTCCGCTTCGGGTTCGGATTCCGCAGCTGCTGTCGGTGCGGTTTGATCCGCGGTTTGATCCGCGGTTTGATCCGCGGCGCTGTCGGCCTTCTTGTCCCGGAGAGCGGCCAGGCCGTAGGCGAAGTTCCGCGGCAGGGCCTGCAAGAGTCCCGCCAGCTGCTGCATGGGCGCGGCCAGCAGCCCGGCGAAACGAGCGAGCAGCACATCCCGGGATGGAAGTTCGGCCAGTGCCGCCGTCTCCTGGGCGGACAGGATCTTGCCCCCGAGCACCCCGCCTTTGAGGACCAGCAGCGGATTGGTACGGGCATAATCCCGGAGCGCCTTGGCCACCGCCGCCGCATCGCCGTCGACGAAGGCGATGGCCGTCGGGCCGATCAGCAGCGGCTCCAGGGCGTCGAGGCCCGATTCGCGGGCAGCCAGCCGGACCATGGTGTTCTTGTAGATCTTGTACTCACCGCCGCTCGCGCGGAGGGAACGGCGGAGGGCCGCCAGGTCCTTGACCTTGAGGCTCCGGTACTCGGTCAGGATGGCTCCGTCCGCGTCCTGGAATCGCCGTCGGACCTCGTCGACGACGGCCACATTCTCCGGTCTCGGGTTGTCCATTGGTCACCACCTCCTTCTGTGTCGTCGCTGAACGCGCGAGCGGGTCCACTCAGGAGGGGTTCCTCTCGCCTCGTCAGGCTGGGCCAACCGGCCCATTTCGGTGCCCGGGGGCACACCGGATGTCTACGGCTTCGTTGGCACAGCCCGAGGTGTCACCACCGCGGACGCACCTGTTTCGGTTGTCTGTGTCGCTTGTTGGGGCCAGCCAATCCGGCCCTCCTGGCAGTGTAGCCGGCCGTGATGCCCGATCGGCCGGCGGGCCGGCCGCAGAACGTCTACTGCGCTCCAGGTCGCGGCGCCTCTACTTCGCTATCGACGATGCGATGACCTGCGAGTCGGCGGAGAGCCTGGCGAACTCCGTCACTGCTTCCTGACTCATGACGTAGGTACCCAGTGGACCGTGCGAATTGAAGTAGACAACCCCTTTGAGATTCGGGTACTCGGATGGAAGATCAGCGATGCCGGAGATGAACTGGGACTGATAAGTCCCTTCGGCACCCGTTTCGCAGACAATGAGTGGCTTCCCGGAGCTGCCGTACTGGCTGTACATGGCCCCAACCAGCTTGTTGATGGGTACCGGCTTGGCCCGGGAATAGGCATCCTCAGCGATCCAATCCACATACTGGCTGCCGGGGTAGTAGTCGGCGGCCGCCCGGCCTCTGGCCGCGGCGGCAGGTGCGTACGCTTCCCCACCGGGGCAAAACACCCAGGCCACGTTGGTGGCACCGTTGGCGCGGAAGACATTGACGATGTGGCGCCAAGCCTGGATGTATCCCCCGGGCCCCTGGCCGCCGATACAGCCGGTCGACCGCCGCCCCTGCTCGCCGCCATTGCTCCCTGTGAACTCCATCTCCCAGAACCACCGGATCATGACCGGGTGGCCCAACGCCGCCACGCTCCTGGCGTCGGAGATGAGCATGGCATCGTCCAGGCCCGATGCGACATTGGCATCGGTGGTGCCACACTGCCACGAGATCAAGGGGATACGGCCAGTCCGGACGTCATTCGTCACCGTCGGCGTGACGAGTGGCGTTGTCCATGACGTGTACTGGAGGTCGATCGCCACCTGAAAATGGTTTTGGGCTTCCAGCGACACCTGCTGGTCATAGGTGCCGATTCCGCCGTGAGCGGTGCCGTTCTGGCCGGCTGCGTTATCAAACAGGCCCAGGTAGAGGCCGCTGCTCGGGGCCGGAACCGGCCCGCCAAACCCGGCAGATGGCGGTCCGCTCCCGCCAGAGGCCGAACCGCCCCCGGCAGAAGATGGAGGGACCGACGACCCCGAATGGCGCGTCGGCGTACCCCCCGGGCCAGCGCCGCCTCCGGACGTCGATGGCCCGCTCGCCGGGTGTCCGGACGATGAGCACGCGGCTGTCGTCAGCGCGATCAACATCGAGAGCGCAACTAGCCGGAAGCGCCAACGCCGGCCGGCGCCCTCTACCGGCCGCGACGCTCGAGACAACCACGTCCGGCCGGTGATCTTGACCTCCTCGGTGCCAGGGGACGCGAACATTATCCCCCAACTGGCGGAATGGGGGCATTCACCAGCGGTATTTCCCGGCATCAGGGCGCCACCGGCCGGCGCCCTGGCACCCGTCCGGCCGGATAGCGTTCGACTGTCAGTAGGCCGGCGATCCGGGGACGGTGTACACATCGACCATGCCGCTGGCGCCGGCCACGATGACTTCGCCGTTTACGACGGTCGGCTGTGATCTCAGGGCCGTGCCCTGGGTTGCAATCCAGGCCCGGGGGTTGTCCGCAGCGGGCTTCGATCCAAGGATGTCGCCGCCGGCACCCAGGGAAGCCACAAAGTTGGTAGTTCCCGCCACGCCCACCACCGGCTGTCCGACGGTGATGGCATAGACCGCCTTGCCGGTAGCGGGAACGAGGTAGTGGATAACCCCGTTGCCGGCCCCAACGATCAGCTGGCCCTGGACGTCAGCGATCGGGGCGGAAATGGGCCCTCCGGCTGCATAGGCCCACTCGCTCGCCCCGGTTTGCTCGTTGAATGCGTAGAGCGTGCCGTTGAGGCTGCCGACGTAGACGTTTCCTTGTCCGATCACGACGCCGGCGGTGACCTGACCGGGAACTGACATTTGCCAGGCCGTCGTCCCATCGGCGACGTGAAGTGCGCTCACCCGGCCCTGATTGTTACTGACGATCACCAGTCCGGCCGTGGGATCGACCGCCGGCGCAGCCGCTTCGCTGCCGAGGTTGTCCGACCAGATGATCGATCCGGTCTGCGCGTTGATCGCGGTGACAGTCCCGTTGTCAGAGCCAACGTAGGCAGTGGCGCCGACGATGGCAGGCGAACCTTCCAGCTGCCCTCCCACCGTCGTCTGCCAGGCCAGAGCGCCACTGAACTCGTGCAGGGCCGTGACCGTACCGCCCAGAGACGCCACCAGGACCAGGCTCGTCTGGGTGACTGCCGGCGTGGTGTCTACCTCCGGGTTCCCCGGAATGGTGTAGGTCCAGGAGGGCCTTCCGGTCGCCATGTTGAGGGCAAACACCTGTCCGGCCTGGTCGGCGAAGAAGCCAAGCCCGGCGCTGACAGCCACCGAACCGATGACCGCAGACCCGGCGTTGAAGGACCAGGCCTGAGCCAGGAAGGTCGGCGGGCTGATGGACAGGTGATGACCGAGGACTGTGTCATTGGGATCCGCGGCCTGGTGGAGCCAGTTGAAGCCAATCTGGCTCCAACTGTTTGTCACGTAGATGGGGGCCACGCCCAGGTCGCCGGAGGTCGTCCCGGTTGCGTCGAGGGCGGCTGGGCCGAAGGGCGCGCCGACGGGCACCACCACGTTGGTCGGCGCCAGGGTGCCGGAGGAGGACGCATCCAGCGTCTTCAGGCTCACGCCGTGGAGACTGACCGTGACCGCTTCGTTGGCGGCGAAGCCGGAGCCACGAACCTGGACCGGGCCGCCCGGACCGACCCAGGGGACCGGGGCCACGAACCGAGTCGCCGTACTGCTGGGTGACACGGTGAAGGACGATCGGGCCGCGGTAGGAGCGGACAACCCGATGGAAGGATCGGCCACGCCATCGGTCACGGCGCTGGCGAACACCTCGAAGGTACCGCCGGCCGGGGGGACCGGGAAGGTGGCGGTCCATGAGGTGGAGGTGGATCCTGGTGTGTTGAGCTGCGCCTGATTGGGGTACGCGCTGGCGACCCATGAGCCCGAGACCCCATCCCACCAGGTTCCGCCCGCGCCGTCCCGCTGGATGCTCACGGTCACCGCGCCGATCGGACCGGCTGCGGTGGCGCGGCCTGAGACGGTGACCGGGCCGTTAGGGTTGGCGATGGTCGCCTGGTTGGCGGGAGCAGAGACGGCGGTGGTGGGCGCCGCGCCAGTGCCGGCCCCGGGGGCAAGATCGTAGACGAAGCCATTGCCCGAGATGTCCACGATGTTGCCATCCGTCTCGGCGGGTGATCCCACGCTGAATGCGCCGGTCTGGTAGGTGTACAGCTGCGAGCCCTTTGCGAGAGACAGCACGATCATCGAACCGGTGAGGTCGGACGCCACGACCACCTGCTTGCCGTTCGGCCCGATGATGGCGGGAGCGCCGTCGACCTCCGCGAAAGGTCCGTTTGAGTGGTACCACAGCTTCGTCCCGTTTACGGCGTCGAGGTCCCACACGCCACCGGTATCGCCGAAGACCAGGTTCGTCCCGGACAGAGCGGCGGTGGCGAGCGAGCCCGTTGGGCTGAGGCCCGTCTGAGCGCCGAAGTTGTATTCCCAGATCTCCGCGCCGGTAGTGAGGTCGAGCGCATACATGATCCCGTGCTTGTTGGCGACGTAAACGACCCCGTCGGCGAAGCCGTTGTTGCCAGGGGGCGACACGGTGACACCGGCTCCCACGTCAAAGCTGTACGGGGACGGGTTGGACGTCTGGAACCGCCACACGAATGCGCCAGTAATGGCATCAATCGCGTAGACGGCGGAGTCCGGATCGGAGGTCCCGAAGAATACCAGCCCGTGTCCGGTCTTGCTTACTCCATAACTGAGGAAGTCCCATACCCCTCCAGCCCCGGGCTTGGGTTCGGGAGTTGAGGAAAAATCAGACGAGCAGTTGGCCTCGTTGATCGCAGTAACCGGCCCATTGTAATTCCCGGTATCGTTTTCGCCGAAATACACCGTGGCCTGGCCCCCGGGTGGCGTCGCCATAACGGGCGAAGCGTCGACTGTCTCTCCGGTCGCGTTCTGGATCGGAGCCGAGCAAACCGTCGCCCCTGTCGCCGCGTTCAGCTTGTATGCTCGCCCGCCTGTGGTCGGGGCCGTCCAGAGGTAGGCGCCGTCGACCAGAGACGTAGAACGGACGGGGCCGCCCAGGTTGTCCGACCAAACCGGCACACCCGTAGCCTGGTCGTACGCGGTCATGTACCCGGCGTCGTTGCCCACGAAGACCAGGCTCTCCCGCAAGGCGGCGTTCCAGGCCACCACTGGAGAAGACAGAATCTCGGATCCGGTGTAGGTCATCCAGCGAACGCCAAGAGATGATGCATTTGCCGCGTTAATCGACGGGTCGAGAGAGACACCCGTCAACGTCGGGTTCTGATGGGCCTCCGGCCACTGGTAACTTGGTGGCGATGCACGGGTGGATACCGTGCTCGACGTCGCGTCGGCCCTGACGGCGATGACCCCTGCTCCGATCAGCAACAGGACGACCGCAGTGGCCAGCGCGAGTGGGTAATCCCATCGACGAGCCATCGGTATGCCTCCCTTCCAGTGCCAAACCCTTTGCAGAGTTGACAGAGCCCCTCGCAGGCACCTTAACCGCGGGCCGCACGCGTGCTACCGAACATTAGTCTTTGCGAAGTTAGAACGCAACAGGAGTGATCAGTAGGCTTCGGATGCCTCGACCACCCGGGCGCGGGGCCGCGCCGGGCCCAGAGCCGCCGCGATGCGGCCGGTGATGACGGGTCGGGCGTTGAAGCTGAGGAAGCACTCGAGGCAGTAGTAGTGACGCAAAACGACGAAGAGATACTGGAATGGGAGCCACCTCAGCTCCCGCCACTTCCTGTAGTAGACCGTGCATACGGTGATCTCGAGCAGCGCGGGAACCGCCCGGAAGGCAAGGACGAACAGCAGGCGGAGCAGATTGAGATGCGGGGTGGGGCTGAGAAGGGCCGCCGCAAGGACGTAGGTGAACACCGACAGGTGCAACGGGGCGAGGAACCTTCTGATCGCCTGGCGGGTGCCGAAGAACCAAAACCGGGGCCCGGACAGGCCGGTCGCGATAGGAACGAATCTGGCGAACGCCATGGTTCCACCCCGGTTCCAACGGGTGCGCTGCGTTCTCAACTGCCGCTGGGTGTTGGGAACATCCTCGTAGGACCGGACGCGGGTATCGATGACCGCCCGGTATCCAGTCCGGGCCACCGCGTAGGTGAAGTCGACATCCTCGCCGTAGATCCCTTCGGTAAACCCACCGACCTCCAGCGCCGCTTCCCGCCGGAATGCGGTGAAGGTTCCGGGGATGCAAAACACGCCGTCGACGAGGTCTGTCGTGGGGCGCACGAATCCGAAGCTGACGATCAGCTCGAACAAGCGCAACCGGTCGATCCAGGTCGTATACGGTTCCTTCGGAAGGGTGAAGGCCCCGACCAGGCCAACCTCGGGATCAGCCTGAAAGTGTGGGACGCTGTAGAGAAAGCATTCCGGGTGCACGCGACAATCGGCGTCGACCCGGACGACGACGTCGGCCGTGCAGCGGGCGAGGGCCCCGTTCAGGGCCGCGGACTTCCCCTGATGGGAGCCAATGACAATCTGGCCAGTCGCGTGCTGAAACGACGACATCGCTGCTTCGGCCAGGGAGATGGTGTCGTCGAGGGATCCATCATCGCAGAGGATGACGTTGACCGGGCCCTGATAGCGCCCGGCGGCCGCATCGAGCGACCGCAGCAGGGGCGCGATATCGAGCTCCTCGTTGTAGGCCGGGATGATCACATCCACCGGTGGGCGCTCGTCGGTGGGATTGACGCGGCGGGGGTGGATGAGCTTTCCGAGTCCCAGGAAGACATTGATGAACAGCATGAGATACGGCGCCGAGGCGAACAGAACGGCGGTCGCGATCAGCGGGTTCCGGCCGAGCTTCGAAACGAGAACAATGGCGCCGGCCGAAGTAGCGATGATCGCGGCGGCGACACACACCACCAGTATGTAGTCGTCGTGCCAATCGTGGCCGCGCCGCAGCGGTAGTTGGGTCTTACGCGGCAGTTGGAACGATGTGAACGTCAACCGGAAGACAACCAACCCGGCGACGGTGTACTGCAGCAGGAGGCTGACGACAGGTGTTGGCCCGATCGGAAGGCCGGTTGCGAGGACGAAGACCCCGAGGAACGCGTCGACAAGGGCCGAGATCAGCAGGAACAGTCCCACGTTGAAGAGGATCATCAGCCTGCGCCCGAAGCTCGAGTGGAACGTAACAGCGAACGCGACCCCGAAGGCGATAATGCTGATCTGGAAGACCGGTAACAGGGCGCGCGCGTAGCCTTCAACCAATCCCGGGTCGGGCACGACCGAGAGCATGAGGTCCGTGACCAGGTTGTGGTAGGCGTTCACCAGGTTGGGCGATTTCAAACCGACCAGGAGGCATGACACCGCGAAGCTGATCAGCAGATAGGCGCCGCACCGGGCATAGCTCGGCCGGAGGGGCGGGTCCATCAAGACAATGTTTCCCGACCCGCGGTCCGAGTCGTCGTAGCTCCGACTCACCGGCTTGAGCGCGATGAAGCCGAGCACGACGGCATCGATGAACAGGACCGCCAGGCCCCGCGAATCGATGGTGATGGCGGTAACGAGCAACGGGTTCCTCAGCTGCGAACGGTTGCGCTCATGCCCGGGAGCAACCCGGGTACGGGATGGTCGAGCGTCAGGACGACGTCATAGCTGACTGACCCGGTGCTGCTGCGGGTGGCATTGAGGACAACCTCGGTGACGCGGGCGGGGGTCGTCGTGTTGAGCGCCGGGATCGACACGGACGCGGCATGCCCGATCGGGAATCCCGAAACATGTGATTCCGGAACCTGCGCCATGACCTGTTGATTGCCGCCGATCACCTCCACGAGGGGCTCGACGCTCCCGCTGGTGGATCCGTTATTCGAAGGCGTGGTCTGCTCCGGAAACAGCTGGATGCCCGAGCGCTGGTTGCTCTGCACGGCCTGAGGAGCGGCATACTGATGGACGCCGTCGGGCCCCAGGTACTCACCCACCGCTCCATACACCTCGGCAACGGTCCCGCTTCCCGGAGAGATCAGGGTCAGCTCCTGCAAGGACAGCTCGGCCTGCGCCAATTGCCCCTGCGCGGAAGCGAGATTGGCCTGGGCCTGGGCGACAGCGGTGGGGTCGGTGGGGGAACCCTGCAGAGTCACCTGATACTGGGCGGTGTTCAGGGCGGCCTGGGCCGAGTTCACAGTGGCTTGAGCCTGATTGATCGCCTGCTGGGCCTGGGCCTGGGCGATCGGTACCTGGGCCTGGGCCCCGGCCAGAGTGGCCTGGTCTTTGTTGGCATTGAAGTTGAGGGACTGGCATTGGGTGAGGGCGGCCTCCGCCGTTTGCAGCTGAGCACCCGTGAGGTTTGTGGCCGGCGGCACCAGGCCGTTCGGGCACGACTGCTGATACCGGACCTGATCTGCGTTGACCAGTTGCTGGGCCGCCGTGACGGCCGCCTCCGCGCCGGCGACGTTCGCCTTGCCGGCGGACTCCGCGGCGCTCAGGTCGGCCTGGGCGTTGGAGAGGGCGGTTTGCGCTTGCTGCACCTGGAGGGTGTCCTCCTGGCGCTGGGCCGGCGTCACGTCAGGCGCCTGGGCCTGGGTGACCGCGTGCTGATCAGCGATGACCACCGCCTGATCCGCCGCCACCTGACTTTGCATGGTGGACGCATCCTGACGAGCAATGACCTGGCCGGCCTTGACCCGCTGCCCGACCTTTACCAGCAGGGCGGTTACTTCGCCGGGACTGGCGAAGTTGAGGTCGTACACCTTTGATGTTGTGACCGTCGCGGCGTAGGCCTCCTGGCCGGCGGTGACGGTGCTGACGGTGTAAATGGCAGCAATGGCCGCACCCACGGCCAGCACCAGGGCAAAGGCGATCTGTCGGCGGGTGATGTGCAGCCGGCTCGGATCACGCTCTCTGAGGGGTCCGGGACTGGCGATGCCGTTGCCGTTGCCGTTGGCCAGGGACGCGTTCATGCCCCTGACTCTTTCTCTGGAATCGGGTTTCTCTGTCTGTGTCATATCAGTGATTTGGGTCACAGTGAGGTACGTCCTCGCTCGGAGTGGATGAGTCTGGACAGGATCTGAGCGCCCGAGTGCACGACGCGAGGCATCGTGATGTGAGCGTCTTGATCCGGCCGTGGTGTCACAGGGTCGCGTCGTCGCGGTTTTCGGCGCCAGCGGTCTCGGCTCCAGGAAGAAGCCATATACCCGATGAGGCAGGCGATGAGCGCAAAGCCGGCCAGGACGGCGACGCCCTGCCACGAGCTACCGGAGGCTGAGGTCGCGGCCGGCCCGATGGCGACGGCATGGTCGTCGCTCGTGTAGAAGGGCCGCCCGGTTGATGCGGCCGTCGGCGATGGAGACCGGCTGTCGACAGGGCGAAACGTGATCGCGGCCACGCCGCCAATCGTCGGCACACCGGAGAACGCCGGGAAGGGGGCGCTGTTGGTGCCCACGGATGGGCCGGCTATTCCCTGCGATATACCATTGGGATCCTGGCCTGACCACGTCATGACAGTGACCGCCTGGGGTCCCGATTTCGACGGCAGGTACGCCGCGTCCCCGGTATAGGCCGCCTGGATCGACCCCGTGCTGCCCTCCACCATGGTGGTCGTGGTGCAGGATGCGCCGGCAACGAGGGCAACGTCCTGGCAGCCCGCGATCGGTGTTCCGTTATCGGAGAAGCTCACGGCTCCGCCGTTGTCCGCGTTGATGCTGGCGGTGAGCCGAACCGCCGTATCCCACCGCGCCGGAGTCTGGGAGACGGTTATCCCCGTCGTCGATCGTTGCTGGGGGGGCAGGAAGTACGGCAGCTTTGACATGCTCTGAAAGGCCTGGAACCCGTGGGAATCGAACGCGTACGGGTGCTGAAGGAAGCGACCCGGCGCGTCGAAATAGCTGACAGCCCGAATGAGCGGAAACTGTGCGGTCTGGTTAGCGGTCGGCCCGGCCATCGAGACGGCCGCGCCGGTCAGAGGTGACAGGGCAGCAGCAAGATCGCCGAGATAGGCGGCTTGACCCCCGCGGATAGCCGCGGTTTCGCTGATCATCATCGGCTTGCCGTACGTCGAGAATTGGTTGTACCAGACTCCGAACGTCTGCTGGACGATGTTGGGGTCAGGGGTCGTTGTCTCCACGTATCCGTCGGCCGCAATCCAGTCGACGTATGCGGAGCCAGGATAGAAGCTGCTGAACTGCTGCGGCTCTCCGTTGACAGAGAGGGAGAACACGAACGCCACGTTGTAGGCACCGGCGGCCTGGAAGATGTCGTGAATGTGCTGGAAGGCTCGTTGATAGCCAGCCGGTCCGTAGTCACCTGGCTGGCCACCTGACCCAACGCAGTCGGTGTATGCCGTCGAAGCCGGGAGGTTCGGCTCGTAGAACCACCGCAGGAACACCGGCGCCTTCAACGCAGCCAGTTGCCCGGCGAAGCCCCTGATCAGGTTGTCGTAGTAGCCAGCGATGACGGCCGCATCGCTGTCGCTGTAGCCTGGAGTCGGAGGCGCGCAGCTCCAGTCGATCATCGGGATACCGCCCGACGCGAGAGCGTCCCGGATCAGATAGTCGGATGTCACGGGGTTCCAGCCCTGATAAAGATGGACAATTGACAAGGGGCGACCAAGCGTGGCATCGAAGCCGGGAAGAGCCTTCATCTCCGCGCCCGGGGGAAATGCTGATGGCGTGGGATTGAGCCACGCGCCCAGGTAGGCGTGATCCGGCGGGGGTATGGCCGGGGCGCGGATCCGTATCGGGGCCGGCGCGGTCCGCACGGCGAGCGACAGCGATTGGGACGTCGAAGGCGCGAAGGACGCATCACCGTTGTAGACGGCCACCACACCGGTATGTCCCGCTGGCAGGGCGTCGGTTTCACACGAGCTTCCCTGGCTGATCGAGATGTCTGCACAGCCCCGGAGGGGGACGGACGTCCCGTCGGCGTAGAAGCTGAGCGAGCCGCCGAAGTCGGTTGGCGACACGCCGGCGCTGAGCTGAATCTCCTGACCCGCCATCGGCGAGGCCTCATAGGACGGGACTGAGACCGAACTCACGGTCGTGGCGCGGCGGAACGGTTCAAAGAGGGTGCTGGCGGCCAGGCGGCGGAACTCCTTCATCCCGCAGCCGATCATTCTGCCCGCATTTTGCGTGCAGGAATCCGTGAGTGAGTAATCGTAGGCGGAGCTGGTGTCGAAGTAGCCGATCGCCCTGATCTGGCTGAAACCGGTTGACGAGGGATCCGAGAGTCGGGTCGCCGCATCCTGGAGCCAGCTTCCCTGGGCAGCCGCAAACGCCCCCGACTCGCCGACCATCATGGGAAGGCCGAAGCCCGAGAACTCGTCGTACCACGACTGGAATCGTTGGGTGAACGTTACCGGTTGATGCGGACGAGGCCGGTCGTACCCGTCCGCAGCTATCCAATCGACGTAGTTTGACCCGGGAAAGTAGTTGATGAGGTCCTGGTCGGGTCCGCCGGTGCCGATCGACCACACGAAAGCCACATTGGTCGCTCCGGCGGCGACGAAGAGATCGTGAATATGACGCCAGGCCTCTACGTAACCGCCCGGGCCGGCTGTCCCCACGCAGCTGGCGTCCTCGCTGGAGTTGGGGAAGTTCGGCTCGTAGAACCAGCGCAAGAATAGAGGAGCTTTCAGGCTGGCCAGCTGGTCAGCCAAGCTTGTGATGATCCCGTCATCAACACCGGCGGCGACATTGGCATCTGCGTCGCCACACTTCCAGTCAATCAAGGGGATTGCGCCTGTGGCCAGAATCTCCTGTAGTTGATAGTTCGGGACCGGTGTATTCCACTCCTGGTAGACGTGAACCATCGACAATGGCTGGCCGCCCCCCGAAGTAAGAGCGGCATTGAGGCCGGGGAGATCCACCAACTCGTCTTCGGTGGGGGTCGCTTCAGCCGGGTACGTGTTGACCGAATACGATGGTTTCACGTATGCGCCCAGATAGGCCTTTCCCGACCCGGGGATGGTCGGAGGTCCACATAGTGTCCCGGCGGCCCCGGAGGTCCCGGCCGCCAGCGGCGGGCTCAGGTCACAGAAGCCGTTACCCGGAGTGGAGGTCGGAGTGACCTGAAGAGCCAGCGGGGACGATTGAGCCTCGGCATACTCGGCGTCGCCACTGTACAGGGCCGTGATCTGATGCGGCCCCACCACCAGGGACGAGGTCTCACATGTACCGGCCAGATTTACCGGCACCGCCGCGCAGCCGGGTATTGATACGCCGTTGGCCAGGAGGAAGTCGACGCTGCCGCCGCGGTCCGGCACGGCCACGTTTGCCGTGATCCGCACAACCTGTCCCGCCTGGACCTGAACGACGTCATTCCCATTTCTTGGCTGGTTGGGAGGTGCCGAAATGGTGACGGTCGGAGCAACCCCCGAGCCCGCATGGAACTGATCCTCGCCAGAGAGCCCCTCGAACTGCTTCAGACCGGCGTCCGAGAGCTGATACCTGGTTGGCGGCATGGCCGTCTGGTCAGGTGCGTCGAAGTACACGAGTCCCTTCACGTGAGGCAGAAGAGAGGAAAGCTGAGTCATCTGCTGGAGGTACGCACTCTGGGCGCCCGCGACAGCTGCGGTGCTGATCAGCATGGGCTTACCCGTGACCTGATAGGAGGAGTACCATGCCCCGAACTCCGTGGTCAGCGTCGGCGCCGTCGGGGAATGGTTGTAGGCATCGGCGCCGTACCAGTCCACGTAGCTTTCGCCCGGGTCGTAGGCGGTCCAGTCCGGGACGCAACCCTTTTCGGTGCACTGCGGCGTCGGATCGATCGACCACACAAAACCGACGTTCGTAGCGCCGACACCGGCGAACAGGTTGTGGATGGCCTGAAAGGCGCTTACGTAATCCGGGCCGGCGGTGGTGGGGTCTCGAGAACCCAGGCAGACGTCGACCCTGCCTCCCTGAGCCTGAGCGGTCTGCGGATTGTTGGCATCCGGGAACCACCGGAGCAGGACGGGCCCTCCGAAGGCCTTCAATTGCCGCGCCAACTGGATGATGGTGTCACGGGCGCTGCTGGCCGGGCCGCTTGAAGCCGCGGCGGGTTGATCCGCCAGGGCGACCGTCGCATCCGGGCTTCCGCAGCTCCAGGTGATCAGCGGGATGGCCCCGGCGGCGAGGATCCGATCGAGCTGCGTGGTGAGGACCGTCGACGTCCACGACTGGTAGACCGATACGAGCGACAGCGGCCGGGCCAGGCCCTGATTGAACTGCGAGAGCAGGGAGAGCTCATCTACGGCATCGGCTGGTCCGTACCGGTCACCCTGCTCGCCCGTCGGGTCGCCCACCGACAGCTGTGTGCCGGCCGGATCGACGAACGCGCCGAGATAGGCGTGCCCGGATCCGGGGATGACCGGCGGGCCCGACAACGCCTGAGAACCAGTGAGTACAGGAGAACCGGTGACTTCATTCGTCACGTTGGCTTCCGCCGGGGTGCTCTGGTCGGTGATAGGGTCAACCTCGCTGGCACTGGCCTCTGCGGACGATACGTTCGCAGGTGCCGAAGGGGTCGTCGCGGTGCTCGAGAAGGCGGCGGCGTCAACGGGGGTCGTCGACAACGAGAACGGAATCAGGACCGTGAGCACAACCGCGGTGGCTGCCACCGTTACGAGGCGAGCTCGTATCCGGCGCATCGGCCGCCTGGCCCATTTGGCGTAACCACTCGCGCTGGCCATGGAAGCCTACCCCTGAGCCCGGGCCTTCGCCGTCACGTGTCGACCCCCGCCGGCATCCCTCGCACCAGAGCCGTGCCGGCCATTCCGGAGGCCGGCCGCCTTGGCGTCCTCGGCGATCACTGCTTCAAGCCGGTTCACCGCCGGGAGGCCCACCTTGAGCACCTCTGCCATGGGATCGGGCCGATCACCGAGGCGCTCGTCCACAAAGCGGAGGAGGAGGCGATCCATGTCGGCGACAACGTCGGGACGCAGCGCGGCCAGGTTGTGCTGCTCCAGTGGATCGGCCGGCAGGTCGTAGAGCTCGGGCCCAAGCCTCGGGTAGATACCGGGATCCCAGCACGAGATGTACTTCCAGTCGCGCGTCCGGATACCCCGCTTGGCCTGCCAGGTGCATTCACTGAGCACGACCGCGGTGCGGTGCTCCGACGTCTGGCCATCCATCAGCCGCACCAGCGACCGACCGTCGAGTACATTGGAGCCGTTGACGTTGCCGATGCCCTGTAGCTCGAGCACGGTCGGCATCACATCGACGAGCGTGACCAGGCTGTCGATCCGCGCCGGTCGCACCAGGCCGGGAGCCCTGATCATCAGGGGAACGTGGACGACCGAGTCGTAGAGCCCGGCGTGGTCGAACCAGGCATCGTGTTCGGTCATGACCTCCCCATGGTCACCGAAGATCACCAGCATGCATTCATCGATGATCCCCAGAGCATCCAGGTGATCGAAAAGCCGGCCTAGCTCGTGGTCGAGGTAGGCGATCTCCGCGTAGTGCAAAGCCTCGATGTATTCGAGGCTCGGGATCACGTCCAGATGGTCATAATGGTTCCGTTTGAAGAGGGGATACGACGGACGGCTGCGGAGCTTCTCGATCACGGCCGGGTCGATCCGATCGGCGATCTCCTCCGTGTGGTTGGACCGGAACGGCTCGGGCGGAACATAGGGGATGTGGGCATCCCAGTAGTGCAGGAAGAGAAAGAAGTCCTCCTGCCGGTGCTCTTCCAGCCACGGGAAGGCGATCTCGTTGATCACCGAGGCGGGCGATCGTGACCGTCCGGGAGGAACCAGATAATCGTTGTAGCCGCGGATGAACCACTCCTTCATGGAGAAGAGATGGTCGACCGCAGCGGTGTGGTGTCCCGAGCGCTGGAATTCGGCGGGCAGCCAGGCGACCTCTTCTGAAAGCATGGCCGGAGGATGGAAGTGGGACACGATCCCGGTACCGAGCCCGCATCGTCCCGTGAACACGGCGGTATGCGAGGGCTGGGTCGGGATGTCGGTGGCGTAGGCCCGGGTGAACAGCGCTGACTCGGCGGCCAGCCGATCCAGGTTGGGTGTTGACACCCGATTCGAGCCAAAGGTCGCCAACCGGTCCGCGCCGACTGTGTCCAGGGAGACAAACAGGGTTTTCACCGGTGCCCCTCTCTCGTGTGGCGACAGTCAGCTTCCGATAACTCCGGGCTGGACGGCCTGCGCATCACACTATCCGCGTCCATTCGAGCGCTCAACCGAGGCCGTTTGGTTACAGAACGTTCATCTGTTCGTCGCGCCGCCGAGACAGCCGCGCCGTACCCCCTGGCTCCCCTCATCCGACCCCATTCCTGTCAAACGCCCCTCCGCACCCTGCGGATCCGGTCTCTGGAGGCCCTCAATTGACCGGTTGCGGGAGCGGATGGTACAGCCCGGAGACGGACACTACAAGTGGCGGAGTCCGGCGGAGTCACTACAAGGGCGAAGGCCGGCGGGTCGATCCTGTTTCATCCGGGCCGTCCCGAAACGCTTAGGCTGCCACTGCTAATGCGATTCCTCTACATCGACGTCGACACCCTGCGCGCCGATCATCTTGGTTGCTATGGCTACCTCCGGCCGACCAGCCCCAATATCGATGCGCTGGCGGCGCAGGGACTTCGTTTCGATCAGGTGTATGTGTCTGATTCACCGTGCCTGCCATCCCGCACCGCCCTGATCACCGGACGCTTTGGCGCCACCACCGGCGTGGTCAACCACGGTGGACGCCGGGCCGAGTTGTTCGCGGCGGACGTTGATCGGGGCCGGCAGAGCCCGCTGACACATAGCTCGTGGCCGCACTTGCTGCGCCGAGCCGGGCTGTGGTGCACGACGATCAGCACTTTCGCGGAGCGACACTCTGCGTTTCATTGGTATGCGGGATTCAATGAGGTCGTCAACCTGGGAGGCGATGGCCGCGAGACCGCGGACCAGGTGGCGCCGCTCGCGATCGACTGGCTCCGCCGGCAGGGGCGCCATGACCACTGGTTCTTGCACGTTCACCTGTGGGACCCCCATACGCCGTATCGCACACCTCTGGACTACGGTAACCCCTTTGAGGACAAGCCCATCCCCTCATGGATTACCGCAGAGGTAGCCCGACACCACTGGGGGCTCGCTGGTCCCCATTCCGCCCAGGAAGTGCTCGGATACGGGCCAGTGGAGCGACTGCGGCGCTTTCCTCGCCAGCCGCAGCAGCTGGCGTCTGAGAAGGACCTTCGCTGCCTGTTCGATGGGTACGACGTGGCCGTCCGTTATGCCGACGAGCACATCGGGCGCATTCTGGCGGTGCTCGCCGAGCTCGACATCGATCGTGACACGGCGGTGATGGTCTCGAGCGATCATGGCGAGAACCTGGGTGAGCTGGGGATCTACTGCGACCACCAGACCGCCGACCTGGTGACCCATCGGGTGCCGCTTGTGCTGCGCTGGCCTGGTATCGAAGCCGGTGGGGTGGACGGCACCCTGCACTACCAGATCGACGTGGCCGCCACCGTGGCCGAGCTGCTCGGAGCGTCGATCCCCGCGAGCTGGGACGGACAGAGCTTCGCGGCCGGCTTGCGTGCCGGCTCGATCGACGGGCGAGATCATCTCGTTCTGTCATGTGGTGCGTGGGCGGTTCAGCGGTCGATCCGTCTCAACCAGTGGTTGTGTATTCGCACGTACCACGATGCCTTCCATGGTTTCCCGGACGTCATGCTCTTTGACGTGGAGGCCGATCCCCATGAGCAGCGTGATCTCACCGACCGCTACCCGGATGTGGTCGGTCGGGCCTCCCGCCTGCTCGTCGACTGGGAGGCAGAGCAGATGCGACGTTCGCCATCAGGTATCGACCCGCTCTGGACCGTCCTCGCCGAGGGGGGCGGCTACTACACCCGTAACCGGCTCACGCCCTATCTCAAGCGACTGATGGAGACGGGCCGGACCGACATGGCCAAACGGATCGCGGCCGCCCACCAGGTCCATCTCCCCCACTCCCGGGAGCCTCCGGCCAGCGAGACGACGAGTGTCAGCGAGAAGACGAGTGCCAGCGAGACGACGGGCTGTTGATGGTGGCCAGTCGCCGGGTGACCCAGTGCTCCACCACGAAGGCCAGGAACGGTACCCACCCGCCACACACCATCGCCACGAACGTCCACAACCGGAGGCGGGCCCGCCGGACCAGGTCCAGGACGGTCAGGAGGTACACGAGGTAGAGCATTCCGTGCCCGAACCCGACCACCCTTTCGACAGCCTGGAAGGGGATGCTGACGAAGACCACGATCAGCATGACCCCGACGATGTACGCCATGATCCGGTACCGGATGAGGGCGCCGTTCACTCTGGATTGCCGCGGGGGTTGCGCCACGTCTTGGCCGTACCGCGTACGGCGAGCAGGGCCAGGTACCGGTTGTAGGCGGCGAGGTCGTCGGCCGGGTCATCGTCGCCGTCGAGCAGCGTGGCCTCGAGGCCGGCCCGCAGGTCGGCGGTCGCCGGCAGGGAGCGAGCCGGGACAAGGGCCGCGCCCCCCGGCGACCCTGCGCCATCCGACAACACAGTACCCGAACCGATGGCCGGGGCGCCGCCCGGCGGCAGCGCGTCCGGACCGACGTCAGTCGATTTCACGGTCAGGGCCAGGGCCGATCTGGGCAGGGTGCGGGCCACCACCGCGGCGCTGGCGGCCCGGACCCGGGCATGGTGCTCCTTGCGCCTGGCGAGGTCTTCCGGGGTGTCATGGAACATCTGCCACCAGCCGATGCCGGCCACCACCGCGAAGGCGGGCCACTCGATGGCGTACAGGTAGCTCAGGCTGTTCCCCGCCATGGCCCGATGGACCTGCCACCACGCCGCGATCAGGCAGCCGCTGGCCACGACCACGAAGGCCAGGTGCAGCAGCAGTGACCTCGGGGTGATCCACTGGCGCACGAGCCGATGCTACGGCGCGACCAAGGAGAGCGGCAGTCGGACGATTAGCCGACCGCGGCCAGGTCGTCGTCGGTGATCCGCAGGGCGCCCGCATCGACGTCCACCCCCGGGCCCATGGTCGAGCTCACCGCCACCGACCGGATGTAGCGGCCCTTGGCCGCCGCCGGTTTGACCCGCTGAACCTCCTCGATCACGGCCCGAAAGTTGGCGAGCAGCTGCGGACGGGTGAAGCTGACCTTGCCGATCGGGACCTGGACCACGCCACGGGACCGGGTGTCGGCCCGGTACTCAACCCGGCCGCCCTTGAAGTCGGTGACGGCCTTGCCCACGTCGGGCGTCACGGTTCCCGTCTTGGGATTGGGCATGAGCCCCCGCGGACCGAGCTTTCGACCGAGCCGGCCCACCTGACCCATCATTTCCGGGGTGGCGATGGCCACATCAAAATCCATGAACCCGCCATCGACCCGGGCGACGAGGTCGTCGGCGCCGACGACGTCCGCGCCGGCACTGCGAGCCTCTTCGGCAGCCGGGCCGGCCGCGAACACGGCCACGCGCACCGGCTTGCCAGTCCCTGACGGCAAGGCCACTGTCCCGCGGACCACCTGATCGGCCTTGCGCGGATCGATGCCCAGGCGCACGGCCATCTCGATGGTCTCGTCGAAGCCGGCGCGGGCCAGGCTTCTGACGAGCTCCACGGCCTCACCCGGGGCGTAGGTGCGCGTCCGGTCGAAGCGCTTCATGGCATCAACGTATTTTTTACCTTTTGCCGACACTGCTGTCTCCCTCCGCGTTAGACGGGCGGGGCGAGGTCGTCCCCTGCCACGTCGTGACTGATGCTTCCAGAGTATCGGCGGTGATCAGCTGACCCGGATGCCCATGGACCGGGCCGTCCCGGCGACCTGGGCCTTCGCCGCCTCCAGGTCGTTGGCGTTGAGGTCAGGCATCTTCGTCTGGGCGATCTCGGCCAGCTGCGCGTCGCTAACCGATCCGACTACCTCACGACCACTGGTCGTGGCTCCCTTTTCCACTCCCGCGGCTTCGCGCAACAACACCGCGGTCGGCGGCGTCTTCAGGACGAACGTGAAGGATCGGTCTTCGAAGATGGTGATCTCGACGGGGATAACCTGGCCGGCCTTGTCCTCCGTCGCGGCGTTGTACTGCCGCACGAACTCCATCGTCTGCACGCCGTGGGGCCCGAGAGCCGTGCCTACCGGGGGCGCGGGCGTGGCCTTTCCGGCCGGAAGCTGGATCTTGACAATAGCGGCAACTCGGCGCTTGGCCATGGGGGGACGATGCTCCTTACAGCTTCGCCACCTGGGCGAAGTCCAGCTCGACGGGCGTCTCCCGTCCGAAAATGTTGACGAGGACCTTGAGCTTGAGCTGGTCTTCGTTGATCTCCGCGATGGTGCCGCTGAAGTCGGCAAAGGGCCCCTCCCGGACCCGCACCGACTCGCCGATCTCGTACTCCAGCCGCGGGCGGCTCTTCTTCGCAGCCGCGCCTTCGCCGTCCTCGGCCTTGACCTGCAGGATGTTCTCGACCTCGCGGCGGGAGAGCGGCGTCGGACGAGCGCCGAGACCCACGAAGCCGGTCACGCCCGGGGTGTTGCGCACCACGTACCACGAGTCGTCGTCAAGCTCCAGACGAACCAGCAGGTAACCGGGAAAGACCTTCTTTGAGACCACCTGCTTCTTGCCGTTCTTGAACTCGATGACGTCCTCCATGGGGATGACGACCTCGAAGATCCGCTCCTCCATGTTCATGGACGCGATCCGACTCTGCAGGTTGGACTTCACCTTGTTTTCGTAGCCGGCGTAGCTATGGATCACGAACCAGTGACCGGGACGATCGTAGGGGCTCTCGGGAGGGAGCCGCTCCTCGTCACCGCCGTCCTCTCCTTCTTCACCCGCCCCGCCGTTAGCTGTCGCGTCGCCACCAGCCTCGCCCTCCGCAGCCGCATCGTCCGAGTCGCCCTCCGCAGCCGCATCGCCCCCCTCGGGCGCGCCGCCTGCGGTGGGCCGGTTGAGGTCGTCGAGGGCAGCCGCGTCGTAGTCGTCGAGGCCAGGCGGAGGGCCGGCTTCAAGCGCGCTGTCATGGAGGGAGGAGAGATCGTCAGGCATCGGTGCTACTTGAAGAGAAAGATGGCCATCTTGGAGAAGAGCAGGTCCAAGACGAAGATGAAGGCCATGAGAATAGCGAGGGCGATGAGGACGACGGTCGAGTAATTCATCGTCTCGGCTCGGGTGGGCCAGGCCACCTTGCGCATTTCCACGTTGACCTCGTGCAGGAACTGCCGAGGCGATGACCGCCGGCGGGGAGCACCGGCGACAGGACGGGGTCGGCGCTCAACCGGCTCGGCCCGCTTGGCCGGGGCGGGAGCACCGTCCTCGGTCATCTGGCCCTGCCGCTGGAGGAGCCTCCTCTGTTGTCGGTTCATGCTCACGTGTTTGACCTTCTCACGGAGTCGGGGGAGCAGGGCAGGAGGGACTCGAACCCCCAACCGCCGGTTTTGGAGACCGGTGCTCTGCCAAATTGAGCTACTGCCCTCTGCAAACCATCAATTGGTCGGGTTCTGCGGGTCGGGTCCTTCGTAGCGAGGATAGCACCAGTCGGGGTCGATTCGGCCTTCGGGCCCGATCCGCTTCGGGCCCGATCCGGCCCTCGGGCCCGATCCGACTTCGGGCCCGATCCGGCCTTCGGGCCCGATCCGGCTGCGGGTCAGGATTCGCCTTCGGAGCAGGAGCGATTCAGATCTGGACCGCTCATCCGCCCACCCGCAGCCCGGGTCGCCAGGCAGACCGCCGGAGGCCGGCAGCAGAACGACCCGGTCGGCCAGGACGATCAGGGCCTCCAGCGCAGTGCGAAATGAGAGCGTCCAGTAGGTCCCGTACCGACCGACTCCGACGAAGCGGATTGGCCCGGATCGAATCGCCTGGGCCAGGCTGGCCTCGACCTCGGCGCACACCCGGCCGAGGACCCACCGCTTTCCCACGCCGAGCTCGATGGCTCGGCGCGATCCTGGTTCACGGGGCCGTGGTGGTTCGCCGGCCCGTCCAGGTTCGCCGGCCCGTCCGCGCCTTCTGCCGGAGCCGGTGAGCCGCTGAAGCAGTACACCATCCATGTCGTATATGCTTCAGAGCGTCAACTATATAGAAGGTGTGACATCCGCTACACTGGTGCGGTGGTCATGTGGCGGCCAGCCAAGTCCGGGCCAGTCAAGTCCGGGCCGGTCAGTCCGGGCCAGTCAAGCCCGGGCCAGTCAAGTCCGGGCCAGTCAAGTCCGGGCCAGTCAAGTTCGGGCCGGTCAAGTCCGGGCCAGTCAAGTCCGGGCCGGTCAAGTCCGGGCCGGTCAAGTCCGGGCCGGTCAAGTCCGGACGGTTGGACTTGGAGGGCATCTGACTTGGGGCCGGAGCTGGCGTCCACCCGTCCGGCTCAATCAGGGTCTACGATCGCTGGCGAGACGGCCGACGACGTCGCTGCCGTCGATCTCGACCTCGCCCTGCTGGCGGTCCGCATCATGGACACGACCAAGCAGGACGTTCGCGAGGTTGCCGATGAGGAGGGTCTTTCCACCGCCCAACTCGACGTGCTGCGCCGGCTCCGCCACCACGGGCCGACCCCGATGCGAAGGCTGGCCGAGCAGATGAACTGCGAGGCCTCCAATCTGACCGGCCTGGTCGATCGGCTGGAGAGCCGGGGTCTGGTTGAGCGCCGGCCCGACCCCACCGACCGGCGGGTCCGCCTGCTCGCGCTCACCGGCGAGGGCAGCCAGCTGAGCCAGTCCAGCTGGGTCGCGGTGGCGCGCCGGTGCCCGCTTACCACCCTGGCACCCGAGCAGCGGGTGCAGCTTGCTCAACTGTTGCGCGAAGCCTTACGGCGCGACGCCCATCCCGAGACCGCCCATCCCGAGACCGCCCATCCCGAGACCGCCCATCCCGAGACCGCCCATCCCGAGACCGACGCTGAGACCGTGTAGCGGCTACCCCGGGGCCAAGGCGCAAGCCGGGCCGGGCGCCAGCTACCCAGTATCGGCGAGCCCCGGCCGGCGCCGGCTCATCCACACGAGGACGCCGGCGGCACCGGCAGCAGCCGTGGCGACCGTGATACCCCCGACGTAGGCGGCGCGCAGCATCCGGTTGGCGCCCGGCGCCGGGTCGGCCAGCCCGGCCGCAGCGAGGGCCTCCAGGACTTCGGCGATGGCGCCCGGAGGGGCGGCGGTCTCTTCGTGGCGGAGCGACCGGAGGTGGCGCAGGATGCGCCGGTACGCGGCCACCTCGGCCTGGCATCGCAGACACTGCTCCACGTGACGACTCAGACGCTCGTCGATGGCCCGTTCGCCAGCGGCCAGGCCCGGCAGCCGGGCAGCTACCTGGCGACAGTCGGCCGTCCGCAGCCGGACGATCTCAGCTAACGCGCGCATCGGGGGCTTGCTCGACAGGGTCGTGCGCCAGCAACTCCTGGAGCCGGCGCCGGGCCCGGTGCAACCGCACCTTCGCGGCTGCCTCCGAGATTCCAAGTTCGGACGCGATCCACCTGTGCGGCATGTCGTAGATGTCGCGCAGGACGATTACCTGGCGCAGGCGCCACGGCAGCATCGCCAAAGCCCTGGCAACCCGTGCTCGCTCGACTTCTTCCGCCATTCGCATCTCGGGATCGTGGTCCACGCGCGTGTCGATCACGGGCGCATCGTCGGCCAGGGTCTCGGCGCGGTTCCGGGCCCGCTTGGCCAGCAGGTTGGCCGAGCAGTTGGCGGTGATGCGGTACAGCCAGGTCGTGAACTCGGCGTCGCCGCGGAAGCGGCGTAAGCCGCGGTAAGCGCGCAGGTAGGCTTCCTGGACGACGTCGCGAGCGTCTTCGTCCTGCCCGGTCAGGCGGAGCGCCAGCGTGTAGGCACCGCTGTAGGTCGCCCGGACCAGGTCGTCAAGCGCCGCCCGATCGCCGTTGCGGGCTGCATCCACCAGGGCCCGTAGCTCGACCCGGCCCTGCATGGCGACGACCCGAGCCAGGCCGGCGCTCTTGTCACCCGGGGCCAACGCACGGGGAGCGCCCGGTCGAGCGAGAACGGTTACCGGGTCTCCTTGTGGACCGTGTGCTGGCGATCCCAGCGGCAGTACTTCTTCATCTCGATGCGCTCGCGGTCGTTTTGCTTGTTCTTCATGGTGATGTAGTTGCGTCGTTTGCAGACCTCGCAGGCAAGGGTGACCTTGACTCTCTTCTCGTTCTTAGGCACAGCTCCGACTTCTCCTGTTCTGAATACTGCCCTGGTAGCGGCGGTCGGACTTGAACCGACGACAACTCGATTATGAGCCGAGTGCTCTGACCAACTGAGCTACGCCGCCGAGCCCCCTGTCGGAATCGAACCGACGACACCAGCCTTACCATGGCTGTGCTCTGCCGACTGAGCTAAGGGGGCGGGTAAATGTGGCATCTACCTGGGGTTTTTGTCGACGATTCTCCTGGACCGACGTTTGCATAACGTTTCAACAGCACATAACTTTAGACCGTCAACAGCCGCGCGACCGAATCATCCGATGTTCGAGCGTCCAAGCCTACACCGGCCCTTGTCGCCCCACGGCCGGGCCAGCTGGGGGCGCTGATGCGCTCCTTCGACCGGTCCCTGCGGGCCCTCAAGCGCTCCGCCCGTACCCGGGAGTAGTATCTGATGTCGGTCGGCCAGATGATCGACTTCTTCGCCCGGGTCGGGATGCCCGACGACCCGGCCAATATCACTCGCGAGCACGTCGAGACCTTCCTCCGACTTCGCCGAGCACCACAAGCCGGCGACCGTGCACACCCGCTACAAGTGCCTCCGACTGTTCTTCACCTTCCTGGCCGAAGAAGGCGAGATCGCCAAGCACCCCATGGCCCACATGAAGCCGCCGGCAATCCCCGAGACGCCGGTCCCGGTGCTCTCCGCTGAGGACCTCGACCGGCTGCTTCGCACCGTCACCGCACGCGACTTCGCGTCCCTGCGTGACAACGCCATCATCCGCCTGTTCGTCGACACCGGGATGCGCCGCGGCGAGCTGGCCGGGTTGAGGGTCGAGGACATCGACTTCGAACAGGACGTCGCCTACGTCATCGGCAAAGGTTCCCGGCCCCGGGCCTGCCCGTTCGGCGCCAAGACCGGCCAGGCCCTCGACCGGTACCTTCGTGAGCGAGCCAAGCGACCGGAGTCGTCGCTGGCCTGGCTGTGGCTCGGGAAGAAGGGAAGGCTCTCGGAGTCAGGCGTCCGCCAGGTCGTCGGCCGCCGAGGGGAGGAAGCCGGCCTGGGGCACGTCCACCCCACCAGCTGCGCCACTCCTGGGCGCACGACTGGCTGGCCCAGGGCGGCCAGGAGGGCGACCTCATGCGCCTCGCGGGCTGGCGCAGCCGCCAGATGCTCAACCGCTACGCCGCCTCTGCTGCCGACGAGCGGGCCCGGGCAGCGCATCGGCGCCTGTCGCTCGGGGATCGGTTGTAGAGCCAGCCTTTCCGGGTCATCGACGCTCCCGGGCCGCGGCGAGACGGCGAGAGCGAACCGACTTGGCGGCGAGGGCGGCGAAGTACGCCTTGCGTGCGCACTCGGCGCGACGGAGGCGCTCCCCTTCGGGCAGCCGCTTCTCGGGGTCGACCTCGCGGGCGAAGCGGTCGTTGAACGCCGCCCGGGCATTGCTGGTCAGCTCCCGACCGTCGTATCGGCTATGCAACCGGTACGCGGCCATCCGGGCCCTCAACGACCGCTCTGTCGGGCTCATCCCCGGCTGAGCCATCACCCCCCCTCGACCGTTCCACGCCTCGGCGCGCCACCGGCCCGCCGACGGAGCCTCCGTCCGGCTCGGGTCGCAGGCATTGGTCGAGGCGATCATGCACGGTGCTGGCAGCGAACCCCGGCGGGCGAGCACCGTGTCTCGGCTGTCGATCGCCTGCGACAGCCATGACTCGGCTAACTTGACGTCGGCGTGGGCCGGGCCAATCGTAGGGGCTTGCTCCTCGACCCCGTGGATCATCTGGGATGTCATGGCACCTCCAGGACGGTGGAGGGCCGCTCCCTCCTCTCAACCGCCTGCGACCAGGACCCCGAAACGAAGCCGCTGCCTGCGCGATCCGGGGGGATGGCTGCTCTGACGGCCCCCGGGGTTGATCTGTCGTCGTTGTCGGGGGTGTGGCCGCGTCGCAACTGGGTGCGAGGCGTGGGGTACAGGTATCCCGCTTCTGGTCGTGACGACCGGGCCATACCCGGCAGTCACGCGCGTACCACAAACTGAGCGTGTCGAGCTCGGGCCCGCAGACGATCACCTCCTCCAACCCCACCACAGCGGCCAGGCTCCACACCCCTGACGCGGTCCAGGCAGATGCAGCGGGGTCCCCGGGGCGCGGGTCGTCGCGCCCCTTTTACGCCTACACATCTTCACCACCCGGCCCGCCTTGTCGAGGACCGGGACCACCACCGAACCGTCGAGATGCTCATGCCCTGACTCGCGGTGCACCCCCAGCCGCTGCATCCGGCCCTCGGACCTCGGCACCTCCTCGCGCTGGCGGTTCGGCACCCGGGAGCCCAGGGTGCGCTTCGCGTCGCCCAGCTCGAACGTCTCCAGCCGCTCACGATGGTCGACCCGTCGGGAGGTGAGGTACCCCAACGACTCCGGAGACCGCGACAAGCGCGTGGTGGTGAAGGCTTCCTGAACCAGAGGCTCATTGTCCTCCGCCGAGCGGTGAAGCGGACACGGCAGCGTTGCGCATCGATGAGACTGCCACTTGTTCTTCCCCGCGACACCACCAGCGACGGCTCCCCGTCCTGACGCCGTTAGCGGCCTGTACGAGAGATGCGGCGACAACTGCCGGGGCCAGGACAGCGACACCAACGCGACCACGGGACCGGACAGCATGGCGACCGGCGCGACCCAAGCCCAACGCGCAGCCTGGAGCTGGGCCTACCGGCGAGCGGCCATTGGCGCTGCTGCAGGGGGCGGCTCGGAACTCCTCCACCAGATCGCCGGTGGTCAAACGGCGGAAGATCTCGCGACCATCCGGAGTGACGCGCTGGTCACCCGCCCGGCGACGCCGGCGGCCTTCCTCGAGAAGCTCCTCACCCACACTCATGCTCGCCAGTCTGCCCACGGCTGTGACGATGTGGCAGCCGGGTCCGCTCCTTCGGCCGCCCGCCTGCCGCCGGCTGCGAGATGGTCGATGCCGATCAGCTCCCGCGGCTGCCAGGACCACCTCGAACAGGTCCACCCACTTCCACTGGCCTTCCAGTGGCCCCGGAGGATGGTGTTGCGACCAGCGACACCGGCGCCGGTGCGTGTGTCACGACCAGGGCCCGGGCTGACGCCTCGTTTCGCTCGTTGTCCTCGCGAATCGAAAGTCCGGCCCTTCGGGCCCGCGTGCAATTCGCCGTCGGAACAGAATTGCCGGGCGTGGCCGTCAGAGGGCGGAAAACGATAGGCCGCCAGGGAACGCGGGCGTGGTGTCAGCCGCCAACGGCGCCATCCCGACGGCCCCTCCTCCATCACCGTCATTCCCACGCCTCCTTCCCGCCACCAACCCCAACCAACCCCCACCCTCCTCCTCACCCCCCGACCTTCCCGGTCATCACCCGACCCTCCCCTCCACCACCACCTCAAGATCCGCTGCCCCACACACCTGGCATTTGAGGTGCAGAGCAAGGTGTTCATTAGGCCGTGCGGGCGGGCGGGCGGACCCTTCATCCTCGTCTGGACGTCCCTGCTCATAGGAGAAGTCCGGCAGGCGAAGTCGCCGTTCATCGGAGTACCGAGTACGCCGCCCATGGTCGACTTCAGAACGCCTGACGCGATGTCCGACGGTCGAATTTTGGGCTCACTTGAGCCGCCGCAAGGGTCGGAGATATGGTCGGCGCCGGCCTGGATAGGGTCGTGCTAGCGTGTGCTTCGACTCGGATCCCCGGCGAGAAGGCCCGCTGTTGGCCCATGTTCCTGGCCGTGGTGACGCGGTCGTAGCCGGGCCGAATCCACGGCCCGTCCGGTCCCGGAACCTTCCGGCCATGCCGCCATGCCCAGTTTCGAGAGTCCTGAGCCGCCCGGAATGCGCTTCATTAGCGGTGTTCTCGGATGCCGATGGACGTCGTGACCCTCCAGCTGCTGGCCCACTACGGGATCGAACCAATCTGACATCCACCCTGGCGCCGTCCTTGTCTCCTCTCGCAGCGGCCTCAGCGGCGCTCCCGCCCTCCAACTCCCCGCTACCTGCACCTTCAAAAAACACCTGTCCGCCAACGAGCTGCATCACCAACCCGGCGATCCAGACTCTTCCTGCGTTGCCCACCCGGCCTCGCCGACTCGAACCTCGTGCCCACACCTACGCGATCCACAAGTACCCGCCGCTTCCCCAGACCGCGGCCTGGCTCCCTGAGGCGATGCGCCCGCTCACCGCCAACCGATCGGCAGCGCCCGCCAACGAGCGTCGGCGCTCGGGCTTGTAATCGAGACCTAGACGACAACCCATCCCTCTGCCAGCTCGACACCTGGCGACCGCCCGGGCATGCTCCTCGTCTCGGCATCCTCGTCATGACAGTCGGCCTCATCCGCAGCGAGACAGCCAACGACCTGCGCATTCTCACTACCGCGGGCGCCACCAGCAGAATCCGGCGTCCCATCACCGCCGCTACCGGGGGTGGCCTCGGCCGCCTCGGCGCAGCCATCAGGAACCCCCCCTCGCCTATCTTGGCGCCGCGGCCCACTCCCACAACTAGCTCGACCAGCGCCTGAACCACGCACCGTTACCGATCTCCTGCTCATCGTCGTCGCCCTCCCAACCATCGCCGCCATCGAAGCCTGGATCCTCTCCTGCCGCCAGTCCCCTGCCACCAGGCCAACCGATCGAATGATCGGGCCCGCGCGACGCCGCGCGAGCCTCCTACGCGCGCGAGCCTCCTACGACAGAGCACGACCCGGGAGTTGGGGCCGAGACTCCCTGCCGATCGCCGCCGGAGAGATGAGATGTCATGTCGGCATTGGGCTCCATCCCCTCGTAGCCTCCATCCCAATACCTCGCTGACGCGGCACCTGGGCGTTGCAGTCCTTGGGCGTTCCCCAGCTTCCGATCCGGCAGCCGGGGCCGCAGTCGGCGCGCCCAGTGACCGGAGGGATAGAACGACCGACCAGCCCGCGGCTTCGAGCCGCCTCAGGAAAGCTGCGGTCTCCTTGCACTTGCGCCGGGGACGGGGCATGATCCGCCGGTCACAGCTTCGACGCAACAGCACATAACTTTGCCTTTATGTCGCCGCTCAACCAGGAGAGTCCTGGTCAAGCACGCCGTTTAGGCCTCAACGACTTACCATGGCTGTGCTCTGCCGACTGAGCTAAGGAGGCAGAGACCTGCCTGTGACCAGGGAGTTTATCATCCCCCTCCCTCAGGAGGCCGCTGTACAACCTCGTCCCAACACAATCACGCAAAAGGATGCTCGATTCCCTGTCACCATTCCCTGTCGCCATTCCCGTCGCCGGACGCTGGTATCGGCGGTTGTTACCTGGTTTCACGCTACACCGGCGCATGCTGCGGCGCGGCCCGTTCAGCGAGGGACGACAAGACCGTCGGCGGGCCCGACCAGCTCGCATGGGAAGAGCCTGGCGTAGCGGTGGGTGTACTCGAGCACCATGCGACCGGGCTACAAAGCTTGGTAGCCGGGCGGGATGGTGTGGATGGCGCTTCGTCCTCCGCTGGAGGCTCACCCAGCTAGGATCGAGGAGGCGTGAAGTACCGACTGGCTACCCATGATGACGCCGAGGCCATCCGGATCATCTACAACCGCGAGGTCCTGGGCTCCACGGTCACCTTTGACCTGGTGCCCCGCAGCGCCGAGGATCAACTGGCGTGGATGGACGAGCACAGCGGCGCCCACCCGGCCGTCGTGGCGGTCGACGACCTCGACTGCGTGAGGGGGTTCGGTTCCCTGTCGCCCTACCGATCCCGGCCGGCGTACCGCACGACCGTCGAGGACTCCATCTACGTCGATGAGGAGGTGCGGAGCCAGGGTGTCGGCCGGGGTCTGCTCACCGAGCTGGTGGCGCTCGCCGGGACCCACGGCTTCCACACCGTCATGGCCCGCATCGTTCGGGGCCACGAGGCGTCGATACGGCTACACGAGGCCTGTGGGTTCGGCCACGTGGGCGTGGAGCGCGAGGTCGGCCGGAAGTTCGGGCGTTGGCTGGACGTGGTGCTCATGCAGCGGCTCATCGACCCGACCGGGGTATCCGTCGACAGGTAACCCAGGCTACGGACCCTCACTGCCCGCGAGACCCGGCCGGCCGGCGCTCCTGGCTGCCGGCGGTGGCGGCCGCACCCGGCACCGCCGCACTTTGGATGCGGCGCCGGAGAAACGGGGCCGCAACGGCGATCATGGTGATCTGGGCCAGACCGGCGACGACGAAGGGCGAGCGGAGCCCCCATACGTCCGCAAGCACTCCCCCAAGCAGCGCGCCCACCGGCATTGCCCCCCAGATGATCGATCGGAACACATTGCTGACCCGACCCAGCAACGGCAGCGGGATGTGGCGCTGGCGCAGCGACATGCTGACGACCGACCCGCAGACCACGGCCGCCGCTTCAACGACGAAGGCGACCTGAGCCACCACGACAGAGGACGTGAACGCCACCGCCAGATAGGCGCCGCCGGCCAGCACGCCCGCGCCGCTGAACAGAGCGGTGAACGAGAAGCGCCGTCGGATCCGGGGCACCAGCAGCCCGCCGGCGACATTCCCGAGGGCCCCGATGGCCAGAAAGATCCCGTAGCCGGTCTTCGAAAGGTGTAGATCCCGAAGCGCAAACAGGACGAACGGCGCCAGGACCGACGCCTGAAGAAGCGCCAGTCCGGCGGTGAGCACCGCCAGAAGCGGCAGGACCGGACTCTGACGGAAGAAGCTCACCCCTTCGGCAATGTCGCTCCGAAGGGACGTGCGGGCGGGTCGGGACCGACAGGCGGACTCCACGATTGGGCCGGGCTGGAATCGGCCGCGCTGCCCGCGCAGCATCGCGGCGGACCCGAAGAAACTGGCGCTATCGGACGCGAACGGGATGACCTGGTGGAGGGCGAACAGGGCGCCGCCGATCGCCGGGCCAAGAAAATCACGGGTCGTGGTCTGCCCGACCACGAGCCGACCGTTGGCGAGGTCGAGCGACTCGAGGTCGACCACTCGCGGAATGATCGCCTGGCCTCCGGCGGCGAACACAGTGTCGAACACGCCGATCCCGAGGGCCGCGCCACACAGCGTCACGATCGACAGGTCACCGAGCGCGAGAAGCATGCAGACCCCCGCGAGCAGACCGCCCCGGATCATGTCGGCCGTGACCATGGCCCGGACTGGATCCCGGCGGTCGACAAAGGCGCCCGCCGGGATGGCGACGACGACCCACGGCAGCTTCTGCATGACGATCACGAGCGAGACCAGGAGGGCGCTTCCGGTCAGCCGGGCGGCCAGCAGCGGCAGAGCCGCGAGCATGATCCCGTCGCCCAGGCTGGAGAGCGTGTTGGCCCGCCAGAACGCCCAGAACGACGACCCCAGAGGGGGGTGTCCGCTCCGCCCAGACAACATCGAGAGCGAGGCTATCCAGATGCCTCGATGACCGCCAGCCTCACGGACCGGCCAGTCGCCGGGCCAGGTAGGCGAGCGACATCGAGTAGCGGTACTCGATCCGGCCGTGCGTGCCCTCGAACAATTCGAAGTGGACATCGGTGACGCCAATCCCCGTCAGAGCGTCCCGGAAGGCCTCGGCCCCGATGTCAAGGAACCACTCGTCACTCGTCCCGCCATCGACCCAGATGGCGCGGAGGTTCCGAAGGGATTCGGAGTAGCGGGGCACCATCCGGACCGGGTCCCAGGCCAGCCATCGGGCCCAGACGTCCTCCCGCAGCCGGCCGTTGATGGGATGGAATGGCAGCACGGGCGTGCCGTCGTCGTCGGCCGAGAAGCAGGCCGCCACGCCGAGCAGCATCAGCAGGGCTTCGTCGGCGGCTTTCGTAAACGACACCCGCCCCTGAAACTCTTCCCACCATTTCTCGATCGACCCGTCATACTCCCGCAAGGCCCGTACCGCTTTCGGGAACTCCGGGATGTAGCAGTACTCATAGAGTGCGTCCCCGGCATGCGTCGCCAGGCCTCCGAACAGATCGGGCCGGAGCATCGGCGTGATCATGGCTCCGAAGCCACCACTCGACTTACCCTGGATACCCCGATGGCGGCTGTCCGCCAGGGTGCGGTAACGAGCGTCAACGAACGGGACGACGTCCTCACAGAGGTAGGTGTGGTAGCGCCCCGTTCCGGGCGAATCGACGAACTGCGAGCCGCCGTAGGCTGTCCAGGCGTCCACGTACACGACGATGCAAGGGGGGGCCTCGCCGCTCGCAAACAACCGGTCGGCCGCTTCCGGGAATGGCAGCCGGTAAGCGCTCCGGTTGGACCACATCGATACCGCGCCGGTATATCCCTGGATGATGTAGATCGAAGGGTACCGGGCCTCGGGATCGTCGTCATAGCCGGGCGGCACGTACACCCACAGCGGACGGTCGACCGGGTCGCCCAGAGGATTCCCCTCGAGGGCCCTCCCGCGAACGGTCAGCCGGTCAATGCGCCCGGCCCACTCCCACTCCCAAGGCGATGTCATCCCTCGAATCGTATGGCCGAGTGGACCATCTAAGCCGGCCCAATGGATGGTCGGCCCACTCGGCGGGCACGGCTGAAGGCACAGAGGTCGGCGCTTGCCTCACGTCCCGCCGGCCTGCCGTGTTGGTACCGTCAAGCCGGCGGGACATGAATCTGTGGGGACCGGTGATCGAATTCTTCAGTTGTCGACGGCGGCCCCGCCGTCGAGGACGCCTACCTCGAGGGAGGCCACCGCCTCGGTCACGGTCTCGCTCACGGTCACGATCCGGTCAAACCCGGTGTTGCGAAGGAGGCGCACCAGCGTTGGGCGGCTGCAAGCCACGGCCACCTGTCCACCCCGTTCCCGGGTGCGGCGAATTCCGCCGATGAGGGCACCCAGGCCGGCTGAGTCCACGAACGGTACGGCTGAAAGGTCCATGATCAGGCATTCGCCATCGGCTATCTCGGCCAGGGCCTGGCGGAACTGGCTCACGGTAAACGACTCCAGATCGCCGACGGGTCGGCAGATGATGCACCCCCCGTCTTTCACCTCCCACTGGATCGTGAGCACGCGCCCAGCCTGCCCACCCGAATCTAAAGAGGTCCTCGGAGCCGGGTGAGATTTCTCTAACTTATCGCCCATAAGTTACGCTTTTGGAATGCGCCGTCCGCGGCGGGTCCACGACTCGGCCGGGCCGCGGCGCGCTGTGACGATCGCGGCCCGTGGCCGGGCATCATAGGAGAGGCGCGGTCAGCCCCGCCTCTGGCGAGCCGGGGCGCAGTCGGGAGCCGTTCTCAGCCTTTTCTAAGGTGTCGTCTAAGTGCTTCTCATGCCAGCCCACTAGGCAGAACGGGAGATGCAGCCAGCCCCCGGTCCGATTCTTGAAACTTCCGTGAGCAAACTGCTTAGCTTGCCGGTGTCAACCCTGATCCGTGACGCAGGCAGTTGCCCGCCTTCGGGACGCCATCATGGGGAGTTCACTGCTTGAAGGTAACGCACGGGTTCAAGGACCCAGATCACGCCGCGGAGACAGTCGCGTTGGCGCGGGGCGTTTTCGACGACGAGTTCGCGGACCGGTCCTTTGCCGACCTGGTCGTGGTTGTGGCCGCCCTCAACGAGGCCGGGAATCTGGCCGATGTGCTCGATGAGATCCCGAGCACGGTTGCGGGCATCGCCCTCGACGTGCTGGTCGTCGATGATGGCTCGGAGGATGCCACCAGCCTGGTCGCCCGCCAGCATGGGGCCGCCGTACTGCGGTTGAACCGCAACTGTGGCCACGGTGTGGCGTTGCGAGCCGGATACCGGGCGGCATGGGAGCATGGGGCGCGCTATATCGCAACCCTGGACGCCGACGGGCAATGGGATCCCGCCGACCTGCCGACGATGGTCCAACTGGTGGTCACCGGCGACGCCGACCTCGTGATCGGGTCTCGGGCACTTGGCGAAACTCAGGACACCGACTCGTTCCGCACGCTGGGAGTGCGGTTCTTCTCGCTCCTGGCCCGGATCCTTACCGGCATGACCGTTACCGATACCTCCTCGGGCCTGCGCGTAATGACACCCGAGTTGCTCCGGACTGTGCCTCAGACTCAGCCGCAATACCAGACGTCTGAGCTCGTTGTCGGCGCAGCCCTCGCCGGCTACCGCATCGCAGAAGTACCGACCGTCATGCGCCCTCGGATCTCCGGCACCTCCCGTAAGGGGCACAACCTGGCCTACGGCTTGCGCTATGCGCGAGTGATGGTCGGGACCTGGTGGCGCGAATCTCGACGTCATGGCATCCGTCAGATCCGCGTGCCACTTGCCACCCGGTTGTTTCGCTATACGGCCGGAAGCGCCATCTGTCTGGCGGTTAGCGAAAGCGCCCTCTTCATCCTGGTCCTGACGGGATTACAGGGCTGGGCGGCCAGCCTTCTGGCGAGCGCGGTCGGGATCATTCCGGGGTACCCGCTAAACCGGACGTGGACGTTCGGCCGGCGTGGACGCAGTCACGTGTGGCGCGAGATGCTGCCGTACTGGCTGACAACGATCGGCGGGGCGCTACTGGCCGCCCTTCTGGTCGGCCTTGCCACCTCCTTGGTCAAAAATGCAGGAGAAACGTCACTCACCGCAGCGATCGTCGATTTGGTCGTCTACGTGGGTGCATATGGCAGCGTCTGGATCTTAAAATTTTTGTTCCTCGACCGGCTACTCTTTCGCGTGCAGCCCGTCGGGTCGAGTCCTCGTCCAGTGTCGCGGCCCACTCCGCAATCCTTGCAGGAGCGGGTTTAAATGCGTCCGGAATACTGCAATGCACTGCTGGTGGCGAGCGGGATGATTACTACCGATCAGCCCGATTGTCTGTTATTTTCACGCCGTTTGCGACGGCGGAACTCGAGCGAGAACAGGAATAGCATCGCATGCGAATAATGGTCCTTGGAGCCGACGGATACCTTGGTTGGCCCACCTCGCTCTACCTCTCTGCCAAGGGCCACGACGTCGTGGCCGTCGACAACTTCGCTCGTCGGGCCATCGATGTCGAGCTAGGGACCAATTCGTTGGTGCCGATCGCCGACTTCGACACCCGGATCCGGGCGTGGTGGGAGGTATCGGGGCGACGTCTCCATGCGGTCCCAGGTGACCTGATGGACGGCGAGTTCTGCGACGACATCATCGCCACGTATCTACCCGATGTGGTCGTCCATTTCGCCGAACATCGTGCCGCTCCGTACTCCATGATCGATCGGAAACACGCGGTCGACACTCAGGTCAACAATGTGGTCGGGACACTTAATCTGCTCTACGCCCTGGCGACCCACTCACCTGACACCCACCTGGTGAAGCTGGGGACAATGGGCGAATACGGCACGCCAAACATTGATATCGAAGAGGGCTGGCTCGAGGTCACCTACAAGGGGCGCACCGATCGAATGCTCTACCCGAAACGTCCGGGCAGCTTCTACCACCTCTCTAAGGTTCACGATTCGCACAACATCGAGTTCGCCTGCCGCATCTGGAATCTCCGCGCCACGGACCTCAACCAGGGCGTCGTCTACGGCCAGGTCACCCCCGAAACAGCGCTGGATCCGCGGCTGGAGACCCGCTTCGACTACGACGCCGTGTTCGGCACGGTGCTCAACCGGTTCACGGTCCAGGCCACCATCGGTCAACCCTTGACGGTGTACGGGCAGGGCGGGCAGACCCGGAGCATGCTGGACATCCGCGACACCGTGCGGTGCGTCGAACTGGCGTGTGAGTATCCTGCGAAGCCAGGCGAGTTTCGGGTCTTCAACCAGTTCACTGAGCGCTTCTCAATTAATCAGCTGGGTGACATTGTGGCCGATCTGTATCCGGGCGAGGTGGAAGTGCATCACCTGGACAACCCCAGGGTGGAAGCGGAGGAGCACTACTACCAGCCCGCCAACTCCGGATTGCTCGCGCTCGGCCTCGAACCCCACCTGCTCTCCGACACCCTGGTCGAGAGCATGTTCGAGATCGTCAAACGACATCGGGACCGGGCGAGGCTGGAGACCCTGTTGCCCCGGGCCCAGTGGCGGCATCCGGCGGGCGAAGTCGACGCCCTCAGACCAGTTGGCTGACATCGCGCTACCGGCGTGAGCCTGGAGGGACCAACTTCGGTGCGGAGCCCAAAGGGCGCGAGAATTCTTTGTTGCCCTGCTGGGGTCGCTTTCGGTGGCGGCGTCAGACTCGGCGTGGTGGCTTCATCCTAGGCCTGCCCTTCAGGCAGTCGTCACCGATCATGGCGTTGCGGCCGCGGCACGGGCCGTCGCCAGCGACTTGTGAGTAATCTGGGCTTTTCCACGTGCCGAGAGGAGCCAGTTGTGCGGATTATCGATCCAACTCAGGCCCGTCCTGAGCTCCGCCCCACCGGGCCCGGCTCGGACGACCAGCGGCGGCTCGAAGGTCGGGTCTGTCTGCTGTCGAACTCCAAACCAAACGCCACTGCGCTGCTGGAAGCCGCCGCGGTTGAGCTGGGTCTTTGCGACTCGACGCTGATGTCAAAGGCGGCGGCCAGCATGGCCGCGCCCGACGATCTGCTGGCGCGCATCGGCACCAGCTTTGACAGCGCCCTGGTCGCCATTGGCGATTGAGGCTCGTGCACGTCGTGGAGTGTCCACGACTCCATGGAACTCGAACGGCGAGGAGTGCACACCGTCACGGTCGTGACCGACGCATTTCTGCCGCTCGCGGTCGCCCAGGCTCACGCCCGGGGCGGAGCACTGCGCCTGGTGGTGGTGTCGCATCCCGTCGGGGGCCTGCGCCCCGATGAACTGAAGACCAGGGTGGCCCAGGTGGTCGGGGCAATACAGCGAGGCAACGCGGCATGAACGCCCTCCCGCGGCTCGCCCCGGCGCAGGAGACGTCGCCTTGAGCCCCAGTCGCACCATAGAGGTCCCCGACATGGGGCCACTCGATTGGTTCGAATACGTCGAGGCTCAGGGCTGGAGCGATGGCTTGCCCACCCTGCCACCAACGGTCGAGTCGGTCGATGCGCTGCTGGCAGGCGTCGACGAAGAAGCCGCCGTCGAGATCGGCCCCATCCCGCCGGCCGGCGTGGTCGCGGACAGGCGATCGTTGGCCGCCAACGCGGTCATGGCCGGATGCACGACGACGGGATTCCTCATCGCGGTCGCCGCGCTCGAAGCCGTCCTCGACGGGCGCTTCAACGCCGTCGGGGTCATGGCCACCACTCATCCCTGCACCCCGCTGATCCTGGTCGGCGGTTCGGCAACCACGGTGGCCGGAGTGAACGCGAAGGAGAACTGTCTCGGTCAGGGGTGTCGGGCGAATGCCACCATCGGCCGCGCCCTGCACCTGATGCTGGTTAATTTGGGCGGCTCACTGCCGGGAACCCTGGACCGGGCCACCCATGGCTCGCCGGCAAAGTACAGCTACTGCTTCGCAGAGCAGGAGGAGGCGAGCCCCTGGGACCCGCTGGCCGTGCGCCGCGGGTATGCACGTGGCGAACCGGTCGTGACTGTGTTCGCCGCGGAGGGACCTCACAACGTCAACGACCATGGCAGCACCAGCGGCGATGAGTTGATCCTCACCATGGCCGGTGTCATGGCCACTCCGGGCTCCAACAACCTCTACCTCGGCGGCGATCATCTCGTCGTCTGGGGACCCGAGCACGCGGCCACGCTGGCCCGTGACGGGTGGGACGTGCCCATGATCCAGGAGGCGCTCCACGAGCGGGCCGTCATTCCAGAGTCCACCGTGTCGGCCGGAAAGCGAGCCGAGTTCTCCACCATCGGCCTGGAGCCCGAAGGGGGGTTCTACCGGATCAGGGGCGGCCCGGAGAGCATCCAGGTGGCCGTCGCCGGAGGCCGGGGAAAGCACTCGGTCTGGATTCCCACCTTTGGCTCGAGCCGATGCGTCTCACGCCCGGTGGCACTTGTGGCCGCCGAGACCACGCCGACCGGCCCGACCGGCCCCTCCCGGAGCCGCTGACCGGACGGGGCCTAAAAGGCCGCCCGGGTCGCCCGCTCGGACACCTCCCGCGAGCTCCCGGCCTCGAAGCTCATCGTGGGCCCGGGAATCTCCGAGAGTTCCCAGAAGTTGATAATGGGAGACTCAAGTTTCGAGGAGGTAGATGGTGGCCGTGCAGGCCGACTGGGTGGAGAAGGACCTCTATGCCGTGCTGGGCGTGGCGGAGGACGCGGACCAGAAAACGATCAGCCGCGCCTACCGGAAGCTGGCCCGCGAGCTGCACCCTGACACCCATCCCGACGATCCCGGCGCCGCTTCGCGCTTCAAGGACGTGACGGCCGCGTACGACGTCGTCTCTGACGCCTCCAAGCGGGCAGAGTACGACGAGTTCCGCCGGGCCGTGGCGGGGGCCCGGGCCGGCGGGGCCAGCGACGGCCAAGGCCGCTGGTGGAGCCCCGATGATGGGGCGCGCTGGACCAGGTTCGATACGAATGACTTCGGCGACCGGGCCGGCTGGTCGACGAGGAGCGGACAGGTGTGGCAGACCGGGGACGGGGCCTGGACGAACATGGATGGCGAAGAGTTCGAGGATCTGTTCGGCAGCGTGCTCGGCGACGCCGGCGGCGGCCGCCGCCGGGGGACGTCGTCGCGGCGGGGCAACGACCTCGAAGCGATCCTCGACCTCGACTTCGCGGACGCCATACACGGACTGACTACCGAGGTCACGATCACGGATCCGGGAGGGTCCCGCACCTTTAAGATTCGCGTTCCAGCCGGGGTCGACCACGGTCAGCGGATCCGGCTCGCTGGTAAGGGCGGCGCGGGCGTCAACGGCGGCCCCGACGGCGACCTCTACGCCGTGATCCATGTCGCCCCGCACCCGGTGTTCGGGCGCAGCGGCCTCGACCTGACCGTCGCCGCCCCGATCAGCTGGCCTAAGGCCGTCCTCGGCACTGAAATCACCGTGCCCGCCCTGGATGGGCCGCCCGTGCGGGTGCGAGTGCCGGCCGGGACGCCCCACGGGCGCACCCTCAGGATCCGCGGCCGCGGTGTCCGCACCGAGAAGGCGAGCGGCGACCTGCTGGTCGGCATCCGGGTGACGGTCCCCGACCGGGTGACCGACGAGCAGCGTCAGGCCGTCGAGGCCGTCGCGGCGGCGTTCCAGACGGGCTGACCCCCCCCGAGGCCCTCAGCTTGGTGATTTTGCCGATTGGCAGGCTGGCGGCACGGCCGCACTGACCCGGGCCGGTCGATGGGCCGGCCCTACCTGGCCCGGCACGGGCTACGGGCCGGCCCTACCCGCACGCGTCGACGGGCCGGCCCTAATGGCACGGGTTGACGCCGGCCCTACGGGCACGGGTCGACGCCGGCCCTACTGGAACGGCACATCGATGCTTTGTGGTATGAAAACCGCGTATTACGCGGGTTTTATAACACAAAGGTCGCGGCTCCCTGGGGTGCCGCCGAACCGGGGGAGTCGCCGAACCCGGATACCGCGGATCCCCGCGGCGAGAATCTACTCCTGGAACTTGGCGTCGCGGACGGCCACGGCGCCTCGCACGCCTTCCTCGCGCAGGAGTCTCGAGAAGTCGACTGCTTCGGGAGCCAGATGGGCCAAGGCGTCGTGGATCCCCGCCATCACCTGAAGTTGACTCCGACCCATCAACTCGACCCCGAGGTTCACGATCCTTTTGTTGTGTACCAGCAGGTCGTGTCCGATGTTC
This sequence comes from uncultured Acidimicrobiaceae bacterium, assembly GCA_963834725.1. Taxonomy (GTDB): domain Bacteria; phylum Actinomycetota; class Acidimicrobiia; order Acidimicrobiales; family Palsa-688; genus PALSA-693. Next base: position 2,194,492 of record CAWICN010000001.1, read on the forward strand.
GAGATTCGGGTGGCCAACGCCAGCACGTGGTCGTCCAGCCGGTCCTCTGACACGGCCTCGAGTACCAGTCCGATGGACGCTGCTTCCACACCCGATATCAAGTCGCCGGTCAGGAGCAGCCGCTTCGACCATTGGGGGCCGACGTGGTACACCCACATGTGGGTCGGAGGCGCGCCCTGGGCCCGGACGGGCGGGAATCCGATGCGGGCGTTCTTCGCGGCCACGATCAAGTCACAGTGCAAGGCCAGGTCCGTGCCGCCGGCGAGACAATAGCCGTGCACCTGGGCGATCACCGGTATCCGGCAGTTCCAGACATTTGCCCACCGCTGGCCCAGCCCGATCATCGCGGCCACATCCCCCTCGACTGTCGGCCGGCCGACGCCGGCGCCTGCCGGTGATGGACCGAGGTCGTAGCCCGACGAGAAGGATCGGCCGGCTCCGCGAATGATGATGACCCGGGCTTCATTTGAGCGCTCGGCCGCGTGCACAGCGGCAATGAGCTCTTCCTGTAGTTGGGGAGAGAGGGCATTGTGCTTCTCGGGTCGGTTGAGGGTGATCCGCTCGACTAATCCGATGCGTTCCGTCTCGATGGTGGAATATGAGTCTTCTTTCATATCGTGTTCTCCTTTCCCAGGCCCTCGAGATTCTGTCGAAGACCCTGGGTGAAGCGGGACGCCGGGACGCCGTCGGCGATGCGATGGTCGTAGGCGATACTCAAGGTCAGCATGGGTCGGGCTACCACCGCACCGTCGCGGACAACGGCGCGATCCTCGATTGTGCCGACAAACACCAGCAGCGGCTCCCCCAGATTGATGATCGGCGTGCCGAAAGCAACGCCGAACATCCCCAGATTCGACACGGTGAGGCTGGCGTCGCCCACGTCCGCGGGGTCGAGCCGCCCGTCGCGGGCCGCCGCAACCAGCCGCTCGCGCTCGGCGACCAGCTCGGATAGCGCCAGCTCCTCGGCGTTGCGGATCACGGGCACGACCAGGCCCCGGGGGGTCTCGGTGGCGCAGCCCACGTCGACCCGCTCATAGAGCACGAGGGTGTCGCTGTTGTCGATGCCGGCGTTTAGGTCGGGGTTTGCACCCATGGTCTCGGCTGCGGCCCGGAGGATGAGGTCGTTAATGGTCAGATTTCGTACGCGCTCGCGCTCTGCCGCTTGCGCCTGTTTCAAGCCGGTCGCGTCGACATCCACCATTTGCACGATGTGCGGGATCGACTGCCACGCGGAGCTGACCCGGCGGACCGATGCCCGGCGAATGCCTCGCAGGGGCCGCCGTTCACGCACCCGCCGCCCCGGGAGGCCACTTCCGGCAGCAGCCGCGGCGGCGCGCTCGACATCCTGGACCGAGATGACCCCGTCGGCGGAACCCGGAGTGACGGTCGCGAGATCGACGCCCCGCTCGGCCGCCACCCGCCGCGCCCGGGGCGAAGCGAGAACGTGGTCGCGTCCCCTGGGCGCGGCCGAGCGGCCGGCGGGCGCGGCCTCCGAGCCGGCTGCGGCGGACGGCGGCCGGTCGGCTGCGGCGGAGGGCGGCGGCGGGCTCGCCGGCGGCACGACACTCCCCTCTCCGATGACTGCCAACGGGGCGCCCACGCCGACCTCCTCGCTCTCGGCAACCAGGATGTGCACGGTCCCCGTGGCTGGCGCGTCGAGGTCGTACGTGGATTTGTCGGTCTCGATGGTCACCAAAACCTCGCCTTGCCGGATCTCGGCCCCGTCGGGGCAGTGCCAGGCCACGACGGTTCCCTCGGTCATGGCCTGGCCGATCTTCGGCATGAGGAGCGGCGCTCCGGGCCCCCCGTCGCGCTCAGGTGACATGTTCCTTCACGGTCGAGTAGATGGCATCGACCGATGGAACAATGAAGTTGGCCAGACCGACGTTGGTGGACATCGGCACGTCGGGTATGGCCAGACGCTTCAAGGGCTTATCGAGATACGGAAGGGCCTGCTCGAGCAGCGTGGCCCCTATTTCCGCCCCCACGCCGAGCGTGCGGTACGCCTCCTCGACCACGATGCACCCGCCGGTCTTTCTCACCGACTCGATGATCGTCTCGCGATCGAAGGGGTTGAGAGTACGGGGATCGACGATCTCGACCTCGATGCCCTCGGCCGCGAGCCGCTCGGCGGCCGCCAGCGACCGCCGGAGCATGTCCTGCCAGGCGACGATCGTCACTGCGTCTCCTGGTCGCCGCACGATCGCCTGGCCGAAGGGGACGGTGTAGTCGCCGTCAGGAACTTCGCCCTGGGATGCGTAAAGCAGCTTGTGCTCCAGGAACACCACCGGGTTGTCGGCGCGGATCGCCTCTTTCAGCATCCCTTTGGCGTCGGCGGGAGTGGACGGAACTGCCACGAGAAGCCCGGGTGAGTGCATGAGGAAGGCCTCGGGGCAGGCGGAGTGCTCAGGCCCGAATCCCGATCCGCCTGACGCGGCCCGGATCACGAGCGGGATGGTGAAGGCGCCCCCGTGCATGAACCTCCACATGCCGGCCTTGAGGAAGACTTCATCGGCAGCAGTAAAGACGAAGTCGGCGAACTGCAGCTCGACCACGGGGCGCAGCCCCATCATCGCGGCGCCGACCCCGGAGCCGACGATCACGTTCTCCGAGATGGGCGCGTCGAGGACCCGCTCGTCGCCGAAGCGGTCGAGGAGTCCCTGGGTAATACGGAAGATGCCTCCCCAGCGGGCGACGTCTTCGCCGTAGACGATCACCCGTTCGTCGCGCTCCATCTCCTCGTGGAGCGCCTGGTTGATTGCCCTGGCATAGCTGAGCTCGGCCATGTCGATCGGCCTTACGCGTAAAGGTCCTCGAGGGCCAGCTCGGGCGCGAGCCCCGGTGCGGCTTTGACCTTGCCGATGGCCTCCTCGATCCTCCGATCGATCCGGTCCTCGAGCTCTTTCAAGGCCTTGTCGTCGAGCAGATTCATCGCGATGAGGCGGACCTGCAGCCTGGGCAACGGATCGGATGCCGCCGCCTGCTCGGCGTCGGCACGATAGGCCTGCTGGTCGCCGATGAAATGCCCGTGCAGGCGGGTCACCTTCACTTCCACGAGGGAGGGCCCCTGGCCCTGCCTGGCCCGCTCGACGGCCTCGCTGACCGCGTCATTCACGCCATCGGGCTCCGAGCCGTCCACCACCGCTCCGGGTATGCCGTAGCCGGCGGCCCGGTCAGCAATATCCGCGACGGCGGTGGAAGCGCTGGTCGGCACCGACACCGCGAAACCGTTGTTCTCGCAGAGGTAAATGCACGGGAGGTGTTGCACCGCCGCCCAGTTCAGGGACTCGTGGAAGGTGCCCCGGTTGGCGGTGCCATCGCCGAAGAAGTGGATCACCACCTGGCCACGGCCGCGACGCTTGAGCGCCATGCCGACGCCCACCGACACCACAAAGCCTCCGCCGAGGGTGCCGCTCTCCCCCAGTACACCGTGGGCCACATCGACGGTGTGCATCACCCCGCCCTTGCCCCGGTTGGTCGACCCTTCCTTGCCGGCGATGTCAGCGAGAATCGCTTCCAGGCTGGTGCCCCGGGCGATCATGTAGGCCACGCCACGATGGCCATAGAGGACATAGTCGTCAGGGCCGAGGGCAGCCAGGGCCGCCACCTGCTCGACCTCCTGGCCCGCACCCGGGTGGAGTGTGCCCGGCATCTCGCCCGCCATCGCGAGCTGCATGACCCGGGACTCGAAGCGGCGGCTGAGCAGAGCCATCTCGAAGATCCTCATCAACTGTTCTTGTTCCATCAGAGGCTCCTTTCGCTATCGACGTTCTGGTTTGGTTCAGTGACTCTGGGTGAGTCACTCCACTTCGGCGACCGGCGTGACGAACTGTGAGTTGTACAGACGGGCGTAGGCGCCGTCCTGGGCGAGCAGTTCGGAGTGCGATCCTTGCTCCACGATGCGCCCGTCCTCCATGACCAGGATGATGTCGGCGCCGCGAATGGTGGACAAGCGGTGGGCGATCACAAAGTTGGTCCGCTGATGCCGCAATCGGTTCAGGGCCAGCTGGATCTGGACCTCGGTGCGGGTGTCCACCGAGCTGGTGGCCTCGTACGGTCCTCGGCTGGTCGGGAGCTCGCACGGTCGGGTCGGTGTTGAGGACCTCCTGGATCCGGCCGGCGGAGACCGAGGCGCGGGGATCATCGAGAACATGAAGGTGGCCATGACCACCGCCATCAGGATCTGAATGAGGTAGCTGAGGTAGGCGATGAGGGCACCCACCTGAAGGGTGTCCTCCTGGATGCGCGTGGCCCCGAGCCACAGCACCGCAACGCTCGACCAGTTGATGACCAGATTGACGGTCGGGAACATGGTCGCCATCAGCCGCCCGGCGCGATGATCCCGAATACGAAGGTCAGCGACGCCGCGACCGCCGTCGTGCACATCATCACGACGAGGAGCTGGGTCTGCTGTACGTCGTTGGTGACCGGCGTGATGAGCGACGGGGCGCCGAAGGCGCTGACCTCCCGGGAGGAGAACGCGGTCACCTGGTGGAACATGGCGTCCCTCATGTCGCGGCGGTCTGGACGGCCTGGAAGACCAGCATCGCCGCGATCACCCATCGGTACGCGGCCAATCGCTCGCGGAGCAGCATTCTCAGCATGACAATGAGGTCCCGCGTTCAGGATACGCGCCGGAACCGGACCGGCACGAATGCGTGATGCCGAGCCGCAGGAAGCGAGATTCTCTTGGGCCTGCTCAAGCGGTGAGGCCACCGTCGACGGCTATGGCCTGACCCGTCACGAACGAAGCCGCGTCACTGGCCAGGAAGAGCGCCGTCGCCGCGATGTCCTCGGGAGCACCGATCCGCCCCATCGGCGTCCGGCGGGCGACGCCCTGACGGGCACCCTCCGTGCCCAGGACGGTGTCGTGGACCATATCGGTGTCGATGATCCCCGGAAGTATGGCGTTGCAGCGGATGCCCAGCTTGCCGTACGCGGATGCGATGCACCGCGTGAGCATCATCACCCCCGCTTTGCTCACCGAATAGGCGTGAACGCTGGGCCCGCCCCGAAGGCCGGCGATCGAGGCGGTATTGATGATCACGCCGCCGCCGCGCTCCTGCAGCATGGGAATCGCGAATTTGGAGCAAAGGAAGACGCCCCGCAGGTTGATATCGAGGATCCGGTCCCAATCATCGATCGTGCAGTTGAGGATATCGTCCATAGCGATCCCCATCCGCCCCTTGGCGGAGAAACCAATGCCGGCGTTGTTGTACAGGATGTCGAGTCCGTCGAACTCGTCGCGTGCGACACGCAGCATGGCCTGGACATCGTCGGGCTCCGAGACGCTACCGACCGCCCCCGCCGCCCGGCCCCCCGCGGAGAGAATCTGAGCGACGGCGCTCTTGACGGTGGTGTCGTCAAGGTCGTTGACGACCACCGATGCGCCCTCCTCGGCGAACCGCAGGGCGGCGGCGAGCCCCTGGCCCCTTCCGGAGCCGGTGATCACCGCCACCCGTCCAGCGAGGATGTCGCCCATCAGATGGTCCTCCGGATCACGGCGTCCAGATCACAGAGAGGGGCAATTGAGCTGGCTGCCGCTCCCGAGGCCCGCGATGGTACCGAACCCGAGCGGATATTTGTACCTGGTGCCGCCGTTGCAGTTGACCCAGTTCCCCTTGTGGTTGTCGCTGGGGTTGACCACGTTCTGATCCCAGGCCGAGATCAGGAAATCGGCGGGCTGGGATCCCACGCCATTGTTGGTGGACGGGCCATAGCAGTACGTTCCGTAGATCGGACCAGTGGTGCAGGGGAGATTCTCGAATCCCTTGTAGAAGGTCTGGGGCGTGAGGTCGGGCCCGGCCATCTGGATGCCGTCGAAGATCCACATCAGGTTGTAGAGAATCCCATCGGCGCCATTGCCTTCACCCACACCGGTGGTTTCCGCGTTGGCCAGGTCCCTGGGGTTGCAGCCCGCCAGTTGGCAGATCTTGTAGGCCTCCGTATCGGTGTAGGCAACGTCCGGCCCGATCGAGGAGATTTTGATGGTGTGCGCTTCCTCGCTGGCGGGGGCCGTCCGATCCTCGATCCAGGGTTCCCAGATAACCCACTCGGGGAAATAGTGCTGCTTGGCGGCGGCCTCCATCAGGATGGCGGTCATAAGGGTGTCGGCGCCGCAGAGGATGGTGGTGACCCCGCTGGCCTTGAGCTGGGCGATGATCGGCGTGGCCTCCGCGGCCTCCCCGGTGATGTTGACCGCATAGGTCTCATGGTTGACGATGTGGATACCGCACTGGCCGGCGCGGTGCTGGATGAGCGAGCCGGCGGCTCCCCAGTCCGGGTCGTTGGAGATCACCAGTCCGAAGACCCGCTTCTCCTTCTGGTACGCCGGGTCGCCGGCAAAGACGGCATTCATGCGTTGCATCCGATTGCAGGCAACCTGCGTTTCGGCGTTGGCCCAGTTTTCCGCGAGCGGCCAGCCGACTTCGGAATAGACATACGGGGCGTAGTTCTGGAGCGTCTTGTACGTGGGCAGCAGGTCGCCGAAGGTGATGATGCCCTTGTCGGCGAGGGCCTGGTACATGGGCGGGTAGTCAAAACCGGTCGCCTCGGCGAAGGCGCCGAGGTCATAGGCGGTCTGGGCGTCGGCCTGGGCCTGGGGCTGGCCCTGATTATCCGCTTCGGCAAACGCCGACCCTTGCCCGTGGAACGCTTTGATGACCACCTGGCGGCCGTAGGTCTCGTACTGCTTGTTGAAGAAGGCAACCAGGTCCCGCATCACGTTGAGGTTGGATTGGCAGTAAGAGGTCGGAGTCGCGCATTCCTTGTAGTACCGGTAGTACAACGTGATGGTCTTCGCGGTGACGCCATGGGCGGTCGCCCCGCCGTTGTTGCCGGTCCAGGCCCCCATACACGGCGGCGCGTACACGGAGAAACTGAACTGGGCGACGCCGGGAGCGCACGGCGTGCCGTTGACTGCCGTGCCAGAGCCGATCTTTCCACCGCTGGCGCCCTTCGCCGTGCTGGCAACCCCGCCGTTCGATGCGCCAGTGGAGCCACTGGCGCCCAAGGCGGCCAGACCGCTCACCGTCTTGGGGGACTTACTCGGGAGCGCCAGGGCTATGACCACGATGGCCACGGCGATTGCGGCGACACCGATATAGCGGCGCACCATCCGCATCGAGGACTTGCGGCCCCCGGTGGTGGTGACGTACGGCTGCTGAGGTGACGGCTCCTCAACCTTCACGTCTCTCGTCTCAGACATCCCATCCCCCCGGATAGCACGCTCGAAATGTCCTGAATCACCTGCAGGGCGTCAATAATAATAACGCCAATAACAAACAGTTAACAGCAATTGGCTGGGACCAATCGATGGGACGGTAGCAGCAGACAGCGTGTCCCGTCAACCAGCAAAGCGTCGAGATGCGCCCAGCTGGGACAAAAGGACGTGTCACTTGACGGAACGCGCGTCCCCGGGATAGCATCGGCGCCGGCTCAGGGGCCGAGTTTGTTTGCGCCTGGGTGTTCCAAAAGAATATTTTGACACGGGGGGAAGGTGTCACAGTGCCTGGCACGCTCGACTCTTGGTTGCCTAGAGCCCGCCGTTCGGGGGCGGGCCTGCTTGCGATCCCGTGGGTGGCGTTCCTCGGCGCCATCGGGGCGCTCCTCGTCATCTGGGCCATCGCGGCGGCGGTGCTGCCGAGGGGCCTTCCGCCGGGGGTCATGCTGCTCGGCGTCGAGACCGGGGCGCTGGCGTCGCTGACCGCGATCGGGCTGGTGATTATCTACCGGTCAGCCCGCGTCATCAATTTCGCCCAGGCTGCCTTCGGGACGGTGGCGGCCAGCCTGGCCGTGCTGCTGGTTACCCGGTCGGGATGGAACTATTTCATCGCAGTGCCACTGGGCCTAGCCCTGGCGGTGGTCCTGGGCGCGCTGGCTGAGCTGGGAGTGGTGCGCCAGTTCTTCCAGGCGCCCCGCCTGATCCTGACGGTGGCCACCATCGGGATCGCGTCGGTCCTAGGCGCCATCTCTCAGGCGCTCCCCCAGTGGATCCAGCTCCCCGGCTGCGGCAAGGGGTGCAATGCCGGCACCCAGATCAACAATGGGCTGGCCACGTCGTTTACCACGCCGTTCAAGCTCACCTTCAGCGTCAGCAATATCGTCTTCTCCGGCGACACGGTGGTCGCATTGGTTGTGATCCCGATCGTGCTCCTCGGCCTTCTGTGGTTCTTCAACCGGACCGACAGCGGGATCGCCATCCGGGCAGCCGCCGACTCGCAGGAGCGCGCGACCCTCCTCGGGATCCCAGTACGAAGGCTGTCGCTTATCACCTGGAGCATCGCGGCCGGTCTGGCCGGCCTCGGTGCCATCCTCACGGCCGGTGTTCAGGGGTTCAACGTCGCCTCCGTCTCGACGCCGGACGCGTTTGTGCTGCCGCTGGCCGCCGCGGTCATCGCCGGCTTCGAAAGCCTGCCGGTCGCCCTGCTGGCAAGCGTGGCGCTCGGCGCCCTCGAAGAGGCCATCACCTGGAATTACCCGTCAGGCAACACTGTCGACCTGGCCATCTTCATCGTCATCCTGGTGGCCCTGCTGCTCAAGCGCCGGCGGGCGGCCCGGGTCAGCGGCCAGGAATGGGGCGGCTTCGTGGCCGTCAAGGAAGTGCGGCCGCTGCCCGAGGTGGTGCGAAACCTCCCTGAGGTGAGGACCGTCTTCGCCGTGGGAGCCCTGCTCCTTGCGTTCGTCATCTTCGTCGTGCCGCAGCTGCTTAACCCCTCGCAGGACATCCTGATGACCTTCACGGCGATCTATGCCATCATCGGGATCTCCCTGGTGATCCTGACCGGCTGGGGCGGGCAGCTCAGTCTGGGGCAATTCGCCTTCGTCGGCGTGGGGGCGGGCACAACGGGCATGCTGCTCGTCTCCGCCCACCTCGACTACCTGCTCGCGCTCCTCGCCGCCGTGGCCGTCGGCGCGATCGCCGCCGTCCTGATCGGGCTGCCGGCGCTGCGCATCCCCGGGCTCTTCCTCGGGGCCGTGACGCTGGCCTTCGCCGTGGCCGCGTCAAGCTGGCTCTTCAACTCCGGGACATTCCCGAAATTCAACCCGGTGCACGTGCCCCGCCCGATCCTCTTCAACCGGATCGACCTCACCTCACCGAAGAACTTCTATTACTTCTGCTTGTTCATCCTGATCGGCGTCGTCATGGTCGGCCGCAACTTCCGCGCCTCCCGAATCGGCCGCGCCGTGCTCGCGGTGCGAGACAACGATCGGATGGCGGCCGGCTACTCGATCTCCCCGACCAGGATGAAGCTCATCGCGTTCGGCCTGTCCGGTGCCCTGGCCGGGCTGGCTGGAGGGCTGTACGTGGTGGGTGTCAACGGCATGCCCTACCAGGGCTTCACGGCCGATATCAGTCAGACGGTGTTCGCGCTCGCGGTCGTAGGAGGTCTCACCTCTGTCGGCGGTGGGATCCTCGGGGCTGTCTACGTCTACGGAGCCCAGTACTACCTCAACGGGGCATTGGTCGCCCTGGTCACCGGCGCCGGGATACTCATCGTCTTGATGCTGGCCCCGGGCGGGCTCGCCGAGCTTTTCTACACGGCCCGGGACGCCTGGATCCGCTACGTCCTCCGCCGCCGCCACATGACGGTGGCCACCTTGACCGAGGGTGAGGCCCGGGCCACGCCCAGGTACGTCGCGGGCCTGAGCGATTCCGTGACCCTCGACGAGCTCATGGCCGGCGGGGCGGCGTGGAAGCGAGAATGGTCGAAGCTCGGCAAGCCGGCCCAGAAGTGGATCAGGCGGTTTGCCGATCGGGGCCGCGCCGTCACCCCGCCCGAGTTCGCGGCCCTGGCCGTGGGCAGAGCCCGCCGCGTCCGGCATGTGCAGAACACCGTGATCTTCCCGCTGTTGCCGCTGATCCCCATTTTCCAGGCTCTCAACTTCGCCTGGGTCGGCATGACCTCGACCACCCAGGTAAGCTACATCCACGAGTTGAAGCACCAGCTCGTCCATCCCTGGTTCTGGATCAACGTGGCGTTTGCCTGCGTCATCTACCCAATCTGGGTACGGGTGGCGAGCTACCGGTCCGAACGGCTCAACCGGGCCCTGGCGCTGAGCGGGCCCCCGATCCCGCCGCCTGCGAGAGTGGCGCGGCCGGGCATGGCAGGTGACCCCGAGGCCATCCTCCAGTTCGACAATATCGACGCCTCCTACGGCCATCTCCAGGTGCTGTTCGGCACGGACCTCGACGTGCGCCGCGGCGAGATACGCGCCTTTCTCGGTACCAACGGCGCCGGCAAGTCGACGACGCTCAAGGTCATTGCCGGAACGTTGCTCCCTCTCGGAGGCGAGATCCACTTCGACGGCGAGGACATCACATGGATGGCCCCCCACGAGCGGGTGAAGCGCGGTGTGGTGATGGTCCCCTCCAAGGCGGTGTTCGGGTCGCTCACTGTGCGCGACAACCTGCGTCTGGGGGCCTGGGTTCCCCGCCGCCGCGGCCAGCAGGAGTTCATCGAACAGCAAACCCAGGAGGTTTATCGGCTCTTCCCGGTGCTGCAGGAGCGTATGAACCAGCAGGCGTCGACGCTTTCAGGCGGTGAGCAGCAGATGCTGGCCATCGCCCAGGGTCTCCTCTGCAACGCCAAGCTCCTGATGATCGACGAGTTGTCCCTCGGCCTGGCGCCGATCCTGGTGGCGTCGATCCTCGACGCCATCCGCACCCTCAACGAACAGGGGCTCTCTATACTTCTGGTCGAGCAATCACTCAACATCTCCACGACGATGGCCCAGCGGGCCATCTTCATGGAGAAGGGGGAGGTCCGCTTCACCGGCTCGACATCCGAGTTGGAGGGGACCGACCTGGTTCGATCGGTCTTCGTCAAACGTGAGAGTGCCAGCCAGGCCTCGGGCCTCGAAGCCCTGACGGAGCGCAAGAAGGCGTCGGCCGTCGAGTCGGTGGCCGCGAACGGTTCCCGTACCATCCTGGCCGCGACCGGCATCGACAAGAGCTTCGGTGGGGTCAGGGCCCTGGCCGGCCTCGACATCGATGTACCACGGGGCCGAACCATCGGGATCATCGGCGCCAATGGCGCCGGCAAGACGACCGCCCTCGATGTGTTCTCCGGGTTTTTGACCCCCGACAGAGGACGCATGGAACTGAACCATGGTGATATCACTGACATACAGCCGGCCAAACGCGGGGCGCTCGGCCTGGGCCGGACCTTCCAGGACGTGCGGCTGTTCCCCGCGCTGACGGTGTCCGAGTCCATTGCTGTCGCGCTCGAGCGCCATATCGACGTGCGCGAACCGTTGGCGCTGACCCTGGATACGGCCGCCGCCATCCGTTCCGAGGACAACGTGCGCAGGCGGGTGGACGAGCTGATCGACACCTTCGGCCTCGACCGTTATCGGGACCACTTCGTCGCCGACCTCTCCACCGGCACTCGACGGATCCTCGAGATGGCCTGCGTATCGGCGCACGAGCCTGAGGTCCTCCTGCTCGACGAGCCGACCTCCGGCCTGGCGCAACGCGAGGCGGAGGCGATGGCCGAGGTTCTCCTGGACGTCAAGGACCGGCTGAACGCAACCCTGGTGGTGATCGAGCACGATGTGCCTCTGGTTGCGGCAATGTCCGACGAGCTCATCTGCATGCACCTGGGTCAGGTCATTTCCCGCGGCACCCCCGACGAGGTGCTGGCGGATCCACTTGTCGAGGCGGCCTATCTGGGGACGGACGATACGACGGTGCGCCGCTCGGGCCAGGCGGTGGGCGAGGATGGTCGACTGGCGGCGTCAGGGACGGAACAAACCAATCAGTAGTCTCCATCAGATCGAGGTCGGGCAGATCGAGGTCGGGCAGATCGAGGTCGGGCAGATCGAGGTCGGGCAGATCGAGGTCGGGCAGACCGAGGTCAGGCAGATCGAGGTGGGGCCGCCCGCGGTCCTGGCCGGCGATCCGTCCCGGACAGAGTGAGGGGCTGACCAAGCAGCGTGCCAAAGGTATCGGTAAACGGGATCGGTCTGTACTACGAGGAGCAAGGTGCAGGACCGCCAGTGGTCCTGGTCAGCGGACTCGGGGCGAACCACCTCAGCTGGGCATTGCCCGTCACAGTCCTGAGGGAGCGGTTCCGATGTATCACCCCGGATAATCGGGGAACCGGGATGAGCGACGCTCCGCCAGGCCCCTACACCATCGACGCCATGGCGGACGACATCGCCGGGCTGATCAAACATCTGGGGGTGGCGCCGGTCAGGGTGGTCGGGTGGTCGCTCGGAGGATCGGTCGTTCAATCGCTTCTCATCAACCACCGCGACCTCCTCGACCGGGCCGCAATGGTCGCCGCCTTTCCCTCCTACACCCAGATCCAGCACGCCTGGCTCGACGCTTCGCTGGCGCTCCGAGAGAGTGGGGCCTCAGAGGTGGCCAAGGCGGTCTTCGGCATGCCCTGGGCCTTCGGCCCGCGGCAGCTGTCCGACCACGAAGTAGCCTTCGAAGCGCTCCGGCTGGTGGGTTCTGATCCGCACCCCACCACCCTCGAGGCGTTCAAGTCGCAAGCGGCCGCGATCCGCAGCTACGACTCGCGGGCGCAGCTGCCGGGGATCACCACGCCGACGCTCATCCTGGTCGGTGCCGAGGACGTGCTCACGCCCGTCGCGCAATCGATCGAGATGGCGGCGCTCATCCCGGACGCGACCCTGACCGTCCTGCCGCGTGGCGGGCACGGCCTCGTGATCGAGTACATGGACGACACGCTGCGCGAGATCACCGGCTTCCTCAAGTAGCCCTGCGACCCCGCGCGCCATTTCGAGGCCCCGCCGGGGTGAGCACCTGAGAGGTATGCTGCCGGTCAACGCCTGAGGCCGGTCAAATGAGGGAGAGGAACGCGTGCGCATCATCGACGTGGATGCCCATCTGCATGAGCCACTCGATTGGGTGGAGCGAACCGACCCTGACCTGGCAGAGGCGCTCGGACCGCACCCCCGCTTCATGGAAATAGCCGGCAGCGTCTTCAGGTTCTCCGATCCGGCCTTCGCCGAACTTCCCGAAGAGCAGCAGCCCAGAGGCCAGTTCGATATGGTCCCTCCCGGCTTCGTCGAACATCTTCAGATGACCGACGACCGCCAGCCGGAGCGGCACGAGACCAATAGCACAGATCCTTTTTACGGGCCCGAAGCTCGACTCAAGTTCTGCGACGACCGGGGGATCGACGTCCAGTTCCTCAATCCCACCTTTCTCGTCGGCGCGTTCGTGCAGGCCGCCCGGGCCGGTCGTTTCGATGCGTTCCGCCAGATCCGCCAGGCGTGGAACACGTGGGCGGCCGGCGACGTGGCCGGCCACAGTGACCGGTTGATCCCGGTGACCCAGATCGACCTCGGCGACCTTGACTGGTCGCTGGCGGAAATGAAGCGGATGCGAGATCTGGGCAGCCGGGCCTTCGCCATCCCTGAATCACCTGTTGGCGGTGGCCGTTTCGGCCCGAGTGAAGACCGCCCCGCGATCGCCAAGTCGATCACTCATCCCGATTTCGAGCCGCTCTGGTCGACAGCCGAGGACCTCGGCATGGCCGCGTTCGCCCACGTTGGCTTCGCGAGGGAGCGCATCAACGTCGGATGGGCAAACAATGGCGCCAAGGATCTGAAGACATTCAGCATGCTCAACATGCTGGTGGGCTCGCAAACCGGGCCTCAGCTGTTGCTCGGCGCAATGGTTTACGACGGCGTCTTCGAGCGGCACCCGGACCTCACCGTGGTCCTCGAAGAGGTAGGGATCGACTGGCTTCCCCATCTGATCGCTGCCATGGAGCTCAGCATCGGCCGCACGCCGTCCGATCTCCACGACCGGCACTACCGGCCCAGCCACCTGATCATGGGCGAAACGTACGACCTGCCCCTGGCCCCGGTTGACTACCTCCGCCGCCAGGTTCGCGTCACGCCGCTACCTGCATCGCATCCGCTTCGTCCCGTGATCGACCAGGTTCCGCCGGAGCTTCTCTGCTTTTCCAGCGACTATCCACACGTCGAGGGGAGCGACAGCGCGGTCGAGATCTTCGAGCGTCAGCTCGCGGGTGCGAGCGACTCCGTTGTGAGCACCTTCTTCGGGGGTGTCGCCGAGCTTATCGGTGTCTAATAGTTGAACGTGTCTGGCAGTTGAAAAAGGAGCGGATCGTGAGCGAGTCGCAGGAAACCATTGACCGCGAGCCGGAGCCAACCGAACTGGCCGAGCGCTATCACTCCCACCGCGGCAAGTTCGCCATTTTTCAGGCACCCGAGGTTCCCCGGCCGCCCTCGCCCGAGACCATGGCGAGCGCGGACCTGTCCCGGGCTGCCGACGGCTTCGACTACAGCGGCTTGCTCGGCGAATACGAGGAGCAGGAGGTCCGCGACACCATCGGCGAGATGGCCCGCGCCATCGGACCCGGGGCGGCCGTGACCCCGCTCTTCCACCAGCCGGGACCCGACGGCATGAGCCTGGTCCACGCCTGGTTCGGGCCGCATTTCCCGCTGTTCCGCCACAGCCACCCCAAACACGGCGACTGCCTCTACTACGTCGTGGCGGGTCAGGTGATTATGGGCAACCGGGTCTTGAGGGCCGGCGATGGGTTCTTCGTCCCTAACGGCATGCCCTACAAGTACCGGGCCGGCCCCGACGGGGTGGAGGTGCTCGAATTCCGCGCCGGCGGCGGAAACCCGGACGCGCCATCGATGAAACTCGACGAGAGCTCGCTCGACTCGATCCGCCGGATTACCGAAAGCGCCAACGAGCACCAGGGGGAATGGCACGCGCCCGAGCGGATCTCGGACGGTTATCTCGTCGATTGAGTCTGGCTCGTCGATTGAGCAGTGACGGCCCTGACCTACGGTCGGCCGCCCCTGTGGTCGTCACACGTTGAGTTTCCTGAGCGGTCGCGCCGTCCCGATCGAGCTGAACGGCAAGGACGGAGACCTCGCTCCCTTTGCGATTCTTGACGAGCTAGCGGATCGAGCCCGAATCGCCTTCCTCGTCGAGATGGACCATTTCATCTCGGAGAAGTCCGAGTTTCGGCTCCTGTGCATCCGCTATCTCGCATCACGAGGTTGGCGCTGGTTCGGTGAAGAGGTCGACTGGCGAGTCGGCCAGCGACTCGACCGCTTTCTGACGGAAGGGACGGAATCGCTGCTCGAACCACTTATCGAGAAGCCCTGGTATGAAACGGGGATCCTGGCCCGCCCTACCTCCCGGCAGGATGACGTGAGCATGCAGCTCGACCGAGCCCGGCTGGTTCGGGCCGTGCGTACGGCGGTGCCGGGGGCGCGCTGGTTCGGGTTCGATATCGGTGCGACCGACACCGACTATTTGGCCGCCGCCAACTCGGCCGAGACGTCGGAGGACCTCCGGCCGGCCATGGCGATACGGGAGCGAAAGATCCACGCCCGGGTCGGCGATGTTCTGCGTAAGCACCCTCAGGACAAGGTGGCCCTCATGGCCGGCAGCACACATCTGGCCAAGAATGACGACGCCATCGACACACCGGGAGTGGTTGGCCCAGGAGGGGCGATCGTTCACTCGATCGGACACCACGTCGTCCACGATCTCACCGACTCGGCGGTGCTCTCGATCTGGTTCCTGCACGGCACCGGTCACAGCGACAACCCCTATCTGGGCGCGTCCGGGACGCTGGTCCCGGCGCCCGGGACCCTCAACGCCGAGTTGCTCGATCGCGTCGGTCGCCCCTGTCTGTTGCGGGTCGACGATGACCGGGAGTGGCGCTCCATCACCCAGATGCACAACGCCGTATTGCACTGCCGGTTGGCCGAGCAGGTCGATGCCATTGTCTTTGCACCGGTCGTCTCGCCGCTCACACCCTGACCAGTGTTGTGAACGGCCCCGAATTGTGAACGGCATCGCTCGGCGACGAAGTGGTGGCGGGAGGCGGAGGCCGATTCCCTACACTCCCATGCGGTAGCGATGACTCGGTTTTTCGGAAGAGGAGGTAGGCGACCATGTCACCCATCCTCGGTCGTCGCACGACGGGGCGCATCCGGTCGAGACGGACGCGGCCTGGTCGGAGTCCTATTACTTCAACTGTTACGACCCGGATGCTGACACCGGCTTCTACACCCGGGTGGGCATCCGGCCCAATGACGGGACGATCGAGGTCGGCCTCTCGATATGGCTGCCGGGTGGGGGCACCGATCACATCGGGCATGTTCGAGAACAACGGGTGATGATCGACACGGTTCTCGATGTGGGCCCGGTGCGGTACGAGATGCTCGAGCCGGCCAGAAGATGGCGGCTCACGGCGAAGGATGCTTCAGCCACAGCCGAGATCGCTATGGACGTCACGTTCGACGCCCGGACCCCCCTCATCGGCGGCGATGGCCAGTTCCGGGCGGCGGCCGATTCCTCCTCTGCCGCCACCCGCATGTCGGTCGGCAAAGGCCATCTCGAACAGGGTGGCTCATGGAGCGGATGGATCGAAGCCGGAGGAATCCGCAACGAGCTCGGCCCGAACGCACGGGGCAACCGGGACAAGTCATGGGGACCGAGGCGCTGGGGTGGACCCCGGATGTGGCGTTGGTTCTCGATCAATATCGACGACAACACTCACTTCGGGGGCATCGTGATCGGCTCCGACGGCGGCGACCTTCACCGGGGCTGGGTATGGCGCGACGGGGCCCACGACTCAATCGCCGAATGGAAGGTCAGCAGCGACCTCGAGGATGATGGCATCACTCATCGCGCCAGTCACGTGGCTGCGATCGACAAGTCGGGGCGCAGTCACGCGCTGGAAGCAGAGATCCTTCGCGTTGAACCCGGGGCCCGGGGCATCAAACCGAACCGGACCATCGTCAACGAAGGTCTCGCTCGCTGGACCTACGAGGGAAGGACGGGCACTGGAATCAGCGAGTACCTCCATCAACTCGACAGCCAGGCGCGCCCCGTGGTCGCCATCACCTGACCTGCCGGTCCAGCGCGGCCAACGCAGCGACACGGCCCCGAGCAGGCGAAGATCGCCGAGATGTGTCGCGGCTGCTGCCGGCCGATCGGGCGTCGAGACCTCCCTGTGAGCCAGCTCAGCCGGGAGCTACTCACGCGAAACGCCGAGGTGCCGACATTGCCTCGCCGGGGGGAGCGACGAAGCACCCTCGCATGAGTAGCTCCCGCCTGAGCCAACCCGAGCGGAAGCTCGCCTCATCGGCCAATCTTGTCGATAGCTTAGTACTTCGAATCTCAACTACGTTGATGATCTCAAAGCTTCGCCGATAGGCCGCTCCGCCCTGTTCGTCCGCGTGTCTTCAAGCCCAGATCATCAACGTAGTTGAGATCTGAAGCACTTAGCCCGCTACGGCCGCACGATCCCGCCTCTTTTACTGCGTTGGGCCGGCCAACCGGCTCTGCTCGGCCGGTCACCGCTTCTCGTTGGGCGCAGTCGCATCCTGCGCCGGCGGGTCGCCCTCGGCCGGCAGCGTGTACACCCGGGACACGTACACCACGGTCCGCCGGGAGCTCACGTTCCGGGATCGCCGGAAGTCCCGGTGGCGCAGGGTGATGCTGTCGCCCTCGGTCAGGACGACCGCTTCGCGGCCGGCGAGCTCGACGAGCAGCTCTCCGTGCAGGACGAGGTAGAAGCTCTCGCCGCCCTCGGGGCTCTTGAACTCGTCGTTTTCGCTCAGGTCGATTGACGCGGCCGGCTCGAAAGTCATCAGCACATGTGAGATAGGCGCCCCGAGCGACTCCGCCAGAAAGTCGGTCCGAACGCCGTCGGCAACCAGGTGACTCCGCTGCTCGGCCCGCCGAACCACCACCCGGGCCCGGCCAGGATGGCGCGGATCTACCATGCCGCTGAGCGTGACCCCGTAGAAGTCCATCAGGCGCACCAACCGGCCGAGGCTGATGTCGCTCTTGCCGTTTTCCACGAGCGACAGAAACGAAGCGGACAGTCCCGTGCCACGGGCCACCACCCCCAGGGAGTAGTCCTTTTGACGGCGGAGGGTCCGCAACCGCTCGCCGAGCTCGGCGAGCGACACACTCGTCGAGGAGCCGGAGGGCGCACCGGTCTGCCGACCGGGCATCTCGCCCAGGCTGTCTTCACGCACGATTTACCCCTTGGGCTCGATCGCCGTCATGGATGCCTTCCTCTCCCTCTCCTCCCTCGCCGTTTTCATATCGTAAGACGTGGCGGGCGAAGAGCCAGCTCCTCAGGAGACCTTCAAAATACTATGAAACTGCCCCCCTCCAGGGGTCGATGGATAGCCGCGCTCACGGGCTTGCGCCCCTGGACGACCCGGGCATGCTTGACATTCACGCAGGCCACTCCTACGATACCTCTCTCGATTAGGCAATTGCCTCACCGAATCATTATTTAGAATAGCGCGCCCAGGGAGCGGGCCAGCAGCGGACCATCATGGGGAGTGGCCGTCAACATCAAGTAGCATCCTGTCACATCAGAAACATTCCAGTTGGGCGAGATTCCGACGGACTTCAGGCCAAACCTGACGGGATCAGACACCAGAGGGGGATCGAGCATGCGTTCTGCCGAGACAGAGGAACAGGACGAACAAAGCGGCGACAACGGGCTCCGCGCCAAATCGGTGAGCCGACGGCGGTTTCTGCAGCTCGGCGCCATGGGCGTCGCCGCGGGAGGTCTGGCCGCTTGCGGCAAGTCCAGGAGCAGCAGTAGTAGCGGCGGTAGCGGCGGCACGACCGCCACGATCCCAGCGGTATCGGGCAACTTCGAGGCCGAGATGACATCGTTCATCAAAAAGACCTTCAACGGCGGAGGTCCCCACTCCGGGGCCGGCCTCAAGTACCCCTTTGCTGCCGGGTTGCTGCTCAGTACCTCGCAGGCCCCGTACGGCCAGGCCAGCCTCAAAGGAATCCAGCTGGCGGTCAAGCAGATTCTCGCCGCCGGTGGCCCCGATTTCAGCTTCAGCGTCAAGGATTTCGCGGCGTCGACGACGGCCGGCGCTACCGCGATGACGCAATGGGGTCAGTCGCACGTCCCGTTCTGCATCTCCTGCGGGTTTTTCGACGAAGGCAACATCATCAAGCCCGCCACCCAGTACGAGGTGCTCACCACCGACCCTGGCGGCGGCAACCTGCCGGCCTTTCAGGGGAAGCCGTTTATCTGGGGGACACGCGCCATCACCCCGAGCGACGCCTATGGCGGCATGATGCAGTACCTGGCCGCGAAGATGCCCAACGCGAAGAAGATCGCGTTGGCGGGCGCCAGCCTCGGGCCGCTCGCGTCTCAGTTCCTTGGTGCCCTCCATAAGGCGATCAACCAGTACAACCCTGGCGCAAAGGTTGTCGCCCAGGAGTTCACCCAGGCCAGCAGTAGCGGCACCTACGACTACGCCCCGTCCCTGGCCAAGCTCGAAGGAACCAACCCGGATGTGATCCTGCCCTTCACGTGGGGGACGGATCCGGCGTCGTTCATGAAGGCGTACTCGAACACCAGCCTGACGGGCAAGGTGATCGGGCCCGACTACTTCGCCACGAGTGCGCCGCTGGCCGGATCGGCCATCGAGGGGTACATGTTCGCTTATGACTACTTCAACGCAGCCAACCCGGGCAACACCTGGGGGAAGATGTTCGCAGAGGCCTACCAGCATTCGTACAACGAGCAGCCCAACTATTACCCCGCCAACTACTACGAGAACACCTTCTTCCTCTGGCAGCTGATTCAGCGGGTCCTGCAGAAGAATGGCAATCCGATGAGCTCGACAGAATTGCAGGCGGCCCTGGAAGACAACACGACGCTTCAGAGCGTGTACGGCCAAGGCTCTTCGACCGGTTCGATCACGATCTCGAAGACGACCCACACCCCTACTTCCCGGCCCCTCGGACTTTTCCAGGTGACGTCGACCAGCACAACCGCGATCCCCAAGCAGCTGGCGGCGTTCAATATCGAAGGGGCCGGCTTCAGCATCCTGTAATCATCTGCGTTAGGTACGGGAGGCGGGGCGACCCGCGCCGGCAGCCGACCGGCTGGAGGAAAGCTTGACCGAGTTCCTGACTCTACTCATCGATGGCATTGTCCTCGGAAGTGTGACGGGCCTGCTGGCGGTCAGCTTCGCCCTGATCATCGGCGTCACCGGACGATTCCATGTCGCGTACATCACCACCTTCGCCCTGGGCGCCTACGGTGCTATCTACGTCTACAACACCTACAGCTGGAGCATCGGCTTATCCGCGGCGTTCGGGCTGCTCGTGGCCCTGGTGGTGGGTGTGGCCATCGAGCTGTTCATCTACCGGCCGATCGCCACCCACACGATGAGCCGGGGGGCCAGCCCGCTCATCCCGACCTTCATCGCCTCCCTCGGGCTCTCGACGGTGGCGACCAACCTGATCTCGATCCACTTCAACACGACGCCCACCCCGTTTAACCTCGTGCAGTCGCACCGGGACATCATCGGCAAGGTGGTCTTTCCGAGCTTCGATGTCGACGAGGTAATCATCTCGTGGGTACTGATTCTCGGGCTCTGGGCCTACCTGCGATACACCCAGCGGGGCCGGTGGATCATCGCGGTTAGGAGCAACCAGGAGCTGTCCGCCACCGTCGGTATCAACGTGGGCCGCATCTTCCTCCTGGTGTTCGCCATCGGGTCGCTCATCTCGGGCTTGCTCGGCATCATGTACGCGGATGCGACGTTCGCATCGCCGAGCATGGGATTCGATCAGGTCTTCGAGGGATTCCTGATCGTGTTCCTGGCAGGAATGACCAGCAGCCCACTTCGCATGGGAATCGTGGGCCTCATCATCGGTGTTTTTACGGACGTCCTGCAGTACTGGGTAAATCCGGCATTCTCGAATGTTGTCGTGTTCGGGATATTGATCTTGTATGTTGCCTACCGCGCCATCACCGCCCGCCATCCAGAGTTCAGCCTCAAGGGTGTCATGAGCCGCGTCAGAGTCCAGGAAGCTTGACAGGCCATGATCCATCAGCTCGATTATTGGAACCAGATCATCATCTTCGCGATCTTCGCGATGTCCCTCAACCTGGTGCAGGGCTACGCCGGCCAGGCCAACATCGCCCAGGCCGCCTTCGGCGCCATCGGTGGCTACGGGGCCGCCCTGCTCTCCGTGCACGCCGGTGCGCCGTTTCTCGTCGCTGCGGCCGTCGGCCTCGTCATGGGCTTTGCCGCCGGGGTTTTGCTCAGCATTCCGGCGCTGGGTGTCGGCGCCAACTACGTCATACTGCTGACCCTCGCCTTCGCGTTTATCGTGTCGGACCTCCTCGACAGCGTCAACTATTTCGGTGGCGAGACGGGCATACTCGGCGTCAAGTCGATCGAGATTTTTGGCCAGAAACTAACCAGTCAGTACTCGATATTCGTCCTCTATATCATCATCGGCTTGCTGGTCCTAGCTGTCTGCTGGCGGATCGGCGAGTCGGGCTACGGACGCGTGCTCAAGGGGCTGCGGGAGGACGAAGCCGCCACCCGGTCGCTGGGCAAGAACACCTTGATGTTCCAGGCCATGATCTTTGGTGTCGACGCCGCCCTTGCCGCGCTCGCCGGCGTCATGTTTGCCTTCTACTTCGGCAACGCCTCGCCGTCGGAGTACAGCCTCAACCAGGCCATCCTCTATGTGATCATGGTCGTGATCGGCGGCTCGGGCAACCTGTTTGGCTCGATCGCCGGCGCCATCCTCATCACCGCGTCGACGCCGATCCTACAGGACTACATCAACGTCAGCCCCAACCATGCGACATATTGGCAGCAGGTGGTCTATGGCATCGCCCTGATCGTGGTCATGCTGTTCCGCCCGGCCGGCCTCTTTCCTGAGCATGTCGCGGGACGTCCCCGCTGGTGGTCACGGTTCCTCGGAATTGGACGCCAGCCCGAGCCCGTGGTCCTGGCGGGATCCGGTGGTCCGAGCTCGGTGGTGTCAACTACGGCGGCGACACCGGAGATGGCCCTCACGGGGCAGCGGTCAGCGAGTGGCACCGGCGCCGCCGTCGGTGGGAGTGGCACCGGCGCCGCCGTCGGTGGGAGTGGCACCGGCGCCGCCGTCGGTGGGAGTGGCACCGGCGCCGCCGTCGGTGGGAGTGGCACCGGCGCCGCCGTCGGTGGAGGCGATGGCGGCGATGGGCGAGAGCCAGGCGAGCCGAGCCCGGCGCCCCGCGTGCTCAGCGTGCCCGTGCTGGAGGAGAAGGCGATCGGGGAACCCCGATCGAACGGATCAGGCCCCATCCTCGAAGTCAAGGACCTGGCCAAGAGCTTCGGCGGTATCCGGGCCGTTCAAGGCGTGACCATGGAGATACCCCGCCACCGGGTGACGGCGTTGATCGGCCCGAACGGAGCGGGCAAGAGCACCCTGTTCGGGCTGTTCACCGGGTTCATGCAGGCCGATGCCGGCTCGATCAAGCTCAACGGTATCGACGTCCGGGGCCGGTCCCCGAGCACCATCGCCGGGATGGGCATGGTCCGATCGTTCCAGGACGTCCGCCTCTTCCGCTACATGACGTGCCTGCAGAACGTGATGCTCAGCGTCCCGGGACAGGACTGCGAGCATATATGGCGCTTGTTCGCCACGCCGCTGGCTGTGCAGCGCACTGAGAAAGCCACCCGGGAGCGCGCCAGGGAGTTGCTCGAGTGGGTCGGTATGGCCGGCAAGGCCAACGTTCTCGCTGCCGATCTCAGCCACGGTGAGCAGAAGCTCGTTGCCATAGCCCGGGTGCTGGCGACCAACGCCGAGCTGCTCCTGCTCGATGAGCCCACCAGCGGCGTCGACCCGGAGTGGGTGGAGCGGGTGGCCGAGGTCATCCGTGACCTGCCGAAATTCCAGCGCACGGTATGCGTCGTCGAGCACAACCTGGGGTTCCTGGAGCTGCTCAAGGCCGATTGCTACTTCATGGAGGCGGGGCGCATCCTCACCCACGGGACGCTGAACGAACTGATGGCGGACGAAGAGCTCCGCCGGGCCTACTTTGGCGTGTAGGAGGCAGGGATGACCGACATTGCGAGCTCCGGGAAAAGCGCTGCCATCGATGAAGGAGCCAGGTACGCCATCGAGGTCGAGGACCTTCAGACCGGGTTCCTCAAGAGGGCAGTGGTGCACAACATCTCGTTCGCCTGCCCTACTGGCAAGATCACGTGTCTGTTTGGGCACAACGGCGCGGGCAAGAGCAGCACGCTAAAGGCAATAGGAGGGCTTCTTCCCCAGTACAGCGGGAATGTCAGGCTCTTCGGCGAGGACGTCTCCTCCTGGCCGATCAGTGCAAGGGTCCGCAAGGGAGTGGTGTACCTGCCCCAGGAGCGCGCCGTCTTCACCAACCTGACCGTTGAGCAGAACCTGGACCTAGGCGCCGCGCTCGAACGGCAAAAGGGCCTCATTGCAAAGAGGAAGGAAACAGTCATCGACCTGTTTCCCCGCCTCGGTGAGCGCCTCCGCCAGCAGGCCAACACCATGAGCGGTGGCGAGCAGCGGATGCTCTCGATGGGGATCGCCCTGATGGCGGGCGCCCGGATCCTGATGCTGGACGAGCCGTCGCTCGGCCTGGCCCCCCAGATCAACCTGACGGTCCTTCAGGCCGCCCAGCGCCTGTGTCAGGAGCAGGGTGTGAGCGTCCTGCTCGTGGAGCAGGCTATCGGGGCCGCCCTCGAAATCGCCGACCGTGTCTACGTACTCCGCAGCGGAACGATCGTGGCCGAGCACACGGGTGAAGAGGCTCGGGCCCGCGAGGATTGGTGGAGGGTCTTCTGATCCGACCGCGGATCGTCACAGCAGCTTGAAGTCTGCCCCGCCGATATTGAAGGCCGCCAGCTCCGTGGGCTGCGCCGTGGTGCTGGAGCTCGTGACCTTGAACAACCCGAGGGGCCGCGAGCTCGGCGTGTGAGTGGTCGGACTTATCGTGATCGAACCGGTCGTCGCTCCCTGCCCGTAGACGCTCAGGAGGGTTGTATTCGTCTCGAGGGTGGACTGGAGGGCTGTGCTGCTGTGCGGGTCCCCACCGCTCGCTAGCACCCGGGAGACCAGCTGCCACAGGAAGAAGACGTTCTCGTAATAGTTGGCAGAGTAGTAGCTCGGAATCTGGTTGTTATTCGCGGCCTCGAACGTCTCGGCGAACATCTTCCCCCACGGGTTTCCGGGGTCCGACGCATTGAAGTAGTCGGCGGCAAACATGAAGCCTTTGATGGCGTTTCCCGCCAGGTTGGCGCTCGACGGAAAGTAGTCGAAGCCAATCACCTTGGCCGTGAGGGTTGTATTTGTGTAGTCCTTCATAAACGATGCGGGGTCGCTGCCGAATACGAGAGGCAGGATGACGTCGGGGCTGGCGCCCTCGAGCTTGGCGAGCGCGGGGGAGAAGTCGTAGCTCCCGCTGCTGCTGGCCTCCGTGTACTCCACGGCCACCACCTTGGCCTTCGGGAAGTACTGGTTGATGGCCTTCTTCAGGGCGGCTTCGAACACTGCCCCCAGCGCGCCGAAGTCGTCACCGGCGATGGCGAGCTTCGTGGAACCCGGCGATGTGGCCGCCAGATACTGCATTATCCCACCGTAGGCGTCGCTGGGGTCGAGTGCCCGGGTCCCCCAAAGGTAGGGTTTGCTCTGGAAGGGAGGCAGATTCCCGCCCCCCGCATCAAACGTCAAGATCTTGTACTGCTCGGCACCCCGGACCTGGTTGCCCTCGTCAAAATAGGCGGAGGAGATGCAGAACGGGATGTGCGCCTGCCCCCATTGCGTCATCGCGGTGGCGCCGGCCGTCGTCGATGCTGTCGCGTCCTTGACCTGGGGGACGAAGTCAGGACCGCCGGCGGCCTTGATTTGTTGGACGGCGAGGTTGATGCCCTTGAGCTGGGCCTCACCGTACGGCGCCGCCGACCCGCTGAGAAGCAGACTGGCGGCGAACGGGAACGTGAGACCGGTGCCGGAGTGCGGGCCTCCCCCGTTGAAGGTCTTCTTCAGGAACGAGGTCATCTGGGTGTCGATATTCGAGGGCACATTGCTGGGCGCGGCGCCGGTAGGAGCGCCGGAGCTGCTGTGAGCCCTGGACGATCCGCATGCAGCAAGCGTGGCCGCGGCGGCACCTGCGCCGACGAAGCGCAGGAAGTTCCTCCGGCTCACCGCCTGGCCAAGCGGTCCTGGCTCCCGATCACCGTCTGGTCCTGTGCGCACGTGGTGTTCCCCCTCTGGTCGGTCATGGGCTCCTTGCCGACGTCTAGGTCTGAGCCCATAGATCTGGTAGCTCGTGGATCGAGGTCAGACGGGCGGCATGGCCCGAACGTCCCTCACGGTCTTCATCACGCCAGACGCCTCCCCCTGGAAGTGGAGGTGATATCGAATGACGACCCTGAGGTACGCGATCCGCCAGCCATCTGCCACCCGGCGCATGCGATGCTGGTACGTACCGAAAGATGAGCTGACGCCTGGAACGAAGTAATAAGCAAAGGTCGTTGCCTCATCACCATCGAGCTCGATCTTCATGCTGTTGCCATGATGGGCCCCGTTGACCCACTCGGTGCCGGGCCTGGGCGTGACGCCGAGCAGCGAGCTGTACCAGTCGACTATGGCTTCTCGTCCCTTGAATATGCCGTCTCTCTCGTCACTGATCCCGATGATCTCCACCGTGGCGTCCTCGGTGAAGACTTCGCCAAAGGGCTTCCAGTTTCCGGAGTCGAGGTTGAACAAATAGTCGCACCACGTACGTCTGATGGCCTCGTAATCTTCCAGCCGCTGCACCCGCGCGTCGAGGCTCTCCGTCATCTCTAACCTCCCGTGATTCGTCCCGAGCGAAGGGAATTACAAGGTTTTCGGCGCTATCTCGGCGGCAGCACCCGGTCGTCCTGAAGGCGGCCGAACCATTTGACGAACATGTCCTCAGTGTCGATACAGTCCTGGAACCCGGCCTGGCGCACGGCGATCGTGCTGTTGAGGATCGGGCCGGGGTCAGGGCCGGGTGGTCGTCGCCCACTCAGCTGAGTGTCCGCGTAGATAATAGAGTTGTAGCCACAGAAGTCGAGGATGTCTCTTGGTGCCCGGAGCTCGTAGCGATCGACGAGGTCTGCCCACTGATCCTTGCGCTTAGGGAGCTCTTCGACCAGCAAGGCCGGGCGGTGCTCGCCCACCTTCATCCCCATCGTCTCTGCGATCACTGGCCAGACGTTGGACCACAAGAACACATCGCCGTTGGTCAGGTTGAAGGTCCCACCCCGGGCCGCCTGGCTGTCTGCGGCCCAGACGAGCGCCCGGGCGATGAGGTCGGTGTCGACCGCCTCCCGCAGCACAGTGGAGATCTCCTCCCCTGGATAGTCGAGTGGCCTGCCCTCGTCGCGCAGCAACGCCGCGTAAGCGGCGATCGGCAGGATCGGGTTCATGTTGTTGCCTGGCGCGCCTCCGTAGACGACGGTCGGACGGAACACCGTGAGGCCCCACGAGGCGCCCTGCTGCTTGGCGTGCAGGTAGTCTTCCTGGATCCAGTAGAAGTTCGGGTGCTCGCGGCGGGGATCGCGTTCCCGCAGCGGGTTGTGCACCCCCGCGAGCCCGACCGAGGGGTGGTGCAGCCCGTAGGCCTTGGTCCCATGCAGCAGCGACACGTGACGAAGGCCTGTCGCCACCCCCGAGATCGGCTCGAAGAAGTTGTGCAGCATGTCGCCGTTGCGCTGCATCATGGCGGGATCGAGCCACCCCTCGTACAGGCCGGGAGCCTCTTGCAGCGCGGCGTAGACAACATGAGTCACGTCGTCGAGCGGCGACAGCGTCTGCTCGCAGGCGGCTGCGTCGGTCAGGTCGAGGGGCATCCATATCGCCCTGCCGATGCCAACAGGTTGACGGCGCGACACGCCGACCACATCCCAGTCGGGCAACGAAGCGAACTCCTGTATCGCGGCGTGGCCGATGAGTCCGGACGCTCCGGCAATGACAACTTTTCCGTGTTTACCGTTGGCGGCCATAGTCCTCCCCCGCCATCGTCCCCCCCCGCTTGTGATCTCAGGCTACTGCGTCCGGTCTGGCCCGTCAAGCGTGGCCCACAATATTTTGCACAGGGAAGGGTCGGACTCGTGACGAGCTTTCACCTGATGGCCCCTGCCGCGAAGAGGTCGGTTATCTCGTCTTCGTCGTAGCCAAGTTCCGACAGGATGACATCTGAGTGCTCTCCCAGCATGGGCGCCCGCCTGCAACTCGCGCCCACACTCCCACTTTGAACGCCCGTCGCGTCGCTGCGGCCACCAGGGACTCGAGCTCATCCTCGGTTCGCCTTCCTCGCCGGCAGGCGCGCGGACTTTTCTGACGCGAATTGGGCCCGTCGGAGGGGACGGCAGGTCTTCTCTGTCGCGAACAATGCCCGGTTGAAGGGGGCCGCGCCCCAGAAAAGGGTGAAACTCCGCCCTGACCAGCATGAGGTGAGTCAGCGAGCTAGGTCGGCGTCCTCCGGAGCAGCCGGCCACCACAGGCCCCGGTGTGATCGCCGTCCGAAAACGTGAGGGCCCCATTGACCACGGTCGCCTTGAATCCATCCGCCCGCTGAACGAGGCGGCGGGCACCGCCCGGCAGATCGTGGGCAAGGAACGCCCTCTGGGGCCCGACCGTGGTGGGGTCGATGACATTCACATCGGCCGCAAAGCCCGGTCGCAGTAGCCCCCGGTCCGGGATGCCCCACGCGGCAGCGGGCGCGAAGGTGATCATTTTCACCGCTTCCTCCAAGGAAAAATCGCCGCGCTGGCGGACCCAGTGGCCGAGCAGGTGGGTCTGAATGGAAGCATCGGCGATCTGGCTGACATGGGCACCGGAGTCGGAGAAGGTCATGACCGTCCGCGGATCCCGCATCACCTCGAGGATTACCGCCTCATCGGCTCCCGCGGCCGAGAGCGGTTGGGCGAAGAAGAGGTCGAAGTCGGCCTCGAGGGCGAGGTCGATCATGGCCTCGACCGGGTCGATACCGCGCGCCCGGGCGACCTCGGCCACCGTTGGGGTGGGCGGCAGCGGACTGAGCAAGACTCGCATGTGCTCGTAGTCGGGTCGGCGGGCTTCAGCACCGATGGCACCGCCGTACTGGCCGCCGTTGGCCTCATCGATCAGGCGCCGGCGGGTGTCACGGTCGGTGAACACGGCGCGCTGTCGCTCCAGTGGCTCGGCCCGCACCTGCCGCCACGTCGGCAGCCGGTCAAACGGCAAGCGGGTCTGGAAAGACAGCATGACCGAGATGCCGCGGCTGTGCGCCAGGCCAACCAGGCGCGCCCCCTTGTGCTCGGCCCGCTCGAGGAATTCCAGTTGACGGGTGGTCCCGACGCCGAACGCGATCGGGACATCGTTGTCGATCGACAGCCGCATCAGGCGATCCTCGTACTCCTCCCTCTCGGTGGGATCGGAGGAGAACGACGCGGGCTCCTGGGCCAGCTCGAACACGCCGTTGTTGACCTCGCCCAGGACTCTTACCAGCCGTTCCACCTCAGCCCAATCGGCCAGCCGCGATGCCACCGGCTGGTGGGCCGAAGTCTCATGATTCGGGCTGCGCGAGGTCGTGAACCCGTAGGCGCCGGCCTCTAGGGCCAGGCGCAGCTGCGCCTCCATCTCCGCCACTTCGTCGTCATTGGCCGGCCCGTCGAAGGCCCGCTGGCCCATGGCCCAGGTCCGGAGGGAGGAATGACCCACCTGAGCCGCGTAGTTGATGGCCTTGGGCTCTCGATCGACGGCGTCCATGTATTGGGGGAACGATTCCCACGACCAGTCCACGCCGGCCTCCAGGGCCGCCGCAGAGATATCTTCGGCCCGTTCGAGGTTGCCGACGACCAGGTCCTCCTCACCACGCCTGACGGGCGCCAGCGTGAAGCCACAGTTGCCCATCACGACGGTTGTCACCCCGTGCCAGCACGACGAAGTGCCCAGCTGGTCCCACATCACCTGGGCATCCATGTGGGTGTGCGCGTCGACAAAGCCCGGCGTCACCACCAGGCCGTCCGCGTCGACGGTTACCGCCGAGCCCGACCCTGAGATCCTCCCGATCTCGACGATCCTCCCGTCGGCGATGCCGACGTCGGCGCGATACCCGGGCGCACCCGAGCCGTCAATAACCGTCCCGCCTCGAATTACCAGATCGTGTGCCACGCCAACCTCCCCAATCGGCAACGTCGAAATACTAGCCGATCACCTTCTGGCCGATCACCCTCTGGAACGCAACCGGCTCGCTCGAGGGGAACGCGACGGGCTAACCAGGGTTTATCCCTTGGTGCTGTCCAGCATCTGGAGAGCGCTCTCGGCGCGGGCCGCGAAGCCCTCCCGCATCCCCCGGAAGTCGAAGCCGTCATCGCCCATGGCC
The DNA here is from genome assembly GCA_963834725.1 of uncultured Acidimicrobiaceae bacterium. Classification (GTDB taxonomy): domain Bacteria; phylum Actinomycetota; class Acidimicrobiia; order Acidimicrobiales; family Palsa-688; genus PALSA-693. Next base: position 2,223,678 of record CAWICN010000001.1, read on the forward strand.
CCCGACTCGTACCGGGCCAGCACGCCGGCGCTGATACAGCACCCGCGCCAGGCCGAGAAGGCGAGGTACACCGGGATGTTCGACAAGTCCAGGCCGGTCTTGGCGGCGTAGCGGTCGATCATCCATTGCCGGGACGGAAAGCCGGGCAGTACCGACGGGGACTCCGGCCCGCGGGTTGCGCCGGGGGACCCGGTGGGCTCGGCCCACGACGACAGCATCCAGGAAAGGTCGATGAGGGGATCGCCCAGGGTGGCGAGCTCCCAGTCGAGCACGGCGCGGATCTCTCCGGTGTCGGGGGCGCAAATCATGTTACCCAGCCGGAAGTCGCCGTGAACGATGGTGGCCCGCTGTTGCGGGGGTATGCGGTCCACCAGCCGGTCGTGCAGCTCGTCGACGGCGGCGATCTCGGTGCTGACCGACTGGTCCCACTGGATTTTCCACCGGCGGAGCTGGCGCGCCATATGGTCCTCCCGCTTGGCAATGTCACCCAGGCCAACGACATCGATGTCCACCTGGTGGAGGAGGGCCATGTTGTCCACCAGGCTTTGCGCCGACGCGGCGCGGACCGGCGGTTCGATCACTGACGCAGCGGCGGCGTCGTGGAAGATCAAACCCTCGACGTAGGACATAACGTAGAAGGGAACGCCCATCGGCCCCTCTTCGGGCGAGGACGCCAACGCGATCGGCTCCGGCACCGGGACGGGGGTGGGCCGCACGGCGCTGATGAAGCGCCATTCCCGAGTCATGTCGTGCGCGGTCGCCAGCACCCGGTCGAAGGGGGGGCGGCGAACGATCAATCGCTGGCCCTCCGCATCGGTCAGCTGGTAGGTGAGGTTGGATCGCCCCCCGGAGATCAGCTCTGACCGGACCGGGCCGGCCAGCTCCACCCCCTGGGCGGCCAACCACTCCACCAGCGCAGCTGTGGGAAATCGACCTTCTCGCTCGTCTGCTGGCATCGAACCTTCATTGCTAGGCGTCCGGGATCGTGCTCTGCAAGTATGGCACGCTGTTAAGTAGGGCATATTGGGCCAGATCCCCTGGGGTGCCAGATCCCCGGGGTGCCAGATCCCCCCGGGTGCCGGATCCGCTTGGGGGATAGATCCCCGGGGTACGGATCGCCTCCGGGCCTAGCCGAGCGATCGCTCACTAAGCTGAGAGCGATGAAGCTCGACACGGGGATCCCCCCGTCTCCAAAGGACGTACCCGACGCGGCCCGCCGGGCTGAGAGCAGCGGATTCGACGGAGTCTGGGCGGCCGAGACGACCAGCGATCCATTCCTGCTGGCCGCCCTCGCCGCCACGGCCACGGACAGGGTGGCACTGGGAACGAATATCGCGGTGGCGTTCGCACGAAACCCCATGGTCACCGCGACCGCGTCCAACGACCTGCAGAGGCTCTCGGAGGGACGGTTCCACCTCGGGCTTGGTTCGCAGATCAAGGCTCACATCACCCGCCGCTTCAGCATGCCGTGGTCCCATCCGGCCGCGAGAATGCGCGAATACGTCCAGGCGCTCCGGGCCATCTGGTCGGCGTGGAACGATGGAGCACCGCTGAACTTCAGAGGCGACTTCTACACCCACACCCTCATGACTCCGTTTTTCAGCCCGCCGCCCAACCCCTTCGGTCCACCCAAGGTTTACCTGGCCGGCGTGGGACAACTGATGTGCCAGGTCGTCGGAGAGGTGGCGGACGGATTCCTTTCGCACTCGTTCACCACTGAGTCCTACCTGCGCGAGGTCACCCTGCCGGCGGTAGACGAAGGCCGCCGTCGCGGCGGGAGGACCGAGCGCCTCGAGGTCTTCCTTCCTGCGTTCGTCGCGACTGGAAGGGACGAGAAGGCCTTCGAGGCAGCGTGTACCGCCCTGCGTCGACAGATCGCGTTCTACGGCTCGACCCCGGCCTACCGTCCCGTCCTCGACCATCACGGCTGGGGGGAAGTCCAGACCGAGTTGAACGCGCTCTCGAAACAGGGCCGCTGGGAGGACATGGGGACCCTGATCGATGACCAGATGCTCGATGCCTTCGCGACGACGGGCCCTCCTGACGAGCTCGGCGGGAAAATCCTCGAGCGCTTCGGTGACATCGTCGACCGAATCTCGCTTTACTCCCCCGGCCTGGATCCCTCCGGCCCCGAGCTGGCGCAAGTCACGTCGCGCCTCACCTCTTCGCCCTGAGTGCGGGGGGCATTCCTGGCGCCGATGGGATAGCAGGGGCGCTCGCGCTCGAGCGGATCTCCGAACGGTCGTTTGTGGCTGCAGGCGACCCGCAGGAGCACCGTCTCTTTGGTGGCAGGCTGGTGGCTCAGGCCCTCGGTGCCGCGACGCTCACGATCCCGCCGGACCGGCCCGTCCACTCCGTGCAGGGAAGCTTCCTTCTCGCCGGTGACGGTCGCGAACCCATCACCTACGAGGTGGAGCGGACGCGCGACGGCGCCAGCTTCTCGCTCCGCCGGATCGTGGCGCGCCAGGGCGAGCGTCTCCTGTTTGTGGCCACCACCAGCTTTCACGTCCCTGAGGAAGGATTGTCCTACGAGATGCCCGGGCCGGCCCGCGTGCCCGAACCCGAAGGCCTGCCGTCGGGCCGGTACGACTCGCGCTACTTCGACAGCCGCGACGTGCCGGAGGACTGGTCCTACGAGGCGGCCGGCCAGCCGGGCGACCACGGCTTCGTGGCACCGCATGCTCGCCTGGCCTGGTTTCGCAGCCGCCATCCGATACCCGAAGACGCACGCCTCCACGCCCAGGCCATCGCCTACCTGAGTGATTACGGCGCGACGCGAGGCATCCGCCAACCCCATGCCGCCCACCCGCGCATGGAGGACCGCATGTCGGTCTCGCTCGGTCATAGCGTGTGGATCGGCGTGGCGGCTCGCGCCGACGGCTGGCTGCTGTCAGAGTTTCACCCGGTGACGACGGGGACGGGACGCGGGCTCACCATGGGCACGATCCGGACTCGAGACGGGCGGATCGTCGCGTCGACAGCCCAAGAGGCACTGCTGCGCCTGCCCGATTCCTGAGCGACGCCTACCCGATTCCGGACGCGCCCAGCCGATTCCCGGCCCGCTGGCTGATTCCCGGCACAATTGACGACGAACCGGCGCCCAAATACTATATGCCCGAATCGCGTGGCCTAGGCCGACCAAGGGGGAAGCACGCTGGATAGGCAAGAAGCGACGCAGGCTGTTGTCTCCACCGACCCGCATTTCCAGGTGGAGGAGCGCGTCATCCGGGGGATTCCCTGGCGGGTGTACCGAAACGCCATTCCGTCATTGCGTTCCGTGTTCGAAGCCACGGCGGCATTCGGCGACCGTGACTTTCTCGTGTACGAGTCGGAGCGGTGGACGTACGCCGCTCACGGGCGCGTCGTGGCCGGTCTGGCCCGCCGCTGGCACGACCGGGGGCTTCGCAAAGGGGACCGGATCGGCATCGCCATGCGCAACTACCCCGAGTGGGCGATGACCTTTTGGGCCACGCAGGTGCTCGGCATTATCGCCGTCCCGTTGAACGCCTGGTGGACCGGCCCGGAGCTTGCGTATGCGATCGAGGACAGCGGCGCTTGCGTCCTCGTGGCCGACGGCGAGCGGATCGCCACGCTGGCCAGCGAGCTCCCCGGCCTCGGCTTCGATGAAGTTATCGCCGTTCGGGCTCGCCACGAATTGCCTCCGGGAGTGGCCCGGTGGGAAGCGGTGATCTCCGGCCTCGACCCGGACGCGGTGCTGCCAGACGTCGAGATCGCGCCCGAAGATGACGCCACGATCATGTACACGTCGGGAACGACGGGCAAGCCCAAGGGTGCGATCGCGACGCATCGCAACCATGCCACCAACCTGCGCAACACCGAGCTCGGCGGTGCGGTCGCCATGAAAATGGCGGGGATTACGCTGCCAGCCGGGGGACCACAGGCAGCCGGGGGACCACAGGCAGCCGGGGGACCACAGGCAGCCGGGGGACCACAGGCAGCCGGGGGACCACAGGCAGCCGGGGGACCACAGGCAGCCGGGGGACCACAGGCAGCCGGGGGACCACAGGCAGCCGGGGGACCACCGGCGAGCTCATTGCAGACGTTTCCGTTCTTCCACATCGGTGGGCTGAGCGGCCTGTACATCAGCACGGCCATGGGCGCCAAGATGAGCCTGATGTACAAGTGGGACACCGCCGAGGCGGTGGAGCTGATGCAGAAAGAGCAGGTCAATACCGGCGCCATGGTCCCCACGTTGCTGCGCCGGTTGCTGGACTATGCCGAGGAACGCGACGTGCCGTTTCCGAGCCTGGCCGCTATGGCGTCGGGTGGCGCACCGGTACCACCTGACCTCATCCAGCGGATCGAGCGGGATTTTGATCGGCGCGTGTCGCCTGGCAACGGCTACGGCCTGACTGAGACCACCTCTGCGGTGGTCGTCAACTCCGGGGAGGAGTACTTTCGCCATCCCGACAGCGTCGGCCGGGTCGTGCCCGTGGCTGACCTTCGCATTGTCGATCCCGATTCCGGCGCCGACTTGCAGAATGGGGCGGTCGGAGAGCTGTGGTTCCGGGGGCCCAACGTGGTACGCGGGTACTGGAACAAGCCAGCCGAGACCGCCGAGGCGTTCACGGACGGATGGTTTCATACCGGCGACCTCGGTTATGTGGACGGGGCCGGTTTCGTTTACGTCGTCGACCGTCTAAAAGACGTGATCATCCGCTCTGGTGAGAATGTGTACTGTGCCGAGGTGGAAGCGATTCTGTTCGAGCACCCAGGCGTCGCCGACGTGGCCGTGATCGGCCTGCCGCACGAATCCTGGGGCGAGGAGGTCGTGGCGATCATCGAGCGCCAGCCCGGCGCCGATGTCGAAGCAGCCGGGCTGCAGGAGCACGTCGCCTCCCGGCTGGCCCGGTTCAAAGTGCCCACCGCGGAGCCGCTACCACGCACCGCGACGGGCAAGGTCCTGAAGCGCGACTTGAGGTCCCGCCTGGTCGACACCGCCCGCACCTGAAATCAAACGCACCTCCCTGAACCACCCATCTGAGAAAAGGAGAGAATATCGTGGCCGACTTCCAGCTGATCACCGACCAGTTGCACTTCCCGGAAGGACCGGTCGCCACCTCCCACGGAAGCGTCGTCCTGGTGGAGATCCAGGTGGGACGCCTCTCCGAGGTCGATGTGGCCACGGGTTCGGTCAAGGCGATCGCCGAATGTGGTGGAGGCCCCAACGGAGCTGCCGTCGGTCCTGACTCGGCGATCTACGTGTGCAACAACGGCGGGTTCACCTGGCACGTCATGGGAGACATGGTGGCACCGGGACCCCAGCCGGACGACTACATCGGCGGGCGGATCCAGCGCGTCGACTACTCGAGCGGGGCCGTCACCGACGTGTACACCAAAGTCGGCGATCACCCGCTGCGCGGCCCCAACGACATCGTCTTCGACAGCCACGGCGGATTCTGGTTTACGGACCTTGGCAAAGGCCGCGCTCGCGACATGGATCTGGGCGGGCTCTACTACGCCACCCCCGACGGCACTCGCGTCGAGGAAGTCGTCTACCCGCTCACGCAGCCCAACGGTGTCGGCCTCTCCCCCACCGGCGACCGCGTGTACGTGGCCGAAACCGGCCCCGGCCGGGTGTGGGCCTGGGATGTGGAGTCGCCGGGCAAGGTGGCACCGAGCGGCATGGGCCCGGGAGGCGCCACCCTGCTGTGGGGCTTCGACGGGTACCAGCTTCTCGATTCGCTCGCTGTCGACTCCGCGGGGAACGTCTGTGTCGCCACCCTCGTCACCGGTGCCATCAGCGTCATCAGCCCTGAGGGCAAGCTCACCGATCAGGTGTCGCTGCCGGAGCACGACTTCTTCGTCACCAATATCTGCTTCGGGGGGGACGACCTCCGCACGGCGTACATCACCGCGTCCGGCCGCGGGCGTTTGTACTCCACCACGTGGCCGGTGCCCGGCCTGCCCCTCGCTTACAACCTCTGACCGGCGAGCTCGGCCAGAACCGCTTCGTCGTCGCTGAAGTCGTACTGATAGTGGTCCCGGCCTCCGGCGCGAAACCAGTCGTAGGAGTCCCGGTAGGCGGCCTCGAGCCCGAAACGCGGTTCCCAGCCCAGGTGCTCCAACGCCTTGCGAATGGAGATAACGGTGCCACCGGCGGTGCCTTCCCCCCAGTGAATCACCGCCCGGCCATGGCGGCGCAGGACGTCGAGGGGCACCTGGACGATGTTGGGATCAACCCCCACGGTCCGCGCCATGAGGTGGACTGTGCCGAGGATGCTCGCGAATTCGGCGCCGGCGGCGTTGTAAATCTCGCCCACGGCCCGATCGTTGCCGACCACCGCGATGAGCAAACGGGCGGCATCGTCGATGTGGATCATGTGGATGAACGGAAAGCCGTCGCCGGGAATCAGGATGGGACGCCCCTGCTCGAGGCGGGCGAAGAACCCGGGGTCGCGGGTGGGCAACGGGCTCCGGGGCCCAACGGTGTGCGTGACCCGCACGCTGGTTGCCGGGAACCCCGTTCGGGCATGGCGCTCCATCAAATATCGCTCGCACAGCACCTTGCCCACGCCGTAAGCGCGCAACGGCTGGTCGGCGACTACCTCGTGGACGCGGAAGTCCTCGGTCACCGGCTGCACGAAGCTCCGCCGGTACACCGCGACCGAACTGGTGAAGACGTAGTGGCGGACCCGACCATCGAACAGCTCCACCAGCGGCTCGATATCAGCCACCTCGTACCCGGTGTTGTCAAAGACGGCTTCGAAGTCGCCGGCATGCGGGGTCAGGGCGGCGTGCAGCTCACCCGGATTGCGCCGGTCAGCGTGGATACGATCGACTCCGGCCGGTAGCTCGACAACGTGGCTGTTGGCAACCGTGACCTCGAATCCCCGGGCCGCCAGCTCCCGGACCAGGCTCAAGCCGATGTAGCGGTTGCCCCCGATCACCAGGACACGCATTCGATCAACCTCCGACACCACTACGGACAGCCCGAGGGCTCTCCTCGTGTTCAGCCTCTTCTCACCTCGGGTCGGGCGCGGGCACCCGTGCCCAGCGCCGACTGTACTGAACGCCCGCCTGACCAACAACACACGTCAGGCCAACCGGGTGACGTCAGGCCGACAGGGTCACGTCAGGCCAACCGGGTCACGTCAGGCCAACCGGGTCACGTCAGGCCAACAGGGTCACGTCAGGCCAACAGGGTGACGTCAGGCCAACCGGGTCACGTCAGGCCTACCTTCCTCGACGATAGAGTCCGTCTCGACCGGTAGAGAGATCTCAATGATCCACGTATGATGACGAAGGCCGGATCACGAGACGAGCGATCAGGCAAGAGACGAGAGATCGAGAGGCCAGGGGGACCCCGATGAGCAACATCCGGTACGAGGTCGACGATGGAGTGGCCATCATCACGATCGACCGCCCCGAGAAGCGCAACGCCATGACCTACGCCGTCCTCGGTGAGTTCTTCGAAGCGATCCAGCGGGCCGGTACCGACGACACGGCCAAGGCGGTTGTGCTTACCGGGGCGGGCGGGGCCTTCTGCGCCGGCACCGATCTCTCCGACCTGGCGGGCAGGCCCACGTCCGAACGGGGGTCGCGCCCGAGCAGCGATGCCCCGGCCCAGGACGGATGGGAGATCGCGCAGAGTCCCAAACCGGTGGTGGCGGCGGTCGACGGTCCGGCGGTCGGGATGGGTGCCGAGTTCACCGCCATGTGCGACGTGCGGATCGCCAGCACGGGGGCCCGGTTTGCATGGAACTTCGTCCACCGCGGGCTGGTGCCCGACACCGGGGCCGGATCGTGGCTCCTCCCCCGCCAGATCGGCCTCAGCGCCGCCCTGCGCCTGGTGCTTTCGGGTGATTTCATCTCGGCCGAGGAAGCGCTGGCCCTCGGCTACGTCGTCGCGGTGGTACCACCGGATGCTGTGGTGGAAACCGCGTGCGGTGAGGCGCGCCGCATGTCCCGGGGCTCGCCGCTCGCGATCCGCCTGGCCAAGGAGCTCATCTACCAGGGTCTCGAACGCGACATCGCCGACCACCTGGCGCACAACCGGGAGACGATGGCCACGTGCTTCGCCTCTGAGGATCACCGTGAAGGCGTCGCCTCGTTCCTGGAGCGACGTGACCCGAACTTTGTCGGTCGGTGAGCGCGTCGGGCACCATCTGGACCATGCAAACTGAACCGCTCCGCGCCAGCGGGTGCGTCCACTAGGGAGGCGACATGGCAGAAACCCGGTACGAGACGGTCATAGTGACCCGAGAGGCCGGAACGGTACGGCTCACCCTGAACCGCCCGGAGAAGAAGAACGCCATCAACGGCACCATGTTCGACGAGTTGGGGGCCGTCTTCAACGAAGTGGCCAGCCGACCGGGGGACCGGGTGCTGGTCATCAACGGAGCCGGCGGGGCGTTCTGTTCGGGAGCTGACCTCAGCGGGGGCGGCCCCGCCGAATCGGTGCCGGTCCATCCCTTGCGGAGAATGGACCACATCCATGACGTGGCGCTGGCGCTGCACCGCCTCAGCATCCCGGTCATCGCCAGCGTCGACGGTGACGCGGTCGGCGCCGGGTGCAACCTGGCCCTCGGCTGCGACATGATCTTCGCCAGCAGCCGCAGCCGTTTTGCCGAGATCTTCGTGCGCCGGGGGCTGTCGGTCGATTTCGGCGGCTCGTGGCTCCTCCCCCGCCTGATCGGGCTGCATCGGGCCAAGCAGATGTGCCTCACCGGGGACATCTTCTCGGCCCACGAGGCGGCGGAGCTCGGATTGGTCAACCGGGTCGTGGAGCAGGACCAGCTCGACAAGGTCGTCCAGGACGTCGTCGACCGGCTCCTGACCGGCCCGCCGGTGGCGCAAGCCCTCATCAAGCGCTTGCTCAACGAGGGCGGCCAGCTGACGATGGCTCAGGCGCTGGCTGCCGAGTCGGCGGCGCAGGCCATCAACTCGGGATCGGCCGACGCCGCCGAGGCGCGCCGGGCGTTCATGGAAAAGCGGGACCCTGTCTTCACCGGGCTCTGAGTCCTTCCCTGGCGCCGCATAACGAAACCACCTCACATGGCTTCGCCCCGATAACCGCGTCAAGTCGGATTTGGTCGCATTGTCGTAGATGAATCGACACGTGAGCATGGTTTCTTCCCTAGCACTCAGATTGACACTGAGGTCACGCCGGCCGTAGCCTCTCCTGTTGCCCGCGCCCTGGCTCGGCGCAGGAGCAGAAGCCGAAGCAGGAGAAGGAGGACCGATGCCCTACGCCTTCAGTGAGGCTGGACTCGCCATTCAACAGCAGGTCCAGGACTTCATGGACGACCACGTGTACCCCAACGAGCAGGAGTACCACGAACAGCGGGAGCAAGTAGGGCCGTTCGGGTACCCGCCGGTCATGGACAAGATCAAGGCGGCGGCGCGGGAGCGAGGGCTGTGGAACCTGTTCCTGCCCCACCTGGCGCCCGACGCCCCGGGGACGAAGCTGACGAACGTCGATTATGCCCCGGTCTCCGAGCAGCTGGGAAAGGTGGGCTTCGCTTCTGAAGCGCTCAACTGCTCCGCACCCGATACGGGCAACATGGAGATTCTCAACCTCTACGGGTCCGAGCGGATCAAGCAGGACTGGCTGGCCCCGCTCCTGGAGGGGGAAATCCGGTCAACCTTCTGCATGACCGAACCCGATGAGGCCAGCTCCGATGCCACCAACGTGTCGCTGCGCATCGAGCGGCAGGGTGACAGCTACGTCCTCAACGGCAAGAAGTGGTTCAGCTCCGGCGCTCTGGCTGAGCGCTGCAAAGTCTTCATCGTCATGGGCAAGACCGATCCAGCCGCCTCGGCTCATCTCCAGCAGTCGATGATCGTGGTGCCGAAGAACACCCCGGGAATCTCGTTCGGCCGAAGCCCGCACGTCTTCGGTTACCACGATCCTGGTGGCCATCCGGAGGTGATCTTCAACGACGTCCGGGTGCCCGAGGACAACCTGCTGGGCCAGGAAGGGGGAGGCTTCGCCATCTCGCAGGCCCGGCTCGGACCGGGCCGGATCCATCACTGCATGCGGACGATCGGTGTAGCGGAGCGGGCCCTGGAGTGCATGGTGCGCCGTTCGCTGGACCGCTCCACTTTCGGCAGCCTGGTCGCCGACAAAGGCTTGATCCAGGACTGGATCGCCGAGTCGCGCATTGAGATCGACATGGCTCGCGAGTACGTGATGCGGGCCGCCCACCTCATGGACACGGTCGGCAACAAGGCGGCCGCGACAGAGATCTCCGGCATCAAGGTGGCGGTTCCAAACATCGCCCTCAAGGTCGTCGACCGGGCCATCCAGGTGCACGGCGCCGCCGGGGTCACCCAGTTCTTCCCCCTGGCCGAGATGTACGCCCACATCCGCACCCTCCGGATCGCGGACGGGCCCGACGAGGTGCACAAGATGACGATCGCCAGGCGGGAGCTGCGCAAGTACGCCCCGGACTTCCGCACCAATGCCGTGACCAACCGCCCGTTGGCGCGCTAAGGACGCGACTCCGAGAGCTTCGTCATCTTCGATGACGTGTTCGTCCCTGACGATCGCATCGTCCTGGACGGGATCACCGCGCACGCGGCCGTGTTTGCTCATTCCCTCGCCGGCGGCGGCCTCGCGTCATGGGCGATACCGTTGGGCCGGAGGGCCTAGCTGCGTCTGAAGGATCCGCTGCGCGTCGCTCACGAACTCGGCGAGGAGCGGCCGGGTCTCGCGAGGATCGATGATGTCCTGACCGGTGGCTTCGGCCGTCCGGAACGGAGAGGTGACCGCCCGAAGCCGGTCCTCGATGTCGCGCTCAGCCCGGGCAGGGTCCTCTGATGCTTCTATTTCCCGCCGGTAGGCGGCAGCCGTGCCTCCCGCGATATGCATCGAGCCCCACCTCGCCGACGGCCACGCGTACCGGCGGAACATCCCCGTGGCGCGATGGTGCGTTTGGCCGCCGACGCCGAACAGGCGCCGAATGACGAAGGTTATCCAGGGCATTCGGCTATCACACGTCACGCACACGAGGCGCGCACCGGCTCGCTCGATACCGGCTTTCTCTGATTCGACACCGACCATCAGGCCAGGCTCGTCCGGGAAATCCACGAGCGGGAGATGAAAAGTGTCGCAGAGCTGAATCAGCCGTATGGCCTTTTCGCCTCCGGCCACGTCCGTGGCCCCCCCCAGGGAATACGGGTTGTTCGCCATGACGCCGATGGGATAGCCGTCCACACGGGCCAGCCCGGTGATGCGGGACCTGCCGTAGCCCGGTGCAATTTCGAAGAAGGATCCTTCGTCGACCACATGGTTGATCAGCTTTCTGGGGTTGTGGACCTGGCGGGGATCCCGCGGCACCAGGTTGGCGAGCTCCGTGGCCCGCCGCTCGACGGGGTCGGTACTCTCATGGCGCGGCGGTAGCTCCCAGACGCTGGAGGGAAGGTAGGAGAGGAACTGCCGGATCAGCAGGAAGGCTTCGTCTTCGCTGTCGGCCGCGCTGTCCACCACCCCACTCAGTCGGGTGTGGATGTGCGCCCCTCCCAGAGCCTCCTTGTCGATCTCCTGGCCGAGGGCCGCTCGCACGACCGGTGGGCCGCCCGGGAACACTTGCGAAGTTCCCCGGACCATCACGTTCCAATGCGCAAGCGACGTGTGAAGAGCAGGCAGTCCGGCCGCGGCACCAAGCACGGCCGAGACCACGGGACTGCTGCTCAGCAGGTCGACGTCATACCGGGTAAAGCTGTTCGCGTCTGGCAGGTACGTCCGCCCCAGGCTCTCGAAACCGCGCACACTCCCGCCGGATGAATCAAGGAGCCGGACGAGCGGCAACCGCCACGCAAGAGCTCGTTGGGTCGGCGACATCTCTTCGCCCAGTCCGCCGGCGTGGGCACCGGTCGCCGAGCCCCCCCGCACGGTGAAGTCGCCGGCGGTAATGATCACCTTCCGGTCGTCGACGGCGCCCATCCCCTGGACCTCACCGGCCGGTGTGAACGTCTCGAGGCGCCCATCTGCCCCGTAGACCCCGTGTCCTCTGAAACCGGCGAACCGGCGGAACGATCCCTTGTCCGTCAGGCGTTCTATCCTCTCGAGGACGGTGAGCTTGCCCTGGCGGCGCTGCCGTTCGATCCCGGCCGGACCACCGAGCTCGTCCGCCAGTCGCCGGCGATCGGCCAGCTCCTCGAGTTCCGGATCCCAGACCGTTTCGCCCGTCCTGCCGGCTCGTTGTCCGCCGCCGGACGCGGTGGCCGGCGTCTCCTCAGCCATTCGTTTCCTCCATTGCCCTGCCAGATTGGGCATTGGCGCCTGCCAGATCAGGCATTGGCGCCTGCCAGATCGGTGCCGTCAGACTACAAGGATGCGAGAACACCACCCCGCGAGCTCTCGTCGAGCACTCTCTTTGTTGAAGTAGCGTGAGCGATATGGGCGTCGAACTTACAGGTCTGGATGACAAGGTGGCTATCGTGACCGGTGCCGGTCGCATGCGCTCCATCGGCCGGCCGATCGCGGTCGAGCTCGCCCGGGCCGGGTGCGACGTGGTGTTGACCGGGACGGGGCGCTCGCCACACCTCCGCCCGGCCGATGAGATCGAAGCTGGCTGGCAGGATATCGAGTCGGTCGCAGAGGAGGTCCGGGCCTTCGGGCGCCGGGCGTTTCCGGCGGTCTCCGACGTCGCCGACAGCACAGCTGTCGACCAGTTGGTGGATGACGTCGTAAAGGAGTTCGGACGCATCGATTTTCTCGTCAACAACGCCGGCGCGGCCCGAGGCGACGACCGGGTCCCGGTGGTGCAACTGTCCGACGACCTGTGGGACAAGGTGATCCGGATCAACGTGCATGGGACGTTCTATATGAGCCGGGCCGTTGCCCGTCACCTTTTAGACGCCGGGCGCGGTGGCTCGATCGTCAACATCAGCAGCATCGCGGGCAAGCTCGGGTCGGCCAACACGGCGGCCTACAGTGCGTCCAAGGCCGCGGTCGGCGCGCTCACCTCGTCGATGAGCTTTGAGCTCGCCCCGAGCGGCATCCGGGTCAACGCCATTTGCCCGGGCGTGATCGACACCAGCCGCATGGACGACATCCCACGCGGCGAGCCGTGGGACAGGGTCGTCAAGAACATCCCTCTCCAGCGGGCCGGTACCGGAGAGGACATCGCCTGGACCACTGCTTTTCTATGCAGCGATCAGGGGTCGTGGGTCAGCGGCCAGCAATGGAACGTCGACGGCGGCCAGGTGACTGTCCGCTGACCGGCCAGAGGTCCGCTGACTGCAGAGCAGCCGCTGACCGGGCAGAGCAGCCGCTGACCGGCCAGAGGTCCGCTGACCGCAGAGCAGCCGCTGACCGGGCAGAGCAGCCGCTGACCGGGCTGAGCGGCCACCGAACGACAAGAGGAGATCAGCATGGAAGACAGATCAGTCATGGATGACAGGGAGTCAAGTGCCCGGGCCCGAAGGCTGGCGGCCGCGATCGAACCATTTGCGGGCCAGGTGTACTTCTCCCCGGAATGCCACCAGCTCTACGCGGACCTCGGCTTCGCGGGCAGCTCGGCCACCGTCAACGGGGTGGCGATGCCCGATGGGCCGGCCTACTTTTGCAGCCGTGGATCGATCCTGGGACAAGCTCCCGGTCAGCTGGTCGCGTCGGCCTTCGCCGTCTTCAATCCGGCCGCCGTCGTCCCGGCCGTCACCGCTGGTTGGTCGATCACCGATGCGCGGAAGATCGAACGAGCCCGAACCGAGGGAGCCATCGCTCAGCTCACCAGGATCCTCGGCGGGACCCCACCGCATGTCGAGCGGGTGCGGGACGCCTTCGAGCGAGCCAGCGTCGCCCTGCCCGTCGAGGGCAAGCCGCTCTACGCCGGGCTCCTGGCGCTCGCGGTGCCACAATCCGCGCTCGGCGCCGCCTGGCGTTACGCCGATCGGCTTCGTGAGTATCGCGGTGACGCACACACCGCGGCGTGGACCTCGGCCGGCTTTGACGCGGTCGAAATAGGCTTGCTCACCGAGTTGTACTGGGGGTTGCCGCTAAAGACCTACGTCCGGACCCGGGCCTGGTCCGACGACGAGCTCGACCACGGAATCCGCCGTCTCGAGAAGCGCGGCTTGATCTTGAGCGACCAGTTCACCGACCAGGGGCGGCAATCACGGGAGGCGGTCGAGCTGTCCACCGACCGGCAATGCCGTCCCATCATCGATTCGCTCGGCGACGACTTCGACGAGGTCCTCGAGGTTCTTGAACCTATGGGACGGACGATCCGGGAGCACCACGGATACCCGGCGTCGGGGCCGCACGACCTCGCCGGCGCATCAGCCACTCCTACCGCCTGATCGCGCCGTACCGGCGCGGTCAGGATCGCGGGACCGGCGGGCTGCCGTCGAAACTGGTCGGGTCCGCAGGCGGCGCCCCCTGCCCGGCCGGACGGCGGTCCCCGGCCCTCTCCTCGTCCTCGTCGACCAATGTGCGCTCAGACAGGTACGTCCGTTCGATCTCGACGATCCTCGACTTGGCCTCAGTCGCTGAGGCGGACAGCTGGAGGCGGCCGCGCGCCAGTACGTACACCCGATCCGCGTACTCGAGCGCCTTGCGCACATGCTGCTCGACGAGCAGCACCCCACAGCCGTCCCGGTCTGCGGCGCTCCGGACGGCGCCGAGGAGGCGCTGGACCACCAGCGGCGCCAGGCCCAGCGACAGCTCGTCGGCGAGGAGAAGCCGCGGTCTCCGGGCCAGGGCCCGGCCGAGTGTCAACATCTGCTGCTCGCCACCGGACAGAAGGCCACCGCGGACGTGCAACCGCTTCTCGAGCTCGGGGAACAACGCCAGCACGTCCCCCGCGCTCACACCGCCGCACCGCAGGTTGTCCATCAACGACAACCCCTTGAAAACCGACCGCTCTTCGGTGACGTAGCCGAGGCCCTGGCGGGCCCGCCGGTGGAGCGGTTTGGTTGCCCGCACGCCGTCGAGCAACACCTGACCTTGCATCAGAGGAAGCTCCCCGCTCAGCGCCAGCAGGGTCGTCGTCTTCCCGGCCCCATTGGCGCCGAGCAGGGCGACGATCTCGCCGGCCGCCACCTCCAGGTTCAACGAGTGGATGACCGGCTGCGAGCCGTACCCGGCGGTCATCTCTTCGACGCTCAGGAGAGTGGCCATCACGCGTCTTCCAGCGGCACGCCCACGGGGCGGGCTCCGGCGGTGGCCTGCTCCTGGTCGGTCTGCCCCAGGTAGGCGGCGATCACCAGCGGGTCATGTCGGACGGCGTCCGGAGTGCCGTGAGCAATCTTCCGGCCGAAGTCCAGGACCACGATCTCGTCACAGACGGCCATGACGAAATCGATGTCGTGCTCGATGAGAAGGACCGCCATACCCCAGTCCTCGGCCAGCCCCTTGACCAGCGTCGCCAGCTCGGCCGTCTCGGCGTCACTCAGACCGGCGGCCGGCTCGTCCAGCAGGAGCACACTGGGCCGACTGGCCACGGCGCGGGCGATCGCCAGCAGGCGTCGCTTGCCGTACGGGAGATCCTGCACCTCCCGGTCGAGGTCGTGCTCCAGGTCGAACTCCCGAACGGCTGCGATGACCTCGGAGGGAAGCTCCGGTTGAACCGGGTAAATCAGGTCCCGCAAATACGAGGCAAAGTCGCGAGGGTCCGAGGCGACGCGCAGGTTACCCAGCACGCTCGAATCCTCGAACAGCTCGAGCGACTGGAAGGATCGGCTCACCCCGTGCCGGGCTCGCCGGGCAGGCGACCAGTCACTGATGGGGTGTCCATCGAGCAGGAAAGTCCCCGCAGACGGCCGGGTGAACCCGGTGACGGCGTCAATGAGGGTCGTCTTGCCCGCCCCGTTGGGGCCGATAAGCCCGGTGATGTGACCGGGCTCCACGTTGAGCGAGACGTCGTCGACCGCCAGTGTCGCCCCGTAGCGAACCGAGAGATCGCGGACCTCGAGCCTGCGGGGCGCCACCCGACTGCGCCGGCCGGCGGGTAGGGTCACGGCCCTGGGGGGTCGGAGCGCGACCCATGGGACCCGCCGGCCGACGCGAGCAGCCACCCACCGCAGCTGGACGGCTTGAGTCTTGACGATGCCGTCCTGATTCTGGATGATCAAAAGAATCAGAATAATGCCGCCGATGAGGGTGAGGTACTTCTCGAAGCCGGAGAAAATGTCATTGGTGAGCTGCGTGCCCACCCCGCCGTCAACCAGCGTCGAGCCGAAGACCGGGCCGACGACAAAGCCGATACCGCCGATCATCGCCCAGCCCACGTAGGTGACGCTGGTGAAATTGGTAAACGTGGTGTAGGTGATGGTGGTGTTGGTCCACGCCAGAAGAATGCCCCCGGCGGCCGCGAGGGCCGCCGCCAGCCCGAAACTGTAGAGCTTGGCCGAGCGGACATTGACACCCAGGGCGGCGGCGGCCCGCTCGTTGGTTCGCACCGCAAGCATCCGCCGCCCACTTCGGCCGCGCCTCACGTTGGCGACGATCAGACAGCACCCGACGAAGACCAGCAGGGCGAAGATCCCGTATCGGGCCGGGTGGGTGATGGAGCTGATGTCCCATCCGAACAGCGTCGGCGTGCCGATCTGGGTGCCGGCAATCCCGCCGGTGTAGTTTTGGTTGTCGAAGAGCATCAGCTCCAGGGTCGTCCCGAGACCCAGGGTGACCACCGCGAAGTTGATACCGCGGGTCCGGGCCGCAGGCAGCATGATCGCGAGACCGAGCGGTACCGTCGCTACGATCCCCACCGCCGCCGCGGCCAGGAACGGCAACCCGTCGCCCGCGACCAGGCGCCCGGCCACCCACGCCCCGAAGCCGGCGATGGCGAACTGCGCGAGGGACAGCTGACCGGCGTAGCCGGTGACGACCACGATCGAAAGCAGGATCAGCGCGGCCGCCAGGGAGATCGTGATGGCGGCGACCCAGCTGGTGGTTGTCGTCAAGATGAGTATGGCCCCCACGGCCGTGCCGATGATGACCCACGGAGGGCGGATCCGGCCGTTGCCGATCGCCGGTAGTCGCTGGAGGAAGTAGTCGCGGAGCGGGAGGTCCCGGCCGCTCACCACCATCACCACCACGATGACGATGAACGGCACGGACTGGGCCAGGCCGGGCTGCGTCGCGTAGCGCGTCAGCACGGTCTCGACCACACCGATGACCACCGACGCCACGAACGCGATCGGAAACGAGCGAAAAGAGGCGATAAGCGCTCCAGCCAGGGCGGCGAGCACCAGATTGGTCAGGATTGTCACCTGGAGCGTGACGATGGGCGAGATCAGGATGGCGGCCAGACCCGCCAGCGCCGAGCCGAGGGTCCAGTTGACCGTGGCGATGACGTCCGGCGACCATCCGAGCGTCGCCGCCGATCGCTGGTTCTCGGCCACGGCACTGGTGCCGAGGCCGAACCGGGTGTATTTGTAAAGGGCCCACAAGAGCACAGTGAGGGCCGCCGCGATCAGCAGGAGATAGAGCCGGTCCTCCGAAACCTTCACGCCGCCGCCCAGATTGAGGACGGAACTGGGCAGGGCGCTGGGGACGAACTTCACGGTGGAGCCGAATTTGACGATGACCGCGGATTGCAACGTGATCAGCACGCCGAGGGTGGCCACGATCCGGGCCAGTGGCGAGGCCCGGCGCAATTGCCGCATGACCAGCAGGTGGGTGGCGGCGCCGAGCAGTGCGGACGTCGCCACCCCGCAAACCAGGGCGAGGCCGAATGGGAGACCGTGCTGGACCGCAATCTCCCACTCGATGTAGGCGCCGACCATCCCGATCGCCCCCTGGGCGAAATTGAGGACGCCCGACCCCCGGTAAATGAGCACCAGACCCTGGGACGCCAGGGAGTACATGGCGCCCAGGCCCAGCCCGAGGAGCGCATAGGTGAAGACCTGCATGCTCAGGACCCTATACGCTCAGGCCCCGCCGGGTCCCGATTGACCACGGCCCGCAAGTCGGCAACCGCTCAGCCCGCCGCCTGCCCGGCCGGTGGCCGGTTGGCGGCCGACAGCGGCTGGCCGGTTAAGGCGTTCGTGAAGTCGAAGAAGGTGCCGTGGTCGAAGGGCACGAGGTTGCCGCCGTGCACCACGTCGAAGGTCTCGGCCAGGTTGGGCAGATTCTTGAATGACGGGCCCAGCCCGGTGAAGGGAACGCCGAAGTTGATGGTGCCAATTCCTGTCATGCCGGCCAGGTTGACCTTGGCCTTCTGTGCTGCGGCCAGGAAGGTCTTGTTGGTTATCGGACCGCTGATCGAGTCGGCGATCTGCTGGAAGGCCACGTACGCGGCCCAGGTTCCCAGCCCTCCCAGACTGTTGTAGACGATGTTTTTCGTCGGGGCGTGATACTGCGACAGGGCGGCACGGTAGTTCGCCCAGGCCGGCAGCGAGATGTCCGAATAGGCTTCGACCACGACCGCGTTCTCCGTCTCCTGCGGGAACTGCTTGGTCACGATCGTGTCCAGGTTGCCCTGGGGACCGTACAGCCGCTGGTGGTCGCCGGCCGCCTGCAGCGCTTGTACGAACGGCGGCCAATTGGCCTCGCCGATGTCGGCTACGATGCAGTCGGTGCCGCTCGCCGCCTGGGTAGCTTGCGACGAGTAGTCCTGGGCGGTCACCGGAAGCAACACGACCGGGCCCATCGGGGGTCCGTTGACCGACTTCACGCCATTCTTGCCCCACGTCACTGCCAGCTGGGCGGCCGCGCCGACGTTGAGTACGACGAAGGCGGTCTTCTTGCAACCGTCGATGCTGGCCTTGACCATCATGGCCGAGGCCGAGGCATCCTGCGACCCGATCTGCTGGACGACGGGGCTGACCAGCTCGTTGGGCGACGCCGCGCAGCAAATGCCGAACCACGATGTGTCGGCGGCCTGCAACTCAGGGATGATGGCGCTGCCGTTGAGGGTGAACGAGCCGATGATGGCGACGTCATGATTGGCAATCGCCTCCCGGCCACATTGCGCGGTTTTGGTGGGATCGCCCTGCTCGTCACAGTTTTGCAGCTTGAGCGGGTGGCCCTGGATCCCGCCGTGGGCGTTGATCCAGTCGACCGCCACCGTAGCGGTGTTAAGAATGTTGGCGTAGTTGGGGCCGGAGTAGTTGACCGAGGCGAGGGTCATCACATTCAACGGGCTGCCCGTCGCCTGTCCTCCTCCCGAGGCGCCAGATGCACCGGTCGCACCGGCCGCCGAGGTCGCCGACGATCCCGAGGTGGTCGTCGCGCTCGTGTTCGAGCTCGACGAGTGGCTGCTCGACCCGCAGGCCGCCGCCACCAGGGTGATCGCCATGAGCCCGACGGCGAGCACCTTCGGCCCCCGACGTAGTCCGGCAAATCCGACTTTCATTTGTTAGACCCCCCCTTGTTGGTGTGTGGTTGAGGTTATGGTCATCCGTAGACGTAGTCCGACGGAATGACTTCCTTGGTCCGCTGCCAGTATTCGCGCAGCGTGTACGGCCAGTTCTGACTAACTCTTCCGAGTTCATTTTTATACCAGCTGTGGACGTCCGATGCACCCCAGGCCATGGTGCGGTTGGCGTCATCAATCTCCCGGTTGTAGGCCCAGAACACGTCTTCACGGCATTCCATTGTCTGTCGCTTGTCGGTGAGGAGCCGCCGGATACTGTCCATGATGTACGTGATGGAGCATTCGGAGAAAAAGATGATGCTGCCGTTGACGACGATGTTCGTGTTGGGACCGTAGACGCAGAACAGGTTGGGGAAACCAGGTATGGTCATTCCGAGGTAGGCGCGAGCGTCGCCGGCCCATTGTTCGTGCAGGTCGACGCCGCCGCGCCCCTTAACCGTCATCGGCATCAGAAACCGGGAGGCTTGGAATCCGGTGGCCAGGACGAGCACATCGAGCGGGTAGTCCCCCGTCTCGGTGGCGACTCCCTCGGCGGTGATCCGATTGATCCGATCGGTGACCAGGCGCACGTTGTCCCTTTTGAGCGTGCGCGCCCAGATGCCATTGTCCCGTAGCATGCGTTTGGCGGCCGGTGGATAGTTGGGAACGACCTTCGGCAGGAGGTCGGGCCGGTCCGCGAACTGCTCCTCGAGGTACTCCACCAGGCCTTGCCGCACCAGCTCGTTGTCGGGCGAGACGGCGGTGCCGACATCGCGCCACTCGGGATCCACCTCGGCCGAGGGAAGCAGCCCTTCGGCGTACGTGCAGAAGAGCCAGAATCGATACCACGCCGCGTAAGAGGGCACGTGACGCAAGAGCCACTCCAGCCCGTCTGCGACCAGCTCGTGATCATCGGGGGTCGGCGCCAGCCATGGAGGCGTGCGCTGGAAAATGATCACTTCCTTGGCCTGCTCGGCGACGACGGGGATGAGTTGCACCGCGGTCGCACCCGTGCCGATCACGCCAACCGTTTTACCGCCCACCTCGACGTCGGGCTGCCACCGGGCAGAGTGGAACGACGGTCCCTGGAAATCGTCCAGGCCCGGGATCCTGGGATAGGAGGGCCGGTTGAGCTGGCCGACCGCGCTGATGACGACATTGGCTTCGAGCGTCTCGTCGGTACCATCGGCCCGTCGAGCCCGGATCCTCCAGATGTCCTCTGCTTCCGCGAATGTCGCGGACAACACCTCCGTCTGGAAGCGAATGTGCTCGACCAGGCCCTCTTCGGAGGCGACGGCCCGGAGGTACTGCTGGAGCACCGGCTGCGAGGAGAAGTGCTCGGGCCAATCCGAGCGCTGAGCAAAGGAGTAGCTGAAGAGGTGGTTGGCGACGTCCACCCGACAGCCGGGATAGACGTTTTCGTGCCACGTTCCTCCGACGTCGCGGTCCTTCTCGAGCACGACGTAATCGACACCGGCCCGCTGAAGGCGGTAGGCGGCAGCCAGCCCGGATATGCCTGCCCCGATGACGACAACGCGAAAATCGACGTCCGGCGCCACCTCCTCCTTCCGCCCTCCGAGAGCAGAATCGTCTACTTCCAGTCCCAGTTGAGCGGAGAGAAACGGCACGTCGCCCTCTCCCATGACCGTGCCGGCAGCAAAATCGATCATTTGCCGGAGGGCGTCGAGTCCAGGTGGGGGCGCGGGGTGGGACCCGTTGTCCCGAAATCGCCGCAGCACGTCGAACGCCAGCTCCCGGGCGGCCGCGAGCTGATCTTCCGACAGCCCGCCCTGCGCACCGAGGAGATCAGAGGCATCGGGACGCAGGTCGTCGCGCAGGATGGAGAGATCACCAGTGGCCTGCGGCAGCGCCAAAAGGAGGGCGGGTATCTCCGCGGTCTCGAGAGCGGCCCGGATGAATGCGTCGTCTTCGGTGATCGGCAGAACGGCGCTCATCTACGTGAGATCTGGTAGTCCGGGCTGGACCTCGCCCGCCACGGGATCGCCAGGTCAGTCTCACGGATCTCCCAATCCTGATCCGAAGCCCACAGCAGTGCAGCTTTGGTCCTCAACGGATACCCCTCAGTAGTGGAAGTCGGATGAGCAAACATCCGCGCTCGGGCGACAACCCGACAGCGTGGCAGGACGACAAAACGCCTGCCAGGCGACGAACTCTAGAGCGCGCTCGGGGGCCTGTCAACCGTTTGGCCGGTTACGCCCTACCTGCCGTCCGGCTATCTTGTGTCCGGCTATCTCTGTTTGGCCGGGCCTTTGCCTGGTCGGGCCCAGCAGATATCTTCCCGCGTGCCCGCGCCGCTGGCGGATCTCCGCGCCCTCGAGCGGCGCCGTGTCCACGACCGGGCGCGGGAGAGCATCATCACCGAGTGG
The DNA here is from genome assembly GCA_963834725.1 of uncultured Acidimicrobiaceae bacterium. GTDB lineage: Bacteria > Actinomycetota > Acidimicrobiia > Acidimicrobiales > Palsa-688 > PALSA-693. The sequence goes on from CAWICN010000001.1 coordinate 2,245,336, forward strand.
ACATCGACACAGGAGGCCGACGGTACGGTGGAGACCCTGCGGACAGCGGGGGTGCCAGCGGAGAAGGTGGCCATGTGGCCCATGCGGAGCTACGACGCCAAACGCAGGATCGCCCAACCGATCGGTTGGGCGCAACCAATCGCACGATTGCAGACGGCGGGAGCCCGCCGGTAGCATCTTGAGTCGCCGTCAGCACAAGCGGGTCGTACCTGAGATGGGAGCTGCGAAATGAAGACAGGGGCCGAGTACCGCCAGTCGATCCGGGACGGCCGGGAGACCTTCTTCGACGGGGTCCAGGTCTCCGACCTCGAGTCGGTCCCGGCCCTGGCCGTGGCCGTCGACCAGGTGGCCGACGGCTACGACAAGTACTACTCGTCGGCGCCAGATGCGCAGAATCCCCTGATGATGCCGCCCCGCACCATCGAGGAGATGCGCAACCGTATCCCGCTCCTGCACGAGGTGGACCTGGTACTCAACGTGACGTACCAGTCGCTCATGACCCTCCTCACCGCCGCACCAAAGCTCGAAGCCGCGGCGCCGGAGTGCTACGAACGTATCCAGGCCTACGTCGAGCAGGCCCTGCGCGACGACATCCGGGCCACCGAGTGCATCACCGACGCCAAAGGCAACCGGAGCTTGCCGCCCTCACGGCAAACCGACCCGGACATGTACACCCGGGTGGTCCGAAGGACCAGCGACGGCATAGTCCTCCGGGGCGCCAAACTACATATCTCGGGCGCGTCGTTCGGACATGACCTCATGGTCATGCCGACCAAGAACATGAAGAGCGGCGAGGAGGACTACGCGGTCACCTGCGCAGTACCGGTCAACTCGCCCGGCGTGCGAATCGTCAACGTCTCGTACCACCCCCGCGGCGACGACGTGCGACATTTTCCGATCTCCGCCAAGCACTCGATGCCGGACGGGTTCGTCATCTTTGACGATGTGTTCGTTCCCTATGAGCGGGTCTTCCTCGACGGCCAGGGGCAGTTCGCGGCGGTGTTCGCCCATTCTCTCGGGCTGTGGGAGCGGCTGGGTGGGATGTCGGCCATGGTCCTGCAGGCCGACGAAATGGTCGGGTTGGCGACGCTCGTCGCCGAGGCCAATGGGCTGCTCGGGGTTTCCCATATCAGGGAAAAGATCGACGAGATCGCGATCCACGCCACCATGCTCCGGGCGGGCCTGGAGGCGGCCCTCACCCACGCCCGCACCACCCCGGAGGGCTACTGCTTTCCCGACGAACTGTTCACAAACGCGGCCAAGTACACCGGGGCCGCCAACTTCAACCTCATGGTCCGTCACCTCCACGACATCGCAGGGGGATCGGTGATCACTATGCCTTCGGTTGGGGATTTCGAAAACGAAAAGGTGGGCGAGCACCTCAGGAAGTACGTCAGCACCGGCCCCGACGTCGACGCCGAGTACCGGATGAAGCTATTCCACACCATCCGGGACCTGACCGCCGACAGCTACGGCGGCTGGCACCTGGTGACGAGCTTGCAGGCGGGCGGCGGGCTGTACGCTCAGCGCCTCGTGACGCGCAAGCACTACGACTTCGATCGGGCCCGCGCTCTCGCCGCCGAGCTCGCCGGCGTGTCCCCTCGCTAGCTCGCCAGCAGCCAGCGCAGACTCCGGCTCGGGCCTCGCCGCCAAGAACGTCGCCACCACGAACGGCGGCGCATCTCCTCGCTGAAGCAGACAACTGATCCGCCCGACCGTCCGCCCGTCCGCCCGTCCGCTGGCCCCGTGGATGAGAGGGATCAGCGCGGGGATTTCAGCGGACAGGGGCCGGTCCGGGTCGCCTCGCCAGCCGGGGCCTCCTCGCCGTCGACGGGACATTGTTCGGCTGGGCCGAGACGCTGCGAAGGATGAGATCGCTGAAGCTCTCGGTGACCTCCTCCAACGACCGGGCGCCGTCGGGCCGGAACCACAGTTGCACCGAGTTGAGCACGCTCAGGATCGCGATCGCAGTCAGGACCGGATCAAGATGGGGCGCGATCGTGCCTTCACGCTGGCCGGCCGCGATGATCTGTCGTATCGAGTGCTCGTAGCTGTCGCGGGTCGCCAGAATGCCCGCCAGTCGCTCGGGTGAAAGGAACTTCGCCTCCTGGTAAAAGACCCGAACCTTCGCCTGGTTAATGGTCGCTTCCATCAGATGATGCTCGACGACGTAGCTCAGCTTGGCGAGGGCATCACCCTCCATCTCGAGGGCGTTGACACCGAGTGCCGCGGTGCGCAGATGCGCCTCGCGGATGACGGCGTCCAGCAGGTCTTCCTTGGTGTGGATGTAGTGGTAGAGGCTTCCTTTGAGGATCCCCACGCTGTCAGCGATGTCCTGGATGCTCGTCGCCGCGTACCCTTGCTCGGAGAAGAGCGTCGCGGCGACGTCGACGATCTCCTCGAAGCGGGCCCCGACGTCCCGGCTTCTGCGAACCTTCGGAGGCATAGGCCGCCCGAAATTCTCGGCTAGTGTCACCTGTTGTCCCTCACGAGGTTTGACGGTAAACGCCGACCGGTGCGATCAGGCCCCAGCCGTGCGCCGAGGCTACCAGTGGTCGGAGGGGCCAACCATTTGGTGGTTGGCTGACAGTGATTCAACCAGAGGAGCGCCGACGTCGGAGATCGATCCCGACAGCTACACTGGTCACAAGCTGCGCATGGAAGGGCGGGTACTCCATGCCGCGTTCAACAATCCGGCCAAGAAAAACGCTCTCAACGCGACGATGATCGACGAGCTCCACCGCCTTTGGGCCGAGGTCGACCAGGTTCAGGACGTCTATGTCGTCGTCCTGTCGGGCGAGGGATCGGCCTTTTGTGCCGGGATTGACCTGAGCACCCCTGTCGAGATCGGCGGGTCCCGACACCCAGCGAGAGCGACGCTTCTCGGTCAAAGGTCCCCGCGACACGTTCTGGAGGATGCTGGTCTGCGAGAAACCCATCATCCGCAAAGTCCGCGGCCGGGCGTATGGGCTCGGCGTCAACATACTGTCTGAGCGCCGATATCGTTTCATTGCCGCGGAAAACGCCCGCTTTTGTGACTCTCATGTCAAAAAGGGGATCGCCCCTGGCGACGCTGGCGCCGTCTTGTGGCCCTTCCTGATCGGTTTTCACCGGGCCAAGGAGTACGTCATGCTTGGTGATCCGATCGACGCCAAGAAGGCCGCCGATATCGGGCTCATCAACTACTGCGTTGCCGATCAGGAGCTCGACGGCTTCGTCGACGAGATGGCCAACAAACTGGCGAACGGCGCGCCGCCTCGCCATCTCGTTCGCCAAGCGTCGGTCAACGTGATGCTCGAACAGATCATGGCCGGGGCTTCGAACCTCCATGGCCTACGACATGCTGAGCCTCTGGACCAACGACGTCCGCGAGCGCTCGACCGCGTTCGTCGAGGGCCGCAACCCCAACCTCACGGGTACTGACCTGCCGTGACCGGGGGGGCGGGGGGAGCCGGGGGGAGCGGAGGGCCCGGGGGCCCGGGGGAAGCCGGCGGGGGGAGCCGCGGGCCCGGGGGAGCCGGGGGCCCGGGGGAGCCGGGGGCAGCGGGGGCAGCGGGGGCAGCGGGGCGGAGCGGGGGGCCGGGGGGAGCCAGACCCGAGCTGGACCCGGGTTGGACCCGCCCTGACGCCCCCTGGACCGCTTTTCTGTAGCGCGTCGCCCTTCAACTGGGCAGAATTCGCAGCAGAAAATGGCGGTCGGGCACACTTTGCAACAGAAAATGGCGGCCGGGCGGCCGGGCGGCATCCGCGGCAGGCGGCGCAGCGGCCGGCAACCCGGATCGCTCAGAGAAACGTGTCCCCCACGTGAGCCTCGGCCATCAGCTGCTCGTAGTCTTCATCGGTGACACCGAGGATCGCCTTGTAGACGTACTCGTTGTCCTGGCCGACCACCGGGGCAGCCCGCCAGATGCGGGTCGGGGTAGCGGGCAGGTGGAAGTTGGCTCCGGGATGGAAGTGGCCGCCGGCGGAGGGGTGCTCCAGGTAGTGGAAGAATCCGCGCTCGCGGAGCTGGGGATCGGACGCGGCATCGGCCTCGTCGAGCACCGGGCCGGCCACCACGCCCTCGCTTTGCAAGAGGTGGAATAGCTCCTCCTTGGTCCGGTCCGCCGTCCACACCGCGATGGCAGCGTCGATCTCATCGTGGGCCGATGCCCGCCCGGCCCGGTCCGCCAGCTCCGGCCGCCGCAACTCCGCCGGATCGCCGAGGAGCTCGACGAACCTGACCCACTGCTGGTCGTCGCGCACGGAGATCGCCAGCCACTGGTCGTCGCCGGCGCACGGATAGACCCCCTGGGGGGCGGCCTCGGGCGAGCGGTTGCCCCGCCGGGGTGGGCAGCTCCCCGTCATGGCTGCTTCCATCACCTCGTCACCGATGTGGACCGTCATGTTCTCGACCTGGGCCACCTCCACCACCGAGCCGTGGCCGGTCCGGCGCCGCTGCAGGAGGGCCATGAGGAAGCCGCTGGCTCCGGCCGGTCCGGTCGCGGCGTCCATGAAGATAGAACCGACCGAGGGGCCTTCCGGGTAGCCCTGCACGTCGAGGAAGCCGCCCAGCTCCTCGAAGTGCCACCCGAAGCCGGTCGCGGCCAGGTCCGGGCCTGATAGCCCGAGCGGGGGCATACGCACCACGATCAGACGCGGATTGCAGGCGCGCAGGTCGTCCGGCCCGATGTTGAGATGCTCGAGGAGGCCGGCGGTGTTGTTTTCCAGCAAGCCGTCGGACTTCTCGACCAGCTGCAGCAAGAGCTCCCTCCCCCGGGGCCTGGAGAGGTCGACGGTGAAAGCCCGCTTGTTGCGGGCGTGGGAGTTGAACCAGCTCAGCCGGTTCCAGGGATCATCTCCGGGGTCGTTGCCGGGATAGTCGCGCCTGACCGCACGGGCGACGGGGCTGTCACCGCGGAGGGGATTACGGGGTCCGCGGCTCGGGGTTGGATAGTGCTGGAGGGACTCGACCTTGATGACCTCCGCCCCCATGTCGGCAAGGAACATGGTGGCGAACGCCCCCGCCAGTGCCACGGTCATATCGATGATGCGGATGCCCTGGAGCGGCCCGAAGGCGGGCATGTCAGTACTCGGCCCGTCAGCAGCCGGCATCTCAGCAGCCAGCCGGGTCTGTAGACATCATTCCTACGGGCTGGGCTCGCTCCACGCCACCGCGGGGACCGGCCAAACCGGCCGGACCGGCCAGACCGGCCGGACCGGCCAGACCGGCCACCTCCGCCAGCACCCGCGCCGTGTCCTGACCCAGGGTCGGGGCGGTGCGGCGCAGGTGCCAGCCGCCCCCTTCGGTGCGCCACGGTGGTCCGCAATAGGGGAGGTTCCCCGCCACCGGGTGGGCTGCGGTCACCCAAAACCCGCGTGCCAGCAGGTGGTCGTCGGCCAGCAAGGTCAGGGGATTGTTGACGACCACGACCGGCCACCCAGCTGCCTGAGCCTCGCGCATGGCACCGCGAGCCGGGCGTTTCATGGCCCACTTGGCGATGGCAGCGTTCACCTCGTCGACGTCCTCGGTCATCATGGCCTCCCCCTTCTTCTCCCAGAGGTCGTCCACCCGGGCGTGAGCGAGGACCGGCACCATGCGGCGCACGTGGGTGGGCCATACCCGGCCCGTGCTGATCATTGCCCCGTCTGCCGTCTCGAAACGGCCGCCGGCGGCTACTTTCGCGGCGCCGACGGCGACGTTGCGCTGGGTGACGTATCCCGAGTACTCGTAGGAGAGGAGATAGTAGCGGCGGCGGTCGAGGCTGCCGTTCTGGGTTTCGAACGTCGCGACGTCCACGTGCTGGCCTTCGCCCTTCTCGAGGGCGTGGTAGTACGCGCCGAGGGTGGCTACCAGAGCCGTGGCGCCGCTTTGCATCTGCACGACATTTCCGAGCAGCTTGACCGGCTCCCGAGCGGGGGCGCCGCTCGAGTTCATCGGACCGCCCATGGCAAAAGCCACGATTTCCGACATCTGGTAGCCGGCGTAGGGACCAGTCTGGCCGAATGCGGTCACGGAGGTGACGACCAGGGCCTCCTGCTCGGCGATGAGGTCGGCGGGAGCCACGCCAAGCTCGGCCAGCCGGCCAGGACGAGCGGTCTCGACGACGATGTCAGCGGCCCGAACGAGCGATCGCAAGGTGGTCACCCCGCCGTCGGTCGACAGGTCCAGCACGACGCTTTCTTTATTGGTATTGAGATGGAGGAACGAGCCCGACGTTTCCGGGTTGGCGGTTCGGTCGGGGAACGGGCCGATGCGGCGGAGGGGGTCACCGTCAGGGGCCTCCACTTTGACCACCCGGGCGCCGAAGTCAGCCAGCAGTTTGGTGCAGTACGACCCGGCAATGGTCGTCGCCAGGTCGATGACGACCACGCCCGCCATCGGGCTGTCTGGGGGTGCAGGGACGATGTCGGCCATGGCCCGATTGAAGCACCCACAGTGCCGTCCTTGTACAGTGCCGCCCGTCGAGGAGGGTACCGGGATGCAGGATTTCGACGGCAGGACGGCAGTGATCACCGGCGGCGGGAGCGGCATCGGGCGGGGCATGGCCACGGTGTTCGCCCGGGCGGGCATGCGGGTCGTGGTGGCGGACGTTGAGGAGGCGGCGGCCGCAGCGACAGCGGACCAGGTGGCAGCAGCCGGGGGCAAGGCCATCGCCGTGCGGACCGACGTGGCGGACTTCGACGACGTCAAGCGACTGGCGAGGCTCGCCCACGACGCGTTCGGGAACGTCCATGTGCTGTGCAACAACGCCGGCGTTTCCCATCGCCGGCGGGGCGTCGATGCCACCCACGAGGACTGGGTGTGGATGCTCGGAGTCAACCTCTGGGGGGTGGTGCATGGCATCGAGGCATTCCTTCCCGGCATGCTCGCCAGCGGGGAGGAGGGCCATATCGTTAATACCTCGTCGATGAACGGAATCGTCCCGAGCGCCTTGAGCGCCATGTACTCGACCTCGAAATACGGCGTGCTGGGACTTACGGAAACCCTTCGAAATGAGCTCCGGAACACGCAGGTGGGCATCTCGGCCCTGTGCCCGGCCGCAGTGCGGACCCAGATCACCCGGTCGGAGCGCAACCGGCCGGCCCATCTGGCCGCGCCTACTCCCCCGCCACCGCACCTGCCGAGCAACAGCTTCGACATTTCCGAGCCCCGCGAGCCGGAGCAGGTCGGTGACATGGTGCTGGAAGGCATTCGCCGCAACCAGCTGCATATCTTCACCGACATGAAGATCAAAGCTCTCATTGACGGGCACTATCAGCGCATGGTCCAGGAATTCGACAACCTCTCCGAATGGGAGCAGAGCCGTGACGCCACCCAGGACGGCGCCCGGTGATCGAAGGGTCCTACGCCGGATTCGACATCGAGATCCGCCCCGGCGGAGTAGGCGTCCTCACCCTGAACCGGCCGGAGCGGCTGAACGCCCTGTCGTTTGCCAGCCGCCGGGATCTGGTCGAGATACTGACACAGGCCCAGCTCGACGACGCCGTGCGGGTACTCATCATCAGGGCCACCGGCCGGGGGTTCTGCGCCGGGATGCACCTCGGGGGCGGATCAGCCGAAGAGCAGCCAACCCTGGTGCCGGGCCGCCCAGCCGGGGCGTATGTGCCCATCAACCTCTCCGCCCAGCTGCGGCAATACTCCCAGGAGCTGACGCGGGCCGTACGCCGGCTGGACAAACTGACCATCGCGGCAGTCAACGGATTCGCAGTGCAAATCGGGTTGTCGCTGGCGCTGGCGTGTGACTACGTGATTGCCGGACGTGGTGCGCGCTTCGGCAGCGCCACGCTCCGCATGGGCTACCAGCCTGACGAAGGGGGCCACTGGCTCCTGGTGGAGCATCTGGGCACGAAGCGGGCCCTGGACTTCGTGATGCGCAAGAAGATGGTCGACGGCGAGGAGGCGGTCCGGCTGGGCCTGGCCACCGAGGTGGTGGACGATGAAGCCCTGCTCGGGCGGGCGACCGGGTTGGCCGAGGAGCTGGCGGCTGGACCTCAGGTCGCCATGCGCTTGCTGAAGCGGGCCATCTACAACGCCGCCCACCTCACCTTTGATCAGGCCGGCGACGACATCGCCGTGCGCACGTCCGTCAGCGACTTCCATGACGACGCCCGCCTGGGTGAGCCCGCCTGGCTGCGCAAGGAGACCCCGGTGTTCAACGCCTGGCTGGACGACACCGGCCAAACGCGGGGCCGCGGGGGCCGCGGGGCCTGATCAGGATGACGCCTGACCGAGATGACGATGTGCCCACTGGCGTTTGAGGGTTTGACGGGATCGAGAGATCGGGGGAGTCGATGAGCAGCCGGTTACGGGGCAGGGCAGTGGTGGTTACCGGCAGCGGTCGAGGCCTGGGGCGCGCCTATGCCATGGCGGCCGCCGCCGAAGGGGCATCGGTGGTGGTCAACGACGTTGACGGCGACACGGCACGAGAGACCGCCGGGTGGATCCGCGACGCGGGCCACATCGCGGTCGCCAACGCCGACTCAGTGGCCGAGCCCGAAAGCGCCGAGCGGCTCATCGCCGCCTGCGTCGACCACTACGGGCACCTCGACGGCCTGGTCAACAACGCCGGCCTGATCGTGAACGGGCCGCCGTGGGCGCTGGACCCCGCCGACGCCCGCAAGCTGGTGGACGTCAACGTCCTCGGGGTCGTGTACAGCGGGTTGGCGGCAATCCTTCGGTTTCGGGCCCAGGGCCACGGCGTCATCGTGAACGTGACATCCGGCGGGCACCTCGGCATGCGGAACCTCGCCCTCTACGGGGCGACCAAGGGGGCCGTGGCCTCCCTGACCTACGGCTGGGCCCGGGACCTGGCACCTGAGGGCATCCGGGTCATCGGGTACTCGCCGCTGGCCCAGACACGGATGGCCGGCGACGCCACCGGCCTGCCCGACCCCGGTCGGGTGGCGTTGGCAATCCCTTACCTTCTGAGCGACGAGTCCGCCGGGCTGAGCGGACAGGTCGTCCGTTTCGACGGGACCAGCTTGAGCCTGCTGCGGCTGCCCGCCTTCGCCGGACCGTTCGTGACCAGCCACGATTGGACGGTGGATGCGATCGGCGAGGGCTTCGCGACGACCCTCCGGGCGTCCGTGGACCCGATCGGGATGCCGCCGGTCGATCTGAGCTCCGGACCGTGAACCCCCCTTCCGCCCCCGACGTCGGGTCTCCTCCAGCCCCTCAGGACTCCGGACCGGGCGTGACCACGCTCTACATCCCACAGTGCCCCTTGCCCACCTTTTAAACCAACCAAACCTTTGGTTGTACGCCCGGCAGGGCGGTGCTAGCTTCTCCGGTCAGTTTGAGCGTGAGGGAGGGAATGCCACGCCTTCAGAAAAGGCCTGGTCAGGGGGCACGACGACGCACTGGGTGCAACCGCCGTCGCAAACCTGACACCGCAGCCGGAAAGCGAGCCATCGAAGCTCGATCGTGAAGTCTTGGTCCATATTGCAGCCTTCGGGGGATAGTTCCTGTTCCGTCGCCCTCGTGACCGTAAGCCGCGCCCCTGAGCGCACACCGCGGAAGGAAACACACCCTTGCTACAACCGTTCAAATCCATCAGGGCCGGCAGCCGGGAGCGGCGAACCTCGAGGAATGTCCGCCGGGGCGCGGTCCTGGCCGGCGTCCTGGCCATCACCGTGCCGTTCCTCGCCGCGTGCGGATCCTCGAGCCATACGTCGTCGAGCGCCACGACGTCCAACGGGGGCACAACGGCCAGCGGGGGCACAACGGCCAGCGCGGGCACGGCCAGCGGCGGCACGGCAGCCGGCGGCACGGCAGCCGGCGGAGCGGCGTCCGGGGCCGCTGCGACCGGGACACCGATCACCATCGGCATTGTCGAGCCCGACGAGGGCGCCCTTTCGCTCGGTCCGGACATGGGGCCGGGGCTGAGCGGCGGCTTTTACTACGTCAACAACGTGCTCGGCGGCGTTCACGGCCACCCGATCAAGGCGGTTATGTGCAACACCGACCAGACCCCGTCGATCGAGGTCAACTGCGCCAACAACTTCGTGTCCAAGGGAGTCGTGGCGGTCTTCGACGACTATGACGCCGGCTTTGCCGCCGAGAGCCCCATCCTGAGCAGGGCCAACATCCCGATCTTCGGCGTCGAGGTAGCCGATCAGCATGACGACAACCTGTCGTCCGACTACTTCTTCGGACCCCCGAACGAGGCGTTCGCCGTCGGACCCCTGCAGATCTTTCACCAGAACGGTTGGAACAAGGCGACGTTCTCCATCGCCAACGTGCCGTCCGCTGTCAACTACGTAAACAACGCCATAACCCCGGTCGCCAAGAAGCTCGGCATGAACGTCAAGGTCACGTATTACGACGCCAGCTCGGTGAACTGGCAGGTCGTGGCCAACAGCCTGCTGGCCGGCAACCCGCAAGTGACCGGGATGATCGCCGCCGCCGAGGGCGACTGCACGTCGCTGCTCAAGGCGCTCCGCACCGACGGATTCAAAGGCCCCGTCCTGATGGGCAGCTGCTCGGCGTACGTGAAATCGGACCCGCCGGACGCGGTGGACACCTATTCCTACAGCGCCGGCTGGCTCCCCAGCCTGAGCCCCGCGGCGCCGGGAGTCGTGCGGCAGCAGATCGCCACCTACAACCAGATGATGGCGAAGACCGGCCACGGCAATACCGAAGCCCTGGGGCAGTGGGCCGTCAACAGCTTCTCCGGCCTGGTGGACTTCCGCGACACGCTACAGGCCGGTTCGGGGCCCTACACCGCCCAGTCCATCCGCAGCGACTTTGAGAAAGTGGCCAGCTACCAGTCCTTCATGGGCCCGGTCGAGACCTGTAACGGTCAGGAGTGGCCCGGAACCTCCTCGTGCAACAAGGATCTTCTGTTCGTGAAGGTCGCCTCGGGCGACACCTACCAGGCAGTCGAGCCGGGTGGCTTCGCACCGCTCGATCCGAGCCTGCTCTAGCGCCGGGCGCCCCGGCTCGGGGACGGCACTCCCCGAGCTGGGGGTCCGGCCCTTCCGACCTGCGCCGACCTCGCCGATCGCGTTAGCGTTGGGCGCGGCGCAGCACTGTTCACCACCCATAACCCGCGACAAGTAGGGGAGCGGTCCACCGATGTCCCAGGCTCTCACCTTCATAGTTCTCGGCTTCGCAACTGGCGCGATCTATCTCGGCTTCTCGGTCGGGCTGGTCACGGTCTACCTGTCGTCAGGAATCCTGAACTTCTCCCAGGCCGCCATCGCCATGTGGGGCTGCTACGTGTTCGCCGCCCTGACCACCGAGGCAAAGGTGGTCTTCCCGGCCGGCACCGTCCACCTCAAGTCCAACATGGGGAACGTCCCGGCCCTGATCATCGCGCTGGCGACATCGGTGATCCTCGGAGCCATCATCCACCTTGTCGTCTTCCGGCCTTTGCGCCGAGCGTCCGTCCTGGCCCAGATCGTGGCCTCGGTCGCGGTGCTCATCACCCTGGTCGGGCTGGCGACCGTTCGCTTCGGCACCAACACGCTTCAGGTTCCCTCGATGCTGCCGAGCAAGACGGTCAACATCGGTAGCGCCCACATCGGGGTGGGCTACCTCATCATCGCCGGCATCGCCATCGTCCTGGCCTGCGCCGTCGGCGCCTATTTCCGCTGGACCACCGCCGGCGTAGCCACCCGGGCCGCGTCCGCCAACCAGGAGGCTCTGGGCCTGATGGGGTACAGCCCGACGTCGCTGGATTCGGCGGCCTGGGCCATCGCCTCCCTCGTCAGCACCGTGCTGCTGATCCTCGGCGCCCCCACCATCTCGATCAATACCGGCGTGGCCTATCTGGTCGTCCCGGCGCTGGCGATACTCCTCGTCGCCCGCATGCGATCGCTCGTCGTGATCGCCATCGCCAGCATCGCCCTCGGCTCGCTGCAGTCCCTGATCACCCTCTACGGCGGTAAGTCCTGGTGGCCCGGCTGGGGCCGATCCGGCCTGCAGTCCGGCCTCCCGTTCCTGATCGCCATCGTCGTCCTGTTTATTCTCGGCGACAAGATCGGGGTCCGCGACGTGACCACCGGATACGGGCTGCCCAAGGTCCGCCTGCCCCGACGAACACTTCTCACTTTGCTCGTGGTCGGCGGCGTCGCCGTCATCGGGCTGCTCGTCACGGGGGGGCCCACCCGCTTCGGGGTGATGACCAGCATCATCACCATGGTGCTGATCCTCTCGTACACCATCATCACCGGGTACCTCGGCCAGGTATCTCTGGCGCAGATCGCCTTCGCCGGCGCGTCGGGGTTCCTGTTATCGAAGGCCACGGTCAACTGGGGCCTCGGCTTCCCCTGGAGCCTGCTCGTCTCGGCGCTCTTCGCTACCGCCATCGGGGTCCTCATCGGCGTGGCCGCCCTGCGCTTCCGGGGTGTGCAGCTGGCGATCGTCACCCTGGCCGCGGCGGTCGCGGTCCAGGCCTTTGTGTTCGATAACGCCTACTTCACGTCAGTGCAGGGGAACCTGGTCGGGACGCCCAAGCTGTTCAGCGTGAACCTGGCCATCGAAGGCCCCCACAACGTGGCTCGTCTGCAGTTCGGCTTCATGGTCTTCGTCATCCTTCTCCTGTGCGTCGCCGGGCTGTTGCGGTGGTCCCGGGGGCGGACCGGGCGAGCGTGGCTGGCCGTCAGATCCAACGAGCGGGCGGCGGCCTCCGTCGGTATCAATGTGGCAACGACCAAGATCAGCGGCTTCGCCCTGTCGGCCTTCCTGGCCGGGGTGGCGGGCGCCCTGGTCGGCTACAGCCAGGGGCAGCTGTCGACCGGGTCGTTTGAGGTGAATACCGGGATCCTGCTTTTCGCCACCGCCTACCTCGGCGGCATCACGAGCATCGGTGGCGCCGCGGTGGCGGGAGCCATCGCGCCGCTCGGATTCGTCTACGTCTTACTCCAGAACCACATCAACTTCGGGCAGTGGTATGCCCTCATCGCCGGTATCGGTCTCATCCTGACCGTCATGAACAACCCGGACGGTATCGCCGGCAAGACCGCCGAGCAGATGGATGTGCTGTGGGCCCGCCTCGGCCCAAGGATCAGGAGGAAGCCGGAGCCGAGCCCTGCCCCGGAGGTACCGCCGGCGACCGCGGACGTGACGGGGACCCAGACCGTCGGGAGAGGAGCGTAGGTGTCCGGCCAGGGGGCGACCCTGTCCGTCCAGAACATCACGGTGCGCTTCGGAGGCGTGCTGGCCAACAGCGACGTCACCATGAAGGCAGAGCCGGGCCAGATCACCGCCCTCATCGGTCCGAACGGGGCCGGCAAGACGACGCTCATCAACGCCGTGACCGGCTTCGTCCGGTCCTCGGGCAACGTCCACGTCGGCGATCAGACGCTCACCGGCTTGCCGGCTCATACGCGGCGGCGCATGGGCCTGGCCCGGACGTGGCAGGCCGGTGAGCTCTTCGACTCCCTCAGCATCCTCGACAACGTCAGGGTCGCGGAGGAGCACAGCGGGGCTATCTACCTGGCCAAGGACCTCCTCCCGTATTCCACCGAAGAGGCGGATCGGGCTCGCGAGGCGCTCAGGCTGGTCGGCCTGGCCGACCACCTCGAGCGCTACCCGAACGAGCTGTCCCTCGGCCAGCAGCGACTGGTCGGGGTGGCCCGCGCGCTCGCGGGCGAGCCGTCGGTGCTGCTGCTCGACGAGCCGGCGGCCGGTCTGGACTCTGACGAGAGCCAGGAGCTCGGCGCCGAGCTGAAGGGAATCGCCGACTCAGGCATGGCCATCCTGCTGGTGGACCACGACATGCACCTGGTGTTCGGCGTGGCCAACTACGTCTACGTCCTCGACTTCGGCATGATCATCGCCGAGGGGTCGCCCACCGCCGTGCAAAATGATCCGCGGGTCGTCGAGGCCTACCTCGGCGCCTCCGTCACAGGAGAGGGAGAGCTGTGACCGTCGGCGAGACCGCAGTGTCCGACAATCGACCCGCAGCGGGCGCCGAGGAAGGCCTGGTCGTCAAAGGGCTCACGTCCGGCTACGGCGGGCTGGAGGCCATCCGCGATCTGACCTTCCACTGCGCGCCCGGAGAGGTCCTGGCCATGATCGGGCCGAATGGCGCCGGCAAGACGACCTGCCTCAACACCCTGGCGGGCCTGATCCGGCCCATGGACGGAGAGGTGCGGCTGTGGGGCGAGTCCATCCGGAACCTGCCCTCCCACCGCATCGCCCGTGCGGGCCTGTCCCTCCTCCCGAGCGACCGGGGGGTCTTCCCCCCGCTGAGCGTGCGCGAGCACCTGATGCTGGCCATGCGCTCGTCGGCGCGCAAATCCCGCGCCGACACGGCCCTGGACGTGGATCAGACCCTGGAGCTGCTTCCGTCACTCCGACTTCGGATCAACTCCAAAGCGTCCCAGCTGTCCGGCGGTGAGCGTCAGATGCTGGCCATTGCCAAAGCGGTCATGCTCGGTCCTAAGGTGCTGCTGGTCGACGAGCTCAGCCTGGGCCTGGCTCCGAAGCTGGTGCAAAACATTCTGCCCGTCATCCGCAGGATCGCCGACACCACTTCAGCCGCCGTGGTGCTCGTCGAGCAGCACTACGAGCTGGGTTTGGCGATCGCCGACCGCTGCGTGGTCCTGAGCCACGGCGAGATGGCGTTCGAGGGCTCAGCTGCCGAGATTCTCAGCCAGCGAGACAAGGTCGAGTCGGTGTACCTGGCCCGTCGGAATGAGAAGACCCGACCGGCTGACTGATCCTGACCTTCAGGGGGGCGCCCCGCCCCGCACCGCGCAGCAGACTGGTTGCCCACAAGATAGGAGTCGACATGCCCGAGGATGTGGTTCTCGTCGAGGTGCAGGATCGGGTGGCGACGATGACGCTCAACCGACCTGAGGTCCGCAACGCGCTCAACGAGGAGCTCCGCAATGCAATTGTCCGGGTCGGTCTGGAGCTCGAGGCGGACCCTTCGGTCGACATCCTGATCCTGACCGGTGCCGATCCTGCCTTCTGCGCCGGCCTTGATTTGAAAGAACTGGCCAGTGGTGAGAACAATCTCTCCCGGTCCACCGGCGATGAGGGCCAGCGACGACTCCCCCTGCCGCCAACAAATAAGCCCGTTATCGGGGCGATCAACGGGGTGACGGTAACGGGCGGTCTCGAGTTGGCGCTCTGCTGCGACTTCCTGGTTGCCTCAGAACATGCTCGATTCGCCGACACCCACGCCCGCGTTGGTGTGCAGCCCGGATGGGGCATGACGGTACACCTGACGCAGGCCGTCGGGCTTCGCCGGGCCAAGGAGATGAGCGCGACGGGCAACTACATCGACGCCGGCACCGCTCTCGCCTGGGGGCTGGTCAACCACGTCGTACCTCATGCCGAGCTCCTGCCCTTCTGCCGGCAACTGGCGGCGGACATCGTGTCCAACGACAGCGCCGGGGTCCAGCACATGTTCGCGACTTACGATGAAGGGTCAGAGACGACTGCGGCCGAGGCATGGGGGGTTGAGGCTCGCAACGCCCGCAGGTGGCTGGAAGAGGGAGGCGGACGCCAGGAGGACATCGCGAAGCGCCGGGAAGCCATCCAGGCCCGCGGCAGATCGCAGACGTCCTGACGTATCCCCGACTTATCCCGAACCTATCCCGGACTAATCCCGACCAATCCCGATTTTATCCCGACTTGTCAAAACGACTTCTGCCGATGAGGTCAATGGTCTCTCCGCCCCGAGGTCCGCTACCGCTTGAATGACGAGACCCTGTCGGCCGGCCGACGATCCGCCCTGCGAACTGTGCAAACTCTGCCCGGTTGAAGGAAGGCGCTACAGAAAGGCCGAGCGCCATGGCCCCGGGCGGGCTCAGCCACGTTCCGGTAGGGTCGGCGCATGACCACGATTACAGGTAGGGGGGCCGTCATCACCGGTGGAGCCAGCGGAATCGGTTACGCCACCGCGGCCCAGCTGGGCGCCAAAGGGGCACGGGTGGTGCTGGCCGACATCGAGGAGAAGGCCCTCGAGGCGGCCGTCGATCAGCTGCGGGAGCAGGGCGTCGAAGCCCACGGCGTCCAGTGCGATGTCAGCTCGCTCTCCTCCGTCGAGCACCTGGCCGCCCGGTCCTTCGAGCTGCTGGGGGGAGTCCATATCGTGTTCAACAATGCGGGCGTGGCCGTGGGCGGCCCGATGTCCGAGATGACCCACGACGAATGGCGCTGGATCATCGACGTGGACCTGTGGGGACCGATCCATGGCGTGGAGGCGTTCCTCCCCCGTTTGCTCGAGCAAGACGAAGGAGGGCACATCCTGTTCACTGCGTCCTTCGCCGGGCTGGTGCCCAATGTGGGGCTGGGCCCCTACTGTGTGGCCAAGTATGGAGTGGTAGGCCTCGCCGAGGTGCTCCGCAGGGAGGTGCGCCCCCACGGCATCGGCGTTTCCGTCTTGTGTCCCATGCGCGTCCAAACCAACATCGGTGACTCACAGCGCAACCGACAGGACGAATATGGCGGCCCGCAAGCTGTCGCCCAGGTCGAGGACCAGAGCGAGGACAACCGCAACATGGCAGGCCAGGTGATGTCCGTCGACCGCGTGGCTGCGCTCACCGTCGACGCCATCGAGGCGGAGCGCCTGTACATCCTTCCCCACCCCGAGGCCCGGGTTTCGATCCAGCGCCGGTTCGAGCGCATGGACCGGACCTTCGACGAGCAGCCGAGCTGGTAAGGAGATCCAGATGGGTTCGATGCCAGCCGGAGCCGTCGTCGGCCACGCGGACGTCCTGACGCGGCCCGATGGGCGAGCAGGGCCGGCCCTCTGCGTGCCATGAGCGAAGACACGACGACCGCCCATCCCGAAACGGCTCCCGTGCGCCCCGGAGAGGACCTGGCGTGGGAACGCCTGGCGGGCTACCTGCGCCAGCATCTCGGCGGCCTCGAAGGGGAAATGGAGGTGCTGCAGTTCCCCAACGGGGCGGCCAACCTGACGTACCTGGTCAGCTTCGGCGACAGTCGACTTGTGGTCCGGCGACCGCCCTTCGGCATCATCGCCCCCGGCGCCCACGACATGCGGCGGGAGTACCGGGTGCTGTCCAAGCTGTGGCGTGTCTACCCTCCAGCCCCCCGGGCCCTGCTGTTTTGCGACGACCACGACGTCATCGGCGCCGATTTCCTTGTCGCCGAGTACCGGCCCGGCCAGGTCATCTGGTCGACCATCCCGACGTCGATGGCTCATCACCAGGACGTCGGGCGCCGGGTTGGCTTCGCTTTGGTCGACAACCTGTCCGACCTGCATCTCATCGACCCGGCGGCCTGCGACCTGTCGGACCTGGGCCGACCTGAGGGTTTCGCGGCCCGGCAGGTGGCCGGGTGGCGGCAGCGCTGGGACCTGGTCGCGGCCGGGTCCCCCTGTGACGACTTGATGCACCGGGTGGGCGAGAGCCTGGCGGCCACTGTCCCGGACAACCGGGTCGTGTCCATCCTGCATAACGATTACAAGCTCGATAACTGCCAGTTCGACCCGGCCGACCCCGACCACGTGCATTCGGTGTTCGACTGGGACATGGCGACGCTGGGCGACCCCCTCGTCGACCTCGGCACCACCCTCAACTACTGGCCCGACCCATCCGATCGCCCCGACGACCGGGCCCACTCCGCCGCCGGCCAGGAGGGGCTCGGGCTTCCGCCCCGACGTGAGATCGTCGAGCGCTACCGGCAGCGGACCGGGTTCGACCTGTCGAGCCTCGGGTGGTACGAAGCCTTTGCCGCCTTCAAGACGGCCGTGGTCGTCCAGCAGCTCTACATGCGATGGGTGCGGGGCGAGAGCACCGACCCTCGCATGGCGGACCGGGGGGCAGGGGTCGGACCGCTCGCAGAGCGGGCGGAGCGAATGCTGGCGGGCTGAGTCGATGACCACAAGCGCGACGGCAGACAGCTTTGTCAGCATGCTGGATGTGGAGGGTCTCGACAAGGACCTCTACCGGGGGTACAACCAGCCGAAGAATCCCGAGCGGCCGGTGCTATTCGGCGGCCAGATCCTCGCCCAGGCTCTCAGAGCAGCGGCCAACACGGTCGATCCCGACCGCTTGCCGCACTCCCTGCACGGGTATTTCCTCCGCCCCGGCTCGGCCGAGCGGCCGGTTCTCCTCCAGGTCTGGCGCGACCGCGACGGCCACAGCTTCTCGGCCCGCCGGGTCGCGGCGATCCAGAACGGCGAGGTCATCTTCAACATGTCGACCTCGTTCCACCACCGCGAGCCCGGGGTCGAGTTCATCGGCGACCTCCCTCAGGGGGCTCCCCGCCACGACGAGGTGGAAGAGGTCGATCAATTTGGCCGATTCCAGCCCTGGCTGCGCACCCGGCCCATACCGAGCGCCCTTCCTGCCGACGAGGGCTGGACCCGATCCGCCCGGATGTGGTCGAGGGTCATCGACCAGCTCCCGGACGACCCGGTCCTCCACGCCTGCGCCCTCGCGTATATCTCCGACGTGGGCTCGGGTTTCGCGGAAACCTCGCTGCCCGGCCTGCCGAGGGGCGGCCCCAGCATCGACCACTCCCTCTGGTTCCACGACGCCGTCCGCGCCGACGACTGGGTGCTGGTGGAGCTGTGGCCGCTCATGGCGGGTGGAGCGCGCGGGGTGTATGCCGGGGCGATGCGGGACGCGTCGGGACGGCTGGCGGCGATGATCACGCAGGAGATGCTCATACGGCCGGCGTCGACCCCTCCGCATGCGCCCCTGCCAGCTGCCTCGCCCCCTCCCCCTGCGTCTGGCCCTCCACCTGCGTCTGGGTGACCGGCCCCGTAGTATCTAGATGACATCGACCAAGGAGTGCTTGTGGAAGCAGAGGCCCTGATCATCGACGCCGTCCGTTCGCCCCGGGGGAAGGGCAAGCCGAATGGCGCACTGCACAACATCCACCCACAGCGGATCCTGGCCCAGGTTCTCGAGGCGCTACGGGAGCGCAACGGCTTCGACACCGCCGACGTCGACGACGTGGTCATGGGTTGCGGCTCGGGCTCGGGCGACCATGCGATGGACATCGCCCGGATGTCCGCGCTGGACGCCGGCTGGGATCTCGACGCCCCCGGCGTGACCCTCAACCGCTTCTGCGGCTCCGCCCAGCAGGCGGTCAACTTCGCGGCCATGGGTCTGCGGTCCGGATTCCAGGACCTGGTGGTCGCCGGCGGCGTCGAATCGATGTCCCGCCCCGCGCCTTCGCACACCGATGGCTTCTACGCCAACAACCCGCACCTCAGGGACCGCTACAACATGGTCGCCCAGGGCATCTCTGCCGACCTCATCGCCACTGTCGAAGGCTTCTCCCGGGAGGAGTGCGACGCCCTGGCGGTGGAGAGCCAGGCCCGCACCGAAGTGGCCGTCAAAGAGGGTCGCTTCGACCGGGCGCTGGTTCCCATCTATCACGACGACGGCACCCTGGCCCTCGACAAGGACGAGCACCCGCGTCCGGGCACGACCCTCGAGGGCCTCTCCGGCCTCAGTCCGAGCTTCGAGGCCATGGGCGCGTCGCAGGTGGCGGGATCGGACCTCACCGTCGACCAGACGGCCCTGCTCGCCTACCCCAAGTTCGACCACATCCACCACGTGCACCACGGTGGCAACTCCTCCGGCGTGGTCGACGGGGCCTCGGCCGTGCTGCTGGCGTCGCCCGGGTGGGCTCGGGCTCACGGCCTGACCCCCCGGGCCCGAGTCATAATGACGGCTGTGGCCGGCACCGAGCCGGTGATCATGCTCACCGCCCCCGCTCCCGCTGCCAAACGCTGTGTGGAGAAGGCCGGCATGACCTTTGACGACATCGACCTTTTCGAGGTCAACGAGGCGTTCGCGTCGGTCGTCCTCAGGTTCTTCAAGGAGACCGACGTCGACCCTGCCAAGGTCAACGTCAATGGCGGGGCGATGGCCCTCGGCCATCCCATCGGCGCCACTGGCGGGATGCTTATCGGCACCCTGATGGACGAGATGGAGCGCCGGGACCTCGAGACCGGTCTGGTGTGCATGTGCACGGGTGGCGGGATGGGCACTGCCACCATCATCGAGCGCGTATAGGAGATTCCACCCGGGGCGCGGCCACCAGCGCCCTTTAGGCCCAATACAGCGCGCCCTTTGGGCCCAATAAGCGGACCACCCTTCGGGTGGGCCCAGATGTCGAAGCCCCCGTCCTGGCCCGGCACCAGGGCGCACCGGAGGCAGGTTTACTTCCCCGCCGAGGGTAGTCAGCGCAGCCGGCGACTTCTGGCGGAGCGAGGAGTGGCGCCGTCACGCGGCCCGTTTGCGACGGCCGGGGACGAACTACTTCTTCAGAATTTCGCGGAGGAGTGGTTGGCGGGCTGGGGCGGGGTGCGGACCGGGCGGGGCCGGGTGCAGGCGGGGGCGGGTGCCGGGTGCAGGCGGTGCAGGGCGTTGCAGGCGGTGCAGGGCGTTGCAGGCGGTTCAGGGCGTTGCAGGCGGTGCAGGCCCGCGGCCGCGCCGTTATCCCCGACGGTCGTGACTCCGGACCGTCGTCACGGTCGATCCGGCCCACTGCGTGCGCTGGCCGGCGGGAGATATGGTGGCGTTAGGCCGCAGCCGGCTCATCGCCGGGGCGACGATCGACCTGCGTCGGAGGGAGGAGAAAGTGGAGCGTCGGCAAGTCGCAATCACCGGCACGGGGACGGTATCACCGTTCGGTTTCAGCGTGAGTGAGTTCTTCGACGGCCTGGCGACCGGTGAATCGCGCATCCGTCAGCACCCGAGCAAGCTCCCTGACATGCCGGCGGGCTTCGGCGCGATGGTTGAAGGGTTCGTCGCCTCCGACTGGATGGAGCCGGTCATCGAAGAAGGCTCCGACCGTTTCGCCCATTTTGCCCTTGCGGCCACCCAGCTGGCCCTCGCCGATGCCGCGGTCACCGAGTTCGATCCTCTCCGCACTGCGATCGTGATCGCCACCAGCATGGGGGGTACCAGGGCGCTGCTCCGGGCGCAGCACCTCTTCGAGACGGAAGGTCCGGAGGCGGTACCACGGAAGGTACAGATACAGATCTGGCCCAACATGGCCGCGGCCCAAATCGCCATGAAGTACAAGCTGCATGGGCCTTCGCTCACCATCTGCACCGCCTGCGCGGCCTCAATCGACGCGGTCGGCACGGCCACCCGGCTGATCCAGAGCGGCATGGCCGATATGGCCATAACGGGAGGCACGGAAGGTGGCGGCGACGCGGACTTCGTCGCGGCGACGGCCGTCGCCGGGCGTACCTACGGAATGTCGTCGAAAGCGCAGCAAGTCGAGTTCTCGTGCATGCCCTTCGATCGGGATCGCACCGGCATCGCTGGAGGCGAGGGAAGTGGATTCCTGATTCTCGAGGAACTGGAGCACGCGAAGCGACGAGGGGCCACGATCAAAGGCCTGGTCGCTGGGTACGCCACGGCGGCCGACGCATATCACCCCTCGTCCCCGGATCCGAGCGGCGAATGGGAGGCACTCGTCATCGGCGGCGCACTCCAGGATGCCCAGCTGGCCGGCGGCCGCAGGGTTTCCGCCATCTACGCCCATGGGACCGGAACCCCGGTCGGCGACACGGCCGAGATTCGCGCCATCAACGCCGTGTACAAGGATTATGAAACCTATCCGTTGGTCACATCGTTGAAAGGCGCGATCGGGCACAGTGGCGGTTCAGCTGCATCGCTAAATATGGTGGCCGGCATCGAAGGAATGCAGCGGGGCAAGGTCGCGCCGACGGCCTTGACAAAAAACGTTGATCCAGAGTGCAACTTCCCGGTCGTACTCGGGACAGCGGCCGACTGCGACGTGGATGCCCTGCAGTTCAACGGATTCGGGTTTGGTGGCCAGAACGCTTCGCTGATAGTCACCCGACCGGATTAGGGGACAAATGACGTTGGACATCAGGGTGGTCGAGCGCGCTTCGAGCGTCGCCGCGGCCTACTGCGGGCGACTGCTAGGGATGCTCGGGGCGGATGTGATCAAGCTCGAACCAGCCGGCGGTGATCCCATGCGGGCGACCCATCCACGGGTGACGGCGGCGAACGGATCAGAGCTCAGCGCCCAGTTCGAATATCTCAACTGCTACAAGCGCAGCGTTGCGCTCGACGGACCTGTCCCCGGCTCGGTGCCGCCGGGACTGCTCGATTCCGCCGACGTGATCCTGGACCACGTCGATGGCGACCCCGATCAGGCCCTCGAGGAGTATCAGGCCCTCTCGGCGGCCAACCCCCGGCTGGTCCAGGTGGTCATTTCCTCGTTCGGGCTGACGGGCCCCTACCGGGGCTATCGCGGCAACGACTTCATCGACTTCGCCAGCGGCGGCCTCACATTTGTGACGGGGGAAACCAATCGGGTCCCGGTGCAAGGAGGCGGACCCTGGGCGGGCCATCTGGTCGGAGTCACTGCCGCCATCGCGGCGCTCGCCGCCGTGCGCCGGACGCGCCAGACCGGCCGGGGCCAGCTGGTCGATGTGGGCGCCATGGAGGCACTCGCGGCCGGCCACCAGTGGTCGATCGTGCTGTACACCCACCAGGGAGTGATCAAGCGCCGGGCCGGCAACCTGCACGCCGAGTCGTTCAACCCGTTGGGTCCGGTGCCCTGCAAGGACGGGTGGGTCTGCCTGGGTGTCGCCACCCTCGCCCAGTGGGAGGGGCTCTGTCTCGCCCTCGATCTCCCCGAGTTGCTTGTCGACGAACGCTTCCAGACCGGAGGGGACCGCTTCGACCACGCCGACGCGCTAGCGGCGGTCCTCGACCCGGTCCTGATGTCGCTGACGCCCGACGAGGTGGTGGCCCGCTGCGAGGAACACCGTGTTCCGGCGAGCCCGGTGTTGCGGGTGTCGCAGGTCCTGCATGAGGATCAGCTGGCGGTGCGTGGATACTGGGTACCCAGCACCCGTATCGGTGGTGGGGCCCGCATGCCGGAGCGGCCTTTCCGCGTGCCCGGCGCTGACGCGCCCTTTCGGGAAGCCCCGGCCTTTGGTGAGCACACCGCCGAGGTGCTCGGCGCCCTGCCCGTCACTCCGGGCACGACACGCGAGGCAACCATCCGATGATGCTGAATGGTGTGCGAGTTCTGGACTTCACCATCGCCTGGGCGGGTCCCCTCGCCGGGAGATGGCTGGCCGACCTCGGTGCCGAGGTGATCCATGTGGAGCAGCGACTGGCGCGCGGACTGGGGACCACAGCCGCCGGCGGCTTTGCCGCCACCCAAAAGGAGATCGGCGAATGGCGCTGGGGTGAGCTACCCGGCCCGACCTTCCGATCCGGCATCTACCCGGACGCCGATCCGGGGGAGCACCCCTGGAACCGCCAGGGCGTGTACAACAAGATGCAGCGCAACAAACTCGGTCTCTGCATGGATCTGAAAGCGCCGGGTGCGCGGGAGGTGCTCCTCGACCTGGTACGGGTCACCGACGTCCTCCTCGACAACTACAGCCCGCGCGGCAGCAGCAACATGGGCCTCGATTATGAGGCGCTCGTCCCGTACAAACCGGATCTGATCAGGATCGCCATGTCGGGATACGGGTACACGGGGCCTGATCGGATGCGCCCGTCGTGGGGCCCGATCCTCGAGGCCCATTCGGGGATGACCTGGGCGAGCGGTTATGAGGATGGCGGCCCCGTGAAGGTGGGCGTCGCCCTCCCCGACCCGACCGGTGGCCTCCATGCGGTGGTGGCGATCCTCGCCGCCCTCGACGAGCGGGACCGCACCGGGCGGGGGTGCTTCATCGACATGTCCCAGCTCGAGACCTACGCCTCGCTGGGAGGCGAGAAGTACTTGAGCACCTCGGCCACCGGCGGGGAGCCACCGCGGTTGGCCAACCGCTCGGCCGATCGGGCGCCCCAGGGCGTCTACCCGTGTCAGGGCGACGAGGAATGGCTCGCCATCTCGGTGGAGACCGACGAGGAGTGGGCCGCGCTCGCCGGAGTGCTGGGACCGCACATGCGAGACGACCCCGACCTGCGCACGTTGGGCGGAAGGCTTGACCGCCACGACGAGATCGACGGCGCCATCACCGCCTGGTCACGGACGAAAGACAGATTCGAGGCCATGCATCACCTGCAGGCGCTCGGGGTGCGGGCATGCGTCCTCATGACCAACGGCGATCTGGTCGAAGACCCGCACCTGGCCTCGCGGGAATTCATCGTCGAATGGGACCAGGTCGACGTCGGCCGGCGAGGGTTCCCCGGCTTCCCGGTCCACTTCCAGGACCCGGCTGAGATCCCGATGGTCGGCGCCCCGGGGCTCGGCCAGGACAATGAGCGTGTCCTCGTCGAGATACTCGGCTACCCGCCGGACCGAGTCCGCGAGCTCCTGGCCGCGGGAGTCTCGCGACCACACCCGAGTAGCGGCGAACGCCGCACCGGCTTCCCCGGCTGGGCGGGGTGCGCCGTCAGAGCACCACCACCGTTTTCGGGTGCCGTCAGATTGTGCTATGAAAACCGCGTATTACGCGGCTTTCATAGCACAATGGCCTGCCGGCCGGGCCGGGGGCCACCTGCCGGCCGGGCCAGGCGGGCGGGATGGCCGGGCCGGCGGTCTGCCGGAACCGGCGCCGGCGGTCTGGCGGGGTAGTCGGAACCGGCGCCGGCGATCTGGCGGGGTGGTCGGGGCCGGCGGCGGTGGCTGGCGCCGGCGCGACCCCGGTTCGGCGGCGTCAGGTGGTGCCGCTGGTGGTGGCAGGAGCGGGCTCGGCGGGCGCTCCGCTGGGGGTGGGGGTGGCAGGGGTGGCGGGGAGGTGCTGGTTGGTGGCCGGGTCGATTTCGAAGGCGTCGGGCAGTTCGAGGTCACGGCTGATTTCTCGCACGGCCGGGATGACTTCTTCGCCCATCAGTTTGAGGCTGCGCATGGCGTCTTCGTGGCTCATGGCCCCGTCACCGTCCCAGAAGAAGATCTGCCCGGGCCGCAGGGTTTCCAGCACATGGCGGACTTTGGGGATGACGGTCTTGGGGGTGCCGGTGATGATGGTGTAGTTCTCCAGCTGGCCCTCGTAGATTTTGACCCGGCCCGCCTCGACCTCCTCTGGGGTTTGTACCTTGGGGGCCTCCTCGCCGGTGGGGATGAGCGGCCCGCTGGCGCGGCCCCGCGACAGCAGCACCTGGAACAGTTCCCCGGTTGGCAGGATCTGGGTGCGCGAGGTCAGGCCAGGCAGGTTCTGGATGAACGGGTTGGGGCGGGCCCGGCTGCCCTCCAGGAAGATGTTGCTCGGGCCCTCGATGTACTTGCGGCCGGTGTGGTAGGCCTTCTCCTCGGTTTCGTCCACGTGCACCTTGAACAGGTAGCCCCGATGCTGGGGGCCGGCCTCATAGCCGGTCTCTTTGGCCACCTCGCTGTAATAGTCGAAGGAGCGTTTGGTGGGATCCAGCTGGGTGGCGAGCATGATGTAGGGGATGCGGTTCCTGGCGCACCACTCCACCGTGTTTTTGCTCAGCACCCCCGGCACCCACACCGGCGGGTGGGGCTGCTGGTAGGGGCGCATCCACGGGTTGACATAACGGTACTGGTAGTGCTTGCCCTCCCAGCGGAACGGCCCGTCGGTGGTCCAGGCTTTGAGCACGAACTCGTGGGCCTCCTGGAAGCGCTCCCAGTTGAATGGCGACTGCGCGTTATGGGCCACCGACTCCCGGCCGGTGCCGCGCACCCAGCCCGACACCAGCCGGCCCCTCGAGATCATGTCGATGGTGGCCAGGGTCTCGGCCAGCCACAGCGGGTCGTCCCAGATGGGGATGACGTTGCCGAGCAAAACGATCTTGGCCCGGGAGGTCTCGCGGGCCAGGATGGACGCCTCCACGTTCATGACCCCGCCCATGCAAAACGGGGTGGAGTGATGCTCGTTGAGCATCAGCATGTCGAAGCCCATCTCCTCGGCGTAGATCTTCTCGTCCAGATAGCGGTTGTACAGATCCGCGCCGAGCATGGGGTCGTAACGGCCGTTGCTCATCATCAGGTCCATCATGTTGATCCGGCCCTCCATCAGATCCGGATCCTGGTAGGGCCGCTCGGTGAAATAACCGATCTTCATGCGTGTGCTCCTCTCCGCTCGCGGCCGAACGCCTCGACCAGCTCGGCCAGCCGGTCCGGTTCCTCCAGATCCACAAAATGGCCCGCCCCGGCCAGCACCTCCAGGCGGGCGCCGGGTAAAAGCTCCTGATACTGGCGGCCCACATCCAGCGGCACCAGCCGGTCCTGCTCCCCCCACACCACCAGCGTCGGCAGCCGCACCTCGGTCAGCAGGTGCGGCAGCTGATCGCTGTACATCCACGGCTTCCAGCACACCCGGGCCGTCATCTCCGTCCCGAAATCCCACAACTCGTACACATCCGGAGGCAGCTCATTCGCCCCGAACAGCTCCTGAAACACCGTCGGATCCCGAAACCCGGTCAACCCGTACTCGGCGAAACCGATCAGCATCTGATCCAGCACCTCGCCCTCCCGGGTATGCAACCCGGTCGCCCCCACCAGCACCAAACCCCCGAAACGGCCCTGCTGCATGGTGGCCATCTCCGCCGCCACGAACCCACCGAAACCGACCCCCACCACCGTCACCCCGGCCAGTCCCAACCGATCCAACAGCTGCAACACCAGAATGCCCAGATCCCGCGGACTGCGAGCCCAATCCGGCCGCTCCGACCGCCCGTAACCCGGCAAATCCGGCACCACCACCGAAAACGACGACGACAGCCGCTCATACAGCGGCAACCAGCCCAGATTCCCCAACGAATCGTGCAACACCAGCAGCGGCGGACCCTCCCCTTTCCCCAACACCCGCAACTCCAGACCACCCACGCTCACCCGCGAATCCGACACCGACGCCGGTATCTCCCGGTCCAGCAGCGCCACCACCACTCTCGCCGACCTCCCCCTGCCCGTACCACAACGCACCGGCAGCCTCGGGCACCCTATCTGGGCGCAATCTGGGCGCCAACCCGACGCCTACACTTTCGGTCAGTAAAGCATATTTCGCGGGGTGGAACGAGCGTGCGGTATATCGATCACGGCCGGAGTTCTCCTGGCAAGCGATCCAGCCGCCGCCTAACGTGGCCGCTCGAGGTTGTCGCCGCAGCGGCAACACACAGCAGAAACAGGACAGGGGAGGCTGCATTGGAGCGACCGCCAGTCGGAGTCGGGCACGCCCTGCTCACAGACGCAGGGCCCTGGCGAGCGAAAGGGAACAGAGGATGAGCGCGACCGATGGGGACCGCCGCCCTGGGCCAGTAGACCTTGAGCCGCTTCCTCTGGACGGCGTGCGAGTGGTCGAGGTGGCCGGAGGGATCCCCGCCGCCTTTGCCGCACGCCAGCTCGCTGGTTTCGGGGCGGATGTCGTTCGCGTGGAAGGACACGTGGTCGAGCCCGGTCTGACCGAAGACGAGGAGATGTACCTCCTGGCCGGCAAGCGACGGGTCGAGGTGTCGGGGGAAGACCGGCTGAGGCTGCTCATGACGGCCGACATCGTCGTCGAGGATGGGCCGCCGGGTGCCCTGGCCGCGCTCGGTGCAGATCCGGTGGCGCTGCGAGCCGGGAGACCGCAATTGGTGCTCGTATCGATTTCCCGGTTCGGGCAAAACGGACCGTACCGCGGCTACCGGGCTACCAACATCGTCAGCTTCGCAATGGGTGGCATCATGTCGCTCACGGGCGACTTCGACCGGCCCCCGCTCGTTTCGGGTGGCAGCCAGGCCGACTACGTGGCCGGCCTGCACGGATTCTCGGCAGCGGTGACCGCATATTACGGGGCCGCGCTGCACGGGGAGGGAGACTGGATAGACATTTCCGCCCAGGAGTGCGCGGCCGGCATGCTCGAGTTGTACGGCCCGATGACAGCCTACGGCGCCCCGATCACCCCGAGGCTCGGCAACCAGACGAGGGCCGAATGGGGAATCTTTCCCTGCGCGGACGGTTACATCGGTTTCTTCGCTCTCCAGCGCCAGATCCGCAACCTGTTCGAGGCGATGGACGACCCGGAGCTGTATGACGGCCCCTTCATGGACCCGATGTACCGGCTCGAGCATCATGAGGAACTCCTCGCGAAGATGTACGTGTTCACCGCCGACAAAACGAAAGACCAGCTGATATCGATCGGCCGGCAACACAAGGTGCCGGTGGGATCGGCCGTGACGCCGGCCGACTTGCTGGAGGCGCCCAGTCTCGCCGAGCGCAAGTTCTTTGACCGGGTGGAGACGGACGCGGGGACGGCCACGGTGCCGGGCCGGCCGTTCACCGGAGTCGGGTGGCGTCCACCTGGCCGTCTGCACAGGCCTGGCGAGGATACGAAGGACGTCATGGACGAGTGGCTGGCGGGGAAAGATGGGCGTCGCGACAATGAGGTGTCGCGGTGAAGCGCCGCCCCCTCGAAGGGGTTCGGGTGGCCGACCTCACCATGATGTGGGCCGGACCCTATGCCACCAAGCTGCTGGCCGAGATGGGCGCCGAGGTCGTCAAGATCGAAGGCCCGAGGGCGTGGGACAACATCCGGACCCTGATCCCCCAGCCCGGGGTCGCCGACCCCTGGAACAGCGCGGTCTATTTCAACGAATACAACCGGGACAAGAAGTCCGTCATTCTCGACCTCGCCGACGGGCGCGGCCGGGACGCCTTCCTGCGACTGGTGCGCCACTGCGACGTTGTGATCGAGAACTACCGGGCCGATGTTCTCGAAAAGCTGGGCCTCGGCTATGACGAGCTGCGCCGCGCTCGCCCCGACGTGATCCTGGTGTCGATGGCCGCCTTCGGCAAGTCAGGGGCCGACCAGGACCTCGTGGGTTTCGGCCCGGTCATCGAGTTGATGAGCAGCCTGGTATCGCTCACGGGCTACGAAGGTGAGGCCGAGCCATTCAAGACCGGCATCTCCTATGGCGATCCCGTAGGGGGGCTCCAGGCGGCCGCTGCAGTGTCCCTGGCCCTCCTGCGCCGGCACCGGACCGGGAAGGGCACCTACGTAGACCTGGCGCAGCGGGAGGGGGCCGCCGTGCTCGCAGGGGAGGCATTCGTGCGAGCCTCGCTGCACGGCGAGCAAGAGCCGCCGCATCTGGGCAACCGCAGCGCGCGTTGGGCGCCGCAAGGCGCCTATCGGTGCCGTGGGGAGGACCAGTGGCTGGTGGTCGCCGTGACCGACGACCGCGAGTGGCAGGCCGTCGCCGCCATCATCGGCCGGGATGATCTGGCCGGTCTGATCCTCGAGGAGCGCCGCAGCCGGCATGACGACATCGACGATGCCTTGAGCGCCTGGACCTCCGGCCGCGATCCGCAAGACGCCATGGAGATCCTCCAGGAGGCCGGGGTGCCCGCGGGCAGGATCCTCGACAGCAGCCAGGTCCACGACGACCCCCAGCTCCTGCGCCGAGGGTTCTGGGTTTACCTGCCGAACCCGAAGATGCAGCGCTACAAGCAGGCCAACGTCAGCTGGCGGCTGGTGGAGTGCAACCCGGTCCTTCAGCGGCACGCGCCGTTTTTCGGCGAGCACACCCGCGAGATCCTGACGAGCGTCGCCGGGCTCAGCGACGCCGAGGTCGACATCCTCTACGCCGCGGGGATCTCCGCGGACGAACCCACCAACCCGGGCCTCGGCTAGACCGGCCGCCAACGACACTCGACTTCAGGCTGTCCAGGCTCACGACCAGCAAGGCGTGGTAGTCCAGCACTCCACCGTTGCCGCTGGGCAGAACCACGTCGTGCCGAGGCACCTGGCAGGTACCGCCCTGGCCGCGGGCCTGGATGACCGCCTCGGAGAGTGGAGTCATCCCCCACAGGTAGAAGCTGGAGAGCTGGCCGCCACCAGTGTTGGTGGGCAGTGAGCCACCAGTGTTGGTGGGCAGTGAGCCACCCGGGCCGAGTGCGCCGCTCTCGGCCAGCCGACCGCCCTCCCCCTTTTCACAAAAGCCGTAGTCCTCCGCGGGCTGCTGGTCTCAGGGTCTCGGGGGTTTCAGGCGGCGAGGAACGCCGGCCACACCTCCCGCAGGAACAGTTCCATGCCGGC
Organism: uncultured Acidimicrobiaceae bacterium; assembly: GCA_963834725.1. Classification (GTDB taxonomy): domain Bacteria; phylum Actinomycetota; class Acidimicrobiia; order Acidimicrobiales; family Palsa-688; genus PALSA-693. The sequence continues at coordinate 2,275,185 of CAWICN010000001.1, forward strand.
GACCGGGCCGGACGCGCCGACCGACTCGTCGGTCCCGACGACGGTATGGATCTCCGCCACGCCGGCATCTCGGTAGGCGACCAGCTGCACCAGCTGATCGACAGTGCCCACCCTCGCGGCCCGCCGATGAGGGGCATCGAGCGACGGGTAGACCGAGGCATCCCTGGTGATCCGGGTCCCGACGAGCACCGAGGCGGGGATGTCGCCGGTGCGCCCCGCCTCACTGGCCATCGCCATGAGCCGGCTCTTGTGCTCGATCATCTCCTCCGGCAGCAGCATCAGCCCGTGCTAGCCGTCTCCGAACCGGACCGTTCGCCGCACGCCGGCACACTGTTGCCCCCAGCTCGTCGGCGACGTCGCACGCCCGGGCCATCCCGTCACGGGAGCTGCCGGCGCCGACGTGCGGCGCGAAGAAGCCGATCTTCATAGGGCGATCAGGTCCCGGTCCACTGCGGCTTGCGCTTCTCCGCGAAAGCCTTCGGGCCCTCCCTGACGTCGTTGGAGTTGTACAGCTTCGCCATCCGCCCTGACGCGACGTCGTCGTCCATGGCGTCGTCGACCGACATGTTCATGCCCGCCAGCACACACTCCTTGGTGACCCGGACGCTGATCGGCGAACACTCGAAGATTCTCTCCGCCCAGGCCCGGGCGCAGTCGAGCAGAGCGGGGAGCGGGACGACCTCGTTGACCAGGCCCAGGCGTTGGGCCTCCTGGGCGTCGATCTGCGAGCCCGTGAGCATCAAACCCATCGCGATTTTGAGGGGGATGTGTCGCGGCAGCCGGTGCACACCTCCCGCACCGGCCACCAGGCCGACCCGGGGCTCAGGGAGGGCGAAGCGGGCGTTCTCTGACGCGACGACGATGTCACACGCCAGCGCCAGCTCGAACCCGCCTCCCATCGCGTAGCCGTTGACCGCGGCGATCATGGGCTTGGGGCAATCGAAGCCTTTGGTGATCCCCCCGAAGGACACCCGCCGGGTCTCCGCCCGGGACGAGCCGCGGGCCGCGCTGGCTGCGGTCGCTTTGAGGTCGTTGCCTGCCGAGAACGCCTTATCGCCCGCGCCGGTCAGGATCGCGGCCCAGGCGTCGTCGTCATCGCGAAACCGGGTGAACGCGTCGTACAGCTCGGCGCTGGTCTCCGGGTTGATGGCATTGAGCACCTCCGGCCGGTTGATGGTGACCAGGGCGAGGCGGTCTTCGCGCTCGTAGGTAATGTTCTCGTAGCTCATGGCGGCCCCCCGGGAATCGGCGTCGAGTGGTGGGATGGTGGGATGGTGGGATGTGGGATGGTGGGATGTGGGATGGTGGGATGTGGGATGGTGGGATCGCGGGAACGCGATGGCACGCCCGGATCGGCAGTATTGCTAGCCCCTTCACCCGCCGCCCGCAAGCCCTTGCCGATCGCGCCCGGCGAGGGCGAGGGAGCCGCGAACGCGAGCCGCTATGGCCTGACGCCGACCTTCGCGCCGATGGCGAGGCAGGCTTCGACGGCCCTCTCGCGATCGGCGGTCACTGAAAGCATGGGGGTGGTGATCCCGGCGTCGCGGTAGGCCTGCACCCCGGCACTGATCTTGTCGGTGTCGCCGACAAGGAGGAGCTGGTCGATCAGCTCCTCGGGGACCTCCTTGAGCGCCTGCTTGCGGTCGCCGGCGCGCCACGCGTCCCACATCGGCTGGAGCATGTCGCCCCGCCCCAGCCACCGATGGAACTCGGCGTACACCGGGACATTGAGATAGGCGGTGATCTGCCGGCGGGCGAGCTCCCGCCCCCAGGTGATGTCATCGGTGGGGATCACGAAAATCCGGGCGACGATCTCGGCGTCGGGGTTGTGGTCGAGCACATACGGGGCGACCTTCTTGACGTCGTCGGGGGACAGCCAGTTGACGATGGCCCCGTCGCTTTCGCGCCCGGCGAGCTTGAGCATCCCGGGCCGGAGGGCCGCGACCAGGACCTTCGGCCGCCGCCCCGGCGGCGCGACGAGGCGGAACCCCCGGATCTCGAAGGTGTCGCCCGTGAAATCGACCTTGTCCCCCTGGAGCGCCTGGCGGAGGAAGCGCACCACGTCGCGCACCTTTTTGTAGGGCTCCACGAACGGCACGCCGTTCCATTGCTGCACGATGACGTCACTCGATGACCCCACCCCCAGGAGCACGTCGTTGGTAGCCGCGCTGGCGAGCGATGCCGCGGACATGGCGATGAGGGCGGGACTCCGCGTGTAGGCGGGGACGATCGCTGTGCCCAGACGGTAGGAAGGATGGGTGGTGGCCGCTATCACCAGGGGCGTGAATGCGTCGGTGCCGTTGACCTCGGCACTCCACAGGTCGGTGAAGCCGGCGCCCTCCAGCCGGTCGAGCAGGGCCGGCAGCGCCGACAGCTCGTCATTGGCGAGGGGGATGGTCACTCCGAGTCGGGCCATCGGTTGGGCTCCTCCCTGTGAGATCGTTCCCGCCGACAAACAGGATGCCGGGCGGCCATCGAACGGTGGATATCGAGCGTCGGACATCGGCTGGTGGTACGCAACGAAACTATCCCCTTAAACCTGGAGATGGCGGCGCCTTGCTCGTCCCAGAACAGCGAAGCGGGATCTCGGGGTAGTACACCGCCATCGTCTCAGTAGCGACGGAAGTGTTCGATCTGCTCCTCGGTCATCCCCCAGAGGGAGCGAATGGTCGCCCCGCCGTCGACCACCAGGATCTGACCGGTGATACGCGCCGCGAGATCCGAGGAGAGGAACAACACCGCGTTGGCGATGTCCCGCGACCGGGGCGCCGCCAACGGGTTGATGCCATTGACCGCGTACTCCCCTTCAGGCTGGTCCTCGTTGCCGCTCCCGACGTTGCCGGGGGCGACCGCGTTGACCCGGATCCCGTGCCGGCCGAGCTCGTCGGCGAAGGTCCTGGTCAATGAGATCACCCCGGCCTTCGCGGCCCCGTAGGCGGCATGGAAGGCGGCGGCGGCGATCCCGTCGACCGAGGCGATAGCCACCAGGGCGCCACCTGTCCCCTGCTGGATCATGTGCCGGGACACCGCCCGGTAGAGGTAAAAGACCTGGGTCAGGTTGTTGTCGATCGTCCAGGCCCAGTGCTGGTCGTCGGTGTCGTGGGCCTTGCCCCACAGGGCCCGCCCGATGATGTCGACCGCAACGTCTACGCCGCCGAGGCCGGCGACCGCCTCGTCCACTGCCCGCTGCGCCTGGGCCGGGTCGGTCATGTCCGCCACGACGGGGAAGGCTTTCCCGCCGGCGGCTTCGACCTCCGTCACGATCGCGGCGGCGCGCCCCTCGTCGATATCGACACACGCCACCGTCGCCCCCGCCTCGGCCAGACGCAGCGTGCTGCGACGCCCATGGCCGGCGCGTTCGGGAATGTAGCCGGCGCCCGACACCAGGGCGCGCTTGCCGTCGAGGCCGAGGTCGATCATCGCTCGATCCCGGCCGTTACTTCTTGGCCGTCACCGCCTCGGAGCTGACGCCTTTAGGCCGGTCCATGAAACCGAACAGGTAACCGGCCACCCGGCGCATCTGCAGCTCCTCGGAGCCCTCGGTGATCCGGTAGCGGCGGTGGTGGCGATAGATGTGCTCGAAGGGCTTGTGCCGGGAGTAGCCCAGGCCACCGTGGACCTGCATGGCCCGGTCGGCCGCCTCGCAGCAAAGGCGATTGGCCCAGTAGTTGCACATCGAGACCTTGTCCGACGCTGCGAATTCGCCGTAGGTGTCAATCTCCCATGAGGTCTTGTGGATCAGGGCGCGCAGCATCTCGCACTGGGTCTGCAGTTCGACCAAGGGAAACTGGATGGCCTGGTTGGTGGCCAACGCCTTGCCGAAGGGGCGCCGTTCGCGTGCGTATTTCACGGCTTCATCAATGCAGAACTGGGCGGCGCCGAGGCTGGAGGCGGCCTGTCGAATCCGGTTTTCGTTGACGAAGCTCTGCATCACCGAAAGGGAGGTGTCCAACCCGCCGAAGATCGTGTTTTTGTGGACTCTCACGTTGGTGAGGGAGATCGTGGCGTGATCGGTCGGCATGTTGAAGGTCCAGAGGAACTGCTCGACCTTGAACCCGGGCGTGTTGGTCGGGACGATGAACGCGGTTATCCCTGTGGGTTGACCAGGCTCCCCGCTCGTCCGGGCGAAGATGAGGTCGTGAGTCGCGGCGTGCAGACCGGTGTTCCAGGTCTTGTTGCCATTGATGACCCACTCATCCCCGTCCCGATAGGCGTTGGTTTCCATGTACGTTGCGTCGGTCCCGTGGTTGAGCTCGGTGATACCAAAAGCGAATCCGCCCCGCATCTCGGCCATTTTTGGCAACCACTCGGCTTTCTGCTCTTCGGTGCCGTACTTTCCCATGAGCTGCAAACCGAGGCTGTTTCCGACGATGGTGTGCTCGGTCTGCAGGTCACAGTGCAGGCCCAGTCCCTTTCGCGCCAAATGCTCGCGGATGATCGCCATGCCGAGATTGCTGCCCTCCTGGCCGCCGTACTCCCTGGGCCACGAGTACCGGTAGAGCCCGGCGGCATCAGCCCGCCTCCGGGCCTCGGCCATCAGCAGCTCCCACTCCCGATTCGGAAGGCCGCCCCGCTCCCAGTCGGTCCGCGAGTCTTCCCGGCGGTAGTCCAGAAAACGAATATTGTCGTTTTCCTGCTCGAGTGGCTTGATCTCCGCCTCGATGAAATCGTCGATCTTCTCGAGAAATTCCCGGATGTCCTTGGGGATTTCGAAGTCCACTGTGTTCACCTCTCGTGATTGGCATTGCTCAGCGCGAGTCCGGCTACGCCAGCGCGGCCAAGCTTAACGACCGTCCAGTCCGAAGACAAGCGGCGCCCAGCCCGCCCGGGCCGCACCCGGTACTTCGAATCTCAACGACGTTGATGACCGAGTAAGTTGATGACCGGACCCCTGCAGGGAGGCGCGCTGCGCCCTGGACCGCTCGGGAGTCTTCATGAGAAAGACCATCAATGTCGTTGAGATCTGAAGCACCCGGGGAGGTAGCAGATGGTGGATGTGGAGTCGGAACCGCCGGTCGAGCCGGCGGGAGCACTGGCGGCTGTCGGGATCGTGGTCCAGGATCTCGACCGGGCCCTCGGCTTCTACACCGATGTTGTGGGCCTGAAGGAAGTCCAGCGGGTCGACGTACCCGACATGAGCCTGGTCGAAGCGATACTGCAGTTCCCCGGCCCGCCCGGCCCTGCAGTGGTCCTGATGCATTTCTCCGACGGCGCCGACCACTCGTATGTGGACGTCGGCGGCAAGCTGGTTTTCCGCGTCGACGACGTCGTCCGGCTGGTTGAGGTCGTCAGAGCGGCGGGTGGAGAGGTGACGAGAGAGCCAAGCGAGTACCCCGGCTTCGGATTGATCGGCATGGTCAAGGACGTGGACGGGTATACGATCGAACTGGTTCAGGCTCAGGACCCGGCCGACTGACCGGACTGCGCCAGAGCGACCTGAGTCACATTGGCCGATGGGCTCGATGGGCTCGATGTCGCTCGGTTTGGGCCGGGACTGAACCGCCAGCCGTTCCGGAGCAGGCCGCCCCGACTAAGCCGTCCGGGGCCATCTCGTCCCTGGTCTCGTACGACGCCGCCGGCTTTGCCAGTCACCGGCCCACGAAGTGGGGCTCCCGTTTCTCGAGGAACGAGGCAACGCCTTCACGGTGGTCCTCGGTCTGAAACAGCTCGCCCAGGCTGGCACTCACCCATCGGCCGAGGTCCTCCCAGTCAGGATCGAGCGCCCGCCGCAGACCCTGCTTGAGCCGCTGCACCGCCAGAGGAGGATTGGCCGCGATCTCCTTGGCCAGCGCTACCGCCGTCGGCATCAGGTCCTCGTGCGGAACGACCCTGGATACCAGCCGGAGCTCCCTGGCTGTGGTGGCGTCGATGATCCGGCCGGTGAAGAGAAGCTCCGCCGCCGCCTCCCTGCCCACCAACAGGGCCAGCCGGCCGATGCCTGGTACATCGGTGCAGAGACCTCGCTTTACGAACAGCTCGCCGAACCTGGCTCTCTCCGAGGCGACCCTGATATCGGCCATCACGGACAGCTCCATCCCCCAGCCGACGGCGGCACCGTTGACCGCCGCGATGACCGGAACATCCGTGCCGAGCAGGGCGCCGGCGGCGGGCGTCAGGCGGGGTTCCGCTCGCTGCCCTGTGGTAGCCCGATTGCCGGCCTGGACCATGACCAGCTTCACGTCGTCACCGGAACAGAAGGCCGGATCCTCGCCGGTGACCACCAGGCAGCGGGCGCTCGTGGTCCGCACCGCATCTTCCAGTTCGGCGTACGTGGTATGCGTCAGCGCGTTACGTGCTTCCGGCCGGTTCAGTGTGATAATTCCAACGTTCCCGTCGACCTCGTAGCGGATCTCTGAATAGGTCATGCGCTTATCTTAGCGTTCGCTAGGTACGGAGCCACCTAGACTGGGCGGTATGAGTAGTGCTCCGAAAGGCGACAGCGATCGCGCTGGTGCTCTGGTGGCTGGCGGTCCAGTGAGCAGCGCGACGAAGGGGAGAGCGACACGGCGACGCTCTCCTGGCCGGCCGTCCGGTGAGCGGCGCGATGAAGCGGAATGCGACTACGGCGATACGTTCCTGGCCGGCGGTCCGGTAAGCAGCGCGACGAAGGGGAGAGCGACCACGGCGGCGGTCGCTCCGGTCAACGGTTCTGCCAGACGGCCCGGCAAGGCCGCCATCCTCCGGGGCGCCATCGAGGTAATGGGTGAGCTCGGTTACGAGGGCGCGTCAATGCGGGACATGGCATCGCGCGCTGGTGTGAGTGTCGCCGCGCTGTACCACCACTTTCCTTCCAAAATCGAGCTCTTGCGGGAATTCCTCGACGAGGCCTATGACGTCACGATGCGGCGCTTGCTCCGGAGGATGGCGGCGGTGGAGCAGACGCCGAGGGCCCAGCTCGACGAGCTCGTGGGCACCCTCATCGCCTCATCCCTGCACAACGAGTTCGCCCGGCTGGCCGCCAACGTGGCGTCCCATGAGTACACCCGGTTGCCGCCACGTGAGCGCAGGAGGATGGACAGGAAGCGTCACCGCGTCCTCGAGCTCGCCACCAGCGTTATAGAAGCAGGGGTCGAGAGCGGCGAGTTTGGCGCATCGGATCCGAAGGAGGCCGGCCGGGCGGTGTTGACGCTCGCGTCATCGCTGGTGGAGCCTTTTGGTGAGATGAATCGGTCCATGGCAGATGTGATAACGCTCTACCAGGGCTTTGCCCGCAGCATCGCGAGGGGTGCGTAGCACTCTCGCCCGTGGGCGGGGGGGCGCGGACTGGCCGGGCGACGCCGGGGTGGCGTCTGGCGGGCGGGCCGGGGTGGCGGCGGGCCGATGGGGGTGGCGGGGACGCGACACTGGGTGCGATTTTTGTTTGTGTTATGAAACCCGCGTAATACGCGAGAAATATGACACAAAGGTCAGGCACCGGCCGGACGGGACGACGGGCTGGCGGGACGACGGGCCGGCGTGGCCCACAGGCCGGCGGGATAACCGGCCGGCGGGATAACTGGCCGGCGTGACCACCCGCCGGCGTGACCACCCGCCGGCCTGGCCGACCAGTCGCCGTGACACGCCGCCAACCACGGTCCGGCGTGACAACCCGGCGGCGTGGCTGATCAACCCGGCGTGGCGCTTAGCGAACGTCCAGTTCGTGGTTGTGATTGCGCCGTTCACCGTGATATGTTCGCCTCGGTAGATCAGGCATCACCTGTCCTACCGGGGGATATCAGCGTAGTTCCTTCACCGCTGACTCGAGCACAGGAGCGACTTGGAATGTGGGATTTCTCTACCGAGCCGGAGTTTCAGAAGCAGCTGGATTGGGTCGCTGACTTTTGTGCCGCGGAAATTGAGCCGCTTGATCTGGTGTTCCCTGGATCGGTTCGATCGAAGGATCCCAAGATCAAGGCTCTGGTCGATCCCCTGAAGCAGCAAGTCAAGGACCACGGCCTCTGGGCCCTCTTCCTCGACGAGGAACTCGGCGGTCCCGGTCTGGGCCAGATGAAGCTGGCGCTCCTCAACGAGGTGATCGGCCGTTTTGGCTCCGCCCCGGGCATATTCGGATCCGCCGCGCCGGACACCGGCAACATGGAGATCCTGGCCGCGTACGGCACCGACGAGCAGAAGAAGCGCTGGCTCGAGCCCCTGCTCAACCAGGAGATATTCTCCGCCTATTCGATGACCGAGCCGCAGGGCGGCTCGGACCCTAACCTGTTCAAGACTCACGCCGTCCGCGACGGGGAGGAATGGGTCATCACGGGCGAGAAATGGTTCACGAGCGCGGCTCGCTCCGCGGACATCCTCGTGGTCATGTGCACGAATGGCATGTTCATCGTGCCCAGGGACACTCCGGGGGTGGAAATCCAGGACATCCCCCGCAACCACAACCACATCATTTACAACGACGTCCACGTTCCCCTCGATCATCTCCTCGGCCCCGAGGATGGGGCGAAGGTGCTGGCCCAACGCCGGCTGGGCGGAGGGCGTATTCATCATGCGATGCGAACCATTGCCCAGTGCAAATACGCGTTCGACATCATGTGCGAGCGCGCCCTCAGCCGCGAATCGCATGGGAAGTTGATCGCCGAGCATCAGATGGTGCAGGAGGCCATCGCCGATTCGTATGCCGACATCAACATGCTGCGCTTGCTGGTGCTATGGACTGCGTGGACGATCGACAATACGAGCACTCGGGAGGCCAGGACCCAGATCGCGGCTTGCAAGTACACCTGCGCCCGAGTGCTGCGGGAGGTGTCGTACCGGGCCCTGCACGTCATGGGGTCGCTGGGCACCACCAACCTGACGCCGCTCCGCGACATGTTCAATGGTGCCCCGACGATGGGCATCGCCGACGGCGTGGACGAGGTCCACAAGGTGACAGTTGCCCGCAACGTCCTCAAGGATTACCGGCCCCAGGAAGGAAAGTGGCCGAGCTCATACCTGCCGGCGCGGCGAGCCAAGGCGCGCGAGAAGTTTGCCGATGCCTTCGAGAAGGATCCCGAGCTTCTCAAGTACGCCGACCGGATCGAGCAGTACGTCACCATGCAGTCCTGAGTCCTGGCCGCTTCTCCGGCCGGCGGGCCAGGAGAGATCGATGGTCAGGCTCATTTCCGAACCGTGTCGCGGGCCGCATTAGCAGACCGCTGGAGAAAGGAGTCGCATCCCTCGCGCCAGGCGACGGGTGCAACACACCATGGTAAAGATGCGCAGGAATCCCGGAGACGACTATCTGCATCGTCCAGAAGACGTCAGCAACTTCAACGAGAGCCGCTACTACAACTGGTTCGACCCCAAACCCAATACGGGTGGCTGGGTGAGGATGGGTAACCGCGTCAACGAAGGATACGCGGAGTTGACCGTCTGCCTGTACCTTCCCGACGGCCGCGTCGCGTTCATGTTCAAGCGCCCGCGGATCACCACCAATGATGCCCACGACGCCGGGGGACTGAAGTTCGAGGTGGTCAAGCCCTACGAGGAGCACCGGGTCACCTATGAGGGTCGGGTGTGCGTCCTGGAGCGACCCCGCGAAATGGCGGACCCCCGAACTGCGTTCCAAAACAACCCTCACGTAGATTGCACGATCGATCTCGCCATGACCGCAGTCGCCGCGGCATGGGGAGGGGAGCCCGAGTGGGAAGAGGGTGAAAACCGGCCCGCCATGGATCCCGAGAAGATGTTCGCCCGTGGCCATACGGAGCAGCACATGTCGAGCACCGGCACCGTGAGTGTCGGCGACGAGCGGTGGGACATCAGCTCGGCATTCGGCTTACGCGACCACTCGTGGGGGCCGCGGTACTGGCAGAACATATGGTGGTACCGGTGGCTTACCGTGAATCTCGGCCCTGACCTGGGGTTCGCGTGCACCATTTCTGGCAACGAGGACAATCGGCGTTTCGTCAACGGGTTCCTTTACGATGCCCGCCGTTACGGGAACAAGGAATGGGTGCCCATTCGGGGCGTGGAGCTGGAGTCCGAATATGACTCCGAATGGTTCCCGACGAAAAACCGGGCCCGGGTGCAAACGGATGACCACGTCTATCTGGTCGAGGGTGATGTCTGGTCCAACATCCCGCTCCGGAATCAGCGCGAAGGCCTGACCACCCGCATCACCGAGGGAATGACGCGCTGGCGCTGCGAGAACCTTGAGGGAGCAGGCCTCTCCGAGTACCTGGACCAGATCGTCGACGGATCGCCTGTTGGCACCGAGGCCGGGACCTGATCGTTCCGTGGTGCCGACAGGCACCGGGTCGAGCCGGTTGATCTGACTGTACGGTCAGTCCGTCAGCTATTCGTTACGCAGCAGGGCGCCGGCGACGATCGCACGCAGGCGCCGCCTTCCTGGTGATCCAGATCACTCAGGCCGCCCGGTTCCAGCCCCCGTCGACCGGGATCACCGCGCCAGTGACGTAGTCCGACAGGTCGGTGCAGAGGAACTCCACCACCTTGGCGCAGTCCTCGGGCTGGCCGTTTCGGCGCAACGCGATCTCCGGGTTGCCCTCGCTGCTCCCCGGGCGGGCACCGACCAGCTGAACGATCCGGGCCGTCTCGATCACCCCCGGCGCGATGCAGTTGGCGTTAATGCCATAAGGTCCGAGCTCCTGAGCGAGATAGCGGGTGTAGTGGGCGATGGCCGCCTTGTTGGCTCCGTAGTGGGCGTACCCCCCGCCGACTCCTGCGACCAGGCCGGCGTAGGAGGCGACCGTCACGATCTTGCCCGAACGCTGCTCCTTCATGACCGGGGCTACGGCGCTGCAGCTGTGGACCGTGCCATAGAAGTTCATGCCCGTGACCAGCTCCAGCAGGTCAGGGGGGACCAGCGTCGCAGTCGTGTCTCTCGGCGTACCGCGTCCTCCCCCGGCGTTCGCTACCAGGATGTCGACCTGCCCCCAGGCCCTGGTGACTTCGTCCACCATCGCGAAGACTGCATTCCTGTCGGCGACGTCGAACTCAAATCCGAGAGAGTCGCCCCCGCCGGCTTTGATCTCCTCGACGGTGGTGTCGGCGGTCATGGCTTTCGCCTCGCCCTCGAACTCCGCGTAGGACTTGAGGTTGAGGTCGCAGACCACGACCCTGGCGCCCAACCCGGCCAGGCGGCGGGCGTAGGCGCGGCCGAGACCGCGTGCCCCTCCCGTGACTATCGCAACCTTCCCGTCGAGCTTTCCCATCCCTCCTCCTCTCGGTCTGGCCCTTGGCAGGACCGGGGCCAATGAAGAACACAGAGAAGTCCATCGTCAGACCGTGGCGAGCGGGATCGGACAGCCCGCCACTTCAGCCCGGGTATGGAACACCGTCCCTCCCCGATCCTCCTTGTTGCGGTTGTCCGCAGTAACAATGAAAAGGTCACGCCCGTCGCTCCCCCCGAAACACAGGCTCGTCACCGTGCGGGCGGGCACCTCGACCCGGCCGACCTCCTCGCCGCTCGGCGAGAAGCCCCGCACCGAACACGAGCCCGAGACATCGGCGACCCATACCGTCCCGGCGTCGTCGACTGCCAGCCCATCAGGTGAAAGGTCGTCGCGGCGAACCAGGAAGCGCCTCCGGCTCGCCGTCCCGTCCTTGGCGTAGTCGTGGGCCCACACCCCGTTGACGGCGGTGTCGGAGTGATAGACAACCGAGCCGTCCGGCGAGAAGCCGATGCCGTTGGTCAGCGACACATCGCCATAGATCTCGGTGGCCTGGTCTGTCGCGTCGACGCGCCAGCACTCCCCCGGCGTGCGGCTGGCGCTCTGGCCAAACGGGTCGGTCCGCAGCGTGCCACAAATGACGCGGCCGGCGTCGTCGACGGTGAGGTCGTTGAGGCCCATGGCCTCTGGCGCGAACACGATTCGCGTGGCGCCGTCCTTGACATGGCAGATGTTGCGGCCCGAGACGACCAGGCCACCGTCGGCGTGCAAGGCGATACCACCGACGCCACGACGCTTCGGGATCGCGGTCTCGACCGAACCGTCGGGGGCCAGTCGGTACACCCCGCCGTTGGGAACGTCCGAGAAGTAGAGGTTGCCCTGCTCGTCACAGCACGGTCCCTCGATGAGCCCGTAGCCCCATGCCAGCGCTTCCAATTCCGACATCCCGGCATCCCCCGTCCTGTCGCGCCGGCCCGGCAGCCGGCATCTGCGCTCATCTTTCCACAAAAGCCTTGCGCCATGGCCGTGGGATGTCTCCGGGTCTCCCGGACGAGCAGCTTCGGAGCCCTTGAAATAGAGTGGGGACCGAGGAAAGGAGCGCGCTGCGATGGACTTCGAGCAGATTCTGGTGGACCGCCGTGACGGGGTGTTGATTCTCACCCTCAACAGGCCCGAAAAACTCAATGCCTGGACGCCCAAGATGTCCGGTGAGCTGGCGGCGGCCATCACCGAGGCCAACAGCGACGACGATATCGGCGCCATTGTGGTCACGGGCGCCGGCCGAGGGTTCTGCTCGGGTGCGGACGTCAGCGGCCAGTTTGCCGCCAACCTCGAAGGCCGCCAGGAGGACCGGGCCCAGACGAGCGACGGAGGATCAGCACCGGCCCGAGGTGAGGCCCGGGCGGTCGACTGGGTCACGCTCTGCCGGCAATCCAAGCCCCTGGTGGCCGCGATCAACGGTCCGGCCATCGGCGTGGGACTGACGATGGTCCTGCCTTTCGACCAGCTCCTGGCCGCCGAGGGGGCCAAACTGTCCTGCCGCTTCGTCAAGATGGGGCTGGTGCCGGAGCTCGCGTCGTCGCACTGGCTGGTGACGCGCTGCGGATGGGGCGGGGCGTCATGGCTGGCCCTGAGCGGGACGACCGTGCTCGCGGATGAGGCGCAGCGGCTGGGCCTGGTCGACCGGGTGGTTCCAGCGGATCAGCTGCTCGACGAGGCGATGGCGGTGGCGGCCGAGCTCGGCAGCAATCCTGGGCCTCAGGTCCGGATGATCAAAGACCTGCTCACGAAGAACGCAACCGAGGGGGACCTGGCGACCGTGCAACAGCGCGAGATCGACGCCATCCAGATCGCCTACCGCTCGCCCGAGCATCGCGAGGCAGTCATGGCCTTCATACAGAAGCGAGAGCCGAACTTCCGCCAGGCGGCAGCAGGGTCCTAGCCCGCCCCTCCCCCTTCAGTTCGCGGCTTGTTCAGCGAGCCACACGCACGACGGTGGTGCCGACGGTCACCCCGTTGAGAAGATCGATGAAGGCCCGAGGAGCCGCGTCGAGCCCCTCGTAGTCGGTCATCCACGGCCGCAGCTGCCCGGTATTGATCCAACCGGTCATCTCGGTACGGGCCTGACCGTAACGCTCCTGAAAGTCGAATACGAGGAAACCCTCCATGCGCACGCGGTTGTTGACGAGGAGGCCAGGTACCCCGCGGGGGCCGGGGCCAGGGTTCCCCGTGTCATAGAGGCTGACCGCCCCGCAACAAGCGATACGACCATGCAGGTTCATGCGGAACAAGGCGCTTTCCAGTATCGAGCCACCGGTGTTGTCGAAGTACACGTCGATGCGGTCGGGCGTGGCCTCCCGCAGCTTGGCTCTGAAATCGGGGTCCCGGTGGCTCACGGCGGCATCGAGGCCGAGCTCCTCGGTCAGCTTGCGGCACTTTTCGTCTGATCCGGTGACGCCGACGACCCGACAACCGCGGATCTTCGCCAGCTGAGCGACGATGTGGCCGACCGACCCCGCGGCCGCGGACACGAGGACCGTGTCGCCGGGTTTCGGCTGGCCAATGTCGAAAAGGCCGAAGTAGGCGGTAAGCCCGTTGGTGCCGAGAACTCCCAGCTGCAGCCCGGGATCGGCATCGTCAAGGAGCACGGTAAGGGCCGCCGCCGGGTGCACGGAGTACTCCTGCCAGCCGGTTGGTGCGCTGACCAGGGCGCCGGCCGGCACAGACGGGTCGGCCGACGCCTCGACCCGCGCGATCCCGCTCCCGTTCATCACCCGGCCCGCAACCGGTGGCCCCGCGTAGCTGGCGCTGCCCTGCAACCCGGCGCGCTGCCCGGCTCCGATCGTGATCGCAAGCGTTTGACACAGAACCTCGCCCGCTCCAGGTTCGGGGCGCTCAGCGACTCGAAGCTCGAAATGGCCCTCGGCCAGCGGGCCTTCGGGCAATGAGGCGATGATCATCTGCCGGTTATCGGTCACAGTGGCAACCTAGCCGCGGACCACTAAGCTCGGATCCATCGGTCCGGCCGGGGTAGTTGAGCCGTCTCGGCTAGACGGCGCCTGTTGAGAGGGGCGGTTGGCAGCCGGGGCGTGCGGGGTTTGCTTAGGGCGTCGGGGGTGGTGGTTGTCGTCGACGCGGCCGCCACGGGCGTCGGTCTTGCCGGTGGTTAAGTGACGAGTTCGACGCTGCGGATGGCCTCGAGCATGTTGTTGAAGTTTGTGGCCCATGGCCAGGCCGTTGGCAGGTGCAGATAGATCCGTCGGCCGGAACGTCTCGGCCAAGAAACCGACCGCGCCACGGGCGGTATGGGCGTTGCCGCCCCGAAGCCGACTGTGCAGCACTTGGCCATCATCGGCGGCGATGGCATAAAGCGGGTGATAGCCGCGCACATACGTATAGGCACGGATGCCGCCTTCCTTCTGCAACCCGTAGGTCTCATGAATCGAGCTGTCCAGATCGACGGTCAACGGTCCAGCGGGCCCGGCAGGGCCAGCCCCGCTCTGCCAGGCCCTGGCCAGAGCCTCTCCGGCCACCGCATCCAACTGGCGGGCATGACCCCACGAGAAACTGCGCAGGAAGGTGCCGATCGTCGACGGCGCCCGCAACTCATGGCCCAACACGGCCGCGGTCGCCCCGGCACGCAGCACCTCGCAGCCGTCGATGCTGTCCGCCGGGGCCAGCACCGAGTGGATGACCGTCATGGCCTTGTGGCCCACATTCGCCCGACCCGGACCGTCACCCAGATCGACACGCTCGTCGAACAGCTCCCGCAAACCCAGATGCTGAGACAGACTGGCCGAGGCGATCAGCCCGGCGTTTGCCACCAGCCGCTGATCATCGAAGGTCGCCCGGACCCGGTCCAGGCTGTGGCAAGATGAACGCATCTGAAGAGTGCCTTCCGGTCGGGGATGTGACGTGTATGGTGACCGACATCTTCCCTTGCCGGAAGGCGTTTTTCGCGGATAGCCGCCCTACCTCACCCGCGCCGGACCGGTGGATCCGGGCTAAGGTAAGCATCGTGCGGACACATTGGGAAACGCAGCCACTCAGCAACCGGGCACTTGCCGAGACCCGGCGGACCCGGCGATGACGGTGCCCCGTCTCCGGTTCGGCGTCGTGCACGACTTTCGGTGCCCGCCTGGCAGTGGCTACACCCTCCAGGACGTCTACGCGCAGACGCTCGAGCAGGTCGCCCTTCTCGACGGCCTGGGTCTCGACCTGGTGTGGTTCAGTGAGCATCATTTCGTCGAAGATGGGTACCTCCCAAGCTTCGCGCCAGTCGCCGGCGCCGTCGCGGCGGTCACCAGCCGGATACGGATCTCGACCGACATTGCCCTCCTTCCTTTTGCCCATCCGATCCGGCTGGCCGAGGACCTCGCCATCCTCGACCAGCTGTCCGGTGGCCGCATGGAGCTCGGCATCGGGCTCGGTTACGCGCCGCATGAGTTCCGGGCTTTCGGTTTCCCCCGGTCGCGGCGTGTGTCGCTGACCGAGGAGTGCGTCGACATTCTGCGGCTGGCGTGGTCCGGCGAGTCGTTCTCTTACGACGGCAAGCGCTACCAGTTCGATGATGTCCGGGTTACCCCCGATCCGGTCCAGCCGGGGGGACCGCCACTCTGGATGGCCTCAACCAGCCCGGCCAGTGCGGACCGCGCCGTGCGCTACAACACCCATCTCCTCCCTCAGGGAGTGCGTTCTATCGTGCTTGACCGGTGGCGGGAGAAAACGCGGGCCGCGGGCCGCGACCCCGATAACTACCGGATCGGAATCATCCGCAACGTCTTCGTCACTGACGATCAAGAGCGTGACTGGCCACCGTTGCGCGAGGCGGAGCGCTACCGCATGCGGGTCTACAGCCGGTTCTTCGAAGAAGCGGGCCTCGTCCCGGGGGGTAGTGCTCAGTTGACCGATGCAGAACGCATACCGCAGCGCACCATCATCGGCGACGTCGACCATTGTGTGGATGAGCTGGTCCAGTTCATTCGAGAATTCGGTCTCACCGACGTGGTCAGCTGGGGATCGGCGCCGGGGGTTCAGCCGGCGACAATGACACCGATGATGGAGCGTTTCGCGACCGAGGTCGCCCCCCGGGTCCGGGCCGTCATCGAGGGTTGAGCGGCCCGGCCAGTACCTTGCCCGATCCAGGGGGACCGGACTCGAAGGATGGAAACAGAGGCGCTAGCCTCCTCTGACACCAAATTCCGCTTGCTAGGAGGGACCTCGCATGACAGGTCCGTGGCCGTTGCGTTTCGGAGTGTTCTTCGCCCCATTCCACCCGGTCGGGCAGAGCCCGACTGCCGCCTTCGAGTACGACCTCGACCGGGCCGTCGAGCTCGACCGTCTCGGCTACGACGAGGTGTGGTTCGGTGAGCACCACTCCGGCGGATACGAGATCATCGGCTCGCCCGAGATCTTCATTGCCACCGCGGCCGAGCGCACCAAACACATAAAGCTTGGGACCGGTGTCGTTTCGTTGCCCTATCACCACCCCTGGTTGGTTGCCGACCGCCTCGTCCTGCTGGACCATCTGACGCGCGGCCGCCTCATATTTGGCGCCGGTCCGGGCGCGCTGCCGACCGACGCCTTCATCATGGGCATCGATCCCGTCAACCAGCGGCCGATGATGGAGCAGTCGCTCGAGGCCATCCTGGCCCTCCTCCGCGGCGATGAGCCAGTGACGCGCCAGACCGACTGGTTTTCGCTGCTGGAAGGTCGCCTTCAGGTCCGGCCCTACACCCAACCGCATTTCGAGGTGGCCGTGGCCGCCATGGTCTCGCCCTCAGGACCACGGCTCGCGGGCAAGTACGGGGTGTCGCTGGTGTCGCTGTCGATGTCGGCGGTCGACGGTTTCGCGGCCATCGGACAGGCATGGGGCGTCGTGGAGGAGCAGGCGGCCAAGGCCGGGCGGCCGCAGCCCGACCGCCGGACGTGGCGCATCCTCAGCAGCATGCATCTGGCCGAAACGCGCGAGCGGGCCATCGACGACTGCACCTACGGACTGCAGGACTTCGCCAACTACTTCGGTGGAGGCCCCGGGTTCGTCCCGCTCGGCGGTCAGATCGAGGGCGACCCCAAGTCGCCCCGCGAGTTCGTCGAGGCGTTCGCCTCGAACGGCCGGACGGTCATCGGCACGCCCGATGAGGCCATCGCCCACATCGAGGGGCTCCAGGAGCAGTCCGGCGGGTTCGGCACCTTTTTGCTGTTGGGCCACGACTGGGCCAACAGGGAGGCAACGCTCAACTCGTATCGCCTCTTCGCTCGGGAGGTCATGCCGCACTTCCAGGGCCACCTGGCGCCGGCCCGGACATCGCATGACTGGGCGATCTCGAAGCGAGGCGATGTCTTCGAGAAGGCCGGTGCGGCGATCATGAACGCCATCAGCACCCATGTCGAGGAGAAGGCCGCGTCCGATGGGACCGGCAAACAGGAGACCGATGGGACCGGCAAACAGGAGACGGATGGGACCGGCACGCAGGAGTCGGCCACGTCCGGTGGGACCGGCGACAAGGTGCTCCAGGAGGGCTGATCTCCGTGGTGGGGCGGCAGGCTGGCCTCCCGCCGGAACGCCTCTCGGGTCTACTCGGCCGGCGCCATGCGATAGGCCCTCATGGCGCTGTCATGAAATAACGCAGCCTTGTCGCCCGGGCTGGCGTCTGCGACGATCCGTTTGAAGGTGTTCCACAGCACCAGATAGCTGCAGGAGCGCTTGTCGACCGGGAAGTTCGACTCGAACATGCACCGCTCGACGCCGAAACGCTCGATGCACCAGCGGATCTCGGGCCGCCAGGCGGCCGCGAGCTCCTCCGAGCCGGGCTGGACCTCACGATGCTCCCATCCGAGCCCGAAGATCGGCATGCCGATTCCGCCAAGCTTGAGGACCACGTTGTCGCACCGGGCCAGCTCCTCCATCCCGGCGCGCCAGACCTCGAGCACCTCGGCGCGCCGGCCCGCGTATGGTCCCATGCCGATGGGTCCGCCGAGGTGGTTGAGCACGATCGTGGTGTCGGGCGCGGCTCGGGCTGCGGCGACCAGCTCGCCCAGCTGCGGGTGGTAGAGCCAGGCGTCGAAGGAGTACCCGGCCCGCCCCAGGGCCACCAGGCCGGCCCCAAACGCCGGGTCCGCGAGCAGGTGCGCCGGCGGGTTGGTGTGCGACGTGTGGATGTCGGGGCTGTCATCTCGCGACGCCACCTGGCGGATGCCACGGAACCGGCCGCCGCCGGCCTCCGCGTGGGCGGCCAGGACATCCTCGATGCCGGCGGCGCGCAGATCGGCGTGCCCGACGATCGCCCCGATCACCGAACCCGCCGGGGCGGACGCGGCGCTGCGAGCTGCCTCGGCCGCCACAAAGACCGTCTCGCCCACTGGTCGGTACGGTTCGGGCCCCTCCGTGCGCCAGGCGGACCCGCACTCCACGAACACGGTCGTTTGCACGTTGTGGCCTGTTCCGGTGTCGGCCCGCAACTCCTCGAGCATGTACCGGTTGCTGGGGCGATCCCAGAGATGGTGATGCGGGTCGCAGATCGGCAGGTCGGGCTCGAGGGCTGCTTCAGTGACGGTCACGCTCACGATATAGCCGCCCGCCTGCCCCGCTGTCGAGCCCGGCCGAACGCTGGGTGCGCTTTGCACCTCGGGTGCGCTTTTAGCGATCCTGCGACCCCAACCGCACCCAAAGTTACGAAACGGGCCCAGGGCGGCGACGACCTGGGCGGTCCGGGCCGTGCCGGTTGGAACGGCACACGACAGCGGCGACGAGGCGGCGAACAGTGCCAGCCCGGCGCGACGGACGATCCCGGCCTAAAGTCGACTCGTGCGTACCCGAGTAAGCGAAATGCTGGGCGTGGAGTTCCCGATCCTCGCCTTCACCCACTGTCGAGACGTGGTGGCCGCGGTAACCAACGCCGGCGGCTTCGGCGTGCTCGGCGCGGTCGGCCACACGCCGGAGCAGCTCGAGATCGACCTGACCTGGATCGGCGAACACACCAAAGGTCGGCCGTACGGCATTGACCTGCTCCTGCCGCAGAAGTATGCCGGGTCGGACGAGGGCGGTCTCGACCGCGAGACGCTCCGGCACCTGCTGCCGGGCGAGCAGCAGCAGTTTGTCGACGACATTCTGCGCCGCTACGAGGTGCCCGCGCTGCCCGACGAGGGGAGCGAGCGGATCGGGGGGGCAGCCATGACGATCAGCCCTCAGGGCTACGAGCCGCTCCTCGACGTGGCCTTCTCCTACCCGATCAAGCTCATCGCCAGCGCCCTCGGACCGCCACCGCCCTCGCTCATCACGCGCGCCCATGAGCGCGGCGTCCTGGTGGCCGCGCTGGCCGGCAACCGCGTCCACGCGACGCGCCACCAGGCGGCCGGCGCCGACCTCATCGTGGCCCAGGGCACCGAGGCCGGCGGTCACACCGGCGAGATCGCCACCATGGTCCTCGTGCCCGAGGTCGTCGACGCGGTCGCGCCCACTCCGGTCCTCGCTGCGGGCGGCATCGCGACAGGCCGGCAGATCGCGGCCGCCATGGCTCTCGGAGCAGAGGGCGTGTGGTGTGGCTCGGTCTGGCTCACGACCGAGGAAGCGGAAACCCATCCGGTCGTCAAGCAGAAGTTCCTCTCCGCCCAGTCGTCGGACACGGTGCGGTCACGCTCGCTGACCGGCAAGCCGGCCCGCATGCTGCGCACCGCCTGGACCGACGAATGGGAGCGGGCCGACGCCCCGGCGCCCCTCCCGATGCCGTTGCAGTCGGCTCTGGTCGCTGAAGCCCAGGCGCGAATCAGGCGGTCGTCAGGCGCGGCCGGCAGCGGTGCCGAGAAGCTCGTCAACTACTTCGTCGGACAGGTCGTCGGCCGTATGGATCGGATCCGGCCGGCCCGCCAGGTCGTGCTCGACATGGCAACCGAGTACGCCGAGGTGGTCCAGCGTTTCGCCGACCAGTCCTCCCAATCGTTGACATAGCCGGGGCCTGAGGTCGCGGCATCATCATCGATCTTCTGGTTCAGAACGGAACTGTCGTCGACGACACGGGGTCACCCCGGCGCCAGGCCGACATCGCCATAGAAGGGAAGCACATCTCGGGGTCGGTCAGGATCTCGGGCCCGCCAGGAGAAGGCCGGATTCGTATGGATGATTCTCCGTCCCGTGGTCATCTTCGGAGAGGCGATCGGGTCCAACCTGAACCCGATCCCGGCGCTCGGCACCTACGCTGCCGTCCCGCGCCAGCGCGGGGGAGCCATTGCATTATCCGGGAGGGCGAGGCCTCGTCATCGAGGGCCGGTTTCCTCCGGCGGCCCTTTGCGGCGCCCTTTTCGACGGCTGGATCAGGCCCACGAGTCAGCCGGGAACGGCAGCCACCTTCCGGTCGACCAGCGACGCCACTGCCGCCGTGTCCAACCCGAGCACCCCGAGCAGGACCTCGCTCGTGTGCTGGCCCGGCGATGGCGCGGGCACCCAATCGGAGTAGTCACGCCCGCCGTCGATACGGGGTGCCATCCCGTCGCACCGGAGGATGGTCCCGTCCCGCCCGGGCAGTGAAGAAAAGTAGCGGTCATAGGCGAGCTGGGCGTCCTCCATCCACTCAGGGACGCGAAGGACCGGAGCGGCCGGAACACCGCGGCGCTGGAGCGCCCTCGCCAGATCGATCTTGTCGTGGCGAACCGTCCAGGCTTCGACACTGGCATCAAGCTGGTGCCGGTCGGCATGCCGGGACGACATCGAGACCCAACGGTCCACCGACTCCCAACCGGCATCGGCGGTCGCACAGAGCCCCGCCCACTCGTCCTCGTCGGTGACGGTGATGGCGATCCAATCATCGTCACCCCGGCAGCGATAGACGCCCCACGGCGCACAGGCCGGGTCCGCGTTGCCGTACGCGGGCGGCCGGCCGGTCAGTTGCCAGTCCACGAAGCGCTCGCCGATGAAGGCGATGCCGCACTCCTGCAGGGTCAGCTCGACGAAGCAGCCCTCGCCGGTGGCATCCCGTCGATGCAGAGCGGCCAGGACGGCGGCCGCCCCCAGATTGCCGGAGATGGGATCAAGGATGCCTTTTGAGGTCACCCGGGGCTCGGATTCGCTGTAGCCCATCAATGCCGTGAGCCCGGTCAATGGCTCGGCGCTCGGCCCCGTCGCCAGGTAGTCGGAATACGGACCCGATGCGCCGAACCCGGAGATGCTCGCGTACACGATGCGCGGATTGGCGGTCCGCAGGACCGGATAGCTGAGCCCCAGGCCCGGCATACTCCGCGCGCTCAGATTTTCGATCACCAGGTCCGCCTGGCCGACGAGCCGGAGGAAGACATCCCGCCCCTCCGGGGTCTTCAAGTCAAGAGCGACGCTGCGCTTGTTGCGGTTGAGCTTGTCAAACAGCGCGGTCCGAAGGGGCGCACCCTCCGTTTTCTCGACCAGGATGACGTCGGCTCCGAGGTCGCCGAACGTTCGTCCACACAGCGGGGCCGCCCAGTAGTCGGACAGCTCGAGCACCCGCAGCCCGGCGAGCGGACGATCAATCCGGGCAACTGACGCCACCGGCCCAACCCGCCCATCCCGCGAAACCGGCGCATCCTGCGGGGCCGTTGCGTCCTGCGGGACCGGCGGAACCGGCGCATGATTGCCCTGCACACCTGTACCGGCTGCGTGGTACCGGAACGGCGCACCCGGCACCCGGGCCGGCAGGTTGGGACGGCCCGGCTGCCAGAAGCCGCGCTCACCAAGATGGCGGTCGTCGAGCACCTCGTCGAGGCTCATCAGGTGCCCTGACGCGACCCGCCACGTCTCCTCGCTGTCTTTGAAGATCCGTTCCTTGCCCCAGTCGCCGAAGGCACGGAGGATCACCCCGTCGACGGTGTCGGGATCGGAAATGCGACCCACGTTGAGAGAGAGCGGGTGCCCTTCGGCCAGGTCGGGGCGTTCGAGCATGTAGCAAAACCGGAACCACATCTGCTCGAGTACGCAGAGCGAGAACCAACCGTCCTGACAGGGCCACAGCCCGATGGGATAGACCCCCTCGAAGCGGTTGCCGTGACGGCTGCGCACCTGCGACCATGCCGTCCACATCACGTCCGTGAACTGGTGGGCGCCCGCGAGGCACTCCAGGATGCTCAGCTGCACCCGGGTGGGGCGATCCCTCGCCTCGGCGACCCGCAGCGTCCCCATGGCTGTGAAGGCGGCCACCGTCCCGGCCTGATAATACGGATAGCTGCCAGGCATGGTGAGCGGCGCCCTCCCGGAATCGCCCATCAGGTCCGTGTAGCCCCCATGGGCCAGCAGGGTGGGCGCGGTCGCCTTCCAGTCCCGCCAGGGCCCGTCAAGCCCGTACGGGGTAATGCTGACGGTCACACCGCCGGCACGGCCGATGTCCAGCAGCCGGTAGTGCTCGACATCGGCCGCGGGGGCGTCCATGACCACGATGTCCGCGTCGGCGGCCAGCGCGTCGATTGATCGGCGGCCGGCCGCATCGCGATAGTCGAGGACCGCTCGCCGCTTGCCCTCGTTGAGGTACAGGTCGAGGGCGTGCTCCGGGGGGCTTTGGCGCGGCGAGGAAACCTTCACCACGTCCTCGCCCGCCCATCCGAAGACCCGACCCGACCACGCCGCCGCACCCTCGGTATCGCTCAACTCCAGGACCAGCACTCCCGCAATTTAACCCTTCAGTCGAAAACCAGGATCGACCGGCCGAAGATCCAGCCACCTCCAGATCCGTGGTCGCCTGACTAATGCCCTCGATGGGACAGCGAGCCGTCACGAGGGTCGTCGATGCCGAGGCGCCCGTCGTGGGCGCCGCCAATTGAACGGTCGCTCAGTGGTGGGATACCGTGCACCGGTGGTCCGCCTGCTCGACGCCGGACAGCCGGTGCGCACCCGCCTCGCGACCAAACGCCGGGCTTCACTTTCGACTCGTCGAACAACTCGGCGTGTTTCCGGCGTCGAGTTCTGGCCGGCCCATTAGTGGATCGTTGCATCCCTGACCAGGGATCGAGTGCTTCGAGGGGGGAACATGGCTAGTGCCAGCGCCGGGCCGCTCACCGTGTATCGCATTCTTGATCTCACCGACGAACGGGGCCAACTGGCCGGAGCGCTGCTCGCCAGCTTAGGAGCGGAGGTCATCCTGATCGAGCCTCCCGGTGGATCTTCCTCCCGGTCGGTGGGACCGTGGTCAAAGGGGCCGGAGGACTGTCGCCAGTCCCTCAGCCATTGGTCCTACAACCGGGGAAAGAAGTCCGTGGTGCTGGACCTGGCGACGGCACCGGGGCGGGACACCTTGCGCCACCTGGCAGAGGGCGCGGATGTGCTGATCGAATCAGGCCGGCCAGGAGAGCTCCGGTCGCTCGGGCTGGGCTACGACGACCTCGCCGCCATAAATCCCGCGCTCGTGTACGTCTCGATCACCGCCTTCGGACAGGACGGCCCGAAGGCCGGCTGGCCGGCGACGGATCTGACGGTCATGGCGTCGGCCATGGCGCTTCATCTCAGCGGCGACGCCGACCGCCCGCCGGTCAGGGTAAGCATCCCCCAGGCGTTTCTGCACGCTGGCGCCGACGCCGCCACCGGCGTCCTGCTGGCGCTCCACGAGCGCCGCTCGTCCGGGCTGGGTCAGCACGTCGATGTGTCGGCCCAGCAATCCTGTCTGCAAGCCACGCAGTCCACGGTCCTGTCGATCCCGCTTCGCTGTCCCGTTCCCCAGCGGACCGCGGGTGGCGTGCGCCTCGGCGATCTCCAGGTCCAGCTGGTATTTCCCTGCAAGGATGGCCATGTTTCGATCACCCTCCTGTTCGGCGCGGCCATCGGGCCGTTCACGGCCCGCTTCATGGAGTGGATCTACGAGGAAGGGGGCTGCGACCAGGCGACGAGGGACAAGGACTGGATCGGGTACGGCCTGTTGCTGGCAACCGGCGAAGAGCCCCTCGACGAGTACCGGCGCGTCCAGGGCGTGGTCGAGGCGTTCACCCGCACGAAGACCAAAGCCGAGCTGCTCGAGACCGCTCTCCACCGCCGGCTGCTGATTGCCCCCGTCAGCACCCTCGAGGACCTCGCCGCCAGCGAACAGCTGGCGGACCGGGAGTTCTGGGACTCTGTCGAAGACCCGTCGCTGTCAGACCAGCCCATCCGGGCTCCGGGCCCGATGGCGCGCCTCTCGGCGACACCGCTGGCGCGTATGGGCCGGCCGCCGCGCCTGGGAGAGCACACCGAGTCCGTCGGAGACGAACCGGCCAGGCAGGTGCCGGTCACGGTCCCGGCCGCTCGTACTGCTCGGTCGGGGCAGGATGGCCGGTCGGGGCAGGATGGCCGGTCGGGGCAGGATGGCCGGTCGGGGCAGGATGGCCGGTCGGGGCAGGATGGCCGGTCGGGACAGGATGGCCGGTCGGGACAGGATGGCCGGTCGGGACAGGATGGCCGGTCGGGACAGGATGGCCGGTCGGCGCTCGAGGGCCTGAAGGTGCTCGACCTCATGTGGGTTATGGCCGGACCAGCCATCACCCGGGTCATTACCGACTATGGCGCCACGGTGGTGCGCATCGAGTCAGCGACGCGGACGGAGACGGCCCGCACCATCTCACCGTTCCTCGACAACATCCCGGAACCCGAACGATCCGGGCTCTTTTTCAACATGAACGCCGGCAAGCTGAACTGCGCCGTAAACGTGGCCAAACCCGAAGCCCGCAAGGTGATCGAGGACCTGGTCAGATGGGCCGACGTTGTCACGGAATCGTTCTCGCCGCGGGTCAAGCGGGGATGGGGTCTCAGCTACGGCGACATCCGGCAGATCAACCCCTCCGTGGTGATGATTTCGAGTTGTTTGATGGGCCAGACCGGTCCGCTCTCCGACTATGCCGGATTCGGCAACCTCGGTGCCGCCTACGCCGGCTTCTACGACCCGACCGGCTGGCCGGACCGAGGGCCGGCCGGCCCCTTCGGTGCCTACACCGACTACGTGTCGCCTCGATACGGTCTGGCGGCGCTTCTCGCGGCCCTCGACCACCGCGACCGCACTGGCGAGGGCCAGTACATCGACCTCTCGCAGGCCGAGTCCTCCATGCACTTCCTCGCGCCGGTCATCGTGAGTCACGTCATCGGAGGGACGGGACGGGGACGGCAGGGCAACCGCGATGCCGACATGGCGCCGCACGGGGTGTACCCGGCTGCGGGCGACGACCAGTGGATCGCCATCGCCTGCCAGTCCGACCAGCAGTGGAAGGCCCTGTGCGCACTGATCGGGCGTCCCGAGCTGGCGGACGATCCGGGCCTGACGTCGGCGGCCGGCCGGCTGGCCCGCTCCGAAGAGATCGATGCCGAGCTGGCGCGGTGGACGGCCGGTCTCCCTGGCGCCGATGCGGCCCGACGGCTCCGGAGCGAGGGCATCGCCGCCCATGCCGTCCAGAGCAGCCTGGAGTGCTTCACCGACCAACAGCTCCTCCATCGCGGCCATTTCGTCGTGGTTGATCACGAGCTCCACGGTCTGGTGCATGTGGAGGGACCGAGGTTCAAGCTCTCTCGAACACCGGGGTCCGTCCAGGGGCGCATTTCCGCGGTGGGCGGCGACACCTACGCGGTCCTGTCGGACATCCTCGGCTACAGCGAGGACCGGATCACCGACCTGTATGCGGCGGAGGCCCTGGAGTAGGGGCGTCAGGTCCGGATCAGAGCAGGATCAGAGCCGGATCAGAGCCGGAACCGCACCCCGCAGATCGTCACCGCGCCGTCGTCGACGGGCAACCCCCGCTCCGACGCCGCCGCCATTGCCGCCGCCGCGTCGACGGCCACCAGATCAACGCCGACGATGGTGTCACCGCTGTGGGCCTGCGTTTCCGGTCCCCGGGCCAGGAAGCGGATATCGGCGTTGTCGAGCGGCAACACGGGGATGCTGTCCCGCTCTTCGACCGGGATTTCCGTGATCGCGCTCCAGCGGGCCGCGACCTGCTCGGGGTCGCCCACCTCCAGGTCGAGCCCGCGTATGCCGTCCACAATCTCGGTACGTCTGGCCTTCTGCCAGTCGGGTCCCGCCGGCTCCCAGGGCCCGTAGGGGTCCTCGCCTCCCCGCTGCCAGTCGATTTCGAAGAACGAGCCGCCCGTGTCGCGGGGATGCAGCTGCATGACGTTGTAGTCGTCCCGCTGGGATTCAAGAACCACCCGAATGCCGAGATCGGCGACCAGCTGGCGGATGCGGGCATGGTCATCGCAATGAGTGATCACCATGTAGCCACCGTCGCCGCCGCGCCGTTCGAGCTGGCGGCCGGCGGCCGTGCCCTCCTGCACGGGCGAGACCACCTCGATGAACTGTGTCCCGACGGGCAAGACGGCGTTCTGCAGCCCGAAGGTGGCCACCCCGGGGTCGCGGTAGGCGACCTCGAGGCCCAACGTGGCGTGGAAGTTGTCCAGAACCTCCTGGAGATTGCCTGCCACGAGTGCTACCTGGCGGAGCCGGATCCACATCTTTCGAACCTCCTTAGTGCCTCAGATCTCATCCAGCGTTGCGAGCGAAGTTGGGGGGACGTTTCTCGACGAAGGCGCGGAATGCCTCTGCCGTTTCCGGGCTCGCCGACACGACAAGATGGCGGTCCGCTTCGAGCGCGATGAAGTCCGCGAAGGTCATGCGCTCGGCGGCGAGGTAGTTGGCCTTCATCGTCAGGAGGGCGCGGGGCGAGGCGGCCAGCAACCGCTCCACGATCGCCTCGGTCTCGGCCCGGAAGGAGTCGTCGGGGAAGACGCGCGCCACCAGGCCGAGCCGAAGTGCTTCGTCCGCGCCGAACTTACCGGGCAGGAATGACAGGTCTCGTGCCTTGGCCGCCCCCACGATGCGAGGCAGGCTCCACGGCAGTCCCATGTCCCCGGCGACGGCGACGTCGAGAAAGGCGGTGTTCATCTTGGCCGACGCGGCCATGACCCGCAGGTCGCAGGCCAGCGCCCAGCCCAAACCGGCGCCGGCGCAGGCGCCATTGATGGCAGCCAGGGTGACGGCGGGGATCTCGTGAAAAAGGGTTGTCACCTGGAAATGCCGGGCCGACGAGCGCTCGTCGGTCTCGCCGGCCGTGAAATGGGTCAGGTCGGCACCCGGGCAGAACCCCCTGCCTTCGCCGGTGAGCACCAGCACCCGGATGCTGCTGTCAGCCGCGGCGCGCGTGAGCGCCTCGTAGGTCTCTCGCAGCATCTGGTTGGTCATACCGTTCAAGCGGTCTGGCCGGTTGAGGGTCAGCCGGGCCAGACCCCCGGAGGTCTCGTAGCGGATGGTCTGGTAGCTCGTATCGCTATCGCTCATAAGTTCACCTCCACCGCCGCCGGCCGGGCGGCCTCCCGGAGAATAACGGCCTTCTGCTGGTTGGTGAACGCCTGCAGATGCCGCATATGCAGAAAGCGGGCGTGGTCCCGCCCGATGCCGTACATTTTGTCGAACCAATCGTCCTCGCCGAGCATCTCGCCGAGCCGGGGCGAGTTGCGGTGCAGCATCTGAGGGTCCACCTTCTTCGGCTCGAGGCTGCGAAGGATGCCCCGGTTGAAGTGCCAGTGCAGCGTGACCCGTTCGCCGGGCTCGGAGCGGTCACCCTGCCAGTGCCACAACGCTTCGGTGAAGAAAACGACGGAGCCTTTGGGCATTTCGATAGGGACGCCCCCCTTCACCTCCTCGTCAGGCCGCGGCGGCCGGCGTAAACGGTGTGTACCCGGTACGACCCAGGTCGGCCCCGACGCCACCGTCCAGTCTTCCAGCGACCACACGCCCACGCCGGTAAGGGCGTACTCGGGGTAGGGCTCGGGTACCTGGGCGTAGTCGTTGTGCAGCGGAATCGTGCCCGGGCCAGAGCCCCGGCGAATAGCGGACAACGAGGCGATCACCGCGCCCCGCCCGAGCGAGGCGTCGATCAGGGTCATCAGCTGCGGCTGCTGGGCCAGCAGTTCGAACGGCCGGCCCTGGTACAGCATCCACTGTAGAGAGGACACGCTCTGGTCGGACAACGCCAGCAGGGTGGCATTTCGAAGCTCGTCGGCAAACTCAGGGGAGATCGCCCGTTCCAGCACGGTGTAGCCCCGCTCCTCCATCTCGGCGATATTGCCGAGCAAGCCCTGGCGGGACGCCCGATGGTACAGGTCGGGGTTCTCAACGGTCCGGCGGCCGAGATGATCGTGCAGGTGAGCGAGCAGCTCGGCGGCGCGAGGATCCTCCAGGCGCCCCTTCGTGACCAGCGCCCCCAGGCCGAACTGCTGCGTCAGCTCTCGCCCCATCGCCTCGTATGCCCCCGGCGCGGTGAGCCCGACCCGCTGAGCGGTGCTGAGGGCTGCCTGGTAGTCCCCCTCGACGACCATGTCGGCGTTGGAGCGGCTCTCGCGGGCCACCGTTACCGACTGCCCGTCCCAGCAGAAGCTCCAGGAGGCGACATCGCCGGGGAACTGAAGGTGCGGCGGGGCGTCGGTAAAGGATTCACTCAGCGAGAAGGCGGCGACGCCGGGGTGCAGCTGAAGCTCACCCTCCAGAAACCCCCGAGCCTCGTCCAGCCACTGGTCGCTCAGGAACTCGAACTGATGAGGCAGCGTGTACATCGATCCCTCCAGGTCGGACCGCAGCTCCACCTATTCCACCACAACGTCCCCGGGGGGTGCCCAAACCGGGTGAAGCGCCGGGCTTGCGCCTTCGGGACGCATGCACTAGATCGGGGCTCGACCGGAGGTGAAGGTCGCCGATCGATACTCATCGAAAGAAGGGTGGGCGTGATGCCGATTGACCACTCGTATTACCAGACTCCACTGGATTACACCGACATCATCTACGAGGTCGAGCCTCCGCTGGCCCGGATCATCCTCAATCGACCGGAGAAAATGAATGCGTTGCGTCACCAGCTTCGAGGTGAGGTGTTCCACGCGCTGCGCGTCGCCGAGAGCAACCCGGACGTTTCGGTGATCATCATCAAGGGGAACGGGCGGTGCTTCAGCGCCGGCTATGACCTCGGGGCGGGGAACCAGGGCTACGAGCTACCTGACGTCGGGCCTCTGATGCCCGGAGCAGGCCAGTGGCCCCGCCATCTCAACTCCGGCTACTTCCTTATATGGGATCTGACCAAGGTGGTCATCGCGCAAGCCCATGGCTATTGCCTGGCCGGCGGCAGCGAGCTGGCGTCCTACTGCGACCTCTTCGTCGTCGCCGACGACCTGCAGATCGGGTACCCGCCCGTGCGCGACATGTCGCCTCCGGACAACTGCTGGTTCCCCTGGCACCTCCCGATGCGCAAGGCCAAGGAGATGATCTTCACCGGCGACGCCCTCACCGGCAAGGAGGCCGTCGAGCTGGGCCTGGCCAATTACTCGGTACCCGAGGAGGAGCTCGAGGAGTTCACGACGAAGCTGGCGAAGCGCGTCGCCCTCGTCCCGGCGCCGCTCCTGGCCCTCTCCAAGCGCCAGATCAACCGCACCTATGAGATCATGGGCATCCGCACCGCCCTGTCGGTTGGCAACGACAACATGGCGCTCTCGGGGGCAACCAGAATCGAAGGCGGCTTCATTCAGACCTTGCGAGAGAAGGGCCTGCACGCCGCACTCGACGAGCGCCACGCCCGTTGGGGCGACTACTGATCTCGCCTGATCTCTCCTGATCTCTCCTGATCTCTCCTGATCTCGCCGGCGGCCCGGCCCCGGACCCACGGCTCGCCCCTCCGGTGGTCTCGGGCCGGTGGGCTACGTTGGCCCGATGCAGACCATCACGACGACGTCGGGGACCCGATGACGACTGGCCCGGTGACACCGTCGACCGAGTCCACGGCGCGTTCCGCCTTCCTTGCCGGCGACCACCGCTTCGACGTCCGGGCCGTCGAGCTGCCGGAGCCCGGTCCGGGGGAGCTGTTGCTCGACGTCGCCGCGTGTGGCGTCTGCGGTAGCAACCTGCACGAGTGGCACGCCACCCGGCCGGGCGCAGCCGGCACGCGGGTCGCCGGGGCCACCGGGCACGAGGTGTCGGGGGTGGTGGCGGCGGTCGGCACCGGCGTCGAGCAGGTTGCGGTGGGTGACCGCGTCGCCGTCGACCCGAGCGCAGCCCAGTCCTGCGGTCGTTGCCAGGCTTGCCTGGATGGAGCCAACTGGTTTTGCCGCAACCGATCGCCGCTGGCCACTTACGGTTTCGCCGATCGGATGGTCCTCTTCGCCGCGGCCGCCCATCCCCTGCCCGCCGGAATGGATGTCGTGGTCGGCTCGCTCGCGGAGCCCATGGCGTGCGGGGTCCATGCTGTGCGCCACAGCTGGACGGCCCGTGACGGCCGGGTGGACGGTAAGAAGGTCGCGGTCATAGGGGCGGGCATGCTCGGCCTGTCGGCGATCATGGCCGCCCGCCACCTCGGCGCGTCGGAGGTCGCCGCCATCGCCCGCCACCCACACCAACAGGCCGCGGCGTGGTCCTGCGGCGCCACCTCGGTCCTCGACCCGGTCGATGAGGAGACGGCCGCGACGGTGCGGCGCATGCGGCCAGAGCTTGTGGTCGAGGCGGTCGGCGGCGCGGGTGGGACCTTCGCGATGGCCTTGGAAATGGCGGCGTGGCGAGGTGAGGTGGCCGTACTCGGCAGCTTCCTCGGACCCCAAGCGGTGAACGTGGCGGCCGCCCTCAACCATGAGAAGCGGCTGTTCTTTGCCATCAGCTACGCGGCGCTCGACGGCGTCCACGACATGGATGTGGCCCTGGAGATCATGGGATCGGGCGCGGTCCCCGTGGCCGACCTGGTGACCCACCGCTACCACCTCGACGAACTCGAGCAGGCGTTCACCGCGGCCGACGACAAGAGCACCGGCGCCCTCCGCGTGGCCGTCGTCCCGTGACGGCGGAAGCCCGGCAGGGCTAGGCTGCAACCGTTCAACTTGCTCACAGGGAGAACGGAACCCATGGCTACAACCACAGTGATCAGGGGCGGGACCATCGTCGACGGTACCGGGGCACCACGCCAACGGGCCGACGTCTCGATCGAGGGGGGGCGTATCGTCGAGATCGGCAACAACCTGCACGGCGACGTCGAACTGGACGCCGGCGGCCACGTCGTCGCTCCGGGTTTCGTCGACATCCACACCCACTACGACGCACAGGTGTTCTGGGACCCCGCGCTCACCCCGTCGTGCTTTCACGGTGTGACGACTGTCGTGGCCGGCAATTGCGGGTTCTCGCTCGCGCCCACCCACAGCACTGACCGGGAGCTGATCGCCAACACGATGCAGAAGGTCGAGGACATGAACCCGGCCTCGCTGATGGCGGGCATTCCGTGGGACTTCGAAACCTTTCCCGACTACCTGCGCTCGGTGGAGCGCAGCGGCAGCATGATCAACTTCTCTGCGTATGTCGGCCATACACCGGTGCGAATGTGGGTGATGGGCGCCGACGCGGCGGAGCGACCGGCGACCCCTGAAGAAATCCAGCGTATGTCGGCGGTGGTGGCCGACGCCATGGACGCGGGGGCGGCAGGGTTCGCGACCAGCTTTGCCATCACGCACCTCGGTGCCGACGGACGGCCGATCCCGAGCCGGCGGGCGGCCCGGGATGAGATCGAGGCGCTGTTCGGAGTCGTCGGCGCGGCCGGTCGGGGCGTGGTGGCGGTCAACGGTGGTGAGGTCCTGAGCTTCGCCGAGATCTACGAGCTGCAACCGACGATCGGTGCGCCGTTCACCTACACGGCCCTGCTCACCTTCGGGGGCGGGGCGCACATGCGGATGGTGGACATCCATCGGTCCGGCGTGGCCGCCGGCGCCGACGTCTGGCCCCAGGTGTCGTGCCGGCCACTGACCTTCTCCATGTTGATGACCGAGCCGTTCATCCTCAACACCAACCCGGTGTTCGCCCAGCTGTCCGGCAGCGGCCTGGATGCCCGCCGCGCCGCCTTCGCCGACCCGGCCTGGCGCAAAGAGGTACGGGAGCGCTGGGAGGCGCGCCAGGGTATTCCGCCGCGATGGGAGTCCTTCGAGGTCCTCATGTCGGACGCCAATCCGCAGCTGGTCGGGCGGAAGTTGTCGGACCTCGCCGCCGAGCGCGGCGCCGACCCGCTCGACGTGCTGCTGGACGTCACCCTCGAGGAGCCTGAACTGGCCCTGCGTGTCCGCTCGATCCTCGCCAACGACGATCTCGACGGAATCGCCATGCTCCTGCGAGAGCAGCAGTGCACACTCGGGTTGAGCGACGCCGGCGCCCATGTCGGACAGCTCTGCGATGCGCCGCTGCCCACCGACCTGCTCGGCAACTGGGTCCGGGAGCGGGAGGTGCTCACCCTCGAGGAAGCCATCCACAAGCTCACCCAGGTCCAGACCCGCCTCTTCGGTTTTTCCGACCGCGGCGTGCTCGCTCCCGGTCTGGCGGCCGACGTGGTCGTCTTTGATCCCGATCTGGTGGCGCCCGGCCCGCTCCGCCGGGTCCGCGACTTTCCGGCCGACGGGGAGAGGCTCACGGCCGATCAGCCGTCAGGGATGCGCCACCTGCTGGTCAACGGCGAGGTGGTCCAGCGCGACGGCCGGCTGGAGCCCGACGCCACTGAACGGCGTCCGGGCCAATTGCTGCGCCCGGCCCCGCGGCTCTGACAGGGCTGCCGTGGCCGATCTCAGTACTGGCCTGGCCCGGTTCCTCACCGATCATTTCGCGCAGACCTACACCGTCACCAACCTGAGCGCCTCGTCGGCCGGTGCGCGCCGCGGCAATGTGTTGTTCGACGCGACGAGCGACGATACAACGCTTGAGCTCGTGGCGACGATCCTGCCGACGGCCGACATCCAGATCAATCCCATGACCGCCGAAGCGGGTGTGCGCCTGGTGGCCGAGGAGTACGGGGTGCCGGTTCCTCACGTTCAGGCTGTCTGCACCGATCCGTCATACGTGGGCGGCCACTTTTTTCTCTCCGACCGGGTTGACGGCGAGTCGGTGCCTCGTCGGGTGCTGCGCATGGTGCAGAGTGAGGGGATCGGCGAAGTGGTGGCGGCCCAGCTGGGGGAGGCGCTGGCCCACCTCCATGCGGTCGACCCGGCCCTCGCACCCGACGAGCTCAGAGATGACCCGTCCAAGAACCCGGCGGAGACGGCGCTGGCCAACGCCGCTCAGGGGGTGGCGGATTTGCTGGTACCTCGACCGGCGATGGCGATGGGTCTGCGCTGGCTCGAGCGTCATCTACCAGGCCCGCCGCCGAAAAGGACGATCGTTCACACCGACGTCCGCAACGGCAACATCATCGTGAGCCCGAAGGGCCTCGCGGCGGTGCTCGACTGGGAAGGTACGGTGCGCCACGGTGACCCGATGCAGGACCTGGCGTGGCCAGCACTGCGCATGTGGCGCTTCCGCGAAGACGAAAATGAGATCGGTGGGTTTGCGGGCCGTCAGCCGTTCGTGGCCGGGTACGAACGGGCCGGCGGAACCTTCGATGAGGAGCGTTTCGAATGGTGGAAGGTGCTCGGCACCCTGCGGTGGGGACTTGGCCTCGCTGGCCAGACTCACCAGCACCTGAACGGCCAGTTCCCCAACATCGTGATGGCCGCCAGCGGCCGTCGGGTGCCCGAGCTCGAGTGGGATCTGCTCATGTTGGTCCGGCCATCCGGAGCGCGCCGTTAGTTACGTGACGAACCCCTGCGAGGGATGATTTCTGGTCGTTATCCCACGTGGGCCGGGGTGGACAAGCTCACCACTTGTCCGGCGCGGGCCGCCGAGTACCCCGCGTCCGCCGACCAGGTAACCGCCCCATTGACGATCACGCTATCAATGCCGACCGAATGGCGAATATAACGGAACCCGTCACCGGGCAGATCTGACACGCCCACCTCTTCGCCACGGTCGATCGTGTCGGGGTCGAAGACCACCAGGTCGGCGGCATAGCCCGGGTTGAGCAGGCCGCGATCGCGCAGGCCCCAGGCCAGGGCGGGCTCGAGCGTGAGCCGCCGCACGGCTTGCTCGGTGCGCATAACGCCAGCCCGCCGCACGAACTGACTGAACAGGTACCCCGGATCACCGTAGGTGGCGAAGGCCTGGACGTGGGCCCCGGCATCCGACGCTCCGATGAGCACGTGCGGATGGGCCAGCATCTCCCCAACGGGTTCGATGTCAATGTGGCCGAGGCCATCGTTTTTGAACTCGGTCTGGAGATCCTCGGATAACGCCACGTCGATCATGACCTCGACGACGTTAGTCCCGCGCTCCTCGGCCAACTCGCGCAGGTGCCGCCCCACGAGATGCTGGTTCTCCGGCTTGGCCACCCCGCGGATGTAGGCATCGTCGAGCCGGCGCCGCATGGCCTCGAGCATTTCGTCGTCGCCCCCCGGCAGCGCCTCGGCCACCAGCCGGGCGCGGGTCTCGGGATCGGAAAAGGCGTCGATCTTCTGACTCAGGGCAGGCAGGCTGAACACTTCACGCCATCTCGGCAGCGCCGCCAGCATGAAGTTGCGTTCACGAAGCCGGAAGTTGATGTCGATCGGCCGGGTCTGGACCTGTGGCCAGACGCGTGCTCCCCGCCTGGCCTGCTCCTCGATGCGGCCCAGCACGACCGGACCCATGTCAGGGGCGCGCCGGTTGTGGAACAGCGGCGCCAGCGTGGTGGGAATCCCGTACTCGAGCGAGAGGTCGGCGAGCATGTCCACCCGCTCGACCGTCTTGTCGGTGTCGTAGAACTCGTGAACGATCTGGAGCATGCCATGTCCAGCCTCGCCGAGAGTTGCCGACAGAGCCCGGAGCTCGTCATGGGTGGCGAGCCGGCTCGGCACCGGCTGGAAATTGTGGTCGACATCGATATAGCTGGTCGACAGTCCGCTCGCACCGGCCTGCAGGCACTCCCCCAGCACCGCCTGCACGGCTGCGATCTCGTCGGCAGTCGCCTCGCGATGGAAGGCGTCCTCACCCATCACCCACATGCGCAGCGCGCTATGTCCGACCAATGGCGCCAGGTTGATCCCCAGCTTTCCATTGAGCGCGCCGAGCCATCCGTCAAAGGACTCCCATTGCCAGTCGATGCCTTCCTCGAAGGCGGCCATGGGCAGGTCCTCGATCTGACGGAACATCCGGCAGAGCCGGTCCCGCTGGCCGGCGTGGAGCGGGGCGATCGTCAGCGAGCAGTTACCCGTCACCACCGTCGTCACACCGTGTTCGAGCTCGGGTTGAGCGAGACCGTCCCAGCAGACCTGAGCGTCGAAGTGAGTGTGGATGTCGATAAAGCCCGGGGCCACCGCGTGACCGCCGGCGTCGAGCTCGACGTCTCCTGACTCCGGGACGCGGCCGACACGAACGATGCGCCCGTCCTTTACCCCTACCTCCCCCAAAAATGGCGGCATACCGGAGCCGTCGTAGACGATGGCGTTCCGCACAACGAGATCGAGCATGGTGACCCCCGCGTTCTCTGATAGGGAGCGAAGATAGGGAACGAAACGGCCGGGAGATTACCAGGTCATTCAACACCCAACAATCGGGTGGTGCAATCGGACCATTCAGCCGGGAACGCTCATGAGCGGGGCAACCTGGGCCGCGTCGACGAACTCCTCATCCCGGTGATGGGAGGTCGACGAGATCGCCAGAGACGGACTACCCTACGATGCTACCAACAGTGGGGATGGGCTGGATCGGGAGGATTGCTCGCAAATGGCTTATGAGATCGTCCGCTTCTCATATGACGGCGCGGTTGACGCCGACGGTCACGTCCTCGAGCCGGCCACCTTGTGGGAGGAATATCTCGAGGACAAGTACCAGGACCGGCCGATACGGATCGTCAAGGACGATGACGGTCTGGAAGAGTTGGAGATCAACGGCCAGCGTAGCCAGCGCACCCGCGCCGGCTCGCTGGGCCTGATGGGCGCCATGGGCGAAAAGGGGATCAAGCCCAGCGCCGACCGGCTGTACATGGACCACATTCCCTTCGGGGCCGGCAATCCGACCGAGCGGATCGAGCTCCTCGAGCGGGAGAACCTCGACCGGGCCTTGCTCTACCCGACCATCGGTCTGCTGTGGGAATGCGAGGTCGACGATCCGGAAATCACCCTCGCCTACCAGCGGGCCTACAACCGGTGGATCGCTGACTTCTGCCGGGACAGTGGCGGCCGGCTCGTGCCGATTGCCCAGCTGACTCTCCTCGATCCACAGGGCTCTGCCGACGAGCTCGAACGCGCCGTCGCCGACGGATGCAAGGGCGGGTTCGTCGCGCCCTTCACCCATAGCAAGAAACCCCATGGCCACCCCGACCACGACCCGCTGTGGGAGCGAGCCGAGGCGATTGGTGTCCCCCTCGCCATCCACCCCACCTTCGAGCCGCTCACGAACCTGTCGCCGCGGTACACGCCCGGTGAGCTCGGCACGGCCGCGGGATTGTTTTACAGCGTCCTCGGCCATCAAGGGTCCGTGCAGGCGCTGCTGTCGTGCATCTGCACCGGGATGCTCGATCGGTTTCCCGATCTCAAGCTGGGCGTGCTCGAGTCGGGCAGCGGCTGGATCGGCTTCATCCTCGACCGGGCCGACGCCATCTTCGAGACGGGGATCGGCCAGGCGAGCAGGCTCAAGATGAAGCCGAGCGAGTATTTCAGCCGCCAATGCTTCATTTCGGGCGACCCCGACGAGACGGCGAGCGCCTACATCTTTGATCATGTGGGCGCACGTCAGTTCATGTGGGCTACCGATTACCCGCACCCCGATCACACCGGTAGCTGGGTTGAGTCGTTGACCCGTCTGGTGAAACCCTTGAGCGAGGAGACACGCATCCGCTTCCTGGGCGCCAACACCAACGAGATCTACTCGCTCGTCTAGCACTTCCTGACCGGGGGCGAAGCCTCCAGTGATTGAGTGCTTCAGATCTCAACTACGTTGAGATTCGAAGTACTGAGGCTGCGTGATTGATCTGTCCATATGTGGTTTAGCAGTGGGTAGATGAGGGGCCTACTGACTTAAGGATGGTGCCCGCCAGGGCGGCTGTTGCGCCGATATCTACTCGCAAATGGTCGGGCCACTCCCGGCGTCACCGAGTTCGGGGCTGGACCACAACACCGGTGTCCGGCGTCCGGTGTCCGGTGCGGCCTCGACCTTTGGTAACTCCGCTCACCTTTGGTGCGAGAACTACATCACATGTAGTTCCGGCTCCAAAAGTGGCGGGCTGGTCCAAAGGTCGGGGGCGGGCGGTCATCACTGACAACTACCGACGTCGCAACCGCAGCGATTACATGCGAGGCCGCACACCCCACCAGCTCCTCACCAATGACCCCACACCTTAGGCATCATGACCACCAACCGCAGCGCCCAAGGGTCACCTCGACCCCGGCCTGGAGGCGACAGCCGGCGTAGCGAGGGCTGCCGCCCCGCCGTCCGACAAACGGCCCGGCTCCGGCTCCTGAGCAACAGCCGGCAGCCGTTAACCCCCTGGCCGGACCTTCGGGTAATCGGCATACGACTCTTTGAACACCCCCGAGTGCAGCAACACCACCGCGGCCACCCGGTCAGTGTCCGCGTCGGTAATGGTGGTGCGGGTCCAGTAGGACTCTGTCCGCCGGCTCTGGCTGAGGCCCACGATCTCCTGCCCGAGCGTGTAGGTCTGGCCAACGAAGACCGGCCCCTCGACCAGACGGATCTCCAGGTCGAGGAACAAGCCGAGCGCGGGGCCGCGAACCGGCCAGCGAGCTCCCACTTTGTTGGACAGGACGCTGATCATCTCCATCGGGAGGATGGCGCGCCCCCAGGGCGAGCTCGCACCGCCCTCAGGCGTGTACCAGGGATGAGGCTCGGTGATGCGCTCCAGCTTCTCGGCGAGGGAGAACGGATACCCGAGGCCGTTTGGGTCGGTGTTGTTGACCGACACCTGGACCAATTCGTCGTTGCGCATCCCGACCCGCAGCTGGTCGACGATGAACAGATCACCCGGGTCGCCCTGCGAGCTCCGCCGCGCCTCGAGCTCGGTCTCGGGATGATCAGGGCCGACCGACGCCGTTCCGGTCAGCACGGACGTCCCATCGGCCTTGTGAGCTTCCACCCGTCCGAAAGCCGGCCCGCCGGTCGTCAGTGAGGCCTGCACCTGCTCGCCTTCGACCACCATCGTGCGGAAATGGCAGCTGACACAACCGCGTTCGAACCAGGCCTGACCCCACAACCCGACAGCAAGCGGGTCGATCTGGCTGAAATGGGTTGGTGCCTCGATCGGCGCGCCGATCAGGCCGAGCGTCGCGGCAGTCTCCGCGTCGTGAACGCTCGAATGGCCACCGACCTCCTGCGCCTGCAGCATCTGGGCAGGCGAACGAAGCGGTCCGGTCAGGGTGATCTCGGTGGCGAAGCCAGACGGGTCAGCGCTCATGGACGTCAGCCTATGCCTTGCGGTGAGGCCGGCACCGCCTGGTGGGCGGCGGAGACCTCGCCGAGGGTGATCGTCCCTTCCACGTAGCACGCCGAGATCACCTTGCGGCTGGCCAGGCGTCGCCACAGATCGCCGCGGTCACGGCCGGCGTCGGTCTCGATCGTGGCTCCCTTCGACAGCGACGCCGAGGTCGCCGCCACCTCGAGGGCGAAGTCGGTGAGCTCGACCCGATCCCCGGCGGTGCGGTAAGTGACCCACCGATCCCAGCGGAGCATCGCCGGGTCGATCGGGTGGGGGGAGGGAAGACGAGCGTGTAGGGCGGGCCTACCTTCGGGCCGGACCTCTGCCAACACGCCCCTTTGGTCCGTGTCGAGGCGAACCGAACCTTCGACGACGGGACCTCCAAACGTTCCGGCCACCGCGTCAGCGGGACCGTCGACCACGAGTTGCACGGCGACGTTCCGGGGCGTCATGGCATACCGGCCTGAGACACTGAGCGCCCCGATGGTCAGGGCGCCGGCGGGCGAGTCCGGCGCGGCAACGACGATCAACCGGCCATACGTCGGCAGCGGACGGCTCATGTCGGTGGGCAGATAGGCGAGGGCACTGGCCTTCGCCACCTCGAAAGTGATCTGGGCGACACGAGCGTCTTTGAGCTCCCACGGCGCCGGGTGCTGACCATCAATCGCCGGGGCCTGCACCTCCGATCCTACGAGCGTTCCGAACTCGGGCATCTCTTCTCCTTCATGTCTCGAGAAACGGCGCCACGCCGACGCCGACCGCGCCGGGCCCGAACTGCGCCCCGAAGGTCGGGCTCAGCTCGGTGATCTCCAGCCGTACGACATTGAAGCGCTGCCGGGCCTGGTCAGCGATGAGCGCCGCATCCTGTGGGTTTTCGGCGTGATCGACACAGACCACCATGGGGCGATTTTCACCGGCGCGACGCCCCACCTCGGTGAGCAGACGATCGTAGGCTTCCGGGCGCGACCCGGCGACGGCGACGCCGGTTAGCCGGGTGCCGGCCCGCACGACGATCATGTCATCGCCCAGCTCACCCAGCCGCTCCTCGATCAGCTTGAGCCGCCCGTTGCGATCAAGCCAGTCAAGGGCAGCCGGCACGAACATCGAGTCGCTGGCCGGGGCCAGCTCGTCGACGGTGTCGATGAGCCGGGCCAGCTCCCACCCGGCCTTCACACCCTCCTGAAGCGACAGCAACAGCGCTGCCAAACCAGCCGACGGCACCCCGGGGTTGACGATCTTGATGGTTGCCGGCTGGAGAGTCACCGCCGCGGCGTTGGCCGAGGTAAACGACGGGATCATGTCGAACGGCATGACCAGGCACAGCACCGATCCGCCCTCGGTCAGGGCTTTTTCGAAGGCGGCGCGGTACTCGTCCTCGTTGGGGCACGAGAGGTACGGCGCTTCGTCGGTCGAGTGCAGCCGGCGGTAGAACTCTTCTGGAGTGATTTCGGAATCGGAGAAGTTCCTGTCGCTGAAGGCGACGCGTGCCGGCACGACGTGGATTCCCGAGCCCTCGGGGAGATCCGCAGTGGAGTCGGTGACGAGAGCGGTAGGGGTCATCCCCTGGCACCGGCGGCCGTCGGTTGGGTCGGCTCGGCTTCGCGGAAGGCCGGTATGACCTGTTCGCCGAAGAGCCGAAGCGATTGCAGCACCCGCTCGTGGGGGATGGCCTCACCGACGGTGATCAAGAAAACCATGCGGTCGACACCTGCCTCCTCCCAGAACCGCAACGCACTGATGCACGCGTCGGGGTCGCCTATCGGTGTGCCCTCGCCGACCGGTCCGACGATGTCGCCGGGCCGGGTTCGCAGCGGCAAGGCGCTGGAGTGTGCGTGATACGCGGGGGACGGATAGACGGCACCCACGCCGGTGAGGTGCACTGCCCGGGTCATAAACTGAATGACGGCGTTGCCGCCGATGGCCTTGGCCTCGGCGTCATCCTCACCGCAGAACATAAACGACACGGCGTTCACCTGGTCATTGACGAACTCACCGATCGGTTCGCAGGTCCGGATCGCCCGGCGGTAGTCCCTGACGATGTTCACGTAGTCGACCGGCGCCGCCAGCGTGACACCAAGGGCCCCGATCCCGCGCTCGCCCGCCTGGACGGCGGTCTCGGGCGATTGGACCGCAACCCAGAGCGGGGGGTGCGGCTTCTGGCGGGGCTTCGGAATGATGTTGCGCTCGGGGAAACTGAGGAACCGCCCGTCCCACGAAAACGAGTCACTGCGCCACATCTTCACGATGGCCCGGGTGCATTCATCCCACATCTCTTTGGTGTAGTCCGGCTCGCACCCGAACGCACCAAGCTCGGTCCAGGTAGCCGAGCGTCCCGTACCGAACTCGAGGCGGCCGTTGCTCAGAATGTCCAGTACCGCGGCCCGCTCGGCAATGCGCGCCGGGTGGTTGACGGGCGGAAGGGCGAGGGCGATGCCGTGGCCGAACCGGATCCTCTCGGTGCGCGCCGCGCAGTACGAGAGGAACACCTCGGGCGCGCTGCAGTGGCTGTACTCCTCGAGGAAATGGTGCTCGACCGCCCACACCTGGTCGAAGCCGGCTTGCTCGGCGGCTACGACCTGTTCGACCGCCTGCTG
The DNA here is from genome assembly GCA_963834725.1 of uncultured Acidimicrobiaceae bacterium. Taxonomy (GTDB): domain Bacteria; phylum Actinomycetota; class Acidimicrobiia; order Acidimicrobiales; family Palsa-688; genus PALSA-693. Next base: position 2,316,127 of record CAWICN010000001.1, read on the forward strand.
ATAGACGCGATATTCGGACTCCTCGTCCCATGGGCGCAGCACGGAATGCTCATAGATGATTCCAAATTTCACAGTTTCCTCCCCGTTGCGGCCGGCACTGGGGGCTCGGCGACCACCCGGCCGTGCCAGGCAACATCCGTGCAGCGCACGTGCAGAGCAACGGCCGTCTCAGATTCATCCTAGTGGGCGACACAATGCTGTTCCTGAGGGGTCCTGCTAAGTTCGGAACGTGAAACTCTCGACCTCAGTCGCATATACCGGCGATCCCCGCCAGGCCGCCACCCGAGCTCAGGATCTGGAGCGGGCGGGTATCGACATGATCTGGGTGGCGGAGCTGTACAGCTTCGACGCGGTGAGCCTGCTCGGTTACCTGGCCGGCCAGACGGAGCGAGTGGAGCTGGCGTCGGGAATCCTGCCCCTGTATTCGCGAACGCCGACGCTGACGGCAATGACGGCCGCCGGTCTCGACGCCGTCTCAGGGGGGCGCTTCGTGCTCGGCATCGGCTCGTCCGGCCCCCAGGTGATCGAAGGGTGGCATGGCGTGCCCTTCGACAAGCCACTGACCCGCACCCGGGAGATCATCGATGTCTGCCGCCAGGTCTGGCGCCGGGATCGGGTCGAACACCACGGCCCGGCCTATCAGATCCCTCTCCCCGAGGAGCAGGGGACGGGTTTGGGCAAGCCGCTCAAGATCATCAATCATCCCGTTCGGGAGCGCATTCCGGTCTTCGTGGCCAGCCTCGGACCGGCCAACGTGAAGATGACCGCGGAGATAGCCGAGGGCTGGCTCCCCGCCTTTTTCCATCCCGACAAGGCGCACGAAGTCTGGGGCGCCGACCTCGACGCCGGGCTGGCCCAGCGCGATCCGGAACTGCCGCCGCTCGAGATCTCGGCCGGCGGCGTGCTGTCGATCTGCGACCGCGACACTGCGCACCGACTGCGGGAGGCGGGTCGCGGCGGCACTGCGCTGTACGTCGGTGGCATGGGTGCGAGGGGCAAGAACTTCTACAACAACGTCTTTCGGCGCTATGGGTACGAGCAGGAGGCCGAGCAGATTCAGGACCTCTTCCTGTCGGGCAAACGAGCCGAGGCCGAGGCGCTCGTCCCCGAGGACTACCTGGCCGCCACCGCTATGGTCGGCGACGAAGGCGAGGTGCGCGAACGGGTCGAGGCCTACAAGGCGGCCGGCGTCACTGTGCTCAGTGTCAATCCCGTGGGCGAGAAGCCACTGGAGCTGATCGAGAAGGTCAAGACCTGGGTGAGCTAACCCGATGCCAGCACGCCGACACCACGCAGGTGGCGGCGGCGCCGACTCTCGGTGCGTGCTAGGCTCACAAGTACAATTGATATCGGTGTCGGGTGGGACTGAGACACCATACTGAGACACCACGCCCAAACGGGGGTGCATATGACCGAGTACGACGTCCACATCAAAGGTGGAACGGTTGTCGATGGCACAAGAGTCCCGCGCTTTCGGGGTGATGTGTGGATCAAAGATGGGAAGATCGCCCAGATCGGCGGCCGACCCAACGGACTGGCCGACCGCGAGATCGACGCTGACGGCCTCATCGTCGCGCCCGGCTTCGTAGACCTCCACACTCATTACGACGCCCAGATCCGCTGGGACCCGTGGTGCAGCATCTCGAGCTGGCATGGCGTCACTTCAGTCGTGCTCGGTAACTGTGGGTTCGGCTTCGCACCCTGCCGTCCGGAGTTCCGCGAACGCTCGATGCTGACCATGACCCGCACCGAAGCCATCCCGCTCGAGGCCATGCGGCTCGGCATGAACTGGGATTGGGAGACCATTCCTGAGTACCTGGATAGCCTCGACGCCACCCCTATGGGGGTCAACTGTCTGCAGTACATGCCGGTGGCGCCCCTGATGATCTATGTCATGGGGCTGGAAGCGGCCAAGTCTCGACCTGCCACCCCCGGGGAGCGGAAGGAGATGCAGCACCTTCTCCACGAGGGTATGGACGCCGGCCTGTGCGGCTTCTCACTTCAACGGCTCGGCGAGCACAGCGTGCAGGCTGACTTCGATGGCACGCCCATGGTCACCGACACGATGGCCGACAAGGACATCCTCGCTCTGTGCCAGGTCCTCGCTGAGCGGGACGAGGGCTTCATCCAGGTCACCCAGGCCACGGGCGCGATCAAGGCGGACCTGGCGTTCGTCGAGAAGATGGCGAAGGTCGCCAAGCGGCCCGTGCTCCACAACCTCGTGTTCGCCGGCCCCGATCCCAAGATCCACACGCGCAGCCTCAAATGGCTCGAGAGAACCAATGACAAAGGCCTGCGCATCTTCGGGCAGGGCGCGACCCTGCGGTCCGGGTTCGCCTTCACGATGGCCGACTGGAACCTGTACGACGCCAGCGAGGCCTGGAACGAGGCCACCACCGGCACCAAGGAGGACAAGCTCCGGAAGCTGGCGGACCCCGAGATCCGCGAGCGGCTGAAGGCCGAGATCGGCGAAGCCGAGGCCCGGCTGGTCCGGGCTAACGCCATCGCCGGACCGATCCCGAATCTGATCGTTCAGGGCGTCAACCGCCAGGCCAACCTCCAGTCCTACGTCGGCAAGTCGGTCGGCCAGATCGCCGAGGAGGAGGGCAAGCACTACATCGACGCCATGCTCGACCTGTCCGTCGCCGGCGACCTCAACGTCGAATTCCTCGGCCCCTCACGGGGCTCCGACGCCACCAACGTCGGCGAACTGATCACCGATAGCCCCTACACCTTCCCCGGTGTCTCGGACGGCGGCGCCCACACCAAATTCTTCAATGGTGGCTCCTACACCACCGACTTTCTGCTCTGGCTCGTGCGGGACGAGAAGAAGATCAGCTTGGAGGAGGCCCACTTCCGCCTCAGCGCCCTGCCGGCGCACGCGGCCGGTTTCCGTGACCGCGGCATGCTTCGCGAGGGGGCCCCGGCCGATGTGGTCGTCTACGAGCTCGACAGCCTCGACGTGGAGCCGCGCTGGGTCGGGGAGGCCGTCAGCGACTTTCCTGGCGGTGAGTGGCGGCGGGTGCAGCGAGCCCAGGGGTACAAGGCGATTCTGGTAAACGGCGAGGTCACCTTCGAAGACGGCGAGTGCACGGGCGCCACGCCCGGCAAGCTCCTGCGCCACGGCCGCGGCTAGCCGCGGCCAGACTCGGCCAGGCCGACCGGATACCGGCCAGACTCGGCCAGGCCGACCGGATACCGGCCAGCTCCTGCCGCTGCCCCCCAGTAGCGGCGGGAGCTGGCTCCGGCCGTCCCGACAAGCTCTTGCCGCATTCTCGCGGCTGAGAGTCGGCCCGCCGACCTCGGGCTGGTTGCTGCCGAGCCGCAGGCATTTGCCCATATGCCCGGACCCAGTCCGGGGCCCTCAGGCATTGTGCTATGAAAACCGCGTATTACGCGGTTTTCATAGCACAATCGCGGCGTAGGAGCAGTCGGCGCCACTCACGCCTCGACCGCCCGCCTAGCTCCCGATGACACGTTGCGTCGAGAGCCAGGCCGCAGCGCCGCCCCGCCACGACGGTCGCGCGGACGCAAGCCGAGGCCGGCTCGCACCCTGTACTCCACGACGACCGTGGTGCAGGAGCCTCCCGGGCTCCGGGCCTACCTGGGCCTAGTTACCCGCCCGGGGCCGATCGATCTGCCCTGGCTGCGACAACGGCGACATCTCGACCATCCCGCCAACGGACCTCCGCAGGTTGCGCCGGATACTTATGGCTGCGATGACCAGAATGATGATCGCTCCGGTCAATGTCGACTGCCGGCCGATCGTATAGATGTGGGACGAGTGCTCGCCACCGGTCGCGGCGTACGCGGGCGTCGCGACCGCATAGGCGATCGCACCCCCCAGCACGACCAGGAGGAGCCGGTAGACGGCCCGGATGCGCCTCAGGAGCGCGGTGGCACGGGTGGTTCGCTGGTGCTGGTGATCCATGACCTCGCTCATCCGTCACTCTGTAGCTCGGCCTCGCCGGCGAGCACCGCGCCGATCGCCGGCGCCGTGCCCCGGGCGGAACGTTCGATCGCAGTCGTATCCGTGCCGAGGTAGGCAGCTATCACCCGGGGATCGCGCTGGATCTCGCCGGGAGTACCGACTGCGATGACGCGTCCCGCCTCCATCGCCACGATCCGTTCGGCCAGTCCCATGATGAGAGGGATATCGTGCTCGATGACGACCAGGGTGAGCCCCATTTGAGTCTTGACGTTGCGAAGCACCTCTCTCATCGCCTCGGTCTCGCGCTCGAGCGATCCCTGAAGTGGGCTCGTCGAGCAGCAGCAGGCTGGGTTGGGCGGCGATCAAACAGGCGATCTCGGTGATCCGCCTGGTCCCGGTCGACAGGGCCAGGATCCTCGTATCCCGGTACGAGGTAAGGCCCATGGTGGCCAGGAGCTCGTCGGCCTGCGTCGCCTTCCGACGGTCGGCCCGGCCGCCAAGACCGAGCACAGCGGGGATCACCTTGGTGCGAGCGACCCCCTCCATGGCCAGCATGACCGAGTCGTGGACGGTCATGGTGGGGAAGAGGGCCGCGTCCTGGAAGGAGCGGATCAGGCCGAGCCGGGCTCGCACCTCGGGACGGGTCCTGCTGATGTCCTTCCCCTCGAAATGCACCGAGCCGCGGTCCTGGCGGGTGAAACCGCCGAGAACCTCGAACAACGTGGTCTTGCCCGCTCCGTTTGGGCCGATCAGGCCCAGGATCTCGCCGGAGCGGACCTCGAGGTCGACCGCGTCGACGGCGGTGAGGCCCCCGAAGCGTTTGGTCAGCTCCTTGGCGACGAGAATGGTCTCACCCTCTCGATGCGCTTGCATCCCGGTCCTTGGCGAAACCGCCAATCCGACCGCCGCATCGATCCCGCCGCCGGGTGTGACGATGCGCTCGGCCACAGGGTCCAGGCCGGCGCGCCGGGCGAGATTGTCGACGATGAGGTCCCGGATTGGCGCCAGTCCCTGCCCGACGCCCCCGGGGAGTTGCACGAGGAGGAAGACCCAGAAGGCACCGGTGACAAGCGTTTCGACGTTGTCGAGCGGTACCCAGTGGGGTATGCCGATCAGGTACAGGGCACCCAGGATCGGTCCGGCCAGGATGCCAAGACCACCGATCACCGCTGCGGCCGCGGTGGTGACGCTGGCGTTGTCCGGGAACGCATTCTGCGACACCGTCGACAGGACATGGACGTAGATCGCTCCACCCAGGCCGGCGAGGACACCGCCGAGCGCGAATCCCTGCAGCTTCACCCAGGTGGCCCGCACGGTGAAGGCGCGGGCGGCGTCCTCATTGTCCCGTACCGCCCTGATGGTCCGCCCGACCCCGCCGATCCATACGTTGCGGGCGAACCAGAATGTCAGGACCAGGGCCAACAGCGCGATCCAGTAGAACCGTTTGCCGGTGTCGAACTGAAAGTGCCCGATGGCCACTCCTGGCGGGTTGGCGCCACGGCCCAACATCCAGGTCTGCTCGAGCAACCACTCGAATGCGAACAACGAGAACCCGAGGGTGACGACGGCCAGCATCAGGCCTCTGATCCGCACCGCGGGGAGGCCGATGACAAGCGAAACCGCGACGCTGGCGGCGATGGCGGCGAGGATGCCCCAGATGTACGCTCCGCCGTGGGATTGCACCTGCCAGCACACCGCTGCTCCCAGCCCGGCCAGAGCGAACTGACCGAGCGACAGCTGGCCGCCGAGGCCGGTGATGATCACCACCGACATCGCGACCACGCTGTAGACGGCGATGGTCGTAAAGGTCAGGGCATTCGCGTCGCTCGTCAACTCGGGTATCAGGACGGCCGCGGCGAGGGCTATCACGAAGACGGCCCAGGGCAGGGCGCGGATAGACCGAACCTTCCGGTACGAGGCCGGCAGGGGACTGAAGGCCTGAACGGTCGCCCAGACGCTCTTGTCCTCGGCGCGACCCGACTTGGCTCGCTGCAGGAGCAGGGCGACCACGATGATGAGGAGGATGATGCCGTCGACCTGGCCACCGCTCGGATAGTTGAGGAGGAGGATCTGCTCGATGACCCCGAGGGCGAGCCCCGCGACCAGGGTGATCGGGAGGCTGGTCATGCCGGCGATCACCCCGCAAAACAGGCCCCGCAGCAACAGCCCCGGACCGAGGAACTGGCCCCCGGAGAACCCCTTCGTGGGCAGGACCAGTATGGCCGTGAAGGCGGCCATGACGCCGCCCAGGGCCCACGCCAGCGACGACAGGCGGGGAGCCCGCATCCCGGCCATGAGGGCGGCATCATGGTTGGAAGACGCCGCCCGCATGGCGACGCCGAGCCGGCCCCTGCGCATGAAGATCGCTATGGCCAGCACGAACGGCGGAGTGAGGATGAGCATGGCGGTGTAGGCCGGTGTCATGAGCAGGGCGCCCACGAAGAACTGGGGGAAACCAGACGGCTGGGGGTAGGTGATACCGGCGCCCACCGTGCTGCTGATGATCGCCGAAAAGCTGTCGAGTATGGTCCCGAGGCCGAGCGTGACGATGGCCGTGAGGACGATTGGGGCCGCCCGGAAGCGGCGGACCACGACCACCTCGCAGGCCACTCCGACGAGCCCCGCGACCGCCAGCGCCACGATGAACGCGATCCAGTAAGGAAGATGCCATTTGGTGACGGCGGTGCCGAGAAGTGCCGCGCCGATCGCGCCGATCTCGCCATAGGCGAAGTTGATGATCCGGCTGGACCGGTAGATCAGGACCAGGCCGGCGCCGAGTACGCCATAGGTCATGCCGGTCACGATCCCGAGCAGGATCACGTCGGGGTGAACCTGAAATGCGGCGATCATGTGTCCGCTCCCATAAGTCCGACGGTGGCGCCCCTGAGGAACACGGATCGCAGCAGCTCCGGACGCTGGAGCAACTCGTCGGTGGGTCCGTCGAAGCGGATCTCGCCCTTCTCCATGAAGTAGGCATGCTTGGCGAGGGAAAGCGCCACGTTGACCGACTGCTCCACCAGTACCACCGCGGTGCCCCCCTCATTGATCCGGCGGACCATGTCCAGCAACTCGGACACGATGATCGGCGCCAACCCGAGGGACAGCTCGTCGATCAACAGCACCTTTGGCTTGATGATGTAGGCCTTGGCGACGCCCAGCATCTGCTGCTCGCCGCCCGAGAGGGTTTGGGCCAGCTGGTTGCGCCGCTCGTAGAGCTTCGGCAAGCCCGCGAACGCCTCGTCGATGGCCTGGTTGAGCTCGGCCCGCCTCCCCCCATACGTGTAGCCGTACGCACGCAGGTTGTCGGCGACCGTCAACGCCCCGAACACCGCCCGGCCGCCTGGAATCTGCGAAATCCCCATCTGCACCCGCTGGTCGGCCCCCGCGAACGTGACGTCCTCCCCCTGGAAGTGAACCGAGCCGGCGCTCGGTGCGGAGACACCGGAGATGGCCCGCAGGAGCGTGGTCTTGCCCGCCCCGTTGGTGCCGAGCAGCGCAACGATCTCGCCGGCGGCGACCGAGAAGGAAACGTTGAAGAGGACCTGCACCTGTCCGTAGGAGAAGTCGATGTGCTTGCAGACCAGCAAGGGCAGGCGATGGCCGAGACGTCTCCGAGCGGTGAGCTCTGCGACTTCGATCTCGCGGCCGATGACGACGTCGAGGTCGTGGTCGATCGTCAGCTGGGCCGGGCTCAGGCTCGACCAACCCAGAATCATCAGCAAGCAGGGGATGAGCATGGCCCATCCGATCCCGAAGCGGTGGCCGATGACCCCGGCGAGCTGAGCGGCCACGCCCCCGCCCAAAAGCACTGCGAAGGCGAGGACGACCGCGGCGGCGTCGCGAAAGCGGGGGTCGACGAGCGTGAGCAGGATGAAGGTCGCAGCCGTCAACAACACGCCGGCCCCGGCCGTGACGACGAGCAGCATTACGACGCTCAGCGCCCAGAAGGGTGACACGATGAAGACCGCGAAGGCCGCGGCGGTGATCGGACCGGCGAACGTGAGCGCCCAGACCAGGCGACGGGGGGAGGCCCGGAACGCCCCCTCCAGGCGAGCAGCCACCACGATCACGAAGGGGACGGCCCCAAGGAACACGGTGCGCTGCAGGAGATCCCGCGCATCGATGCTCATCCCCCAGCGATCACGGAGGAACTGCCAGAGGTAAGTATTGAACCCCCAGATGACGACTCCGGCCGCGGCCCCGCAGAGCACGACCCGAAGGGCGGTCGGGCCACCGAAGACACGGCCGAACCTCGACCCCAGGCGTAGCGGCGGATCCTCGCTTACCGCCTCGGGGTCGTCGCCGATGTGCTCGTTGATGAAACGGCGGATCCGGGTGCGATCCCACCGGCCGGCTTCGGGTTCGTGGATCGTCATCACCGCCAGGCCCGCAACCGCTGGCAGTACCGCCACGATCAGGAAGGCGGGTCTCCAGGTCAGCCCACCGATCGTCGTCAATGACAGCACCAACCCGCTCAGGCCGACTCCCGCCAGAACGGCAGCCGCGAACCCTCCGGCCAGGCGCACCCGCATCTCCGGGCGAGCTATATCCATGGCCATCGGCAGGGCGGTCGCGATCACCACACCCGAGAACACCGCCGCGGCGATCTCGGTGATCAGGAGCATCAGACCGGTCGGCGCAAAGGCGCCACCAACCATCAGCGCGGCTTGCGCCAGCCCGGCCACAGCAGCCCATAACTTCCGTGATCGCTTATGGCGGAAGAACCAAACGGTCACTACCCCTGCGGCAACCAAGGCGACCGGACGGAGCTGCCACGCCGACCCTGGATCTATGTTGCCGAACGACAACTCGGAGAGCCGGACAGACCACACGGCGGACGCGCCCACGGCCGCGTCGGCCAGGAAGAGCAGTCCGAGCGCGGCGAGCGCCATGGTCGAGCCAGGCCCAGAGTCACGGAGCGCTTGCCTGAAGGGCACACGGTCGGGCTCGCCGGTTATCCCGTAGAACTCCCGGCAGGTCTGACGGAGAGCCGAGTCGTCCTCGGCGGGTTGAAAACTCTGCTCCCCATCAGCCGCGTTAGCTAGATCGTCGGTCACCGCTCAGCCGTCAGGAGCTCGTTCCAAGCGGGTAGACCCCCGTGCCCGGCACAAAGGTCCACACCTGATACTTCGGGAGCCACATGATGAGCCTGGCCGTGGTAAGCCCGTCGTAGTGGTCGGGAGGCCCGAAGGACAGGTTGCCGAAACCGGACGCCGAGGGCATCGTGTTCCCGAGCCGATTGGCGCCAGCCTGCAGCGCCGTAGCACTGATGGTCGGTGAACCCTTGAGGGCGTTGACCATGAAGAAGATCTCGTCGCACAAGGGGTAGTAGAGCTCGTAGTAGGCCGGGTAGGTCTGCTTGAGCATCGCCTCGCACTCCGTCTTGGTGGCGTTGGGCGGGGCGGCCTTGGCCTCGGCCGGAAGGTTGGGGAACAGGTCATAGGCGAGATACGACACCGCCATGGCGTTGCCCTGCTCGTCTTTGGGCTCGGTGTTGAAGAGCGACGGGCCGCTGTCGGTGGTCATCCCGTACCGGGGGTAGTACTTCTGGCTGTGCGCCACCTGGAAGAAGAAGAAGACCGCATCCCCACCGTCGGGGGTGAACAGGACGTGGTCCACCCCGGCCTGGCGCATCTTCAAGACGGCGGAGGAGAAGTCGTTGGTGGTCGTGGCGCAATCGGAGACGCTGTGGCACTGAAAGTAGGTGAACACGACCGGGTTCTTGATGCCGAGCTGGGCCAGCGCCGGCTTCCACAGGGCATTGACCAGATGCTGATTGGTGCCGCTGCCATCGTCGGCCAGGAGGATCCCCACCTTGGCCGACGCCGGGTTGGCACCGAAAAAGCCGCCCTTCGCCAGCAGGGTGGGTACCGGCCCGAACTTGTACGGGTTGGCGTAGTCCGGCTGGTAGAGGTAGGGGGCGTACTTGGTGAAGTCCGACGGGATGGGGCGGTACTGCAGCCCGCCCCCATAGATGATCACCGTGTGCTTTTGAGCCAGGCAGCTGATCAGCGTCTGGTTCTCGTTGGACTGGTTGAGCTCAGCAAAGACATGATCGTCCTCGGCGAAGGCGGTGCACTCGTTTTGCGAGTTGTCCGACTCACCGGCGGGGTCGCCGAACTGGAAGTTGTAGTAGACGAACTGGATCGGGCAGCCGTCCAGGCCGCCGTGGGCGTTGACGTAGTTGGCGATGCGGTTGTAGAGAGCCTTAGTGGTTTGCACGAGGGTGGGCGAGGTGACCTCCTTGCCCAACGACGCGTTCCCGAGCTGGGTGAGCACCGCTCCCTCATCGGTGGAGTAGGTCACGCCCAGCTTGACCGTCTGCTTGCAGCCCGGTCCGGCCGCGATCGCCGGAGCAGTACCACCAATAGTGCCGCCCGTGGGCTTCGCCGTCGTAGCCGAGCCGCTCCCATTCGAACTGTGCGACCCACTCGAGCCGCACGCCGCGGCCACCAGGGCTAGCACCATCACCCCCACTACCGCGGCGGCCCGGCTTCCACCGAATCGCTGTCCTCGACGCCGTGCAATCGGACTCAATGTATTCCCCCCTGCTAGAGATCCAGAAATCTGCAGTCCACCCACATAGCCGTGAGTCGGACGAAACTTAGCACCTGATCGGTTGGGCGTCAACGCCCGAGCCGACCGCCCACACTGACAGAATGGGCAAAATTATGGGTTCTTATCTCGCTTTCAGCCGCTGACTTCATATGGCCACAGCATGCGCGTCATACCAGCCGCCCCGAGTTCAACAACCGCTCGACTGTCCGGTTCCAGCAAAGGCTCCGAAGGTTGCGAGCCCGTTGGCCCCCCGGAATTCCACCTGCCACACCGCATCACCGATGCGATGCCCCTTGGTGCTGGCCCCGGTGCCCGAGAAGAGAATGATGTTGATGGTGTGCATGGGGGGGTTCTCGTGGGCGGTCATCCCGACCGCCGTCGGGAGGGTCTGTATTTGGCAGTGGTTCTTGGGGGCGATGTAGATCCCCCCGCTGGCGAGGAGCTCGGGAGGCGGGTAGCAGCCCGGTACGCGCTTGCAGCCGGTATCAGCGAAGACGCGCATGGTCTGACCGGGCGGCATCGGCGTCGCATCAATGAAGACGGCATACCTGGTCCCCTGGGGAGCCGTGCTCTTCCAGGTGACGGTGAACGGCACCTTGACCGTGCTCAGCTGAGCGGGCGACGTGATGCTCACCGTTGTGTTGGTCCTGAAGGAGCCGCATGCCGAGATGGCGGCCATGCCCACAACCAAGCCGACGGCGATAATAAGCGACGATGCCCGCCGGGTCCGAAAACGCTGCGCAGGGAAGGATTGGTTTCCCCCCGCTGGTTGCCTGTAGCTCTTTCGCACGACTTCCAACTGCTCCATTCCCCCTGTGACAGCCGAGCGGAAGACGATTCGCCCTCCCCTGATTGCTATGACCCTCCCCTGATTGCCATGAGCAGAGCCGGTTCGACACTTGCACATTGGCCAATCGCCACAGACGGTAGCCCACGCATGGCTCACCGACAACGCGGCCCTCGAACTGTGGCGCCCGGGTCCTCTCCAATCGGCGAAGCCGCCAAACAAACCGGGCTAGGGCGGCCTTATTCTGAGGTTTCGAGTCCTCACAATCGTCACCTTTGCGCTATCCGGGGCCATTCGAGCCAGGTCGAAGACGACGGCACGAAGCCGTCGACGGCCGACTGGAACTTACACGGATCCGATACCAGTGTCAATTTCGCGGGGGTCAGGTTCGCGGGGGTCAGGTTCGCGGGGGTCAGGTTCGCGGCGGTCAGGTTCAAGGGATCAGGAGACCTCCCCGCCGGACGGTAAGATAGGCTCCCTCTTCATGCAGTACCGACCGACTGCCGAAGAACTGCTGTCTGCGATCGCCGAGCTGCTCGACGAGGAATTGCTGCCCGTGCTGCCTGAAGCGCTGAAGCATAAGTGCCGGGTCGCAGCCAACCTGGCCCGCATCCTCGAGCGCGAGCAGCGTCTCGGCGCCGAGGCCTCTGCTTGCGAACACGACCGGCTGGCCTCGCTCCTCGGGAGCGAAGGTGACGTCGCAACCCTTTCGGTCAAGCTGGCCGAGCGGCTTCGCTCCGATGATGACCCGGTCTTTCAGGATCGGGCGTGGGAGGATCTGGTGGCGGTGGCCCGCGACGACCTCGCGATCGCCAAGCCGGGCCATGACTCCTGGGAAGGGCGCTGAGGACTCTCACTCCGGCTCGACAGGCGCATCGGTGGTGACACGCCGCTCGTACAGGTGGGCGATGCGTGCCTCGTCGTAGCCGAGCTCGTCGAAGATTTGGCGGTTGTGCTCTGCGAACAACGGGCCCGGCCGCTCGAGGTGCCCCGGGGTGCGCGAGAACTTCCACGGCCAGGTAGTGGTCGGGTAGACGCCGACCACCGGATGCTCGATACTCTGATAGAAGCCGCGGCGGTGGATGTGGGGATCAGGCAGGATCTGCCAATTGGCAAGCACCGGCGCCGCTGACACCCCACGCCGCTGGAGCTCCCAGGCCACCTCGTACTGCTCCAGGCTTGCCGTCCAGGCCCCGATCTCCTTGTCGAGCTCATCGTGGCGGGCCTGGCGTCCTGCCGTAGACGCCAGCTCGGGATCGTTCGCCAGTTCTGGACGCCCCATCGCGTGCGCCAGCTCCACCCAGTCGTCGTCGGTCTGCACGCTGATGGCCACCCAGTGGTCGTCACCGGCGTTCGGATAGACGCCCTGGGGTGCGAACCGAGGGTCACGGTTGGCCATGGGCTTTCGCACCACGCCGTTCGCCAGGTAGTCGAGGAGCGGCTCGGCCATGAACGCGGCCCCGCACTCGTTGAGCGACATTTCGACCCACTGCCCTTCGCCTGTGCGCCGGCGGTGCTCCAGCGCGGCCATCGCCGCCACCGCGCCGAGGATGCCGCTCACGGGGTCGGCGTAGTACAGCGTTGTGCGCGACAGCACCCCGTCGGGATAACCGGTCACCGATGTCAGTCCGGTGGTCGTCTCGATGTTGGAGCCATACGCACTCCAGTTCTGCCGGGGACCGCTGGCGCCGTAGCCCGACATCGACACCATGATCAGCCGCGGGTTCACCTGGCGGAGCTGGTCCCAGCCGAGCCCGAGCTGGGGCATGACGCGCACGCTGTTGTTCTCTATGAGAACGTCGCATTGGCGCACCAGGTCCAGCAGCACCTCCTTGCCTTCGTCCGCCCCGAGGTCGAGGGCGACGTCCCGCTTGTTGCGGTTCATCTCGTTGAAGTACATGGCCCGGTGATAAGGCTGACGCTGGAAGTCCTGGGTTGGGCCGACCCAGAACAGCGCCCGGGTCGCCGGCCTCACCGGCCATTCGACCTTGATGACGTCGGCGCCCAGATCGGCGAAGTAGCGGCCACAGGCGGGGCCGGCCCAGTTGGCGGTGACCTCAAGCACCTTGACGTCCTTGAGAGGCGGCTCGGCGGCGTTGGCCGCCACCGGCCGGGCCGGCAGCTTGCCTCGTGGTGAAAGCGATGCAACCGCGGTGGCGGTGTCCGCTCCGGCGGCCGGCGTCGGGCCCCGCCGGTGGGCCGGTGAAGCGGACAGATGAAAGGGCTGGCCCGGAAAGCGGAGCGTGTCACCGTCAGCCTGCTCCCACCACGAGCGGGCGGCCATCTGCGGGTCCTCGGCCACACCCCTGGTGTCGAGCACAGGGGTCATCGCTATCCGCATGGCCTGTGCCAGCTCGATGATGTCCTCGACCGTCTTGTCCTTAGCCCACTCGGCGACGGCGGTGAAGATCCGGGGGGCGTTGGCGATCCACCTCATCGGGTCGTCCTGCAGCCCCTCCTCGCCCATCTCGGGCCGCTCGATCATCACAAACAGATCGGGATACGGCACGATCTGCATCGAATAGAACCAGCCGTCGGACGCCCGGATGAGATCCATCGGCAGCCGGGGCAGCAACGTCCCGTTCCCCGCCCACGACGACACCAGCCAGGCGTGAGCCGTCAGCACCGACTCGAGGTGGCTCACTTCGACCCGCTGACCGAGCTTGCTGCGGCGTCGCTCGTGCACACCGGCCAGGGCGGCGAAGGCGGCGTGGGCGCCGGCATGCAATTCCGCCTGGCCCCCTGGCAGGTAGAGCGGCTCCCGGTCCGGCGAGCCGGTGAAATACAGATAGCCCCCCATCGCCCAGACGGCGATGTCGCTGCCCCGCCAACCCGCATACGGTCCGGCCCGGCCCCATGGCGAGAGATCGACCTCCACGACATGCTCGGGCCGCAGCCGCGGCTCCGACTGCCACGGCGATGTCCCGTCGACCAGCACCACGTCAGCCGACCAGACCAGCCCTTCGAGTATCCCGTCGGCGTCACTGCCGGCGGGGATCACGGACTCCTTGCCCCCTGACAGGTAAGAGAACATGGCGCTCGACCCGTCCGGGGCGAGCGGGGGCCGGGCCCGCAACGGCGACCCGCCGGGTGGTTCGACCATCACCACCCGGGCTCCCAGGTCGGCCAGCAGCTTGCCCGCGTACGCGCCACTCAGCCCCGTAGTGAGATCGACGACGACCAGTTCCTTCAGAGCGCCATGTGCAGCCACCATGGTCGGGAATCTATATCAATCGACACCTGCGACGAGGGCCTGATGGGAGGAAGGTGGGGAGATCAGCCTGGCTATAAGGTCAAGACCGGCGGTCAGCTCGCGACGGGCTATCAAGACCAATGGCGGCGAGCCACATCGTCGCCAGTGTCTCAGCTGCTGCAACAATGTCGGTAGGGGTGGTCCCGGGACCATCGCCCTCGACGAACCTGCGATGAGTGAACTCCTCGAGCATGGCAACCAGGGCGGCGGCCGCGATGCCGGGATCGATGTCGGGCCGGGCGTCGGCGGCCATGATCCCCTTGTGGACCCGATCGATCCGGCGGGCCCGCTCCTGCCGACGCATGATCGCGACCTCAGGGTCGAAGTTGGACGCTTCGTGCCAGACCTTCGCGATCGCCCAATTATCGACATGTTCAGACAGGTACCAGAAGATCTCGGCCCGGATTCTCTCGGGCAGGTGCTGGCTCTTCAGTCGAGGAGCGCGGGTGGGGTCGTTGACCGCCTGGGTGACCAGGGCCAGGAGGATATCCCGCCGATTCCCAAAGTATTCGTAGAAGGTGCCGTGGCCCACTCCCGCTGCTTCGACGATGTCGGGCACCGTGGTGGCGTGGTAGCCGTTCACCGCGAACAAGCGCGAGGCCGCGTCGAGCAGCACCCGCCGGGTCTCTTCACGTCGAGGGGTCCGAGGCGCCTGCTCGGCGCCGTCGCGGGACGAGCGCCCGGCACCGACCGCCTTGTGTCCGTTTGTCCTCGTCCTCCGCGTGACGGTCATATGCTTCGCTGCTGTCCTCAACTCGGCGCTGCAGTACTCAGGGCTGGTTCTACTCAGGGCTGTTGTTACTCAACTTGGCTGCGACCACCCGTCGCTAGACTCTCAGTATAGGGGCTGCCGAGCGGAATCCGGCGGGTGGCACACCCCACGGGTACCAGGCTGAGTGAGTAAGCTTACCGACACCCATGTCGACTCCCTGAACAGCCATGTCGACTCCCTGAACAGGAGGTGTGCGGCGATGAGCTTCGAGGTACCTGAGCACGTACGGCCGATCCGGGCCAAGGTCAAGCGGTTTATCGAGGAACGCATCTACCCGGTGGAGGAGAAGCTGGCGGTGGGGGATGACGACTCGCGCCCCCTGCTCCAGAGCCTGATGCAGCAAGCCAAAGACGAAGATCTATGGGCCCTTGGCCATCCGGTCGAGATCGGCGGCCACGGAATGCCGTTCCTCGACTACGTCTACGTCAACGAGGTGATCGGGCGCTCCGAGTACGCAACAGCTGTCTTCGGCACCCACTCGCTGCAGGATTCGATCATGCTGCACCGCTATGCCTCTCCCGAGTGGCGCGAGAGGTACCTCAGACCACTCGTCGCCGGCGAGATCTTTCCGTCTTTTGGCATGACTGAGCCCGATGTCGCATCCTCGGATCCCACGCAGCTCCAGACCCGCGCCTATCTGGATGGCGACGAATGGGTTATCAACGGGCGCAAGTGGTTTACCTCAGGGGCTCGCCGGGCGGCCTACACGACGGTCATGGTCCGCACCGAGCCGGACGCTCCCGACCACCAGGCCTTCAGCCAGATCATCGTGCCCACGAATACCCCGGGGTACAACATCGTCCGTGATGTTCCGGTCCTTGGCCACAACGGCGGACACGCCGAGGTGATTTATGACAACGTCCGTGTCCCCAGGGAGAACCTGCTCGGGCCGCGGGGCAAGGGCTTCCAGATTGCCCAGGACCGACTCGGCCCCGGCCGCATTTTCCACTGCATGCGTTGGCTCGGGCAGGCTCAACGCGCCTTCGAGCTCATGTGTGATCGGGCCAACAACCGGGTCGCCTTTGGCGAGCCGCTCAGCCGCAAAGAGCTCATCCAGAAGATGGTGTTCGACTCCTACACCGAGATTCAATCGGCCCGGCTGCTGACTCTGCATGCCGCCTACAAGATTGACCAGGGTGAACAGGCGCGGGTCGAAATCGGAGCCATCAAGGTCGCCGGTGCCCAGATGCTGCACAACGTGATCGACCGGGCCATCCAGGTGTACGGGGCCAAAGGCCTTACCCCCGACACTCCCCTTGATCGCATGTACCGGGCGGCACGGGCCGGGCGCATCTACGACGGACCCGACGAGGTGCATATCCACACCGTGTCCCGCCGGATCCTGAAGGAGTTCCGCGACGGCACCGGGTGGGACTTCGGCGAGCGGTGAGCCGGTGAGAAGGGGACGTCACCGATTGCCGTCGACGGCGCCCCCGAAGACCTGCTCGTTGTGCTCGCCCCGACGCGGCGCCCGGCGCCGCAGCTCCCAGGGAGTGCGAGTAAAGCGGTAGGGCGCGCCGGGGTAGGCGACCTCCCGGCCGAGTTCCTCGTGGTAGAGGGGTGTCGGAAAGCCGCGGTCGATGAAATGCGGATCGGTCATGACCTCTTCCGGCGAATAGATCACGCCCACGGGAATGCCCCGTTGCTGCAGGCCGACGAAGACGTCGTAAGCGGACAGGCGCTCCGCGATGAACGTCACGGCCTGACGTCCGGCGTGGAAGATCTCGCCGATCAGCGGATCCTCACGTATCTCAGCCTGCGTGATATCGGGGCGTTCGGCACCCATCTGGAGGAGGGAGGCGAGCGGGAACTCGTCGAGAAAACCAAGCTCGCGGAGCCACTCGATGAGCGCGAGGAACTCGGCCCGGCGCCGAGGCGGGAAGCCGGTGTTGAAATAGCGTCCGTCGGCGCACTGCACCTGCGTTTCGAACGTCCGTACCTCGGCCGCATGACGACCGGTCTGGCGCTGGGCGATGCTCTGGGCCGCCAACCACCCGTACGTGGCCACCTCAGTGGTGACATTGGCCGCCGCGTTCATGTTGACGCTGACGTGCTGTCCCGTCCCCCGCTCCTCGCGGGCGAGCAGGGCCACCAGAAGCGCCATCACCGCATAGTGCGACGCAATGTGCCCGGCCTGGCCGCCGCCGCCCCGCACCGGAGGCAGAGCGTGGTCGTCATAGCCACAGGACCACACCGGGCCGCCGCCGGCCAGGATGGTGAGATCCGTAACCTGTTCGGAGGCTCGGGGGCTCCCGGGGCCAAACGGCGTGATCGAAACGGTGACCAGACGCGGGCGGCCGGGCGCCAGGCTCTCGTGGTCGAGTCCGAGGGCGCCCATCCGGTCGGGTGTCTCGGCGTCGAGGAACACATCGGCATCGTCGAGCAGCTGGAGCAACCGGTCGAGGTCGGCGGCGACGTCGAGATCGAGGGTCACGCCAAGCTTGTTGGTGTTGTAATGCCAGAACCAGAGACTGCGTTCAGGGTCAGGGGTGTCGTCCACGAACGGCGCGTACTCGCGGGTGGCAGATCCACCCGGTGGCTCAACGAGAACGACCCGGGCGCCCATGTCCGCGAGCAGTTTGCCGGCGTAGGCGCCGAACTCGCTCGACAGCTCGACCACGCGGAGCCCGTCCAGGGGACCGGGCATCAGATCACCCCCGCGCCGCGCAGGCGTTCGAGGTCGGCGGGATCCACGCCCAGCAGGCGAGTGAGAACCACCTCGTTGTGTTCCCCCAGCAACGGCGCCCCCTGACATATCCGCCAATCCGTTTCGGAGAGATGGACGGGAAGTCCGTCCACGCGCACCTCGCCCATGGCCGGATGCTCGACGGTCGGGAAAAGCCCCCAGGCGGCGACGTCGGGATCCTGATCGATGCGCTCGGGGGGCTTGGTCACCGCCGCGGCAGGGACGCCGATGCGCTGGAGCCGGGCGGCCAGGTCGAAGCGCTCCTGCGTCCGGGTCCAGTGATCCACGTCAGCGTCGAGCGCGTCCTCGCGCTCCAGGCGCCCGGCGAGGGTCGAGTAGCCGGGGTCAGCCGCCCATGGCTCCTCGATAACCGAAGCGAGCGCCTTCCACTCCTGGTCGCTGCGGCACGAGATCGCCACCCAGTTGTCCTCCCCCGACGTGGCGTAGATCCCGTGCGGTGCCATCGGCGGCCACTGGTTGCGGTTGCTGTCGGGCATGGCCGGACGGCGCATGGGTCGGCCGTTGACCCCCCAATCCAGGATGGCGGGACCGGTGAGCGCGGTCGCGGCCTCTGCGCACGCCAGATCGATCCACTGCCCTTCGCCCGTTTGCCGACGGTGCCACAGCCCGGCCAGGATCGCGATCGCCATGTAGTAGGCACCCGTGTGGTCCATATACGAATACCCCCACCCTGCGGGTGGCTGGTCCCGGAGGCCCGAGGTAAAGGTGAGACCGGAGACAGCCTGAATAATGGGACCCCACGTCTTGAAGCCGCGGTAGGGGCCAGTGTGACCGAAACCGCAGTTGGACACATAGATGATGTCGGGCCGGATCTCGGTCATGGCCTCGTAGCTGAACCCGAGCGATGCGAGGACGCCCGCTGCGAAGTTTTCTGTGACCACGTCCGACACCGCGATCAGCCGGCGCAGGAGTTCTCGGCCTTCTTCGGTCTTCAAATTGAGCGTGATGCCGAGTTTGTCCACGTTGTGGTTGTTGAACCCCGACCCGAACTCGATCCCCCGGCGCTTGTCCTTGAAGGGCGGCGCACCCCGCAAGATGTCCCACTGCCCCTTGCGGACAGGGTCCTCGACACGGATCACCTGGGCGCCGAAGGCGGCCAGGAACTTCGTCGCTCCTGCGCCCGCGAGCACTCCCGTGAAGTCACAGATACGCAGGCCCGCCAGCGCGCCCTCGACCGGCTCGAGCGCTCGGGCGGCCCTGTCCCCGACGAAATCCCCCGTCACCCTGCATCCTCCTCCTTCTGACTCCTTCTGGTCGACCCATCAGGCTGGTCGACTCATCAGGCTGATCGACTCATCAGGCTGATCGACTCATCAGGCTGATCGACTCGTCAGGCTGAGCAAGCTCATCCGGCTCATCAGATTCGACCTGGCCCGACAGGATCGGACCGGACCCAAGGGTCCCGCCGGTCCTCCCCGGTTGACGATTCCCAACCGTAGCCTCGGGCCGGGCCACCGGGTCGCTCCACCCGCCAGACGTCCTCGTTGTTGATTTCGGAGTCAGGCTTGATGCGCTCGAAGTCAGGCTTGATGCGCTCCGAGTTAGGAGTGACACCAGGAGCGTTCATCGGGAGGCGGACCGGGCGGCCAGGGTGTTGAGAGTCGTGTCCTGCGCATTCGCGTCCTTTCGACCGTTTGGGGGGACGATGCCCAAGCGTTTGGCTCGCCTGGTACCGTGATCGGCTAGCGGCTGACGTGACACAGGTGTCAGGCAAGGCTACGTTCATGCGGTCCGAGCCACCAGCTCGGCCGACAATTCCCGGGGAGAGGAAGAACTTGACCATCAAACAGCAACAGGACGAGGCGGAAGGGCGCGCCGGGGCGACACCGGCCCGCCGCCCGCGGGGTCTGACGAGGCGGGGGCGGAGCGTCACGGCTATGGCCGGTAGCGCCCTGCTCGGAGTGGCGTTGTTGACGGCGTGCGGATCATCATCGCATTCCTCATCAAGCGCGACGACCTCCGCCGCTGGCAGCAGCTCGGCGACCAGCGCGGCCGGCGCAACCGGCTCGACCGGAGGGACCACGGCGACCGGCACACCCATCAAGATCGGGGTGTCGCTGGTGGACCAGGGCCCGCTGGCCGCGAAAGGGATGCCCCAGGGGATCGCCGGCGGCCTCTACTACGTCAACCACGTGCTGGGCGGGGTCCACGGCCACCCGCTCCAGGCCGTTATGTGCCACAGTGACCTGACGCCGGCGACCGAGGTCAACTGCGCCAACAACTTCGTCTCGAAGGGTGTGGTGGCGGTCGACGACAGCTTTGACGCCGGCTTCACCGCCCAGTACCCCATCCTGTCTCGGGCCGGGATCCCGATCTTCGGTGTCGAGGTGGCCGACGCCCTGGACGACCACGCCCCTAACGCCTATTTCTTCGGCCCGCCGAACGAGGCCTTCTCCGTCGGTCCGCTCCAGGTGTTCAAGTCCGAGGGGTACACCAAGCTCCACCTGAGCATCGCCAACGTGCCGTCGGCGGTCGTCTACGTCAACAACGACGTCGACCCCGTCGCCAAGGAGCTGGGCATCAGCGTCAAGACCACCTACTTCGACGAGGCGACGGTCAACTGGTCGGTGGTTGCCAACGCCATGCTGTCGGACAACCCGCAGATGGTGGGTGAGATCTCCACCACCGAGCAGGACTGCAACGCCCTGCTCCCCGCCGTGCGGAACACCGGGTTCAAGGGCCCCATCCTGATGGCCGGGTGCTCGCAGTACGTCGCACAGTTCCCGTCGATGGCGGTCAACACCTTCAGCTACGGCGACTCCTGGACCCCGTACCTGGCTGCGACCGCCCCGCCGGCCATACAGAAGCAAATTGTGGCCTACAACGCAGCGGAGAAGGCGAGCGGCAACCCGAACACCACCGCTTACGGCCAGCTCGGCGTCATGGGCTTCGCGGCCTTACCGGACCTCCAGTACGCCCTTTCACAGCAGGCGTCGGGGCCCTACACGACGGCGTCGGTCAACGCTGACCTGCACAACGTGAAGAACTTCCAGTCCTTCCTGGGTCCCATCGACACCTGCGACCACACCCAGTGGCCGGGCACCTCCTCCTGCAACCATCAGGTGCTCATGCTCAAGGTGATGCCTGGTGACAAGTGGCAGAGCGTTCCCCCGGGCGGGTTCGTGCAGGTCAATGCCGGCCTGCTGCACGTGGCCGGCGGGAGTAGCAAGTAGCGCCGGTAGGCTTCGACGAAGCCGGTGGTGACCGGCGCCGAAAGGCTCCGACGCCACCCATCGTAGCTTGAGCGCTTTGAGCCTCGCTGGTGCGACCAGCGAGGCTCGATCGCGTCAGCAGGGCTCAATCGCGTGAGCAGGGCTATCGCGCCGGTCAGCGCGGACCTAGTTTGTCGCTCACCCCGGCCCCGCTGGCGCCTGGATGGTCCCAGCTGGGCCACAACGCCTGCCCCCGAGGGTCGGGCCAATCCGATGAGGAATCGTGAGGAGCTTGGGCATGAACGTTATGGACTCGTTGCGCCTGGACGGGAAGGTTGCTCTCGTGACGGGGGCAGGCAGCGGGATTGGCCGCGCCTACGCCGAGGCAGTGGCGGAGGCGGGTGCCGACGTCGCGTGTCTCGACTGGCACCTCGACACGTGTCAGGAGACAGCGACGATCGTGCAGAAGTTGGGGCGGCGCGCCGTCGCCCTCGATGTCGACGTGACGAACGAAACGCAGCTCGTCGATGCCTTCGACCGAACCGAAGCAGAGCTCGGCCCATTGACGATCTCCTATGCCAACGCAGGCGTAGCCGGGACCGGCGACTACGGCGATATCCGGGACACGACGCTCGAGACGTGGAACAGGGTGATCGGCGTCAACCTCACCGGTGTCTTCCTCACGCTGCGCGAGTCCGTGCGGAAGATGCTGCCGCATGGTTACGGCAAGATCATATCGACGGCGTCCATCTACGGCTACGTGGGCGCGTGGTCAGGCGGCAGCTTTGCCTATACCTCGGCGAAGGGCGGCGTCGTGAATCTCACGCGCACACTTGCGATTTCGCTCGCGGGCAGCGGGGTTCGTGTGAACGCGATCGCGCCCGGCTTCGTGCGTACGAACCTCGGCCGAGACGGGGCCGTCTCGATCTCCGAGGAGGAAAGGGAAGCACGAATGCAGGAGACCGCCGACCGGATCCCGATGGGCGCATTCGCGGTGCCCGACGATCTGAAGGGCCTGGCCGTGTTCCTGGCCTCGCCTGCCTCCGACTACTGCACGGGTTTCACGTACCCCATCGACGGCGGTTGGCTCGCCTCCTGATCGCTATGGGCCGGCAGTCAACCGGCCCGGCCGGCGCTACCGCCGGCCAGCAGTCAACTCAGGAGGGCTGGGAGCACCTGTTCCACGATCCGCTGGTGCGAGGCGCGCCCCGCTTCGATATCGGCCCCGCGGCCGGGACCGGTCAGATAGAAGCGACGCAGTCCCATGTCGTAGAGCTGGGACAGCCGCTCCAGGCAGTATGACGCCGGGCCGGCGATGGCGAAGGCGTCGAGGGCTTCCTCATCGAGCTGCAGGCTCTGGCGGGACCCTTGCTTGAAGTGGGCGTGCATGTCGTAGGCACGGTGCACC
This sequence comes from uncultured Acidimicrobiaceae bacterium, assembly GCA_963834725.1. Classification (GTDB taxonomy): domain Bacteria; phylum Actinomycetota; class Acidimicrobiia; order Acidimicrobiales; family Palsa-688; genus PALSA-693. Next base: position 2,338,695 of record CAWICN010000001.1, read on the forward strand.
GCTGTCAGGGTCTCGCGCTGGGTCTCGGTAACCGGTCCCGCTATCGTTCCGTGCATGACCGAGAAACGGGCGTAGGAGCCCACCCCGCCCCGCAACAACTCGCGGGCCCTGGCGCGGTCGTCGTCGACCGCCAGAGGCACATAAGTTCCCAGTCGCAGGTCGTCCGGGTCGAGGCCCGCCGAGGCACGAGCCGCACGGGCGTGAGCGATGGCCCAGCCGAGTCGATCCGGATCCACACCGACCGCAAAGGTGATGGCCTCGGCAAAGCGCGCCGCGATCTCTATCACCCGCGGCCCCGACGCCGCCACATCGACCGGGACCTTCGGGGCCTGACCCCGTAACCACCGCAGCCGGCTCGATGTCGGCCCGCTGTCCATGTGCAATGTGTCGACCGACTTCAAACCGTTGACGGCGTCGGTCTTGAGGTCGAAGGGGACCTCCTCGGCCCGCAGGTAGCCCTGCAACCGGGCCAGATATGGCGCGAACTGGCCAGGCGGAGCCGGCGCCAGGCCGATGTAGGCCAGGGCCGAGTCACCGCGCCCGATACCGAGGACGAAGCGACCCCCCGACTCTACCTGCACGCTCGCAGCACTGGTGGCGGCCACGGCCGGGTGGCGCGTGACCGTGTTGGTCACCGCCGTTGCCAGCTTCAGCCGCGTGGTAGCTGCGGCCGCAAGAGCCGCGGCCACGTACGGATCGCCCGAGAGGCATTGTGAATCGACGATTCCCATGCCCGTCCACCCCTCATCTTCGAGGCGCCGCGCCTGCGGCACGGCGTTGCCGGGAACCCCGTGTGACCCGGTCCACACCTCGACATCACGCATCACCTTTTCGTCCTTTCGGCTGGAGATCGGGTCGTCGGGAGATTGGGTCGTCTAGCGGTTGCGCGCCTGGCGGTACGGCACATTCTTGGCGGGGTCCGGTTCGCGGGGCAGGCCAAGGGACCGCTCGGCCAGAATGTTCCGCTGGATCTCGTCCGTGCCCCCGGCGATGGATTGGGCCGGGACCGAGATGAGGATCTCCGCGACGATTCCTTCCAGCGGACTGCCCGGGTCGTTGCCGGCCAGCATGCCGCTGGCACCGGCAATCATGCCGTGTACGGTGGCCGCCTGGCGGGCCACCTGGCTGAGGGCCAGCTTGCCAATGGAGCCTTCAGGTCCCGGGGGACGCCCCAGCGCACGCGTCGCCCTGGCCCGCTCCGCCGTCCACTGGCTGGACCGGTGCATAGCGAGCAGACGGGCGATCGCTTGGCGAACGAGCGGATCGCCTGCAACCCCCGCGGTCTGGGCGTGGCTCACTACCAGGTCAACCCGCCCGGCCCGCTGGGGATACCAGGCGTACACCTTCGCGGCCTCGGCCGCCTCCTGGCGGGCCTCGTCGAGTGCCGGCCCGGGATCAACGCCGTCGAGCGTGCCGCTTCCGACTACGGAGAAGCGCCGCTCATGGGCCAAGGTGGCCAGCGCGGCGGTCCAGCCCTTATTGACTTCGCCCACGACCCAATCTCGCGGGATGCGCGCATCGGTGAGGAACACCTCGTTGAACGAGGCGCGATAGTTCATCTGCCGAAGTGGCCGGACCTCGACACCCGGCTGCTTCATCGGGAGCACGAAGTACGTGATGCCCTGATGCTTGGGTACGTCCCAGTTGGTCCGGGCCAGCAGCATGCCCAGGTCGGCATGATGGGCGCTGGTATTCCAGACCTTCTGCCCGTTGATCACCCACTCGTCGCCGTCGAGTACGGCGGTGGTGGTCAAGCCGGCGAGATCCGACCCGGCTGATGGTTCGCTGAACAGTTGGCACCACAGCTCCTCGCCGATCAGCAGGGGCCGCAGAAATCGGTCCCGGACCAGATCGGGGCCCTGCTCGAGGATCGTCGGACCGGCCAACCCGGCCGGCACCGACGCCACCGCCCCGCCGCGGCTGATCTCCCGGTGCACCACGTCGTCCGCCCAGGCCGGCAGCCCTCTGCCGTACCAGCGTTCGGGCCACGAGGGTACCGCCCACCCGGACTCGAGAAGCCGCTCCCGCCACGCCCGCAGGGACAAGGCCGGATCCCAGTTGAGAGCGAGCCAGGCTCGCACCTCGGCTTGGACTGACTCCCGGGTGGCCGGGCTCCCCTTCACGAGATGCTGGCTCGAGACGTTGGACACGCCCTGGGTCTAGCAGATTTCGACCCAACCGGACCTCCGACAGGATCGAGGCCGGGGTCGCGGCCGAATGTCCCGCGACCGCCGCGAAAGGATGCTCCGCATCCGAATAGGGGTGCAGTCTGGTCAGCCCGCCGGGACCTGCACCACACCCGTCTCGGCGAGCTGCTGGATGACCGCCGACTCGTACCCCACCTCAGCGAGAACCTCCGCCGTGTGCTCGCCACAAAGCGGGGCCGGGCGACGCACGGTCAACGGTGCGTCGTCGAGGATCACCCCGGGCTTCACGCTGCGATAAGGGCCCACGATCGGGTGGTCGACCACTTCCACCACACCCCGATGAAGGGCCGGATCGTCGAGGATCTCGTCGAGGGTAGGAACGGGATTCGCAGGAATCCCCTGCTCAAAGCAGAACTCCAGCCACTCCTCCGTGGTCCTTTCCGCCACGATGGCCGCAAGCTGTCCGTATACGAGCTCAGCCTGGAGGAGGCGCTGGGCGTGATCGGCGAACCACGGTTCTTCGAGCAGCTCTTCTCGTCCGATCGCCGCGAACAGGCGCCGCCAATGCTCGGTGGTGTACGGCATCATCGCGATATAGCCATTGCGGGTCCGGTGGGGTCCCCTGGTGCGCGTCATGATCCGGCTGTATCCGGAAGGCTCACCCGGGATCGCGGCGCGCGACAAGTGCTCGACGAGATTGAACGCGAGTACCACGTCGAACATGGGAACCTCCACCCGCTGACCTCGTCCCGTCCGCTCACGATGCAACAAGGCAGCCAGCACCCCCGTAACGATGGCCTGACCGGCGATCTTGTCGGCGATGATCGAAGGGAAGAACACCGTGACCCCCGCCGTCGCCTCGTTGAGGCGAGGAAGCCCGGCGGCGGCCTGAACAATGTCGTCGTAGGCCGGGCGGTCCTGCTCGTCGCTTCCGGTCCGGAACCCTTGGGCCTGGCAAAAGATAAGACGCGGACGCGACGAGGCAAGCACGTCGTAGGTCAACCTCAGGCGGCCCAGGGGGCCCGGCCGCAGGTTGGTGACCAGTACATCGCAGGTGTCGAGGATCCGCAGCAACGCGGCCATCCCATCGGGGTGCTTCAAGTCGAGCGACACCGAGCGCTTGTTGCGGTTGATGTTGAGGGAGACCCCGGAAAACTCAGGATGCGGACCCCCGCCCATCGATCGGTTCCCGTCTCCCCCCTCGGTCTCGACCTTGATGACATCTGCGCCCAGGTCACCCAGAACCTGGGTGGCATACGGACCCATGATCACCGAGGTCAGATCGAGCACCCGGATCCCGTCCAGCACACCAACCGGTGCCGTCTCCGGCGGGTTTACGGCCAGCGCCGTCTCCGGCGGGTTTTTGGCCAGCGCCGTCTCCGGCGGGTTTTCGGCCAGCGCCGAAGCTGACGCAGACGAACCGGAAACCTGATCGGGCATGAGTAACGGTAGCGCGTCGTGCGAGCTCCCGACCTGGTCAAGCACCACCTTGTCGCCAGAGGAGGATCGCCGCGCTCGCAATCAAGCGGTCGCCGCCCTCCCGCGGCGACACCCGCAGCGGCGATGGGAACCCGCTTTGATCGCAGCCGACGATAGAGTGCAGAACGCGCGGGCGGCAGACTCTGGCACGGAGCCGGTGCTGACATAAGGTCGGTGAGCAGGATGACTATCCGGGGCGGCGACGGGGGGACGACCAGGCGGGTCCGGTGGCCGGCTGGCATTACCACCATTGCGGCCCTGGCGTTGCTTGTGTCGGCCTGTTCCACCACTTCGCACAGGAGCCTCCAGGCAGGGAGCGGAACCACCGGACCCCCCGACCGGGCCACGACCGCGACGACCGCCCCACAGGTGACGATCACGCCAGCAAACGGGACCGCTGATGCCGATCCGTCGGCGGGCATCACGGTCACGGCGCCCGACGGCAGGCTGAGCCATGTCACCGTGCGTACATCCGGTGATTCCGTATCGGGCCTGCTCAGCGAGGGTGGCGCAGTCTGGCATAGCCAGTGGACGCTCGACGTTTCCCGGACCTACACGGTGACGGCGACTGCCTCAGTACCCGGCGGCACGGCCACCAGCGTGAGCACTTTCCGCACCCTCACCCCGAGCCGGACGTTTCGCACCAGGATCGTCGAGGGCTACCATCAGCCTTACGGCGTGGGGATGCCGATCATCCTGTACTTCAGCCAGCCGATCACCGACCAGGCGGCGGTGGAGCGGGCGCTGCAGATCACGACGTCGAAGCCGGTGGTGGGCGCGTGGTACTGGGACAATCATTGCAACACGGCAGCCACGTGCGCCTACTTTCGGCCCCGGGACTACTGGCCGGCCGGTACGATCGTGAGTTTCATCGGCCACCTGAACGGCGTGCAGGGTGCGGCGGATATGTACGGCGCCCACACCCTGACGCAGACCTTTTACATCGGGCCGTCGCAGGTGGCGATCGGGAACACCGCCACGCACCGCACGCAGATTTACGAGAACGGCCGGCTCCTCTATGACTGGCCGATCAGCTCCGGTCGACCCGGTGACGCCACTCCCGACGGAAGTTATCTGACCATCGAGAAAGAGAATCCGGTGCAAATGGTCGGACCCGGGTACAGCATCTCGGTCCCCTGGTCGGTGCGGTTCACGTTCAGCGGAGATTACTATCACGACGCGTACTGGTCGGTCGGCGAGCAGGGTTTCGAAAACGTCAGCCACGGCTGCGTCAACCTGTCGCCCGCCGACTCCGAGATCTACTACCAGCTCGCCGTACCCGGCGACCCGATCACAATCGTTGGCAGCCCGACACCGGGCACCTGGGACAACGGCTGGACCCAATGGTTCCTCGGCTGGCCTCAGTATCTCCTGGGCAGCGCACTCCACCAGGCCGTAGTGGCTGGTCCCCACGGCAGCGCTTTCGTGAACCCTGCATTGCTACCGCGATCTACGGCAACGGCGCCACTGCAGACCGCGCCCACCAACAACTCGGCCGCGGCCTAGGGCTTCCGGGCCGGGGGTCAGCCTACCGGACCATTTGATCCGGTGAGCGTTACATGGTCGGCCGGGCTTGAGCGAAGGTCCAGCGGTTTCCTTCAGAGTCCTCCGCCCTGTACATGGGGAGCCCCCAGGGCGCATCAAGCTTCTGGGTAATCGTTGCGCCGCAGCTCTCCGCCCGACGGAAGTGTTCCTCGATGTCATCGACATAGACCCACGGAACGGCGGTTGGGAACCGTCCCTCACGATCAGCTTCGCGCTTGAAGATCATGAGGGAGCTGTTCCCGATTCGGAACTCGATCCATGGGTGGCCATGGTCAGTTTCGGGAAGGGGATCATCGCCGCCGGGTAGAGGATCAGGTGCTTCGAAGGCGAAGACGTCGGCCAGCCAGCGGGCCGCGGCAGCGGGTTTGGCGTAGCTGATCCCGAGCGCCAACCGAGCGATATCGCGCACCTGCCGGGGCGCCCGATCTCGGCGCTGGCACCACGCACCAAACCATGTGGGAACCACTCGAACCCAAGCGGTGCCCCCTCGATCGGAACCGCCGGCGGGTATTCGAGCCACGACGCGAACGGCGGTAGAAGCCCCTGACGCCTGAAAACTCACCTCGGTCTCCACGTCATCGAGCGAGCTCCGCCAGGCCAGCCGCCGTCCCGGCTCCCAGGCCGTGATCCGGGCCAGCTCCAACGCCTGCCCGGTCGAATCATCGTAGACCTCGAGAAGCCGGCCGCCGACACCGGGTTCACAGCGTATGGCCAGGGCCCGACCTCCGTCCCAATGGTTGATCGGACCTCGCACCCACCACAGGTCAAGTTCCTCGGTGAATGCCTTGAACGCGGTGTCAGGGTCAGTGGGAACCTCGACTTCGGACGTGATCGATCGTCCCTCGCTCGTCTCGATGTCAGTCATCGGGCTCTCCTTCCTTCGAAATTGGCCCTTCGTTCGACGTGGGCCCTGAACGCCCCCAGTTGATCGTCCCAATGCGCCTGGAGTTGATCGAGCCACGCTCGTACCGCCACGACCGACTCTTGGCGCAGGTGGAACACCCGCACCCGGGCGTCGCTGGCGGGCCGCTCATCGCTGATCACACCGGCCTGCAGAAGGAGCCGCAGGTGCTTGCTGATGGTAGGGCGGCTGACACCCAGCGCCGCGGCCAGGTCCCCCGCCCGGCGCGGTGCCACACTCAGCGTCTCGACCACCCGTAGCCTCGTGGGATCGGCCAGGGCCTGGAACAACGGAGTCACCGTCTCTGCACCCGAAGCATCGGCGCTGATAGCCATCCAGGCAATAGTTACTGATCTTAGCAACCATTGTCAAGATGTCGAACTTGCGCGCCCCGGTCAGGGGTGCTGCACTGCGTTGCTGTGAGCGTTCAGGGCCAAAGCGACACTCCGGGTCGTTCGTGGCGGGGATGGCGGGAGGCCCTATCTGTGGTGATGTGGCCAGCCAATCTGAAGCGAACAGTAGCCACGGCGTTGGTGGTAGGCACGATCCTGTTCGCTATCAACCAGCTGGATGTTGTCGTCAACGGCCACGCCACACCAGTGGTGTGGATCAAGACTGGCGTGACCTATTTGGTGCCGTTCGCGGTGGCCAATATCGGGATCTTGATCGCCACCCACCGTTGAAGCAGATGGCCTGTCTGCCGATTCGCCATTCTCTGCGGCGAATCGTGCCCGCCTGAAGGGGGCGGTGCTGCAGAGAAGGCAGGCACGGGCACCCACAGCAGGCAGAGCCCAGGCCACATCATCACTGGACCACCCGGCTCCGGCGCGAACCTGTGCGCATGCCTTCCCCCGCTGGGTACTCGGGAACTCCACTTCAAAGCAAGCTCGGCATCAAGCCGGGTATGCGCGTCGCCCTGCTCCACGCTCCTGACAATTTCGAGACGACGCTCGGCGCCCTGCCCAACGGCGTCCGCCTGCAGCACGGTCTGCGACGGACCCAGCGGGTCGACCTCATCGTAGGATTCGTGACCGAGCGCGAGCATCTCGCTCGCAACATCGGGTGGCTGGTGGGGGCGCTCCCTCCCGACGGCGCCTTTTGGGTGGCCTGGCCGAAGCGGGCTTCGAAGATGGCCACGGATATGACCGATCACGCCGTCAGGGACATCGCCCTGCCGACGGGTTGGGTGGACGTGAAGGTCTGCGCCATCGACGCCACCTGGACGGGGCTGAAGCTCGTTCTTCGCAAGTAACTCCGCCCGCCGATCCCGGCGCCACCGATTGTGTAAAGAAAGCCGCGTATTACGCGGTTTTCATATCACAATCAAAGCCAGGCACGTAGGCAGCGGCCCCGAGCCCGGCGTCCCGGAGCCCTGATCCATGAGCGGGGATCTCCTGGTTCGGGCATCTTCCCTGAGACATACCACACGGGCAGCGCGATCGGTCGGCCGTTCCTTCGCAGCGTCACGAGCGTGCCGTTTATGGATGACTCGAGCATCGCCCAGCACTCCTCGGGCGACATGCGAACTGACGTCGCAGGCATCCGGGAACGACCGGCGATCCCTATTTGAGCAGCGGGTCGCGTGGTAGGCCGAGGATGCGCTCGCCGATCTGGTTGCGCTTGATTTCCGACGTGCCGCCGGCGATCGACATGCCGCGGTGCATGAGCACCATGCCGTTGCTCATCGCCCCGACGCCCTCCATGAACAGCGAATCCTCGCCGGCGAGCTCCGTCATGATGGCCGCGCTCTCGTGTCCGATCTCTGACAGCACCAGCTTCGTCATGGCGCCCTCGGGACCCGGACCGGCGGCAGCCACGGCGCGCTGGACAGCCCGCAGATTGAGCAGGCTCATCACCGCGTTGTCGGCCACGTACCGGCCGAGGCGCGGCGCGCCTCCATCGAGCCGCTGGGGGTGCCGGTCGTAAAGGTCGATCATCCGTTTCGATCCAGCCCCCATGCCGCCCCCGCCCCCGCTGCCGATGCTCACGCTCTCATTGCCGAGTGTGGCGCGGGCCACCGTCCAGCCGCCGTCAACGGGACCGACCACATCGTCGTCGGGCACGAACACATCGGTGAAGAAGACCTCGTTGAAGCCCGAGTCGCCGCTGGTCTGCCTGAGCGGCCGTACCTCGACGCCCTTGTCGTGCATATCGATGACCATCATGGTGATGCCCTCGTGCTTCGGCACGTCGGGGTTGGTGCGGACGGTCGCCCAACCGAAGCCCGAGTACTGGGCACCCGAGGTCCACACCTTCTGCCCATTGACGAGCCAGCCCCCTTCGACGCGGGTGCCGCGCGGTCTGGATGCCGGCCGCGTCGGAGCCGGCGTTGGGCTCACTGAACAGCTGGCACCAGATGACCTCCTGATCGAGCGCAGGGCGGACAAAACGATCGAGCTGGTCCTGGGTTCCGTGCTGGATGATCGTCAGGATGTTCCACGCTGTGATGCCGTACTGCGGCCGCTGGATGCCGGCCGCCTCAAACTCCTCTTCGATCAGGAGCTGCTCGACCGCTCCGGCCTCGCGGCCGTAGGGCTTCGGCCAGTGTGGCATCACGTAACCGGTCTCGATCATCTGAGTGCGCTGCTCTTCCGGCGAGAGGTCCTTGATGCGCGCCGCGAAGGCGCGCACCTCTTCGCGGATGGGCTCGGCCTCGGGCGGAAGCTCGATGGCTTTTGCCCGCTCGACGCCCCGCCTCACCAGCTCGACCAGGTCCTCGGCGGCATCTTCGGCCGCCAGGTAGCTGAGCAGCGAGGTGGCCCGGCGCATGAAAAGATGGGCGTCGTGCTCCCACGTGATGGCGATGCCGCCATGGACCTGAGTGCTGAGGTTGGCGCAAAGGTCGGCGGCCGGCGCCGCCTTGGTGGCGGCGACAGCAGCGGCAAACGTGAACTGGTCGCCCCCCGACTCGCCGGCCCGCGCCGCATCCCACGCCGCGGCGGTCGCCATCTCAGCGGCGACACTCATATTGGCGCAGTGGTGCTTGACGGCCTGGAACATCGCGATCGGTCGCCCGAACTGGATGCGGTCGCGCGCATAGGCGGCGGCCAGCTTCGTGCACTCGTCGGCGACCCCAACAGCCTCCGCGGACAGAATCGTCCGCGCCAGATCGGTGAAGATGCGACGGGCGCCAGGCAGCACGTCTACCGGTGCGCCGTCGAGCCTGAGGCGCGAGCTGCGGCGGGTCGGGTCGAGGTTGGGTGGCGTCGTCACCGACACGCCCGAAGCACTCGTGTCCACCACGAGCACGTCCTCACCCGATGGCAGGAGGACGACGTGGGCGAACCCACCGCCGAGCACCACTGCCGAGCCCGACGCGGTCGAGTCGCTGCGCTGCACGTCGGCCCGCACGGCGATGGCGCCGAAGGAGGACCCGTCGGCCAGGCCAGGGAGCAGCTTCGCTCGCAGCTCGGTTGGTGCCGCCGCGGCCAGGACAGCAGACGCAATCACCGTCGGAGTGAACGGCCCCGGCGCGACCGCTCGTCCCAGCTCCTCGACCACAACCACCAGTTCGGGCAGGCCGTAACCCGACCCGCCGTGCTCCTCGGGGATATGGAGACCAAGCCAGCCGAGGTTGACCAGGTCGGACCAGAACGGCGGCAGCCGCTCCTCGGGTGCCTCGAGGAGGGCGCGCGCCTCGCCCCGAGCGTTGACTTTCAGCAGGAAGGCAGCGGCGGTCTGCGCCAGCGCCTTGTGATCCTCGGTAATCGCGATCGACATGAGTGAACTTTATTGCCAGGAGACGCCTGGGCGCACCCCGGGGGCGGTCAGGCCGGGCGGGGCTCGGGCTGATGCTTCTCTTCAACGCCGGCCGATGCCGGTTGGCGGCTCACGAAGTCCCGGTTGCGGATGAGCAGCATCGAGCCGACCGCTCCCACCAGGGCCAGCGCGCCGGTCACGATCAGGAGGTCGTTGATCCCACTGGCGAAGCTGGATCTGACGGCTCGCCCGAGTTGCCCCCGCAGCGCGGGAGGCACCGCTGCGAACGCGGCGCCGCCCTGGCCCTGGCGGACGGCCGTGACGATCTGCCGGGTGTGATCCTTGAGCTGAGGCGACACCGACAGGAGCCGATCCAGGTGGTGGCGCAGTGTCGAGCTGAAGATGGTCCCCAGAGCCGCGATGCTCACCGCTATGCCGATCTGACGGAATGTCGTGTTCACCCCGGACGCCATGCCGGCCCGCTCCGGCTCGACGACACCAATCGCCGTCGAGGCCAAGGGGGGGTTCACGAATCCGGCCCCGGCCCCCGAGATGATGAAGCCCGGGATGAGGTGGGTCCATGAACTGGTCCCGCTCAGACCGGCCATGAGGAACAACCCGGCTCCGACCAGGATCAAACCAGGGCCTATCAGCCACCGGACCGGCATGCGCTCACTGAGCCGGCCGGCCACGGTAGCGGTCACGAGAGTCGGTCCGCTGACCAGCAGCAGGCGCACGCCAGTCTGCAGAGCCGAGTAGCCGAGGGCGTCCTGGAGATAGAGCACGAGGTACAGGAGCATGGAAAAGAGGGACCCGTTCATGCAGAACGCCGCGATGAGGCCTCCATCGAAGGTGGGCACCCGGAAGAGCGAGAGATCGAACATCGGGTTGGTAACCACGGCTTCGGCGATGACGAAAAAGACCAGCAGGATCCCGCCGAGCACCAACGAGATGGCGACGCCTGTGTCCCCCCAACTGGTCTCGCTGGCCCGGATCAGACCGTAGACCAGGCCGACCAGGCCCGTGGTCAGCAAGGCGAATCCGATCCAGTCCGGGCGCCCGGGGTTCGGCGCCCGGGATTCGTCCACCCGCCACCAGGTGATAGCGAGGGCCACGACGCCGATCGGCACGTTGACCAGGAAGATTCCCCGCCAGCTGATGCCGCTCGTGATGATGCCGCCCAGGATGGGCCCGAGCGAGACCGCCACCCCGGTGATGGCGCCCCACGCGCCGAACGCCACGCCTCGGTCGCGGCCCCGGAAGCTGTCGCCGAGCAAGGCCAGCGAGGTGGCGAACATGATGGCTCCGCCGATTCCCTGACCGCTCCGGGACAGGATGAGCATCAGGGGCGTCTGGGCCAAGCCGCAGAGCAGCGACCCGACGGTGAAGATGGCCAGGCCGATGATGAAAAGCAGCCGCCGGCCGTACCGGTCGGCCAGGACACCGGTCGTGAGAAGCAGCGAGGCCAGGGTCAACGCATATGCATCAATGACCCACTGGATCTGACCGAAGGTGGCGTGCAGTCCGTTCTGGATGTCGGGAATGGCGACAACCACGATGGTCACGTCCAGCAGGAGCATGAACGTGCCGGTGCAAACCGCCACCAGTGTCCACCACTTCCTCTCCATCACCTCTCCCCTCACTGTTCTCCGTTGGGCGCTAGCGGGTTTCTCCGATGAGGCCCGCGGGCCGCCGGTCGCGGACCAGCGGGCTCAACACCCGGGGCTCCGACCGGTTCTACCCCCATCCGTTGGGGCCGATCGCCGCCGAGCCGAGGGTAGCAATGTGTTCTGTCCACTTCGAGCGCTTATCACTGCAGCGGCGGAACCGGAGACGCCATCACCGGCAACCCGGCTCCAACCGGACGGTCCGGACCCCCATGGGGAGCTCGAAGTGTTGACGCTGCGCCTGTTGGCGAGCGACCTACTGGCGAGCATGCCGGCGGGCCAGCGCTGCTCATGTCCCGGCCACCGCCTTCCGCTCCGTCCGGGAGGCTGAGGCCGCTCAGGTGCGCGACGTCTCGCGCAGCCCGAACGCGATCAGCAGCTGCATGACCCCGAACAAGAGCAGGAAGATGCCGAGAACGACGGCCAGGACGAGCAGCGTCGGCTTGGGCCAGACGAGCAGGACGAATCCGAAGAGGATGGCGAGCAGACCGGTGACCATTACCCATCCTCGCCCGGGAATCTCTGGGTTGCTGATTGCTGTGAACGTCTCGATGACACCGTCGATCACCCAGTAGATGCCGAGGAATACCGCCAGGACGCTCAGGAAGGTGTCGATGTGGCGAAGAGCCCACAGACCGATCACGAGTCCCAGCAGCCCGAGGATCGCCATGAGGACCCGGGTCCCTCCGGTGGCGTCGCTCGCCGTGATCGCGGCCACCAGGCGGAACAGCCCGCTGAACAGCAGCTGCAGCCCGAACAGCACGGCCAGTGCCACCAGCGTGTGGCCCGGCCACACGAGCACCAGGATGCCCACCACGAACGACACGATCCCGAAGAGGGCGAACCAACTCCAGGCTCGGCTCACGCGGACCAGGTGGACCCGGATGTCCGGTATGTCCGGACCTGTTCCCATGCTTGTCATGGGGTTACGTTCCTAGCATGCCGGGCCCGGTGGACCGCGGATGGCGCATTGTGGACCGCTACCTGCGGTAACCCTTATTGTGCCAGCTAACCCTTATTGTGCCAGCTAACCCTTATTGGGCTAGCACCTCATTGTGCCAGCTAGCCCTTATTGTGATTGAGGACGTCGTCGGCGACGAGTGAGGGCGTCGTGATGTATCCCCCCCGCGGCAACGGCCGGGCACGCGGGAATGCCTCGGAGGGGGCGTGGGCGAGCGCCAATGCCATATACAACCGCCACGTGATCGCCGGGTACGTCCCCCCGTAGACGCGGATGCCACCGACCCATGTCATCGGCAGCTCGGCTCGCAAATCTCCCATCCAGACCGTGGTCTCGAGTTGAGGGGTGTAGCCGTTGAACCAGGCATCGACGTTGTCGCTCGTGGTGCCCGTCTTGCCCGCTACCGGCCGGCGGCCGAGGGCGGCGGCCGTCCCTGTCCCCTTCTGGACGACGGCCTCCAGGGCGACGTCGGCCTCAGCCGCCACCTGGGGCGCCAGCACCCGGCGATCAGGCGTCACGCCGAGGTTGAGCGTGCGGCCGGCCGGATCGAGGATGCGATTGATGAAGGTCGGTTGGTGGTAAATGCCGTCGTCGGCAACGGCCGCGTAGGCCGCGGCCATCTCGATCGGCTCTACCGCGATCGACCCGATCACAATCGATGGGTACGGCGGTAGCGGCTCGCGAATGCCGAGTGGATGGGCCATCGCGATGACAGCGCGGAGGCCCACCTGATGGGCGAGGCGAATGTACGCGCAGTTGGTGGATTGAGCCGTGGCATTGAGCAGCGTCATCTTGCCACCACCGATCCCCTCGTCGTTTTTCGCGGGATGGGTCACGCGGTACGGGTCCGTCGGGAACCGGATCGCGCATGGGGACTGGCCGTCGATGGTGTCGTTGATCGTGTACCCATGTTCCAGGGCAGCCAGGAGAGTGAAGAGCTTGAACCCTGATCCTGGCTGGCGTGTCCCCTGGGTGATGATGTCGAACTGCGAGCTGAGGGCGCTCCGACCACCGACGAGGGCGCGCACCGCGCCGGTGCGGGGATCGATAGCAACAAGCGCCTGTTCGAAGGGGCCGCCGCTCGCGGGAGTCCCCGCGGTGACAGCCGACTCCGCCATCCGTTGATCAGCCGGAACCAGGTTCGTGTAAATGCGGAGCCCGCCGCGAAAGAGAGCCGCGTACCGCTCGGCGTAGGTGGACCCGAGCGGGCTCCCGGCGGCCAGCAGCTCGTTCCTCACCTCTTGCACGTAGTAGTCGATGACACCATCCGTCGTTCCTTGCGTCACGACGGCCGTAGGCAGCGGGCTCGCATCGGCGGCTGCGGCCTGAGCCGGTGAGATGTCGCGGTAGGCCACCATCCTCGCCAGCACGTCTTTGCGGCGCAGGCGCGCCGCCGCCGGTCGGAGGAGCGGATCGTAGCCGCTGGGGTTCTGGATCATGCCCGCCAACAAGGCCGCCTGGGCCAGGGTGACTTGGCTGGCGTGCTCACCGAAGTACGTTCGCGAGGCGGCCTCGATCCCGTATGCCCCATTCCCCAGATAGACAGTATTGAGGTAGTCCTGCAAGACCTGATTCTTGGTTTGCTGGCGTTCTAAGCGGTCAGCCAGCACTGCCTCCCTGACCTTCCGCGACAGTTTGCGCTCCGAGGTGAGGAACAACTGCTTCACGAGTTGCTGGGCGATTGTCGAGCCACCCTGCAAGTTCGACCCCGAAGCGTCGTCGAGCACGGCCCGCAGGAGGGACCGGACGTCGACGCCGCCATGCTGGTAAAAGCGATGGTCCTCGGTATCGATGACAGCGGTAACGCCGACCTTGGCCACCCGGCTGAGTGCTACCGGCACACGAAGATCCGCGCCCCGGAACACCGCCAGGACCGTCTTGCCGTCGGCTGCGTAGACGGTCGATTGCTGGTCGGGTTGTATGCTCAGCGCCGGCAGCGCGGCGTCACGGATCGTGGCGGCCCGGTGGAGACCCTCGGCTGATACCACCGTGAGACCCAGGGGTGCCCTCCAGCAGTGCCGCGGCTGCGGCGACGACCGCGAGCAGGCGGAGCAGCAGCTTGATGGCCTTCATCATTGGTTCGCAGAGACCGCCGGGCGTTCGATCGACTTGCGCTCGTTGACCGTCTTTGCACGCGCGGCCGGGCGAGTTCTCATGGGCGTGAGCCCGGCAATTCTTTATTGCCGCGCCGCTGGTCCACTGCCGCACCGCTGGTCCACTGCCGCGCCGCTGGTCCACTGTCGCGCCGCTGGTCCACTGCCGCGCCGCTGGATCGTCAGCCGCCCGGCGCTGCCGTTCACCCCTCTATCGGGCCAGCAAACGCACAGGCCCGAGCGGGCCGCCCCATGCCAGGCGCCAGAGGCCGTCTCGAGCGCGTCGGGTAAGGGTCACGGCGCGTCAGGTAAGGGGCTGAAGTCGATCGGCCCACGTGATCAAGCCGCTCCGCCACTTTCGGCGTTCATCGAGCTTCCAGGCCCTGCGCCGGCCGTGTTGGGATGACATGCTGGGAAGATGCGCGTTGGAGATCTGGAGATTCGGCCCGTGCGCGATGGCGTCGCCCGCATGGTGCCATCTGAGGCCTATCGCATGGGAGTGGTGGAGGTAACGGGCCGAGGGGGTGACGCGAGCGACTGGGCACCGCACCGCAGCTTTCTGACTGACGACGGCATGCTGGAACTCGCCCTCGGTGGGTTCCTGGTAACGGTCGGCGATCGAGTGGTCCTCATCGATACAGGGGTTGGGGACCTGCACCGAGACCCCTTCCACGGCGGCCGCCTGCTGGAGGGATTGTCGGCCGAAGGCGTCAGTCCGGCGGATGTCACCGACGTGGTGCTGACCCATCTCCACTTCGACCACGTGGGCTGGACCACCTGGCATGGTGAGATCGTGTTCCCAAATGCGACGTACCGCTGTGACCAGCGCGACTGGGCTCATTTCGTGGGACCCGATCCAGGCGCCACCAAGAAGCTCGCTCCGCTCGAGGGCCGTCTCGAGCCATGGGATGGCAGCGGCCCGTTGTTGCCGGGGATCGACACTATGGCCGCCCCTGGCCACACCCCCGGCAGCACCATCATCGTCATATCGTCCGCGGCCGAACGTGCCCTCCTTCTCGGGGACGTAGTCCACTGCCCGATCGAGTTGCTCGACGATGAGTGGGCCGGAATGGGGGACGTGGATCCGGCTCTGGCGCGACGGACCCGAGTGGCTCTGGCCCGTGAGCTCGAAGGCTCTGACGTGCCCGTGGCTGCCGCTCATTTCGCGGGCATGCAGTTCGGCCGGCTGCTGGCCGCCGAGGGGACTCGCCGATGGGTGCTCGGGTAGGCCTTATTACGACTCTCCCCTGACCTTGTAGCGGGCCTCCTTGACATAGATGTCTGGCAAGCCCAGCACGTCGAGCAGGCGCGGAAAAGTCGATGTCGGCTCACTCGGCGGCATGCCATCCCGATAGAGGCTTCCATACCCTTCCCAAAGACTCGCCACTACCGCTCCGAGGCTGGCGCCGGCCACGATTTGCACGCGGAAGCCAAGATCTTGGACTTGGCCGGCGGAGCGAAGCGCCCCGTTGTAGAGAGCCGGGAGCCCTTGGTCGACAACCCGGCGGGCATACTCGAGCAGATCCTCTTCCGACCTTATCCCGTCGACGAAGACAAGGTCCGCTCCGGCTTCCCGGTACAGACCGACCCGTTCCTCAACTTCTCCCCACCCGGCGACGGCGAGCGCGTCCGTCCGCCCTATGACGACAAAGCCCTCATCGCGCCGTGCGTCGCAGGCCGCATGGATCTTCTCCACGTGCTCTCGAGCAGGTATGAGTTGTTTGCCCTCGAAGAACCCGCACTTCCTGGGGAATAGCTGATCCTCTATCTGCAAGCCGCTCGCGCCGGCCCTCCAGGTCTTCGACGAAGGAGGCGAGCGCGTCGATGATCTCAGCCGCTCAATCGGGCGGTAACGTGACCATGCACCAGAGCCTACGAAGAGGGTGCGACGACAACCCCGTGCCATGGGCGGCAATAGCCATATGTTCCACGAGGAAGTAGCGCGCCTGGCATGGTCACCAGGTCGGAGGCCGAGCGAATGACGCCCGCGAACACGTGCGGCGAGTTACGCGACGATGTCGGGGCGAACAACCTGATTCTGGAGGTGCGGCGATGGACCGAGCGGAATGTACCCGAACCATCCTGGAGGCGAAGAAGGCTAAGGGCGTCACGTTCCAGGAGTTGGCCGACTGTGTGGGCCGTCACGTTGTGTGGACGACCGCCGCCATTATGGGGCAGGCCACCATGGATGGGCCTGAGGCCGAGCGACTGGTCAGCGCGCTCGATCTTCGTCCTGATGTGGCGGCATCGCTGCAAGACATCCCCACCAAGGGCTCACTTTCAGCGACCGTGCCGATCGACCCGTTGATCTACCGCTTGCACGAGATCACCCAGGTGTATGGCACGAGCATTAAAGCCGTCATTCACGAGCAGTTCGGCGACGGCATCATGAGCGCCATTGACTTCGAGATCGATATTCAGCGTGTCTCCGATCCGAAAGGCGATCGGGTCCAGATCACCTACAATGGCAAGTTCTTGCCTTATCGGAAATGGTGACTGAGGTGTCACCGGAAGCACATCAGCTGCGGGCGTACCCCGTCCACCAGGTCCTCGATCCGGACGTGCTCCACCGGTACCGGGAGGCGCGGTGGCGCACACTCCGCCCGCAGGTCCATCAGGTACGTGATGCCGGCGGCATCATGGCGTGGGGATCGCCGGAGTTGCCGACCCACAGGTGCTCGGTGATCTGGTCCATTTTCGAGCTGGAGACCTTTACGGGTTGGAGCCGGCCCCCCTTGCGGGACGGCAAGAGCTGTCCAGGTGCGATGATGGCGGCTATGGAGATCCTCAGCGAGAAAAGCGAGAAGGGCGTCGTCGAGCAGCGGTTCGATCTGAAAGTTGGGACCGAGGTCGTCCCCGGGATCCGGTGGCTGCCGGACGTGGCCAGAGGCGCCCGGGCGACGATCCTCATCGGGCACGGCGGCACCCAGCACAAGCGCGTTCCGAACGTGCTCGGTCTGGCTCGGGGCTTCGTGCGGCACCTTGGCTACAGCGCGGTCGCACTCGACGCCCCCGGCCATGGGGACCGGGTGACCAACCCCGACACGGCCGAGCGCCGCCGGTTAGCTCTCGAGGCTCGCATATCGGGAGGCGCCGGCTCCGCACCAAGGACTTTCACGCCAGAGGACGCGTCGGAATGGGCCGAGCGTACGACCAGGGGCGTGGCCGAGTGGCGCGCCCTGCTCGACGACCTCGCCGCCCAGGGTGACACCGGACCGTACGGCTACTGGGGCGTCTCAATGGGCACGGCCATCGGCCTTCCTTTCGTGGCCGCCGAGCCGCGTATCAGCGCCGCCGTCCTCGGCCTGGCCGGGCTGGGTGGCCGCCCGGGCGCCGGAGACTTCGAGCGCGCCGCCCGCACCTTGCGCATCCCGATCCTCTTCGTGTTCCAGTGGGACGACGAGCTGATGAGCCGCGAATCCGGCCTTGCCCTCTTCGACGCCATGGGGTCAGCGGACAAGACGATGCACATCAACCCGGGCGGCCACATCCAGATACCGTTGTTCGAGCGTGACGCCTTTGAAGCGTTCTTCCTGCGCCATCTCGGCCCGGCCCGGTAGAACCTAGGCGACCGGTCAACTCAGGCCAACGGCGGCCCGGTGGGCATATTTGCTGCACACCATGTGGCGAGAAACCGTTCCGCCAGCGTGGCGGCCCCGGCGAAGGGACCGTCTGCACGCTGGCGGGCCTGCTCGATCAGGGTGGCGATTCGGGCTTCAACGTCGTCCAGGACCTGATGAGGAGTGGCGTCCGGCGGCGATCGGTAGGCGATGACGGCACCGGCGTTGCAGATGAAGTCGGCGTGGGCGGCGATCCCTCGCCGCTGAAGGATCCGGAACCCCTCGGCGGTGTAGGGAACGTTGGAAGCGGGGACGACAGCGGTGACCGGCAGCCGAGGGGCGCGCCCGGCGTCTACCACTCCAGGACGTGCCCCCGGCACGAGCACGTCGGCGGGAATCTCGAACCAGGCCGCCGGCGGGAGCAACCGACCACACCGGATCCGCCGGATCCGCGCCTAGACCCGCCTTCGCTCCTCCCATTCGCGCGCCGAGGACGGCGAACTTGTAGGTCATCGCCCGCGCCAGCAGGGCGACCTCCGGCGCTGTGACGTCCGGCGCCAGGCGGGTACCACCGGCGCTGGTTGGTACCCCGTTGATGTCAAAGGCGATGAAGCCGTCGACAGTCTGCAACTCCAGGATCTCCACCATCCAAGTCTGTACGGCATCCGGATTATGGAGCAAACATCCAGCAGCACAAGGTTGGGCAGCCGGAACTCAAGTAGCCTCATTGGTGCCGACATCGGCCAGCACTGTTCGACCGCGCGGTGAGATCCTGTATCCGACCTCGAGGCTCTCGGTCAGGCCGAGCGCCTTCAGCCGCCTCACCCGCTCTTTGAAGACGAGCCGCTCGACTCCCGCCCGGGCCGCCAACTCTGTGCTCACGGTCCCGGGCGACGTCTCTACAAGCCGGAGATACGGCACCGCCCAGTCGTTGCGTTTCAACATCCTGCTGATCGCATTCCATTCGGGAGCGGTCAGGTCGGCGCGACGTCGCAAGGCCACTCGAGGATCGTCGCCGATGCGGTGAAAGCGGACACGGTAGAGCTGACCATCGGCCCGAAGGTTGGCCAACAATTCCTTTCGACTTTCATAGCCGGCTTGCCGGGCCGCTTCGTCGTCAACTCGAGCGTCCTCTATGGCCTCGACCGAGTCGATGGCCAGAAGACCGCCAGGGCTGACGAGCGTGCCTCCGCTCTTGACAGACGGACGCTTCCACCGCCGGTAGGCGACCGTAAGGGAACCGTCGCGCAGGCCGGCCCAGAATCGCTCCTTAAACAGCACGGTCATAGTTTGCCAGGTGCCGGTAGGCGACGGTAAGGGAACCGTCCCCCAGACCGGCCCACAATCGCTCTTTGCACAGCACGGTCATGCGGCGTCATCGTGGTCAAAGTGGTAGCGATGCGGCGCCAGAGTCTGCCGGAATTGAAGCGGGCCGTTTTTATAGTGGCGGAATGCTCACCTGATGACAACCGGTCGATCCGGCAGGTCGAGGTAGCGGAGTACTTCCGCGCCGTCGGTCGCGAGAAGCGCCAGATCGGCGTCCGAGATGGGTTCGAGTGGGGCTATGGATACGACTCCGCCAGCAAGGGACCAGATTGCTGCGACCCGTCCTCCCACCAGCGCAACGGGCCGAAATATTCCGTTGCTAGTTACAACACCCCGGTCTGCATCCACGAACGGCGCTCTCGATACCCACCCATGCAATAGTGGATCAAACGGTCCCAGCAGTCGCGGCGGCGGTGGCCGCTCTGCCGCGACGTCAGTCTGATCACTTGTCGCCAGCGCCAGCCGGGCAGCAGCCAGGGTGATACCGGCCCACTTTGCCAGGTCCGGAGCAGTCGCGGGCGCGTGGCCCGCCAGATATCGATGTGCCAGCAATGCCAGCGCGTCGCTGTTGTCCAATGGACGCGGTGGGGGGCCGAGCCATGCCTCCACCGATACGAAGGCCTGCTCGTTGCCGACCATTGGCCCGCGCACGACCTGCCCCCGGAGAGTCGCCGCGAGCAGGACGTGCACAAGTGCCTGGCCGGCGGTTGGGACTCCCGCTGCGTCAAGACGGGATCGCAGGGCGGATCGCGTCTGTGGCCCTTCGGCCACCGCGGCCACCACTGCGTCGATGCCCCGTTCCGCCTGCCTGGAGGTGACACCTTCCTGCCTCAATCTTGTGGAGTTGCTGGCGCCGAGCTGCGGGGTGGTGAGGGGATGAAGCCACCAGTAGTCCTCGGCCGCTACCAGATGCAGCGTGCCCCGATTGAGCCAGGAGATGATCAGCTCCCTTTTTGCCAACGCAGCATCGACATCGGCGGCGACAACGCCCATCGAGCGAGCACGGACGGCCAACCGGGCCCCTCGCCCATCTTGCGCCTGGACCGCCAACAGGTGGCGCACGACCTGACGGGGCGAGCGCGCCTCACGATGGGTAAGCAGCTGAGACCGGAGCCGAGCCTCCCTCACATCAACTTCGCCTGCCACCCGTCTCAGACTACGGGCGAGCGGACCGCCTTGCCGCACCTCAGGACTTAGGCCGCGGCGGGAACTGGCGGGAACTGGCAGGGAGCCGCTCGAAGGTGTAGGACGAAGGAGACAACTGGATCGGAGGACCACATGCCTTGGGTCGACGTCAACGGCAACGACATCTTCTACCACGAGGAAGGCGAAGGTCAGCCCCTGGTCTTCCTCCACGGGATGAGCTCCTGCGGCGAAGCCTGGTTCCAGCAGTTCGACGCCTTCCGCCACCGGTTCCGGGTCATCGCATACGACAGCGTCAACCACGGGCACTCGTCCAACTCGCCCCGCAACGAACCCGAACCGGACCGCGCCGATGAGCTGGACGGATTCCTCGCCGCCGTGGGCGTCGAGCGTCCGATCCTCGCCGGCAACTCCATGGGTGGCGCGACCCTCCTGCGCTGGGCCGCCCGCCATCCCGACCAGGCGGCCGCCTTGATCCCGTCGGGTTCCGGCGTTCCTGCTCCGGGTGCTGACGGGCAGGCGACCGAGATGGCCCGCCGCCTGGCCCAGCCTCTGGACAACGAGACGATCTTCCTGCCCTTCGGCGACTCCCTCACCGACAAGCTGAAGCAGGAGAGGCCGATCCTGTACGACCGCTACTACCGGATTCGCTCGACCGCCACCCGTATCGAGGCTCTGCGCCATCCGCGCCAGAGCACGGCCGCCCACCCCAGCCGTACGGAGCTGTCTGATCTCATCGGCAGGGTCACCTCGCCGATGCTCGTGGTGGTCGGCAGCCTCGATCGCGCTCTGCCTGCGGCCGAGCACCTTCACGACCTGGTGGCCGGAAGCCGACTCACAGTGATCGACGGGGCTCCTCACAATGCCTACTGGGAGGCGGCCGAGGAGTACAACGCGGCGGCATCCAAGTTCCTCGACGAGGTTCTCTGACCTCAGCCGGGGGGCGGGACATCAGCGCACTACTCGGGCGCTTCATATGCGCCCCCGTCGCCGTTTCCCCGGAACCCTGGGCGCGGAGGCGACGGGATGGCCCCCGGCATCAGTGCTCCCTGTTCTCGCTATCTGCCGGTGCGTTCGCGGTGACTGCATCCGGGCCAGCAGCAGGGCCGACGT
Source organism: uncultured Acidimicrobiaceae bacterium (assembly GCA_963834725.1). Classification (GTDB taxonomy): domain Bacteria; phylum Actinomycetota; class Acidimicrobiia; order Acidimicrobiales; family Palsa-688; genus PALSA-693. The sequence goes on from CAWICN010000001.1 coordinate 2,360,329, forward strand.
TGGCCTTCCTCCAGCTCTTCCTGCGTCCGGCGAATGCGGCGTTCTCGAGTCAGCTGCTGCTTGGCGTTCTCAACCCAGCAAATGAACTCGTTGCGGGCCAGGGGCGTGATGTCGTTCCAGGCATCGAGGGCCGTGGTGTTGCCGATCAGCGCCTGGCGCAGGTCGGCCGGCAGCTGGTGCACCACCCCACCGGGCACCCGTTGGCTGCTCACGATTGACCATGGTAGCGACCCAGGACCGGGCCCGTTTCACCATGTCTACGGCCTTGGACCTGCGGGGCACCTGCGCTCGTCGTCTGGTCTCGAGACGGGAGTAGGCTTGGCCTGAGCCATCTCAGGAGGCAGGCACCCATGATCACTGCTATGCCACGCATCGCCATCGCCGTGAACGACTTCGATGGGGCCATATCGACATTCCGTGAAGGGTTCGGGATGCCTGTCGTGGATTTCTCCGATCGCACGGTCCCTACGCTCGGGGCACATGTCGCCATGTGCGTGCCTGAAGGTGGGAGCAACATCGAGCTCATGTCGCCAGCAGACCCCGACAAGCCCTTGAGCCAGGCTCTGCAGAAGTTCCTTGGCCGACGGGGTGACGGCCTTTATGCGCTGATGCTCGAAGCTCCCGACCCCGATGCGGAGGCGACCGAGCTTTCCGATCGGGGTGTGGAGGTGCTGCCGCTAATGGCTGGAGCGGGCGGTCGCGATGTGCACCCCCGCTCCACCCACGGAGTGCTCATCCGCGTCTACCCGGACAACTCGGTGACGACCGGTCCCTTCGCCGGTCAGGGTCCAGGGCTGTCAGGGATCGCCAAGGTGGTGGTCGCCACCGCGGACGCGTCCATTGCCGCCCACGCCTACGAGTCGGGCCTCGGCCTTGAGGTCGTCGCCCCCGCCGGGCACGACGAGGAGCGAGGCGTTATGACAGTGCACTGCAAAGCTCCGAGAGGCGGCCTCATCGAGTTGGTTTCTCCGGTCGCGACCGACAACCCAGTCGCTCAGGACATTGACCATTGCGTTAAGGAACAGCACGGGGGCATGTACGCCCTCGTGCTTCACGCGTCCGACCCTCAAGCCGCTGCCGCCTTTCTCAGAGATCGCGGCATCGCAACGCGGAGCGAACCCACTCCCCACTTCCTGGCTTACGGCACCCGGTTCCTGATCGAGTAGGCGGTCGTACTCACCGAACCGGCCGTATCGGCAGCACGAGGCACGACGCCAGCTCACCCGAGTGGTGCACACTCTGCTCCGCCACCTTTACCGAGGACTCCCCGCCGAAGCGCTCGCCGGTATTGGGGTTTCGGTCAAAGCGCGGGAAGTTGCTCGAGGAGATCTCGAGGCGAATGCGATGGCCGCGCCGGAAGACATTGCTCGTCGCCCACAAGTCGATCACATAGCGAAGCGGCGTGCCGGTCTTGATCGGCCGTGGATCGCTAGCCGACTCGCGATAGCGGACCCGGATGATGCCGTCGAGCAGGTTGCGGGCGTAGCCGTCAGGCGAGACATCGACGAGCTTGGCGGTAAAATCCGTATCGGCGGCAGTGGTGGTGGCGTACAGCTCGACTGTCACCGGTCCCGTCGCCTCGATCGGGCGCTCGAGCGGTGGCGTGCTGTAGACGAGGACGTCGCGGCGTGACTCGACCGGGCGTTGGTCGGCGACACCGAGGGGGATGGCGAGGTTGTGGCCGCCTCGCGTCGGGACCGGATCGTCGGGGTCGTAGACGTAGCGGTCGGCCGGCTCGTCACCGGGCGGCTCCGTCGAGAGAATGCCGTCGCCTTCGAGGGTGTTGGCCGAGCCTCCGCTGTGAAGGTAGAATCGGAGGTTGCGCACGTCGGGCGGCGGCCAGTCCTCGAACGACTGCCAGCGATTGTTGCCCATGGTAAACACCTCGACCGGCGGACCGTCGAGGGCGCCGGTGTCGATGTCCTTCAAGAAGTAATCGAACCAACGCAGCTGCGTCTCGGAGAGGTCGACCAGGGCCTCGACACCGAAGTCGATATCGCCGGTGCCGCGTGAGCTCGGCAGCGTGTAAGGGAACAGGTGCGCCCACGGCCCGACAATCAGCCGCTGGCCACGACGGGCGGCAGGGAACTCGCTCTGCTCTCGTATCGCCTTGAACGACGTGTACGCCCCCTCACCGAAGATGTCGTACCAGGACCCGATATGCAGGATCGGGACGCTCACACTCCTGGCGTGGCACGAGACATTGGCGCGGTACCAGTACTCGCCGTCGTCGGCGTGCTCGATGTGGCTTTGGAAGTACGGCGCCGTCTCCTTCAAAAAGTCGTTCCAGTCAGCGATCGGGAAGTGCCGGTACCACTCGGACCGCAACGGGCTCGAAAAGTTCGTCCCCTGTTCAACGTAGGAGTCCATCACCTCGAGCAGGTCGCGTCGCCCGGCGCGCTCGAGGGTGTTGCGCCCCTTGAAGATGGCGTACGGCACCATCCAGCCCCACATCGACGCGCCACCGGTGTGGTAGATCCAGCTGGCATGGACGTCTGAGGACGCCGAGACGGGCACCATCGCTTGCAGCGAGGGCGGCATCGGGTCGTTGCAGGCGATCATGTACTGGGTGAGGCCGAGGTAGGACTGCCCGAGCGTACCGACCCTGCCGTTGGACCACGGCAGGCGCGCCGCCCACTCGACGGCGTCGTAGCCGTCGGCAATCTCCTGGAACATCGGGTCGTAGTCGCCCTCAGAGTTGAAGCGGCCGCGGCAGTCCTGGATGATCGAGACATAGCCGTAGCGGGCGTACCCGAGCGCTCCCCCGTTTGGATCGATCCCGTCTTTGCCATAAGGGGAGCGGCTGAGCAGCACGGGAAAACGTCCTGACCGGTCAGGGCGGTTGACGTCGGCGTAGAGCGTCACCCCGTCCCGTGTTGCCATCGGGACGTTCTTCTCGAGCACCGTCGGGTTCTGGGCCCGTCCGCGAACCGGCATCTCCGTACCTCCGTCTGACCTGTCCGGGCTCGACCGGGACTGCGTGGCCCGACCCTAGCTCACAGCAGCTGGAGCCCTGGAGTGTGGCCGCGCCTCCAGCCGCATCTCATTGGGGGGTTCCGTGGCCCCGACGCGAGTGGTATGCAATACCTAGCCCAAGGGCCGCCCGTCCACGATGCCCACAGACCTGTGGGTAGGGTCGCGCGGGCGTATCTTCAGGGTCAGGAGAGGAGGTATCGACGTGGCAGTTCTGGTTGTCGTTTGCATCGCAGCCGTAGTGGTTGTCGCTGCTCTCGTCGTTTACCACCGGGTCTTTGGCAGGGACGCCCGGTCGATCGCCGGTCATCACACCAGGATGGAGCGCCTGGGCCGGCCGGACCGAACCGTTGGGAGCCACTGGCAGCGCGACGCTCGTGCGGTAGCCCGGGTGCGAGTGGCTGAGCAGCGGTCTGTCCTCACTGACGACACGTGCCGCAACGCGTACGACTTACCCTCGGACGGAGAGCAGGCGGTGGAGACGGCCTCGATCAACACGCCCGCGGCCGCCGGGTGGGATGGGCATAGAGATTCGGCGGCATACCATCGGGGTTGGGGTCCGCCGGTCCAACCTGCTGAATCCCGGCCTGCGCCGCCCGCGTCCCGTGGCTGGCCGGCAGCTACTGCGGAAACGGTCAGCGACTTCGAGCAACCCACCTCCTTCAGCCCGGTCAGCGCAACCGACCCCGGCGGCCGGAATACGACTATTCGACGCTCGCGGCGCTTCTTGTCATTGAAGCATCCGATATCTGGCGTCATCGCGCTTGGGGCGATCATCCTCGTTGCCGCGATCGGCGTTGCGATCAACTCGCAGAGCGGCACCCACCCGCAGTCCGTCTCGAACGCTGGCGGGCGGCCCATCTCGTCTTCCCACCGAGGAGCACCGTCGTCCGCCGCCCACCCGGTGGGTGTGGCGCCTCGTCCGGTCGCAACCACGCTGGCCCCCCACGGGGTGATCCGGGCTCGTCCAGCCCCAGCGAAGCCCGCCTCCCCCGTGACCGGCGCGCATCCCACCCTGCCGGCGGGGAACGGTCCCGCTCTTACGGCCATTTCACCGGCAGCAGGAGTCGCCGGCCAAGAGGTGACGCTCAGCGGGCGAAACCTCGTGAGCAGCAACGGGGTAATCGTCGTACGCTTCGGGGCTACGCAAGCTCGGGTGGTCTGCCCTACCCAGACCACTTGCCAGGCCACCGTACCCAGCCAGGTCTTCACCGGGTCTTCGAGGGCGACAACGGTCACCCTTAGCACCGATAGAGCCACATCCAAGCCAGTGGTGTTCACCTATCGCTGACAGCCAAGAAGAATTCCACCGCGGGCGTAACGCAATAATCTTCGTACGCCGAATCGAAGCGTGCTACAGATGGAACGTGATGAAATTCAATTATCTCGGATCCCGACGACTGGGCCCTTCGAAGGTGAAATCGCGCTAAACCTGAAGGTAACCGTTAGCGACCACCTCGACAATCCGTTTGGTGATCCAGTGGCAGCCCGTTGAGTTGATACAGATCGATCACGCCGTCGACCCGACCTTTAGGCACACGAACTGCGGAGCGGTAGGCCGTTTCCGGGCGCAGCCTGACCATTGATAGAGGCCCTCACATCGTCAACGCTTCCCATTTCTTACCTTCCCCGGGAAGTATACGTCCGAAGACGGCATCGGAAAAATGGCCATTTGCAGCAATCGTTTGGCTACCGGTCAGCTCGGCCGCGATTTTTGCCTGGGTGCGGCGGGCCATCGCCGGGTCGACGTCGAAGATAATGCTCATCTCCGATTCCTCGAGCTGCAACGGACAGTGAATCGAGTCACCGAGGATGATGGCCCGATCCGTTCCCGACGAGATGACATAAGAAACGTGTCCGGGCGTGTGACCGGGCGTGGCCATGGCGTTCACGCCGGGGGCGACCACCTGGCCGTCTGAGATCGCTTCGATGCGGCCCCGCAGCGGGGCCTGCACCGCTTCGGGATCCGGACCAGCGTTGGCGGCCGGGTCGTCCATCGCATCCCAGAACTCGAACTCGCCGGTACCGGCGAGGTACCTCGCGTTCGGAAAGGTGAGTGAGCCGGCCTCGGAAGTCCAGCCGACGTGGTCGAGGTGCAAGTGGGTGAACAGGACAGTATTGATCTCGCCTGGTGAGATGCCCGTCTGCTTGAGGCTGTCGAGCAGGTGACCGCCGCGAAACACGGCCTCCACCGCGGGAACCGGGACCTCGTGGTCGCCGAAGCCCAGGTCAACGAGGATCTTCTGGTCGGCGGTCTCGATGAGGAAGCTCCCGATGCTGGCGAGCCATTTCTTGTTCTCGTCGAGGTACTCGGGATGGGCGGCCCAGAGGGCCTCATTCGAAGAGGGAAATGTCAGTGTGGCGGACGCCCGCCCATCTCCGTCGGGCAGGTAGGTCACACGGATGTCGCCAACCTGGATGGAGCAGGTGGGGGCGGGCTTACAGGGCATCGGTCTCCTCCTCGGCGTCCGGCTGTAAAGCGTCTTCGGGTGGCAGCGCGCAGCCTACTAGGAGCCTTGGTTCGCGGTCTCCGGACAGCTCGCTCCGTTTTTCCCAAAAGACTGACGCCCACCAGCCCGCCGGCACCGGAGAAGCAGGTGGGCTGCTCGGGCAGGGCTGCACCGAACGGAACGTCGGCGATCCTCAACCCTCCTTCTGTCGCCAGGTAGGCGAGGGCGAGCCGGTTACCCCGATTGGCAGGGACACCGGAGCCGGTGTCGGCCATCCCTGGCGGTCCGAGGATGTTCTCCCGGACTCCGGCGGGTAGCTCGTCTACCCCGGCGCGCCCGGCCTGGCATAGTCGGATGGTGGTTGACATGGACAATTCCGCGGCGGCGGCAGGGCCTCATGTTGCCTGGCGGTTCCGCGCCGCAGAGTCCGTGCATGCGGCCTATGGGCCGTCGCTGGCGGATCGAGGCGACACGATCGCTGTTCGCTCATTGGTGGCAGCGGTGGCGCAGGGCGTCCTCAGCGCCGTTCTCGCCGTCAACCGGACCTACCAATCGCATCGGCTGCGAAATGGCAGCGACAACTGCTCAGGAACCTTCGGCTCGTACCCGCGCACCTGGAGTCTCGCCTGGAGGGGCTCTGGCATCCCGAGTCGACGGCGGCGCTGGCCCAGGCCGAAGCATTGGTCCACGACACGATTGAGCTGGTCGAACGGGAGCTGGACGTCCAGTTCTCCGGCGTGCGCGCCGCGCTCGCCGAACGGCGGCATGCCACCGAGCCGCCTGCCACCACCTGAGCCTGCCGCAAGGGACCGATAGCCCGTCCGCAGGGCCCGGCCCCCGTGGAGCAGCCGCCGCAGCACGACCGAGCCGGGCCCGATCAGCTCGGGCCCCTCCCAAACGAGGGCGTGCATACCGCCGAGGGCGTGCTCGTAGTCGTGATCTTCCACGTCGCCTTCGAAGGCAGCATCGAGGAGTTGGCGGATGGCCCGCCGGACTGCGGCGTCCCGTGCGGAGGTGTGCTCGACCTGCAATTCGGCCATGCATCTGTTCCGGTCGGCTAGTCGCCGCGGCGGCAGCCGATGAGCAGGATGGCCGCCGCCACGTCCGTCGACACTTCCACCCGGTCGCCTCGCATCATCACGACACGTCAGGCCGAACTGTGAGTCCAGTCACCCGCCCGCTCAGCGTCTGGGGTAGAGGTCAGTGGTATGGTCGGCGAATGCCGACGTTTAAAATCATCAGTGTTGACGGAAACGAGGCGGCTGAGCGGCTTTTGAATGAGACTGTCGGTCCAACTACCCGACTCGTGCAGGCCCACATCCAGACGGTGACCGAGGGATCCGGCGGGGAGCAGGACAATATTCTCCTGGGGACGACCGTGACGCGGTTCACCTTCATCTTCAGCACCGACTGAGCACTGCGCGGGGTGGCAGCCAGGATTCGGTTGGCGTTCGTGTCGGCCTACAACAGCGCGGCCCGGGGCGTGCTAAGTACTTCGAATCTCAACTACGTTGATGATCTCAAAGCTTCGCCGATAGGCCGCTCTGCCCTGTTCGTCCGCGTGTCTTCAAGACCAGATCGTCAACGTAGTTGAGATCTGAAGCACTAAGCCACAATTCTCAACGCACGGCCGTCGGTGCGGGAAACGGTGCCGGTTGCATGGCCTGGGCGTCGATGCGCTCGGTCCTGCCGGCCAGATAGGTTGCCGCGACCTCCTCAGCCCTCAGACGACCATCGCTCGCCGACGCGATACATTATTCGAATCACGACAGTGTCAAGGGCGGGGGGACAGCCCGCGGCATCTCAGCGGCTGACGACCGGGAGGATCAGCCGGGACGGGGCGGCACGGTGGTGGTGCACCCGGTTCACCGCCTGGATCAGGTCCGCTTCGCCGTCCTGCGCAATGACCCCGCCGGTGTTTGTGTTCCGATCAAAACGGGGGAAGTTGCTGCTGGATACTTCCAGCCGGATCCGGTGGCCGGCGGCGAACACATTGGCCGTGGCCACCAGGTTGACGGTCACTTCCTGCATCTGGCCCGGCTCCAGCAGCACGGGATCCGACAGGGACCGGCGGTAGCGGGCCCGGATGATCCCGTCGGCGACGTTGACGGCGCGGCCGTCGGGGGCCACGTCCACCAGTTTCCCGGTGAAGTCCGTGTCAAGCGCTGATGAAGTGACGAAAAGGACCAGTTCCACGGGCCCCACCACTTCCATAGCTCTCTCAAGTGGCGCGGTGGTGTAGCACAGCACGTCCCGGCGGCCCTCCACTGGCCGTTGATCTCGAGGGCCGGCATTCGCACCGATGAACAGTCCGGGGAGAAAGGTGCCCCCGCCGTTGGTCGGCACCGGGTGGCGCGGGTCGTAGAGGTAGACGTCCTCGGGCTCGTCGCCGGGCCCGTCGGTCGACAGGGTCCCGTCGCCGACAGCGGTGTTGGCCCGACCGCCGCTGTGCAGGAAGTAGTCAACGAACTCGGTTCCCGGCACTGGCCAGTCCGCCTCGTCGCGCCACTCGTTGACGCCCATCACGAAGAGCCGTACCGGCATCTCGCCCGCCAATCCGTTTTCCTCGCCCTTCAGCAACCAGTCGAACCAGCGTAGCTGCAGGCCGGTCAGATCGGCGGAGTCGGTACTGCTCAGCACGCCGAACGACTGCTCGGGGTACCACCCGCCCAACGGCCCATGGGCCCACGGTCCGATGACCAGGCGCTGACGGCGGCGGGCCGTCTCGCTGCCGCCCCGCTGCCTCATTCCCACATAGTTGGCCAATGTCCCCTCGAGGAACAGGTCGTACCATCCGCCGATATTGAGGGCGGGAGCCGTGATCTGCTCGAAGGCCTCGCGGGGGGCGGTGGACTTCCAGTAGCTGTCGTAACTCGGGTGGTCGAGCCACTCGTCGTAGTACGGAGCCAGATTCTTCAGTTCTGGCAGCTCCCGCAACGGCAAGCGCCAGTACAACTCGTCGTTGTGGTCCACGGCGTGGATCAGGCTGGCGAAGTCCTGGGGTGTGGCGGCGCCGGTGCCCATGCGGCGCATCACCTCCCCGAGCGCCAGCGAGGACAGGGTCCAGTGCAGATTGAACCCCAGCTGGAACGCCCCGCCCTGGTAGGCCCAACTCTCGTAGTACTGGTCGGTCGTAACGAACGGCGCCATGGCCTTCAAGGCTTCCGGCGCCTGAGTGGCCGCCGTCCACTGCGTGGCGCCGAAGTACGAGCCGCCGATCATGCCGACGGCGCCGGTCGACCACGGCTGGCCGGCCGCCCAGGCGATCGTGTCGGCTCCATCCCGGGCTTCATCGAAGAAGGGATTGAACTCACCTTCGGACGCATAACGTCCCCGAGTGTCCTGGGCGACGACGACGTAGCCGGCCTGAACGCCGCGCAGGACGTCGAAGCCGAAGTTGAGCAGCTGGTTGATCTCCTTGTTGTACGGCAGCCGGGTGACCAGCGTCGGGCACCGTTCGGCGGTGTCGGGCCGATAGACGTCAGTGGCGAGAGTGACCCCGTCGCGCATCCGGACCGGCATGCCTTTCTCGATGACGATGTTCACAAGAACCCCCAAATGTCGGCGATGTCGAACCACCTTACGCACCGCGTGGCCCAAAGTCTTGCCCACTTGCAGGCGGTCCAGTCGACATCGGGGATGATCCCGAGTCAGACTGAACGTTAAACCCGCAGGGAGGAAGCCTCGAGTAACTGCGGGGTCACGACGGATTCGAGCTGTTCCGGGGAGATGACCCGCGCCCTCGGCAGAGGCTGTGGCCGGACCTGGTGCCCGTCAGGTTCGGCGTAATTATGAGCAGAGTGTTTGGGCCGCATTCCGGGTGTCTCGTGGAGACCGGGATATAGCCACCAGGTGATACGCATTATTGATTCCTCTCTTGAGCGATGTTGTTGGAAGCGGCGAGGCGATTGACCCGATGATCCGCCTCTGCGAACACTTGGAGCCACAAATCCATCTGCTCGCTGGTGCAGTAGAAGCTGTTCGCCCGCGAAACCCACGGCCATGGCCGTCCGGCTCGGGCCGATCCGTCAAGTTCCTTTGTCGAGCTGGACATTTCGTTTCGACTCCTTCCGTTAGCTCTCTTCATGTCGGTGCGGTCGGGACCGGCCGCTCGATGCGTTAGCGGCGCCGGGGCAGCCGGCGGAGCCAGGGGCGCCGCGGCTGGGCGAACGGCCGTCAGTCGGGTGGTTCGCGATGACGGGCCGACGGGCGCGGGCAGCCGGAGGCCTGAGGGCAGCGTGCTCGGCCCGCAGGCTGGGATCGTGGCGCAACCGCTTCAGGCCGCGGATCCGCATCGGTCCGATGCTGCCGACCGGCAGGCTCATGCGTTCGGCGACATGCTCGTAGCTCGGCGCCTCGTCCGAGGTGAGCAAGGTGATGATCTCCCGCTGCGAGACAGGCAGCTGCTCGAGCGCTCGTTCGAGGGCCGGACCGTAGTAACGGCGCATGACCGCGGCCTCGACCTCGTTGGCGTGGTTGGAGCTGGAGCTGTCGCCAAGAGGGTCAGAGGACGGCGCAATACGGCACCCGGCCATAGCGATGCGCTGGCTCTGGCGCCGCGCCGTCGTAGCGAGCCACGCGCCGATCCGCTCCGGATCGCGGATTTGATCGATGCCCCGCAGGAGCTGGATCCAGGTGGCCTGCTGTACATCCGCGGCGTCCGCCGCGTTCAAGCCGGTCTGCTGCGCCACGCGCAGCACCATGGGTCCGAACCGCCCGAGCAGCTCGGCCCAAGCTCCCTCGTCGCCCTTGGAGGCCTTGCGGACAAGATCACCTGCCTGCTCTCTCCCGAGCAGGGCGGGACGCCGGGATGACGCGAATGGCCCGGGCTGGAGGCAAGCCTCAACCGGCTTCTGCTTGTCGCTGCCGTTAGCTCCGATTTGTCCGGTACGCACCGTCTGATTACCTCCCGTCCGTTCACAGCAGGCCGAGCTCCGGTCAAGGCGAGGCGCCGTCGGGTGGCGCTCAGGGTCTTCGGCCGAAGCTCAAGAGCAGTCTCGGAGGGGCCGGTCAAAGCTCGGTCAAGCATCGGTAAAGGACGAGACGAGCCGGAGATGAGTCGGTAACGGTGGGTGCGGACGATCGGCACACCTGGCCCAGAGGACCGCAATTTCCGGCACTTGGTCCCGCAAAGGGCGGGGCCACGCAGGTGTTACGTCACGACGCGGGGTTGGTGCCGGGAGGGTGTTACGTCACGACGCGGGGTTGGAGCCGGGAGGGTTCACAAAAGACCGACCAGGGCCCGGAGACCGGTCGTCCTCAACCGGGTGTCCTAAAGACCATACCTGCGATAACTTAACCGCAGTAATCGAACGGACATGATACAAACAAGCAAGCGTCGATTCGCGTGCCGACTCCGGGGTACGGCTGTGCCTGCTGGTCGGTCCGGGTATCCGGTCGAACATGATCTGCAATCCGGTAGCATTTAGGCGCTAACCTTGCTAGATTATAGTACCTAGCGCGTTAGGCGGTACCCCGAACCCAGGGGTTCATGCTCTCAGTGGTGGAGGAAGGGGTTCGAGGTGAGGTTCTCACTGAATGGCTGTGCATTCGAAGACCACAAATTGATCCTAACGTGCCGCGGGGCAATCTTCTAATCCTGAGTTCCATTTACCGCCATGTTGCAACTCGCCATTCTTGGGCCGCTTGAAGTTAAACTTGATGAGTCCGTCTTACCAATCACCGCCAGCAAAAAGCGCGCTATGCTCAGCCTGCTCGCGCTTAGAGCAGGGGCTCCCGTGTCGAAGTGGGCGCTCATCGACGCCATCTGGGGAGAGCATCCCCCGACGACGGCGTTAAAGGCGCTGCAAACCTATGTCTCCGCATTGCGGCACGCGTTGCCGGCAGCGTCAATCGCAACCGAGGGTGATGCTTACCGGTTAGAGGTCGAACCCGACGCAGTCGATGTAGTGGTATTTGAGCGCCTCGTCAAGGAGATCCGCGCCCCCGGCACCCTTGGCTCCTCCCGAGCCGCCCAGATCGAGCGAGCCCTTCAACTTTGGCGTGGTGAACCCTTGACCGACCTCGCGGACCATGACCTGCGATGGGCTGAAGCCACTCGACTCGGCGAGATGCAGCGGACTCTGGTAGAGGACCTCTTCGATGCCCGCCTCGCTCATGGAGAAGCAAGGGAGCTGATCGCTGACCTTGAGGCAGCTGTGCGGGCCGAGCCGCTTCGCGAGCGACGATGGGCCCAGTTGATGACCGCGCTGTACCACTGTGGTCGGCAAGCCGACAGCCTCAATGCATACCAACGACTTCGATCCACATTGCTGGAGAACCTGGGCGTCGAACCCTCTCCCGTCCTGCGCCGGCTCGAAGCCGCTGTGCTGAGGCAGGACGAATCGCTAGAGGCACCGTCGGATTCGCACGACCTCGAGATCCCAACGCCCGTCTCACCGTCGCTTCCTACGGGAATCGTCACATTCATGGTGACCGACATCCTCGACGCGGTCAGCATATGGGACCTCCACTCTGAGTCGATGGCGATCGCTATCGCCCGCCACGATGCCATCATCTCGTCCGCTGTCGCTGCGCATTCTGGCTCGCTGCTCAGTCCGCACGGAGATGGCGAGTCGACGTTTAGCGTCTTCCGGCTCGGCACTGATGCTGCGGCTGCGGCCAGCACGATCCAACGATCAATTCGCGCCGAGTCGTGGCCAGAAGGCTGCGACTTGCGGCTGAGGGTCGCCCTGCACACAGGCGAAGCGCTCGAAAGCGACGGCAGGTACTTCGGTCGCACCGTAAATCGCGTCCTACGCCTTCGCGACGTGACCGAGCCAGGAGAGATCCTCGTCAGTCGGGCCACCGCCGAACTGCTTGTCGAATACCTGCCGGGTGAGATGTCTCTCCGGTCGGCAGGAAGTCGTCGGCTGCGCGACATCGCGAGACCGGAGGCAGTTTATAAGCTCTTCATCGACCCTGAGCTGAGCTCCGGCCTTCAGCGCATGACCACATTGGGTTCTCTTGACGCAACGGGTCTTGATCCGGACATCAGCACGAGTTCTCGACACGGACGATCGCGGGTGAACACCCCGCTCACGAGGGTGGCGGCTGATCCGTCGTTCGTGGGACGCCTCGAAGAGCGAGACGATCTTGAAAAATGGCTTGAGGAAGCAATCGGCGGGACAGCGCGCTTTGTGCTGATATCGGGACCGGCGGGCATTGGTAAGTCGGCGCTCGTCGCCCGGTTCGTCTCCGACGTACCCCAAGGAGTTCGAGTCCTGGCGGGCAGTTGCCACGAGTTCGGCGACCACCCATTCCTTCCAATCGCCACGGCACTGGAGCCACTGCTCGATCCGGGCGCGCCCGACCTGGTCAAGTCGCCGCTGAGTCACCCGAGCCGACGCAACGGGATGCCTGACCCATTCATCGATTTCGGTGAGCCGCTTGACTGGGCGGGACCCGGGGTTGATCGCGAACAGCTTGAGACCTATCTCTGGGCCACCCGTCTGCTGATGCACGAACTCGAGGATCGACCGGTGGTCCTCGTAATCGAAGACGTGCACTGGGCGGATGTGGCAACGGTCGGACTCCTCAATCACATGCTGACCGTCGTCGCCCATCAGGCCACCTTGAGGCAAACGCCCCTTATGACCGTCCTGACGTCCCGTGCTCGGGAGAAGACGACCGCGATGAGGAAGGCCCTGGACCGTCTGGGAAGAGATCCGAACTTCCGATCCTTGCCGATAACAGGACTCTCCGGGGTTGAGGCGACTGAGTTGATCACTCGTTTTCGGGGCGCACGTCCGAGCACAAGTCTTCTGGGCCGCATGATGGACGCCACAGAGGGGAATCCGCTGTTGGTCCGCTCGGCCCTGCAACGGCTCTCGCAGTCAGGCGCGCTGGTAGTCGGAGAGGGAAACCGCTTGATCGCCAACGGTCCGATGAACCTGCGTGGAGGGACAGACATCGATAGTGAGGTGATCGCTCGCCTGGCCACGCTCAGCCCGAACTGCCAGACGGTGCTCACGTCCGCAGCCTTTCTCGGAGTGCGCGGGTCTTTGCGGGAACTCCGTGCAGTCGTGAAACAAGACGAGGAGCAGTTGGACGACGCCCTCGACGAGGCGACGGAGGCGGAACTTCTGGATGATGACGGTGTCAGCTATTGGTTCGACCACACCGAGCTCCCAAGGGCGATCACGAGAAAAGAAGGACGTCGGCGGAGTGAGCTGATTCATAGGAATATCGCAGATGGGCTCGAGGCGCTGTACGGCGGTGCAGCCATCGCTCACGCTCTTGACATCGCCAGACATTTACGCTCGAGTGGCTCGGGAGTTCCGCCGCCGCGGGCCCACCTGTATGCGTCAGTGGCCGGTGATCAAGCCTTCGCTACTGGCTCCTGGTCCGAGGCGGCCACAAATCTCGACGCCGCGCTAGCCGTCGAGGGGGCGCCCAGTCAACAGAGTCTCGAGATCTTGCTTCGTGCTGGAATTGCTCATTTTCGGAATCATGACCACCAAAGCGCACAAGCGCGGCTCAGCCAGGCCGTCCAGGTGGGCAGGGAGTTCGAAACCACTGAGCTCTGGGGCCTGGCCTCGATGTGGCTGACGAAGAGTCGGACAATCAGCGGGACCGTCGGGGCGAGGGATGATAGCCAACTTCTCGACTTTGTCCAGCTGACAGGAGACGACGGCTCCGGGCTCCATGCGCGCGCGCTCGCCCAATTGGCTGACAGCCACTTTGCGAGGATGGATATCCGCTCGGGAATGGAATTCGCTCGCCGCGCCCTCGAAGCGGCGGTAGACGCCAAGGACGACCAGGTTCGCTGTGAAGTAGAGCTTTCTCTGGGCATTCAATACCTCGTCCGCCTGGACGTAGGGGCAGCCAGAGAATGCTTCCAACGGTGCAAGGAGGCGGCCGAACGTCTAGGGGACCCGTGGACTCTGTCCTGGGGGCCGATCCGCTTGCCGCTTCTTCAGTGGACGGAGGGCCATCTGATTGAGAGCGACCGGGCCGCCGCCCAGGCGGCCGACTTCGCGGAGCGGCACTACGACTCGGCGGAGGCGTCGCTCGGGCTAGCCTGCCGAGCCGCGGTCGCTGTCGATCGCGGCCGGTTTGACGACGCCGAGCGCCATGGCGCCCACGCATACCAACACTTCATCCGCTCCGATTACTTCCACACCATGTTATTCCTGGCGCCGGCGCTCATTGCCTGCCGCAGCTTCCGAGGCAACCTTCCGGCAGCCGAGGAAGCCATCCAGATGGCCGCAGACGTCGGCTTGAACGTTCATGGTTATCGGCTGGCGGCACGAGCCATCACCCAGGGCGGAGAGAGTATTAGAGCAGAGTTCGAGGCTGACCCCTTTCCGGGTCGCCGAGAGATCCCGGCAAATCTCTTTGACCTCGCTTCAGTTGCTGTCGAAGTCGAGGTTGCATCCGCGCTCGGTGATGGCGGAATCGCTGAGCGATCTGTCCCCATGCTCACTTCTGCCGACTCACGAGGCATCATGTTCACGATCGGATGGGCGTCCTCTGTGCCTCGGCTACTCGGCGTCAGCTACTACCTGGTAGGGCAAGCAGATAAAGCACGCCATTGGTTGGAAAAGTCGATCCGGCTGGCAGATCGAGCGGAGGCGCATGGTGAAGCAGCGCGGTCTCGTCTGGACCTGGTCAGAGTCCTTCTCGAGTCCGACGAACCTGCCGATTCTGCTCGGATAACCAGGGAGTTGGATAGCGCGATCAGCACCTTTGATCGGCTCGGCATGACGCCCTTTGCTGCTGCTGCGCAAGAGTTATGTCACTGAACGGGCTTCGACCAAACCAAGAAGGGATGTCCTTGACATGCCGATGCCATACTCGATGGAGACCGGGCCTTATCTCAGCCTTTTCGAGAGTTTCTTTAGCGACGACCGCAATCGAGCTGTATGGGCCTTACAGCAGTTGAAGAAGAAGAGCTACCGATTCACGCGATTGTTCCGCGATGTTCCAACCGCGATTCAAGGTGGGGGCCCCCACGAGACGTCAAGAGAACTCGCTGACTACATGGACAAGGACTGGTTCGGGTTGGACCCGGCAAACCCCCGCTCGAAGGAGACCACACCAGCCCATACCGGAGCTCGCGAGCATCTAAAGGATTGGAATTTCACTGGTGATTGGGACTACTGGATAGGAAGCGCAGAGGACGTCGTACGTGCCACGATGATCCGGGCGTTGAGCATCTCATTGGGAGCTTACGCGGACGTTCCTGTGAGCAGTGGTAACCAGCATTGGCCCATCGGATTGAGTGCGGTGTGTGGATTACGCTGGTGGGAGGGATGGGTGAAATGGCGAAAAATCGATGTAAAGGATACCCGCTCCACCGAACGAGATGACATCAACATCGGTGGCTACGTTGCGGTCACCTTTCTCACTCCCTCGCACGAGCACAGCGTGCAGCCTACCTTACTGCGAAAACTAAGACCGAGTCAAAGACAAGGTTATGCGGTCAATCCAACCAAGGCCGGCGACCAAGGACTGTGGGTGACGGGGTACATGGATGAGAAGCGACTTGTCCCGCCAGCCCGAAGTCCGAGGTGGCTTCCCGAAGGAGAGATCAACCCTCTCAGGCTGGGACCTATCTACTCTGCCGATCTTGACGGCAATACGATTGTAACGGTGTCGCCTCCAGAATGGCAAGGTGGCGTCCTGCCGGACCGTCGACGGACCTACGATCCGCAACCCGATCCCGGTAAGAGGCTGCCGTACACGCCCGAATACGTGGAACCCGAAGAGGTGGGGCCATGAGCACCGAGATGTCTTCTGATGCCGATCCTAACCTGATGGTCGTCGCTGATGACCTCAAGGCGGTGTTCAAGAATTTGTGCCCGCCAGGGGGAACACGAGGCGAACAGTCCGAGTTCGTGGAACCAACTCTCCGGGTGTATCGAGAGCAGAGTCTCAACGATGTTCAGGCCTCCACCCTGCCATATGTAGCCTGGCGGTGTGATGTGTCGTTCACTGGAAAAATAAGGTTCCTCGGCCGCACGGTCCATAGTGGTCTTCATCCGCCACGGGGCAAGGATCAAGCGCCCAAGAAGACCCTCACCCTTAACGGGATCTCGCTGATACGTGAGGCAGATGGGACCAGGGAATTTCTTCGGTACATAGAATGGTACCCATTCCTGTCCGAGCTGGGCTTGGTCGCGGCCGTGCGGCCGGCGCAGAGCTCCGAGGACCTCGAGGGCGAGGAAGATCTCCTACGGTCTGCGCAAACCGATACCCGCTCGCCGCAGCCCTAGCGGAGCAGCCCTAGCCTAGTCCGGGGGCTCGACTACCTGTGCCGGCGGGCATCTCGGCCCGAGCATGACTGGGAGGCCACGTTATAAGTGGCCTCCCAGTATCCCTGTTGATGGCATGCGTCCATGCTTGATGCCGCTTGCTGGGCGCCGCTGACTTTAGCCAAACTGTGCGGTAGGTAGGTCCCTGAGGGTCAAGAGGCAAAGATTCGGTGGGCCGAGTTGACCACCCACGGGCGGTTGTAAGGGGCATTGGCGATCGTCACGGCGCCACCGGGACCTCGCACCCAACCGCTGCCAGACCACTGGTAGAGCCCGAAGCCGCCGCCTACAGGGTTGGTGCCGACCACCCAGGTCATCCCGTTGGCACCGACAGCGACGTCGTTGGCTGCGCCAGGCTCGTGAGTCCAGCTACTGCCGGTCCAGTGGTAGATCTGGTGGACGGAGTTGACGACCCAGGGGTTGCCGTCGGGACCGACCGCGATCGTGACGCCCGCGCCCGGAGCTGGAGTCCACCCGCTGCCACTCCAGCGGTAAAGCTTGAAGCCGCCGCCCACGGGGCTGGTGCCCACTACCCAGGCGGTCCCATCAGCACCGACGCTGACATCGGTGGCCAGGCCGGGGAGCTGGCTGAAATGGGGCGGGAAGGTAGGCCGCTGGATACAGCCCGCGACCAGGGTGCTGTCATTGGGTGAGGTGATGTCCCCGGTTCCCGTCGCGTAGTCGAAATTGGAGAATTCGTCCTGGGTGTAGTAGGGCGTTCCGTTGATGACCTGATTGTAGGCAGTGCCCTGGACGAGGGAGCCTCCCAACGGATTGCCGTAGACATAGGCGCACTCGTCACCGTCCTCGGCCCCGCTTTGGTCGTACCACGCCCCGTTCCAATCAGTGATTGACTCGTTGGCTTCGTGGCTGACGATGCTGATCTCTGCGTCGGCGTAAGGATCGCCGTTGGGCGCCTGTGCACCGTCAAAGGGATCGCTGCAGCCATTGAGGTTGGCGTAGGGCATGTTGGCGTAGATCGCCGGCTCTGCGCCTAGTTGAAAGGCCGAGTGGTAGCCGCAGTACACGTTGGCTGAGCACTGCTGGTTGCTGGAATCGAAGCAGGTTTCCGCCCCGGGTGGGAAGAACACCATGTAGAGGTGCGAGTCGTTCACCGGGAGCCCCCGCGTCTGCAGCGTCTGCTGCAGCTCGCTCTGCAAGCCGGCGTCCGTGATGCACGCGGAGTAGCCAAAATCCGGGGTGCATGCTGAGTTGCCGCTTTGGGGAAAGGCGTCGCTTACATTCACAGCGGTCCCGTGCTGCACATCGTATTGGATGTATTGCGGCCGCTGACCGCTGAGCTGCTGGAAATACTGAGTGCCGACACCGAAGACGTTGCCCGCGGTCCAGCTGGCCGCAGCCACATTGGCCAGGTATCCATCAATGATGCTCTGGTAACTGCCACCGAAGCTGAAGCCGGAGGGGACCCAATATACCGGGGTGATCGTGACGTGACCCGGGAACGAGCTCGTACCTCCCATTACCGACGCACCAGGTGTGAACAGCAGCGGCGGATCACAACCCTGACAGTCCGGGTTTGCGGAAGGCGACGTGTGGGCGTGTCCCGGGATACTGAAACCTGGTTTTACGCCCACGCGATAGGCGATGCCGTGAGGTCGACCGGCGATCGACCAGTCGATCTGGGCCCCCCCCTGCTCGCGCCGGTCTGGTGTTCGGTACGGAAGCGGCGGCCGGCGTTGCCGGCTTGGCCGCCGGGCTGGCCGCCGAATGAGAAGATTGCGCCTGCGCCACCTGCGGCATGCCGGTGACTACAGCAATGGCTCCGGTGGCCAGGAGACCGGTTAGCCAGGGCCGTGACGAGGCGCGCTTGAAAATGAAGCCTGGCCGTGAACACAGTTTACTTTGCACGTCGGCCCCGCAGACGCTCCTGTCGCCCGGCTCGCAGGTCGCTGGTTCTCTCCAGTAGATCGGGAGCACAGATTGGGCACGTCGGATCGGGGAAGCCGAGACTCTTCTCCGCATTCTCTCTCAGGGAAACAGTGCAATCGTTCTGGTCGGAGCTTCTTGGTTCGTTCATCACAGTCATAAGAGCCCCATACTCCCGACCAGAAATGCACTCGAGGCCTGGGGCAGTGAGCGCGGGGAACGGTTACACCCAGAATTGCCAGCCGAGGGCCGCGGCCTGGCGCGCATCCTCGCCCGGTTTCATGCCCGCCTCGAGCCAGCGAGCGTCATCTACGGTGGGCGCCCACACGACAGACCAGAGAGGTTCGAGGACGGCGCCCCGGGCGATCTTCGCCTCGTAGGTCCCGACCCCTAGGTGCACGGAATCAAGCCCAGCCCGTTCCGCGTAAGCGACGGGCAGATAGAAAGCGAGGTTGAAGTAGGAGTATGGTGCGGCAGCCGAATAGTCGAACCCGACGACCCGGACATGCAGCTGGCGTCCCCACTGATAACACAACGAAAAGCCCGCGGCTCGTCCATCGACGCGCTCTACGAATACCTTGCTGGCGTCATCAAGAACTCCGGCCTGCGATTCGAGATAGTGCCATACGTCCACGTCGGTCTCGTCTGCACCGTGGCGCCGGTGCACGTTTCCGAGAAGGGGGACGACATCGTCCACACACTCACTCAGTCGGTGCTCGGAGACGGTTGATTTGTTCCTCAGGAACGCGTCGCGTTCGCGGCGGATGTTGCCGCGTCGTCGCCGCGTGAAGCGGCTTTCGTACTCAGCTCCTTTGATGACGTCGATACGAGTGTTGGCCGAGACGGGGAAGGGCTTGCTGCCCCCCGAGCTGGATAGACAGGCGAGCGTACACGTTTGCTCAGGCGAGTACATAAGGGCGCACGCCCGCGAGCCTGCGAGCTTCCGGCCCTCCGCGAGCAACAAAGCGGCCACCTCCCGACGCTCGGATTGGCCCAAGTCGGACGCGGTCACGACATCACTGGTGTACCCGGCGCGCGACCCGAGCAAAACGGTCGGCCTCCACGCTTGCTTGCGACGCTCGGCTTCGGGGTCGCCCTCCATAAACACCGCGATTGGGTCGTACCAGGCGGTCCAAGAGTCGTCAAAGTCCTGGACGACGTAGCAGGCCATCCCGCCGACCCAGCGCGAACTGGAATCAACGACTATGCAGTAGAAGTCATCTCCAGCCGTGGCAGAGGCTACCCAACTGAGCCATTCGTAGCTCTGATAGAAGAATCGGCCTCCTTCAAGCGCGGCCCACCGCGCTTTATCCAGCGACTCGATGCCCTGCAAGACTTGCACGCCGGCGAGAAATGTCAATTGTCCGCCCCCTCGACGCCGTCCGACTCGACGTCCAAAGAAAAAGTCTTCAGTACCGACTGCATGCGGCGGAGGACCTGATTGACGCTGAAGCCTTCGACGTGGATGATGCCAGCCCTGGTGTTCGACGCCCGGCGAGCCTGGACGACATCGCCGGGACGCAGGTCGAGTGCACCATCGATCACGCCGGGCAGCTCCAGAAGCCGCTCTAGCGACGTCACGGATCGCACCCGACCCGGGCGCACGGGGAGGAGCAGGTCGCCCACGCACCGATCCTTGGTATAGATGAGTGGAGGCCGCCGCCCGGTGTACACGTCCAGTACGGAGTCGTAGATGTCAAAGCCGTACGCCAACCCGTGGTTCCGCGGTATCCCGGCTCCGGCCAGGCGCGCCGCGATCTCGCTCATGCGGATCGTTCCATCCCGGAGGAGGAAAAACTCCATATGGATGTAGGCGTTTGCGATCCCCATCCCCTCTACAAGTCGGTCCACGTACTCTGCAACTCGCTGCCGGAGCTCGGGATCTGTGGCGCCGGGACCCAGGGTCACATCGGCGTTCATGGCCCCGTCTACCGCCTCCAGGACAGGAACAGGATTTACGGACACGAACAGGTCGAGGACCCTTCCACCGAACACCAGCCCGCAGAGCTGGAACTCCTGGCCGTCAATGAACTCCTCGACCATCCACGAGCGGGTAGGAAGGCGAGCCAGCAGTGGCTTCAGCTGCTCGAAGCTCGTTAGCCTGTAGGTGTCGATGGTGGCAAAAGAATCCACTGGCTTGAGGACGAGTGGCCAGCCCAACTCTTGGCCGGCCGATTCGACGTCGGCAGCGGTGCCAACCCGACGGTAGCTGGCGCAAGGCACCTTGAGCTCTACAAACCGGTCCTTCATAATTGCCTTGTTCCGGACCCAGGCCACCTGTTCCTCGCGCAAGTATGGCAGGCGGGCGAAGCGGGCAAACCGGTTGCCGATGTCCTGCAGATGCTCCTCCGGGTTGCAGAAGAAAAGAGGAGGTCGAGGGAGAGAGGTCGCCCATTCCGTGTAGCGGTCGGCCTCCAGCCTGAGTTCTGTACCGGGATCGACGTCGAACGAGGGGACCCGGGCCATTTGCGCCCGATACGCCTCGGGAAGACCGGCGAACTGTGGCCAGTACGGGACCGCATTAGCGAACCCATCGAAGCGCAGAAACGCCAGGTCGATGTCGGAGCGCGCCGCCAGGTAACGGGCAAAGTCGGTGGGGCGATTATCCACCAGGAGTAGCGAACGACGGCATGGGGCAAGTGTCATCGCCCACACCCGTCCACCCGATCCAGGGAAATGAGGTAGGCGAGCATGTGGTCGTACTGCCGGACCGCGGCGCGCACGGCTATTTCAGCGCCCTGCACGATACGGGCCAGCTCCTCGGGAGTCATCCTGGGGGACTGTTCGGTGATGGCAGTCAGAAGATCCCGGCTGTGCCGGGGATCGATCCGCGTATGCTCGGTGAAGTACACCATGATGTCGTCGCAGTCCAGGTTGAGGCGCCGGAGGCCGCGCATAATGTCACGAAAGTGGGAGAGCACCCAGCTTTCGAACACAAGGAAGCATCCATACGCCTGCTGATGCCGGCTGGGCGCCACCAACATGGACATCAATATGTTGGAGGAGATCTTGGCGAACCAGGGCATCGTGTCCCGATAGGTGAAGATGAACTCGTCACCGCCTAGCCCGCCGGCCAGGCGCCGTAGCCATGTCGTATGGAAGTCCTCGACACGGCCGTGCCCGCACTCGTCCCATAGGTTCTCGGCTACCACGGCTCTCTGCTTGCCCTGTAAGCCGACCAGGAGCAGGGCTATCTCATCGTCGACTACCTCGTTCCTTATGAGCTCGCCGGCAAGGAAGACGCGCATCTGCGCTTCCGTGGCCTCAGTCCGGAGATAGTCGAAGAGGGGATGCTTGACTCCTGAGTTTCTTCTGCGAAGCTGGTTCAGATACCTCGCTGCCTCGTAGGGCGACGAGGGCCGGACGACCTTGACTGGTCCGAGCCACTGCTCATACATCTCATGCTCGAGCACTCCCCGGGTTAGAAGCAGCGCCGCCTCGCGAGCTGGATCGGGACTCGAGGACAGCCAACTGTCCCGGTAGCCCAACCTGTCGGCGTACAGGACCGACAGCGTTGAGTGGATGAGGGCGCCGTGGTGGACCGAATCAGATTGCAGTGATCGCAGGCGAGCCCGCTGCGCCTCAGGACCGAGGGCCAGAAAGCTATCGTGCTTTGTGAGGTCGGTCGTGGCCCAGGGCCGTACAAGCGGCCAGTAGCCAAGATCGGCATTGACCGCCGGCGTCAATCCCATCGGGCCCGATCCCCCAGGAAATTTGGGATGGTCTGAGCGGACCCCGCGTCCGTTGCCTTCTGGAGGACAAAGGCGGCGAGGGCCAGATCGAGGACTCCGAGCCCAAATGGCGAGAAGATGCGCCGGCGGCTTCTGTCCACGTCGATCCGTGAGCACAATAGGTCCGCCAGCGTTCCAGCGATAAAGTTGCGTGTGCCGTACTCTTGTTCGGCCAGGTGAAGAGATGTCTGCGAGCTCAGGCAGTGGTCGACGTCGTCAACAATGTTGAACGCCTCGATAATCAAAGAGGGTGAGAGGTCCCGCAAAGAGATGTTGAGCACGACCTGATCGGACCCAAGCCCATCCTCCCTGCCGATATGTGGAGCAGGAGCGGTAGTCGCTAAGACGAGCAATTCCGAGGAGTGGAGCACGTCCCGCACACACGCGCACGCGGAGGATCGCACTCCGAGGGACGCACTGGCGTAGGCGGCCAAGGACACACTGTCCTCGTGGCGGAGGTCGAACACGTCTACCTGATCGATCTCCCATTCCTGGGCGGCGAGATAGTCGATGATCGTACGGTTGATGAGGCCGCAACCAACAAGCCCCAGGCGGCTGACCGACCGTCCGCCCACCAGGGCCTCGGCCCCCACGACAGCCGAGGCGGCCGTTCGCGCCGCGCTGATCGCGGATGCCTCGAGTAGGCCGATCGGGACACCGGTCTCGTCGTCGTTGAGGACCACAACTGCCGAGGCGCGCTCCGTGTTTCGTGTTACGTTGGCCGGGACACTGCAAATCCATTTGAGGCCGAAGACCGCCCGGTTACCTTCTATGTAGGCTGGTAATGCGATCCCTCGGGAGCCGTCACCTCTCGGAAGCTTGAGGACCAGGCTGGGCGGATTGAGTCCCGAACGGGCGTCATGCAATAGATAAGCGTCACGCACGATCCGACTTACATCTGGCCGGTAGTCTCTGAGGATCGCTTCCGTGGAAGGACGGTCGACTACGGACAAGTTCGACATTTCCTGGTTTCCTTTGTAGGGCGTATGGGTTTGCGACGGCTGGTGGCGACGGACTAGTGGCGACGGACTAGTGGCGGCGGACAAGGGGGCGGGCCTGGTGTGGCCCGGCTTCTACGCCAAACAAGTCGGAGCCCGCCTCTTCCTCTTCCGCCGCTTCGGCCGCTTCCGGCTCTTCCGCCTCTTCCAGCCCCCGGCTCAGCAACCAGCTGGAGTTGTAGATGGTATCCACGTAACGGTCTCCGAAGTCAGCGCTGATCATCACCGCCACGCTGCCATTGGGCATCGGGTATCGCTCTGCGGCGGCAAAGACACTTCCTGTCGACCCACCCGTGAGCAGTCCATAATCCTCGAGGAGCTTCTGGCAGCCGCGTACTGCGTCCTGCTCGGAGAGCATCATCACGTCGTCTACCGCGAGCATGTCGGCCAGTTCCGGCCGCCGGCTCGTGCCGAGCCCTGGTATGTGCCGTGGGCCGGCGCGATCTCCAAAGGTGACCGACCCGGCGGTGTCGACAGCGATGACTCTGGTAACCCGGCCCCGTTGATGGAAGTAGGCGGCGCACCCGGCCGCTGTCCCGGTGCTGCCCGTGCCCACGAAGACGTATTCGACGTCAGGGAAGGCGCGTTCGATCTCGGGAGCCGTGAATCGGAAGTGGGCACGGGCGTTCGCGAGGTTCCCGTATTGGTTGGTCCACACCGCCGAAGCGTCGTCAGCCAAAAGGGCCTTGATGGTCTCGATCCTGGTGCTCAGATAGCCGCCCGCCGGGTCGCGGGAGCTGACGACCACCACCTCGCCGCCGTAAGCGCGGATCAGCTTGAGCGTGAGGGGGTTGGCGTTCGGATCGGTGACGCACGTGAAGCGGTACCCCTTGACTCGACACACGAACGCGAGCGCAACGCCAAGGTTGCCTGATGACGACTCGATGATGCGGTTCTTTCCAGGGCGGATCGCCCGTGTCGCCTCGAGCTCGTCGATCATGGCAATCGCTGGCTTGAGCTTGATAGATCCGGCCGGGTTCAAGCCTTCCAGCTTGAGGTACACGTCGGCCGCAGTCCATCCTTTGAGGTGCAAAAACGCGTTGGCGCTGCCGAGCTCGAGGGCAGACTCGACTACCTGCACCGCGGGGGAGGGCCGACACTTCTCGCGAGGAATGGAAGAAGCCATTATGGCCTCGTCCTGCGTCGGACAACAAGAACCTGATGTCGCGTAGGTGTGCATCCAAGGAGCCTCTGGTACCTTAAATCAACGGTCGTGGTCAGCTAACTCGATAACCGAAGGGGCAGAGCCCGACGCGGCATCTTTCATGGGGGAGGGAAGAACGAAACAGGCAGCGACCGCGGCAGTGGCCAGGAGAGCGCCGCTCACCAGGAAAAGCGTCCGTGTGCCAAAGCTTGCGGCGGCGATGCCGCCGAGGGCGGCTCCGAGCGGGAGCATCCCCCATGCAATAAACCGATGAGCGCTGCTAACCCGTCCAAGTAGGTGATCAGGCACGATCTCCTGGCGCAACGAGACTGTCACGACGTTCCAGATGACAATCCCGAACGCGGCAACAGCCAGACAAACAGCGGTGACGGTCAGTGACTTGAAGGCGAAAATGACCACCTGGGTCAGCGCCTGGATCGCCAAAACGATCAGCAGCGTCACCCGATCCCCCAATTTCGTGGCGCACCAGGGTCCACAGACGCTGCCAAGGACCCCCCCTATAGCGGCGACAGCGAGCAACCCGCCGAATGTAGGGGCTCCCCGATGAAGCTCCTTGGTGGTGAAGATGACGAGCACGGCCATCGTCGCCTCTGTGCACAGGTTGGTGATAGCGGTGAACAGGGTGATGCCCCGGAGAGCCGGATGCCTGAAAAGGTAGGCGAGCCCTGCCGTCGCCCCGCCAGATGCCCGTACGTCGATCTTGTCCTCGACGCGAGGAGGAGGCCTCCTCACGGCTAGCAGCAAGCCGGCCGACAACAGGAAACTCAGGCTGTCCGCGGCGAAGGGTAGTATTCGGTCCACCCCGAACAGCAGGCTTCCGAGCGGCGGACCACCCATCTGGCTGAACACGAGCTCCGATCCCTGCAAGCGCCCGTTGGCGGTGTGCAAGCGGCCCTTAGGTACGAGCGCTGGAAGCACCGACTGATAGGCGGTGCCGAAAAGCGTATCGGCACAACCGACGAGAAAGACGGTGATGTACAACACGGGGAGTTCCCGTCCGACGGCAATGAAAACGAACACCAGAGCTGCGAACAGGGCGCCCCTGAAAAGGTCCATACGCCACATGATGCCGAGACGATCGAACCGGTCGGCTACCCGGCCGCCCGCGAGGCAGAACAATGGCCACGGCAGGGTGGCAGCGATGGTGAGGCCTGAGACCAGCCTCGGATCGTGAGTCAGCGATGATGCCATTAAAGGGCCGGCAGCCAGTATCAAGCCGTCGCCGCAGAACGACAGAGAGGCGGCGCTAAAGAGAAGCTGAAAGTCCCGTCCAAGATGGCGTCTTCGCATGGGCCGGCATTTCCACCATGTCTCCTTGCCCAGCGAAAGGGATTCATCGGAGGACGTCACCGGGCCTCCCGCTTGTGGAAGCAGCAGCCGACGGCCCCTCCGGCGCCGAGGCTAATGATCGCGGCGCCCGACGCCGGCAGGGCCCGTAGCATGCCGCCGGCATATGACGAGTTCTGGATGAAGATTCCCCAGTTGACGGCGTAGTTTTCCAGTACAACTCCGCCGTCGCTGACTACTGGCATCAGCTCCGGCGCGGGCCGGACCCTGCGTTGCACGATGAACCGACCGCCCATGGCCCTGTCGATCTGCTGGCGCCACTGCTCGGGCGTCACACTCCACCCTGCGACTACACCAATCGTGCCATGCCCGACAGCAGGCTTCAGCAGGAGTTCGTGTTGATGGCGAATGGCGAGATCGACGACGTCCTGTAGCTCGCTGTCCCAAAGTGTCTTGCCGGTTCGGAGCAGCCGGCTCTGGGGCAGGATGCGATCCACAACAGCCCGCTCGTCGGCGGTGAGCGGGTCCGCCCCGGCTGGATCGGAGAGCAGGGCCAGGCTGGCCTTGTTGCCGACAAGTTCCCCGAAGAAGGTCATGGCCAGGAGCACGGTCCCGGCTCGGTGAGCCTCGAGCACGGGTGTCACCAGATGCGGGTCCTCTGGAACGTCCTCCAGCATGAAGATCCGGTACAGGATATCGATGCGTTGATCTCGGAGATAGAGGTGACGGTTACGGGTGTGAAGCTCGCCGACGTGGCCGTGAACCGCCCGAACTCCTCGCATCTCGAACTCGCGGGAAAGCCGGGCGAGCACCCGCTCGTATGTCGGATAGGTAGTGGGCCAATCGACGAGCGCCAGCAGCGGTGCCTCCGGGAGATTCCGAGCTGCTCCGACCCTGCGAAGCTCCGCCACTATGCAGTCGAGGGGATCGACGTACTCGACGCCCGACGCGCGGAGAAATTCCCCGAAGACAGGGAGCTCGAGGAACGCCTCGTTGAGCGGCGCGATATCCATCCCGCCCAAGCTGCTGTGGACATTGAACTCGATCGCGACCGGGCCGTCGTTGGCGATCATCACGTCCGCCCGGGCAAGTCGAACATCGGAGTCGGCCGCCGTCCGTATGACGGCCTGGCGGCAGGGTCCTGTTAGCCCGATCGCGTCGCACGTCGCCCCGATATCTCCGTCAAAGTACCGTTCCGGCATCGTCACCAGGAGATCCAGCAACACCGCCAGGTCAGACTCGATCCGGGCAAGGGTCGGCCCTTCCAGGAAGCCGGGTCGTCCGAGCAGCGGTGACTGCAAAAACGTATGCAGCCGTTCATCGGCGCACCCTCGGGTCTCGAGCGCTGTGAGCGCCGCAACCCCATCAGCGCCCAAGGAGGAAAGGCGGTGGTTTAACTGTGCTGAGAGAGGCATGGTGATCTTGGCGCCCGGAGGTTGTCAGTTCTCGGCTTGCCAAGTCGCCGGCCGGTGGCGGGAATA
This sequence comes from uncultured Acidimicrobiaceae bacterium, assembly GCA_963834725.1. GTDB lineage: Bacteria > Actinomycetota > Acidimicrobiia > Acidimicrobiales > Palsa-688 > PALSA-693. The sequence goes on from CAWICN010000001.1 coordinate 2,387,559, forward strand.
GTCGCCGGTCTGGGCTGTCGTTAGTCGCACCTCATACAGAGGCAGCGGCAGCATCGGCCAAATACAACATCTCCGCGGCGCCCGGACCTCGATCGCGATCACGTGTGTCAGGCGAAAAACTGACCTTTTAAGGTGCAAACACTCCGGGCCGCCCACCACGCCCGTGGCCCCCGGCGGTCCAGCGGTCCGGCGGTCCGGCGGTCGGGCGGTCGGGCGGTCCGGCGGTCCGGCGGTCGGGCGGTCCAGCGGTCGGTCCAGCGGTCGGGCGGTCCAGCGGTCCAGCGCCGAGCCGTCGGTCCAGCGGTCGGTCCAGCCGTGGGTCCGCCGAGCCGGCCGTCACGCCCCGTGGCCCATCCTGGGGCACGGACCATTTTTCTGTCGCGGCATCCCCTTCGGTTGGGCAAGATTCGCTACAGACAATCTCGAGAGGGAACGGTTCGCTACAGAAAAGTCGGCTAGCCCGGCACTCTGGGTGTTGCATCGGCGGGCCGGGCCGGGCCGGGCCGGGCCGGGCCGGGCCGGGCCGCGGTCAAGGTGCTGGCGGGGGCTGGATCACCGAGACGGGGCGGGGTGGTGCTGGCACCACTATCGAGTTTCATGTGGGCACCATCGACCGGGAGGCCCTGAACAGAGACACTGACGAACGACAACCCCGTCAACCGTTGCATTACTGAAAGGAATCACCTAGCCATGTTCCGTCGTCTCTCCTTCACCACCCCCCGCCGCCTCCGCCGCCTGGCCGGAGCGGCCATCTTCGGCGCCGTCACCGCCGGTGGCCTGGTGGCCGCCGCCGCCCCCGCCGCCCATGCCCAATCCCTGGCGGGCGCGCCCAGCGCCTCCGCCGCCACCACCTACCGGTTCGAGACCTTGGACAACAAGGCCGACCCCACCTTCAATCAGCTGCTCGGTATCAACAGCCAGGACGTCATCGCCGGCTACTTCGGCAGCGGCCAGTCCGGCCACCCCAACAAGGGCTATGTGCTGAGCGGGCCCTACGGCCAGGCCAACTACGTCTCAGAGAACTTCCCCGGCTCCGCCCAAACCCAGGTGACCGGCCTCAACACCATGCATGACACCGTCGGCTTCTGGGTCGACGCCGGTGGCACCCAGCGAGGCTTCGTGGAATGGAACGGCGCCTTCACCTCCTACACCGACCCCCACACCCCCCACGTGGTAGGCTCGGCCAACCAGTTGCTCGGCATCAACGACGCTGGGATCGCCGTGGGCTTCTACGTGGACGCCGCCGGCAACGCCCACCCCGTCACGCTCAACCAGGCCACCAAGGTGTTCACCACCATCAGCAACCCTGCCATCGGCACCAACTCCTTCGCCACCGGCATCAACGACAACGGCGACATCACCGGCTACACCCAGAACAGCACCGGCACCTACGGCTGGCTGCTCAAAGCCGGGCACGTCACCACCTTCCAATTCCCCGGCAGCCTCCCCACCATGGCCCTCGGCATCAACCTGCACGATGAGATCGTCGGATCCTACGTCGACGCCGCCGGCGACACCCACGGCTTCATCCTGGTGGGTCCCGCTGGCCCCGTCTCCCGCTGGCAGAAAATCGACGACCCCAACGCCCTCAACACCCCGGGCAACGGCACCGTCGTCAACGGCCTCAACAACAACGGCCACCTCGTCGGCTTCTACACGGATAGGGCCGGCAACGTAGACGGGATGCTCGCCGTGCCGTAACCACAGCCACTCTCCCCCGCCGGCCGGCCCGGGCGCAACGAAGCGCCCGGGCCGTACCGCGTCCGTCCCGGGACAATCAAAGCCGACAGAGCGCCTGAGGCGGCGCCACCCGCCGCCCCGCGTTCGTGGATACTCAGCGGCAGTCCTTCCGGGACGCGGGAGGCTGATCTTCTGAGATAGTGGGCGCGGGGCGTCGGCTGTCGGTCGAGCGCGATCATGGCGGCATGACGCATGGCCCTGGTCCGCTTCTTCGCGTGGTACTTCAGGGTCCGCGTGGGCTCTACCGACGGCGTCTGGGTTGGCTGTTGGGCCATAGGTTCTTGCTGCTGGATCACGTCGGGCGGACCAGCGGCCGCCGACATCAGACGGTTCTCGAAGTGGTCAACTATGACCGTTCCTCGGGCGAGGCAGTCGTGATGTCTGGTTGGGGCAGGAGCAGCGACTGGTACCAGAATGTTGAGGCCACCGGACGAGCAAGGATCACGGTGGGCCGTCAGACGGTGGCGGTGATCGCCAACGTGCTTAGCGACTCGGAGGCGGCAGAGATCCTTGCCCGCTACGAGAAACGTAACCGATGGATGCGCCCAATCGTTCACCGTGTCCTCAGCCAGCTGGGCGGTCAACCCTACGACGGGGCCGAGGAGAGCCGACTCGCATTGGTGCACGAGCTTCCTCTCGTCAGATTCAGGCCATCAAGGGATAGCTAATGTGATGTTCTATCGACCTTCTGGGGGTTCGCCCCTCTGGTCGGTTCTTGCAGGGTGGCGGACGAGTTCTGGCCGGCGGTCGTACGGTGGCGAGCCATTTGGGCTGAGATAATCAACACAGTGAAAGAGGCGAGCGGGTCGAGTCCGTGTCTAGGATTGCGGCTGACCTGAACACGGTAGGACCGTGTTGGCGAGGAGGAAGGCTCATGGCTGATCAGCCCACATATCTTGATCTGCTCAACGCGGTGGCCCGTGGCGAACGCAACGCCCACTGCTACCTGACTGAATGGGCCAACGTCACCGCCGACCCGGACGTCCGCAAGATTCTCCTCACCGTTGCCGCCCGCGAGGGTGAACACGCGGCCAGCTTCGCCAAGCGGATCAACGAGCTCGGCTTCGAACCCGTCGACAATGAGGACCCGCAACTGGCGAGGACACTCGACCTGATGCGCTCGGATTGCTCGGACCTGGAGAAGATGGAGGCCCTCGAGCTGGACAAACTCACCAACACCGACGGGACCGACATATTCGACAGCTTCTTCAGCGACCACACCATCGACATCCGCACAGGCGAGCTGCTCGGCCGGTACATCGCCGAGGAACACGACTCCCTGCGCCTCCTGAGCGCCTGTCACAGCTGCCTGCGCGACGCAGCCGAGGCGGAGACGGCCCGCAGCCCGGCCAAGGCCCAGACCAAGGCGGCGGGGGCCATGACCAAGCAGCTCGCCACCCTCGAAGGGAAGGTCGACAGCATCACCCGGGCCGTCGAGGAGCTCCGCCAGGCCGTGTGCGCCCAGGCCACTCCTGTCGGCTGACCCGCCCGCCGGTAGAAGCGGGGCTACTGGATGCCATCGTCGAGCATCGCTTGGAACTCGGTCAGGGCGCGCTGGTCCCCGGACCGAACGACGCTCCGGTCGGCGCGGGTCCAAACGAGCAGGTCCAGATTCTCTGCGGTGCCCGCGACAGTTGCATCGGGTTCGCCAGCGTCAGCTCGTTCGCAGCCGATCTGGTTGGTGAAGGTCTTACCCCACGCCTGGCCGGACCAGCGGATGGTCTTCACCAGCCAGCGCTGTCGTGTGTCGGTGGCCCTGATCTCGATCGTCCCGGTGACGCGTCGCTCAACCTCAACTGGGGCCCAGGCCCACATCACGTTGACCACATGATCTATGCCGTCGGCCGCCACCTCGGGGCTGATCGGGCCGATCGGTAGGCCTGCGGCCAGTTCGGCATCGACACGGTGCATGGTCGCTTCGTGGGTCTGCATCCGCCACGTGAAGCCGACCGTCTGATCGGGCGGAAACCAACTCCACGCCTGCTCGGACGGGTCACGACCGGACAACGCCGTCAACAGCTCAGCGGTCGCCTCACGGCGAAGGTCCTGCATGTGCGCGGGGTCGTCCGGCAGCGCCGGGCGGGTCTCCTCGAACTCGCTGACCTCCCCCGCTGTCAGCCGGTCTCGGATCACGGTCGCCCAGAACTGGTGGACCCGGGTGAGGTGTTTGAGCAGGTCGAGGGCGGTCCAATCCGGGCAGGTCGGCACCCTGTTCGCAGGATCGGTAGCGGCAAGCACAGCGCCGAAGCGATCCGATTCGTCCTGGATGTGGCGCTTCCGATCGATCATCTGGCGACAGTACAGCCCCGCCTACTCGGCGTTCTAGCGGTCATCTCGTCGCCAGCCATGCATAGCCGATATGGGACTTGTCAAGGGCCAAGGCTTCCAGGTCGATCGCTTCGACGTTGGGCGCCAGAATGGGTAGGTGAATCTCGACCACGCCTGGGGCCTGGCCTGGCGCTTTGGCATGGGACAGCTACCTGGCCGGCACGACACCGGTCGGTGCCGTCGTAGTTGACTCCGCTGGTGCCGTGGTCGCCGGGGGAAGAGGTCGAAGGTACGACGCGGCGATGGCCGGACCCCAGCTCGCAAATTCCCACGTCGCTCACGCCGAACTCAATGCGCTGGCTCTGCTCCCGCCGAACCGACACTACGAGGACCATACGCTGCTCACGACTTTGGAACCATGCTGTATGTGTTCGGGGGCGGCGGTGCAAGCGACCATCATGTCGCTTCGCTACGCGGGACGCGACCCCTACGCCGGCACCGCCCACATCGAGGTGGACACGCCTCAGGCCCGGCGGCGGCCGATCTCGATGCTCGGACCTCTACCCGACGTCCATGGCCGGTTCGCTGAACTGTTGCACGTCATCTGGCTCCTCGAGAGGGGGAAAGACCCCGAAACTGCCGAGCATCAACAAGCCCATGAGGCGGCCCAGGAGGGCTGGGGGCGCCCATCGCTGGAATGCCGTGATTGTCACTATGTTCCCGAACCCGTTCAGGGACCCGGACACGGCGATCGCGGCGCCTACGGCCAGCACCCCGCCGAGGTAGGCACGATCGCGAGGATGAGGGCTTCTAAGAGAAACACAGCCGAGGCGAGCAGGGCGGGGCGAGACGGGCGGCCGATTTGCGCGGCGACCAGCGTTCCAACGAGCGCCCCGCCTCCGAAGGCCGCGATGAGGCCCCCGTACCCGCCGGCACCAGCGTAAAGGGGTCCATGGGCGAGTGCGGGCAGCGCTACCTCGCTCAACCCGCCGGCGCCGACATTCGCGGCCAGGGTGACGAGCAGGATGACCTGGAGCACCCGCTCGGACGTCAACACCCCCCGAAAGGTAAGCGGCGCGAGAATCCGCTCGCCGTTGCCCTCGGAGGCGGAGCCGACCGACGGGGCGGCACGGGCTCGGTCGATAACCGTCTCCAAGGGGCCACGCCGGACGGCGCCTGCGCCCGCAGAGTCCGGATTCGGGCCAGCGTCAATGCGGAGATTACAAAGGAGCACGCATCGATCACGAACGCGCCGGACCCGGCCCTGCGAAGGCAACCACCGCGCCGCCAATAGCCGGTCCAACCAGCGTCGCCACCTGCGTGAAAGCGGACGCGAACGCGTTAGCGGCCTGCAGGTCGTCTCCAGGGACCAGCGTGGGCACGATGGCGAAGGACCCCGGCAGGAACAGCCCTTCTCCTGCTCCGAGGATGGCGGCCACAGGCACCAGCAGCCGTGCGCTGGCCGGCCCGGCCAGCGCCACAACCGCCAACGCCCCCACGGCTATGCCGCGGACCGCATCGGCGCCCATCATCACCGTCCAGGGACGCCACCGATCGGACAGATAACCGCCGACGGCGAGCAGCGCGACCCTCGGGATGCCGTAGGCCGCCAGCACTGTGCCCAACAGCAGCACCCCGCCGTGGGTCGCTAGCACGTACCAAGGCAGAGCGATCGCGTAGAACGCATCACCCAGGTTCGAGATGAACTGTCCTGCTGCCAGGACCCGAAACCCCTGATGCCGCAGCGGCATCAACGCGCGCGGGCGTCCCGGCGTCTTCATGCCTTCGGGGCTGAAGCGACCGGGTAGGTTAGCAAGAGCAGCTCGACCGCGATGGCACCAGGGGGACGGGCCGAAGGGTCGGTCAGCCGTTCCCTGTAGCGCGCCGTGATGAACTCGAAAAGCTCTTCGCTGAGGGCTTCGAGCTCTTCGACGGTCAGATAGATGATCTGCTCGCTCTCGGCCGCCGCCTTGCGCCAACGCGCCGGGTAGGACCCGCGAGTCTCCAGCCAGGTCCGATAACGCCCGAGTGCCCGCTCTTGGAAGAGCCGCGCCACCGCCTCCAAGGCCAGCTCCGACTCGCTGTCCTCACCCGACCTCATCCGCATGCCGACAGAAGTCATCCGCCAGGGGCGAGCACGGCCCTTGCCGCCGCCGGCTTCCTCCACGAACCCGTACTTGGCCAGCTGGCGCAGGTGGAACGAGCAGGTGGTGGCCGATTCGCCGATGTTGTCGCCCGCCTCGGTTGCAGTCATCGGACCCCGGAGGCTCAGCGTCTCCATGAGTGCGATCCTCACCGGATGCGCAAGCGCCCGCATCGTCTGGACGTCCGTTACTTCGCGCAGCTGAACCGAAGGCCCTGCGGAAGAATGCCTCTGATCAGCCACTTCCTCGAGAGTATTCTTTCGAGAGAACTCTTTCAATAGCTCCGCGACAGATGAAAGACGAGAATACGGCTTCTTTGCGAAAACGAGGGTCGGGCCGGGCACTCGCAGCTACCGGTACTTCTCAGAGAATTCGCTTGACATACTTAGCACATGCTGTATGCTGTTATACGAACACCCCGCAAGGAGCACAACGCTATGAGCACCAATAATCCTACCCCCACCTCCACCGCTAAGCAGAACAAGGCCGCTGACGCTGTGACCGACGCCGTTCGCGAGCAGGCCGACGTCGTGCGCGAGCAGGCCGAGCAGGCCACCAAGAGCGCCCAGAAGGTATTCGATACCTACGTCGATGCCACCACCTCCTCGTTCAGGCGCAGCCAGGAGCTCGCCGAGAAGAGCTACAAAGCATGGACCGAGTCGTTGAGGGGCGGCGCCGCGTCCCCCGGGTTCGGCCTGCCGACCCCGGACCTGCGCGAGGTCGTGTCCGTCGGCTTCGACTTCGCCCAAAGCATGCTCGACGCTCAGCGCGAGATCGCCAACCAGCTGGTAGACGCCTTCGCCCCGGCCAGGTCCTGATCCAGTAGGCCGCCGGCCGCGACCCGTGTGATACGTGTCGCGGTCGGTAGGCCGCCACTAGGAGTGTCATGGACCAACACGACAGCTTCGAACTGCACCGCCAAGCCCTCGGCGAGTGGATCCGGGCCCAGCGCAAGCTGCACAACCTCTCAGTCCGCCAGATGGCGGCAATGGCCGAGATCTCCAATCCGTACCTGAGCCAGCTCGAGCGAGGCCTGCACTCCCCCTCCGTGCAGGTCCTCCGCTCGTTGGCGCGCGCCCTCAACGTGTCCGCCGAGCAGCTGCTCGAGCAAGCCGGCCTCCTCGACGACCAGCCGGCCGGGGACCGGCCGGACACCGAGGCAGCCATCTGCGCCGATCCCGTCCTGACCTCCCAGCAGAAAGAAGCGCTGCTGGCCGTCTACCGCAGCTACTGTGCTACCAACCAATCGACGGCCGCTGACGCCTGACGCGAGTTTCCGGCGTCAGTGTTCTTGGCAGTCCACTGTGAGTTGCCGACGTTGATTTGCCCGGAGTCACCGAGGCCCTTCTTGACGCCAGCTGCGTTTGGGTGGACCCCATCGTCGGCTCCCACCGGGTATGGGGGCCAAACGCCACGTAATCGCCGATTTGGACCTGCAGACGCACCGCAGGTTTATCAAGTCCCACACTGCCCGCCGGGACTTACCGATAGCTGATGGGGTGACTTACATTGCGTGGGCCGCGACCCTGACGTGGCCCTGTCGATGGACGACTTCGCGGCCATCATCGACTGCTCCCTTGTCGTTGCGAGAATCATGGCGGCCGCAGCAGTCGGCGTGCCAAGGCGAGTGGCGCCAATCGCGCCGATGGGACTCGAAGCTGAACGGGATCACCCAGCGAGAACCTCGGCCATAGGTATAAGCTGCGTCGAGGTGCAGCATGCCGTGCGGGCGGAGGTTGAGCGCATCATGAAGGAAACGACGGGCAACGGAGTCGAGCCATGGGGGAGGTCAGGCCGATGCGAGGACTGATGGTGCGCAAGGGCACGGTCGCGCTGGAGCACGACATTCCCCAACCAAACCCGGGTCCCGGGCAGGTGCTCGCCCGACACCTGTTGTGCGGGATTTGCGGCTCGGATCTGCACGCCCCGACCCTGCAGGTCGCCGACCCATCGAACTGGCCGGACGCCTTCGTCCTGGGCCACGAATATGTGGTCGAGATCGTCGACCACGGACCCGGCTGCGACAGGCGTTTCCCGGCCGGCGCCCGGGTCGGCTCGGTACCATACGTCAACGGGACGATCCAGCCTGAGCTGATCGGCTTCTCCGGCGAGTACCCGGGCGCACTGTCTGACCTGATGGTGCTCCAGGAGGATCGCCTGGTGGAGTTCCCGGGCACGGTCGAGCCGGAGCGGGCAGTGCTCACTGAGCCATTGGCGGTCGGGTTTCACGCCGTCAACGAGACACCAGTTGAGCGTGGTGATGCCGTCCTCGTGCTCGGATGCGGTCCGATCGGCCTGTCGACCATCGCCGCGCTCCGGGGCGCCGGCCACGGGCCGATCCTCGCCGCCGACTTCTCTCCTAGGCGTCGTCACCTGGCGGAGGCCCTCGGTGTAGACGTGGTGCTCGACCCGGGCCAGGACAACCCGTATGAGACGTGGGCCGATCTCGCCGGTGAGCCGGTACCACCCTCCCCACTGCTGCGGGTAACGGGCAGGGCTCCAGCCGTGCTGTTCGACTGCGTCGGCGTACCCGGTCTGTTGCAGCAGCACATCGACTCCGTGCCACCACACACCCAAATCACAACGGTCGGAATCTGCATGCAGCCAGACCCCATCCTGCCGGTCTTCGCAATCCTGAAGGAGCTGACAGTCCGCTTCGTCTTCTGCTACACGGCAACGGAGTACGAGCAGGCGTTCCGGGCCATCGCTGATGGCTCCGTGGACGTCACCCCGTGGGTCACCGCCATCCGCCCCCTCGAGGAGGCCGTCGACGCGTTCGCTGACCTTGGCGCGCCAGACGACCACTGCAAAGTGGTGATTCGCCCGACGGCATGACCAGCGCCCGCCTGTTTCGAGCGCGCTCCGCGGTTTACCGCTAGAAACATCACAAGCACAAGTCCCGATGTCTCGGACAAATATTCCACCACGGGCCAATGCCCGGCTAACCTAGGAGTCCGTCCGGTCGCGACTCAGTATCTGAGTGTCCCTGGCCCGAGAAGCACCGTCCAATCATGGTCCCGAATGCCTCGAACGAAGGCTCGTCTAAATATTCCGCATCGGCTCCTAAAGATCGAGCGGGACCCGTAAAGAGAGGGTCGCACGAATTACACAGTTGGCCGATGCGTGGCGCACAGCGCGATGTCAGCATCTGTAATACGCATGCACTTGACGAAGAGGCGGAAATGGCCAGAACAGACGCGCCGAGGTGCGCGTCTGGCTGCCAAGGACAATATCGGGCGGCACACCTGGCCCTATAATGCCGCCAAGGGGCAGCGGGATGAGTCTGCGCGTCGTGGTGGGCGAGGACAACTTCATGCTGCGAGAGGGAATCAATCGCCTGCTCACCACCGAGCCGGACATCGAGGTGGTCGGTGCCGCCGGCGACCTGGGAGAGCTCCTGGCCGTCAATTAATACTGACGCGTCCCGACGTGGTGCTGACCGACATCCGGATGCCTCCCGAGCACAAGGACGAAGGCATCCGGGCCGCCGAGCACTGCCGGGACCGGCATCCCGACATGGGGGTCATCTTGCTCAGCCAGTACAAGGACCCAACTTACGTTCAGGTGCTTCTCGCGCGGGGAACGGACCGCCGAGGCTACCAGCTCAAGGAGCGGGTCTCCGAACTCGACGACCTGCTCCTCGCCCTGCGGGAAGTCGCCAATGGCGGTTCGGCCCTGGACCCCAAGATCGTCGAGACCCTCCTGGCGCGCTCAAACGGTCGCCTGGGAGAGCTGGCCTGTCTGACACCCCGCGAGCGCGAGGTGCTGACCGTCGTCGACGATCAGCCCACTTCCGGCGGGGTAGCGCCCGTTTGATCTCCGCAATCGCGGGCTTCGAAACCGGAGGGGAGATCAAAACCGGGTGAGAGGCTTTCGCCTTCATGGCTGATCGGGGGGCGGATCCAGATTCGAGTAGAGAACCCCAGCCTCCAGCCAGACAGAGGACACGAAGCCGGGCGACCATCAAGCGGCGCACGCGACGGGTAACTCCCCGAAGGATAAGAGCGCAGTCGGGATGTTGGAACACAGGAGACAGCTGTCGGGCACGGCACGGCCGTGATCGACGGTGACCACCTCGACGGTCCCCGTTGCGGTGTGGCGCAGGACGTCCTTCACCGCGGCTCTTCCTGCCGCCACCTCTGACATCGCCCGCGAGCTGACCGGGGCACACATATAGACCAGGTGATCAGGGTCGTCGTCTACGAGGACGATCAACCATGACCCGCCGTGGCGGTCGACGCCGCTCCGGACGGAGACTCCTTGGACCCCGGTAAGAACCTGGGTTGCGAACAGTTCGATCTCATACCCGTAGAAGTTTGTCATCGTGGTCCTCCCGAAGTGTGATCTCCCCGTGATTATGCGCCCAGGCGCACGCTGACCCAAGCATGCGTGCACGACTTTTCAAGGTGGTGCAGGCACTACCAAGGTCCGACTGCCCTGGCCTTCATCGGTGCCTGGAAAAGCTGCGGGCCAAACCGACCGACCAGCCTGGCGCCTGCATCAGGCAGGACACCTCAGGCGGTTCGCCGACACGGTCTGCCGCCGTGGCAGACATCCACCACACCGGCAGGCAGCGGTGAGTCCGGACTTTCGGCCAGACCGACGCAGCCGCGCTGTCGCCGGCAAGTCACAACTGGCCGGTGTAGCGGCGGCGGAATCGAGGCCGGAAAAGAGCCGAGGTTCGGCAGACCTTGACAGGCGCCAACGCCGTTTGGCATATGCGTCCGAGCAGGTCTCCTCAGGCTGCCCGGCTTGGCTCGGCGCGCCGGCGGTTGACGCGCATCGCCCCCTCCTGGCTGAAGGAGGCGACCACTGACCCGCTCTCGTCGATCAGGCCGCCCTGCACCAGCGCCCGGTCAGTGCCGATGACTGCGCTCTGCTGGTCACACCGGATCCAACGGTCGACACGAGCCGGCCGGTGGATCCATAGCGTGTGGCTCAGCGTCGCCCAGGTCAGCTCGTCACTGTACGGATGCCGTCCAGCCGCAACCATCGCTGACTCCCTCGCCGTCAGGTCCGAGGCGGCGAGGAAGCAATCGAGCGACGCCGCCCGCTTCAGCTGCGGGGATACCAGCAGCCTCCCGACGGGGCCATCGCCGGAGCCGTACTCTTTCCGGTCGGGTCGTAACGCAAGGGGGGTCATGGTCGGATTGCCTTTCAAAGGAGGATCGTTCGCTGCCTTAGTACTTCGAATCTCAACTACGTTGATGATCTCAAGGCTCCCCCTATGGGCCGCCATGTCCTGTTCGCCCGCATACCTTCAAGAGCAAGATCATCAACGTAGTTGAGATCTGAAGCACTTAGTCGCTGCTTGCAAGATCGCTATGTACTGTGCGCTCGAGCAGGCCGCCTCGCCACCGTGCCGCCAAGCTTCTTGGCCGGGGTGCTGACACACCCGTGTCCAGCGGATCTCTCGTGATCTAGCCGAGCTGGGCCGCCGCCACGATCGAGGAGAGCCCATTTCAGTTCAGGACGTTGCGGGCCCGGAACTCCTTAGTGGTGTTGGTCCAGGGAGCGGCTCGTTGGGGACCGGACGGCCCAGGCGATTGCAGAGGGGCGCCCAGCCGTCGGCGATGCGTTCCGGGTCGGCGACCACCTCCGCCATATGGTGGCGACGGCCGCCCAGCAGCCGTTCCAGCGCCAGCTTGAGCGAGTAGGCGCCCGTTCGCCCGAGCGCTGCCCCCACCACTCGCAGCGTCACGGCCGATCGTACGGGAACTCCCGTCACCGATCGCTATCTCCGCCCGCTGAGGGGCACGAAGTCAAGTAGCCCCTCGTCCGGCTCGAAGGCCTGGTCGGTGGGCGGACCCCTGACGACGGGGGCGCATCTAGGGTGCGCCACTTAGCCAACGGACGCTGATCGTTTTCCCAATTGGTGCTGCCAGACTGACCGCTTCGGCATGCACGGTCTCTCGCAGGTCGTCGCCATGGGTAGTCCAGATAGCGATGGACACGACGCCGCCGATCCTCTCCCAGGCACCGACCATCTCGCCGTCGGCAAGGACCCGACCGGCGAGCCCGTTGACAACCCTGGACGGAACGCCTTTGGCCAGCAGAGGCGCCGCGCTCTCGGCGGGCAGTCGCTGCCCATCCCGCCAAGGGGCCACAAGAAGGGGTCCCCCAGTGGCAGGAGGCGCGCCCCCTGACACGAAGGACCTCCGTCCTCCAGGGCAGACTCGTCCACCGCAAGGATCCACTCGGCGTCGCCATTCAGCCCTACCGGCAGCAGCTCGGGCCTGATCTTGGCCCAGGTCACGCCTGCGTCAGAGATCGTCACTCCGGCCCATCTGGCGAACGAGGCAGCGTTCGCGGGACCCATCCAGCTCAGGTAGCGGCGGGCCAGCTCGACGCGCACCTCTTCCGGGTCGATCTCCACGGGGACAGCCGGATGCACCGTCACCGTCCGGGCATCCCAGCGGATGTGCACTTTGCCCGTGATGCTCGCACATCTCAACCAGCCCGGATGTGACAGCACTCCCATGGCGACCGCAACCTCACGGGCGGGACGGGCCTGGCCCGCCAGGGCCGCGACCACTCTGTCGGCCAGATCATCGAGGGCGGCGCGTTGCTGAAAGTCTCTCGGCAGCGCGCCAAGCGTGAAGACCCCGACATCGGCTCTCGGGACGACATAGTCGGCCCAGCGGGACCAGATCTGGACCAGCCCCGGATCTTCCCAGCTGCCTGGTCCGACCCCTTCACAGCGGGCGTGCAACGCAAGCAGGGCGGCACGAGGAGCGCTGTCCTGTAGGCCGCCGGACGCTGCCCTCACCAGCTGTCCGGTGGGCAGGCGGCGATAGAGGTTTTGCCGACGAGCCCGAAATCTCAATACGGACGCTGGATCGACGTCCAGCGCCCCCACCTGGGCCGGCTCCCGCCGCGGTCGAACCGAGCGGACATCCTCGAGGTACTCCCCCAATGCCGGGTGCAGGCTCGTCATCGCTCAGTCGAGGCACAACTCGTTGCCTCGAGGATCAGCCATAACCACCCGGTAGCCACCGTGCGCCGTCACCTCCCACGGCACTCCCAAGAGGGATGGCGGTGCATGATGCAGGCCCTCCGCCAACGGACCCCGATCCTGCCCTGGCAATATCACCACGTCCCCAGCCTTACAGACGACAAGATTGGCAACCATCGGTGGCAGCGGAGAGGGACGGACCAAGCGATTAAATCCCCATTCAGCTCGCGGCGACCGCTTCCCGGCAGCTGAAGGGACCGGCGGCTCTCGTTGGGATCCGGGTTAGGTTTTCAGGGCCAGAACGGTCTGGGACAGGAGCCGGTCGATCCGGACCAGCTGTGATCGGTTGACCGGGGCGACCACTTCGGCCAAGCCAATCAGGAGGCGTAGACGGTACAGCAAGGCGGTCTCGGGTTCGGTCGTTTCGCTCACCGCCGCGCAGGAGCCGGCGAAGGCCTCTGCGGTGTCTGGGGAGTGGTACCACCACCAGGCGAGATCGATCGCCGGATCGGCCCAGGCGGCGGCGTCGAAGTCGACGAGGGCAGCGATTCTATTGTGCCCAGGGTCGATGATGGTGTTGGCTGGGCTGGCGTCGCCATGAATGAAGCGGCTGCGAACGGCGGGGCGGCGGTTGGAGAGTATTTCGGAAGCGGTTTCCAGGTCCACCTGGTTCAGACCGAGGCTGTCCGCGCCGAGCTGCAGGATTCGAGTCGCCCTGTCGACGGTGACGTCGAAGTATCCTTCCTCCGGCCAGCCGGATGCTGAGCCATCAGGCTGGATCGCCCCCAATCCCCGCCCGCGGCGGGCATGTAGAAGACCGTAGGTTGCGCCCGCCTTCTCGGCCAGCAGCGGCGGGATCGTCGAGCCCGAGGGGTCAGCCCCGAGGGCGATGCCAGGTCCAATTGGCTGGCCGGGCACGTAGCGATAGACGATCCCCTCCTGGGAAGTGGCCACGATCTGGGCGACGGGGACCCCGCACTCCTGCGCGAGACGATGCGCCGCCACCTGACCGCCGACGGTTGGCAGCCAAGGCGATCCAGGCGCCCTCGGGCGGCGCACCACCAGCCGCTCCCCGCCCGCGATCTCGACTACCACAGAGTCGTTGAGGTCGCCACCAACCAGCGGTCCGATGACAGTGACTTCGCCCCCGGTAAGCAGCTGGGCGATCAACGCCACGATCTCCGGCGGCGGTCGCCAACCCGGCCTGTCCTCAAGAACCACCCCGCCACTATGGCAGGGGCCGATAAGGGACCCAACCGGGTAATGGACGATCCACATCAGCTTGGAATGGTCCCACTCCCGTACTTCACGATGGCGGCACGAAGATCCGCCTTGTCACGCTCGTTGCGGCCCCGCCACCTTTCGGCGGGGCGGGTGAGCCGGGCGCCAAACCTGGGCGCGTCCGGTGACGTTGGGAGCGCTTGGGGGTCAAAAATTGCCAAATGCGCTCCCAAGGTTCAAAGTGCACCCAACGGGCCAAGGCCGGCAACACCCTTCGCCACCCTTCCGGGACCCACGGACCGACGGCGACCTACCGGAGACCGAGGCTCGGCTGCGGTCCCCGGTGCATCCCGGCGGGGGTTGTCAGGCCCCTCCGCCGTTGGACTGGGGGATCCCTGGCGCCAGCGCCCGGAACCGGTAGATGTAGCCGCCGTTGCCGCCGCCCACGGTGAGGTAGCCGTCGGTAGTGCCGGGCTTGATCGCCAGGTTGGTCGTCAGAGTCTCGGGCTGGGGCAGGTTCTGGGGCACGACGATCGTCGCCACCAGATCGCCGCTCGGGTTCCAGACCAGCAGCTTCCCGGCCCCGACGACGCACTGGTACACGTTGCCGGCCGAGTCGATGGAGTTGGAGTCGAACCCGTTGAGGCCGATGTTGGCGGTCATGCCCACGCTGCCGCCGACGATGCTCGTGCCGTCGGCCGAAAGGGTGAAGTGGTCCTCGCGCCCGAGGGTCAGTTCGCTCACCCACAGTCCGGAGAAGTCAGGGGTGAACGAGATGCCGTTGGGGGCAGACAGCCCGCCCTGTAGCACGATCGGCTTCTGCCCGTTGGCGTCGAGACGGACCAGGCGGCCGATCAGGTTCCACGGCGATCCCTGGTAGTCGGTGATGTACATGTCGCCGGCCTTGTTGAAGGCAATGTCGTCCGGCACCATCGTCCGCCCCTTGATTGGCCCCGAGAAGACCGTGTGGAAGCCGGTGCCGTCCGGGTTGAGCTCGTCGATCTTGCCGTTGGCGAAGTCGGTGACGTAGATGTTCCCATTGAGCGGGCTGAACTGCAAGGACGACAGGCCGCTGGTGCGGTCGGTATAGACGGGGGTCGTCTTCTTGGTCCTCAGGTCGAGCTGCAGGATCTTGGGCTGGCCCGCCGGAGCGGTGAGGTTGACGAAGTACAGGTTGCCGTTGGGTCCGAAGGCCGGACCTTCGAGCAGGGTCACGGCACCGAACACGGACGGCGGGTCGAGCGGGGCCACTTTCGCGACGGGCGAGGCGACGATCACCCGGGGCCGGGTCGCCCCTCCGCCTGGGCCCGGTTGCCCGGCGGTCGATGCTGCCGCGGTCGGCGCCGGTGTAGCCGTGGCGGCGGTGGCCACGGCGGCACCACCGACGCCGAGGGCCACAACGAACGCGGCGGCGAGCACGATCGGTTTCCTTGTTTTGAGCATCGTTCCCTCCCCACGCAGAGGCTCTCGTCCCTCGAGCGCCAGCCGCCACCGTATCGGGAGCCGATCGGCACCTCAACCGCTGCGGCAGTGCCGGGTCGCCGGGTCCTCCTGTACGAAGGTTTGAAGGGCTCGGGCCAGCCTGGGAACATGGGGCGCATGGCCGATTTCGGTGGCAGGGGTGAGTTCACTACCTGGGACGGTGAGCCAGTCAGCCACGAGCGTCCGTATGGGGCGACTGTTGTGGTCGCCAGCCGGGCCCCACAGGGGTGGCGGTACCTGCTGTTGCACCGCGCCCGCCACGGCGGACCTTCCCGTGAGGGTGATTGGGCCAAGGCGAACAACCGGCTGCGCCCGCCGACTAGCAGGAAAGTGTCAGGCGCCCGGGTTCAACCCCGTGGATCAGCCGGCCGGAGCGTCGACGGCGATCGACCGCTCGGTAAAGCGCCACTCCCTGTCGACCCTTCTCAGGCGGTCGTGGTAGATGCCTGTTGCCCCGCGAAGAGGTCCGCCGACCGTGAGGACAAGCAGGTAGCAGGTCATCGTGGCTGTGTCCCCGTCACCCTCGATCACCGTATTGGCGTTCCAATGGCGGGCCCGGCCCTTGGTGAGGCTGCGGTGGGTCTCGGCGTAGGCGCGCAGGGCCTCCGTGCCCTGATACCGTCCGCCCAGCGGACTTCCGTCCGGCACCCCCGTGCACTCGAACACCCCGTCGGGCGTGAAGCACGCCGCCCAGCCGTCGGCGTCACCCAGATCGATCGCCAGGTTGTAGCGGCCCAGGAGCTGCCGGATCTGCTCGCAATCGTTCGCGTCCACGAGGCTCAGATTGCCACAGCCGGGGACCCGGATCGCAGATTGGTCAGGGACGGCGAGAATGGCTGCCGTTCATCTCTCGATGCGGGCGCCTGCACCGCCGGCGAGCCTGGAGTATCTCAGCGAGGGATGCCACAAACGTGTACCGGGCGTGGTCATGGCCAGCGCGCCATGCGCGGCGCCGTACTCGACGGCCGTTAGCAGTCCCGCGTCCTGGAGGAGACCGTAGATAAGGCCCGAGGCGAAGGAGTCACCGCTCCCGATTCGATCCAGGATTTCCAGCCCGGGTCGGTAGGTGGCGTGCACGAAGCCGTCATCGGCGGACCATGCGAGATCACCCCAATCGTTGATGGTGGTCACTGGGCCAATGCCTGCAGAACTGTCATGGGAGCCGGCCCACTTGGCTGCCCAAAGGGACAGGTGGACGCTTCCCAGCCGAACGAGCCGAACGAGCCGCCGAACTCATCGTCTCGAGCCTGGCCGAACGGGCTGTCGGCGAACCCGGGGCCGCCTACGGCTCGGCCCGACCTCCGAGGTGAGCAGCCAGGAACGCCTCTGCCGCGGCGTAGAAGCGAAGCCGATTTTCGGGCTTGGCGAATCCGTGGCCCTCATCGGGAAAGAGCATGTACTGGTAATCGATTCCGTTGGCTTTGAGGGCCTCGACGATCTGTTCGGATTCGGCCTGCTTCACGCGGGGGTCGTTAGCACCCTGGGCGATGAGCAGGGGTATCCCCACATCGGCCAGCGCACGCCAGGGGCGAACGGGACCACAGGAACTCCTGGTCCTTCTCCGGGTTGCCCACCCTGGTGTGGAGCTGGGCGATCATGGGCGCCCAGTACGGGGGGATCGACTCGATCAACGTCTTCAGGTTGGACGGGCCGACAATATCGACCGCCGCCCGGAATACCTCGGGAGTGAAGGTGGCGCCGACCAGGGCGGCATAGCCGCCGTAGGACCCGCCGAAGATGGCCACCCGCGCCGGGTCCACCCATCCCTGGGCCACGACCCAGGCCAGGGCGTCGAGCAGATCCTCGTGCATCTTGGCCCCCCACTGGCGGTCCCCGGCATTGACAAAGTCCTTGCCATAGCCGGTGGAACCACGGAAGTTGACCTGGATGCAGACATAGCCTCGATTGGCGAACCATTGGGGCTCGGGGTTGAATCCCCAGGAGTCCCTGGCCCACGGGCCCCCATGCACGTCCAGCACCGCTGGAAGACCCGACCTTGGCTCACCGACAGGAAACGTCAGGTACCCGTGCAGCTCGAGACCGTCGCGTGCGGCCATGGCGAAGGGCTCCATCCGGGCGAGCTCATAGTCCGAGAGCGCCGGCTGGTGGTGGAAGAGGAAGGTGGGCTGGCGATCGACCCGGTCCCACACGTAATACGCGACGGGACCGTCATCGACGGTGTAGGCGACAAGCCAGGTGCGATCGGCGTCGTCCCGGTCGAGGACGCTCAGCTCACCGCGCTGCACGGTGGAAAGCTGGTCGACGTCTTCGGCGACGGCCGGGTCGATGACGACCATCTCCGCCCGGTCCTTCAGGAACGTCACGAGCTGCACGG
Organism: uncultured Acidimicrobiaceae bacterium; assembly: GCA_963834725.1. Taxonomy (GTDB): domain Bacteria; phylum Actinomycetota; class Acidimicrobiia; order Acidimicrobiales; family Palsa-688; genus PALSA-693. The sequence goes on from CAWICN010000001.1 coordinate 2,405,704, forward strand.
TGCGCGTCTCGGGCTCGAGCGTGACACCGGCGACGTCGTATACAGGGTCGGCGGCGACCACGTCCTCGCCCCCGCTGTCCAGGTCGACCCACATCAAGCGGCTTGCGTTAGCACCGACCGAGCTCAAGATCAGCAGGCGGCCGCCGGGCCGGTCGAAGGCAACGGGGCCGGTGGTGAGGGCGTCCTCCGGGCCGAGGTCGAGCAGGACCCGCCACGGGCCATCGGCTTTGTCGCGGACCAGCAGCTGCATGCCGCCGTCGGGCTTGGGGGCCATCGACCCGCGCACCTGGAACTCGGCGTCGGCCACCCACTCGGCGACGCCCGGGTTCTCGGCCGTCTTGGTGAGCTCACCGGTCGGCAGGTGCACCCGGTACACGTCGTGCCACTCGGCCCGGTCCTTGTTGAGGCCGATCAGCACCTCGTCGGGATGGTGGCGGTCGACGTCGATCATCTGCACCTGGACCCCTTCGAACGGCGTGAGGTCCCGGGTCTTCCCCTCCGTGAGATCGACGGCGTACAGCCGCCAGTTCTCGTCGCCGCCCCGATCCTGGAGGTAGAGCAGGTGCCGCCCGTCGTGAGCCCAGAAGAACACCCTGATGCCGCGATCGCGGTCGTCGGTGACCACGATGGCCTCCTCCAGACGTCCCACCGGGGCGACCCATACGTTCAACACGCCGCCATCGGGGGCGATCCAAGCCAGGCGGCGGCCGTCCGGAGCGATACGCGGGCTGATCCGCTCGGGGTTGCCGAACAGCACCTGCCGGGGAATGATCGGAGCAGTGGTCACGGGTGCACGTTAGGGCATCCCGGCAGGACGGAGTCAGAGGCTCAAAGGCTCGAAATCAGCGACCCGTTGGGGATCCTGGTGCCAGATGTCGGACCCGTCTACGTATACCTCGACCCCATTACCGTCAGGGTCGGCGAAGTAGACGCTCTTGGTGACGGTGTGATCGGCGATCATCTGGACCGTCACACCGTTGGATTCCAAATGTGCCTTAGCTTCCCTCAGGTCTTCGATGGATTCGCCGACGCGGAAGGCGACGTGGAACAAACCCGGGGCGTTTGAGGGCGAGTTCGGGCCGTCATCACCTACAGCCAGAATGGCGAAGTCATGATGATTGCCGAGAGAAAAGAAGGTCATCAGAGGATTGTCCCGGCGAGCCACGATCGGCAAGCCCAGCACCCCGCTGTAAAACTGCTCGGCGCGATCAAGGTCACGCACCTTGATCACAACGTGGCCAAGCTGCTGGATCCTCATGCAAATACCCCCTTGTGCGGAGCCGGTCGACAGAGCTTCCGGCATCAACAACAATACACCCTGAGGTTGAGCGCCTGCCGACGCGGGATCGCCGCGCACCGGGAGCAGGGAGGTGAAAAGTGCGGCATGTGTCTCCGATCGCAGTCGACCGGGATCGGTTCTTCGAGGACGCGTTCGCTCCCGCCCGGGTCCGCCAGGAGATCGCCGCGTCGTGGAAGCGGTCGGCTTCGAGCGGGGTGCCAGCGGATCGGTTCCCAGATGTTCGGGTCGGCGAGATTGGCGATCGGGCCCGCCGGCTGCTCCAGGCGGCCAACCCGGTGCTTGACCGCTTGGCCGGCGAATTGGAAGGGACGGTCACGACCATCATCATCAGCGACTCGCACGCCCGTATCCTGGCTCGCCGGGACGGCGACCGAGGCTTGCGGACATCGTTGGACAGGGTGCTTGCCGTACCCGGGGCGTGCTACGGGGAGGAGGTGGTTGGCACCAACGGCCTCGGCACGGCGGTCGAGCGGCGCCGCCCGACCGTCGTAGCTGGATCCGAGCATTACCATGAGATGTTTGCGCCGTTTACCTGCGTCGGCGCACCGCTCATCCAGCCGCTGACCCATCGGTTCGAGGGTGTCCTCGATCTCACCTGCCGGTACGAGGACACGAATCGGCTGATGCTCCCCATGGTGTTGGAAGCGGCCCACGAGATCACCCGTCGCCTCTATGACGCGACCTCGAGGGTCGAACGTTTGTTACTGGAACGGTTCCTGGTCGAGGCACGGCGGTCGAGCGGACCGGTCATCGCGCTCAGCCAGGACGTCATCATCACCAACCCAGCGGCAGGGCGCCTTCTCGGACCGACGGACCACGCACTCCTGTGGGAGTCGGCCGCCCGCGCCCTTCGAAACGGGATGTCGGCAGAGGAGGTCGTCCTCGACTCGGGAGTCGTCGCGCTCGTCAGGGTGTGCCCCGTCAGTGAGGGCGGCGACGTGCTCGGATCCCTCATCGAGCTGGACCTTCCCCCCGCCCGGGCCAGACGCCGACACGGCCGATCCGGGCTGCCCGACCTCGCGGGCGGCACGCCCGAGTGGCACACGGTCTGTGCAGGCGTGCACGGGCAGGTGGGCAAGACCGTCGGGGTCACGCTGATCGGCTCCCCGGGTTCCGGGAAGCTCGCTGTGGCCGAGGCGCTTCACAGGCTGCGCCGCCTCCACGGCGAGCCAGTGGTTATCGACGCTGCGCTCCTGCCGGCTGAGGGTGCTCCAGACTGGCTGGCTCGGGCCCGGTCGGCGCTGGCAACGCCCGGCACGCTGGTCCTCAGGCATGCCGACCTCATTCCCGCGGACGTGGCACGCGCTCTCGCCGTCCTCGTCGAGGAAGGGCACAAGGAATGCCGGCGGGTGGTGACCGCCGGTCAAGGCTGGATCGACCAGACGCCACGGGCCATGGTCGACCGGTTCCCGGCCCGGATCGTCATTCCTCCACTCCGGGCCCGGGTGGCAGATATCCCGTCCCTGCTGGAGGCTTTGTCGGCCCGCCACGGCGCGAATGGCGTGCGCTGGACACCGGCCGCGATCCAGGCTCTCAGCCGCTATGGGTGGCCCGGGAACGTCCGCGAGCTCGAGTCGCTCGTCTGCCAGGTCGTCGGGGGTGGGCGGGCCGGTGATATCGGATTGCAGGACCTGCCCCCGGAATACAAGGCCGCCCTCGGGCACCGGCCGCTCGGGAAGCTCGAACAGATCGAGTGCGACGCCATCGTCTCCGCGCTCGACGCGGCTGGTGGGAACAAGATCGGCGCTGCGGCCGCCCTCGGGATCTCGCGCTCGACCCTGTACCGGAAGCTGGCCGCGTACGGGATCGAGCTCGAGAGGAACGCGTTCTGATGTTCGTCGACTATCGATGCGACCGCTGCGGTGGGGTCATGGAGCAGCGCCTGCCCTCCCCGCCCCCGCCGACGCTGGCCTGTGTGGCATGCGGGGGCTCGGCGCGCCGGCTCTTCAGCGCGCCTGCCATCGCACGCGGTGGGCCGTCCACCGGCCCCGCTCCGCCCTCTCCACCGTCGCCCGCCTGCCTGAGGCACCGTGACATCCCCGCCCTTTGCCATCTTGATCCGTCGGTCGCGCCCGCCTGGATCGCTCGGGCGAGGGGCGATCAACGCGCCCTCGAACACGAGCTCGCCCGCCAGGAGCGGCTCGAATCCAGCCGAGACGACCAGCCCACCACGAGGCCATCCCCGGTCATGCGCACACACACGCACCACCCCGCTGCTTCGTAACGCCGTTGGCCTGTCGCGTCCCAGATTGGGACAGCCGGATGGCGCCGGCTCGCTGAAGACTGCCTGGTGACGGCGTCGTGATCGCCGCCAGAGCCTCGGTCGAGCACCTGCGCGACCGGTTGGGAACCTGCAACGACAGCGAGGAGAGGATGGCGCCGTGATCGAGATTGGCATCTTCCACAACGGGGCGGCGGACCTGCCGACCAAGGTGACCCCGGATGGGGTCGTCGTCAACGATGGGGATTTGGCCGCGACGCACGAGTCCGCGCAGCGGGGTCTCGTCAACCAGGTCCGACAGGGCATTCTCGCGGATCAGCTCGGCTTTGACTACTTCTTCATGACCGAACACCACTTCCAGCCGGAGGGCGCCGAGTTCAGCCCGAATCCGCTGCTCGCCGAAGCGGCCATCGCCGCTCGGACCAAGCGGATCCGCCTGGGCCAGACCGCGAACATCATCACGTGGTGGCATCCGGTGCGCTTCGCTGAGCAGGTGGCGATGCTGGACGTGATCTCGGGCGGACGCGTCGAGTGCGGCATCGGGCGCGGCTACCAGCCGCGAGAAAACGAGGTCTTCGGCTGGCCCTACGGGTCGACGATTCAGGACCAGGAGCGCAACCGCTCGTACTACGAAGAGGCCTACGACATCATCATGGCCGCGTGGACACAGCCGTCCATGTCCCACCACGGGGAGTTCTACTCGATCCCGCCGAGCTACACGAAGTGGAACCACAAGCAGACGATCGCCTACTTCAACCAGCCCGGTGTGGGACGGAGCTTGGACGACGTGCTGAAGCTGGGTGCGCCCGACATGTACGCCGCGGGCAACCCGGTGCAGGCCACGACCACGACACTGCGGGAGATCGGGGTGTACCCCCAGCCGCTGCAGAAACCCCACCCCCAGATGTGGGAGCCGCTCACCTCCGAGCGCTCCATCCGATGGGCCGCCCAGCGGGGTATCAACGGGTACTTCATTGTCGAACCCAGCTCGCGGTTGCGCAAGAACATCGAGGTGTACTACGACGAGGCCGAGAAGCAGGGCTGGCCGGACCGGCTCGACCGGGGCCGATTCAAGTTCGGTTGGGACGCGGAGCGACGCCGTGGCGTGGTCACCTGCCGCTACATCCATGTGGTCGAAAAGGGTCTCGGGGACCTCGACCGGGCTGGGCGGGCCATGGAACTGCAATGGGACTACTACGGCCCGTTCGGGTTCGCGGCCGTCCTCGCTGACGCCGACGAGCCGTTCTACGACCTGAGCACGAAGGTCAGCGCCGATCTCCTCCGCCGCAAGGAGGTGGCGATCCATGGGTCCAAGCAGTACGTGATCGACGCCATCATGAAGATCAAAGAGGTCTGCGGTTACGACGACTTCATGTTCTGCGCCTGGTTCGAGCTGGGGGGCTTCAAAGGAGCGGAAGTCGAGGCGCAAATGCAGTACTTCGCGGAGGAGATCATGCCTGTGCTCCGGCAAGAGTGCGGCGGCTCTCCGGAGCTCCCGACATCGGCGTCCGACTTGGACGTGCCCCAGACGGCCGGTTCGAGGGTAGGGGCACGAGCATGAACAGCCCGAACGTCGCCAAGCGCCTGTGGGCGCTGGACTCGCCGACGTTCACCCTCGACGCCGGGATCCTCATGGTCGGCGCCTCGGGCGAGCTCACCATCCCCATGCCCGCCTATCTCATCGAGCACCCCAAAGGCCTATTGCTGTTCGACACCGCATTGGCGCCCGAGGCAGCTGACGACCCGGAGCGGGTGTACGGCGGGCTGGCCACATTCCTCGGTCTCCGGTACACAGCCGAGCAGCGGGTCGACCGGCAGATCGAGGCGCTCGGCTACAAGCTGAGCGACGTGACCCATGTGGTCGCCTCACACACCCATTTCGACCACACCGGCGGTCTGTCCCTCTTCCCCGATGCCAAGCTCTACGTCGGCGCTGGCGACTTGCGGTACGCGTACTGGCCGGACCCCGCCGGCGCCGCGTTCTTCCGCACCGCCGACCTGGAGCCCACGCGTGGGTACCGATGGCACCAGATCCCCGACGGGGTCGACCACGACCTCTTCGGCGACGGAAGCGTCGTCCTGCTGTCGACGCCCGGCCACACACCCGGCGAGCTCAGCCTCCTGGTTCGCCTGAACGAGCGAAACTTCGTTCTCACCGGTGACACCGTGCACCTGCGCGCCGCCCTCGAACACGAGATCCCGATGCCCTACGACGCCGACACCGTCGCTGCGATCCGGTCAATCCAGCGGTTAAAGCTCATCCGTGACAGCGCAGACGCAGTCGTCTGGATCACCCACGACCCCGAAGACTGGTCCGCGCTCGGCCACGCACCAACCTGCCATGAATAGGTTACGGTCAGGACAACGATGGCGGTGGAGAACCGGGTGAGCGACGGCAGGTGTTGGCCCAGCTCGCCGAGTTCCCAGGGGCTGGCCGGCACGAAGACACGATCCTGTCGGGGACGATCCCCCCTGTCCCAACGCTCTCGAAGGGCCTAGCCTCGACACGCGTGGCGCCTGCTCCCCGCCGATTACCCCTCGACCTGGACACCGGGACCACGCCCACCACCGGGGCCCCCACCCCGTCCTCCGCCCCCCTCGCAGCCCGCATGCGCCCCCGAACCCTGGACGACATCGTCGGCCAGACCCACCTCCTCGGCCCCGGCGCACCCCTTCGGGCGCTGATCGAGACCGACCGCCTGTCGTCCATCATCCTGTGGGGGCCGCCCGGGACGGGCAAGACGACCCTCGCCATGGTGGTGGCGGCGCGCACGAACCGGCATTTCGTCTCGATGTCCGCCGTGACCGCCGGGGTCAAGGACGTGCGGGAGGTCATCGCGGCGGCCCGGGAGCGGCTGGCGGCCGATGGCCAGGGGACGATCCTTTTCCTCGATGAGGTGCACCGGTTCAACAAGAGCCAGCAGGACGCCCTTCTCCCCGCGGTGGAGGCGGGGGAGATCACCTTGATCGGTGCCACAACGGAGAACCCGTTCTTCGAAGTGAACGCGCCGCTGATCAGCCGGTCGACCGTCTTCCGTCTGAACCCGCTCTCCGAAGCCGAGCTACGCGTCCTCGTCGAGCGCGCTGTCGTCACCGAGCAGGCAACGGCAACGCCTGACGCCCTGGACCATCTCGTGGACATGGCGGGCGGAGACGCCCGGGCCGCCCTGACCGGCCTCGAACTGGCCCTGGCCCTGGCCACCTCGGAGGATCGCAGCGAAGTGACCCTCGACGACGTCGAACGAGCCCGTCAGACCCGCGTCCTGCGCTACGGCGAGGACGACCACTTCGACATCATCTCCGCCTTCATCAAGTCGATCCGCGGTAGTGATCCCGACGCCGGGCTGTACTGGCTGGCCCGCATGGTCGAGGCGGGTGAGGATGCGCGCTACATCGCCCGGCGGCTGGTGATCCTGGCGTCGGAGGACGTGGGCATGGCCGACTCGCAGGGCCTGGTGGTGGCCGACGCCGCGGCGCGGGCGGTCGAGTTTGTGGGCCTGCCGGAGGCCGCCCTCAACCTCGCCCATGCCGTCATCTATTTGGCGACGGCTCCGAAGTCCAACACCACTATGGCCGCACTGAGCCGGGCGTTCGAAGACGTGCGCAACCGCGACGCGGGCGCCGTTCCGATGCCGCTGCGGAGCATCCACCCCTATCAGCGCAACAAGCTGAAGGAGGGAGGCGGGTACCGGTACCCGCACAACGACCCCAGCGGGTTCGTCGATCAGGGCTACCGACCTCCGGGGATCTCGACCGTCTACTATCGTCCGTCGCCCCACGGCCAGGAAGGGGAAATCGGCAAGCGCCTCCGGGCCTGGTGGGGCGACGAGCCGTACGGCGGCGAGCAGTGGTGGGAGTACCAGAAGTTCCGGGACCCGAGCCGCTAACGTCAGGGCATCTTCCGCGCCCTTACGGCTTCGCGACCATCTTGGCGGCCGCCTCGTCGCCTTTCTGCTGGCTCACCAACATCACACTCCTTCCTCACCCTGGACCAGTCACATCCTTCGATCCCGGGCACCTCGAGGACCCGGCCCGCCCGACCGCTGATCCCGCTGTCGGGCGGCGAACTGGTGGATGGGCCACATGTCCTGGTCCTCGCCCCATCCCGGTGCGCCGTCGAGTTCCCAGTGGATAAGGCTGTTGATGTCGATGAAGGTGTGCCGGTTGATAACTATGCGGCTGACCGACTCGCCCACGGCGCGGACCGTTCGTCCGTGGGCATCCAGGGCCTCCACGACGACCCGGATCACCCATCCGTGCTCGGGATGGCGTTCCACGTGCCGCCAACCGTCAGTGAGGGGGACGGTCCGGCCGGAACGCCGGAGGAACCCGTAGGCGACACGACTGTCCACGTCCCCGGCGTGCGTGACCGCGAGGAAGGCGTGGTCGGCCTCGGCCGAGGCCCCCGTCACATAGGCGGCCTGACGGGGCCGGTCTTCAGGGCGACGGCCCCACGTACGGTCCCGCATGGCCAGGCAGTCGATGCCGATCTGGTCGCCGAGAATGGTCACGGTGCCCGTGACCCGTCCCAACTGGTCGAAGTGGTGGGCTGACCCGAACGTGGAGCCGGCCGAGGTGAGTGGTTCGGGCGGCATCACGGCGTGAAAGCGGAGATCGACGGTGAGATGGTCAGCGTCGTGGTCGCGAAAGCCGAGCTCGTAACGACTGGTCGGCTCGAGCACGCGAATCGATACCCCGGTGGGCAGAGTCACGTGGCGCAGGTCGGCGCCGGCAGGGAGTGGTAGCGCCGAGTAGTTGGCCGAGTACAACACCTCCCATGGGAGCCAGGCGGAGTCGTCCCACACCCACGCCCCGCCGGCGACGGTGCCGATGTTGGGCCTCACCATCGTGTAGAGCCATCCGCCCAAACGCCGCTCGGGGTGGTGGAAGGAAAACCAGGCGGTCTCGGTCTCCCACCAGGCGTCGCTCATGCCCGCGAAGTGAAAACCGTCGTCGGCCGGCTCGAATCGAGGGCGGCCCCCGGACTCTTCTACCCTTCTCCCGGGTCCTGTCATGTCAGTACCCCAAAGCCCGGGCCGCCTGATCGAGGACCACCGGGATCGACCAGGCAGTGCGGGCGAGGCGCAAATCCGGGTTGGCGCCGCTGGCGTACAGGCCGGACGCGCTCATCCAGAAGGCCGCCGAGCGCATGGCGTAGAGCAGCTCGTAGTAACGGCACAGCTCCTCGTCGATGGCAATGCCGGTGGCCGCCTCATAGCGGCGGAAGAACTGGTCGCGCTCGACCAGGTTGGAGAGCAGGTCGGTGTCCTCCCGGTTGAGCTTTGACAGCACATAGGCCACGTCGTACATGGGGTCGCCGATCACCTCGGTCTCCCAGTCGAGGATTGCCGACACCCGATCGTTGTCGATGAGGAGGTTGCCGGTGCGGTAGGCGCCGTGCACCAGCGCCAAACGTTCGGTAACCGGCGCGTTGGCCTCCAACCAACCGATCAGATCCACCAGGACGGGATGCGGTTCCACGCCAGTAGCAGCAATCAGCCGGCGCCACCTGGCGATCTCTCCCAGAGCGAAATCCCGGTCCGGTCCTGGCACCCCGAGGAAGTCCAGGCCGGCGGCCCGCCAATCCAGCAAGTGCAATCCGGCCAGCGTGTCGGTGAAGCTGCCCGGCAGCACGCCACGAGCCGCCGCCTCCTGGTAGAAACGGCGTCCGGAGCGGCTCCAGGGGCTCGGACAACTGCCCGGGACTTTTTCCATCACCAAGAACGGTGCCCCCAGCGGCGTTAGGTCTTTTTCGAAAAAGAGTGGGCGCGGCGCGGGAACCGGCTGGTTTTCGAGGCAGCCCAACACCCGGAACTGGATAGTCAAGTCCGACATTTCCCGAAGCAAGCCGTTGCCAGGGTCGAGCCGCAGACAAAAACCCTGGCGGTGCGAGCCGGAGCCGTCTCTCCAGTTCCCATCGAAGAGCCAGGTCTCGTGCGACCAGCCCGTGCTGATCCGCTCCACCCCGCTGAGCCCGAGGTTGGGGCGACCCATCCGGTCCCGCAGGTAGTCCCGGATCCGGAGGTCGAGCCGTGAGCCGGCGGTCTCGGTGCTGCTCACGCCGAATACTCCAGCTCCCGATCGAGCCGGGACCGCAGCGTGGTCCGGACCCGGCCAAGCATGAGCGCGAAAAGCTCGGCGCCAAGGGCCGTCCGCTCCGCGTAGAGGGCGCCGACGACAGATCCAAGCTCGCGATCGCTCGCCCCGCCCGAGATGTCCAGGGCCACCCGGAGGGACGGCGAAGCGTGCGCGGACAGGATCTCCCGCAGGTCGCGGACGAGCGCGGCTCCTTCCTCTGCGTCGGCCCGTCGTCGCTCATCGGCGGAGCGGACCTGTGCCGCCACCTTCTCCAGCACCACGGCCGCCATGTAAACCTGGGTTCGGGCCACCTCATCGCCGACCGCGGGGCCCACCGTGTGCCGCAGCACACCGGCCACCCGGGCGAGCGTCTGGTCAGGCGTCATCATCGCAATAGTCATGCCAATAGCCAAAGCTACTGGATAGGTCGGCAGGGTCCGGCCCACTGCGCTCTTCTCGACCTGGTGGGGCGGTGACAGATTCGACCTGCCTGGCCAGATCCGCATAGCCGTGTATTTCACGAAGCCCTGCCTTCCCTCTACGGATCGGAACCCAGACTCCAGGAGATAGCAAAAGAAATGAGTTTCGGCAGCAGTAACCGCCCGAGCGCATCAAGGTGGTGGAAGCGGGGCGGGTTCTTCGTCGGCGCGGCCGTCATCACCTCGTTGGGCGTCGCCGGCGCTAGCTACGCGGCGGTCAACTCGACCCCGAGTCCATCAGGCGTCTTCACCGGCTGCTACAACAAGACCTCGGGGGCGCTGCGCGTGATCGATCCTTCCAGAGGCCAGCATTGCGCGGCCACCGAAACCCAGGTGACCTGGAACCAGAAGGGGCAGACCGGCCCCGCCGGTCCGCAGGGACCCAAGGGCGCCACCGGCGCCACCGGCGCCACCGGTGCCGTTGGGCCGCAGGGGCCAGCTGGCCCTGGTCTGCTGGCATGGGCCTATGTGAATGCCAACGGCACCATCGCGACCAGCAGTGGCAATGTCACGGTCGCCAATTCCGGCCCGGGCTCCTACTGTATCGGCGTTACCGGGGGGACGGCCCACGTGGCAGTTGCGAGCCTCGACTCATTGGAGAACACCGGCGGTACCGTGCAGGCGGGGGTCTTCGATGCCAGCGGCTGTCCAGCAAACGCATCAAGTATCGACGTCATCACCCGCCCGCAGTCGCAAGACGGCGGTTTACCTGGCGTCAACCACGCGTTCTACATCATTGTCAGCTAGTCTCCTGGCTGATCCGGCGCGGCGGGCCGATCGGGGCAGATGGCTGGGAGGGCTTTGGACGCGGTGCTCCCTGCACGGGTCCACGATGAGCCTGGTACTCCCAGATCGCCCAATCAAGGTCTGACGCCTTAATGGCAAGACGATGGGCGGCGCCCACCACCACATCGACGGTGTCAGAATCGCTGAGTCGCCGGCCCAGCGCCCCTTCGGCGAAACGATGCACGTGCACATCAGGCTTCACCGTGTCAACGCCCTGTCTCATGACTAGCGAGTTGAAGACGGCTCGGCCGAGTCCCTTCACCCTCCCCTCGAAGTGCTTCTTGTATTCAGCCGTCTCGGCCCATTTGGTCAGAGCTCGCTGATCACACACGCCGACCGAGTTGAAGAACTCGATCAACCGCCGCAGCATCGCCGCCCGCGTCCATAACTTGTAATTCCACAGATAGAGCGCCAGCTCCGTGTTGCCCGGTTGGTCATCCTCGAACCTGGCGACCACCGACTCCAGGTCGGCCATCGTGCGGATCGCCGCCCACCTCTCGTTCCTGAAGTAGTCGAGAGCGCGGACGACCGCGGTCGTGTTCATCTGGAAGTCGACGACGGTCACCAGGAGGTTGGTGACGAAATCCTCTTCCGCGGAGATGCCGGCCGGCGGCGACAGCGACCGCGCCGCGGCAGCAACCCGATCGATGTCGTCATCGGTGACCATGACACCGACTACTCGTGGAGAGGCCCGAGGGCCCGGCGGTCATCCCGACGTGCGCAGTGGCGGGAAACGGCTCACCAGGCCCGGCGCCAGCACCTGATACAACGAGGTCTCCTCAGGTATCCCCCGCAGTCGGTAACGTCCAAGGCTCCGCAGGCGAACACCCGCAGGCATGCAGCCGCTGAGTGCCAGCCTGGTGTCCTCCGAAACCAGGATCTGGCCGCCATTCGCGGCCGAGCAGGTCCGTGCCGTCACATGCACCGCCATGCCGATGTAGTCGCCGTCTCTCAGGGTCGGATAGCCGCTGTGGACACCGATACGCACCCGCACGGTCTCGAATTCGGGCCAGGTGCGCTGCTCGAACTGGCGGTGGATTTCGATCGCCGCCTCGAGCGCTCGGGCCGGGTCGTGGAATACGGCAAACAGGTCGTCGGCTCTGGATGTCACCAGCGCACCCTGGGCCCGGGCGACACAGTCGCGCTGCACGTCCCGCACGGACACGATCAGATCCTGGTACTGGTCGCGTAGTCTCGCCACCAATCCAGTGGAACCCTCGACGTCGGTCATGAGCATGGTGAGGAATCCAGAAGGGAGCAGCTGCTCTTCAGGGCCCGTCTGGCCAAGCGTCCGTTCAGAGCGCAGCTGGCCGTCAATAAAGCCCACCGGCACAATCCGGAACTTCCTGGCCGCGTTAAGAAGCCGCCTGCGAGCCCGGTCCCGCGATGCCTCGTCCTCGAAAGCGACCTGATTGAACCTGGCCAGCGCATTCCTCACGTGGGCGGCGTCGTGTATCGGCAATCGACGCCGGCCCTGCGAGTCCACGTACGCAAACGCGCTGTTCGGAAGCTTCGTCCTCGTACTCGTATCCAGGCGCACCACGCCCTGGCACTGTAGCCCGGCGCGTCCAGCTGACGCCGCAGGATTTCGAGACGTTGGCCTTTTCCGGAATGTGGTTCAGCGGCGCGGTGGTCCGGCGGCGATCCGCCCGTCGGTCTGGTCGGGTACCCCCCATCGCGACTCGAGCCACCATGTGGCGCCCGCGTCGCGCCAGGGCTGCACGATGCCCGGCCACGACGCCGGGTCGTCGGTCGGAGTCTCGCCCTCCTTGATTACGTCGTAGGTCGCAGGTACGCCCTGCTCGGCCAGCCAACTCACCATTGCCTGCAGGTCGGCCGGCTCGGCCATGCGCAGGGAGGGATCGAACACCAGGGGCAGCAGGCCATCAGCTTTGAGAACCCGCCGCATCGACTTCGTCCGGGGCCAGGCCCCCACGCACCAGATCGGCACGCGTGGGTGCTGGACCGGTGCGAGAACCTGGAACGGGTTGTCCGTCAGGTCGAAGTCGTAGTGGCTTCCGCGGAAGGCGCGTTCGCCGGACCACAGTCCGGTGATGACGTCAATGCCCTCGTCGAGCAGCTCCGCTCGTACCTTCACGCTCGCCGCATCCGGAGGGCCGATGAGGCCGACGTCGGTGGCCCCGGTGCCGACGGCCAGCACGGCCCGGCCGCCAGAGATGTGATCGAGGGTGGCGACCTGGCCGGCGAGCTTCCACGGCCGGCGCCACGGCAGCGGCGTGAGCATCGATCCCATCCGGATGGTCGAAGTCCGCTCGGCTACCGCGCCGAGAACCACCCACGGATCCTCGATGAACGGCCCTTCGGCGAGGAACACCGCCTCCCAGCCCGCCTCCTCGGCGGCTACCGCACGATCGATCGACTGGCGCGCCGTGCCACCGGGGAACACAAATCCGTAGCGCATACCCGCATGATGCCATGATCGAGGGTGTGACCGAGCCGGAGGGGCGCCCGTGCGGGTGCTACACGGCCCGACCACGAGGTAAAGCGGATCACGGTAGTAGCATCACGAGATGGACCCGATCTGATCTGGGACGTCCGAGTTGGATCGTTCGAGAGTTTCCTGGTCCAGGGGCTCGGTTGTGTAGTCGGCCAGGTCGGCCTGGCGGGTCGCATGGAACAGGTCGACGTTGCGGTAGGGGTAGTTGACCGTCACCCGGCCCCGGGAGTTGCGGTAGTAGGTCTCCATCCCGGGATGGGTCCAGACCATTTTCTCGTGGGCTCGTTCGAGCGCGTCGTTGTAGCGGTCGTGAACGTCCTGGCGGCATTCGACCGCGCCGATGCCCTGGTCGGCCATCTGGCGAAGCAGGTCCATGATGTAGTGGAGCTGCATCTCGATGACGAAGATGAGGCTGCCGCCATGGCCGGGTTGGGTGTTGGGCCCGTAAAGGCAGAAGAAGTTAGGGAAGTCGGGGATGGCGAGGCCGAGGTAGGCCCGGGCGTCGTCGTCGTCCCACACCTCGCGGAGACTGCGACCCGAACGGCCCCGCACTTCGAACGCGGTGAGGAAGCGCAGCACGTCGAAGCCCGTAGCCACGACGAGGACGTCGGCCTCATGCTCGGTTCCGTCGGCCGTGACGATGGTGTTGCCCCGGATCTCCTCGACGCTGTCGGTGACCAGCTGCACTCTGTCGTTGGTGAGCATCCGGTACCAGCCGTTGTCCATCAGCATCCGCTTGCCATACGGGGGATAGGGCGGGACGACCTGGTCGAACAGGTCGGTCCGGTCGCCGAGCTCGCTGGCGATGTACCGGGTGAAATACTCGCGGTGGCCATCGTTGATGGCGTTGAGCGATCGTTCGGGGTGCTCCCACGCCGGGTCCTTCTGTAGAGCCCGGTGAATCTTGTCGTTAAACGTCCAGCCCAGCCGCATCCGGTACCACGATTGGTACAGCGGTACTTCCTTCAGCAGGAAGCGCACCGGCTCGGGAACCGGGACGCGGAAACGTTCGAAGGGCGCGGCCCAGTGAGTGGAGCGCTGGAAGATCGTTAGCGATCCGACCGTGTTCTGGATCTCCGGCCCGACCTGCATGGCGCTGGCTCCGTTGCCGATGACCGCCACCCGTTTGCCAGCCAGGTCAAGGTCGGCCGGCCACCGCGACGTATGGAACCACGGCCCGTCAAACGACTCGAGCCCTTTGATGTCGGGGAGCCTGGCCGGGTTGAAGATCCCGGTAGCGCTGATGAGAACCCGGGCGTGGCGGGTCTCTTCGGTGCCGTCCGCCCGACGTACCCGCACCGCCCATCGCTGAGCGTCGGCGCCATAGGTCGCGCTGAGCGCCTCGGTCTCGAACTCGATGTCCCTGCGGAGGTCGAACTGGTCGGCGACCGACTCGAGGTAGTTGTACAGCTCGTCGCGCAGGGCGAAGTACATGGACCAGTCGTAGGTCGCAAACGAGTACGAGTAGAGGTGGTTCGGCGTGTCCACGCCGGCCCCGGGATAGCGATTGTCCCGCCACGTTCCCCCGACTGTGGCCGTCTTCTCCAGGATCGTGAAAGGGATTCCCGCCGCTCGCAGGTTGATCGCGGTGCACAGGCCGGAGACCCCGGCGCCGATCACCAGAGTGTCGTAAGACTCCCCTCCCGGGACCGATTTGGCAGGCACCATTTGGGCCTGGCCCAGCTGCGCCTCGACCATCGACCCGTACTCCTCGGGCACCGCCTCCCCCATGGCGCAGCTGAGCATCTCGACTAGCAGCTCCTGCGACGGCTTCGGGAGGGCCACCGGCCGGCCGGACCGCCAGGCCAGGATCGCCTCCAGAGCGGCCTCCCGCACTTGGGTCTGGACCGCCTCAGGCAACCCGCCGTCGTCGTTGTCGCTTACCCCACGAGGCCGAGTCGGCCGGTACGGCGGCTCGATCCAAATACGCTCGCCGGTCAGCTGCACGAGCATCATCAGGAGCGTCGGGACGTTAGCCATCGCCACTGCCTCGGCGAACATCTGCTCGTCCTGGCGGCGCTCGTCGATCTGCTGAGTCATCGGGCCCTCCTCGGGTCGACTCGGATCGGTGTCGCAATGGTACCGACCGTGGTCCACTCGTCATTGAAGACTTCGACGGTCGGGCGCTCGCTCACCGGTCGCGCTCGGCGAACACCTCCTTGACCACGCGGATGGCCTCGACCGCCCGCGGGAAGCCGCAGTAGAGGGCGAGGTGGGTGATGGCTGCCTCGATCTCCTCGCGGGTCAAGCCGTTGCGGACGCCGGTAGGGATGTGGACGGCCAGCTCGTTCTCGGCCCCGATGGCGGTGAGGATGGCGATCACCGAGAGTGACCGGTCGCGCCGGGCCAGCTCGGACCGGGCCCACACCTCGCCGAAGGTCCAGCGGTAGGCCAGCTCGCCGACGCCGCCGAGCCGATCGGTCAGGAAGCGCAGGTCCTTTTCCGGGTCGTCGCCGCCCCGCCCGGCCGAGACCGCCCGGTACACATCGGCCGCGTCGCGGTCGCGCTCGGCGTCGGACTTCGAGGCAGGCGCCGACCGTTCGCTGAGCCGCTCCACTCCCTCGGCCTCGCGGAGGGCGGCGTCCACGTGCCGGCTGGCCGCCATGGCGGCCGGATAGCCGGCGTAGGCGGCCACGGTGAGGACGATCTCCTCGATCTCGGTCCGGGTGAGCCCGTTGCGGAGGGCGACACCGGTGTGCAGCTCCAGCTCGACGTCGCGGGCCTGGGCGCAGAGCACCGACACAACTATGAGCGATCGGTCGCGCCGGGACAACTCGGGCCGGGCCCACATCTCGCCGACCACATCGAACGCGAAGCCGCCCAGGGCGCCCTGCCGGCGGGCCAAGGACGCGGCGACCTGCTCGGGGTCGACTCCCGGCACGAACACCGCGAACGTGGTACCCGCCCGGGCGTGGCGCTCCTCGTAGCTCGACGATTCCGTCATGTCACCGACCTCCGTCGTTCGATCGTCCCCAGCCCGGCCCCTGTCCGAGTCCGGCGACCGGACTTTAGCGGGGATCGACCGGCACGACCGTTGGCACCGACCTCGGCGGCGCGGGACGGAGCGGCCGGGGCAGGGGCGTGGGAGATCGGCGTGTTGATCGTGCCCGAGATGCGGCCGAGGAGCCGTCGGCCGGATCAGTCCTTGACCGGTACAAGCTCGGCGCCGCAAACGCAGCGGTAGATCGACTCGTCAGTGACCCCCTCGCAGTGGCATTCCTCCTGGATCAGCACCCGGCAGTTGCAATGCTCATGGCTGCACGTAAGAACGATTCCCTTCGGATAGTTCGTCACGGTTGACCTCCCGAGTCGGCCGGTTGTCAAACTGACCGGTCTCTGGATACTGAACGATACTCACGCCGTCGCCCTTGGATCGTCCGACAGATAAGACGAACTTGACCCGCGCTGTGGCCGGCGCCAAACGGCGCCGGCCAAACTGAGGGCTGATAGGAGTCAGCAGTGGCTGAGGGGATGGCCGGGAAGCTGCGGTGGCTCGAGACCGTTGAAGTTAACCCAGCCGTCCCAAACATGCCCGACCCGAGGAGGGATGCCGTTTTCCCAGACCACGTGGTCCCAATACGGGTCGTAAGGACTGGAGGCCCCCCCGTAGTAGCAAGTTATTTCTACTGTGTCATTGGCGGGCAAGTTGATATACCCGCCGGTTCGCAGCCACAGCTTGGCACCGGAAAACACATGTGCGAAACACTCTCCGTGCCTCGGGCAATAATAGTTACCGGTGGCGGCCGAGGACGTGGACGTCGACACCATTGGGCTTGCAACAGCGGGTTTTTGGGCCGGGGTAGCCGCGCCTGCCGTACCGGGCGCCAGGACCGCGGACCCGGCTGTCATTCCGAGTCCGGCGATGACCACGGCCACCCGCCTGCGCCTCGGTCGGCCGGAGACGTCCTTGACCCGGGCCGTGTCATTGCGTGATTTCCGTTTCATCATCATCTGCATTACGCCCTTTCTTAAACACGATTGAGCCGTCGACTACTACAGATAGACCACAGTTGTGAGGAATGTGTGTCCTGTTCATTAGGAGAGTGCAGGCGGTGCACCACTGCGCTAACAAGCGACGAGACGGCGTACTCTCAGAGCAGCACAGCTGCGGGATCGTGCCGATGGAGCGGGCCGAAGTCGTGGGGCGAAAGCCGAACCACCTTTTGTGAACGCCAGGGGGACAACGCCATCACGTCGGTCCGCCCGAAATTACGTCGGCCCCGCCCCCAGCGCCGGCGCCGGCTGTGGATTCGCCCCGTGCAGAGACGCTGACGGGAGCGCCACCACCATCCGGGTCCCCCCTGGTCGGGCGGCTGGCTGCCCGCCGGCGTTGCCGACCGGCGACTCCGCCCACGCCCGGCCTCCCATCGCTCCGACCAGCTCGGCGACGATGGTCAGACCGAGCCCTGTCCCTACGGGCCGGCCGGCCGCTTCGCGGGACATGTGCAAACGGTCGAACACCCGGTCGAGGTCTTCGGCCGCGATTCCGGGCCCATCGTCCTCGACCCACAACCTGGCCTCGCCGGCGGCGGATCCTGCGCCGGCGCCGACCCGGACCTGGTGGCTCGCAAAGCGCAGGGCGTTCTCGATCAGATTCGCCGCTACCTGGCCGAGTCGGTCCGGGTCAGCAAAGGCCCCGATCGGGGAACCGGCCCCCACGACCGATATTGAAAGGCCGAGATCATTTGCGGTCGGCACGAAGCCCGCCACCGCTCTGGCCGCCGCCTCGCTGAGATCCAGCGGCTGGATCTGCAAAGCAAAACGCCGCGCCTCCAGAGTCGCCAGCGCCAACAAATCGGCCACTAAGCGCTGCAACCGTCGGGCCTGCGAAGCAATGACGCCGGCGGCGGCGACCACGTTGTCGGTTGCCCCGTCTTCGATGGCCTCCGCGTACCCGCGGATGGACGTCAAAGGGGTGCGCAGGTCGTGTGAAACGGCCTGCAGGAATCGCTGCTCCGATCGTTTCGCCTGCGACAGCGCCTCGGCCATCGAATTAACCGAACGCGCCAGCGCGGCCAGCTCCACAGCCGCTCCCGGCGGCTCGGGCACGCGCGCCTGGAGGTCGCCGCCGGCAATCCGCGCCGTCACCTCCTTCGTGGCCTGAATAGGCCGCACAAAGCGTCGGCTCAGGCGATACGCGACCGCCCCTGCCACCAGCAGGATGACGAGCGATGAGAGCCCGAACCACGGCCCAGCCGCCGCGAGGGCGCTCGGCGGCCGGCGGGCCAGTACCACCGCCTGGACAACGTCTTGGGGCCTGGAATCTAACTGCAACGACGCCCGGTACGGAGCCGCTGCGTAGACCACTGCACCCTTCTGTCCCGAGACCGTCTGCAGGTGCAACAGAGACGAAGGGTGGAGATCCGACGCGGACAATCCGGCGGGCAGCGACGGGCGCGACGGCGGCTTGGAGAAGGGGTCGTACAGCACGGGGCCCCGCCGACGGGACAAAACAACCAGGACCCCGGAATCGTTCAGGTGGAGAGGGCCCTTCAGAGCCGCGAGCATCCTCCGCAACGCCGCGGCCGGGTCGGCATGGCCCTGCGCCTCGGACGGGACGCTCAGAGCGAAACTCTGAGCCTCCTGGACGATCTCATGGCGGGTCTGGTCGACGGTGCTGCGCTCCGCCAGCAAGAGGCTCACCACGCCCGAGCCCACGAGCGTCCCAAGCACCATCAACACCATCGCCAGGGTGATCCGAAACCGCACCTCCGACTAATCCAGCCTGTATCCGACGCCCCACACAGTAGAGAGCAGGAGCGAGTCGCCACCCAGCTTCTTTCGGAGCTGACCGACATGCACGTCGACAGTCCGCTCGTCGCCGTACCAGTCGGGCCCCCACACCCCATCGAGAAGCTGGCGACGGGACAACGCCAGCCCTCGATTCTCGGCGAGGAATCGCAGCAGGTCGAACTCCCGCGTTGCCAGCGCCACTACCGATCCTCGGACGCGCGCCTCCCGCCGGGCCGTGTCGACCTCCACGTCGCCGGCACGGAGGACAGGCGGACGGGATGGCGGTGGGGCCTCCGCCCGGCGCAAGATCGCCTTGGCCCGGGCAACTAGCTCGCGCGGGGAGAACGGCTTGGTCACGTAGTCGTCCGCGCCCAGTTCGAGGCCGAGAACCCGATCGATCTCGTCGTCACGGGCGGTCAGCATCATGACCGGCACCGTGCACGACGCCCGGATGCGCCGGCACACCTCGAAGCCGTCGAGCGGCCCGGGGAGGCCGATGTCGAGGATGACCAGCCGCGGGCTCTCCCGGGAGATGGCGGCCAGCCCCTTCTCCCCGTCCGTGGCCTGGATGACCCGATGCCCGTCGCGCCGCAGATACATATCGATGAGGTCGGCAATGTTGGCGTCGTCCTCCACGACCACGATCGTTCCTGAATCGGAGGCCACTCCGTACAGTGTGTCAGGTAGCTGTCAGCGAAGTGTGAGGGATCCTTGATCATCCGCAAGGTCGTTGCTGACCCTGAACGGCAACGAGTTCAGTGCCGAGGGTGGGAGTGAAGGCTTCCGCTCTGGTGACCGACCCGTCACGCCGCCGATCTAACCACCTCTGCCTCCTGCCTGTGGGCGCCGAACTCTGCGGCGATCCTCTGCCCAACTGGCGCCGGACGTCTCGGACAATACTGGCTGCTCGTAGGGGCCAACAGCGGGCGTTTCGTGCCAGTCGCTGAACCGGGCGTCCCGGTGGCCCGGCTACCGATCGGCCATGCGGAGGAGCGCCGGGGACGAAGCTGAACAGCGGTTTGCGCAGGGAACTCCTACTGCTCTCCTCGGGGCTTTCTCCAGGTCAGGAGGTAGCGCCAGAGAAGAAGACGCCGGGTGGTCGAACCGGGCAGAGCGTTGGCCGCCCCGGAGCGCACTGAAGCGAGAGTCATGGTCGGAGCGATTGCCGGTGCCGCCATCTTGGCGGAGGAACGGGACCATGCCAGCCCGGCATTGACAGGGACGGCTGCGAGGGAAACGAGATAGTCGATGGCCGTCACGCTTTCGTAGAGGCCGAGGATGCTCAGCACTCCCCCGGCGGACAGCAGCCTGGCCATCTTCTGGAGCCCTTCTCTGAACGCCATGTGATGGATCGAGGCGATCGCGCTGATGAAGTCGAATCGGCGACCGCCAAAGTCGTGCTCCAGGAAGTCCCCCTGGATCAGCTCGACGCTGTCGCCGACCTCCTGCCTGGCCCTGTTGATCGAGTCCGGATCCGGGTCTATCCCCACGACCGAAGTACTGACCTCGGCCAGCCTCCTCGCGAATCGACCCTCGCCACAACCGACGTCGAGGGCTGCCGAGCAAGGGGTGGGAGCCTGGCGAATGAGCAGCCTCCAGTAGTGGTCGTTGTGGTTGTAGTACGGCACCGAGCGAGTCTGGTTGACGACGCGGCTCAACAGCCAGACCCTTCGGCTGGGTCTGGGTCATCGTTAGTGAAATGAGGCCCTTGCGCAGGATCGGCAGGGTCCCATGTTCCCCGTCCAGGCCCATGCCGGCGTCAACGCCAGCAGGCACGCTGGCGAAGATGTCGCCGGTCTGCGCTCGGGCCCGGGGGTGCAGCAAGGCTGAGGCTGCCGTGAGGACATGCGGCTGGTCGTAGAGGTCAAGCTCGGCCCCGCCAGGTACCGGCCAGCAGGTCCGGCAGTGTGGCCGGGGGCGGAGGCGTGGCGTGACCGCTCGTTCGGGTCTTGTACATTCTTGGACGACAGTTTGGTGGTCACGTTTTTCTCCTTATCGATTACCGACATGAAGGACCTGTTGGCCGCGCCGTCGGTCGATGGTGGTGGCGCGAAATGGCTGGTAAGGCGGATGTGTGGGACGAAAGCGATCGAGCCGTCCTGCGTGTTGCACCACGGCTGCAAAATGCCACCGCAGAAGCCTTCAGCTCGACCGCAGAGACTCGCACTGGCTCGGATCCTGTCAGTTCCCCGCTCCGTCACCCTGTAGGGTCGCAAAGGCTGTATCAAGGCTGTCCGGAGCTGGGCTTGCACCGACAATACTGGCAAGATCGGAATTGAGTCGCTGCAAATCAGCGGCCTCGGAGCTGCTCGGGTCGCTGTTCTGGAGCTTTGCAATAGCTCCGATCGCGAAGACCTGCGCCTGTCCACAGTTTTCCGATGTTCATTTCGTCGGTACTTTCGCCGTTGCAGGCCTGGTCCACGGACTGGATGTCCGTCCCGACCGATGAGACTTGCGCCTGGGACAAGCCTCCTGCAGTGTCCGACGAGTCTGCATCAGTTGATGAGACGACTGGCGGGGGGACAGCTGACCGGACGGGGCCGCAGGCAGTGAACGCAGCGCTCGCGATGACTATCAGGAGCGGAACGGCCCTCCATCTTTAGAGAGAGTCACGGTTCGAGTGAGTTGCTTGTGGAGTCCTGTCATGGATGTCATTGGTGTGGGCACTGCGCTTGGCTCGGGGGTCGGCCTCCCCGAACACTCGGCGCCGTAGGTCCACACTTCCTCCTGCGGCGCCAAGCGTTCAATCCCGCAAGACGGGAACCAAGCCGTCCGAATGAAGGTCTAGGTGGCCGCCGCTATCGCCTGTTGGATGGCTTCGAGCACCGAGTTTCCCGGTTGGGCGGGGACGGTGGCCGAGGCGACGTCGCGAATCACTTCGACGGCGCGCGCCACATATGTGCCGGCGATGATGGGGGTGTGGGCGCCGGCGATGGCGACCGGCTGCAGTGAGGCCAACGAGTTGACGCAACGCTGGTACCGGGCACCGTCGACGAGGTCCAACCACGGGCTCAGGTACTGGGCGAACATTGCCAGCCCGGCCTGCCAGAAATCGTCGTCGAACTCGGCCACGTGGGCGACGGGTTTCGGCATCGGGGTGGCGAAACAGTCCGACGCCCAGTACACGCCGGTGGCGGGGTCGTAGAGGCCGCGGGTGGTCGGCGAGTCGTACACGGGCGGGCGCAGCGCGTAGAGGCGCCGGTCGCCGACGTCGAGGTGTTCGCCGTCATCGAGCCAGCGCTGGCGTGTGGGTGGGACGGCCAAGGTGGCAGCCATGCGCTCGTTGATGAACCAATTGGCGACGAGGGTGGCGTTGGGGGCGGCGGCCATCAGGGCGTTTATGTTGCCGGTGTGGTCGACGTCGTCGTGGCTGAGCACCACCCAGCGGAGGTCGTCGGGTTCGACCAGGCTGACACGTCGGCGAGGAATTGGTCCTGGTCGGCGGCGACGCCAGTGTCGATGACGACCGGTTGGGCGCCACGAATAACGAGGGTGTTGAGCGGCACCGACACGGAGCGGTGCCTTCGCCCTGGTGGTCGTGGATGACGAAGGTGTCCCGAGCGATCTCGCCGGGCTCGAGACGGGCTTTGGCCAGAGTCGGCATGTCCGGGTTCCTCCTGGGCTGGGTTGACACCACCGTGCGCCCCGGCCCTTGGAGGCTTATTGAATTTGGCTAGGACGCGCTGGGAATGGGTTCGCTACGGGCATCGCAGTGCGTCAACCACGGCCGGGAGTCGGGCTGGGAGCCCATGCCGACCGGGACCCGATATCGGTACGACCACCAGTCCTGGGCCGGCAGTAATGTCACCGCCGTGGGTGAGGACCCGGCCACGCTGCACGTCGGCGCTTTAGGCCAGCTCACGGTGTGGCGCGACGGCCAACGGCTGGACCTCGGCCCGCGGCGCCAACGCGGCGTCCTTGCTGTCCTGGCCGTGCACGCCAATACTGTCGTGTCCGCCGATCGCCTCATGGACCAACTGTGGGCCGGGCTGCCCCTGGCCATCGAACTCGCCGCCGCCCGGGCCCCGCACTATGACCGTCGCTGACCTCGCCGCCCGCCTCGACGACCGCTTCCGGCTACTGCGGGCCCCCGCCCGTGGACGCGCCGGGCGGCACCACACCCTGCTGGCGGCCGTCGACTGATCCTATCAGCTCCTCGACGACCGGGAACAAGCACTGTTCCGGCGATGACCGCGAGGTCGCAGGTGCCATCAGGGACGCCACACTGCTAGCCGAGACGGCGAATCGTTCGTCTTGAACCCGGAGATGTCTCCGACTTCGGCCAGGATCCGCCCGGCGATCACCGGGCCGACACCGAAGAGGCTGGTCAGGCCGTCGGGCCGTCGAATTACTTGCTGTGGAGTCTCCGCCATCGGGTTCGTGCGCGGACACGGTCACCGACCCGGCCTTCGGAGACGCTTTCGGCGTGATTCTCAGGAGACCCAATTTTGCGAATCAGGGATGCCCCAGAACTGGCACGAAGAACACCTCGAAGCAGGTAAAGCCCGGCGCGGCCCGATCGACGGTTCCTTCACTTAGCGTTGCTTACGATCTGGCTGTCAAAGGTTGCACATACCACTCGGGAAAGGTGCCCCTAAACGTCGCTCCTCCGGCGGCGTCAACGTCGCCCTGATCGCCGCTCGGGTGGCGGTTATTTCGTGACCTCGGTTTGCAAAAGGCACGCAGGGCTCACCCGATCGGACCGAGATGGTTCCTAGTTGCCCCGGATGGCTGTTCGCTTGCCGGTGGCGCTGCGCTTCGCGGGAGCCCGGCGTTTGGTCGCTCCTGCCGCTCGTCTGCTGCCCACCACTGGTGTGGCGGCCAGCTGCTTAGGGCCTTTCAGTTTGGCTCGTAGGGCCTCGACGGAAATGGCCTCCACACTCCTCACCGCCACCGTACCCCGAGAACCCAAGTCGATCGACAGGTGCGCCACCGTCTCGCTGTCGTCGGCCTCGACCACAGTGACGAAGTCGAATTGGCCCAAGGTGGCGTACTGGGCCAGTACCTTGCAACCAAAGTCCTCCACCTCTTTGTTCACGCCCAACACCCGATCGGGGTTGGCGTGCAAGGTTTGGCGGCCCTCTGGGGTAAGGGTGCTGAACAGGATGTAAGTGGGCACGGCCGGTTCGCTCCTTGGGTTCCGCCGCCAGCGCAGCGCTCGATGACCAGAACCCTACTGGCCGGGCACCCGCCCTGGGTGAAACCACTTCCGAAGCACCGGCCGGGCCACCAGCCGAGCGCTCGCCATCATTGGGATGGCTGTCCGCCCACCTGCGGCCTTGCTGGGGGCCGTGGTCGACAAGTCAACCAGTTGGTGGCTGATCTGCCGCGCCATCGGCGCGCCCTGCGGGCTGAGAATAACGCGGTTCGCGAATCCATCCGGCGCCACCAAGCGTTGTCCGTCGTCACCCGACAAAACTACCTTCGAGCCGGCTTGGCCCGGTCCCCACAACGGAGGAGGATCCGACATGATCGTCGATTGCGCCCATTACCGTGACGGTCGCCGACAGCGGGAAGGCCCGATGGACCTCGACCTGGCGGCGGCGGTGTGTCGTGGTGAGGATGAGCGGGGTTTCGTGTGGATGGGACTGTTCGAGCCCGATGCCGCCGAGCTGACCGAGATGCAGCAACGCTTTGGCCTGCACGATCTGGCCGTCGAAGACGCCCAGGCGTTTCATCTGCGACCCAAGGTGGAGCAGTATGAGGAAGCCAACGTCCTTTTCGCGGTGATCCGCACAGCCCGCTACGTCGACGAACGCGAGGAAGTCGAGTTCGGCGAGGTCTCCATCTTCTTGTCGCCCCGCTTCTTGATCACCGTGCGCCAAGGTGTGGCCAGTGACCTCAGTGGCGCCCGGCGGCGCCTCGAGCGCCGGCCAGAGCTGCTCGAAGCCGGGCCGCCGGCGGCGCTCTGGGCCATCCTGGACAAGATCGTCGACGACTATGCCCCGGTGGTGGCCGGCCTGGAAAACGATGTCGAGCAGGTCGAGGCCACCGTGTTTCGCGGTGCGGCGGCCGCCACCGAGCGCATCTACAAGCTGCGTCGGGAAGCCACGGACTTCTACCGTGCCGTGCATCCCCTCCTCGGACCGCTCGACGCCCTCGAACGGGGCGCCTACGGCCAGGTCGGCGAGCGACTCATGCCGTTCTTCCGGGACATCAACGATCACCTCAAGCTGGTCAACGAAGAGGTCGTCGGCCAGCGCGACCTGCTGGCCACCGTCCTGCAGGCCAACATCGCCGTGATCTCCGTGGAACAGAACGACATCAGCGTCCGACAGAACGAGACCACCAAACAACTGACCGTCATCGCCACCATTTTCCTGCCCCTGTCGTTCATCACCGGCTTCTTCGGCATGAACTTCGGTTGGCTCACCGGCCACATCACCTCTCTGTGGGTGTTCCTTGTCCTCGGCATCGGCAGCCTGGCCGCGTCGTGCGCCATCCTGTACGGCTGGTTCCGGCGCAGCGGGCTCACCAGGTCGGACTAGGTGGTCGGACGTTCGGGACCCTTCCCGCCCAGCCTTGTGCAGGAGACGATGGTTCGGGCCTGGCGGGCATATGGCCGATTCGACCCGAACCTGGCGTCGGCGAGGACCTGGCTCTACCGGATCGCCGCCAATGCGTGTCTCAACGCACTGGAGGGTCGCGCCCGCCGCCCCCTTCCCTCCGGTGTGGGCCAGCCCTTCGACAATCCTGACGCTCCGTTCGTGCCGGGCATCGAGGTGCCCTGGCTCCAGCCCTTCCCGGACCGGCTGCTGGCGTCCCCCCGCCGCCGGACCCTGAAGCTGTCACCGTCGAGCGCAACCGGGTGCGGCTCGCATTCGTCGCTGCCCTCCAGCTTCTGTCGGCCAAGCAGCGGGCCGCTCTGATCCTGCGCGAGACGCTGGGGTACTCGGCGTCCGAAGTCGCGACATGCTCGACACGAGCGTGGCCGCGGTGAACAGTGCCTTGCAGCGGGCTCGGCCTGGTAGGGCTGCTGGCTGACGAGGTAGTCCTCGAGATGCCTCCGACGTGGAACCGGTACAAAGGCCCCCATCCCGGAGCATCACCGACGTCAGCGCCTGGGACAACTGCCGGGTGATCGACAGGGACCTCCTGGCGACGGTGAAGGAGCAGGCTCGGGACCGGGACGTCGTCGTGGCGGGCAGCGCCAGCGTCGTCCATGCTCCGGCCAAGGCAGACCTGGTGGACGAGTACCGGATCCTCCTGTTCCCAACGGCGCTCGGGACGGGAAGTCGGGCCGTCATCTGTTCGGACGGGAAGTCGGGCCGTCATCTGTTCGCTCTGGTCTGGGGCGGACAGCGCGGGTCGCGGGCGACGTTGCGGCCTGTGCGGTACCCGATCCGGTCGGGAACCAGAAGCTTCCGTCCAGCCGAGAAGCGGTAGCTGCTCGAGCTGTACAGTCAATCGGCAATATCGGCAATGACCCAGCGCACGCATCGGACGAAGGAGAGAGGGATGGATCTCCCTGAGATTGTGTCGCCAGAGGAGTGGCAGACGGCGAACAATCGGATCCTCGCGAAGGAGAAGGCACTGACGAGGGACCTCGACGCGCTCGCGGCGGAGCGCCGGCGCCAGCCGATGATGCGGGTCGAGAAGGACTACGTGTTCCAGGGCCCGAGCGGTCCGGCCAGCCTGTTCGACCTGTTCGAGGGGCGGCGTCAACTGTTCGTCTATAACTTCATGTTCGGGCCGAATCAGGAAGTCGGCTGCGATGGGTGCTCGATGGTCGTCGACCAGCTCACACACCTGGCTCATCTTCACGCCCGCGACACCAGCTTCGCCCTGGCCTCCCGCGCAGGAATCGACAAGCTCGACCGCTACCGGAAGCGGATGGGCTGGGAGGTCCCGTGGTACTCCTGGGGCGGTGGCACTTATGGCGTCGATCTGGGCCTTTCGCCGGTCGATCCCCAGCCCGGTACCTACCAGGACGGCGAGATGTTCGGCCTCAACGCCTTCTTCCGGGACGGCCACGCCATCTACCGCACCTACTTCACGAGCTGGCGCGGCCTCGAGGTGATCGGACCCGTGTGGAGCCTTCTCGATCGGTCGCTTCTCGGTCGCCAGGAGACCTGGGAGGATTCGCCCGAAGGCTACGCGCAGACGGCCCCGTATGAGTGGTGGCGCAGGCACGACGAGTACGAGGAGGAAGCGCGATGACCGAGCGCAACGGCCGCCAGCAAGGAGCGGCCGGCAAGGAAGACTCCGGGCAACCCGACACCGGTGCGGCGGCGTCCCTCATGGGTCAGGGCTTGCAGATAACGAGGTGGTGCCGCTAGTCGCACGCATCGAGACCAAGGAGCTCTCGATTCCGCTCGGCCCAGCGTCCTGATCGAAGGTCCTCGTCGAGACGGAGCAGTCGTGGCTCCAGGAGCGCATCGCCTAATTATCGTTCGTGCCGATGCAGGATGTACCCGAGCGCGGACAAGGCAGGGACAAGTACCGCGGGCACCAGGTTGGCTGGCACGCCCACGATGCGTGGCAGGTGGCCGGGCTCGTCCTCTACCGCGGTGCCGGGCAGCGCCACGGCGAAGAAAAACGGTAGCCAAGCGATTACCGGAAGCACAGCCGCGGTCGTCATCGCCGCATCGCTATGGGAAGCGTCTTGCCCGGGGCGCCACAGCAACCACAGGACGAACAGCTGCAACCCGGCGATCGT
Source organism: uncultured Acidimicrobiaceae bacterium (assembly GCA_963834725.1). GTDB lineage: Bacteria > Actinomycetota > Acidimicrobiia > Acidimicrobiales > Palsa-688 > PALSA-693. The sequence goes on from CAWICN010000001.1 coordinate 2,433,418, forward strand.
CCCCCAACTGGCCGCGTTGTGAAATCGGGCGTGGGGCGGCCAAGCCGGGTTGAAGATGTGGCTCCGGTTGATGTCGGCGCCCGCCGTGCCCACGATGGTCCCGATGGCCGCGCCACTGAGCACCAGACGGCTGATTCTCATGTCCCACCCCCATCTCCGGGCCCGGCAGAAACGGACCGCGGCCGCACCGAGGCCCCTTCAGCCAAGCGAACACCGGCGGCCGCCCGGGCGGCCCGGCGGCGCAGCAGCCGTCGGGGCACCAAGGGCAGCACGGCCATGGCCACCCGGAAGACCCGCCCCGGGAACACCAGCGCGGCGTCTCGCTCCAACCCGGCGATCGCCTCCCGGGCGCAGGTTGCGGCGCTGATCCGCATGAACTGCGGCGGGCCGCCGGTCATACCACCCACACTTCCGGCCGTGGCGTCGAACTCGCTGTCCACCGGGCCTGGACACACCTGAGTCACCGCCACCCCTGTACCGGCCAGATCGGCCCGCAGGGCCTCGCTGAAGCCGTCCACGAAATGCTTGCTGGCGGAATAGGCGGCCGAGGCCGGCATCACCGTCAGGCCCGCTCCCGAACCAATATTGACCACCCCGCCTCTGCCCCGCTCGACCATGCCGGGCACAAAGGCGGAGGTCAGATGGGCCAGGCCGATCACATTGGTGTAAAGCACTTGACGGGTGCGCGGCCACTCGGCCCGGTCGAACAACACCTGATCACCCACCCCGGCGTTGTTGACGAGCACGTCAACGGGCCCAACCTGGGCGTGGAGGTCCCCGACGACGCGTTCCACGGCACGCTCGTCGGACAGATCGACCGGCACGGTCACCACTCGAAGATCCGGGCGGCGACCAATCAACTCATCTCGCAACCGGTCGAGCCGGTCGGTCCGCCGAGCCAACAGCACCAGCACCGCGGCCCGTCGCCCCAGCTGAACCGCCAGCTCCCGGCCGATGCCGGAAGAGGCGCCCGTCACCACCACCGTGGCGCCATCCAGCAAACGACCATCAGCCTCGACCACCGGCATCGCAACGATTCTGGCATGCTTCCGCCGGTCTTGTGAAGGATTCACCCCAGGGGGGCCTGGGGTGAGCAGAACCGCCCGTAAGCAGCGGTCAAGTTGGCATGTCCGCATGTGCGGGGCCACCCTAGATACGACGCGCCATCCGTAGCTTCGCCCGCCAACGCCTGGGCCCATCATGGCATGCCGAAGTCGATCTCCGGAGGCAGGTGACGGCAGGTGCCCGAACGACACCGCCACCGAGGATGATGCTGCAGGCCATTCCGGGCTCGCGCTCGTGGCGATCGCGCCGGCGGGCTCACCCGACCATATGAATCGGGGTAAGCGCAGATGTCGGGCCGCCGTCGAGCTGTTGAGGAGGTCGGGCACCGAACTCGGGGCCCAGCTGGGCGGGCGCGGGCCCGCCAAGACCGAAGCGGAATCGGTGGTCGCCAATGCCCCATAGGCGAATCTTGGGGCGGGGGCTTCGCAGATGAGAGGAGGTACTGCAGGCGCGGGTGGGTCGCAGGTAGTCGCGTCGGCGTTCGGTGGCAAGCAGTTGCGTCATGTAGGGGTGGAACATTTCCTGATTCCTTTCTCCATTTGTGGTGGTGGCCGCCCGCTGTCGGTCCCTGGGTCGGCGCCGGTATTGCCGCTTCTTGGCAGCAATGAACCGGACTACTGGCAATGTCCCGCTGGCCCGGGCCGCCGTTACAGACACTCTTGGAGGAACAGGCGAAGAGTGCTGCGTGCACTACAGGAAAACGTGCCGGCACCCCTCGGTCATCAGCAGTCGTGAGCTCCCGGTGGTGCGGGCTGGTCAGAGCTCCCGTCGGTACCGGCGGAACAACTCGGCGAGTTCCTCACGGGCCTCCTGCGACAGGTCCTCGGGCTGTATTTTTCTGGAGGCGGAGATCGTGCCGCGGATCTGATCCAGATAGTTTCGACAGTTCGGGCAGGCGGCAATGTGGGCTTCGAAGCGTCGGCGGTTGCGTCGAGCCAGTCGTCCCTCGAGGTAGTCGGTAACCAGCTCCACGGCATCACGGAAAACCAGATCTGGTGTCAACAAACGCACGTCAGCGGTCCCCCTGCTCGGTCTCGATGGCTGTTCGCAGACTGGCCCGAGCCCGGTGAGGCAGAACCCTCTGATTGGTCGCGGAGATACCTAGAACGTCGCATGTGTCTCTGCTGGTCGGTCCCTCAGTCACGCAAGGTTACGACCTGGCGTTGACCTTCCGGCAAGCGATCGATGGCCGCCAGCACAAACGGGGCGATCGCCTGAGCGATGAGCCGGTCGTCGATTTTACCCCACGGCTCGAGCGGCTCCGCCCACGCCCCGCTGCTGGCGAAACGGCCGGGGTCGACGCTGGCCTGGGTCGAGTCGACGGTGAGGAACCGCTGATCGGACAGTCCTCGAGTGCGGGCCCGGTTGGCGCAGATCCTCTGTAACGGCAGGCCTTCCCGATGGACCAGAAGGAAGTGCCGATCCGATGGAGGTAACTCTGAGATGAAGCTTCGTGCCCGAATGATGTGGGCCAGGTTGCTCGAGCTCGTGGCCGTCTGTGGGTTGGTCACGGCGTCTGGTCTGTCTGTTACCGTCGCGCCGGAGTGGGGTGCGGGGCCGAAGATCTCTCTGTCACCAACGACAGCGGCGCCAGGTGCGACGGTGAAGGTCACCGGGTCGTCGGGAGCGGCCGGGGCGTCTGGGGTGTTGTCGCATCGGGCTGGGCGTCCCGGTGCCGTAGCGGGTTCGGGTATGAAACTTTCCCAGGCTCCTGCTGGCCTTCGGGCCGCAGTGCTACAAACCCTGGGTGCCACAGGGAGTCCGGCGGGCAGCGCGTTCGAGAAGGCGGAGCTGACTGCCTCCGACGGCGCCCACTTCAACGCCTTCGGCTTCTCGGTGGCGGTCTCGGGGTCCACCGCGGTGGTGGGCGCCCCCGACCGCAACTCATACACCGGAGCGGTTTACGTGTTCGTCCAATCGGGGGCGATGTGGTCGCAACAGGCGGAGCTGACCGCCTCCGATGGCGCCGTAGGCGATTCTTTCGGCTCCTCGGTGGTGGGCGTCCCGGGTCGCGACTCGGCTGCCGGGGCAGGGTACGTGTTCGTCCGATCGGGGACGACGTGGTCGCAGCAGGCGGAGCTGACCGGCTCCGACCGCCCAGGGCGATCATTTTGGCTCCTCGGTGGCGGTCGCGGGCTCCACCGCAGTGGTAGGCACCCCTTACCCCAATTCGTCGACCGGGGCGACCTACGTGTTCTCCAACGCCTGACCGAACACCGTGACAGACACGGCGGGACGGCCGGCGGCGTCGTCGCTGTGTCCCCCGAGGTGGGGCAACGGCCGGCCAGCATCAACTCGTCATAGCGCCGACGGACCTTGCGGTGCACCGAAACGAAGTCGCCGCCAGAACCACGCTGGTTCCCGCCTGATGTTTGACCGCGGCTATGATGGTGAGAGTCCTGGTGGTTCGAGCTCCGCAGGCCGCTGGGCGACCACCTTCGGCTGGCCTTTCCTTCTCATGCGGCGCCGAAAGGTGCGGTCTCTACTATGACCGATCCAGCTACCGGGGCGGAGGCCTCTCCATCCCGCCTGCATCTCGTCAGGCCACCGACCACCGACGGTCCGCTCGACCCGGCTGGCGGTCCGGTCGCGGTGACGCCACCGGCACCGTCCACCGACGTTATCGATCTACGAGAGGCGGGGCGCAGCTACGCCGCTATCGCTCGGGATCTCACCATGCCCGGCTCGGTCCAAGCCCAAGCAGCCTTTGTCCGGGCCGTGCGCCACCGCCCTCAACCGGAACGAATCCAACTGGTGGAGCGCGAGCTTGGACGACTCGCCAACCTGGAAAAGAAAATCCGCGGCGACACCGACCAGGATCCCAACAAGGCATCACAGCAGTTAGTGGCGGTGGCCAAGCTCCGTTCCGCCCTTCAATAGCCCGACCATCCCGCAGCGAGCCCCACCCGCATCGCGACGGGCGGTTTCTTCCAGGGACCGTCCGCAAGTGTGTCGTCAGTTATGCGGCGGACGGTGGCGGCCCGGTCGCTGGCTGAGACCTCGGTCCCACCCGGCGGCGGTCGGGGGCACTCGTTCGAAGAGTCGCTTCGTTCGCCGGAGCGCCCGGGTGTCTGCCACGGCGCCGCCGAACCGCTCCGCCTGGGCACGAGGCGGGGGCGCCTGATCAGCGCTAATCGACTGCGGGCCTGGTCGGGACGCAGATAGAGAAGCGACTGCAGCAATGCTGGCGGTCGGCCAGTGCAGAGGCGCTTCGGATGGTTCAGCCGCCGAGCAGATCGTTGAGGTCGCGGTAAGCGGAGGGGTGGCGCAGTTTGGACAAAGCCCGTGCTTCGATCTGGCGTATCCGCTCCCGGGTCAGGTGGAAGTGGGCGCCGACCTCGTCGAGGGTGCGAGGTAGACCGCGGTCGAGGCCGAAGCGCAGCCGAAGGATCTCGCGTTCGCGCTGGTCGAGAACGAGAAGCATTTTGGCCACCTCGTCGGATAGGAGGGCGGTGGCGGCCGCTTCGAACGGCGACACGGCGCTGTGGTCTTCGACAAAGTCGCCCAGATCGGCATCACCGTCGCTGCGAAGCGGCTCAGACAGCGACATGGGCCCGCTAACGTGTCGGAGGATCTCGGTGACCTTTGTTTCCTCCAAGCCGAGGTCGGCTGCCAGCTCGGTGGTCGTGGGACGGCGCCCGAGTTGCCCTTCGAGGCGGCCGCGGGCCTTGATCACCCGGTTGAGGAGGTCGCCGGCGTGGACGGGGAGGCGCACGGTGCGCCCGCTGTTCGCGACACCACGGGTGATGGCCTGGCGGATCCACCAGGTCGCGTACGTCGAGAACTTGAACCCCTTCCGCCAGTCGAATTTCTCGACGGCATGGATCAGACCGAGGTTCCCCTCTTGGACCAGGTCGAGCAACGGGAGCTCGGCGGCCTGATATTTCTTGGCGATGGAGACCACCAAGCGAAGGTTGGTCATCACGAACGTCCCCGTCGCCTGGTCACCGTCGCGAACCAGCCGGTTCAGCTGACGCCGGCGGCCCGATCCGATCCCGCCCGGGGCGCCCAGCTCAGCCCGAGCGTGCCGGCCCGCTTCGATGGCCTGAGCTAGTCGAACCTCGTCGTCTTTTGTCAGCAGGCCATGCTTGCCCACGTCATTGAGATAGAGCCGAACCAGATCCTCTTCAGGCTGGTCGACTCGCTTGTTGGGCACCGGTCCTCATCTCTCATCGCCTCGACAGCCTCGGGCCGCTGCGGCTTCGGCCTGCCCAGGCGGTTGAACACTCGCCAGCTGCTGAAGTTGTCTCGTCGAGGTCGCCTCACGTCCGGAAAAGATCCTGATCTGTGGGGACACCGAATCCACGAGAGCGGGAAGCGTCTTGGTCGGTTGGGGCTAGCCGAGGCTTTCCCTCATCGCGGCGAGCGCGCCGAGGCGAGTTTGGAGTTTGTCCGGCTCATCGGCGTCGCGGGCCCGGATGCGCGTCTCGAGCGTGTCGAGCCGTTCCCGTTCACGCTCGACGAGGTGTTGCCGTTCGTCGTCGGGCCGGCTGCGCAGTTCTCGCAGGTATGCCTCACGAGCGTCGGCGGCCCGCTTCAGGCCCAGTGTGCTGGCGATGGCGGCGAAAGAGCGCCCCTGCTCGCGCAGGACCATGGCCTCGTGGTCGGTGTTGCGCCGCGGCCCAGCCCGCAGCCTGCTATCTCGATCCTCTCTGGACCGAGACGAACCGTCCGGAAAAGGCCGCTCGGGTCGGCCGGGGCTAGGCAGGACGAACCCGGGTGGCCTGAGGGCCTTTGGCCGCTTGCTCCGATTCGAACTCGACGTGCTGGCCTTCGGAAAGCTCCCTATAGCCAGGGCCCTCGATGGCGCTGTGGTGCACGAACACGTCCTTTCCGCCACTTTCTGGGGCTATGAACCCGAACCCCTTCGTGGCGTTGAACCATTTGACGGTGCCGGCGGTCATGTTCCGCCTCCCTACCCACGCTTATCCACGTTCTAGGAGCAAGGAGACGCTGATGAACGCCCCGGCCGGCGCGGCGAGCCGAGGAATATCCGCCATCCTACCTGCTACCGGGCGCTCCGGTCGTACAGTTTCGGGGCGGCCGGATACGAGCCCAAGGGGCGCCCGTCGCCGGCTCAGGCATCAGCCGCGATGCGATGACATCGAGGTGGGAGGTCCTGGCGGACGAGCGTCAGCGCATGGCGAACGAACGGGAGGCCGAAGCTGATGAGCGGGACCGCGTCGCCATTCCCACTTTGAGGTTCCGCGCCACGTGGGCTCCCTGCCACGGCAGGGCAGATCGGGGGCTTCCGATGGGGTTGGGAGCGGGCGACACGATCCCCACAAGCGCCCGACCCCAACCCTACTCGCACCGACAGGCTCTCGCGGACGGCGGCCTCGACCCACCCGGGATCGGCTAAACTCTGCACCGAGGGTAGCTGTGAAGATGAGATTTCCCTCCGGCTCATACCGAGCCAGGCCGTGGCCCGTGTGATCCTCGGGTCGAGTCAGGCCAGGAAAGGAGGGATCGCCCATGGCAACCGGCATCGTGAAATGGTTCAACTCCGAGAAGGGCTTCGGTTTCATCTCCCAAGACGGTGGCGGCCCTGACGTGTTCGTGCACTTCAGCGCCATCACCGGCAACGGATACCGCAACCTCGAGGAGAACCAGAAGGTCGACTTCGAGACCACCCAGGGCCCCAAAGGCCTCCAAGCCAGCAACGTCAGCCTCCGCTGAGCCATCCGGCAACGCAGTCGAGGTCAGGAGGGATGGTTCTCCGGCCTCGACCGCGTCCAACCCGCAGCCAGGCAAACCAATCACGCACCGCCCGGCCCCCGATGCTGAGCACACCAGCGCCGCGTGACAGCGCGATCGACATCTCTGATCGCCGCGAACCCGGAGGCAAAGGGAACCATCACAGCGTGACCGGGAGTCGAAATGTGCGAGGCGCGGAGGCTCTTTCGCCAGGATGCTGCGGTAGAACTCCAGTCTACGGTCCGCGATGTAAGTGAACGCGGCGACGTCGTCTCCATGGCCCGCACGCTGTGCGGCGCAGAACTCGTTTGTCGAGGTTGGGACGGACCCAAAGCCCGCCTAAATCCACGACCGTTCTGGACAGCCGTTCTGGACAGCGGCGCAACCGTCGGCCAGGATAATCTCGCCCCGGTGGCGAGGCCTGTGGTCGCACCGTAGGTGCTATGTATGCCGCCGGCAACATCGCGATGGCTGCCTTCATGTGGGACTCCGTCGACGACCCTGAGGTCGCCCCCACGCTCAGAGACTGCGCGCATCTGGCTCAGGTTGGGAGGGCTCCGACTATGGCCGCCTGGGTGCGCATCCTCGAGGGTGTTATTCGGGTGATGCGGGTTCAAGCGACGCCTACTCGTTCTGCCTCGACGCGTTCGCCGAGCTGGACGCCCGGGACCGCGAGTGGGGAGCCGGATGGGGCGCCCTGATTGTCGGTGTGGCCGCCGAGTGGGTGGGAGACCAGCCGGTTGCTGCGGCGCATGCCCTGCGCTGGGTTCGCTTCTGCCGCCGGTCGGGAGTGAGAATCGCGCTCACCTGCGGGATCCGCGCCGCCGCCCGACTGTCCGCAATGGCCGGACAGCCGGCGGACTCGCTGCGATTGTGGGCAGGGGCCGAAATACTCACGAAGCTCGACGCCCGGGACCGAGCGCAGCTTGTGATGCTCGCCTACGAGGCAGGCGTGGTCGTGCCTCGGTCGAAATGACCGGCCGGTACCAATCGCCGGTCCAACAGCGGCGCCCGAACCGGGCGCCACAACGCCGAACCGGTGCGGCATGCGCCGAACGGATCATCCGCATCAGAGTGCCTCGCGTGACGGGCGATCGCATTGATGAGATGAAGCAGAACCCATCTGAGGTCTGGTCCCTCATTCCGTCCGGATGGCTACGATGATGCGCGCACGGCGTGGCCGAACAGTGCTGGTGGCTCCCATGCCCCGAAGTGGCCACGGCAGTCGGGTTCGTTCCAGTACACGATGTTGGTGAAGCGGCGGCTGCCCAGCGACACGACGGTCGACGCACCTCGTGGGGGATATGCTGCGGCCGGTCGGCACGCTGATCCTGTCGAGGGGGGCGGCGAGGAATACACCCGGCCGAGTGGTAGTTGGCAAGACGAGTCGCCGTCGGAAGGTTCCCCCAAATGCAGGTCAGCCGTCGCCGTGTCCTCCGCTTCACCCCGGCGCAGGCCTTCTGGTCCTCCGCGGTCGTCCTGGGAGTGGTGCTCGGAGGTTCGGCCGTGGTGTCGCCCCTCTATCACGTGTACCAGGACGAATGGCACTTCTCCTCGGCCAGCCTCACCGCCGTGTTCGCCGTCTACGCCCTTGCGGTGCTTGCCGTGCTGCTCATCGCCGGGTCATTGTCCGACCACGTCGGCCGGCGACCGATGATGGCTGGGGCGCTTGCGGCCGAGGCAGGCGCGGCGTGGCTGTTCCTGTCGGCGCACGGCATCGGGGCCCTCTACGGGGGCCGCCTCCTGCAGGGTGTGGCTACTGCGGGCGCGGCGACCGCAGCTGGGGCGGCGATGCTCGATCTTCAGCCCTCATACCGCCCGACCCTCGCGAGCACGGTGAACGCCACGGCCTCATCGGCGTTCCTCGCATTCGGTGCTCTCGGTTCCGGCGTCCTGGTGCAGTACGCTCCCGCGCCCACCAGGCTGGTCTTCTGGGTGCTCCTCGTAATGTCCCTCGCCGGGCTAACGCTCCTGGCCCTTATGCCCGAGCCGGCGGGGCGCAGGCCTCTGCGCTGGGCGGTGCTGCGCCCTCGAGCCGGGGTACCGCCCGTAGCTCGAAGAGCCTTTCTGGCCGCACTCCCGGCCCTTATCGCGACGTGGGGGCTAGGTGGCCTGTACTTCTCGCTGGTTCCTTCGCTGACAGAGCAGCTGGCGCGCTCCTCCGACGCGGTCTGGGGCGGAGCGGCCATCTTCCTGCTGTGCGCTTCGGCAGCGCTCGCCGGCGCCGCGCTGAGACAGCTCGTGCCGAGCAGAGCGATGGTGGCGGGATGCACGATCCTCGCTGTCGGTTCGGCAGCCACGGTCGCAGCCGTCGTCGCCGGCAGCACCGCAGGCTTGCTGCTTTCGACGATGTTGGCGGGGGTCGGCTTCGGGCTCGGTTTCCTCGGCGCCTTCCGCCACCTGGCCGGCCTGGCCCCCGACGACCAGCGTGGCGCGCTGGTCGCGACGATCTACATCGTCTCATACCTGGCCTTCAGCCTCCCGGTGATAGCCGCCGGGGTTGCCGCGACCCGCTTCCCGCTGCGTGACACCGCCATCGTTTACGGCGCGGCCGTGACCGGCCTCGCGGCGCTTGCCGCGGCCGCAGGGCTGGCCGGCTGGCTCACGCCAGCTCGGTCCGAACACCATCGAGAGCTAATTCCGACGGGGCGCCCGTAAGCCCCGAGGGGCGGGTCGAATAGTACTTCGCGGCCCCGGGGCACTCCTTGAGCGGCGGTCTTCGGCTTACCCCGTCCGCCCCCCCTTTGAAGAGAAGGGAGGACCCTCGCGGCGCGGGAGGAGGATCTCGCCCGCCGTGGGCGCTGCTTCAACTGCCGATCCTGGTCGCCGATGACCCCGGCGCACCCATATACATCCATCTCAGCTCGGCATTGACACCCGGTACCAGAGGTCCCGTGCGTCCATGGTGGGGTCCTCGACGACGCTGATCTCCTCGTCTAGCAGCATTGTCGGACGTCTGGTCGTGTCATATCGGGGCCATGGCACCGCGCCGGAGGTGTTGGGGTCGCCTGTGCGGGCAAAAGCGATCCACGCGTCCTGCATCGCCGTCGCCAGCGAAAGTGGCGGATCGTCTCCGACGAACGCCCGCCACAGGGTGTTGTCGATCTGGCCCCAGACAAAGGGCACCTCCAGCGCGTGAGTGGCTCCCAGAAAGCCTCCGAAAACCGGCGTCTTCCAGGTGAACAGATAAACCCATACGGGCGCCGGCGTAGCGGCCTGGGCGTCGGCCAGGCGCAAGGTAGGAATGAGAAAGATAGAGTCGGTCATAAGGTCGATAAGCAGGCGGCGACCCGTGTCTCGAGCTGTGTACCAGGCCGCCAAGGCGTGGGGGTCGGTGATCGTCTCTGGCAGCCCCGCGATGACGTCCTCGTCGGTGATGTCAGTCGGCAGCAGCATGGAGAAGAGAGTGCCTTCATCTCGATTGGTGCCAATCAACAGCGGGACATTGCGCTCACCGCGTGCCGTCACCACCTGGGTCGGAGGTGCGTGCACGACCACACCGTCGACGCTTGGGCGCAAACCGGCCCCGGTGCCGTCGATCGCGTGATCACGGTCCCGCCCCAGGTGGTCAATAGAACCGACATCCGTCTGGGCCTGGATCAAGCGCGTGGGGTCGGCGCGGCGGAACGCATCGATGCCTCCTTCCGGCTCACCGAGGGCGCCGAGCAGCGCGGCGGTGAGGAGATCGGTCTTGTACGGCGGCGAGATGGCGACGGGGCCTGATTGAATGATCGCCTTGTGGTAGAGGCCGTCGGCCTCAGGTGCGCCGAGGAGAGCGCTGATCGAGCCTCCCCCGGCCGACTCGCCGAAGATTGTCACATTGTCCGGGTCGCCTCCGAATGAGCTGATGTAATCATGCACCCACCGGAGCGCCAGGATCTGGTCGCGGATGCCGTTGTTCCCTGATCCGGCCAGGCTCGAGTCGAGATGATCCAGGGCGAGCCAGCCCAGCACGCCCAGGCGGTAGTTGAGGGTGACCACGACGACGTCCCCACGACGGGCCAGCGTGCTGCCGTCGTACATATCGCCCGAGCCGATCGTGTAGGCGCCGCCATGGATCCAGACCATCACCGGCCGCCTGCTGCCGTCGGCCTTTGGCGTGTAAACATTGAGGAACAGGCAGTCCTCATCAGTGTGAAGCTCGCCTTCGGTGATGAACGAGCCCGGCATCGGCGGCGGCTGCGGGGCCGAGGGACCGAACGTGGCGGCCTCGTACACGCCTTGCCAGGGGCCGGCCGGCTGCGGCGCCCGAAACCGGAGGTCACCGACCGGAGGCCTGGCGTACCGGATTCCGGCGTAGCGCTCGCAACCATCGAGATCGACGCCCACGATCTCGCCGAGGGGAGTTGTCGTACTGGCCATCAGCCGAGTTTGACACGGTGACGCAATCGTCGCCACCGATCGCCTCGAAGCACTCGCGGAAGCGGTTGATCGGGGCGGCAGTCTACTCGAGTAGATTTGGGTGCGTTGCTTGTCAACGCGCCCGGTTGTCTCTGGAGGAGGGGCGATGGTTGTTATGGGCGAGATCTCGGTGTGCCTGACGTTCGACTTCGACGCGCTGTCGGTGTGGATCGGGCCGCGCGGCTCGCGCTCGCCGAACCTCATCGCTCGCGGCGAGTTCGGCGAGGTCGGTGCCGGCCGGCTCGTGGACCTGCTCGCCCAGCACGCCATCCCCAGCACGTGGTTCATCCCAGGACACACGATCGACACATATCCCGACATGTGCCGCCGAGTCGTGGATGGCGGCCACGAGATCGCCTACCACGGCTACTGCCACGAGGCGCCGTCGTCGCGTCGCGACGAGGCTGAGGAGCGGGCCATCCTCGAGCGGGCGATCGACCGCATCGAGCACCTCACCAGGCGACCACCGACCGGCCACCGCCTGCCCGGCGGCAACCTCGGCGACCGCTGGATCGGGATGCTGCTCCAGCACGGGTTTTCCTACGACTCCTCGATGGCTCCTCGCGACTACCACCCGACCTGGTGCCGCACCGGCGACGTCGTGCGCACCGACGCCGCGTTCGGGTTCGGGACGGCGGTCGACCTCGTCGAGCTGCCGTTCGACTGGATCCTCGACGACTGGCCGTACTTCACCTATGACCCGGGCGCGCACCTGCTGGGGCTGCGGTCGCCGGACGACGTGTTCGCGGTGTGGAGCGCCGAGTTCGATTACCTGGCCGAGGAGGTAGGGACCGGCGTCTTGGTGCTGACGATGCACCCGCAGTGCATCGGCCGCGGTAGTCGGATGCGGATGCTGCGCCGTCTCATCGACCACATGCGCGCCGACGATCGAGTGGTGTTCCGCACGATGAACGACGTCGCCACCGACTTTCGCGCCACGGCTGCGAGGTGAACCTGTCATGCTGCTGCGCGGTCATCAACGGGACACACCCGGCATGGAACCATCAGAAGGCCAGCTGCGCAGTTGCAGCTGGTAGACGTTCCCTGAATGCGAAGAGGCGCGCTGTCGTTAGCGCGTCACGCGGTATCCAGGTGGGGGTGACGGCCCTATGCCGATAGGCGACGGGCCGGCCCGAGGTCTACAGTCGGACGCGTGAGCGAAGACCTTGCCCTTTACGAAGTCACCGACCGGGTGGCGGTCGTCACCCTCAATCGTCCCGAGCGGCTCAACGCCTGGACCCCCGGTCTGGCCGAGGCCTATTTCGACCGGCTCGACGGAGCGGTCTCGGATCCCCGGGTCGGGGCGATCGTGGTTACCGGCGCCGGGCGTGGGTTCTGCCCGGGAGCCGACATGGCCGCTCTTCAAGGGCTGAGCACGGAGGGCGGACAGGCCGAGAGAGGGCGCGGACGAGCCCGACCGACCACCTACCCGCTGTCCATCCCGAAGCTGATGGTGGCGGCGATCAACGGAGCGTGCGCTGGGCTCGGCCTGGTCCAGGCCCTCATGTGCGATGTGCGAATCGCTGCCGGCGGGGCCAAATTCACCACCGCGTTCGCCCGGCGGGGCCTCATCGCCGAACATGGTGTCTCCTGGCTGCTACCCCGCATCGTCGGGACGTCGACCGCGCTCGACCTGCTCACATCGGCCCGAGTATTCACCGCCGAAGAGGCGGCCGACCTGGGCGTGGTCAACAAGGTCGTCCCGCCCGACCAGGTCCTCGCCGAGGCCATCGCCTACGCCCAGGACGTGGCGGCCAACTGTTCGCCGGCGTCGGTCGCCGCAATCAAGGGCCAGGTACACCGCCACATCACCATGGAGTTCGAGGCGGCCTGCGCCGACAGCGACCGGCTCATGGCTCAGTCGCTCAAGGGCCCCGACTTCAAGGAGGGGGTCTCGAGCTACGTCGAGAAGCGCCCACCCGAATTCGCCCCGCTCGGCAAGGGCACGATCCTCGACTGAGGACCAGGCCCGGGCCAATTGGAACAATCCAAATCGTGGTAGGTGTGCACTGACAGGGCTGCGACACCGCGACGTCGACCTTCAACCCGGTCAGCGTAGCAATGACGTCCTCGCCTTGATGCAGATCTGAATAGCCGTGTCCTTGTTTGGTCGGCCCGATACCCGGCGAATTCGGGTGGTGCCTTTCGCCGTCGGCTCGAACCGGTAGGGTCACAGTATCGACTCCCGGTCGCCTTCGTCGGGCCTACACCGTCACGTACCCACCGTTCGGCGACACCGTGGCGCCCACGAAGAAGCTGGCTTCGTCGCTGGCGAGGAAGACGGCCAAGCCGGCGATCTCGCGAGGCTGACCCAGGCGGCCGATGGGTGTTTGCGCTGCGACGGCGCCGCGCATCATCTCCGACAGCTGGCCCACCATCGGCGTGTCCACGTACCCCGGCGCGATGGCGTTGACGCGCACGCCCTGGAGGATGACCTCCTTGGCGACGGCACGCGTGAAACCGAGGATGCCCGCCTTGGCCGCGGAATAGTGCGGCGAACCCGTACACCCTTCCATGCCACAGATCGAGGCGATGTTGATGATGGCCCCGGTCCGCCGCTGGGCCATCGACCGCAGCGCCGCCCGTGTTCCGTAGAAGGTGCCGTCGAGGTGTACGGCCAGCATCAGCCGCCATTCGTCGTCGGGCAGCGCCACAGTGGCTTCGAGCGGGGTGGTGACGCCGCCTCCGGCGGCTTCGCCGAGCTGCTGCTCCATCCGGGGCGTGATGTGGTCGAGATTGCCCTTCGTGATGATCCCGGCGTTGTTGACGAGTACGTCGAGGGGTCCAAGGGCCGACTCAACCTCGGCAACGGCCCGGTCGACAGCGGCACTGTCGGACACGTCGGCCTGTACCGCATAGCCTTTGGGCACCAGCCCGGCGGTGAGCTCGGCTGCCTCGCGGTTGATGTCGAGCACGGCGACGCGCGCCCCCTCTGCCGCAAACGCCAAGGTGATCGCCTCACCGATCCCCGATGCGCCCCCTGTCACCAGAACCACCCGGTCATCGAACTTCATTCGGCGACTCCCTTGCTCGGCCCCATCCGAATGTAATCGCTCAGTCACCGCCGTGGGGCGGGCAGCCCGGGATTTCGGTACGCAAAGCAGAACACAAGAAAGCCGATCGAGCATGGCGTGTATCGGCGACCGGTGCACCGACTGTGGCCAGACGATCGACGATCCCGCCCGCCGGCGGGACTCGCACGGGTGCGCCGATCCCAGGTAGATCGTCCGAGTTTGTTGTCACACTCGAATTGTATTTCTCGATCGGAGAGCCCATGTCGACAACGCACAACCGGTTCTTTGGGACCCAGGGATAAAGGCGCTGACCGATCCGGCGGGTGATCCTCCGGGCCCTCTCGGCGGTGGTCCTGGTGACGTACCTCGGGATCCGAACCGCTTGACAAACAATCGATCGCTTGTCAACCTGTGCCTGGTGGAGACCGGACCTGGTAGCGGGTGGACACACGCCGAGGAGCTCGACACCTCGGGAGCAGTTGCAGCGGCGCCGGGGCAGCAGTCCTCATGAAGTTCGGCTACCTCACGCTGAATAACCCAGGCGGGATCCGCCCCGACGTCCTCGCCCGAGAGCTCGAGCACCGCGGGTTCGAGTCGATCTGGGTGCCCGAGCACAGCCACATTCCGACATCACGCCAGACCGGCTATCCCGGGGGTGGTGACCTGCCCGACGGCTACTGGCAGATGATGGACCCGTTCGTCTCGCTAATGGCGGCCGCCACGGCCAGCACCAGACTTCGGCTGGCCACCGGGATCTGCCTCGCACTCGAGCACGACCTCCTCGATTTGGCCTGCACAGTCGCCACCCTCGACGTGCTGTCGCAGGGCCGGGTGCTTCTCGGTGTCGGCGTCGGCTGGAACAAAGAAGAGCTTGCGAATCACCGCCCCGACGTGCCGTTCAACCAGCGGTACTTAGCCATGCGCGAACGGCTCGATGCCCTCCGGACAATCTGGGCCGATGACGAGCCCGAATTCGACGGCCGCTGGGACCGCTTCAGCCGCTTATGGTCCTATCCCAAGCCGCTCCAGCAGCCGACCGTACCGATCGCCCTCGGCAGCGCCGGCCAGCGTGGTATCAAGCTGGCGGCAACACACGCCGATGCCTGGTGCCCGATTGACAACAGCCTGATCGGCAAGGACGGGCGCCGCGACGTCCACGGCGGCATCGAGCTGTTCCGGCGGCTGGCAGCCGAAGCCGGACGAGACCCCGACGCCATCCCGATCACGATCTTCGCCTGGAGCGCCAAGCCGGCCCGCCTCGAGTCCTACGCCGAGTTGGGCGTAGAGCGCGTCGTGTTGCCTCCGCCGTCGATGTGGACCGACAAGGCGGCCGACCCTTTGACCTACCTCGACAGTCTCGGCCCCGTCGTTGCTGAGCTCGCGACCCCTACGAACCCCTGATCTCCCTGGACTGGGCCGACACTGCGCCGGAAAAACTAGCACCCCTGCAACCTCCTTTCTGGTCCATTACCGCCTTCACCGCTTGTCTGACCGCCGGAACGGAAACGATTTCCGTCCCGCCGATCCGCCGCCGAACGAGGGTATCCCCGATAGGCCCTACGAGGGCGACCCGAAAGGACCTGTAGGGCTTGGGCCCAATTCCCAATGTACGCGGGGTACCCTCGCGACCGAAAGACGACGTGCCCGCTTCGAGCGTCCCAGTAGGCCTCCGACCCCTGCGGCATAAATGTCGGTCGAGAATACGGCATGGCGTCAGCGGCCGGCCGCGTAGCGGCGGGAGGGGGCTCCTCCCCACGAGCGGATACGTGTGCGTGAACAGCCAGTTCCCTTCGCGGTCCAGGCCGCCGGGTGGGGGCCCATATTCGACGTGAGATTTGTCGCCCCCAGCCGTGCCGGGCGTGGAGAGCGGCGCCCCAGGTGATCCTCTCGAACGGCTGAGGCGTCCAAGCGATCATGGCGTGCGCTCGCGATGCGATAATGGCCCGATGGGACGTCTTGACGGCAGGGTCGCAGTGGTCACCGGGGGTGCGAGCGGGATGGGACGTGCGACGGCCCTGCGCTTCCTCATCGAAGGAGCGCGCGTCGTCGTCGCGGACCTGAACGAGGAGCACGGCGCGGCCCTGCTTCACGAGGTCGACGGCGCGGGCAGGGCGGCCGCCGTGCGGTTCGTCCACTCCGACGTCGCCGTGGAGCCGGATGTCGAACGGCTCATCAATCTGGCGGTCGACGAGTTCGGCGGCGTGGACATCGTGTTCAACAACGCCGGCGTCGGTGGCGCGTTCGGCCCTGTGACGCGCATCGACGTCGAGGACTGGGACTACACATTCGCCGTCCTGACCCGCGGTGTGTTTCTCGGGATCAAGCACGGCGCAGCGGCCATGCAGGCGTCCGGCGCCGGCGGTTCGATCATCAACACCGCGTCGATCGCCGGTCTGAGCGGTGGCGCCGGCCCGCTCGCCTACTCGGCCGCGAAGGCGGCAGTGATCAACCTCACCCAGTCGGCGGCGGTCGAGCTCGCACGCGACCGGATCCGCGTGAACGCGATCTGTCCGGGCGTGATCAACACACCACTCGCCGCCGGGCGCGCCGACCCGGCCGTCGCCGCGGAGCGCTTCGCGTCCCTGCAGCCGTGGCCCCAGACGGGTACCGGGGACGACATCGCGGGCGCCGCGCTGTTCCTCGCAAGTGACGACTCACGATTCGTCACGGGCGAGGCGCTCGTCGTCGACGGCGGGCTGACTGCGCTCGGTCCCGATCTGACCCAACGGATGCGGCTCGGCGGAGCCGGAACGCCCGCCGTCGGCGTCAACCGCGGCACGACCGGTCAGGGCACGACCGTCAGGTACCGGCTCCAGCGGGACAGCCAGGACGTCTAACTGTCCGGCCCGCTTCGGCTGGTCCGGCGATGTCAGTCGATCAGCCCGCTCATGATCACTTCTATCGGAGTCGGCTGTTCGTACACGCGACGCTCGATGTCGGCTCGGGCGGCGGAGACGTCGAGGCGTGGAACCGGCTGCGGCCGTTGGCAGTACACATAGGACGTTGCGCAGTAATCATCGACACGCTCGGCGATACCGACGCCAGCGACGCCCTGGCGGGGACGGTAGGCCCAGCCGGACCCGGCGGGCGGGTTGGTGGCGAGGTAGGCCTGCATCTCGTCCTCCTGGCCTTCGGCGAAGAAGGCGAAACCGATTTGCTGGATGGTCACCCGAAGGTCGGACGAGAACATGATCGGGTCGAGGAGATGCCAGCGGTAAAAGCCCACGAAGTCACAGGCCGCAAACGGGCCGGATCTGTCGCCGGACCCGACGACCAGGGGAGCCCCGGCGTAGGGAGCGGCGTGTGGGCCCATTCCCCAGGCAGTGCCGACATAGTCCTCAAGCCCCGTACCACAGATGGTCGGGAACTGGTTGTCGCCGTCGCGGAACACCTTGACCTCGCCTTCGCCGTACCACGAGCCGGGATCGATAACCCGTACTCCGACGTTGCAGCCCAAGAAGCGCCCCGGTCCCTCCAGGCCGTCACAGATCACAAAGTCGCGCTGTTTGGTGGTGGGGTTTTCTCGCCGGAAGGCCACGTGCAGACAGCTGGCGGTCTCGCGCCCTGGTTCCAGCGTGTAGTCGATCTGGTAGTACAAAAGGATCGGAATCGCTGCGGAGTTGGTGAGCTCGACACGAACATGGCCGGCAAAGGGCATTGGCAGGAAAGCGTTGAAACCCCGACCCTCTTGCGCGGTCGTGAGTGCGGACACGTAGGGGACGGGCCGGCCGTGGGGCAGCCCGAATAGGTCGAGGCAGGGCACCGATATGCTGGGCTCACTGGACCCGTCGTAGAAGACCTCCATCCACACGGCCCGCATAACCTCGGGAGGCGCAGGAGGAAACGTCATCCACACATGACGGACGGTTCCCGGCCCATCAAGATCGGCCAGCACCACTGTTTCGCCTGGTGCGATGTTCCGGCTCGGTGCGCCTTTGCGGCCACCGTGGGCTTGGCCACCCACGCCGCGTCCGCCGGTGGGGTTCTCGAACGTGACCGCCCGACTCTCCAGCGACGTGTCGATGAGCGTTGGGTCAAAGGCGAGCACCTGCACTCCTCCGTCAGACAAGCAGTCGGTACAGCAGACTGCAGGAGACGAGCAAATCTTCGCCCCTCTCGCCGAGATGTTAGCGAGCGACCTCAGACCTGCTGAAGCGCCGCGGTCAACTCGAGCGGGGATGGCTGGGGTCTGAGGTCTCTCGCGTTTTGGCCGGCCGGGATGGCTGCCTGTCGGTGCCGGGCCGGCAAAGCCGGCCCTATGCCGGTCGGTCGATTCGCCAGGCAGAAACGGATTGGTCCCCAATAGCGTCCTGTGATCAACAAACCCACAGACCCGGCCGCGTCAACGGTCGGAGAGGAGGACACCATGGGGACCGTGGCCAGCCTACTGGCCGAGCATGTGAGCTTCCGTTGCACCTCGGTAGACCGTATCGGCATCCGCGGGTACATCCCGGGGTTGATGTATGAGGGAGGGGTGGTGAAGTTCCTGCTCAAGCGAGGCAACTACATCCCCTCACCGGCCGCGTTGAACCGCAACCGGCAACGGCTGGTGAGCGAGCTCGACGCGCTGGTGGCCGCCTCGGGGGTGCCGGTACTGCGTTTCAAGGCGGGCCAGTCCAAAGAGAACATGGCCCGCCCTTATCAAGACGGAGCGGCCGCGGCCGGCCGGTTCGGGCTGGTGCTGGTGGGCAAGGCCCAGGAGCGGACCAGTTCGTGGCGGGGCTTCGTCGATGACACCCACGCCCGGCATCGGCCCAACCATCCCCATATCACCTGGCGGCGCCAGTCGTCGGTGCCCGACCACTGGTACCTGTATTTCGCTGACCCCGAGTGGGGCCCGACATCGCTACGGCTGGGCAGCTACGCGCCATACCCGTTGTGGGTCAACGCCAACGGACATGAGTGGGCCGAGGTTCAGCTGGCCAAGGCCGGCGTCGGCTTCGACGCGCTCGATAACGGTCTACGCCGGGTGGACGACCCCGCCCTGGCTCATCGCGTCTGCGCCCGCCTCGGTTCCGGTCATGTCCGCGATCTGCTGGCCCGGATGATGGCGGTCATGCCCAACCCGCTCACCGTCGATGATCGCCGGGCCGGCTTCGACTGGGCGTTCTCCATCGCCCAGATGGAGGTCTCTGACACCTCGGTATTCGACCAGCCCCGCCGGGCCCGGGCCTGGTTCGAGGCGGCCATCGACTGTCATCTGGACCTGGGCCGCCCCGAACAGGTGTCACTGGTCGTCGACCGCCAAGTCAGAAACCGCGGCAAACACAAGACCCCCGGGCCGGTTCGCCACCGAGGTCATCACCCGCGACGTCGCCCCCTGCATCCAGATCCACTACAAGTCCTCCAAGGCCAAGGCCTACCTCAAAGAAGGCCGGGCTCTCAGAGTGGAGATGACGTTCAACGACGCCGACGACTTCAACCTTCACAAGACCCTCAACAGCCACAACTGGCGGGCTCTGCGCCGACTCGGCGCGGATATCGACGCCCGGTTCCTGGCCGCTTTGGGCGAAGGACAGCCCGGACTGCCCGACCCCGCCACCCTCGAAGCAGTCGTGCTGCCCAGCCTCCACGACGGCCAGCGGGCCCCCGGGTTACGTTTCGGCGATCCCCGCACCATGGCCCTGCTCGCCTCCGTCGGCTCCTTCGCGCACGTCATCGGCGGGCTCACCAACAAAGCCCTGCGCACCCAGATGGCCGTCCTGTACAACCCCGACTACAGCCCCGCACAGGCGACCTACGATCTCCGCCGCCTACGGCTCAAAGGCTTCATCGAACGAATCCCCCACACCAACACCTACCGGGTCACCGCCCACGGCCTGCGCATCGCCGCCTTCTTCACCCAACTCGCCGCACGCGTCGTGATTCCCGCCCTCACCGACCTCGCCGCCCTCAGCCGACCACGCCCACCCGCACCCCGACCCCTCACCGCCGCCTGGAAAGCCTACGAACGCGAACTCACCAACCTCCTACAAGCCAGCCCCCTCGCAGCATGACCCAAAAACTTGCCTCAACTCTTCAGAACCTGGGACTCAAGCAGCGCTAGCGGAACTCACCGGCCCGGCCGACGAGACGCCGCTCCCGCCATCGACACCCCGGTCTCTGTTTTGGCCGCATGCCGCCTCGAGGAACAGACACCGAGATCGATGCCGGCATTCCGAACTTTCTTGGTGATCTCGCCAGTCGCTCGGCGTGGCGGGCGCCTGGCGCCGACCAGATGTCGGGTCCGATGGGCCTGCGTGCGGGTAGATTGGCTGGCGTGATCGAGGTGTTCGCGGACGTGGTGTGCCCCTTCACCCACGTCGGCCTGCGGCGCGTCGTGGCGGAAAGGTCCCGTTTGGGACGCGATTCCGAGCGGATCGCCGTCCGTGCGTGGCCACTCGAGTTGGTGAACGGTGAGGCCGTGTCTCCGGATCTGATCGCCGAGGAGGTCGCGGAACTGCGCCGCCAGGTGGCGCCCGATCTCTTCGCTGGTTTCGACGTGGTGGGGTTCCCGGCAACGGCGTTGCCGGCGCTGGGGCTGGCGGCGCGGGCGTACCGGGTAGACGCTCGCACCGGCGAGCAGGTCTCGCTGGCGCTGCGCACCGCTCTCTTCGAGGAGGGCCGGGACATCGCTGACGCCGCCGTGCTCCGAAACATCGCCGGCCGACATGAGCTGCCGGCCGAGCCGGTCGCAGCCGACGACGCGGCGGTACGCGCCGAGTGGGATGAGGGGAGGCGCCGTGGCGTCGTCGGGTCGCCACACTTCTTCGCCGGTGGACGGGACTTCTTCTGCCCGTCGCTGCAGATCACCCGGGTCGATGGGCACGTCCGCGTGCGATTCGACGAGCAGGGGCTGCAGGACTTCCTGCAAGCCTGCTTTGCATAGGACCATGACCCACCGCCATTAACGCCGCCATGTGGATTGCGCTATGCCGCGACCTGGCCAGCCCGGGCGTGAGCGGCGCAGAACACCGGCATGAAGCCGGCGTTCTGGGCGACAGAAGGCAAGGCGCGGTCGAGGCGCGAGCGCTGGTCGCGAGAAGGTCCCGGTAACCGCACGAGTCGCACCACCTAGGCGATAAAGACGCCGCCATGCCTCCTCTGATTGCACCGGCGGCGCATCGCGACGCCCTGTCAAATGAGTTGGAGATGGGCCGCGACCTGCGGGAGCTGGGCCATCGGCATCGCAGCGACAAGGAACATGGATCCGCTGGCATCACCGGCCGGGCGGTTCACGCCGTACATGGCCAGCGTGCCCCGCGTCGCCATCCACGCCGCGAACGTCGACCCGGCGACAAGGTGGGAGCTGGCCGGCATCGGGAAGGGGCTGGCGGAGGTTGCGACCACAGATAAGAGGAAGGGTTTTTTCGGGGCCGGACGGTTAGGCGGGAGGCCCTAGAACCCGGTATGAGATGACAGGAGAGTGATTTGGGCGGGCGGGAGACCGGACGAACGGGTGCCCGGCGTAGTCGCCTTTCGGGTGGAAAAGGGCCTCCACGAAAAAGGCCAGCACATGCCGGACGCGCCCGAGACAGCGGACGTGCCGTTCGATCCATCGGCCAAACCCCTCCGGCGGCGAGACACGTCAGTCTCGTAGTTGGATCGGGCTGGTCCCACCGGACGGGTGCGTGTGACGGCGTGTCCCGGCGGGCGTGAGGCTGAGGTCACCGAGGTGGGCGAGTTCGTGGGCGTGCAGCGGGTCGTCACTGGGCGTGAACCCGTGGTCAATCTCCAGGTGCCGGACGACTAACTGGTGCTGTATCTCGGGCGGTATCACGGACAATTTCATCACCTCCTTCGGCCACTGCCCCTCACCCGGCTGGCGGCGGGGCGGGGACAGGATCAGTCCGTGGGAGTCACGGTGTCGTGGTCCAGGTCTTCCAGGTCCGGGGTGTGGCCTATGGGCCAGGTGTTGTAGGCCAGTTCCTGGGCGTGGTCGGCATCCCGGGCGAGCAGTTCGACGGTCACGTGTGAGCGACGTGACGGCGGGCATTCATGGTCTCCTTTGCTCCGTAGGTCCGGACAACCCGACTGCAAAAGTACAGAGGACCCGTTGAAGGTCGGTTGAAGGTCGGTCGAATGAGGTGACGGCGGCCCTGTCGGGTTCAACGCCCGTTCGACTTCGGTTCAACCCTCCGGGTGCACGGTAGGACCAGCCGCAAGGACCCAACCCCGAGGAGGACCAGCCTTCTCAGTGGCCACCAACAACCAGGCTTGCTGAGCCCGCTCGCGCCCGACCCTGCTTGACGGGGGCAGGGACGGGCGCTCGCCCTTACGGCGCTCCGACCCGGGGATCACCGGGCGGCACCAGCAGCACCTTCGTGACCAGTGCCCCGGAGATGTTGATCGATAGCACGCACGGGGGTACAGGTGCCGCGACCTGGCACATCGGCAACGGGCCACTGTGCACCACCATCCCGGCGGCGTCCACGAAGGCCACCTCAGAGGAGAAGCAAGTGGTCCGTGCTTGGTCTGGGTGGCTGGTGAGATAGACGAGAGGCACGGTCAAGTTGCCAATGAAACCCGAGTCGGTCAGGGCGGTTGCAGCCTGGATCACTGAATCGCAGTTGGGGAACCTGAACGGACCGGAGAACAGATCCAGGTCAGCGGGAGCCGTCGGGTTGATCGGTCCCAAGGCGCTCAGGGTCTGTACCAGGCCGGCTATCTGCAGCGTCCCGCGGCACTGCCCCATACCGACTGGACACTTCAGCAACTCCAGTGTGCCCGTGGCCGTCGCCGACTCACCCTGGGCGTCCGTCTCGCTTACCGAGACATGAAACGTCGACGCCGATGCATATGTGTGCTCAACTGTGTTGACGGATGTGGTCTTCGAGGCGGTGTCCCCGAAGGTCCACCTGTAGGACGTGACGGCTCCTGCGAAGCCCGACGCCTGTGCGATGAACCTCACAGTCAGCGGCGGGCTTGTGGGGCTGATGGAGATGCCCGCAACCGGTGTCGGTGCGCCCGAGGCAGTCTCTCCGGCGAGCCCCGCAGATGCCGCCACGAGGAAGAGCGAAAGCAACGATGACCAAACCGTCGTTCTTATTGTTCGCACATCAGGTCTCCCTCTAGGTTTGGGGTAATCAATCGGATTCAGAGCATTCCAGCAGGGCGTCGACAAGCCTCGGTGGCCAATCGGACACATTCCGCAGCGGGCAACGCTCGGCCGCGAGCCAAGGCCATTTCGAGATCGTCGCCTAGCGCCGTCGCCAGGGCGGAGCGGGCCTGATCGCAGAGGGCGGCCTCGGTCGGCTCGGGTCGCTCTCCCATGCGGTCGAACATGGCCTGGGCGGCACCGAGCAAGAGTGCGGCCAACAGGTCCGGTTTCGTCCGGGCCCGAGCTATAGCCGTTCCCAGCAGCACGTACGCCTCCAGCGACCGCTGGCCCGTTCGCCCGGATTCTCGCAACGCGTCGGCCAGCGCTCGCTGGGCGCTGTCGTAGTCCTCGTCCAGGATCGAGGTGAGGCCGACGCCGTAGTGGATGAACGGCGTCAGGGCCGGATCCCCGACACCCTCGACCAACACGAGCGCCTGGTCGAAGTAGCGACGGGCCACCGCGTGGGCGCCCTGGTCGAGTTCCAGGACGGCCAGGTTGTTAAGGGTGGTGGCTTGGCCCTGGCGGTCGCCCGTCGACTGGCAGTACCGAAAAGCCTCGCTGTAGTCGGCGCGGGCCTGAGCCGGATTGTCTGCGTGGGCCATCGCGCCCCGTACATCATAAGCCCGCGCGATCAGGTGGGTGTCGCCGCCAGCCAGCGCCATTTCCACCGCCTCCGCTGCGCAGCCTTTCGCGGCGGACCGGTCGCCGCGACGGTCGATTACCCACGCACTGGTACGCAACGCGTCTGCGGCCAGTGACGGCAGGCGGAGCTGCCGCGCGATTACGAGTGCCTCGTTCGCGCACTGTTGGGCTCGCGCTAACTCTCCCCGACGGAAGTAAACGAATCCGGCTGCGGCCAGAGCTTGACCGCGCACCGAAGTGGGCTCCGATGCATCCGGTCGCCGCAACGCCGATTCGATGAGGGACATCTCGTCGCCATAGCTACCTCGGCTGCTCCAGTAGCGACACAATGCCTCCGCGAACGCGAGCATCTGCTGAGAGCCCGCTTCGCTCACCATCGTCACGAAGGCGGCCCGGAGATTCTCATCGTCCGCGTCCAGACGCGCTCGCCACATGGCGTGTTCTGCATCGGCGAAGTGCGGGACGGCCTGAAGCACCAGGTTGAGAAAATGGCGGGCATGAGCACTGCGGGCGTTGAGCTCGGCTTCGGGGCTTATCTTCCCCAGGGCGTACTGTCGGACGGTTTCGAGCATCCGGTATCTCGACGGGCCACTCGAGAAGTCGAACTGGACCAAGCTGTTGTCGACGAGCGAACCGAGCACGCGGCCGGCAGAGTCGCTGCCCGTCAGCGCAACCGCCTGGGCGGCGTCCGCGTCAAAGCTCGAGGCGTATACGGCCAGCCGGCCCAGGAGGGCTTGTTCATGCTCATCCAGGAGGTCATACGACCAATCGATCAGGGCTTGAAGGCTTCGTTGACGGGCCGGAGCAGTGCGGGCGCCGGTATTGAGGAGCTGGAACCGGTTGTCGAGCCCGCGGACGATGTCGCTCACGGACATGGTGCGTAGCCGCGCCGCGGCCAACTCGATGGCAAGGGGCATACCGTCGAGGCGGGTGCAGATGGTGGCGACGGCGGCGCCGGTGTCTCGACCTATGGAGAATGCAGGCTGCTGAAAGCGGGCCCGTTCGACGAAAAGACGAACTGACTCGTAGCCGAGGAGATCGTCCCCTTTTACCGCAGCGCCGGGAACGGACATGGGAGGTACCCGGCACACGACCTCGCCTTCAACCTGGAGCGGCGCCCGGCTGGTCACCAGGATCCGAAGGTTCGCTGCGTCCCTCCGTAGCCGAGCAACCAGGGCGGCGCACCCGTCCAGAAGATGCTCGCAGTTGTCCAGGACCACCAGCTGCTTGCCCCCGGAGAGTCGCCGGCTGATCAGGTCGATCAGGTCGACACCCACTGTGTCCGCGCATTGGAGGGCCAGACCCAGCTCCCGGACGATGTCGGCCGGGTCGGTGACGGCGGCCAGTTCGCACACCCAGATGGCGTCGAATTCGGGTGCAGCTTGGCGGGCCGCCTGGAGGGCCAGACGCGTCTTCCCCGTGCCGCCCGGGCCAGCCAATGTGAGCAGGCATGGCTCCGCGATCCAACCGGCGAGGTCCGCCAGCTCCTTCGGTCGGGCCACAAAGCTGCTCCCTTCCGGCGGCAAATTGCCCGTCGGCTCACTGCGTGGGTGTCGTACACGAGCGGATGTCGCTGTTAGCGCCGGTTCCTGCCTGAGGATCGACGACTCCAGCGCCACCAGTTCGGGGCTCGGGTCGATACCAAGCTCCTCACCGAGGAACTGACGCAGCCGCTGGTAGGCGCGAAGGGCGTCTCCCTGGCGGCCGCTGCGGTAGAGAGCGGTGATCAGCTTTGCCCACAGCTGCTCCCGAAGCGGATGCTCGGCGATCGCCGCCTCGGCCGCCGGGATCACCTGATGGCTCTCGCCGAGGGCCAGCCGGGCCTCTAGCCAGCATTCAAGCACGGCCGCCCGCAGCTCCTCGATCCGGGTCGCTTCGGGGTGGCCCCAGCTGGTGTCGGCCACATCGGCCAGGGCCGGCCCTCTCCACCGCCGCAGACCGCGGTCGAGGAGCTCCAGAGCCGCGGTCGCGTCGCTTGATCGCAGCAAGTCTCGCCCCGCGGCGGCCTCCTCTTCAAAGAGGTCGATGTCGAGTTCACCGGCGTCTAATCGCAACAGATAACTGTGGTTGCGACCCTCCAGGCGGTCGGGTCCCAACGCCCGCCGGAGCAGCGAGACGTGACTCTTAAGCGTGGACCCGGCGCTGGCCGGCGGGGCGCCGTTCCAGAGGTCCTCCTTGAGACGCTCCACGGCCACGGGCTGGCCTGCGGCGATGAGGAGTCGGGCCAGCAGCCGGCGGCGTAGTCGGCCGTGAATGACGATCTCACCGCGCTCGCCGATCACGATGGTCGGCCCCAAAAGACCAAACATCAGGCGATTCATGCCAACCCCCGGGCGTACATGGCAGGTAGGTAACCTACATGGCAGGTAGGTAACCGGGCCTTATTTGCTCGTGACGCGCTGAGCATATCGGCGCGTGACGCCCGTCACAAAACTCCTCTGAGTGCACTCATCATCACGCTCTGACTCGTCAAGGTGACCGCTACTGACTGTCTCATATACCCCAGATGGCCTGCCGGGCACGGTCGAGCAGCGCCGGCGAGGCCGAACAGGTGTTGTTCCGCCGCCTAGCGGTCTTCCGCAGCAGCTTCATCCTGGAGGCCGCCGCCCCGGTCGCCCCCGGAGGTGCGGGCATTTGCGAGGAGTGGGCCGGGACGGATTTGAACCGCCGTAGGCGTACGCCGGCAGATTTACAGTCTGCTCCCTTTGGCCACTCGGGCACCGACCCAGGAACCAGAGAGCCTAGTCGCTTCGCAACTCGGTCTTCCGCACCTTGCCCATGGCGTTGCGGGGCAGACGATCGACCAGCTCGACCCGCCGCGGTCGCTTGTGTACGGACAGCGTGCCGGCGACGAACTCACAGAGTTCCGGCCCGGTAGGCCCGTCGGCCACCACGAAGGCCACGATGGCCTGCCCGAGATCGTCGTCGGGCACGCCGATCACCGCTGCCTCCCGGACCGCCGGGTGGCCGAG
Organism: uncultured Acidimicrobiaceae bacterium; assembly: GCA_963834725.1. Lineage (GTDB taxonomy): Bacteria > Actinomycetota > Acidimicrobiia > Acidimicrobiales > Palsa-688 > PALSA-693. The sequence goes on from CAWICN010000001.1 coordinate 2,460,288, forward strand.
CAGGGCCGCCTCCACCTCGCCGGCGCCGATCCGGTAGCCGCCGCTCTTGATCAGGTCGGTGGACTGGCGGCCCACGATGCGAAACCAGCCGGTCCCGTCGAGGCATGCCACGTCGCCGGTTCGGACCCATCCGTCCCCGGTGTAGAGCACAGCGGTCGCCTCGGGCTGGTGGAGGTAGCCGTCCATGACCGTCGGGGCCCGAACCTCCAGTGAGCCGACGCTGTCCCCGTCGGCCGGCACCGGTTGGCGCTGATCGTCGACGAGACGGGCCGCGATACCGGGCAGCGGGGGGCCGACCCAGCCGGCCCGGCGTTGACCGTCGGCGCGGGCTCCCAGCGTGATCAGCGTCTCGGTCATTCCGTAACGTTCGACCGGTCCCTGACCGCTGAGGGCAGCCAGGCGCTCGAAGACCGGGACCGGAAGGCCGGCGCTGCCGGACACCAGCAGCCGGGCGGACCGCAACGCCCCGGCGGCATCGGGGTCGGCCGCCACCCGCGACCAGACCGTCGGCACGCCGAAGTACAGGCTGCCCCCCTCGCCGGCCGCGGCGGCGTAGGCCGCCGGCGTCGGCCGGCCGGTGTGGATGAGGCGACTCCCGACGCGGAGCGGCGCCGAGCACGCCCAGGACGAGCCCGTGCACATGGAAGAGCGGCAGGCCGTGAACGAGCACGTCATCCGGCGTCCACGCCCAGGTCTCCGCCAGCGCGTCGAGGTCGGCGGCGATCGCGGCCGCGCTCAGCATGACGCCCTTCGGCGGGCCGGTGGTCCCGCTGGTGTAGAGGATCATGGCCGGCCCGCTTGGCGCGGCGGCATCGGGAGGAGGCGGGGGCCAATCCCTCCGCTCGCGGAGGTCGACGGGGACCACCTCGAGCCGGCTGCCGGACGGCACCGTCACCTGGCCGGCCGAGCCGGCGGCGGTGAGGAGGACAGGGGCGGCGGAGTCGGAGAGGACGTGGGTCCGTTCGAGAGGACCGGCATCGGGGGCGAGCGGCACGACCGGTACGCCGGCGGTCAGGCACCCGAGCACGGCGACGACGGTTTCGAGGCTGGCCGTGGCTTCGACCGCTGCGGATGGCAGGCCGCTGATGCGAGCGGCCACTGCGCCGGCTGCGGAGATCAGGGCGCTCAGGTCCAGCGACCGTCCGGCGACGGTCACCGCGGCCGGACGGTCGTTGAGGGCGCTCGTGGCGCGGAGGCTGGAGACGAGATCCACGACCCGGGGAAACCTAGGCGGCGGCGCTACCGTGGCGCCATGCCCACTTTTGACATCGTGTCGCAGGTCGACATGCAAGAGGTTCGAAACGCCGTCGACCAGGTCCAGCGCGAACTGGCCACCCGCTTCGACTTCAAGGGCACCGAGTCGTCCATCGAGCTCCAGGGCATGGAACTGCGGCTCCACTCCTCCACCGAGGACCGCCTGCGGGCCGTCGTGCAGGTGCTGGAGGAGAAGCTGGTCCGGCGGAAGGTGTCCCTCAAGGCCCTCGACTACGGCAAGGTCGAGGAGGCGGCCAAAGGGACCGCCCGCCAGACCGTGGCCCTGAAGGCGGGCCTGTCGTCGGACAACGCTAAGAGCATCAACCGCTGGATCAAGGAGCACGGTCCGAAGGGCATCTCCTCCCAGACACAAGGGGACCAGGTTCGGGTCTCGGGGAAGAAGCGTGACGACCTGCAGACGGTCATCGCCGGGCTGCGCGAGCAGGACTTCGGGCTACCCCTGCAGTTCGAGAACATGCGGGACTGACCGGTCTGAACCGGCTGGCACGGCTTATGCGACTTGCGCGGCTTCTGTCCGGGATGTCCGGTGGAACCAGGCTCGCGGCCAGAGCGTCCTAGCGGGCCCACTCCATCGAGCGCAGGCGCCGGATCCGCTCCGCGGTCGGCGGATGGTCCGAAAACAGGCCCTTGAACGCCACATTCATCCCGGCCAGCGGGCTCACGATGTACATGGGCGCCATCTCGCGGCGGACCTGAGGCATCGGTATCTGCCTGGCCCCGGCCTCGAGCTTGGCCAGAGCCCGGGCCAGGGGCTCCCCGTCCCCGATGAGGCGGGCGCCGGAGCGGTCGGCCTGGAACTCCCGGCTGCGCGACAGCGCCAGCTGCAGCATGGTTGCGGCCAGGGGGGCCAGGATTACGAGGGCCAGGATCTCGAAGATGTTCTGGCCCTGATTGTCCCGCCCACCGAAGAAAAGGCCCGCCCAAGCGGCCATCCGGGCGAGCAGGGTGATCGCCATGGCGATGGTGGCGGCGACGGAAGCGATGAGAATGTCGCGGTTGCCGACATGCGAGATCTCGTGGGCGAGGACGCCGCGCATCTCGTCCCAGGTGCAGATCTGCAGGATCCCCTGGGTCACCGCCACCGCCGCATGCTCGGGGTTGCGGCCGGTGGCAAAGGCGTTGGGCTGGGCGTCGGGGGTTACGTACAGCTTGGGCATGGGCACCCCGGCCCGGGTCGTCAGGTCCCGCACGACCGCGTAGTAATCCGGCATCTGCGCTTCTGAGACCGGGACGGCCCGGGCGGCCTTGATGGCGATGCTGTCCGAAAACCAGTAGGACGCACCGGTGAAGATCAGCCCGAACGCCAGACCGATGATCAGCCCTTGCTTGCCGCCGAAGATGGCGCCGATGCCCACGAACAGGGCGGCGAGCAAGGTCAGGATGAAGGTGGTCTTGATGGTGTTGCGCACAACCCCATGATGGCCGCAATTCACCTGAAAAAACGCCAAGAACGCGCCACCCGGCGGTCAGTCGTAGTACCCCGAATGGATGTAGACGCACGGGATACCCTCGTCACGGAACATGGCGAGGTTGCGCCGATCGTCCTCGAACGAAAGCACCAGGTCGAAGCCGGCCTTCCTCAGATTCCGGAGCGAGCCACGCTTGAACTCCCGGGCCGGGGTGTAGTCGCCCTGGTCCCGCATCACGAGCAGGTCCCACCGCACGCCGTACCGGTGCAGCCAGGCCAGGGTCTGGGGCTGCACCCGGGCCGGCCGGGCGGTCAGCAACACGATCACCAGCCCGGGTTCGAGCAGGCTGAGCAGTCGAGCGACCTCTTCGATGAGCGGATCATCGCCGCAGGCTTCGAAGAAGGCGTCCCAGTCCCGCCACGGCCCCTCGAGATAGTGCTGGCGGCTGGCCGCATCGGAGAGCACCCCGTCGAGATCGAACACCACGGCCGAGCCCGACGGAACCGGTCCATCGCGCCAGTACCAGGTGCCGCTCGACTGCGCGGGGACCGTCATCCTGGGGTTCAACCTAGGCGCCACGACACCATCGAGATTTCCGGCGACACTTCAGCCGACATTTCAGGGAAAAGACCCACCGGCGTGGCGTCGATCGGTCGTCGCAGCGCCGCCAGCTGGTCGAGGGCAACGGGCGGCACCTCCCCCGGTGCCAGCGGGCGGGTGATGTCGGTCCAGCGGTCGATGACCACCAGGCGGCCCGACCGGGCAATTCGCAGCGCCCCGGCCAGCCAGTCGACGGCCGACGTGAGCACGGCGTAGCGGGCGCCGTCGGGGCGGTCGGGATGGCCGGGGCGATCGGGGCGGTCGGGGCGGTCGGGGCGATCAGGGCGGTCGGGACGGCCGGGGTGGTCGGGGCGGGAGCCGAAACCATCGGCCCCGCCGGCCAGCAACCGCTCCGCGGTGTCGGTGCGCTCCTCGTCGAGCGGGATCGGGAGCTCCGTCAGCTCCTCCTCCCTGCCAGATTGCTTTGGGCCGGCCGCCAGGCGGATCTCCCACCACTGGCCGTCGCGCCACTCCAGTCGGTCGGATGGCAGGCGGCTGACCCAACCGACGGCCACAACGATGGCATCGCCGTCGACGATGGGCGGCTCCGGCAGGGCGGTGATCAACGGACCGATACCGGCGACCGCCCGGCTGTGCTCATGCTCGCCGAGGTCGTCGTCCTCCCCGTCGCCGCGGCCGACCGGTCCCAGAACGAAGATCGGCGACTCGATCGGGAGGTGGACCCGCTCGCCGTCACGCAGGGCGGGATCGAACTCGACCAGCACGCAGCGCAATGCGGTGAGGCACGCCGGGCCGGCAGCCAGGAACGCCTTAGCCCGGGTGCCATCGCCGGCGCCTATCTCGACCAGCGTGAACGGATCGGGGCATCCGAACTCCGCCCACCAGGCGTCGATCGCATCCACCAGCCAGCCCACCAGCCCTGGTGTCGAAGGTAGCTCCGGCGCGGGGTTCGGGCCGCGTTGCGAGTAGGGCCGCGGACCCAGGCGCCGAGCCATCTCGAGCAAGGCCGCGGCCGACGCCGACTGGGATGGGGGGTCCCGGTCCATTCAGGCGCACCGTAGTAGGGTTCTTGCCCGCGGTGGCTGCCTCGAGCGACATCTCCGACCTCCTCTGCGCGCCCGTCCCGCCGGGCGGTCGAGCGGTGATCATGGCCGATCTCCACCTCAGGCCGGATCCGAGCCTCGCCCACGTGGCCGCCACCGACCAGCTGGCCTCGGCCGTCGAGGCCGCCACCGGACCCGGGGTGCTGGTGATCGCCGGCAATCTGTTCGATTCGCAGGTGGAACCGGCCGCAGCGCTGGCCGACCACTCACGGCTGGTCCATACCATCGCCACCTACGCTGCCGACCCGGGAAGGCGGGTCATCGTGCTCCCGGGTGACCGGGACGCCCGGCTGGCGTGGTCGACGGGGTGCCGCTACTCGGTCGCGACCGCGCTAGGGGCCGAGCTGGCCCTGGCCGTCGAGCTTCTCGTCGAGACCGACGCAGGCCTGCGTTCGGTCCGGGTAGAGCCGGGTCACAATCTGGACACCCTGGCCCGATTCCAGGATCCTCGCAACGCCCGGGAGACGCCGTTCGCACAGCACCTCCGGGAAGAGCTGCTGCCGTCGGTGCGCCGCCGCCAGAAGGGCGTGACCGGAACAGGAACCGGCTGGCTGGCAGGGATGGAACAACTGGACGACCCGGCCGCCTTTTCCCGATTCATCGGATCCCGGCTGGCATACCGCCGGCTTGGCCGGTCCTGGTGGCTGCTCCTCGCCCCGGTGATCGCCGTCCTGGCCCTTCGCCTACCGTCCCTGGCGCTGCGTTCGGCCCGATCGGGTGCGATGTTCACGCGGCTCGGGATCCTGGTGCTGTTCACCCTGGTCGAACTCGTGCTGTTGATGCTGCTGGCCGGAGCGGCCCTGCGGCGCACGACCCGGGCGTTGTCCGCCCTCGCCCTCGACGAGGGGTCGCGCGACCCCAACGACGCCGCCCGCGCCGAGGGCCGCCATGTCGTGACGGCCGGCCACACCGGGCTCATCACTGCCCATACCTGCCGACCGGAGCTCACTCCCCAGGGCGACGGCTTCTACGCCAACGTCGGTTGCGGGTCTGAGGTCGTCACCGAGGTCCCCACCCGGCTGCCCGGACTTGGACTACCTCCGGTGTTCATGGCCCACCGGCAGACGTCGTGGGTGGAGCTGGAAGCCGGCAGCGATCTGCAGGCCCGGCTGTTTCACGCCCGCCAGGATCTGCCCGGCGCCACCCTGCTGGAACGAGTGCTGGCGAACGGTCCGGTCCAATCGGGGAATGCGCCGCAGCCCGAGGCCGTGGCCACCTTCCCGCAGGGCCCGGGCTGGCCCCGGGCTCACGACGCCGAGCGGCGCCACCGGAGGGTGCGGCGGATCGCCGGCCTGGTTGTTCTGGTCGCCGGGTTCCTCTCACTGGTATCGGCCCTGGCGGAGCCGCTCCGGGACCGCCTCAACTTCCTGAACCATCTCTTTCCGATCGCCGTCCCCGAAACGGCTGCAGCCCTCGCCGCCCTGGGGGCGGTCGCTCTCATCGTGCTGGCCCGTGGGATCCGCCGGGGCCAGCGTCGGGCCTGGCTGGTCTGCCTTGCCATCCTGATCGCGGTCACTGTGCTGCATCTGGTCAAAGGGGCGGACGTGGAGGAGGCGGTGGTCGCACTGGCCGCCGCGGCCTATCTGTGGCTGCATCGGGAGTCGTTCCACGCCAAGACCGATGTGGCCCGGCTTGGGCGAGGGCTGCTGGGTGTCGCCGGCGCGGCCGGGCTGACCGTGCTGGCCGGCACGCTGGCGGTCGAGCTGGGTACATGGATCGACGCCACCCGCCATCCTGTCGTCGTCCGGCGGCTGCCCTGGCCGCGAGCGGTACAGGCGGCGGTTGAACGGATGCTTGGCATCACCCACATCGTCCTCCCCCACCGGCTCGACGAGTTCTTCTCGCCGGCTATGGCGACCGCTGCCGCCGGTCTGGCCCTGGCGCTCGTGGTCGTGCTGTTTCGTCCAGTGGCGCAGCATCGGCACCATTCGCCCGCGTCGTCGGGGATGGGTCCGGGCGTGGGTCCGGGCGTGGGTGCGGGTGTGGGTGCGGGTGTGGGTGCGGGGGTGAGCGGGGGGGTGGCGGTGGGTGCGGGAGGCGATCCACGAGGCCTGGGTGCGGGAGGGGGTCGAGGAGGCCTGGGTGCGGGAGGGGGTCGGGGAGGCGTCGGTTCGGCCGCGGGTCCGACCGTGGGTGCGGGAGGCGGTCGGGGAGGCGTGGGCCCGACCGTGGGTGCGGGAGGCGGTCGGGGAGGCGTGGGCCCGGCCGTGGAATCGTCGGCGGGGCCGCTGGGGGTCCCGCCGGTCATCAGCCCTTGGCCCGAAAGCAACGGGCTGGCTCAGGCCCGGGATGTCGTGGCCCGGCATGGGGCGGGCACCCTCGACCACTTTGCCCTGAGGCCGGACAAGCAGTTCTTTTTCTGGGGCGACACAGTGGTGGCTCACGCCGTGTACGGCGGGGTGTGCCTGGTCTCACCCGATCCCATCGGGCCGGCCGCCGAGCGCGAAGAGGCGTGGCGGGCGTACCGGCGCTACGTCGACGAGCACGGCTGGGCGCTCGGCGGCCTCGGCATGGGTGAAGAGTGGCTTCCCATCTATCGGGCCACGGGGATGCACGACCTCTACGTTGGCGACGAGGGCGTGGTGCGGGTGGGGCAGTTCGCGCTGTCCGGTGGTCGGTTCAAGGGGCTGCGCCAGGCTGTCAACCGGGTGGCCAAGTACGGCTACCGTATCTCCTTTCACGATCCCTCGCGGCTCGACCCGGAACTGCAGCGGCAACTCCAGGAGGTCATGACCAAGAGCCGGCGCGGCGACGTGGAGCGGGGCTTTTCCATGACCCTCGGACGGGCCTTCGATCCAGGTGACGCCGGCCTGCTCCTGGCCGTCGTCCACGGCCCCGCCGGAGCGGATTCGCCTTCCGGTGCGGTGGGCCCGCCCGTGGCGTTCTGCCAATACGTGCCCGCTCCCGGAATAAAGGGCTACTCACTGGATCTGATGCGCCGCGACAATGGCGAGCATCCCAACGGGGTGATCGACTTCGCGGTCGTTGAGACCATCAAGGAGCTGAAGGCGCGGGGCGACGAGGCCCTCGGCCTCAACTTCGCCACCATGCGCGCCGTGCTCGCCGGCGAGGCCGGCGAGGGACTGAGCCAGCGGGCGCAGGCGTGGGTCCTGCGGCGAATGGGTGGCTCGATGCAGATCGAATCGCTGTGGCGGTTCAACGCCAAGTTCGACCCCGAGTGGCATCCGCGCTATGCGATCTACGACGCGCCCGAGCACCTCCTTGCGGTAGCCATAGCCGTGGCCCGGGCCGAGTCATTCTGGGAGTTGCCGGTTATCGGCCGGTTCCTGGTTCCGTCGAGCCCGGTGGCGCACAGCGGGCAACCGGCCTAGACATCCTCACCCGGGGTCGAGCCGGGCGAGCCGCCGGTAAGGGATTTTCTGCAGCAAATTTGGCCCAATCGAGCGTCCGCCCCGATTCTCTGACGCGAACGGTGCCCGGTTGATGGGAGCCGCGCTACAGAAAAGCCTGACAGGGCCGTAATCGCGACAGAGAATTCGAGGGCCGTGCTCGGGACGGCGGGGCGGCGGGGCGGCGGGGCGGCTGGCGGCTGGCGGCAGGCGGAGGTGGCAGGCGGAGGCGGCAGGCGGGAGGCGGAGGTAGGAGACCCACGATCGAACGCCGCCGGCGGGCGGCACGCGGGGCGGAGTCCCCGGTGGGCTGCCACCTATTCGTCTTACTTCTGCAGCACTCCGACCGGCAGGAGGCGACCCACATCGCGAAGAACCGTCGCCGGCGTCATGGCCGAAGTCAGGTGGGCGACGCGCCAATGGTGAGCCTCCAGAAGATTCATGCGATACCGGTCTTCGTCGAACCTCGTCCTGGATCGGCCATGGACGCCCCACCCGTCGACCTCAGCCGCGACCCGCCACCAGGGCCATGCGATGTCCAGGCGGATCAACCTCCCGTCGAGGACCAGCTCATACTGAGTCTCAAACGGCGCGTAGGGCGCCAGGATCCGGATCATTCGAAGCTCGAGGATGCTCTCGGCCTGTGGCTCGTCCGCTCTCGCCGCGAGAATCCGGCGCAGTGCCTGGACGCCGCTTCGGCCGGACGCGGCCAAGCGGCTGGCGCAGGCCAGGAGTTCGGCAATCGTCCAACGACGGGCGATGATGCCCTCGTCGATGACCCGGGCGAGTAGGTCCGGCTCCACGCGCGTGGCGAGGTCCACGACCGTCCGGTGTGGTGTGGTGACACCAACACCAGATCGTTGCTCGATATCGCACTCGTCGAGGTGGACCACCCGATGCACGATGGCCTCGGACAACCTGGGGCTTCGTTGCGCTGGCACAGAGATCTCGGGCCGGCTCGGCACGACGAGTCCGGGCAGGCCGTGGATGGCGGCCGCGGTGCCGTGAGACAAAGCCGAGCCGGCACCGCCCAGAAGGCCGACCGCGACTGCCTGCTCCCACCGTGAGGGATCCCGTCCCGCTATCGCGTATACCCGGGGACGGACGACCCTGAGCGAACGGTCGAAGGTCAGGCGGCTCACGACCTTCGGGGACAGCCCGCACTGGCGTAGCTGGGCTGCGGTCACCAGACCGCGCTGGTTTGCGGCAAGTCGGAGGGCAATTTCCCAGCTGGGACGGTCAGATACTCTTATAACGCTATACTACATTAAACATCATGAAGGGATAATTGCCCGGGGTTAAAAAAGCATCGTGGCTTGGCGAGCCAGCGTGATGATCGGCGACGACACCCCGGCGAAGATCGTGAACGCCACGCTGACCGCGAGCACAAGGCCCACGTAGAACGGGATAGTGACCGGCCCGGGGGGTGGCGCTTCCAGCGTCAGGGTGGGGACCGGTTCCGTCACCGTCCCGCTGGTGGCTGCCGTCGCCGTCCCGCTGGTAGCTGCCGGCACCGTCCCGCTGGTAGCCCCCGTCACCGTCGTCGGCCCCGGCCCGCGCATCGGGATCAGCGCTGGCCGCGAGTCCAGGGAAGCGATCGGCTGAAGACCAGCGGTGAGGGCGCTGTCCCCCTCCGGACCTCCCGCGCCCGAGAATCGGGGTCTCGGCCGCGGGCTCCCCGGGATCAGAGCTATACATGAGCAGGGCCACCCGCAGATAGAAGAAGGCAGCCACCGCCGCGGCCAACATGGCGATGATCGCCAGCGGGTATTGCCCCCGCTGGACTGCGGCACTGATCACGTAGAACTTGGCCAGGAACCCGCTGGTGAACGGCACGCCCGCCTGCGCCAGCAGGAATACCAGCATGGCGCCGGCCAACGGAGCCCGTCGCCGGGCCAGGCCACGGATGGCACCGAGGTCGGTGCGAGTCTCGCCAGGTCCCTCGATCAGCTCGACGACCGCGAAGCTCCCGATGATGATGAAGGTGTAGGTGAAAAGGTAGAACAGGGCGCCGGCGGTGCCCGCGTTCGACGCGGCCTGGACGCCGACGAGGACGTAGCCGGCCTGACTGATCGAGGAGTAGGCCAGCATCCGTTTGAGATCCTTCTGGGCCAGGGCCAGGACCGACCCGATCAGAAGGGTCAACACGGCGAGCACCCAGATGATCGGTCGCCAGTTGGACTGCTGGCTCTCGAGAGCGCCGACGAGCACCCGGAGCATCCCAGCAAAGCCGGCCGCTTTGGCCACGGCGGCCATGTAGCCGGTGAACGGAGTCGGCGAGCCCTGGTACACGTCTGGCGTCCAGAAGTGGAATGGCACGGCGGCCACCTTGAAACCCAGCCCCACGATGAGCAGGCCCATGCCGGCAAGCAGGACACCGCTGTTGGGAATGCTGTTGCGGGCCAGAAACGTCCCGATCTCGATGAATTGCGTCGACCCCGTGGACCCGTAAACCAGCGCGACCCCGTAGAGGAACAGTGCCGACGAGAACGAACCCAGGATGAAGTACTTGAAGCCCGCCTCGCCGGACTGGGCGCGGCGCCGGTGGAACGCGGCCATGACGTATAGCGCGATCGACATGATCTCGAGACCCAGAAAGAGCATGATCAGCCCGCCGGAAGCTGCCATTAGCATCGCCCCCGTGCCGGCAAGCAGCATGAGGGCGTAGGCCTCGACACTCTCCAGGCCCTCGGATCGGAGATAACTGTCGGCGACCAGGGCGCTCAATGCGGTGGCGATCGCGATCAACAGCATGAAGAAGATGGTGAACCGGTCGTAGATGATCTGCTGCCCGATCGTCAGCTGGGCATGGCTGTTGCCCACATCGGCCCACTGCCAGCCCGCGGCGATAGCAGCGAGCACTCCGATGATCGCCGTGAGCAGTGGGTACAGTCCGGGGCGCCGCCGCTTTGGCAGCACCGCTGAGAGCACCAACAGCAGCAGGGCTCCGATCGACAGGATCAGGATGGGCAGGATGCTGCGGTAGGCGACGGGGATTCGCAGGCTGTTGTTGGCCGTGCACACGCCGATCACCCGCGAGCCGCCATGCGCGATCGTGCAACCTGTCGAGCCGTTCGACGACTGGGACAGCAGACCGGTGGCGCTGGCCACACTGGATAGCACGGTTGTGATCATGGCCCAGCCCTAGGGTTTGAGATGGCCGCGGTGGCACGGATGCCGACGCGGCTCGAGGCCGCGGTGGCCCGGACGCCGGCTGCCCCCGACCCACCCGTTCCCGTCGTCTGAACGGAGCTGTCGACGTTCTGGTCCGATGGGACCGAATAGCTGACGGGCGCCTCCCCCGACGGCGGGACATGAGCGGACGGGTCGACCGCCTGGACGTGGGCCAGCAGATGATTGACAGACGGCGTGACCCGGTCGAGGAAGGGCCGCGGATACACCCCGAGGAACACGATCCCGGCCAGCAAAGGGGCGACCGCGAGGATCTCCCGCCGCGAGATGTCCCGAACCGCGGCGTTGGCCGCGATCCGGATCGGCCCCCAGAAGACGCGCTGGTAGGCCCACAGCAAGTAGATGACCCCGGAGATGATCGCGGTGGTCGCCACGACCGCCCACCAGCGGTGGGTGATGAACGTGCCGACGAGCACCAGGAACTCTCCGACGAAGCCGTTGAGCCCCGGAAGGCCGACTGCGCTCATGACCACGGCCAGGAAAATGCCGGCCAGTATGGGCGCCGACTTCTGCAAGCCGCCCAGTTCGCTGAATCGCAGCGTGCCGCGCCGCTCCCAGATCACGCCCACCAGGAAGAAGATGGCGCCGGTGGTCAGTCCGTGGTTGACCATTTCCATCACGCCGCCGGTGACCCCTTGGGCGCTGAAGGCGAATGTGCCCAGTACGATGAAGGCCACGTCCACGATCGAGGCGTAGGCGACCAGACGTTTGAGGTCCTTCTGCATGATGGTGATCACCGCGCCGTAGGTGATGCCGACCGCGGCCAGGGTGAGCAGGACCGGGCCCATATCGGCCGCGCCGCGGGGCAGGAGAAACACCCCGAACCGGAGCAAGCCGTAGGCGCCCAGCTTGAACAGGATCCCGGCTATCACCATGGACCCGGCCGTCGGCGCCTCGGTGTACGCGTCGGGCAGCCAGCTGTGGAACGGCACCAGCGGGATCTTGACGGCGAAGGCAATGGCGAAGCCGACGAAGATCAGCACCTGATCGGCGTGCGGGAGGCCGCTCGCCAGCCGGGCCAGCGTGAGCAAGTTAAACGACTCGTGCCCGTGATTGGCCGGCGCCGTCAACAGGACGAGGGCCAGGATCGCCACGAACAGAAAGGCGGAACCGGTGAACGTGTAGATGAAGAACTTCATCGCCGCGTAGTTCCGCCGGAAGCCACCCCACCCGGCGATGATGAAGTAGCCAGGGACCAGAGTGACCTCGAACATGATGAAGAACAGGAACAGGTCCATGGCCACGAAGGTGCCCATGCACGCAGCTTCGAGGAGCAGCATCCAGCCCATGAACGCTCGGGCACTGCCGATCAGGGTCGGGCCGCCCATGGCGATCGGGAACAACAGGGCGGTCATGGCCACCAGAAACAGCGAGATCCCGTCGACGCCGACGGCCCAGGAGATCCCGAAGTCGCCCAGCCATGAATGCTGGCTGACGAACTGGAAGCCCGCATGACCGCCGTGGAAGTCGACGACCAGGCCGACAACGAACCCCAGCTCGACCACCGCCACGGCCAGGCCGACCGGCTTCGCCACGTGGTCCGATGCAGCCGGGATGAGTGCGACGGCGAGGGCGCCCGCCAGCGGGAGGAAAACGATAATGGTGAGGATCGGACACCGGTCAGCTCCCGACCCGGGTCGCCACGTAAAACAGGATGATGGCTGCTCCGATGCCGATACCGAGCGCGTAGTTGCGGACATAGCCCGTCTGCACCCGGCGCAGCTGGCGTCCGGTACCGGCGGTCAGCCGGGCCAGCCCGTTGATGGTGGCGTCGACGAACCCGATATCCACTCCGAAGCTGAAGGCACTGGCAAGCCCGGCCAGCGGACCGGACACGGTGTGGGCCACGCCCTCGTCGATGTACCAACCGTGCTCCAGGACGGCCGGCTCCAGCTTCGGTTGGAATGGCGACCGCTCCCACACCCGAAGGCCGGCGATCAACCCGGTGATCGCGACCGCGGTTGCCACCAGACCGATCGTCCACTTGGTGCCCGTGGCCACTGTGTAGGGCGTGGCAATCGTGGACGGGAAGACCGGCGCCAGCCACTTGTCAAGGAAGTCGAGGCCGCCGAAGGGAGCGTTGATCAGCCACCCGATGGCCGAGAGCACTCCGAGTATGACCACCGGGGCCCCCATCACCCAGGGCGACTCGTGCGGCTGCGCCCACCCGCCTTCGTGGGCGGCACCGGCGGCACCGTGGGCCGCACCGGCCACGCCAACCGTGCCGGCTGTACCGGCCGTACCGGCCGCCCCAACCGTACCGGCCACACCGGCCGTACCGGCCGCCCCAACCGTGCCGGCGGCATCGTGGGCCGCACCGTGGGCCGCGCCAACCGTGCCGGCCGCACCGTGAGCGTTATTGTGCTCGACCCAGCGGGACTGGCCGCTGAACACCAGCATGACCTGCCGGCTCATGTAGTAGGCGGTGAGGCCGGCGGTGATAACCCCGACGATCCACAGGCCCACGCTCTTGTGCCACGCCGCGGCCAGCACCTGGTCCTTGGACCAGAAGCCGTCGAAGGGCGGGATGGCGGCCAGGGCGAGAAAGCCACTCAGGAAGGCCCAGCGGGTGACCGGCAGGTACTTCCACAGCCCGCCCATGCGCTTCATGTTCTGTTCGTCGTGAAGGGCGTGGATGACCGTGCCGGCGGCGAGGAAGAGGCAGGCCTTGAAGAAGGCGTGCATGACCGTGTGGTAGATCCCCGCTTCGTAGTCGCCCGACCCCTCGGCCAGGAACATGTACCCGAGCTGCGAGATGGTCGAATAGGCCAGGACCCGTTTGATGTCGTCCTGGGCGCAGGCGATGCTGGCGGCGAAGAGCGCAGTGGCGGCCCCGATGATGGCGACGGTCCACTGGGTGGACGAGCTGAAGTGGATGATGGGGGCGCTGCGAGCCATCAGGTACACGCCGGCAGTCACCATGGTGGCGGCGTGAATGAGCGCGGAAACCGGGGTGGGGCCCTCCATGGCGTCGGGCAACCACATGTACAACGGGATCTGAGCTGACTTGCCGACCGCCCCCAGGAAGAGGAGCAGGCCGAGCGCGGTAGCCAGCTCGTTGGTCAGGGTGGCACTTCCGGAGGAAAGCGGGGCCAGGACCGACGAGTACGTGAACGAGTGGAAGTGCCCGAACATCAAGAACAGGGCGATCATGAAGCCAAAGTCGCCTATGCGGTTGGTGACGAACGCCTTCTTGGCCGCCACCGCCGCGCTGTCTCGCTCGAACCAGAACCCGACCAGACCATACGAGCAGAAGCCGACGCCTTCCCAGCCGAGGAAGGTGAAGAAGTAGTTGTCGGCCAGGACGAGCACGATCATCGAGAAGAGGAACAGGTTCATGTAGAAGAAGAACCGGCCGAAGCTCGAGTCGCCGTGCATGTACCCGATCGAGTACAGCGTGATGAGCCCGCCTACTCCCGTGACAAAAAGACACCAGGTAATGGAGAGCGGATCGAGCTGCAACCCGAAGTTGACGTGAAAGGTGTCGACCGGGATCCACGTAAAGATGTTCTTGTCGACCGTGCGGTTGTTCGCGGACCGGCCCAACATCGAGGCCCACACGACCACTGTCGCCACAAACGAGCCGGCCGCCATGATCGTCGCGATCCAGCCGGACAGAGGGTCGCCCGTGCGGCGCCCGCCGAACAACAGCACCAGGGTGCCGACGAGCGGCAGAGCGATGATGACGTAGGCGGCGTTCACCTGTGGGTCAGCCCCTCAGGGAGTTGATGTCGTCGGCTGTGGCCGCGGCCCGCCGGCGGAACATGGCCACGATGATCCCGAGCCCGACCACCACCTCCGCGGCTGCCACCACCAGCACGAAGAAGACCGAGGACTGCCCACCGAGGTCGTCGAGGAGGCGACCGTAGGTGACGAAGGTGAGGTTGACACCGTTGAGCATGAGCTCGATGCACATGAACATGACCAGCACGTTCCGCCGCACCAGCAGTCCCACCGCCCCGATGCTGAACAGGAGGGCGGCGAGGATCAGATACCACGCGCCGGGAACGCTCATTCGGCCGTCACCTCCTCCTGTTCGGCCTGGGACATCTCGCTGGCGGCGGGCACCTGCCGGCGCGACAGGACCACGGCGGCCACCACCGCGATCACGAGCAGCGCGGCGGTCATCTCGAACGGCAGCAGGTACCGGGTGTAGATCGCCTGTCCGAGCTTCTGGATGTTCTCGCCGGGGCCGCTCAGCGAGCCGGCATACCCGTGTGAGGTGACGCCGGTCGTCGGGTCCTGAATCGATACCGGGCCGATGCTCCAGCGAGTGACCTGAGACAGCACCAGAATTTCGATCACGGCGACGACGCCGAGCAGGACGGCCACCGGCCGTTGGAATCGAGTGCGCTCCGATTCCGGCCGTTCGCGCCGGTCCACGCCGAGATACATGATGACAAACAGGAAGACGATGACGATGGCTCCCGCGTAGACGATCACCTGTACCGCGGCCAGGAAGTCGGCCGACTGGTCGACGAATGCGAACGCAATGCCGAACAGCGTCACGACCAGCATCAGGGCGCAGTGGACCGGGTTGCGCAGCAGCACCACGCCCAGGGCGCCACCCAGGATCAGGGCCGCGCCGGTCAGGAACACGATCCAGGCGGAGGCGTGAGCCAGGTGAGCTCCGGACGAGGCGGCGTTGGCGAGCACGGCTCCGGTGAGCACTACTCATCCTCCCCCGGCCGCGCTGTTTCCTCTGGCCGCGCTGTTTCCTCTGGCCGCTTTGGGCGGGCGCCGTGCACGTTGACGCCCTTCAAGGCCGAGGCCGTCATCTCGCGTACGGAAAGATCCGTGTCAGCGGCGTAATCGGCGGCCGCCGGATCACTCTGCCCCTTCTGGGCCGGGCGCACGCCATAACCGAGCTCGGCGGACCAGAGCGGCCGACCTTCGAGGGCGGCGGCGCCGGCCGGACTGGTAGCCCGCACCCAGGCCGAGGTGTTGCGGTCGTCTCCCTCCTTCCAGTCCTCCCACGGCAGCTCCTGTGGGCGGCCATCGTCGTCGACCAGCAGCTCGGCCTTGGTGTAGATGGCGTCCTCGCGGTTGACGAACGACCACTCGAACAACTTCGATTCAGTGATCGCCTCGGTCGGGCAGGCCTCCACGCACATGTCGCAGTGGATGCAACGCAGGAAGTTGATCTCGTAGACGAACCCGTAACGCTCACCAGGGGAGACCGGCGCGTCCGGCGGATTGTCGGCGCCGCGCACGTAGATGCAGCGGGCCGGGCACACGCCGGCGCAAAGCTCGCATCCGATGCACTTCTCCATGCCGTCCTCGTAGCGGTTGAGGACGTGGCGGCCATGAAAGCGCTCGGGCTTGGGGCGCTTCTCTTCCGGGTACTGCGTGGTGACCTTTGGTTTAAACGGCAGCTTGCCGGTGACGAAGAATCCCTTGAAGAAATCCAGGAAACTCACGTGCCCCCCTCCCTGCCGAGGCGTTCCTCCCGGGCCGCCTCCATCTCGGTCGCGCCCCGGCCCGTTTCGACCGCCCGGAGGAACACCGCGCCGAGTACCAGGGCGGCGCCAAAGGCGACGAGCCCCCAGGCATAGCTGATCTGGCGGCCAGCCACGATCATCAGCATTGCCGAGCGCGGCGGGGATGAGCCGTTTCCAGCCGAGATCCATGAGCTGGTCGTAGCGCAGGCGCGGCAGCGTGGCCCGCACCCAGACGTAGATGAAAAGGATGATGAGGACCTTGATGGCGAACCAGATCGGGCCGATGCTGTTGCCAGCGATGCGCGGCCCGTCCGGACCGCCGAACCACAGGGTCACGATGATCGCCGAATTGGTGACCAGCGCCGCGTACTCGGCCAGGTAGAACCAGGCAAAGTCGATCGACGAGTACTCGAGGTTGTAGCCGCCAGAGAGCTCCTCTTCGGCCTCAACCAGATCGAAGGGCGGTCGGGTCATCTCGGCGGTGACGGCGATGATGAACAGGGCGCTCGGGATCAGCAGGGTGCGAAGGAAGTTCCAGTGATTGAGGAACCCGCCGTGCTGGGCGGCCACGATGGTGCTGGTACGCAACGAGCTCGTCACCAGCACGACGGTCGCCACGGTCAGGCCCAGAACGGCCTCGTAGGACACCAGCTGGGCGCTGGCCCGAACCGAACCGAGTAGCGGATATTTGGAGCCTGACGCCCAGCCCGCCAGCATCACGCCGTAGACGGAGATGCCCGACATCATGAGCATGAAGAGGATCCCCCAGGGCGGGTCGGCCAGCTGGAGACGGGTGGTGTGACCGGCGATGGTGATGGTGCCGCCAAGCGGCACGATGGCGAACACCAGCAGCGCCGGGAAGAGCATGAGGTACGGGGCCACCCGGTAGACGATCTTGTCCGCGCCCCGAGGTGCGAACGCCTCCTTGAAAAGCAGTTTGGTGCCGTCGGCGAGGGACTGGAGCCAGCCGTTCGGCCCGGCCCGGTTTGGCCCGTAGCGGACGCCGAGGTGGGCGACGGCCTTGCGCTCGTACATGACCATGAAGAGCACGGAGACCATCACGATGGCGAAGATGACCACCACCTTGACCAGGAGAATGATCCACACGGCCAGGTTGAGACCGTGGACGAAAACAGGATCACCCACCGGCGCCACCTCCCTCCGGGCTGACGGTGATCTCGGTAAACGGCGCCCCGGCGTCGATCAGATCGCCGGCGCGACCGCCCGGAAGATTCCAGGGCAACAGCGCCGACCGGGCCGGCAGGGCCGGGTCGCCCGACGCCGGGAGCACCAGGACACCGCGCCGCGAGCTGACCCGGACCGCCTCGCCGTCGGCTGCGCCCATCGCGGCCAGGACCGACGGGTGCACGGTCAGCCGGGCCTCGGGGTGCAGGCCGGCCAGGGCAGGGACGGCCTGCACCTGGGTCCCGTTGTCCCAGAGCGTTCGCCGGCTCACCAGGCGGAGGGCATTGGGATCTCCGGTCGACACCACCGCGGTCCCCGGAGGCACCGCCGGAGGAGCCACGCTCACGGGCATCTCCGGCGGCGGCTCGCCGGGCTCGGCCTCGGCCGCGCCGGCCATGGCGACCGTCGGGGCGGCCGGCCCGCCGGTGGAGGACACCTCGAGCGAAGGGGTCGGCCCGGTCGAGACGACAGAGTGCAGCATGGCCGTCGGGGCCACCGCGTGCAGCTCGGCCGAGGAGATGCCGGGGTCGGCCATCGGGTCGAGCGGCCTCGGGCCGCGTTCGGAATCGGCGCCCTCCCGGTCCACCGGCACCACCCGCCCGTCGCGGGCCCGCCAGCCGGCCAGCTCCTCATGGGTCACACCCTGATGCAGGGGTGAGAGCCGGGCAATCTCGTTCCAGATGTCGTCGAGGCTCGCGAACCCGAGATCGACGCCGAGCCGGGTGGCCAGCTCGCTGGCAATGATCCAATCCGGCCAGGCGCCATTGCGGGCGGAGACCATCTGGCTCAGCCAGGTGACCCGGTCTTCCAGGTTGGTGAAGGTGCCGCGCCGCTCCGCCCAGGTGGCGGCCGGGAGGACCACATCCGCGGCCCGGCTGGACGCGGTCAGGTGCGTGTCGACCGCGACGACGAACCTGGCCCCGGCCATGGCCTTGACCGCCAGCTGGGCGTCGGGGAAATCGTGGCGAGGATCAGCGCCGAGCAGCACCAGACCCCCGATGTGGCCCCGGCTGGCGGCCTGCAGGATGCCGGCGGTTGCCAGACCGGCCCGGGCCGGAAGGGGAACTCCCCAGTGGTGCTCGTACCAGGCTCGCCCGGAATCGAGAGCGACCCGCCCGGGCAGAAACCCCGGCGCCAGACCCATGTCGAGCGCCCCGTGCACATTGGCCCGGCGCAGGGCCGAAAGAAAGGCCACACCGGGCAGGGCCGCCAGTTCGTGGGCTGCGGCCGCCACCTGCTCCTCGGGCTCGGCCAGCGAAGGGCGGCCCAGGATCACGACGATTGATGGCGCATCCGGGCCGCTCTTTTCCCGAGCTCTGGCAATGTGAGCACGAACGACCTCGATAGTGCCGGCGCTCACACCAGCGACAGGGCCCGGCACCGGACCCGAGCCGGCCACGGCAGCGGCCAGGGCGGCGACCTCGCCCGGACGGTAGGTGACGGTCTCGGCCGCGTACGGCGAAAGTCCGGTCGGGGCTGGGGTTAGCTCGATGATCGGGGTGCCAAGCTCGCGCACCGCGTCGCGCAGACGCAGGTAGAGCACGGGCACTTCGTCTTTGATGTCAGGAGCCAGGGTGATGACGAGCCCGGCCGCCGCGGTCTGGTCGATGGTCGCTCGGGGGAGGCCCAGGACGGTCGCGGCGGGGAGTCCGTCGCCGAGCTGGGCGTCGACGTTGTCGGTCGAAAGCGCCACCCGGGCCGCCTTCGCCCACGCGTAGGCGTCTTCGTTGGCGAGCCGGGCGCCGCCGATCACCGCCAGCGCCGAACCGCCGCTCGTGGCCTTGGCCGCGGCCAGGCCGCGGGCGGCCACCGCCAGTGCTTCGCCCCAGCTGGTCTGGACCAGCTCGTCGCCCTGGCGCACCAGGGGAACCGACACTCGATCAGGGCTCGTCCCCGCGGCGAAAGCGAACCGCCCCTTGTCGCACAGCCAACCCCAGTTGACCGGATCGGAGTCGACGCCGATCAATCGGGTGAGTTCTCCTGAGCTGGCTTGCACGGCCACCCGACACCCCATCGAGCAGGTGGTGCAAGTGCTCTCCACCTGCTCGAGATCCCACGGCCGGGCCTTGAACCGGTACGGCTTGGCGGTCAGGGCTCCGACCGGGCAGATCTGCACGACGTTGCCGCTGAAATAGGAGCTATAGGGCGTACCCGGGTAGGTCGCCACCTCGGTCTTGTCGCCCCGCTCGGCGAAGTCGATCAGGGGATCGCCGGCCACCTCATCGGCGAAACGCACGCAGCGGCCGCACTGGATGCAGCGCTCCCGGTCGAGGTACACCAGGTCGGAGATCGGAATGGGCTTCTCCCAGTGCCGCTTCTCCTCGACGAAGCGACTTTCGCCCGGGCCGTAGGCGAGCGTTTGGTCCTGGAGGGGGCACTCGCCGCCCTTGTCGCATACCGGGCAGTCGAGGGGATGATTTACGAGCAGGAACTCGAGCACGCCCTCCTGCGCTTTTTTCGCCATCGGACTGGCGGTCTGGATCTCCATGCCTTCGGCCACGGGGTTGTAACAGGCGGGCGTCAGCGTCGAGCCGCGGGGCCCGCTGACTTCGACCAGGCACATGCGGCACATGCCCACGGGCTTCATGCGGGGGTGGTAACAGAAGCGGGGAATGTAGATGCCGGCCTCTTCCGCGGCCTGGATGATCCACTGGCCGGCCTTGACCTGCAACGAGCGGCCGTCGATCGTGATGTTGACCGGCTCGTTGCTCGTTGCAGGCGAGGGGGGCGCGGTCCCGACCGCGCTCTCGGTCACCGTCGGGCGCGGCACCAGACGGATCGGCACCGGCGCCGACCCCGGCCCGCGGACGGCCTCAGACATGGGCCAACCGCCGCGGTAGGCGGTCCGGGGGGAACGGGCACCGGGCCTCGCGAACATGGGCCAGGTATTCGTCCCTGAACATGCGAATACCGGCGACGACCGATGGCGGGATCGACGGTCCCAACGGGCAAATGGTGGTCTGGGCCGGCGGCCACGTCAAGCCCGGCGAGATGTTGTCGCAGACGTCCATGAGCAGATCGAGGTCGCTTTCCCGGCCCTGGCCGGCCTCGATCCGGTCCAGGATCTTCTCCACCCAGCCGCTTCCCTCCCGGCAGGGGGTGCACTGGCCACACGACTCCTTGCGGAAGAAGCGGGAGATGCGCCAGGCGGCGCGCACCACGCATGTGGTGTGGTCCATGGCGACCACCGATCCCGAGCCGGCCATGGACCCGACCGCGGCAATGGCCTCGTTGGCCAGGAGGACATCGAGATGTTCGGGCCCGAGCCAGGGCGAGGACACCCCGCCCGGGATGAAGGCTTTCAGCTCGTTGTCGTCCCGGATCCCGCCGCCCAGCCGGGGGTCATACATGAGGTCCCGGAAGCTGGCCTTGGCCCACTCCAGCTCGTAGCTGCCCGGCCGTTTCACATGACCGGCAAGGGCCAAGAGCTTGGTCCCCTTGGAACGCCCTTCTCCGAGGTCGGCGAATTCGCTGCCCCCGTTGAGCACGACCCAGGGCAGGTTGCTGAGGGTCTCCACGTTGTTGACGATGGTGGGCGCTCCGTAGAGCCCGAAGGCAGCGGGGAAATACGGAGGTTTGATGCGGGGATAGCCGCGCTTGCCCTCCAGGCTCTCGAGCAAACCGGTCTCGTCGCCGCAGATATACGCCCCGGCACCGGGATGGAGCACCAGGTCGACCGAGAAGTCGCTGCCGAAGATGTGGTCGCCCACCGCCCCGTAGGCGTACGCCTCGTTGAGGGCGGCCTGGATCCGCTCCAGGACCAGCGGGAACTCGCCGCGGACGTACAGGAAGATCTGGTCCGCGCCGACGGCATAGGCGCAGATCACGCAGCCTTCGATCAATTGATGGGGGTCGCCCTCCATCAGGGCGTGATCCTTGAACGTGGCCGGTTCGCTCTCGTCCCCGTTTACGGTCAGATAGATCGGTTGGGCTCTCCGCAGCATTCCCCACTTGCGCCCGGCCTCGAAGCCGGCGCCGCCCCGGCCGAGGATGTTGGCGATGTTGACGTTGTCGTGGATTTCCTGCGGGGTCATGGCCAGGGCGGCCCGCAGCCCTCGATAGCCGCCGGCGTCCAGGTAGGACTGCAACGTCCACGACTTGGGCTGGCCCAGGCGGGCGCTGACGATGCGGGGTGCGTCGGTGATCGTCACGTCGTGTCCCCGAGATGGCCGGCGTCGCCGAGATGGCCGGCGTTGAGGGACGCAACCGCGGCCGTGGTCCGATGGGTCTCCAGGTCGACGGTCGGATGATAGGCCGGCACCGCAACAGCCGGGCCGGCGCCGGCGGCGGCGGCCGCGCCGGAGGGCCCAGACCCGGCCGCGCCGGAGGGCCCGGATCCGGCCGCGCCGGAGGGCCCAGACCCGGCCGCGCCGGAGGGCTCCGAGGGCTGAGGGCGATCGCCGGCGCCCCGGGCCGTCAACCCGACGGTGCGAGGCACGCGGTTGAGGGTGCCGTGAGGCGGCACCTCGTCGGCCAGGCGACCGGCGCGCAGATCATCGATCAGGGCGTCGAACCGCTCGAGATCGACATCGCCGAAGAAGCGCCAGTTGACCGTCACGCACGGGGCGTTGCCGCACAGCGCCAGGCATTCGGCGTCCTCCAGGGTGAACATCCGGTCCTCGGTGGTGCCACCCGGCGCCACCCCGAGCCGATCCTCGGCGTGCTCCAGGAGCCGGTAGGCGCCCTGCAGCAGGCAGGCGATGTTGGTGCACACCGCCACCAGGTACCGGCCGACCGGTTCCAGGTGGAACATGTCGTAGAAGGTCGCGGTCCCGCGGACCTCCGCCCCGGTCAACCCGAGCAGCTCTCCGACGTGCTCCATGCCGTCGTCGGTCAAATAACCGTCCTGCTCCTGAAGGATGTGCAGGATCGGGATCAGGGCGGAGCGGGAGTACGGATAGAGCGCGATCAGATCGCGGGCCCGTCGTTGATTGTCGGGCGTCAGGCGAGCCACGCCCGATACTTGCCCATCGGGGCGCGTCCGGTCCAACTCGCCAAGCGCGGGGCGTACAGGCCCGATCGCGACCTCACCGATCGACGTCCCCGAGCACCGGGTCGATGGTCGAGACGATGGCGATGGCGTCGGCGACCAAAGAGCCGCGGGCCATGGGCGCCAGGCTCTGGAGGTTGGAGAAGCTGGCCGACCGCATGTGCATCCGGTAGGGGCGAGCCGTGCCGTCGGACACGATGTAGCACCCGCTCTCGCCCCGAGGGCCCTCAACCGGGACGTAGGCATCCCCCGGCGGTACCCGGAAGCCCTCCGTGTACAGCTTGAAATGATGGATGAGGGCTTCCATGGACTCGTCAATGCGATTGCGTGGCGGCGGGGTGATCTTCTTGTCCTGGGTCCGGAAGTCCCCGTCCGGCATTCGGTCCGCGATCTGGCGGATGATCCTGATCGATTCGCGGATCTCGTTGAACCGGATGGCATAGCGGTCCCAGCAGTCGCCCTCAGTCCCGACGATCACATCGAAGTCCACATCGTTGTAGGCCAGATACGGCTGATCTCGCCGGAGGTCCCAGGCGACCCCGGTCGACCGGAGCAGGGGCCCCGTCAGGCCGAGGCCGATCGCGGTCTCGGCGCTCAGAGGCCCAACGCCCTGAAGGCGGTTCTGGAGGATGGGCTGACCGGTGAGCAGCCGGTCGTACTCGTCCATGCGCCGCGGAACCGACTCACAGAGCGCCAGCACGTCGTCCCGCCAACCGTCGGGCAGATCGGCCGCCACCCCACCCGGCCGGAAATAGTTGTGGTTCATCCGGAGGCCGGTCACCTTCTCGAAGAAGGCCAGCACCATCTCCCGGTCGCGCCATCCGTACACGAGCATGTTGATGGCGCCGATGTCGGCGCCGTTGGTCGCCAGCCACAGCAGGTGGGAGCTGACCCGGTTGAGCTCGCACATGAGCATCCGGATCCAGGTAGCCCGAGGCGGGATCTCGATTTCCAGCAATTGCTCGACGCTGAGCGCGAAGCCCAGCTCGTTGAAGAAGGGCGACAGGTAGTCCATCCGGGTGACGTTGGTGCCGCCCTGGTGGTACATGAGCTCTTCGGCGGTCTTTTCCATCCCGGTGTGGAGATAGCCCACCACGGGCTTCGATCGCAGGACGGTCTCACCGCTCAACTCGACCATGATCCGGAGGACCCCGTGCGTGGACGGGTGGGAGGGCCCCAGGTTGAGGATCATGCTCTCGTCCTCGGGCGCCTCCACGTCCAGATCGGCGCGGTCCAGCTGGACGCCCTCCGGGAGGCGAAGGACAGATCCCGACTCCAGGGTCAGCTCCTGGCTCGACGTACGGCCCCGGGGCATCATCTCCTGGACACCCTCGTCGGTGCTCGACCGGAGGATCCCGGTCAGCTGCGCGGAGCCAGGCGTGACGCGCCCGAGAACACGATCGCGCAGGCTCGGCTTGCGAGGCGGATCGTCGGTCTCGCCAGCGTTGGTCTCGTCAGCTGCGGGGCCAGTGTTCTGTTCGCTCATGACCAGGTGCACATCATTTCGGAGCCTCTTTGAACTGGACCGGGATGTGGCCAGTGTCGTAGTCCTTGCGCAGCGGGTGTCCTTCCCAGTCCTCGGGCATCAGGATCCGGGACGGGTCGGGATGGCCATCGAAGCGGATCCCGAACATGTCGTAGGTCTCGCGCTCATGGGCCTCGGTGCCCGGCCACAGCTCGTAGAGCGTCGGCACCGCCGGGTCGCCGCCCGGAACCTGGCAGCGAACTCGCATCCGCTTACGGAGCTGCAGCGACAGCAGCTCGACGACGACCTCGAAGCGCTCCGGGTTGATCCCCTCGGGGAGATCCCGGCCCGGGTGGGTGAGGTAATCGACGCCGGTCACGCCGACGGGAAGCTCGTAGCCGTCGTCTTTGAGGGCGGACATGAGACGCAGGTAGTCGGACCGGTTGCAGTGGACCACCGCCGCCTTGGCGCGGGGGTCGAGCGGGCAGCCGTGCAGGCTCGCCGGACCGGGCCGGGCACCGGGAGTTGCAGCCAGAGCTGCGGGCGGCTCCCCGGTTGGTGCGGGCGTCCCCCCGGCGGTTGCGGGCGCCTCGCCGGCGGTTGCGTGCGTCCCCCCGGCGGTTGCGGGCACCTCCCCGCCGGTTGCGGGCGCCTCGCCGGCGGTTGCGGGCACCTCCCCGGCGGTTGCGGGCACCTCCCCGGCGGTTGCGGGCGTCCCCCCGGTGGTTGCGGGCGCCTCCTCCCCCGGGGTGACCTCGCCGCCGGACGGACCTCCCCCGGCCGAGTCGCTCATCGGGCGGGCAGCCGCAATGGCTGGCGAGGCGCCGGGGGCTCCAGGTGGATGCCCGCCCCCGTCCCCGTGGCCGTGCGACGGGTGATCTCCCCCACGCGGATCTTCTGGTGCAAGGTCAGGATGGCGTGGATGAGCGTCTCGGGTCCCGGCGGACATCCCGGTGCGTAGACGTCAACCGGGACGATCTGGTCGACCCCCTGGACGATTGCGTAGTTGTTGAACATCCCTCCGGTGCTGGCACACACGCCCATGGAGATGACCCACTTGGGCTCCACCATCTGGTCGTAGACCTGGCGGAGAACCGGGGCCATCTTCTGGCTGACCCGGCCGGCCACAATCATGACGTCCGCCTGGCGGGGTGACGCCCGAAAGACCTCCATCCCGAAGCGGGCCAGGTCGAAGTTAGCGGCGCCCGCCGCCATCATCTCCATGGCGCAACAGGCCAAACCGAAGTTCGCAGCCCAGGAGCTCGATGCCCTGGCCCACTTGACGAAGCCCTCCAGGGTTCCGGTCAAGAAATTGTGCTGGAGGTCCTCCAGGCCCATCGACGTCTT
Source organism: uncultured Acidimicrobiaceae bacterium (assembly GCA_963834725.1). Taxonomy (GTDB): domain Bacteria; phylum Actinomycetota; class Acidimicrobiia; order Acidimicrobiales; family Palsa-688; genus PALSA-693. The sequence continues at coordinate 2,485,606 of CAWICN010000001.1, forward strand.
CCTCCTTGTGTTTGCACGGTAGGACTATCAGGGGCGGTCGTGCCAACCGGGTACGCCGCCGGTCGGCGGCCGACGCGCTCAGAGGTTCAGGAATCGGTTTTCGGACGACCACCCACCCCACCAGACGCGCAGCAGGCCCACCGGGCATCCCGGGCGCTTTACCAGGGCTGGCACCGACCTCAGGTCGTGGTCACGGGCTGGCGCTCCGGCTCACCGGCCTCGGAGGTGCCCGCGCCGGATGTATCGGCCTCCAGAGGCCGCGGCTGAGCGCCCTCGTAGAGCTCCCGGGGTCGCCGGACGCGTACCACCGTGCCCGAGGTCGTGCGCGACAGGTCGACCGGCGGGAGGCCGCCAGCCTTCCGCTTCGGACCCCAGTCGAGCGCCCCGTTGGAGACGAGGTAGGCAAAGGCCACGAACACCACGACCGCGAACACCGCCATCTCGGCCAGGCCGAACGTCCACAGCTGGTGGTACACGACCGCCCAGGGATACAGGAAGATGACCTCGATGTCGAAGATGATGAAGATCATCGCGATCAGGTAGAAGCGCACGTCGAACCGGGCGGCAGGCTGATAGCGCGGGGCAATGCCGGACTCGTAGGGGCCCTCTTTGGCTCCGGTACGCCGCTTGGGTCCCAGGCGACGGGACATCACGACCGATCCGCCGGCGAAACCCGCCACCAAGGCGAACAACAGCACGATCGGCAGGTACTGCTCCACTACTCGGGATGATAGTCACAAGCCGGGCGGCTGCGGCCACGTTGATGCGGCCGGCGCCGGCGACAGGCGGGATGGGGCGGCTGCGGCCACGTCGAGGCAGGGCGGCGCCGGCGACAGGCCGGACCGGGCGGCTGCGGCCACGTCGAGGCAGGGCGGCGCCGGCGACAGGCCGGACCGGATGGCTGCGTGCCACGTCGGAGGCAGGCGGCGCCGGCGATCGCCCCGGCATCGTCGCGCCGCGGCGTAGATTGCTTCGGATGAACGCCCCCGCTCCGATCGGACCCCGCCACTGCGACGTCCTGGTCGTTGGTGGCGGTCCGTCGGGGGCGGCGTGCGCCTACTGGCTGGCCACCGCCGGGCACGACGTCGTCCTGGTCGAACGCAAGCGGTACCCCCGCGAGAAGACCTGCGGCGATGGTCTTACCCCCCGTTCGGTTCGCCAGCTCGAAGACATGGGCCTCGCCGACGAGCTGGCCGGAGTCGGTCACCGGTTCCACGGTCTGCGCTCCCACGGCTTCGGCCGCGTTCTCGAGCTGACCTGGCCCGAGCACCCCGACCTTCCTGGCTACGGATACGTGATCAGCCGACGCGACCTGGACACCCTCGTTGCGGAGCAGGCGGGTAAGGCGGGGGCGGCGGTCTGGGACGGCACCGAGGCAGTGGAGCCTGTGGTCGAGGCCGGCCTGGTCCGCGGCGCCAGGGTCAGGTCCCGGACCGGCGCGGAGGAACCGGCTGAGACGAGGGGCGCGACCGGTTCCTCGGCGCCAGGCCGACCCGTCGAGGTCCGGGCCCGCTACACGGTCGTAGCGGACGGGGCCAACTCCAGGTTCGGCCGGTCCCTCGGTACCAGCCGTAACCGGGCATACCCGCTCGGCATGGCCATCCGGGGTTACTGGACCTCGCCCCGTCACGCCGAGCCCTGGATCGACAGCTGGCTGGACATCCGTGACAAAGCCGGCAACGTGTTGCCCGGCTACGGATGGATCTTCCCGGCCGGCGACGGCCGGATCAACGTGGGGATCGGGCTGCTGTCCACTTTCCATCAGTGGAAGGCGGTCAACACCACCCACCTTCTCGAGCAGTTCGCCGAGTATGCGCCACCATCGTGGGGCATCCGGGACGAGACCGCCTGCGGTCCGGCCACGGGCGGGCGCCTCCCGATGGGCATGTCCGTCGGTCCCCGGGCGGGACCTACCTGGCTGGTGGTAGGCGACGCCGGCGGGACCATCAACCCCTTCAACGGGGAGGGAATCGCCTATGCCTACGAGTCGGGGCGCTGGGCTGCCGATGCCGTGCACCTGGCCCTCACCAGCGGTGACGGTCTGGCCCTCCAGACCTACGAGGCGCGCCTCGACGCGTCGTACGCCCTGTACTACAAGGTGGCTCGGGCATTCGTCCGCATCATCGGCCGGCCGGAGCTCATGAAGATCCTGGTGACCACCGGGATGCGGAGCCGGACCCTGATGGAGTGGGTGCTGCGGATCATGGCCAACCTGCTCCGCCCCGACGAACTGGGCCCGGCCGAGGCGGCCTATCGGGCCGTGGCAGCGGTGGCCCGGCTGGTGCCCGAGCCCACCTGATCGTTGGCGGCCATCAGCTTCTCGTAGCTTTGTGCTATATTTCCCGCGTATTAGGCGGTTTTCTTAACACAAAGCCGGGCCGGGCTACGAGGACCAAGGCGGCGCCGACCGGCTGACGGTCTGACCGGCCCAACGCCCGCGTCAGCTAGGACCTGGCGGCAGCCAGAGAGGCCGCGGCCTCCCCGAACGTCTCCACGGTCGCAGCGAGGTCCGCGTCACTGTGCGCCAGGCTCGGAAAAAAGATCTCGTAGGCCCCGGGGGCGATGGCCACACCCCGCTCCAGCAGGCCGTGCATCAGTTCGGGGTAGCGGCCGGTGGCAGCCGACGCCGTGGCGCCGGCGTAGTCGGTGACGGGTGAGGCCGTGAAAAACACCCCGATCAGCGGTCCGGCGACGGGCACGTTCACATCGCCTGCGAGCGGCGGCCCGAGCGCGGCGGCCAATCCGGCGCCGAGGCGGCCAACCCGGCTGGCCAGCTCCGGGTACACGCCCCGATCGAGTTGGGCGAGCGCGGCCAGGCCTGCCGCGGTGGCCAGCGGGTTGCCGGACAGGGTGCCAGCCTGGTAGACGGGGCCGACCGGGGCGAGGTGATCCATCAGGTCGCGGCGACCGCCGAAGGCGGCGAGCGGCAGGCCGCCCCCGATGACCTTGCCGAAGCACCACAGGTCCGGCCGCACGCCGAATGCTTCAGTCGCACCGCCATAGGCGAGGCGGAACCCGGTGATCACCTCGTCGAAGATCAGCAGGGCGCCGGCCCGGTCGCATTCCTGGCGCAGTCCTTCGAGGAACCCCGGCACCGGGGGCACCAGGCCCATGTTGGCGGCCACCGGTTCGACGATCACGCAGGCCACGTCGGCGCTGAGCTCGGGCACCACGTTGTACGGGACCACCAGGGTGTCCGCCACCGCGGCCCTGGACACGCCTGCGGACGCCGGCAACCCCAGGGTCGCAACCCCGCTGCCGCCACCGGCCAGGAGCCCGTCGCTGTGGCCGTGGTAGCAGCCGGCGAAGACGACCACCCGGTCGCGGCCGGTGGCGCCGCGGGCCAGGCGAACCGCGCTCATGGCCGCCTCGGTCCCGCTGTTGACCAGACGGACCTGCTCACATCCGCCGACCCGGCCGCAGATCTCTTCCGCCAGGAGTACCTCACGTTCGGTGGGTGCCCCAAAGGACGTACCGGCCGCGGCCGCCCGCTGCACGGCTTCGACCACGGCGGGGTGGGCGTGACCGAGGATCGACGCGCCGTACGATTGCACGTAGTCCACGTACCGGTTCCCGTCGACATCCCACACGTAGGCGCCTTCGGCCCGGGCCACGAAGTACGGCGTTCCGCCCACCGAGCGGAAGGCCCGCACCGGGGAGTTGACCCCACCCGGTATGGTGCGGACCGCTCGTTCGAACAGGGCCAGGCTGACCGGACCGGTCCCGGCCGGCTCACCCATGGAGGGTCTCAGCCAGCTCTCCCGCCAGATAGGTCAGGATCATGTCGGCCCCGGCCCGCTTGATGGCCAGGGTGTGCTCGAGGGCGACGGCTGCCCCGTCGATCCAGCCCCGCTCGGCTGCGGCCTTGATCATGGCGTACTCGCCGCTCACGTGGTACGCCGCCAGCGGGACGTCGACGCGGGCCCGCACCTCGGCGATCACGTCGAGATACGCGAGCGCGGGCTTGACCATCACCATGTCGGCGCCCTCTTCGATGTCCAGTTCCACTTCGCGCACCGCTTCGCGGCGGTTGCGGTAGTCCTGCTGGTAGCCCCGGCGGTCGCCGCCGCCGGTGATGGTCACGTCGACCGCGTCGCGGAAGGGACCGTAGAGCGCCGACGCGTACTTCGCGGCGTACGCCAGGATCGGCAACTGGGCGAAACCGGCGCCATCCAGGCCGGCCCGGATGGCGGCGACCTGGCCGTCCATCATCCCGGAGGGGGCGACCACGTGAGCGCCGGCGGCGGCCTGGGCCACCGCCACCTCGGCGTAGCGGTCCAGGGTGAGGTCGTTGTCGACCTGGCCGTCGCGGTCGAGGATCCCGCAGTGACCGTGGTCGGTGTACTCGTCGAGGCAGAGATCGGCGATGCGCACCAGCCGGTCGCCGAGGTCGTCGGCGAGCCGGCGCAATGCGACCTGGACAATCCCGGAGGGATCGCTGGCTCCGCTGCCCACCGCGTCCTTGGCCGCCGGCACGCCGAAGAGCACGACGGCCGGGACGCCGAGCGACGCCAACCGGTCGGCCTCCTTGGCGAGGGTCTCAATGGTGTGCTGGACCACTCCCGGCAGCGACGGGATGGGCCGGGGCTCGCCGATGCCCTCGCGGACAAAGAGAGGTGCGATCAAGTCGGCCGGCGTCAGCGCCGTCTCCGCCACCAGGTCGCGAAGGACCGGCAGTCGGCGCAACCGGCGCAGCCTCGTCTTAGGGAAAGGCATGGACCTACCGTATCTTCATGACGGGCCGATCAGGCGCGCCACCAGGCGCATCTCGTATCGAAGCGCAGCCTCGACATCGGTGGTCGCGCCCACGCAGTGGCCGAACAGCTCCCGTGTGACCGCCAGATCGAACCCACAGAGCCAGAGATCAAACCCACAGAAGAGGACCCATGGCTATCGACTACCGCCAACCTGGATGGTTCACCCGAAACGTGTTCAACAAGGCCGTGGCCGGACTGACCCGAATGGGCATCAGCGTGCTGGGCTCACGGGTCCTGGAGGTCACCGGGCGCAAGAGCGGTCAGCCCCGGCACACCCCGGTCAACCTCCTCACTCTCGAGGGCCGACTATCTCGTCGCGCCGCGGGGCGAGGCTGAGTGGGTGCGCAACGTCCGGGCCGCCGACGGCCACCTGACGCTCATCCTCGGTCGGCGACGCGACGAGCGGGTTGCCAATGAGGTGACCGGCACCGAGAAGGTAGCGATCCTACGGGCCTACCTCCGGCGGTGGAAGGCCGAGGTCGGGGTGTTCTTCCAGGGCGTCGGGCCGGATTCGACCGACGAGGAGCTGGCCGCGATCGCCCCCCGCCACCCGGTGTTCGCGCTTACCGGCCCGCCCTGAGTGGACCGCTCAGACTCGACCCCTCAGGCCGGGCCGGACTTGAAGACCTCCAGGAGCGCGGCGATCAGGCCGGGCCCGGTATGTGGCTCTGCGACCGCCGTCACCTCGACCCCGGCCGCGACTGCTGCCGCGGCGGTGGTGGGCCCGATGCACACCACCACCCGCGGCAAGGTCCCCGAACCGCCGGAGGCCGCGAGGAAGCTGCCGACCGCTGAGGCCGAAGCGAAGCAGACGGCATCGGCGGTGGCCACCGCCTCACGCTCAGACCGGGTCAACGACACGCCAACCGTGCGGTAGGCCGTCACCGCTTCCACCTCCCATCCCGCCGCCGCCAGCCCGTCCAGCAGGACCTCGCGCCCGGCGGCGGCGCGGGGAAGCAGCACCCGGGCCCCGGAGCGAGGGGGCCGAGGAAAGGCCTCGAGCAGACCCTCGGCGACGGCGCGGTCGGGCACGAGATCCGCGAGCAGCCGCCACCGTTCGAGAGCGTCGGCCGTGCCGGGACCGACGGCGGCGATGCGAGCCGATCCAAACGACCGGGCGTCGGCCAACTGGCCGAGCAGCGCCTCGACCGCGTTCGTCGAGCTGAACACCACCCAGTCGTACTGTCCTTCCCGCAGCGCCCGGGCCGCTCGTCGGAGCGCCGCTCCCCCATCGGCCGGCGGTTCGATGCGAATGGCGGGCACCTCGATGGGGCGGGCGCCCAGCTCGCGCAATTGCTGCGACAGCGTGCCGGCCTGCGACTGAGCCCGGGTCACCACGATCTGGCGACCGAAGAGCGGGCGTCGTTGGTACCAGTCGAGCTCCAGCCCGGCGACCGCCCCGATGACCAGGGTGACCGGGGGCTCGAGCGGCGTGTCCCCGAGCTCGTCGAGTCGCATCCGGATGGTCTGCTGCTCGGGCCGGGTGCCCCAGCGGACGGCCAGAACGGGGGTGTCCGGCGCCAGGCCGGCGCCGAGCAGCCTGGCCGCGATCGCCCCCCGGTGCGCCACTCCCATGAGAACGACGATGGTTCCGCCCGCCTCGGCCAGCGCGTCCCAATTGGTCTCGCGGTCGACGGCATGGCGGCTGTGGCCGGTCACCACCGTGAACGAGGTCGAGAGACCCCGGTGGGTAACCGGTACCCCGGCGTAAGCCGGCACTGCCACCGCGGATGTGATGCCCGGCACCACCTCGAAGAGCACCCCCGCGGCCTGAAGGGCGAGGATCTCCTCGCCACCCCGCCCGAACACGAAGGGGTCGCCGCCCTTCAGGCGGACGACTCGTCGGCCGGCGCGGCTTTCGCGAATCAGGAGGGCGTTGATCTGGTCCTGGTCGACCGGGCCGCCCGGTTCCTTCCCGACGTCGATCCGGCGGACTTCCGGCGGCGCCAGGTCAAGAAGGCTGGCGTCCGACAGCCGGTCGTGCACGATCACATCCGCGCCGCGCAGCAGCTCCGCCCCGCGCACGGTCAGCAGCCCGGGATCACCGGGCCCGGCGCCCACCAGATAGACGGTCACCCAGATTCGCCCCCGGCGAGATGAGCCCCGTCCCCGGCGAGATGAGCCCCGTCCCCGGCGAGGCCGTCCCCGACGAGGCCATCCCCGATGAGCCCGGCCCCGCCCGCGGCCAGGAGCGCTTCGGCCAGGGCCGAGCCGAGCAGAGCCGGGGACTCCATGGGCCCGGTCCGCCCCGAGCGCAGCACCACCCGTCCGTCAGCGGAGGCGATGAGCCCGTCGATTCGCAGGGTGTCACCAGGCCGCAGGCTGTCGCCAGGCCGCAGGGTGTCGCCAGGCAGGCAGACCGCAAAGGCCCCGACCGGAAGGTCACACCCGCTGCCCAGGCGGGCCAGAAACGACCGCTCGGCGGTCACTGCAGTATGAACATCGGCGTCATCGATCGCGGCCAGCGCGGCCCGGGTGTCGCCGTCGTCGGCCCGGCACTCGACGCCGATCGCGCCCTGTCCCACCTGTGGGAGCATGACCGCGGTGGGCAGGATCTCGGCGGCCCGGTCGAGCAGACCGAGGCGGGCCAGGGCGGCGGCGGCCACGACCACCGCCCCGCCGTCCGGTATCCGGTCCAGGCGGGTGCCGATGTTGCCGCGTAGGCCGGCGAAGGTGAGGTCGGGGCGTACCCAGGCCAGCTGCGCTCGCCGGCGCACCGAACCCGTCGCGATCCGCGCTCCCGGCTGGAGGTCGGCCAGGCGGGATCCGACGAGGGCGTCACGGGCGTCGGCCCGTCCAGCGAGGGCCGCAAGGACCAGCCCCTCCGGAGTCCGGGACGGCAGATCCTTGGCCGAGTGCACGGCGAGATCGGCCCGTCCGTGGAGAACGGCGGCCTGCACCTCTTTGACGAACACCCCTTGGCCGCCCAGCTCCCACACCGGAACATCCCGCCGCTGATCGCCGGACGTCGAGATCACAACCAGCTCGATGGAGAGCCCCGGATGGGCGGATCGCAGGGCGCGGCCCACCTCTTCGGCCTGCCACCGGGCCAGCTCGCTGCCCCGGGTGGCGATCCGGAGCGGCTTTCCTGGTCGTCCTGGTCGTAGCGGCTGGGCCAACGGCGGCCCGTCAGATATCGAGCTCGAACAACCGCTGGAGTCCTTGCGCCAGCTGCTCGCCGCTCGGCGTTCCGGCTCCGGCCTTGACGCTGACCGTCGGTTCGTGCAGCAACTTGGCCACAATCCCCCGGGTGAGGGCATCGACGGCGGCCGCTTGGGCCGGATCCAGCCCGGCCAGGCGGTTCCGGAAGCGGGTCAACTCGCTGGAGCGGATGGCCTCACCCCGCTCGTACAGCGCGGCGACCAGAGGTGCCACCTGACGTTGGGCGGACACGTCGAGGTACCGCTCGACCTCCTCGGCGACGATGGCCTCGGCCCGGGGAAGCTCCTGGCGGCGGCCGGCCATGGCGACGGCGGCCGAGGCAGTCACGTCGTCCATGTCGAGCAGTGTCACGCCCGGCAAGGTCCCGACGGCCGGGTCGACGTCCCGCGGCATGGCAATGTCCACGATGAGCAATGGGCGTCCCTGCCGTTCCCAAAGAACAGCGTCCAGGTCCGCGGCCACGAGCAGCACTTCCGGAGAGCCGGTGGATGTCAGGAGGACGTCGGTGTCGACCAGGGCGCTCGGCAGGGCCGACCATTCGATCGCCCTCCCCCCGTACCGGGCGGCCAGCTGGGTGGCCCGGCTCCACGTGCGGTTGGCCACGAGCAGGGAGCCGGCATCGAGGGCTCCGGCCAGGGCCTGGGCCATGCTCTCGCCCATCTCGCCGGCGCCGAGAACGAGCGTCGTCTTGCCCGACAGCGTCCCGAGCTCGGCCGCCGCCATCGCCACGGCGGCCTGGGAGAGCGACGTGGTGCCCCGGGCGATAGCCGTCTCGGATCGCACCCGCTTGCCCGCCTCGACGGCGTGACGGAACAACACCGACAGCACCGGTCCGGCCGTCGACTCCTCCCGGGCCGCGCCCCAGGCATCGCCGACCTGACCCAGGATCTCGCTTTCCCCGAGCACGGCCGAGTCCAGCCCGGCCGCCACCTTGAACAGGTGGGAAGCCGCGGCCTCGTCGTAATAGGCGTACAGCTGATCAGAGAACGACTCGGGTGGGCCGCCGCTCCACTCGGAGAGAAAGTTGCGGATCTCGCCCACGGCTGGATGGAAGCGCCCGGCGTCGGCGTACACCTCGGTCCGCAGGCAGGTCGAGACGATGACCACCTCGCTCAGGTAGTCCCGACTGGCCAGGTCGTGCAGCGCCTTGGCGGCCCGGGCGCGCGGCACCGTCATGGCTTCGAGCACCGGCAGCGGGGTGGTGCGGTGGTTGAGTCCTACGACGACGACAGACAAGCCTGGAGGCGCTCCCTTGCCTGGGCCGTGCGGCCTGATCGGATGAGTTCGAGCATGTCCCAATCGAGCGCCTGGCGCCAGTCGACATCTTCGGTGGATCGGCCCGCCGCTTTCAACTGGTCCCGAGCCTCCGAGAGCAGTTCGGCCAGAAGTCCGACCTCCGGGCCGAGCTGGGCGGCCAGCTCGCCGCGGACCCAGCTGGCCAGGGCGGGGCTATGTCCCGCGGTTGACACCGTCACCATCACCGGGCCCCGCCGCACCACCGCCGGCAGGGTAAAAGAGCAGGCCGTCGGGTCATCGGCGGCATTGACCCAGATCCGGGCGCGGTCGGCGTCGGCCCGGATAGCCCGGTTGACCCCGGCATCGTCGGTTGCCGCAATGGCCAGCCAGGCTCCCTCCAGGTCCCCGCCATAGTAGGAGCGCTCAATCAGCTGGACGGGCATGTGGCGGATCTGGTCGTCGATTTTGGGGGCGATCACCACCACGTCCGCGCCGGCCGCCACCAGACCCTCGACCTTCCGGGCGGCAACTGCGCCACCGCCGACCACCACGCATCGCCGGCCATCGACTATGAGGTCGACGGGATAGAGGACATCGGCCACGGGCATGCGGCGCCCTCCCTACCCGCCGGCCGCCGGCAGCAGCGGCCGGGCCCGTTGTTGCTCGTAGAAACTGAGGATTTGAAGTTCGATGCCGAGGTCGACCTGGCGCAGCGCCACCCGGGCCGGGACGGACACCGTCGTGGGAGCGAAATTGAGGATGGAGCCCACACCTGCGGCCACGGCGACGTCCGCCACACTCTGGGCGACTGCGGCGGGGGTGGCAATGACCGCGATGGCCACCTTTTCATCCTCAAAGATCTCGATAATCGACGAGCTGGGCTGGACCACGACATGACCGACCCGGGTGCCGATCTTGGTCGGGTCGACATCGAAGGCGGCGACCACGTGGAAGCCCCGGGCCGGGAAGCCGCCGTAGCTGGCCAGGGCCCGGCCCAGGTTGCCAGCGCCAATGATGGCCACCCGGCGGTCCTCGGTGAGCCCCAGCTGACGGTTGATCTGACGGAGCAGGTACCCCACGTCGTAGCCGACGCCGCGCGTCCCGTACGAACCCAGGTGGGAGAGGTCCTTGCGAACCTGGGGTGCGTTGACGCCGGCCCGCATGGCGAGGGCCTCCGAAGAAATCGTCACCATCCGCTCGCGGGCGGCCTCGTCGAGGGCCCGGAGGTAGAGCGGCAGCCGGGCGACGGTGGCTTCGGGTATTCGCCGGACGGTTGCCATGCCAGGAATGGTACCGAGGGTGAAGTCCTACCCTTCGGCAGGCCGGAGCCACACCTCGTCCCCCGGGCCGAGACCCGTGCGGGCGGCGGCGGGGGTGCCGCGGCAGCTGACCGCCAGGAGCCCGTACGAGTCGGTGACCAGCCCGACTTCGCTCGCATCGAGGTCGCCATAGGCCGCGACCCGGCGGGCGGGCCAGGTCTGTGACCCGGCGTGCAGGTCCACAATCCCGCCGAGATGGCCGGCGTCGGCGGGGCGGACGTTGAGCTCGGCATTGCCGAAGCGGTCGATCCAGAGAACCTCGGCCCGAACCGAGCCGTCCGGTCCGGTGTGTGGTTCGGGTACCGGCGTTGCGGCCAGGCTGTCTGGGTCGATCGGCTGTCCGAGACGGCTGAGGGCGGCGCCCTGCGCCAGTTCGGCCGCAGCCGGGGCGAACACGTCACGCCCCGCGAAAGTGGCACCGCGCTCGTGGCGAGGGGGCAGCTCGACGGCGGCGGTCAGCGGACCGAGGGAGGTGCCGGCAGGGAGAAGGAGTCCGTTGTCGGGGCCGACCAGGACGGCCCCAGCCTCGGCGACCTCGATGACGACGGCCCGACGCGACGTGCCCACTCCCGGATCGACGACCGCGAGGATGACGCCGGGGGCCAGCCACGGGGCCGCCCGCCAGAGGGTCAGGGCTCCGGCCCGCACATCGTGGGCCGGCACCTGGTGGGTCAGGTCGATGACCTGGACACGGGGGGCCTGTCGGGCGATGACCCGATGCACGATGCCGACGAACTCATCCTCGAGCCCGTAATCGGATAAAAACGTAACCGGGCCGCGGCTCACCCCGGTGATTCGCTTCGGCCGGTCGCCGCTTCAGGTTTCCCTCGCCATACGAGGCACACGCCGTCAGCCGGCGCGGTGGTACTGCTGCGCCAGGTAGCGAGCCACATCCTCTTCACGGATCCGGTACGAACGCCCTACCCGGGTCGAGGGGAGCTGGCCGGACTGGATCAGCCGGTACACGGTCATGTTGGACACGCGAAGTTGCGCCGCTACCTCTGCGACCGTCACGAAACGGGACCGGGACTCGTTTGGTTGCACGCGCGCCGCACCACCCTTCTCCAACTCGCAAGGGTACGCCACCCTGAGCCGCTGCAAAAGCGCGGGCCGCCAGCCCAGCGCGACGGGTCAGGCCAGGTCGCCAGGCTGCCCGCCGATCGCCGAGCGGCCGGGACCGCTCAGGGCCGATCGCCGAGCTGCCGGGACCGCTCAGGGCCGATTGCCGAGCGGCCGGGACCGCTCAGGGCCGATCGCCGAGCGGCCGGGACCGCTCAGGGCCGATCGCCGAGCGGCCGGGACCGCTCAGGGCCGATCGCCGAGCTGCCGGGACCGCTCAGGGCCGATCGCCGAGCTGCCGGGACCGCTCGGTGGCGGCGGCGACGGCCTCGAGCACGGCGTGGCGCATGCCACCGGCCTCCAGGGCGCGAAGCCCGGCGGCGGTGGTGCCGCCCGGAGAGGTGACCGCCGCCCGGAGAGCGGCCGGCTCCTCGCCGGTCTCGTCGAGCAGGCGGGCCGACCCCAGCAGGGTCTGGACCGTGAGCTGGCGGGCGACGGACCGGCTGAGCCCGACCAGAACGCCGGCGTCTATCAGCGCCTCGGCGAGCAAGAAGACATAGGCCGGCCCTGAGCCCGACAAACCGGTGACGGCGTCGAGCGTCGACTCGGGGACCGTGACGACGGTCCCGACCGCCTCGAGCACCCGTTCCGCCCAGGCCAGGTCGCCGGGGCCGGCGGCGCGGCCGCCGGAGATCGCGGCCGCGCCGGCGCCGACCAGGGCCGGCATGTTGGGCATGGCCCGAACGACCGGGATCGGCTTCGCCAGCCAGGACTCGAGTGACGCCAGGCTGACGCCGGCCGCGATCGACAGCACCCGGTCCGCGCCCGCTAATCCCAACGCACCGCACACGTCCTCGACGTCGGCCGGCTTGACCGCCACCACTGCCCCGCCGGGCCCACCTGTTGCTCTCCTAGGCTCAGCAGGGCCGACGGCGTCCGCCACCGTGCTCGCGATCCGCAGGCCCGGGTAGCGGGCGACCAGCTCGGCTCGCCGACCCGGGTCAATCTCGACGACGGCGATAGCGGCCGGCTCTCCCCACCCGGTGCGCAGCAATCCGGCGACGAGAGCTTCGCCCATCTTCCCGCCACCGACCACCGTCAACGTCGCGGCCAGGGTCATGCCGCCAGACCCTACGCTGCCGGCAGACCCTACGCCGTTGCTCCCTCCCGTGCCGCCGGCCCGAGTAGCGCGCGCGAGCTGCTATTCGCACTTCCCCGAACGAACGTGACTCCCGGGCGCTCCCGGGCGACGGCATTGGCGAGCGTACCGGCGCGCCCAGGGCACGGCAAGGGATCCGGTGGCCAGGTGTTGAATGTTAATGCTTGGCCCGATGCGCTAGCCGCAGGGCACCAGGGCCGAGGCCATCAGGGCCTCGCCCCGGGCCCAAAACTCGCGTGCCGCGGCGGCCCAGGTGTAGGCCTGGGCCCGGCCGGCGGCCGCTCGTCCCAGCCGGGTGGCGAGCCGCCGGTCGGTCAGGATGGCCTCCAGCGGACGGGCGTAGTCGGCAGGATCGCGGCCCTCGACGAGGAAGCCGGTGCGCTCGTGGTCGACCAAGGTGGTGAGCCCGCCTACGGCGGCCGCCACGACCGGCACCCCGCAGGCAGCCGCTTCCAGCGCCACCAGCCCGAACGATTCGGAGTGGCTCGGCACCACACAGACGTCCGCGGCCCGGTAATAGCTGGACAGCATTTCGTGGCGCTGCGGTGGCAGCATCCGCACCGATCCGTCGAGGCCGTGGGCATCGACCCGGCGGTGCACTTCATCAAGCTCCTCATAGCCGTGCGGTCCACTCGGGCCGCCCAGGACCACGAGCATGGCCGACCCCAGGCCGTCCGCCCGAAGCTCGGCCAGCGCGTCGACGACGACGGTCAACCCCTTGAGCGGCTGGATGCGACCGGCGAAGAGGATGACGGGATCCTGCTCCGGCAGCCCGACGGCGCGCCGGGCCTGGGCGCGGGCCCCCGGACTGAAAAAGGCATGGTCGACTCCGGGTGCCACGATGGCAATCCGCTCTGGTGCCGCCCCGTAGAGGTCGACGAGCTGCTCGGCCTCGACCGAGCAGGAGGCCACGACGGCGTCGGCGCAGCCGACGATCTCCGCTTCCGCCTGGGCCCGGCGTGCGGGCTCGGCCACCGAGAGCTCCTCCGGGCTGGCGTCCGCCTTCACCCGGTCCAGCGTGTGGAACGTCACGAGGAGCGGGACATCGAACTCGTGCTTGAGGGTGTGCCCGGCCAGGCCCGACAGCCAGTAGTTGGCGTGGATGGCGTCCACGCCCCGCCCGGCGCCGGCGAGCGCGGCAAGGCGCGCCGCGACGCCTGACGTCCAGGCCGGCACCAGATCGGGGAGCTGCTCCTTGGCCACAGGGCCGAGCGGGCCGGCGGGAATGTGATGGACGCGAAGGCCGGGCTCGACCTTGACCGTAGCCCGGCAGTCCTCGCTATCGGCCCGGGTGAAGACCTCACATCCCACCCCGGACCGGGCCAGCGCCGCCGCCAGCTCCCTGACGTAGACGTTCATGCCGCCGCCGTCACCGGCGCCGGGCTGGGTCAGCGGCGAGGTGTGCATCGACAGGACCGCGACCGCCGGCATCAGGCGCGCCCCCATTCGGAGCTGGCCGAGTTGGTTCTGGCCGAGTTGGTTCTGGCCGAGTCGGTACTGGCCGAGTCGGTGCTGGCCGCGGCGGTGCTGGCCGCGGCGGCCGCGTTTTCGCGGCGAAACGACAGAAAGATACGCAGCAACGTCTGTTTCTGGTCGTCGCTCAGGGTCGCCTCGCCGAGGATGGCCTCGGTCAGGTCGCCCGGCACCTCGCGGGCGTCGAGGATGCCGGCGCGGACGTAGAGGGTCTCGGCCGAGATCCGCAAGGCCCGGGCGATCTGCTGGAGAATGTCGGCCGAGGGGCGCCGAAGGCCTCGCTCGATCTGGCTCAGGTAGGGGTTGGAGATGCCTGCCATGTCGGAGAGGCGGCGCACCGACAGGCGGGCCACGTTCCGCTGCTCCCGGATGAACTCGCCCAGGTCCCGCCAGGGATCGGGAAAGTCATTCATGCCGGCGGCCGGGCGCGGCCAGGTGTTGCCGTTGCGGGCCCGGTCACCTGAGACTCGGCACCGGCACCGTCCGTGAGCCAACACCGGCCGTGAGAGAGGGCCACCGTCAGGGGAGGCTACCGCAGGTTCACCTCTGCCAGAGGGGCCCCTCCGGATACTGCCGCTCCTCCCGACACCGCCGCCCCGCCCGAGACCGGTGGAAGGACCGCGATCTCGTCGCCAGCCTGCAGGACCTGTTCCGGAGGAGCGGGCTCGCCGTTGACCCACACTCGCGACCTCGCGACAACCGCAGCGAAACGCTCGCCGTACCGGGCATTGGCGTCGGCGAGCACCTCCGCCACGGTGTGCGCGCGTACCTGCTCCCGGCCGGTGCCGGCGGCGGCCCGGGCCGCCGCGAACAGAAGGAGGACGGCGACCGGCGGGGGCTCCGCGGGCCCACGGCACGAGGCTTCCTGATCGGCGGCGCGAGTGTCAGTCCGTTTCATCCGGTCATTCTTCCGGCTGCACCCTACCGCGCCAGAGCATTCCTGGCCGGTTCTGTTAGCGGCGCTAGCCTCTCGCCTCGTGTCCGGCCTCCTGCTGATCCGTCACGCCCAGTCCGTGTGGAATGCAGAGGGACGATGGCAGGGGTGGGCCGACCCGCCGCTCTCGGCCGGGGGGGAGAGACAAACCCGCCAGTCGGCCGCCCGACTGCGAGACGATCCACCCTTTGACGTAGTGGTGAGCTCCGACCTGGCGCGCGCCCGGCGGACCGCGCAACTGATGGCGGAGGTCCTCCCGGTGGCCGGCCCGCACTGGATCGAGCCCGGTCTCCGTGAATACAACGTCGGTGAATGGTCGGGCTGCACCCTGGGGCAGATCGAGTCCCGCTGGCCCGGCGCAACCGCCCGCTTCGCCGGCGACGCTCAGTTCGCACCACCCGGCGGCGAGAGCCGCACCCACTTCGACGCCCGGGTGGTGGCGGCCGGGGGCCGGGTGGCGTCAGAGGCCTCGGCCGGGGAGCTGGGCCGAATGCTGGTCGTCGTCCACGGAGGCGTCGTGCGGGCCCTGGCGCGCGCTGCCGGACAGACCGAATACCGGGTCGGACATCTGGCGGGCTACCGGGGCTGGTACACCGCGGCCGGTCTCTGCCCTGTTCATCGGGTCAACCTGCTCGAAGGCCTCGACGAGGGAGCGGAGGCGGATGCGGGTGAAGGGGCGGTTCAACCTACCGGTTGATGTCACTGCGCCGCGATACCGTCCGAGCTGTGAGGGTCGAGGTGGTTAGAAGCGCGCGGCGGCGCAAGACAGTCCAAGCTCGGGAGGTGCGCGGCGTGTTGAGGGTGTCGATCCCGGCTGGAATGACCGTCGCCGATGAGGAACGCTGGGTGGCCGAAATGGTGCGCCGCATGGAGCGGCGCGCCGCCAGCCATACCATCGATCTCTCCGCCCGGGCGGAGGTGCTGGCACAGCGTTACGGCCTGATGCTGCCGGCGGCTATCCGCTGGGTCGACAACCAGGAGTGTCGCTGGGGGAGCTGCACGCCGTCGGACGGCACCATCCGCATTTCGTCTCGACTGGTAGGCGAGCCGGCGTGGGTGCTCGATTATGTGATCGTTCACGAACTGGCCCATCTCAGCGTCCCCCATCACGACCGTCGTTTCTGGGCCCTGGTTGGACGCTACCCGCGCACCGAGCGAGCCAGAGGATATCTCACGGCCCGGGGCCTCGATCGTGATCCCGCCCCTCGAGAGGACCGGCCGGCGGTCGGGCCGCCCTCCACCCATCGCTCGCTCGAGCGAGACGATGACCACCGGACCCAGGGGGGAAGGCGGCGGGTTACGGCCGGACGCGGCGGGACGCGGCACGGGGAAATGCCCCGGCTCCCGGGTTTGTGATTCCCGCGGCCGGGCGCGGAGGGGGCCCGACTTCAGCGCTTCAGATCTCAACTACATTGATGATCTTTGTTCTTAAGACATCAACGCGGTCATGGCGTGGCGCCGCTGGCAACGGGTTAAGATCACAACGTAGTAGTTGAGATTCGAAGCACTCAGCCTGCGTGTTGCGGGCAGCGGGTGGTGAGAGGCTCGGCGGCGAGGGCGTCCGTGTCGACCGGCGCCCCGCAGGTTTCGCAGATGCCATAGCTGCCGTCGTCGAGGCGGCGGAGGGTGGCTTCCACTTCGGCCAGCTCGGCGACGATGCGTTCCAACCGGTTGGCATCGTCTGCAGGGGAACGAGGTGTGGCCGCCAGCCCGGTTGGCCTCGGCGCCATCTCGACGTCCACGTGGGGGTGGGCGTCCAGGTGGTCGTCGACGTCCATTTCGTCCTCGACGTCCATGTCGTCCTCGACGTCAATGTCGTCCTCGACGTCCATGTCGTCCTCGGGATCCATATCGTCCTCGGGATCCACGTCCCCGGCATCCACGTGATCCTCGACGTCAAGATGGTCGTCAACGTCGGCGTAGTGCCCGGCGTCCTCAAAGTCCTGCCGGATGGCCCCCAGCTCGCTCACGAACGTCAGCGTAATGGCGCGGGCCGGAAGAACCTGGGCAATCGCGGCAGTTGACCGCTCCCTTCCCCCCGGACTGCGTGCGCCCGGTCCGGGAAGGGCCCTGCCCCCCTCCCCGGACTGCGTGCGCCCCGCCCGCTTTCCCGGAAACCGGCGACCGTCCGTTGCCGCCGGGGCCGCCTCCGGGCTCAGATTCGGGCTTCGAACACCATCTTGGTTCGGACCACCGCGCCCTGCGGCTCACCCGAGTGTCCCCCAGGCGCCTCGCTCTGTCATCCGTGCCAGCCACGGATTTCACCCCGGAGTGGTCTCCATTCCGGTGCGGGCCAGCCGGGACTGGACAGCCGGCGCCGAACCTCGCCCGCCGGCGGCCCGACCCCACCCCCGCCGACCCGACCTGCCCTCGCCGGCGGGCGCCGGCCCGCCCCTCGCCGGCGGCCCGACCCCACCCCCCGGCCGACCCAGCCGCCCCGCCTGGCGGACACCTCGCCCCACGGATTGTGTTATAAAAACCGCGTAATACGCGGTTTTTATAACACAATCCAACTACGTCTCATCTCTGCGCTTCAAGAAACTCAGCTATGGTGCGCAGGACCCCCTCTTTCTCCAGGATACCGTGCTCCGCCCCCGCAATTGGCACATAGGTGACATTCACCATGGAACGCGTCAGTTGCGACCATTCCGCATCAGGAAAGATCGAGTCGCGGGTGCCATATATGATCAGCGTTGGCATGGTCAGCTCACCGAGGCACGAGGTGATATCGAAGTCGACATAGGCCGCGTACGTTCGCAGCTCAGCTGCATATCGCTCGATACGTTCTGACCGAGGGATAGCCCGCACTTGTTTTCTCAGGTCTTCCAGCCTTGCCTCTCGACCGGCTTCCTCGTCGTTGGTCAGTGGACGCTCCGGGGCGAAGATCTCAAGCCCGACCGTGCCCTCCCGTCGACGCGCTTCGTAGGCGGCTTCAGGGCCTTTCGATTCAAGTAACTGGATCCGATCCCTTAAGCGTCTCAGTAGCCGATCGTCGCGAGAGAACCAGGGCGCACCATCCGTGAGTATCAGAGCTCGTGTCTGGTCTGGATACAGGAGCGCAAAGGTGCTGGCGATGGCAACTCCCGCCGACTCGCCCCAGACCGTTGCCTTCTCAATGTCGAGGTGGCGGAGAAGTGCGAGAGCGTCTTGACAGAAGAGCTCCAGAGTATGCGGTTCTGACGTCGTACCGGATCGGCCGGCTGACCGGCGATCATAGGTGATGACAGTGTTGGCCGCGGCAAGGGATTCGACCCATTGCGGATCGTTCGGTCTTGTACCGGTCCCCAACCCACCGAATCCTCCATGGTTGAACAATAGTGGAGGACCGCTGCCGGTCACCTCATAATAAAGCTGACACCCGTTGGCCTTGAATGTGCTCATGTACCCTGCCTGAAGTTCGTTGGGGACCGGGCTATCGTGCGACCCACCCGAGCCTCCTGGCTCTACGAAGACCCAGTGTCGCACATACGGGCTTCGAGCCCCGGTTGGCCCCGGACCAGGGATCGAACCCGATCACGGTCGGCCCCCGGTTGCTGGTCAGCCGCTCACCGCTTAACGTCGGTGGCAGACGTCGCGCCATGAGACGAGGGGACGCATGGGAGTCAACCAACGGGCACAGATCCAGATGAGCGACGATGCGGTGCTGGCGTTCCTCGAACGGAGCCGGACGGCCACGATGGCAACGTTCGGTCCTAACGGGTTCCCCCATCTCGTGGCCATGTGGTATGGCCTCGTCGACGGCAAGATCTACTTCGAGACGAAGACCAAGTCACAGAAGGCGGTGAACCTGCGCAGGGACCCCCGTGTGGTGGTCATGGTGGAAGCCGGGGACACCTACGACCAGCTACGGGGCGTATCGATCGAGGGAACCGCGCATGTCATCGACGACCCCGGTAACGCCGAGTATTGGGCCGCCGCGGTAAGCGTCTTCGAGCGCTATAACGGCCCCTACAGCGATGAGATGAAACCTCTCGTCGTCATGATGATGAACAAGCGGATGGTCGTGCGGGTCGACCCGGTCCGTGCTCGATCGTGGGATCACCGCAAACTGGACCAGCCGGCCACCCCACTTGCCGGATCCACCGCCGCCTTCCTCCATAACCCCTGACAGACGGCGGGTTTAACGGGTTACCACGTAGGTGGGCGCGTCTGCACCCAACTCTTTAAGGAGATCCTGGCTGTAGGTGACCAGCCCGGTGCGGCTCTTCGGATCGACCGAGCACAGGGCCAGCGTGGCGGCCGCGAACAATTCCGGCGGCTCGACCTCCTGCGTTGGGTCGTCGGGCCGGACCAGATGGTGGTAAATGGTGCCCGGAGTTGGCACCACCCGGTTCGGGGACAGCGCGTTGACGGCCACGTTCGCGTTGTAGACCTCGGACGCCAGCCCGGTCGTAAACCGCTCCAGGGCGGCCTTGCACATCCCGTACACCGTGCCGCCACCAACTCCAGCCATCGGAGGGATAACGGGATGGCGCGCCGCGCCGGAGGAGACGTTCACGATCCAACCAGCGCCGGCCGCAATCATGCCGGGCAGCACCATCTGAGCGAGGTCCATCGGGGCGAACACCTGGACCTCGAACATCAGTTGGCGGCGCTTCGCCGAGAACTCCATGATCGGCGTGAAATAGGTGACCGCGCCGTTGTTGATGAGAATGTCCACGCCACCGAGGGCGGCCTCCGCCTCGCCCACCAGCCGCTCCCGGTCCTCCCGCTGGGACAGATCGGCGGCAATGGCAAGCGCTCGGCCGCCCCTCTCGGTGATTCGGCTCACGGTCTGGTGGATCGTCCCTTCGAAGGGGGAGGTCGACGGGTCCACCGTGCGGGCGGACACGGCGACCGCCGCACCTTCCGCGGCTAACCGATCGGCAATAAAGGCGCCGATCCCTCGGCTGGCCCCTGTCACAATTGCATTCCGGCCGGCCAGTACACCATCGCTCATGGATCTCTCCTCCACCCTGTCAACCCGCGGACATGATAGGAACAGAATTCTCGCACCTCAAACCCGGAGCCTCACCAACTCCCCCAGCGCGCCCTATGTCCCGGGCGACTCACCGATGACTCGATCGGCACGCAACGCCGTCAGTTTGTCGTCTGGCACACCGAGCAGACCTCCGATGATGGAGTCGTTGTCCTGACCCAGGGTCGGTCCAGCCCGAACCACATCCCCCGGAGATCGGGAGAACTTGAACGGCAGGACCGGGTATCGAACCGGACCGACATAGTCCCGGTCGAGCTCCTTCGTCGAGCCGCGCCCGGCGAGATGGGAGTCCTGGTAGACACTCTTGGGTGTGGCGACCGGGGCCGCGGCTACGCGGTGAGCTTGGAGCTCATCGGCCAGATGGGTGGCGTCGTGGAGCGAGGTCCACGCTCCGATGAGCTGGTCCAGTTCCCCCGCATGCTGCAGCCTCGCTTCGGGTGAAAGGAAGCGAGGATCGTCTTCCCAGCCCTTTCCGGCTACGGTATTGAGCCCTGTCCAGGCGTCACTTGAGGCGGCCGTAATCACTATCCAGTTCTCGTCACCGAGCGCCGGATAACACCCGGACGGGGAGACCCCGGGGCTCGAGTTTCCCCCACGGGCGGGAGCGGGGCCACCCAGCTGCTCGGCCAGGAGCTCGGGAGCGAGCAGGCTCGTCATCGCCTCCAGTTGGGAGAGGTCAATGCGCGCCCCGCCCGTAGTGGATCTCGTGTGGCGAAGGACGGCGAGAGTGGCGAAAGCTCCAAACAGGCCGGCGCAGGGGTCGGCTACAGAGTTGCCGGTCAGTACGGGCGGCCCATCCGTGTAACCCGTGAGCTCGGGCAACCCCGAAAGCTGCTCAATGGTGGGAGCAAACCCCACAAAATCGCGCCAGGGCCCGCTTTGACCGAAGGCCGGCATCGAGAGGACAATGAGGTTTGGTTGCCAACGATAGAGCACGTCGTCGGTGAGCCCGAAGTTGCCCATTACCCGCGGGCTGAAGTTTTCGATGAGCACATCGGCGCGTTGCACTAATGGTTTCAGGAGATCTCGACCGGCCTCGGAGGTCAAATCCAACGTGATGCCCAGCTTATTGAGGTTGACGCCATTGAAGATGTTCGACCGTTCGATGCCCGGGTCAGCCGCCATACCCCGCCAGCCGTCGACCCGCTGAACGGACTCCACCTTGATGACCTCAGCACCGTATTGGGCCAGGAGGTCACCGGCGAGCGGACCCGACCAGTACATCGAGAGGTCGACAACCCGAAGCCCCGAGAGCGGGCCGTGGGCCGGGACGGCCGTTGTTCGCATCGGGGACCGGAGGGGTCGGGCTGTCGGTGGGCGCGTCTCGAACGTCGGATGGACCACGCCGTCGCCCAATCTGGGGGCGGGCGCAACGGCGCACCTGTGCCCGTCGACGATGAAGGGAAGGGTCGGGTGGTGGATGGCTGTCCCAGCCTGGTCGACCGGAGCAAAAAAAGCCCTGGCTTTGTGCTGGGCCATTCGGCGGACCTCGTCCAGGTACGGGACGTAGCCAAACGGAATGCGCCAGGACTGTCCTTCCAGGAAGACGGATGTTCGCTCTTTATCGGCAGCCCATCCGGCGACCAGGTCGGTCAGCTCGCGGGCGTGTCTGGCCCTGTGGCGAGGGTCATACAGCTCCTCACCGTCGATCAGTTCGGGACGGCCCATATACGCGCAGAGCAGCTCCCACTGGGTCTGGGTGAGCACGTTGACACCGAGATAACCTTCCGCCGCTCTGACGATGGTCATGGGAAATGGCATGCCGTTGCGCTTGCGACTTGCGCCGGTATAGGCGTAACCGACTTCGAGGTAGGGCTGGCACAACAGCATTACCTCGTTTGCGGATATATCAACCACCTGGCCCGCGCCACCTGCGTAATCGCGCCACCAGAGCGCTATGAGGGAGGCGGATGCCGCTCCCAAACCGGGGATGCTCTCCGCGAAGGTCCCGCCTGGAGCAAGCGGTTCGCGGTCAGGGAGTCCGGTGACGTGCATCCAGCAGGATGCGGCGTACTGGACCAACATGGAGGAGGTCCACGAGGCGCGGGGACCGAAGGCACCGAATGGTGTGAGCTGGGTAACCACGAGCGCGGGATAGCGATCCGCCCATTCTGCAACCTTGTCGCCGGCCCCGTAGGGGTCGTCTCCCGGACCGCCAAGGAGCAGGAGGTCCGCTGCGCTGATCAATGTGTCCAGATCCGACCAGCGCGCCGGCTCCGCCGGATCGACGACGTAGCTGGTTTTTCCCGTATTGAAGGCCAAGAAATGCGCACTGGACCCACCGACCGCCGGACCTGGCCGAGCCCGATCGGAATCGCCCTCCGGCGGTTCGATCTTCAGGACGCGGGCTCCCGCGTCGGCGAACAGCTTGCCACAGTACGCCAGGCCGTCTGGACCCGGGAATTCGACAATCGTCAAGTCGGCCAGCAGCACCGGCTGATCCCTGTCGCCGACAGCCGGACCGGATCAGCCCGATCAGCGATAAGCGTTATTGCTGCTGTGGTCGCCGCCCAGCCATCGGGCCAGGTCCTCCCTGGCGCTGCGACGGCGTTCGTCGCTGATCTTCTCGGCATCCGGGTGGTCGACCGTGAACTCCAGGAGCAGCCCGTTCGGGTCGGTGATGTAGAGCGATACGCAGTAGCCGTGGTCGAGAACGAACGTGTCGGGCTCCTGGTAGCCGGCCTCAGCGATGCGCTTGCTGATGCCGTCCTGGGTTTCCTGGCTGACGGCGAGGGCGATGTGGCGAAACGGCGTGAAGTTGATGTCGGTCTTGAACAACTTCTGGTCCTCAGGATCCGCGAACTGGAAGAACGCCAGCGCGCTGCCGTCGGCGAGCGCGAAGAACGTGTGGCAGTAGGTGCGTACAGCCCCGAACAGGACATCCGATTCGGTCCACGTGGCAACCAGCGGCATACCGATGACGTCCTCGTAGAAGCGTCGGGTAGCTTCCTGGTCGTCGGTCACAAAGGCGTGGTGGTGAAGCCGGGCCGGTCCAGCAACGGTCTGGGTCACGAGGTGGTCTCCCTGGTGAGGCGTGAAAGTGTCCCCGAGCCTATGTCGTGCAGCACCACGCCGTCCTCCTCATCCTGGAGTTCAGGCATCTGGGCCCCTGGAACCAGAGCCGGTCGTAGGCTGACCTGGTGCTGACCGTCTATGGAGTAGTCGTCCTGACATTCATGATGGTGATGTACGCCCTGGAGGGCCATGGTTCCCGGTTTGTCCTGGCCTTCGCGGTGGGGTGTGCTCTGGCGAGCAGCTACGGATTCGCCAGTGGCGCCTGGCCGTTCGGGGTGGTGGAGGTGATCTGGTGCGGTGTGGCGCTTCGCCGCTTCTACCTTCGGTCGTCGACACCACCGACGAAGCCGGGCTAACGTCCCACCCCTTGTTCCTTTTAAACACCTTTAAACGATTCTCGTGGGCGGCATCCCAGGGCGACGGCTGCGATGCCACCACTGACCCGACAGGTTTGCAGCCCGATCGAAAGCCAGGACAAGACTGGCGGGCAACGGTTCTCCGAGCCACCCTCGGGCCTCACGACCACCCGGCTCAGGCCCAATGTCCTACGGATGGTGTTACCGGAGGCGGCGCACCGTCGGGTCGTCATCGTCAGTAACGGCGACCAAGCGCAGTTTGGCATCGACGACCACGACGCCCGACGGTGAGACGATAACCGGGTTGAGGTCCATCTCGGCGATCTCGGGTATGTCCTCGGCCAGACGCCCCACCCGGACCAGCAGGTCCTCCAGCGCCGTCACATCCACCGCGGGCGCCCCTCGATAGCCGAAGAGCAGCGGCGACGAGCGCAGGCAGCGGACCAGCTCCGAGGCATCCACATCGGTGATGGGGAGGACGCGCAGGGTGCGATCTCCGAACAACTCGACCGACGTTCCACCGCTGCCGAACATGACCAGCGGACCGAAGGACTGATCGTGGATCAACCCGATTATCGTCTCGACCCCCGGGGCAGCCATCGGCTGTACCACCACACCCTCCATGCGATCACCGACATGAGATCGCATGGCCTCGAAAGCCCTGAGGACCTCATCAGGGGAGCTCAACCCGAGCCGTACTTCGCCGACGTCGCTCTTATGGATCAAATCGGGGCCGTTCGCCTTAACCGCGACGGGATAGCCGAGGCTGGTGGCCGCCTCCACGGCCTTATCGGCGCTCGCGACGACCCGGCTGGGTGAGAGAGCGATGCTGTACGCGCCGAGCAGGTCGATGACGCTTTGCGGATCGAGCCAACCTCCCTCCGGAGATCTCAACAGTGCCGCCTGGACCACGGCGGTGGCCGCCGTCGGACGGACGTCGGGCAACTCCGGCCGAGCGCCGGCCGGCCGTTGCCGCCACTGCCCGTACCGGGAGGCCCGAGCCAACGCCCGCACAGCCGACTCGGGAAACGCAAAGCATGGCACCCGACGGGTCACGGCGGTGAGGGATTGCGGCGCTGAGGGGAACGACAGGAAATTGGTGATGATTGGTTTGCGGGATCCCTCCGACGCGGTCGCAACGGCGGCCGCTACATCGTCCTCCCGGGTCACCAATGGAGGGATGAACAACACCAGCACCGCATCGATCTTGTCGTCATCGAGCAACAACCGAATCGTCCGTTGGTAGTCGGCGGGGCTACCCGAGGCGATCAGGTCGACGGGATTACGCACCCCGGCCGCGGCGGGCAGAAATTCGCACAGGGCGGCCATGGTGGTCTCGGAGAGCTCGGGCACCAGCAGCCCGTTGGCCTCGCAAGCGTCCGCAGCCAGGATGCCCGGTCCCCCGGAGTTGGTGACGATCCCGACCCGCCGCCCGGCGGGCAGCGGCTGATCAGAAAGCACCTGAGCGACGTCGAAGAGTTCCTCCAGGGTGTCCACCCGTACCACCCCGGTCTGAGCCAACAGGGCGTCCACGGCCGCATCCGGACTGGCCAGGGCAGCCGTGTGCGACGATGCCGCCCGGCCGCCCGCGACCGTGCGGCCGGCTTTGACGGCCACGATGGGTTTGGTCTGCGACACCTCCCGGGCGATGCGGGCGAATTGACGGGGGTTACCAAAAGACTCGAGATAGAGAAGGATGACGTCTGTGTTGTCATCTTGCCGCCAGTAGCGGAGAAGGTCGTTGCTGCTGACGTCGGCCTTGTTGCCGACCGAGACAAAGCTCGATAAGCCCAATCCACGTCGATCTGCCTCCTCGAGCACCGCTATGCCCAACCCGCTCGACTGGGACGAGAACGCCAGGCGGCCCGGCATGGGTGCCCTCGGCGCGAAAGTCGCGTTCATGGAGATGCCGGCCGCGGTATTGATGACGCCCATGCAGTTGGGGCCGACCATCCGCATTCCCGCTCCCCTGGCGGCGGCGACAAGTTCGCGCTGGGCTGCCGCACCGCTGGCGCCGGTCTCCGCGAAACCAGCTGAGATCACGACCAACCCTCGAACTCCCTTGGCGCCGCACGCGTCGATGGCACCGCGCACCTGATCGGCGGGGACAGCGATCACAGCCAGATCGAGAGGGTCGGGGATGGCGGTAACGGTAGGGTAGGCGGGGACGCTGGCGATATGGCGGGCAGTAGGGTGGACGGGGTACACAGGACCGTTAAAGCCGTCGTTGAGCAGATTGCGGACGATCTCGTGACCGATCGTTCCCCGCTCGTGGCTGGCGCCGACGACCGCAATCGACTGAGGCCGTAGCAAACGATCGATGGAGCGTACCGCCGCCTGATTCCTACGGCGGTCGATGACCTCCATGGTGGCCTCGGTCGGATCTATGTCGAGCGTCACGCGTACGACTCCGGCGTCGTACTGTCCACGCTCGACGAAGCCGGCGTCGCGGAACACGTTGCGCATGCGCTTGTTGACAGTCAGAGTGTCGGCGACGAATCGGTGGATGCCCCGCGTGCGGGCAAACGCGGCCAGATACTCGAGCAGCAGCGTACCGAGCCCCCGGCCCTGATGGGCATCCTCCACCACAAATGCGACCTCGGCCACGCGGGCACCGAGACCCTCGTACCGCGCCACGGCGATGATCTGCTTATGGAGAACGGCGACCAGAGCCATACGTTGGTCATGGTCCACGTGGGTGAAATGTTCGACCTCCTCCGGCCGGAGATAGCGGCGGAGGGAGAAGAACCGCAGGCGAATCGTTTCGTCGGACAGCCGATCGTGAAAGGCCAGCAACGCCGCGCCGTCCTCAGGCGTGATCGGGCGGATATGCACGGTCCCGCCGTCGGCGAGCACTGAGTCGGTGCTGCACCATCCCGGGTCGGGCGCAGTGGGCATGGGAAGAGTATGGATCGCTTCGGGATGCGAGCGGAAGGGCCAATCAGTTTGTTCGTCCGATCGCCCGCCCACGCTGACCGTCACCACGATCATTCCGGTGATCGGCGCGACGCACGGCGTAGACGGCCGCTTCCGTACGTCGGCTGACACCGAGTTTGGCCAGGAGATTCGACACGTAGTTCTTGACGGTCTTTTCCGACAAGTACATCGACTCGGCGATCTGCCGATTGGTCATCCCTTCGGCGATGTGGGACAGAATCCGCTCCTCCTGCGGGCTCAAATGGTTTGCACGCTCCTCCTGCCGGTTGGCCCGGACCCGCCTCAGGGCCCGCTGCGTCAACTCCGGGTCCATGAGGGAGTGGCCAGTAGCGACCTTGCGGATGTCGCCGACGAGGTCGGTACCGCCGACCTCTTTCAGGACGTAGCCGGAGGCGCCAGCCATGATGGCGTCAAATAGGGCTTCGTCGTCGGAGAATGAGGTGAGCATGAGGCAGGCCACCTCCGGATGGCGGGAGCGCACCTCCCTGCAGACTTCGACGCCGCTGCCGTCCGGCAGGCGCACGTCGAGAACGGCAACGCCCGGTCGAGTCTCCGGGATGACCGTCAACGCCGCTTCTGCGGTGGCGGCCTCGCCGACTACGACCATGTCGTCATCAGCCTCGAGGAGGCTCCGGATGCCCTGACGGACGACCTCGTGGTCATCGAGAAGGAAAACCCGGATCTTGCCCTCGTCGGACTCCATATCTCACTCCGTTCCGTTCTATGAGGCCCGCGCCCCGCAGATCTGCCACACGGCTAGGGCCAGTCGACGACGACCTCCGCCTGCTCGGGACCAGCCAGAGTGGCGGCGAGGGTCGGCAGGCGCTCGGCGAGGCGAGCCTCGACCCGCATCCGGGCAGCTCGGAGTAGATGCTCACACCACATCCGCAGTACGCATCCGCAGAGCGGCATCCATTCCTCCATGCTGGATGACTGGCCGCGCTGGCGGTAGGGCCGAATGGCATTGCCGATCGACCGCTCGGCGACGACGGGCTTCTCACCGGCGCGTCAGCGGGACCCACCATTTCAAGATGGTACCGGCAGGATGGCGGCGGGTGACGACACATTCACCGCCCAACTTGGCCGCTCGTTCGGTCATGTTTTCCAGCCCGTGCCCGGCCAGAGGTCCGTCCGGCAGACCAATCCCGTTGTCCGCGACGCTCAACGTCACCGTGGCGGCGTCGGCCATGAGCACCACATCGACCCTGGACGCTCTGGAATGCCGAGCCACATTCGACAATGCCTCTCGCAGGACCGAGAGCACCTCGGTGAGGACCGGCTCGGTCAGGGCGGCCTCGACCGGCCCCCGAAAGGAGACCCGGGCCGGATAGCCGAGTGACCCGGCGGCTTCGACCGCCACATCGCGAACCCGCTGGCGGACATCCAGGCCGATGGCAGAGGGCCGGCTGAGGTCGAAAATGGTCTCGCGGATCTCACGGATGACGTCGTCAATCGCCTCCACGGCGGACCGAATCCGTTCCGCAATCCGTTCGTCTGCCAGCCGCTGGACGCCCTGCAAGCCCATCCCCAGCGCGAACAACCGCTGGATGACCGTGTCATGAAGATCCCGGGCAATGCGCTCCTGCTCCGACACCATGTGCAGGTTCTCCAGAGATTCGCGCGCCGCGCCCAGGGCGAGTCCGACCGCCGCCGCGGAGGCGAAGGCTTCAGTGGCGGCCAGCTCCGCATCGGTATACGGCGGAACCCCCGTTCGGCGGGCGACGACCAGCGCGCCGATCCGTCCCTCCTGGGTGACCATAGGAAAGTACACGCCCGGCCCGAAGCCGACGTCTCTGGCCTCCGGTATCACCGACTGGTCGGCCTGCATGTCTGGCACCAGGACCGGCTGGCCCGCGCCCATCGTCTTCGCCGACAGGCTCGAGGAGGCATCGAGGGTGGCGCCGATGATCCCATCGACGCCGGCTCCGGCCCCCGCGACGACGCGCAACTGGTGGGGATCCGACCGATCGGGGACCACGACCCACGTCGCAGCCGCCCCGGCAAGGGCTCGGGCCCTCTCCGATACGAGTCCGAGTACCTCCGTGCTGTCCTCGCCGGCCAGCATGGAGCGGGTTACCTCGTTGACGAATTCCATCAGGCGCTCACTCCGCCGCCGGTCGGTGGCGTCGCGGACGAAGGCGACCGTGAGCGTCCTCTGTTCGAAGATGACCGGGCTGAGGCTGACATCGATGGGAAAGACGGTGCCGTCGTGACGGCGGCCGCGGAGCTGCAAACCTGCGCCCATCGGGCGGGCCGTGGGATGCCGGGCGTAGGCGCCTCTATGCTCACGATGCACGTTTCTGACCTGGTCGGGCACCAGGATTTCCACCGGCTGTCCCACCAGCCCCGACGGATGGTAGCCGAAGAGTGTCTCCACCGCCGCGCTCGCCAGCTCGATGCACCCCTCACCGTCGACGAGCACCACCGCGTCCGGAGAGGACGTGAACACAGCTTCGAGAAGCGAACCTGGCCCCTGATCCACCGTCGCCCACGTTACGCGCTCGCAGTCCGATGCCGCCGAAGAGGTCCCGGGGTCTTCGTCGCTGGCATGGAGCGCCAGGAGGTCTCGGGCCGGCGGGGGTTCGATGCCGGCCAGAGCATTGGACTTTCGCCTCTACCGAATCGGGCTCGCCGGCGAGAGTCTCTAACAAAGGATCTCACCACTACGACGGGACGGCTGACATGCCATCAAACGGCACACCCTCCGACGCTCCCGAGGGAGACAGCCTCGACGAGATCAGCGCCGCCGAGTGCTGGCAGCTGCTCGGCACCCAGGCGGTGGGTCGCGTCGCTGTCATCGTCGGCCACTATCCCCTGGTGTTCCCGGTCAACTACGCGCTCGACGACAAGTCGATTGTGTTTCGGACCGGGTCCGGGACCAAGCTGCATTCCATCCACCGATCGAATGTGACCTTCGAGGTCGACAGCATCGACCTGGTGCACCATTCCGGCTGGAGCGTGATGATAAAAGGGGTGGCGCAGGAGCTCAGTGTCACTCGCAATCGAGAAACCGTGTCTCGGGCCGAGCTTCGAGGCGCCGCTCCGTGGGCCCCCGGCGAGCGGAACCACTTCATCCGTATTCTCGCCGACGACATCACGGGGAGGCGTGTCCGTCCAGGCGAACTCCCGCCTGCCACTGACCTACGAGGGTACCTCTAGCTCTTCTTGGAGTCGGAGCTTCTGGCAACCTGTGAACGGGGTAGTTGGGTCTTGCTCCGGCACGATCAAGGGCATCTCATCCCGAAGTCGACCCGGCGTGTGGCCAACGACGGGCAGTCGGTGTCGGTGTCTGGCGCCCGGTGACCTTATTCGGGACAATGCGGAGCAGTTGCCGTAGTTCCGCTTCTCTCCAGGACCGCAGAACGCGGTTCTGTGATCCGAACCCGCTGGCGCGAGCGCTTTTTAGCTCCGCCGTCCCGTGGAGCATCACACTCCACCCGGTCTGGGTCTCACGGTCGATCCGGTCGACCTCGAAGACGACGGGACCCGCGAGTGCGCTGCTCAGCTTGGTGCCCTGATCAGTACGAATCAGCACGTCCTCACCGTCAACGGCAAAGTTCACAGGATGGATCTCGGGTCGCCCGTCGACGATGATGCCAAGACGCCCAACACCTCCTGCCTCAGGAACGATCTCGCGTCAGAGGCGAAGGTCCCATTCCCAGAGCTGATTCGTGTCAGTCGCCGGTTGGCTTCTTGGCGGAGATGGGGTGATCGCGGTAGTAGTCACGCCAGATGAGGCGATACACAGGAACGTACCGCGGGATCGAACGGAGGCCTGGAATGAGGGGGAGCAGAATGAGCCCAAGTGACAGGATCATCATCGTTGCCCAGACCAGGGCGTCGGCGTTGCCCGAGCTGTTGAACGGCGAGATCTGGTACCACATGGTGTACAGCCACAGCCACGCCTGGCCGGGGAAGTTACCGGTCTCGTTCATCATGCCCCACTGGTCCCCGCTCAAGTGCTGGGCTCCGGCCAGATTGGCAAGGTAGCCGCCGTCAGCTAGGAACAGCAAGGGCTTGGTGTAGTTGTCCTCGTAGAAGCCGGTGCCTTGGGTGACGAGCTGGCTGTCGAGCGCTCCGGTCTGGGCCAACTGCAGAAGCGCAGCGGTCAGGGTTGGGACCGGCCCGTAGTCACCGGGCGCCACCTTGGTCGGATCGCCATTGGGGGCGTTGGCGATGGCCTTCTCGTAGGCCGACGCCCAGGCCTGCTGCTGATCGGGAGAGGCATTTTTGTACTCCTGAAGAGCTGCGGTCAACACCGGGTTGGCCACCACGGTGGCGAGTGGACCCAGCACGAAGTCGTGGGCGGGATCGACAGGCTGATGAACCCCGATCCAGTCCTCGAGGTGCAGGAAGAAGATCTGCTGGCCGGTGCTGGCCTTGTTATACGGCGGTCCGTAGGAAGCGGTGGTGCTGGTACCGGCCAGCTCGCTTACCGCCGTGGTCACGAAGTCGGCTGGGTCCTGCCGAGCCCACTGCTGAAGGGTTACCCCCTTGTCGTCCGGGGAGGACAGGACCAGGGCCAGCGCAACCGAGAGTACGCCAACCACCACCAGGGCGATGACGAATTCTTTGACCAGGTCGTAGGCTCGCTTGGAACCCGTCCACGGTTGGTCCAGAGCCGACCGGTCGCGCCGGATCTCAGCCGGGGCGGTTCCGGTCACCGGAAGGCCTTCGGATCGGATGTGGGTTCGCCATCGGAGTCGATCCCGATAGGCGGCACGACACCCCGGAGGCGGACCATCACGATGTGCAGCGCGGCCAGGATGACCACCCCAAAGGGCAGGAGCATGATGTGCCACAGCAGCATCTGCCCGGGATTGAGCACGTTCCAGAACGCACCGACACCCGTGCTGTTGATGCCGTCCTTGGCCTGGGTGGCGATCCACTGGGAGTCGAAATTGGTCTGGACCAGATATCCCGTGAAGGCGGTCGCGATCGAGAGGAGGAACACCACCACGCCGGTCATCCACGTCAGCAGGCGATGTCCCCTCCAGGCGGCCATGAAAAACTTGCCCCACAGATGGATGACCATGAAGAAGAAGAACAGCTCCACGCTCCACAAATGCAAGCTGTTGAAGAAATGCCCGACCGAGGTGGTGTGCCACCAATGGATTCCGCCAACGGCAAGGGCCGAACCGGAGAGGATGATCAGGACCAGTGCCGCCAGGGTGGCCACCCCGAAGACATAGATCCAGGACGCCACATAGGCCGGCTGGCCGTCCGGCAGGAGCTGGTCGGGAGGCAGCGACCGCACCAGGACGCGGCGCAGCCCCGCGGTCCAGCTGCGCCCGGGGACGGCGGGGGCGGTCACGATGGGTCCCTGTGCCTAGGGAACGGCAGGACAAGGGCCAATACGAAGACCACCACCATCAATGCGATAACAATCAGGTTGGCCAGCGAAAGCTGAACGAAACCCCAGTGGACGTAATAACCGGTGCCGTCCAGGCCGACCGCCAGAATCCCAGACGCCGCGGACCCAACCCCGATCATTGACACCCTCCCTACTGTGATGGCCGGCGATGACGAGTCCACTCGGGAATCCCGCCTCGCCGGTCAGGTGACATCATTGAATCTTCAGCGGCTAATCCACACCAGGGACGAAAGTCCCTGCTTGTTTCTCAGTCGCATTGGTCGGGGCTGGGAGTCGACCTGTTGGACGAGCTGATAATCAGTTTGACAGGCCCGGGACGACGACCGCGGGACATGGCGAGAAGGCGATCACCCGGTGGGCGACGCTTCCCATGGGCAGCTGCGATGGGCCTGCGTCACCGCGCCGTCCCACCACCGCTAGTTGAGCGCCGACGCTGTTGATGGCATCGAGGATGACACCGGCGGGACCACCTTCGACCACGATCTGATGGTGGGCTACCCCGGCGTCGCGCAAGGGGCGGCACCACCTGTCGATCTCGGCGTGACGGCGTTGCAGGCCGGTGTCGTACGTCTCTTGAGGAATGCCGGCGGCGGCGGCAAAAGGGGAGAAGTCGGCGGCGGCGGCAAAAAGGGAGAAGTCGGCGGCGTGAACTACCGCGACCTCGCCCCCAGCCGCGGTGGCCATTCGTGCCGCCCAAGAGAGCGAATCGACAGCGGCAGGCGATCCGTCTACCCCGGCGACAATAACCGAGAATGGCCACGGCCCGTCGCCTGTGGCCGTGCCTTCGGGTACCACCGCAATGGGCGAAGGACTGTGCTCGGCGAGCTGATGGGCGGTGCTGCCCAGTCGCAGTTCGCTGAATCCGCCGGCGCCTCGCCGTCCCACGACGATGAGATCCACCTGCAGACGGCGGCTGGCCTCCAGCAGGGCCAGTACCGGCGGTCCTGTCACCTCCAGGGAACGCTCCTGGTCCACCAATTCTCCGGGGACCGTCTCGGCGGGGGGCGTGTCGCCACTGGCACGCACGACGGTGAGGCGGGCGTCGACCGCGGCCGAGAGACGCCGCGCCCACCCGAGCGCGGCACGCGCTCCGCTCGACCCGTCGTCACCAACCATCACCGAGGACACAGGGGAAGAATCCTGGACCATCCGACAAGTCTGCCACCGGGCCGGCCGAGCCGCGCCGCTCGAATGGGTTCGAACAGCGCCATTGCTTCATGCGGCCGATCTCAAGCCGCGCCGATGACCTCGCCGAACTGGACGGCGTCCAGCGTGACCCCCGGTGCGGCTCTGCCTCTGGCCGGAACAGCGGCCTTCGCTTGCTCCTCGGTTTCGAACACCTCGATGGCGACACCCTGACCGTCGTCAAGCGCAACGAAGTAGGCGCCAGAGAACCCCGGCGCCTTCTTCAGGGTCGGGATCACATTTTCGTCGAGTCCGCGCTTCGCCTCGGCCGGATCATGGATGTTGGCGTGGATGACGACGGCATGCATTGTTCGATCCTTCTGTTATGCCATGGTGACCCGTCTCGAGTCACCAAACCGACGCTAGTGGGTCATGGGTCGATCGGTGAAGAGCTGATGGGCATTCGTGTCGACAAGGCCGAGGATGCCATGTCGGTCCTGACCAGCGAAGGGCCAAAGGTCCTCTTTAGCTCAGGCGGGCTCGGGGTCTCAGACGCCGGCGAGTTGTCGGGCGGTGGCGGGGTAGGTGGCGCCCAGGTAGGTGCCGTCGGGGCGGTAGAAGCGCAGTTGGCTATTGGGGTCGCCTTCCAGGCGGTAGCCGTGGTGGAGCATGCGGTGGTGGCGGGGGCATTGGCAGCAGCCGTTGTCGATGTCGGTGGGCCCGTCGTCCTGCCAGGCCCGGATGTGGTGGATGTCCCAGTAGGCGTACTGGCAGCCCACGAACCGGCAGTGACCCCCGTCGCGCACGGCGATAGCCCGACGCTGGGCGGTGCTCCACGCCCGGGTTTTCCGGCCCAGGTGCAGCGGTTCCCCCCGATCGCCGATGGTGTGGGCCACGGTGGCGGCGTCGCAGGCCAGCCGGCTCGCCCGGGCCGGGTGCAGGGACCGGCCGTCCAGGCTGGTCAGGCCGGGCCGGTCGGGGCGGGTGACCAGGTGGACCAGGTAGCGGTCGTCGCCGGCTGCCTGGCCCCCGTCGGCATGGTGGAGGGCGGTCCGCACCAGGTCCATGAAGGCGTCGGCCTTTCGGGTCGCCCGGGTGGCCTGCTCCAGGGGCGCCTCCCCGCCCGCCCCGTCTTCTCCTGAAGACTCATCCCCAGGTCGGGGCCGGTCCCCAGGCTGGGGCCGGTCCCCAGGCGCCGGCCGGTAGCGGAGATCCAGAAAAGCCTGCAGGACCGCGCTGAACTCTTCGACTTCCTCCTCCCCCAACGTCACCACGAGCTGTCCCCGGCCCTCTTCACCGCGAACGATCTTGACGTCGCGGTATCGGTCCGCCTCGTCGGGCGGGGGGCGATCCTGATCGGCGTAGAGGTGGTAGGACCGCACCACTCGCTCCACGTCGATGACGCTGGCCTCCCCGCTTTCGGCCAGCGCCACCAGGGCCTCGTCCACGCCCGGGTCGGGCCGGTCCAGGCGGGTGATGGCCCGGGCCGCCGAATACGACAGGCGGCCCTCCCGAAAGGCCTGGGCCACCATGGGCCGCCGCTCCAGCTCCCGCGCCACCCGCAGCTTGTCAAACGCCGTCGAGCGGCCCATGTTGGTCCGCCACACCAGCCAGCTCACACACGACAGCTGGCCATCGGCCGCCCACCGACCCTCCCGATCAAACCGGGCCAACCGCTCCAACCACGCCGCTTCGGCCCGATCCAACACCCCCCGCTGCTCCACCAGCCACCACCCGT
Organism: uncultured Acidimicrobiaceae bacterium; assembly: GCA_963834725.1. Lineage (GTDB taxonomy): Bacteria > Actinomycetota > Acidimicrobiia > Acidimicrobiales > Palsa-688 > PALSA-693. The sequence continues at coordinate 2,520,228 of CAWICN010000001.1, forward strand.
CATCTGTCACCCCTGCCCCTGCCACGACCCCCACCCCTGCCTCTGCCATCCCGGCCTCCTCGCCCACACCACCCAATCGAGGAGGTCGTCAGGCCCGACCACGAGGCACCAACACTCATCCTACCCGAACAAATGTTCGAAGGCGCACTCACTTTCACCTTCACCGTCACCGTCACCGAGCCCGTCTCGCTTGGTCGATCTGGAGAGCTGAGGCTGCGGGCCAGTCCCTTTATGTCCGTTCGGCCCTAGTGGCCGGGGTCGGCGCCGGGGCATCGTATGCCCGATACCGACGTGTCGGGTTGTACCCGCCGTCAAAGGGTGACATGGAACTCGAGCACGACACGGAGATCCCGCCAATGTCCATGAATGTAAAGCCGATCCCGACCCTTGACGAGCGGATAAATGACCTCCGCATGAGGACGGCGGAGATCGTCAACGAGTGGATCCTGCCCAACGAGGCCAAGCTGTGGGGCTTCCAGCGCGACGGAGCCACGTCGGACCACGAACGGCGCGACGCGGTGAAGCTTCGCGAGGAGATCAAGGCAGTCGTGTGGAAGGCCGGCCTGTGGGCGCCGCATTTGCCCAAGGAGTACGGCGGGATGGGCCTCGATTTCCTGGCCCACGCCTACATGAACGAGGTGCTGGCCTACGCGGTAGGGGCCGCTTCGCTCTTCGGGGTTGTGGCGCCCAACTCCGGCAATCAGACCATCCTGGTGAAGTACGGCACGGAGCAGCAAAAGCAGGATTGGCTGTTGCCCCTGATTGACGGGAAGATGGAGTCCGGCTTCTCGATGACCGAGCCCGAGAACCCCGGGTCGGACCCTCGCTCGCTCACCACGTCGGCCGTGCTCGACGGCGACCATTGGGTCATCAACGGCCACAAATGGTTCACCTCCAACGGCATCGACGCCCAGTTCTTCATTGTCATGGCCCGGGTCGCCGACAGCGACGCCGACGCCAAGCGCCGGCAGGGGACCATGGCCCAGTTCATTGTTCCTACCGCGACCAGAGGCGTCAATATCGTCCGGGGCATCGGCGTGTGGGGTCGTCCCGAGTCGGACCACTGTGAAGTGGTCTACGACAACGTCCGCGTCCCGAAGGAGAACATCCTCGGGCAGGTGGGCCAGGGCCATCAGGCCGCCCAGGATCGCCTGGGGGCTGGTCGCATCTTCCACTGCATGAACTCGGTGGGTCAGATGTGGCGGGCGTTCGACCTCATGGTGAAGCGCGCCCTCGAGCGCGAGGTCCATGGTGGTCCGCTGAAGGACAAGCAGTTCATCCAGGGGTTCATCGCCGACAGCTACATCGACATCCAGTCCGCCCGGCTCATGACCATCCACGCCGCCGAGAAGATCGACGAGGGCCTCGAGGCCGCCCGGACCGACATCTCCGCCATCAAGGTCGCCGTACCGGCCGCCTACGAGCGGGTGGTGGACCGCGCCATCCAGGTTTGGGGGGCAGCCGGGATCACCAACGACCTGCCGCTGGCCGGCATGTACATGGGGGCGAGGACCTTGCGGATCGCTGATGGCCCCGACGAGGTGCACAAGATCCTCATCGCCAAGAATGTGATCGGGCGCTACGAGCGAGGCGAATCCTGGGACTTCGGGAACTGAGCGCCCCGACTTGGGGAATCGGCGATGGAAGCCGTTTCGAGGTCGGCTTCGTCACCCCTTGGTGGCGCTCCCCCGGAGAGTTATTGTCAAGCCCTGTGGAGGACCAGGCTTCGGGGGATGACATCTGGGCCAGTTTGGCTGACCAATTTGCCGACGAGGCTTATGCGTCAGTGAAGGGGTACGTGCGCACCTATGTGATGCACCAGCAGCTACTGGAGCACCTGCCGCCGCCTCCAGCGCCCGTGCTCGACGTCGGCGGCGGCGCCGGCCACCAATCGTTCCCCCTGGCGCAAGCCGGCTACGAGGTGACGTTGCTTGACTCTTCGCCGGCCATGCTGGACAAAGCTCGCCAGCGACTCCAGCGACTGCCCGGTGAGGCCCAGCACCGGGTGACGCTTCTGGAGGCCGCCGGCGAGAAGGCCGACGAGGCGGTGGATGGCCGACGCTTCGCCGCCGTGTTGTCCCATGGTGTGCTCGGGTACCTCGAGCAGGCCGAGCCGATGGTCGACCAGCTGTGCCGGTGTGCGGCCGCCGGCGGCATCGTCTCGATCATGACCGGCAATGCCAGGGCGTCGGCGGTGCAACCGGCCCTGGAACGGCGATGGGACGACGCACTGGCGTCGTTCGACGCCAGAACCGGGATCGGGGTCCTGGGACTGCGGGGCCGAGCCGACACGGTGGAGGAACTCACCGAGCTCATTCGCAGCCGCGACGTGGAGCCACTGCGCTGGTACGGGGTGTGGCTGTTCGTCGACTGGCTCGAGTTCAGCGGGGTCGAGCTGGACCCAACCGACTCAAAGCAGGTGACGGCAACAGTCGCGGTCGAGCTGGAAGCCAGCCGGCGAGACCCCTACCGCCAACTCAGCCGCGTCTTTCATCTCGTGGGGCGCAAGCGTCCGAGTTGATCCCGGGGCTGAATGTACCAAAAGACAAAAACCGAAAATGGGTGGTAGGCCAAGATGCCACGGACGGTACGGTCCGTGCTGGACTGACAAAGGAGATTCGGTGGCAGACGTGGTGGTGTTGGGTGGGGACCAACCGGTTTGACATCGGGTCGGCGCCCTCCGATTCAATCCCGACGCCCACTGGGCCGATGGCGAGCCACAAGGCGGCATCGTCTCGGTGGCCGCCACCGCGAACACCACGCGCCGCGGGCCTTCGCGTCCGCCGCGCACTACGACCCCCAGGTGCTCCAATGGTTCTCCGAGGTGGTCACCTGTTACACCCTGCCCGACGATCTGCTGGCCCGCGAAGGAGTGTTCGAGCGGGTGCTCGAGGTGGCCCTATCGAACCCGCCCTACTCATCGCCTGGACCCAACCGGGCCGAACTTGAGGAGTTTCTTGCCTGACGTGTCCGAGACCCGAGCCGTGTTCGTGCACGGCAATCCCGAGACGACTGCTATCTGGGGACCTCTCCTCGCCGAGTTGCAGCACCCGGATACCGTCACCCTGTCTCCCCCCGGCTTCGGCGCGCCCGTTCCCGACGCCTTCGCAGCCACCAGCGATGAATATGTGACATGGCTGGCGTCGGAACTCTCCCAGCAGGGAGCGCCCGTCGATCTGGTCGGCCACGACTGGGGCGGCGGTCACGTGATGCGTATCGCGATGGAGCGGCCAGACCTGATCCGGTCGTGGGTAATGGATATCGGCGGCTGCTTCGCCCCCGACTACGTGTGGCACGACATGGCCCAGGTGTGGCAAACACCGGGAGCGGGCGAGGAGGCGGTAGCCGGGATGGCATCGATGCCGGTGACGGACAGAGCGTCGCTCTACGAGTCGGTCGGGATGACGCCCGACATCGCCCGCGCCGTTGCCGAGGCCAACGACGAGACCATGGGCCGCTGCATCCTCTCCCTCTACCGGTCGGCCGCCCAGCCAGCTATGGCTCACCTCGGACAAGCGCTCGGTGCGGCCGCAGCCCGTCCAGGTCTGGTGATCATTCCGACCGAGGACCAGTACACCGGGGGCGAGGCCCGGGCTCGCTGGTCCGCCGAACAGGCCCAGGCACAAGTGGCCGTGCTGAAAGGCCTCGGTCACTGGTGGATGATCCAGGATCCCGCCGCCGGCGCCGCCACGCTCCGGACGTTCTGGAGCTCACTCTGAGGCTCGGTAGCCCCACGACCGTCCCGGCGAGCCATGTGATCGAGGAGTTTCCCCTCGCCGCCGAGCGGTTCAAGACGTAGTCGGTCGGCTTTTCCCATCGCTGGCCAGCAGCCGCAGCTTGTCGATGGCGACCTCTCTCATTGCCTCGACCGCTGCCCGCTGGACGCGAAGGACGTCGTCGCTTGCGTCATCGATCAGCCCGTGCAGCGCGCCCAGATAGGCGCGTCGCAGCTCGGCGTTGAAGTTCACCTTGGCCACCCCGCCCCGCACCGCAGCACGCAGCTCGGCTTCCTCGAGACCGGATGCACCATGAAGCACGAGGGGAATCGGGACGACCTGTGCGATGCGATCAAGGAGACCGAGATCGAGATGGACGGGGTGGGCCGCGATGCCGTGAACCGACCCGATCGCGACCGCGAGAGCATCGACACCCGTGCGCGCCGCGAACTCCGCTGCGGCGTCCGGAGAGGTCAGCTCGGTTACGGCGGCAACTCCGGAGACGTTCTCCTCACCGGCGATCGGGCCGAGCTCGGCTTCCACCCAGACTCCGCGCCCGTGGGCCGCGGCCACGACCAGTCTCGTCACCTCGACGTTGTCCTCAAACGAGCGATGTGAGCCGTCGATCATGACTGAGCTGTAGCCAAGCTCGATGCACGCCTGGATCTCGGCGAGGTCGGTTGCGTGGTCCAGATGAACGCCCACCGGTGACGGTGACTCCTTCGCCATGCTCAGGGCGGCTGCCGCGAGCATCGACCGGCCGACGGCGGCGAACGAGCTCGACCCGGCCTGCATGATGACCGGCATCCCGGCGCGGGCGCCCGCTTCACAGATGGCCCGCGTCGATTCGAGCGTGTAGGTCGTGAAGGCGGGGATCGCGATCCCGCGCCGCCAGGCGTCGCGGAGCGCGTCCGTCCCGGTGCTGAGCATCAACGGCCTTGCAGGATACCGACGGCCTCGGCGAGCGAGGAGTCGTTGCCGACGTTGCCGGCAAACACGATGCAAGGCATCCCGATGGCTTCTGGCCGGGCCTCGAGCGGCCGGAAGACACTCACGAAGCCGGCGAACAACTGCCCGACGACCTCGGCCCGCCTGATGCCGAGCGCGGCGTCGAGCACGTCGTGAGAGGTGATGCCCCCCTTGGCGAGGACCCACCCCGGGAAGTCAGAGAGAAGCTCTACAACGATCCCGACGAGGCCGGCCGACACGGCGCGTGCGATCCGGAGGCTCTCCTCGCCGGTCTGACCGGTGCGGAGCGTTCGGCTGGTCATGAGCAGGACATCCCGCGCCGCGAGGCCGCGGCGCGCCGCGAGTACACAACCCCGGATATGCTCCTGGACCTGCTGGGGGTCCATCAATGCGTCGACATCGACGAGGACGCGCTCGACGGCTATTCGCTTTTCGAGCACGTCGATCTGCCGGTTCGTGAGACCGACGTGGGAGCCCACGACGATCAGGCCGTGCCGGTCCGGGTGGCCGGCCGGCCAGAGGCTGGTCGCGTCGAGAGGCGCGATCGGATCGAGCCCGGCGAGGACCTGAACAAATGAAGGCCCCACCCGGTAAAGAAAGGAGCGACCTACGTCCTCAGCAGCCAGCAGGCCGAGGACCACCACCTCGAGATCGGCGTAGTCGACACTGTTGACCACCACGAATTCGCCGTCGTGGACGCCGAGCAGGATTTGGGCGATCCGTTGGGGACCACCTCCGCGGATGTCGGACAAGGAAATGGTGTGCACGTCCTGTGCCGCCACCGCTCCGTCACTTTTCTCCTCGAGGAAAAGCCGGAGATCCGAGTTTGAGAAGCCGAATGTCGCGTCCCGCGCGAACTCGGTCTGGCCGACGGCAACGCAGCTGTCTCCGATACGCGCCCAGTGGATGTCCGAGGCGGTGAAGCGGCCAGCCTCGAGGTAGCTCGGCACGAGCAGCACGCCGTCGTATCCCCGGCTGCTCGACTCGCGACGCGTCACCGCGAGCGCGGTGATCTCTGCCAGCACATGACCGCGAAGCGTCGAGTCGCTCCGGCTGACGACCTCGATCGGGGCGCCGAAGTGCCGCTCGAGCTGTGACGCCACGACTGCGAGTTCGCGAGCGCGTCCGATCGCCTCCGATTCGGGGAGGCTCCGGCTGTTGGTGAGGACGAAACAAGTCGACCCGGGCGTCTCCAGGGCCGCCGCCATCGTGTCGGGATCGGACACCATCACGACTTCGACGCCGTGCACAGCTTGAGACCCGGTCGGATCGTCGTCGAGGACGAGCACTCGCCGGCCCGTCCGCTGATGCGCGTGCCGGATCGCTTCGCGGGCGCCTGGAATCCTGAGGGGATCGACGGGGTCGACCATGCCGTTGGTCCATTGATATGCGAGCGTCAACGGTGTCACCTTCGCGGCTCGGCGCTGTTGTTCCAATGTAAACTAGAAATCTGGATGACAGCACGAGATACCGGTAGAGCCGACGATTCGCTGCAGGTGGAGGCCCGGGCCCTCGGTGACCCGACCCGTCATCGTCTGTTCCGTTACATCGCGGCTGCGGCGGAGCCAGTCAGCATCGCCGAGCTCACCGACTACGTGCAGCTCAACCACAACGCCATCCGCCAGCACCTGGCGGTTCTCAAGGACGCCCGGCTGGTCGTGGAGGAGCTCGAGGATCGCGACCGTCCCGGTCGTCCTCGTCTGCTGTACCGCCCATTCCCGGTCCACCTTCCGATTCCAGGGAGCAGCCCGAAAGAGTGTGCTGGGCCAGCAGCCTTCCGGCGTTCCCGGCGTGGGCGGGAGGCACCACATAGCGGTCCTCGTAGCGGGCTATGGCAAGCAGCCGGAAGAGATCTTCGGCGTCGTCTTCGCTCTGCCCGACATCGGCCGGGTCGACGGTCGGGTGTTGCCCCAGTTGATTTGCTCGCATGACGGCGCGAATCATCGCCAGCCGGCGCAGAGAATTCCGGACCGGCTGCACCTGGCCGGCGGCGAAGAGGTTGGCCAGATAGTCGACCGGAATTCGCAGTGCGTCGATCGAGGCGAACACGCCGTCCGGGTTGGTCTCGTCATATCCGGCTGCGGCGGTGATGTCGGCCACGGGCGAGAGAGGCGGGATGTACCAGACCATCGGCATGGTCCGGTATTCGGGGTGCCGCGGAAGGGCGACCCGGTGCCGGGCGATCAGGGCGTATGTCGGTGAGCGGCGCGCCGCCAGGACCCAGTCGTGCGGTATCCCCTGGCGCTCGGCTTCCATTGACACGACCGGATCAGAGGGATCCAGGAACACTGATAGCTGCGCCTCGTAGAGATCCTCGTCCCGGGGCGTAGCCGCGGCGGCCAGCACTTTGTCAGCGTCATACAGAACGAGTCCCAGATAGCGCAGGCGGCCCACGCAGGTTTCCGAGCAGATGGTCGGCAACCCCTCCTCGATCCGGGGGAAGCAGAGGGTGCACTTCTCCGCCTTGCCGCTCAGGTGGTTGGTGGTCCACGTCTGTTTACAGGTGACCGAGCAGGTGTGGCAGCCGATGCACTTGTCCAGGTTCATCACCATGCACACCTGGGCCATGGCTTCATCACCACCCGGGTCAGGGAATTATCGGTACCGCCGTGCAACCCGGAAACCTCAGAGACCGGCATTTGCAGGTGCCGGTCGATGGCGTGGTACATCATCACCGTGCCAGGCGGGATACGGTGGGTGACCGCGGCCCGGGCGACCGTTACCCCGTTGCGGTTATACGCCTCGATCCAGTCGTTGTCGTCGACGCCGATCCGGGATGCGTCCAGGTCGTTCATCCAGATGACGGGGCCGCCCCGAAACAGGTTCAGCATGTGCAGGTTGTCCTGGTACTCCGAGTGGATCGACCATTTCGAGTGTGGACTCAGGTACCGGGCGACCAGTTGCCTTCCATCCCGGTCGGCCCGCTGCTGGTTGCCGAAGAGGGCCACGACGTCGAGCGGGGGGCGGTAGGTGGGCAGCATCTCCCCAGCTCGGCCATCCAGTCGTGGTCGAGCAGGAAGTGCTGCCGGCCCGTCAGGGTGTGCCAGGGCTCGAGCCGCTCCACGTTAATGGTGAAAGGCGAGTACCGGCGGTTCTCCGACTCCGTCCCGGACCACTCCGGGAAGCAGATCACGGTGCGGGGCTGGGTGACGGTGTCGGAGAAGGTGATGCGGTCCCCCGCCCGCTCGTGGGCCAGGTCGGCCAGCTCTACCCCGGTGCGCTTTTCGAGGTGTTCGAACCCGCCCACCGCCAGGCGGCCGTTGGTGGTGCCCGACAGGGGCTTTCGAAGCCGGGCCGCCTGGCCGGCACCAGATCGGCCGCGTTTCAAGCCAGCTACCCGGACGAGAAGAGGGGTGGCTGGCGTGGCGATAAGGTCACGAGATGACCCTTGTCCTCAAGTCGAGCACGTCGTGGTGGGAAACCTACGGACGGTGCGTGTCCGTCGCCCCTGAGGCATTCGACTCCGACCGGTTGCGCAACCTGACCCGAGGCGACTGGCGCCGGGTCGGGCTACCCGGCGACCACGTCACACCGGTCGACGGTTCGCCGATCCCCGGACCACCGCGCGTGAACTATGACGAAGCCCTGGCCGCGGTAGCCCACGCGTGCACAGAGCACGTTGAGTGGGCAAAGGTCGATGTCGACGAGCGGCGGACCCGCGTGACCGCGGCGGTCGATCTCATGACCGAATACCGCGATCTTTTGGCACTCCTCCTGGTGTGGGAGATCGGCAAGCCGTGGCGGCTGGCTTGTGCCGACGTGGATCGGTGCCTTGACGGGGTGCGCTGGTACGTCGGTGAGATCGAACGCCAGTTACGCATCGGAGCGGCTGACAGCCGTAGCCCCCTTCCTGGGCCGGTATCCAACATCGCCAGCTGGAATTACCCCATGAGCGTGCAGGTGCACGCCGAGTTGGTGCAGTTGCTCGCCGGTAATGCGGTGGTGGCCAAGACCCCGAGCCAAGGCGGATTCCATACTCTTACTCTCGCCCACGCCTTCATGAAGCGGGCCGGGTTGCCGGTCACCCTCATCTCTGGCGTGGGTGAGCATCTCGGCGAGGCTCTCATCCGCGGCAACGGCATCGGGGCGCTGGCGTTTGTCGGTGGCCGAGCCAACGGGCGGCGGGCCGCTGTCTCGTTGGCCGACACGGGCCGCCGGCACATGCTCGAACAGGAAGGGCTTAACGCTTGGGGAATCTGGGACTTCTCGCAATGGCACCTCCTGGCTCAACATCTGCGCAAGGGATTCGAATACGCCAAGCAACGCTGCACCGCCTACCCCCGGTACGTCGTGCAACGCCGGCTGTTTCCCACCTTCCTGGAAACGTACTTGCCTGTTGTCAAATCGGTGCGATTCGGACACCCGCTCGCGGTCGAGTCCCCCGACGACCGCTTCCCCGACCTGGACTTCGGCCCGGTGATCCACGCCACCAAGGCCGCGGACCTGTCCACCCAGTGGGACGAGGCGATCAGTGGCGGCGGCATTCCGCTCTATTGCGGGTCCACTGGTGACGGAACCTTCCTGGACCTCCAGGACACCTCCGCTTACGTGGCCCCGGCTTGCGTGCTGCAACCGCCTGCGGCCTGGTCGTTACACCACGCCGAGCCCTTTGGTCCGATTGACTCGGTCGTCATCGTCGACACTGAGTCAGAGCTACTCGCGGCCATGAACGCCAGCAACGGTTCTCTCGTCAGCAGTATCGCCAGCGATGATCTCGACTTCGCCCGGCGGGTCGCCGAGCAACTCCAGGCCTTCAAGGTCGGCATCAACAAGCCCCGTAGCCGCGGCGATCGCGAAGAAGTCTTCGGAGGCCTCGGCCATTCCTGGAAAGGCGCCTTCGTGGGTGGCGATCTGCTGGTCCAGGCGGTCACCTATGGACCGGAAGGTGCAGAAGAGCAGTTGTATGGCAACTTCCCGAGCTATTCGCTCCTCCCCGACCGGTAGGAGATCCTGGAAGCCGTGAACACGGGGTAGATGGTTTTTCCGACCCGCGCCATGGGTACGACTGAGTTATCCGGCTGATCGTGAAGTCGGCGTTGTGCGTTTTGGAGGTTGGAACATGGCGACTTCAGACCTGGGGTCTCGTGCGCCCCAGGCCCAGGCGTCGGCCGCGCAGAAGCCATTGGCCGAGCTAACTGGCGATCTGGCCCGTCAAATGACGGCCCTGGTGCACCATGAGATCGAGTTGGCGAAAGTCGAGATGGCTGGGAAAGGCAAGCAGGCCGGGCTCGGAGCCGGGATGTTCGGCGCCGCCGGGGTGCTGGCCGCCTTCGCTTTCGGTTGCGTCACGGCCTGTTTCGTCGCCGCCTTGCAGCTGGGCATGGCCGTGTGGTTGGCGGCGCTGATAGTCGGGGTGGCGTATCTGGCGGTGGCGGGCGCGCTGGCGCTGATAGGCCGCCGCCGGATCAGTCGAGCCACCCCACCCGTTCCGGCCGAGGCGGTGGAGAGCACCAAGGAGGATGTCCAATGGCTCAAGACCCAAGCGAAGTCCGCGGGGCCATAGAACAGGATCGGCAGGAGCTGGCCGAGACCATCCAGGCCTTAACCGAAAAGGCCGATGTCAGGCAGCGCGTCCGCGTGACGGTGTCCAGGAACGCCGAACAGCTCCAGCGTCAGGCCAACGAGCTGGTGTCCAATGTGCGCGGGGTCACGCCGCAACAGGTGCAGTCCGGCTTGGGCTCGGCGGCGGGCTCGATCCGGCAGCGACCCGTCCCGTTTGCGGTGGCGGCGGCCTTCCTCGTCGGCCTGCTGATGGGACGGCGGTCGGGCCGGGGAGGAGGCCCAGACCAGTGCTAGTCAAGATCCTCTACAAGCCACTCGGGCTGTTTATTTCCGTCGTGGGGGGCATACTCGCCGGGGCCGCATTCAAGCGGACGTGGAGAGTTCTGGCCCACGAAGATCAAGCACCCAAGGCCACCGACCGCGACCGAACCTGGCGGGAGGTGTTGCCGGCGGCCGCCCTGCAAGGGGCCCTCTTCGGCTTCGTCAAAGCGACCATGGACCGGGCCGGCGCCCGCGGCTTCGAGCGGGCCACCGGGACCTGGCCGTCCTGAGCGGTCGCAGGGCCCTTTTGATGATGCGATCACCGTGAGGCTGTTTTTCTAAGAAGTCCTGGACAAACTGGTCTCGTCTCCGCTTGGGGGTGACAGCGTGAGAAGTCGCCGGTCTGGCCACAGGCACACCGGGACCGGTCACAACTGGAGGAGGATTGCTGGCCACCAGCGGGCTGCTAGCTCTCGCCAACCGCGGTCTCGGCCCGGGACGATCAGGCCCGCCTGGCCGCCATCCACCGCAGCCGCTCGCATCCATCTCTGCGAACCCGAGTAGCCGGCTGGCGGTACCGCGAGAGGGATCAGCTGACCCGCAGCAGCCCCAGGGAGGAAGCGAGGGCGGCGGCGTCGGTGCGTCGTTTGGCGCCGAGCTTTCGCAGAATATTGGAGACGTGCACGCCAGCGGTACTGGCGCTCATGTAGAGGGTCGTGGCGATCTCGCGGTTGGTCTGACCCTCGCTGAGGAGCTGGAGGACAGCGAGTTCACGCCGCGTCAGGATCGGTGTCGATCGGCGGTGGGGCGTGTCGAGGGCGCTGGCATCGAATTGCTCGATCAAGTGGAGGGCCGAGTCGACCGCCTGCGTGAGCTGCAGTTCCCGGCCCGCGGACCACGCCGAGGCGAACGACGAACGGTTCAGCTTTCCATCGAGTCGGGCCAACGTCGCGGCGCGGGCCGGCGCCTCGACCGGGGGGACCGGCGTTTGCAGCTGCTCACGAAGCGACTCCGCGTAGGCGAGCAGCTCAACCAGGACGTGAGGGTCCTCCCGCAGGAGCAGAGAAGTCGCGATCTCCTCGAGCACGCTCGCCACGCGCCAGCGATCGCCGAGCTGGCTGTGCACGAGCAGCGCGTCTCGGAGCATCAGCGCCGGCTCGTGAGGTGGACGGTTACGGCGACGGGCGACGATCGCGAGCTCATGGAGCGACCACGCGATGCCCTCCTGGAAGCCCAGCCTGCGGGCAATGGCCAGCGCCTCCTCGAGCCGGTCTCCGGCGATCGCGAGCTGATCGTCATAGAGGGCGCTGGCCCCGAGGTTGACGAGCGTCTCAGCGACGTCCTGAAGGTTTTGGGCCTGCCTGAACCAGGTCAGAGCGGCCAGGCAGAACGATTCGGCGGCCTGGAGATCCCCGACAAGCCACGCCACGAACCCGAGGTAATTGTTGGACGCCGCGATCCCGCGCTCGTCGCCGAGCTCGGACCAAATGGCAAGGCTCTGTGAGTGGAGGTCGCGTGCTTCGTCGTAGCGGCCTTGCTCGCGAGCGATCGAACCGAGCCGCTGGAGGGCCATGGCTGCGGTCATCGAATCATCCGGTTCCCGGCTCAGGCTGAGCGCGTCCCGGAGGTGCTCGGCCGCCACTGCGTAATCACACTGGAAGAAGGCCACGTCGCCGGCCCCCCGCAACGCGTCGGCGCGCACGCTGGTTGGCATTTCCTGCGTGGACACCAGGGCCTGCTCAAACGCTTCGCGTGCCGCCCGGTAATAACCGCGCTGATACCAAAACGGCCACAGCCACAACGAGAGCTGCACCGCGTCGGGTACCGACGTGGCGCGCAACCACAACAATGCTTCGTACAGGTTGTCCTGCTCGAGTTCCAGCTGCTCGAACACACGGATCTGCTGGTCGGGTCCGGCGGCGCCGCCGAAGGCGGCGTCGCGCACCAGCCCGGAAAAGTAGGCGGCGTGGCGCCGGTGGATCGGATCCGACTCACCGCTGTCTTCGAGCTTTCTCAAGGCGAAATGACGGAACGTCACCAGGAGTCTGTATCGCGGCGCCCCCCGATCCTCGACCACTTGCACCATGGAGCGATCGACCAGCGCACTCAGCACGTCGAGGACATCATCTGCGGCCAGGGTTTCATCGGCGCTGATCGCCTCCGCCGCGGCCAGCGAGAAACTGCCATTGAACACGCCAAGCCGCCGGAACAGTCGCTGCTCGGGTCCTTCGAGCAGTCGGTGACTCCACTCGAGGGTGTCGCGGAGCGTCCGGTGGCGGGGCGGAGCCGTCCTGGCCCCGTGGCCAAGGACGTCGGAACCGCTGGCCAGCCGCTCGGCGATCTCGGCCACGCCGAGCACCGGCACACGGGCCGCCGCCAGCTCAATCGAGAGTGGTATCCCGTCGAGCAGCCGGCAGATCTGGGTCGCTGCTTCGCGCACGCCGAAACCTTCAGGATCGAACGAACTGGTCGACTCCCGGGCTCGCTCCAGGAAGAGCTCGACCGCCGGGTCGTCTCGGATCCACCCGCGTCGACCGGATGATGGCTCGCTGACGAGCAATCCGGGGACGCGCCACACCTGCTCGCCCGATACGCCGAGCGGCTCGCGGCTCGTGGCGACCACCCGCAATGACGGCGTGCGCCCCAGCACCTCGATGACGACCTCAGCGCATCCGCTGATCGCTTGCTCGCAGTTGTCGAGCAACAGCAGCGCCGTGTCGACAAACCGCCGGGCGATGGCTTCCGCCACGTCACTCGCTCGCTCACCGGGAAGCACCGCGGCCGCCATCACCTGAGCGACGGATCGGGCGTCGACCGCCGCCGACAGATCGACCCACCACGCCCCCTCGACGAAGTCCGCCCGGGCCGCCTCGGCGAGCGCGATCGCCAGGCGGGTCTTGCCCGCGCCCGCCGGCCCACAGAGGGTCAGCAGGCGGGTCCGCCTGAGGAGCGCGCTCAGCTCGCGCATGGCGCTGTCCCGGCCGATGAGCCGGGTGAATCGAGGAGGAAGGTTCCCCGTGACCTCGACGCCGGGGCCGCCCCTCGCTTCGTCGTCTGAACTCAAGTAGGCACCCGCCTTCCTCAGTGCCGTCCCGGTCGGCTCAGGATACCTCTGGCGCCTAAATGCCGCCTAAACATTCAGGCGCCAACCGTAAAGACGTGAGCGGAAGAATGGGTGATTGCCCGATGTGTGGTGCACGGCGCGATGTCACCCTGTGCGACATGAGCACCCCCTGGACAGGACTCGTGAGATGGCCCGGATCCTGATCGTCGGGGCCGGCATCCTCGGGCTGAGCGCGGCGATGCTGCTGGCCGGCGACGGGCATGAGCTCACCGTGCTCGAGCGCGATCCCGCGCCGGCCCCTGACGTGGCGGTCGACGCGTGGTACGAGTGGCCGCGCCGAGGCGTGAACCAGTTCCGTCAGCCCCACGGCTTCCAGCCCCGGTTCTGCCAGATCGTCACGGCCGAGCTGCCCCACGTCGCCCGTGCCCTCGAAACGGCCGGAGCCTTTCACCGTAACTTTGTTCGCGACCTTCTGCCTGAGTCGCTCACCGGCGGCTGGCGGGCCGGCGACGAGCGCTTCGAGTGGCTGACCGGGCGCCGACCATTCGCCGAGGCCGTGTTCGCGGCGCAGGCCCAATCGACTCCCGGGATCGAGATCCGCCGCGGGATAGCGGTGGCAGGTCTGATCGCCGGCGCCCCGGACGGGTTGGCGGTGCCGCACGTGATCGGGATCGAAACGGCATCAGGAGAGAAGATCCTCGCCGACCTGGTCGTCGATATGGGCGGTCGGCGCTCGACGCTCCCCTGCTGGCTGGCCGCGGTGGGCGCCCAGCCGACGTATGAGGAGCGCGAGGACTCCGGATTCATGTACTTCGGCCGGCATTTCTGTTCGCCAGAGGGTTCTACTCCGCCACTCATCGGTCCGCCGAAGACCGATTGGGGGACCATCAGCTCGCTGGCGTTGCCGGCCGACAATGGCACCTGGTGTCTGGGCATCGTCACCAGCGCCCACGACAAGGCGCTGTTTGCGCTCCGCCGGCTCGACCGCTGGGAGTCGGTGGTGCGCAGCCTGCCCACGGTCGCCCACTTCCTCGATGGCACGCCGATCGACGAGGGGGTTGCGGTCATCACCAGGCTGGAAGATCGCTTTCGTGGGTTCATGATCGACGGCGTCCCGGTGGCTACCGGGGTGGTCAGCGTCGGCGACGCATGGGCGGCGTCCAACCCGGCCGTTGGCCGGGGGATCTCGATCGGCATGCTGCATGCGACGGTGCTGCGGGACACGATCCGGGAGGCGGGCCTCGACAGCCCCGCTGTTTTCGCCTCCAGGTTCCACCAGCGCACGGCCGATCAGGTCGAGCCGTGGTACCGGTTCACCCTGGCCGGGGACCGGGACCGGATGGCCGAGGTCGAGGCCGGGATCTGCGGCGCCACTCGCCAGCCAAACAACGATGACGACTACCAGCGGGCCAAGGCGGTGCTGGCCGCGGCACCGCTCGACCCCGACTGCCTGCGCGCCACCCTCGACCTCCGCTCTGTCCTGAAGCTACCAGAGGAGATCTTCCGGTCACATCCGTGCCTGGCGGAAAAAGCCGTCACGCTGGCCCGGGCGGCCGAGGACGTGGCCGTTCGGGGACCAGGCCGGGAACAGCTGCTGGCCATGGCGAACGCCTAGCCGGCGATCCGGAATAAACCGGACAACCTGGGGTGCCGGTGAAACGCACCTCCTAGGCCCGGTCGAAGCGGGGCAGTATCTCGACGGCGAAGCGCTCGATGGAGCGCATCAGCTTCGGATGCGGGATGAGCCCGTTGTACGTCCACGCGAACAGCCACTTGACCGGTAGCCGCTCCAGCAGGACCTCGAGGTGGCGTGACACCGAGTCGACCGTGCCGACCAGAGCCAATCCTTCGGCTCGCAAGTGCTCTGGAACCTCGCCGGTGTCGGGATCGGCCAGCCCCCGGTCGAACCCGAACGGGGCGAACCACTCCGACCCGCAGAACAACCCGCTATCGGCCCAGAGGGCCGCCGCCTCCTCCTCGCTGTCGGCGATTACCACGTCCCGGAGGACGCCGACGCCGTCACCGAGCGGCCGGCCTGAGGTGTCTGCGTAGAGGGCAACCAGCCGGCTCTCAAGCTTGGGATGCAGCGGCGGGAGGATCGCCGTGACGCCTTCCTGGGCGCACCAGCGGATCGAAGCCTCCGAAGAAGCGAAAGGCTGAAACAGCGGGGGGTGGGGCTTCTGCAGGGGCTTTGGCACAACTCCCACGTGGGTTACGACCCCGTTCTCCACGCCACCTCCGTAGCGACGGGTCGACTCGAGGTCCCACGACGACTTCCCGGCGGGGATGCGCCAATAGCGGCCGTCATAGGCCAGGAGGTCCGAGGTCCAGGCTGCCTTCACGATGCGAAAGCACTCCTCGAACGCGGCCCGGTTGGCGGCGTCGGTCTGGTCGTGTTGATGCGGCAGGGCGCCGTGGATCCCGTGAGTCTGCTGAGCCATCACGTCTACCCATCGCCGCTGGTATCCCCGGGCGAACCCGGCGTTGGCGCGCCCGCCGGTCATGTGGTCCAGCATCGCGATGTTCTCCGCGACCCGGATGGGGTTGTCAGCCGGGAGAACGATGCCCAGCTGGCCGACCCGGATGCGCTTGGTCTGCATGGCGATGAACAGGTCGAGGAGCACCGGGTTGTTGGATAGCTCGAAGCCCTCGACGTGGAAGTGGTGTTCAGTGAAGCTGATCGAGTCGTAGCCAAGCTCGTCGGCAAGGACGGCTTGTTCAACCAACTCGCTGAGCATCCGGCCGTAGAGGTCGCCGCGCAACCCGGCCATCCCGGCCTCGATGTCTGCCCGGCTCCCGATTGATGGCAGATAGAAGAGTGAGGTTTTCATCCACGCATCATGGCGCGGCGCCGACCATCACAGGATGGCCAGCCGGGCCGAACAACTCGGCTCGGCCCGGCCGGCCCGCGTCCGGACTGTACTGGCATGAAGGTCAACGAAAGGAAACGTAGACATGATCAGTCGGTGGCCGCCTCGACAGAGCCGCTAGCGTCGGCGCGTGCCGTGAAGACCGCGGAACAGGTGTTGCCACCGGACTGGCCTGACCGGGGACTGTCAGCTGAGGCGGTCGCGTCCCGAGACGAGCTTCGAGCGAGCGATCGAGGCGAGGCGCAGACATCCCAGTCCTGGGGTCAGATTTTTCGGCGAAATGCCCTGACCCGGCTGAACTTCCTGCTGGTGACCCTGGGGGGCGCAACATTGGTGACGGGGTCCGCCCCTGACGCCACCTTCTTGCTTGTCGCCGTGATCAACACGGTGGTCGGCAGTGTGCAGGAGGTGCGGGCCAAACGTTCGCTGGATGCCCTGGCCGTCATCAACGCGCCCCGGGCCCGTGTGATCCGCGACGGGCAGGTCCGGGAGATCGAACCTGACCGTCTCGTGGTGGACGACTTGCTCGACCTGCGGCCCGGCGATCAAGTGGCCGCCGATGCCGTAGTCGTCGCCGACGACGCGGAGCTCGACGAGTCGCTGGCGACCGGGGAATCCGAACCCGTGCCGAAGGCGGCAGGAGACGCCCTGCTGTCGGGTTCGTGGATGGTGGCGGGGGCGCTGCGCGCCAGGGTCGCCCGGGTCGGCGCGGATTCGTACGCCAATCGCCTGGCCGCCGAGGCCCGCCGGTTCAGCCTGGCCAGCTCCGAGCTGATGAGCGGGATCAACGCGGTGCTGCGCGCCTTGTCGTGGCTGATGGTGGTCATCGCCCCGGTATTGTTCGTCCGTCAGCTGCAAACCCAGCCCTGGCGCCTGGCGATACGTTCCACCGTCGCCGGCCTGGTGGGGATGGTCCCGGAAGGCCTGGTGCTGTTGACCACGCTGGCCTTTTTGACCTCGGCGGTACGTCTCGCCCGCCGGCAGGTCCTGGTCCAGGAGTTGCCGGCGGTAGAGACCCTGGCCCGCGTGGATTCCCTGTGCCTCGACAAGACGGGCACCCTCACCGAAGGGGGCATCTCTTTCGCCGCCCTGCGAGCGGCCGGCCGGACGACCAGAGAGGAAATCGAAACGGCACTGGCCAGTCTGGCTGGATCCCGCGATGCGAACTCGACCATGATCGCCATCCGCGACGGCCTCACGCCGAACGCGGCGTGGGAGCCGCAGGCCGAAGTGCCCTTTGCTTCGTCCCGAAAGTGGAGTGGTGCGACCTACGCGGGGCATGGCACCTGGGTGTTAGGCGCCCAGGAGTTCGTCGCGGCCGCCGACCCTGACGGCCTTGGAGCCCAGGCCGCTCAACTGGCGAGGGAAGGCGCCCGGGTGCTCGTGGTGGCTCACGGCCGGTTGCCGTTTGATGGCGACTCCCTCCCCACCGATCTCACCATTGTCGCCCTCGTGGAGTTACGCGAGCGATTACGACCCCAGGTGTCAGACACCCTCTCCTATTTCGCCCGCCAGCAGGTCACCGTGCGCGTCATCTCTGGCGACAGCCCGGCCACCGTGGGTCATCTGGCCCAGCGCGTCGGCCTACCCGACTCCTCCCGGGCCGTCGACGCTCGCGCCCTGCCGTCCCCTGCAGCCGAGTTTGCCGAGGCGGTCGAGACGAACCGGGTGTTCGGCCGGGTCACTCCCGAGCAGAAGCGGGCCATGGTCAACGCGCTCCAATCCCGCGGGCACACGGTGGCCATGACCGGCGACGGCGTCAACGACGTCCTCGCTCTCAAAGACGCCGACCTCGGCATCGCGATGGGATCCGGCACGGCGATCACCCGGGGCGTGGCCCAGGTCGTCATCCTGGACGACAATTTCGACGTGCTGCCTGTGGTGGTCGGCGAAGGCCGACGGGTTCTGGCCAACATTGAACGGGTCGCGTCCCTCTTCCTCGTCAAGAACGTGTATTCCCTCTTGCTGTCGGTTGCCATCGCGATCACCGGCTGGCCCTATCCGTTCCTGCCCCGGCATCTCACGCTGATCAGCGCCGTCGGGATCGGGATCCCCGGCTTCTTCCTGGCTATGGCCCCCAATCAGGACCGCTTCCAGCCCGGCTTCTTGCGGCGGGCCTTGACTTTTTCGATCATGGGCGGGACCGTCACCGCCGTCGCCGTGATGGGCACCTACGCCGTCGCCCGCCAGGAAGGTGTCTCCGGTGCGGCGGCCCGAACCGCGGCCATCCTGGCCACCATTGTCATCACGCTGTGGGTGCTCGTCATCGTGTCACGACCCATCACCCTCCTCCGCGTCTTGCTGGTAGCCGCCATGGGCGGCATCTTCGTCGCCGCCTACTTCATCCCTGGTATCAACACTTTCTTCTCCCTCCAGCACCGGCCAGCCACCGACGTCGTTGTCGAATCCCTCGTGTTCGGCGGCCTGGCCGGGCTTTTGATCGATGTGCTCCATCAGTCCCGCGCCGTGTCACGCCTTTTCGGCCAGCTCCATCAGCCGTAGTGCTTGGATCGAGGCCAGGCCACCGCCCAGGAGACCTTCTGGCCGCGACAGATCCAGATCGGGTCCCCCCGCTCCTCTGTCCACACGCCGCCGGGAGTCGCGATCGTGCCTGCCGGGCTCACCTCCGAGAAGATCGTGAGCAGATACGATCTCGGTAAGTCGACCGCGATCGTGGTGGCTCCGTTATCGGATCCGGGGGGTCCCCACCACCAGTACGTATTGTGGCCGCTGATGGCGTGCGGCAGCGCGTATTCCCAGCCCACGTTGAGCTTGTTCATGAGCGCCAGCCCCCCCAGCGCTCCGACGGCCACCCATAGCCGCTCGTCGTTCGTGCGCAGCAGTCGCACCAGCGCCAACGTGATCGCGCACCAAAAGAATTGATCAAAGGCTGCGGTCGGCCCACCCTCGTGTCCAGGCTACTGGTCTCGGTCATGACGAACCCTGTGCCAGGAGGCCGGCGGCAAGGAACTCCACGACCACCTGTTGGACGAGTTCGTCGTCATAGAGGCGGGCGTCGCGCTCCTCATGACGTTTCCAGGCGAACCAGGCGATGGTCTCTGTGACCAGGCGCGCCGCGATGGCAGACTCGGGCCAGGCTCGCAGGTAGCCGGCGTCAGCCCGCTTCTTGACGTAGCGGGTCATCCGTTCGAAGTGCGCGGCCCGGGCCCGGCCGAAATACAAGGCTTCGAGCTCTGGTAGCTCGACGGCACAGCGTTCGATGACGGCCAGTACCGGCCATAAACCGGCCACGATTGCATATCGCTCCTTGATGATGTCGCGCACCTCGATCTCTACGTCAGCGAGGTGGTCCACTTGCAGGGCGGCACGCATGCACGACTCCGGGACGGCGCGCCGGTGCCGCTCGATCAGTGCCCCGGTCTCGCCGTCCGCCGGCCTGGCCAATGGCAACGACGGTATCGACTCGTCGAGGTACCCGAATCCCAACAGGAAGACGAGGTGGAAGAGAGCCTCTTTGCTCTCGACGTAAGTGAAGATCGATCCCGCCGACATTCCGGCCCGGGCGGCCACATCGGCCGTACGGGTGCCCCGGTAACCCAGGCGGCCGAAGACCTCGGTGGCGGCGGTGGCGACTGCGAGGAGTCGTTCACCAGGGGGTAGTCGGCGTCGCATCACCTGCTCCGCGAGTAGCTGGCGCGGTCTGGTCCGGCTGGTTCGTCCATTTGGCTGGTTCATCCATATGGCGGATAACCGGTACCCTCGGACTGTAAGCTAACTGAGTCAGTCAGTCAATAGCCTTCTTTTCGGCGGCGTCGTCGTACAGATAGTGGTCGAGGGCAGGTCGCCGGTGGGTCCGGCCGGGACGGTCGTAGGCGATAACGAGGTTGATTCGATCCTGGTCGCCGGCAACCGGCCTGACGCTGTGGAGGGTCCGGTCGCCGCACAGAACCGCAAGTGTGCCCGGAGCAGGCGAGACGGTGTGCATTCTGGCGAGGAGGCCGCGGGCGAGGCGGGTCATCAGGACCCGGTCGAGGCTCTCCTGGAGATAGCTGTTGGCGGGGGCGGCGAGCCGGTAGTTGGGATAGAGGTCCGTCTCGCCGCCCGCGACGCGATTGAGATAGAGCAGAGCGGTAACGCGGTTGCGGTCGTAATGCCAGCGGTAGGTGCCTCCGGGCGGGGTGATGTTGATGTTGCATGCGGCGCGGATGTCGTCGATAAGGGCGAGTGGAGGACCGAACGCTTGCTCGACCTGCTTATGGATGCGGGCCAGAAGGCCGGCGGCATCAGGAATGGCCTGCGGGAAGTGATCTCCGTCGATGACCTGGTAGCGGAGCGGGCGGCCGGTTTGGGGGCGATGCACGACCGGGATTGTGTGGTGTTGCCGGTAATGGTCGATGGTCGCGATGAGGGCGGCGCATTCTCCTGGATCCACGAATTCGGACTGGACAACGAGCCCCGAAGTCGAGAAGCGCTCAGGTGCCATGGCTGGCGCCAGTCGGCCCTGCTGCACCGCGGCGCGTGAGCGCCGTCCGGCCGGCGCCGGTAGCAAGGACGTCGGTGAGGGCCTTGCCGACCTGCTGGTCGAAGCACGCCCAGTTGTGGCGGCGGCGGGCCGCGTCGACCAGGGCGGCCCGACGGGTCAGGTAAGCCTCCGGAGTCCAGGCGAGGGCGCTCTCGATGGCAGCCCGATGCTGATCGGGGCGCATGGGTTCGATAAGGAGGCAGTGCCGCAGGACCTCGTCGTCGATGCCGGAAGCAGGGGTCGTGATGGGGAGGCAGCCGGCAAAGACCGCCTCCAGCAGGGTGCCCATCTGCCCCTCGACCCACGTGGGGATGTAGGCGTAGCGGCAGGCCGCGAGCAGGGCGCGGTAGCGATCGGAGCGGGAATCGACCCAACCATGGACGGTGACACTGCCAGGGTTGGCGTCGGCCAGCAGGGCGTCGTAGGGGGGTTCGAGGTGGCCGATCACGTGCAAGCGAGCCCGGTCAGGGGGGATGAGAGCCCAGGTCGCGATGACATCCAGGAAGCCTTTGCGAAGGCCGCAATGGGTGGCGACATACACGAAGTCTCGACCGGACCCCAGCGCGGTGTCGCTGACGCCTGGCCACAGTTCCGGCTCGAGCGCGTAGTTGAAGACGCGGACCTTGGGCTGCCAGCGAGGCGGGAAGCTGGCCAGGGTGTAGCTATTGCCGCACACGAGAACCAGGTCAGCCCGCGCCATGGTCTCCTCGTGGTCGAAAGAGGCAGGCGGCAGATCCCAGTCGCACATGGGGACCCGATTGGAGGCAGCGGCGTCAGCCAGGAGGGCGCGGGCCGCCACAGGGTCCGAGAGCACATAGACGGCGATGCGCTTGCGGAAGGTGCTGTCGCGGCACATGGCCGCAAAGGACCAGAAGTGGCCGACGAAGAGGTCGGCCACGAGGTGGCGGGGTCGATCAGCGTGGTCGTAGTAGGCGACGGGGCCGAGTCCGGACAGGAGCCGATGCAGGCCGGCGGCGATGAGCCCGGTCGAGTGGTTCCGCCCCGGCGCAGGACGGTAGGGGTCAAAGTAGTCACGCCAGTACGACAGGACCGAGCTGACCATCAGCTGCAACTCTCGATGACCGCACGCTAGCCGTCCCGCGGTGGCCGAGGACCGGATGAGGTCAGTAGGCGCCCTGGCGCTCGAAGATGGCCCGAGGGTTGTCAACCAGCATCTGGCGGAGCTGCTCGTCGGTGACCCCACGCGCCTTCAAGGCAGGGATAACGTCCCTGGTGATGTGGAGGTAGTTCCACCGGGGCGTGGCCTGGGCGATCACATCATCGTCGAGCCAATCGTTGTGGCACGCCGCGTCGTGGGAGAGGACCATCTTGCCGGCGTGACCCCGCTCGCACATGCGAGCGACAATGTCCACTCGCTCTTCGAACGGCAGAATCACGTCGATGCCGAAGCGGTCCATCCCGATGTAGGACCCACTTGCGATTATTTCCTCGAGGTACGAGGCATCGGTCGTGTCGCCGCTGTGACCGATCACCACTCGCGACAGGTCCACACCCTCTTCGGCAAAGATGCGTTGCTGCTCGAGACCTCTTCGCGTCCCGGCGTGAGTGTGGGTGGAGATGGGCACGCCGGTTTGGCGGTGCGCCTGGGCGACGGAACGCAAGACTCGCTCGACGCCGGGGGTGACACCAGGCTCGTCGGTTGCGCATTTGAGAATGGCGGCTTTGACGCCGGTGTCGGCGATGCCCCGGGTGATATCCCGGATAAACATATCCGTCATGAGCTCAGGGCCGTCGAGCAGCGTTCCCGGACCCCGGAAGTGGAAGTAGTGGGGGACGTCGTTGTAGGTGTACAGCCCGGTGGCGACCACGATATTGAGATCGATCTGCGCCGCGATGCGCTGGATACGCGGGATGTAGCGGCCCAGTCCGGTGACCGTCAGGTCGACGATGGTGTCGATCCCAACCGCTTTCAGCTCTTTTAGCCGCTCGACCGCGTCCTTGACGCGGACCTCCTCCTCACCCCAGTCCTCGGGGTAGTTCTGCATGATCTCGGCGCTGAGCACGAACACGTGCTCGTGCATGAGCACCTGGCCGAGTGAAGCGGTGTCGATCGGGCCGGTCGCCGTTTCCAGTTGGGCCATGACGTCGTCCTCCTTTGCTAGCGAGCTTACGGTTGGTGCCGGGCCCGGTCAGCGCAGCGGTTTTGGCCACTCCGTCTCGGTCCGGAGTGTCGGCTTTAGGACCTTGCCCCCGGGGTTGCGCGGCAGCGGTTCCGGGCGGACCACCACGTACTGGGGGATCTTGAAGTCGGCCAGGCTTTGGGCCGCGAACGCCACGAGGTCGTGGGGGTCGAGGCTCTCACCCGGGCGGGTGACGACGATCGCCCCCACCTTCTCCCCCATCATGGGGTCGGGGACGCCGAGCACCGCCACTTCGAAGACGGCGGGGTGGCTGGCGAGGACATTTTCGACCTCGACGCTGTAGACGTTCTCGCCCCCGCGGTTGACCATGTCCTTTTTGCGGTCCACGATGGTGCAGAAGCCGTCTTCGTCGAGAAGAGCGACGTCACCGGTGTGCAGCCAGCCGTCGGCGAAGGTCTCGGCGGTCTGCTCCGGCTTGGCCCAGTAGCCCGCGACGACATTGGGAGCGCGGATCAGCAGCTCCCCCGCGCCCGTGGCCGGATCCACGTCGGCCAGGTCCAGTTCGACCACCGGCGCCGCAAAGCCCACCGTCTCCGGGCGCTCGAGGGCGTACTCGTGGGGGAGGAACGTGGCCACCGACGAGGTCTCGGTCAGCCCGAAGCCATTGCCCAGTCGGGCGTTGGGGAACTCCTCCATCATCCGGGCCACCTGCTGCGGAGGGGTAGGAGCGCCGCCATAGGTCACCCACCGCACGTGACTGACATCGAAATCCTTGAAGTTGGGCTGGTTCATGGCCAGCCAGTAGATGGCAGGAACCGAAGTGAGCAGGTTGACGCGTTCGTCGACGATGACCCGGAGAAAGGTCTGCACGTCGAAAGCGGGCATGATGACCGTGGTGCCGGTCACCCGGCAGGTGGGCAGCAGCTGGCTGTTGCAGCCGGTGACATGGAACAGGGGGACCGATACCAGATTTCGGATGTCACCCTTCGGAATGTTCATGATGCGGACGCACGTCTCGATGTTGGACAGGAAGTTCTCGTGGGTTGTCATGGCCCCCTTCGGGAAGCCCGTGGTGCCGCTGGTGTAGAAGATGCCGGCCAGGTCGGACGGTCCGAGGTTCTCGACCAGGTGCGGCGGCCCGTCGGGGAGCGGTTCGCCCGGCAGCAGCACCTGCGACGCCCCCGAGTCGGTCACGACGTACTCGATCTCGGGGTCGGTAAAGCGGGTGTTGACCGGCACCACCACGCCCCCGGCCATGAGAATCCCGAAGTAGGCCAGGCACCAGTCGATGCTGTTGCCGAGCCGGATCGCGGCGCGGTCGCCCGGGCGAAAGCCGCGCTCGGCCAGACCACCGGCCACCCGGGTGGCGCGATCCCAGAGCTGCTCGTAGGTGAGGCGCCCACCTCCGACCTCGACCAGCGCCTCTCCGGTGGGCACTTCGTCAACGGTCGCTCGCAACATGGCGACGACCGACGAGTGCAGACCCTGGTAGTGCAGCAAACCGTCCGGACCGCGCTCGATGGCCGCGCTATCGAACGGCTGGATTTTGCTGACCCGGCCCAGCTTGGACATCTCGCCCACCTCCTTCCCCCTCTTCGGTATCAGAACAGGTCCGCGAGGAAGTCTCTAGAACAGGTCCCAGTAGGACTCCCGGGTCCGCATCTCCTCCGCGGTCTCCTCCAGGAAGATGCGGCCGTTGCGCATGACATAGACCCGGCTGGCCACCTGCAGGACCTGGCCCACGTTTTGCTCGAGGACGAGCACGGACAGGCCGTCGTGCTCGGCCAGCGTTTTGACCCGGGAGAAGATATCGGTGACCAGCGCCGGCGCCAGGCCGAGCGACGGCTCGTCCAGCAACAGCAGCTTCGGACCGGCCATGAGCGCCAGACCCAGGCTGAGCATGCGCTGCTGCCCCCCGGACATGGTGCCCGCCTTCTGATTGGACCGCTCGGACAGGATGGGGAAGAGCTCGTAAACGCGAGCCATACGCTCCCTCTTCTCCTCGGCCGAGCGTTGATGGAGGGCGCCCATGCGGAGGTTGTCCTGCACGGTGAGCTCGCCGAAGATGAACCGTTCGGAGGGGATGTACAGCATCCCGTTCTTGACGTTCTGCCGGCACGAGGACCGGCTGATATCCCGCCCCTGATAGCGGATCTGCCCATGCTGCAGGGGCAGCATGCCGAAGATGGTCTTGAGGGTGGTGGTCTTGCCCCCGCCGTTGTGCCCGATCACCGACACGATCTCGCCGGGACCCACGTGGATGTTCACGTCGAACACCACCTGCTTGCGCCCGTATCCCCCACTCAGGTCGACGGTCTCGAGCACCGGCCCGCCGGGGCGCTCGCCATCGGTCGAGCTGGTCGCCGGAGCGGGGATCTCAGCCCGTGCCAAAGTACGCCTCCGCCAGCCGCGGCTCAGCCGTCAGATCGGCAAAGCTTCCCTCCGCCGTGATCCGGCCCAGCTCCATGAAGTAGGTGTGATCCGCCAACCGGCCCACGACGGCCAGGTTGTGCTCGACGATGCACACCGTCCGGCCCTCGGCGCGGAGTTGCTCGATGAGATTGAGCATCGCTTCCACCCACTGCTGGTCGATGCCCGAGGCGGGCTCGTCCAGCAGCACCACTTCGGCCTCGGTGGCCATCACCCGGGCCAGTGCCACCAGCTTCTGCTGCCCGAAGCCGAGGGCGCTGGCGGGGACGTCGGCGAACGCGGTCATGCCCACGAAGCTCAGCCACTCCCTGGCCTTCTCGCGGGTGTCGGCCTCGTCCCGGGCCGCTCGTCTCGGGCTCAGGAACAGCCGGGACAGGCGCTCCCCCGACTGCCCCTGCACGCCGAGCATCACGTTTTCGAGCGACGTCAGGCGGGCGAAGACCCGAACATCCTGGAAGGATCGCACCATCCCCAGCTTGGCCACCCGATCCGGCGGCCGGTTGGTCACGTCCCGGCCGTTGAGCACGACCTGGCCCCGATCCGGCCTGATGGCACCGGTCAGCAGGTTGAACACGGTGGTCTTCCCGGCCCCGTTGGGCCCCACCAGCGCGGTGATGGTGCCCCGCCGGAAATCCATGTCCAGGTCGTCGGCGGCGCGAATGCCGCCGAAGGCCTTGGTCAGGCCGCGCACCTCGAGCACCACCTCGCCCCGGTGGGCGAGCCGGGCCTTGGCCAGGTCGGCCACCTCGGCCGGGGCGGCATGGTGGGCCCGCAGTTCGGCCAGGGTGGTGACATCCTCCCGCTCCACCTCTTCCTCTGATACGGCCGACACGTTGGTGTCAACCCCGATCGGCGCCAGGTGGGTCAGCTCGCGTTGCTCGGGCGTCTGGCGCCGCCTGGTCAGCCAGCGGCGCAGGGAGGCGCCCTCCGGCAATATCCCCTGCGGGCGGACGAACATCACCACGACCAGCAGAAGGCCGTAGATCGTCAGCTGCCACAGCGACGCCTTATTGGCCGGCAACTTGACGACCTTCCGCAGGAACGGGTCGGAGAGCACGAGTATGGTGGCTCCGAGGACTGAACCCCACAGGTTCCCCATGCCGCCGAAGATCACCATCACGACGATCGCGGCGGACTGGGTGAACCCGAACAGGGCCGGCGAGGCCAGCTGGTTCTGCACCGTCAGCATCGCCCCCGCCACCCCGGCCATGGCCGACGTGATGGCAAACACGGCCAGCTTGTACTGGAAGATGTTCTTGCCCAGCGAGCGTGACGCCCGGTCGTCCTCGCGAATGGAGCGCAGCACCCGCCCGTACGGCGACATCCCCATGCGGTAGCACAGCAGGAACACGATCACCGCAAAGAGGACGAAGACGGGCAGGGTTCGGGTGGGCGTGTTCATCTTGAGGCCGAGGAAGTCGACCTGGACGTTCTCTATGCCGTACTGTCCGCCGAACTGCGACAGCGTGCTGAGCAACGTCACGATGATGGTCTGGACGGCCAGGCTGAGCAGGATCAACCACTCGAGGGTCAGCCGCAAGGCCGGGATCCCGACCAGGAACCCGATGAACCCGGCGATGACGATTCCGACGATCAGGGCGGGGATGAAGTTCCAGTGGTGGTTGATCGAGAGATAGGCGACGCTGTACCCACCCAGGGCGCCGAACGCCCCGACGGCGACCGACACCTGGCCGGCGAAGCCGAGCAGCAGGTTCAAGGAGACCGCGAACACGACGAACACCAGGATCTCGTTGACATAGCTGATCGTGAGTTCCATAGGGCCTATCTCCGGATCGGTACGAGCCCCTTCGTCAGCTGGCGCAGGTCGATGGGCCGCAGCGCGCAGTAGACGAACAGGATGACGAAGACCACCAGCTGAGAATACGCCGAGGAGAAGAACAGGCCGCTCAGGCTCTCGACCAGCCCGATCCCCAGCCCGACCAGCCCCACGACGACCGGAGGGGCGGCGGCGCCGGCGAGGAAGGCCACCACGAAGGCGTAGAACAGGGGGTTGAACCCCATGTCCGCGGTCGCTGCCGTCTTGGCCGCGTCGAACACGGCCGCCACCCCGCCCAGGAAGGTTCCCACGGCGAACACCAGGAGGTAGACGGTCTCGGGAGTGACCCCGACGGCCATGCTCATCTCGGGGTTGACGCGCACCGCCCGGACCATCCGGCCGAGCGTCGTCCACCTGAGGATGAGGCCCAGCGCGATCATCAACACCCACGCCGTGATCACCAGGTAGATGGACAGGTTGGTGACGGTGATCTGCCCGATGTTGATGCCCTTCAGGGTGAGGCCCGTGATCTGCTTGCTGGCCGAGGAGATCCAGATGAGGCTGATGACGTTCTCGCCCGCGATGGACAACCCGAGGGACGCCACGAAGATCACCAGCAGGGCGTAGGCGCCGGCTCTCCGGGCCAGCTGGCGGTACACCAGGAACTCCATCAACATGCCGAACACGGCGCCCACCAAGGCGCCGAGGATCAGCGCCAGCCAGAACGGCAGGCCCCACGATTGCCCCACTTCGGCGGCGATGTACGCGGACAGGGCGTAGGTGAACGTGAAGGCGAAGTGGAACCGCCCGGTGACGAACAGGATGCTGCCGAAGCCCACCCCCAGCAGGCCGTAGGCACTCCCGTTGACCACCCCGTTGACGGCGAGTTGCTGAGCCTCAGCGCCGGTCACGGTCGTAGCTCAGGCCAGACGGAAGTCGGCGCCGCCGATGTCGAAATAGGCTAGCGGATTCTTGTTGCCGTTCTCGTACTGGATCACCGTCATGGGCCGCTTCACCACGCTGTGCGTGGTCAGACCGAACGCCAGCGTCCCCGCCGTGGTGGCGTTGCCGCCGTAGACGCTGGGGAAGCTGGGATTGGCGACCATGGCCGCGTTCAACTTGGTCCCGTCCTTCGGGTCCCCGCCGCCGGCGAGGGTCCGCTGCACGAGCGCCCACAGTACGAACATGTCCTCGTAGTAGTTGGCCGCGTAGTAGTCCGGCACGGTGCCGCCGTTGGCCTTCTTGAACTCGTCGATGAAGATGGCCGACCACCCGTTGTCCGGTTTCTTGCCGTTGAAGTAATCGAAGGCCAGGTACAGGTTGTTGTAGGCGGAGCCGGCGATGTCGGCAGCCGGCTGGGTGTACTCGAACGCCAGGACTGGTTTGTTGATGCCAGACACCGTGTACTGCTTCATGAAATACCCGAGATCGTTGCCGTACACGATGGCGTACACCATGTCGGGATTGGCCGCCTTGAGCTGCTCGATTGGTGTCGAGTAGTCGGTCGCGTCAACCGCGCTGAGTATGAACTTGGACAGGTGGGCCCCGATGCTAGTCAGGTGGGTTGTCAGGTCCTTCTTGCCAACCGTGTTGAGGGGCTCGCCCACGTCCCACGCGACGGCGGCCACGTTTTTCACATTCGACTGCTTGGCCTGCATCCACTTCATGACGCCGTCGTAGGTGTCGTCGGGCGTGATGGCCCGGGCCCCCCAGAACAGCGGCTTCCCCTCAAAGGCCAGGCTGGTGCCGCCGCCGCCGTCGACGGTCATGATGTGGTACTGGTTTTGCAGCGGGATCATGGCGCCAATGTCCTCGGCGTAGGACGAAAGCATCATGGGCGTATGGGCCAGCCCCAGCTCTCTGGCGGCAGTAACGCCGGCCTGGGGGTCACCGGACTTGTGGTCCTTGAAGATCAGGTTGAAGTGAGGCCCGCCCAGGGCGAGAATGTGCTGTTGGGCCAGCTTCATGCCGGCGGACATGGTCCGGCCGAAGAAGGCACCCGCACCGGTGAAGGCCAGCACGCCACCAACGTCGAGGGTCATGCCCTTGCCCGAGTGAGCCGTGTCGATGGTGACGAACTTGGAGATGTCGGCCACCGATCCGGTCGCGGCCGGGGTGCTTCCCGACCCGTTGCCGCTGCTCGAACCGCCGCTGGTTGTGGCGCTGGAGCTCTTGTTGCTGCTGCCACACGCCGCCAGCAAGGGTGCTCCGGCGAGCAGGGCGCCACCCGCGCCGAGGCCCCGGAGCAGCTGCCGGCGAGACAGCAAGCGATTCGCTGAGATCAGTTCCTCATTCATGGACACTCCCTTTCCCCCTGCTCTCCCCTGTGGCACTTCGCTTCCCCCCTGTTTCACTCAGCTAAAGGTGGCGAACCCGGCTATCATTGCGTACCGGTACAACTCGGCGAAGCATACATCGTGTGGCGCATCGCGCCCGTCGCTCTGTGCGGCCCTCACTTGATCACCAGCGGGTTGACAGGGGCACCGGTTCCGTTCACGACCTTCAACGGAGCGGCGGCGTACAAGAAATCCCACTGGCCGTCGGCCGCGCAGTCGGCGGCCAGATCGTCCAGCCAGGCGATCTCTGTCAGGGTGACGCCCAGGTTGCGCATGAGCGCCGAATGGAGAGGAAGCGTCACGCCGGACACCGGGTCCACCGTGACCTCGTTGGCGATGGTGTCGGTGACCAGGTTCGGAATCTCCATGTCCTGGAACCAGCGAACCAGGTCCGGGCTGTAGGTGAGGCCCGGCTCGACAAAGTTGCCGTAGAACTCCTCTCGTGAGACCCGGTAAAACTTGCTGATCCAGCCGGTGCGTACGACCAGGATGGACCGCTTCTCGATCACCACGCCCTGGGCGGCGGCGCAGGCCTCGAGATCCTGGTGGGTGAAGGTCTCCCCTACGTCGAGCACATCCTTCTCCCGGTGGCGGGCCATGTCGAGCAGGACGCCGCGCCCGACCACGCCGCGCTCGGCAATCGGGAGCACGCCGGCCTTCGCCATCCCGCCGATGGTGGTCTTGGCGTCATAGCCATTCCAGATGGCGTCGTCGTACCACACATGACCGAGGGCGTCGTACTGGGTCGACCCCTGCAGGAAGCAAGCCATGAAATCGTCCGCGTACTCACTGCCACCCTGTAGCACTGGTCCCTTCCCGGCGATGTAGTGGCCCTTGTCCACCACGTTGTAGCGCTGGGCACCGACCCGCCCGGGCCAGACCGGGTCCCCCTCGGGGTTGGCCATTTTCACCTGGAGCGTGAACACCTTGCCCGACCGGACCAACCTGGCCGCCTGGACCACGACGTCCGGTGTCAGGTAGTTCAGGCTGCCGACTTCGTCCTCGGGACCCCATTTACCCCAGTTCTTCGGTGAGTCTTTGAGAAGCTCACCGGTCCTCGGCACAGTCTTGACTGCGTCAGCCACATCCCCTCCCCACGACTCGATACAACCTCGTAGTCCGATGTAGTCTATATCTCGCGATTCCCGGCCGAGCCTACGTAGAAGTTGATTCCGGCGTCAAGTCGGCCCTCGAATCACCACGCTGGCCAGAACCATACGCCCATTAGGCTGGTCAGAACCAGAGTATTCCAGGCTTGTTCGGACCACAGGAGGGCGGACCGCCGTGGCCGTTGATGTGAAACCGATCGGCGCACCCCTGGCCACGGCGGCCAAGGCCGCCGTGGCGACCGAGCGCGGCCGGCGGACTCGCGCTCGATTGGTCGAGGCCGCCCACCGGGTCTTTGAGCACGACGGCTTCCTCAACGCCCGCATCACCGACATTGCCCGGACCGCGAATGTGGCCCACGGGACCTTCTACACCTACTTCCCTTCCAAGGAGGCGATCTTCCAGGAAGTGATCACCGAGGTCCGGGACGACCTTCTGGCGAGCGAGCACCCGGCGAGGACGGGTCGGGGCCAGGGAGGAGCCGGGCCCATCGAGCGGATCGAGGCCGCCAACCGAACCTATCTGGCTGGTTACCGTCGCAACGCCAAGCTGCTGGGGCTCCTGGAGCAGGTGTCGACATTTAACGACGATTTTCGGCAGATGCGCCTGGATATGCGACGGCCGTTTCTGATCCGGGCGGCCCAGTCCATCAAGGGTTGGCAGGCCGAGGGGCGGGCCGACCCCGACCTCGACCCATGGTACGCGGCAAGTGCGCTGTGCAACATGGTGGACCGCTTCGCCTATACCTGGCTGGTGCTCGGCGAGTATTTCGAAGAGGATCAAGCGGTGGAAACTCTCACCCGGCTGTGGGTGCAGGCCATCCAGTTGCGACCGGCCCAGGCGCAACCGGCTCACATGCAACCGGCCCAGGTGCAACCGGCCCACGTGCAACCGGCCCAGATGCAACCGGCCCAGACGAAGGGACGCTCCTCCGGAGGCCGGGGCCGATGACTGGTCCTGTGCGCTTCCCGGCCGCGAACTGGCCGGGGGCTCAGCTCCGGTTGGCCGGCTGGCGCAGCTCCCGCCTGAGAATCTTGCCCGTGACTGTCTTCGGCAACTCGTCGACGAACTCCACCAGCCGCGGGTATTTGTAGGCGGCCATCCGCTCCTTGCAGAAGGAGATCAACTCGTCAGCCTCGACCGACTGGCCGGCCCGCAGGCTGACGACAGCCTTTACGGTCTCGCCGCGATACGCGTCGGGGACGCCGATCACCGCTGCCTCGCGCACCGCGGGGTGCTGGTAGAGCACATCCTCAACCTCGCGGGGCCACACCTTGTATCCCGCCACGTTGATCTGGTCCTTCTTCCGGTCGACGATGTAGAACCAGCCATCGGCGTCCATGTACCCCACGTCGCCGGTACGCAGCCGCCGGCCGCCCAGGGCATTTTCGGTCTCCGCGGGCTTCTCCCAGTAGCCGGCCACCACCTGGGGGCCCTCAGTGACCAGCTCGCCGATCTCGCCCGCAGGGAGGTCGGCACCGTCCTCACCGACGATCCGGACGACGGTGTTGAAGATTGGCACCCCCACGGACAGTGCGCCCGAGGTCGGGTCGACCGGGGCGTCCGCGCCGAGCGGCACGGCATGGGACGGCGAGGTCGTCTCGGTGAGGCCGTAGATGTTGTGGATGTAGGGGCCCAGACGATTCTGGAACTCGATCACCGTGCTCGGCGGGATCGGTGCTCCGCCGGAGTAAGCCTTCTGCAGGGACGCGAAGTCCTCCGCCGTCGCCCCGGGGGCGTTCATGAAGGCGATGAAAACGGTGATCGACCCCACCGTGAAGGTGGGCCGGGTCTCCCGGATGACATCGAGCATCATCGCCGGCTCGAAACGATAGGCCAGCACCAGCGTCGCAGGCAGCAAAAAGGCGATCGCGATATGGCCGATCAGGCCGGTGATGTGGAACAGCGGCGCGACTCCGAGGACGATGTCATCGGATGTCAGCTTCATCCAGTCCCGGTAGCTCTGGGCGTTGAAGACGATGTTGCGGTGCGTGGTCATGGCGCCCTTCGGGGGGCCCGTTGTGCCCGACGTGTAGGTCAGGAACGCCACGTCCTCGGGGCCGAGCCCCGGAGCGGCCGGGTGCTGGCCGCGGTACTTCTCGACCAGGGCCGCGAAATCGTGAACGCCGTCCGGGATCCGGTCGAAGCGGCCGACGAATACCCTTGGATCGGAACGGGTCTGAAAGCCGGTCTCAGACGCGCAGATGACGGTCTTGACCGCGGTCGAGGGCACGACCTGTTTCGCGTACTGCTCGTACAGGTCGGGGTGGCACACGAGCGCTGAGGCCCCGGAGTCCTCGAGCAGCACCCGGAGCTCATGGTCCTTGTTCATCGGGTTGATCGACACCATGATCCCGCCTGCCTTCCAGCAGGCGAGCATGCAGACGACGAAGTGCGGGACGTTTTGCAGATACACGCCGAGGCGGTCGCCGGCGTTGAAGCCCAGATCGACCAGACCCGCGGCGAGCGCGTCACTGATCTCGTCCACCTCGCGCACCGACAGGCTCCCGTCGAAATAGCGGATCAATGTCGCGTCCGGGGCGCGCCCGACGCTGGCCTCCCACATGGCCAGCGCGGTCGGGTATTCGACCTCCAGGTCAGGCGGGACGTCCGGGTTGTATCGAGCGAGCCACGGGCGATCGTCGTAGACACTCATCTCTAGCCTCCGTTACTCGAACCAGGCTCTGTTACTCAAACCAGGCTCTGTTACTCAAACCGGGCTCTGGGGACCGTATCTCATTTTCGGTACGCCTTACGCTTCGGCTTAACCGGGCGCATCAGGAACTCAGGTCGCCGTTGACCTCCGGGTCCAGTGGTGGCCCGGGTCAGGGCCAGCCATTCCTGGTAGACCTGGCGGGAGCGGCGCCGGTCCACGTACACGTCGCCGTAGCGGTCTCCGGGCCGGGTGGACTCGAGGCTGATCTTCTGCAGCCAGCAGTTCATGCCTGAGAGGGGGTCCGGTTGCACGGGGAACGCGAGATTCTGGTGGACACCCGGGTCGGTCCAGAAGACCCGCTCGGAGTCGGGATCGCCGGAGGTAAATGGCTCGACGCCGCGCCGATAACGCAGGAGCCACGTGTCGGGGCCATCCGGATGGGTGAGGTCGACCTGGCCGGTCACCCAGCGGCTGCCGTCCTCCTCGTGAAGGCGCCAGCGGCCCATGTGGTGGCTGAGGGCGCAGACCCCGGGACGAATGGCTTCGGTGATCCACACCCGGGCCACGAAGTACCCGATAGTGGTAGTGACCCGGACGAGACCGCCGGTGCTCTGGTGGTGGCGGGCGGAATCGGCGGGATTCAGCCACAGCGGGTGGCTATTGGCGATCTCGTTGAGATATTTGGCGTTCCCGGAGCGGGTGTGCACGAGCACCGGGAGCCGGAAGGTGGGGACCAGGACCAGCTCACCGGACTCGAGGTCGATGCGGCGGCGGGAGATGTGGGACTCGATATACCCGGGGGTCGCGTACTCGGGCCAGCCCCAGTCCCGCAACGAGGTGGAGTAGATCTCCAGCCGGCGGGACGGGGTGGGGAAGCCGAGGGTGACGGTGCCGTCGTCGTGGCGGAGCCCGAGTGATCCGGCTTCGCCGATCAGCGGGGGTTCGGCGTCGGGGCCAGACCGACGGCGGAGGACCCCCTGTGGGTCGGCTTCCGCCCCCTCGAGCTCGTCCGCTCCCAGTTGCCGCTCGTCGAGACGGTAGACGGGATCGCCAACGGCCACAGCCCCGAACTTGCGCATGTACTCGAGGCAGGTCAGCCCGGCCCGGGCGGCCTTCTCGGGGAGTCCGGGCACCTGGTTCTCGAAGATCCACCGGTAGTACTCGTCGACGGTGATCTTCTCTCCGGGGTGGTAAGGGGACTCGAAGTGCCGGCGGATGCCGAGAGCTCCGTCGGGGTCGATGCGCCACGACAGCTCGAACCAGAACTCGTTCTCCTCCCACACTTCGCCGGGGTTGGCGTCGCGGGTGTCGGCAACGGGGCGGCCCATCTTTTCCATGGCCACCCGCCGTACTGGCTGACGAAAGCTCAGCCACCTCCCGGCGTGGGTCTCATAGGACATGGTGTCGTGACGCTCGGCGGCGTGACCCATGGGCAGGACGTAGTCGGCAAAGGCAGCCGTCTCCGACCAGGTCGGGGTTAACGCGACGTGCAACCCGACCTTCTCCTCGTCGGTGAGGGCATCCAGCCAGGTGAACCCGTCGGGGGCCGTCCAGACCGGGTTCCATACCCGGGAGAAGTACACCTCCAGCCGGCCCCGGCCCTCCTCGAGAAAGTGCGGGAGCAGGATGGACATCTCGTTGGTCGCCAGCGGGTATTCGGGGGGCCAGGTCAGCTCGTTCCAGTGGTCGTGGGCCTCCGGCCGGCTCGGCCCTTCAGGGACGAGCTTGTCCCACCCGTTCGGACTGGTGCCACCGACAGTGCCGATGCTGCCGGTCAGGGCCAGCAGGAACCATAGGGCCCGGGCCACCTGCCAGCCGCCCAGGTTGCCGGCGCACGCGGCGCGCCACACATGGGCGGACAAGCGGTGCTCGCAGCCGGCCACCAGCCGGGCCAGCTCCTCGATCCGTTCCACCTCGATCTGCGCCTGGCGCGCCGGCAAATTCGAAGGTGAAACTGGCGTAGTCCGATTCGAGTCGGTCGAGGAAGAGGTCGAAGGCGGCGTCGTCGGCCCCAGAGTCAGGAGCCGGAGCGCGAGGGCCGAGAGAGTCAGGGGGAGCGGCGTCAGGATGGACATTGGTCAGGTACTCGCGCCAGTTGAACCAGCGCCGGACGTACTCCCGGTCGATCTGGCGGGTGCGCAACAGGTGCGAGGCCACCGCCAGGAGAATGGCGGCCTCCGAGCCCGGCCACGGAGAGACCCAGAGGTCGGCCTGGGCGGCGGTGTTGGACAGTCGGGGATCGACCACGACCAGCTTGGCGCCGTCGAGCTTGGCCTCGACGATCCGCTGGGCGTGCGGGTTGAAGTAGTGGCCCGCCTCCAGGTGGCTCGACAGGAGCAATATCACCTTGGCGTTGGCATAGTCGGGGCTGGGCCGGTCATAACCGGTCCACAGGGTGATCCCGAAGCGGGCCCCCGAGGAGCAGAGGTTCGTGTGGCTGTTGTGCCCGTCGACGCCCCAACAGGCCAGGAACCGCTCGGCAAAGCCGTCCTCGCCCGGCCGACCGACGTGGTACATGACCTCCTCGGGCCGGCCCAGGGCGATACACCGGCGGATCCGTCCGGCGATATCGTCGAGCGCCTCGTCCCAGGAGACGGGCTGCCAATCTCCGCTTCCTCTCGGCCCGACTCTCCGCAGGGGATGCAGGATTCGTTCGGGGTCATCAAGCTGATTGACCGTCGCCGGGCCCTTGGCGCAGTTGCGGCCCCGCGAGCCGGGGTGAGCCGGGTTGCCTTCCAGCTTGCGGATGGACAGGTCCGACTTGTCGACGTAGGCGAGCAGCCCGCAGCCCGACTCGCAGTTGAAGCACGTGGTGGGGACCAGCATGTATTCGCGGGGCACCTTGCGCGGATGGGCCCGGGCGTCGTGCTCGACGTGGTGGTCCCAGTTCTCCACCGGCGGGAAGCTGGACAGCTGCTCGTGCCGGCGAGCGCCGGGCAGCGGGACCGTTTCGCTCACGACAGCGGTACGTCCTGGCCGGCCCGCACGAACACCGACTCATAGGCCAGCAGCGACACCTGGCCGAGCAGGCCACCGAGGGCGGCCCGGCGCAACCGGCGGCCCTTGACAGCAGGCAGGGCCAGGCTGGCGGCCAGCGCACCTACCCCCACCACCCCCGCCCAGAACAGTCTCCGGTACCGGCCGCGGGTGATCATCCGGGCCGCCAGAGCGGCCTGCCTGGTCTCGTGGCCGCGACCGAACTCGACGACCAGAGCGGCTCCGTTGGCGGCGGTGGCGCCGACGAAGGCGCCCGCCAGGGCGCGGGTCACCGGCACCGGACCACCGGTCAGGGCAGACAGGGCGAGCAGCACGCCCGACCCCGCTTGCACCGCCTGGATGAGGAGGTGCGGCAGCAGCACCCTGGACTGCCACAGATCCCGGCCTTCGGCCTGGGCGAAGAGGAAGGCGGTGTATCCGGCCGCCGCGGCCCCCGACGGCAGGGCGATGAGGCGCAGACCGGACAGGAGGGCGGCGAACGCGCCCGGGGCAAGGACGCCGGCCGACTCGGCCAGCGCCGCGGCCAGCCAGCCGCCAGCGACCGCGGCGTAGCCGGCCAGGCACACCGACCCCCAGAACAGCCACGACCGCGGATTTGGCTTGGTGAAGATGTACAGAAACCGCTCGGGGCGCTTGAGGTCCCAAACCAGGAGGGCCCCCGTCGCGGCGGTGGCGCCGACGGCGATGGCGGGTGCGGCCACCCTGAGCACGCCGGCGGGCGGCACGCCGGCCAGAAGTACGCCGGAGGTCACGAGCAGCGCTCCTGATCCCATACCTTTGGTCCACAGGTAGGTCGTCACCCTCCAGCCCCACGGCCGGGGATGGGCCGTGTTGAGCGTGGTGCGGGCGCCCGTCGCCGGGTCAGGGATCAGGGCTGCCCCAGAGATCCGGGCTGCGTCAGAGATCAGGGCTGCGTCAGAGATCAGGGCTGCCTCGGAGATCAGGTCAGGCGCCACCGCCTGGCGCTGCGGGTCCGGCTCGGCCCACAGATACGAGCTGTCCACCGGGGCCAGGGTCGGGTCGAGCACGGCCCCCTCGGCGCCGAGGTAGAAGACGTTCGGGCCGGTGTTCTGCTCCGGAGCCCGCACCGCCGTCGGGTAGGTGGCGACCAGCCGGGCGATACCGCTCTCCGGCTGGTCCAGATCGCCAGCCCAGATCGAGTGGGTCGGGCACACCACCACGCATGCGGGCTCCAGGCCGTCGTCGACCCGGTGGGCACAGTAATTGCACTTCGCAGCGGTGTGGGTGTCCTCGTCGATGTAAATGGCGTCATACGGGCAGCCCTGCATGCAGCTCTTGCAGCCGATGCAGCGAGACGAGTCGAAGTCGACGATCCCGTCGTCCCGCTTGAAGAGGGCCTTCGTAGGGCAGATGGCGACGCACGGCGCGTCGCTACAGTGGTTGCAGCGCATCACCCCGAACGCCCGGCTCGACGCCGGCCACTCCCCCCGGTCGACGTACTTGACCCAGGTCCGGAACTGACCGACCGGAATCTGGTGCTCAACCTTGCAGGCCACCGTGCAGGCGTGGCAGCCGATGCAGGTCCGCTGATCGATGACGAAGCCGTAGCGCACTCAGGTCTCCGGTCCTAGTCGGCCCCTACGTTCGGTGCCGCGGCAGAACGATCGCCTTCTCATCTGGCGGTCTGGTCTTCCCATCTGGCGGTCTGGTCTTCCCATCTGACGGTCGGTCAGGCCGACCGCGGCCCGGGACGGAAACGAACCGGGAGGTGCTTCAGGCCAGAAATGAAGTTCGACTCGAGCCAGACCGGCTCGCCGGCGAACTCCAACCCGTCCATCCTCGTGAAGATCTCGCCCAGGAGCTCCTCGATCTCGATCCGGGCGATGTGGGCACCGAGGCAGAAGTGCGGGCCGCCACCGCCGAAGGCGACGTGGTCGTTGGGCTTCCGCGTCAGGTTGAAGCGTTCGGGATCCTCGAACGCTTCGGGATCACGGTTCGCCGCGCCGTAATACATGACGACCTTGTCGCCGGCTGCGACCTTCTTGTCGCCAAGGGTCACCGCCTCCTTCGCCGTCCGGCGCATGTAGACCACGGGGCTCACCCAGCGGAGCATCTCCTCGATGCCGGATGCCAGAGTGCCGTCCACGTCGTCTCGCAGCCTCGACATCTCGTCGGGCTGCTCCAGCAGCGTGTGGACGCCGCCGGTCACCAGGTTGCGCGTCGTGTCTCCGGCGGCGTCGACGAGAAGGATGAAGTACAGGTTGAAGTCGATCTCGTCGATCGGGACGCCGTCGATCTCGCCGTTGGCGATCATGCTGGCGATGTCGTCGGTCGGTTGGGCCCGCTTCTTCTCCCACACCTGATGGGCGTAGTTGAACATCGTGGCGACCGCGTTCATCGCCGCTTCCGGCGGCTGGCTGCCGGGCGCAGCGTGGATGGCTTCGGTCAACGGGTAGAGCGCCACGCCGTCCTCGAGCGGTATGCCGAGCAGGTCGGCCAGCACGTAGGAGGGCATGAGACCTGCAACCTCGTCAGCCAGGTCGCACTCGCCGCCCTCGATCACCCCATCGACGATCATCCTCGCCAGTTCACGAATCCTCGGGCGCAGCAAGCGGGCGGCGCGAGGGATGAACCGAGAACTGATCAGCTTTCGCTTCGCGGTGTGGCGGGGCGGATCGGTGGTCAGGAACATCTGGTGATCAAGGTCTTCGAGGCCCTGGCCGTC
Source organism: uncultured Acidimicrobiaceae bacterium (assembly GCA_963834725.1). GTDB lineage: Bacteria > Actinomycetota > Acidimicrobiia > Acidimicrobiales > Palsa-688 > PALSA-693. Next base: position 2,559,184 of record CAWICN010000001.1, read on the forward strand.
GGGGATCATAATGGTCGGCTCGGAGGAAAAGATCTCCGGGGTCCGCCCCACGAACTTCACGTCCCGATGGCGGGTGACGGCCCAGAAGCCCGGCCCACCGGGCTCCTCGTGCCAGTGGACGGGATCGTGTTCGCGCAGCCAACGGAATTGCGTGTGCGGCTGGCCGTGGGCGAAAGAGCCCGCTGACCACAGATCGATCGTGGGCGCCAAGGTACTCACGTTCCCGGACTCTACTTTGCCGGAGCGGCTGGCGGTCAAGGTCGGCGCGACGCCGCCGGCGGCGGCCGGCGTTGCGCCATTATGTGGGGAGGGCAGACCACATGCTCGCCCATGCTCGCCATCGATGACAGGAGCCGTCCATGCACATGCGTCGACCATCTTCGCCGCGGTTGGAGCCGATCCCGGAAGTGGCCGCCCGGGCCCGTGAGCAGATGGCTGAATCGCCGGCCAATGCGGTGAACGTCAGGGCCACGCTGGCTCATAACCGGGTCGTGTCGCGGGCCGTGGGGAACTGTGCCGGGGCGATCCTCAATGAGGGGACCGTTGCCGCCCGCCAGCGAGAACTGGCCATCTTGCGCATGGGCTGGAACTGCCAGGCGGTGTACGAATTCGGCCAGCACACGTTGTTCGGCCGATCGGTGGGGCTCCGCGATGAGGAGATCTGGCTCGTGACCCGTCCTCTGTCGGAGGGATCCTGGGCGCCCGCCGACCGCGCCGTGCTGCAATTGGCCGATGATCTCTACACCGACGATTGCGTGAGTGACGCCACGTGGACAGAAGCGTGCCACCACTTCACTCCTTCCGAGGTCGTCGAGTTCATCGCCGCGGCCGGGTGTTACCGGATGGTGTCAGGTCTGCTCAACTCTTGCGGCGTGGCTCTTGACGAAGGCGTCCCCGGCTGGCCGGCTCCGGATCACACCCATACCTGATAGCACCCGGACCTGCCTGATAGCACCCGGACCTGATAGTCCCTCGCTCGGTCTTCACCGGTCGAGTCGCCCCAATACCTCGGCCGTGTGCTGGCCCGGCGAGGGGACGCCGGAGCGGATGGTGGTTGGCGTCTCGCTGAAGTGGACCGGGTGGGTAAGAACCTCGATAAGCCGCCCATCGGGTCCGTCCACCCTCGCGGTCACCTCTAGGTGCCGGATCTGGGGATCGGCGAACACCTCCGAAACCCGGTAGATCGGCCCGCAGGGGAAGACTTCGGCGAACAAGTCGACCCAGTCCCCGGTCGGGCGGGTGCAGAGAACGGCACCAATTATCGAGTTGAGTTCGTCTCTGTGGCGGTAACGCTCGCGCATCGTGGCAAAACGGGAATCGGCCGTGAGATCGGGACGGCCCACCATCTCCGCGAAGCGGTCGAAGCCGCCGAGGACCCCGATATTGATCATGCCATCGGCGGTTGTGAATGTTCCCATCGCCGGGATGGTCGGGTGGTTGTTGCCTTCCTGCTGCGGCTCGACCGCGTCGATGAGCCAGCGGGCCGCCTGGAAGTCGAGGAGGTGTACCGCCGTCTCGAGCAGGGACGTATGCACCCACTGGCCCCGCCCGGTTCGCTCCCGGGCGAATAACGCGGCAATCACGCCCTGAGCCAGGAACGTTCCGGCCACCACGTCAGACACCGCCACCCCGACCCGCCACGGCCCACTCCCGGGTGGTCCCGTTACCGCCATCAATCCGCCCATGCCCTGGGCGATCTGGTCGACCCCCGGCCGGTCGGCGTAAGGCCCATCCTGGCCGAACCCAGAAATGCTGCCGTACACCAGTCGCGAGTTGCGGGCCATGAGCCGGTCAGGGGACAGGCCCAGGCGGTCTTTCACAGCCGGGCGCCAGTTCTCCAGGAACACATCGGCCTGGTCGACCAGAGCCAGCATTCCCGCCAGGCCGGCGGGTTCCTTCAGATCGAGGACGACTGATCGTTTGTTGCGGTTGAGGTTCATCTCGTCGGAGCCGCCGAGGCCAGGCTGACCCCGACCGACCCTGATCACATCGGCGCCCATGTCGGCGAGTTGACGGGAGCACGTCGGACCCGACCGGGCGGTGGTGGCGTCGACCACCCGCACTCCGTCGAGGGGGCCGGTCACCAGACCTGCTCGGCCAGCCGTCTCCAGTCGCACCTCTCCGCTCACGAGCAGGAGATGTTAACCGTAAATCACTATTGTCCGGCCCTGGTCGTTGGCAAACTGCGTATCGGTGTTGACCGCTTCGCAACTCGAGCAACTGCGGACCGTGAGCTGGACCCGGATCGCCAACGTGGTGTCCCGATCGGACGTGGCGGCCATGACCGAGCGGGTATGGGCGTTCTACGCAAAACGAGGTGTCGTCCAATCAGATCCAACGACCTGGCCGACCGGCCTCGGCTCCAAAAATCAGGCCCTGCGCCAGTCCGGGCTGTTCAACCATTTCGCCAATCACGCGACCGAGGCTCTCATCGATCAGCTACTGGGCACCCGAAGCTGGAGCGAACCCGAAGCCTGGGGTCCGGCCCTGATCACCTGGCCCCAACCGGGACCGTGGCGGCTACCGTACCGGAGTTGGCACTTCCCGGCCGGGGCCATCCCGACTGGCCGGCCGCGGCTCGCCTGTTCGGGTACATCAGCGAGGTGAGACCCGCCGGCGGCGGCACTCTGATCGTGGAAGGCAGTCACGAGTTGATCCGGCGGCTGGTGGCCAGCAGCCCGGACCACGATGCCGGGCCGTCATCTGACCTGCGGCGAATCCTGAGCAGACGGTACCCCTGGTTCGCCGCCCTCAACCGTGCGGGCGGGGACCGGCTCCAGCGGTTCATGATCGACGGTGACGAGATCGACGGCGTACACGTCAGAGTCCTTGAGCTGACCGGTCAACCTGGAGACGTGGTGGCCATGATGCCATGGACGATGCACACGTTCTCAATGAACACCTCCCCCCGGCCACGTTTCATGGTTACCCACACCGTGCTGCGCCACGACCAAACCTTCTACCCTGCCATCCCCAGCTCCGCCAAACGCGGTCCGGCCCCGCTTCGTGCATGAAGCCAAGAGTGTCAGCTTTTCGTTCGCAGGTACTCGTTGATCAGGTCGGTCACCTTTTGGCGGATGTCAGGGGCTGTCGCTCCGTGGCGGGCGAGTAGCTCTGCCGGCCGGCCGGCCGGGTCGCGCAGCAGGCCGAGCAGGATGTGCTCGGTGCCGATGTAGTTGTGGCCGAGATGGAGGGCCTCGGTAAGGGCGCCGGCGAGGAGCCGGCGGGTGGCCACGTCCAGGGGCAGCACCGGCGACTCGGGGCCTTTCTGCTGCGAGGACAGCTCGGCCCTGACCTGCCGTGTTAGTTCGGCGGTGCTGGTCACGGTGGCGTAGATGGCCCGGGCGGCCAGATTCTGGGGGTCTTCCAGGACGGCCAGCAGCAGGTGCATGGGGCTGAGGGCGGGGTGCCGCAGTCGGCGGGCGTGGCCTTCGGCGGCGAAGAGGGCGTTGCGTGCCCGGGGGGTTAGCCGCTGCAGGCCGCCTGCCTGCTCCAGGTCGGAGAGACCCAGGGCGGCCGCCCGGGTGCCAAAGCGCTGCTGGGCGGCTTGCCGGCTGATGCCGATGGCGGCGCCGATCTGGGCCCAGGTGCATCCCTCAGCACGCGCCCGCTCGGCGTAGTACCCGATCAGCCGGTCGGAGAGCGCGCCCAGTTCGCCCGCGACGGTGACCGCCTCCTCGATCCCGGCGAGTGCGCCGGGGGTGCGCCGCGCTTCTACCGCCTCGATCAGGGCCGCAAAGTCGAACGGGTCCGGGTGTCCCACGGTGGCATGGTCTCGCGTCGAGAGTGATGTTCGTCAAGGTTATCCTTGACGATTAGCTCATTGTCAAGGTATAGCTTGCCTGATGGAACAGCGCGAGCCACTGCCTGAGTCAGCGAAACCCCTCATGGACGTGGCGGTGCTGGAGGAGGCCCTGGACGTGCTCGTCCCGGAGATCCTGCCGGCGAGCGGGGCTCCGGGCATTTCCCTGGCAGTCGGCGCGGGCGAGCATGTCGTGCTGGCCAGGGGCTACGGGCTGGCCGACATCGCCACCGCCAGGCCCATGGACGCCGGGACGGTCGGCCCGACCGGCTCGGACTGCAAGCCCTATACCGCGCTGGCCGCCATGCGGTTGGTGGACAGCGGGCACCTCGCCCTGGACGTCCCGGTCAACCGGTACCTCGACTTCACGGTCACCAACCCGCACGGGGAGCGGCCGATCACGCTGCGGGACCTGTTGACCCACCGTTCGGGGCTCGGGACCACCTTCGGCTTTTGCGACCTGGTACCACGGCCTCCTCTGGGCCGGCACCTGGAGCGGGTTTTCGCCGAAGGCCGGACCGACGTCTACGGCGGCAGCCTCTTCCCGCTATGGGCCACTCCGGCCGGGATCAACTATCAGTACTCCAACACCGGCGTCGCCCTGGTCGGCTACCTGGTTGAGCGGGCCAACCCCGAGGGCGTGTCGTTCCCGGAGTGGGTGAGGAGGCGGCTGTTCAGCCCGCTCGGCATGAATTCCACGTGCCTCCCCCCGGCGCAGGACGCCAACTATGTTCCCGACGGGATCCTGGCCCGCCGCTCCACCGGCTATGCGACCTTGCCCGGGGTCCGGTTCTGCCTGCCTCAGGTCTACGTCGGTGACTACCCGGCCGGCACCGCCCTCACCACTCCGACAGATCACTGCCGGTTCCTGCTGGCGATGGGCAACCGGGGCCGGCTCGGCGGCACCCGCGTCCTCGATGCCGACCTGGCCGAGATGATGATCACGCCGCAGGCCCCTCGCGGCCCCGATCCCGATGCCTCGATTGGACTGGTATGGAACCTGTTCAACCACGGGCGTCCGCAGTTTTACTTCGGTCACGGCGGAGAGTACATGTGGGGCTGGAATAACGTCTCGCGGGTCTGGCCGCGACAGCGGGTCGCGGTTACGGCCAATACCAACCAGTGGGACCTGGGGGACAATGGCACTTCTGACCGTCCCAGCCACCTGGCCGGACTGCTGGTGCTCGGCATCGTCAGCGCCTGGGTCGACGGCAGAGACCCACGGCCTCCGCGGTCAGCCCCGTCGGCTCGCAGCTACCTGGCCGGCGTCATCGTCGCCGATCGCCTCGGCCCCCGGCTGGGCTTGCGCACCAGAATCGCGCCGGCCGCCATCCACACGATCACCGAAGCCGCCCTTCCCGGCCCGCTGGCATCCTGGGATCCGGTCGCGTTCCGCCAGGCGCTCACCGATCTGCGGCACGTCCAGGGAATAGCGGAGATGTACCACGTCATCCAGCGCGAAATGCCGGACCACCAGCGCGAAGTCCTCCAGCGGCAGCTCGGGATTCCCGGCCTCGGACGGCTCGCCGCGCCGCTCCTCGAGTGAAAAAAGTCAGCCGGTCGGCAGCTGAAAGTCGTCGAGAGCGTCGGCGGGGACTCCAAGCGTTCCATCTTCGAGCCGTACTCGCGGCAACCTGTTTTCGTACATCGCTTCGATGATCAGCCGGGTTGGGACCCCCCGACGGCGGGCCGCTTCCGCCGGTAGCAGAATCTCCGGGTCGGTCACAGCACGCCTCCTTCCTCCAGGCGGAGCCTACCGTGGATCATCCGGATCACGGTCGCCAGTTCGTCCTGGAGTCCCGGAGCGACCGCTGTCTCACGGAGGGCCAGCCGCGCATCTTCGAGCGCCTCCAGGGCGCGGAAGCCCTCGTCCAGGTTGAGGAGAAGCCCTGGCGGGACAGGATCGTCGTCAGGTCGGCTCACGCTCGCCAGTCTGCCGGTTCGTCTGAGGGTGCGGCGCCACGGTTCAATATGCGCCTCATGCTCGTTCACGGGCGGTCCCGATGTCGTCGCTCGGGGCGTTCGTCGGGGCGCCGGTGCTAACCCGTGAGACCGGCACCTTCCGCTACGACGGGGACCTCTTGGCAAGCCGCCGGCCGAAAGCTTCGCACACTGCGCCATTCAGCACGGCTACACGCAAGAGACCAGGTACCAGCCGGCCAGTCGGTTCTGGCCGTTCCCGTGGATCGAAGGGGGCTGGCTGCTCGTAGTGTCGGTGCTGCTCATCGCCGTGACCATCTGGCTGGTCCGCCGGCGGGTGGCCTGACGCCGGGCAACGATAAGTTGGCGCGGCATGAGGTCGGTCGGCGTGCTGTATCCGGGGGAGATGGGGGCGGCGTTGGCCCGTGCCGCCCGCAGCACGGGGGCGGAGGTGCACTGGGTTGGCGCGGGACGCAGCCCGGCCACCCGGGCCCGGGCGGACGCCCTTCAACTCCGGGAGGCCGGCTCGGTCGGCGAAATGGCTGCACGCGTCGAGCTGGTCGTGTCGATCTGCCCGCCGGAGGCGGCGGTCGCGGTTGCGGGCGCCGTGGCCAAGACAGGCTTTTCAGGCCTGTACCTCGACGCAAACGCCGTCTCGCCGGCGACCGCCGGGAGGGTGGGCGCGATTGTCGAGGCGGCTGGCGCGGCCTACGTCGATGGCGGCGTCATCGGGGGACCCGACCGGCCGCACCTCTATGTCTCGGGAAAAAAGGCGGCCGAAGTGGCGCAAGCTTTCGGCGAACCGGCCCGAACGACCGTGCTCAGGGCCGGGGGTCTAACGGCGGCATCCGCCCTCAAGATGGTCTATGCCGGCTGGACGAAGGGCAGCACCGCACTGCTGCTCGCCCTCGCGGCGGCCTCCCGTCGGCTCGGCGTCGAGGAGGCCCTGCGCGGCGAGTGGGAGGGCACTCAGCCCGGATTGGTCAGCCGATTGGCGGCGTCAGCCGGCCCGGCCAGCAAGGCGTGGCGCTGGGTTGGTGAGATGGACGAGATCGCGGCCACCCTGGAAGACGCCGGTCTGCCGGGCGGACTCCACGTGGCGGCCGCCGAGGTCTACCGCCGGCTAACCGCCTACAAGGACGACCGCACGGTCGATGTCGACGCGGTGCTCGAGGCCCTCCTCTCGGGTGAGCCCGGCCTCGCCGAGGTCGATGATGGCATCGTGATCAACAGCGAGGTCGATCGAGTCGATTGGCACCAGGCCAAAGCTGACCTGGCCAACGACAGGTTTGACAACGGGCGCTCCACTCACGCGCTCCGCTTGTCGTTCCTGCGGTCCCAGCACGTGGCCCTGGCCTGGGCTGGTGAAAGCCTGGTGGGAATGGCGCGAATGCTGTCCGACGGGGTGTGCAATTCGTATCTACTCGACGTATGGACGGCCTCGGATTTTCGCCGTCAAGGAGTTGGAGCCGGAATGGTGAAGTACCTGCTCGACCAGGTACCCGGGCAGCACGTCGGCCTCCAGACTGACGATGCGGAGGCCTTCTACGGGTCGCTCGGGTTCCGCGCCCAACCGGAGTTCATGTCCGTTGTGGTTGGCACGTGGCTGGGAAACGCCGCCAACGGATCGGTCCAGGATCCTTAACGGGCCGAGGTCAGAGGAATCTGACCTGGGTGATCTCGGCTCGGAAGAACTCGCCGGCCGGGCTGTCCCATTCGTCGGTCCCGTAGAAGTAACCGGCCCTCAGGGTCCGGCTGAGCTTGATTCCGTCGAAGTCGGTCTCATCGGCGAGGGTGCCGCCGCAGGGATACTCATCCCACGGGTGTCCACCCGGTTGCGCCCAGCGGGGCATGGTCGCAACCTGGTTGATTGACAAGTTGCTTGACTACCGTGCCCGGTGGACGTAGCCTTCCGTCGTGACGACCAATGCCATGGTGCCGGACCCGAGCGATATCCCGGTGCTGCTCCGGGCGGCCCGGGGCGCTTACAGCAACTCGATTGCAGCCAAGCTCGCCGCCGCCGAGTTCGATGACCTGCCCCGCAACGGACCCTTCGTGCTGGGCGGCATGGCCAACCATGGCGGCTCTGCGGTCGAGATGATCAAGGGACTGGGCGTGACCCGTCAGGCCGCCAGCCAGCTGATCGACACGCTCGTCGTTCGTGGGTACCTGGACCGGGAGGTCAACAACGAGGATCGTCGACGAATGGACATCGAACTCACCGAACGCGGCCGCGCCGCCGCGGCCATGGTCCGAGCCGCGGTCGAAAACGTCGACCGGCAGCTCACGGCGATGCTGTCACCAGCCGAGCTGGCCGGGTTGCGAGCCGGTCTGGCCGCGTTGGCCACGATAAAGGAGAAAGCTCTGCGTGACCGAGAACCGCAAGACCTTTGAGGTGCCGATGGGGCGCATCCTCACGGTCGCACCGGGACTACCGACCTCCGACATGGCCCGCACCGTGGAGCACTACCGGCGCCTGGGGTTTACCGTCACCGCTCCCGGATCGGATTCGGACGCCGACGCGGCCTTCGCCATCGCGACGCGCCACGGCATCCAACTGCACCTCGCGCTCAAACACGACCATGACCCCGCCCGTACCGCCTCATGGATCTATCTCGGCGTCGAGGACGCCGACCAGATCGCTGCGGAGTTCATCGCGGCAGCGGTCGAGGAAAGCCGCACACAACCGGCTGAAATTCGTTCGAGCTCCTTTGTGCTATGAAAACCGCGTAATACGCGGTTTTCATAACACAATCTCGAGCCCCCTTGTCCCCGCACCAAAGCTCACCTGCATGAACCCGGATCCCGAAAGTGTAGACTTACCCAGGCGCTGAACTCGAGGGCTGGGGGCCGCGCCTCCGGGAGGCGGGCATCACGTCACCCAACGGCCGATCCGGTAAGCCAACGGTTCATGGTCAGAGGAAGGGGTACACGGTGGGGCTGTACACCTCGCTCACATCTGAATAATCGTTCATGCTTCGGTTTGAACACACCTGGCCGCCGAAGGGCAGGACGATGGAGTTGAACGATCCGGGGGGGTAAACCCGGATGCCCGCGCCCTCTCCGCCAGGGCCTGTGCCAGCAACCCTGCCAACGGCAACTCTGGTCCCTGCGTGACCCTTTCCACGAAAACCATCCGGCCAATCTGACCTCCTCGACGGCAGGCTGGTTGGGGGACGAGGCTCGGAAAATCGCTTGACGGCCTGACGCGGAGGCGCTGTGCTGATCAGACCGCCAGGGCGGCGGCCTTTATTGAGCTATGAGAGGTGGTGACCGATGATTGTGTCTTTGGACCTCGTCGTGTCGCGCCTCGCTACCGGCTGAAGATCCCCATTCCGGGGCGCGACGTCCAGTCCTGTTCGTACGCACCCGGAGGTCCTGCGTTGTCCAATCGACGCGCTCACGAGCGCGCCCAGCACCCCGCCGGCCAGGCATTCCGATGCCGGCACTGCCGGCTCGACGTCCCCCTCGACGCCCCCGGCACCAACCACCGCAATCACTGTCCCAACTGCCTGTGGAGCCGCCACCTCGACGACGACGTCCCGGGTGACCGCGACGCGGATTGCGGGTCATCGATGGAGCCCCTTGCCATTGCCGTTCGCGGAAGCGGCGAGTGGGTCCTCGTCCACCGCTGCCTGTCGTGCGAGGTCATCCACCTTAACCGAACGGCCGCCGACGACAATCCTCTCTTGCTGCTTCGGTTGGCGGTCCAGCCCCTGGCCCAACCGCCGTTCCCGCTGGAGTATCTAAGTCGATTATGAGGATCCTGTTGTCAGCGATTTGGAGCTTTTTATGCCCTGAAACTCTAACGGGACGCCATCGATCGTCCCCGGATGGGTTCGGCCCGCCCGGGGTTGATCGCGCCGGGCGCCCGGAAAGTAACGGCCATTATGAGGACCAGAACTCGTCCTCTGTTTGCTGGTCGGCCTGGAACTCGCGGAACTCGACCGCCTTGCCCTCGACGACACGCCACGCATGAATCTCGGGGCTCGACCATGACTGGCCATGCCGATCGGCCGACACAGTGGCGAAAACCACAACGCGGTCGCCATCACAGAGGATCTGGTCCGCATTGACGCGGAGCGTTCCGGTGGACAGCTCCATGCCTTTCCCGAAGAACTCGAGCACGCCCTCGTGCCCCTTATAGTCACCCGATAGCGGGCCGCGGCCGGGGACGTGCCAGGTGATGTCCTGGGCGAAGATATTGAGAATTGTCGGCATGTCGCCGTGCGCGAAGGCTTCATAGCCGCGTCGGATCAGCTCTGCATTGGGGTGGGTCATCTCGGTCTCCCTGGATAGAAGTGACTGCTCGCTATCGTCACCCCCCCGGGCCGGGTTCGCTACAGGGTGGCCACCCTGGACTTTCCGCCCCCAAGCTCTCGGCCAGTGCCCTTCGGTCGCTGATGCCGAGCTTGGAGTAGGCCCGCGCCAGGTGTCCTTCTACCGTCTTCAGCGTTACGTAGAGGGTGTGAGCGATCTCCCGGTTGGTCTTGCCCTCGGCGGCCAGTCGGGCAACCCGCAATTCGGTGGGCGTGAGTGCCTCGGCGCCGTGGCGCCACTGGCGACGCGGTCGGGCGCCGGCAGCCCTGAGCTCCTCTCGGGCTCGGGCCGCCACAGGGGGAGCCCCGCAGCGGCCCGCAAGGTCCAGGGCCTCGGCCAGCGGATCCTGCGCCGCCGTCCGCTGCCCCGCTCTGCGCAGGGCCGCTCCCAGCTCGAGCAGCGACTTGGCCCGCTCGAGGCGGGCCGGGGAATCCTCCAGAGCTGCGACCGACTCGTTCAGCAGCTCAAGGCCACCCTCGCGTCCACAGGCCAGACCGGCAGCCCGTGCCGCCACCCCCAATGCTCGCGGTGCGCCGAACGCCCGAACGTCGGCCAGCTCGGCCAAGGCCACCTCGCGGGCCTGATCCCGCTGATCCAAGCCCAGGAGGGCCTGGCTGGCGCCGGCCCGGGCATGCAGGTAGCCGACGTCGCACATCTCCATCCCCCATACCTCCGCCCTGAACATGGAGGCACATGTCTGGAAGTCGCTGAGCGCCTCGGTCCACCGTTGTTGGGCCAACCGCAGGCGACCCTGGGCCGCGGGAATCAATACCGTCCCGACGCCGGGAGACCAACCGTCCTGAGACAGTAGACCGACCAGCCGTTCTGCCTCATCTAGGTTCCCGGCCTCGACGGCGATGTTGGCCAGGACCGTGGCGGCGAAGGCGAGACCCGGAGCGAAGTCGCCCTCCTGGATGACCCGGAGGGCCACGCCTGCCGCGGTCTCGGCTTCGGGTAGGGCGCCAAGCCGGAGTTTCAGCAGGCCGAGACTGCTGTAGGTGGCCACCAAACCCCGACTGCTCCCGGAGCGGTGCACCTGGTCGATCATCTTCTCCAAGGCCCCCTCGACCGTTTCGAAGGCTTCGACGGTGACAAGGCTCCAAAGCAGTGCCGCCCTCGTGTCCCAATCCTCCATCCGAACTGTCGCCGACCGGAGGGCCGCTTCAAGCGAACGAGCGGTCTCTTGGGCCGGGCGACTGGCCAGTACGGCCGCCATTCCCAAGCTCACCACCAAAGCTTCCGCTGGTGGGCCCTTCGGCCGGCCCCGCTGGAGACGCTCGACTACCGGTGCCACCCGCGACGCCCGCCGGGCGTCATGCAATCCGGCCACAACCAGCTCGCCTTCCAGCCGCGCCGCCAGCTCGTTGTCAGCACCACCCAGCTCCTTCAGCGCCCGCTCGATCAGGTCGACCGCCTCAACCCAACGGAACAACCCCTTGTACACTTCGGCCAGCTCAACAGCAATCTCCGCTCGTTGGTGCCGGTGGCTGGCCAGGCCCATCGCCTGCTCCAAGTAGGCAGCCGCGGTGTCCCGACCGGCAGTGACCTCAGCGCCGGCCAGCTCCCTGAGAAAATCCACCCGTTCTGCCAGAGCTGGCGGCTCGGCTACGGCGCGCCGCAACAACTCCGCGGCCGCCTGTGGTGCCCCGCTGGTCGTAGCCGCTCGAGCCGCTTCCCGTAGACGGGCCACCACCCACTCGTCCCCGACTGCATGGACCCGCATCAGGTGGGTTGCCACCCGGCCTGGCGGCGCACCATCGTCATCGAGCAGACGAGCGGCGCGCCGATGGGCGGCCAGCCGCCGATCCTCATCCAATAATGCTTCCAGCGCCTCACGCACAACAGGATGAAGAAAGAGAAGAGGGTCAATGCTCGCCAGCACGTCCATACGGACCAGCGACGCCGCCACTCTCAACGCGGCCTCAGTGTCCAAGTCGACGAGGGCCGCAACGTGGCGAAGTTCACAGCCTTCACCAAGCACTGCCAAAGCCTGAGCCAGTCGAAGCGCCATCGGATCGAGGAAGGCCAGGCGCGCTGAGACATATCCGGCCACGCCCGCGGCCCCTGCGGCGACCACTTCTTGTGGACTGTTCAAACTGGGAGGCCCACCCGCAAGCTCCACTCCACGGACCAACTCCGAAAGATAGAAGGGATTTCCCCCCGCTGGTCTGCTTGAAGACCCGGCAGAGCTCCTCACTCACGTCGGGCCCGAGACGCTTCCGAACCACTGTTGCCACGCCGTGCTCGCTCAACAGCTGCGGCCGCAGGATTTCCGTGGCCAGCCCCCGCACCGCCATCAGAACCGGATCGCGGGAGGCTGGCTCAGCGGGCCGAAGGGTGACCAGCAGAGTCAAAGGCAGCCCTTCCAAGCGGGCCGCGACGTAGGCCAGCCACCGCCGCCACGGCCCGTCTGCCCAATGGGCATCGTCCACTGCGATCAATATCGGGCCACGAGAGCACAGATCTGCTGCCAACCAGTAGAGTCCGTGGAGCACCGCAAACGTCGCATCGGTCGCCATCGGAGCGCCGACCCGACCGCCCAACAAGAACCGCGCCCCGCCCGCCGGGCCTGCTAACCACTCACCGCGCTCTATGACACCAGAGCGGCGAGCAGTCTGCGCTCGAACAGCTGACGGGCCACACCGAACGCGAACTCCGCCTCCAGCTCGGATCCTCGCGCCCGCAAAACCCCATGACCCATCCCGGCGGCATGCTGGCAAGCGGCATCGAGCAGGGCCGTCTTCCCGATCCCCGCTCCCCCCTCCACCACAACAAGTCCCCCGGCGCCCACCACCCCGTCGATCTTGGCCAGCTCCTCGCCCCGCTCTACCAAAGCCACACCAGAACATTAGGACCAGCCCTGACCCGCCGCTCTCGGCATGTCGGCTCGCACCTTGCGAACAGTTGCGATCGACGTAAGCCGTCGCCGCAGATCAGAATGAGCAGATCAGACGGCGTCGCCCGACTCGAGACGGGGAGATCGACCAGCCCGTGCGAGCACCGATACTCCAACATAGAGGTCCGGGCGGTCTGAGTGCTCGGTCTGCCCTCGTGGTCGTCGCGTTGCTGTCTGCCTTCGCTACCGGTGTTTTGGCCTGCTCGGCTAGCAATGGTGCCAGGCGGGTAGCCGGCGCCGGCCCAGCGGGCGTCATCGTAACCGTCGACGCGGCTCATCCGGGGGCAGTGCTGCCGACCGATTTCCTGGGGTTGTCGTTTGAGGCGTCGGTTCTCGGCTCGGATCTGCTCGATCCGGCTCGATCCAACCTGCCGGCGTTGATGCTCGACCTTGGCGCCGGGCGCCTCCGATTCGGGGGCAATAGTGTCGACCGAGTGGCGGCCTGGACCGCCGTCCCGACTTCCCGGTTGCCGCCCTGGGCGCATAGCCGGGTCACCTCCGCCGACCTGGCCCGCCTGGGGGCGCTGGCTGGCGCCACAAGGTGGAAAGTCGACCTGGCCTCGAGCCTTGGCCATCCTGATGCGGTCGCCGCCGCAGACGAGGCGGCAGCCGCGGTGCGACTCATTGGCAAGGGGTTGGGCTCTGTCCAGGTCGGCAACGAGCCCGATCTGCTCGGCAACGTCCGCGCCCCGTACACCGCGGCTCGCTACCGCGCCGACGTCGCCGTCTATCGGCGCACCATCGCCGCAGTGGCACCCGGCGTGGGCATATCGGGTCCCGACACCGCCCGGCCGACCTTGCTGGCGTCCTACGGCAGCGACGAGGGCAGCGCATTGGTGTTGCTGACCCAGCATTTCTACCCTCTGACCCGTTGCGGCGGGGGCCGACCGACAATCGACCAGCTGCTCTCCCCCGCCACCCTCGACTCGGAGGCGCGTCTGGCGGCCACGGTGGTCGCAGCCGGCCGCGTCCTCGGTGTGCCCGTCCGCCTCGACGAGACCAACTCGGCGTCCTGCGGTGGTCAGGACGGCGTCAGCAACACTCTGGCTTCCGCCCTTTGGATGGTGGAGTACCTCATGACCGTCGCCCAACGCGGCGTGGATGGCGTGGGCATTCAGGGCGGCCTGGCGGCCTGTCGGGGCTACACGCCGTTATGCGTTCCCGAAGCGCGGGGCCCGGCGCCGGGGACGGCCCCGGGCATCGACCCTGTCGCTGACGCCTCGCTCGGCGCGGCGGCTTCGCTTGACGGCCGGCTGGCCGCACAGCCGGACTTCTACGGGCTGCTGTTGGTGCATGAGCTCGAAGGTGGTCGGTGGCTACCTTTCACGATCAACCCGCGGACGCCGGCGTGGGAAGCGGCGATCAAGATGCCTGACGGCGCGGTGCGCATCGTCATCGTCAATCCATCGCCGGGCCCGGCCGCCGATATCACGGTTCGCACCCCCGGTCTCGACGGCCGAGCGAGCGTGCAGTGGCTGACGGGCCCGTCGCTCTGGGCGACGTCGGGCGTGAAGCTGGGCGGGGCCGAGGTTGGGACCGATGGCGGTTGGAGACCCCGCGGCGACAAGTTCGTTGCCGGCAGTGCCGGCGGTGTCCACGTCCACGTCCCGGCGGCAACCGCAGCGCTCGTCACCATCCCGGCCGGCACGTGACGTCTGTGACCGCCGAACCGCGGTCGCGTCGGTTTTGGCGTAATGGACAGCACTCCATGAGCCTGACGCGTTGATCGCCCACACCACTCACCGGCCGGTCGTTCCGTCCAGCAACTCCCTTGTCGAGTCGGCGTGTCCGGCATGCCGGGCCGTCTCGTTGATCAGATGCATCAGCACAAAACGAAGGTCCTTACCTTCTGCCCAGCTGTCGACAGGTGAGCGCTGGGACAACTGCAAGGAGCGAACCAGCTTGTCAGTAGCGACGCCTCGCTGTTGGTACTCGCGGATGGCCGCCTCCACCGGCAGGTCCGGCCCGGGTGTGAACTCGTCCTCGCTGCGACTAACCACTGCACCCAGAAAGCCCCCGTCGATCCATCTCCATTCGACGGCGGTCAGATGGCTCACGACGCCGATCAGCGATATGAGCTTTCCGTCGGGCTGCCACCGGGCCTGCACCTCGTCCAGCCCCGCCAGATTGCGGATCACCGCTCCCCGCAGGTAGCCCAGCCACTCGAGCAAGAGCTCCTTCTCATCAGTGCTTCCCGCCGGGAACGGCGCGTCCTCGATCGTCATCGCCAACAGGCTACGTCCTCACCATGGGAGTGCGATCTGTCCCATGACCCTTACGATTTGTTCTAGGTACGCTTGACAGCCGGGGTGGGTGGCGGGAGGATCGTACGAACCAGCGACTCGCCAGCCCGCACCCTGACGGTTGACGGGTGGCAGGTGAACGCGCAGTGTCCGTTTAGACCGGGAAAGGGGGTCCCAATGGGTCGCGTGGAGGGCAAGGTGGCATTCATCACGGGAGCGGCGCGAGGTCAGGGCCGGTCACACGCGGTCAGGCTGGCGGAAGAGGGGGCGGACATCATCGCCGTCGACATCTGCCGGTCGCTGCCCACGGTTCCCTATGAGGGGGCGACGCGGGAGGACCTGGCCGCGACGGCCAAGCTGGTCGAGGATCTCGACCGTCGCATCGTGGTGCGGGAGGCGGACGTCCGCGACCTCGGCCAGCTACAGACGGCCGTCCAGGAGGGACTTTCCGAGCTCGGCCACATTGACGTCGTGTGCTGCAATGCGGGGATCCTCTCATTCGCTCCCGCCCTGGAGATGGACGAGCAGACGTGGCAGGAGATGATCGATGTCAACTTGTCCGGCGTCTGGAAGACCATACGCGCCGCGGTACCCCCGATGGTGGAACGGCGCCAGGGGGGATCGGTCATCATCACCAGCTCGGTCGCCGGCCTCTTCGGGTTTCCCAACCTGGCCAACTATTCGAGCGCCAAGCACGGGATTGTGGGGCTCATGCGGACCCTGACCCAGGAACTGGCACCCCACATGATCCGGGTCAACACTGTCAATCCGACCACCGTCAATACACCCATGGTCCAAAACGACGCCACCGCCCGGCTGATCCGGCCCGATCTGGCCAATCCAACGCCGGACGACCTGGGGGCCGCTTTCGTGGGTCTCAACGCGCTGCCCATTCCCTGGGTGGAGCCCATCGACATCAGCAACGCGGTCCTGTGGCTGGCTTCGGATGAGTCACGCTATGTCACCGGCGTGACCCTCCCTATCGACGCCGGCTTCTGCGTCAAGCTCGGGGGGACGCCCCTGGTCCTTCCCGAGTAGCCGACGACGTGCCCGCGTGGGAGCGGCACGCCTGGGCAGCCGGGATCGTTTTCGTGCTCGCGATCGTGGCGGACTTCGGGCTGCTTGCGATGCGGAGAGCGATTCTGCCGCGCTGGCTTTCGTGGGTTGCCATCGTGGCGGCGATCTTCCTTTCCTGCAGGGGTTCGGCCTCGGCGGCGTGATCGCTACGTTCGGCCTGGTGTTCGACCTCATCGGATTCGTGCTGTTCCTGGTCTTCGTTTCCGCCGCGCCGCGCCGACCGAGCCAGGTCTCGCATCGCTGCCGCGAGCATGACCACCTCGTCGTAGGTCTGCTTCGCTGCCGTCTCTAGTTCCCGGGCCGCGTCCTCGATGTCATCGGCCGTGACGGCGTCAAGCCGGATGCGCACCTTGTCGACGACGACCGGGAGAGGCCCTAGATCCTTCCACAGTAGAGGTCGCTGACCTTTGGCCCATTGACGCAGATACTTGTTGTCTCGATTGGTGGCTATGCGCTCGCGGTTGTCGACTTCCCTTTTCGGCGAAGCGCCGGACCAGATTGGACTCGTCTGGGACGTGATTCCGTGCCCAGCCGTAAACGGGCTCGCGCCACTCGCGGTCACTCGACCCGCTGCGCTCCGGCCATTCTCGGTCGAGGCGCCGGTCGATCTCGGCGTGGTACTCATCCCAGGAATCCATCGTCGCCTCCTTCAAGGGCTTTGATTATGCGGTCAAGCACGTCCCGCTCCGGGGGCGTCAGGTCCAACTCAGCGGGTACGGGGTAGCCCGCCATGCGGGCGAACGTGCGGAGGCCTTCCCGCACTCGCTCGGTCCAAGCCGCGATGCGGCGCTCGCGGTCTTTCACAACACGCTCGGCTTCAGGTAGCGACACTCCTTGTTCGACGCGGTCCGCGAAGTCGTCTGGGAGTGCAGTCACTCGGTCTGCGTAGTCTTGCGAATCCTCGAGCTCAGATTGGTCCTCAGGTGCGTAATCTTGCGCACGGCTGTCATTGCGAACGGTGCCTTCGCTGACGCCGAGAACCTCTGCCGCCTCTCGCTTCGACAGTCCTTGGCCGCCGTCCTCTCCCGGCCCGGTGAGTTCCGCTACCGCAGCTCGGCGCTCAGGCAGCGAAAGCCGCACATAACCGCCGAGTCGCCCCTCAACCCACTCGCCGGTAATGATGCCAAGAGCCGCGGGGACTCCGAAGCCGCACCCCAAGGGGGACCTGCCGCCACCCGCCAGCCACTACCTGACCGAGCGCTTGGGTGTACTCCTCGGCGTCAGCGAGGTTCACCGATAACGTCCCGCATCGTCGGCACAGAGGGGGTCACTTCTCCTCCATCGCTCGACGTGCCGCCGCAGCGAGGTCCAAGGCGAGGTCGCTGCGGTTGAGGCCGAACAGCTGGCTGACATCCACGTCGCCGGCGTCGAGGTAGACCATCGGGTCTTCTCGCACCCTTCGGATTCAGCGGTAGCGGGTGCGGGGGACGATCTCGCCGCTCTCGGGATCGGTGAGGGTGTCGTGAACGACTTCGACGCAGATGCCGCAGCCTCGAGGGGGCTGTCGTAGGTGGCGGTCGAGTAGAGGGTCCAGCCCGAGCCGACCGGCTCCAAAGCCAGGTCGCGGCCGGGCGCTTGGGCCTGGACCGGCACCGCCGGGCTTTTATTCATGAAGCGCCAAACGTGCCCGAGCCCGGCTGCGGCCCGGCGCGCGGCCAGCAGATCGTCGTCGAAGTCCGAAGAAGTGGGCTTATCGGTACTAGCCACCACCACTCCCGGTCGCAAGGTAACTTGTGATAAGCTGGGCGGGTGAGGAACCGATCATCGCCGCAGCGCCCACCGTCACGGGATCGGCGACGAGGACATCCGCCACCCCTACACAAACCCCATTCGGCTGAAAGAGACAGACGACCTGCTCTTGATCGTCGGCGGCGAACGGGCCGGGAACCTCCTGGAGATCGGAGTCGCCTTCCGAGACGACCGGCCGCTGATCGTTCATGCCATGCCCGCCCGACCGAAACACTTGAGGTGATAGCCGATGCCCCGAAATTTGCAAGAGATCATGGCTGATGCCGACAAGCTGGCCGACCGTTTCGAGTCCGGCGAGTTTCACGATGCCAAGTGGCGTGACGCCACCCCTTTGCGTGACATCCATGAAGCGTTCGAAGATGTCGCTCACGCCCAGCGCCGACTGCATGACGCGGTGAGCGTCGCCCGCGGTTACGGCCACAGCTGGAATGCCATCGGCGCCATGCTCGGCACCTCCGGCGAAGCCGCCCGCCAACGCTACGGGCAGCCCGCTTAGCCGATAACCGGGGGTACCGGGACTGGACCATGGTTACCGGCGGGTGCGCCGTCCGCCTCGGCGGGCGGCCCGGCTGAAGCGGCCGGTGCGGGGGTTGCGTCGGGCTCGGGCCATGGTGGTTCTCCTCGGGTGGATGGGTTGGCCGCCGATGCGGTCCCGGCTGCCATGGCCGGCGCTGTTGGCGGTGGCGTAGAAGATGCGTTCGCCCATGGCCGGCCCGTAGCGGGCGTGGAAGGGCCGCCGGACCCTTCGGCCGTGGGCGGTGAGCGGCATCAGGGGGTGCGGCCTCTCGATCGGCGGCTGGCGCGCACCGCGCCGCCGCGGGCCCGCAACTGCCAATCAGTGAGTGGACCGGCACCGCATCCCACCTCCAGCGCCATCCGGCCGGTTACCTCGCCCAGCAGGGCTATGGTCGCCGGTCGCTCGAAGAGGGAATTGAAGACGTTTGTGTCGTTCGCGGCGGCGTAGCTTGCGGCCATCTTGTCGTACTGCTGAGCACCCCGGCGACTTTGGGTCACAGCCTTTAGAAGCCCGGCGGCCGCGGGCAGCCGCCGCTGAACTCGGTCAGATAGCGGCCCACATCGATGGTCGTGAAGTCGTGCAGGTACGGACCGACGATCTGGATGCCGACGGGGAGGCCTGACGAGGTCGAGCCGACCGGCACGACGGTCGCCGGCAGGTAGCACGCTCCCGCCGGTGCCATCCAGGTCACGGCGTCCCAGTAGGGCCATTCACGGCCAGCGAACTTCACCCGGCGCGACGCCATGGGCTCGGTGTGGTCGTGGTGGATGGCGGGACAGGGCATGACAGGCAGCAGCATGGCGTCCCAATCGGCGAAGAGCTCCTCCCAGCGGAGCCGCATCTGGAGCCGGCGCTCGTTGGCACTCAGCCAGTCGCGGTGGCGCACTGCACTGCGGGCCCGGGCCCGACCGAGCGGCGTGTCATCGGTGCTGGCCGCCGTGCGCTCGATGGCTTCTCTCGGGTAGCTGCCCGACAGCGCGGACTGCAGCAGGGTAAAGAACGTGTCCGCCGCCTTGTCCAGGCTGAATGCCGGCCGGACCTCAGCGTCGACCCGGGCTCCTTGCTCGGCAAGCGACGCGACCGCGCCCTCGAGCAGATCGCGCACCTCGGGGTCGACCGGGCAGCGAGGGTCGTCGAGCCAGGCACCGAATCGGTAGCCGGCCAGGTCCGCCGACCGGGGAGGGGGCAGCTCCAGGCGCCAGGCGGGCGTGTTCCACCGGTCCGGGCCGGCCAGCACGTGCAAGCCAAGTTGAAGGTCAGGTATCGAGCGAGCCATGGGGCCGGCCACCGCCAGATCCGCCTGGGTCAAGGTCCCGGGTGGACCCGGGATCTGACCATGGGCGGGCACGATCCCAAAGCTCGGCTTGTGCCCCATGACCCCCGACATGTGGGCGGGAAGCCGGATCGACCCGCCGATGTCGCTGCCTAGCTCGAATGGGGTAAACCCGCAGGCCAGAGCGGCCGCTGATCCACCTGACGAACCGCCCGGAGTGCGGGCCATGTCGAAGGGGTTGTTGGTGGTGCCGAACACCTCGTTATAGGACTGGAAATCGCCGGCGTACAGCGGCAGGTTCGTCTTGCCGAAGATGATCGCCCCGGCGTCGCGCAGGCGGGCCACCGGCCAGGCGTCCTTTTCCGGAACGAACTCGGCCAGCTCGGGCGCTCCGGACGTGGTCCGCATGCCGACGGTCTGCCACGAATCCTTGACGGTCATCGGCACACCGTGAAGAGCCCCGAGGGGCTCGTCCCTCATGATCGCCGCGTCAGCTGCCGCCGCCTCGCGCCCAGCCCGCTCGGCGTCGATGGTCACCACGCTGTTGATCTGCCCATCGAGCTTCGAGACCCGCTCGAGGAATGCTTCAAGCGCCTCCCGGCTGGACACCTCCCGTAGCCGTATCCGGTGGGCCAGCGTCGCCGCCGACTGATAGACCAGCTCGTCGTCTTTCACAGGCGCCGACCCTACAAGGTCGCTCCACAGCGGTCAGGTGCAGCGACTGCAACTCCGCCACAGCCGGCAGATAAAGTCAGAGCAGTTCGCCGCTTTGAAAGGCTCGCAGCGCCTCGTGCAGGCCATGGTCACGGATGTAGCGGTTGGTGGCACGGACCGCCGGTGCCGTGTGGGCGATAGCGTCGATGTCGATCCCTTGGAACAGCGCCTCGCGGGAACCACCAGCCTCGAACGCCCGGTTGATGGCCAGCTTCTCGAGCCCCAGGAGGTCCTTCGGGGTTCGCGCCATCTCATCAGCGAAGCGAGCGACCTCGCCGGCGAGCGCCTCGGCGGGAACGGTCCGGTTGAATAGCCCCATCTCGACGGCCTCGGCGGCGGTCACGGTCGTCCCCTTGCGCAGAAAAATCTCCTTGGCTTTCTTGGCGCCGACCAGCCACGTCCAGAACGTGGCGACGTAGCCGGCCCCGAGCGGGAGCTGCGCAGTCCCGATCCGGGCGTCGTCGGCGGCGATCGTCACGTCGCAGATGGCCGCCAGCTGAGTACCCCCGGCCAGGCAATGTCCATGCACTTGCGCGATCACCGGAATCGGAAGGTCCCAGATTCGCAGCCATCCGCGCACGATGCTCTCGAGCCAGGTCCGGTCATCGACCACCCCTGGGGTCGATGGGCCGCCGCCAGTCAGGTCGTAGCCGGCACAGAAGCCCCGCCCGGCGCCTCGGACGACGGCGACATGGACGGCCGGATCGGCCGCCGCTACGTCGAGGAGGCCGAGCAGTTCGCTCTGCAGCTGCGTGGTGATGGCGTTCATCTTTTCAGGACGGTTGAGCGTCACGTAAGCAACGCGCTCGAGTCGCTCGTAGAGGACCGTCTCGGACATGGTGTGCACCCTTCCTGCCGCTTTCAGGCAACCCTAGTGGGCCGGCCAGAAACTCTCCCGGGACCGAGGCATCCTCGCCGGTCTTGTAGGCTGCTGACCGGAAGCCGTACGGCTAAACGATAAGGCGGCTAGACCACGGGAGGTCGGCATGACCCAGACGCTTTACACCACACAGGCAACGGTCACCGGTGGACGCGACCAGGGCCACGGAGTAACGAGCGACGGGGCCCTGGACGTGCAGCTCCGCACGCCCAAAGAGATGGGAGGTGACGGAGGGGGCTCCAACCCCGAGCAGCTCTTCGCGGTCGGATATGCAGCCTGCTTCGAGGGGGCCCTGGGTGTTGTGGCGCGGCGCGAGCGCGTCGACCTCGGTGAGGTGTCCATCGATTCGCACGTGAGCCTGATCACGACCGAGACCCGGGGCTTCAACATCGCAGTCGGATTGAACGTCACCCTCCCGGGGATCGACGACCGGGCCCGGGCGGCGGACATCGTCGCCGCTGCCCATCAGGTCTGCCCGTACTCGAACGCGACGCGCGGCAACGTGGAGGTCACCCTCACGGCAAACGGCGAAACCGTCAGCTAACCCCGAGTCCCCCGGGACGGCGCACGCTTCCGGATGACGAAGATCGCGATCCTCGACGACTACATCGGCGTCGCCCTGGACTATGGCGACTGGTCGGGGCTGCCCGACGACGCCGAGATCACCGTCTACCGGGAAGCGATCCCACCGGAGCGGCTCGTCGAGGAACTTTCCGACTACGAGATCGTTGTGATCACCCAACAGCGAGCCCGCTTTCCCCGAGCGGTGCTGGAGGGACTGCCGAAGCTGAAACTCCTCGTTTGTAATGGCCCGACGAGCAATGTGGTCGATCACGACGCTCGGCTCGAGCGAGGGATTCTTCTCTGCGGGACCGCCGACACCGAGCGGAGCAGTCCCACGAGCGCACCGCGCCCTTCCGACCACAGAACCCCCGGACTGCCGGCGCCTTCGGAGATGGCGTGGGCGCTTATCTTCGCTGTCGCGAAGCGGATCGCCATCGAGGACCGGGTGATCCGCGCCGGGGGATGGCAGACGGGGTTCCCGATCCCGCTTGCCGGGAAGACGCTCGGTCTCCTCGGGGCGGGCCACCTCGGCGGTGCCATGGTCGCGGTCGCGAAGGCGCTCGGCATGCAGGTGGTCGCGTGGAGCCCCAACCTCACCGAGCAGCGATGCGCCGAGCTCGGCGTCACCAGGGTCACGAAGGACGAACTCCTGTCGTCGGCGGATGTTCTCGGGGTCTTCCTCGTCTTCTCGGAGCGCTCCCGTAACACTCTGCGCGCTGAGGACCTGGCCAAGATGAAGGCGGGAGCTCTGTTGGTGAACATCTCCCGCGGTCCGATCGTCGAGGAGAAGGCGCTCGTCGAGGCGCTGCGTTCTGGCCACCTCGGCGGCGCAGGCCTCGACGTGTTTGACCGCGAGCCGCTTCCTCCCGACCACCCCTTTCGGTCACTCGACAATGTCGTCGTCACTCCGCATATCGGCTATGTCACCGAGCGCATGTTCCGCGTGGCATGGCAGCGCATGGCGCAAGACGTAGTCGCGTATCTGGCTGGATCGCCGATCCGGGTGGTCACCGACCCCGCCGACTGCCCACCGATGGCGTCGCAGTAGACGGTCGGTACGATCGACGGGTGAGGAATTGCGAGGTGGCCATCGTTGGCGGCGGGGCGATGGGCTCGGCGGCGGCGTGGTGGCTGGCGCGCTGGGGTGTCGACGTAGTTCTGTTCGAGCAGTTCGAAGCGGGCCATGTCCGCGGCAGTTCGCATGGAAGCACCCGGATTTTCCGCCTCGCCTATTCCGAACCAATCTATGTCGACATGGCCCGACGGGCACTGCCCATGTGGCGAGAGCTTGAAGACGATGTCGGCGTCGAATTGTTGGCCACGACCGGCGGTATCGACTACGGGGATCCGCCGTCGGTGCAGTTGATCGTTGATGGCCTGACCGGCAAGAGGGTGCGGCACGAGATTGTCGGCCCGTATGAAGCAGCGGAGCGCTGGCCCGGATTCGTGTTTGATGGATCGGTGGTCTACCAGCCCGATGCTGGACGGATCTCAGCCGACGCTACCGTGCGCGCCCTGCAGGAACGCGCCCAGACATACGGGGCGCAGGTGCGGTTCGCCGAACCGGTCCGAGCGCTCATCCCCGAGCCTGACGACCGGATCATGGTGACCACCGACGTCGAGCAAATCCGGGCGGCGAGCGTTGTCGTCACCGCTGGCGCCTGGGTCAGTGGTCTTCTCACAGGACTGATCGAATTCGCGGCCTTCACCGTAACCCGTGAACAGGTCTTCCACTTCCCGAGCCGGATAGACGATGTCGTTTGGCCCAGCTACATCCACCACGGCCGCACATTCATCTACGGGCTGCAAGGTCCAGGCCATGAGGGGGTCAAGGTCGCCGAGCACCACACCGGAGCCGTGACGACAGCAGACGAGCGATCATTCGACATCGACGAGTCAGGCCGCCAGCGGGTCATCCAGCACGTGGCCAGGTGGATGCCCGGCCTGGATCCCACTCCCACGTCGGCCACCACCTGCCTCTACACCAATACCCCGGACAGGTCCTTCATCATCGAGCGGCACGGTCCGATCGTCGTCGGATCGCCATGCTCGGGACACGGCTTCAAGTTCGTTCCCCTGATCGGCCGACAACTGGCCCAGCTGGCAAGCCGCCGCAGTTGACATTTTTCCCCTGCCAACGCGGTCTGCTTGCTATTCTGACCTGGTAGGGGCAGGCGGGATCGTCCGGGCAGGCCCTGGCGAAGGAGGCGGCGACATGGCTACACCCCCGACCATCCAGGAAGGTTCCACCGGCCCCACCGTCCGCTGGGCGCAGTACAAGCTGGTGCGACGCACATTGAGCTACAACCAAATCGACGGCATCTTCGGACCGGTCACCAAGGCAGCAGTGGAAAAGTTCCAGTCAGACAGCCATCTGAGCGTCGACGGGATTGTCGGCCCGCTCACCTGGGCGGCGTTGGGCGGTGACGGTCCCGAGCCGCCCACCTTGGCCGAAGGTTCCCAAGGGGCTGTCGTGCGAAGCCTGCAAACCGCACTCAACGAAGGCAGGGGTTCGTTCGCGCCATCCTCGAACCCGGTACTCGCCGTCGACGGGATCTTCGGCCCCATCACGGCGACCGCCGTCAAGGGAGCGCAGCAGGAGGGCGCCATCCCTGCCGACGGAGTGGTTGGCCTGCAGACGTGGGCCCTCCCTGTGCATGCGGCTGGGCAGGTGTTGGCCGATCTCTGCGGAGTGCCCGGACCGGGTTGAGCCGCGACTGGTCGCGCTCTGGCGGAGATCAGTTGAGCGGCTCGATGCCCGTTGAGCGCGGCATCGCTGAGTTAGCCCGAATACGGCGATGACGAGCGGGGTCCGTGCGGTGTCGGCGGCGATGGCCGTCCAGGCCTGCCCCCAGGACAAGCCCGGTGCGGAGAGCGGGTAGGCGGATTTGAAGATGGCGCTGGTGGCGGCGAGCACGGCCCAGTCGGCGACCAGGATGGCCATAGCGGCGATCCAGATGCTGGCCGCCTTGGCCGCGAGGACCTTCCACCGGGTACCGCCTTGGCTGAGCAGTACCTTGATCGTCCGGTGGTCCCATTCGTTGCCGATGTGGGCGGCGGCGAGCAGGAAGATCAGGAGCGCCCCTCCCAGCGAGGCCATGAATCCCAGGGCGAGTTTCCCGGCGCCGAGTGGCTGTTCCACGGGCAGGGCGTCGCTCGGGCGACCGTTGTGGCGGGTGGAAGGTCGGCTGGCGGCTCGCTGCTGGTGGTAGGCGTCGATCTGTTCTTGGACAGCGACGGCCCGATCGCAGAGGGCTCCTGGGGGGAGGGCAAAGTCCGAGCAGGTCGGGGTTCGGGGCGCGGTGGTGTGGGGCCGCGCAGCGGCAGAGGCGTTCCGGGTTCCTTGCCAGGCGAAGGCGAGGCTGGCCACGATGGCGGCGATGGCGATCCACCAGGTCAGGGGCCGGCGAAGCTTGGTGAGCTCGGCGCGCAGGAGCCGCATCACGAGTTCTCCTTCTGGGTGAGGGAGAGGAACCAGTCCTCGAGGGTGCGACGCTCCGAGCTGATAGCGCTGGCGTAGATGTGGGCGGAGGCCAGAGCCTGGTTGACCTGTCTCGGCTCGGCCCCCTCGACTCTCAGCTGGCCGTGCTTGTCGCTGCGCACAACCCAGCGCGACAAGGCCCTGCGGGCCGCCGCGGCTTCGGCCGCCTCCACACTCACGCGAACCTGTCGGCTGGTACCTCCGAGACTGTCGAGCGTGCCGACGGCCAGCAGCCGGCCCCCGTCGATGACCGCCACCCGGTCGCAAACCTGCTCGACCTCGCCGAGCAGATGGCTGGAGAGAAAGATGGTGCTGCCGCGGTCGGCCATGTGGCGGAGCAGGAGGCGTAGATCGTGGATCCCGGCCGGGTCGAGCCCGTTAGACGGTTCGTCGAGGAGCAGGAGAGCGGGCTGGCGCAGCACGGCGGCGGCCAGCCCGAGCCGCTGGCGCATCCCCTGGGAATACGCCTTCACCTTCACACCGGCGGCGTCGGCCATGCCGGCCAGCTCGAAGGCCTCCTCCACGGCACCGGCCGGGACGGCAGCCCCCTCGTCAGAGAGGATGTCCAGGTTGCGCCGACCGGTGGCCCAAGGGTAGAAGGCCGGCTCTTCGACCATCGCGCCGATATGGCCGAGACGGTCAGGGCAGGGAACCTTGGACCCCAGCAACCATGCATCGCCGGTGTCGATTCGGACCAGTCCCAACAGCATGCGGGTCGTGGTGGTCTTGCCCGCCCCGTTGGGACCAAGGAACCCGAACACCTCGCCCGGTTCAACCTCCAGGTCCAGGTGGTCGACCACGGCCCGCTGACCGTAACGTTTGGTAAGTCCCCGGCATCGAATAGCCAGCGTCAAACTGTCTCGCTCCTCCAGAGTCTGTACGGCCGTTGTAGTCATCAGTCTGTTCGCATTCTTTGTTTGATCGGATGGATGGATTGCTGCGCCTCCAGGCCCCCGAGTGATGCGAGGAATCCGGGCTCGGAACTTCGGGATCCGTTGGGATCCAGGTGCGCTTTGGCAGTAGCGGGGATGCTGGCGATCCGCCCCAGCGGTCCGGGCATCCACCAGTTCCAGCGGCCGAGCAGGGCGACCAGGGCGGGGACGAGCAGGCCGCGCACGATGGTGGCGTCGAGGAGTATGCCAACGCCGAGGCCGGTGGCCAGCGGTTTGAGGTCGGTGATGGGTGCCGAGGCCAGGGAGGCGAAGGCCAGGAAGAGGATGAGCGCGGCGTTGGTCACCAGCCGGCCGGTGCGGGCCAGGCCTTGGATCATGGCGTTGGTGGTGGACCCGGTCCGTTCGTATTCTTCGCGCACCCGGGTGAGGATGAACACCTCGTAGTCCATGGACAATCCGAACAGGAACGCGAAGATCATCAGCGGGACCCAGAAGGTGATGGCCCCCGTGGCCGGGATAGCGAAGACCGCTTTCGATCCGTGGCCCTCCTGCCAGAACCACACCAGGAACCCGAAGGTGGCCGTCATCGACACCAGGTTCAACACGACCGCCTTGGCCGCCAGCACCACCGACTGGAAGGCGAAGGTGAGAAGCACCAGGGTGAGCAGAGCCACCACGGCAAACATGAGCGGGAACCGCCCGTAGACGGCGTGGCTAAAGTCCTGCAGGGCGGGCCCGTCGCCAGCCACTCCCACGACGCCGGGGACGCCCGCCAGGGCTCGTTGGGCGGCGTTAACGGGTGCCAGGGTCGTGTTGTTCAGGCTGGCCACGGTCGGGATGGCGATCAGGTCGGTGAGCCCGTCGCGGCTGCCGGCTGTCCCGGCGGGGAGGGCCACGGTGGCGATCCCAGGCACGGGTGCGAGTCGGGCCTTCACGGCTGGGGCGTCCGCGGTGCGGGTGAGCACCTCGAGCGGGGTGAGCACCCCGGTGCGCACCCCTTGGGCTTCCAGGGAGGCGAGTGTGGCGTGGGCCTGGCCCTTTTGCGCCAGCGACGAGAGGCTGTCGGTGCCAACCTTGAGGCCGAACACCGGGGCGATGAGCACGCCGAGGACCACCAGGGCCCCGCCGGCCCCCAGCAGCGGTCGGCGCACCACCCGACGCGCCCAGGTGCTCCATGCCCGGCTGGCCGTGGTCTCCTGTCGCCGGTGGGGCCAGTCCATGCCCCGGCCGACGCCGGCAAGGAGGGCCGGGAGCAGAGTGAGCACCACGGCCACCGAGACGAGCGGGATGAGCATGCCGCCGATGCCGAAGCTGCGTATGGCCGGCGAGGGGATGACCACCAGCGACAGCAGGCCGATGGCCACCGTCAGCCCAGACAGGGCCACCGACCGGCCGGCTGTACCGGCAGCCCGAACGACGGCCTCGTCATTAGGGACGCCTCTGTCGCGCTCTTCGCGCCAGCGGGTAACGAACAAGAGCGAATAGTCGATGGCCACCCCGAGGCCGATGAGCGAGAGGAGGTACTGCACGATGTACGACACGTCGGTGACATAGGTCAGCCCGAGGATGACCAGCAGGGTCGAGACGATGGCCACGGCGGCCACCACCAGCGGCAGCAGCGCCAGGAGAGAGGCGAACACGTAGGCCAGCACAGCCAGCGCTCCCAGCCCGGCGATGACGGTCTCCAGCAGCACCCCCGGGCCTTTGGTGTGGCCGCCGGAGGCCAGCTCGTCCAGGCCGGTGGTCCCCACCCGGTAGCCGGGCAGGGCATCGCCGAGGACCCGGGTGAGATAAGTGTCGTTCACGCCGCCGGCCAAGTGTTTGGGTTCCGAGGTGAGCACCAGGGCGAAGGTGCTGGTGCCATGCTCGGTGATAAAGGCGGTGTCGCCGGTGTTGGCATAGTCCACCACCCTCACGTCCTGCAGCACGCTGCCGATCCGCTCGAAGGCGGCGGCGATGGCGCCGCTGTCGTCGGTCACGGTCTGCCCGGCTGGTGGGCTGACCACCGCGATGACCGGGTTCGTCTCGCCGCCGTTGCCGAAGATGTCGGTGATCTGCTTGGCCGTCTCGTATCCGGGCTGGCCCGGCAGGCTGAACGTGGTCTGCAACCGGCTGGTCAAATGCCCCGCAGCAAACCCACCGATGAGGAGCACGCCAAGCCACGCCGCCATCACCATCCGGCGCCGGCGGATCACGCCGACGGCCAGCCGCGCGGTCCATGGCCGGCGCCGGCCGGCGTCACCCGAAGGCGGCGAAGACGGTCTCGCTTCGATCGGGCCGCTGGTGGACCGTTGCTCGTTGATGGTGCTCATCGCTCCTCCAGGTCCTGCCGGTTGACGGCCATCAGTTGCTCGGCGAAATACGGGTGAACGAGCACGGGCCTGTCCTTTCTTTGTCAATCTCTTGTCCACCCCGAACGAGCTGCACGCCGCCAGCCTCGGAGGGCCGGGGGCGGCTCCCATCGCCGCCGAGCGCGGTGGCCGAAAGGACCACGTCGCCCAAGCAGGCGTCGATCAGGGCGATGATCTCGTCACAATGGGCGCTGGGATGTCTCAACTCTCACCTCGATGCATTCGGAAGACGCCGGAGCAGGAGCGGGCGGGCTGGACTGTTGGCTTCTGGGTGCGGACTCTCTTCATCGGCCAGCTCCTTTTTTCGTGACCGGGGGCTAGGTCGATGGTGGATGGAGTGGCCTGGGCCGGCATCGGCAGGGCGAATGATTCGCGAGGCGGAGAGCGGAATCATCCAGGTGGATGACCAGCGGGCTAGCACATCCTGACCAAGCTCGGATTCTCCTCCAGGACGCAGATCGCGGCGTGGGCCGCACAGCGCGGCGCGCCCGCGCTCGAGGTCCCCCAACCCGACCCCGCCAGGTGGGCCGAGCAGCTCGCCGGGGTGGCCCGGCAGATGCGCTTGGTCATCGCCCGCAACCGCGATCTTGTCCCCTCCTCGGTCGGCTTCCTTCCTGGTGGAGGCCGCGCCCTTAGTTGTCACGAGCGCGTGCTGGCCATCATGCGCGCCGGTAGCCTGCCGGACAGCCAGTCAGTCGCCGGGTTGCATCTGCTGTGTGTCATCGTGAACGGCTTCTCGCTGGAGGAATCATCGACAGGGGAACCGGAGCGCTCCGGCCCGGATCTGTCACCTGAGGTGAGCCGGTACCACGCCGCGCTGCCCGGCGACCGCTTTCCGAATCTGGTCGCGGTCGCGGGTGTTCACGAAGACCGATTTCGATGAACGCTTCGAACTGCTGGTCAGGATCTTCATCAACGGGCTCGCAGTACAGGCACGGCTGCCATGACCGCTTGTCACAGAACCGACGCCGGAACTCTCCCCGAAGAACGGGCCGACAGGACCTTCATCTAGGACTTTCTCCTGGAATCGCCGGCTGGCCTAGACCTCGCTGTGGTCGCGGACTCGCTTGGTCGCTTCGATGCGGGAAGTTACACCCAGCTTGGTCAAGATCGAGGAGACGTGGTGGTTGACCGTTCGAGTTGAGATCAAATGCACCTTGGCGAGCTCCGCGTCAGTCAGCCCGTTCGACCATGGCGAGGACCTCTCCCTCCCCGTGTGGTCAGGCCGACCGGATCGGACCGAGTCGGCCCCAGGGGTCCTCTTGGCACGACCGCGCCGAGTCGGCCCAGGCGTTGGCCGGCGAACTCGCGGGCGGCCACCGCATCCAACCGGTCGAAGGTCCCGAACGCGGACCGAAGATCTTTCACGTGCGGACTGTCGGACAGAGCCATCGCCGCCTCGTACGGGAACACATGCTGCGCCTAATCCGTCCCCCGCGCTGTCGATCTCCGACCCCCCATCATCAGACACCGCCTCGTAGCAGACGCCGCTGTTCCGCCAACAATGCAACTGTTCAAAAATGCAGGACGGTATCGCCCTCGACGATCTCCGGTGCGACCCTTACACTGACGTTCTCCGTGACCCATCCTGCGGCGCGTCGTGACGACGCGTCGGTGCCCGCCTTGTCTTCGCAGACGGTTACGGTGCAACCGCCGTCAGCGTTGCGGAACGCCGCATAGCTCACGAAGCCAGGGACTCCCTGGATGAGGGCCTTGACTTCGTCCTCTCTCTGCCCCAACAGGTCGAACAGCTCGGAAGCGCCCTCGCCGGGATAGCTGCGAACGACCACATGCATTCTCGTCCCCTCCTTTTGCCCATACCCGTGCCTAGACCAAAACTATCTCAGGTCACGAGTCGTCGCCATGGGCCACCCCTAACATGCGGCGAGCGGTATCCCGTCGCAATGGTCCGAAGGTCTGAATATCGGCACTTGGTTAGAAGTTTCGGAACGATAGGCCGTCGATCGCCGGCGCGCTGATCCCCGATGCGGCCTTGTTGTTCAAGCTGGCCGAGGGCGACTTCCGAGCGGCGCCGACCGAGATGGCGGCGGTGGACGACAACACCGTAGCCTCAGTCGCAGCGGGCCTGCCAGCGAGGACCTCGCGCCAGGATTTAGGGCCGGACGATCGGTGGCCAGACCACGAACCTGCGTCCGCGGCCTGGTCGAGTCCCAGGTCGCGGCGCGGTGGATTAGGACGCGGACTTGGCGAGCGAGAGCTGGCTCTGGAGCTCGGCGAGGGCAGACGACAGTGCGGCGCCCAGCGACCCGGCGATGGCGCCGCCGTCGAGGGCTGAGCGCAGAGCACGCCGGTCGGCGAAGATGACCACGAGTTGGGCGCCGGCGGGGCCGGCGACGAGGGCCGGCTGCTCGACGTCGGCCTCCTCCATGCGGACGTCGCCTTGTGTCAGCGTGGCGCCGGCGGCATCGACCGATCCGAGCACCGGAGCCACGATCGTCTCCGAACTGATCATGCGGGTGGGCAGGGCCTCGCACTTGGCCGCGCAATCGAGGAACAAGAGAACCGGTCCACACCTCGGTTCGCCCGCGATGCCAGCAGCCATACGTACGCCGGGAGCAATCTCGACCCACGCGGATGAGGCGTCGAAGCCACCGTCAAGATGGGCTCGCGTGGTCGGACCCATCGTCGTGACGATCGCCGGGGCACCGGGACACGGATCCCGCATGTCGATGCCGAGGGTGGCACCGCCGGCCTCCTGCTCGGGTGTAACCCGGGCGGCGATCTCGGCCTTCACGGGTCGGATGGCGAAGCCTCTGCGATCGGCGAACATGATGATCCCGTACCCCCCGTCGAGGCCCCACGCGAAGTTGTCGCTTGCGTAGGGCACGCCACCGTCTTGAAACCGAAACTGACCCTGCTCGTAGGTATCGCGGCCCATATTGGTGGTGCCACGAATCGAGATCCGCCAGTTGTCGGACGCGTGGGCGTGGGCAAACGACAGCGGCATCTGCTCTTCGGTTGGTTCGACGAAGCTGAGCACAATGAAGGGGCCGCAGTGGTCGTCGCCGACCATGATCGGCAGGATCATCGCACCCATGTTCTCGGACCAGCCGGCCCGGTCGGTGTAGGCGACGTCGACGTGTCCGTCGACCGACTCCATGGGTGGGGAAGACAGGATCCGGTACATACGGCGCTCCCAACGACTCGGCGGCCGGACGGCCTCTACGGTAGCGGTCGACCCCGCCGTGTTGCCAGGAGGGCCGATCCGGGCGTCGCCCGATGTGGGCCAGTTCTGCAGTCCGCGGGGATCGTCCGAAGCCCTGCTCGCGGCGGCATCGGGCCTACTCAGGATCGCCTTCCTCAGGACGCCGGCCCGGCCCGAGCGTGTCCACGACAGCGAGGTTGACCCCGTCAGAAAATCAGGGATTTCCCTGATGCGGTTCGGCGGGCGGTCGCCTAGAAATTGAGCAGAGGAGTACCTCGCGTCGAAGCACACACACACACACAATGCCGAATGGAAGGTGTTGCTATGCTAGGAAACCTCATCGGGGAATCTTCCGGTCGGATAACGGGAGTCAAGATCCTCGAGACTGCCGGCGACAAGTCGAAGCTCGAAGTAAACTTCCAAGGTCAGGGGAAGCTGGATGGCGTGTCGTTCAATGCCATTTGCACCTACTGGCAAGAATTCAGGCCTGACCGAGTCGTGTACGGCGAGGGTGATGTGCTACTGATAACCGCGGACGGCGAAAGACTGTCGTGGAAGGGCTTTGGTGTCGGCACGCTGACCGGCCAAGGCTTCTCAGCCAGCTTTGCGCCGTGCGGGTCGATCCAGACCTCTTCGCCCCGGTTTGCCCGTCTGAACGGGATGGCGACCATCGGTGAGTACGACACTGACGAAGAGGGCAACTACCACTGGACGATCTACGAGTGGAAGCCCGCGAAGAGCGATTAGCGCGGGCGCGGGCGCAATCATTCGCGGCGGCGAAAACATTTACCTGCGCCAGATCGAGGATCTGCTCTTCACCACCCGACGTTGCCGATGTCGCCGTGGTCGAGATTCCCGACACACGTTAAGGCGAGATGGTCGCCGCCCTCATCCGGCCTGCCGCCCGAGCAGAAGCCAATACCCGAAGAACTCCCGATGTACTGCCGCGCCCACCTCGCAGCCTACAAGGCCCCGGTCCGCTGGAAGTTCGTCGAGGCCTTCCCACTGACTCCATCAGGAAGGCTCGAGGAGTACAAGCGGCGCGAACAGATCAGTCGGCCGGCACCGGTCCGAGCCTGATCCGAAGCCAGCGGGCGGCTCAGAGGCCGAGGCCCATGCGTGCCGCCGCGTCCCGCAGTGGGTTGGGAGTGAACCGGATCATCCACGCCAAGGCCTGGGCGTCCAGACCGACCAGATAGCGGTCCTGGACCGTCCGGGAGGTGAGCGCACGCACCACAACACCCGCCACCTGCTCGGGTTTGCCCATCAGTGGCGCGGTCGCCTTCGTCCCGGTCAGCGCCCGCTGGTAAGCAGCCTCGAACCGTGAGCCCTTCCGATGCTCCACGTCGGCGGCCAGATCCTCCCAGATGTTGGTGCTGATCCCTCCAGGCTCGATAAGCACCACCCGGACGCCGTCGGCCGCCAGTTCCACTCGCAGGGCGTCGGTCAGCGCCTCGAGGGCGTGCTTGGCCCCCGCGTACCAGCCCATGAGCGGACCGGTGACGAGCCCCAAGATCGAGGACATGTTGACGACCCGGCCCTTCTGTTCGCGCAGGTGGGGCAGGGCGAGGCGGCAGAGCCGCATCGGAGCGAGCACCATCGTTTCGAGGATGCGTCGGGCCTCGTCGTCGTCGACGTCCTCGATCGCCCCCGTCATCCCGTACCCGGCGTTGTTGACCAGGCCCCAGGGACGGAGCTCGGCGACGACCTCCGCCGCCCGGTAGGCGTCGGTCACGTCGAGGATCACCGTTTCCACCTTCACACCGGCACGGTCAGCGGCGGCCTTCACCTCCTTCGCTTTGGCCGCCGAGCGAACGGATCCGACGGAACGAAAACCCTTTCGGGCCACCGCGAGCGTCGTCGCCAAGCCGATGCCGGAGTTGGCGCCAGTTATGAGCACCGTCTGTTTCGTGTAGTCAGGCATGAGCGTGTTCCTGTGCTTTTTGTCCGAGGCTAATCCTCGGTGGCCCCCGGAGCGCCAGCCGTCCAGCCCTGTCGGACCACCCGCTTCGGAACAGGTCACCGAATATGCGCAGCGTTGGTGATCGGTCGGTGAGTTGATCACCGGCGAAGAGCGGAAGCCGGGCAAAGATGGTGAAAGCGACCGGCGACAACAAGCTGACCGCCGCCCTCGACGCACTTGACGACAAAATCGCGGCCGTGTCGGCCTTCGCCTGTGCGCCCACACTGGTCTGAGATCGACACGGGCGCTTAGTCGTTTGATACGTCTTGACTGCGATTCTGTGGGACTGATAAGAAAGCCTTCCTTGCCACTCCGGCTCAGGAAGGGGATAAAATGAGAGTATCGGCTCGCCGCGGCTTAGTCGCGGTTGCGATTTTTGCTGGAATCGCCGCACCTACCGGCATTCTGACCAGCAGCGCGCTGGCCGGGGCACAGCCCACTCGTGGGCACGAAGCCATCACCGCTACCGTCTACGAGGTGGGAATTCCTGCCAGCAATCCGACCCTATCGGTGGGTGGTGGTCCCTTCACCGCTGGAGGTGTGGTGGTGGGCAAGGGCAACATCGCTGATCTGCGCAATGGGGACGTGCTGCTGGCCTTCGGGTCCGCTGGCACCATCGAGTTGAACACCACCGGGGGTAGGTTCGTCCCGGCCAGCGTGAATCCGGTGTCCTGCAAGTTCATCGCCAACCTGATCAACGCCAAGTCCTCCATCAAGACGGGCACCGGCATCTTCTCGGCTGCCACCGGTACATTCAAGCTCAACCTGTCCATCACCGGCACCCTCCCCCGTAGTGCTACGGGTGGCTGCAATGAGTCGATGACATCGGTCCCGGTCAATGACACCGTCAAGGCGTCGGCAGTCGGCAACATCAGCCTGCACAACGCCTGATCAAGTCCGTTCCAGTAAGTGACCCGCCCTTCGGGGCGGGTTTCTTATTTCTACAAGCCGTCCACCATCCCCGGTCATCGCCCCCAAAGTCACGCTCAGCGCTTAGAGGAACACTATGCCACCGGGCCATTTCGAGGAGTCTGGCGGCGATATCTTTCTGTGCCCACGAAAGAGTAGGAAGAAACTGCTCGGGTTCGACGAGGGTGCGAGCGATGGTCTCGTGTCGGGCTTCCCAGCGGTCGAGGCGGACCCGGGTCCACCAGCGGCTCTGGTAGTAGCTGGTCCGTCCTTGGGGGTTATCGGGGTCCCAGACGTGCTGGACGGCGATATATCGGTAGTCGAGCACCCGGCCCGCAGATCTCCTCGGCGACCTCTCGCACCAGCGCCTCCTCGGGGCTCTCGCCCGCCTCGATGGTGCCGCCTGGAAGGGTCCATACCCCTGGCGCGGTGGCGGCCAGGGCGATCTTGGCGTGGTCGAAGCAGATCCCGTACGACTGGGTGATCGCCGCATCGGTGGGTCTCCACCTTGGCGCCATGAGCGTGAGCACCGCAGGACGATCTGTGTCGGTGATGACGCTCGGAGCGACGCTGGGGTCGATCGGGCCGTCAGGTTTCACGAGGGACTATCAAGGTGAGTTAGCCGAAGCTGGCTGCCGCGGCGGCCAGCGCCGGGCCCGGGGGCCCTGGCGTGCATGACGGTACGGACGGTACACCTAAGGGGCGTGGACCGGGTCCGAGCTCACTATTGGGTGCGGGCCGTCAGACTGCGCTGTGTCCCGCGGCAAGCGATGACCCCAGCGCCAGAAGAAGGAGCGCACTGCTCCTGAGCCCAGCCGGTCACAGGTCCGTTGGCGAGCTTCTCAGAGCCGCCGGACCGCTTCCAGGGCGCGGTCGGCGTGGCTGTTCATGCTGATCTCGGAGCTGATCATGGCGCGGACCGTCCGGTCGCTGTCGATCACGAAGGTGGTCCGCTTGACCGGGGACAGGCCGAGCATCCCACCCTTCACCCCGAACGCCTCCGCCACCTGGCGATCGGGGTCGGACAGCAACGGGTACCCGAGGGAGTGGTTCTCGTCGAACTGCTTCTGCTTGGTGATCGCGTCGGGCGAGATGCCGACCGGCTGGGCCCCGGCGGCCTTGAATTCCACCGCCAGGTCGCGGAAGTGGCAGCTCTCTTTGGTGCACCCGTAGGTCAGGGCGGCCGGGTAGAAGAACAGGACCACCGGCCCGTCAGCCAGAATTTCCGACAGCCGGCGCGCTGTGCCCGTCTGGTCCATCAACTCGAAGTCATCGACCCGGTCCCCCTGCTTCACCGCGCCTCCCTTTGTTGAATTCTGCTCTTGTTCTACCAGAAGCTGTGACGAGAAGACGCC
Organism: uncultured Acidimicrobiaceae bacterium; assembly: GCA_963834725.1. Lineage (GTDB taxonomy): Bacteria > Actinomycetota > Acidimicrobiia > Acidimicrobiales > Palsa-688 > PALSA-693. The sequence goes on from CAWICN010000001.1 coordinate 2,595,257, forward strand.
AGCCCGTACCGCCAGGACAGCGGCATCATGGGGCGGCGTGAGTCACCAACCATGGCGCCCATTATCGCTTGCTTCGATTCTCCGCGGTAGCGCAGACTGCAATGGTGGTCAGTCGGATCTCGCATACCTCCTTCGACGCAATGGACTCCTACTCGCAGTCTCTGTTTTGGGCGCAAGTCCTTGGCTACGTGGAGGATCCCGGGGACCCCAATCTTCCCGAGCACGACGAGTGCCTGATCATGGCACCCGACCGTAGCCAGATTCTGCTGTTCATCCGGGTTCCCGATCCCAAACGGGTTAAGAACCGAGTCCATCTCGACATTCGGCCAGTGGATAGCTCCCGGGAAGAGGAGGTCGAGCGAGTGATAGCCTTGGGAGCCAGCCTCTACGAGGACCACCGCCGACCTGATGGCAGCGGTTGGATCACCCTTACGGATCCCGAAGGAAACGAGTTTGCATCCTCGGGCAGCATCCGTTTGCTTCTGGTCCGACGACATAGTCTGAATCTGGTCTGGCCCCTGCGGCCAGTGTCAGCCTCGGCGATCCAGCCAGTCCTGGGCCTCGTCGGCGACCGATCGACCTCGGTGGCGGCACCGCCAGGCGTCAATAATAAAGGTCGCCACTGCCCAGGTCAGGAGTCCGACCAGTACCAGGAGGAAGACCACCTCCACGAGCATAGGTTCAGCGCCGATGCCGGAGCCGACGAGCAGGACCTCCTCGCCACCGGAAGCGTGAGCGGCCTTGAGCACCCCCAGAATGACCACCTCTAAGGCGGCCACGCTGGCGCTGAGCAACAGCGTGGCCGCGGTGCCCCCAGGGGATCGTCCCGATCGGCTCTGTTCGTCACAGCCGTTTGTGCAACATCACCGGCGGGTACAACCACGGATGCTTGCCCCCGGCGACGGCGGTCAGATGGACCGAAGGCAGGAGTAACGGCCAGAGCGCTATCTGGCGAGGAGGCACACGTGAGTACAGGACCGAAAGAAGGGGCCAAGGGAACAGTCGAAGGCCTGAAAGGAAAGGCGAAAGAGGTGGCCGGAGGGCTCTCAGGCGACCCGGAGCTCGAGCAGGAGGGCATCGCCCAACAGGACAAGGCGCGGGCCGAACGAGACGTGGCGCGCAAAGAGGCCGAAGCCGAGGCGGCTCGTGGAGAGGCCGCGGTGCACGAGAGCGAGCAGCGCACCCACCAACGGTGAGGCTCGCGTAGAAGCCCAGCCCAGTATCGTCTAGCGCCCGTAGATTCGGAACGTCAGGGGGTCACCGGGTTCTACCAGCAAGTCCGACCGAAGCTGCTTCGCGGTTGTGCTGTTGGGAGGATTTGCTTTTCCCCTCGAGTCCACCGGAACTGCCGCCGCACCGCTGACTCAAATCAGTTGGTCTACCGCGGGACATCTTGGCCGGGGTCCTGAACGACCGAGGAGGAAATGGGTTGGGCTGATCGGTTGCGGGGGTAAGAGTACGGGGTGCTCATCGACATTCTCATCGCGGTAGTCATCGTGGTTATCGCGGCCATTCTCGGACTGGTAGTGCACCCGTTGCTCTGGATTATCGTGATCGCCGCGGTGCTGTGGTTGTTCGCTCGGCGAGGGCGCTGGTGACGGCGCTGAAGACCGCGGCGTCGCCGACATAGCCGGGTTGTCGTGGGACGGCGGCGGTGACCACCCGGGTGAGCCCGCAGGAGGTGTGGGCGGTCGAGCCGGTGTTGCGGCGGGTGATCGCGGCCCGAGTCGCTGACCATTCGGCCGTCGACGATCTGGTGCAGGACGCCTTAGAGCGACTGTTGAAAGCTCGGGGACGTCTGGATCAGGAGATGATGGTTCCTTACGGGGTGGTCACGGCCCGAAATCTGGTAGCCAGCTACGGCCGTGCCGCAGCCCGCCGGTCTGAGCTGGCATCCCGGATGATCGATGTGTCCAGCCCGGAGGGTCCCGACGAGTTGGTCCTGCGCCAGGAGGAGCGTGCCGCCATGGCCGCGGCTCTGGCTCACCTCCCGGACGAGGACCGGGCCCGTCTGGTGGCCCACGAGGTGGATGGGACGCCGGTGGAGGCGTTCACATTGCCTGACAACTCGCCGGGCACCGCTCGGGTGCGTTTGGCCCGATCGCGGGCCAAACTTCGGGTGGAGTATCTCCTGGCGTTGCGTGGGATCGAGCTTCCGACGGCAAGGTGCCGTCCCACTCTGCTGGCTTTGGCCGGCGGAGACCGGGCCCGCCAGCAAACCGCTGCGACAGGACGCCATCTGCTGGAGTGCACCACCTGCGGGTCATTAAGCGAGCCGCTGGTCGAACGGCGGCGGAGTTTGGCGGTCCTTATTCCCTTGGTGGCCTTCCGCCGGCTGGTGCACCTGACCAAGTCACACCCGGTGACCTCAGGGCTAGCGGCGGCCGGGGCGGCAGGAGCGGTGGCGGCGGGTGTGGTGGCCTCCACCGCCGGCACGCCGCCGCCAGCGGTCCCAGCTTCGAGCGTTCCCCCGGTGTCGGCGGCGGTTAGGGCCGCGCCCCCGACCACCGCCCGAGCACCGGCGACATTGACCGTTGATGGTCACGCCCTGCCTGACAGCGGCGCCCCTCTGTTCGGGTTGGTCGGTCACCTGGTGGTGGCTCGGAGGGCGGTGGTGGCGGTGGTGACTCACAACGGCTTCTGGATTGGTTCGACCCCCGGGCTCGGGTCTGGGTGGAGCTGGTTGGGCCCCTTCGGCCGCTGCGAGTGATGGTGGGTGCGCACGTGTCGTTCGTGGCGCCGCTCGTAGCCCAGCCGGCCGGGTACGCCGCCAGCGTCGGGGTAAACAGGGCCAGAGGAGGGGCTCTGCTCGGCGCCGAGGGCGCTCATCTGGCCGTGCCCACCACGGCCATTGTTATCACCGCCTGACCTGAACCCGTTTTTTTCTTCTGTCTGTGTAAACGCGCCGGTGAGCGGGGCGTGTCACCCATCGGGACAACCGTGCGCGACCGATGCGAGCTGCAGAGAGGAGATTGTCGAGGAGGCATGACCGGCGACCACAAGGACTTCTGGCGGTGGCTTTGTGAGGAGTTGGCCCACGAAGCCAGCCAGGCTCGAGCCAGCGGCGGCCTTCTGCCGCCCCGGCCAGTCTGCTTGAGCGAGGTGGAAGCGGTCGGATTGCTCCTGCTGGTCTGCGATGCCGAGCAGTGCGTACCTGCGGGCGGGTTGGCGGCGGGTGCCGCCCGCCGGTTGGTGCAACGACGGCGGTCTGCTGGCGCGTGGGCGGTCTGTCATTGTTGGCGGTTTCATGCCTTGGAGCGGCCGCCCTGGCCCCCTGGGTCTTCCGCTATATGGCGCACGGCTTGAGTCCGGTCGCGCCTCCAGCCACAACCCTGTCAGCCCTCAGGTCTCCGTGGGTACTGCAACCCGTCTATCCGGGATTCTCGATTCTCTCCCCCTCCTGGCTGAGCGTGATCATGCCCGTCGGGTTCGTTGTTGTCGGCCTCTTCGCCATTGGTGTCTCGCAGGGCCGGCTGTTGCGGGTCCGTCGCGTCCCAGCCTGGCGGTCCGCCACCGCAGGGGTCGCCGGAGCTGACCGCTACACCAGCTTCGGCTATGCCAACGTACTCCGGCATGTCCTTGGCAATGTGCTGCGGTCGCGTCGAGAACTCGTCAGCGTCCGGGACGAACGAGACACCGGCATCCCGGACGCGACCCGCGTCGAGGTCAGAACATACGCCGTCGAACCGGTCGAGACCTACCTGTACCTGCCAGGTCGTCGGGTATTCTTGGCCATCGCCCGCGCCGCCAAACGGCTCCAATCAGATCGCCTGGACGCCTACATCGCCTACATGCTGATTGCATCGATCGTCGTCTTGCTCGTGGTGGCTGCCTCATGAACGGCCCGGGCTTGGCAACATGCGATCCACGGGCCCGAGCCGGGGGGACCTGATGCGAAGAGAAGCCAAAGGCAAGCGACTCTCCATCTACATTGGAGAGTACGACCGCTACCGTAACGTAACCGCCCATTGGCCGATGCCATCCTGGACAGAGCCCGCGAGGAAGGACTCGCAGGAGGAACCGTCCTCCGCGGCATCGAAGGATTCGGTCCCAGCGGACATCTGAAGACCACTAGGCTGCTGTCCTCGTCCGATGACCTGCCCGTCATCATCGAGATCGTCGACGAGGCCCACCGCATAGACACTTTCGTTCCCATTCTCGAACGCATGCTTCAAAACGGCCTCGTCACCGTGGAAGAGGTCGACGTGCAGTTCCACCGGGACCGCCAACTTCATCCACTCGACGACATCTAAATCTTAAATAGGTGACGACGAAAGCGTGCTCTTCCCCGGCGTACTCGAGTTTGTGACCACTTGGTCCCTGTCGATGGTCGTCCGGTCCAGGAAGGGACTGAAGCGGATAAACTAACAAGCCTCCGTGGCGGCAGATCGTCAACCCGATGAGATCAAACCTTGACCTCCGGGTCCTGAATGATGATTGGCCCACCGAGCTTTCGCGACACGGCGTCGAGGATCTGCCCAACCCGCATGGGGCGATACGCGGAGCGTGTCGCGGAAAGTTGGCTCGTCACCCACGCCCGGGTATGCTGTGGTCGCGCTTGGCCGCTCGGTGATGGGGCCCACCGGGGTCAGAGTCCCGACCGAATCGCCACCGAGAGGCTGACGGCTCCTACCCGGACGGAGAGGAGCGCCATGTCTACAGTCCTCCTCGGCCTTGCGACGATGTTCTCATCGGCCGACAAGGTCGGGTCGAAGGCTGGCCGCTTCAGCATCGAGGGTGCCGATCCGCTTGGAACCGCTCAGGTCGCCAAGGTCGGCCAGCCCATCCTCCCTGGGGTAATGCCCAGGCCGCCCCTCCGCAGCCGGAACTCGAGGGTTCGCCAAGTGCCGAGAGCTACTCGCATGAACATGCTCCCGTGGTACAACCGGCGGGTCCAGGGTATGGCTGACGACGAGCGGGTGCTCTACGCCCATAACTGCAGTTTCGCACCAAATGATCGGCTCGTCTCGCTGGTGGGTGGCGAGGTCTTCGTGACGTCGAAACGGGTGATCTTTGTTCCCAATCGGTTCGCCGCCTTCGTCGGCGGGAAACCATGGGAGTATCCGCTGAGTGAGGTTACTGCGACGCAGCCTAAGTCGTCGGCTCGCATCAAGCCATTGGGGGACCTCCCTGCGTTGACGTTATTGATCAGCCAGGCCGACGATGATAGGAGCAGAAAACGAACGGTGACAATGCCGACAGCCGAGGCCGTGGCCGAGTTGTCGAATGCCATCGAGCAAGCTCGCGGATGGCTGTGAAGTGCCGGCCAGACCCCCGCCTATGGTCGACCTTTGACGGCCTGCAACACCCAGCTTCAGTGCCTCGAGTGAGAGTTGGCACGCCAAAGCCGAGAGTGGTTCTCGTCAATCCGGCTGCTCAGTGACGCCGTCGTTGTCGTCGCTACGCGGGTCGGAGTTCGAACAGCGGGTGGCGCCGAGCTTCGGCGAGATAATCCTGCGCGGAGTCGTCGATGCGTATCCGGAATCGGCGTAGAACGGCGACGGGCGGCCTTACCGCGAGCCGAGCAATCTGCGCAGGACCTGCAACTGTCGGTACGGCTCGAGCACGCGCCGAAGAATCGCTGCCGCTTCATCGGGTGCAACCTCGATGGCGTGAACCGGGCTGCGACGGCCACCAGGATGGATTACGGTCGCCTCGCCGGCCGCCCGAAGGTTTCGGGCCCAGCCCGCCGCTCCGTAGGTCGCCTGGACATAGGAGTGTCCATCGAAGTCCAGCATCGCGACCGGCGTCGTGCGCTCAATGCCCGACTGGCGCTCGCGCACAATAAGGAGGATGTTCGGGGCACCCGTGGGCACCCCAGCCGGGATCATCCGGCGGGCGAGCGGGTTGAGTAGTCGGAAGAACCGCCGGGCCATCCGCTCGCGGAGGTCGGGCCGGGCGCTCGATTGACCACCTGTCATCGGCTGTCACTCCCTCTGCGCCGAGCGGCGCCTCAAGGTAGCTCCGGCCCAGCCTACGTCGGGTGGCTCGATCGAGCGGCCACTGATGGACGCCAAGGGCAGTAGCCCCAGAGATCCGAGCGCGGCGACACCGAGGGGTTGCGCGACACCGCGAGTGGTTGGACTGGCCCGCCGTGCCCCGATCACCACGCCCCGAACCGCGACCGCCCCTGAGATCGTCCTGGGGTCGTGGACTTGCTCAGCTTGACGCCGACGGCGGTCCGAGTGACTCCAGGGATGAGCGGTCCTACGGCGAGTTGGCCGGGTGGCCGCGTCGTTTTAGCTCGTTCGTGGCAGCGAGGATGCTTCTCTGCAGGTCGTTGAGGGGGCGCCGGAGTTGGCCCTCATTCTCGCTGCTCGCCCACCGCCGAAGCCGAATGGGTCAAACACCGCGTATCCAAAGCCCTTCAGGCTCTCGCGAACGGGGAATGCGGCCGGCCCATCCAACAGGAATGCCCCCACCCCAACGCCTGTCTGACCTGCGACGATTTCCTGACCGACAGCCGATACCTTGACGCCCATCAGGACCAGCTTGTCCGCACCCGCAAACTGATCGCAACCGCCGACAGCGCCGGGAACGTGCGCATGGTGGAAATGAACCGCCGGGTGGAACAGAACCTCAGCATGATCATCGATACCATCCAACGCCGCCAGGGAACAGTCGCCGATGAGCAAAGCTGACAACACTCAATTCCTCCTCCAAGCTGCCCGTCAGCGATCCGGTGACGCCCGGAAACGGACCATGCAAGCCATCGCCGACCTCGCCGCGGCTGGCGAGCCGGTCACTCCCACCACGGTGGCCCGAAAGGCCGGCGTCTCACGCCAGTGGCTCTACACCTTTCCAGACGCCCACGACGTCATGCGAGGTTCCCCCTCAGGGTCGCCACCACCCGTCGCAGCCAGCTCGGTCGCTAACCAGGCCTCCTGGCAACGACGGGTCGAGGCGCTCAGCGACGAGAACCAGCGCCTCCGTCACAAGGTCAAAGAGCTAGAAGACCTCGTCGCAAGGCTCTACGGGTTGCGACGTTCCGAGCAGTGTGGGGCTGCCACTCCCCGAAGCTAACCCCCCGGCCCGCTTCCGGACGTCCGGAACTGTCGTTCGGCTCGCTCGGGAGCTCCTGAAGTGTGAGGTTCTGGCGGCCCGTTCTGGACCGCTAGTGATTGGCGCTTCTGGGACGCCCGCGACAGTGGGGCGGGAATATGCGGACGAGTAGCCAGGGTGTTCGGTGATCGGCGGCCAGATTCCTCGATTTTGGCGTCCGAGCCTGCAGCGATCGCGGGAGTCGAGAGCGTGTCAGAGTCGGCACGGTCGCGTTGAGATCGGTCGCCTCGTCTGTTCCGATTGGAAGAATATTCCCCGGTTACTGTCACGTTTTCGGCTGCCTGAGGGGTTGATCTAGTAGTGAACGCGAATGTGGCGACGTGAGGGGCGATGCGACTCGTGAACGACACGTCCGTGCCTGAGCAGTTGCCAGACCTCCAAGCTGGTTTCGACGAGGTGTTCGAGCGCCTGGCGCTGCTGGCGTATCGGGTGGCACGGCGGGTGCTTGTCGCGGGCGGCGACGCCGAGAACGTGGCGGCTGAGACGATGGCCCGAGCGCAGGTCCGTTGGGGCAAGGTGGCCGCTCACGCGGATGCGTGGGTGGTGACGGTGGCTACCCGACTGGCGGTCCGTGAGGCGGGGCGAGGGCAACGGCGCTGGCCGGCTGTGCGGGCTGAGCTGCATGGTGACAGCACTGACGGCGTCGCGGCCCGCGTTGACATGGCCCGAGCGTTGGGACGTCTGTCACGCCGGCAACGCCAAGCGGTGGCCCTTCGCTATCTGGGGGATCTCTCCGACGCCGAGTGTGCGGCGGCGATGGGGTGTTCGGTCCCGTCGTTTCGTACCCACTGCGGGAGGGGGTTGGTGGCCCTCAAAGAGCAGCTTCGAGACATCCCAGCCTGGGTGCCCCACGACCAGGAAGGTCCCTGCACATGACCGACGACTTCCAACCCGGCGCCGACTTCCGCCGGAGAGTAGATCAACGGGCCCGACACTTACGCCGCCGGCGCCGTCTTGTCGCTGTCACCGCACCTAGCGCGGCGATTGTCCTGGCGGTCGCCTTACCGCTCGCGCTGGTTTCCGGACGTGGATCCACCACCGTCAAGACCATCACGCCGGGCAGCACCGTCCCGTCGGCAACCTCGGCGACTTCGACCGTACCTCGCTCTACGACCGTTCCCAGGAGCACTATCCCTGCCTCTACTACCCCCTCAAGCACCCGATCCAGGACGACTGTCCCCGCCGCGACGCCCCCTTCAATCACCGCTGCCCGGAGTGCTGTCCCTGCCTCGACGACCCCCTCAAGCACCGCTAGGGGCTCTACGACGGCGGGGGATCGCTGTACCTCAAGTCAGCTTTCGGTCGTGGTTGGACAGATACAGGGCGCGGCTGGAACCGACTACTTTCCTTTGGTATTCACAAACACCGGATCGGCGGCATGCGTCCTCCAGGGATATCCCGGAGTGTCCTTCGTCGCCGCAGGTGGCAATCAGGTCGCCGCGTCTGCCGTAGGGGAGGGCCCCGTAGGAGCCCCAATCTCTGTTACTGCCGGATCTTCAGCAACTGCCACGGCGGTTGTCCTCGAAGGAGCAGCGGGCGACTGTGCCAATGGTGGTCAAAACGTCAACCCCATCGCCGTTCCCGAGTTCCGCGTCTACCCGCCGAACCAGACGGTGCCGCTGTATGCCTCGGTCGTGTCAGCGGGAACCTTGCCACTATCCATATGTGCAGATTCGCCCCCGAATGTCCTCCAGATCTACTCATTCGGGGTGCGGCCCAGCTCGGAGAACTGAGCCAGTTCCGGGATCGAGAAACGAAAGTCCCCTGGTTCGGACGCACATAACGCCAGTCCAAGGCAGGTGTGGTCCGCATTCCGATTCGGCGTTATGTCACTCCTGCCACGTAGTTCCTGATGCTGTTGAGGTACCTCCGGGTGGCTGCCGTCTGGATCTGGCGGGCGAGGGGCGAGGCGAGCCTGGTCGGCAGGTCGTTGGGGCGTGAGAAGGCCACGATTTCTGCGGTGAGGCTGCCGTTCTGGTGCCTCACGACATGGAAGGCTTCTTCGCCCTTGTCCGGGTGCCCGGGCAGGGTGCCGTAGGCGAACCCGAACTTGGTGGGTTCGTCGGTTCCGTACACGACCCGGCACGGAGCGGCGATTACAAGGGGCCCGAAGTTGCGGCTGACGATCACCGTGGTTCCCTCCGTGAGCGAGGCATGGGCAGGAGTGATCGTGATGCCCGCCTCGGCGTGTGCGGCCCATAGGCGGATGGCTTCCCGAGCGCGATCCCAGGCCGCATCACCGTCTCCGATGTGCAGGCTGGCCCTGTCGTGGTGGTAACCGGCCGGCAAGCTGGCGGCTCGGGTCGCCCCGATCTCGGCGTACGTGACCGACTCGTCGTTGGCTCGCTGTAGGCGGTCGGCAAGGAACGTCGGCGGGTCACGGGTCAGACCGATCACGCGGCCGACCGTAGGTCAGGATGCCGAATGCGCGCTCATCGAGTTCCCGCCTGTGCTGGGCGGAGAGCGTCGAGTCGATCTGGCGCGTCGGCCGTGTTCGAACGCTGACCAGCGGTGACAATTCGGCGCTCGCTCTAGAACCCTCGTGGATGACATGTCGCTCAGGTAGAGGGGCAGCTCTGAAGCGCGGCAGTGCGTACTATCTGCACATAAGGCTCAAGGCGAAACACTCCAAAACCGACACCTTCCGGGTCGCCGGCTGGCGGCCCTCCACTCCCTCTCGGCCCGGCGGGCTGATCCTGGTCGAAGGCGACGGCCCCATCGCCGTGGCCACCCTCGCCCTCGCCGACAAGGATCGACAAGACCTCGTCGACCTGCTGCACCGCTGGGGCCGCCGACACCCCACTGGGGCTATCACCATCCCCCCCGACTGCCTCACCGCGCCTGTCCGCTACACCTCCTGCACCCCCACCCACGGACACCTCCGCGAAGCGTCCTTGATGGCCGTCCAGCCGGCGGGCCAGCAACCGATGCCTCGCCTTGGCCTCGAGAAAAGGGAGGTTGACCCAGGCGTCGTAGAAGTTTGAGTGGCGGTCCTCCGCCTCGGTCGTGCCGTGAGGCACGCTCGGGGTGTCACCCATCCGAGTGAGAACGGAGGACCACCAGTGAAGACAGCATCACACACGATCAGCGCCGGCGCAGCCAACCTGCGGTTGGTGTCGGGTGTCGGCCTTGTCGACCTCTCCCAGCAGGAGCTGCCTGAGCGGCTGGCTGGGAAGGTGAGCGACCAACTCGAGCACTTCGCCGCCCAGATGCGACACGGCCTGTTGGCAGCGTCGGTGAACATCGGCTTGGAGGTGATGGGCGAACTGATGGAGGCCGAGGTCACCGAGCTGGCCGGCCCGAAGGGCAAGCACAACCCCGGCCGGGCCGCGTATCGCCACGGGACCGAGGACGGCAAAGTCAGCTTGGGCGGACGCCGCGTGGCGGTGACCCGTCCCCGGGTGCGATCCGTCGAAGACGAAGACGGCACCGAGCGGGAGTTGCGTCTCGAGTCGTATGACACCTTCGCCAGCGTCGACCTGCTGGCAGATCACATGGTCGCAGCGATGCTCGCCGGACTGTCAACCCGCCGATACCCCGCCGGGCTGGAACCGGTCGGCGAGGCTGTCGAGGAGACGGCTTCGGGGACGTCGCGTTCGTCGGTGAGCCGACGATTCTGCGCCATGACCGAGGAGCGCCTCGCCGAGTTCCGCACCCAGCCCCTCGATGATCATCGATGGTTGATCGTCTTCGTCGACGGTTTCGACTTCGCTGATCACACCATGATCGGGGCGCTTGGTGTCACTTCTGAGGGGACCAAGGTTCCCCTCGGAGTGGTTGTCGCGGATCGCGAAATTCCCCACTGTCGATCATCGAAATTCCCCAGTTGATCCCGGGGCTAGTGGGCTTGGTGGGAAGGGTAGCTCAGTCTGTGGCGATCACCTCCTGGTCGAGTAGCTCTGTGACCGCGACGGGCTCCGAGCAGTGTGGGCATTCGCCGCCAAGGCCGATTTTGCGCATGAAGGTGCCGCAGTCTTTGCAGCGTTGTTGGCCCACCGCGCGAGTTCCGCAGTTGTCGTCGGGTGGCCGGGGGGAATCGCACCCCCCGGCTCCCTCAGATCCCGGCGTGACAGTCTCCCGTCACCGGGCTCTTCTCATCGACGCTCAGAACGCGCGGATCCACTTCCATTGGGCGAAGAGACCGGGCTGTCGATCGATCAGCCCGCTCCACCATCGCCGGAAACGGTGGTGGCTGCGCAACCTGCGATATTTCCGGCCAGCCCAGCGCCTCAGGTAGGTGTTGACGCGCTGCAGGAGGGGGGCCATTTCCGACCGGTAGAACCGGCCGTAATATGTCATCCAGCCTCGCACGATGGGGTTCAGCCACCGGGCGAGATCGTCGAGGGTCAGATTGACGCGGCGGTGGATGCGCATGGCACGCAGTTGTTCACCTTTGGCCTTTCTGGCCGTGGTGCTCATGGCCGGCAGGAACGAGGAGCGAAACCCTCCGTTCCATCTGTCCGGCGCCTTGTGCGCCTGGAACGTGTAACCCAAGAAGGTGAAGCTGGTGTGCTCATGGTCCCCCCGGCGCCTGCCGTCTTTGGCATAGACGATCTTGGTCTTATCCGGGTGGAGTGTGAGGCCCACCTCCCCCATTCGCTCGGCGATAGCGGCAAGCACCTGCTCGGCTTGCCGCTTGCTCACACAATGGCAGATGACATCATCCGCGAAGCGCTCGAACTGGACGGTCGGAAAGTTCCGGGCCATCCACCTGTCGAAGGCGAAATGCATGAACAGATTCGCCAGGATCGGCGAGGCCGCCGACCCCTGCGGGGTTCCCTTGTCCCGTTCCACCAAGGTGCCGTCTGGTAGCTGCATGGGAGCGGCAAGCCACCGCTTCACATACAGCAAGACCCACGGGCAGTCGGTGACCGCCTCCACCGCTTTGACGATGAGCTCCCAGGGGACGGTGTCGAAGAACTTCTGAACATCAAGGTCGATGATCCAGTCGCGCTTCCAGCACCGCTGCCGGCATGTCGCCACAGCGTCAAGGGTCGACTTGCGCGGCCGATAGCCGTAGGAGTCGGGGTGGAAGATACGCTCCGCCCTTTCCTCCAGATGGTCGGCCACCACCGTTTGAGCCACCCTGTCGGCAATGGTGGGCACGCCTAGACGTCTGGTCCCTCCACCGTGCGGCTTGGGTATGTCCACTGCCCGCACCGGGGGCGGGAAGTAGCTGCCCGACGACATCCGGTTCCAGATCTTGTAGAGATTGTTCTGCAAGTCCGACCCGAACGCCTCCAGGGACTCGCCGTCCACTCCCGGAGCACCTTTGTTCGCAGCAACCTGCCTGTACGCCTCCCACACGGACTGCTTGGGAATACAGAAAGGCTTGTTCTGTTGGCCTGGCATGTTCCTTTGTCTTCCTCCCGGGGACCGCCCGGTTGATCGAAGCAACATTCCTGATGAGCCGGCCCCTTCGCTCCGCCCCCACCCCAGCGAGCAGGCGCTTCGCAGCTACTACAGGCCGGTCCGCCGGCGAGGGTCGCATCGGTACTCACTGCCTTCGGTTGCTCCTCGGCAGGCTCCCTCTCGTGACCGGGGGGCGCACTTCACCCATTTATACCGACCAGCGGTATCGACGCTCGCCTTCTCACGTTCCGTGCAAGAGCAGCAGACCAGGCTCACGCCGCCTATACGCCGGGCACCACCTGGCCAGTAGACGGGTTATCCGCCAGGCTCATCCCAGGAGAGAATGCGAAACCCCCGGTTTTGATGCCATCCGATCTATTTCGACGCGTCAACGGCGACATCGGTTCAGCCTCGCGGCCTCCCCGACGCTCTGGAACGTCTTCCTGGTCCCCACCTGACGTGGTCGCGCCACGCCTTTTCCCTGACGCTCACCACGACGGTCTTCAGCCAACGCAGCTCAGGGTGGTTTGACGCCTGCCCCCGTAGGCCGGCGCCGGAGGGCCAAACCTCCATCTCCTTGCACAGCACCGCATCCAAAGGGGTCTCCTACATGACTCCTCCTTCGCGTTCGTGACGCACGCATTCGTAGACGGTGATGGGCCGCCGTGGCCGAGCAGTTGGCAGCGTGATGGGGGCGGTGGCGGCTTGTCGACGTCGACGCCATGCAGCAACTCGGCACGCTTCACAGCACCACCGGCGCTTCCCTTGAGGGACGAAGAGCCGCTGACAGACCGGACAAAGAATCGTTACAGGATCGTTACTCAACGGGGTGTCTCCTAGGCAGGTAGGTGCCGGTCACTGTTTGGAGTGGCTCAGAATCCTGACAGGCCGGACTGGATCGTTACAGGATCGTTACTCAACGGGGTTCTGCCAGGTGGGAATGGCACGGCTGGTCACTGCTTTGCGGGTCGCTTCAGCGCGGGCCCGGTGAGCCCGCATCCGGTAGGAGGGGCCGTCGATGTTGAACACCACCGAGCGGTGCAGGAGGCGGTCGAGCATTGCTGCTGCGACCATCTGGTCCTCGCCGAAGACCTTGCCCCAGCTGGCGATGCCCAGGTTGGTGGTCAGGCAGATGGAGCCTTTGAGGTAGCGCTGGGTGACGACTTGGAAGATGGCGGCGGCCGCTTCGGCGGGCAGGGGCAGGTAGCCGAGCTCGTCGACGATCAACAGCTTGCAGTTGGCGTAGTGGCGCATCATGGTGGCCCAGCGGCCTTCTATGGCGGCGCGGTGGCATCGGGCGGCCAGGTCGGAGGCGGTGGTGTAGTGGACCTTGTAGCCGGCCTCGACGGCCTCCCAGCCCAACCCGACCGCGAGCATGGTCTTGCCTACACCGGGCGGTCCGATGAACAGCACGTTGGTGGCGTCGTCTAAGAACCGCAGGGTGGCGAGCTCCTCGACCAGTTTGGGGTCTATGGCGGGCTGGGCGTCGAAGTCGAAGTCGGCGATCCGCCAGGGGGCGGGCAGGCAGGCGAAGCGGGCCAGGCTGGCCTGGCGGCGGGCCACTGTGGCGTCGACCTCGACGGCCAGCAGCCGCTCCAAAAGCACCGTCGGGCTCAACTTGTCGGCGCGGGCCTGGTCCGACAGGCTGGGCAGGGCTTCGGCCGCGGCGGCCAGCCGCAGGGTGGCCAGATGGGAGCGAAGCTTTTGGTAGTCGGAGTTGGCGCTCACGCCGTCACCCCCTCGCGGCCGTCAACTTCGGTGGATCCGGGGAAGGCCAAGCGGATCACCTCGGCCACCGCTTCCAGATCGACGCTCGGCTCGGTGTCGGCCTGGCCGAGCAGGCGGGCCCGCTCGGCCAGCGCGGCCGGCCCGGCAGGACGGTTTGCCTTGCGGTCACAGGGCCGGGCGGCGGAGAACTGGCTCAAGATCACCTTCTCGAGCGCCTCGCGATGTTGGGGGGTGCGCACGATCAGTCCCGCCCCGGGAGCGGCCAGGCGGTGGGTGACCAGCAGGATCCCAGACGGGCTGACCACCTCCAACTGTCCGCTGCCTAGCCGGTGGAACAGCCTCATTGTCGCCGTTCGATAGCCGGGCGGCACCGAGTAGCGGTTCCCCCTAAACGCCACGCTGGCCTGGTGGTCGACCACCGCGGTGGCCTCCACCGTGGCCGGGAACGGCACTGCCGGCAGGGCCAGCAGCGGCTCGGCGTCGGCCAACTCGCCCACCGTCGGCCAGGCCGGCCGGGACCCATCGGCGGGCGGCTCTTCGATGCGGCCCGGGCTGCGCAGCCGGGCGTCACCAGTGGTCGCCCAGAACCGGTCCAGGCTGACCTGGGCCGCCTCGGCGGAGTCCGCGGCCAGGGTCCGCCACCACCGGCCGGTAGCGAAACGCACCGCGGCCTCCACCGATCCCTTGCGATTGCCCCGCCGGGGCGGGCACGGCGCGATCGACGCCCCATAGTGCTTGGCCACCGGCGCGAAACTCTCCTGCACGTCGGCGGTGCCGGGCACGATCACCGTGGCCATGCGATCCACCCGCCACTTACGGGCCGTGCCCCCCAGGCGGCGTAACACACCGTCCATGGCCTCCACCAGGTGGGCCTGGTCGGTCGCTGGCGCCAGCACCCCCCGGGTGCGACCCGAATGCGGCAACGTCCCCAACAGCACATACGCCGTCCCACCCCAAGGCGCCCGGCGCCGCTCGAACCAGTCCCACTGGATCTCCTCGCCGGCGGGATGGGGAATGTCGATCGACTCCCGGCCCCGAACCCCGCCACACGCCTCGCAATGCGGGCGCAGCCCCGCCTCCCGCAGCTGGCGCACGAAACTCGGATACGAGCGGTCATAGCCCAGCGGGGCCACCTCGTCGAAGAGGGCGGACGC
The DNA here is from genome assembly GCA_963834725.1 of uncultured Acidimicrobiaceae bacterium. Classification (GTDB taxonomy): domain Bacteria; phylum Actinomycetota; class Acidimicrobiia; order Acidimicrobiales; family Palsa-688; genus PALSA-693. Next base: position 2,610,553 of record CAWICN010000001.1, read on the forward strand.
CCACACGTGCGGGTCATCGGCGAACCGGGCGGTCAGATACGGCACGAACCGCTCCAGCGGGTCAGGGCCCGGCCGCCGGCGTACCCCCGGCTGGCGTCTTCCTTCCAGATAGTCGCGGACCGTCTTGCGGTCACGGCCAAGGTGACGGGCGATCGCCGAGATCGACCATCCCCTCTTCCTCAAAGCATGTGCTTCCACGTCTTCTCCCGTTGAGAACATGGGGCCGGGGCTCCTCCTGCTGGATCGGTGTCAGAACCGCCAGCGTCAGCGAGGAGCCCCACCCGATTGGTGGACCATCAAGGCCCCACCGGTCCCCGGGAGAGTGGGGAATTTCAGTGATCGAGTCTGGGGAGAATTACGTGATCCTCAACATGGTGGAGGGATCGACCGAGAACGCGAATGTCGTGCGTGGCCTGATCGCCTCGCTTCGAGACCGGGGACTCGACGCCGCTGACGGGATCCTCTTCGTCCTCGACGGCGCCAAGGCGCTACATAAGGCGGTTCGCGACGTCTTCGGCGACCATGCGGTGATCGCCCGGTGTCGGGTCCACAAGGAGAGGAATGTTCTCGACCACCTGGTCGAGAACGAGCGCCCCTGGGTGCGGCGCAAGCTGCGAGCGGCGTGGGCCAACCCCGATCCCACCGAGGCGGAGGCCGCCCTGAAGGCGTTGGCCGCCCAGCTCGAGCGTGTCAACCCTGACGCCGCCGCGAGCCTTCGCGAGGGAGTGGCCGAGACGCTCACCGTGACCCGCCTGGGCGTCACCGGTAGCCTGCTCAAGACCGTCATGGGCACCAACCCAGTCGAGTCGATGATCGAGATCGTCCGCCAGCACTCCAAGAACGTCAAGCGCTGGCAGCCCGGCGACATGCGACTCAGGTGGGCGGCCGCCGGCATGCTCGAAGCGTCCAAACAGTTCCGACGCGTCAAGGGCTACCGACAACTCCCCGCCCTCGCCGGCGCCCTACGACACACCGTTCACGCAGACCAATCCAACCTGGCCGTCACAGCCTGAAACTACGATTCACATCAGGAGGCCGTCACCAAATTCTACGGCCAGCGGGACATCCTCGAGAAAAGGGAGCCTGGGTCCGGTGAGACCCGTGGCTGACCAAACTGAAGCGGCCAGAGGACCGATCTGACCATAGGCTGCGACCGGGTGTCCATAGGACGAACACAACGGAACAGGTCTCGACCTCGCCGTCTACGAAGCCCTCGCCGACGAGCCAGAGCGACATAGTCAACTTTCCCGAGAGGACTCCCTGACCACAGGGGGAGGTGGCACGGCTCAGGGCAGGGCTGTGGAAAACGAGACCAAGTCACAGGGTTGTCCCTCTCGATACGCACAGGTGGTTTTGTCGCCCATCTCCACCCCCTAGGCTCGTCTGCAGCACTCGGCGCACCAGCGAGGTCAAAAGCCCCGTTAGCCGGAGACGATCGGGCCGTCCTCGGGTTCGACGCAAAGCGGATGGCCAGACCCGCCCTCTTTCAGCAGCCCGATCAGGCAGACCGTCGGCTCGACGGTCAGGCCGAGCGCTTCGAGCCACTTCTGGAGGGCGGTCCCGACGCTTCTTCGGAACGAGGACTGGAAGCCCCACATGAACAGCTCGACGGTGTCGCCTGGCACCCGTCCATCGTCTCATGCCTCTCGTAGGCATGGGCTCCGCCCAACGCCTCAAGGCCGCCGGAGAAGGTCTCTTCTCGATCTATACGACGACGGCATCAGCGCAAGCGTTACGTCACACCCCTGGCCCTGGTGTGTTCTGATGGCCGGCACAGACGACGAGATCAACGAGGGTTCAAGGCCCCCGCCCTCACGGACATCAGCGACCCTCAAGATCTATCGGAGCCACTTGACAGGTGGCCAGTTCAACACCAGAGCTATGGGAAGAAGGCAGCCCCCCGGCTTCTACCAAGGCCGTGATGCTGTGGGGGCGGCGCGGGCGCCGACGTGGCGCAGGTGACTCAAGGTCTGACGATACGAGCCGCCCAGGCTGTCTTGGCGATAGGGCAGCCCGTGCTCGGCGCAGAAGGCTCGAACGAAAGACTGGGCGCGGGCCAGGTTGGGGCGGGGCATGGCCGGGAACAGATGATGCTCGATCTGGTAGTTAAGCCCGCCGAGCATGAAGGCAATGAACCGGCCGCCCCTGACGTTGCGGGCGGTGATGACCTGACGGGAGGCGAAGCTGAGAGAGTGGTCATCGTCGATGATCGGCATACCCTTGTGGTTAGGGGCGAACGTGCATCCGAGGTAGAGGCCGAACAGGCCTTGGTGGATGGCGATGAACGCGATTGCCCGCAGTGGCGACAGCAGCCAGAACAGGACGCTCAGATACCCGGCGGCGTGCACCGCCAGCAGCAGCACTTCGGTGCGGGCGGCCCTCTCCCGACTCTTCAAAAGGGCCTGGACGCTGGCAACCTTTAAGGCCACGGCTTCGAGTAGCAGTAGAGGGAAGAACAGCCACGCCTGCCAGCGGGCCAGCAGCCTCCCAGTCCTCCCGCGGCTGCGGGCTATCTCCTCGGTGAAGGCAATGACCCCGGCGCCGATGTCAGGGTCGCGGTCGACCTGGTTGGGGTGAGCGTGATGGGCGTTGTGCTTGGGAACCCACCACCCGAAGCTCAAACCCGTGCACAGATTCCCCGCGCCCAACCCGACGAGCCGGTTCGCTCGGCGGGTCCGAAAGATCTGATGATGACCGGCGTCATGGCCGAGGAAGACCACCTGGGCGAACGTCACAGCCCAGAAAGCGGCCACGGCGAGAGCCAAGGGCGAGTTCCCCACCACGAACAGCCCTGCCAGCCCGGCGGCGGCAGCCGCGGCCGTTGCGCCGATCTTGGCCGCGTAATACCACGGCCTTCGCTCCAACAAGCCGGCGTCGCGGACTTGCCGTGCAAGCACGCCATACGCACTTCGTTCGCTGTTGATTGCTGCTACCTGCATGACAACTCCTAGTCGTCGAACTAGTTTGGCGCGCGACATCGCTCGGGTGGCAGCCGGAGAGATCAGCGAGGAGAACTATCGGCGATGGATGGCCGAAGAGTCGGTGTTCATCGCCGAGGAGCGACCCTGGGAACGTTCCGCAGCCATCGTCGGCGGAACGCCCACGTTGGATCATAGGCCGCGCACGTGCAGAGACGTCCTTGACCTTGCGGGGGCCCCCTACGAACCGAGTGTCCCTTCCGCGGTTCAGCGAACCCCTCGTCAATCTTCTGCCTCTGGTTAGGCCCTGTCGCGTAGGCCGGTAGGAGGTCCCCGTCACCCGGACTGGTTCCTCATGCGGTTACCAGGTGCGCGTGGGCGAACCGTCGCTCCCACTCGATTGGTGGCGCATCGCCAAGGGGGGCGGGTGCAGTGGTGGTTGACGAAGCGATGGTGGTCGGGCGTGCCCGACTCGGTCGGTGCGACGCTCTGTCGGGTCGGCCAGGTCGCGCCCGCTACCCGGGGATGAGGTTATGGACGACCTCGACCATGGGCTGTCCTGGGTCGAGACCGATCTGTTGGAGGATCGGCGTCAGGGTCTGGCCGAAGCTGTCGAAAGCCTCCTGGGACTCCCAGATGTCGAATACTTGCAGCTTGTTGCCCGAGCCGAAGCAAGCATGGTAGAGACGGCCGGCCGGTTTGGCCGCGCCGGCATTCTCGACTCGCTTGATCACCTCGTCGTATTGAGCGGCGCTCATCGATTCTGGGTTGAAGTAGATGCCGATCGCCATTTCATACCTCCAGGAGCTGCTGTCAACCTTTCGCGGGACTCAGGCTACCTTGCCTGAGCGTGACCTGGCGTGGCGGTTCATTATCCACAAAGTGGCGACCCGCGGATTGCGCCCGGCCGGGCTTCGCTGACAGCGGCGAGACCACCGAGGCACTCAGTCCGCCCGGCCATCAGCGTCTGCCCGACCGCCCGTGTGCTGACGCACGATTTGTCTCGGTAGTGGTTGGGGATGTCAGTGGTGCAGTGCCCTGACACGTACACGACTGGCGGGCTGGCCAAGACAACTGCAAGTGAGAGCGGATCCTTGCGGTGTAGCCGGGCCGCGCTGCACCAAGCAGGGGCCGGTGCCGAGGAAGTTGGGTGCCCTCAGGCTACAACAGGAGGCTGAATTACCAGCGGCCGAGGGCGAGAATCATCCGCCGGGTCGATTCTGGCCAGGAAAGGAGAGATCGCTATGGCAACCGGCACCGTGAAGTGGTTCAACGGCGAGAAGGGTTTTGGTTTCATCACCCAAGACGACGGCGGCCCGGACGTGTTCGTGCACTTCTGCGCTATCAGCGGCAGCGGCTTTCGAAACCTCGAGGAAGGCCAAAAGTGCCCGTGGCGGGCCTCGGGATCGACCGTCGAGATGACCCGATCTTTGGCCACCCGGCGGGCAAGGCGAAACACCCCGTCGTCGCCCTCTTCCAGGTCCTGGCCCAACACCGTGGCCAACAAGCTGGCCGCATCGGCCAGGGGACCCTCGAGCGGGCAGCTGTCCAGGCAGGCCAAGATGGCATAGCCGTCCCCGGCCCGAGAATGGACCAGCTCCTCCCGGGCCGCCTGATCGTCCCAGTCGATCTGCGGCTTGGCCGAGCTGGCGTAGTCGTCACCGCTGCTGATCAGCGCCCGCAGCTGCACCTCCAAGCCGGCGTCGGCCACCTTCAACAGCCCCCGGATGGCCGAGCGGATCAAGGTGATGGTGTCCATGGTGGCCACCGCGTCATACAACGGCGTCGAATCCAGCACCCGCTTGGCCCCCACCAGACCGGCCTCGCTGGCCACCTCCACACTGCGATTGAAAATCCTCCTGTCATCGCCAGAACGATCCAGCCGGGCCCGGAAATCGACCAGCACCGTGTGCGCGAAACTGGCCCACCCCCCGCAGTCATAACTGCCCACCCCGCCGCGTAGCGCCAGCGGGCATCGAAGCTGTAACGCTCCACCGCTTCTCTATCCGACCGCCCCTCCAGACGTTGCAGGACCATGACCGTGGCCACCACCGACGGCGGCACCGACCGCCGCCCCCTCTCCGAGAACAGATCGGCGAACATCTCGTCGGGAAACAGCCGATCCCGCTCGCGATGCAACAGGGCGTAGATCGAGTTCTCTGCCAAAGCCACATCACAGAAACGATCGATGTCATTGAACACACTGGGCTGGCGATCCGCCATCCCCAGGCTCACCGCCCACCCCTCAACCAGAATCCCATACATGTGATTCTCGCCCACCCGGTCCGCCAACACGCGCATCTACCCGCGCGAAAGACACCACCCACCTAGGGTCCCGGAAGGTTGAAGCGCTGTGGTATTCGGTTCATGCGATGGTGTTGATGGCGGCGCAGTAGCCGGCGAGGCGTTCGAGGATCTGTTCGGCGGTTTTGGTCCACACGAACGGCTTGGGGTTCTCGTTCCACGTGGCGACCCAAGACAGGATGTCGGCGGAGAGTTCTTTTACGTTTCGGTGGGCGGAGCGCTGCAGTTTCTTGGTGGTCAGCGCTGAGAACCAGCGTTCGACCAAGTTCATCCACGACCCGTAGGTGGGGGTGAAGTGGAAGTGGAAGCGGGGGTGACACAACAGCCAGCGGTGAACCTGGGGGGTCTTATGGGTTTGCAGGTTGTCGAGGATGACGTGCACATCCAGCTCGGCGGGCACCTCGCGGTTGACCTTGTTCAAGAAGGCGATGAAGTCGGCGCTGGTATGGGTTTTGCGGATGTCGGTGATCACTGCGCCGGTGGCCACGTTCAGCGCGGCGAAGAGGTCGCAGGTGCCGTTGCGCTCGTAGTCGTGGGTGGCCCGCTGTGGTGTGGTAGGAAGCATCGGCAGCGGGGGGGCGGTGCGATTAAGCGCTTGGATCTGGGGTTTCTCGTCGATGGCGAACACCGCGGCCGCCACTGGGGGGCTCATGTGCAGGGCGACCAGATCGCGGATCTTCTCCACCAGTTCCGGGTCAGGCGAAGCTGTCTTGACGCCACGGTTTGAGCCCGAACGCCCGCCAGATCTCTCGCACCGTGGTGTGGCTGATCCCGTGCTTTTTGGCCAGTTCTCAGGAAGGATCGTTGATGAGCAGGCCGCGGAGCCGCTCGACGGCAGCGAGGCGGCGGGCTCTGTCTTCGAGCGGCCGGTCCGTGTCGGCGGTCACCTTCTCCGCTGGGCGGTCCAGACGCAAGGACTCCTGGTGACGCATCTCATCCTGTTCGCGTCGAGGCAACCGGCGAACAGCTCGCTGAAATGCCCGCTGGGCGTCGACAGGTCTTGCGAGCCGGAGATCCCGGCTGATCTGAGCGAACGCCCGCCCGCTGCTTCGCAAGCGCAGTACCTCGTCGTCAATGGCCTCGGACGGGACCGTCATGGCCTACCTTTCACGAATCCGGCGCGGAGCCGGCCGGGGGAGGAGGATTGCCGTGCACGCCGGGCACAGGGCCCAGTCGGTTTGGAAGAACAGGGTCGGGTCGCCGGGGAAGGCACACTGGCATCGCCCGCAATGGCGCGGCGGGAGTGGCACGCTGATCAGGTTGTTTTGTTTGGTCAGTTCATCGACTTCGAGCCTCATGGCCGATCAGCGCCCGCTCGTCTCGGTGGTCGTGCCGCACCAGTTGCGGAGCTGCGTGACGCGGAACGCTCCCGACGCCAGCACCCGCAACCCGCCTGCCGTACCAGTAGCAGAGCTCGTCGGATCTGAGCCGGTCGAGAGCGACCCACACCATGCGGTCACCATGGCGGGCCGCCCGGCGCGATCTCGCCGTGCTGTCGTGATGTCACCGGGGACCGTAACCGAGGTGTGCGATGACCGCCTCGAGGATGGTGACCCCGCCGAGCGCTGCATCGTCGCTGTGGGCCCGCAGATGGGTGCGGCCGAGAGTCAAAGCGTGTGCCATGGTGGCGCGATCGTGGTTAGCGGCACGTGAGAGGGCGAGCGCGAACCGGTCGTGCCGGGCGAACGGCTGAGCCAGCTCGAGCGCCCTTCGCCAAACACGTTCGGCTAGCTCCAGCGGTCGTGTGGTCGGCGCGGAGCTCGAGTTCTCATAAGGCGGCCCCGGGCTCCGGCGCGTCCGTCTCACCTGATGCTTGGAGGCTCTGGGTGGGCGGGCGACCCGGTTGGTTGCCCAGAAGGCCAAGTCGCCAGGTCGCAAATGGTCACTAGCGCGGCCGGGCGGCCTCGTGGAGCGGGAAGCCGACCACGAGCAGCTCTCGGTGGTGATTCCCATGGCGACCAACTCTCTGCGACGGGCGACCCGGCTGAGCCGCTGCTCCAATCAGCATACACTAGATCAATAAAACTAGTATCAGCTTTCGCGTATTCTGACGCTATTATTATTCCGGTGGGCGAGTGGAGCTTCTTGACCAACCATGCTCGGGCGTTGCTGTTCATCGCCTACGACCCCGATGCGCGCCTGCGGGATCTGGCCGTCGCTCTCGACGTCACCGAACGCACCGCCTACGGCATCGTGGCGGACCTCACCGAAGCCGGCTACGTGATCAAGGAGAAGGACGGTCGCCGGAACCGTTACCACATCCAGGCCCAGCTTCCCCTGCGCGACTCGATCAGCCGGGAACGACCGATCGGCGAGGTCCTCGACCTCCTCGTCGGCGCCAAACGGCGCGCAACTGGTCGATCCCGCCGTTCATGAACCGACCGTCCGAATCTATGGGCACAGAGAGCGCAGGGACGTCGAACCGCACAGGTTGAGGCCGGGTCAGGGGTTCGACAAGGATCGCCCGGCTTGCCCTCACCCGCCTCGGCTGTGTCCGTCGAGTCGCTCGCTTGGGCGGTAATAGGTGGTGGGTGGCGCAAACGAGATGGAAGCGGTCACCAACCCACAGGAAGGTATTCCTTGGACCAGCAACACCGGCGACAGCTTCGTGCCCGACTTGACCTTGTCGAGATCGGCCGCGGGCCTGCGGGTCCTCCGCAGCAGCAGCAAGCCGCCGAGCAAGGCTGGCAGCGAAGCTGCACCGGGTTCGCGGACCGGCTCCTCCTCCGGACCGGCTCCTCCCACTGTGGATGGCGGCTATGACGCTCAGGGGGGGTGGGGACAGGGACTTCGCCGTTCGTTTCGGTCGCTGGTTGGCGGTCCTGGTCGGGTTGGCTAGCCAGCAGGGACTAAGCAGCCTGCGCCAAGGCGTTCGCGGCTTCGCTTTGGGCGGCTTGGTCGAAGAAGCGGAGTAGCTCCACGGGGAAGAGCATCACGAGGGTGCTGTTCTTTTCGGCGGCCACGTCTACGACGGTTGGGGTGCTGTCGATGTATGTCCGTCGGCTCTTTCGGTCCGTTGTTCGCGGCGTTCATGACAACCGAACCGCCGTGGGGATACGGGTCGGCTGTCGCTGGCCGCGGTCGGTGTTGGTCCCGGAACCGCCGCGGCGACGGCGAGTATCGGTGCCCGCCTCTCGCTGGTGGTGAAGCGTCGCTTCGCCGGGCGGGAGGCGGATGTTCAGGCGGTGACGGTGGCCGCCTCGACGGCCTGGGCCACGCTTCCGACGTGGGTGATCTCGACCTTGCGGGGTTTGGCTTGTTCGGCCACCGGGATGGTGATGGTGAGCACACCGTCGTGGTAGATGGCGCTGATGTGGTCACGGTCGAGGCTTTCGCCCAGAAACAACTGACGGCTGAACTGGCCGTGGCCCCGCTCCGCCACCAGTATATCGTCGCCTTCTTCTTGGTGGGATGTGCGCGTCGCCCCCACGGTGAGGACATCTTTTTCGACGGTCAACTCGATGGAGCCGGGATCGGCGCCGGGCAGGTCGAGGACGATCTTGAACTCGTTGCCCCGACGGTAGGCGTCGACCGGGACCTGGCGGACCCGACGTCCGGCGAGCAACTCCTCGGTGATCCGGTCGAACTCGCGGAACGGTTCGAATCGCATCAACATGGTGAATCCTTTCCTTGACGCCCGAACAGCTGACGGTCTGCGACCGCAATGCCTCGAACGTCCTACCGCACACCCTACTCTAGATCTCAGGTACTAGCAACATTCTTCTAGAAATTTGCTAGGGTGATGGGTGATGACGGAGTGGAGCTTCCTCACCAACCATGCCCGGGCCCTGCTCTGCATCGCCCACGACCCTGGAGTGCGTCTGCGCGACATCGCGACCACCGTGGGCATCACCGAGCGCAGCGCCTACGCGATCGTCACCGACCTGACTGCCGCGGGCTACGTCCTCAAGGACAGCCACACCGACGGCCGCCGCAACCGCTACCAGATCCAAACCCACCTCCCGCTACCAGAAGTCAACGCCCAGGAACGAACCATCGGTGAAGTTCTCGACCTGCTCGTCGGCACCACCCACCGGCAAACCAGTCCGACACGCCCGTCGGTGAAGCCGGACAGAACCCCCTCGCATCGCCACCGACCGCCATGAGAGAAAGGCGTGATCGGGTTCTTCCCCCAAATCGCAACGTCAGCCAAGGATGAAGCCAATGACAACCTGGGAGTACCTGATCGTAGAACTTCCCAGCTTCGAGGCACCCACCCACACGCCAGGGGGCCTCTGCCGCAGTCCACGCCCTCAACAAGGAAGGCGAGCGGGGCTGGGAAGCAGTCGGCCTCACCCCCCTGGCCGAGGGGAGGATCGCCGTACTCCTCAAAAAACCCCGAACTCAGTAGAAGCCGAGCAGACAAAACTCCGCCCAAAGCTCGGCGTCGAGCTGACCACCTCGGAACGGACACCCTGAACGTCCCGCCGAACACACATCCAGGTGGGCCGATGCCCCGCGCTGGGTGTCACCTCGATGTGCACATCAGCTGCCTCGAGGGGTGCATCCGAGGTGCGGGTCGCGGCGCAAAACCGTGACGGGGACCGCCGTGCGTGTGCTCAGAGTCAACCGGTCCACCGCTCCTTGGTCGCGCCGAGCGCGCCTTGCCGAAGCGAGGTCTGCTGCAGCTTCTAACGTCGCTGGCAAGAGTGGCGGTCGTCTGAGACGGCCAGACCATCTCTCTTGGGCACCCCTCAAGAAACAACAGAACGACTCGCAGGACCAAGCCGTCCCTTTCCCGACGGAGCTTTGTCGCAAGGCGGCGAGGCGCGAGGACATCAGCGGTGACCCGCGTGTCCACAGGCGATCCCCGCACTGGGGGTGACCCTCGGCGTGAGATCGGCGCCGCCAGCGGGCAGCCGGCCAGTCGTTGGCTACCACCGACAAGACGGCCCAGTCTTCAGATAGGGCCCACCCCTCAGATAGGGGCCGGCTCGCTGACACTGGTCGTCCTCTCGACAACCGCATCGATGAAACCGTACTCCTTGGCCTCCTCGGCGCTGAACCAGCGGTCGCGATCGGAGTCAGCCTCGACCCGCTCAATGGGCTGGAGAGTATGGAAGGCAATGCACTCCGCCAATATGCGCTTCAAGTAGACGATCTGCTCGGCCTGGATGGCGATGTCAACCGCCACCCCCTGCATCTGGCCTAACGGCTGGTGCATCAGGATCCTGGAGTGGGGCAGGGCGAAACGCTTACCCCGCGTACCCGCACACAACAGGAGCTGGGCCATCGACGCCGCCAGACCCATGCAGGTCGTAGCGACGTCGCAGGGGACTGTCTGCATGGTGTCGTAGATGGCCAGACCGGCGTCGATCGATCCGCCGGGAGAGTTGATGTAGAGGCAGACGTCCTTGGCGGCATCTTCGGCTGCGAGGAGGAGTAGTTGAGCGCAGATCAGGTTGGCGCTGGCGTCATCTATCTGGGTGCCGATAAAGATGATCCGGTCCTCGAGCAGACGGCTGTAGGTGTCGGCGGCCCGGTCGAGTGACCCAGTCTGGCCGACCACGCACGGAAACAAGTCAGACATGTGGCTCGACGGTACCCGTTTCCCAGGTCGAGGGTGAGGAGCCACCTCAGGATCGGGGTGTTTTACCGAGTCCGCAACCCAAGAGGCAACCGGATGGCGGTCAGTGTTCGGCCGATCGTAACGTCCACCGCACCCTGATTTGAGTTTCGCTCAAGGCCGGGGTGAACTGTGGGGTGCCAGATCAGGGTCGGATCGTAGACCAAGGCGTTTTGCTTGCACGATCAACTTCCCGCCGGGAAGGTGACGGGCGCTGGACGGTGGACGGTTGGCAACACCGGCGACGAGAAGTCCGCGATCGGCCGGCGATGCCGGCATCTTCGAGCCGACCTGGGCGGCGGATCGATCGACGCAGATGGATGCCTCGTGCACCCATCGCATCAGGCCAAGTACGGCGTCCACACCGGCCGGATGGTTCGCGGTCCGCAAGGTGTATTCGTCAGGATCCCCGGTTTGGAGGTTATGGAGAAGGCGATCATGACCGTGGCGGCGCTTCGCCGCGGCGCCGTCACTGAGCGCGAGTCGACGCTGTAGGTCTCGTAGGACTGCTCGGCGTAGCGTGCTGTTCGCCTGGCCGATCCGGATCAAGTTGCCTGAGTATGAACAAGCGTCCCGCAGTGTCACCTGGGATCGCCGCAACGTTTGGACCGCATCGTCGGGTGCGAAGCGACGTTCCGTACTTGCCGAGTGGCGGTGGGGTTGGCGACTCAAGCCCGTGCAGATGACGGTCCCCGTAACTCCAGGACTCTCGACGGGCGTCCCATAACCCGGCCCATAATCGCGGAGGCTGGGTCGCCCCTACCGCCGGCTTGGAGACGGTTATTCACCATGGAGGAATAGGCGTAGGGACTGACCGGCGCGACAGGCCGGGCGGCGTCTCGTGGCGGTCCAGGTACCTGGCCCGCCGGCAGGTACGGCATTCCGCGAATCGTACGCGACGACGTTCACGGGTGGTGAAGACCATCTCCGCACCGCAGTCCGCGCATGCCACCCCGGCCCCTGCCGGACTGACCAGCTTGTCGACCCGGCGGCCCTCGAGCCCGAAACGGGCGGCCAGGTCCGGCACCTTGATATCGCTGCCCCAGAAGAGGGCATCGAGCTCGGCCTGCGCCTCGGCGCTGAGCTGGTTGCGGTAGACCGCCGAGCCGGTCTCAGCGCCGGCCAGCTCGGCCCGGTTCAGCTCCAGGACCCCGGCGAGGGCGTCGAGCTCGGAAGCGTCAGGGATCCGAATACCGGCCTCCCAGGCCTGAACCCAACCCTGGACGACGCCGCACGTCTCGGCGACGGTCCATTGGCTGAGCATCAACTCGATCCGCCGGTCCAGGACCAGGCGGGCCAGACCGCTACGGTTGCGCAACCGAGTAAACGGCCGGCCGTGGATGACCGGGTCTCCGCGTTCGTCGAAGCCGTCCCACCACTGGTTTTCCATCTGGCGGGCCGCGGTGGCCAGGAGATCGACGATCCACTCCCGCGCCTCGCCCGCCGCGGGCAGCCTCGAGCGCATCGGGGTGGCGTGGCTCAGGGCGTGCCCGGCGGCGTCGTCAGGGCCGACCAGGTCGTCGAGCACGAAAGTGAGAAGGTCACGCCGGCGGTGGTCGGCGCCGCCATCGGGCGACGTGACTAGGGCGACCAGCTCGTCGAAGACGTCTATGGCCTCTTCGCTGATCCCCCACAGCCGGCGCCGCCGGTAGCTCCTCACCACCCTCGCACCCTGCCACAACCCCGGGGTAGGGTTGCCAGCGTCTCGCCAAGACGCTGTCAGGCCGATCCGACTCGACCTCGATCTGCTGCCTTGAGCCGGCTGTTCTCCGAGGAGCCCGACCGTAACCCGATCGCCGAAAGGGGCAAGCGAGTGATAGTCGTTCGGCAAGTAGAGCAGATCCTGGGATGAGTCGACGTAGGAGCCCGGCCGGGGTGGCTCTTGGACCGTTCCTTGGTGCGGTCGAGGCACGCCTGGGAGAGATGACCGTGGCGCAGTTGAGGAGGGCGGTGCTGGTCTGGGCTCGGCAGGTGGACCCGGCCGATCGTCAGTCGTTCTTGGAGTGCATGGGCGCCACGGTTGAGGCTCCTAGAGATCGATCCGCGCGGCTACTGGAGCGGATGGATTTGCTGGAGGAAGAGTCGGCCGCCACGGGGGAGCCGGATTGGTCCGAGGCTGACGAGTGGCGAGACCGCTACGGTTGGAGTCCCGACGAGGAGGAGTTTCTCGAGCCCGATTGGGCCGGGACGTTCCGCGATCTGGTCCGCGAGTCGGGAGCGGTTTTCCTCAGCGGCAGCGTTGAGGTCGCCGCCGAGGCGTACGGGCGCCTGTTCCGGATTGCCGAGAGTGTCTCGGAGATGGGTTGGGGCTTGGCGAGCGACCCTGGGGAGGTCGAAGCACTTGCCGAGGGAGCTGTCCGCTTCCTGCGAGCAGTAGGTGATCTGTACCGCTTCCCGGAGCGCCCCGCCCGGCTGGGCGAGGCAGTCGATCTGGTTGGCAGCGCGCTGATGGCCGCCGACTCGTTGTCGTTCGCAGAGATCGAGGCGGCCGGCGAGACCCCGGTCGAGGACCGCGACGCACTGTTCGCGGACTGGGAGGCGGCGCTGGCTCCACTGGCCGGCCGGCGAGACGTTCGAGCTGAGTTGGCCCATCGCCTCTACATCGAGGTGGTCGCTGCCGCGCGCGGCCCCGAAGGCGTTGGCGAGCTTGCCCGGGCCGGCGGTCCCCGGGCTGGCCAGCTCTTCGTCGCCTGGTCGGACCTCGCTCTCCGGTCCGGAGATCTCACCGAAGCCGCCGTCGCCGCCCGGGAGGGCGTTGCGTCTCTGAAGCCGGGATGGCAGCGAGCGGCGCTGGCTGACCGCCTCGCCGTCCTGGCCAACAACGCCGGAGACTTAGCCGAGGCCGCGGCAGCGCGGGTGCAGGCATGGCTGTCGGCACCATCGCTGGGCCGGTTGCTGTCTGCGGTCGACGCTGGTCGCCGTGCCGGTACCGAGACCCAAACACTCTTAGCCATGCTGCCGAGCCGAGCAGGCAATCTCGAGCCTGGCGCCCGGGCGGTCATGCGAATCCTGACTGGCCGGATCGACAAGATTGCCGGGACCAAGCCCGCACAGCGCCGCCAGGATCTCGGCGGTCGGTTCGGAACCTGGGAGCAGATCGCCGCCCCGGCGCTTCTAATCGCAGGAAGCGATGCGACACGCAGCGATCGGTTCGGAGGCACCATCCTCGAGGACCTGATCGGGTCGGCTGAGGATGCGCTGTGGTCCCCATTTTCCAGGAGTTCGTTGGACTGGGACGACTATGAGGTTCTGTCTGGCCAGAACCACGACTTGGAACTCGGCCATCTCCTTTTCGAAGCCCTGGATCGGCTGAAGTTGACGAAGCAGAAGCGCCATCAGCTGGGACGAAGGGTCGTGGACGAGTACGTTGCCGATATCGTCGGCAACAAGATCCGGCACGCCTACAAGCGCGCAGCCGACCTCGCCATCGCCCAGGCCGAGGCCATAGCCATCACAGACGGCGACGTCGCAGGCCAGAAGATCGCCGACGGCGCCGCCGTCCGCTACCCGCGACACGTCGCGTATCGGCGGGAAGTAGACGCAGCCCGTCACCGCTCTCCACTTGTCTAGAGGCACACATCAGACGTTGCGTAGACGACCAACGGAATGCGCCCATAATCCCGACCGCACGCATCCCCGATCAGCGCTGGCCAACCGTCCCATACCGCCGGCCTGGACGCTTACCTCCGACCGAAAGTGGCCCGGACCCTATCTGTCGAGGACAGTCTAGGAAGAGTCAGCCACGACGAGAAGCGTGAAGGTCGAGAAGACCAGTTCTGCGAAGGGTTTAATCGGACAGGACTTCCCAGATCGAGTGAATTGGCATGGGCTCACGTCGGGCCGCAACTTTACACCTGCAACTCAGGTTGGTCAGTACGAGTTCGACGCCTCTTGTCGAACAGCAAAACAGCCAGCATCGTGATCTTGACGGCAGGATCGTTGGGCGCGTAATAGGCGCCTCAGGCGGCGGGTAAGCCGATCAGCTGCTGTCGGTGACCGTCGTCACCCGGGTCACTGCGGCCTCGCCAGCCGCTCGCGCAGCTCGCGCTTTAAGACCTTGCCGCTCACGTTCTTGGGTATCTCGTCCACGAAGACCACCTGCTTCGGCGTCTTGAAGCCGGCCAGCCGTTCGCGGCAGGCCCGGATCACCTGCTGCTCGTCGATGGTGGCCCCTTCGCGCCGGGTCAACACGGCCGTGACCCGCTCGCCCCAGGTCGTGTCGGGCAGGCCGATGACGGCGGCCTCCGAGACACCGGGGACGGCGTAGAGCACTTCTTCGACCTCGCGGGAGTACACGTTCTCCCCGCCGGTGATGATCATGTCCTTCTTGCGGTCGACGATGTAGAAATAGCCCTCCTCGTCGCGCTTGGCCATGTCCCCGGTGTGGAACCACCCCCCGCGGAAGGCCTCTTCGGTGGCCTCGGGCAGGTTCCAGTAGCCGGTGAGGACCTGCTCGCCGCGCACCACGATCTCGCCGACCTCCCCGGGCGGGAGCTCGTTCATGTCGTCGTCAACCACCCGAACCACGGCTAGGGGCATGGGCATCCCGCAGGCGGCCAGCAGATGCTCGTCGCCCCCGGTGGCACGGATGTGGGCGGCCTTGGGGTGCACCAAGACATTTCCAGCCAATTCGGTCATGCCGAAGCCGGAGTAGACCACCGGGCCGAAGCGGTCGAGGGCCTCCTTCAGCACGGCCACCGGCATAGCGGCGGCGCCATAGGCGATGCTACGGAGGCTGGAGAGGTCGTAGTCGTCGATCCTGGGGTGCTGGAGCAGGAACGTGAACATGGTCGGGGCCAGCGCCGTGGTGGTGATGGCGTGCCGCTCGATGGCCTGCATGAACGCTTCGGCCTCATAGGCCTTCATGAGCACGACCACGGCGCCCATCAGGTGGTTCATCGGGATCGAGTAGCCGGCGACGTGGCAGACGGGGAAGGGCATGAGGTAGCGGTCGTCGGGCGAGGGGTCGTAGGAGGCGATCGAGTTGAGGACTGACATGAAGAGGTTGCGGTGGCTGAGCATGGCCCCTTTGGGCCGCCCGGTGGTGCCGCTGGTATAGATCTGCCATGCGATGTCGTCCTCACCAGGACGGGGGTTGGGCGGCTCAGGGCGCGCCGCGGCGATCAGGTCCTCGTAGTCGACGGCCCCGGCGACCCCACCGGGCGCGCTCCCGATCACGACGAGGTGCTCGACGAGCGGGATCTCGGCCCGCACGTCGAGTAGTGGCTGCAGATAATCGCGCTCCACGATCAGCACGGTGGCGCCAGAGTCGTTGATGATCCACGCCAGCTCACGGGGGTGGAGCCGATAGTTCAGGAATACCAGCGCCATGCCGGCCCTGGGTACGCCGTAGTAGGCGTCGATGTACTCGGGGCAGTTCTCGGCCACGATGGCGATGTGGGCCCCGGGAGTGGCGAGATCGGCCAGGGCGGTGGCCAGTCGCAACGAACGATCGTGAAGGTCGGCAAAGGACAAGCACCGGTCGGCGAAGATCAACGCCGGGCGGTCCGGTGCCCTCAGCGTGTTCAACTCGAGGATGTCGTCGAGCAGCATGTCCCCTCCTTGTCACCGGGCAGACAGGGATGCGGCAGCCCTGCCGCTCGCCGCCGGCGTTTGGCGCACAATAGTGCGCCAAGAGACCGACGGGAGCCGGCCGGGGGTTGGCCGTGTCAGGCGCCGTCCGGGCCGCGACGGGCCGCCAGGCGAAGCACGGCGCGGCCAACCCCGCCGTGGTCTGGCCTTCCCGACGGGGGCGTTACCCGATTAGAGGTCCGGCTCGCACAACGCCTTCCTGTCGCTGATCGTCTTTCACCGGCCGCCCGGATAGCGGTCGGGATGCTGCCATAGCTTGGTTCGGGCCAGGATGGGTGACACGCCCTCCCCGAACCGGAAGGCCTCTTCCAGATGGGGTTATCCCGACAGGATGACCTGATCGATCCCCAGCTGGTGGTACTCCAGGATGGGCTCAGCCACTTCTTCGTGACTGCCGACCAGAGCGGTGCCCGCGCCCGGCGCTGGCCACGATGCCGAATCACGCTCCGCTGCGGGAGATACAACATCACAGAGGGCAGCGTCAGAACCACGATGCTGCGCCGGAAGGCCGGGGCGGATGAAAGGCGTAGTTGCTCCTCCAGTTGGCATCCGACCTGGGCTGAAGTCACCCTGGAGCCCCACAACGCTGGCGACCGGCCGGGCGAGTCAGCTGCTCCGCCACGGATGATCGAACAAACGTCCCCTAACGTCGGACGCACCTGAAGGCCAGATGTATCACTGATCGCCGGGTCCCGGCCGTTATTCGTGCCGCCGGCGGACCCCTGGGGCTGCCAGCGGGGCGGTGTTTCGCGTGGGATGCTGTGAGTGGTCACGATGTCTGCGAGATGAACTGCTGGATGATTTCCTCCGCGGTCGTTCTCTCCGAATACGAGTAAGGGATCACGCTACGCCAGAAAGCGGTAGCGCCCGGGTTGTACAGCTGCTGGCGCACCTGCCAATGGCCGGGTAATCTGGCAAAGACTTGGCCCGCCGCCTGCCGACCTATGCCGAGGCGCCGGTACTTACGCATCACGAAGAACTCTGACATATCGTACGGCGGTATCTCGCGGACCAGAGCGAAGCCTGCCCAGTTGCCGTCCACCTGGAACAGGAACGGGTGGCGGCGGGGTTCGGTCCAGTAGCGATCCAGGTAGCGATACCCGTAGTCACCGTGAGGACCAACGTCACCGTGGTCGAATTCTGAGAAGTCATACCGGTACAGCTCGATGAGCCGTCTCAGTACGGCTCGGTCGGCGTCGTTCGCCTCAAGAAGCGCGAAGGTCATGCCCCATATCATTCACGTCACTCAACGCCAGAGGTATCACGGATCGCCGGCCTGGTGACGCACTATCGAGGGCTGCGGGCGAAGGTGCTGCCTCTCGGTTGCGGACAACCCTCCGAGGGGGTGCCCCCTGCGAGGTAGCTGTTCCGGCAGACGAAGCACGAGCGGATGCTCGACGTGTCATTGAATGATCCCGCACCGGGCGAGGCGCGGCGGCTGCTCCGCCGGTCCCAGTGGGCCGCGTATTCTGGATGGCGTGAGCGTCGCACCCCCACGGACCGTCATCCTTGGCGACCACTTCGCCCGCGAACTGACGGAGATGGCTCTGCCCTGGCAGGCGGAGGAGGTTCTCGACCCGCGACTGCTCGTGCTCAACGAGCCGCTGGCCACCGAGTTGGGCCTCGACCCCGCCTCCCTGCGGAGCTTCGATGGCCTGCGCCTGCTGGTCGGCAACCTCGTACCCAGCAGCGCCACTCCGGTGGCGCAGGCCTACGCCGGACACCAGTTCGGCCAGTTCGCCCCGCGTCTCGGCGACGGGCGCGCGCTCCTGCTCGGAGAGGTCGTCGACGCTGACGGCTGGCTTCGCGACGTCCACCTCAAGGGCTCGGGGCCCACGCCGTTCGCACGCGGCGGCGACGGCCTGGCCGCGGTCGGTCCGATGCTGCGCGAGTACGTCGTGAGTGAGGCGATGCACGCTCTCCGCATTCCCACGACCCGCTCCCTGGCCGTGGTGGCGACGGGGCGCTCGGTGCGCCGCGAGACCGTTTTGCCCGGAGCTGTGCTGACCCGGGTCGCGAGCAGCCATCTGCGGGTGGGCAGCTTCGAGTACGCCCGGGCCACGGGCAATATCAACCTCCTGCGCCGCCTCGCCGACCACGCAATCTCCCGCCACTACCCTGGCGCCGCGGAGGCCGAGCACCGCTATCTCGCCCTGTTCGAGGCGGTGATTTCCGCCCAGGCGTCGCTGGTAGCTCAGTGGATGCTCGTGGGGTTCGTCCACGGGGTCATGAACACCGACAACATGACGATCTCAGGCGAGACCATCGACTACGGGCCGTGCGCTTTCATGGAGGCATTCGACCCGGCCACGGTCTACAGCTCGATCGACGCGGGCGGGCGCTACGCCTACGGCAATCAGCCGGTCGTGGTCGAGTGGAACCTCGCCCGGCTCGCCGAGGCCCTCCTGCCGCTATTGCACGACGACCAGGAGCAGGCGGTCGGCCTCGCGGTGGAGTCACTCGGCGCGTTCCGCCATCAGTACAGCGCCGCCTGGTCGGCCGGCATGCGGGCCAAGCTCGGGCTGTCCGACGGCCTCGACGATGAGGTGACGTTGCCGCTGGTGGACGAGCTGCTCACCTTGCTCCAGGCGAGCCAGGTCGATCACACCTCGTTCTACCGTGACCTCGGCGCGACCGCCCGTCGCGACGCCGGGCCCACGCCCGGCCTGTTCCTCGACGTCGCGGCGTTCGACGCCTGGGCGCAGCGCTGGCGTGCCCTGAGCCCGAACCCCGACCTGATGGACCGGGTCAACCCCGTCTACATCCCCCGCAACCACCTCGTCGAGCAGGCCCTCGCCGCCGCGACCGAGGGCGACCTGGATCCGCTCGAACAGCTCCTGGACGCGGTGGCCACCCCCTACCACGAGCGCCCTGGCCTGGAGCGCTACGCCGCCACCGCCCCGAAGGACTTCGGCACTTACCACACCTTCTGCGGGACCTGATGTTGGGGTTCGGAGGAATGCCCAGGAGGGCGCTTGGATGCGCTGTCCCATTCGGGCGAGGCATACTCTCGGCGTGCGCACGCTGAGGAAAATGATTGTTGAACTGCGAGTCCTAACAAGCGCGAGGCGGAACCGGACTGATGCCGTTCGCTGGTTGGTTCGCCGTCCTCTTTTGTTGCCATCGGCAGTTACGAGACCGCTCTGTTGCTCAGCTCTAAGGCCCAGACTCGTCTCAAACTTCTGGCCCAGTTGAAGGCGGCCTCCCTTGTCGGTTGCCCCTTCTGACTGGACATCGGTTCTGCCGTGAGCAGAGCGTTGGGAATCAGCGATGAAGACCTCTCGGCGATCTCGAGGTATCGGGCGGCCGGCATCTTCGATGATCTCGAGGTACTGGTCATGGACTTGGCCGTGGCTATGACCTCCACGCCAGCGCATGTACCCGACGAGCTGCGGAGCGCCCTGGAGGGTCGCGTAGGTCGAGCGGCGTATGCCGAGATTACGGCTACCGTGGCATGGGAGAATCACCGGGCCCGGCTGAACCGGGCTCTTGGAGTTCGGGAAGCCGGGTTCTCCGACGGAGCATTCTGCGTGCTGCCAGAGCGGCCCAGCTGAGCCAGCGGATCACCGTCCCCGGAGCGAAGCCGTGTGTCGGACTGCGGCTGGGCCTGGATGACGCCGCGCCTTTCCAAAGCCTCCTTCCGCTCGTGGAAACGTCAACCCCGTCCCAGAACGGGTAGCCCAATAAGTCAGTCGCTGACTGTCCTCTACCGCCGGTTATCGGCTCGGCAGCGATCGCGGTAGCCCGAACGAGGGCAGAACGGTGTTTTCGAAGCGGGTCATGGCACTGATGCGGTCGCCGCGGCGGGTGAGAACGTAGAGGCCCATACCGTGGCTAATGCCCTTGGGGCTGCGCAGGTAGGCGCCGAATGCTGGTTGACCGTTGGCCCGGGTGGGCACGAGATCGAATCTGCGACCGGCGCTGAAGATAGCCGCGCAGAAGCGGGCTACGAGGTCTCGGCCCTGGTACTCGAATGGCATTGGTGGCATGGAGGCGAAGACGTCGTCGGTCAACAGGGCTACCAGCGTGTCCAGATCGGCGGACTCCCAGGCTCGGACGAACTTGGTCACTACGGCATCTTCGGAGTCCGAGTCGACAGGCTGGGCTTCGAGATCGGTGCCGGAGGAGCTTTGGCGCTGCAGGCTGGCGCGGGCCCGTTTGAGTGCGCTGTTGACCGATTCGACAGTTGAGTCCAGCATGTCAGCGACCTCGCTCGCGTGGAAGCCGAGGACATCGCGCAACATAAGCACTGCGACCTGGCGCGGCGGCAGGACCTGGAGGGCGGTCACGAACGCCAGAGAGATCGATTCGTTCAGCTCGTATCGCGCTGCTGGTCCGAGTGGGCGATCGCTAGAGCCGGGCAGGAGGGCATCGGGGTACGGTTCAAGCCAGACGACTTCGCCGAGCCGGGTCGGTTCGGGCGGTTCGACCTTGGGCACGTTCCACTCCTTCGCTGGGCGTCGGCTGGCTGCCCGACGGGCGTCTAGGCACTTGTTGGTGGCGATCCGGTACAGCCAGGTGCGCAGGGAGGAGCGTTCCTCGAAGCGGGCGAAACCCTGCCAGGCGGCCAGCAGAGTGTCTTGGAGGGCATCCTCGGCGTCTTGGAGGGAACCGAGCATGTGGTAGCAGTGCACTTGCAGCTCCCGCCGATAGGGGTCGGTGGCCTGGCGGAACGCCTCGCCGTCGCATGCCCGGGCCCTGGAAATCAAGTCAGGGTTCTCCACGTCTGTCCTTCTGCTCGCATCTTCGGCGAAGCGTATAGACGACGACCGAGACCTGGACTGGGCTGTCGGTGGCCGCCCAGTTCCTCGTCCTGGCGGCGTCTGCACCCGGTGGAAACCCACACACCCTTCGATTGGAGAGACGAAATGGCAAGGATCATCGTCAGCGAGAACATCACAGTGGACGGAGTCGTCCAGGACCCGGCCGGCGTCGAGGGCTTCAAGTACGGCGGCTGGGTGGGCCGGGTCGGCTCCGGCGGCCGCGATGAGGCGGCCCGGATTCTGCTGGACGAGTCGATGGGCGCTGAGGCACTGCTACAGGGTCGGCGGACATGCGAGTTCTTGGCCGCGCTATGGCCATCACGCAGTGGCGCGTTGGCGGACAGGTTGACCAGCATGCCCAAATACGTCGTGTCCTCCACGCTCGAAGATCCCCCTTGGAACAACTCGAGGGTCCTCACCGGCGATGTGGTCAGCGAGATCTCCAACCTGAAGCAACAGGTCACCGGGGAGATCGTCGTGGCTGGAAGCCTCCAGCTGGTGCGGACGCTGATCGAGCACGATCTCATCGACGAACTGAGGCTGATGATCTACCCGGTCGTACTCGGGGCTGGCACGCGCCTGTTCGGGGAAACCACCGACAAGAAGCCGATGCGCCTTGTGGACGCCCGGAGCGTCGACGACCTCGCCTACCTCACCTACGAGGTCGTTCGGGCCGCCTAGCCGTGAGAGCGCAGACCATGGCCCTGGCTCTCGCCGAAGTGACAGGCACCTGGGCTTGCCATGGCGTAACAAGCGAGGAGGACTCGCCGCCCCGAGGTGCCTTTCCAGTCCAGGCACGCCCGGACACGCCCCAAACGCTAAACGAAAGCGTCCCCGAAAGACGAGAGGGCTACATCCCACACCGCCGGGGCGGGTACCAGCGCACGTCGGTTCACTCAGCCCGCTGCGCCGGGACTCGTCCTGGACGGTCAGTACTGCCATGCACGCAGCCTTAGATACTTCAAGCGCTTGAAGTCAAGGACCTCTTGTGAAGGGGGCTCCGTCACAGGGCGATCACGACCTTGCCGGGGACGTGCCGTGCGGCTTGCATTGTCACAGCCGCGCGGATCTGCTCGATCGGAAAGGTCGCAGCAATCGGCACGGTGAGCGTTCCGGTAAGGATGGCCTCGGTGAGCCGCCCGAGAGCGCCCGGTACGGCTTCTCCGCCGCCGGTCGAGCGCACGCCGCTGGGAGGGGCCGGCCACCTGATAATGGTGGAGATCCGCCCAGGCGCGACGCCGAGCTCTAGGGCAGCTTCGACCGTCTCCCTACCGAACAGGTCCGTCGCCGCGGTCACCCCGGCGGGGGCCAGCGCCCGGACCCGGTCAGCCAGTCCGGCGCCTTAGGTCACCGGCTGGGCCCCGAGTGCCCGCAGGAACTCGAACGTGCCTTCGGAGCAGGTTCCGATCACGGCGGCGCCCGCGATCCGGGCCAACTGCACTGCGTACACACCGGCGCCTCCGGCGGCACCGCCGATCAGCACCGTGTCACCGGCCCGCAGGTCGACCGCGTCCAGCGCCGCGACGGCGCTCAGGCCGGCAACCGTGAGGGTGCTGGCCACGACGTCGGTGATGCCGTCAGGTGTGTGGAACAGCCGGCCGGCATCTGGCCTGACCAAGGCGTAATCGGCGACGGCTCGGCCGAGCACGCCGCCGTAGACACGGTCGCCGACAGCAAAGCCCTCCACGCCCGCACCAACCTGGTCGACGGTGCCGGCAAAGTCATGGCCGAAACCAGACGGCAGGGTGTAGCCAAACCCCTGGGCCAACTCGCCGATGAGGGGATCAACCAGTCCATCGGGTTGAGTCCCGCGGCGGCGACGCGGACACGGACTTCGCCGGGGCCGGCGTTCGGTTCCTCAACCACGCGCAGCTCCAGTATTTCGGGCCCCCCGAATGAATCGTGGATGACGGCTCGGCTCACAAGACCTCCCTGAGCGTTGACAAGCGCAGAGCGCGGCTTGAAGCAGCTGATCGGACCGACGAGATCACGGTTGGAAAGCGACCTTCGCCAACGGGCTGTGTTCCACCCATTCATCGAGAACGGCCTTCGGCCAGGGGCTGTCGGGACCGTTGCGACGGTTGAACTCCTCGACGAAAGCGGCGAGGACCCGCCGGCGCTCCGCCGGATCGACGATGACCGTGGCCGTCGCGGGCAGGTCAGCGACGATGTCGTGTTTGAGGTGGAAGGTGAACTGCGCATGGGCGGCCAGGTTGGCCAACCAGTGGCGCGTCGTGGGTGCTGGGATTCCGCTCAGGTAGATGTCATCACCTAACCGGTAGAACACGATCTCGATACGGCGAGGCTGGCCCGAACGTCGGCCAGTCGTGGTGATGTCAATCGTGCGATCCTCCATGGTCGACGAGGCGTCGATGGCCAGCGCTTGGCGCACGTCCTCCCTCATCTGACATCACACCTCGCGGTAGTAGTAGTCCTTCTCCAGATCCTCGAGCAGACTGGGTCCGGTCACGTCCCAACCGAGTAGTTCGCGGGTGATGGTGGCACTGGCCGGGCTGTCCAGCCCGGCGAAGAGGCCCAGGAACCCGAAGTGCTCGAAGGCGTTGGCCGGGTCGACCGACCGCGTCGGAAGAGCCAGACCGCGGCCCATAACCTCAGCGATCCGTAGGAAGGGCACGCCTTCTTCGCCCGCGGCGTGTAACACCGAGCCGGCGGGAGCAGCCTCGACCGCCAGGCGGGCCAGCCGGGCGGCGTCAGACACGTGCACGGCCGGCCAGCGGTTGGTGCCATCGCCCACGTAGCCGGCCACACCACTTTGGCGGGCGATGCCGACGAAGATGGCCATGAACCCGTTGTCGCCGTCGCCGTGAACCGTCGGCGGGAACCGCAGCACGGAGGAACGGACGCCGAGGCCCCGAAGCGACAGGGCCAGCAGGGCGGTAGCACCGCGGACGCCTGCGGGGTTGGCCCGGATTTCGGGACTGGCGACGAGGCCGTCGTTCTCGGTGGCGGGCCGCCCGAGGGCCAGGCCGACCATGCCCGAGGCCAGCACGAACGGGCGGTCGGAGCCGGCCAGGGCGGCACCCATGGCTTCGACGGCGCGGCGGTCGGCCGCTCCGGCGGTGGCGAAGTCGCCGCCGAACGCCGTCTGGTGCTGGAAGGCCAGGTGGATGACGCCGTCAGAGTCGGCGGCGGCCTCGGCCAGGCCTTCGGGGTCGTCGAGGTCGCCTCGGTGGACGATCGCGCCGGCTTTCTGCAGCTTCTTCGCAGAAGCGTCGGAACGGGCCAGGCCGACCACCTCGTGGCCGGCGCCAAGGAGTTCGGGGACGACCGCCGAGCCGATCCACCCGGATGCTCCCGTGACAAAGATCTTCATCATGTGCCTCCAGAAGACTAGGATGTCAGGAACAGACATCACTCTAGGACTGATGTCAGTAACTGTCAACAGTGGGATCGAACGAATGGGCCGATGGGAGCCGAACAGCCGAGGGCGCTTACAGGAAGCGGCTCTTGCCCTCTTCGCTGAGCGGGGGTTCGACCAGACCACCGCCGCCGAGATCGCGGCCCGAGCCGGGTTGACCGAGCGCACGTTCTTCCGGCACTTCGCCGACAAACGGGAAGTGCTCTTCGATGGAGCTGGCCTCCTCGAGGAGCGGATCCTGGCCGGCGTGATCGGGGCACCGGCTGCTGCCGGCCCCCTCGAAGCGATATCCCAAGGTCTCGATAGCGCCGCCGAAATGCTCGGCGAAACTCGCCGGGACCTGGCCTGCCATCGCCAGGCCGTGATCGCCGCCAACCCCGAGTTGCGCGAGCGGGAGCTTGCCAAGCTGGCCCACTACGCCGCCGCCATCACCACCGCCCTGCGCGACAGGGGTGTCAACGAGCAACAGGCCAACCTGGCCGCCGAGACCGGCATGACAGTACTTCGCCTGGCCATGCAGCGATGGGCTACCGGAGCCGACAAGCGCGAACTCGCCGTCATCATGCGCGACTGCGTCGCCGACCTCCGGGCCCTCGCGACCAGCCGCTGAGCCTCGAGCCTGGCGACTTTCGAAGCCCCAAGGGTCGGTTCGCCTAGCGACAATCTTCGGAAGGGCTCCCAATAGAACGAGATCGGCCGCCCCAATAAGACGAACCGGGCCTGTCCATGATCGCCGGCCTGGTGGCGGAGTTCTTAGCTGGTTTCTCCTGATGGAAGGAGAAGCTATGACTACTATCGAGTCAACCAGCCACATGATCGGCCAGGCCGAGGCGCCGTTCACGCTCGACGAAGAGCAGCTGGCCGCCATCGTGTTCCTGGCTCGCTACCGGGGCCGGACCCTCGAGGCCTACCGCCACGATCTGCGCGCCCTGTTTCAGTGGGCCGCCGACCACCACCTGGCTGTGCTGGAGGCCACCCGCACCCACCTGGAGTTGTACCGGACCTCGATGGAAGAACGGGGCCTGGCGGCTTCGACCATCGACCGGCGGCTGTCCACCGCCTGCGGGTTCTATCGATTCGCCCACATCGACGGGCGCATCCCCTCCAACCCCGCCCAGTACGTGCGCCGCCCCACCGTCCACCCCTCCGAGCGGCGCGGTCTCGACCGCGGCGAGCTGGCCCGCTTTTTGCTGACCGCGGAGCGCTGCGACCACCCCCACGCCGCCCTGGCGGTGCTGTTGGGCCTGAACGGATTGCGGGTCTCCGAGGCCTGTGACACCAACATCGAGGACATGGGCCTCGAGCGGGGACATCGGGTGCTGCGTATCGTTGGCAAGGGTGCCAAGCCCGCCCTCATCCCCCTGGTGCCGCGCACCCCCCGCACCATCGATCTGGCCATCGGCGAACGGCGGGAAGGTCCCATCCTGCTTCGCCAGGACGGCCGCCGCCTGGACCGGCGGACCGCCCACCGCTGGGTGCAGTCCATCGGCAAGCGGGCCGGGCTCGGCCTGGTGCACCCCCACATGCTCCGGGCGGCCTTTATCATGGCCGCTCTCGACGCCGGAGTACCCCTGCGGGAGGTGCAGGTGGCGGCCCGACATTCTGATCCTCGCACCACCACCGTCTATGACCGTCGACGTCAGGACTTGGACCGCCACGCCGCCTACGTCGTCGTGGCCTTCGTCGCAGGCGGCTGATTCTGGCGGTCGGCCGAGTGCGGCAGATCGGTCCTATCGCAGCCTAAGAGACCCCAACGCCCTCAGTAGTCGCCCTCTCTCGTCGAGCGCGGCCAGACTACACCCCCAACGATCTCTCACCGACAAACGGAACCTTCCCAAAGGGCCCCCTCCCCCTCCAGGGGGCAATCTGCTTGATATCGCAAGCGGGGCGAGGGCGCCTCGCGCGGCACCTATGGGTCGGTTCGAGGTAGCTCGGCAGCGGCATATTGAGGCACTGCGCCGTCGGGTGACGCTCGATGCGTCTCGGGGGCTCCGGATCCCAGGGGGCCTCGACTCGGCGGCTGTGGGATACTGGTCTTCCTGGCCGGTGCTACCGGGGAAGGGAGCGACAAGGGGATGGGCAACCCACGCTTGTTAGGGTGCTTTTCCTGGTGCCGGTTCTTTTGGCCCTGGGCGCCTGCACGGCCGGCTCAAGCCGCGCCGGCGCACCTAGCCCTGCTGGCGACAACGCCATCACGGTCGGTTCGTTCAACTTCGACGAGAGCGTGGTGCTGGCGGAGGTTTACAGTCAGGCGCTCGAAGCGGGCGGCTACCGTGTGCGACGGGCTTACGAGTTGGGCACCCGCGAGTTCGTGGGGTCGGCCCTCTCGGCTGGACTGGTCGACGTGGTGCCGGAGTACGCTGGTTCCGCGCTCCAGTTCTGGAGCTTGGGAGCACAGACTGGGACGGCGGACGTCGCCAAGACCCGTGACGAACTGCGCCGGGTCGTCGCTGCTCGGGGTCTCGTCGCCTTGGACCTGGCCCCTGGACAGGACGCCAACACCTTTGTCGCGACCCGGCAGACGGCCGAGCGGTTCGGGCTGCGAGCCATCAGCGACGTGGGTCGGGAGCCACGAAGACTCAGCTTCGGGGGCCTCCGGAGTGCCCGTCCCGGCCGTTGTGCCTGCTTGGCCTGCAGCGTGTATATGGGCTGCGGTTCAAGGATCTTGTGCGGCTCGACACCGCCGGTCCGGTCACCCTCCAGGCCCTCGACGATGGAAATGTCGATCTGGCCCTGCTGTTCACCACTGACCCTGCCATCGGTGGACCACTGGTCGATCTGGCCGATGATCGGGGTCTGCAGCCCGCGGAGAACGTGACGCCGGTCGTACGCCGCCAGGTGATCGACCGGTGGGGTCCGCTGATCGCCGCGCGCATCGACGCCGTGTCCCGCCGCCTGACCACGACGGACGTCCGCCCCCTCAACGCACTGATAGCGGGCGGGAAGCAGAGCGTGCCGGCGGTGGCGGAGCAGTGGCTGAGTACGGAAGGCTGCGATGACGACTGATCCCACTTTCATCGAGCCGGCGGGGGGCGTCCGGGGCAAAGTGCGGAGAAGCCGCCGCCGCCGGCCTTCTGGCGCTGCCCCCCCGTTGCCACGAAGCATCGGCACCACCGGCAAGGTGTGGCTGGTGGCCTGCGGGGTGCTCCTGGTGTGGATGGTGTTCGTGTTGAACACGCACTGGGCCCGGCGGCTGACCGATCAGGTGGACGCCGCCCTGCTGCGGCAGATAGCACGCCTGCGTACCGAGTGGCTCACCCGGATCATGAGCGGCATCGCCCGGGTCGGCTGGGGCTGGGCGGTGACAGTAACCGCCTTCGGGCTCATCGTGGGGCTCATGGTGCTCAAGCGCTGGCGCCACCTGTTCACGTTCCTGGGCAGTTACGCGGCGGTGGAGTTCGTGGGCGCCATCGTCTACAACCACTTCCGGCGGCCCCGCCCCTACGACGTCACGATCATTGGACGCTGGGCCGGCTTCACGCTACCGGCACCGCCCGTGATTCTGGTGACGCTGCTGTCGGTGGTCGTCGTTTATGCCCTGGTGGTCCCGGGCCGCCCGCGCAGCATCGCCAAGGCGGTGGCGGCAATCGGGGTTGCCGCCTTCGTGGCTTCGCAGCTCTATCTGGCCACGTTCGGCCCTTTCGACGTACTGATCGGGGTGGTGTTGCCGATCGCCGTTGCCGTCAACGCCTTCCGGGTCTTCACCCCCAATGAGGTGTTCCCGGTCACCTATCGGCGCGGCAAGACCGCCCATCTCGATGTCAGTGGACGGCGCGCCGATGCCCTCCGTCAGGCCGTCCAGGACCAGCTGAGACTCACGGTGCTCGACATCCAGCCCGTCGGCCTAGAGGGCTCCGGCGGTTCCACGCCCCTCCGTCTTCGCATCGCTGGGGATCCCGACACCTACCTGTTCGCCAAGCTCTACGCCATGAGCCATGTGCGGGCCGACCGCTGGTACAAGCTCGGTCGAACTGTCCTGTACGGCCGTCTGGAGGACGAGGCGCCTTTCCAGTCCGTGCGCCGGCTGGTCGAGTACGAGGACTACGCGGCGCGCCTGCTGTGCGACATCGGCATCCCGACGGCCGCCTCTTACGGGATCGTGGAGATGACCCCCGAGCGGGAGTATCTGCTGGTCACGGAGTTCTTCGATGGCGCCCAGGAGATCGGCGAGGCGGATGTAGATGACCAGGTGATCGACGAGGCCCTGTTGCTGGTGAGGCGACTCTGGGACGCCGGCCTGGCCCACCGCGACATCAAGCCGGCCAACCTGCTGGTGCACGACGGGCACGTGAAGCTGATCGACGTGTTCTTCGTGCAGGTCCGGCCCTCGCCCTGGCGCCAGGCCGTCGACTTGGCCAACATGATGCTCGTCCTGGCGGTGCGGACCGACGCCGACCGGGTTTACCAGCGAGCCCTGCAGTATTTCACCCCGGATGAGATTGCCGAGGGGTTCGCAGCGGTGCCCGGGTTCGCCAGCCCGACCCAGCTGCGCATGGCCGTAAAGCGCGACGGGCGCGACCTGGTTCAGCAGTTCCGCGCCCTGGCGCCGGAGCGGCGACCGATCTCCTTGCAGCGCTGGGGCGTCAAACGGCTGGCCCTGGCGGCCGCCATCATCGTGGCGGCCGTCGTGCTCTTCACCCCCACGGTCAACCTGTTGAAGCCGACGTACGACATTGACCCCAACGGCACCCCGAGCTGTGGTACCAGCAGCCTGATGATCCTCATGGCCCAGGCCGTGCCGTCGGCCACGTTCGTGCCGTGCATTGCCGCTCTGCCGGCGGGCTGGCATCTCGGTGGTTTGCACGTGGTGCACGGCCGGGGTGAGTTCTGGCTCAACTCTGAACGGGGCGGGAACCACGCGGTCGAGGTCAGTCTCGTTCCGGCCCGAGCGTGCAACGTGGCGGGCGCGACCGAGGTGCCGAGTGACGAGGCGGGCGTTCGGCGATTTGAGCACCCGGGCCGGCTGCCGCCCGGACTGCAGAGCACCCGTTTTTACCTCTTCGCGGGGGGATGCGTCACCTACCGGTTCGCGTTCACGAGTCCCGCGTCGGCGTCGCTGCTCTTCGACGCCGACACCGCCCTGGCCCTCGAGCGTCGATCGATCTTGGTGGCCAAGGTCCGAGCCGACAGTAGCCTGCGGCTCTGCGGTGCCGGCGCCCCCTGCCCAGGCGGCTCCTGACACGCCGGACCGATGGAAGGCTGTTGACGGATAGCTGCGGAGATGACCGGCGAAGCTGGCCTCACCACACCCGGTGCCTCCTGTTCGTCTTCCGGGTTGTTTTTTCAAAACCATTCGAGTTGGCGATGGCCCCGGTTGCGATTCCAAGCGCCACCCCGCCGGCCACATCGAGTGGGAGATGGGCACCGACATATTGCCGGGCTCCGCCCACCACGACGGCTGCGGCGTAGGCCAGACGGGCCCGGTCTCCGTCCAGGACTGGACTGGCGATGACGGCCAGGGTGGTGGCCACAGCGGCGTGTCCCGACGGGAACCCCTGACCGCTCTGCCGTGCGCCCCGGACGGTGACGCCGCTGAGGTGGTCGGCGGGCCGGCCCCGGCGCACCAGTCGCTTCAGGAGTTTGGCCAACGCCCACGCGGCGGTTCCCGCCAAGGCAAGCCGTGCCGCCGTATCCGGGTGGCGCCGCCGGGTTAGCGCTACGGATACGGCCACCGCCGCCAGGCTCCCTCCCTGCATGACCAGCCACACCGGTGCCTCAAGCAGATTGGGAAGATTGTTGAGGGCACGAAAGGCGCGTTCTTCGGCCGCGCCAACTGTGCCGCGTCGGGCCTTGTGGGCGAGAAACCCGAAGGTGACGACGGCCGCCGCGATCGGGGCCGTACCGCGAAACACGGTGACGGGCGGCCGCCGAGGATCGTCCGGCACCACTTCAGCCGTACCCATCGCGCACCACTGCGGCAATAACTCGCAACAGCAGCACCGCCGCGAAGCCCAGGCCCAGAAAGCCGAAGACCCGAGTCAACGGGGTCCCATGGGCCCCCGAGGCGCCAACCGGAATGCTCAACAGCAACGCCGAGGCGACGCCGGCCAGTCCTCCGGTGATGGCCAGAACCACCCGGTTCACCAAGGTCGTGACCACTCTGCTGTCGCGCTCGGTGGAGAACAAGGACACCCGGGTTTGCAGGTCGCCTCGGGCGCTGAGCGTGGCGATGCGGTCGATCTGCGCCGGTAGGCGCCGCAGCCGGGGCAGATCCTGGAGGATTTGTTCAAGGATCTGGTCGCGTACGCTCCCTGTCATCGGTCCGGCCGGCCCTCCCGCATCGAGAACTCGCCGCAGGCTGTCGGGGAGCGAATAGCCGGGACTGATGGTGCGGGCGGTGCCATCCAGGAGCACCAGGGTTCGAAAGACGGTGGTCAGTTCGGGCGGCAGGCGGATGTCAAAGCCCGCCAGCAGCGGGATGAGGTCATTGAGGGTATCGACGCCCAGGGCGCCCCCGGGCCGGAGATTTTCTGCGATGAACTGGCTCAGGGCCCGCTCCAGAGCGGCGTCTTGGACGTCGGGTCCGACGATCGCCACCCGTTCGATCCCGTCGCGCAAGGCGGCGCTGTCGCCTCGCAAGGCGGCTGCGGTCATGTCCAGCAGCGCCAGGCGTTGGGCGCTGTTCAGGCGCCCGGTGGCCCCAAAGTCGATCAGGCCGAGGGCGCCGTCTTCCAGCAGGAGCACGTTGCCGGGATGAGGATCGGCGTGGAAGTGACCATCGTGGAGCATGTGCTCGATGACGGTTCGCACCAGCCGATCAGCCAGGTCCACCGGGTTGAGGCCGAGCGCCTCGATGCGCTCAGGCTGGGCGACACTGCGTCCGTCGAAGCGCTCTTCGACCAGTACGCGAGCCCGGCACAGGTCGCGGTAGACGTGCGGGATGCGCACGCCGCCCGCCGGATCCGTGGCGGCCGCCAGCTCGGCGGTCTCCGCCGCTTCGCGCTCGAAGTCCAGCTCACGCTTCAAGGCCCGGGTGAACTCGGCCGCCACGTCTCCGGCATGCAAGCGCCGGCCCTGAGGGGTGCGCCGCTCCAGGAGCCGGGCCAGGTGCAGCAAGGCGGCCGTGTCCCGATCGACCAGATCGTCCATACCGGGGCGTTGCACCTTGACGATCACGGCCTCACCGGTGGGCAGCCGCGCCGCGTAGGCATGCGCGATGGAGGCGGCGCCGATAGGGGTCCAGTCGAAGTCGACGAAATACCGGTCCACCGGGCCGTTGAGTTCGGCCTCGAGCTGGGCCTGCATGACCTCCTGCGGGGCCGGATCCACCCGGCTTTGCAAGTGGCTCAACTCTTCTCGTAGATCTGGCGGCAGGAGATCCTCCCGGGTCGAGGCCATCTGGCCGACCTTGACGAACACCACGCCCGCCTGTTCCAGCGTCCGGCGCAGCGCCACGGGAGAAACACTTCCTCTGGCTGGGCCGCCACCGTTTCCGGTGGATGCGGACCGTAGGCCCGGGACCAGACCGTTGCGGCGGGCAATAGCGATGACTTCGCGATAACGGGCATAGGGCTCGATGCGCCTCCGCAAATCTCGCAGAGGGCGTGACACGACAATGAGCCCGGCCTCTCCGCCCCTGGCCAGCGTGCCCGGCTTGGCCAGCAAGTCCAGAGCCACGGCCGCCATCATGGTGAAAAGGATGGAAAAAGACACCGTGTTCAGGGACAACTCCGCCGCGTGCCAGTCCCAGTTGTCCAAACCGACCTGAAGAAGGTTGCCGCTGACCCAGCCGATAACCCCGGCCAGGGTGATGGCGGCCCATGACCGACGCACCCCCAGCAAGCGGACCGCTACCAGTGTGGTGGCTACTGCGACCGGAAGTTCGAGGACGGAGCGAAGGACAGACGACATGGCGACCCTGTCAGGCGATCTCGGGGACTGACGGCTCGCCCGCACCGCTGTAGGTCGCAGTGTGGGCAGACGCGGCGTCGAAGATGCCGACCCACAGCAGCGCCCAGCCCACCCCGAGCAGTAGTCCAGCCACCACGTCGGTCAGCCAGTGGGCGCTCAGGTACGTGCGGCTGAGAGCCATGATGACCGCCCACCCCGCCGCCACGGTGAGCCACCGGGTCCGGGCCCGGCCCGGACCGACAAAAATGAGCACCAATACCACCGCGGTCACCGACGCCGTCAGGGCGTGACCGGAAGGAAACGCCCCACCCGTAGTAGCCACCAGCGAGCCAGGGGGGCGGGGGCGGCCAACCACCGCCTTGATCGGACCGATCGACAACTCGGCGGACGCCTCGGCCAGTGCAAAAATGGCCAGAGCCCGCCACCGACGCAGAACGATCAGAATGGCCGCGATCACGCCCCGCAGAGGCCACATCACCAGCCCGCCACCGACGATGTCAAGCGCCTTGCCGGCGCTGGTCAAGGGCCCGTCGCGAACGTCGACCATCCAGTGGCGCCACTCGCTGTCCAGCGGCTGCACCCACGACCGGGCGTCGGCCACCACGACGGCCAGTATTCCCGCCAGCACCAGCGCCATCAGTCCGGCCACCAACCACGCCGATCCCGCTCGCCTTGCCCGCAATGTGCTGCGTCCCGCGATCATGTGGCGCCTCGGGTCTGCCGACTGTGCCATCATAGTTGCGGCAGCCGGGAGGCTACATGGCCGACCTCAGCCTAGACCGCGACGACACTGGCCTCAAGGCCAGCCTCGCCAGCCACATCATCCCGCCCACCCGTCACCGCGACCCCGGCGATGTGCTCCACCTGTTGGCGAGCGTCGCCGTCCTGCTGGTGGCGGTCGTGATGGTGGCGATCTTCGCTGACCAACTACTCGGTAGCAACGCCAGCGTCGTGAGCGCGGCAGAACCCGAGACCGAAGCCGGTCGCCTGCTCGTCGGGGTGGTACAGGTGCTGGCCGTCGGCTCCGCCGCCGGACTGGTCGCCTTCCTGTTGTGGCGGCGCAAATATCGGCTCCTCATCACCCTGCTGTTCGGGGCCCTCATTGCCGGCATGGGAATGATCGGGCTCATGCATCTCCTCGCCCCCGATCAGCCGCCTGATCTCGTGACCAACCGGCATCACGGATCGTGGCTCGCCGGGTCGGCATTTCCGAGCGCGGCGTACTTTGCCGCGGCTTGCGCGGTGGTGGTGACGCTCACCCCCTGGCTGAGCCGGGCGTGGCGGCGGACGCTGTGGATCCTCCTCGCCACCGCCGCCGTGGCCCGCCTGGTCGCCGGAACCGCGCTCCCGGCAGAGCTGGTGGTCGCCGCCGCCATCGGGGCCACCGTGGGCTTCGGGTTGCTGGTGGCGTTCGGTACTCCCGACCGCCGTATCGGGCCCGGCGGAGTGGCAGACGCCCTGACAGCCAGCGGTCTTTCGATTGCCGGGGTTCGCGCTGCTGACGTCGAAGCGAAAGGGTGCCGCCCGTTCGAGGCGACCACGGCGGACGGCCGGCGGTTGTTCGTAAAGCTGTTCGGCAAAGATCAGCGCCAGGCGGACCTCCTGTACCGGGCGTACCGGTACGGCCGGCTCAAGGGGGTCGGCCACAGCCGGCCCGCAGCCTCCTTGATCCAGTCGGTGGAGCACCAGGCGCTAGCGGAGATCATGGCCGAACGAGCCGGCGTCCGCGTACCCCGGGTCGAGCGCATCGCTCAAGCCGCAGACGGATCGGCCATGCTGGCCATGGACTTCGTCCACGGCCGATCCCTCAACCAGGTGCCGGCCGAGGGCATCAGCGAGGAACTCCTGTCGGAGCTGTGGCGTCAGGTCGATCAGTTGCACCACGCGGGCATCGCCCATCGCTCCCTGCGATCGGGCAACGTGATGCTTGACACCGTCAATCAGACCCGCATCGTCGACTTCAGCTTCTCGGAATTGGCCGCCACCGAGCGACAGCGGTCCCTCGACGTAGCCGAACTGCTGGCCTCGACGGCCGCCCTGGTCGGACCGGAAAGGGCCGTAGCCGGCGCCGTATCCGGCGTGGGCGGCGAGGAGGTGACGCGGGCCGTACCATTGCTGCAGCCCCTGGCCCTGTCGGCCTCAACCCGTCAGGCCGTCCGCGGCAAGGATGGGCTGCTCACCAGGACCCGGGTGGCGGCCGCTGGCGTCATGGGCGCACCCGCCAACGAACTGGCCCGCCTCCAGCGAGTTCGTCTAAGGACCGTCCTGATGATCGGTCTGGCTGTCGGGGCGTTCTATTTCCTGCTGCCCCAGCTGGCTCAGGCGCGTAACAGCTGGAAAGCTTTCCAATCGGCGAACTTCGAGTGGCTCCCCCTGGTCATCGCCATGTCGGCCCTGACCTACGTGGCTGGCAACCTGTCAATCATGGGGACGGTCTCGCGGCGCCTGCCCTTCGGGCCCACCCTGCTCCTCCAATCGGCCTCCTCGTTCGTGAACCGGGTGTCGCCCGCCAACGTCGGCGGTATGGCGCTCAACGTCCGCTACCTCCAGAAATCGGGGGTCGACTCACCGACCGCCGTCTCGGCCGTCGGGCTCAACGGCTTCGTCGGTGGGATCATGCACATTGTCTTGATCGCGATCTTCTTCGCCTGGTCCGGGGCGGCGCTGACGAAGGCGTTCAAACTGCCCTCGGGTAGCAAACTGCTCCTGGTCTTGGCGGTACTGGCAGCTGCTCTGGGCGTGGTGCTGGCCACCCGGTGGGGACGCCGTACCGTTTGGAGCCGCCTGGTTCGGGGCATTCAGCGGTCGCTGGCCAACCTGCGCCAAGTGGCGGCCAGCCCGGTCAAGCTGGCCCTGTTGTTCGGGGGATCCGCCCTCGTCACGCTCGCCTACGTCGGCGCCCTGGCCGCGTCCATCCAGGCCTTTGGGGGCGGTGTCAGCATTGCCCGGGTCGGGGCGGTCTACCTGGCGGCCGCGGCTATCGCCGCCGCCGCGCCCACCCCTGGCGGCCTCGGTGCCATCGAAGCGGCCCTGGTGGCCGGCCTCACCGGCGTTGGCATGCGCCCAGCTGCCGCGGTCTCCGCCGTGCTCACCTACCGGTTGGCCACCTATTGGTTGCCCGTGCTCCCCGGCTGGGTGTCGTGGCATTTTTTGCAGAAAAGACAATACATATAGCCGAGCATCAAAGCTCCGGCTTGTAAGATCCATGACTGCGACGTTGACAGGGGTGGCTACAGCCGAGCCGTCGCGCTTGTAGGTGGTAACGACCACGTTCGCTTTTTCGCCAATTCATTGAAAGCACCCGTCCCATCGAGGCTACGACTGGACGACGGTTCGTCGAGCCTACGGCGCCAGGGGACATCGCGGGAAGACGACCTTGCATGCATCGCGCCGCGATAAGTGAGGCCCTCGCTCCTGGGCCAAGACCCTCAGACAGCCCGTCTATCCCGACCCATTGGTGTCCGGGATCGCCGGCTTCCCTACGCCTCCCTTCCGGCTTGGGTCGCCGGACGTGTGTGTAGAGGGGCGGGCGGAGGCGTCCTACTGACGAGATGTGACTCCATGGACTGTGACAACGCCGTGATCGTCGATGACTTCGCAGCGTTTACGCTCGACCCACGGGACAAGCCGCCGCAGCAGTCTACGACCGCCCTATCGGCCTGCGGCTCTGCACCACGACGCGGAGTCAGGTGAAGAGCACTACCTGGTCTGTTATCCCGCCGCGGTAGAGATCGTCGCGGCCATCCTGGCCGGCTACGACCTGCAAGGCGACGACGCCATCGACGCCACCCGGGCCCTCCGAGCTGCCCTCCACGGCTTCGTGACCCTCGAAACCACCTTCACCCACCCTGCCGACATCGACCGCAGCTTCGACCGCCTCGTCCAAGGCCTCACCACCGCGCTGGACGACTGGGCCAACCAGCCCAGCCGAACCCAGGCCCTACATCATCAACCAATCACGCCGCTAACAGATGGCTGCCGGGTGAGTTTCTGCACCTAAGGCTGAATGTGTAGTCCGGCTGGAAGTAAACACTCGACCACGGAGACCTTCCAAGTGGCGGGGTGGTGGCCATCCACGACCTCCCGGCCCGGCGGCCTTGATCCTGGCCGAACGCAACGATCCCATCGCCGTCGCCACCCTCGCCGAGGCCGACAACGAGCGGGCCGCCCCGGTCGACCTGCTCCACCGCTACGGGCGGCACCGCCCCACCGGCACCATCACCATCCCCGAAGACTGCCGCACCGCCACCGTCCGCTATACCTCTCGCGCTCCACCCACGGGCATTTCGCGAAGCGTTCGTTCTAGCTGTTCAACCAGCCGGCAAGGCGTCGAGGTTCCGGCCGGGAACTGTTAGCCACACAGAGACAGTCCCGTAGCGGCGCGTCGGTCACGAGCGGGTCCGCTTCGGGGGACCGGTACCCCTGGTGTCCGCCCCCACCGCCCCACTACCCAAAAAGCTGACGCCGGATTCGTTGCCCGGTCGTCTTCGGCTGTGACGGGGGGACTCGATGGCGGCACTCCAATATCGGGCGATCTGGCGCGGCGACTGCTTTAGTCAGCCATCGCTGTTTCTGGTGTGGCGATCGGGCTCTCCCGCCTGAACCCCTTCCACGCGCAGTAGATGCCGAGAAATGCCTCCCACACGATTTCCGGCAGCGCCAGCAAGGTGGAAAGTGCCGAGCCGTTCTTGTACACACCGAACAGGGTCAGCACGAAGGAAAGGATGAGCAGGGGGCCACCGACGAGACCAAGCAGCGCCATGCGAGGCGGCACCAGTGCCGATCGGTACATCAGGTAGCCCAGCAGCAAGCCATTCCCGATTCCGGCCACGAGTCCGGGCCCCCACAGGAAGGCCCATTCATAGGTGTTCACCAGC
This sequence comes from uncultured Acidimicrobiaceae bacterium, assembly GCA_963834725.1. Lineage (GTDB taxonomy): Bacteria > Actinomycetota > Acidimicrobiia > Acidimicrobiales > Palsa-688 > PALSA-693. Next base: position 2,647,803 of record CAWICN010000001.1, read on the forward strand.
GAACTGCCTGAAGCACCGATTGCGGTGGCGTTAACGCCGGTAGCTGAGGTCAGCGAGTGCGCCACGTCGACGACCGATATGATGCTCATGAGGCCGATCGCGGTGAAGACCGACTCCAGATGCGTGCGGTGACGTATCCGAGCGAGACGGTTTCGCTCTGCCGCCTGACGAGCGGATAGATCACGACTGCGGTGGCGATGTTCGTGACGATGAGACCGAACTCAAGGATGGCGCCCAGCTTCAGGCTGGTGTTGGAGGTCGCCCCAGGGATGAAGCGCATGTCGGTCCATTTCGCGCCAATGCCATGCACGAAGAGAAGCCGAGCGGGGATGCTGGTAATGAACGTGCCGATGAAGAACCAGCCGAAGATCCGCCCAGTCCGCTGAACATCCATTGTGAAGGTACCTTCCTTGTCTCAACCGCTCAAACACCTTCGACTCGGCGTTGCGACATGTCTGCCGATCGGGAGCACGGGCCCTCCGGCTGCAATGGAAGTCGCTCAAGAACCGAATTGGCTGTCGCATCCTCGGAGTTTATCCCGCTGCTCCGGCTTCCTTGAGCTTCGGCAGGGCGGATCGATCCTCGGTCGGAGGGGCTGGGGCTCGCAGGTTCTGTCGAGAAGAGCGGTGCTTCGACTCGAGAGGTTAGTCCTGATCGTCACCGACGTTGAGGTTGTAGAACGTCGGCGGGCCGTCGACGAAGCTCATCAGTTTCTTCGAGAGTCGATCGGTCTCTGGTGGGGCCGAGTTCTCCATCGCCTGTTCATACGAGTCGAAGAAAATGATGTTGTAGTACCGACCGCTGTTGTCTCGATCCTGGCAGAGGACTCTCCGGAGCGTCTTGCGCTTGCCCTCGGTGGCTTGTGCCCACTCGCCGACGACAGCCTGCATCTCGGCAGGTTTGAAGGTTCGGTACTCGGTGATCTGGATGAAGGCCAAGAGTGTCGCCTTTCTGATCGCCAGATCGGGGTTGGCTGAGCTCGTGCTCGCTTAGGTACCGGCCTACATCGTCCCGTCATCCATGTCAACCGTCAGAGACCACGCTGCTGATCTGTTCCGGGCGGGAGCCGCCGAGGCCGCCCTGGCCAGCCGGAGCCGCCCGGGTCGCGATCCGCGCCGACAGCTCTACACCGACGCAGTCCGCTGGACATCAGCAGTCTCCGGGCGAGTGCGTACTAGGCATCGTCACCACGGAGCGCGCCTCTCGGAGACGGGCTCTGGTGTCGAGCCCCTCACGCTGCGCGGTTCGAAGATGATCGGGCGTCTCCGTCGACCGCTGTCTGGCATACCCGTCGAGCCGTGGGTCGACTGCGGTCCAGCGCTGCCACAGCCGATCACGTTCCTGCCCCAGGGCCGGTCGGGCGCGCACCGGGCGCGGCTGCTTATCGGTCAGACGTATAACGGCGTCTGGGTTGGCTTCGAGATTGAGCCACCACGACGGATGACCCTCGTCCCAGCCGTTCATGGCGGTCGATAGGAGGTTGGGGCCATCTTCGAGGTAGCCGATGATGACGCTGCGCTCTTGGCCGGACTTGCGCCCGATGGTCGTGAGACGGAGGGCACCCCAGCCGCGCTTGTTCGACGTCGTACACAGAAAGCGACCACCACCGAGTCGGTAGAGCGCCCGATGAGCGCGCCAGGCCCTGTGAACGAACCACGGCGGCGGGCAGTCAGCGGCGCACCGGGTAACGGAGGTGGAGGACCCGGGTGCCTTGGACCACGATGGGATCCTCGAGGATGACGTGGCCGCCGACGAGCTCGCCGAAGTAGCGGATCCCGACACCGAACAGGACGGGAACCTGGCTGATACACAGCTCATCGACGAGGCCGAGGTTCAGCGCTTGCTGGATGATGTGGGCACTGGCGATCGTGACGAACTTGTCTCCGGCGATCTCTGTCGCCGTCGCAATCGCCTCCTCGACACTGCCGGTGAAAGCCGTCCGCGGGAACCTTTCGGCGGCGTCTTCCGGCGGCGGACGGTGGGTCACGACGACCACTGGCGCGCCAGCAGGGTGGTTGTCGCCCCAGCCGCCAGTCTGGTCGAACAGCCGACGGCCGGCGATCACCGCGCCGCAGCCCAACGTGAGTTCCTGCAGCATCGGAGCGCTGGCGGCATCAACCGAGAAACTCATGGTCTTTTGCGCGCTCGGCACCACGACGTCGCCGCCCCAGTACCAGTCGAACAACTCCGCCGGGTTGTCGTCGAGCTGCGCGACGAACCCGTCCAGCGACATGCACATGTGAGTCATCACTTTGGCCATGCCTCTAGAGGACTGTACTGGCGACTCCGACTCATCGGTCGCGAAAGGACATCTCCGAAGTGCCACTCCGCTGGAGGACACCGCTGCGGTTAAAAACGCGAGAAGGCCGTCGCTCACCACATCTGTTATCCCCGAATATCGATCCCTAGCCGGCGATTCCGGGCACCTGGCGGTTCCACCTGGCAGCATCTTTGGGACACTTCGGGGCGATATGGGCGGGACAAACGGGGCAAATGGGTCGGGGATCCTCCGCAGTAGGGCACATCGCGGTCGTCATCCTGGCGGCCATGGCTGAGAACGACGGAACCTGGCTCATGCTCGTGACGTCTCCTACGCGATGCACGTGCGCAGACACTGCCGCCTCAGCGCAGCACTGGTGCTCGACATGGGGACCGGCCTGCTGCGCGGTGTTGCGGTGGCCCCCACCGATGACGAAGCGCTCAACCAGGCGTTGGCCACCGCAGTGAATCAGCCGGCGGCCCCACTGCCCCCCGGTCCGCCCCCGACGGTGCTGAGCGGGCCCGAACGCGGTGAGGCGGTTGCCGAGGCGCTGAGGCAGGCGACGGACGAACCGGCGCCGCCCACCGTTGCCGAGGGTTGACACCCCAGCGGAGGCCGAGGACATCTTCGACTCGTTCATCGGGCACATGGCCGGCCGCGCCCAGCCTCACGAGCTCCCCGCTCCTGAAGACCGGGAGCTCCTTTACGCCCAAGCCTTGGCCTTCTACCGGGCACAGCCATGGTCCCGCTGGCACGACGGGATCGACCTGAACGGCGAAATCATCGTCGACGGTTCGATCGCTCGCCATGACGGGGTGGTTATGGGGAACGCCGGGGTTCAGCACGGCCTGGTGCTCTACCCCCAGTGACAGAGCTTCAGACGGACTCCACGATTGGAAGCCGGGCCAGCCCGTTCCCACGTCCACCGGCACCGCTCTGTACCCTCGAGCCGCCGGAGCCGCCGCCGGAGTTGGTCGCCAAGGCGCTCCGTTATGGCTGGCCGTCCGGCGCCGAGCTGATCCCTCTATTCTTGCGCCTCGGACCGGACGACGACGGAGGCGACCTGGGCCGGCTCGACGTGCAACGCTTGACCGTCGCGCTCACCGCGGTCACGTCCCATGACGCGCGCGGACCGGTCCCGGCCAGTCCCACGACCGAGCCCACAAGCGGACGGTCACCCTCTCCCAGGGAAAGCGCGGGAGCTTCTCAAGCCGCCAGCGGCGCCTCGCCGAAGAAGCCGTCTCGGCCGGCTTCCGGGTCCACAAGGCCGGCTTTGACCTGGTGCCCGGTGGCACATCGGTCGTCGTCGGGCACCTGCCATGGACCGCGCTCGGCGGCCTTCGCACTGCGGCGCGCCTACACAGACCGTTCACGGCCCGAGCTCCCCGAGCATCCGGACGCGAGGTCCCGATGCTTGCCGTGCTGCCCAAACGTTGCCAAGGCGAAGAAATAGCCCCGAAGACCGCCCAACTCGATCCCTAACGAATCGCCGGCTATGCCAACGGCTGGTGGGTCGGGATATAAATCACGCACCCACACTCCCGCCCGTCCATGACGTGCCGGCACACCACGTACGGTGCCCAAGGGCCGGATACCGTCAGTTACAACCCAGCCATCCGATCAACACCACGCCTGGCTTGAGACGGTGGCCTGCGAGGCAGTGACTGGGACGAGTTTCGGCCCAGACAGTTGGTTATGCCCCTCTGCTGGATTGGCACCAGCCGAGTGTGGGGATTGCCGGCTGGCTGTGACATCGAGGAAAGGTTACTTCCGGAAAAATCATCGTTGCGAACAGGCGTTGGTGGACGGACTGAGGAGAGGTGCCTCACAACGGGCGCAACCTCCGCCCAAATCCTTCGTAGCCGCCGGGAACTACGTGAATACCCCCGATATCGTGGCTAGCTGACCAAAAATCTGAAGGGGCGCTTCACATCGCGTACGGACAAGAGCAGCCGGTACTTTCTCCGCCAACGGCCTGGCGGCGACCTGCTCCCGGATGTCCTCAGATGATCAAAGGTTATCGTTTGAGGTCAGGGACTGTTCCTGGATCGTCCCCGACAATACCTAGCTTAGCTAGCAGCGAAAGCGTCTGGCATACCGGCAAGGCATCAACCGGGCACACTCGCAGGAGAGGGACAACCAAGCGATGACCAGTTTCCAGAAGGTGATCTCAGCCTTCTTGGCCGCAATCGTCGTGGCGGGATTGATCGTGGGAGCGGTAGTCGTTACCCGGCAGCACATCACCGCTCGAGTGCAAGCAGCCGCCAACAATTCAACGACTACTGTACCGACCAGTACGACATCCCCACCACCGGCCAGCAGCACAACCACCCCACCCACGACTGCATCGCCCCCAGTGATTGTGAAGACCCCGCCACCCGTGATCGTCCAGACGCCACCTCCGGTGGTACTGCCCACACCGGTTCCGGCACAAACTCAGAGCGATCCGTGGGCCGTCGTCTCCGAGTACTACGGCGATGTCTCCTCCAAGGACTATCCCGACGCCTGGGCCTTGTTGGGGCCAGGCATGCAGATCCGGGGTTACAGCGCATGGGTCGCTGGTTATACCAACACCGGAGGCCGGGACGTGACCGAGATCAGCGAGAGCGGCGATCAGGTCTGGTACTACCTTGAGTCGTTCAACCCGGACAGCAGTGTGCAGTGGTACCGGGCGTCCGCCACCATCAACAACGGCAAGATGCAGGGCGCAGATGTCGTCCAGTTGGCAGGCAATCCGAACGCCTGATGGTGAGGACGCCAATCGCTTTCGATCATCGACGCCGCGGTGCCCCCCACCGCACCCACTGTTCTAAGATTTAGAGTGGCCGGTTTGCCATGGCTGGGAAGCCACGGCGATCCACACAAGAAGGGGCAAACGGGTCAGAACTACTATCAGATGCTGGGTGTCCCGGCATCCGCAAGCAGCGAGGAGATACGGCGCGCCTACCTGGCGTTGTCCCAGGTGCTTCACCCTGACCGGCACGCTGGCGCACCTCCTGAGGTCATTCAGGCCACTACCTCGCATATGGCCGCCCTGAACGAGGCATACGAGTGCCTGTCGGATCCGGCGAAGAGGGAGACATATGACCGGTCGCTCCTTCAAGAGGAGTCTGAGCAGTATCAAGCCCTGCGTCCGCCCGGCCCCAATGAATGTGAACTGTGTGGCACAAGCCCGGCCCAGATCACTGTGGTGCGCCACCAAACCGGACTCTTGTTCTACAGCCATATATGGCGACTACGAGGGGTCTATTGCCGTTCCTGTGGTACGGCCCTTCTACGTTACGCAACTAACAGGACCCTCATTACCGGCTGGTGGGGAATCATCAGTTTCTTTACCAATCTCTTCTACATCGCCGGAAATGTCGTGGGTTTGGTGCGACTGGCATCACTCGGGCTTTCGCGAAGGAGAGATCCCGCCGTATATGCTCCGTAGCGGGCGCCGGTACCGCCCGGGAGACCGTTGCTCGCACGGGCAGGTGTGTGGTTCGGTGCTGCGGTCGTCACCGTGGTTGTCGTCATCGCGGCGGCCCGGGTCACGGCCCACAACGGGACTGTCGGAGGGACGACTAGCGCAGGCGCCAGCGGATCCGCCCCCCACGATCGCCGCGCCTGCTCCGACGTTGCCGCCGGACACGACAACCCCCGCGCCACCCCCCACTGCGTATGTACCACCTTCGACCGATCCTCCGGCCACGACGCCTCCGGTCGATTACGGCCGGCAGTACCTTAACATCGTGCACCCCATCGACAACAACCAGACCAACTGGCTCGCCGCCCTCCAATCTGGGCAGATCGACAACGCCGGATTGAAGATCAACATGGACTCATATCAGACGGCAATCAGTGGGCTCGAGGCCGAGAAGTGGCCGGTCAGTGTCATATCGGACATGGAGGCCGAGATCAGCGCCTTCCAGGTTTGGGCCAACGACTTGGGCGTCATCTTCTCGGATGTCCAGCTAGGTAATCCGCTGCCGGATCAGGCCACCATCCAGCAGTACGGTGCCGACTTCCAGGTCGTCCATGCTGCCGCCATCAAGGTTCGTGGCGACCTGGGCGTTTCAGCGACCGCGAGCTAAAGCCTCCAGCAGTCCAGGACCGACCATGCCATCATCAAGGCGAGTCCGCCGCAACCGCACCATTGCATGCGCTGCCATCGTCCTCGTCATGGGGCTTGCCGTTGTGCTGGGTCGTGACCTCACCACGGGTCGCAGCGGCGTGGCCGTCGCCCACACAGGGGTCACATCACCAATGTCTACCTCGATCCGTCCAGCCTCGACCACCGTTCCTGCCCCGGTGCGCGTCACGACCCCAAGATCCGCGGCGCCTGCCGCGGCCCATAACGCGCCACCGAGCGCCGCCGTCGTCTCCAAGCCGACAGCAGCACGCAAACCACTAGCAGGCAAGGTCATCGCCATAGACCCTGGCCATAACGGCGGGAATGCCGCTGCTCCCAACATCATCAACCAGATCATCTGGAACGGACGAGAGAACGAGACCTGCGACACCACCGGAACTGAAACGGACTCCGGTTACACAGAGGCGCAGTTCAACTTCAAAGTCGCTCTCTACCTCACCAGCGACCTGGAAGCAGAAGGTGCCACCGTGATCTTGACCCGTGCCTCCAACAAGGGCGTCGGCCCATGTGTCACCGAGCGAGCGGCCATAGGTAACAACGCCCACGCCGACGCGGCCATCAGCATCCACGCTGACGGTGCTCCATCAACCGGGAGAGGGTTCGCGATCCTCGAACCGGTCGCCGACGGTCCAAATGACGACATTATCGCTGCATCCCAGGCTCTGGGCCTCGACATCCGATCCACTCTTCTGGCCGGCACGGGCGAGCCAGTCAGCAGTTACGACGGGATCAACGGCATCCAACCCCGCAATGACCTGGCGGGACTCAACCTCTCAATTGTGCCCAAGATCCTGATTGAGTGCGCCAATATGCGAAACCCCACGGACGCCGCCCTACTCATCACACCACAATGGCAACAAGCCGCGGCCAGAGCACTCGCCGCCGGACTTACCGCCTTCCTCACCAAGTAGACGCACAGCGACGAATGCCCAGTATCCGCCGCCGGGCTACACGGGGAGCCGTCGACATCGCCACCCAACTGGCCGGCGGTCTCGTTGGCGATGGGCTGAGTGCTGAGGGTCGATGGGAGCCTGCGCGCCCACATGTGAAGGCGAGCGCGACTGCTAAACCGGCGTTTTAGGCCACGGAGACCGCCCCGGGATTCGGGGACAGGCGTCGGTGTCGTTATGCGGTTGCCAGGGCGACTAGTTGTTCCCGGGTGGGACCCGAAGGTGGCGGAATCGCCGACTCTTTTGCGGCGTGTAGCCGATCCATCATGCCCGGCCGGCTGAGGACCTGATTTGGGAGGGCGAGGCACGACAGCATGTCGAGGAAGCCACGGGCGGCGTCGGCATCTAGCTGAGCCGCGAACTGAATGCTGAGCCACGGATCGACCTCCAGCGGCGCCGCTCGACTTCCTTCTATGACCGCCCGCAACCGGGCGGCACGACGGTGATCGCGGTCTACCTGGTCGCGGTAGAAGGGGGTTAGGGTCTCATCGGTGACCTCGTCGAAGAGCTCGATGAGCCCGAGCGGACCGTCGGGTTCCGCCCGCAGGGCGTCTCGGAAGGCGACCGCGTGGGCGAGGCCGAGGGAGATCCCCCTCCCGGCGGTGGGGTTGGTGCACGCCCAGGAGTCGCCGACGGGGATGATGCCCGTAACCACCGGGCGGTTATCGACCACGATCCTCCGGTATCGATCCAGTACTCCCGCCATTGGTATCACGTCTGACAATGGCTCTCCGTCGACGAGGTCGCCGGCGGTGGGCACGGCCCGCGCCACCCTCTCCCACGCGTGGTTGTTCCTCAGGGTCTTGAACGGTTTATCGCCGGCGACTGCGACGATTCCGATGGTCCAGGTGTCATTGTCTGCCGGCAGAGTCAGGACGCGCAGACTTCCGGTGTCCATCGCCAGTGGTCCTCGTGGTTCGTAGTGAACTCCACGGCGGGGGCCGAAATGGCGGGTGTAGTAGGCGAATCCGGCGTCCGACGATTCTTCGTCGGGTGCCTGTCCGCCCAGGTCGGTAACCCATCCCGTCAGCTTCGAGCGCCGGCCGGTTGCGTCGATGACCAATGCGGCGGGTATCTCGGCTCCTGCGGAGGTCCGGACTCCGGTGACGTGGGGCACCCCGGCGAGCAGCGGCGGACCGGTCAGCGGACCCTCTACGCCGACCCCCCGGATCACCTTCACGCCGGGAGTGTCCTGCGCCGCCTCCCCGAACGCCCGCTCGAGGATCGGCCGGCGCGCGGTCAGCGTCTCGAACCGGCCGTCGTCGGGCTTCATGGGGCTGCCCGGCAGGCGCTTCAGAAGGGAGGGCAGGATGTTGATCCGCCGGCCCCCCAGCTTCTCGAGCCGCTCGCTCACGGCTGGAAGGTTGGCATCGAGGAGTTGGCGGAACAGAGCTTGCAGGTAATGGGCTTGGCGGAACTGCGCCACCCCTACCCTCTGCCAAGCGTTGCAAGCCTCCTCGATGGTGTCAGGCGGTCCCTGCTCGTCCTTCTCCAAAACGGTGACCTCCCGGCCGTCCGGCGCCAAGAGCATCGCGGCCGCCAATCCAATCGGGCCGCCCCCGATCACTATCACCCGGTCGGTCATGCGCCAACTCCTGTCTCTTTCCCTGATGCTGAAGTGTCGATCAGCGCTAGCAGGCCCAGAACTCGTCTTCGGTCTGCTGGTCGCCCTGGAACTCGCGGAACTCAGTGGCTCGTCCGTCTGCCACCCGCCAGACGTGGATCTCCGGGGAGGACCAGAACTGGCCGTGACGTTCGGCGGACACCGTGCTGAGGACGACCACACGGTCGCCCTCGGCGAGGATCTCGTCGGCAGCGACGCGCAGGGTCCCGCCCGATAGCTCCTGGCATCGACCGAAGAAGTCCAGCACTCCCTGGTGGCCTTTGTGTTCGCCCGAAAGCGGGCTGCGGCCTGGGACATGCCAGGTGACGTCGTCGGCCAAGACCCCCAGAACCCTGGAAAGGTCACCGCCGGCGAAGGCGTCATAGGCCTCACGGATGAGCGCAGCATTGGGGTGAGCCATCGTCGTCCTTTCGGTTGAAGCGCTCCCGTGGTTTGAGCGCCTTCCTCGCCACGATCGCTCTGTCACCGCCCCCTTCGCTACCGGGTGACCACCCTGGTTTTTTCTTCCCGAAGCACGCCAGGAAGCTCACCTCGACCCGCAATGCCGAGTTTCGGGTACGCCCGGGCCAGGTGGCCCTCCACGGTCTTGAGCGTCACGTACAGCGTTTGGGCGATCTGCCGGTTGGTCTTGCCTTCGGCGGCCAGTCGGACGACTCGAAGTTCGGTGGGCGTCAGGGCCTCGACCCCCCGCCGCCATTCGCGGCGGGGCCGAGCTCCGGCAGCCTTGAGCTCCTCGCGGATTCGGCCGGCGAGCGGGCGGGCACCGCAGACGCGCCGCGAGGTCCAGGGCTTCGCCAAGCGCTTCTCGGGCGGTGACACGCTGACCAGCCCGTCGCTGGGCGGCGCCCAGCTCCGCCAGAGATTTGGCCCGTTCCAGGACTGCCGGAGATTCGCGCAGCGACGCCACCGATTCTTCCAGCAGTTCCAGCGCCGCCGTTCCGCCCTCGACTGTCCCGGCCACACGGAGGGCGACGCCCAAGGCGCGATGCCCGCCAAAGACCCGCACGTCGTCCAGCTCTGCGTGGGCGGCTCGGCGTGCCTGTTCTCGCTCGCCGAGCCACAGGAGCGCCTGGGCAGCTCCTGAGCGGGCGTGGACGTAGCCCACATCGCGCAACTCCACGCCCCACACCTCGGCGCTGAACATGGCGGCGCACGCCTCGAAGTCGGCCAGCGCGTCCGTTGGGCGGCCGGCGGCGAGCTGCAGCCGGCCCCGAGCAGCGGGGATCAGCACCGTGCCGACCCCGGCCGGCCAACCGGCCGGGGGGAGAAGTTGCAGGAGGGCGTGTGCTTCTTCCAGCTCCCCCGATTCGACAGCAACGTCGGCGAGCACGGTCGCCGCGAACGGGAGGCCAGGAGCGAAGTCGCCCTCTTGTAAGACTCGCAGCGCGATCCGTGCCGCCGTATCGGCTTCCGGTAGCGCCCCCAGTCGTAGCTTCAGCAAACCCAGTGTGCTGTACACCGCGATCATGCCGCGAGCGCTGCCCGATTCTCGCACCTCGGCCAACATGGGCTCCAGCGCGTTCTGAACCGCCTCGAACCGCTCGGCGGTCACCAAGCCCCACATCAGAGCGGCGCGGGTGTCCCAATTCTCCACCCGCCGGTCCGTGGAGAGGGCCTCTTCGAGGACCCGGCCCGCCTGCTCTGCGGGCATCCCGCCGAGCACCGCGGCCATGCCGCGTCCGACCGCGAGCGCCTCCGCTTCAGCGCTGGTGAGCTGGCGAGCGGCGAGGCGATCCAGGGTGGGCAAGACATGGGAGGCCCGGCGGGCGTCGTGCAGACCGGCCACAACCAGCTCGCTCTCCAGCCGGCCTACCAGCCCCGGGTTGTCGTCGCCAAGTTCGCTCAACGCTTGCTCGATGACGTCGACCGCTTCGACCCAACGAAAGAGCGCCGCGTAGGACTCGGCCATCTCCATGGCGATTTCGGCTCGCTCCGGCCGGTCGGTGGTTTTCGCTAGGGCCTCCGCAAGCCAGCCGCAGGCGGACTCGCGTCCCGCACCGATGTCCGCCCGAGCGAGGTCACGAAGCACCCTCACACGCCGGTCCGGCGGCGGAGGTTCGGCCAGTGCCCGTCGGAGAAGGTCACTTGCCGCCTGAGGTGCGCCGGCTGCCAGGGCGGCCTCTGCGGCCTCCTGCAGCCGTAACATCGTCCAGAGGTCACCACCAGGCTGTAAGCGGACCAGGTGGGCGGAAACCCTCCCGGGAAGGGCACCGTCCTCATGCAGGAGGCGGGCGGCGGCTCGGTGCATGACGTCGCGTTCGTCGGGGGTCAAGGACAACTCGACGGCGTCCCGAACGACGGGATGCAGAAACCGGAGCGGATCGGTGGCCGCCAGAACCTCAAGCCGGACCAGGCCTGCGGCGAGCCGCAGCGCGCTCACCACATCCAAACCCGCGAGTGCAGCGCCGTGTCGCAACTCACAGCTGTCCCCCAGCACGGCCAGCGCCTGCGCCAGACCGAGGGCGGACCGATCCAGACGCCGGATCCTCTCGGCCAGGTGCAGCATCACGCCTCGCGCGCCACGGACAGCGACCTCGGCCACGTCCAGCCCGCCCCCCCTGCTGCGCCAGCATCGACGCCCCGGAGCAGTTCTCGAAGATAGAACGGGTTGCCGCCGCTGAGCCGCTCGAGGGCAGCACAAGACTCCGGCCCTGCCTGTTCGCCCAACGCCTCCCGCACCACCGAGGAGACCGCGGTCTGGCTCAGAAGGCCCGGCCGGCTAACCCAACCAGCTTGCCTTCTTACAGCGAGCAGCGACGTCTCAGTGGAGGCCGGCTCCGCTGGCCGCAACGTCACCATCAAGGCCAGGGCCAACCCCTCCAGCCGGGGCGCCAGGTAGGCCAGCCAACGCAGCGACGGTGCGTCCGCCCAATGGGCGTCGTCGACCGCAACGAGCAGCGGTCGACGAGCGGTGAAGTTGGCGGCCAGCCAGTACAGGCCGTGCAAAACCGCGAAGGCCGTGTCATCGGCGTGCATCTCCATCTGGCCACGCACCAGCCAGGAGCGCACCACGGCTGCCGGCCCTTCCAAGAGCTGCTCGCGTTCGTGCGGATCAGCGGTAGCCAGTCGCCGCTCGAACAACTGGCGCACCACGCCATACGCGAACTCCGACTCAAGCCCCGACCCGCGGGCTCGGAAGATCTCATAGCCAAGGCCGCCGGCACGTCGGCAGGCCGCGTCGAGCAGCGAGGTCTTGCCGATGCCCGCACCTCCCTCCACGACAAGAACCCCCACCGGCAGTGAAGAGCTCGTCTATGGCTGCAAGCTCCTGCCCTCGCTCCAGCAACGCCACAGCCGGACGTTACCGCCGAAGGTTCGCTTATCCCCGGTCAGCGCGGAAGCAGAGCAGAAACGGGTGTCGCGCGGGCGCCATGGCCCGGCAGAAGGATGGAACCCATGAACAGTGGCGCCGATCAGCGGGGTGCGCCGGGTGGGGTCGGTCCGGATCGAATCGTACCGAGCCGACCGAGGATGAGCGGGCGGCGGCGGCTGCTAGCCTGCGGATGATCTGGGGCATTCACGTCTCCCGGGCCGTGTATGTGGCCACCGAGCTTGGGCTCGATGATCGTCTGGCGGACGGCCAGATGACCTCCGCCGGCTTGGCCGAAGCGACGCAGACCCACGAGCCGTCGCTGTACCGCGTGCTCCGCGTCCTGGCGTCGCTCGGCGTGCTGACCGAGGACGCCGATCGCTCCTTCAGCCTGACCCTGCTCGGTGAGCGGCTGCGGACCGACGTGCCGGCCTCCATGCAGTCCTGGGCGATGCTGGTCGAAATCCCTCGGCGGTGTTCGGGCCTTCGAACCGATCATCGAAACGGTCAGGACCCGAACGCCGGCCGTCGATCTCGCCCACGGGATGAGCGTCTTCGAGCTCGTCGAAACCCATCCGCAACTGGCCCAAGGGATTCCACGCCGCCATGTCCGAACGCACGGCGCAGTTCGCTCCGAGCGTCGCCGCCGGCTACGACTTCTCGGCCATGCGGACCGTCGCCGATATCGGCGGCGGCAAGGGGACCCTGCTGGCCGCCATCCTGCAGGCCAACAGCCACTTCCGCGGTGTCCTGTTCGACCTGCCAGCGGTGGTGGCCAACGCCGAAGAGATGCTTCGGACAGCCGGCGTGGAGGACCGCTGCGAGATCGTCCCGGGCGACTTCTTCGCCGGGGTCCCGCACGGCGCCGACGCGTACCTCATGGCCAACGTGCTCCACGACTGGATGACACGCGTGGCGTCGGCATCCTCACGCAACTGCCGGGCGGCGATGGCCGCGGTCGGGCGGGTCCTGATCGTCGAGCGCCTGATTCCCGACGACCCCGCCGCCGCGCCACCGGTCCTGCTGAGCGACATGAACATGCTGGTGTTCACCGGCGGCAAGGAACGAACTAACGCCGAATACGGCAAGCTCCTGACCAAGGCGGCCCTCAACCCCGGCCGGGTGCTGCCGTTCGCACCGCCCTACGGGGTAATCGAGGGGCTCGCCGATCACGCCCCATGAGCTCGGCCGTCACGGCTGTCGGTCCGTTTCGCGCGACCGAGGACTTCGACTGGTATCCCAATTTGCCACCCCTGCCCAAGGGCTTCGCCTACGCCCGAAAGTGCCGGCGTTCGGGGCGCACCCTGCCCACTGGGGTTAATAGGCGGACATTATGGGACGCAGTGTCCCTCGCCGCCGTGTTCCGGGAATCGTCGATCGGGCGCTGTCGTCGGCACGTCAACATGAGCGTTCGTCTCGTACTTTCTGGGTGGCCCCGGGATCTCTCCTCGGAGTGAGGCTTCTTTCGCGCGACCATGCACAAGGAGATCACGTTGACTCCCCCACCACACCCGATGTTGGCCTGCCGGCCGCCCTGGGCGTGACGCTGGGGCGGGAACGACTCGGCGAAGCTCGATTCCGACGACCTACGACGAAGTGACAAGGACATAGCGTTCTGCTCCGTCGTGGAAGACTTCGGTCGTTTGGAAGCCCAGACGACGGGCTAGCCGGATGGAAGGAACGTTTCCAGGTTCGATGAGCGCCTCAACTTGGAGAGTCGGGCGTTGCATCCGAAGCCAACTCAGCGCCACTTCAGCGGCCTCTCGCATCAAGCCAAGCCCCCAGAGTTCCGGCCTGAGATGAAATGCAAGCTCGGCCGCCGGTGCGAGGCTGTTAAACCCAACTGTGCCGACAAACTCTTGGCCTCCCCGCTCGACGAGTGCCCACCTAAAACCTCTGTCTGCCACCGCCGCACATTCAAAGAACTCGATGATCTTGTCACTATCGGCCCGGGTCGTGGCTGGAAGTCTGATCGGGGCGCCAGTCCAGTCCAGAGCTGGACCGGAGTAGCGGCAGACCTCCTCACGCGACCACAGGAGGAACATTCCCTGCGAGTGATGCCGACCAAGAGGCTCTAACAGCAATCGCTCGGTACTCAGGCGTGGCGGCGTAATCATCATCGAGAGCGTAACATTCAGGCCTTTCCGGCCACTCGGCAGCGAGTGCACAGAACCGGGGCCACACCCGAGCCCGTGAAAGCACGCCGGATCGGCGATCTGAAACCTTTCGGGCATTCCAACCCATCCGCTTTGGTCGCGCCAGAACGCGCAACCGATACCCGGCGATCAGGGAAGGGTCGCACACCCGGGTGGGCCCGGCCGGCCGTCTGTCAAGCTCACTCGACGAGCTTCGGGGACAGGTGCGCCGAGGATCGGCACCACGCCCGTCCGGACTCTCGACATCCGATCCGTAGCAGCATAGACAGCATAGACAAGATGGACACGAGGATCGTCGAGGAACCGATCAGTCGCCTCGACCAGCACGCCCAGATCCCGATTCGTTTCGCGCCGATCGCCTCCTGTACCTGTCTGCACGAGACTCCGGATTGGGGGGGGATCGCCGTGGCTGAGGTCAGCTTGCCCTCAAGTCGCTACGGGTGTCGACCCTCGTGGTGCATGGCGACGTCGATCGCCTCGTGCGGCTGGAGGCCGGGCGGCCCACCGACGATGCCGTCCCGGGTGCCCGACTGGAGATCGTGGAGGGGATGGGCCCCTGCGGGGGCAACCGTCAACTCACCAGGCCATCCACATGGCCGCGGTCCGTCAGATCCGCCAGTCGCACTCTGACAGCCGCCTTTACTTCGATCGCAAGGTGGCCGAGGGCAAGACCAAGGAGGCGCGGCGCGCCCTCAAGCGCCGCGTCTCCGACGCCATCTACCGCCAGCTGGTCCTCGACGCCAAGTAGTCGGGCCCGAGAGGACAACCAGGGAACGACTCCATGCCCTGCGTGACCGGCTCACACCCTGAAACCCGGCTCTTCGGCTAAGTACTTCGAATCTCAACTACGTTGATGATCTCAAGGCTCCCCCTATGGGCCGCCATGTCCTGTTCGCCCGCATACCTTCAAGAGCAGGATCATCAACGTAGTTGAGATCTGAAGCACTAAGTCACTCCCGGACCCACACCCACCCTATGACAGCCGCAGCCGGCCTCCGGCCACGGACGATCCCACGCCCCCCCGAGAGCCCAAAATCGGCCCTTGACATTCAAAGAGGATTCGGTAGGCGGCAGGATCCCGGGAGCCGGGATCAGGGTCCCTGAGACGGCGCGACGCCAGGAGATGCGCGCAGCTGCGGAGCGCATGTGGGCCATCGAGGCCGACCAGCCAGTCGGCGCTCCCCGATGGCGTCGCCACTGGGACGAGATCACCCGCATCCAGTAGGCGCGAGGTACCAGTCGGGTGCTCTCGGGTCCCGGCTCCCCTGTCGATTGATCGAGATAGGCGACCGATCCGGCTTGTTGCTGGACAAGAGGATTACCAGATCCGAGTCGTGCGGCTGGCGGTCCTCCGTCGATCCATCGAACCATCCTCGGAGTCGTGCGGTCACCCCGCGGCCGGGCGAGCCCGCCATCGCAGATGGCATGTCTGCCGTTGAGGTTTTGCTGTTGAGATCGGGCCAGGTCATGGTTGGCTCCGGATGGCGCTGTGCTGGAGTCTTGTTGGGGATGGTGGCGGTGGCGGTGATCAAGATCATCTTCGGGTGGGATTGTTTCTTGTCGGTCGGATATCATAGCATCATGGCGAAGACATCGGTTGAAGTTGATCAGGATATCGTACGGGAAGCGGCCGAGATCCTGGGCACCCAGACGCTGCGAGCCACCATCGATGCCGCTTTGCGGGAGGTCGTGCACGCCCGGCGCCGGTTGGAGTTGATCGCCATCTTGGCCCAGGAGGGCCGGTTCGACTTTGAGTCGGCCGAGGCTGCCTGGGGCGGCCGCGATTGAATGGCGAGGGTCCAATATCTGGTTGACACCAGTGTCTTCGGCCGGCTGACCAAGCCAGTCGTGGCGGCCACCTTCGCCCCGCTGGTGGCGGGCCGACTGGTCGCAGTCAGCGCGCCGGTGATCTTCGAACTGGGCTTTTCTGCTCGCAGCCCCAGCGACTACCGCGAGGTCATGGAGGGGCTGGCCGCTTTCCCGACCGTGCCGACCGGCGACGCCGACCATCGTCGGGCCCTGGAAGTCCAATCTCTGTTGGCCAGCCGCATCCGACACCGGGCGCTGTCGCTGGTTGACGCCTTGGTGGCCGCCGTGGCGGAGGCCCGACAGCTGACCGTGTTGCACTACGACTCCGACTTCGAGACCGTCGCCAAGTTGACCGGCCAGGAGCACCGCTGGATCCTGGCACGGGGATCCGCCGACTAATCCGGGCCGCACAATTGGGAAGTCGAACCGGCGCCCATCAAACCACTACGACGGGCCCCGGAAAGCGGCTGACGCGTCATGGCTGACGCGTCACGGCCCGCGCCATCCACGCGCCATCGAAGGACGGAGAACGGGGGACCGTCGAGATAAAATGCATCTGAACTGGTCTTTATTGTGGGCCGCCGGGGGCTCGAACCCCGCACCAGAAGCTTAAAAGGCTCCTGCTCTACCAGATGAGCTAGCGGCCCGCCGAAAAGAGTAGTCGAGTTCCTTGCCATGCTCACACGGTCGGACGCTCGCCGGCGTCTCGGCGGAAGGCCATTGTGGTCAGTAATACATCATATGTGAGGTAGTACTGACCAAATCGACTGGCGGCGGGGAGACGCCGCCAGCCACCGCCAGCCACTCCGACCCGTCTGCCGCGACCGGGTGAAGGCTAGCCGGATCTCCGGACGATCCGTTCCGCGGAAGTCGTGGCTGCAGCCAGAGCGTCCGGGTGCGGGGCCACCCCCAGACCCGGGCCGGTCGGCACCTGGAGATAACCCTCCTCGAGCCGGAAGGGTGGCGTGATGTCCTCCCGCCAATACCGTTCCGAAGCCGACGTATCCCCCGGCAACGTGAAGTTGGGGAGGCCCGCCAGCGCTACGTTGGCGGCCCGGCCGAGCCCGGTTTCGAGCATCCCGCCGCACCAGACCGGGACACCGTGGGCCGCGGCCACGTCATGCACTCGCCGGGCTTCGAGGTATCCCCCGACCCGGCCGGCCTTGATGTTGACCACCGCGCACGCGCCCCGGTTGATGGCGTCCGCGGTGGCGCGGGCGGATGTAATCGATTCGTCGAGACAGATCGGCGTCCGGAGCTGCCTCGCCAGCGCGGCGTGCCCGGCGAGGTCGTCCTCCGCCAGCGGCTGCTCGATCAGCAGCAAATCAAATGGGTCGAGGCGCGCCAGGTGCCGGGCGTCGGCAAACGTGTAGGCGGTGTTGGCGTCGACCTGGAGGGCGAGGTCGCCACCGAAATGCTCCCGAACGGCCCGGACGGGCTCCACGTCCCATCCGGGCTGGATCTTGAGCTTCACCCGCTGGTATCCCTGCTCGAGGTAGGCAGCCACGGCGTCGACCAGCGCACCGATCGACGGCATGATGCCGACGGAGACCCCGCATGGCACGCGGTCCCGGACCGAACCGAGGTAGGTGCCGAGTGAAATGCCGACCATCCGCAGCTCAGCATCGAGCACCGCCATCTCTACCGCGGCCTTCGCCATGGGGTGGCCCTTGATGTCCGCCAGCGCGGGACCGACCAGATGCGCGGCCGCGTCGGTGAGAGCAAAGAGGCGTGGCAACATGTGATCGCGGATCACACCTTGCGCGCCGTCCACATACTCGGCCGAGTAGACCGGTTCGGACAGAGCGACGCACTCGCCCCACCCTTCGGAGTCGGGCCCGATGGCCCGCACCAGCAGGATGTCCCGATGAGTCTCGGTCCCGAACGAGGTCTGGAACGGAGCCACCAGATCCAGCCTGATGCGGCGAAGCTCCACCTCCTCGATCTTCACCGGTCTGATTCCCTGTCTTCACCATTTGGGTCTTCACCATTTGGGTCTTCACCATTTGGGTCTTCACCATTTGGGTCTTCACCATTTGGGCCGGCACCATTTGGGGCGGTCCCGCCGCTGCTGCGGGTCAGGAGATACCAACCGTCACGGCTCACGGAACTGGCCACATATCCCGCCTCCATGGCGGCACCCATCGTCTCCCCCAGGGCCTCACGCCAGGCGTGCGCCTTCCCCGGGTCCGCGGTGCGCATCGCCGCGATATCCGCAGGGACCTGGCACAGAACCGCGCCCGAGTTCACCGCCGATCCGTCGGTGTTCATCGACGCCGGTGTCTCATCCGGGCCGACCGCCAGGAGAACCGTGCCGCCGAAGGGCGGCCGGCCAGGCTCAGCACCTTCGCCAAGCTCACGTTCGGTCGAAGCGCCCTCGCTGGCCGCGACCACGCGGGGGGCGTCCAGTTGCCAGCTGACCGCACAGCGATCGCTGCGGTCACCGGCGTTGACCCCGTCCTGCATCTCGCCATAGAAGTCGACGAAGTAGGAGACCGCGATGGCTCCGAGCTTGACCAGGTTGAACCGGGCATTGGCCCGAACGAGCGGATCGAAGGTCCACGTGACCTCACGGATGCCGTGGCTGAGCGCCCACGCCCGCTGATGCTGCTTGAGCGCGAAGCCCACCCCCGACCCCCGCGCCGCCCGGGCCACTCCGGTGATGTGGGAATGCAGCGAGAGCCGCCGCTCATCAAGGGCGAGAAACGCGACCGACGCCCCGACCAGGTCGGCGCCGGCCCACGCCCCGGCCGCGTAGTTGCCGGTGTAGACCAGGGCCTGGATCAAATCTCCGGAGACGGGCATTGGCCCGCCTGTTACCGCCCATACGTCCGAGAACAGCTCAGCCGTGCGGCGCGCCTCGGACACGTCGAGGAGCAGGCCCATTTCGACCCCCGCCACCTGAGCTGCGGCCGATGCCCTCCCCCAGGCGGTGCGGGCGGCGCGAACGGCGCGCTCAGAGAGTGGCTCTGACATCACCGTCGCCACGACCGCTTGTTAGGGGTCCACTAAAGGTTGACATGACCCGGGGGTAGCAGCGTGAGCGCGGCAAGCACGGCGGCCGCGACGACCGACGTCACCGCCACCGTGGCCAACTCGATCCCGGGGCCGGCGGTGCGACGGGCGGCGATCGAACGGTCCAAACCCAGGGTCACCACCGCCCCGGTGATCATTCCACCCAGATGGGCGCGCCAGTCAATGGCCGTCGACGCAAATCCGATCACGAGATTGATCACGATAAAGGCCAGGATGGTGCGGATCTCCCAGTGCCGGCGGCGGGCCAGTACGAAATAGGCTCCCATCAGCCCGAAGATGGCCCCTGACGCTCCAAGGCCCAGCTCGTTGGCGTTCGACAGCAGGTATGAGCCGACCGATCCGCCCAGAGCCGACAGCAGGTACACGATGATGAATCGGCCCTTGCCGAGCTCGGCTTCCACCGGGCTGCCGATGATCGCCAGGGTCAGCATGTTGAAAAGGATGTGTTCGATGTTGGCGTGAAGGAACGGGGCCGTAAAGAGGCGGTACCACTGGCCGTGGTGCACTGCCGCGGGCCACATGGCGAACCGGCATTCGGCGAGGTTGCCACACGGATACCCACCCCCCCGGTACGCGTAGAGGCCGGCGTGGCTCACCATCTCCCAGATGTAGACGGCGACGTTGATCACGATGAGGGTGAGGACAACGGGGGTGACCCTGGTGTTGCCCAGCCGACCCCGGGTGGCCGGCCGCCACCGCGTCACCGGTGCGCGTTTGCTGTCCTGATGGACGCATCGAGCGCACTGCCACCCGACCGGGGCTTCGCGCATGCACTCGGGACAGATCGGTCGCCCGCAGCGCCGGCAGACGGAGCCTGCCGTCCGGCTGGGATGGATGTAGCACCCGGGCGCCGGAGGCGTCGGGGGTGTGGGGGGGCCGGGCTGCACGGTTCCATCCTGACCGACCAGGACGTCGGGCGCCCGCCACGAGGGCACCCTCGCCAGTGGAGGGAACCCCCGGGGAGCGGCCGGCGGGGCTAATCGGGCGACGGCACCATGTTCCAGTGGCACAGCACCCTGAGCCCCCTGAACCAGCCCAGCTCGCTCCACGCAGCGGTATCGAGCAATAGCCGGCTGGCCACATCGACGTCCTGCTCCAGCCAGCGGGCCGCCAGCACCCGGCTGAAGTGGCCGTGGCCGATTACGGCGATCCGGGTCGCCCCCGAGCGCAGCAGCCTGTCGACCACTCGATCGGCCCGGGCGACCACCTCGGCGGCCGTCTCCCCGCCTGGCCACGGGCCGGCCCAGATGCTCCATCCCGGCGAGCGTTCCTGTATCGCGCTGGACGTCAGGCCCTCGAAATCGCCGTAATCCCATTCGACCAGGTCCCTGTCAATGCGTATCGGCTCAACCCGCACCGGCTTCAGGCCGGCCAGCTCGGCGGTGCGGCGGGCCCGGACGCGTGGGCTGCACAGGACCAGATCAAAGTGCGTGCCCGCCAGCACGGCCCCGAGGTGAGCGGCCTGACGCTCGCCTGCCGGGGTCAGGTCCAGCTCGGTGCGGCTGGTGTGCCGGCCCGAGCGGGACCATGCGGTCTCGGCATGGCGGATGATGACGATCGCTGGCTCGGTCAGCCGCCCGGCCGGCCCGGCCTCCGAACTGTCCGGCCTCAGAACTGTCCCGCCTCAGAAACGCCCGGACTCCGAAAGGCGCGGGATGGGTCAGGCGTCGCGGCGCTCGAGCAGCACGAATGCGGCGGCAAGCACAATCGCCGTGAACGCGACCAGGATCCCGAATCCGGCCCACGCCGGAAGGGTGTGCGCGTCGCGAACGATGATGGCCACCTGCTGGCCCGCGTTGGTCGGCCACCAGCGCTCTATCGGATTCGACCACGACGAGGGAAGGGCGGCCGCAATACCGGGCAACACCAGCAGGATGGCCACGATGCTCCCGATTGCGGCCGCGGCATGCCGCAGCAGCACCCCCAGCGCGCTCCCGAGCACACCGAGGACCGCCACGTAGAGCCCGGCTCCCACGACCGCCCGCAGCACGTCGTGCCCCCCGAGCGTGGTGGACGGAGCGTTCCCGTGGATGAGGGCCTGGCCCAAGAGGAAGGTGACAAAGGCGATGATCTCGCCGGCGACCAATGCCACGGCCGCCCAGACCAGGATCTTGGCGGCGAGGAAGCGGGTGCGCTTGGGCACCGCCGCCAAACTGGTCCTGATCATGCCGGTCGAGTATTCGCCGGTTACGACCATGACGCCGAGGATGGCGAAGGCCAGCTGGGCGATGGCCAGGCTGCGGATGCTGCGGTCGGCGGGATTCCAGTTTTGACGGATGGTCGGATCGGTGGCGTAGTGGTGGGCCGAGATACCGCTGACCAGAGCGCCAATCCCGATACCGAGGAACGCCGCCACTATCAGCGCCCAGTAGGTGGAACGGACCGACCGCAGTTTCGTCCACTCGGAACGCACCGCGTCGAGGAAGGTGGCCGGCCGGTACGCCCGTCTCCTGGTGGGCGCCGGCGCGGTGTCGACGGCGGCAGTGGAGGCCACTTACGCCACCGCCCCGCTGGCGTGGTAGTCCACGCTGTCGCTGGTGAGCTCCATGAACGCCTCCTCCAGAGATGCCTTCTGCGGTGTCAACTCGTGCAGGACGACGCCGTTGGCGGCAGCCAGCTCCCCGATTGCGGCGGCGTCCATCCCGAGGACCTCGATCGCCCGTTCGGTCTGTGGCCGAACCTTCGCACCGGCGCCCTGCAGCAGAGCGACCAGCTGGTCGACCTGAGGTGAGCTCACCCTGACCGAGCGCTGGGAGCTGGCCTCGATGAAGTCGGTAACCCCCTCGTCACGGATGAGGCGGCCCCGGCCAATAACGATGAGGTGATCCGCGGTGAGCGACATCTCGCTCATGAGATGGCTGGAGACCAGGACCGTGCGGCCCTCGCCGGCAAGAGCGCGCATGAGGGTGCGAACCCACACGATGCCCTCAGGGTCGAGCCCGTTGACCGGCTCGTCGAACATCAGCACGGCCGGATCGCCAAGCAGCGCAGCCGCGATGCCCAGCCGCTGCCCCATTCCCAGGGAGAAACCGTTCGCCCGGCGGCGAGCGACGGACTCCAGTCCGACGATCTCGAGCACTTCCTTGACCCGCCTGGCCGGGATGCCGTTGCTCTGGGCCAGGCACAGGAGATGGTTGTAGGCGCTGCGCCCGCCGTGCATGGCCCTGGCATCGAGGAGGGCGCCCACCTCGCGCAGGGGGGCAGCCAGGTCCCGGTAGTGTTTGCCGGCGACCTTGACCTCACCCCTGTTCGGATGGTCGAGCCCGAGGATCAGCCGCATGGTCGTGGTCTTGCCGGCTCCGTTCGGGCCGAGGAAGCCGGTCACCATCCCCGGCCTCACGTCGAAGCTCAGATCGTCCACGGCTGTCGTCGCCCCATAGCGTTTCGTGAGATTTCGAGCTTCTATCATCGGGCCTCCTGATGGGCGGCACTCCTGGCGGCGGCACTGGGCCGCCACGCTCGTTGATCCTTATCCTCGGCGAAATCAGAGCGGGCGCACATCCGGCTCGGGGTGTATTGACCCTCCTCCGCCGGATGGACCGCGCAGCTCGCCCGACGGCATCAGTACTCCACCGAGAGTACGACCTGCCGGTCGCCCGCCCCAGTCAATTGCCCGGAGCGGGCCGAGACCGGACGGATCAGCGGAATCAGTGAAAGATGAGCTGATCGACCGCCATGGCCCCGAAGAGAAGGGTGACATAGGTGATCGACCATTGAAAGAGGCGCATGGCCCGGGCCTGGCTCGGCCCTCGCCACAGCTCGAACGCGAGCAGGCAGAACACCGCTCCGAGCAGCCCGGCGCTGGTCCAGAAGATCGGCCCCATCCTGGCTATCCAGGCGAACAGCAACGAGGCGGCCACCACCAGGACCGAATATCCGCAGATCTGGGCGGCCGTGCTCTTGAAGCTGGCCACGACCGGCATCATCGGCACCTTGGCCGACCGATAGTCGTCGCGGTACCTGATGGCCAGAGCCCAGAAGTGCGGAGGCGTCCACACGAAGATCAGGGCGAACAGCACCACCGGTGTCCATCCGAGGGACCCCCGCACCGCGGCCCAGCCGACCAGGACCGGCACCGCGCCGCGGCGCCCCCGATCACGATGTTCTGCCTCGAGGTCCGCTTGAGCCAGATGGTGTAGACGAACACGTAGAACAAGGTGGCGCTCACCGCCAGGGCCGCCGAGAGCAGGTTGACCGCCGCCCACAGCTCGGCGAAGGCGATCACCTCGAGCGCGATCGGCGAAGACCAGAGCGGCCATCGGGGAGATGATCCCGGTGACGAGCGGCCGTCCCCGGGTGCGACGCATGACCGCGTCGATGTCGCGGTCCACGACCATGTTGAGCGCGTTGGCTCCGCCGGCGGCCAGCGTGCCGCCCACCACCGTCGCCGCCATCAGCGACCATGACGGCAGGCCTCGGGCCGCCACGATCATGGTCGGCACCGTGGTCACGAGCAGGAGCTCGACGATGCGCGGCTTGGTGAGGGCGACGAAGCCCTTGAGGCGCCGACCGACCGAGATGTCGCCAGACCAGCTCGGGCCGGTGGCCGTGGCAGCCACCGGGGTCGGGCTCTTGCTCACCGCAGTCGACATCACCGTGGAGCCTACGGGAGGCGGCCCTCAGCCAACAAAGCGGGCCTCAGCCAACAAAGCGGCCTCGTCCCCGGGGGCGGCCGGGCCCGCCCCGGGTGGGACCCGAGGCGGCGCGGTCGTAGCATGGTGGGCATGCCGCCCGGGACGGGGTTCGCTGCTGGCCTGGCGCGCCGCTGGCGCGCCTGGCAGGTGTCGCCCCGGAGCTTCCAGCTGGTGGCGGCAATGGCGGTCTGGGCGCTCGTGCTGACGATCGTCTCCGGCGCGGCCGTCCGGTTGACCGGGTCGGGCCTCGGCTGCCCGGACTGGCCCAACTGCACCCGCTCGGACGTGGTCGCCCCCCTGCAGTTCCATGCCTGGGTCGAGTTCGGCAACCGGCTGATCAACGCCGCGGTGACGATCGCGGCGCTGGGCGCCATGGTGGCGGCCCTCCGCCGAGCGCCCCGGCGCCGGGACCTGACCTGGCTGTCGATGGGGCTCGTCGTCGGGTTGGTGGCCGAGGTGGCGCTGGGCGCCATCGTGGTCGACTTCCGGCTGGCCCCCGGCCTGGTCACCTCCCACTTCCTGCTCGGGATGATCTTTCTCGCCGATGCGGTGATCCTGCACCAGCGCGCCCGCCTTCCCGACCAGGCCGGACCTGCTTCTGAGTCGCCGGCCACCGTCCCTCCGAAAGTATGGCTGGTCGGCTCCACTCCGTTGCTGCTCGCCCGGATCCAGCTCGCGGCCACCGCCGTCGCCATTGCCCTCGGGACGGTCGTGACCTCCACCGGCCCTCACGGCGGGGCTCCGGGCACTCCGCGGTTCCATTTCTCGCTGCACGCGGTCGCCCAGCTGCACGGCACATCCGTGGAGCTGCTGCTCGGCGTTACCCTGCTGACCGTGTGGAGCCTGGCCCGCAACCAGGCACCAGCGGGTGTGATGCGCGCGCGCGGAGATCGTGCTCATCGCCATGGCGGCCCAGGCGGCCGTCGGCTACACCCAGTACTTGAACGGAGATCCCGTCGGGCTGGTCGCCCTTCATGTCGGCGGGGCCGCCATCCTGCTCGTCGCGGTCCTCCGGTTCTACCTTGGCCTGGCGGCGTATCCTCCGGTTACCGCGGGGCGGGCGCCGCCGACCGGTGACGCCGAACCGTCCCTGCTGCCGATCACCTGACTGCCATGCCGACTGCCTCCCCCGTCGAGATCAAAGAGCCGGACATCGCCGAGGTCACCGATCTCGACCGTCCGTGGAAGGTCCTGGTCTGGAACGACCCCATCAACCTGATGTCGTATGTCGCGTTCGTCTTCCAGAAGCTGTTCGGCTACAGCAAGGAGAGGGCCCACCAGCTGATGCTCGATGTGCACTACAAGGGCAAGGCGGTGGTGTCGCACGGCCCGAAGGAGAAGGCGGAACTGGACGTGTTCCGTCTCCACGAGCACGGCTTGTGGGCGACGATGGAGCACGACAGCTGAGCCCCCTGCTCCCCCGCCGGCTGGTCCGGCGTGACCGTCAGGGTGGGTACATCCTGCGTCTCAGCGCGTCCGACCGGGAGCTGCTCCGTCAGCTGGCGCCCCAATTCGGTGCCATGCTCGACGAACCGGAGCAGCCGGTCCTCCGGCGGCTGTTCCCGCCGGCCTATTCCGAGCCGGCCTACCAGGAACAGGAGGAGGAGTACCGCCGGCTGATGCAGGAGGACCTGGTGAGCCGGCACCGGGAGGAGCTGGATCTGCTGAGATCCACCGCCGACGCCGACCATCTCACCGAGGAGGAGATGCTGGCGTGGACCCGGGCCCTCAACAGCGTGCGGCTCGTGCTCGGCACCTTCCTCGACGTCCAGGAGGGAGACGAGGCGCGCCGGCCGGTCAGCCCGGAGGAGTCGCTGTATCACTGGCTCACCCACCTCCAGGGCGAAGCCATCGACGCCCTCGCCGGCGACGCGTGAGCCTTGGGGGTCCCCCCGATCCGGTAAGCCAGACTGCCAACCGGTAAGCCAGACTGATCTGCCATGGACCTCCACGAAGCGTTGGACTTCCTAAGGGCCAATCACCGTTCGGTGCTCGTGACCCGGAAGCGCAATGGCGACCCGCAGATGTCTCCGGTTGTTCACGGGGTCGACGGCCAGGGCCGCATCGCCATCTCTACCCGGGAGCCCGCCTACAAGGTGCGTAACCTTCGGCGGGATCCGAGGGCTACCCTTCTCGGCCTCAACGACGGGTTCTTCGGACGGTGGGTTCAGGTAGAAGGTACCGCCGAGCTGATCTCGCTCCCAGAGGCCATGGAGCCGCTTGTCGACCTCTACCGCCAGATAGCGGGGGAGCACCCGGACTGGGAGGATTACCGGGCCGCCATGGTGCGAGAGCAGCGGTTGATCGTGGCGCTGACCCCGACGTCGGCCGGACCGAACCGGGCCGGGTGACCCGCTCCGCCCCGCCGGACCGCCGGCGGATAACCGTCGCGCCCGACGTCACGCTGCAGGTCCGCACCCTTGCCCTCGATGGGGCGGGGACACCCGTTCTGCTCGTGCACGGGCTGGCATCCAACGCCCGGCTTTGGGATGGGGTGGCCACCCGCCTGGCGGCCCGCGGCCATCCGGTGGCAGCCGTGGACCAGCGCGGCCACGGCCAGTCGGATAAGCCCGACAGCGGCTACGACTTCGCCACCTTGACCGAAGACCTGATCGCAGTACTCGCCGCCCTCGACTGGAGGGGTGACCGGACCCCTGCGGCGGCTGGTCAGAGCTGGGGAGCCAACGTGGTGCTGGACCTGGCGGTGCGCCACCCTGGAGCGATCCGGGGATTGGTCCTGGTGGACGGGGGGACCATGGACCTGGCCGACCGGTTCGCGGACTGGCCCACGTGCGAGGCGGCGCTGGCGCCGCCCCGGTTCATCGGCACCACCGCCCAAGAGTTCGAAGCCATGATCCGCCTCCACCATCCGGATTGGCCCGAGCAGGGCATCGCGGGCACGCTCGCCAATGTCGAGGTGCTGCCTGACGGCACCATCCGGCCGTGGCTCTCCCGCGACCATCACCTGACCATCCTCCGCCACCTGTGGGAACACCGCCCCTCCACTCGCTATCCGCTGGTCAAGGGGCCCGTCCTGCTGCTGCCGGCCGAGGACCCCGGCAACAGCCGATGGATGGCGGTGAAGCGTGACGGGGTGGCCCGCGCCGGCGCGGCCCTGGAGCGGGCGGTGACTCGCTGGATCCCGGGAGATCACGACCTCCATGCGGAGCACCCCGACCTCGTGGCGGAGTTGATCCACGAGGCCACCGAGCCGGGTCTTTTCCCCTGATGCCCCGGCTCCTCGTCATCATGGGGTCGGGTGAGACCGCGCCCACCATGGTCAAGCCCCACCGCCAGCTCTTCGAGCGGCTCGACCCCGATCCGGGGCCGGCCGTCCTCCTCGACACGCCCTACGGCTTCCAGGAAAACGCCGAGGACATCTCGGCTCGAGCCGTCGAATACTTCGCCGCCAGCGTGGGCCGGAAGGTCGAGCCCGTCGAGCTGCGCCGGGTGGTTGGCGCCGACCCGGTGCGCACGGAGGCGGCGCTGGCTCGCCTGGCCGCGGCGGGCTGGGTGTTCGCCGGGCCGGGCAGCCCGACCTATGCCCTGCGGGAGTGGGCGGGCACTGACGTGCCCGACCTGCTGGCGGACAAGCTCGTCCACGGCGGTTGCGTGGTCTTCGCCAGCGCGGCCGCCCTCACCCTGGGCCGCTACACGGTGCCGGTCTACGAGGTGTACAAGGTGGGCGCCGATCCGGTCTGGGCGGACGGGCTCGACCTGCTCGGTGAACTCGGCTCCGACCTGGCGATCATCCCGCACTACGACAACGCCGAGGGCGGCACCCACGACACCCGGTTCTGCTACCTGGGCGAACGACGGCTGGCCATGCTGGAGGAACAGCTGCCCGACACCGGCTGGGTGCTGGGGGTCGACGAGCACACGGCGTGTGTGTTCGATCTTGACGCGGGGAGCGCCAGCGTGGTCGGCAACGGGGTCGTCACAGTCCGGCGAGGAGGCGCGTCCTCGGTCGTCGGGAGTGGCGAGACGCTTCCGATAGTGGCGCTGGTCGACCTGGCTTTTGGGAAAAGAGGAACCCGCGCGCCCCTTCCCCCTCCCGCCGCCCCCCAGGCCGATGCCGCGCCGACCGCGCTGCACGCCGAGATCCGCCGCCTGGAAGCGGAGTTCGACACGGCGATGGAGGATCGCGACGTCGAGGCTGCGGTGCGGTCCGTCCTCGAACTGGAGGACACCCTCGAGGCCTGGTCGGGTGACACCACCCAGTCCGACGCCGGCGAGCGGGGCCGGGCGGCCGTACGGCGGATGATTGTTCGCCTGGGCGAGCTGGCCCGCACCGGGGCACGCGAGCCCCGGGATGTGGTCGGTGAATTCGTCGACGCCCTGCTGGCCGAGCGGGCGGTGGCGCGGGAGGATCGGCGGTTCGGGGACGCCGACCGGATCCGGGACCAGCTGGTCGGGCTCGGCGTGGAGGTCCGTGACACTCGCGACGGGACCGAGTGGGCGCTCGAGGCCGAGGGGTGACCGTGACGGTGCCCCGGGGTCCGGCGCAGGTCAGCCCACGCGCTACCGCTGCCACCTTTGCGCTACCGGCACCCGCGTCTGCGCTACCGGCACCCGCCTCTCCACCACCGGCGCCCGCCTCTCCACCACCGGGCCCCGCCTCTCCACCCCCGACGCCCGCCTCTCCACCCCTGACGCCCGTCTCTCCACCACCGACGCCAACCTGGGTGCGTTTGGTGAACTTGGGTTCGCTTTTAGCTCTGTGGCGCCCTCAACTTCACCCAACTTCACCAAACGCGCCCGAGGGTCAGGCTGAGGGTGCTCGCACGGTACCCTGGTTCGCCGGGCCCCCATCGTCTAGCGGCCTAGGACACCGCCCTTTCAAGGCGGCAGCACGGGTTCGAATCCCGTTGGGGGTGCGCTCGAAAGTGCTAGTCACACCTCCTTTCTGCCGGACTTCGGCGAGGGCGCCGCCAACCTGTTCCGCCGAGAAGACCCGGCCGGCAGTAATCCGTCTCCGCAACACATCGGCCGGCACATCTACCAGCACCACCTCACCGGAGCGTACGAATTCGTCGGGGACCGACTCAACCACCCCCGCTCCGGTGAGACGGGCCGCGTAATCCCGGTTGACACCAGGTTTGCCACGTTGACGGTCGTGAGAACGTCTTTGCCGGAATCGATCAGCCGGGCAACGTCCATCCACCGATTGCGGGTCCCGTCCGGCGTGCTATGGGCGAGTTCGTCCACGACCACGGCCTCTGCATTAGCGGCGAGCGCCCCGACCATGTCGAATTCGTCAAACTGATGACCTCGACGAACGACGTGGGCTGGTGCAATCAGCTCCAGTTCACCGAGTTGGGCAATGGTGTCGGGCCTTTGGTGCTGCTCCAGCCAGCCCACGATCACTCGGTGACCGGCGACGGCTCTGCGCCGCGCTTCGACCAGCATGGCGTAGGTCTTTCCGACGCCTGGCGCTGTGCCCAAGAAGGTGGTGAGCTGCCCACGTCCTTCCATCATGCCCTCCAATGTCTGGCGTTAGACGGGGGTTGCCGGAGCATCGAATCTTCGCTACGGCAAGAAGTGGCAAGCAATGCGACGGCGTCGGAGATCAGCCGTCCTCTTCAGGACTCAAACGGTGGTTCGTCTCGCCCGGCGGCAGCTCTCGCCGGGCGATGACATGGACGTCGATTCCGGCCGCGCCGGCTTCGCGCAACACTCGGCGCACGATGGATCCTCCTCCGGTGATTTCCTGCCAACGGCTGCGTTTGCTCGAGCCGATCACGATCTGGGTGATCTGATGTTGCTGGGCGAGGGCGATAATGGCCCCAGCTGGGTTGTCGGCGTGGATCTCGTGCCAACGGGCGCCGACGTCGGCCGTAAGGATGCGCAGCGCGTCGATCTTCCCGCCCTGGCTAGGTGCGGCGCTCTCTCCGCTGATGACATGCACGACCGACAGCTCACCCTTTACTCGCGCCGCGATGCGTGCCGCCCGGCGCAGGAGAATGTCAGTCCCTGGGGCGGCGGTTACCGCGACCATGATCCTCTCCGTGGTTTCCCATACGCCCGTAGTCTGGTGGCGTTGGAGATGTTCGAGGAGCTCCTCCTCGGTCTCGTCGGCGAGGAAGCGCAGGGCCAGCTCTCGCAGGGCGATCAGGTTGTCGGTGCGGAAGAAGTGGGTGAGGGCTTGGGGGACTTTCTCTTTGGGATATACGTTGCCATGTAGCATGCGCCGGCGAAGTGCCTCGGGCGAGGAGTCGACCAGTTCGATTTGGTTCGCTTTGTGCACCACCCAATCGGGCACCCTTTCCCGGACCGGGGTGCCGGTCATTTCCTCCACGGCGTCGGCGATGCTCTCCAGGTGCTGGATGTTAACGGTGGTGATCACGTCGATGCCGGCCTCGAGAACCTCCAGCACGTCCTGCCATCTCTTTTCGTGGCGGCCCGAGCCGGGGACGTTGGTGTGGGCCAGCTCGTCGATGAGGGCCACCTTGGGCCTGCGAGCCAAGACAGCGTCGAGGTCCATCTCCGGAAAGCTGGTCCCCCGGTATTCGATGAGCTTGCGGGGCACGACCTGCAGCTTGCCGATTGCCTCCTCCGTCAGCTTCCGGCCGTGAGACTCGACAAACCCGACAACGACGTCGGTTCCGCGGTCGAAGCGGCGATGTCCCTCGCCGAGCATGGCAAAAGTCTTGCCGACCCCGGCGGCGGCGCCCAGATAGATCCGGAAGTGGCCCGCAGCCTCAACTACGCCTTCGGTGTCCGAGTCGTCTTCCACGGTGGCGGTGGGGGTGCGAAGCGGAAAGTTTCTGGGCGTCGATTCACTCACGCTGGCTGTGCTCGCTATACCGTCAGGTTGGCTTGGAAGGCTCGATACGATACAAGGGATTCCATACCACCGCCCAGTAGGCCGCCTGGGTGAACTCGTTGTAACTCACCGCAGCTTGGCGAGGGCCTGGTTGAGGTCGAGGACGACGATGTACTTGCTACCGAGGAAGCCCCACTGAGCCCCATGGGTTTGTTGCTTGACCAGGGCTTGTAGCCGGAGCGACGGGATGCCGGTGGCCCGGGAAACCATGGGGATCTGCACTATGGCGTCCTGGGGGGTGATGTCGGGGTCGATACCGCTGCCTGAAGTGGTGACCAGATCCGGGGTGGGGTTGTCGATGCCAAGGCCTTTCCAGTAGGCGACCAGCTGCTGGGTGTTGGTGAGCAGGGTCTTGGACCGTGGGCCCAGGTTGGTCGCGCCGGATTCGCCGGCGATGCCGTTGGCGACTAGGGGGTTGTCGCCACCGGAGCTGGGCGCGCAGTTCGTTGCGCTGGGGTTACAGACGACAGCGGCATAGGGCCCCGTGTCGTCGGGACGACCGTGGAACACGCAGCTG
Source organism: uncultured Acidimicrobiaceae bacterium (assembly GCA_963834725.1). GTDB lineage: Bacteria > Actinomycetota > Acidimicrobiia > Acidimicrobiales > Palsa-688 > PALSA-693. The sequence goes on from CAWICN010000001.1 coordinate 2,679,060, forward strand.
CCAACGGCGTGTCCCGGGCACCGGGCGGCGGCCCAGTTCTGCCCGACGAGGGTTGACCCATTGGCGGTGATCGAGCCGTTGGCCTCGTGGTGGAAGAACAGTTGGGCGACGCCGGTGCCCACGAAGGCGTACCCGAACCCGAAAACGACGGTGATGACCAGGATGGAGATGATAGAGCGACGGAGGTGAACGAGCATCAATGGCTTCTATCAGTAGGCGCCCAGGGCGACGAGGATGAGGTCGATGAGCTTGATGAAGATGAACGGGACGATGATCCCACCCACCCCAAAGACGAAGACATTCCGCCGGAGAATCGCCTCGGAGGACGAAGGGCGGAACTTCACGCCGCGCAAGGCCAAAGGGATGAGGGCCACGATGACCAAGGCGTTGAAGATGACCGCCGACAGCACTGCGCTTTCGGGGCTATGCAGCTTCATGATGTTGAGGGGCTCCAGCTGCGGATAGGTAGCCGCGAACAGGGCCGGGATGATGGCGAAGTACTTGGCGACGTCGTTGGCGATGGAGAAGGTGGTCAGCGAGCCCCGGGTGATCAGCAACTGTTTACCGATCTCGACCACGTCGATGAGCTTGGTCGGGTTGGAGTCGAGGTCGACCATGTTGCCGGCCTCTTTGGCAGCGGTGGTCCCTGTGTTCATGGCCACCCCCACGTCGGCCTGGGCCAGAGCGGGAGCGTCGTTAGTGCCGTCGCCGGTCATGGCGACGAGCTTTCCACCCTCCTGTTCGGTTCTGATCAGGTCCAACTTGGCTTCCGGGGTGGCTTCAGCGAGGTAGTCGTCGACGCCAGCTTCCTGTGCGATGGCCGCCGCCGTGAGGGGGTTGTCGCCAGTGATCATGACCGTGCGAATACCCATCTGGCGCATCTCGTCAAATTTGTCCCGGATGCCCCGCTTGACAACGTCCTTCAGCTCGATGACACCGAGGACTCGCGAGCCATCGGCCACCGCCAACGGTGTCGATCCAACTCGCGAGATGCGCTCGAACAGGGGGTCCAGGTCCGCGGGGATGGTCCCGCCCTGCTCGGCAGTCCAGCGTTTGATAGCGTCGCCGGCGCCTTTGCGGATGGAGCGGTGGTCCAGGTCCAGTCCCGACATGCGGGTGGTAGCCGAGAAGGGAATGAAGACGTGGTCCGCGCCCAGGTCGCGTTCGCGAATGTCGAAGCGCTGTTTGGCCAGCACCACAATGGAACGGCCCTCAGGCGTTTCGTCAGCCAGCGAGGCCAGCTGGGCCGCTTCGGCCACCTCCTGTTCAGTATGGCCGCCCACCGGATAGAAGTCGGACGCTTGCCGGTTGCCCAGAGTGATGGTGCCGGTCTTATCCAGCAGCAGGGTCTGGACGTCGCCAGCGGCCTCTACCGCTCGGCCGCTCATGGCCAGGACGTTCCGCTGCACTAGGCGGTCCATGCCGGCGATGCCGATGGCAGATAGCAGCGCCCCGATGGTGGTCGGGATCAGACAGACGAGCAGCGACACCAGGATGATCACCGATATCGTGCCACCCGCGTATTTGCCGTAAGGCTGGAGGACCACGACCACCGGCAGAAAGACGATGGTGAGAACGGCCAATAGGATGGTGAGAGCGATTTCGTTCGGGGTCTTCTGCCGGTTGGCCCCCTCCACCAAACCAATCATGCGGTCGAGGAAGGTGTGGCCGCGCTCCGCGGTGATGCGGACCACGATGCGGTCGGAGAGCACTTTGGTGCCACCGGTGACCGCTGAGCGGTCTCCGCCCGACTCGCGGATGACCGGGGCGGACTCGCCAGTGATGGCCGATTCGTCCACCGATGCAATGCCTTCGATGATCTCTCCATCCGAAGGGACGAGGTCGCCCGCCTCGCAGATCACCATGTCGCCTTTGGCTAGCGCCGAGGCGGCCACCCGCTCTTCCGTGCCGTCGGGCCGGAGGCGGCGAGCTTCGGTTTCGGCCCGCATGCGCCTTAGGGTGTCAGCCTGCGCTTTGCCGCGCCCTTCGGCCATGGCTTCGGCGAAGTTGGCGAAGATGACGGTCAGGAACAGCCAGACCGTGATGGACCAGCTGAAGATGCCGGGGTGAGCGATGGCCTCGATGAAGGTGATGACCGTGCCGACCAGGACCACGAACATGACCGGGTTCTTGATCTGCACCCGGGGGTCTAGCTTCAAGAAGGCGTCACCGAGCGCCTGGCGCAGGATGGCCCGGTCGAAGAGGCCGCGGGACTCGGCCACGCCACGGGCGACCGTCGGCTCCGCCGGCTGGGGTGGTGTGGCGGTGGTGGTCATCAGAAGAACTTCCCGTGGCTGAGCTGCTCGACGATCGGGCCCAGGGAGACGGCCGGGAAGAAGGTCAGGCCGCCGACAATCAGGATGACGCCAATGAGCAGACCGATAAACATGCCGTTGTCGGTGCGGAATGTGCCGAGACTGGCGGGGACCAGCGGTTTGGCCGCCAGGGCCCCCCCCAGGGCCAAGGCCGGGATCATGATGGCGAACCGGCCGATCAGCATGGCCACCGCCCCCCAGGTGTTGTAGAAGGCCGTGTTACCGGTCAGGCCGGCCATGGCCGACCCGTTGTTGTTGGACTGCGAGGTGAAGGCGTACAGGATCTCGCTGAAGCCGTGGGGCCCGGCGTTGAGCGGCCCGGCCCGTCCGGCCGCGGTGGACACGCCGATAGCAGTGATGACGAGGACGATGATTGGCATCACCAGCGCCCCCAGCCCGGCCAGCTTCACCTCCCTGGCCTGGATCTTCTTACCCAAATATTCCGGTGTTCGCCCGATCATCAACCCACCGATAAACACTGCGATCACTGCGTAGATGAGGATGGTGTAGACGCCGCTCCCGGTGCCCCCGGGGGTGACCTCACCCAGCATCATCCCGGTCATGGGCCCGAAGCCGCCCATTGGGTTGTACGAGTCGGTGGCGCTGTTGACGGCACCGTCGGAGGTTTGGGTCATCGACACGTTGAAGAGGGCGCTGGTGGTGTCGCCGAAGCGGACCTCTTTGCCCACGGTGTTGCCGGTCGAAGTCTGGCTCACCCCGGCGGTGACGACCGCCGGGTTGCCCTGATGCTCGGCGTAGGCGGTGAAGCTCACCCAGCAACCGAAGATGATGACCATGGCGCCCAGCAGGGCCACGCCATGACGGATGCTGCCGACCATCTTTCCGAAGGTGTAAGTGAGCGCGAACGGGATCGACAGCGTCAGCCAGATATAGACCAGGTTGGAGAGACCGGTCGGGTTCTGAAGCGGATGAGCCAGGTCGACGTTGAAGAACCCACCCCCATTGGTGCCCAGCTGCATGATGGCGCCCATGAACCCTGAGGGACCACGGGCGATGGTCTGAGTCACACCGTTCAATGAGTTGTGGATCGTGACCGGCCCGGCCAGGGTCTGCACCGCGCCCTCGCCGACCAGGATGATGCCGGCCACGAACGCGATCGGCAGCAGGATGTACAGCAGACAGCGGGTGATATCCACCCAGAAGTTGCCGATCGTAGGGGAGCTCCGCCGAGCGAAGCCCCGCACCACCGCAATGGCCGCCGCGATCCCAACCGCCGCGCTGACGAACTGCTGCACTGTGAGCACGCCGATCTGGGAGAAGTACGACATGGTCGTCTCGCCGCCGTAGTTCTGCCAGTTGGTGTTGGTGACAAAGGACGTGATCGTGTTGAAGCTGAGGGCCGGCTTCACCTGCCCCTGGTGCTGGGGGTTCAGCGGCAGCGAACCCTGGATTCGCAGCAGGAGATACCCGAAAACCAGGAACAGGGCCGAAAAGACAACCGCCGAAGTGGCGTACCGCCGCCAGCTCTGTTCGTTCTCGGGACTGGTGCCCAGCAAGCGGTAGAACGGCCGCTCGGCCCAGCCCAGAAAGTGGAGGCGACCGTCGAATACCGCTGCCATATAGGACCCCAGGAAGCGCCAGGCGATGCCGAGCGCCACGATCAGTACGACAATGGTCCAGAAGAGCCCCATCGCTTAAAACCACTCCGGTTTGAACATGGCAACCCACAGGTAGATGAACACCACGAAGGAGATCGCCAGGAGGACGGCCTCGACCCTGGTCATACGTGATCAAGAGCCCAGATGAGGCCGAGCATCGCAACCGCGAACAGCACGATGCCGAGCACGACCAGGAAGTCAGCCATGCGGCCATCATGACGCCGGCCGGCTAAACAGGATCTTAATACGCGGCTTCCCGGTCTTAATAATTCCTTAATGAGCCGTCAACGGCGACTCACGCGGCCTCGTTGGGCCAAAATTACCCCGTGCGTCGTGCCTTGTGGGGATCCATCGTCGGCGTCGGCCTGTCCCTGCTGTTGGGAGCGGTCATGTTGCCGTTGCGGTCCCACCTAAGCATCGCCACCGCCGGCCTGGTGCTGGTCGTGCCGGTGGTGACCGGAGTCGTCACCGGTGGGTTCGCTGCCGGGCTCTTGAGCGTGGCTGCGGGGTTCCTGGTCTATGACACCTTCTTCATTCCGCCCTACGCCACGCTGACCGTAGGAGCGGCCCAGAACTGGGTGGCGCTCGCCGTCTACACCGTCACCATGGTGCTGGTGGCCCGCGTCGTCGCGAACCTGGAGGAGGCCAACACGGCCTCCCGCACCCGGGCCGCCAGCGCCCGGCGTCTGCTCGATATCTCCGAGTTGCTCCTGGTGGACCAGGCGGTTCCCGAGCTGTCCCAAACCATCGTGGACACGGTGCGAGACTCCTTCGGCTTTGCCGGGGTGGCGCTGCTCGTGTCCACCGGCGCCCGCCTCGAGGTGGGCGCCGAGTCCGGAGAACCCGTCGGAGAAGCCGCCTTGTCCCGATTCCAGCCCGGGGCCAGGGTGCCCATGTCGTTGAGCACCGACCGGTCGGGGATAGACATCCAGACCCTGGCACTCACCACCTCTGGCCGCCCAGTCGGCTTGTTAGCCTTCGCCGGAGGACCGGCTCGCCCTGAAATGCGAGAAGTCCTTCCAGTTCTGGCTAACCAGTTAGCCCTCGCTCTCGAGCGCAGCCAACTGCACGAGCGGGTCCGTCGAGCCGAGTTACTCGAGGAGGCCGACCGCCTTCGCCACGCCCTCGTAGGCGCCGTCTCCCACGACCTATGCACCCCCCTCGCTACCATCAAGGTTGCCTCATCAACCCTGGTAAACCCGGCCGCCATCCTTAGCAGAGAGAACACCGACGAACTGCACGATCTCATCGACACCCAAACCGACCGTCTGACCAGGATTGTCAACAACGTGTTGGACATGACCCGTATTCAGGCCGGCGTACTGCAGCCCCGACGCGAGCCCTGGGCCGTTGTCGAGCTCCTCAGCGAGTGCATCTCCGCTCTGCGCCCCTCCATCGAAAACCGCCCGGTCGAGCTCCGCGCCTCGCCCTGGCTGCCCGAAGTGAACGTGGATCAGGCCCTCATCGAGCAGGTTGTCGCTAACCTGGTCGAAAACGCCGATCGTCACGGGCCACCAGGCACCAGCATCACGGTCGAAGCGGATCTTTCGACAGACGGACGTCTGGCAGTCAGCATCACCGACTCGGGCCCCGGAGTTCCCCCAGCCGAGCGTGACACCATCTTTGACACCTTCGTGCGCTACGACACCGGCGGACGGGCCGGTCTTGGACTCGCCATCGCCAAGTCCTTCGTGGAGGCCCACGGAGGGCATATCTGGGTCGAAGAAGCACCCGGGCCGGGCGCCAGGTTCGTGTTCACCTTGCCGCTCGCTGCCATCAACGGTTCGAAACACTGAGCTGAATGGCACGGGTCCTCGTTATCGACGACGACTCCGCTCTCCTACGCGCTCTCCGCTTGGCCCTTAACGCGTCCGGACACGAGGTGACCACCGCCCCAGACGGTGAGCAAGGACTCGCTGAGGCTGCGCGCTCCGCGCCCGAGGTGATCGTGCTCGACCTAGGACTGCCAGATATCGACGGCCTCGAAGTGTGCCATCGCCTCCGCACCTGGAGCGATGTCCCCATCATTGTCCTCTCCGCCACCCATGCCGAAGACCGGAAGGTGGCCGCCCTCGACGGAGGCGCCGACGACTACGTCACCAAACCCTTCGGCATGGCCGAACTCGAAGCGCGCATACGTGCCGCCCTACGACACCGCCAAGCCCGGCATGACCCACCGTCCGACACGATCACTGCTGGCCCGCTCAAGCTTGACCTCGTCAGTCGAACAGCGTCCGTGGACGACACGACCGTCGAGGTCACGGCCAAAGAATTCGACGTGCTCGCCTTCCTGGTCGCTAACGCCGGCAAGATCTGCACCCACCAGATGATCCTGACCGCTGTGTGGGGCACCGGCTACTCACGAGAAGCCCAGTACCTACACGTCTACATCCACCGGGTCCGCCAAAAACTGGGCGGCCTGGGTGGGCCATCCATCAGGACCGCGCCCGGCATCGGCTACGTAATCTCCGCCACCAGCACTGACGTCACCTCTGGACCAGACAACCCCGGGCCCTGACCAAGCCGAACGAGGGGCAGACCGCGCCGTCTACGGCCGATGGGACGCCTTCCACGGATCCATCGATCTCAACCTCCTGTCACCGGAGTCAGAAATGGGAAAGAATCAAAGCATGGCGGCCAGCCACTCACGGACCAATCACGAGACGGCGATGTCCCGCCTGGTCTTCGGTGTCCATGACATCCGAGTCCCGACCACCGATGCCTGGGCTAGCCGAAACTGGTATATGTCGGTTCTCGCCTTCGAGTCCGTTCTCGACCTGCAGGAGGCCGACGGTTTGGTCGGAGTGGTGCTGCGCCACCCGAGCGATGTCACCGTTGGACTCCATCTGGATCCACCACGAGCGGCAGCGTTGAAAGGCTTTGCGGTGCTCGTCCTGGCGGTGCCCACCCGCGCCGCACTGGAGGAGTGTGCGGCCGACCTGGACCGGGTCGGACAGCCTCACGGTCCGATCGCACCAGGGCATCTCGGTTGGTACCTGGACGTCCCGGATCCGGATGGCATCCTGATCCGCTTCCACACCAAAACACCGCTCGACGCCGAAGAAGCGTGACCCCCGCGTACTTCGGACACGTCGTTCCGGGAGCCGCGACAACCGCAGGGGTGTGAGGGACACCCTGAAGGCTCACGGTCTGTGCCTGCCGACAGCAAGTGTCTCTCCTCGTTGAGTGCAACCCACCGGCAATGATCGGCAGGCGCGACAGCCGCCCGGCTTAGTACCAACCGCGTCGCAAGTCGGTTGCAAGGCTCGTGCCGTCCGACAGAACGCCTGGCCGCCGCAGTACTGCCCTGGTATCGCATGCGCAGCGTGCGTGTAGCGCCCAGGCAGGTCCGCGCCGAGGTGGCCTTGCATCTGGTCATGACGAGCGGCACGTCGTCATCCGGCTCCTCAAGAGCACCTGAGCGCACGCAGCCAGAGACACTTGGTAGTGCCTGGCGCCTCCCCCTAAGGCCGGCCTCGCTAGTTGGGGCGGCACCGGCATCGAGGCGCTGGGCCTGGACGGTTCGGTGTCGCCCGAGGCGTACGAGGCGATCTTCGGGCCGGACGGTGCCCGCCGTCCGGAACGCGGAGAGAGGCTGGTGACGGCCCGCCGGCCCGGCCTGGAACTGGTGGTCTCAGCCCCACAAGAGCGTGGCCGAGCTGGGAGTGATCGGTCGAGCCGAGCACATGCATCAGATCATGGACGCCGAGACGCCCGGCGACGCCCGGTTCTGGCTCAAGCCCTCTTGACAACGAACGCTTCTTCAGGAACGGCGTTCGTTGATAGGTCCGCTATTGATTCACTCGGGCGATATGGGCGCCCATCATGGGCGGTCCTTTTGCCGGATAATGGCGGCTGAGGCCCCGGCCCGAGCACTGGCGCCTCCCCGCTTGGTACCGACGGTGCGCCCGGCGCGCGACTAGCGGGGCGATCGACACCGCGGCCCGCAGTCGCTCCCAGAACGCCGCCCTCGAGCGCAGCGCCACCTCTACCTCCCGGGCCGCCGCCCAAACCCGGCCCGCTGTGCTGTCGAGCACGGACGTCCGGCGGTCGTAGCGCATGGCGTCGACGGCTGGCGCCATGACCCGCATGGGTGCGGCCACGGAAGGGAACCGCGCCCCCGCCCACTCGGCCACCTCGGGACTGCTGAGCGAGGTGGGCGCGTCCAGGCCGCGCTCGGCCAGCCGGTCGAGCGTGTGCTCCCACGCCCCGGCCAGGCGGGCCGCCGGGTCTGTTGCCGAGCGCTGCCGCCGGCGGCGCAGGGCTTTGGCCGCCACCAGCGCTCCGAGGGCCGCGGCTCCCGCGGCCGCGGCGGCGATCGGCAGCCACAGCCACCAGGCCAGTCCGGCGGCGCGACCGTTGAGCTGTAGGGGCGCCTCGCTGTCCCCGTTGCCGGCCTGGGCCGGCTGGGTGGAGCGATTGATCTGGCGCTGATTCTGGATGGCGCGGGACACCGGGGTCGGAGCCGGCGACCGGCCGGCCGTAGCCGCTGCGCCCTGCCCGCTGGGGGAGGCCGGAAACGGCAGCCATCCCACACCTGACAGTTCGACCTCGGGCCACACCTTGAGGTCGCGGGTGGTGAATAGCACGGTCCCGCCCCGCGCTGTGCCGCCCTGGTATCCCACCGCCAGGCGGGTGTGGAATCCCATCGCCCGGGCCAGCACGGCGAAAGCGGCCGCGTACTGCTCGGTGCTGCCCAGGTGATCCTGCAACAGCTGGGTGACCTGGTAATAGCCGGCGCCGATCGGGGAACCCCCCGGCGGGTGCAGTTGGAACGGCGCCCCCGTGAGGTAATCGTTCAACGCCGTCAGGCGGGCGAAAGGGTAGGGGGGGGCGGTGGCGGCCAGCCGCCGGGCCAGGGCGGCGATGGCGGGCGGGACCAGAGGGGCACCCTGATTGGCGGAGCCGGCCGGAATGCCCGCCCCTAGCAGCTGGGCCGGCGCCGGGTTGGGAACCGCAGAGGTGATGTCGATCCGCGGCTGGAGGCGGGTGGCGGCGGGGATTACCAGCTCGCCGTCGGTGCTGCCGACGCCCAGCCCGGATACCGAGACCGCCTGAGGCCGGTCGGGCGCGGGCAGGTAGCCCGTCATCAGGCCGGCCGGCTGGATGCGGACGTGCACGGTCACCACCGGCACGTCGAGACGGGGTCGGGCGGGTAGGCGCGTGCCGGCCCGTTGGTAGATGGCCGACGAGGTCCACTCCGCGCCGTTGAAGGTGTCGAACACGGCGAGCCGCCAGTACAGCGCCCGGGGATCGGCACCGCTTACCTGGGCCGTGAACGCCGCCGACACCGGTCCGTCGTAGGTGGACGCGTAGGTGGCGAGGAGGCTGAGCTGATCAACGGGATGGGGGATGGGGGCGACGACCGCCCGCAGGTCGTACGGGCGCCGGGCGTCCGCCCCGGGCAAGGCCGAGCTGAGCGGCAGGGCCAGCAGCGCCACAGCGGCAGCGGCGGCGGCACCGGCGAGCGCCCGGCGGGCCAGCAGGGGACCGGCGGCGGGGTGGCGGGCCAGGGGGTCCTGGCGACCCCTCCCGGCGGCAGCCACGACGGGGCGCAGCTGGAAGGTGAGCACGGACAGGGCGCCGGCGGCAAGGTAGAGTACCGCCGCCCAGCCGGGCTGGGGCAGGCCGCCGGCGCCGACCAGCAGGGCCAGGGCCAGCAGGACGCCCCCGGGCGCCAGCGGAGCCAGGGGGCGTCGGCCGGTCCGGGCTGTTTCAACCGCGACCACGGCGGCAAGATAGGTGAACACTACGGCGATACCGAACGCCGGCCCCGATGCCAGGGCGGGCAGGCTGCCGGTCACCAGCCGGGCGCCACCGCTTCCCAGGCCGCCGAGGGTGCCGCCGGGCAGGGCAGCCATGAGCGCAACGCCGACCCCAGCGTGAGCGGCCAGCCGGGCGGGGGCAGATAGACTCGTGGCGGCGACCGCGACAGGCAGCACAGAGGCGAGCAGGAGGGGGACGCCGCCGCCACCGTTGAAGAGGGGAAGGATTACCGGCACGACGGCGGCGATGCTGAGGCCGGCGGCCACCACGCCGACCAGGCCCAAGAGGCGCACTCCCCGACTGAGCGTGGGCTCGCCCGGCACGGTGGGGTGGCTGGGCGCCGACACGGACGGGGCGGTGGCGAGCGCCGTCAGTGCCCGAACATCCGGTTCCAGGCCTCGGCCAGGGCCGGAGCAGACGGGCCAATGACGACGTTGATCCCCGAACGACGCTGCCAGCGTGTCGGCTGGTCCGGGTCGACCGAGCACAGCACCACCGGCGCGAACCGGTGGATCTGGTGGCTCACCCACGACTCGATGGTGCCGTGCATGCGGCCGGTGACGACCACCAACGAGCCACCCCCGCGACCTTGCTCGAGCAGGGCGTGCCAGGCGGAGGCGGTGGCCGCCGGTTCTCGCTCCGCGACGGCGAGCCGGTCGGCCAGGCTGGTCGCTCCCTTCAGCCGGGCGTCCTGGCGGCGCTCGCCGAGGATTCGCAACTCGACCGGATGGCCGGCCCCGGTCAGCGACCGCACGGCCGAGGCGGCCACCTCGACGCCCTCCTCGAAGGTCTCTTCCTCCCAGGGGCCGGGACGGGTATCGAGCAGGACGGTGGCCCACGGCTCGTTGGCGTCCACGTTGTGGCGGACCAGGAGCTGGCCCAGCCGGGCCGACGACCGCCAGTGGATCAAGCGCCGATCGTCGCCGGCCACGAACTCCCGCAGGGAGGAGAAGGTCAATGATCCCTCTGTCCCCGTCTCGGAGATGGGCCCTTCGAAGTCGGCGATCACGCCGGCAGGCAGCGGCGACAGGGGCCAGGTCCGGGGGTGCACCCACAGCACGTCGAGGCCGCCGCCCGCTTGACGGCGGCGGACCAGGCCGAAGGGGTCGGAGCGCATCACCCGCAGGGGGCCCAGGCCTACCCGGCCCCGGCGCTGGGTTGGCAACGGGTAGCGGACCAGAGCGGACCCGCCCGGAGCCAGCAACCGGACGGGCAGTTCGATGTCTTGCCAGCCGAGCCGGTCGGCGACGCGGACGGGAGGTGACGGCCATCTGGAGAGGTTGGTGACGGTGAGGACGGCGGCGGCGGCCGCGCCGGCGGTGACGGAGCTGGGCCGGAAGTCGCGGGTGACCTGGACGCGAGGCCGCCAGGCGATGAACACGGCGGCCGTGGCCAGGGCAAGGATGCCGGCCGCGGCCAGCACGATCAGCTGGCCGTAGCCCAGCGCCACGCCGGCAACGTAGGTGGCCACGGTGGCCGCGGCCACGCTGCGCCCGACGGGCGTGATCTCGAGGGGGCGGTGGCGCCGGGCGGGGGCCGCGGGGCTGTCCGGCGGGGGGGGCACGCTGGCTAGCCCTGCACGGGAATCGGCACGGACGACAGGACCTCGTCGAGGAGGCTGTCGGTCTTCCGGCCTTCCACCTCGGCTTCGGCAGTGAGGATGAGCCGGTGCGCGACGACGGGCTTGGCGACAGCCTTGACATCCTGGGGAACGGCGTAGTCGTGGCCTTCGGCCAGGGCGTGGGCTTGGACGGCGCGTACCAGGGCCAGGGCGCCGCGGGTGCTGAGACCGAGGCGGACATCGGGAAGGCCCCGGGTGGCGTCAGCCAGGCGCACCACATAGCGGGTGATGGCCGGATCGACGTGCACGTGGGCGGCCAGGCGGATCATCTGAGCGGCCTGCTCCACCCCTATGACCGGGCCGATGTCGGGTACCTGGCCACCCCGGGCCCGGCCGTCGAGGAGGTCCGCCTCGGCGGGGCCGTCGGGATAGCCCACGGAGATCCGCATGAGGAAGCGGTCCAGCTGGGCTTCGGGCAGCCGGTAGGTGCCACCCAGGTCGATCGGGTTCTGGGTGGCGATGACCAGGAATGGTCGGGGCACCGGGTAGCTCACCGCGTCCACGGTGACCTGGCGCTCTTCCATCACCTCCAGGAGGGCCGACTGGGTCTTGGGGGACGCCCGGTTGATCTCGTCGCCAAGCACCAGGTGGGAGAAGACCGCGCCGCGGTGGAACTCGAACCTGTGGCTGTCGGGGTCCCAGATCGACACGCCGGTGATGTCCGACGGCAACAGGTCGGGCGTGAACTGGATGCGCCGCCACGAGGCGTCGATCGACGTCGCCAGCGCTTTGGCGATGGTCGTCTTGCCGACGCCGGGGACGTCCTCGATGAGAAGGTGGCCCTCGGCGAACAGGCAGCACAGGGCCAGGCGCAGTACGTCGGTCTTGCCCCGCACGACCTTCTCCATGTTGGCGAGGATGGCCTGGTGGGCCTCGGCGAAGCGGCTGGCGGCGGCGGGAGTGACCTCGGCACCGGCGGAGAAGGCGGCGTCGGTGCTCATGGGACGGTCACGCACTTCTTCGTGCTCGGGGTAGCGCGGGGAACGCCTGCGGGCGGTCTGCCGCTGAAGGCGGCGATGGCCGAGAAGCAGTGCTGTCCCGGCGGGATGCCTGTGATGTGATACTCCGTGGTCGTCGGCTGCTCCACGACCGTGAGGGGGTTGGTGTGGTCGGGGATCGCCGGCTGGACCGTGACCAGGACCAGGTCGAAGTTGGCGGCCGAAATGGCGGGCCAGGTGACCGTCACCGTGCCGCCGGCCGCCAGGGTTACGGCCGACGTCACGTCGACGTTCTCGGTGCGGACGGTCTGGGCCGGCGAGTGGCTGAGGGCCAGTGCGATGCCGGCGCCGGCGGCGCCGAGCACGACGACGGCCAGGCCTGCCACGGTGAGATACCACCGGGTGCCGCGGCGCGCCCGGGTTGGGACGGCGGGCTCGAGTGCCGGCTCGAGGCGCAGGGCGGGTAGGGCGGCACTGGTCTCCCCGCCGTGCGGGGCTGGCGGCGCCGCGGATGCCGCGGGGGCAACAGGGGTGGGTCCGGCCGGGGTTGCAACAATTGGGGCGCCCGGAAAGGCAGAAGATGGGAAGGCGGCCCCGCCCGCCAGCCAGGCGGCAACTTCGGCGACCTCGGCGGCGGTCGGGCGGCAGGCGGGATCCTTGGCCAGTAGGCGCGCCAGGAGGTCCCACACCGGGTCGGGCAGTCCCGGCGGGCGGGCCGGATCGGCGTCGAGGTGGGCACGCAGAACGGCGGCGGGGTGCTCGGCCTCGAAGGGGCGACGGCCGCTGACCATCTCGTAGAGCATCACACCCAGGCCGTAGACGTCGGCCGCCGGTGTCAGGGGCCGGCCCGCCACCAGTTCGGGGGCCAGGTATTCGGCCGTGCCCACCAGCTGCTCGGTGCGGGTCATCGACGGGCCGCCAACGGCGCGGGCGATGCCGAAGTCGGTGACGCGCACCACCGGCCCGGCCGGGGTCGTCTGGACGAGAACGTTTTCTGGTTTGAGGTCGCGGTGCACCACGTCGGCCCGGTGCACGGCGGCCATGCCGGCGGCGGCCTGGGCCAGCAGCCCGCAGGCCTCCCGGTCGTCGAGAGGGCCGCGGTCGGCGAGCACCGTTCGCAGGTCGCTGCCGTCCACCAATTCCATGACGATGGCCAGCGTCTCGCCCTCGGCCACCAGGTCCAGCACGGAGACCAGGTTGGGATGGTCGAGACCGACCAGAGTGGTGCGCTCGCGCAGGAAGCGGGCGACGGCCTCAGCCGAGGAGGTGAGCTCCGGGCGGAGCACCTTGACGGCCACGGCCGTCCCGTCCGACCGGCGCAGGCCCTGCCATACCTGGCCGGTGGCGCCGGCGCCGACCGGCTCCCGCAAGACGTAACGGCTGCCGAGGGGCCGCCCCTCGACAGGAGGGCGGGGCGCGACAGTGGCCGATCGCAACGGCGCCGGGCCTCCCCGGAGCCGGTCGGCCAGCTCGGCCGCCGCGGGGCGGGCCGAGGGGTCGCCCGACAGGCACTCTCCGATCAGGGTCTCCAGCCACGCGGGCACGTCCGCCCGCCTGGCGCGAGCGGGAGGATCGGTGCTGAGGGCGAGGAGCCAGGGGACGATCCCTTTGCCCGCGGCGTCCGCCCAGGGCAGCTGGCCCCGCAGCCAGCCGAACAGGCACGAGGCGAGGGCCCACACGTCGCCCCGGGCGTCCCATGCGTGGCCCTCGATCACCTCCGGCGGGACGTGGGCCGCCACCTCGCCCTCGGCCAGGCGCGGCGTCAACCCGGGGAGCGAGCTGCCGTCGAGGGCCACCTGGCCGGGGCCGGCGATCAGCACGTTGGGGGGAGTCACGTTGGCGTGGACCAGCCCGGTGGCGTGCAGGACGGCCAGCCCGGCGGCGGCCTGCCGGGCTGCCGCCACGGAGTCATCGACGGCGCCCAGCTCCCCGTTGGCACCGAACGACCCGTACGGGTACCACAAGGTGGTAAGCCACGGGCGCCCGTCACCGGTCACGCCGGCGTTGAGGATGGGGACCAGGTGCGGCGACCGGAGCGCCTGGTGGCGGGCCGCCTCGGCCAGGAAGGCCTTGCGCAGGGCGGATGGCGCCGGGGCGGCGGCCAGCTTGACCGCCACGTCCACCCGGTCCTCCCGGCCGCGGGCGCGGGCCGATGGGCCGCGCCGCCCGCCCGGCAGCGCCCGGGCGTCGCCGTAGCGATCGTCGCCCACCACCGCGGCCACGTCGATCGGCTCACCCTCAACCCACGAGCCGGCTGGCGCCGCGCCCCGTCGGGCGGGTGGAGTCAACGCCCGCTCGCTCCCGTCTCGCCCCACGCTCTGGCTTTGAGCTGCAAGCTTTGCTGGCACGGAGCAGTCGTCGCTGTCTCCTCTTTCTCTTTCTGGTCGAGGTTGTTGCTGGCGGGCGGTGAGGTCCGGCCCGCTCGCCCGCCCGCGGGCCGGCGGCCGATCGTAGACGAGCGCCATGATTTTGTTGTTTCGCGCCGGTTCGCCGTCGCTGCCTATGGGGAGGCCTCCCGATTGGCGGGACCCGAACCTCTTCTTATGGTGGCCGCGGTGGTGGCACGGAGCTATCGCGGTGCACAGCAAAGGAGAGCTGAAGCGATGAAGGGAGACGTGAAGGGTGTTGACGTCCAGGAGATGGAGCGGCTCCACGTGGGGTTGGAGCGGGTGTCGGTCACCGTCGACCAGTTGCGGCAGGAGTTGACGCAGCTGCTGGCACAGACCGAGTGGTGGGGGGTGTTGGGCAACGATTTCCGCGACGCCTGGGAGAAGGACTTCCAGCCGGCCCTCAAGCGGATGTCCGACGGCCTGCAGCTGGCTGGTCGCGACGTTCGCACCACCAAGGACCGCTTCGTGGCCGCGGATCAGCGCTGAGAGGGGCCGATAGCGGACAAATAGGCACGGGAGGACTGCTGTGACGGTGGTGATGGCGCCGGCGGAGCTGCAGGAGCAGGCGGCCGCCGCCCGGCGGCTGGCCGGCCTCCTCACCGACGTGGGCGAGGGTCTCCGGTCCCGGACCCGCCGTTTGGTGTGGCAGGGCGCCCGGGTCCGGGAGTTCCGCCGCCGGCTGACGGGTGTCTACGCGCTGCTCGACAGCAACGCCGCTCTGTTGGTCCAGTCGGCGGCCGTGCTCGACCGCGGGGCCGAGGCCCTGGACCGGCGCCGGGCAGAGCTGCTGGGCGCCCAGCGGTTCGTGGATGCGCTGCTTGCCGAACCGAATATCGCTCCCTACCGATCGCAGTTCCTCGCCCGGCTGGGCTGGCACGGGGCACTCCCTCGGCCGTACGACACGGCCTGGGACGGCTTGGAGCGCGGGTGTGTTCGGGAACTGCCCCGCTGGCGTCCGCCGGTCGGGCACCTGTGACGGGCGCGGCCGAGCAGTGATGGGTGCCACGTGGGCGTTCAGCGCCGAGGAGTTGCAGGTGCTGGCCGCGGTCAGTGGGGCCGTTCTGCCGCCGACCCTTGCCGGCGGGGACGGCGCTTTGGCCGAGACGGTCGCCACCCGCAGCCTGGTGGCCCGCGGGCTACTGGTACTGGGCGATGACCCCCCCGTGGCGCTTGCTCCTGGCGCCGCGGACCGGCTCGGGCCGCTCTTCGAGGCGGACGCAGTGGCCGAGATCGAGCTGGGCGGCAGGGCAATCCAGCGCTACGTGGTGCTCGGCCGCCAGGACGGACCGAAGGTGACTCTGCACGAGCGGGAACCGCAGGTGTGGGTGGTTGACCGGAGCGACGAGTCGTTCGGGAGCCTGCTGTGGCGGCTCCTGGAGGAGCAGGCCCCGGCCGGGCCGGAGCCCACCGGAACCCGGCTGGAGGTCCCTGCGGCCACGGCGGGTGACGTCGAGCGGCTGGCGGCGGCGGGCGAGTGGGAGAGCGTCGACAACCGGTTGCGACAGGCGGGCGTGCCGGCCGTACCGGCCGCCGTGTGGCGGGCGGCGCTCGCCGGCGGCAGGCGGGCCGGCCGGGTGCGCGTCACCCGGCGGCTCGGCGACGACGCCTACCTGGGCGGCGAGGTGCGGTGGTGGGACGCCGGAGACCTGGGGGTGTGGCGCATCGTCGCTCCCCTGGACGCCGGCGGTACAGACACAGAGGAGACACACGAGCCGGGGACCGTCATCGAGGACGTTGGCGGCACCGCCATCGTCTCGGACCTGAGCGAACTGATCGGAGGGATCGAAGGGTGAGCATGCAGCCGGGGGTGGACTCGCTCGAGGCCCCTGACCTGGCCCAGGCCAGACAGGCGGCCCGCGACGGCATCAAATGGTGGGCGGGCTACGTCGGCGGAGACAATGCCGCCGGCGTGTGGCCCCAGTCCGGCTGGGACGCCCTTCGAAAGGCGGGCATCAAGCCCCTCCCCATCTGGGTGGCGAACGTCGCCGACGACCCGGCCCCGCAGGCCCGCCAGGCCATGGTGGCGGTGCAGCACCTCGGTCTCGGCCACGAGGTGGCGCTGGACACCGAGGCCAACGAAAGCGGCCCCGAGGTCAAAGGCTTCGTCGACGGTTGGAACCGGGCCCTGGCCGCCGCCGGGTGGACCAGCGTGGTCTACGACGGAGCCCGGTACAACGGCGCCAATTACCACGGCCAGGCCATCCAGTGGGTGCCGGCGTGGGACGGCGCTGCCACCGCGCCGGCTGGTTCCGCCCACCAATATCTGGGCGGGGCCGGGGATTACGTGGCGGGTATCAACGTCGACCGCGACGTGGGAGCCGGCGGCTTCCCCTTCGCCGGCGCCCCCTCCCTCAATACGATCAAGGTGTCGCGGTCGGAGCTGCGCGACCTGGCGGGAAATTTGGTCGACTGCCGCGACCGGACGGTGTCGGTCCATCGCCAGGCCACGGCGTTGCGCCACGAACTGCCGGTGCAGACTCCCGCCGCCGGTCCCGCCGAACCGCACGTGCGCCAGGCGGCCGCCCTCCTGGACGAGATCGCAGGCGCCGGTCCGAAGAGCCTGCACCACCTGGTGGGCGAGCTGTACGACCTTGACACGTTCATCGGCGACGCGATCCGCCAATTCGACAACGCCGACACCAAACCGGGGGGCGTACCCGGCCAGATCGGCGCCCTCAGCCAACGGCCCCGGCCTGACCCCGAGCGGGTGAAGACGATCGCCGGGCGCGTGTCGCTGCCGAGCGGGGGAGCCGGCCTCCATGCAAGCTGAGCACACGCCGGCCGGGCCGCCACTGGGCCCGACCTCCGCGGCCATGGAGCTGGTTCTGGAGGTGGTCGCCGCCGGCCGGCCGCCCGCCGCCGTGGTGGTGGACGCCGAGGCGGGCACCACTGTGGCCGAGCTGGGTGCCGTCCTGGCCGCCCGGCTGAAAGTGACCGGGGCGGGCGCCGGGTCCGACCAGCCGGTTTTCTCGGGCACGATCCGGCTTCGGCCGGAGGCACCGCTGGCAGCGGCCGGACTGGTCCATGGCTCGACAGTCGGGCTGGGCGGCCCCGCCGCTGAGGCGACGGTGCAGCCGGCGCTGTTCGAACTGGCCGTGATCGGCGGGGCGGCCGCGGGTCCCTCGATTGCCCTGCCAGCGGCGGCAACCCTCACCGTGGGCCGGGAGGCCAACGCCGATCTGGCCGTGCCCGACGCCCAGGTCAGCCGGCGCCATGCCCGGGTCACCGCCACCGACGGCAGCGCGGTGGTCGAGGACATCGGATCCCGAAACGGGGTGGGGTGGCGAGGCCACCGCATCGCCGGCCCCCAACCGCTGCAACCCGACGACGTGTTCCAGGTGGGCGAGAGCGTGATCGCCCTGCGCCGTCCGGCCCCGCCCGTCGCCGTCGTTGACCCGCCTGGCCCGGCCGGCACCCGCCGTTTCAACCGCCCGCCGCGCATCCCACCGCCTGCCCCGGATCACGAGCTGGAAGTCCCGACGGAGCCCAGCAAGCCGCCGGGCCGACGCTTTCCCCTGGCCTCCATCCTGGCCCCTATCGCCATCGGTCTGGTCCTGGTGGTGGTGCTCAAGAGCCTGACCTACGCGGTGTTCATCGCTCTCTCGCCAATCATGGTGGCGGCGAACTATCTGAGCGACCGCCGCAGCGGACGGCGGGAGTACCGGGCCAAGCTGGCCGACTACCGGCGAGCGGTCGCCGAGCTGGACGCCGCCCTGGCCGCCTCCGCCGGCGCCGACGAGCGGGCCAGACGGGACGCCCTGCCGGATCCGGCCGCCCTGGTGCGGATCGCGCAGGCGCCAACGGCCCGCCTGTGGGAGCGGCGGCCCGACGACGCCGACTTCCTGAGCGTTCGCGTCGGCCTGACCTCGCGCCCGGCCGGCCTGCGCTTCCGCGGCCCGGCCCCCGACCGGGCGCCGGTAGCCCGGCTGGTCCCGGTGGCATTCGACCTGGCCGGGGCCGGGGTGGCCGGGCTGGCCGGACCCCGACCGATGGCGATGGCTTGGGCCCGCGCCGCGCTGGCCCAGATCGCCGCCTTGCACAGCCCCCGGGAGGTGGCCGTGGTGGTCCTGACGGGCCAAGGGGACGCTGACGATTGGGCCTGGACGCTATGGCTGCCGCACCTCGTGCCTCCCGATCCGGGGTGGGGATGCAGACGGCTGGTCGCCGCCGGGCGGCAGCAGGTGGAGGAGCGGCTGGCCGACCTGCGCCGCCTGATCGACGAGCGCCAAGAGGCCACCCGGACCCTGCTGGCCGACCAGCCAGCCGGGCGGCGGGTCGTGGTGGTGCTGGACGGCGCCCGCCGCCTGCGGGTGGTAGACGGCTTGTCGGACGTGTTGCGGCGAGGGCCCGGGGCCGGTGTGTACGCCCTGTGCCTCGACGAACACGAACACAACCTCCCGGAGGAATGCCGGGTGGCCGTCAGCCCCGAGCCGGAGGTCAACAGCCGCGTCATCTTGCGCCGCAAAGGAGTGGAGCCCGTCGCCGACATCCTGCCCGACGGGATGAGCGAGGACACCGCCACCCGGTTGGCCCTGGCCATCGCCCCCCTGCGCGACGCCGCCGGCGTTGCCCCCGGAGGCGGGGAAGTGCCCCGCTCGGCCCGGCTGCTGGAGCTGCTCGGCCTCGACTCGCCGGGCTCGGCGGATGTCCGGCGCGCCTGGACGGCCTCGCCGGGCGGGCGTTGCACCGAGGCAGTGGTGGGGGCCGGCGGGACCGGGCCGTTCGCCGTCGACCTGCGGGCGGACGGCCCCCACGGCCTGGTCGCGGGCACCACCGGGGCGGGGAAGTCAGAGCTGCTCCAGACGTTGGTGACCAGCCTGGCGGTCGGGAATCGGCCGGACGCCCTGAACTTCGTGCTGGTTGACTACAAGGGAGGCAGCGCCTTCAAGGACTGCCGATTGCTACCGCACTGCGTTGGATTGGTCACCGACCTGGACGGACACCTGGCCGCCAGGGCTCTGGCGTCGCTGACCGCCGAACTGAAGCGCCGAGAGACGCTCCTGGCCGCAGCCGGAGCTAAGGACATCGAGGAGTACTGGGCCCTCACTGACGGTCAGGCCCCGGAACCGTTACCCCGCCTGGTCATCGTGATCGACGAGTTCGCCACCCTGGTGGAGGAAGTGCCGGAGTTCGTCAGCGGGGTGGTCGGCATCGGGATGCGGGGGCGCAGCCTGGGCGTGCACGTGTTGCTGGCCACCCAGCGCCCAGGCGGCACCGTCTCGGCGGACATGCGAGCCAACCTCAACCTGCGCATCTGCCTGCGGGTGGCCGACAACGGCGACAGCGTGGACGTGATCGGGGTGCCCGACGCGGCCCGCATCGGTCGCGAGACACCGGGTCGGGCCTACGCCCGTACCGGCTACAACGACCTGACGCTGTTCCAGGCGGCGCGGGTGGGGGTGGCACTTTCGACCGCGGCGGGCCCGGAGGCGACGGCGGGAGGGGCGCGGCGGGCGCCGCAGGTGGAGCCCCTGTCGGTGCCGGCGATGGGAAACCGGCCACCTGAGATTGAGGGCGAGGAGGGCGCAGCCAGCGGGCCGACCGAGCTCACCCTGCTGGTGGCGGCGGTCAACCAGGCGGCCTGTGAGCTGGGCGTACAGGCCGGGAGCAGCCCGTGGTTGCCGCCGCTCGGCCAGGTGATACCGGTCCAGGCGGTCGCCTGCCGGGTGGGCCCCGATGCGGTGGGGCCGCTGCGGGCCGTGATCGGCGTGGTCGACGTGCCCGAAGCCCAGACGCAAGAACCGTTCGTGCTGGACCTGGCCCGGGCCGGTTCGGTCCTGGTCGGCGGGTCGGTGCGCAGCGGGCGGTCCACGACGCTGCGCACCATCGCGGCCGGCCTGTGCCGCTCGGCAGGCCCGGCCGACCTGCACATGTATGCCATCGACTGCGGCAACCGGGCGCTTGACCCCCTGGCCGCTCTCCCCCACTGCGGTGCGGTAGTTAGCGCGGATGACCCGGACCGCCTAACCCGGTTGATGCAGATGCTCGGCGCCCAGGTGCAAAGCCGGGCCCGCTCGGGATCAGGGGACCCGGGCCCGGCGGTGGTAGTCCTGGTCGATCGGCTCGAAGCGTTCGTGTCCCGCTACGGCGAGCGCGACGGCGGGCAGCTGGTCGACGCATTTGACCGGCTGCTCCGGGAGGGGCGGGCGGTGGGCGTGCACTTCGTGATGTCCGGGGACCGCACGGCGTTCACCAGCCGGCTGGCCAGCGCCGTCGAGGCCCGGCTGGTGCTGCGCCAGGCCGACCGCAGCGACTACAGCCTGTTCGGCCTCGACGCCCGACAGGTGCCGGCCCACATGCCCAACGGACGTGCCATCTGGGCCCAAGACGGCCACGAGGTGCAGATCGCCGTGCTTGGGACGGACGGGACCGAGGACAGCGCAGGTATCCGCCATGGGCTCGCTGGCGGCCGAGCTGACTGGACGGTGGCCACTGGGCCCTCGAGCGCGGACGGTCCGGAGGGGCTGGCCGGCCACGGCGGGTGGATCCCCTGCCGGAGGAAATCCGACTGGGCGATCTGGTCGCGGCGGGGTCGGGTGGTGACCTGGTGGCGCCCGGTGACGCGGTGGTGACCGTCGGGGCCGGCGGCGACGAGCTCGGTCCCGTCCACGTCGACCTCAACGACGCCGGGCCAGGTTTCGTGGTGGCCGGCCCGGCCCGAGCAGGACGCAGCACGGCCCTGGCCACCATGGTGCGCTCGTTGACCGGCCGGGAACGCAAAGCGCGGTCGGTAATACTGGTGACGCCGCGCGTCTCGCCCCTGCGGGGACTGGCCGAGCTGCCCGGTGTGGTGGCCTCCCTGGCGGGCGGGCCGGACCTGGCCGACGAGTTGCAGACCGCCATCGACAAGGTCGCAGGGCCGGCGGCGCTGGTCATCGACGACGGCGAACTCGTGGGCGACGCCGCCAGCCGGCTGTTGCAGGACCTGCTGCGCACGGCCCGCGACCAGCGCCTGGTCGTCCTGGCCGCCGCCACCACCGACGATCTGCTCATGTCCCGCTACCGCGGTTGGCTGGGCGACGCCCGCCGCAGCCGCTCCGGGCTGCTTCTCACGCCGACGGCGTCGACCGATGGGGAAGTCTTCGATTTGCGGCTGCCACGCTCGACGGCGGGCGGCTGGCCCGCCGGACGAGGGCTGCTGGTGATCCGCGGCCAGATCGAGTCCGTCCAGGTGGCCATGTCTGATGAGGGGGCAGCCGCCCGCTCCCGACACCCCGCCGGCTGAAGGAGCGTCTGGGCCCACTACCGGTCGGGTAGCAGGCTCAGATCCTCCCGGGTCAACGAGCCCGTCAGCAGAGCCCACTCGGCCAGGGCGGACAGGCCGTTGTCGCCCTGGAGATTGGGGACCCCGGCGTTGGCAAGACGGGCGCGCAGGTACTCGATGCGCTTCACCAGGGTGGTGCGAGGCCATCCCAGGCGGACGGCGGCGTCGGCATAACTGCGGGGGTGCGGATCGTAGCGGGGGAACGGCTCCAGGTACCCGGAGAACAGGGCGGCCAAAGCAAGCCGGTCCTGCTCGTTGATCACCACCTCCGCGGCGGTCACCGTCGGACGAGGGTCGCCGCTCCCGGCCCCGGCCGGTGTCGCCGCCGACCCCGGACTACGCCGCCCCGGCTGCACGGACAAGGCGTGGCGGCGTACGGCACCCTCGACCACCACGGTCAGGGGGCCGACCACGGCCAGACGCCGACCGGGCGGCACCACCGTGCGGATCCCGATCTCGTCGACAACCTCCAGGGGCCGGACGGTGCTCCGATTGAGGACCCACCACGTGGCGGCCTCCTCCTCGATCGATCCCGCCAGACGAGAGATCCCCAGGTCATCGGGGTCGAGGCACACCGCACAGGACGGATCCCGCCCGAAGGTCAGCACCTCGCCCGCGCCCAACTCAAAGCGCTGCCCGCCCACCGTGACCACCGCTTTGTCGTCCATCGACGGCGGCCAGCTTAGAACTGGCCACCCCACCCATTCGGCAACCCTCCCCATTGCCCGGCCCGGGCCGAGCGGGTTACAACCGTCCCATGCGAATCGCCGCCCACGTCGAAGCACTTGAACAGGCGGCCGGTCTTCTCGCCGGCGCGGGCGAGGCTGGGCGAGCCCCTTGGTGGGACGCCGGCATCGGGGACCCGGACGCCGACGATGCCCTGCACGGCTTCTCCGCCGCCATGGCCCGCCACGCCGCCGGCCTGGCCGAGTCGGCCCGGCAGGGGGCCGACGGCCTGCGGATGGTCGTCCACAACTTCCGGGCGGCCGACTCGTGACTCTGCCCCGGCCCGCGGCGGTGCGGGCCTTCGCCCCCAGGCTGGGCGGGTTCTCCCAGGCTCACGACCAGGTGGGCGCGGTATTCCACAATGCCACCAACGCCCTGGACCCGGCCAACTACAGCGGCTCCTCGGCCGGACCATGGCGCGACTACACCACCATCATGGGCAACCGCCACGCCGCCGTGGCCTCCGCCTATGACCGGGTGGCCTCCGCCCTCCCCCAGGTGGCCACCGCCATCGAAGAGCAGCAGGAGGCCCAGAAAGCAGACAACCTGGCCAAACAGAAGGTCACCGACGCCACGACCGCCCTCCATAACGCCCAGACCGCCCTGGCCGGCGCCGAAGCCGAGCAGGCCAACTGGCTCCCCCACGGCCACGCCGCCACCCCTCCCCCGATACCGCCCAGCCTGTACAGCGCGGTCACCCAGGCCAAGCAGCAGCTGACTCAGACCGAACAGGCCCAGACCAAGGCCGACCACCACCTCCAGCAAGCCAGCCGGCACCTCCAGCAGGTCTGCCGAGCCCTCGCCGCTCTCTGCCGGCAAGTCGAGGCCGTCGCCCACCTCTCGATCCCCGTGCCGCCCGACCCGGTGAGCCTGCTGGCGTTCGGTTACGCCGAGGCTGGCGGCTTCTTGAGCAACAGCAACAAGCCGTTGGCCACCGGCAACCTGCTGGCCGACAGCCCTCTGTGGGCGCAACAGGTCATCACTATGTGCTGGCGGGGCGGCACCTACGGCGGAGGCGGCTTCATCATCGGCCCCGACGGGATCAAGTATCCACTGGTCGTACCCATGGTCCCCGACGGCCACGGCGGCCACTACAACGCCTCCGCCGACGGCTCCGGCCGGGTGAGCTCGCTGGCCGGCTCAGACCCGGGCTGGTTCACCATCCACAGCTACGTCGGCACCGGCCAGCTCTACGCCGGCGCATCCCCTCTGGCACTGGCCGCTGCCGGACTGATAGCCGCATGGGCGCCCACGGTCCGGGCCGCGTCGCCGGCCGACTACCAGAGCCTCGACGTAGCCGGCGACGGCCTGCCCGTGTGGACGGGCGGGAACGGGTCGACCAACTACAGCGACTCCAGCGACGGCCCAGATCAGCACGTCGAGCCGTCGGCGTTCGCCGCCAACGCCGCGGCCGGCGGCGTCGGCGCCATCATCAGCACGGTGACCGCCGGGGCCAACGCCACCCAGATCAACAACGTCGGCTACGGCGCCTACAAGGTGACCTTCCAGCGCAACCTCGACGGCAGAGTGCGGGCCTTGATGTCGGACTACCGGGTGGCGTACAGCAACGACGGCACCCCAGTGATCGTCCCCCAGTCGGTCAGCTTCGACGGGCAAGGGAAGCCCCAGACGTCAATCGTGCGCTACGAGCCACCTCCCGTCGAGCGGCCCACCGCCATCGCCGTCTCGGGCGAGTACCACATCCTGGACCACTTCGGCAGCCCCGGCTTTCCGTGGAACGTGCTCGGCGACGACACGCCCCAACCGAGCTTCTACCACGGCGGCCCCTAGGCAACCCTCGCCATGGCGGGCCGCCACACTCCCGATACCATCCGAGCCATGACCAAAGGGTCGCTGGGTAGATGGCGACGTGCGGCGAGCGACCCCCAATCTGGTGCTGGCGTAGCCGCCGGCGGCGAGCAGACCCCCTCCCACCGGGCGGGCGTCGGGCGATTCGGCCGGGTCAGCCTGGCCGGCGTGCTTGTCGGCGCCGTGCTGGCGGTGGCCTTCGGCACCGGCTACTCGGCCACCCGGGCCCTGTCGAGCGATGGCAGCGCCTGGCTGCGCAAGGGCGACACCATCGTGCACATCAATGGGCCCTCCCGACGGTTCGACGCCACCGTGGCCGACTCTCCCGTCGCCCTGGCCGCAGTCGCGAGCGACCCACTCGAAGTGGTGGAAGACCCCAGCGGCCAGGTCTTCGTCGCCGACCCGGCCTCCCACAAAGTGTACGAGATCGACCTCTCCACCATGAACCCGCAGCCGGTCGCCCAGGCCGGCAGCGGCATCCTGGCCGCCGCCGGCGCCCATTATGTCGTCGATCCCGCCAAAAGCGCCGTCATCCCGTTCAACCCGCAGACCCTCTCCCTGGCAAAGCCCATCCACATCCCGGGCGGGATCGCCGACTCGGCCATCGCCTCCGACGGAGTGGCCTACATCGGATCGAACTCGGGGACGGTCACGGTCCTCTCCGGCGCCCATGAGCAGACCGCTGCGGTCGGCACCCAGCGCCAGCCCATCGACGTCGCCGTCGTGGGCAACCAGCCCGTCGCCATTGGCACCACCGACGGGAAGCTCCACCTCCTCACGCCCAACAGCCCGGCCAACAAGAACGTCATCTCTCTACCGGGCCCGCAGGGCGCGACCATCAGCGTGGAGCAGTCCCTCCAGCCCGGCTCGCTGTGGTTGATCCGCGGCACCCAGCTCATCCAGGTCAACCTGGCCACCGGCGAGACGCAACAGGTCACCCTGCCACTGGGCCACACATTCGGCCCGCCCGTCTCCAACGCCGGCAACGCCTACGTCCCTGACGACACGGCCAACGCGGTGCTCCGCTACACCCCGGCCATGACCCTCGCCCAGACCATCCCCGTCCCGGCCGGCATTCCCGGCCAAACCGACATCGAGGTCGTCGTCAAAGACGGCAAGGTCTGGGCCGACGACCCCACCTCATCCGAAGCCTCCATCATCAGCCCGAACGGCACCACCGAGACGGCCTCCAAGGGCACTGGCGACGGCGTGGTCTCCCCCGGCGGGCCAGCCGGCCAGCCGGCCAAAAACCGGGCCGTCGGCGCCAGCCACCAGCCCCATGGCGCGCCCAGCAGCCCGCCGCCCTCCAGCCCCTCCCCCGCACCGACCGGCCCTTCAACGCCCACCGCCGCCCCCGCGTCCCCCGCCGGCAGCAGCTCAGCGTCCGGGGTGCAGCCGACGGCACCGCCAGCGACCCCCCCGCCGCCGCCGGCAACCTCGACGCCACGGTCAACCCCGGCCGGCGTGGTGCCGAACGGCCTGGAAGGCCAGACCGTGACGAACGCCTGCGCGGCCGTCGCCAAAGCCGGTTTCGTGTGCGCCCCCAAGAACCTGGGCCAATCCCCATCCGGCCAGGCCCCCGACCAGGTGACCGCGGTGCCCCGCGAAGGACAGCCCCTCCCGGCGCGCAGCCGCGTCGAGGTCGACTATTACGGCACCGGCGCCCCGTTCACGGTGCCACCGTTCACCCCGCCCAGCCAGGGGGGCATCGACCCGCAGAGCTATTCCGCGTCCATCCCCTCCGGCTACCACTGCGTACCCGACGACGAGAAGAAAGGCAACCCGGCCGGCGTGGTCATCAGCACCACACCGGCGCCGGGGAACCGGATCCCCTACGGCGGCACCATGACCGTCAACTACTACAGCACCAGCGCTCCCGTGACCGTGCCCATGCCCGGCCAGAACGGCGTTCCCGCCGATCTCCAGGGATACTGCGCCTACGCCCAGGCGCACGGGTTCGCCACCTGCCAACCCAGCGACCTGGGGCTCGGGAACCCCACAAACCAGGTGGTGTCGACGTCGCCGCCGTTCAACCCGCCGACGTCGGTCCCGTACGGGTCGGACCTGACCGCCAACTACTACGGCACGGCGGCCACCGCGGTCCCGGACCTGACGAGCCAGAGCGGGGGGCCGGGCGGGGCGGCCTGCGCCACCCTGGCGCAGCACAACCTCAAATGCGATAGCACCGGCGGCACCAACATGGGCGCGGCGCCCATCGGCAGCCCCACGGGGGTGATCGCCGGCAGCCAGAGCCCGGCGGCCGGCACCTCGGTTGCCGTCGGGACAGCCGTCGCCTTCCAGTACTACTCGTCCCAGCAGACATCCACCGTCCCCAACTGCTCGGGTGACGCCCTGAACAGCTGCCCGGCCGCCGCCGGGGTCACCTGGGCGGCCCCCGCCCTCAATCCCAGCCCGCACTTCACCGCGGTGCAGTGCGGCACCGTCGTCGACGCCCAAAGCGTGGCACCCGGAACGCAGATCAGCCAGCCCACCACGATCACGCCGTACTACGACAACTGCGCCCAGGCCATCGGCATCACCGAATGGCACCTGACCAACAACGGCTACGGCAAGGTGCACTACCTCGAGCTGGGGAGCGCGATCCCCAACCAACCAGGCAAGTGGGCCAGCACTCCGGCGGCCGCCGGCGGCTACGCCCCGGTCAACGGCCAGTGCCCCAACGGGACCGTCGGCCTGTACGGATCCAGGCTGGCCTTCAACGACGGCAGCGGCTTCTACCACTACGCCTTCACGCCAGGGTCCGGCTTTAGTTCGGGAGGGTGGTCGATATTCAGCCTCGCGGCCTGCGTATTCCCCCCAAGTGGACCACCCCCGAGCGTCCCCGGCAACCCGGCGATCATCGGCATTTACTCCAACACCATCGACAACACCGACTGGTCGTGGACCCCCGGGTCCGGCAGCAACAACCTGCAGTGGTACGAGACCCAATCGTTCTCGTGAGCTAACACTCGGGTAGGCGTGTCCACTTCATTCTCGATCGTCCACTTCTGCAGGGCTCGATCCTCCATTTCGCCGACCGATCCCTTTTTGGCCGGGGAGCGGATGGTTGACCGACGAGGCCAACCCGCCACAACCTCTCAACTACAACTCGGAATCTGCATCGCCCGGCCCAGAGACCGCCGTTGTAGCCGTCTGATTGAGACAACGGTGGTAGGTGCGTCGCGACAGAGCGCTATTCCAACCGATCAACCATTCGGGACGCTTGACATAGTACGCAACGAGTCAGCGATCCGATCGAGCACCATCCCACCGACCCGGCGTGTTGGGATACCTCGGCGCTGCTTTATCGGGACGGGAAGAGCGGGTCTTCTGGGACATCCCTGGTCGTCCGGTGGCGGCTCTTGACTTATTTGTTGGTATCGTAGATTATTCACTCTTGAGTGAACGATATTGATGGGGTCTTCAGCGCACTTGGGGAACCCACCCGACGCCGGGTGGTGGAGATGCTCACCGATGGGCCCCGACGGGCAAGCGACCTGGCTGCCACGGCAGGGATGCAGCCAACGGCGATGAGCCGCCACCTGCGGGTACTGAGGACGACAGGGGTGGTCGAGGTGGAGACCGCGGCCGATGACGCCCGCGAGCGTGTTTACCGGTTGCGCCCGGAGGCGTTCGTAGCGATGCAATCCTGGCTGGACCAGGTTCACGCGTTCTGGTCGGAGCAGCTGGGATCGTTCAAGGCTCACGCTGATCGGCGAGGAAGACGCTGATGACCCACACAGCGTCGGTACAGGTGAGCGTCGTGGTGGATCTCGACCCCTCCGACGCGTTCGAGGTGTTCACCGGCGAGATCGATTCTTGGTACGGACGAGGTTCGCACTCCTTCGCCGACCCGGCGCGGGCAGTAGGTATCCGCTTCGAGCCTGGCGTGGGCGGCCGCCTCATCGAGGTGTACGACAAGCGGACCGGTGATGGGCGCACGGTCGGCGAGGTGAGCGTGTGGGAGCGCGGGAGTCGGCTGGTGTTCGTCGATTCCTACAAGACCGAGATCGAAGTCAGCTTTCACGCCGAGGGCGAAGGCACCCGCGTGGTGCTCGTGCACCGGGGACTGGAACGGCTGCGGCCCGATCTCGCCAACCGACACGGCCAGTTCGGAGGCCGACTGCTGTTGGCCTGGTACAGCGAGTACCTCGAAAGGGCCAAACCCAAAATGAACAGCGAAAGGATCAGACCATGACCGACTACGGAGGGCAGCGTTACCCGACCATCTGCCCCTACCTCTACTACGAGGACGGCGTAGCAGCAATGGACTGGCTGGCCAAGGCGTTCGGGTTTCGGGAGCGGATGCGCACGATCAACGCCGACGGCAGCCTGGGACACTCTGAGATGGAGCTCGGCGACGGCGTGATCATGATGGGCAGCCCGCCCGACCACAAGAATCCCGCCCACCTAGGCCAAGTAACTGTGGGCATCTACGTGCATGTCGACGATGTCGACAGTCACTACGAGCAGGCCAAGGCGGCGGGAGCCGACATAGGCGCCGCTCCGGCCGATCAGGCGTACGGCGTGCGCAGCTACAGCGCGCGCGACCCCGAAGGCCACCAGTTCTGGTTCTCTCAACCGCTGAACACCTGACCCAAAGTGGGCACCCGATACCACGATGCGGGGGATGAGACCTCACCGGACGCTCATCATGTCCTGGAACGTGTCGCTGAGATCTGCTTCCCCTTGCCCCAGGCGGTCGCCGACGAAGGCCATCCACCACACCGCGCGTTCAGGATCGGTACCAAGAACTTCGCCTGGTACGTCGACAACGAGCACGGCGATGGCCGGATCGGACTCATCGTTCGAGTCGGACCCGGTGAGAACGAGCAGCTCGTAGCCTCGGACGGCGCCCCGCTTCGGGCTACCCAAGTAGGTCGCCCGTCACGGTTGAGTTACTTACTACCTCGATCTGACCGACCGGCCCGTGGATTGGATCGAAGTCGCCGAGCTCGTGAGCGACAGCTCAAGGTGGCAGGCTCCGAAGAGACTGGGTCGCCTCGTCGAGTGAGGGGGAGGCGCAGACCCGGCTAACCGCCTCAGACTTCCGGCGGTAGGGGCGACCCAGCCTCCGCGATTATGGGCCGGGTTATGGGACGCCCGTCGAGAGTCCTGGAGTTACGGGGACCGTCATCTGCACGGGCTTGAGTCGCCAACCCCACCGCCACTCGGCAAGTACGGAACGTCGCTTCGTACCCGACGATGCGGTCCAAACGTTGCGGCGATCCCAGGTGACACTGCGGGACGCTTGTTCATACTCAGGCAACTTGATCCGGATCGGCCAGGCGAACAGCACGCTACGCCGAGCAGTCCTACGAGACCTACAGCGTCGACTCGCGCTGAGTGACGGCGCCGCGGCGAAGCGCCGCCACGGTCATGATCGCCTTCTCCATAACCTCCAAACCGGGGATCCTGACGAATACACCTTGCGGACCGCGAACCATCCGGCCGGTGTGGACGCCGTACTTGGCCTGATGCGATGGGTGCACGAGGCATCCATCTGCGTCGATCGATCCGCCGCCCAGGTCGGCTCGAAGATGCCGGCATCGCCGGCCGATCGCGGACTTCTCGTCGCCGGTGTTGCCAACCGTCCACCGTCCAGCGCCCGTCACCTTCCCGGCGGGAAGTTGATCGTGCAAGCAAAACGCCTTGGTCTACGATCCGACCCTGATCTGGCACCCCACAGTTCACCCCGGCCTTGAGCGAAACTCAAATCAGGGTGCGGTGGACGTTACGATCGGCCGAACACTGACCGCCATCCGGTTGCCTCTTGGGTTGCGGACTCGGTAAAACACCCCGATCCTGAGGTGGCTCCTCACCCTCGACCTGGGAAACGGGTACCGTCGAGCCACATGTCTGACTTGTTTCCGTGCGTGGTCGGCCAGACTGGGTCACTCGACCGGGCCGCCGACACCTACAGCCGTCTGCTCGAGGACCGGATCATCTTTATCGGCACCCAGATAGATGACGCCAGCGCCAACCTGATCTGCGCTCAACTACTCCTCCTCGCAGCCGAAGATGCCGCCAAGGACGTCTGCCTCTACATCAACTCTCCCGGCGGATCGATCGACGCCGGTCTGGCCATCTACGACACCATGCAGACAGTCCCCTGCGACGTCGCTACGACCTGCATGGGTCTGGCGGCGTCGATGGCCCAGCTCCTGTTGTGTGCGGGTACGCGGGGTAAGCGTTTCGCCCTGCCCCACTCCAGGATCCTGATGCACCAGCCGTTAGGCCAGATGCAGGGGGTGGCGGTTGACATCGCCATCCAGGCCGAGCAGATCGTCTACTTGAAGCGCATATTGGCGGAGTGCATTGCCTTCCATACTCTCCAGCCAATTGAGCGGGTCGAGGCTGACTCCGATCGCGACCGCTGGTTCAGCGCCGAGGAGGC
This sequence comes from uncultured Acidimicrobiaceae bacterium, assembly GCA_963834725.1. Taxonomy (GTDB): domain Bacteria; phylum Actinomycetota; class Acidimicrobiia; order Acidimicrobiales; family Palsa-688; genus PALSA-693. The sequence continues at coordinate 2,709,905 of CAWICN010000001.1, forward strand.
CAAGGAGTACGGTTTCATCGATGCGGTTGTCGAGAGGACGACCAGTGTCAGCGAGCCGGCCCCTATCTGAGGGGTGGGCCCTATCTGAAGACTGGGCCGTCTTGTCGGTGGTAGCCAACGACTGGCCGGCTGCCCGCTGGCGGCGCCGATCTCACGCCGAGGGTCACCCCCAGTGCGGGGATCGCCTGTGGACACGCGGGTCACCGCTGATGTCCTCGCGCCTCGCCGCCTTGCGACAAAGCTCCGTCGGGAAAGGGACGGCTTGGTCCTGCGAGTCGTTCTGTTGTTTCTTGAGGGGTGCCCAAGAGAGATGGTCTGGCCGTCTCAGACGACCGCCACTCTTGCCAGCGACGTTAGAAGCTGCAGCAGATCCTCGCTTCGGCAAGGCGCGCTCGGCGCGACCAAGGAGCGGTGGACCGGTTGACTCTGAGCACACGCACGGCGGTCCCCGTCACGGTTTTGCGCCGCGACCCGCACCTCGGATGCACCCCTCGAGGCAGCTGATGTGCACATCGAGGTGACACCCAGCGCGGGGCATCGGCCCACCTGGATGTGTGTTCGGCGGGACGTTCAGGGTGTCCGTTCCGAGGTGGTCAGCTCGACGCCGAGCTTTGGGCGGAGTTTTGTCTGCTCGGCTTCTACTGAGTTCGGGGTTTTTTGAGGAGTACGGCGATCCTCCCCTCGGCCAGGGGGGTGAGGCCGACTGCTTCCCAGCCCCGCTCGCCTTCCTTGTTGAGGGCGTGGACTGCGGCAGAGGCCCCTGGCGCGTGGGTGGGTGCCTCGAAGCTGGGAAGTTCTACGATCAGGTACTCCCAGGTTGTCATTGGCTTCATCCTTGGCTGACGTTGCGATTTGGGGGAAGAACCCGATCACGCCTTTCTCTCATGGCGGTCGGTGGCGATGCGAGGGGGTTCTGTCCGGCTTCACCGACGGGCGTGTCGGACTGGTTTGCCGGTGGGTGGTGCCGACGAGCAGGTCGAGAACTTCACCGATGGTTCGTTCCTGGGCGTTGACTTCTGGTAGCGGGAGGTGGGTTTGGATCTGGTAGCGGTTGCGGCGGCCGTCGGTGTGGCTGTCCTTGAGGACGTAGCCCGCGGCAGTCAGGTCGGTGACGATCGCGTAGGCGCTGCGCTCGGTGATGCCCACGGTGGTCGCGATGTCGCGCAGACGCACTCCAGGGTCGTGGGCGATGCAGAGCAGGGCCCGGGCATGGTTGGTGAGGAAGCTCCACTCCGTCATCACCCATCACCCTAGCAAATTTCTAGAAGAATGTTGCTAGTACCTGAGATCTAGAGTAGGGTGTGCGGTAGGACGTTCGAGGCATTGCGGTCGCAGACCGTCAGCTGTTCGGGCGTCAAGGAAAGGATTCACCATGTTGATGCGATTCGAACCGTTCCGCGAGTTCGACCGGATCACCGAGGAGTTGCTCGCCGGACGTCGGGTCCGCCAGGTCCCGGTCGACGCCTACCGTCGGGGCAACGAGTTCAAGATCGTCCTCGACCTGCCCGGCGCCGATCCCGGCTCCATCGAGTTGACCGTCGAAAAAGATGTCCTCACCGTGGGGGCGACGCGCACATCCCACCAAGAAGAAGGCGACGATATACTGGTGGCGGAGCGGGGCCACGGCCAGTTCAGCCGTCAGTTGTTTCTGGGCGAAAGCCTCGACCGTGACCACATCAGCGCCATCTACCACGACGGTGTGCTCACCATCACCATCCCGGTGGCCGAACAAGCCAAACCCCGCAAGGTCGAGATCACCCACGTCGGAAGCGTGGCCCAGGCCGTCGAGGCGGCCACCGTCACCGCCTGAACATCCGCCTCCCGCCCGGCGAAGCGACGCTTCACCACCAGCGAGAGGCGGGCACCGATACTCGCCGTCGCCGCGGCGGTTCCGGGACCAACACCGACCGCGGCCAGCGACAGCCGACCCGTATCCCCACGGCGGTTCGGTTGTCATGAACGCCGCGAACAACGGACCGAAAGAGCCGACGGACATACATCGACAGCACCCCAACCGTCGTAGACGTGGCCGCCGAAAAGAACAGCACCCTCGTGATGCTCTTCCCCGTGGAGCTACTCCGCTTCTTCGACCAAGCCGCCCAAAGCGAAGCCGCGAACGCCTTGGCGCAGGCTGCTTAGTCCCTGCTGGCTAGCCAACCCGACCAGGACCGCCAACCAGCGACCGAAACGAACGGCGAAGTCCCTGTCCCCACCCCCCCTGAGCGTCATAGCCGCCATCCACAGTGGGAGGAGCCGGTCCGGAGGAGGAGCCGGTCCGCGAACCCGGTGCAGCTTCGCTGCCAGCCTTGCTCGGCGGCTTGCTGCTGCTGCGGAGGACCCGCAGGCCCGCGGCCGATCTCGACAAGGTCAAGTCGGGCACGAAGCTGTCGCCGGTGTTGCTGGTCCAAGGAATACCTTCCTGTGGGTTGGTGACCGCTTCCATCTCGTTTGCGCCACCCACCACCTATTACCGCCCAAGCGAGCGACTCGACGGACACAGCCGAGGCGGGTGAGGGCAAGCCGGGCGATCCTTGTCGAACCCCTGACCCGGCCTCAACCTGTGCGGTTCGACGTCCCTGCGCTCTCTGTGCCCATAGATTCGGACGGTCGGTTCATGAACGGCGGGATCGACCAGTTGCGCGCCGTTTGGCGCCGACGAGGAGGTCGAGGACCTCGCCGATCGGTCGTTCCCGGCTGATCGAGTCGCGCAGGGGAAGCTGGGCCTGGATGTGGTAACGGTTCCGGAGGACGGCAGTGTGTTCACGTCGTTTCTGCCCGCCATGAGCGACCAGGCCATCAAAGCCAAAAGCGATGAACTCCGCGCCATGCGGATACACCATCGCACCACCTGGACCTTGGACGACCTGGCCCGATGGCTCAATCCCATCGTGGGCGGGTGGATGCACTACTACGGCCGGCTCTACCGGTCGGCCATGTATCCCCTCCTGATCCGTGTCAGCACCTACCTGAGGCGCTGGGCGGGGAAGAAGTACCGGCGCCTGCGGGCCTATGGCCGGTTCCAGCGATGGTGGACAGGACTGCTCGATCGACAGCCCCGTCTCTTCGCTCACTGGCAATGGGTCCGCTTCGACAACCAGCCATGCTGATGAGAAGAGCCCGGTGACGGGAGACTGTCACGCCGGGATCTGTGGGAGCCGGGGGCTGAAATGCCCCCGGCCACCCGACCATGGTATGGGACGGGGCGAAGGCGTGGTCATTGCTCGTCCATCGCAGTCCTAACCTGCCGCGGACCTCGGCTGGTGCCGGGCGATCCGATTCAGGCGTCGAGGAAGCGCGTGATCAACGCGAGCAGCTCCTCGGTCCTCCTCGTCACGCCCATGTGGGTGGTTCCAGGGAGCACCGCGAGCTGGGCGTCGGGCAGGAGCTCGAACATCTCGACCACCTGGTGGAGTGGGGAGAAGTCACGGTCGCCGAAGACGAGGAGGGTCGGCATGCTCAGTGAGCGCAGCTCGTCGGTCCACCCGGCAAACTCGTTCACCACCATGGTGGAGGTCCTGGCGGCGAATTCCTCGAAATGGGCGGGATCGGGGGCGACCGCTTGGTAAGCGTCGCGCATCGCTTGGAAGTCTGCCGGTGTGGGCATGCGGTCGTCACCCAGCGGTGGGCTCACCCTGCCGGGCGGGCGGTGAGGATCCGACGAGGCGACGATCAGCTTGGCTACCCGTGACGGCTGGTCGACTGCGATAGCGCACGCGACGAGACCACCAAGGCTGAAGCCGAATAGATCGGTTTGGCCGATGCCGAGATGGTCGAGCAGCGACACAACGTCGCTGGCGAACGCCTCGATCGTCATCGGGCGGTCGGTGTCGGCGGTGTGCCCGTGGCCCTGCAGCTCGACGGCGATCACCTGTCTGCCCGCGGCGAGGGGTTCGAGAATCGGCCCGAAGTTGAGGTCGATCGTCATCAGCCCGCCGTGCAGCAGCACCAGCGGGCGTCCCGAACCGAGCGTCTCGTAGTAAAGCTGCAGGCCGTTCACCAGGGCATAGGTCATGTTGATTAGGACGGTAAGCGTCGGGAGAACTCATCGACGAAGCTCTTCCCCGTCAAGGGGTACGGTGCAAGCGAACGTCCATAGTCGCGCCCGAACGCGCCCCCTCTCGTCACGTCGGACGGCGGCGACGGTGGGGGGATTCCGCGATTCGTTCCTTGGTGAACGCCAAGCCCGTAGTGTCGGTCCTACGACTGGAGGCGCGTTGGGGTCATCTGCAAGCCGAGACGATTGGGGACGACGACGGAAGCGTGGTCCGTCGGGTGGCCGCCAGGAGGAGCAGTTCGACAACTATGGGTAGCCATCGGGTGTCATGTGGCCGGAGGGGTTCGAAGCCAACCAGCACAGCCCCGCCGGGGAGGTCGCGGCGTTCGGGCGCTTGTTCCAGGCTCTCAAGCGGGGGTGGTGTCGGCGAGACCAATAGTCCGCCGAACAACAACGCATCGGATTACGCGCCGCTATCAAGACGCAGATATCCGGCGGAGGTGAGGACTGGACTTATTGGGGGGCGGCCCTTAGCGACAATGTGTGACATGGACACGGCTAGTGGGCGGGGGAGTGCGATCGACTATCCCGATGCCTTCTCCCGCGACATGTCGGCGGTCCGAATGGGCGAGTAACGGACGTTCACCGCGGACGTAGCCGTGTCGTCGCCGACTCGGTCCAGACGAATCGGATTGCCACCGGGGCTGTTGTACAGCCGGATTCCATCGCCGAGCAGGATAGGGGCGATGTGCAGGTCGATCTCGTCTATCAAGCCCCGTTCGAGTAGCTGACGGCCGACAGTCGGCGAAAACACCTCGAGGTTCTTTCCGCGAGCCGCCTTGAGCGCGATCCTCACCGCCTCGGCCGCATCGCAGCTGAGGAACGTGACCCCATCAGCCGGGGTCGCGTCCTCGGGGTGATGCGTAAGGACGAAGATCGGTCCCTCCCAGGCGCCTCCGTACGGGCGGTGAAGACTCACTGCAGCGTCCCAACCGTCTCGACCCGCCAACACCGCGCCAGTTGTAGTGACGTACTCGTCGACGAGTCCTGGTCGGAAGCTGAGACCGCTCATCCAGCCCATCGCGTGCTCGGGCCCGGCGACGAAACCATCGAGGGACATAGTGAAGTGCCAAAGCACCTTCCCGCTTGCGGTCTGTGGCGCTGTGTCGGTCAATTCTGATTCCCTTTCGTGTGGGCGTTGTATCTTCCTGGTGACTAGGACGATCGCGGTGCGACACAATCATCGACACCTATTGGAGCTCGATGCGAGCAGAGCCGCCGCGCACCGGTCGACTGTCGCCTGGGGGCGCTCCGCCGGCGGCAGCGGTGGCCACAGGAAGAGATCGTGTTGTGAGCACCACGAGCCCTCTACGGCGTCGGGATTCGGCCGCGCCGTCTTCTCGTGCTCGACGAAGGCGTGGCCGGTGACTGGCCGCAAGTTCAAAAGGGGGCCAGACGGGATCAGCCGCGTGGGCCATTATCTCAGCTTGCGGGCCGCCGTCTCGCCTAGATCCCACGCGGTGTCATAGAGAGCGCATCCCTATCGATTTGGTCATCTGAGAAAACCTGGTCGTCGTTCATGCGTAGGTGTAGAGCTCTGGTGTTCCCACGCACGAAAGACCCCAGCCTCTCCGCCAGCCGCTCCAATCGTCCGGGCTCGTATTTGTAGAAGGAAGCCCCTTCGGATAGAAGGTTCGGACCTACCGAGACGACAACAACGTGACCGGGAACCTGGTCGAGATCGAGGCGTTCGAGGATTTGTGGTTCGGTGCAGGCCCAAACATGGCGTCGGGTGTCGGCAGCGCCGGCGAGGATTTCGTCCATGATTCGCTGCATTCCCACCATTCGGGATAGTTGTCCTTTCGAAGCCCGTACCGGCTCTGCGCGAGGTCGAGAGGGTTGATGAGACTAGCCAAGTGAGTCCGCCATCACACTGGCCGCTAACTCGGCCTGGGAGTACGGGGTTCCCACAACTCCTATGCTCGATGTGATGCCGGGAACGTACGCCTCTCGGCCTGCTAGCGAGAGGGATCGTGGCCGCACCCGATCGTGATCTGGGGCGGAACTGGTCTTCGCCATCCGCACCGGCGATGTCGACTCCGTCAGCCGTCTGCTCTCCGCGTCGCCCGCGCTTGCCCGAGGCGCATTGGGCGGCCCGTTCAAGACCCGCACAGCGTTGCACGTGGTCTGCGACTGGCCCGGCTACTTCCCCAACGGCCCGCAGATCGTCCGGCTACTCATCACAGCGGGCGCTGACCCCAACTACCGAGACCCGGAGCCCCGCTCGGAGACACCGGTGCATCCCGAACGGGGTTTCGTCAGCCGCGATCAGGTCCGCCTGACCTGGGAGCAAATCTTCGCGGCGATCCCCGACGTGACCACGGAGGTTCTGCGCTGCGTTGTCGATGGCGACACCGTGTGGTCGGAGTGGGAGCATCGCGGCACCCGCCCTGACCGCAGCCGCCATGTGATGCGCGGCGTCATTATCTTCGGTGTCCGAAGACGGACTGGTCGCCTGGGCGCGTTTCTACCTCGAACCCGTCCAGGAAGGCGGGGGCGGCGCGGAGGAGTTCGTGCGACGCCAGGTCGGCCGGTCGTGATCCTTGTCGCTGGGGGCACGGGCCGGCTCGGCACCTTGGTGGTGCACCGCCTCGCCAGTCGCGGCCTCGAGGTACGGGTCCTCACCCGCGACCCGCACCGCGCTGCCCACCTGCTCGGCTTCGCTGAGGTGGTGACCGGCGACGTCCGAGACGCGACGGCGGTAACCGAAGTCGTCGCCGGCGTCGAGACGGTCTCCGCCGTCCATGGTTTTGTAGGCCCGGGCAATGTCTCGCCGGCAACGGTTGACCGGGACGGCAACGCCAATCTGACCGACGCCGCCAAGGGAGCTACCGCCGGCCTGGTATTGATGTCGATCGTGGGGGCGGCTGCGGACAGCCCGATGGAACTTCACCGAATGAAGCACGCCGCCGAACAGTACGCGGTGTCGAGTGGCGTGCCTACCACCATCGTGCGCGCGAGCGCGTTCATGGAGCTATGGATTGACCTGCTCCGCCAAACCGCCATCCGGTCCGGCCGTCCGCTCGTCTTCGGTCGGGGAGACAACCCGGTCAACTTCGTTTCCGTCGCCGACGTAGCAAGCCTGATCGACACGGTCACCACCGAATCCGGCTCCCGTGGCAGGACTTTCGAAATCGGCGGGCCCGGCAACCTGAGCTTCAACCAGCTGGCCACCGCCGTGCAAAGCGCAGACGGTCGAACTAGGTCGCCGCGCCACGTGCCCCCGGCGATGCTGTGGCTCACAGCCAACACCGTCGGCCGGTTCAAGCCGGAACTCGCCAGACAGACACGCGCCGCCCTGGCGATGGACCGCACCGATCTCACCTTAGACACCACCCCTATCCGCCAGATCTACCCGAGCCTTCCCAACACCTCCCTGGCTGACGTGCTAAGCGAACGCGGCGTCGGGTAATGCCTCACAGGCTCCGAAGCATTCACGCCCGTCCGAAAGCGGTCGATGGATGACCCTGCCCCCAAACGCGCTCCCCGAACCATTTCGGGTGCCCTCGAAGTGCCGCACCGTGGCGCGCTTCGCCGACTGCCACAGTGTGCCACGGAGAGTGACGTTAAATATCGCCTCCAGCCCGGCGTTGGAGGGCACCCCGCCGGCGCGGTTCTGGGCGGACATTCTGGGACAGGTCTCGCCGGAGGGATCTGTTCGGGAGTCGTCGATCGGCTCGCCTCGGAAGGCCGCCGCTCGCGATGTCTGCGGGGGCGTTCGGGCCCTTCCAGGCTCTGACAGCAATCGGTCCGATCGGTAGCCTTTCAGAGGTGACGAACGAGGACTCAGCGCGTACTGAATCGGAATATGACGCGATGGCAATCGAGTACGACCGCCACAATGCCAGTAGTGCAGCCAACAGCTACTACGAACGCCCTGCAACAATTGAGTTGCTCGGCGAGGTCCGCGGCCGACGAGTGTTGGAGCTCGGCTGTGGCACTGGGCCTCTCACACAGTGGCTCGTGGACCACGGCGCAACAGTCGTGGCTTGTGATGTGAGCGTCGCGATGCTTGAGATCGCCCGCTCACGAGTTAAAGGGGCCGAGCTGCATCACCACGACATGGCCGAGCCGCTGGCGTTCCTTGAAGATGCGAGCATCGACCTGGTGGTGGCGTCACTGGTGTTTCACTATCTGCGCGACTGGGTTGCGCCGCTCCGTGAGCTCCATAGGATGCTCCGTCCGACGGGCTGCGTGGTCATGTCGATTCATCATCCGGCGTGGGACTGGAGGAACCATTGTCCCGAGGACTACTTCGCGTTCCTTCAGGTGTCGGAGGTGTGGGTCACGCCGCATCCGGTGACGTTTTGGCGTCGCCCCCTCACGGCCGTTACGGGGGCCATCAGTGAGGCGGGATTCGTCATCGAGCGCCTGGTCGAAGCCACGCCGAATCCGGAGCTTCGGACGCGAGATCCGAGCGCCTTCCATGAACTGACAACAGGGCCTTTCTTCATGCACTTACGGCTGAGACCTGCACAACGGGACGGGAGTGTGGCCCCACTCGGGGGAGATCTTGTCACTCCATGACAGCCTGAGAGTCTCCTCGATCGCCTGAACGCGGCGTGCAGAACGACGTCTAACGCAACCCGTACGAGTGCCCGCGAATCGGCGATCAGCTCCTCCGCCCGGTCCCCGGGCCCTCGGTCGGACGCACACAGAATATCTGCTTGGACCCGGCGATCGGGGTCAGTCTGGCATCGCGATTCGGACGCCCGTTAGGTGACGCCCCAGCGGAATCCGGCCTGTATGGCAGCAAGCCCGAAGAGACAGCCGGCGCCGCCATCGACGGCCAGCTGCACACGGCGACCTCGGCCGCCTCGACACCGACGGCTAGCTACTTCCCGGTGAAATTCGAGGAGTGAAATCCCTTGTGATATAAGGGTTTCTGGTTTGGGGATCCCCCAGCGGGGGAGCGAATGTTGGGATGATGGCCGAAACCCCTTGTGCTGGAAGGAGTTTCGGCCATCGTGTTCAGAGCCTACGGGCCTGGGCCGTGCCTGTGGGAATCGCTGCTGCCCGCTGAGGTGCTGCGGATGCCCGCCGAGCTGGTCCGGGTGGACGACTTGTTGGATGATCCGGCGCTGTTGCAGCCGTTTCTGCCGTTTTTCGATGCCCGCCATGGGCGGCGGTCGATCCCGATGGAGACGTTCTTGCGGCTGATGTGGCTCAAGTACAAGTACAAGCTGGGGTTCGAGACGCTGTGTCGGGAGGTGGCCGACTCGGTCAGCTGGCGGCGGTTCTGCCGCATCCCGCTGGACGGGTCGGTCCCGGACCCCTCGACGCTGAAGAAGATCGTCACCCGCTGCGGGCCCGCCGCCGTGGAGGGCCTGAACCAGGCGCTGCTGGCCAAGGCCGCGGAGAATAAGGTGCTGAAGACCGATCGGGTGCGTGCGGATACCACGGTGACGGTGGCTTCATAGTGCGTTTCCTGTGACTTGTTGTAGGGCTTGGGCCTTGACGGCCTGGGGTAGTTGGGGTGAGCGGGCGATGCGCTGCCAGCATTCGGCCTCGACTTGTGGGGTGAAGTGCATGTAGGCGTGGCCGCCGGGGCCGTATCGGGCAGGTAGGTGGCCGTGGGTCATCCAGTTGTAGATGGCGTCGCGGCTGATGCCGAGGCGGTCGGCGACCTGGGCGGGGGTGAGTTCGTCGGGTTGGGGTGGATGCTGGCTATTGGGATCTCGGTGGATCTGGCGGGAGGTGGCGATGTGATCTCGGCAGGCGGCCTCAACGTCGGGGGTGAACGCGATGAGGAACCGGCCGCTGGCATCACGGCGGGCGGGGAGGCGGCCGTTGTCGATCCAGGCGATGACGGTGGAGCGGGTGACGCCCAGGCGGGTGGCGACGTCTTTGACGGTGGCTTCCCCGGCAGCGAGCAGCCCGGCGGGCGGGATGCCGTGGGAACGTCGCAGGGCGCGGACGGCTTCTGTGTCGAATCGTCGGCCGGTGCCGGTGCGATGGCCGGCCGTGTTGAGTTGTTCGGCCAGGCTGGCGTTGTCGGTGGTGGGGCCGAGGCGGCGTATGAACTCGATGGTGTGGCCGGGGGTGCGACGGGCTTCGCAGATGGAGGTGACGCGTTCGGTGGCGATCTGGTCGCTGGCTCCGGAGTGCCAGCGGAGCCCGATGCGGATCTTGGCCGGGTCGCTGCCAGCGAGGACGGTGACGTCGGCGATGAGGGTTCGCAGGAGGCGTTTGCGGTCTCGGTCGGTGGTGGTGGGGGCCGCCCAGAGCGTGTCGAGGTCGGCGACGGCGGCCTGCAGTTCGGCTCTGTCGGGCAGGGGGGTCGTGGTGGTCTGGGTGGCAGCGAGGGCGGCGTCGGCTTCGGCCAGTTCTTGGAGGCGGGCTTCGTATCGGGCTTCGAAGCTGCGCGCTACTAGCCGGTTTTCGGGTTCGACGGCCAGTAGTGCTCGTTCGGCCCGGCCGGCGTGATAGCGGGCGCGCTCGACGGCGAGCTCGGCGACGCGGGTGTGGCGGGCTCGGCGGTCGGCGACCTCGTCGGCGGCAGCGAGGGCGAGGCTGATCTCCTCGCCGGTGAGCGCTTCGAGCAGGCAGGCGGTGACGGGCTCGTCGATGGTGGCGGCTCGCACCGAGCGGCAGGCCGGGGTGCGCACATGGTCGGAGCGGGAGTGCGTGCAGTCGTAGTGGGGCTGGCGGTTGACGTAGTGGACGTCCATGGGCCTTCCGCAGCCCCCGCAGATGATGATCCCTTGGCAGAGGGCCGATCCTTCCCGGGGCGGGCGGGCCCCGGTGTTGGTGCGGTTGGCGGCCAGGCGTGACTTGTTAGTGAGGTACTGGTCCCAGGTGATGTAGCCGGAGTGGTGGTCGACGATGAGCGTTTCCCACTCTGCCTGCGACACAGAGAGGTGTCGGGTCTGGACGGCTCCGTCGGCGGTCACGGTGTGGTGGGCGCGGTGCCGTCCGAAGGCGTAGGCACCGGCATAGGTCGGGTTGTTCAAGACCTTGAGGACCCGGTCGTAGCTGAGCGGCACCCAGTCCAGCTCGGATGAGTCGCTGTGAGGGCAGCGGGGGAACTTGCGTCCGGTGAAGGCGCCGACGACACCGTAGGCGGATCCGGTGGCCACGAACGCGGCGAACAGGTCGGCCACCGCGGCCTGCACTTGCTGGTCGGGGTCGACCACGATGGCGTCCCGGTCGTCATGCACGTAACCGGCGGGCAACGCCAGTCGCAGCTCGCCGCGTGCCGCGGCGGCCCGCTTGGCCTGGTTCATGCGACTGTTAAGTATGTGCAACTCGGCTTCGCTGATAGTCCCCTTGACGCCCAGGACCAGTCGATCGTTGATATCGCAGAGGTCATAGACGCCGTCGGCGTCGATGACCACGGTGTCGGTGAGGCGGGCCAGCTCCAACAGTTTGGACAAATCCGCCGAGGAGCGGGCCAGGCGGGAAACCTCCAAACCAAAGATGGCGCCCACCTCGCCCAGGCATACCCGGCCCATGAGGTCCTTGAACCCTTCCCGGTTGGCGGCATGGCGGCCCGAGATGCCCAAGTCGGCGTCGATGACCTCGATAGCCGGATCCGGCCAGCCCAGCCGGGCCGCCTGTGCAGCCAGGCCGTATTGGCGGGCGGTCGACTCGGTGTTGTTGCGCACCTGAGCCACGGTGCTTTGCCGGACGTAGATCAAAGCCGCCCGGGCCAGATGGGTGGCCCGGATCTTGCTGTCTCCTCTCATGGGCTGCTTCCTCTCGTTGATGGCAAGGGGCTGGGAGGTTTCGGTCGACGGCTTGATGACAGTTGCCTGTCGTCAGGGGTCGATGCTCGCTGTGCCCAAACGCGACCGCGGCTTCGAGCATGTTGGCGATGGGGGCCACCATCTCGGCTGTCGCTGTCAGGCCAGGTGCCACTACCGCAGTTCCCGTCTGGACAGCAACTCCAGGTTGATCGCCGAGATCTCGGCCAACACCGCCTCGGTCGCCTCCGTGTACGCCACCCGGCTGCTCACCGCCTCGGCCAAGGGGGACGGAACATACAGCAGCCGGGCCGTGCCGGTGGCTCGGCCCACCGACAGGTAGGTGTAGGGTCCGTGCAGTTCGCCCTCGGCGCAGCGGCAGCCCGGCTTGCCGCAGCGGCGGCCCTGGCTGATGAGACTCCCTCGCAGGGTCATCTCGGGATCACCCAGCCTGTCGGCCAGACGACGGCGCCGGGCTCGCAGCTGTCGGACGGTGAGCGAGGTGAGGTCAGGGTTGTTAGCCATATCTGCACAAGATAATCGTGGCGCGGTCACTCCGCCAGGTCAAGCATCCTCGAACTCTCAGGCCAGACGGATGGCGGCCACCAGCCCCGCCAGTTCCGCGAGGCGCTCGTAGCTCAACCTCCTGTCACCCTCAACCGGGCCACGATCGGTCCAGTCGGCCGGGACCACCACCGGTCCCCCCGGTCCCATGCAGCGGTATTGCAACTTTCCGTTCGGTCGCTGCTGGCCTTCCACCTCGAGGCGCTGACCGGAAAGAGGATGGAACGGGTGGGTGACCACGATCGAGTCCGGAGCCGTCGGGCCCGGTGAGCGGATGGCGGTATGCGATGACTTTCGTGGTGCCCGGCGATGTGGGCTATCCCACCGACTCGGGCCTGCTGGCCCGGGGCGTCATCCGGCTGGTGGCATTGGTGGCCGCCTTGCACGGCCTGGGATTAGCGGGCCGGACCGGCATGCCGGACCGCTCCCGGGCGGTGCGCCGCCGGGCGCATGACATCGGGGCCTGGCTGCGCCGGCGTAGCGAGGTGGCCAAGGAGGAAGCGGTGGCCATCACCGCCCAGATGGCCGATATCGCCGAGGCCTCGCTGGCCGAGGGCGGCCGGGTGGCCGCCAACGCCCGGCGGGGTATGCGCCGCGCCGGCGGTCAGGTGTCGGGCCAGGCTCGGGCCACCCTGGCCGAACTGGACACGCTGATCGCCCGGCTGGAGCAGGTGGTGGCCCAGACCCGCACCCGGGTGGGCGGCGACATGCCCGACTCGGCCACCCGGCTGGTCAGCCTGCACGATCCCGACGCCCGGCCCATAAAGAAAGGACGCATCGGCAAACCGGTGGAGTTCGGCTATCTGGGCCAGGTCATCGACAACGACGACGGCGTGGTGGTCGACCACGGCCTGCACGTCGGCAACCCGCCCGATGGGCCGCTGTTGGCCCCCGCGGTCAAGCGGGTCACCAAACTGGCGGGCCGGGCGCCGAGGGAGGTGGCCGCCGATCGGGGCTACGGCGCCGCCGCGGTGGACACCGAGCTCACCGCCATCGGGGTCAAATTCGTGGCGGTGGTGCGCAAGGGCCGCCAAACCGCCGCTCGCCAGGCTGTGGAACGGGGCCGCCGGTTCCGCCGCCTGGTCAAATGGCGCACCGGATCAGAAGGGCGCATCTCGGCTTTGAAACGCAACTGGGGCTGGAACCGCAGCCTCATGGACGGCCTGGCCGGAACCCAAACCTGGTGCGGCTACGGCATCTTCGCCCACAACGCCACCAAAATCAGCGGCCTGATCGCGGCCAAGAACCCGCCCGAACCCACCGAACCGACCAACGGCCCGCCAACCCGGGCCGCCGCCACCGGACCGCCGGGCAAGTCGCCACCACCGCCCGGCCTGCCGCAATCGGCCTGAACCCCGTCCCGTCGGCTTCTCCTCCCGCGACCAAACGGCGGGGAACGGCCCCAAACCAGGGCCGGGACAAGCCAAAACGGGACGGGGACAGGCCCACAGCGGGCCACAAGAGCCCCTCAAGCCAAACAGGACACCCCTGTCAGCCTTCGAATTTCACCGGGAAGTAGCTAAAAGCCGATCAGAACGTTTCCAGCCGTGACATACGGTGCTGCGACTTTGAGGTCCGGCAGGTTCTCGGCCAGCCACGCGGCGGCAGCGCGATTCGACTCCTCCGCCCCTTCTTGGTCCTCGAAGACGCTAATTGTGGACGTCCCCTCGGCCAGCTTGAGGAGATAGTACGCCTTGAACCCGTTGATGCCGCTGATGACTCGCCGAACATCTTCCTCATGCTCGACGAGCTTGTCGGCGAGGTCGGAGTTACCGGTGTATGCGCGGATGACTGCGTACATGGTCGCTGCCTCATTTCGTCTCGTGTACACGGAGTGTCTCACGACCGAGGGCCCGCGTCACTACGGGAGCGCCCAAGAAACCGAGGTCGTGGGCCCGGCAGGCCGTCGGTGACCCTTTGGCGCCGACCATTCGCGTCTAGAGACAAAACACAAAGAGCTACTCTGGTCTTAGTGGCCGGGTTACACCCGCACTCAGGCGCGAAGTGGCTGGTCACGGCCTTCGCCGACGTTGATGTTTTTGCGTGTGTTTCGTTCCTGGCGCGCTGTACTGGTGGAGTTGGCGATCGTTGGGAGCAGTGACGGCGACGACCGCGACGCACGGGACGTCGCCGCTGCGCGAGACCGAACGCGCCGCCCAAGACGAAGAAGGCCAGACGAAGAAGGCCAAGCTCCTCTCCCTTGATATGAGCCAGGCGGGTGCCCAGGACAGGCTCCGAGATCTCCTTGATCAATAGGTCGCCCTCTCGAAGGAGGAGGCCAGGGGCGGCGGGCCTGCGACATCGCCGATCCGGAAACAGCCGTCGAACGCGGACTACGGAATCCGACCGGCTATGGACCCTTGGAGCCGCTGCTTGAAGCCCCGGATGTGTCTGAAATCATGACCAACGCTCCAGAAGGCACCCTCCCATAACCAGTACATCCTGTCGGGACCAGTGGAAGCGCCGGAGCAGTCACAAGACGGGGGGCGGCAGATAGCAGTCGGGGGCCAGGAGCGCTTCGATAATCGACCCCAGCCCGGCGTTCAGGGCGCCGTGGTGGCCGGCCTTAGGGGATGGTTCTCCGTGGTTTTATGGGTCACAAGTCGGCGGTTGGGACTCGCGTCACCACCGATGATGTGGGTCCATACGAACCAACGACTTTTTGGGTCCTTGACCCAGGTACAACGCGGCCCGACCGTCGCCGGCCTATCGGCGGCCGTACGAACCAGTGTAGTATACGAACCGGTATCTTCCAGGGAGACTCGCTGGGACGGCTTGCGGAGCGCGTTCAGGTAGCTCGGCGACGGACTACCCAGATGGTTACGGCGATGAGCAGTGCCGACAATGCGAGCAGCCAACCGGCCTCAATCATCTGGAACGACCAGAACCGGCTGGCCGGCTGGTATCGGGTCAACTGCGTGTAGCCGTGAGCGGCGGCGCATTGCGAGAACGACTGCAGGAACGGCTTACCGAGGGGTCCGCGCGGAGCGCCGGAGCAGGCTTGAACGAGGCTTTGCGGGGC
Organism: uncultured Acidimicrobiaceae bacterium; assembly: GCA_963834725.1. Classification (GTDB taxonomy): domain Bacteria; phylum Actinomycetota; class Acidimicrobiia; order Acidimicrobiales; family Palsa-688; genus PALSA-693. The sequence goes on from CAWICN010000001.1 coordinate 2,725,230, forward strand.
GTCCCTCCAGTTGTGGAATGCGAACGCGTCGCCCTTGGTCCACCATTGGCGGTAGATCCGTGCGGAACCCGGCAGGTTCATGGCCCTGGTGACCACCGGTGTCAGGTAGTGCTGGCGCAAGACGTTCGCAGCGAGGAGCGCGACTCCGGTGTAGGCGGCGAGGGTGGCGACGATCGCCGCGACGACCCGGCGGATAAGCATGCCGGCAAGGCAGCCGATAGCGAAGGCGACGAGCGTCAAGGCGGCGAAGTCGACTCCTCGCAGGTTGAACAGGACTGAGGAGAACGGTGACAGCTCAGAAAGCTGACGGAGTTGATTCCCCGTGGCGTGGTACGGCTGGTAGTACCAGGAGAACAGCACGCTGATCGCTCCCGCGCCGGCGGCCACCACGACGGCAAGCGCCACCACCTTGGCGAGCGTCCAGCGCCACCGCCCGAAGCCCTGGGTCCAGGCATAACGAAAAGTGCCGGTCTCGAGTTCGCGGGCCAGTACCGGCGCTCCGATGAATGCTCCGATGAGCGCGGGTATTGGCTGCAATATGTAGCCACCCACCAGGGGATGGTTCATGTCCGAGTTGAACCTGCTGATCAGGCCAGCGCAGGTAGCCGAGTTGAGGTTACAGGTGGTCGCGGCAGCGTAGGCGTGGTGCAGCTGAAGGCCCGCCTGCCACACGTAGAGCGCTACTGCCCCCAGGAAGACGGCCACGCCCGCCAGCGCGATTCGGTGTTGCCGCCATGTGACCCACGCCATCCGCCTCCACGGCAGAGGCCGCAGGCTGGCGTCCTCCACTGGACGGACAGGCACGGTCAGCGTCGTCATCTCCTTACCTCCGACCGATCGATTTCGTAGCTGCGGGCCGGACCGGGCAGCGCCCGAGCGCCGGGCTCTCGCAGGTAGGCGAGCATCAGCTCTTCGAGGCTGAGCTGGTGCGTTTCCCAGCCTGGCGGCACCGTGTCAGAGGTACCGTTTCTTCGCACAAGTAGATGGGCCTGCGACCCGCCGCCACGGGCGTGCACGACGTTCCATTCACGGGCATACCGCGCGGCCTGGTCGACCGGACCGGTCAGAACCCGATGCGCCGCCAGCAGTTCGTCGACCTCGCCCGCCACCTGTACCTTCCCGCCCGACACGAGGACGACGTAGTCGGCCACTCGTTCGAGCTCCGCGAGTACGTGCGACGAGAGCACCACGGATACACCTTCGTCGGCCATGGCCGTCATCACCGTCGCCATGAAGTCGTGTCGGGCGAGAGGATCGAGCATCGCCATTGGCTCGTCGAGAATGAGGAGCTGGGGATGCCTCGCCAGCGCGAGCGTGAGCGCGAGCTGCGCCTGCTGACCGCCGGACATCTTGCCGGCCTTACGCTTGACCGGGATGCCGAGCTCTCGCAGTCGACGCTCGGCGTAGAACAGGTCGAAATGGCGGTTCAGATTGCGCGTCATGTGGAGCAGATCTGCCGCCGACAGGTTCTTAGAGGCGTGTCCTGGGCGACGAAGGCGATCCCGTCGAGAGCGGCCGGCGATCCCGCGGGTTGGCCGCCCAGCACGGTGACCTCTCCTGCGCTTGGGGCCGCGAGACCGACCGCCAAGTTCAACAGCGTCGTCTTACCGGCTCCGTTCGGGCCCACCAGCGCGGCCACATGTCCGGCAGGGATGGCGAGCCAACATTCGCGGAGCGCCCAAGTCGCGCCGTATCTCTTGCCCAGGGCGGTCGTCTCGACGACGTTCATGCGACACCCTCCGTTTCGCTGCTCGCCGCGCCGCCGCGAGGGCGCGAGCCGCTGCGGCGCTCATAGAAATCCCGCAGCGCGCTGGTGAAGAGCGCCACGATCCCGTCCTCGTCCAGCCCCGCCGCGTCCGCGGTGGCCAGCCAGCCAACCAAGGAGCGGCGAAGCCCGGTCAACTCGGCCAGCGGGACCTGGCTCAGCGTGGCCTGGCTCAGCGTGGCCTGGATGAATGTCCCCTGACCGGGCCGGCCGGTCGTCAGACCCTTGGTCTCCAGATCACGGTAGGCCTTCAGCACGGTGTTCGGATTGATAGCCAGTGAGGCCACCACGTCCCTGACCTTGGGCAGCTGGTCGCCCGGCTCTAGGTAGCCGAGCCGCAGCGCATGCTCGACCTGATGGACCAGCTGCAGGAAAGTCGGCACGCCCGAGGACGGATCGAGCCGAAACTCGATCGGGGATCCCGACCCCCGTTCGTCCGCAACCCCGTCGCCAACCGGAGGCCCGTGGGAACGGCTGAACGGTTTATCTAGTTCCATAGGACAAGATTACAGCACTAGGCGGAGTTGTCAACATCCCCTCCCCGGGCTCACAGCGGTCAGGGTGGACAGCCAGCCCAACCCTCGGCGCAGTGACGCATCTAGGAGAGCCCTGAAGTAATCGCCAGGTCCACCACTTCGGGGGCGGCATCGGGAATTGTTTGGGCATGGCGTTGGGTGTGGCGAGGTTGCAGGCCCGGTTCGAGGATCCCAGGCAGCTGTTGGGTGATCGTCTGAAGGGGATATACCGGTTCCTGGCCGTTTTCGGGGATCGGCTGTTCCCTGACGGCTACTTCGCTGACATGTATAAGGAGTCGCGGCGGGGCCGGCCGACGGTGCCGGCGCGGGTGTTGGCCACGGTGATGATCTTGCAGGCTCATGAGGGCTTGTCGGATCAGGAGGCGGTCGATCCTCTGGAACGGGATCTGGCTTGGCAGGCGGCGGCGGGAGTCCATTCCGGTTATGAGGCGTTCCATCCGACGGTGCTGGTGGGAGTGCGCAACCGGCTGCGGGCCTCGGAACGTCCTCGCCGGCTGTTCGAAGACACCAAGAAGGTGGCGGCCGAGGCGGGGGTGATGGGCCGCCGGGCTCGGGTGCTCGACTCCACCGCGCTCGGTGCGACACGAGGTCGCACGGCTTGAGCGAGCTGGTTGATTGGAGGGTCAGGCGTGTAAACAGACGACGATCAACTCCGGATTAGTGTTCGTAGATCCGTCCCCACCCCTGACGTGCGTCGCTGGCAACGGCGAGGTTCGAAGCATCGGGGGGAAGCCCAAGGGCGCCCGCTCCATCCGGGAGCTACAGGCAAGGGGAAGGCCGGACGGGTGAACGCAAGTGAACTCTCGTTGATGCCTCGTTATGGAGACCCACGCAGATGGGATGTGGTGGCGAGGGGTAGGGCGTGCCGTTGGGAAACGGCAAACGGCGGCCGGTGACAGAGGGCCGGTCGTGGGAACACCGTCGCCTCGGGGTAAAGAGGGCACCCTCCCCGGTCGGGTCTCGGCCGTGCGGAACGTGGAAACCCCGTCGAGGTCCGGGCGCTGGCCTGGTAAGCCGACCGTGAGGGAGGCCCAACTCCTCGGCGGGACAGGATGGTCCAAGAAGCCAATGCCGGTGACCGAAAGGTGACGGGAAAGCGATGACAGCATGGCTGCTCCCTTCAGTGGCCGTATCGTATAACTGGCCGGATACGGGTGGCTGCCCGGCCCGAAAGGGAGCCGACGTGGACCAGGTGAGCTTTTGATGCTCCGATGATCGAAGCGCTCGAACCGAAGGACAAGTTGGACACGGCGACGGATCAGGTGACCGCCAGGGCGGTCGCAGCCGGCAAGGTGAACGGACCGGAGGGCGAGGTCGTGGATTGGGCGGCCATTGACTGGCAGGCCCACGAGGACAACGTACAGCGACTGCGGCAGAGGATCTTCAAAGCGACACAGGATGGGGACCTCAAACGGGTCCGCAACCTGCAAAGGCTGATGCTGCGCAGCCGGAGCAACACGCTGTTGAGCGTGCGGCAGGTCACGCAGCGCAACGCTGGCCGCAAGACGGCTGGAGTCGACGGCTTGGTCGTGGTGACCAACCGGGGGAGGGCGGAGTTGGCGGCGCAGTTACGCCACGGCCCGCCCGCCCGGGCTCGGCCCGTCAAGCGGGTGTACATCCCCAAGGCCAATGGGAAACGGCGCCCGCTCGGGATTCCGGTGATCGTCGATCGCGTCCAACAGGGGCGCGTGAAGAACGCTCTGGAGCCCGAATGGGAGGCCCGGTTCGAGCCGAGATCCTATGGGTTTCGGCCCGGGCGGGGCTGCCATGACGCGATCGAGATCATCTTCAACACGCTGCGCGGCCAACGCTCGCAGCGGGTGTGGATTCTTGACGCCGACTTGGCCGGGGCGTTCGACCGAATCGATCACGAACGGCTTCTGGACCACCTCGGCTCGTTCCCGGCAAGGGACGCGATCCGGGCCTGGCTGAAATCGGGGGTGATCGAGAAAGGACGGTTCAGTCCGACCGGGGAGGGGACTCCTCAGGGCGGGGTGATCAGCCCCGTGTTGTTAGACGTGGCCCTGCACGGGATGGAACAAGCCGCAGGGGTCCGCTACCGCAATCTCGCGTCTGGAGATTCCGCTGCGGTGGCCAGGACGCCTGTGCTGGTCAGGTACGCGGACTTATCCTGAATTTCGTCATAAGTCCGCTTATGCCGAGAACCGAATTATGCCGAGGATCGGCGCAGAGACGGCTGTTTGACCTGCTCACTGACGGTGTGGGTTGGGGGAAGTTCGGCATAATTCTGGGCACGTGACGGAGGATTCCTCTTTGGGTTCGACCAGAGAGGGGATCACCGTGAGCAGTCCGAGACCTGTGCGTGTCAGGGGGCCGTTGGCCCCGTTCGCGGTTGGCTTCGAGGAGGACTTGGCCGGCCAGGGCTATAGGTCAGCGACCGACCACCTGTATGTGATGGCCCAGTTGAGCCGCTGGATGGGCAGCGAGATGTTGGGCGCGGCGGACCTGTCGCTGTCGGGGATCGAGGAGTTCCTCGGCTGGAGAGAGGCCAGCGGCTACGTGAGTGCGGTGTCGCCGGTGCGGTTGTCGCGGCTGGTGGACTATCTGGTCTGTGTCGGGGCCGTCGCCGGCTTCGAGAGCGCCGTTGCCGACACCCCTGTTGAGTCTCTGATCGAGCGTTACAGGTGCTTCCTGCTCCAAGAGAGGGGTTTCCAGACCGACAGCGTCCGGGTCTATGTCGACGTAGCCCGCCTGTTCTTGTTGTGGTTGTCAACGGACGGTGACCTCGACTTGGAGAAGGCGACCGCGGCGGAAGTGACCCGGTTCGTGCTGGGAGAGTCTCAGCGCTTGAGGCTCGCTTCGGCCAAGGCGATGACAACCAGGCTGCGGTCGCTGCTGCGGTTTCTGTATGTGCAGGGCCTTACAGCGCTCCCGTTAGCGGACGCGGTGCCTTCGGTGGCCGGCTGGCGTCTGGCTTCCCTGCCAAAGGCGCTTCCGCCGTCACAGGTTGCTTCGCTGTTGAAGAGTTGCGACCGGCGGACCAGGATCGGCCGGCGCGATTACGCGGTCCTGATCGTGTTGTCACGCCTGGGGTTGCGGGCCGGGGAAGTCGCCAGACTGCGGCTGGGCGACATCGACTGGCGATCCGGTGATCTGCTCGTGCGAGGCAAAGGTGGACGCAGCGACCGGCTGCCACTGCCCGTCGATGTCGGCGAGGCGATTGTCGCCTGGCTGACCCGGGGCCGGCCAACTTGCCTGAGCATGTCGGTGTTCGTCCGGGTGCGAGCACCGCATCGGGCCCTGACCTCTGGTGGTGTGTCCGCGGTCGTGTGGCACGCCTGTGAGCGGGGCGGCGTGGACCGAACAGGCGCGCACCGGCTCCGCCATTCTGCCGCGACCGGCATGCTGGCGGCTGGGGGGAGCCTGGATGAGATCGGACAAGTACTCCGACATCAGCGCAGGGACACCACCTCGATTTACGCGAAAGTCGACCGGCGGTCCCTGGTGGCGGTGGTCCGCCCGTGGCCGGGAGCACGACCGTGAGCGATCTTCGCGACCACAGCCACGACTATCTCGCCCTGCGTCGAGCGTTGGGTTACAAACTGACCGGAGAAGGCCGTCTCCTCGCCGACCTGGTCGCCTTCCTCGCTGATGCCGGGGCGTCGACGATCACCACCGCCCTGGCAGTCGCTTGGACCACCAAGGTGACCGGTTCGGCCGCCTATCTAGCCCGGCGGATGCGAGTCGCGCGCTCCTTCGCTCGATACCTCCACGCCCTCGACCCCAACTGCGAGATCCCACCGGCTGACCTGTTCCCCGCCGGCAAACACCGCCCAGTCCCCTACATCTACTCCGATGACGACGTCGTCGCGTTGATGGCAGCAGCCGCGACGCTTCGCCCGGCGCTACGAGCAGCCACCTTCGAGACCCTGTTCGGGCTGCTCGCAGCGACAGGCATGCGGGTGAGCGAGGCTATGGCCCTCGACACGGGCGACATCGACTGGCCGGGCCAGGTCTTGACCGTGCGGGAATCGAAATACGGCAAGTCCCGCGAGGTCCTCCTGCATCCCAGCACCCTCGACGCGCTCAAGATCTATGAGCGTCAACGAGACCGCCTCGCTCTCCAGCGGCACGCTCCGAGCTTCTTCGTCTCGACCCGGGGGACCCGACTGTCCCACAACACGGTTCAGCCCACCTTCCGTCAACTGGTGCACCGGGCCGGACTCGAGCAGCCGCCACCGTCGCCCCAGCCGAGAATCCATGGGCTCAGGCACTCCTTTGCCGTCGACACCCTGATCGGCTGGTATCGCGACGGCGCCGACGTCGCTGTGCGCATGCCGCTGCTATCCACCTATCTCGGCCACCACGACCCTCGAGCCACCTACTGGTATGTCTCCGCCGTCCCCGAACTGCTGGCCCTGGCCGCCCGGCGTCTCGAACCGACCCCAAAGGCCGAGCCATGACCGCGTTTGCCCCCACCTTGGAAGGCTTCTTCACCCAGCGGCTCATCAACCAGAAACGAGCCAGCAGCCATACCATCGCCGCCTACAGAGACACGTTCCGTCTGCTCCTCGGTTTCGCCTCGCAGCGAACCGGGAGGCCGCCGTGCGATCTCGACTTCGACGATCTCGACGCCACGCTCATCGGCGCCTTCTTGGACCATCTCGAACGAGACCGTCACAACGCCATCCGAACCCGCAACTCCCGACTGGCGGCCGTCCACTCCCTCTACCGCTACGCGGCGCTGGAACACCCCGAACACGCCGCGCTGATCGGACGGGTCCTCGCCATCCCCACCAAACGCGCCGAGCGCACCGACATCGCCTTCCTCGAACCCGAAGAGATCGACGCCCTGCTCTCCGCTCCCGACCGCGACCGCTGGATCGGGCGGCGCGATCACACCCTGCTGGTGGTCGCCATCCAAACCGGGCTGCGAGTCTCCGAGCTCACCGGGCTGTGCTGCGGAGACGTTCACCTCGGGCGAGGACCCCACCTCCGTTGTGACGGCAAAGGCCGGAAACAACGGGCCACCCCCCTGACCGCCCACACCGTCTCCGTGCTGCACTCTTGGCTGACCGAACGCCACAACCAGCCAACAGGACCGCTGTTCCCGACCAGCCGAGGACGCCGCCTCAGCAGCGACGCGGTCGCCGCCTTGGTGGCCAAGCACACCGCCACCGCCCGACAGGCCTGCCCGACGCTTCAGACCAAGCACGTGACCGTCCACACCCTCAGACACACAGCCGCCATGACCCTCCTCCGAGCCGGGGTCGAAGCCACCGTCATCGCGCTCTGGCTGGGTCACGAAGACGTCGAGACCACCACGAAGATCTACCTCCACGCCGACATGACCATCAAAGAACGAGCCCTCGCCCGCACCACCCCACCCGGCACCACACCAGGCCGCTACAAGCCCCCCGACCGCCTCCTCGCCTTCCTCGAAACCCTCTGAATTATGCCGAACCCACCAACGAGAAGCCCCTACCCCACAAGCCATCCGTGCCGATCCTCGGCATAATTCGGTTCTCGGCATAAGCGGACTTATCCTGAAATTCGTCATAAATCCGCGAAGCGCTCGAACTGGACGGTCGGAAAGTTCCGGGCCATCCACCTGTCGAAGGCGAAATGCATGAACAGATTCGCCAGGATCGGCGAGGCCGCCGACCCCTGCGGGGTTCCCTTGTCCCGTTCCACCAAGGTGCCGTCTGGTAGCTGCATGGGAGCGGCAAGCCACCGCTTCACATACAGCAAGACCCACGGGCAGTCGGTGACCGCCTCCACCGCTTTGACGATGAGCTCCCAGGGGACGGTGTCGAAGAACTTCTGAACATCAAGGTCGATGATCCAGTCGCGCTTCCAGCACCGCTGCCGGCATGTCGCCACAGCGTCAAGGGTCGACTTGCGCGGCCGATAGCCGTAGGAGTCGGGGTGGAAGATACGCTCCGCCCTTTCCTCCAGATGGTCGGCCACCACCGTTTGAGCCACCCTGTCGGCAATGGTGGGCACGCCTAGACGTCTGGTCCCTCCACCGTGCGGCTTGGGTATGTCCACTGCCCGCACCGGGGGCGGGAAGTAGCTGCCCGACGACATCCGGTTCCAGATCTTGTAGAGATTGTTCTGCAAGTCCGACCCGAACGCCTCCAGGGACTCGCCGTCCACTCCCGGAGCACCTTTGTTCGCAGCAACCTGCCTGTACGCCTCCCACACGGACTGCTTGGGAATACAGAAAGGCTTGTTCTGTTGGCCTGGCATGTTCCTTTGTCTTCCTCCCGGGGACCGCCCGGTTGATCGAAGCAACATTCCTGATGAGCCGGCCCCTTCGCTCCGCCCCCACCCCAGCGAGCAGGCGCTTCGCAGCTACTACAGGCCGGTCCGCCGGCGAGGGTCGCATCGGTACTCACTGCCTTCGGTTGCTCCTCGGCAGGCTCCCTCTCGTGACCGGGGGGCGCACTTCACCCATTTATACCGACCAGCGGTATCGACGCTCGCCTTCTCACGTTCCGTGCAAGAGCAGCAGACCAGGCTCACGCCGCCTATACGCCGGGCACCACCTGGCCAGTAGACGGGTTATCCGCCAGGCTCATCCCAGGAGAGAATGCGAAACCCCCGGTTTTGATGCCATCCGATCTATTTCGACGCGTCAACGGCGACATCGGTTCAGCCTCGCGGCCTCCCCGACGCTCTGGAACGTCTTCCTGGTCCCCACCTGACGTGGTCGCGCCACGCCTTTTCCCTGACGCTCACCACGACGGTCTTCAGCCAACGCAGCTCAGGGTGGTTTGACGCCTGCCCCCGTAGGCCGGCGCCGGAGGGCCAAACCTCCATCTCCTTGCACAGCACCGCATCCAAAGGGGTCTCCTACATGACTCCTCCTTCGCGTTCGTGACGCACGCACTCGTAAACGGTGTCCGCCTTGGTCGGCTGGGCTGGGCGCGGCGCCGCCCGCCTGACGCGAAACGCGGCCTGCCTGCAGGCGTCCGAGCACCAGCGCCGGACCCGTCCGGCGGGCAGAGGGCCGCCGCACACCCCACAGGTTGGCGTTACGGAAACGTTACTCACGGGGTTGTTCGGTCTTAGGCCATCGCCGCTGGGTCTTCACAGTCGGCCCCCGATATCGAGATGCGGTCATGGGTCTCCTTGCTCTGTGAGGTTCGCGCCTGGCGCTGTGGCAGAAGTATCCGATAGGCCTGGACCAAGCCTTGCTCGCCGGAGCGGTCGAAGACGAACTCGCCGGCTACCTGCCGCTCAGCTGGCGCCGCCATGATGACGCTCCAAGAATTCCGACAGCGCCTGGCCGACAAGCGAGGAGATGCTCCGGCCGCTCGCCCCGGCGGCTCTACGAACACGGCGGGCCAAAGCAGCGGGCAGCTTGACCGTGAAGACCACCTTGCGCCCCGGGACCTCCATCGCTCCTTCGTCACGGGCCCGTTCCACATAACGGCGGGCTTGACGCTCAGAGAGCCGATAGCGGCGAGCCAGCGCCCGGGTGGCGTCGATAACCTCCATCCCCTCGTCGAGGAACTCGGCCGCAGTGTTGACCCTCCTGGCGACCTGTTCAGCGCGAGCCCGACGGCCATCAGCCATGACATTAAGATACTACCCTAACCGTCACTAAGAGTGTTGGACCGACGGCGCGGCTTCAGGAAGATCTTCTCCCCCCGCCGATACGGCAACGCCACCTCGAAGTCGAAGTTCGCTATTGCGTTGGGGGAGTCGCCGCCGACCCCTGCGGGGTTCCCTTGTCCCGTTCCACCAAGGTGCCGTCTGGTAGCTGCATGGGAGCGGCAAGCCACCGCTTCACATACAGCAAGACCCACGGGCAGTCGGTGACCGCCTCCACCGCTTTGACGATGAGCTCCCAGGGGACGGTGTCGAAGAACTTCTGAACATCAAGGTCGATGATCCAGTCGCGCTTCCAGCACCGCTGCCGGCATGTCGCCACAGCGTCAAGGGTCGACTTGCGCGGCCGATAGCCGTAGGAGTCGGGGTGGAAGATACGCTCCGCCCTTTCCTCCAGATGGTCGGCCACCACCGTTTGAGCCACCCTGTCGGCAATGGTGGGCACGCCTAGACGTCTGGTCCCTCCACCGTGCGGCTTGGGTATGTCCACTGCCCGCACCGGGGGCGGGAAGTAGCTGCCCGACGACATCCGGTTCCAGATCTTGTAGAGATTGTTCTGCAAGTCCGACCCGAACGCCTCCAGGGACTCGCCGTCCACTCCCGGAGCACCTTTGTTCGCAGCAACCTGCCTGTACGCCTCCCACACGGACTGCTTGGGAATACAGAAAGGCTTGTTCTGTTGGCCTGGCATGTTCCTTTGTCTTCCTCCCGGGGACCGCCCGGTTGATCGAAGCAACATTCCTGATGAGCCGGCCCCTTCGCTCCGCCCCCACCCCAGCGAGCAGGCGCTTCGCAGCTACTACAGGCCGGTCCGCCGGCGAGGGTCGCATCGGTACTCACTGCCTTCGGTTGCTCCTCGGCAGGCTCCCTCTCGTGACCGGGGGGCGCACTTCACCCATTTATACCGACCAGCGGTATCGACGCTCGCCTTCTCACGTTCCGTGCAAGAGCAGCAGACCAGGCTCACGCCGCCTATACGCCGGGCACCACCTGGCCAGTAGACGGGTTATCCGCCAGGCTCATCCCAGGAGAGAATGCGAAACCCCCGGTTTTGATGCCATCCGATCTATTTCGACGCGTCAACGGCGACATCGGTTCAGCCTCGCGGCCTCCCCGACGCTCTGGAACGTCTTCCTGGTCCCCACCTGACGTGGTCGCGCCACGCCTTTTCCCTGACGCTCACCACGACGGTCTTCAGCCAACGCAGCTCAGGGTGGTTTGACGCCTGCCCCCGTAGGCCGGCGCCGGAGGGCCAAACCTCCATCTCCTTGCACAGCACCGCATCCAAAGGGGTCTCCTACATGACTCCTCCTTCGCGTTCGTGACGCACGCATTCGTAAACGGTGATGGGCCGGCGGGGGTGTGCCTTGGGGACGACGATGGTCGGCTGGTGGGCGTCGCGACGCCGGCGGTACGCGGCCGCCCGGCACGCCCCCGAGCAGTAGGTCTGGCGGCCGACGCGGGAGAACGCGTGGCCGCAGGTCGGGCAGATCGTCGTGACACTATCGTGACACGACGGTGTTTGTGGCTCCAACTACGGCGGACGGTGGCTATCTTGGTGCGGAACCTACAGGGGCTGTAGGGTCCGCCTTGAGGTGGCCAATCCGCCGCTCGTGATCAGGCCGTCCGTGCCGGTTGGCCAGCCCGGTTGACCGAGCTAACCGCGGGAAGTTGGCCAATGCCTCGGTGGGTGATCTCGGGTGTCGCCGTGGCTTGGGGGCACCTCAGGTGGGACCGATGAGCTAAGGGAGGGAGGACCTGGCGTGACGCCTGCGAGTGACCCAATCCGCCCTGAGTTCATCTGGCCCGCGCTGACCACGGACGGTGGGGGAGCGAAGACCGCTCTCGAGGATTCCGGGCGGTCAACCGCGCCCGTAGCAGGTGAGTGTTAGCGGGCGCTGTCGAGTGAGATCCTGCCGATAACCGCCTCCAGGCCGGCGTTATGGGCGATCTAGCCGCCGTGCATAGGGGACGCCCGAGCTGCGTGTTCTGGGGCACTTCTGCCTTACGTGTCTACGACGAGGGCGAGCACGTCACCGTCGTCGATCGAGGCGCGGCGCCCGTGCCCGTGCCCGTCTGCGATGTTAGGGACGCATCCACGGAGCATTCTGGGCTTACGGGGTGTATGTCGGTGTTCCCATGGCGCTGTCGATGAGGTTGTCGATGAGGTTGTTGACGATGTGCGGCCAGGTGCCTCCGGTGGTAGCGGTCGGGGGATCGGCAGGGGCAGGCGGAGGCCTGACCGGAGCCTTGTGGGATTCCAGCAGCAGGAGTAGGTTGGCGCGTGATCCCCAGGCGGGGATGGAAAACGACGCTTCGCCCTGGACCCAGGTGAACGCCGAGGAGAGGGGAGCGTCATGCACCCGAAGGATTCGCGTTCGCCAGGTGATCATGTCGTGGCGCGAGCTTGTCACGGCGTGAACCGGAGATCCAAGCTGGACGACAAAGCCGGTTGGCGGGCGGGAACTGCGCAGGGAAGGCTCTCCCCGAGGCGTTGGGGCATGGTACTCAGCGTGGCCGCGGTCGTGTTGGGCTTGACGGCGGCCGGAGTTGCTCCCGTAGGCGCCTCCTCGACATCACCCCACGGCGTCACCGAAGCCAGCGCGGTGACGATTACGCGGGACAGCACGGGGGTGGCGCACATCACAGCGGCCGATTTCAAGGCGCTCGGCTACGGCGAGGCGTGGGCCTTCGCGCAGGACAACTTCTGCTCACTAGCGCAGGACTTCGTCACGGTGACCGGCGAGCGGTCCCGCTATTTTGGACCGAACGGCGAGAGCATCAGCTATGCGACCGGGGCTGAGGACACCAATCTTGCCTCCGACCTGTTCTGGCAATCGGTCATCTCGAGCGGCATCATCGCCAAGGAGATGGGTGAGACGCCACCCAACGGGCCGCTGCCCCAGGTGCGTCAGATGTATGCCGGCTTTGTCGATGGCTACAACGCCTACTTGGCTTCGGGACGACTGAACGATCCGACCTGTGCCGGCAGGCCCTGGGTTCATCCGATCACCGTGGCCGACATGTTCCTTCGGGCCCTGCAGTTCGGCACCGAAGCCAGCAGCGGACAGTTGATCACCGCCGAGGTCGACGCCACTCCTCCCACGCCGGGTGCGGTCGGCACTGCTGCGAAAGCGCCCTCGAAGTTGGAGCTGGCCGCAGCCGCCAACGAGCTGCGGGAGAGGGCCAGCTCAGCGTCAGGCTCGAACGGCATCGGGATCGGCTCGACCGACACGGCCAATGGTGACGGCATGGTGCTGGCCAACCCGCACCAACCTTGGCGAGGGACCGACAAGTTCTGGATGGCGCAGCTGACCGTACCGGGCCAGTACGACGTGGAAGGGGGCGTCGTCTACGGGTTCCCGCTGATCGCGATCGGCTTCAACCAGGGTCTGGCCTGGACGCACACGGTAGCAACCGACCTGCGGTTCACGTTTTTCCAGCTGAACCTGGTCCCGGGGCATCCGACCAGTTACTACCTCGACGGCAAAGCCCAGCAGATGCAGAGAGAAACGGTACGGGTCGACACCGGTCATCGGATGGTCACCCACACCTTCTATTCGACGCGGTGGGGCACGGTGATCGACGAGCCGGCCCTCGGCCTGGGTTGGACGACCACGACCGCCTTCACCTTGGATGACGTCGACATCACCGGATCAGCCCGATTCGCCAACGAGTATCTCCGGATGGGGCAATCCACCTCGGTCAACGGCCTGCTGAGCGTCGAGTCGACCTACCTCGCCGTCCCGATCTTCAACACCATCGCCGCCGACGACACCGGCCACACCCTGTACGCCGATGTCGGCAGCACACCCAACGTCCCCCTGTCGCTGATCACGTCGTCGTGCCTGCCGCCCGGCATCGCCCAACAGCTTTACGCCGAGGCCGGGTTGATCACTCTCGACGGGTCGCGCTCGGCGTGCGCGTGGCGGACCAGCCCGGGCACCCCGATTCCCGGCATCTTCAACGCCAGCCAGCTGCCGCACACCATCCGCACCGACTACGTGGAGAACTCGAACGACTCGTACTGGCTCGCCAACCCCACGGCGCCCTTCCCGGCCTTCTCACCCATCATCGGTGACATCGACACCGAACAGGGTTTGCGGACCCGCCAAGGCAACCAGATGATCGCCGGACGCGTCGCTGGCACCGACGGGCTCGGACCGCCAAAGTTCACCCTTCCCACCCTGCAGGCGATGTGGCAGAGCGACCGCTCCTACCTGGCCCAGCTGGTACTGAAGCCGCTGGTGGCCGCCTGCCGGACCACACCAACAGTGACCGCCAGCAACGGCACCAAGGTGAACCTGACCCCGGCGTGCGCCGCCCTGGCCGGCTATGACGGCACCGGAAAGCTAAACGCGGCGGGCGGATGGCTCTTCTCCGAATGGTACGTGCGCGCCCCCATCACCGGGTTCTGGACCGTGCCGTTCAATGTCAAGGCGCCGCTGACCACGCCACGAGGGCTGGATACCTCTGATCCGGCCGTCCTCACAGCCTTGGCTGACGCCGTGCTCAGCCTTCGCTCGCACCACATTCCCCTCGATGCCAGCTACGGGACCGTGCAGTACTTCGCTGTCGGGAAGCTGCGGATCCCGATCCCCGGCTGCGACAGCGGCTGTTTCAACGTCATCTCGGCCGCCGACGGGACCGGCAGTGGCGCCACCGCGGACGCCTACGGGGAGGTTTACGACGGCGCATCGCTGGTCATGACCACCGAGCTCACCGGGCACGGTCCCCTCTCCGAGGGCATCGTCACCTATTCACAGGCGACCAATCCGAAGTCTCCCTATTACGGCAGGATGACCAAACTCTTTTCCGAGGGCAAATGGGTCCAGCTTCCCTACACCGAAGGTCAGCTGGCCCAGGACCGAAACACCTCGACGTCCACGCTTTACGCACCGTGACCATCGCCACGAACTGACCGCAGGTCGTACGCGCCAGGGCTGGCACCCGGCGTCTGGTCATTCGAACGCAGGTTCGCCGACGTATTGGCGCGCCTGGGGAAGTCAGGGCCGGCTGAGGGGCTGAGTTCGAACCAAGGAGGAACCCAATGCAATCGGTCACTTTCGACCCGTACCCCGCCGACCTGTCGGTCGACTACGACGACACCGGCCGAAACCGTCTGACCGTCGGCTTTCGGATCTTCACCGTCCTGCCCATCCTCATAGTGCTGGCCGTTCTAGGCGGGTCGGTCAACTTGGGGTATGGGAGCTTCAGTGCCGGCGGTGTCCTGTTTCTGCCCACGCTGCTGATGGTCGTTTTCCGGCGCAAATACCCGGGTTGGTGGTTCGACTTCAACCTCAACATCGTCCGCTTCGGCAACCGCGTGTTCGCCTATCTGCTCCTCCTTCGCGACGACTACCCCGCCACCGATGCCGAGCAGGCCGTGCACGTCACTCTTTCCGATCCACAAGGCGGAGGAGGGCTCAACCGCTGGCTGCCCCTGGTGAAGTGGTTGCTGGCTATCCCGCACTACGTCGTGCTCCTCTTCCTATACATCGCTGTTGTCTTTCTCAGCGTGATCGGTTGGTTCGTAGTGCTGTTCACCGGCCGCTACCCCCGCTCGTTCCATGACTTCGTCGTCGGCGTCCTGCGGTGGTCGCTCCGGGTTGAGGCCTACGCACTCGTCCTCGTCACCGACCGCTATCCGCCCTTCCGTCTCAGGCCCTGAGCCAACCAGGCGCATGCCGGCGACGCCCGCTTCACCCAAGGGTGCCTCGAGCCTCCCGCGCGCGCTGGCCGAAGGAGGTGTCCCGCCGCCTCGAGGTGACGTTTGTTTCAATCTGGACCCTGGCTCTCTATCGGCCTGTAAAGCGGGTGGGTCCCATCCACAGATGCATTGTGGTCCAGTCTCCGCCGAGCGCTGAGACCTGAATGGGTACGCCACTTCGCCGTATCGGTGGGGCACTCGGCAGCCGCGCGGGCCGGGACGTTCTGCTGCTTCATCAGCAGCCCACCACGAGCCAACGTGTCATATCGGCGCGAGCTTCGGCGCATGTTTGGGGCACAGCCCCCGGGAGGAGTGAGCGATGAGCACTGCGGGACCCCGACCTCCGAAACACCCGCCGCCGTGGTTCGTCCATAGGGCCTGGCGCGCTCATCGGGCGCTCTACCGACTCGGTGGTGGTCGCTTTCTGTGGACGACGTCCAACAAGCGCGGCTGGGGTGCCCTCCGTCTCACGACCATTGGGCGCAAGTCCGGCCAAGAGCGCAGCGTCATCATCGGCTACCTCGAAGATGGCCCGAACCTCATATCGACCGCCATGAACGGCTGGGACGAGGGTCATCCGTCGTGGTGGCTCAACCTCGAAGCCAACCCAGACGCCGTTATACGTCTGACCGATAAGCAGCCGCGCCCGGTCCGCGCTCGACCGGCCCTGGGGCAGGAACGTGATCGGCTGTGGCAGCGCTGGACCGCAGTCGACCCACGGCTGGACGGGTATGCCAGCCAGCGGTCGACGGAGACGCCCGTGATCATCTTCGAACCGCGCAGCGGGAGGGGCTCGACATCAGAGCCCGTCTCCTAGGCGCGCTCCGCGGTGACGATGCAGAGTATGCGGTCGCCCGGAGACTGCTGATGTCCAGCGGACTGCGTCGGTGTAGAGCTGTCGGCGCGGATCGCGACCCGGGAGGCTACGGCTGGCCAGGGCGGCCTCGGCGGCTCCCGCCTCGGAACAGATCGGCAGCGTGGTCTCTGACGGCTGACATGGATGACGGGACGATGTAGGCCGGTACCTAAGCGAGCACGAGCTCAGCCAACCCCGATCTGGCGATCCGAAAGGCAACATTGTTGGCCTTCATCCAGATCATCTTGTACCGAACCTTCAAACCTGCCGAGATGCAGGCTGTCGTCGGCGAGTGGGCACAAGCCACCGAGGGCAAGCGCAAGACGCGCCGGAGAGTCTTCTGCCCGGATCGAGACAACAGCGATCGGTACTTCAACATCGTTTTCTTCGACTCGTATGAACAGGCGATGGAGAACTCGGCCCTACCAGAGACCGATCGACTCTCGAAGAAACTGATGAGCTTCGCCGACGGCCCGCCGACGTTCTACAACCTCAACGTCGGTGACGATCAGGACTAACCTCTCGAGTCGAAGCACCCCTCTTCTCGACAGAACCTGCGAGCCCCAGCCCCTCCGGCCGACGATCGTTCCGCCCTGCCCAACCCCAAGCAAGGCGGAGCAGCGGGATAACTCCGAGGATGCCAATTCGGTTCTTGAGCGACGTTCGACTGCAGCCGGCCCCTGGACCCATCGGCAGATATGTCCCAACGCCGAGTCGAAGGTGTTTGAGCGGTTGAGACAAGGGAAGGTACCTTCACGATGGATGTTCAGCGGACTGGGCGGATCTTTGGCTGGTTCTTCATCGGTACGTTCATTACCAGCATCCCCGCTCGGCTTCTCTTCGTGCATGGCATTGGCGCGAAATGGACCGACATGCGCTTCATCCCTGGGGCGACCTCCAACACCAGCCTGAAGCTGGGCGCCATCCTTGAGTTCGGTCTCATCGTCACGAACATCGCCACCGCAGTCGTGATCTATCCGCTCGTCAGGCGGCAGAGCGAAACCGTCTCGCTCGGATACGTCACCGCACGCATCATGGAGTCGGTCTTCACCGCGATCGGCCTCATGAGCATCATCTCGGTCGTCGACGTGGCGCACTCCCTGACCTCAGCTACCGGCGTTAACGCCACCGCAATCGGTGCTACAGGCAGTTCGCTGGTGAACACCTATGAATGGGCCTTCCTGTGGGGGCCCGGATTCGTGGCCGGAATCGGGAACGGCTTGCTGCTGGGCTACCTGATGTACCGATCGGCACTGGTGCCACCTCGCATGGCGCTGCTTGGTCTCATCGGTGGCCCCCTGCTCATCCTTTCATTCGTGCTGACCCTGTTCGGTGTGTACAAGAACGGCTCGGCACTTTCCACCTTGCTGGCCCTGCCGGAAATCGTGTGGGAGGCATTTCTCGGTATCTACTGCGCGTGGAAGGGGTTCAGGCCGGAGAGCCCGATCGCCACACCAGAAACAGCGATGGCTGACTAAAGCAGTCGCCGCGCCATGGACGAAATTGCTCTGCTGTCTCGTGCCGGTGCCGAGTTCGAGCGTCGGATCGGCGCCGTCACGCCCGACCAACTGCTGCAGCCCAGCCCGTGTGAGGATTGGACGGTGCGCGACCTCGTAAGTCACGTTGTCGGTGAGAGCATCATGTCGGTGCGCCTCCTCCACGGCGCTAATGGCGAGGAGGCCATAGTCGGACTCGACGACGACATTTTGGGCGACGATGCATTCGCTGCCTGGGCCACGGCGGCGTCAGCCGAGCGGGCCGCCTTCGAGGAGCCCGGCGCCATGGAGCGGATCGTCCACCACCCGGCCATGGATATGCCCGGGGCCCAGCTACTCGGGTTCAGGATCGGCGGCCTCACTTTACACACCTGGGACTTGGCTCACGCCACCGGCGGCGACGAGACTCTCGACTCCGATCTGGTCGAGGCAGTCTGGACGCAACTATCACCCATGGCGCCGTCCATTGCGCAGACGGGCGTGTTCGGTTCCGGTCCAAGCGGCGACGTTGGCCAGGACGCCCCGCTTCAACTGCGCCTTCTGGACCTATCGGGCCGCCGTCCTTGATGCAGGCGCAGGCTTCGGGCGACGAGGATCCACGTCGGGGGCGGTCACGTTCGGTGGATGGTCGTCATCGGCATTGAGGCGATGGCTGTGTTCCAGGTGACTGCCGCCGTGTCGACCACCGGGACCATCCTGGTGGCTCCGCTCTTCATCGCGGCGGCGGCGCTGCTCTACGCCTTCGCCGTTCGCCGCCTGCTCGGACTCCGCCTCGGCGGCCTCAGAACCCTGATCGCAGGGGTCCTTGCCTTTCTGGTGGCTTCCCCGATCATCACCGCCCTCTTCGGCAAGCACAGCACCAAGAACTCGGGCATCCTGCCGGGCCTGTGGTTCGTCATACTCGGTACGGCGATCGCCCTCCTCGCCGGCATGACCTTCCTCGTGATCGCCGAGACATTCGTTCCCACCGGCTCCGTACCCGGCCCGCTCTACCTGGCCAACAGGGTCCGCAAGTGGTTCAGTCGGACGAAGCGCTACTCGCACGTCATGCGGATTCTGCAACGCCGGGGCCTTCTCCCGTACCTGCGAGGCCGCCGGCGATCAGAGCTCCCTACACCCGATGGTCGCGCCCGTCTAGCCCGCTCGATCCGCCTTGCCCTGGAGGACGGCGGCGTCACCTTCGTCAAACTCGGGCAGCTGCTCGCGACCCGCCGTGACCTGGTGCCCGACGAGTTCGTCCAGGAACTGAGTGGACTCCAAGACGACGTGGCTCCGGTCCCGTGGTCTGAGATCGACGAGGTGATCAAGGCCGAGCTCGGCGGCGGGGTCGACGAACTGTTCGCCGCCTTCGAGCGTACACCGCTCGCCGCCGCGTCCATCGCCCAAGTTCATGCGGCGACGCTGCCCTCAGGGCAGCGAGTCGTGGTCAAGGTCTGCCGACCAGAGGCCCCCGCCGTGGTCGAATCGGATCTCGCCATCCTCGACAATCTCGCCGCTCGCCTCGATCGCAGCTGGGGTCGATCGGTGGGTGCCGTCGATCTGGCCCACGGGTTCCGTGACGCCCTGGGCGAAGAGCTCGACTTGCGTATCGAGGCGCGAAACATGACCTCGGTGACAGCCGCATCCGCCGCCCGGGGAGATTCCTGGGTCCGCATTCCGGTCCCGGTCGACTCGATGTCCACCAGACGAGTCCTGGTGATGGAGCGGCTGGATGGCCGGCCCATCTCGGCCATCGATCCCAGCGCGCCCACAGAGGATCGAGACGTACTGGCTCGCCAACTCCTCACCTGTTTACTGCGCCAGATCATGGTGGACGGGGTATTCCACGCCGACCCCATCCGGGCAACATCTTCCTCCTCAACGACCGACACCTGGGTCTGTTGGACTTCGGCTCGGTCGGGCGCATCGACGCCGGAATGCGAAGCGCCCTGCAACGTCTGCTGCTGGCGGTCGACCATGGAGACCCAATAGCGCTCACCGACGCCCTCCTCGAGATCGTCGAACGCCCTGATGCCCTCGACGAAGAGCGGCTACGGCGAACCCTGGGCCGATTCCTGGCCCGCCATGTCGCCGCCGGCATCACACCCGACGCCTCCATTTTCACCGACCTGTTCGCATCGTCTCGGACCATGGACTTGCCATCCCGCCGGAGATCGCCGCCGTGTTCCGCTCTCTGGCGACCGTGGAGGGCACGATCAGCGGGCTGGAACCCGGCTTCGACATCTCGTCGAAACCCGGCGCTTCGCCGCGGACTATCTGGCCGAACAGTTCAGCCCGGACTCACTCAAGGCGGCGGCGACCGACGAGCTGACCGCGTTGTTGCCCATCCTACGCCGGCTGCCACGTCGCATCGACCGGATCAGCCAGGCCTTAGAAACCGGACGCCTCAGCATCAACATGCGGCTCCTGGCCGACGACCGTGATCGTCGCTTCGTGACCGGTCTGGTGCATCAGATCCTGCTCGCTTTCTTGGCTGCCGCCAGCGGAATCATGGCCGTACTCATACTCGGTATCCATGGGGGGCCAAGCCTGACCACCACCGTCACCGTGTACCAGTTCCTCGGGTATTGCCTGCTGGTGATCGCCGCCATCCTCGCCCTTCGAGTGCTGGTAACGGTGCTCAGGCCCCACCAGGATTGAGCGCCGATTACGGTGAAGTGTCCGGAAGGCGTGCTCCACCCAGCACTACGCCTGTTCTGGCTGTCCCATATGAGCGGTCGAGCCGCTTGCTGCAACGACACCGAAGTGCCGCTCTGGGATGGTTATACGGGTGATCGATATCCGGTCGAAGACGCCGCCACGAGACACCCCATGCCGTTCGCGTCCAAGGCCCTCGCGTGTCGCCCGGGGGTCTCGGGATGTTGCGCTCGTTCCCGCACTCCCGTGCCACATCCACCGGCACCAAGCAGTCCCCAACAGTCATGACGGGTCAGTGCCATAGCCATTCTCACCAGCGCTTCGAGGAATCGGCTGGTCGGCTACTCCCTACCATGATCTCCTCGATCTCCCACACGTAACCATCTGATGGATTCGGCTCCGAGAAAGCCCAGTTCAGAGCAGGTCTGAGGCCGCTGGGGTAGGTCAGCGCGCCCTTGCGGAGACCTCTCGGGCCGTCTCGGTCACCAGCCCCCCAGCCGCCGCGGCCACCAGTGCGGCCCGAGCTACACGCTGGCGGCGGGTGCCCAGACCGGCGTCTCGGAGATACTTCTGGGCCGTCGACGCCGCCATGGCCCAGCCGGCGTCGGCCAGGCGGTCAGCCAAGCGGCGGGCGCCCAGGGTGGGCTCGAGCACGGCCAAGGTGAGCAGGCGCTCGACCACATGCGTCCGGGTGGCGTTGGGCAACTGCGCGCGACGCCGGGCCTTGGGCATCAGCGCCTCGGTTCCGTAACGGTCCGCGAGCTTCTTCCACTCGTAGTAACGGGGTTCTCGACACCCCCGAAGGTGCGGCACGCCTCGCTCACGTTTCCGCACCGGTCGGCGTGCTCCAACACGGCCAGGCGACGGTGATAGATGATGTCTGCTGGGTCACGGTGATGGTCTCCATGGATCTGTGGAAGGAACCACAGAGTCCATGGCCGGACCCCACCCAGTGGTGGACCTGCAACCTCAACCCCGGTCGGGAACGCCTGGGTGGCCCAGACGGCTGTTCCGTCCTGGGCTGGATCAGCGCCTTCGTTCTGGGCGCGGTCGTGGCTCCGACCGACCCGGTGGCGGCCACCTCGGTGCTGCGTCGCAGTGGGCGGCCCGCCGCGTCTCACGGTGATCTTGAAGGGAGAGAGCCTGGTCAATGACGGCGTCGCTCTGGCCCTGTTCAGCGTCGGCATCGCAGCGGCCGCCTCGCCCACAGGTCTGGAAGGCGGTCTCGTCGGCTTTGTCAAAATCGCCGCAGGGGGAGTGGGATTGTGCAGATCCGCCAACCGGTCCTGCGGCGGTCTCGTTGGATGTCAAGACCGCGAACTGCGGCCCCAAGTGATAATCTTGTGGTGGCGTGCCGGGAAGCCTGGTCGGCGACAATTGTTCGCATCCAATCGGGAGGTCCCGCAATGGTTGGTAGAGCTTCTATCCCGTTGCTTGGGGGTGTGCCGTCGCTGATAAGTGACCAGCTTGTCGTGCTCGCGAGCCGACTGAATCTCATCGAAGAGCGGGCGGTCGAAGGGCTCGGCTCGCAGGTCCCCGATGCTGTCCCCCTGGCCTGGGTCACCGAACTCGGCTCTCAACCGGCATCGCCGAGCGAGGCCGAGCGCTACCCCAATCCCAAGGTCTTTCTGGCCGTGGGTCGAGGATCACGGCGTGCCGTTGAAATGGCCGCTCGATCGGCCCCGGCCGGGGGCGCAGTTCGGGCGGTGCATGTACGGAAGAGGATCCCGACGGCGATGGGACCGTTCTATTATGAGACGGTAGAGCCGGCGGCGGTCCGCCTGCATGCCGTCATGGCTGATCTGCAGGCCTGCGGGGTCGCGTCGATCAGTGGGGCGGTGGCGGCCGCCGTTTTCGTTTGGTGGCCGAGCGGTTGGTCGGCGAGACGGAGGCGTGGGGCGCGGATCAGATCGTGGTCGGCTGTCAGGTGCGAAGCCGCGTTCTCGCCGCGCTACTGGGCGCAACGTCCGCCCGGGTGGACCGGATGTCCAGCTGTCCGGTAGTGGTGGCCCGCTCGCCGCGACCCGACCAGGTCGGCCCACGGCGGCCAGTCTGGCAACGCCGGCAAAGGAGACTCCCAGTATGAGCTCAGCCACCAAGATCCGGAACCGCTATCCGCTTTGGCTGGCGCTGGCCGGGCCGCTCGTCGCCGCCGCCGTGATGGTGCCGTGGCGCGGCCACCTCCC
Source organism: uncultured Acidimicrobiaceae bacterium (assembly GCA_963834725.1). Classification (GTDB taxonomy): domain Bacteria; phylum Actinomycetota; class Acidimicrobiia; order Acidimicrobiales; family Palsa-688; genus PALSA-693. The sequence continues at coordinate 2,747,997 of CAWICN010000001.1, forward strand.
CAACACCGACCTGGCCCTGGCCATGGTGGTAGCCGTGGCCTTGGTGGTCTTGCCGGGGTCAAGAACGGCAGCCCTGGTCGCCGGTGTGTCCGCCGGCATGTGGTTTGACTTTTTCCTTACCCGACCGTATGAGCGGTTCACCATCCAAGGCAGCACCGACATCCAAACCACCGCCCTGTTGACGGTCGCGGCCGTAGTCATCGGTGAGATCGCCGTCCGGCGCCGCCAGGCTCGCAGTGACCGCAGAACGGCCCATGATGAGATGATCAGCCTCTACGTGACGGCCGAGATGCTGGCCAACGGCAGCGCCGCCGATCAGGTCGTGACCCTGGTGGCCGAACAGTTGAGCGAACTGCTCTTCTTGGTGGACTGCCGGTTCGACCCCACAGCCGGCCACGGCTACGGTCCGATGCTGGATCGAGCCGGCGAACTCCGCTACGGCAGCCAGAGCTGGGTGGCCCGCACCCAGGGGCTGCCGGACCAAGAGGTCCTGCTACCGGTGGAATCCCAGGGTCGCTGGCTGGGCGCGTACATCCTGCGCGGCCCTGCCACGGCGGTGCCGCTCTCCCAGGACCGCCGCCTGGCGGCGATCGCGCTCTCCGACCTAGCCGGCGCCGCGCTCACTGGTACCAGCCGCCGCGCAGCACGCACTCGACTCCCGGCTCCCTCTACCGACTGACTTGCCCCCGGGACGTTCACACCCGGCGCCGGGTCCATACTTTGGGTCAGGCGACGGCTTGAGCCCGGCAAGGCGGAACGACGCCGCACAGATCACTCGGCTGCGAGACCACGCTCCCAAAACATGGTCGGACCTTTCTTCGACCTCATCGAGCGCGAGGAGCTGTGCGAACTGCTAGACGATCTCTTTTATCGCGGATTTATCGCGATCTCGCCGACGGCCACCTCAGTTCCCCCAGGTCCGCAAAACCGTCTACCAGCACCCTTGTGTTTGCGGAAGTTCACTGAAGTACGCTGAATTGTCATGTTCGCCGCCCTTTCAAGGAGGCAGCACGGGTTCGAATCCCGTTGGGGGTGCGCGCAAACTGGCTGGTCAAGGCGTCGCGAGGCGCCAAGCTGCCGGCCTTCTCATTCGTGGCGCCGAACGTCATGGAAGAGATGCACAACGGCACCGTCCAGCAGAGCGACACGTGGCTGTCCAAAAAGCTTCCTGTCATCTTCAGCAGCTCGGCCTACACGTCTCATTCGCTGGTTGTCATGATCACGTGGGACGAGGGGGAGAACGGCACGAGCAACAACTGCGCTCTGAACACCACAGATGTCGGATGTCACGTGGCGACCATCGCCGTGGGTCCCACGACCAAAGTGGGCACGAAGTCCTCGACCTTGTTCAACCACTGGTCGCTGCTCCCCACCACAGAGGACCTCCTCAAGCTGCCGAGGTTGGGCCAAGCTGCCAGTGCGACCAGCATGGTCGCAGCCTTCAACCTCTGAAACGTGGGGCCAAAGACGGCCGTCCTGCCGGAATCTTTGCCTTAGCGCTTAGCCGGCCCACACGTAAATGTGGTGACTTGAATTGACCACCGCTGGTAGACCTGTGGGCCCCACCGAAATGTCTACCGCACCACCGGGCACCCCAACCCAACCTCTGCTGGTAAACAAGTAGACCCCGAAGCCACCATTCACGGGATTGGTGCCAACGCCCCACAGGGCTCCGTCTGGGCCTTCGGCGATGTCGGTGACTCGGCCGGGAAGCGGGAGCCAGCCATGACCGTCCCAGGCGTAGGCCTGGTGAGCAGAATTGACCACAATCGGGTCTCCGTTTGGGGCGACCGCAATTTTGACCCCCGCGCCGGGCAGCCCGACCCAGGCCGTACCGGTCCATCGGTAGATCCCGAAGCCATCAGGCAGGGGATTGGTGCCAATGCCCCACAGGACGTTGTTTTGATTTACGGCAATGTCGTTGAGTGTGCCGGGGGCTTCGAGCCAACCCAGGACGCCAGGTGATACCTGGATTCTCTCGAAAACCCGGTGGGCCGAGTTGATCACAAGGGGATCCCCGTCCGCGGCGACGGCGATGGTAACCCCCGCGCCGTTGATCCCGTGCCAGGCCGTACCGTTCCATCCGTAGATCCCGAAGCCATCAGGCAGGGGATTGGTGCCGATCACGAACAGCCCCCGCTCCGGACCTTGCGCAACGTCATTCGCGGCGCCGGGCAGAAGTCTGAAACCCGCGGAGGCAGTCGCGGACATCTGTGATGACGGGTTCGCTCGCACGGAGGATTGGACTGCCGCGCCTGCTCGGCCGGCCAGGCCACCGAGTCCCATCGTCAGCAGCGAAAGCGCGATCGCCATCGAGAACAGCTGGGCGCGAGCCCGCGGTCCCCCACGGAACGGGTTCATTGTATCCCCTCCCAGTGTTCCTGAGCAAAACCGCCCGGTGTCTATAGTCATACTAGAGCCGTCGCGTAGGTGGGTCAATGACTGATCGAGCACAGCTCAACAGGAGAGTGTGGAGCAAATCTGGAAGGGACGTGGAAACAGCGACGGCCTTGGCGGCCCTGGTAGTCCTCTCGAGCGTGAGCCTGGCGTTGGCGGGGCCCCAGCCCGCACAGGGCCGCCGCGGGCCAGAGCCCGCACTGAGCCGCCGCCGGCCCCGAGCCCGCACCGGGCCGCCTCGGGCCCCACATCCGGAGTCGGTCTCCGCTCTTCCCTTTCTTCCGAACCCAGCGAGGCGAGCAGCACCATCGGACCCACGATTCGACGGCCACCACCAGGAACGTCATACGCCTCGTGAGAGTTCCCGGCAATGACGGGGTAAGAATTAGTCCGTGAGTCTTTCGCGAAACGTCGCCCGGCCTCTCCTGGCCGCCATATTCATCTACGACGGCTGGGACGCCGTCCGAAACCCGAGTGGAAAGGTGAAGGAGGCGGAGCCAGTGGTTCTGCCTATCGCCGAAAAGGTGCCGATCCTGCCTCAGGACGCCGAGAAGCTCGTGCGGATCAACGGTGCGGTGATGGTCGGTGCGGGCACGCTCATGGCGCTCGGCAAGTTCCGGCGGCTGGCTGCTGTCGCACTGATCGGATCGATCATTCCGACCACCTGCGCGGAATACCGCTTCTGGGAGGAGGAAGACGAAGCCGCCAGGGCCCGAAAGCGGAACCACTTCCTCAAGAACCTGGGTCTGCTGGGAGGGCTGATCCTCGAGGCTTTCGACACCGAAGGCGCCCCCTCGCTCCGGTGGAGGGCGGCCCACCGCGGCGCGAAGCGGGGCTCCAGCGGCGCGAAGCGGGGCTCCAGCGGCGGGAAGCGGAGCTCGGGCGGAGGGAAGCAAGACTCCAGCAGTGGCAACGAGCTGGCCAAGCGAATAAGTGGAGGGATCGGCGCCGCACAGGAGATGCTCTCTCACGCTACGGAAGCCAGCGCCCCGGTGATCGGGCAGGCCAGGGACGCCGTGACGGGGCTGCCGGAGAAGAGCAACCGGGCCTGGAAGAAGGCGCAGGAGCGGGCGGCGCACGTTGATATCGCCCAACAGAAGGCTTCCCTCAAAGAAACCCAGGCCGCCATGCTCCGGGCGGCCGCGATGCTCCGGCAGGCTGACTCGTACCGGGTCGCGGCTACCAGGGCGCAGCAGAAGGCGGCCAAGGTGGACCTGGCCAATCAGCAGGTTGCGCTCAAGGAGGCGCAGAGGATGCTGCGCCAGGCGGTGACGCAGGGTCGGGTGAAAACGCACCCAGTGGTCGTACAGTCAGCGTCGGCGCTCAAGCAGGCCAGGGTCAACGCTCAACCGGTCCTCGCAAGCGCAGCGAAGACGTTCAAGCAAGCGAGGGCTAACGCTCAGCCCGTGCTCTCATCGGCCGCCTCCCGGGCGGCGGACGCCTGGTCGCACCGCCCGGTTGGCACCTGATCGCACTTCCGGACAGGGGCTCAGCGGGTGGCGACCGGTTCGCCGAGGGTGATGCCGCCTGACGCGATCCGAAACGCTCGGGTGATGTTGGTGGCACACGAGCCTCTGGACTTGATAATGGTGAGAGATCGTCTCATGTCGGGTCCGTCCTGGAAGTACTGGAGCAGGACGACGTTGTCGGCCAGGTGGGATATCCCGTCATCGCTCAGCCGGGTGGTGTGGAACAGTTCGGTGACCTCGTAGGTGAACATCAAGCTGACCCCGAGCTGGGAGCACCGTTGCACCAGTGAGTAGATGAACTCGTTGAAGCGGGTGGGGTCCGAGCCGCTGGTCTCGAGGTCGTTGAAGCCGTCGATGACGATCCGGCGGGCGCCCGTCTGTTTGACGATGTCGAGGAGCTCGTAAACCAGTTCGTCGATATAGACGTCAACCGGTGATCGGTCAATGATGTGCACGTTGGGGTCGTCTATCGACCATCCGAATCGCTTGATGATCCGGGACAACTGGTGGCGGTTTTCCTGGAGGGTAAGAAGGACACCCGGCTCGTTCCGACGGCCGCCCTCGAAGATGAAATGCAGCCCCATGAGGGTCTTGCCCACCCCCGAGGGCCCGGCCACCAGCGTGGTCGACCCGGGCCAGTAGCCGTCCTCGAGCGACTCGTCGAGGGCGGGCACGCCGGTCGAGACTCGCTGGCCAAAAGCACTGAAGGCTCTCGTACCGCGGGGATCGGCCAGGCGGGGGAACACCCGGAGACCTTGCGCAGTGATGCGGTAGAGGTGATCACCGGAGAGAAAGTCGCTCCCGCGCAGTTTCCGGACGCTGAGCAGACGGACGGACCGTTCCGCGGTTCGTCTGGTTTCGAGGCAGAGAATGGTATCGGCGACGGCGAACTCCGGCGTGCTGGTGGCCTGAGCGGGATCGTATTCACCGACCCAGAGGGCGGACAGGGCCAGAGCCGTGCACCGACCGGCCAACTCGCGGAGGAAGCGACGGAAGGCCGCCTCCTCGGCCGCGAAGCTCTTGAGGGCTTTGAAGCTGTCGATGATGACAAGGCCGGGCTGGTGGGTTTTGAGCAGGTCATCGACGCGCTCGAGCACCGCCTCCAGTCCCGTGTCGATGAGAGCGTCGCCCAGGTCGTCATAGAACACCGACTGGCCCACCGCGGCCACATCGAAGAATTCCAATGACTGCCCGTAGCGCAGCAGCTTGTCGAACGGTTCCGACGCCGTCGAGAGATAGAGTCCGGGCCGCTCGCTGGTGGCGTTGGCGAAGAGGAATTGCTGGGCCAGAATGGTCTTGCCGCTACCGGGCGCCCCCACGACCAAGGTGATGGCGTCGGCGACGAGACCGCCGCCGAGGATGTGATCCAGGGCGGGGTTGCCGGTGGAAATCCGCTTCACTACGAGACGCTCTGACGCCACGGGCGGGTCAAGGCGCTCTGGCCCAGCAGGTCGCGCACGGCGGAGATCAACTGCAACGGATTGATCGGTTTGGACACAAAGGCTCCTGCCCCCGCGGCCAGCGCCTCCTCGGCCAGATCCAGAGCCGATAATGCCAAGACCGGGGCCCCATTCGAACGGGCCAGATCCTGGCAGAGCCCCAAACCGCCCCCTGACATCATCAGCTCAACCACGGCCAGACGAGGGTGCCGGTCGGCCATGCAGCTTCTTGCTTCTGCTGGGTCGAACACCACGCACACGTCATAGCCTTCGGTTTGCAGCAGGTACTCGGCGAGCTCGGCGGCGTAGCGGTCACGCTCCGCTAACAGGATCAGGACGTTGGGGCTATCAGGTTGGGGCCAGGTCACCCCGCCCTGCACGCGGAGCTGCTCGGCCAACAACCGGTGGGCGTCGCCCGGGCTGGCCCCTTCGGCCATCGTTTCGATCACGAACCGCAAATGCGCCAGGTCGTCTCTGGAATAGATGCGCTGGCCTCCCCTGCTGCGCCCGGGGACGACCAGCCCGTAGCGTTCCTCCCAGGCGCGGAGAGTGGAGGCGTCGACCCCCAGCATCTTGACGACCCCTCCGATCGAGTAAACGGGGCAAGATCCAAAGGGATCGTCGCCGTCTTCGACGGGAGGGAGGTCCGGCTGGTTCACGACCCAGGGGCCTCGCGAAGGTCGAAGACCCCACCCAGCCCGGCCAGGTCGAGCAATCTGGTCACGGACCGCGACGGGGCGATCAACGTCAGGCGCACCCCGTCATTCTCACAGTCGCTCTGCGTCTCGAGCAGCAGGCGCAGCCCGGAGCAATCCATGAAGCGCAACCCTGAGCAGTCAAGCTCGATGTCGCCCTCGAGCTCCGCCAGCAAGGCTCGCAATGCCGGAACACCGGCCACATCGAGTTCGCCGAGCAATCGCAGCCGCCCGCCGCCCTCAACCCCCACCAGGAACGTCGGCGGCCAGGATTCTGTCCGCCCCTCGATGAAAGTTGGATCAGATCTGGATGAAACCTCCATGTAACTTATACGCTAGTCAGGGCATCGGGTCTTGTCAATCTGGGGAGATGCAAGCCGGAGAGAGGCAAGCCGGGGAGCAACTCGCCGGGAATCCGTCCGGCCCCCCCGGACTGGGGGTGTCGATCTGGTCGCATAAATCTCAGGCTCTGCCCGCTCTGGGCTAAGGTCACTGAAGTACACTGAGATATCGGATCCACCGCTTCGTCAGGGCGGCGACACGGGTTCGAATTCCATTGAGGGTGTTGGGTCTGACCGCTCTCGCAAAAGGCCCGGGGGGACGGGTATTCCAACTGATCCGGTGCTAGCTTTCCAGTGCCCACAATGTGGGCACCTGCAGATTCCTATTTCTGGATCGTTAGGCAGGGGGGAAAGCAATTGAGCATCGCTAAGCAGGGGGGAAAGCCCTTGAGCCTGACACGGTGTCGAGGGCGGCGGTTCGCAGGAACTCGGGCCGCCGCGGTTACAGGGGTGATGGTGATGGCGCTGGTGGCCGCGGCGTGCGGCTCAAGCGGATCACACAGTGCGAATGGGACAAACTCGGCAACGACCGCGAAACCGACGGGCGGCACCACTGGTGGTACTGCCCCGGCCATCGCGGCCGGAGCGAACTGCAAGCAGGTGGTCAAGCTGGGGGTGACCTACTCCACCGATGAGGGCTCTGTGCTCACCGCGCTCGGAAACTCGGCGTTGGGGAAGTTGACAACCTCCCCCACTCTGGTGCAAACGACCAAGGCCCTGTACAACCACATCGCCAGCTACGTCAACACCCACGGCGGTCTGGACGGCTGCCAGATCCAGTTCGTCTACTACGACTTCATGTTTGGCGATCCCGCCGGTGAGTCGGACAACTCTCAGAACGAGTGCACCGCGTTCGCCGAGGACGATCATGTCTTCGCCGAGCTCAACCAATCGAACGAGAACCAGACGCTGATCAGCTGCCTGGCCCAGAAGCACACGGTGATCATCTACGGAGGGGGCGGGCAGCAGTACCGGCCCACGCCCGCGGATTTCACCAAGTACGCCCCCTACCTGTACGAGCCATTTTTGGCCACCGGGTCCCGGCTCGGGCCGGCGATCGGCATGCTGAAGAATGCCGGGTATTTCGGCGCCAACCCGGCGTCGGCCAAGGTGGGGATCCTCCTCGCCGACGATGGCAGTGGCACCAACCAGTACATAGTCAACACCCTCTGGAAGCCGGCGCTGGCACAGATTGGCATCACGAACCCGACAGTGTTCACCTACTTCCAGTGCCACAGCGTCTCCGATTGCGCGACGACCACCAACGACTTCTCCTCCGCGGTGTTGAAGTTCCGCCAGGCCGGGGTGGACCACGTCCTGTTCACCCCTGACGGAGGGGATGCCATCTTCTTCTTCTTCCAGGTGGCGCACAGCCAGAAGTACTATCCGCGCTACGGGATGACCAGCCCCAGCTTGCCCGGCCTCTTCACGACCGAGCCCAAAGATGAGCAGGGCAGCGCCATGGCGGTGTCGTATTCATCCGGCGACCTCTATCCCGGCTTGGCCGCCATTTCCGCCGGCAGCGCGCCAAACGCCACCAAGGCGGAGTGCGCGGCGATGCTGAAGCAGTACTACCCGGCCTACTACCAGCTCTACTACGCCCTGTGCGACGAGGTCTTCTTCATGGTCGACGCCCTCAAGGGTTCACCGGTCATCAGCGCCACCGCGCTGCAGGCCGGCGCCAACCGGCTGGGGAACACCTTCCCGCTGGCGTCCGGTTACGGCAATGCCTCCTTCGGGCCCCCCAACCACTACGACGGGGCGACCATGGCCAGGGTCATCGAATGGAGCACGCCCAAGCAGTCGTGGTCCTACGTGACCGGGCCGATGCCGCTGGGAAGCAATCCCTGACGGCCGCTCGGTAACCGGGCCATCTTGCCAACGAGGCTCGCACTCCACAGAGGAGTGCGGGCCTCAACGGCGAGCCTGACCGTCGCCGCTGCCCTGCGATGAGAGCGGAGGACTGGTCACTTCTGGCCGGCGCGGGCGCAACAGCGCGACAGCGCGTCGAGCAGCTCGGCCTGCGCACCCGCCTCCGGGCCGGCCATGGGGCGATGAGCGGCGACGTGGGCCACGGCGTCGGCCGGGGCCCACCCCATGGTGACGAGCAGGGCGGCGGCCACCGTGCCCGCCCGGCCGATGCCGGCGCCACAGTGGACGAGGAGCGACTGGCCGGATCGCAGCCGCGACCGGAGCTGGTCCAGGAGAACGATCGCATTGTCGAGATCCGGGGCATGCAGATCGGGAATCGGCCACCAGACGGCTCGAGCCGGTCGGTTGGCGTACAGCCAGGCGACGTAGTGGGGGTAGCGCTCGACGAGCTCCGCCTCCCCGGTGAGGCACACCACGGTGGTAGCACCGACCTGTTCGATGGCGCTCTCCGGATCCGGGGCGATGAAATGCTTTCCACACAGCCACAGGCGACCTCCGGCTGAGGGTGGCAGCGGGACCTCGTCCACTCCACCATGGAGGGACCTCCCGTTGGGCCAGCCGCTCACACCAGATCACCTGCCGTCGGCATAAGGTGGTCATGCTACGGGAGTCACCGGCTTTGTGGCCTCAAAACCACGTATATTACGCGGCTTTCTTGAGAGGTTGGCGGAACTACTCCGGTCCCGAGGGACAATCGACGTCAGGTGCCGGGCTCAGGTCGGGATGTCCGCGACCGGGGCCGCGTCAGGGCTGTAGGGGCCCGATCCTGAGAGTAGTGAAACGGGTGTTGGCGCACGCCTGCTGAGTAGACGCCACATAGAGGGCCGCAGTCTGATCCGGGGGGTACACCCGTAGTCCGAGCACACGGGTCAGCTGACACGAGGTTCCATAGTGGGCGGCGTCGACCACCGCCAGCAATGCCACCGCCGATCGTTGCGGAGCCAGCACGACCTCCGGCGTCGGCCCTACCACCCGCTCGGCCGCGTTACCAACCTGGTGGCCATCGGTGCCGGCCACAAACGACACCCCGGGGTAGCCCCGGACGAAGCACGTGCCCGAGCTCATGTTGTGCAGGTTCAGGTTGTAGAAGATGGTGCCGGCCGTGCCGTTGGGAGATCCGAGGCTCGCGGCCAGCTGGCTGGTGGCACAGAGACGGGCGGCGGCCGGAACGGTCGTGGCAGTGGCCGGAGTCGAGGTGCTGGAGCCCACGGTCAGGGTTGACCCCGTGGCAGCCGTGCTTGGCGTCGTCGAATGGCTCGACGACGTAGCGCACCCGGCGAGGAGTAGCCCGATCGCGACGAATCCTACGGTGCGTGCCACACGGGTTTCATGCTGACTCCGATCCTGCCGCCCTGTCTGCCCACAGCACCTACACGCTCGGTCACGGCGATTCGTTCCCTCAGTGGGCCGAGGATTTAGCCGGTGTGGCGACCAGTCTGGCGCCGCAATCGCGACAGATGGCCGGAGGGGCTCCGAACCAGTTGCTCTACCCGCCGTCGCATGAACCGGCGGCGGCGGCAATGATCAGTCGAAGACCAGGATCGACCGGCCGGTGATCCGTCCTTCCTCGAGGTCCGTCGTCGCCTCGTTGATCTGATCGATCCGGTAGCGGGCAGTCACCAGAGAGTCGAGGTCGAGTCGACCGTCCTGATACCAGTCGAGGAACACAGGAAAGTCCCGGTCCGGATGGCACGAACCGCCCAGGCTGCCCTTGAGGATCTTCTCCTGGATGAGCAGGTCGCGGGCGCTCATCTGCAGTTCACCCTGGGGGACTCCGACCAGCACAGCTGTCCCACCGCATCGGCGCCCGAACTCGGCGGTCCGGGCGGCTGGAAGGATCTGCGACATCGTCGCTTCGACGCCGATGCAGTCAAACGCATAGTCGACACCGCTAATCGGTGCACCCGCCATGGTGGTGGCCTTGGAATTGCGAGTCACGTCGTGGATCGCAGCGACAGGATCCCTCATGCTGGCGTTGACCGTCTCCGTCGCCCCGAACTTCCTGGCGGTCGCCAATTTGTCGTCGGCCAGGTCGACGGCGATGATCGGCGTAGCCCCGATGACCGAAGCGGCAACAATGGCGGACAAACCGACACCACCGACGCCGAACACGGCGACGCTCTCACCCTTGCGGACGCCAGCGGTGTGCACGACGGCCCCCGCGCCGGTCATCACTGCGCATCCGATGATGGAGGTGACATCGGTAGCGACTCCATCGCGTAGCCGAACCACAAACTGCTCATCGGCAATCGTATTGTCGGCCCAGGTAAAGACGCCCTGTGCTGCCGCTTCCGTACCGTCAGCCAATGGAAGTCGGAACGCCGCAGGTCGCCGGGCGCGGGGCCGGCGCGGCACCCACGTCACCATGACCCGGTCACCCTCGGCGACGTGGTTGACCCCCTTGCCGGTGGCGAGGACGACTCCGGTCGATTCGTGGCCGAGCACCTGGGGCATGGTGCGGGGAGCGTGCATCTGATGCAGCTGAGAGTGGCAGATTCCACTTGCAAACTGCTTCACCACCACCTGGTTCGGTCCTGGGTCGGGAAGCGTGACCTCGTCGATACGGAGCGGCCCGGGCGCCCCCGGTACAACGACTACCCGTGCGGATGTTCCCATCTGATTCCCTCTCTTTCATACAAGGTGAGCGGAGGTCGGAGTTCCGCCGAGGACGCCGGCCGTGTGGCGCGGGCTCTCAGGTCGATTGGAGGCGGGCCCGCACCTCGCCGGCTAGCTCGACGGACCGGACCATGGCGTCCACCGGACCCGGCATGATCCGAATGATGATGTCGGTGAAGCCCTGTTGACCGTAGACCGCCAGCTGTTCGGCCACGCTGTCGGGGACTCCGTAGGCGACCGCGGATCGATCGAAGCCCCGGTAGCCGGCGGCCATCAACGGAGCCGCGATTTTCGTCGCCTCGCCCTCGGTTTCGGCGATAAAGACGTCCTTGCGGATCGGGATGCGCGTCGGTTCGCGGTGGTGCCGTGCGCACGCGTCCAGGTAAATGGACAGGGTGGTTGCAGCCGTCACCGGGGTCAGATCAGCGTTGCCGTACCAGCAATCGCCAAGCCGGGCGGCCCGATCCAACGCTGGTGGGGCGGCCGCACCGATCCACCACTCGGTGCCTCGTGGCGGCAGGGGAGCGATGCGCGCCCCCTCGATGTCCCAGGGTTTGCTGGTCACGGTCTCGCCCGCGAGGAGCCTTCGCACCCCCACGATGCCTTCCTCGAGCAGCCAACTCCGGTCACTCAGACGTGCACCCATGGCGCGGAATTGGGATTTCCCTCCGCCGAGGCCGGCCTGGATCACGAAGGGGCCTGACGCGATCGCGGCGAGGGTGCCGATCTGCTCGGCCATCAGAACCGGGTGCCAGAGCGGCACAAGAAACAGGCAACCGGCGGGGCGCTCATCCCACTCGGCCAGGATTCGCCCCAGCATCGGGACGTTCTGAACGTATGAGGTCGGGCCGGTCGCATGATGGTCGCCCATCGAGATCGTGTCCAGACCCGCTCGCGCCGCGGCACGGGCCTGTTGGAGAACCGATCTTGGACCTTCTCTGTGGTCTTCGACCTCGAAGGTCGTACCGAGGGATATGCCCAGGCGCATCAGCAGGCGATCACTGGCTCCCGCTGCTGGCTCGCTGCGAGAGCTTCCAGCCCGGCCGGACGAAATGGCACGTGTAACCGCTGGGATAGCGCTCGAGGTAATCCTGATGTTCCGGCTCGGCTTCCCAGAACGGCCCGGCGGGCGACACCTCGGTCACGACCGGCCCGGGCCACAACCCCGAGGCCTCAACATCGGCAATCGTGTCCTCGGCAATTCTCTTCTGGGTGTCATTGGTGTAGAAGATGGCCGAGCGATAGCTGGTCCCCATATCATTGCCCTGGCGGTTTTTTGTCGTGGGATCGTGGATCTGGAAGAAAAACTCCAGCAGATCTCGATAGGGCAATCGGTCGGGGTCGAAGACAATCTCAATCGCCTCAGCGTGGCCGGCGTGATTGCGGTAGGTAGCGTTGGCGACATCCCCGCCGGTGTACCCGACCCGGGTCGAGATCACTCCGGGTAGCTTGCGGATCAGATCCTGCATCCCCCAGAAGCAGCCGCCAGCCAGAATGGCGGATTCAGATGCAGAGCTCACTGCGATGCTCCTTCCCTGCGGTCGCTGTCGTCGAACAGTTTGCGGTAGGCGCCGTAACCTTCCCGCTCCAGGTCGTCAACCGGGACGAACCGGAGGGCAGCCGAGTTAATACAGTAACGCAAGCCGCCTGCGTCGACCGGGCCATCGTCGAACACATGGCCGAGATGGCTGTCCCCGTGGGCCGAACGGACTTCAGTGCGGATCATGCCGTGGCTGCGGTCCGGGCTCTCGAGGACATGGTCCGGCTCGACTGGAGCGGTGAAGCTCGGCCAACCGCAGTGGCTGTCGAACTTCTCGGTCGAAGCAAACAACGGCTCGCCCGATACGACATCGACGTAGAGGCCAGCCTGCTTGTGGTTCCAGAACTCGTTGTGGAATGGCGGCTCCGTGCCGTTCTCCTGTGTGATGTGGTACTGCTCCCTGGTCAGGCGCGCTACCTTCTCCTGGCTCTTCTCGTAGCGGTCCGGCATGGGCACTCCTTCCGAGTCGCTTTCGTTCGACGTTACTCGTCGATCAGGTCCTTGGCCTCGGCCGCCTGGACCGCTCAACGCACCAAATGGAACAGCGGCGGATGTCCACGCATTCCCGGCCCCTCGGTGAGGGACCATGAGAGGCGATGAAATGCCACCGGTCGACGGGCCCTGTTAGCTTCGACGTGCGGCGACGAACCGGTTGCGTTACCGGCTGACCAGGATCAAGGCGCTTCGGTGCCGAGCACGAGTGTCCCTGCCGCGGCGAAGAACCCGGCCACCCCGTGGGCCACGCTGATCCGAACGCCCTCCACCTGGGCCGGCGCGGTGCCGCGTAGCTGGCGAACCGACTCCAGGATAGCGAACATGCCGTACATACCCGTGTGGGTGTAGGACAGCCCTCCGCCATTGGTGTTCAACGGGAGTCTTCCACCCGGGGCGGTATGCCCGGAAGCGATGAATTCTCCCGCTTCGCCGCGCCCCACGAAACCGAGGTCCTCGAGCCCGTAGATGGGATTGTGGGCGAAGGCGTCGTAGATCATGAGATGGTTCACGTCGGCGGGGGTGACGCCCGCCTCGTTGAACGCAGACGGGCCCGACACCTTGAAGGCCCTGGACGTGGTCAGGTCCTCCATCTGCGAGATCATCGGGGTCTCGCACGACTCTCCGGTACCGAGCACGTACACGGGGGGATGCGGGTGGTCCAGGTCGCGGGCCCGTTCGGCGGTGGTCAAGACCAGGGCACCACCACCGTCGGTCACGAGGCAGCACTCGAGCAAGTGGATCGGGTAGGCGACGATACGTGACCCCAATACGTCGTCGACGGTGATCGGGTCGCGCATCATGGCCCGAGGATTCATCGCGGCCCATTTGCGCTGGGCCACCGGGACCGAGGCCAGCTGCTCGTGGGTGAGGCCGAAATCCTTCATGTAACGCATCACGCCGATCGGGAACATGCTCGGGGGTCCCGTCGGGCCGTACGGGCTCTCGAACTGGGCCGCCAGTGAGGTGCGATCCTGGCCCCAGCCCCCTGCGCCCATGCGAGACCGCCCGGACTCGCCGTGGGTGATGAGCACCACATTGCACATCCCGGCTGCCAGCGCGGCGGCCGCGTGGCGGACGTGGATCATGAAAGATCCACCGCCTACCGAGGTCCCATCCAGCCAGCGCGGCGTGATCCCCAGGTAGTGTGCCACCGCGACAGGGCTCTGACCTGCGCAGGCGATACCGTCGATGGTCCGGGGATCCACACCGCAATCACCGATGGCGTTGCGGGCCGCATCAGCATGAAGCTGGAGAGCGGACATGGTGGGAATGCGGCCGAGTTCGGTCGTCTCGGCGGCACCGACGATGGCGACTGCCCCCCGAACGCTCATCGGGTCGCGTTCGCGGGGCGGAACTGCGGCAGCACGATGTCGCCCCGTTTCTCAAACGTGACCTCGAGCGGCATATCGACTACCAGCTTCTCCGGAGTGTTCTCCACATCAACAATGTTGGACATCATTCGCGGCCCCTCCTCCAGCTGCACGATGGCAATGGCATACGGGCCGTCCTCTTCGAAGCCCGGCGCCGGGCGGTGATTGATGAGGTAAGAATGAAGGGTCCCACGTCCGCTCAGCGTCTCCCAGGCCACCTGATCGGACCAGCACTTCGGGCACATTGGACGCGGTGGAAAGTAGAGATCCTGGCACTGAAGGCAGCGCTGCAAGAGCAGTTCTCCTTCGGCACAGCCGTTCCAGAAGGGCTGTGTCTCGGGAGTGGGCTGAGGAACAAACTTCTTGGGGGCGCCGGGCATGGGAACAAGCTAGCGGCATCGGCGCGGGCGGGCATCTTGACGTTGTTGGCGACCGACGGCGGTTTCACCACCATTTCCGTTCCCGCGCTCGACCGGTCAGAGACGTCCGGTCGAGCGCGTCGAGTTCAGCCATGTCGGCAGGCGAAAGCACGAAGTCGAAGATCTTGTTATTTTCCTCGATCCGGTCGCGGTGGGTCGATTTGGCCAGTACGACCAGATCGCGCTGGAGGCACCAACGCAGTAACACCTGCGCTGGAGTCCGGCCGCAACGGGACGCAACCTGGCGAACGGTCTGGTCCGAGAGGTGGCGGCCGGTCCCGAGCGGGCTATAGGCCTCGACGACCATGTGGCGCTCGTGTGCGTCGTCGAGCAATGTCCGGCGATAGCTGAACGGATTGAATTCAACCTGGTTCACGACCGGCGGTATGGTCGCCCGTGCCATCACCTGTTGCAGCTCACCGACGTCGAAGTTGGAGACGCCGATGGAGCGGGCGTAGCCAAGCTGATGAGCACGTTCCATACCCGGCCAGGCCCGGATGGGGCCGCCCCGGGGCCAATGGACCAGATAGAGATCCACAGAGTCGAGGCCGAGCCGCCGGAGGCTCTGCTCCGCCTCGGCGGCCGCGTCCTTGCGCGACGCATTGAACTTGGTTGTGATAAAGACCTCGTCGCGGCGTACACCGCTCTCGCGTAGCGCTCGCCCAACGCTTTCCTCGTTCCCATACGCCTGCGCGGTGTCAATGTGGCGGTATCCGAGCTGCAATGCCCAGCGCACGGCGTTGACACAGGTGGGGCCGTTCCGTACCTGCCACACGCCCAGCCCAAGCGGCGGGATCCGATTTCCGTCTGCCAATACGCGTGTCTCCACGATCACCCTTGCTTGCTCGGTTGCATCCGGAGATGCTCCTTCAGGAAGTCAAGCTCGATACGGAGCCGATTCTCGGCGACGACATCCTGAGGTGTCATGTGGGTTACTCCGCTCAGCGGCAGGACGGAGTGCGGCCGTCCCGCCGCCATGAGTGCTGCCGAGAGGCGGAGCGTATGAGCGACAACGACGTTGTCGTCGGCCAGACCGTGAATCAACAGCAGCGGCCGACGCAGGCTGGGCGCGTCACCAATCAGCGAGCACCGTTCGTAGTTTTCGGGATGCTCGTCGGGATGACCGAGGTAGCGTTCCATGTAGTGGGTATCGTAGAGGCGGAGGTCTGTGACAGGGGCTCCCGCCACTGCGGCGTGGAACACATCCGGATGGCGCAGGACGGCCAGGGCGGCCAGGTAGCCTCCGAACGACCAGCCCCGGATTCCGACCCGCCCAAGGTCCAGATCCGAATAGGCCGCCGCGGCCTCCTGGAGGCCGTCGACCTGGTCCTCGAGTACCGGTGAGGCGAAGTCACCCCAGACGCTGCGGTCCCACGCCGGACCGCGTCCGGGTACACCCCGGCCGTCGATCACCAGCACTGCGAAGCCCTGGTCAGCAAACCATTGAGAGACCAGGAAGGCATCGCGGGCGACCAGCACCCGCTGGACACCTGGTCCCGCGTAGGGGTCGAGCAGCACAGGCAGCCGTCCCGACCCGGGCCGGTATCCAGTCGGCCATAGCAAGGCAGTTTGCAACCGGCGGGGGCCGTAGCTGGCGATCGACACGTGCGGGGTAAGGACCGGTGTCTCAGCCCGCGAATCAATGCGTGCCAGCGCAGTCGTGCCGCGCCGCACCGACACCTCGGTTCCGTCGTGTCCCAGGGAACGGGAGAAGACGACCGTCATACCGCCGGCGCGCCGCCCGGAATAAACCCCCGCCCCGACGGTGAGCCGCTCCAAACCCCCGGGGGATGCCGTCCACAGATGGATTTCGGTCGGTTGTTCCGAAGCAGCAAACAGCACGGTGTCGCCGTCGACGTCGAGCACCGAGCGCACCTGCAAGCCCGGAGGCGTGACGAAGTCCTCGCCCAGGACGAGGCGACGCGTGTCGGCCGCGTCTGCCGTCCACACCAGGGTTCCGTCGTCGGTAAAGGCTGGCGTCCCGGCCACGATCTCGAGGAAGACAGGATCGGTGTCCTCCCGGCGAAGCCGGGTTGAGCCTGTGACCGGATCTACTTCGAGGATCTGCATGCGGCGCTGATCGCGGCTCTGCACGACGACCATCAGACCGGTCTCGTTCCATTGGGCGCTGACCAGATATTCGAAACCGGTTCTGTCCCACTCCACCTGCACAAGAGATCCGTTGAGACGGGCGATCCACAAGGAGACGTCAGCGTTGGCGGTTCCTGCCGCCGGATAGGACACTGCTTGTGGCGCCCGCTCGGGATTCGCCGGATCGCTGATATACCACTTCGCCACCGGCGAGGTGTCGACGCGAGCGACGAGCAGGGCGTCGCCCGTGGGCGACCACCAGTAGCCTCGTGTTCGGTCCATCTCCTCCGCAGCCACGAATTCGGCCAAGCCGTAGGTCACCTGTGGCCCCTCTGGTACGATCACCGCCCGGTCACCGTCGCCGTTGACGGGAACGATTCGCAACGCTCCACCGTGCACGTAGGCCACCATGGCTCCCCGCGGATCGGGCCGCGGGTCGACGACAGGATTGATGACGGGCAACTCATGGACCTCACCCGTCTCTATAGAGCAGAGCCACAGCCGGCCTGACAATGCGAAGGCGGCCATCCTCATCGCAGTGTCGGTGGCAAAGTCCACGATTCCGCCCGCGTGCTCGCGGAGCCGTTCACGGCGCGCCCGCTCCTCTGGCGGGAGATCCTCGTCGAGGCCGGCGAACCGGGAGGGGTCGGCAAGCAGGCGCTCCTTGTTATCGTGCACATCGAAGGACCAGAGGCAGGTATTCGGGTTAGTGCCGCCCGGTGACCGAAGGAAGAGGATGCGTTGACCATCGGGGGCCAGAGCCATATTGCGCGGCACTCCCAGGCTGTAGCGGCGGGTGCGGGCATATTGGCGGGGAAACGAGGGCGGCATCACAGCTTCAGCCTTGCACACGGTTATCGCCCTGATGGCGGCGGCATGGGCCCGGCCATCCCCGGACTTGACGGTCTTCTCGCCCGGTTCCAGGACGGGGAGCCGACTCGAGCGCGCCGGGGATTGATCGACTGTCTCCGAAGCCGTCGAGACGGCGCCGGCGGACAGCTCGCTCGGACGGGCGTTGACGAAGATGGCGCTGACGATGGCCGCCAGCATGAGAAGGCCTGCTCCCACCGCAAACGCAACCGAGAACCCGTGCACCACCCCGGTGGGAGCAGAGGCCGGCCCGTGGCTCGCGATGTAGTTAGCCGTCGCCGTCGCCGCAATGGTGTTGAGCAGGGCGGTCCCGAGTGAGCCTCCTACTTGCTGATTGGTGCTCACGAGCGCGCTGGCGACGCCGGAGTCCTGTTCTTTGACGTTGGCCAGGGCCGTGCCGCTCAAAGCGGGGAAGGCGAGGCCAAGGCCCCCGCTCATGAGCATCACCGGAGGTACAACGTGGGTCCAATACGACGTGTGCACCCCGATCTGGGTCAACCACAGCAGGCCCAGGGCACCTCCGAAGAGCCCGACGGCCATAGGGACCCGAGGTCCGAGTCGTGGCACCAGGGCCGACGAGCCACCGGCGGCCACAATCAGCCCGGCCGCGAACGGTAGAAAGGCCAGACCAGCTTTGAGGGCGGAATAATGCAACACCTGCTGGAGGTAATAGCTGAGAAAAACGAACATGGCGAACAGCCCGGCACCCGTAAGGAGCGTCGCCAGGTAGGCACCTCCCCTGTTCCGTTCGGCGACCACCCGAGGCGGCAACAATGGATGGCTCGAGCGGACCTCTACCACAACAAACGCAATCAGCAGAACGGCGGCCACGGATATAAAGGCCAGTGTCGTGGGGGATGACCATCCGTCGGTGTCCGCCTTGGTGAAGCCATAGACCAGACTCACGAGGGCCGCGGTCGACAGCAGCGCGCCGGGGATGTCGTACCGGGTAGTCCCGCCGACCCGGCTCTCATGGACCGTCCGCGACGCGGCCATGGCCGCCAGCAGAGCGATCGGAACGTTGACAAGCAGGCACCACCGCCACGATGCGTACTCCGTGAGGATCCCGCCGGCGAGAACGCCGATGGCCCCACCTGCACCCGCAGCGGCGCCATAGGCTCCGAAGGCCTTGGCCCGCTCCTTCGGGTCGTCTTGAAAGGTGATGGTCAAAATGGAAAGTGCTGCGGGCGCCATCAGTGCCGCAAACGCACCCTGAAGCGCTCGGGACCCAAACAGCATGGCCTGATCAACGGCCAACCCACCGAGCGCAGACGCGGCTGCAAAACCGATGAGACCGATGATGAACATCCGCCGGCGTCCCCCGTAGTCAGCGATGCGCCCACCGAGGAGCAGGAGCCCACCGAATGCGAGGGTGTAGGCGGTGATCACCCACTGGCGATTCGCGACGGAAATGTGAAGCGCCCGTTGAGCCGAAGGGAGGGCGATCGTCACAATCGACGCGTCGACAACCACCATCAGTTGGGCCACGACCACTACGGCCAGGATGGCCCATCGCTTCGGGTCCGGTTCGGCGCCACTCGAACGGACGGCCGTCGCGCCACCAGCCTGCCCCATCGTCGGGTCACCCCTGTCCGTCAAGTCACCGCTGTCCGTCAAGTCACCCTCTGTACGCCGTCGCTGCGTCATCGAACCGCGGGCACTTCCTATCGTCAACGGGGGGAAACTGCTCCCGGCCGACCTTGATGCGGGTCATACCCACCTCGCGCTCGGCGTCGGAGCTGGCCCCACTGTAGAACAGGCGGTCCGGCGAACTCGAACTCGATTTTCCGGCCGGCTGATCTAGGTGGTGCGCCCCACCCGTCCGGTGGCCGTCGACGTCTCAGCTGTGTCCACTAGAACGTCGAATCACGACGCTCCTCGACGAAGGATCCATCCGGCTCGCGATAGACGCTCCGACTCCGATGCCGACCACCGAAGCCGCCCCACGATGCCCAGAAGATGAGCGACATCACGAAGCCGACCGCGCCGACAATCATCAAGATCACGCCAATCGTCTGGACGTTGAAGTTGGTGGAATGAACGGTTGTGGCGAACTCGAGGATGGCCCCAACGGCAAAGATCACCAGGCTGGTAGCTACGCCCACGGTTCTCGCTCGTTCGTGTCGTCCCTCGAGACGACGAGGTCCAACTCGATCCTGCAGTAGGCAAGCTATGTACCCGGTCTCAGGCTTCCCTGAACGGGCTGGGCCAGCGCGGAGTGGGCTGGGAGTGACCGCCGGGCCAGCGTGCAAGCACGCCGGACGCGTGCTTGACTCGCGATCTCACGCTCATCCTGGAGGTCGCATGCGTATAGAGGACATCGAGTACAACGTCGGCGGGGTCCGTATGATCGGGCACCTGGCCGTGGCCGACGAGCGCACTGGACCCCGCCCCGGCGTTCTGGTATGCCACGAGGGACCCGGCCTCGACGAGCACGCCAAGGGGCGCGCCGAGCGCCTGGCCGCTCTGGGCTACGACGCCTTCGCCCTCGATTACCACGGCGAGGGCAAGCCGGTCCCGATGGACGAAATGATGAGTCGGCTGGGAGCCCTGATGGGTGATCCTGACAAGATCCGGGAGCTGGGGAATGCCGGCCTGTCGATCCTGCTGGCGCAAGGAGATGTGGACCCTCGACGAGTGGCGGCCATCGGATACTGCTTTGGCGGCACGATGGCCCTCGAGCTGGCCCGAAGCGGCGCCGACCTCGCCGCCGTGGTCGGATTTCACTCAGGCCTGCAGACCCAGCGGCCGGCTCCGCCGGGCGGAGTCAAAGCCGGGGTCCTGGTGTGCATCGGCGCCGAGGATCCGATGGTGCCGTCCGAGCAACGGTTGGCCTTCGAACAGGAGATGCGGGCCGCTGACGTCGACTGGCGCATGAATGTCTACGGCGGGGCCGTTCACAGCTTCACCAACCCGAGTGCCGAGCTGCTCGGTCTTCCCGGGGTCGCCTACCACCAACCGACTGACGAGCGCTCCTGGAGGGCCATGCTCGACTTTTTCGACGAGCGACTCGGCCCGGTCTGACCTGGCGGCCTGGTTCAGTGGCGCCGAGGCCGCTGGATCAGGACGCGACGAGCGCCGGGGCCAGCTCCCGCCACTCCACGCGGGGAAACCGGTCC
Source organism: uncultured Acidimicrobiaceae bacterium (assembly GCA_963834725.1). Classification (GTDB taxonomy): domain Bacteria; phylum Actinomycetota; class Acidimicrobiia; order Acidimicrobiales; family Palsa-688; genus PALSA-693. The sequence continues at coordinate 2,768,790 of CAWICN010000001.1, forward strand.
CCGGCTCCGAGCACCTGAATGCAAACGTGGTCGGCGCCGGCGTCGCGGTGCTCACGCACCCGCGCCGCGATGGCTTCCGGCGAGCCCCACGCCACCAGCCCGTCAATAAGCCGCTCGCTCCCACCCTCCGCGAAGTCGTCGTCGCCGAAACCGAGGCGTCGCAGGTTGTTGGTGTAGTTGGGCAGGCGCATGTAGTTGGAGAGGTTCTGGCGGCCGATAGCGCGCGCCTCGGCGGCGTCGGCCGTGAGCGCGACCATCTGCTCAGGTAGGAGCAAAGCCGACGGCCCCAGGACCTGGCGGGCCAAGGCGGTGTGCTCGGGCGTGACGTTGTAAGGGTGGGCTCCGCCCGAGCGATCCCGGGCCAGCTCGAGCATCCGCGGCCCGAGGGCAGCGAGCACCCGCCGCGAGGGAGCCAGCGGCGTGGGCGCGGCGTCGAGCCCGTCGAGATACGAGGTCATCACAGCCAGCGGCCGGCGGTAGCGGCCGGGCTCATTCGCATCGATCAGCACGGCATGGCTGACGCCGATGCCCACCAGGAACCGGTCACCATACGTCCCGGTGAGCCGGTCGTGAGCCTCGGCCGTCTCCTCGGCCGAATGCATCCACAGGTTGAGGATGCCGGTGGCGATGGCGGCCGACGTCGTCGCCTTCAGCAGGTGTTCCACTGCACCGAAGACGTCGCCGCCGACGTCAGGTATCCACAGGGCCGCGTACCCGAGGGCCTCCAGCTCGGCAGCCGCCTCGGCCACCTCGCCGGGGTCGCCGTACCGGAGCTGCCCACTCCATATTCCTACTCCGCTGATCTCTCGCACGGAGCCATTCTGCCCTATCGTCCGGTCTCGGGCCTGTCCGCCGCCCCTTGCTCTCAGGGAGGCCTACCGCGATGGGCAGCTCCCCTTGTCCGCCTCGACCCACCCTCAGGCGCGATCGCGAAGTCATCACTGACGTGATCCTGGGGCACATTAAAGAGCCGTCGAGACTGCTGCCCCTTCCGATTCGCGCCTTCCTGCACCTTCCGTTAGGCGCTGTTCGTCAAGTTAACCCCGGTCACCTAACGAGACGGAAGGTTGCTGCCACTTCCGATTCGCGCCTTCCTGTTACCTTTCGTTCGGCGCTAATCGTCAAGTTAACCCCGGTCAGTTAAAAGATACGGCAAGATTGCCGCCTCTTCCGATTAATGCCGGTTGTACCCGCAGTTACACCTAAACCGCCTGAGCGTCATTCCCAACGGCCGCCCAACGGGCGCCCAATTAGACGAATATTCCCTTAACATACGGTTAATGACCTACTAAGGTTCGGTAACACGTAACAGATCGGCTATGTGACCAGGCGGGGAGGAGGCGGAGAAGGGGCGAGCCGAACAGAGCGCCGCAATGGGCGCGACTCATTGGCTCATGCCGTCCAGATCATTCAGGCATCGCAACCAAGCGGGTGGCACTACTACGCCACGTTTGGTCGAGGGATCGCTTCGAGCTGCGCTGCCGGGCATCATGATTTCACTGAACTCGATGTCGGTCCGCAGGAGTGGATCTGCCGCGGGTACGCGGCGCTCTCGTTTTGGTGGCAAGGAAGCTTTTCGTACTGAAGTCGTACTTTTAGGGGACACACATTGGCACGGGATTTGACAGTAATTATTCCGACGCGCAACGAGGTGGACAACGTGGCACCCCTCGTCCGCCGATTGGACGCGGCGCTGAGCGGATCGGAAGCAGAGATCCTCTTTGTCGACGACAGCTCCGACCACACTCCTGACCAGATCTTGCGTGTGGCCGACTCGACTTCGCGTCCGATTCGGATGATTCACAGGGCCCCGGGCGAGCGGGAAGGCGGACTCGGGTCCGCCGTGCTGACCGGGCTGCGCGCCTCGGAGGCCTCCTGGGCTGTCGTGATGGACGGAGACCTGCAGCACCCTCCCGAAATCGTCCCGGAGTTGTATCGACGCGGTGACGAGATGGGAGTGGACATCGTTGTAGCCAGCCGGTATCTCGGCTGCGGGAGCGCGTCGGGGCTGGCCTCATCGGCGCGGCAGAGGGTATCGGGTGGCGCCACCAGCTTGGCCAAAACCTTCTTCCCGCGCCGGCTGAACGAATGTAGCGACCCGATGAGCGGGTTCTTCGCCGTCCGTCGAGGCAGCATCGACCTGGATCAAATGCGCCCGCGGGGATTCAAGATTCTGCTGGAGATAATGGCGCGCTCACCTCGGCTGAGAGTCGGCGACTACCCCTTCGAATTCCAGGCCCGTCACAGCGGTGAGAGCAAGGCATCTTTGTCCGAGGGCCTGATGTTCGTACGGCGTATGCTGTCGCTGCGCGTCGCCACGCTTTTCGGGCGGCACAGCCAAAAGGTCGGGGTCGCGGCGGCATTCGCCGCCGTCGGGGCAAGCGGCATCGTCGTCAACAGCATTGCTCTGTCGGTGTTCGTCAGTCTGCTGGGTGCTCCGGTTCTCATCGGTGCAACACTGGCCACGCAGGCTTCTACGCTGTGGAACTTCCTGCTCAGCGACTGGTTGGTGTTCCGGGGCGCCAAGAGCCGATCCGGGTGGCAACGTTTCCTCGGGTTTGCAGCCATCAACAACGTCGTCCTCCTTGCCCGGCTACCGGTGCTTTCCTGGCTGGTCCATAGAGGCATGGACTACCTGGTGGCGAACCTGGCCACACTTCTGGCGGCCTTCGCCGTCCGCTTCATCGTGTCCGACCGCTACCTATTCAAACGGGGAGAAACCATGACAACGACACCCGATCGCGTCCGCGACGACGGGGCCGACGGCACGCCGGTAGCGAACAGATACTTCGGGCGCTCGGTGCGACAAGCCCGTCAAGGACCGGTGGACGTGGTGGTGGAGCTCCGCTATGTGGCCCCTATGGCGCATAGCAAGAAAACAGATCTACCTCATCGCTATGACGTTCACGGCATTTTGACGATCGGTTCGATCGTTCCGTTGCGGGAACTCGAGTACTTCCGCTCCGAAGAGCTGAATGGAAGCTTCGATATCGAGATCCGCGCCGGCCACTTCAACAACGGGCCAGCCCGCAGCCGGGCACGGGTAACCCAGTACGCCCGCCGCCCAGCCGTCTCCTACGAGGAGCACCTGGGCCGGCTGGGCTCGGACTTCCACGTCGATATGACCGATCGGATCCAGGTCGTCGCCGGCCCCATGCTCATCCGGTCGCCGCACGTGCTCTACACCAACGTGATTGAGGCGCTGCTCCGCTTTGTCCTGGTGTCGCGGGGCTTTGTGCTGCTTCACTCAGCCTGTCTGGACCTCGCGGGGCACGGCCTGATGTTGTCGGCACGCACCGATACCGGCAAGACAGGCACCGTTCTTCGCCTTCTACGGGAGAATCAGGGCCGCTTTCTTTCAGACGACATGACCATCGTGGGTCCGGACGGCATAGCCCTGTGCTACCCGAAGCCCCTGACCATCAGCCAGCATACGCTGCGCGCCGTTAACGCGGGCGACCTGACAAAGAAAGAGTGGCGACGCTTGCGACTCCAGAGCCGACTTCACTCCAAGGAGGGTCGAGGAATTGGCGCCAGGCTCGGCGAGATGAACCTGCCGATAATGACTCTAAACGCACTGACCCAGTACGTCGTGCCGCCCCCGAAGTACGTCGTGGACCGCCTGGTTCCGTGCGGGCACGCCACGGCGATACGCGTCGAGGAGCTCTTCATTATCGAGCGGAACGCCCTCTGTCTGTCCGATATCGATCCCGACGCGCTGGTCGACGAACTCCTGGAGAACACCGACGATGCCTACGGCTTTCCGCCGTTCCGATACTTCGCGCCGGCACTGGAGATCAATGGCGACGGATACGAGGAGCTCCGCGCCCGGGAGCGGCAGATCCTTACCAGCGCCCTGTCCGGAGTGCAAGCGCGCCGCCTGGGCACTCGCGACTTCTCGTGGGCGGATCTGATTCACGTTCTGGTCCTCCACGACGATGTCGATATGAGCGACCAGAGTGCATGGCAGGTACCCGCGGCTGACACGATAACCCGTCCGGAGCTGTCGCCCAACGAGTCGAGATAAGGTGGGCAGCCGGCTCGAGGTCAATCGCTGTCATTTGATCCGAGGCTCACGGATCCTGGGGGTTCCTGCCCTGATCGCCGCGATCGTCCTGCTGGCCTGCGCCGCGCCTGCTGGCGCGGCGCAGGCGTCCCCCAACGCTGGGGCGCCGTCGACGCCCGCCACCCTCAGAGCCTCAGCCTCTGCGGCAACACCATCCGCGCCGTACGATCCCAACCTGACACGGGCCCCATACCTGACCGACCTGGTCAACCTCCACGTGACGATCAACTGGGCTACCAGTCGATCGGCGACGACGGGAAGCCTGCAGTGGGGATCGGTCAGCCCTGGAGGGGTTTGCTCGCTGACCAACACCCTCGCGGCGTCCAGGTCCAGCATTCTGGTCGGTACCGTCTACGAGTACCAATGGAAGGGCGCTCTCACCCTGCCCGCGATCGGGGAATACTGCTATCGCGTGTTTCTGGGGAACACCGACCTCCTGGGTGCGAACGGCTCTCCCAGCTTCACCACCCAGGTTCCGTTTGGGTCCACCCAGAGCTTTTCCTTCGACGTTTTCGGCGATTGGGGCCAGGCCGACGCGAATGGCCAGAACCAGGATCAGGCCAATCTGATGGCCCAGATCGCGAACAGCGGCGCGACCTTCGCTGTGGCGGTGGGCGACAACGGCTACCCCAACGGCAGCCAGACCAACTACGGCGACCTCCAACAGACCGGCAGCGCCACGAGTGCCATCTTCGGCCCGTCGTTCTGGACCGTTCCCGGAGCTTCGGTCCCATTATTCACCGCGGTGGGCAATCACGGCGTCAGTGGAACTCACCACACCGACATCACGACCTGGACTGAAGCCACGGCCGCAAGCACGTCGGGTGGCCGCTACCGGAACGACGTCTACTGCTGTGTCAACGGAAGCAACTCCTCGAACTACGGCAGCGAGTGGTACGCGTTCAGCGCCGGTAACGTCCGCTTCTACATCCTGGACTCGGCGTGGGGCGACACCAACGCGGGCACGGCCAGCCCATACGCCAACGACGCACTGGCCCATTTCACCCCCGGCGATCCGGAGTACACCTGGCTCCTCAACGACCTGGAGAGCCATCCGACCCAGCTGAAGTTCGCCTTTTCCCATTATCCCCTCTACTCCGACAATCCGTCGCAGCCAGGTGACACTTTCCTTGACGGGGCAGCCAATCTCGAGGGGCTGCTGGGCCAGCACGGCGTCCAGTTGGTCTTCAACGGCCACGCTCACATGTACGAACGCAACCGGGCGAGCGCGGCCGGCATGCCTATCACCTACGTGACCGGAGGCGGGGGGTCGACCCTCGAGCCGATCGGCCCCTGCAACGGTTATGACGCGTACGGCATCGGGTGGTCACCGACCACGCTACGGGGTACGGCCTGCGGATCGGCGAACGCTCCGTCCGCCGCCGCGCAAGTCTTCCATTTCCTGAAGGTGACGGTATCCGGTACGTCGGTCACCGTGGCCCCCACCGACTCCACCGGCCGCACCTTCGACGTCCAAACGTACACCTTCCAGGTGCCAACCGATACCTACCTCGACAGCGCGCCGCTCGCGGGCACCCAGAGCAGCACTGCCACCTTCTCCTTCCACGCCAGTGGGTCCCCAGCCACGTTCAATTGCACGCTCGACAACGGCACTCCCACCGCCTGCACCAGCCCGGTCAGCTACAGCGGCCTGGCCGAGGGCACTCATACCTTTAGCGTCGCCGCAACCGTCAACAACTCAGCTGATCCCACACCGGCACTCGCCTTCTGGACGGTCGACAGCACCCCTCCAACCCCGCCAGCCGGCCTCAGCGCCACCGCTTCTTCTCCCTTCACGGTGGACCTGGCATGGACCGCAGCGACCGACAACACCGGCGTCACAGGCTACGACATCTACCGGGACGGATCGCTGTACCAGACGACCGGACCGGTGACGACCTTCATTGATCCGGTACTCGGCGGTTCCACGCATACCTACAGCGTTGCGGCCGTGGACATCGCCGGCAACATCTCACCGCCGACGTCCGCCGTGTCGGTCTCAACCCCGCCGCCGCCCGCCCCGATCTTCTCGGACGGTTTCGAGTCCGGGGGCCTCACCGCCTGGACTACCCACTCGAGGCTCAACGTCGAGACGACCACGGTCCACACCGGCACCTACGCGGTGGAAGGGAACACCAGCACCGGCGGCACCTACGCCAAGAAGACGTTGCCCTCCACTTATCAGGACGCCTTTGCACGTGTGTGGTTCGACGTGGTGGCCCAGCCGAGCCAGGTAAACCTCCTGCGGCTGCGCGCTGCGAACGGGCAGTCCCTTGGCTACGTGTACATCGACACCACCGGACAGCTCGGCTACCACAACGACGCCCTCAATACCAACTCGCTCAGCGACCTGGCACCGTCTCCCGGCTGGCACACGCTGGAGCTGCACCTGTCGGTCGACCCCACCGCGGGCGTGGTGCAGATCTGGTTGGACAACAGTCTGGTGTCCGACCTTTCGAGCCAGGGCATCAACACCGGAAGCACGCCCGTGGCCGCGCTGCAGATCGGCGAAGTGCAGACCGGCCTGACCTACGACGTCATTTTCGACGACGCCGCCTTCGGTACCAGCCGGCTCGGGCCCATCGGCGACACCCCGCCAACGGTACCCACCGGGGTGACGGCCACGGCCACTTCGGCGTTCTCGGTGCAGTTGGGCTGGACCGCGTCCACCGACGATGTGGGCGTGGCCGGCTATGACGTGTTCCGCGGTTCCACCGTGGTCGCCAGCGTGGGGAACGTGACCTGGTGGACCGACAGCGGGGTGCTGGCGGGCCAGAGTTACACCTACTCCGTGCGGGCCCGTGACACCTCGGGCAACGTGTCGGCACTGAGCGCCCCGGTCTCGGTGACCACGCCGGCGGCGGCCACCCCCCTCTTCGCGGACGGGTTCGAGACCGGCGACGTGTCGGGATGGACCACCACCTCGGGCCTGATCGTGCAGGGCAGCTCCGTCCACTCGGGAGCCTTCGCCGCCGAGGGCAATCCCGCTGCCCGGCCGGCCTTCGCCAAAAAGACCCTGGGGTCCACCTTCAGCGACGCCTACGCCCGGGTGGCCTTCGAGCTCAACAGCCAGACGACAGCCGTCACCCTGCTGCGCCTGCGCGACACCCCCACCGGCAACGGCGGCTACCTGTTCTTGTCGGCCAGCGGCCACCTGGACCTCCACAATGACGCCACCGGCACCACCACCACCAGCACCGGCACGGTAGCCCCCGGCTCGGGCTGGCACGCCCTGGAGTTGCACCTCAACCTCGCCGCCGGCATCGTCGAGGTGTGGCTGGACGGCGCCCCGGTGGCCGCCCTCGACCAGTCGGCGGCCACCCTCGGCCCCAACCCCATAGGCGTCTTGCAGATCGGCGACACCGCCAACGACACCTACGACGTCATCTTCGACGACGCCGCCTTCGGTACCAGCCGGATCGGGCCCCAGTGACGTCAACGGCAGGAACGAGAGATGGCCGGGCCGAGCACGGGAGCTTTGTCGCGACCGCCACCCGCCCCACAGGGAAGCCGAACCCGGAGGAAGATACTCTCGCGCCAGACCAGGGCGGATATGCGCTCGTCGGGCCTGGTGAACCGGACGCGGCCGAGGGGGCCGCGCCGGACCTGGAGGAGGTGGCCCGGCTGCCGGCACGCGGCAGGCACGGTTCGATCCCGTCCGGCGCCGACACCCTGGACGAGTGGATCTGGCCTCTTAGGGTCGGGCGCCCGACCAACCGATGGAGGCCCCAGCACGCTCGACTTCGTTCGAGGCCCCAGCACGCTCGACGTTATTGGCAGCCGCTCGTATTCGATCTTGCCATTCTGGCCACTGCGCTCATCAGCGGCTCGATCCTCCGGTTCCTGGATCTCGGCCGGATCGGGCTCAACAGCGACGAGGCGGTGTATGCCGGGCAAGCCGCTTCGCTGGCAGGGAACCCCCATTTCACCGGCTTGTTTCCTGTGATCCGCGCCCACCCCCTGGTGTTTCAGGTGCTGATCTCGGTGTTCTACCAGAGCGGAAGACCCGACGTTCCGGGCCGGTACGTCAGCGCCCTCTTCGGGGTCGGAACGATCCTCCTGGTCTACCTGCTCGGCCATATCCTTTATGGGCGGCGGGTCGGCGCCATCGCCGCCCTGCTGCTCGCAGTCATGCCGTACCAGGTGGTCGTCAGCCGGGAGATCCTCCTCGATGGCCCCATGACGTTCTTCGCCACCGCTGCCCTGCTGTGCATGGCCGTCTTCGTCCGATCCGGCCGTCATCGCTGGCTGGTCGTCGCTGGGGCCTGTGTGGGTCTGGCCGCCCTGACCAAGGAGACGGCGATCATCCTGGTCGGCTCGGGCTTCGTCTTCCTGGCCCTTATAAGCCGGCTATGGCGTCCGGTCCGTTACGCCATCGCCGCCGGCGTTGCCGCGGTCGGCCTGGCCCTGACATACCCGCTGGTTACAGCGGTGTCCGGCGGGTCCCACAGCGGTCAATCCTACGTCACCTGGCAATTGACCCGACGGCCCAATCACAGCTTCACTTTCTATCTGACCCAGATCCCGCCGACGATCGGTCTGCTCGTGCTGGGCGCCGCCCTTCTGGCGGTGATTTTCCGGCGGCGGCACCAGTCGTGGCGTGAGGCCCTGCTGGTGGCGTGGGTGGGGGTCCCTTTTGTCTTCTTCGAAGTCTGGCCGGTCAAGGGCTTCCCCTATTTGCTTGTCACCACCCCAGCCATCGTGGTACTCGCCGCGTCGATTCTGACCCGGCTGCTCCCTCGAGGGCCCCTGGATTGGCGGAAACGGGGCGTCGGCGTCGGGGTGGTCGCGGTCTGCGTGCTCTCGGTACTGATACCCGCGATTCGTGACGTGGCAAATCCCACCTCATCGGGTCTGGCGGGCGCGGGAGGTACGCCTGGTGGCCGCCAGGCCGGTGAGTGGGTTGCGGCTCACGTCCCGAGAGGGGCGCAGCTCATGACCATCGGTCCATCCATGGCCAACCTGATCGAGTATTACAGCGGTCACCGCAGCGACGGATTGTCCGTGAGCCCGAATCCCGCCCACCGGAACCCCGCCTATTACGCGATTTCGAACCCCTCGAATGCGCTCAGATCCGGCACCTATCAGTACGTCGTGTGGGACGCCTATTCTGCTCAACGCTCGCCGACGTTCGCCGCGACAGCCCTCACCCTGGTACACCGTTTCGACGGCCGGGTGGTTCACATGGAGCTGGCGTCGTTTCGGGGCAAGTCCGCCCAGCCCGTAATCGTCATCTATCAGGGTAATTCCGTGAAAACACCGCTATTCCGCCTTGGGGCGGCGATTGCCGCGGCGATGGCCGGGGCGGGTATCTACCCGGCTGCCGCTAGCGCGGCCCCAACCAAGGCCCCCACCACCCCGATCCAACACCTCGTCGTGATGACCCAGGATCAGCACAGCTTCGACAACTATTTCGGAACTCGGCCGGGTGTCGACGGCCTGCCGGCCGGAGTGTGCACGCCTGCTACGAAGGGCTCGCCTGCACCTTGTGTGAAGCCTTTCCCGGTCGAGGGGTCAGGGCTACATCTGTCGCTGGTGTCGTCGGACACCGCTCAGCATGCGGCGATCGACAGAGGCCGAATGGACGGCTTCGTGTACGCGCAAAGCGCACATACCAATGCCGGCAAGATGGCCATGGGCTATTATCGGCCCCAGGACATCCCGATCCTCTCGCAGATGGCCGGTCAGTCGGTCCTTTTCGACCACTGGTTCAGTTCTGTCGCCGCTGGAAGCGTGGCGAACCGCCTGTTCGCAGCATCCGGGCAATCGCTGCCAGCCGACGGGAGCGTTCCTGAGGGCGGCTGGGGCAACATGCCGTTCATCTTCGACCGCCTGCAGGCGGCCGGGGTCTCATGGCGGATCTACGTCCAGAACTACGAACCGGCGCTGACCATCACCACCGCCGGGCTGACCGCCCGGCGAGGGGGCCAGGTGGCCCGGGCGCCGGTCCTTGCCTCGGTCCGGTTCGCGGCCAACCCGGAGCTGGCCGGTCACGTCGTGGATCTCCGCCAGTACTATGCGGACCTGGCTTCCGGCAAGCTGCCCGCGGTGTCCTACATCGTGAGCACGTCGGCGACGGAACGGCCGCCTGCCAATCCAACAGCCGGCCAGGTGCTCGCCCGCAACGTCGTCAACTCGCTCAGCGAGAGCTCGGCGTGGAGCACCTCGGCGTTCCTCCTTTACTACGACTCTTCCGGGGGATGGTATGACCATGTGCCGCCGCCGGCCGCGCACGGCACGCAGCTCGGACCGCGTGTTCCGGCCCTCCTGATAAGCCCTTACGCGTCCCCCGGTACTGTTGATCACTCGGTCCTCGACAGTGCCGCCATCCTGAAGTTCATCGAAGCCAACTGGTCGGTCGCGCCACTGACCAGCCGGGATCGCAACTCGGCCAACCTGGCCAGCGCCTTTACGTTCGGTCAACCAGCACGGGCGCCGGCTCTGCTCGGCGGTGGCGACGGACGGCGCCCCCTGGTGCGGCCCAACACTCGCACCATCTACATCACCTACTCGGTAGCCCTGATTGCCGTCGCTCTGGCGGTGGGTTGGGCGATCCGTTCCGAGCTAGGCCGGCGAGTTGCTGCCACGAGGCCCCGATGATCAGGCGCCGGTCGCACCGCTGGACGGTCCCGCTCCTGATCGCGGGCGGGCTGCTCAGCTCGACCGGAGTCGGAATCGCCTCGGCTGCTCCGAACACCGGCGGCACCGTGCTCATCCAGACGGTACCTCAGCTGGGCGGGGTGAGACTCATGGTCGGCGGGACGACGGTCGTGACCGGCCCGAGCGGCGCGGCGTCGGTACAGGCTGCCGACCTCAACGGAGTCGCGTCGCAGGTGGGCCTGGCCAGCGACCAGCTCGATGCGGCCGACACCCTGGCCATCACCAAGGTGCAGCCTTCTCCCCATGTGGCAAAACACGAAAGCCAGCTGAGCGTAGGACTCGACATCACATCGAGGGTCAGCCTCAGCATCGACCCCGGGTCCACCGGTGTGCCCGCCACCATGATCAAAGCGGTAATACTGCACTCGATCATCGGCCAACGCCTGACCGTCGACCCGCAGGGGAATCCGACGGTCAGCTTGCTGTCGCGACACACCCGCTTGGTCGCGGGGACACTCAGCGCCCAGGTGGTCACGTGGTCGGTCGACAGCGTGACCGCGGCACCGGGCCTGTCGGTGACGGCAAAGCAGCCCGGCTTCGATCCGTTCGGACACACCACGTGGCCGCTGCAGTTGCAGACCGTCCACGGAACCGTCGTGGTCGACACTGTCCCGAAGGTGCCCGGAGTCATGTTCAGCCTGGAAGGAGGGACGATCACAACCGACGCGGCCGGTAGCGGGCAGGGCGTCGTCGCCGATCTCAACAGCGTCGCCGACCGCCTCCAGCTCGCGACCCCGGCCGCGGGCTCCGCCAGCGTCACCGTCCTCCGGGTCGTCAAGCAGTCCGTCGGCTCAGCCGGACAGCGCCGTCTGCTCGTCGCCCTCGCCGTCCGGCGCCCCATCGAGCTCAGCTTCGCGGACGCGTCCGGCACACTCGTGCCAGCGGACGAAGTAAACCAGGTCCAGCTCACGAGCGGTGGGACCACCGTCAACCTGTCGGGCCGGGCGCTCATCCAGCCCGTGCCAGTCCTGGCGCAGACGGCCACCCAGGACGACGGCATCTGGCAATCGCGGCAGCTCACATATGCCGTGTCGACAGTACGCGTCAACGGGTCGAACGCCGTGTTCGCCGGCCGGCAAAGGTTCAATCCGAACACGGCTGCAAGCTGGCGGGTCTCGCTGGCGGTCTTCGGTGTCAAGGTCACCGTACGTGATGTCCTGTTCGGATCGAGAGTCAGTTCGGCGGCATGGGTGACCCGGCCCGACGGCCACCGCTATCTCGTGCATCTGGGTTCCGGGGCGCCCACAGTTCTCGCTTCACTTGTCCGCGGAAGCTACGACTTGCAGGTGAAAGCCGCGGTGGTCGGCTCGCGCACCCGGCTGCTGGTATCACGAGATGACCAGGTCAACCTCAGGGTCGTCACGCGGATGGACGCCCTCGTAATCCTGCTCACGCTGTTGGCGTTATGCGGAGGTATCGTCTGGTTCGGGCTTTCTCTCCGGCGGCGCTCCCTGGGCCGACGAATGAAGAGGGTAGACCAGTAGTGACGCTACACACACGAGGACGGGCTCTTATCGCCGCCGCGGCGGTCATGACGGGTGCAGTACTCGTCGCGCCGCTCGGCGTACGCTCCGTCCCGGCGTCCGCCGCCGCGCCCGGCTCGCCGAGCACCAGCTCGGCCGCAGCCAGCTCGCCGCCCACCGGTTCCAGCGAACCCGTGCCCGTCTACGCCTACTTCTACCAGTGGTTCACGACCTCGTCATGGAACCGGGCCAAGAAGGATCTGCCGCTGGCCGGCAAGTACAGCAGCGACGACCCCCACGTCCTTCGCCAGCAGGTCGAGCAAGCGCGGAGCGCCGGAATCGACGGATTCCTGACTTCCTGGAAGAGCACCCCGACACTCAACCGTCGACTCGACCTGCTCATCGCAGTTGCCCATTCCGAGCATCTCGACCTTGGCGTCGTGTACGAGGCGCTCGACTTCAACCGACACCCATTGCCGATACCCACGGTCGAGCACGACATGGTTTATCTCGTCACTACCAGAGGTGCCGGGCTGACGTCGGCCTACTATGGCCGACCGGTTGTCATCTGGACCGGTACCGATCAATACTCGACCGCAGATGTACAATCCGTACGCGCCGCGCTAGGCGATCGAGCCTATCTGCTGGCCGCGTCCAAAACCGCGGCCGGCTACGAGCGCATTGCCAACTACGTTGACGGAGAGGCCTACTACTGGTCATCTGCCGACCCCGGTTCGCCCGCAACCCTGGCGAAGCTGACGGCTATGAGCCGTGCCGTCCACGCCCATCACGGCCTCTGGATCGCCCCGGCCAGCAGCGGCTTCGATGGAAGCAGCCTCGGCGGAACGAGGGTCATTGCCCGCGACAACGGGCGAACGCTGATTCACAGCCTGGACAACGCATTTGCCACCTCACCCGACGGAGTCGGCGTCATCAGCTGGAACGAGTGGTCCGAGAACACGTATATCGAGCCCGGACACAAGTATGGAGACCAGGAGCTGGTTGCCCTCCGGAACTATCTGCGAGACCGGGGCCGGAACGTCGCGGCGGCTAGCCCGGAGAGCGACACGACCAGCGCGCCAGGCACCGGCTCGGGCTGGACAGGCGTCCAGGCTGCAGTCACCCTCGCCGGCGGGGCGACCGTCGGAATAGTCGGGCTGGCCTTTTACCGGCGAAAGAGGTCGAAGTCCAAAGAGACAGGCCCAGCGCCCGGCACCACGTATCAGACCCTCGGCGTTCTCGCCGATCAGTCCGCCGGCCCCCGAGATTCGAATGGAGACTAGTACTCAGTGACGGGTGTCCTGCGATGCCTGTCCAGCCGGGATCCCGGACGCAGGGGTTGTGGTCAGGACAACCCGAATACCGGCAGCCGACAACAGCCGCGTGGCGCGCTCGTCAAGCGGCTCGAAGCCCCGCCGAGCACACGCGGGACAGGAGAACTCGACCAGGTGACGCTCCGACCGCCCTGAGTGGTCGACCACGAGGACCAACTCAGCCTCATCCATCGGGACTTCAATGGGACCACAACTGCTACACGTGCTTCGTAGGGAGGCGGCCATGCAGGGATCATGATGCCATCGCGGTCCGCGCCCGTCAACGCGCGAATCCCGAATTGACTCCGTGTTGAGGATCAGCCGTTCTGGGGCCGTTCGTAGGCCGTTCTTAGCTTTGAATCCGCCTTCGTCCTCGATGGCGGCCAGGTCAGGCCATTCATCCGGCGCCCCGTAGTACGGCTCATCCCGCTTGCCTTGGGGGGCAGTCCACCGCTTCGGCCAGGCCGCCCAAGGCGGGGTCAATCTCAGTTTACCGCACCGGGCTGATGGCCACGGGCATCTTCGGCCGCCTGGCGCTGATAACTTCGTCACCCGGGAGTCCACTTACTCACACGACTTGCGAGTTCAAATGCTTGGTCCCGCTGTTCAGTCCTGGAGAAAGACTGAATACATTGGAAACTCGAACTCGGATCGCCCCATCAGTCTATCTGTGGGAAATTCGTGATCTGGCGAACCACAATCGGGGCTCCGGTCCTCTAAGCTCGAGCAATGCGAGCAGGAGAATACGACGAGCGGCCGTGGGGAACGTATCTCGTCCTGGCCGACGAGGATAGCCACAAGGTGAAGCGAATCACTGTGCACTCAGGTCGGAGGCTCAGCTACCAACGACATTCCAGACGTTCCGAGCATTGGTTCGTCCTGACCGGCAGCGGTGTGGTGACTCTCGACGGCGCAGACACGTCGATCAAGGCCGGCCTTGCCGTCGATGTGCCGGCGGGGACAGCCCACCGAATCCACAACATCGGCGACGACAGTCTGGTCTTTATTGAGGTCCAACACGGTGACTACTTCGGCGAAGACGACATCGTTCGGATCGAGGACGATTATGGTCGGCATGAGTTGATTCGCTGACTGCTAGCAGTCGCTCATACCTTCTCCGGTGCATCCGTCGCTACGGCTCTGAGCCAGGCGCAAAGCTCCAGCTGACAGATGAGATGTGCCAACCGGAAAGATTGACTATGGAGGCGTTAACGACCAGCTGGCCTGCCGGGACCGCTACTCGAACCGTACCGTCTCGTTGTTTCTGCCCTATTGGGCCCAGCATCGTCCGAGAGCACTCTCCGTGGTCTATCGACTGCCGCACGTGCTGCCCGGCCCGATAGACCTACGCCGGCAGCTCGACCGTCAGGTTCGCAACCGTGGCATCCGGACCGAGCTGGTTGTCCAGGTGGATCTCGAGGTCCACGAGATGGCGGCCGTCCTCCACATAGGTCCGCAGCACCCAGCCGCGAGACGTGATGGTGTCGCCGAGACAGTTCGGCGAGTTCATGGAGAACCGCAGCTTCCGCAAGAACGCCTCCGGCCCCGCCCAGTCGGTAGCCAGCCGCCCGAAGAAGCCCTCATAGAACATCGTGTTGACAAAGATGTCGCGGGCACCGTTCGCCTTCGCAAACTCGCGATCGTGGTGAATCGGATAGAGATCGCGGGTGCCCGCCACATCCATCATGAGCCGGCGCATGGTCACGTCCAGGGTGGCCGAGCCCAGCTCGTCACCCTCATGCACGTCATCCCACCGCTTCGTCGCGAAATTCGCCGACTGACACGGGTTATACCCCTTCCTTTGGTTTATACCGCAGGAGCACCATGCGGGACCGGCCGATGAGCTCGTCAGCGCGCTCCGTCCGGTACTCGGTGATCGAGGTCAAAAATACGCCCTTGCCCACGCGCACGGTCTTCTCGGGAGAGACGTCGATCGTCATGGCGCGCATCTTTATTCGACCGTCTCCTGGTCCGAACGGGGCAATGTACTCGGCCTCCTGCCCGGCGACCGTGTTGACGACGTAACCGAAGCGGTCACAGATGGCGTAAATCGCTCCTGCGTCGACGACGTCGGTGGCCTGGTTTAACGCCGCCGTCTGCTCAGCCAGGCTCGTCTGGACGTACTCGGGCGTCCACCACGCCCCAAAGGTCATCGCAAAGAGTGATTGGGGGGGCGATATCAGTCGTCCGAACCGACTCCCCTTGGCGAATTCCTCGTCCCAGTAGACCGGGTTGCCGTCCTCCACCGCCTCGCAGAATCGCCGGACGTCGGTGACGCTGATCGGGTCTCGGGTCAGGCGGTAGGGTCCCCACTTGTTCAGGAAGGGCTCAGCCTCCCGCCGGGCCGCGTCCGCATCGTATGTCCCGGTATCGCCGCTGGAGCCGCCCGTCTCGCCTACTTGATCTGTCACGGTCGACGTAGAGTACCGAAGCGCATGGGCCGCTGCCACCGGCGCCGGCGTCTGGTCTGACCGCGCCGCGCTCACCCCATCAACCGCCGTCGATCAGCTCGATCCGGTTGCCGAACGGGTCATCCACATAGATCCGGCGCACTCCGGGTAGCTCCTGGTCCCGGCGCCACGAGTCGCCACGAGCCTCGAGTTGCGCGATCAGCTCGTCGAAGCCACTCACCCTGAGGGCCGGGTGCGCCCTTCTGGCGGCCCGGAAGTCAGCTTCCACGCCGAGGTGGATGTGCACGTTCCCTGACGCGTACCACCGCCCACCCCGTGAGGCGAGAGGCTCGGGCTTCGGAACGGCAACCAAACCAAGGAGGTCCCCGTAGAACGCATCTGCGTCCGGTTCCCGACCAGGCGGCATTGCGAGTTGAACGTGATCGAGGGCAACGACACGAACCGGCATCGTCACCTGTCTACCCGGCTGTCGCCGCCTATCGTCGCCGGAGCTGCCACATCCGTCACACGTGGTCAGCCGATGAGGGCAAGGCCGGCCTCGGCAACCTCCTGGTCCTGCGTGTAGTGGCCGCCGCTCACCCCGATGGCACCCACTACCGCGCCGTCGATCATGATCGGATAGCCGCCCCCGAAAATCACGAGCCGGTCGATTCCCGTCGGGGCGCCCGCCGCGAGGGGTGGGTCATCCTTGATGAAGTCGTGCCAGCCGTGGGTCGGCATCCCGAACCCGACCGCGGTGTAGGCCTTGTCCTGGGCGACCTGCACGGACAGCAGGGCCGCGCCGTCCATCCGGCTGAACGCCTTCAGCACGCCGCTCTCGTCGACGACCGCGATGACCATGGGCACGCCGAGGTCCCCGGCCTTCTTCTCCGCGGCGATGATCATGCGTCGGGCCAGGTCGGCGGTCACGCTCTGCTTCTGAAATTTGTCGGCCACTCGATACTCCTGTTCAGATGGACTGGTCGGCGAATCGGGCTTCAAGATCGCGCACCTCGGCCATGCCGAGCGTGTCCACAAACTGAGCGAGCGTCGGGACGCCGGTCAGCATGGTGGCCGGAGTGCCGTCGCGTCGCAGGGCGGAGAGGAATGAGCGCACCGCGGTGGCAGCCGAGAGGAGCGCCCCGATCGGGAAGATCACGATCCGGAACCCGAGCTCCCCGAGCCGGGCCAGGCTCACCGGCGGGGTGCGCCCGCCCTCCGCCCAGTTGAACAGCAGCGGGACGCCGGCAAACGTCCGAGCAATAAGGCTGATCTCCTCCTCGTCCTCGGGCGCCTCGACGAACAGAACGTCTGCTCCGGCATCACGGTAACGGGCCGCCCGTTCGAGGGCCGCGTCGATTCCTTCGACCGCCCGGGCGTCGGTGCGGGCGATGATCACAAAATCCGGGTCGGTGCGGGCGGCCACTGCGGCGCTGACCTTGGAGGTCATGTCGCCGACCGGCACCAGCATCTTGCCACTCAGGTGGCCACAGCGCTTCGGCATCACCTGATCCTCGAGGTGGATGCCCGCCACTCCGGCCTTTTCGTAGTCGCGCACGGTGCGAATCACATTGATAGGGTTCCCGTACCCGGTATCGGCGTCGGCGATGACGGGCACCCCGACGCAGCCGCTGATCCGGCGGGCATTGTCGATCATCTCGCTGCTGGAGATCAGGCCGATGTCGGGGCGACCGAGCAGGCTGGCCGCCGTCCCGAATCCCGTCATGTACACGGCCGAAAAGCCGGCCTCCTCAATGAGGCGTGCGGACAAGGCGTCATAGGCGCCCGGCGCAACAACCACGGCTTCACCGGCGAGCAGTTCGCGCAGCCGCCGGGGCCCCGACGGCATATCGAGCAGGCCGGCCATGGGGCGTTACCCTAGCCGTCTGGCAGCGGGCCAGCCCCGCCCCGGTGACCTGCTCGAGCGCCACGCCGCCCGGGGCTCCTTTAGCCCTCCTTCGGGGACAGGCCCCACCCGTATGCTCGTAACGACCGAAACGCCACCAGCCCGCACCAGAGGTTAGATACCGGTTCGCTCGGTCCGGACCGGGGCGGGATCGGGGACGTGCGGCATCAGGGCATCGGGGGGATGCGACCGAGCCGGCCCGCCTCGAAGTCTTCGACGGCCTGGCCGATCTCGGCCCGCGTGTTCATCACAAAGGGGCCGTAGTGTTCGACACGCTCGCGAATCGGTTCGCCGCCAAGGAAGAGCACCTCGAGGTTCTCGGAACGGGAGTCCTGGGCGTCGCTGGCCGAAACGCGGAGCCAGTGCCCCGGACCGAACGCCACCAGCTGGCCGGTCCGGGCGGGCCGGCGGTCAGGCCCTACCTGGCCGGATCCAGCGAGCAGGTAGGCGAGGGCGTTGAAAGCAGGGTCCCACGGCAGCTCCAGCAGGGCGCCCGGCGCGATCGACGCGTGCATCAGCGAGATGCGGGTGTGGGTCGAACCGGGACCGGTCAGGCCACCGAGCTCACCGGCGATAATCCGGATAAGCGCTCCCGCATCCGGGGAGGCGACGAGCACGACGTCACCGGCTTCAAGGGGCTGATAGGCAGAGGGAATCCATTTCATCCTGGCCGGCAGGTTGACCCACAGCTGAATCCCGTGGAACAGACCGCCGGAGACCACCAGCTCCTCTGGCGGGGTCTCGATGTGCAGGATGCCGCGGCCGGCGGTCATCCACTGGGTGGCGCCGTCGGTGATCAGGCCGCCACCACCATTCGAATCTTGATGGGCGAAAGTCCCGTCGATCATGTAGGTGACGGTCTCGAAGCCACGATGTGGATGCCAGGGCGTGCCTTTCGGCTCGCCCGGCGCATAGTCAACCTCGCCCATCTGGTCCATGTGCACGAAGGGATCCAGGTCGGCGAAGGTCAAGCCCGCAAAGGCGCGACGAACGGGAAACCCCTCTCCCTCATAGCCGCCAGGCGCAGTCGTGATCGAGGCGACCGGGCGCTCAGGAGCGGATGATCGGTCCGGAATCGTCAGCCGAGTTAGCCGCGACCAATCAGGGACGGTGACAGCAGGCATAGCGGGTCCCTTTCGCAACTCCGGTCAGGGCGGGAGTCCCTGCTGCCGATAAGGATACCGAGGAAAGGGCTGTTCAGGCCCGGCCGCGTCCCTCTCGACTCTGCTGCTCGTCGACCTGGATCAGATGCATGACGGCATTGATCTGGGCGAGGTGTGAAAACGCCTGCGGAAAATTGCCGAGATGCCGACCGGTGTGCACATCGATCTCCTCCGCGTAGAGCTGCAGCTCGCTGGCAAAGGACAGCAGCTTGCTGCACAGGGCGCGGGCGCGAGCGACCTCGCCGATCTCGGTCAGGGCCGACACCAGCCAGAACGAGCAGATGGTGAAAGTCCCCTCCTCGCCGCTGAAGCCGTCGTCGGTCTCCTCCACCCGGTAGCGAAGGACGAGCTCGTCCTCGCTCAACTCGTCGGCGATAGCGAGCACGGTCGCACGGACCCGGGGGTCGTCCGGGGGGCAGGAACCGGAGCAACGGGATGAGCAGCACTGACGCGTCCAGCGCCGTCGTCTCGTAGTGCTGGCAGAACACGCCTCGCTCGTCGGTGCCGTGGGCGCAGACATCCGCGTGGATCTCATCGGCCGCCTCCCGCCAACGAGTGGCGTTGTCGTGGTCCCCGCGCATTTCGGCCAGCCGGGCGCCGCGCTCCACCGCCACCCAGCAGAGCACCTTGGAGCTGGTGAAATGGCGCGCCGGCCCGCGGACCTCCCAGATGCCCTGATCCGGCTGGCGCCAATGGACCAGCGCCGCCTCTACCTGGCGCTTGAGCATCGGCCATCGCCGGACGTCGAGCCCCTCACGAGAACGGGTGTGGAGATACACCGAGTCCAGCAGGACTCCCCACAAGTCATGCTGGTGCTGATCCCAGGCCCCGTTGCCGATACGCACCGGCCGGGCTCCGTCATATCCCCCAAGGTGGTCCAGAGTGTCCTCAGTGAGGTCCCGCTCTCCACCGATGCCGTACATGATCTGAAGATCGGCGTCGCCCTCAGCCATATCTGCGATGAAGTAGAAAAAGTCGTCGGCTTCGCGATCAAAGCCCAGGGTGTAGAGACCCCACAGCATGAATGTCGAGTCGCGCAACCAGCTGTACCGGTAGTCGTAGTTGCGTTCCCCGCCGGGCGTCTCGGGCAGCGACGTCGTCGCGGCAGCCAGGAGTGCCCCGCTCGGCTTGTATGAGCCCCTTGAGGGTCAGGGCGGACCGCTGCAGGTAGGTCCGCCAGGGATGATCCGGAAACTGACCGCGGCTCAGCCACTCGTGCCAGTAGTCGCCGGTTCGGGTCAGCCGCCCGTGCGCCTCCGCATAGGTCGCCGGCGCGGACCCGTCGCCCCAGGACAGGGCGCAGAATCATCGGTCGGTACCCGCCAGTGGCGGTCCGACCGATCGACGTCGTGGCGCCATGGGCCGATCAGCAGGACATCCCGAACCACAGCCCAGCCGGTCGGCGTGTCCCACGACGTCTCGGATCATCGTGCCCGGCAGGTAGCGGCGGCCGGCTGGAACCGTCACGTCGGCCGGCCCGACACGGAACCGGCCCGCGTCCCTGTCCAGGATGGCGGCGAACACGCTCGGATCATCCATACGGGGCAGGCACAGCCACTCGACGTTCCCGCTCGGGGCGATGAGCGCACACACCTCGCCATCAGAAATAAACCCGTAGTCCTCGATGGGAGGAAACGAGCTCCCGGCCACGGTCGAATGTGACAAGCGAGAGGTCTGGATCGTCTGATCGAGTCCCGGCTCCACAGCTAGACGGTAACAGGCGGGTGAGCCCGCCTGTTGATCAAGAGGCTGCCGGAGTTGGCGAGGAGTTGGGCGGTCCACGGGTTCCAGTTGTCAATCCCCCGCGATCATGGCAAGCCGAAGAAGGGGCAGGTGTCGACGCCGGGCGCATAGGCGCGTCCCGGACCACGTTCGTCAGCCGCCTGATCCCGAGCCCGGTTTCGGGGCGGATGATCGAGGAAGGTCGACAAATGGATACCAGCTGGATGATCAATGGCAGATGCCGGGACCACCAACCAAGGGTCTTTTTCCCCAATGACGGCGTCGGAGTGGCGATCGCCCGGCGAATCTGCGCCAGGTGCCCGGTAAAGGAACGCTGCCTGGACTACGCCCTCGACAACCACATCGAGTACGGCGTCTGGGGCGGCACCTCGGAGCGGGCCAGGCAGCTGATCGCCCGTCAGCGGCGACACCTCGAAATCGCCGTCAGGTGACGGCTTCTGCACCGAGTCACAGGCAGGCGGCCAGCTCCTCGATGCTGATAAGGGGCACCGACCAGCGAAGTGAGAAGCGCTCGACGGCCGAACCGTTGAGCATCCTCCCGTCGGAGCCCATGACCTCGCAGATGACCGCAACAGTCGGCAGGCCGGCCGCCTGACAGAGGGCCAGTGACGCTTCGGTATGGCCTCGCCGCTCCCGCAGCCACCCCTCCGGCCGGCGAGAGGGAAGACGTGCCCTGGGCGGAGGAAATCCTCGGGGCGGGCCTCAGGGTCGCTCAGCCGGCGGATGGTGGCGGCGCGGTCATAAGCGGACACGCCGGTTCCGGATGCGGCGGCCAGATCGACCGGGACATGCGGCGCGGTGCCGTGACGGTCGCCGGCCCCCGGCATCGGAGGGATCTCGAGGCGGTCCAGCCGATCGCGGTCACAGGGCACGGTGGTGTGGCCGCAGGCGACCGTGAGCAGGAACGCCATCGCTTCCGGACGGAACCGGGCGCCCGCGTAGACCACATCGGCTTCCGCCTCCCGGTCGGGATCGTAAATGAGCACCGCCCCGCCGGCCGCCAACTGGGCCGCGCACTTCTCGACCCCTGCTGCTCCTCGCAGTTCCCCCACCCACGGCAACGCCGCCAGCGAGCGGGTGGCGACCAGGCGAGCGGAGGCGTGTAGTTCCCTGGCCGTCTTGACCAACAGGTCGGATTCCAGGTTTACCCGGTCACCCTCCTGGACGGAACCCAGCGTCGTCTCGCGGCGAGTGATTGGAATCAGCGCCACCGAGAATCGATCGGGAAGAACCTCGGCGACGGTAAGGCTGACCCCGTCGACCGCGACCGACGCCTTGCCCACTACTTCGTCGAGGAATCGCCGGGGTGGCCGAACCCAGACGCGCTGCCCGCCTCCGGCGCCGTCATCGTCGACGCGCACCACTTTGCCAACCGCGTCAACGTGCCCTTGCACCAGATGACAGTCCACCGGGTCCCCGATCAGCAGAGGTGCCTCCAGGTTGACGAGGGCGCCCGGAGCCAGCTCCGACAGGGTGCTGCGCCGGGCCGTCTCCGCCCCGACGTCGGCCCGGAACCAGGTGTCCCCCACCTCGGTGGCCGACAGGCACACGCCGTGGACGCACACCGACCCGCCCTTCCGCAGTCGGCCGCCGACTTTCGGCGCGTCGATCGTCAATCGGCCGGGACTGAGGCCATCCGTGGTGCTCCGCACCGTGCCAATCGCGGTGCTCCGCACCGTGCCAATCGCGGTGCTCTGCACCGTGCCAATCGCGGTGCTCCGCACCGTGCCATCCGTGGTGCTCCGCACCGTGCCATCCGTGGTGCTCCGCACCGTGCCAATTTCGATGATGCGTCCGTTGAACATGTGAGAAGTCCTCCTTCGAGCCAGCCGTGCGCCTGTGGCGCGTTGTTATCGCTGCTCGGACTCTCACCGTTGGCTCCGGAATTCCGCCGGATCGTTCCACCAGAGCAGAACCTGCGGGCTGTCACCGCACAGCCTGGACTCGCACCGTCGATCGCGAATGTACGTCGGCGGACCGCGGGACGCAACGACGAAATTGTTGCGGTCGGGGTTGGGGCGCGCCGTCGTGATTGGGCGGCGCGGTGGCGGTTGGGCGGCCCGGTCGTGATTGGCCGGCCCCGATCAGGCGGTCGGATGGCCCGATAGGGTGCCGGAATGCGAGCGCTGCTCCAGCGGGTGACGAGGGCGTCGGTCCGCGTCGGCGACGAGGTGGTCGGTTCCATCGGTGCGGGCCTGTGCGCATTTGTCGGGGTCACTCACGAGGACGACGTCGACGTCGCCGAACGGCTGGCCCGACGCCTCTGGGGCCTGCGGATCTTCGCCGATGACAAGGGTCTGACCAACCGCTCGGCCGAGGACCTGGGTCTGGAGATCCTGGTCGTCAGTCAGTTCACCCTCTATGCCGATACGTCCAGAGGGCGGCGGCCGTCGTTTGTCGCGGCCGCGCCACCTGGACGGGCCGAGGCGCTGGTCGAGTCGCTGGTCTCGAGCCTGCGAGAGCTTGGGGCAAATGTGTCCACCGGTCGGTTCCGGGCGTCGATGCAGGTCGAGCTCATCAACGACGGACCGTTTACGATCTGGCTCGAAGCCTGAAGGCAGCAAACCCCTGAACGCAGCGAACCTCTGAACCAGCAAACCAGACGCCCAGGAGGACTGGCATGCCAGTGTTGGAACGAGACGGAGCACAGATCCACTACGACGTGTACGGCGACGGGTACCCCTTGCTCCTGTTCGCGCCGGGGGGCATGCAATCGATCGCGCGGCTCTGGGGGGAACGGCCTGGCGCACCGGGTGTCCAGATGCCGTGGATCGATCCAACCACGGAGCTGTCGGACCGGTTCCAGGTGGTGGCCATGGACCAGCGCAACGCGGGTCGCTCCTTCGCCCCGGTCAGCGCGGCCGATGGCTGGGAGACCTATACCGCCGATCATCTCGCCCTCATCGACCATCTGGGCTTCGAGCGAGTGCATGTCATGGGAGGCTGCATCGGCTCCTCATACTGTCTGGGCCTGTGCCAGGCCGCGCCGCAACGGGTGACCGCCGCTGTCCTCCAGAACCCCATCGGGCTGAGCGCTGACAACCGCGACAACTTCTTCGGCATGTTCGACGGCTGGGCCAAGCAGCTGCAGGCTGATCGTCCCGACGTGGACGCCGAAGCGCTGGCGTCGTTCCGCCAGTCGATGTTCGGAGGCGACTTCGTCTTCAGCGTCGGACGCGACTTCGTCCGGTCCTCCACCACGCCGTTCCTGGTGCTGGCCGGCAACGACGAGTTCCATCCCCGCGCCGTGGCCGAGGAAATAGCCGAGCTGGCGCCCGAGGCGGATCTCGTCCTGGAATGGACCAATCCGGTCCATCACGACGAAACCCTCGGACGGGTGCGGGACTTCCTCGGACGGCACACCCCCGGGCAGTCCTGACGGGAGCCGGGCTGGGCGGGGCGGAGCGGAGCGGATTTTTCTGTCGCGATCGCCGCCCTTCCGGTCTTTTCTGCAGCGCGGCGCCCTTAAACCGGGCACATTTCGCGCCAGAGAATCGGGGCGGCCCCCTGGTTTGGGCACGATCCGCTACAGAAAATCCGGCTCAGGTCGTCACTGGGGCCGTGGACCGCGCCAGGTGCTCGTCCAGGGCCGCCACGAAGGCCTGCGCAGCTGGTGAAAGGGGGCGGTCCTGGCGCGACGCCAGCCCGATCCGGCGCCGGAGGGCGCCGCGCCGAAAGCGCACGGCCCGGAGCGGCCCATCGGCCGGCACCACCGACTCCGGGACCACGGCCGCGGCAACTCCGGCCGCGGCCAGGGCCAGAGCCCCGTCCATCTCCAGGCCCGACATGGCAAGGACCGGCGCAAAACCAGCTCGCCGGCAGGCCTCGATGGTTGTCTGCCGGAGGTCGTACCCGTCTTTGAACATCACCAGCGGAACGCCCTCCAGATCTGCCACCCGGATCGTGCGCCGCGGGGCCAGGGGATGCCCGGGGTCCACTGCCAGCACCAACTCCTCTTCCAGCAGCGACTTGGTCGCCACCCATGGCCGGTCCACCGGGAGGATGATCACGGCCAGGTCGATCTCCCCCGCCTCCAGCCGGCGGACCAGGTCCTGGGAGCCGGCCTCGAACACGCTCAGCTCCAGCGCCGGGTGCTCGACGTGGAAGGCGGCGAGGACCGCTGGCAGGAGATTGGTGGTCAGGCTCGGCGTGGCGCCGAGCGCCAGGCGGCCCCGCTGCAGTCCAAGGAGGTCGCGGACCGCGGCCACGCCCGCCTCGCAGTCGGCCAGAACCTGGCGGGCCCACGGGAGAAAGGCCTCGCCGGCGCCAGTGAGCGCCACCTCGTGGCGGGCCCGGTGGAAGAGGGGCGCACCGAGCTCATGCTCGAGGGCAGCCACCGCGCTGCTGACGGAGGGCTGCGCCACGTGCAGGCGGGCTGCGGCCCTGGTAAACCGGCGTTCCTCCGCAACGCACACGACGTAGCGGAGCTGGTGAAGTTGCACATCCATAGGCTACGCCTATCGTGGTAAGAGGAAAGCGATCCTTTACCTGTAGGCCGCCCGGTCGTACGGTGAGTCTGCTCAATATCTCTTGTTGTGTTGTCGAGCATCAAGCCGGTTGTCGAGAGTCAAGGCCATCGAGAGTCAAGGCCATCGAGAGTCGAGGGAACTACATGGCTGCTCCAGTCGCACCGATGACCCCCGCAGAGTCGGTGGTCCGCGCTCGCGCTGACATCCCGGAGCGCACGCTCCGCAAGGACCGCTGGTGGCTGTACCCGGGTATCACTGCAGCCGTCCTGCTGGCACTGGTGATCTACTCAGCCTGGGCGGCCTTCCAGAACGGCAACTACTTCTACAAGCCCTATATCTCGCCCTTCTACTCGCCCTGCATCGCCACCCAGTGCGCCAAGGTGGGAGCCCCCTACGTGGGTATCTTCGGTCCGTGGTGGGCGATCTCCCCGGCCATCCTGGTTCTGATCTTCCCGCTCGGCTTCCGGCTGACGTGCTACTACTACCGCCGGGCCTACTACCGGTCGATCTGGCTCTCGCCTCCCGCCTGCGCCGTGGCCGAACCCCGGGCCCGCTACAGCGGCGAGACCCGCTTTCCGCTGATCCTGCAGAACATCCACCGCTACTTCTTCTACCTCCTCCTGCTCTTCAACGGCATCCTCACCTACGACGCCGTGGTGGCCTTCCGCAACCACGAGGGCCAGTGGGGCCACATGGGCTTCGGGACGCTAATGCTCGTCATCAACGCCATTTTCCTGTGGCTTTACTCCGTGTCGTGCCACTCCTGCCGCCACGTCATCGGCGGCCGGCTCCGGCACTTTTCACGACATCCCATCCGCTACAAGGCGTGGGGCTTCGTCTCGAAGCTCAACGCCTACCACATGCAGATCGCCTGGGCCAGCCTCATCTTCGTCGCTCTCACCGACCTGTACATCCGCCTGGTAGCCGCCGGGTGGATCACCGATCCCAGATTCTTCTGATGGGAAGGGAGTCTCCATGAGCGAATACGAGCGTCACGACTACGACGTCATCGTGATCGGGGCCGGAGGAGCCGGCCTCCGGGCGGCCATCGCCGCCCACGAAGCGGGGGCCAGGACGGCGGTGATCTGCAAGAGCCTGCTGGGCAAGGCTCACACTGTGATGGCGGAAGGTGGCATCGCGGCCGCCATGGGCAACCTCTATCCCGAAGACAACTGGCAGGTCCACTTTCGGGACACCATGCGAGGGGGCAAACTCCTCAACCACTGGCGGATGGCCGAACTGCACGCCAAGGAAGCGCCGGACCGGGTGTATGAGCTGGAGCAATGGGGCGCGCTGTTCGACCGCACCGCCGAGGGGCTCATCAGCCAGCGCGACTTCGGCGGCCATCGCTACGCCCGGCTGGCCCACGTCGGCGACCGCACCGGCCTGGAGATGATCCGGACGCTGCAGCAGCGGGCGGTGAGCCTCGGCATCGATGTGTTCATGGAGTTCACGATCACCCGCCTGCTCAGGGACGAGGGGCGCAGCCGGATCGCCGGGGCCTTCGGCTACTGGAGGGAGTCCGGGCGGTTCGTCGTGTTCGAGGCGCCCTCGGTGATCCTCGCCACGGGCGGCATCGGGAAGTCCTGGAAGGTGACGTCGAATTCGTGGGAGTACACAGGCGATGGCCACGCTCTGGCCCTGCGGGCCGGCGCCACCCTGGTCAACATGGAGTTCGTCCAGTTCCACCCCACCGGCATGGTGTGGCCTCCGTCGGTGCGCGGCCTGCTGGTCACTGAGTCGGTCCGTGGCGATGGCGGCGTCCTACGCAACTCCGACGGCGAGCGCTTCATGTTCAACTACATCCCCGAGTTCTTCAAGGCCGAGACCGCCGACACGGAGGAGGAGGCCGATCGCTGGTACGACGACAAGCGCAACAACCGGCGCCCACCGGAGTTGCTCCCCCGCGACGAGGTGGCCCGCGCCATCAACAGCGAGATCAAAGCCGGACGCGGCTCGCCGCACGGGGGGGTGTTCCTCGACATCGCCAGCCGGCGGAGCCCGGAGTACATCAAGAAGCGACTGCCGTCGATGTACCACCAGTTCATGGAGCTGGCCGAGGTGGACATCACCAGGGAACCTATGGAGATCGGTCCCACCTGCCATTACGTCATGGGAGGCGTCGAGGTGGACCCCGACAGCCAGATGTCCACCGTCCCGGGCCTGTACGCGGCGGGTGAGGTGGCCGGCGGGATGCACGGCTCCAACCGGCTCGGGGGCAACTCGCTCGGCGACCTCCTGGTGTTCGGCAAGCGGGCGGGCGAGTTCGCGGCCGAATATGCCACCGGCCTGACCGGCGCCCGGCCCGGTGTCGTCGAGGGCGAGGTAGAGGCGTCGTCCGGTGCCGCCCTGGCTCCCTTCGACATGGAGGGTGGCGAGAACCCGTACTCGGTGCAGCAGACCCTGCAGACCGTGATGCAGGACCTCGTCGGCATCATCCGCACCGAAGCCGAGCTAAAGGCGGCGCTCGAGCAAATCGCCGACCTGCGAGCCAAGATCGACAGGCTTTCGGTGGAGGGGCACCGCCAGTACAACCCCGGCTGGCACCTGGCGCTCGACCTGGGAAACATGCTGCTGGTCTCCGAGTCGGTGGCCCGAGCGGCCCTCGAACGCACCGAGAGCCGGGGCGGCCACACCCGGGATGACTATCCCATGACCGATTACGACTTCTGGGGGAAGCGGAACATCATCGTCGCCCTCACTGGTGCCGGCGAGGTGAGCGTCCGCCACCAGCCGCTTCCCCAACCCCCACCCGAGCTGGCCGAACTTCTGGAGGAGCAGCACTGAATTGACCTACGACCTGAAGCTCCAAATCTGGCGAGGCGATTCTTCGGGTGGGGGCCTCGTCGATTACACCGTCGCAGTCGACGACGGCGAGGTGGTCCTGGACGCGGTTCACCACGTCCAGGCCCGCCAGTCGGGTGACCTGGCGGTGCGCTGGAACTGCAAGGCGGGGAAGTGCGGCTCGTGCTCTGCGGAAATCAACGGACGCCCGCGTCTCATGTGCCTGGCCCGGCTGTCCACCTTTCCAGAGGGTGAGCCGATCACCATCACGCCGCTGCGGACGTTTCCGGTCGTCCGCGACCTGGTCACCGACGTGAGCTTCAACTATGTGAAAGCCGCCCAGGTGCCGGCGTTCACGCCGAGTGCCGAGCAGCCGCAGGCGCCGTTCCGGATGCAGCAGGTGGACGTGGAGCGTTCACAGGAGTTCCGCAAGTGCATCGAGTGCTTCCTGTGCCAGGACACCTGCCACGCCATCCGCGATCACGACGGCAACAAGACGGCCTTCGCGGGACCTCGCTTCTTCATCCGCTACGCCGAGCTCGACATGCACCCCAACGACGGCGTCGATCGCAAGGAGTTCGTCCAGGACCACGGCGGTCTCGGGCTGTGCAACATCACCAAGTGTTGTACCGAGGTATGCCCGGAGCACATCAAAATCACAGATAATGCCATTATTCCTATGAAAGAACGGGTCGTCGATGCCAAGTACGACCCGGTGTTCTTCCGTAGCCGCCGGCGCCGGAAAGAGAGACAGCCATAGGTTCGGACCGGCAAACTGGAGCGGTCCCGGCGCGCTAGCATCGCTCTCCGCGTCATAGGGACCTGTGGTGCAGTTTGGAGTGCACGCCGGCCTGTCAAGCCGGAGGACGCGGGTTCAAATCCCGTCAGGTCCGCGGTCGGATAGCTCAGCTGGTAGAGCGCGCGGCTGAAAACCGCGAGGTCACCGGATCGACACCGGTTCCGACCACGCCGAAAATGGTCCCGAACCGGTACTCTGTCCTTCACCAGGTTGCCCTGCTGGAGGAGCAGGACGGCCAGGACGCGAAAACGACGCGAAAAGACGCCCGTCGATCGGCTCACACCATCTCGTCGCAGCTACACCGACAATGCAGACATCGCGATCAGCTCGCCGGTATCGGCCCGGTCGGGGCCCGTGTAGCCGCGTACTCGTGCTACATGCCCGGGATGGGAAGGTACTCCAGCACCTCGATGCCGGTAGGAGTGGTGCTAGGCACGGCTTCGCAGGACGGCGACGCCCTCACCGGTCAGGTCGTCCAAGGCCGCCTTGCGCCCGGTCATGGCCAGCAGCAGCGACAGCATCGGCCCCTGAACCGATGGCCCGTCGCCATGTGACCAATCCCCGTCAGTGGCCCGTAGCGTCACGCCGGCGATGCGCTTTTTGGTCCCCACGATCAGGTTGGACCGCTTGTAGAAGTCGGCGGCCTGCATCACGATCTCGGGCTGGTAGGCGTGGCTGAACCCCAATGGGCGGCGAATGTCCTCGGAGTGAACCAGCACCTCGCCGAGCATCGTCTCGATGGGGCCGGGCGGCCGCCCAGTCGAGTCGAGTTCGGCGGTGAACCGCGCCAGCGTCTCGTGGCCGGACAATCCCCGCTCCCGGGCGATGTCCCTGGCCTGCATCTTCTTCAGACTGAACCCCGATCCGATCAGCTTCGGGAAGAAGGAGGCAGCTGAGAGCCTCGTCGTCGCGGTCATGTGGGCGAGCACGTCTCGCACCGTCCACTCCGAGCACAACGAACGCGATTCCCACGCCGCCTCGCTGACCCCCTCGAGCTGGGCGGCCAGCGCCTTGCGCTCGGCCTGGATAACCGGCCACACCTCCGTCTTCGCCATGGCTCGTCCCCCCAGGATGATTAGCCGAGGACTAAATTAGGTTAGGACCGAATAATAGCCATGACCAGAGACGTTCACAAGATCCTCCAGGCCCTCTCTTCCCCGGTGCGCAGAGAGATCCTTGCCCTCATCTGGGACCGGGAACTGCCCGCTGGTCAGATCGCGGCGGCGTTCGACGTCACCAAGCCAACGATCTCCCAACATCTCGCAGTCCTTCGGGAGGCTGGCGTCGTAACAATGACCGTGGCTGGAACCTCCCGGCGCTACCGCGCCCGACCCGACATGCTCAGCGGTCTCCACGGGGCACTGGAGAGCGCGTCCAAGTGGCTACCAGCCGATCAAGTACCCGAGCGGGGCTTGGCGGTCGCGCGCACCGCGACACTGGTGGTCGTCGAAGTCGATGTTGCCACCGACCAGGCCACGACGTTCGCGGCCTTTATCGACCCCGTCGTCTACAGCCGGTGGCTCGGAGTGCCGGTCCGGATCAACGGGCCGAGATTCGCCGCGACCATGGAATGGGGGACAGAAGTGCGGGGCACCTACGACGTCGTGAGTCCCCCGGACCTGATCGCCATGCGCTGGGACCTCGACGACGACAGCCCGCCCGTGCCCGGTCAGGAGCTGACCGGCTACCTGCGGGTGCGGACGCGAAAACCGAAGGGCGCCCATGTCGAGGTCCACCAGCTGGTCACCGACGCCAATCAGGCTCAGCTCATGGAGGCGGCCTGGCGGACGGTGCTCGGCCGCCTTAAGGCCGGCGTCGTCAACGCGTCGAAACCGGACACCGCCATGCCCGCCCGCCCCACGCGGGCCAAGCACCACACCGCCTGACGTGAGGTCAGGGCTGCGCTGACGGCTCACGGGCCCGGGCGCCTGGCGCGGGGCCAGTGTGGCGAATCTTGAGGGCGCGTCCGGTGGACCGTACGGGAGTGGCGATCGAGGGGTCTGGGTGCATGGTCAGCGAGACCGGCAGTCGCGCCGCCGACGCCGCGGTATGGGCGTCCGACGATTCCTTCTGAAGGAGCGGGTTTTGCGCCTTGGGATCCCTTTTAGCGCTATTTTGACGCCAATCGTTCCCAACGTTACCGAACGCGCCCAGGTTATTGGGGTCCGGAAGACACCGGACGCGCCCCGATCAGGTAGCCATCATCATCGCCGTCCTGAGGAGGCCGTCTCAGGTCAGGGTCCGGCGCGCGAGGCGGCCCAGTAGTTCCGGACGCCAGCCCGCCTAACCTCGCTGACAGGAGGTCAGGTTGGATGACTACCCGGGCTGTCGTGGATGCAGGACGAAACTCCTGGGCCCAAGCCAGCCGGGGCGACGTCCTGAGCCGGGGGTTGGACGCGATTCGCTGGAAGGAGGATCGCGATCCCGAAGCCGACGAGGGCTAGCGCAGCGAGGATAATTACCGCGGCGACGTAAGTGCCGTTTCCCGATGCCAGGTTGGAGACCAGGATCGTGCCCACGATCGCAACGCCGAATGATGAACCGAGATTGGAGATGCTGCGCGACAGCCCGGAGATCTCGCCCTGCTTGTCCTCCGGAAAGGCAGACTGGACGACGTTGACCGAAGGGGTCAGCATCACGCCCACTCCGAGACCGAAGACAAGGAGCCCCGGCGCGAACGCCCACGCGCTCGCCGAGGCTGTCTTGACGAGGCCGAGCAGCAGACCGCACCCCGCGACCACCGCTATGAATCCGGCCGCGATCAGGGCCTTCTGCCGATACTTCTTGGCCAGTCGCTCGGCGGCGAGCGAAGTCACCAGGACGCCGAAGGTGGCCGCGGTGAAAATCACGCCCGTTTGGATCGCGCTGTAGTGCAGCTCGGTCTGCAGGAAGACCGAGACCACGAACGACCCGCCCATCAGCACCAGCCACTGCAGGTTCTGGGTGACGAGACCCAGATTCGAAGTCCGGTTACGGAACAAGTCGGTGGACAACAGGACCTCCTTCCCCGCTCGCTCCCGAGAGCGGATGTAGAGGAAAAACCCGATCAAGAATGCAACTCCGACGGCCAGCGCGATGACCAACACCGTGTTGTTGTGGCCGGCCTGAACGATCCCGAACACCAGGAAGAACATGCCAACAGCTGACAGAACGGCCCCGACGGCATCGAAGCGACGCTCGGGATCTGGCGAGACCGGGTCGACGACGCGACGACTGAGCATAATGATGGTCCCGACGATCACGGCTTGAAACCCGAACGCGGCTCGCCAGCTAATCCCGGAGGCGATCAAGCCGCCGATTAACGGTCCGGCGGCAGCGCCGACGCCTCCCATCCCCATGATCGTCCCAAACGCCTTGGCCCGAGACTCCAGCGAGGTGAACCCCATCGTTGCCAGGATGTACACGGGAGGGATCAGGAATGCCGTGCCAACGCCTTGGCACACCGAGTACCCCAGGATCAGCACCCCGAGACCCGGCGAAATCGCGCCCAGCACGGCCCCGATGCCATACAGGGAGAGACCACCGATGAAGCACCGCTTGCGGCCCCAACGATCGGTCAGCTTGCTGCACGGAATCATCAGGACCGCCATGATCAACAGAAACAGCGTGATCGCGGTCTGCACGCCCTTCACATCCGTGTGCAGATCGCGGCTGATATCGCTGATCATCACGTTCATGTTCGAGCCAGCGAAACTGCAAATGAACTGAGCCAACGCCAGCGGAGCGAGGAACGCGCCGGGCGAATGAACCCAGCTAGCCGTCGCCGGGGACTTGTCCATTGGTGTCGCGTTCAAGTCTCCTCCGAGCCCCGGGCCGTGCCCCAAGCAGTTCGTTCACCGACGAAGGTACGCGTGGCTGGCGGCTGCGACATCACCCGAACCGGGCGGGGAAGGGCTTTTAGGAGGATCGGAGGCCGCGAATTTGCAGTCCGGGCCGGCTCGGAAGGGAGGCGTTCCACCCGAGGCATCGACGGATCAGGTTGCGGTTCACGACTGCTTTGCATCGCGGACCCAACCTGTTCGTAGGCTGAAGAGGCTGTCGTGCTTAACCCCCGATCCGAGGAGGCTTCAATGACCAATACCCGAGAGCGCGCTGACCTACTCGAGACCCTCCGTGCCCACCGCGGGTTTCTCCGTTACGCAGTCCAGGGCCTGAGCGACGAGCAGGCCCGGACGAGGACCACAGCGAGCGAGTTGTGCCTCGGTGGGTTGGTAAAGCACGTGGCGGAGGTAGAGCGGCGGTGGGCCAACTTCATCATCGAAGGCCCCTCTGCCATGGCGGGAGATTCCACCGACTATGAAGAATATGCCCTCGGCTTCCAGCTCTTGGGGGGGGAAACGCTGGCGGGGGTGCTCGAACACTACGAGAAAGTCGCCGTCAGGACCGACGAGCTGGTCTTGAGCCTGCCGGACCTCGACGTCTCTCACCCCCTGCCTGAAGCGCCATGGTTTCCGCCTGGTGCCACTCGCTCGGCGCGGCGAGTGTTCCTGCACATCATCGCCGAGACATCCCAGCACGCTGGCCACGCCGACATCATCCGTGAGTCCCTCGACGGTCAGAAGACCATGGGTTGACCCGCCCACGCCTGCCGTCACGGCACGGCTGGCACGCCGCTGGTGAAGATGGTCTCGGCGTTGGCGCTGACGCCGTCGGGTTCTACCGCGATGCAGACCGCTGGCGGGTTCGTGCCGCAGTCAAACAGGTCCGGAAGTCGGGTGTCGCTCCATAGCGGGTACGCGACGCGCCCGGCCGCCAGTCCGCTGTAGTCACCGAAGAACAGGCTGTTGCCCTGGGCGTCGGGGAACATGGTCGGCGTCGGCATGGAAGAGCTGGTCACCCGGGTGCTTCGGAATTTCGCAAGGTTCGCGGAGCTCGACAGCGTGATGTCCATGTTGCCATTGGTCTCGTCCGCTCCGTACTGGCGATCGTAGTAAGAGACAGCCAGCACGCCCCTCGGCGTGAACGTGCTCCACTGCCACCACTGATCGGTGTGGGCCTGGGCCCGCGACTGCGGGACCACGGTGTCGGTCCTGGGGTTCTGGCCGGTCCCGGTGAACGACGCCCCTTGGTCGGTCGAGACGGAGAGCAGGATCTTGTTGGAGCAAGCCCCGGGTGTCTTCACGCCCACATAGAGGTTTCCGCCCGTAGCCGGGTTGACCCCGGCCGGAACGCACCCGTTGCTCGGGTTGGAGTCGGCATTGATGTAGGAGCCGAAGGTGACGGCGACCACGTTACCGGCGCTGACCGAACCGGACGGGTAGTTCGTTGCCCGGAACACCGAGTTCTGCTGGGCTCCCTTCTCGGGTACGCATGCCCGGCCCAGGTCCTGACCCCCCTGATAGGTCGCGCAGTCGGGCAGGTCGTTGTATTTGGCCACCTGCACCGGGGCGCTGAAGGTGGCCCCACCGTCGGTAGACTTGGTCAGCAGGACCTGGTTGTGATTGTCTGTTGCGCTGGTGGTGGCGTTGTTGAAGTTGGAATAGACGACGTAGAGGGTCCCATCCGGGCCGGTGAAGGGATCCGAGTACTGGTTCTCGTCGCAGTTGTTGCCGTTCTCGGGCACCACGCCGGCGGAAACATAATTGTTGGGGCACAGGCTCGAATTGGTGCTCACCACGACCGGCGTACTAAAGGTACGGCCGTAATCGGACGAGTGCGCCTCGTAGATGTAAGCGGTGCCATCCGCGGCGAACAGGGTCCAGGTGACGTAGATGCGGTTCTGGAACTGGTCCGGGTGGTCGTCGATGGTCATGTAAGGCTTGTCGTCGAGCGGCACTCCACTGGGGGGCGTGACGGGCTGGAATGACGTGGTCACGGCCGTGCCCGGGAAGTCCCAGGAGGCGCCTCCGTTGGCGGTGGAGCGGTAGACGTACACGGCGCTGGAATAGTCCGGATTGTCGGACACTCCGCCGACCGCCGGGACGTTACCGCGATTGAAGTGGAGCCCGGCGAAGTAGGCGTCGCCGTGGGTGTCCCAGGCCACCGACGGGTCACCGCCGCCCTGCCAGTACATGCGCGGGTAGGGGTCGCCAGGGAAGTCGGAGCCGCGGGTGAACTCGAGCGGCACCGTGCTGTTCTGCCAGGTTTGACCACCATTGCGGCTGAAGGCGATGCCACCTGCCAGGCCGTCGCCGAGGATGTAATCGTTGGAGGCGGCTAGCAGTTGATTGGGGTTGGTGGGGTTGACCGCGATGGTTGTCTCGTTCTCGGCCTGACCGCGACCCTGCAGGTCCGGGGCGGTGACATTGAGGCAACTCTGGTTGACCTTCACGTTGTTGGCTAGCCGGACGGGGCACTGCCCGTTGGCGGCAGGGAAGTAGTTCGGTGCCGGATTCGAAGCCTTCGAACCGTGCACTGGCGGTGACGTGGCCGTCTGGGGGGACTGAAAGCCAAGGGCCATGTCGGCGAGCCCGTCCAGCAGGCGAGTCTGGACCCGCGGTGCGTGTGACGGGTTGAAAGCCTGGGCGACGCCGGTACCCCCTCCTCCCGTGATCAGCAGGCCGAACGCAACCGCGACGGCACTCAACAGCACAAGCAGGTTTCGTTTGCGGAAGACCACGCCTTACCTCCTTATATGCCCCGGATTTTCTGATGCCGGCAGCGAAACTGCGACCGCCTCAGCGCCACAGCGTACGCCTCGCTAATGACTTCGGCAATGGCCCTCACGTGCCAGTTTGCGTCATCTATGGACCCGACCGCGGTCCGGAGGCAGAGCCCCGGACCCTCCGCCGAACCCGGCAGCGGTCATGTCGAGATCTGGAGGACTGGGACGGACCGAACTGCCCAGCTGCTCCATCGGCGGTCGCCTGCAGTCGTTCCCACCTCGACTGCAGACGTCCCTCCCGGCGCGCCGGGCCGGCATGTGAATGGATGCCTATGAGATGCCGTTACCAAGCGGTTACCAGGCCGTGACCGTGGTCACGGATTGTGTACTCCGAGGGAGGTCATGGCGGCGGAGGCAGGAGGTATCCCCGATGCCCCGGCTCACAGCCATCTTCCTCACGGGAAAGGGAACCGTCAGCAACGGAAGGAAACTCATGTCCACAGAAAAGACCAACAGACGGCGGAAGCTTCGCCGGGCTCGATTCGTCGGCCGGCATCAGACTGAGAACAATGGCAACAAGAGAGTGAGCCGGGCCGTCAGGTGGGCCATCCCTCCTGCCGTGGCCGCCGTCTCCATCGGTGGCATGCTGGCGCTCGGCGGTGGAGCGCGCGGGGGCGTCGACACCGCCCACCGAACCGCTGGGCCAGCAGCAGCGCGTACGGACGCTGCCAGTATCCTGACGCTCTTGCGGTCTGGGCGTTAGCCGAACCTGCTGACCTGGGCAACCCCATCAGCTCCCGGGCGAGGGCGAACCGCTCGTCAGACCGGTCGGTACCGATCAGCGTCCGGAAGCGCATGAACAATACGAACGCGTGCAGCGAGTTGTCTCCGCTCCGACGAGACATCTCCGCCGCGGCGGCACTCATCTGTTCATACGTCGGATTGCACCCCTCGCTGCTGCTTCGGTAGTAAGCGACGGAGGCGAGCAGCTGCGCCCTGAGGGGCGGGGAGAGCGAACCTGACTCGTTGAGGGCCTCGTCGCACAGCTCGAGGACGCGCTGATCCGGCTGGCTGGCAAACCCAGGAGCTGCCGCCTGGACAGCCGCGGCCGCGAGCTGATCACTCGAGCGGGCGGCTCGGGCTTCCGCCGCGGCGTCCAGGCACCGTTGCCGGTTGCCGGCGTTATCGCCGGCTGCATCACAAGCCCCCGCCAGGGCGAGCAGAAGCCCCGCACGGGTGGAGGCCGAAACAGAGGGATCAGTGTTGAGTGCTCGTTCGGCCCGCTCTGGCTGCGAGACGCCCTGCTGGAGCGCGGACTGCTGCAGACACTGCCTCCATGCCTTGATGGCGTAGTCCGCTGCGAGCGCACCCACGCCCAGGGGTGCAGCCATGGCGTAATGGTAGGCCAGGGCCTCCACGTCCGCACCCCGCTCTGAGAGACTCTCCAGCGCGTGGGCGACGGAAAGGTGGAGTTTCAGGCGTCGAGCCGGACCCAGGCTGGCATACGGTGCTCCCGGACGAGGTCGTGAGCGAAGGAGAATTCGCCGGGGGCGCGCTCGATCAGCAGGCCGTCGGCTGTGGCGACATCCACGGCGCGGAGCACCAGGTCGGTGGACGCTCCGGCTTCGGTCAGGCGGCGTAAAACTTCGATGGGGATGGCCGAACCGACAACTGTAGCCGCAGACAGCATCATCTGGACCGATGCGGGCAGACGGCTGAGCCGGGCGCGAATGACCTCCTGGACCGCAAAGGGCACCCTATTTCTCACCGACCCTGACGGTTGGCGCGCTGCGCCGGTATCGCGCCAATCAGGCCACATCTGCATTATCTGCGACACGAAAAACGGGTTGCCGTTGGTAGAACGATGCAACTCGCCGGCAACCACTGCGGTCGTGCCATCCCGCGGGGACGCGAGCCCGCCAAGCCCGAGAAGGTCGGAGATCTCCTGGACACCGAGCCCGTACAGCTGCATTCGGTGGGTGCCGGGGCGCTCCCAGATACCGCTGAGTTCGTTCATGGTCGCAGCCAGAACGTCCTGATCATTAGTTCTGAGCGTCCCAATCACCATCAGCCGCAATGCTGCCGAGGAACTGATCAGATGGCGAAGCATCGCCAGAGTGGACCGGTCGGCCCAGTGGAGATCGTCGAGCACGAGCAGGACCGGAGCGAGGCTCGTGAAACCGGCAAACAGTTCGGTCACGGCTCGGAACAGCAGGTACTGCTCCGTGGCCGGATCGGCCCGGGTTGGAGGCGGCAGACCGGGTCGGTCTGCCGGCAGTTCAGGTAAAAGACAGACCAGTTCGCTCGATAGTGACTCGTCCGGCCCAGGACACTGCGCTCTCAGTGCACCCCTGACCGCTTCGGCGATGGGCTGATACGGCACTCGTACTTCTTCGTTGGCACGTCCGTAGAATCACCATGCCCCTGTCGCCAGCGACGCGTTCGGCCAAAGCCGCCACGAGCGCGGACTTCCCGACGCCCGGCTCCCCAACCAGCACTACGGTCTGACGCTGGCCGCCGACCGCAAGATTCCAGCGCCCGGTCAGGGCCTGAAGTTCCGCCTGGCGACCGACGAACCACCGCCCGCGGAACTCGGCGATGCCGTCGGGAAAAAGTGCGCCCCGCCCGGACGCGCCGTCCGGTGAGGCATTGCGAACTTCTCGAGGACTCCAGCCAATCTCCGGCTTCTGCACAAGAATGGCTTCTTCGAGGACGACCAGTTCAGGGCTCGGCTCGATGCCGAGCTCGTCGCCAAGCACCGTCCGCAATCTCTGGTAGGTGCGCAGGGCATCAGCCTGACGGCCAGACCGGTACAGGACGAGCATGAGCTGAGCCCACCGGCGCTCGCGCAGCGGCGATGCTGTCACCGCTGCCTGCAGCTGAGCAATGAGTACGGAGTGCCGTCCCTGGGCCAGAGCCAGATCGGCTGCCTCCTCCTCCGCCAGCAGCTTGAGCTCCGAAAGCCTGGCGGCCTCGGCGTAGCCCGTCGTCGAGGCGGACAGGTCCCCGACCGGGTTCCCGCGCCAAAGAGCCAGAGCGTCGACCAGAAGCTTTTCGGCCTCGGCGATCTGCTCACGACCGGCCATCATTCGGGACGTCGCAATCAACGTCTCGAACCGGTGCATGTCGATATCGGAAGCAGACATCTCCAGCAGGTAGCCGTCGGCTGTGGTGACAATGACGTTCACTGGCAACTTATGGCGCAGATTGACGATGGCGGTCTGAACCGCCTTGTGGGCCGAGCGAGGCGGGTCCTCACCCCATATGCCATCGACGATCTGGGCCATGCTCGCCGGTCTCGGGGCACACACGGCGAGCAGCGTCAACAGGGCTCGCTCCCGCCGGGACCCGATCGTCACCGGACCGGCGTCCGCCGTCACCTCGAGGGGTCCCAGAACGGCGACTCTCATCGAGCACTATCCAGAACGAACCTCTTCGTAGTCGATAATGCTATCTGGAACCCGCCCGGCGTCAAAGTTCGACCGGTATCCCCGGGATTGTCTTGTCGGAGGTGGACACGCGGCTCAGATCGGAGTCGTCAGCGGGGTCGTAGAACACGCGGTCATCATGGTGGTAAGCGCCGGACCAGCCACCCCAATCGGCAGTCCGGTTGCATCCTGAGGATGCTGGGCGGGAGGCGGTAAAAGGGGTCGGTCGTGGGCGACGTGTCGAACGTGGTCATCGTGGGCGGCGGGATCGCAGGCGCCTCCCGGCACGGGCGTTGGCCTCTGAGGGGCTCGGGGTCAGGGGGCTCGGGGTCAGGGGGCTCGGGGTCAGGGTCCTCGAGTCCAGCGTCGAGTACCCAGACCGTGTCCGGGGTGAGAGCCTGTTGCCCTGGGGCGTCAAGGAAGCACGAAACCTCGGGATCGAGCAGATCCTGCTCGATGCGGGGGCTCATTCGACCGGGGTCTGAATCGTTTGCCAGTCGCGGGCGTTCAGATACGGGCTGAAGCTGGTCTCGATGTGCTTCCAGTCGGCCTCCACCTTGGGGCGGCGGATCTCGTAGAGGTGGGGGAAGTCCGCCCATGCCGCGACCGCGTCCCACAACCGGCCGGCGGCCTCGCCCACCGGTGCCGGTGTGATCACCGGGCCGAACAGGGTCATGCATCCGTCAACCACCAGCGTCGGGACGCCGTAGCCGCCGAGGGCTAGCACCCGTTCGTGGTCAGCGCGCACGTCGTCGTTGGTCGTACCATCGGCCAGGGCCTGGCCGACCAGGCTCCGGTCTTGGCCGATCTGGCGCAACACGTCTCCTACCCCCTCGGCGGTATGCACCTTCTCCCCCTGCTCGTGCAGCGTGCGGCCCGCCACCTGGTAGAAACGGTCGACCAGGTCGTTGCCGTCGGGCTCCCGCCGAAGAAGAGCCGCCACCCGCAGCATGGACCAGCCGAAGGACCACTCCCGCTCCCACGGGTGCTTCTTGCCCTCCTGCCGGTTGACCTCCTCGAGGGAGAAGAACCGCCAGTGCACCGTGATGTCCCTCACCGTGCGGGCTTCGCGGATCCAGTTGCTGGTCTGGTAAGCCCACGGGCACATCACGTCGAAGTGGAAGTCGACATCTGCCATCGCTTCACGCTAACCGCACGGCGGCCCTATATCGCCATCGTTCGCGCTCGCCCGGAGCGGCCCATCCATAAGCGTCTCGGTCCCACTGTTTGAGGTGAGGTCGGGCGTGCGACCCGAGTCGCGGTTAGGGGAACGTCTTCCGGCTCGGGCGTCGCCTGGTGGGCTGGACCGTTCCTGTGGTCAGGTCCCTTTGGCGTTGGGCATCTGGCCGTGTGCCGGATCTCGACGAGGTCGGCCTGGCCGCGACGGCGTCGACTTGTGGTGGTGCACACACCACTGCCAAACGCACGTGCGTACACCATGGCGCGACTGCATGCCCTCCTTCAGGATGGTGTCTGTGGGGGCCCGACAGGCGGGCCCGGCCAACACCTCGAGTGCAGGAAGGAATAGCAAATGTTCCACCCCTATATGACCGAACTGCTTGCCTCCGAACGCCGACGCGACTATCTGCGAGCCGCCCGCGCATCCGGCACCGTCTCTCATCTGCGAAGCCTCCACCGCAAGCACCGTCGACGGGGCGTCGTTGGCTACCGTTTTCTTCTTGGTCTGCGTCGCCATGGGCCAGCTCAGCTGGGCGCCGAATTCGGAGCCTGACCTCCACGGGTCGACGGCGGCACGTACGACTCCGTCAGGTCCCGCTTGACCCGGTCGCGCCGGAGCGCCCAACCGAGGGGATCCTCCAGGCTCCCCGAGCAAGAATCGACGCCCTCGCAGCCGACCAGGCGGGCGAAACAATCATCCCACCTGGACTCCTCTTCCTGAATCTTCTCGGGCGATCTTGCGAATCGCTGGCCCGGAAGGTGGGGACCCGGCGGAGCCGACGTCGAAGTGGTGAGCGACTGCCAGACTGAAACTGTGAGCTTCACCAACCTGCCCTTCACCGCCTGCTGGCAGCACCAGGGACTCCGCTCTGGCTTCGAGGTTGTGTATTTCAGTCCCCGGCCGTCCGGTCTCCGGGCTGAGGGAACGACAGCGCTAACCCAAGACGGTGTCGCCTGGGTGGTGACCTACCAGCTGGAGGTGGATACCGCGTGGAAGACCCGTCGCGCCAGGATTAGATCCAGGGCGACCTCGGGCTGGGTAGAGCAGCTTGTTGAATCGGACGGTGAAGGTCACTGGCGGATCGACGGCAAGGGTGCCGCCCACCTCGACGATTGCTTGGACGTCGATCTGGAGGCCTCCGCGTTAACCAATGCCCTTCCGGTGCACCGCCTCGACCTCGCCGTCGGGGCGCGCGCCGCCGCGCCGGCGGCATACGTCCGTCTAGCGCACCCACAGATCGAACGACTCGATCAGGCGTACGCTCGTCTCGAGGATCAACACGGTCGCCAGAGCTACGATTACCAGGCACCCGCGTTCGACTTCCGATGCCGACTCACCTACGACAGCGCGGGCCTTGTGCTCGACTATCCGGAGATCGCGGTGCGCGCTGGCTGACCCTCGGATTGCGTCGCCTGAGCAACGCGGTCGAGCCGGCCACCGGGTATTCGAGTGACTGGGGATCAGAAGTAGACGTGGTCGACGTACACGTCCCGCTCGGCCGCATCCTCGGGGGGTAAACGGCCCGAACAGGGACAAGTCAAATGGGTCCACACGGGCACCGAAGCTTGGAGGAGGGGGTAGCCCAGAGGAGAAGATCACCAACTGAGTGATGCCCCGCCCGTCGAGATGCGAACACCACGCACGCCGAGCACCGCCCCGTCGGTCAACCACACGTCGCCCCACGTGTAGTGGCTGGGTGTTCGGGTCAAGCGCGCCGTCAGCGACTCCACGGTGTAAGGCACCCACAGCTCTTCCTGACGGTGGCATGGGTTGAGCACCTCGATGATGACCCGAGTGTCATTGGGGGTTGCAGGGCGTCCCGTGGCCGGGCCACGGTGGCTGGCGCTGTCCAGCGTGTAGCGCAGAGGTTGGACCGGCCACGCCTTTGATAGGGAGAAAAGCCGCTGGGAAGCGGCGTTGTTCGGTGACACGCATGCGTAGCTGCAATAGACATGGGGTGGGTCGTATCGCTCACCCACGTGACAGCTGGACCGAGTGGTGGTGTGCTCCAGTCCGTAGGCCATCCGCGTACAGCGGCTCAAAGCGCGTCCAGGTCCTGGGCGGCGAGTAGCAGCGCGGCGAGCTGCTCGAGGGTGGTCATGAGCTCATCGAGCTCTTCCGGCTCGAGGCTCTCGTAGGGTGTCGCTGCGAGGTCGTCGGTCAGCGCCTCGACCCGTTGTTTGACGGCGCGTCCCTGGGTGCTCAGCCAACCGTCTTCCCCGATCAGGCCGCGGCCGCGCATACCGTCGATCACGGCTGCGATCTGCGCTTCCGGGAGGTGGTGGATGCGTCCAAACTTGTCCGCCGGCATGTCCATGTCGAGGGCCAACAGGACGTGAGCCTCGAGGCCCCCGACGCCTTCGGTCATCAGGGCCGCGATGTGCCCGTCGCCACGGTGCTCGCGCAGCAAGGAGGCTGCGTGAAAGAGGCGGCCCACGGCGTCGTCGGGGACCGGGATGGCGCGCAGCGCGGCGTACATGGGTCGGCCCTCGAAGGGGGCGCTCGTCGCCGCCTTGATCAACAGTTCGGCGGCGCGGGCGAAGGCGGCAGCGTCGACGCGATCGCCGAGGATCCGCCGCAGCGCCTTCACGCAACCCAGCTGACGAGCGGCGATCGCCGCTTCAGGAGTGGTGGTGCGCCACACCTTCGGAATGTGGCGAGCCACTTCGCCGGGAGCGAAGTTGTAGAAGAGCGCGTCCACCACCTCCGCCGGGGTGACGCCCAGCGGGGCGGCCCGTCCGGCGAAGTAGGTGTCCCAGTAGTTGGTGAACCCCAAGGCGAACATTGCCGCGTTGGGTTCGTCAGCTGTGTAAGGGATGGCACCAATCGGTTCGACGAGCTCGAACATCCGGCGAGCCATCGAATTCATCGTCTACTCCTCCTGCTGCGGGCTCGGCGCCCTTGGCGGGCACTCACGATCAATTGGACGACTGCGCGCTGCCAGACTCATCGCACGATGTGATTATTCC
The DNA here is from genome assembly GCA_963834725.1 of uncultured Acidimicrobiaceae bacterium. GTDB lineage: Bacteria > Actinomycetota > Acidimicrobiia > Acidimicrobiales > Palsa-688 > PALSA-693. The sequence continues at coordinate 2,811,667 of CAWICN010000001.1, forward strand.
CAGGTATCGCGGCCGTCCCGATGTATCCGGCGGCGAGACAATGGTCTGAAGGTTCACGGCCGGTGTCGTACACTCCAGGCTCACGATGACGACGAGCGAGGAGGTCGCGACGCGTGGGATGGTGCAGATGCGGCCGAGGACCCTCGACTGGGTGAACCTCCTGGGTTAGGCGCCGGATGGCGGGTTGTGCCGCCGGAGCTGCTCCGTGATCCTCGCGCCGCGCCGCGCTCGCTACACCCTTCACATCAACTTCCGGCCCGCCGGCAGCGAATGGCAGAACCGACACACCCCGCTTCGTTACGTCAGCACGCCCGCCTGGTCCGAGTTCGTTGAGCGCGCGCGTCACCGCGGCAACTCAGCCTCTTCGGCTGGCCACCATCCGGCACCCCTATTGGACGACGCAGACGCTCACTGGGATCCAGCAGCGCCATCCCGGTCTCGACGTCACTCCATGGCGCACTGCGCTGGGGAGGGGCGAGGCCGGACGCGATGGATGACCGGGATGGACTACGCGCCAGACGACTGCCCAAAGCGAAACAACTCCTGTCCGACCCGGTGTTCAGGTGTGGGCGCCTCGACGTGCTCGGGGAGCTTGCGCAGTGCAGGTACCGCGGCCGGGCGGGCAAGACTCCTGTTTGGCTCCGGCGGTAGACGCGACATGGCGAGAACGCGTTGGTCCCGATCGCGACGAGCTCCAAGGGCGAAAACCGGACGTCTGATCGCCTGTCTGACCAATGGCGCTGATACGATAGCGTTGGCGCCAGATTGGCGCCGACACTGATACTCTGCCATCATGCCGAGCATCCAGGTCAAACATGTCCCTGACGACGTCCACGCGACACTGCGGCGTCGAGCCGCAGCCGCGGGAATGTCACTGCAGGAGTACCTGCGCGGTCGCCTCGTCGAGGATGCCCACACGCCCACCCTGGAGGAGGTCCTGAACCGAGCCGGTGGCCGTGCGGGGGGACGGGCGTCGCTCACCAGTGCGGCAAGAGCGGTCCGGTCCGATCGCGATGCGCGTTGATCGTCGTCGACGCCAGCGTCATCGTCACCGCGCTGGCCGACGACGGTGACGACGGCGACTGGGCGCGTGGTCGACTGCGCGACGAGCGACTCATCGCTCCTCACCTAATCGATTTGGAAGTAGCCTCCGCGTGGCGACGGCTCGCGGCAGCGGGTGGCCTTGACGAACGACGTGCCCAGCTCGCTCTCGAGGACTTGGGCGCCCTCCGTATGGAGCGCGTGCCCCACGCGCCGCTCCTGTCGCGATGCTGGGAGCTCCGCCGGAGCCTCACCGTCTACGACGCCGCCTACGTGGCACTGGCCGAGGTCCTAAAGGTCACGCTACTGACCGCCGACGCCCGCCTCGCAGCTGCATCAGGCGTGCGTTGCGAGATCGACCTGGTCCAACCATAACGAGGGTCGCAAATCCCCCTTTTGCCAGTGTCGCCCTGCCCGTGTAACGTCATCTTAAAGGAGCTACTACTTGAAGTCACGATCGGGACGTCGGGCGAAATGGGCGGCGCGAGATGACGCTGGCAGCTCGCGGTAACGCTTCCGCCCTCCGGGAGCCGGCGTGAGCGAGCGGTCCGAGCAGGAACGCTCGGCCGTCGATCAACTGCAGGGAGACGAAGTCACTGCCCCACCACAAGTCGGCGGAGCGCGGGCCGAAGGTGCTTCGACGCGTCCACAGCCACGCCGCGCCGCGAGGTCGATCAAAAGTTGGGCGGGCTACGTATGGTTCATGTCCTTTGGCACGTTCCTCCCGCTCATCGTGTTCCTGGGCAGCTACCTCGTCCAACTGAGCCTCGTGGGCGCGCCAATCGCAAGGACGGCGAACCGATTCGGGATCTGGATCTCGACTTTCGGTATGGAGCCACCAGGTAAGGACAAACTTGACTCGCGCCGCAAAGACGCGGCCAAGAGGCCGATTGTCGAACGGATCAGGCCCTACTCGCCCCCTGGCATCATCGAGCGACGCGGCCGGCCGGTCCCGGTCTTGTGGCGGGCGATCTGGTTCGTACTCGTCGGCTGGTGGCTGGGCGCGATCTGGGTCGTTCTCTCGTGGAGTGTCTTCCTCATGCCATACCCGTTTCTCGACACCGTGGAGGCACTTCTCGAGGAACTACCAAGCGTGATGACGCTCGCTGTCCCAAAGCATGGGCACGAGGTCCACGTCTCTCGCTCCGCCGGCTGAGGCGCGGGCCACACTGAAAGCGCCCAGGCGGCTATGGCTCCCGGGCGATGTCGCGCCGCTCCTGCATCCGTGGCTCGAGATCTGAGGTGTCGATCTTCACCTCGAAACGCTCTCTACCGGTATGCGGAGGGGATGCGCCGCACGGCCCCTGGACTTACTGGCAGGCCCGTGCCGACCGGCCGGGACCCTGGCGTGCCTGGTGAAGGCGCGGACCACAGTCAACCTGTTCGTCTCTCACCTGGCGCAGTGGCCGGCTGCCTGCCCTCGACTCAAGCGAGCCGGCCGAGCAGGTGCTCGCCCACCCGAAGGGCGTTGGCGATGATGGTGAGGGTCGGGTTGACCGCGCCGATGGACGCGAAGAAGCTGGAGTCGACGACGTAGAGGTTGTCGAGTTCATGGGCTTTGCAGTTCACATCGAGAACCGAGCTACCGGGGTCGGTGCCGAATCGCGCCGTTCCGGCCTGGTGAGCGGTGGCGGCGATGCTCATGCCTTCGTGCAGGTAGACGCCGCGCTGATGGGACTTTTCGTGGAAGCCGAGGTCGGCCAGCATGGAGTCGAACTTTCGGCGCATGCGCTTGAGGCCTTCGATGTTGTTGTCCTGGGGTACAGCCAGGCGGACGGTGCCGTCTCGGTCGAGGCTGACGCGGCTGTCGGGGCGGGGCAGATCCTCGGAGGACATCCAGAAGTCCACTCCGTGGCGGGCGATGTCCTCCAGCATTCCTCCCGGGGTGTGCTTGGCCCCCCAGGCCAAGAAGTGGGGGGCCATGGCCCGCAGCTGCTCGCCGTCGGACTTGCCCAGCATCTGGATGCCTCCCCACGGGTAATCCCAGTCCTCTCCCTTCAGGTACCAGTCGTTGAGCACCAAGGTCTTCTGCAGCCGGGTGGGGTTGGGGGTGCGGGATAAGGCGATGACCGCCACGTTGTTGTGGCGCGTGTAGTTGCGCCCCACCTGGTCCGAGCCGTTGGCCAGACCCTTGGGGTGCGCGTCATTCCAGGAGCCGAGCAGCAACAGCGCCGAGTTGAGGGCCCCGCATGACACCACCACTACATCGGCGGAGAACCGGGCGATCGAGCCGTCCGCCAGAGTGGCCACCACGGCAGTTACCTGCCGGCCCGCGTCGTCGGTCTCCACGCGGGTGACCCGCGCCTTGGTCATCAGGGTCAGATTGGGGTGCGCCAGGGCCGGGTCCACACACACGATCTGGGCGTCAGCCTTGCCATTGACCAGGCAGGGGAACCCGTCCACCCGGTCACAGCGGATACAGGCGCTATCGGGGGTGGGCTCGCCGTGCTCGCCCTGGTCGAGGAGCAGTCCCAGGGGTAGATGGGAAGGGTGCAGGCCCAGGCGCTCGAGGTCGTGGTGGAGCTCCTGGATGCGCGGCTCATGCTGGATGGCCGGGTAGGGGAACTCGCCGCTGCGAGGCCCGTCGGTGGGGTCCTCGCCGGCTGCGCCGTGCACGTGAAAGAGGCGCTCGGCGTCGGCGTAAAACGGCTCGAAGTCCTCATAGGAGAGCGGCCAGGCCGGCGACAGCCCGCCGTGATGCTGGATCACCCCAAAGTCCTGGGGTCGCAGGCGGAACAGGGCCGCGCCGTAGAGTTTGGTGTTGCCGCCCACGTAGTAGTTCTGCTCCGGAGAAAACTCGTTGCCGTCCTGGTCCAGCCACTCGTCGGTGGTGTGGTACTTCGCCCGCACGAATACCGCCGCCGTCTCCCAGTTGTCCCGCTCTCGTGGCAGATACCCGCCGCGTTCCAAAAGCAGGATGCGTTTTCCAGATGGGGCCAGCTTCCAGGCGAGGGTGCCCCCGCCGGCTCCGCTACCGATAATCACGACATCGTAGTGGTCAACCTCTGGCATATCCCCTCCTCATGGGGTTTGCGGTCGGTGACATTGGCGCCATATTCTGGACCCCTCGTGCCGGGCATGGATCACCCGAACCGGGTGGTCAAGCGGGGGGATCCTGGTTCGGCCAGCCATCATTACGACGCGATGTCGCGGCAGGAGCCAGAATGTTTGTGATGCCCGAGCCGGGTTACCGCACGATCATCGAGCCGTTCCGGATCCACTCGGTCCAGCCTATCCGGATGTCGACGCGAGGCGAGCGGACCGAGAAGCTCCGGGCGGCGGGATACAACCTCTTTCGACTCGACGCCGACGATGTCCTGATCGACCTGCTCACGGACTCAGGGACCGGCGCCATGTCCGCGGAGCAGTGGGCGGGAATTCAGAGAGCAGACGAATCCTACGCCGGCGCCTCTTCATTCCACCATTTCCGCGACGCCGTGACGGACCTGTTTCCCTTCCGCCATGTGCTGCCCACCCACCAGGGACGGGCGGCCGAGCGGATCCTGTTCTCAGTCCTGGCCGAACCCGGACTGGTAGTGCCCAACAACACCCATTTCGACACCACCCGCGCCAACGTCGAGGCGATGGGGGCCGCGGCAGTCGACCTGCCTGTACCGGAAGGGCTGCAGCCGGGCTTGCGCCACCCGTTTAAGGGCAACATGGACACCGGGGCCCTGACCCGTCTCCTCGAAGAGGAACGAGGGCGCGTTCCGCTGGTGTTCGTCACCGTCACCAACAATTCGGGCGGGGGCCAGCCGGTCAGCATGGAGAATATGAGGGCGGTCCGCAATGTCTGCACCCGGTTCGAGGTGCCGATGTTCCTTGACGCCTGCCGTTTCGCCGAGAACGCCTGGTTCATCAAGGGGCGCGAGCCCGGATACGCCGGCAAGGCCGTGGCCGAAATCGTTCGCGAGATGGCCTCGCTCGCCGACGGGATGACGATGTCGGCCAAGAAGGATCCCCTGGCCAATATGGGTGGCTGGCTGGCGCTCAACGACGACGACCTGGCCGAGCGCTGCCGGCGGGCTGAGATCCTCACCGAAGGATTCCCGACGTATGGGGGGATGGCCGGACGCGACCTCGAGGCAGTGGCCCAGGGCCTCTCCGAAGCGGTAGACGAGGACTACCTGCGCTACCGCATCCGATCCACCGAGTACCTGGGGGAGGCGCTAGAAGCCGCCGGCGTGCCTGTCGTCGTACCGTTCGGCGGCCACGCCATCTTCCTCGACGCCCGGTCGCTGCTCGAGCACGTGCCACCCCTCCAGTACCCCGGGCAGGCGCTGGCATGCGCCCTTTACAGCGAGGGCGGTGTGCGCAGCTGCGAGATCGGGACCGTCATGTTCGGCTTGCATCCGGACGGCACCGAAGCTCCCGCCGCCATGGACCTGGTGCGGCTCGCTATCCCGAGGCGCACCTACACCCAGAGCCATATTGACTACGTCATCGAGGTTGTCACCAGGGTCGCTGAGCGCCGGGCCGACCTGCGGGGCATGAAGATCGTCCGTGCTCCCGACGCCTTGCGCCATTTCAGCGCCACTTTCGAGCCCGTAGAGCTTATGTAATGATCGAAGCATGAAAATCGGTGACATCGAGATCCTGCCGGTCCTCGACGGCAGCGCCCGAATCCCTCCGACCGCCGCCTATGCGGGTACGACCGAGGAGGACTGGGCACCCCATCAGGGGCTCCTTGACCCGGACGGCCGGCTCGAGATGGCGTTCGGCGGCTTCCTTGTTCGCGCCGGCGACCGGGTCGGTCTGATCGACGCCGGCCTCGGGCCCGAGAGCCCCACCGAGTTGATGTCCGGCGGCCAGCTGCTCAACAGTCTGGCTGAACTCCACGTTTCGCCCGGCGACATCACTGACATGATCTTTACGCACCTGCACTTTGACCATATCGGCTGGGCCTCCCGCGCCGGAGAGGCCGTGTTCCCCAATGCGATCTATCGGTGCGACGTGCGCGACTGGGAGTACTTCGTCGAGCCGCCCCCCGAGCTCAATCAGCCCGCCGAGGAGGACAACCCGCTGGCCGCCCTGACCGCGCCGGGCAGCGGCAAGCCCGTTCTCGAACCGATCGCCAACCGCCTGGAACCATGGAAGGACAGCACGACACTGATGCCCGGTGTCGACGTCCGGCTCGCGGGAGGGCATACGCCCGGGAGTGGCGTGATCGTGGTCTCATCGGGGACCGCCCGGGCTGTCCTGCTCGGGGACGTCGCTCACTGCCCCATCGAGCTGCTCGACGATGAGTGGTCTGGTCTCGGGGATGTCGATCCGGAGATGGCGACGCGGACCCGGGTGGCGCTCATGCGCGAGCTCGAGAAGCAGGACATCCCGATCACCGCCTCGCACTTTCCGGGCCTCCAGTTCGGCCGGGTCATCCAGGCTCAGGGCAAACGCCAGTGGGTGGTCTGACGGGCGACCGCTAAAAAGGGCCCGCGCTCGCCAGCACCGCTACGGTTGGGCCTCAGTGCTTCAGATCTCAACTACCTTGAGATTCGAGGTACTAAGACGGTATCAGGATGCCGCGGCCCGGTAGCCGCCCACGGTCGAGGTCGGCCATGGCGTCGTTGACGGCGTCGAGCGGATATGTGGTGGTATGCAGGCTGACCTGGCCCTGGGTCGTGAGTGTCATCAGCTCCTGCAGATCGCTGTAGGTGCCCACGAGGTTGCCGATAAAGGAAATCTCCCGGGAAATCACGTCAATAGTAGGGATGTTGATGTTTTCGCCGTACCCGATGACGTAGTAGAAGCCACCGTCCCGGATCATCGCAATGCCGTCCTCGATAGCGCCGTTCTCGCCGACGAAATCAATGATCGCCTCGGCCCCGAGCCCGCCGGTCAGCTCGAGGACCGTGTCGACGTGCTTGCCGTCGACTCTGATCGCGTGATCCGCGCCCACTTCTGTTGCGAGCGTCAGCGCGAGCTGGGAAGGATCGATCACGATGATCTCAGCCGGCGTCATCGCCTTGAGGCACTGGATGCCGATGTGCCCGAGTCCTCCCGCTCCGATCACGACCGCGTGCGAGCCAGCCGTAAGCACCGGAATCGCCTTTTTGACCGCGTGGATCGCGGTCAGACCGGCGTCAGCGAGGGCCGCGATGTCCTTGGGGTGCAGCGTTGGGTCCAGCTTCACGACCGACCGGGCCGAGGTCTTGAGGAAGTCAGCGAAACCGCCGTCGCGATTGATCCCTGGGAAGGAGCCGCTCAGGCAGTGCATATCGTCGCCCGTCCGGCACGGACGGCATAGCCCGCAGGAGATGAAGGGATGGACGATCACGGCGTCGCCGACTGCGACGTTGCTGACGGCCGAACCTATCTCGTGCACCCAGCCGGCGTTCTCGTGACCTGGCGTGTAAGGCAGTTCGACGCCGGACCTCGCGGCCCACTGGCCCTCCTGGATATGCAGGTCGGTCCGGCAGAGGCCGGCGGCGCCGACCCGCACGATCACGTCGAAGGGTTCGGTGACGTTCGGGTCATGGACCTCGTCGAGCCGCAACGCTTCGCGATAGGCGTGCAGTCGGGCGGCGTGCATGATGAGACCTCCTCGTGCGAGCACTCCTGCAGGTGGCGGATTTCCAGCAGCGAACGGCAGATCCCCCCGTTGACGTCGAGACCGGTCCGCACCAGACGGGCCATCCGCAGCCAACGGCTCACCTCGCCGGCGGCGAACGGCTCGCCGCTCCCCCGCACGAACGCCGGCGAGTTGCCGTGGGAGGGGATCCCCAGCCGGGCCCGCAACTCCAGGCACCGCCGGCTGTCAGGGAGATCCGGCAGTCTGGCGACGGACAGCTCCGCCACCTGTTCGGGCGGTGTGCCCTCGGCCAGCAGCGCCTCGCACAGCCTTCCCTGACGGGCGAGGAGAGCCTTGCGCTGGAACAGCTCGCGCAGAGCGTCGAGATCGTCGTCGTCAGTTTCGCCGGGGAATGCTCCACTGAATCCCTCTCCCCGGGCCAGGGCGGCGTTGATCTCGTCGCCCGTGTAGTGGTCTTCGAGCCTGACGCTCACGTGCCGGACCTCGGGTATTCGGCGCACGGCATGGCGCGCATCGGCGGCCATCAGGTACGCGAAGTTCGGGGCGCACTGGGGCGTGGGAAGCCGAAGCAGGATTTCAACGTCGCCTTCAGTGGTGACCCGGCACGAGGTCACGAAGCGAAGCTCGGTGATTGGCTCGTCGAGCTCCGGGTCGCGGACCTCGCCGAGAGCGTCCAGGACGCGGCTGGTGCTGATCATTGCGGGTCATCGACGAGCTGCGCGTCCTCCCTCGCCGCGGGGGTCCCGGCCCCTGCGGGCAGCCGGAACTCCTCCGGAACCTCGATGCCGTAGAGCTTCGCGGCGTTGAGCCCCATGATCTTCTTCTTGCCCTCGGCGGTAAGGCGGGGGTAGTCCGAATACTCGGGGTCATCAGGCATGCTCCAGTTGATGAACCCTTCGACCTGCCACTTCGGCTCCCAGATGCCGTAGTCGCTGGCGAAGAGCATCTTGTCCTCGCCGAGCCAGAAGAGGAGCTCGCCCATCACTTTGTTGAAGAACCGTGGACGGGCGTGCATCAACCCGCCAATGGCAACCGCGAGGCCCGCATAGACGTTTGGCTCCTGGGTCGCCATCAGGCAAAAATCCTCGATCCGCGGGAGCCCCACATGTTCCACGATGAAGTTGAGCTCCGGAAAACTGGTGGCGGCGAAGTCGATGTCTTTGACATCAAACGCGTCCTTGTCAAGCGGCCAGATCGTCGGCCCCTTGTGGGCATGGATGTTTTTGATTCCCAGTTCCTGGCACTTCTCGAGGAACGGCTGGGCCTCGGGATCCCTGAGCGACCAACCCCGCGAGCCGTTGTACCACTCAGCCGTGTACACCTTGACGCCCTTGAGGTGGTAGCGCTTGGCGTCCTCCTCGAGCTGGCGAAGTCCCGCCTGGCCTTCGCGAGGATCCCACCGGCCGTTAGCGATCAGACGGTCGGGATACTTCTCGACAAGGGTTGCGTTTCGCTCGAGCGTGTTGAATCCTTCTCGATACCACGCCTTCAGGTACGTCGACTGAAATATGCCGACGTCGACATGACCCTCCTCGAAGACATCCCTGACGAAGTCGTCCTCCGAATATTTCTGGAATTTCTCGAGCGGCCAATGGGTGTCCGGAGGGCCGAGACCCTGATAGGCGTGGAAACACTCAATCCAGCCCTTGGCGTATTGCTCCTGTCCTTTCACCCAGTTGTCCGGGCTGGCGTCCCAGAAATGCACGTGCCCGTCGACAACGAAATATTTCTCTCCATCCCCCTCATACATATCGACCTCCTTCAGCCGACAGCAGCCCTGACGAGATCAGTCTACTCAGCAGGCCAACCCGCCGCCGCGAGGTCAGCTACCATCGCCAGAACAATGGTTCGCGAACCCTCGGCCCGCAACGAACGCGTTCGCGACGGGCTGCTGAGTTCCCGGCCAGACCACCGGGACAGTCAGCTCGATGGCGACGAGGCACGGCTGCTCCGGATATATCGGGTGTCGCTGGTGACCCGGGCCGTCGACGAACGCCTGTGGATTCAGTCGCGCCAGGGCCGGGCTGGTTTCGTCCTGACGGGCCGCGGTCACGAGATTGCTCAGGTGGCCAGCGCCGCCGCCCTCAAGCAGGGGCATGACTCGGCCTGGCCGTACTACCGGGATCTCGGCGTCGGTCTGGCCCTGGGCGTATCGCCGTACGAGGTGTTCCTGGGCGCGCTGGCTCGAGCCGACGACCCGCATACTGGGGGGCGGCAACTGACCGCTCACTTCTCCAGCCCGAGCCTCCGGATCGGATCCATCTCGAGCGAGGTGGCGGCCCACGTTCCGCACGCGGTGGGCGCAGCATACGCAGCACGGGTCCGAGGCGAAGACGCCGTCGCCGTCTGCTGGTTCGGCGACGGCGCCGCCTCAGAGGGAGCGACCCACGAGGCGATGAACCTGGCGGGCGTGCATGACCTGCCCGTCGTGTTCATCTGCGAAAACAACGGGTGGGCCATCAGCGTTCCGGCCCCTCTCCAGCTGCCGATCGAGTCGGTCGCACAGCGAGCACAGGCGTACGGCATTCCCGGGATGGCCATCGACGGGTGCGACGCACCGGCCGTGTTCGAGGCCAGCTGCCAGGCCGTAGAGAGGGCCAGGAGTGGTAAGGGTCCCTCGCTTCTGGAGGTTCGTGTCACTCGTATGACGCCTCATTCCTCGCAGGATGACGATTCCTATCGATCACCGGACGAGATCCGGGCCGCCGTCAGCGCGGACCCTCTCCCGCGGTTGCGGACGATGCTCATCGGCCGAGGTGTCCTGACAGAGCAGACGGCGGCCGGCCTGGAAACGTCGATCAGCGCGGCCGTGCTACGAGACCAGGAACGCGCCCTGGCGCAGCCCGAGCCCGAGCCTTGGCGAGCGCGGCAATGGTTGTTTGCCGGTGACGAATCCCATCCGTCGAGGGCCCGACCAGACGGGCCGGCGCTTCCCGCCGGAGTCTTCCGTGACTGAGTGGCTACCCGGTCCCGCGATCACGATGGTAGAAGCGGTGCAACAAGCGCTCGGAGAGGAATTGGCTCGCGACCCGAGCGTCGTAGTGTTCGGTGAGGACGTCGGGCTGAAAGGCGGTGTGTTCAAGGCAACCGTCGGGCTCCAGGAGGCTTTCGGCCCGGTTCGAGTCCTGGACACTCCCGTCTCCGAGATCGCGATCGCGGGGGTCGCCATCGGCGCGGCGATGATGGGGCTTCGCCCGGTGGCGGAGTTCCAGTTCGCCGACTACATGCACCCGGCCTGGGCACAGATCGTCAACCAGGCAGCAACCGTTCGCTGGCGAAGCGTCGGCGGGTACGGAGTCCCGGTCGTATTTCGGGCTCCGTCCGGAGGCGGGGTGCGCGGCGGGATTTACCACTCGCAGAGTCCGGAGGCGCCCTACTGCCATATCCCGGGGCTGAAGATCGTGGCGCCGGCTCTGCCGTCGGACGCCAAGGGCCTTTTGAAAGCGGCCATCCGCGACGACGATCCAGTCGTCTTTTTTGAGAGCAAACGCTGTTATCGAAACTACCGGGAAACGGTCGGCGAGACGGTGATCCCGCTGGGTGAGGCACGGGTGGATCGTGAGGGTGAGGATTTGACCATCGTCACGTACGGGTTCGGCGTGCACCTCGCTCGCCAGGCGGCGGACGCCCTCGCTGACGACGGACTCCGATGTCATGTTCTCGACCTGCGGACCCTCGTTCCGCTCGACAAGGAGGCGATTGCCGCGGCCGTTCAGCGCAGCGGCCGGCTGCTCATCCTTCACGAAGCCAACCGGACCATGGGCTTCGGCGCCGAGATCGCCGCTTTCGCCGCGGAGGAGCTCTTCACCGATCTCGATGCGCCGGTCGTTCGGGTCGCGGCCGAGGACTGTCATCTGCCCTACAACGGCCCTGAAGAACAGGCCATACTCCCCGGGCCACAGGATGTCATTGTGGCCGCTCGACGGCTGGCATCCTACTGAACGCAGTCGAGCCGCTCAACCGCTCGTCGCGGAAAAGTTGATCGCAGCGGCGGCGAGGCTGTGGCAACCTGCGCTCGTGGCCATGCGGATCCGCGACTACCAGCCCGATGACGAGGAAGCCGTCGTCCGGCTGTCGCTGCGCGCCTGGCAGCCGGTCTTCGCCTCCATGGAGTCGATCCTGGGCACTGATATCTTCGTCCGGCTCCATGGCGACTGGCACCAGTACCAGGAGAGCGCGGTTCGGGAAACGCTCGCCGACGACGAGATGACGATCTGGGTCGCGGACGCCGAGCATGTCGCGGGGTTCGCGGCCGCAAGGATCGCAGACCCCGAGCGCCAAAGGGGCGAACTCTACATGCTCGCCGTCGATCCAGACGCGCAGGGACAGGGCGTCGGGACGGCGCTCACCGAGCGCGCCACTGACTGGATGCGAGAAGCTGGAATGCGCGTGGCATCGATCTTCACCGGCGGCGATCCCGGCCATGCGCCTGCCCGTCGGGTCTACGAAAAGGCCGGCTACACCCTGTTGCCCGCGGCCAGTTTCTTCAAGGCGATCTGACCCGGGGACCCCGGGACGCGGCGAGGGAGGCCCCTCGGCGCCGCACCCGGGAGGCCCTTCGGCGCCGCACCCGGGAGGCCCTTCGGCGCCGCACCCGGGAGGCCCCTCGACGCCGCACCCGGGATGGCACTCGCTTAGCACCTGGAGGTACTCTCCCTTTCATCAGTCCGACCTCGGCTGTCGGGGCGGTCGCTTGGAATCAGCGCGTACGGGTCATGGACCCGGGAAGTTGTGGAGACGAGGGAGACATGCCGAGGCAATCACCGGTACCCGACGAAGTGGACCGCCCCTACTTCGAGGCCGCCAACAACGACCAGCTCGTCATCCAGTACTGCTCCACTTGTGACCGGTACCAGCATCCGCCAGAGCGGGTCTGCTATCAATGCGGTTCCGCCGACAGTCTCTCGTGGCGACAGGTCAACGGCCGGGGCACGGTCTACAGCTACGGCGTCGTGCACGATTCGCCGATCACCGTGCTGCAGGTTGACCAGCCCTACAACGTGGCCGTCATCGAGCTCGACGACTGCCCTGGGATCAACGTGCTGTCCCACCTTCCGGGCACACCGGTCGACGAGGTCCCGATCGGCGGCCAGGTCGAGCTGATGTTCCTGAGGACGGAAGGTACCGGTCAAAAGGTCCCCGAGTGGCGCCTCGTCGGTTGACGACGGTTTCACGGGCCGTGCTGGTTCTGGTTGGGCCGGTTCAGGTTGGGAAAGGTTCATGATGACAGTTACCGTTGGCAATCCAAGAACCATGTTCCGGCTCAAGGAGGGCCTGGGCGTTTGGGAGCACCGAGGCCAGGTCGCCGCGGTGGGGATCGGTCATTCTCCGACGGCCCGCCGCTGGGACCTGAGGCCGGAAAACACCGTCGGAGCTTGGACCATCCTGGCCATACGCCGGGCCATCGAGGACGCCGGGGTCGACCCGTCAGAGGTCGATGGGCTGGCGATCTGCGACTCCACGACCACCGGGGCCTACTGGTCCGCAGGCCGTCAGGTCCCGCAGGACTTTCTCGAGATGTTCGATCAGACCAGTGACCCGCTCGACGGGATCGCCAAGAACAGCGTCGATTGGATCCTGAAGAACATGCCGGAGCTGTCCAACGTCAAGTTCGTGATGACGGTACCGGCGTGCATGAGCATGGTCCTCGCCGCGACCGTCCAGGCGGTGGGCGACGGACTCACCAACGTCTGCATCGCGGCCAAGGCCTGGCACAACTTCGATGGCCGCCACTACCAGGGTGGCGCCAACGCGGAGCCCACGGTCTCCGGTCCTGGCAAGTGGTCCAACTCGCTCGCCGGCCCCGCGTCCTACACCACGGCCATGCAGTTCCAGCGCTACCTCCACAAGTACGGCGGAACCCACGAGATGATGGCCCCGTTCATCGTCAACTCGAGGAAAAACGGCCTGATGATGCCGGAGGGCTACTGGGCGCAGCACCGCCCGGAGCCGCTGACCGAAGAGGACTACAACAACGTCCGCTGGGTCGCAAAGCCGGCGAACCTGCTGGACAACGACCTCCCCATCCAGGCCGCGGCGGCCTACGTGATCACCACCGCCGATCTAGCCAAGGACATGAAGCAAAAGCCGGTGTACATCCTCGGGCACGCCGGCGCCGGCAGGGTGGGACCTGGCGACTTCTACGCCGGGGTCAAGTCCCGCAGCACCATCGAGACGCTGGAAGAGGCAGAGGCCAACGCCGCCTCGACGGGCCGCAAGATCCTCGAAGCAGCAGGGATCAGCGCCTCCGACATCAGCTTCGAGAACATGTACGACGGGTTCAGTCTTTTCCACGTGTTCCACATCGAGGGGCTGGGTTTCGCCGGGCTGAAGCGGGGCGAGGCACTGGACTTTTTCAAGACCGACATCAGCATCTCCGGGCCCAACCCCGTGTCGCCGAGCGGGGGCAACATCGGCAGCGGCCGGACCCGCTGGTGGGGCCATACCGATACGATGCAGCAGATCCAGGGCCGGGCCGGCGCCCGTCAGATTTCGATTCCGGCTGAGATCGGTGTCACGGGCGGCTTCATGCCGTTTATGAGCAACTTCCTGGTCATGAGCGCGAGCCCCAACTAAAGGCCCGTGACCGCTTCCCCCTCGCGTCCGACGATCCTCGTCGCCTTTGACATCGACGGCACCCTCGAGGTCGGCGACCCGCAAGGGCCGCTGCCCATGGCGCTGGCGCGGCGCGCCCAGCAGTTGGGCTACCGGATCGGCAGCGCATCGGACCGAACGCTGAGCGAGCAGCGCGCCATTTGGCGCGATCACGAGATCGAAGTCGACTTCATCACCCACAAGCACGTCATGCACCAGGTGCGGGAGCAGTTCGGGTGTGACCGCAACATCCATATCGGGGACACCGATCTGGACCGGCACTACGCCGAGCTGGCGGGCTTCGAGTTCTGGTGGGTCAACAAGGTGCCACCCGACGGTACCCCGGGCTGGGTGTTCTAGCGGCGAGTACTGTGAGTCGCCTGGAGATCTCAATAAGTGCCTGGAGCTCTCAACGAGTACCTGAAAATCTCATCGAGACCTGGAAATCTCAGCGACTAGAGGAGGGATGCGGTGAAGGCGCTTCGACTGTTTGAGTGGCAATCCGACCCGGAGCTGGTCGACGTCGACGATCCGGTTCCCGGTCCCGGCGAGGCAGTCGTCCGGATCGGGGGAGCGGGCGCCTGTCATTCGGATCTTCACATCATGCGCGAGTTCGGTGGCGGCGCCGTGCCATGGCGCCTGCCGTTCACACTCGGACATGAGAACGCCGGATGGGTCCACGCCGTCGGGCCGGACGTGGCGGGCTTCGAGATCGGCGCGCCGGTTGCAGTGTACGGCCCGTGGGGATGCGGTGCCTGCGCCCGCTGTCAACTGGGAGTCGAGACATTGTGCGAGAACCCGGCCGGGGCACCCGTCGCCGGCGGTGGCGGGGGCCTGGGACTGGACGGGGGTATGGCCGAGCTGATGCTCGTGCCTGCGGCAACCCGCCATCTTGTTCCGCTCCCCGACGGACTCGATCCCGTGACCGCCGCGCCCCTGACCGACGCGGGGCTCACCCCCTACCACGCGGTTCGTCGCTCATCCGCCAAGCTGACGCCGACCTCGACCGCGGTGGTGATCGGTGTCGGCGGGCTTGGCCATCTCGCCATTCAGATCCTCGAGGCAACCACCGGTGCTCAGGTGATCGGGGTCGACACTCGGGAGGAAGCGCTAGCGCTGGCCACCGCGTGCGGAGCCGAACTGGCCTTCGCAGCTGGTGCTGACACCGGCGATGAGATCCGAAAGGCCACCGAGGGCCGCGGTGCCGACGTTGTACTCGATTTCGTCGGGTCGGATTCGACGCTGGCCCTCGCCGCCGGGGCGGCTCGCCCGACAGGCGACATCAACATCGTGGGAATCGCCGGCGGCACCCTTCCCGTGTCGTTCTTCACGGTCCCCTACGAGGTGTCGATCCAGACCACCTATTGGGGCAGCCGCCCCGAGCTGGTCGAGGTACTACAGCTCGCGGCGCGCGGTTTGTTGAGAGCCCGGGTGACGACCTACAGCCTCCAGACCGCTATGGACGCCTATCGAGCTATGGAGGCGGGCCGGCTCGAGGGGCGCGCTGTGGTCACACCCACGCCCGCCTGAGTTCCGGGGGATATTCGCTACATCGGCGTTCCAACGACCACCGTGAGAAGCGGTATTGGGCAAGTTCACACGCGGCGCGAGCAGCTGGTGGCCGCCTTCGCTCGTCGGAAGCGGTAAGCGTGCCCGGTGTGCCGCCTGGCGTCCCTCCCCCCCTGGGAGCCACGCACCTGAGCACGCTCACCGCAACTTTCGTCACCGTAGCCTCTATCAACCGACGGCTTTCGCCGCTCTCAGGTTTCACACAGCTTTGCTCGCGGCTCCCAACAGATCGTCACCACGTCACGGGTACTCGCGGGTGGGACCGCCGCGAGCAGCTGACGCAGTTCGTCGTGACGGGACTCAGGCAAACAGAGTCTCCGGGCCAGGCTCTCCACGGACGCATTCGAGGTCTCTCCGATCATCTGATAGCGGCGCGTCCATACCTGTTGATCAAGCCGGAGGCCCATCGCTTCGAGGACGGTGACCGCATCGTCCGCGCCTGGACGGTCGGGTCGTTCGATCCCATACAGGGCCCTCCAGTACGGCGCGGTGAAGGCCATCGGGTGAACCGCGGTCAGCTCAACAACAACACGTCGGCGGGCATGTTCGGTCAGGGCGGACGCGAACGCTTCGAGGTCGGCCACGTTGTAGACGACGTGGTGACAAACAACGACGTCGGCAACGGGAGCCCGGTCTGCCGCGTCGGGCCACGTGCCCTGCACCACGGAGGCTTCGATCTCGAGCCGGCGGGCCCGCTCGACGAGCCCATCGAGCAAGGGCCCACTGGGATCAACTCCCACCAGCTGCCCGGGAGCCAGGCGGAGGCTGGCGGCCCCCGCCCCACAACCGACGTCGAGCAGCGTGCCACCGGCCGGCAGCGCGTCCCTGGCGGCGACGTCCGACGGCGTGTCGTAAGGGCGGGCGATAGCGTCGTCAGCCGCAGCACCGAACACGGTGGGATCAAAGAAGTAAGGCCGTTCCGGCGCGGCGGCCATGATCTCTTCGGGAATGGCCCAACGGGAGAGCATCTCGGCCCAGCGACGGTTTGCCCGGCTGGCGTCCATTTCTACCTCCGGCGGCCAACGATACTGCTGTCTGAAAACTGGCCATATCCTGACCTGTTTTCGGGTGCATACTTGCCCCGTGCCGATGAACGCACCCCTTGTCGACACCGAACATGAGGGCCTCCTCTGCTTTCTCAATCATCAGCGCCAGGCGGTTCGCTATGCCGCGTACGGGTTGGGCGAGGACCAGGCTCGTCTCACTCCTACCGCGAGCGCGCTCAGCCTGGGCGGCCTTGTCAAGCATCTCGCCTCCGGCGAGCGAAACTGGACGGATCGCATTCAGCGCCGACCGATCGCGGAGACGGCCTTCGAGGAGTACATGGCGAGCTTCGTGCTGCAGGATGACGAGACGCTCGCCGGCGTGCTCCATCAGTATGAAGACGATGCGGCGCGAACCGACGCCGTCGTTGCCGGTATCGACGATCTGGGACGGCGCATTCCGCTCCCGGCAGCTCCCTGGTATCCCGACCCGGAAGCCTGCACGGTCAGGTGGATCCTGCTCCACCTCATCGAGGAAACGGCCCGCCATGCCGGGCACGCCGACATTCTCCGGGAAGCGCTCGACCGTGCGCAGAGCGGCTCGCTCATGGCAGCCGCCGAGGGCTGGCCCGAAGACGGATGGGTCAAACCCTGGAAACCCACCAGCTGACGATTATCTCGGGTTCTATCAAAAGACGCCGACCGGAGCGGGCAGAATGCCACCCATGGCCGGGTCACCGGACAACGCAGGGTCACCGGACAACGCAGGGTCGTCGGACAACGATGGCGCAGCCGGATCGACGGCGCTGCCCCCCACCATCGAGTGGCGGAACGGAACGGTAAGGCTCGTCGATCAACGCCGGCTGCCGACCGAGCTGGTGTTCGTCGAAGCCTCGAGCGTGGATGCGCTGTGTGACGCCATCCAATCGCTCGCGATCCGGGGCGCGCCGGCCCTCGGTGTGGCCGGTGCCATGGGCGTGGCGCTGGCGGCCCATCGGGGCGAGAACCCGGCCCGTGCGGCCAGCCAGTTGATTGCCACGCGGCCCACCGCCGTCAACCTCCGCTGGGGTGTCGAGCGGGCCCTCGCGGCCGACGATCCCCTGCGGGAGGCGGTGGCGATCGCGGCCGAGGACTCGAGGCGCAACCGGACGCTCGGCCGGCTGGGAGCCGAACTGCTCCCCTACGGCTCCCGGGTGCTCACCCATTGCAACACCGGTTCGTTGGCCTGCGCCGACTACGGAACGGCGCTCGGCGTGATCAGGGCCGCTCACGAGTCCGGCAAAGACCCGACCGTGTGGGTCGACGAGACCCGCCCGGTCATGCAGGGCAGTCGACTCACCGCATGGGAGCTGGCCCGGCTCGGGATACCTGCCACTGTCCTCGTGGATGGAGCCGCGGGGTCGGTAATGGCCCGGGGCGACGTCGACTGTGTCGTGGTCGGTGCCGACCGGATCGCCGCCAATGGGGATGTGGCCAACAAGATCGGCACCTACTCCCTCGCCGTGCTCGCCCGCCACCATCGCATCCCTTTCTACGTGGCTGCTCCCCTCTCCACCGTCGATCTGCAGTGCCGCTCAGGCTCGGCCATCCCGGTCGAGGAGCGGTCGGGCGACGAGGTAGCCGTCGTCGGCGAGCGCCGGCTGGTGCCGTCCGGTGTGGCCATCAGCAATCCCGCGTTTGATGTCACACCAGCGCGGCTGGTGACGGCGATCATCACCGACGCAGGAATCGCCACTCGCCCCTACCGCCAGGCGCTGCGCCGCCTGCATTCGGACGGCTGACTTACGACATGCAGGCACAGCCCGGGCCGCAGCCGCCACCAGCCGCCCGGGCTTCACCGGTCTGCAGGGCCGGCGATTCCGCGCCGTGACCCACGGACGCAAAGACCGAGAGCAGCCGGTTGGTGTCGGCGTGACCGTCGGGACAGTTGATCGGCGCGGCCGCCTCGCTCATCGGTCTCCGGACCTCGAACCTCATGTCGCAGGTCCGGCACCGGTACTCGTAGACCGGCATTTCACCTCCCTCGCAGCGAATCTCCCCCACCATAGATCGACGGGTAGCCGGAGGTGACCGGCCCGACATCTCCCCGCCAGCGACTTGATCGAATGGTTTCCTGTTGCGAACAATGCCCTTTCCACGTTCTCTGTAGCAATTTGGACCCAGTGAAAGGGGAGAGCGCGACAGAAAAGGGCGCGTGCGCAACTCGTTTCGACTATCGCGGCCGCCAGGAGATACTAGAGTTACTGGAGTAACTCGCGAAACTTGATTTGTCCGACACCCAGGAGGTGGCCGGCATGGACCGGGCTGACCTTGATCGACTCCACGAGCACTTCGAGCACAACGTGCGGGATCGCTTTCCGGGCGCTCCGATCGAGCGGGTGGCCGTCCTCCAGTACGGCGATGATCCCGAGGTTGAGCCGGGTCAACTGATCGGCCGCATCTACCTCGAGGCCTCGGGGGACCGGGCCGAGCGCGGGCAGGTCCTGCGCGGCTTCCATGACACCTACCGCGACGCGGTTCGAGAGCTCCGGCACGACCTCGCCGGCCTTCCCGAGGCGGGAACGCTCCAGATCATGGTCAGCCCTGGCCCCGACGACCAAGAGCGCGGTCCGCTCCTCAACATGAAACGGGGCCGTGGGGGGCTCGAAGTCGGCACGGGGCTCGTCCCGGTGATGGCCCGACTCGGTCCCGCGGAGCTGGAGACCGTCGACACGCTGATCACGGCCGGGATCGCACCCAATCGGGCTGAAGCCATCCGGTGGGCGCTCGTCCGGATTCGCGAGCGCCCAGCCTACGAGCAGCTTCGGGACCGGGCACGGGAGATCCAGGATCTCAAGGGCCAGTTCTAGGGCTCGAGTCCCGGTCTTAGAGGGGAGCTGACAGGCGGCCGGCCAGATGCCCAGACGGCGGGACCCAGGAGTGCTAGGGATAGATGATCGCCACGCGTGCCAGTCAGCCGGCCCCTCCGCAAATGCGCTTGACGATCCTGCTGATCGTCGTGGGGTGCTTGTTTGCGGCGCTCTTCGCCCGGTTGTGGTTTCTCCAGGTGCTCGAGGCCCCTACCGCCCAGCAGGTGGCGACCAACAACGGGGTGAAGATGGTTTACACCCCGGCGCCCCGCGGCGAGATCCTGGACGCCGAGGGCAGGGTGCTGGTCGGCAACGTCAACGAACCGGTTATCGAGGTTTACCGTCAGATCGCCGACCAGAACCCGGCCATGGTCAATCGCCTGGCGCCGTTACTCGGCATGACCGTCCGGCAGCTCGAGACTGCCATGAACAACCTTCAGTACAGCCCGTACGCTCCGGTTCCCGTGCTCCACGACGCCCAGCCACAACAGATCCTCTACATACAGGAGAACCCCAATCTGTTTCCCGGAGTGATGGCAACGACCGAGGCGGTGCGCACCTACAGCCCGATGGGAGCAGCCGCGGCCAACATCGTCGGCTACGTCGGCCGGATCAATCAGAGTCAATACCAGCAGCTGAAATCGAAGGGCTATCTGAGCAGCGACCAGATCGGTTTGTCCGGGGTGGAAGCGGGGTACGAGTCGGTCCTGCGGGGTACGCCCGGAGTCGAGCGAGTCCAGGTCAACGCCAGCGGGCAGGTGCTGGCCGCGCTCAGCTCAACCCCGCCGGTGCAGGGGGCGAATGTCCGGCTGACCATTGATGGACGGCTGCAGGAGCAAGCGGTGACGGCGCTCGAGCAGGGCCTCACCGCGGCCCGGCACTCCACCCACAACGG
The DNA here is from genome assembly GCA_963834725.1 of uncultured Acidimicrobiaceae bacterium. Lineage (GTDB taxonomy): Bacteria > Actinomycetota > Acidimicrobiia > Acidimicrobiales > Palsa-688 > PALSA-693. Next base: position 2,832,130 of record CAWICN010000001.1, read on the forward strand.
GGTCCCCTTTCCCGCCCCGGCCGGAGCGGCGGTCGTGGAGGATCCGCAGAACGGGACGGTTCTCGCGCTCGCCACCTATCCGGATTACAACCCCGAGGACTTTGTGGGGGGTATCAGCAACGCCCGGTACCAGGCCTACAACGATCCGGCGGCCAATCAACCGTTGCTGGACCGGGACATCGAGGGCGAGTATGCCCCCGGCTCGACCTTCAAGCTGGTCACCGCAACGGCCGGACTGAAGTACGGCCTCGTCACCCCGACCTCCATCTTCGATGACACGGGCAAGATCGTGATCGGCAATGAGACCTTCACCAACAATGGTGGGGAGGTGTTGGGGCCCATCGACCTGCCGACCGCGATCACCGAATCGAGTGACAACTACTTCAACGTCATCGGCGCCGACCTGTGGGACGGCTTCGTCAACGGCAACCAGTTTCCCGAGACGGCGCTGCAGGACGTGGCCGCCGAATACGGGTTCGGTAGACCGTCGGGCATCGCCCTGCCCGGCGAGTCCGGCGGGTTGATCCCCACGCCGCAGAGCGTGGCACGGGATTATCAGCAGCACCCGAAGCTGTTCGCGACCGGCAGCTGGTTTACCGGTGACAGCGCCCAGACGGCCATCGGCCAGTTTGAAGATCTGGTCACGCCGCTCCAGCTGGCCAACGCCTACTCCACCTTCGCCAACGGCGGCACCCTCTGGCAGCCCCGCCTGGCCCAGGACGCCCAGACCCCGGCCGGCAAAATTGTCCAGAGGTACCACAGCCAGCCCCGGGGCACCGTGACACTGCCGCCTGACCAACGGGCAGCCATGCTGGCGGGGTTCGAGGGGGTGGTGCAGAGCCCGGGGGGCACCGCGTCCGGCATCTTCACCGGCCCTCTGGCCAGTCACGACCTGGCTGGCAAAACCGGCACCGCTCAGGTCGCGGGCAAGCAGAGCACATCCATCTTCACGTCGTTTGCTCCGGCCAACAACCCGCAGTACGAGGTCACAGCGATCCTCGAACAGGCGGGATACGGGGCGGATGTGGCCGGCCCCGTGGTCCGGCAGATCTATGACGCCCTCTACGGGCTTCCACCGCAGCCGATCAGCGTCGTCGCCGAGAGCGGATCCCAGACCTGAGCGGGCGGCCCCACCGGTCCCGGTGTTCCTGCTGGCCGGCTACCAGTTCGAAGCGCGGCGCGGCGCAGCCACGGCCCAGGTTCCTCCGTCCGTGAATCGTTTGCCCCTGGCCACATGAACCACCAGCATGGCGGTATGACGGGCCCACAGCACCGCGCCGACCGGTTCATCGAAGCCAGCGATGATCCGCGCCAGGGCGGCACCACCCTTGGCGACGAGCGAGCGACGCTGTCGAGTTCCTGCGCGGTCAGCGCCTGACCCTTGAGCTCAAATGTGGCGGCCTCGACGCTGACCAGCTCGCGAGCCGCGCCGTGCCGCCGTCAACGATGTCGTTGCTCGGTCTGTTGCGTCATATGGCGGACGTCGAGCGCACCTGGTTCCGTCGTCGGTTTGCTCGACAGGATGTCCCCAAGCGCTATCAGACCGAAGCCGAGCCCGACGGGGACTTCGACGGAGCGGTCGCCGATACCGCCGTCGTGGACGAGGCCTGGGCCGGCTGGCGCGATGAGGTGGCGTTCGCCGAGGAGTTCGTGCGCCAGACCGATCTGAACTTCATCGGACGCGATGGGGACGACGACCCGATCTCCTTACGGGAGCTCCTGGTGCACATGATCGAGGAGTATGCGCGCCACAATGGCCATGCCGATCTGCTCCGCGAGCGGATCGACGGACGCAGAGGTCAATAACGGTGTCGCATCCAGGCCACCGTGTGCCACTGTGGGTGGCCCTCCTTGCCCGAGGGGCGCGAACCGGCCTTTAATATTTGGGCGTTCGGTCGACGCTCCACCACAGCCAGGTCCCGTTTGGACCGCGCCCCATTCAGGCGCGACAACAGGAGGAGGTTCCAGATGCCACGTAACGTCATCCGCCTCGATGGTGGGGTGGGTACCCAGGACGAGGCGCTCCGGGTCGCCGAGCAGGCGCACGACGAAGCCCTGCGGATTGCCGAGGAGGTTGCCGACACCGAGAGAGTCCGGGCCGAAGCGATTCGAGCGGCGACGGTCGACCGGGCTGAGGCCATTCGGGCCGCCACGGTAGCGAGGGCCGCCGGGCTTCGGCGCGTCTCCTCCGCGCACAACGATGCGCTGAGAGCAGCAGAGACAGCCCGGGCGGCCGCGCTCCAGGACGTGGAAACCCGTTACGGAGCGGCCCTGGCGATTGCTGCCGAGACCGCGACGACGACCATCGAGCAAGCGTGCCAGGACGAGATGGCGGCCGCCCATCGAGCCCATGAGGAGGCACTGCGCGCCGCCAAGGCGGCGGCCGACAGCGCCATCGCCCGGGCTGAGACCATCCGCCAGGCGGGGGTCGACCGGGCCGCCGCGATCGAAGCGGCCGGAGAGGCAAGAGCCGCAGAGCTGCGACAGGCGATCGCCACCTATGAGGAGGCGATTCGCCAGGCTGGCCGGGCACGGGCTGAGGAGCTGCACCAGGTCGGGGGCAAGCATGACGCGGCGATCGCCTCGGCGGAGTCGGCCTTCCACGAGGCCTTCATGCAGTCGAGCAGGGCTCCTTCTTCGCTCGGTCTCCTGACCAGCGAGACGCCTTCCGCCCCCGATGGCGAGCAGCCGGAAGCGGCCGGGGAGCCGCCCAAGCAGGAACCCGAGCGAAAGCAAGGCACGAGCGGCTGAGCCCCCGGATCGCTACCGGGGCTCTCGCTCTGGCACGCGCCCAGCGGGATGGGCGTGGCCGTTGGCGAGCACCCGCGGCTCCGGTGAGCTAATCGAGAGGTTGGCGAGCGATCGCCCGTGGTTCACGTCCGGCCAGCAGCCAGCCGACGGTGGTGGCGATGAGCGGCAGGCCGACGATGATGATCACCAGATTGGCAACCGGGACGTGCGTGAGCGGGTGAAGGTTGCTCCGGTGCCAGGCCACAAGGGCGGCATAGGCGCCCGCCGTCCCTAACAGCGATCCGAGCAGGGCCAGGGCTCCGGCCGTGGCGCCGGTAAGGGTGCGGCGGGTGCTGCTGCTGGCTCCGGTGGCAGTAAGAGTGCGCAGGTCGCGGGAGGTCTCGCTACGGATCAGCCCCACGGTCATGGCCAGGACACCGAGGGCTACCAGGATCCCGGCCGCCGTCGACCAGTTGCGCAGTGGCGCCAGGGACCTCTGGGTCGACGTGGACTCCACTGACAGCCCGGCCGCCGCCGCGGTCTTCTGGGCCGCGTGGATCTGAGCGGTCGTCAGGGGATGCGGCGTCTCGATGAGAAAGGCGGCGGGGATCCGCTGCAAGCCCAGGGCTTGCATGCCGTGACTGGTCAGCAGCGTGTTCGGATCCGAGGTATCGCGAGACAACCGTGAAATCACCTGGATGGTGGGGTCTGTCATGGCCGGGTTGGCCCGGGGCCGGGAGCGCCCCGCGGCAGCATGCTTGGGGGAAGCCTGGATGTCCGGAAGGAAGATCTGCAGGCCCCCCAGATCGCTGCGCGAGCTGATGATGTCGGCTGCCGGGTTGATCGAACTCGCCGTGATGCCGTAGTGCTCGAGCAGGGCCGGGGTCGCGACATAGAGCGAGGTGACCGGGTTGATCTCCTCTCCGTTGGCAAGGTGGGTCACCCTGGCGAGCGACGCGGTCAGCTGCCCGGACTGCGCCCCCTGTCCGGGCGGACCGCTCACGGCCGGGGCGGCCGGGTCGTAGGCGGCCTCCAGGGCCATGACCGAGCGGGCGTGAAGGCTGCTGGCGAGCTGATCGACGCGCCGCTGCAAGGCTTGCTCTTGGGCGCCGCGCACCACGGGAATGGGATTGCCCGGACCCGGCGCGCTGGCGCCGACATACAGCATGAGCTCGTTGGCTGCCAGATTCGGTGTGGGAGACGGAGTATCGGCCGCCGCGGCGCTGATGGCGATAGTCGCAGCGATGGCAATGGCCAGGGTGACGGCGCCGAGGGCGGCCCCCGATCGACCCTGATATCGGGCCAGGTCCCGCCAGGCCAGGCGGACGGCGATCGGCCAGTGGCCGGCCGTGCTGGCGATGGCGCGTATGGCCAGCGGAGCGAGGAAGAGCACCCCGAACACACTGGCGACGGCGCCGGCGATGACGAACCCGACGCGGCGCTGATCGGCGAAGGCGAGCAGGACGATGCCGGCCCCGAGCAGGAGGCCGCCGGCCGCCGCGAACCGGTGCGCCGGTTGGGGCCGGGGTGGGCGCCCGGAGAGGGCGGCCACGACCGGCAATCGAGCGGCGGCGCGCGCCGGCCACCAGGCGGCGGTGACGGCGGTGATAAACGCCAGCAGCAGGGTGGCGGCGACGGCCCACCAGGGGAGGGCGAAGCGGTCGATGCGGTGCTCGACAACCGACTGCATGAGCGGGGCGATGGCGAACCAGACCGCCAAACCGACCACCGCCCCGACTACCGATCCAGTTGCGCCGACCGCGGCACCATTGGCGAGCATGACCAGCCGAACATGCCGGTCGGTGGCTCCGAGGGAGCCGAGCATCCCCAGAGCCCGCAGGCGGCGCTGGGCCATCACTGCGAATCCGGCCACGGCCAGCAGCCCGACGAAGAGGAGCCCGACCGTGGCCAGGACCAGCACGACGGCCTCAACGGCGGTCTGGCTGGCTGTGCCCCGGTGATCGATGCCCAGGCCGTTCGCGTCCGGGACCCTGAACGACTGGACGGCCTGCTGGCCGGCATCGACCAGGATCGACACGCTGGCCGGCGAGCTGATCTGACCGGGGGCCATCAGCGCAAATTCGTCCTGCAGGTTGAGGGGGTTCTCTACCAGCCCGACCACCTGGAGGGTTCGGCCGTCCTGGTTCCAGCTGCTGCCGATGTGCAAGCCGAAGGTGCTGGCGACACCGCTGGTGACCGCCACCTCATGGGGTCCGGTCGGGTACCGGCCGGCGTCAAGACGCAACGTGGATCCCACGTAGCGGCCGGCCGGGTTGGCGGCCCGCAGATCGACGGTGGAGACCGAACCGGGCACAGGGATGCTCTGGTGGGCGACCACGTCCGCGGCGCCGAAGGCCTGTTCCGCGGCGGCCACGGCGGCGTTGACCTGGCTCGCTTTGCCTGACACCTGGATGATGGTGTTGGCTGTGCCGAAGGTCGGGTCATCGTGCAGTTCGCTGGCATTGGAAACGATGGCGAGCCCAATCGTCGTGGCCGCCACGGCCACGACGAGCAAGGACAGCACGAGCGTCTGACGGCGCCATTCCCGGCGGAACATCCGCCAGGCCCAGCGGACCACGGCCCGCCGGGCGGGGCGGCCGCCATCGCCGGACCCGAGCACTACGGGCCGGTCGAGGACCGCGGTGGTCATGGTGTTCCCGTGGGAGCAAGGAGCGACTCGGGGCCGGGGGGAGGCGACGTCTGGTCGACGACGCGGCCGTCTCGCAAGAACACGACCCTGTCGGCCCACGAGGCCAGCTGGGCGTCGTGGGTCACGACCACCCCGGCCACCCCCCGCTGGCAGGCGGCGCGAATCAACCGCATCACGGCCTCGCCGTTGGTGGAGTCCAACGCGCCCGACGGCTCATCGGCCAGGAGCAGGTGCCGGTCGCCGACCACCGCTCGAGCGATGGCCACCCGCTGGCGCTCGCCGCCCGAGAGCTCGTCAGGAAATCGTGAGGCCCGGTCGACGAGGCCAAGCTCCTCCATGGCGGCCACGCCCTGGCCCCGCGCCACTCGGGAGGGGACGCCATCGAGTTCGAGCGGCAACGACACGTTCTCGGCGGCGGTGAGGCCCGGAAGCAGGTTGAAGTCCTGGAACACGTAGCCGATGGCGCGGCGACGCAGGCGAGACCGATCGCGGCGCGACATCGTCGACAACGACAGACCCCCGACCAGCACGTCGCCGCTGGTCGGCTCCTCCAGGCTGCCGGAAATCGTCAGCAGCGTGCTCTTGCCCGAGCCGCTCGGCCCCATCACTGCCACCAGCTCGCCGACGTCCACCCGGAGGTTCACGTCCCGGAGGGCGTGCACCTCGGTCGGACCCTCGCCGTACACCTTCGATACGCTTCGCAGCTCCAAGGCGGTCATGTCCGTGCTCCTAACCGGCGCCGCCGCCTTGGGGCAGGCAAAGGCAACGACGCACCACTGGGATCTCTGCCATCGAACTCGGCTCGCTTGAGGCGGCCATCGGCCGCGTCCAGCCACCGCACCACTGAATCCAGCCGGAACAGCTCGGCGTCCACCACCAGGGCGAAGGCCAGATCCTGCTCCGCCAGGTCCTCCTTGAGTCGGGTCCACTGCTGCATCAGCTGCACGAGATACCGACGATGGACCTGGACCACCTCGTGCACGTCGACACCGGGCACCCGCAACGCCACCAGCACTTTGATGACCAACTCGTCTCGAGGCGGCGATGACAGGTCCGGGGGCGTTCGGAGCCAACCAGCGAGTTCCTCGGACCCATTCGCAGTGATGCGAAACCGCTTCTGGGAACCATCGGCCGAAGTGTCATCGGATTCGATCAGCCCGTCGCGTTCGAGTCGCTGCAGGGTCGTGTACACCTGGCCGACGTTCAGCGGCCACACTTCGCCTGTCCCCGCCTCGAACTCCTGGCGAAGCTGCAATCCGTACTTCGGCCCCTCCGTCAGCAGGGCCAGCAGGGCGTACGGGATGCTCACGAGATCACCCAACCCGGTGCCATACTGAGTATACTACGCAGGATGATCCTGGGATGCAAGGGGCAAATCCGACAGAGCGGGCCATTCTTGGGACCATGAACACCATGGAAATCACATCAGGGCTATCTCAAGCATTCAAAAGAGAACGATAGTCGGCTAACGGTCGGTTTTTCTCAAGGGTCCGCATGCTTCAATCGGGCCCAGCCGCTGACCATCCGATGCCACCGAAAATCGAGTGACCCAATGAAGGCCATGAGAATGTCGTTACTGTGCTTGTTGCATGGCCGGCACGAGCGGGCAGGAATCACCGGAAGAGGTGTCGTTCACCAACCTCGATCAGCCCCTGTTTGCTGGGTCGGGCGCGACCAAGCGGGACCTGGTGCAGTACCTCGACGGCGTGTGTGATCTGATCCTCCCCGAGCTGGAGGACCGGCCGCTGTCGGTGATCCGGGTTCACCGCGGTCAAGAGGCGTTCATGCAGAAGAACGTCCCGAAATACACGCCTTCCTGGGTACCGACGGCCCGCTTCTGGGCGGAGACGTCCAAGCGGGACGTCACCTATGCGTTGTGCAACGACCGCCGCACCCTGCTCTGGTTCGCCAATCAACGGGCCGTGGAATACCACCCGACCCTCGTCCGGGTCGATCAGCCGGACCGGATGACCCATCTGGTGCTGGACCTTGATCCGCCAACGCCTGACGCCTTCGAGAGGGCCGTTCGGGCCGCCCGCCTCGTCCGCCAGGTTCTGGATGATCTCGGGCTCCAGGGGGTGGTGAAGACCAGCGGGGCCAAGGGTCTGCACGTCTTCGTCCCCATCGCTTCGGGGCCACCCGGGGACGCGGCGGCGGCCACCCGGGCCATCGCGGCGCGTGCCGCGGCGCTCGATCCCGAGGTCGCCACCACGGCCTTCATGAAGGAGGACCGCAACGGGAAGGTGTTCGTCGACTCGACTCGCGTCGGCGGGGCCACCGTGGTCGCGGCCTACAGCCCGCGTGTCCGCCCCGGTGTGCCGGTCTCCTTCCCGTTGAGTTGGGATGATCTCGATGACATCAGCCCCGCTGATTTCACCGTGCACACCGCCCTCGATCACCTGGGCCCCATCCGTCCGTGGGGGGCGAACAGGCCGGGTCCACAAAACCTCAGCCCTGCGCTCATCGAAGAAGGCCACGCCATCCCGGTGGCCCGGGTCCAGGCCATGCATGAGGGCAAACGGCGCGCCCGCGCCCGTCCGCAACCGGACTAAGTACTAAGCGGTCGAGCAGACCAGCCCGCCGCAGCCCCGCATTCACGGGCGCACGAAGCGGCGCCCGACGAGGCGCGCCACGACTCCCCCCTCTCGCTCGGACGATCACCTGGATGCGTCTGGCAGAGGAGGACCTCGAGCCGGCGGGCGCGACGCGACCGCCCGTAAGGAGCGTCACTCGCCCATCTGGCGTCTACCGCTACCTGAAGCCGCTCATCCGGCCACCATCATCGCGCCGCTCGCCTGCGCCATTCGATGGGCCGGCGGTTCAGCGGTCCATTCAGCTGCCGAACGCCAGCCTTTCGAACTGGTCGATACGGCGGCCCAGTACCTCCAGGCTGGACGCCCAGAACTCCTCCCGACCGACATCGATGCCGAAGCGGGCGGCCAGCCCGGACGCGTCGGCCAGTCCGGACGACGCCAGAAGGTCGTCGTACCCATCCCGAAACCGCTCAGGGTCCTCCTGGTAGGCCGCATACAGGCCCAGACCGAAGAGAAGGCCGAACGTGTAAGGCCAGTTGTAGAAGTGCGTCGAGTAGTTACGCGGACATGTCCCAGCGCGGCAACGGCGGCGATTGCACCACGTCAGTGGCCATAGGGTGGACTCTAGGCGTTGCCCTGCCGCCGGCCGGCTGCTGCCGAGGCGCCAAGGGTGCATCCCGATCGACGCGAAGCTGAGCGAGGAGCATTTTCCATGGCGATCACGAGAGGATTCCGGGGTCGCGGGCAGGCGCGCCGCGACCCGAGGCTGCCGCCTGGTCAATACGACGCGGGTTCCACCTGGCCGGTCCTGACGGCGGAGCCGACGCCGAAACTCGCGACCGACGCATGGACGTTCCGCGTCGAGGGGCTCGTCGCACGACCCATCACGTGGACCTGGGAACAGATCCATGAATTGCCGCCGTCCACCTTCAACGGTGACATCCACTGCGTGACCACGTGGTCCAAGCTGGGTGTGCAGTTCGGCGGAGTGTCGGTGGACAGCCTGCTCGCAGTGGCCGCGCCCCTACCGGAGGCGAGCTACGTTCTGGCCCTGTCGCATACCGGCTACACCACCAACCTGCCGCTTGCCGACGTCACCGACGGCAAAGCGTGGGTCGTATGGGATTACGAAGGGCGGCCGCTGCCGGTCGAGCATGGGGGGCCGGCCCGGCTGCTCGTGCCCCATCTCTATTTCTGGAAGAGCGCCAAGTGGGTCTCCGGTTTGCGCCTGCTCGATCACGACGAGCAAGGATTCTGGGAGCGCAACGGCTACCACGACCGTGGCGACCCCTGGCTCGAACAGCGGTACCAGGGTGACTGACCCCGCGGGTGGAGCCCACCCGGGCAAGTGGCAGACGGCCACCGTGCTCAATGTCAGGAGGGAGACCGCCAGCGCCAAGACCTTTCGCCTGGCGCTCCCGGCCCCGTCCGTCCACCTGGCCGGTCAGCACTACGTCGTCCGCCTTACCGCTCCTGACGGTTACACGGCCTCGCGTTCGTACTCGGTCGCGAGTCCCCCGGACGGCACGGCCGAGATCGAGCTGACCGTGGAGCGACTCGAGAATGGCGAGGTGTCCATGTTCCTCCACGACGAGGTACGGCCAGGCGACGAACTGGACGTGCGCGGCCCTATCGGGGGGTGGTTCGTGTGGCGGGGCACCGAACCCGCCTTTCTCGTCGGGGGCGGTTCAGGCGTCGTGCCGCTTATGGCCATGCTCCGTCTGGCCCGGCTTCAGGGCCGATCCAACCTGCTGCGGCTTATCGTGTCGGCGCGCCGCCCGGCCGATCTCTATTACGCGGCCGAGCTCCCCGGCCCCGAGACCACGATTGTCTACACCAGGGCGGCGCCGCCCGGCTGGGCCCGGCCGCTGGCCCGGCTCAACCAGCAGGACCTGGCCGGACAGGTCGCCCTCGACGCCACCGCCTATGTATGCGGTTCGCCCGACTTCGCCGACGCCGTGACGGCGTTGCTCATCGACGACCAGGTGCCGACCAGCCGGATACGGGTGGAGCGCTTCGGTCCGACCATGTGATCCCGGGTGGGTCCGGCCGTACCGGCACCCTGACGGCGGGATAGAACACCCGGGTCCCAGAATCTATCGGCAGGCAGGGAATCTAGCGGACCGGCTGGACCCCGGCCATGATGATCAGATGGACGTCCTCGTGGTCGTCGACGACGCCCCGGTTCCCGAAAGGCTCCTGATCCGCGCTCGCCGCCGGGTGGGCGTGACCGCCGGGGACCTGGCAACAGGGACCATCGCCGATCTCCGGGCGCACATCCCCCGGTTGGTGGGTGTGATCGGAATCGCCACCGAGGCCGGTACCGCCCGGGCCGCCGACGTGGCCCGGCAGCTGCACGAGGCCGGACTGCCCGTGACGATCTACACCGATCTCCCGGCCGACGCCGGGCCGGGCGTCGCGACCAGCCGGGTGACCGATCCCGGTCCAGGCATGGAAGCCGCCAACTCGCTGATCGACTTGATCGGGAACACCCCGCTCGTCCGGATGGACCGCATCGGCCGGGATCTGTCAGGTCAGTTGCTGGCCAAGCTCGAGTTCCTCAACCCCGGCAGCAGCATCAAGGACAGAGTCGCGCTCGCCATGCTCGACGCAGCGGAGGCCGACGGCCGGTTGCGGCGGGGCGGCACCATCATCGAACCGACCTCGGGCAACACGGGGGTCGGACTGGCCATCGTGGCCGCTCGCCGCGGCTACCGCTGCGTTTTCACCATGCCGGACAAAATCGCCTCGGAAAAGGTGGCCCTGCTGCGGGCGTACGGAGCCGAGGTGGTGGTCTGCCCGACCGCCGTGGACCCGTCGCACCCCGACTCGTACTACTCGGTGGCCCGCCGCCTCGCCGAGTCGACGCCCGGCGCGTTCATGCCTAACCAGTACGCCAATCCGGCCAACCCCCTGGCCCACGAGTGGAGTACCGGACCGGAGCTCTGGCGCCAGACCGCCGGCCGCATCACCCACCTGGTGGCGGGGATCGGGACTGGGGGGACGATCAGCGGCGTGGGTCGTTACTTGAAAGCTCAGAACCCCGGGATTCAGATCATCGGAGCCGACCCGGAGGGCTCGGTGTACTCGGGGGGACAGGGTCGGCCCTACCTGGTCGAAGGGATCGGAGAGGATTTCTGGCCGGCGACCTATGACCGCGAGATTGCGGATCGGGTCGTGATGGTCTCCGATCGCGACAGCTTCCTGACCGCCCGCCGGGTGACCAGAGAGGAGGGGATCCTGGCCGGGGGATCCTGCGGGACCGCCGTCTGGGCCGCCCTGGAGGTGGGCCGCGAGCTCGGACCGGACGCCGTGATCGTGGTCATCGTGCCCGACTCGGGCCGGGGCTATCTCTCGAAGGTCTACGACGATGGCTGGATGGCCGACCACGGTTTCCTGCGGGGCGCGGGAGGCGCGGGCGACACGGTCGAGGCGGTGGTAGCCCACAAGGCCCAAGGAGCCGCGGCCAAGGCGGGCGGCGGACTGCCCCCGCTCGTGCACGTGCACCCGAGCGAGACCGTTCGGGCCGCCATCGCCCTGCTGCAGGAGTACGGGGTCTCCCAGATGCCGGTGGTCAAGGCCGAGCCACCGCTGGCCCTGGCCGAGGTGGTCGGCACTGTGACCGACCGGAGGCTCCTCGAGCGGCTCGTCGCCGACCCCGCGGCGGTCGATACGCCCGTAGAAGCCATCATGGGGCCGCCCCTGCCGATGATCGGCAGCGGCGAGCCCATCAACCTGGCCGCGGCCCGCCTCGCGGACGGAGCGGCGGTGCTGGTCATCGACGGCGGCCATCCCACCGGTATCGTCACCCGTTCCGACCTGCTCGAGTTCCTCTCGGGGGCAGGTCCGGGCCGGCGCCCGCCGGCGCCCGGCGGTCCGGGCGGGGCAGGCGGTCCGGGCGGTCCGAGCGGGACGCCGGCCCAATGATCGACACCCCCGAGCCGGCCGATCGCCATCGCCAGGACGGCTTCGAAACCAGGGCCATCCACGCCGGCCAGGACCCGGATCCCGTCACCGGGGCGGTCGTTCCCCCCGTCTCGCTCGCGACCACCTTCGCCCAGGACGCGGTTGGCAAGCACCGGGGCTTCGAGTACGCCGCGGAGCGGCAACCCCACCCGGGCCGCCCTGGAGACGTGCCTGGCCTCCCTGGAAGGCGCCGCCCACGGACGCGCCTTCGCCAGCGGCCTGGCCGCGGAAGATGCGATCCTGCGCCTCCTGCGGCCCGGCGACCACGTGATCATCCCCGACGACGCCTATGGAGGGACCTTCCGTCTGATCGACAAGGTGTGGGGACCGCTTGGCGTTGCCCACACCCCGGCCCCCCTCCACGACCCTGACGCCGTCGCTCGAACGTGGCGCCCGGACACCCGAATGGTATGGGCGGAGACGCCGTCCAACCCCACCCTTGCCATCGTCGACATCGGGGCGATAGCCGAGCTGGCCCATGCCCGCACCGCCCTGCTGGTGGTCGACAACACCTTCGCTACCCCCTACCTGCAGCAGCCGCTCGGACTGGGCGCCGATCTGGTGGTTCACTCCACCACCAAATACCTGGGCGGCCATAGCGACGTCGTCGGTGGATTCGTGGCCACCAACGACCCGGGGCTGGTCGAGCAGATCGCCTTCTACCAGAACGCGACCGGCGGCGTGCCCGGCCCGCTGGATTGCTACCTGGTCCTGCGCGGGCTCAAGACCCTCGCGGTGCGAATGGACCGGCACTGCGCCAATGCGGCCGCCATCGTCGATGCGCTGGCCGCCCACCCGGCCATCTCCCGGGTCTTCTACCCCGGGCTGGCGACCCATCCCGGGCACCAGATCGCCAGCCGGCAGATGCGAGCCTTCGGGGGCATGGTCTCCCTCGTGGTTGCGGCCGGAGAGGAGGCCGCGATGGAGGTGGCTCGATCAACCCGGTTGTTCACGTTGGCCGAGTCGCTTGGGGCGGTGGAGTCGTTGATCGAGCACCCGCACCGCATGACCCATGCCTCAGTTGCCGGATCGGCCCTCGAGGTCGAACCCGGACTGCTGCGGCTCTCGGTCGGCCTGGAAACGGCGGACGACCTGGTGGCGGACCTGGTGGGCGCTCTGGACCGGGCGGCCGGGCCGTCCACCTAGCGTAAGCCACGCCACGGCCGGGCCGCCGCCCTGTTACAGAACCCGGAGCCGGATGGTCTCGTCCATGTGGGCCAGCCGGGTCAGCATGTCTTCGGTGTAGTCGCTGGCAATGTCGGTGATGACGTATCCGATCTCGCCACGGGTGCCGAGAGCCTGCCCTTCGATGTTGATGCGGTGTTCGGCGAAGATGCCATTGATCGCGGCCAGCACCCCGGGTGTGTTGCGGTGGATGTGGACCAGCGCGTGGGCGCCCGCCCGGGGGGGCAGCTCCAGGTTGGGCAGGTTGACCGACATGGCGGTGCTTCCCGACCGTACGAAGTCGGTCAGCTTGTTGGCCACGAACTGACCGATGTCGACCTGAGCCTCCTCCGTGCTGCCCCCGATGTGCGGTGTCAGGATCACGTTGGGCAGACCCTGCAGGCGGGACACGAAGGCGTCGTCATCGCCTTCCGGCTCATCCACGAATACGTCGATGGCGGCCCCGGCCAGGTGTCCGGACTCGATATGAGCCCGAAGGGATCCGTGGTCGACGACAAAGCCGCGGCTCAGATTCATGAACACCGACCCGTCCCGCATCGCCGCGAACTCGGCCTCGCCGAAGAGGCCGCGATTGTCAGGGCGGCCGTCGACGTGCAGGGTCACGACGTCCGCCCACTCCAGCAGTTCCTCCAGCGACGCGCACCGCCGGGCATTGCCGAGCGCCAGCCGGTCCGCAGTGTCGTAGAACGACACCGACATCCCGAGGCTCTCCCCCAGTACGGACAGCTGGGAACCGATGTTGCCGTAGCCCACGATGCCCAGCCGCCGGCCACGGACCTCGTGCGCCCCCGCCGCCGACTTGGACCAGATGCCGGCGTGCATGTCCCGGTTCTTCTCGCCGAGTCGGCGGGTGAGAGCGATGATCTCGGCGATCACCAGCTCGACCACGCTTCGTGTGTTGGAGAACGGGGCGTTGAACACCGCCACTCCCCGCCGGCTGGCGCCCGCGAGGTCGATCTGGTTGGTGCCGATACAGAATGCCCCGACCGCGAGCAGGCGAGGCGCCTTGTCGAGCACCACCTCCGTGACCCGGGTCCGGGACCGGATGCCGAGCAGATCGATGTCGGCGATATGGTCGACCAGCTGGCTCTCGTTGAAGGCGCCTCGGAACGTCTCGACGTCGAAACCAGCCGCCGTAAGCCGCGCCGCAGCACCCGGGTGAATGTTCTCCAACAGCAAGGCCCGGCGACGGGCGAGACGCTCCTCGTGCATGCTGCACCAGGATACTTTCCAGTTAAAAGTTCACCCCTTCGGGCGGGCTGCCACCCAGTCCGACCCAGGGCGTTGGTAGCCTGATCCCCTCCACGCAAAAGGGTTTCGTTCATGAACTACAGGTCGCGTTTGTCGAGGCGCATGAGTCTGGGAGGACTGGCCGCTGTCGCCGCGGCTGCGGTGGTACTGGGGGCTTGCGGCAGCGCCGCGCCTGCCAGCGCGCCCCCTCAGCAAGGAGTTACTCGCGCCTTCCACTCGCTCGGATCGCGGTCCGGCATCGATGTGCGCATCTCGCTGGGGGTGACCGGCGAGGAGCTGCGGCAGATGGCGACCACCGGGGGATCCGGCCGGCTCTCCCCCACGGCGGCCAGGGACATCGCCTCCACGTCCATCGTTGTCGATCTCAACAGTGGCAACGGGAAGCCGCTCAACAGCATCCAGGCGAGGACCAACCGCCACGAGACATTCGGCCTGGCCGTCCAGGTCGGCACATCTGCTCCTGTCCAGCTTCGATATGTCGGCCAGACCTTCTATGTCCGGGCCGACCTCCCGGCCCTGCTCAACGATCTCGGCCAGAGCGCCACTGCGGCCGGTGGCTTTCAGAGCGCGCTCCAGGGGGCCGATGCCTATGTCCCGGGCTTGGCCGCGCTGGGCCAGGGAAACTGGGTGTCGGTTCCGGCCGAGGCGCTGAGGACCGTGCTCAACGGCTTGCAGACGGAAATTCCCGGCGCCGCGGGGGCCGCCAACTCGTCCAACTCAGGCCAGCTGTGGTCACAGATCGAGAAGGCCTTCACCGCGAACACTGAGTTCGCCCAGGTCGGCACCCAGCGTGGCCGGACGCACTACATGGTGAGGCTGGCGGTCAGGCCGTTCGTACAGGACCTGGAGACGTCACTGCCGGCATCGCTCGGGAGCCTGCCGGGCGCATCCTCACTCGGCAAACAGATCAACAGCGCCATCGGCAAAATCCCCGCCCATCAGAAAGTTGTGGCCGACGTCTGGGTCAGCGGCAACAAAGTCCAGGAGATCGACATCGATCTCAACCAGTTCGATCACAAGTTCAGCTTTGCCGTGCCGCTCCGGATCGTGATCGGACCCGGTGCTCCGGTTGTCGTCCCGTCGGGCGCAACCCCGCTCAACCTCTCGAAAGTGGGAGGACTGCTCGGCGGGATGCTCAGCCAGCATTCGGCCAGCTGAGCAGATCGCCCGGTCGGGTGAGAGAGCTCGTCAGGTCGTGTAGTCCGCGTTGATCCGGACGTAGCCGGCCGACAGGTCACAGCCATACACCGTCGCCTCGGCGAAACCGGTCCCGAGCTCCACCTCGATCTCGACGTGGTCGGCCGCCATCGCCGCGCTCAACTGGCCCAGCCCGTCGAGCGAGGGCCGGTGCGGGTAGGTCTCGAGCTCGCCGAACCGGATGATGATCTTCTCCGGGTCGAGATCCCGGTCTTCCTGGCACTTGCCGATAGCCATGGCGACCCGGCCCCAATTCGGATCAGCGCCGTGAACGGCGGTCTTGACGAGGGGTGAGTTGACCACGGCCTTCGCTACCCGGCGGGCCTGATTGGTACCAGCAGCGGCCCGTACCGTGACGGTGAGCAGCTTGGTGGCGCCCTCGCCGTCGCGTGCCAACTGCAGGGTCAGATCCAGGCACACCTCCCGCAACGCGGCCGCCAGTTCCGCCGCGCTGACTGGCCCCGCCGCCCCGTTGGCCAGCACCGCGGCCGTGTCGGAGGTGGAGGTGTCGGTGTCGATGCTCAAGCAGTTGAAGGTGTCGTCGACGGCCCGCTGCCACAGCCTGCGGAGGGTGACGGCGTCGACCGCCGCGTCGGTCAGGACGAACGCCAGCATGGTCGCCAGGTCCGGCTCGATCATGCCGACCCCCTTGGCCATGCCCACCACGCGGGCCGGTCCGGCTTGCTGCACTGCGGTCTTCGGTACCGTATCGGTGGTCATCATGGCCCGGGCCACCTTGATGGCATCGGCGTCAAACCCGGCGTCGCGAAGGCCGGCAAAGTGGGTCCGTAGCGGCGCCATCGGATAGGGCCGGCCGATCACGCCCGTGCTGGCGATCAGGACCTCGTCAACGGGAACGCCGGTCGCGGTGGCGACAGCAGTGGTGATCTCCTCGGCATCCCGAAGGCCCTGGGGACCGTTGGCGACATTGGCGTTCTTGGCGATCACCACAATGGCGCGGGCCCGGCCCGACATGGCCCGCGGCCGGCTCAGGGTGACGCTCGGTCCTTCGAACCGGCTCTGGGTGAACAGGCCGGCGCTGACGCACGGCCCCGTCGACACAATGACCGCGACATCGTCGCCCTCGTCGTCGCGCAGCCCGGCGTGGCCGGTATGGGCGAGGAATCCGGGCGGGAGGGCGAGGGCAGGCACCCGGAGATCATTCCAGGTCGGCGCGGCTTGCCGCACTCGGGCTCTGGCCGGAACCGGTGGGACGAAGAGGCGGGCGGCTACGGGTTGTTCTCGAGCTGCTCCAGGCAGCGGCGAATCTCCGAGGCGCGGAAGCGGCGATGACCGCCGAGGGTGCGGATGGCGGTGATCTTGCCGGACCGTGCCCACCGGGTGACGGTTTTGGGGTTGACCCGGAAGAGGGCAGCAACCTCGGCCGGGGTGAGAAGTGCATCGGGCTGGGTATCTTCTGCCATCGAGTGCGATTCCTTCCAAGTGTCCGGTTTACGGGATAAGCACGAGAAGACCAGGCCTGTCGTACATGACCCATCCGGGCGATACCATACCCCTGACAATTAGGAATAATCAGCGAAAATGTGTCAGGCGGTGGCCCGGGATCACTTCACCCACCACCAGGGCATCCTGACCTGCCGCTTTGAGCGTGGTCAGGGCCGCGGTCACGGCGTGGAGAGGGACCACGATCACCATTCCCAGACCCAGGTTGAAGACCCGGGCCATCTCGGCGTCGCTCACGCCGCCGGCGCGCTGGATCTCACCGAATATCGGCGGCACCGCCCAGCGGCCGCGCTCGAACACCGCGTCGAGGTCATCGCCCAGGACCCGTGAGACGTTGCCAGGCAGCCCGCCACCGGTGATGTGAGCGAGTGCGTGCACCTCGACGGTGGCAAGCACCGACAAGACTGCCGGCGTATAGATCACTGACGGGCGGAGCAGCTCATCCGCCAGCGTCCAGCCGGCCGCGCCGGCCCACGCCGGCTCCGACGAGAGAACGCCCGGCGACGTCGAGGAGCGCTCGCCTGGCCAGGGAATAGCCGTTGGAACGCAGGCCCGGCGAGGTCAGGCCGATCAGAACGTCGCCAGCTGCGGTGCGGGCCGGGCCGTCCACGATGGCGTCTCGTTCCACGATGCCGACCGCGAATCCGGCGACGTCGAGTTGACCGGGCTCGAGCAGGCCAGGGTGCTCGGCCAGCTCCCCGCCGATGATGGCGCAGGCCGCCGTTCGGCAGCCCGTGGCGATACCGGTCATGACTTGGCGGACCTGGTCAGCATCGACGTGGCCCAGCAGCTGATAGTCCAGGAAGAAGAGGGGCCGGGCGCCGCAACACACCAGGTCGTCCACGCACATGGCAACGAGGTCGATCCCGACGGTGTCAAAGCGCCGGGTAGCCATGGCCACCGCCATCTTGGTCCCGACGCCATCGGTACTCGCCACGAGGACCGGCTGGCGGTAGCCAGAAGGGACCTCGAACAGGCCACCAAAGCCGCCGATCCCGCCGAGCACGCCCGGGCGATCCGCGGTTGAAGCGACCAGATCGCGCATGGCCTCGACCGCGTGCTCCGCGGCGTCGATGTCAACTCCGGCCGCGGCGTAGGTCAGGCCGCCGGGGGGGACCGCTTTCCCCGAAGATTCCGGAGCGTCAGGCAACCGGCGAACGGACCTGCGGTTCGCGGCCGAGCGAGACGGGGACCTCGCTTGGATAGCGACCGGTGAGGCAGGCGTCGCAGAACCCGGCGCCCGGTGCACCGGTCGCCTCCTTCAACGCATCGAGGCTCAGGTAGGCGAGGCTGTCGGCGCTCAGGTACTTGCGGATCTCGTCGACTTCGAGGTTGGCGGCGATCAGCTCGGACCGGCTGCCGGTGTCCAGCCCGTAGTAGCAGGGCCAGCGGTAGGGAGGAGAGGAAATGCGGAGGTGGACCTCGGCCGCACCGGCCTCTCGCAGCATCCGCACCAATGCTTTTTGCGTGGTGCCCCGCACGATGGAATCGTCGACGACCACCAGGCGCTGGCCGGCGATGGCGCCACGCAGGGGGTTGAGCTTCCGGCGCACCCCCTGGGCCCGTTGGGCCTGGTCCGGCACGATGAAGGTCCGGCCGATGTACCGGTTCTTGACCAACCCTTGCCCGTAACGGATGCCGCTGCGCCGGGCGAACCCCTCGGCGGCGGGCAGGCCCGAGTCGGGCACCCCCATGACCATGTCGGCGGAGACCGGCGCCTGCTCGGCCAGCAGTTCGCCCATGCGCAGGCGGGCCCCGTGCAGCTCCTGGTTGTACAGGCGACTGTCGGGGCGGGCGAGGTATACGAACTCGAACAGGCACAGCTTCGGGTCGACCCGTCCCGCGGGCCACGGCCGCAGCGATTGAGGGCCGTCCGCATCGATGACCAGCAGCTCGCCGGGGTCGAGCTCGCGCACGAACGGCGCCCCCGTGATGTCCAGCGCCGGCGTCTCGGAGGCCAGGATCCAGCCCTCGTCGAGCTTGCCCAGGCAGAGGGGCCGGAAGCCGTGCGGGTCCCGCACGCCGATAAGCCGCTCATGGTCGAGCAAGACCAGTGAGAACGCCCCTTCCAGGGTCGGGAGCACCGCCATCAACGCGGCCTCCAGCCCATCGCCGGGGTGGGTATCGAGGTGGCGGACGAGCAGCTCCGCGATGAGGTCGCTATCGCTCGTCACGGTGCCGGGCAACATCCCTACGTCCGCAGCCAGAGTGTCAGTGTTGGTCAGGTTGCCGTTGTGACCGAGCGCGAATACCACGGGCGGGCCGAGGTCCCGACCGGGCGTGGACGTGCGGTAGACGGGCTGGGCGTTGTGCCACGTCGAGGCCCCGGTAGTCGAGTAGCGCGTGTGGCCGATGGAAAGATGACCCTGGAGGCCGGCGAGGTTGCGCTCGTTGAAGACGTTGGTCACCAGGCCCATGTCCTTGACGACCATCATTTCGATCCCATCGCTTACCGCCATGCCGGCGGACTCCTGCCCGCGGTGCTGGAGGGCATAGAGGCCATCGAAGGTCAGGTGCGCGACCTGGGTGCCGGGCGCACAGACGCCGAAGACCCCGCACGCCTCGCGCCGCGCACCGTGGTCGACTTCGGCGGGGGGCATCTCTTCCATTGTCTCACGCGGCCGGGGTTTCGCGGTGGTTCCGCCGTCAGGCGCCGGACCCGACCTCGTCTGCCCACCTCGCCTGCCGACCCCGCCTGCCGACCCCGCCTCCGCCCGGATAGTGATCAGAAGTACCTCATATATGAGGGTCTATTGACCACAAAATCAGTCGCGGTCGGCGTCCGGGCTGGCCGCAACGCCCAGCTCCAGAGCGTCCGGCAGGGCATTCCGCCAGGCCGCCACCGCAGCTGCAAGCGGCACATCGAGCAGCCCTTCCACGACCAGCCGGTCGCCTCCGGCGCGACCGAGGTGCGTCCAGCCGACCTTGGCCGCCTCGGCCCGGGCCTGCACGTCGGCGAGAGCGCCGGCGGGGATGCTCAGCACCACCCGCGACGGCCCTTCCCCGAACAGGGCCACGTGATCCGCGATCCCCGCCACCCGGAATCCCACCCCGCTGCAGACCGCCATCTCGGCGAGGGCCACGCCCAGACCGCCCTCGGAGACGTCGTGGACGCCGTCGATCAAAGGGCCAGACCCGCTCAAATGGCCAGATCCGCTCAAATGGCCAGATCTGAACAAATGGCCTGATCTGTTGACGAGCGCGGCCACGAGCGCCAGCAGGCGCCGGTGCAGCTCGAGATCCAGCGCGGGCAACCGTCCACCTCGATGACCGTGGCGGTCCACGGCCCATCGCGACCCCGCCAGGGAGGTGGCGCCCGGCCCGACGGCGCCCACCACTACAAGGTGGCTGGACTCGACCGCACCGATGCCGGGGGGTCGCCGCTGGAGGTCGTCCACCAGGCCCAGGGTGGCGACGATCGGGGTCGGCTCGATGTCGCGGCCCCGGCTCTCGTTGTAGAGGCTGACGTTGCCGCCGACGACAGGCACGGACAGGGCCCGGCAGGCCTCGGCCATGCCATCGATGGCCTCCGACAGCTGCCACATGACCTCGGGGTGCTCCGGGTTCCCGAAGTTCAAGCAGTTGACCAGGGCCACGGGGCGCCCACCAACGCAGGCCACGTTGAGCGTCGACTCGGCGACCACAAGGGCGGTCCCCCGCCTCGGGTCGAGCGAGCACCAACGGGCATTACCATCGGCCGACAAGGCCAGGCCCCGCTGATGGTCCCCGGAGGCGGGCACCCCCGGCGCGGCCAGACGCAGCAAGGCGGCGTCGCCGCCGGGGGCGACCACGGTATTGAGAAACAACTGGTGGTCGTACTGCCGGTAGACCCATGCCGGATCCATCAGCAAGGCCAGTAGGTCGGCTCCGCAATTCTCGGGCGCAGGCAGCAACTCCGGGGGATCTGCCTGCCGGGCCAGAAGATCTGCCGGCCGCCCCATGGGACGGTTGTACTTCGGGGCGTCGTCGTGAAGGGTCGACGCCGGGATGTCGGCCAGAACGTCGCCGTCCCAACCGTCCAGGATCCGCAACTGGCCGCTAGTGGTGACCTTTCCGACGACGGTCGCCCGCACTTCCCAACGCTGGCAGATGGCAAGAACCCGGTCCATGGCCTCGGGACTGACGATGGCCAGCATCCGTTCCTGGCTTTCGCTGGTCATGACTTCCCAGGGCTCCATCCCCGGCTCGCGTCGCGGCACGGCGGACACATCGACGTCCATACCGACCCCACCGCGTGATGCCGTTTCGCTGGTGGCGCAGGCCAGACCGGCACCCCCGAGATCCTGGATTCCGACGACCAGCCCCTCGTCCAGCAACTGTAAACAGGCCTCAATGAGGCGTTTCTCTTCGAATGGATCACCGACCTGGACGTTGGGTCGTTTGGCTGCCTCGGCGTCAATGTCATCACCGAATCCGGCGGATGCGAGGACACTCACACCACCAATACCGTCACGGCCGGTGAGGTTCCCGAGCAACACTGCGAGGTTTCCTTCGCCCGAAGCGCGTCCGTAGACCAGGCGATCGACCGGCAGCACACCGCAGCACAGCACGTTGACAAGAGGGTTCTCCGTGTAACACTCGTCGAAGCTGATCTCGCCACCTACCGTGGGCACTCCAACCGAATTGCCGTAGCCCGATATTCCTGCGATCACGCCCGTCGCGATCCACCGCGATCGAGGATCGGAAGCGGGTCCAAAGCGAAGGGGATCCATTAAGGCGATGGGGCGAGCTCCCATGGTGAAAATGTCCCGTAGAATCCCACCGACACCTGTAGCCGCGCCCTGATAGGGCTCAATGGCAGACGGATGATTGTGGCTTTCGATCCGCAACGCCACCGCCAGACCGGCGCCCGCGTCAACGACGCCAGCATTCTCCCCGGGCCCGACGAGCACCTCCGGGCCGTCTGTGGGTAAGCGAGCCAGATGAACCCGGCTCGACTTGTAGGAGCAATGTTCGCTCCACATTACCGCATACATGGCCAGCTCGAGATGATTCGGCTCCCGACCAAGCAGCCTTCCAATCAACTCCGCTTCGTCGTCGGTGAGCCCCAGGGCTCGATGGATAACGGCCGGCATGATCATGAGCCTACCGGCCGCGATGGTTGTTGCAATCTGGTCAAATAGATGTACGATACTTTCTCAATGGCAATGAAATCAGCACCCCGTAAGGCGACCGCGACACCCCGGGTCAAGCGAGCCAAGACGAGCATGTCGGCAGAGCACAAGCAGGCCCTCGCAGTCGGCCGAGAAGAGAGCCGGGCGGTACGGCGTTACCTCGAGGCTCTCGAAGCTCACAAGCCCAAGCGGGGTCGCAAACGCACTGCCGAAGGAATCGAAGCTCGGTTGCGTCAGATCGACAATCGTCTGCCGAATGCGGACGCGCTCACCCGCGTTCATCTGGTGCAAGAGCGCCTCAATCTGCAGACGGAACTCGAGTCAAGAGACAACACGGTCGATCTGAAAGCGCTCGAAGATGCCTTCGTGGGAGCGGCCAAAGGGTACGGCGAGCGCAAGGGCCTGACTTACGCGGCCTGGCGCGCCGCCGGCGTCGATCCCACCGTGTTGCGGCGAGCCGGGATCCCCCGAACCCGGAGTTAGGACCTGGTCGGGGCCCGGCCGGCCCTGCCCGCCGGCGGCGCCCGCAGTGGAGCGCGGCGAACCGGCCTCCCCGGCGCCCGGCCGCCGGCGCCCGCACTGGAGCGGGGCGAACCGACTTCCCCGGCGCCCGGGCTAGTTCCCGTCCCTGGCCGGCTGCACCCCGGCGGTAGCCAGCAGAGCCCGGAAGAGCACTAGGCCGTCGGTGGAGCCAAGGAGAGGATCGCTGGCCCGCTCGGGGTGAGGCATAAGGCCAACGACGTTGCCGGTATCGTTGCAGATCCCGGCGATGTCATCGACGGAGCCGTTGGGATTGTCGACATAGCGGAGCACGATCCGCTCGTCCCGGCGCAGCTCAGCGAGGGTAGCGGCGTCGCACGTGTAGTTGCCTTCGAAATGGTTGATCGGGATGCGGAGTCGCGTCCCGGCGGGAATACCCTCGGTGAGGGCGCTGCGCCCGCTGGTGACCTCGAGTTCCACCGTCGTGCAGAGGAACGTAAGACCCCGGTTCTTCTGGAGTGCCCCCGGCAGCAAATGCGCCTCAGTGAGCACCTGAAAGCCGTTGCAGATCCCGACGACCGGACCGCCATCGGCCGCATACGACGACACCGCCGCCATGATCGGCGAGAAGCGGGCGATCGCGCCGGGACGCAGATAGTCACCATGGGCGAAACCGCCGGGCAGTACCACCGCATCGACATCGCCGAGCGACCGGTCACCATGCCAGACCATCGTCGTTTCGGCGCCGAGGGCATCAAGAGCGGCGACCACGTCGTATTCGCAGTTGGAGCCTGGAAAGAGGATCACTCCGATTCGGGCCGTCACGGGACCGGCTCCAGGGTGACAGACGAGTACTCGATCACCGGGTTGGCGAGCAAGCGGTTGCAGAGGTTCTCGACCTCCGATCGAGCGGAGTCGTGGTCGTCGGCGTCCACCACGAAGCGGAACGCCTTGCCGGCCCGCACGCCGGAGATGCCACCGAACCCGAGGGCGGGCAACGCTCGTTCGATGGTCGCGCCCTGCGGATCGGCGATGCCGGGCCGCAACGCCACTTCGACCAGCACCGCGAAGCGTGCCATCAGCCGCTCTTGACCCCGGGCCAGGCCGCGAAGTCCCGGCCGGTCAGGCGCTCGTAGGCCTGGACATAGCGATCCCGAGTGGCCTGTACCACTTCGGCAGGCAACGCCGGCGGGGGTGGCGTCTTATCCCACCCGGTCTCCTGCAGCCAATCCCGGAGGGGCTGCTTGTCAAAGGCCGGCGGCGCCTCGCCTGGTTGCCACTCGTCAGCCGGCCAGAAGCGCGACGAGTCGGGAGTCAGGACTTCGTCGCAGATGGCCAGCCGGCCATCGATCAGGCCCAGCTCGAACTTGGTGTCGGCGATGATGATGCCCCGGGCCGCCGCCAGGTCGGCCCCCTGCTGGTACGCGGCCAGGCTGATGCGCCGGGCTTCCTCGGCCAGGTCCGCGACCGACAGTGTCAACCGCGGCGGCAAAGGAGATGTTCTCGTCGTGGCCGGTTGCAGCCTTGGTGGACGGAGTGAACACCGGCTCGGGCAGCCGCTCCGACTGGCGCATTCCGGACGGCAGCCGCTCGCCGTGCATGGTCTGTGACCGCTGATACTCGGCCCAGGCCGATCCGGAGAGGTAGCCGCGGACGATGCATTCCAGAGGGAGCATCTCGGCCCGCCGCACCACCATCATCCGCCCGACCAGATCGCGACTGTCCTCGCCGTCGGCCGCGCCGGCGGGCAGGTCCAGGCTCACCAGGTGGCTCGGCGCCACGCCGCCAAGCTGATCCGCCCAGAAGGAGGTAAGGGCCGTCAGGACCCGGCCCTTGTCGGGGATGAGCTCGGCCATGACGACGTCGAACGCGGACATGCGGTCCGACGTGACGAACAGGAGATGCTTATCGTCGACCTGGTAGATGTCGCGCACCTTGCCCGACGCCACATGCACCAGCTGCACCGGGCTCATGCCGTCGTCCCGGGATCGGGCCTTGCCTCTTGTCGCACGTTCGAGCTCCTCCCTTGCTGTCCTCGTTCGAGTTCGATCAGGTCAGCCATTGTGCGCGGTGATCGGTGAGTCGCTTTGCGAGGTCCTCGTCGGTCACCGCCAGGATCTGGATGGCCAGCAGAGCCGCGTTGACGGCTCCGTCGATGGCAACCGTCGCCACGGGTATCCCTCGCGGCATCTGCACGGTGGCATACAGGGCGTCGATACCACCGATGGCCCCGCCCGAAAGCGGGACGCCGATCACCGGAAGTGTCGTCCGCGACGCCACCGCTCCGGCCAGATGGGCGGCCATGCCCGCGCCGCAGATGAGGACGCCGTAGTCGTACTGCCGCGCCTCGGCCGCGAACGACGCCACGGCCGCCGGAGTCCGGTGGGCTGATATCACATGCTCGGTGGTCTCCACGCCAAACTCTCTCAGCGTCTCGATGGCGCCGGCCATCTTGGGCTGGTCGTTGGCCGAGCCCATGAGCACGGCAACTCGCTTGGTCACGTGGGCCACCTCCAGAAGATCGTGAGCAGATGAGATCCGGGTCACGGGCCGTCCCGGTCATGCCCGTAGCGCGGATACGGCCCCGGCGATGTCACGCCGGTACAGCATGTCGGTCCAGGAGACCAGCCCGACCGCGTCATACGCGGAACGGCGAGCCTCGGCGAGCGATTGCCCGCCGGCACCGACGCCGAGCACCCGGCCCCCGGCTGTCACCAGGCCATCCCCCGGCGGCCCGGCGCCGATACCCGCCGAGTACAGCTGCACGCCCGGCCGCCGGTGGGCGGCTTCCAGACCGTCGATCGGCTGGCCCACGATGGGCTTATCCGGATAGCCCGGGGCGGCCAGCACCACGCACACGGCCGCGTCCGGGGTGAACTCCGGAGCGGCCACGGAGTCGAGCCGGCCGGCCGCTGCCGCGGCGAGGACGGCGGTGACGTCTCCCTGCCAGCGGAACAACACCACCTGGCTCTCCGGATCGGCGAACCGCACGTTGAACTCGAGCACGCGGGGTCCCTGCTGAGTGAGCATCAGACCGGCGTACAGAATCCCTCGATAATCGATGCCACGAGCCTGCAGCGCCGCCAGCGTCGGCCTGATCGCGACAGCGCAGACCTCATCGAGCACCTCCGGTCCGGCCGCAGGCACCGGCGAATACGCCCCCATGCCCCCGGTGTTGGGGCCGGTGTCACCCTCGCCGACCCGTTTGTAATCCTGAGCGGGCACCAGCGCCACTGCCCGGGCGCCGTCGCACACCGCCATGACCGACAGCTCCGGGCCGACCAGACCCTCTTCGATGACCACCCGATGGCCGGCCGGGCCGAACGCAGCCCCGGAGAGCTTGGCCCTGGCGTCGGCGATCGCCACGTCGAGGTCGTCGGTCACCAGCACGCCCTTGCCGGCGGCCAGGCCGTCGGTCTTGACCACCCACGGACCGGGCAACGACTGGAGGAACTCGATGGCGGGGCTGGCGTCATCGAACGCGCCGTATGCCGCAGTTGGAACCCCCGCCTCGGCCAGCAGCTGCTTCATCCAGGCCTTGGAGCCCTCCAGCCGGGCCCCGTCGGCACCCGGCCCAAACACCAGACGGCCCGCGCTTCGCAACTCGTCGGCGAGGCCCCCGACCAGCGGCTCCTCCGGACCGATCACGTACAGGTCAGCCTCGATCGCCGAGGGCGGAGCCGCGATGCACGCGACGCCGAGCGCCGCCATACCGGCGTTGCCGGGACAAACCACGACGTCCGCGGTGCGGGCCAGGGCCACGGCGAGCGCGTGCTCACGACCGCCGCGGCCGACCACGCAGACTCGCATGCGATCCGGGACGGGGGACACTACGGCGCGAACCTGACGAATTGTTCGACGGCCAGGTCCGACCCCGACCAGTTTGATGGGGACGCCGACCTGCTCGGCCAGGAAGTGCACGTAGTCCTTGGCTGCGGCCGGCAGGTGGTGCAGTTCGGTCGCCCCCGACGTATCCGCTCCCCAGCCCGGAAGCTCCTCGTACACGGGGGCGGCGTTGTGCAATACCGTCTGGTGATAGGGCATGTGCTCGTAGCGGCGCCCCTCCCACTCGTACGCGACGCAGACCCGGAGGGTTTCGAGATCGTCGAGCACGTCCAGCTTGGTCAGGGCGATTTCGGTGAGGGAGTTGAGGCGAGCGGCCTGGCGCAACATGACCGCGTCGAACCATCCGGTGCGCCGCTGCCGGCCGGTGTTGGTACCGAACTCGTGCCCCCGCTCCACCAGATGCATGCCCAGCTCGTCGGTCAACTCGGTCACAAACGGCCCGGACCCCACCCGGGTCACGTAGGCCTTGGCAATTCCGATCACGGATGTGATGTCACGGGGACCGATGCCGGACCCAACACAGGCTCCCCCGGCCACCGGGTTCGACGACGTGACGAAGGGGTAGGTGCCATGGTCGAGATCGAGGAATGTGGCCTGGGCGCCCTCGAGCAGCACCTGTTGACCGGCGTCGAGGGCCTCGTGCACGATGCCGACCGTGTCGTCGATCAGCGGCGCCAGCACCGGCGCATATTCGTCGAGATAGCGGGCGGCAATGTCGGCCCCGGACAGCGGCAGGCGGTTGTAGATCTTGGCCAGGACCAGGTTCTTTTCCTTCAGGACCACGTCGAGCTTCTGGCGGAAGATCTTCGGGTCCAGCAGGTCCTGGACCCGGATGCCCACCCGGGCCGCCTTGTCGGCGTAGGCGGGGCCGATGCCGCGTTTGGTGGTGCCCAGCTTGTTCCGACCGAGGTGCCGCTCGGTAAGGGCATCGATCTCCTGGTGATAGGGCATGATCAGATGGGCTCCGCCCGACACCCGCAACCGCGAGCAGTCCACCCCGGCGGCCGTGAGCTTTCGTATCTCCGCCAGCAGAACCCCGGGGTCGACCACCACCCCGTTGCCGATGACCGGGATGATGTGGTCGTAGAGGATCCCGCTCGGCAGCAGCTGGAGGGCAAAGGACTCCCCGTCGACGACGATGGTGTGCCCGGCGTTGTGGCCGCCCTGGTAGCGCACGACAACGTGCATCTCCTTGGCCAGCAAGTCGGTGAGCTTGCCCTTCCCCTCATCGCCCCACTGGGTACCGACGACGACGGTCGCGGTCATCCCGACCACCCCGATCGCCGCGTCGCAGCCTCGCTCACCGGATCAGCATAGTGGCCAGGGTTACTAGGCCCCGTTTGCCGCAGCCGGTCTCACTCGCAGCCGGTCTAACTCGGGCCGGGTTCACTCGGGCCGGTCCCACTCGGGCCGGTCCCACTCGGGCCGGCCCCGCTCGGGCCGGCCCCACCGGCTAGCGGAGCACCAGGTTTTCGGTGGTCGCGCCTGCCATCCCGTCGTCGTTGGTGAGACCTTCGCCGGTCAGCACCGGCGAGCCGCCGAGCGGGGCGTCCACCACGACGGTGTCGCCGTCGTCGTAGCGGCCCTCGAGCAGCGCCAGGGCCAGCGGATCGCTGATCTGCCGCTGGATGAGCCGCTTGAGCGGCCGGGCGCCGAACACCGGGTCGTAGCCGCGGCGGGCCAGCCAGGCCTCGGCCGGCTCGGTGACCTCCAGCTTCAGGCGCCGCTCCGCCAGCCGCTTCTCTAAGCCTCGCAACTGGATGTCGACGACGGCTTCCAGGTCGGCCTCGGTCAACGACCGGAAGTAGACGATCTCGTCGATTCGGTTGAGGAACTCCGGCTTGAAGGCCGTCCCCAGGTCGCCGCGGTGGTTGGAGGTCATGATGACCACGGAGTTGCTGAAGTCGACCGTCCGTCCCTGCCCATCGGTCAGACGCCCGTCGTCGAGCACCTGCAGGAGGATGTTGAACACGTCGGAGTGGGCCTTCTCGATCTCGTCGAGCAGGATCACGCCATAGGGCCGGCGCCGAACCGCCTCGGTCAGCTGACCTCCCTCGTCGTAGCCCACATAGCCGGGAGGCGCGCCCACCAGGCGGGCTACCGAATGCTTCTCCATGTACTCGGACATGTCGATGCGGACCATCGAGCGCTCGTCGTCGAAGAGGAACTCGGCCAGCGCCCGGGCCAGCTCGGTCTTGCCGACACCGGTCGGGCCGAGGAAGAGGAAGCTGCCGATCGGGCGGTTGGGGTCCGACAGCCCGCTCCGGGAACGGCGAATGGCGTTGGAAACGGCCGCGACCGCCTCGTCCTGGCCAACGACGCGCTCGTGCAGCACCTGCTCCATGCGCACCAGCTTCGACACCTCGCCCTCGAGCAGGCGGCTGACCGGTACGCCGGTCCACTTCGACACGACCTCGGCGACGTCCTCCTCGTCGACCTCCTGCTTCAGCATCTTCTGGTCGGCCTGCAGCGCGGCCAACCGGGCGATCGCATCGTCGAGCTGGTGCTGCAGCTCGGGCACCCGCCCGTACTGGATCTCGGCCGCCTTGGCCAGATCGCCGTCGCGGGTGAAGCGCTCCGCCTCACCCCTGGCCGTCTCCAGGTCCTGCTGCAGCACGCCGATGTCGTCGGACGCTTCCTTCTCGTTGCGCCACCGGGCATTGAGAGCGGTGGACTGCTCCCCGAGGTTGGCGAGCTCCTCGTCCAGCTTGGCCAGCCGCTCCCTGGACGCATCGTCGGTCTCCTTGGCCAGGGCCAAGCGCTCGATCTCGAGTTGGGCCATGCGGCGGTCGACCACGTCGATCTCCGTCGGCTTCGACTCCTTCTCGATGCGCAGCCGGCTGGCGGCCTCGTCGACCAGGTCGATGGCCTTGTCCGGCAGGAATCGCCCGGTGATGTAGCG
Organism: uncultured Acidimicrobiaceae bacterium; assembly: GCA_963834725.1. Taxonomy (GTDB): domain Bacteria; phylum Actinomycetota; class Acidimicrobiia; order Acidimicrobiales; family Palsa-688; genus PALSA-693. The sequence continues at coordinate 2,861,449 of CAWICN010000001.1, forward strand.
GTTGGACAGCACCGCCGCCGCGACCAGGGCCGCGTCCTGGATGCGGACCCCGTGGTGTACCTCGTAGCGCTCCTTGAGGCCCCGCAGGATCGCGATGGTGTCCTCGACCGAGGGCTCGCCGACGTAGACCTGCTGGAAGCGCCGCTCCAGGGCGGCGTCCTTCTCGATGTGCTTGCGGTACTCGTCGAGGGTGGTGGCCCCGATCAGGCGCAACTCGCCTCGGGCCAGCATGGGCTTGATCATGTTGCCGGCGTCCATGGCGCCTTCGGCGGCGCCGGCGCCGACGATGGTGTGCAACTCGTCGACGAAGGTGATGATCTCGCCCTCGGCGTCGGTGATCTCCTTGAGGACGGCCTTGAGCCGCTCCTCGAACTCACCCCGGTACTTGGAGCCGGCCACCATCGAGCCGAGGTCAAGCGCCAGCAGGCGCTTGTTCTTGAGGCTGTCGGGCACGTCGCCGGCCACGATGCGGTTGGCCAGACCCCTCCACGATGGCCGTCTTGCCGACCCCGGGCTCGCCGATCAGGACCGGGTTGTTCTTCGTCCGGCGGGAGAGCACCTGGATGACCCGGCGGATCTCCTCGTCGCGGCCGATGACCGGGTCCAGCTTGCCGCTGCGGGCGTCGGCGGTGAGATCGCGGCCGTACTTCTCGAGGGCCTGGTAGGACTCCTCCGGGTTGGCGCTGGTCACCCGGTGGCTGCCGCGCACCTCGCGCAGCGCGGCCAGCAGGTCGTCGTGGGAGACGCCGACCAGGTCGGCGAGGGCCAGCAGCAGGTGCTCGACCGACAGGTACTCGTCGCCCGAGTGACTGGCGCTCCTGGTCGGCCCGGTTGAGCACGGCTGGTCGCCTCGCGGCCGAGCTGGGGGTCCCCGCCCCCGTAACTGCGGGGCAGCTTGGCGATGATCTCCTGGGCCCGGTTGCGGAGCGCTGAGGGGCGCCACGCCGACCCGCTCGAGCACGGGCAGGGTGACGGTGTCATCCTGGCCGAGCAGGGCGGCCAGCAGGTGGCCGGGCACCGACCTCGGGGTTGCTGCGCTGCTTGGCCGCCTCCACGGCGGCCGAGAATGCCTCCTGGGTTTTGATGGTCCAGCGGTTGGGATCAAGCGCCACAGCAGCAGCGTCTTTCTGTGAAAGTTGACAGAGAGTCAGCACGAAACTTAAGTCTCAGTATATCAACTTCTGCCTGATCGCCGCGGGGAGGGCTGCCAGCGCGCCGGGGAGTTTTTCACCGGCACCAGGTCCCGGCGATACTGCCGGTGGGTGCGCTCGACCTCCTCGGCCGCCTGGCGGCGGGCTGCCGTCGAGCTCGGATCGGAGGCGGTCCACCTCGGCTTCGAGCTGGAGCACCCGGCGCACGCCCTCGAGGTTGAGGCCGGCCGTGGTCAGGTCCTGGATCCGTCGCAGCTGGTCGATGTCCTGCTCGCTGTAGCGGCGGCTGCCGCCCACCGTCCGGGCCGGGTCCAGCAGGCCCTTGCGCTCGTAGATCCGCAGGGTCTGGGGGTGCACACCCGGCCAGCTCGGCCGCCACCGAGATGACGTAAACGGCCGCGGGTAACCCTGCGCTCCGAACTGTCCATCACCGGTCACCCCGGGCTATCACCGGTCACCCCAGATCCCGGAGCGAAGGGCATCGCCGTCGACCTGGCCGGCCAGACTCTCGACCGAGCGCCGGGCGTCGTCATTTAGCTTGTCGGGCACATCCACCTCGATCGTGGCCAGCAGGTCCCCGACGCCGGTCGACAGCCGGGACACCACGACCCCGCACCCGGAGGGTGCGGCCAGACTTGCTGCCGGGAGGGACCTTGACGGTCACCGGGCCGTCGAGGGTGGGCACCTTCACGTTGGCGCCGAGGGCCGCCTCGGGGAAGCTGACCGGGACCGTGACGGTGAGGTCCTTGCCTCGCCGCCCGAAGACCGGGTGCCGAGTCGGTGCGGACCACGACGTAGAGGTCGCCGGGCGGGCCGCCGCCCCGACCGGCGCCGCCTCGGGCCTTGACCCGGATGCGCTGGCCGTCCTCGACTCCGGCGGGGATGCGAACCTTGACCTGCCGGGGCCGGTGTTCGACCCCGGCGCCAAGGCAGGTGGGACAGGGGTGCTCGACCCGGACTCCCGTCCCGCCGCAGGTCTGGCAGGGCTGGCTGAAGGAGAACAGCCCCTGGTTGTCGTTGATCACGCCCCTCCCCCCGCAGATCGGGCAGACCTCGGGGACGGTGCCCGGCGCCGCGCCAGAGCCGCCGCAGGTGTGGCACTGCGCCTCCGAGGTGAGGTTGACGCGTGGTGGTGAGGCCGTTGACGGCGTCGAGGAACGACAGGTGCAGGCTGGTCTCTAGATCCTGCCCCCGCTGCACCCCCATCGTGCCGCCCGGGCGCGCCCCGCCGCCCCGGCGGGACCGGGAGCCCCGGCCGAAGATGTTGCCGAGCAGGTCGCCGAGGTCGTCGACGTGGAAGCCTGCCGCCGACCGCCGGTACCGCCCGTCCGGCCACCCATACCGGCGAAGGGGTTGCCGGCCGGACCGAGACGGCGGACCTCGTCGTACTCCTTGCGCTTGGCCTCATCGCCCAGCACGTCGTAGGCGGCCGAGACCTCCTTGAAGCGGTCTTCGGACCCGGGGTTGGCGTCGGGGTGGTACTGCTTGGCCAGCTTGCGGTAGGCCTTGCCGATCTCCTTGTCCGTCGCTGTGTCGGACACCCCCAACACCTTGTAGTAGTCCTTCTCGAACCACTCACGCTGGGGTGCCATCGCGGTCACCCCCTCACTTTGACCATCGCCGGTCGCAGGACCTTTCCCTTCCAGCGGTAACCGGCCCGGAGCACCTCGACGACCTCCTGGGCCGCCCTCCCCCGGCTCGTGGGCGACGGCGTCGTGCAAGGTCGGGTCGAACGGCGTCCCGAGCGGGTCGATGCGCTCCAGCCCCTCCCGTTCGAGCACGCTCGAAAGGGACCCGGCCACCTGCTTGACGTCCTCACCGCCGCCGTGGGCCAGGGCCAGGTCGGCGGTGTCGAGCACCGGCAGCAGCTTTTCGACAAGGTCGCCGGCCGCTCGCTCGAGATGGTCGGTCTGTTGCTTGATCATGCGCTTCTTGTAATTTTCGAAATCGGCCTGGAGGCGGATGAGCGCGTCCCGGTAGTCGTCGCGCTCGAGGGTGACGGCAGTCATGGGATCATCGGCTCGATCCTGGTCCGGCGCCCGATCCTGGTCCGGCGCCCGATCCTGGTCCGGCACCCGATCCGGGCCGGAGTCAAGGAGCTCGTCGGCTTCTGCCAGCTGATCGGCTGGTGATGCGGCCGAGTCCTCCACCATCCGCGCCCCGCCGCCAGGAAAGCCGCCAGAACCAGAAGAGGTGTCCGGCCAGGAGTCGCCTGCGGGCGCGTCAGGTTCAGCGCCTGGCGCACCGGATGCCGGCGCCCCGGATGGCGCCCCGGCTCCGAGGTCAGCCCGGTCATCTGCACCGGCGTCGGGCCGTTGGTCGGCCGTCGCCGCCGGACCGTCGTGGCGGGGATTGTCACCATCGCTCATGCGCCGTGACCCTCGTCGACGATCTCGGCGTCGACCACCTCGTCGTCGCTATCGCTGCTGCGTGCCTCGCCGCCCGCGGTCGGCCGCACCGCCGTCGCCGCTGGAACCGCTGGAACCGGCTCCGGCCGCGGCCGCCTGCTCGTAGAGCTGCTTGCCCGAGCTCCTGAACGTCGACCGCCAGCTTCTCGGTCGCAGTCTTGATGGCCTCGGTGTCGTTGCCGGACAGCGCCTCCTTCAGGGAGCTCAGGTCGGACTCGACCCTGCTCTTCTGGTCGCCGGAGAACGACGACGCCTGGTCCTTGAGCATCTTCTCGGTCTGGTAGACGAGGCTGTCAGCCTGGTTGCGGACCTCGGCCTCCTCGCGGCGCCGGCGGTCGTCCTCGGCGTGCGCCTCGGCGTCGCGGACCATCCGGTCGATGTCGTCCTTGTTGAGCGCGGACTGGCCGGTGATGGTCATCGACTGCTCCTTGCCGGTGGCCCGGTCCTTGGCGGCCACGTGCACGATGCCGTTGGCGTCGATGTCGAAGGTGACCTCGATCTGCGGGACGCCGCGAGGCGCCGGCGGCAGGTCTACCAGCTGGAACTTGCCGAGCGTCTTGTTGTACATCGCCATCTCGCGCTCGCCCTGCAGGACGTGGATCTCCACGGAAGGCTGACCGTCCTCGGCGGTGGTGAACACCTCCGAGCGGCGGGTCGGGATGGTGGTGTTGCGCTCGATCAGCCTGGTCATGACCCCACCCTTGGTCTCGATGCCGAGCGACAGCGGGGTGACGTCGAGGAGCAGCACGTCCTTGACCTCGCCCTTCAGCACGCCGGCCTGGATGGCCGCCCCGACGGCGACGACCTCATCCGGGTTGACGCCCTTGTGGGCCTCCTTGCCGGTCATGGTGTGCACGAGCTCCTGGATGGCGGGCATCCGGGTCGCCCCACCGACGAGGACCACGTGGTCGATCTTCGACTTGTCGAGCTTGGCGTCACCAGATGGCCTGGTCGAACGGGCCGCGGCAGGCATCGACCAGATCGGAGGTCAGCTCCTGGAACTTGGCCCGGGTCAGCTTGAGGTCGAGATGCTTGGGTCCCGTGTCGGTCGCCGTGATGAACGGCAGGTTGATGGTGGTCTCCTGCACCGAGGACAGCTCGATCTTGGCCTTCTCACCCGCCTCCTTGAGCCGCTGCAGCGCCATCTTGTCATTGCCCAGGTCCACGCCTTCGGTGTCCTTGAACGTCTTGACCAACCAGTCGATGACCCGCTGATCCCAGTCGTCACCGCCGAGATGGGTGTTGCCGCTCGTCGACTTGACCTGGAAGATCCCCTCGGAGATCTCCAGCACCGACACGTCGAAGGTGCCGCCGCCGAGGTCGAACACCAGGACGGTCTGCTCCTCCTCCTTGTCCAGCCCGTACGCCAGGGCCGCAGCCGTGGGCTCGTTGATGATCCGCAGCACCTCGAGGCCGGCGATCTGGCCCGCCTCCTTGGTGGCAGTCCGCTGGGCGTCGTCGAAGTACGCCGGTACCGTGATCACGGCCTGATGGACGGTGTCGCCGAGGTAGCTCTCGGCGTCCCTCTTGAGCTTCTGGAGGATCCGGGCGGAGATCTCCTGGGCGTTGTAGCGCTTGCCATCGATATCGACGTGCCAGTTGGTCTCACCCATGTGCCGCTTGACCGAGCGGATGGTCCGGTCCGGGTTGGTGATGGCCTGGCGCTTCGCTACCTCGCCGACGAGGACCTCATCCGACTTGGAGAAGCCGACAACGGACGGCGTGGTGCGCGCCCCCTCGGCGTTCGGGATGACGGTCGGCTCGCCCGCCTCGAGGACGCTGACGACCGAGTTGGTGGTGCCGAGGTCAATGCCGACGGCCTTGGGCATGAGAACGCCTCCGTACTCTTAGAGCTGACGAATGTTGTGAACGACAACCACTGTACCTAAGTTGAGCGTCACTGACTCAAGAATATTAACATTCTTCGTCCCTGGAGGTCCAGGGGCGACCGCCGGTAGGCTGCGCCGACGTGGGGACGCTCGTGCTGCTTCGCCACGGCCAGAGCCGGTGGAACCTCGAGAACCGCTTCACCGGATGGTGGGATGTTGACCTGTCAGCCCAGGGGGAAAAGGAGGCCCGTGCGGCCGGTGCCCTGATCGCCGAGGAGGGTCTCGGCGTGGAGGCGGCCCACACCTCGGTGCTGACCCGCGCCATCAGAACTCTCGACCTGGCGCTCGAGGAGATGGGCCGGCTCTGGGTCCCGGTGCATCGGCACTGGCGCCTGAACGAACGCCACTATGGAGCCCTCACCGGCCTCGACAAGGCAGAGACCAAGAGCCGCTACGGCGATGAACAGTTCATGGCCTGGCGGCGGGGCTACGACACCCCTCCGCCGCCGATGCCGCCCGATCACCGCCTCGACGTCCGCGGCGACCCTCGCTATGCCTCCGTGGCGCCCGACATCGTGCCGGCCACCGAGTGCCTGGCCGATGTGGTGGTGCGGATGCTCCCCTACTGGTACGACGCCATCGCCCCGGAGGTGCTCGCGGGCCGCACCGTGCTGGTGGCGGCCCACGGCAACAGCCTCCGCGCCTTGATCAAGCATCTCGACGGGATATCGGACGCCGACATCACCGAGCTGGAGATCCCCACCGGTGTCCCGATCGTCTATGAGCTCGATGGGCGGCTGGGGGTGTCATCGAGGCGGGCGCTCGGCGACCCGGAGGCGATCGCGGCGGCCGCCGAGGCGGTCCGGCGCCAGGGCGATCGATAGGGCGGACTTCTCTTCTGCCCGGGCCACCGTTTCGTACGCGTGAAATTGCGCACAACTGAACGGAACGGCAGGGTCGACCCGGCCGGCCCACCTCTAGGCTGCACTTTCGTGACCGTTGGCAGGGACGCCGGCCCGACCGCCCCCGCCGCGCTGCGGGCCACCCGCGCCGCCCTGCTCGGCGACCGGAACCTGACCGGCATCGCCTGGTGCGAGCGCTACGCCCACGAGGTCGACGCCTGGCTCGATCGAGTTTTCGCCCACGCCACGGGCGGGGACCAGCGCGGGGTCGCCCTGCTGGCCGTCGGCGGGTACGGCTGGGGTGAGCTGGCGCCGGGCAGCGACCTGGATCTGTTGCTCGTCCATGACCGCAAGGGCCGGATCAAGCCGGTTGCGGACGCCGTCTGGTACCCGGTGTGGGACACCGGGTTACATCTGGACCACAGCGTGCGGACCGCCAGGGAGGTCCGCACCGCCATGGATGCCGACATCAAGGTGGCCCTCGGGTTGCTCGACGCCCGGCGTGTGGCCGGTGACGCCGATCTGGCCGATGCGGTCCTCCGCCGGGTCCTCGAGCAGTGGACCACCCGGGCCGGCCGCTGGCTTCCCACCGTCGACGACGTCACCCGGACCCGCCACGACCGCTTCGGTGACCTGGCCTTCCTGCTCGAACCGGACCTCAAGGAGTCGAGGGGCGGACAGCGTGATCTGCGCCTGCTTCGCTCGCTCGGACGCGTCGCCCCCGTCCTGGCCGGGGTGCTGGACGATCCGGCCCTCACCCGGTCGGCGGAGACCATCGTGGCCGCCCGGGTCGAGCTGCAGCGCGCCACCGGCAGGTCGGCCAACACGCTGCTGCTCCAGGACCAGGATGTCGTGGCTGAAGCGCTGGATTACGCCGACGCGGACGCCCTGATGGCGGCGCTCGCCGACGCCGGCCGGATCCTCGCCTGGGTCAACGACGACGGCTGGCGCCGCCTGGAATCCTGGATGGCCGGACCACCCCGCCGCGCCGGCGGCCGGGACCATCCCCTCGAAGGCGGGCTGCTGCTCCGCGACGGCGAGGTGACGCTCGTGGCGGACGCGCCGCTCGCCACCGATGCCTCCCTGGCCCTTCGCGCCGCGGCCGCCTCGGCGGAGCTCGACAAGCCGATGGCCCGCTCGACGCTCGACCGCCTGGCGGCCGAAGCCGTGGCACCGGAAGCGACGTGGCCGCCGGACACTTTGCGCGCCTTCCTGCGGTTGCTGGGAGCGGGACACCCGGCGGTCGCCGCCATCGAATCGCTCGACCACCTTGGCATCTGGCTGCGGTACCTGCCGGAGTGGGCGCCGATCCGCAACAAGCCGCAGCGCAACGCCTATCACCGCTACACCGTCGACCGGCATCTGCTCGAGACCACGGCGCGGGCCGCCACCCTGACCCGCACGGTGGCCCGCCCGGATCTGTTGCTGCTCGGCGCCCTCTTCCATGACATCGGAAAAGGGAGGGCCATCGGAAAAGGGAGGGCCATCGGGAACGGCAAGGGCCGGGCCGCCGATCACACCGAGGTCGGCATCGTCGTGGTGCGCGGGCTGGCCGCCCGGCTCGGCCTGCCGGCCCGCGATGCGGCCACCCTGGAGGCCCTGGTGCGCTACCACCTGCTGTTGCCCGAAGTGGCCACCCGGCGTGACCTCGACGACCCGGCGACGGCCGCCGGGGTGGCCACGGCCGTTGGCGACCGGGACACTCTGGACCTGCTGGCCGCCCTGACCGAAGCGGACAGCCTGGCGACCGGCCCGTCCGCCTGGGGATCGTGGAAAGCCGGCCTGGTCGCCCGGCTGGTGGATTTGACCGCCGCCGTCCTGGAGGGCCGGCCGGCGCCCGACGATCGGGCCGCCACTGTCGGCCCGGACCAGGAGGCACTGCTCCGCGCCGGACAACTGCAGCTACTGGCCGATGGCGGCCGGGTAACCGTGGTCGCACCGGACCGACGCGGACTGCTCGCCACGGTGGCAGGCGTCCTCACGCTCTGCGGCGTGACGATCCGATCGGCAGCCACCATCTCGGATCCGGCCACGAACATGGCGCTGCTGCGCTTCGAGGTCGCCCCCGCTTTCGACCGGATGCCCGACTGGGAACGGGTCCGCGCCGATCTCACAGCCGCCCTCGATGGACGGATTGCTATCCCCGAGCTGCTCGAGGAACGCGAACGGCAGTACGCCCGATACCGACGGGCTTCGGCGGCGGCCGCCCCCCAGGTTCGGGTCGTCATCGACGACTCGGCCTCGGCGGCGGCAACGGTCGTCGAGGTGCGGGCGGCTGACCGTGGGCCGGTCCTCTATGAGCTGGCGAAGGCCGTGACCGACGCCGGTCTGACCATCACGTGCGCCCTGATCAACACCCTGGGCGCCGAAGTCATCGACGTCTTCTATGTGCAGACCCTCACCGGCGGGCAGGTGGTCGGTGCCGACGCCGAGCGGCAGCTGATAGCCGCTCTGGAGGCAGCGCTGGCGGTGAGGGAAACGGGACTCTGAGGGGAAACCGGGCCTTTAGCGGTTCAGCCGGGTGTGCTGACGCCACAGCCACATCGAGATGGCGAGCCAGCCGGCCCCGATGACACCCCAGGCGACGGCGAAGCCGGCCTTGTGGTTGCCGACCAGGATGATGGCGACGCCGAAGGCCAGCAGCGACATGACGAAAAAGGCCCGCCACACCCACGGCGAACGGACGGACCGGGAATCCGGCACCGAATAGCGGTCGTCTGGCGATTGGCGCGATGGCGATGGGCGGGATGGCGATGGGCGGGATGGCGATCGGCGGGGCGGCACGGTCCGCAGCGTAGCCCCGGTCCGGGGCGGCTTGACCGGCGTGCCACCCCTCGCAGTTCTAGAGGGCATCGGTCCCGGTCTCCCCGGTCCGGATGCGGATGACGTGGTCGGCGTCGGTGACCCAGATCTTGCCGTCGCCGATCTTGTCGGTACGGGCCGCCTTGACGATGGCGTCCACGATCGGGATCACCGCGCTGTCGTCGACCAGCACCTCGACCCGGAGTTTGGGCGTGAAGGCCACGTTGTATTCGGCGCCACGGTAGATCTCGGTGTGGCCACGCTGGCGGCCGAAGCCCTGGACCTCGCTGATGGTCATGCCCATGGCACCGGTCGTCTCGAGGGCGTCCTTTACGTCGTCGAGCTTGAACGGCTTGATGATGGCGGTCACGACCTTCATCGACTGTCACCCGCCTCGACGCCGGAGCTGGTTGGTGCGGCGACGACTGGTTTCGGCGGCGATCCCCTGTCCACGAGGGCACCAACCCTCGTGTAGCCCTCGTCGGCCGGGTAGGCCAGCTCGTCGTGGACGGCCAGATCACCGGACTCGAGCACATCGTCGGGCATCCGCAGGGGAGTGAACAGCTTGATCACCCGGAGGATGATGAAGGTCATCGAGCGCGTCGTAGAGGATGATCGTCACGGCCGCGCCAAGCTGTATGAACAACTGGTGGCGGTTGCCGTACAGCCAGCCTCTGACCACGACCGGGGACCCGTTGGAACTGGCATAGATCGTCACGGCCGGGTCGGCGAAGATGCCCACCAGCAGGCCCCCGCAGAGGCCGGCCACCCCGTGGGTGTGGAACACCCCCATGGCGTCGTCGACCTTCTTCATGAACTTGACCCGGGAGAAGTAGGTCCAGGAGAACCAGACGATGCTCGAGGCGATGATGCCGACCCAGATGGCGCCGGAGCCGCTCACGTACCCGGCGCAGGGAGTGATGGCGACCAGGCCGACGATCATCCCGTTGATGGCGCCGCCGAAGGTGGGCTTCTTGGGATGGAGGAACATGTCCCAGAGCACCCAGGTGAGCAGAGCTACCGCAGTCGCCACGTTGGTATTGATGACGGCGGTGGCCGCGTCGGCCCCGGAGAAGTAGGGGTCACCGCCGTTGAAGCCGTTCCATCCCAGCCAGAGGATGCCGGCACCGATCGCCACCATGGGCAAACTGTGCGGGACCGAGCGGGCCCGGTCCCGCGCCAGCCGGGGCCCGATCATCCAGGCCGCCACGAACCCGGTGGTTCCTGCGGCCAGATGGATGACGTAGCCACCCGAGTAGTCGAGGGCGCCCTCGTGGGCCCAGTAGCCGCCGCCCCACAGGAGCATGGCATTGACGGTGTAGACGAAGGTGGTCCAGAGCGGGACGAAGATCATCCAGACCCCGACCTTGATCCGGCCCAGGACGCTCCCGAGAAACAGCAGCGGCGTGATGGCGGCAAACACGAACTGGAAGTACGCCAGCGCCGGCGTCGGTATCTGGAGCGGGACCGCGGTCCCGATCGGCAAGGCGGCCTGACCGATCTGGGCGTGGCCGGCATTGATCGACTCCGGATGGCCGATGAAGTTGTTGAAGAAGTTGGCGAAGAAGTTCCCGGTGTAGTGATAGCTGTAGGTGTTCGGCGTACCGCCACCGAGCGGGGATCCGAAGCCCATCTTGTAGCCCCACAGGACCCACACCACCAGCACTGCGGAGAAACCGCTGAAGGCCATGAACATGGTGTTCACGACCCATTTTTTCGGTACCAGCCCGGCATACAGCACGGCCAGGCCAGGCAGGCTCATCAGGCCGACGAAGGTGGCAGCCGTCAGCTGCCAGCTGGTGTTTCCAGTGTCAACCCAATTGAGATCGGCGCAACTCTTGGTCGCCGTCGACCCTTGATACGCCACGTTCTTGCCGCACACGTTCGCTGCGTGCACCAGGCTGGTCATGAGAACGGACAAGTAGCCCCTCCTTTGGGGGTGCGGGTGGATGAGCTCGGTGGATTGTGGTCGGCACTGGACTGCTCGGTGCTGGACTGCTCGGTGCTGGACTGTGAGCACGGCGAGCGGTGCTCACGCGGCCTGAGGCTACGAACCCGTTGTTTCTTTTCGTTGTCCATCGTGTTGCCGGACTGTTAACAGGCTCATCGGGCGGAAAGACGACACCCGAAAGCACGGAAATTTCTCCGCGCGCCACCATGAGTCTGTACAGTTCGCCCATGCCCGCTGACCGAAAGCTCGAGCACCTGGCCCAGGTGCAACTGTTCTCCTCACTGAACAAGAAGGAGTTGCGGCTGATCGGGAAGGCGGCCGAGATCGTCGACGTAAAAGCGGGTGCCGAGATCGTGAGAGAGGGCGCCATCGGTCACGAGTTCTACCTGGTGATGTCGGGAGAGGCGAGTGTCCGTCGCAACGGCCGCAAAGTGGCGACCCTGGGCCCAGGGCGGTATTTCGGAGAGCTGGCCCTCCTCGACCGGGGACCGCGGTCGGCCACGGTGGTGGCCAACACCGATATGCAGCTGGTGATCATCAGCCAGCGCGAATTCGTCAGTGTGCTCGATCAGGTCCCGACCGTCGCCCAGAAGCTCTTGAGCAGCATGGCCGCCCGGCTGCGTGAAGCCGACACCAGGGCCGTTACCAACTAGTCCTCTGTCAGAGTTGCATCAGCAATGCTGACCGGTCCACGCTCGTCAGCGGGCCGCCCGACCGGTTCTGGGTCGCGGCGCCGGGCGGCGTGCTGGTGGCGGCCGCCACGACCGTGGATTCGCCGGCCGCCACGACCGTCGGTCAGCCGGCGGCCGCTGGAGCCCCAGGCGACGGAGGCGTGGCCGCCGCCACCGATTGCTCGAGGACCTGGGCCACGTCCATCACCCTGACCTCCTCGGACGCCGACCCTTCCGCCTGCCGGCCTTTGGTGGCATCGTCGAGCATGATCAGGCAATAGGGGCAAGCGGTAGAGATCACGTCGGCCCCGGTGCCGAGGGCCTCATCGGTGCGGTTGATGTTGATGCGCGTGCCGATGCGCTCCTCCAGCCACATGCGAGCGCCGCCGGCCCCGCAGCAGAAGCCGGTCCGGCGATGCCGGTGCATCTCGGTGACCTCGACGCCAGGAACGTGCTGGAGCACGCCGCGTGGCTCGTCGTAGACCTCGTTGTGGCGCCCGAGGTAGCAGGGATCGTGATAAGTGACCTTGCGGTCAACCGCGCCAACCGGCCGCAGGCGCCCGTCGGTCAGCAGGCGTTCGAGCAACTGGGTGTGGTGGATGACCTCGAAGTCGCCACCGAGCGCCGGGTACTCCCGGGAGATCGAGTTGAAGCAATGCGGACAGGAGGCGACCACCTTCTTCACCCCCGCGCCCTTGAGGGTCTCGATATTGGTCTGGGCCTGGGTCTGGTAGAGGTACTCGTTGCCTAGCCGGCGAGCCGGGTCGCCGGTGCAGGACTCCTGCGGACCGAGAACGGCAAAGGCCACGCCGGCCTGGTGGAGGAGACGAGCGATGGTCTGCGTGGTGCGCCGGGCCCGCTCGTCGAGCGCGCCGGCACAGCCCACCCAGAACAGATACTCCACCTCGTCGGGGATGGTCCCGGATACGACGGGGATCTCGAAGTCGAGATTCTGCGTCCAGTCCAGGCGGTGGCTGGCCCCGAGTCCCCATGGGTCCCCCTGGTTCTCGATGTTGCGCAGCATGGTGCCCGCCTCGGTCGGGAAGCGGGCTTCCATGAGGACCTCGTAGCGGCGCATGTCGAGGATGGTGTCGACGTGCTCGATGTCCACCGGGCACTGCTCGACGCACGCCCCACAGGTGGTGCAGGACCACAGCACGTCGTCTGCGATCACGTCGGGTACCAGCGCCTTGGCCGCCACTCCGTCCGCCGGCTGGGCTGTCTCGGTCGTCTGGGCCCCGTTGGTCTTGGCCGCGGCCAGTAGCTCCGGCCCGGATGCGAAGAGCTGGTCGCGTAGGTCCATGATCAGCAGCTTCGGCGACAGCGGTTTCTCCGTCGCCCAGGCCGGGCACTGGTCCTGACAGCGGCCGCACTCGGTGCAGCTGATGAGGTCCAGCCGCTGCTTCCAGGTCAGATGGGCGATCTGGCCGGTCCCGAACACGGCGTCCTCGGCCATCTTCTCGGGATCGAGGTCGGGGGTGGTGCCGAGCGGGCCGAGCGCCTTGGGCCGGCGGGAGAACAGGACGTTCGGCTCGGACACGAAGATGTGCATGTGCTTGGAATAGAGCACGAACATGAAGAAGCCCCAGATAACCGCCAGCTGCAGGATCAAGAAGGTGGTTTCGATGTGCAGGTTGGTCGGCCGCCCCGCGCCGGCCAGGGCGGCGCCGACCGTCCGGGACGCAAAGGGCCACCACGACTTGCCGTAAGGGAAATGACCGGTGTTGACCTGGGCGCCCCGATACAGCAGGAGCGTCGCGATGACGCCGAAGATGAGGCTCAGGGTGATCCATGCCGCCGTGGTGTGGGAGCCGTAGAAGCGGCTCCGGCGTTGCTTGCGCTCGGGGCTTTGGACGATCCGGATGACCGTGAAGGTCACCAGTGCGAACAGGACACCGACCGCGAAGAGATCCTCGAAAAACCCGAGTATCGGGCTGGTCGTGATGGCGAAGGTCGGCGAGAAGAGATCGCCGTAGGCCTCGACGATGGTCAGCATCAGGATGATGAAGCCCCAGAAGACGCAGAAATGGGCAAAGCCAGGCAGGGGGCGGCGCAGCAGCTTGCGCTGCCCGAACACGTCCATCAGCTCGGCCTTGACCTGAGCCGCGGCGTTGCGCATCCGACCGTGAGCGGGCGCGCCCGTGGCGACCAGCCGGAACAGGTACCACGCTCTGCGGGCAACCAGCGCGAGTCCAATGAGGGTCACGCCGAATCCGAGTATCAATCTGAGGGCCACGAGCTTCCTCCTTCGCCCAGCCTCGCCGGGGGCCCGCCGGGCTGCGGCGACGGGTCACGCTAGTCCTTACCCAAAACGCGAATTCGAGGCACGAACGGGCGTCCCGGTCAGCGTCGTCGGGCCGACCCCCCCGAACGGCGATCGAGGCCTGAATGGCGATCCAGGCCCGAGTGGCGGTCGAGAAACGAGTACACGTCGGTGAGATCCACGCCGGGGTGGGGGCTGAAGACCACGGTGTCGGTCGGCAGTCCCGATACGAAATGGCTGTGGTCGCGAGCGGAGGGCCACGCCGTGCCCTCCCAGCGGCGTACGGCCTCGGTGGGCGGACGGCGGCAGCAACCCGGATCGGGACAGCGCGACACGGTCTTACGGTTGGTTCCGCTGCCGCGGAACCACCTGGCGAACCCGGCCGCGGTCCCGATCGTGACGGCATCACCACGCTCGCGCTCCACCCCGATATGGGTGACACACCAGAAGCTGCCGGTCACGGTTTCGGTGTACTGGAAGTGCAGGGAGTAGGAGTCCTCCGACTCAAAGGCCTGGCGGGCGCTCCACCACCGGCAGAGCCGCTGGCCTTCGATGGTTCCATCCTCGTCGGCGGGCAGGAGGACCCCATCGTTCTCGTAGGCCTTCCAGAGCAGACCCTCGGGATCGGACCGGAAAAAGTGGAGGGGGATGTCGAAGTGGCGGGTGAGAAGGTTGGTCAAGCGGTGGGCTGCCATCTCGTAGGAGATGTAGAAGCCCTCGTTGAGGTCCTCGATCGAGATGTCCTCTCGAGCCTTGGCATCCGCCAGCATGCGTACCACGGCCCGCTCCGGGGCCAGCAGGGCGCCCGCGAAGTAGTTGGCCTCGACCCGCTGGCGCACGTATCCCTCGAAGTCGACCGGATCGCGATGGCCGAGGGCGAAACGCCCCAGGGTCTGGGCGATGACCGAACGGGCCGAACGCATCCCGCCGGTGAGGTTTCGCTGGGGCACGTAGATGACGCGGTTGTGGAGGTCGCTGATCGAGCGGGTGGACGGCGGCAGATCCTGGACGCGGGCAATGCTGAACCCGTAAAAAGCAGCGAGGTCGGTGAGGTGGCGCTCCGATACCGCGCCGGGACCGTCGTAGCCGACCGCGGTCAAGGCCTCTTCTGTGACCTGCTCGATCTCCCCGAAGTAATTGTCCCGCTTGCGCATCTCCTCGCGCATGGCTGCGTTGGCTGCTCGGGCGCCCCGCTCGGCCGCCCCGGCCGCAGACCCCGGTGACGACTCGGTGCGAAGCAGGTCGTACAGGGCGACCAGGTGCTCGAGCGCCACATCATCGAGACGGGCCGAGGGGCGCAGGTATGGCAGCCGCAACGCCTTATAGCGGGGATCCTCCTGCATGTGGGCCAGCGCCACTTCCAGCTCGGCCCGGCGGCTGGGCGCCGCCGCGTCGAGGAGATCCACCGACCGGCACCCGAGCGCGGCCGCCAGCTGGTTGACCATGGACAGGCGCGGCTCGCGGTGGCCGTTCTCCAGCTGCGAGAGATAGGACGGCGGCCGCCCGACCGCGTCGCCGAGCGCTTCCAGGGTCAGGCCGGCCTGACGGCGGTAGTGGCGGAGCCGCTGACCGAACACCAGGGGATCAAGGACATCAGGCGTCATAACCATAGCTCTGAAAGTTTTACACTTTTTCACATCAGGGGCAAGCATCTGCGATGTTTGATTCGACAACTTTGGGAATCTTTTACATAATGGGGGCCTGTGACCGAGCAGTCCAACCAGTTCACCGCCACGCCGCACCCGGATGCCGACCGTGTGCTGACCCCGGAGGCAGCGCGGTTCATCGTCGATCTGCACCGCCGCTTCGACGCCCGCCGGCGTGACCTCCTGGCCGTCCGGGCGGAGCGGCAGGCCCGCTTCGACGCCGGCGAGCGTCCCGACTTTCTCCCGTCCACCCGCGAGATCCGGGACGGCGACTGGACAGTTCCGGAGGCGCCGAAGCCCTTGCTCGACCGGCGGGTAGAGATCACCGGCCCGGCGGAGCGGAAGATGATGATCAACGCGCTCAACTCGGGAGCCCAGGTCTTCATGGCCGACTTCGAGGACGCCAGCACCCCGACCTGGGACAACGTCGATCGCCGGCCAGATCAACCTCCAGGATGCGGTGCGCGGCACGATCGAACTGGTCACCGCCGACAAGGCCTACCGGCTGGGCAGCGAAACGGCCACCCTGGCCGTCCGGCCTCGGGGCTGGCATCTGGTCGAAAAGCACTTCCAGGTGAATGGTGAGCCGGTCTCAGGCAGCCTGTTCGACTTCGGGCTGCACGTGTTCCACAACAGCCGGGAGAGCCTCACCCGGGGATCTGGCCCTTACTTCTACCTGCCCAAGCTGGAGAGTCACCAGGAGGCCCGGCTGTGGAACGACGTCATGTTCTGGGCCGAGGATGCACTCGGCCTCGATCGCGGGTCGATCCGGGCCACCGTGCTCATCGAGACCATCACCGCCGCGTTCGAGATGGACGAGATCCTCTATGAGTTGCGCGACCACATCTGCGCGCTCAACGCCGGCCGCTGGGACTACATCTTCAGCGTCGCCAAGCGCTTCCACGCCGACCCGGCCTTCGTCCTTCCCGACCGGTCGTCGGTGACCATGACCGTGCCGTTCATGCGCGCCTTCACCGAGCTGCTGGTGAAGACCTGTCACCGGCGCGGCGCCCACGCCATTGGCGGCATGGCCGCCTTCATCCCGAACCGCCGCAAACCGGAGGTGACCGAGGCGGCCCTGGCCAAGGTCACCGACGACAAACGCCGCGAGGCAGGTGACGGCTTCGATGGCACCTGGGTCGCCCATCCCGACCTGGTCGGAACGGCTCGGGCCGAGTTCGACGCCGTCCTCGGCGATCGCCCCAACCAGCTCGAACGCCAGCGGCCAGACGTGCACGTGGGGCCGTCCGATCTGCTGGAGGTGCACCGAGCGCCGGACGGGATCACGCGGGCCGGCCTCGACACCAACATCTCGGTGGGCTTGCGATACCTGGTCTCGTGGCTGTCCGGGACGGGAGCGGCCGCCATCGACGACCTGATGGAGGACGCCGCCACCGCCGAGATCAGCCGGGCGCAGATCTGGCAGTGGGTCCATCACCAGGTGACGCTGTCGGATGGCACACCGGTCACCGCTCCGCTCGTCCGGGCCGGTCTCGAAGCAGCACAGTCGTCGCTCCTGACCTCCGGCAGCGATCCCACCCTGGTGGCCCAGGCTCGGGACATCTTCGAGCAGGTGGCGCTCGGCGACGACTTCCTCCCCTTCCTGACGCTGCCGGCCTACGAGCTGCTGGCCTGAATCAAACCCGTCTCTCCGCTCTCTAACTCTCGCGACCTGGCCTCCTGGACTTCCCGACCCGACCTGGACCTCCCGACCCGACCTGGACTTCCCGACCCGACCTGGACTTCCCGACCAGAAAGGACCCTTCCTCCTCATGACCACCCCTCTTGACGCCGCCATCGCGCAGCTGGAGGCGCAGTGGGCCGACGACGCACGCTGGCAGGGCGTCCGCCGCCCATACTCCGCCGCCGACGTCATCCGCCTCCGTG
Organism: uncultured Acidimicrobiaceae bacterium; assembly: GCA_963834725.1. Lineage (GTDB taxonomy): Bacteria > Actinomycetota > Acidimicrobiia > Acidimicrobiales > Palsa-688 > PALSA-693. Next base: position 2,878,959 of record CAWICN010000001.1, read on the forward strand.
GCTCCGTGACGGTGGAACACAGCCTGGCCCGGCAAGGGGCCGAGCGCCTGTGGTCGCTCCTCCAGGCAGAGGACTACATCAACGCCCTCGGCGCCCTGAGCGGCGCGCAGGCCGTAGAGATGGTCAAGGCCGGTCTCCAGGCCATCTACCTCTCCGGATGGCAGGTGGCGGCTGACGCCAACCTGTCCGAACAGGTCTACCCCGACCAGAGCCTGTACGCCGCCACCAGCGTCCCTGCCGTCGTCCGGCGCATCAACAACGCCTTGCGGCGGGCCGACCAGATCGAGTGGGCGGAGAGCGGCGGCCAGGGCCGCCACCGGCACTGGATGGTCCCGATCGTGGCCGACGCCGAAGCCGGCTTCGGGGGCGCCCTCAACGCGTTCGAGCTGATGAAGGGGATGATCGAGGCGGGCGCCGCCGGCGTGCACTTCGAAGACCAGCTCTCCTCCGAAAAGAAGTGCGGCCACATGGGGGGCAAGGTCCTGGTTCCGACGGCACACCACGTGCGGACCCTGGCGGCCGCCCGCCTCGCTGCCGATGTCTGCAACGTCCCGACCATCGTGGTAGCCCGGACCGACTCCCTCGGCGCCACCCTGCTCACGAGCGAGGTGGATGAGCGGGATCGCCGCTTCTGCACCGGCGACCGCTCGCCGGAGGGCTTCTACTACGTGCGCCCCGGGATGGACATCGCGGTCGCCCGCGGCCTCGCCTACGCCCCTTACTCCGATCTGATCTGGTGCGAGACGTCGACACCCGACCTCGACGAGGCCCGGGTCTTCGCCGAGCGCATCAAGGATGAGTATCCCGAGAAGATGCTGGCGTACAACTGCTCGCCGTCGTTCAACTGGAAGAAGCACCTCGACGACCAGACCATCGCCCGCTTCCAGAAGGAGCTCGGAGCGATGGGGTACACCTTCCAGTTCGTGACCCTGGCCGGCTGGCACGCCATCAACGAGTCGTCGTTCGCCCTGGCCCGGGGGTATGCCGAGCGGGGCATGAGCGCCTACGTCGAGCTGCAGCAGCGAGAGTTCGCCCTGGAAGACGACGGTTACAGTGCCACCCGCCATCAGCGGGAGGTCGGTGCGGGCTACTTCGACGACGTCATGACCACCCTGTCGGGCGGCGCCGCTTCGACGCTCGCTCTGGCCGGCTCCACCGAGCAGGCCCAGTTCGCCTGAGGGCCCAACCGGGGGGTCCTGGCGGCCGGCGATGCGGCCGGCTGCCGGGCAACGAGGTGGGGGGAGGGGGAGGGGAGGGCCGGACAAGGCGGCCGGCCTACCCCACTCGCCTCTTTCTGTAGCGAATCGTATCCATCAAGATTCTCTGGCGCGAACAGTGCCCTTTCCACGTTTTTCTGCAGCAAATTGTGCCCGGTCGAAGGGGAGGGCGCGACAGAAAAAGTGCGGGGCCGTCGCCGGGCCCCCTGTCCGGCTGATCGCCAATCGCCGCTGCCCGCTGATGCCGATCGCCGGCTCCCCGTCCGGCTGATCGCCGATCGCCCGAGCCAGCCCGAGGTCCGAGGTCCGAGCCCGAACCCGGCAGGGTTACCCGTCCGAGGCCGACAACCCCCATGCGGCCTCGAACGTCGCACCTTCGTCGAGCACGATGCGACCGAGCCCGTTGCGCAGCATGTCGGGCGCGCAGGTCATCGGTTCCACGGCCAGGCCGCGCCGGCGCCGGTCCACCTGGTCCACCGTGTCGCCCGAGAAGACCATGAGGTGGGTGTAGGCGCCGTCCATCCATAAGCGGGTGCTCCGGGCCGACTCGTCCCCGGCTCGAAGTTCGATGCTGGCCCGGCCGAAGGAGTCACGGGTGAGATCGGTGAACGCATGGTCGAGACGGGCCGCCCCTATCGGGCGGCCCACGGCGAAGTCCAGGTCGCTGCCGGCCACAGGAACGCTTCGCACCGGGAGCCCTCGCTCGTCGGCGACATAGGACGTGGCCGCCCCGAAGGTGAGCACCGCGTCATCCACCAGGCCCCCGAACGCGTAGAGATAAGGGTGCCAGCCCGCGCCGAACGGGCAGGGGCCCGCTCCGCCGGGAAGATTCGCCGCCGTGGTGCGGACCTCGAGCCCGTCGCCGGCGAGGGTGTAGGTAACTCCCAGGTCGAGGATCCACGGCCAGCCCGGCTGCGGGTACAGCCGATATTCCATGCGGACCCGACCGGTGGTCGCTTCGGCAACAGTCCAGGTCGCCCATCTCACCAGACCGTGGATGGCGTTGTGCTGGTCTGGTTCGGTGAGGGCGGTCTGCTGGGCGGCATCGTTCCACTGGAACAGCCCGTCGCCCAGCCGGTTGGGCCAGGGCATGAGCACCTGGCCCCTGCCTCCCGAGCAAGTCTCGTCGTCGCTGTAGCCGTCCAGCACGGGCCGGCCACCCGCGGTATAGGTCCTGAGACCCCCGCCCACCTCCACCACGGTGACCTCCTGGTCCTGGTGGGCAAGCTCGATTTGGCGTCCTGAGGGGGCTGGCATCGACCCGATGCTCGCAGATCGCACCGCGCCGCACCTCGCCGTTACGGCGACGTCTCCCCGGACGTCACGAAGGGCCCGGCGGGGGGGTGCCGAGCCCTTCGCTTACGGCTTACGGTCCAGTGGGGGGAGTACCGGCCGCAGCGCTGTGTTCCTCCAGTATGGACCACGCCGCTGCATCTCGCAAGCAGTTTTAGGCTATTCTTATCATCTCAAACACAGATAGGAATCATCTCACCGGGCGACCCATCGGCTGTGGCCCGGGCCCGTCCCCGGCCGACGCCCGGCCGACGCCCGGCCAACGCCGGCCAGAAGGGCTCACGCAGCTGCCGCTTCAGCAGGGACGCGCCGGAAGCGGGGCCCCCGGTGGCCCACTTTGCGAATGGCGTGGGATCCGGCCAGCAGCGCGGCGGAGTTCTGACCGCACCACACCACCTTGAACGACTGGCAAGTCAATCGCCCCGTCAGTGCCGTCGGCGCTCACGCCGCGGTCAGATCGATCATCTCCTGGCGGGTAGGCCCCTCCCTGGCCCAGCGATTCCGGGGATGGGGGTCGGCGCTGCGGGCCGCGGCCAGCTCCATGACCCGGCGCAGCACATCAGCTTCGCTCATGAGTTGCTGCGGGGTCGCCAGCAGGTTGACGGCCCGCAGGATGGCGCGGCCGACAATGGGGTCGTTTGCTCCGAGCCGCACCAGCTGGTCCATCACGCTCGGCGTGCTGGCCGAGCCGGCCTGACCGTCCCGCCGGTACCGGGCCTGCCGGGCCCGATCGGTCTCGACCGAGATGTCGTACCACGGCTCGGTCTGCTCCCGGCAGGCATCCTCGTACGCCCGCGCCCGGGCAACCGGGTCAGCCGGGTGAGCGGTGATGGCATCGGTCACGGCGACCGCCTGGACCAGCGCCAACGAGCAGCCCCGGCCGTAAATGGGGTTGGTGCAGGTGTGGGCGTCACCGACGGCATGGAAGCCGAGCACGAGCGGTCCGCCATCAGCACCGATGAACCGACGGATCCGGTTGAACAGCCCACCCATGCGGTGCACCGGCCCGTCAGGTATCAGCTTCGACACCAGGCCCGCCGGCAGGGGCAGCGCCCGCGCCGCCCGGTCGAAGGCGGCCGGGTCGAGCAACTGCGACCTCAGCGCGTCATCGGTCGCGCCAATGGCCATCGTCAGCGAGAACGCGCCCTGATCCGCCGGCACGGCCAGATAGAACAGATAGCCCAGATCTCCGGCCAGCCGGACCAACTCCTCGCCCTCGATGACGGCGTTCCAGCCGGCCCCTGTGCGGTACCAGCGGGTCAGGTAGACGATGCCGGTGTCATGTTCCTCCTCCCCTACCTCGACGCCGAGCGCCGCCAGCCAGCGGGGGATGGGGGCTCGCGGGCCGGCAGCGGCCACGACGGTCGCGGCGGGCAGCACTTCGCCCGACGCCAGGCGGACGCCGCCCACGGTGGGACCGGCGGCAGCGACGGCAGCAGCGGTGTCACGGCCCGCGCCCCCGCCGGCGCCGGCAACCAACGAGGCAACCACCTCACCACCGCGCAGGGTCAGCGAGGGCTCCGCGGCCGCGGCCCGGCGCAGGGCCCAGTCGAGCGTGGTCCGCCGCGCCAGCAGGACCCGGAGATCAGCATCCTCTGGGCGCCGGTCCTCGAAGCGGTCACTGAGGTCGACTTCCACTCCGCCGGCCGCCACCAGAGATTCCAGTACGTCGGGGAACCGTTCCCGGGTCGTCGCAGTCAACCGGGCCAGCAGGCCATGGGTGTGATGCACCTGGGGCGCACCCCTTCGGGCCAGCGAGAAGGCGGCGTCGGGGCGGTCCGCCGGCAGGAGCTGGTCGCGATCAAGGACGACCACGGGCCGCCCGGCCCGGGCGAGCCCGAGCGCGGCGCCAAGGCCGGCCACCCCTCCCCCGATCACGACGACCCCCCTTCCTTCATTGGTAGGGGATGGATTGGCATTGGTAGGGGATGGATTGGCATTGGTAGGGGATGGATTGGCATTCGTAGGGGATGGATTGGTAGGGGATGCTGCCAACCCGAAGCCTCCCATCTGCCGGCGACGACCACGCCAACCTACAAGGTGGCTTGCGCATCGCCCGGCCGGGCGTGCCCAATGAAGTGGGCGACCGGGTGGCCAACCGACGCGGCCCGGTTTCGTTCTAGGGGGCCCGGCGGTCGGCAAACCGGTCCCGCAGGTCCTTCTTGGAAAACTTGCCCACCGACGTCTTCGGCACCTCGTCGATGAACTCGACCTGGTCGGGGAGCCACCATTTGGCCACTCGTGGCGTGAGCCACTCGATGATGTCGTCCCGAGTCAGGCTGGCGCCAGGTTTCAACACCACGCAGGCGAGGGGCCGCTCCATCCACCGGTCGCTCGGCACCGCGATCACCGCGGCCTCCGCCACATCCGGATGCGCCATCAGGTGGTTCTCGAGCTCAACCGATGAGATCCATTCGCCCCCCGACTTGATGAGGTCCTTGGTGCGGTCGACCAGACGGACATAGCCGTCCGGGCTCACCGCCCCGACATCTCCAGTCCGCAACCAACCGTCAGCGGTAAACGACGGTGCCCCCCGTTCATCGTTGTAATAGCTCCGGGCGATCCAGGGGCCCCGCACCTGCACCTCACCGCTTACCTGGTCGTCCCAGGCCAGCACCGTCCCGCTGTCGGGCTCAGCGATCCGCAGTTCCACGAGCGGCACCGGGATGCCAACGGAGGCCCGGACGTCGGCCAGCTCCTCCTCCGATGAGGCAGCCTCCTGGCGCTCCCGGCGGACACGGGCGACCGTGGCGAGAGGACTGGTCTCGGTCATGCCCCACGCCTGGAGGATCGGCAGCCCGACGTCGCGCCGGTACGCCTCCGACAGCGCCTTCGGGACGGCAGATCCCCCGCAGAGGATGGTCCGCAGCCGGTGGGGCTGCCCGGCCAGGAGCGGTCGCACTCCCATCCAGATGGTCGGCACACCGGCGGCCATGGTGACTTCCTCACCGAGAATCAGGTTGGTGACCGATTGAGGAGAAAGATCGGCCCCGCTGAACACCAGCTTGGACCCGGCCATCACCGCCGCCTGGCAAAGCCCCCAGGCGTTGGCGTGGAACATGGGGACCACCGGGAGGATCACGTCCGCCTCGCTCACGGCCAAAGCATCCGCGAGGCAAGCGCCCATTGAGTGCAGGACTACCGACCGATGGGAGTACAGCACGCCCTTCGGATCACCGGTGGTCCCGCTCGTGTAGCACATCGACGCCGCCCTGTTCTCGTCCGTGACGGTGTCGAAGGCGTGTGGAGCAGCGGCCGCTATCAGTTTCTCGTAATCGACGATGCGAGGGTCATCTGGGACCTCCGCCGCCCCGGGGCCATCCCCACAGTCGTCCATCACTATCACGTGGCGGACTGTTTTGCAGTCATCGATGTGAGGCCACAGGATCGGGAGCAGGCTGCGGTCGGCGAAGATGACCTCGTCCTCGGCGTGGTTCGCGATATAGACGAGCTGGTCGGCAAAGAGCCGGATGTTGAGGGTGTGAAGCACCCGTCCGGTGCATGGCGCGGCAAAGTAGAGCTCGAGGTGGCGAACGCTGTTCCAGGCGAACGTCGCGACGCGACCGTCGGGGGAGACTCCGAGATCGTTGAGCGCGGTGCCCAGTCGCCGGGTTCGCCCGGCCCAGTCCCCGAAGGTGGTGCGCTCGAGGCCGGAAGGGCCGGCCGTGACCACCTGTTTGGTCGGCCACAAGGTCTCGGCGCGCCGGAAGATGCCAGTCACCGTGAGTGGCATCTCTTGCATCAACCCCTGCATCCGGTCTCCCCTCTCTGGTGCCCCCCGAATGCCTGCATGATCGCGCGTCGGTCCCGTTCGTGTTGGTCCGAACACGACATAGCGAGCCACTCGGGGGGTAAAACGCCGGTATGGAGTCATTCGAGGTGCAGATCGCAGGGGCCACCGTCCTCGTCGAAATCGACGATCCGGACAGCCCTAACTGGAAAGGGGCTGTTGTCGAAGGTGCGGCCCTGGAGGGCGGCGAGGTGACTGTCCACCTGCAGGGGCGCGACGGCGAGCGGACGAGTCGCGCACGCGTGATCACAACCGGCCCCTATGAGCCGCCCGTCCTTGAAGGCCTTGAAGCTTTCCACTAGAGGCCTTGGCCCGATAGAACGTAGAAGTTTGTAACGCTCGGACACTCGAGCCGAGCTATCCGGGCCAACGAAAGTCAGGTCATCCCGCCGCAGCTGCGGACGGCCGCCGAGACGGCACGAGGGTCTGGACCGGCAGCGAGCGGCGCCGGCCGGATTCGATGGTCAGGCGGGTCTTGCCCGCCCCGCCCGGTCCCACCAGTGTCACCAGCCGCCCCTCGCCCATCCGGACGGCCAGGGCGTCGATCTCGGCCTGGCGGCCTACGAACGTGGTCAAGGCGGCGGGCAGATGGTCCGACCGGCCCCGCTCGCCTCGAAGGGCGGGGAACTCCCGCCGAAGCCCGGCCTGGACCACCTGGTACAGGCGCTCCGGGCGAGCCATCCCCCGCAGCTGCTACTCGCCCAACTCCACCGTGTCGAACCCAGCGAGCAGGCCGGCGGTCACCGTCGAGATCAGAATCTGGCCCCCATGGGCCAGGGCCATGATTCTGGCTGTGCGGTTCACGTTCGGGCCGAAGTAGTCGGCGTCGCGCTCGACTGCCTCGCCGGTGTGCACCCCCATCCGCACCCGCAGCCCGACCGAAGCCCACTCATCGCCGGTGAACGACTCTTGCAGTTTCACCGCCGCCGCCACCGCCTCCGAGGCCCGCTGAAACGCCACCCCGAAACCGTCGCCCGCGGTGGCGAACACGTATCCGTCGTGACCGTCCACCACCGTGTGGACCAGCTTGTCGTGGGCGGCCAACAGCGCCTCGGTAGCCGACGTGTCCGCCTCCCAACGCTGGGTGCTTTCCTCGATATCGGTAAAGAGAAACGTCACCGTCCCCGTCGGCCTCGCCACTGGTGGCGACAATACTCATCGCAGCAGTTCAGCGCCTTGAGCAGCGATTTTTGCCATAATAACGTTGAGCGGAGGGAGTGGGATGCGGGAGCCGCCGTCGGGCACGGTAACGTTTCTGATCACAGACATCGAAGGTTCGACGCGCCGATGGGAGCACGATCCGGTGGCGATGCGGTCGTCGCTCGTGCTGCATGACGGGGTGTTGCGCGCCGCTGTCGAGGACAATGGTGGCTTCCTGTTCAAGCACACGGGCGACGGGATCTGTGCCGCGTTTTCCTCCGGCAATGCCGCGGTGGCCGCCGCTATTGCCGCCCAGCAGCGATTGGAATTGCCGGTGCGGATGGGTTTGGCCACCGGCACGCCGAACCGCGGGACGGCGATTATTTCGGTCCTGTCTTGAACCGGGCGGCCCGGGTGATGGGGGCCGGGCATGGCGGCCAGATTCTGTTGAGCGCGTCCACCGCGGGAATAGTAGATGGGGTTGATAAAGGGTCCTTGGATTGGCCATGACCCTCTACGCCCTGCCGAATGCGGGGCGGACGGATCGGGCCCGAGCGGTCGCCGAGGACACCGTAGCCATCGTGCGTGCCTATGTGGCAATCCGTGGGTGATCGCCTTCGCACTCGATGGGTACGGTCGAGCATTCACCGAAACTGATCCCGATCTGGCTTTGACCGTTCTGCGCCAAGGACTCGAATACACGCGGGAGCATCGCCTACGGCTGTTCGAGGCCTTCTTCGCCCGGGATGTCGCCGCGCTCGAAACGGTGAGCGGGGATGTCGATCAGGCGCTGACCCTCTTCGACAGCAACATCGACTCGCTACACCGAACCGGCAGCCTGGCCCATCTGGCGTCCACAATTGCGAACCTGGCCGTGTTCTTCGACCGCATCCACCAGACGGAGATCGCCGCCACCCTGTACGGCGCGACCCACCGCGACGCCACCATTACCCGGGTGGCCAGCCTGGCTGCCGTCGTCGACCACCTTCGTGAGGAGCTGGGCCAGACCGCCTTCGATCAGTGTCTGGCCGCGGGCGCGGCCATGGATTCTGCCGACGTCGTCCAGTACGCACGGCGGCAAATCCGGCTGGCCCGCGCCGCCGAGTCCCCCCCGCGGCCCGATACCGCCAGGTTGTCACCTGAGGGAGTTGCCATGGACCGAACTGTTCCCGGGCTGGTGCTGCCCAGAGGTATCGACGACGTCGACACCTCATTCGTGACCGACGTCCTGCGCAGCCGCGGGGTGATTGCTGCGAGCAACCGGGTGGTACACCAGGAGGAGGCGGACGTCGGTATGACGGCCGGCTACTTTTCGTCGATCAAGAAGGTCAAATGCACCTACAGCGAGGTCACAAACAAGCCAAACTGCTTCGTCGTCCAGAGTTGGCCGCCCTTCGAGCTTCTGCCCAGGGACGAAATCGAAGCCATGTTCGTCAAGGACATCAGCGCGTACTCTTTCCAGGCCGACAACTTTTTCCCCCGGCCGCACGCCTACCTCGCGACCTTCGACAAGCAGAACGACGGCTGGGTACTGGTGATGGAGGACGCCGATACCTTTGGTGTGCACAAGGTGCACGAAGTCGAGATGACGGCCGACGATGTACACCGCGAAAGGCGACAACATTTTCTTCTGCACGCCCAGCGACCGCTTCCCGGACGGATGGCTGTGCATTGACTTCCAGTGCATGTTCCTCGGCCCCGTCCCATCCGACCTGGCCTACTTGATGAGCAGTGGTTCAGTGTTGCCGGACGTGTATTCGGGCGACAGCCTGCCCGGCATCCTGCGAGCCTATTACGACCGGTTCATGGCCAAAACACAAATCTACAAAGATTACCGTTACGACACATTCTTGCGCGAGTTCATGACGATGACGACCATTGTCTTCCTCGACTACGTGGGTATGGGGGCGCCCATCTGGCGACAGGGCGCGTTCTCGAACGCCCGTGGGGCGCGCATCGAGCTCGGCGGCCGTGGCGCCACAGAGGCGGACCTGCCTCCTCAGGAACTTCGCCAACGGATGTGGTCGACCAAAGTGATCGCGAACCTCGGCTCGCTCTACCAGGAGTTCGGACTATTCGACTACATCAAGGGCCTGCCCGAGAATCTCCACGGACTGGGCCAATGGACCGAGCTCCCGAGCCATCTACGCTGAACCAGGGTCGGTTCCGCAGACCCCTCAGCGCTGATCGAGGTCCAGCCGTACGCTGGTCAGCCATGTCGCTGCTGGATCCATCGCCCGCTGCCGTCGCTGCGCTCGCTCCCACCGGCATGCTGCGCGCCGGCATAAACCTCAGCAACTTCCTGCTCGTCACCGGGCGAGAGCCGGACGGCTCGCCCCAGGGAGTGTCACCTGACATGGCCCGCCAACTCGGCCGGCGCCTCGGCGTCGAGGTGACACTGGTGCCGTACAAGTCGCCAGGGGAACTGGCCGATGCCGCAACCGACGATGCCTGGGACGTCGGCAACATCGGCGCCGAGCCGGCCCGCGCCACCGCGATCGCGTTCACCGCCGCCTACTGCGAGATCGACTGCACCTACCTGGTCCCCCCGGGCTCGCCGATCACGAGCATTGACGAGGTCGACCGTCCGGGCATCCGAGTCGCGTCTGCCCCGCGGGCCGCCTATGACCTGTGGTTGGAACGCAATATCAAGCATGCCGAGATCGTGCGCCCCGACACGCTCGGCGGCTCCTATGACCTCTTTGTCGAACAAGGACTCGATGCCCTCGCCGGCCTGCGACCCGCCCTCATCAAGGAGGCGGAGCGACTGCCAGGTTCACGTCTCATCGACGGGAAGTTCTCCTCGGTGCAGCAAGCGATGGGCACGCCCCGCGGCCGCGATAATGCCGGCTTCGCCTACCTGAGCGCGTTCGTGGAGGAGATGAAGGCGATCGGCTACGTGGCCGAGCGGATCGCCGTGCATGGCGTGATCGGGCTAAGCGTCGCCCCACCTGCCTAATCGGTCGCACCGCGTGGCCAGCATCGCAGCGGCGCACCGGCGGTTGACTACCCCGCCAATGGCCGGCATGCGACCCCTACGCTCGCCAGCGGGGACCCTTTCCAGTGTGGCCGTGGTAGATAGTTAGCCGTGGTTAGCAGGAGGTCCAATGTTCGGGCGGGTTTCCGCCGCGGGATGGCCTTAGCCAGCGTGGCGTTGCTGGTCGCCGCATGCAGCTCGAGCCCGACGAAACCGCCGCGCAGCCAGGTCACCGTCACTACGAAGCCGTCGAGGTCGACCTTCACGACCTCCGGCGGTTCGGTCTCGCCGGTGTGGCTGTGCCAACCGGGGGCTTCCCCTGATCCGTGTGCGTCTGACCTGGACGCCACCATCGTCACGTCCACTGGCGCCCGCTCGCTCCAACCAGCTTCGGCGGCGGCCAACTCAGCTTTCGACTGCTTCTACGTATATCCCACCGTCAGTGAGGAGGACGGGCCCAACGCCGACCTGACCATCCAGCCGGCCGAGACTGACGTAGCCATGGCCCAGGCCGCCAGGTTCTCATCGGTCTGCCGGGTCTGGGCCCCGATGTACCGGCAGGTAACCCTCTCGGCCCTGCTCACCGGGGGCCTGCCCGCGATCAACACTGCTTATGACAGCCTGTTGTCTGGCTGGCAGTACTACCTCCAGCACCTCAACGCCGGGAGACCATTTATCCTCATCGGCCATTCCCAGGGCGCGGCCATGCTCATCAGGCTCATCGCCGAGCAGATCGACCCCAATCCATCCGTGCGGAAACGGCTGGTCACCGCCATCCTGGCCGGCGGGAACCTCCAGGTCCCCACCGGCAAGACCGTCGGCGCCACCTTCCACAACATCCCGCTCTGCACCTCCACTTCGATGCCCGGTTGCGTAATCGCCTACTCGACCTTTGGTACCCAGCCGCCCTCCGACTCCCTTTTCGGCCGTCCCGGCGCCGGAGCCAGCCTCATGTCGCTGCAGCTCACTACGGCCGGCCAACAGGTGGCGTGCGTCAATCCGGCCAGCATCGCCGGCGGTACAGCGGGTCTTTCGCCGTACTTCCCTCAGGGAGGCTCGGTCGCCTGGGTCACCTACCCACATCTGTACACCGCATCTTGTGACACCGCTAACGGCGCCACGTGGCTCCAGGTCAACACCATCAACGCCGCTGGCGACACCCGCCCCGTGGTCACTGCCTCCCTCGGGCCGACCTGGGGTTACCACGCTGACGACATCAACCTGGCTCTTGGCAACCTTGTCAGCGACGTTGCCGCCCTCGAGGCCGCCCCCCGCCAATAGCCGCCCGCCACCGCCAGGGTGAGATCCGCGCCGTCGACGGGCTGAGAACCGGTGGCCGGTGACCGACAGCTCGGCCGCAGGCAGTGACCGCACAGTGCTTATCTCGACTTTCGCCAAGGCCGGCAGCTGGTCCGTTATGGGAACCGAGCGGCGAGCCTGTCGTCGTGAAATACTCCCTTCCATGCAACAGCTCAGCCCTCAAGATGCGTCGTTCCTCTACACGGAGACCCCCAAGGCGCCAATGAGCGGCGGCGGGCTCGCGATCTACGACCCGTCGACCGCTCCGGAGAAGGTGACGTTCAAGGGGCTGATGAAATTCATAGAGGACCGTCTCCACCTGGCGCCACCGTTCCGGCGCCGCGTCGCGATGGTTCCCTTCGACGCTGACTATCCCTATTGGTTCGAGGACGGGGGCTTCGACATCGAGTTCCACGTCCGTCACATCGCGCTCCCTGAACCGGGTGACTGGCGTCAGCTTTGCATCCAGTGCGCCCGGCTCATCAGCCGGCCGCTCGACCTCAGCAAGCCACTGTGGGAGATGTACGTCATCGACGGCCTCGACCGGGTCAAGGGCTATCCGCCCGGCTGTTTCGGCATCCTGAGCAGAGTGCACCATGCCGCGGTCGACGGGGCGTCTGGCACCGAGATCGGCGTGGCCACCCAGGACCTCACGCCTGACGCCCCCCCGCCCCCTCCGCCTGCCGAGCCGTGGCGGGGGGAGCCGGAGCCGTCGCAGGCCGAGCTGCTGGCGCGTGCCGGCTGGAACGCCGCCACGCAGCCGTGGCGGTTCCTCGAGACCTGGACCAGCACGGGCATGGCCGACCGCCTGCGCCAGGCCGCCGCGGCCCAGAGCTCCGCTCCGCCTCCGGCTCAGGTGCCCCGCACCCGCTTCAACGCTGCGGTGTCGGCCCACCGCGTGGTGGACGGGGTGATGTTCGAGCTCGACGACGTACGAGCGATGCGTTCCATCACGCCGGGGTCGACGGTCAACGACGTGGTGCTGGCCATCGTGGGCGGGGCGCTGCGCGAGTACCTGTCGGACAAAAACGAGCTGCCCGACCTGTCGCTGACCGCCATGTGCCCGATCTCGTTGCGCAGCGAGACCGACCGCACCCCGGGCAACCAGGTGGGCGCCATGTTCGTGCCTCTTCACACGAACATCAGCGACGCACCCGCCCGGTTGCATGCCGTCCATGCCAGCACGGGGGCGGCCAAGGAGCTCCAAAACGCGGTGGACGCCCGGGCGCTGACCGATCTCTCCAGGTTCATCCCCGCTGCCACCGCGGCGCTGGCGGGGCGTATGGCCGCGACGCAAGCCATCGCCAACGAGAATGTCCCGCCGCCGTACAACACGGTGGTTACCAACGTGCCGGGTCCTCAGGTGCCGCTCTACATGGCCGGCGCCCGCATGGTGGCGTCCTACGGGTTCGGCATGGTGCACGACAACATGGGCCTGATGAATGTGGTCGGCAGCTACATCGGGCGCTTGTCCGTGAGCATCGCCGCCGATCGCGACATGATGCCCGACCCAGCCTTCTACGCCGACTGCATCAAAAGGCAGCACGATGAACTGAAAGCCGCTGTCACGGGCTAGGTTTCGCCCTTTGAGGCGTCACGATTATTTCTTGATGGCTCTCGCCGACCTCGCGGCGTCTTTGAGTTGAGCTCATGTCGACTTCGACGCGTCCGTCCCATCTCCATGAACCCTCCGAGCGTGGCGACGATCGAGTTGGGCCACATCGTCCACCTTGCTGGCTTCTACTAGACGACCCAAGCGCCGTCACGCATGAGGGTGCGCCCGGCAATCTCGTTAGCTTCCCGCCAAGCTTGTAGCCGGTCAGGACGAAGCACGACCATCACGAACTGGCCGCCAACCTGGGAGGGATCCCAGTCCGCTTGGGCCAGGTAAGCGTCGATCAGCTCGGCGGGTGCTTCCTGGTAGCGGGTGATCTTTTCGACGGTGGCCTCGATCACCACCACGTCACGGGTTGGTCCCAACGCCAGACGGGCGGTTCGCGTGGCCGACAGGTTGCGCACGGTGGCCGAGGCGGCCTCGGTGACCAGCAGCACCCGCTCCCCGGCCCAAGCGTAGGAGAGCGGCACCAGGTGCGCCCCCGCGCCGGCAGAGGTGGCCACCCAGATGTCGGCATGGCGGCGACCAAGCTTGTCGAGGGTGTCCGCCTTGCGGGCCCGGGCGGGGCGGGCAGCCGCCGAATCGATGGTCTTCAGGCGGCGAACTTCGCCGCCCGGCTCGAGGATCCAGTCGGGGTTGTGAGCGACCTCCCAGGGATGACCGTCGGGGTCGATGAACACCCCCGAGTAGCCGCCCCTGGCGGTCGGGGCACCCGGGCGGCCGATGCGGGCTCCAGCCGCCTGGGCTTGTGCGAGGACCTCGTCGACCTCTGCTGGGCTGGACACGTTGTAGGCCAGGGTGACCCCGCCCCACCCACCACCGTCTTGGACTGCGCTGTCGGCCGCCAGCTTGTCGCGCTCCCACAGGGCCACGATCATGCCGCCGGCCTGGAAGAACACCACCTCGCCGTCGGGGGGCCCCCCGCTCCAGCCGAGCGCCTCGTAGAACGCCCGGGCTTTCGAAAGGTCGGAGATCCCGAGGGTGACGAGCGAAATCCTCTGATCCATTTCCGGCTCAGACCCCGCTCGGCGCGCGCCAGACGGTATGGACTGGGTGGGGGTCGCCGTGACCGGTGGTGCAGGTCAGCAAACATGACGCGATCGCGAAGCCGAAAAACAGCTCGTCACGCGATGGTGTCGGGACACCGGGGGCCTGGCGCTCCGAGACGAACAGCTCCGACAGCCGGGATCTGACCTCAGGATCTACGACCAGGTGAGCCGCCCCGGTGAGACAGAAGGCGTCCTGGTTGTTGGCCCTCGAGAAAGAGGGCATCGAGTAACAGCCGTCACGCAAAAAGGTCCGCCTGCTTGGGGGTGGGCACGATGCAGGAGAGCACCGCTCGGAGCGTACGCCGCCAAGAAGGCAGGCGTCCGACTCGATTTGTGTCTGAACGATGCCCTGATCCCGCCACGAGGGCGCGCCTTGCAGATCTGCCCCGAACATTACTTTCGCCCGGCCCAGTAACCCGCCAGCAGACCGCCTCCGAGCGCCGGCGAAGGGTGGGGCGGGAGCTCCGTGGTGCCGGCGCCGGGCGGGCGCCCGTTCCCCGCCTCAGGCGGGGGCCGCGCCGTTCCGACCCTCCGGCTCGTTACCCCTGGCGCCGGGCTGCCTCGGCGGCCAGCTGCGTACGGGAGGGGAGGGGAGGGGAGGGGAGGTGGAGCGTGGCGAATAGGTGCACAACACGGGTTTGCACGGTCCGCCGTGCGACATACAGCCTCTCGCCGATCTGGGGTTGGACAATCCCCCGGGCGACCAGGTCCACGACGGCCGGCTCGCTCGGGATAAGGGTCTGCGAGCCTCTTGCGCGCCACGGTGCGGTACAAGGCGGCCGCGGACCACATCAGGGGCGATCATCGGGTATTCGAGTGCGAACCCCGATCTTGGCGCACCGATCCCGGCAGTCGCTGAGGGTCTCGAGCGCGCTCGCACGTTCGCCCTCAGCCTCGAGCGGAGGAGCCTGCGGCCATGCTGACGAATCAGCGCGGTAGCCGGCGCCGGTGCCAGGTCGGTCGCCGGGTGCGGCGGCGGCGGAATCGCGAGAAGCTGCTGTGGTGACCGCTCCCCCGTCCAGCCCGGCCGAAGCCGTTCGTCGTTCGTCAGATCTGGGAGTGGCCACTCTGACCATGGATCAGCCCCACAACCGCAACGCGCTCAGCGTGGCCCTGCGCAGCGGCCTGGCTGACGGGTTGCAGACAGCAATCTCCGACCCGGCGGTGCGGGTGGTCGTTCTGACCCATACCGGTCCGGTCTTCTGCGCCGGCGCGGACCTCTCCGAGGGCGGAGGCGCGCCGACCGGCGAGGACCCCCGTATCGGACTGGGCGGCATCCTGGCCGCTATCCAGGATTCCCCGAAACCGGTGGTGGCCCGCATCGCCGGCCATTGCCTGGGAGGCGGGGTCGGTCTGGCTGCGGTGTGCGACCTTTCGGTGGCCAGCCAGGACGCCATGTTCGGCTTCACCGAAGTGCGCGTCGGGGTGGCGCCCGCCATCGTCTCGGTGGTCACGGTCCCGAAGCTGCGAGTCGCCGACGCGCTGGAGCTCTACCTCACCGGTGAGCGAATCCCGGCCGAGCGAGCCGCAAACGTGGGCCTGATCACCTCCGCCGTGCCCGCCTCGGACCTCGACAACGCAGTGGAACGGGTGGTCGCCCAGCTGGTGGCCGGCGGACCGGCGGCGCTGGCTACAGCTAAGCGTCTTATCCTTGAGATTCCGGCCATGGAACGGGCCGACGCCTTCCGGTGGACGACGGACCTGTCGGCGTCACTTTTCGCGTCCGATGAGGCAGCCGAAGGGATGGCCGCCTTCCGTGAGAAACGCCGCCCATCGTGGCAGCCGTCGCGCCCCCCGAAACCCCGCGAGGGATGAGGGCGACACACTGGCCGGCGACCCCCCGAGCCGGCGAAACCTGCGCTGGCGACTCACTGAGCCCGCGAAACCTGAGCCGGCGAAACCTGCGCCGGCGACTTACTGAGCCGTCAGAGTCGCCAGCCTGGTCACGGTGTTCCAGTTCCGCATGGTGACCGCGACTCCGAGGACCCGGTCGAAGTTGAGCTTGCTGAACGGTGACCGCGTGAGTCCCTCCGGGCACCACAGGTACGCGTGCTGCCCGATTACCCTGACCTGGTCGACGCCGAAGTCGTCGCCGGCCAGGCTGGCGACTCCCTCAGGCCGCGCTGGGTCGGACAGGAAGCCAACGAAATGCCGCGACGGATCCCCGAGGAGGTCCAGGAGGGGGTCGGCGGCCATGGCCTCGTCGAGCTCCGGGGCGGTCCGGGTGATCACCCGGCACTCGAAGCCGAACTCGTCCTCGATCCCATCCTCGATGTTTGGGGCGGCGCGGGCCGCCGCCTGCGCCAGGCAGGAAAAGACGGCGTTACCGCTCTGAAGATAGGTCCGCACATCCGTGTAACCGAGGCCGGTCATCAGGGCGCGCAGCCGGGCCATGTCCACCATCTTGTTGCCGCCGACATTGATACCCCTCAGCAACGCCACCATCCGGATCTTCACGTGGCCCATGCTCGCACCTCCCCGGGCTGCACGACCCCCGGCTCGTGCCTCCCCCGGGCTCGCGCCTCCCTCGCTCCCACGTCCCTTGGTCAGGAAACCCCCGTCCGCGCCCAGCAAACCCTCCGGATACCCTCGGGCACGGCCTCGACCGCTACCGTCTTCCCATGACAGCCGCCCTCGTCGTGATCGCCGTGGTGGCCTTCCTCGCCATCCTGGCCCTGGTGCTGATGGCTCGCCGCACCGGCGCAAGACTGGACGCCGAGCGGGCGAGAGCCGACCGGTACGAAGCCCGGGTGCGCGCTCTGGAGGAAGCCGCGCCAGCCTCCGATGCGGGCCCGGCGCCAACGGAGCCCGCGCTCCTCGCCGGCGACACGCAACCCCCATCGGCCACCCCCACCCGGGTGGGCAACACCCAACCTCAACCCGCCACCCCCGTCCCCCTCAATCAGCCCGAGGCCGAACCACCGACCGCCCCCGCCCCTCCCATTGCCGTCCCACCCGACCAGCCCGCCGCCACCGTCGCCGAACCGCCGACCGCCCCCGCCCCTCCCATTGCCGTCCCACCCGACCAGCCCGCCGCCACCGTCGCCGAACCGCCGACCGCCCCCTCCCCTCCCATTCCCGTCCCACCCGACCAGCCCGCCGCCACCGTCGCCGAACCGCCGACCGCCCCCGTCGCCGAACCCGCCGGCGCGTCCGCGGGCCCCGAACGTCCGGCCGCCGGCGCCGAGCCTCCCCTTCCCGTTTCCGCCGGACCCGCACCCCTTACCGCAACCGCTCCCGCCCCTGCCGACCGCGTTGATACCAACTCGCAGAGTGCGGTCGCAGCCGAGCCCCTCCTGGAGCTCGAGCGGCTCCGCCTGGAACGCGAGTGGGCCGACATTGTCGGGGCGTCGACGCCGTTACCCGTGCCGTGGGACGGGAGCGTCCGCAGTGTGGTCGCCGTTGAGCTGGACATCATCCGTGAGGTGATCGGCACGCCTAGCCGGATCGAGCCCGGCCCCACCTCAAGGCCCGCCGAACCCGCGGCAGCGGTGGCGACGGTGCGCCTGGCAACCGAGATACTCCGGCGGCTGGCCAAATCCGGCGAGGAGATTACGGTCACGTTTGCAACCGACACCGAAGTAACCATGGCCATTGCGGTCGAGGGAAATGAGGTCAAACCCGACCTGTCCGACCTCACGACTACAGCCGCCGAGCTTGGCGGCCGCGTTACGTTCCTCGAGACCGACGAGGGGTTCGAGGCTCAGCTCAGCGTGCCGTCCCAGCAAACTGAATCCGCGTCAACCGAGCATCAGCCAGACAGCCGGCCCTCGTAGACGACGTTCACCCTGGCGACGAAGGTCTCCTCGGTCCGGCGAGGCACCCCCTCAAAGGCCGCCGCCCGTTCGGGTGAATCCATATAGGTCTTCTCGGCCGCATCCAAGTCACCGTCATGGCGAACGGCCCAGACGAACTGGTTGGTGGACTCGTCAACAAAGGCGAAGAGCACTTCAAACCCATACTTCTTGCGGACGGGGAGGATCGACGGCCACCATTCGAGGAAGGCGTCCATCTCACCGGGCAAGATCTGGTAGCGGCGAAGCTGCACAGTGGCCACCGGCTGACCGTAGCATGCAGCCGATGACCAGAAGGGGCCGGATCAGCGTCATCGTGGTCGCGCTCGCGTTGACGGGGACGTCTACCCTCACCGGATGCGGAAGGGGGACGTCGTCCGCGACGCGGGCGACTGTGCCCGCGACGACGCCCGGAACCGCGCCCCCGACCAACCCCACCACCAGTCCGCCGGTGACATCGGCACCCAGTGCGGGGCCGACGACCACGACTTCTCGCCCCACTCCGACATGCTCCAATCTGACGGTCATCAGCGGATGGCCTATCGCGCGCCGCGCCGCGGAACTCGTCGTGGCGCCGGTGTTGAACTTCAATATGGCCGTCATGGAAGTTGCCGGCGAGACGGGCGTCGGCGGGGTCCTCTTCCTTGGCGATGCTTCTGCGCCGTCCAACCTCGCCGCGCTGCTGCGGACCGCCTTCGCGTCCACGCCGGCCGGTCTGGCGCCCCTGGTCATGGCCGATCAGGAGGGCGGCGGCGTTCAGCGCCTCGGTGATGCTGTTCCCTCAATGCCGTGGCCCCGCACCATGGCCCAGACCATGACGCCTGCCCAGGTAAAGGCGCTGACCACCCGGGTGGGCGCCAGCATGCTGCAACTCGGCGTCAATGTCGACCTCGCCCCCGTCATCGATCTCGATGCCGGGGCGGGTCCCAGCACGACCGACCCTGATGGGCTCCGATCGTTCAGCGCTGTGCCATTAACGGCGGCGAATTACGGTGTGGCGTATCTGCAGGGGCTGGTCGCCGCCGGAGTCGTACCGGTGGTCAAGCATTTTCCAGGTCTTGGGGGCGCCTCGGCCAACACCGATTACAGCCCCGCCACGACCCCACCGCTCGCGACCCTCGAGGGTGCCGGGCTCGTTCCGTTCCGTGCGGCCATCGCCGCCGGTGTCCCAGCCGTCATGGTCTCGAACGCGACCGTACCGGGCCTGACCACCGAACCCGCTTCCCTGTCGCCGGCCGCCATCAACGGGCTGCTGCGACACACCCTCGGCTTCGAAGGGCTGGTCGTGACCGACAGCCTCTCCGCAGTCGCCATCACCGATGCCGGCTACCAGGTCCCGGCGGCAGCCGTGGCCGCAATCGCGGCCGGAGCCGACATGATCCTCTTCGGCGACACGGCGACCCAGGGCCAAACCAACCTGTTGACTCCCGCCAGCGTGACCGCGAGCATCGATCAGATCGTGAGCGCCATCGTCACCACCGCCGCCAGGGGAAAGATCCCCCTCGCTCGCGTCAACGCGGCCGTGCTCCGTGTGCTCACCATCAAACACACTCAACTCTGTCCAGCCTCTAGCTGATCGATCCGGACCAGAGCCGCCTCAGGCCCGGTGAGCGGGTACTCAACCTTTGGGCAAACCGACGACTCTTGGACCGCTGTCTACATCCGATGTTCTTCAGGCTCCAAAAGTGAGGAGATTTACCAAAGGTCAGGGACAGGCGGTCGCCCAGGCGCCGGCGAGCAGCAATCGGGATAGCCGGCCGCCTCCGGGCCATGGTCCCGGCGGCGCCCAAACCCGTCGACGGCGGGCGCCGGCAGGTGAACCGCGGGGGCCGACCGCTCACGCCGCGGCCAGCGCCGGCGGCAACGGCTCGCAGTGAATCACACTCAGTCGTTGCACGGCACGGGTCAGCACCACGTAGAGAAGGCGGAGGTCCCCGTCCGATCCGGAGATGAACCGGGCCGGTTCGACGACGACGACAGCATCGAATTCGAGTCCCTTGGTCGCGGTGGGCGGGAGGAGCGTGATGTGATCGCCGAGCGCGGTGGCGGTCATTCCGTCGAGAAAGGCGATCTCGGCCTTATTGAGGGCGGTCGTGATCCTGTCTCGCAATGACTCCGGGACGACGACGCCGGTCAGAGGCCAACGGTCGGCAAGGGCGCGCACCTCGGCGGCCACCGCTTCCGCGATCTCATCGGGACGCACTGCCGCGATCCGGGGCGGCTCCCCTCCCTCTCGCACAGATGAAGGTGGACGCAGCCCCGGTGCCGCGTAGGGGAGCAGGCGGTTGGCGAACGTCATGATCGGCTCGGGTACGCGGTAACCCACGGTCAACTCTTCCAGCCGAGCACCCGGGACACACAGGTGGTCGAGGGCCCGGCTCCAGTCGGTCTGGGCGGCTGGAGCCGTGGCCTGGGCGAGGTCGCCCAGGACCGTCATGGAACCCTGCACGCTTCTACGGGCGATCATGCGCAACTCCATGGCGGAGAGGTCCTGAGCCTCGTCGACCACGATGTGCCCGTAGGTCTGGCGCACGCCGGCAATGAGCGACTGCGCCTCGTCGAGCAGAGCCAGGTCAGCCCGGCTCCAGCGCTGGTCACCGGCCCGGCGGGCGACGGGGCGGGCAAGTGATCTGGCCTCTTCGTCGTTCAGCAACCCGGCGCCGGCCCTGTGAAGGGCCGCACGGTTTGCGTACAACCTGCGCAGCACACCCGAGGCGGTGACCGTGGGCCAGGTCCTGTCGAGAAGCGCCTTGAGGGCACCGCTCGAGCGGACGTCTGACTCGAAGACGGCCTGCTGGGTGATGTCGCTCGTCACCTTGGCGGCATGGGTGTTCCACGCCAGCTTGACCAGCTGTTCCCGAACGATGTGACGTCCGTCGTTGACCCGCTTCGAGCGGGCCAGCGCTTTTTTCACCACCGCGGTCATGTCCGAAGCCTCGAGGGTGACGGTGCCAAAGCTGGTGACGACCGGTACGTCGGCCGTCGGTGGCGTCACCCGATCCAGGACGGCGCGGCGGATCACCTCGGCCATTCGCGCATCCCCCTTCAGCCGGGCCACCGCTGGCGTGTCCTGTTCACCCTGTCGATACCTCACCCCCGCCAGGCCTTCGATGGTGAGCTGGATCGACGCCGCCTCGCCCAGAGATGGAAGGACCTGCGCGATATACCGGAGAAAGATGCGGTTCGGCCCGACGATCAGCAGCCCCTCCCGCTCGAGGACGGGCCGGTGCTCGTAGAGCAGGAACGCGGCTCGATGTAATCCGACCGCCGTCTTGCCCGTGCCCGGTCCACCCTGAACGACGATGCAGCTCTCCAGCGGAGCGCGGATGATGACGTCCTGCTCGGCTTGGATGGTGGCGACGATGTCGCGCATTGTTCCGGTCCGGCCCCGTGTGATCTCGGCCAGGAGAGGATCCGGGACGTAGGCGCCGGCGTCTACCGTGCTCGGGTGGGCGAGGTTCTCGTCGAGGATGTCGACGATCTGTCGCCCGTCGACTAGAAACCGCCGGCGCAGCGACAGGCCCATGGTGTCTACGACGGTTGCCCGGTAGAACGGCATTGCGACCGGCGCGCGCCAGTCGACCACGATCGGCTCACCCGCCAGGTCTTCGACGTGGCGGCGGCCGATGTACCAGCGCGCCGCGGACGAACGGTCGATGCGCCCGAAGCACAGCGGCCCCAGGGGCGCGTCGAGGAGGTCGATGCGGCGCTGCTTGTCCCTCTCCCACTCTTCGAGATCGTGAGGGTCGACGCCGCCCTCAGAGACATTGCCGCCTAAGTAACCCAGGCCTTTCAGGTACTCGGCTCGCTCCCGCATTCGATCCAACCAGACATAAGCCTGAGCGACGTAGGCCTGTTCTTTCGAGAGATCAGGATGTTCGTGTTGTTGCGGATCGGGCCCAGCCATCGCGCTGACCCTAAATCAGGAATGGGCCCCATTGCAAGAAGATTTCGCGCCAAATAGACCCTCGCATTTTCGGGCTACAAGCTCAATGAACTCGGGCGGAACTCCTCAACAGAACTCTACAGTATGGGTCGGCCGGCCGCAACTGATTTGTTCGATCACACATCACGTCCAGCTCAGCATCAGATCTTTGACGGAGCGGAGTCCGGGCCGGTACTCGAGCATCTCATGACCCGACTTGATCCAGTAGTCGGGGATCCGGCGGTGCCACTCGCGCAGCGTCACCCTGAGTTCCCGCCGGGCCAGATGGCTGCCCAGACAGCGGTGCACGCCACCACCGAAGGCCAGATGGGGGTTTGACTCCCGGTCAAACCGAACGTCGAAGGCGTCCGGGTAGACCGCCGGGTCCACGTTGGCGGCGCCGTAGCTGATGAGGACGAAGGTGCCCGCGGCCACCCTTTCTCCGTCGGGTAATTCGGTGTCCTCGACTGCCAGCCGCGGCACTCCGGCTGGCACAGGAGACTCCCATCGCAACAGTTCCTCGACCGCGCCCGGGATGACCGATGGATCTTTCGCCAGCTGACGGCGGTGTTCGGGGTGGACAGCCAGATAAGCGTAGAAGCAGGTCAGCGAGTCACTGACCGTATCCAGCCCCGCTATGAGAAAGAGGAACAGGATGTCGAGGATGTCCTCCCGTGTCAGCTTCTCGCCGTCGACCTCGGCGGCGAGGAACCGGGAGACGATGTCGTCGGTCGGATGCGTCCGGCGCCGGTCGATGAGATCGCCGAAATAGCGGTAGATCTCCTCCCCGTTGACGTCCATCACCTCAAAGCGCTTCGCCAGGTCCGTGGCGGCCCCGGGATCGATCTTCTCCGGATGCAGGCAGCCATCCCGCAGCTGCAGAAACATCCGGAGCTCCGCTTCGGGGAGCCCCATCAGACCGAGAAATACCGATGATGGAAACAGCTCGGCGAAGTCCTCGGTGAAGTTGCACTCGCCGTGGTCAATGAACCGGTCAATAAACCCGTTGACGCGACGGGTGATGTCCTCCTCCTGCTCGTCCATCCGCTTGGGCGCAAAAAGAGGGTCGAGAAGCTTGCGGTATTTCGAGTGATTAGGGGGGTCGACATTAACGGGGATCAAGGGCCGTACATTGCCCAAACGCATCTCGACTCGGGACGAGAACAGCTCATGGTGCCGGAGCACATATTCTGTGCTGGAGCGGGTAAAGCTCATCGCCATTCCATCCCTCGGCCGAAGCAGCTGGCCCTGCTCTAAGAGCGATCGATAGTCATTTTGCGGTGCGGACAGGTCGAACGCCCACAAGCGCGGCGGGGCCCCGGCGCCCCGGCCCTCAGGAACTGACGCGCCCCCCATGGTCTCGGTCACCGATCCCTCTCCTTCCTGCTGCCTCTGATCTCGAGGTTAAGGCATCCCGGCGTTGCTTGCCCGAACGCCGACCCGCCCCCGACCCCGCCGCCGCCGGACGGGCTGCACCCGAACGCCGACCCGCCCCGGCCCGGCCGACGCCGGACGGGCTGCACGCCGCCCGAGCCCAGCCGCCCGTCTACTCGAGAAATTCGCGGATCAGCTTCGTCACCGTGTCGAGCTGGTCGTGGTGCACCCAGTGGCCGGCGTTCGGCACGATCTCGTGGCGGGCGTTCTTGAACTCGTGCAGCAGCTCGTTGCCCGAGCGGGCCGCCCAACTCTCTGCGCCGCTGATCAGCAGAACCGGGCACCTGATCTCAGACCACAGCGCTCGTACCTGGTCTTGCCCGAAGTCCCAGGGTTGGTTGAGGTACGCGTAGTTGTCGAATTTCCAGCTGTACGAGCCGTCCTCGTTCTGGTTGCTGCCGTGGATGGTGAGGTGACGGGCCTGCTCTGGCGAGAGGTGCGGATTTGCCTCTTTCATCCGCTCAAACGCCCTGTCAAGCGACGCGTACCGCCGGGGTCGACGCCCGGACAGGGCCCGGCCGGCGTGGATCCAGAGCCGCAGCTGCTCGACCGGTGCCGGTCGAGGGATACCCGGCGGGCGTCCGTAGCCCTCAATTGAAACCAGTCGCACCACCTCGTCGGGAAAGACACCGGCGTATTGCAGGGCGACATTGCCCCCCAGGGAGTGAGCGACGATCCGCACCGGGGCGGTACGGGTCTGGCGCACCAGCTGCGCGATGTCATAGACGAACTCCGAGATGGCGTAGGAGGACCCGATGCTCCATTGGGAGTCGCCATGCCCACGCAGGTCGGGAGCGAGGATGTGATAGTCCTCCGCCAGCCGATCGGCCAACCAGTCCCAGTTGTGACAGTGGTCGCGATTGCCGTGGATCATGAGAAGCGGCGGCGCCGCGTCGTTGCCCCAGTCGAGGTAGTGCAACCGCAGTCGCTTCGAGAAGTAGGAGTGCGAGGTTGGAGATCGCTCGAAGCTCACAGCGCACTCACGATAGCTCCCGCGGCGCGCTCCCGGCACAGGCCGTATGAGCATCACTGTGGCTCTTCAGTGCGGGGCGGTCAGACTCAACAGTGCAACCGCGAGGACCAGGCTCAGCAGGGCCGCCGGTATCCCGAGGCGCGTGGCCTTGGCCAACGAGGGGCTGGCTCCAGCCGTCCGGGCCGCTCGCAACCACAGGAACCAGGCCAGTGACCCGGTCACGAAGAGGTTCGGACCGAGATTGAGCCCTACCAGTAGGGCAAAGGGATGCTCGACGGGCCGCGCCGCGAGCAGTGAGGCGGCCGGGAGGTTGTTGACGAGGACCGAGCTCCCTGCCGCCAGAGCCGCTGTCCCCCAGAGGTCGAGATGCGAGAGCAGGCTGGACGGGCCGGACCAGACCCGTCCCACCGTCCCGAGGCCGACCGCTACACCGAACAGGCCGAGGAGGACGGGTAGGCCGAGCATGGCGAGGACCCGTCGGATTTGCTCACGCCCCGTAATGAGGCGAGCTGCGATCCCCACGACTCCGACCACCGCCACCGGGACCGCGGGAGTGCGCAGGACGAGCACCAGGACGGTGGCCGCGGTGACCGCCGCCAGACCGAGTCCGAGCACCGGTCGCTCCGGAGGGGTCAGGTCGTCGTAGCGCAACAGCAGGGAGCGGCGCTCGACGCTGCCAACCACGGCCGCGGTGACCACGATGGCGGCCAAGCCCGGCGCCCACATGTGGGCCAGGAACTCCCGTCCTGTCAGGTGCAGGTGGCCGAGCACGATCAGGTTGGTGAGGTTGGAGCCGGGCAGGAAGAGAGATCCGGCGTTAGCGAGCAGAATGCTGCCGTACAGGAGTGGTGCTTCGCCATCGCCGCGGCTTCTGGCCGTGTAGACGAGTACGGGCGTGAGGAACGCCACCGCGGTGTCAAGGTTCAGGACAGCCGTCACCGCGCCGACCATGACCACCGCCCCGACGAAGAGAACCACCCCGGTGCGAGCGGTACGGGCCAGGAGGTGACCGGCGCTGGCAAAAAGACGGTCGTCATCGGCGATCAGGCCGATGAGCAGCAGGCCGGACACCAGCACGAACGGCGACCAGACTTGCGAGACCGCCGCCTGAGTCGCTGCGATGTTGGCGATCGCAGCCGCAGTCAGGCCGATGAGACCGATACCGGCCAACAGCCACCCAAGACCTCGGTCGGATCGCAGCTCCACCCGGCGCGCTCGAAGGTCACCCGTCGACACGCCGCATCACCTGGCTCAGGCTACGGCACCAGACGACCAACTTCCGGGCTCGGCCGCCGCCCCCGCGCCCGCCGTCTGCTCGGGTTTGGACCGCCTATCCTGACAAGCAGCGAGCCCCGGCGCCCCCGAGAGATCGCAGGCTACGCTTCGCCGGACACCCAACCTCGTGCATCGACGGGACGATAGGAGTTGAGCATGGAATCCTTCGCGGACAAACGGGCCGTCGTCACCGGTGGTGGATCCGGCATGGGCAGGGAGCTGGTCATCCAGCTGGCGGCAGAAGGCTGCTCGGTCGCCACATGCGATGTCAACCCGGCCAGCCTCGCCGAGACGCAGGCGCGAGCCGAAACCGGCGCTCCTGCCGGGACGAAGGTGACGACCCACCTCTGCGACGTGTCCGACGAGGCCCAGGTATTGGCATTCCACGACGCCGTGGTCGAGGCCCACGGCCGGGTGATCGAAGCGCTGTTCAACAATGCCGGCGTGGGCGGCGCGGGCAGTTTCGTGACCGACAGCCGCGAGGACTGGGAGCGCACCTTCGGTGTCGACTGGTGGGGCGTCTACTACTGCACCCGGGCGTTCCTGCCGAACCTCATCGCTGCCGACGAGGCCCAGCTGGTCAACACCAGCAGCGTCAATGGCTTCTGGGCGTCGATCGGGCCGGGAATCCCGCACACGTCGTACAGCACCGCCAAGTTCGCGGTCAAAGGATTCTCGGAAGCACTGATCGAGGATCTCCGCGTGAACGCCCCCCACGTCAAGGTCGCGGTCGTGATGCCCGGGCACATCGGCACGGACATCGTGGCCAACTCCCGGCGTTACTTCGGGCGTCCCGAACCGGACGCCCTCACCGAGTCCGATCTTTCTCCGATGCGAGATCGGTTGGCTCAAGCGGGCGTCCCGGACACCGAGCTCTCCGTCGAGAAGCTACGGGAAATGACCAAGTCGATGGAAGAGCGGTTCCGAACCGGGGCGCCTCTTGATTCGGCCGGTGCCGCGACCATCATTCTGGATGGTGTGCGTGCGGGCAAATGGCGAATCCTGGTCGGCGACGATGCCCACATGCTCGACGAGCACGTCCGCGCCGACCCGGAGAACGCCTACAACTACGAGACCGGACCGGGTATCCCCACTCTCTCGATCGCTGATCGCTGATCGCTGATCGACGGACGCGGCTCCGCGCCGCCCTCAACGCTGAAGAATGTGCACGACGCAGACCGGGCCGATGCCAACCATGTGGGTCAGGCCGGCCGACGCGCCGGGGTGCTGACGAGGCCCGGCTTCGCCGCGGAGCTGGCGCGTGACCTCGGCGATCTGGCCGAGACCGGTAGGGCCGATGGGATGGCCCATTGCCAGCAGGCCGCCGGACGGGCTGACCGCGTGGCGTCCGCCGATGTCGAAGTCGCCCCGCTCGAGGCCCATCCCGACTTCGCCCTCGCGGCAGAGCCCCATGGCCTCGATATAGAGCAGCTCCTCGATGGCGAAAGCATCGTGGACCTCGATCACGTCGAGATCCTGTGGTGCGCCGCTCCATTGCTCGTAGGCGGCCAGCGCGGTGGCTCTGGTCAGATCCACGTCAGGGTTGTCCTGCCCGTGCGGCCGCTCGCTGCAGATCGCCGACGCCATCACCTTTACGCACCGGCCCGCGTCGAGCCCGAAGCGGGCAATGGCGTCCTCGGACACGATGATGACCGCTGCCGCGCCCTCCCCCACGGGGGTGCACTGCAGGCTATTGAGCGATCCGGCGATGAACGGCGGAGCCAGCACCTCGTCCAGGGTTCGGATCTTCCGCCGCTGGGCATACGGGTTCGCCGCGCCGTTGCGATGGTTTTTGACGGCGACAAGACCGATCTGCTCCCTCGGCGTGCCGGTGGCTCGCATATAACGCTCGGTGATCAGTGCAAAATGCGAGAACGGCGCGACCAGGCCGGCGGACATCGAAGGGATACCCGTCGACGGCGCCGCGAGGGCGCCGATCGGCTTGTCCACGCCCACGGCGAGTGACACGTCCGACAGCCCACTGGCGACCTCGATCACCGCTTGTCGAAACGTGCTGCACCCGGTGGCCGATGCATTCTCGACGTGGGTGACCGGCATCCCGGTGACACCGAGGTAACGGAGCATCGGAACGCCGGCCGCCATCCCCAGCCGGGCCGTTCCGACGAAGGCCGAGTCGACGTTGGGCCAGGTGATCCCGGCGTCAATGAGCGCTTCTCGCACCGCTACCAGCCCGAGGCTCACATATGGGGTCTCCGAGACGTACTGGTAGGGGTGAATGCCGATCCCGGCGACGAGGACCGGCCGGAGGTCACGTAGCGTTTTCACGGCGTCCTTTTCAGGGAAAAAACCGGGAGTCGATGCTCATCGGGCGTCGTCGTCGCCGCCTCCACGATGCTGCCAAAGGGCCATCCCTCGGCTTCGGATAACAGCGCGAGAACAACCGGACCGGCGTCCAGCTCGATCTCCCCGAGCGTGAACGGTACGGTCCGGGTTGGGTGGCGGAAGACCGACACGGTGTCACGCAGGCGGCCGACGGCCGGAAGCTCCACCCGCCGGAGGGTCGATCCGGTGGCGCCGCAAACCTCACAGCCGTAGCCGTGGTAGGGAACACGGACCGCGCCGCAGGAACCGCACTCGACACCGACGAGCACGACGCCGTCGAAGGTCTCGGCCCACCCCTGTGGGGAGAGAGCCGCCGGCGCACCCGACCCGGCCACCGGCCCACCCGATCCGGCCGCCGGCGCACCCGACCCGGCCCCCGGCGCACCCGACCCGGCCACCGGCGCACCCGACCCGGCCACCGGCGCACCCGGCCCGGTTCCAACCTCGTCGCTCATGATCGCCGCCCCTCGGCCGCCGTCCCTCCCACGCCGGAAGTCTGGCACGCCGGGAAGTCTGGCACCCCGGGGGGTCGGGAAGTTCTGGTCGGTCGGGGCGGCCGCCCTTCCTCCCCCGCCCGACGGCGCCGGCCCCGCCTCTTCGGCCGCCGGGTTGCCCGCATATCAGGCAGGATGGGGCGCGATGACCGAGGAGCATCGTCGTCAGGAGTTACGGGCGGACTGCGGTGCGTGCTCGGGTCTCTGCTGCGTGGCATCCGCCTTCGCGGTCTCGGCCGATTTCCCGATCAACAAGCCGGCTGGCACGGCTTGCCCGAACCTCACTCTCGACTACCGCTGCCGGATCCACGAACGCCTTCGCGATGCGGGTTTCTCCGGCTGTGCCGCCTTCGACTGCTTCGGGGCCGGCCAGCGGACCACCCACGCGTTCGGGGGGAGCAACTGGCGAACCGATCCCAGCGTGGCCGAGCCGATGTTCCGGGTGTTCGGAGTGCTCCGGCTACTGCACGAGATCCTCTGGTACCTGGAGGAAGCTTGCGATCGGTTGCCGGAGGGAGATCTGCGCCAAGAAGCCCGCCGGCGGCGCCGGCAGATCCGGCGCCTGGCGAAAGCTCCACCGGAAGAGCTGATTGCCCTGGATGTGGCCGGGGAACAGGCAGAAGCCGGGACGCTGCTGGAGCAGGTGAGCCGGGTCCTGCGTGACGGCCCGCAAATCGGTGTCGATCTCCGGGGTGCCGACCTGGCCGGTCGCCGGCTTCGGCGAGCCGATCTGCGCCGGGCGGACCTTCGCGGCGCATGCCTTATCCGGACCGATCTGCGGGGCGCGGACCTTCAGCTCGCCGACCTGCTCGGCGCCGACTTTCGGGGTGCAGATCTGCGGACAGCCAACCTGGACGGCGCCCTCTTCCTGACCCAAATCCAGGTGCAGGCGGCGGTGGGAGATGCCAGCACGGTCCTGCCGTCCGTGCTCTTACGTCCGCCGCACTGGTGATGCTTCGGGCACCGCCTGATAGTGGCGTGTCACGGGAACCCGGACTGGCCCCACGCTCGAGCCACTGGGGCCGATTCGTTTATCGCACCGTCCGGAAGAACGCGCGCACTTCGTCGACGAAGATCTCCGGTTGCTCGAAGGCGGCGAAGTGTCCTCCTACCGGCGGTTCACCCCAGTAGCGGATGTCCTGGTACTGGCGGGCCGCCCATCGCCGGGACGCCCGGAATATCTCCTTGGGGAACACCGAGCCTCCCATCGGCACGCTGACCGGGTCGAACGTAAACGCCCGGAACGACTCCCAGTACATGCGGGCCGAGGAGGCCGCGGTTTGCGGGAGCCAGTAGAGCATGACGTTGTCGAGTACGCGGTCCGCCCCGAGGGCACCGACGGGGTCACCAGAGGTGTCGGTCCACGACCAGAACTTCTCGAGAATCCACGCGCACTGCCCCGCGGGCGAGTCGACGAGCGCGTATCCGATCGTCTGCGGCCTCGTGGACTGCTGTTTCGAATAACCTGAGTCCCAGTCGTTGTAATAGGTGACGGCCGCCATCGATTCCTGCTCCGCCTCCGTCAGCTCGCCGTCGTCGGGGCCCGGGAAGCCGATGACCATGTTCAGGTGGATGCCCACCACATGCTCGGGATCCTGGAGCCCAAGGCTGGTGGTCACCCCCGAACCCCAATCTCCGCCTTGCGCCCCGTACCGGTTGTAGCCGAGTCGCGCCATGAGCTGCGCCCACGCCCGGGCCGTCCGCTGCAACCCCCACCCAGGCGATGACGGCTTGTCGCTGAAGGCGTACCCGGGCAGCGACGGGATGACCAGGTGGAAGGCGTCCGCGGCGTCGGCGCCATGGGCGCCGGGGTCGGTCAGCGGACCGATAACCTCGAGGAACTCGACAAAGGACCCGGGCCACCCGTGCGTCATCACCAGCGGCAAGGCGTCTGGGTGAGGCGAAGGCACGTGCAGGAAGTGGATGCCGAGCCCATCGATCTCGGTCCTGAATTGGGGAAAGGAGTTAAGCCGCTCCTCTCGTTCGCTCCATCTGTAACCGTCGGCCCAATAATGGCAGAGGTCTCGCACGTAGCCGAGCGGTACCCCCTGAGACCAGTCATCGACGGTCTCCGGCTCCGGCCACCGCGTCCGGCTCAGGCGGTTGGCCAGGTCGTCGATCTCCTCGGGCCGGATTTCGATGCGGAACGGGATGATCTCGTGCGTCATGGCCTAATCCTGACAGGCCATCTCGGCTCCCGCACCCGCCGAGGTCCGATCGGCTGCTCGGGCCGCCAGCTGCGAAAGGCGTGAGGCCGTTCGCCGTTAGCGACCGGCCCGTAGACGCCCGGGTTCGCGAAACCTACAGAAGCCCGCTTACCTCATGCACGTCGCCGCACGAGATTCCGAGCGCTTCGTGATGTTGACGAACGGCGTCAGCGTCCGGAGCCTCCAGAAGGCAGTAAACCCTGCCGTCAGGGTTGTGATACAGCGCATTTCGTTCATCCCCTTGCTCAAGCCGGCAGTAAAGGC
The DNA here is from genome assembly GCA_963834725.1 of uncultured Acidimicrobiaceae bacterium. Classification (GTDB taxonomy): domain Bacteria; phylum Actinomycetota; class Acidimicrobiia; order Acidimicrobiales; family Palsa-688; genus PALSA-693. The sequence goes on from CAWICN010000001.1 coordinate 2,910,048, forward strand.
TAGCCCAACGATTCCCCCAGTGGATCAGAGTGCAGGTCGTGCCGTCACCCGATTGCTTGTCGAGGTAGTAGGTCACCCGCCCATGATGGGCGACGCATTTCGGCAGCCCGAATCGCGGTGGGTCGGAAGCGGCTAATGCGTCATTCTCGCTGCTACACCGGATCGGCCGGATTGGCGACAACCACGTCGCCAGAAGCTCGGGTCATGGTGACGACGGTAGCATCGACAAGTCGCCAACCTCTCCTCCAATGGCCGAACTCGCAAGTGGGCACAACGCACCCGTCGGGTCCACCTATTAGGGTCGGTGCATGACCATCAAGTTGACGAAGGATTCAATCGACCTCGGTATCGTCACGACCAATCCCGAGGCGATGACCAGCTTCTACCGCGACGTACTAGGTTTCGAAGACGGCGGTCAGATGGCCCTTCCCGGCGGCTCGATGACACGGCTCATGTGCGGCACCAGCGTGATCAAGTTGGTGACCAACACCAAGCCACCGGCCGCGACCGCACCCGCAGGAGGGATCGGAGGTGCCACCGGGTACCGGTACTGGACCATCTCGGTCGCCAACTTGCAGGAAATCGTGGACGCCTGTGAACGCGCCGGGCAGAAGATCATCGTTCCGATCACCGAGATCCGCCCCGGTGCCACCATCGCTATCGCAGAGGATCCGGACGGAAACTGGGTAGAATTTCTGGCTTCAACGTGACCGGGCTGCAGGTCAGGTAACCCGATACACCTCGTACAGGACGCTCCCTGGTCCAAGGCGGCCCCTCGCCACGAATACCGTCTGATTGACCCAGGCGTACCGCGGATCACCGGTTTCCAATCGTGGTGTGGTCCGAAAGTAGTGATCACCAAACTCAGTACCCTGGTCGCCGCCGGCGAGGGCGGCGGCGACCTTCGCGTTGGTTTCCAGCAGGCCTGTATAGGTCAGATACAGCAGGGCATGGTCGTCGGTCTGAATCTGGGCTCGAACGTCCAGGCGTCCAAATCCGTCAGGACCGATCAGAACCCAATCAGCACCAGCACCGACGAGAGCTCCGCTGATTCGATCGCCCTTCACCCATCCGCCCGTCACCGAAGCGACCGCTCTCGTCCCGTAGGGTCCGCTCCCCACCAAGAGCCTGGCCGGCGAGATGGTCGCTTCGAAGGTGAACTCGAGTTCCAGTTCCATGATCGGACCTTACTCAGAGTCCAACGTCGGTAGCGGGTGGAGCATCGGGGACGCGCGATCTCCAGCGCCGCTGTCGGTCGAGCGAGCCTCCGCAGCTAAATACGACGAGCTCCCCGCCTGGATGGCCCGATGGCCCGCCCGGGTGGCTTGTGATGATCGGCTGACCCCTGAGCAGGGCATACCTCGAGAGCGAGCGACGGGAATCGAACCCGCGTTCTCAGCTTGGGAAGCTGATGTTCTGCCGCTGAACTACGCTCGCAAGGACCAGGTTGCGAAGCGTAGCGGACAAGCCCGCGCCCTGCCGGGCGACCCGATAGCGGCTCCGCGTCGGCCTCGGTCCCCGGAACGGGTAGCGGCGGGAGCCACGGATAGAACCCTCCCTTGCCCGACTGGAACCCGCCCTCGCCACCAAGTATAGTGCCCGGGCTAACACCTTACGATCGCATGTTATTGACGCTGTAACATCATCATCCGACGTGCAATGGTTAAGGCACGGGATTATGGTGAAATGCCTGGAGTGGGAACCCGCCACCTACTCCAGGAGAGCGGTACCGAGATCCGCCGCTCGGTCCGCTCCGCTGATGGCGCCCCTCGTGGGCGCCATCAGTGTCTTTTCGGGGCAGATTTCCCTTGATTTTCCCTTGATTCCCCTTGATCGGTCTGGTGCGCCCGGTCAGCGTCACTCACCGAGTTCGCTCGGCGTCGGACGGCGCGCAACGGCCCGAACAAAGTGTATTTCCGGCCAATCGGGCCACTAATCATTAACTGACTATCAGCGCGAAAAGGCCGCCTTCCATACACTTATGGGGCGGCTAAACCGAACGACCGTTAGGTCATTGGTCTGCACATTGAGCGGCGCGAAACCACGCCCAGTATCGGCTCGGACACGCGTGGTGCCGCCAGTGCCGATCCCGAGCCCTTCACTGGCGAGCCACTCGACCCTCCGCCCCGAACTCGAGGGGTAGCGACGGCCCTCCCCTGTCTGCCGGGCGCCCCGGAGCCGCGCCTGGCGGTTGGGCCAGATGAGCCGACCTAGCGCCCCTGCCAGCGCGGCGGCCGGCCTTCGGCGGCGGCTCGGCGACCCTCCTCGGCATCCTCAGTGGCACCGGCCACCTTCCGCATGGTCTCGCCGAAGCGGATGGCATCCACGGTGGTGAGGTGTTGGGAGCGGATCGCCACCTCCTTGGTCGCCCGGGCCGCCAGCGGCGCGGCGGCCACCAATCGATCAGCCAGGGCTCGGGCCTCGTCCATCAGGAGCTCATGGGGAACGACCCAACCGGCCAGGCCGATCTCCTTGGCCCGCGCCGCGTTGATTCGTTCGCCAGTGAGGAGCAGCTCCATCGCGTATTGCCAATTGATGCGCTGGGGGAGACGGATGGCGCCCACGATGGTGGGTACCCCGAGGCGCACCTCAGGAAAGCCGAACTCGGCCCGCTCGCTGGCAATCACGAAGTCGCACCAGGTAACAAGGGTCAGCCCGTAGCCCAGGCAATGTCCGTTGACGGCCGCGATGACGGGCTTGTAGATCTCCCAGCCGCTTTCGAAGGAGTTGACCGTTGGCTTCTCCCAGAACGTGCCGGGGAACACACCGACTGCGCCCGCTCCGTGACGCATGTCCGCCCCGGCGCAAAAGGCCCGGCCGGCGCCGGTGACGATGGCCACCCACGCCTCGTCCTCGTCGCGGAAGCGACTGAAGGCGCCGTTGAGGTCCTGCCGAAGTCGGCCATCGATGGCGTTGAGCACCTCCGGACGGTTGTACGTGATGGTGGCAACATGGCCATCGAGCTCGTAGGTGGCGTGGGCGGGCATATGGACAGCATGCCCTTTCCTTTTGCGAACAGCCACCCCTCGCAGCCTTAGAGCCTTCCGGCGGTCACCGCCCATCGTCATCGTGAAAGACCGGCTCCCGACGCCCGCCGGCGATGTGGTCCGGCCGGTCGCTGGATGATCTCGGTAACCTCCGCTGGGACGCTGGTGCTGCTCCGAGCCCTCCTCGTCTACGCTCGCCCCCATGTTGCGGAGAACCTCATGACGCCGGAAGAACTGGTCGCAGACGCCTGCCCGATCATTGGTTCCCTCGGAGCCGCCTTCTACTTCACGCCGGCGACTCTCGCCAAAGGTAAAGAGTTGGGGCTCGATGGCTTTCGCTTCTACTTTCTCGGTAGAGGCGGTGTGCTCGGCGACGTGGAGCCGGCCGTCGTGCAAAGCGCCTTCGGGTACTTCGAAGCGGGCTTGGTGCGCAAGATCTGGAACTCGGCCCGTGAACGGGCCAAAGGCAGTCCTCGCGAAATCGGCCGCGCCTACCTGTCCGCCGGCTGGGACTTCGGCCGTGATCATTTCGGGGAGCTGGCAGACCTCGAGTCCTTCTGTGCGGCGGCCGAGTCCGTGGTGACGAACGCCGACCCCGCCGGGCTAGCCCTCTTCGCTGCCTTATCCGCCGAGCCTCTTGCCGACGATGTCCCGGCCCGGGCCATGCAGCTCGTGATGGCGCTGCGCGAGCTGCGCGGCAGCATTCACCTGCTTGCCGTGGTGTCGGCCGGAGTGAGCCCCAAGGTGGCCCACTATTTCCGGCGGCCGAACGAGTTCACCGACTTCGGGTATGCCGAAGCTGACGCCCCGACCCTTACTGACGAAGACCGGGCGCGCATGGCATCGGTCGACGCCCATACCGACCACATGATGAGCCGGCTGTTCCTGCCATTGGGGGAGCAGGCGCGAACCGATCTGGCCGACGGTGTCCTCCGAATGGCCGAAGCCACGGCCTGACCGGGTAGCATCCCGAGCAACACCCAGGCGCAACCAAGAGGGGGTTGCTATGACCTTCGATATGGTGTTGGTCGAGCGGGACGGCCCATTCGCCACCATTACGATGAACCGACCGGATCGACGCAACGCCCTGTCGTTCGAGCACATGCGCGAGCTGATCGCGGCTTTTCGCGAGGTCGGCGAGAGCGACGCCCGAGGGGTGATCCTGGCCGGCAATGGACCGGTGTTCTCCGCCGGCCACGACTTCGCCGATATGGCTGGCGCCGATCTGATCGCGATGCGGGAGCTGCTGTGGACGTGCACCGAGCTGATGACGACCATGCAACGACTGCGCCAACCCGTGGTCGCCCGGGTGCATGCGCTGGCAACCGCGGCCGGGTGCCAATTGGTAGCCAACGCCGATCTGGCCGTCGCCGCTGAAGGGGCGGGATTCGCCACTCCCGGCGGGAAAGGTGGCTGGTTTTGTCACACCCCACTCGTCGCCGTGAGCCGGGCCGTGGGGCGCAAGCAGGCCATGGAGATGGCGCTCACCGGCGACACCATCGACGCCCGGACCGCCCTGGAGTGGGGCCTGGTCAATCGGGTGGTCGCCGCTGACGAACTCGACGCGGCCACCCTGGACCTCCTCGAGCGGGCCACCCGGGGCAGCGCCGTGTCCAAGGCGGTAGGCAAGCAGGTCCTCTACACGCAGCTTGGGATGGACCAGGACCGGGCCTACGCCTACGCGGTCGAGGTCATGGCCGCGACGAGCCAGATGGCCGATGCCCAGGAAGGAATGGCCTCGTTCCTGGAGAAGCGCCCGCCGAAATGGGTGGATCGATAGTCCAGAACGCCGACGGATCGGGGCTCCATCGGGCAGGACGGCCCGGCTCAGGGCTCCCGCCTTAGTACTTCGAATCTGAAGCACTCAGGTTACGCTGCGGGCGCGCCGCCTACGGCCACGACACCTCCACCGCGGTCCCCCGACCCGGGGCAGATTGCACGTCGAAGTTGGCCCCGATGGCCTCGGCCCGCTCGCGCATGCCGACGAGACCGAAAGTCCCGGGCCTGGCATCGACGGCAGGATTGAAGCCGGCACCGTCGTCGGTGATGCGAATCAGGCAACCAGGGACCACCTCGACGTGGATCCGGCCCGCTCCTCCATGCCTCGCCGCGTTTCCCACCGCCTCGCGCACGATCTGCGACAGCGCGTCGCGCTCGGAGGGACTCAGCCGCCGCCCGGGATCGACGTCCAGGCTCAGACCGACTCCGTGCTGCAAGGCCGCTGTGGCCGCGGTTTGGGCCAGCTCGGCGGTCGCGTCGTCGGAAGACGGCGATGCCCGGGAAGCCACGACCCGACGGGATTCGAACAGGGCGCGCCGGGCCGCCGCCGCCACCTCGGCGCGCCATACCGGGTCGACTTCGCCGACGCTCGACCCACTCTGGCTAGCGATGAACGCCAGGTCCTGCGCCAGGCCGTCGTGGAGGTCGCGGGCGAGCGCTCGGCGCTCATCCGCCCGCGCCAGCGCAGCCTGGGCATCCCAGCGAGATTTGATCTCCACGCACCCCCCGACCAGCCAGGGCGACCACCGCCAGAAGCCGGACCACCTCGGGGGCCAGACGGGGCCCTTCGTATGGCGCGAAGAGCGACGCCACACCCCCGAAGAGGGGACCCGCCCCGGCCAGCAGCACCATCGCGGCGGCCACGACCAGATCGCTCCGGCGCCCGTAGCGCAGGAAGCGGGCGACCGAAACGAGGGCCACAAAGGTGCCGACCAGGACCACCGCGGTGTCGACGGCGACCCGGGCGGTCGGGAGGTAGTAGAGGAAGCGCACCGGTGGTGCACCGATCACGATGGCGGTTGCGACCAGACCTGCCGCCCCGCCCCAGCACCACCTTGATGAACAACACCGTCTGCAGATGAGGCTCGGCCTCAACCGGTTCGGCCAGCCCGGTATCCACCTCGTGCCGGCCGAGGGCCGTGATCTGGTAGCGCTTACGGTCGGGACCGGCGCCCGGCTCGACCTCGCGGGGCCCCACTCTGCCGTCCCGGGTCAACCGCGACAGGGTGGACCCCGCCGGTCAGTAGAAAATCGGTCCCTTGACCCCGCCGCCGCAGGCGATGACGTCGCCGGTGACAGCCACGCTCAGCGGCGAGGCCAGCCAGGTCACAAGGGTCGCAACCTCGTCTGCGGTCACCATGCGCCCGATGGCGTAGCCCGCACCGATACGCGCCTCGAGATCGGCCACGCTGATGCCCTGGCGATCGGCCCGCTCGGCGAGAACCCGCGGTGTGGCTTCGGTCCGCACCAGTCCCGGGCTGACACCGGTCACGTTGATTCCCAAAGCGCCCAGCTCGTCGGCGGCGTTCTTGGTGAGCGCCACGACTGCTGCGTTGCGCATCGAGGTGAGTACCGCCCCCGACATCCGCGACCCCAGTCCGTCCACGTTGATGATGCGTCCCCATCTGTTGGCCGCCATCAACGGTGCCACTTCCCGGATCATGCGCTGATAGCCGAGCACTTTCACATTGACATCGGCGAAAAAGGTCGCCGTGTCAAGGTCCACCACCCTCTGTGGCGGAGCCTGGCCGCTCGGCTGGGCCGCGCTATTGACCAGGATGTCCACCCCGCCGAGCGCTTCTGTCGCCCGGGCCACGAAGGCCCGGGCCGACGCATCGTCGCCGGTGTCCACCACGATCGGCCGGACGGTGGCGCCCGCGGCGCCGAGCTCCGTCGCGGTGACCTCGAGCGGTTCGGGGTGGCGAGCGCCGATGACAACGGCGACGCCCTCTCCTACCAGGGCGCCAGCGACCGCCTTGCCGATCCCCCGGCTCCCGCCGGTCACAATGGCACGTTTGCCGGTCAGTTGCAGATCCATAGAACCCCCATCGATATGCGGCGCGTCTGGTCGGCCCGTCGCGTCGGCCTGGATTGTTGGCCTGAGCGTCAGACCACCGGGAGGCTCCCCCTCGTCGGGGACGAGGGGACGGGTGAGCCGACTACCCGGACACCTTCGGATCCCGGCCCTGGGCGTGCGGCCCCGTCTGGCGCGGCGCGACCATGGGCAGGAGTGGGGGCAGCGTCGGCGCGCCGGCTCCGGGCCAGATCAGTTCGGGAAACTGACCGCGGTCGAAGGCGAGGACGAACAGGCGGATCGGCGACGGAAGGGAGACGGAGATCGGCCACCACCAGTGGGGAGCGTTGATGGTCGCCCGGCTCAACCCGATCTTGACCTTCCTGATACCCGGCTCGACTCCAACCACGGCGTGAAGGTAGCGAGCGATGGGACAGTGGGCACCCAGGTACGGATACCCCTGTACTCCGGCTCGCTGCAGCGACCTCGCCACCGTCTCCGGGGTGCTGCCCAGCTGATCGAGCAGGATCGAAACATTGCGTTTGGTGACCGCTCGCTCGCGCCTCTTCACGGCTCAGCCTCCTGTGCTGGTTTCGATGCTGTCGACACTACGAGCTAATGGGGTCCGTTGGCTAGAGGCCACCCGAAAGAAGATGGACCGGGGGTGCGGGCGCGCAAGCAACGACGCCGCCCGGGATGGTCAGCCGAGCGACTACGACGACGACGACCGGGCGTAGACCCGCACGGCGATGATCACGAAGATCGCAAAAATGGCCAGCGTCCAGAGCAGCGCTTGCCAGAGCCACTGACTCGCGGGCAGGCCCGATAGCAAGGCCCGCGTTGTTGTCACCGTCACGCTGACCGGCTGGTGGTTGGCGAAGACTTGCAGCCAACCCGGCATGTTGGCGACCGGCACGAACGCGGAACTGGCGAACACCAGGGGGAACAGGGGGATGAATCCCGCGACCTGGGCGGTCTCGGGATCCCGTACGGCCAGCCCCACGGCGGCGAACACCCAGGAGAAGGCGTACCCGAAGGCCAGCACGAGCAGGACCGCTCCGACATTCCCGGCCGGGCTGCCGTGAAACCTGAACCCCACGAGCACCCCGACTCCCAACATGAGCAACACCACGAAGACGTTCCGGGCCAGGTCGGCCAGGGTCCGGCCGGCCAGCACCGCGGAACGGGCCATCGGCAAAGTGCGGAACCGGTCGATCACCCCTTCTTTGAGGTCAGTGGCCAGCCCGACGGCCGTCTGGGCCCCTCCGAAGAGGACGACCTGCACGAAGATCCCCGGCATCAGATAGTTGACATACGAGGTGCCCGGCGTCCGGATGGAGCCGCCGAAGACGAAGCGGAACAGCAGCACGAACATGATCGGCTGGACCGCCGAGAAGAACAGCAGCTGCGGGGTGCGCGTGATCCGCCTCAAGTCCCGCTGGGCGATGCCGATCGTGTCGCTGAGCGCCAGCGCCGGGGTCATCGACGCTGCCCTGGGGGCCGGGCGATCGGTGGCGACGCCGGTCATGAGCGACCCCTTCCGGTAGGGGCGCCGGTCATCTCTGGCTCTTCAGCGCCGACGTCGTGCGAGGCCTCGGTGCCGTGCCCGGTGAGTGAGAGGAAGACGTCGTCGAGCGATGGCCGCCTGATGCCCAGATCGGAGAGGGCGACGCCGAGGTCGGTCAGCCGCCTGCCGGCCTCGATCAGGCCACCCGGCCCGGCGCGAGTCGGAATGGATACCCGGAGTTGGTCTTCGTCGATCTGCGGATGCCCGTCGCCGAATGCAGCAATGATCTCGCCGGCGCGACCGAGATCCCCGGCATCAGCGACCCGTATCTCGAGCACGTCGCCCCCCATCTGGTCCTTGAGCTCGTCAGACGTTCCTTCGGCGATGATTCTTCCCTCGTCGACGACCACCACCCGGTGGGCCAGATAGTCGGCCTCTTCGAGGTATTGAGTGGTGAGGAGCACGGTCGTTCCTTCCCCGACCAGATCCTCGATGTAGCGCCAGACGTCGTTGCGAGTGCGAGGATCGAGCCCGGTTGTGGGTTCGTCCAGGATGAGCACCCGGGGTCGTCCCACCAGGCTGGCGCCCAGGTCAAGACGGCGCCGCATCCCGCCCGAATAACCCTTCACGATTCGATCGGCGGCCCTCGTGAGAGCGAAGCGCTCGAGCACCATCTGGGCCCGTTCGGCTCGTTCCGCCTTCGAGAGATGGTAGAGGCGGCCCACCAGCTCGAGGTTCTCCCGGCCGGTCAGCAACTCGTCGACAGCGGCAAACTGACCGGCCAACCCGATCACCGAACGCAGCGGGGTGGCCTCGGATACGACGTCGTAGCCCGCCACCCGGGCCCGGCCGGCGTCGGGCCGAAGCAGTGTCGTCAGGATGCGTACCAGTGTGGTTTTGCCCGCCCCGTTGGGCCCGAGCAGCGCCAGCACCCTCCCCTCTTCGCCCATCAGGTCTACTCCGGCGAGCGCCACCGTCGGACCGAACGACTTCCTGATGCCCTCGACCTCGATGGTCGCCGGGTAGGCCATGAGCTGTCTCCTCGTCCTCGCCGTTAGCTTCATCCTCGGCGCCAAGCCGGCGCGATCCGACGCTGATCCTCGCGAAGATCGAGCAGGTCCGTCCATCGGGACCAGCCGGCCGCCCCGCCCCGGGACCATCGGGACCATCCGGCTCAGCCGGCCGTGCGCCCAGGACGATCGGGCTCAGCCGGCCGCGCCGCCCCCCTGCCGCGCGTAGTCGTCGGCCAGTTGCGGCGGCGCGCATGCCAGCCAGGCGTCGACGATCGCGTCCCGGAGAGCCTTACCGGTCACCCGTTTGAGCTGGATGAGGATTGCCGAGTAGCCGTCGAAGTGCGGGATCGTGAAGAAGGCCCTTGACGAAGCGGCGAGAACCGCCTCCTTCTCGTTGAGGTCCGCGACCCGAACAGCGACGATCGGACCTTCCGGTGGGACCGTCGCCCCAAATCGCTTGATGTCCGCCTTGCTGAACGGCCGTTCCCACACGAACACCTTTCCGCGCACCAGCCACGTGAGGTTGCCGTGGCGTTCGCCCGCCGTGACCTCCGGAAGGTCCGTGGCCATGCGTTCGACATCGTCAAGGGTCTGCATCGCTCAGCGAACACGGGGACGGGGGCCCCGCACGCAGGGCGCCACCGCGGGACCGGCGAAGGACACTTCGACCTCGCCGCTGCCGATATTGACGATGTTGAGCTCGAAGCGCCCGGGGTGCAGGTCGAGGAGGCCGATGGTGCCCAGAATGCCCACATAGCCGTAAGGCATCGTCGGACTTCCCGGATTGATGAGGCAGGTACCGCCGGGCAGGCCCCAGGCCATCGGTACGTGAGTGTGGCCACAAAGCGCGATGTCGACGTGCTCGCCGAGTCGGCGACGGACGAGGTCCGCGGCCGCGTCGTCCGGCCGGCCGTCGGCATCCTCGAGGTCATGGGTCAAACCGATGCGAAAGCCCTCGACATCGAAGATGAAGCGGTCGGCCACGCGGCGGTCTTCGGCCACTCCCGGCCGGCCGTAATACGGCTTCAAAGTGTCGCCATTGCCCCTCGCGGCCAGCACCGGCGCCAGGGCTTCCAGGCGGTCGACCACCTCGATGCAATGGAGATCCCCGCAGTGCAAGATGCGGTCGCATCCTTTCAGCGTCTCGTAGGCCTCGCCGGGCAGGTCGGGCCCCGCTTCGGGAATGTGGGTGTCGGCGAGCAGGCCCAGCCGCATCGCTCCATCATGGCAGCCAGCCGGTTCAGTCGGAAAGCGACAGGCGCGATGGCACCAGCGACCTGGCTTTGATGCGGTCTGGGCCGTGAGCACCGGGCGCCCGACCCGCCAGGGCCTTGTGCGGCGCAAGGACGGCTGACCGCCGCGCCCGCGAATGACCGCGGATGACAAGGGATCCACCGGGCCGGGTGCTAGCCTCGGTCAGCAGGCGCAGTACTGAAGTTTTCCGGTATGACCTTTGCGGAGGTGACATCAGCAGGTGTTCGGCCTTGATCTGGCGTACCGCATGTACTCCGCCCGCTTGCGCCGGCAACTCGTCGGCGGTCCAATGCCCAATCATGTCGGCCTCATCATGGACGGTAATCGCCGCTGGGCCCGGCAGATGGGTCTGGCTGACCCGAAAGTCGGCCACAAGTACGGTGCCGATCACGTGGAAGACGTGCTCCATTGGTGCGAGAAGGCCGGGATCAAGCATGTCACGGTGTTCGTATGCTCCACAGAAAACCTGACGAACCGCAGCGACACCGAAGTCGACTACCTGATGCGGGTGATCGAACAGGTGGTGGCGGTCAACCTCAGCCGGAATCCAACCTGGCAGGTGCATATCGCCGGTACCCTCGACCTGCTGCCCGACAGCACCGCCACTGCGTTGAAAAAGGCCGTCGAGGCGAGCCGCGATTGCACGACCGGGGCCCACGTCACGCTGGCGGTCGGTTACGGCGGCCGGCAAGAGGTGATCGATGCGTTGCGCGCCCTACTCCACGAGCACGACGCGGCCGGCACGACCCTCGCCGAACTGGCCGAGACGGTGACCACCGAGGACATCGCCCGCCATCTCTACACGGCGGGGCAGCCCGACCCCGACCTGGTCATTCGCACGAGTGGCGAGCTTCGGCTGTCGAATTTCCTGCTATGGCAGAGCGCCTACTCCGAACTGTATTTCTGCGAGGCTTACTGGCCCGCCTTCAGGGAGATCGACTTCCTCCGGGCCTTGCGAAGCTTTGCGGCCCGGGAGCGCCGTTACGGAGGCTGATCGGCGAGGTCCCGGGACGTGGTTGGGAGTGGGGACGAGCGGCTCGGATCACTCCCAGAAACGGCGAGGACTTCTCCGTCAGGGCGTGGAAGCTTAGGTGGGCGCGTTCATGCGGCCCCCTTCCGGTTGGCGGCGAGCGTTCGGCCGACAGGACCTCCGGGTGGGTGCTCCCCCGGCACCGGCAAAACGGCGGGCCGGACCGGGCGCCGGGGGCACCTCGTCGAGATCGCCGGGGATGACCCTTGCCGGGACAGCCGCCAGCGCTTCGAGCTCGGCAGCGGTCAGGCCGTCGAGCCGGTCGCGGATCTCGTCGAGCGACAGGCCTTCACGCTGGAGCCGCCTGATGGCCACCGGGCAGAGGACATGCCGGCGGCCGTACACCAGCGCCCGTCCGCGCGTCCCCGGGCGAGGCAGCAGCAGAAGCAGCAGCCCCAGAGGGACGCGGTACCGGGTTCGCTCCGGGCGCCGCCACCCTCTGTCTTCGCCCCCGGCCCACCAGCGTCCTTTCCGACTCCGGGCTCCGTCACTCCGACCCGGCTCACCCGCCCCGCCGGGCGACAAACCTGGGCGCGTTCGGTGAAGTTGGGTGCAGTTTTAGCGATTTTAAGCCCCTCATCGCGCCCAAGGCGCAAACTGCACCCAACGCTGTCAACCCTGCAGGATGGGGCGGAGTCGAACACCGTCCAACCCGGTGTGGTTGCCCAACAGGATCCCGGCCGGGCTGGATCCGGGCCCGGATCCGGGTCAGGTCCGCACCGAGTCCGCACCGAGTCGGCACCGAGTCGGCACCGAATCCACACGGAGTCCGCGCCGAAGACGCACACCGAAGCCGCGCCAGCACGGTTGGTCCATCGCCCCGGGGCCGACCTATCGCTTGGCCGGCAGCGACCGGGCGTAGCTCACGCCGAGCTTGACCCACTCGGCCAGCTGAGGCTGTGTGCCAAGGTGCCCCGTCGCCACGCGGAGCCACCCCTGCATAGGCCGGCCGCGCATCACCGCCGGGTAGGCGTCCGTCGACGCCACCAGCGAGTCGGATTGGGCGGGATCGACCCGAACCAGGATGCCGCCCTCGCCGCTCGCCGCGATGGCCATGTTTCCGCCGACCATGAACCCGAGACCGCCGAACATTTTCATCTCAGTCACGTCGGGCTCGGCACCGATGAGCTCACGTAGACGGTCCGCGAGATCCTCGTCATACGCCACTTCGGCGATCCTACAATCGCCTTTCGGCTACGGGGTATTGGTGACCATGTCAAGAGCGGCCAGGAATGTGTTGGCCCAATGGTGGACATCGAACTCCATGACCCGGCGCCGCAGGCCGCGCATACGCCGGGCCGCCTCTCTGGACGACACCCGGGTCGCCTCGAGGATCGTCGCCTTGACCCCGTCGAGGTCGTAGGGGTTGACGAGAAACGCCTGCCGCAACTCGTTGGCGGCCCCGGTGAACTCCGAGAGCACCACCGCACCCCGCAGGTCGGAATGGCAGGCGATGTACTCCTTCGCCACCAGGTTCATGCCGTCGCGGAGCGAGGTCACCAGCACGACGTCGGCGATCAGGTAGAGCGCCGCCATCTCCTCTTTCGGGAACGATTGATGCAGGTAGCGAATAGCCGTCCTGCCGACAGAGGAGTGGTCACCGTTGATCCGCCCGACGATGCTGTCGACATCATCCCGGAGGCGCTGGTACTCCTCGACCCGCTCCCGGCTGGGGGTGGCGACCTGGACCAGGACGGCAGACCTGGCGTCGAGCTCACCGGTCTCGAGGAGCTCACCGTAAGCACGCAGACGGTGGACGATACCCTTGGTGTAGTCGAGCCGGTCCACCCCGAGCAGTACCACATCGGGGTCGTCCAGCTCGGCCCGCAGCTGGCGAGCTCGGGCCTGGACGTCCGCCCGGCGAGCCAGTTGTTCCCAGCTGGCGGAGTCGATGGAGATTGGAAACGACGCCGCCCGCGGTTGTCGTCCTTCCCCGTCCGCATCGGCGTGTCCCGGGAGTTCGACGACCGAGCCATGTGTGGTGGCCCCGGTCAACCGGCGGCAAGCCTTGAGGAAGTTGGCGGCATCGTCGCCGCGCTGAAAGCCAATGAGATCGGCGCCGAGCAAACCTTCGACGACCTGCCGCCGCCACGGGAGGCGCGAGTAGATCTCGAAGGCGGGAAAGGGAATGTGGTTGAAGAACCCGATCCGCAGGTCTGGTCGCCGCTCGCGCAGCAGGGCCGGGACCAGCTGGAGCTGATAGTCCTGCACCCATACCACGGCCCCGGCGGTGGCTTCGCCGGCGACGATGTCGGCGAAGCGGCGATTGACGTCCCGGTAGGCATCCCACCAGCGCCGTTCGAATTGCGGCTCCGCAGTCAGGTCATGGTAGAGCGGCCATAACGTCGCATTGGAGAAGCCCTCGTAGTATTCGCTGACCTCCTGCGAGCTCAGGTCGACCGGCACGAGGCGCATACCCTCCGCTTCGAAGGGTTCGACCTTCTCATCGGGCTCCCCCGTCCAGCCCACCCAGGTCCCGTGATTGCGATTCATCACCGGTCCCAACGCCGCCACCAGCCCCCCGGGACTCACCCGCCACGACATCGAGCCGTCCGCGTCGGTCGCCCCCTCAACTGGAAGGCGATTGGCGACCACCACGAACGCGGCCTGGCCGGTGACCGACATGGGCTGCACCCTATCGCCACCTCGCGATGGCAAACCGCGGCAGACCGGTTGCAGGAGCCCAACCGGGCGGGGGCACCGTCTAGCGTGTCGTGACCCACGGCCCGGCCCGTCGGGACCCGATCCAGCTGGCCGCGGCCGCGACCAGGGCGGCGGCCAGAAGGACGAGAACGGCAAGCCGGTCGCCGGGGACCGGGATGTTGCGGGCCGATCCGAGGTGGAGGGCCAGGGTGACCGCGGCCACGCCGAGCGCCGTCCCAAGGCCGCGCGTCAGATTGAGCAACCCGCCGCCGGTGGCTGCCGCTTCCGCCGGGACGGCGCCCATGATCATGCTGTTGTTGGAAGGCGTGAACACCCCCAGGCCGATCCCGACCAGGGCCAGCACAGGGACCAGGGAAGCGGTGGTAAAGCTCACGATCAGGCCGGTGATCAGCGCCACACTGCAGATCCCGGCGCCCAGGATGGCCCGCCGGCGCCCATCGAGACCACGGGGGAGAACGGCGACGCCGGCGACGGCGGCGACGGCGAACCCGGCTGGAAGAGCGGTCAGGGTGAGTCCCGCCGCCAGAATCGAGGCGCCCTGCGCCGCGAACTCGATCGGGATCAGCACCAGGGGGCCGAACAGGATGAAGTACCCGCACATGGCTCCTACAAGTCCAAAGGAGATGACCGGATCAGCAAAGAGGGTCAGGTTGATCAGGGGATCGGCCAGGCGGCGCTGGCGGGCCACGAAGGCCCAGCCGGCCAAGGCGGCGAGGAGGAAGGCACCAAGGACGAACACGCCGGAGAGCGACAGTCCCGAGGCAACGGACATCCCCAGCAGCAGGCTGGTAGTGGCCAGCGCCAGCACTCCCACGCTCGGCCAGTCCAACGTGGTGATCGGGGTTCGCTGTCGAGTCCGGGGCAGAAGGTAATAACCGGCAACCAGGGCGACCACACCGACGGGGACGTTGATGAAGTAGACCCAGCGCCAGCCGATGGTGGACACCAGGATTCCTCCCAGGGTGGGACCGAGGGCCAGGCCCAGGGCCTGGGCGGCAGCCTGGATGCCGAGCGCGTCGCGACGACGGGTGAGAGGGGCGCTGGTGGTCACCAGGGCCACACTGTTGGCTTGCAGCAATGCCGCCCCCGCAGCCTGCACCACCCGGCATCCGATGAGCACCAGCAGGCTCGGCGCCAAGCCGCACGCAGCCGAGGCCGCCGTGAAGACCACGAACCCGTAGAGGTAGAGCAGTTTGCGTCCGTGCGCATCCGAAAGCCGGCCGACCGGCACGAGCAACGCAATCAGGGTGAGCAGGTACGCCAGCGACACCCATTCCACTCCGGCCAGTCGGGCGTGGAATTCAGCTTCGACGGGATGATAGGTGAGGGTGACCACGCTGGCGTCGAGCTGGCCCATGAAGGCCCCGAAGCACACCGTGCCCACCGCCAGCATCCACGCGCCCGGCCAGGTGCGAATGCGCTCTGGCCGGGGCCGCTCCCGTGACAACCAGCCAGCCGTCGAGTCCCAGCCCGATTTCGAGTCAGGGAGGTGGAACCTGATTGCCGGCACCGCGACATTATATCGGTAACCGAAATACTTGGAAACCTATCTAGATGGTGGCGTCGTCTACAGTGCTGCCGTGGCGACAGCACGCTCCGGTCAGGGTCGACACCGGAACCCCGACGGGGGTTCCGCCGCGGCCGGAGCGCAGCAGCTCACCGAGGTGGTCACCCGGTTACGGCGGGCCCTCCGGTCGAGCATCCGCACAGATATCCCGTGGGAAGCCCTGCCCATGGCCCAGGTCGAATTGCTCCAGATCCTTGCCGAGATCGCACCGGCCCGCATCGGCGATCTCGCCGAGCGGCTGCACCTGGCCAGCAGCACGGTCAGCGGTCTCATCGCACAGATGATCAGCGGCGGCCTGGTCCGCCGCCAGACCAACCGGGCCGATCGGCGCGCTGCGGTAGTAACGCTGACTCCGGCCGGCAGGGCCCGCCTGAGCGAATGGGAACACGCCCATGAACGCCGCATCGGCGGAGCCTTTGACCAACTGTCCGCGGCTGACCGGGATGCCATCAACCTCGCCCTGCCTGCGCTGCAGCACCTCATCGCGCTTCTCAACGAGCCGAACCACGGATTGCCGAACCCCCCGATTGGAGGAGCATGACCGACCGTGAGCATGACGTCGTGATCGTCGGCGGCGGAGCAGCCGGGGTGAGCGCGGCGCGGGAGTGCGCCGACATCAAGCTCGACGTCGTTTTGCTGGAGGCCGGTTCCCCCCTGGGCGCCCAGCTCCGATACCGCGGCGATCCTACGGCCTGGCCGCCTCGACCTTAACCCTTTACCGGGACGGAGCGGGTCGCCGTCCACGGCTGCCGCCATTGGTAATGGCCGGCCACCAGCTCGTCGGTACCGGTCGGCCCCCACGAACCCGGCTCATACACTTCGACAGGAGGGGGTGAGTCGAGGAGGGGCTGGACGATACGCCAGGTCTCTTCCACGCCGTCCTCGCGGGTGAAGAGACTCGAGTCGCCGCGCATGGCGTCGCCGAGCAGGCGTTCGTAGGGCTCCGGGGCGGTCCCGAGCTCTTCGGAGAAGATGAGCGAGAGGTCGACCGTCCTGGTGGTCTGCTCACCGGGCTTCTTCGCCTGCACGATCAGGCTGGAACCCGGATCGGGGTCGATGCGAAGCACGAACTCGTTGGTGTGGGGCCGGAACTGGGGGGCAAAGGTGAGACGGGGCGGCGCCTTGAAGATGGCCCGGATCTCGGTGGCGCGCGCTCCCAGCAGCTTGCCGGCCCGGAGGTAGATCGGGACACCTGACCAGCGCCAGTTGTCGATCTCGAGACGTAGCGCCGCGAACGTTTCGGTTTGCGATCCGGCCCTGACCCCCGGTACCGACAGATAGCCCTGGTACTGGCCGCGCACATAATGCTTCGGGTCGGCGTCCGGGATAGCCCGGAACACCTCGACCTTTTTGTCCCGTAGCCCGTCGGCGTCACCGACACTCGGTGGCTCGGAGGCGAACAGGCCGAGCAACTGCAGTAGATGGTTCTGCACGACGTCGCGCAGCGCGCCCACCGGGTCGTAGAAGCTGCCCCGGTCCTCTACGCCGAAGTCCTCGGCCATGGTGATCTGCACGCAGGCGATGTGATCCCGGTTCCAGAGCGGCTCGATGACGGCGTTGGCGAAGCGGAGGAACAGGATGTCCATGGCCGGTTCCTTGCCCAAGAAGTGATCGATACGCAGTATTTGCCACTCCTCCAGCACCTTCCGGAGCTCGGTGTTGAGGGCCCGGGCCGAGGCCAGGTCGTGGCCAAATGGCTTTTCCACTACCACCCGGGCCCCCCCGGTGAGACCGGCGCCCGCCAGACTCTCGACCACGTGGGCGAAGAGCGAGGGCGGAATCTCCAGGTAGAAGACTGGAGTATGCCGGCCCTCCATCTCCTCGGCCAGCCGCTCGTAGGTGGCCGGGTCCGCGTAATCCCCGGACACCAGGGACACTCGCTCGCAAAGCCGTCGAAAGACCGGCTCCTCGACGGTCTCTCCGCTCGCCGTGATGGCCTCGCGAGCGTGGTCGCGTAAGGCGTCGGCCGACCAGCGGTCACGGGCGACGCCGATGATCGGGCAGTCGAGCGCTCGCCGGCGCTCCAGGCGGTAGAGCGCCCGGAAGGTCATTTTCTTGGCCAGGTCGCCAGTGATCCCGAAGATCACCAGAACGTCCGCCTCAGTGGTTGCCGGTCCAGCCATCACGACAGGATGAAACGCTCGACCGCGTTCGCGAACCCTTCCTCCTCATTGGAGGTCGTGACCCGCCGGGCGGCTCGTTGCACCTCGGTGCTGGCGTTGCCCATGGCGACACTCAGCCCGGAGTGGGCAAACATCAACACGTCGTTGGGCATGTCCCCGATGGTCGCAATGGCGTCAGGGCTGATGTCGTAGGTCTTCGAAAGATAGCGGACCACGGCCCCCTTGTTGGCATCCGGGTGTGTCACATCGGCGTAGTAGGGCTGGGAGCGCGCCGCCGAGATGTGGTCACCGAACTGGGCCCGGGCAGCGTCGACGGCCACCTGGACTGCGTCGTAGTCGTCGCTCACGCCCACCACCTTGGCGACGTGGTCGGACACCGAAGCGAAGCTGTCGACGGGTGTCGGATCGAATTTGACCGTCCAGGCTTCCCGATCCACATGCGGGCCTTTCGGGTCCAGCACGAACCACTCGGCCCCCCGGTAGACCCACACGTCCATTCCGTGCTGGCCGAGGACGTCGATCACGGTGGGGGTCACCTCGTCGGGTATGGTGCGCTGCTCGATCACCGTCATATCGGGTCGGGTAAACACCCCGCCATTGAACCCCGCGATCGGAGCGGTGAGGTGGAGTGGTTCGATCAGCATCGACATGCCCCTCGGCGGCCGGCCGCTTGTAATGGCGAAAAGGATTCCTGCGTCCTTCAGCGCCTTCACCGCCGCGATGGCCCGGTCGGTCAGGACCTTCTCCTGGGTGACCAGGGTGCCATCTACGTCAGCAAGCAGCAGCCGAACCCGGTTGTCGCTGGGCTCGAGGGTCATCTCGCTACTCCAGCCATCGGCGAACGGATGGGCCGCATGGGGCCTCCTCAGACCGCCGCCCGGTCGGCGACCACGAGCGAGGCGTCGGCCTGGACTCTCCCCGCCGGTATCGTCGTGTCCCCGGCGAGCAGCCTGGCCAGCGCGTCCTTCTTGTCCTCCCCCGCGATCAGCCAGAGGATCTGACGGGCTCGCGCCAGAGCCGGATACGTCAGAGTCATCCGGACACGATCCTGGTAGGGCTGAGTGAGCGCGACCAGACGGTCGGTGACTTCGAGCACCGGGTCGCCGGGGACAAGGGACGCCGTGTGCCCGTCAGGTCCCAAACCCAGGTGAATCAGGTCGAAATGATCGGGTAGCAAAGCGGCGTAGGCGGCCGCCGCCGCATCCAGTTCGTCGTCGTTCACGGGCATGGCCCGTACCTCGGCCGGGGCCGACCCCAGCGCCTCCTGGAGCTGGTGCAGGTTGCGGTCGGGATTCCCCGGTGGTGCTACCCGCTCGTCCACCTGGTAGATGACGACCTTCTCCCACGGAACCGTCTCGGAAGCCAGGTCGGCAAACATGGCCCAGGGGGTGTGCCCGCCGCTGACCGCGAAGTGGAAGGTTCCGCCGCGCTCGACGGCCTGGCGGGCAGATTGGGCCACGAACGAAGCCCCGGCCCGAGCTACCCCGTCCGCGTCGCCCAGGGTCTGCAGGTCGTGGTGCACGGCGCGAACCTATCGGGGCTTCTCGACATGGCCGCCGAATTCGCTCCGCATGGCGGAAAGAATCTTGTCGGTGAACTCGCCGAGGCCGCGCGACTCGAAGCGCTGGAACAGTGAGGTGGCGATGACACTGGCGGGGACACCTTCGTCGATCGCGGCCATCACCGTCCACCGGCCTTCTCCCGAGTCCGATACTCGCCCGCTGAAGTCTTGCAGGTTCGGCGACCGGGCGAAGGCGTCCGCCGTGAGGTCGACGAGCCAGGAGCTGACCACCGAACCCCGCCGCCACAGTTCCGCCACTTCGCCCACGTCGATGTCGTACTCGTAGGCCCACGGATCACTGAGCGGGGTGGTCTCGGCGTCGACCTCCTGCGTGGTCTTGCCCACGTTGGCATGCTTGATCACGCTCAGGCCCTCGGCGATGGCTGCCATCATTCCGTACTCGATGCCGTTGTGGACCATCTTCACGAAATGGCCGGCGCCGTTTGGACCGCAGTGGAGGTAGCCGTCCTGGGCGGTACCGCCGCTTCGCGTTCGGCCCGGGGTGGGTTCAGCTGTGCCGACTCCCGGGGCGATGCTCTTGAAGAGGGGATCGAGCCGCTCGACGGGGGCGGTCTCGCCGCCGATCATCAAGCAATAGCCGCGGTCGAGACCCCAGACACCGCCGCTGGTCCCGCAATCGATGTAGTGGATCTGTCTGGCCTGGAGCTGTTTGGCCCGGGTGATGTCGTCCCGGTAGTAGGAGTTGCCCCCGTCGATGATGGCGTCATCAGGATCGAGATGTGGAACCAGCTGATCGAGCGTCGAGTCGACGATGGCGGCCGGTAGCATGAGCCAGGCGGCCCGGGGCTTCTCCAGTCTCGACGCGAAATCCGCCAGCGAGCTGGAGCCGGTCGCCCCTTCGCCTTCCAGCTGCTTCACCACATCGGCGTTGACGTCGTAAACGACGCAGCGGTGACCGTCGCGCATCAGTCGGCGAACCAGATTGGCCCCCATGCGACCGAGTCCGACCATGCCCAGCTGCATGGGCTTGTCCGTTGCCATGGTCTGTCTCCTAACCCTTCAACTCGCGATAACGGCGGATGAGTGCGTTGGTCGAGGAATCGTGGGTGAGCTCGGGTTCGGGGACGCTCTCCAGCTGCGGGATGATCGCCACCGCCAGTACCTTGCCCAGCTCCACGCCCCATTGATCGAAGCTGTCGATGCTCCAGATCGTGCCCTGAGTGAACACATTGTGCTCGTACAGGGCGACGAGGGTCCCAAGAGAATAGGGGGTCAGCTGCTCGGCCAGCAGGACGTTGGTGGGGCGGTTCCCCTGCATGAGCTTGTGCGCAACCTCTGCTTCGGGCGTCCCTTCCGCCCGCACCTCCGCTTCGGTCTTACCGAACGCCAGGGCTTGGGCCTGCGCGAACACGTTGGACGACAGGATGTCGTGGTGGTCCCGGAGCGGGTTCAGGCTCTTTCCGAAGCCGATGAGATCGACCGGGATCAGGACCGTGCCCTGGTGGATCAACTGGTAGAAGCTGTGCTGGCCGTTGGTGCCGGGCTCCCCCCAGTACACCGGTCCGGTGGGATAGTCCACCACGGTGCCGTCCAGGGTCACATGCTTGCCGTTGGATTCCATCGTGAGCTGCTGCAGATAGGCAGGGAAGCGTTTCAGATACTGCTCGTACGGCATCACTCCGACGGACTGAGCACCGAAGTAATCCACGTACCACACCGTCAGCAGAGCCATGAGAACCGGCAGATTTTGGGCGAGAGGCGCCGTTCGGAAATGCTCGTCCATGGCGTGGAAACCGGCCAGCATGGCGGAGAAGTTCTCCGGTCCGATCGCCACCATCGTCGACAGCCCGATAGCCGAGTCCATGGAATACCGGCCTCCCACCCAATCCCAGAACCCGAACATGTTGGCTGTGTCGATCCCGAATTCGGCCACCTTTTCGGCGTTGGTCGAGACGGCAACAAAATGCTTGGCAATGGCCGATTCGGCGCCGAGCTGGCTGAGGACCCAATCACGGGCCGAGGTCGCATTGGTCAGAGTTTCCAACGTGCCGAACGTCTTCGACGACACGATGAACAGGGTCTCGTCGGCGGAGAGGTCCCTGGTCGCCTCTACGAAATCGGTCGAATCCACGTTGGAGACGAAGCGGAACGTGAGATCACGATCGGAGTAATGGCGTAGCGCCTCGTAAGCCATGACCGGTCCCAGATCGGAGCCTCCGATACCGATGTTGACGATGTTGCGGATCGGCTTGCCGGTGTGGCCCTTCCATTGGCCCGAACGGATCTGCCCGGCGAAGGCTGCCATCCGGTCCAGAACCTGGTGGACCTGGGCGACCACATCCACGCCGTCGACGATCAGCGTGCTTCCCTTCGGCATGCGCAAGGCGACATGCAGGACCGAACGATTCTCGGACACGTTGATCCGCTCGCCCTCGAACATCCGGTCCCGCCGGCCCTCGAGGTCGGACTCCTGAGCCAGCTGCACCAGCAGGTCCAGTGTCTCGTCGGTGACGCGGTTCTTCGAGTAGTCGAGATACAGCCCGGCCGCCTCGGCCCGAAGCCGCTCGCCCCGGCCCGGA
This sequence comes from uncultured Acidimicrobiaceae bacterium, assembly GCA_963834725.1. Lineage (GTDB taxonomy): Bacteria > Actinomycetota > Acidimicrobiia > Acidimicrobiales > Palsa-688 > PALSA-693. The sequence goes on from CAWICN010000001.1 coordinate 2,932,087, forward strand.
TCCTCGGCGAACAACTCTCGCAGATGGATGCCTTCGATCTTGGCGTGATGCTGGGCCAACGCCGCGAATGCTGGACGCTCCCGCAGCGGCTTCACAGCCACCTTCTCGCCTCCTTTCTCCGTGGCTCAGACCTCTCGAGGCACGCTAGTACGCGGCTCGATCACCTGGCCGCCGAACCTCGATGTGGGCTTCGGCGCAAGAAGGACCGGTACCGGATGTTCTCACTCCTCACCTGGCGGTTGAAGGCATCGACCAGCCGATCTCGCTTGGCGTCCATCTCCCGGGCTGTGATCTCCCCGAGACGGAACCGCTGATAGGTCCGGTCAAGCGCCTCATCGAGCTCGGCTTCCTGCTCCCGCAGACGTTCGAGGGTTGACCTGGCGCGCCGTGGGCGGGGGTCGATGGGGCGGGGCGTGCGGAGCCTGTCGCGACCGGGCTCGTCGACACCGGGCCCGTCGGCACCGGGCCCGTCGACACCGGGCCCGTCGACACCGGGCCCGTCGACACTGAGCTCGTCGACACCGGGCTGGTGGACACTGGGCTGGTGGACACTGGGCTGGTCGACACTGGGGGGCGTCGGTCCAGGCTGCGGCTCGGCAGGAGGCGCCGGCGGAGGCAGCACCTCGTCCGCCCTCATGTAGTAGTCGGCGGCCTTGTTGACCCCAAGTGCCGCGAGCTTCACGCGATGCAAGCAGCGCTGCTGGCACTCTTCCTTCAAGCAATAGTCGTAGCCCAACTCCACTCGGCGCGGGTCCACGACGTCTCCGCAGTTTCGACAGTTCAATCCACTCCAGACCGGGCCCACTGCATAATGGGTCCACTCCATACTGTGCACGCTAACCCGCGCCCACGATAACGGTTATCGACACGAACCCAGCACACCTGGAACGTTGCGAAAGGACGAGTTGTTCCCGCGACGGCGGCTCCCGGAGGGGTCTGACAGGGGCCATTCGGCTGCGTCGGCGGCGATCGGCGCTCGGCCGTGGATCCTCGAGTTCCGGAGACGATGCTGGAGACGGACGAGGTCCTGGCGCCGGCGTAGGGGGGGATCGCGCCCGCCCGTCGCCGAACGCACCACCATCGCACGCAACCGACAGCCGTCCCAGGCGATTGTGGTCAGTATCCCATCAGCAGTGCTGGTGTACTGACCACTATTCGGCCGGAGTGGCACGCGCTGGCCAAAATTTGTCCTATTGCCGAAGCCAACCGGCGACGGCTCCAGCCTATGCTCGCCCACGTGCGCGGTCAGGGGGTCAGCCGGAAGCGCCGTGCGATAGGGGCTTCGGTCGTCATCGCGGCGATCGGGGTGCTCATCGCGGGCGCCCTGGTCAAGTTGAGGACACCCGACCCCCCGCAAAACCACGCCCCCGTCCGATCGAGCCTGCTCCGCGATTACACCCCGGCTCGCCCGGCCGACCGGCGGAGCTCGGCAGCCGGCCTTGGGCCAAGCCGTTCGGGCCGCGCCGGGCCGCGTCGCCCGCTCGCCGGCAGCGGCAGCCACTGCCCGTGGGTGGCGGAGGCCCGGGCCCACGCCCTATCGCCGGTCGCCCTGGCCGCCGAGGTTGAAGCCAGGATGACCGTCCAGCAGAAGATCGGGTTCGTCGCCCTGGCTCAGGATTCCCCTGTTGAGAACAGCAACCGGGGTATCCCGTCACTGTGCATTCCTCCGTTGACAATGACCGACGGCCCGAACGGCGTCGGCTACAAGGCCACTGGCGTTACCCAGCTTCCGGCAGCCATCGGCATCGCGGCCAGTTTCAACCCGGCCGTCGCCTACGCGACAGGACAGGTCGCGGGCGCGGAAGCCCGCGGGAAGGGGCTCGACGTGCTCCAGGGCCCCGAGCTCAACCTGGCCCGCGTGCCCCAGAGCGGGCGGACCTTCGAGGCCTACGGAGAAGATCCCTACCTCGCGTCCACGATGGGCGTGGCCGACGTCGAGGGCATCCAGTCGCAAGGGGTGATCGCCGGGGCCAAACACTTCACCGTCTACAACCAGGAGACGAGCCGGGCCCAACTGAACCAGGCGGTAACGGATCGAGCGCTGGCGGAGATCTACGATGCTCCCTTCAAGGCCGCGGTCCAGCAAGCCCATGTCGGATCGGTCATGTGCTCGTACGGCTCGCTCAACGGGACCAACATCTGCTCCGACGCGGGCCTCAACGAGCTTCTCCGGACCTGGGGCTTCCACGGATTCATCCGATCTGACCTCGACGCGGTGCGTGATCCCGCGGCTGCCCTGGATGCCGGCCTCGATCTCATCAAGCCGATCGGTGTGCCGCTCCTGACCTCGCTGGTCAATACCGGCGCCATCCCGATGGCAGATCTCGACGCCGCAGTTACCCACACGTTGACCGCCATGTTTGCCTTTGGTCTGATCGCGTCGCCCCGAGTGCCAACCATGCACGACGATGTGGCCTCCACCGCTCACGCGGATGTGGCGCTGACGGCGGCCGAAGACTCCATGGTGCTGCTCAAGAACAACCGGCACGTCCTGCCCCTGACGCCGACCACGCGGTCGATTGCGGTGATTGGTTCGGATGCCGGCAATGAGGCCACGACCTCGGGGCGAGGCAGCTCCCAGGTCCGCGCCGCCACCGTCGTCACGCCGATCAGAGCCCTCGAAGCCGCGCTCGGGGGAAGCAGCCGGATCACCTACACGCCTGCGGACTCCCCCGGGCTCTTATTGCCCCCCATTCCGGCCACGGACCTGATCGGCACCCCGCTTCCAACCCAGACTCCCATCCCGAACGCGGCCAACGGGCCGGACGACACCAGGGGCGAACCCGGCACCTCAGACCTGCACGTGGACTTCGCTCCAAACGTCACCCCGGCGGCCGAGACCGCGTCCAGCCCCGGCACCGGTCCGGGGTGGTCGTCCTGGTCGGCACAGCTGCGGGTCCCCGTCAGCGGAACCTACGAATTCTCCATCGAGCAGAACGGCGACACCTGGCTCAATCTCGACGGACAGTCGCTGATCGCCAGTCCGGGACTGCACAGTCGGTCGCTGTGGTCGACCACCACTTCGCTCGTAGCCGGCCGACGGTACCGCTTGAGCGTCAATTGGTTCGCAGTGGCAAGGCAACGGATGCCCCAACTCGGATTCGCCGACCTCTCGCCGGAGATCACCGCGGCAACCAAGGCGGCCCGGGACGCGTCAGTCGCAGTGATCTTCGCCGGCGTCTCACAGAGCGAGGGGGTCGATCGGCCCAGCCTCTACCTCCCGGGTGACGCCAATGCCCTCATCTCGAGCGTGGCGGCCGTCAATCGCCGAACCATTGTTGTCCTCAACACCGGCGGCGCGGTCCTGATGCCGTGGATCAATCACGTGGCCGCGGTCCTCGAAGCGTGGTACCCGGGACAGCAGGACGGGACGGCGACGGCCGCAGTACTTGACGGCCAGGTGAATCCCTCGGGTCACCTCCCGTTGACCTTCCCGGCGGTGTCGAACCCGAATCCGGTCGGCACACCGGCGCAGTTTCCAGGGATCGACGGGACGGTCTACTACAACGAGGGGCTGGACATCGGCTACCGGTGGTACCAGGCGCAGGGGATCATTCCGCAATATCCGTTCGGATTCGGGCTCAGTTACACCTCGTTCAAGCTATCGAACGCCACCCTGCACATGATCGGCGACCAGGTCGTCGCCGACGTCACCGTGAAGAACACCGGTGCTCGAGCCGGCATGGCGGTCGTTCAGGCCTACCTGCGCTATCCGGCGGTGGCCGGCGAGCCCCCTGATCAGCTGCGGGCCTTTGCGACCGTCCCCCTCGCACCAGCCCGGTCGCGAGTGGTGCATCTCACCCTGCCGGCCTCGGCGTTCCAGGCGGAGCTCAACGGGGTAGAGCAGGTCGTCCCGGGCCCGTACTCGGTCGACATCGGTCAGTCCTCTGCCAACCTGCCCATCCACCTTTCGACTGCCGCCCCCTAGCCGCCCTCAGCCGCCCCCCAGCCTCCCCTCAGGCAATCGCAGCGGTCACGCGGATCAGGACGCGACCCGATTGGCCCCGGTAATGAACACCGCAAGCACCGCCGGCTCCGATCCCCGGTTTGCCCACCGGTGGCGCGTCCCGTTCTGGACCACGGTGTCGCCCGGGCGGAGCACCGTCTCGACCCCGTCGTCGAGCTCCAGGATCACCTGGCCGGAGAGCACGACTTCGAAATCGATCGTGTCGGTCGTGTGCATCCCGGGGTTGTCGGTCTCCACGTAGCTCGTCAATCCCGGGAGCTTCTCTTCCATCTCCGCCAGGGCCGCGTCGACGTCGAGGTCCGCCGCCGCCTCGCCCGTCCCCGGTGGGATGGTGAAGAGCCCGAAGCGGTACCCACCGACAGGGGGGAAATAGTCGGGTTGCGCGGTCGGAGCCCCATCGTCAGGAAAGGTCGGTGCCTGATCCCCTCCCCAGAGGCGGTGGAACTCCGCACCGGGCATCAGGCTCACCGTGAGCGGCTCGACCTCGACATCCGAAGCGAAAACGGCCTTTCCCCTGGCATCGTGCCCGGTCACCACTCGCCGAACCTTCATGCGGACTCCTCCCTCGATCCCTGCCTTCGCCGGCGCCGCCGGCCCTCGATCCCTGCCTTCGCCGGCGCCGCCGGCCCTCGATCCCTGCCTTCGCCGGCGCCGCCGGCCCTCGATCCCTGCCTTCGCCGGCGCCGCCGGCTTCGTGTCATTGAGCTGTCATTGAGCTCCTGTGCATTGTGGCACGGTGCGGAGCCCGCGGCGCTTCCGACCAAAGGCGCAGTACACCACTCCAAAGGCACAGAACACTACTCCGAGCCGGCCACCGGGAGCCAACTTGGGCCGCGGCCTGACTAGGCCGCGGCCGGTACTAGCCTGGCCGGCAGTGGACCCGGTGGACCCCGCCGCCGGATTCGAGTTGGACTGTGTCCTCGCCCCCCAACCCCGAGGAAACTCTCTGGTCGCCGTCCCGATATGAGTCGTGAGATGCAACGATGACAGTGATGGGCGCGCCTCTCGCCGAACGGGAGGCGGCATTGGCGCGGGTCCGGGCGGTTCTGGAGAGCGCCATATCCGGGCAGGGGAAAGCACTCTTCGTGTTGGGCGAGGCGGGTCTGGGAAAGACCACCCTTCTCGAACAAACGGTCGAGCTGGCAGGCGGACGCCTCGCGGTCGGAATCGGGCGGGCGGATATTGCTGAGGCCGCCTTACCGTTCGGGCTGCTCGGCCAGGCTCTCGAACCACTGCTCGGCAGCGAGGTGCTCGGCCCATGGAGCGAGCAGACTTCGGGCTACCAGCCGGCTGCCGATCGCCTGTACGCGATCCTGTACCGGCTGCGGGAAGTGGCGGTGAAGCCGCTGCTGATCGCCCTCGACGATGCCCACTGGGCTGATCCCGATTCTCTCACCTTGCTCCGGCTGATCTGCCGCCGGCTGACCGGACTGCCGGTGGGCCTGGTGGTTACCGCCAGACCCTGGCCCCCCGGGCTGGCACGGGCCGCCCATGAGCTGGCGGAGGAGAGCCTGGTGGATCTGGAACGGCTCCGCCCTCTTACGACCGATGCGGCCACCGCCCTGCTCGATCAACGGGTCGGCGACCGGGCCCGACCCGAAGAGATCGAGGCGGCAGTGGCCGCCTGTGGCGGCAACCCCTTGCTCCTCACCCAGGTGGCCGCCGAGCTGGAAGCGGGCCGGGCTCTCCCCGAGCACGGGAAACAGGCGAGCGGCTCATGGGCCAGCCGTCTGCTCCTGTCCCGTTTCGCGGGGGTCGGACCGACGGCCGAGGCCTACCTCAGGGCCGCGAGCGTGCTGGGTGCCCGCTTTCGCCCCGAGGTGGCCGCCGACGTGGCCGAGCTCGGGCCCACCGAGGCAGCCAACGCGCTGGAGGCGCTGGTCGCGGCCGGCCTGGTGGTCGAAGCTGGAGATGGCTGGGCGACGTTCAGTCACCACCTGGTCCGCGTGGCCGTCTACGACCAGGTGGCGCCGCAGCACGCGCACCTGCACGAGGCGGCTTTCTGGGTGCTGTTGGCCCGTCGAGCGCCAGCCGCCCAGGTGGCCGAGCACGCCATGGCGGCTCACATGGTCGGGTCGCAGCCCGCTCAGGTCCTGGGCCAGGCCGGTCGGGATGCGCTCCGCCAGGGCGCTCCGGGTACGGCCATCCGTCACTTGCGGGCCCTTGTCGAGCTGCAGGGGGACGAGACCCCTCCGGAGCTCCTCCTGGATCTGGCGCAGGCCCTCCGGGCCGCCGGCGACAACGAGGAGGCGGCGGCCGTCTGCGAGGATCTGCTCCGCCGGCCTGAGCTCTCAGCTCGGCTGCAGCTTTCAGCCCTGACAGAGCTGGCACAGGCGGAGTTCAGAGCCGGTTACTTCGAACAGGCGACGGCCCGGATGGATCAGGCTGTTCGCATGATCGGGTCCGAAGCATCCGAGCTGGCCGCAACCGCTCTCTTGCATCAAGCCCATCTGACCGTGCTTCGTTTGGGCCCGAGGACGGCCCTCCCGCTGGCCGAACGGGCCCGGCTGGTCGGAGGCCAGGTGGGCGGCCAAACCCGGATCCTGGCCGACGCGGTGTGGGGCGAGTGCGCTTACCTCTCGGGCGATCCATCCGGCCTCGAGGTGGCCGAGCGGGCGGCGCGAGAAGCGAAACTCGGGCCGGCGCCGACCCCGGAGGCGATCGAGTGGTCGGATCCCCACGTGCTGTATTCCGAGCTCGCCACGTCGGCGGAGCGCTTCGCGGAGGTGGAGAGGATTCTCACCGAGACGGTCCGCGAAGCCGAGCAGAAGCGCCATCCGATGAATCTCTTCGAGGGTCAGTACCTGCTGGTGGAGGTGCTGCGCCGGACCGGGAAGCTGACCGAGGCGAACGCCTTGGCGGACCAGATGCTGGCGGCGGCGGAGCTCATGCCGTTCGCACTGCCCCTGGCCGTCGGCGAGAAGACCCTGGCACTCCTCGACCTCGGCCAGCTCGACGATGCTGCCGACTGGTGTCAGCGACTCGACGAGATGACCGCCGGCAAGACTCCCCTGGGGCGAGTTTGGAGCCTGGCCCATCTGGCCCAGGCCTTGCTGGCCTGGCGTAAGGGCGCGGTCGATGAGGCCTCGCGGGTCTTCGGGTTATTGGAGCGATCTGCCCGACAGGTCGATCTGCTCGACCCATGCATCTATCCGTGGGCCTATCCGGCCGTCGCCGCCCATCTGGCCTGTGGGCGTGAAAACGACGCCGCCCGGGTGCTCGACTGGCTCGAGCCCCGGGCGGCGGTGCTCGGGGCCTGCTGGCCCAAAGCGGTCGTCGCCGGCGCTCGAGCGTCTCTCGCCGAGCAACGAGATGACTTCGACGCGGCCGGAGCCGGCTTCGCCGACGCGATCACGCTGCACAACCCGGCCATGCCACTCAGCCGGGCCGAAGCGCTCAACGAGTTCGGTGGCTTCCTGATTCGTCGCAACCAACCGGCGCGAGCCCGGCCCGTGTTGGCCGAGGCCATCCAGATCGCCGAAGACTGTGGCGCGGCCTGGCATGCCGAGCGGGCCCGGGTGGCATGGCGCCGAGCGGGCGGCCGGGCTCGTGCGACTGCAGTCGGCGAACTCACCCCACAGGAAAAGGCCGTGGCCGACCTGGCCCGAGCAGGCCGAACCAACAGAGAGATCGCCGCCCAGCTCTACCTGTCCGTGAACACCGTGGAAACCCACCTGTCCCATATCTATCGCAAGCTCGGCGTCACTCGCCGCTGGCAGCTCATCGCGGGCGAGGAGACTGCAGGGGAGCTAGAAAGGGGGAGCTAAAGAGGGGGAGCTAAAGAGGGGGAGCTAGTGGCGGCAGCTAAACGCTGAGGCCTCGCTGAGAAGGCCATCCGCTGAATTCACCGGATCCCGGGACGACACCGTGCGGCCCAGTTGCCATGCTGCATGTATGGGTACGCCCCCGGCCCCGGACGCCTCCGGCCCCTTCCCGACTCCGGCGCCGGCGGCCGCGGAGTGATGGCCCCGCTCGCGGACGAGGTCCTGCGCCTCGCGGACGGACGATTGCTGGCGTGGACCGAGTGGGGAGATCCTCGCGGTTCGCCAGTGGTGTTCCTCCATCCCTGCCCGGGCTCCCGGTTGTTCTGCCCGGACGAGGAGACGACCGCCGAACGAGGCGTCCGCCTCATCACCATCGACCGACCCGGCTATGGAGGATCGGACTCCGTGGCCGATCCCACTCTGACTGGCTTCGCCATGGACCTGGAGCGACTGGCGGACCACCTGTGGCTGGGGCAGTTTCCGGTGGTGGGGTGGTCGGGTGGCGGGGCGTACGCGGCGGCGAGCGCGGCCCTGCTCGGAGAGCGGGTGAGCGCTCTCGGTCTGGTGGCCGCGCCGGCTCGCCGGGACGAGGTCCCCTGGTTGTCGCTCTCGGAAGCTGACCTCCGCCAACTGGCCGCCGGCGACCCGCAACAGGTCCTGGCCAGCGTCACCGCCAGCGAAACTGCGCTGGCGGTGACCCCGGATCGGGCGGGCGAACGATGGGCCAGCCCCTCCGATGCCGCGGCGCGGCGCCGGCCGGGGGTGGAGCGCGCCCTTCGGGTCATGTGGGAGGAGGGTTTGCATGCGGGGCTTCACGGCCTGGCCGCCGATGTGGTGGCCGGCATGCGACCCTGGGGCTTTGCTCCATCGCAGGTGTTGGCGCCGGCCGAGCTCTTCTACGGTGACGACGACCCGGTGGTCAGCATGCCCGAGGGGCGATGGTGGGAGCAGGCCCTGCCCGATGCGCACCTCCGCGTGATGCGAGGCGGCCATCTGCTCCCTGTAATGGCATGGCCCGACATCCTGAGTGCGGTACAGCGATGACCGGACCCTGCCGGCATCGACCGGCATCGACCGGCATCGACCGGCGAGCCGCGACACAAAGACGTGTCCGAAGCAGAACCGAAGGTGGAACGTGCAACTCGCAGATGACCTAGCAGATGACCTGGAAGCCCCCGAGTTCATGTGGCACGCCGCTCCGGATTGGAGTAGAGCAGCCTGCAAGAGCGAGTCCGGCGTCCTGACCAGCCTGTTCTTTTCCCTCGAGCTATCCGATATCGCTCGCGCCAAAGCGATCTGTCTTGGCTGTCCTTTGAAACACGATTGCCTCGCAGGAGCGATCGCCCGACAGGAGCCCTGTGGCGTGTGGGGCGGAGAACTCGTCGTCGAGGGCAAGATCATCGCCCATAAACGAGGACGGGGCCGTCCGAGAAAGTCCGAGTCGGCGCCGGCTCACCTCTCAGTCGTTTCGTAATGCCCGCCGCTCTCCGCAATCGGGCAGCCGCGCTCTCCGCGGAGGGCGTTCGCGCTCGCCGGTCCGCCGATGGACGAGTGCCACTGTGTCACGAGGCGGCAGCCGGCGCCGGCACTTCTAACGGTTCAGACGCCACCACTCGAGCGGCGCGCCAGGCGGTGATCTCCTCGGCCCTGCGGCCCATCGCAGTGAGGATCTCGTCGGTGTGCTCGCCGGCGAGCACACCGGCGCCGTAACCGCCGAGACCGCCGTTCACCCGAACCACCGGCCCCCACCGGCGATGGGTGCCGAACCGGACGTGCCGGCACTCAGGTGCGAAATCGTTGGCGAGCATCTGCGGGTCGTGAGCGAAGAACACACCCGGCGTGGCTACATCTGCCTGCACCCCGGCCACACCAGCGGCGTGGAAGCGGGCCTCCCAATCGGCAGCCGATCGCCCCGTTAAGGCGTGCGCCACCGCGGCCGCCAGCGCGGCATCATTGGCCGACCGCCCTGCGGTCGTGGCGAAACGGGGATCGTCGGCCAGGGCCGGCTGTTCCATGGCTTCCAGTCCCCGGCGCCATTCGGCATCGGCGGTGAGGGCCAGGAAGACCCATCCTTCGGCTGCCGGGTAGAGGCGGTAGCCGGCAGACAGGCCGAAGAGCAGGTCGTCCGGACGGGGGCCCGCCGGCTGACCGTGGTAGGACACGGCCTGGTCCGAGTTGGCATACATGTTGGCTGTGATCATGTTCACGTAGACCGCCTGCCCGACCCCGAAGCGTTCCCGGGTCAGGAGGCCGAGGAGCACTGCGGAAGCGGCCACGGCCGAGCTGTTTGGGTCCGGGCAGGGGTCGTTGGCCCGCATTAGCTGCCGGGACATCTCCCGGACATCGGCCAGCGTCTCGCAGGGCGCGCTGATGGCGGGACCGGCCTGAATGGTGGCTCCGCCGCTCGCCGCTCCCGCGCAGGGATGGGTCGCCGGCCGGCGGGCGCCCGGGCTGTGGCGCCCGTATCCGGTCACCGAGACCCACACCACGTCGGGGTTCCCGGCGCGAACGTCGGCTTCGCCGAGGCCGAGACGGTCCGCCACACCGGGCCGGGTGTTGTAGAGGACGACATCCGCGGCGTGGACCAGGTCGAGGGCGATGCGGTGACCATCGTCACTCTTGAGGTCCACACAGATCGACTTCTTCCCGGCTGTGGTCTTGACTGCCATGGAGCCATCGGGCCTGAGATGACGGTACGGATCACCATCGAGCGATTCCACCTTGATGACCAGCGCGCCGAGATCGGCGAGCATGGTCGTGGCCAGCGGGGCGGCGATGATGGTGGCGAACTCGACCACGGTGATGCCGTCGAGAGGCCGGCCTGATGCCGGGACGGCAGCGTTCGAACCTCCGGTGGCCCGCCGGCCCGACTCCGGGACGGTGACGTTTGTACCCGCTGTGGTCGCCCTGGGCGCAGCCGGGACAGTGGCGTTCGCACCCCCGGTGGCCCGCCGGCCCGACGCCGCCGGCGGCTGGTTGGCCAGTTCAGCCACCACCTCGGCCGTGTGCTGACCGGGAGTCGGTGCCGGTCGTCCGATGCGAGCCGGCGTCGCGGTCAGTTCGGCCAGGGGACCGATGGTCCGGACCGGCCCCAACACGGCGTCGTCGATGGTGACGATGTCGCCGCCTGCAACCAGGTCGGGATGGTAGAGGGCTTCTGCTGTCGTCAGGTATGGCTCTGCCGCGACGTTCCCGTTGGCCCGAAAGCGGGCCATCCATTCGTCGGCGTCCCGCTCTTGTAGCCGCACCAGGATAATGTCTCGGGCCGCTTCCACCGCCGCCGGGTCCCAATCCGCTGGCGACGCACTGAAGCGCTCGTCAGCCAGCAGATCGCCGAGCAGGTCCGTCGCCTCGAAGAAAGCCATTAGCAGGTGCTCGAGCAGGTTGCCGCACTGGATCCATCGACCGTCCTTGGTGCGAACAGGGTGATAGTTGAGCGTCGGGAGGTCACCTCCGACCGCCGTGTTGCTCAACGCCGAAACCCCAAGACGCTCAGCCATCTCCAGCAGCAGCAACTCGAGGAGGTCGTAGGGGAGCATGCTCTGCAGCAAGCTGGTCTCGACCCGCTGCGGTCCGCCACCCCTCGCTCGGGCCGTCAGGGCGGCGAGTATTCCTTGTAGCGCCCCCTGAGCCGTCATGTGGCTCGCAACCGGCACGGCGGCAAAGACCGGACCGCCCCGGTGCAGCTGTCGCTCGAAGGAAAGCATCCGTCCGCTACGCGCTGACACGACCCCGTCGTACGCCGGCACTTCTGCCCGTGGACCAACCGGACCCCATCCGGTAATCGAGCAGTGCACCAGATCCGGCCGCAGCCTGAATGCGGCATCGGCGTCGATTCCCCAGCGCCGGGCCCGCGATGGCGGGCCGGCCACAATCAGCACGTCGGCCGCGGACACCAGCCGGTACAAGAGGTCCCGCCCGGAATCTGAGTGAAGATCGGCGATCACACTTCGCTTCCCTCGCAGCCATAGGGGGGCGGCGGCAAGGGACCGGAAACGGTCTCCGCCCGGTGGCTCCACCTTGATGACGTCCGCCCCGAAGTCGGCGAGCACCATGGTGGTGATCCCGCCGACCGGTCCCGTCGTGACGTCGACGACACGGAGGCCCTCCAATACCTGCGCCATGGCGCAAAGCTTAAAGCAACGCCTGCTCGCGACGCCGGGTCGTCGACCGGCTCCTCGCGGCGCCGGCTCGGAACCTATTGCCGGGAGGGGTTTCCGCGACTGACTATTCGCTGGTCAGTGGCGGTCTCTCGCGCTACAACTGTTGGCCGACAAACGAAAGGGAGGAGGCATGGCCAAAGCCCACAAGCCGACGGGCGCCAGCTCCATGGGCCGTGCAGTCCTCCCTCGTGGATGGCGCGTCCGGCCAACCTGGCGTCAGGTAGCCCGTCGGATCGTGGCCGACCATGTCGAAGAGGTTTTGTCTCGACTCACCCGTCTCCGTGGAGTTCCGGTGCGCGGGCTGACCGTTACCCCTGCCGGCACCGTCCGGCTGATACTCCCGGATTCGGCCATCACGGTCGCAGGAGTCGCCGCGGGTGCCAGGGCCAGACTTGTTACGGCAACGCAGCCAGATGACTGCTATCTCGCGGATGCCGGGAGGTACGGCCGATTCTGGTAGCTTGCCGTGCAACCGGTAGAGATGCCATGGCCCCGACAGGTCGTGATTCTCGGCTCACGGCTCGTTCTCACGTCGATCGACGACGGTCACTGGCAGCACGGGATCCCGCAAGTGAGCCCACGACTCGTCGCGTCCTGAGTTATCGCCACCCGTCGCTTCCGGCTCTTCCGGCTCATTTTCTGTCGCGAATGTCGCCCAAACGAGGGGGGTGTGGCGCTTCTCTGCCGCGAATTCTGCCCACTTGAAGCGGGCGGCGCTACAGAAAAGACCGCCGGCCGAAGGACACATGCCGTGCTGCCCGCACAGTGGCGCCGGTCACCTAACTAAACTAAAGCCCCTTCGATCCGACCATCTCGACGTCGTACACCACGTTTCCGGTGAACGTCACGAGGGGCTGCTCGCAAATCCACACCGCAGCCTTCCCCATCGCGTCCGCCGATTCGAAGTTGAGATCCGGATTCTCCGTGTCGTTCCCGGCAAACCGGTTGCCGGGAGTCCTGATCACGCCGGTCGGCGACAACACGTTGACGGCGATGCCGTCCGCCTGCAGAGCCATGGCCTGGCGCTGGCTGAAATGTTCGATCATTGACTTTTCCGGCCCGTAGAGGATGTCGAACCCCTGCGCTCTTGTCGTGTGGTAGGGCCCCGGTCCCGGGAACGCCGAACCCCGCGACGACACGTTGATGATATTCCCGCCGCCCGCCGCCCTGAGGTGCGGGACCGCCTCCCTCATGGTGAGGATCGGCCCGCGCACGTTGACCTGCCAGCTGAGCTCGAGATGGCGCGGCTGGACCGTCTCCAGTGAACCGGGAACGAATATGGCCGCGTTGTTGACCAGGATGTCGAGCCGTCCGTAGGTCGCGACCAGCTGCGCCACTGCCGCCGCGATGCTCTCGGGGTCGCGCAGGTTGAGCAGTACCGGACTAGCCTCCCCTCCCGCGGCTACGATCTCTTCGGTGACCGAGTGGATAGTTCCGGGTAGCCGTGGATCGGACTGGACCTCAGTGCGAGCAGCCACCCCTACCTTCGCGCCCGCGCCAGCCAGATAGCGTGCGACATCAGAGCCGATACCTCGACTGGCGCCGGCGACGAGCGCCACCTGGCCAGAAAGCGATCCGTTCCGGGACATTCCCAGTCCTCCTGTTGACCCGTCGACGATAATCGCCGCAAGCTGCTGCTAGTCCACGGGATCGGTCGTAACGCTGGCCAACCGATCGACCACCTCCTGCAGCAGATGCCTGGCCAGTCCCGGAATGTCATCGAGGAGTTGGCTGAGACCGATCGGTGTCAGCACGAGGACATCCATTTTGGACTCAGCCGTCACGGTGGCGTTCCGGGGGACACGGGCCAGCACGGCCAGCTCGCCCACGAAACCACCTGGGCCCACCGTGGCGACGGGTTCATTGTCTCGAGTCACTTTTGCTGTGCCCTCGACGATCACAAACAGTTCCGACCCGACGGCGCCCTGCCGGGCCAACACGGTCCCCTCCGGGACTGTCAACTCGTCGGCGACCCGCGCGATCTCCTGGAGTTCGCGCCTGGAGCACCCGGCAAAGATCGGTACCGCGGCAAGATGTTGCAAGTACGTATCGCGAGCCACAGCCTATCTCCTTCAAGAGTCCGCTTTGGCGATGCATCGTATTCTCCGCGCTGTCGTCTCTGCTCAAACCAGCGTTGCGGGGTTCCGCGTGGCCCCCATACCTCGACCGCTCGAGTGATCGCCGTTGACACCGACGAGACGAAACTCGACCTGGCCAAGGAGCGGGGCGCTGACGTCGTCGTGTCAGCGGGAGCCCAGGCTCTCTCGGACATTCTCGATCTGACCGATGGCTACGGAGCCGACGCTGTGTTCGACTTCGTCGGGAGCCAGGCGACCGTCGATCTGGCTACCACCGTCGTCGCTCCCGTCGGAGCCCTTCGCATTGTGGGCATCGCCGGTGGAAGCTTTTCGTATCCATCCGACCTGACCGCGCCAGTGGTCCCCTGGGGTGTTGATGTCCGGCGGTCGTACGGGGGGACCCGGCAGGACCAACGCATGGTCATCGACCTGGCCAGAGAGGGGCGCATCAGCGTCGACACCCAGCTTTACCCTCTCGACGAAGGGGAGCGCGCCTTCGCCGACCTCGAGGAAGGACGGGTGCGCGGCCGTGCCATTCTCGTTCCCTGATCAGCGGCGATGGCGGTCGTCCCGCCAGAACCCCGACCCCCAATGCCAAACTACGATGGCTGGCCGCCAACGACCGTCCCGCCCTTCCTGGACGTAATTGAAGGTAGCCGCAGTGTCCACGCCGTCACCAGATGATCAAATCCTCGATTACGACGTCGTCGTCGTGGGGGCCGGGTTCGCAGGTCTCTACGCCCTGTACAAGCTGCGAGCGTGCGGATATCGGGTTCACGTGATCGAGGCCGGTGACGGCATCGGGGGGACATGGTTCTGGAACCGTTACCCCGGGGCCCGTGTCGATGTTCAGAGCATCGAGTACTCGTACAGCTTCTCGAAGGAGCTCCAGCGGGAGTGGGACTGGACCGAGTTGATGCCGACGCAGCCCGAAATCGAGGCGTACATCAACTTTGTGGCCGACCGGTTCGACCTAAGGAAAGACATTCAGCTCTCGTCCCGGGTGACAGCGCTCCGTTATGACGAGTCGTCGGCGACATGGACGACGGAGACCAGCACCGGAGACCGTTACACCAGCCGCTACGTGGTTGCCGCCACCGGGTGCCTGTCGGCGCCGCTGGAGCCCGACATCCCCGGGATTCGGACCTTCGCCGGGACAACCCTGTATACGAACCGCTTCCCCCGGGAGGGTTTCAATTTTCTTGGCAAGCAGGTCGCCGTCGTCGGCACGGGCTCTTCGGGCGTGCAGTGCATACCGGTCATCGCCCAACAGGCCCGTCATTTGACCGTGTTCCAGCGTTCGGCCGCGTACACCCGGCCCGCCAATTGCCGACCGCTCCAACCAGGCGAGCTCGAGACGCTGAAGGCAAACTATGACGACATCCGCCGCCGTCAACGGGCCTCCTTCGCGGGACTGATCAGCTTCGGCGCCGTCTCGCTGGAGGGCATGGTTCCGCCGGAGCAGAAAATCCTGGAAACGCCGGTCAGCGAGCGGCTGGCGAAGCTGGATGCCAAGGGCTGGGACGCTCTCGCCGCGTGGGCGGATGTGGCCGTCGACATCGACGCCAACCGGGCGGCAACCGAGCTGTACGGGGAGCTCATTCGCAGGGTCGTCAAGGACCCGCAAACCGCCAAGGCCCTTGTCCCTGACTACCCGATGGGCTGCAAACGACAGATCATCGACACCAACTACTTCGAGACTTTCAACCGGCCGAACGTCGCTCTGGTGGACCTCCGCCAGGGAGGGCTCACGGCCGTGACTCCATCCGGGATCGATACCGAGCAGGGCAGCTTCGACTTTGACGTGATCGTGTGGGCCACCGGCTTTGACGCCATGACCGGTGCCCTCAATCGCGTCGAGATCACCGGCCGCGACGGACGGCTTCTGCGTGACATCTGGACGTCCGAGGGAGCTGTGAGCTATCTCGGGCTGCAGGTGGCCGGCTTCCCCAATCTGTTCACGATCACGGGACCGGGCAGCCCTTCGATGCTCGCCAACATGTTGTTCGGAATCGAGCAGCATGTTGACTGGGTCGCCGACTGCCTGCTGTACATCCGCGAACAAAACCTGCTCGCCATTGAGGCCACCGAGCCCGCCCAGACGGATTGGGTGGCACACGTGGCGTCACTGGTCTCAGGGTCCATTCGCTCTCATCCGACCTGCAACTCCTGGTATCTCGGGGCGAACATCCCCGGGAAGAAGCGGGTCTACATGCCCTATGTCGGCGGCCAGCCGACCTATCGCCAGAAATGTGAGGAGATCGTGGCAGCCGGCTACGAGGGCTTCGAGTTCACCCGCCTGGCCGGCTGACCAACCCACCGGCCGGCGGCCGTAGGTTCTGTGCCGGCAACGCTGTCATCATGCCCCGTGGAGCACGCGTTGGGCGAAACAGTTTTTCTCTCTGACTGGGCTTCCGCCTTTCTCGCCAGACAGATGACGATGTAGCGATCTTGATCCCGCGTAAGCCGGTTGAGAAGAAACCGGTCGAGTGTGGCGAGTGTGTTGGACGGGCCGTTCGTGCGCCCAAGCAGCGCGGTGACTCCGGTCGTCATGTACTCCAGATGATCAAAGGGAGCGAATAGTGCGGGTAGCTCGTCCAGGTCGAGATATCGCCAAGAAACCCCCCTTTGGAGGAGGGCGACCAGCTCCGAACCTCGATTGAAGCCAGTAGTGCATGGGGGTCCCGCGAGCGTTCGCAGCGAGCCACAACTCACCGCCGGGCCGCAGGGCGCCGTGGATCTCAAGGATCGCCCGTTGCTGGCCCTCGAACGTCTTGATCGCCCCCAGTACGGACTTGGCGCAGACGATGTCCAGGCTCTCACGAAACGGCATTGACAGGCAGTCGACCTCGGCGTAGCGCACTCTCGCCTCGACGCGGTAGTTGCGGTGCACCGCCATGATCGGCGTGAACGGCTGCCGGCACGTCGAGCACACCACGTCAAAGCCCTGAGCAGCCAACCAGAGCGCGAGCCCGCCGTTGACGCTTGCTCCCACCGCCAACGCCCTGGCCCCGGGGCTGAGCAGCGGGAACGGCGCTCCCAGAAGGCCAGGCACGGCGCCCAGCTGCGGGTCGACCATCCGAGGGAATCGCGAATCAGGTCACGCTGCCTTCGAGAGTCCGTCGTCATCAGTTAATCCTCAAAACGATTGTCGTTGCCATTCGAGGAGGACAACGTCGGCGCTCCCCTCCCTTGAGGATGTCAACTGTCTCGCTTACGGCGTCCGTGTGTAAAGCTTACGGCATGCGCAGCCTTGTACCGTTCCTCATGTTCTGCGGTGACCAGCATGGCAAGGCCGAAGAAGCGATACGGTCGTACTGCTCCCTATTCGAGAACTCGGGCGTGGTGAGCATCGATCGGTACGGACCCGGGGACGACGGACCGGAAGGGACCGTCCGGACGGCTGAATTCGAGCTGGACGGCCACCGGATTCGTGCGATCGACAGTGCGGCACCGCATGCCTTTACGTTCACGCCGGCGATTTCCCTGTGGGTGGAGTGCTCGTCCGAGACGGAACTCCAACGGGTGGTTGCCGCCCTGGGCGAGGAAGGACAGATGCTCATGCCCCTCGCCGACTACGGCTTCAGCAAGTTGTTCTGCTGGGTGGCGGACCGGTACGGGGTGACGTGGCAGCTCAACCTGTCTCGGGGTTCGGGAGACTGACACGTATGGGTCCGCGCCGCACGACGCCCCACCCCATTTCGTGGACCTGGCCTCCGGAGATTACAATGACCTTCATCCATCGCTCGACGCGGAGGGGTATCAGCCGTGACTGACATTCGCTACGAGGTCGCCGATCCGGTGGCACTGATTACACTCGACCGGCCGGAGAAGCTCAACGCCCTTACCTACCCGATGCTCCGGGATTTCCGCAGCGCGGTGAACGAGGCGGCGACCGATCGGGCCGTCGTCGGTATCGTGGTCACCGGGGCCGGGCGCGGGTTCTGCTCGGGTCTGGATGCTGCCACCCTCGCCGAGACTACTGCTGTTGGCTCATCGGCCCAGCAGAAAAGCGACGAGGTGCCCGGTATGTTCACGTGGCTCCTCGAGATACCCAAGCCAATCGTGGCTGCGATAAACGGCGTCGCAGCCGGCGGTGGGTTTGTCCTGACGGTGATGTCGGACATCCGCATCGCCTCGAGCGCCGCGTCGTTCACGACCATCTTCTCCAAGCGCGGCCTCATCTCCGAGCACGGCACGACCTGGATCGTGCCCCGGCTGATCGGTGCCGGCGCCGCACTGGATCTGCTGTGGAGCTCGCGCCGCATCGACGCCAGCGAGGCCTACCGGGTCGGGCTGGTGCAGCAGGTCGTCGAACCTGACGATCTCCTGTCGACTGCCCGCGCCTACGTGACCGACCTGGCGGAGAACGTGTCGCCGGCGTCGCTGGCCGACACCAAGCGCCTCGTGTATCGCCACCTCGGGGTCGGCTACCCGGATGCCTTGCGCGAGGCCGATGATGCCACGTACGCCGCGCTTGACCGGATGGATGCCAAGGAGGGCGCCGCGGCCCTCCTGGAGAAGCGATCGCCTTCCTTCCCGAGGGTGGGTTCGTAACGAACTTCGCCTTCGTGCGATAGCTCGGCGGCCTGGCCCGCCTGATCTTTTGACCGGGCCGGCCGGATCTACTCTGCCGAGAACAATCCAGCCTTGAGACGGGCCAGGACTTTGCCTGCCCGCGTCCGGCGAAAGAGTAGGCGCCTCCTCTTGAGTTGCAGCCACCCCGTGCGCATTTCATGCTCGACCCTGCTCATGGAATTGAGATCTCCAGAATGGGATCTCGCATACCCCTGTCGGTCATACAGGTCCTCCAGGGCCAGTTCCAGATATTCGACAATTTCGTCGTCGAGCTGCCCCGCGGCAGGATCGATGGGCGTGTACACCAGCGGCTTGCCGTCGCCCTTGGACGGGTTGCCATGCCATGGCACACCATTCTTGGTCGGTTGTAGCAATGATGGGACGAAGCGAATATCGAGATCTGTGGCCAGGCGACGCATGACGTGTTCGGGACTGGATGTCAGGTCTTCGTATCTTATGGTAACCATGTCAGGAGTACCTGACGCCATACGCTCCCGGCTGCGACACAACGCCGCGTGCTCCTTGTGAGGGTAGGCACGACCCACGTGGCGATGGGCTTTGAGCTGAGACCAGTAGTGGTCTACCGGGTTCCGTACCGTGCGGATAAACAAAGCCGGCCGCCTGCTCTCAGCCATCATTTGCTGCCAAAGCGGCAAGTAGAGTTCATTATGCGGGGCCTTGGAGACAAAGATAGGAAAGCCGATATCTCCATGCAGTAGCACGGCCTCATCGAATTCACGCTTCGCCATTTCGTACGCGACGTGGACGGACACTAGTCGTCGGTAGGGTGAAGTACTGCGGTTAAAGCCCCACCGGGCGAGCCGTCCAAAGAGAGTAAAATCCAGATTCGAATAGTCGCGCGGCCCGAAGCCGGTCCCCATGGAAGTCGCGTAATCGTCGTACGAATGCGCGCCCAGAGCCAGCTCTTGGATGTTCCGTTCTTCTAGCAGACGGTTGGTAGCAACGTCAGGTGGTGAGAAGTCAAGATCGGCATGGAAGAAACGAAGTTCCTCCGGAAAGACACACAGGTCGGGATGACCATCGAGCAGCGTAAGGGGAAGGGTAGTACCCGTCTTCGCCATACCCATCACGATAACGAAACGCGCCGAAGCGGCTGACCAGTCACACAGACGCTCGAAGGTGGCTTCACGGTCTGTCAGACGTCCCTCTCCTCTCCGTCCATAGCTCTCCATCTAACCACTGAAGCCCGCCGGTAGAATGGTGACCTCGAGCTGACTGCCCTCGAAACACCTTACAAAGGAGCCACTTCCGAGATGAGTGTACGCGTTGGGACGACGGATTGGGCCATCGGTTCGCTCGGGGTCGTCGAACAGCCGCGGGCGGCCGGGCCGGCGACGGGTAGGTCCGATCGCGACGCCATCGCGTCGACCGGGTTATCCAGGCCGCCCGCCTGGGCGGGGCGAGGCCACGTTCCCGTGTCCGCACGTGTTGATTCGCGGCGTCGTCGCGTTGTAGCCTGACGAAAATGTCGACGTCAAACCGACAGTTTATTCCGTATGGCCGTCAAACGATCGACGAAGACGACATCAACGCGGTCGTGAGGGTTCTGCGAGGCGACTGGCTAACGACTGGTCCGCACGTCCGAGAATTTCGAGGATGCCCTTGCGTCGACTGTCGAGGCGCGGCACGCGGTGACGTTCGCGAACGGAACGGCTGCTCTGCACGGTGCGGTTTGGGCTGCTGGAGTTGGCCCCGACGACGTCGTGGCTACGAGCGCGCTCACCTTTACCGCGAGTGCCAGCTGTGCGCGATTTCTAGGCGCCAGCCTGCGCTTCCTTGACATTGACCCTGACACTCTTTTGATCAATCCGGCCGCGATCCCCCCTTGCACCTGCCTGGTGGCAGTCCATTTCGCAGGTCTACCGGTGGATTTGCGCCTGGTCCGTCCTCGTCCGCGCATCGTTATCGAGGACGCCGCTCATGCCCTGGGCGCGCTAACGCCCGACGGCCCGGTCGGTAACTGTGCGAACTCCGACATGACAGTCTTCTCATTCCACCCCGTAAAAAGCGTGACCACCGGAGAGGGCGGAGCGGTCACCACCAACAGTGACTCATTCGCGGCACGGCTCCGCCAGTTCCGAAACCATGGGATGATCCCGAAACCTGAGCATGGTGGATGGTATTACGAGGTCAATGAGATCGGTTTCAACTATCGATTATCTGATATTCATGCCGCTCTTGGTCGCAGCCAGCTCATGAAGCTCGACCGTTGGATTGCCCGCCGCAACGAACTCGCTGCCCAGTACCGCACACTTCTGGCAGACCTTCCGCTGCGACTCCCTGCGCCAGCAGAGGAAGGTTTCCGGCACGCATATCATCTCTTCCCGGTGCAAGTTGCCGATCGCGATCGTGTCTTCGAGCAGCTACGCGCTCTCGACATCGGCGTTCAAGTACATTATATTCCGCTGTATCGTCATCCCGCATATCGCGTATTCGGGACGCCCGACAAATTTCCTGGGGCTGAGCGTGCGTATGCCGGTCTGCTATCGCTTCCTCTGTTTCCGAGCCTCGCCGACCGCGAACAGGCGGTGATCGTCGGTGCGTTACGTCGCCTTCTCCTCGGTGCCCCCACTTCTGAGGGCATAGGTTGAACGAATGCTTTCCGTCGGCAAGGTCTCCAGTCAGGAATGCCGGGACGCCTCCTCGACGCGGTGCGTTCGCTGCGTCGCCCGGGGCGGCTGCCGCGTCAGACGAGCCCGGCGTGGGTCGCGATGTCGAGCAGGACGCGGGACGTCGGCACCGAGCCTTCGTGCTGGATCAGTCGCCGTGCCTCGGCAACCGGGACGATGGCCATCTCCGCGTACTCTGGCCGCCGGGACGGCGCCGCATCCGGCACGCGGAGGACGAAGCACACGTCGTAGCCGTCCTGCCCCGTCTCGTGGACGAGGCCAACGCAGTGCGCCGTAGCGACCGCGTCGGCGGGGATGCCTGCCTCCTGCTCGAGCTCCTCGAGCAGGGCGCCGAGGACGTCGATTTCGCCGTCGCCGCCAACGCGCTCCCACCCGACGCCGCCGGAAGGGATCAGCTCCCACCCACCCGGATAGGCGGTGACGTTCAGGGAGCGTCGGCCGACGAGCACGCAGCGGTCGTCCACCGCGCCCAGCACCACCACCCCGCTGACGGCGAGAGCCCGAACGCCGAGCTTTCGCCGGATCACTTCGTCGCGCTGGCGCGCTACGAAATGCCGGTAGCGGCAGCAGCAGACGGTGACGACACCGTCGCGCACATCCTGGACGCTCAATAACGTCCCATCGTGAACAGAGGGGCGCGCCGACTGCTCCTGGAGCCACAGCTCGTCGATCCGCCCACGTAGCTCCGTCGGGACCTCCAAGTCGTCGCCGGAGAAGCGGAAGCGGAGCGGCGGTGCAGCAACGAGGCGCGTGGCGGTCATGGTGCCGGGTCGGTGGAGGCGACCAACGCCGACGCAAGCACGCCCAGATCGCTCAGCACCGGCCGGGCGCCGCCCTGCGCCAGCGCGGCGGCGCGTGCAGGATCGGACGCGACACCGACGACTCGAAGGCCGGCTCCCCGCGCCGATCCCACCCCTGCGGGCGAGTCCTCGACGGCGACCGCGTCGTCGGGCGCCACCCGAACTCGCCGCAGCGCCTCGAGGAAGGGCCGGGGATCGGGCTTCGAGGGTGCGTCCTCGCCCGCCACGACCGCGGTGAACGAGGCGAGCAGACCATTTGTGGCCAGGAATCGAGTCGCGAGGCGCCGTGGAGCCGAGGTGACGAGAGCGAGGGCGACTCCGGCGTCGTGGGCGACCCACACCAGCTCGCGGGTGCCCGTCGCCGGCTCGACGCCCGCGTAGGCCTCCGCCACCGCTTCTACGTACTCGCGCCGAAGTTCGTCGAGCGGTTCGTCGATCCCGTACAGGGCGCGCAAACCCTCGGGTATCTGCGCCAGCGAGACCCCGTCGAACCGCTCGAAGTCGCCGGGCCGGGCCTCGATATGCCGGGCGTGCAGGAACTCATCGAAGCAGGCCTGCAAGGCAGGCCGGCTGTCTGCGATGGTGCCGTCCAGGTCGACAAGCAGCGCGCCTGGCAGGCGCTCGAACAACGGCATTGAGGCTGCGCCTGCCCTCATGTGCGGCGGACGAAGTGAAAGAGTCGGTTCTGCCCACCGACGGTGACACCGCCGGCCCCCGGACGGGCGAGCAACAGCCGCGTGGCAGCTTCGACGACCGGATGCCCATAGTCGACGGTGCCGCCGTTCGTTGCCGGAACGAGCACGTAGAGCATGAGGTCGTGAAGGGCAGCGAACTCGTCGACCGCCACGAGTTCGAGGCGCTGGCGCGCCGCCTCGAGGAACGCCTCCTCGTCGATAAACAGGTTGTGCTCCGGCGGGGTCCGACGCGGCAGCCCGGCTGCCTCCCGCAGGTCATTCTGGCTCTCGAACGCCTCTCGGGTGTTCTCGAGCACGACGAGCGTCCCGCCGACGCGAACCTTTGCGGTCAGCTGGTCCAGCGCTCGGAGCTGCTCTTTGGGCGTCATCAGATTGATCACGCAGCGGTCGGTGAAGACGACGTCGTATGCCGGCAGCAGGGCCGGGTGCCGATCGAGATCGAGCGCGTCGCCGACCTCGAATGTGATCGGACGCGCCCCCGCGGCCAGGCGCGCGCTCTCGATCATCTGGGGGACGTAGTCGACTCCGGCGAAGCGCGCCGCCGGGAACTGGTTCGCCAGGTCGATGCAGTTGCGCCCATTGCCGCACCCGACCTCGAGCACGTCCGCGCCGCTCCCCTCGTCGACTTGCGCCGCTCGTAGTGCTCGCACCAGCGCCGCTACTTCGAGCGCCTTGATCGTCGGGGTCTTCGTCGTCGCCTCAAGGCCGGTCCGATGAGCCTCGGCCAGTCGCTCCCAATGTCGCTTCACGTCGGCAGAGCGCATCGCTACTCCTATTCCCACCTGGATGTCGTCGCCTACCTGAATAATAGGCGTCGCCCTGCGGCGCTTACAGGGACGCCGGCAACCCGTCGTGCCTGCCCTCAGTTGCTGGCATTCAGAACGGTGGCGACCTGAGATAACGGTATATATTCTGGCAAATCATCTCTCGGCGTAAAGAGGAAATCATAAAAGGTTCTTCCCGAATGAAATTGCTCTTGGCTGAACAGTCCTGCTCCGGTTATGGCGTACAATCTGTAGCCGCTTTCCCTCAACGCAGACAAGGTCTCCCGGTTGCCGTGGCTTCTGGGAAGGACCTCGCAGATGATCGTCGGCTTAAACTGGCGCATAAGGTACTTCATACCCCGAAGCACTGATGCTTCGTGATCTTCAACATCTATCTTCACCAAATCTGGCCACCACGACTCGCGCCTGCATACCGAGTCCAGGCGACAGACAGGAACTACTATGGCTTGCGGGTCTCCCTTTGTCGCCTGCCAAGAATCGGGTCGAAGAGTCCCGGTGGTCTGCTCGAAGATACTCAGAACGGAATCGGGAGAGAGTCGAGGCAGAAATAGCGTTGCATCCCCTTCGTCGTCGGACAGGGCCATAGAGAACAATCGCACCCCTCCGGTAACACCATTGGCCGCCTGAAATTGTCTATTCTTCGTTTGAATCGACGGTACAGGCTCAAACGCCCACACCTCACAGGATGGATTTATAAGCTTAGCCAGAACAGCAAAGAGTCCAATGTTCGAACCGACATCAACGAATCGCTGCGATCTTTGGATCAACGGCCGCAGGGTTGTCCAGTATCCTGCGTGGGCTACCGTTCCGTCCCAATATATCTTTGAAGCAAATGCCACACCGACATTGGGAGGAAACTCGAGGCGAATTCCGTCGAACGTAACAGAACCACCATTCACCCACACCTTTGATGAAAGCTGTCGCGCTAACAGCTGACAGCCAGCCACGACAGGGCTGGCTATTGTACGGGCCATGGCGGAGAATGCAGTGTGGTAGCGAAGCGTGCTCACCCGGCGATGTCTCGGTGGGTCGCTCCCTCGCGGCGACGATCGTCTAGACCGGCGCATCAGCGCCGTCTGGTCCAAGGGTTCGATCCAAGAGAACTGATACGTCGGCTCCGCCGTCCACCGCCGCGTTGAAGTCCGGACAAGGCTCGGTTGACAAGACTTCCTGGAAGTAATCTCTCGTCTCGAGGTAGGCGAGATACCGTGACAGATGAGGAGAAGACGTTCCGAAACTCAGAAACAGAGCGATCCGCTCCTTCTCCTCTGGCAGGCTCCACGACCTGGGCACGATCTTCTCAACGCGTTGCGGGAACTTGTGGTCTGCCATGAACCGAGTTCGGACTGAATGGCCGGTGTGTGTCGTGCGAAGGTTCCAGACGGCCACGTCTCCGACTCGAGTTCCGACGTGCCGTGGGCGTCCATGCCACAGCATCGCGTGCTTCCACACGCCCAATCGGGGAATGCGCTTGTAAGCGACGCCAGTAACCGCGAAAGACAATCTAGCGAGAGGCGGCATCGGAACGAGGGTATGTGAGCCGGCGCGCACCGAGAGTCCACCACTGTGATGTAGGTGGTCCTCGCAGTAAAGGCCCATCCGCAAGATCGGATACCGACCCGACCAGTCTTCCCCATGCGGATCGAAGCGGTCGGAGAGACGGTTGTCTTTGTGCCAACCGGCCTTGGTCGGACTCCCCACGTGCGCAGTGCTGTCGCGAAAGTAGACAGGTTGGCCGCCGAGTAGCGTGCGCGCCAGCTCCAGAAGTCGTCGATCCGTGACGACGGTACAGAGCTCCTTGTAGGTAGAGAGGTCTCCCGGCAGTGAGGCGTCCTTCGTTTTGCGGCTCGCCAGACCCTCGAAGACCCGCTCTACTCGTGCTCGGATGTCTGCAATCTCGCCTTCGGTGAAGACACTCTGGGCCAGAAAGTAGCCGTCACGCCAGAACTGCTGGACCTCAACTTCCGAAAGGGCCAACACCCGTCCTCCCCTTGCCTGGAGGCCTCCAAACATAGTAGGTCGTCGGGGCAGCCGTCTCCACCCTCGGCTACATTTGGGGTCTTGTGAAGGACGATGACACGGCCGTCAAACTGCGGGAAGAGGGCCGCGTCGGGGGCGGCGCAGACACCCGCCGTGGCCTAAACGCCCGAGTAATCGTCGCTCTCCTCACCCTGGCCGCGGCTGTCGGCGGGGCGCTGGCAGGATGCCACCCAACCGGCATTACTGCCCTTGACTACGCATATGGGGCGCTCACCGCGGCCATTGTGACCCTGGCCGCTAGCCGGGCGAGCCGGGCTAGCCTTCTGGTGCTGGCGACCGTTGGGGTCATCATGAGCCGATCGTGGCTCCTGGTGCCGGCCGGGGTCGCGCTCATGCTTGCCTTTGGTGCCGTGTTTCTCCGGCGCTCTTATCGGCGCCTCAACGCCCTCGTCGGGGCGATCGCGGTACAGCCGATACTGCGCTGGCCCCATGTTGGGTTCCAGGGGGCGACGGTGCTCATCGGCGCCGCAGCCGTCACTTTCGTCCTCTTCTCGGGCTGGCGACGCAGCCCGAGACGGTGGCGGCGAATTACCCTGATCGCCGCCGGAACCGGACTTGGCCTCGCTGTCATTTTGTCCGCTCCGGTGGCGGTCAGCGGGCTGCGTGCTCGCTCGGCAGCCAACCGGGCCGTCGATGCAGCCAACCTCGCTCGCAGCGAGATCCAGGACGGGAACACCGCGGCGGCAGTCGCCGCTCTGCGACGCGCCAGTGCCGCGTTCGGATCCGCCAATACCCAAACGGCGTCCTGGTGGACCCTGGGCGGCCGTCTGGTGCCGATCGTGAGCCAGCAGGAACACGCTTTGACCTCGGCCACGGCAGCTGGACGAGATCTCGCTGGGGCCGCGACAGACGAGGCCAGCGGCTTCAACGTGCACAACCTGGCATACCACGACGGACGTTTCGACCTCGACTCGATCGAGGCCATGTCAGGACGGCTCGGGTCACTCGATGCTCAGATCGCACACGCCCAGCTGGCGCTGCAGCGGGTACGCTCTCCGTGGCTCACCGCTCCCCTCGCCAGCCGTCTCGATCGCTTCGCAGCGGAACTGACCAAGGCCCGAAATGGCGCCGATCTCGGGGTGCGGATCGTGAATGAGGCGCCCTATCTTCTCGGTGGCCATGGAGTCCGCCACTATTTCGTAGCCTTCATGAATCCATCGGAAACCCGGGGGCTCGACGGGCTAATCGGGGCGTTCGGGGAGCTGACCGCTGATCAGGGTCGAATCACCCTCAGCCGCTCGGGGGATACCGACCTACTCGACCGAGTACCGCTCGGGTCGCGACATATCACTCAGGTGCCCCAATATCTGAGCCGCTATGGCGGATTCTCCCCGGCGAACTACTTCCAGGACCTCACCTACTCGCCGGACTTCCCGACGGTGGCCAAGGTGGTCTCCGAGATGTATCCGCAGTCGGGCGGAGACACGATCGACGGCGTGCTCGCCCTCGATCCGGACGCGCTCGCTGCCCTGTTGAGGTTCACGGGGCCCATCCAGCTCGCGGGGGTCCCGGAGCGGCTCACGGCGGCGAACGCGAGCGACTTCCTGATCCGCGGTCAGTACCTCAGATTCCCCGCCGCGGTGCAGACCCAGCGCCTGGACATCCTCCACGAGGCCCTTTCATCCGCGTTCCACGCCCTCGTGGGCGGCTCGCTCCCGGCTCCGCAGTCCCTCGCCGCGACGCTCGGCTCCGAGGTCCGGGAGGGGCGGCTGCTCTTTTGGAGCAATCACCCCGGAGAGCAGCCTCTGCTGGCCCGATTGGGACTGGCCGGTACATTCCCGCAGCCCGGTGCCAGTAGCGATGTATTGGCAGTGACTGTCGCCAACGCCGCAAATAACAAGATTGACGCCTACCTGCACGAGTCAGTCGCCGACCATGTCAGCTACAACCCGGCCAGCGGGGAGGTGCGGAGCACGGTCACCGTGACGTTGCACAACGCCGCGCCCGGGACCGGACTACCCGCCTATGTGATCGGAAATAATAGCGGCGTGCCGCCCGGCACCAACTACATGTGGCTCTCTGTCTACAGCCCGCTCAAACTGACCAGTGTGACCGCCACAGGAAGTCCCTTCCGTTTCTCCGCCGGAGTGCCCGAGCTCGGAGTGGATGCCTACAGCACGTACGTCGAGGTGCCCCCTGAATCCACACGGGTCCTCACCCTCTCCTTCGCTGGCTCCGTTACTCCCGGACCTAGCTACCGGCTGGCGTTGCGCCTGCAGCCCCTGACCAGCGCGCCGCACGCGTCAGTGTCGGTGACAGCAGCACCAGGTTGGCCTTTGACGGCCGGGATGAACCCTCAGTGGGTCGCAGATGCGAATGAGGTCCAAACCCACGGGTGGAGCTTTACCAGGCGGTAACTCCAAAAGGGACGACTCAGTGCGTCAGGCCGGTTCGAACGCAATCGATGAGAAGCCCAGCTCAGCCCGGCGTGGGGAGGTCCGACCCGCTCGCCCTGGGAAAGGGTGAGGCCAACTCGCGTGGGGAGGTCAGGGGCCGCCTGGAAAAGTCAGGGCCGCTCGCCTGGGACGGAGAGGGCCTGCTCGCCTGGGAAGGCCCTCAGGCCCGGTTGATCCGGCGACGCCGCCGGGCACCCAGAATCAGCAGACCGCCGACCCCTAAAGCTGCCGCCCCTGCCGCGACCAGCCGTGTCGAGTCAAACCCGGTTACCGGCAGCACCGCGCTGGGCACCGAGGTAGGCGCCGTGGGAGGCACACTGGGCGGCACGACAGCGACCACGGTGATCGGGACGGAGCACCCTTTGCCCGCGGCGTTCAGGACGCTGATCGTGTGGGAACCGGGGGTTGTGTCCGAGGGAATCGTGAAGGTTCCGCTTCCGGCACCGCTAGCGTTCGTGGTGAGCGTGCCAATGGCGGGGGCTATGAACACCGTGAAGGTGTCGTTGGGGATGATGCTGGTCAGCGAAGCCGTAATGGTCGAGCCGGGCGTGACGGTAGTAGGCGAGACAATGAAGGTCCCCCCTACCACCGCGCACGTGGGTGCCGGACCGTACCCTCCCGCCTGTGCAGATGCCGGCCCGGCACCGATGGCCAATGGAAGGGCGAAAGCAATCACCATCGGGCCCAGAACCCACTTGGCAAACCGTTTCATGTCCGCCTGTTCCTTCCGTGATTCGCTATCGACAGGCGTAGCCCTCCACCCATCCGGCTAGCTCCGAACGACTCACTGTTCGTCCAGTATGACCGGTGCGGACACCGGTTGTCCAGACTTCTCTCTCCGCGAACATCGATTCGGCCGTATGCATTTAATAGGTTTTGGAAGGGCACGATGTCACATCGGAGGTGGAGGGGCGGCCCGCCTTGATGAGTTTGGTACACACCCGACAGAATGATGGCGTGCCGGCTCGTTTTGGCGTATTTCGCAGTCGAGGGGCGCGCTGGGTGATCGCCGCCTTGGTGACCGTAGCCTTTATTGCCGAGGCGGCTGGCTTCTTGCACCAGGCGAGCCAGCTGCGCGGCGAAAAGGGCGTGAGGGCGCAAGTGCTCCCTGGACCTAAACCGCAGCCCACAAGAGCACCCGCGGCTGTTGCCGTTCCTTCAGGCACGGCGCCGACCACCGCGCCGCCAGGGACCGTCGGCCCCCCGACCAGCAGCCCCCCGACCAGCATCCGCGGCGGGTTCGCCTACAGCCCGCCCGCGTCCACCCAGGCCACCACGGCGCCGACCACCGCGTCACCGGAGACCGTCGGTCCGCCTTCCAGCGTGGCCGGCGGGTTCGCCTACAGCCTGCCCGCGTCGACCCAGATCACCGTGGCGGCGGTGACGGCCTGCTGGTTGGAGATCCGGACAAGCGAAGGCGGCCAAGTCCTTTACGCGGACACCCTGGCGGCGGGCGCCACCAAGGTCTTTGCCAGCCCACTATGGCTGCAATTTGGTTGCGATCCGAGTGGTCTCCACGTCAGCGCTGGCGCCGCCAGCCTCCAGCTGCCCTATGCGTCGCCCGGTGATCTGCTGATCCAGTAACCGATAGGACGGGTCGCGAACCCGGTCCGCACCTGCCGCGCCTCTCAGCTGTCGTGTCCGGCGCGGGCGGATTGCGGCCGCGGCGCACCGATTTGTCGAATCAGCACGTCGAGGATCCGCTCAGCGGTTCGCCCGTCCCAAAGGTGGGGGCGTCTGGGAGCAGGGGGCGTCCGGATGGCGAGTTCCAGGGCACGCAGGGCGCGGTCTCGGTCGAGTCCCACCACCTGGTTGGTTCCCTGCTCCACGGTGATGGGCCGCTCGGTGGTCGTTCGCATCGTCACACAAGGCACGCCCAGGAAAGTGGTCTCTTCCTGGATACCCCCCGAATCGGTGAAAGCGGCGCGAGCCGCGCTGAGCAAGCGCAGGAAATCCAGATAGCCCAGAGGCTCCACCACCCGGGTTCTGCTCCTTCGAAGGGTCTCGATCAACCCGAAGGCGCTGAGGCGCTGTCGGGTTCGGGGGTGGGCGACGAGTACGGCGGGCACGACCCTGCCGATCCGCTCCAGGACAGCCACCGCGGCCTCCAGGGCGCGGCCATCGTCGACGGTCGCGGGACGGTGCAGGGTCGCCACGACGTAGTTGCCCTCGTCGAGCTCCAAGCGCTCGAGGATGTGCGACTGGTGGGCTTGCGGGAGCTGCTCGACCAGCGTGTCGATCATGATGTTTCCCACCAGGAACACCCGTTCGGGGGAAATGCCCTCGCGTTCCAGGTTGACGATGGCGTCGGCGCTCGGGGCGAAGAGGTAGTCGGACAAGGCGTCGGTGAGCCTCCGGTTGATCTCCTCGGGCATGGCTCGATCGAAGGATCGGAGCCCTGCTTCGACGTGGGCCACCGGTACGTGCAGCTTGGCGGCGGCCAGTGCGGCCGCCAGGGTCGAATTGACATCTCCGACCACAATCACCACATCGGGGCGTTCCCGCTCGATTATGGGCTCCATACCCATCAGCACCCGGGCCGTCTGCTCCGCGTGGGTCCCGCTTCCCGCGTCAATATGGTGGTCCGGAGGGGGCAGACCGAATTCGTCGAGGAAGACCTGCGACATGTTGGCGTCGTAGTGCTGGCCGGTGTGGACGAAGATCGGATCGAACTGAGGAGAGCCAACCATGCGCCGGTGGAGGGGCCCGATTTTCATGAAGTTGGGCCGGGCTCCCGCCACGTTGATCGCCTTTATCATCTCTGGTTCCCGCGGGTAGGCCGGCCATTTGTGAGGCGCGCCTCGAGGAATCCGATGAAATGTTCGCAGATGCGGTCCCGGTTGAATCGTTGCACGGCGGCCTGGCGGCCCGCCGACCCAAGCGTCCGGCGATACTCCGGGTCAAGGGTGAGCGAACGCAATGCGGCCGCGAGAGCGTCGACATCCCCGGGCCGGACGGCCGTGCCGGCCTTGCTCCGGGCTACGATTTCGGCTGGTTCGCCGTCGGCCACGGCCAGCACCGGGAGACCGGACGCCATCGCTTCGTAGAGCTTCGAGGGGACCGCGCCGGGAAGGAGGGTTCCCAGCGGGACCAACCCGATGTCGGCCGAGGCAAGGAGTGAAGGGATTTCATCCCTGGCCAGGGGGCCGAGGAAGGTCACGTTGGAGAGACGCAGCTCCCGTGCTCGGCGTCTCAGAGCCTCTGCGTCGGGCCCATCTCCAGCGAGCACGAGATGGAGGCCAGGGAGGCTGGTGAGACTGGCCGCGGCCTCCAACAACTGCCCGAGACCCTGAGCGACGCCCAACAGGCCGGCATAAACGGCGACGCACGGCGCGCTCGGGTGGAGCCGATTGCGGGTGGCGTCGGAGCGCAGGTCGGGCCGGAAGCGGTGTACGTCAACGCCGTTGGAAAGATGGTAGGTGGGCACCGTCGGGTGCGAGCGGGCGATCGCCTCGACGATCTCGCGGCTCTGGCCGGTCACCAGATCCGCCTTTGCAGTGAAATACGACTCGAACCGCCGCGCCGCCCGAAATGCCGTTCCCTCATTCAGCACCCCGAGACGGACGGCACTCTCCAGCCAAAGGTCCGAGACATTGAGGATCCATTGGGAGCGCCGGGTGCGAGCGAGCAGCCATCCGGAGGCGGCCAGAAACAGCGGCGGCGTCTCGGTCATCAGGTAGTCGACGGGCGGCAACATTACAGCTCCGGCCAGCGCGGAGGACACCACGAACGACCCGTAGTTGGCGAGGCGCCGGGACATCCGCATGCTGTTGCTGGGATAGATCCAGGTGCGCAGCACTGTCACCCTACCGATTTGCTCTCGGCGCAAGAGGCCGCCATAGCCATCGAACCGTCGCCCGTGCGGGTAGTTGGGCATCGCGGTGATGACCCGTACCTCGTGGCCAGCCCGGACGAACCGGTCGGCGAGCTCGGAGAGCCGGGCCTGGGGGGCGCCCATCTCAGGCGGGTAGTACTGGGTGAGGATGGCGATCCTCACGGCCGGCCTCGTTCCATACCTACGAGCCGCCGGTCCCGGCCCGGAGGATCAGTCGGCTGGCAGTTGGTAGCGGGTGTCGCCACTCCAGCACGTATTTGGGGGCGGGGTGTTTGAGGTTCCACCCTGGCGATATCCAGCCGTCACCTCGCCTGGCGACGGCGCCATCTGGGGCCAACGGGGCAGCGATTTCCAGCCAGGTTCCGTCCGCCCAGACCGCCCGGCCCCCCGTGCCCTGGACATCCAGGTGGGCGCCTCGCGCCAGCTGCAGGACGAGCGCAACCTCGTGCGATCCGCGACCCTCGAAGCGATCCTCCAGGAGCCAGGTGCCCGAGCCGACCAGCTCGACGCGGCGGCGGTGCATGACCGGATCCGACAGCCGGCCATAACCTCTGTGTTCGCCCACCGCGTGCGTAGCGGACCATTCGATCAGACGGGCTCGCACAGGGTACGCGACCCGGAACGCGCCCCAGAAGACGCATTGGTCCTGCCCGTCGATGACCGCGGTGTTGTGCGCCGCGGTGGCCCGAAAATGATCTCTCCAAGGGCCGGCCTGGTACGTATACACGCCTGGGTCGACGACCAGGGCGGCATGGCCGCGTCGAAGCTCGACCGATAACGCGTCCGCATGGCCGTGTCCGGGCATCCGGTCCGGTCCCATCGGGCCTGCATCAAACAGGGCCCAGTCGCCGTCGGCGCCGGCAATGACGACATAGCCGGCCGCGGGGAAAGCCCCCGCCGTCTCGTTCGAGCCGCCCGGCCGGCCCGACGCCGTTTGCGGGGCGAACAGGTCCCCGTGACTGAGGCGGGCCGCAGCAGCGAGCAGGACGTCTGGATCGTCAGGGTAGCCGGGGACGGTGTCGTTGACCATCGGCCACGAACCGTCGGGAGCGCGCATCGCGGCGAGGAACCGGGTCATGGGGCCGAGGAACGCAGCGATTCGCGGGGCGCGCCGATCATTGGCCATCGCCGCCAGGCACCAGGTCTCCAGGGCGTCCTGGAGGACGATGGCGTGATAACTCACGCTTCGCTCGTCGTGGGCCCCGTCGGGCAGGACCTGCCGGTGCAGCTCGGCCAGCAGGCCGCCCAGACCGAGCTCCTGGAATCTCCGCGCCTCGGGCCAGCCGGCAAAAGTCAGTCCGATCCAGGCGAGGGCTCGATAGTCCGCGATCAGGTGGTTGTTGGCCAGATCGCGCTCGAGGTTGTGGGCCAGTACTCGGGCTTGCGAGCGAAGGGAGCTGGCGAGTTTGTTGCTCCAGAACCGCTGCCACACCGGGTCGGCGCGAAGCAATACCGCCACGCGTGACCAGGCCACCAGTCGGCGGGCGATCGGGTAGGGCTCCCAGCCAGGCTCTGAGCCCAGGGGATTACGATCGATCCAGTCCCCGACAAGCTCGATCAGCGCGTCGCGGTAGCTCGGGTCGTCGCTGGTCCGAAACGCAGACGCCAGCGTGACAGCCCACTCGCCGTAGTGGAGGTTGTACAGCCATAGCCGGTCGTCGTCGGGAGCAGATACCCACGCGGACGGCCCGTTCAGCTCCAGTGCAGGCAGGTTGAGAAAGCCGACCCGCCGCGACCGAAGGGAGGCGGCCGTCTCCGGCACCGCAATCGACGCCGCCGGGGGGTCAGCTTCGTCAGCGCATGCCCGCGCCTCTGCGAGGGCGGCGCGGTGATCTTCTGCTGTCCCGGACCGGTACAGGCAGTTCCCGAAGTGGGGATAAAGCCAGCGGTAGCGGGTCCGCCGGGCCAGCCGGGCGGCGACCTGGCTCGCGGTGACAGTCCCCCGGATGCCCCAGAGGAGGCGGAGCCCGTCAGCGGGGGGCCAAAGGCGGCTGGCCGTACTAACAGTCTCAGGCATCGCCGGGGACCGGGGCGATCTCCACCGGGTGCCCGAGGCGAAGCGATTCAAGAGCACAAAATGTCGTCGCCGAGGCGGCCACGAGCTGCGGGAACGGGATAGGGCTCGGTCCGCCGTTGCGCAGGGCGTCCACCAGGGACGCGAGTTCCGCCTTGTGGCCCTTGTCCTGACGCAGCGGGGACCGGAGCACTCTGCGATGGCGGTCGGCCAATTCGAGCTGTCGGAAGTTGTCGAGGACACCGGTACGTCCACCGCCGAACACCTCGATGCGTTCTTTGGGGTAGGAGGAGGAGCCGTTGGCGACGTAGACGATCGTGCCCACCGATCCGCTTTTGAACTCAACGCTGATCGAGAGGTTGTCGTCTCGGTATCGTCCCCGGTTGGGCAGTCCACGAGCAAATACGTGAGCCGGCATCGAGCCGGTCAGGTAAATGAGCGAATCGACGAAATGGCAGACCTCGCCAATCAGCCGCCCCCCGCCCTGCTCAGGGTCTTGCACCCAGTGGCGGGCCGGGATGTATCCCGCATTGACCCGGTAGGCCGCGACAAGGGGCTCCCCGCTCGGCGTCATAAATGATCGAAGGCGGCGCAGAAATGGTGCGAACCGCCGGTTATAGCCAACCATCAGCAGAGGCGGCTCAGGAGCGGCCTGGGATTGCCGGTAGGCCTGGACAATCGCTCGCAAGTCGTCGGGGGTAAGGCACAGGGGCTTCTCTACGAAAACGTGCTTGCCGGACTCCAGCGCGGCGATCACCTGCGAGGCGTGAAGATGGTGGCGAGTAGCGACCGCGATGAGAGCAACCTCACTGTCGGAAAGCACCCGGGCCTCATCTGTTGTCGCGTACGCGAAGCCGAACTTGGCCCGGGCGTGGTCCCCGCTGACACCGGTAGCTGTGCAGACAGCGACCGGGCGCAGGTCATCAGCCCGGGTGACCACCGGCAGGAGGGTCTGGACCGCGAAGGCCCCAGCCCCGAGGAACCCGATCCCGATGCCTCCAGGGATCGGGATGGCCCGCCGAGGTCCTGGTGTCCCGACGCTTGCTTTGGTCGACTGGTCCCCGCAACTCTCACCCGTGCCCTCCAGATACCCGACGATGAGCTTCCGTTCCTGGGCGGTCGGGGTGCCATAGGTGATGAGGACCCCTAAGCTCGGCTCCCCCTCCCCGCCCAGGAGCAGCTCATAGGCGCGCTGGGCCTCCTGGATCGGGAAGCGGTGGGTCACGAGAGAGGTCGTTTGAACCCTTCCGGCCGCCACCTGCTGCACAAAGGCGGACATGTTGCGGTTCTCGGTCCAGCGCACGAATCCGACCGGATAGTCGAATCCCTTCTCCTCGTACAGGGGGTCGTAGCGGCCCGGACCATACGAGCGGGAGACGTGCAGCGACAGCTCCTTCTCGTAAAAAAGCTGGCGGGGGACCTGCATGCCGACCAGGCCGGTCAGGACCACCGCCCCCCGGTCCCTGGCCACCTCGGCGGCCAGCATCACCGGATCGCTGCTCTTAGTGCTGGCAGCCACCAAGACCCCGTCGGCGCCCAAACCTTCGGACAGGTGCGCCACCGCGGCACGCAGGGACTGCGGATCGGACGCCGCGAACTCTGCTCCCGTCGCTTCGGCCAGCTTGGCTCGGCCGGCCTGGGGGTCGAAACCGATTACCCGGCAGCCGGCCGCCGCCGCGAGTTGCACGGCGAGCAGCCCGACCAATCCGAGCCCGATGACCACGACGGTTTCCCCGAGTTCGATTCTGCCCAGCCGCAGACCGTGAAGGGCTACTGCCCCCACGGTCGCGAAGGCGGCAGCCTCTGAATCGATACTTTCTGGAAGCCTCACTGCCAGATTACGAGGGACGAAGACGACCTCAGCGTGGCTGGCGTATCCGGCCCCGGCGCAGGCAACGCGCTCGCCGATCTTGAAGTCCTCCACGCCGGTGCCGACTCCGACGATCACGCCCGCCGAGGAGTAGCCGAGCGGGACCGGGGTGTCCAGTCGGGTGCGCACCGTCGACGCGGTGGCGCTGATCCCGTCGCGGTGAGCCTTCTCGATGACCTGCCGGACAAGGTCGGGCCTCTCGCGTGCCTTGCCGAGCAGGTTCTTATTTGCCAACTCCACCATCAGCCGCTCGGTCCCGGCACTCACGAGGGACACCTCGTTGCGGACCAGAATGCCAGCGGGGCGGAGAGCCGGCTCGGGGACCTCAGCCACGTCTATAGATCCGGTCCGGTTGTTCTCGATAACGGCCTTCAAAGGTCATCCTTCCCGATCGCCGGCGGTGCCGATGCCGGATCGAACCACTCAGTTAGCGGGTCCTCAGGTCAGAGGTGCCGTCCGCAATCCGTCTGGTGCAGCTTCAGGTTGAGGCAGGGGCGGGCCATCGCCCTCCGCGTAGAGGTCGTGCCATACCTGGAACGCAGCGAGGGCCCACAGCGGCAGCGAATTGTCACGCTTGCCCGCTCGATGCTCGGCGATGAGAGCCTGCACGCCCTGGGGCTCGAACAGCCCATGCCGGGAGAGCCGCTCAGCAGAGAGAATCTCGCTGAGCCACGATCCGAGTCCGCCCCGGAACCACAGGCCGATGGGTAGATTGAGACCGCGTTTGGGCGCCCGAATGACGTTGGACGGAAGGTATGGCTCCATAGCCTTACGAAATAGCCCTTTGGTCTCGAAGTGCCGGAGCTTGCGAGCCAGCGAGATCGAGCTCGCCACGTCCACCATACGCTGATCAACAAACGGTACCCGCATCTCCAGGGATGCGGCCATAGTCATGCGATCACCATAGGCGAGCTGGTTGAAGGGAAGGTAACTGGCCAGGTCCGCGGCGATCAGCTGGTCCAGCTTACCCATGCCTTCGGCGTCGAAGGTGTTGCGGACAAACGCGAATTCGTCCACTTCGGTGAGGGCCCGGCGCGCCATCGGGGTGAGCAGGGATCGCTTGCGCCCGTCGTCTATCGATGTCAAAAGGTGGACGTAGCAGTCCTCGAAGGACATGGCTCCACCCTCCAGAAAGCGTCGCACGCGCCGCGCCGCGTTTCGCCCGTCGGTGCTATCGGATACCAGCCGCTCGCCGAGCCGCAACAGGTTTGCCTTGAGCTCATCCGGCAGGAGGGTGTACGCCCGGTAAAAGGCCATGCCGAGATGCCTCGGATAACCGGCGAACATCTCGTCCCCCCCGGTTCCTGAGAGGACAACCTTGACTTCACGACGAGTCTCCTGCGAGAGCAGGTACAGGATGACTGCAGTTGGATTTGCGAAGGGTTGGTCGAAGTGCCACATAACCGTCGGCAGCAGCTTGACCACGTCAGGCGTCACCCGGACCTCGTGGTGGGTGGCACCGAAGCGGTCAGCCAACATGCGTGCCTGTGCGAGTTCGTCCCATCGGTGCTCATCGGCCCCGAACCCGATGGAGAATGTCTGGACGGGATCGGCTCGGTTCCTGGCCATCACGGCCAGAATGCCAGCGGAGTCGAGCCCTCCGCTCAAGAACAGCCCTAACGGGACGTCGGCCTCGAGCATGGCGCGAGCACTGTCGTCAAAGACGGTGCGCACCGCATCGACGGCATCACGCCCGTTTCGGAACCGACCCGGATGGAGGTCCAGATGCCAGTACTGGTCGATTCTCACTGCTCCTTGCTCGATGACGAGCCGGTGGGCGGGAGGAAGGGCACGCACCTGGCGGAAGATGGTGGCCGGTTCCGGGACATACAACAGCGACAGGTACTGGGAGACGGCTCCGAGATCGAGGTCCCGTGAGACGCGCCGGTCCGAGAGTACGGCCTTTATCTCGGAGGCAAACCACAGGCGCTCCGGCTGCATGGCGTAATACAAGGGTTTGATGCCGAAATGATCTCGGGCTATCAGGACCCGACGTCGTTCGCGATCGTAGATCGCGAACGCGAACATGCCCCGGAGATGGCTGACGAGGTCGTCGCCCCACTCTTCGTACCCGTGCACGAGGACCTCGGTGTCGCTTCGTGTCGAGAACCGGTGGCCGCCGGCGGACAGTTCAGCCCGGAGATCGCGGTAGTTGTAGATTTCGCCGTTGAAGACGAGTGAAACGGTGCCCGTCTCGTTCGACATCGGCTGGTGACCTCCGTCGATGTCGATGATGCTGAGCCGCCGCATCCCAAGTTGTATTCCTGATGTTTCGAGATGGCCTTCGGCATCGGGCCCTCGATGCACAAGCAGGTCGGTCATGCGAGCCAAGTCTGTCGCAGGAGAGTCGGGCCGTAGCGCGACGGATCCGCATATGCCGCACATTCAGCTGTCCTGTAGGAGGGCGCGATCAGCTTCGTCCCGAACGTAGCGGATTTGATTGAGTGAGAATGCGAGCATGAAAAAGATGAACCAGAACAGGATGGCGGCCGAGTCCCCGAACGCGAAGAGCCCGTCCTCGAACACCGCGTTGGCCATTGTGCCGATTACTGCCGCGGCGAGAACACCTATCAGCATCTGACTTCGATCGGCGCGAACCGTTCGTATGGCCGGGACCCATAGCCGGAGGATACAGAGCACAGCGAGGCAGGCCCCCACCACACCGATCGCGACGAACAGTCGCAGGTACTCGTTGTGCGAACCCGAGGAGAAGACCCCGATGCTTTCCAAATAGGGCCTGTCCTTGTTGAAGACCCTATCTACGGCCCCCATCCCGACACCGAACCACGGTGCATGCATCCCGAGTCGAATGGCCCGGTGCCACAGTTGGGGGCGATAATCCGACGTTCCTCTCAACAGGCCTCCTGTCAGGCTGGAGTTGAGAAGAACGACTGTGAAGACGACCAGGCCGGCCGTGAAAACCCAGCGCACGTCCAGCAACCGCAGGTAGATGAGAAGAAGAAAGCCAACCGCCAGCCCTATGGCAGAGGCTCTGGACCCGGCAAAGATGACCGTGACAACCGAAAGGGCCATCAGGACCTCCAGGCCCCTCCTGTGGCGGGACCCGAGCCGCCAGGCGAAGAGCAAGAAGAAGCTGATCATGGCTAGCTGCCCGAGCGTGTTCGGATTCGCGAAGATCCCACGGACTCGCTCCTGCGTCCCGCCCGGCTCTATCGAACTGGTGGTGAACGGGATGCTGAGGAGTCCTGCGAGCACGCAGACGATGCCCAATCCGCCCACAAAGTGGAGCAGTCGCTCGGGCCGGCGGGTCCTTGACATATACGCGGGGATCCCGAGCCCAAACGCGAGAAGCACCAAGCCCAGGCTGGCGGTGCGAAGGAAGGCGAGTTTGGCGTCGTGGTCTCGTACCGACGACACGAGCAGGAATGCGAACAGCACCCAGAATGGGGACAAATACCGGCTGGGTATGAACCTGGTCTCGACCTTGCGTGTCAACATGAGAAGCGCTCTTGCCGCGGCCATCCCCAGCGGAAGAAAGCGAAGGTAGTAATAGGAGGAGTGAGGGGAATGAAGGGCGCCGAAGTGGGTGTCGGAAGCGACAATGGCGGCTAGGGCGAACACGATCAGCCACTCGAAAGGAATAACGAGGGCTAGGACTGCCGCCACAGCCACCAGCGACGCCTCGACAACAACAGTTCCGGCCCCACTCCCTGCCCCCACGACGTATCCGAGGAGTAGGCAGATCAAAATCAGAGCGAAGCCGAACAGGATAGCGGTGCCAGTTGACCCGGACCTGGCCGTCGAGGAAGCCGCGCCACGGTAGCTCAGCACTTGTTTCCATCCACGACCAGGAACCAGCCAAGACGCCTGGGCACCACTCGTCGGAGCGACTTCGGCAGATAGGCTCGCCGGCCCACGCGCAAGTCGAAGGGCGTGACCACGGTCTCGACGCTCACTTGGGGTAGCGCCGCGAAAAGGCCCTTCGCTTCGCTCCGGGTGTAAGCGCGAGTCCCAGGGCTCTCGATATGGGACCCGATCACCTCAGACAGCGATGACAAGCGGCCTCGGGCGAGCCCGAATACCAGCCAGGCCTGCACCGCGAAGAGTGAGTGACGGTTGTACACCATCGCCAGGACGCGACCTCCGGGACGGCAGACTCGGGCCAGTTCACCTGCGGCTGTGGTGGGCGATTCGGTGTGATGGAGTGCACCCCAGGAGTAGACGAGATCAAAAGAATTGGCCGGGAACGGGAGCAGTTCGCCATCAGCGAGAAGCACGGTACCCGGAAGACCGAAAGCTTCGAGGTGCTGGCGTGACAGCGCGACCGCTTGCTCGGTCAGATCCACGCCCCACACGCGGGCTCCGGCGCGGGAGAACTCTGCTAGATCTGTTCCCAGCCCGCACCCGACCTCGAGCACGTCCATACCGGCCGCGCCGGGGAAGTCCACAACCCGACGGATGAAGTCCTCGTTGGTGTAGCGTTGCCGCTCGATCTCCTCGAAGAACTCCACACTGCCCCGAGGATGGTCGCGAACTTCCTGCGCGTCGCAGGGATGCTCTTGCCAGTATGCCCGGATTGCATCCTTATGTGCGACCGCCATCGGCTAAGACAATACACACACCTCCGCTTCGCTTCCCGGCTGCGGTCGGAAGAGGCCAGAGGGCTCTCATGCGCCGGGTACCCGCCTGCCCCCTGGTCGGCGACAAGCGTCCAGCACGTCCGCGAGTCGCGACGAGACCTCGGAGACGTCATATCGGCTCGCAACGTGGGCCCTGCCTCTCTTGGCCATGGCGGCCGCACACGCCGGGTCGCTCAGGAGGCGGTCCAGCGCGTCGGCCAGCTCGCGGGAACTGCCGGGAGGCACGAGGAGTGCCCCGTCGACTCCAACAACTTCCGGGATCCCTCCTACCGAGGTGGCCACGACCGGACGCTCACAGATCAACGCCTCGGCTACCGGCCGCGAGAAGGACTCGGTTCGAGAGGGCTGGACATAGACGTCGCAGGATGCGATAAGGGCAGGAACGTTGGTCGATTCACCCATCAGCCGAACCGATCCGGCCAGCCCCGCCTGCTCTATCGTTCGGCGCAGTTCCCACTCAAAATTGTGCGTGTCTTCGACGCCCTTGGCAGAACCTCGACCGCCGATGATGAGGCAAGTCAAAGAGGGATAGAAACGACGAAGACGGCGAAGAGCATCGATGAGGACATCCTGGCCTTTCATCGGAGCCAGTCGCCCTACCGAAACAATGAGGGGGCGCCCCCACGATTCATCGACACCGCTACGAAGTGGCTCTTGGCTTCGGCTTGAAATCGCCTGACAGTCGAAAGCATTGGGGATTATCGCGATGCGAGCTGCGTCTATGCCGCGTGCCGTGAGCATGTCAGACACGGCGTCGGAGACTGCGATGAGGCGGGTCGACAGAGCAGCGAGCGAGCGCAGATAAAGCCCGGTGGTACGGGAATATCGGGACCAGCGATAGTCAAAAACGAGACTGTGGAAGATCTGCACATGTCGCACCCCCAAGAGCGCAGAGGCCATTCCTCCCAGCCACAGGTTTTCGCTGTTGCTTACCACCAGAGTCGGCTTCAGCCGCCCTAGTTTTCGCGTTACGGTTATCAGGCCGACCGTGTGGCTGGCAAGGAGGGAAACCGCATTTCTCAGTGATGGGCGAGGGTGGACCAGACGTACCTCTTGCCAGTGGGCCACTCGACACCCTATCTCGCGATACTCATCTGCTGCATCGCTTCCCGGCGGGAGCA
This sequence comes from uncultured Acidimicrobiaceae bacterium, assembly GCA_963834725.1. Taxonomy (GTDB): domain Bacteria; phylum Actinomycetota; class Acidimicrobiia; order Acidimicrobiales; family Palsa-688; genus PALSA-693. The sequence goes on from CAWICN010000001.1 coordinate 2,973,445, forward strand.
CCACCACCGACGAGCGGGCCAGGCCCGGTTGCGCTCCAAGCATGTCGACCAAATACCGGTTGGGACCGATCAACCGGTCCCACGGGCTCAAAAAAACTACCGGGCCCAGTGTTGGTCTATCCATCGCTATTTGAAAGAGGAAGGGTTGTGCCTCCCTGCTCGAGCGCTTGCGAGAAGCCATCCGCCCAGCCCTTCGGAGAAAATTTCTTTATGAGGCGGCGCGACTGGTTGCCCATGAATTCCCGCGCCAGCGGTTGGCGCGCCATATCACGAAGAACGGCAGCCAATGCGACCGCATCGCCGGCGGGAAATACTTCGCCGTTCTTCCCGGAATGGACGAGGTCGGCGGCGGCACCAACCCGGTCGGATACAACCAGAGGCAAGCCGAACTCCATGGCTTCATTTAAGACGAAACCCCACGTCTCGAAGATGCTGGGAAGCACCAGAACATCAGCGGCGGCATAATAGAGGCAGAGGGTCTCATGGTCGAGAACTCCAAGGAACTTCAGGCGTCGCAACTCGAGCGAGTTGGCGAGATCGCGGTACCGCCCGGCGTCCGGCCCGTCCCCTATTAAAAGCAGCAAGGGTGCGTCCCCGCTGCCCTCGAGCTCGGCGCACGCCCGGATGAGGGTCGCCACGCCCTTGAAGCCCTCCACCAGCCGGCCGACGAACAGGACGACGAATCCATCAAGTCCTTGTTGGTTGCGGATCTCACTGCGTCGCGGCAGCCAGATGTCTGCTCGCACGGAAAAGTAGCTGGGATCGCCGGCATTGAGCGCCAGGTAAATGCGGTCGTCGGTGGCTCCCAGAGCCCGGCAGTAGCGCATGGCCTCGGTGCTTGCTGCTACGCAGCCGGAGGACCTGCGGAGCAGGAGGCGCTTGTACCGCTCCTTAAGCGCGCTTCTCGGCGCGGACGTGAGGGTCGACTCGATCCAGAACAGGACCTGGATCCGCGCCATCCAGGCCCAGATCCATAGGAGCAGGTAGGTGGGCTCGTCCCATCCCCCCAAAACCAGAACATCCGGTTTGTCCCTCAGCACCGGTCTGACGTCATTGAGGTGGAAGTCGTCTTGGGGCGCCCGGCGCCAGCGTACACCGGGAAGGGCCTCAACATGCAGGCCGGCAGGACCGGCGGCCAGCACGTAGCGACGATGGTCCATTTGCTCGGTCAGGGTGAAGATGTCCAACTTCCCATTAAGGCGGTTGGCCAGTTCCTGGAAGCACGGAACCCGGTAATGAGACAGGACATTGGTCACGATGGCGACCCGCGGAGTTCGGTTCCTTGCGGTGGCCCCCAACGGAGTTGGCACAGCGGTGTTGCTCATCGGTCGGACCCCGGGGTGGACTGCCCCGTTGGCTGCCGCACGGAGACGGAGACTTTGACGTGAGCCTGGAAATCGCCCTTTTCGTTCACGAAACTGAGTGGAAATAAAATCACACCATCGAGGTCACTGACCACTTCGATGGCCCGCCCCCGGGAGTCTGTCGCCGCTAAAAGGTCGGTGGTCCCGCTGGCTCCCAGCGCCTGCCACTGAACGAAGGCGCGGGCCTGCCGGAACGGCCCTGGTGCTTCGAATTCGAGTAATCGGTCGTTGTCGGATCGCCTGACCTGCACTAACTGAGGGCCGACCGGCTTCGCGAGCGACAGCTCCAGCCAGCAAGGCTCATCGGTCCAGGTGACCCAGACCTCACCTCCAGTGAGATCCTGGCGGCCCGTCTCTTCCACGCCTCCCCCGTCGCGCAAGAAGCGCGCCGAGGTGATCAAAGGCCGAAGGGACACGGGAATGGGCACTGGAACCTCTAAGGGCAGCAGGGTGGCGGGCGGAGCCTGAGGGCCGAGAACCAGGACGCGGTAGCGCACCTGCGGGCCTTCCGGACTCGAGACGAACGTTTCCGACTCGAGCCAGGCGACCGGGCGCCAGGACCGCTCGTCGATAACCGCCCGAACTCCGTCCCGAGCCCGGACGAATACGGCACCGGCCTTTGTCCACGCCCGGGCGTGATGCCGAATCATGGTCCAGTCGCCGTAGTCAGGGTCCAGCCTGAACTCCTCTGCACCCCCTCTGGCGTTAATAAATTTCTCGTGGGTGAGGAGGGTAAACAAATGAACGCCGGGGCGAATGGAGCCATCGCTGACCCGCAGTCGGTTCAGCGTCTTTTCGGCCCGAAGGGAGAGCAGCCGCAGTCCCATGAGATAGTCGCCTTCCAGGTTTCCCGCGATAGGCAGCTGCAGGAGCGGGCCGGACGGATCAGGCTCGTACGGGCGCTCCCATGAGCACATGAAGGCCGGGCGAACGTGGCTGCGCAGCGGCGAACTGGGCTTGGGCAGGTCGCTCACCGCCCGCAGACCGGCCCGGAGGAGGGCGACCGTCGACCAGGCCCGGTCATCTGCGTCCCGACCGAAGTCGAGCAAGCCGCTTCGCCACAGCACCGCCCGATAGTCGGGGTCTCCCAGTCGCCCAACCTGTTCTACTAGCGCCACGGCGCGGGCGGCAGTCCATAGCCGGTCCCCCGGGACGGCGGGCCCTGACGACGGCGGAGTAGCGGACGCCCAATCCCCCCGCCGCTCCGGCGCGGTGAGGAGGAAGCGGAGGTTCGCCCTCCAACGGTCTCCTTCCAGGTGGTAAGGAAAACGGTCGCTGGCAGGATCGTTGAACCAGTGCAAGTGCGGCTGGAGGTCAACGCCGCTGGCCCCCTGGTTGGCCAGGTGGTCGACGATCGCATCCAGGAGGGCCGACCAGGAGGCGCCTTCGGGTGCCTTCTGCGCCGCCAGGCGGGGCATGGCGAGCGCGGAGCCGGCCTCCAGCATGTGGGCCCAGGGGAGACCGAGGGTCGAGGCGAACGACGACTTGTCCACGAACAGCCGGCGGAGCATCCCGGCGCTCAGCGCGCCACGCTCTTCATGGATTTCGTGATCCTCGGTAACGGTGACCAGGACGCGGCCGGGGCGCCGGTCGGGCACGGCGATACTCCGCTCCACTGCAACGAAGCGTCGGTCGACGTTGGTGGCAACAAAGCGAAGAGTCCAGGCTCCCCCAGCGATCCACGAAGGTCTGCACGCCTGCAGCCCTACGGTTGCCTCGCCCTGTTCGAAGGCCACCCGGGCCACGCTCGGCACGAGCCCCCAGCCTGCCGGGGGAAGAACCCTTAGCACCCAACCGGGGCCCGGATCGGTCAATCGACACCGCGCTTCGAGGTGCATTCCCAGCTCGACTTCCCGCTCGGTTCGAATCTCGAGCTTTGTGCTGGGATCCTCGCGCCAGTCGGCGCCTGGCTGTTCGAGCGCCAGGCCGAGCAACATGACCTGCACGCTTGACGGGTCCAGTGTGGTCGCTCTGCCCCAACATCTGCGGGCGCGGTCCAGGTCGGCGTCCAGGAGAGCGAGGCGGCCCTCCAACGACCATGTCTCGGCGAGCTCCGGCATCCACTGCCGGCTCCACTCCGAGCAAGCTCGAGCGATCTCGAGATGTCCGGTACCGAGGAACCGCCGCCCCCACCGAAGCGGGTCGAGGGGAGACACAAAGCGGCCGGCCAGAGCCAGCGGTCGAGCCAGGCAGGCGGCGGTCGTGCTGTCCTCGGCCCACGCGATCTCGGTCTCGGCCCACGCGCTCTCCGTCGAGTCACCGGCCACGGATCGCCACGCGTCGAGGGCCACGCGGGCCTTGTCGGGCCGGCTGGCGGCCACCTCGGCGAAAGTCAGAGCTTGGGCGACCATGCCCGCCGATTCGGAGAGGTACTGATCGTTGGCCGATCGCATCAGCTCTGACCAATCCCGTCCCCAGAGGACTCTGGCCACCACGGCACGGAGAATCCGGCCGGGCAGCCAGGTCACGAACAGGTCCGAGGCTGAGGTGTCCCGCGGGTTTTCCACGGTCTCGATGAGCCGCTCGAACGCTTCCCAGGACCGAGGGTTCCCGTTGCTGGCCAGGACTCGCGCCCGATTGGCGGCGGCTCCAATGTGGTGCGGGTTATAACGCAAAGCGATTTCCCACATCGGGATAGCCGTCCGCGACGGCAGCAGATTGCCGACAATAAAGCAGAGCTCTCCGGCGAGATGGCTACCCAGCCGACGCGTCAGCCCTCTTGTCCGGGCGCCAGGCTTCACCTGACTCCTGTGATCAGATAGAAGTAGGCCATCCGTCTCACACCCGGCGCATGTCTGACGCAGCGCTCCAGCGGCGCGGCCAAACGGCCAAAGGCGGGCGGGACCAGACCGCTGTAGCGAGGTTTCAGGGTCTTGAAGCCGGTACGGCGGAGCAGGGCACTCAGCGTGACAGGAGTGAAGAACTGCACGTCGTCGAACTGGTCTCCCGCTTCACCTGGGAAGTACCTGGCACCCTTGCGCCCCCTCCGGCTGAGCATCGCCACAAAGTCGCACTCGGCGTCGAAGGCTGGATAGACGCGTCGCGCACGCGAGCGGCGCCTGTGCTCGCCCAGGAGGAACATCGGGTTCCACAGGTTCATGTCGCTAACCATGACACATCCACGCGGGGCGGTCGCTCGATGGATCCGGCGCAGGAGATCCTCCTGATCACCGACCGCGGCTAGCACGGATCCGAGCCAGGTCATGGTCAATGGCGTCTCGTCGGGCTGGATCGCCTCGAGATCAGCGACCTCGAACCTGATATCCAGCCGACGCCCCAGAACGTCTTCGAAGTAGGGCCGGCGCTTCGCAGCCACTTCGACATGCGCGGGCACGCGGTCAACGGAGACCACCCGTGCTCCCGACCAGGCGAACAGGAAGCTCTCCGTGCCATAGCCGCAGCCGGCATCGAGGACGACCGGGCCATCCTGGCTCATGATCGCCTGAACAACCGGAGCCCGCCTATCTGCGTAGATCTGTGATGCGAGCCGGGATGGGTACTTCCTGCTATCTGCAATCCGTCCGTAAAAGGAGCGAAGCGCGACCTGCTCCTGGTCAGAGAGCAGCGGATTTCCACTAAGTACCTCCTGCCGAAGGTGGTGGTAAAACAGCGTTGTGTGCTGCCATGCCGCCAGGGCGCTACTGGTTGGCATCCAACCCCAATGATCCTCTGATCAGGCTGGCCAGTCCGGACCGGGCTATAGCAATCCTCCCGGCCACATGCGCCTGTTGGCGCGTCCACGCCCGGTTCTCTGCCCCGGCTAAAAATGCCATCGACCGTCCCGGCGAATGAACGTTGCTTTCCATATATCCCAGGCACTGCAACTCCGGCCTGAGGAAGGCCTCTAGACGATTAACCCATTCGGGAGCGAGACCCGGCACCGTTGCCGCTTCAGACCGGTCCTTGTAGATACCACTTCCTGCCGCGTCTCGGACCTCTTGGAACGCACTGTTCGAGTAGCTCATCTTCAGCATTCCAGTCTCATTTGGGACGTCCAAGAAACTGCAGACCGCCCTGACCATTCGCTCAGGTTCGCCAACCAGGTCCTCATAGGGCACGATGAGCACCTGAGCCTCCTTGGTCTTAGCGAAGAAGCGGGTGGCATCCCGTACCGATTGTTTCCAAACCGAGGCAATACGCAACACGTCATCGGCATTTTTTATCGGGCCCATGCCAGCCACTGCTCCCCGGTTGATATTCTGACAGGCAGACGCGATGGCCCTTCTTCCGTCGCGAAACACATGGATAAATCGCGCCTGGGGATAAAGCCGATGTAGTATCGGCAAAACGTAAGCGTGTTCGGGAGACTTTTCGCCCCAGATCGTCTTGCCTGTCTGCTTCGCTGCCGTATCCATTAGCAGCGAGAAGAGACCTGACGTTGTAATCGGTCGGGACTGTGTGCTGAGCGCGCCGGCGATATCGACCGCCAGGTCGGAGACAGGAACACCACCCCAGGTGTCGGGCCTCCGGAGAGTCGTGACTGTGGCGTAGGACCGAAGTATCCGAGCGATGCTCTCCGGTGTTGGATCTTGCAGCGATCGAGAGATCAAGCGCCTGTTACCCCAGATCCTGAATACGAAGTTGGTTTCCTCGATTGGCACAAACAACTGCGTGTGACGGCGGAGAATCTCCCTCATCAAGCTCGTACCCGAGCGGATGGAGCCGATGATGAATACAGGTGGCTGCTTAAGATCTGCCATTTGTGGCCGGGGAAGCGAGGAATTGCTCGGCTGCCGCGTGATCGAGACCCGGACACTCTTGCGAAGTAAGGGAGATGGCTTCATTGATGGAACTCGCGAACCTCACCAGCCCGTGCCTCTCCAGGGGATCCCGCCATATTGACGGATACCAGCCCAGGCTCACCACCGGTAGGTCGCTGCGAATACAGTTCAGCAGAACACTCGACAGATACGTCAGTGCACTGTTGGTGCCCGCGAGGACCTTTTCGATTCCACCCCCCTTGTCGAAAGAGACGGCGCTGGGTGGACTTCCAGTCGTGTGTGTCCATGCCCGCTTCCAAAGGGCGATTCGGTCCCTCGGATGAACCCGAATTGTGACGTCACGCCCCTTTTGGAGGCAGCCGCTGAGCACTTGCATGGCCTCGGACTGGGCGAGATCTGCATGCCAGAACGGTCTGTTGGAGGTGGGGGCGGTGAAGAACGTGAGATGCCCAGGCTGCACATCAGCGGTGGATCGTGCTCTGACCTCCAGTCCGGGGTTCACGACCGAGACCTTGTTCCGCTCCTTCGGTTGGAGGCAATCACGCCAGAACTGACCCCATACCAGAAAACGGTCCGAGTAGATGGACGAATAGGGATAATAGTGTTCCAGAATCCCGTGCTGGACTTGAACAACCTGTGTCCCATGGTGATGGGCCACGTCGATCAGGGTCCCTTCGCTGGCCCACTGGTTCGCCACCCATATCTCCTCTGGACACGCCTGCTCCAGGAAAGCGTGGAATAGATCGGTCTCCGCGAGCGCTATAGGAACAACTCGATCAGTGAGCAAAGGCAGCGCGGGAAGGGCGTTGAAGAAACGGCCTAACGTCACGCCGCTCACCGGAGATGGGGCGGACTCGAGGTGCTCCCGGACCCGCCGGGTAACCTGGCCATAATGGGCGGGAGGGCTTGTTCGTCCAAAACGCCACAAGTCGATCGCCTCGATCCCCTCGGCTAGCCCGGCGCGGGACGAGTAACTATTGGTTACCCACCCCGCGTCAGCCGTCTCCGCGTGGCGACTGAGAATTCTGGAGTAGTTGACGTAACTGCTGTAGCACCAACGTGCATTCCTGCGAGCCGGGCGGGCGAGGTGGCGCCTGCTGCGGAGTCGGTAGGTGGAGTCAAGGACCTCGACCGGCAGTGAAGGCACCCGCATCCAATCGCGATCAAGGCGCGCTTCAACCGTCGCGGCCCGCAGAGCCTTCAGCCGGCCGATGACCCAGGACGGTCGGCGGTCCTCGTTCGACAGGCATCTGATGGTCAGGCCGCTGTCGCATAACTCGTTCAGCAGGTTGAATACCTTGGCGGCCGGGCTAGGGCCGGCGAAGACGAACTCTGTGGAACTCGACCCCTCAGATTGCCGGAGTTGTTCGAATGCCCGCGCCAGAACAGCTATGTGCAGCATGGAGTCAGCGAGATTGTTCTCCCATGCCAGAAGAGGTTTGGCGCCCCTGTACGGAGGACAGCTCACTGCCACGCGGTGTGCCAGCGCGAACGCCTCGCCGACCAACTCGTCGTACGAATTTGCCAGCCGATTGAGGGCCCAACCGCCGGTTGGTATCGTTGATAACGCCGCAAGTGATTCTGGGGCAGACCAACACAGCAAGATGATCTCTTCGCAGTTGGCGGTCTCGGAGCGTATCCACGTGATGTCGTCATCTTCCGTGACCATCAACAGCCGACGGCTCATCTAAGCCTCGGCGCGGGGGCGAGGCGGTCTGTCCGCGACGAACGCTGAGCCTATCGGAGGCATCCCGAGTTGATACTAGCTTCAAACGAGAACGTGAATAGCCGGGGTCATGAGGCTTTGGCCCTTTACACGGAGTCTCTTTGGATCTAGAGTCACTACCGTTCAGCTGACGGGAGAGTCGGTGGAGACAGCTGACGGAAGGGTGCGGGTGGTGAGTCGGATTTCCGCGGCCTCGGTAGAAACCTATCGCAGGCTCCTGGGCTATCGCCGAGTGGTCCCACCCATCGTCGACTGCTCGCTCTGGGTGGTCACTCTCCCGATTATGACCTACCTGCGCTACCAGCTGGACTTCAGGTTGACGTTGACGTGGCGACTGGCGCTGGTCATTGCCTTAGCTATCAGTTGTCAATTGCTCACCGGCTTCCTAACCCAGTTGTACCGGGTTCGCTGGCGGATTGCCAGCTTTGAGGAAGCGCTGGTTCTTGGCGAGACCATCTTCATCGTGACCGTCGTTGTGTCGGCCGTGAACGCGGCATGGGCGAACCATGTCATTCCGGCGAGCTCTGTGATCGCTGCTGGAGCAGCGACCCTGGCCCTGGCGCAAGCGATCCGTTGGGCGTGGCGGTTGACCTATGAGCGAACTTTGCGTCCTGGGGGCGAGCCGCAGCGGGCGATCATCTTTGGTGTCGGTAAGAGCGGTATCGATATCGTCGGGTCCCTTCTCTCTAACCCCGATGCTCCTTATCTACCGGTCGCCCTGCTCGATGACGACCCGTCGAAATCCAACATGAGGGTCCGACAACTTCGTGTGAGCGGGGGTTTGCCGGATCTTGGCAATGTGGCCCGTAGGGTTGCCGCTGAGGCGGTCATCGTGGCTATCCCTCGCGCCAGCTCCGAGTTGATACGCCGGGTATCAGTTGGCGCCAGCGAGGCGGGGCTGATGGTTCGCGTGCTTCCTCCTGTGGACCAGATCTTGTCCGCCCCCCTTGGGGCTGAGGACATTCGGGTCGTGACTCCTGAGGACCTCCTGGGTCGCCGGGTGATCGAGACCCACGTCGAGGCGATTGCAGGTTATCTCACCGGCAGCAGGGTGCTTGTGACCGGTGCCGGCGGATCCATCGGCTCGGAGCTGTGCCGCCAGATCAATCGCTTCGCTCCTCAGTCGCTGGTCATGCTGGACCGTGATGAGTCGGGCCTTCACGCCACGCAATTGTCCCTCGACGGCCGGGCCCAACTCGACACGCGAGCTTTGGTCGTGTGTGACATCCGCGACCGGCGTGCGCTGGATTTAGTGTTCTCCGAGCACCAACCCGATGTAGTCTTCCACGCCGCGGCTCTCAAACACCTGCCTCTACTGGAGATGTGGCCCGCCGAAGCGGTGAAGACGAACGTCCACGGGACTGAGAACCTCCTCGAGGTGGCGGCACTCTATGGCGTGGACCGGTTTGTGAATGTTTCTACCGACAAGGCGGTCAATCCGACAAGCGTGCTCGGTTACACCAAACGAGTTGCCGAACGACTGACTGCCTGGAGGGGTAGGGATGGGTCAGGAACCTATTTGAGCGTCCGCTTCGGGAACGTCCTGGGCAGCCGCGGATCGGTGCTCACCACCTTCCGCAGTCAAGTCGCGGTCGGTGGCCCATTGACAGTCACGCACCCCGAAGTAAGCCGGTTCTTCATGACGATTCAGGAGGCCGTCGAGCTCGTCATCCAGGCAGCAGCAGTGGGAAATGCAAGTGAGGTCCTTGTGCTCGACATGGGAGAGCCAGTGAAGATTTCGGATCTGGCCAAGCGACTCGCGCTGGAGTCACAGCGCCCGATACGAATCGTCTACACGGGCCTCCGTCCCGCTGAAAAACTACGCGAAGAGATGTTTGGCGCCGACGAAGTTGACATAAGACCCGTGCATCCCTGGATCTCGCACGTGATGGTTCCCCCGCTTGACGCCGGCGCCCTCGGCGCGCTGGACGAGGACCTCGGATCGGATGCGCTGAAAGCGACACTCCGTCAGCTGTGCTTCACTAATGCGTTGCCTGCATCACGTTCGGGTGAACCGCTCAGTGTCGTGGAGGAGTAATGACGCTGACATACGCTCTCCTTCCCGGAAACGGGCGGAGAGGCTACGAGAGTTCGGCCAGGCCGTCGGTCGCTCGGCTGTTCAATTAGAGGAGTAGCATCCACAATCATGGGCTGGTGCCACGAATTCGGTCCCGAGATTCGGGCTGGGTGCGACCACCCGATGGTCGCAGGTACGGATTCCTGCTCCTGTCCGGAATGCGGCGTGGTCTGTGGCGGACGGTTCGCCGGGTGCCGAGCGGTGTGGGACAACGGACCGCACCCGGTAGCTTTCAATAAGGTCGGCCCGACATCGACCTGGGTTCCGACCCCTGAGGGACCCGTCAGCTCCAATGGCGGAGACAGCGGGGCCCGGCTTGCTGACGGCTCCGTTCGTGCCGTGCGGATGTTGGATACTCCCGACGGCGGCCCGCACGAACGCGACGACCTGCGCGTTCTGCTCCACGAACTACGAGCCCAGTTGACGGCCCTTCCCGGCCAACTCCAGGTGGCGCTGGAACGAGCACTTGACCAACACCATCACTCCATCAGCCGTCAGGTGGACGAGCTTCGCGATCGACTATCCGAAGCGCCCCTTGGCGACTGGGGCGAGCCTTGCTTGCCGAGCGGGGACGAGCCAAACGCGGCTGGGACGGTTCAACTGTCGGCGGAGACGTTCGAGCGGATCGTGCTGGCTCTCGATCAAACTGTCCGATTGCTCAGGCAGCATCCCGAGTTGAGGGTTGCTGGGCAAAGCGACGACCCAAAGAACCGCGGCCCTGTCGAAGCAGATAGGTCTGCTTCATAGTCGGTCTTCGTCCGAGATCGCAGAGGCAGGTGGCTCAAGCTGGAGACGGTGGACCAGGTGTTCGGCCTGGTCAGCCGCCCATCTGGGGCTGACGAGGGATGTTAGCGTTAATCCGATGATGCGAAGGTCCAGCGCGAGAGACACCTTCCTGGCGTAGATCTCGTAGAGCTTCAGCTTGTGCGGGAGGATATCTTCCCGGTAAAGATCGAGACCCCCGCCGGCGCCGGCTAACCGCGCCCCCTCGTCGTAGTAGATAAGGGACGCCAAGTCCGAGAGCCCCGGTCGCAGTCGCAGATGGGCTACGAACGCGCCGCTAAAGGTGTCGACCCATTCGGGCACCTCTGGCCGTGGACCTACCAGGCTCATCTCGCCAAGGAGAACATTCCAAAACTGCGGCAACTCGTCCACTTTGTATCGCCTCAGAAGCTGTCCCAGATTGGTGATGCGCGGGTCACCAGCGACTGTCACCGACGGCCCGGGAGCCACCCTCATCGTTCGAAGTTTGATGAGGTTGAATGAACGAAGGTCCCGGCCCACTCTGACCTGTTTAAAAAAACCCGGACCACCAGATGTGGCTCGAGCCACCAGCCACCCCACCCCGATAATCGGCAGGATAAGGGGCGCAAGGAGGAGCGCCAACGCGAGATCAAAGAGGCGCTTGCCTCCCCGAAGGTAGATACCGCTGGCGGTCACCGGCGGCGACCCGACTGCTCAGAGGTACTCGACGTGTTCGATCCCGCGATGCGTGCCGGGCAACCAGTGGCGGGTGTCGAAGACGTACCGGGCGTGCTCGATGACCAGGTCGCGATCAAACAGGTCGTGGTCCGTGAGGACAACGACGGCATCGGCTCCGGCCACCTCCTCCGCGTTGAGCTGCACCCGGCGGACGCCGTCCAGGGAGAGCCGGGGGTCTACATAGGGATCGACAGCGCGAACCTCGCTCCCGAGAGCGACCAGCCTCTCAGCGATTGTGATCGCGGGCGAGGCGCGCGTATCGGCGGTGTTGGGCTTGTAAGCCAACCCAAGCAGGAGGATGCGGGCCCCGTTTACAGCCCGTTGACGTCGGTTGAGAGCCAGGATCAACCTTTGGACGATGTAGGAGGGCATTTGGTCATTGACATCTTTGGCCAACGCAACGAACCGAAACGGCCGGCCCAGCCGGCGCTCGATTCGCCAGGCCAGGTAGTTCGGGTCAATGGGCAAGCAGTGCCCTCCGACACCAGGTCCGGGTGTGAAGCGCATAAACCCGAACGGCTTGGTGGACGCGGCGTCGACTGCCTCCCATATATCGATGTCAAGCTCATTGGCGAAGACAGCCAGCTCGTTGACCAGAGCGATATTGACATGGCGAAAGGTATTTTCAAGAAGCTTGGTGAACTCCGCGGCTTTGGTGGTCCCTACCGGAACGGTACGCTCTACGAGCGTTTCGTAAAAGGCCCGGACGGCTTTGAGCGAACCGGCGTCGATGCCGGACACGACCTTGGGCGTGTTCGCGAGGGTCCAAACCCGGTTACCAGGGTCTATACGCTCGGGGCTGAACCCGACGCTGAAATCCGTGCCGGCCTGCAGGCGCGACCCTTCCTCGAGAAGCGATACGAGAAGCTCTTCGGTGGTACCGGGGTATGTGGTGGACTCCAGGATGACCGCGCCGCCGGGACGGAGGTGCCCGGCGAGGGTATGGGCGGCATCGGTGATGTAATGGAGATCCGGCACGCCGTCCTGGAGCGGCGTCGGTACCGTGATGACCGCGACATCGAAGCCGGCGCACGCCTGCGGGTCGGACGTTGGTCGGTAACGGCCGGTGGCAAGTGCGGCTTTTACTTGGGCCGATGTGACGTCCTCGATGAAGGACTCGGCAGCCATCAGGCATCTCACCTTGACGTCGTCAACATCAAAACCCACGACCGCGTGACCAACCTCTACGGCTCGCATAGCCAGCGGTAAACCGACATATCCCTGACCAACCACCACGACAGTCATGTGCTGGGCCACGATGTAAAGCCTACTCGTGCGATGCCGCTTCGGGGAGCTCGTAACGATAATAGCGGTGGCGATAATAGTAATAATCTCCCGCCCCCGTATCGGCGGTGACACTGTTTAACATCGTGCCAATGAGGGGAGCATTCACCTGATGGAGGATCTCGACCGTTCGCGAGATCGCACGCCCGGTCGTCGAGCCGGCCTCCACCACTAACATGACAGCATCAGCAAAGGCAGTGACAACAGCCGCATCTGTGACCGGAAGCACGGGCGCGCTGTCGACCAACACCAGGTCATACATGCGGCCCAAGGAGCGCATCACCTCGACGGTCCGAGGCGAAGCCAGAAGCTCCGCGGGGTTGGGCGGTCGCGGTCCCGAAGCTAGCAGCGACAGATTCTCGACTCCCGGAACCGGCTGGACAGCTTCGAACAGCGACGTTTCGCCCTGGACGACTGAAGTGAGGCCGGTCGTGTTTTCCAGACCGTAGAACTCATAGAGCCGGGGCCGACGAAGATCGCAGCAGCATACGCAGACGCGTTGTCCGGCCTGCGCAAACGCCGCGCCCAGGTTCGCTACTGTGGCCGTTTTACCTTCTGTGGCGTTCGGGCTCGTCACCTGGAGGATCCGGACGGCGCGATCTAAACTCACGAAGCTGATCGCGGTCCGCACGCCACGATACGCTTCAGCCGCTGGGGAGGTGGGCTTGGTCAGCGAGATCACCAAGGGGCGGCCCTTCTTCGTCCAGTCGCGGACCCTCGGTACCGCCCCGAGATCAGGCAAGCCGTTGGTTGCTCGCTCAACGTCGCTACGCGAGCGCACCGAGTCATCGAAGTGCTCACGCAGAAAAGCGCCACCGACACCAATGACCAGCCCGATGGCGAGGCCAAGCAGGGCGTTGCGGGCCGGCCGGGGGCTTGATGGCGATGTTGGTGGTTGGGCGGAGCTGATCAGCTGCGCTGAACCCGCCCCCACCCCTGTATCCACCTGCAGTTCGTCGAGGTTCTGCTTGAATAAGCCCTGCTCCGTGATCAGGTTGTCACGCTGGGGACCCAGATTGGCCTGCAGCGTCTGCTGTTGTGATTGAGGTGCCGCAGCCACTTTCGCGTTCAGAGCGTCGATCTGCTGTTGCAGGGTATTGATCTTGGACTGGAGCTGGCTGGCGGCGGCCAGTAAGGCGGCATTGTTTTGATTGCGCCGGACGTCGATATACGCGGTGGCGTAAGCGTTGGCGATCTCGGCAGCTCGCCTCGGGTCGGCGGACGAGGCCGTGATCTGCACGATGTTGGTCTGGCCGAGCTCGCTAACCGAGACCGATGGCGCGGCCCCCAACTTGGTGCGGACCTCCTCGCGCGCTGGCGTGCTGGTGATAATCCGCATCTCGCTCTGGATCTGAGCGGGATCCACGATCCCCAGGTTTGCTGCCTGGGATTGGCTAAACACGCTGGGCGGCAGGTAGCTCGATGATTGGACCATCACCTGCGCACTGGATTGGTAAGTCGGCGTCTCTCGCAGGCTTACCGCCAACGCGATACCGACTACAACGACGACGGCCAGGATCACCAGCCATTTCCGGCGGCGCAAGATTCGCAGGTAGTGGCGGAGGTCTACCTCGGATTGGTTCTCGATCTGGCTCACTGCGACAGATTAGAGGATCCGCGTCGTCTCCACTGTTCGCGGCGCATAGGCCGCCGACGGCTTCAAAGACGGTACTCAAAAATCTCGAAATCACGCCCGTAGACATTCGCCACGATGGCGAGGGCTTCCCTGGAGAGTCCTGGTGCGGAACGAGGAGCCGCTGGCCCCGGGTTGTTACGCTGCAAGGCCCGCGTGACACCCAGGCGCTCGGCGACCAGGGCGTAGTCTTGTGCGATCCTTTCGTGACGGCCGACAAAGTCCACGAGCAAGTGACCCTCTACATCGCAGAGGAACTCATATTGTGGCCGAAAATGGGGGTAGGAGCGCGCGTGATCGGGCGTGAGCCACCCGACGACGAAGTCATCGATCGTGTCATACAACCCAAGGTGGCCCGTCGCCCACGAAGCATCACCTTCGTGCATACCTCCGGCCCTCAGGTAGTGGAAGGCCGAGGTCAGGCGAGCTTGAGGGTGCCTCACGAATCCGAACTTAAAGTAGTGAGAGAAGTGCCAAGGCCCCAGTATGACCCGGTAGTCCATCGCAGTTCTGTGCCCTCCATGTTGGCTACCAAACAACGATTGGGCTACCGCAACGCCACCCGTCTTGGGAACATGGATGAAGATGCATCTATATCGATCGAAAGCACCGCCGTAATAGGTCTGCCTGACAACACGATACGTGCCGAGACGCCGCCAATGGCGCACCTGGGCTCCCAGGAAGGAATCCCTGAGCGGCGCGGCTGCTGTCGCAGTCACTAGTCAACCGGCATTTCGGGAAGGTCCCTGCTCAGAATCACGGTTGAGATCGTACCCAGGAACAGGAGGTGGCCTCAGCTGTCAATGGGGAGCCTGAGGACGGGCGCGACGGACCACCAGGCGCCATGATGCCGGGCGGTCCAGACTGACCGATAAGGTAACGGCATCTGCCGGGTGGGCTTGAGGGTCGTCCGCCTTTCCTGCAACCAGGGAGTCGTATGCCGGACTTCGTGCCATTCCACCGTCCCTCTATCGACGACTCGGACGTAGAAGCCGTCGCCGCCGTGCTGCGTTCCGGCTGGCTCACCCACGGTCCCCGAGCACAGGAATTCGAACGGGCTGTCGCCAAGCTGGTAGGGACGCGCCGAGGAGTCAGCGTCTCGTCGGGGACCTCGGCGATGCACCTCGCGCTGGTCGCTCTAGGAATCGGCGCGGGCGACGAGGTGATCACGACCCCATTCACCTTCTGTTCAACGGCACACGTGATCGAGCATGTCGGTGCGAAGCCGGTCTTCGCTGATATCGAGAGCGCCCACCTGCAGATCGACCCCGTCGAGATCAAGGCGGCGATGACGGCCAGGACCCGGGCTATCCTCCCCGTCGACTACGGAGGCCACCCGTGCGCGATCGAGGAGATTCTCGGGCTCGCGCATTCCGCCGGCATTCCGGTGGTGGAAGATGCCGCTCACGCCCTGGGCGCGTCGACTCACGGGCGGCCTATCGGCTCCCTTGCGACCATCACGGCCTTTTCTTTCTACGTGACAAAAACCATCACCACCGGAGAGGGCGGGATGGCTACCACGGATGACGAGCCTCTCGCCGATCACCTGGAGGTTCTACGACTTCACGGCATCAGCCGAGATGCCTGGAGTCGCTACCGCCGGGGAGGGAGCTGGTACTACGAGGTGGTCGAGTTGGGATTCAAGGCAAATCTCACCGACCTCCAGGCCGCTCTCGGGTTGAGTCAACTCGCCCGGGAAGGGGAGATGCGGCGGCGGCGGGCATTGATCGCACAGCGCTACGACGAGGCTTTCGCCCCGTACCCAGAACTCTTCACCTGCCCGTCGGTAGCCCCAGGGGTCAGCCCGGCCTGGCACCTGTATCCGCTTCGGCTAAACCTGGAGACGCTCGCCCTAAGCCGGGACGACTTCATCACTCAGCTGGAAGGGCGCGGGGTGGGGACCAGTGTGCACTTTATTCCGCTTCATCTACAGCCACACTTTCAGAAGAAGTACGGCTTTGCCCCTGGCGACTTTCCAAACTCAGAGGACGCCTATCGGCGCCTTGTTTCCCTGCCCCTCTACCCATCGTTGAGCAACGAGGAGCTCGAGCATGTGGTCGTCTCAGTGATCGAGAGTGCACACGACCCGGGATAGCGAGCGCTGTCGCTGAGAAGTGACGGGCCTCGTCGGAAGATCCCCAAGCTGCTCGTCGAGGCGCGGCTACGGCGTCGCCCGGATGCGGGCGTTTCGTGTTTTGATCATATGGTGGCCGCCCGACTTCAGCTGGCAGGCGACAGCATGATGCGAAGAGCGATCTGCGCTGTCCTGCTCCTGTTGCTGATGATCGCGCAGGGGTGCGCGGGTTCTTCGCCAGCCGATAGCAGACGGATCATCGGTAGTTATGGCGTCAACCTGGTCGGCGATGTTCGGCAGGCTCGCAGTCTGGGGCTCAACGTCGCGGTCCTGGGTGCGGGGATCCTGCCAAGACATCCGGACCTCCGCGACGCACTGACCGCACATCACATTTCGGTTTACGATGATGGAGTACTGAACCTCTTACGACAATATGAATGTTTTAGGCAGCGTTCCATCCGACCCAATAACCCTATTGAGCCATGCCCTATCGCCACCGACGAGACGGCGACGCTGCGCGCTGTTGCAGCCTATTTGAATGAGCCAATGATAGCCTCGAACCCCTTGATCGCTGGGTTTTACGTGCTCGATGACTGGCCTTCGTGGGATCCCGGCTCGGCCAGGCCTCTGCTGGAGGCGATCCACGGCTTGATCGACCAGGCCAACCGCAGGTACAAGACGACCAGGAATACGATCTGCGGGTTCGGGGAGCATATAGGCCGCGTCGGGCAGCCATATTCGACCACGGTAGCGCAGAACGGAGCGAACTTTACCCAGAAGGGGTGCGACCTGATCGCCATTTACTCCTACACCGACAGTTTAGACATGGACAGTAGCCATTTCGACTGGGACATGTCGGATCTTCCCTTCATCGAGCTCCGCCTTCGTCAAGCGGGGTGGGATCCGGCCACGACGCCGTTCCTGGGAGTACCACAAGCCTTCGGGGGGACACCGAACTATCTCGTTCCAAGCGCCTCCGACGTAGCTCGCCAGAGTGCCGGCTTCTGCCGTGGAGGGGCTGCGGGAATCATCTATTTCACACTCGGGACGCAAGTCGACCAGTACCGGAATGTGCAGACGGCCTCGAACGACCTGCAGATCGATCGCGGCATCCGCGAGGGCATCGCTGCCTGTCAACGGATCTGGAAGTAGAGGAACTCGCCATTGGGGCTGCATCCGTCAAGCAACGCCCGGCGCTCGTGCTTTAGTGGAGCGGCTCTACTACCGGCCCTCCCACCAGATCCCAGGTGAGAGGGGTTCCCCGGGACACCGATCTCGTGGCCCGCCTTCCCAGGACCTGGTCCGCGTACTCCGGGAGAAGGCCGTTGCTCGGCCGGATCGATCGGATGTTGCCGTCCGTGAAGGGCTCCCCCTCCCTGACGTCCTCTACTACGAACAACGACCGACGAAAGGGGAGGCTGCGTGTTTCGGAAGAGGATGGACCGTAGCGAACACTACCAAGTGCCCGCTCCGCCTCACGCACCGCGTCCACCAGCCTCTGGAACTCCTGGGGCGTGAGAGAGAACTCGGCATCTGGACCGCCTTCGGCCCGGTCCAACGTAAAGTGCTTCTCGAGGAGACTAGCGCCGAGCGACACCGCCGCCACCGCCGCAGTCGTTCCCAGGGTGTGGTCGGACAGGCCGACGGGCACGTGCCACGCGTCCGCCATGTGGGGGATCGTGCGGAGGTCCATGTCCTCAGGCGACGCTGGATACGCGCTGGTGCAGCGGAGCAGCGCGATCTCAGAAGCACCCGCTTCGCGAGCCGCGGTGACCGCTCGATCGATCTCAGCGATGGTGGCCATCCCGGTGGAAATAATCATCGGCTTGCCGGCCCTGGCGATCTGTTGGACGAGCGGGAGGTCGACGATCTCGAAGGACGCCACCTTGAAGGCCGGGACTTTTAGTTCACACAGCAGATCGACCGCGGAGGGATCGAATGGGGACGAGAACAGGGCCAGGCCCAGTCCCTCTGCTAGCTCCTTAAGTTCGGCATGCCACTCCCAAGGCGTATACGCCTCGCTATAGAGGTCGAAGAGGGTGCGGCCTTGCCACAGCATGCCTTCGCCCACCCGGAAGGGATCGGCGTCGCAGTCGATTGTCAGCGTCGCCGGGGTGTAGGTCTGAAGCTTCACGGCGTCGGCCCCGACGTCGGCCGCCGCTCGCACCAGATCCTTGGCGCGCCGAATGTCCTGGCCGTGGTTAGCGGAAAGCTCGGCGACCACGTAGACCGGATGATCGGATCCGATACGTCGCTCGCCTATCGTGATCATCGGCCTCTCGAGAGGAGACGGTGGTTCTCGCCACTCATGGGTCATCTCGCCTGTCCTTTCGTACGTGGGCCCACAAAGAACATGCTAAGTCCTCGGTCCTTGAGCTGGCTCTTCGTGCAGAAGGGAACATAGATTGAGCAAGAAGACCCTTCATGGATTTACCTGTTTCTGCGGGATCCTGGCGTTCAGTGTGATCCAATCTGGATGGCGCTCGAGGCACGTAAGGGCTTCTAGCCACGAAAATCCTGGCTGACGAAGGTGTCCAAAAATTCTCCGAAGCAATTCCAAATCAGGCCCCGTATCCACCGTAAGGCGGAGTGAGGAATAGTCTGCCGATGCCTGCACCGGCACCAGACGGAATAACTCCGGGTGCCGATAGATGTACGGTGTCACGTGTTCACGCCAATCCTGTCTGGCGTCTTCTCGCCAGGACCGCTCCAAAGCGGCCATGGTTAGCGCCTCCACGTCGAGTCCAAGAGGATAGGTCCGAGGTGGCAGTGTATTAGACGCATAGTCTGCTTCAGGGTCTGAAAGGAGCGTATTGGTTACGAGGTCGATCACCTCGGGATCTACCAGGGGGCAATCTGACGTGATTCTAACGACGATGTCTGCCCCCTCTCGCATCGCAGCCCGATAGTACCGATCGAGCACGTCGTAGGTGTTGCCTCTGTAGCAAGGCCATCCGGAAGCTTGGCAGAGCGAGACGAGTGGATCATCGACGGTGCGATCAGTTGTGGCCACGACCACAGTGTCAACACGGCGGGCGCCCCGGCTCCTGCGCACCACGTGGGCGAGCATCGGCTCTCCGATGATGGGCTCTAACACTTTGCCCGGGAGCCGTGTGCTGTCCAGCCTCGCCTGAATGATGGCTACCACCTTCAGCGAACCGCGAGTCCTTTGCATGACGACTAGATGACCGCAAAGCGTGCTGCAATTTGCGACAACTTTGGTCCCGTCCTCAGCCAGTCGGAAGTAAGGACTGCGACCACCGTTTCGACATCTTTTGGGGTGGTTTGGCTGCCGAGCGTTTTGGGCACCTTACCGCCCTGCGCGCCCGGCGCTTGCCAATGACCAGTCGCTCGAAAAACCCCATCACGGCTGAAGCGTCTCAACGATTTGTGAGAGTTCGTCCACGCTTAGCCACCAGTCATTGTTATCGCTCGCGTAGCGGAAACCTTCAGGGAGTGGCGTGCCATCCTTCCAGTTATCGCTCGACCACCAGGGCTGCGCAGGCCGGATCACGAACATGTCATCGACTTTGACCGCTTGGCGACCCTCATCCTCACCTATGAGGACCTCGTGGATCTTCTCACCCGGCCGAATTCCAATGTAGTCAATTTCCGCAATCGGGGGCCATAGCCTTCACCAGGTCCATGATCGATATGCTCGGCAGCAATGGCACAAAGACCTCACCTCCGTGCATGCGCTCAAGTGCCCTAATGACGAACCGGACACCCGATTCAGTCGTCATCCAGAACCTGGTCATCCGTGGGTCGGTTACGGGTACCCGTCCTGTTTTACGCAATTCTGTGAATAATGGGACGACGCTGCCCCGACTTCCAACCACATTGCCGTAGCGAGAGCATCCAAAAGCGGCACCTCTTCCTCCCGCGTAGGAGTTGCTCTGAACAAACAGCTTCTCTGCACATAGTTTGGTTGCACCGTAGAGATTCACCGGATTGACAGCTTTGTCAGTGCTGAGCGCCATCACTTTCGCAACTCCCGCATCGAGTGCGGCGTCGATGACATTCCTCGCGCCGTCGATGTTCGTCATGATCGCTTCGATCGGATTGTACTCGCATGCCGGCACCTGCTTGAGGGCGGCGGCGTGCACAACGACATCCACATCGCGGATGGCGCGGACGAGCCTGGAGCGATCCCGAACATCACCGATGAAGTATCGGAGGCGAGAATCGTCGAGACCTTCCATCCGCATCTCGTGCTGCTTAAGTTCGTCGCGGCTGAAAATAATCAGACGCTCGGGACGATAATCCTCGAGCATGACCTGGACGAACCTCCGGCCGAATGTGCCCGTCCCCCCCGTAATCAGGACAGACGAATCGCTCCAGTTGATCAACGTGCCCTCTGACGTCCGCCCCTCTGAGGCCGAGCTGCTCTGTCCCGACGCCATCTCACTTAGCAGGCTACACGTGCATGGTGATCCTGCACAACGGCCGTACTAGCCGAAGACCCCTGAACGCCCGCATCTACAGGGTGGGCGCCAGCCTTTGCCGGCAGGCCGCGGATCACCTTGCGTTCTACGAGCTTTCGGTTAGCTTCGGCTTTCGCGTTCGCTTCCCATCCCGTCGTGTGGGCCCATTTGGCAACGGTGCTGCTTCTTGGAGCTGAGCGTTCCTCGCCAGTCCATCGGTGATGAGCGAGGCAGCGGCCTGATCCTGGGTGACGCCCCGCGCCCGAGCATAGGCCTGTAGCTTCCGATGTTGAGCGAAGGAGAGGGTCACGATGATCTGTTTGGACCGTTCGTCGGGGCGGTTCGTTGTGACGAGTTCGGCAACAGAGACCTCGGGATGCTGGTTTTTGTGCTTGAGAAGCTGTCGCCGTTGCGCGCCCGTGACCGTCTGCAACTGCTTCGCAAGTTCGAGTGCTTCGTCATCATTAACCTCACAGTCATCGCCCAGGGTGTCCTGGGCCCGGAGCGCGACGTCAATGCTGACCTCACCGTGATCAACCATCTTCTGGAGTCCCGGGATCAGCCGGTCATACTTGACATGGCGGAGCACTTGCGCGTACGGCAAGCCAGTTTCTTCAGCGACAGCCTTAGCGGTCCCGTACTTCTTGTACAGCCCGGTGCAGGCATCGATCACATCTTTGGCGTCGAGATCCTGGCGGATCAGGTTCTCACTAAGCGACAATACCTTGGCGGTTGTCTCGTCGACCGGCTCGTCGATGATTGCCGCCAGGATGGTCGATCGACCTAACCTTTGATGGGCGAGCATCCGCCGCTGGCCCATGAGCACCTGGTAGCGGCCCTCCCCCGACAGGCAGACCACGATCGGCGCGAGGAGTCCGTGCAGGCGAATGCTTTCGGCCAACTCGTCGATCTGTCTATCCACACTGCGTACCCGGGCCTGCGCGTCAGAAATGACGAGGTCGCTGAGCCGGACCTCTTCTGTGCCAATTATCTTGGCCACAGTCGTCCCTCCCCTTTCGTCCTGGGCCGGTAGGTACTCGGATCGCGTCTCCGCCGGTGTCGCCAGGAGTGATTTTAGCATCACTCACAGCCACATGGAAGACATTTGTTCCGTTACGCCTCGATCGGGAAGCGGAAGCTCCGGAGCTGTCGAGGCGCCGGCCGGGACAGTCGATGCGGCGGAACGCGAACCGAACTCCAGGTCGGAGAACCCGGTGAGCTGCACGATGGCGGCTCGACGATCAGCACCGCTCCGGGCTCGTGCCCGTTCAACTTTCTCTGAAGCGCGGCCTCCTTCAACTGGGCATGGTTCGCGCAGAGAATCGCTCGCCCCCTTTTGGGCGCCATTCGCTACAGAAAGTCACCTACCGGGTGGCCGGCCCGAACCTGCCCTCGAGGCGCAGCCGTCCCTGAAGGGGCCAAACCCGACTGAGATGCTTTAACATGCATCGTTTAAGCGCCCGAAGCGCCCATAGGACATGGAGCGCGTGGAGCGCGGTGACGACGGCAGCTTTCGGGCGGCTTGCGGGTACAAGTATCGGTGATGTGGCGCCCTACTCGGCCGGCAGCCTCCTGTCCAACTGCCCGGACCCCGGAATCCTGGTCCCGACTCCGAATCCCGACAGCTCGCCTTAGCGCTGCAGAACGAAGCTACGCTCACATGTCTTCGGCTTGAGCACGACGTCGAATTCTCGCTCGGTGCCGAGGTCGGAGATGGACGACACGTGGGCGTAGTTTCGTTTCGTAGCACTTAGTTCGAGTAGGCGCGGGCCAGCTCTTCGGCGATGCAGTTGGATATGACCTGCGCGGTTCGCTTCCAGGAGAACTGGCGTGCCCGCCATCTGCCAGCGACGGCGAGCTTCTGACGCGTACGCTCGTCACCGAGCACTTGGAGCGCGGCTGCCGCCAGCGTGTCGGCCACAGGCTCGGCGAGGAGTGCGGCGTTGCCAACAACCTCTGGGAGCGCCCCCCGATCGCTGCATACGACAGGGGTTCCACACGCCATAGCTTCGACGACCTGCATACCGAAACCTTCATGCAGGCTCGGATCCAGATAGAGCGTGGCGGCCACGTACAGCTCGGCCAGGCGGAACGGTTCGGTCGCTGGAATGAATGGCACGACGCGCACTCGATCGGACCACCGATACCGTTGCAGTGAGTCAAGCAGGCGAGATGCCTCCTCCGCTCCTCGAGGGCCGACGACGACGAGCGGCAGGGTTTGCCCAACCGCATGGAGCTGCTCGTAGACATCTGGAATCACTCGGAAGTTCTCCCGGGGATCGCCGGTGGCTATGACGAGCAAATAGCCCTCGGAAGCACGGAGCCGGTCCCGGACCTCCTGCACGCAGACGTTCTGGCTGAGCGCGCTCGAAATTGGCACCGGGCGCGCACGGTGCGCTGTGGAGGCGGCTCCTGGAGACGCCCACTTCGTCAGCAAGCCAGTTCCCCACAAACTCACTGTTATTGAAGATTCCCCTCGCCCGGCGAAGTGACATTGCTGTAAGCCGATCATCGAGAGCTGCAACGGCCCGGCGCCCTGGCGCCTTCCATTCGTGCGATTGGGCTTGTCGTAGCAACGCTGGAACATCGTGACATACGAAGAACAGAGGCTTCTTGAATGGTCCCACCGGCGTCTCATACGGCACCAGGACTGCGTCTATCGCCCGCCGACGAGACAGACCTGGGATCGTCAGGAGCCCATGCCACAGATGGTTCCTCCAGGCCACCCTCGCCACGCGAGTGTTTTTTCCACACGGAACCATCTCCGCCGGCGTCTGCTCGAGCAGCAAGACGGTCGTGTCGATCGATCCATCGTCAGGAAAGTGCTCCAACAGGTTGATCGTGTAGCTTCCGACCCCCCCTTGATCCGGGCGGATATGGGTCCCATCCACCAGGATCCGCCAGGGAGCTGATCTACACGTCATCTCTTCTCGATGGCCGGATTGAGGGGATCGACGACCTGGTAGTTGCGTGAGGATCGCATTCGCACGCGCCGCACGGCGCCAAGGAGGAGTTGGCGCTCATCCTGGTCAGAGGAAAGCACCATCACTGTCAGCGCGGTGACAGCAGGAAGGGTGGCGGCGATCGCACATCGCAGCACGGCTGGAGTGACGAGCGGCGCGATGAGGTAGGCCACGGTGATTGCCATCGCCGTGCTAACGGCCATGAACGCGTGGCGACGATCCCACGGCCATATGCGGTGCCGGCGCGCTGAAGAACCACGAATTCATGAAGTTCAGCGTCGCGAAGCCAATGACGGTGGCGGTAGCGGCACCGATGATCCCGAATAGCGGGATGAGCATGGCGCAGGCCAGAACATCGGCAAGGAGACTGACCCCTGATCGCCAAGCTAGCGTCCGGGGGTTGCCTTGGGCCACGAGTGCTTGGCTGTTGAAGCCCGTAAGGATCACGGCAAGGGCCCCAAGCGTCAGGATCCGCGTGGGAGCCGCGAGTCCCATATAGGCCGTTCCGAAGAGGAAACCGAGCAAGGAGGACGGTGTGGCCAGGAAGACACCAATGAGCGGTGCGGCCAGTACCCACCCCCAGCGCGACGCGGTGTGATAGAGGTTGCGGAGTCCATCTGGATCCTCATGAGCGACCTGGCGGGTGAGCTGAGGAAGCAGATACGTGCCAACCACTCCGAAGAAGGTCAGCGGCCAGATCATCATGCTGCTGACTGGCGCATAAAGAGCGACGGGTTTTGGACCTCGAAATATGCCGAGCAGAGTGACGTCAAGTTGCCAGATAGCGGAAACCATCAATCCATTGATCAGCATCGGGGTGCTATAGGAGAAGATCGAGCGGATCGTGCTTCTGTCGCCTGGTGCGACTTCCCGGCGTCGCAGGTCGCGCGTAAACCACCAGAGGATCGTGACGCATGCCACGAGGGGCACACCACGGACGGCAGCTATTGGAACAGCCGTCCGGAAGCCCAGGAGAATCACGCTGAGCGTAAGCAGAAGAATCCCGACCGAGAATAGGATCCGGGTGCCTTCGACCTTTCGAGGTTGATGCAGGGCCACCAAGGTTCCCTGCAGAACGCCATAGAGCGACGTTACCGCCACTACGGGAATGAGAGCGACTATGACCGGCGCGACCGCATGGAGCCTGGAGTTGTCGCTAAACCAGAGGGCCACCCCGGCCGCTATGATGCAGACGCCGACCGCCGGGAAGACCGAGAGACGAACCCCAGCTCGCAGGACCCGGGCTGCCCCGCGTGTCTCATCCTTGGCGGCTTCGAAAGCCGCCACCCGGCTGACTCCGCTCGCCAGCCCAAACCCGGCGATGACGGAAATGAATCCGGCCGTACTCAACGCCAGCGCGTAAGCACCGTATTCAGCCCGGGCCATGGTCCTCACAAGAATGACGGTGATCGGTATCCCGAGGAGGAGTTGCGAGCCCGTCGAAAGGCCACTCCAGACAGCACCTCCGAGCACCCGTTGGCGTGACAACGTCTGCCCGTCCATCCGACCTTCGCTCTCGGGGTCCAAGGCTCCCGAGATTATCAAGGGTCCCTGTAGACCAGAAAAGACGCATTCAGGGGCGCGGCGCCGCTCGGCGTGCCCCATCAGGCAGTTGAGCCCAGGGCGCCAGACTGTTGAGGATCAGAGGGGGGACCGCTCGCAAATGTGCGTCGGGGTGCAATCTCCCTGAGAGCTAGATCACTCAGCTGTCAGCACTGTGGGAGATGGAGAGCCTCTACATCAGGTGCAATGAGCCCCGACGTCGGCCGGGCGTCGCTCCTTCTCAACACTCGCCGCTGTACCCCAGCGACCGGAGCAATGGGCCCGCGATGGAATCGGCGTTGTCATCCCATACTTCAGCGCGCTCGGGATGTTTGACCGGGCCGATCGAGCTGGCCGCAAAGGACCTCATGCCAGGATCAGCGCCGAGATCGAGGAACCGCTCGAGGGCTCCGCACGTTTCGGCCGGATGTCCAACCAGGTCCTCGTAGCGGAGCTCGGTCCAACGGGCCGGCGGAAGCGTGGCCAGGCTGGCGCGGGCCGTTTGCACGGCCAGCCGCCACTCGAGGAGCCCCTTGAGGAAGTCGGTGGTGCACAGCGGGACCAGATCGCCCAAGCCTTCCCGATCGGCATAACGGGCCAGCAGGCGCCACTTGTAATCGTGGTGCCCGAACCATGGGCCCCCGGACGCAGCCACCTGGATAGATGCAGCCACGTCCTTACCGTCGCGGACGATGTGGATGAACCGGCCGCCAGGGCACGTGTGGTCCACATACTCGACGCGGAAGCAGTTGATCGGCAGCTTCTCGACCAGCCGGGTCCTCTTCCTTATCTGTACTTCTGCAGCGAACCTCCTCCGGATCCTGGAGGCAGCTTTCGGGTTGACGTCCTTGTCGGTTAGGCGGAGCCGCCCTTGCCGGTCCTCTGCCCGACTGCTCCAGATGTCGGTGGCGGGGTCCAGCTCCCAGATGCGGCGCGGCTCGTTGAGATACGCGACCAGGTGATGCTGCTCGAGCAACCGTCCCAGGATTGTCGTCCCCGACCGGCCACACCCCAGGATGAAGGTCGGGGAGTACACCCGGAAGGGGCGCGGATCGATCCTGGTCGCGGCGAAGATGGCACGTCGACGCAGAGCCGGTACGGCGGCCCATCGGGATTCAGTGGTCTGCAGCTCGGTGACCATCCCCTGCTCGATGGGCCGCACCACTCAACCTGGACTGACGACGCCTGAGTCGGAAGGGATCTCTCCTACAGCCAGGATCCGCACCGGATGCATGACCTCAATCAGCTCGAGACAGGTCATACCTTCGAGCAAGACGCGGCGCACCGCCTCAGGACTGAAACGCCAATAGTCGCTGGGTGCACCGTGGAAAATATAGGTGGGTGTGCTCACCAGCCAAGGTAGACGCATTAACCGCTTGAGCGATCGCAATCCCGGAATATCCGTGGCGCGGGAAATCAGGACGCTTCGAATGATGCGCCGACCGCCGGGGGGAAGCCGCCTGTAACCAGGGACACCAAGATAGAAGCGGCCTCCTGGCCGCAGGACGCGTCGTGTCTCCGCGATTGTCCGCCAAAAGAAAGCGTCGTGTTCAAGCATCGCGTTGGTGACAACCGCATCAAAGGAGGCATCGGCAAAGGCCGACAGATCGTTAGCGTTCCCCTGGATAAGTTCGTATGGCAAGATGCGCCCTGGTTCGGGCTCTCGGAGGTTGACACCGATATATTGGCCGCCAGGCATCCGCCGGGCCAGCGCCGACAGCAGCGCCACCGACGGTTCTTGTGGAGCCCCGAGCTCGAGGACGTCGAGTCCGGGAGGGGGAAATCGGTCGAAGAGTTCTTCGAAATGCGCATAAATTTTCGGGTGCATAATCTACGTCTTACCGAAGGGTTGCCCGCGGGAGGGTCCAACTTCCGGTTTGGGTTTGGGTTGCGAGGACCTTGAGAGGAGTGGGTGTGTAGGGGGCGATGAAGATCCAGGACACGTAGGTGTTGGTGTCGTGCAGGCTGGTTCCGGATCCCACTTGGATTGCGGCGGGCGGGCGTGTTGTAGGTGTGGCCAGCGGCCCGTTCAGGGTGGTGCCGATCGGGTTGCCGGTGTCGTCGAACGCCGAGGAGGATTGGGTTTGTGTGCTCTGGTCGATCACGGAAGTGAAGGTGTAATAGGGACCGGGCTGCCACGCTCCGAAGATGGATTTTGCTTGTCCGTTCGAGGTCGCCTCTATATCGCCGCTGGGGTCGGCGGGAGGAAATTTCGCTGGGATCCATCCCTCCACGATCTTGTGGGGGGTCCACCATTGGACGATCGGGCGGCCCGCCCCGTCCACCAGGGCGAGATCGAATTGGTTGCCGGACACCGTATCCACGCTTCGCGCCCGGAACTCCAGGACGTATCGCTTGGTGCGGCTAGTAGCGGGCAGGCTGGCGAGGTTGCGGGAGAAGTCTGTTTGGACATGGAGCTCACCGCCATCTGGGTGGGACGCCGGGAGCTCGAGCAAGGCTGATCGGATGCCGGATGAGCGCCTTGGGCTGACCAGGGCGTAGTAGCTGATCAGGGCCGTGCTGGGTCCGTCCACGAGGGCCGTGCCGTATCCCCCATCATCGAAAGATCCGACGTAGTTTTCTATCAGTGTCGGGTGTCCAAACGTCGCCCCCCCATCGGTAGAGAAGAATGCCACCATCTGCCTGGTCACCGGCTTGATGACTCCCTTGGTATTGCCCTCTGGTGGCCCTTCGGGGAGTACCTCTCGGCCGAGCAGCATCAGCGTCTTTCCCATGTGATAGATCACGGGGTATTGCAGCACCCCAACCTGATCGTAGATGGACACCAACGGCGACCAGGTCTGGCCGAGATCGTGGCTCACCGTTTCGTAAGTGTCTTTCTCCGACACGGATCGGATCACCGCCAGGAGGTTCTTACCACCCAGATAGACCAGTCCGGCCTCGTTGGCCCCTGCCGCTTTGGGAGGGACGACGCGGGAGACGAGCTGCCAGGTCCGGCCCTGGTCGCTCGAGCGACGGAGGTCCACCTCAAAAAGACGGACCTTCGCCGTACCAGAAATGACGGAGGCACTGGCCCTGGCGCTGGCGAAGCCGTACGACATCGAATAAAGATCAGTCCCCACAACTACGAGCTGGTCGCTGGTGTACCACCTGTAGGCAGGGTCGGCCAAGAACCACGGCGCGCTCCAGGTCCGGCCGTTGTCGCTCGAACTCATGCACGCGAACCCTCGGTATCGTGTTTGGCTTTGGGTTTTCACAAAACAGGCGAGGATGTGCCCATTTGGGGTCTTGGTGAGGAGCGGGTCAGGAACGCTGGAGTTATACAGCTTCACCGGAGAAGACCACGTACTGCCCTGATCAGTGCTCCTCATCAACATTATTTGCTGTCCCCCCTTGACAGCGCTAGCGTAGGCAAGCAGATAGCCACCGTCATTGGCCTCCACCAGGCTCGGCGTTTGGTTATAGCAGCATCGATTCGCGGCGATGGTCCTGATGTCTGACACGCGAGCGAACTCGCCGACCGTGGCCGTCACCGAGACCCCGCCAGCCGTATTCCACCGGCAAGAGTCTGTCCCATCGGTGAAGATGGGAAACACCCCGTACCCATCGGAAGCACTAGGGACTTGCGCATTACCGGAGTAGAGAAAGATAGTGGTCTTTCCCACCGGCAGCGACGGGACTCGCGCCCACGCCGTGCCGCTGTGCGTCGTCGGGTCGTAATCCTGCACCCAATAGGGGAGAACTGTGTGACCGTTGGCAGAGGTGAACCGCAGGTCACTCCCGTCAGGTGCCGCCGAGGCGAAATCAAAATCGACCGCCGAGAGACGGACGGCTACCGGCCAGTCCCGAAGCGTACTGGTACTGTTGTTGACAACGGTGATCGCCTCACGGTGGGTCCAGAGGCCCTTGTTCGCGGCGACGGCTGGCGGCAGACAACCCCGGGTGACGGCCGACGGGGTCGACGACCGGCGCGATTGCCAGACGACCACGCCGGCGATGGCAGCGATGACCGTCAGTCCAGCCAATCCGAATGCCACCCAGCGACGCATCAGACAGCGGAGCCGATGTCGATCTTACGGGGACGGGAAGCCATAGAGTATGGCGCAACGACGATCGAGGGCCACATCACAGCCTCCTCCTCGCGTTCGATCGGGCATGGGCACAGTGGACGCCGGTTCCGGGAATCGAGGCCGCGTTGAAAATGTCCTGCAGCCGTCGATGCTGGTCCCTGACCACTTCGACCGGATTGTACTCGGCATACAGGCGCTCGCGAGCGCGGCACCATGAGCTCACGATGCCCCCCTCGGGCCCGTCCCGGGGTGGTTCGGCAGGCGCGATCACAGCTCCGGAAGGGGATATGCTAGTAACCTGCGAGCCCGTGGGAAGACGAGCCCCCCCTGCTAACGCAACCCTACGACCAATCGAACTTCCTGGGCGAAATAGGGGTCTGACGGTGCGACCGATCCGGCTCCTTTGGAACGTGACCGCGGACCAGGACACCACCCACGCCCAGGCCATGAACGCTCTGGAGGTGGCACTCCGCCTGGACCCTGATCGATTCGAGTCTGCGCTGTTCGCCCGCCACCCCAGCTCCCGACTGCGCAACGGGTCGCCATCCGTGCGGGTAGTCCGGCTTCACGAGCACGGGAAGGCCCTGAGCATGGTGACACGTATGCTGTGGGGCCCTGAAGATCTCATCGTCTATCCCCCATACAACTATCTCGCTACGATCCTCAGAACCTTCAAACCGCTACGACGACGGCGAAAACGAATTGTCTACCCCGTAGAGGGCTCCTTGGAGCAAATTCTCTGGTCCCGCGCGTCAGTACGAATCCTTCAGGGGATTCGCGAGGCGGATCTGTGCTGTGCCTGCAGCGACTATATTGCCGACTCCTTGCGAGAGGCGATGGGCATCAAGGCGGTCGTAGCTCCAGTCGGAGTGGACCTCAACGTGTTTCGTCCTGTGGTGAGAGCCGACCTTGAGCAAGGACCTCTGCGAGTCGTGACAGTGGCTTCCATCCAACCTCGCAAGCGGCTCGAAGTCATCTTGAACATGGCAGCCAAATTCCGCAGCGAGGCTATATTCACGATCGTGGGAAGCCCGGTAGGGGATCCTCTGTACAAAGATATGCTTCTCTCCCGGGTGAGTAGTGGCGGACTCACTAATGTCCGGTTCCTCGGCAGCCGCCCCCAGAAACAACTGGTCAGCATCTTCGGGGAAAGTGACGTCTTCGTACTTCCATCGCGACTCGAGGGCTGCCCGAAGGTGACCTTGGAAGCCGCTGCAACCGGCCTTCCCTGTATCGTCTTCGACGACTACCACACTCCCACTGTGGTAGATGGGGTGACCGGGTACCAGGTTGCCACCGAGGACCAGATGGAGGCCAGACTGCGAGAGCTGGCCAACGACCCGGATCTGCGGATACGCCTTGGTCAGGCAGCTGTCGATCTGAGTCACGGATACTCCTGGGACGAGGTAGTCCCCCATTGGGCATCCGCCATCGAAGCCGCCGCCGGGACGTGACCTGCGGGATGATTTAGCGTCGATACGTTCCCAACCGGATGCTCAATCCGGGAAGAGCTTCTCGAGGCGAGGCAAACAAGTTCTGTAGGGGGGCGACGGCTTGATCAACTAGTTCAGGAACACCCTGAGACAACCTGTAGACACAGTACTCATTTTCACTCAATAAGCGAAGCGTCTCTTTGATATCAGTGCGCTGAAGATATTCGAACATGATCAAGGGGGGACGTAAAGTATTCAGTACACGGCTAGAACCTCTTAGCACGGCGTTTTCGTGTCCTTCGACATCAATCTTAAGTAAGGTAATATAGCTACTTCTGGGTCCATCTCCTCCCAAGATAACCTCGTCGAGAGTCGTTCGCTCGACTCTTCTTATCGGCTCATCAGACTGATTATCTCTTGTGAGCGTCCGGTTGCTTGTGTCTACTCCTCCTTTGTCTTCCAGGAAGATGTATCCCTTCTCATCCGACATGGCCATCTCTATCACTTCGTAACGGAGCGAATTCAGTACGATGTTCTCCCTTGCACGTTGCGCCGCGATTGGATTAGGTTCAAAAAGCAGTGCCTCTTCGAACAGGTCGGCCAGCATCATTGTAAATCCTCCGACATTCGCCCCGATATCCACTAAACATCCGATAGATGGCATGGTAGAAGGAGTAAGGCGACTACGGAGAAAGTGAATCTCATCCCACTCAGGTGCTCCTAAATATATTATCGTTGAGCTGACGGTACAATCAGGATAGGCCAGAAACCTACAGCCATTGAACAGGTATATAATTATGGGCTTGCCGATAGTACGTTTCCATGCTTGCCAGGTTATGAGACGCCCAAGGTGACGCGCTCGTTCTGGCCCTGAGTATCCCTGCCAGAGTGATCTATAGGGCTGCCTACAGTTCTGCCTATAAAGTTGCCTATACCTTTGCCAATACTTCTGTCGACGGTCTGTCATGGTTCTGGCAGGATGCTAGGCAGCTCACTATATTCACGCTGGGCGCTTGGTAAGTGAACACCAGTTCGAAGGCGATAGCGGATATAGGAGGAAGCGCATTCCCCGCGGAATCGGTTCGTTTGAGGTGCTCATCAGCTACCGTGCCCGCTCTCGGTTCCCATCTCAGGCTCTCCTTCTTCCTGGGGCGATCGCCGCCGAGCATAGCTGCTTTTGCCTCCGGTACAGGTGAGGTCTCGACCATCGCCATGAGAAGCTTGTACTGTTCTCCACGGCGGTATCGAGACGGATCGAGTTACTTCACCTTCTGCAAGCGGCCGGCGAGCGCGTCCACAAAGAGCGCCGTGCAGCCGCTGACGGCCAGGCCCAGCGGTATACCAACGACCACGTCGGTCAGATAATGAGACCCCAAAACGACCTGAGCAAGCCCCATGCAGCATGACAGGATCAGCACGACCGCCATGAGCAGGCGGCGTAGCCTGGCACCCAGCAGCTGTCCCAGCGGACGCGAACCGCCCGCGGCCAGTGCCACTATCCCCGCCAACGCGACCGGGACGGTGGCGTTACCTGACGGAAAGGTCAGGCCATCGACACCTTCCAGGTGGCGGCCAAAGAAAGGTTTGAGCACTTCATCGACCAGGACCAGGGCGATACCGACGCTCCCGACAGCGGCAACCGCGGCTCGGTAGTCGTCTACGAGGATGAGGGCGAAGGCAATGAGTGCGGTGATCGCCGCGAATTCTGCCGGCGCGCCGACGTTGTCCAGCAGTACGGCCAGTCCCTGCCCGAACCCCGAGCTTCGATGCAAGAACATGTCAGCGCTGGAGTCGAAGAGCAGTG
This sequence comes from uncultured Acidimicrobiaceae bacterium, assembly GCA_963834725.1. Lineage (GTDB taxonomy): Bacteria > Actinomycetota > Acidimicrobiia > Acidimicrobiales > Palsa-688 > PALSA-693. Next base: position 3,006,003 of record CAWICN010000001.1, read on the forward strand.
GACGCGTGGAGTTCCAAGCTGCGAATCCAACTCCGGCCAGACAGGTGATTGCCACCAGGCTCACGACGAGTACCCAGCGACGGAGCCGATAGGCGACAAGGGGCTCTCCTCCCACCAGACACCCGAGACGCGGGGCAACGGCGCGCCAGCCACGCGACGGCGTTCGAAGCCTCTTCAACCACACTGTCCACTGGTGGGGTGATCGGTCACACTGATCATCGTCGACCTTCCAATGGTTCTAGGTCCCCTCGCCTCCGGCCCCGATGCGGCGACCGGGCACTGCTGAGGTTAGACGCCGACCCGGGACGACCAACCCGCAGGCAGGGCTGAAAGACTCCAACCCCGGAAGGCGAAGTGCCACAGAGCCAAGCTGACCGACCTACGATCCCGGGTGGTGAAGCTGCTCTTTGTTTGCACGGCCAACCAGTGTCGGTCGCCGATGGCAGCCGGCTGGGCCCGGCGGCTGGCAGCCGAACGGAGCCTGGACCTCGACGTCGCATCCGCGGGTTTCCTGGACGCCGGGGTGCCAGCGTCAGCCGATGCCCTCGCGGTGATGAGACCGGTCGGCGTCGACCTCCGGGAGCATCGGAGCGAGCCCCTGACCACTTCCGTGGCGGAGTCGGCGGACGTCATCGCCACCATGACCCGCCAGCACATCGTTCAGCTGGTCGACATGGCACCCGGCGCCTGGCCTCGCTGTTTCACCCTCGTCGACCTGGTCCGCCGGGCGGAGGCCAACCCCCGGCCACCCGGCCAGGACCCGGTCACCTGGGTCAGCGGCCTGGGCACCGGCCGAACTCCGGCGTCCGTTCTCAATCTGTCCCTCGCCGACGACATCGAGGATCCGATGGGCGGTCCGCGCCGGGGCTACGAACGGACTCGCGACAGACTCCGGGACCTCGTCACCCGGCTGGTCGACGCGCTCGCCTGAGTTTGCGGCTCGGCACAGCTCGTCCTCCGCAGGACGCGGGCGGGGCCCCGGCCTATCCCAGTGTGCCCAGACCACCCGCCTCGGAAACCGCCAGCGCCAGTTCAGGGGTGGCCGTGCCACCCATGCCCGCCTGCTGAAGCGGCAGACGGCAGCCCACCAACTGGGTGCAGGACTTTTCCATGACCACATTGTTCCCTATACCCTGATTCGGTGCAGCACCAGGTCATATATGTCAGGTCATATATGTCCTACTACTGCAACACGATCGGCCCGGCCGGCGACACCGGGCCTCGACCGGAAGTCCGATGGGCACCGGTCGGCTATTCGATCGACAGGGCCATGATGACGTTGGTGCGGGCCGCCCGCCGGGCCGGCCACACGGCAGCAACAATCCCGAAGATAGTGGCCAGGATCACGAAGACGATCAGGCTGCTGACGGGAATCGAGACCACGCCCCCCTGGTTTCTAATGATCGCCGAGGTGAGAGCCACCCCGAAACCGAGGCCGACGAGCACTCCGAGCACCGCGCCGAAGAGGGCGATCACCACTGATTCCCCTCTGACCATGGTGCGCACCTGCCGGCGGGCCATGCCCACGGCGCGAAGCAGGGCGAACTCACGGGTGCGTTCGACCACCGACAGGACCAGCGTGTTGATGATGCCGAGCACCGCGATGAGAATGGCCAGGGCCAGCAAGACGTAGATGATGGTGAGGAGCTGGTTGACCTGGCTGGCCTGGTCTTTCTCCACCTGCGCCGGGTTCTGCACCTCGACGTTGGGATAAGCGGAAATGGCCTGGTCAATGCCATTGCGGACCGCAACCGGGTCGGCATTGGCGGCGACCTTGATCATGACGACCTGGTCGAGCTGGTCGGTGAAGTTGGCCTCGAAGACACTCGTGGACACCAGGTAGTTCGTGCCAATGAGCTGGCTCGAGGCATACGTGCCGCCGACGATCAGGGCCTCTTCACCGGTCTTGGCGAAGCGCAAGTGGATGGGCGCGCCGACCTTCAAGCCCTTGGAAGAGGCGGTGTTGCTTTCGACCATGATCTGGCCCCGGGAGAGCGACGAGAGGCTGCCGCTCTTGACGTCGATTTTCAGCAGCTGGCCGATGGTGTGGGCGTCGACCGCGGTCAGGGTCACAGTCGATGAGCCCAGCTTGGCATTCCCGCTGCGTTGAGGAGACGTGGCCTCGACGCCCGGAACCGCAGCGATCTTCGGCTCGACCGTCGGGCTGAAGTTGCCGAACTGGGTGCCGGTCGTCTTGACCACATAGTCCCCCAGGAACTCCTGTTTGATCGAGTTACTGACCGACGCCTTGGCCGACTGGCCGACCACCGAGAACATGGTGACCAGAGCCAGCCCGATCATCAGCGCTGAGGCGGTGGCGGCCGTGCGGCGAGGATTGCGCATGGCATTCTGGCGGGCGAGCACCCCCGAGACGCCGGACAGGCGCCGCAGTGGACGGCCGATGACACCGGTCACCGGCCGGGCCACGAACGGGGCCAGGGTGGCAACCCCGATGAAGGTGAGGGCGATCCCGAATCCCACCTCGAGGGCCTGGTTGTGATGGCTCACAAAGAGGCCAATCATCATGACGGCCAGGCCGAGGGCCAAACAGACCGTTCCAATGATCGTGCGCCGGACCGGGGTCTGTTGTGGTTCGGCCAAGGTGGATCCGAGGGCCGCGACAGGCGGCACACGCGAAGCCCGTCGGGCCGGGTTGAGCGACGCCAGCACGCTCACGCCGACTCCGACGATCAGTCCCACCACAGCGGTGCGAGGCTGGAACACCAGGCCGTACGACGGAATGCTGGCGCCCACTGCTTTGAACACCGCTTCCAGCCCCGTCGCCAGCAATGCCCCGATAATTATTCCGAGGACGGCGGCCACCAAACCGACCACGGCCGCCTCGATCAGCGTGGCGAGAAGCACCTGCCGGCGGCTGGCCCCGAGGGCCCGAAACAGGGCGAACTCCCTGGTTCGCTGGGCGACGAGTATGGAGAAGGTGTTGAGGATGATAAAAGATCCGACGAAGAGCGACACCAGGGCGAACACCAGCAGGAAGTCGGTGATCACCCCCAGGCTCTTGTTGACCTGGTTCGCATTCTCGGTCGCCAGCTGGGAGCCGGTGACGGCCTGGTAGCGGGCCGGGAGGTGCGGCGTGACCGTCGCCTGCAAAGTGGCCGGCGACACCCCGGGTTTGGCCAGGAGATTGACGGCATCAAAGGTGCCGACCCGGTTGAGCAACTGCTGCGCCACCAGCAGGTCGAACTGGGCCACGGTGGCCCCGCCGAGGCCGTTGGCCTTGCCGAACTTGACGATACCCACGATGGTGAAGCGTTGGGGCGGCCCCTGGAACAGAATCTCAATCGGATCCCCGACCTTGAAGCCGTGCTTGTCCGCGGTGCCCTTATCAATGACGACCTCGGTGGGTCCGTGCGGGGCGTGACCGGACACTAGTGAGAAGCCGGATATCTCCGGCACAGTCCCATAGCTGGCGCCGATGGTGGGAGCGCCGGTCGTGGTGATGGCCTTGCTGTGCTTGTCGACCAGCTGGGCGAAGCCGTTCACTGATCCTTCGGAAGCGGCTACGCCCGGAAGGTTGGCGACCCGCGGCAGGATCGACTCGGGCATCGGGATAAACGCCTTGTTGCCGAATTGGTCGTTGACCGGTGACGGCTGGCGCACCTGCACGCTGATCTTGCCGTACACGCCGCGGAATAGCTGGTCGAAGGTGTTGTGCAATGTGTCGGTGAAAATGAGCGTCCCTGTGACGAAGGCCACTCCCAGCACGATGGACAGCGCGGTCAGGACCAGGCGCAACCGATGGGCGCGCAGGTTCGCGATGGTCGCTTTCCACACGGCGGCTACTCCAGGCTCTTCATGCGATCGAGCACCCGGTCGGCCGTCGGCCGGGTCATCTCGTCGACGATCCGGCCGTCCCCCAGGAACACCACCCGGTCGGCATAGGCCGCTGCGGAGGCGTCATGAGTGACCATGACGATCGTCTGGCCGAAATCCGAGACAGACTTCCGGAGAAAGTCCAGGATTTCGCTACTGGCCCGGGAGTCGAGGTTGCCCGTTGGTTCGTCAGCGAAGACAATCTCGGGTGCGGACGCCAGGGCCCGAGCGGCCGCCACCCGCTGCTGCTGCCCACCTGACAGCTCGGCCGGGCGGAACCCGAGGCGGTCCCGTAGACCGACAGCGTCGATCACCGTGTTCACCCATGCCTGGTCCGAGCGGCGGCCGGCGAGGGCGGCCGGCAGAGCGATGTTTTCGGCCGCCGTGAGGGTTGGCACCAGGTTGAACGACTGAAACACGAAACCGATTCGATCGCGTCGCAGCTGTGTCAAGTGCTTGTCGTCAAGACTGCTGAGATCCGTATCACCTATCAGGATTCGGCCGGAGGTCAGTGTGTCCAGCCCCGCCAGGCAATGCATGAGCGTCGACTTGCCCGATCCCGACCGGCCCATGATGGCGGTGAACGCCCCTTTGGCGAACGCCACGTTGACGTGGTCGAGCGCTGTCACCTGGGTATGGCCCGTCCCGTACACCTTGACCGCATCAATCGCCTGCGCCGCCGCCTGGGTGGGTGCGCCAGCCTCGAGGCCCGAGGCGCCATCGGCCCGGAGCGTTACCCGTCCTGTGCTGTCCATCGAGACTGTCTCCTTCGTTGGCGGCCGTACCAGAATGGACGAGCACAGCCACCGAAACTCATCGCGCCGCTGCCGGCGCCAGGCTCGGGCTGACGCTACCCGTTCAGGGTGACGTTCATAAACCGAATTAACCGGACGTCAGCCTGACGGGCCCGACCAGCTTGCCGCGCCGGACTTCTCTTCGCCCGAACGCGGCGACAGGCTCGGTTTGATGAACGGGTCAGCACTCAGTCGGCGAGGAAGGTGTCGACCGCTTCGACGAAGGCATCCTCCTGCTCGAACATGGGGTAGTGGGCTGCACCCTCGATGAGCGTCAGGCGGGAATCGCTGACGAGACCGGCCAGCTCCCGGGCGTAGCTCGGGGGGACCAGCCGGTCGGCGGCACCGTTGATGACCAGGGTGGGCACGTCCAGATACGGCAGCCGCCGGCGCAGGCCTCGTTCCGCCATGGGCCACATGAACTTGGTGGCAGTGGCGTAGTTGTGGGCCTGGAACACGATGGCGGCATACGGATCGTCGGGATCAGCGACGAAGTTGGTTGGCTCCGGGTCCGGCTTGGCCTTGGGATCAAACCACTTGGCGGCCAGCACGGCATCCGCCGCCCCGAAGGGATCCTGCGACGGCTCGTCGTCCAGCCACAAACCGAAGGCGTCGACCAGCACCAGGCGGCGAACCTGCTCGGGGGCGATGATGGCCAGGTCGGCAGCAATCATGCCGCCGGTCGAGTGACCGACCAGGTCGACGGGGCCGGGACCCATGGACTTGAGCAGCTCCCGGTAGAGCAGCACCAGATCCAGAAGGTCCTGGACGTGCTCGAAGCCGGTAGACGTGCCATACCCGGGTTGCTCCGGGGCCAGCACGTGATGGTGCTCCCCCAAGCGCTCGAGAAAGGAGGCGTGACCGGGATGACGCTCATAGCCGTGCAGGAACACCAGCGGGTGCCCCTGACCTGTTTCCCACACCCGTACCTCGAATTCTCCCACCGAGCGAGTGGAAACGGCTGCCATCAAAATCTCCTCATCAACGTGTCTGGCTCATCAACGTATCTGGCTCATCAACGTGGCATCTGGCCCGTCAACGACATACCGGGCTGACCAGGGCGGCCCATGGCGCCGGCATGACCGCGGCCAGGCTCGACACCCCCGAACGGTTGGTGATCCTAACTACCGATTGTTAGTATCCGCCAGAACGCGGGTCACACGGGACTGCAGCGCTCAGGAGGAACCATGAAGTTTCACTGGTTTGCCCAGCAGTACCACACCAAGCTCCCGGCCGACTACGCCGACACCATTCACAGCGGATGGGTCACGGCCCCGGCGCGGGTGGCGGACCCGGCCCAGGTCGGCCGGGAGTACCACATGTATCTCCGTCTGATGCAGGGGGCGGACCAGCTGGGATGGGACTCGCTGCTCTTGAATGAGCACCACCAGACTTCCCTCGCCATGACGCCCTCCCCCAACCTCATCGCCGCCATCCTGGCTGCCACGACGGAAAACTCGGCCATCGCCCTGTGCGGCAACTCCCTTGCGCTCTACAACCCACCAGTGCGGGTGGCGGAGGAGATCGCCATGCTGGACTGCCTCTCCGGGGGGCGCATGATCGCCGGGATCGTCTTTGGCACCCCGATGGACACGGCGTTCGTGTATGGCGTGCCCCCGGTCGAGCTGCGGGACCGCTTCCACGAGGCTCGCGAACTGATCCACCGGGCCTGGAAGGCCGACGAGCCGTTCACGTTCAACGGGAAGTACACCAAGCTCCGCTACGTCAACACCTGGCCCCGCCCCATCCAGGAAGAGGTGCCGGTGTGGATCCCGGGTTCCGGCAGCATCGAGACGTGGGACGTGGTCAACGACCTGGACTACTGCTACGGATATCTGTCATTCGCCGGCAAACAGGCCGCGACTCCTATTGTCAACGGCTTCTGGGAGCGCACCGCCGAGGTGGGTGCGAATATGAACCCCAACCGCATGGCCTTCACGCAGGTCATCTGTTGCGCCGACTCGGAGAAGGAAGCCGAGAAGCTGTACGCCGATTCGGTCAAGTACTTCTACCGGCAGAACCCGATCGCGGTGGAGTTCGCCACCCCGCCGGGCTACAACTCCATTCCCTCGTTACGGCAGGCCCTCGCCCGCCAGGAGGGCATCTCCGCCGACCAGCGGCGCAAGGCCAGTAAGGGCGAGCTCAGCTTCTGGGAATACGATGAGCTCGGGTACATCATCGCCGGCACCCCCGAACGGGTCGAGCAGCGCGTCCGCGAGCTGGCCACGGAGCTGCGCATCGGCCAGCTCATCACGTGCATGCACCTCGGGAACCTCCCCGAGGAGGTGGCGGCTCAAAACAACTACCTCTTCGGCACCGAGGTCATCCCCAAACTCCGCGACGTGTGGGCGGACTGCGAGGATCGTTGGACCCCGAAGCTGACCCAAAAGCGGATCGCCGAGAAGTTCCCGGCCCGCGTGGCGGTCGGCTGATCGACCCTCTTCCCCGTGCGGTTGTTCGACGATGCGGCCGGGGAGTACGACGCCGCTCGACCCTCCTACCCGGCCGGTGTGTACGACCTCCTCGGAAACCGGGTCAATGGGTTGGCCGGCAAAGTGGTCGCTGATGGCGGTGCGGGTACCGGGATCGTCGCTCGCCAGTTGCTGGACCGAGGTGCCGAAGTCATCGCCTTTGATCCCGGCCCTGGCGTCCTTCGTCAAGCTCTCGCCCGGACACCGGGCCTGCCGGCCGTAATCGCGGATGCTGCCGCCGTTCCCCTTCGATCCAGCGTTCTGGACGTGGTGTGCTTCGGGCAAAGCTGGCATTGGGTTGACCAGACCACCGGGGCACGGGAAGTGGCGCGCCTCTTGAGATCGCATGGTTGGTGGGCTGCCTGGTGGAACCACGCCTGGGCGGACGACGAAATCTGGTTCCAGGAACACAACAGCCTTATCGAGCAAACATGCCCGGCCTTTTCGAGACACCACCGCGAGACCGACTGGTGTGCGGACGCTATCGCCGCTCTCGGCACGTTCCACCTTCCTGAGCGCCACATCATCCCGTGGGAGCGACGGGTGACGATCGAAAACTGGTGCATCGACCTGCGGAGCCACTCCTACGTCCTCGACCTCGGTCGCTCCCAGCGCGAGGAACTACTCGCCGGTACCGAGTCGATACTGCGGCAGCATTTTCATGACGGCATAATGGCCGTGGCGTACCAGACCCGACTGTGGATGGCTTGCCGGATCTGACCGTTGGACAGGGCCCACGTGCGCTTCGGCTCCGCCCGGCAGCAGGCCGTCATGCTTATTGAGAGACGTTGACCTTTTGGCCGGGAGTACTTGTTCGAAGAGCAGAGTCTGTTGCTGGGCATTAGCATCCGGCCTGGGGAGATCTTGCGAGGATCGGGGCTCCCCGGGCGTGCCATCCGATGTGGGCGGTTCAACACGCCAACCAGCACAGGTCCATCCCGAACGGGGAAAGGGAGGCCACCATGACCCCCAGCAGGATTTTCTTGATCGGGGCTACGGCCCTGATCTTGGTGGCGGGTGGTGCCGCCGCAGCTGCGACAACCACAGCCAGCCCCATCGACAGCTCGGGGGTGATTCACGGCTGTTGAACCAACCAGGAGATCAACGGCAGCCACGTATTCGTGCTCCAAGACGCCGGTACTACCTGCCCGAAGAACACCACCGCCATCTCCTGGAACCAGACCGGCCCACAAGGTCCGCAGGGTCCCCAAGGGCCGCAGGGGCCTACCGGTTCGCCAGGGGCGACCGGCGCACAGGGACCGCGAGGGCCACAAGGCCAGCCGGGGGCACAGGGCCAGCCAGGGCCACAGGGCCAGCCTGGAGCGCAAGGCACCCAGGGACCAGCAGGTCCGCCAGGCAATGCCGGAGCACCCGGCACGGGGGCGACTGTTGCCGCCCTGGCCAACGGTGACTCCCACTGCGCCAACGGTGGGGCGGCGGTCACCGATGGCAGTGGTAACACCGCCGACGTGTGCGGCCAACAAGGGCCGGCCGGCCCCGCAGGGCCCGCCGGAGCCCCGGACCCCAAGGTCCGAAGGGCGCCACCGGTCATGCCGGTCCGGCCGGTCCGCCCGGTCCACAAGGTCCCGCCGGTCCGGTCGGGCCCGCTGGAGGTGTGATCGGCAGCTCATACACCACCCGAAATGTCAACATCGGCAACGTCCCGCAACTGGGCAGCGGCGCCCTGACCGTGGCCACACTCAACCTGCCCGCCAGCTACATGCTCACCGGCACCGTGGACTTTTCGGATGAGGACGGACCCGCCGGCCTGGTTGGATGCCAGCTGCTGACGCCGTCTTTCGTCGACGACACGGTGACGAGCGTGCCCGGGTACGCGGGGAAGACGGGTTGGGCCGAGGCGACCCTCAACGGGCTGGCCACGCTGAGCGGTGCGGGTACGGCCTCCGTTCAGTGCTACTACTTCAACAACACGGAGTTCGCCGGGCGCGCCCGCCTAACGGCCGTCCAGGTCGCCAGCACCGGCTGAGTGGGGCGGGCCCACCGGCCCGACGTCTGTTCGCACCGTTCAAGGGCCCGCCCGGCTGAGGCATCGGGGGCCGTGACCTCGCTCCGGTGGACCGCTCATGGGCAGCCGGCGTGGGGCACGTCCACTTCGACGGTGATCAACGCGGCATCGTTGGCCGACGCCCGCTCTTTCTCCTGAAAGCCAGGGGCGCAGCACATGAGCAGGCTGCGCCCATCTGCACCCCCGAGCATGCAGGCGAACACGCCCAGCCCGTCCGGGCTCCGGATTTCGTCCACGACCGCTCCGCCTTCGGCCACTCGCACGCACCGGTTACCAAAGGCGTCCGCGGTCCAGATGTGGCCCTCGGCGTCGAGACCGCACCCGTCGGGTGCGACGCCAGGGTCGGACAGGTCCGCCCATACTCGCCGGTCGGCGAGCGATCCGTCGTCGGCGATGGTGAACGCAGTGTAGCGGGACGCAAGCGACTCGCCGACGATCAGGGTCCGCCCGTCGGGGGTGACGACCGATCCGTTCGGAAAGCTCATTTCCTCGGCCACCACCGCCGCCGTACCGTCAGGGTCGACCCGGATCACATTGGCCGGCGCGGGCTCTCCACCACCCATGAGGTCGTAGCCAAAGTTGCCGATCCAGGCCCGGCCCCGCTGATCGACCACCATATCGTTGAGGTACCCGGAGGCCAATCCGCTCAGGTCGGCTACCTCCTCCACTGCGCCAGCAGTGGTTCGGCGCAGCAGGCGGCGGTCCTTCATGGAAACGACCAACATCGTGCCGTCAGGCAGCCACCCGAGCCCGGACGGCTGCTGGTCTACCGACATCACCGCCAGCTGTTCGCCGTCAGGAGTGATGGCAAACACGGTGTGCCGGTAGAAGTCGGACACCCACCACCGGCCCTCATGCCATCGCGGCCCCTCGTAGAAGGTGCCGCTGCCAACCAGTACTTCAAGCGATCGCTCGGTCATGGCTCCGAGCATATGACCTGGCGGGAGCTGGGCCCGGTGGGAGGCGGGTCCGGTGGGGGCGGGTCCGATGGGGGCCGGGTCCAGTGGGGGCCAGGTCCGAGGGGGGCCGGGCCCGGTGGGCGCCGGGCCCGGTGGGAGCTGTGACCAGTGGGAGCTGGGCCCGGTGGGCGCCGGGCCCGGTGGGAGCTGTGACCAGTGGGAGCTGGGCCCGGTGGGAGCTGGGCCCGGTGGGAGCTGTGACCAGTGGGAGCTGGGCCCGGCGGGAGCTGTGACCAGTGGGAGCTGGGCCCGGCGGGAGCTGTGACCAGTGAGCACGTGCGGCGCTGGGTGCGTTTCGAACCTCGGGTGCGCTTTTGGCGATATTTTGCCCCCATCCGTTCCCAAGTTCACGAAGCGCACCCAGGTTGGTCGCCAGCTGCGGCTGGCCAGCGCGCCCGCCGCGTCCTGGCCAGTCTCGGGGCAATCCCCTACGTCGCCTTCATCACCTCCAAGCTCGCCCTCCACCGAGAGGAGGTCGCGTGCCTTGGCCTCGCTCTCGCGGCGTAGGGGCGGCAGCTTCCTGGCCGCGGTGACCGCGATCTTCGGGTCACGACACACGCGGAACACGTGATTGATGAGCTGACGGCTGAAGAGCAGCTCGGGGAGCCGGTCGCGCTCCTCATCGGTGAGAGCGACCACCCGGGCATACCCCTTCATGAACGGTACCGCAGCCCATCCGGACAGCAGCACGAGTGTCATGGACGGGAGTCGAGGGCCTCGACCAGCGGACGTCCAGTCGACCAGTACCGGGCCGTCTGCGGTGAAGATGGCGTTTTGGGGGACGGGATCGGGATGAACGAAAGCCTCGGGCAGGCCCTCTCCTCCGTCAGCGGAGGCCACAGCGGTGCGAAGAGTGTCGAGAGCATGGCTGACCCCACCCGGGACACGGGCCTCGATGGAGTCGAGCCACGCCGCTACCGCTCGAAGCTCGTCGGCCATCGTCCCCTCCGCGAAATGGTGCATGGCGCCGGCCGGTCGGTCCGCGCCGGCCGGCACAGCCAGAGCGTGTAACCGGCCGATCATGGCGCCGAGGGTCAGTATCGGAAAAGGGGAACGCTTGGCTTTGGGCACCTGTTTGACGAACTCGGTCACAAGCAGGGCCTGGCCCTCGTGGCTGGTAAGGGCTCGATCTCCGAAGGGTCGCTCGGCGGGGAAGCCAGCTCAGCGAGATATCGCAGCACGGCGAGATCGGCCTCGGCGCCTGAGTGAGAACGAGCCCCGGAAAACAACCGCGCCACCAGCGGCGCACCTTTGTCGGTCTGATCGGCACGGAACACCCCAACGTCGAGCCTCGACACCTTCGCGACACCTGATCCCAAACGCCTTCTCGAGTCCCTCCGATCATGGAAGTCGACAGCGGTGATCATCACTTGGGACGACTCCGGCGGCTGGTACGACCACGTGCTCGGCCCGATTGAGACCGAGTCACAGACGTCTCTCGACATATTGACCGCCACCGGAAGAGGCACCCCGTTCGCCTACACGGGGTAACTTTTCGGCGTGTTACCGGCGGGCAGTCACGGGATCGTCAGCCTTGTCCCGTGGCGGGGGAAACAACAACCTTCCGATGTTGCCGACGGCGACGTCGTGGGCGATACCCATGACCATGCCGGCCCGGGCATCCCGGAAGTAGCGTTCGAATGGCAGCTGCTTGGCGAACGCCGCGCCCCCGCCGAGGGTCATCGCATCTGCCGTGACCGACGCAGCGAGCTGGTCGCAGGCCACCTTGGATTCGAAAAAAGGGAGCGGACTCTCGTGGCGGCCCTCGTCGAAGGCCGCGCACGCCGAGTACAGGAGGGCCCGGCTGCGTTCGATCTCGACTTTGGCGGAGGCGACCCGGCTGCGGACGGGATCCAGGTCGCTCAAATGTCCGCCGCCAGCCCGCTCGGAGCCCGCGATGTGGGCGAGCAGCCGTTCGAAGCAGCCAGCCGCGATGCCGAGGTACGTGGCGGCGTAGGTGGCGAGCACGACCGGGAAGAAGTCGACCGTACGCCCATCGGGGTTGAGGAGCCGGCCGTCAGGGATGAAGCCGTTGAAGGTCATCGGCGAACTGGCATTCCCTCGCATTCCCAGGCCGTCCCAGGGGTGGTCGATCCTCCATTCCAGGTCGTCGCGGCGGATCTGGAACATCAGCTGAGCAGGGCGGCCCTCGGGCTGCTCCAGGCTGCAAATGAAGAAGTACGAGTCGGCCAGGCCGGCGGCGGTGACGAACGATTTGGCGACGTTGCGCACCTCGTAGCCTCCATCCGTCTTGGTCACCGTGGCCTTGGGGGTGTCGGCCCACGCCCCGCCCTTGTGGCCGGCCTCGCTGCCGGCCACCGTGCTCAGCCACTCACCCGAGACGAGGCGGGGAACGAAGTCACGCGCCTGCGCAGGCGTCGGGACCCGGCAGACGAGCTCGATGCTCTCGAGGTGCATCTTGTAGATGAGAGCCGTTGAGGGGCAGGCGCCGGCCAGGGTCTCGACGACCAGGCAGGTGGTGAGAAGCCCTTCCCCCGCCCCACCCTGCCCCCGGTCGCCGCGCAGGCCCATCAGCCCCTCGGCCCGCAGCGCGGCCAGCTGCTCCCGCGGGAAGGCGGCGTCCCGGTCGGTGTCAGCCGCCCGCGGCTCGAGGATGTCCCGGGCGAGGGCCTCGGCCAGCTCGCGCCACCGGCGCTGGTCCTTGGTGAGCGGAAAGTAGGTCATCGTCCCCTCCGGGCGTCTCGGACGGCCAGCAAAAACGTACCAGCACCGGCCAGAGGGACGATGCGGCCGAGCGACGACGGGGCCGAGCGCTGACGGGGCCGAGCGACGACAGGGCCGAACGATGACGGGGCCGAGCGACGACAGGGCCGAACGACGACGGGGCCGAGCGCTGACGGGGCAGTGTGACGGGACCTCACCTGCCCGGACCGGCCGACCCGGACGTGGACGAGACGCCGGCGGCGCGGCGGCTCGACCGTGCCCCGACCTGACCCTGCCAAGCTTTGTGCTATGAAAGCCGCGTATTACGCGGTTTTCATAACAAAAACGCCTGCCCGGGGCTGCCAGTGCGTCCGGGGGCGGCCGGGGCGGACTGGCCGGCGGCGGGGGCGAACCAGCGCCGACCAGCGCCGACCAGCGCCGACCTGGGGATGAGTCTTCAGCCGAAGACGGGGGCGGCCGGCGGCGGGGCGGCGGCGGCCTGGGCGGACGGGCGCCGACCTGGGGATGGGTCTTCAGCCGAAGACGGGGGGCGGGCGTGGAGGGTTGCCCTCGAGCCGGCCAGCCGGGCCGCCGGTAAGGCGGAGACCGCAGACGGCACCTACCCGGCGACGGTTGCGGAGTCGAACAAATGTTCGTATTATCGCGAGGCGTGCAAGCATACGAACTGGAGATCCTGAGGCGATCGGTCGCCATGTTGCCGCCCGGTCACTCAGCCGGGGCCGTGTCCAAGGACCAGGCCGAGCAACTCCTGGCCGAGATCGATCGGATCGGTGAAGAAAACGGCCACTACCGCCAGGCCGTCGCCGAGTTGCGACGGATTCTGGCGGTCCTCGACGCCAGGACCAACAGCTGACCCGGCGCCCGCTCAAATCCGGCGGCCTATCGCCCCTTCCATTCGGCCAGCAGGCGCCGCGTGGCTTCGGTGGCGGGATGCTCAGAACCGAGGAGCCGGAGCTGGTCCTGGTTCACCTGTGTCAGCATCTCGATGGCTTCATCGCGATCACCAGTCACGTCCATTAGCTCCGCGATGGTGGCCCGGGTAATGAGGGTATTTGCGTGCCCTGTCCCCAGGGCCTCCTCCTGATCCGTCAGCAGACCTCGCAGGTCACTGAGGGCCTGACCTGGATGCCCCGCCCGGGCGGTCCAGACTGCTGCCCGGTACCGATTGGCCAGCACCGGGGGAGAGTGGTGGCCCACCGCTGCCAGCTGGTCAACCAGAAGCCGCTCGAATATCCGTGCCGCTTCCGTGGCCTCACCTGACCTGCCAACGGCGTCGCCCAGCTGAGCACGAGCAGCAAAGGTCAGTGGATGCCGCCTGCCGAACGCTCGCTGTCGATTCGCCACCAGCGCCTCGGCCGCCGTCACCGAGACAGCGGCGCCCTCAGAAAAAGAGTGCTCCCCGCGATCAGGGTTCTCCTGTTCCTCGCTGGCTGCGGGTATCCCTTCGTGGAGCACATTCGTCGGATCGATGATTGCTGCCTCTACCAGCCGGAAGGCGGCCTCATCCGCGTCGATCAGGCTCCGCCGGTGGCAGCCTTGGCACTTGGTGAAGTACAGGGGTAGCTCACGCCCGAAGTAGTCAAAGCGCCGCCAGAGAGTTGCCGCCGGAGCGTCGCACCGGGGGCACCGTATCTTGACCCGGACGAGCCGCTCGGCGCTGATCACCGTCCCTACTGAAGCGAACCGGCCCGTCGTATTTTTCTGAGTGGTCGTCACGTACGTGAGCCGCTTCTGCCATACCGGCCTGATCGGTGCACTGTCCGGTGGTCCCACTACTCCAGCTTCGCGCGAAACCTTGTATTCCGCCCAGTGAGGACGAGTCGGTCGCCTTACCCCGGCAGCTTCTCGTCTTCCCTGGTTCTTGCCTTTCCGGCCGCGGCGGCGAGGCCCTGTCGATCGTCATCCGGGGATCGGGCAGTCATCTGGAGATCGCGCCCGACCGCCTATTGCAGTCGCCGGCGTCGGCGGCGTTCCCGGATCCATTTGATGAAAAAGATAATGCCGAGGATACGGAGGAAGTCACCGCCGCCTCTGTCATTGCAGCCCTGCCTTCGCGTCACCGGAATGCTCCTCTCCCGTGTGCCACTGGCCAGGTCATCCAGGTGGCCGGACCTGATCGCTTCGGTAACGCCAGGCGACCATGGCCGCGAAGACGGCCCCGTAGGCGGCGAGCACGAACACGTCGGCGGGAGGGAAGGCGGAATGGTAGAGACCTCCGACGGTCTCGTCGGCGTCCGCGGTTTCGAGGATGACGGCTCCGTCATCGCACTCAATGCGAGTCACCGCGGGGAGGGCGGCGAGCCGGGCTGGATGGACTCCATCGGCGCGAAAGCGGACCTGTTTGGTGGCCACGATCCCGCGAATCTCATTGGTCGGACCGTCGGCCACGACTCGTCCTTGTGCCTGACGACCACCCGCCTGGCCGCTTCGTCGGCCTCGGCCAGATAGTGGGTGGCGAACAGAACGGTCCGGCCTGAGGCGGCGAAGCTCGCGACGGTGCGCCAGAACGCTCGTCGGGCGGGCACGTCGAGGCCCACGGTCGGCTCATCCAGGACAAGCAGCCGGGGATCGGGACAGATGGCTAAAGCGAATCGGACCCGCTGCAGCTCCCCTCCCGACAGCCCCTCGACTTTGCGACTCTCCAACCGGCCCAGTCCAGCCTGCTCCAGCACGGTCGACGCCGGCAGGGAGCGGGGATAAAGGGACGTCACGAAGCGGACCAGTTCACCTACACGACCACCTGGCGGCATCCCGCTTCCCGCCCCGGACTGCAGCAGCGCATCGACAAGTCCGTCACTGATGGCCTGCCGGGGCGTTCGACCCGAGACGGTCAGCTCCCCGGCCGAGGGGTGCAGCAGGCCCAGGACCGCGGCCAGCATCGTCGACTTGCCCGCGCCGTTCGGCCCGAGCAGCGCCACGACCTCCCCGGCGCCCACGTTCAGGTCGATCCCCGCCACCGCCTCGATCTCCCCGTAGCAGTGGCGCAAGGCGCGGATCGCCAACGCCCCGTCCGGTTCTGCGCCATCGGCGCCGCTCGGGGATCTGGTGGCTTCGGTGTTGGCCATCAGCTCGCCGCCTTCGAGACTCGCGGCCGGCGGCCGCGTGGAGCCGAAGCTGGCCGGCCCTCCAGGTCGACGAATGCGAACATCAGCCGCACCGGCGTCCCCTCCCCCGCGTCGGTGCTCCCCCAGCGACGCTCAAACCCCGCCACCACGGAGCGAAGCTCGGCCCAGGCCTGGTCGTCGAGATGCAACAGAGCCTGGCTGACCAGCACCTCGCGACGCTCACCAGCCGCCTTGGCCATGAATGCGGCGGTGATGTCGGCCTTCGTGGCGTCAAGCACCGAGCCGAAGAAGGCGGCCACCTCCTCCGGCGACGAAGTGTCCGGTGGCGGCTCCACCTCGGCCCGGCGATAGACGCGCTCTGCCTTGCCCGACGGCAACCGACGGTATTCCGCCACCTCGACGATCCCCGCCCTTTCCAGCTGGCGTAAGTGATAGTAGATCCGGTCAGGTGCCAGGCCGACCTCTGCGGCCAGCTCCTTTACCGAACGGGGGCCGCGCCCGAGCGCCTCAAACAGCTGGATGCGCAGCGGACCACTCAGCGCACGGTGTGCTCCCCGCCACACCGCTGACGGGCGGCCCGCGGGCGTAGCGGACGCAACGGTCATTTTTGCTCCTCTACCTGGCCGTATTGAAGGATACTACCATAGTTGTAGATTACTTCAACAGGACAGGTGACACAACCGGAGCGCGGCACCGGCCGGATCTGCCGAGCGGCGGGCAACAACAAGTTCGTGGTCGCATTCATGCTGGGTCTAGTAGGGGCCATTCCAACTCACACGCGGCAGAAGGTGGGACCTCACCCCATGGTCCAACGTCCCCGGTGCTCATCAGTCGGCCGCGGTCAGATAGGTCCGACCACCCGGCTGAATAGACCCCCGCGAGCAGCGAGGCGAGATGCCAGCGTTGTACCGTCATCCCCATGGGGATCGATCACGTTGGTCTGGGTGTGCCGGACATCGATGCCGCAAACGCTTACTACGACGAGTTCATGCCCCTTGTCGGGTTCGTGCGGGAGTGGGAGACGGGGTACAGGTCCACCGACTGGCAGGGAGCCCAGATCTTCCTCTACCCGACGCTGGAGGGCGGCGACTACTCGCGCCATCGCATCGGGCTACAGCACATTTCGTTCTACGTCGCGACGCGGACGGACGTACATCGCGTCTATGAGTGGGCGAAGGAGCACGGTCATGAGGTCATCCACGAGCCGAAGCTCTTCCCGGAGTACCACGAGCGCTTCTACGCCACCTTCTTCCTGGATATGCACGGCTTTATGCTCGAGGCCGTCACCTATGAGGAGCTCGATGGAGCGAACGACCAGCGCCGGTGAGGCCCCGGTCATGGGAAAGTGTGCGGTATGCAGCCGTGAGATACGGACGGAGGGCACCGACACACCTCACTCCCAGCGGCACCGCGCCTGCGAGCGGTCCGAGACGAGGCCGTACGAGGCTGTACGAGGCGCTCGGCGCTTGACCCTTTGGGGCGACCAGCGTTGGCGCTGTAACCGAGAAAGGTACGGGACCGGCTACGGTCGCCCCTCGCGACCCAGCGCCGTAGAGGATCGGGGCTCTGGGTGCAGCTGTCGGAGGATGTCCTTGTAGCTTCCTTGCATATCGCTCGGCACTCGCCAGAGGTCGATGGTCCCGCAGCACGCCACCGTACGCACGTGAATCGTGGGGGCGTCGGGCCGGCCGATGTCTCGTCCCCACTCCCGGTTGTGACCAAAGATGGTGACGCCGTCGATGTCGACATTTACCCCCTCCGGCACATAGATGTCCGAGTTGCCGAACAGGGCCAGGATCATGACGGAGGTCTCGGGCCGCTCGATCTCGGCTTCGCGCAGATCGAGATCGATGTCAGCGCAGACGCTGATGGCGACAGTCCGGCGGCGCAGGCGCAGCCGGCCGCGTCGAACGACGTGACTGAAGAGAGCCAGGGTGAGACGGGTGGCCTTTCGCCTGGAGGGGACGGGCGGTTTGGCCAGTTCGGGCAGGCCTTCCTGCACCTGAACCAGGTCCTGACCGATCCGGGCTGCGTAGGCCATCTCGACCCGCTCGGAGAACTCGTCGAGCGTCAGGCGCCCGGCCAGGAGGTGACCGCGTAACAGCACCACGGCCTGCTCACGTTCATCGTCAGACAGGCGATGGGAGTCCTCCATCAGCCGTGACGCTAGCACCGGGCGACCGGGAGATCGCCTCCGAGCGCGGTCAGCCCCCCAAGGGGTAACGGCCGCCACGGTAGCGGCCCCACTCTCCTGCGAACGCAGCGGAGGCTACCGTCCGATCAGGGCCACGTCATCCCGGCTCGGCAGCGATTGGTCAACGGGACGCGTAGAGGGCGGTCTCGAAGTCGGCGTAGAGCTGAAAGCCGCCCGGTGTGGCGAAGGGCAGGAAGTTGCTGTAGATGGACGCGCAGATCCCACTGGTACGGTCGATCCAGAAGTGGGTGTTGCACAGCCCCGCCCACGCCCCGCTCCACGCCCGTCGCTGTCCGGGCACGTCGCTCGGATTGAGCAAGAGGCCGTAGCCCCATTTCAACCCTGGCCCGAGAGATACATCACAGGTCGAAGCCGGATCCGCCGTCGGCAGATGAGCGGGGAACTCCAGATCTCCGATTTGGTTACGGAAGGCGGCGTCGATGGTTGCAGCCTGGAGAATCCGGGTGCCGTCCAGCTGACCGCCCCGCAGCAGGGCCCGCTCGAAGCGAATGTAGTCCCGCGGCGTCGAGTACAGGCCGTGCCCGCCGGCCCAATAGTCGGGCGACTGGTTGAGTATCTCCCCCGCCGAGACCCATCCGCCGTCGTCGTCCTGGACGTGCACCGGCGTCGAGACGGCCCGCTGGGCCTCGTCCATCAGGAACGTGGTCTGATCCATACCGAGGGGGCCGGTCACGCCCTGCTTTACGGCCACGTCGAGGGTGAGCCCGCTGATCGACTCGACGACCCGACCCAGCCAGTCGGTGTTGATCCCGTAGGTGAAAGTGGTCCCCGGATCGGCGAGCAGGGGCGCGCCGAAGCTGGCGCTCGAGCCGGCCATCACGTTCGGCGTGCCGGTGACCTGCTCCCATCGGACCAGCGCGTCGCTCCAGAGCCAATAGCCCAGCCCGCTGGTGTGGGTGATGAGCTGTTTGACGGTGGCCCGCCGGGCCGGATCCCGCAAAAGGGGGCCGGTCGCCGTCGAAGCCGGTGAGAACCTTCACCTCGTCGAATTCACGGCAATAGTCGGCAACCGGTGCATCGAGATCGAGGGCGCCCTGCTCCATGAGCTGCAGGGCGACGACCGTCGCCACCATCTTGGTCATCGACGCCAGCCGGAACTCGGAATCGGCCGAGACCGGCTCCGCCTCGCCGACGGTACGGGGCCCGGCCGCACCTTCATAGATGATTCCGTCCCGGTCGGCGGCGATGGCCACCACATTAGGAACGGCGCCCTCGTCGACTGCCGTCCGTAGCACCCGATCAATGGAGGAATCCATATCGCACCCTATTCCCCGAACACGTTGGTCGCATTCTTCCACCCGGTGCCCCGCGAGGGCAACGGCGTGCCCTGCGGCCAAGGGGCCGTTCCGTCGGCGCCGCGGCGGGCGGTTGCCTACGGTCTCGGCGTTCACAGATTCTCCAGGAGGAGGCGAGGCCATGAGCGCCGATGCACGCGCTCGGGGAATGGAAGTTCTGCGGGCGCTGAACGTGCCGAGCGGGAGCGGCCCCGCCCTGCCGGAGGCACTCGGGCAGATGACCGTGGATCACGTCTTCGGCGAGGTCTGGGCCCGACCCGGGCTGGCGCGGCGCGATCGGTCGCTGGCCACCGTGACCATTCTCGCCGCGCTGGGCCGCGACCCATACCTCCGTGTCCATCTTCACGGCGCCCTGAATGTCGGGATCTCCCAGGAGGAGCTGGAGGAGCTGTTCCTGCACCTCGCCCATTACGCCGGGTGGCCGCTCGGGATCGCGGCGTCCCGGGCCCTGGCCGACGTCCTGGCTGAGCGGGGCGGAAACGGCGAACCGGCCGGATAATCTCTACGCAGGGTTTTACCTGGTCCAAAAAGATTTCATCTCGACCCAGAATCTGAACACTTACATGGTATGCCATGGCACTTGAGCGAGAAAGCCGGGAACGGCTGTTCCGATAAGGACTCTTCGAACGCCCGCTGCCCGACTGGAGAACTTAACCTGAGGATATGGTCGAACCGCTGGAGGACACCCTGGCTCGGGCCGAGCAGGTCCGGACAGAGCTCAACCAAATCCTGGGTCAGCTGCGCGGGGAGCGGGAAGCGGTGAAGTCTGCAACCGCGGAGGCCCATGAGGCCATGCAGGGGTTGCGTACGGCGATCCGCGAGGCAAGGGAGGAGATGCGCCAATCCGGCAAGGCAGAGGCCCGCAAGTACCTGGCCCGGCAGATGAGGGCCGCGGCCGACATCCTGGCGCGGGATTAGGCACCGGCCGCCGGGATGGGTGCGGCCAAGCACCCGCGCCGCCCGGCTCAGGCAAGCGAGCAGGCATCACCGACGGCGACCATACCGGGCGTGATTACCGAGGCGTACGCGCCGAGGCAGGCGAACCGGCCGAACCCGCTCACATCTAACCGGTTATTGGTGGCGACCGTCCGCAGCACCGCTCGGTCGGTGGGAAGTTCCTGCTGCGCCAGCGTGGTCATCACGCAGCGGGGGGTGGGAGCCCCCACTTCGAGCACCACGTCGCCGACGGTCAGGCGCCGGCCAGCCCAATCGTTCTCAACGAACCCCTCCCCGGGCACCTCCAAAAGGAGGTTCGATCGGAAGCGCCGGGGGTCCCAGTCGCCCGATTCGTGCAGCCGGTTCGCGGCCCGGAGGCTCGCAGTGGTCAAGATGGTGACCGGAGCCACGTCTTGAAATGTGCCCGGCGCCATCATCCCAACTGGAAGTGTGCTCACCGCCAGACCATCGTCGCTCGTCGAGGTGCGGGTCGAGTCGATGAACTCTTCGGGGGCCAGGCCCTCGAGAGCCGGCCATTCGTCCTCGTAGGACGCGCCATCCGCTGGCTGTCCTATCAGCTTGACCTGGCGTCCGACCGCGGCCGACAGCCACGAATCAAATCCGCCAGCGTCACTCCTCATCCTTTCGCCGTTCTTGCGCTCTACCACAACTGGCAAATTCCTACCTGGCTGGCCCGCGAACGATGCAGCCAGGTCGAGCAGCCCGGCCCACAGACGGGGCCGTTTGGCGCTCGCCACCAAAGCAGTGTCCTCATCAAGAAGCGCGTAAACGCGGTCGCCTCGAAGTCCGACCTCATCGACCGCGGATTGCTGAAGCGACTCCCCGCGCATCGATTTGACGGCAAAACGGCGAAGCTCGAGAACCTGCCCGCTGACGCTCTCCATTGTTCGCCCTCCTTGCGAAAACCATGAGCGTAGATGACCGACCGCCCAGGGAGCACGTGAGGGTCAATGCAAGTATCCACTCCGTGGGTACGCCGCTGGTTGGACTATCGTCCTCGATCGTGGATGCGCTCCAGGGGAAGACGGCAGTGGTCACGGGCGCGGCGAGCGGCATGGGTCGCGCCTTCGCAGAGCGGTTTGCCAGGGCCGGCATGAACATCGTGCTCGGGGACATCGAGGTGCCCCGGCTCGACGCAGCCGTGGCGGCGGTGCGCAACCTGGGCGTCGACGCGATCGGAGTGCCGACCGACGTGTCAGACCCGGATGCCGTTGACCGGCTCCGGGACGAGGCGTTGGCTCGCTTCGAGAGGGTCAACGTCCTCTGCAACAACGCGGGCGTCGGCGGGTCGATGGTCGGCGGCATGCTCTTGCCCGACTGGCGATGGGTGATAGGGGTCAATCTCTGGGGTGTCGTACACGGGCACCATTCCTTCCTGCCCCATCTCACGGAGCACGGCGACGCCCACATCGTCAATACCGCCTCGATGGCGGGCCACTGGCCCGGTCACAGCCCCTACACCGCGTCGAAATGGGCGGTGGTGGCCATAACCGAAGGTCTGTACCAGCAGCTCCGCATGGAGGGCTCGACGGTCGGCGTCTCGTGCCTGTGCCCGGGGTTCGTGGCGACCAACATCGGCCAGTCCGAGCGCAATCGACCGGATTGGGCCGAACCTCCCGCGCTCCACGAAGTTCCCGAGGCCCTCGCCGGCATGCGACAGGTGATGCTCGACCGCCTCGCCGGGGGGATGCCGCCGCCTCAGGTCGCCGAGCTGGTGCACGATGCTGTCGTCAACAACAAGTTCTGGATCTTCACCGACATGGCGATGGTGCAGGCGCTGGAGCCCCGCTACAAGGCGATCCTCGCCGCCGACAACCCGCCTGCGCCGGCGATCAGCTAGCCAAGTACTGGCGTCGTGGATCTCCATCCGCTTCGCATTCGGCCCTTGGCCGATCATGAGGTCGACCGGGTTGGAGCGGTGCTCGGACTGGCCAGGTTGTACCAGGGCGATGGCTTCTACCTGGTCGCGTGGGAGGACGAGGAACCACTCGGTCATGCCTACATCGCCCTCTGCGACCCGCCCGAACTCCAGGACGTTTCCGTGCGGACCGAACACCGACGGCGTGGCGTTGCCGGAGCGCTGACCTCCGCAGCCGAGGCCGCCGCCGTTGATCACGGCTTCGGGCGGCTGCGACTCGAAGTCAGCCAGGAGAACGGAGCGGCGCAGGCGCTCTACCGGGCCCGCGGCTATTCGGATATCGGAGCACCGCCGAAACGGGTACGGGGCACTGTCACGATTCGAACCGGTGCCATCGAAGTCGACGACACATTGTTGATGTGGGAGAAGCCACTCAAGTAACGAGGGTTTGACATGGATTTCGCGCTCACTGACGACCAGCAGGCGTTCAGGGATCTGGCCCGGGGATGGGTCGACAAAGCGGTGGTCCCGCACGCCGCCGAGTGGGATCGCAGCGAGCGCATGGACCGCGACATCGTTCGCCAGCTCGGTGAGATGGGCTTCCTGGGCGCGACCCTGCCCGAAGAGCTCGGTGGAACGCCGTGCGACTACATCTCCTATGTGCTCATGATGGAGGAGCTCGGCCGGGGCGACAACTCGGTGAGGGGCATCGTGTCCGTCAGCCTCGGGCTCGTAACCAAGTCGATCGTCAGCTATGGGACAGCCGGGCAGCAGCACGAGTGGGTGCCCCGGCTGGCCGGGGAGAGCTCCTCGGATGCTTCGGCCTGACCGAGCCGGGCAACGGTTCGGATCCCGGCAGCCTCACTACCAGGGCGGTGCGCGACGGCGACGATTGGGTGCTGTCCGGCCAGAAGCTGTTCATCACCAATGGGAACTGGTCCGGTGTGGCTCTTATCTTCGCCCGCACCGGAGGGCCCGGACCGCGCGGGATAACCGCCTTCTTGGTGGATACTGCCTCGCCGGGGTTCGCGGCCCGGCCGGTGCAGGGGAAACTGGGCCTGCGCGCCCAGGACACGGCCGAACTGTTCCTCGACGAGGTCCGGGTGCCCCATCATCAGCGATTGGGAGAGGAGGGGAGGGGATTCGGCATTGCTATGAGCGCCCTGGCCAAGGGCCGCATGAGCGTGGCGGCGAGCGCCGTGGGCACGGCTCAGGCTGCACTCGATGCCAGTCTCCGCTACGCGCTGGAGCGCCAGCAGTTCGGGAGGCCGATCGCCGGATTCCAGCTCGTTCAGGAGATGCTCTCGGACATGTCGGTGGACATCGACGCAGCCCGGCTGATGGTATGGCGGGCGGCCGATCTCTGCCAGCGGGGCGAGCCGTTCGAGATCGCCTCGTCGAAAGCCAAGTACTTCGCCAGCGAGGTGGCGGTGCGGGTGGCCAACCAGGCCATCCAGATCCACGGCGGCTACGGGTTCATCGACGAGTACCCGGTAGGCAAGTACCTGCGAGATGCCCGGGTGCTCACACTTTATGAGGGCACCAGCCAGATCCAGAAACTTATCATCGGCCGGGATCTCACCGGAATTAATGCCTTCAACTAAATGGGAGACTGGCGCCGCCCGCTCGCCGCCGGACCTACGGCCGTCTTGCGGACGCCGCTGGCGAGTCGCTCCAGACCGGCTCCGGGGTCTCTCGCAGCCGGCCGTCGGCGCCGATGTGCACGAACCGGTCGAAGGAGTTGGCGAACCAGCGGTCGTGGGTCACGGCCAGCACCGTGCCCTGGTAGGCTTCGAGTCCGTCCTGGAGGGCTTCGGCGCTTTCGAGGTCCAGGTTGTCGGTCGGCTCATCGAGTAATAGCGCGGTGGCGCCGGCCAGCTCGAGCAGGAGGATCTGAAAGCGGGCCTGCTGGCCGCCGGATAGCAGGTCGAAGGCTTGCTCGGCCTGGCGGTCGAGCTCATAGCGGCGGAGCACGGCCATGGCCTGACCTCTGTCACGGTCGTGTTCCGACCACAGGATGTCCCGCAGTGTCCGCCCCGATAGCTCCGGATGAGCGTGTGTCTGGGAGAAGTAGCCGGGCACGACCCGGGCACCCAGCTTCCACGCGCCGCGATGGGCGACGGGCTCGCCCGCCAGCAGTCGCAAGAGGTGCGACTTGCCCGTCCCGTTCGAGCCGAGGAGCGCCACCCGCTCGCCGTAGAAGATCTCCAGGTCAAATGGCTGGACCAACCCGGGCAGCTGCAACGTCGAGAACGTGATGGCTCGCACACCGGTGCGACTGCCTTTGAGGTGCATCTTCAGGTTTTGCGGTCGCGGCGGCTGAGGCGGCGGGCCAATCTCCTCGAACTTCCGCAAGCGGGTCTGGGCAGCCTGGTAACGCGATGCCATGCCATCACTGCGGGTGGCGTACTGACGGAGGTTCGCCACCAGGTTCTTCAGCTGGGCGTGCTTCTCCTCCCATCGCCGCGTGATTTCTTCGAAGCGTTCAAAGCGCTCCGCCCGGGCCTGGTGGTAGGTCCCGAACCCACCTCCATGGACCCACACCTCTGATCCGGCCGGGCTGAACTCTACGCTGACGATCTTGTCCGCCGTGTGCGCCAGCAGCTCACGGTCGTGACTGATGTACAGGACGGACTTGTCGGTCTCCCGGAGGCGTTGTTCGAGCCAGAGCTTTCCCGGGACGTCCAGGTAGTTGTCCGGTTCGTCCAGCAACAGAACCTCGTCAGGCCAGCGCAGCAGCGATTCGAGCACGAGCCGCTTCTGCTCGCCCCCGGACAGTGTCCGGCCTGGCCTCCCCTGTGCGGTGTCGTAGTCGAGGCCGAGCGCGGCGGTCGTGCACCGGTCCCAGACGACCTCGGCCGCGTAACCACCGGCCTCGTCCCATGCCGTGAGCGCGTGCGCATAGGCCATGTGCGCCGAGTCGTCGTCTTTTACAACAAAATCTGCCTCGGCTGCCTCCAGTTCCGCCGCGGCCCGACGCAGAAGCGGCGGCGCTACCGATAACAGCAGGTCACGGACCGTGCGATCATCCGCCACCGATCCTACGAACTGCGGCATCACCCCCAGCCTGCCGCCCACCGAGATCGTCCCGCGGTCGGCCTGCACCTCGCCGGCGATCAAGCGCAACAGTGTGGTCTTGCCCGCCCCGTTCGCCCCGACCAGAGCCACGGTTGAACCCTCACCGACCCGGAACGACACGTCGTCCAGGAGGAGCCGGCCGTCGGGCAGGTAGTAGTCCAGATGAGCTACCTCCACGTGCCCCATGGGCTCATTCTCCCACCACCCGACCGTTCCCGGCTGCGCCGCTGGTTCTTGACGTGTGTGTGCGTGCCTTCGGCGAGTCGTTTTGATCGGGTGTCGGCTCGGAGCCCACGTGCCCCATTTTGACCCTCGACAGCGGACCCGAGGTGACGCTAGGTTGCCTTGAAGCCACCCGGTGCAAGGCCGCGTAGTCGCTGAGTCGTTAAGGGCGAGAGCTCTAGGTCCGCAGGAGCGGCGGCGGAAACGCACAGCGACCGCCACGACCCCCGAAGGAGGGAATGGGATTGACGTGCCCGCGACATGAGTCCGGCCTGGAAGAGCTGATAGGTCGTCGGAACGTGGACCGCCACGTAACTAGAGGGACAGCGCTCGAGGACGGGCTGGCCCCGGCTCGCGTCGGCGCCCTCGCCGTGGACTCCGACCACGAGAAGACCGCAGCCCGATGAGCATCGAGGACCCAGAGCGGCCAGAGCGGCCAGAGCGGCATGATGAGGCATCCGCACGTGGAACGACCCGCCGGCAGTTCCTCACCCGGGCGGGTGCGGCCGGCGCCGCGGCCCTCGCAGCCTCGCTCGGCGGCACGGAGCTCCTGAGCGGCGTCAGCTCGGCGGGGGCGGCGGAGTTCTCTCCGCACGCGGGGGTGCCTGTCTCAGCTCACTTCTTCGGTCGCATCTTCCCGCAACTCCCGCCATTCGCTCCGGCCACCGACACGGTGAGGGCGGCGCTCCTCGAAGTCGGCCAGCCCGGCGGGATCCTGGACGCAGGCGACGACCTGGCCGCAGGACCTACGGCGCTCATCACGGACCCGACAGTAAACGGGAACCCTACCCCAACTAACCCCTACGGCACGAACCCGGACAACCCCACGATGACCGCAGGGTCCACCTTCGTTGGTCAGTTTACCGACCACGACATCACTTTCGACCAGACCTCCCTGCTCGGCGTACCCCAGAACCCGACGGTCTCGCCCAACACGAGGACCCCGGCGCTCGACCTCGACTCGGTGTTCGGAGGTGGGCCGGCGATCCGCCCGGACCTGTACCAGCCGAACCCTGACGGCTCGGTCGGCCCGAAGCTGAAGATTGGAAGCGGCGGCGTCCACGAGGACATCCCACGCGTACAGAATGCCGACGGTTCGTTCACGGCCATCATCGGCGATCCCCGCAACGACGAGAACATGATGATTGCCGGTCTGCACTGCGCCCACATCCTCTTCTACAACCAGGTGATCGACCGGTTCCCCCAGATCAACCCCGCTCTCATGGGCAGGCGACGGCCATTCGAGGTGGCGACGTCGTTTGAGAAGTTCCTCGTCGCCCGGCAGATAACCCTGTGGCACTACCAATGGCTCCTCGTGAACGAACACCTTCCCCAGGTCTGTGGCCAGACCGTCGTCGACGACGTCCTCGCCCGCGGAAGTCTCTTCTACCGGCCGCCACGGGGAGACGGCTTCATGCCGATCGAGTTCGGTGGCGCCGCCTATCGGTTCGGCCACAGCCAGGTCCGTCCCTCGTACCGGGCCAACTTCACAAGCGGGACCGGTGACAGCACCTCGCCAACAACGGACCCCTTCTTCGGGCTGATCTTCGATTCGAGCATCTCGAGCTTCAACACCCCGGCCGACCGTGACGATCTCCTCGGCGGTTTCCCGGCGCCTCGCCGGTACATCGGCTGGCAGACCTTCTTCGATGCCGGCGACGGCCAGGTCAAGAACAACAAGAAGACCGACACGTCGGTCTCGAGCGTGCTGTTCGACTTGCCGGCGCCGGCTATCGCTCCCCACACCCAGACGTCACCTGTGGTGCTGCCGCAACGTAACCTGCTCCGCCAGCTCACGTGGGGGCTGCCGTCCGGTCAAGCCGTGGCGAGAGCGATGGGCAACACTCGTCTGACCTCCGGCGACCTGGTCGACATCGCCAGTGTCTACGCGCCGTTCGGGACGAGCACGCCCCTCTGGTACTACGTCCTCGCGGAGTCGAAGATCGCGACCAACGGCGTCGCGCTCGGTCCCACCGGCGGTCGGATCGTCGCGGAGACCCTGATCGGCCTGCTGCGCAGCGACCCGAGTAGCTATTTGAGCGCCTTTCGTCAGTTCCAGCCTTTCCTGGGCACCGACTTTGTTCTCGGACCGAACCCAGACACGAGCATCGCGGGCAACAGGTCCTACACCCGGGCCCACTTCCTGCACTACGCGGGAGTGCTCGACGCCGGCGTCTACCGCTGACCACTCGCCCGATGAAGTAGAGCCAGGTGGGGCCACCTCGCACAGACTGCGCTCGAGCTCTCCACCGAGCGAGTTCACCAGGCGCGGCCAGAATGTTCGGTATGCCGAGATCGTCAGCCGGAAGCGCCCTACCCGTGGGTAGGGCCAGGACACTGGCCCAGGTGTACCGGCACTTCGGTGAAGTCGACGCCGCCGGAACCTCGCCGCTGTACCAGCGCGTCGCCGTCGCCCTGAGTGAGTCCGAGGAGGCGCTACGCGCCATCGAGACGGCGCCGGCGCGCAAGCGGCTCCCGAGGGTGATCCTCGCCACCCTGCACGACCTCGCCCTGGCCGGACGCGCTCCCGCGCTGGCGGCCGCTTATGCCGCTGCGGACGGCGACGCGGCCACGGGCGCGGCGATCGACACCCTGCTGGGCATGACCGAATCGGTCGTGGCCATCGCCGTGCGCCGGCAGATGAAGACCAACGAGACCGGACGCGGCGCCGTGCTGTATCCGGCCATTGCTGAGGCGGCGCGCCGGGTCGGCGCGAATGCCATCGGGTTGATCGACGTGGGCTGTTCGGCTGGGCTCAATCTCAATGCCGATCGCGTCGGCATCACCTACAGCAACGGACAGTGGCTCGGCGACCTGTCATCGCCCGCCCAGCTGTCGTCGTCGATCGTGGGAGGCCGGCCCATCCCGAGCCGGGCCATGCCCGACGTCGTCGCCCGGATCGTCGTCGACCTCGATCCGGTCGACGTGACCGACGCGGATGAGGCCCGATGGTTGCGCGCTTGCCTGTGGCCGGATCAGCCAGACCGGACCGCCCGGCTCGACGCGGAGATGGCCTTGGCGGCGACGGCCCCTCCGCTCCTGCTGCAGGGTAACCCGGTCAAGGTGCTCCCCGACGCCTTCGCCCGTGTCCCGGCGGACGCTCTGCCTGTCGTCATCACGACGTGGTCGCTGTCACACTTTCCGCTCGAGAGTCGGCTGCGCTTCCTGCACCGTCTCGACGAAGCGGGCGCCGGCCGGGCGGTGGCCTGGGTGTCAGCGGAGGGGGTCGGAGTGGCGCCGACGATACCGACACTTGGCGACCGCCGCGCCTCTGGCCACAGCATCGTGGGCCTGGCGATCTTCGGGTTGGGTGCGGGCCTCCTCGGCCCGGGGCGGACGGCGCGGCGCGCCGAGGCCCTGGCCCGCTGCTGGTCGCAGGGCCGTTTCCTGGCCTGGCTGGCGGACTCCTAGCTTGTTATTCCCGACGTTGTTCTGACGCGGCCAGGCTGCTTTGCGTCATATTGCGTAAGCTCGCCCCTTCCGGGTTCTGAGCCCGGGGGTGACCGCATACTCGCACAAGGAGTCCATGATGAAGGCTGCTCGAGTGGTGAACGGAAAGGTGGAAATAAAGGAGGTACCAGTTCCCGAACCGGGCGAGCGCCAGGCCCTGGTGCGCATTAGCACCGCCGGAGTATGCCACTCCGACCTGCACCTCGCCCGAGGGGATTGGCACGGCGTGCGACCTGAGGTCATCGGCCACGAGGCGATCGGCGTCGTCGAGGCACTCGGCCCCGGGGCAGATGCCTTCGGCGCAGTCGGCGATCGAGTAATCCTCGGGCTGGGAGGATCCGGCGGCGGATACTGGTGCGGTCGGTGCGAGTACTGCCTGAGCGGCCGGCCCCGCCATTGCAGTGAGGGGAAGGGTGTTCTCGGAACCTTCGCCGAGCATTTCGCGGTCTACGCACCGGGCTTGGTCAAGCTGCCCGACGGCGTCGATGACCTCGAAGCGGCTCTCGCGTGTGGAGGGTTGACGGCGTACGGCGCGGTCAAGAAGCTCGTTTTGCACGGCGTGCTCCCCGGGCGGCCGGTGGCGGTGATCGGCGCCGCAGGAGGGCTCGGCCACTACGCAGTTCAGTTGGCGACGTCCTTCGGCTACCGGGTGGTGGGTGTCGACGTCGGGGAGGAACGACTGGCGTTCGCCAGCGCCCTCGGCGCCGAGGTGGTCGTCGACGCCAGTGAGGCGCAAGACGTGGTCCGCCGGGATCTCGGCGGTGTCGACGCTGCCCTCGTGTTCTCGGCGCGCCTGGCCGGCTTCGAACTCGGACTCACGTTGCTTCGGAAAGGCGGGCTCTTCGTCGCGGTCGGTATCCCGCCGACCAGCGACGGCAGCCTCCAGCTGGACCTCTTCGACTTCTTCCGGAACGATCCCACTCTGATCTACTCTGCTGTGGGAACCGTACAGGACATGAAGGAGTTGGTGGATCTGACCGCCCATGGCCGGGTGAAAAGCCATGTCTCGCGCACCGGTCCGCTCTCGGACCTCGGGAACATCTTCGGCGAGCTCGAAGCGGGCAAGTACCTCGGCCGAGCCGTCGTCAACGACCTCTCGCACTGAATCATGTGGTTCTGACCCCCACATCCCGCCAGTTCCGCCCGAATCAATCGTGTTCGCCGGTGACGGCCAGTTGCTCTCGCAGTAGGGCGACGTCCTTTGCGCGTCGCCGGGCGGAGGTTACCAACCGCCTGCCGTGATGCCGAACTCGCTGCCGCGTGCGTACTTCGTCGTCGGCACACGTTCTAGCGGGAAGAGTTCCCGCTTATGGTGGCGTGGGCGTTTGGACGCTGAGCCTTCTCTCGGACTGGTGTCCGGGGCGGAAGCGAGGGATAGCCTTCGTCCATGGCTACAGACACCCGAAGCTTCGAGCTCCGCACCTATGTCGCGGCGCCGGGCAAGCTCGACGCGCTCCTGACCCGCTTTCGCGACCACACCACGGCGCTGTTCGAGAAGCACGGGATCACCAACATCGGTTACTGGGTGGCGACCAACGCCGAGGGCGAGCCTACCGAGACCCTTATCTACCTGCTGGCCCACGCCAGCCGGCAGGCCGCCAAGGAGTCGTGGGCGGCCTTCCAGGCGGACCCCGATTGGATCGCGGCCAAGGACGCGAGCGAGGTCGACGGACGACTCACCGCCAGCGTGACGTCGGTGTACCTCGACCCGACGGACTTCTCCGAGCTGCACTGACCGCTTCGAGGTGCACTGAGTACTTAGCGACCGACGTGCTTATCCGACATGACGCGCTTATCGACAAACTGATTGGAGACGAGGTGATGGGGCTGTTCCTGGCGGGGCTGGCCGGTCCTGACTACCGCGGAAAGACCGCCCGGGCGGCGATCGACCTGGCCGCCGCCACAACCGACCTGCCTGTCGGAGTGGCGGCCAACGCCGGCGTGGCCTTTGTCGGCAACGTGGGGTCGGGAACGGTGCTCGACTTCACCGCTCTAGGCGACGCGGTGAACGTAGGGGCACGCCTACAGTCGTTCGCCTCTCCCGGGGAGGTGGTCTTGTCCTCCAACCTTTACGACCCGATAGCACCGGCCCACCCCGGCGCCCGGACCGAACTTCTGCAGGTCAAGGGTCGTGCTGAGCCGGTGCAGGTAGCGGTACTTGAAGTTACGGCTCGCCGTCAAGCGTAACCAGCACGGCAGCCGAACCGCGCTGTGCCAAGCAGACCAAATCGGCGAGGATCGGGCATTGACAGCAACTCTCGGAAACTATCGTGGCGCCTCGAGTGGCTGTTCCTCGTCACAATCGTCGTTCCAGATCACCGGAGAGATGACCTGGGGCACGCTGACTCCTTTGAGCGTTACTTCACGCCGTGCGCCGAAGCGAAACTCACGGGATGGTTCGGTCAACTCGCGCAAGAGTGACGACACCAGAATCTCGCCGGGTCCGGCCAGGCCGGTCAGGCGGCTGGCGATGATGACCGTTCGTCCCAAGAAGTCGTCTCCGTCGCGAACAGCCTCCCCGGTGTGGAGTCCGAGGTGGACGCGGATGGGCTCGTCGGAGTGTTCGAGGCAGTACTTGTCGAACGCCTGCTGGATGGCGATCGCGCAGCGGATGGCCCGCCCGGCGCTGGAGAAGGCAATCATGAACCCGTCGCCTTGTGATTTCACCTCGTATCCACGGTGGATGGCAAGGAGGTCACGAACGATCCGGTTGTGCTCGGTCAGGAGGTCGTGAGCGGCGAGGTCGCCGAGGCGATCGTTTATGGCTGTGTAGCCAGCGATATCGCTGAACATGATGGTCACGGTTCCGTCGAGCGTCCCGGGAAGATCCCCGATACCAGTATCGCCGGCCACCTCCTCTGAATCCGCTGCCAGCGGTGCTGCGGTCGGCGCAGACGCGGGTTCGCGATCGATCGGTCCGACGAGATAGCCAGCACTGGGGGACGGCGGCTTCTCGTGCGCCGGCGTCGG
Source organism: uncultured Acidimicrobiaceae bacterium (assembly GCA_963834725.1). Classification (GTDB taxonomy): domain Bacteria; phylum Actinomycetota; class Acidimicrobiia; order Acidimicrobiales; family Palsa-688; genus PALSA-693. The sequence goes on from CAWICN010000001.1 coordinate 3,037,882, forward strand.
GGAGAGCGCTTGGGCCGGCGCGCCCGGTACCAGGCGGGAGAAGACAATGTGGTAGATGTCATCGAGGTCGATGGGTTCACCGGCCCGATACCGACGTTCGAGTTCGCGGGCCATGACGCGAAACTCGTCCCGCCCGGGTCGGCGACGTTGCCGCGCCTCTGGCCGGGCCCCTGCCCGCTCCTCCCCTAGTCCCGGCCGCAGGTACCGCCCATCATGGTGCTCGCGGGCACTCGCGGGGAGCGCGTCGTCGCGGCGCTGTGGCCTGGAGCGGACGGTTACGTCACCCATGACGGGAAAAGCGCGTACAACGATGCGTGGCGAGCCCGGGAGCGTCGGCACATCGGCCAGCCTGAGCCGCTTGGCGCCCATGAAGGGTACGCCGGTCAATTCCACTTCGATTCCCTCGGGCACGATGATCTCGGTAGTGCCCATCACGGCGACCGCGGTCACGCTGACTTCGTCATGGTCGATCTCCGCCCGGCGGAAATCGAGCTCACATTTTCCCATCACCGCCACCGCGGCCACCGATCCACCGGTTCTCCATCGGCCTTTGGCCGTCGCCTCGCTCATTACCGCCACCACCCTCCGCCGGGCCTTCTTACGCCTGGTCTCAGGCACCGCTTCGGGGACAGGGGGCAGGTCTCTGGTGAGCAGCTCAAGGTCCGAGCGGGTCCTGGCAGCAAGCGCCAACCCGACTCTTGCGGAAAACTCATCAAGGGTCAGGCGGCCGTCGACGGTGTGGCGGCGCAACACCTCCGCCACCTGCTGGCGGTCTCGGTCTGCGACGCGGACTTCGGGCGAGCTATTCGGGCCTTCCTCCACCGCTCTAAAGTTACTAACTTGACGGTCAACTCCGCCGAGACTCGGCCGCTGCGGCTGAGGACCTCGCTGCAGTACTACGGGCCGAGGGTCGGCCGCCGCTGGGTCCAGTCGGCCGCTTGCTGAAGGTCGTGGGCGAGAGCCAGGAGGGTTTCGTCTGCTCCTGGCCGGCCAACGACCTGGACGCCGACAGGCAGGCCGTCGTCGCTCCGATGGAGGGGTACCGACAGGGCCGGTTGCCCGGTGAGGCTGAAGGGGGCGAGCAGAGTACCGATGTGGGCCGGCCCGGCCGGGGTCCCGAGCGGCCAGGCAGGCTGGAAGGTGGCGGGGGTGACCAACAGGTCATGGTCTTTCCACCAGTCCACGATCGGGCTGACCGCCGCCTCCACCGTCGCCTCTGCGGCCGCCACCTGGTCGGCGGTGCGCCGCTCGGCCCGGTCGACAGCTGCAAAGAACCAATCCTCTAGCTCGTCGGGAGCCGGGGGGCGGCCGAGACGAGCAGCCACCCAAGCCAGCACAGCCGGTCGAGTGGCGTCGCTGATGATCCGAAACGAGTCGAACGCGGCCGCCCACAGGTGCCCGAGCGCTTCGGGCCAGGCTAAGTCGACCTGATGCCCCAGAGTCTCCAGGAGCCGGGCAGCCATTCCCACTGCTTGCTGGCAGGCCGGGTGTACGGCCAGGCCGAGCTCCGGGTCGTGGTCCAGGAGACCGACTCGCAACGACGTCGATGAACGTTGCGGCACTGACCCGGTAAGCATGCGAAAGACCCAGGTCAGATCCTCGACATGGCGGGCCAGGACGAAGTCTCGCCAGCAGTCGTTGGGCGGCTGCCCGGCCGGGGGAGTTGAGGAGATGCGCCCTGCGGTCGGCGTCAGGGTTGCGACCCCGCACAAGGCGGCCGGACCCCGCAGCGACCCGGTGGCGTCCGACCCGTGCGCCATGGGGACCAGGCCGGCGGCGACCGCCGCGGCCGGTCCGCCGCTGGATCCGCCGGGAGAACGGGATAGATCCCAGGGGTTGCGGGTCGGACGAAAGCCGGGAGGCTCAGTGCTCGCCCCCGTCGACAGCTGGGGACACGCACCCTTGCCCACTACCGAACATCCCCCCGCCTCCAACTGTTGCACCAAGCCGGTCGTGGTTGTCGACCGAGCGCCGGCGTCACGCAATGCCGCCACCCCCACCCAGTGGGGAGTGCCCGCCAGCTCCTGCCCGGCATCTTTGATCAGCATTGGCACCCCCGTAGCGGGCCGGTCGAACAGCGGACACACCACCGCGTCCACGATCGGGTTAAGCCGTTCGATCCGCTCCACCGCTGCGCGGTGCAGCTCCGTCAGGCTCACCGCCTTGGCCTTCAGCAGCCGCACCTGCTCGACCGCGCTCACCCACCGGAGATCGTCCACATCACTAGCTTGCCAGCGCGGAGTTACGGCCTGTGGCGCCAGCCACGTTCCAGCTGCCGGCTCTGCGGCTGGTCGTCCCCGTCCTGATCAGCGACATGGGCGAAGCCCCTCGCCCCGTTCACAGGCCGGCAGGCCGTCAGGGGCGTTAGGGACTTCGGCCGGGGTTCTCGCGGGGTCCGTAGTAGGCGGCGGTGTACCCGGGCTCTCGAGTGAACGGGACCGCAGCGCAATTGGTCACGAACGTTCGGTAGAGCTCGGCCAATGTGTCCTCGGCGGCATAGTCGAACGGGTCCTGGATCGCCTCCATCAGCCGGTGATGTTCGGAGGGAAGGTGCTCCACTTGCCAGCGGACGGTGCGGCGCAGCGCCTCGAGGGGGGCGACCCGGTCGGAATAACCGAGCTCGGTCCGGATGCGGGTGGTGTCCACCACCCGGTGCTGGGTGCTGTGATGCTGGAGCGTCGGATAGGCCGGTCGGGCCACTTCGGCCGGCAGGTTGACGATCTCGAAGGTGTGACCGAGCTCGTCGGCCACGATGCGGGCGACCTGGCCGCGGCTATACAATTCGTCGTCGCCGACGTTGTACACGCGTCCGGCCGAGACGTCGATGTGGTCAACGGCGAGCAGCACGGCGTGGGCCACGTTCTCGACATAGGCGACCGTGTCCACGGATCGCCCGCCGTCGGCCAGGATCAGGATTTTCCGCTTGTCGAGGACGCGTTTGACAACGGACCACTCCCGGGGCACCAGCTGGTTGGGCCCGTAGATGTAGGGATACCGGAAATGGGTCGCCTGAGGGTGCCGATCGAAGACCAGTGCCTCGCTCTGGATAATCTTGGCGACCTTGTCCGAGCGTCCACCTCGGGTCGCCAGCTCCTCAGGACTGATACTCCTCACCTCGCCTAGCGGAGCGAAGGCGTCCGATTCGCGGGACCCGAGTCGCATCCCCGGTGGGTAACGGATGTCGTCGTCGCTGTAGCCCGGGTAGACGGGTACCCCTCCGATCGAGAACAGCCGAGGTGTTCGACCCGCGAGCTCGTTGACGATCATTCGGAGCCGGCCGTACATGGCGAACACCATGTCGAAGGTCAGCCCGCCGATCGCATTGGCAAACGACGTCCGATCAAATGGGTCAGCATGTAGGTGCGGGACTTGTGCCGGTGGCGGTAGCGTCTCCACCTCATGGCGGCCGGTGTGCAGGACGGTCACATGATGTCCCCGGGCGACCAGTCCGTTGACGATGTGAGGACCGGTCGGGCCAGTGCCCCCGATCACGAGAGTTCTCATTGGCCCCCTCGGTGTTCTCTTGAGACGGCTGCACTACGGCCGGCGTTCGCTGGCGCATAATAGCCTGTTGCTCGGGCCGCCAATGTCGGCGACTGTTCGAAGGGCACGGGTTGCTTCGTCGAACTGGCTCCCTTGCTGTTCTGGGCCCGCTGGCGGCTCGGCATCGTCACGCTATGCTCGCGGTGCTATCAGATTGTCTGGGCTTCACCGATCACCCAGAGAGGGGACTACATGGCCAAGGCAGTGCTTATCGTCCATTCCCGTCCGGTCGAGGTATCGCGTGAGGACGAGTTCAACAAGTGGTACGACGAAGTTCACATTCCTGATGTCACCTCGGTTTCGGGCGTGGTGAGCGGACGTCGCTTCAGGAAGGCGGGAGGCGCCGATGACGGCGGGTACCCCTACCTGGCTATCTACGAGCTCGACACCGAGGACGTGGACGCGACGATGAAGGAGCTCATGGACCGCACCGGCGACGGCACCTTCGTGATGTCTGAGGCGTTCGAGCCGGACAGAGAGTTCACTGGGCTGTTCGTACCTGTGTAACCCTGATCGCGCTATCGCCACCTAGGTGTCTGATAGCTTCGACGTTTCCTTGGGCAGGTCGTCCCACTGGGGAAAGATTGGATTTCCCCGTATGCCTCCCGCTCTCGCGCCTGATGTGATTGGGTGATCGAACCGCAAGGGAGGGACAATCATGCATTTTCACGGCCAGATGGTCCGGGTGCTTAGCATCCTTGGCGCCGCATCGATCGCTGGCGCGCTGGTATCGACGGTGCCCAGCGCATCCGCGGCTCCGTCGCGGTCGGCGGCCTCGGAGCCAGCGTTCGTACTGACGGGCAGCGTCGCGGGGGGAATCACGACCATTCAGACGAGTCAGACGCTCACGTTCGTCTTCACCGAGACCAAACACTCGACCGCGGCCGCCAACGAGGACCTCGATCTCACTAGTGTGGTCAACGTAAGTGTGGCACACGCTGGTATGACCTGTGTGCTCCCCGGTGGGACAGCCATCAATCCCGACTCACCCTTCTGCGAGCCCGGTTTCGTAAAGCCCGGACAGCAGGCTTCGATGGTCCTCACCACCACGGTCACGGGCGCCCCGGGAACGACTGCCAGGGCCCGGGTTTGTCTGTCCAACGAAAGCACCGGTGTCATCGGGCCCTGCAAGACGGTATCGGTCAAGATCGCCTGACCGGCGGACTCGGTCTCGGATCAAGTTGTCGCCGGTAACTTGATCCGGCGACTGCCGCTCGGCTCAGGCGCCTCGGCGCTACGGCGCGGCTGTAGGACCTGTAACCGAGGTCCACGTCCAGTCCTCGTGGTTGGACCGTGGACACGGCTTGGCCGATGCGCCATCCAGTGAATATGAGTTCGGAGTCGCAGGCGCCACCTATGGTGACATGTCATGGCGACTTTGCATTCCGATAGAGACCGGAACCTTGATCTGACCGCGCTCCTGTCGGCGCTGCTGGTGGCCTTCACCATCGAGTTCGACAACGAGTTCGAGCATCGCATGCCGCACCGGACGACTCGCCACGGCCGCACGGCCGGCGAAGGTCCTCGACCATGGCTGGTCTCCATGGCCATTTGGGTCCACGTCATGCGTCTCGTACCGGAAGTCGGCATCAGCGCCCGGGATCTGGTTCAGCGGTCACAGCTCACTCCCAAGAGCATGCAGGGCCCGGTCAAGCGGGTCGGCCAATGGTGGGGCTACCTGAAGCTGGGCCCGGATCCCGCCGACCGGCGGGCCAAGCCGCCTCCCTCGGAATGGCTGGTCCGACCCACGGAAGCGGGTCTCGAGGCGCAGAGTATCTGGGCTCCGCTCACCGACGAAATCGAGGCACGGTGGAATGACCGATTTGGTCAAAAAGCGGTGGCCGATCTGCGTACCGCGCTGACGAATGTGGTGGCACGCCTAGATGTGGATCTCCCCGACTATCTCCTGGGCGAACCGCGCCTACTACCCCGGCAGCCGACTGAAGGTGACACTCAGTTGCCGCTGACCGCCCTGCTGTCGAAGGTGCTGCTGGCGCTGACGCTCGACTTCGACGACCACTCGGACCTGTCCCTCGAAATCTACACGTCAGGGGTGGGGTCCCGGCTGCCGATCTGCGCCAATGTCCTGCGCCTGATCGGTGACGACGGGGTCGCGGTGGTGAAGATTCCTGAACTGAGCGGCGTGGACAAGATGGCCATCGACAACTGGGTCGGCATTCTGGACAAACGTGGTTACATCGGGGTGGCCACGGATCCTGGCGGCCGGCGGCGACGAGTGGCCCGGTTGGCTCCCAAAGGGGTGCAGGCCTGCAACGCCTACTTCCAGTGGACAGAATCCCTCGAGGGTCGCTGGCCCGACGCCCGATCGGCAGCGGCGGTCCGGCGTCTTCGGCGGGCTGCCGAGCAACTCGTCGGCGATCCAGGTCCAGGTTCGCTCCTGTCGAAGGGCATGGCGCCATACCCGGACGGATGGCGGAGCCAGGTGCCGCCGCGACAAGTGCTGCCGCACTTTCCGGCGGTCACCGCCCGGGGCGGATTCCCGGATGGCAGCTGAGACTGGATGGATTCGCCGTTCGCAGATCTCGACCCTCTGCGCTCCAACACGGGGGACTGTCGCTCACCCGCGAGGCAGGTTGCCGCCCGGTCATTCAGCCGGAGCTGTTCAGCAGGCCTCGAACCTCGGCCTGGAAGCTCTAGGGCAAGATTGCGAGGCTGGCCAGCATGGCATCGATAATGTCTTGAATCTCCTCTGGATCGGACGAACCGAAGCCCAAACAGAAACAGGCTTCGCCCTCAACGACGAAGTACTCCTGAATGCTCCAGTTCCTGCCCACATCTGTGGCGGCGAAGTCCAGGCGCATTCCGTCCCGAGAGGCGACCGTCACATTTTCGACGTGGAAGGAGCTGAACCCGTAGCCCTCCAGATGTGTCTTGGAATTGGCAACGATATCCGCGACGGTCTGTCCCGGGATCACCGGCTGGCGGAAGACGACGACGTCATGGCGTCGATCCTCGGGGCTTCCGAAGCGGACTGTCTCCCAGGGATTGCTTCTCAGATTAGGTGGCGTCTCGATCCAACCTTCGGGGATGGAGATCGCATAGCCGTAGTCGGGCTTCTCGATGCGATGCCAGGCAGTTGTGTCCATTGTGTCCTCCGTTTTCGGTGGTCGGAGGTACCGGAGCGCGGCTGTGTAGGACTCGCCCGTGCGTTCGGCTCGGCGGCGGACCCGTTGCTTTCGATTCTTATGCGCTGTCATCCGGACCTCTCGCCTCGGATCCCGTCCCCAGCTCCGACATCCCAGGCGCGATACCGGATCACCGACCTGAGGACATCAATCCCCTTTGCCCTCATCTACGATCCCACTGGGGAGAGACCGAAACAGGGTTAGGCGACAGGTCAACGCCAAACGCATACTATCTGCCCACGGGCATCCAGGTCAACACTGCACTCGACAAGCGCGAGCAACACGACCCGGCCGTGGGGGCCTCTTCCTAGCGGATCGTGACGTGACCTCCGCCCCGCGTGCCGGCCGTAAGGTGCAACGGTCAGCCGACCCGCGGCGATGAACGTGATCACCAGCACGGGGCCCTAGACCAAGGGAGAGACGAGCGCAACGCTCACCCGATCTCTGGGCCGCAGGCAGGCAGCCGCCATGTTGGCGGCTGCCTTTACCTGCGGATGGGCACAGGAGACAATCCAAGACAAGCCGGCGGCGGCAGGTGTTTGGCAGGGAGGCGGGACGAAGCCAAGGTCTAGCCCCAGAGCCGCGCGAACAAGTCGTACTCGTGCACATAGAGCATCCACACATGAGGGCGCCCGTCTCGGATAATCCACTCGTGAATGGAATGGTACTTGTCGCCCTCATCGGGACCGAAGTGCGTGTCGAAGACCAGCGCGGCGCCCGAGTCCGACTGGTACTGACAGACCAACTCCTGGCGGTGACGCCCGGCCTTGGTCGTTTCGGCTACCCGTTTCAGCACCGCTTTAAAACCAGCCATGTCGTGGTCGCCGGACACGGAGGTCGTACCAGGGATGACGAACATCGCATCCTCATCGAACAGGCTGAGGAAGCCGTCAACGTCATCAGATGCCCAACGGTCGTAGGCAGTCGCAATGGTCTCGGCAATCGTCAAAGATCAAACCTCCTGGGTGTGCGGCCCGGAAAGGGCCCCATCGTTCGTACACAACCTCTCTCGTAAACCGTAACTGAACAAGGCGGTGTCTGCTCCCACGACGCCTTCGCCTTGGTCAGTAAGACTGTGGCAGTGGGTAACGACGAGGCGGTGCGCCGTGACTTGCTGCGGATGTTCGAGGATGACCAACACTGCTGGGGCGCGGCGGTGTTGAATCGCGTCAACATTGACGAGTCGTTCGGGACGGCCTTACGGCAGAGGTTCGAGGAAGGCGGCGGTTGGGACATGTCGGCGATCGCGGAGTGGCCCGAACCCCCCGAAATCGTCGCTTCCTATCAGGCGGTCCATCGAGAATGCCTCGCGCTCACGTTGAGAATCCCAACCCGGCGAGCGTGACCTCGAGCACTATCCATTTACGTTCGACCTGATCTGCAAGGTGAAGGGGGAACTTCCAAGGTTCGGTACGGTGGGCTTGCCGCTCGCAAACGTCGACAACCTGAACAACTTGCGCGCACAGTTCGATTTGCCGACTTTAGAGAGTCAAGAAGCAAGCCGCCGAGCTGGTCTGGTCGTCTTGCCCGCCGGGATTGGACGGGAGACACCGGGCTTTGGTTGGCCGCCGCCTGCATAACCGGCAAACCGCCGTCGTTCGGCGATTCTGTGCGCCCAGCGAACTGATGTCATGAAGAAGCGCTGACGCGGCTTTCGCGTCACTCGAACCGGTGGTCGGTGAGGAACGCCGAGTTTGGGAGAGGGTTGGTTGTGGGTAAGGTTGTTGTGAACCGCCGGCGCTCCTCCAGCCGGCAGGTCCGGGCGTGCGAGGCACACTCGGGGATTCCAGACCCACCCGTCGTCGACGGAAGGAGACCCCGGTGGAACGTGCACAACAGTATGTCGGCATCGACTCGCATCGCCGCCGATCGGTGATCGTGAGGATGAACGACGCCGGCGAGGTGCTTGCGGTGACCAAGATCGATAGTGATCCGGTGGCACTGTCTGTGGCCATTGCCGAGGCGGGCCGGACCTGACACCGCAGGCGCGATGGACGCGCGATCGGTGCCCCCGATGAACCGTTGGCAGCAGGACGGGTACGGCCGCTCCGGCGCTGGTGTTGCCAGCCGGCTACAGGCTCGTCAGCCCTCGACCGTTCGCCCGCGCATTGGGGCGAGTGTCCTGAGGGCCTCGAAAGCCGGTGGTCGTCCATTCGACGGTCGCGCCATCCGGCAAACCGGAACGGCGGGTCCTGTGCAGCCGGGTAGTCATGGCCACCGTTAACTCCTTGCGGGCGAGATGGGCTCCCTGGCACCGGTCCACGCCGGCCACACTGACGTCGTGCGAGTGGAGCTATAGTCTGCTCCGCGGGCGAAAGAGGAGTTACCGCATGACTGATCAGCGATCGTTTCGGTTTGGGGTTTATGCAGGACCGGAAACCCGCCAGGAGCTTTTGTCCCAGGCCCACGCTGCGGAGTCACTGGGCTATGACACTTTTCTCATGGCGGACCACTTGAATGAGCAGTTAGCGACGTTTCCGGCGCTCACGACAGTGGCCGAGAACACCGGGATGCGCATTGGGACCTACGTGCGGTGCGGTAGCCTTCGCCACCCTGTAGTCATGGCCAAGGAGGCTGCCACGCTCGACCTGTTGAGCGAAGGTCGCTTCGAGTTGGGTCTGGGTGCCGGCTACCTACAGGTCGACTACGAGGGATAGGGGATCGGCTTGGAGCCTGGTTCAATCCGTGTTGAGCGTTTGGCCGAGACCGTCAAGATCGCCAAGCTGGCGTTCGAAGCTGAGACCGTCTTTTTCGACGGTGAACATTATAAGGTCACGGGTTACCGGCCCTACCCCAAACCAAGGCAGGAGCCCCGCCCGCCGCTGCTGGTGGGCGGAGGCGGTCGTCGGGTTCTGTCGCTGGCCGCCGCTGGGGCGGAGATCGTGGGCGTCATGCCTGTCGCTGTCGCAGCCGGAGGAATGCGGGCCACGCAACTCACTCTGAAATCAGTGACGGAGAAGTGTGCTTGGATCCGTGCTGCGGCGGGTGACCGCTGGCGTGATCTGGAGATCAACATCTTGGTCCTCGGGGTCATTGTCACCACCAACCGTCGAGCTGCCGCCGAAGCCCACCTCGACTGGCTTCGTCACAGCCCGTTTTTCGCACTCGATGGCGAACTTACCGTCGACGACCTGCTTACCTCGCCCTATCTTGCCTACGGCACTGAGCAACAGATCGTCGAACATTTCATGCATATCCGGGCTGAGACGGGCGCGTCGTATTTCGCCGTGCCCACCAGCCACCAGGACGTGTTCGCGCCGATCAATGCACCGAGTGGGTAAACAGGGCGTCGAGCCCTCGTAGTGGCTGCTCAGTGCACTTCACTGGCGCTGGCGGCACCAATATTGATGCGGCTGAGTGGCCGTATGGAGCCTCCGTGGCAGAGTCTCCAACGTTGGCGAGAACTGGTGGTCGGAGCCCTGCACGACCCCAGGGTCCCCTGCTCCTTGCGGGCGCACCGCCGTGCCGAAGGCAGGAGGCGAGTGCGCGGGGCGCCGGCGCAGCCGGCGCCTCTTGATCTTGATCTTGTAAAGAGAGTCCTAACGCGCCGGCCCGGTGAGGATCCGGCGAAGAGGGATCTTAGACGTCACCTGAGCAGTCCAAGCTCGAGTCCTCGATCTGAGGCGTTGTCCCGCTATGGAGTCCAGTCTCGCGGCGGAGCCGGTCGAGGGAGGGCCGATCCCGGCGAGCAGGGAGCGGAGGTGCAGGCACCTGACTGCGACAAGGTTCGTCTGGTCGGTTTGACTCAGTGGGCCCTCCCGATCACCGCGTCGGCGTTCGGTTTGCTTGGAGCCCAACGCCCCCCTCCGGGGGCGGGAGCTGGGGGGATGCCGGTGACGAATGGGGGGAAACCGAACCAATTTTATTGACGACCGGGCCGGCGATGCTGCGGTGACGATGACGACAGAGAGGCTGTGTCGATCAGCGTGAGTCGCGGACGACACGGGGCGACCGCCAGGGACGATGGCGAGGACCAGGATTACTGCGAGAGAGCAACGATGCGAACGCCACGACCTCGCAAGTGTCGTCCGCCAGCCGTCAACAGACGCCGGTCGGCGAGGGCATGGGGGTCTAGCAGGTCGAGACAGTGCCTAGATTCGCGGATCTTCGCCGTGGTGGTCCCTCAACACCACTCGTGACATACCTCACCGACCGTCAAGAGGCTAACACCGTCAGGGCGGCTGCTAGTTCGAGTGAGCCCCCCGACGGGTGCCTCATCGGGTGCGTGTTATACCTCGCCGCATGCCGTCGTCTATCGTCGTCGTCACGCCCAATCACAGAGGGGCGGTGTCGTCCGTCCCTCGGAACATCGCCCGCCGCGGCAGAGGAGCCCGAGCCAATCGGGGTTGCCCGGACAGAATGCGGGCCTACCGGCACATTGAGGACGGGTCGCGGTCAACTCGAGGGCGGGATATTGGGCGACCCGCTGGCCATTTTACTACCGAGATGTCCCCTTCGAGGATGTGGTTGCCGCTGACAGGACCGCGTCGTTGATGGCGGTCGGCGTGATTGAGACGACTGCTTTCTGTACTCGGCTGAGGTTGTCGCACAGGTAGCGACGTTTCGGGTGCTTGGCGGTCAGCTCGTGATCGACGGCCTTGACGACCTTCTTGGGATCACCGACGAGTTTCTGCATGCGCCCGAGGAGCTTCCGGTCTCCGGCGAGGTGGGCCGCGTACAGCTCACGATGCTCTTCGCTCAGTCCCGTGGCCATACGATCGTATTCATCGAGTGCGTTGCCCCACATGTCGGTGCGGGTTGGTCCCGGTTCGATGAGTGAGACCGGGATCCGCCACGGTCGCAGTTCTATGCGAAGCGCGTCGGCGAGTGACTCGAGCGCATACTTGGATGCTGAGTAGGCGCCTGTGCCCGGTAGCGTGATCAACCGGGAGACCGAGGACATGAACACCACCGGTCCATGGCCTTCTCGTATTTTGGGCAGGACTGCCTGGGTGACGCCGATCTGGGCCGTGACGTTGACGTCCGATTGCCTCGACAGGTCGTCAAGGGACAATCCTTCGATCGGTCCGTTGACGATGATGCCGGCGTTGTTTACTACGCCGTTCAGCGCAGCAGGCAGTTGGCCGGCCAGGTCTGCGATGGCGTGCCTATCGGTGATGTCGAGCGGGATCGGGTGCATATTGGGTATGCGGTCGAGGCGGTGGAGCGCGTCGGCGGATCGAGCTGTCGCATAGACGTCCCATCCTCGTCCGCTCATGCGCTCGGTGATGGCCAGACCGATTCCTCGGCCGGCGCCGGTTACCAGTACGGGGGGTGTCACGGTGTTTCTCTTTCGGAGGGGGATTGCGAGGGTGGGGGGTGCTGCCGGTGCTCAGGGGGCGACGAGGGCTAGTCGGTTCCAGCGAGGCGGATTTGTCGGGCGACCGCGAGGACGGTGCCGTCGGGCGCCCACATGGTGGCGTCCTCTACGGCGAACCCCTCCTTCGACAGCGGTGAGCGGCAGGAGAGATGGACGTGGGCACCGGCCGGTACGAAGGGTTCGCCAGTGGCGAGATGCACGACGTACTCGATCGTCGCGGCCTTCACTGGGACGGTCGTGCGGGTGAAGACCGCGGGGGGGAGAACGTCGCACATGGCGACCAGCCAGGCGGCGTCGATCGGTTCGCCGTCGAGCGGCCTTAGCCACGCGGCCACCCACGCCTCTTTCCCTCCCCCGAAGGGGACGACATCGGGGTCGAGTCGCACGTCGGCGTTGCCGAAGTGGCCGACGCCGCCCGGCGGGGCGAACCGGGGCGTGTCGCCTGGGTCGGCGTCGCGGGGGCAGACGTACTCGTCGTAGGGCATTCCGGGCCGGGACGTGGAGTTCACGGCGTGGGCGACTTGCAGCACCCGTCCCTCTTGGAGGAGGCGGGCGCTGGTGGTGGTCATCGACCGGCCGACACGTTCGACGCTCACTTCGATTTCCACCGGTCCCGGGCGGGGGACGGCCGCGAACTGCGCGGCGAAGCTGCGAAGGGCTCGCGACGGGTCGTTCACCGCGGCGGTCATGGCGTTGACGACGATGGCGGCGGTGTAGCCGCCGTGAATACCCACGAGCGAGGACCACCGTTCGTGCAGCTGGGCGGTGAAGCGGCCCAGGCCAGCGTCAATCACCGCTGTGTCAGCGGTGATTCTCACCGCGGGCCTCCACGCTCGAGCACAGCGAGGGGGAGCCGACGGTTGGTGAAGTGCTGATAGGAGTCGAACCCGGGTAGACGGCGGCTGCCCACGCCCAGCATTCGTCGCGCTCGGCACCGTCGTCGAGCTCACGGGCACTTACAGGCCAGCGCTCTGCGCCGACCTGGACTTGGCCGCCGCCGGCGGCCATCAGGTTCTTATACCAGTTGGGCGTATTGGCGCGGCCAGCTGCTGATCCGATGACCACCAGGTCGTCGCGGCGCGGCACGTACATCAACATGACCGGACGTTCGCTCGCCGCTCGATCGACCGACCACGTCGAGCAGGAACACCGGTCGGCCGACGATCGTGTTGCCCTTGCGCCCGCCGCTCGACCGGTACTTGGCGACCTGCCTCGCGGTTGCTCGGCGGCCAACAGCCGGGAACCGCCGGGCGACGAGATTGGTGAACCGGGCCGCGACCAACGCGGTGACGTCGGTCATCGTGTCTCCCCGGAGCCGTTGAGGAAGGCCAGGGCCGGGAGTACGAACTCCTGGTGGTGTTGGAACACACCGCCGTGGCCGGAGTCCGGGTAGATAGTTAGGCTCGCGTTCGGCAGGCGCCGGGCCATGTCGGCCGAGTGGCTGCTGGCGACCATCAGGTCGTGGTCGCCGTTGGCGACGAAGACCGGCTGTTCGATGACCGAGAGGTCGTCGGGTTCGTGCTTGCCGGCCGCCCGAATCGCCTGCAGCTGGGCGCGCCGAGCCTGCAGGGAGATCCGCTTGTCACGGCCTGTCTTCCGCTCCTTGAGACGATGGAGGTAGTCCTTGGCGGCCCGCTTGCCCGCCGGTGTGCGAGGAAAGAACAGATAGTTCCTGGGGTCTTTCAAGGTGAGGGCCGCCTTGAGGTAGGCCACGGCGGCGACCTTGGTGATCTCGTCGATGCCCTCGCCGCCCCTCGGACCTGTGCCGGCGAGTATCAGCCGGCGGACCAGGTCGGGGGCTTGCAGGGCGACCATCTGGGCGACACCTCCTCCCAGCGAGAAACCGAAGAGATCGACTTTCTCTAGGCCGATGGCCCGGATGAACGCGATGGCGTCGCGACCCATCTCCTCGACAGTGTCCGGTACGGAGCCTCCCGACGCGCCGACGCCGCGGTTGTCGAAGGCAATGACTCGACGTTCGGCCGCTATACCGTCGATCACCCTCGGATCCCAGTCGTCGAGAACGGCGGTGAAATGGTGGAGGAAGAAGACCGGTATGTCGGAGCCGGCACCGAGCTCCCGGTACGCGAATGCCACACCTCCGACGTCGACGGTGCGGGTAGGAACGTCCTTCCATGCCACGGTGCTCGTCCTCATGGCCGTCACTGGCTGACCGTCTCGGCGTCCCACTGGGCCTGCAGGGCCGGGTACAGAGCCGTCAGGTCGTCGGCCAGGGAAGCCTTCACCATTTCGCTGGTCGGATCGGCCAGCACTTCCTCGGTGTCGGCTTCGACGGCGGCCACGATCTGGGACGCGACGGCCTGGGGGCTGATCTTCTCAGCGTTGACAGCCGCGGCCATGTCGGTGTCGATGAACCCGGAGTGCACCGCGACCACCAGCGTCCCGTGCCGTCGCAGCTCGACTCGTAGCGCGTTGGTCAGCGACCAGGCTGCTGCCTTGGAGGCGCTGTAGGTGGCGAGTTGGGGGGCGGAGATGAACGAGAGCACAGACAGGACGTTCACCAGCGCGCCGCCCCCGTTATCTGCCAGGACCGGGGCGAAGGCTCGCGACACCCGCAGGGGGCCGAAGAAGTTGGTTTCGATCTCGGCTCGCGCCGCGTCGATGGCGCCTGGTGCCAGCGCTGCCGAGCTCCGGCCGATACCAGCGTTGTTGACCACGATCGACACGTCGCCGAATGTTGCCGCGGCCCGGTCGATGTCGACGGGGCTGGTCACGTCGAGTTGGACCGGTACGACGTCGGGGTTGGTGATCTTCTTCGGGTCGCGAGCGGCGCCGTAGACCTTGGCCCCGGAGTCGAGCAGCGCCTGGGCGATGGCGGCGCCCAGCCCGCGATTGGCTCCGGTGACCAGTGCAGCTGAACCTTCGATCTTCATGGGGTGACTCCTTGGTGTCATGGCCGCGGCCGGGATGGTTGCAGCACGATGGTGTTTGTGCGCCACGGCGCTGGAGCACCTGGCGGTATAGGGGGTGCTTCGTCTTCGCTGCTGCGAGCTCAGTCGTGGCGGTCGGTCGACGCCGATTGCGGGCCGTGCCCGTCGTCGGGCTACCGGTCGAGGAAGTCGAGTGCCTTTTCGACGAACTGCTGGTGGAACTGGAAGATGCCGCCGTGGCCGGCGTCTGGGTAGACCACCAGATCGGCGTTCGTCAGGCGTTGGGCCAGGTCGACGGAGTTGCTGATGGGCACCATTCGGTCACTTTCGCCATTGGCGATGAGGGCGGGCTGGCGGATGACCGACAGGTTGGCGGGTGGCTGCTGACCCCAGCGGTGGATGGCTTTGAGTTGGGCTCCGTAGGATCTGACCGAGATGGCCTTGTCGCGGTTCTCGGTCCGCTCCTTCAGGCGGGCCAGGAACTCCTTGCCGGCTTGACGTCCGGCGGGGGTCCTGGTGAAGAACAGGTACTGCTTGGGATCGGTCAATGTGAGCAGTCCTCGAAGGGTGTCGAGGTGAGAGATGCGGGTCACGCTCGTGATGCCCTCGCCGCCGGCGGGGCCCGTGCCGGCCAGGATGAGCTTGCGGACGAGCCGCGGTTTGTCCAATGCGATCTGCTGGGCGATCATGCCGCCCATCGAGAACCCGAGCAGGTCGACCTCCTCGAAGCCCAGCGCCCGGATGAAGGCGACGGCGTCGGTCGCCATCGCCTCGATGGTGTTGGGTGTGGAGGTGCTCGAAGCCCCAACCCCGCGGTTGTCGAACGTGATCACGCGCTTGGTCGCGGCGATGCCGTCGACTACTCGGGGGTCCCAGTTATCCAACAGGGCGGCCAGGTGGGTGAGAAAGATCACCGGGACTCCTGTCCGCGGGCCGAGGTCCCGGTAGGCGAAGTCGACACCCCCGGCCCGGATGGTGCGCGTCGATGCGACCCTGTACGACCCGCCCTTCGCGCTTCGATCGATCCTCCTGGTGGTGGCCCGCTCTGCTGTGGGCGGTGCGCTCGTCCGAGTCCGCATCATCGTGGGTCCTTCCATTGAAGTATGATCGTACTATAATGAGCTAGGAGAGCTAAACCAATGTGTCCTTCGGCACAAGGAGCGGCGTGTGGCCCGTTACGGCAAGCAACACAAGGAACAGACCAGGCAGCGGATAATCGAGGCTGCTGGTCAGCGTTTGAAACGGGATGGGATCGACAGCTCCGGCGTGTCGGTGCTCATGGCCGACGCAGGCCTGACCAACGGCGCCTTCTACGCCCACTTCGAATCGAAGGAGGACCTCGTAGCCACCGCGGTGGCCGACCAGCTACACCAACAGCTCGAGCGCTACCGCGCCCAGGCATCGGACCGTCAGGGAGTCGAGCAGTTGGTTCGCGACTACCTGTCGATCGAGCACCGCGATGACCCCGAGCACGGCTGCCCTTCCGCCGCTCTGCTCGACGAGATCGGCCGCTGCAGCGATACCACCAAACGTGCTTACACCGACGGAGTCCTGGGACTGGTCGACCAGATCGCTTCGATCCTTGATCCCGGCGATCCCGACACGGCGCGCGGACAGACGCTTAGCCTGTTCGCGTTGCTGATCGGCACGCTGCAACTTTCCCGGGCCCTCGCCGACCGACGGCTGGCCAATCAAGTACTCGAACGGGGTATCGAGAACGCCCTGGCCCTGCTCCCCGGCTCGTAGTGCCTCGCCGGCACAGGATCACACGACGAGCTCGGCCAGCCGGCTGACCTCCTCGCCCCGAAATTCATCGCGTGTCGGCCGCTGACCGCCGCACAAATCCACCATCCAGCCGAGAGCCCACCACATGTGTAAGTCGGTCCCGTCCGAGAGTCCGGTGTCGCTGAGTGCTGAAGGTGCGCCCACCCCAGAACGCTCCTCTCTGGTGACGCCCAATAGCAACACGCGGTCGTCCCGAAACGCCGTTTATGAGTCGGCACGGAGCCGCGTGACTCAACTGTCGCAGAGCCAGACGCGCAGCGCACCCGCAGTTTCGAAGCCGCCCGCTCGCGCTGCGTGGAGGGTGTCGCCCGACCCATAGCCGACGAGAATCGACTCGGGAAAGAGTGTGATGGTGATCTCAACGCAGCCAATCCAGCTCGCCGTGGCGGCCCGAGAGCGAGGGAAGAAGTTGGAGATCCCGACAACCCCCGCCCCGCGATTGAGGACCGCACCGGCCACGACGCGGTCGCCGACGCGGGCACCGACCACTACCACTGAGTCGCAATCGAGCAGGTCGGCGCTGAGAGGTCCCGGCGGACCGTGCTCGCCCCGCCACGCCCGCTCCCACGTCGTGAACGCATCGCTGTCGCGCACCACCTCCCAGCGTTGGCCCGACGGCCCTGGCGGCGGACCCCCAGTCGTCCGAACAATCCACTCGGCGTCGAAGAGCACCCTGAACCCGAAGGAGCTCAAGTCGAGCGAGCCGAAGCTGTCCTTGATCGAGCAACCCATGGAGGCATCGACTCGGGTCAGGAGCTCGGGAACCGAGAGATCCGGCACCAACGTGACCGCGTCGGGGTACAAGGGCGGCGTTCGAGCTTGGCTACTCCATGCCTCATCATCGAATCTGCGTTGCAGGCCATGGCTCCTGCACACGACGTCGCACCATTCCGCATTGTTGAGTGCCGCCATCGATCGCCAGGTAGCCACTTGATCCAGCGTGCCACGGCTGACCCCGAACATTCATGCCGTCACGCCGATCAAACTGCCCCGATCAAACTGCCCCGGGCGAGTGGCCTCCCACAGCCGGTCAGGATTGACCGGTCAGATCGGCTGTGGCGATGCCCATCGCTCGAGCGGCAGTGAGCAGGCTCTGGTCGCCTGCCGCCAGGACCATCTCGGGGTCGTTCACCAGCCTTGCCGACGCCAGGTGGACAGCGTCATAGCCACGGAGACTCAGCTGCTCAGCCAACCCTCCAGCTTCTCGAATGAGGTCCTCGGTGACCTCGATCATGTCAAGCTGGTCGTGAAGACTTTCGAAGTCGTCGACCGCCCTTCTCAGCCCCTGTTCGTCAATTCGGTCGAGTCGATGGGCCATGGCCAACGCCGCTCTACCTTCGGCGTACACGAGGCGCGATGACACGACCCGGTCCGCCTCGTCCCAGAGTCGAGTAGCGACAACGCTTGAGGGCTCTTCGATGACTACGGGCACGATGGCCGACGTGTCGAAGTACACAATCAACGGCGCTGCTCACCAACCAAGTCGCTAACGCTGCCGCGGCTCTTCACCCGTCGAGCGGGTCGGCTCCGAGTTGACTGTACTGCGGGGATGACGATCCCTTCAGCGATAGCGCGGTCCAGGCTCCGGCCCCCTTTGATTGGGACGATCCGAGCAAAGGCAGTGCCTCGGTCGGTGACTACGACCTCATCGCCCTCTCGGACCCGGGCCAAATAGTCGCTCAATCTTCCGCGCAGTTCCCTTATGCCAACTTCCATAGACCTCAGTGTACACGATAGGCTGGCTTATGTGGACACATCCAGGGGCGACGCGGGCTCATGCTCGAGCCATCCACGCGGTCCCGATCTGCCCCATATTCCCGAGGCACGGTTAGGCACCAGGGTCGCCCCTACCGCCGGGTGACGGAGCCTTCTACAGATCGAAGAAAGCTGGGTCATCAGATAGCGGCTCGACCATCACCGCTGCTGCTCCAACCGGGCGGCCACGCGCGTCGCGGATAAGAGTGAACCGCGCGGGCCATCGGCGCACCGTGCCGTTCGCGCCGAGAACCGGAATGTTCGCGGCTGCGCCTTCGGCCCGAGCTGTACCTGTCTCCATGAATCCATGGAAGCCTGCCCAATGGCGCAGCCGGTAATCGGGCGAGACAACCAGGTCGAGGGTTTGCCCGACCGCTTCGGCGGCGCGGTGGCCGGTGAGGCGCTCGGCGTCTTCGCTCCAGTAACGAATAACACCGCTACGGTCGACGACAATCACGCCCAGCGATCCTATCGACGCCAGCCCTAACCCATACCGGTCGTCGAGCGCCTCCCTAAACGACTCAGATCAGTCATCCCTGATCGCCGGCTGCAGGTGACATTCTCCGCCTGTGGGGAGCAGCGCACTGACGGTTGAGGCAGAGGGTCGCGATCGTCATCTGAACAAGACGCGCCTGATTCGTCCCGGCTTGACGTATGCCGATATTAGAATATGATTGGGGCCATGGCCCGGGCCGCGACGACGTCGGACGTCTTCAACGCCATCGCCGAGCCTCAGCGCCGGGAGATCCTGGCGCTTCTGCAGGCGGGTGAGCGGCCGGTGACCGAGGTGGCGAAGGAGCTGGGGATGACCCAGCCTGGAGCGTCCAAACATCTGCGTGTGCTCCGGGAGGTCGGACTGGTGCGGGACCGCAAGTCAGGCAAGCTGCGCCTATACGGTCTCGACGCCCGAGGGCTGCGACCAGTTCACGAGTGGACCGGCGGGTTCGAGCGGTTCTGGAACGAGAGCTTCGACCGGCTCGATGATTACCTGCAGGATCTCAAGCAGGCGAAGCGGAGGAGCAGCTGATGAGCGCGACGGGGCGAGGAGAGCCGGCGCAGTCGGCGAGGGCCGAGCGCGAGATCGTGATCTCCCGGGTCATCGATGCTCCACGGGAGCTGGTGTTCGAGGCATTCACCGGGGTTCGGCACCTGTCGCGGTGGTGGGGACCGGAAGGGTTCACGACCACCACGCATGCGTTCGAGTTCCGCGTCGGCGGGGAGTGGGACTTCGTGATGCACGGACCGGACGGGACCGACTACCCGGAGTGGATCTCCTGGACCGAGATCGCCCCGCCGGAGCGGATCGCGCTCCTCCACGGCGAGTACCGCGGCGACCCGAACGCCTTCGAGTCGGTCTTGACGTTCGCCCCCGACGGGGCGGCGACCCGGATCGAGATGCGCACGGTGTTCCCCACCAAGGAGCTGCGCGACGATGCGGTCGATAACTACCACGCCATCGAGGGAGACGAGCAGACCCTGGACAACCTCGCTGCCTACGTCACCGAGATCGTTCGAAAAGTAAGTTGAGGACTGATGGCCGCCGCCTTGGGGGTGTCCAGCGATGTACGGACCATCGCTGCCCGTCAGCCCTTCCGTTACGCCATCGAGTCGATCATGAAGGAGTCGCCATGTCTCGCACGCGCGTCCACAATCTGAACATCTCACTCGACGGCTACGCGGCGGGCGATCACGTGACGTTCGATGAGCCGATCGGCGGTGCCGGACGGCTCTTTGCTTCCTTCGACGGTCGAGCGATTCACGGAGTGGACAAAGTGGATGCCCCCTTCACCCTCGATCGCGCCCTGACCAGCATGTGGGGCCAGGGCATCGGCGCCGAGATCATGGGACGCCGCAAGTTCGGACCCCAGGTCGGCCCTTGGCCCGACGACGAGTGGCGAGGCTGGTGGGGCGACCAGCCGCCATTCCAAACACCGGTATTCGTCCTGACTCACCACCCCCATCCAACTATCGACTTCCCCAACGGTACGAGCTTCCGGTTCGTAGACGGGCCGGCGCATGAGGTGCTTCGCCTAGCCCAGGAGGCCGCCGACGGCCGCGACGTCCGCATCGGCGGCGGCCCCTCGACGGTCCGCCAGTTCCTAGAGGCCGACCTGATCGACTTCATGCACTTGGTCATCGTCCCGATCACTCTCGGTCGCGGCGTATCACCGTGGGAAGGAACAGACGCTATCGAAGATCGCTTCACCGTCGAGTCGGTTACCTCACCCAGTGGCCTAATTCATCAGCTCTGGAACAAGAATCAAAACACCTCAGCTTAAAGCCCAATGTCCCTCCCCAGCAATCCTCACACGGGCGCTGGCGCGCCCGGCGAAGCGTCCCCGAACGACGCAACACGCGTCCCCGAACCACCAGTCTCCGAGCATCCTCAAACGCCGGTTATACGGGTGATCCACCTGCTGAGCTGACCGCTCGGGGAACATCTTCCCGGGCGGAGTTCGGACAAGGAGGATCATCGTGGTCTGGTCTCCGCAGGTTCGCCGACTTCCCCAGAGGGGCGGCGGCGAGCAATGGGTTGTTGGTCATTGGCTGGTGGACGAGTTTCTGGAGTTCGCGGCTAGCCGGGGGCGCCCGAACACGGTGCGGGCGTATGCGCACGATTTGAAGACGTTCTTTAGCGTGGTGGGCAAGGACCCGTTGGAGGTCCGGCCGGCGGACGTGATGGCGTTCGTGACGGCGCAGCGCCGGCCGCGGCCGGGGGCGGAGAAGGTGGTGCGTATCACCGATGGCGGTTCGGGGTTGTCGACGGCGACTATCCGCCGACGGCTGGCCGCGGTCTCCGCTATGTATGGGTATCTGATCGTCCGCGCTGATGTTGGGGTGGAGACGAACCCGGTTCCTCGGGGTCTGCCGACCCGGGCTTCCCGGCGGGAGTTGCGGGGCAAGCCGCTGTTGCGCCCGGTGCGTCGGCTGCCGCGCATCTTGAACCCGGAGGAGGTGGCGGTTCTGTTGGGGGCGTTGCGCACGGACCGGGACCGGGCCATGGTTCAGGCGATGGTGTTGGGCGGGCTGCGCCGCTGCGAGGTGCTCGGTCTGCGACTCGGCGATCTGCGTCTGGGCGAGTGGCGGGTGTTCATTGCCGAGGGCAAGGGCGGCCATCAGCGGCTGGTGCCGGTCTCGCCCAGCTTCTTCGCCACCGTGGCCGCCTACATGAACACCGAACGACCGGCGAACGCTCCCACGGATCGGCTGTTCGTGGTGTTGAAGGGCCCTCGCCGAGGACAGCCACTTTCGATCGACGGGCTGGACGAGATCATCTCAGCCGCCCGGGCTCGGGCGGGGCTGGCCGCGGGCACCTGCCACGAGCTGCGCCACACCTGTCTGACCCGGCTGCGGGAGGCGGGCATGTCGATCGAGGCTCTCCAGGCCCAGGCCGGGCACCGCTCGATCGCGTCCACGCAGCTGTATCTGCATCTGGGAGCGGACTGGCTGGCCGAGGAGTATCGGCGGGCGGCCGAGGTGATGGAAGCCCAAGCAGCTGTGGGGATGCCCCGATGAACGTCGCCGCCGTTGTCCCAGCCAGCTCGGATCCGGGTTTCGAGCTGCCGGCTGGCTGGGAGAAAGTCATGTGCCGAGCGCCGCGGATGGCGGCGACGATGAGCACATACTTGCAGTGGCTGTCGGGCCGGCTCGACCCGCGCAGTGTGGAAGCGGCAGAGCTGTGCCTGCGCCAGTTCGCCACCTATGTGACCGCCGCGGACCGTTCGTGCCCTTCGGCGGCCAAGGTCACCGCCGGCCATGTGGCCGACTGGGAAGCGGCACTGTCGGCCCGTGACGCCTCCGCCGGAGAGCGCACGGTCTCGGCCAAGACCATCGATTACAAGCTGGCCACCGTTCGCCGGTTCTTCGAGCGGATCCGAGTCTGGGGCGAAGCTGATAGCCCCGCCGAGAACCCCGTCGCCAGACGTCCCCGGCCGCCTCGGCCGCCGCGTCCGAAGAAACCCGGCAAACCCAAGCCGCCTAGCCGGGCGTTCCCAGTCGAGCTCACCTGGGCCCAGATCGCCGACCGGGCGCCTCAGATGGCGGACACCATGTGTGCTTATCTCGAGCAGCTGACCGTGTTGCACCGGCGTTCCAGCGTCAACGCCGCCGCGCTGGCCTTGCGTCACCTGGCCGCCCATCTCATCTCCGCCGATCCGCCATGCCTGGCGGTCGGCGAGGTCGAGCGCAGCCACATCCAGTCCTACAAGCTGGCCCTAAAGGCCCGCCCGGGACGGAAGGGACCGTCTCCAATCAGACCGTCCGCCACAACCTGTCGCACCTGAGGTCGTTCTTCGAGCGGATCATCGAATGGGACTGGGATGACGCGCCCAAGCGGGTCCCGATCTTCGCCGGGGACGTGCCCAAAGCCGACGATCCGCTGCCCCGTTTCTTGGACGACCCGACCGCGGCGAAGTTCATGGCCGTCCTAGCCGCCGACCCGGACCGCCGCCGGCGGCTGATGGTCGAACTGTTGGCCCGCACCGGCATGCGGGCCAGTGAGCTGGGCGGCATCACAGACGACGCCATGTTCAAAGTCGCCGACCACTGGTGGCTGCGGATCCCGGTCGGCAAACTTCACAACGACCGCAACGTCCCCCTGCACTCGCTCCTGGTCGGGTTGATCAACGACTACCAGGCGTGGCGGGGACCCTCGGTGAACGGGTTCCTGCTCGAACGCGACGACGGCCAGCCCTTCGACCGGCGCACCATCCACCGCTACGTCGGCCGGGTCGCCCGGCGGGCCGGCCTGCAAGGAATTCACCCGCACCGGCTCCGTCACACGCTGGCAACTCAGTGCCTCAACCGGGGCATGAGCCTCGAAGCGATCGCCGCCTTGTTAGGGCACCGCTCACCGAAAATGACTCTCGTCTACGCTCGCATCTCCGACGAGAACGTGGCCGATCAGTACTTCAAAGCCACCCGAGCGGTCGAAGCCGACACCGTCGCATCACAGATCACCGACGGCCACATCCCTCGACGGCTCTTGGCCAACGGGCATTGCACCCGGCCAGCCGAGTTGGACTGCCGCTTCCAGACCATCTGCGAGGGCTGCGGATTCTACGAACCCAGCGTCGAGTTCATAGACATCCTGCGTCGCCAACGCGACGACGCTACCGCTCACGCCGACCGCGCCCGGGCCGAGCTCTACGACCAGCTGGTCGAGGTCATCGACGCCACCGCCTGACACTCAGCCGAGCCAAGCGAACCACCAGCCGCGCCCGGGGTCAGTCAGCCCCGGGCGCGGCGCGTTACCCCAGCCAACGGCGGCTCATACCAACATTCGCCGGTCACGCTGCTGTGACGAAGCCAGCGATACCGCTTGTGCGCCGCCTGGGCGCTGACCCCCAGCGCCTCGCCGATCTCTGCCCAGGTCGCACCCCGCTCCATCGCCGCGGCCACCGCCCGCTCCCGGTCGGCTTCCATCTCGGCCAGGCGGACGGTCAACGCCTCGATTTTCTCCAGCGGGGAACGCCGCACCACGCTATCAACCTAGGTTGATCCGGCCAGTAGTTCAACTATGGTTGATCGAGCCCGTGAAAGAACTGCTCATCGCCACCAACCCCGACCCCGACTCCACCCTGGCCTACCTGCTTCGGGTGCCACTGGGCGAGGGCATCGTGCTGCGCACGGCTGGGACCTGGCCGCGCACCAAAGCCCTCTACTGCTATCCGGTCCCTGCCGACGAGTGGCCAGACGACCCGGAGATCGTGGAGCGGGTGCCGCTGCAATCGTGCATCCGGCGAGGAGCGGCCATCGACATCGTCGCCGCCCGGTTCCGGGAGAACCGATCCCAGCTGGTCTTCACCACCGCCCGAGGGCGCGAGGCCGTGTTCTGGCAGTCCCCCCGCACCCGCAAACAGGCCCGGCCCCAAGTCAACTTGCCGACCGCCCGGGCTGCGGGGATCGCCGAGCTCGAGATCGTCGTCGACGCCCACGAGCGCTACGCCTACCACTTCGCCGGCCAGCAAGTGCGCACTACCAGCCGGGGCCTGCCCTGCGGCGACTACGGCATCATCGTCGACGGGACCCTCGTCGCCGCGGTGGAACGCAAATCCATGCCCGACCTGATCGGAAGCCTGACCAGCGGCCGGCTCCGCTACGCCCTCGGCGAGCTCGCGGCCCTGCCCCGAGCCGCGGTGGTCATCGAGGACCGCTACTCGCAGATCTACAAACAGGACCGGGTCCGGCCAGCGCTCGTCGCCGACGGGCTCGCCGAATGCCAGATCCGCTGGCCCAACATTCCGATCGTGTTCTGCGAGACCCGCGGCCTAGCCGAAGAGTGGACCTACCGCTACCTGGCCGCCGCCCACGACTGGGCAACCACAGAACCGGCCGCCATCGAACGAATCGGCCAACAGTCAACCCTACGGCCGATCGAGGTCAAGACCGGTCCCTCCCCGGCCGTCATCCGCGACTGGGCACGCCGCAACGGCATCGAGGTCCCCGACCGTGGTCGGATCCCGGCATCGGTCCGCCAGGCATGGGAACGTTCCATGCGCCCTCCCGACCCCTGACATCCACTCCTGAATGTGCTTGGATGGCTACCGCTCAGCCCCGGGAAATCACCCGTATAACAACGGCTAGAGGTCACCTCTTTGGCCTGCTGTGGCTTGTGGCATGCGGGAGGCGAAAATGGGGTGGTGGAGCGCGACGATCCGCAAGCCCCCCGGATCGCCGTCTACGAGGCTGACCACAGCAGCCTTGTGCGGATCCTGGGCGGTGGGGTGCGCTCGGATGTCCTCCAGTTGGTCGGCGATGCCCTGGCGGCCGCGGCGGCCGAGGGGGTGGCAGGGGGCCAAGGAGCTGGCCGGCGCGTGGGGCGACGCCTTGGGGGAACGGGGCTGGGCTGGCGACGAGGAGTTGGTGGCCGAACTGGATGCCGCTCTGGGGCGGCGTCCGGCCCCGCCCGGAACTCCCCTTCTCGTCGACTTAGAGGAGCTGTCGGGGCCCTAATCGAAGCCGGCCTCGGCAAGGACTGTGGCGCGTTGACTTGGAAACCGGCGACGTGTAGCGGGCCTTGAGCATCGAGTACTTCGCCGAACAAGAGCCGGAGAAGGCCCGGGCTTCGAGGACCCGGACCGTCCGTTGTTTGCGGGCCCGGGGGGATCGCATGGGGGCTATCGGACATGGAGCACTTCGTCGCTACGGTGGACGAGCCGGGTAGGGCCGACCGCCTCGGTATCGCCATCGGCGGCGTGGCGCCTTCCGGCGCTTCAAGGACACGATCTCCCGCTGGCCCGACGAGCAGGACCGGTGGTACCGCTTCTCGGACGAACGGGGGAGAGAACGGGCTCGCCGATGGCTCGTTCGCCGGCTGTCGAGTCGTCCCCAAGGGCCTCGAGACAGCAACCTGATCGCGAACGTTGGGCTGATCCTGAGGCTCCCCGGCCTCATCGAGTCCCAGTCGTCGTTCTGCCCATGCAACGGCCTTCCGGATGGGTCCGGGGTGGACGGCAGAACGCCGATTCCCGCGCCATCGTCCTGCTTCCGACTGGCGTCATTATGTGTGCGCCCGTCGAACCGGCGTTCGAAGAGGGTCTGTAGCCGGGATTCTGGCCCGGCATGCCGCTGATTCGGGGGACGCTACGCATCCGGTAGGGGTGCCCGTAAGGGGATGGGCGGATTCTTGCAGTGATCGCAACGAGATGGCTGACCACGGGCGCGACGCTCAGCTCGTCAGGCCCGGACCCCGTCCCCGGGGTGCGGTGGCCGCCCACCGCCCGGATCACGGGATGAGCAGCACCCGACCGACGGCTTGGCGGCTCTCGATGTAAGCGTGTGCGGCGGCGGCTTCGGAGAGGGGAAAGGTCCGGTCGATGATCACCTCGAACTTCCCGGCGGCGAGGCGATCGAGGAGGTCAGCCACCGCTGCGTGCATGCGCTCGGTAAGAATCTCTGCGCCCAGCTGGACGCCGAGAATGCTCTGGTTGCCCATGAGGACACGGCGCAGGTCGGCGGTGATCGGGCCCCGTCCGGCGTTGCCCACCAGGACAACGCGCCCGTTTTCCTTTGTGGCGGCGATGGACGACTGCAGCGTGGTTCCCACCGGGTCGACGACCAGGTCTGCCCCCCGCCCGCCGGTCAACTCCATGACTCGGGCAGCGACGTCCTCGGTCAGGTAGTCGATGCCGTGGTCAGCACCCATGCCGGCAAGGCGGTCGAGGCGCTGCGGCGACGAGGCGGTCACGATGACGGTTGCACCGGCGCCCTTAGCCAGTTGAATGGCGGCCGTCCCGACCCCGCCCGCGGCCCCTTGGACAAGGACCGTCTCGCCGGCTCGGAGGCCGCCCCGATGGAAGAGACACTCGTCGGCTGTGGCGAAGCCGACCGGGGTGGCGGCGGCGGCGCCGGCATCGACGCCATCGGGTACCGGCCAGGCGAGGGCGGCGGGCACCGCTCGCAGCTCCGCGTGGGACCCGTCGAGGAACATCGTCGTCACGAGCTGGCCGACCGCCACGCCCTCGACGCCCTCACCCACCTCGACGACATTGCCGGCGGCGGCGTAGCCGACCACATAGGCGGGGTGGGGCGGCGCGGTCGCGCCTTGGCGGTGCAGGAGGTCGCCACCCTCGACCGACACGGAGCGCACCTCGACCAACACCCATCCCGGCGGGCACTTCGGGTCGTCGACGTCGGCGTAGCGAAGGACCTCAGGACCGCCGTTGGTATCGAAGACTGCCGCTTTCATGGCTGCTCCCGGCCCACAGTGGCACTATAGCTGGCGAGCTGGTCGTTAGATCGTTCATCGACGGTTGACAGCGTCATCTACTCGCGGCCGCGCTCGGACCCGCATCCGTAGCGACGAGCCCATTCTCGATCCCACGTTGAGTTGAGCGCACCGCCCATCACGGTCGAAGTTGTCTGGGCTGTTCGAAGTCGTTGTTGTCGATGACCATGTCGGCGACCACGATGGGGTCGACCTCGGCGGCATAGAGGTTCTCCAACGCTCCATACCGGTCTCGATGCAGGGGCTCGACAAGTTGCGGTCCGTCGCGGCTGACGTCTCTCGCGGTGCCTCGCCGGACGGAAAGCTCGAGGTCGGTGTCGAGCCAGATCCGCAGCTCCCAGCAGTCGTTGAGCTCGGGGCGGAAGGCAAACACGCCGTCGACGACCAGGATGGCGTCGGTGGGCATCGCGAGCTGCGCGGACTGGTGGTTGATCTGGGTCAGTGGGTCGATACTGCACAGGGCGACATTCCCGGAGCCGTTCGGCGCCGCGGGCTCGAGAAGCAGGCGGCGGATGGCGTTGAGGTCGAACGCATTCCGGTAGTACCCCGCTCCCGAGGCCCGGTCGTAGAGGTGACGTTCTGCCCAGGGCCGTTTGAAGTCGTCGAGCGAGGCTCGGAAGACCTCCCGCCCGCGTCCAGCGAGATGACCCGCCAACTCGTCTCCGAGCGTCGTCTTCCCCGACGCGGTTCGGCCGTCGATACCGACGCGCACACGGCGCGATCCCAAGGCCTCCACCAGATCGGCGAGCCACCGACCAGACGAGCTCGAGCGTCGCTCGACGCCCGAGGCGGCTGCTGCCACGTGGAAGCGGACTGCCTGACGGTTCCTGGCACCAACCCGACGCTACGTCGATTCGTCACCGGGCGGGCTTTCTGGCACACCTCGGCCGTGGCGGCCGCCGGCAGACCGGCCTGATCGGACTGCCGGCGCTTTCGCTCGACTGGAAGCTCCGCGGCCGGCTCCGGCCCGGTCCGCCATCCCGACTCCTCCGAAGGCGTCAGCAGCGTCGGACAAATGCTGATCCGGGACGCACCGAACGCGCACGCTGAATTCCGCCGGCCGGCCGAAGTGTCGTGCGCAGATCGGCGGTTCTCGGAAGGACCGACCTCGCTCATAACGTCCGCCCCCGAATCCCAGGCTCCGGGTGTGGCTAGACGCCGGGTCCCGGTCGCTATCCAGATGGCTTCGAACAGGTGAAGGATCCGGCTTCCAGGGGGTCATTCTTTCGGTCTCGGGTGATCACCGAGGGTGGCGAGCGGCTCCGAGTTGTCGCTCCCGGGTTTGACCCGAACCCGTGTCACGGGCGCGAATCACCCAGGGCCGCTCAGTAGCCCCGGCGCCGGGAATACCGTTACGGGGGGTGAGCACCAGTGGCACAGGTCCCTTTGCCGGCCTCCGGGCTGATGTGGTCGGGGTGATGGCCGCGCCGGTCGAGGAGAAGGTGCTGGTCGAGCTGGGGGTGGCCTGGCCCGGCCTCACCGGCGCCCAGGTCCGGATGCCCGAGGCGTTGCGGCTGTTCCTGGTGACGTGGGACCCGCTGGAGCACCACGTCCCGCGTCCGGTGGCGTTCGCCATGGTCAACGCCGGTCCGCCGGGCTTGGAGTTGGTGGTCTATCTCCCCGTGTGTGTGCTTATGGCCGCGCCGGGCGGACAGGAGCGGGTAGCCGATGTGGTGGGCGAGCTGGGCGGCTCGGCGGTCGTGGTGGCGGCGGCCAACGAGGAGGCCGTGGTCAGCGGACGCTATCCGGCCCTGGCCAGTCGGGGTTCGGTTCCCCGACTGCGATCAGCGTCGCGCCGGAGCTGGGCTGGGAACCCCCGAGGTGACTCTGGTGTCCGAGGGGTGGGAGCCGATCGGCCTGGGAGAGATCAGCGATGTCGTGCAGGACGCGCTGGGGCCGGTGGATCTGGACCGCTCACCGGTGGAGTTGGCCGCCTCTGCCAAGCGGCTGCGGGTTGTCCTGCCTGTCGGGGCCGCCGCTTCGGTTTCCCCGGGGAGCTGGGCGAGTCAGCCGCGGTCATGTGCCCAACGCACCGGGCCGAGGCCGACCGCGTTTCCAGGGAGCGGTTCGAGAGGGCGCAGGCTTCCAACGGCGAGGGGTGGGGGGCGGTGCTGGACGCCCGCCGGCGCTTGGAGCTGCCCCATCTGCCCAACGGCTTGGCCACCAGGCTGGCCGGCGCCGAGGACCTCATGTTCGAGCTGCGGGAACGGGACGAGCTGGCCGTCGTGGTCCAGGAACTGGTTGAGGCGGCCGGCTGGTTCCCGGGTCGTGCCGAGGACCCGGCCTTGGCCCTGGGCGCCGAGGAGGGCATGCCCTGGCTGCCGGAGTGGATGGAGAACCTAGTGCTCGATCTGGGCCGGGCCGGGCTGTCCGCCGAAGCGGCGGAAGCTGGGGATCCCCTGATCCGGATCGATCCGGACAACGAGTCGACTTACGCCGCCGATTTGGGCTGTGCGTTAGCCGAGCCGGGAGACGCTCCGGCGGCCCGGACGCGGATTGAGGCCAACCTGGCTCGCTGGCCCGAGCAGCCCTGGGTCCGGGTTCATGCTGGGGACGCCCTGCAGGAGTTGGGAGATGCTGACGGGGCGGAGGCCCACTTCCTCGCTGCCCTTGAGATGGCCGAGGAGGCCGATAACTTCGAGCTCCGCGTCGATGTCTTCGACCGCCTCGCGGCCCTGGGCCGCGCTCCGGGCCCGACGACCAGCATCCGCCCGGCCGGTCCCGGTGACAGCGGCAGACGCTCCCGGAGTGCTCGCCTCGGGCGCAACGACCGATGCTTCTGCGGCAGTGGCCGCAAGTACAAGTACTGCCACGGCCAGATGGCCTGAAACACCGCTATGCGCCGACACGCCCAACTTCGAAAAGGCTCCTTTGAGGATCACACCGGGAGGAGGTCAGGTCCCCCCTGACCAGTTGACAGAGGTATTCGCCACCGCTGGGGAAACCCAAGCACGCGGGTATCAGTGTCCCGGATGATCACATCACGCGTGCGACTGTGTCTCGACCTGCCCCATTCAACTCCGGTGATGGGCTCGATTCTCAGAAGAGTGCAGGCTGGTTCTCGGGAATCTTCGGTGATACCTTCAGCGTGAAGTCAGACGGCTTCGACCTCTTCTCGACGCCTGCGGTGGGGTCACTCGGCTGGCAGGCAGCATCTTTCACGGCCTTTCGCACATCTCGCTGAGGCCACTCACCGCATATGGCGAGAAGCACTCTCTGAGTAGCCGGGGGCAAGGCATCGATCGCATCGAGCAGACCCCTCGCCACTGCCGCTGCGGAACGGGCATCAAGGTCGCGACCTCTTTGGAGAACCGCCGACCATCGGTTTGGGTCAGCCCGTGCAACTCGTTCGGCAGCCCATCGTCGTAGCGGAGGCCGGATCTCGCGCTGGACCACTGCCGCCCGGTCATCGCCGGTCTCGTCCGTCACCTGGTCCTCAGCTGGAATGATGTGGCCGGTCTTGGGATCCAACTCGATTTCGAGGCCGCCATCGAACCATTCGGACGGTGCCTGCCAGTACACGTACGGTCCCGCCGCCAAAAAATTCTCGGCCAATAGGTCAAGCTCGGACTCGGGGACACAGCCG
Organism: uncultured Acidimicrobiaceae bacterium; assembly: GCA_963834725.1. GTDB lineage: Bacteria > Actinomycetota > Acidimicrobiia > Acidimicrobiales > Palsa-688 > PALSA-693. Next base: position 3,068,636 of record CAWICN010000001.1, read on the forward strand.
GATTCCGCGATCGACCGCACCAGCCGGCCGGTCGCATCCCTCCAGCGGCGATCAGTCACCAAGAGCAAAGTGGTTGTCACCGCGCCCTGGGGTTCAGTCTCATGGAACTGGTGGAACAGGCAGAATGGCTCGAACGTGTCTGCCGGGTTGTTGCCCGCGGCCGGCAGGAGAACCAACCGACGATAGAAATCCTCCACCGTCGCTGCCGACGACAGCGCGACGAGCTGATCAAGCGGTGTCCATTCCTGTGCAGCCACAGATTTCGCCATCACCCCGCCATTCTTCCCCCAGCGAACGCTGCGACGGTGGATGTTGACTGTCTTTCTCCCCGAGAAGCCGCTCCCATCCACGCCCATGATCCCGAACGCCGCGAGGTCACTGACAACGGCTAGGGGTACAACCGCCTCCAAACACGCGTTTCGACGTATCCCCAAACGACCGTGGGTTCCTATCACCTACCGCCGGCTCGGCGGGGCGGTCTCATCAGGCTCTCATCTCGTCGTACCGTTATGAACGTGAGCGTGGTTCAGGCAGGTGTTGAGGACGCGATCGCCTTGGCTGCACACGCTCACCGTGGTGAACGGTATCCCTCACCCGAGGGTGAGCCTTACATCTTCCACCCGCTGCGCCTCATGCTCGTCTTCTCCGATCAAATCAGCCAGATGGCCGATGTCCTCCACGACGCCGTCGAGGACAGCGCTCTCGAGATCCAAACGTTGGTTGAAGAAGGGTACCCAGCGTAGGTCATCGCGGCCGAGGATTGCCTGTCTCGCCCCGGCGACGAGCCCTACGACAGCCTATATCGATCGGGTGGCCTTGAACGACATCGCACGTCTGGTGAAATCGCGGACCTCAAGGAGAATTGGCGAACAACTTGCGCTCGTTGGGCGCGCCCGGGAATGCTCAGCCGCGTCGCTCAATACGAGGCCCCTCGCACGCCTGGGAGCCGCGCCAATCTGACTGGCGCCGGGATTGACGGCTGAACTCTTGATTGAGCGACCGTGCGCAGAAGGTAAAGGCCGGCATCCCATAATCGCGGTGACGGACGTACGCCGGCCTGCCTCCAACCGCGGTCCGGGGCGGCATGATGGCGGTGTCTTGGCCCTCCGACTAAGTGGTGGTCCGCGGAAGTTTGGTGATGGGGTCGTAGTGTTGGGTGGGTGAAGATCCCTGAGTCGACGAAGTCTTCGTTGAGCCAGCGGCTGTCGGCGCGGGCGCGTGAGCGGTGGCCGGGGTTGTCAGCGGTGACGGTTCGTTTTCGGTCAGGTTTCGCGTATGTGGACGGCCAGATCGGCGAGGAAGTGATGCCGCTGCTCCGGCTGCGCTACGCGGGGTCGGCGAGCCGCTGGGGTTTCGCCATCTATCGCGCCAGCTCCGACGATTACGAGGCGTCATTCCTGCCGACCGGGGTGATGGGCGGCGGCCCGGAGGAAGCTTTGGATTGCGCTTGTGGGCTGTATCTGGGTGATCCCTCGGCTTGGATCGCCCGGCTGTAACAACTCAGGCGGCGGCCCGCGGCGCCGGGGCAACCGGGTCGTGGGCGGCGATGCGTTCGAGGAACTCGTTGAGGTCGTCTCGGGTGAAGGTCCAATCGAAAGCTTGGGCCTCTGGTTGTAGCGGTCCTCGAAGTTGGCCAGGCGGGCGGCGATCTGGTTCACGTCGGAGAAGTCGTTGGGAGTGACGACTTTGCGCTGGATGATGGAAAAGACGATCTCGATTTTTATGTGGACAATTTTTCGATGCCGTCTCGATGAATCTGGTCCATGATTGGCTTGCCTATGGGCCGGCTCCGACGTGGCTATGTTCGCTGCATTGCAGGCCGGGGTGAGGCTCGGAGTCCTTTCAACCGCTCTTCGAAGAACCGCTTGCGCCAGCGGTGAACCACCTGCGGGCTGGTATCCAGCCGTGCTGCGATCTCCACGTTCGCCCAGCCCTCGGCGGCCAACAGAACGATCTTGGCTCTAACCACTCGCCAATACGGATCCGTATAGGCCCCCGCTCGTTTCTCCAACTCGTGACGCTCGGCAGCGGTTAAGACGATCTCGAACGGACTCACACTGCCACGAGCCACAGCGTCCCTCCACACGAAGTGAACGCAACGCCGCCCCCACCCCCTCGTCGCGACAGCCATCAAATCACATCAATATAGTTCCGCGGTGGACCACTAAGCCATGAGGCGGCGAACGCCGAGGCCCGGGCGCAAGGGGAGTTAGGCGTAGCCATCTCTTGATCGGGAAAGTGGATCGTTCGTCGAATCACCATCACTGGGCCGTTGACGCGATAATGGTGACCCTATCTAGTTCTAGTCTAGTCTAGTCGTAACCGTTGTGAAGCGGGCTGAGCGCCCTCTATCAGGATGGTGTGCGAGCTCAGCCGAAGTACTTGAGGAGGGCGGGAAGGGCGTCTTCGATGGTGAGAATGATCTCGAACTCCAACCAGGGGGAGTAGGCGAGAACCACGTCGTGAAGCTCGGAGACGTCGGCGTTGTCGCTGATGACTGTGCCGCCTCCTCCGTTGGCATGCACGTAGTGAGCGATCTGCCCGGGACTCTTCCCGCGTTGGCCGAAGAGGGCCATCAACTCCTTGGCTCGCTCGGTGGAGCGGTCGCCCACGATCGTGTAGTTGGTCTGAAAAAGCACAGCTACCCCCTTCTCGGCTCACCATCGGCATCAACCGGCAGCCGTGGGACTTCCTGGTGGTGACCGACCGGTCCCCGCTGCACGAGCTCACCACAGTGTGGATGGGAGCCCGGCAGCTGGCCGAGGCGGCCGCCGCACCGGTGATGACCCTCCGGCAGCCGGAGGAGGAGCGCTACCTCACCATCGACCAGTACGACCTGGGCCTGGCGATCATGGCGATGATGCTGGCCGCCACCGACCTGGGCGTCGGTTCAGGCCACTCGGCCATTGGCGACCAGGAGGCCTACCGGACTCGTAGGGGCGGTTTCCTTCAAGAAGATTATCCCCCTGTCCGTGGCGGGGACTGAGCCTCCGCTAGGATCAAACAGCGACATAACAGCGCGCCCGAATACGGGCCCGAGCGCGTGGGTCGGCGCGCCAGATCGGCACGTCTGGAGCCAGCGATTCAACGTGAAGAGCGGGCGCGCTCGATGTGATTGATCGCGATGAACTGTCGATGGCTGATCGCGGACATCGGGCCACTACGGCACCCACCGGCGGCAACTACAGTGCCCTTGCTCACGGCACCGAGGCGAACCGAGCGGCGCGCCAGTTCAGGCGAGCGAACGTAGTCCCTAAGCCCGACAGCCTTGCCCAGTCCTCGACGAGCCTGCCCGGCTGGTCCGACTTGCCCGGCGCGCGACAATCGACACGTGCACGATGATCCACTCCATGGGATGACCATCGGCGTCACCGCCGAGCGCCGAGCCGGGCAACAGATGGATCTGCTCAGCAAACGGGGCGCCGATATCCTCCACGGTCCCACTCTGCGGGTGTTCTCCCTCGACGAAGACCAGGTGCTCAAGGCGGCGACGGCCGATGTGATCGCCCACCCTCCAGACTTTCTAGTGGCCTCGACGGGCTTTGGGATGCGCACCTGGCTGGCGGCGGCCGCCTCCTGGGATATGGGCGACGCCCTGCTGACGGCTCTGCGCCGGACCCGGGTGGCCAACCGCGGGGCCAAGGCGGCCTCGGCCAACACCGCTGTGGGCTTGGCCGAGTGGTACCGGGCTCCTCACGAGCGCCTCGACGAACTGGTCGAGCGGGTGTTGGTCGAGCCCCTCGCCGGCCGCCGCGTGGTGCTACAGCTCCACGGGGTCGCTGACCCAGGTGCGGTCGCTTCTCTGGTTGCGGCCGGCGCCGCGGTCATTGAGGTCGACGCCTACCGGCTGAGCCTGCCCGTTGATCCAACTCCAGCCCGCCGCCTCATACGGGCGGCGTGCGCCGCCGAGCTGACCGCGGTCACCTTTGTGATCGCGCCCGCTGTTCACAACCTTTTCGTCTTGGCCGCCGAGATCGGGCTGGCTGCCGAGCTTCGCCAAGCCCTCAACAGCCCGGTGGTGGTCGCCTGCGTCGGACCCGTGTGCGCCGAGGGGGCGATCGACGAGGGCGTGCTCCGACCGCTCGTGCCCTCGCGCCCCCGCCTCGTTCCCATGATCCAAGCCCTCACCGACCATCTCGTCGGCCGGGCCCGCTCGGCCTGAGCCGTAGGCTTTCTACGGTTGGCCCGGTGCCGCCCTGGCCATCGAGGTCGGCGAGTCGACGCTGTCGCCCAGGATCGGAACCGGGTCGTCTTGGGTATGGAGGCCGAGGCTCACATCGACGGACCCGACAGCCTCCATGGCCTATTGACTTTCTCCTCCGGATCGTCCGAGGCGTCAGCGTCCTTCGTCGATTTCGGTGAAGGCGACACCCCGCCAGTCGCCGTGGGAAACCATCCACGAAGCATGTCGAGCAGTTGCGCTGGCCGAATCCGGGTCGGCTGTCGTCTGGCTCGTAGTGGACTAAGCGCACTGGAGTGCCTCCTAGCTGATCCGGCCAGATTCAAGTTGCTGCCAGCGCTTGGAATGGTATTGACGTGTTCAGCCGCACGACTATGCAGGTGGATAACGTGAGTGCGTGACACCTACCGCTGCTCGCAACCGGAACGTGGCTCGCGACGAGCTGCTCGACTTCGTCCGAACACGCCATCAGGGCATCCTCGCTACGACCCGCCTCGACGGCCGCCCTCAACTGTCTCCGGTCACGATGGGCGTCGACGATGAGGGCCGGATCGTCGTATCGACCTATCCCGACCGAGCCAAAACCCGTAACGCCAGTCGTAGGGCGCCCGGGGCGATGTGTGTGCTGTCAGACGAATTCAATGGCGAGTGGGTTCAAGTAGACGCAGGGATCGAGGTCATCGAACAGCCGCAAGCCGTCGAGGCCTTGGTCGACTACTACCGCTGCATCAGCGGCGAGCACCCCGACTGGGACGAGTACCGCCGAGCCATGATCAAGCAGGGCAAAGTGCTGCTCCGTCTATCGATCGAACGTTGGGGACCGGTTAGCCGAGGTGGCTTTCCGGCGCGGCTGCTCGTTGGCGATTGAGTCACTGCCCCAGATTGGGTCCCTCGACGAGCGGGTTTGGCCGGAGACGACCTCCGATGAGCCTTCAGCGCACTGGCCATGATTTGCCCTGACGCGGCGCCCCTAACGTTCGCCGAGACGTCTCCAAAGGTCGCCGGTCGACCGCCACATACCGCCGTGAAGTCTGTAGCGAATTTTGGGTATCCTCCTCGAGGTTTTGGCCTCGTCGAGGACACCCATGTCCGTAGCCTGTCACCTCCGTCCAAACTGCGCAGTAAGGCCGCTCAGCCCGCAACTGTCGACGTCGTAGTGAGCCGACAGCCGCGCTGATCTGCCGCCAGGACGGACACCGTTGAGGCAACCGCGTGACCGTGAGAGGCCGCTTGAACGGCCCTATCCGGGCTCGAAGATTTCGAATCGATCCACGCATCGCAGCCCGCCAGGACGGCCTCTTGCGGAGTTTCACAGGTTCGTTCATGCTCATTGCCGTGATGGCCCCGATCGCTGATGCCGAGCTCGGGTCGTTGACACGTCCGTCGTGGACATGTGCTCGACGGACGAAGCGACGCCTGACCTGGGGCTCTCTGCCTAGAACTACAGACAACGCCGGCTTCCGGTCAGTATTCCGCGTGAGCGGCGACAGCCGGGATTCATTTCCCCGTGGGTCTGTGCAGGATTAGCTTTGGGGGCAGTCGACGGCGATGGCCAGCGAGCGGCATAGTCCAGCCATCGTTTCGGGAGTGGCACGGCCGACCCGCCGTAGGAGACGGGCTCGCGGGACGAGCTGCGTGTTGTCCATGTTCGCGACCGACTCGACCCGGACACCATCAGCGGGGCCGACCGGCACCTCGGTCGAGACGCCTCTAACCGTCGAGGTGACGGGAGCAACGAGCACCGCATTGAGGTAGCGGCCCAGCGGGTTCCGGGTCAGCACGATGACGGGCCGGGTCTTGTCCAAGTCGGCTAGCCAAACCTCAGCTCTGCGTGGTGTGGCCGTCATGTGTCGCTGTACAAGGCGGCCCAGTCCGTGTCGTCGTCAAGTAGCCCTTCGCTGGCAAGTTCGGCCAAGGCCAGCTCTTCGTCACTGGGTGGTGTGGCCCGGTAGGCGGCGATGTCACGTCGGAGACGCTCGAGTTGTATGAGGCAGTCGAGGGCGACGTCCACGGCCGCCGAGGTCGACTCGACGCCGACGAGAAGTCGGGCCTCCTCAGCCTTCTTCCGGTCCAGGGTGATCGTCGCCTTCTCCTTCGCCATACTGACCATCATACCAAATGGTGGTAGACACCGGACCGCAACCCAGATTCCTTGAGAATCATCCCGAGTCGGCGCCGGCAGTGCCCCCATATTGCTCGCCCCCAACGTCCCCGAACGTCAGCAGCTTCGAAGCTGACCTACCACGTACCGCCGGCTCAAGGGCCCTGATGACACGCGCTGCGCCCGAGTCGCGGAGCGCTGGTGCTGTTGACGGGTTCGGAACGGGTGACAGTCGTGAGTGCGTGTCGTTTGCCACCTTGATGGGACCACTTTGAGGTAGTTCTTGCCACGACGATGGGACCACCTGGTTGCCAGTTATGGGACCACCCTGGGGTCCCCCACCACCGGTCGACGTTTCGGTCGACTCGCCCTCGACGTCCCGCTCGGGACGCAGAGGAGCGACATGGGATATCGGGAGGTATCGGTGGTCGAGATTCGTGAGGTGCTGCGTAGGTGGTTGGGGGGTGAGGGGTTGCGGTCGATCGATCGCAACATGGGGGTGGACCGCAAGACGGTCCGTCGGTATGTCGAGGCGGCTCTGGCCGTCGGGGTGGATGCCGACGGCGACGTGTCGCAGTTGACCGATGGGGTGATCGGGCTGGTGTGCCTGGCGGTGCGGCCGGACCGTCCGCGTGGGCACGGGCGGCCTGGGAGCGGCTCGAGGGTCACGCCGAGTTGATCAAGTGCTGGGTGAAGGAGGATCTCACGTTGGTGAAGATCCACATCCTGTTGGAGCGCCGGGGGGTGGAGGTCCCGTATCGGACGTTGCACCGCTGGGCGGTGGCGAATGCCGGCTATGGGCGCCGGCCGGCGACGGTGCGCGTCGCGGATGGCGAACCGGGGGTGGAGCTGCAGGTGGATTTCGGCAAGATGGGCTTGATCGCCGATCGCGTGTCGGGTCGCCGCGGGGTCGTGTACGCGTTGATCTTCACCGCCTGCTATAGCCGTCACTGCTACGTGTTTTTGACCCATCACCAGACGATCGAGGCGACCATCGAGGGCTTCGAGGCGGCCTGGGCGTTCTTTGGCGGAATTTTCGCTGTGGTGATCCCCGACAACATGTCGGCGGTGGTAGTCGAGGCGGACGCCACTGAGCCCCGCTTCACCGACGCCTTTTTCGAGTACTCCCAGTCGAGAGGGTTCAACATCGACGCGGCGAGGGTTCGCAAGCCGTGTGATAAGCCCAAGGTGGAGCGGCAAGTTCCTTATGTGAGAAGGAATTTCTTCGCCGGAGAGGACTTCGTCGACATCGCCGACGCCCAACGGCGGGCTGTGGAGTGGTGCCAGACGACCGCGGGGATGCGGGTGCATGGCACCACCCAGCTGCATCCCGCCGAGGTGTTCGCGGTCGAAGAGGCACCCCGGCTGCTACCGGTTCCCGATTTCGGTTATGACCTGCCCCGCTACCCGACCCCCAAGGTCCACCGTGACCGCCACATCGAGGTGGGCAAGGCGCTGTACTCGATACCGGGCGAACTGATCGGCCAGCGGGTCAAGGTGCGAGCCGATTCCAAGCTGATCAAGGTGTTCTTCCGGGGCCAGCTGATCAAAGTCCACCCCCGCATCCCGGCCGGCGGGCGCCGCACCGACCCCGAAGACATGCCGACGGAGAAGACCGCCTATGCCCTGCGGACATCGACCACCTGCGGCGCATGGCCGCCGCCGAGGGCGACGCCATCGGCGTCTACGCCGACGCCTTGTTGGGTGGGCCGTTGCCGTGGACGAAGATGCGCCAGGTTTACGCCCTGTTGGGCCTGGTCAAGAAGTGGGGCCCCGAGCGAGTCGACGCCGCGTGCGCCAAGGCGCTGGAAGCCGAGACGGTCAACGTGGGGCTCATCCGCCGCATGATCGAGCGCAGCCGAGAAGGCACAGATGAGCCGCTGCCGGTGCACGGCAAGCTCCTACCCGGCCGCTTCGCCCGAGACCCGGGCGAGTACGTGGTTGGGGGAGGTGAGCGGTGATGGCCTCGACCGCCGCGCCGAGCGTCTCGCCGGAGTTGCGTTCCCTGCTGCGCCGACTCAAGCTCGGTCGCAGCCTCGACACCCTGCCCGAGCGGCTGGCCCTGGCCCGCCAGAACACCTTCAGCCACGCCGAGTTCTTGGAGCTTGTCCTCGCCGACGAGGTCGAGCGTCGGGACCGCACCTCGGCCGGGCTCAGAGCGCGGGCCGCGCATCTCGACTCGGCCATGGTCCTCGACGCCTGGGACGACACCGCCGAGGTCACCTTCGACCGGGCCCTGTGGGGCGAGCTGACAACGCTGCGTTTCGTCGAAGCCGCTAACAACGTGCTGGCGCTGGGGCCCGTCGGGGTCGGCAAAACCTTCATGGCGACCGCCCTGGGCCACATCGCAGTGCGCCGGCGGGCCAGCGTGCACTTCGAGCGGGCCGACCAGCTCCTCAAACGGCTCAAGGCCTCCCGCCTCGACGCCAGCCACGACACCGAGCTACGCAAGCTCATCCGTGTCGATCTGTTGATTATCGATGACTTCGCCCTCACCGCCATGGACTCCGTTGAGACCGCCGACGTCTACGAGCTGGTGGTCGAACGGCATCGCCGGGCGGCCACGGTGATCACCTCCAACCGCGACCCCGTCGAGTGGCTGGCGGTCATGGCCGACCAGCTCCTGGCCCAGTCCGCCATCGACCGGCTCACCTCCGCCGCCTACGAGCTGGTGATCGAGGGGGAGAGCTACCGGCGTCGGCAAAAACCCGCCATCCCCAGCGACGGTCCCGAGGCGCCCCGAAGGCCGCGGCGGCCAGGAGGCAACTCATGACAACACCTCAGCCACAAACACCGTCGTGTCACGATAGCGTCACGACGATCTGCCCGACCTGCGGCCGCGCGTTCTCCCGCGTCGGCCGCCAGACCTACTGCTCGGGGGCGTGCCGGGCGGCCGCATACCGCCGGCGTCGCGACGCCCACCAGCCGACCATCGTCGTCCCCAAGGCACAGCCCCGCCGGCCCATCACCGTTTACGAATGCGACAGCTGCGGCGCCCGCGCTCTGGGCGAGCAACACTGCAGCGAATGCCACACCTTCATGCGCCGCGTCGGGGTCGGCGGGTGCTGCCCCGCGTGCGACGAGCCAATTGCCCTAACAGAGCTACTCGACTCACCTTGACAGCCCCCTGACCCGAGAAGGAAGATCATACCGACCGGCTCAAGGGTCCCCGAGGCGGTCCCTAGCTTGTGGCAACAGGGTGGTCCCATAGACCTGGCAAGCGACAAGTGCCTGCTCACTTAGTGCCTTGCCCTTTGTCGCCACGTCGCAAAGGAGATCAACGACAAGCGACGGTTGGGAGAGGAACGGCGAGTGCCCGGTCAGCCATTCCACCGACTCGGCTCTGGGCTCAGCCAGAACCGTTGCGGCCAATTCCCCGATGCCGTCGGGCCCGACGTCCCCCGCCGTGTGGCGAGGGACGATGCTGGTCGTTCGCGGAGGCGACCGAAGCAGCCTACGAAGCGCTCGTCAGGCTGCAGGCGGAGAAGGAACGACGCGTCGCGGCGTGAAGCTGCGAGGGCTGAAGAACGCCTTGGCGGCTGGGGATCGGCGTCCGGCAGTTTGGCCAAGCTCGTCGTTGTCTCACCCCGCAACTCGTCGGACATTGGTCCCTTACCCGAGGCCTCGTCGGAGCGCCCAGCCCGGCCAATGGACCTGGTGTCCAGCAGACCGGCAATACAGCCGAACCTTCCGGACCAATCGGGAAGCAGTGGACTTCACCGCCCGCGAACGATCGGCCCGGCTGCAAGGCAGGTGGGTGGATCCGCTCGCCGTCGCTACCGGGCCATGGTCTTCCTGGCCGCTGGTGCGGGCTGCGCTACCGGGAGCTGGGCGGCTTGGCCCGGGCCGATATCGACCTCCAGCGAACGGTGCGGGTTCGCCGTCAGCTGAAGAAACTGGCCGATGGCCGCCAGATCTTGGGGCCGCCCAAGACGGCCGCTGGCACGCGCACCGTCGCCATTCCGCCCCACGTTCTGGGCGCCATCGCTCGTCACCTCCAGCATCACGTCCGACCCCAGGCAGAGGCCCTGGTGTTCACCGCTCCAGACGGGGACCTCCTGCGCCGCAGCAACTTCAACCGCCGGGCCTGGCAGCCGGCCTGTGCCGCCGTTGGCCTGGTCGGCTTTCGGTTTCATGATCTCCGCCACACCGGCAACACCTTGGCGGCGTCCACCGGGGCCAGCACCAAGGAGCTCATGAGCCGGATGGGCCACGCCAGCCCGAGAGCCGCACTCATTTATCAGCACGCCACCATCGAGCGCGACCAGGCCCTCGCCGCCGCCCTCTCCCCCCTCGCCGGTGACCAACAGGCAGGGGGTCGCCATCTGCGGGCTGTCCAGACCGGTCCAGCCCCCTCCGTCGAACAGAAACGTTCGACGAATGTTCGACGGCCCCTTCAGGCGTTCGAACACGCTCTCATTCGAACAACGAAACCCCAGGTCAGGGTGGTGGAGACGAGCGGACTCGAACCGCCGACCCCTGCGTGCAAAGCAGGACGAGCCGGATCCATGCGGATGCTGACAGACAAAAAGCCCTGCTCACAGGTGGTGCATGGTCACCGACGAACTGGTGCGGACAGCACCGGATGTTCGATCGATGTTCGATCTTTGTCCAGGTGCGACCAGCCACCAGATTCGGGTGACCACGGCAACAGGCCCTGGCCCGCGCGACTCACACCTTCGCGGTTTGCCGACCGAACACGGGCTTGTCCTTCCGACCGCCCGAAGACGAGAAGTTGCACAACCTATCGTCCGCCGTCATACCGGCTGGGACACAAAGAGCTTAAAAGTCTTCGGTTCGGGGTTTCCGGCGACCGCCGATGACCACAAAAGTGCTGGTCAAGGGGGTCGGCAGCTCCTGACGACCCCCACCGTTTCGCAGCGGCCGCGCAATCCACGCGCCATGGGTCGGCCCTTGCTAGCCAACAAGAAGGCGCCTGGGTCGCCTGAGCACCGTGAGGGGATCCCCCAACGGGATTCGAACCCCTGCTGCCGCCTTGAAAGGGCTGTTCGGGTGGCTGTAGGTACCCACCGGTGGCGCGTCGTCGCAGGTCAGAGGCAGTCTGCGTTCGCCGGCGACCTCTAGCGCTCGGGGGGGTCCGCGGGATCGACGCGGGTTAAAAAGTGGGATCGAGTCCCGCCTCGTGGTGTAAGTGCGACCGCGCCGATGTGAGTGCTTGGCGGGGTTTGAGGTCGGTCAGGCGGTGACGGAGAGGGGCGCCTCCAATGCCGGTCGGTCTTCAGTGTGCCGGTCTTCGTAAAGCTTCGCCATAGATCCCTCGGAGCGGTAGCGGCGTTCGGCCACCTGCCATTCGTCGTGGGCCTCGACCACCACGGCAGTGACGAGGCGCAAGACGGTGGCGTCGCTGGGGAAGATCCCGACCACGTTGGTGCGCCGTTTGATCTCGCCGTTGAGCCGTTCGAGAGGGTTGGTGGACCAGATCTTTTTCCAGTGCAGTACGGGGGAAGCCGGTGAAGGCGAGTAGATCTTCGGTGGCGTCGGCGAGCAGGTTGGCCACGTCGGGGAACTGGCCGGTCACCATGCGGGTGACTTCGTCCATCTGGGAGCGGACGTGGGCGGCGTCGGGCTGGGCGAAGATGGTGCGGATGGCGGCCGCGACCATCTCGGCCGAGGCTTTGGGCACCCGGCCCAGGACGCTTCGCATGAAGTGCACTCGGCAGCGCTGCCACGACGCCCCGATGAACACCGAGGCGATGGCCGCCTTGAGGCCGAGGTGGTGGTCGGATATGACGAGCTTCACCCCCGACAGTCCTCGAGGAGCAGCTGGCCGAGGGTTTTGATCAGCACCCGGACGCCAAGATCGTCCGCTCCCTGCCAGGACTAGGGACCATCCTGGGCGCCCGGGTGCTCGTGAGTTCGGGGACGACCCGAACCGCTACGCCGATGCTAAAGCCCGGAAGAACTACGCCGGCACATCCCCCATCACCAAAGCCTCCGGCAAGAGCAAAGTCGTTCTTGCCCGCTACGCCCGCAACCGGCGGCTCGCCGACGCCTGCCACCTGTGGGCCTTCGCGGCCCTCACCGCCAGCCCAGGCGCTCGCGCCTTTTACGACGCCCGCCGATCCGGCGGAGACACCCACAACCGTGCTCTACGGGCCCTCGCCAACCGGCTCGTCGGCATCCTCCACGGCTGCCTCCAACACCAAGCCCTCTACGACGAACACACCGCCTGGGCCCACCGCCAAGAACAAGCCGCTTGACAACTTAGGACCGTGGGATGTCTAGACGCGACCGACCCCCCGGTCGGCGGCACCGGGGGGTCTACCGTCTCCTCTGGTGGGGAGAGGAGATGTTTAAGTCAACAGTTGTTGGCCCAGTAGGGGTCGCCAGTGGTCTGGCAGAACGGCCAGTTCATCCTGGACTGGTTGATGGCCACGAGGGTAGGTTCGACAGTTCCGGCGTCAAGAACCTGAACCCATCTCTGATCCCAGGCCGATACAAGGTCGTATCCGATTCCGTTTGTGTTGTCGAGCGAGGCTGCCCACGATTGGGCACCACCGAACGATGCGCCGGATGCGACCAGCTGACGAGTGCCACTGGTGGTGGGTTCAACCCATTCAGCGTAGGAGTTGCTCTCGAAACCCCATACTTGGGTGCTCGGATCGAGACAAGCAGCCCACAGGGCCGCGCTGCTGCCTTTCTGCGAAATAGTTACGTCGCCTAGCCCGTGGTTGCCTACATCGACGGCATCGACGATGTAGTAGGAGTAGCCGAGGATGAGACTGCCCTCGTCCCACCACGTCTGGTTGGTGTAACAGATGTCGGACAACGGCACGCCATTCGCAGTCTTCCAAGAATCGGAGGCCGGGACATTGGAACCTGATAGGAAGCCTGGTTGGACAGCACTGGCCTTGGTGACAGCACTGCGCCACAGCGCTGGCGTGGGCCTTGGATTGGGCGTGGGCAGCCGGGGCTAACCCTAGAAGCGATCGGGCTCCAAGCCCGACGATCGCCAGTATTGCTCTGATCTTCACATCTCTCCTTTAGGTGATTACCTTCGCGACGGCAGCGGCCAGGCTGGCGAAAGCCACACCGCAGTAGTCCTTGACGTGGGTGGCTGCCAGTGTCGGCCAGTGGTGGACACCGGAGGCTGCGAGTCAGTCCTTCATGTCCGCCATCGCCCGGTCAAATGTTCCCGTCCTTGTAGGCAATGGCCGTCTGACATTGGGTCGCGGCCCCGGTGTAGAGCGTGAGCTTCGGTCGGTATGTGGCTATATCCCTCCCTAAGTTGGCGCAGTCGGCACTCACGTTCGAGAAGTCCCCGCTCTGGCTGGCGATGAGAGTGTCTCGGCTGAGAGTCTGGAAGTCGGTCCTCAACACGAGGCGATGGGTTTGTGAGTTTGCGGAGCCGCAGCCGCCCAGAGTCAGCGGCAGACCCCCGGCGGCTACGACGGCCACAACCGCCGATCGGATGTTCATCATCCCGTGTATCCGCAGATACCGTCGCTGTACCAGAGGGTCTGTGTCGTGCTAGACGCAGTGTCCATTCCTGCGATCTGACAGGTGAGGGCGACGTCCTCGTACTGAGGCTCAAAGGGTAGCGTCCCAGGACTGGTGGAAATTGGTCCCGGACGCGGGGTTCCGATTGGTGATGGTAGCGGAGGGTGTGACTCGGCTTCGGCTTCTTTGGGCTGTGTCGAGGAGGGTGTCAGTGGGAAACGACGAGCAGCCCGGCGGGGGTGCGGCTGGCGCCGACTGACACGGAGAGTGCCTGGAGCAGGCTGGTGCGCATGAGAGCGGAGTTGCCGTGCGAGTCCAGGTCCAAGATGCCCGCGTCGGCCACGAGAGGATCGATCGTGCCGCTGTCAGCGAGAGCGAGCACAGCTCGGGCGAGACGAGCTCGCTGTTGAGGGTTATCGACGCGTTTGAGCGCGGGTGCGAGGTGTTCGTCGACAGCGTCAAGGTCATCGTCGTCGATGGCGTAGCGGAGCGTTTCGAGCTCGGGAGGTAGCAGCTTGGGCAGGGGAACCTGCAGCGAGAGATGCCGTTCCGGCAGGTCGAGCATCTGGTCGAAGATTTCTTGTAGCTCGTCCTCGGATAGTCGGACGAGCCGGCGGGCGGCGTGGCGGGCTTCGGTGGCCAGGAACGCCTTGGCTAACTCGCTGTCGGAGGGTCCGTGCGGGACGCCGCAGCAGTGTTTGGTCTTCTTCTTGCTGCCGCACCGGCAGGACTGGTTCCGTCCGATCGCGCTCACCGGGGACCTCCTTCTCCGCGTCGGAGTTCATCCTGACGGGTCGACGTCTGCGGGGCGCGGATGGTCCAACGCCTCGCAGACGTGCCGCAGTAGCCCGCTCAGGCGATGAGAGCGTCGCCGCCTTTGGCAGCCGGGGCGGTGCCGGTGCGTCGGGTCCGGCGGCCGCCGAGATCGACCGGTGGTTCCAGCAGCTGGCGGCGCAGATCCTGGAGCAGGCGGACGGTCTCCGACGATTGGGTGACACCACGCCAGCCCCGGCTGGCCCGATCCAGCACCGCCCACACCAAAGACAGGCAGCTGGTCTCACCCGGGAGCCGACCGATCACCTTCACCCGCCGGCGGGACTCGCCGAAGGTCCGCTCGATGAAATTGGAGTGACGGATCCGCTTCTGATGCTGGCGGGGGAAGCGCAGATGCACGGTGAGCGAGGCGAAATCGTCAGACAGGCAGGCCACCGCCTTGGGATACAGCTGGCCGTAACGGTCGGCGAACTGTCGGGCCAGGCGGTGGCCTCGGCCACCGCCCGCTCGCCCGGCGGCTCGTCGATGTCGTCGAAGATCGACCAGAACGCCGCCTTGACCTCGGCCTCGGCCCGGGTCGGCACCTTGGCGACCACGTTCCGGCAGCGGTGGATCAGGCACCTCTGGCGCAAGACTCTCAGCGAAGACGGCCTCCATCGCCGCGATCAGGCCGGGGGCGCCGTCGGAGATACCCAGCAGCGGTGGGCGAAGGCCGCGCTCTTTCAACTCGGTCAGGAAGCCGGCCCAAGCGTCGGTGGACTCTGTGCCGACTGGGGCCAGCCCGATGAACACCGCCTTGCCGTCAGTGGTGATACCCCAGGCGGCCAGCACCGGCTCGGCCGGCGAGTTGGGGTGCATCTTGAAGTTCGAGGCGTCCAAGAACGGGTAATCCAGCACGACGTCGTCGAGTCGCCGGGCCGACCAGACGGCGAACTCGTCCCGGATCGCCTGACAGATGCGGCTCACTGTCGAGCGGGACAGGGCAGCCTCGGCGCCCAGCACCTCCGCAAGAGCGGCCTCGGTGTCCCGATCCGACAGACCCCGCACCCAACCGGAGATCACCAGCGCCTCCAACGCGTTGGTGCGGGTCACGCCCTCACCGAACAACCGCGAGCAGAACCGCTCATCGGTCCCCGCAGCTTCGGGCGCTGCAACTCCACCGGCCCCATGGTCGTCTTGACCGCAGCCGGCAGCTGATAACCATTGCGATATCCGGCCGGGCCGTCCTCGTCCCGTCGCTCATAGCGGGCCCGAGACAAGAACGCCTCCACCTCTGCTTCCACCGCCGTCTGCATCAACAGCCGCACCGACAACCGACCGACCTCCTTCGAGGATCTCAGTCAGCGGCCGATCCTAAACGGCGAACAACTCATCAATCTGGGCGCGAATGCCCTCCATCGGCGATATCGCTTGGTCACGGGTGTAGCTCCTCCATCGTTGCTTTCGCAGGTTTCGAAGGAACCTACGCCCGTGACCGTTTACACCAGCGGATGAACGCCACCGCTCAAAGGACACGTTGTTGTGTTGTTTCCCTGTACCGGCTCATTCAGGATGTAACCCTTTTGGGGTTGGGGGCCAGCGCACGCGTATTGGAAGACGCTGCTGTAGTTGAGGCTCATGGCGGCTTTCGTGAACTCCGCGGAAAGCGTCCCGGGATCAGGCCCCAACCACTGGCCGCTGACCGCACTTTCTATTCCGAGGTATGCGTGACCGGGTTGGCCAGCGCAGAAGTCGAAGTTCGTGTACGGATCTCCAGTCCCGTAGCCCGGCTGTCCGGCGGGTGTCGTGTTCTGCGCGAGGGTGTCGGGGATCAGGTACGGGGACGACCGATGTAGGTTCCGTTCCCATCGTCGCTATACCAGGGCCAGTCGCCAGCCCACGCTGTTGCGCGGGGGTCGTTCGACCACATGTGTTTCATCGGGACCGAGTTGTATCCAGACGCGCACGAAGGGGTCACATAGTCGGGAGTCCCAGCCAGCGACGCTTGCAGGGTGAAGCTGGCGCGCCCGGAGCGTAGGTGGTGACGTTGTAGGACTTGCCGGTCGTCTCGTCCACGTAGTCGTAGTTGTAGTGGAGGCTCGATGGGTAGGTCTCTGGTCAGGTATACGAGGTCGCCCGGGTTGATCGTGAGGGGCACGGCGACGGCGTTGGCCGGATAGTTCTCGTACCAGGCGTTCTGAGCCTGGTGGCCACCGCTATAGCTGTAGGAGATGCCCTCCTGCTCGACGATCTGATTGTGCACGCCGTCGATGCCCAGCCACGCGGCCTCGGCGCCGATCCAGCGGTCGATCGTCCCCCGGCTGTAGCGGCGGGCGCTGCCGTCGGGATGGGTATGAAGGCGCGAGGCGATCTGGCGCACCAGGGCTCCCCGCTCAACTGCTGACAGCCGGTCCGATGTCGCCTCGGCGATCACCGCCCAGCGGTGCAAGGCCACCTTCTCCTGGGTGTCGTGGTCCACGTCGTCCTCCTCCGTGTCGTCGTTATGGGACCGGAGGCATGAAACGACGACTTGCCGACGACCAACCAGGGCGAATCCGTGTTGGTTGCGATCTACGCCGCGCCGCAAGCCGCCGAGACGAACCGCCAGCGACCCCGCGCAGCCCAGCCCGGAAGGCCCCCTGCCGCCTCCCACGCCGCGGCCATCGCAGCCAGGGCCCACCCCTCGAGATGGCGCAGTGGAGTGATCGCCGCGCCGCCCAGCTCCACCGCCAGCGCAGCAAAGCCCACCGCCAGGCGATCGGCCCTCTCCCTGAAGCGCCGCCACCATTCCCTCGCCGTGGTGTGGGGGACGTCGACCCGGCCGCCCGCTGGGCGAACCCCCACCGCCCCGCAGGCGACCTCGCCGAGCACCGAGCCGATCGTCTCCACCACGTCTAGTCGGCGCAGCACCAAAAAGGCCGGTAGGAGGGCATGGCTGACCCGGCAGGCCTCGCAGCGGACACGGGGAATGAACACCCGACAGCAGGTCCCGCCCGCTCGGACATGACGCCAGTATCCCGACCACCAGCCAGTCGGGGCCGCGCAGGACGGGCAATCCTGGCGTGGCGCTTCGATCTCCCGGCCGGCTCCTACATACGCATCCACTGACAGCGGGCAAGGCCATACGATGGCCATAGGTGGGAACACCGCCTTGGACCCCTCAGGCCACAGCGATCAACTAGCCGACAAAGATGGTCCGCATGGATCAGGTGCAGGAGCTCGCCGACGAGATCCCTGCCCGTGAGGCAGCCGATCCGCTCCTACCGTCGCCGTGGCTGCCGCTTCCCTGGCGTCTGCGCTGGAGTCCCTCGCGGCCACACTGAAGGAGCAGTCGGCGGTCATCGCCGTCCAGGGCCGAGCCATCGAGACATTGACGGGAGGCCGGCGCGCGGTAGATCATGCTTCCTGAACACTGAGAAAGGTGGGACAGTGCGGACAATGGTGGCCTTGGTGGTTGTGCTCGTGGCTATCGGAATCGCCGAGGTGGTTTTCCGAACCCCAACCCACCAGAGTCTCACCACCCCCATTGGGTCGGCTACGACCGTCTACACGGGGCCGAGGCTGGCTCCTCCTGAGTGGAACTCTCCAGCGGTAGTGAACGCCCTGCTGAGGGAGGCGCGGCAGGTCGACGCCGAAGTAGCAGTTATGGCCGAGCAGCAGGAGTCTTCACACCCATAACCGCAGGTCAGTGGGCACGTTGCACCCCTCGGCACATGAAGTGTCGGCCGAATATCAGACCTTGGTCTGGCGGCGTTCTGACACTCCTCTCGCCTAAGTGTCGGCCGAGTACAAGACCCTGGTGATGCTGCACATCCTGTGCGTCGTCGGCGGCTTCGGCGCGGTCTCCTACAACGCCCTGTACCTAAACCTCGCCCATCGTCGCGGAGGAGCCAAGGTTTGGTGGCCCGGCCGAAACGGCGCCGCAAGAACTTGACCCGCCCGGACAAGCGGGCCCGGCCGTTCCCGGATCTGGTCAAACGTGACTTCAGCGCGGCGAAGCCGGATGTGAAGTGGTGCGGTGACATGGCCGAAATACCCACGGACGAGGGCAGGCTGTATTTGTCCACCGCGTTGGACTTGTTCTCTCGTCGATTGCTGGGTTGCGCGACGAGCGACCATCCCGACGCGGCGTTGGCGGTGGCCACCGTGCGCATGGCGGCGGCCGTGCGGGGCGGCCGTGAGAGGCGTGATCTTCCACTCTGACCGGGGATCTACCTATACAGCCAAGGACTTCACCAAGGCCTGCACGGATCTCGGCGTGACCCAGTCGATGGGCAGAGTCGCATCTTGTTTCGACAATGCCGCCGCCGAATCGTTCTTCTCGAGCCTAGAACACGAGGTCCTGTCCAGACATCATTTTAGAACAAAAGAAGAGGCAAAGAAAGTGGTTGTCGCGTGGGCGTTCGACTTCTATAATAGCCGCAGACGTCACAGCGTCTGCGGATCGAAGTCGCCCATCGACTACGAGACGTCCTGGGCCAACCAGGCGGCAGCATAACGGGAGCCTCCACGATTAGAGGGGATGCCCGCACCCCGCCGGAAACCTCACCGTCGAGACCTACCCCAACGGGCTGGTCGCCACCACCAGCTACGACAACGCCAACAACCCCACCGCATTGTCGTATGCCATGGCAGGGGCGACGTGGATGACCTTCACCGCCACCCGAGGGGACCAAGACCGCATCGCCGCCCAAACCAGCCCGCAATCGTCGCAGGCCTTCGCCTACGACGGCGCCGGCCGGCTTGCCACCGTGGCCGACACCACCAGCGGCGCCTGCACCACCCGCGTCTACGGCTTCGACACGGAGTCGAACCGCACCAGCCTCACCACCTATCCGGCCGGCGCTGGCGGTACCTGCACCACCACTACCACCCCCACCGTTGCCACCACCAGCTACGACCAGGCCGACCGGGACACCAAAGCCGGCTACAGCTTCGACGCCCTCGGGCGCACCCTCACGGTCCCCGCCGTCGACACCCAAGGCCTCGGCGCCTACAGCGCCGACACCGGCCCGCTCACCGTCGGCTACTACACCAACGACCTGGTGGCCACCCAAACCCAAGGCGCCGCCACCCTCACCTACACCCTCGACCCCCTCCAAAACCGCATCAACACCATCAGCGGCGGCACCACCACCATCCACCACTATACCGACAGCAACGACAGCCCGGCCTGGACCTCCACCAGCCCCACCACCTGGACCCGCAACCTCACCGGCCCCGACCACAACCTGGCCGCCACCGTCGACCAGGGAGGCACCGTCACCTGCAACTCGCCAACCTCCAAGGTGACATTGTCGCGACCGCCGCCGATCTCACCACCGACACCGGCATCACCCCCGGCAGCTACCACGAATCCACCGGATACGGCGCCCAACGCAACCAGACCACCGCCACCACCAACTACGGCTGGCTCGGCGCCAAACAACGCTCCAGCCAAAGCCTCGCCGGGCTCACCGTCATGGGCGTCCCGCCTCTACAACCCCAACACCGGACGCTTCCTCCAGGTCGACCCCATTCCCGGCGGCAGCGCCAACGCCTACGACTACGCAAATCAAGACCCGATTAACCAATCCGATCTCACAGGGCTCTGCTGGTGGGGCGTCCATTGCTGGGCCCACAAAGCCCACCGAGTCGTTCGCTCCGGACTGTTCTTTGGCAGACAAGGCGGTAGGGGAGGACGGGGTCGCGGAGGAAGATTCCTCCTATCCGCACTCTCCGTCGCCGGATCCTTCCTAGGAGCATTCAATGACCACTTCGGGGGCTCACGATTTCCTACTAGACCCCTGCGATCGAAGTACCCGGCAAAAGACACGAAGGTGATCGGACTGACCCACAGGCAGATTATCGGATCGGTCGATTCTGGTTTCCTCCGCCCATGGTATTCTTTGTCCCCTTCCTCTTCATATGATGGTGGCGCAAGCGGGTCAGTGTGAATCCCGGTCCAAAGTCATGTCTGTGGACACAAGAGTACTCGTATCTCCTTATGGTGGGCCCAGTATTCGCCGGACTCGTACGCTTTACAGATAGATGCGGTGGTCGAAGGAAGAGCGGCCTTGCTCATTACATTTGAGCGACGGCGCTCTGAACTCTGGCCCGAGCGGTTCGGAGTCTCGTTGGTGAGGGTCAACGCCACCGAGCTCTGATTGGTGGTCGAGACGGCCAGGACTGGCCTACCGGCCCGGCGGGCGGCGTCTACTCCGGCGGCCAGGGCGGTGGTCTTGCCGTACCCGGCCGGGGCGATCAGGGCCCGCAATCCGGTGCCGGGTCCGGCCAGCATGCCCACGGCCGCGGCCTGATCATCGCCGAGGCGATGGGCGCGAGCCAGGACGGCGGTCACCGCCGTCTGATCGAGCGGCGCCACCTGACGCTGTTGCAGTACGGCCAGATGGTCAAGGACTCGGTCTTCCAGGCGGCGGTGCGCAACCGTCGACCACCAGCTGGGGGCGCGGCCGGTGCTGTCCCGGTTGATCAGACGCACCACCCGGTCGGAGGCGAGGAACGCCCCCGACAATGTCTCGATCTCGGTGGCACTGAGTCGGCCTGCCCCCAAGCGGCCACCGCCTCGATCACCTGGGCGTCGCCGAAGCGCGCTCCATGGGCGCACAACCCGGACTCAGGGTCGACAAGCCTGTCGAACAGCGTCTGCTGCTCCCCTCGACCAATCGGCCCAACAGGAGCGGCCCCGGTCAATGCAGCCAGCAAGCCCCCACCGACGGGCAAGCCCGCGGCGGCGGCTTCGCCGTCCCAGCGGCCGCGCAGATGGGCGGGGGTCAGGCCGCGGTCCTTGCGGGCCCGGGTAGCCAGGCTGGCCGCCTCGTCGGCCTGCATGCGAGCCTTTCGGTCCGTGAGCACCTGACCAGTAGCGGCTAGGTGGGCTTCGATCTGGGCGCTCCGTTTTGAGAAGACCCGCAGTTGGGCCTCGCTCAACCCGGCCATCTCCCGGTAGCCGTGGCGGTCGGGCCCCCAGCGCACCCCCAGCCGGGCCGACAGGCGGCGGCGCAACTCTTCCTGGTAGACCGAACCGGCCGCTGTGGCCCACCGGTACAGGGAGGTGGCGTCGATGGCCACCCAGGCGCCGTCCTCCCGGCGTACCACATTGGGGATCACGGCGTGGCTATGCAACTGAGGATCGCCCTCTCGGCTGGTGCGATGCACGAAGGTGGCGGCCGCCCACCCCGACGTCGCTGCCCGCTGGCGTACCCCGTTCACCTGGTGGCGCGTTACCGCCGCCCGGCTCTCGACGAAACTCAAGGCGGCCTCGACCGCCGCCACGTGGGCGATCGACACCATCGTCGCCGCCTCAGGCGGGCCGAACGCCCACAGCACCGACGCGCTCTTGGGGGCCGAGAAGGTGGCGTCGATAGCTCGCACCGTGGTCGGCTTCGGTCCGGCCAGCAGCTGCCGGCTGCTCGGATCACAGCCGTCGATCAACGAGCGCAGGTCGTCGCCTTGGACCACCCCGACCAGGCCCAGCTGTTCGGCCAGCCGGCCCGTCCACACCCCTGGCGCCTCCCCCGAGCGCAAGTAGTAGTCCTCGACCCCGGCCGCCACCTGGTCCAGCACGTACTCGGCGTCGGTCAACTTGGCCAGCCGCAACACCGCCGCTCACCCGGCGAGCCCACGTAAGGCGCCGCCCCGAATCATCATCACTGAATAAACGGCGCGCCTACTACCCCGTTTTTTTCGACCGATACGGCCACGGACATCCACGGACAGAAAACTTCGTGCAGCCCGGATCGGCACCCCTCGCGCCGCGCTCGGCCTGATGTGCGCCATCCCGACCGACCTCGGCCACTGACACCGGCACCTTGTGCTTCTCCGCCTGGCGGCGCCCAAACGGCCAACCATGACCTGGCCGCCCGGGTCGAGCTTGGTGTACAGGGACCACGACCGGTCCAGACCGCCATGCTGACGCGAGCTGGTCGGGCTCGCCGAGACCGGATGGAACATCCGGGGTGCGGCCAGCCTCGACGTGAGGCGACAGCCCCTTGTGGCACTTTGATGGCCATAGGTGGGCACCCACCGACTGACGGCTCAGCGGCACCGTCCGTCGGGGTGTCCCAAAGTGACACGCCAGGTGCCATACATAGTGGTGACCGGTCCATCTCGCACCCCACTCCATCGCCATACGTGCGGACCCGACCCGAGCGCCACCCCCGCGGCCGGCGCGCCGGCCGGCGACCTCATCGTGAACGCACAATCCGGTGTTTGGCGTCGACGTTTAGGTCCGCTGGCCTGGGCCGCCCTGGAGGACCTGGCTCTCGCCTCCCATTACACCGAGCAGGGCTGGGTCGCGCCCGTCGGAGTCCGCGATGTCGCCAGCCGCGTCGGCGTCACCAAAGACACTGCCGCCCGGGCAGTCGCGCTCTTGGGCGCAGCTGGTCTGGTCGTCCTGCAGCGCGTCCCGGCACGAGACGGCCAGCGGCGTTCCGGCTATCGCCTCCAACTCCCCGACGGGGTTTAGCTGCGACCCCGCCCACACCTTCCCGACGCCGTCCTACCCAAGGCGGGCGAGTCCTGTCCCGATCAGCCAGACAGCCGCTGTCCTCCAAGCAAAGACAGCTGGGACCACTGTCCAATCGACCAGGACAGGCACCTGGCGACCCGGGACGCCGGCAACGGCTGTCCCGCTCGGCCGGACAGCCCGGCCCACAACGCTGAGGCGCCATGTCCCCCACCCGACCGGCGCCGGCAGCTGAGCGACACGCCGTCCCCGGCGGTCGGACGTCCGACCCCGCCCGGCGCGGCCATCCAGCCGACGCTCTTCGATCTGGCCGCCGGCCACGACCAGCCTGCACTGCGCACCCTGACCGGAAGGGACGCCGACCCTGGGCGTGCAGCAGATCGGCCACCCCGGCCCCGGTGGGTGAGGACCCCATCGCGCCATGAGTGACATGAGCCCCGTCCTTGTTGTGAGAACCGATTTTCCCGATCGAAATCCGGAAAGGTGAATGGAGATAGCCAAATACCGCCACCCCGAGGCACCTGGCACCATCGTGGCGCCACCGCGCTCGCCAACGCGGGCCCCCGGTAACCGCTGGGGCCAGGACTCCCCCGGAGCCACGTCTCACCATGCCACGAGATGCGTGTGGGTCGCCTTACAAATGGACTGGGGGCGGCGCGCATCTCGACGCGATGCCCATCAACACCTCGCCATCTGGAAGCAGGCCGCACCACTACGTCGATCGTCTCTGCGGCGGCAGCTACCGGGAGATACCAGTCCGCGCCGTCGTCGACTACCTGACCCGCCTCGCCAGCAACCCAGACGAGCGCGGCCTGGGAGAAGACGATGGCAACCGTCGCACGTCGCAGTCGAACGCCTCGCCGAAAGATGACCCGCCCTGGCCGACCGACTGGCGTCGCTCCGCGAGACGAGGAGCATGACAGTCGCTGGCGTCAGTGCTCGGCTGGTCGGCGACATCACACCGTGATCTACGCTTGACCCCTCCGGGAGGAAGTCCGGGATGAGTATCCACAGCAAGCGCCTCAAGAACGGACGCACCACTTACGAGGTGAAGCTACGGGCGCCCGGTGGGCGCCAGTACAGCCGCACCTTCCGGACCCGCAAGGAGGCGGAGGCCTTCCAGGTCCAAGAGCGCGCCAGCCAGGTGCACGGTACCTGGATCGATCCCGGTGCCGGGAGCGTGTCGTTCGCCCAGTATGCAGCCCAGTGGCTTGACGAGCGGGGTCTCCGGCCGCGGACGGCGGAACTCTACGACTATCTCCTCCGCCATCATTTGCTGTCTTCGTTCGGCAACGTCGAGCTGAAACAGATCACACCGGCTCGGATCCGGGCCTGGCACGCCCGGGTGCCCGAGAAATCCACCATCGGTCCATCGACGGTGGCCAAGGCCTACCGACTGTTGCGAGCGATCCTGGCGACGGCGGTCGAGGATGAGTTGATTTCCCGTAACCCCTGCGCGCTCGAGGGAGCCAGCGTCGAACGAGCAGCTGAGCGTCCTGTCGCATCGCTCACCGACCTGGAAGCCCTGGCGAACGCCGTCGCCCCCCGTTATCGGGCGATGCTCTTGCTGGCGACGTGGGGCGGTCTTCGCTTCGGCGAACTGGCCGGACTGACCCGGGCCGACCTCGACCTGGCCGCCCGTACCGTACGCGTCTTGCGACAGATGCAAGAACTTGGCGACGGCCGCCTGGTTGTCGGCCCGCCCAAAACCGAAGCCGGACGCAGATCGGTCGCCATCCCACCGCATGTCGTGCCCGACCTCAAAGCCCACCTGTCCCAATGGGTCGGCCCCGGTGCTTCGGCGCTGGTGTTCTCGAGCCCCGACGGCAGCGGACTGCGGCGGAGCAACTTCAATCGTCGGGTATGGCAGCCGGCCTGCCGGGCCGCCGGTTTGAGCGGTCTGAGGTTTCACGACTTGCGGCATACCGGGAACACCCTGGCGGCATCGACGGGGGCGAGCACCAAGGAGCTGATGAGCCGGATGGGCCATGCCAGCTCCCGTGCCGCGCTGATGTACCAACACGCCACATCGGAGCGCGACCGGGTGCTCGCGGATGCCCTGTCCAGACTCGCCGAGCCGACGATCGGAATCCCGCCGAGGCTGCATGCCGTGCCTCCGATCGAACCGCAATGTTCGATCAATGTTCGATCGGGCCGTTCCGCGCCCCCGGAAATCACCCGCCAGAACAGCAAAAGTGCTGGTCAGACTGGTGGAGACGAGCGGACTCGAACCGCCGACCCCCTGCGTGCAAAGCAGGTGCTCTAGCCAGCTGAGCTACGTCCCCAGGCTTTGTGGCGCTGACCAGGACCTTACCAGAGGAGCGGCCGGGGCTTCCGGGCCACTCTCAGGCCACGTGCCGGGCTGGACGGCGAGCTCGCGGGTCCCCCTCGATATGACAATCGTCACAGTCCGAGCACCCAAGATGCCCGACCGCTTGCACCATCCGCCAGAAAAATACTTAGCATGGAGAAATAATCAGGCTCGCTGGGCGTTGTTACCAGGCATAGGTGAAGGGTCACGAGGTGATGACGTTGGGTGTGCAGTCAGAGACAACCAGGGGCCGCTACAAGTGGATCGCCCTGATCAACACGACCATCGGGGTGCTGATGGTCACCATCAGCGGCTCCATCACCCTGATCTCGCTACCTGACATTTTTCGCGGCATCCACCTCAACCCGCTGGCGCCCGGCAACACGTCGTACTTCCTGTGGCTGCTGATGGGCTTCCTGCTGGTAACCGCCGTGCTCGTGGTGAGTTTTGGCCGCGTCGGCGACATGTTCGGCCGGGTCAGGATGTACAACCTCGGCTTCGCCATCTTCAGCGTGTTCTCAATCCTCCTGTCTGTCACCTGGATGAGCGGTACGGCGGGGGCGCTGTGGCTAATCATCATGCGTGTGTTCCAGGGGGTCGGCGGCGCCTTCCTGTTTGCCAATTCCAGCGCCATCCTCACGGACGCCTTCCCCCACAACCAACGCGGGCTGGCCCTCGGCATCAACAGTGTCGCCGCCATCGCCGGGTCTTTTCTCGGACTCTTGATCGGGGGCATCCTGGCGCCCATCGACTGGCGGCTGGTCTTCCTGGTCTGCGTACCGTTCGGGGTGTTCGGCACCATCTGGGCCTATCTGAAGCTGGAGGACAACGGCCGGCGCGTCCCGGCCAAACTCGACTGGGCGGGCAACATCACCTTCGCGGTGGGGCTTATTGCCGTGCTGACGGGGATCGTCTACGGCATACAGCCCTACGGGGGTCACACCATGGGGTGGACCAATCCGTTCGTGCTGGGCACGATCATCGGTGGCCTGGCGCTCCTGGCCGTGTTCGTTCACATTGAGCTGACGACCGAGGATCCCATGTTCCGGTTGCACCTGTTCAGGATCCGGGCCTTCACAGCCGGCAATGTGGCCAATCTGCTCGGCGCCCTGGGGCGCGGCGGACTGCAGTTCATGCTGATCATCTGGCTGCAAGGCATCTGGCTACCCCAGCACGGCTACAGCTTCGAGCGCACACCGCTCTGGGCAGGGATCTATATGGTGCCCTTGACCATCGGTTTTCTGGTGGCGGGACCTGTCTCGGGGATTCTGTCGGATCGCTTCGGCGCCCGCCCCTTCGCCACCGGAGGGATGGTGGGAGCGGCGGCCGCCTTCGGAGTGCTCGAACTGCTGCCCATGGACTTCAGCTACGTGTGGTTCGCCCTGGCGCTGCTGCTGATGGGTCTGTCGATGGGGATGTTCGCGTCACCCAATCGGGCCGCGGTCATGAACTCCCTTCCTTCGGACCAGCGGGGCGCCGGGGCGGGGATGATGAACACCTTCCAGAACGCCGCGCAGGTCCTGTCCATCGGCATGTTTTTTTCCGTCATCACACTGGGTCTGGTTTCCAGCCTGCCGGCGCACCTCTACGGAGGCCTCGTCGCCCAAGGCGTGCCCGCCGCGACCGCCCACCAGGTCGCCTCGGTGCCGCCCGTCGGCAGCCTGTTCGCCGCCTTCCTCGGCTACAACCCGATCCAGCAACTCCTGCCGGCGAGCGTGCTGGCCCACCTGCCGGCCGGCCATGCCGCCTACCTGACCGGACGAGGCTTTTTCCCCAGCTTGATCAGCCCGTCGTTCAAGGCCGGACTGCGGTACGCCTTCGACTTCGCCATCGCCTGCTCGATCGTGGCTGCCATCGCGTCCCTGCTCCGAGGCGGCCGCTACGTCCACGACCAGGATGAGCCCGTTGTCCGCACCGTGGAGGGCGCCCGACATGCTCCTGAGCTCGTCCGGGAACAGGTGAGGGTAGGGGTCGAAGTCCCCGCCTGATTCGATCGTCCCCAGCGCACGGCGGACCCATTGCCGGACCCTCCGGGGCGGACGTCGTAGTCCTCGCCTCACCCCGCCTCGCCACCGAGCGGGTCAGCCAGGCCGAAAACACCGCCACCCCTCATCCTGCACCGTCACCGTCGCCACCGCCCGCGGCTCCCGGTGGCTGGACACCTCCAGAGAAGCGTTGGGTGCAGTTTGCACCTTGGGTGCACTATTAGCGATATTTCGACCGCGAACGCACCCGAGTTCACCAAACACACCCAGATTGGTCGGGCCCAGTTGGGGGCAGCCCGAAGGCCCGGCGGGGCGGCGGGTCCCGATCCGAGGGAGCCCGGCGCGCGGACGGTTCGGTGGGCGGGCCCGCAGGGCGCACGGTTCGGTGGTCGGGGCCCGCAGGGCGGGCGGTCCGGTCCGAAGGCCCGCGGGGCGGGCGGGACGGGCGGGGCAGGCCCGCGGCAGGCCCGCGGACAGGCCGATCAGTCGGGTCCGAGCCGGGCGCCGCGCAGGAGCTTGCCCGGAAGCGCGCCGGTCGGGGAACTGTCCTCGAACGTCCGCTGGCCGCTCTTGATCGTATGCCGGTAGCCGTAACTCCTCTGGACCAGTCGGCGTCCTCCGGCGGGCAGATCATGCACGATCTCGGGTGGGCTGCAACCAAGCTTGTCGAAATCGATGACATTGATGTCGGCCAGCATCCCGGGGGAGAGCACGCCGCGGTCGTCCCAGCCGATATGGCGGGCCGTGTCCCGGGTAATGAGACGCACGACCTGCTCGACGGGTAGACAATCGTTTCGGTCCCGCGCCCAGACGGTCAGAAAGCTCGTGGTAAAACTCGCGTCGCAGATCGCTCCGCAGTGAGCGCCGGCGTCGGAGAGGCCGAACAGGGCGCAGTCGGCCCGGATCATCTCGCTCACTGCCGACAGGTTCCGCTCGACGAAGTTGGCCACAGGGACATAGAGCAGTTGTGTCCCTCCCCGCTCGAGCAACATATCGTAGGCCACTGAGGCCGGCGAAACCCCCGGCCGTGCCATCCTGGCGATGGACTTTTCTGCGCTCAGGTCGTAGTCGACCGGATCATCCAGACGGAACATGGTCTCGAAACCACCCATCACCTGGACGGGCCGACCCTCGCCTTCAAGCCTGGAAATCACCTCGGCGTGCTCGGTCAGGATCCGCTCCCGTCGCTCGGGCTCGGCCATCGCCGCGACCCGCCGAGGCAGGTCGTAACCGCTGATCTCGAGGTAGGAAGGGCAACGGACAAACGGATTGACGCTCGCTTCCAACCCGAGCAGGATGCCGATCGGCCTGGGCGCCACCTGGGTCCTGATCTCCAACCCTGCCGCCTGGCGATCCATGACCCACTTCTGGATCTCGCGCCACCGGTCGGGCGCTGACGCCGGCTGCAGCAAGGAGAAGCTCAGCGGCCGCTGCGCCGTCGCCGCCATGGCTGCGATCAGGTCCAGTTCGGCAGCAACAAAGTCGGGGTCCGTCGACTGGTAGGCGTCGGAGATCATCTGAATGACGGCATCGGTCCCCTTGAGCGCGCCGGCAAGCGCCACCATCTCCCGCTTGGCCGCCCGGAGGGTCCCCACCGGATCCCCCAAGCTGGTCCGGTGATTCTGCGTGCGAGAGCTTCCTATACCAATTGCACCTGCCATAACCGCCTCGCCCAGCAACTCCGTCATCTGCTCGAGCTCGGCATCCGTAGGGCTCTCGTCGGGATTCGCACCGCGTTCACCCATCACATAGGCGCGAAGCGCCGCGTGCGGCACGTGCGCGCCCACATCCAGGGCCCGCGGAAGACCATCGAGTGCGTCGAGGTATTCGGGGAAGGTCTGCCAGTCCCAGGTGAGACCCTCGGCCAGCGCCGAGCCGGGGATGTCCTCCACTCCTTCCATGAGGCTGATCAGCCAATCGTGCCGGTCCGGCCAGGCTGGAGCAAACCCGACCCCGCAATTGCCCATCGCAACGGTGGTGACGCCGTGCCACGCGGACGGTGCCAGATACGGATCCCACGTGGCTTGACCGTCGAAGTGGGTGTGGATGTCGACGAACCCCGGAGTGACGACCAATCCGTCGGCGTCGATCTCGTCCTTGGCCCGTTCTGTGCACCGACCGACTTCAGTGATGAGCCCGCCGGCAACGCCAACGTCCGCCGTCCTCGGCGGCCGACCGGTGCCGTCCACGACCTTTCCAGCCCGGATCACCAAATCAAGCATCAGACGCCATCTCCTCCGGAAGCGCAGTGTGGGTCATCGAGGTCTGTCGTTCGCTCCCTGGTTCCGGCGGGGTCTCAGGCAACTCGAACTCCCACATGATCGTCCGGATACCTCGTGTGGACCCGGTGTACCCAACGTTAGCGTACGGAACTTCCGCATGCTCCCGTCCCTCGAAACCGGGCATCCGGGCCGGGCGTCGATAGCGAAATCCACTACGGTCGTCGACGGTGCAGAAAGATCATGAACGGGACGGCATCACCCCGGCCCCCCCGTCGCAGTGGTCGGAGTCGGCCGGGTCTAACGTCCCGCCCCCGCCGCCATCCTGGTCGTCGCCGTCCCCGCACAGCCAGTCGCCTGAAGGGGCCAACTCGGAGCCGTCCGCCCCCCAACCGGACTCGACGGACCAGTCCGGCGCCGGGTCGCTAACGGCGAAGGCGGGCGACGTCGTGCCCCCGGCCAGCTCCGCCGGCGGGGCGGGGGGGCCCGGCGTGACTATCGGCCAGAGCCCAGCCTCGACTGCTGGCACGGGCCGCGGGCGCGGCGCGGGCCGCGGTCGCGGCGCGGGCGGGGCGGACGTAGCGGGCAGATCGGGCGGCGCGGGCCGCGGGCGCACCGCGGGCGGCGCGGGCCGCGGGCGCACCGCGGGCGGCGCGGGCGGCGCGGGCCGCAGGCGCACCGCGGGCGGCGCGGGCAGATCGGGCGGCGCCGCCGGCGACCCCCCATGGGCCCCACCGCCGCCCACTCCGTATCGCCCCTCCGGGTACCGCAGTTACAACCGACGCCGAGGGTACCGCCGCCCGGGCTCGGTCAGCTGGCGACCGGTGCTGCTGATCCTGGGCGTCGTGACCCTCGGCTTCGCCTGGTTGGTCGGTGCCGTGCTGTGCTGGGTGGCCTTCTTCCGGACCCGCCGGCGAGGCGAGCTGCCTGCTGCGCCCGTGCGCTGGCTGCGCTGGGCCGTGGTGTTCTCGATCTTGGGCCTGATCTTCGTCCCCATCACACTGAACGCCCTGATCAACGGCAAGAGCTCCGACTCCGGCTCGGGCTCGGGCTCGAGCAGCAACCTGCCTTTCACCGTCAAGACCGTCTCGCTCGGAACACCGGTGACCGTTCGCAGTGATCTCGGCGCAGACCTCGAGGTTGTCCCGGCCACCGTGACCGCAGCTGCCTTTCATCCCGCCCCCGCCACCGGCGGTACCGCCACGGTTGACCTCAAAGTGTGCGCCACGACCCAAACCGTTGATCCCTCCTTCGCCGCTGACGGCCTTGAACTTGGCACGACCGGCGTCAATAACCTCATCGCCGACACCAACCTTCTGCAGGCATCAAGCAGCTTCGGGCAGGCTCTCCCGCCGGGGCATTGCGCCAGCGGGCCGGTCCCCTTCTCTGTGCCCGCCAACACCGACGTCACCAACATCCAGCTGCCCAGCTTGCAGGTCGGCGCCACCTGGACGCTCGGCTAAGGGTTGAACAGGGGAAAGATGATTCGTCTCGACCACCTGACCCTCAATGTGAGCGACATCGACGTGGCAAGATCCTGGTACGCATCGGTCCTCGGCCTGGAAGTGGAATTCGACACGCCGACGGCTGTTGGCCTGAAGGACGACGGCGATTTCACGCTCATCCTGACCAGCGACGATGCGCCGCCCTCACGCGTAAGCCTGTATTTCCAGGTCGACAACGTGGACGCCGCGTACGAGGACCTGGTCGCTCGTGGAGTGGCGTTCTTCTACCCTCCGCAGGCGAACGACTGGGGGTACGGGGCCGGCCTGCTGGACCCTGACGGTCGTCTTGTCGGCCTCTGGGACCAGGAGTCGATGGCCCGGCACATGGCCGCCCAATCCGGATCCTGACCCGACGGAGAGTGGTTCTACTCGCTCAGTCGAAACTGTGGTAGGGCCATGGTGTCGTCCAGGTCGACGAAACAGACCTCGACCCGTTGGCCGATCGCCACATTCTCCTCGGCCTCGGGCACCATAGGATCGGAACTGCACAGATTGCCGACGACTCGCAAGGAGATGGTCTCCTCCTCCTTCCCGCCCCGCCACGGCACGTTGCGCTGTTCGTCGAGCTCGACCAGCACGACCGGGTAGGGGACCCAGTCCAGGAAGGCCGGCTGGACGGCCTGGACCACCATCTGGTAGCTGTAGATCTCACCTTTGCCGCTGACCGGGTGCCAGGACCAGTCGAGCGACGTGCAGAACGGGCAGGCTGCGCCGATGGCGCCCCGCAGCATCTCACAGGCGTCGCAACGCTGGACGACCAGATGGTGCTTCCTTGCTTCCTCGAAGTAGCCCCGGTGCTCCGAGTCGGTCGGCTGGATGATCAACTCCATCCCTTTATAGGAACCCATCTCTACCTCCGCAGGATCAGAGAGCTGGTTAGCGACGGAGTGCCCCACCCCATGTTCATGGCCAGCTCGACATCTCGGACCTGTCGGCAGCCGCCCTCGCTGTAGTTATAGGTGTGCTCACCATGGGCCGCGCCGGGGCAATAGTCATCCACCTGGTGGCGAAGCTGGCGGACGTTCTCGATCACCATGTTCATGCCATGGGTGTAGCCCTCACACAGGTGGCCGCCGCTAGTGTTGGTAGGGCGCTTCCCCCCGAGCTCGATGACTCCACCCGACACGTAGTTACCACCCTCACCGACCGGGCAGAACCCGTAGGACTCGAACAGCAACACCGGCGTGAATGTGAAGGCGTCGTAGCATCCCGTCAACTGGATGTCCTCGGGCTCCACGCCCGCATTACGGAAAACGATGCGTTCCGCGTAGTATCCGGCCTGCCGGGTGATCGGAGAGCACTGGTAGTGCATAGCGGGGAATGGCTTGTTGACCCGACCGGCTACCGACATGATGTAAATCGGCTGTTGCCGGAGGTGGCGGGCCCGATCGGTGGAGGTGACGATGATGCACGTGGCGTTGTCGGTCTCCACGCAACAATCCAGCAGGTGGCAGGCCGGCTTCACAATCCAGCGCGAGTTCAACACGTCATCGACGGTCACTCGCGTCTTGTAGTAGGCCTTCGGGTTATTGGACGCGCCCTTGCTGTGGACCACCTTGACCATGGCCAGCTGCTCGTTGGTTGTGCCGTAATCGTGCATATGCCGGGCGAAAGTGAACTGGAAGTTCTGGGCCGGGCTGCTCAGCCCGTATGGCGCGGTGTCCAGGGCGCCACCCGCCACCCGTACGCCGGCAGGACGTCTGGACGCCGGTGTACCGCCCATTCGAGCCTCGGAGTAGCCGTTCATCGATCGGAAAATAGCCACGGTGTGGCACATGCCCGCTTCGATTGCTCCGATCGCGAGGCCGACGAGAGCTTCGGTACTCGAGCCGCCGCCGGAACAATCCATGTAGAAGTCCGGCCGGATTCCGACATCTTGAGCCAGGGCCAACGAAGTTGTGGAATCGTTGGCGTGATAGCTGAGCATGCCATTGACATCGTCGGGGCCCAGGCCGGCGTCGGCCATGGCGTTGCGAAGCGCCTCCGCGCCCATAGAGCGCGTGCTGCGCCCCGAATGGCGCGAGTACGGGGTCTCGCCGACCCCGACGATACAGTACTTGTCCTTGAGGCCAGTCACGGGGGCTCACTCTATTCGCAACGCTTGAGGGTCGCGCCAGCCCGCAGAGCAGGTTGAGCGGTGCGTCCCGCGTCGCCGGCCACGAGACGGTCAGGTCAGGTAACAACCCGGAACCGGTACTGCACAAGCGTCGTGATCCTCCCGCTCGAGCCCGCACATCGGGCCCGACCGCGATCGACTCGACGTCATCGGTGACGACGGCTGCTCGACGAGGCGTCGCTCCGGCGGTCGAACCGTAGGTCAGTAGCGCCCCGACGGCCTTCCAGCAGCAATGGACCTTCACTCGCGCCGACTGCCTTGATCTGCCAGGGCGATCTCTCTGACGCCAGGCGAGCAGGATATTTGTAAATGCCGGCCATAGCGGCCAGACGCTCACTCATATGACACCCGGCCGTGCGGGTCAGGGACAGGGATGCATTCGGGCGGAGCGAGCCGCTCATTCCCGTGCCATCAATGACGCAGGCGCGCCAAGCACACATGGTCCAATCAAGCCTGGAGTCCCCTGTCAAGTTTGGTGGCGACACACGCGATCCGGGGTCACCCAGGACGGCCACGCCACTGCGTTCGCCGTTCCCAGTACGTTTGTCATGGTGCGGATGCGCTTCGCCACCCGCCGGCTGTCGCCGGCGGAACATGTCATCGCTCCGGACGGGTCGGAGGTTCGCCTCCTGGTGGGCCTGGACGGGGGCGGGCTTGCCCACTTCCGGCTGAACCCGGACACCGTCTCAGTGGCCGTGCGCCATCGAAGCGTGGAAGAGATCTGGTACGTCCTCTCCGGGCGGGGGCAGATGTGGCGGAGAACCGGGGAGGACGAGGAGATTGTTGACCTCGAGCCTGGTGTGTCGTTGACGATTCCGGTCGACACCCACTTTCAGTTTCGAGCGATCGGTCCGGAGTCGCTCGACGTCATCGCGGTCACCATGCCGCCCTGGCCAGGTGAGGACGAGGCGATACGGTCGCAGGGCCCGTGGCAGCCGACGGTCGCCGCCGGACCGGGCCTGGCCGAGCCAGACGGCTGAACGCTGACGAAAGTGGGGGTACACGGGGGTTACCGCCACACCGGCCAGTCACCACACCGGCCAGTCACCACACCGGCCAGTCACCACACCGGCCAGACACCGCACCGGCCAGACACCACACCGACCGGTCCGTAGCCTTTGTGTGATATTTGTCGCGTATTACACGAAAATTATATCAAAATCTCTCGAGCGCTTGGCCCCGGGGTCAGCCGCCGGCCCTTTCGGCGCGGGGCGTCGCCCGACCCACCTGATGGACCGGCTCATCAGGCGCCCGGCCCGGCGCGCCCTGCCCGTCCTGTTGTACCGGGCCCTCGCCTGACCCGGCCCCAGCCGCCCCGGTCGCCGCCAGCCGAGGCGTCACCCCGCCCGCTCGGTCCTGGTGACCCCGCCGGCCGGGCGTCCTCTCGGGGGGAGTTCGTAGACTCCCCACCTGTGGGCTGGCCGGCTCGCCGCTGGCGAAACGAAGACCAACCGATCAGGGCGTGGCGGCTCAGCGCCCTCGACCGTTACGTCTTCGATCTGCGCGGCTATCTCGTCTTCGAACACGTGCTCGACGCGCCGACCGTGGAGCGGCTGCGCTCGGTCATCGACGCCCAGGGTCTGCCACCTCCAGATGAAACCATCGACCGGCAGCGGTTCGGCCAGCACGGCCGGCTCTTCTCGTGGGATCCAGCCTTCTGCGACCTGCTCGATCACCCCCTGGCTATCGCCGTACTCGAAGACTTCATCGGTCCGTACGTCCACCTCGACCACGCCTACGGGATCATCATGGGCGCCGGTACCTCGGGGCTTGGATTGCACGGACCGGCAGAACCGTTCGACTCATCGCAGTACTACGTCTACCGGATGGGCGTTATGCGGAACGGCCTCCTCAGCCTGTCGTGGTCCTTGTCGGACGGCTCGCCGGGTGACGGCGGCTTCGGCTGCATTCCCGGCAGCCACCGGGCCTCGGCTCCGCTGCCGCCCGGCGCCGAGTCGCTCGTGGTCGAAGTCCCGCAATCGGTCGGCTCGCTTCTGGTGTTCACGGAGGCCCTGATGCATTGCACCATTCCGTGGCGTGGTGCCTCTACCAGGCAGGCGCTGCTGTACAAGTATTCGCCGGGCAGCACTGCGTGGGATCCTTCACCGGCTGCCCCACCGGACGTGGTAGCAGCGATGTCGGCCCGGCAGCGTCGGCTCTTCCAGCCCCCGTCGGTGGGCGGGCGGCAACCGACCCTCGAAACCTGAGGTACCGGCGTCAGGGAGCGTCGGGTCTTCACACGTCCTAGCATCAACGCCATGACTGCGAGCTGGGACCCGCAGCAATATCTCCGCTACGAGACCGAACGGGAACGTCCCTTCGCAGAGTTGCTGGCTCGAGTTGTGTATCCCCGTCCCCAGGAGATCGTCGACCTCGGCTGCGGGCCGGGGACGACTACGGCTCAGTTACTCCAGCGCTGGCCGGACGCCCACGTGATTGGTATCGACAATTCTCCCGAGATGATCGAACACGCCCGCGGCCTGGCCGTTGATGGGCGACTGGAGTTCCTTCAGGCCGACCTCCGCGATTGGCACCCGGATAAGCCGGTCGACATTCTGCTCTCGACGGCCACCCTGCAGTGGGTGCCGGGCCACGAGTCGTTGTTCCCGCAGTTCGTGAAGAGCCTCGCTCCAGGTGGCGCGTTCGCCTTCCAGGTGCCGGCCAACTTCGGTGAACCGAGCCACACCCTGCTCTACGAGTTGGCCCAATCGGACCGGTGGGGGGCCCGGCTCGGGCACCTGGTCCGGCCCGTTCCGGTGCTGGAGCCGGCCGCCTACCTCGCCACGCTCCTTGCCGCCGGCGTCCAGGCCGACGTGTGGGAGACCACCTATTTCCACATCCTCCATGGGCCCGATGCGGTCCTGGAATGGGTGCGAGGCACCGCCTTGCGACCCTTTCTCGCCGCACTGGAAACGCCCGACGTGCCCGAGTCGGACGTGGCCGAGTTTCAGAGCGCCTACGCAGCCGTCCTCCGCGCCGCCTATCCACGTGATGCCGAGGGACGCTCGGTGTTTCCGTTCCGCCGGATTTTCGGGGTGGCGACCGTGCCGTCCTATCCCGCCGTCAACAACGAGACCGAGCTGAGCGCCGAGTAGCCAACTCCCACCGTCTCCTCCGCCCGCGTCTCCTGCGCTCCCCCCTCCTTGTGCGGACGGCGCGAATCTGCCACGATCGTCGGACGAAGGGGACCTTCCGGGCAAGGGGATTCGCAAGATGTTGGATGGAGAACAATTGGTGGCTGAACAGCACGTGTCCATGCGGGACCGGCCGATGGTGTGCGTCTCCATTTCGCAACACACCGCCGAGGACTTCTGGCGAGTCCACGTCAGCGATCCTGCGACCGCCCGCCAGGCCATGAGTACGACGGTCGCGCCCGGTGAGAGCTTTATGATGAACCTGATCCAGGAGGCCGTCGGCGGTGACCAGTCCGCATGGCATCACCTGGCGGAGTGGGGGCACAACAACCTGAGCCGCTCGGCCCCCGGATTCCGGGGCGCGGCATTTTGAGCAATCCGGCCCCGACCCCACCCTCCTGAGACGCGATCGGCCGCCGGTGGCTAGCATGCCTCGCCGCGACCCCGCTGCGGTGCGCTCAAGAGAAACGAACCTGATGCCCGCGCCGAGCCCCGAAGCGGTTGCCCAGCAAGCCGCAGATCTCAGCCAGGACGATGACCAGGCGGCGGCGGTCGAGAAGCTGATCGCCATGGTCGGATCCGACCGGCAGGCCCTCGAGGCGGCGCGGGATCAGGTGGCAGCTCATCTGCACCGTCGCGTCGACGACTTCCAGGCGACAGCAACCCTCACCCTGCTCAACCGGGCCCTTTCCGGCATGCGGATTGTCGACCCGCTCGACTGGCGGGTGCGATGGTCCAAGCATCGTAAGCCCTAGCTGCGCAGCCGGCCGGCGCTCGTAGACGGTGCGCCACACCCCCGGGCGCACCACATGACACCGGCACACCACACGGTCGGCACACCACACGGACGGCACCTCACACCCGCCGGCATCACACCCGCCAGCAAACCACAGCCGCCGGCGGCCCAACCCGGGGCTGCGGTTGGGAGCAGGCCTACCCTGGCCGCCCCCGCGAGCCCTCGGGATCAGCCCCCTGAAACTCCGCCACGACGACGCCGGCACTACGCAGGTCCCGCAGGAACGAGCCCGGCGCATCGACCAGTTCCGCCAATCCGGCCGCTCCCGGCCGCGACAGCCGCCCTGACCCGGCCCACCGGGCGGCACAGGCCGCCACCGCGCCCGCCACCACCGACGGGGCCGCGGCGACGCCAAGAACCCGGGTCTCGGCCCGGCCGTCCAACCAGCCTCGGACCTCCACCCGGACCGCGCCGCTCAGGCCTTCCGGATGCGGCGGCCGCAGCATCGGCAACCAGGACGTCAGCCGATCGCGGCGGGTCGCCTCCAGGCGCGATGTCACCCGCCGGCAGCCCGGAAAGGCCGGCACCAGCAGCATTGGGTCGGCCAGGCCGGCCCGGTAGCAATCAGCTCCGCCGACGGGTTCCGGGAACCACACCAGCTCCCGTCCTGAACCACCTGCCCGCCGGCGCCACTGGCCTTCCTCCCAGTCGACGGCCGTGGCGGTCAGCGCCACGTGGTGCCGCCGGGCGCAGGCGGGTCCGCCGGTGCCGGCGCTCGCTACGTGGACCTCGTCGACCCGGTCCAGATGGTTCCGCAGCTGAGCTGCCAACACGCAACTCAGGCCCGGCGCCATGGCCGCGCCGATCGCCACGGTGCGCCGGCGGGATCGGGCCAGCGCGTCAAGCGCCAGCAACCCCCGGATCTCCGAGGGGTCGTCGGCCACGCAGACCACGTGGCTGCCGCCGGTCAGAGCGGCTTCTGCGGCCCGGCGAGCGCCGAACGACGCCGCCACCACGGTGACGTCCGCGGCCGGCACCTCGTCCACTGCTCCCTTGCGCAGCTCGACATGCTCGCCGAGCCCGGCGATGGCGGGTTCGGCCCGTCGAGGGTTGCGGACGACGATGACAAGCGAATCGATTTCGTCGGAGGCGGCCAGTCCGGCCGCCACCCTGGTCCCGACGGCCCCCAACCCGGCAACGACGACCCGCACTCAGTCCAGCTCGTCAGCGGGGAGCTCCCGCCACCCACCCCGTTGGGGTGGAGTGCCGCCATGACCCCGCAAACGCACGATGGCGGCAACCACAACCGCGAAGCCCATAGCAATCAACGTCCGTCGCACCGCCTTCATCGCCGGCCGATGTTAATGGGCCGGCGCTGCGGCCCACAGGTTGCAGCTGATACAACGCCCGGGGGGTCCCCGCCGGTGACGGCCCGATCCACGTGAACGTCGCCCATCGGCCCCGGCCGATGCTAGTGGGCCGTCGCTTCAGCCCACAGGTTGCAGCTGATACAACGCCCGGGGGCTCCCCGTCGGTGACGGCCCGATCCACGTGACCGTCAGCTCGGTGAACTGGGGTCCAACCGGGCCGTCCTTCACCGCTGAGAGGGTCAGGGTCGCAGGCCGGGGGGTGGACTGGCCGTGCGACACCACCGCAATGGTCCCGGATCCGACCGCAAGGGTTGTGCTCCAGGACTTCCAGGCCACGCCGGTGGCGCTGACCGCCCTGGCCCCCGAGGCGCAGACGATGAGAAGGGTCGCCGGCTTGTACGCACCCCCACCACAGTTGGGGGCGGTCGGAAGCTGGTGGCGCGCCGTGGTGTACGTGGTGGACGCCGCCCCTGCCAGCGTGGTGGGCGGCGGCGAGGAGGAGGAGGAGGAGGAGGAGGAGGAGGAGGAATGGGTACTGGAGGCCTGGTGCCCGGACGAACCGCAAGCGGTCAGCACCGCTGCCACCGCGATCGCGCCGAGGGGGCCGACGACTCGACGGACTCCCGGATGGGTGCTCATCTGGCCCGCTCTTCTACGAGGCCCAGGCCCGGGCCCTTCGGTGCACCGCGACACCGAGGGCGACAATGACCCCGGTGGCTGCCACACCGACCGCGACACCCGCCAGCGGCCACTGAAGATCGTGGAAGCTCAGCACCGTGAGGGCCGCGACCGCCACCCCCGCCTGGACGGCGATCACCGCGACGCGGACCGCGGGACCGGTCTGATCGAAGCGATGGTGCAGTCCTCGCAGTTGCGCGGGAGAGTCCACCTTGGCGGTGAGGAACACCGCCAGGCCGCGTGACAGACCGAACAGCCCGCAAAGCGCGAGGGCGTCCGCGGCGCTCCGGCTCGCGGCGGCCAGGAAGACGACCAGGAACACGGCCGCGGTCATGATGTAGGTGGCGACGCCCACCCCGATCTGCCAGCCGAACCCGACCCCGTAAACCCAGCTCCGGTACCGCGCCAGCCACTGGTCGTTGACCTGGCGGCGCCAGATGGGAATGACCTGGCCGAACACATCGGCGTCGATGGCGGCGGCCGCGCCGGCGGCCACCGCGACCGCGCTGGCCAGCCATGCCGGATCGCTGGACACACCGGTGCCGCCGGCTGCGATGGCCAGGCCGGCGGCGAGACCGCCCAGGGTGAGACCCCCAAGGACGGAGCCGACGACGAACCACGAAGCGGTGGACGCATAGCGATGGCCTCGGCTGCGCTCACCGAACGGGGTGATCGTCGACAGCATCGACAGTCCGCACGGCGACCATATCGAACGGATGGCAGCCGCCACGGCGACCACCGCCCCCAGGCCCAGGATCAGGGTGTGCACGGACAACCTCCCGCTCGTCCAACTCGACCCGGCAACGGTCCGCTCACTGGCGCGCCGCTGGAAGCGGGTCGGTCCAGATGAGATAAGCCAGACCGCAGAGAACAACAACCAGGAGTGCCAGCGGGGCGCCGTGCCAGGGCTCGTGAGCGAAGACCCGTCCCAGACGCTCGAGCCCGTTGCCAGGCCCCCAGGCCGCAGCCCACCAGCCCGCCGAGACGGCTGCCCCAACGTTGAGAACCGCATGGGCAGGTGTTGGGGGGGTGTCCGGCCGGCCGAAGCAGCCGCACGACGACAAGGCCCAACCGCGCCGAAGGGCGACCACGATGAAGACTGCGAACCCCGCGTAGGCGGCGGCGACCAGGGCGCCGGTCAGCGCTCCGGGGGCCACGATGGCGGCGACCGCCATACTCACCTCGCCCACGGCTCCGAGCCGGACGAGCGCCGGGACCGGACGGAAGGAGAGCCCAGCGGCGCGCAGCGCGTTGACCGTGTCGCCCGGCCGAGCGATTTTGGCCATGCCGGCCGCGCCGAGCAGGATCGTCGCGGCCAGGTACGGCGCAGCCGTGGCAGGCAGGCTCACTGCGGCACCATCCAGGGGACGGTGCCGCACCCTGCCACAGCGGTTCGCTCCCTCAGGTCGCTCACGGCGCCGTCGTCCCCACCCGGATCGTGGCCAGAATCGCGTTCGCTCGGCCGGTCAGGGCCAGCCGGTTGGCGAATGCCCCGATCACGGAATAGAGACAGAACGCCCGACCCGAGGTCGTGAAAAACCGCTGTACCCCGGCCTGACCTTGAATGGTTCGCTGCAGCTGATTGGGTCGGTAGGCGTCCGGCGTGAGACCGGGAACGCCTTTGAGGCCCGAGAACAGCGGGCTCCTGGCCGCCTCCGGACCGAATTCGAGCAGCGCCAAGAACACGTCGTCGGGACCGAGCAGCTCGACCACTGCGCTCCCATAGTCGCCGCGCCCGGCGGGCAAGGGAATGGTGGCGGCGTGCAGGATAGGAAAGGTCTGCTCACCGAGCCCGGGCGGGCGCCGGTAAATCGAGACTTCCCACCCCGACGGCGGAACGGCAGTCATGCCGTGCGCGGCGACCGTCTGTCCGGTCGTCATTGGCTGCTCCGCCCCGAATCGATCGGTGCCGGGTGTAGCCGGGGATCACCGGGAGAGATCCCGGCCTCCTCCAGAGCCCGGTCCACGGCCAGGTCACGGGCCCGGTCGGCACGCGAGCGGGGCCGGCCGACGGCACCAGGCGGGGGCGGGGCGGTGGTGCCGTCGGCCACCGCGTTGGCGACGAGGGCGCGGACCTCCTCCCACGTGGCGGCGACTCCTTCCCCCACCACCCGGCCGGCT
This sequence comes from uncultured Acidimicrobiaceae bacterium, assembly GCA_963834725.1. Lineage (GTDB taxonomy): Bacteria > Actinomycetota > Acidimicrobiia > Acidimicrobiales > Palsa-688 > PALSA-693. The sequence continues at coordinate 3,109,773 of CAWICN010000001.1, forward strand.
GGCCCCGACACGTAGACGAAGTACGGGGCATAAGGGACGTCGTAGCACTCCCATGCGTCGCTCGACATCACGATCGGCACCGCGTGCTGGCCGCGGCCGGCCAGGTTGCCGATCGAACCGGGAGATTCCGCTTCCGGCCCCCGCGTCGCCACCACCAGGCGGGCGCCACCCGGGACATCGGGGACGCCGGCCCTGAAGGAGTCCCAGAAACCCCGGCACGTCTGGCATCCCGATGTCAGGAAGGCGATCAGCGTGTCGTGGCGAACCCCGCTCACCGCGAGGCTGACGGCATCACCATCGGGCGTCGTGCCGACCAGGTCGATGACGTCACCGGCGTCGGGCCGCCCTGGAGTGGGGCGGGCCCCCAGCGTCACAGGTGCGGGACGCGAACCCGGGGTGTCCGGACCGAGGTTGACGCCCATCTGGTGCAGGGCCCGGATCACCTCGGCATTGGCACGGAGGAGGCCGGCAACCAGCACGCCGAGCAGCGCGACGGCCACCGTCAGACCGACGATCAAGGCCGTCATCGAGGACGATCCACCGTCGACTCCATGCCCGTATTGTTATCGCATCGATGCGACGTCGAGGATCGCCCACTGATCATCCGGGCCCGTCAGAGCCGTTCGATGCGCCACTGGCGGGACGGTCCAGTGATCGGCTGATCGGTCACCGCGGCAACCGTCTGCACCTGTCCTCCGGCCTCCACCGTCACCGTCGCTACCCGGGACCCGGCGGGTAGACCGACTGCGACCGGCTTTCCGCCGGGCGCCACAGCCAGCCGGACAGATGCCGCGCCGACGTGCAGGATGGTCACGGGTTGGACGGTGCTGACGGCCACTGATCGCCCCCAGGCGTCGGTGATGTGAGCGACGACCGTTCCAGCCGCGAGGGCCGTAGCGGGGTGCACACCTGCCAATGCCGGTCCGATCAGACTCTGCCCGGCGTGCAAGGCGGACATGATCAAGGGCGCGCCCCGTTCCCCGAGCACCACTCCGAGCACTTGAACGAAATGGCCATCCTTGTTGGCGTCGGCCGCGAACATGAAGCAGCCGCCGGCCGCCGTCGTATCCCCGGTCTTGATACCGACAATGCCGTCCTTCCCAAGGAGACTGTTGTAGTTGTCCAGCAGGTCAACGGCGTTCGGAAACACCAGCTGCGGCTGGCGAACGATGGACATCAGGATCGGGTTAGCGGCGGCCAATTCGGCCAGGCGGAGCTGGTCGGCGGCGGTGCTTACCGTTGAGGAGGATACGCCGCTCGGGTCGGCGTAGCGAGTGGCGTGCATACCGAAGGCGGCCGCCGCCGCGTTCATCTTCGCCACGAAGGCCGCCTGGCTACCGGCGTCCCACTGGGCGACGACGGTGGCCAGATTGTCAGCGGACGGTATCAGCAGGCCTTCGAGCAGTTGCAGCTCGCTCAGGGTCTCTCCGGCCACGACTGGCGCGACCGAGTCCCCCGCGGCGAGATCGGCCCGATAGGTGGCCTGGTCGGCGGCCGTGATGGACACCTCCGGACCGGATTGACCTGCGCTCAGGGGATGGTCCCGCAAGAGAACCATCACCGTCATCACCTTGGCCAGGCTGGCGATGGGAACAGGCAGCGTCGGCCCTGCCTGTCCGACCGGTCCGATGCCCTGGATGGCCACCGCCGACTCGGCTGACGCCGGCCAGGGCAGGCTGGGTATCGCTCCGGCCACAGTGCGCTCGGCTGGAAGCGCGCTCTGCAGGACCGGTCGCGGCACCGGGCGGGACAGCTGGACGCCGACGAACACCGCGGCTGCCACGGCGAGCATGGCCGCAGCCAGGACAACGAGGAGCGCAGTGCGGAACAGCCGCTTCTGGCGGGGGGACCGGTGGACTCCCCGCCGGCTTCGAAGTCGGTCGCTCCGAGGTGTGCGACGGCGCCCGCGGGGAAGGCGCCCACGGGGAAGGCGCCGGGCCGGCAGCGATCCCCCGAACATAGGGCCGACCGAGGTGCTCGGTCCCAGCCTCTGTTGGGTCCGCGCTTGCGCCCGTCCCAAGCTGGTAAGCCCGATAGCCGTCTGGCTGTAGGAAGACGGCTCCCCGTCGCGTCCCTGCTCGAGGCGGTCGCGGCCTCCGAGGTGAATCATGGCACCGCCCGTCGCCTGGCTGTGCAGGGCGCTGTCACCTGGTGCTGACGGCGTTCCAGCACCCGCCGTCTCGTTCTCGCTGTGCAGGACGCTGTCACCTGGTGCTGACGGCGTTGCCGCACCCTCCCTCTCGTTCTCGCTGTGCAGGACGCTGTCACCTGGTGCTGACGGGGTTGCCGCACCCGCCGTCTCGTTCTCCTGAAGCTCGGAGTCTTCCTCAGGCACCGTTCAGCGATTCCAGCCGCCGGGCTTGGACCACCCGGTCCGGGTCGATACCCCCGTCAAGCAAGACAGGGCGCCCTTCGGTTCGAGCCAGTCCACCAATCCACTCTCCAACATCTGGAGACTACGCCCGGAGTCACATCCAGGGGACGCGCCCAATCGTAGGTCGTCGCGCCGGTCCGGGCGTGGACCCGCCTCATCCCTCAGACGCCTGCCGCAGCGGTCACAAGGGCTCGAAAAAGGAGCCCGTCGTCATCGACTTCGGGGTGCCACTGCACCCCGACCACGAAGCGGCTCGGGTCCTCGATCGCCTCGACGGTGCCATCCTCGGCCATCGCCGCGACTACGAGGCCGCGCCCGACGCGATCGACGGCCTGGTGGTGGTGGGTGGCGACATCCCACCGGCCGGCGCCGGCCGACGCCGCGCCCATGGCACCGGAGAGCCGGCTGCCCGCCGTCACCACGATGTCGTGGCGACCGTATTCGCCCTTGCCGCCGGAGTGGCCCTCATGGCCCACGATCTCGGGCAGGTGGGGATAGAGGGTGCCCCCTCGCGCCACATTGAGGACCTGCATGCCCCGGCAGATAGCGAGGATGGGGAGGCCGCGGTCGTCCGCGGCAGCGGTGACTGCCAGCTCCGTCTCGTCCCGGTCGGCGTTCACGCCATAGATACTCGGGTGACTCGATCCGGCGTAGGTGGACGGAGCCAGGTCCCCGCCCCCAGCCAGGACGAGGGCGTCGAGGCGGGGCACCACCGCGACTGTGGCAGCCCCCATGGGCGGCAGCAGGACGGGTAGAGCACCTGCATCCGACAGCCGGTCGACATATGACGCCGGGAGCAGCACCGCCGGACGGTGCCACTGCCCCCACCTGGCGTTCGCCTCTCCTGCGACCACACCTACGACCGGTGCCATCAGGTTCGCCAGGAGACCACTGCAGCTGAGAGGTCCGCAATGGTCGGATACCCGATCAAGGCCATCGTCCGCCGCATCTCTGTGGCCAGCTGATCGAGGACATGATCGACGCCCCGTTCGCCGGCGGCCCCGAGGCCATACAGGTAGGCGCGCCCGATCATGCCCGCGGTCGCTCCGAGGGCCACCGCCTTGACGATGTCGCTACCCCGCCGGATGCCGCCATCGCAGATGACCTCGATCCGCTCACCGACGGCCGCCGCAACCGGAGCCACCAACTCGAGTGGCGCCGGCGATCCGTCCAGCTGACGGCCCCCGTGGTTGGAGATGGCGATGGCGTCGGCTCCCAGGTCGGCGGCCCGGGCCGCGTCGTTGACCGACTGCACTCCCTTGACCACGATCGATTTCGTCCACGTCGAGCGAAACCACTCGAAATCGTGCCAGGACAGGGTGGGATCGAACTGCGAACCGATGTACTCCGCCAGGTTCACGGCATCGGTGACCTCCGCCCCGCCCTGGCCGGCCACGTTGGCGAAGGTGATCGGTTCCGAGCGGAGGAGTCGCCACGTCCACCCCGGATGCAGGGCACCGTCGATGAGGGTCCCGGGTCCCAGCCTGGGCGGCAGGGTGAAGCCGTGCCGCACATCCCGCTCACGCCTCCCGAGCACGGGGGTGTCGACGGTGAGCACAATGGCTTCGTAGCCGGCCCGGTCGGCCCGGTCGAGCATCTCCCGGACGAGGCCGCGGTCGCGCCAGACGTAGACCTGAAACCACTTCGGACCGTCGCTTTCGGCCGCGACCTCCTCGATCGACCGGGTGGCCAGCGTGGACAGGGTGTAGGGAAGTCCTTTGCGAGCGGCCGAGCGGGCCACTGCGAGCTCCCCCGCTGGGGTCAGGATCCGCGTGAAGCCAGTGGGCGCCATGACCAGGGGCATCGGGAGGGTACGGCCGAGCAGGCGGCAGGACGTGTCGACGGCGCCGACATCACGGAGAACCTGGGGCCGGAACTCGACGCGGCGAAAGGCGGCCACATTCCGCTCCAAGGTCACCTCGTCCTCGGCCCCTCCATCGACGTAATCGAAGACCCCCCGGGGAAGGCTGCGGCGCGCCAACCGCCGCAGATCGTCGACGGTCACCGCCGATCGCAGCCGGCGGGACGTGGGGTCGAGCTCCAACCGCCGAAAACGGAGAACGGACCTCAGAGTGTCGAGAATCGCCACTTTCCCAAGCTACGGCACGGGCCGCGTCCGCTGCGTGCTCCCTACTTACCCAAATTCAGCGGGATCGGCGAGCAGGGCGCCTATCGTGGCCAGGAACGCCGCACCGGGAGAGCCATCGACGACCCGGTGGTCGATGGTCAGGCTGAGGGTGATCACTTTTCGCCACGCCAATCGGTCCGCCTCCGGTGCCGGTTGGTCCACGATCCGGCCGACTCCGAGAATGGCAACCTCCGGCGGATTGATGATGGGGGTGAAGGCGTCGATCCCCTGACCGCCGAGCGAAGTCACCGTGAAGGTGCTGCCCGACACCTGCTCGACGCCGAATGCTCCCGAACGCACCCGTTCGACGAGAACCGCCGATTCAGCTGCGATCTGGCCCAGGGACTTTTCGTCCGCGTTGCGCACCACCGGGACAAGGAGCCCTTCTTCGACAGCCGTCGCGATCCCGATGTGGATGTCGGGGAGGAGACGGATGTGATCGCCCTCGACGGTCGAGTTCAGCAACGGGTGCCGCCGTATGGCCAATGCGGCCGCTTTGACCACCATGTCGGTGTAGGTCGGGCGAGGCTCCTCCGGCCAGCGATCACGATAGGCAACCAGGTCCGTGACATCGGCAGTGGTGGTGAGGGTGAGCTGCGCCATGGCGTGGAGGCTCGCGTGCATTCGTTCGGCGATTCGGCCCCGCATTCCCGCCAGCGGAATCAGCGTGCCGCGCTCGGCCGGGGGCTCCGTCACGACAGAACCCTCAGGGGCGGCGACCGGCGACTCGGTCACGACAGAACCCTCAGGGGCGGCGGCCTGCGCCGCGCCCCCTGTCCCCGCCGCACCGGCGGCCCCCGCCGCGCCTCCTGTCCCCGCCGCACCGGCGGCCTCCGCCGCGCCCCCTGTCCCGGCCGCACCGGCAGCCCCCGCCCCGCCGCTGGAACGGGTGTCGTCGCCGGGATCGAGCAGCGCAAGCAGCTCTCGCACAGGAACCGTTGTTCCCTCTGGCACCAGGATCTGGTCGAGCACTCCGCTCTCCGGCGCCGCCAGCTCCTCGGTGGCCTTTTCTGCTTCTATCTCGGCCAACAAGTCGCCGGCCTCGACCCTGTCCCCCTCCTGCTTGAGCCACTGGACGATCGTGCCCTCTTGCATCCCCATGCCGTACTGGGGCAGGCGGACCTCGATGGCCATCAGCAACTCCGTTCTCACACAGGACCAGGCGCCCGCCCGGGCCAGGGCCGGTCGGCGGCGACCGGGATTCGGGCCTCCCTCAGTCCATCAGGCGGCGGGCTGCTGCCGCGATCTTCTCGGCATTGGGGTAAAGCGGTTTTTCCAGGGTGGCGCTGAACGGTATGTGCGTGTGCGGGGTGGTCACTCGCAGAATCGGTCCACGCAGGCTGTCGAAGCCCTCCTGGGCCACGACAGCAGCGACCTCCGACGCGACCGAGCCCATTTCGTGGGCGGGGTCGGCGACGACCAGCCGGCCTGTCTTGGCGACCGAGGCCAGAATGGTGGCCCGATCCATGGGAACAATCGAACGAAGGTCGACGACCTCGGCGGACACCGAATCAGCCGCCAGTTGCTCGGCGGCCTCAACGGCGTGGCGGACGGCGCCCGCGACCGCAACGATGGTCACGTCCGTGCCAGAGCGCTTGATGTCCGCCTGCCCGAGCGGGATGACCAGATCATCTTCGGGCACGTCGCTCCGTTCCCTCCAGACCGTGCCATCTTCGAAGGAGATGACGGGATCGTCATCGCGGATCGCAGCCTTGAGCATGCCCTTGACGTCGTAGGGGGTAGCCGGCGCGATCAGCTTGAGGCCGGGGATGGACATGAAAGTCGCATACGGCCGGTCCGAATGCTGGGCCGCGTTCCCCGACCCATACAGCATCGGCGCCCTCACGGTGAGAGGAAGTCTGGCTTGCCCGCCATACAGGTACGTCGACTTGGCGATGATCGAAACGAACTGATCGAAGGCGACGTAAACGAAGGGGGCAATCAGCATGTCGACCACCGGGCGCATGCCGACCATAGCGGCTCCGGCCGCGGCACCGACAAAGCCGGCCTCGGATATCGGCGTGTTCCGCACCCGTTCTTTGCCGAACTTCTCGGTGAGCCCGCCGGTAGCACCCATGAGGTTCCACCCCACATCCTCACCCATGACGAACACCCGCTCGTCACGTTCCATCTCCTCGATCAGCGCCTCGTTGATGGCCTGCAGGTAGCTGACCCTGTGCATGGTGCCTCCTGCCTCGTGGGCGCTCAGGGCGCCGGAATCGGGTTGCTGAACAGGTGGGTAAACGCCGCGTCTGGTGGCGGGGGAGAGCCGGCTCGGGCGAACTCGAGGGCAGCCGCCACCTCGTCGCTCACTTCCTTGTCGATGTGCTCCAGGTCATGGGCATCGACGCCGCGTTCGGCGAGTGCAGCGCGGAAAAGGACCAACGGGTCCCGGTGCGTGGTCCACTCCTCGACCTCTTCGGCCGAGCGGTAATCCTGGGTCCGGAGGCCGATGGCATGGTTCTCGAAGCGGTAGGTCTTGGTCTCGACCAGGCTGGGCCCGTCCCCTCTACGGGCCCGGTCCACGGCCGTCGAAACCACGTCGAACACCGCCAGCACGTCCTGACCATCAACCGTCGTACCGGGAATGCCATAGCCGCTGGCTCGGGCCGAGACATTCTCGACGGAGATGGCCTCCGAGGCGGCGGTCAGCTCGCCATACTGGTTGTTCTCGCAGACGTAGACGACCGGCAGGTCCCATATGGCCGCCAGGTTGATCGACTCGTGAAACGTGCCCTGATTGGAAGCCCCGTCGCCGAAGAAGCACAGGGTGACGCGCCCGTCGCCCTTGAGCTTGGAGCCAAGCGCGGCGCCGGCAGCCACCGGAAGGCCCGAACCAACAATCGACGTTTCACCCAGGCTGCCGACACTGAAATCGGACAGGTGCATCGAACCACCCTTGCCGTGGTTGATCCCGGTTTCCTTTCCCATGAGCTCTGCAAGAAGGCGGTCGAGCCGGGCTCCTTTCCCGATGGGGTGGCCATGGGAACGATGGGTGCCGACCATATAGTCGTCGTCGCCCAACGCCATGCAGGACCCCACGATCGACGCCTCCTGCCCGGTGGAGGTGTGGAAAGCGCCGTATAGCTCCCCTTTGAGCAACAGCTCCTTGGTCGTGTTCTCGAACAGGCGAATACGCGACATGCGCCTGTACATCTCGCGGATTTGTTGGTCGGTCACGGCCATGTCGACTGCTCCTCCCCGACGACCTCACCGAGTGCGTCTCACCGCCACCACTATGGCGCGTCCGGCCCGGACTTTCCAGGGGTGCTTGGCTCGACGTGGCGGCTGCCGGAAATGGTCAGGTTTTGGGGGCGGCCACCTCGAAGTCCTGTGCTATTCCTTCGAGTTCGGCGGCACGCTGCCGCAACAACGCTTCCGAGTACCCGAGTTGCTCGGGCGTCGGTGGCGGCGGCCCGAGGCGAACGGCCCGATCGGTATCGATAGCCGCCTGGAGAGTTTCTGTCGCCTGCCGGCCTCGATTCGCGGCTGTCCGGGCCTGCGCGTCCGGCGCCGACTGTCCGATGATCTGCCACTCGCGCCGTAGATGGGCCATCCGGCCGCTGAGATCTGCCCACACCTGCACGGCTGCGTTTGGGTCTCGCAGCAGCGGGATGCCCCGGTTCACGGCCGATGTGAGAGCACTGGCCTCCGCGGCGACCGAGCGGGCCTTCGTCCACCACTGGATCCGCCGGCGCCGGCGTACGAGCAGTAGGGTCAACAGGATCACCAGGGCTACCGCGGCCACGCCAATGACCGCGGCAACGATCGCCGTCGTGTCCGACGACGTGCTCCGTCCGTTTGTGGCCGGAACGCTGGTCGACGTGGTCGAGGTGGAGGTGGTCGAGGTTGGCGCACTCGTGGCCGGCGTGGTGGTCGCCGGCACCGTCGTGACCGGCGTGGTAGGCGGCAATGTCGTGGCCGGCGGCAACGTCGTAGGAGGCGTTGTGGCCGTCGTGGGCGCCTCCGTCGACGGGGGTGCAGTTGTGGACGTCGTCTGCGCTCCCGCGCCCGCCGTCCCGAACTCGGCCAGAAGACCCAGCAGGGCAATGACAATGACCATGACCATGACCACCCTGGAAGCCCTGCGGGTCATAGCAACGCGGATTGGCGCATCGGCGCCGTCTCAGTTACCTTAAGCGGCGAACCGGTGCTGTGAGCTGAACGCCGATCCAGGCGCGGCTCAGGCCGCCGCCCGCTCCAGCTGGCGGAATTGGCGGAACCGCTCCAAATAGCGCTCGATCAGCGACACAGGAAGCCGGCCGCGCTCGCCGACCTCGATCCCCTGCCGGCGGGCCCAGGCGCGCACCGCCGCGGGCCGAGCCAGATATTGCTCGACGACTTCGGCGGGTAGGCGCCCCCGCTCGCTCACGGCAATACCGTTTTTGCTGGCCCACTTCCGGACCGTGGCCGGCTGCGCCAGATACAGCTCAATCAGAGCTTCGGGGATCCGACCGCGCTCGCTGATCGCGACGCCGCGTTCGCGGGCCCACGCTCGCACCTCCGCAGGCGTCCACTGATATTCGCTTCCAAGGCCATTGTCATCTCGCATATGCGACCATCATACCAAATTTACGAGATGAGGTCGCAGGTTTACATCAGATTCACGAATTTTACTCGCAGCCACGGTCGTGACCACTCGTTCCGATTCCAATTCAAGGAAATTCCGGCCCGAGAAGGGGGCAAAGATGCCCATAAACGGCGAACCGCCGCCATCTCTGGCCGCATTCCAGCAGTTTCTTACAATCGAGCGACTGCATGGTTAGCGCTGCGGGGTACCGCCCGAGCGTTTACCCGAACGGCCAGAGCAGGCGCCGCAGAGCACCTGCGAGCCCCGAGTTTGCGTTTTCCTTGCGGGTAACCGTGGCCAGCTGACCTTGCAGCGATCCAACCGTTCCGTCGAGGGTCGTAATATGATCGTTTGCTCGTTTGAGCTGGTCGCTGAGCTTTTGGGTGAGAGCGACCTGCGCGACGGCTCGCTGATGCCATTTCGCCGCGACGTTGGCGTTGTGGACCGCCAGGTAACCGAAGCAGCAGAGCACAGCGATGGCGAGGACCGCCAGCCCCATCGTCAGCCGCCGAAGCCGTCCCGACCGGCTCATCGGTTCCCCGGTGCCGATGACGGGAAGCAGGTCCGTATCGCCATCCCGGGATAAACGGGCTGGGGGAGGCAGAAGCCACGACTCCCGGATGAACGACACCGGGTCGCCACGCCATTCGGTGGTGCTCGACGTCCAGCCGAGTTCTGCGGTCGGGTCGTCAGGACTTCCCGCCGGTGGCCTTGTTGCATCCTGGAACTGATCACTCTTCTCAGCAGGGAACTGATCAAAGGACATCGCAGCTTTCCCTCTCTGTCTGTCGCACCTCGCCGAAGATGTACACGGTAGGTCCAGCGCCGCGGCCATTTGGCCATAACCGGGGTGAAATGGCCAGGTGTCTGCGCCTCAGCGAGCCCGTACCGCCCGCCGGCGCTACGGGAGCGTGGTCGGGCCGGTCCCGCTACCAGCTCCCGGGACCGAACTGGATGTGGACGCGCTGTTGTGCGGCCCGGTCGTCGGGGAGGGAGTGGTCTCCCTCGGGTTGGTCGTCAACGTCGTCGAAGTCGTCGAAGTCGTCGAAGACGTGGGGGGTGACGTCGGCGAGGCCGGAGGGGCCGGAGAGGGGACCGTGGTCGTGGTGGGCACGATCGTGGTCGTCGTCCCGTTGTGAGTGATGGTGATGCTCTGGCCCGGTGCCAATCCTCTGCTGACCTCGTTGATGGCCCTGGCGGTGTTGGCGGACGGTGACATCTTCACCGTCAACCAAAGCGTGCCCAACCCGACAAACAGAATACCCATCAGTGCGGTCGACCAGCGCACCCGCAATCGGGACGATATCGGTCGTCGCAGGGCGGCGATGATGGCGCCCGTGGTTTTCATGGCGTGCTACCGCTCACAAGGACGTGGTCGGCACGGTACTCGCCGTGGCCGGGGTCGAGATTCCCCCCGTTCGCAGCGCCATGACGACTTGCAAGCGAAGCTCTCGCCCGACGTCGAACTGCCGGCCGGGAAGGGTGCGAACGAGCAGCCGCAGCAGGACGTAGCCGACCTCGATGTCCTCCACCCCGGCGACCACCGGCTCGCCGATGATCAGGTTTCTCCACTGGTCCAGTGCAGCCATGCCCCGGGCGGCGTCGCCGATGATCGCGATGACGCGATCCATGTCCTCCTGGACGGGAATCGGAATGTCGAGAACGACCCGCGACCAGTCCTTGGAGAGATTCGTGACCTGGCGCAGTGCGCTGTTGGGTACCACCACAAGCTCGCCCTGCGCGCTGCGCACTTTTGTCACCCTCAGGGTCAGTTCTTCGACGGTGCCGCTGATGCCCGTCGTCTGGCCGGGCATCGACAGCCGGACGAGGTCGCCCACCCCGAACTGCCGCTCGGCGAAGAGAAAGAAGCCGGCGAGGATGTCGCCGACCACCTGCTGGGCGCCGAACCCGATGGCCACGCCTGCGACGGTCGCCGGGGCCACCAGGCTGGTGAGAGGAATCCCGAGCTCACGTAAACCGAGAATGGCGGCGAGGAAGTAGATCAGTGCCAAAACCGCCCATTCCACCGCCTGGCCCAGGGCTCGGGCTCGTTTGGCTCCCTCGGGCACCACCCCTCCCGCTTCGATGAGGTCGCGTATGTTCTCGTCCAGCGCGTCGCGATAGCGAGCCGAAACCCATCGCGCCAAGCGCGCGAGCAGGGCCGCGCCCAGGAGGAGCACGACGGTCGGCAGCAGGTTGTCCCGCAACCACGGGTAGATAGCAGGGAAGTGCATTACCTACAGCTTGCCCTCGGCGGCGACGGCAGAGCGAGCTCACCCCGCCGGCCGACTTCAGGGCGACAGCCGATCCACCCTCCACCCGGCAGGCTGGCGGTGGAAGCGCAAACGATCGTGCACGCGATCCGCCGCCTCCTCCCAAAACTCGACGCTCTCAGGCGTGATCCGGAAACCGCCCCATCGTCTCGGTCGTCGGAGCCGGGCCTCGTCGGGGACATGGCGAGCCCAGGCCGCCACCCGGCGCTCGAGAGCGGCCCGGCTGGCCACCACCCGGCTCTGGTGCGATGCCAGCTCGACCCAGCGGGCGCCTGGTGGCCGGTGGGCCCAGTACTGATCGGCGTCGCCGGAGCTGACGCGCTCAACCGGTCCTGTCACCCGGACCTGGCGATGGGCCGGCCGCAACCAGTGGAGCACAGCCGCGGCGCGCGGGTTGGCGTTCAGGTCCGCGGCCTTGTCGCTCTCGTCATCGGTAAAGAACACCAGTCCGGAATCAAGCCGGCGCAGGACCACCAACCGGACCGAGGGGCGCCCGTCGGGGGTTGCGGTCGCCATACTCATCGCCTCTGGCATGGGCTCCCCGGCCTGGCGCGCCGCATCCAACCACACGGCCACCTGCCGGAGCGGGTCGGGATCGAGATCGGAGCTGTCCATAGTTGGACAGTCTGGCGCTAGCCGGCGGACGCTGGCTGCCCGGCGGCCGACGATAGATTCGGGGCGCCATGGAGTTCAGTCCGGACCTGCGCGACAAAGTCGCTTCAGGGCGCATCACGGTTTCGTTCCGTCTGTGGAAACGACCACAGGTCAAAGTTGGTGGTCGCTACCGGGTCGGTTCGGCGACGATCGAGATCGACGACATCGACCTGATGCCGTTCTACGCCATTACGGCCGCCGACGTTCGCCGGGCAGGTGAAAAAGACCGGGAAGCGCTGCGCACGCGCGCCGCCCATGCCGGACCGATTCACGACGACACCCTGCTCTACCGCATCGAGTTCCACCTCGACCAACAGGATGGACCCGAGCGGTCCACTGACTGACCGGTCAAGCCCGGATCACGGTCACCGGTGGGCGGCACCGACCAGCTCGAACGCCTGCCACATCGACGCGTAGCGGCCCTGCAAGGCGAGCAGCTCGTCGTGGGTGCCGATTTCCTCCGCCCGGCCGGCATGCAGCACAACGATCCGGTCGGCAGCCCGCGCCGTCTGCAGCCGGTGGGCGATCACGATGGTGGTCCTCCCCGCCGACACCCGGCGCATCGCGGCCGCGACCCGGGCTTCGGCCGCCAGGTCCAGGTTGGACGTGGCCTCGTCGAGCAGCAAGATGGCCGGACGCACCAGCTCGGCGCGGGCCAGGGCGATGAGCTGAGCCTGACCGGCCGACAGTGACCGGCCGCGCTCGGACAGTTCATGGTGATAGCCACCCGGCAGAGAAGCGACCAGATCATGGGCGCCGACCGCCCGCGCTGCCGCCTCCACCTGGGCGTCCGGTGCGTCGGGACGTCCGTAAGCGATGTTGTCCCTTATCGACCCCGTAAACAAAAAGGGTTCCTGCGGCACGTACCCCAACTGGCGACGGAACACATGCAGATCGACATCCCGCAGGTCGTACACCTCGTCCACCAGCACCCGGCCCGCGTCGGGGTCGTAGAAGCGGGCGATGAGCTTCACCAGCGTCGACTTCCCGGCCCCCGTTTCGCCGACCAGCGCGACCGTCTCGCCGGCTCGCACCTGGAGTTCGATGCCGCCGAGCGCCTCCGGGGGCCGGCGGGCGGAGGCGTCGGGCGACAGAAGCCATGGCGCGTCCCTGGGACCGCGGCGGTGGGCAACGGGCGGCGGCCCGGCCCCCGCCGTCCGGCCGACCGGTACGGGGTAGGCGAACCGTACCGACTCCACCTCGACCTGGCCCTGCAGGCGGCCCGGGTCGATCGGTCCCGCTGCCACCGGGGTTTTGGTCTCGAGCGCCATGAGGTCGGCAATACGGCCGACCGACACCCGGGTTTGCTGCCACGAATCGAACACCTGCGAGAGCTGCTGGATCGGCGAGAAGAACATGTCGATATAGAGGATGAAGGCGATGAGCGCACCGGTCGAAAGCCGCCCCGAGACCACCAGGCCGGCGCCCACGCCGAGCACGATGGCATCTGCGCAGCCCGCGATGAACTGCGAGATGAACGGGAAGTACAGCCCCACCAGTCGCTGCGCCGCGATCCGTGTCTCGAAGTAATTCTGCCCGAGCCGGTGGAAGCGCCGGATGCTCTCGTCCTCGTGGCTGAAAGCCTGGGCTTCACGCACGCCCGAAAGGCTCTCCTGAAAGTCGGCGTTGAGGATGGCAACCCGCTCGCGCGACAGGCTATAAAGCACGGCCGCCCGCCGGCGGAACAGCACGGATACCGCGGCCATGGGAACGGCCAGCGTCATGACCAGCAACCCGAGCTCGAGGTTGATCACGACCAGAGCCATCCCGACGCCGGCGAAGGTGACGATCGAGACGAGCGCGGAGAGCAGCCCGTTTTCTATCAGCGATTCAAACTGGTCAACGTCGGTCGTCATCCGGGTCATGATCCGGCCGGCCATCTCACCCTCGTAGTACTCGAGTGACAGCCGTTGCAGCTGGGCCCAGACCCGAATGCGGAGCGACATCATGACGCGCTGGGCAGTACGACCGGTGACGAACGTCTCGGCTACGCCGTTGATGAGGTCGGCGAGGGTGACGACGAGAAACAGAGCGGAGGCACCGAACAGCACGGCCGTGGAGCCGGTGGCGACGCCGCCATCGATGCCCTCTTTTACCAATACCGGACCGAGGAGCGAGAACACGCCGTCCAGCACGACCAGCGCCAGGCCGAGAAGGAGAGGACGGCGAAACTCGGAAAGCAGCCGGGCCAGGCGGAAGGTCCGGTCCTGGCGTGCTTCGCGTTCGACGTCGACGGTGGCAGAGTCCTTGATCGGCGGGAGGGCGGCCACCCGGGCCAGCAACTCCGGCGTCGGTGCCAGGTTGCGGCGCCAGCCGCCTCCTCCGCCACCCCCCCGGCCGAGCCCGGGCCCCAGGGTGGGCGGGCGCATGGACCGGGCCGCCGGCAGAGCGCCAGCCGCCAGGAGGAGGGTTCCGTGGCCGTTCCCGTTCCCGTTTCCGTTAGGGGCCGCCTCCCATGCCGATGCGGTCACCTCATACTCTGCCAGCGCCTCGATCGAATCCCCGATTGCCTCGGCATCCTGCTCCTCGAGACCCGACAGCAGCTCCCTGTAGAGGGGGCTTGTCGCGAGAAGGTCGTCGTGGGTGCCGAACTCGACCACCCGGCCGCCGTCGAGCACAGCGATCCGGTCAGCCAGGTGGAGCGTCGAGCGCCGGTGGGCGACGAGCAGGGTCGTTCGTCCGGCCAGGACGCGCCGGAGCCCGTCGTGAATGACCGCTTCCACCCGGGCGTCCACCGCGCTGGTGGCGTCGTCGAGAACCAGGATCCGCGGGTCGGCCAGGATGGCCCGGGCCAGGGCGATCCGCTGGCGTTGACCACCTGACAGCGTCAACCCCCGCTCACCCACGATGGTGTCGTAACCTCGCGGCAGTTCTTCGATGAAGTCGTGGGCGGCCGCCACTCGGGCTGCCGCTTCGATCTCGGCATTCGTGGCATGGGGCCGGCCGTAGGCGATGTTGGCCCGCACCGATTCGGAGAAGAGGAAGGTCTCCTCGAACACGTAGGCCACCTGGCTGCGGAGCGTTCGGAGGGTCAGCTCCCGTACATCGTGCCCGTCCACCCGGACGCACCCCTCATCCGGATCGTGAAAGCGCGCCACCATGAGCGCCACCGTCGATTTTCCGCTCCCGCTCGGCCCGACCAGTGCCACTCTTTCCCCCGGCGCCATGTGCAAGTCGAAGCCCTCGAGCACGGGCGGCCCGTCGGGGTACCCGAACGACACGCGGTCGAAGTCGACGGCGCCGGACAGGCCGCCGGCGTCAACCGCGCCGGGAGCATCGGCAATCGCCGGGGGCAGGTCGATGAGCTGGAAGATGCGCTCGACGCCAGCGCGAGCCTGTTGGGCGACGGTGAGCACTCCGGCAAGCATGCGGGCCGGCCCCACCATTTGGGCCAGGTAGGTCGAGAACGCGAGAAACGTCCCGATGGTAATGTTGTGCTCCAGGGCCAGGTAGCCACCAACCGCCAGGATGGCGACCTGCCCGAGCGATGGTATGGCCTGGAGGACGGGTTGGTAGCGCGCCTGGATCCGCACGGCTCGCATCTGGGACCCATACAGTCGTTTGGCCGCCTCGACTAACCGGTCCAGCTCGCGACGCTCCTGCCCGAACGCCCTCACGACGCGGACCCCGTTGACCCCCTCGTCGACGATCTGGGCCACGTCGCCCTCTTGTTGCTGACCGTCCCAGGTGGCCGGAAAAACCCGCCACCGCATCCGGAACGAGACCACGAGGACGGCCGGGGCCACCACCGCGCTCACGATCGCCAGCAACGGCGAGAGGTAGAGCATGACCCCGAGCGACAGCACCAGCAGGAGGATGTTGCCGCTCACCATGGGAAAGAAGGCCAGCAGGCCCTGGACGAGCGCGGAGTCCGAGTTCGCCCGGGCCACCAGCTGCCCCGTCGGCATCCGGTTGAGGTTGTCAAAGTCGAGGGCCAGGAGGTGGTCATGCATGGCACACCGAAGGTCGTACTGGACCCCGAGAGCCATTTTCCCGCCCCGGTAACGCCGCACGTAGGCGAAAGCGAAGCCGGCTGCGGAGAACCCGACGAGCAGCACCAGCCAGATCCATAGCGGCGACGAGTGCCGGACGATCACCCCGTCGACGATCTGGCGCTCCACCAGAGGAACGATGGTCTGGCACACGCTCCCGAGAATGGAGGCCAGGACGGCCAGGCCGACGTCCCGGCGATGGCGAAGCATCAGACCCAACAGCCGCCGGACCCACCCTTTGGGAGACGCCCCGGTCAGGGTGGGCCGAAAGTTAGCCATGGCAACTACATGTTAGACCCCCCCGGATTCGGGGGCTCAGCCGCGGGCGACCCAACTGGCATAGCGTTCGGCGAAGAGCGCCGGATGGCCGCCGGTATGAAGGAAAATGATCGCTCGCCCATCCAGGCTGACCGACTTCGACCGCGCCCTGCCGATCAGGGCGGCCAGTGCCTTGCCCGAGTAAACGGGGTCCAGGATCAAACCTTCCATGCGGGCGGCCAGATCGAGCGCCTCCCGACAGGCGTCGGTCGGCGCCCCGTATCCCGGACCGATTTCGTCGTGATCAACGAAGATCCGACCCCCCGGTGCCTCCACACCGACGGCCTGAGCCAGCAGGGCCGCGGCGGCCGGGACCCGGTCATCCAGATCAGGGCGGGTTCCGGCGTCGACTCCCAGCACGGCCTCATGGTGTCCGAAGCCGGCGACCAGGCCGGCGTGGGTGCCGCCGGAGCCGTCGGCAACAACAATGAGGGCGCCGTCCCGCCCGGCCGCGCCGAGCTGGTCCCGTATCTCAGCAGCTGCCTCGACGTACGCCATGGCGCCGGTGACGGACGCGCCCCCGATGGGTATCAGGTACGGGCGGCGACCCTCCGAAGCCAGTCGAACGGAGGTCTCGGCGATCGCGGCCTCCAGGCCGTAGTAATCGAGGTCACCGGCCCAGACGATCTCCGGCCCGAGCAGCCGGTCGAGGAGCACGTTCCCGGTCGCAACGGCAGGTGGCGCACCGCCGGCCAGAACGACAGTGCAGCCCAGGCCCAACTTGTTCGCCGCCGCGGCAGTCATCCGCACATGATTCGACTGGCGGCCGCCACCGGTGACCAGCGTGTCGCAGCCCTGGGCGATGGCCTCCGCCCCGAGGTATTCGAGCTTGCGCGCCTTGTTTCCACCACCGGCCAGCCCGGTGCTGTCGTCTCGTTTGATCCACAGCACCCCTTGACGCAGACCGATCGCGGCCGCCAGCCGATCGGCCGGCTCGAGCGGGGTCGGCAGATGGGCGAGGTGAACCTTCTCGCGGAGGCGTGGTGTCTCTGGTACTGGCGGTCCTGCGTCGGCCCGCTGGCGATCCTCCACGCAGGCGCAGCTTAGAAGCCCGAGGCGGGGTGCGCCCCCGGCCGACCCCCGGCCGTCGCGTCCAGCCCGACGTCCACGAGCCGGCAACGACGGGTAGCTTGACCGAATGGGCTGTGAAGCCGGCGTCGAATCGCCCGCGACGCCTCGTTCCCGGATTCGTCAGGTTCGCCGACGACGTCGATCCCCCCGATGAGCTGGGAGCGCTGACCTGCGCAAGCTAATCGGCACCCTGGTCTTCATCCTGGTAGCCGTGGCTCTGGTCGCCGTCGCGGACCATTTCGCGGTGCGCTGGACCGAGTCGACGGTTGCCACCCGCATCGAACAACAGTTTCCTGGCTCGCACGCCACCGTGACAGTCTCATCCGCGCCGTATCTGGTGCGGCTGGCCATCTTCGGGACGGTCGAGAACCTCCACGCCCACGTGACCGGCGTAACCGTGGACGAGGGGAAGTTGCGGCTCGACACCGTTGATCTCACCGCCCACAATCTCAAGGTCAACCGCGGCGACCTCCTGCACGGCAAGACCCGGCTCGACGGTCTGTCCCGCGCCACCATCATCGCCCGCGTGACCGTGGCCGAACTGCTGCGCACCTACGGACTCGGGGACCTCGCCGGTCTCGGCAGCCTGGCGTCCGGCCTGAAGGGAACGCTCCAGTCCACGGATCATCAAGTGCAGATCTCCTTTGGACCCGTGTCGTTTGTCTTCACGTTGAATTCGCTCGTCCCCTGCGTCGGATCCGCAGAGATCAGCGCCGGGAATCTGGTTCTCTCCTGCACGACCCATTCCGTGCCTCCCGCCCTGCGGGCCGCGGGTCCCCCGGTGATCCCGAGCTAGCCCATCCGGCTGGCGCTCGACACTTTCCGCGATGCCCGTCAGTCTGTGGCGCGCCGGCTCGATGTCAACGGGTTGGTTGGTCGGGAGGCACAATTGGGCCCATGACCGGACCTGACCTCGATCAGTTGTGTGTCAACACCATCCGCGGCCTGAGTATGGACGCCGTGCAGAAGGCCAATTCCGGCCACCCTGGCACGCCCATGGGCATCGCCCCTGTGGCCTACACCCTGTGGCAGCACTACCTCCGCTTCGATCCGGCTGACCCGATCTGGCCCAACCGGGATCGCTTTGTGCTTTCCGAAGGCCACGCCTCCGTTCTTCTGTGGTCCCTTCTCCACCTGGCCCGGGTGCAGGCGGTCGACCCGGATTACGAGGTCACGGGCCGTCCGGCCGTGTCCATGGACGACCTGAAAACGTTCCGCCAGCTCGGTTCGCACTGCCCCGGCCATCCCGAATACCGCTTGACCAGCGGAGTGGAGGCCACCACAGGGCCGCTCGGCCAGGGCGTGGCAACTTCGGTCGGAATGGCCATCGCGTCGGATTGGCTGGCTACCCGATACAACCAGGGAGACTTCAGCCTCTTCGATTTCAACGTCTATGCCCTGGCCGGTGACGGCTGCATGATGGAGGGGATCTCCTCTGAGGCGGCGTCGCTCGCGGGTCACCTGGGCCTGTCCAACCTCTGCTGGATCTACGACTCCAACCGGGTCACGATCGAAGGACACACCGATATCACCTTCACCGAGGACGTGGCCGCCCGGTTCCTCGCCTACAACTGGAACGTCACCACCGTGGCGGACGCCAACGACCTCGACTCGATCGCTCGAAGCCTCCATGTCTTCCTCTCCGAGAAGGCGCGCCCCACGCTGATCGTGGTGCACAGCCACATCGGCTACGGCTCACCGCTCGAGGATTCGCCCAAAGCCCACGGGGAGCCACTTGGCGTTGACGCCGTTCGCTCCACCAAACGGTTCCTCGGCATGCCCGAAGACAAAGACTTCTATGTCCCCACCGGTGTGTACGAGCATTTTGCCCAGCGCCTAGGGGCCAGAGGCGCTGAATCCCGCCGGCTGTGGGAGGACTCGGTTGCGGAGTACC
Source organism: uncultured Acidimicrobiaceae bacterium (assembly GCA_963834725.1). GTDB lineage: Bacteria > Actinomycetota > Acidimicrobiia > Acidimicrobiales > Palsa-688 > PALSA-693. The sequence continues at coordinate 3,129,047 of CAWICN010000001.1, forward strand.
GGGCCAGCTACCCGGAGCTGGCCGATGAGCTCGATCGCCTCCAGCGCCGCCAGCTGCCCGTTGACTGGGACCGCGCCCTGCCGTCGGCCTTCCCGGCCGACGCCAGAGGGATCTCCACACGCGATTCCTCCGGTGCCATCCTCAACGACCTGGCCGAGGCGATCCCGTGGCTGCTCGGAGGGTCCGCCGACCTGTCACCGTCAACCAAGACCAATCTCACCTTCACCGGGGCAGGGGAATTCGAGGAGGGTTCTCGCTCCGGGCGCAACCTGCACTTCGGTATCCGCGAGCACACCTCGGCGGCCATCTCGAACGGTATGGCGCTCTGCAAGCTCCGCCCCTACTGGTCGAGCTTCCTTACCTTCTCCGACTACGCCCGAGGCGCTATCCGGCTGTCGGCCTTGATGGAGATACCGGTCCTGCACATCTTCACTCACGATTCGATCGGGCTCGGCGAAGATGGGCCAACCCACCAGCCGGTAGAGCAGCTGGCGTCCCTGCGCGCCATCCCCGGACTGCTGGTCTTCCGTCCAGGTGACGCCAACGAGGTGATCGAAATGTGGCGCGTGGTGGCACCGATCACCCACCAGGCCGCCGTCCTCGTGCTGTCGCGCCAGGCCTTGCCGACGCTGGACCGCTCGGTCCTGGCGCCGGCGTCAGGTGTGGCCCAGGGCGCCTACGTGCTCGCGGACAGCGACGGGGGGACGCCCGACCTGATCCTGATGGCCACCGGGTCCGAAGTGGCCCTGGCGCTGGAGGCCCGCGACGAGCTCCAGCCTGAGGGAATTGGTGCCCGCGTCGTGAGCATGCCCTGCTGGGAGCTCTTCGACCGTCAACCCCTGGAGTACCGCGACCACGTGTTGCCGCCGTCGGTCCGAGCCCGGGTGGCGATCGAGCAAGGGTCCACGTTCGGCTGGGACCGTTACGTCGGTGACGCCGGCGCCGTGGTGGGGATGCACACCTTCGGAGCGTCAGCGCCGCTCAAGCAGCTGCTCGTGAACTTCGGCTTCACACCCAATCGGGTCAGCGAGGTGGCCCGGCAGGTCGTGGCGGCACAGCGCGCAACTCGTTAAGGGCCTGGTCGTTGGTGCGCGGGACCCTTGAAGGCCCGCTGGTGCTGGCAGGAGGTGGAGGTGCCTTCAGCGCTGATTCCGGGCCCCACCGGGCGCCGGTCGGCCGCGATGGCACCCCGCCGGCACCGCGCACCGGCACCGGGCGCCGGTCGGCCGCAATGGCACCCCGCCGGCGCGGCCCGTCGGCACCGGGCGCCGGTCGGCCGCAATGGCACCCGTGGCCGGCGCCCGGCCCCCGGACGGATGAGTTCAGTCCTCGGCCAGCATTTGATACAGCTTCTGGCGAGCCTCCTTCAGGACCGCGGTGGCCCGCTCGATCCGGGTTTCGTCGGCCGCCATCGCAACCTGTCGGGCCGCCAGCTGCAACTGGGCCATGGTGTCCCGCAGCACGTGACGGCCCGCGAGGCCTTCCGGGGTCTCCCATGGCATATCGCCAGGCGCCTGCGATTCCACCTGGGCTCGACCCTCGGTTGTCAGCTCGTACACCCGTTTGCCGCCCTCGTCGCGGGAGCTGACCAGCCCCTGCTCCTCGAGCAGTTGCAGCGTCGGGTAGATCGACCCGGCGCTCGGGCGCCAGAGGCCGGCGCTGCGCTCCTCCAGCCGGCGAATGATCTCGTAGCCGTGGGCCGGGCCATCGAGCAGCGTTCGCAGCACGACCTGCCGGGTATCGCCGCGCCGCATCCTGCGGCCGCCGCCTCCCCAGCCTCCCCAGGCGCCGGCCCACGGAGGGCCGCCCGCCCACGGAGGGCCGGCTCTGAATTCTTCATGTCGATGTTGTCTTGGACCACGCATCTTGCGTCTCCTTTTCGTCAGTTCGTTTCGTAGATCGTGATTGATCTGAGAATATCAGCGATATATCGAGAACTGCAAGAAAATTCGCGGCCCGTCCACGCGCGACGGCCGACCCTCCCACGAGGCGCCTCCCGGTCGCTCCGACCCGGACATGGGAAGCGCAACAACGGAAGGGCCCGGTGTCCCCGCCACTGCGGACACCGGGCCTTTCACGTCACACGGCGGCGTGTACCACAACCACCGAGGTTGAAGTATCAACGGATGACATCAACCGGACCACAACGACGCCTAAACGTTCTCGCAACCGGAATGCGGCCTAGAGTTGCTCGTCGGCAAGGAGTTGGCGCCAGAGTTCGTCACCGATTGGAGCTACGCGATATGGAGCGCTTCGAGATCGAGCGGGCCGTCAAGTTGGCCGGCCTGGACCTGCCGAATGATGTCGATTACCACATTGTGGGCCAAGATCCCATCCTGCCGTCCCCCCACTATCTGGGGAATGGAAGCGCCGTGGTCCGCCTTCTGACCGGTTTGGCGGCCAACGAGCTGTGGCGGCTTCGCACCGGCCGGAACCAGGAGGTCGTCGTCGACGCCCGCCACGCCGCGGCCAGTCTTCGCTCGTACCGGCTCACTCACATCATGGGTCAGGAGCCGCCAGCCCTGGGCGCAGCCAACCAGTTGCGCCTGACCGCCGCCATCACGCGAATCACGGCTGCACGCGACGGGCGTTACGTCCAGCTCCACGGATCCTTTCACGACGGCCCGCAGATCCTGGAGGAGCTGGGACTCGACACCGACGCCACCTCCGACGCCATTGACGCGGCGGTGGCTGGCCGCGACGCCTTCGATCTGGAAGCCGCCTTTATCCGTCGCAAAGTATGCGGCGGAGTGGTGCGGTCGAAGGCGGAGTGGGCACAGCATCCGCAAGGCCGGGCCATCGCCGACCTGCCCGTCGTGACCGTGACCCGGATCGGCGATTCCCCGCCGGAGCCTTTGCCCGAGGGGGAGCGGCCGACGGCCGGGGTGCGGGTGATCGACCTGACCCGGGTTCTGGCCGGGCCCACCGTCGCCAAGACGCTCGCCGAGCATGGTGCCGATGTGCTGCATATCAGCGCACCCCACCTGGAGGGAGGGGAGCTGTTCGGGCTCGAGACCGGGATCGGCAAACGTCAGGCTCTTCTCGATCTCAACGTGCCGGAGCAGGCCGATGCCATGCGGGACCTGATCGTCGGGGCCGACGTGTTCTCACAGGGCTACCGCCTCGGCACCCTGGCCCGCAGGGGGTTCACACCCGAGCAACTGGCTGCCCTGCGTCCCGGGATCGTCTACGTGTCTGAGAACTGCTACGGACACGTTGGGCCGTGGTCCGAGCGGCCCGGCTGGGAGCAGCTGGGTCAGGCGGCAACCGGGATGTCCTTCCGGGAAGGCGTGGCCGCACCCGACGGGGTGCCACGCCTGGCCCCTGTCGCGGTCAACGACTACAGCACGGGCTTCTTCGGCGCCTATGGCGCGATGGTCGCACTGGCCAGGCGGGCGACCGAAGGAGGGTCGTGGCACGTGCAGGTGTCGCTGAGCCAGAGCTGCATGTGGTATCAGCGGCTCGGCGACGACAATGACATGGACGCCGCCGACCCCGGCGACGTCGAGTCCTACCTGGGCGAGATGGACACCGATGACTACGGGCGGATCCGGTACCTGACGCCGGCACTCCACCTCTCCGAGACGTCCCCGCACTGGGATCTGCCGCCCGCCCGCCAGGGAGCCCACGAGGCGGCATGGCTTCCCCGATGAGCAGTACGCCCACCTCACCGCCACGGTGCAGGCGGACGGACTCGAGCGCCCCTGCCGAGTGCCAACCCATGGCGGCGGTCACATCCCGGCGACCACAGCCAGTCTGCCAGGTCGCCCGGGTCCGTTAGCTGCGACCTTCGGGATCTCGATCCTTGCTGATATCGGCCAGCACGATGGTCATGCACACGCTGTACGGGTTGGCCGTGTACTCGCCGAACGGCTCGCACGGCTCGAACCCTACCTTCGTGTAGAGGGCTCGAGCCGGAGCGAAGGCCTTCATGGTTCCCGTCTCCAGGCTGACCCGCTGGTAGCCGCGCCGCCAAGCGACGGCCAGGATGTGATCGACCATGGCCCGGGCCACACCGAGACGACGGAAGGTGGCGCCTGTATGCATCGACTTCAACTCGGCATGGGTGTCGTCCAGATGGCGGAGAGCGTCGACCCCGGCCACTTTCCCCTCGACGCGGGCGCTCCACAACGTCATCGCTCCGTCCAGGAGACCATCGGGATCCATTGCGTGGACATGCCCGGCGGGAGTGACCTCATTCGCGAAAGCCAGATGCCGCTTTAACAACGTCCTGACGTCCGCCGCCCGCGGGTCGTCGATTGCGACGACGACCTCCACCCGTCGGTCTCCATCCACCCCGCGCACCCTACTCAGCCGTCCTCACCGCTCTCAGTCAAAATGCAGTGACTCCGGCACCGGATCGGGGAGCCGCTCACCATCCCGGGCGGAGAGCAATCGTATCCCGCCTCCCGACACCAGCCGCCCGACCACTGAGAGAGGTGCCAGCTCGGCGGGCCAGCCGGTCAGAAGGCGCTCGATGACCGCCGGTGGGGCCGCCGCCAGCAGTTCGAAATCCTCCCCACCCGCCAGAGCCAGGCTGCGACCCTTCTCGTCCGGGATCTGGCGCAACTCGCGGTCGACCGGTACCGATTCCCACCACAACTCCGCTCCGCAACAGCTCGCGGTAGCGGTCCGTTCGGCGTCGACCCACAGCCCGTCGCTGATGTCACCAGCGCAAAGAACCCCCTGATTGGCAAGCGCTATTCCTTCGGTCAACCGAGGGCACGGGTTGAGCTGGGCATCCACCCAGGCCGGGTGGGCCTCAGAGGCTGGAACTCCGCCTCGCAGCACCGCCAAACCACCTGCGGCCCTTCCGAGGATGCCGCTGACGAGGAGCAGATCACCCGGGCGACCTGCATCGCGGCGCAGCATCCGGTCGCGATCCACGTAACCTCCGGCCACCACGTCGAGGACCAGAGGACCGTCGATCGCGCTCACATCGCCGCCGATCACCGTGCATCCGAACTCCGCGGCCGTGCTGCAGAGACCGGCCTGAAGGGCGAGCAGGTCGAGGGCCGGCTCCGAGGGGCGGGCGCAAATGGTCAGCAGGCAAAAGGCTGGTGCTGATCCCATCGCGGCCAGATCGGAAAGCGATACCGCGAGGGCCCTTTGTCCGAGCCGGTACGGCGTGAGCCAGTCTTTGAGAAAATCCACCCCTTCGACGAGGGCGTCCTGGGTGACGACCAGAGCGCGGCCCGGGGGTGGCGCCAGGACCGCCGCGTCGTCCCCACTGGCAACGATCATGTCGGGCCAGGTCGGTGCCGATCGGCGCGATTGCCGCACCAGAGCGCTCAAAAGGGCCCGTTCTCCGACCTCGCGCAGGGTCGGTCCTCCGGCGTCAAAGGGGCGATCGTCGAGGTGTGAGAGCTCGCCGTCGTCCACGAGCTTCGACCGTACCTTCGCCGTAGCATCCGGCCCGACGCCCACCGTGACGCCCGGCCCGCCGCTAGCCGTGGCACCCGGGCCGCCGCCGGTTTCTCGCCCGCCTCGCTCGGTGCCCCTGACCTCATTTCCCACGGCTGCACTCGCCCTTCGTCGTGCGGACGGGGACCACCGCACTCAGTGTCGATGCTGACGATCAAGCCACCACTGGGCCTCGTCGGCGACCGTGGTCGACGGGTAGGCCTCGACCCGCTCAAGGAGATCTGCCGCCGGGTGGTGGCAGCGCCAGGCGTCGACGAGGAACGACACCGATGCCAAGATGAGGATCCCGAACGCCACGGCTACTGGCGACAGAAGTATCGCGTACACGAGGATCAGCGGCGCCGCCACTGACGAGGATGGTAGCGCTGATCCTGGAGCGGCGCCTCAATTTCACGGACGCGGCTGCCCGGCTGCGCGGCCAGCCCAAGCTGCAGTCGGTGGGCCACCCTCACATGGAGTGGGACCGGCAGATGGCCTTCGTCAACCATTTCTACTATCTGTGGGATATCTGTGGGACCCTGACTGGGAGCCGGCCTTCATCAAGACCAACGCCTACGCCCCTTCGCCATCTGGATCTGCCTCAACGGGCACGGGTGGGCCAAACGCCAACTGGACCGGGGATCGGGTATGAGGCCCTGGAACCGTCGAGCTGCGGGGGTCCGACCAGGTCGATCCCTCGCCATCGGCCCGGTCATCGCTAGATCTCCTCGGCCCCTTATCCCTCGGCCTCTGGGTGTTCCTCGAACGATCAGCCCTCGAGGTCGAGGCGGAAGGCCAGCAATGGCACTTCAGGGACGGGCAACCAGTCCCGCTCCGGAACGCGCACGAAACCAGCCCGGCCATACAGCTCGTGGGCGGTCGCCATCCACGGGGTCGAATGCAAGAAAATCGCCCGCCGTCCAAGAATGCGGGCCGATTCGATGCAGGCGTCCACCAGGGCCCGGCCGATGCCGCGGCCCTGGGCGCCGGGGTCGACGGCCAGCATGCGGATCGAAGCCTCCCCGTCTTCAAGCTCCTCCGCCCATGGGTTGCCGGGGTCGGGCACGAAGGTGACGCAACCCAGTACGGCGCGACCCTCGATCGCGACCAGAACCTCCGCGTCGACCGCCCGCCTCGCCACATCGGCAAGCTCCTCTTCGTACCCTCCGCTGGGCACCCCTCCGGGAAGAGCGCGGTAGGCGGCAACGACCACCCGGCCTGCCGCCTCGTGCTCGCCGGCGCGGATCGGGCGAACGTCCACCGGCGCGGAGGGTAGCAGGACCCTTCGCCCCCGCGCCCTCGCCGCCTGAACCCCGGTTTCCGAAGGGCACCCGCGGTTCAGTGGTCCGAATCACCAACGCAGTTGAGATCTGAACCGCTCAGTGGGGGCCGGCCACCTTGATCTCGGCCCCGGTTGACGTGGCGGGCGCTCTCGCCGCCCAGGTACAGCGCCGTACCGACCATTTCCTCGGGTTCGCCGATACCGGACGGCATGGACGCCCAGAAACGCGTCACATCGGTCCGGAACGCCCCGGCCAAAATGGTGTTGACCCGCACTTTTCAAACCCAGGCTTGCATGAAGCCCCTGGACATGATGTTGAGCCCGGCTTTGGCGGCGCCGTAGGGGATGGTGTTGCGGCTGGGGCCGTATTGCGCCATGGAGCTGACGTTGATGATGGACCCGCCGTCCGCCTCGAACATCCGGCATCCGAACTCGACCATCATTTTGAACGGCCCCTCGAGGTTCACCCCGATGACTTTTTCCCAGTAGTCCTCGGTCACCTCGCGCAGGTCGTCGTAGAGCGGTGACATGCCCGCCGTTGTTGACGAGGATATGGACGGCGCCTGTGGTCTCCCAGACCTCCGCCGCGAAGGGCTCGATCTCCTCCCAGTGGGCGACATGGAGGTGGCGCGCCCAGGTGCGTCGCCCGGTTCTGCTGCTCACCTCTGCTGCCCACTTCTCGCAGTTCTCCAGGTTGCGACTGGCTATCAGGACGTCGGCGCCGGTCTCAGCCAGCCCGAGCGATACGGCTCTTCCGATTCCGCGGGCTCCGCCCGTCACGACGGCCACTTTGTCGGTGAGATCAAACAGCGCAGGCGACGGCATCGCGTGCAATTGTAGTCAGGAGGATCTCGCCAGCCCTTTGGCGAACCGAGCGGTGGAGTAGGTCACCCTGACCGGACTCGCCGCGTGGAGAGGCCGCCGTCAGTCAGCCGTTCGCACGCTCATGCACATGGCCGGTCGCGGGTGGTGCGGACGCACAGTGCTCGGCCGGACGAGGCATATCCAGGGCGGGATTGCTGTCGAAGAAGCCAAACGGTTTGAACTGGAACCCGACAATGGTCACGGGCATGACCGGCCAGTCCTCCGGGCGCACCACGTGGTGCGCCACAAAGGTGTGCCACACCACGATGTCAGTATTGCGAACCGGTCGCCCGGCCCGGACAAACGACGGCAGCCCGGCGCCCCCGGGGTCCTGGTACGGGTAGGCGCCCGCGGCGTACAGCTCCCTGGAGTCGTAGGCGGTCACCCACAAATTCCTGGTCGCGAACTGGGCTCGTCGCAGGGCCGGGGCATCGGGTTGAAGGGGTGGGAGGGCACTCGGACCGGGGAGCAGCTGATAGCCGACCGGACGTCCGTGCGCGTTCCGGACCGACTCGTTGGTCACGACCCAGAAACGCCCTACCGTGCTATCAGCCAGGCGCTGGCCCTCCGTCTCATCCTCGAGGGGTGTCTCTCGGGCCACCCACGCGTTGCCGACCGGGTTGTCGGGCCCGGGTGGTGTCGGCACGGCGTCCACCTCGAACACCGAGTTCGCCGGGCCGTCAATGGCGACGTCGAGGCGGACGTTGAAGAAATGCTGATGATGCGGCCCGTACAGGCCGGGCGCCACGATGGTGCCGTGCGAGGGTTGCTGGCCCGCCGCCACCGCGCCCGTCGACAGAATGCCGGTGAGCTTCACCTCGTAGGCGATGGTTCCGTCCGTGTGGAGGTACCAGAAAAATCCGTAGTCGTAGTTGCCGATCGTCGCCAGCGAAGAGATCACCAACCGCCGGCCTCGCCGGACCTCGATTGATCCGCTCAAGAACTGGGTGTGCTTCCAGCCGATGCCTGTGTCCTCTTCGTGGATGCAGATGGCATTCGGGATCCGGTGTGGTTGGCCCTGATCGTCGTTGACGACGCCGTCCAGATAACGGATCTCACCCAGACAGTCACAGCCCAGCTCGAGCGAGTTCGCCAACGAGCCGAGACCCGCCTCGCCCTCGTCGAAGACGCTCTTGACCCGGTGAACCGGTGCCGGATCGCCATAGGGGACCCACATCTCCGACAGAGACGCCCGGTCCAGGATCGAGCGCTCCCGGCCGCGGTCCGAGTAGCGCACGCGATGCAGTACCGGTCCTTCGCGGGGCGTGTAACCCACCACGAGGTGCCAGTTCTGCCAACGGACCTCATGTCCGTCGAGCACGAAGCTCGGCCCATCTGGTTGGCGGATGTCGATCGGCAGAACGCCCTCCCGGGTGCCGGACAGCACAGGGAAGTTCCGGGGATCGCCAGCCAGCTCAGGCACATAGTTGCCGGCAAAGGGTGGTACCGGCACTTCGTCGTCTTCCTCCACAGAGAGAACCGCGCCCTCATCGAGGTCCACGGTCGCGACCACGTGCTCCACCGGTCGAGCGAACGGGTTGTCAGTGGCGGTGTATCCCACCCACGTCAAGGCCTTGGCGACGCGGCGGCCGTGTGCGGCGTCGACGTCGTCGGTAAACCCCGGCGGCCAAGGCTGGACCTCGACATGGCTGAGGTCGGTGACGCCTCGCCGTCGCAGGGCCGCCTGCCAGTCTGGATCGGCTTTGACCGCGGCGACGGCGGCTTCGAAGTCCCGGCGAGTCAACTTCGGGCGGGCGCCCGGGATGGGGCGCCACGACAGCACGGTCCGATCGCGGAGCGAGACCGCCGCCTCGATCACCTGTCGTTGGCGCCGGTCGTACAAAACAATGAAGCCTTCCCGAGCAGGGAGACGGCCCGCGAGCTCGGTCTCCTGAAGGTCCGCCTTGGAAGGCTCGAGCAGGGAGATCGAGACGAACACCGCATCGTCTGGAAGGGCGGGAAAGTCTCGGTGGGCACGGAGCAACTCCGAAGCGGCCCGGATCTCGTCCTCGCTCAACGGCTCGAGCGGATGGGGTCGCGGCGGGCCTGGATCATGGTCGGCGGCGCTCACGGCCGCGGTCATGGTCGCGTTGATGGCCGAGTTCACGCCCGAACCGCCAGTATCAGTCTGCACCATCTGGAAGAGGGTACAACCATCAGGCCCCGGCGCCGAAGCGTCGGTCGCATCACCCCAACTCGACCGTCCTCGTCATTTTCTGTACCGCTGCCCCCTTCAAGTGGGCACTGTTCGCGTCAGAGAATCGCCTGCGGCCCTAATTTTGGGCACGATCTGCACCAGAAAAAGGGTGCAAGCCGCCGGCGTCAGGGATGCAGCCGGACCTCGAGCGATGACACCCCGCGGAGGACGAGGTTGTCCTTGTACGACGGAGGGTCCTCGATGAGCTCGATCCGGGAAAAACGGCGGGCGAGGTAGCCGAGCGCCAACTGGGCCTCGGCTCGGGCCAGCGGGGCGCCGAGGCAGTGGTGGATCCCGAAGCCAAAGGACAGGTGACGGTTGTCGGTTCGGCTGATATCGAAGTCGTCGGGGTTAACGAAGTAGGCAGAATCACGATTCGCGGCGGGGAGGAGGATGATTGGCTGTTCCCATTGCTTAACGGTCCCACTCGGGAGGTCGATGTCCTCGAGGGCAATCCGGCCGTCGGCGTGGACCGGAGGGTCGAAGCGCAGGATTTCCTCCACCGCGCTGCGGATCAACTCCGGCTCGTCCCGCAGACGGCCGAACTGGTCGGGTTGACGGCCGAAGGCGAGCGCGCCGTTGGCAATCAGGTTGACCGTGGTCTCGTGCCCGGCGATCAGCAACAGACCCAGCGTGGCCAGCATCTCGGGTTCGCTCAACTGGTCGCCACTCTCCTCGGCCACGATCAACGCCGAGATCAGGTCGTCACTCGGCCGATGGCGTCGTTCCTCGATCAGCTGCTTGAAGTAGTCCCTGGCCCGCTCCCCAGCGGTCTGCGCGGACGCGAGCACCTCCTCGGGGATGAGGAAAGGGGGGTCGAGGGTCCGCGCTGCCGCCGCGGACCACTCCTTGAACTGGTCCACGTCCTCGGGCGGCACCCCCAACAGTTCGCAGATCACCAGGACCGGGAGCGGGAAAGCCAGGTCGGCCACCACTTCCATTGAGCCGCGCCCCGCGGCGGTGTCCACGAGCCGTTCGACGATCTCCTGCATCCGCGGTCGCAGCGCTTCCGCCCGGCGGGGCGTGAACGCCTTCGAGACCAGACCCCGGAGCCGGGTGTGATCTGGTGGATCCAGAGAGAGAAAGGAGGGGGTGATATCCGAAGGTTCGATTCCAGGCGGCGGCCCCCAATCGGGGATCTTGCGGAAGTCGACGCTGGCGGCAGGGTGGCGCAGCAAGCTCAGACAGTCGTCGTAGCGCGACAGGACAAGCGGACCAAAAGGACTGCGATGGAAGGGATCGTCCTCGAGCAGGCTCCGGTAGCTCGGGTACGGATCGACCTTGAACTGCGGGTCCAGCGGGTTCCAGCTCGCAGGCATGGTCGGCAAGGTACCATCGGCGCCTCCGACTGCGCCTTGGCGGGGCTGATCGGTCGGCCCGGGGTCTCTTGTCATTACCTCACATCATCCCGGCCGGAGTGGCAGGCCGAGATTCTCCAGCACGACAGCACTGCTCAGACCGGTCAAGACCGGGCCGGGGAGCAGGATCTTGCTGCGGCGGACGCCCGAGCCGATCACGACGATCCCGTCGTCGACCACCGTTCGGTCGATCAGCACCGGCCACTCGGCCGGGAGCCCGATGGGGGTGATCCCGCCGTACTCCATACCGGTCAGGTCGACAGCTCGGTCCGTCGGAAGGAACGACGCCTTCCGGACGTCGAGATAGCGCTTTACCAGTCCGTTGCCGTCAGCCCGGCTGGTGGCCAGAACCACACACGCCGCGAACCGCTCTTCGCCTTCACGCTTGCCCGCGACCACCACGCAGTTGGCGAGGCTCCCCAGGGGCAGCCGGAACTGCTTTTGGGCCACCGTGGTGTCGGACACCGCCGGGTCGATTTCGACGACGCCCACCTGATCCAGAAGACCGGCCTCTTCCAGCGCCGTCCAGGTGGGGCTGGCCACGAGGTCGGGGCGATCGGACACGGGCACAGTGGACAAGCCGCCCACCACGTATCGTCCCATGCGGCTATCCTGCCAGGCCTCCCCGGAACCCGAGTGGCTCGATCTCGGCACGAGGACGATGATGCAGGGGATGCAGGGGATGCAGGGGTGGACCGGCAGGTGAGCGCGCTATCCGACTCGGCTCTGGCCGGGCAGCTGGCCACCGAGGCAGGCGAGTTGCTGTTATCGCTCCGTGACAGCGTAGGACGACTGGCGATCGATCGGAGGGCGCTCGGCTGGTACGCCGACCAGCGCTCCAACGCCCTGATCCTCGAACGGCTGGCCGCCGAGCGACCCGAGGACGCCGTCATGTCCGAGGAGGCGCACGACGACCTGAGCCGTCTCGCCTCCACGCGGGTGTGGATCATCGATCCTCTCGACGGCACCCGGGAGTTCATGATCGGACGCAACGACTGGGCGGTGCATGTCGCCTTGTGGGAGTCCGGAGCCGGCATCACCGCGGCGGCTGTCGCCTTGCCCGCCTTCGACCTGGTCTTCGCCACCGACACCGTTGACCCCGCCCCTGCGTCCCTCGCCGGCGTGTCACCCTCGGCACAGGAGCAGACCCGACCATTGATCCTCGTGAGCCCGACCAGGCCGCCCTGGTTTGCCCCCTTTGTCGCACGGCAGCTTGGCGCCGACCTGGCCACGATGGGTTCGGCCGGGGCCAAGGCGATGGCCGTGTTGTGCGGGGATGCTGTCGCCTACATGCACGCCGCCGGCCAGCAGGAGTGGGACTCCGCCGCTCCGGTCGGCGTCCTGCAGGCGGCCGGCTTCCACGCCTCGAGGATCGATGGCTCCAATCTCGTCTACAACCAGCCCGATCCCTACGTGCCCGACTTCCTCATCTGCCGGCCGGAACTGGCGGAACCCCTGCTGGACGGCATTGCCCGGGCGGTGGCCGTCCGGCGGGCGGCCGACTGACGGAGCGGCACCTGATCGAGCCGGCCACCTGATCGAGCCGGCCACCTGATCGAGCCGGCCACCTGATCGAGCCGGCCACCCGCCCAGCCGTCAACTGCCAGCCCCACCGCCTTCAGCCGCCGTCACCCGGCGGCCGAGCCAGACTGCCCGTCCCATTCTCGTCGGCCACCACGACTTCTCTCCTGGCGATCCGTTCAACGACAGGTCATCGCTAAACACGATGGCAGAACCGGGACGCCCTTACCCAGAGGCACCCGCCGGGGGGCAAGCTACAAACTGTGCCAGGCAGCATGGTTCCCGGGTATGAGCCGAGGCGCGTGCGTGACGCTGTGGACGCAGTGATGGAGCCAGAACCGCTGATCGGCGGCCGCTACGAGTGCGGCCCCGTCATCGGTCGCGGCGGCATGGCCGAGGTGCGGGCCGGGCGTGACACCCGGCTTGACCGGCCGGTGGCAATCAAGCTGCTGCGGGCCGTGATGGACCACCAACCAGTGGTCCGTCGGCGATTCGAGACGGAGGCACGGATCGCGGCCCGGCTGGTCCACCCCAATGTGGTGACCGTGTTCGACAGCGGGGAGGGGCGCTCCGGGCCGTTCATTGTCATGGAGCGCCTGCCGGGATCGACCTTGAGAGATCGGATTGCTCGTGGCCCGATGCCGGTCCCTGAAGTCCGAAGCGTGGCGGTGCAGGTGCTCGCGGCGATGGGGGCCGCCCATGCGGCGGGCATCGTGCACCGCGACATCAAACCCGGGAATATCCTGCTTGGTCGGGACGGTCAGTGGAAGGTCGCCGACTTCGGGATCGCCAAGATCGCGGAGCGGCAGATCACCGATGACACCGTGACCGGACTGGTGATCGGGACCCCCGCCTATCTGGCCCCCGAGCGCTTCTTCGGCGCGGACGCCACGGTTGAGGCGGACCTCTACTCGCTCGGGGCCGTGCTCTACGAGTCGCTGACCGGTCGAAAGCCCCTCCAGGCCCCCAGTACGGGCGCGTGGGCGACAATTGCGTCGACCACCGTGCCGGCGCCGCTCAGAGCGGTGTGTCCCGAGGCCGACGCCGCCCTTGCCAATGCCGTCGAGCGTTGCCTGACCAAGGATCCAGACGAGCGATTCCCATCCGCGGCCGCGATGACCGCGGCGCTGTCGGGTCCCGTCGTCGAAGCAGCGCGAACGCCTCCAGGCGCGACGACAGACGGCCTCGACACCACGCCACCACTCGCGGTGGAAATACGGCCTCAGGCACAGTCTTCCTATCGCCGGCGCACTGTGATCGGTGGGCTTGCGGTGATAGCGCTCGGAGGCATTCTGGCGGCCGTCATCGGCCTCGGCGCCGCCGGGGACTCGAGCGGAGCGGTCCACCACCCTTCAGCGCCGAGCACCACCCCCGCCCCGGCGGCCCGCCCGTCGTCACCCTCACCTTCCCCCTCGACCTCGGCCGTCCCTCCGCCCTCGAGTCCGCCAGCCGCCGCATCCGCGTCCGCCAGCACCCATCGCGACCGGCGCGAGCGACACGGCGACAAGGGTAAAGGCAATGGTGGCGGCCACGGCCACGGGCACGACAACGGCAACAACTGAACCCATGCGCGGACCCATGCGCCTCTCGACCCCATGCGACGACTTTCGAACGAGTGTGGTCGTATGTGCGGTGGGTGGCGGGCGCGACGGGATAAGGAGACACGGAGGCATAGGCCGGGGGCTGCCGGCCCACGAAGCCTCGCCGCCCTGGCCCGGCGTGTCCACGGGCTGTCGACGAACTGCCCCCGTCGGAAGCCGAAGACTACAAGTAGCCAGCCGTTTAACATTGCTCGCCGGCAAAGGACCCGGCGGTTGAGGCTGCCGGGGCCTCGGTTCGCCTATCATTCGTGACGACTGGGCGATCCTGAGGATAACCACGCGTGGGAGCCCTATGCACTTCGTCGCCGCCAGCAGCTCCAGCCCGTCGATCTACCACATCTCGTTGCTGCAGGCCATTGTCATCGGGCTGATTCAGGGCTTCTTCGAGTTGTTCCCGCTCTCCAGCCTCGGGCACACCGTGTTGATCCCTGCGTGGATCGGCGGCAACTGGGCCACCCTGGTGCGCCAGGAGTCGCTCTCCGAGAGCCCGTACCTCGCCTACGTGGTCGGCCTTCACCTCGCCAACGCAGTGGCCCTACTGATCTTCTACCTCAGGGAGTGGGGCCGACTGGTCGCCGGCTTCCTCCGCAGCGTCGCCCGCAGAAGGGTCGAGACCGACTCGGAGCGCCTCGCCTGGCTGATCGTCATCGCGACCATTCCTGTCGGCCTGGTGGGTCTCCGGTTCGAGCACACCTTTCGCACCCTTTTTGCCAAACCGTTGGCGGCCGCCATCTTCCTGAGCATCAACGGCGTGATCCTCTTTGCCGGTGAGTGGTTCCGGCGGCGGAACCTCCGGACCATGAGCCCCGCACGCACCGCCCCGACCGCCACCGCCACCGCCACCGCCACCGCCCCGACCGCCACCGCCCCGACCGCCAGTACCCCATCCACCGCCGTCGCGACCTCAGCGACTGGATCCAGCGGCGACACCCGGATGTCAGACCCTGCGGATCCGTCCGACGCGGATCGGCCCACCGCGCCGCGGCGGAGCTTTCTCCGTCGATTCCGTGAGGAGCGGATGGTCGCCATCGACGAACAGGCCGAGCACGACCTGGCCACCCGAATGAACGTCTGGAGCGCCGCGGTCATCGGCGCCTCGCAGAGCCTGGCCCTCCTCGCCGGCATCAGCCGGGAGGGTGTCACCATGGTCGGGGGCCTCTACCGGGGACTCACCAACGAGGGCGCCATGCGCTTTGCCTTCCTGCTCTCGACCCCGGTCATCTTCGCGGCGGGCGCCCTCAAGGTGCCCGACCTGCTCGGATCACTCGGGAACGGGATCCGCGGTGAGGTCATCGCCGGGACCGTCGCCGCCCTGCTGGCGTCCTTTGTTTCCATCGCTTTCCTGGCCCGCTACTTCAAGACGCGCACCCTCATTCCCTTCGCTGTGTACTCCCTCGCCTTCGGCCTCGTCTCGATCATCCACTTCGGCTAGACACACAGCTTGTGGACGTGACGACGCTGGACTATGAGGCGGTACCCGATGCCAACATCGCCGCCGTACTCATACATCCTCATCCCGACATGGGAGGCGATCGGTTCAATCATGTCGTGGAGGCCGTCTACCGGGCGTTGCCACCGGCGGGTGTCGGCGTGGCCCGGTTCGACCTGAGCTCGTCGAACCCCGACCAGGCGCACGCCGACACCATCCTCGCCATTGACATGATCGGCGTGCCCCGGGTCGCACTCGTCGGGTACTCGTTTGGCGCCGACGTAGCCCTCGGCGTTGCCGACACCCGGATCGCGGGCTGGTTCGCGATTGCCCCGCCCTTGCGGCTCGGCGAATTCGAGGTGATCGCCGCCGATACCAGACCAAAGGCGCTGCTGGTGCCGGAACTCGACCAGTTCTCGCCGCCCGGTCGTGTTCGGGAGTTGACGGCAGGATGGTCGAACGCCAGGGTGGAGAACGTGAGCGGTGCAGATCATTTCCTGAACGGCCAATCCCTGGACGTGGCCGAAGCCGTTCGCCGCTGGGTGGCCGGCCTGGCCGCCGGCGCGGACCGGAGCGGGTGATCGCCGGGCCGGTCAGCCGGTAGGCGCTGGCAGAAAGCTCAGACGCACACGGCGGCGCGGGTTGACGACGTTGAGATCGACCAGAACGAGAGATTGCCTGGCTGAGCCGGAGGGCCCGGACGGCGGCGCCGAAGGAGGTGCCGGGAGTTCTCAGCTCTGTCTCATAGTGTTCACAGCAAGAGGCCGTCTACTGGGGTTGGGTCACACGACCAGCGAACGATCCCGATATCTACGCGGGCGCCTCCCTCCCCCCCACTGGCTCCGACCCGGCAGACAGGTGAGGAACGCGCCCCCGAGGAGTAGGCACCATGACGGCAGATACCAGTTGGATGGCTCAGGGCAACTGCCGGGCCTATTCACCCAACGTGTTCTTCCCAAGCGACGGGGTCGGCGTCGAGGTGGCCCGGCGTATCTGTGAGACCTGCCCCGTACGGGAACTCTGCCTCGAGTACGCCGTCAGTAACCGCATCGAGCACGGCGTGTGGGGAGGAATGTCCGAGCGCGGCCGGCGGCGCATGGCACGGACCCGACAACTGGCCTCCGCCGGGGGCAGCATCCGGTAGGACGGACGAGGCGCTGGCTGGGTCAACACTGGCCCGCGCCCGATGACGCTCCACCCGGAACGCCGGGAGTCCCCGGAGCTGTCGCGAACGCTCAGTACACTGCAGTAGATGCGGGACCTCCACCTGCCGCACCTCCACCTGCCGCACCTCCACCTCGCAGACCTCGACGAGTCAACACCGGGCGTCCTCCCAAATCAACTCCTCGCTGAAGCGATCCAGGCAGGTCACATCGATGCCGGTGAGTATCGGATCCCCGCCGAAAACGTCCAACCGGCCAGCGTAGATCTTCGTCTCGGGGACTTCGCCTGGCGAATCCGCTGCAGCTTCCTGCCCGACAACACTACCGTCGATCGGAAAGTCAAAGATCTGATCGTCGACGAGATCGATCTCCGCAAGGAAGGGGCCGTTCTCGACACCAACCGGCCCTACCTCATACCCCTCATCGAGTCTTTGAGCCTGCCGGCCCACCTTCGAGCCAAAGCCAATCCGAAAAGCTCGACCGGACGCCTCGACGTCTTCACCCGGGTCGTCACCGACCACAGCTATCGGTTTGATGAAATAGCCCCCGGGTATGAGGGTCCCCTCTATCTCGAGGTCGTACCTCTCTCCTTCGCGATCCGGGTCCGGCGCGGGCTCGCGCTCAATCAACTGAGATTGATGGTCGGTCGATCCTCGGTGTCCGACTCTGAGCTCTGGCGGGAGCATCAAGCCGATCCTCTCCTCTACGTGGGCGGCCGCCCTGCGTCCGCGACCGAGTTCGCGTTAGCAGATGGTCTTTTCCTGAGCCTGGATCTGCGAGCGAGAAACCACGAGCCCGTCGGCTACCGAGCCAAGGCGAATGCCTTGCCGCTCGACATGGCCCGAATCGGATTACACGAAATCAGCGACTATTGGGATCTCGTCTACAGCGAAGAACACAGCCGCATGGTGCTCGACCCGGAGGCCTTCTATCTCCTGCTGTCCGGCGAGAGCGTCAGGGTCCCTCCCACCCTCGCCTCCGAGATGACCGCGTACGACCCCACCAGCGGTGAACTGCGGACCCATTACGCGGGCTTCTTCGACCCCGGCTTTGGTCACGATGCCGAAGGTCGCCTGAGCGGATCACGGGCTGCGCTGGAGGTGCGGGCCCACGACGTCCCCTTCATGGTCGAGCACGGCCAGCGGGTGTGCAAGCTGACCTTCCAGCGGATGATCCGTGAGCCCACGAAACTCTACGGGCACAACATCGGATCCCACTACCAGGGCCAAACCCGGACGCTGGGGAAGCACTTCCGGCCAGAGCCGCGCCCCTTGGGTCCCGGGGCCAGAAGGACAAGAAACCTGGCGCAGCCCGAACTGTTTATGGACCTTCCCGACCAATGACCTTCCCGACCAATGACCAGGGTGAGCGGCTTACGGCGTCCCCCGGTCGCGATCCGGTGCCAGCGACCCGGAAGCCAGGTCGGGGTCGCGCTCAGCACCCTCCCGGCGCGACCAATTGCCCCGCCATGACCGGGTCCGAAATCATGAGCCCCGAACTGGTCCCGACACGCACCCATTCGCGCCACCCCGGCCGCAGGCCGGTCAGCGTCGGCTGCCGATAGGCGGGGGCCGTTTCTTTGATCGTCCACGGCCCGTACGGAGATGCGGACGCTTGTACCAGCCAGGCTTCTGAGGGCGCATGCGGCGGCAACGCCAGGGTTACTGTCCAACCCCCGCCCGCCGTCGGGCACGACCACGACGACTGAAGCGATGCGGGTGCGGCCGTGGAAGGAGCCCACCCGGAGGGCGCCCCTGATGCCCCCGTGGTCACCCTGGGAAGGGCTCGGCTCCATACCCCGAAGAAATAAAACACGAGCACCACTCCAAGCACGGCCACCAGGGGACGAATCACGTTCTGGACGGTGGTTCCCCCGGCGCGCCATCCCTCGCTGCCGGACAGCTCGGAAGGCCGGCCGGATCCGATCGGGGGCGCCTCTGGCTCGGACGCCATCGGCAGGGTGCCGGGTGTCATCGACCCCGGCGGGTCCGGCCGTGGAAGCGGGCCCGGCCTGACCAGCGCGGATGAACGGCCCGAGCAGGGCAACAACCCGTTGTCGAGAGCGACGGCGAGCTGTTCCACCCGCTCAGGGTCATAGAGGTGAGGTCCCTTGCTCAGGTGCCGAACCAGACGACCGGCCGGTACGGCGGTGATTCCGCCAGCCCGCCAGGAGTCGTCGGTGGACGCGCAGCCGGTCAAGCTGATGACACCTGTCGGCTCGACAGAGAGATCCTCAAAGACCGGCGCCAGGAGATCGCCGACAGCCCGTACCGCCACTCGCAAAGAGTCGAGCTCCCGGCGCTGGAGGTGCCGGCCGACCCGGAGCGCAGCACCGGCCTCGCTTACCTCCCCCGACCATTCCAGCGATTCGACAACAAACACCCCGGCGGGCGCCACCACCACGTGATCGATACTCCCCGCCCCCCGGAGGACGGCAGCGTCATGAAGAACAAACCATCCGTCGCCCGAATGCGGGTCCAGGTACGAGGCCGTGATCCGCTCGGCGTCCCCGGTCGTCTTCAGACGGCTCCGGGCCCGAAACTGATGGGCACGCCGGACGAGCGCCCCCGCTCTGTTGCCAGCGCAACGCCGAGCCCTGCCTTCGCCGTCCATGGTTTCTTGCTCCGACAAGTCGAACTGGCTGTCATGCTAGGCGACGGCAGGGTCGGGTGCTCGAACCCCCAGCTGACCGGCGTGTCCCCGGGGGGGCCGTCGGCCCGGCTCGTAATCGGCCATCAGATGGCACTCGATACCGAGAGCATCCAGACGGGCGAGAACCTCGTCAAGGTCGTCGACGACGAAGATGGCCTCACTCATGGTGGACCGCACTGACGATTTTGTCAAGGAGTTGCTATCGAAATCGACTAGGCTGCATCCGTGGCCGACGATCTGAGCCCGCCGCGCCGGCGGGTGCTGGAGTTGCTCAAACGCGATGCTCGGAGCGCGGCAGAGCTTGCCGGCGAGCTCGGGATCACGGTGGCAGCGGTGCGTCAGCATCTCGACGCCCTGGTCGACCGGGGGTTGGTGGAACCAGCGACGCAGTTGCCTCGCGGCCGCGGCCGTCCGGCCAACAAGTGGCTTCTGACACCTCGGGCCGACGCCTACTTCCCTGACCGCCACGCTGACCTTATGTTGAGCCTGATCAGAGCCCTGCGGACGAGCCTTGGCGATGAGGGACTCAGCCAGGTCATCCGGGCACGCGACGCCGAGTTGACGCTGAACTATCGCGCCGTCCTCGATTCACTGGGCCCGACCGGCTTCCGCCAGAGGGTCGCTGCTCTGGCCGGCATCCGCAGTGACGAGGGCTACATGGCGGAGGTCCGCCCGGATGGCGAGAACGGGGTGCTGCTGATCGAGAACCACTGCCCCATCTGCGAAGGGGCCAAGGCATGCACGTCGCTGTGCCGGTCCGAGCTGGAGGTCTTTCGTACCGTCCTGGGCGATGATGTGAGCGTGGAACGCGAGGAGCACCTCCTCTCGGGCGACCGGCGCTGTGCCTACCGCGTCCGGCCGAAGCGAACGCTACCGACATCCCGGCCGCGATCTCGACGGGCCTCGCCAGCCGCGCCGCCCTCAACGAGCACGTGGCCTTAAAGAACGGGCGCCCGGAACGGAACGTTGTGGCCACAACCCCCGGCCCACGAAGATTCTGCGCGACAATGGGAAATTCCCTCAGGTCCGACGACTTTGCCTTTTCTTTACCTTGTCCTGGCGACGGCCTGACCGGGTCCGACTGAGACTGACGCCGCCATGAACACCCTTCCAGCCCGATACCGCGAACGCGCGCCCCTGCCGGCTCGGCGCCGATACGGTTGGCGCCACATGGTGGCGGCGCTAATGGTAGTGGTCGCGGTGCTGCTGCTGGCGGTCGGGGTTTCGTTGGTGGGGGCGTTGCGGACGCCTGGCAATCAGAGCTTTCAAGCCAAATGGGCCGACTGGCTGCGATCCCATCACGCCGCGGCTCTGGCTAACGCGGTGGAGCAGTACTACTACAACCACCATCAGCCTCCCAAGGGGGGTCGGCCGGCCCAGCTCAACGCGGTGCCGGGGGTGCCGGGCGGGCAGACCAGCCCTCGGCCCGCCGCATCTGGCAGCCCCACCGCGGCCAGGATCAGACCAGGCGCAGCGCCGGTCGGGCTGTCCCCGCCGCGCCCGGTACCTCTGGTCGTCAGTCCGGCGTTGCCGGGCGAGGGCCAATGGGCGCCGGCGGACGCGGCCGTAGACGCGCGCCCGGCCATGTATGTGGCCCAGTTCCGAGCCGACACTGTCTACACCAGCCAGATCACCTCGGCGGTCTGGATGGACCCCACCCGGCTCCGCGTGGCGCTGGTCCCGGGTGCCCAGGAGCCCGGCGGCACCTGGCCCCAACCACCTGACATCACCGGCGCCGCCCTGTCCACGGCCGTGGCCGCATTCAACGGTGGCTTTCGGATGCAGGATGCCCACGGCGGCGTCTACCTCGACGGCCGGCAGGCAGTGCCGCTCCGGCCCGGGGCGGCCTCGGTGGTCATCTATCGAGACGGGCGAGTCAACATCGGGATTTGGGGAAGCGAGATCACCATGACCCCCCAGGTGGTCGCCGTCCTCCAGAACCTGGTTCCTATCGTCGACAACGGCCAGACCGCCCCCAACGCGACGTACAACGACACGAGCATCTGGGGCGCCACTCTGGGGGCCAATACTGTCGTGGCCCGGTCGGGCATCGGCGTTACCGCCTCCGGCGCTCTGATCTACGTCGCCGGGCCTGCGCTCACCGCCCGCAGCCTGGCCGAGTCCCTCCAGCGAGCAGGCGCGGTGCGGGCCATGGCCCTTGACCTCAACCCGGAATGGGTGACCTTCAACTTCTACAGCCACCCCCATCCCACGGACCCCGGCTCGATCGTGGCGGCCAAGCTCTACCCTCAGATGCAGCGCCCCGCCGACCGTTACCTCGGTCCTACTCGCGAGTCCCGGGACTTCTTTACCGTCTCGCTGCCCTCTGCGGCGTAAGCACCGAATCCCGCCCACGGACTCGACGTCCGCCGGGTTTTCGGGCCCAACCCTGAGGGGTGGAGCATCATGACATGACACCCATGTCGCTGACGTTCCAACCCTGACCCCCGTGCTCGGGGGCCTCGCTGAAACCCCGCTACGCGGAGTCGTCGAGCGGAGCGCCGCGGCCCGACGCTGTCGACGTGCGCCAGGCGTCGGCGCCGGCGGAGCAGGCAGCCTTGCTGGCAGCCCTCAGTTGGCCCCACATCGTCTGGGCGACCTCCGACAGTGGCGGATCCATGGTTCCGACATAGCGGCGCCCGTGCGAGAGCGCCGCTCTGGCGCCGAGGGCGAGACCAAGAAAGGCCAGCAGGCCACCCACGCCGAACAGGATGGCGGCCAGGATGATTGGCCCCTTTTCGATCTGAAAGGCAGGTTGTTCGGGAGCTGTCACCGTTTGGCCTCCTGACTAATGGCTATGTTCATGAGCAGACCACGTCCATTCGGTAACCTACCGACCCCGTGACTGAATCACCGATTGCCGAGTTGCTTGCTGCCATCGACCGGCTCGATGTGTACGCCGCGATGGCGCTCTGCCGCGCCGGATTGCCACTTTGCGACCGTCGACGGGCGCCACGCCGAGGGCCGAGACGCGGTACGCCAGTTGCTCGGCGCCTTCCTATCGACCTTGCGCTCGACCCACCACCAGATCATCTCGCAATGGCACCAGGACGACGCCTGGATCGCTGAGATTGAGGCCGACTACGAGTTGCAGGACCGGACCCGGATCGACGGGCGCCTACGCGCCTTTGTGTTGCGTACGGGAACGGACGGCATCCGCGAGGTGCGGGTGTACGGCGCCAACGAGCGTCCACTGACCGACCACCGCACCGGCTATGTGCCGGCCCGCCTGGGAGGCCGCCTGATCCTGCCGCTCTAGCCGGTAAACAGAAGCCCGTGCGGCGCCCGCCGCAACCGCGGCGAGGGGCGCCCCAACGACAGCACACCGGCTGGTGCGACGTCATTCAGCGGTGCACACCGCACGAGGGGTCAGCAGACCCCGAAGTTGCTGGCCGGCATATAGCCAATCACGACCGGGAACTCGCAGTCCTCGCAAATGCACATGAGCTGGGCGACGCGGGCCGACTCGTCGTGCAGGCCGCGGAGCGAGATGTACGCGATCTCCCCCTTGGTAAGGAGGAGCACACCGCAGAAGGGACAGACGACATCGACAGGTACGGGCATCGCCGATGGTCGGAAGAGCATGCTGGTCCTCCCATGAGAGGGGGTTGGGATCCGGAACGCCCCCGGTCCGACGGCCGGCCCAGCTACAGGCCAGTGAGGTCATCGATGGCGCCGTCCACATACAGGGTACGCACTGCGAAGAGCACGCTTTCCCTGATTTTCGGCCTGACGTCGGGTGCGTAGCTGGCGCCGATCGAGCGGACCAACTGCTCGACCGACCGTCGCCCGTCGACACGGCGCAACAAGTCGGCTACGAGCTGGCTGCACGGCACCCCCTCGGGGCGGGCCGACGAGGTCAGGACCCACCCCCACTCGAACTCGTCAGCGCCGAGCACCGGCCGGGTAACGATGGTGGCATCGGGCGCCAGCCGCGGGACGGCGCGGAGAAGGGCGTCTCCGCCGGCCGCGATCCGGGCCTCCCGGGAAGCCAGCTCGTCTTCGGCCCGCTGGACCCCTTCGACAAAACCGCGGGGCGGCTCGCCCTGGGCCAGCACAGCCCGCTCATATCCCTGCGGCGGTTGGCCTGCGACAGCACGGATGAAGTCCTGCCGCGGGCTGTAAACCTCGCCGTGTTCTCCGAGGATCCGCCGCGCCTCCCAGAAATAGGACTCGGTTGTCCGGTTGGACGAGTAGAAGAGCTTCGCCATCTCGTGAAAGCGCTCATACTGCGTGTAATACACGTCCTGGAACACGGGCCCGGCGGCCGCGGCCAGCTTGGCATCTTTGAGCGCCGTCGACACGTAGGCCGCGCCCAGCACGCCGGCACTCAAGGCCAGATGAACACCCGACGAGAAGAGCGGATCCACGAAGCATGCCGCGTCGCCAACCAGAACGAACCCGTCCCCGGCCACAGAGTCAGAGGTGTACGACCAGTCACGGATCGAGATGGGGCCCTGGACCAACCGGGCTTGCCGTAGCAACGATGACGCCTTGGGCGCCATCGCCAGTTCTGACATGAGAAACTCCGCCAGGCTGCTGCCCCGAACCCGCTCGGCGGCGACATCACGGTCGACCACGGCGCCGACGCTCGCGACGCCGGTATGCAGGGGAATGACCCAGAACCATCCGCTCGGATAGGACTCGACCAGGATGTTCGTCTCGTCGGGAGGGTCAAGACGGTCGGCCCCGGCGAAATACCCGTACACCGCCATGTTGCGGAAATACGGATCCCAGCGGCGCAGGTGCCGCGCCCGCCCGATCAAGGCCGACTGCCCGCTCGCATCCACGAAGAAATCGGCTGACTCTGACCGCTCGGACCCGTCCGGGCGCTCCACCCGGACCGCCGATGCCCGCTCCCCGTCGAAGACGACGTCTGTGACCCGGTGCTCCTCGCAGACCTCGACACCATGACGGCGGCTGTTGTCGAGCAGCAACGAGTCGAATTCGGGGCGCCACACCTGATAGGAGTGGGGATAGCGCGGGTTGGTCTCGCGAAAGTACCAGCTCCAGGGATCCTCGGATCGTCCCCAGACCATGGTGGCGCCCCACTTCTTCAGGAACCCGGCGCGCTCGACTGCCTCTTGGACGCCGAGCATTTCGAGCACCGGGATACTGGCTGGTAGCAAGGACTCGCCGATGTGCTCCCGGGGAAAGCGCTCCCGCTCGAAGAGCACGACGTCGTGGCCCTTGCGCGCCAGCATGGTCGCCGCGGTACTGCCTCCGGGGCCGCCGCCGATGACGACGATCCGGCTCACTGTCGCAAGGCCTGCAGGCGGATGCTTGGGTCATACCGGGCGGCGTCCGGCCATCGAGCCATGCTGGCCACTGTAGGCGGCCGGGAGCCGGGGTTCAGCGCCGAGCGGCATGCATCGAGGAGGGCGGCGGCTCGTCCCACCCGCCTGCACGATGGGCCCATCTGCACGATGAGCCACCCCGGGGTCAATCCACCGGGCGGAAATAGGGTAACGAGAAACCGCCGCCAATCGGATGGAACTCGACGGCAACCTTCATCCCGCAGTAGACGGCGTCCGGTTCGCAACCGATGATATTGGCGATCATCTGATAACCCTCGTCCACGTCGATGATGGCCGCCACATATGGAACAGCGAAGGCCGGCGTCTGCGGGCGCCAGACCGTTGACCAGCTGTAGACCGTGCCGGTGCCGTGAGCCCGCTTCCACTGGAGATCGATCGAGTTGCACCATCGGCAGATCGTGGCCGGGTTGAAGACCGGACGGCCGCATCCCTGACAGCGCTGGTAGAGCAGCTCGCCGCGCCGACAGGCTTCCCAGTAGGGACGCGAGACGACGGTCGGCGATGGCAGCGGTATGCCCTGCGGATGGGGTTTCAGCAATGCCGCCATCTCCCCGCCGATCGACCAAAGTGTAGATTAGGCATTATTGCCAACATAACATTGGACATATTGACGATCGGGAGAGCTCACTCTTCTCGCCATGGCGACCAACACCAGCTCTGACCGGGCCTGATGACCAGCCACCCTTTTCGCGATGTAGCCATAGCCGGCGTCTTCAACACCAGGCAGGCGCGCACGCTGGAAGGGCATACCTCGGTCACCATCGCTCTCGAAGCGGCGCTCGGTGTGCTGGCGGAGACGGGTGCCCCGTTATCGGAGGTCGACGGTGTCATCGGCCACGTGGCCGCCGATGTCGTCTACCACCTCGGTGTCGGCCCGGTGTGGCAGTCGAACACGGGCCTCGGTGTACGGGCGCTGGTGGAAGCGGCCCAGGCCATCGCCTCTGGCACCTGCACGACCGTACTTCTCACCGCCGGTGGTGCCGGCGTCTATACGGAGAGGGACTCGACGGCGCCCTGGACTCGGCCCGCCAACGAGTTCGTCGTGTCAGCGGGACTCTATACCGCGGTCGAGTTCGCGCTGATCGCTCGACGGCACATGCACCTCTACGGCACGCAGCCCGAGCACCTCGCCACCGTGGCGGCGACCATCCGCAACAACGGATCCGTCAACCCTGAAGCGGTCTACCATGGCCGCGGTCCCTACACGGTTGACGACATTCTGTCGTCGCGAATGGTCGCCGACCCTTTCCACCTCCTCGATTGCGCCATGACGGCTGAAGGGGGTTGTGCAATTCTGTTGACCGGCGCGGATCGGGCCGCCGATCTCCGTCGCCCGCCCGTGTATGTGCTGGGCGGAGCCGCCGACCAACTGGGGCCCGCGTACCAGCATCCTCCGAGCTGGGACCTACGGTCGGCCTTCGGTGGCGTCAACAACGGGTACATCGGCCGTCGGGCCGCAGAAAAGTCCTTCGCGATGGCCGGCCTCACGCCTCGCGACGTCGATGTGTGCGAGTTGTACGACCCGTTCTCCTTCGAGATCATCAGGCAGATGGAGGCCTTCCGGTTCTGCGGGGAGGGCGAGGGTCCCGATTACATCATGGAGGGACACATCGGACCCGGCGGCCGGCACCCCGTAACCACCGACGGCGGACTCATGTCGTTCAGCCATGGTGGTGTGAGCGTCCAGATGCTGCAGCGTGTCGTGCGGGCGGTGCAGCAGTTACAGGGGATATGTGTGAGCCGGCAGGTACCGAAGGCGGATGTCGCGTTGGTCTCCAATGGGGGTGCCGGGGCTCTCTTCAACGACGTGGCGCTGCTCGGTACCGGACGGCCGTGAGCTCGTCCCGGGTCGGCACCGGTCGCATTCAGACGGCACCATTCACATCCAGTCAGTGCGACACGGGTGCGCCCGCCAGTCCGGCGACAACGCCCAGCAGGCCAGCGGTAACGAGACCGAGCACGACACTCCGGCGGAGAACTACCAGCCCGATGACAGCAAGGGCGAGGATCCCGACCTGCCACAGGTGGCTCAGGGCTTCGCCGAGCGGGATAGCAGATCCGGCGATGGCGCCGATGGCGGCGGCCCCCGCGCCAGTAAGGAACGCCTGGATGGAGTCGCTATGCCGCAGGCGGTCAAACCGCGGTCCGCCGGCCAGAACGAACACGAAGGAGGGCGCGAAGGCGATCAGCGCCGCGAGCAGGCCGCCGCCAATCCCGGCGGCGGCGTAGCCGACCACCGCCACGGTCTGCACGACCGGTCCGGGTGTGACCTGGCCCAGGGCGACCGCGTTGAGGAACTGAGTGTCGGTCATCCAGTGGTAGGCAGTGACCGCGTCATGTTGCATGAGGGGGATGATGACGAAGCCTCCGCCATAGGACAGCGCGCCGACCTTGAACGCGACCCACACCAGGGCTCCAACCCCACCGGTCGCGACCCCCGGAAGGATTGCTATCGGCATCAAAGCGAGAGGGCCGGGGGCGTGGCCCTCTTTGCTCGTCCCGGCGCCGACCTCGGCCAGTCCGCACGCCAGGAGAATCAGCACCAGGTACGGGCCGACCGTCGCCGCTCCCACCCCACCGAGGACCAGGTAGACCGCCCATCGGATCTGATTGGGTCGCCGGTCACCGGCGCGTTTCCAGCTGGCCGGCAGGAGCCCGAGCGCCGCTTGCAGCGCGACCGCCGGCACGGCCGCCCCGGCTCCGCCCGCCGTGGCTTCTATCCACAGCGGGGGGTTGCGGGCCAGAAACAGGCGCGACAGGGCCAGGATGACGATGAGGCCCGGCACGATGAAGCACGCTCCGCCAATGACTGCTCCCACCGCGCCGCGTAGCCGCCAGGCGCAGAAGATGGCCAGCTGCGTTGATGCCGGCCCGGGGAGGAGATTGACTGCCGCGATGCCGTCCTCGAACTCACGATCGACGAGCCAATGACGCTCATCGACGCATAGCTTTCGCAACAGGGAAATGTGGGTGGGTGGCCCACCGAACCCGATGATCCCGATCCGGCCCCACTCCCGGGCGATGGTGGACAGAGCGACTGGTCCGGTGGCTTCGGCGCTCATCGATCGAGAACCTCATCGGCCAGCTCCTTGATAGCCCCCCGACAGGCCGCGAAGGCCTGCCGGCCCTCTGGGGTGGCCCGGTAGAGGCGGCGCCGGCGGCCGCCGACCACCACCTGGCGGGAGGCGAGCAGCCCGGCTGCCTCGAGCCGGTGCAACATGGGGTACACCGTCCCGGGACTCAGCCGATGCCCATGACGGGCCAGTTCTTCAATCAGCGCCGCCCCGTGCAACTCTCCTTCGCAGGCGTGATGCATCACGTGCACCTGTTAACCGCCCCGGCCGTAACCTTCCGGCTGCGTCATGCCGCCTCGCCGGGAGCGGTCGCCCGGTGGTGCACAGCCTGGATGAGAGCCCCCGCCATGACGACGACCACGACGCTCCAGGCCGCGAAACCCACCCAGAACCACACCCGGGCGATGGAGGTCATGAAGGTGAGGCCGCTGGCCGCGTGACCGAGCGCCCAGGAGGCCACGGTGTACATGCCGAGGGGGAAAACCACGTTCCACAAGCGCGGTTCGTAGGCGCGGGAATAGTGGCGGATGAGATAGCGCCAGATGCCGAAGAGGACCAGCAGGGGGATCCACCAGGTCCCGAAGGCCCACAACACCACCGACGTACCGACCAGGAAGGGGCGCAATTCCGTGACCAGGGACGCGGTGGCGGGGACCTGCAGGGTCAGGATTCCGGCTGCGGCTCTCACGCTGATGGCGGTGGCGCCCATGGTGATCCAGTAGGCGGGCACCATCTCGGCCGCAGAGAATTCGACGAGCAGGAGCCGCAGGAACACGATCGCGATCAGGATCACATACAGCATGACGCCCGCGCCCCACAGACAGATGGCCACAACCGGAAGGTCGTCGCGTAGCCAGGCGGACGGGGGCTGCGTGCTGATGGCAGCGGCAATGATGGCCAGAGACTGCGTGGCAACCACCCAAACCAGCCAGGAGCCGTTCATGTCGGCGAGAACGGGGTGGCGGCCTGAGGCCACGATCGACCATGGCAGCCAATAGGTCAGGGCCAGCCATACGGCGGCCGCGGCGACGCCTAGTCCCAGGGTCACGTTCACGTGGTCGGCGCGGACCAGCCTGGTGGCGAGCACGTCACAGCCAGCGACCACCGTGAAATAGGCCACCGCCATGGTGGGGTTACGGAGTGTCCGGCGCACCCAGCCGGGGAACCAGACCAGCCGGGCTGCGTAGGCGACCACCAGGATCACAAAACCGGCGACGGTCAGCCCCAGGATCACACGGGAGAGTGTGGTATAGCCCAACAGGGCGGCGCCGATGGAGATGATTCCGGTCGCCATCACCAGGGCGAAATAGCCGGGATCGAGGGTGGCCAGCGCCCGTTGCAACAGACCCGACGGAAGGGCTTCAACGCTCGAATGTTGAGAGGCCTCGGTCAGGTCGCCCGTCCGTCCGCCCGCATGCTCTTCCCGCGCCTCACCGAGCGATCAGTTCACGATGTCGAGCGGCGTGCCCGCCGGCACGTCCGCCAGCCGGGCCAGATCGGCGTCATGCAGGCGAATACACCCGTGGGACAGCCGCGCGCCGGTCGTGCCGATCAGCCTATCAGCGGCGGCGTCGATCGGCCCGTGAATGGCGATGATGGCGTCGCCTCCGCCCTCCCAGTCGGTGATCGTATCCGAATGGGCAGACGTCACCAGCATGAACGGGCCGTAGCCCGGACCGGGCGGAGGCGCCTTCATGGCGATGAAGAAGTGGCCGGTCACCGTCGGAGCGACGGCGGTGCCGACACCGACGGGGAAGTCGAGCAGAGGGTACCCGTGGAAGAACAATTCCAGATGGGTGGTGGCCAGGCTCACGACCAGGTAGTAGGGATCGGCCCAAAGACTGACATCGGCCTCTGGCACCCACGCCGTCGATTGATTTGGGCGTTGGGCCTCGCGGACCTTGACCCAGCCGGGGATGATCGAGACGACTGGCAGGGCTGACGGGTAGCCGTACCAGGTGGCCGGCACCTGCGAGATGGGCAGGCCGCCGGGTGCCAGCGAGGCCGGCACGTTCCGTCGCAGCGTCGCCACGACGGTGAACGCCGGCTCCGGCGGCCGCGGCCGGATCGTCGTAGGCGGCGAGGAAGGCGGCGAGGAAGGCAGCGAGGAAGGGGCGGTCGAAACAAGCGTGCTGGGCGACGTCGTCGGGACGGAAGAGGGCCGGGCGCGGTGGCCCCCGCTGCCATAGGACGCCAACGTGCCAGTGGCAGCTATTGCGGCGAGCGCGGTGAGGCCGAGGCGGATGCGCAAGGTGACGACCCCGAGCTTAGCGCCACGGCCCAGGCCCCGATCCTCCGTCGCCGCGTCGAGGTCCGCCTAACCTGCTGTGTGCTGGCAACGCCAGGCCGGACCGCCCGGAGCAGGAGGAGGTGGGTGAATTATGGCCCGAAGCTACACCTGGGCGTCGAGCCAGCGTTGGGCCTCATCGGCGATGTCTGACAGCCGGTACGGCCGCAGGTCCTCCGTGAGGTCGTGGCGGTGACGTCTCCAGTAGGCGTCAATCAACCACGTGGTACCGGCCACAAGGAGGCCCGGGACCGCCAGCAACGCCAACACGGGAACAGCTTACCCAGCCGTCCGGGGTGTTGATCTCCGACCGCAACCGATCAGGCCCGAGCACCGCCAGACCGGCGCCCCGGGCGCGCCAGAACGGCGCTCAGAGGACGGCTCAGCGGCGGCCCGAGCTGACGTCCTACCGACCCTTAAAGCTTGGGGGGCCGTCGCTCGACATGCGCGGTGACCCCTTCCATATGGTCTTCCGTTGACCACAAACCGTCAGAGAGTAGGGCGATGTACTCGTCGAACGCCGTCCATTCCATAGAGAGCCCGCGGACCATGATTCGTTTGATAGCTCGTTGTGCGAGCGGTGCGCCCCACGAGAGCTGTTCGATCATGGCTTCGACGGCTGGGCCCAGCTCCCCGGCGGCTACGACGCGTGACACCAGGCCGATCCGGTCCGCCTCGGCGGCGTCGATGAGCGCACCCGACAGCGCCAGCTCCATGGCTCGGGACAGGCCGACGATCCGGGGCAGGAAGTAGTAGCTGCCGGCCGTGCCAAGAACGCCCCGCCTCACGAAGTACGACCCGAAGCGTGCCTGCTCACTGGCAATGCGGATGTCACGCACCACCGCCAGGTCGAAGCCCATGCCGACGGCCGCTCCGTTGACGGCGGCGATGACCGGTTTCTCACAGCCGACGATCTCCGTGAGTAGCGGGTTGTGGGCCTGATCCCTATCGCGGTAGCGACGGACCGCCCCATGCGTCGCCATGAACCGCCCATGCGCAGGGGTCCTGGAATATCGTCGGACATGGCCAGTCGCCCCGCTTCCCCCCGAATCGTCCCGCTTCCCGCCGCCGAGAGAACGCCATCCGCCCAGGCGCTGCTGGACAGCGTCACCGTCGCCGGATCGGAGGCGAACATCTTCACGACGCTCATCCGCGCCGAAGGCCTGACCCGCCGGTGGCTTCCTTTCGGGGGGAAGCTGCTGAACGGGAAAATCCCTGCCCGAGACCGCGAGCTCCTGATCCTGCGCACCGGCTGGAATTGCCAGTCCGAATACGAATGGGCGCAGCATGTCAGGATAGGTCAGGCGGCCGGGTTGTCCGAGGACGACATTCTCCGTATTCCAGCCGGCCCAGACGGCGGATGGAGCCAGTTCGACGCCACCCTGCTGCGCGTGGCCGACGAACTCCATCAGGACTGGTGTATCACCGACGGCACCTGGGCGGCCCTCGCCGAGGTCTACGACACGGCCCAGCTCATCGAGCTTCCGATGCTGGTCGGGCAGTATCACATGGTCGCCATGACGCTGAACAGTCTGGGCGTGCCGCTTGATCCTGGGCTCACCGGGTTCCCCCCGGCCTGAACGTCGCCGGCTTCGCTGGCTCGATCATTCCGATGGAGCCAGCTCGGTCAACCTCTCTCGAACTGGAATGGGCGAGATTACGAGGCCGGGGCGCGCTCGAGAAGGGTGAAGCCTTCGTAGCCGTTGTCCGCCACATCCTGACAAGTCTGGCGGAACACGCCGACGCCTCCGACATAGGGGTAGAGCGTGCGGACCTTGCCCGGGATATTGGCCCCGACCCACCAGGAGTCGGTCTCCAACAGAAGCGTGTCGGCGGCCACCTCGTTGTGATGATCTACCCAGCGTCGCTCGGCGTCTTCGGTCGCTTCGACGTAATCGATACCCCGCTTGCTCATATACCCGATGAGGTCGGCGATCCACTCGGTGTTTTGTTCGATCGCCACCGGCATGTTCGCCAAGACTGACGGGCTCTGCGGTCCGGTGATGATGAAGAGGTTGGGGAACCCGTGCGTGGTCAGACCGAGGTAGGTCTTCGGTCCTTCTGCCCACTTGTCCTCCAGCGTTTGCCCACCCTTGCCGCGGATTCCCATCCGGAAGAGCGTCCCGGTCATCGTGTCGAAGCCGGTGGCAAAGATGATGGCGTCGGCTTCGTACTCCCTGTCGCTCGTCCTGACCCCGTTCGTGGTGATCTCTTCGATGGGTGTGGCTCGAACGTCGATCAAGGCGACGTTGTCCCGGTTGAACGCTTCGAAGTAGCCCGTCTCAAGGGGTGGGCGCTTGGTGAAGAACGGATAGTCCGTCGGGCTGAGAAGGGCGGCGGTGGCCGGATCATGCACCGTCTCGCGGATCTTCAAACGCAGAAAGTCCGAGATGGTGTCGTTGCTGTCTCTGTTGACGAGGAAATCACTGAACGTCTCTATACCGATGTAGAACCCACCTTTGGCCCAGGCCGCCTCATAGATGCGATCTCGCTCCTCGGCCGGGTAATCGACGGCGGACCGTTCTGCGACTGCGTACGGGAAGCCGAACCCCGACTGGCGCGCCCTCTGCCAGATCCCCTCGTAGTCGTCCTTGACTTCCTTCGTGTACTCGGGGTCGAGGGGCCGGTTCTGAGTAGGAATCGCGTAATTGGGGGTGCGCTGGAATACCCACACCTTCGAGGCCTCCTCGGCCACCTCAGGCACGACCTGAATGCCCGTACACCCGGTGCCGATGACTGCGACTCGCTTTCCGGTGAAATCAACCCGTTCGTGGGGCCATGCCCCGGTGTGATACCAGTCACCGGTATAGTTCTCCAGGCCGGGGAAATTGGGAATGTTTGTCGTCGATATGCACCCGACCGCGGTGATGAAATACCGAGCCGACAGGGTCGTGCCATCCTCGGCCGTTACCTGCCACCGGTTGTTTTCCTCGTCGTAGATCGCGGACGTAACCCGGGCGTTGAACTGAATGTCCTTTCGCAGATCCATCTTGTCGGCAACGAAGTTCAGATAGTCAAGGATCTCCGGTTGGCTGACGAAGCGTTCGCTCCAGGTCCACTCCTGGAGGATCTCTTTGGAGAAGCGGTCACTGAACATGTAGAACACGCTCTCGCTATCGCAGCGGGCACCGGGATATCTGTTCCAATACCAGGTACCACCCAGATCGCCGCCCTGTTCCAGGACCTTGACCGCCAGTCCCTGCTGGCGAAGGTCATGGAGCATGTAGAGGCCAGAAAAACCAGCCCCCACAATGATCGCATCGACGTCGACCGAAGAAGTGTTTCCGTTAGAGTGGCCTGTAGCCATTCGTCCTCCCTACGAGTGGATTGCTTCGTCTCTGGGTTGCCGTGTTCGCATCGCCGAACCCGCCCGTTGCCGCACCAACCCGCCCGGTGATATCGCTATCCTTCATCGCCATTTCCCACCGGTACCGGCGTGCGGCCGCGTCGGAGCGCTGTGAGGGGGACAAGAGCCCAAGGCGCAAGATCTGAGGCCGTGCCTTCTGGTAGTGGGCGAACCTGCCCGGCGACCGCGCCGCTTTGGCTCGATACCCTGTTCTCGCTCAGACCGCGATGAGATGGGTTCCATAAGAAGGGTCGACTCTGACTTAGAGCACACCTCCAACCCCCAAACGGTACTGTAGTGCACGAGCTCGGTGTTCCACGTTTTAGACGACGGCCCCTGCTCTGTCAAGAGAGCCGCCCACCCGCCCTTCGTCTGATCGCGAGCCAACCCACCCCCGAAGCGATTACTCCGAGGATTCGGTCGTCTTTCTCCGAATGTGCCACTCGATGGACAAGCCCGGTAACTCGATCGACGTGATCACGCCAATGACGCCGCGCCAACGAGTCGACCACATGCCATGATCGAGGGACGACCCGGCCAAATATCGGGTCCCTGCTCCTGGATCAAGTTGGTGGCCGGAGGCGTGGTTCGCCGCCAGAATGCTCGGCGAACGACCCGGGCGATGCCCCCGGCATTTCTGCGCCCGCGCCGTGCTGAGCCATCGTGCCGTGCTGAGCATAGAGGCAGCCGTTCTCGTCGAGGCGGGTGAGAGCCGGTCCGTCTTTCTTCCGGTCCGTCTTTCTTCTGGTCGGTCTGTCTTCTGGGTGAACGCGGCGCCATCCGATCTCCTGTCGGCCCGGGACTGGAGGACGACCGCCGGCGATTGGCCGCGGGGGTCATCCCCCGGCGCCTCTGGGGGGCACGCGCACCGAGTGGGCGGGGCGATGTGACGTCCAACCGATGACCTGCTACCTTCCGGGCGCGCCACGGACGTGGGTGCATCCAGATTCCTGAATCTCTTATAGGGGGGAAACGTTGAGCGTGCTTGCACGGGGTCGAGGACAGCGGTTCGGTGGGCGTCGAGCCGCCGCGGTGGCAGGGGTGATGGTGATCGCTCTGGTGGCCGCGGCGTGCGGCTCGAGCGGATCGAAGAGTGCGAGTGGGGGCGGCTCGGCCACGACGGGGAAGCCCACAGGCGGCACCATTGGCGGCACAGCTCCGGGGATCGCGGCGGGACCGGGCTGCAAGCAGACGGTCAAGCTGGGGGTGACCTACTCCACCGATGAGGGGGCAGTGCTCACCCAACTGGGGAACCACGCGTTGGGGGCGGAGGTCAGCTCGCCCACCCTGGTGCAAACCACCAAGGCCCTGTACACGCACATCGCCAACTACGTCAACGCCAACGGCGGTCTGGACGGCTGCCCGATCCAGTTCGTGTACTACAACTTCCAGTTCGGCGACCCCGCCGGCGAGTCGGACAACTCGCAGAACGAGTGCACCGCTTTCGCCGAGGACGACCATGTGTTCGCGGAACTCAACCAGTCCAACGAGAACTCGACGGTGATCAGCTGCCTGGCCCAGAAGCACACCGTGATCATCTACGGGGGCGGGCTGCAGTACCGGCCCATCCCGTCGGACTACACCAGGTACGCCCCCTACCTTTACACGCTGGCCTATGTCAACCCGTACCGGATGGGGCCGGTACCCGGCATGCTGGCGAAGGCCCGGTTTTTCGGCGCCAACCCGGCGGCCTCCAAGGTGGGGATCCTCCTGGCCGACGATGGCACCGGCACCAATCAGTATCTGGTCAACAACCTCTGGAAGCCGGCGCTGGCCCAGCTCGGCATCAAGAACCCGGTGGTGTTCACCTACTTCCAGTGCCACAGCGTCGCCGATTGCGCCACGACGACCAACGACTTCTCCTCCGCGGTGTTGAAGTTCCGACAGGCCGGGGTGGACCACGTCCTGTTCACCCCCGACGGCGGGGATGCAGTCTTCTTCTTCTTCCAGGTGGCGCACAGCCAGAAGTACTACCCGCGCTACGGGATGACCACCGCCAGCGGCCCCTCGCTCTTCAACACCGAGCCCAAGGATGAGCAGGGCAGCGCCATGGCGGTCTCGTGGTACGCCGGCGATATATACCCCAACCTTCCCGGCATTCTCACCGCCAGCCCGCCGAACTCCACCAAAGCGCAGTGCCAGACGATGCTCAAGCAGTACTACCCGGCCTACTACCAGCTCTACTACGGCCTGTGCGACGAGCTCTTCTTCATGGTCGACGCCCTCAAGGGTTCACCGACCATTAGCGCCTCGGCGCTGCAGGCGGGTGCGAACCGGCTCGCGGGCACGTTCCCCATGGCGTCCGGCTACGGCAACGCTTTCTTCGGGCCCCCCAACCACTACGACGGGGCGACCACGGCCAGGGTCATCCAGTGGTACCCGAAGTATCAGGCGTGGGCCTTCGTGTCGGGGCCGATGCCGTTCGGCACTGGTACCTGACAGCGGATCGGGTAAGCCCGAGCATTTAGGCGACGAGGCCCCGTTCACCCGCAGCCAGGGGTGAACGGGCCTGGCGCGCTACCGGGCGGCCCTCGCCTTGCCCCCCGGGGCTGACACCAGCAGCCTGACCATCGCCTCGGTGATTCGGGGCTCCAGCCCCTCGGTGTGGCCTTTGTCCAGCCTGACCACATCGGCGATCACCCGTCCGCCCCTGGCATCCGGGTAGAGGTAGATTCTCGCGATCCCGGGTGCGGGCCGGCGGCCCCAGCTGAGGGTCGGGTTGGCGTCCCACCGGCTGTCGTGGATCCGTCCGGGCTGGTCGTCGACCACGTCCGGCAGGAGCATCCGGGGCCCGGCTCCGTAGCGCTCGGCCCACGGCGACGTTTCCGGCAGCGAGGCGATCTCGTGCTCCCCGGTCGCGTAGATGAAGGACAGGTCCGCCGTGGGCGGCGCCGGCGGCTCCATCGTTCGACGATCGGCAAAGAACCGTTCCATGGCGGCCCGGTCCGCCTCATGGCGCGGCGGGCCGAAGCTGACGGCTCGTTCGGCCGGCCCGATCCGCCCGCCCGAGAGGCTCAGCCAGCCGTCAACCCGATCGGCGAAGTAGCCGCCCCGGAGCAGCCGGTTGGCGGTCATTCCTCCTTGCGAGTGGCCGACGAGCCAGAACGAGCGGATTCTTTTGGGGCCGAACCGGTCGAACACGTCCTCCACCAGATCGACGAGGTACTCGTCGTCCGCCTCTGCCGTCCAGTGCCGGGTCGGTTCCCGGGTGGCAGCCGACGGAGTGGCGATGGCCAGCCGGTAGGCGTCACAGAGCTCGTAGGCCGGGAAGTACTCCCGCTGCCAGGCTCCTACGGATCCTCCGCCGTGCAGACTGAGCAGAAAGGTGAGCTCCTCATCGGCCGCTAGTTCTCCCGGGTGGTCCAGGTAGCACTTGCGGCCGGTCTTTGCGTCGACCATGGTCTCCAATGTCATCGACGCGAACGATAAGCAGCCGGGTGCTCTCCCGCAACGCCGCCAACCACCGGCCCCCAGCACCCGCCGGACCCGCAGCACCCGCAGCACCCGCAGCCCCCATCACCCTCAGCCCCCGCCGGACCCGCAGCACCCGCAGCACCCGCAGCCCCCAGCACCTCGCAGCGCCTCGCGGCATGCACCGACCGTCCTCTAACGGTGCTCATACAACTTTCTGTCGCGAGTGCGGCCCTTCCCCCCTTTCTCTGCAGCGCGTTCCCCTTCAACCGGGCAGTGTTCGCGACAGAAAATGTGCCGGGCGTCCCTTGCTGGCAGCGCATATCGCCCGGGCCGCAGGGCCCGGAGCGGTGACAGCCCAGAGCAATCACACCAGAGCAATCACACCAGAGCAATCACACCGGAGCGAAGACAGCCAGAGCGATGACAGACTCGAGATCCATGTTGCTGGTGGACACGGCCAACGTGCTCGGATCGCGCCCCGACGGATGGTGGCGGGATCGCCCCGCCGCCACCGGCCGCCTCATCCAGCAGATCCGGGCCGCGGCGGCGGCGTCCCGGCTCCCGGTGCCGATCGTCGTCGTGGTGGAAGGCGCCGCCCGCCGGGGAGTGGCCGAGGGAACCGCCGATCAGGTCGAGGTCGTGCACGCCGGCGGCTCCGGAGACGACCTCCTGGCCGCGTTGGCGGCGGACGCCGGTGAGCCGGTGCTCCTCGTGTCAGCCGACCGGGGCCTGCGAGCGAGGGCGGGGCCTGGCGTCAACTCCGTCGGGCCCCGATGGCTGCTCGAGCGGATCGACCCGCTCTCGGCCTGACGGGGCCGCAGCCTGACGGGGCCGCAGCCTGACGGGGCCGCAGCCTGACGGGGCCGCAGCCTGACGGGCTCGCGGCCTGACGGGGCCGACCCGGCGAGACGCCAGTCGATGGGCCAAACCCGCCTGCTGATCGGCCAAACCACCTGCTGATGGGTCAGACTGGTGGGCATGAGCATGGCCGACCCTGCTGCTGAGATCGAGGAACGCGTCAACCGGTTGCTGGCCGAGACGGACCCTGAGCACACCAAACCCGCGGAGTTCTTCGGGCGCCGATACGACCTCGGGTTGGCATGGGTCCACTTTCCCGAGGGCCGGGGTGGGCTCGGTGTCGCACCCAGCTTCCAACGGATGGTCGATGAACGCCTGGTTCGGGCCGGTGCCCCGCCGACCGGGGGCGGACAGTTCTTCGGGCTGACGATGGCCGGCCCGGTCATCGTGACCCACGGCAGCGAAGCTCTGCTGGACCGGCTGCTGAAGCCGACCTTCACCGGTGAGATCGCGTGGTGCCAGCTGTTCAGCGAGCCTGGCGCCGGTTCTGACCTGGCGGGTCTGTCCTCCCGGGCCGTCCGCGACGGCGACGAGTGGATCATCACCGGGCAGAAGGTCTGGAACACCTTCGCCCACCAGGCCGACCGCGGCATGCTGGTCGCCCGCACCGATCCCGATGCGCCCAAGCACAAGGGCCTGACGTACTTCGCGCTCGACATGCACGCGCCCGGCGTCGACGTCCGGCCGCTGCGCCAGCTCACCGGCGAAGCAGAGTTCAACGAGGTATTCATGGCGGAGGTGCGCGTGCCCGATGCCGATCGCATCGGCGATGTGGGAGACGGCTGGCGAGTGGCGATGACCACGTTGATGAACGAGCGCACGACGATTGGCGGTGGAGGCGGCGCCCCCAGGCGCGGGAGCGGGACGATCGCCGAGGCCGTGCGCATCTGGAAGGAGGAGGCCGTCGAGCATCACCCCGCGACGAGGGACCGGCTGATGCGACTGTGGAGCGAGGCCGAGGCCCTTCGGTTGACGAATATCCGGGCCGCCCAGAACCGTAAGTCCGGCAACCCTGGTCCGGAGGGTTCCATCGCCAAGCTGATGTTCGCCGAGGTCAACCAGCGCATCTATGAGTTGTGCGTCGACATGCTCGGCCCGGCCGGTCTGGTCGGCTACGACTACGAGATGAAAAGGACAGCCGGCATCGGACTGACCGGGCCAGCCGGCCTGTCCCGCCGGATGTTCCTGCGTTCACGGGCCAATTCGATCGAGGGCGGCACGTCAGAGATCCAGCGCAACATCATGGGCGAGCGGGTCCTCGGCCTCCCCGGCGACATACGCGTTGACAAGGACCTGCCCTGGTCGCAGGTCCCCCGTTAGTGCCGTGAGCACGGACGAGCGCGACCTGCCGGTCACCGTCCCCGAGGAGGTCGCCGACGGGGTCTGGGCGTTCGCCCAGCAGGACGGCTCCTGGTGGATCAACACCGCCGGCTTCGTCGTCGGATCCGACCGGGTGACCTCCATCGACGCCTGCGCCACCGAGGCTCGTACCCGGCACCTTTTGAGCGCGATCGGCCAGGTCACGGATCGGCCAGTCCGAGCCCTCGTCAACACCCACGCCCACGGTGACCATACCTACGGCAACTGCCTCTTCACCGAGGCGACGATCCTCGCCCATGAACGATGCCGCGAGGACATGCAGGCCGACACTCTGCTCGGGCCGCGCATCTCGATCTGGGACCGGCTGCCGAACTGGGGCAACCTGGAGAAGGCCTACCCCACGGTGACCTTCCCCGACCGGCTGCGCCTGTGGGTCGACAACCAGCCCGTCGACCTGGTGTATGCGGGTGGGCCCGCGCATACCCGTGGCGACGTGGTGGCCTGGCTTCCAGAGCGCCGGGTGCTGTTCACGGGTGATCTGGCCTTCAACGGGGGCATGCCGATGGTGGTGGCCGGGTCGGTGACCGGCGCCCTGAAGAGCGTCGATTGGCTGCGGGGCTTCAACGCGAGCGTGGTCGTGCCGGGCCACGGCCGGCCGTGCGGACCGGAGATCTTCGACATCCACGAGCGGTACTACCGGTTCGTGCTCGATACCGCGACCGCAGCCAGGGAGGCCGGCGTGAGCCCCCTGGACGCCGCCCGCCAGACGGACCTGGGAGAGTTCGGCCACCTCCTCGACGGCGAACGGATCGTGCTCAACCTGCACCGGGCCTACGCCGATCTGGACGGCCGGGAAGAGGTGGACGTCGCCGCAGCCTTCGGTGACGCCATCGACTACAACGGTGGCCGGCCGCTGCGCTGCGTGGCGTAGCTGTAAACCGCGCCTGGCCAGGCGCCGGTCCCGATTCCCCCCCCAGGTGCTGATAGGACTATGCGCTAGTCGAGCGCACCACCGGCCAAAAGTGTGCCCACCTGGTCGGGGTCATAGCCGAGGATCCCGGTCAGGACCTCGAAGGTGTCCTGACCGACAGAGGGAGGCGTTCGCTCGACGCGGGCGGGGGTGGCCGACATGGCGATCCGGCAGTTTTCCAAGGTGATCGTGCCGTGTCGGGGATGGGGCAGGGTCAGGAAATGGTTCAGGTGCTGAAGCTGGGCGTCCGCCAGGCATTCCCGTGAGTTCTGGACCCGGTGGGCGGGAACGCCGGTCGAGATCACGGCCGTCTCCACGGCCTCTGTCGAGCGTTCCTTCGTCCACCGAGCAATCAGCTCCTCGAGCTCCGGCAGCCGCTCCTGTCGGGAATCCAGACCTAGCCCGGCCAGATCGGGCCGGCCCAGGAGAGCGGCCAACGCCCACCAGTCCTCGTCGTGACGGCACGCGATCGCGACCCACTCGTCGTCACCGGCGCAGGGGTACACCCCGTGGGGTGCCATGTGCGGGTCGGTGTTTCCCTGGTTGACCGGTCCTCTGTGGTTGATCGCCTCGTCGAGCACTGCGGGCGTGAGGAAATGAGCCGTGGCCTGGGCCTGAGCGAAGTCGACATACTGCCCTTCCCCGGTGCGGCGCCGCTGGTCCAGAGCGGCCACCAGGGTGCACAGGGCGTAGCGGGGCGAGACGTAGTCCGTGTACGCACCCCAGGGCCCGGTGGGTGGCCGGTCCGGCCAGCCGGCCAGATGGCCAAAGCCGATGATGGCGGCGCCGGTCGATCCAAACCCTGCGCAGCGCCGCAACGGGCCCGTCTGGCCGAAGAGACAGGTCGACAACATGATGAGACCGGGCCGGATCTCCGCCAGCTGCTGGTAGTCCAGACCCAATCCGGCTCGGGCCCGTGGCGAAAACGACTCGACCACGACGTCGGCCCACCGGACCAGGTCCTGGAGCACCGGACGGGCGTCGGGGTGGCGAAGGTTCAGGCTGACACTGCGCTTTCCGGCGGACATGTTGAAGAGCAGCCCGGACGAGTCCAGCCCGGGGACATCGTCGATAAACGGCCCGGACACCCGGGCCACGTCAGGGTGGTCGGCGGTCTCGACCCTGATGACGGTGGCCCCGAAGTCCGCCATCATGCGCCCGATGGCGGGCCCGGCTATCGCCCAGCTGAGATCGAGGAGTTTCACACCCTCCAGAGGGGGGCGACGAGGTGCGGGCGCCGTGGAAGGAGGTGGCCCGGCCCGGTCGGGGAGGTCACCGAGCACCTCCCGGGTGTGCTCGCCCAGCCGGGGAGCCCGACCGAGTTGAACGGGCTGGGCCAGCGACGAACGGAACCAGGGGCCAGGAGCGG
Source organism: uncultured Acidimicrobiaceae bacterium (assembly GCA_963834725.1). Taxonomy (GTDB): domain Bacteria; phylum Actinomycetota; class Acidimicrobiia; order Acidimicrobiales; family Palsa-688; genus PALSA-693. The sequence goes on from CAWICN010000001.1 coordinate 3,170,473, forward strand.
GAATCGCGTCCGGCGACAACAGCTGATCATCGACCGGCTCGAAAAACTCCCGCTCCCGAAAATGGGCGCTGTCAAGCAGATCGCGCGGGGTGGAGATCGGCGCGATAAGGAGGATCCGGTCCAGGGCGGCGGCGAGCAACTCGGCTTTGGTCTTGTCGGCGCAGAAGCGGCCAACGACTTCGGTGACCCGCTCATACTCGCCGATGGGCTCCCGGCCGTCAGTGAGCATGTTGCCGTAGTCGAGCCAATCCTTGTCCCGGGTGGCGGCGTCGCAGTAGCCCTCTTCGCAGATCCACTGCATCAGACGTCCGGTGAAAGGGCCGATGGACGCGCCAAAGAGAAACATGACGTGGACGAACCCGTCTCGGCAGGGCCATACCCCCTTCAACTCGAGCGGGCCCATCCGCAGGCCTCCGCTCATTCGTTCCACCGGGCTGGCGCCGAGGGCGGCCGCCAGGATGAATCCTTGGGTGCAGGCGGTCATGGAGCGTTGGGCCGTGACCTCGACGTGCTGGCCCCGGCCACTGGTCGCCCGCTCCGTCAGGGCCAGCAGGGCGCCCACGGCAGCATCGGCGGAGGCGTGCAGGAACGCCTGTGGCACCGACACTCGCAGCGGTGGACGATCCTGGTCGCCGCTCATGGCCAGGTGACAAGCCGAGGCGTGGACCGTCAGGTCAGTGAACGGCCACTCAGCCTTGGGGCCGGAAGTGCCGAAGCCGCTGACCGTCACGGTGATCAGTCGCTCATTGCCGGTCCGGAGCCGCTCCAGGTTCACCGGGACGGCTGCCGACTCGATCACCACGTCAGCGGTGGCGCAGAGCCGGTCGAGCGTGGCCTGACCGCGGTCAGTAGTGAGATCGATGACGACACTCCGCTTGCCCCGGTTCCAGCCCCAGAACGTGAGCGACCGCTCGGGGCCGCCCTCCCCGGCGAAGGGTCCTCGCTGGCGGCCGCCTGACCCTTCCGGCGGCTCGACCAGCACCACCTCGGCGCCCAGCGCGGCTAGCACAAAGGCGGCCAGATTGCCACGTTCGTCAGTCAGGTCCACTACCCGGTAGCTGCCAAGCATGTCGTCTCCCACCTGGCCGTGGCTGTGGCCGCTCGGGTGGATCAGGAAGGCTTGCTCCCGGACGCCGTCGCCCCGACCTCCAGCTTTGGAAATGCCGGGTGGCGGAACGGCTGACCGTCGGCGAGCTGATCGTGCAGACCCTCGACCCGGGGCGCCACTCCCCCACCAGGTCGGGTGACGTAGGTCGCGTCAGGACCGAAAAACCGGAGGCTCAAGGTGCGCCGGCGTCCACCCGGGTGCGTCGCGGCCCCACCGTGCAGCATGGCCGGGTGGAAGACAATCAGGTCGCCCGGGGTCACGGCCCACGAGACGATGTCCCAGTCCGAGCGATGACTCTCGATATCGGGCAGCCTCGGTAAGCCCTCCCAGATGGGAATGGTCTCGTCGTCGGGGTTGAACGCGGAGGTGTTGTAGAGGGTCCGACGATGGGACCCTCTCACGAATTCGAGCGAGTCCTCGGCGGCCACCGGGTCGAAGGTGATCCAGATGACCGCCAGGTGGTTGCCTTCGACGGAGAGGTACGGAGCGTCCTGGTGCCACGGAGTCCTGCGGTTTTCGCCCCCCTCCTTGAGGAATACCTGCTCGTACATAAACCACACGTCGTCTTCGCCCCACAGGTCCGCGACGATCTGTCCGAGCGGAGATTCCCGGAGCAGGCGAACGTACAGGGGATGGCCGGGCGCCTCGGGATTGCACAGGTCAGAGAAGGCAAAGAACCTGGGCTCGTCGCTCCCCTCGGCGATCGGGAGCGACGCGGTGGGCTGCGCAATGCTCCAGTTGAAAGCTTCCTCCGCCATGCGCATCGAGTCGGGGGGCAACGCTCGAGGAAGGAAGGTGACGCCATCGGTTTCGAACTCTCGACGGGTCGACTCGCCGACAATCATGGGTGTCCTCTCAGAGATAACGCCGTTGGATCCTCGGCGGTTACGACTTGCGAGGCGGTCCGGTATTGAGCCAGGAATCAAGCCCCAACCGGTAGCGCATCGTCGGGGAGAATCGTTCCTGAATCTCGGGCCGGAGCGCTACGCCGAAGTTCCACTGCGGACGTACAAACGGTTTCGTGTAGTAGGCGAACAGCAGTGGACGGTCCTCATCCTCCGTGATGTTTGCTCCCGAGGTGTGCCACACTCGTCCCTCCATGGCCAGGAAGGCCCCTTTGGGCGCCTCGAACGGGACCAGCAGGTCCTCTATGCGATCCGGGACGTCGCCTCGCGATGTCCAGCGAGAACTGCCCGGCACGTGGCGCGTCGCACCGTTGTCCGCACGCAGGTCGCTGAGGCACCAGATGATGTTGATGGCCCACGGGACGAGCCAGGGCTCAGGCGCCACGAGGGACTGGTCCGAGTGGACAAACATCGAACCGCTACCCGGCCGGGCAATATTCGCCGTGAAGTTGCTGATGATGTAGTCGTCTCCGAGGAAGCGGGCCACGACGGCCTCAGCGACCGGATGCGAGAGTAGGTCGCCGAACAGTGGATCGAGATCGACCAGGTCGAAGACCCGGACATTGGAATCGTTAGGGTCGAGAGCTTCGACATGGGCGGGAATACCCCGCCGCTGGCTCTCCTCACTCGCCGCCCACAACCGCTCGGTCACATAATCGGCTTCCGATGGGGACAGCACCCCCGGAACGACGGCATACCCCGTCCTATCGAGATTGGCCGCGATCGTCTCAATGTCGAAACCCTGCAGTGCGGTCGGTGCGCTCATACTGGTGTCCTGCCTCCGTCACAGCTCAACCCGGTTTACCCGGGCGGAAATGATCGGCAATGACTGCCTCGGCCAGCGTATCAGGCACCATTCCGGGGAACCACAGGACCCGGTGACTAGCCTGCATCGGCGTCGACGTCGTCCTCGGCGAGGGCCAGGAGGAGGCCGAGGCCCTTGGCTATCTCGCCGACCGCAGTCATCGTCCGGGCCGTCCCAACGATCGGCGCCACCGCCACCAGAATGCCCTGGGCGTCCTCGAGGGTGAGGCTGGACTCCATGGCCGGTCCGGCGTTGAGTGCATAAGAACCCGCCGGCGCGCCGCTCGCGGCGAGCGCCGCGACCCGGGCGATCATCAGCTCCCGATCCGACAGGTCGCAGCGCTCAATCGATGCCCCGGTCATGGCGAGAAGTGTTGAGGATACCGGCGTGTCAGGAACGGGGGTATAGGTCACAGATGCCTCCTCGGTCGTCGGCCTGGTACCAGGCGCCGCCAGCATGCCCGACGGCTCGCAGACCCGAAACACCCGAAGCGGGTGATTCCCTGGCTGGTCGATGGAAGAGAGGCGCTGACCCACGCCAGCAGCTCGCTCTCGGGTAGGGCTCCCACCTGGCGCATCGACGGCCTGCTTGCTCGCCGGGTACCCCGGCTTCAGGGTTATGGAAAAGGGCGGGTCCGCGCTTCGTCGATCAGGGCTTCGACGTCACGCTGGAGCAGAACACCGTCTTTCTCGGCGGCGCGCGCTGCCTCCACGAAGCGGCTGAGGTACGTGTTCTGGTCGCCGTAAAGAGCCGTCACGGTCTCGGGCGGGAACGGCACGCAGGAGCCGCCCAGCCGGCTGTAAATATCGTCGCTCAGCGGGATCGCGCTGTTCAGAGCCACCGGCACTTCCACCTGCGGGAGGCGGATACCGCCAACGGCCAGCCCGTGCTCGTCGCGGACGATCTCGGGCGGGTCGCCGGCGAAAGCGATTCGGGGCTGTGTGGGCGGCGGCGGACCCCCCTCGAGCCACGAATGCAGGTGATGAATGGCCGTGTCGAACAGCGGAAGCATCGGCACCTCGTTGATCCCGGTGGCGACCGGCATCTGGAGTTCCGAGCCGAAGTCGCGCTCGAACTTCGGCCGCCGCACGCTCATGCCCTGGACTGATACGTGGCTGGTGCCGGCCGCCTCCCAGTATCGGAACCGGTCGGTGTCGGGCTGGCGCACCTCGTAGCAGGCGATGGCTTCGAGCTCCGAGTTGACAACCATGACGAGGGCGCCGATGTCGTCGCGCAACAGGTTGCTCCCCCGGAGCCCGGCGTCGCGGCTGAGGGTAGGAGATGCGAGGTTGATCACGAAGTCTCCGACCTCCAGTCCCGAGCCGGAGCCGAAGTAGATGGTGAGCAGATAGGCATCGAAGGCCTCGGCGAGTGGGTGTACGGCGTTGACGTAGGTGGCGAGCCGGCCGGCGGACTGTGAACCGCCCTGGGCGACGAGATGACGGACCTCCAACCCGCCGAGGGGATCAACCGGCGTGCGGGGCCGGTCACGGCCGATGACCCGAGCCGCCTGCGTGAAGATGTCGTACGAGTAGTCGTCGCCCAGTATCGACAGTGACCCGTAACGCTCGGGGTCCCATGCGGCCAGGCCCATCGGCGTCGGGGGCAGCCCGTGGATGCCAACTCGCTGGGTAGTCACTCCAACGAAGGCGTAGCCGCCCTCGAGGATTTCCAGACTGTCGCCGCTGTACAGGTCGTAGCCGGCGGAGACGTTGTTCCACGACACGACGACGGTGCCATTGAAGGAGGCGGCGTCGGCCGGCCGGATCACGACAATTCGCGTTTTGTATGGTGTGGTTTCAACCGCCTCGACCTGCCACCGGCCGTCCCGGCCGAGCGAGCTTCCTGCGGCCGGGGCGTACCGTGTCGCGGTGCCTTCCAGGAAGTATTCGTTCTCGACGTACCCGTAACGGTCCAGGTCGGCGAGAGGTCGTCCGAAAGACCACCCATGAAGGCCACCTGTGATCGGGCCTGTCACCGTCGGAAGCGAGTCGGTCACCGGACAACCTCCTTGAACAGTTCAATAATGCAGCGGGACACTCGGCGAACCCACTTTGGTAGATCCTCTCACTTTGGGAGCGAGGCGTTCATCGCGGCGCGGATCAGGTCCGCACGGCCGGTGAGACCGCGTCGCTCGCAGCCGTGGAGTTGCGCCGACAACGGTGGAACGAGGATTTGCCGCCCGCGCCAGATGACGGTCTCGAGCTGGCTGGCGATGAGCGGACCCTGCTCGTGCGGCGCGGCCGGATCGTCCAATTCGGCAAGTGGGTCCGATAGCCATTCGATGATCGCGTACCGGAAGGCGCGGCCACCCGACTTTGCCACCCAGCCATGCATCTCCCCCACGGGCCCCACCAGCACATCATCGAAGAGGCGTCCGGCCAGCCAGGTATCGCTGACATTGACGTCGATATCGCCCGGCTCGATGGTCAAACCGCGAATGGCAAGAGCGGCACTGCCGTACAACCACCACCGTAGAGCCGTGCCACGCACCCGTCGCAGGAACTCCGAGAGCGCATCCTCCCACGGCACCAGCACCAACCTGGCGCTCTGACGGACCATCATCTCGATCGAAGCGGTGAAGTGATCGAAGTAGTTCTCGGTCTGCTCCGAGCGCCGAAACCACCCGGTCGCGAATCGCCCGTCGCTGACCTGCCCATAGCCCATGTGCTCGAGGCGCTCGCGAGACACCGGGTCATCGCTCACGACAACGAACCGAACATCATCAGCGGCCGCAGATCGTTGCAGCTCGGTGGACAGTCTCACCGGCGCGCCCGGTAAACGAGTTTCACCGGAAGTCGGCGGCGAACGGACATAAGCGGCAACATTACGATCGGTTCGGGCCCTGTGACCAATGAGTCGGGCCGGCTCGTTCCTCGTCCCCCTTCACCCGGAGTGAGGAGGGTTCCTACACTGCGAGCCATGACAACGTTTGTCATCAGACTCAACGCTCCGCGTCCGACGTTCGCTTTTGACATGACCGACGCCGAACGGGAGATCATGGGCCGCCACGCGGCTCATTGGCAGAGATTCATCGATTCTGGCCAGATGGTGGTTTTCGGCCCGGTTCTGGACAGCACGGGTTCCTGGGGGCTGGGAGTCGTTGAAACCGAGGACGAAGACGAGCTCCGGGCGCACGCCTCGGGTGACCCGGTAGTCACCACCGGGACAGGAAGCGTGGAGATGGGAAGGATGCTCGCGGGCTTTGTTCGCCCGGGAGTAGCCGCGGCAGCGCCACGCAGCCTATGTGAATAGCGTTAACCATCTGGCTGCTGAAGGCGACGTCACCGGCGCTTGCCAGTTGAGTTGAACGGGTCCAGTTCGGTTCCGTCGAGCTAGGCTGTTTGGCGTGAATGATCTGCGGTTCTCGCTGAAGCCGCTCGACGCCACTTTCGGTGCCGTCGTCCAGGGTCTGGACGTCCGCTTGCTCGACGAAGCGACCTGGGAGGCGCTCCATGAAGCCTGGGTCGAGTACGCGTTGCTGATCTTTCCCGGTCAGTTCCTGACCCAGGAGGAGCAGAATACCTTCGCCGGCCGTTTCGGCGACCTCGAGTTCCCGGCTGCCCCGATCTCCAACCTCGGCCGCGATGGACTGGTCCACAGCGAGATGAGCGACGATATCGTCAGGTCGCTCCGCGGCAACGAGGGGTGGCATCACGACAGCACGTATATGCCGGTCCAGGCCAAGGGTGCCGTCTTCTCGGCCGAGATCGTGCCCGCCGAGGGTGGTGGTACCGGGTGGGCCGACATGCGGGCGGCCTACGACGCACTCGACGCCGAGACCCGTCAGGCGATCGCTGGGCTCTCCGCCTTCCACTCCCTCCGCTACAGCCAGGGACGGGCCGGCCTGCTGCCAGTCGCCCGGACCGATGCCGGTGACTACGCGGGCTACGGCTACCACGACGGCGAACCGTCATTGCGCCCGCTCGTCAAGATCCATCCCGAGACCGGGCGGCCCAACCTGGTCATCGGCCGCCATGCCTACGGCATTGAGGGCATGGACCCCGAGGAGTCGGAGCGGTTGCTTGACCGCCTGGCGGCCGAAGCGTGCTGCCCGCCACGCGTCTACTACCACCAGTGGCAACCCGGGGAAACGGTCGTGTGGGACAACCGGCGTCTCATGCATCGGGCCATGCCCTACGACATGACCCAGCCCCGTCGCATGTGGCACACGCGCATCGCCGGCGAGCGCGAGACCGAGCTCGCCGCCAACTACTCCTGATTCGCCTCGGCGCTGTACGTCGTCGCCGCGCCTCCGGCTACCGCCGGATCGGCGACCGTCTGCGACCGGGCACGCGGATCTCGCGGGACCCGCGGTGAACGGCTCCGGGTTGGATGAACCAGCTCACCCTTCGAGGTATCGCAGTACGGCGAGCACCCGGCGGTGATCGGTGGAGGTGGCCGGCAGGTCCAGCTTGGAGAAAATGTTGGCGACGTGCTTCTCGACCGCCCCTTCCGAGATGACGAGACTCGTGGCGATGGCCGAGTTGGTTCGACCCTCCGCCATCAAGGCCAGCACCTCCCGCTCCCGGCCGCTCAACCCGGCCAGCGTGTCGGTGCGGCGAGAGGCCCCCATCAGCTGGGTCACCACCTCTGGGTCGAGGGCGGTGCCTCCCGACGCCACCCGCACCAGGGCTTCCACGAAGTCGGCGACATCGGCGACCCGGTCCTTCAGCAGGTAGCCGATCCCGGCCGCGCCACCGGCGAGCAGCTCGGCCGCGTAGCGGGTCTCGACGTACTGGGAGAACACCAGGATCCCCACGCTCGGGGTGATTGCGGCGCAGCGCGATGGCGGCGCGCAGCCCTTCGTCGGTGAAGGTCGGCGGCATGCGGATGTCGACCACGGCCACGTCGGGGGGATCTTCGGCCACCGCTTGCTCGAGGCTGACGGCGTCGCTGACGGCCCGGGTCACAGCGAAGCCCCTGTCGGTCAGCAGCTGGACCAATCCGTCGCGCAGGATCGCGGAGTCCTCGGCGATGACGACGCGTGAGGGCGTCGGCGCTGGCCATGCTCAGGAGTGAGAGGGCAGGTCGACCGTGACGGCGGTCGGGCCGCCCGGGGGGCTGGCGATGCTGAGGTGGCCGTCGACAGCGCCGACCCGGTCGGCGAGTCCGGCCAGGCCGCTCGAGGATGAGCCGATCCGGTTGATCGCGGCGCCGCCCCGCCCGTTGTCGCGCACCACGATCCGCAGCCAGGGGCCGTGCTGGGCGCAGCTCAGAGAGGCCCGGGACGCCTGGGCGTGCTGGGCCACGTTGGCGAGCAGCTCGGCCGCGCAGAAGTAGCTGATGGCCTCGATGGCCGGGCTGGGCCGGGTCTGGATGGCCACCGTCACCTCGGTCGGGACCGGGCTGCGTGCGGCCAGGGTGGCGAGGGCGTTTTCCAGGCCGGTGTCGAGAGCCGGCGGGTGGATGCCCCGGGCCAGGTCGCGCAGGTCGGTGATGGCCTCCTTGGCGCCCCGGTGAGCGTCGTCGACCAGGCGCCGGATGGCGTTGCGATATCAGGCAGTCTGGTCCTGTGGCGGCGAGGTGGTCGAGCTTTTCCTTGGCCTGGCCGAGCCGCATGGCCAGGGCGACCAGCTGGGCCTGGGTGCCGTCGTGCAGGTTGCGCTCGATGCGGCGGAGGGTCTCGGTGGCCGCGTCGAGTGTCTTCGACCGCGACTCCTCGAGGCTCCTCACCCGGGACGCCGCAGCGTCCGGGCCCGAGCAGGAGGTGCATCATCCGCGGTCGAGGTAGACGACCAGCCTCATCGTCCACGGGGCGACGAAGAGCAGCACTACCCCGGTCACGAACACACCGAGGTGGGTCGCCGAACCCGGGTCCCGGCCCGCCGTTATAGCCGGGGCCGAGCAGCCGGCCAAAGGCACCGAAGCGGGCCGGACCGGTGGCACCGGTCAAAGGCGAAGCGATACCGAAGAGCGCCTCGACCCAGACGCTCAGCGCGAACCACACGCCGAAGATGCGTGAGCGGCACCTTGGCCACGAAGTAGCCCACCGCCCGCCAGGCGGCCCGGTCGCCGAGCGACGCCCGCAGCCACCCGAAGAACCCGGGCCGGGCGCTGAACGGCTCGGGTTCGGAGATCTCCTCGCCCAGCATCCGCCGGGCCAGCGCCCGCTGCCAACGGCCGAGCCCCCGGGCGGCCCGCAGGCCGCCGGCCAGGATGACGACGCCGACGAACACAACGGTGAGCGCCAGCCCGGCGAGCCCCAGTGCAGCCAGGGCGAACGCCGCCGCATACGCCAGGGCGGAGCTGGCGAGGAAGAACCCCAGCTCCGCCCAGCTGCGCTTCTGGAACGGCTCCCTGGCGATCCGCTGGGCCAGGTGCCTGGCCTGCTCGGCTCGGTCCTGCGGGATCCGACTCTGCACCCAGCCCTCCTCGGCGCCGGCCTGGTTCAAGCGTCTCGCTTCACGAACAGCACGGCGCCGGCGACCAGAGCGACCACGGCGTAGACGGCCATCAGCAACAACCCTATGGCCGGCGACGAGCGGTCGGACAGTCCCTCCGGGCCCTTGGTTGACGGTGGACATGATCGAGTTGGTGAGGATGTTGGTCGGCGCGTAGCGAAGGTCGGGCTGGGAGATGCCGCGCATCACGAGCGGGAGCACGAACACGACGCCGACGAACGCCGCGATGGCGGCCGCAGTGCTGCGGAAGATGAGCCCGAACCCGAACGACATGAGGGCCAGCAGTGCGATGAACAAGCCGGTCATGAACACCGCCCGGAGCGCGCCGGGCGAACCCAGGCTGGCCGACGGGAGCCCCGCCACCGGAAAGGATGGCCTGGCCGAGGAAGAACGAGACGAAGCTCAGCACCTCGCAGAAGACCACCATGACCACGGCCGCCACGCCGATCTTGGCGGCCAGCAGCAGAGGGCCGTCTGGGAGTGGCGGCCAGGGTGGTGCGGATGGTGCCGCTCGAGTACTCGCCGGTGATGAGCAGGGCTCCGAACACGCCGCCGGTCAGGCCGGCCACGATCAGGCCGGTCAGCGCATGATTGGGTCGGGTCGAAGCCGTTGTACCAGTCCGGGCTGTGGTGCAAGGCGGAGTTGGTGACCAGGCCGGTCACCAACAGGCCGGCGACGACGGTGAGGCCGAGGGTGATGGCCGTCGACGGCAGGGTCAGGATCTTGACGACTTCGGACCTGACCACGTGCTTGACGCGGTAGTGCCCGAAGGGGGCGGTCTGGATGGCCAGGGACATCTCGATCACTCCTTCTGGCCGGCGGCGGCGCCGGTCATCGTCGAGGGGCGGTACTCCACCTCGTCCTGGGTCAGTTCCATGAACGCGTCCTCCAGCGACGCCGCGATCGGCGTCAGCTCGTGGACCCGGAGGCCGTCGCGGGCGGCCAGGTCGCCGATCTGCGGGGCGGTCAGCCCCTCGACGGTCAGCGACCCGCCGTCGCCGTCGCCGACCTGGCCGCCGGCTGCGCGTGAGCGCTGACGTGAACGCGGCCAGATCGGGCGTGACCAGCCTGACGGCTCCCCGGCCGCTTCTGGCCACGAAGTCGGCCACGCTGGTCTCGGCGATCAGCCGGCCCCGGCCGATCACGACCAGCCGGTCGGCGGTCAGCGACATCTCGCTGATCAGGTGGCTGGACACAAACACGGTGCGGCCCTCCGCAGCCAGAGCCCCGAAGGAAGTGACGGACCCAACGGATGCCCTCAGGGTCGAGGCCGTTGACCGGCTCGTCGAACAGCAACACACCCGGATCGCCGAGCAGGGTCGCAGCGATGCCGAGGCGCTGGCTCATGCCAAGCGAGAACTTCCCCGCTCGCCGGCCGGCGACGGAGCTCAGCCCCACCTGGTCGAGGACCTCATCGACCCGGCGGAGCGGGATGTCATTGGTCAGGGCCAGCCACCGCAGGTGGTTTCGGGCCGTGCGGGCCGGGTGGAACGCCTTGGCGTCCAGCAGGCCGCCGACCTCCCGCAGGGGCCAGGCCAACTCGCGAATAGGGCTTGCCGCCGATCAGGGCCGACCCCGAGTCGGGGACGTCGAGACCCATGATCATGCGCATCGTCGTCGACTTGCCCGACCCGTTCGGCCCCAGGAATCCGGTGACCACACCGGGCCGGACCTCGAAGGTCAGGTTGTCCACAGCGGTGGTGGCGCCGTAGCGCTTGGTCAATGAGTGTGCCGTGATCATCACGACACACGGTAAGGATTCGCACTCTCCGGTGGAATACCGCTAGTCGGCGTCTTCCGGCTGGGGCTAGCCGCTGCAAAGGGTAGGGCTAACCCCACCCCATCGGTGGGGTTAGCGGGCCGTTAGCCGTGCTCCGGCCTGCTCACGGTATTTCTATTCAGCTCGCACGAAAGGCCGAGCTGGCGCGCCTCCTCGTAGGCTTCTCCGGCTTCTCCCAGCCGGCCGAGCGCCGTCAACGCGTCTCCCCTATCCACCCATGCCTGCGCGAACTTGGGATCGAGGTGCACGGCGTAGTCAAAGGCGATCGCCGCCTCGCGATGGCGCTCGAGCGCCCGCATGGCCTGCCCCAACCCGACATACAAATTGGCAACGTACGGGTGCTAGCGCCTGAGGTCAGACAGAGCATGGCCCTCGAGATGGTAGTAATCCGGGTGGGACGGGTCTCGCTCACTGGCTTGTCGCACCGCGTTCAGCGCCGCTTCCGGGTCCTTGAACTCCCACAGCAGCAAGACGCCTTCGTTGAAATGACTATGCGCATCCACGGTGTCGTAGGTGGCCGCTCGCTCGTAGGCGAAGAGCGCGTCCTTGGGCCGGTGCAAGCGCCGGTAGAGACCCCCAAATTGCGCCACGCCCCTCAATAGGCCGCGTCTTCCGCAACCGCCCGCTCACACGCAGCCAGGCTCTCGTCAGTACGGTCGAGCCTGCTGAGGGCCAGGCCTTTCCCGCTGAGAGCTGGGCCCGACGACCCGCGGCCAACCGGAACGCTGAGGCTCGGCCGACGAGCGCCGGACGCCAGGTGCGTTGCGGCTCGGCCGATGGCCCGGGCCCCCCAGGCCCCGAGTGTCAGCAGGGAATCACAGGGAATACGCTGGAGGGCGGCCAGATCGCCGGTGTGACCGTTCCCGATGATAGTTACCGGGCCTGCTGGCCGCGCCCGCACGGGTCCACTTGAGCAACCTTCCGGAACAGCGTCCCCTGGACCGGGCTGTAGGGCGCTGGAGAGATTCCTTCCTGATACAGGGCCACCGCCTGCAGGCCGGGATCGGTGGTCAAGTAGGCGTCTGTCGCGTTGACCTGCGCAGCCACGGCCAGATGCCACGCCGATCCGTTGCTACCCAGCTGACGCCGGGGCGTGATCTCGAGGACCGCCGCTCCGATAGGAAGGGCCGCGATGGTGGGATCAATCGCGGCGCACGGCCGGGCGAGCTGTAGCCGGTGGACGATGTCGCGCCAGTCGACGGAATACGGATCGGTTACCGGCCCCGTGGGCGTGACGTACTGCAGACCGCCGGGCAGGTAGTGAGCCAGTACCGATAGCTGTTCGGTCTGCGTGACCACGACCACATCGCCGGGCGCCAACGAAGGTGATGCCGCCTTCGAGACAGCAGCCGCGTTGCTTTTGGCGTAACGGGCGTTGGAGTTCGGCAGCAACGAACCAATCACGCTCCACACCACCAGCAGGGTGCAGGTACCTGCGATGATCCCCCGGCCCCTCACGCTCTCAGCCAGTGCGCCGGCTGCAGCCAGGAGCAATGGGGCCACTATCACACCGAGGTATCGCACCGTCCAGGAGGGCTGGAATTGGGCGCCGGCCCATCCCGCGAGACCGGTCAGCAACCCGATCGCGGCAAGCACCGCCGCCAGCCGAACATGTTCAGGCGGTCGGGTGCGGCGCGTCCACCACACGCCCGCGACCAGCAATGGCACTACGAGCACACCGGCGGTTCCACCGAGGGACGTGGAGATGTCGGCGAAGAAGTCGGTCCACAGAGGACGCACCGCCCACGGGGCGGCGGTGTTGCGGGTCTGTTCCATCAGAGTCGGGATCCACGGCAGCCAGAGCACGACAACTGCGCCGGCGGCGACACAAACCTGGCAGACCAGGGTTCGGTCCCGCCGGGCGAGCGCGAGCGCGGCAATCACGATGGCGGTGATCCCGAACAGGTAGACGCACCAGTTGTGGGTGTAGAGCAGCGAGGTGAACGCCAAGATGGCGGCGACCATGTCCCCGGGTCGCCGCTGCCGAACCGCTCGAACCGAAAATGTCAGTGCGACCGTGGCAAGGAGGACGATCAACGTGTACATGCGGGTCTCAGTGGAGAACCAGCTCAGGTAAGGGTTGGTGGCAAACAGCGCCGCGGATGCTAGGCCGGCTCGCCTGCCGAAGAGGTCCCGGCCAGCCCAGTAGCCGACCGGGATTGTGACCAGCGAGATGAGCAGGGGGAGGAGGTGGGTCGCCACCTCGGAGGTGCCGAATACCGAGACCCAGAGATGGAGCAGACCGTAGAAGAGTGGCGGCGAGCCGTCCATCTTCAACAACCGAGGGATCTGCCGCAGCGGGTGCGACGCGATGCCAATAGTGATGCCTTCGTCGACCCAGTACGCCCTTCCGATGTTTGGCGCCCTGAGCAGGAAGGCCAAAACGACCAGCGCGGCCACGATCATCCCATCGGATGTCCAGATGGCCGGGTGCGGCACCGGCTCCGGTGGGATCCGCAGCCGCGGGGTGTCCTTCGTTGTCACGCGGACGAAGTCAGCCTGCCGCGAGACGTCGTGGGCATTACCAGAGGCTAGCCGGGTGAGCCAGCGAAGAACCGTTCAGCGCTGCGACTCAAGATGGGACCGTCAGAGCTCACCAATCGGCGTGTCGAGCCCAACGTCGCCGACCGGCGCGGCTAGTGGCAGGGGCCGGCTCTGGCATCGACCGGCTCTGGCATCGACCGGCTCTGGCATCGACCGGCTCTGGCATCGACCGGCTCTGGCATGGGCCGTGTCCACCCCGTGAGAAGTGGATTGCTTCAAGATGACACAGAACTATCACGCCTCGGCTGTCGCCGCATTAGACGTTTCGTGTTAACGCCTATGTAGTCTCCAACCAGCCAGGTCAGGAGCCGGAGTTCCCGCTCAACTTGGTCACTCTTCATAGTCGAAAGCGGTGCCTCCCAGCACTTGAGCCAGGGCGATCCGGTGGCCCCGGCGAGGGGCCAACACACCTCGCTCCCAGCGGGAGACCGTCTCGAAGCTCACGCTGACCAGCGCGCCGAGCTGCGCCTGGGTCAGGCCTCTCGCTTCCCGGGCGGCGCGGATGAGCTCACCGACGCCCTCCGGGACCACATCCAGTGATATCGATTCGGGCAGGGTGGCGGCCAGCCGGTCCAGCAGGTCTTCGAGGCGGTCGCGCATGTCGGCGAACACGTCGCGGCCGTGGTGCTCAACGCGCCACTGCCCGCCTCGCCGCGACCACTCCGCCAGCTCCCGAACGTCCCCGGCATACATCCGCCGGTCGCCGTGCAAGGCCAGTCTCAGCACCCGCAGGCAGCTCTCGAGTAGCCACCGGCTACCAGGCGGCCCCGACTCCAGCGGCCAAAGGTCCAGGCGGCCGAGGTCGGCAAGGTTCTCGGCTATTTCAATGCCCAACGAGTCCGGACAGTCTGAGATGCTCCTCATCGGCCACTACTCCGGCGGCTTCTGGCACTCCAGCCGCTTCTATGCGGCCCACCGCGCCGACTACTGACGTCAAGCTGCGAACCTATATTCGCCACCCCCAGGCGGCCTTTGCACCGGCGCTCTTCTCTTATCATCGTCAGACGAGTGATTTCGGCCCGTTGCGTCGAGCCGAAACCCGGTTTCAGGGGAGATTATATATGATCTCCCGCCCTGGCCCTTGGTGATGGGAAGGTCGCCATTCATCACCGGAGTAGCTCGCGGGCAAGGCCGGGCGCACGCCGTGCGGCCGGCGGAGGAGGGCGCCGACATCATCGGCATAGACGTGTGCGCCGACATCGGTACTGTGCCGTATCCGCTGGGATCTGCCGAAGAGATGGAAGAGACGGCAGACCTGATCAAGAAGCTCGGACGGCGCGCCCTGATGCGAAGGGCCGACGTCCATGTCTATGGCGAGCTCGGCGATGCAGTGGCCGAGGGCCTTACCGAGTTCGGGCCCATCGTGCTGCCCGTCGACATCTTCCAGCCGCGTGTCATTAGCGATGCCGTCTTGTTCCTGGCATCGGATCTGGCCCGCTACATCACGGGCGTCACCCTTCCTGTCGATGCTGGTTTCATGGTGAAGTAGACGATGTCCAGGGTTGCCGTGACCTTTGGCATCTAGTCGTCCATATCGTCGGGAGCGAAGCCCCACCCCTCGGCGCGCATCAGCGATTCCCATTCCTCATCGGTCATGCGGCCGCGATCGCGCACCATGCGCAGGCAGTCCTCCCCGACGGGCCAGCGCAGCGGAACGGGCTGGGGCAGCTGGATGATGTCGGCTATGGCAGCGGCCACGGCGTCTGAACCGGGGCGGGTGGCGGCCCGGGCCCGGAAGGCCTCCAGGGCCCGGGTGGCGGGCCGCTGGTAAGGGGATCGCTCCGTCCGCATCGCCTCGCACACGTCGAGGCCGGCCGTCTGCCAGTCGCTCGTGTACATGCCTGGCTCCACGACCGTGACCGCCACCCCCCAGGCCACCAGCTCCTCCCGGAGGCCTTCGCTCATGGCTTCCACGGCGTGCTTGGAGGCCGCGTACGACGTCAGCAGGGGGCTCGGAACCCGCCCCGACAGCGACGAAACGTTGATGATCTTCCCGTACCGCTGGGCCCGCAGGTGGGGCGTCACCGCGGTCACCAGGCGCCACTGACCCAGGAAATTGGTGTCGAACTGGCGCCGCAGCTCCGACTCCGAAACGTCCTCCAGCGGCCCCCACAAGCCGTAGCCGGCGTTGTTGACCAGCGCATCGATGCGGCCGAAACGGGCCACGGCGGCGGCCACGACCTCCCGAACGGCCGTCGGGTCGGTGACGTCGAGACGAGCCGCATGGATCCGCTCCTCGAATCCCTTCACGACGCCCGGCGCATCGCGTTCCGGGTTGCGCATGGTGGCCACGACGGTGTTGCCCCGACGGGCCAGTTCGCGCGCCGCTTCGGCGCCGAACCCTCTTGACGCTCCTGTGACGAGCACCACGTTGCCGGTCGACCAGTCGTGGGGCACGGGCGGGGGCGGATCGGGGTGAAGGGGCAGGCGCCAGGCACCCAGGGCACCGCTGCGGCGGAGGTGGTCCCACTCCTCGTCGGAGCGGGTGGCCCGGATCCCGATGTCACGGGACGCCTCGTACCCGACCGGCCATCGCATGGGGAGCGGCTGGCGCAGATCCACGATGTCGGCGAGTGCAGCCGCCACGCTGGCCGAGCCGGGTCGGGTGGCCGCCAGGGCCCGGAACGACGCCAGGCGGCGCTCAATCACCTCGTCGTACCCCTCGCTGTCGGCGCACTCGGTCACGACCAGATTGCTCGTCTGCCAGTCGCTCGCGTACATGCCCGGCTCCACGATGCAGATCTGGATGCCGAGGGCCCCAACCTCGAACCGGAGGCCCTCGCTCAACGCTTCCAGCGCGAACTTCGTGGCCGCGTAATGGGCCAGCATCGGGGCGGTGATCCGTCCCGATAGCGACGTCACGTTGGCGATTTTGCCCTGCCGACGCCGGCGCATGGACGGGAGCACGGCTTTGATCATTCGCCATGGACCAAACGTGTTGGTGTCCAGCTGCGCCCACAGCTGGGCCTCACTACCTCCCTCGACGGGGCCGAAGAGACCGTACCCGGCGTTATTGATGAGCGCGTCGATGCGGCCGTGACGCTCCAACGTTCGTTCCACCACCGTCTCGACGCTGGAACTATCGGTCACATCCAGCCTGACCGCGTCGATCGACCCTTCGAGCCCCTCTCGTACGGCTGGGCCGTCCCGCGACGGGTCCCGCATAGTGGCGACGACGGTGTGGCCCCGCTCGGCGATCCGGCGAGCCGCCGCTCTGCCGAAGCCTCGCGACGCGCCGGTGATGAGCACAACCTGGCCCGTCATGCCGGCGCCTGGCCTTTCCCTGCCGCTTTAATAGGGGCCCATTTAGTAGGGACCGGTGTGGGTCAGGAAGCGCTTCGGCGTCTCGACGAGCATCTCGTCGATCTGGGCTTCGGTGACGCCGGCCGCCCGCAGCATCGGCAGCACATCTTCGGAGATATGCAGGTAGGTCCAGTTGGGCATCTGCGGCAGCGGGAACTCCCCCGGGATCCAGTCGAGGAAGCAGGAACAGTCGTGGCTCAGGACCATCTGGTCCGCATGGCCCCGCTTGCACAGCTCGGCGACGGTCGCCACCCGCTTCTCGGTGGTCAGGATGCCGTCGATACCGAAGCGGTCCATGCCGAGGATCGACCCGTACGACATCACCTCCAGCAGGTAGTCGAGGTCGTCGGTGTCTCCGCAGTGCCCGATCACCACCCGCTCGAGGTCGACCCCCTCCTCCTTGAAGATCCGCTGCTGCTCGAGGCCGCGCTTCATCGCCGCGTTGGTGTGCGTGGTGAGCGGCACGCCGGTCTTGCGGTGAGTCTGGGCGCAGGCCCGGAGCACCCGTTCGACGTCCTTGGTAACGCCAGGCACGTCCGTGGCGCACTTGATCACTCCCGCCTTGATCCCGGTGTCGCCGATCCCCTCGACGATGTCCTGGACGAAGATGTCGACCATCGGGTCGCTGCCGTTGGGCCCGGTTCCGGGAAGGCGGCTCGTGAAGAAGTGGGGCACCACGTCGAAGGTGTAGAGGCCGGTCGCCACCACGATGTTGAGCTCGATCTCATGGGCGATCCGGGCGATCCGCGGGATGTACCGGCCCAGGCCGAGGGCGGTCGGGTCGATGATCGTGTCGATGCCTGCCTGCTTGAGCTCGGTCAGCCGGCGGATCGCGTCGGTGACCCGTTCGTCCTCGTCACCCCACACCTTCGGGTAGTTCTGCAAGATCTCCGGTGACAGCACGAAGACGTGCTCATGCGCGAGCACCCGGCCTAGATGGTCGGCCGGGATCGGGCCCCGCGCCGTCTCCACCGTCGTGGTGCGTCCTTCCATGACGACCTCCCTCGCTGGACTCCGCCATCATGCCCGCCCGGAGGCCTCGTCGCCAACTGTTGCACGGGCTCGTCCTGTCCCGAGCAGCCTCAGCGTTCACCTGAGTAGCCTGACCATGTAAAAGAGGGGAGTCTCCTGCCTATGACTCGTTGGAGTGACTTCGCCCGGGCCCGGCCTGACCTGGCAACTGCTGGACGCGCCCTCCTCTATCAACACGGTGTGGGGTTGGCGTTCCTCTCGACAGTGCGCGCCGACGGAGGTCCGAGGGTTCACCCGGTATGCCCGATCCTTTCGGGAGAAGGTGCGTACGCGTTCATCATCCCGTCACCCAAGCAAACCGACCTCCGCCGCGACCAGCGGTACGCGATGCACTCCTTTCCATGTCCGGACAACGAAGATGCCATATATCTCACCGGCCGAGTGAGGATGATCGACGACGACGCGACCAGGCTCCGACTGGCCGAGCAGTTCGTCGAGGAGCGAATGGAGTTCAACCTCCCTCCACCGTCCGACGACGACGCGCTGGTGGAGTTCGACATCGATCGGTGCCTGCTGACGACGACGGTAGGTCACGGAGACCCGCATCCCATTCACGTCGTCTGGGAGGCAGAGGCAGATATTCCCTAGCGGTCGAACAGGTGTTCGACTATACTGGGGCCGATGGCGACGGGCCGAGCTCCAGACCTCCCAGCTCCACATCTCCCGGCTCCACATCTCCCAGCTCCAGATCTCCGAGCTCCAGATCTCCCGGCTCCAGACCTCCGCTGGCGGCTGGCCGACGAGCGCGACGATGCCGACGTCGCCGTCCAGGATGCGTTGTTTGCCGCTGATGACCTGGTCGACCGGCACGTCGGCCGAGGCGAGTTCCGGGGCATGGAGTTCCTGCATGTCAACGCCCGGTCGATCATCAACGAAGTGCCAAAAGCCTCCAGGGTCCCGTTCCGCTACACCATCAACGTCTACCGCGGATGCAGTCACGCCTGCACGTACTGCTTTGCCCGTCCGACGCACGAATACCTGGGGCTCAATACCGGCGAGGACTTCGAGCGGCGGATCGTGGTGAAGATAAACGCCATTGAGCTTCTGCGAGCCGAGCTCTCCGCTCGAAGGTGGGCCGGCCACCCCATCGCCATGGGTACGAACACCGATCCGTACCAGCGTTGCGAGGGCAAATACCACCTCACCCAGGGGGTCATCCGGGTCCTGGCCGAGGCGGGCAACCCTTTTTCGATCCTCACCAAGTCCACGCTGATCCTGCGGGACCTCGATCTGCTGGGCGACGCGGCCCAGCGCACCGACGTGGGCGTCAACCTCTCGATCGGGACCCTGGACGAGGAGGTGTGGAGGCTGACCGAGCCGGGGACGCCGCCCCCCGGCCGCCGATTGGAGGCCGTGCGCCGGCTCAACGAGGCCGGCATCGCTTGCGGCGTGCTCGTGGCTCCGATCATCCCGGGCCTGTCGGACCGACCCGAGCAGGTCGACGAGGTGGTAGCGGGATGCGTGGAGGCAGGGGCCGTCTCGATCTCCTCGGTGGCCCTGCATCTGCGACGCGGCGTTCGCGAGCACTATCTGGGGTGGCTCGCCGGCGCCCGACCCGACCTGGTTGAGGAGTATCGCCGCCGGTACCGGAGCTCGTATCTGCCGGCCGAGGAGCAGGAGGCGCTGGCGGCACAGGTGCGGTCTTCGGTGGCGCGGACCAGGATGCGCGCCGGGATCAACGCCGACGCTCCCTCCCGCCCCGGGATCGGCCCCGATCGCCCCTCCCGCCCCGGGATCAGCCCCGATCGCCCCTCCCGCCCCGGGATCAGCCCCGACCGCCCCTCCCGCCCCGGGATCAGCCCCGACCGCCCCTCCCTCCCACGATCCGGTCGGCCCACCGGCCCGCCCCGCCCTCCGCCGACCCAGTTGCAGCTGGAGCTGTGACCGGCCGAACCACGATTATCCGGCCCACTATTTGCAGAGCTCGACCCGGTAGGCAAGTTGCCTACTGCAACCCCCCAGGAGGTGCCCCATGGCTGTAAAGCCCATCCCGGACGACTTTCCCCGTGTGATGGCCTATCTGACGATCGACGGGGCTAACGAGGCGATCGACTTCTACACGAAGGTGTTCGGTGCCGAGGAACGGGTTCGCATGCTCGGCCCGGACGGCAAGGTAGGTCACGCCGAGCTGCAGATTGGCGACTCCGTGATCATGTTGGCCGACACCTTCCCGGGGATGGGCGGCCCCTCGCCCAGGTCGCTCGGCGGCAGTCCCGTTGCGCTCATGGTGTACGTCGAGGACGTGGACGCCACCTTCAAGCGCGCCCTGGCTGCCGGTGCGACCGAGAACGAGAAGGTGGAGGACAGGTTCTATGGTGACCGGGCCGGGCAGTTTATCGACCCGTTCGGGCACAGGTGGATGGTGCACACGCATATCGAGGACGTCCCGCCCGACGAGATGGCCAGGCGCGCCGCGGCCCAGGAGACAGGCGGCTGACGCCGTGCCGCGGTGAACGCACCGCAAGCTGCGAGCCTGCGGTACCGGCTCGTCAGCTGATGGTGGGCGTGCCGCCGCGATTGAAGCTGAGCGTTCCGATCCACAGGGCCCTGACTCCGCCGTTCTGGTAGCCAACCGCGCCGTACCAGGCGGCAATCGCCATGCGAGTGCGGCCGGAAGAGTCCTGGAAGACCATGGGACCCTGTGGCCCACTGGCGTTGCCGGTGGTACCTAGCCACGGGCTGAAGGAAGAACGGTTGCGATAGCCGCCGAGCAGCGTGCTCGAGGTGGCATAGCCAACGCCCGAGCTGGCCGAGCTGTAACTGTTGGCGCCGTAGAACAGGTAGTAGGTGGAGCCATTGTGGATGACCGTGGGTCCTTCGACCGTGGGCGCCTGCCAGGAGGCGGACTCCGTCAGCAGCAGCGACGGCGAGGTCCCCGCTGCGAAGGACAAACCGCCGGGAGAAAGCTGCTGCCCCCAGATGTAGGTGTTCCGCCCGATGGAGTTGTCGTCGCTCTTCCACAGCAGGTAGAGCTGGCCGCTCAATCGATCGAGGAAGGGGTTCGGATCGATCGAACCTCCATGGGCCGTTTGACAGACGAGCGGAGCCGGCGAGACATCCCTGAATGGGGTGCCGGGCGTGGAGGACGTGGCCACGGAGATGCACTGGACGTTGAGTGTGGTGTCCCTCACCGTGTAGTACATCACGTAGTGGCCATCAATCTTCATGACGCCGGGAGCCCAGGTATGCCCGGAGGACGCCCAGGAGGGGAGCACTGGCAGCGGGTCGGCGGGTGCACTCCATGTGTGCAGATCGGAGGAGCTCATCACCTGCAGGTTCCGGCCACCGCTACCGGTTGAAAACGCCCAGTAGACGCCTCCAGTGACCAGGATCGACGGGTCGGGGAAGTCGCCGGCGTAGGCCGGCACCGTGAAGGTGGAGCTGGCCGCGCTGGCCGGGCCGGCGGAAATGAGTGCCGCCGCCTGGGCCCCCAGGGCTGTAACCCCCACGGACAGGACGGCCCTGACAGCTCGAAGGATGCGGTCAGGACCCGGCATCATCCGTTTCCGGTGCCTGAAGTTACGGTCTGGTTGGGAGTCTTGCGTGAGGACCACAGTAAGCGCGCTCCACGGGGACCACCCGGTAATGAATAAGGAGGAAAATAGCACATGGCATAGTCATGCTTGGCCCTAAGGATCAGGTGCGCGCCGAGACCGGCCGGGTGCGGCCCGCACTTCAGTCTCCTGACCGGCGCCGCGACGGACATTTCCGAACATCCGAACGGCGATCTGTGGGCGTTCGGTACCATTCGGGTGGCCGGTGGCTTCGGGATCTAGCGGAGCCCTCTGGGCATTTATAGCAATTCCCGTGAATGGTGGCTTCGGGATCTACTTGTTTACCTGTAAAGGTTGGGTCGGGATTCCTGGTGGCGCGGTGGACATAACGGTGGGGCCCACAGGCCTACCTCTGGTGGTCAATTCAAGTCACCGCATTTACATCTACATATCCTAAGGCGATCCAACAAAAGGCTGGAGCCGCCTCAGATCATCAGACCCCGACCGCACCCTCGGAGGCGGTGAGCTGCGGCAGGAACGCCTGGATGACCTCGTAGGGTCCGAACAGGTTCATGGCCAGATGCTGTTCCAGGACGGACCGGTCGCTCAGGTCGTCGTAGACGGCGATGCCGGCGTTGTTGACCAGGACGTCGAGGCTCTCGATCTGCTCCGTCGCGCTGCGGATCTGGTTGGTGTCAGTGACGTCGAGGACGACCGGGGTGACCCGCTCGTCGGGGTGGGTGACCGGCTGGCGGGAGCCGGCGTCGACCCGCTTAGCTCCCCTTCGCAGGGCCTCGTCGACCAAGGCCCGGCCGATTCCCCGGTTGGCGCCCGTAATCAAAATTGTCTTGCCTTCGATTGTCATGACTGCTGCCTCCTCGGCTGGTCGGTGATTGGTGGATGGGCTGCATCCGCCTGTACAACTGGCCGAGTTGGAAAAAGTCGTCGCGAGCGGGCAGGAGATTCTGTGGAGGCGTCAGCCTTCGAAGACGAGCGGCAGTCCGAAGACACCGAACAGCCGGGGGTCGAGGCAGGCGTGGATAGCGACGATGTGGCCTCCAACACTCTCGAGCACGTGGATGCCGAACGCCTCCAACTCGCCCGAGTCGGGGTTCGGCCGGTAGATACCGAGTGCAGGGCAGCCGTTGGCGGAGAGGCGGACGGCCCGGTCGCGACCTCCTTCGCTCTGCATGGCGGCCAGGAAGGGGGTGATGTCGTCGCGGCCCTGGAGCCACAGCTCGAATGGCGGCATGGTGAGGGTGGCGTCCTCATGCAGCAGTGCCACCAGCGCATCTACTTCGTATCGTTCGAACGCTTCGACGTACCGGCCGACCAGCTCGAGGTCGAGCTCACGCGGTGCTGCCGTCGCCGGGTCGAGATCGATCCGGTCCAAAGCGATGCGGCCCCTGCGGAGCGTGCTGTTGACGGCATCGGTGCTGGTTCCGAGGAGCTCGGCGACTTCTTCGGCCTTCCAGCGGAGGACGTCGCGCAGGATGAGCACGGCCCTCTGGCGCGGCTGCACTTCCTGCATGGCGGCGATAAAGGCCAGCCGGATCGACTCCCGTTCGACGACAGTGTCGGCCGGGTCGGCGCCAGTCGACGACATCAGGCTGTCGGGTATGGGCTGGACCCAGGTGGCTTCGGGCCGGGGCGCGCCCATTGCGAGCTCGTGAGAGGCGCCCCATCCCTGCCGGTTGGCAGCAGGGGCAACCGATGTCGGCAACGCCCGCCGGCTCCGACCCTTCAGCATGTCCAGGCAAACGTTGGTGGCGATCCGGTAAACCCACGGACGCAGGCCGCTCCGATCCTCGAGCCGGGACAGCCCACGCCATGCCCGGATCAAGGTCTCCTCGACCGCGTCCTCGGCGTCGTGGGGCGACGCCAGCATACGATAGCAATAGCCGGTCAACTGGCGGCGAAATAGCTCGAGTTCTTCGAAGGCGGCCGCCTCGGACGACAGCACCCGGCTCACCGTTACTTTTTACCGGACGGAGGATCTTCGCCGAAGGGAATCTCACACATCGACGCAGTTAACCCTTGGTGGGTTTCTCGCCCCGTTCCCATACGTGCCGTCGATAGGTGGATGTCAGCGGTTTTGCTCGAGGCAGACGGCGAGGGCCTGCAGGAAGGCGGTCCGGCCGGCACTGGTGAGCAGCTGGGCTTTCGCTAGCTGGCCCTGGGCGCAAGCAATGAACGCAGCCGTATGCCCCGCGGGGGCGATGCAGTCCAGAATAGCTTTCCGGCCGGTGCTGGTAAGCACGTCGCCCTTGGTCACGCACCCCTGCACAATTGTCTGGGCCGACTGGATATTGGGGTTGGTGCTACCTGTGCTGCTCTTTGCTGAATTGCCGCAGGCCGCTAAGGCCAGTCCGAGGACGACTGCCCCGACGGCACGTCGCGTGTTCATCATCGTCGGCCTCCTTGCGCCGAGTATCGGCCCGGCTACGGCGCCGGAACCGACGCGGCCCTGAAGAGTTTAGAGGGCAGCTGGTCCGCCAGTACCAGCAAACTGCCCCAGACCCAGACAACGTGAACTCGATCACATACAACGCCGTGTAGTTCGACGGTTCCCGACGCAAACTGCGTTTGGGCACATAAGCGCAGTAGTTCCGGCTAACAGGCTTCCTGAGTCCGAGGTGGTTGGTCAGAGCACCTGAATCCGAAGTGCTGCCACGACAGCGGGATCCGTGACGATTTCGATCTCGGTGATGGTGTCTCCCACGACGCGGAAGGCGAACACCGCCCTGGGCCGCCCGCCGGGAGCCCACACTGCCCCGGGCGTTCCGTCGATAAGCGCTACCCTCGCCGCTGTGGCCCGGCCCGACAGCGCCAGGGCCACGGCGCTGGCGCCGCGCACATGGGGGGCAAGAAGGGGCGCGCCATGATCGCGGTTGGCGGCCGCCTCCTCCACCGCGGCGCGGTCAGCCCGTAGAACCGCCTCGGGGTCGAGCAGGGTAACGAGAGCCTCGAAATCCCCGCGGCGGGAGGCCGCCAGGAAGGCCTCGACCAGTTCGTGCTGGCGGCGCTGGTCGCCTGCATGGACCTCGTCGCTGCCCTGGACGCGCCGCCGGGCCCGGCTGGCCAACTGCCGGGCGGCAGCAGTCGAGCGGCCCACGATCGGCGCGATGTCCTCGAATGGCACCGCAAAGAGGTCGTGGAGCACGAAGGCAAGCCGCTCCGAAGGAGTAAGCGTCTCGAGCAGGAGCAGCAAAGCCGGGCCCATCGTGTCGGCCAGGATCGCTTCGTCTTCGGGACCGGCCAGCTCGGGATCGGGCTCGTCGGGCGGTAGCGGCTCTTCCTCCTTGGTTCGGCGGGATCGGAGCATCCCCAGGCACACCCGGGAGAGGACGGTTGTGAGCCAGCCACCGAGGTTTTCGATGCTTTCGGCATCCGATCGGCTCAGGCGGATCCACGTCTCCTGCACTGCGTCTTCCGCCTCGGTGAGAGATCCGAGCATGCGGTAGGCCACCGTGTGCAGCCTCGGGCGGCTGGCTTCGAACTCGGCGGCCAGACTCTGATCCATCTGGCTACATTGACGCGCCAGGCGACCCGGGTGTGACAGGGGTTGCGATCAACCCCGCCGTCAGGCATCTCTCACCGGACCCGTCACAGATCGGTGGCCCGGCGCGTCAAAGAGGGCATGACTGCCAGAATGAACAACCCGGCCAACCTCGTCCCCGACGCGACGAAGGGTATCCAGTCCATCATCAAGGCGGCTCACCGCGCCGGTGTCCCCCCGGCCACCATGGAACTCGCCCATCTGCGAGCCAGCCAGATCAACGGCTGCAGCCCCTGCGTCTATAGCGGGGCCATGAGCGCCAAGAAAGCGGGTGAAAGCGACGAGCGGCTCTTCGCCGTGGCGGCCTGGCGCGAGACAGACCTCTTCTCCGACGCCGAGCGGGCGGCCCTGGCCCTGGCGGAGTCGATGACCCGCCTGGCCGATCGGGCGGACCCGGTCCCCGACGACGTGTGGGAAGAGGCGGCCGGGCATTTCGACGAGAAGGCACTGGCCGGCCTGGTCCTGTGGATCGCGACGACCAACTTGTTCAACCGGGTCAACGCGGCGACCAAGCAGCCCGCCGGCGCCGCCTGGTAACCGCCGGGCCCGGGTGATGCCCTCGACCCCTGGGCAGCTGAAGTCAGGTCGCGTATCGAAGGATGGCCGCGACCCCCTGCTTCCCGGGGACGTCGTCCTGGCGGACGGCCAGCACCCGGCCGCTGTTGAGCCACACCCTGCGGGCGATCTCGTCCACCACGCCGTAGCTGGTTGCGCCAGTCGCACCGGTCGCGTTGGTCGCACCGGACGCACCGGACGCACCGGACGCACCGGTCGCGCCGGTCGCGCCGGTCGCGCCGGTCGCGCTGGTGGCGGGCTCGGGTGCGAGGGTCACCGCGCCGGTGTCCTCGTCGACCCTGCCAGGCACAACCGCGTCGATGTCGACCATCACAATGTCGACGGCGCCGAACGTGGCGGCCCGGGCGACGTCCGCCACGTCCGTTAGCGTTCGCCGCTGGCCGGTGCGCAGATCCCAGAGCTTGCGGAGCTCCGCCAGCTCGGACGCATACACCTCATCGAGCACGGTTCGGGCGCTCGCGGCCAAAGCTGCGTCGGTGGTGGCTTCCGGGTTGCCCCGGATGCTCGTTGGGACCAGTCCCGGGTAGCTGTTGACCGACCGGTAGATGCTGTCCAAAGGCTCGGTCCCCGCCACGATCAGGGGCACGTCGGCGCCGGCCAGAATCGGACGCAGCGCTTGCTCGATCGACCGGGCGTACTGGCGCATCCGCACCTTTTGGCCTTCCGAACCCTGGATCCGTCCGGAAGGGCTCCGGTCGGCGATCGAAGACTTGCCAACCGCGCTCGCCACGTCGGCCGGCAGATCACCGATGCCCACCTCCCATGGCCCGGCGTCCGCGGTGACCTCGACCAGGCGCACCGACCCCTGTGCCAGGGCCAGCACCAGTGCCACCTGCGGGAAGGTCACGGCACGGAGCAAGGGCTTGACAAAAAACCGGTCGGCAACCTCAACATTGGAGACCAGCCGGTTCGGCAGCCGGAACGTCACCAGCGATTCAGGGGTGGCGAAGGCGGCCAGGCTGCGCGCCTGGTATCGCCAAAACGTGTCATCGTCAACGAGGTCGGCCGTCTCTTCCTGCAATGCCGCCAGATCGCTCGCCCGGACATCCGCGTCGCGAAGCTGTTGCACCGCCTCGGCCGCCAGGTTCTTGAACTCGATCCGCTCCGTCTCACCTGATGACGCTGGATCGGTGGCGATATAGATGGACACGCTGCAGGAGCCTCGGTGTGCGAGCAACCGGCCCACCTGAGCCCGGTCGGGAATCTCGGTGTGGAGCATTGGATCTAACTCTCGCTAATCACGTCCTGACCGGTTCGACGTAAGAAATGTTAGCGGTGGCTCGCTTTGTCAGTCCAGAGACCGGGATGGCCCCCCTCGGGTTTCCATCATCCGTCCCGTGCTTTTCTGCAGCGCGCCGCCCTTCAAATGGGCACAAATTGCTGCAGAAAAGGTCGGCGAAGGCCCCCTACGGGCGCGATTCGCGACAGGGAAGGCAAGAGGCCGGGGGCGCCCCCGGGCCGGCCAGGTCCCGGAGAGGCATATGACAGAAGGGGCCAGCTGGTAACTTCACGGCTCGGGCACCTTGTACGAGGGCCTGCTGGCGGCATCCCTCCTGGAGGCGATCCATGTGTTAGAACGCCTGATCATCCTGGGCGGCACCGGCGACCTGACGGGCCGGTACCTGCTTCCAGGGCTGGCCGCGCTGCGCGCTGGCGGCTACCTGGGGAACGAGTTCCAGTTGATCGCTGCCGCACGGGACGATTGGGGCAACGACCGCTATCGCGAGTTCGCCAGCCGTTGGCTGGAGGAAGAGGCCGGCGACATCCCGCGGGCTGCACGCAGCTTCATCGTCGATGCTTCGAACTATCGACAGCTGGATCTGACCGACCCTGCCGCCGTTGCTGCGTGCGTAGCCGGCGATCGTCCTGTCGCCGCGTACCTCGCCCTGCCACCATCCATCTTTCCCATGGCAGTAAGCGCCCTCCACCGGGCTGGCTTGCCCGCCGGCAGCCGGGTCGTGCTCGAGAAGCCCTTCGGCGAGGACCTCACCAGTGCCGTCGAGCTCAACCGTCTCCTCGCCGGTGTGATGAGCGAGCGTGAGATCTTCCGTGTCGACCACTTCCTCGCGCTGAGCACGGTACGAATGTTGCTGGGGATGCGATTGGCAAATCGGGTCTTCGAGCCCGTCTGGAACAGCGCCCACATCGATGAGATCGAGATCGTCTGGGAGGAGTCGTTGGCCCTGGAAGGCCGAGCGGGCTACTACGACGGGGTGGGGGCCCTCAAGGACCTGGTGCAGAACCACCTGCTCCAGATCCTCTGCCTCTTGGCGATGGAGCCGCCGATCAGCTTTGGTGAGCGGGACCTGCGCGACCGCAAGGTCGATGTCCTGCGCTCGATCCGTCCCTTCGATGAGTCTGCCGTCCGCTCGGCGACGAGACGGGCCCGCTACCAGGCCGGGCACATTGGAGAACGAGAGGTCCCCGCCTACGTGGACGAAAGTGGCGTCGACCCCGCCCACCACACCGAGACCTTCGCCGAACTGGTGCTCGAGCTCAGCAACTGGAGGTGGGCAGGGACCAGGTTTCGGCTCCGAACAGGGAAGGCCTTCGGGCGGGACCGCAAGGAGGTGCTCGTGCATTTTCGTCCGGTTCCCCATCTTCGCTCAGAGCTGGCGGCCCAACCCCCCAACCGACTTCGTCTCGGGCTCGAGCCGCAGGACCTCGCCCTCGAGATAACAGGCGTCGGACCCGGGGCAGCCCTGACCCTGGTGCCGCTGATCCTTCAGGCCGACCTGGACGAGCCGGAGCTGCCCGCTTATGGACTGGTGCTGCTGAATGTGCTAAGCGGTGACTCCACCTTGTCGATCCGTGATGATGAGGCTGAGGAATCCTGGCGCGTCGTCACTCCCGTCCTGGACGCATGGACAAAAGGCGTTGTTCCACTGGAAGAGTACGACGCCGGATCCGGGGGGCCCGCACCCCGGTAGGGGGAGCAGGTTGGCTCCGCCGAGGATAACGGTTACGCGGGGGAGACGTCAGCGGCGCTGGTCGACACCAGGCGATGACACTGGTTGCGCTTCGAAAATGGTCCCCGGCTGGAAGCGGGCCCTGTCCCGGGCCATGACAGCAGGCGTCGGCGCCGCCGCGGGCCCCCAACGAGCGGCGGCGGCCGGAGGTCCCCCTTCCCACCGACGACCCCTGGTACGAGTCGCACGAGGCCCTGGACACGATCCAGCCCGGCACCCTGCTGGCCCACCGGCCGATCGACTTTGGGGGCTGGGCCGCGTTCGGCATCTCGGCGAGGGCGTGGCAGCTGCGCTACCGGAGCACCGACCGGGCCGGCCGGGCCATCTCTGCGTAGCCACCCTTATGCTGCCCGCCAAGTCCTGGGCCGGCGATGCTCCAAGGCCCCTGGTGTCGTGTCAATGCGCTATCGACAGCCTCGGGCCGAGAGCCGATCCGTCCTACACGTTGGGCAAGGGGATTCACCGGGGTTTCTGCTCATGAGTCTCGGACTGCGCCGGGGCTGGGCGGTCGTGGCCGCCGATTACACCGGCCCCCGGCGGGCATTCGGCGCCGGCCTCGTCGGGGCCCGGTCACTCTGGACGGAATACGGGCCGCCTTGCAGTTTGAGCCCGCCGCCCTGTCGGCCGACGCGCCGGTAGGTTTGTGGGGATATTCCGGCGGTGGCCAGGCCACCGCGTGGGCAGCGGAGCAACACCCCACCTGTGCGCCCGAGATCCGGCTGGCCGCGGTCGCCGCCGGCGGAGTGCCAACTGACGACGGGCGCCGTGTCTTCGAGGAGATCGCCGACATGGTCGTCGAGGAGCTGATTGCCTGCTTCCCATTCCGCCGGGTGGCAGAGCTAGTGCCTCGGCCACAAACCTTCGCGCGTTTCAAATGACATTAAATATCACGCTTGTGATTTAGGGTCCCGGTCGGTCGGGCCGCCAGCGGGTTTGAGAGCCCGGCTGGGGGTCTCGCCGATGGGCGGGAAGGGCGATACGACGATGCATGGCGCGTTGAACTGACACCGGGGCAACGACTCACCTGCGGGAGAGCTTCAGGCGGCCTGAGCCGCCGGAGGCGATGCTGGGCGGCCCCAACGGCGTTGTCGTTCCGAGCGGAGCCGAGCCCGCTCCTTGCGCAGACGTTGGCGCATGGCCGGATCTGCCTCATGCTCGTTGCGGTAGCGGAGGTAGGCGTGCAGGCGGCGGCCCAACACGTTGTGGGTGGCGTGATCGGAGTTGTTCAACACGAAGTCGCGCAGCGGGCCGAAGTGGCACTCGATGGGATTGGCCCACGACGAGTAGGTCGGCGTGAAGCACAGTTCGACGTTGTTCTTGGCGCACCACTGTTGGATCGCCTTGGCCTTGTGAGCCTTGAGGTTGTCGAGGATCACGTAGATCCGCTCGCCGTCGGGCCGGGCCCGCCGGCAGGACTTGATCGCTTCCAGCGAGTAGTCGGTCCCCTTCCGTTTGCGGATCACGCCCCACAGGCGGTCCTCGCCCACCGAGTAGCAGGCGTGGAACTGCCGGACCCCGCACGCCTTGTGATAGTTGGCTCGCAGCCGGTTAGGTCTCTTCCTCTTGGCCCAGCAGCAGCCCCCGATGGGGTGGATGGCCAACGGCCCGAACTCGTCGAAGGCGAACACCCGATCCGGGAACCGTTCCAGTAGCTCCTCGATGCGATCCAGCTTGGCTTCCTTGTCCGGGTCGTTGGACTCCTTCCAGGTCTTGGTCCGCTGGAAGGTCACCTCATGGGCGGCCAGGATCTGGCGCAGCCGCTCCTTGCCGATCACCACCTTCCGCTGCCGGTTGGCGGCCAGATAGACCCGCAGCTTCTTGATACTCCAATGCGTGAAGGGCCGGCCCAGCTTTTCCGGGCGGGTCTTGGCCGTCTCCACAATGAACCTCTCGTCCTCAGTCGTTATCCGGCGGGGACGGCCACCCGCCCACTGAGGGTCCAACGACGCCATCCCCGACTCGTTGAACCGGTGGATCATCTCCCGCACCCGATCCGGCGAGGTCTGCACCAGCCGGGCCAGAACCTCCACCGTGTTGCCGCTCGCCGAACCCAGCACCACCAACGCCCGCCGGTAGCGCACCACGCTCACCTGGCTCTTCCCGCCGCCGCGCCGCACAATCCGTTGCAACTGGCGGCCCTCCTCATCAGTCAACCGACGCACCCTCACCCGTGCAGACATGCCCCCACCATGACCAACCCCACCGCACAGATGGTGGACCCCAACCAAGCGCAGGTATGCGGTCAGGGCACTAGCGACCGTCGGCGACCCCCTCGCCACCACGGGCGCGCTCGTCACGAACGACCTGCTGTCGCTCGGCCGCCGGCTCCCGTCCGCACCGGTCTACCTGTATCACTCGATCTACGACCAGCTGGTACCGATCGTCGAAGCCGACGATCTGGCCGCAACCTGCCGCCGCGGCGGCGTGGACATCACTCTGCGGCGGTCGTACCTTGGCGAGCACGTGCTCTTCCACCGCCTGGGTGTGATCGGTGCCCTGCGCTACCTGGCGTCCCGGCTGGCGACCGTGCCCGGACCGACCGTGGCTGCGACACCGGGCCCGGCCGAGGTGGACGCGGCCCGCGTAGCGGTTGGCTTCAGGGCCGATTTTCATGGAGGGGATCAGCGCGGGGCGGACGGCCCGGACCATGCCCGTCCTGGTGGGTCAAATGCGCGGCGATAGGTACGCAACCACTCACAGAGGCGCGAGAGGTGCAAGACTCTCGGTATGGCCCCCGGCGGCACCAGCGAAGGGCAGTCCCTACCCCGCAGGCCACAGTCGCTGCTCGGCACCCTCATGCAGCCGGCCACCAAGGTGGTGCAGACCGTCGCCAACGAGGTCGCCCCCGGCGTCGTGGACTCGATCGATGTCAATGAAGTCGTTCAACAGATCGACATTGGGGCGATCGCTGACAAGATGGACGTCCAGTCGCTGATCGACCGGGTCGATATTGATGCCGTCCTCGCGACCATCGATCTCAACGCCCTCCTGGCCCGGGCCGACGTCAACGTCCTCCTCGCCGGGCTCGATCTGGACGCCTTGCTCAAGCGGGTCGACGTCAACGTCCTCCTGGCCGGGCTCGATCTGGACGCCTTGCTCAAGCGGGTCGACGTCAACGCCCTCCTCACCAGGGTCGACATGAACGAACTGCTGGCGGGCGTCGACCTCGACGCCTTACTGGCCCGGGCCGATATCAACGCCCTTCTGGCCGGGCTCGATCTGGACGCGTTGATCGGCAGGATGGACATCAATGCGGCGGTGGGCCGAGTGGACATCGAGACTCTGGTCAAGCGGACTGACATCGGTTCGATCATGAATGCCGCGGGGGCCGGTGTGGCCGGAAGGGTCGTGGACGTAGGCCGGAGTCAGGGGGTCGGGATGGATCGGTGGGTCCAGCGCCGGTTTGATCGCTTGTTTCGTCGACGGGCCCCGTCGTGATCCGGTACGTCGCCCCGGACCGGGACGTCGGACTTCAAGGCCAGAGTGCCGGCATCGTCACCCGGTTGGCAGGCTTCGCGATCGATGTGGTCATCGTCGTCATCCTGTATGACCTACTCGTGCGCATAGTGGAGGTTCTGGTTTCCACCATTGCAGGTGAGAATTTCAAGATCTCCAACGTTTCGGTCCTACCATGGCTTCTGCTCATCCTGGTAGCCACGATTTACTGTGTGCATCCCGTAGCCGCGGGCGGCCGAACGCTTGGTATGGCCATCGTCGGCCTTCGTGTCGTGCGGCCCGACGGCACGGCGGTCGGCAACCGCGAGGCGGTGGTCCGGCTTCTGGCTCTGCCCCTCTCGTTCCTAACGCTCGGTATCGGGTTCCTGCTGATCCTGTTCCGCCAGGACGGGCGGGCCTTGCATGACCTTATTGGTCGGACGTCGGTTGTGTATGGATGGGACGCCCGGGCCGCTCGGCTGCGATTCCTCGTGAGAGAGGACCAGACACCCGACGTTTCAGGGCCGTAGGAGGTTCAGGCGGTCAGGCTCTCAACGGCAACGCCGTCGGGGCGGACGACGAGCACCAGGCCCACCCCTTCGGTTTGCAGCGAAACGGTGAAGTGCCCCGGCGTGCGCATAGCGACCCGGACCTCGTCGAGGTGCCGGCCGCCGAGGGAGCGCAGCGCCTGGTTGACCGCGTCGAGGTTCTCCTGAAGTCGCTGTCCGCCCGGGGTGCGCAAGAGCAAACGGGTGAGCACCCGTTCGCCTTCAGCCTTGTAGAGGTGCCGGGCGCGCCCACCTTGAAGTGAAGCGGTGAGTATCCGCTCGAGCGGTGTCAGGAGGTTATCGGGGAGCTCGCCACGGCGCGCCTCCCCGGCCAGCTCGAGGGCTTGTTCCTCGAGCGGTCCTTCTAGCACGCCCGCGGCTGCGGTCGCCTCGGCCGCGACCAGGTCGGCCTCCTCGGGTGAAAGCTCGAGCATTTTCGGGCGGCGACCTGCGCCGAGGCTAGTGGGGGGTCTTCAGGATCGCGTGGGCCTCATGTTCGAAGCCCCCGGTCTCGATCGGGCAATGAATACCGCACTCCTTGGGTGCGCCGACCTCCCACCACCACCGCCCGGCCCTCTCCTCCTCGCCGGATGCCACCGGCCGGGTACAGGGATCGCAACCGATGCTGGTATACCCGGCGGCATACAGCGGATGGACTGGCACGCCGTAATCCTCGATGTACTCCCAGACCTCGTCCTTGGTCCAATCGGCCAACGGGTTGACCTTTACGATCCCGTCGTGGTCATGGTCCAGCTCGACCTTGCGGATGGCAGCCCTCGACGCCCATTGGTCACGCCGGAGACCGGTGATCCAGCCGTCGTGGTCTTTCAGAGCCTTTACCAGCGGCCGGACTTTGCGGACCTGGCAGCACGTCAGGCGCAATGGGACCGACTGGAAAAAGCCATCCCGGCCGTCGCGCCGCTCCAGCTCGATTACCTCGCCCTCGTCGGGAAGTAGCACGTCGAAGTCAGCCTCGGGGTAGTGCCGGCGAACCACGTCGATGAAATCGTAGGTGGACTGCGGCAGCCGCAGGGTGTCGACGGTGAGGACCTTCAGGTCGGGCTTGAGCCGGTAGGCCATGTCGAGGATCGCCATCCCGTCAGCCTGCAGGGCGGTTACCACCGCAACCCCGTCTCCGAGGTTGTCGAGCGCCCACTGGATGACCTCCTGGGGTTCTTGGTCGTCGAGCTCGATGGCGATCTCGCCGATCTCCAGGTCATCGAAAACGACCGATCCCGCAAGTGTGTCGCTCAT
This sequence comes from uncultured Acidimicrobiaceae bacterium, assembly GCA_963834725.1. Classification (GTDB taxonomy): domain Bacteria; phylum Actinomycetota; class Acidimicrobiia; order Acidimicrobiales; family Palsa-688; genus PALSA-693. The sequence goes on from CAWICN010000001.1 coordinate 3,204,190, forward strand.
CGCGTCAGCATCCAGGGGAAGGTGCCGCAATCGGCCACCCACAGCGGTTCGCTCACAGCGCACCTCCCGAAAGGGCCGGGAGGATGGTCAGCTCCTGACCGGCGGCGAGCGGGGCGTCGAGCCCACCCAGGCCGCGGATGTCGTCCTCGCCGACAAAAAGATTGATGGAATTGACGATCTCGCCTCCCGGACCGAGGATCTGCTCGGTGAGCCGGGGGTATCGACCGGCGAGCACACCCAGGGCTTCCCGAACCGTCTTGGCCTCGAGCTCGATCACGTCCGCGCCGCCGGTGGCCTCGAGCAGCATCCCCGGAATCCTGACCAATGGGTGGCGAGAGGGTTCGTCCGCCTCGCCCGAGCCGTCGCCAGCAGCCTCGCCGACGGAGATGACGCGAAGTTCGTCGTCGGTGCGATCGGCGAGGAAGTCAGCGAAACGGTATTCGCCGATCTGCTGCGACTTGGCGGAAAGCCAGCTGTCCACCAGGTGGCAGACGACTTCGGTGATCTCCTCCTCCGGGATGCGTCGCAGAAGCGGGATACCAATCGCAGCCCCGATGCCGAGCTTGCCCCGCAGGCGAAGGTTGTAGGCCTGGACCCTGACTCCCGTCTCAGGGATGGTGGCCGTGGTGCCCTGCAAGCCGATGTCCCCTACCCAGTGCTGGGCGCATCCGTGCGGGCAGCCGTCCATGTGGATGCGCAGCTCCTCGACCGCCTCAGCCCCGAAGCGGCGCTGCAACTCAGGGAGGAGGTCTTTCATCTTCCCTTTGGTCTCGGCGACCGAGTAGTTGCAGAACTGGTGGTCGGTGCAGGCGATCGACCGGCCGAAGATCTTCTTCTCGTCCGGATTGAGTCCGATAGCAGCCAGGCGGGCCGCCACCTCGTCGGCGCGGTCCTCGGGGAGCCCGGTGACGATGATGTTCTGAGCCCGGGTGAAGCGGGCCTCGCCTCCGATCTCACCGAGCAGCTCTCCGAGGGCGATGAGCTGGTCGCCGCGGATCCAGCCGAGGGGCACCGGGATTCCCATGTACAGGAGGCCGTCCTGCTTCTGAGGGTGCCGGCCGAGGTGATCGGTGTCGTAAGCCGGCTCAGGGGCCACGCCGTCCTCGAGGGGACGCCCGAGGCGTTCCTCGACCAGCGCCCGCATCTTCTCGACGCCGTAGTCATCGACCATGAACTTGATGCGGGCCTTCACCCGGGAAAGCCGGTAGCGCAGGTCGCTCTGCCACACGTCCGTGATGGCGCGCAGCACCTCGATCACTTCTTCGTTCGAGTCAGCGGGCACGAAGACGCCGATGTCCCGTGAGATCCGGGGGGTGGCGGAGAGTCCGCCGCCCAGCCGCACGCCGTAGCCGAGGCGACCGTCCTTCTGGGTGCCGACCAGGGCGACATCGTGGATCTCGGGGGCGTTGCATTGCGCCGGGCAGGCGCTGATCGTGTACTTGTGCTTGCGGGGCAGGTCGGAGTACTGCGGGTTGCCGGAGAAAAACTTGGCCACGTCGGCCACAAGCGGGGTCACATCGAAAAGCTCGGCACCGTCAACACCAGCTACCGGGCAACTGGTCACGTTCCGGACCGTGTCACCCTCGCCACCGGCGGTCGTCAGTCCCGACGCCTCGATCTGGCCCAGCACTTCGGGCAGCTCATCCAGGCGGATCCAGTGGAGCTGGATGCCCTGGCGGGTCGTGAGCTCGCTGTAGTTTTTCCCGCGCCCCTCGGAGATGCGGCCCAGCGCGATCAGCTGCTCGGGGAGGATCCGCCCGCCCGGGACCTTGATGCGGACCATGAACGTGCCGACCTTGGGTTTGTCGTGCATGAGGCCCCACCAGCTGAGGAAGACGACGTCCTCCTCGGGGATAGCCTCGTAGCCCTTGGCGATCATGTCCGGCAGCTCGTTCATGATGTCGAGCGGAGTGGTGTCCGGGAACTTCTCCCGCTTGTGACGCTCGATCGAGTTACGCCGGACGACCAAATCCCAGGTGGGCTCCTTGCCGGCGCCTTTGGGCTCCCTGCCGGCGCCTTTGGGCTCCCTGCCCGCGCCTTTGGGCTCCCTGCCCGCCCCTGTGGGCTCCCTGCCCGCCCCTGTGGGCTCCCTGCCCGCACCAGTGGGCTCCTGGCCCGCACCAGCGGGGCGCTTCAGCTCCATCACCATGGAGCCTTCCTATCAAAACTCGACATGGTTTATCAACTTTTCCGAGATTTTCTGCTTGCGAGGGGTCCAGCGCCCGGTTGCGTACCGTTCCGCCGCGCTCGCCACCACTCTTGGTGCGTGCCATCCCCCGCGCTTCGGGTGCCCGACGCTACCTCTGAGATCGTTTCATGCCAAGCACGGTTACTGTACGTGAGCTCACCTCGGCCCGTTTTGGCCTCTCTCGCTGGGCCGCGCCGGCGCTTGTCCCCGCCGCCGGCCGGTCCCCGCCGGCCGGTGCCCAGTCCGCGCCGGTCCCCGCCGCCGACCTGTCCTCACCGGCGGCGGAGCACCCAGGGTGACCGCCATCCAAGCTTTTCTGTAGCGATTGTGCCCTTTCGAGATTTTCTGTCGCGAATCGTGCCCAACTGGGCGGGTCCCGCGACAGAAAAAGGACCCTGCCGCCGGGCCGGCCACCGAGCGTGGCGGCCAAGAGGGCCCATGCGAGCGCCGGAAGCGGCGGCTGTAAAGAAAGAGCCGCAGTTCCAGGCCGAGAGGCGTCCTGGACCGTGACCCCGGATAGCGGTCAGTCAACCAACGAAGCGCTGGCGGGCTCGGCCCGGACCGGCGACATGTTTGCCGCGTCTCGCGGCCGACGCCGGACACCACCCAACACCGCAGCGAGCGCTCCGGCTCCCGAGAAGGCGGCGCCCACCCAAAGGGCTGCGGAAAAGCCATGCACGAAGACGGTCGGAAAGGCGTAGGCCCCAGGACGGGCGAACACCGACGCGAGCACCGCGACGCCAAACACGCCTCCAACCTCTCGAAGTGCGCTGTTGGTACCTGATGCGATGCCGACCTCTTCGCCAGGGACTGAGGCCAGGACTTCAGTTGACACCGTGGGGAACACCAGGGATATCCCGACGCCGGCGACGCCGAGGGCAAAACCAAGTTGCCCAAAAGCCAGATGGACGGTCGCGATAGCGGCGATCCAGGCCAGACCCGCGCCCTGCAGGAGCAGACCAACGGTCATAAAAGGCCGGTTGCCGTATCGTTCCGCAAGCTTGCCGGCTATGGGGGAAACGATCATAGGGGCCGCCGTCCAGGGCAATAGCCGTAGTCCGGCCTGCAACGGCGAATGGTGCTGTGCTGTCTGAAAGAACTGCGACATCAGAAACGCGGCTCCAAACAGACTGGCATACATGAAGAAGCTCACCGCGTTGGCCGAGCTAAACCGGGCTCGGCGAAACAGCGCCAGAGAAAGCATGGGGTTACGCGTCCGGTGCTCCCATCGCAGGAACAGGCCGATGATCGCAGCACCGCCAGCAAGGGCGCCGATTACCTCGCCGCTCGCCCATCCGACCGCGCTCGATCGGACCAACCCCCAGGTGATGGCAAACAGGCCTCCACCGGCCAAGAGGAGGCCGATGACATCGAGTCGCGGTCGCGGTCCGAAGCTCTCACGGAGCCGGGTCGCCGCCAGCGGGATCAAAACCAGGCCGATCGGGACGTTGAGCCAAAAGATCCAGTGCCAGTTGAGCCCTTCGACCACCGCCCCGCCGACGATGGGCCCAGCCGCCACGGCCAATCCGGCGATCCCACCCCACAAGCCGATCGCCACCCCCCGCTTCTCGGCGGGGAATGCCTCGCTGATCAGGGTCAGCGTGAGCGGCATCACCATGGCCGCGCCGATGCCCTGAACGGCGCGCGTGCCGATGAGCACACCCACAGTCGGGGCCAGCGCCGAACCGGCTGAAGCGGCCGTGAACACGGCCAAGCCCACACAGAAGATGCGCCGGCGACCGAAGTAGTCGCCCAGAGCGGCGCCGGTTAGCAATGAGCACGCAAAGGCCAGGTTGTAGGCGTTGACGGTCCACTCCAGTTCGGAGAGGCCGGTGTGCAGCGAGACCCGCAGGACGGGCAGCGCCGTGGTTACCACCAGCGTGTCGAGAGCGGCCATGAAGAGCCCCAGCGACACGAGCACCAGTGTCCACACTTGGTGCGCAACTCCGCTTCTTTCGGTCAGTTCTACAGTGATGGTGTCGGTCACGGGTTCTCCCTCGGGTGCTGCCCCAGGATCGGTGTACCTGGGCTCTTCAGCGGGTAGACACCGGCCTGGCGACCAACTGGGCGCGACCGGCTGTGGGCCATCGTGGCCGTGGCCGATCTCATGCCGCGTGGGCGCGGGAGCCTCTGGCCGCCGGCCAGATCCGGGCCACATCCGCCCGCCGGATGAACCTGTCGGCGTCCCCGGTGAATATCCAGAGCGTCTCGACTCGTCCCCGTCCAGCGGAAACGAGCACACAATCGCTGAGCTGACTCCCATCGGCCAAGGCGATCGACACCTGCCGACCCTCGTACGCGTGCAACCCGGTCAGTTGCAGAGCTGCCCGGTTGCTGTTATCCGTCGCGAGCCGGTTTCGATTTTCGCCGGTGGATGGCGTCGCCACTGCTTCGCTGTCCGTATTCTTCGGTCGCATACTGCTCCTTCGGGCTGTCCTTCGGTGGCACGCCTTTGCTCTGTCGACGACCGAGATATCCGCAAATCGACAGCCGGCGGTTCGATGCCCACATCCTCAGGCCGGGCTTCGCGTGGCAACCCCCGACACGATGAGCGCGAAGGGCACGATCACCCAAAGCGAAGCGAGGCGGTGGCGGCGGAGTTCGGAATCAGATCCACTCGATGAGCTCGGACCTCAGGATCCCGGGACGTGAGAATGGAATCGCGTACAGGGCCAGGACCGCATGGTTAAAGCCGACACCGATCAGCCATGCGCGGACGGCCGTGCTGATCTCGCCGCCGGTTGGGATCAACGCTCCCGCGACGGCCATGCCCAGCGGAGGGGACGCGATGAACTCGACTGTCACGATGCGCAGGCGCCCCTTCGAGCGCGAGATCCCGTGGAGATCAAGGCAGCGAGCGTCGAGTATCCACATGCACAAGGACACCGACGTCGGCAGAGACGGGGCAGCGTCGCGCTCCAGGTGGGGCCACCGGCGTCAATACCGGTGGTGCTCGGCATGAGGACCGAGTGTTGGAGTGCTCCCGGCGTACCTGCTCACCGCGCTGCGCCAGTCTTTCACCCAGGACATGGCCGACCCCGAACAGCGGGCCAGCGTCGCCGCCCTCTCAAACCTTCCCGCCCGAGCGACGACGGCGGGCGGGCAGGCGGTAGCCGGCTACCTGTTCGACGGGATCAGCCTGACCCCGCCCTTTCCTTCCGGCGTCTTCGGCGGCCTTGGGGGCAAGGGGACGCCAGCCGGTTGGTGTCGCTCAGGTGAGCGCCTGTACCACCGCGGTCAGCGCGGTCAGCGCGGCCAACAGCAGCACCGCGGGGCGCAACCACCTGCGGTCGAGGAACCTGTGCAACCGGCGACCGGCGACCGAACCCGCCACAACGACTGGACCGAGAGCGACACCGAGTAGCACCTGGCCGGCACCAACCTGCTGAGCAACACCGAGCGTGGCCAGCGACAGGAAGGTGCCAAACATGAACGAGGCCGCCAACGTCGACCGCATGGTCGGGCCGGGATGATGCTGGTAGAGCAGGGCAAGGGGCGGACCGCCGATACCTGCTGATGTCCCGGTCAATCCCGACACCAGCCCGGCCCCGACCTGGGTCCGGCGCCGCACCCGCAATGGAGGTATCGCCACACTTGCCACCACGAGCGTCAGCACGATTGCCCCCGCGAGCGCTTGCAGGATCGATGTTGACACCGTGGCGACCACCCACGCACCGGCGATCGTGCCGGGAATGCGGCCAGCCATGATCCACCCAACGCCGGCCCGATCGAGGGCATGCCGTTCGTAGCGGACCATGCCGATCGAGATCGGAAGGCCGAGCACAATCACTGTCACCGGCAGCGCCCTGGGGAGCACCAGGGCCAGCACCGGGACGCTCACCAGGTTCATACCGAATCCCAGCGAGCCCTGGACGGTCGCCCCAACCGCGGTAGCTGCCACGGCCGCCGCTACCGCCGCGATCGTGACATCCACAGAGACTCTTCCCAGCCCATGATAAAGCCGCAAAGGGTGGCGTCAGCGAGGGCGCGGCGCGATGAACACAAGGTCAGTACCGGTGAAGTCGACCGCGTTGTCGTCGGTGGCAAACAATCAACGACGAGGTCGTAGGAGTGCTCGATCGTCCCGCCCAGTTCGTGTCGGTCGATCGAGTCGCCGAACGGGTGGGCGCCGACCTTGAAGACGGCAACACCGACGCTCTCGATCAGGACTGGGCTGGCGGTGTCAAAGCTGGAACTGCACCCGGGCGACCTGCTCCGCATGGGGTGCCAACTCGGCTCGCAATGCGTTGTGGACCTCGTCGGCATCGTAAGCCCGGTAGGCGTCGGCGTCGACGAAGTCGGCGACGATGGCAAACGTCCATCCCCCCTCCCGCAGACCCAGGTCGAAACCGGTTGTGTAAGCAGTGGTCCCCGGACAATTGAGGGCCTGGAGGCGGCGGAGATGCTCGGCCAGCCACCCCTCGTCGTAGCCGGCACGCATCTTGACCATCACCACGTTGCGGATCACCGGCCAACCTTACTTATTCACGCCGCGACACCGGACAGCCCTGTCGCACGAGACTCGCCCGTTGCGCGAGACTCGCCCCGTGAAGGTCGGCGTGCTGCAGTTCTTCTCCTGGCCGGAACGACGGGTGCCACTGCCCACGGTCTACGACCGGGCCCTCCAACGGATCGAGGTGATGGACCGCACCGGCTACGACGCGGTGTGGCTCGCCGAGCATCATTTTGGCACCTACTCGGTGTGCCCTTCGGTGCACCTGATGGCCATGCATATCGCCAACCGCACGAGCCGGTTGCGCATCGGCACCGCAGTGACACTGGCCGCGTTCTACCACCCTTTGCGGATCGCGGAGGAGATCGCGCTGCTCGATGTTTTGTCGGGCGGCCGGGTCAACTGGGGCGCGGGCCGTGGCTTTGATCGCACTGAGTTCGCGGCGTTCGATGTGGCAGCCGAGGAGAGCTACCCGAGGTTTCGTGAGCACGTCGACATCGTGCTGAAGGCGTGGGAAAACGACCGCCTTACGTACCATGGCGAGTACTGGACCTTCGACGATGTTGAGGTGCTCCCGAAGCCATACCAGCGGCCGCGGCCGCCGACGTGGATCGCGTCGACGTCGCCGGGCGCGATCGAGTGGAGCGCGGAGCGGGGCCACTCGATCCTCATGGACCCGCACTCGACGCACGCCGAGATCGGTGAGAAGCGTCGCCTCTACCATGCGATGCTCGCAAGATACGGTCATCCCGTCGACGGGCGCGACATCCCCGTCGCCAGGCTGCTGGCGCTGGCGCCGACGCGAGCCGCGGCAGAAGAGGTGGCGCGGCGGGGTGCGCAGTGGACCAGCGCGTCGTACGCCAGCCCCGGTCATGCCGTCGACCCGGCGTCGGGCCCGCCGAGGGACGCCCGTGATCCGGTCGAACGGTACGTCGCCGACGTGGTCGTGTGGGGCACGCCCGATGAGGTCCTCGACAAACTGCAGGAGCTTCGTGAGACGATCTCGCTCGACTACCTGATGGCAGCTCCACTCAGCCATTCCACCTTCGAGCTATTCACCGGGAAGGTGCTGCCCAAGCTCCTGTAGGAGACTCCAGCGGGTCCGGACGCGGGGACCTCATGCGGCCACGGATCTCGGTCGGCGTCCCCGGGCCGTCCGGCCAACCCGCGGGCTCCGGGATCCGGGCGTGGTGTGCTCGAATGGGGCAGTGTCGCCCGAGCTCGCCGAACAGATCGCCGCCCAGGAGCAGTTCTTCGCACCGCTGATCGAAACGCCCGCCGGCGTGACGATCGAGCGCGACGAGCTGGCCGGGATACCCGTGGAGTGGACCTGGCCGCAGGGTGGGCCACCCGACCCGTCGCTGGTGGTCCTGTACCTGCATGGCGGCGGCTACTCGAGCGGCCTCGCCGCGTGGGCCCGGCGGGGAGCCGCCCGGCTCGCGCTCGGCCTGGGTGGTCGCGTCGTCGCGCCCGACTATCGCCTGGCACCGAGATTCCCGTTCCCTGCCGCCCATGAGGACGTCCTCGCGGTCTACCTCCACCTCCTCGACGTGGAGGGCCTCGCACCAACCAGGGTTGCCGTCGCCGGCGACTCGGCCGGCGGGGCGCTCACCGTTTCGCTGATGGCCGATGCCCGAGACGCCAGCCTGCCGTTGCCGGCGTGTGGTGCTCTCAACTCGCTATGGGCAGACATCGCGCTCAACACCCCGTCGCTCGACGACCCGGTGCGCAACGGGTACGACATCCGGCGCGAGCTCGTCGAGGTTCTCTCGGCCACCTTGCTATCGACCGGCGGGGTCGACCCCTGCGACCCGCGCCACTCGCCAGTTTACCGCGACCTGCACGGCCTGCCGCCGCTACTTATCCAGGCGGCCGGGCGCGACGTATGTCACGACGACAGCGTCCGCCTCGCCGCGGCGGCCCGGGCTGCCGGCGTCGACGTCACGATCACCGAGTACGCCGACGTCGAGCACATCTGGATCCTTAACGGCCCCTGGCGCCTGCACTACGGCGACCGCTACCCGGACGACCGGGTCGAGTGGTACGACAGCGGCGCCGAGCCCGTTGAAGCCGTGACCGCGATCGAGGAGATGTGCACATTTATCAGGCAGCATCTGCGCTAAACGCTCTTCGCGGCGGCACCTGGAGGCTTCCGTGGCCTCCCACAGGTAGGGGAAAAAGGTAGCCCGGCGGTAAAAGGCACGCTTGCCCTCGACCCGTGCCGCGCTCGGCATCGCCGGCCCAACACGACCGGGGGTAGGATCTCAACCCTATGGAGTTCGGGGTGACCACGGGAAACTTCGGGACCTTCGATGAGGACCCGGGTGTCGACGGGTGCCTGGCGGTGGCCGTCGAGGCCGAGCGCCTCGGGTTCGACTCGGTATGGGTGCACGACCACGTCGTGATGCCGTCCAACGTGACGTCGACCTACCTCTACAACGACACCGGAGCCTCGCCGTTTCGCGTCGACCAGTACATCTACGACCCACTGGCGGTGATGGCGGCGATCGGCGCCCGGACGTCACGGGTCGGAATCGGAACCAGCGTGCTGATCGTCCCATACCGCAACCCGCTGGTGCTCGCCAAGACCCTTTCGACGATCGACCGCATCTCCCACGGCCGGGTGATCCTCGGGATCGGCGTCGGCTGGATGGAGGAGGAGTTCACGGCCCTCGGGATCGGTGAACAGTACGCTCACCGCGGCACGGTCACCGACGAGTACATCGCGGTCTGCATCGACCTCTGGACGCAGGACGGTCCGAGCAGCTTCCATGGCCACTGGGTCGACTACGACCAGATCGGCGCCCTGCCGCTCCCCGTGCAGCGTCCGCACATCCCCATCTGGGTGGGCGGGAAGACCTCGGCGGCCATCCGCCGAGTCGCCCGGTACGGCAGCGGCTACCACACCGTGGCATCGAGCCCCGAGCAGGTGGCCGCCGAGGTAGCCGCCGTGCACGCCGAGATGGAGAAAGCCGGTCGCGACCCGGCCGAACTCGTGGTGTCGATGCTCTGGGCATTCGTCGGCGTCGAGGGCACGGAGCAGATCATCGACACCATCGGCCGCTACGCGGAGGCCGGTCTGCACCACCTGGTCGGGATTCCGTGGGTCGAGCCCGTACACTTGGCGCGGTTGTCCACCGCCGATCGGCTGACCGCCACCCTCGACAACATGGTCCGCTTCGCAGACGAGGTGCTCCCGGCCGTCAAACGGTAGGACCCGCGTTTGTGTCGGCCCATTAGGATGGTCCCGTGAGTATTTCATTCGGGGTGCATATCGGCCAGCAGAACCTGCCCATGTCCGAGCTTCGGGCCCTATGGCGCAGGCTCGACGACGGAGGCGTAGACTGGATCTCGGTCTGGGACCACCTGTACGAAGCACCCCCGGCAGGCGGGACCGTCGATCATTTCGAGGCCGTGGCCACACTCGGCGCACTTGCCGCTGATACCCGCCAAGCTCGGCTCGGTTGCCTTGTGTTCTGCGTCGCATACCGGAATCCCGGACTGCTTGCCAAGGCGGCCATAACCATCGACCACATCTCCGGCGGTCGATTCGAATTAGGGCTCGGCGGGGGCTGGCACCAGTGGGAGGCCGAGGCGTACGGGTATGATTTCCCGGGAGCCGGGCGGCGACTCGACATGCTCGAAGAGGCTGTCCCGCTCATTCGCAGCCTGCTTACCGAACCGAGGACGACCCACGCCGGCCGGTACTTCCGGACGGAGAATGCCTCCTGTCTGCCCACACCGCTCCAGTCACGACTGCCGATCTGGGTGGGTGGAACGGGCGAGCGCCGCACGCTTCCCATCGCGGCGCGTTACGCCGACGGCTGGAACGCGGCGTACGTATCGGCCGACCGATACGGTCGCCTGATCGGAGTGCTCAATGACCACTGTCAATCGTCGGGACGCGATCCGGCGACGATCCGTCGCACCGTTAACCTGATCTTCGCCCTCTCCAATGACGGGACGCCGGCCAACGACGTCATCGCCCAACAGGGTTGGGGCCCCATGGCGACCATAGTGCGCGACGGCGCCATCTCAGGACCGCCCGAACTCGCGGCCGAGCAGATCCAGCAGTACATCGACGCCGGTGCCCAGGGCGTGAATGTCGCCTTGCGGGCCCCGTGGGATGACACGGTCCTCGATCAGTATTTGGAGCAGCTACCCGTCCTGCGCAAGCTCACGTGACCGAGGGCCGGCCGCGGCTGGCCGGCTCGTCGCAAACGGCCTGATAATGACATTAGCGCACCAGGCCGACGGTCGGGATGGTATCCCCGACCTGGACGGGCGAGGAAGTTACACTCTCTCCGATTTATAGTCGCCCAAACCAGAGAGCTACGTCCGGTGCTGGTCAAAATCTCACCTCGATGGAGTCGCCTTTGATAACGGCTTTGTCAGTCTCAGTGGTCCCCCCACTCGGGATCGATGGAATATTGGCCGAATCGCCCCCCTGTTTACCGGCCGTCGCCGAGGAAGCGTCTGACGGCTCCGGCTCGAAAGTTGTCTTCACAGAGGATGGGTTCAGGGCCCTTCTGCGCTCAAGCTTCAGCGAGGCAATGCCGGCGGCAGACATCGATCAGGAAATTGATTTGATGGACACCGCCCCGGACACGGCCACTGCCTGGGCCTACGGCCTCTACGCCACGGTGTTGGGCCGGCTCCCGCAGAGACCTGAGGTCGCAACTATTGCGAACCGCCTCCGGTCCGGCGAACCGCCCAATGGATTGGCCGAGGAGCTCCTCGCATCCGATGAAGCAAATGCCTCCGGCAGCGACCGCCCTTCGGACCTTGGAATTGCGTATGTCACCGGCTGCTATTTGTGTGCCCTCGGCCGCCGACCTGATGCCGGCGGCCTACAGCACTTCTTGGACCTCTATGCTTCTGGTGGGTCGCAAGATCTGATTCTGGACAGCCTCCTCGAGTCCGAAGAAGCCTCATCCACCCAACGCTTTCCGCCGAAGTCACTTCCAGAGGATATCGCCATCGGGCAAGCGCTCCAGTCCGTCGTCCTGGGCACAGCCCCGATCGACTCGGTCAGCCGGGAGCTGGCGGCTCGCTATATCAGCGGGGAATCTGTGATGGTTCTGGTCAGAGACTTGATGGGCAGGGACCGACGCTTTCGAGCGAGGGTAAGGACCTTTCTCACTGCCCAGACGATTGCCGGAGACGTGCTCACCGAGGCCAAGCTACGGCAGCTGCTCAAGGACTCCACTGGCGATCGTGAATGGGAATGGCGCGGGGTGCGCAGCACCTGGCAGATCCTGGGCGAGGTGCAGCGCGGCCTCAAGGCCCGAGCACCGCTCGACACCGAGCCCGAGCCGTAAGAGCTCCGGGATGAGGGACGTCATCGTCCTTGGCACCTCAGGGCACGCCCGCAGCTGCCTCGATGTGATCGCCAGCCTCGGGTGGAACGTCCGTGGCTGTGTTGGATCGCCCCCCTCCGGGCCCCTCCAGGCGAGGTACCTGGGCACAGACGAGGTGCTGCCAGAACTCCTATCAGAAGGAGTTCGCGATGCAGTGGTCGCAGTTGGCGACAATCAGGTCCGCGCCCGTTTGGCTATCTACTTGAGCGACCTCGGTTTCAATCTGCCGCCAGTTCTATCGGCCCACGCCCGGGTGTCACCCGAGGCCGCCATAAGTCGGGCCTGTGTGTTCATGCATGGAGTTGTGGTGGGGCCCTACACGTCCGTAGGCACGGCTGTGATAGTCAATACCTGTGCGTCCATAGACCACGACTGCGACGTGGGGGACTTCGTCCACGTGGCCCCCGGCGCTCACGTCACCGGCTCCGTCACGATTCGGACTGGCGCTTTCCTCGGAGCCGGGGTATCGGTAATCCCCGAGATCACAATTGGCGAATGGGCCACCATAGGAGCTGGAGCTGCCGTTGTGCGGGACATTGACGCGCGTCAGACGGTTGTCGGAGTACCGGCAAGTGAGCTGTAAAACTCAGCATGAGTGATGACCGATTCATCCCTTTGGCTGTCCCGGACCTGACGGCCACCGAAGCTAGTTATGTGAGCGAATGCCTCGAGAACACGTGGATCTCCTCTGCGGGCCGCTTTATCGGTGAGTTCGAAGAGCGTTTCGCGGCATTTTGTGGCGTTGCGAAAGCGGTGGCTACGAACAATGGTACGAGCGCCCTTCACCTTTCCCTTGTCGCGCTCGGAGTCGGCCCCGGTGACGAAGTCATCGTGCCTACGCTCACGTACGTTGCGACCGCAAATGTCGTCCGTTACTGTGGGGCCACGCCGGTGCTCGTCGACTCCGAGCCGCTGGCAATGACTATGGACGTCGACGAGGTGCGTCGTAAGATTACGGCCCAAACGAAGGCCATAATACCTGTTCATCTGTACGGGCACGCCGCCAATATGGCTGAGCTCAACGATGTCGCCAACCGCTATGAAATTGCCGTCATCGAAGACGCCGCAGAGGCTCATGGGGCTCGCGTCGGAGGCCGGAGGGTGGGTGCCCTGGGCGATTGCGCCGCCTTCAGCTTTTTCGGCAACAAGATCATCACGACGGGAGAGGGCGGAGCCGTCACCACCGACGATCCTGATCTGGCATCGACGTTGCGGCTGTACCGGGGACAGGGAATGGACTCGGAAAAGCGCTACTGGTTTCCGGTAGTCGGTTACAACTATCGCATGACCAACATTGCCGCGGCCATTGGCCTGGCCCAACTGGAGGATATAGACCGAAAGCTCTCAGTTCGCCAAGAGATCCAGCACTGCTACGACGCTTACCTGGCAGACTGCCCATTTATCCGGACTCCGCAACCACCGCCCTGGAGCTCCTCTGTTAACTGGATTTATACCGTTCTGGTCGACGTTCCGACTGTGGCGCATCGCGATGCTATAGCGAGCCAGCTGGCCGAGGCGCGAATTGAAACTCGTCCGGTCTTCTACCCGCTCCACACCATGCCGCCATACCTGGAGCCTCAGGGTGTATATCCAGTGGCGGAGTCGTGCGCGCGGCAGGGACTCTCCCTTCCGACCTACACCCAACTCGACGAGAAAGATATCAGACGGATCTGCGCGGCACTGGTTCGCGAGGCGGCGCGGGTGCGAAGGGACGTCGCGTGAAGGTCATCCTTGTCACCTCGACCGCGCCGTACATATACGGAGGCGCCTCTGCATTGGTCGATTGGCTTGACGAGGCGCTGCAGTCCCGAGGTCACGAGGTTGAGACTTACCGTATTCCGATAGTTGACAACCCGAGGGAGCTTCCGAGCCAGATGGTCGGACTGCGAATGTGGGACTTCACTGGCCACGGCGACCGTCTGATCGCCATTCGGACCCCCAGCTACCTCGTGAAGCATCACAGCAAGGTCGTCTGGTTCCTCCACCACTATCGACCAGCCTACGATCTGTGGTCGACATATCCTAGCGTCGCCGATGACCCGCTAGGCCGTGAGTTCAGGCGAATGCTCTTCGCCGCGGACGACCTGGCGCTGTCGGAGTGCGCGCATATCTTCACGAACTCGGTCCGGGTTTCGGCACGATTAAGGCGCTATAACGGTATCGACTCCGAGGTGCTCTATCCACCGCTGGGCGAGCGGGTGACGTATAACAGCGGCTCGGTCGGGGACGCGATCGTGTATGTGTCCAGGGTCGTCCCGCACAAGCGTCAACTTCTCGCAGTCCAAGCGCTCGCCAGGACCAGGACGCCCGTGAAGCTCATCCTGGCGGGACGCTCGGAGGAGGGCTCGGACTACGCCGAGCAGATATATCGAGAAATAGTCCGGTTAGATCTGATTGATAGAGCCAGCTTCGTCAACACCGTGATCTCAGAGGAGGCCAAGCTTCGATTGATGTCTAACGCGCTCGGCGTCGTCTACATTCCATTCGACGAGGATTCCTATGGGTTTGTCGGATTGGAAGCGGCGGCTGCGCTCAAGCCTATCGTCACGACGTATGACAGTGGCGGCGTGATCGAACTGGTAGAGACTGGCGTCAATGGAATAGTTACTGAGCCGACGGCTTCGGATCTTGCCACCGCCTTCGACCTCTTGTACGAAGACCGTCAAGCGGCTCAGCAGCTGGGGCTCGCGCACAAGAGGCAGCTGGACTCACTGAACATTTCGTGGGATCACGCGGTGGCAAGGTTGCTCCAGTGAAGGTCGCAGTCTTGAATACGTCTGTTCCGTTCCTGCGCGGAGGGGCGGAACACCTCGCAGAGACTCTTGTTCGCGAACTGGCCTCTCGAGGAAATGACGTCGAGCTGGTGAAGGTCCCGCTCCGTTGGGCGAACCCCGAGGACGTCGCCCAGTCGATGTTCGCGGCGGCATCGATGCGTATCGCGGGCGCCGATCGAGTGATCGCATTGAAGTTTCCGGCATATCTTGTGCCTCATTCCAATAAGGTCATTTGGCTCTTACACCAGTTCAGGCAGGTATACGACCTGAAGGGAACCCCGTGGCAGGACTTTACCTCCGATCATCACTATATGCGATTGACGCGCGCCGTCCGCCAGGCTGACAACCTGGCCTTCTCTGATGCTCGTTCGATCTACTGCAACTCGGCTGTTACGGGCCGGCGCCTGCTTCGATTCAATGGCCGAACCTCGACGGTATTGCTACCACCACATGGCAACCCTCAGGCGTTTCGCACCGGGACATACGGAGATTACGTCCTGGCCGTCGGGCGGATCAACAGGGGGAAGAGACAGGAGTTGCTGGTCGAAGCGATGGCCCACGTCAGGAAGAACATCCGCCTGGTGATCGCAGGTCGACCTGACACAGATGACGATCTGACTCGCCTGGTCGACACGATCGATAGGTTCGGAGTCGGATCCAGGGTCGAGCTACTCCCGCGGTATATCTCTGACCAGGAGAAGGTGGACCTGCTCGCGGACGCGCGTGCCGTCGCTTACATACCAATCGACGAAGACTCTTACGGTTACGTGACATCCGAGGCGTTGCTTTCGGGGAAACCCGTCGTGACGACAACGGACTCGGGTGGCGTGCACGAACTGGTCGATCACCAGGTAACAGGTCTGGTAGCAGAGGCTTCGGCCCTCGGTATAGCCCGGGCGATCGATCGGCTGGCGAATGAGCGAATCGCGGCCCAACTCGGTTTTGCGGGTCTCGAGCGGGTACGAGCGATGAATCTTTCCTGGGATGCGACGATTGAAAGGCTCCTGACGTGAGGGTCGCCTGGTGTACTCCTTTCTCCGCGCGCAGCGGAATCGGTGAGTTCAGCGCCGAGGTGGTATCACAGCTCCGGCGCCTCCCGGGTATCGATGTCGACATTCTGTATCCGATCGGGGCAGGCGGTCGCCTCGAGCCGGATCCCGGACTGGAGCTCGATGCTTCGATGGAGGAGAAGCTGGTTGATTACGACGCCGTCTACTACAACATCGGAGACCATTGGGGCTATCACGGGGACCTGGTCCGAGCGCTCCGAAGGGTGCCAGGTATAGTCGTCCTTCATGACGCGTCATTGACGCACCTGTTAATGACGGAACTCCTGAGACTCAACGAAGGCGAGTTGACGCGCGTGCTTTCCCGGCTGTATGGACCACCAGGGGTGGGAGTGGCCGAAACGTTGCGGACTGAGCCGGGCGAGTGGCCGGCGCGTCCGGAAAACGTGGAAAACTACCCCCTCCTGGGTCTGGTCCTGGAGTCTGCTCTGGGCGTCGTCACCCACTCAGAGTTTGCAGCCGTCAAGGTCAGACGCGAGTACGCCGGCGACGTCTGGAACATACCCCTGCCTTCTCTTCCTCTCCGCGGTAGTGAGTCCGGAGAAACGGTCTCCCTGACCGTCGACGATCGTCCCTTCGTGCTGCAGGCTGGTGCGATCAACCGCACAAAGTGCGTGTCCACTGTCGTCGAAGCCTTCCGCATGGCCGAGCTATCCGACCGGGCTCAGCTGGTGATTTGTGGTTATGCCGATCCGCAGGTCCTGCGTAGTCTGCGCAATCATGTCGCACGACTGGGATTGTCGGACAGCGTCCGGGTCATGGGCGCCGTCTCGGACGAGGTCCTCGATTCCTTGAGACGGCGGGCAACCCTGGCCACGGTGCTCAGGTATCCGATCGGCGAGGCCGCCAGCAAAGTCTTGCTGGACAGCATGGCCTATGGGCTCGCCGTGTTGACGGTAGACGCCGGCCACTATGTCGAAGTGCCCGATGACACTGTGCTGCGGATTGAGTCGCCCCCTTCGACAGAGAAGGTTGCCGATATGTTGTCATATGCCATCAGTCACCCCCTCGACTTATACCAAATGGCGCAGCGGGCGCGCCTTTATGTGCAGTCACACCGGAGCCTGTCGAGGTATGCGGACGAGGTCATACGAGTTGCTCGAGACGCTGGCAACGTAGGTCGGCGGAGGGAACTGGCCACGGACCTGCGCGACATAGTAGAGCGGATCGGATTCGCTGCCAATGACCCGATTTGTGACTGTGTGGCCGAGACCGTAGCAGAGCTTTTTGGTCGTCAGGCCAGGATGGCGCAGGAAATATACCCGGCGAAATCTGATCGTGCTTAGTACTACGTTGCCTTCGCACCATATATAGACAACTTGCTCGGGTTGTAGCTCTGCGGAGGCTCATCCAGGGTAAGGGACAGGTTGTCCTTATCAACTCCCACACCCAGGAGAATCGGTTTCAGCCGAGGGCTGGTGGCGACGATAGTTTGTGGGGTCGAATCGGCCAGCCACAGCACACGTCCATCGTGCCTGAAAGCCTCGGCGACCGCGGCGAGTTGCGACGGTGTGAGCTTTTCTCGAAGCGAAGCCACCGGCACATCGCACCAACTGCGGACGGCTTCAACGAGTTGAGAGCCTCCAGAGGCGGGGCGAAGGAACAGAATCGCGCCGTTCGCCCCAATCCTGGAGCAGGCCTGTTGTACGGCCGGAAGGAAGTCCGAGCCAGCCCGAAAGTTGACCACGGGCAGTGTCGTGCTCAAAGGGAAGACGACGAGGGCCACCCCGCTGACGGCTGCGACGCCCAGCGGCCAGACTGGATTGTGTCCCAGCCGCGCCATTCTGGTCGTCAGCTCGTCGATAGCGAGCCCGGCGCCGATCATCAGGAGTGGGAACGCCGCAGTAACAAAACGTCGGGTCGCCCAGAGCTGGTCAGGAAGGATGTTCGGATTCCACAGATACAGGGCACTCACTCCACCCAATTCGAGAAGCACGATGGTCGCTACACCAGACCCATCCCGGATGCCGCGCCCGACGAGGATGCACATTCCGGCGATTCCAAGCATCAAAGCCACTGGACCGACGTACCACTCGAGCCACCTCATGGTTTGCTCGGCGTAAGACCGGTTCCCATCCAGAGGAAGTCCGAATCTCGTTTGCAGCGTCACGAGGAGACTGTAGGTTTGGGAAAGCCTGCCCTTCGGTCCCAACGGGCGGAGGACCCAGGCGGCGGCCAGGACCACGCCGACGAACAAGGCTGCTCCGGCGGCCAACCCGTGGCGTCGACCGAGGAGCCACTCGCGCACCTGCGGTAGATGGGACCACGCCGAAATGAGAACGACGGCGAGAAGTACCGATCCACCAACAGCCGCGTATAACTCGTGAACCTTCGGGGAAAGGGCGTTGTAGTAGGGGGTGGATCGCCTCTGGATGTCGAAGGTTCCGAGCGCGGCGAGAGGAATGGCCCCGACTGCTACTGCAGAGTACAAGGCTGGTAAGCCCTGCCTGTCACCGGCGCGACCGGCGGCGAGCCAGCTGATCGCCGCGAGCAGAGGGAGCGGCACGAGATATATGACCGCGTCTACGTGGGTCATAACCGTGCCGCCTAGACAGAGGCCGGCGAGAGCGCCGAGGACCCAGCGACGGGTGGCGTACGCTCGTAGAAGGAACAGAATCCCTCCCCAGAGCAATACCTCGGTAGCTATCTCGGAGAATGTGTCGCGAGACACGTACAGCTGAGGGAGCGAGAGACTGTAGCCAGTGACGGCCGCGAGCACCAGCCAGGGCCTCCGGATCAGACGGCACCCGACGGCGTACATCACGCAGAGACTGATGCCTCCGAGGACTGCCGGAACCCGGAACATGAGCCGGTCGCCGCCGATGTTGTCGGCCTCTGCGAGCAAGGACGGCAGAAAGTGGTTGAACTGGAAGAGTGCGGTGGATCCGTCAGCAGAGGGATACATGCCCTGCACCCACCATTGGAAGAAGGATCCCTTGGCGGTCCATGTGGCTCCGCCGGTCACGACAAGGTTCCCGTGCCCGGCAATCCACTTTCCCGCCAATAGATATAGCCCTGGGTCCCTGTCGGCCAGTATGTGGTAGCTGGTGTGCAAGGAGTTCCACACCGCGTCAACAACCACGACGAAACACATTCCGAGAGCAGCACCGGTGCCGTTGCGCCTGGCTCCTCGCCTCCGCTCGCGGCTCCTTGGCCGACCCAACCACGCCGCCGCCGCCGTCCCGATCGCACCGAGTATGAACGCGGGGGCGATGGAATAGGCGCCGAAGTCGGCAAGCAGGAGTCCAACCGTTCCAAAGGAAAGCACTCCGGAGACAGCGACTACTATCAGCAGATCGAACCACAAGGGGGGCAAGCGCCCTTCGCGACGCCGCATTCCGCCGGCGGCGGCCGGCACCGCGCTGCGAGTTGCCCACTCATCGTCGGCCGCTCCGGCCAGGGCTGCGGTCAGGTCGTCGGTCGCCTGGGTCCTCATCGAGGTGTTAGGACCAGCGATCGCGCCGGTAATTCCGGCGTCCTGCAAGGTCTGCGAAGCTCCGGCTGTTGACGGCGAGATCTGGCCTGAGTTGTGCAGGGAGATAATGGATATGTGCGTTTATAACACACAACAATTGCATATCACTGTCTTTGGCTGAGGGCGTCTCTCGGTGCGTCGCACCAGACCGATCAGCAAGACACACGTCGGCACCACTACGCGACGTTCGCACCACACCCACCCAGCATGAACCGGCTGGAACGTGGGCCTTGCTAGCATCGACCAATGTTTCCAATGCTTCTAGCCGCTGTCCATCCCGCCGTGAGATCGCAAAGCTGGTTTCGTAGTCTGGAGATTGGGATTATCGTAGCCGGTCTAGGCGCATTCGCCCTTTTGGTCACCGGCTTCCTCTTGAACGGAAACACCGAAACGGCTCGCTCGCAACGCGCCGTAGCGATGATCACCGGCGCGGTCCTGCTCGGCATCGGGTTCGTCCTTCAGGTCCTGGGACTCCACTTCGCGTTCTGAAGCACTCAGGGATCCTGGTCGATTGACCCTGTCACCAGGGCCGGCCGGTCAGGCCGTCACCGCCGCGCCCCTGCCAACCGGGCGATGGGCAGTAGCCCGTCTCCCCGGGCTACTCCTGGCCGAAGAGCTCTTCGGGAAAGTCAGCGTTCTTCGACAGGTTCCAGCTCGGGGTACGCTTCTCCAGGAAGGCGAGGGGACCTTCGCGAGCATCGGGTTGCTGGGTGGTCCAGGCGAAGAGACGGCCCTCCCGCGCCTGGGCGGATCGGCGATCGGGCTCAGCCAGGTTTTCGTACACCAGCCGTTTGACGATGGCAGCCGACACCGGGGCGACATTCGACGCGATGTCGCGCCCCATTTCCATACAGGTGGGGAGGACCTCGGCAGCCGGGACCGCTGAGGAAACCAGACCCATGTCCGCAGCCTCCCGCCCGGTGATCATCTTGCCGGTGACCAGGAGTTCCAGGGCGCGCGACACGCCGACGACCCTCGGCACCACCCAGTTGGCGCTCAGCTCGGGCATCACCCCGCGCCGGTTGAACACGAAGCCGAGCTTGGCATCCTCGGCGGCGACCCGAATGTCCCACTGCATCGGCATCGTCAGACCGACGCCAACCGCGGCACCGTTGATCGCCGCAATAATCGGGGTGTTCATCTGCCAGTACTCCCGGGCGTCCTTGACCACGAGTTCCTCGGGTGGAGCGCCGCCGCCTCGCCTGCCGGCGAAGGTATCGGCACCGGCTGATAGATCCGCCCCGGCGCAGAAGGCCCGCCCGGCACCGGTCACGACAATGGCACGGATCTCCTCACGACGGTCGAACATCGCGATGGCGTGCCTCACTTCGAGGCCCAGGCGCGCCGTATAGGCGTTCATACGCTCGGGCCGGTTGAACGTCACCGTGGCGACGCCGTCCTTGTCCTCGGTCAGAATGGTCTCGTAGTCCACCGCATCCTCCCTCCTCGGCGGGGAGCCTAGCGAACTCGTCGGAGCAGGACGCGGGCCGGGGAATCAAACCACAGAGTTAACCGCCCACGGCGTCCGGAAGTCCCTCCACCGTCACTTATCGGGACCGGTTCGCCGGCCAGCGACTGGCGCGGTCGGCGACCTGCTCGCGGGTTCGCAGATTGTTCGCATCAGGTCGCCATTGGCGAGCGGGCCGATGCCGAGGTGCCGAGATTCCACCGGGTGCGGCCCGGCGGTCGGGATGCACATCGCCAGCCGGAGTTGCCGGCCGACCGGGACCACCCGGTCGGGAGTGGTTGCCACCACCGCCGCCCCGAACCCGCTACCACCGCCTGTGCCGGCCGAACAACCAAAGGGCGGCGACTATGAGAATGATCCATAAGAGCGGATGGACGACAATACCGAGAATCACCGCGATGATCACGATCACGACGGCGATGGCGATGTCTACCAGCACAACGAAGGTATACCCCGTACCGTTACCGCGGAACCGCGTGCGGCTCGCATCGCCGGCGGATGAGCCTCCGGTCGAGCTCGGCAATGGTGCGGGCGCCGCACAGCCCCATCGCCGTCCGCAGCTCCTCGGCCAGGATGTCGATACAACGGCGAACACCCGCCTCCCCTGCTGCGGCCAGCCCGTAGAGGTGGGCGCGCCCGACAAGCACCGCCTTGGCCCCGAGCGCCAGCGCGGCGGCGATATCGCTGCCACGCCGGAAGCCTGAGTCCACGAGCACCTCGAGCCGGTCGCCTGCCGCATCGACGATCTCCGGGAGCACATCGATAGTGGCGGGAACATGATCAAGCTGGCGGCCGCCGTGGTTGCTCACCACGACGCCGTCCAGGCCCAGCTCCGCAGCGCGCCGCACCTCCTCTGGACGCATCACGCCTTTTGCCAGTATCGGCCCCTCCCACGTCCCACGGATCCAGTCCAGGTCGTCCCAGGACACTGTGCCGTCGAACAACTCGGTGATCTTGTCCCGGGATCGATGGTCTGCAGGGCCGATATTCGGGAAGCTGATCGTTTCGGAAGTGAGAAAGTGCCAGGACCAGCTGGGATGGAGGGCGCCGTCCAGGAAGGTGCGTGCGGTCAGATGCGGGGAGGGCAGATCCAGCCCGGCGCGCTTCTCTCGTTCCCGCTTCGACCGCACCGACGTGTCGATGCTCAACAGCAGGACCGAGAAACCGGCCGCCTTGGCCCGGACTACCGCCTCCTTGGCGTCGCGGCGGTCGCCCCACACATACAGCTGGAACCAAAGGGGCGTGTCGGTCGTTGCCGCGATCTCCTCGACCGACACTGTGGCCAGCGTCGAGATTCCATAGGGAATACCCGCGTGGCGGGCGGCCCGGGCCACGGCTCGTTCCCCCTCGTGGTGAAACATACGGGGGCCGCCGACCGGCGACAACACCAGTGGCAGCGGGATTCGCTGACCCAGCACGGTCGTCGACGTATCCACCTGGCTGACATCGCGCGGCATGTCCGGGACGAACTCGAGGAGATCAAAGGCGGCCCGGTTTCGCCGCATGGTGTACTCACCTTCCCCCCCGCCGTCCAGGTAGGCGCGCCCTCCCGACGGGAGGCGCCGTCGGGCTTCGTTCGCCACGTCCTCGATGCTGTAGCAGTGGACCAGCCTTTCGGCTCCATAGGGCAGGCGCGGCCGGGCTGGCCGGAGCAGCCGGATCATCTCTGCGGGTCTCATAACAGGGATATAACCCGGCCGCCGCGGCTCAACCACGAGCCGTCCAGGTCCACTTTCGAAGCTCCTTTGTGACCGACCGGTCAGCCCACCTTCGCTTCGCGGCACCAGGCTAGGTCCCGGACATGTCCTTCAGTGACGGGTGGCGGCGTTCGAACTCGGCGTTGATCCTGCGTAGCTCGCTCAGGCGCTCGTCGACGCGGTGCTCGTGCTCGTGGCGCGACCTCACGATGCATCCCTCTTGCCCGCACGACCACACCGTCGCTTCGGTGGGCGTCGCCGCCCCCCATATCCCCAGCACGCCCGCCACATAGGCCACCTCGGCTGGCGGCTCGAGCTCTTCGACCCTCTCGGGGGCCGGCATGACCATATAGTCGTTATTCCCGGCTCCGCCCGGTTATCCACCGCCGAAACCTGCTTGTCCGGTCTGTTATCCCCTCGCGACGTCGGGGTATCACTGTGTCGGCACCCTGCTGGTGAGGAGATCTTCAATACGGCGCGAAGCATCCCGGTGGCGATGCAACGGGCCGATCACACCCCGAAAGCTTCTGCCCTGTTCTGATCCAGCACCCAAACCTCGTCTCCCGGGCCGGAGGCGGCGACCAAGGAGGACTCTGTGGCAACCGAGGACACAACGAGCGGCGAAGAGGTCCGCTACGGCGACACGCCCGCCCGCCGGCCGTCAGGCGGCGAGACCCACCAGACATCGGGCGATGGGCAGATGGCGCTCACGACCCAGCAGGGCGTGGTTGTCGCCGACGACCAGAACACCCTGCGGGCCGGGGCGCGGGGCCCGGCCCTGCTCGAGGACTTCCATTTCCGCGAGAAACTGTTCCATTTCGACCACGAGCGCATACCCGAACGGGTGGTCCATGCCCGCGGTTTCGGCGCCCACGGCTTTTTCGAGAACTACCAGCCGCTTGGCGACATCACCTGCGCCGACCCGTTCTCCGAGGCCGGGCTTCGCACACCGGCGTTCGTGCGCTTCTCCACGGTCGCCGGCAACAAAGGATCATCGGATCTGGCCCGCGACGTACGAGGATTCGCGGTCAAGCTTTACACCCGGGCCGGCAACTGGGATCTGGTCGGCAACAACATCCCGGTGTTTTTCATTCAGGACGCCATGAAGTTCCCCGACGTCGTCCACGCCGCCAAGCAAGAGCCCGACCGTGGATTCCCCCAGGCCCAGACCGCCCATGACAACTTCTGGGACTTCGTGTCCCTCCTTCCCGAATCCACCCACATGCTCATGTGGATCATGTCCGACCGGGCCATCCCCAGGTCGTTCCGCTTCATGGAAGGCTTCGGGGTGCACACCTTCCGGCTGATCAACGCCGAAGGCCGTTCCACTTTTGTGAAGTTTCACTGGAAACCGAGGCAAGGTTTGCAGTCGGTGACCTGGAACGAGGCAACCAAGATCAATGGCGCCGACCCCGACTTTCACCGGCGGGACCTCTGGGACGCCATCACCAGCGGCGACTTCCCGGAATGGGAGCTCGGGCTGCAGCTCTTCGATGACGACTTCGCCGAGCGATTCAGCTTCGATGTGCTGGACCCGACCAAGATCATCCCCGAAGAGGAACTGCCGGTCCGTCGCATCGGTCGGCTCGTCCTCGACCGGGTGGTGGACAATTTCTTCGCCGAGACCGAACAGGCCGCCTTCTGCACCCAGAACATCATCCCCGGGATCGACTTCACCGACGACCCCCTGCTGCAAGGCCGTAACTTCTCCTACCTCGACACTCAGCTGAAGCGGCTCGGCAGCCCCAACTTCATGCAGCTCCCGATCAACGCCCCCAAATGCCCCGTCGCCACCTTTCAGCAGGACGGGCACATGGCCACCATCAACCCGACCAGCCGAGCCAACTACGAACCCAACTCGTGGCCGGCGGACACGGCTGGACCCCGCGAAAACCCGACCCGGGGCTTTCGCACGATCCCCGAGGCGGACATGGGCCCCGAGGCGGACATGGGCCCCGAGGCGGACATGGGCCTCCCCGCCAACTGGGGATCGAAGCGCCGGCTGCGGGCAGAGAGCTTCGCCGACCATTACAGCCAGGCCCGCCAGTTTTACATCAGCCAGACCGACATCGAGCAGCGCCACATCATCGATGCCTTCGTGTTCGAGCTCTCCAAATGCGAAAGAGCCGACATCCGAACCCGCATGGTGGCCGGGCTCTGCAATGTACACGAGGACCTGGCCCAGGCGGTCGCCGATGGGCTCGGCCTCGACCGGATTCCCGACCCGTTGCCCCCGGCCCGGCCGCCGGTGACCGACCTGGCCGCCTCGCCGGCGTTGAGCATCCTGCGGAATGGTCCCAACACCTTTGCCGGCCGCAAGCTCGGCGTTCTCATAACCGATGGGTTCGACGCCACCGTGTTGGATGATCTGCGCAACGCGGCCACAGCCGAACAGGCCAATCTCGAGATCATCGCCCCCAAGGTCGGCGGGGCCACGGCCCACGACGGGACGAGGGTCGTCGCCGATCAGAAACTCGACGGCGCTCCCTCAGTCCTCTACGACGCCGTGGTCATCCTCAGCTCCGACGAAGGAGCAGACAGCCTGGCGAAGACGCCTGCCGCCAGAGACTTCGTCGCCTACGCGTACGCCCATCACAAATACATCGGCCACAACCCGCATGCCGCCAGGCTGTTCTCTGCGGCCGGCCTGGACGAACTCAGAGACGACGGGTTCGTTCTGATTGGCGACGGCAACGGCGCAGCCGATTTCCTCACCCGATGCCGGAAGCTGCGCTACTGGAGGAACTGCTAGGCCCGTTCACGCATAGTCGAGCATCTCCAGCACGGCTTCCTCGACAGCTTGCTGCGCGGACAGGCCGGCCCGGTGTCCCCAGGTTTCGAGGTCTCCCTGAATGGAGAGCTGCTCGACGGCGGCGGCAATGGTGGTACCGGCAGCGAAGCGGTCCACGACGGCCGGGTCGATGTAGGAAGATCGACACACCGCTGGCGTGTCCCCGATGATGTCGGCTACCTGGCGAATGACCCGGTTGATAGTTGCTCGATTGGCACGCGCTCCCGCCAGCTCCTCGACGGCCATCCCGACGGCAGCGAGGACCGTGGCTGACCAGGTGCGGAAGTCTTTGGCCGAGAATCCGTCACCAGCTGCCGCCTTGATATAGTCGTTGATGTCGCTGGAGCGAACCTTCACCCAATGCTGCTGGTTCTTCCACGCCAGCAGTTCGTCTCCACCGGTACGACGACGTTTGAGGGACGTGACGATCGGCACAAGCAGCTCGTCATGCACGGCCACCGTTCGGCGCCGTGAGCCCTTGGCATCGTAGTCGAACACCAGCAAGCTGCCTTTTCGGCTCACGTGCTGCTTCAACAGCGTGGCCACGCCGTAGGTCTCGTGCTCTTCGGCATACTGCTCGCCGCCAATACGGAATGCCCCGAGGTCCAGTAGGCGTACCGCTGCGGCCACAACCCGCCGCTGACCGAACCCCTCTTGCTGGAGATCCCCGATGACCTGATGGCGCAGCCCGGGCAGAGCGACGCCGAAGTCCTGGAGGCGGGCAAACTTTTCTGCGTCGCGTCGCCTCCGCCAATCGTCGTGGTAGCGGTACTGTCGCCGGCCGGCGGCGTCGGTGCCGGTGGCCTGGATGTGCCCGTTCGCAAGCACACAGATCCACACGTCCTTCCACGCCGGTGGAACGGCCAGCTTCTGGATACGTTCCAGCACTTCCAGCTCATCGACGCGGACACCGGAAGGCCACTTGTAGGAGAAGCCGCGGCCGCAGCGCTGGCGAGAGATGCCTGGGCGGGACAGATCGACCCGACGGGTCCTCACATCCTCTCTTGTGCCCACTACCAGCCCGTATCAATCACGCCGCCGGCCTCGGCGAGACGGTTCCGGCGGCTGTCGTACAGCGGCGGAGATGGTAAAGACCAGGCCTGCGATGTCATGCGGGATCAGCGGGGTAGAACCTGGGCGGAGGTGAACGTGGCTACTCAACGAGAGGTCATGGCGGCCATCAGAATGTCAACAAGCAAACGATCAGGCCGTACCTCTGTCCAGCACCATCTCCGCCCGGGCGGTGGAGATCCGACCGGAGGAAGGTGAGCGCGATGGCTCGCAGACGGCGCCGTCGGGGCGAGGCTGACGTACGGCAGGACGGCCAGCCCGATCGGCCTGCCGACCAAGCGGGGCCTGCCGATCAAGAAAAGCCTGCCGATCACGAAAAGCCTGACGAGCACGAAAGGCCTGACGAGCACGAAAGGCCTGACGAGCACGAAAGGCCTGACGATCACGAAAGGCCTGACGATCACGAAAGGCCTGACGATCACGAAAGGACAGAGAGCAGCAGCACCGAAGACTCCTTCCCGGCCTCGGACCCTCCCGGCACCTATTGACCTACAGCGCCAGGCGCTCGAACTCGTAGCGGGTTTGAGCGGCACCCGTTCAGGGAAGCATTGGGGCCAGGAAGGAGAGGACGGTCATGTTGATCCTGTTGGCGGCGGCGTGATGGGATGGCTGTCCCGGGCAGTAGTGGGCCGTCTCGAGGTCGCGCCCGCGGTGGACCGGGTGGGAGTACCGCTCAATGCCGTCGTGCATCGGGTGCTGCGTCCCGGTCCCGTGGTCGACTGGCTGTCTGGTAGGCGACTGGCGCATCCGGCCCACCCGGCATTGGTGTCCGCTCCTATCGGGTGCTGGACGGGGGCTATGGTCGCCGACCTGGTCGGCGAAGCCCGGGCCGGTCGCGTCCTTACCGGGCTGGGCGTCTTGACCGCCTTACCGGTAGCCGCCACAGGGGCGTCGGATTGGGCTGACACGACCGGTGCCGAGCAGCGCGTAGGGGTCGTCCATCTTGGTCTCAACCTGACCGCCACGGCCCTGTACGCCTGTTCCTGGTGGGCGCGCAAGGGCGGCAACCACCGTCTCGGGGCCTCGTTAGGGGTCGGAGGAGCGGTGCTCGCGACGTCGGCTGCCTGGCTGGGAGGTCACCTCGCCTACGCCCTCGGCGTGGGTGTCGACACCAACGCGTTCCACGGCGGGCCTACCGAATGGACCGCCGTCACCGATCGGCAAGCGGGTGCGCCGCCGATCTCTGCCGCCTCGGCGGCGGGAGTGAGCCTGGTCATCGTGACACTCGGCGATGAGAAGGTGGGCGCGCTGGCAGGCCTACCGCGAGTGCTGGCCAACCGTTGCAGTCACCGGGGCGGCCCCCTGTCAGATGGCGAGGTGGACGCCGGGTGCGTGCGATGCCCCTGGCATGGAAGTGAGTTCGACGTGGCCACCGGGCAGGTTCGACGAGGCCCGGCGAGCGCACCACAGGCGGTCTACGAGGCCCGGATCCACGACGGCGTTCTAGAAGTCCGCCGGGACGAGCCGCGCTCCCTGCGAGTCAAACCGGTTCGCCCGTGACCCAACCGCAAGCCGTCTCCGTGCCGGCCTCGCCGACGGTGGACACGATGGCGCTGTCCAGGGCCTGCGACTCGGCGGCGCGGTGGCCCCTGCCCGGCGAAGGGCAAACTCGACGGCGGTTCAGTTTGCTGTGCTCGATGGCACAGCACGATCTGGTCGTGGGGCGCCTGGTCGAGGCCCACGCCGACGCGATAGCGATTACTGCCGAACTCGGTGCCTCGCTGGTCGAGCCCGGCCAGCGGTGGGGCGTGTGGGCGGCCGGCCCTGCCGACAGCGTTCGCGCCCGGCCTGAAGGCGCACGCTGGCGCCTCGACGGAATGAAAGGGTGGTGTTCGGGAGCCGGGCTGGCCACGCACGCCCTCCTTGACGCCAGCGCTCTCTCGGGTCAGCAGCTGTTCGCGGTAGAGCTCGACGCTCCCGGTGTTGTCGTCGGGCCCTCGACGTGGGTGGGTCCGGGTATGGCCCGAGCCGATACCCGCTCCGTGACATTCCAACAGGCGGCAGCGGTGGCAGTAGGCGGGGCCGGCCAGTACCTCGCCCGACCGGGATTCTGGGCCGGGGCCATCGGCGTCGCCGCCTGCTGGCATGGTGGCACTCTCACCGTCGCCCAGGCCCTGTTGGACCAGTCCCGCCACCATAGTGAACCCCACCTGCTGGCCCATCTTGGCGCCGTGCAGGTGGCTCTCCAGGAAAATCAGGCGGTGCTCTCGGCGGCCGCCGCCCGGCTCGACGACTGCTTTCGTCGGGACCATCAGGTGCTGGCCGGGACGGTCCGGGCCACGGTCGAGCGCAACGCGGCAGAAGTCATGGACAGGGTAGGGCGAGCTCTCGGTCCAGCCCCGCTCGCGCATGACAGCCGCCACGCCGCTGTCGTTGCCGACCTGACCGTGTACATACGACAGCACCACGGCGAACGCGACCTCGAAGAGATCGGCCGATTGGTTTCTCAACAAAACGACCCCTGGTCGAGCTAGGGCCGGGATCGAGCCAGTGCCAACCCATCCTCGCCAGGCCAATCCTCGCCAGGCCAATCCTCGCCAGGCCAATCCCCGGCGCGCCAATCCCGGGCTCGCCAATCCCGGGCTCGCCAATCCTCGCCAGGCCAATCCCCGGCTCGCCAATCCTCGCCAGGCCAATCCCCGG
Organism: uncultured Acidimicrobiaceae bacterium; assembly: GCA_963834725.1. Lineage (GTDB taxonomy): Bacteria > Actinomycetota > Acidimicrobiia > Acidimicrobiales > Palsa-688 > PALSA-693. The sequence continues at coordinate 3,233,177 of CAWICN010000001.1, forward strand.
CTGGCCAATCCCCGGCTGGACGGAACCGGCACCCCGGAATCGGACTGGCAAGCGAGCGGACAGCTCCGCCGCCTCCGGCCATGGGAGCCGCCCGCTCCATCGACGGGACGCTGCGTCATCGTCGCCCCCCACCCCGATGACGAGATTCTCGGCGTCGGCGGCACCGCGGCCCTTCTGGTTGCCGCCGGCATCGAGATCGTGCTCGTCGCCGTCACCGACGGCGAAAATAGCGACCCGTCCCGGCGGGCCGAACTCCGCCGACGACGCCCTCAGGAGTCGCTGACAGCCGCCGCCCGTCTCGGCATACCCGTGCCCGTGACCTTCCGGCTGGGCCATCCCGACGGACAGGTCGCGGAAGATCGCCTCGAGGACGAGCTCGCAGAGCTGCTCTGGCCGGGGGACCTGGTGCTGGCCCCGTGGCCCCACGATGGACACCCGGACCACGACCGGGCCGGCCGGGCCGCCGGGGCCGCCGCCCACCGGCGGCGCGTCATGTTGTTCTCCTATCTGGTGTGGGCCTGGCATTGGGCGTCTCCGTGTTCGGGTCTGCCCTGGCACCGCGCCAGGAGAGTGGAACTCGGTCCCCAACTGACGCGGCGCAAACGACGAGCCGTCCGCTGTTTCGCCACTCAGCTGTCAGGCCCCGATCCCATCTTGCCGCCTCCCGTGCTCGACCGGCTCACACGGCCCTTTGAGGTGCTGCTCAAACCATGAGCCTGAAGCGGCGCTACTTCGAGGATCTCTACCGGCACGATCGGGACCCCTGGGGGTTCCGAACCCGATGGTATGAGACACGCAAGCGGCAGCTCACTCTGGCCGCCCTGCCCGACCCGTACTTCGACACCGTCTTCGAGCCGGGCTGCTCGATCGGGCTACTGACCACGTTGCTGGCCGCCCGCAGCGGCCGGGTTCTGGCCATGGACATCTCCTCCGCGGCCCTCGAGCAGGCCCGAATCGGCCAGCCGGGAAACGTCGAATTCCGCCAAGGCGCCGTCCCATCCGACTGGCCCGAGGGGGACTTCGATCTGGTCGTGCTCTCCGAGCTCGGCTACTACCTCGACCGGGAAGACTGCCGCGAGTTGGCCCATCTCACGGCGACCAGCGCCCGAAATGTCGTTGCGGTCCACTGGAGACACCCGGTGGACGACTACCCCCTTCCGGGCGATCAAGTCCACCACCTCATCGACCAGGCCGCCGCAAAGGGCGGCCTTGACCGGCTCTGCTGTCACGTGGAAGCGGATTTCCGGCTGGGCGTGTGGAGTCGTGACCACCGCTCGATAGCAGCCCGCACTGGATTGATCGGCCCGTGAGATCGCGGATCCGCCGGGTCGGGGTCGTCGTCCCCGCCCACAATGAACAACACCACCTGGCCGACTGCCTGATGGCCCTGCAAACCGCGGCCCGTCGCGTCCCCATCCCCGTCGCCATCCTGGTGGTGCTCGACGACTGCACCGACGGCAGCCGCGACGTTTGCCGGCACTTCGGTGTCAGTACCCGGGAGATCAACGCCCGCACCGTCGGCACGGCTCGAGCCATCGGTTTCCAAACGCTGATTGGTACCGAGCCAAACCCCGACGCCGTCTGGCTGGCGACCACCGACGCGGACAGCCAGGTTGAGGCCACGTGGCTCGGCCACCAGGTCGGGCTGGCCGACGACGGCGCCGACGTCGTGCTCGGCGTCGTTCGCCTGCACGGCCACACTGCCGCCCCCGAGGTGCGCCGCGCCTTCCACCTCGACTACCACAAGCAACTCTTCGATGATGGCTCCCACACCCACATCCACGGCGCCAACCTGGGGCTGCGAGCCAGCACCTACCTCCAGGTCGGTGGCTTTCCCCACCTACCGAATCACGAGGACAGACATCTCATCCAGCGACTGCGCCGCACCCCGGACGTCATCATCGAGACCACGCAACGCCTCATCGTCTCTACCAGCGGACGGCTCGAGAGTCGCTGTGACGACGGCTTCGCCGCCGCCCTCACGGCCATCGAAGCCGCCAGCCAATCCTGAGCCCGGCGTCAGGCCGCCGGGAGGTGGTGAGCGAACCGCCCTCTCGGACCCGGTGAGCTGGACGAGCTAAAGGATTCGCAAACGGCAGAGGACCTAGTGCCGCACTACCCGTTTGGCTGCAAGCGAATCGTCATCGACGAGGACTAGAGACATTCAACCGCGACAACGTCGAGCCAAAGTGCCTTCCGGTCCTGGGGCCAGGTAGCCTGCGAGAACGATGCCGGTACCGAAGGCCAACCTGAGACGGATCCTCCCGCTGCGAGCTGTGGTGGTATTGGGAGTGATTTTCTTTGCCATTACGGCGATCCCCGTTCGGACCGCCCATCTGGTTGATACGTCTGCGTGCCGGAGCGTTCCTGGCGTGCTCTATCCCGGGAAGCAGCAAGGCCTTATCTACACCGCGAGGTACCGGGGTGGGGTGGGAGTGTTCGACGTGGCCGTCAGCCGGCAGCCCACGGGCACCACCACCGACTCCGGCGCGTTGAAGCCGCTGTCGAGTGTGCAGCCGGGGTTCCACTGGCCGGGCCTTCTGCTTCAACTGGTTGTGTGCCTGGCTATCGCCGTCCCGATTACCGGACTTATCGCCCTCATCGCCAACCGGTCGCGGCGGTTACCGCCGTATGGCGCAGCTCGCCGGCGCTCTCGCCTGAGAGGTGATCTCTGATCGCCTGGGAGGATCTCTGATGGCCTGGGAGGATCTCTGATCGATGGATTATCACGAGTACGAAGCGGCTGTTCAGCGAGGCGCGGAGCTGAGCCGCTCCGGGGACCTGGCCGCGGCCGGCCGCCTTTTTCGACAATTGGCCGCCGAACCCGGCCTGACCGACATGGACCGCGCCTACATGCTGCACAACGCCGCGGTTTCTCTTCAGCAGGCCGCGCCGGCGGAGGAGGTGGAACGCCTCTTTGACGAGGGGATCGCTTTGGAGCGGAAGTGGTTCCGTTCCACCATTCGCGAGGCGAAGGCCAAGTGGCTGGAGAGCGTGGGTCGCCGCGAGGAAGCCGTCGACATCTACACCGAGCTGATGCAGGAAGGCTGGGTGACGGCAGGGCAGCGGCGCGGCTACGAGGACGCGATCTTCAAGACCCGGCCCTGAGGGCTATCGGCCCAGTGCTATCGGGCCCGTCCTGTCGAGCCAGCTGTACCGCGACAGGGCCAGCCCGGTAGCGAACCAATAGCGCCCGGCCGGGGGGTCGGGGCGCGGACCTGATCGTGCCGGTGATGATCCCTTCGGCCGGATCTCCCGACATCACGAGGGTGGTCACGCCCACCTCGCGCAACCGCTGGACCACCGGCTCGTATTGGGCCCGCTGCCATCCGGCCACCCGGCGGGCGAGGACCAGGTGGAACCCGATATCTGAGGCCTGGGCCAGGAGGTCAAGGATCGGCAGGAGAGGGTTGGAGGTCGCGGTGACGACCAGATCGTGGTCGTCCACCACCAGGTAGACCTCCGGTCCGTGCCACCACGACCGGTTCTTCAATTGGTCGACGGTGATCTCAGGACCTGGTAGCCGGCCGTCGAGGGCCTCTCGCAGGCGAGCCACTTCCGGGCCGACGGCTGCGACGCTGCCGGCATAGCCGAACTGCAGTTGTGGGTCCACCGCGTCCATGAGGCCCCGTCGGGGGTCGGCGATGAGGAGCCGGACCTCCTCCCGGCACCGCCCGGAGGTGAGCTGGTCGAGAAAGACCCGGAGAAACGTGGTTTTGCCCGACGCGCTGTCGCCGAGCACCAGAAGATGCTGGTCGCCGCCAAGCGGATCGAGGGTCAGCGTGGCGAGGTCGGGCTCGGCCACGCCGACGGCCAAGCCCCCTTTGGCCGGGACCAGATCGCGGATGGAGACATCGGCAGGCAGCACCAGCACCGGGGGCGCCTCCGGCCCGTCCCACGCCTCGCGGACCGCGTCCACCAGCTCCGCCCATCCGGTCTCGGGATGGGTCTCACCACCCCGCGTCGCCAACGCGGCGAGGAAGTGCTCGCCCGACCCGGTGATGCCGCGGCCGGGCCGGTCGACCGGTATGTTCTCCGCCGCCCGGCGGTCGAACAGGCTCTCGAACGGATCGCTCTGGCGCAGTTCGAGACGACCCAGGATCGAGTCCCGTATGGCGGCCCGCAGCGCCGGCCAGCGGCTGGCCGCCACCACGACGTGCACGCCGACGGCTAGCCCACGCCGGGCTATCTCGGATATGCGCTCCTCGAGGATCTCCGACGAGGCGCGCAGGCTGTCCCATCCGTCGACGAGCAGGTACACGTCACCGTGGTGGCCGGGGGGCAGGAGTCCCTCGGCCCGCCGGCGCCGGAACTGGTCCATCGAGTGGATGGCCAGCTCCCGGAAGAGCTCTTCCCTCTGCTCGACGATCCGGGCCACGTGGCTCACCGTGCGCCGCAACAGCTCCTCGTCACCCTGGTGGGCGACGCCGCCGACATGCGGAAGACCCGCGAGCGTCAACAGCCCGCCACCGGCATAATCCAGCCCGTACAGGTAGATCTCCTCCGGAGTGTGGGTGAGGGAAAGGGATGCGGCCACCGTTCGCAGCAGGGAAGATTTACCGCTTCTGGGCGAGCCGACCACCACCAGGTTCCCTGTCGCCCCGGAGAAATCGGCGACCAGCACGCCCCGGGTCTGCAAACGGGGCCGATCGATCACCCCCAAAGGCGCCTTCTGCTGGCCGAGCTCCTCCCACTCCACCGCCTGCAGGCCACGCCCGGGTGTCGCCTCGAGGCGGCCGAGGAACCGGCCGAGCTCGAGGCGTTCGGGCAGGACCGGCAGCCAGATCTGGTGCGTGCGAGGAGCCGCGCCGCGAACCCGGGCGGTGAGCGCCTCGATGTCCGAGCCGGAGCTCCCATTGCCCCGGGCCTGATCCGGTGGCGCCGACACAAGGGCGGCGCGGAAGCGCTGCAGCTTGGGATCGTCGACCCGGAGGTAGCCGATCCCCGGATCTGACGGGAGCATTGCGGCGTCGGGCAGCCCCAGCACGCTGCGGCTCTCGGTGGTCGAATTGGTCCGCAGGCTGATGCGGTAACGCAGATGGCTCTCCAGGCCCCGCAACCGACCTTCGTCGAGACGCTGGGTGGCGAGAAGGAGGTGGATACCCAGGCTTCGGCCCAGCCGGCCGATCGAGCCGAACATGGTGATGAACTCCGGGCGCTGCTCGAGCAGCTCGGCGAACTCGTCGACGATGACGACCAGCTCAGGCAATGGCGGCAGCTCGGGGCGATCGCGCCGGACCCGCCGATAGGCGTCGGCTGATCCGAGCCGGCCGGCGCGGCTCAGGAGCTCCTGCCGGCGTTGTTGTTCTCCGAGCAGCGCCGCCTCCATCCGGTCAACGTTGGTCAGGTCCGACTCGAGGTTGGTTATGAGTCCGGCCAGGTGAGGCACGTCGGAGAAGCCGGCGAAGGTGGCCCCGCCTTTGAAGTCGACAAGTACCAGGCTGAGCAGGTCGGGCGGGTGCCTGGCGATGAGGGAGCACACCAGCGTGCGAAGCAGTTCGCTCTTGCCGGATCCGGTGGCGCCCACGATCAGACCGTGGGGCCCCATCCCACCGTAGGCGGCCTCGTTGAGGTCGAGCGATACCGGGTTCCCGTACCCGTCGGTGCCGATAGGTCCAGAGAGAAAGCCCGACTCGGTCCCCTCCGCCCAACTCGCTGCCACGTCCATCGTGGACAAATCCGAACAGCCGAGCAGTGACGCCAGGCTGGCCGATCTCTGCTCCGTGCTCTCCAGCACATCGGCCGTGCCCCACAGCGGTCGGGCCGGATGGGGGAATCGTTCCCGGGCCAGCTTCAAGGTGGCGTCCAGGACGGAAGGGGGCGCGGCAGCCGCTGCGGACGGGGCCGCCGACGGGTCCACCGACCAACCGTCAACGAAGCACACCTCGACCGGGCATTCGGGCGGCGCCGGCGCCGAAGTGGAAGGCAGCTGGACCGGTTGGGCGGCCATGTCGCCCTCCCTGATCCAGCCTCGCCCGGGGCGGGAGCGTGGCAGCCCGGCAGGGTATGGCACGCCGACGAGCTCCTCGGCTGAGCGCTGATCGAGGCGTAGCGCCAGCCGGGTCGCCGCACCCTTCAGGACCGAGGCGGCCCGACCCGCCGGCTGGGTGGTGGCCAGCACCGCGTGGACCCCAAGGTTGGTGGAGGATGCGACCAGTCGCATCATGGCCTCGAGGACGGTCTGGCTCTCGGCGCTGGCCGTCCCGGGATCGTCGACGGCAACCACGAGGTGAGCGACATCGGTTCCCCCGGCGGCCCGGTACGCCTCGAGAGAGTCGTGGCCGCCGGCCCGGACCAGCCGGTCGCGTCGCAGGATCTCGGCTTCCAGCCGGGCGAGCGGCCCGTCACCGCTGGTGGGCGGCCCCAGGTCCGAGACCACGCCGCACACGTGTGGGAATCCGGCCAGCCGGGACGCCCGGCCCCCGGCCAGGTCCACCACAGCCACATTCACCGCGTCGGGTCCAAGCACGGAGAATGCCGCCACTGCGCCTTCCACCGCTTCGGTGCGGCCGGAGGCCGATGTCCCGACGATGAGCACGTGAGGATCTGATCCACTCAGGTCGATGGTCACCGGGCCGAGCCGGCCTTCCCCTATAGCCCACTGCAGCCGCGGGGGGTTCAGGGGTGCGAACCACAGGTCCATGCCGTTGACCGGGTCGGGGAGCTGCCCGATCGGGAGCTCGTCGTCGTGGTACCGGGCCAACCTCCGCGCCCATGCGTGCGCGACATCCGAGCTCACCCCGACCGCCAGCAGCCGGTCGTGACGGCGGCGACCCGGCAGGTCCTCGATCGAGAGCACTCCGTCACGGTCGACATGGATCACGGTTTGGCACTGGTCAGGGAGCAGATTGAAGTCGGAGGCGACGGCCAGACCGGCACGGCTTCCGGGGTCCGGCTCGTGGTGGGGATCGTCGAGCAGCCAGATCCGGACCCGGTCAGCTGAGCCGCCGCTCCGTCGCGGATCGGCCCGGCGCGGATCGGTCCGGCGCGGATCGACCCAGCGCGGATCGGTAGGGAAGGACTCGCTCCCGTCGTTGTCGTCTGCAGCGTGGGGAAGCCATCTGGCCCACGCCCAGCCGGGCTCCCGGTCCGGGCCGAGGGCAAAACGGATGGACAGGTCGGCCGGGCCGGTAGTGGTGGCCGCCTGGAGGACCAGGGCCCGGGCGACAGCGAGGGCGGCCGTCCGGTCGCCCCAGATACCGACCCAGGAGTCTCCGAGACGGATCGAGGCCAGATCCACGCCCCGCGCCGCCACCATGTCGATCACCTCCCTGGCTGCGGGGCTCGGGTCCGTGCGCGCCTGGACCATGGGCTCGTAAGGCAAGTGCCCGTCGGCGAGGCGGACCTCCAGGAAATCCGGGTGGGCTGGCCGTCGCTCCCACATGGTGGGTGCAGCCTGGACCGCCGCGCTCCGCAGCTCGCCGAGAGAACCGGCCGTTCGCTCGAGCCGGACCGACTCGGCCGCTCTCTGGGCCTCGAGCTCCTCGCCCAGGCGTTCCAGGGCGGCCTTCGATGCCCGGGTCTCGCCCCGCTTGGCCTTGCGGTATCGGCGTTTGCCGTCGAGGTAGGTGCCGCCCGCGGCAAGCGGCCCGAGCAGACCGAACGCGGCATAGATGTAACTGTGCAGGAGGTAAATCATCACCGCGGCGAACACCATGGGCGTGATGAGCGCCACGATCGGGAGGACCGGCTTCTGCTCATGCGCGGATGGGGGGTCCGGTATGGGGACGGGGGAGGGACGGCCGGGAACGTCCCGGCGGGGAGGCCGGTGAAAGGCGTCCCCCGCCGCCGCCCTGGTAGCTGAATCGGCGCCGGAGGCGACACCGAAGGTCATGGCCGTGGAGCCCACGGTGACGCGGTCACCGGGCTGCAGATTGACGGCGGCGGTGAGCCGGCCGCCGTTTACCCACGTCCCGTTCGTGGAGCCGAGATCACTGACGCTCACCGAACCGTTGGCCCCCACCGTCAGCGTGCAGTGATCGCGTGATGCCACCCGGTCGAGCGCCAGGCAGATCTGGTGGCGCTCGTCCCGCCCCACCATGGTCGTCCCGATCTCCAGTGGAAAGAATCGGGCCGCGTCGAGTCCGGTCTCTGTGACCAGATAGGGCCCGTGCGGCGGTGCGTCTGGAGGATCGGCGACGCCGGCCGGAGTGGAAATCAATGATCCCCGGCTTATGCCGCTGGACCCGATCGTCGTCGCGGGACTGCACGGCCGGCTGTCGACCGCCAACCAGGTACGACCAGCATGCAGCTGCTCGGCCAGATCGGCGATCGTCGCGTTGGGATCCCGCACCACCAGCTGCACCGGGGTCTGCGCCTGCGTCGAATCAGTGGAAACGACGACGTCGAGCCGGGGAAGGACCGCGATACCGGATTCAACCCGGGGATCGGACACGAGTATCAACCCGTCCCGGTGGATGCCTCCACGTCGCGACCTCCCCCGCGGTGGCCCGGCCAGGACCACCTCCGCGCCCGGCTGCCTTCGAGCTCCCCTCGGGAGACGACCGGCATCGACATCACAATCGGAGTACCCGCTTCGGCGCGCCAGCTTCCAGCCGACCACACGCAGTCCAGCGTCCAGGCGATGAACCCCTCGGGGTACTCGGTGCTCTGGGTTGTGCCGCGGGGTCCCGGGAACGAGAACTGAACCTCGGCCCGCCCCTGGGCCAGGACGGGGGGCGCGGCCACGCTTCCGAGCTTCACCGACGCTTGCGATACTTCCCGCTCCATGGTCTTCTCCTGCCACTCCCGCCGGTTCCTGCCGGCCCCCCGGCCGTCTACGGGCACCAGGTAATGGACCTGCCATTGGGCGTGGCGGGTGAGACGCAGTTCCACCGTCCCCGGACCGACATCGTCGGCGGCCGCCTCGAGGGCCAGGGTGCCTTCGACCGGGCGGTACAGCTCGCCGTAGCGCGCCGGAGATCCGTCCCGGTCCAGAATCCTTATGGCTCCGGAGTCATGAAGGCCGCCGTCGGGCCACCTCGCCTCCGCCGATGTCCTCGCTGGCCTGACCCACACCTTTCGGTGCTGGCTGACCTCAGTGCCGTCGCGGAGGACCAGCCTGGCCTCGATCCTGTTCAGGACCGACCCGAAGCCTCCGGTCATCACCGTGCTCGGAGCGACGTCGACTGTCTCCAGGCGCACCTTCGCCTCCGTCCGGGATCCTGGCCGCTGAAGTCCTGCGATCTGGGGGAGCCGAGCCGATGAGACCACCGCGTCGATCTGCTCGCGGAGGACTTTGCTCCATCCGGCGGACAGCCGGGCCGGGATGAACGTCCACACCCTCGAGTGGTAGGTCCACCGAGAGACCCATCGAACGGTGGCTTCCGCCACGTCGGCATCGGCCCGGGCGGACAGCATCAGGTTCAGCTGGACGTCGTCGCCGCCCGTGATCCGCGGCGGACTGTCGATCTCCAGGTCCAGGGGTGGGCGGGCCACGCCGTCGGACCGTACCAGGTCAGGGGGAGCCGACCGGAGCGGGTCCGAGGGTCTGGATGTCCGAGCTGGGGGCAATGAGGGTCTGCACCACATAGTGCCCGTCGGGCATGGGCATGATCAGCTCGACGACCGTGTCAGCTCCCCTGTCGAGGTAACCCTCAACGACCGCTCGAGGCTCAGGGAGGGGTAGCGAGACGCCCGGGGAAGGAGAGCTGGGCGGCAGCAACGGCTGCCCGTTGGCCCCCACCAGCGTGGGAACGGGCATCTCTCCGATCGGAGTGCCCGCGCTGTTGGTGACCACGATCTGGCCGGGCGGGGCGTTGAAGGGCTGACCGGTTGCCGGGTTGATCAGCGGGGCCGGATCGGGGGCGGGACCCGAGATCACTTCGCCGGCGGGCCCTACCAGGGAGACCGGGGCAGGATTCACCCCGAACGGCAGGTTGGTGGAGGGGTCGATGAGGGGGCCGCCAGGCGCGGTCGTGGAGCCGTCGATCAGCTGGGGCAGAGTCGGTTGCTGGCCGAACGGCAGGCCGGTGGCGGGATCGATGATGTTCGAGCCTTGCGGGGTGGGAGCCTCGCCCGCGGGCCAGGCCCAGTCGAACGTCTGCCCGACCAGCCCTGAAATGCCGGCAGAGACCAGGTCGCGCTCGAGGGAGCTGATGGTGAACGGGTCCCCGTCGATGGTCGTGGTCAGAGCCGACCCGCCGAATCCAGCCATCCCGCCCCGTATGGCTCCCGAGAAGGGGACGCCCTTCAGGAAGCCATCAGGAATGGCGGCCGCCGCGGTGGCACCGTCGATAACCGACGTCCACATGGCCGGCCCGAAGTTGAGACCCTGGCCTCGGACCAGGCTCACCGCTTCGTCCATGGTGAGATTGATGGCCCCGGCCAGGGCCCACCGGCCTGCGAAGCTGGCCAGGGTGCCGGCCAGGCTCTCCCCCATGGCGCCGAGGAAGCTTCCGATCGCGGCGATGACGCCTTCGGCTTCGGCCACCTCGGCGGCGCCGGCCGCTGCCGCTGCCGCATCGGAGAACCCGAAGGTGATGATCGACAGGCCGATGCCCACCGCCGCGGTGGCGATCATGGCCTCATAGAGATGATGGATCTCGGTGTTTTTCTCGTCGAGGTAAGCGGCGGTGGTGTTGAGGTGACCGGCCATGGTGGAGCAGTCCCCCGCCAGACCGTGCAACAGGCCGGTGTACTTACCGGACCAGGTCTGGAATTGGTCATGAGCGGACCCGGTCCAGCTCGCTCCAAGGTGGGCGGTCGAAGCCTCGAGATCGCCGGCGATGTGGGTCAACGAACCGCCCAGGGCTGTCCAGGCCGCGGCGCAGGCCCGAAGCTTGCCCGAATCACCGACCGGGTCCCACAGGCTCTTGGAGGTGTGGATCGGAGGGGGCGGCGGTGGTGGCGGAGGCGGGGGGGGAGGCGAGGAGGACCCGGAGCTCACGGTCAGTTTCCCTGCATGGTGGAGACGGCATCGGCCGCGGCGTAATTGGAAGCGGTCTTCTGCAGGGCGCCGGATGCGTTCGAGAGCAGCTTCGCCATCTGGTCCAGGCCCCGGAAGGCGGACTCGGTCGTCTTCTCGTACTGCTGCAGTATCGATACGGATGGCCCGAGCCACCCGAAGGCGCCGTCGATATTGAGCGCGCTGGACTGGAACGTTGATATCGCCTTGACCAGGGCCGCGTACTGCTGCTCGAACTGGCCAGAGGCGGCAAGCAGCGCGGCCGGGTCTACGTGGTAGCCCGACATCTACGAACCGCCCCGATCAGGACCAGATGGAGGCGTTGGTGTTCTCAGTGTTGACGTAGTTCGAGGCGGCGATGCGCAGGTTGGAGGCGATCTGCTTGAGGACGTTGTTGAGGTCGTCGGCGCTGGTGTTCCAGCGGTTCTGGAGGCTCTGCCAGTCCCCGGATGCCGCGCCCTCCCATGTGCTCACCAGCGGCTGGAGGTAGGTGCGAAGATCCTGCAGCTCCTGGCTGATCTGGGCGGCCACCGAATCGGTATCAGACGCCGCCTGCTCAACTGCTCCAAAGGTCACCAACATATGGCCATCGGACATTTCTTCACTTTCTCCTTTGCTGGTTCGGCTGGTTCGATGGTGTCTGGTTCGACGGAGTTGGGCGGCCGTCTAGAGCGCGCTGGTCTGGCGGGTGAACCCGTCCGAGTTGGCGGTGTCGGTCGTCTGATAGTTCTTGTGGGTGGTGACCAGTCCGTCGCCGATCTGGCGCAGGACATTGTTGAGCTTGGTGGCGTCGTCGTTCCACCGCTGCTTCAGGACCTGGAAGCTGGAGGCCGCCCCGGACTGCCAGGTGCCGGCCAAAGGTTCGAGGCGGCTGAGCAGCTGGCTCAGCTGCGACTGGATGTTGGCATTCACCTCATAGACGTGCTGCGCCGCCTGCTGCATCGTGGGCAGTTCGGTACGGAAACCGCTGGACATCCAAAGCCTCCCGGTCGAGCGTGTGGGCGGGTGGTACAGGCCCACGTGGACCGGGCGATCGTAGCGCCCCCGTGTATTAAGTTCCATACAGTTAACAGGTTCCAGCAGAGGCTCGTGGCCTTGCCACCAAGGGTGTCCGCTCAGCGCCTGGCGGTAACCGACGGGACCCGGTGGGCAGGAGCCCCTGGTAGCAGATCTGGGTTGCGATGAAAGCGGCCGGCGATTGCGCAACTAAGAAGGTGCGGTCGAGCGGCGCCCGGCGAAGGTGGCGTGTGTCACCGTCTCCTCAAGAGGGCGGCGGTGGCTGGCCGATTTCCACCATGCTGTTGGTCACCCGGTGTCACCTTTTCTTCACGCGCTGCAGGTAGGCGGCGCCGGCGGCCCGGGACTCGGGATCTCGGAGGGCGGCCACGAGCGAGTCGGCGTCGTTCCACGCTCGGGCGGTGCCGACCATGCCTTCGGTGACCGCGTTGGTGTGGCGTTTGGTGGCGGTCAGGGTGAGGGCGGACTTGGCTTCGAGCTGGGCCACCAGTTCTTCGACTGCAGTGTCGAGCTGAGATGCCGGGACCACCCCATTCAAGAACCCGGCGGCCAGGGCCTCTTGGGCACTGAACGCCCGGCAGGTCATCACCAGTTCCTTGGTCAGGGCAGGCCCGATCTCCCGCACCAGCCTGGGAATCCCTCCCCACGCCAGGGGGATGCCCAGGTCTACTTCGGGGATCGAAAAACGGGTGTCGTCGGCGGCGACGCGCAGGTCGCACGCCGCGGCGAGGACGACCGCGCCCCCAATGCAGTGCCCGTGCAGCCGGGCGACCGTGACAGCCCGCATGGCCTCGATGGCATCGGCCATCCGGCGCCCGGTGTCAGCCGCGTCACGAACAGTGCCAACCGACGAAGCCCCATCTCCCTCACCGGCGCCGCCCGGGGCCCCATCTGCCTCACTGGCGCTGCCGGAAGCCCCATCTGCCTCCCTGGCGCTGCCGATCGAAGAAGGCGGCGATGCGAACGCCGCCAGGTCCGCCCCCGCGCTCGAAGGCCCGTCCGTTCCCCGCGATCACGACCACCTTGACCGCCGGCATGGCGTCGAGGGCGCCCGCCGCGTCGACGAGCTCGAGCAGTGTCGTCGTCCCCAACGGGTTCAGCTTCTCCGGACGGTTGAGCACGATCCGTGCCCGCGGGCCATCGGTGCTCACCTCGATCGTGGTGTACGCCATGCGTCAGGGTACTCGTCGGGGTCCGAGCGGGACAGCCGCCGGGCCCGATCCAGCCCGGCCTTCTCCAATCCCAGCCCGACTGCTCGGATGCCGGCCCAGCCTGCTCGAACGGCGGCCCAACCCTGACGCCCCGGGTAGCTGTTCGGGTGGCGGGTTTCTCAGCCGCGGTGAAGCTCGACTCGTACCGGGCCCCCGTGCGTGGTGTCCCACTGCTGGGCGCAACCAGCCGAGCAGAACCACTCGCCGCCCTCGTCGCCTCGCCGGTGGACGGCCGCCGAGGCTGGAGTGATGGTCATGCCGCACACCGGGTCGGTGGCTTGTTCGGGCAGGTAGCGGTCGGGGCCGGCCTGGAAACGGTCGGCGCAGCCGGTGCAGCAAAACCGGACGGTCCGGCCGCGGTGTACGACCTGGGCGGGGGCATCTGCCGGGGTGACGGTCATGCCGCAGACCGGATCGACGGAGCCGAGTTCCAGGTCCACTCTGCGGCCCTTCCCGTGCTCGACGCTCGGGGCCTCGTCGGGACCAACGGTGGCCGTTTGGCGGCGAGCCCGGTTGGCGACAAAACGGTAAGCGCAGTGTTCGGAGCAGAAGTAGACACGTTGGCCGTCATGGTCCACGCGGGCGGGGGCGTGGGCGGTCTCGACCTGCATCCCGCACACCGGGTCCTTGGCGTAACCAGTGCCGCCACCGAACCGTTCCCTGTTGCGATACAGCCAGTACAGGCCAGCAAAGCCGACGAGGGCGACGATGTTCAAAATGGTGGTGTAGTTCCACCGGAGGGTGTCGCCGACGACCGGGCCGGGCTGAGGAGTGGGGAGCCAGCCGAAGGCCTTGAACAAATACTCAGTGGCCAGCCCGGCGGCCGACATGACCGCCCAGAACACCACCAGCATTCGCAGCGCCATCCTCCCGCCGTACTGCTTACGGTAGATGAGCAGAAGGGGCAAGGTAATCAGGTCGGCGAAGATGAATGCCACCACCCCACCGAAGCTGATCCCACCCTTCCACAGCGCCGCGGCCAGGGGGACGTTGCCGATGGAGCACACGAAGCTGATGATGGCCACGAACGGGCCGACGACGGCGTTCTCCAGGCTGGTCCAGAACCCGTGGCCGTTTACAAACAGGTCGGACCAGACATGGGTCGGGACCAGCACAGTGAGAAACCCGGCCACGGTGAAACCGATGACCAGCTCTTTGCGCAGCATGGTCAGATCGCTCATGCTGTAGGCGGCCGCGTCGGACCAACCAGCCCGGGTGCGTATGCGCCCCCGCCAGCCCTCTCGTTCCAGGATGGCGTCGCCGCCGCTGTGATGATGGCCGCCGGTGGCCGATTCGGCACGAGTGCGGGCTTCGACCACGGCCCGGCCTCGCAGCCACAGCCCGCCGACGGTGATCAGCAACAGGATCATGCTGATCCCGCCGATGAACTCGGCGGCCAGGAACTGCCAGCCCATGAGCACCAGCAACACGATGCCGAGCTCGATGACCAGGTTGGTGGACGCGAACATGAATACCAGGGCCGCCACGAAGTCGGCACCGCGGACAAAGATCGACCGGGCCATGGCCGTAGCCGCATAGGAGCAGCTGGAGGACACTATCCCGTACAGGGAGGCCCGGGTCACCGCCGCCGGGCGGTGATCGCCCAGATGACGTTGCATGGCGCGGCGGGACGCGAACGCCTGCACCGCCCCCGACAGGGCGAAACCGAGCACCAGGGCCCACAGCGTGGCCCAGAACATGTAGAACGCCTCGCGCAGGCCACGGCCGGTGTCGGCCCAGAATCCTGCGAAGGTCAAGGCGACCAGGTCAGCGTGCACCAGTCGGCCTTCTGCGCAAACGAACCAGGACGGCCACCTCCCGAACCGTCTGGATCAGTCGTCCGAACGGCCCATCGAGCGGACCGGGTCGCCGTCAGCACACACGTAACCGACGTCGGCACACTCGTTGCGGACGCCGGCACACGCTTTGCAGACGCCGGCACACGCGTCGCGGACCTCAGTACGTCCCTCGCAGACGTCAGCACGCGCAACGCAGAGCAGACCCGCGCCGGTGACCGTCACGAGCGCACCAGCCTTTCGATCGCGGCCCGGGCCTCCGCGATCTTTTCGTCCCCTTCGGGGCCACCGGACGCCACGGCGTCGTGCACGCAGTGGGACAGGTGCTCGCCGAGCAGCTCCAGTGCAACCGCCTCCAGAGCCCGGGTGGCGGCCGAGACCTGGGTGAGCACGTCGATGCAGTAGGTGTCGGACTCGACCATGCGGCTGATCCCCCGCACCTGGCCCTCGACGCGCCGCAGCCGCTTCAGCACCGCGTCCTTGTTGTCGCTGTAGCCGACCATTGTGACCTCCCACGCCTACATGGGAACACTATACCCCACCGGGGTATTCCGACCGCCCCGTATCGCCACATGCTGAGCTGTAATGCCGGCAGTGGGCGCAGGCCGGTCACCGCTCCCCCGAGCAGTGGCTGGCCCAGGTGTCGGGAACCAGCCCGGGGGCGGCCCGGACCACACTGGCCGTGGCGGAGCAGATGGACGCCCAGCCCGAGTTGGCCCGGGCCGGCCAGGCCGGTCAATGGACCCTCCACGGCACGGTCAAGGGAACAGGTCCGACCTGATAGCTGCAGTCGTACCCGCAAGGCGGGCGTTCTATGCCCTCGCCGGGGGGCCTGAGTGCTTCAGATCTCAACTACTACGTTGATGATCTTGGTCTTGAAGACATGCGGACGAACAGGCCGTAGCGGCCTATCGGCGGAGCTTTGAGATCATCAACGTAGTTGAGATTCGAAGTACTGAGCCGTCTTCCGACTGGTCAGGGCGCTAATGAACGGGTGAGCGCACCGGGCTCGCAGGGACGAAGGGGGCCGGCTCGGCGATCAACGGGATAGCCGTTTCTGGCCCCTGCACGGAGGGTAGGTAGTGGTAGCACGATAGGTGCAATGTCGGAATGGAGGACGGATGAGCGATCTAGGTGATCAGGCGGAGAAGGATCTGGAGAACGATCCTCAGTTGAAGCAGGACGCCGAAAAGGAAGCGGAAAAGGAAGGGCAGGACGTCGAACAGGACCTCAAAAAGGATCTGTGACGACCCGGAAGGGCAGGACGTCGGCGACCAGGGGCGGGACACCACCATGTAATCAGCGCGGCCGCGACCGTCGCCGCCTGGTCACCGCCGCCCGTTTGCTCGGCTTGCCCAATTCTCTGGGCGCGGCCACGGTGATCGCTCCGGGATCGACGAGCGCGTGGAGTCGCCGGGTGGCGTGCCGCGTCCCGCCATCGAGCTCGTAGGGGAGGGGACGGCCGAGTTTGACGTCGACCTGCCGGCCTCGTGTCCGGCACACGAGCTTGGACCGTTCCGCCTTGCCCAGCAGGTGGGTCAGGACCTTGGCCCATTGGATCGGGCCGCGGGCGGTCACCACACCGATCTCGAGGAGTCCGTCGTCGGGACGGGCGTCCGGGAAGGCCGTCAGACCGCCGGTCAGGGTGCCCATGTTGCCGAGGAGCAGGCAGCTGGCCTCGGCTTTAAACCAGTTCGCGCCATCGACCTGAATTGACATGTTGACGGGTTCGACAGCGGTAGCCCGGGTACCGGTCCACACGTAGGCCAGCCGCCCGAAGCGATCTTTCAGCCCACGCCGGGCACCTTTCATCATGATGGCGTCAAAGCCCGCACCGGCCATGACTGCAAACCGCTCGCCGTTGATCACGCCCAGGTCGAGAGTCCGACGACGGCCCTCGAGGGCGATGTCGAGGGCCGCAGGGAGGTCGGTCGGGATCCCGAGGTTGGTGGCCAGAAGGTTGGCAGTGCCGGCCGGGATGACGCCGACCGTGACGGCGGACCCCGCCAGAGCGTCGATCGATCGCTGGATGGTCCCGTCGCCGCCCCAGAGAAGAAGAAGATCGGCGCCGTCCTTGACCGCCTGTTTGGCCGCGTCGGGCGCCCTCCGGCTCTTCTGCACCTCGTACCAGATGGGATCGTCGATACCCCGGTCGGCAAGGAGGCGCCGGAGCTCGGGAAGCCCGCCTCCGATGGACTTCTTCCGGTGGGCAATGACAGCGACGCAGGTCATGCGAGGCCTGCGACGTCGTCGGGGGGTCGGGAGGGCCTGGCAGGTTCGGGCCGCCCGGCGATGCGGCGCCGTCGCCCCGGCGACCCCGTTACGCGGCCACGGCCGCCACCGCCTCGAGATGCTGTGAGGGATGTGGACACCGGTCCCCTTCTCGTCTGGCAGCTGCACGGAATCAGCCGCTCACCAGGACATATACCCATACAGAGCACTGACGAAGCACGGGAGCCCACACGGAGCCGCACGAATGAGGGCCGGGTGGCGGCCCGGCGTAGGGGCATGGGCTGCGCAGTAGTTGGGTACAAGTTGATTCAGGACTGCTGCCCACCGACCCGGAAGGATCCATGATGGCCACGTACAGGTTGAGCAGGACCTCCGCTGCCGAGCGGGACGTGCTCACTCTCGCTGCCCGGTTGGGGCTGACGGCGCGGGCGCTCATCTACCTTCTGATCGGTGTGCTCTCGATACTCGTCGCGGTTGGTCACAGCACGGCGGAAACCGACCAGTGGGGCGCCATGGAGCAGCTCAACCGGGGCACCCTGGGACACTTGCTGCTCTGGGTGGTCGCGTTGGGGTTGGCCGGTTATTCCCTTTGGCGATTCAGTGAAGCGGCCTTCGGCGTGGTGGGTGAGGGCGAGAAGGCCGGTCCCCGCCTGAAGTCGGGTGTCCGCGGTTGCATTTACGCGGTGATCGCCTTCATGGCCTTCCAGATCGTCACCGGTGGAGGGAGCCGCAGTCAGGCCGGACGGCAGGTCACCCTGACGTCGCAGGTGATGCGCCACGCCGGCGGGCGGGTCGTGGTGGGGCTGGTGGGCGCGGCCGTCGTCGTGGTCGGGGCCACGCTCGTGTACGAGGGTGCGACCCGCAAGTTCGAGAAGTACTTGGACCTTTCGCGGGCGTCGGAGGCGACCCGGCGCATCGTCGAGGTCATGGGTGTCGTCGGCACAGTGGCCCGCGGCGCCGTGTTCGCCCTGGCCGGCATCTTCGTGGTCCAGGCGGCCTGGGACTACCAACCGAAGAAGGCGGCCGGGCTGGATGGGGCATTACGTTCGTTGCGTGATAATCCCGCAGGGCCCTATCTGCTCGGAGTGGCCGCGCTCGGCCTCGTCGCCTTCGGGCTGTACGGCTTCGCCGAGGCCCGTTGGCGGCGCACCCGACCGACCGGTTGACCCGGTCCGATCGGTGCGGTCCGACGGTCAACGGGAGGGCTGATGCAGGAATCCTTGGACCGCTGGTCGAGCCGGCGACGACTTCGCCACCGTCGCGACCAGCCGGACGACCGTCCCGATAGCTCTCGCTCGGCCGGAGCCGACCTGGTGCCGCAGATCCGTCATGTCGTGATCCTCATGATGGAGAACCACTCCTTCGACAACTATCTCGGAACCCTGGGTCATGGTGACGGGCTGCCGGACTCGCCGCCGGGTAATCGGTCCTCGTCCGGCCGTGTCGTCACCCCGTTCCGGCTGTCGAGCCCCCGGCAGCCCGAAGGCGTGCCCTCGCAAAGCTGGGAGGCGAGCCACCTGCAGTTCGGCGACGGGACCAACGACGGGTTCGTCTCAGCCATCGAGAAGCTCTCCCCCGACGCTGACTTCGCCCTCGGCATGGGGTACTGGACCGAGGAAGATCTGCCGTTCTACGCCGGCCTGGCTCGCACCTTTCCTCTGGCGGACCGGTGGTTCGCTTCGTGTCTCGGCCCAACCTTTCCCAACCGTCGCTTTCTCATGGCGGGCACGGCCAACGGGCTCATGGACGACGAGATCGCTGGTGTCATCGACTATCCCGCGACCGGCACGATCTTCGATCTGCTCAATCGCCACGGCATCGCGTGGGCCAACTACCACCACGTCCCTCACCGCCATCTCTACAGCCGCCGGATCGGTGGCGCAGGTTCTCTCCACCTGAGCCGTCGCGGCCGGCTGCTCACCCGCCATCTGTTGCCGCGCCTGGCCCGGCAGGTCCGCGGCGAGATCCAGTTCACCAGCAATCTGTACGCCCTGGGCCTGCGCCGGTCGATCCGACACCTTCGCAACATCGAACAATTCTTCGACGACGCGGGAGAGGGGACTTTGCCTGCCGTCAGCATCGTCGACCCGGACTTCCAGAACTGTTCCGAGGAGAACCCCCAGGACATCAAGGCCGGGGAGGGCTTCGCGGCGGCGGTGATCAACGCCGTCATGCACGGCACGGGCTGGCCCCACACCTTGCTGATCTGGCTCTACGACGAGCACGGTGGCTACTACGACCATGTTCCGCCCCCACCCGCGGTGGAACCCGACGAGGTCCTGCCTCACAGTCTCGCCGAATCACCGGCGGCTCTTCATTGGCTCTGGCGTCATTCGACCCCGGGGAAGAGGTCAGGCCGGCCGACGGCCTCTGGGGCCAGGGCGGGGACCAGTGCCGCCGGGAGCGAGGTCCCGGGCCCCTGCCAGGAGGCACCTCACGGTCGGTACGACCGTTACGGTTTTCGCGTACCGGCCGCCCTCGTGTCGCCATACGCCAAGCCCGGCTTCGTGTCCTCGACGGTCTACGACCACACTTCGGTGCTGAAGCTGATCGAGGAGAAATGGAACCTCCCATCACTCACCCGCCGGGACGCGGCCGCGACTGCCCCCTGGGACATGATCGACCTGGACGCCCCGCCCGCGTTCCTCGATCCCCCGGATCTACCTGCCCCCGCTCGATCCTGGCTCCGCTGAATCCCGGTGTCCCTGTCAGCTAATCCTCGAAGGCGCAAAACTCGTTGCCTTCGGGATCGGCGAGTACGTGCCAGCCGATCTCGTCGTGTCTGGCGCGGACCAAGGTGGCGCCGACGTCGAGTAGCCGCTGCACGTCGGCGACGGTTACGTCCCAATGGATGCGGTTCTTGACCGTCTTGGGCTCGGGCACCTTGGTGAAGTCCATGGTGAGAATGGGCATCCCGGCGATCTTCTCAATGGTGGCCCAGTCTTCGGAGTTGACCTCTACGGGCGCGTCGTAGACGCGGCCCCACCAGGCGGCGATCGCGGCCGGGTCGGCGGAGTCGACGACCAGCCCGTGCATCCGGTCGGTGGGTACCTCGCCTCGCAGGAACGCGCAGAACTGGGTCCCCTCAGGGTCGGCCATGACCGTCCATCGCTCGTAGGGCTGGACGATGGTGGCGCCCAGCTGCTGGAGCTCGGCCACACTGGTCGCGTAGATATCGAAGTGCACCCGGTTCTTGATGGTCAACGGTTCCGGCACCCGGTTGATCCAGACGGTGTGCTGCGACGTAGCCCCGCAGAGCGAGCCGTCCCCGTTGCCCTTCGCGAGCCACTCCCGCGCCAACACCTGTCCCCAAAACGCGCCCAGCAGGGACGCGTCAACGGCGTCCAGGACGAGGTCCTTGAACTGTGCGATGGCCATCCCGGCAGCGTAGCCATCGTCACCGTCAGCCCCGATTACTCGGATAGGTGCGGACGACGGCCCCACGACAAGCAGTCGATCCGCGCACCAACACCACCAATCACCCTCCAACACCGGCCGTCAAGCCCTCGCAAACGCACGGAGACTGGCCACGCAGCGGCCGCGAGCGGGCATGCGCGAGGGTAGACTAGTTAAGCCATCCGGCGTGCCGATCTCTTCGGGGACGCTGATGAGTACTCGCCCGTTTGAGATGGTGCCCGCGTCGCCGTCGAATTCAAAGGCGAAAACGACACGAGGGCCGCTATCGACCAGATACATGGTGACGCCATCGGGACTCCAGCCCAAACCGTTGGAGATGGTCAGGTCGCTGACCATCTTCTCGATGCGGCCGCCTGCGTCCAGCCGGTAGAGCGACCCGCCTCCAGTTCGAAAGTCGTCTGCAAGAGAACCGGCCCAGAATCGGCCCTGCGGATCACACGCGCCGTCATTCATGCGCCTGCCGGGCGGCGCGACCTCGGCGAATGGACGTAACGAACCGACCGGGTTCAGGTGAAGGAAGCCCCGGCCCGCGGCCACCAGCCAGCCATCATCGCCGTAAATCGGTGCAACGGCTCCTGCCGTACCGGGCACCCAGTACTCACGAACCAAGCTGAGACTGCCGTCGTCGGCTACGCGGCCGCGATAGATCCGACCGGCGAGGATATCCACTCCCAATAGTTCGCTGCGCGGCGCGTCCCAGCGAAGCCCTTCCCCCAAAAGAGTCTGATCGACGGTGGAGACAATGGCGAGCAGATTCCCGTCGATGGGAAGGACGGCCGCGTTCCCCATAACCGTGTTGGTAGCCACGTGTTGCCGGAGACCACCTGGCGGGATGAGGCCGGGATGACCACCATGTCATGTGAACAAACGTCCGATCCCCGTTGCGACGTTTCGTTGGGAACGGCTTACCTCTCGTCCTGGAGGCGGTGGCGGTTCCCACCTCCTACGCGGCGCGGTCCCTCTACCAGAGCTCCATATCGTGTTCTCGCCGAGATGCTCGCTTTCCATCCGGCGGCTGAAAGCCACTGACCGGCGGCGACTGAGCGCGAGAGGCGGGTGACCCCATGAGCATTGCCGCGACGGAAGGGATACGGGGCCAGAATCTCAGAGTGGTCACTATCTACTGGCGTCCCGGGTGCGTCTTCTGCCAACGGCTGCGGCTGGCGCTCCGGTTTAGCCGCCTGCCCGCGCAGTGGATCAACATCTGGGACAATCCCGATGCCGCTGCCTTCGTGCGCTCGGTCGCCAACGGAAATGAAACGGTCCCGACTGTGGTCATCGACGGCGAGGCCTTCGTCAATCCACCGCCCCGGCAGGTTGTTGCAGCCGCCCGTCGCCTCCGCTGAGGGATCCACACCTGCCTTCGCGACCTCTTGCCCCGGCGAAGAGTTGCCGAAGGGTCTCACGGCCGGCGGTCATCAACCCAGGAAGTTCCCTAAGACGGCGTGGTGGGCGGTGTCGCTCGGATCTGCTCGGGCCGGCGGGCGCGTCTCGGCCTGCCGGGCGCGGGCTTTGCGTCAGGCGCCCGTCACCACGATTGGCTACGATTGACGCGGCGACTAGAATGCCATGGTAGGCATTCGTCAGGCATGACAGAGGTTGTGCCGCGCCTTCATCGTCGTCAGAGGGGCCTGAGAGTATGCAGCTTCTGCACCGATTCGTCTACGCGAACCGCCGATGGTCGAGGTGGACTGAACGCCGCCTGAGCCTGCCGAACGATGGGACGCTGTGGACGCAGTTCGCACGCGACGCCGCAGAGCTGATCCGAGCCCTACCTGACGGTGCAACGGTGCTCGACCTTGGTGGCGGGCGTCGCTGCGAATATGCGAGTGCCGTCGAGCCGTCCGGAAGGGTCAGGTTGGTTGCTGTCGACATCGCGCCCGAGGAGCTCGCCATGAACACGGACGTCGATGAGACCCTCATTGCCGACGTCGGCCAGGGTCTGCCAGTTCCGCCCATCTCGGTGGATTTGATCCTCTCGCGAACCCTGCTCGAGCACGTCGCCGACGTGCCTTCAGCGATCCGCCATATGGCCCGTGCGCTCAAGCCGGGCGGCACGACGCTACATCTGGTTCCCGGACGCTACGCCCTCTTCGCGATCGCAGCGCGTGTTCTGCCCTTTGACCGGACCGTGCAGCTCCTCCACAGGATCATGCCGTGGACCGTCGGCCAGGTTGAGTTCGCTGTCCATTACGACCACTGCGACCCGCGGTCGCTCGAGGATTCGTTTCGGGCGGCAGGATTTAGCCACGTGGAGCTCTCGACCACCTGGGCGCAGCCCGGCTACTTCGAGTTCTTCTACCCGCTCTTCCTGCTCCACGCCGCATACGAGTGGTGCGTACGGCATTTGCGCCTTCGCCAGCTCTCTTCCTATACGGTCGTCCGGGCAACGCGTTAACGGAGGCTGGCCCGGCCTGCCGACAGCCGATGTCCGGTCTTCGAGCAGGCTGCGATCTCGTGGATAGCGGCTGTGATACCAGAGGGAGCCGGGGGCAACGGGCGGTCGATCGCAGGGTGGTCAGCCGAGCGACCACGGGACGTCCCTGAGCAACCACAGAAAGCGATAAGAACCTGAAAGTATCCAGTCGCAGACGCTCAAACCAGGTTTCGGACCCGAATGTTTCGCCTTGATACAGCGAACACAAACGGTCTACGTCACGTTCGTCAGCCCAAAATTGAACCCTGACGGATGAATTGAAGGCGCGTCGCTTCATCCGGGCATAACGCGGTAAGCTCCGCCCCAGGGCAGCTGCGAGGACACGATTGGGGCAATACATGGAATCCGGCGTACAGCGTCGACGAAGGGCCGTCAGCCGCGTGGGCGGGTCCCTCCTCGTGCTTCTCGGCACGGTCTTCTACGGACTTGCGGGCCAATCTCCGGCTACCGCCGATTCCGCTTCGTACGCCACGGTCATTGCGGGTGACCATCCGGCGGCGTGGTGGCGTTTCGGGGAGACGGCGGTGTCCCAGCCGGCGGTCGACTCGTCGGGCAATGGCAACACCGGTACTTACGCGGGGGTGACGCTGGGGCTGGCCGGCCCCATCGCCGGGGACACGGCGGCGTCGTTCGCCGGCAAGACCACCTCCTCCATGTCGGTCCCACAGGCCCCGGCCTTGCAGTTGAACGGGCCGTTCTCCGTTGAGTTCTGGGCCAAGATCAACCCGCCCGCCAACACCTCCACCGGCTACTGGCCGGCCCTGCTGGGCCAGGGCAACTGGTTCTCGGCCAACGGGTACCTCATCTGGTATGACCCGCAAGGGGCGTTGCACTTCGTTCGCAACGGATCGAGCCTGGTGTCCGCGGCGGGGGCCCTGACCTCCACCACCGTGTTCAACTACTACGCCGTGACCTACGACGGGTCCAGTCTGCGCTGGTATGTGGACGGGGCGTTGAGCTCGACGTCGACGGTCAGCTATCCGGCCAACACCTCGACGTCGGCCTTGGTGTTCGGTCAGGGCAACACCCCCGGCAACGATCAGATCGCCGAGCCGGCCTTCTATTCCAGCGCGCTCAGCCCGGCCCAGATCACGGCCCACTATCAGGCCGCCTCGGGCGGCTCGACGGCGACCGCCCCGGGCGCCCCCACCGCGGTCACCGCCGCCGCTGGTAACGCCTCGGCCAGCGTCTCCTGGACCCCGCCCGCCTCCAACGGGGGCAGCGCCATCACCTCCTACACCGTCACCTCCTCGCCGGGCGGGATCACCGCCACCGCCGCGGGCACCGCCACCTCGGCCACCCTGACCGGGCTCACGAACGGCACCGCCTACACCTTCACCGTCACCGCCACCAACGCGGCGGGCGCCAGCCCGGCGTCGGTGGCGTCTAACTCCGTGACCCCCCAGCCACCAGCGACGTCCCCCGGCGCCCCCACCGCGGTCACCGCCACCGCCGGCAACGCCTCAGCCACAGTGTCCTGGACCCCGCCCGCCTCCAACGGGGGCAGCGCCATCACCTCCTACACCGTGACCTCCTCGCCGGGCGGGATCACCGCCACCGCCTCGGGCACCGCCACCTCGGCCACCCTCACCGGCCTGACGAACGGGACCGCCTACACCTTCACCGTCACCGCCACCAACGCGGTGGGCACCGGCCCGGCCTCCGCGGCCTCCAATCCGGTGACCCCCCAGGCGACAGCCACCGTTCCGGGCGCCCCCACCGCGGTCACCGCCGCCGCCGGCAACGCC
Organism: uncultured Acidimicrobiaceae bacterium; assembly: GCA_963834725.1. Lineage (GTDB taxonomy): Bacteria > Actinomycetota > Acidimicrobiia > Acidimicrobiales > Palsa-688 > PALSA-693. The sequence continues at coordinate 3,257,941 of CAWICN010000001.1, forward strand.
TCAGCCACGGTCTCCTGGACCGCGCCCGCCTCCAACGGCGGCAGCGCCATCACCTCCTACACGGTGATGTCCTCCGGCAACCCGTCGGTCACGGCGACCGTCTCCGGCAGCACGACCACCGCGTCTGTGTCCGGGCTCACCAACGGCACGGCCTACACCTTCACCGTCACCGCCACCAACGCCGTGGGCACCGGCCCGGCCTCCGCGCCCTCCAACCCGGTGACCCCACAGGCGACAGCCACCGCCCCCGGCGCCCCCACCGCGGTCACCGCCACCGCCGGCAACGCGTCGGCCACAGTCAGCTGGACCCCGCCCGGCTCCAACGGCGGCAGCGCCATCACCTCCTACACCGTCACCTCCTCCCCGGGCGGCATCACCGCCACCGCCGCGGGCACCGCCACCTCGGCCACCCTGGCGGGCCTCACCAACGGCACGGCCTACACCTTCACCGTCACCGCCACCAACGCGGCGGGCACCGGCCCGGCCTCGGCGGCGTCCAACCCGGTGACCCCCCAGCCAGTAGCCGCCGCCCCGGGCGCCCCCAGCGCGGTCACCGCCGCCGCCGGCGACGCCTCAGCCACAGTCAGCTGGACCGCCCCCGCCTCCAACGGTGGCAGCGCCATCACCTCCTACACGGTGATGTCCTCCGGCAACCCGTCGGTCACGGCGACCGTCTCCGGCAGCACGACCACCGCGTCTGTGTCCGGGCTCACCAACGGCACGGCCTACACCTTCACCGTCACCGCCACCAACGCCGTGGGCACCGGCCCGGCCTCGGCGGCGTCCAACTCGGTCACCCCCCAGTCAGCATCCACCGCCCCAGGCGCCCCCAGCGCGGTCACCGCCACCGCCGGGAACGCCTCAGCCACGGTCACCTGGACCGCCCCCGCCTCCAACGGCGGCAGCGCCATCACCTCCTACACCGTGACCTCCTCCCCGGGCGGCATCACCGCCACCGCCTCGGGCACCGCCACCTCGGCCACGCTGCTGACCCTGACAAACGGCACCGCCTACACCTTCACCGTCACCGCCACCAACCCGGTCGGCACCGGCCCGGCCTCCAGCCCATCGAACTCGGTGACGCCGACCAACTCCCCTCAGAACTCCTACGCCACGGTCATTGCGGGTGACCATCCGGCGGCGTGGTGGCGTTTCGGGGAGACGGCGGTGTCCCAGCCGGCGGTCGACTCGTCGGGCAATGGCAACACCGGTGCTTACGCGGGGGTGACGCTGGGGCTGGCCGGCCCCATCGCCGGGGACACGGCGGCGTCGTTCGCCGGCAAGACCACCTCCTCCATGTCGGTCCCACAGGCCCCGGCCTTGCAGTTGAACGGGCCGTTCTCCGTTGAGTTCTGGGCCAAGATCAACCCGCCCGCCAACACCTCCACCGGCTACTGGCCGGCCCTGCTGGGCCAGGGCAACTGGTTCTCGGCCAACGGGTACCTCATCTGGTATGACCCGCAAGGGGCGTTGCACTTCGTTCGCAACGGATCGAGCCTGGTGTCCGCGGCGGGGGCCCTGACCTCCACCACCGCGTTCAACTACTACGCCGTGACCTACGACGGGTCCAGTCTGCGCTGGTATGTGGACGGGGCGTTGAGCTCGACGTCGACGGTCAGCTATCCGGCCAACACCTCGACGTCGGCCTTGGTGTTCGGTCAGGGCAACACCCCCGGCAACGATCAGATCGCCGAGCCGGCCTTCTATTCCAGCGCGCTCAGCCCGGCCCAGATCACGGCCCACTATCAGGCCGCCTCGGGCGGCTCGACGGCGACCGCCCCGGGCGCCCCCACCGCGGTCACCGCCGCCGCTGGTAACGCCTCGGCCAGCGTCTCCTGGGCCCCGCCCGCCTCCAACGGGGGCAGCGCCATCACCTCCTACACCGTCACCTCCTCGCCGGGCGGGATCACCGCCACCGCCGCGGGCACCGCCACCTCGGCCACCCTGGCCGGGCTCACGAACGGCACCGCCTACACCTTCACCGTCACCGCCACCAACGCGGTGGGCGCCAGCCCGGCGTCGGTGGCGTCTAACTCTGTGACCCCCCAGGCGACGGTGACGGCCCCCGGCGCCCCCACCGCGGTCACCGCCACCGCCGGCAACGCCTCAGCCACAGTGTCCTGGACCCCGCCCGCCTCCAACGGGGGCAGCGCCATCACCTCCTACACCGTGACCTCCTCGCCGGGCGGGATCACCGCCACCGCCTCGGGCACCGCCACCTCGGCCACCCTCACCGGCCTGACGAACGGGACCGCCTACACCTTCACCGTCACCGCCACCAACGCGGTGGGCACCGGCCCGGCCTCCGCGGCCTCCAATCCGGTGACCCCCCAGGCGACAGCCACCGTTCCGGGCGCCCCCACCGGGGTCACCGCCACCGCCGGCAACGCCTCAGCCACAGTCTCCTGGACCGCGCCCGCCTCCAACGGGGGCAGCGCCATCACCTCCTACACCGTCACCTCCTCGCCCGGCGGCATCACCGCCACCGCCTCGGGCACCGCCACCTCGGCGACGGTGATGACCCTCACGAACGGCACGGCCTACACCTTCACCGTCACGGCCGCCAACTCGTTGGGCAGCAGCCCGGCCTCCACGCCCTCCAACTCCGTGACCCCCCAGGCGGCGACCGCTCCCGGCGCCCCCACCGCGGTCACCGCTACCGCCGGCGACGCCTCAGCCACGGTCAGCTGGACCGCCCCCGCCTCCAACGGCGGCAGCGCCATCACCTCTTACACCGCCACCGCCTCCCCTGGCGGGCAAGCGGGGACTGTGTCGGGGACGTCCAACACGGTCATCGTCGGAGGCCTGATCAACGGGGACTCGTACACCTTCACCGTCACGGCGACCAACTCCGTGGGCACCAGCACCCCGTCCTCGCCGTCGAAGTCGGTGACGCTCAACTCCACGTCGTCGGACCCGGTGATCGCCACCGCCGGCGACATCGCCTGCGACGCCGGCGACCCGGTCACCTCCGCTCAATGTCAGTCGAAGGCCACCGCCGCGCTGATCACCCAGATCAACCCGACGGCCGTGCTGCCTCTCGGCGACACCCAGTACCAGGCCCGGTCGCCTGGCGGCGTCGTCGACAGCGACCTGACCCTGGCTCAGTACCAGGCCGGCTACGGCGCGCCCGGGAACTGGGGTTCACTGCCGTTTACCTCGTATCCGATCACCGGCAACCACGAGTACAACGACCTTTCCGAAAACGGCGGGGCGTCGTCGGCGACCGCCACGGGTTACTTCCAGTACTTCAACGGCACCAACAACCCGGCCCAGGGCAACCCCGACGGCATCGTGGTCAACGGCCAGCCGGCCGGCTACTACAGCTACAACATCGATGATTGGCACATGATCGCTCTCAACAGCGAGTGCGGCCCGATGCTCGGTTGTGGCAAGGGCTCCCCCGAGGAGACCTGGCTGGCCAACGACCTGGCGGCCAACACCCTGCCCTGCACCCTGGCCTACTGGCACGAGCCGTTGTTCTCGGATGGGCCTAACCACAACGAGAGCCAGTACCAGGCCTTCTGGAATGACCTGTACGCGGCCCACGCCGATGTGGTGCTCAACGGCCACGACCACGACTACGAGCGCTACGCCCCGCAGGACCCGAACGGCAACCGGTCGCCCACCGGCATAACCGAGTTCGTGGTGGGCACCGGGGGCTGGGACATCGAGGGAGTCAAGACCCTCAGCGCCAATGGCGCCGTCTATGACAACAACTTCGGCGTCATGAAGATGACCCTGCACGCCTCCAGCTTCAGCTGGCAGTTCATGGAGACGTCGGGCACCGTCCACGACAGCGGAACGGCAAACTGCAACCCGAAGAGCGCCCCCGCCGGCGCGGCCACCACGATGGCCGCCACGCCGGCCATCTCGCCCGCTGCCGCGCCGGCCACCTCGCCCGCTGCTGCGCCCGCCACCACACTCACCGCCGCGCCCGGCAGCACCAACGGCAGCGGCACCTTAACGGCGGCCCCGGCTAACGGCAGCGTCATCAGCACTTCCGCCCTCGACGTGTCGGTCGTCGAGGGCGCCCGCCGGCCCGACGCCGTCGTGACGTCAAATGCTGGCGACCTCCCGAAGGTGAAAGCCACCAGCGCGAACAACGTCATCGCGATATGAAGCGCGGCGGACCTCAGGGACCGGGGCGCTCCCGGGCCAGGGGTCACTGGAGCGAGAGTTGACAATTCGTTGTTGCTTCTATGTGTGCCGGTTTTCGAGGTTAGGTTAAGCTGAGGTTAGAATGACGTGTCAGTGCTTGTCACCGGTTCTATCTGGCTGCTGACTCATTCCTGTCCGTAACCCAGCTTCCAGAGAACCGCCTCGGGCACACAGTATGAGTGAAAAGGTGAAACTTCTTTCTCCATTGCTTCGCAGCAGTGATAACGCTTCTTCTCGGCTAGCCGTCGGGTACAGAGATCCAGACTTCTGCGCTCTTCTGAAGATAGTGTCGACCGGTCGACGTCTCTCGATGCGGCCGAAGTCTCTCCTGGTGTCGCTGAGGGGCCTCTATCGAGGTCTTCTGGCCGTGAGCCGGCTTCCCGTGATTGAGGTCGAGCTATCTGGGTCTCATAGCGGAAACCTGATTCGCTCTCACCTGTTGGCACCTTTCCAGCTATTGCCTCTGGGAAGCCTCGGCGTCGCTGCGATCCAACTCCCTGCATCGCTCACTGAGTACACCCGTGGACGCGCTCGACAAGCCTTGCGCACCAACGTCTCCCGTGCCGCAAAAGCCGGGCTTCGCGCCGAACTGACGAGTGGCGACCGGTTGTCGTCAGCCTTGGATGCGCTCACGTGCCACTGGAAACATTCGTGGGACCAGCAATTGCGGCACAGCCAGGAGCTGCGGGATCGTTTCGAGTTCTCAACTGGCATCGTCGTCTGGTCGGACGCAGATGAGCCAGTGGCAGCCTCGCTGCTACTGGTCGACGCCCAGCTTGCTTATATGTACTGGGCGGGATCTGACAACCGGTCTGAGTACCGAGACGCAGCGAGATACCTCGCCCACCTTAAGGCGGTTGAGTACCTCATTTCCAAGGACATTCCTTATGTGATGGTGGAGCCCGTGTTTCGACTTGATCCCGGGCTGCAATATTTTCAGCAACGTCTCGGATTTGAGCCGTGGAATTTGCGATTGTCCCGGAACAACAGCTCGAGTGGGTTGCCGCCTGCGAGACCTACGATTTCCCGAATCCCCACCACGTCGCGGCCCGGTCGGACGGACACTGTCGATCCATCCGAGCCACCGCCGCTCGTCTCAGTTCTGGGGTAACGCGGTCGAGGTTGTGGACAGGGGCTGGTGCTCCCGGGCGAGTGGCGGTGACGATTGCTACCGTGACCGGGTGGGTGTGAATGGGCGGATTCGGAGCTGGCGGGCTCGGGTCAGCCGCCGGGACGGGACGACCGCCGCGGGCAAGTGGGCGCTGGTGGTCGTGGCCGAGACGGGCGGGCCGGCGGTGGCGGCGTGCCGCCAGCGGTTCGATCCGGGCGCAGCGGCCGGCATGCCCCCGCACATCACGGTCCTCTACCCCTTCTTCGCGTACGACGAGACGGTCCGCGAGGCCCTCGCCGAGGTGCTGGTGGACCATCCACCGTTCCGTTACGAGCTCGCCGCGCTTGGCCGGTTCCCACACGTCGTGTACCTGCAGCCCGAACCGTGCCAACCATTCGTCCGGCTGACAGAGGTGACCGCTGCCTGCCTGGGTATTTCCCCTTACGAAGGCCGGTTCGACCGCGTCGTGCCCCACCTGACGGTAGCGATGCGGCGACGGTTGCCCCGGACGGTGCGGCGTTCGCTGGTGGCGACGCTGCCCATTGCCGGTGAGGCCAAGCGGGTCGACGTCTTCGCCGAGCTCGACGGGCGGTGGACGCTCATGGACTCGCTCGCGCTCGGAGGACAGCCGTCACCTCACGACTGATATTTGCAGTCATCCGGGCGGTCATGCCCTGGCTTCCCCCCGCAGGGGGGGTTAGATGACTCCCCCCAGCAGGGGTGGTTAGATGGCTTCCCCCGGCAAAGGGGTTAGATCATCTACGTCGTTGAGACTCGCAGTGCTGAGTGTCCCTCGCGTCAGCTTGCAGGTCCTCGAGGCCGCGCAGCTCGGCCTGATCGGTGCTGCGGACGGGATGCCGCCCGTAGGCGTCGATCTGACTCTCGACCGACAGGCACGTGACCGATCGGCGGCCGATCCTTCCGGTGACGACGGCGCTCTCGCCCAGCCGGAGAACTCCAGGCTGTCGCCGGTTGTCCTCGCAGCCAAGGTAGACGGGGTGGAGGTCGACGACCCGTCCCCAGCGGTCCTCGTAGAGTTGCCGTTGGGCGAAGAAGGCACGAGAGACGTTATCGACGCGGACCAGGCCGAAGCCGGCGCCGCACAGTGCCGTGGCTGCCGCCGTCGTCGCGTTTTGCGTTCCGTCGTCGACGGCCAGATCGAGGTCGATGTGGCGTCGCCGCTGCCGGCCGAACAGGGCGTCAACTCCCCAGCCGCCTGCAACGACCGACCGGGATCCCGCCGCCTCGATAACGTCGAGCACCCTGGCCACGTCGTTGCTAGTTATACCGATCAACCGGCGCCGTATCAGCCCGAGAGCCGAGGCGGAGCGTGCCGCCTGCATCGGGCTCCAGCGCAGCACCGGAGCTCGCTCCAAACGCCACCTCTCGAATCGACCGTTGCCCATCCCTACCTCGCCCATGCTGTCTGGACGACCTGTAGCGTCACGGGTGAGCGTCGGGTCTGCCGGTTCCCCGTGCCACAGATCTCCACGCTCAGCATCCAGTCGCGTGGAGGAAGCAGTGCTGGTACGTCTTGAGGGCGCGGGGGGCCTGGGGCAGCATGAGCAACCCGGATAGGCCCGGGTGATAGAAATAGGATTCGTACGCCGCTTTGTTGCTGGCCATCACTGATGCAATACCGGCGACATAGGCGGCGTCGTCGCCCGCTCCGCCGTTTGTCGTCGGGACCAGTCCCCACTCCGGGATGCTCAGCGGCTTGCCGTGCGCCCTGGCAAAGGCGGCAACCGCGGCGATGCCGTCGGGCTCGTAGTAGAGCGCCAGCCACCGGGCGTCAGCCGTCACATAGGATCCGCTGATCCCGGAGTCATAGGCGTCGATCCCGATGATGTTGACCACGGAGTTGCCCGGGTACCAGTCCGTGAGCGGGAGATTCTGGTAGCCCTCGTTGATGCTCCAGTCGAAGGTGAAGTGGGCGCCGGGCACGGCGCGCATGGTGGTCACGATCTGGGTCCAGTACCGGGCCCAGTCCGAGTGCTCGGCTTGCGAGTTGCCAATGCTATTTCCCCGACTCTCGGGATCGTTGGCCTCCGCTCCGAGCCGGATGACCGAGTGGCCGAGGCCCGCCACCACAAGCTGCCGGGCGAGCACCGCGGCATAACGGTTGTATCCTCCGCCAGCTCCGATATGGCGCCAGTCGCTCGGCGCGTCGAAGGGCACCATCGACTGCGTGATGATGAGCTGCCTGCCCGGATGCTCACCCACCCAGTCCGCCCAGTGGGCATCACCTGGCGGGTTGGAGATGAACCACGGGGTGTCCCACGACCCCCAGTCGGGATTGGCGTTGTTGAACACCATGACACAGCGATAGTTTGCACCTGTCGCGGCCTCGAGGTCGTGCAACAGGGCGACGCTGTTGTCGCTGTACGCGCACATCGCTTTGGCGTTGCCGGAGATCAACTCGTGTGCTCGTGGTCGAAGGGCGAATACAGCTGCGACGACGCAGGCGAGGAGCGATATGAGCAAGACAGCGAGACGCCACGTTCGCCATCGGCGAACGGCCGGGCGGGCCGAGCCCTGCACCTGGTCCGGCGCGAACCAGGGATTCGAACGGCGCCCCGAGAGCACGTCAGTCATGATGCCCAAGTTTCAACAGGACACTCTTGGGGCACCCAGATGAAGTTGTTGACATAGGCAGGGTCTCGCCGCTCGCCATAGCGCGGACGGCGGGCCTGGTAGCGCCCCACATCAAACTCCTCCACAGGCCGAAGGGCGGCGCGCTCGTCGAGCCACCAGCCTGCGTAGTCTCGCCCCCCGAGCAATCGCTCGATCTCGCCGAAGCAACCCGGCGACCGGGCCTCCTCGATCTCGATGATCAGGCTGGGTCGACACCGGTCGATAGTCCGCAATGAGCCGCGCAACACCCCCAGCTCGTTGCCCTCCACGTCGATCTTGATGAGGCCTACGTGAGACAAGCCGAAGGCGTCCAACGTGTCCACGTTGACCGAGATCTGCCTGTGAGGCAGGTCCGGCTCCGCGCCGGAGATGAGTGAGGATCTCGTGGTGATGTCCTGGCCGCCGATCTGGGGGATGCGGAGCACGGCGGTGCCGGCTCTTTCCGACAGCGCCAACTGGTGCACCACAGCACGGCGTCCGAGGCGCCTCTGCAGAATCTCGGCCACGTCAGGCACCGGCTCGAATGCCACCACCTGGAAGCCATTTCGTATCGCCCACAGGGAGTAGATACCCATGTTGGCGCCTACATCGATAAATGAGCGCGACGACCCGACGAGCCGCGGAAGGAAGCGTAGCTCTCGTTCGCCCGTGCGCAGCTCTTGGGCCACCCATCGCGAGAGCGCGACACGCTCGATCACCCGACGGCCTGCTCTGCGCCCGGCCTTTACCAGCGGTATTGCCGTCAACGTACGCGTCCACCGTCGTCGAGCCTCGCCGGTTGGTCGGCCGCGTGTCCGCACGCGTACAGGGCGGCGTTGCGGATCGCGGTGGGCGCCCCAGCACGCGAGCTTCCGCAAGGCGGCGCGTGGAGCGTGGATAGAAGGGCTCGGGGAGGACCTGTCCCGGAATTGAGCGTTCATCACCGCCCTACTCTCCGTGCCAACAAATGGCTGGGTCGCGGTGGCGGGCAAACGCCGCCCGCACCTCTGTTTCGGACATGCTGCCGGCGTAACGAACCGAGTGCACCACCAGGCGACCTTGCTCGACGAGCGTGTCGGGCGAGGCGCACAGACCTCGCCACGTCACCGCCATCGGTTGACCTGGAGCACTGAAGTCGGCCAGGGTGTAGCCGGCAGCCCGGCCCATCATCCCGAAGATGAAGTCCTCCCCCAGGCCGACAGCGGCGAGCTCCGGCAGGTCGAGCCACCCGCGTCGCTCGAGCGACCGCAGGAGATCGGGAGACATGACGTAGGCGCCGCCCTGGGCGTGCTCGCCGTCCACGTACCCGGCGCGCGCCGCGAGGGCGTGGATCTCCCTGAGGCGGGTGCGAGCACGGGGGTGGCGGAGACCGCGCAGCCCTAGAGCAGCGCGCACTTCGGCGCCCGGTGACACCCAGTCCCGCCGGTTCCCGTCAGGACTGAACCGGACGGCACCGAGTATTCCTATCCGACTGGCTGTCCCCAGGGCAGTGCGGGCCGCCTCGACCAGTCCGGGACCGGTGATAAGGGCGTCGGCGTCCAGCTTCAGCACCACGTCCGGATCAGAGCACGCCAGGAGGGTCCGCATGCCGAGAGCGATCTTGACCCACAAACCGCCCATGCTGCCTGGCGCCCACGTCGGCGCCGACACGGTGACGATGTCGGGGGACAGGGTCATCAGTTGCGACTCGACCTGCCTGTCCGGCGTGTCATCGACCACAATGATCCGTCGGGGCTGGTCGGTGTAGCGCAGGACGCTGCGGACAGTATCGACGACGTCGTCGCCCGGCCCAGCCGGTATCACGACCCCAAGGGAGCAGCGGAACTGCGCCCGGGGTTCGGTCGCGCCGGTCACGCCCGGGCCTCGCAGGACGGCACAGTCTCGGTCAAATGAAGGACGTCGTCGTCCACGCCGGGTAGCACCCATCTGATCTCGGTGGTGGCGGAAGCCTGCCCCAGTGAGCGGTCGAGGGCATCCAGGCGGTTGGCGCTGCCGCTCAACCAGTCGTGGATGACGACCGAAGCCACTTCAACTTGGCTCTGCAGCATCCTCGTGAGGACCCACGATGCATACTCGAGGAGAGGGACTGGCGACGACTCGTCCGGACGGGGCAGGCCGAGCAGGTCGCAGTCGAGCGGACCCGCCACCGGCCACTCCACCAGCTCACCCCGATTGAACGGTGCGGCGCCGCTGAGGAGCCACCGATACGGGTCACTCAGGTGACCGACGCGGGCCTCCCGTACCAGTCGGGGAAGATTGAGCCCGACCAGCGCCGAGCGGTAGAGCGGGAACCCGTGCTTCGCGGCTCGGCGCCACAGCAGGGCCGAACCGGGCACCACCGGTCGGAGGAGCTCCTCGGGGAAACGCACCTCACGGTTGCTCACCCAGCGAAACCCCATCCCGGTCAGCTCCTGGTACAGCGAGGCGTCATAGAACGCCGGCGAAAAAAGGTACGGGGACCGGTAGCCGAGCGGTCGCCTACCGGTGAGTGCCGCCAGACGGTCGATACAGGCGGCTGTCCCCTCGAATTCGCGAGCGCGCTGCTCGGCAGAGGCCTGCGTGCCGTCCGCGTGCGTGTATCCGTGGAGGCCGATCTCGTGGCCGCGTGCTGCTATGCGCACGACGAGCTCCGGATGCGTCTGCACCAACCGGCCGACCACGAAGAACACCGCTCGGACCCCGCGCCGATCGAGCACGGCGAGGAGGCGGTCGGTCGTGGCCGCGATGTCGTAGCTCGCCGAGGGCCACGGCATCCCGAGGTGACCCTCGTAGTCGACGGAGAACATTGCCTGCCTCATTGCCCCTCTCCCAGGCCTCATTGCCTCTCTCCCAGCATGGAGAGGTGGCCCACCAAACGCCCTGCCTGGTAGCTCGCAATTAGCGCCATGTCCGTGGCAACCGCCCCCATCAGCCTCAGGCCGTCGGGCCGTCGCACCTCGAAGCGATCGCAGACGTGGGCTGCAGCCACGGCGACCAGCGGCAAGGTGACGAGGCCGGCGGCCATCTTCCACCGACGGGTCGGGATGCCGCAGGCGGCGGCGGCCGCCGCCGACAGCTGAGTGGCGAAGGCCAGGTCGGGCAAGCGCACCTGCCGGTAGCGGTGGAACTGGCGCGCCGCGCCCTTGCCGCTCTGGTAGAGCCACCGCAGTGACTCCGCGAACCCCTTGGACTCCCTGTGCTCGACGAGGAGATCGGGGACCCGGGCCGTGCGCAACCCGGCGGCCATCATGGCATGGTTGAGCGCCACGTCCTCGCCCTCGGTGAGGCGGTCGTCGAACGCCACCTGTTCGAAAACGCTCCGCCGGTACAGGGCGTTGCCGCCGGCGACCAGTACCGTGTGCGGCCGGGCCCTGGGCACGAGACGGAAATGTCGGTGGAGGAACGAAACGTCGCCGTCAGGGACTGCCACCGCCGATACGGCATCATGGTGCGCCAGTGCGCTGCGGCACCGGTCCAGCCAGTCGGGCGGGAGGACGACGTCGCCGTCGACGGTCGCTATTTCCTGGGCCCGGGCATGGGCGATCCCGGTGGCCCGGGCATACCCCCTGCCCCGGTTGACGCCGAGCGCGAGGAGCCTGATGCGAGAGTCAGACTCTCGCTCCCGTCGCACTATTTCGACGGTAGCGTCGGTAGAACCGTCGTCGACCACGATGATCTCGGCGTTGGCCGAGCCCTGCTGGGCCTGGATGGAGGCCAGGCACGACCGGATGGCTCGCTCCTCGTTGTAAGCGATCACCACGAACGATGTGTCAGGATCGCGGCACAAGGTAGATCCTCGATTGCGGGCTTGAGTACACGGTGTCGGCATTGTCGGCAAGGAACCCCTCCGGAAAGGCGTAAGTGCTCTGCGAACTCTCAACCTGCCCGTAGGTCCTGCCCGCGAGGTTGTACCGGGAGGCGAATACCCACGCGCCCCGGTCGATAGTGGCAGGGGTGAGCAACTGATAGGGCGGTGCCGTGTAGGGACTGCCATCCCAGATCCGCAGCCCCCCATACTCGTCGGTAAATATCTCCGCTCCAGGGCCCAGCTGCGTGAACAACCATCCTGCGGCAGTTGCCTCCTGGTTGGAGATGGCAAAGGCGTCGTAGGAGACACCCTTGTTGGCGAGGTTGACGTTGGCGTTACCTCCGCCCAGCTCATTGGCCAATCCTGAGTTCGACGCGGCAGACACGCCCAGGAGGAGGCAGAGGCCGAGGGTGACAGGGACACGGACGAGGCGCCGGTTACCTCTTCCCTTCCCGACCATGCGTTCGACCTCGCTCGTCACCCATCCCAGTCCGAGGAATAGGACCATCAAGCCCTGAAACTGCGACCGTTCCTGGTTATACGCGACCGCCGCCGTGCCGCTCACACGGATGAATGCGAGGACAGCAACGGTCGCCAGAGCCAGGATGCAGAGCTCGACGGGCACCCCGCGCCGGCGCACAACGCAGCAACCCACAGCACCGCCTACGAACAGAACCAGGAGCAGCTCCGCCCCCACCGTTCCGCCGGTAGTGGCGACGGCGCGGACGCCCGGGACAACGCTCGGTAGTGTCTGGACCGGAGCGGCCTTGGCCGGGTAATGCGAGGTGACCGTCGGCGGATACGGGTCCAGCCAGGGTTGGGTCAGCGCGCTGGTTCGCTCTGCTTCCGCATAGTACTTCGATGGGGAAACCTGCTCATTGACGTTGCCAGCCAGCCAACGCTGGATGATCGAGCCGCCTTGGCCGTTGGGCAAGACCGCGACACCCTCGTCGACGATGGACCGGTAGACCTGGGCGACGTTGGAAGTCGAGTGGGTGATCCCGACGTCCCACACGCCGATGAGTACGATCCCCGCCAGGACGGCCGACAGGGGGATGAGCGGAGCGGGATAGTGGTGTGGGCGCCGGTGCGCCATGTGGTGATGCCGCCGGTGCGCCATGTGGTGAGGGCGCCAGTGCGCAATGTGGCGGGGGCGCCAGTGTGTGACGGCCCGGATGAGGGCGTAGCCGAGCCAGGTAGCCGCCATCAGCAGCACGGCCAGATAAGACGTCGAATAGTGACTCACGACCATTCCCGCCAGGCAGCCCACCAGGATGCTCTCGCGGTGGCGACGCGACAGGCCGGGGTCGGCGACGGCGGCGAGGAACACCGCGAAGAAGAGCAGGGCGATCTCCTGCCGGCTGACGGCGGTGAACTCCGAACCAAACTGCGGGAGGATGACCAGGTAGACCGCGCAGACCGCACTGGCCCGAACGGTGAACCACCGCAGCGCCGACTCGAAGACCACGGCGGGCACCAGCGCGAAGACCATGGGATAAACGGCTTTCAGCAGATACAGTCCTGACATCCCCGACAGGCGGGCCAGCACGGCGGGAAGGGCGGTGATGGACAGCATGGCCTGGTAGGCGTCGCCGTTGGACGGAGCCACCCACCGGCTCATCGCATAGGTGTGGAGGAACCTCTGGTACTCCGACTGGATGTCGAAGCCGTACAGGCGGTCGCCTCGCAGAGAAAATGAGAGCAGCACGGCGAGGGCGGCGCTGTAAACGAGCACACCCAGAAGCCACGCTGGCATCCGGTTGGCCCTCACCACTACGGTCAGCAAGCTGGCGATGGTCAGGACCAGCGCGATCGTCGCCACCGCCGAGCCCTGCCCGTTGTTGAGTCGCTCAGCGCCGAGGGCGGAGAGGAGCGGGAGGAGCACCGCCCCACCTGCCCACAGGGCGTGGGAACGGGCCAGTTTGGGAAAGGACACGAGCGACAGCACGGGGTCGTCGTCGCCTCGGTACCACGCCAGGGCCGCCACGACCGTGACGTTCAAGGCCACCAGATCCGGGCCCCGCGCTAGCGGATGGGTGACGCCAAGATGCGAGAGGAACTCGGAGGCCGCCACCCCCCATAGCATGAGCACGACAAGGCTGGTGGCGACCATGGCCGCAGCGTGGCTCATGGGACGCTGCAGTCGGATCCCGAGGGCCGCGAGGATCACCGCTCCGGGAACCGTGAGTGTCACGAGCAGCACGAGAGCGTGCGCCGCCCAAATCCCGTGGCCGGCCACGGTGGCCACGTCGGCCGCGCCCAGCAGGGCGACACCGCCCGTCCACTTGCTGCCGATTCTCACTCCGGTCCCGGCTTCTTCGGTACCACCATCGGACACAGGCGGCGCGGCTGGTGGGGCCAACGGACGTTCCGACAGTGCGGTCACCGACGGGCTCATCTCTTGTTACCTGGGCGAACATGATCGACGCCAAGGTGGAACTCGAGGCCGATGTTCTGGTGCCCAACCAGCGCCACCAATACGGTTGCCGGCCCGGGTACGGAGGGAGCTCGCAGCGACGCGGTGACCTTCGCGTCGTGGCCGGCCGCCACGACCGTTTGGCCGGATGCCACGCCGCCGCCTGTCGCCGTGACCCGCCATCTCACCACGGTGGACGCCGACGTGGTCTTGATCTCGAACGGCACCCGAAGAGGCGCACCGACGGTGGCGGCAGAAGGAAGACTCCCGGGATCAGGGAAGTCGAGGCTGAGATATGGCACCGCTGCCGCGGACACTCCCAGCCTCCCGAGAGGACCGCGTAGTGCTTGCGCCACGCCCAGGGCGACGAGGAGCACGCCGATGATCACCGCGATGCGTGTCCGGGCCCGACGGCGGGCCGCCTGTGGAACAGTCACCGCGATGCCCCGGGCAAGGAATGCAACCGACCTCCGGACCGTATCACCACCGTTGCGATCACGATGAGAGATACCGCGGTGTATCCCATCTGCCCGACCAGCCAGCCAAGACCGACGCCGTTGACGCCGAACCCGCTACCCACGTACACGCAGCCGAGGACAACCATCGTCCCGAGCGCGTTGACGACCACGTATCCGGTCACGCGCGATCGAGCCAGAAGGGCCATGTCGCCGACATAGTTAAAAGTGCTGAAGATGCCAGACAACGCCATAAGACGCAGGCAGGTGGTGCCCTGAGTGGCGTAGTCGGATCCGTAGATCCGCAGGATCACAGGTGCGAAGACGACGAGCATCGCCACACAGAGAAGCACCGGGAGGTAGGTGCCAAGGAGCGCCCGCCGCACAATAGCCAGCGTGCCGCCAGTCGAGCGGGACATCTCCGCGAGCAGGGCCTGGGCCGTCACCGAGGGGATGAGTGTCACTATGGCCAACAGTGACAAGGGCATCGCCACGTAAGCGGCGGCGGCTGGCCCCAACCGCCCCACGACGATGGCCGGTGCCAGGGCGGTGGGAACGATCGCGACAAGCACGGCCGCCTGGTTGCCGACAACGAACTTCATCCTGTTCAAGAGAACCGGTGGGGACTGGCTGGGGGGTGCGCTGCCCATGCGAGGGAGACGGCGGTGCATCATGGCCAGGCCGAGCCCCGCCGAGACAACGGCGCCAACGGTTATGGCAGCAAAAGCACCGGGCCCGCGAGCGAACGCGAGCACAGGCAGGACCGCCAACTTCGCGAGGCTCGACACACCGCTTTTGCCCACCAGCAAGCCCGCCTCCCCGCGAGCCACGAACGCCGCGTCGACCACATTTCCCACACTCATGGCGAGCAGGGCTGAAATGACCATGATCAGGACCAGCCCGGAGCCACCGAGGAAGCCGAGCCGTACACCGAAACCGCCAGGGACCAACGCCCAGACGACCCCGACGAGCAACGCCGCCGCCCCGACAACCCCCACGGCCACCCTGAGGAATTGCCGTGGGTTCGGCTCGTTTACGAGGAAGCGCAGTACGACGTTGGGGAGGCCCATAGTGGCGAGCGTCGACGCCAGCGCCAGGCCGCCGATCACGGCCGTCGTCAGCCCGATCACCGACGAGGTGTAGAGGTGGGTAGCAAGGGTCCAGAAAAGAAGACCACAGCCCCCGAGCACCATCTGGCTGAGGATGAGGTAGAAGGAGCTGCGAAACAGCCGGTCGGCGCTGAGCCGCGCCCAGGCGCGTCGCGCTCCTCCCCTCACCTCCCAGGCGGTGGCCGTCATGCCGGCCGCCGGTAACAAGCCGCGGTCGCCGACGCCACGCTGCTCCAAGGGCGCCGCACGGCCTCGGCGTGGGCCGCCGCGGCCATCCGGATGAGCTCCTGCTCGGGCGCCCGAGCTACGGTGGCCAGGGCCTGCTCCAGCCCGTCCTCGTCGTTGACGAAGCGGATGGCGGCAGAGGCGGGGATGTCGGCGAACTCGGGAAGATCCGGGATGACCACAGGGACGCCCAGGCTGAGCGCCAGCAGGACCGACCCGCTGGTGGTGATGCCCCGGAACGGGAACACGGCCGCATCTGCCGCCCCCAGATACAGCGCGAGCTGCGCATCCGTAAGCGTTCCCGGCCGGAACACGACACGGCTCCCGACCGCCTCTGCCAGGTGGTCCAGGCGCTGTCGGTAGGCCAGCTCCGGGCACGCTCCTGCCACCAGCGCGAACAGCGGGCGCGCCTCCGGCCGTCGCAGCGCGCAGAGCAGCCGGTCGGTCCCCTTGTAGGGCCGCATCGTTCCTACGTGGGCCACCACCCTGGCCGAGCGGTCCACTCCCAGCGCCTGGCGGGCCGTGTCTCGCTCGGGCGGCTCGGGGTAGGTCCCGACGTAGGAACCGTGCGGGACGACCCGGACGTCGCGGGCTCCGAATCGGCGCACCACCGGCTCAGTCGCCGGCGAGTGCACGATCACCACCGATGCCGCCCTCGCCAGGCGTCGCCGTCCGGCCCGGTCGTCGTGGAAGACCGGGTTATGGGGCAGAACGTTGTGCGCCGTCCAGACGATCCGGTACCGGAGCACCTCGGCCATACCAAGGAACAAGGTGAACCAGCACTGCATGACCAGTCGGGCCAGGTTGCTGCGCCGCAGCCAGGGCAGGGAAAACCACCACACCCAATGGATGTGCAACACCTCGTATCCCTGCGCCCGGCGAGCCAGCAAGGTGAGTGGTACCAGAGCCAGGTTCAGGGTATGGGACCGGGTCGGGCCGTCCAGGTATCGGACGGTCACCCCCTCAGCCGAAAGGGCGGCGCGAAGCAGCTCCTGGTACGGGTTCGCGTCTTGCGGAACGAAGAGGACCTTCATCTCCTGCTTCCCACAAGTATCCGGGTCACCTCCCGTAACGATCCCAGCCCCTCCGCGAGGTGGGCCGCCACGACGCGGACGGGCTTCGTCCGGCGTCGGGCTCGCCATAGCGGGATCAGGAGCAGCAAAGGGTATGCGGGAAACACCGCAGTCAGAGGCAGCCCCAACAGGAAGATCGGGTAGGCGAAAGGTACAGGGTCGCTGCGCCACGCCGAGCGAAGACGGGTGGGGTGCTTGCGGTACAGCCGAACGCGGGCGGCCCCATACATTTGGCAACGTCGCAGCTGGCGACGCCAGTCGCCCCAATCGTGCTCGACGAAAGCCTCGGGGACGTAGCGCAGGCGGATGCTCCTATCCCGTAGCCGCCAGGTGAAGTCGATGTCCGATCCGTATCGAAAGCTCTCGTCGAAGCCGCCGACAAGTTCGCACAGCTCGCGTCGGAACGCCAGGTTCATCGTCGGCGCCTCGTCCACGTAATCGGGCCGCGGCGCGCCCGGCTCCGGAGCGAAAATGCTGTTCGTGAGCGACATCGGCCCGCAGGTGACCGATTCGTCGCCCGACGCAATGGGCGTCACCAGGCGTTCCAGCCATCCATTAACAGGGGTGCAGCCGACATCGATGAACGCGATCACCTCGCCCCGCGCCGCTCGCACGCCGGCGTTTCGCTGGTGGGGGATCGTCACGGACTTTTCGTTAGAGGAAGTGAAGTCAATCCAGCGGACCCAGGGGTTGGCTTGCCGGATGGCGTCCAATCGGCCACGGGACGCGTCGACGACGATTACCTCGTCCCCGTCCACAATGCCGGTCGGAGAGTCCGCCAGGCGAACCTCGCGTCGCACCCTTTGCAGGGTCTCGCCCAGTTTCGGATCGTCCTTGGAGATGATGACCACGGAGCGGGTGATCATGTCTCCCCTCCGACGACGGGTCGTGGCCCACCACGCCGGCCAAGGAGGAACCCAACGTCTGTCGCTGCCTCCTCGAGCAACTGTAAATAGGCGTAGATCAGCGGCTCCGGCGACAGAGTGCCGGCTGCGGCCTTGGCCCAACGGGGGAAGAAGACCAGGGGGAGTGCCGCGCCGGCGAGAGCCCATATCGGTTGGTGCACGGCGCGAGCCATGATCAGTGCGAACAAGATCGGAGCCGGAAACACGCCCGGCCGCCACTCGGGATGTTTCGCGCAGTTGCGAGCGCTACCGAGGCCATAGCTTCGGGCCCGCCTGACGAGGTCCCGCACGGATGGATCGAAGTCGTGCCACACTGGCGCAGCTTCGGTGAACCAGAGCCGGAGATGGGGGTGAGCCGCCCGGATACGCCGGCACAGATCCTCATCCTCCCCGGCGAAGGCCACCCCGGCGTCGAACCCGCCGATCTTCTCGAGGGCGTCACGTCGGAACGAGCAATTCGCGCCCGCCAGAGAGAATACCTCCCGGTCCCCCTCCCGCGTTCGGGGCCGCATGTTGTCCCTCAGGTACAGCAGCGCCCGGTAGGGAAGCGAATGCGACCGCTCGAGCTCTATCTCCAGGGGAGCCAGCGGCATCCGTTCGGCGTAGTAGCGCCGCACGAGAGCATCTTCCGGGCGTAGCACCCGCACCGGTCCTCCCACCCCGACCACGCTGGGATCGCGGTATGGCGCGCACAAGCCCGCAGCCCAGTCAGGCTCCGGCACGCAGTCGTCGTCAGTGAACGCCACGATCGGTGCCGACGCGACGCTGATACCGGTGTTACGGGCGGCTCCCGGGCCCTTGTTGCAGCGGTGACGGAGGAATACTGCTCCATGCCGTTCGGCGATCCCGGCGACCGGCGCGTCGGAGCAATCGTCGACCACGATCAGCTCCATGTCACGTCGTATCGTCTGGGCATCCAGGGCGAGGAGCAACTTCTCCAGCTTGTCCTTCCGGTTGTACGTGCAGACCACCACTGAGACTGCGGGGGTCACGCTGCCCCCTGCACGGACCGGTAGACAGAAAGAAGGCGCTCTGCCACGAGCGACCAGTCGCTGGTATCGGCCGACTCGATGAGTTGGTCACGGCTGAGCGGGGCGTCGAGGGCCGTCTGGATGGTGCGGGCCAGGCTGGGCACTTCCGGCGGGCACAGGAATCCCGTGACCCCGGGAACAATGCGCTCTCGTGCACCGTTTTCGGGGTGGTCAAAGGTGACCACCTGCGTGCCGCAGGCCATCGCCTCGAGGACCACCAGTCCGGTCCCCTCGCGTGTGCTCGGCAGCACCAGGACGCGCGCCGACTTCATCCACGAGAAGACCTCTCCGTGCCCCTCAACATTGCCAGCCCAGAGCACGTCGTCGGCCAGCCCCAGGCGCTGCGCCATGTCTCGGAGCTGGTCCTCCGCCGGGCCCGTACCGATGACCGCGCAGGTAAGCCGTCGCCCCTCGACCCGGAGGATACGCATGGCGTCGAGGAGCATGTCGAGGTGCTTGTGGGCCACCAGACGACCGACGTAGAGGATGTCGTAGCGTTTCCCGCGGGGTTTGCCGCTCCTGATCCTGTCAACGTCGATGCCAACCGGGACCATTGCCACACGATCCGGCGTCACGCCGGCGGCGACGAGCTTCGCGGCGGCGCCGTCCGACTCAACGATAAGCCGGTCGGCTGAGCGGGCTGCGACTCGCTCGAGCAGCGCCGCCGGCGCGCCAAGACGGCCCAGGTACTCCTTCCACATCTTCGGACCCCAGGACTCGTGCCAGGTGAGGACCATCGGTTTGCGCTTGAGCCACGCAACAACGCGTAGAGGAATCACCTGCAGGTACGGCATGTGATCAACATCGAGCACGTCAAAGTCGGCGCCGAGCAGGCGGACGCTCGCCAGGGCGAACATGGCAGCCTGCAGGACAGACCTTCGAGGTCCCACGTACATGGCCCAGCGCCGACAGATGGCGTGGAAGCGCACCCCCTCCAACGTCCATGTCCTCTCACGGCCCCTCCACGCCATGGTGTAGACGTCTACGGCTACGCCGGCGGCGGCCAGGCGCCGGAGAAGCTCGTGGTAGCGCACCTCCTTCCCGCCCTTGAAGTACGGATAGACCCCGTCTGAAACAACGGCCAACTTGAGAGCCGGGCCGGGCTTGGCGGTTGCTCTCTTGCTCAAGTTGGGACCTCGGCCCCAACCGCTCTCAGCAAAGTCGATTCTGTGTCGTCACTGCCGAGCAAGAGGTCAGGATGGTATCGGTACGATTCCACATCGCGGGGCAACCGCCCACGCATCCAAACCTTGCCCAAAACCGCCATGCTGATAAAGCCTTCTTGCCACCTGAGCTTCTTGCCTTCGGCGTGAGAACGACTCACGTAGCTGATGGGCACCTCGAACGGGCGGTATCCCCTGCGCAGAAGCTCAGCTGTGATCTCCGAGTCGAGCCCGAAGCCAGACCGCGTGAGGTTTAACCGACGGAAGAGGTCGACCGGCATCATCTTCAGGCAAGTATGGATGTCCGTCATACATGAGTCATAGAGGATGTTGGCGGCCAGCGTTGTCAGCCGGCTCCCCATCGCATAACGAAATGATTGGTAGACCGTATTCATCCCGAATATTCGCGAACCGAACACCACAGTTGCGTGACCGGCGAGTATCGGGTCGAACATGCGGGGAAGATCCGAGGCTACATACTCGCAATCCGCGTCGAACACAACCAGGTGACTGCATCTAGCCAGGGCGGCTCCCGTCAGCACAGCGGCACCCTTACCAAGGTTTCGCGGATGCCGGTGCACAACCAGGCGAGCGTCATTCAACGCTGACAGGATGAGGGATGTGTCATCTGTACTCCCGTCATCGACGACGATCAATTCGAGAGGGTAAGGAACTTGCAAGCTAAGAATGTCCGCCACGGCGGATCGTATCGTTCTTGCCTCGTTGTATACCGGCATTACCACCGTAAGACTCAGGTCCCGACGCGCCCGATACGGCGCGAGATCACCCCTCATAGAAGCCCGACTTTCATGATGCCCCAATTCTTCTGATCTAACTAACTTCAAGCTCTTGCAATCGACGGCCCGCGATGTTTATCGGCAAACGCCGCTGCCCCTTCGCCCGCGGCCGTATCTGGTCGTTTACGACAGCCGGGCAGGAGTACTACCTCACTTCGTGGCCACACTACGGTACTAACCGGCTTGGACAGGTGGCCTAATGACTCGCAGTCGACACTGCGCAACTGCGCATCAATCCGGAGAATCTAATCGGTCCCGGGCGGCTGTTGCTCGCCGACCATAAATGCATGCATTGACACCCGACCGCTACGCCCCTTCTGTTCCTCTTCTCCTTGACATCCGTCCTTCCAACTCGACAGGAGAGGTGTGACCGCGTGTCAACGTCACCTCTTCCTTGCCCCCGGTGTGGCCCACCGATGCCGGCAGGTTACAGCAACCTATCATCGTTAGCAAGGAGGGTCACGAGATCTTTCCTCCGACCTGTTGTCTGCAGAGGGCCCCGCCAGGTCCCCTCGTCGGAGGTGGCGAGGGGTGGCCACCGGGAGGCCCGCGCCAGCGAGGACGACCGCGACGGCGAGGCCCCAATCGGTTTTCGTGAGTCGGTGTTGCTTCCTGGTCCGCCACTACCGGGCTGAGCCGACCAGGATGAGCGTCCCCGAGTCATTGCCCACCTGCTGCCATGGGACGTTCATTTGGTGCACACAGAGGACGGTAGATGGGCTCCCACATCGCTGCCGCGACCGCGTCGCCGAACGCCTCTTCGTCCCGGCCTGCGACACCGTCGAGCACGGCCGCCCGGGCCACCGCCGCAGCCACGGCGGCTGAAGTCTTGCGCAGCGAATCGATAGGTGGGAGAAGCGGCCCCCCTGGATGGGCACTGTCGATCTCGTCGGCGATGGCGCGGGCGGTGGCCCGGATCATTCCGGGGGTGACCCGCGACGCCCGGGCGACGATGGTCCCCAAGCCCAGGCCGGGGAAGACGAGGGCGTTGTTCGCCTGAGCGACCTCAATGGTCTCCGTTCCGATGCTCACGGGCGGGAAGGGGCTGCCCGTCGCCACCAGGGCCCGGCCCTCCGTCCAGGCAAGGAGGTCGGCGGGAACCGCCTCCGACAGAGAAGTCGGGTTTGACAGGGGCATGATGATCGGCCGCTCACAGTGCGCAGCCATGGTGCGCACCATCTCTTCGGTGAAGGTCCTGGGCTGTCCGGCGGTACCGATAAGGATGGTGGGGCGAACCTGACGGACGACCTCGGCGAGTCCGATCCGTCCTTCACTGTCTCTGGCGAAGCCTGACACCTCGGACTCTGTCCGGGCGAAAGACCGCTGGAAGTCGCGGAGACCGTCGTCGGACACACACAGCAGGCCGCGGCTGGACAACGCCCAGATCCCCCGCCGCCCGTCTGGCGCCCCCTCCTCCTCCACGGCGGCTGCCAGTTGCCGGGCGATGCCGATCCCCGCGGTGCCGGCGCCGTGGATCACAATTCGCTGGTCGGTCAGGCGGCCGCCGCTAATTTTCAGACCCGACAGGACAGCAGCCAGGGCGACCGCTCCTGTTCCCTGGATGTCGTCGTTGAAGGTGCGGCATTCCCGCTCGTACCGGTCGAGGACGCGATGGGCGTTGGCTGCACCGAGATCCTCCCAGTGCAGCAGGGCGTCGGGGAAGAGATGCCTGGCCGTCTGGACGTAGACGTCGACGAAGGCGTCGTAGGTGCGCACGTCCACGCGCCGGTGGCGGTTGCCGAGGTAGAGTGGATCCTCGAGAAGGCTCTCCCGGTTGGTGCCGACATCAAGGACAACAGGTAGGGTGCGCGCCGGGTCGATCCCCCCGGCGGCGGTGTAGACCGAGAGCTTGCCGATCGAGATGGCGATCCCGCCTACGCCCCAATCCCCGATCCCCAGGATCGCCTCGCCGTCGGTAGCGACGATGAGGTCGACATCGTTGGGACCGAGCCCCGGAGCACGCAGGGAGACGTCGATGTCGCCGGGACGGTCCACAGAGAGGTAGACGCCACGCGTGCCGCGAAATTCCGAGCTGAAATGCTGGATAGCCTCCCCGACAGTCGGCGTGTAGACGATGGGGAGCATCTCGGCCAGGTGGTCCTGCAGCAAACGAAAGTACAAGACCTCAATCCGCTCATGGAGGAGGGCAAGAAAGACGTTCTTGGCCAGATCTCCTCGCTGGGCCAGGAACTGCGCGTACGCCCGCACGGCCTGCTCGTCCAGACTGAGGACAGCAGGCGGAAGAAGGCCGATGAGCCCAAAGGCCTGCCGCTCCTCCTCGGTGAAAGCGACGCCATGGCTGAGCCGGGACTCGGCCAGAAGCTGTCGACCCCGAAGGTTGGTCTCCACGGCGAGTGGAGTGCGTTCCACGCCGTCACCCTACGGGATGCTTACCCCGGAGACCGCGATCCGTCTCGCCGATCGTGACGTTGGTAGGGTCGACGTCCGTGGTCATTTCTGCGCAACTGGAGTTATCCGATCTGGAGCCTTACCGGCGGGAGCTCACCGGCTTCTGCTATCGCATACTCGGTTCGGGCTTCGAGGCCGAGGATGCGGTCCAGGAGACGATGATCAAGGCGCTGCGGGGCGCGTCGGGATTCGAGGGCCGTTCCAGCGTGCGCTCCTGGCTGTACCGCATCGCCAACAACGTGTGCATTGACATGACACGCCAGGCGCAACGCCGGGCCCGGCCGATGGACCTGGGCCCGGCGTCACCGCCTGATGAATCGTTGCTCGGACCGTTGCGCCCGGAGGCCCCCTGGGTGACGCCGATCGCCGACGGGAAGGTCATCGACCCGGCCAGCGACCCGGCCGAGTTGGCGATGCAAAAGGAGTCCGTCCGTCTCGCCTTTGTGACCGCTCTGCAGCATCTGCCCGCCCGCCAGCGGGCCGCTCTGGTGTTGTGTGAGGTGTTGCGTTGGTCGGCCGCCGACGCCGCCGAACTGCTCGACACGACCGTCGCCGGCATCAACAGCGCCTTACAACGGGCGCGAGCCACGCTGGCGCAGCTGCCCTCGGGCGGGAAACCGCGGCCGCTCGACCCCGAGACGGCCGAGACGCTCACCCGTTACGTCGACGCCTTCGAGCGCTACGACATGACCACCCTGGTCAAGCTGCTGCACCACGACGCCTACCAGTACATGCCACCGTTCGCGATGTGGATACAGGGAGCCGAGAACATCACGACCTGGATGGTGCAGCCCGGCCCGTCCGCCTGCCGGGGTTCGAGGCTGATCGCCCTGGGCGAGGTCAACGGCTGCCCGGCCTTCGCCCAGTACAAGCCAGATCCTGACGGCGGCATGCAACCCTGGGGGATACAGGTGCTGGAGATCTCGGGCGGGAAGATCGTGGAACTGGCGATTTTCCTGTCCCCCCTCGATCCCGATCGGTTGTTCCCGTCGTTCGGCCTCCCGCTCCACCTCGACTCCTGAACCCGCAGGATCGAACAGTTCAGCAGCTCACCCACTCGGGCAAGGCCGCGACCCGGTGGGCGCCGGGACTCTCCCGCCACAGGTAACGGCTTGGCTCATCACCGCGAGTTCCTCTTGGTAAAAACCGACCATTGCGATACTCTCTGCTCCGCGGCTGGCCACCGATGGGGTAAGAGGGCAAGCTCGGCGCTTGCTCTCGAGGTCGAGTGCGGCTCATCCCTGCTATGCCGTCGAACTGGTCCGTTGGCGCTCGCGGGCTCGCTCGCTGGCCGTCTGGGGCAGCATTTCCAGGCGGTGGCCATCCGGGTCGGAGATAAACACTGAGTTGCGCGGAGTGCGCTCGGACACCGTAACGCCCGCCTCCACGAGCCCGGTCACGAGCTGGTCGAGGTCCGGCGCGGCCACGTTCAGGGCCATGTGGTTCATCTCCCGTCCGCCGTACGCGTCCCCGGGGACCTCGAACAGATCGAGGCCCTGCATGCCACAGTGCAAGAAGCTCGCCTTCATGGTGGGAGGGCCGCCGGAAATATTACGGTCCTCAAAGCCAAGCACATCCATATAGAACGTCTTCGATCGCTCCAAATCCGTGACATGGAGCACGACATGGTTGATGCCGGTCACCTGCAGCTTCGAAGCGGCCATCTGCACCCTCCCTCGCTATGGCTCATATTCGGCCTGATCCTAGGTCCGCGTGAGACTCAGGCGAGCATCTCTGTGCTGTGATCGATTGCCTTCGCCGTGCACCCCGTCGCCAGCGCCCACGCCAGGAACGTGCCCCCTCCGCTGCCGACCTCGAGGAGACAGCTGGTTGATGGGGCTGCACGGCTGCACCGCCCCGCCGACTCCGCTCCGATGCCTGGCACACCACACCGCACCTGGCCAGTCGCCACCACCCCCCTGCAGCCGAACACGTCGGAAGCAGTCGGGCCCGGATAACGTAGGCTCGGTCGCGGCGCCGGGACCAGCCCCTCCACCCGTCCATTTCTCTGTCCTGGACGGAGCCACCAGTACCCCTTATCGGACCTTGAGACAACGAGCGGAGGACTGTGACATGACGACTTGCACTGTGGGCGGTTACCTCCTCGACCGGTTGAAGGAGCTGGGTGTTCGCCACCTCTTCGGTGTACCTGGCGACTACGTCCTCGGGTTCAATGCCCAGATCGAAGCCAGACCGGATGTCGCGTGGGTGGCGAACTGCAACGAGCTCAACGCCGCGTACGCGGCGGAGGGCTATGCCCGTGCCAACGGCGTCGGCGCTTTCGTGGTGACAGCGGGTGTCGGCGATCTCGGGGCCGCGAGCGGGGTGTGCGGTGCTCTCGCCGAGCACAGCTCGGTGGTGGTCATCTCCGGGGTGCCCGGGGCTTCCCGGCCGGGAGCAACCCACCACACGGCCGGCGATGGCGACTTCGGCCGCTTTCAACGAATCTACGCGGAGATCACCCTGGCTCACACCACTCTCACGGAGAGCAATGCGGCCGCCGAGATCGACCGGGTGCTGCGGGTCTGCGTGTTGGAGCATGGCCCTGTCTTCATCGCCCTGCCTGCCGATGTGGCGCCCGCCGGCATCTCTCCGCCAGCGGGGCCGTTGGACCTTGGCGCCGCGAGGACCGGCGACGTCGAAAGGCTAACCGCAGCCGTCACCGAGCGCCTGGCCGCCGCCCGTCGTCCTGTCGTCCTGGTCGACGCCGGGCTTCGCCAGTCCCGGCTGGCGGACACCTTCGCGGATGCCGTCGCAGGCGGGCACATCTCATGGGCGGTCACCAGCGCCGCGGTCGCCGACATCACTGGCCCTCCTGGTCCCGGCTACCTCGGCGTATATCCGGGCGGGTTCGGGCACCGATCCGCCAGCGAGGTCGACGATGCCGACCTCCTCATTCGTATTGGCGTTCGCCGCGTCGAAAGGCCAGGACCCCGTGCCGTCGAGGGTCTCCGGGACGCAGCGGTGGTCGACGTGGCCGACGCCTGCACCACGATCGGAACGGAGGTGTTCGACGTCCCCATGGCCCGAGCAGTCGACGCGATCGCAGCCGCCCTGGTCGGCTCCAGCCAGCCGGCCCTCGGTTCGGCGGGCCGGGCTGAAAGAGCGGGCGGCGACCTTTCGAACGCGCCCCCAGGTGCGAGCTTGACCCAGGACGCGTTCTGGACGGAGTTCTGGTCGTATCTGCAGCCCGACGACGTGGTTCTGGTCGACCCCGGCTCTGGGCTCTTCCCGATGACGTCAGGGTCGCGCCCCGACGGCGTCACGCTGTACAACCAGAAGACCTGGGCGGCGATCGGCTGGGCCCTGCCCGCCGCGCTCGGCGCCGAAATGGCGTCCCCTGATCGACGCCATATTGTCGTCGTCGGCGACGGCGCTCTGGCCATGACGATCCAGGAGCTGTCCACCTTCGCCAGGGAAGGATGCTCGCCACTGGTCGTCGTAGTGAACAATGGCGGCTACCTGATCGAGGACCTCGCCATGAACGGGCTACACCTCGACTGTGACGACATCTGGGTGTGGGATTATGCAGCCCTCGCTGTGGCCTTCGACGATCGGAGGCGCTATCGCCCTGTCGGTTTGCAGGTCACCACGACGGATGATATCGCCGAAGCCCTCAAGAAGGCCGCCGAGGGTCAGCTCGAAGGCCGTCTGGTCGTCCTGGACGCCGTATTTGCACGCGATGACATGTCTACTCCCATGCGAGTCGTGCATGACGCCCGCGTCGCTGCCGCCGCACAGGGCTCGCGGCCATAACCGCGGCAAGGTTCTGAGCGATTGGCACCCGCTAGCGCCAGTTCATTGCTTGTCGGGGTTGGCCACCCCGTTGTCGCCGGTGGCGAAGAAAGCAGTAACACCGGCTGCCGCGGCCTGTGCGTGTTCCCAGCCAAATGCGAGAGCCCAAATGCCTGGGCGTTCTGCAGGTCCCCACTCCGGGATGCTGTGTGGCGTCCACGGGCTAAGGACTGCCGCCGTATTCTCCTCTCAGCCGCGTCTTGGTACAGTGTCGTGATCGACTTCGAAACAGGATCGGGTTAACCGCGTCGACAATGTTGTCGAGGGCCGCTGGGTTCGAAAAGGGCCAACCTTGTTATGGGTAAGGTCGTTAGCGCAAGCTGGGGTGATGCGGGTGCCGATGTCACCGACAGGAAGTGGAATCAACGCAGACGA
Source organism: uncultured Acidimicrobiaceae bacterium (assembly GCA_963834725.1). Classification (GTDB taxonomy): domain Bacteria; phylum Actinomycetota; class Acidimicrobiia; order Acidimicrobiales; family Palsa-688; genus PALSA-693. The sequence continues at coordinate 3,285,366 of CAWICN010000001.1, forward strand.
GGGGTTCCCCCGTTGACGGCGATAACGCCGGACGCCCTTCGGAGCGCCACCGGTCGGATGACCGGGCCTGAACTCGTAGGTCCTGATCCCTTCTTAGACCAATACGAGAGCGCGGCGGACGCCAACCTGCTGCTCACGTTCGAGGACCTGTGCAACAGGCTCCGGCGAGCTGCTGCCCAAGCACAGGGGGAGGAAGCCGCCGGCGTACTCGACTGCTTCCTGTACGCTGCCGGCCTCGATCAACTCATCGAGGATGACCTCGATCGACATGTCCTGCAACTCACCCGCGCGGCCCCCCACCTCGAGGGGCTCGGTGGGACGCTGGGACCGGCGGCGGCCCGCACCGCCGCGGGGGCAGGACGCATGGCATTCAGCCTGAGGGCCCGGCGACGGGGACTTCGGATCCTCGAGGAGCAACACCGAAGCCTCGCTGCGCTGGTTGGCACCCTGGCCCATGCCGTGGCGGCGGACGTCCTGCGGCGTGAAGGTCGCTCTGATGACAGCGGCCACCCGGGCGTATCGCTCCAGCAGCAGATCGAGCGGTTTCTCGACGATGCGCCGCCATGGCCCACCCGTCTGCTCGCCTCGACGCTGCGGTTACCGAACTGCTTCCACAGTCTCGACCAGGAGCCTGGCGATTGCCTGCGCCTGGTCGAGCGCTTCTCCACTGGCTGGCCCGACCGGGACCGTCGCGTCGTCGTGGTCGGCCTGCGCACCTCGGGCAGCTACCTTGCCCCTCTCACTGCCGCTTTCTTGCGGGCAGGCGGGCGCCGGAACATCGAGTGGCTCACCATCCGGCCCGGACGTCCGATGGAGCGGGTCCGCGCCGCACTGGCCGCGAATGCGGCCGCGGACGCCGTGGGCTTGATCGTCGATGACTCGCCGCGCACCGGGAAGACACTCGGACTCACAGCCCAGCTGCTCAACCGCCACGGGGTTACCCCAGTGCTGGCCCTGCAGCAGCTACCCGGCCAGTCCGCAATCGCGGACGTGCTCGCGCCGTGGCCGCGAGTGGTGCTGCCCTGGGAGGCATGGGGCGTCCACGACCGGCTCCGGGCCGACGCCATCCTGCAACTGCTTCACCAAACCTGGCACCCCCAGACCACCCCCGGCGGGCCGCCGCGGGTCGTCGAGCTGACCCAGACCGCGGTCCACGCGCCGGCACGCGGCCACACGTTGGCCACGTACGCGGCCCGAGTGCAAGACCCGATCACCGGAGCCGAAGGACACGTCACGCTGTGCGCCGAGGGCGTCGGGCAGGGGTGGTTCGGACGCCAGGCCGCGGTGGTAGCTCGCCGCCTGGAGGGCTTGGTGCCGCCGATGTATGCCTTCGGAGACGGCATCCTGGTGCGGGAGTGGATGGACGAGGGGTCGCGTCTGTCGCCGGAGCGTGTGGCGAGCGAGCCTGAAGCCACTGCGAAGCTGATTGCCCGTTACCTCGCGACCCGCGCCGATCGGCTGGCGCTGCGCGAGGACGTGACCTTCCGCGCCGGCGGTGGGAATGACGCGGCCTGGGAACGGATCGGAGATCACCTCGCCGAGTTGTTCGGGCGGGCGGAGGTCTTTCTCCGTCCCTTGACCGACCGCGTCTCCAAACGGCTCCTCACGACCGCGTCCCCCGCCGTCATCGACGGCGCCGTCGTCCCGTCGGCCTGGTTCGGTCAGGACTGCCGATCAGCGGTGAAGGTCGACTTCCACAGCGGGTCGCTGCGCACCAACGGCCTCCCCTCCTGCGACCCCGTTCTCGACCTGGCGCAGGCGGCAGCGGCACAATCTTCGACCAACAGCAACCTTGCGCCGATGCTGCGCGCCGACTACGAGACGCGGACTGGCGAGCAGGTAAGTGACGAGCGGTGGCTCCTCTACACCCTGGTACACCTGAAGCGGGCGTACGACGCGCAGCTACGAGACTCGGCCGGCACCGGCAAACACCAAGATCGGTTCGATCGGGTACTCGCCTACGAACGCAGGATGGCTGACGCGCTCCGGGAGTACGTCGGGCCGCGGTTCTTTGGCGATTTGTCCCCGTTGACTTCCGGACCGCTGTGCGGCATCGACATCGACGGGGTGCTGGAGACGCGCTGGTGCGACTTCCCCGCCATCGGCCCGGTAGGCGCGTTGGCGCTACGCCGCCTGCACCGCCACGGCTTCCGGGCGCTCCTCGCCTCAGGTCGCTCCTTGGACGAGGTCCGTGACCGCTGTAAGGCGTTCCAACTGCCTGGGGGGGTTGGAGAATATGGATCGGTCGTCTACGTGACGGCCGGCGACGAAGTGCGCACTCCCCTCAACGCGGATGACCGGGCTGCGCTAGACCGGGTGCGAAACGTCCTCGACGGCACTGACGCCGTTTATGCGGACCCGATCTACCGCTATTGCGTCCGAGCCCACGAGGTGACTCCGGACGCGAAGCGAAGGGGCTTGACAGGGGAGGCGGCGCATCGGGTCGTAACCGAGGCAGGCGTCACCGGGCGGGTGTCGATCGTGGCTGGCGAGCTGCAGACAGACTTCGTAGCCGCCGGGATCGATAAGGCCGTCGGCCTACGGGCGCTGGCGCGGGCGCTCGGTGAGCCGGACGACGCCGATCCGATCCTGCGGTTTGCCGTCGGCGACGCTGAGCCGGACATCCCCATGTTCCGGGTCGCGGCCCACCCGTACACGCCGGCCGGCGCCGCTTCTGGAATCCTGGCCCACGCCGCGGGCATGCGGTCCCCGGGCCCCGCCGGCCTGGCCGAAGCGGTCAGCCGCCAGCTTGGCCACCGGCACTGCTCGCAATGCGCACGGAGGCCGCCGCTGGATAGCGACGCCGACCTCCTGCTGACCGTGCTCGGCGTGATGGGACGGGGCAGAGTAGCGAGGATGCGGCGGGCGGCGCTGTTAGCGGGCAAGCTCATCGGACGTCCGCAATGAGCCGTTGCCCGTAGAAGGCCGGCTGGCAAATCTGGCTGGACGTCGGTCCGCTTCGACTACGTGGCTCGGCCCGGGTGGCGGGCCGTCTAGCGCCAGTACCGCAACTACCGGTCAGGCCGGGCCCACGTCATCGGGGTCCACCTCGGCTTCGCCCGCCCATATCAACTCGTCCCCGGCCTCTTCGTGCTGACCGTGTCGACCGTGGCTCTCGCCGGCGTCTTCGGCCAGAGATGGTTGCGGGCGTTGGGCGGATTCGTGGCCGTCTACACGGCCAGCGCCGTTGCCGCTGGCGCCGCCCAGACCCGCCGGGCCGATGGCAGGCTCATGCCGTACGTCGTGGCCAGCTTCGCCGTCAAGCACTGGCCTATGGCGTCGGCTTCTTGCGTGCTGGCCGCGAGCAAGCACCAATGGAGTGGAAGCCGGGGCGGCCGAGTTCCAGAGAGCGGACCGCGCCGCGAATGACAACGCCGGGAGGTCGCCCCAACTGGGCAGAAGCTCCCTCCAGCGTCCCGACAGTGTCCTTACGAACAGGCCGGCGGCGGTGAGCCCGCCGAGGGTGTAGGCGATCGCCGATGCGACCGAGGCGCCCACCCCACCATGCGTGGGGATGAGCGACAAGTCGAGGGCGAAAATGCTCGCAAACGCGATGCCGCCGGCCAGAGCTTCCCGAAGCGGGTGGCGCTGCGCCGTCAACGCGTTGCCGAAGAGCTTCAGCGCGATGATGCCCGGGGTCCCCACAACGAGCACCCGAAGCTGGCCGATCGACTCGTGGAACCCGCTGCCGAAGAGCGTCACGCAGAGGAAGGGAGCGAGCGCGATCATGGCAACCGCCAGCGGGATCGTCACCCACATGGCATACCGGAACACGACCACCGTCTGTCGGCGCGCCTCGGTGCGCGAGGCGCGGGCCAGATCCGGTCGCTGCACGAACGTGAGAGCGGTAGGCAAGAAGAACAGGGCCTCCGACCAGGCCACGGCCACGCTGTAGGTGCCCAGTTCCTTCGCGGTGCTGAGCGACCCGAGGATCCACTGGTCCATGCGGTAGTTGCCGACGAACATGGCTCGGCCGAGGTAGGCCTTGAACCCGAAGCCGATCATGGCCCGCGCCTCTGCCCGGTTAGCCCGGCCAAACCCCCCGAAGCGGTGGACGACCGCCCAGAGCAGCACCGCGGTCGCCAGGGCATTGCCGGCCAGCCAGGTGAGCACGGCGCTGGCAACAGTGAGTCGGCCGGTCAGGACCAACCCCGCATTGATCGTGACGTTGACAAGCGGCGGGAGGAGCCACGTGGTGTTGACGAAAATGAAGTGGTACAACGCTACCGCCAGCTGCTGGAGGCAGAGCTCGAGGATCAACATCGGGAGGCAGGCCAGGACGATCGCGAGAAGCCACGGCGTCGAGTGCCCCCCTACCGCCGGGAAGGCGGCTATGGCCGCGCCTAGCACTCCGGCGGCAGCCGCGCCGAACAGCCCGGAGAGAACGAGCGAGTTCGTGGCGAGGGTCCCGGCGCGGGCCGGGTCGCGTGAGGCGAAGTTAGCCACCGCTTGGTTCACGCCGAGGTTGGCCAGCTGGGCAGTGATCATCGCCATCGTCGTCAGGAACACCACCTCACCGCGGCCGGTCGGACCCAGGTACCGGGAGGTGATCAGCACACTGACGAGCGACAGCATCGCGGCCATGACGTTGCTCCCGTAGGCGACCGCCGCTGACCGCCCGAGCACCGAACGCTTCCCCTCGGGTCCGCCCGGCGCCGGGGTCATCACGTCTGGGCCAGCGTCAGAAGCGGGCGCAAAACCGGGTGCGATACTTGGTGCGGGAGCCTCGGCCGGGAAAGAGCGAAGAACGGCCGCGAGCTCTCGGACGCCGGTTTTGCGAGACCTTCCTGGCGGCGTACGACTGACCCAGGCGCCGCCCCGCTCGGAAGCGGTCAACAGGGCTGGTCCGAGCGCGAGTACCACCCAGAGCAGTTGCTCCACCTGGGCGGAGAGAAAGGCCGAGGTCACCAGCATGCTGCACTGGGCGAGGAACACCGCACCAGCGACTGTGGCATTGCGAACGTCGCCATGCGCCTGGTACCGCCGCGACGCGCGCCATGCCGCGCCAACACACCCGAGGGCGAACGCCCCGAACAGCGCCAGCCCGGGGATGCCGAGATCCGCGGTCAGCTCCAGGTACGTGTTGTGGGCTTCGTGGGGGTTGGCGGCAATGATGTTGACGCTCTGGAGAGCCCCGACACGGTTGACGTACTCAGGAGCGACCACTTGGTAGTTGCTGAGGCCGACACCGGTGAGCGGATGATCAGCCGTGATGTGGGCGGCCACTTTCCACAAGTCCTGCCGCCCATCCCCGCGATTGTTCACATTGACGCTGTGCCACGCCGTGGCTGAAGACGCGAAGAACACCAGGGCCGCGAATCCGACCACCACAGCGATGACCGCGACGCGCTTGCGGTGGCGGGGAAACACGGCAAACGCGAGGACGAGCGCGACCGCCGCCCCGATAAAGCCGCCCCGGGATTGGGTCAGCCCTATCCCAACCGTGATGACTACAACCGCCACAGCGACCAGCCAGCGGCGCCGCCGAGACAACGAAGGAAGGAGGCCCAGCCCGAGGATGGCCGCGGCCAGTAGCGCCGTGGCCAGGAAGTTGGGGTCTCCGATCCCACCGCGCAAGCGGGAGGCGGCTGCCGCGGCAGCGGTGGCGGACAGCTCCGCGGTCTTCCCGGTGCTTAGGCCGCCCGAAAGTCGGGCGAGCAGGACGGTCAGGACACCGCCGACGACGATCCCGCCAACCATGAGCCGAACTGAACGTTCGTCGGTGATGACGGTGGAGATCACGACGAAGAGAGCCCCGAGCGCGTACCAGTGCCACAGGTCCCCAGCAGCGACATGACGGTCGGCCGCCCAGCCGACGGAGAGGGTGGCCCACAGCAGCAGCACCCCGACCGCGACGTTGAGGCCGGGACGCCAGCGCACCACGTTCCAGCGGCGGGACCAGAGCCAGGCTGCTATCAGCACCAGCCCACCGACCTTCCCGGCCTCGTTGAGGGCTGAGACCGCAGGGAAGAACAGAAATGGAAGCCAGAGTCCGATACCCAAGGGCAGGTTGACGAAGGCGACGGGAATGAAGAGGAGGCAGAACAACAGGCCGAGGCCGGCGCGAACACTGGCGGCCATGATCATACCGACGATGGTCCCGCCAAACACCGCGGCGACAACCACAACCGGGGCCGGCGGTACCCGGCGGAGCGCTGCCCTTGGCGACGCCACGCCGACCGTGGTCACGTCAAGAACTCGCGCCGGCCCAGCCCTGAGCGGCCAGGAAGGCGAGGGGCCGGTCGAGGTTGCGATCTCTCCACGCCGGATGGTGGCCTCGTCTAAATGGTGCCGTCGACCGCCCCGCCGACTGCGCCCAGGGCCCCAGATCCCGGCTCGCCCGGTCGACCCAGTAGGCAACGGCGCATGCCGCCAAGATCTCTCGCCGGTCGTCGAGACCGATCTCGCCGCAATAGGCCCGGATCCACCGGTCACCCCCATCCTCGACGATCGGCCACAACACGTCGCACAGCCGGTCTCCAGGCACGGCATCGCGGGTACGTCGGGAGGACAGGGCCCGGAGCTCAAAGAGGTCCAGAAGAGGAAGGGCCCGGGCCTGCGACCAGTCCCAGTCCAGTACATAGCGCAGCCGGCCCCGCCGAATCAGCAGGTTCTTCAACCACATGTCGCCGTGTCCCCAGCCAAGCGGCACCGGCTCCAGGGCGTAGTGGAGGCGCCGGCGGATCCCGCGCAACTGGGCCCGCTGCTCGCGACTCGCCCCTTCTGCGAGTCGCTCCAAGCCGCCAGCCCAGATGTCGCAACCACCCTCATCCGCCGCCGTCTCGTCGCGACCCGCCCAATGCAGAGCAACGAGGAACTCGAGGCACTCTTCCCAGAGTCGTTCCGTCAGCTGCGCGGGGTGGCGGCCAGGCAACCACGGCTCCACCATGTAGCGGGCCAAGCCGACCTCCCCTTCGCAAACGGGCCACGGGGTGCGATCCCGGACGGCCGTTGCAGCACCAGCCTGGGCCAGCCGCGCCCGGGCACGCGTCGACTGCTCTATCAGATCGCTCGCAGGGCGGACTGCGACGTGCTGGACGAACCGCTGACCATCTGGTCCTTCGAGCTCCTGGAGGATCTTCCCGCTCTCCTGCACAACGATCGCCCGTCGAACCAGCCGCACATCCATCGAGCAAGCGGCCTTCTCGACAGCTTGGTCCAGCACGCTCGGCTCCGGCGCCGACGCCCGCCCCACCACCAGTGCCCCTGTCGCCGGCCTCCAGAGCCGCCGCCAGCTTCCCCGTCCGATGGCGTAGGGGCCGCCTCCGTCGCCGATGGCGGTGACACTCGGCGTCCACCCCTGGCGGGCCAAGTCTCCGGCCACCCGCCGCGCCTGCACGCGACTGGCTGCCATCGCGACCGGAACCGCCGCAGCCTTCGCCCAGCGAGAGGCGCTCGCTCCCTCCCACCACTGGTGAGTCATGCCCGCAACAGCGATCGCGACCACCGACGCCCCAGGGCGCGGAAGCTCACGGTGCCTACGTCCCATCGCGCCTTGCGTAACCAAGAGTGCCGTACCGGGTTCAGGGCTCCTCGGGCCGCCGAGCTCGACTGGCATCCCGGCCTCCTGGAGGGCGGAGGCAAGCACAGGATCCCCTTCGACGTGCACCCGCCGGCATCCAGCCGGCAAGACCGACCACGCCCATCCCACGCTCTGGATGGGCGTGGACGGCCCGCTTCGCCGTGGGGAAGGTGCTTGCTCGCTATGTGCTCCTCCGGGGCCCGGGGGCGCCGCCGCAACACCGTTGCTGAGGGCTGCAGCGATCGGCCGCCGCTGGTCCTTGGCCACGTGGTGACGGGCAACCTCCAGACCGTTGACGACGAGCTGATTGCGCAGCTGGTTGTCGTCAGCCAGACGTAGCACCGCGAACGTCGCCGCGGCCGGGTCGCCTGGCGGGATCAGCATGGCCGCCTCGCCGACCGTCGCCCTGACTCCTCCGACGTCTGTCGCCACCACGGGCAGGCCGGCCGCGAACGCCTCGAAGAGGACCTGGGGGACGCCCTCGGTCCACGAGACATGGAGGAGGACGTCGCTGCGCCGGTACCACTCGCGAAGCGAGGCGAGCGGAACGAAGCCGCAGATCTCGCTGCAGCGGTCAACGCCCAACAAACGGAGACGTTCCCGCAGCTGCTCGATCATGGCGCCATCCCCACAGACGACCAGACGCCAACGGTCGTCACGGAGCCGGAGCCGCGCCAGCACCTCCGCCAGCATCAGCGGGTTCTTCTCGGGGTCGAGGCGGCCCACGCTTAGAAGGATCCGCTGCGGCCCCGTTCTCGGCGCTAACGCCACGTCCTCGGGCACGATGTCCTTCTCGTCTACCAACGACACGGGGACGTCGATGAGGTGCTTGGCCGAGGCGTATCGCCGGGCCAGGTCACCGCCCACGACAACAGTGGGGCATCGACGGGCCAGGAGGCGCCAGGATCCTTCGAGCGCGAGGGCGGCCATCGCCATGAAGCGGCGACCGGGGTGCCGCCTGCGGACGTACGCCGGTAGGTCCTGGCGGACACTGAGTACAACGCGCTTGCGGCGCAACATCCCCTGCAAAGCAAATGCGACCGCGAGCGGATGGGGGCCGATGAGCCACACGGAGTCGACGCGACCGAGCAGCGCCCAGAAGCGCCGCATCGACTGTAGCCAGCCGGTCGCGGCGTCACGCGGTCGGCCGCTCGTGATCTGTCCCCTCCCTACCTGGACACTTGTCTCTGGGGATGAGGCCCAGGTGCTTGCGTTGCCCTCCAACAGCGAGGGGTAGTACGGAAGGGCGACGAGCTCGACCGCGTCCGGTAGTCGGTACGGACCTCGACCCGGCTCCGGATGCAGCCGCCCTACAAGTATCAAGTGCTCGGTGACGTCCGACAGGCCGGCGGCAAACACGACGAACGTCTCGTCTGCGTACAGCCCTTCGTTGTCGCGCCGATAGACCGAGTCGCTGTAGACCGCGACCCTCACCGCACGGACGCTCCAGCCCGTGAGGGCTCGTCTGCTCGGGTAGCAGAAGCCTGCCGGTCGGAACCCACCTCGGCCAATGTCGCGGACCGCCCCCACCGAGCACCTCCGGCGACAACGAATGCCCCGTCAGCCGGCTGGCCGAAACGCTGCAAGACCTCGCGGGAAAGGACTGCATCCGCGTGGGTGGTGTGGCCGAGGCGGGCAACGAGCACGACCACGTCAGACACGGACGCCGCGAGCGCGGCGTCGCGGGATTCCGACAGGGGCGGCGTGTCAACGATCAGGTACTCGGCCGCCGTACGAGCGGTCTGAATGAGCTCGGGTACAGGCAGTCGCTTGCCGGGCCGATCCGCCCGGCCGGCATCCAGATTGATGACAACGGCCGAGCAGCCGGATGCTTCCAGCTCAGCGGCCAGCATCCCGGATACCGTGGTACGGCCGTCGCCCCTCGACGGGCTCGTGATGGCCACGACCCGCTGTGCTGCCGACGCAACGTCCCCGTTCAACACCGCTTCACCTTTGGGTCTGCCTGCGCTTAGCCGGTCGACCTCGGCTCGCAGGGCTCGGATCGCGGCCCGGTCGCCAGCCTTGCTGTGAGAACCCCTCGATGCCCGCCTGGAGCGCCTGGCCAGCGGCGCTCGCGCCAACACCGGCAGGGGGTAGGCCTGGAGCAGATCTGCTTCGGTGCGGAGTACGCGGGGCCCGAGCCTGTCAGTGATTACGGCGCCAGCGCCGCCAGCGACCAAGCCCACCAGAAGCGCCAACCCCAACACCAGCGACGCGTGGGGACCCTGCGACGAGGTGGGCAACTCGGCGAGTTGCAGCAGGCCAATCGTCGGGTCTCCAGACTGGCGCATCACCTGCAGCTGCACGAGCTGCTGCTGCAAGACCGCTGTGGCCGAGCTCTGCGGATCCAGCGTCGGGAGTTGCTTCTGCGCCTGGGCGATCTCCACGTTCAGCGCGCTGTCCAAGTTTGAGTTGCGCACGGCGATAACCGAACTGGCGTAGCTGTCGGCAACGGCCTCGGCCACGGGGGCGCTCGTGGCGGCGGCCTGAATCTCGAGGATGTTGCTTTGCCCCTGTGGGGTGATGGTCACCGCGCCCAGGACGCTCGCGGCCGTCCACGGCGGCCCGAGCTCTCGCGCGGCCGCGTCCGCGATCTGCGGTGTTCGGACCGCGTTGGCTGCGGTTTGGATCGTGAGCGTGGCGTCGCTGGACTCCTGGATGAGCGGCAGGCCGAGCAGCCCTTGCTGGCCGGCGACGACCGGCGTCACGGTCAGCCGCGCCGTTGCTCGATAGTCGACAGACCGCAGCCGGAGGAACAGCGCGCCGCCGGCAAGGGCGGCCATCACGAGCAGCACCACGACCGCCGGGTGGGCGGTGATCGACCGCCAGTACGGACGCTCGTCGGAGGCGTCTTGCACCACCGGTCCTCCGGGCGCCTCAGTAGGGGTCATGTCCCTGAGATCGGACCGTCATCCCACCCACATCCTCCGCCGACGCCTGACAGCGTGTCATCGAAGCCCCTTCACGAACCTGTCGCTATCCACCGTATCGCCGATACCCTGTGTTGGCAAGGGGGCTATTCATCAAACCTAGGCCGTATTGATGAGGGGTCATTCATATGCATAACCTCAGTTCATGCATATGCCGGTATATGAATGACCCCGGTTCATGCATATGCCGGTTGTCTGAACCTTCTCTCTGAGCGAACTATGGTCATGTGTCCGGGGTGCGGGTCCTCGTCGTCGATGACCACGCAGTCTTCGCGGGCGCGATCGCGGCAGTCATCGACGCCCAAGCCGACTTCTCGGTGGTCGGCACGAGCACGTCGTCTTCGGCGGCGCTCTTCGACGCCGAGTACCGGCGAGCCGAGATCGCCGTAGTAGACGCCAACCTCGGCCGGGAGAGCGGAGTCGGGCTGATCCGCCTCCTCCGCCAGGAGCAGCCCGCTCTGCTGGTGGTCCTGCTGGTCGAGCTGGCAGAGGTGTCCGTAGCGGTCGCCGCGATCCGGGCCGGCGCCTGCGGCATCGTGGAGAAGGGGGCGCCCGTCGAGGACCTCTTACGAGCTTTACGGGGCGCCCTTCGAGGTGAGACCTCGATACCCCCCCTCCTGCTGACAGGCCTTCTGGCCAGCCTCCAGAGCGAGGGTGAAGGAGGCGCCCTCTCAACGCTGACGGTCCGGGAGCGAGAAGTGCTTCATTGTCTGGTCGAAGGCCTCGACAGAGCTGCGATCGCCGACCGTCTTTGCGTCTCGGTTCATACGGTGAAGACCCACACACGAAATATCTATCAGCGGCTTGGCGTCCATTCAGATATCGAAGCGGTATCGGCGGCGCGGGCGCTGATGAACGATGGTGGGCGCGTCCCCCGTCTGGTGTAGGCAAAATCGCCCTGGTGCATGGTTTTCGTCCGGGCCGCTTCTGAGAACCTTACTCCTCGATAGAGGAGGGGCACATGACCGCGACGGAACGGGCTCCAGGACAAGCGCGGATCTCGTTCGCATCCACCGAAATCTGCTCCGAAGCGCAAGAGGCCGCCGTCCGCGTGCTGCGGTCGGGCTGGGTGACCACGGGTCCAGAGGTACTGGAGTTCGAACGCGAGTTCGCCCGCCTGGTCGACGCCGACCACGCGGTGGCCGTGGCGTCGTGTACCGCGGCGCTGGCGATTTCGCTCGAAGCGTTGCGCCTGCCACCCAACTCCAAGGTGCTGACACCCACGATGACCTTTTGCGGGGCGGTCCAGGCGATCATGGACGCCGACCTGCGGCCGATCCTCGTCGATGCCGACCCAGTGACAATGATGCCCGACGAAAAGACGACCCAAGCGGCCGCGACAGCTGCAAGGGGTGCCGACGCGATGGTGGTGCTCCATTTCGCGGGGAACCCTGCGCCCGTGCCTGAACTCGCCCATGCGGCCGGCCTGCCCTTGGTCCGGGTGGTCGAAGACGCTGCTCACGCGCTTGGCACGAACGTGGGTGAGCAGTCCGTGGGCGCGATCTCGGCCGCCACCTGCTTCAGCTTCTACGCCACCAAGAACCTGCCCATCGGCGAGGGCGGCATGATCACAACCGACGACCCCGAACTGGCGGAGCGCGGGCGCGTGGCTCGATTGCACGGGATGAGCCGGGACGCCTGGCGGCGCTACCTCCCGGGCGGTGACTGGCGTTACAGCGTTGATTCTCGGGGCCACAAGGCAAACATGACCGATCTGCAAGCCGCGATCGGTCGGGCCCAGCTTCGGCGGTTGTCAGAATGGCAGGACCGGCGAGCCATGCTGGCCTCGCGCTACGACGACCTGCTGTCGACGATCGACGGGATCGCCTTGCCGCCCCGCCCGGGCGTCGGGCGGCACGCCTGGCACCTCTACGTCATCCAGGTTAAAGACGGGTTCGGCACAGGGCGGGACGAGCTCATGGCCGGTCTCGCGGAACGGGGCGTGGATTGCTCTGTCCACTTCGTGCCTGTGCACCAGCACCCCTACTTCCGTCGAGCTCTCGGAGCGGACCTCCGGCCCATGCCACAGGCGGACGCAACCGCGGCCAGGGTTCTCTCGCTGCCGTTCCACCCGGCGCTCTCTGAAGAAGACGTGGACACCGTTTGTGACGCCATTGCCGACGTCCAACGTCAAGCGCACCGGACAGCCCGGCGCGCTCGTTTCAACGGGAAACACGCCAGGTGGCGGACCGCCCTGCGGAGCCGGGAAGTGCTCCGGACGGTAATCGTGGGCGCAGGGGAGGCCGGCCGGTCCATGGCGAAGGACTTGCGGAGCGTCCCGGAGTTCGGTCTACACCCGGTTGGCTTCCTCGACGACGGTCCCTCAGTGGGAGAGCTGGTCGACGGCCTGCCCGTGCTCGGATCGCTCGCCGACCTCACGCCAGTGGCGGAGAGTCACGATGTCGAAGCGGTGATCGTCGCCATCCCATCGCTCGGCTCCGGCATGATTCGGGACCTCAGCAGGCAGGCGCGAGCGGCGGGCGTGGTCGTGCGCTATTTGCCATCGTTCATCGCTGCCCTCGAACGCGACGTAAGGGTCAGCGACTTGCAGCAACTACGAGTCGACCTCCTCCTGGGCCGGGACGAGATCCACCTTGTGCGCCAGGCGTCGCGGACGGTAGTTGCGGGGCGGAGGGTCCTTGTAACCGGAGCTGGAGGATCGATCGGGAGCGAGCTGTGCCGCCAGATCAGCGCCTTCGGACCGGCCGCCCTGTATCTCCTCGACCACGACGAGTCCAACCTGCATCGGGTACAACTCGAGTTGGAAGGAGCCGCCCTCCTGCAGTCGGACGCGCTCATCATCGCGGACATTCGGGACCGGCGCCGCATCGTCGGGCTCTTCGACCAGCTGCGGCCCGAGGTGGTCTTCCATGCCGCGGCACACAAGCACCTCCCGCTGCTGGAGCGCTTTCCCTGCGAGGGGGTCAAATCGAACGCCATGGGGACGCAGCACCTGGTTCGCGCCGCCCGGGCCAGCGGGGCCAAGAGTTTCGTGCTGATCTCGACCGACAAGGCTGCGGATCCAACGTCGGTGCTCGGCGCCACCAAACGGCTGGCGGAGATGATCGTCGCGGAGCACGCGGCCGGCCCGATGGCCTGCGCGTCGGTGCGGTTCGGCAACGTCCTTGGCAGCCGCGGCTCGTTCCTGTCCGTGCTCGCGGCCCAGATCGGCGCCAACCAACCGGTCACCGTCACCCATCCCGACGTCACCCGGTACTTCATGACCGTGCAGGAGGCCGTCGGGCTCGTGATCGAGGCGGCAGGCATGATGTCGGCGTCGGGCGAGACCTTCGTGCTCGACATGGGCGATCCGGTGAAGATCGTCGACCTCGTCGGGAGTTACATCAGCCAGCTCAACCTCGACGAAAAGCAGGTGCAGGTCTGCTTCACAGGCCTGCGGCCGGGCGAGAAGCTGAACGAGTCACTGTTCAGCGCCGGCGAGCTTCGCCACCCGACGACCCATCCGCGGGTGTGGAGCACAGCCACCCCTCGCCTCGGCCCGGAGGCGCTGTTCGAACTTCAACGGCTGTATGCCGCCGCCGGCCGTGAAGACGCTGAAGGGGTACGAGCGTCGCTGCAGCGTCTGGTGCCCGAATATCGAGGTGCTCCTGTCCACGCCGCACCGGCGGCAACCAGCGCAGCGCCCTACCCGGACGACTTCTAGGCAGCGGAATAGCGTGCACCAGTCCGGCGTGAGCACCGACCCAGGAGAGATTGCCCGCGTCTTCATCGATATCTTCCTGCCGGCAGGTACCCGGAACCTGGCGCGGATCGGCAGCGAGGTGAGCGCCTGGCCCGAACTGGAGGCGTTCTGATGTGGGAGCGGTGCGGCCAGGAGGTCAGCGCTCGGCCAAACATCGAGGCAGGACTGCACCTGGATCCGGGCGCGGGCATTCCGCCAGGCTGGGGCAGGCGAAGCCTCGATGTCGGGGTCTCCTTGCTGGTCATAGGACTCACCTTGCCGCTGCTGCTGGCACTCCTGCTGGCCGCTCCACTCAGCACCGGCGGCTCGGCCATCTACCGCCAGCGCCGGGTTGGCCAGGGTGGAGTCCCCTTCACGCTTTATAAGTTCCGGACGATGCGGGCGGGAGCATCCGGTCCTGAGGTGACTGCGCCAGGCGACAGCCGCGTCACCCGGCTCGGCGCAGTGCTGCGCCGGACGAGCGTCGACGAACTGCCGCAGATGGTAAACGTCTTGCTGGGCCACATGACGCTGGTTGGACCGCGGCCCGAGTCTGTCGCGCTGGCCCGTCGATATCCGGCCGAGTTGAGGTCGATTTTTCGGTACCGGCCCGGGGTGACAGGTCCGAGCCAAGTTCTCCTGCCGGACGAGAAGTTTCTGCGCAACGTTTCCGATGTCGAGGACTCCTACTTGCGCGAGCTAATGCCGCGCCGGGTCGCCACGGACATGACCTTCCTCGACAACGCCACGCTCGCGAGCACGATCCACTGGCTTGCCGAAACGGCGCGCTATCTGATCGCGGTGATCGCGCCGCGGCCGGCTAGCCAGGCAGCCGTTGAGATTCAACCACAGATCCGAGACTGATCCACGACAAGGCCCTGGAGGCGGGGGGTACGGCTGAGCGACGACCTGGTGAACGGACTGGACGAGAAGGAACTGACGGAGCGGCGCATCGACTTTAACGCTCAGTGTCAAACATCACGGAGGAAGGGGACGTTATGAGGGAAGCAAAGCCACGCGCCGCTCCGGTCGGCTGCGGTGAGAGAACCGCGGAGAAAGTCGTCGTCATCGGCCAGGGCCATGTCGGCCTGCCGCTAGCCATGCGGGCAGTGGACGTCGGCTACCGGGTGGTCGGCCTGGATGTCGACGCGGCGCGGATCAAGCGCCTGACCGACGGCGAGTCGTACGTAGAGGATGTGCCCAGCGACCAGGTCGGCGCCGCTCTGGCCTGTGGGCGCTATCTCCCGACGGCGGACGCCCAGGACTGCAGTGGTTTCAATGTCGCCGTGATCACCGTGCCCGCACCGCTTCGCGAAGGCTTACCGGACCTGTCCTGTATCGAGGATGCTGCAAAGGTCCTTGCCCCATTCATCACCGCAAGGTCGTGCGTGGTGCTGGAGTCGACAACCTATCCCGGGACCACTGAGGAGCTGCTGATACCGATCCTGGAGAACGGCTCGCATCTGATCGCCGGGCAGGACTTCTTCGTGGGTTACAGCCCGGAGCGAGTCGACCCCGTCGACCCCCGCTGGGGACTGACCAATACCCCCAAGGTGGTCTCGGGGATCGATCCTGCCTCGCTGGCCGCCGTCAAAACCTTCTACTCCCGTCTGGTCGAGCGGACCGTCGCCGTGGAGTCGACCCGCCAGGCTGAGCTCGGCCCGGGCGTGGAGGACCACTGCCTTCCCGTTGACCCAAGTTACCTGGCCTGGCAGGTCAAACGCCGAGTGGGAGAAACGTTGCGCTTCATCGACGTGGCCAACGACGTCAACGACCACATGCCGGCCTATGTGGGGCGGCGCATCACCCGGGCCCGCGACCTTTCACCGGGCCGTGCTGGTCCACCGGGTGGCACCGCTCCCAGTAGGGTGCGGCACATCTCGGTGATCTCGCCGATGCGAAACGAAGCCGATCACATCGAAGGGCTGATCGCGGACCTCGCCGCCCAGGACTTCGACGGAGAAGTCGACGTCTTCATCGCCGATGGGGGCTCGACTGACAACTCAGTAGCGCGCGCGACGGAAGCCGCGGCCAAGCACCGAATCGCGCTAACCGTGATCGACAACCCGGAAAAGTGGGTATCTGCGGGGTTGAATAAATGCATTCGCCGGGCCCAGGGCGATCTGCTCGTGCGCCTCGATTGTCACTCGCGATATCCGCCGGACTATCTGCGCCGCTGCGCGCTCGCCTCCGAGGAGACAGGGGCCGAGGTCGTCGGCGGTGTCATCGTGGCGAGGGGCCAAACGCCGACGGAGAGGGCCGTAGCATGCGCAATGGACAGCCCTTTTGGTGGTATCGATTGGACGCGCCGCGGCCGCGAGTCAATCCGGCGCGAGACCGATGTTGCGGTGTTCGGGGCGTTTCGGCCGGAGGCGTTCGAGCTCGCGGGCCTATTCGACGAGACTCTACTGCGCAACCAGGACGATGAGTTTACGCTGCGCCTGCGGCGCCTCGGCGGCCGCGTCGTGTTGGACCCGTCGTTCCATGTGTACTACACCCCCAGAAGCACCTTCAGGGGCGTGTTCCGCCAGTACTTCGAGTACGGCAGGTGGAAGATCCCCATCATGCTCAAGTATCGCCAGGTTTCTAGCCTGCGCAGTCTCGCCCCGATCGCCTTTCTCGGTTCGGTGAGCAGCTTGGCGGTCATGGCTACATGGTCGCGCTCCGCTCGATGGCTCCTCGTGGCCGAATGCGCCAGCTACACCGCAGGTGCGCTTACCTTTGGGGCGCTGGCCGTCACGGGCCGGCGAGAGCAGTGGCATCTGATGCCGCGCGTGGCGTTTGTCTTCCCGACGTTCCATCTTTCCTACGGGCTCGGAATGCTCGCCGGATTTGCCGCGGCGCTTCGCGGCGGCCGGCCAAAGGTCGGAGTCGCCGATGGGGACGGCGACACCGAAACGCTCGAGGGCTTGGTAAGCGTGGTCGCCGAGGGGGACGGCGACACCGAAACGATCGAGGGCTTGGTGAGCCTGGTCGCCGAGGGGGCGTAAGCGACGCCGCCCGCATGGCACAGAATGTCGCAGTTGCCGGTGGCCGCCGATTCATCGGCAGCCATCTATCTGAGGCGCTGGTGCGCCGTGGAGATCGGTGTTCGCACGCTTGTGCGCTACAACGGGCGCGGCGATGTCAGCCGTCGCGAGGACCTGCCGGACAACATCCGCAGCGAGATTGAAGGAGCGCTGGGGTATGTGCCAGGGAACCCGAAGCAGGGTACAGCGGCGGCTAGACGAGAATCGGCTGTGAGAGCTAGTGAAACACGTATAGGCTAGTATATCCACGATGATGCATTCCATCCGGATACTAGTACAAATTCAACTCCGAAACACCGACTAAGACTATGGGTGACTACCGAGCCCATTTGCAGAGACGACGGGTAATAGTCGGTGAGGTCATTCCGTCGCCGAGCAGGCTAAAGGCCACACTGCACCTAGTTTTTCGCTCCAGGCATTATCGGATTGCTGGCGGCCTCATCCTGCTCGCCATGGCGGTGGGGTGTAGCAGCACGAGCAAGTCGTCCAGCACCGCCACAACGACGAACCCCACACCCACTTCGACAACGGTGCCGACATCTCCTCTATTTTATTCACCCGCGAGCTTTTGGAATACTCCCATAGGCCCGAAGCCCAGTATTGATCCCAACTCTGCCGCAATGGTAGCTACGCTGGAGGCAGGGGCGAACCAGCAAAGGCCTATAGCATGGGTACGTTACTCTGTGCCTGTCTACTATGCAAACGCCGCTACAGCCAGGGTGAATGTATCGTTAAACGCCCGCTATAGCGCCGGTGCCACCGAGCTAACCAACGTACCGATTCCATCAAATGCTAAACCGGCTGCCGGCAGCGATGCGGCAATGACCATCTTCGATACCACTACCGGCTGTGAATACGATTTCTTTCAAGCCCGTGAAAGCGCAGCTGGGAGCTGGTCGGCTAGTACTGGTAACGCCTTGGTGGGTGGCATAGGTATAGGATCAGGAACTTTTGTCTCACCCGCCAACCCGGCGCGAGGATCATCGTTCGCTCTTCCGGGCGGAGTCATTCTACCTGAAGAATTGGCAACTGGCCAGATCAATCATGCCCTGTTGTTCGCATTAGACGCAGGTGGTGTAGCCGGGGGGGGCCCGGTCCGCCCGTCGTATAACTCTGACGGCATAGCACATGGATTAGGGCTTCTACCTGAGGGGGCGCATGTTCAATTAGACCCTTCGCTTAACTTATATTCACTAAGGCTCCGGGAGAACTGGCAGATCACAATTGCGAGAGCGATGCAAACGTATGGCATGTACCTAGGTGATAAAAGCGGGCCTAATGGTGGAATTACGCTATACGCCTTGGATCCAAAGTCTGACGCCTCTTTAGGACCGTTCGACTACCCGTGGGGTAATACTGAGTACCCGACGGTTCCGGCAGTCTTGTATCAACACCTTCGTGTTTTGGCCTTACGTCCCCAACAGTCCCAGTCTTATTCTATTGTTCAGCCACCAGGCCAGTGCGGCTCCTCCTTTCGGTAGGATTGAATCACCCTGAATGTTTCGCCGGAGAACCAACTCGGCCGCGACCGCAGCTTCAGGCCACGCTCGCCCGGCCGTCGTCACGCCGAGGTGACTTTCGGGGCCAGCCGGGCGCCAACCAAAGGCATCGGTCCACGACCGATGCCGAGGCCCGTCTGGCTCGGCAAGTTCGCCAGCACGGCGGGCAAAATTTTGCCAGGCCTAGGCTCTCACGTTGTTGTGCATTTCGCGCAGAAATGCGTAGGCGTTTGTGTCCTTGGGCACGTGCGCCTTGAGCGCGTAGAAGACCCGATCATCCAGGCGGCCGAGTAGGTACGGCAGCGGAGCGCGCCGGTGGTACTCTCTCAAGTAATTGCGTACTTCGGTCCGTGTGAGTGCACGTCCGTTGTCCGCCCATTTGCCGAGGTAGGGATTCACCGCTGGGTAGAGGCCGGCTTTAGCGATCTTTCCGTGCAAGGTCGTCTTCATGAAGTTGCCGATGAAGAGATCATCGAAAACCTCATATTCAACGGCTCTGAGCAAGGATCCACGGGGCACCTCGAACGTGACGCCACTCCTATCGCGATTAGACCACCGAACCACCCGCTCCTCGCCCCCCACGACGATGCGAAGAAAGTCGAGCTGCGCGCCGAGCAACGGGCGCTTGTCGAAGTACGCCCGCACTTGACGCCACTCCTCATGGGAGAGCGACTGCGCCCAGTCATCGCCAAAGTCCTTGGCGTCCTTGATCGTCCTTGGTTCATCGGGAGGATCGAGGGGGATCGCCTCGTCGCGCATGAGGTCGTACGAAATAAAGGCGGGCAGGAGTTCCCCGGCACTGTCATCGAATCCGGTTCTATACTCATCGAGTGTGGGAACGAGGGCATTTGCCCAGGCACTATCAGACCGCTGATAACGATGCAGCGAGCTGAACGGTGCCGCGATGTTCGCTCCGAGATTCTTCATCTGGACCTCGATCGCATGCCCAATCGGCGGGCGCTTCATACCCTGGGGCTCGATGCGTTCCCCACGCTCGTCAAAAAAGTTGTTCATATCCGCGTCGCCGAACCCGTTGAGCTTCAACAGCACGACCCGCTTGTACCCCGCCGCCATTCGCTTGATGTACCCCTGCCACACCGTGGATGGGGCGTCGTTCATGTTGATGATCAGTGTTCCGTCGATGTCAACGAGGAGGATCGAGTCCTGGTTGTAGTGCGCCAGGGTTTGCATTCGCATATTCGGCGAAAGCCCCACCCATTTTTGGTCAACCAAAACGGTAACACGAAAGCCCGACTCTTGGAGGAAGCTGGCAATGCGATGGCCGACGTGATCGCTGATGTAAATATGCTTATCTTTGAGCTGAAGCAGCGAGTCGAAACTGAGGTGGTCCGGATGGCCGTGCGAGAGCCAAACGTTTCCGGCGGCCTTGATCGACGCCATCTGCGCATCGGGGATCGCATGAGACAGGCTCCAGCTCCCGAAATACGCCGGCCCGGACAGCCAGGGATCAGTGACCAGGACTGGGCTCTGGTCATGGCAGATTAGGGTCGCGTTACCGACCGTCTCAAAGCCAAGTTCCATGCATCACCCCTTGCGATTGCTGTACTCCGCAATATGTGCCAATGATACCGCACGCCCAGAGCGGCCGTGACTGGTTTGACGCGGCGGAAGAACCGATGATTCTGCCGTTCCGTACTGGCGAGCACCCGAGGAGCGGTCATAGCGCCGGCGCTCCCGAGACATAGCGGTCATACCACAGCGTGAACGCAAGTACCGCCCAGATCTTCCGGCTCTGATCGCCGCGGCCCGCGGCGTGGTCGTCGATCAATCGCGTGACGCTGTCTGACCGGAAGAAACCCTGGCGACCGAGGTTCTCGGGAGAAAGGACCTCGCGCGCGTAGGGCTGGAGTTCTCCCTTCAACCAGGTGGCGAGGGGGATCGAGAAGCCGTGCTTCTTGCCATTGAGGACGGCGTCTGGAAGCAGCGACCCGGCTGCCTTGCGCAGCAAGCGCTTCCTCGCCAAACCTCGCACCTTCATCGCGGTGGGAAGCGAAAGCGCTAGCTCGGCAACGACCGGGTCGAGGATCGGGACCCGTGCCTCAAGCGAATGCGCCATGCTCGCCCGGTCCGTCTTCACCAGCATGTCGTCCACCAGAAACACCCCGAGGTCGACGTCGAGCACGCGGGCGAGATCCTCGGCTCCCTCGCTGCGCTCGTACCGGACGCGCAGTAGCTCGAGTGGATCGCATGTGCCGCGATGGTCCGCCTCGACGAGCCCGAGCCGCTCTTCCGGAGTGAACACCGTCTTCCACACGTAGTGCCGCTCGACATCGGACAGGTGAGCGCCGCGGACGAACCGCTTGACCTTCCAGTCCAGAGTGCTCGCTCCGCCGTTCGTGGTCGGCAGCCTGTCGACAAGTGGCCGGACGGCAGCCGCGATTCCTTTCAGCTTGGGCGCGAGCAGGTGCCCGACGTAGTAGTTGTAACCGCCGAAGAATTCGTCGCCTCCCTCGCCGGAGAGAGCGACCTTGACATTGGATCGCGCCAGCTGGGAGACGAGGTAGCTCGGTATCGCGGACGCGTCGGCGAATGGTTCGTCGAAGGTGACCGCCAACTCCGGCAACAGCTTGGCCGCGTCCGGCCGCAGGACGAGCTCGTGGTGATCGGTTCCGTAGCGCTCCGCCACGAGGCGGGCCCGCCCCCGCTCGTCGAACCCGCGCTCCTCGAATCCGATCGTGAACGTTTTGACCCGTTCCGAGCTGGCCTCCGCGGCCAGCGCCGCGATCGTACAGGAATCAACTCCGCCTGAGAGCAGCACACCGACCGGAACGTCGGCGATCAGGTGCGCCCGCACAGAGTCGCGCAGCCGGGCCAGCAGCTCCTCGGCGAGCGTGTCCTCGTCCTCCCGCCGCAGTTCCTCCGCCGGTGTCGATTGCACCTCGGCGTAGCGCTCGATCCGCACGCCCGAGCTGCTGCCTTGCTCCCACACCAGCAGATGGCCCGGCAGCAGCTTCCGAGCCTCCCGGAAGATCGTGAGGGGTGCCGGGACGAAGCTGAAGGCGAGGTAATGGTCGAGCGCGTCGAGGTCGATCTCACGTGTGAAATCCGGTTGACGAAGCAGCGCCTTGACTTCCGAAGCAAACGACAGGGAGTCCGGCCGGAGCCGATAATAAAGCGGCTTGATGCCGAAGCGATCCCGTGCCAGCACGAGCCGGCCTCGTCGGCGGTCCCAGAGCGCGATCCCGAACATGCCACGTAGGCGACGGACGAAGCTCGGTCCGTACTCTTCGTACAGGTGGACAAGGACCTCTGTGTCGCACTGGGTCGAGAACTGATGGCCGCCCGTGCGCTCGAGTTCGTCGCGAAGCTGGCGGTAATTGTAGATCTCGCCGTTTTGAACGACCACGACGCTGCCATCTTCGTTGCTGATCGGCTGGTCGCCGCCGGCCAGGTCGATGATCGCCAGCCGTCTGGCGGCCAGCCCCGCTCGTCCCTCGACAAACGCCCCCCCGCTGTCCGGACCGCGATGCACCAGCGTGCTATTCATCGACTCGAGAACGTCCCGCTCGACGCCGTGACCGTTGAAGGACACGATTCCGCAAATACCGCACATGAGCTGTTTTCAATCCCCTCTTGAAGCTCGATCTAGTGCTGATAGGCCCCGATATCCGGCGCAGCGTCCTGATGCCGCGCCCCTTCGCCAGCATCTGAGTTCATTGCGGCCAACCCCGTGAGATGGCGTACGCCACCGCTTCGAGTTGTGAGTGCACGCCCAGTTTCATTAGCACGCGTTGGACATGGCTGCGGGCCGTCGCATAGGAGATGCAAAGCTCGCCTGCCAGCGCCGCAGGGCTTTGCCCGGCGACGAGATGCTGAAGTACCTCCGCTTCTCGCGCCGTAAGTTGCGCCAGGATGCCAGAGTCGGGGGTACCTTCGTGACCCGACTGGCGATCGTCCACGACGCCGTCGACCACGACCTCCCCGGCGGCGACTCGGGTGACGACATCGACGATCCTGTCCAGCGGGCACGACTTGGTCACGAACCCGCCTGCACCGCTGGCAAGCGCCATAGCGACTGTCGAGCGATCCGCCGTGGCGGACAAGACGACAAGCCGGGTGGGCGGAGATGCTCGAAGAAGCTCTGGCACGCTGTCGAGTCCTGAGACCCCGGGAAAGTGGAGATCAAGCAGGCAGACGTCGACGTCCTCTTGGGTCAATGTGGCCACCGCCTCCGCAGGTGACGCAGTCCGGGCCACGACCTTCCAGCCTCGAGCCTCGAGGACGAACGCCAGCGCCTCGTTGAACATCAGGTGGTCGTCGCACAAGAGGATGTTCATTGCCGGGCGCGAGGGTTAACGTTCGACCGCGGTCAGTGCTGGCTCCGCGGGCAGTACCACCTGCACGCACGACCCTCCCAAAGGACTGGTCGTCACAATGACCTGTGCTTGATGGCTCTCGGCCACACGGTTGACGATCGCCAGTCCTTGCTGCGTGCGGCCCCGCGTGCCATTCTCGAAGCCGGGCCCCGAGTCGTGGACCTCTACGAATGCCTGCGTGCCACTCCTGCCCACGCGCACCTCGACCCGTCCGGAGTCGGTCGCGGCTCGGCACGCGTTGTCGAGCAGGTTGCCGATCGCTCGGCGGAGCGCCACAGGTGAGCCGAGGACCGGCGCCGGCTCCGAGTGGACGGTCAGACTGCCCCTGAACACGATCGTCGCCCGGAGAGCGGTTGCCTCCGCTAGCTGGTCGAGTCGCAAAGCGTGCTTCCCGAGAGGGTCCTCCAGCAACTCGAGGCAAATGTCACTGGCGTAGCGCGCTTCATCGGCGATCTCCTCGAGTCGCTGGCACACCGAATCGGGCAGGCCAGGCTCGTACCGTGCCGCCTCGACGAGTGCCATGATCGCCAGCGACGGTTGGATGAGGTCGTGCGCGATCTCGCGGAGGAGACGGAGTTCCGGTTGGTCTCGCCTGCCGCTAGCGCGGCGAGCGCGTGTAATGCTCCGCGAACCGCCATCCGAACCACCCGTGGCCTCCATCTGTGCCCCCATCCAATCCTGTGCCCCCATGCAATTCTGTGCCCCCATGCAATTCTGTGCCCCCATGCAATTCTCCCAGTCTATCTGCGAGGTGTATCAAGCTGGCCGAGCTTCTCCTGTCGGTCGTCCGGCGCGCGTCGAGTTGCGCTTCGAACAAATCGGGCGCTTCGAACAAATCGTTATATAAATACGGGTATGAAGCCGCGTTTTGACCTCATATCCTTCTGATCTGGAAACTCAAGCTATGCAATCGCGGAACAGCGATAATTCATGAGCAATCCGCTATTCATCCTTTGTTCGGCGCCATATACCTCAATCGACTGGCCACAGTCTGGTACGAAATGGAATAGACAGGCGGCACGATAGAGTCGGCGTCTGTCTTGCGCCTTTTCGCATAGAATCAGCGGATCCCAACAATTCGATTGTTTGTTCGGAACCACTCAGGCGACTGGCGTATACCGCCGCCTGCCCTGCAGCGCCCTTCACCCCTCCTCTCCTGACTTCTGTGCTACCTGGTCGGCAGGAGAGGCCCACGCGCGATCCACCGTTCCCCTTCGCCCCCGGTGTGGCCACCGATTGCGGAAGCCTATATCAACTCATAACGTCTGGCAAGAGGCGACTCAGAATTTTGCGGCATCGCCGGTTTCGACTCCTCACGGGCCGATTCGAGCTGTGGAGCCCGTGGTGACCGTCCGTGACCGCAATAAGAAGGCCCCTTTCGACACGACCGGGCTTTCCCACCTGACCGGCGACCTGGACCAGGTGGACAGAACCTCGCCGGTGGTCGTCAACTGGGCAGGCGGATACCGGTCGATGATCGCAGCCAGTCTGCTACGACAGTTCGAGTTCGCTGACGTATCGGATCTGATCGGCGGGTACGGAGCGTGGACCGCAGCCGGTCTGCAACTACCTGGCTGCTTCGGATCAGGCGCGGCGGGTGAAGGCGAGGGGCAGGGAAGCCATGTCGATCTCGATGAGAGTCGGCCCTTCGGCCTCGACGGCCCGCTTGAACGCCCCCTGGAAGGCATCGAGCGTCGCCACCGGCTCCGCTCTCATGCCGATGGAATCAGCCACCTCGACGAAATCGGGCGTCGTGAGGTTCACCCCGGTCTGCCGGCCGTCGAAGGCCCCGGCCTGGAGGCTTCGGAGCACTCCGTAGCCACGGTCGTTGAAGACGCACACCACCAGGGGCAGTGCCTCCTGCATGGCGGTGGCCAGCTCGCCGATGCTGAGCATCAGCCCGCCGTCGCCTTGGATCAGGACCGTGCGGCGGTTGGTTCCGACGGCGGCGCCGACGCTGAGGGCCAGTCCCGGTCCGATGGCCGCTGAAGTCGGGTGGATAGAGGTTCCCGGCTCGTAGACGGGCAGCAGTCGGTCGCCCCAGAGATAGGCGGGGACGGTGGCGTCGCGGACGACGATGCCGTCACGGGGCAGCAGCTCCCGGATGGTGTCCATGATGCCAGCATGGTCAGCGCCGATCTGCCGGCGGGCTGCCCAGCGGGCCGCATCGCGGGCTTCTGCCGCCCGGGCGGCGAAGCCCGCACGCTCGGCGGCCCGCGCCGCGCTCGTTGGCCCCAGGCGCCCGAGAAGACCGGACAAGGCCAGCTCCGCGTCGCCGACCAGGGCGACGTGGGCAGGGTAGTTGCGTCCGATGACCCCCGGGTCGGCGTCGACGTGGATCAGCCGGCCGGGTAGCGACCAGCTCCACTGGCGGGTGGCCGAGGCCTGGAAGCGGGAGCCTACGGCCAGGACGACATCCGCGTGGGAGAGGACCTCGGCCAGGGCACTGCTGCCCGTCGTGCCGAGCAGGGCGCCCAGGCAAAGGGGATGGTCCTCGGGGACCGAGCCGCGCCCGTTGACGGAGGTCGCCACGGGGGCACCGAGTCGCTCAGCCAGTGTCACCAGTTCGGAGGAGGCACCGGCACGAAGGACACCGGCTCCCGCCCACAGGAGCGGCCGGTCAGCGGTGGCCAGCGCCTCTGCCGCGGTATCGAGGCCCGCCGGATCAGGCTCTGTCCGAAGCCCGGGACGTGCCGCGGCAGCGGTGGCCGCCGACAGGTCGACATCAGCCCGGCGGTATTGCAGGTCGATGGGGATTTCGACGGCGCCTGGCTGGGGACGGCCGCTCAGCACGTCTGTTGCTACCGAGACAATGACCGATGGGATCTCTTCGGTCGCCCGGACGCTGCGGGCCTGGCGCGTAACCGCCTGAAGCATCAAGAGCTGCCGCTCGGCCTCATGGAGCACGCCTTTGCCCTTACCGTAGAATGCCGATTCCACTTGACCGGTAAGTAGGAGGACCGGTGATGAGGCGAAGCTGGCTTCGAACAAGCCGGGCACGGCGTTGGCACAGCCCGGGCCCGTGCTGGCGACGGCCACGCCGAGGCGGCCGGTCGCTCGGGCATAGCCATCGGCGGCGTGGACCGCGCCCTGTTCATGACGGGTCGGCACCAGTCGGATGTGGCCGTCACGGGCAATGGCATCGAAGATCGGCAGGTTGTGGACGCTCACGATCCCGAAGACGTGGCGCACCCCCAGGGCGCGCAGGGTCTCGACGATGGCATCCGCTCCGGTCATCTCGGGCATACGGCCAAGATATCCGCGGTGCTCTCTCTCGCTCTCCTCCCGCCCGGCTCGCAGGCGATCGTGTCATTGGGCAGCTGAGTGCACGTGGATGGGGGGCGGCCATGGGCTGTTCCTGTCGAGCGGTCGTAGTTGTCCACTGCGGGGCTCAGGGCCGCACACCTGGGTCGATGACCGGGCATGCTGGGGCCATGCGCGCTGCGGTGGTCCCTCGTCATGGTCCGGCCCCGGTCATCGAGATCCGGGACAACTGGCCCGATCCGGGGCCGCCGGGCGAGGGCGAGGTGCTGATCGCGGTCGACGCCGCCGGGCTCAACCCGAGCGACACCAAGATCCGGGCCCGAGGCGGGCTGGGTACACCCGGCAGCAAGGAGCCACCGTACGTCGCCGGGCGCGAGGCGGCGGGCACCATCCTCGAGTGCGGCCCGGGTGTGCAGGGGCTGGCGCCGGGAGACGCGGTCTTCGCCTTCTTCGGGTGGTTCGCCCGTCCGGGCGGTCATGCCGAGCAACTGGTCGTCGCATCGTCGATGGTCTCCCATCGCCCGGTCACTGTGCCCGTCATCGAGGCGGCCGCTGTCCCGTTGGCCGGGCTGACCGCATTTCAGGCCCTCCAGATCCTCGAGGTGCCCACAGGCGAGCGCCTGTTGGTTACGGCGGGGGCGGGCGGCGTGGGGCACTTCGCCGTCCAGCTTGGCGCTCTTCGTGGGCTGGAGGTGGTCGCCACCGCCGGACCTGCGAACCATGAATTCGTCCGGAGCCTCGGTGCGTCGGAGGTGATCGACTATCACGCTCCCGACGCGACCAGTCGGGTGGCCGGCATCAGCTATCTGCTCGACGCCGTAGGAGAGAACAACATCGGCGCCTCCAGGGTGTCCTCGCCGAGGGGGCCGGGATCGTGGCGGTTGCCGGTCTCCCGTTGCAGCTCCGGGACGACCTCAGGGCCACCGCCATGCGGTGTCGGCCTAGCGGCGAGGACCTGGGCGAGCTGGCCCGTCTGCTCGCTGACGGTCACCTCTCGGCCACTGTCCAGGAAGTGTTCCCGCTGGCCCGTGCGGCGGATGCCCATGTTCTGCTCGAGGGCGGTCATGTCCGGGGCAAGCTCGTGATCCAGGTCGGACCCCGCTGAGCGACGCCCGGTGATCGACGCCCGCAGCCTTGCCGGCCGAGGGTCAGTACTCGTTCTTGACGACGAAGAAGGAGCCGCGAATGGTTCCGGCGAGCTTCGACTTCTGCCTCGCGAATTTGAACGAGGCGAGCTCCGCGGGAACTTCCATCCCTTCAGAGAGCTTGAACCCGACCGCCCGCTTTTTCGGGTCGTCGACGGTGTACATCACATTGATCGATAGCCCGTTCTCGTAGAAGACGTAGGCCATTCGGATGTTCTCGACCTGAAAGGCCGTAGCCTCGAGAGGGGGGGACGAGATCTCGATGTCGCGTTCATCCTTGAGGATCCGGTGCACCCAATCGATGGCCGTCTTGGCGTTGCTCGCAGGCTCGACCGTGAAGGCGTGGTCGTACTTGTTCTTGTAGTAGCGGGCCTCGTTCGCCCGCAGACCAGCAAGTGCGGTCGCGACCGGCGACGATTCCAGACCGACAGTCGAGACAGTGTTGAAATCGACAGTGTAGGACATGAGCGCACTCCCCAACCTGCAGAGGTATGTCTGTTTACGTCGGACCGAGGCTACCTCAGCCGGGGAACGGACCAATCGTCGACTTCGGTATCGACGATCTCGTCGACGACGCGTCCAGTATGGCGCGTCATGATCGGGCGCCGAGTCGACAGTCCTCTGATCTAGGAGCTGCTCGACAGGGCAACGACGAAATTTACTGTTGTGGCGAGGATTACCGCTCCAAACAGGTACGACAGCAGCGCATGTCCGAGGGCCGCGCCCCGGATGCGGGGACTCTGGATGTCGGTATCCGAGATCTGGAAGGTCATTCCGATCGTGAAGGCCACATAGGCAAAATCCAGGTACCGGGGCTGTTCGGCCTGGTTGAAGCTGATTCCGCTACCCCCGCCCGAGTGGTAGAGGAAGGCGTAGCGCAAAGTGAACAGCGTGTGGACAAGGAGCCACGACAACGCCACACTGGCCGCTGCCAATCCGGCCAGAAGCCATTTTCTTGAACTGTGGGCTGAGTTGGCCGCCACGAGCACTACGGCAACGGCGAGCAGGCTGGCCACACTGGCTGCAAGGAGAAGGATGCGACTCGTCTGCCGTCCCGGCTCATCTCGATTCGCATGCGCTGCGGTCTCGGATGAATCCATCCCTGCTATGGCAGACCACACCCAGATGGAGAACAGGGCCGCGACACTATCCCAGCCTACGAGGGGAGCGTATTTCCACGCACCGAGTATTCCGGTGACGATACCCGCCACGACACCGAAGGGCAGTATGGAGACCAGACGGATCCCAGTGCTGGCGAACCGCCATCGATCCACCAACCGGGACCCGGATCCCGACCCATCGGCCACTCCTACAGTCAAGCACCGCCGGTAGGCCGGCTCCGGGACCGGTCCCGCGAGAGATCGCGTCCCTTGGGGAAAGGGTCCGCGGTGTGCCAACAGCGTGCCGCACTCTGCGCACCACGGATTGGTCAGTAGGGCGCCGGATTCCACCCGGGGGGTTCCACGGGGAGCCTCTCTGAGCGACACTGGGTACCGTGCTCTCGAACGTGGTACACGAAGCCTGGACGGCGCTGACGAGCGGTGATGACGTGGTTCCCGCCGCGCTCGAGGTCTCCGGTCATGGAGCCCTTCTGCCCTCCAGGTTCGCCGTCGAGGAGATCGCAATCGCGTGCGTCGCCGCCGCACTGCGGGCCGCGGCGGCGCTACAGCCGGCGGGACCGTCTGAGGCGGTCACGCTCGACCGGGGCCACGTGGCGGATGCGTGCCGGAGCGAGCGGTTCTTCGTGGTGGACGGGAAGGCGGCTGGCTCGGGCTTCGCCCCGCTCTCGCGCTTTTGGCCCACCGCGGGCGGGTGGGTGCGCACCCACGCCAACTACCCATGGCACCGAAGAGCACTCCTCAAATCCCTGGGCGTGCGCCCCGAAGCCGAGCCGGTCGACGACGCAGTCGGGTCGGCGATCGCACACCTCGGATCCGAGGAGTTCGAAGAGCAGGTCTTCGCGGCGGGCGGGGTCGGCGCGGCGGTGCGGTCGTTCGACGAGTGGAGCCGCCACCCTCAGGGACGAGCTGTGGCCGCTGAACCTCTCATCGCGTGCGACATGCTCGGCAACACATCTCCCCGGCCAGCTTCGCCGCGGCTTCGGGTCCTCGACCTCACCCGTGTCATTGCTGGGCCGGTCTCGACCCGGTTGCTCGGCGCGCTGGGAGCGGACGTGCTCCGCGTCGACTCGCCGCGCCGAGCGCGACATGGCAGAGGGCGCCTTCGCCGACACCCTGCTCGGCAAGCGCAGCTGCACCCTCGACCTGGCCACCCCGGAGGGCGCGGCGCGCATTCACGCTCTTCTCGACGATGCCGACATCGTCGTACAGGGCTACCGGCCCGGCGCCTTGGCCGGTCTCGGCCTCTCGGCGGAAGCGATCGCCGAGCGCCACCCTGGGACAGTCGTGGTGGTCGTCGACGCCTGGGGCCACGAGGGGACGTGGGCCGGCCGCCGGGGATTCGACAGCGTGGTCCGGGCGGCGACCGGGCTCGCCGCGGGTGAGTCCCCCGATCGCCACCTGCCGGGTGCGCTCCCCTGCCAGCTCCTCGACCACGGCACCGGCTACCTGGCCGCCGCGGCCGCGCTCGACGGCCTTCGCCGCCAGCGCCGTGACGGCGGCACGCCCATCCGGCGGGTGTCACTCGCCCGCACGGCGTGGTGGGTGGCGACCACCCCGGCCGACCCCGACGGGGAACTGCAGGCAGACGGCGAGACGGGTAGGTTCCTGGTCGAGATGCCGGCGGACGGCCACACCGTCCTAGCTGTGGCGCCACCTGGCACTGTCGGCGGCGAGCCGCTCCATTGGCCCCACGCCGGGCATGGATACGGCGTCGATCCACCGACCTGGGATCCACCAAACCGATCCCAGGCTTTTCTGTAGCGGGCCGCCCTTCAACCGGGCACGATTCGGTGCAGAGAATCAGGGCAGCCCCTTCGTTTGGGCACGATTCGCGGCAGAAGCCGCAGGAAACATACGGGAACGTCAATGAACGACCGGTTACGTGACAAACGGCACACGATCGTACCGCCCCTTTGCCCGAAATTCAGTTCCGGGTCGCCGGCACCCTGTGCGAGACTGTAAAGGCACAGCCGCTCTGCATGCGGCCGTCCCCCCGCACCCGAGAGAAGGATCTCCTGATGGCCAAACTGGCGCGCTGGTGTTTCCGGCACCGCAAGATTGTCCTTCCGGCCTGGCTGGTTGCGCTGGTCCTCGTCGGCGGAATCGGGAGATCCGTCGGGTCGAGCTATAGCAATAACTTCTCGTTTCCTTCGACCGATTCGAGCCGGGCGCTCGACATCGTGAAGGCGAACTTTCCTGCGCAGAGCGGCGATAGTGACCAGATCGTCATTCAGGCGAAAAACGGCACGCTGCACACGCCTGAGGTCGCGGCTGCTCTCAATGAGATGCTGGGGGGGGTTGAGCACCTCTCCTTTGTGACCGGGGTCACCTCGCCCTATAGCTCCGGGCTCATCTCGGCGAACGGCAAGATCGGGCTGGCTACGGTGCAACTCGACGCGCTGGCCCAGAACGTCTCTGGCGACCAGGCGAGACAGCTGATCAAGACCGCCCGAGCGGTTAACCACGACCTCCTCAATGTCCAGCTCGGCGGGGCGGCAGTGCAGCAGGGGGAGAATCAGGGCGGCGGTTCAAGTGACTTCCTCGTCGCGGCATTACTCGCACTGGTGGTCCTGTTCTTCGCCTTCCGTCGCTCATTGCTCACCGCCGTGCTCCCCCTGCTGACCGCGGTGATAGCTATCGGGATCGGGACGTCGTTCATCGGCATCCTCTCCCACGCGTTCAACATTCCTCAGTTCGCCACCCAGTTGTCCGAATTGATCGCACTGGGTGTGGGAGTGGACTACTCCCTCTTCATCGTAAATCGCCACCGGCGGGAGCTGCTGGCTGGTCGCAGCCCCGAAGAGGCCGCGGTCCGAGCCCTCAACACCTCCGGGCGGGCTGTATTCGTCGCCGGCCTGACGGTCTGTATCGCCCTGCTCGGCATGTTTGCGCTTGGCCTTACCTTCCTTTATGGGGTTTCGGTTGGGGCCGCGTTCGTCGTTCTGCTCACCATGGTCTCGGCGCTCACCTTGCTGCCCGCCATGCTCGGCTTCTACGGGAACAAGGCCTTGTCGCGTCGTGACCGACGGATGCTGCGAGTGGACGTCGCGGCGGAGCCAGGGCCGCACGGGCCAGCCGATCGGGGGCGAAGCCCGTTCTGGGAGTGGTGGGCCGCTATCGTCGAACGGCGATCCGCCATTCTCTCCGTGCTTGGCCTCGCCCTGATCGTCATTGTCGCTCTGCCCTTCTTCAGCATGCGTCTCGGGCTGGCCGACTCGGGCGAGGATCCCTCGGGATCGACGACGAAGCAGGCCTACGATCTGCTGGTACAGGGATTCGGGCCGGGGTTCAACGGACCCCTCCAGGTGGTTGGCGAGATCAACGGACCCAGCGATCTCGCCCATTTCGACACCTTCGTCACGGGGCTCCAGCACACCCACGGTGTCGCCCACGTGCTACCCCCGCGCATCAGTCCGAACGGAAAGGCAGCCGTCGCCTTCGTCTACCCCGCCTACAGCCCGCAGGCGGCGCAGACGACGACCCTCGTGAACCAGATTCGAGCCGAAGTGCCAAGCGCCACAGCTGGATCCTCACTGGGCATCCACGTGGGGGGCCAGACTGCCGGCGGCATCGACTTCTCCAAGGTCTTGGCCGAGAAGCTTCCGATCTTCATTGCCGTGATCATCGTGTTGGCGTTCTTGTTGCTCGCCACTGTGTTCCGAAGCATCCTCGTGCCCCTGACGGCGTCGGCGATGAACATTCTGTCTATCGGCGCGGCGCTGGGGGTGATCACCGCCGCCTTCCAGTTCGGCTGGCTGCAGCCCGTTCTCGGCTTCGCCAAAGCAGGTCCGATCGAGGTGTACCTCCCGGTCATGATGTTCGCGGTCCTGTTCGGCCTGTCGATGGACTACGAAGTCTTCCTCGTCAGCCGGATCCACGAGGAATGGGTGAAAACCGGTGACAACAGGCAAGCGGTGACCCGAGGTCAGGCAGAGACCGGACGAGTTATTACCGCCGCCGCGCTCATCATGATCCTGGTCTTCTTGTCGTTCAGCCTTATCAACAACTCGCTCGTGATCCAGGAGTTTGGCATCGGGTTCGCGGCTGCGATCGTCATCGACGCCTTCGTCGTACGCACGGTGCTGGTCCCCTCCGTCATGCACGTCATGGGTGCGCGCAACTGGTGGCTTCCCTCGTGGATGGACCGGATTCTCCCGACGTTGCACATCGAAGCCGATGACCTGGCGGAGCCGGTCGAGCAACCGCAACCGGTGAGCGATTATACGAACGTATAGGGTTCCGGCCTCCCTGCCAGTCTCGTCATTCCGATTTGGCGTCCGGTAGCCGTGCTCGGTTAAGCAGTTCTGGTTTGCCGTAAGGGGAGCAGCCTCACGGACGCTCCATTGTGGTCGCCACCGGCACGATGACGATGCGCGCTCGCGGGGTTGGTTGCACAGTCGGGCGGTAAGGCACAGCCGCCTTCTTGATCTCAGCACTCGACACTGCCGCCCTCGTCACCAAGAGATGACGAGCTGCCGGAGCCGTTACTGTCGACTGCCGCTCATTCGTCGTGATCTTGCTCGACGTTGTGGCGGCGCCGCAGCCACCGAGGGCGATCAGCAGCAGGACGACAGGGAGCATGCGGCGAAGCGCGGAATCGGATCGCCAACGGGTCATCATTCCTCAATGTTGCCTTGTGCCGCAATCTGAGGCAAAGTGATGACTTCAAATCCGAAGTCCGGAACACTGCTGTCACCGTGGAGATGGTGCTAGCTCGCTAACACCGGGGCCGGGAGGGTACCGGTCGCACCAGCTGCTCATCATCGGCTTCGACCCAACAGTCCGGCCCCGGCGAGCACCACTCCTGCTGCGGCGCCATACGCGACCCTCGAGCCGGTCGCCTGGACGATCGCTCCTCCGCTGATGGCTCCGAGGGCGCTCCCGGCCTGGAATCCGCTGGACAACCATCCAAAGGCTTCCGTTTGCCGCTCTGGAGGAGCCTTCGAGGCCGCCAGCGTGTACAGAGCACCGAAGGTGGGGGCGATGGCCGCGCCCCCAATGAACAGGAGGACTGCAAGCAGCCAGATCGATGGCGCCACAGCGGGAATCGCCGTACCCGCCGCCAGCACGACCATAAGCACCGCGACCCTCCTGTTCGTCACGCCGGAACCCGAAGCG
Source organism: uncultured Acidimicrobiaceae bacterium (assembly GCA_963834725.1). Taxonomy (GTDB): domain Bacteria; phylum Actinomycetota; class Acidimicrobiia; order Acidimicrobiales; family Palsa-688; genus PALSA-693. The sequence goes on from CAWICN010000001.1 coordinate 3,319,013, forward strand.
CGGATCCCCAGCAAGAGACCCCCGGCGAGGGATCCTGCCGACCACACCGCCAATACCACCCCCGCGGACGCAGCCGAGTGATGGGACCACGCGAAGGCTACGGTCGCCAGTTCCACGATGTTGAAGGCACCCACGAGGGTCATGGCGGCCACCACGATTGCGACCGGCAGGGCCATACGAAACGATCTGGGGGCTGGCGTCGACGTGTCCAACGCAGGGGGTGCCGACCGGGTCAATGGGTGAAGCGAGAAGGCGAACACCCCGATCAGAAGAGCGGCGGCGCTGGCCAAAAGAGCCTCCGGCGGCCCGCTCAGGCTGACTATCAGGGCAACTAACGAGGGCCCAACAATGAACGCCAGCTCCTGCAGCGTCGCCTCCAGGGCGTAGACGACGGGCACCTGATGAGCAGGCAAGACGACCGGCCACAAGGCCCGCGCCGACGAGGTGATAGGCGGCGTGCACAGCCCGGCACCGAAGGCGCAGGCCAGCAGGGCGGCGGTGTCTTGCGGCGAAAGGTAGGCAAGGATGCAGAGGAGGGCGGCCTCCGCGGTGGCGAAGGGTGGCAGCACCTTCGTCCGGCCCGCCCGGTCGACCACTCTTCCGAGGATCGGACCGGCGATGCCGGTTCCTGTCACATACAGGGCGACCACCAGACCTGCCCGCGAGTACGCCCCGTGCTTGCTCACTAGCAGCACGATGGCCAGGCTGGTCATCCCCAACGGGAGACGGGCCAAGATTGACGACGCCATGAGCGACGCGAACCCCGGAGTGCGCAGGAGATCGGCGTAAGACCCGGCTGTCACCTGCCTATCCTTACAGGCCCGCAAATAGGGCGGCACGCCGGCACAAGTCGCCGGCGGGCGCATGCACAACCCGTTGGGCGGAAAGTCGAGCCCACACCCCGGTCCACGCTGAGAGGCCCATGCTGGCGGGCCTCTGGCAGGCTGTCAGACCATGAAGCACGCTGGAGCGAAGGCCTTGAACGATCTTGAGCCCCTCATAGTGGCGCTGCGAGAGGTTCCCGGTCTCCGGGAGAAGAAGCGCGGCACCTTCTATCGCGGGTCGCGGGCGTTTTTGCACTTCCACGAAGACCCGGCCGGCCTCTTCGCCGACGTTCGGATCGATGCCGACTTCGAGCGGGTCAGAGTTACGAACGCCAGGGAACAACAACAGCTCCTGCAGCGGGTCCGTGCCGCCGCACTTTGAGGTCGTTCCGTCCCGATCCTGTTCGGGTGGCTCACCCGGACTCAGCTGAGTCGGTGGCGGTATCGCTCGTTGCGGGGCTCCCGGAAGCAACCGGTAGGCGGGAACCGGTCGATCGAATCCCTTGAGAACGAGCGGATCGAGTGGCTCGAATCGGAAGATCCCTGTCGACGCGAAGGCCGAGAGCGGTCGGGAGCCGCTTGGCTTCCAGTTCATCCACAGCACTTTCCGCCATCACTTCGGCGGCGCTCCAGCCGGCCCGCCGCGTCCGGCGCGGTGGGATCGTACAGACCGGCCCGGGCGAGTCAAGCCAAGTCGAACACGCCGGATGTGAGGATCCGCCGAGGGGCATTTAGGCGGGGTCAGAGCGAGCGTTCGGAGCTGACGTCGTAGAGCTTGATCGAGGCCGAGGCGGGTGTGGGCGACGAGACCTGAGGTCGGCTCCGGACGCCTTTCAGGTGCTCGTCAAGGGCCTCCTGGCTGTCCCACCTCTCGTAGAGGATGACGCGGCCCGGGTCGAGCGGATCGGCGGCGAAGGTGTACTCGAAGCAGCCCGGCTCCGAGCGCGATCGCGCCATCATTTCCATTCGGCTGGCCAGGAAGGCGTCACGCTGGCCCGGGTCGAACTGGAATTCGCCTCCGACGATGAGCATGGTGTCTCCTTTTCTCAGGCCGCGTAGTTGCGAAGCACGGCGAGCGCAGCCTCCCCGTAAGGCCCTGCTGTCGTGAGGCCCGACTCGGCTGGAGCGAGGCGCTGGGCGCCGACCCGGCAGAAGGCACCCCCCTCCCCCCGAATGGACGAGGGGGCATCGGGCGGGCCGAACCTCCAGGGCTCGCCCCCCTCCGGTGCGGACAGCTCGCAGTACACGGCCTGTGGCGCCTGTTTAGCGAGTGCGAAGCTATACGGGAGGGTCCGGTGGCCGAGCCAAGCGATATGGCGGAGCCGATTGGTGTCGGGGAAGTGGGCTCCAAGAGGGGTCGCGATATCGAGGCCATGGGCCCAGTGTTCGGCCAGGCGGGTGGTAGCCAGGGTGGACGGCTTCAAGGTGCCGCCCACCCACTGGACCAGTGAGTCGGGATTGGCTTGGCGCAGGGTCGCGACGAATGTCTCGCAAGCTCGCCGCCACCGCTCGAAGACCGCCTCGGGCCCGTCCCGCTCGACTTCAACCGCGCGTCCGACCGCCTCGTCCACACCACGAGGCTCCGTCGCGCGATCTCGCTCCGTCACCGGTCGGCTCACTGCGGCCGCGGCCATCTCCTCGGTCAGGGCCAGGTGCAGCACCACGTCACAGATGCTCCAGCCGGCGCAGAGCGACGGAACAGCCCACCCGGCGTCGTCGAGCTGGTTGAGGATGGACTCGATCCGCTGCTGCTCGGCCGTCAAGTCGTCGATGATCTCCATTGACCTCATCTTGCCACTGCACGCTTGCCGATCGTCGGGCGACAAGGTCGGGCAGGTGCAGGTCAGCGGAGAGCTTCCGGCCCTGCTGACGCCACGCTCTCCCCCTCAGCCCCGCGCTCGGAGGGATCCGGTGCCACGCCGCAATGACGCGGCATCACCGGCCGGTCGGCCACGTGCCGGGCAGCGCGCCGCCCACGGCGAGGAGTGGTTCCCGCATCCGGCGCAGGCCAACACTGCCGCGCGGCTATCGACCCCGCCTGAGTCCGTCCCGGCACCTGAGTCATGGCAGGAGCAAGTTGCGTCAGGGAATTGGACTATCTCAGACGGATTGTCAAGGTTAGGTGCGAACGGATATCATTTGGGCAGATGAGCGATATTCTCGACGCCGCGCCGCGAGAACGCCGTCGCCGCTCTGACGCCAAACGCAGCATCGGTGCCATTATCAGCGCAGCCACCACCGTGCTCGGCGCGCGCCCCGACGCCAGCATGGAAGAGATTGCGACCGTGGCCGGCGTCACCCGGCAGACCGTCTACGCCCACTTCCCCACTCGACACGCGCTGATCCTCGCCATCATTGATGCATTGAGAGCGGAGGGCCACGCTGTCATCGAAAAGGCCGGCCTCGATGCCCTTGCGCCGCCCGTCGCAATCCAACGCTTTCTCGACATCAGGTGGCAGCTCGTACACCGCTACCCCATCCTGCTCGAACTTCCCGTCGCCCGGATCCTCGGTTCGGACGGCCATGGCCACCAGGACGTTGTCACCAGCTACCTGGTGGACCTCATCAGGCGCGGACAGCGGACCGGGGACTTCGACCGCAAGCTCCCGGCCACGTGGCTCGCCACCGCCACCTTCAGCCTCGGCCACGCCGTCGCTGAACAAGTCGCGGCGGGACGGCTCACCGCCTCCAGGGCCGTCAGGATCCTGGAGGAGAGCGTCTTTCGCCTCTACGGAATCAACCCGACATGATCTCGCCTCCGACCCAAACCCCATGGCTGTCAAAGGCCTGGAGAACGTTTGATCAAGCGACCTCCGGCTCCTTCGACCGGGGTCAAGGCTGATCCCCGGCGCCGTAGGCAGCGGCGAAGCCATCTCGCCAGCTCGCGTATTTGGGCGTCCAGCCGAGATCACGCTTCGCCCGCGCATTTGAGGAGCCGCGGCATTCAGTAATCATCGTGAGCCCGGCGCCGGCGATGCGCCAGGCCATAGGGAGCGGAATGTGCCGAGGCGGTTTGGCACCCACGATACGGGCGAGCTCCGGGAGCCAGTCGCGCATCGGGGCCGGGTCGTCGTCGACGATGTTGTAGATGCCCGGGCCATCGTGCCCGATGGCAGCTACGGTGGCTGCGGCGGCGTCGTCGAGGTGGATGAAGGACATGACGCCGCGACCATCGCCCACGAGCGGCGTCCGGCGCCTACGGACCGGCTCGATGAGTGTGTCGTCGCCCGGGCCGTAGAATCCGCCGTAGCGCAGCGCAATCCCACCGGCTGCGGTGACGGCGCTGTCGACGTGGCTCATCGCGGCGAAGGTCCGTCGGGCCGAGGCCGGTGGATCAGTGTCCAGCGGATTCTCTTCGGTCTTAACCCAGCTGCCAACACGGGCCGAGCTCTGGGCGACGATCCGTTCGACCCCCACCTCCGCTGCAGCAACCAGGGCGTTGTCCATGCCTTGAATACGCAGGCGGTTGGTCGGAGCGAACGCCTTGTCGAGACTTCGGAGTATGCGCGTCCCGGCCAGGGCGGTGGCCTGGAAGACGACGGCGTTGGGGCGAACGGCCTCGACGGCAGTGCGGACCGCGTCAAGGTCAAGAACGTCGAGGACGATGGGATGAACGCTCTGGCCAGCGAGGCGCCTTCCCCGCTCTTCCGAGCGGGATGTCCCGATCACTTCATAGCCGGCCGAGACCAGCTGCGGGACCAGTCGGTCGCGTTCACCATGGCCGGCGGTGCCATCACCGAGATCGACGCGATCGCCGACCCCGATAGGGTGCAGACGCTCGCCGCCACCGCGCTCATCGGTGAGGAGCTCAAGCCTCCCTGAACCATGCGGGCCGAGATGAGGCCGGCCGCCGTGGTCCGCCTCGCTCCGTCTGGGGCAGACGCAACCTGAGAGGCGTCACACCAGCATCCGGGCCAGAGCGGCCGGCGCCTGCGCAGCCCGCTCGAGCACCGCGAGTACCCCGCCGCCGGCCGCGGCCAGGGCCGTGCATGCTTCCAGCGCCTCAGGTTCGGGGCGCAGGGCCAGCACATGGAGCCGCGCTCCGACGACAGCTGCGGAGGCAGCGACCGGCAATGGATCGTCACCCTCGTTGGCCATACCGTCGGTGAGCACGATCAGATCCCGCCGGACCGGTGCCGACCGGCCAATCTGGCCCAGAGCGGCGCGAATACCGCCGGCCAGGTCGGTGGTGTCCCCGCCCCGCAAAGCCAGCAGGCGAGTCAACGCCGAACTCGGCGGTGATGGCTCGACGACGTGGCGGAGAACGACCGACCGGGACCAGAAGGCCACAACTCCCAGCTGATCATGGGGGCCGCTGCGGGCGGCCAGGGCGGCCGCGGTGACGATAGCGGTGTTCAAGGGCGTCCCGCTGACCGACCCGGACGCGTCCACCACCAGTACGACCGCCCGGCCCGGTCGCTGCCAGCCCCGCCATTGCAGGTCTTCGGCGCGCAATCTCGGATGCTCCGCCAGCCGGTCGAGGGTCGAGTCGAGGTCCAGGTCGACTCCCTCATCGGGCACCCGGCCGAGACGGGCACTCCCGCCCGAGGGAGCCGGGCCTGCAGCCCGGGCGGCCGGTACGACGAGCGACGTAGCCAGACGCAGGGCCTTCTCCCGCAGCTTCAAATCGGTGGCCCGGGTCAGGTCGACGAGCATGGAGACGCCGGTGTCGAGATCATCGGCCAGCGCCCCGGCCAGGGCCGACTCGTCGAGCGCTCCGACCTCCCGAGAGACCTCCTGCATCCGCGCATGCCGCCGCTGCAGCTCCGTCCGGCTGATGTGGCGTCGATTCTGCTGCCGGAGGAGCTCTTCGACCTCGGAGGGGTCTGTCAGCGGCTGACCGGCGTGGCCCGGGCCGCCGGGTGGCGGTCCGAGCCCGGAGCTTTTCCCGGGGCGGGATCGGGCTCGGCCGGCTCCGAGAGCACCGCACCGGCCTGCTGCCAGATGTCCTCGACAATGGCCTCGGGGGTACGGCTAACACCCTCCTTGAGGGTGATCCGACCCGACAGGGCGGTGACCGCGGCGTCGCGGCCGGCATCCTCCAGGGTCCCGTCGGGCGAGACGTGTCCATCCTGTCCGCTTCGGCGCAGGGCGACCAGCTCCCCGGCCACGGCCACCACATCGATGGCTCCCCGCACCGACGATCCGATGCGCAAGTCCGGATGCTCCCTGGTCAGCCGGACGGCCCGCACGCTCCTCCGCACCAGGTCAGCCGGGCCGGCCGCCCGCCGGGTCACAATCTCCCGCTCCTCGGCTTCGCCCTGGTAGGCGACTGCCACCCGGCAGGTGCGGTCGTACAGCGCCGGGGTGACCCTGCCGGTGCCCACCGCGTCGAACGGGTTCATGGCCGCGACCAGCCGGAAGGTCGGTGCGGCGGTCACCTCCCCGTAACGGGGGATGTGCAGGCGGCGCTCGGAGAGCACGCCGAGCAGCACGTTGAGCGTCTCTTCCGGTACGCGGTTCAGCTCCTCGACATAAAGGACTGACCCTGACGCCATGGCCTCGAGGAGCGGTCCTGGAACGAACGTGTCCTGGCGGTAGCCCTCGCTGAGGATTCGCGACGGGTCGTGATGGCCGACGAGCCGGGCCGGACTCAGCTCGGCGTTGCCCTCGACCAGTACCAGACCGACGCCCGCCCCGTCGGCCAGGGCGCGAAGAAGCGTGGTCTTGCCGGTTCCGGGCGGCCCTTCGAGCAGCACGCTGCGTCCGGCGGCGAGGGCGGCGGCTACGACCTCGACGTCGCGCCGGCGACCGACGAGGACGTCACGGGCGGCGGCCACCATCCCGGCCGCCGGGAGCGGTCCGAGCGAAGGAGCGGTCAAGCGTAAACGATGACGCCGCGGATGTTCTTGCCGGCGTGCATGTCCTCGTAGCCCTGGGCGATCTGGTCGAGGGTGTAGGTAGCGGTCACCAACTCGTCCAGCTTGATCTTGCCGTCCCGGTACATCTGGGCCTGGCGCAGGATGTCGGAGCTGGGGTTGGACGCCCCGAACAGGGCGCCCTGGATCCGCTTCTGGTACAGGGTCAGCTCGCTGAGCGCGACCGGGATGCCGACCTCCTCGAAGTTACCGACCCCGGTGACCACCACCGTGCCGGCCTTGCGGATGGCCGCGAAGGCCTGGCCCACGTGCTCGCCCTTGGTCACCCCCACGGTCACGATGGCCGAATCAGCCCCCTGACCGTTGGTCACGCTCTTGGCGAACTCGTCGGCCTCGGCGATGTCGGCGAAGGCATGGGTGGCGCCGAGCTGGAGGGCCTTCTCCCGCTTGAGCTCCACCGGGTCCACCGCGATGACATTGGAAGCGCCGGCCAGGGCCGCCCCCTGCACCGCGTTGATGCCGACGCCACCGACGCCCATGACGATGACGGTGTCACCCGGACGGACCTGGGCCGAGTTGACCGCCGAGCCCCACCCTGTACCCACGCCACAGCCGAGCAGGCACACTTTCTCCAGAGGCAGATCCTTCTCGATCTTGACCGCCGACGCCAGGCTCACCACCGTGTGCTCCGCAAAGGTCGAGATACCGCACATCTGGCCGACCGGATCGCCGTCGGTGGTGTGCAGCCGGAAGCTGGTCGGCTCCTCAGGACGACCCCCACTGAGCAGACCGGCACCGAGATCGCACAGGTTTTGCAGGCCAGAGGCGCACCACCGGCACCGGCCGCACCCCGGCAGGAAGGAGAAGATGACGTGATCGCCCACCTCGTACCCGACGGTGTTCGGACCCACTTTCTCCACCACCCCGGCGCCCTCATGGCCTCCGCAGAAGGGGTAGACCCCAACCGAAATGTCCCCGGTGGCGATGTGGTCGTCCGAATGGCAGAGACCCGAGGCCGCCATCTTCACCAGCAGCTCACCTTGCCGGGGCTCGTCCAGCTCGATGTCGATGACCTCGTAGGTGCCCGGCGCCTTGGTGATGACAGCACCGCGTGTTCTCATGTCAATCTCCCGTTGGTCGCTGATCCATCCGTCGCCCTCGATCTTAGCGGTGCTCCCGGTGGACCGGTCCGGCCGACCAGCTGCATGGCGGGGGCGATCGCAGGCCTTCGGGTGGGTACCGCTCATACGGCGCCCCGGAGGCAACGAGGTCCATCGGGTGTCCCGGTAGTTCCGATGGCGGCTCGCCGGATGCCGGGACACCAGCGCTTGCCACGGCGGCCACGGTCGCCGCGGCCGCCATAGCCGCCATACCGGCCGCCATACCGGCGGGGGCGTTTCGCACCTCGGGCATAGTTTTGGCGGCCCATGCCGCGGGTGCGTTTCGCACCTCGGGCACAGTTTTGGCGATATTCCGCCCCCTACCGCACCCGACGTCACCGGACGCACCCAGGTTCGGCGCCCCGAACCCACCCAGGTTTGGCGTCCCGGAGACGACGAGCAGACGCCCGTCCGCCGGCCGACGGCAGGGCCGGGACCGAGGACCTCCGCGGGCCAGGAGCTAGAATGAGGCGCAACGCGGCGAGACCGCCCGTCGGGGGACGTCGAGGAGGTCGATGCGGTGCTGAGCGCGGAGGATAATGAGCTGCTCACCCGGACCGGCCCGGATACGGCGATGGGGACACTGTTCCGGCGGTTCTGGGTGCCGGTCCTCCTCTCTCGTGAGGTGCCCCAACCAGACGGCCCCCCGGTCCGGGTGCAGGTCATGGGCGAGCGTCTGGTGGCTTTCCGTGACACCCTCGGTCGGGTCGGACTGGTCGACGCCCGGTGCTCGCACCGAGGGGCGGACCTGTGGTTCGGGCGCAACGAGGGGTGCGGCCTTCGCTGCGTCTACCACGGCTGGAAGTTCGACGTGGGCGGGCAGTGCCTGGAGATCCCCTCGATGGCCCGCGCCGACGGGTTGCGGGCCCGGGCCGGGATCACCGCCTACCCGACCCGCGAGTGGGGCGACCTGGTGTGGGCGTACCTGGGGCCTCCCGAGCGGCAGCCACCGCTCCCCGAGCTCGATTTCTGCGTGGTGCCGCCGGCGAGCCGGTTCGTCACGAAGAAGCTGCAGGAGTGCAACTGGGCGCAGGCGTGCGAAGGCGCGCTCGACACCGCCCATTTCTCCTTTCTCCACACGCCCCTCGAGCTGCCGGAGATCCCACCCCACCGGCGGACCCATCCGCTCGCCGACGCCGTTCGCTGGATGAAAGACGATCCGGCGCCGGTATTCCACGTCTTCGAGCACGACGCCGGCCTCCTCCTCGCCGCGTCACGGCGAGCCGACGGTGACCAGCTGTACTGGCGGGTCACCCAGTACCTGCTGCCGAACCACAGTGTGGCCCCCGGTTCGGCGCCGGGGGATGTCCAGGTCGGCCAGACGTGGGTGCCCATCGACGATTACCGCTGCTGGGTGTATGTGTGGAGCTGGCACGCCGACCGGCCACTCAGGGATCGCGAGAATCGGTACATCCCTGGCGTCCCGAGCGTGCACGCCGATGTCGACGACCACTGGGTCCCGAAGCGCAACCGCTCGAACGATTACCTCATCGACCGCGAGGCGCAGCGCACCAGGAGCTTCACAGGCATCGAGGGGATCTCCGAACAGGACGCGGCCATCCAGGACAGCCAGGGCTTCATCGCCGATCGTACCCGGGAGCACCTCGGGCCGACCGATCTCGGCGTGGTGAGATTCCGGCGAACCATCCTCGGAGCCGCGAGGGCCCTGGCCGGGGGCCAGGAGCCGGGCGCGACGGCGGCGCCGGCCGCCTACCGCGTGCACGGCGGGGGGATGGTCGCGCCCGCCGCCGAGACGGTCGAGGCGGCTCTGCTCGATCGCTTCGGTACGACGACCGGTCTGGTCCCCGGCCGCCCGGAGCCCGCCACGGCGCCGCCCGGCCGGAGGGAGCCGACGCCTCTGCCGTCGTGATCGGTGGCCGTCAGCGTCCGGCGCCGGTCATCGCTCCGTACAGCCCGGCGATGTCATCCTGCGCTGAGCGCCCGGTCGAGCACGGCGGTATCCCCTATGGCCCCCTGGAACCAGGACTCCATGTTGCGGGTCCCGACCCTCATCGGGGCGTCCCCGGGGCTCAGCTCATTCCGTTTCGGGGCGGCCACCTGTTCTTCATGTTCGCCGAGCGGCAACGCTTCGTGGACAGCATCGCCGGATTCGCATCGTGATCCATTCGCGGACCCGTCAGCCGTCGAACATTATTGGCGAGGCGGGGCCGCGGAAGGGCTCAGCTGTGACGAGCTGGGAGCCGGCGTTTCGTGACCTTCCGGTTCATCTTTTAAGGCCAGGTAGAGTCGAACTTAGCGGGCACAGCCGACGGGGCTGATCGATAGGTCGTGTTCATTCCGTTTGAAGGGTTGGTGCGATGGGGCGGTTAGCGCCGATACGGGCGGGGATGGCTGCGAGGGCAGTGATGGCCAGGCAGGAGCAGACGATGATGGCGGGGTACCACCAGATAGGGACGAGCTTGTAAGAGTCGCTGGGTTTGGCCACTGCCTGGAGCAGGGCGATACCGAGCGGGATTCCCAGGATCGCCGAGGCGGCCCCTGGTTCCGCCGGTAAGGCGCGTCTGGTCGACGAAGGCGCCGTCGTCGGTTGTGATTTTCACCGAGGGTTTTCCGTGGTCCCGGACTGAGGTTGTGACAGAGCTGGTTGTGTGGAGTGGCCGGGTGTGACGACGCCGGTCTCGTAGGCGAGCACGACGGCTTGGACGCGGCCGCGCAGGCCCAGTTTGGTGAGGATGCGGGTCACGTGGGTTTTGACGGTGGTTTCGCCTACGAAGAGATGGTCGGCGATCTCACGGTTGGACAGTCCGCGGGCGACGAGGGTGAATACTTCGAGTTCGCGGCTGCTTAGTTGCTCGAGTGAGGCCGGTGGTGGTGTCGCGGTTCGTGCGACGGTGAACTCTTCGATGAGCCGGCGGGTGATGGTCGGGGCGAGTAGGGCATCGCCTTGGCTGACCATGCGGACCGCGGCGGTGAGCTGCTCGGGGGAGGCGTCTTTGAGCAGGAAGCCGCTGGCTCCGGCTTGCAGGGCGTCGTAGACGTACTCGTCGAGGTCGAAGGTAGTCAAGATGAGCACCCGCATCTTGGGTGGTTGATGGTCGGCGAGGATCCGCCTGGTTGCTTGGATGCCGTCAAGGCCGGGCATGCGAATGTCCATCAGGACAATGTCGGGTTCGAGGCTGCCGGCGAGTTCGACTGCTTCGTTGCCGTCTGAGGCTTCGCCTATGACTTCTAGGTCTGGCTGGGTGTTCAAGATGGTCTGGAATCCGGCCCGCACGAGATGCTGGTCGTCGGCGATGAGGATGCGAAGGGTCATGGGGCGACTCTTTCTGGTTGTCGCGGCAGGTATATGACCAGGTGGCTAGATCCGGAGCCATTGCTCGCGTAACGCAGGTCGCCCCCGCATACCCTAATTCGCTCACGGACGGCCTGGCTTGGCCATTCGCCAGCTGTTTGGCATCCATCCAGGTCGACTTGGAGGTTGTTGTCGGTGTAGCGCAACGCGATGCGCAACCGGGCCGAGGGGTTGGCGGAACGCTGGAGTGCCTCTTCGATGATCCGGTAAGCAGTGAGGTCGACCGCGCCTGCCAGGGGAGCAGGCGCTCCCCCGATAGCCAGTTCGACAGTGTGGCCGCGGTCTCGGTAGCCGTTGATGAGGGCGGGCAGCAGGCTTAGGCCGGGTTGAGGGGCCAGCTGCCGGGGTGGGGCGCTGGCGCGAAGCACGCCGAGGATTTCGCGCATCTGCCCCAGCGCCTCCCTGCCGGTCGACTCGATGGAGCTGATCGCCGCCGACGCGGCGCTCGGATCGCCGCCCAGAAGGTTGGCGGCCGCTTCGGCTTGGACGACCATGGCGGCCACGAGTTGGGCGACTTGGTTTTGTAGCTCGCGGGCCAGCCGGGCCCGTTCCTCAGCGACCACCAACCGGGCGCGCTGTTCGCGCTCTGCGACCAGCTGGGCGGTGCTGTCGGTCAGGCGTCTGGTGAGGTCTCGTTCTTGGCGCACCAGCCGACCAGCGCTCCAAGCGAGCACGGCCATAAGCGAGCCGCCGGCCAGGCCGGCCGAGAGTTCGTGGCCGATGGCGGCGGCGGCGAAGGCACCCGCCAGCCAGATGACCAGCCCTGCGACCGCCTGGCCACCGGAAGCCCAGGCGGCGACGCTGTAGGTCGGTACCAGCGCCACATAGGTGCCAGTGACAGTCGCCCGGTCGACCGGCGCCAAGCCGTGGACTGCCAGTCCGAGTCCACCGACCGCGACGAGAAACCCAAGGGGCAGCCGTCGCCGCCACAGGCAGGCCAGCGAGATCAGCGCGACTAGCGCCGTATTGAGCGCAAGCCACCCGTGGCGGTGGCTGTAGCTGACCGCTGCAGGCTCCAGGACAACAAAAGAGGCCGCAGCGAGGACCGGGTCGGACCACCGTGCCAGCCAAGAGGGCGACGATCGCTCCAGCTCAGGGGTCGGTTCGAGGGTGGGCTTGGCGACGGGACGGTCGGCGCTGGCCGGCAAGTGTGCGTGTACCCGCCAGCCGCCCTGCGGGCGGGGTCCAACCTCGAGCTGCCCGCCGCATTGCATCACTCGTTCTCGCATGCCGATCAGTCCTTGACCCGAGCCGATAAGCCGCCTCGGGCGAACATCCGTCGTCTGGGCAGTGTTGGTCACGTCGAGTTCGACCAAGCCAGGCTGATAACCGACACGGACGGTCACCCTTCCCCGGCCGGCATGTTTGACCGCATTGGTCAGCGCCTCCTGCGCCACCCGATAGGCGGTCAGGTCCACCTCGGCCGCCAAGGGCACCGGTGCCCCTTCGACGTGCAGCTCAACATCCATACCCGCTGCTCGGACCGGCTCGATGAGCCGAGCTATCTGGTCCAAACGTGGCCGGGCCGAACCATCAAGCACATCGTCTCGGCGCAGCACGCCCATCACCCGCCGCAAATCTCCGAGCGCTTCGCGGCCCGTCCAACCAACCAGCCCGACAGCCTCTGCCGCGCCGGCGAGGTCATCGGCTGCGAGCAGGCGGGCCGCACCGGCTTGAATGACCATCACGCTCACCGAGTGGGCAACCACGTCATGCAGCTCGCGGGCCACCCGGTTCCGCTCCGAACCCCGCACCTGCTCGGCGCGGCCTGCTTGCTCGGCCTCGAGGCGAAGCCTGGTCTCGGCGAGGCGGGCGTTGAGATCACGGTGGTGCTCCACCAACCATCCAGCCGCCAGTGGAAGCACCACCAAAGGCACCCAGCTGAGGACCACCCCAACGGGCGAAAATCCCGAAGAACCAGCATTGATACCGACCACGACCACCAACGCATAGCCCGCCAGCGCCCCCACCCGTCGGCGCCGGCCGACCTGAAGCTCCGTGCGGGCCGCGCTGTAAAAGCTAAGCACCACCGCCACAGACACGGCCACCCCCTGGGTGTCACCGGTCAGGCGCTGATAGACCAAAGCCGCGCTCAACACCACGACGACGGCCACACTGGGCCAGCGACGCCGCCACCCGACCGTGCTGGTGCAAGCAAGCACCGACAACACCACCGCCGCCGTCGGCGCCGAATAGTGCAAGCCCTCTAATGAAACCAGGCCGACCACCGACAGCATTACCGCAGACACCACATCCAGTGCTGTCCACAACCGAGGCCGCGTAGCGTCCCGCCACCGTCTGAGCCGTGGCAGCAAGATCACGATCAAAAGGGTAAACCCCCGCTCGCTTCCCCGGTGTCGGCCCACGGTAGGAAAGTCAATCCTCCAAAAGTCCACAACGATCGCACCGCCGTATGACGACATCGGTGTCCCGGACATCCACGCTTAGCGGCAGGACCACAGGCCATGTTGAGCTGGCCTCGCAGTCGACGAAACCAACCGGGCGACAGCACACCGCCCAAAGCACAGAAAGGGCAAACCATGCGCAAGCAGTCCAAGATCTCACTTAGAGCTCTGATCGCCGCGATCGTCCTGTTCGTCGCAGCCCTGCCGTTCGGCAAGTACGGATGGCAAAAGACCACCGGAGGTGCGCTGTTCGTCCTGGCCGTCCTGGCCGCATTGGTGTTCCTGATCGCCGGCATCTACAGCCTGGCCACCCGCGCCCGGGCCGCCGCCCGCTAGCCGCTGGGATCAGCAGATGCAACCCAGCCTGACCGTCGCCGCCAGAACCCAGCCAAGCTCACCGCGACCCACATCTCACAAGTGGGAGGCGCTCGCCGGACCGATGTTTGTGGCGCTGTTCATAGCCGCCGTCACCGCCAGCAGCCCCCCGGCCGACAACGCGCCGGCCAGCCGATGGATCGCCAACTACACCGGACACGCCAACCAGGCCCGACACCTGGCCACCGGGCTGCTACTCGTCCTAGCCGGCCTCAGCCTCCTGACCTTCCTCACCGGCCTATGGAGACGAATCACCCTGGCCGAACCCACCATCTCCTTCAGCCCGCTCCCCGTCGCCGCCGCCGCTGTATCCGCCGCCTGCATCGCCGCAGGCGGGATCGTCATGGGCGTCATCTCCGGCGGCGAACTGCTCGGCAACTACCCACTGCCCTCCGCGGACGTTCTACGCCTCACCAACGATCTGGGCTTCGCGCTTGCTGGAGTCGCCGGCATGATCGCCGCCGCAGTGAGCGTCGCCTGCATCAGCGTCCAAGGGCACCGCGCCGGCCTCTTCGGCGCCAGGGTACGGGTCCTGGGTATCGCCACCGCCATCATCCTCCTAGCCTCCATCGCCTTCATCCCCATCGTCGCATTACTTATCTGGGTCCTCGTCACAGCCACCATCATCATTCGCCTCCCGCATCAAACCGGAGAAGCTCCGGCTTCCTGACCGGGCCCAAGACCCGAGATAACCGACCCCCCCGTCCGGCGGTAGGTGGCGGCTGATTGGCGGGATATCGGGATGATCCTGGTGGCGTGTTCGGGGGCAGGCACCCGGTGTGCGTCAACGTTGTCGCTTGGCCGCATGGGGCTCTAGGACAACTCGTACCGGAACCGTCCCGGTCAGGTGGCTGGCCCTACCGAAACCGAAGGGTCTCCCGTCGGCCTACCCTATTTGCCGTGGAGGAGCCGCTAGTCGAAGCCGTGGGCGGCACTCCGGCACCGCCGTTGCGCTCCATCATCGCCCGATACCACGGGTATCGGACCCTCGGTCCACCGAGCCTTCACCGTGGGCTGCCTTCGAGCAGGCTCACGTTCATCACAGCCTCGATGAGCCTGTCGACATCGCCCGCATACCCGAGGGGATCCAGGCGCCGGGAGAGTTCCAGGCGTTCGTGGCCGGCCTGCACGACACTCCTGCCTCCATTCGCCACAACGGCTACCAGTATGGGATCTCTCGACCGGGCCCTCAACCGGGGAGCCCAGGTCCTCCAGGGAGTCACCAACGAGGACTACCGCTCCCGGGGGTTCACCGTGCGTGACCCGGACAGCAGCGTGTGGAGTTTCGGCACCTATGGAGGAGGGTGAGGTGACGCAAGGGGCTTTCGACCTCCACTGCACCTACGTGCATCTTGGCCTGGGGGCGACCGCCGAACCACTTCAGGAGTTCCCTTGGGACCGGGACTACCTCGACAGCTACCTTGCCGAGCGCGCTGGCGATGGTGACGAGGGTCGTCTGGTCATGATCGGCCGTCAGGAGCAGACCTGGACGTCGTGGGAGTGCCATCCCGCAGGAGACGAGGTGGTCGTTATGCTCTCGGGTCACACGACGCTCGTACCGGACGTCGACGACCGGGAGAAGCGCATCGAGCTACGGGCAGGCCAGGCCGCCATCAACCCACGCGGCGTGTGGCACACCGCCAACGTGCACGAGCCGGGCCCTGCGTTATTCATCACCCCAGGGCGGGGCACCGAGCACCGTCCCCGATGAGCTGCGGTGGCCTCTCCCGGCGCGGTGATCTGTAGCGATGGTTCCAGCTGCGCCCCGCGGCCCCGGCGGCCCGCCCTGGCTGCATCGCTCCATCTGGGGTACGAGCGAAACCTCAGGCGATACAACATCGACGGTCTGTTGGATCTCATAGAGGAGGTAGCCGACATGGTGGCTGTTTACGATCTTGATCCGGAGTCGGTCGCCAAGATGGCTCAAGTGGATCTGGCCACGCTGAACGACGAGCCGGAGAGTTCGATCGGAACCTTCTCGTTCCACGGCTGCACCGGCGGTGTTGCGGCGTTCAGTGGCCGTCCACCATGGGAGTTCCATGGAGCCGGCGACGAACTGCTGCTGATCTTGGCGGGCCGGTCTGAGCTGACCGTGCTCGATGAGGGCGACCGTGACGTGCGGATGCTGCTGCCCGGCCAGCTTGCAATCGTTCCGCAAGGCTACTGGCACTCGAACAACGCCCCCGACGGGGTGACGATGCTCTGGATCACACCCAGCGAAGGCAATGAGCACTCCTGGGATGAGCCCAGCTCCTGACGTCGACGAGACCGTCAGCGATCAGCTGCAAGCAGTGGTGGTCGTTGGAGAGGTTTCAGGGCGGCGATGGGCTCGGGCGTTAGCCGATTCGAGGGGATGGGCGCCAACATCCCTGTTCTGCACGCAGACACTCAGGTTTGCAGGTGGCCGGGACGATTCTCGGTGATTCGCTATGCACGCGGCAAGCCGGCCGGAGCCACAGCAGTGTGGACGAGACCACATGAAGGGGACCCGACGCTGTTCAGTATGTGAACACGGTCCAGCGAGTTGAGGCGGTCTCCAAGCGTGAGTAACGAATAACGATCCCAGACGTTTCCGGACACGGTTCGGGCAAACCGTCTGGTGGGTTTATGGGCGACCTGCGCTTCGGGTCATTTTCCTTCGCCTTTGCCTTTATAGGTCGAACTGAAGTAGGCGGCTGGGGTGGTGCCGGTCTCCTTTCGGAACGCCGAGATGAAGGCGCTGGTGGACTCGTAGCCGACGGTGCGTGATACGGTGCTCACCGGCGCACCGGCGGCGAGGTCCGCCAGAGCCGCGCTTAGGCGCAGCCGCGTCCGCCAACGGCCAAATGACAGGCCCGTGTCGGAAAGGAATGCCCGGGCGAGCGTGCGCTCGCTCGCGCCGATCTGGCGGCCCCACTCTTCCAGGGTTCGGTTGTCGCTGGGGTCATCTCGAAGCGCTTCGGCAACCTCACGCGCACGATCCTCCTGCGGTGTGGGGACTTCGATGTTCGCCGTCGCGACCGGACGCAACAGGTCCACGACGACGGCCTCGCCTCGTGAGCGAGCCTCGGGGTCGAGGTCGGGGTCGGCCAGGTAACCGATGAGCTCTGCGAGCAGCGGACTGGCGCCCACCGGCGTGCAGTCAGTCCAGGCGATCGGGCACAGATGGGGCCGCAGGTACATGGCCTGCATGGTCGCCGACGACGTGGAGAGCGTCTCGTGACGCACCCCGGCAGGGATCCACAACGCCCTCGTCGGCGGGAGCACCCAGGCGGTCGATTCGGTCCTCACCATGAGCACGCCGGTGGGCGCCCAGGCGACTTGGTGGTCATGGTGGGTGTGCCAGTCGAAGACGAACCCGCGCGGCATCGCGAAGGTCACCACATCCAGCGCCTGTTCCCGCGGCGGACCTTGTCCGTCCTGCGACATGGAACGTCAGATTACGGCCTTTGCCGGCCCAGCTCTTTTCTTTATCGTGGAATCAATGAACGACAACCATGCGGTGTGCGCGACCACAGAGTGGTCGGAAGAGATGCGGGACTCAGTGGTCGCCTACGGGACCGTCCACGCAGACCTGGGCGAGTCGATGCTCGAGATAGGACCCGGTCCTGGCGCTGCCACCGAGTGGCTCCGCCAGGAGGTGAAGCAGCGGGTTGCCCTGGAGCTCGACCAGGACGCGGCGGCAGGTCTCACCTCCCGATATGCGGGGACGAACGTCGAGGTGGTCCTCGGTGACGCCACCCGCATCGACTACCTCGACGGGCGCTTTGACTCGGTCGGCTGCTTCACGATGCTCCACCACGTGCCGACCGAGCGGCTGCAGAACGTAATCCTCTCAGAGGCTCTCCGACTCCTCCGCCCGGGGGGTGTCCTAGTCGGTTCGGACAGCCTCCCGAGCAATGGGCTGCACGCCTTCCACGCTGGCGATACCTACAACCCCATCGACCCCGGCTCCTTCATCGCCCGGCTGCGGGCCATAGGCTTCGGTCGGCTTACTGTCGCCGTCGACGACCACATCTTGAAGTTCGTCGCCTCCAAGCCCGACGTTGCGAACGCAGCAGATGAGTGCGGCGAGGAACGACTGCCGTCGAAGACGAGCTGAAAGGGGCCATGAAGATCTACGGCGCTCAGACTATGGCGGCAACCTCCTGTGTCCCGCGCCTCAGCCTCAACGAGGCTTACGCGTCTGTCAGTTAAACCCGAGAGGAGGGGACGTTGCTCACCCACCCCTACATAATCGAGCTCCTGGCTGCTGAGCGCCGACGTAAGTTGCTTGACGCCGGGTCGCGTCATCATCTTGTCCGCTGCGCCCGGGACAGGAACGACGCGACATCGCCGGTCAAGCCCGGGATCACCATTCGCCACTGGATCCAGGTGCGTCGCAGCACGACGCGAGTTCGCCACGCGGCCACATGACGAGACAGCGTCCGTCACGACACAGGCACCCAGGCAAGCGACGTCCGCGATGCGCGATACCTCAGGAGACGACGGTCTTCTCCATCGTCAGTCCACAGCTCGTTCCAACGTGAGGGCCACGCCCCGCCACCTCCTCTGGACACCGTTTTGGAAACCGGAGAGTACCGTGCAACGAGGACCCGCGCGGCTGCAGGTGGCGGCAAGCTCCTTTCTCTATTGGGTCAGAACCGGGGGCGCTGTCGATGAACGGTGTGGGTTGGTTCAGCCCCGCTGACTCGCTCAGAAGATGAACGGCAGGAGCATCTTGGTGGAGCACTTGTACGCCGGGTAGATGTCTGAAAACTGCGCGGTGAGGTAACGCTCCTCAGCGGTTGACCTGTAGACGAAGTAGACCCCGGCAAGGCCCACGACGATCAGCCATAACCAACTCAGCGCCACCGCAGTGCCGGGGCCGGCAACGAGGATGCCCGCGTAGATCGGTTGGCGGATCAGGTGGTAGGGGCCGCTGGTCACTAGTTCTGGCTCATCCTTCTGCGTCATCGGGGTTTCCCAGTTACGACCTATGTGCACGCGGGCCCAGATGGCGAATCCCAACCCGAGCGCGAAGAGAGCAAGCCCGAGAGCCGCGCGCCACGGATCCGTGTTGAGGCCGTAGCGCCGAAGGGCCCTGAAGCGAATCAAGATTACGGCTATGACAACTATCAGGGCCCTGATCCGCAGTTCTCAGGACTACGGACCCGGCCCCTCTTCATAGAGAACGCGGCCACAAGCCAGTACAACCAGAATGCCCACCACCCGACGGCGAAGACGATCTCGACAGCACGCACCGGGGTTCACAATGCCACAGCCCCTGCCGCCATCAGGGGTTCGGGATGGCAGGCCGATCGCCGCCGCGCCTGGCAACAAAGGGTCACCGGTCCGAGCGAGCGTCGCCCCTCACACGTGACTCTCAGCCCGGCGTACCGGGACATTCCAGCCCGTTGAGGTGGCCGGGTCACTGGGACGTACTCCATCCGGCTACCATGAAGCGGTGTCCCTCAGGTGATCGCACGCTGAACCCTTCCCGTCCCCAAGGCTCGAGTCTGAGCTCTTTCCCGATGTCGGCGCCTGCCTCCTTGGCCCGTAGGTAGAACGCCGTGACGTCGTCCACCTCGATGTAGGCGACGTAGCTGTGATCACCGATCTCGGAGGCAGGAGGGGCATCAGGGCACCGTCCGAGCATGAACTGGACGGACCCTGACTGGCAGAAAATCCAGTTGCCGCGTTCCACCTCGGTAGCCTCACAGCCCAATACCCGGCGGTACCAATCTGCAGACGCCTGCAGGTCGTTGCACCGCCAGAACGGGATTCGCAGCGAGGATTTCCATGGCCGGCAGTCTCGTCCGACGCGACCGTGCGTGCCAACGTCATGCACCCGGCGGTGTGGGCTGCCGAGGGAGTGCCCATGCGCCGCGCGTTCTGGGGCATTTTGTCGGAGGGTCAAGAGCGACATAAGGAGGACGGTTCCTTGCAATAACCCTGATCTGTACGCGGGCGAATGCGCGCCGCACGAATGGCGACCGACGAAGCCCAGTGCGTAGCGTTCACAAGGCCAGGCCACCATCAGCGGGAACTCCTCTGCCCAGAACTCCCCGCCGTGCGGCCCGACCCGCTCTGTCATCACAACGTCGGCCCTGCATTGCGCAGCGCGGCGGCCCACCGAAGCGCATTGACGAGGAAGAACTGCTCCTGGGTACGGCCACGAGGTACTCACGCGGCAGCGGATTCGGCATCACCGCAGGAGGCTTGAGGCCCCCGCCTGGCGACGCCGAGAAGACCGCGCCGTAAGTATCCGGATGCCGAAGTCCCATCGCGAGCGCGAGTTCGCCTCCGAGCGAGGCGCCCCACACCGCAGTGCGCTGGGCAGGCAGCGCGACACCGAAACATCTCTGCACCCATCGGCGGACATCCTCGACGAAGAAGCGCTCGTGCGCTACGAATCGGTTCTCGTCGAAGCCTGGCACGTACTCCTTGAGCCGTCCGTCGTCATCGGGCAGTCCATGTACGCCGACGACGATCGTGGATCGCGCTGTCGCCGCGTCAAGGGCTCCGCCCAATCGCGACATATGCCACCCAACGTCGCCGGCGAACACGACCACCTCGGCTGGATCCGGCGGGACGTATACAGTGACCTGGCGGTCGCCGTTGTACTCCAATGTCTCGGTGACGAACGGTTCCGCTCTGGGCGACATTGACCTGGGCTCCTTGTCAGTCGCGGCACGCCCTCGGTGCCGTCGGCCCCCTCAACGTTGCGGCGGACCCGTATACAGATGTCGAGCCGGCGCGTCATTCGTTGCCGATCCTGAGGTCCGCGGCATCGAGCTGGGCGACGAGCTTCTTGGGCGCCGTCAGCCGATAGCTGACGGCCACGAGTTCGGCGATCTCGTCCCAGTCCGTCGTGGCCCCTATCACAACGGCGATCCGACCGAGGCGGTCGTCCAATGAGCCGCGCGAGAAGTAGGGATGCCCTATGGCGATTAGGGCCTCACGCTCCTCGGGTTCGGGTCTCAGGGCTACGATCGTCACGGGCTGACCTCCGGGGTCGATAACGATCGCAACTTGGGCGAAGATCTTCCGCCTGACGAGGAAGTAGCAGCTGATGGGGTTGTCGGACCGTTCGACGTCGGGGAGCCACGCGACGAAAGCCTGAGTCCGCTCGAGAGCTACCTCGAGCATGGTGGGCACGTCCTGACCATACCCACCGCACACGCGACCTGCCGTCGTACGCGTCCCCCGCAAACCAACGGCCTCACGTCCCCACGACGGAATCGGCGACCGGATCGCCCCGCCGCGCACACCAGCAGCCGGCCTCGACGATGGGAGCGCCAAATATTGACTGGATAACCGGCGGTCTGGGTGCCTTTCTCCCCGCTGTAAGGGGCGATCGTCTTGAACGTTTGGGCTACCCCAACGCTGTCGCACGCAGGGGCGTTCATTGCTCGTCTGTGAAGGTTGGTCCTGGACTACGGACTGCATTGCCAGGGCGAATCGATTGGGACGACGTCGCGCCGAAGCCTCAGCGGGGACTCCTTACCTCGATTGTCGGGCGAGGGCTCTAGCCCGGTCCGGGTGTCCGCGGATCGCTACGATTTGCGTGCCGTCGACTATGAAGGCCTGGTACAGCCGTTCGGCCGCCGCCGGCCTTGTACCTTCTGTACCTTCCGACTGCCCGGTCACGGTGACGCTCAAAATGACGGCGTCGCGGTCGACTTCAACGCTGTCTACCGTCGCCCTGGTGCCGACAGTGAGGGCTGGACGGTACCAGTCGAGTACCTCGTCCCGGTCGAGGCATTGGGCCCAGCGCACCCGTGGGTGCAGTAGCGATCCGAGTAGGTCGAGATCAAGGTCAGGGAACGGCAGTCTCGAGGTGCTGGGCGACATCGGCTAAGACGCCAGTGCCGATCGACGGGAGCACATGGTCGTTCTCGTCTGGTGCTGGTTCGCCATCGTCGTTGGGCCGGATGCCGTATTCACGGAGCACGGATGCGACGGCTTCGCTGGGTGGCTTGCTCGAGATCCACACACCATCTCCCGATGTGCCCGCCTCGATCAGCATCCGTAAGGTTTCGATCCATTGGCCCGGCTGGCCCACGCATTCGCCGCTCCCTACGGTGGCGTATCCCAGCGGGGTGCCATCGAAGTTGGCATCGCGAGCATCGAGATCTGCTCCGGCGTCGATCGACAAGGGGACGACATCGGCGGTCCCGCGGTAAGCGGCGGTGTGCAGGGGCTGCTCCCCGAGCTCATTGCGGTCCTGGAGTGAGAACCCCAGCTCCAGCATCAGTGCGACGGCCGCTGCGGCTCCAGAGTCGGCGGCATCGACGATCCCGGCCCGGTCGTGGTCGGTCAGCCGGTCGACCAGGTCATGGTGTTCGGCGAGGAGCTACTCAGCTACCGAGCGGTCGGGCCGACGGCGGTCGCTTTTTGTGCATGTAGTAGGTGTTTGGGGCGATCGGGCAGCCGTGCTCGGTGAGCACCGTGATTGCGGTAGGGACCGCCCTTTCGGGCGGCCCCCCGCACAGATCCCAGCGTGCGGAACTACCGCACTGGGCTCCTGCCTCGGGTGCGGGCGTCGAAGCGCACTTCAGGGTAGGGGTGCAAGATGCGAGACGGCGGTATCCATCGGGCGAGCAGGCGTTCCATCCGGCTCCAGGGAAGGCGGTGGCGTTGGCTGCGGCGCCGAAGCGCTTTGTGCCAGAGCCGGCCTATCTGTCGCCGGAAGGAGCCGACGGCCCGGCTGTTGCCGGGCACCGCGTAGTAGTTGAGGTGTCCTCGCACCACGGCCGCCAGCCACTTGCCTTGCTCGGGGATGGGCAGATGCCGGCGCCGCTTGAGCTGGTCCTTGACCTGCTTGAGCTTGGCCCGCATCCGTTTCTTGATCGTCTGACGCCGCAGCCAGAAGCGTCCATTCCTGCCCTTCCCGCAGATGTGCGTGAAACCCAAGAAATCGAACGTCTCCGGCTTGCCCAGACCGCGGGCCGCTCGACGCTCGGCCGCGTAGCGCCCGAACTCGATCAGCCTGGTCTTTTCGGGATGCAACTCCAGGTTGAACTTCGCGAACCGGTCGCGAAGGTCACGCAGAAACCGCACTGCGTCGTTCCGATGCTCGAACCCGACGATGAAATCATCAGCAAACCTCACGGCTATGACCTCGCCGCGGGCGTGCCTCTTCCTCCACTGGCGGACCCACCGGTCGACCACGTAGTGGAGGTACACGTTAGCGAGCAACGGTGAAACCGATGCCCCCTGCGGTGAGCCCTCCAGGGTGTCCGTCCACTCCCCATCCTCGATGACTCCTGCGTTCAACCATTTCTGGATGAGCCGCAAGACCCGTGTGTCTGCTATCCGATGCTCGAGAAACTTCTCCATCCAACCCCGATCAAGCTTGGAAAAGAAGTCGCGGACATCCGCATCGAGTATCCAGTTCACCTTCTTCCTGTAGATCCCGACCGCCAACGCGTCCAACGCATGATGCGGGCCGCGCCCAGACCGGAACCCGTAGGAGAAGCCGAGGAAGTCCTCCTCGTAGATGGCGTTGAGCACCTCGACGACAGCCCGCTGGACGATCTTGTCCTCCAACGATGCGATACCGAGCGGCCGCAGCCGCCCGTCCGCCTTCGGGATGTACGCCCTCCGAGAAGGCTTCGCCCGGTAGGCGCCGCTGTGCACCCGCTCGTGCAGATCCTTGAGGTTGTCCTCCAGGTTCTGCCCATATGCGGCCCACGTCACCCCGTCCACGCCCGCCGCGGCCCGAGGCTGAATCTCCTCATAGGCCATGTACAAGCGAGGCAAGGTGACATGGTGCAACAGCGCCGTGAACCGTGCATCCTTGTCCTGCCGTGCCACTCGGCGCACACGTTCCAACCCGCTTGGCACACCATCTCCGGCTCTGTGTCCGGGGCGTGTCGGATCGGTCGTGTTCCCCTCGGCCAGCCCCCTTCCCTCCACCACCTCCGCGGCCGGTCGCCCGACCTTGTTCGGCGGCTTCGCAGGTACTACGGAGCTGTCTGACTTCCCGTGCCCGTCCATCTCAGGCGTGCGACCTCAGCCTTTCCTGAGCGGCCCGCCCGGCGATCAA
Source organism: uncultured Acidimicrobiaceae bacterium (assembly GCA_963834725.1). Classification (GTDB taxonomy): domain Bacteria; phylum Actinomycetota; class Acidimicrobiia; order Acidimicrobiales; family Palsa-688; genus PALSA-693. The sequence goes on from CAWICN010000001.1 coordinate 3,342,921, forward strand.
CTCCGGGGCGGGCGGCCACGGGACCTCCCGGTTCTCGCGCATGGAGACTCCACGCATGCACAGGTTCTTCGACCACGCGGGGTCCGACAGCAACTCGCGATAACGCTGCCGCCGGTGTTGCCTTCCACGGATCTGAAAGCGTCGGCACCCCGGACCGAGATTCTTTCGCGGCTCAATAGCCCGGCCTACGTGTACCCCTGTCAACGCTTCACCACCGCCCTCACGAGCGGCAGCGCATGACTCGGGGCCATCGTGGATCGCTAGTCCTTCGATGTAGAGCGTTCTCATCTCCTTCTCCATGCCGGTTTATCCCGGCGCACCAGATCGGCTCGACCCCGAAACGGGCCCGATGGGCGTCGATGAAGGCGACTGTCTCGGCGACTGGCGGTCGAGCTCCGCCACGAAGAAACTCGCCGCCGCCTTTAGGATCTCATTGGCCCGGCGCAGCTCCTTCACCTCGCGCTCGAGTTCTGTCATGCGGGCTCGCTCATCGGTAGTCAAACCAGGCCGCTGACCGGCGTCGGTCTCAGCTCTGCGCACCACTGCCGCAAGGTCTCGTGATTGACCTGCAGCTTCTTGGCGATCGACTCGATCGCCTTCCACTGCCTCGGATACTGATCCTGGTGCTCGAACACCATCCGTATCGCCCGCTCCCGGAACTCCCGCGGATATGGCGGGCGAAGCGCCCTCCTGTTCTCTGACACTGCTCCATCCTCTCAAAGGTCGGAGCAGTCACCACTCCCGGGGCGGTTCACGTCACTTCAGTGGCAGCCATATGTGCCTCCTAGACAATGGTCGCCGCAGGGCATTCTGTGGAATCGCCGGGTCATGGGTCGTGGCCGGTCTTGGGTCCTGGCCGCTCAGCGACAAAGCTGCGTGGGGATTGATGTCTCACAGTCGTTGGCGGTAAAGGTGTTGCCGGATCCGGTGCTGTCCCAGACGATGTCTGCTGGGCCATTCGCCTCCGCCTGGTTGCCGATGACGGTGATGTGGGTCGGTTGATCGCCGGCCGGGTCGGCGCGGACCACGACACCTCCGGCTATCGCCGACGGGCCCCCGGGGCGGTTGGCGTTGACGGTGTTGTGGCTGATCGCGATGTCCCGTACGCCCCAGGCGACGATGCCGCTGCCCGAGATGGGGGGCTCTGCGCCCGGACCGCTGCCCGTGGACGGGCAGACCCTGTTGTTGCGGCTCGAGTCGTTGTCGCTGACCAACCAGTCAGCTGTGGCTGCACCGCCGACGAGCCTCTCACCGGCTAGAGCCACCCCGGCGCAGTTGTCGGTGAGCTCGTTGTGCGAGATGCGGCCGCCAGAAGCAGAGGTGACCAGGATGCCGTAGCGGTTCGCATAGGCGCGGTCGTGTACCAGGGTTGCGCCCGGGCCGGCCGAAGGGGCGATGTGGAAGCCAGCCTCGGCGCTGCCGCTGGCGGTGTCGTGCAGGTAGCGATCGCCGCTGGAGCTGATACTGACGACACCGAAGCTGCCATTGTCAGCGGCCACGACGTGGTCGACGGTCGTGCCTTCGGCCCCGAGGATGAAGACACCTACGCCAGCCCGCTGGCCAGTCTGATCGACGGTCGAGAAGTGCCTGACGGACAAGCCGGTAACCCGGACCCGGTGGACGGGCTGGACAACGTTGTTGTTCTGGTCGAGGCGGCCGACCACACAGATGCCGAACTCCTGGGAGCCGCACGGATCCGTCGCCTGCGCGGCGGGCTCGATCGTGGTCAGGTCCGAACCCGATCCTTCCAGGGTGATGCGGTCTTTGACGATTGCGACGCTTTGGTGGTAGATGCCGGGCGCGAGCTTGATCGTCTGGCCGGGCCGGGCCGAGTCGACGGCCGCCTGGATGGACTGACCGGGATACACGACTATCGTTGCGGCGCTGGCCGGCGCGGCCGCCACGATCGACCCGGCGAGGATTGCGGCCGCTGCGCCGAACGACTTGACCATCCGACCGCCGGGGCGGGTCTTCGGGCCCGGATGGGCATGAGTCCACATGGTTGGTTGGTGCCTCCTGTGTCGGGGCCCACGCCGTTTGCGGAGCGCCGCCTCAAGCGTGAGCGGCGCCATCGTCGGTGTCGTCGGCAGCACAGCCGATTTTTGGTGTCGGCACCACGGGCGACCTGGCAGCAGGCGAGTCATCATTTCGGGCGACAGCGACCTGTCCTTGGAATCGGCCGAGCAGGCGATGCCCGGCCGGTTACCCCTCGCTATCGTTGAAGCATGACGGCCGGCCGGCTGCGCCCCCTGCGTCGGATATCGGCGAACCGGCACGTCGACACCGTGATGGCTGTGCTGGCGATGGCGGCCATCGTCGTTGAGTTCTGGGTCAGACCGGACCACAAGGTCGGCACCGCCGCCTTCGGGATTCTGGCTTTGGTGATAGGCGGCGCCGTCGGTCTGCCTCTCGCTTGGCGGCGGCGGAAGCCGCTGGCCTCATTTGCCGCAGTGCTGGCCGCCCTCCTTGGCGGGAGCGCGGTGGGCCACGTCCTTTTCACCCACCAACAGCCCGGAAACGGAGTGGTCACCCCTTTCCTAGTCCTGCTGGTCGCGGCGTTCTCGTTCGGGGCGTACGGCCATCGCCGCCACAACCTGGCGGCGGCTGCGCTGGTAGTTGGCGCGTTTCTGGTCAAGGAGATCGCCGACGTGGTCGGCGGCCACGGCGTCGACGTCGGGTTCTGGGTCGCGACCGCCATCTTCTGGGCCATGGGACGCCTGTTCCGGGAACGCTTGCGACGCGTCGCCGAGCTAGAGGACCACACCGAGCGCCTCCACGAACAACAAGACGCGCTCGCTCGGGCCGCCGTGGTCGATGAGCGTTCCCGGATCGCTCGCGAGCTGCACGACGTAGTGGCCCACAGCGTGAGCCTCATCGTCGTCCAAGCCGGCGCAGCCCGTCACACCCTCAACCGGGCCGACACCGAAACCGCCGAGACCCTCGAGTCCATCGAGACCACCGGTCGCCAGGCCCTGGTCGAACTTCGCCGCATGCTCGGCATCCTTCGTCGAGCAGACGACGAACCGTCTCTCGATCCGATGCCCGGACTCGGCCAGATCGAAGCCTTGGCTGGGCAGGTCCGGGACGCAGGACTGCCCGTGGAGCTGCGCATCGAAGGTCAGCCGGTGCCCTTGCCGCCCGGCGTTGATCTCGCCGCCTACCGCATCCTCCAGGAGGCGCTGACCAACACACTCAAACACGCCGGCCCCGCACGAGCGCGCGTCGTGGTCAGCTACCGACCCCACGAGCTAGAGCTCGAAGTGATCGACGACGGCCGGTCCGAGACGGCCGACGGCGGAGGAACCGGGCACGGGAGGACCGGCCATGGGCTTTTGGGCATGCGCGAGCGTGTCTCGCTCTACGGCGGCGTCCTCCAGGCCAGTCCGCAACCGGCCGGAGGCTTCGTCGTCTCTGCCCGATTGCCGCTCGAAAGCAACCGGTCATGACCATCCGAGTCGTCATCGCCGACGACCAGCGACTCGTCCGTGCCGGCTTCCGCAAGATCCTCGAAGCCGACCACGGCATCCATGTCGTCGCCGAGGCCGACGACGGGTTCGAGGTCATCGCCGCCAGCCGCGAGCACCACCCAGACGTGGTGCTCATGGACATCCGCATGCCCAACATGAACGGCCTGGAAGCCACCCGCCAACTGCTCCACCAGGACCCGAACCTCACCCGGGTACTCGTCCTCACCACCTTCGATCTGGACGAATACGTCTACGAGGCCCTCCAAGCGGGAGCCAGCGGCTTTCTCCTCAAAGACGCGCCACCCGACGAGCTCGTCGCCGCGGTTCGGATCGTCGCCGGCGGCGACGCCCTGCTGGCCCCGTCCATTACGCGCAAGGTGATCGCCGAGTTCGCCCAGCGGCTGCCACAACATGCCAACGCCCCCGCCTTGCTCAACGCGCTCACCCCTCGAGAGCTCGAGGTGCTGACCCTCCTAGCCCAGGGACTCTCCAACGCCCAGATCGCTGAGACCCTCGTGGTCAGCGATGCCACCGCCAAGACCCACGTCGCGCGTGTCTTGATGAAGCTCCACCTGCCCGACCGGGTTCACGCCGTCATCCTCGCCTACGAATCCGGACTCGTGCAGCCAGGACGCCACTAGAGACCGACCCGCTCAACGCCGTCGAAAAGGCCTTGCCTCCTGTCGCCAACACCGAACGCTTGCTGGCAGGAGAGCCCTTGCCGCACAGGTTCGGCCCACCCAACACATCCGCTCAGGTGAGCCAGCGCCCGGGCCGGAGGACCAAGCGGATTCGACTTATCCTGAGCACCAGCCGGAAAGGGCCGGAAGGTCCGCGACCTGCTAGCTCAATCAGGACGGGTCGGTGCTCGCGGCTCCTGCCTTCGACCAGAACCCGAATGTCGGCTCCCGTTCGCCCCGACTCTTGACCCACGCGTACCCACACCGCCGGTGATCTGCTCGGCAAAGGCACTGCCCCAGAACGCGGTGCTAAGGGCGGCTGGCAAACGTCACTGAAGTGCGGCGCGGTGGCAGGGATGTTGTCGCCCAGCCGCCGGGTTCCCTTGTTTCGGAGAAGGCCTAGCGGTAGCCGCACCGTCTCGTTGAGACGCCATCGGGCGCCACTGAGAGTGGCAAGGATTCGCGCTCTTCTGGCCCACCGGACCCTGCCCACGGATCGGCACTCGCCTGGCTGGCGAGGTCGGCCAACCACCGCCTGTCCAAAGTCCGATGGTCAGGACTCCCCCGCTTCCGGAAGCGTTGCGCCGTGAGGTTCCGCTCGCTCGCGGGCCGAATGTCGTCGGGATTGGTTGACGCCTTGGCCGTCGCCGGCGGCCGGATGCAGCCGGCGGTCCGATCCGGGTGGCGTTCTGGGGTGAGGATCTGGGGCGCTTCGCCGCCGACCAGGGCTACCCCCGGGGTCGTGTCGGGCCGGATGGCCGGTCCCGTCCTTGGCGCCAGCCATGGTCGCGGTTCCCGGTGGGTCCGGAACCGCCAGCCCCGGTGCACCGGAAACTCCTGGCGACCCGTACTCGACGGGCAAGCGACCATGATGAACCGACGACACGGGCCCGTTCCCCTCGGCGAGGTGCCCTCCGCCTGCCCGGACGCCCGGTACTGGGCGAGTTGCCGGGTCGACCCGTTCTGGCCGGGACTGTGGCCCCAGGTTTCCGGTGGGGTCGGAGTGTCATGGACTTCTCGCTCGTCCGCCGAGCGCCTGCAGCAGGCCGGCCTGGCACGCCCCAGGGCGGACGCCTGACGTTGGAGCCCGGAGGCGGCTTGCGATGTGCTCGTCGAACGCTTCCGGCATGAACGGCTGTCGGTGCTGGCGGCTTTCGCCATGTGGCGGACCGTGTCGGTAGAACAGCTCGTCGCCATCACCGGGAACACCCGTCTCGCCCCCCGTTTCTCACGGGACCGGGCGCTTTGTGGGCAGCCGGACTGGTGCAGCGGGGGACGCTCGTGCTCGACGGTGTTCGCCAACACCCGGGTACCAGCGAGCGGTTGCGGCTGTACCGTCCCGACCTTCACGACGGATCGTTCGACCGCTTGGCCGGGATGGGCTCAGGGAGCCCAGTTCGATCGTCACAGTCTGCTCGCCGTCGAGCTGCGCCTGCGGGTGGCCGAGTGGTGCGACGTCGCCGCGGTGCTCGGCGAGTCTGTCGCCACGTGGAAGACCATGCTGGAAGATAGATGCCCCGTTGAGGACGCGGTCCTCGCTGGTGACGATCCTGGGGTCGGCGGCGAAATCCGGCCGGCCCATGGCGCCGGCGAACCAGCCGAAGCTCTGGTCCCCCAGCGCACCGTAGGACACGTAACCGCCGTTGACCGTCCGTATCACGCCCGAACGCACGACGTCGGGGTGCTCGGTCCCGTAGCGCCCAACTCCAGTTGGCGATGAGAGAAAAGCGAACAGCGGGCAGTGCCACCACGTCCCTCGGAATCGGGTGCGGTGGCACCCGGGGGTGGGCCGGACGATGGCCACCACCCGCTCCTCAAAGACGGGGTGGGGTACCCCGATGACCGCCACCTCGGCCACGTTGGGGTACTCCGAGATGAGGTCTTCCACTTCCTTCGGATAGACGGTTTCGCCGCCGGTGATGATCAGCTCCTTGGCCCGGCCAGCCAGGTGGAAGTATCCCTCCTCGTCGCGGCGCAGCAGGTCGCCGGTGCGGAGCCACCCGTCGGGGCTCAGGACGCTCCGGGTCAGCTCTTCTAGCCGGTAGTAGCCGTCCATGGCGGCGTCTGAGCGGACCAGTAGCTCCCCCACCTCTTCGACGGACACGTCGGCACCGTCGGAGTCGACCAGCCGGACCTCGCTTCCGGTACTGGAAGGCGGAGTGTCCCGAAGTGCTGAATGAACTCCTCGCCGCGCAGCGCCATGGTGTGGGGGCCGGACTCGGTGGATCCGTAACCGTGCACCAGGTCAGTCCCTGTTGGTGATCGCTCACAGCTCCCCTTTCCGCTTGCCCACCGACAAATCGGCATTCGCCCCGTGCGCCCCGATACCGACCCCGCGGGAGCCCCCGCATGCGCCCTGACGGTCCGACGGTTGATGCATACCGCTTACTTCCTGCCCCATCGCCTGGCATGGTCGATTGGTCGTGCTACGACCTATTCTACGACGCGGACCGTTTACCGCACTAATGCTGGAAAGTCAAGCCATGTAGGGGCGGGCCGGGGTGGGGTCGACGGCCGGCGGTTGAGGTGGGTGGAGAGCCGCTCGAACTCGGCCCGTTCGTCGGGGGTAGCGAGGATCATCTCGCTGTCGAGCACAACGTCACCGAGCGCGGCGAAGCTGTCGAGTTCGGGCCCTTTGGGGGCCCAGTCGTGCCCCCCGAGACCACAGTCGGACTCGCACGCCGATGGTCTCGGCGCAGAACCGCCAGCAGTCCGTCTACCACCGGAGCCAGTGTGTGGTAGAGGTCGTGGTAGAGGTCGTGGCCAGGTGGAACAGGCCCGTTGCGGGACTCTAGGACGTGCGGTCAGGGGACAGGTGAAGACCCGGGAGCCCGCCCGATGAAAGCGTCGCGACGGGCTGATCAGATGGCGTCCAGGGGCATTGTTCGAGTGCGTACGAATCACACCGGCGTGACCTCCGCTGGCGGGATGGGGGTGGGAGGTGAGATAGACGGTCGCCTGTCGAGCTTCCCGTTGCTCACCTCTCCCGCAAACCACACAGATGCCTGCCGAATCCGGCGCGGTGCTCTGACCGACAGCGGAGCCGGGCGCCTTCGTCGTTTCCCGCCCCAAACTGCTTCAAGAGAAATGGCGTGAAACACCGATGCTCAAGCTAAGTTAGCGAGCGACCTCAGACCTGCTGAAGCGCCGCGGTCAACTCGAGCGGGGATGGCTGGGGTCTGAGGTCTCTCGCGTTTTGGCCGGCCGGGATGGCTGCCTGTCGGTGCCGGGCCGGCAAAGCCGGCCCTATGCCGGTCGGTCGATTCGCCAGGCAGAAACGGATTGGTCCCCAATAGCGTCCTGTGATCAACAAACCCACAGACCCGGCCGCGTCAACGGTCGGAGAGGAGGACACCATGGGGACCGTGGCCAGCCTACTGGCCGAGCATGTGAGCTTCCGTTGCACCTCGGTAGACCGTATCGGCATCCGCGGGTACATCCCGGGGTTGATGTATGAGGGAGGGGTGGTGAAGGTCCTGCTCAAGCGAGGCAACTACATCCCCTCACCGGCCGCGTTGAACCGCAACCGGCAACGGCTGGTGAGCGAGCTCGACGCGCTGGTGGCCGCCTCGGGGGTGCCGGTACTGCGTTTCAAGGCGGGCCAGTCCAAAGAGAACATGGCCCGCCCTTATCAAGACGGAGCGGCCGCGGCCGGCCGGTTCGGGCTGGTGCTGGTGGGCAAGGCCCAGGAGCGGACCAGTTCGTGGCGGGGCTTCGTCGATGACACCCACGCCCGGCATCGGCCCAACCATCCCCATATCACCTGGCGGCGCCAGTCGTCGGTGCCCGACCACTGGTACCTGTATTTCGCTGACCCCGAGTGGGGCCCGACATCGCTACGGCTGGGCAGCTACGCGCCATACCCGTTGTGGGTCAACGCCAACGGACATGAGTGGGCCAAGGTTCAGCTGGCCAAGGCCGGCGTCGGCTTCGACGCGCTCGATAACGGTCTACGCCGGGTGGACGACCCCGCCCTGGCTCATCGCGTCTGCGCCCGCCTCGGTTCCGGTCATGTCCGCGATCTGCTGGCCCGGATGATGGCGGTCATGCCCAACCCGCTCACCGTCGATGATCGCCGGGCCGGCTTCGACTGGGCGTTCTCCATCGCCCAGATGGAGGTCTCTGACACCGCCGTATTCGACCAGCCCCGCCGGGCCCGGGCCTGGTTCGAGGCGGCCATCGACTGTCATCTGGACCTGGGCCGCCCCGAACAGGTGTCACTGGTCGTCGACCGCCAAGTCAGAAACCGCGGCAAACACAAGACCCCGGGACGGTTCGCCACCGAGGTCATCACCCGCGACGTCGCCCCCCGCATCCAGATCCACTACAAGTCCTCCAAGGCCAAGGCCTACCTCAAAGAAGGCCGGGCACTCAGAGTGGAGATGACGTTCAACGACGCCGACGACTTCAACCTGCACAAGACCCTCAACAGCCACAACTGGCGGGCTCTGCGCCGACTCGGCGCGGATATCGACGCCCGGTTCCTGGCCGCTTTGGGCGAAGGACAGCCCGGACTGCCCGACCCCGCCACCCTCGAAGCAGTCGTGCTGCCCAGCCTCCACGACGGCCAGCGGGCCCCCGGGTTACGTTTCGGCGATCCCCGCACCATGGCCCTGCTCGCCTCCGTCGGCTCCTTCGCGCACGTCATCGGCGGGCTCACCAACAAAGCCCTGCGCACCCAGATGGCCGTCCTGTACAACCCCGACTACAGCCCCGCACAGGCCACCTACGATCTCCGCCGCCTACGGCTCAAAGGCTTCATCGAACGAATCCCCCACACCAACACCTACCGGGTCACCGCCCACGGCCTGCGCATCGCCGCCTTCTTCACCCAACTCGCCGCACGCGTCGTGATTCCCGCCCTCACCGACCTCGCCGCCCTCAGCCGACCACGCCCACCCGCACCCCAACCCCTCACCGCCGCCTGGAAGCCTACGAACGCGAACTCACCAACCTCCTACGAGCCAGCCCCCTCGCAGCATGACCCAAAAACTTGCCTCAACTCTTCAGAACCTGGGACTCAAGCAGCGCTAGGTTGCGCCAATGCGAGTCTGGCGTCCAGCCCACTCGCGTTCCCGCAAGACGAATTTCTGGACCTTGCCGGTGGAGGTTTTCGGCAGCGGCCCGAACTCGATTGTGTCGGGGCACTTGTAGCGAGCGAGCCGTTGGCGGCAGAACGCGATGATCTCCTCGGCGGTCGCGCCGGCTCCGCTGTTGAGCGTGACGAACGCTTTGGGTCGCTCGCCCCAGTGCTCATGAGGTACCCCGACCACCGCGCATTCGAGAACGGCGGGATGGGCGACGATCGTCTGCTCGACCTCGATGCTTGATATGTTCTCGCCGCCGGAGATGATGATGTCTTTGCCGCGGTCGCGCAGCTCGATGTTGCCGTCTGGGTGCCACGCGGCTAGATCACCGGAGTGGAACCAGCCGCCACGAAACGCTTTCTCGGTGGCCGCCTGGTCCGCGAAGTAGCCGCTCATCACGTTGTTGCCGCGCATGATCACCTCGCCCATCGTTTGGGCGTCCTGCGGGATGTCGCGCATGTGCTCGTCGACGACCCGGACCAGATCGGCCGAGGGATAAGCCTGACCCTGGCGGGCCAGCAGCGTCGCCCGCCGCTCGAGTGGCAACGCGTCCCAGGTCTCCTGGACGGGACACACCGTTATCGGACCGTAGGTCTCGGTTAGGCCGTAGACGTGCACGATGCGGAAGTTCAACTCAACCATGCGAGCAAGCAGCGTCGGCGAGGGCGGCGCCGCGGCCACCATGGCGGTCACGGGGTGCTCCAGGCGGTGCGCTTGGGGATGGTTGATGATCATCAGCTGAACCGTGGGCGCGCCGTTGAAGTGCGTCACGCCCTCGTCATCGATCAGCCGCCAGACCGCCTGAGGGTCCACGGCACGCAGCGCGACGTGTCGGGCTCCGACCGCGGTGACCGCCCACGCGAAGCACCAGCCGTTGCAGTGAAACATCGGCAGCGTCCACAGGTAGACCGAGTCGGGGCTCATGCCGGCGACGATGACCTCGCTGAGCGCATTCAGGTAGGCGCCGCGGTATGTGTACTGAACCCCCTTGGGCTGCCCGGTGGTGCCCGAGGTGTAGTTGATCGAGATCGTCTCCTCTTCATCCTCAAGCCAGCTCTCGGGCATCGCGCACGACGCGGCGGCCACGAATTGCTCGTACTGATCCTCGGCGCCACCAGTGCCCGTGCAGCGGATCACGGTCACGCCACGCAGCTCCAGCCCCGCGATCAGAGCGTCGAGTTCCGCATCAATCAGCAGGAAGCGGGCACCGCTGTGATCGAGGATGTACCCCACCTCCAGGCTGGCCAAGCGGTGGTTGATCGCTACCAGGATCCCGCCCGCCGCTGGGACGGCGAAATGCGCCTCGAGCATCGGCGATGAGTTGAACAGCAGCGTGGCCACGCGGTCGCCCTTGCGCAGCCCGGCCGACCTGAGCGCGTTGGCCAACCGCCACGAACGCTCCGCCAGCTGACCGTACGAGTAGCGGCGCTCCTCATCAACCACCGCGATCTTCTCGCGATACACGTAGGCGGCCCGGCGCAGGAACTCAACAGGGTTCAGCTCCGTGCGAAATACCCTGCCCCCAGCCACGGTTGGCGCAGACGCACCTTCGCTCTCAGCCAGCGAGTCGGTCATGCCCTTCCCCCTTCGTACACTTGTATGTGGTCCACCACTCGGCGGCATCAGCGCCGCGCCTTGGTTGTCCCGGCCGATCCAGACCAACCGGGCGAAGAACCCGACGCAAACGCCCGGCGCGCAGCATAGCCCTGCGCGCCTCCCGGGTCGACCCACAGAGATTCGCTTGCCCGCGGGCGGGGCGGGACCACGCTCCCCCACGTGCTCCAAGAGGCTCGACCGACCCACAACGGCATATTCCGGCGTACCATCATCGACGAACTGGCCCGCCTGGGTGTCGACGTCCGCTTCGTCGACGCGCCGCCCATCGACAACGACACCCAAGCCCGCCTGTTGGTGCAGATGCAAGGCGTGATCGCCGAGTACGAACGGGCCCACTCCGCCGAACGTCAACGCCGGGGCAAGCTCTACAAAGTGCGAGCGGGAGAAGCGATCTTCACCAAGGTGCCCTAGGTTTACCGGCGTGTGGCCCGAGGCGACGCCACCGGCCCTGCACACCTGGAGATCTACGAGCCCGAGGCCGAAGTGGTGCGACGAATCTTCGACGACTAACGTGGCCGGCGGCCATTCCATCCGCGAGATCACCAGACGCCTCTACGCCGATGGGATCCCCAGCCCGAACGGACGGCCGCTGTGGGCGAGCTCCACCCTCGGTCCCCTGCTGCGCAACTCGACCTACGCTGGCACCGCCTACTGGTATCGCCACGAGACTCTTCCAGCCCCACCCGGCGGCAGACCCACTCGCCGCCTGCGACCCAGCGAGGACTGGATCGCCGTGCCCACACCAGCGATCATCTCGCCCGAGACCTTCGAGGCGGCCCGGCGCCGCTGCGAGCACAATCAGGCCTTCAGCGCCCGCCGAGCACCCTCGGACCGCTGGCTGCTACGAGGGCTCGTGGTGTGCGGCCCCTGCGGCATCAAATGCAACTGTCTCCGAGCCCCCACCAGCCGCGGCGGACACAACCACTACTACAGCTGCGCCTATCACAACGGGCTGCGAGCAGGCGGACCGGAACGGCGCTGCCGAGAACGGCAGATCCGGGCCGACGAACTCGACGCCTTCGTGTTCGACCAGATCCGCCAAGCGCTGCTGCGCCCCCAGCTCCTCACTGCCGGCGAGTCCGCCGTTGTGGGCCGCCAGCCAACGCCCGACGACGATCTTCTCGCCACCCAACTCGCCCGACTCGAGCGTCAAGTCAACAGCACCGAAGCCGAGCAACGGCGGCTACTTGACTGTTATCCGGTCGGAATGATCGAACTGCCCGAACTCACCAAGCGCACCCAGGAGGTCAAGGCCCGTCGTGCCCACCTCGTCGGGCAACGCGACGAACTGGTGGCCGCCCGCACCGAACTCGCGACCGAGAACCGCCTGCGGACCCGAGTTCAGGACTTCGCCAAAACAGTCGCAGCCGGAATCGATGATCTCGACTTCTCCGGGCGACAGCGTCTTCTCCGCCTCCTCGTCGAACGGATCAAGGTCACGGGCTGGCACGTCGAGATCCACCTCCGCATCCCCCTCGACCGGCCACCAGACCCACCCAAACCTGCGTCATCGCGCCCCCGCTCGTCCCGTCCCCGATCATCCCACGGCCGCACCGGCCGTCAGCCCTCAGCAGCAGGCGACAACGAAGTGTCAAGCAAAAACGGTTTGCGTTCGGTTGGTGCGGTTCAGTCGCTCTTGCTTACCCCGGCCCTCTGGCGAGTAGGGCTGGGAGTGCACGAGACGGACGCCCAGCACAGCACAGGTGCGAGCCAGCCAGGCGTTCTTGAACGGCGCCCCGTTATCTGCGTAGAGGACCTCGGGGACGCCCCGGCGAACGATCGCTCGCCGTAGCATCTCCTGGCAGGCCCGGGCGTTCTCATACCCGTAGAAGACGCCGTCGATCAGCAGCCGTGAGTGGTCGTCGACAACCAGGAACAGTTTGGCTCGCACCGAAGCATCCACCCTGGGATAGGGCACCCAGGGCCCGACCAGCACGTCGGTGATCCACCGCTCGTTCGCTCGGGCCGCCTCGTAACGGCCGAACGGCCGAAAGCCTTCGGCTCGGCCGCCAGCGCCTCGCGGGTCAGGCCACGCCGGCGTAGCTGGGCTCTCACGGTGCGCTCCGACACCTTGACCCTATGGCGGTGGAAGATGATCGAGGCGATCTGCGCCGCCGAGCGCGACGGCAACTCGAGCCGCAGCGCCACCGCCACCTCGGCCAGCTCGGGGTGCGCTCTCACCGTGCCGACATCGGAGCGCTCGGACGGTCGTAGCGCCTCCAGTCCCCCGCCCCGCCAGGCCCGGATCCAGCGGTCGATCGTCCCCCGGCTGTAGCGGCGGGCGCTGCCGTCGAGATGGGTATAAGGCGCGAGGCGATCTGGCGCACCAGGGCTCCCCGCTCAACTGCTGACAGCCGCTCCGATCTCGCCTCGGCGATTACCGCCCAGCGGTGCAAGGCCACCTTCTCCTGGGTGTCGTGGTCCACGTCGTCCTCCTCCGTGTCGTCGTTATGGGACCGGAGGCATGAAACGACGTTTGCCGACGACCAACCAACCAAGGCGAATCCGTGTTGGTTGCGATCAACGCCGCGCCGCAAGCCGCCGAGACGAACCGCCAGCGACCCCGCGCAGCCCAGCCCGGAAGGCCCCTGCCGCCTCCCACGCCGCGGCCGTCGCAGCCAGGGCCCACCCCTCGAGATGGCGCAGTGGAGTGATCGCCGCGCCGCCCAGCTCCACCGCCAGCGCAGCAAAGCCCACCGCCAGGCGATCGGCCCCCTCCCTGAAGCGCCGCCACCATTCCCTCGCCGTGGTGTGGCAGACATCGACCCGGCGGACCGCTGGGCGAACCCCCACCGCCCCGGAGGCGACCTCGTCGAGCACCGAGCCGATCGTCTCCACCACGTCTAGTCGGCGCAACACCAAGAAGGCCGGTAGGAGGGCATGGCTGACCCGGCAGGCCCCGCAGCGCACACGGGGAATGAACACCCGACAGCAGGTCCCGCCCGCCCGCTCGGACATGACGCCAGTATCCCGACCACCAGCCAGTCGGGGCCGCCGAGGACGGGCAATCCTGGCGTGGCAATTCGATCCACTGACAGCGGGCAAGGCCATACGATGGCCACAGGTGGCAACACCGCCTTGGACCGGTCCCGCCACAGCGATCAACTAGAGACGGGGGGGGGTCCCTCGCGAACAAAGACCCGCTCATCCTCACCTTTCGCCGCCGCCGCCACCACCCCACTACCCGCCCGCGCAAACAACACTGCCGAAATCCAGTCCCTACTGATCAGACAGTCACGCCGCTAACACCCCGCGGGCTGCATTCGCCTTCTGGGCCCGCCGACCACGCGCGAGCCCTGGCCCGGTCGCCTTGTTCTTCGTGTCAGGCATCCGGGAAGGCGAGGCGGTGGCCCTGGGGGTCGCGTCGATCGCTGGCCTCGCCGGCTACCGGGCCAGCCGGGCCACCCGCTTCCCCGAGCACGACCTCGACCATCCCTCCAGTCCCCTACTGGTCGACACCCGAGGACGCCGCCTGGCTGCCCACCAGATGCGCTACCTGGTCGAACGTCTCTACCACAGAGCGGGCATCCGGGCCCGCATCCCCGCCGGGGCCATGGTGCACGCCCTCTGCCACAGCTTCGCCACCGACGACGCCCTCCAAGCCGGCGCTGACATCGTGGAGCTACAAGCGCTCCTCGGCCACGCCTCCCTCGACACCACCCGCCGTTACCTCGACGCTACCGCTGAGGGCCTCAGAGATGTCATTAAGGGGCATCCCAGCCAGATCGCCCTTCGAGAACACCTACGCAAACCGTGATGGCCACCCGCGTCCCACGGTGACACCACTCGGGTCAGCTGTATTTGCATGATCACGGTTAATCGTCGTCCACTATATTTGATGTGTAATGATAGTTATCCGTAATAGAGTAGACGGGTGGCCGGCTATGTACGCCGTCATGCCCGCGCCCGGCGCCCCCCGACGCCTCGATCCTTCTCCAAGACTTCACCCAGCGAACTCTGATACCGCTCACCGACGAAGCAGTCGGCCAGGCCGCCGCCGCGCAAACATCGACGGCACTCTGGCCGGCCGACCGTTCAGCACCCCCTCCTCGCCAGCGATGACCGGGGAAGGCGACCCGTGCGGCTGGTTGTGACGAGACATTGCGAAGCGCCCGCGTCCGCGACCGCACCGCCACATTGGTCTTGGCGATGGCCACCCCGGAAGGACCTCCGCACCAACACCCCCAACCGGGCAGATCGTCGAGGGAGAGGTGCTCATCGTGATCTGAGAGTCCGAGCAGGGGGGGCATTGCGAGCACTCGCCTCTCGCGATGGCACGACGCCGAACCCGGCCCGACATCCCCGGATGACCACCATAAGTGAAAGGGCATGGACCACCCTGGATCGCCGGACCGCAACAGGCTCGACCACCGACTCCGTAGGCCAGGGGGCGCTGAAACAAGTGATCGGGTGGCTGTGGGGGTAGGACACATGTAGTTAGAGGAGAGAGGATCTGCTGTGGCTCACCTTGACGGGCCAGGATCCGATCCGCCGTGGCGGCGACCGCCCGTGCTGAGCGGGGCGGCGGCGGTCGCCTGGCGTGTGGTGGCGATCGCGGCCGCGGTGGTGGCAGTTGGGGTCGCGTTGGTGGCGGTGGGTTTGGCGTTCACCAAGCTGCGGCTCATCATCTTGCCCATCGTGGTAGCCGTGTTCTTCTCAACTGTGCTCGTCCCACCAGCGTCGTGGCTGCGCCGACATGGGTGGCCGCCTTTGCTGGCGACCTGGGCGGTGCTCCTGTTCGCGGTCGTGGTGGTCGCCGGGGTGGTCGCAGCATTGGAGCCCACTACAGCGTCGGAGGTGCACACGGTCGGCAACGACGTGAATCGGGCGATCGACAAGGCGGAGAACTGGCTGTCCACCGGTCCGCTGCACCTCTCCCGGGCGGCGGTGCGATCCGATGTCACCAAGCTACGCCACCAGCTGTCGACCCACCAGAGCACCCTGATCAAAGGTGCCCTCAGCGGGGTCACGTTGCTGGCGCAAGCGGTTGGTGCCGCGTTGCTCGCCGCGGTGGTGACATTCTTTTTCGTAAAAGACGGAGACCGGATCACGTCGTGGTGGCTGGACTTGTTCAGCCCGCAGCGAGCCGAGGATCTACGCCAGGTGGGTCGCCGCTGTTGGGAGGTCCTCACCGGCTACATCAGGGGGTCGGCGGTCAACGGGCTGATCAACGCGACGGCGTTGGCAATCGCCCTGCTCGCCCTGGGGGTACCGCTTGTCGTGCCCATCGCCGTGCTCACCTTTGTGGCCAGTTTCTTGCCCCTCGTCGGCGGGATCCTCAGCGGGGCAGTCGCGGCCGCGGTCACCCTGGCAACCAAAGGCTGGGTAGCTGCCCTGATCGTGGTGGGCGTGACGCTACTAATCCATAACCTGGAGGGGTACATCGTCGGCCCGAAGGTCCTCGGTCACGCCGTGCGCCTGCACCCACTTGCGGTGATCTTGGTCCTGGCCCTTGGCACCACACTCGGCGGCGTGA
Organism: uncultured Acidimicrobiaceae bacterium; assembly: GCA_963834725.1. Taxonomy (GTDB): domain Bacteria; phylum Actinomycetota; class Acidimicrobiia; order Acidimicrobiales; family Palsa-688; genus PALSA-693. The sequence goes on from CAWICN010000001.1 coordinate 3,359,248, forward strand.
TCGGCGCGTTCCTGGCGGTGCCCACCGTGGCCATACTCCTCGCGGTCAACGAGCATTACCGCCAGAAGCGGCGAGCGTCAGTAGCGACCCGCCCGTCTCTCCGCTCTCACCCGCAACAACCGGGACCGACCCGCCCGGCAGACCGGTCGGAATAACCGATATTGCCGGCGATCGTGACAGGTGGGGCTTCGCTGGGCGCCGTGAGAATGCAGGGGTGTGTATCATCGCACCTTCGCCGCCAGGCTCATATCCAAGGCTATCAGGTTAATGGGTAGTAATGCGACTGCCGTCCTGACAAAGAGGGCGGTTGTAGTTGAGTCCAGCGGCGGGCTCGACGCTCCTCACGCGCCCATCCGCTCCACTCGATGCAATACTCGTTTAGACCACCCAGAATAGCACAGGACTCAACTTGGAAGACAGCTGCGGGGTTGTTGTTCTGTTCTTTGTCCCTCTCTGTCCTCTTGGGAGTTCGGCACTTTCAGTGCTGATATTTCATAGGTCGTTGAGAGTTCTCGCCGGCACTACCTCATCGCGTGTCGCTCATGGGAAAACGGCACGTATTGGGCTTTGTTCCTTGCTATTTGCGCGCCGCTATTCGCAGGATGGAGCAGAGCAATCCTCAAAAATTCGATCGCCAGTGTTACTGGCAATAAGTAGGGTAATGACTGACAAGGTACATCCTGTGTTGTCTAGATGTTTGCTGTAAATATCCATCGTTATCCGTAACACGCACTCCGTTATCCATCCCGTTAAGCGGGAACACGGCTGAACCTGGCGACGACGAAACCCAAACCGGCCGCCTGCAGGCGGTCGGGTAGGCCTGAGCTACTCAGCGTGGTCGACGCAGGCGTCCTGGAGCCGCGACGCACGTCTACGGTCGGCCCACCATCTACGGGTAACTATCCGAACGGGTAGCGCTCGGCACTGACCCCGCCTCAGGTCGGCACGAACCGTCGCTCAACGCCGTGCGCTGGCATCGTATCGAGCAGCATGACCGCGGTCCACTCCCTTTACCGGTTCCTCTACGACCACGACGACAACGCCGCCAGGACCCTGGGCTATCCTCGCTGGCGGAACCTGGGGCCTGAACACAGCCGGCTCTTTCGGGATCATGACTTCCCGCGGCCACGACGACGGCGTGGCTACGACGAGCGTCACCTCATGAGCGACGCAACCTGGCCGCCATCGCCGCCCACCTGCACGTGCTGGGCGCCCCGTGGACCAGCGCGGGCTGGGCGACGAGCAGGCCATGCGGATCCTGCTGCTGCATCGCCACCGGCTGGCGGATGAGCGAGATCCTCCTGCTGGACCGAAACCCGCTCATCCCCATGCAGGGCGACGCAGCCGAGGATGTCGTCAAGCAGCGCTTCCAGCAGACCAAGATCGAGGGGGCGCCCGACACCATCTTCGTGGGTGCCGACGTCGTGCGGATCATCGTCGAGCAGCAACACTGGCTGGCCGGCGCATGCGCGCCAACGACCAGGAAGATGCCAATCTGCCCTATCTGTTCGTACGCCTGTACAACAACCGGCTGGGCCGCCTTACCGCTCTCGCCGCTTCCACCACAGCTGCGCCAGCTGGTGGCCCACTGCGATTTCCGCGACGAGACCGGCCAGCCCATCCCCTTGAGCCAGACCCACCGGTTCCGCCATACGCCACCAGCCTGATCAACGTCGGCGTCCCTCTTCATGTGGTGCAGCACTACATGGGTCACATCACCCCCGAGATGACCATGTACTACGCCCAGACCCTTGATGCCACCGCCAAGGCCGAGTTCCTGCGCTACCAGAAGGTGACTGCCACCGGAAAACCGGCCGGCATGACCGGCCAGGACCTTTACGAGCTCATGGCGCTCGAGACCCGCACGGACCCGGTGCTGCCCAACGGCTGGTGCAGCCTGCCGCCGGCCAAGACCTGCGAGAAAGGCAACGCCTGCCTGACCTGCGACCTGTTCGTCACCGACCGCCGATTCCGGGACGTCCACCAGTCCGAGTGGGTCAACCTGGGCCATCTCATCGAGCGCCGTCAGATGGAACATCGGGAACGTACCGGCCAGAACATGATCGCCGAGCACGTCTGGCTCGAGCAGCGTCACCGAACAAGCCGCCCTCCAGAGCATCCTGGCCCCCATCGACGCCGAGAACGAGTCGGCACCGCCCGGTCCCCTGCTGGGGCCGGGAGTGGCGGCCCGGGTCGAGGCTGACCAGCAACCCGGCCGGGCGGCGGGCTGATGGCCGGCACCGGCAACCCCGACAACCTGCGCCGAGCCGCCCAGGCCAAACGCCAGGCCGCCACCCGCGGGCCGAAACAAGGGCTGCGCAAACTCATCAAGACCGGCCAGCCCATCACCTTCGAGGCGGTGGCCCAAGCCGGCGGGGTGTCCAAAGATTTCCTCTACCCCTCCCCGCTGCGTTCCCGGATCGAGGGCCTGCGGGGACGCACCGACGCGGTCCCCGTTCCGCCGCCAGCGGCGGTGACACCCGCGGCCTCCGATACCAGCAGCGTCATCCGGACCCTCACCGCCCAGCTGGCCGAGCTGCGCCGGGGCCCACCATCAAGAAGTGGCCGAGCTGCGCCAAGCCCCTGGCCGCCGCACACGGCCAGCTCCTGGAGATGCGCCGCCGGCTCCCCCCGTCCGCCTGACCGGCGAGTCCGGCCGCGTCGCCTACCCTGACCAGGACCTATGTGCGGAAGGACCATCAGCTACACTCCGCCGGAGCGTCTGGCCGAGATCTTAGACGCCGACCTGGCCGCCGACCCCGACCGCCAACCCGATGGGCCGCACTGGAACGTCCCCACCAACAACCTCCTCGGGCTGGCCCGGCCCCGCAGGTCCGAGCCCGACGACGCCCCGGTGGTTCTCGACGCCTACCGGTGGGCCTGATCCCGCCCTGGTCCAGGGACAAAAGCGAAGGCAACCGGCTCTTCAACGCCAGAGCCGAGACCCTCACCACCAAACCAGCCTTCCGAAAAGCATTCCGAGCACGCCGCCTGGCCCTGATCGTTGACGGCTCCTATTAATGGCGCAAAGACCCCGACGGCAAACGCCAACCCTTCTACTTCCACCGCTGCGACGGGTTCCCCCTCGCCTTCGCCGGCCTGTGGGAACCCTGGAAAGACCCCCAGAACGACACCTGGCTGCCCTCCTGCCCCATCATCACCACCACCGCCGGGCCCGACATGCACGCATCCACAACCGCATGCCCGTCATCCTCGAACGACACCACTTCGACCCGTGCCTTCGAGCCGGCGGCGTCCGGGAAAGCGACCTGAGAACATTCCTGCAACCCGCCCCGGACCGACACCCTCATCCGCTACCCGGTCAGTTCCCGCGCCGGCACCGTCCGCAACGACACACCCGACCTCGTCCAACCGATCGAGCTCGGCGACGCCGTCCCTCAACAGACGTTGCTCGGGTGAACCAGCAGGCAGACGGAGACCCTGACGGCGGGAACGACAAGGTGGCCTGTATCGTCTCGTCCATGTCTCGAGAGGGAAGTCGTCCGATACCGCCCGGCGGCTCACCCTACAGCCGCGCCCCTCGAGATCGTGGTTTCATCGTCAGTCAAGATGTGCCCAAACTCACCGCCGGGTCCGTCGACCCCGACACCCACAACCTTCACGCCGGCGTGGGCGAGCGGTGCATGATCTGCGACAAGGAGATCACCAAAGGGCAGCCGGTGCGACGCACCGTCTCAGGTGGCTACGTACACGACAACTGCTAGCCGGGCCGGGGGATGTTGCAATGCTCACAATGCGGCGAGACGGTTTCGCCCTGGGCGGCGCGCTGCCCGAGGTGCGGGCACGATTGCGACGATGCGCTCGACATCGCCGACCAACCGGCAGGTGTGGATCGACAAGCAGTCGAGGAGGTCGCCAAGGCCGTCCCCATCTCCACGGCTGATCGCTCCTCCGACCGCGACCCCGCCCGAAAGCGAGCATGGCACCGCCGGCCTCTGACACTCCTCGGCGGCGCCGTGGTGCTGGTGGTGGCCCTCACCACCGCAGTCGTGAGCCTCGTCTCGACCGGGGGCCCTGCCGCGGCACCGGCATGGATTCAGGGACTGACGGGGACCATCGTGGCCCAGGCTTTCGATGGAGTACCGGTGACCGCCGCTCCCGACGGCGCCCACCAGCGTCGCTACGCGACCTTGCGCGGGTTCTCTAGTCAACCAGCGTTCGCCGCCGCGCCGGACGGACACCTGCTCGTTCGCACAATAGGTATGGGCAACCCGTCCCCATCGCGCTACTGGAGCTTCGTCGCCGTCGATGGGGGAGACTTCAGCCATACAGCGTGAACCTCAGTGTCGGTGGGTCGCCTGCCCTGGCTCAGCCGGCCCCATTCGCCGATCATGACCAAGTCATCGTGGTAGTGAGCCAAGGCTTCCGAAGATCCAAGTCCAACGCAGCGATAGTCAACTTGACCACCGGGCGATCTGTGCAACTCGGTCCGGCGGACGCCGCCGCGGGCGACCCACAATCCCTGGGTGCATTCGTGTCGGTTCCGGTCAGCAGCGACGCGGGTTACCTCGCCGGCAGCGCCGATAGCAGTATCGAACTGCGCGAAGCGCAAGGGCCACCAACGACCTTGGCCACCGCCGGCGAACTCAACCAAGACGTGGGCCAACTCCCATCGACTCCCGTCGACCTGGCTGTCTATCCCGATGCCACTGGCATCCAGCTGGCCGTGTTGCTCAACCCGCTCGGTGCAACCACATCCAACGTGCCGATGGTGATTCTCGACCGTCACGGCCATGTCTTGAGCACCGTTGTTGAAGCCGCGGGACCGATCGCGAACGCCCAGCCAGCTTGGTCACCCAACGGTCGTCTGCTGGCCTATCCCTCCTCCGCCAGCACCGGCCCCGCCCTGGCCATCCAAACGACCGACGGCCAACCCCAGATCTACCAGGCATCCAATCCGAGCACCCAGTTCGGAAGCTGTATCTGGTCCCCGACTGATATCACCGTGGTCTGCCAAGCCCGAATCGGATCCAGAACCGAATGGGACTTTGCAAACACAGCCACCGGCACCCTCCGCAGCACTAATTCCCCCGGGTATCCCATCGTCTGGCTGCCGCCCGGGGCACTCACTGAGCGATCCCGATAGCTCTTATTCTCATCTTGCGAGCCAGCGAAGCCCCTACGTTGCACCAACAGATTCCATTGCAGACGCGTCTTTAACCGATCTGACCTGTTCTTGGCAGTGCTTGTAGCCAGATGCTCCGGATAGCGCGGTTGACGTGTTCTACGAATGGCAGCGCCGGCCGGCCAAAGCCGGCAAACCGGCGAGCAAACTGCCTTATGTCATCCGGCGCACCGACGGCCAGCCGATGCCCTTCGCCGGACTCTGGGAGGTCTGGCGCGATGACGAGCACCCCCACGCCGAGCCCCTGCGTACCTGCGTCATCATCACCACCCACCGCCAACAAGTTGATGAAACCGATCCACGACCGCATGCCCGTCATCCTCGACCCGGCCGACTGGGACACGTGGCTCAACCCCGACACCGATCTGGACACCCTCCAGAGCCTCCTCGCACCCGCCCCTGCCGGCGACCTGGAGGCCCACCCCATCAGTACGCGGGTGAACAACGTCCGCAACGACGGACCGGAACTGGTCGATCCCCTACCCGCCCCGCCCGGTGGCGGGCGGCCGCCGAAGGCGTAAAGAGTCAAATCAAAGATTTCGTTGTCGGCCCGTTGTAGTCGGGCGGCGGCGGGTCCGGGGGTTGCGGCAGGACGACTGGTTGTAGCGAGCGAGCCTCATACCGCCGAGAAAAGCAGGTCAGCGCTTCGCGCTGAGGGGCGCTCCTGGGAGCGCCCCGTCGCGGTCAGTCGTAGTCTCCTGGTTGCTGAAGCCTGGGAGGTTGCGATGGCTGACTACGCCACGTTACTGCGGGGTCGGGTGACGTTGAGGTGCCGCTCGATCGACCGGATCTTTCTGCAGGGGTATGTGCCGAAGTTGCAGACGGTGGGGCTGGTGTGCCGGTTCTTGCGCTGGCAGCGAAAGTTCTTTGTGCCCTCTTCGGCGGCGTTCGGCAAGATCGGCGACGAGTATGTGGCCCGGGTGCATCGCTTCGCGGCCGAGCACGACATCCCGGTGGCGTACTTCGACCGGGAGAAGAAGCGGCGCAAGGAGAAGATCGTCAAGGAGGAGCCGGCCCGGCCCTTCCTGGAGGCCGCCGCGAAAGAGGGCGGAGGGGGGCGGGTGGTGCTGCTGGGGATCGCCCAGGAGAGGGCGTCGGTGTGGCGCTCGTGGAAGGCCAAGGGCCAGGAGACGGCCCGCCATCCGCACATGGATGTGTGCTGTTACTACCGGTCATCGAGGATCAAGCAGCACTTCAAGCTCCACCACGCCCTGCGCACCGAGACGGTCATCTGTGACACCCATGATTTCGGGATCGGCAGGCGGGTCAACCAGGCCAACTGGAGAGCCCTGCGGGCCGTTGGCGAAGCCGCCAACCAGCGTCTCTGCGACGCCCAAGCACAAGACGCTCGTCCTGCCCCCGATGTGGTCACCTTCAACCAGGTGACCCGGCCGTCCACCACCGCCGACGGCCTCCACGCCCCCGGACTGCCCTTCGGGGACCCCAGAGCCATGGCCGTGCTGTCGGCCATCCTCGGGTTCGTTCACTGCCTGGTCGGATTCACCAACGCCGAGGTCGTCGAGCGGGTCGGACCCCTGCTCGAGAACCTCTCCTACTCCAGCCGCCAAGCCACCTACGACCTGCGCCGGCTGACCCGAAAGGGGGTGATCACCCGCATCCCCGCCACCCAGCGCTATCAGCTCACCCCCTTCGGCCGCAGGATCGCCACCTGGTTCAGCAAAGCCCACGGCCGTGTCCTGACCCCGGGGCTGGCCTGGACCGACCCCGCCCTGGCGTCCGAAGTCGCATCTCGCAGCCCCCTGGCGGTCGCCGGCGAGCATTCGACCGCGCTGTAGAAGACTTCATCGCCGATCAGATGATCGCGGCCCCACCACCTCGACCACCGGCCGGCCGTGCCCGACACAACCGTGCCCGCCTATCGGCCCACCAGCACGACGATTCCGCGTCGCCTGAAACATACAAGGGCCCGCGCCAGTCATGTCAGCGGTCACTCAAACTTGATCTGACCGTGAACCTGGCCATGGGCAAGTCGAGCTAGTCCAAAAGAGGTAGGACGATGAAATCATCGCGCCAAGCTGGGGCGCTGACTGTAGTACTGCTCACCACCGCCGCGTGCAGAGGCAGCGGTAAGACCAATGCGACCGGCCAGACCGGCACGACCCGAACATCACTGCCGGCACTATCGGCCCGTCCTCCACCGGGAGCTCAGGGAATGCCCTGGGCAAGACGCTGACCATGACGGACCAAGGCTTCGTGTTTAAAGTGTGGCGCGATCTGCGGGGAGGCGGAAGCGCCAACGCCCGACGGGTAGCGCCACAACCGCCGGGCGAGCGCTGTGACACGTGTCGCTCGTCCTTTTGGACAATAGAGGTCAGGGCTTCTGGTTCGGTGTATCTGTCGGTCCTGGACGAGACCTCGATAGGGACATCCAGAAGACGATTTATGAGTCGTCGCCTCTCTGGTTGAGTGGAAAGGGCAGTCGAATGGTGCACCGTGGAACGGTCGAACGCGCATCTTCAGCGTGGATGCGAGCAACCTTGATGGCGTTGATCGCCGCCCTGCTGGCCATAGGCTCTCTGGCCAGTGCTGCCGTTCCGGCGGGGGCCAGCACGCCGGGCCCGACAAAAAGCGCCGCCTATGCGGCGACCCACTCGAGCGGGCATTACCAGCAGGGTGTCGGCCGTCAGGGTGGGGGAAACGGGTCTGGAAAGGCTACCGGCCGTTTTCGAGCCACGCTGCTGTCCAGGCCGCCCGCGCTGAGCCCGGCTCAGCGAGCACTGCAAAACGCGGTCCTCCACCGGACCCGGACAGTCCGGCCGCAAACGAGGAGCGCCGCCGGACAGGCACCCTTGATCCGGGTTCACCCGACCGTGGCGCACGCCGCGATCTTGGGCGCCAGCGCCACAAACAAAAGCGCCGCCCAGGCCCCGACGGACTTCAATACGTTCCGGGGGACGGACATGACCGGGGTGACGAGCTCCGGCTCAAGCGGAGTGGGCGAGCCGAGCACCGCCAATGACGGCAACGTGGTTCTTTATACCGGCAACTGGTATGCGGCCCTCTCAACCGACTCGGGGCACTCGTTCAGCTTCATCAATCCTTACACCCTGGGCCCGGCCTCCAGCCTGCCGAACGGCGGGTTCTGCTGTGACCAGTCGGCGATCCACGCCCCTGCGGTCGGCGGCACGGACGTGACAGCATGGGCTTTGCTCTATTGCCAGGTGAGCAACAACTGCAGCTCCGGCGACAATATTTTGCGGCTCGCGGTGGCCCGTAATCAGGCCGACCTCGCCAGTGCCAGCTTCGACTACTACGACTTCTCGGCTCAGTCCTTCGGCTTCCCGGAAGGTTACAACCTGGATTACCCGCACCTGGCAGCCAACGATGGTTACCTCAGTATGAGCATCAACGTTTTTGACAACAACGGCAACTTCTATACTTCAATGCTTGTGCATTTTAGCGAGAGCGCACTTGCCAACGGAGGAGACAGCTACTCCTACTACTGGAACGCCCAGGACTTCACCTGGACTCCCACCGACAACAGTCACGACAGCTGGACCTATTGGGCCGCCACTGCTTGGGGCAACAACAGCCTTATCCGGGTCTACTACTGGCCGCCCGGGACGCCCTACACGTCTGTGGGGTGGAACGACTTCAGTGTGGGGTTCAACTACTCGACGCAAAGCAGCTCCTGCCCGGCACCGGATGGCAACAACTGGTGCGCATTTGACGACTCGAGGGTCAAGACCGGAGGAGAAATCGGGACCAGCACGGCCTGGTTCATGTGGGACGCCGCCCAGGGCAATGGCGCCCCGAACCCTTATGTCGAGTACGCATCCTTCAATGTGAGCAGCGGCCCGGCGACCAGCATGTCCCCTGGCTACTTCGCTTACAACAATACCGCCGTCGCCTACCCGGGCCTGGGTGTGGACAACGCCGGCAACATGGCCTTGAGCGTGGAGTTCGGCGGCAGCAGCTGGGGCTACCCGCAAACCATCCTCGGCATCGACGACGATGTCACGGGCGGCGGCTTCGCCTGGTACGCCTACAACAAGTCGTCTGCGTCCAACACCCGCTGGGGTGATTACCTGACCGCTCGAGCGGCCGAAACCCCGTCGGGCACAGAGAACAGCTGGATCGCCACCGGCTACTCGCTCGACGCCTCGGGCAACGCCCATCCGGCCTTCTACTGGATCGGCCGCAACCGGGATGACCCGTTCGCCCCGTCGTGGTACTACAGCTACGCCCCCTCTTACACCGAGGGCGCTTCGGCAGACAACTACAGCGGCATCTTCTACGGGCCGAGCAACTGCACCTGCGACTACTTCGGGCTCATGTACTGGGGAGACGGCAACTCCAACTACACCGACCTGTGGAACTACTCCACCGACCATTTCCTCATGCATCTGCCGTACACCTACGCTGAGGAAGGCACCTTCACCCAGACCATGTACGGCGAGGACATCTTCGGTAACTCGGCGTCGGGCACCGCGACGGCGAGCGTCGCCGATGCTCCGCTGCATGCCACCGGTGTCACGTTTTCCGCCACCAAGGGGTCCACGTTCAACGGCGTGGTCGCCAAGTTCTCCGACGCCGATCCCCACGGGATCGTCGCCGACTACTCGGCGGCCATCAACTGGGGTGACGGGACGACCAGCGCCGGGACCATCGCCGGTGCGTTCACCGTGTCAGGAAGCCACGTCTACTCCAGCGCCGGCTCCCGCACCGTGAGCGTCTCCATCGGTGATGCTGGTGGCGCCACCACATCCGCGACCAGCACTGCCCACGTCATCGCGGCGAGGCCAGTGATCTCCTCCGTGAGCGCAAACGCCGGCCCGCTGGCCGGGGGGAACACGGTGACCATCACCGGCAGCTACCTGACCGGTACTACCTCTGTGAAGTTCGGCGCGACCGCCGCGACCAGTTTCACGGTGGTATCGGCGAGCAAGATCACCGCCAAGGTCCCTGCCCATGCCGCCGGCCTGGTGGACGTGCACGTCATGACTCCTGGCGGCACCAGCCTGGCCGCGAGCGCTGACCACTACACTTACGTCGCGGCCCCCGCCGTGACCAAGGTCAGCCCGACCAGCGGATCCCACCTTGGCGCCACCACTGTGACCGTGACTGGCACGAACTTCACGTTCGTTAGCAAAGTCCTGTTCGGCACCACCCCCGGAACCAGTGTCCATGTAATTTCCGCGACCCAGCTGACCGTCCGCAGCCCCGCCCATGCAGCAGGAACGGTCAACATTCAGGTTACGAACGCCGGAGGCACCAGCCCGAGCGTCCCGGCCGACACCTACAAGTTTATCTGATCCCACCAAGGACCGAGGGGGCCGGACGCAGGTCCGGCCCCCTCCGTCGCGTCAGGGGGCACTCCGTTGGCGCGATCAGAGCCCCTCCTCATCCGCTTCGGGTGATGCAGCCGCGGCCTGCCACTCATACCGTCTTCGGCGATCTGATAGGAGTGAGAATGGCATTGTTGCGGCACCGTGAAGAGCGCCGGGAAGAAGCAATACGCTACAAGCTGCAAGAGAAGATCTTTTCCATTGGCGACGACTACTGGATCGAGAATGACCGCGGCGACCGGGTCTTCAAGGTCGATGGCAAAGCGCTGCGGGTCCGGGAGACCATGATCATCGAGGACCGCGATCGCGCCGAGCTCTGCAAGGTCCAGGAGAAAAAGCTCCGAGTGCGCGACACCATGGAGATCGAGCGCGGCCACCACACGCTGGCGACGGTCAAGAAGGCATTGATAGCGCCGTTTCGTCAGCGTTATTCCGTCGATGTCCGGGACGGTGACGACCTCGAAGTGCATGGAAACATCCTTGATCATGAGTACCGCATCGAACGGGACGGGAAGACGGTCGCCGAGGTTTCCAAGCGCTGGTTCCGGGTACGCGAAACATTTGGCATCGAGATCTCCCCCGGCCAGGACGACGCCCTCATCCTGGCGGTGACAGCGTGCCTGGACAGGATGAGCCGCGAGTAGCCAGACAGGCCCAGGTCCCATCTCGGCGCTCTGCGGCCCGGCCGCGTTCAGCCACCGCTGCCGCGTGTGGTGTCGCCATCGATTGGGACACGGTCCGCCGCCAGGATCCCGCGCCGTTCTTGTCGGGGCGGTCCGTCCGACTCTTCTCCCGGGCGCTCAGTTGCGGCCGTTGACCCATTGATTCGGGTTCGGCGCACCGACCTGGACCGCGTCCGACCCAGCAGGAGTCGGGCGGTCATGGGGTACAGGAGGACCGACATCATCCCGGCGCCGACCAGGGGGCGGTTGGGGCCGGGCGGCCGCCAGGGTGGCGGCCACCGCCACCACCACGAACAGCACCAGCAGAAGGGCCGTGAGCTCCGGATTGCGATGGTCCAGCAGGATGGCGACCCCCACGATGGGACCGAACTCGCCAAGGCTGCCGATGGCCATCATGCGGCTGCCGAAACGTCCTTCCAGCAGACCCGCGTCGCCCAGGATGGCAGCAAGGTGCCCAGGGTCGTCGATGTGAGCGCCAGGGCGACCACAGTCGCTTCGAGCACAGCCAGCTGACTGGTGGAATCGCCGGCCTGCTCGCCGCCGCGGCCCCAGCGGCCGCGGCGGTTGAAGACCTGGACCATCACCGAAATGGGCTCACTCGGGTGGATCCGGCCCACTGTCTTTCGAGCTATGTCCGGCCGTCCGGCCCGTCGCCGGGCGATAGGCGACTAGCTGAACAGGTTCAACGTGTTGGTGCCGTCGTCCACGAAGTAGAGGCCCTTTCCGTTGGGGGTCAGGGCGATCCCGAACAGGGTGCCGTTGCCGTTGGGCGCGCCCGGGACCACCGTGTTGTCCAGCTGGGCGGTCGCGATCTGCTGTCCCCCGAATGGCACGGTCTCTACCGCTTTGCCGTCGTCGCCGTTGACGGTGATGATGTCACCGTTGGGGGCCACCGTCAGGCCGAGCGGGGCATCGAGCGAGCCGGCCGATGTCACGGTGAAGCCGGGACCAAGTATCGGGCCCGGCAGGAAGAATGGGGCGGGGATGGCCCTGATGCGGTTGTCCTCGGTTGACGCGACATACAGAACCGCCCCGTGGAAGCCGAGACCAACGCCGGTCGGCCCGACGACGAGGGCGGCTGGATCGTTGCGCTCGGGCAGACCGCTGGCGATTCTCGTCTCGGAATCAACCCGGGAGGTGCGCAGGTCGAGTACGACCCGGACCACTGTTCCGCCGTTGACGACCGTGGTCGGAGGGGCGGTGGGCGAAAGACCGTTGAGAACGTTGGTGACAAACAGGACGGCGTCGTCGCCAACCTGCGTTGCGGTCATGTCCCATGGTCCGTTGATGGGGCCGCCGGAGATCGTCCGCACGACGTGGCCGGCTGCGTTCAGCACGATCAGGCACCCGGCCTGTGCACCGGCTGAGGTGCCGGCGTTCGGACCGCTGGTCGGCAGGCTACCCACCACAACCGTGCCGTTCCGGAATACGGCCAGGGCGGTGGTCAGGCCGACCCCGCCCGGGCAGCGCTGCTTGGGGGTGAGCCTGATCGTGGCAAAGAGCGCCTGCTGCCCTGTCGGGCTCATCTCCACAATGGTCGAGCCGGTGCCCTGCTGGTTCTTGGCGTTATTGAAGTTGCTGACCAGCACGTCTCCCCGGTGGAGGCTGCCTACTGACGTCGGAACAACGGCAACACCGTAGGGATTCACGTCGCCGGCTTCCCGCCCGGTGGTGGGGACCGTCGACGGCTGATTCGGGCTCACCGTCTTGCCGGCCAGGAATGGCATCTCGGCTCCGGCCGAACCGACTCCCGCCATGCCGATGATGAGGGATGTAACCAGCCCCGCACCGGCCACCATTCGCCACGGTCTCATCTTTTGCGCCTCCTCATCCCGCGTCACCATGACACGCCGGACTGGTATACGTGCCCGGGTCCCAAAAGGATTGGCCGGGTGGGCGGCCGCAGGGTTAGGGCCCACCTCCCGGCGGTCGGCGTTGGTCGCCCGACGCCGTCTTCTCAGGCTCATCTCCCTTCGGTAATGCGCCCGACGCGACGAAGCGCGGTTGACGAGTCCGCTGTTTCGGCCGCCTGTCGCGGGCGAAAATTCGGCTGCCCTCGGGCCTCTGCTGACTCGCTATCGTATAGTCTGAGTGAACTATCGGGCGGTCGCAGTTCGGGTCAGGGCTTCGGGAAGAGGGAGTGGAGAAGATGGCTTTGGACACGTTCCTGGTCTATGTCGGAGTGTACTCGGACGTGGCGGACGCCGAAGCGGACTATCAGTTCGTGAAGGGCCTCCACACCGAAGCGAACCTGATAGATGCGTACGATGCGGCGGTTATCGAGCGACGTCTCGACGGCAAGGTGAAGATCGTCAAGAAGCACGAAACCCCGACACGCGTCGGCGGTGTGGCGGGCGCCGGGATTGGTCTGGCGACCGGTCTCGTCGTCGCTCTGTTCCCATTCGCGGCGATCGGTGGCGGCTTGCTGGCTGCCACGGCCGGGGGCGGGGCGGTCCTGGGTGCGGTGGCCGGTCACGCCGCCGCGGGTATGAGCCGTGGGGATCTCAAGGAGCTGGGAGAGCACCTTGACTCCGGTCAAGCCGGCTTGGTCGTCGTGGCCGTGGCCGACATGGGGGCAAAGGTCGAGAAGGCCATGAAGAAGGCCCAGAAGGTCGAGCAGAAGCAACTGAAGGCCGACACGGCGACGATCGAGTCCGATGCCAAGGATGCCGGCGCGGCCTGAGCGCGTCCCGATAGGGCCGTCTGTTTTGGTCCGACCAGGACAACGTCGGACGGGGAGCCGATTGCTCCGTTCGATTGCGTTTGCACCACCATTTCCGGTTCACCCTGGCGGCCGGGATCGCGGCCTGCGTATCCCTCGGACTTGTGGGTTGCTCGTCGTCTCATTCGGGTGGTTCTGCGACCGCGAGCACAACCCCCCGGTCCTTCACAGTCAACACATCCGAGGGTGCAGTCTCACTTTCGCTCGACGGTCACCTGCCGCCTGGTTGGCCGTCTGATTTTCCAGTCCCGCCCGGCGCCACCCCGGCCGGCTGCAGTTCTCCGGGACCCATAAAGGATCTGTAACAGTCACCGATGTCAACGACCGTACCGTGATCATCGTCTATCTCAATACGTAGACCAGAGGCGCTCAATACGCAGACCATAGACGACGCCGGTATCACCGAACAGCCGACCTCGGGCATCCGGCCGGCCCATTCGTCACACCTTTGAGGTTTCTGCGACCAGGATCGAGAGCCATACGCCGCGAGGATCCGGCGCTCCGTTTCCCCCCGTGAAAGGTAGACGTCCAGTTCCGCGCCGCTGCAACGCTGAGCGCCCATCTGCTGGCGCACGTGTGATATCGGGACGATCGTGTCGCCAACATCCAGGAGGGCCGAGAGGGCAACCAGGGAGTGCTGCATTTCTCGCCACGGCTGCCCGAGGAGCTGAAACGGGTCTCGTTCGCGATGCAGTTTCACGGGACGCCCACTCACGTATCGATCACACACGACGAGCTGACGCTCTCGGTACGACCCGAAGGCGAAAGCAGGCCGATCAGGGTCGGCCTCGCGGACGCCGCGCACGAGCTGTCACCGGGTGAGTCCTCTACCTTCCCGCTCAGCCCAGTCTCTGGTCGAAGCGAAACCGGCTGACGACCGCTTCCTCATCCAGAGGCGCATCGCATCGGCTTGCAGGTACTACCGCGTGCCCCACCGTGGTGGGACACTGAGGAAGGATGACGATCGTCTACGCGTTGGTGGCGGCGTTCTTCAACGCCCTGAGTGTGATCACCCAGCACAAGGCCAGCATCAGCAGCCCGGTGAGCTCCAAAGGCTGGCGGGTGGCCGTCTATCTGTTCAAGAGCCCGCTGTGGCTTTTCGGTTGGGCGGCGATCGTGGGGGCATTCGTCTTCCAGGCGCTGGCGCTGCACCACGGCCTGCTGTCGGTCGTGCAACCGCTGCTGATCGCCGAGCTCGTGTTTGTGCTCATCCTTCGGAGATGGTGGATCGCCCAGGCGATCCGCCCGATCACCTGGTGGTCGGCGGCCATCACTTGTGTGTCGCTGGCGCTCTTTGTGGCCATGTCCGAGCCGCACGGGGGAAATCCGGCGCCCTCGGGCCAGGCATGGGTCACCGCGATCGTGGCCACAGCGGGTGCCGCTGCATTGTTGGGCGCACTCGGCATGTCGGGCTCACCGGCGCGCCGGGCCGCCCTGATGGCGTCCGCCACGGCGATCATGTGGGCGCTGGTGGCCACATTCATCAAAGCGATGACCCAGGACCTGGCCCAGTTTGGCCTCGCCGGCATGTTCGCCCATTGGCCCGTCTACGCGCTGGCTGCCACCGGTCTTTCTGCTGAGGTCCTGGGCCAGGTTGCGCTGCATGTTGGTCCGCTGAGCGTCTCACAGCCCTTCCTCGTCATCGTCGATCCGATCGCAAGCATCGCCTTGAGCGTGTGGGTCTACGACGAGTATTTCACCGCTGATGCCCCGCGCCTCGTAGTGGCCGCCGTGGCCTTTGCCACCATGTGCGTCGCCGTCACCGTGCTCGTCAGGTCGGCGCCGGCGACCATGGAGCCGACGTCGGCGACCGTTGCTGGCACACCGTCTCCATAGGCCCCGACGTGCCTTCCACCATTTTCTGCAGCGCGCCCCCCTTTAACCGGGCATAATTCGCTGCAGAAAAGGTCGGCGGCGGCTCCCCATGGGCACAATTCGCTGCAGAAAAGGTCGGCGCCGCCCCCCCTCCCCAGGGGCACGATTCGCGACAGAAAAGCGAGAGGCCGGAGTGCGCCCGGGGAAACGACTGGAAGGACCTGGTCGAAGGCCCGCAGAAGGGGCGGTGAGGGAAGCAGGGCTCTACCAGACAAGAGGGTCAGGGTAGACAGCCGTGATACGAGGCCGCCAGATCGCGATCTGTGCGCCCTCAGGCTGACAGGATCTTGGCTTTCTCGGCTTGGAACTCGGCGTCGGAAATGACTCCTCGATCCTTCAGGTCGGCCAGCTTGGCCAACTGATCAGCAGAACCTGAGCCGCTGGAGGCAACGTCCTGGACGTATCCCCGAAAGTCCTGTTCTTGCTGGGCGGCGCGTTCCACGGTCCGCTCGTGCATGCCCCGGCCCCGGACGATCAAATAGATCAGGACACCGAGGAACGGGAGGACGATCACAAAGATGACCCATAGCGCTTTCACGAGTCCACCGATGTCCCTGCTGCGGAAGATGTCGGCGAAGATCGAGATCAGGATCCAGATCCAGATGAAGAACAGGAAGAACCACAGCATGGTCCAAAAAATGCCTAGTAGCGGGTAGTCATAGGCAAGCATCCTGCTCCTCCTTGGGTCAACGGTGTTTTTGCTCCACCCGAACAAGAGTGCCGGCGGGCCGTTCCCTGTGTTCGAGCCATACGGATAATGCGTACGTGGCGACTATAGTTTGTGCTCGCTGGCAGTACGGGTATTGCTTCGCCTGGCCACGTCCTTCGGTGGGTGCCGCGCCACAGTAGGCGTCGACCACCGCAACCCTGCCGGCGCTCAGGTCTGGTTGCCTCCCGGCGGTTCCCCTGCTCCGCCGGACGTCCCCAGCGCAGCCGCTATCTCACGTATGGCGTCGGTCTCGGCGGGGCTCTCGTCCTGTCCACCTTCACGGTGGGCGGCCGCCACTTTTCCGGCTAGCGCCAACACGAACCGCCGATAGCCCTCGAGCTCCTCGGGCGTCGCCTTCGTTTCGAGCAGCGCCACTGCGTCACGAAGGTGTCCGAGCCCCTTCTCCCTCAGCTCTTCCGGTGAGTGATATCGGGTGTGATCCATCGCTGGCTTGGACCTGATGATTTCATCGACCAGTTCCGTCTCGCCCGGTTGGCTCCGCGCCTCAACATACGCCTTCGACATGGCAACGGTCTCCCGGAACATGCCTCCGTGCGCCGCGGTAATGACGATCATGCCGGCGCTCGGCGGGCCCTCCAGGACCGTCTTCCATTCCTCGGGCGAAAAGGCCGACTCGGTCGTCATTCGCACACTCCCGGGTTCGTGGTCGCAACTACAAATCCAACCTTACTCGGCGCCGCGGTACCGTTGATCGTGGTGGCTGGAGGCTGGCAGGATTGGGCGTGGGACGAGACACTCTTTCGAGGAGCGGCCGCCTACTATGAACGCGGCCGGCTACCGAACTCCCCGGCCTTGGCCGGCGCTTTCGAAGCGACTCTTGGTCTGAATGGAACGGGGCGCCTCCTTGATGTCGGCTGCGGCCCAGGCACTGTCGGGTTGCGAATCAGCCACCTCTTCGGCGAGGTCGTCGGAATAGACGCTGATCCTGAGATGGTCCAGGAGGCTCGACGGCTCTCGATGGAGCGCGAGGTGACCAACGCCCGCTGGGTGCACGTGCGAGCCGAGGACCTGCCAGCAGAGCTCGGATTGTTCCGGGTCGTTACCTTCGCAGCCTCTTTCCACTGGATGGACCGACAACTCGTGGCCCATACCGTACGGGAAATGCTGGACTCCGAAGGTGTGGTCGTCCACGTCGACAACCGGCACCAGGACTCCCTTGCACCCTCGTCTCTGCCGGCCATACCGCGACCAGCTATCGACCGGCTGCGGCGCGACTACCTCGGTCCCCATCGCCGCGCCGGTGCCTCGATCCGTAACACATCGCCAGACAACGAAGCGGCCGTGTTCCGAGAAGCGGGCTTTAACGGTCCCGAGGTTGTCGTGGTACCAGACGGACGAGACTTGGCCCGATCCATCGATGACGTCGTGGCAGAGGTCTTCTCCATGTCGTCGACGGCTCCCCACCTCTTTGGTGATCGCAGAGGCGAGTTTGAAGCAGAGCTCCGACAGATCCTGGCTCTCGCAGCAGGAGAGGACGGGCAGTTCGGTGTCCGGCTGCCGGACAACGAGCTCAAGATCTGGAGGATGACGAGGCCATAAAGCCCTCGTTCCAGTGGCGGCGATCGCGGCGGTCTTCTCGGCGGTCGCGACGATCCTCCCGGCGGTCCTGGCGGCACCGATACCGTGCGAGACCACCGCGGCGGTCCCGACGACGGCCGCAAATGATGTTTTGGGCAGCGTCGCGTCCAATACACCTGTCCCGTTCCGCTGGCAGGCCAGGGCCGGCCGCGGCGAGCCGAGGTGGAGGGCGGGTCCGCCGACCTCACCCGGCGACTCCGGGGCGGCTACCATTCGCCGGAGCAGAGTCATACAAAGGGGCCGCGACCGGGATGCCGACAATAGTGCAACACGTGGCCCAGGCCGGAGCAATCGATGTATTCAGGGTCGCGGTGATCGATCACGGGGACCCGCGAAACGCGGTCGGCAAGGGGTAACTGTCGCGACTGGAAAGATGGATTAGCCAGTGGAGTCCAAACTGGACTCCAGGCCGGCGTTAACCCGCCGGTTGGGGGCCGTTGTCGCCCTCGGGGCCTTGATCGGCGCGCTGATCGCGGCCGGGTTCGCGCTCGTGCGGGGCGATGCGTGGCGCCTGCCAGTGGTCCTGCTCGGGGGGGCGGTGGCGGTAGTGGGCTCGTGGTATCTGGTGTCGCGACGGGGCGCCGTCAGCGCCGTAGGGGCGGTGGTCGCCGGCGCCGGCCTTTTGACCCTGGTGGTCGTGGTATTGACTGCGGACTATCACGGCATACCTTTCGTGGTGGCGATCGCCTTGATCTTCGTTTCGGCCGGGGCGGCCCGCTACGCCCTGCAGCGTGATCTGCGTTCCTTGCGAGCCGCCACGAAGTCGGGGACCCCGGTCGGCCGGCCGCACCATCCGGTCTTGCTCATGAACCCCAGGTCAGGTGGAGGTAAGGCGGAGCGCTACCGCCTGGTTGACGAGTGCGCGGCTCGAGGGATCGAACCGATCGTCCTCCAGCCCGGCGACGACCTGCTCGAACTTGCCCGCAACGCCATCGCCCGGGGCGCGGACGTGATCGGAATGGCCGGGGGTGACGGCTCGCAAGCCCTGGTGGCGACCATCGCGGCCGAGCGCGATATCCCCCACGTGTGCGTCCCGGCCGGCACCCGCAACCACTTCGCCCTGGACCTCGGCATCGACCGGGACAACGTCGTCGGCGCTCTCGACGCCTTTCTCGACGGGGTGGAACGCCGCGTCGACCTGGCCCGGGTCAACGGGCGGGTGTTCGTGAACAACGCCTGTATGGGCCTCTACGCCAAGATCGTCCAGTCCGACGCCTATCGGGAAGCCAAGCTTCAGACAGCTGCCGACATGCTGCCAGACCTGCTCGGACCCGACGCGACGCCATTCGATCTGCGCTTCGTTGGGCCTCACGGTCGCGAGTACCCGACCGCCCATCTGCTGATGGTTTCCAACAATCCGTACGAGCTGGTCCACATCGGGGGCCGGGGTACCCGCCAACGCATGGACCTGGGCACGCTCGGCGTGGTGGCGGCCCGCATCGGTGGACCCAGAGAAGCGGTGACCTTCGTGGGGCTGGAGGCAGCCGGCCGGATCCGCAAATTTTCGGGCTGGCAGGAATGGGATACCCCCGATTTTCGAGTCGATTCACAAGGGCCGATCGAGATCGGTGTCGACGGCGAGGCCATGCGGCTCGATCCGCCCCTGGTCTTCAACTCAGAGCCCGGCGCCCTGCGGGTTCGGATCCCGCGGCACGCCCCTGGAGTAGCCCCCGCCGCGGCATCAGCGCCACTCACCAGGTCGACCGTCGGCGAGCTCGTCCTCACCGCTGCTGGCCGCCCGCTACACCGCCCTTAACCAGCCGGCCGTAAGCGAGCAGCGATAACGTATCATTTCATGCCATTCTGCGCCAACTAACGCCCTTGGACCAGCCTTCCATCGGGGAAAGAGAAGGGCGGCTATCTGCTCACGCCGGCGGCTGGACGGCCCTCTGTGCGGGATCGGCAGGACGGCGGGGTGGCGGCGATGGCACAATCAGGGGAGCACATCTGATCCGGGAGGAAACTGGGAATGGCTTGGGACTTCTGTACCGACCCCGACGTCCAGGCGCGACTGGACTGGGCCGATCGCTTCGTGGCTGAGGAGATCGAGCCGGTGGAGTCGTTGTTGTTGGATGTCGTCGACGTCGGTCGGCCAGAGGGCTCGGTAGGTGAGCTCTTCGAGCAGTGGCGCCAGGAGGTTAAGGACCACCAGCTCTACGCCGCCCACCTGCCGTCCGAACGGGGTGGGGCGGGTTTCGGCGAGGTCAACCTCGCCCTGCTCAACGAAGTGATCGGGCGCTCATACTGGGCGCCTCACGTCTTCGCCACCGGGCCCGGGACACCGGGCAGCGGCCAGTCGGACGTGCTCGCCGTCTTCGGGACGGAGGCACAGAAGCAGCGGTGGCTATACCCGCTGCTCGAAGGCAAGGTCACGATGATCTACTCCATGACCGAACCGCACGGCGGCGCCGACCCGACCGGCTTCCGCTGCCGGGCCGTCCGGGACGGCGAGGAGTGGGTCATCAACGGAGACAAGTTCTTCTCCTCCGGGGCCGAGCAGGCCGACCTGATCCTCCTGATGGCGGTGACGGACCCCGACGCCGATGCCTACCACGGCATGTCCATGTTCATTCTCCCGACGAACGCCCCCGGCGTGCGCATCTTCGGCGACCTGGGCGGCCTCGGGGACGACGACGACAACCGCGGCGTCGGCTTCGGTCACCACCCCTACATCCGCTACCAGGACGTGCGGGTTCCGGCCGATCACCTGATCGGCGAGCCGGGCCAGGCGTTCGCGATGGCGCAGCGGCGGCTGAGCGCCGGCCGTATGCACCATGCCATGCGGGCGGTCGCCCTGGCCAAGCGCGAGTTCGACATGATCTGCGAGCGGGCCCTGTCCCGCTACACGCAGGGCGGCCTCCTGGCGGAGAAGCAGATGGTGCAGGAGATGGTCGCCGACGCCTGGCTCGACCTGACCCAGTTCCGCCTTCTCATCCTGCAGGCAGCCTGGACCATCGAGCAGGAAGGCTACGGTGCCGCCCGGCGCTACGTGGCCGCGTGCAAGGTGAAGGCCGCCGAGATCCAGCGCGAGATGGCCTTCAAGGCGACGCACATCCACGGAGCCCTCGGCACAACCAACACCCTGCCGATCACCCGGGCGACCGATTGGCTCGGCATCGCCGACGGGCCGACCGAGGTGCACAAGGTAAGCCTGGCCCGGCAGGTTCTGCGCGACTACCGGCCGAGCGACGACCTGTGGCCCACCCGCTTCCGGCCCCGCACGCTGCTCAAGGCCCGCGAGCGGCTCGACGAGATCGTCGCCGCCCGCCTGCCCGACGGCGCCCGCTCCGAGCTCGACGAGTTGCTGCAGCAGAGCCGCAACGGCAATGACGAGGCCGTCGCCCGGATGACAGAGTTCATGCACATGACCACCGAGGAGGGCCAGTACGCCCCGTACGACCCGGCGGCGCGACTGTTTCCAGTCCGTCGGCGCTGAGAGCGGCTGACGCCGTTCGCGTCGACAACGCGTCCGTCCGCCAGAGTGGCCTGTCCGGGCCGTCGCAGTTTGGGGCGGTGACAGTCCGCCCTGGCGCCAAAGCTCAGGCGAGGGGATCGGTCCTCGGCGCGAGCGGACGGCCCGGCTGCTGGAACCACATTGCTTTCGCGGCCTGACATGGCGCTTACATCGGCAGGATGGCGGACTTACGAGGTCAGGCCACTGCAGGTTCGCCGGTCGGCCCACACCGCGTCGTCAGAGACCGCCGCCGATCCGATCTCGGGCCTCGGGATACCCCGCACGATCCGGGCCGGAACCCACTCGTAGCTGTCCACGTGCCGGCCGGTGGCGGTGACGAGCAGTATCCCGCTGCTGCCCGATTCGCCGTCCTCTCTGAAGTAGACAAAGTTGCCCAAGCCGTAGGCGACCAGCGCCTCGCCGAAATGGCCGGCACCGAACACCCGATGGGCGTGGCTCCCGACGATGATGTCCGCGCCGGCGGCGATCAGAGCCTGGGCCAGGCTGTGCTGCTCGGGCGACGCGCAGTGGGTTGTCTCGATGCCCCAATGAAGGAAGACCACGAGGGTGTCCACCTCGGCCCGTGCCGAGCTGACAGCGGCGAGAAGCCGGGTGGGGTCAACGCAGAACGCCAGCCCCGGCCGGGAGTCGGACGCAGTCCATTGTGCTACCAGCGCCGGCTCGAGCCAGTCCGTCGCGGCGAAGATGGCGATCCGCTGGTCGCCGACGGTCGTGAGATAGGGTCGGAAGGCCTCGGCCGCGTTGTGGCCGATTCCCAGTACGGGCATCCCGGAAGCGGCTATTGCGTCAAATGTGTCGGCCATTCCAACGGGGCCGTAGTCGAGGGCGTGGTTGTTCGCCATGCCCACCACATCGACCCCGGCCGCTTTCAGAGCCTTGAACGACAAGGCCGGCGACCGGAAGTGGTATGCCTTTCCTGCGTCCGGTTCGCCCCGATCGGTTATGGCCGTCTCCAGGTTCACCATCGCGATATCAGCTCGGGCGAACACCGGCGCCACCGGCGACAAGAGATGTTCGGGATTGGCGCCCAGCTGCGCGGCCAGGGTCGGGACGCCCGTGTAGGTGATCCCGCCCTCGGTGTCCCACTCGTCGACGAAGTGGGTGTCACCCGCGAACGCGAAGGTGACCGAACGGCGAGCCCGCCTCGCCACTGTCTTCGGCGGCGACGTGCTCGAGGTGGAAGAACCGGTGGAAGGACTCGACGAGGCGATGGCGGGCGACGCCCGCTTGGCCTCACTCGTGCAGCCCGCCGCGGAGGCCAGGGCTAGAGCCGGAACACCAAGCCCGGCCCGCAGTACCTCCCGTCGAGTGAATTCGCGTGGGCTCACCTCGACCCGGAACCTTAGACCCCCTGCTCCTGTCTACAGCCAGCCGCGCTGATCGGCGATAGCTCACAACCCACGAATGACATTTGTCATGGTGGGCGAGATCGCGACCACTCCTGGAGAAGATCCGCGGCCGGGCTAGCCGCTCCGCTGAGACAGGCGGGTCGGGAGCGTAAGGGCCGGCCCGCTCGGCCGGCTCGCTACCTGCGGGGCGGTGCGGTCAGCTGCCCCGGTGCGGTCGCGTGGCAGCAAGCGGGACAGCCAGCGCGGGCACCACCAGGCCGCCGGCCCCAGGACGGTCATGGTGGCCGGGACGATCAGCAGCCGGATGAGCGAAGCGTCCACCACGATGGCGGCCGCCAACCCCACTCCGATGACCTTGAGATCCAGGCTGCTGGATGTCACGAAGCTGCCGAACACGAGCGCCATGATCAGGGCGGCGGCGGTGATGATCCCCGCCGTCGAGGTCAGACCGTCCACCACCGCCTGCCGGTCGTTGCCAAGCCCGGTCCGGGCGTCCCGGATCGCTCCGATGACGAAGACCTCGTAGTCCATCGACAGGCCGAAGGTAATCGCGAACAGCATGGTCGGAATCCATGGCGCGACCGGGGCGGCGGCGGCGCCGGTAAGCCCGGCGCCCCATCCCCACTGGAACACCGCCACCATGATGCCGTAGGCGGCTCCGACGGAAAGCAGGTTCAGCAGGATGGCCTGGGCCGCGACGGCGACGGAGCGGAAACCCACGAGGAGAAGAAGGAAGCTGATGGTGAGGACCCCGACCAGAAGGAGCGGAAGGCGCTTGGCGGTGACCGAGGCAAAATCGACGTTGCCAGCCGTTTCGCCGCCGACGTGGGCGGTGACGCCGGTCTGGTGTTCGACGGCGGGCAGCGTTTCATGTCGCAGCCGGTCGATGAGCGCCGCCGTGTGCCGATCGGCCGGCCCCCACGCCGGGGTCACCTCGACCACGGCGGTCGTGCCGGACCTGCTGATGCGGGGGGCGGCGACCGAAGTGACCCCGGGCGTGACCTCGAGGGAGGAGATCAGGGACCGCACGGCCGGGCCGGCGGCAGTGGCGGTCGGATCGGTTCCCGTCGAGGGCGCTTCCGCGACGACGGTGACGGGCGCCACCGAGCCCGGCCCGAAACCTCGAACGGCCAGGTCATAGGCCTGGCGCGTGGTGCTGCCGGGCGGGTCGGTGCCGGCGTCAGCCGTGCCGAGGTGGAGGTGCAGGGCGGGGGCGGCCAGGACGAGCAAGGCGACCATTCCGAGCGAGGCCAGCCCCACCGGTCTCCGCCCCACCAAACTCGACAGGCGGCTACCCCCGGCGAACCGGACCCGGCGCCGGACCCCAGCGAAGCGGACTCTGCGCCGGGCCCCGGCGAAGCGGACTCGGCGACCAAAAGGAACGCTTCCGGCCGCTCTCGACCGCCTGAACATCCGGCCGGCCGCGAACCCGAGCAGGGCCGGTAACAGGGTGAGGGTGGCCGCCACCACGATCAGCACCGCCAGCGCGACTCCCACCGCCAGTCCGTCGAAGGTGGACACGTCCATCAAGAACAGGCCCATGAGGGAGACGACCACCGTCGAGCCGGCCAGGATGACGGACCGCCCGGCGGTCGACAGAGCCTCCCCCACCGCCGTCTCGGGCTCACCGTGGCGAGCGAGGGCGGCCCGGTAGCGCGTGACGACCAGCAGGGTGTAGTCGATCCCCACGCCGATGCCGACCAGTGCTGCCACCTGGTCGGTGAAGTTGGGGCTCGGCACGACGTGGGCGGCGATGCCGATCAGCGGGATGGCAATTCCGATGCCGGCCAGGGCGATCACGATCGGCAAGCCGGCGGCCAGAGCCGAACCGAACACGACGAGCAGCACGACCAGGGCGGCCATCACTCCGATGACGTCACCTTTCGGTGCGCTGCCGGATTGGAAGGAGTCCCCGCTGAAGGCCACCGTCAGTCCGGACGGATGGGCCAGATGCTCGATGGCCGTGGCTGTCTGGCCGGGGTGGCTGCTCGGGCTGTCGGCCAATGTGAACCGGGCATAAGCAACGTCACCGCGGGGGGCCAGCTGGATGGACCCCACCCTGGTCACGCCGGCCTGTTGGCCGATCCGGGCGAGGAGCTCCTGGGCGGCCGCCCGATGGCCGGTGATGCCAGCGAACACGGCGGCGTCGCTCTCGCCCGCCTGTGCCGGGAACTGGGCCGCCAGGACGTCCTGGGCGGCCTGCGAGTCGGTGCCGGGCAGGCGGCCGCTGTTGGACCACCTTCCGGCCAGGCCCGGACCGAGGGTCACCGCCACCACGACCAGGGCCACCCAGGCCAGGAGGACACGGCGGCGGTGCCGATAGCAGACGACGGCGAGACGGCTGAGCACAGGAGTCATGCTCCTCACCGTAAAAATCCCGCCCCCTTGTGAACATGGTGCCAAAACCCGTATCCGGGGTGGACCTAGGTCCACCTCGGAGTGGTCAGGAGTTCAAGAAGGCCAGTACCGCCATGACGCGGCGGTTGTCGTCGTCGGAGGGAGGCAGATCGAGCTTGAGGAAAATGTTGGCGATGTGCTTGCTGACCGCCTTCTCCGACACCACCAGCGCCGCGGCTATGGCAGCGTTCGACCGACCCTCGGCCATAAGGGCCAGCACCTCGCGCTCACGGGGGGTCAGCCGGCGCATGGCTTCGTCTCTTTCCCGGCCGGTGACCAGTTGCGACACCACCTCGGGATCCATGACTGTTCCTCCCGAGGCCACCCGCCTGACCGCTTCGACGAACTCCCCGACGTCCATGACCCGGTCCTTCAGCAGGTAGCCGACACCGCCTGCCCGGGATGACAGCAGCTCCCGCGCATAAAGCGGCTCCACGTACTGCGACAGGACCAGGACCGGCAGGTTTGGAAGCTGCCGGCGGGCTTCGACGGCGGCCAGGAGACCCTCGTTGGTAAACGTGGGAGGCAATCGGACATCCAGAACCGCCACATCCGGACGGTGCGAGAGAAGCGCTTCGACCACTGCCGGGCCGTCCTGCACGGCCTCCACCACGTCGATTCCGTGGGCGGTGAGAACCCGGACCAGACCGTCCCGGAGGAGGGCTAGGTCCTCTGCGATGACGGCTCGCAAGCGACCTCCACCCTCAAGATCGTCGTCCTCCATGCGGCCTGACCACGCTCAAGGTTATGTCACCGTCCCCGTCCCCGTCGGCCTCGCCCGTCGGCCTCGCCACCCGCGCCGACACTAGCCCCGCCTGGCGCCCGCCACGAAGCCCCGCCAGGTGTTTGTCCGGCCGCAAATCGATCGATACGAGCCTGGCCGCAGCCGGGCTGCTCGCCAAGTAGCATCGCCGCGCACACCAGGCAGAGAGGGAGGAAGCACCGGTGACCACAACAACGCCCGATAGCAGCACGGTGCTCGAGTTGGCCGCACGGTACCGGAACTGGGGCAAGTGGGGACCGGACGACGAGCTCGGCAGCATGAACTTCATCAATGCCGAGAAGGTGAAGCAGGCGGCGTCCCTGGTGCGTCGTGGCCGGGTGTTCTCTCTGGCCCTACCCCTGGACGCCGGCGGACCCATGACCGGTGCGTACGGACGGGTCAACCCCATTCACATCATGCTGCAAGACGGCGGAGACGTTGCGTCGGGCGCCCAAGACCACCTGGCCACGCTGCGCTACACCGACGACGCCGTCTACCTGGTGTTGCAGTGTTCGACGCAGTGGGACGCCCTCGCCCATATCTACCACGAGGGCAAGATGTACAACGGACACGGGACCGACGCGGTGAACAGCACCGGGGCCCTGAAAAACAGCATCACCGCGGTGAAGGACAAGATGGTAACCCGAGGGGTGTTGCTCGATGTCGCCCGCTACAAGGGCAAACAATGGCTCGACGTGAGCGAACCGATCCATGGCGACGATCTGGAAGCGTGCGCCGCACAGCAGGGGGTGACCGTCGGTGAGGGGGATATCGTTCTGGTTCGCACCGGCAGAATCGGGGCAGTGCGGGACAGGGGCTACTGGGGTGACGAGTACTCAGGTGGCCCCGCTCCCGGGCTGGCGATCAGCGCGGCCCCGTTCCTGTGCGAACGGCATGTCGCCGCGGTCGCCCTCGACACCTGGGGCATCGAGGTCCTGCCCAACGAGACGCCTGACATCTTCCAACCGCTGCATATCATCTTGCTCGTCAACGCCGGTATCCACATCGGCGAGATGTTCGATCTCGAAGCGCTGGCGGCCGACTGCGCGGAGGACGGAGCGTACGAGTTCATGTTCGTGGCCCCGCCCCTGACCGTTACCGGCTCGGTCGGGTCGCCCGTAAACCCGCAAGCCATCAAATGATGGCCGGCATCAACATGTACTGACCCTACTGCGAATCTGCAGCGGTCCGGGGCGCCGGCCACCCCCTCTCACCCCCACTGGCCGACTGTGGGGGGCCCACGAGAAGGGGATCGTGTAAAAGAAAACCACATAGGACGCGGTTTTCTCGACACAGAGGTTCCCCCGCCCAGAACCGCTCCGACAGCCCACTGCCGCTGACACCGCGTCCGAGGCCCGGTCGCGGCGTTCAGGCGGATGGGGCGGGTCGCTGGGAAAAGGCCTGCTCGACTGCGGCGGTCTGGTTAGTGACATCGAGGCGTTCGAAGATATTCTCGAGGTGCTTGCGCACCGTGCCCTCCGAGATAAAGAGGCGCCGGGCGATCTGCGAGTTGCTGTAGCCGTTGGCCACCAGCCTCATCAGCTGCCATTGGCGAGGCGTTAGCTTCGGAATACCCCGGCGTCGCAGATCCGCATCCAGGTAAGCGTGTTCCAGATGCGGCCTCAAGAGGGCAAGGATGCCCCGGTCCCGCTCGGTGAAGTTGGAGCCAGGGCCTCGAAAGAGCATCAGTCGCACGGTGTGCCCCGGACCGCCCGGCAAACAGACCATGAGTTCGTGTTCCACCCCCGCCGGACGGAGGTACTCGACGTACATGCCGGTCCGGTGCCATTCAGTGTCGGTGTAAAAGTCCGAGGCCATGGTCACGCTCCGCAGATCTCCGCTGCGATCCGGGTACGAGCAGGCCAGGCACTCCCAGTAGTGCAGCCAAAAGAGAGCCTCGTCACCGTCGCCCTCGTCGACCGGTATGGATTGGTCGAAGGTACCGGATTGGCGTTCGCTGGTCACGCCGGTCTCCCTTTCTCATAGTTGTCGTCTGAGGCACTCAACCGAGGAGGCAACACAAATGAACACCCCGCGCCGAATCGCAGTACTGATCACCGCCCTGACCGCCGCCGCGCTCACGGTCATCGGACCAGCCACGGCCGCCTTCGCCGCCCGGGTACGGCCGCCCAACGACGGCGGCCAGGCGGCGACAACCATGAGCGTGGCCGGATCCGGCGGGCTCGAAGCCTGGCAACTCGCCCTGATCGTGGTGGCCACCGTCCTGGTCACTGCCATCGTGACGGCGGTCACTGTACAGGCCCGCTCACGCGGTCGGCTCCGCGCCGCCACCTCTACCTGAAGTTCCGGGTGTGAAGGTCGGACAGCTCGGCGGCCTCATCAGCCCAGGCCGAGCAGGACCAGGCGGCGGCGCCCTTCGTCCACATCCTGCTGGAGCTGCTGCACTCGGGTCCACCAGCGGGCGATGCCGTCTGGGGACCATTCGCCAGCACGACGGGGGCGTCGTACACGGAATCGGACAAGCCGGCCGTAGATGACAGCACGTGGTGACGTCGCCGCACGGCGGCCGCCAGACGCTCTCGGAACAGGGGTTCGGCCCGGAGATGCTCGCCCAGGTGGCCCAAGGCGAAGGCGACGTGGCGCGAGACGTTCTACGCCAAATGAATATCAGACGACGTCCTGAAGGCTGATCGCAACTCAACTACTTAAAACGGGCTTTGCCTGACGAGGTCGAGCGCGTTGAGGTCAATGGCATGCTTCGCATGTCGAATAGCCATGAGGGAAAGCATGTTGTCGCCCCGCTCGGTCTGTTCGGCCATTACCGTGGCAAGGACGGCGATGAGCACGCCGTGGAGGGTGCCCCACCGGTAGTCCCGCCAGGCGTCGTCGGGCTTATAGTCGACTCCGGCGCCAACGAGCCGCTGGACGTACTGGGTCACAAGCTCGCGCTCTACTGACGGCCGTTGCTCGGGCGGAAACGCGCCTCCGATCAGATACGCGATGTCGCACGCGCCAAGGCCAGCGTTCACCGTCTGCCAGTCCACGACGGCCAACGGCGGTGCCTCGGGTGTGCGCCCGAGGAGGAAATTGTCAGGCCGGAAGTCGCCGTGCACCACGGTGTGGGCTGTTCCGGAGCCCAGCACCCATGGTCGCAGCACATCCGCGAAGCCTTGCAGCAGTGTGATCACGTCGTCGTCGAATCGGTCCCCGAGACGCCCGATGCACGCGGGGACGCACGCTCGGTAGTACTGCTCCATTCGGTCGGCGCGCTCTCGATCTGGTGGCTGGAGCACCTTGGCAAGGGACGGGTCACCCCAGCGAGGAGCGTGCAGACCGGCGGCCTGCACGATCGCCAGTTCGGCCTCTTCGACGGTGGAGCCGCTGAACTGGTCGCCCTGCACCGACCCGGCGAGGTCCTCCATGATCAGAACGAAGTCGAGGGCCCGGTCGTCGTAGCATGCGACCCAGCACATCGGAGTCCGAATGTCCACGGTGCCGGCGATCTCGGTATAGAAGATGTGCTCGTTCAGATACGCTCCGTTTTCGAACGACGCCGTCTTGGTCCCGGGGTCCGCGGAGGGAAACTTGCCTACGATGGTGGCGGGCCGGCCGGGCTGGTCCCATTCGAGCTCGAAGCGGGCGTTACGGCTCATCTGGCCGGTACCGATCAGCCCCGCGCACGTCAACTCCACGATTCTCGCCCCGCGCGCCACGCCCGCCTCCTCGAGCGACTTGGTGAGCCAACCGGCGTCAATCATCGATGGATCTCCGTGGAGATCAGCACTCATCGGCCACCCCCAAGCAGCGTAGGTTCAGATCTTATTCGACTGCTGACATTCCCGGCGATCCGGGTCGGGTCTCCTTGCTACCATCCGGAGCGCTGTTGCCAATCGGTTTCAGATCAGGGCTCGATCCCAACGCGGGGCTGAACTATCTATGACTGAGTATGACTACGACCTGGTCATTGTGGGTGGTGGCATCGGCGGAGCGGCACTGGCCGCCGTGATGCAACGAGCCGGCCACTCGTGCCTGGTCCTGGAGCGCACGACGACGTTCCCCGACCGCACGAAGGGTGAGTGGATCGCGCCCTGGGGGATGGTCGAAGCTGGTCGCCTGGGACTGGCCGGCGTCATCGCCAGCGCCCGGGGCCATGTGTTGCAACGCCACGTCTTCTATGACGAGACCGTGGAGCCAGCCGCGGCCGAGGCGGGCAGCCTGGCCCTCAACCTCATTCCCGGTGTGGAGGGTCCCATGACCCAACGCCATCCCGACGCCTGTCAGGTGCTTGTCGACGCCGCCGCCGCGGCCGGCTCCGACGTGCACCGGGGCGTCGAACAGATCGATATCAGCCTCGACCCGCCGACGGTCACCTTCTCCGACGACAACGGTGCCCGCCGGACAGCCCGCGCCCGGCTGCTGGTCGGCGCGGATGGCCGCAACTCGGTAATACGTCGCGGGCTGGGCTTCCAGTTGCACAAGGACCCGCCCCACCACGTCTTCTCCGGGCTGTTGGTGGACGGTGCAGAAGACTGGCCGGAGGATGTGCAGATCGCCGGGGCCGAAGACCACGTCCACTTCCTCGCCTTTCCTCAAGGCCGAGGGCGCGTCCGCCTCTATCTCGGACTGCCCCTCGAGGAGCGCCACCGGCTCTCCGGCGAGAGCGGACCGGCGGAGTTCGGCCGCGCCTTCCATCTGGCGTGCGTGCCGATGTCCGAGGCGCTGGCCGAGGCCACGCCTATCAGTCCATGCGCCACCTACCCGAACGAGGACGCCTGGGTCGACGTGCCCGTTACCGACGGCGCCGTGCTCATTGGAGACGCCGCCGGATGGAACGACCCCATCACCGGCCAGGGACTGTCAATCACCCTGAGAGACGTGCGGCTGGTCAGCGAGATTCTGCAAGCCTCATCGGACTGGTCGGCGGCCGCACTCCGCCCCTATGTGGAAGAACGCCGGGAGCGCCTCCGCCGGCTCCGTTTTTCCGCCCAGATACAGTCCGCACTCTACGCGGAGTTCGGCGAGGAAGCCCGCTCCCGCCGGCTACGAGCCAGCGCCCGTTTCGCCGACGACCCTTCGCTGATGTCGACCCTGCTGGCCGTCATGGTCGGTCCCGAAAACGTCGACGCTGAATGCTTCACCGAGGACCGCCGCCAACGCATCCTCGCCTAGATGCGTCAGCAGCTGGGGTTGCTGCGAACCGGTCCTGCGAAGGCTCCGATCGTGCCCGGGCCGACCTTTCCGTATTGAAGGTCGCGACCAAAGGTGGACCCGTTGGTCATGTTGCCGAACTCCCACACGCAGCGCCCACCGACGGACGCCAGGGTGAAGTAGGGGTAGAAATGGCCTGGACCCTTGGGAGGCAGCACGCATCCCTGACCGGTCACCAGATTGCAGTTGGTATTCAACTGGGTGGCGCTCGAGTCCGTCATGAACTGGATCGCCGGGTACGGTTGTCCGCCGGTCGTCGGCTGTTGCTGGAGGAACGGTGACGGGTATGCACCCGGGGTCAGGGAGCCGGGCCAATCCGCGTAGTAGGGCTGCCCGTCGTAGTCGAGATCGCCGATGGCGCCGAAAAACACATCGCACCCCGTGACCGTGTTGGGCGCCGCTGTCCCTCCGTGCGTATCGCCCGCTCTGTAGCAGGGCGAGTCATTGGGTTCGAAGGTCTTTCCGTTGTCCGCGGCCACTTCATACGGACCTACGCAGTGCTTGTAGTAGGTGTCGCTGAAGCTACCCATGGTGAACGTGGCCGGCCCCGTCACCTTCGTGCACGCTTCCCAGTGGCCGATCTCGTACTCGGTATTGATCATGTATGGCCCGATTCCCCACGGGATGATGTTCTGGGCCCGCGCCGTCGAATACTCCGGCTGGAAGTTAAACGGCGTGCCGGTGCATACGAAGGGATCGGTATTCATGAAGCCATTGGCGGCCGAGGCGATCATGAAACCGGTCTGCCCCGTCGTCAGGTCGGACTCCTGTGCTTCCAGGGCATGTCCTCCCGGAATCCTGGCGTCCCACATGTGGACGGTGATTCTGTCGCCCGGATTCATCCGCAGGGTCTTGGCGTCAGGCGTGAAGCTGGCCAGATCGGACTCCTGCGGGCTGGGCGGTCCGGTCGGGACGCCATTGGTCTGAATGAAAGCGAAGTTGACCGGCTCCGGGCAGTTGCTGTGACAGGGACCCGATCCGTTGGTGGTGCATTCCAGGCTGTCGATGGTCAGCGCGGAGCACCAGTGGGTGTTGTCGCAGCTCGTGGCGTCTACGAAAGGCGCAAAGCCCGGCGGATAGAACTGAAGTTCCACAAATGCCGCGCCCGCCCCGGGGTACGGGCCGTGGGGAGCATTGGCGTCGGACACCGGGGTGCACGGCAGCAGGGGCGCGGAGTTGGGGTCGCACACGTCGATGGAGAGCCAGGGCGCGACGCTCAGCTCGAACCAGTGGGTCACGTCGTGGCCGCCGCCAGCCACGGTCGGCGCCGCCACCGGATCGGTCGGGAGGGTCTCCGTCATGGATACGTTGTTGCCGGAGCCGGCCCGGGTCGACACGAAGCGCACCGAGGGTTCGTCGTGGCCGATGTAGTGGCCGTTCTCATAAAAGCGACCGCCGTCGTCACCCCGCGGGTCAGCGCACGCCAGGTCGGCCTTGACCGGGCGCTGGATGGGGCTGAGCCCGTTGCAATCAAGCTCGCCAAAGGGATTGGGCTGCACCGTCCTCGCGGTCGTGGACGCCGGCACCGGACGGGATACGGCTGCACCCGCAGCATTTGTCAGGAGCCCTCCGGCCACCAGCGCGGTCACCACCGAGAAGACGGCGAAGCGACGAACCTGCCGTGACACTCGCATAGGACCCCTCCTCACGTTCGCTCCGGTGAGCGGACGTTAGCGTGTGGACGCCGGAGGGTGCCGGAATGGCCAAACGACAGCAGATGATTGGCTCCTCTGCCAGATGGGAAAGCGCGGTCTGAGGCAGTCACCGAACACGGGATCCCTGACGATCAGTTCGGGTTTGGTGCCGGCGAGGTCGCCCCCTGTGGAGAAGGGACTGCCGGGCGTGGGTTGCGGTCCCTTCGGTCAGGTCGAGCAGCTCGGCTTGTGCGCCGTAGCGTGGCTCGGGGCGCGAACCGGACGCCGACCAGGGAATCGTTATGGCGGCGGGCCTGACTGGCTGGGGCGGCCGGGGGCTCGGCGGCCCGGCGGGCAGATCGGCGCCCCCGCGGGCCGGACGGCTCGGCGGCTCGGCGGGCAGATCGGCGCCTCGGCGGCCCGGCCTGGCTGGACGGCCGGCGGCCCGGCGGCCCCGGCCACCACGCCCCGTGGCACACCCCGAGGCACGGACCATTTTCTGTCGCGGCGTCCCCTTCGGTTGGGCACGATTCGATACAGAAAATCTCGAAAGGGAGCGATTCGCGGCAGAGAAGGCTGAGTGGGCCGCCACCCTGGGTGTAAATCGGCTCTAATGTCGCCATGAAGATCTCCGTGGAGTTCCCGAGTGTCGCCTACCGCGAGGGACCGGCCAACGTGGCGGAGCTGGCCCGGGCTATCGAGGCCATCGGCTACGACGACCTGGCCGTCTTTGACCACGTGGTGATGGGATACGAGACGCCGACCCGGCGGGCTCCGAGGTATCCGACCCGGATGCCGATTCTCGAGGCCCTGGTCACCCTCGGGTTCGTCGCCGCGGTCACCGAGCGGGTGACCATGTCAACCGAGGTGCTCGTCCTGCCCCAGCGCCAGGCGGCGCTCGTCGCCAAGCAGGTCAGCACACTGGACACCCTGTCCGGCGGCCGGATGCGGCTCGGCGTGGGCGTCGGCTGGCAGGAGGTCGAGTACCAAACGCTCGGCGAGGACTTCCGCCGGCGCGGCAGGGTGATGGACGACGCCATCGGGCTGCTGCGGTCGTGCTGGGGCGACGAACGGATCGAGCGACGGGGCGAGCGCTTCGACGCCGACGCCATCGCCATGGAGCCGAAGCCGCCGCAGCGCGGCCTGCTGCCGATCTGGGTTGGCGGCGCAACACCGACCGCCCTGCGACGCGCCGGGACGCTCGGGGACGGCTGGATGGGCATGGTGACAGGAGATGCGGAGCAGACCCGGGTGGCCGTCGAGACGGTCCGGCGTCACGCCGAGTCGGCCGGCCGCGATCCGCTCGCTGTCGGGCTACAGGCGATGCTCGCGCCGCCACCGAGCGACAGGGAAGGCAAGACCTTCTATCAGGAGCACGACCGCGTGGTCCGGCGGGCCGAGGAGGTGCAGAAGCTCGGCTTCGGCTGGCTCGCGGTTAACGCGACCGCCATCTTCCAGTCCGGCGCCCGCAGCGTCGCCGCCATGGCCGAGCATCTCGAGGCCCTTCACACCCGGTTGCGGCAGGCCGTCGGCTGACGGCCCGAGCCCGGCCGCCGACATCGGCGCCTCGGGCTTCGGGCCCGAGAAAGTCGTGACCAGGCTCGCCGCGGCCGGCCCGGCCCCGGCCGGCGGGGCCCCCATGCGATGGGGCGCGGGCCGTGTAGGGGCCGCGTCCTCGCTCACGGGTCACGCCTCGTAGGCGAGCTCCTCGGTGGTGTGTTCGCCCAGGCGGGGCGCCGACGCCCATTGCCACCAGTCGTGGTTGACGCGGAAGGGAGCTCCCGGACCGGTCAGCGGGCCGAGATCCGGATGGTTGTCGACCCGCCAGAACCCCGCTTTGCCGAGGTGGGGGTCCGTGAGGAGATCGGCGACGGTGTTGACCGGCGTGATCGGGATGCCTCGACGCTGGCCCTCGACGAACAGGTCGAGCTTCGTGTGCGAGCGGGTCAGCGCCTCTGTGCAGTCGTCGATGAAATCGGACACCTCCCACCGCACGCGCAGGTCCACGAACGCCTCCTCGAGCACGGCCTCCATGCCCGTCTCCTCGGCGATCCAGCGGGCCATCGCCCGCCAGTGCGCGGGCTGCAGGACGAGGAACGACACGAACCCGTCGGCGCAGGGGTAGAGCCCCCACGGCCGGGTCGTGTTGCGGCGGTTGCCCCCCCGCACCCGGGGGATGCGGTCGTCGAGCCACATCGGCACCCCCACCTCGGGGGCGAGCGTCAAGCAGCACTCCTCGATAGAGATGTCCGCCACCTGTCCGCGACCGGTGCGCCGCGCCGCCCGTAGGCCGAGCAGGGCGGCGTTGAGGGCGTACAGGGAGGTGAGGTGCGCGGCGAACTGCACCGGCGCGGCGACGCCGAGCGGCGGGCGGTCGGGGAAACCGAGGGTGTAGGCGACGCCAGCGGACGACCAGCCGATCAGCTCCGAGCCGTTCCAGTGCCGGCGCGGCCCGGTGAGCCCGAACGGGCTCACCGCAACCACCACCTGTCGGTCGTGCGCCGGCTTCGGGTCGTCGTGCGCCGGATCGACGTCGCCGATCAGGACGTCGGCCGAGGCGACGAGGCGGGCGTGCTCGGGGGTGCCCGCCTCGGCTATGACCGAGCGCTTGCCCTGTCCGAAGAACGCCCACCACAGCGAGGCCTCCGGGCCCTGGTGGCCCGGTGCAAACGGGGGCAGGTGACGGAGCACGTGCCCACCCGGCGGCTCGACGACGACGACGTGGGCGCCGAGGGCGGCCCACATCCGGGTGGCGTACGCGCCGGTGAGGCCCGCCGTCTCAACGACCCGCACACCTGTCCAGGGGCCGCCCATCACGCCCCGTCCGGGGCGCGGAGACCGAGCGCTGGCGCGTAGTCGATGTAGGGGCGCCGCAGCGTGATGTCCCGGTGCGCGACGTCGCACGCCGCTCCGCTCTGGAGGAGGCCGGCGACCTCCTCGTCAGACAGCCCCGCGTGTTGGGTAAGCATCTCGACGGTGTCCTGCCCCAGGCTGGGTCCGCCGCGCCACCACCGCCCCGGGGTTCCCGACAGCCGGATGGGGTGGCCGCCGAAGAGGTCTCCGTCCGGAAAGCGTTGCGACCCGACGAACTCGAACCAGTGCCGGTCTCGCACCTGCGGGTCGTGCAGCACGCCGACGCCGTCGTGTACCTCGTGGGCCGCGATCCGGTGTTCCTGCAGCAGGGTGGCGACCTCGGCGCCCGAGCGGCACGCCGTCCAGGCCGCGATGCGCTCGTCGAGCAGGTCGTGGTGCTCGAGGCGCCCGTCGACGGTGGCGAAGCGGTCGTCGCCGGCCAGTCCGCCACCCACCAGGGACGCCAGCGCCCTCCACTGGTCGTCGCAGGCCACGGTGACGGCGACCCACTCGTCGCTGCCCCGGCAGGGGTAGCAGCCCTGCGGCGCGAGCCACGCCAGCCGGTTGCCGTTGCGCTCAGGGGCCCGGCCGGTGAGCGAGTTGTCCAGCAGGAACGGCCCGAGCGCCGACACGGTTGTCTCGAATTGGGAAATGTCGACGTAGCTGCCCTCGCCCGTGTGATCCCGGTGCTCCAGCGCGGTCAGGACCGCGGCGACGGCGTGCAGGCCGGCGAAGTAATCAGGAGGGGCGATGGTCGCGATGCCGGCCGGCTGCTGGTCGGGGTACCCGGTGAGCGCGTCCAGGCCGCCGAGCGGGGCCTGGTTGGGTCCCCACGCCAGGAACTCGTAGTAGGGGAGGTCGGGCTCGGAGCCGAACCCGGGCATGGCCAGGTAGACGATCCGCGGGTTAACCGCGGCGACCTCCTCATAGGCGAGTCCCAGGCTCCGTACGGCCGGCGTTGTGTAGTTGGTGACGAACACATCGGACGCCGCCAGCAGGGCGAGCGCCGCCCGGCGGCCGTCGGGGTGTTTCAGGTCGAGGCCGACGGATCGTTTGTTAGCTCCCATCTCGCCGAGGTACGGCGTGGTGTCCATAACCACCTCGGGACCTGCCTCGGCCGCCCATGCCGAGCCGAACAGTCGGGCCACATCCGGGTTCCCCCGTGACTCCAGCTTCATCACCGTGGCCCCGTGGAACGCGAGGGTCCGCGTGCAGCTAGGCCCGGCGATCGCGATGGAGAGCTCCACGACCGATATATCGTCCAAGACGCCCACGATTTCCCCCGATGGTCGACGAGCACAGTCAGCATGCCACGACCGGGGTCGCCGCGCATCGATGTCCGCCGCGCCGCGGTCCTCAGACGCGCCCCCGGCGGCGCTGGCCGGCTGGTGACACCTGGCTGGCAGCAGGAGGGGCGACAGGCCTATCGACGGTGGCCGGGTTGCCGAGGGAGCCGGCGCCGGCACGCCCCACCGGGACGACACGGCCCCCGCTTGGTCCCCGGCGAGTGCTGCTTGGTAGCCTTTCCCGGTACGTCGTGACGAGAGGGTACCGGGTGGACACCACGCAGGCGATCAACCATGACATTGACGACTTTCATGACGCCGACAGCTCGCCGGACGAGGAGCTTCTGCACGACCGGACGTACCGGGTCCGCGCCTACCGGCGGTCCCCGGACCAGATCCGCATCCGCGGGATGGTCCGCGATATCAAGCCCATGATCATGCCGGTCGAGACGGGGCGAGGTCCGATAGAGGTCCACCACATGATCGTCGATCTGATCGTCGACTACCCCGAGATGATCATCAGCGAGGTCGACGTCGAATTCGCGACCAACCCACACGGGGGCTGCCCGGCGATCACGCCGAGGTACCAGAACCTCGTCGGCCTCCCGGTGACCCGGGGGTATATCGACAAGGTACGGCAGCTCTTCGGCGGCCCCCGCGGGTGCACGCACACCACTGCGCTCCTTCTCGCCATGGGCCCGGTCGCCACCCAGGCGATGACGTCAATGGAGATGCGCGGCCGTCAACCGGGCGACTGGGACCGGCCGGACCGCCAGGGCGACTGGGGCCGGCCGGACCGCCAGTTCAACGTCGCCCGCATGATCAACACCTGTCACTTCTGGTCCGAGGACGGCGAGGCGATCGCGCTGGTCCGCGCCGGCAAACACCCGGGGCGGCCCCGCTGGCTCGACGTCGGCGCGACCGATCCCGCCGATGCGCCCGACCAGTAGTGGAACGACCCGGCCGCTCCTCCTCTAATCCGCCTACACCTTTCAGATGGCGCGTGCGGCGGCTAAAGCTCGGCGGGCCGGAACGACCTCGGCCGCGAAGTCGTTGAGAAGCTTCGAGAGGTCGGGGTACTGCTCTGGGGACCACCCTTCGAGGAGGTTCTCGAGTCGGTTTCGGACGCTGGCCAGCAGCGTGTCAGCAATGGCGGTTCCGCTCTCGGTCAGTTCGACCGAGCTGTCTCGTGTATCACCTTCGGCTGAGCGGGTGAGGAGGCCCTTCTCCGTCAGACTGGTAAGGGTCGACCGGACCGCTTCGGGGGACGCCCCGCTTCGTTCGCGGAGGACGCGGGGACTGTTGTGGCCGCGCCGGACCTGGGTGAGCGCCCAACATTCGTTGAGGGGGAGATCTATCCCGGCTTCGGTGGCGACCCGTTCAAGGTACGCCCGCATGTTTTGTCGCCCCACCAGAACGCCCAGGGCCCGGACAATCTCGGCGCGGGAATCGTCGCCTCGGGGCATGGCGAAAGACCCGCCCAGATCTTCGGCGGTGACGGTGGTGCGCATGGGTTTTTCTTGAATGAACCACGACGCCACGAAGGCGGCGATGGATACGAAGCCAGCGACCCTGAACGCCTTGTCGAGCGCCGCTGAGTAGGCCTGGAGGAAGGCCGAGTGGGCGGCCGGGGGCAGGCGGGCCAAGGCGGCCGCGGAGAAGTGCGAGGTATTGAGCTGCCCTTTGGGAGCATGGGGGAACGCCCGGTAGAGTTGGGCTGCCAGTTCGGAGGCGAAGACGGTTCCAACCACGGCGGTACCGAGCGAACTTCCGATGTTCCTGAACAGCGTGTTCCCTGAGGTGGCTACGCCCAGATCCTGGTAGCTGACCGAGTTCTGGACGGCCACCACCAGCACCTGCATGACGAGCCCGATGCCGAACCCGGCGACAAACATCGAGCTCACCGCGGCGGCGGTGGACGAATGCGGGGACAAGCGGGATAAGAGAAATAGCCCCAGGGTCATCACGGCGGTCCCCACGATCGGAAACAGCCGGTACCTGCCGGTACGCGACACGATCAGCCCGCCGGCGATCGAGGTCAAAAGGAGCCCGGCCATCAGCGGCAAAATCTGGAGGCCGGACGTGGTCGGCGAGTCGCCCCGCACGACCTGGTAGTAGAGGGGCAGGAACGTTATGGCTCCGAACATGGCGAAACCCACCAGCAGGGCCACCACCCCGGCGGCCGCGAAGATCCGATCGCGGAGCAGCCGGGGCGGGAATACCGGTTCAGCAACGCGTCGCTCGACATAGAGGAACATGCTGATGGCAGCCATAGTGACCGCGGCCAAGATGATGATCGGCGCCGAGCCCCAAGGATAGGTCGTCCCCCCCAGGGTCACCATCAGCACCAACGCCACCAGCCCGAGCGACAACAGAGCTGTTCCCACGTAGTCGATCGAGTGATGAGCGCGGGCCGCGCCCGTGGGCAGGGTCACCGTCAACGCGATGATGGCCAGCGCACCGATGGGCAGATTCACATAGAAGATCCACCGCCACGACAAGTTGGTGGTGATGGCGCCTCCAATGAGGGGGCCCACGACGGTGGCGAACCCGAACACCGCACCAAAGACGCCCTGGTACCGGCCCCGGCGGCGCGGCGCCACCACGTCGCCGATGGCCGCCTGGGCGCTGACCATCAATCCGCCGCCACCGAGCCCTTGCACTGCCCGGAACGCCACCAGCTCCACGAAGCTGGTACTCAGCCCGCAAAGCGCCGAGCCCACCAGAAAGATAATCAGACCGACTTGCAACACGATCCGCCGACCAAACAGATCGCCCATTTTGCCGTACAGGGGCACCACCACGGTCTGGGCCAACAAATAGGCTGTGGCCACCCAGGAAATGTGATTCAGGCCGCCCAGGTCACCAGCGATCGTCGGCAGGGCCGTCGCCACGATCGTCGAGTCCAACGCCGCCATGAGCATCACCAACATCAAACCGATAAACACGGCGGCCAGATCGCGGCCATGCAACTCTTTTACTGGCTCTACCGATTCACCTGGAACCGCAACCTCGCCGCCGCTCATCGGCCCTCCCACCCGGTTGTCTGTGGGACATCTAAGCAGCCGGCGGGACCTGATCGCCGCTGCGGGTCTGGTGGTGCCCCGGCCACTCAGGCGGAACGGTCGATGGCCTCCCAGCGGGGTGGGTTTCGTTGGACCTGTCGCAGCACGCCGGCGTCTTCAAGGTCGTCGATAGCGGTACCAATGTCGGCCGTGGTATTCACCACGCCGGCACCGAGTGCGGCGCTCAGGGCCTCACTGGCACTGAAGGGGTGGATGGTCCCCAACGGACGCAAGACGTCCGCTAGACGGGCCAACTCGGGATCGGATAGCTCCGAATGGTGGCGAGACTCGAGTGGCAGACGCAGGTGCTGCGCCTGGAGGAAGCCCTTCTGCTCCTCGTGCATGTCGTCCGGAAGATGCTCGAACCAGTCAGCGGCGGCTGGCTTGGGGTGGAACCTCCCGGCCGACGACGCCGTCAAGTGAACCATAAAGGCCAGACCGACCGGCCAACCCTGGCCACCGTGGAGATAGCCGGGGTACTCGACGTAACCGAGGAAACGATCGATGGCCACCTCGACCCCTAACTCGTCTTGCGCGACTCGCGACACCGTGTCAGTCAGACGCTCCCCGAAACGTACGGTGCCACCCGGAATGTGCCAGAGCCCCTTCCACGGGCCTGCTTCGGGGCGGGTCAGCAGGACGCCGTCGAGGAAGACAACGACGACCTCGACCCGGAGACGGGGCACCCTCGCATAGATTCGCTCGTACTCGGCTTGGGATAAAGGCTCAGACGTCATGCCCCAAGCGTAGGTGCCGTTGGGGTCCTGCCTATCCTCTACGCTTCCTGTGTGTCAGAGGTGACGAGGTGGTCGAGGCGCTCGAGGGTCTGGACACCTCAACACGCACCGGGCGGGGCCAACGGCAGCGCTCAGTGACGTGACCCCCGTCGCCGTCGCTCGTCGAAGCGGCGGCAGCACGCCGCCGCACCAAGCCTTGCTGGTCATAACCACCTTTTCTTTCAATCGAACAGAGCGAGGTCGATGACGTCAGCCATATGGCAATAGCCGGCGTCGCTCGGGTGCAAACCGTCGCCGCAATCCCATTTCGCCGCCATCTGGGTCGGCATTTCCGGGTCGCGCACCGCTGCGTCGAAATCGGCCACTCCATCGAAGGCACCGCCACTACGGATCCACTCGTTGACGGCCACCCGGTGCCTCTCGCGCGTTGGGTTCCAAGCGTTCGTCATGAAAGTCTCGTTGCCAAACGGGGTCAGCGTCGCCCCGATGATTCTGACGCCGGCGCTGTGCGCCCGCATCGCCATCTGCTTGAGGCCAGCGATCATCTGCTCGCCCGTCACCTCCTCCTCGGGCTTGGCCCAGCGGTTGCGCAGGTCGTTGGTGCCGAGCATGACGATGACGTGCGTGACACCCGGCTGTGCCAGCACGTCGCGATCGAAGCGCCTGAGGCCGCTGTCGCCGCGAAGATCGTGCAGGATGCGGTTGCCGCCGAGCCCGTTGTTCATCACTCCGATCGACCGCCCGTCTGACGCGACCAGGCGGCGCGCCAGCTGGTCGGGCCAGCGGCAGAAGGCGTCGATGGTTGAGATATTGCCGTCGGTCAGTGAGTCGCCAAGCGCCACCACGCCGCGCGCCTCGGCCGGCGCCAGCACGTCGACTCCGCACAGAAAGAACCACTGATCGGTCAGGTTGCCAACCGGCATCACCGTTTCC
The DNA here is from genome assembly GCA_963834725.1 of uncultured Acidimicrobiaceae bacterium. Lineage (GTDB taxonomy): Bacteria > Actinomycetota > Acidimicrobiia > Acidimicrobiales > Palsa-688 > PALSA-693. The sequence goes on from CAWICN010000001.1 coordinate 3,400,952, forward strand.
TGGGCGAAGTTACCCGGCGGGGAGACATAGTTGGTCTGCCGGGCATAGCGACCGGTGATCTGAAAAGCGGGCAGCACCTCGCCGGGCAGGTAGATGCTGACGCTGAGGTCGACGAGCGGCTTCACCTCGATCTCAACCGGGTCGCTGAAGGCGACCGCGCCGGCGGCGATCGCGATGGCACCCTCGCCGCCGAAGGTCAGCTTGCGGTCGGAGCCCGCCACGATTGCCGACCCCTTGTCGCGCCGGGCCACGCGGACGGCGCCGATCTGGATGGGCCGGTTGCCGTAGGCGTTCGAGAGCCGCACCCTGAGCCGCTCGCCGCCGACGCTGACGCGCGGGTTGAGGCGGATCGTGTGGTTGGTGAAGCCGGCGAAGCCCTCGGCCTGGGCGGGGGCCGCCGCCCAGGTGCCGACCCACTTAACACCATCCTGCATGACCAATCCCGCCCTCCGGGTTTTTGAAGATGGTGCCGTCGCGCCGGCCCGCCTGCAAGGATCTGGTACCTCAGGGCCCGATGTTATTCTCTCTTGGCGAATGTCGAAATGGTTCAGACGCCAAGCTGTCCTCACGCTCCGGGGTGCCCAAGACGGTGGACGGGCGCGTCGTGGCCGCCGGCACCCGGGCCGCCCCGATCCTCGATCCAAGGGACACCCTCGAGCGTTACGCCGGCATCGCCTACGGCACCACCGGCCGGCCGCCAGAGCGGAGGCGGATCCTGACGTTGGGCGAGGAACGCGACACCAGTGGTACGGGATAACAGTTCGCACCGCGTTGCCGCAGAGCTAGCCGGACTCCAGCCGGTCGAAGAGCCAGGCTCTGGTGAGCGGGTGCTGGAAGCAACGTTCGACCTGGTCGACGACGACGCGGTGCAGGCGACCTTCCGCGAACGGGGCTGGACTGACGGGCTGCCCATAGTGGCACCCACCCCGCAACGGGTTGAGGCCATGCTCGACTGGTCGGGCTACTCCGCCGATCAGGTTGTCGGTGTCGAACGGGTCAAGAATCGGGCCCTCACCGCGCAGAAAATCGCCATCAACGCGGTGATGGCGGGGTGCCTGGCGCCCGACTTCCCGGTGGTGGCGACGGCCGTGCAGGCGCTCTGCGAGGAGCAGGTGCTCGTCCACGGGGCGACGGCGTCGACTGCGGGCTGCGCCATCCTGCTCATCGTCAACGGGCCGATCCGCCGGCTGCTCGGGATGTCCTCGGCCCACTCGGCGTTGGCGGGGCCAGACCGGGCCTCGGTGTGCATCGGCCGTGCGGTCCGGCTGGTGTTGAGGAACCTGCTCGAGGCTCGGCCCGGCGAGCTCGACCGGTCGACCATCGGTCATCCGGGAAAGCTGTCCTGGTGCGTGGCCGAGGACGAAGAAGGGGGCCGTCCCTGGTTGCCGCTGGGGGTGGAACGGGGAATGGCGGCCGACGTCTCGTCGGTCACCGTGCTCGCTGCCTCCGGTCCCCGTCAGGTTATGAACGAGTGGACGACCGACCCTCATGAACTGGCCACTACCTACGTTGCGGAAATCAAGGCGTCGATGCTGCACTACTCGATCTGGCCGGGTAACTACGTGCTGGTCGTCCCGCCCCAATCCCGTCAGGCGTTCCACGCCGCCGGATGGTCGAAGGCCGATCTGCGCGAGTACGTCTTCGAGCGCGCCCGGGTCTCCCGGTCGGAGTGGGAGCAGGTCGGGAAGGGGGCGGTCGTCAGCGACGGCAACCGCGACAACCGGCACGCCGCGCTCAATGGTCCCGAGGACCTCTTGATCGTTTCCGCCGGCGGGGACGCGGGCGGCTTCGCCGCCATCATCCCTCCGTGGTTCGGCCCGAAATCGGGCGCGGTCACCGCGGCCGTGGGTGTGTGCGTCGACTGCTGACTGCGAGGAGTCCTCATGATCACCGTACTCAACCCGAGCTACGACCAACGGGCGACGACCAAGGTGGCGCTACCGGCCCGACCACCCGTACTCCAGGGCGCGAGGGTTGGAATGCTGTCCAACGGCAAGGTCGGCACCCGGACCTATTTCGACCACCTCGAACGGCTCGTCCGGGAGCAGTGGGATGTCGCCGACGTGGTCCGGCGGACCAAGAGCAACTACTCGGCGCCGGCCGAGGCGGCCCTGATCCAGGAGGCGCTCGAATGGGAGGTGATGTTCGCCGGCGTCGGGGATTGAGGCAGTTGCTCGTCGTGCAGTCTGCACGACGCCGTGGCCGCCGAGCATGTCGGTACGCCGTCGATTGCCGTGATGACCGATGCGTTCGTATCGGGCGCGACGCTGATGGCGAGCACCCTTGGGCACCCCGGCTACCCTTTCGCCGTCATCAGGCACCCGATCGCCTCGGCGACCGACCGTGAGCTGCTCAGACAGGCCCGCTCGACGATCGAGCAGGCGTCCCGGCTCCTCCGCCTCTGAGGGAGAACCTGTAGCAGTATGACCGGGCGGACCCGACAGCCTTGACTTGTCGACCTTACTGGGCCGGTACAGGTTTGACTTCTTCGAGCCCGTAAACCCGCGCCGCGTTGGCGTACAGCAATTTGCGTAGGACGTCCTCGGGCAGGCTCGACAGGTTGGACTCGATCACGTTCTTGGGGCTGTCGGTGTAGGACGCCGGTCCGGGGGCGAGGCACGTGGGATGCGGAAAGTCGCTCTCGAACATCACGTTATCCTGCAGCGCTACGACGAGCTTGCACAATGACTCGCGTTCGAACCAGAACGTTGCGTATACCTGCCGCTTGAAGTACTCGCTCGGCATCATCCGCTCCGGGTAGGACCGAGCCGCCCCGGTATTGAGCCACTGCCAGTCCATGGTCTCCAGCAGATAGGGCACGTAACCGAAACCGCTTTCGACAGACACGAAGTTGAGCTGCGGGAACCGCTCTAACAGGCCCGACAGGCACAGGTCGACGATGGCGCTGGAGTTGCTCATGAGGCCGAGGGTCGTGAACTTGACGAAGTCCGCCCGCGCGTTGCCGTGCTCGCGGTCGATGTCAAAGAGCGCAGGACGTTCACGCGGACGGTCCTGCGGCGGTGGCGTCACGCCGAAGCCGACGTGGAAGTTGATCGCGATCCCCATGTCCTGCGCGGTCGAGTAGATCGGGTCCCAGTGGTGGTCGCGCATGGGCGGCATGCCGGCCTTTTCCGGCGCATTGGCGAAGAGCACCCCGCGATGGCCGAGCTCAATGCAACGATGCATCTCTTCGACCGAGGCGTCGACATCCCAGAATGGCAGGGCCATAACCGGGATGAAGCGGCCCGGCGCGGCGGCCGACCACTCAGAGAGGAAATCGTTGTATGCCTGCACGCACGCCAGGTGGAACTCCGGGTCGGGTACCTGCAGGAGGCTCTGGATGAAGAACCCGAGGATGTTCGGGTACAGCACCTGGGCGGCGATCCCGAACTCGTCGAGCTTCTTGGCCCGAGCTACCGGGTCGTACATCGCCGGGTCGACGTCGTCCTGTACCAGCGGGTGGGCAGGCATGTACTCGCGGTAGCCGGCGACCGAGAACGACCACGCCGCGCTCGACCCTTCGGTCGCCGACCAGCCAGTATTCGGTGCCTCGCTGTTCGTCCAGTTCGATTCTCGGCATCACGTCGGCCCACTTCTTCGGCAGGCGTTTCTTCCAGAGATCGGGGGGCTCGCTCACGTGACTGTCAGTGTCGATAACCGGTATCCGCTCAGCTATAGCCGACATGCCCTCATTCTGTCACTCTTCGGCCAGCTCTGCTCGGCCGCGTCCCCGCTCAACGATCACAGCCGGCAGCACACCGGCGCCGAGTAGCAGGCAGCACGAGTTCGACGTCCGCCTCGCCATCGGGCATGCTGGCCGGGTCTTGAATCTGGGAGGAGCCGCGATGCCGGATGCGCCGTCCGAAGAAATGGTCCTCGGTTGGTTCGACCAACTGTCGAACTGGGGGCGCTGGGGTGAGGACGATCAGCTGGGAACGGCGAACCACATCACTCCGGCTCACCGCATCGGTGCCGCCGAGCTGGTACGGGAAGGTCTATCCGTATCCTGCAGCTGGGACATCCGCACCGGGTCGCAGCCAGGCGCCACCGTCGAGAACCAGCGGTACATGTTGTCGACAGGGCTTGGAGTGGGCGAGGAGGGCCGCAGGGGCCTTATCGGTGGCGGGCGGGCAGGCGGCGCCCAGGAGTTCATCGGGATGGTGTTCCACGGCCTTGATGTCACGCACCTCGACTCGCTGGCGCACATCTTCTGGGACGGCAAGCTCTACGGCGGCAAGCCGGCCTCAATGGTGTCCGATCGCCAGGGGGCCCTCGCGCACGACGTGCTCGCCGTTAGCCAGGGGATCTCGACTCGTGGCGTACTTCTTGACATCGCCCGCCTGCGCGGGGTCGACGTGCTTGATGCCGACGACCATGTCTTTCCCCAGGACCTCGAAGCCGCCGAGCAGGCCGCCGGGATACATGTTGGGCGGGGCGATGTGCTGCTGATGCGTACGGGCGAGAGCGGCGCCCGCCGGCAGGCCGGCCGCAATTACAGCGCCAACAAGCCTCGCTCGGGCTTCCAGGCCGCCTGTCTGCCGTGGCTTCACGAGAGAGGCGTCGCTGTGCTCGCCTCCGACGTCGCGCAGGATCCAACACCCACGGGCTACCGGACGGTCAGCATGCCGATTCATATGGTCGGCATTGTCGCCATGGGCCTTTGGCTCATCGACAACTGCCAGCTCGAGGACCTGGCCGAAACGTGCGCCCGCCTCAACCGATGGGAGTTCCAGTTCGCCCTGGCCCCCATTCGGTTTCAAGGCGTCACCGGCAGCCCGGTCAACCCGCTCGCCATCTTCTGACACCGCTCCTGATTCCGGATAAAGACTGGTCACCGTGGCTGTCCCTATCGACGTCCCGGTCCTCGTCGTAGGCCAGGGCCCCGCGCCTCTCACAGTGGCCAAGATGCTCTCCGGTCGCGGCGTTCCCTGTCTGCTCGCCGGCCACACCGTCCTGCCCGAGGCCGCTCCGGCCGCGCTCGGGTCATCCGCGCTCGATGTGCTCAAAGCGTACGGTTTGCTCGACATTCTTCACCCCTACCTCGAGCGCAATGGCGCGTCGGTGACGATCTCGCCTGACGTCTACGAGAGTGTCGTCAAACACCACTGCGTCGCAGACGTCAACGTGATTGTCTACGACGAGGTCGCGATCGTCGACTGCGTCTCCGGCCCATCGGGCGTCGAAGCAGTCATGACGCATGAGCGAAGCTGGTGGGAAGTCCGCGCCGCCCAACTGGTGGATGGTTCGGACTTGCCCACGTCGTTGCCCGATGCGATCGTCACCGCCGCCGATCTCGTCGACCGCTTGCTCAGCCCCGATTAGCCCGCTCGACTGGTCACCCGTCAGCCGCAAGCACCGCTGGAGAGGACCGCGACGACCTGATCGTCGTCCAGCCCCAGGATCTCGTTCAGCACCATGTAGGTGTGCTCACCCAGGCACGGGGCGGGCCGACGGGGCCCATTGTCGTACCCGAGGATCCTGAACTGATGCCCTTCGTAGGGGACCTCGCCCATCTCGGGATGCTCGAGCCGGCGGAAGAACTCCCTATGAGCCAGCTGGGGATCGAGCTGATGGTCACTCGACCGCTGCACCATGCCCGCGGGCACGCCGGCCTCCTGGAGCCGGGCCATGAGGTCGAGGGGTTCGTGCTGCACCGTAAACGCAGCCAGCTCGCGGTCGATCAGATCGGTGTTGCTCAAGCGACCGGCCGCCGTGTCGAGCTTCGTGTCGGCGGCCCAAGCCGGGTCGCCGAGAACCCGTCTCAGGACCCGCCACTGCTCGTCGTCCTCGACCTCGATGGCGCACCACTCGTCGATCCCGGCGCAGGGATAGACGTCGTGAGGCGCGTGCGACGGGTGGGCGTTTCCGTTGCGGCGGGCGCTGGTCCCCGAAACCTGGACATCGAGAAGCTGCGGAGCGATGAAATGCAGCGCCGATTCCATCTGGGCCTGGTCGATGAACTGACCCTCACCGGTGCGCCGGCGGTGGTCCAGTGCCGCCAGCAGGGCGGTCGTCAGAAATCGTGGCGCGATCGTGTCGGTATAGGCGTTGAAGGGGCCACCCGGCGGGCGGTCATCCCAGCCGGTGATCTCGAAGAAGCCGCTGATCGAAGCGGCGTGGTACCCGTAACCGGCCAGCCGGGCCGCCGGTCCGGACTGGCCGAGGAGGCAGGTGGTGGCCATGACGATCCCGGGGTTGAGGCCGCGTGCGGTCTCGTACCCGAGACCGAGCTCGTTCATCGTGCCAGCGGTGAACGAGTCGAGGGCGATGTCGCACCAGGCCAGCAGCCGGCGGGCGACAGCGTGGCCCTCGGGGTGCTTGAGGTTGAGCTGCAGGGACAACTTCGAGGTGTTGAAGGACGCGAAGAACTGGCAGCGGTTGATCCCCGGCACGCCGTCCTTGAACGGCCCGACCAGGCGCAGCCGGTCAGGCGGGTTGTCGCATTCGACGTGCACGACGGTCGCCCCGTGGTCGGCCAATGCCTTGGCCGTGATCGGGCCGACGCCGATCCACGAGAAATCCGCGACCCTGACGCCCTCGAGCGGCAGGCGTTCGCGGCCGGGACGGGATCGATCGCCATCGGGCCCGGACAGATCTGGATCGGTCTGGGCCGGACCGGTCCGGGTGTCGGTCGAGAGCAGCTCGGCGGTGTGCTCGCCGATGTCCGGGGCCGGTCGATGCCACGCGACCGGTGTGCGAGACGCCTTGACGAAGGCGCCAGGCGTCCTGAGGGTCCGACGACTGGGCAATCGCAGCTCATCCCAGTAATGGCGCGCTTCCAACTGCCCCAACTGGAGGACATCGGCGACGGTGTTGACCGGCGCCAACGTGATCCCCCGGGCGATGCCTCCTTCGAACAGCTCGGCCTTGGGGAGACGGCGGGTGAAGTTGGTGATCGCCTCGCGCACCTCTGGAAGCGTGTACGTGAGCGACTCCGCCGTGAGCATCCGGGTCTCGTAGGTCGTCCAATCCTCGCCGGCCGCCCACTCCTCGCTCACCGACCCGGTCTCCACCATCCACGGGACCAGCCCGACCAGCAGGGCCGAGGTGGAGATCAGACACACCTCACCATCGGCGCACGGGTACACCAGCGGGGTGACCAACGTGCTCAGCTGCAGATCGGTCCCGTTGCGCTCGATGTCCCGCCCGTCGATGGCGTGCGAGATCATGGCATTGAGGCCGGTCCAGAAGACCGCTGCCTGGACCGACACGTCGACGAACTGAGCTTCTCCGGTCGCCTGCCGGCGGGCGTGGGCGACCAGGGCGCCGAGCGCCGACTCGGCGGCGGCGTGGAGCCACGTCTGCGGCACCGTGATGCGCACCGGGCGCCGGTCGCGATCTCCGTTGAGCGCCATGGACCCCCCCATCGCGGCCAGGGTAAGGTCGGTCGCTCGGTAGCCGGCGTAGGGTCCGGTTTGACCGAACGGCGACAGGGCCACATAGACGAGGTCAGGCCGCACCGAGCGGAGAGCCTCGTAACCGAGCCCTTGCCGATCCATCACCCCGGGGCCGGCGTTCTCGATGAGGAAGTCGGCGCCGGCGACCAAGGCGAGGAGATCAGCGCGACCGCCCGTCTCGACCAGGTCGAGGACGACACTGCGCTTACCCCGATTGAACGCCTGGAAGGACAAGCTGGCCGAGCCGGCCGGCTCATCGACGGCACAGGGCTCCTCGAACCGGGCCGGGGAACCACCCGGTGGCTCCACCTTGATCACGTCGGCGCCCAGGCCGGCCAGGACGAACCCGGCCAGGTCGGCGCGACCGTCCGTCAGATCCACGACCCGGTACGGCTCGAGCATGGAATTCGGCATGCGCTCATTATCCACGCCCCGTCAGCCGACGGTGACCACCACCCTGCCGGTCGCCCGCCGCGTCGCCAGTTCGGCGAGGGCGTCGCTGGCCCGCTCGAGGGGGTAAGTGGCCGACACGTACGGCCGGAGTTGACCATCGCGCCACAAGGCGCCCAGCTCGTCGAGGACGCGCTGACGGTGGGCGGGGTGGCGCGCCGCGAACGCACCCCAGAATACGCCCACCACTTGACACCCCCGTAGCAACGGAAGGTTGAGTGGGATACGGGGGATTTCCCCGGCTGCGAAGCCGATGACGAGGTACCGGCCGTCCCACGCGGTGGCTCGCAGGGCCGGTTCCGCGTACTTCCCGCCCACGGGGTCGTACACCACGTCGGCGCCGGCGCCCCCGGTCAGGTCTCTGAGGGCGGTCTTCAGGTCTTCGGTGTCGTAGTTGATCGTGGCATCGGCACCGCGTTGGCGGCAGAGCTCGAGCTTCTCATCGGTCGACGCGGCGGCGATCACCCGGGCGCCCATGACCCGTCCGAGGTCGACCGCGGCCAAGCCCACACCTCCCGCGGCGCCGAGCACCGCCAGGGTCTCGCCGACCTGCAGGTGGGCCCGGTCTTTGAGCGCGTGGTACGCGGTGCCGTAGGCGTAGAACAGCCCGGACGCCTCGATGAGGTCCACCCCGGCGGGGACGGGCGTCAGCGCAGCAGCCGGGACCGCCACCTGCTCGGTGAGCCCACCGGTGGTGGTCGAGACGATGACCGGGTCACCCACGGCCACCCCGTCGACGCCGAGCCCGACACTCTGCACCAGCCCGGCCACCTCGCCGCCAGGGATGAACGGCACCGACGCTTTGTACTGGTAGAGGTCCTGGATCATCAAGACGTCGGTGAAGTTGATGGAACACGCTTTGACATCGATGACCGCTTGGCCGTGGCCCGCCACCGGGGCATCGACGTCGGACAACTCCAGCAGCTCAGGGCCGCCGAACCTGGTGCACATGACCGCTTTCACGAGCCGAGACCCTATGCCTTCGCGGCGCCGAAGGCACAGAAGGTCTGCTGCCGCATCGGGGCCTCGTGGCCCGAGGTGCCGAGAAACTGTGGGGCCGGCCGGTCCTTTTGGGCTCGAGGGACAGTTCGTCGATCGGGCCCGGCAACGGGCTGGCCGTGACCTTTGTGCGTCAGCAGCCCCGATAGGCATGCTATGGGCCATGTCAACCTTTCCCCTGCCTTACGCCAGCACCGAGCTGACCGGCCAGGTCGCTCTCGTCACCGGGGCAACCAGCGGGTTGGGCCGGCGTTTCGCCCTCACCCTCGCCGCCGCCGGTGCGTCTGTCGTGGCGTCCGGCCGGCGGGCCGAGCGTCTGGACGAGTTGGTGGCGGAGATCCGCGCCAACGGTGGGCAGGCGGCGGCCGCCGTGCTCGACGTCACCGATCCTGCCTCGATCGTTGCGGCCGTCGACGCCGCCGAGACGGCGTTCGGGACAGTGACGATCCTCGTGAATAACGCCGGCATTCCCGACGCCCAGCGCGCTCACCGAATGTCGCTCGAACTGATCGACCAGGTGATCGACACCAACCTGCGCGGCCCTTACCTCCTGGCCACGGAGGTAGCCCGACGGCTGATCGCTGCAGAGCTCCCCGGCCGGATGGTCAACGTCTCCTCCATGGGGGCGTACTCCTACGGCGGCAACGGCGCCGCCCTGTACTCGATCACCAAGGCGGCGGTCAACCGGATGACCGAGGCGCTGTCCGTCGAGTGGGCGAGATTCGGGATCAACGTCAACGGCATCGCGCCGGGCGCCTTCAACTCCGAGATGATGGAAGGCATGATCTCCCGGGTCGGTGAGATCAGTGACGCCTTCCCCCGCAAGCGCATGGGGGACCCGGCGCAACTCGACAGCACGCTGCTCTACCTGGTTGCTCCGTCCTCCGAGTTCGTGACGGGAACGATCTGCAAGGTCGACGACGGACAGGGAGCTCATTAGCCCTAGCGATCACGCCGTCCGCCACGACTCCGACCACCGCCCCCTCCGCTCGACCTCTCCTGGGCCTCATTCACCCGGAGGGGCCGGCCGTCCAAAATGGTGCCATCCAACTGCCTGGCTGCGGTCTCTGCCATCTCGGGGTTGCCCATGGTGACGAAAGCGAACCCGCGAGGTTGGCCGCTCTCGCGGTCGGTGGGCATCGCGACCTCGCGGACCTCCCCGAATGTCGCGAAGAGCGTCTCTACCGCCTCCGGTGTGGTGCTGAACGAGAGGTTGCCGACATAGAGCTTGTTGGAGACCATCTGGTCCTCCCGTTGAGGGGGATGAGTATGCGGCCACCGTATCAGCCATTGGGTCGGGGTCAGCCGCCGACGGGGAGCGAAGGAACCACCCTTTCCGAGCCAAGTCCTTCGGCGTCGAGGCGATTGGGCCACGGGAACGTCGACGAGTCGGTAGTAGCCGAGGCCGCAGCGGTCATCCACGACAGCAGCGATCTGGCGACCCTCGGCGGCCGCATATACAGTGCTCTGGAGTCCAGTTCCTGTGCAGACTCCTGGTTGGACGGAGGTCACGATGCAGGGGGTTAAGAAGTGACTGCGAAGCGCCCTGAACTGCTGGAGGCCACCGACGAGACAATCGTCGATGCCATGCAATATGCGGACCCGATGGTCCTGAGAGGTCTCCTCTACCAGCTGACCGGGGATGAGGAATTGACCAGGGTCCGCCTGGCAACGGGACGTGGTGGGAGGGGACGCTCCGTCCAAACCGTAGCTGAAGCCTCCGATGTGGCGATGATCCGTTCCAAGGCGGCGGCTTTCTTGCAGCAGTACCGCGACGCGGGCGCGGGAGACATTCCGCCTGGGCCGCCGGACCGGCTTCAGGCCAGCCTCGGCCTGGCCGTGGGGACGGAAGTACCGGCCGCAGAACTGGGGATGTGGACCGAGCAGCTCGCGCTGGATCCCTTCGCCCGTGGCCTGGTGTGGCCCGCGGCCCCGCCAGCAGAACAACTTGAGAAGTTTTCGGTCATCGTTATCGGAGCTGGTCTAACCGGGCTGAACGCAGCCGTACAGCTACGCCATGCGGGCATTCCCTTCACCATTCTGGAAAAGAATCTAGCGGTCGGAGGTACCTGGTACGAAAACCGCTACCCCGGTGCCCGCGTGGACACAGGAAGCCGCACGTACACACATATCTTCGGCGCAGACTTCCCCTATCCCTCACCTTACTGCCCGCAGATCGAAAACGAGAAGTATCTCAATTGGGTCGCCGATAACTTCGATGTTCGCAAAAATATCGTCTTTGGAACCGAGGTCAGGTCGCTCGTTTGGGACGATGAATCGGCACGTTGGCTCGTCACTACAGAGGGACCAGAGGGCGAGCAGACCCGGGGAGCCGATGCGGTGATTGCCGCGGTAGGATTTCTATCACGCCCCAATATCCCGCAGATCGATGGGTTGGAGACATTTAAGGGACGGTACTTCCACACGGCGCGATGGCCCTCTGACCTCGATGTTACGGGAAAGCGGGTAGCGGTGATCGGAAGTGGCTGCACCGGCTATCAGCTCGCGGCTGAACTGGCGAACGATGTTGGTCACCTCTATCTCTTTCAGCGCACCCCCAGCTGGGTGTTTGATGTCCCGGGATACTTAGCCCCGTATCCGCCCCAGATCAACTGGCTGGACCGCAACTTTCCGTACCTCACCAACTTCATCCGGTTCACCGGATCGTTTATGAATAATCCCGCCGTAAGTGCTGCCAGCCTCTCCATAGACCCGGACTTCCACGATCCCCACACCGTCAGCGAGATCAATAGAAGGGTACGAGACGACCGCATCGACTTTATGCGCTCGAAATTCGTCGGCCGGCCCGACTTGATGGAGAAGATGCTGCCGAACGTCCCGCCTTTTTCTATTCGTCCAGTGTTTGTCGACCGGGAGTACAGCATTTACGATGCTCTTCTTCTGGACCATGTCAGTCTGGTATCTGAAGCGATTGACAGGGTCACGGAAACCGGTATCGCTCTAAAGAACGGGGCCGAGTGTACCGTTGACGTAATCGCACTGGCTACCGGCTTCAAGGCGAACGACTATCTGTGGCCGATGGAAGTCCGGGGGCGGGGAGGCGTTCGCGTCGAAGAACTCTGGGCCAAGGATGGTGCGCGCGCCTATCTCGGCACCATGTTGCCAGGATTTCCGAACTTCTTCATGCTCTATGGTCCGAACACGAACTACAATGTGGGTATATTGGCCGTCCACCTGGCTGAGGTTGTCACGCGTTTCGCGCTCGAATGTATCGCCTCCCTCGTAACCCAGAACAAGAAGATGGTCGAAGTCACCGCCGATGCCTACTGGCAGTACAACGACGTCCTGGACCGGGCCCAGGCGTCGAGGGTCTACATGGATCGTCGTGCCCACACGTATTACCAGAACGAGTTCGGCCGATCTGCAACAAATGGTGCCATCGATGCTCGATTGCTCTGGGAGTGGCTACGGGATCCACGGGATCCGACGCGGGCGACTCCTAAGCCCGACGAGGACCCGGTTATGAAGATGAGAAATCTCATCTCGCCGTACTTTGGCCAGGACCTCGTTCTTACCTAGAGTTGAAACATTCTCTCCGAGTACCGAGTAATCGCTTGACCACCGGGCGCTTAGCTCATAGTCGAGATGGACCTCTGGGAACGAGATGATGTCGATCTTCAAGCCGTCGGATTGGTCTTCGGCTGCCACGCTTCCGGCCACTCCACAGCAAAGCGGTCGCGGTCCTCTCGGCGCTCGAACCCAACGACCGCCCATGCCTCCTGCATGCCCGCCCGGCGGAGACCCTCGAGCCGGTGGTTGCCGTCTTCAAGGACGAGCTGGTCGTCGCGGTAGGCGACGACCACTGGTGGCGGCTCCCAGCCCTGGTCGGCGAGCTCGTCCATAGCGTCGACGCGGTCGTCCCAGTATTCGTCGTCGACCGGGCAAAGTACCGGGTCGCCAGGCGGCCCGGCCAGCCGGTGAAGCTGGTCGAGCGGCAATCGCACGGGCCCGGCCCACCAGCCCAGTTGCTCAGACAGCTGTCCCGCCAGGATGGCGTTATCGCTGCCGGGGCTGGCGAGGAATCCAGCCACCCAGCCGGCCAGCTCGTCCCTCTCGCACGCGGCCCGGGCGCTTTCGACCGAGTAGCAGGAGCCATCGTTCACCTCCATCTCCTACCCACTCCACCCCCCTTCAGCGGATCAGCTCTGGGGGCCGGGTCACTCGTCGGAGGAGCCCAAGCCGAGCAGGTGGGTGGCCTCGTTGAACGAGTGCAATGTCCAGCGGCCGGCGGCCTGCTCGTGCTCCCACTCGGTGAGGCCGGTGTTGGTGGGACGGACCCGCCCCCCCGTTCCTGGATGGGGGATGCCGAACAGCACCCGCATCGATGCCGTGATGACGCCGGCGTGGCAGACCGCGACCACGGTCTGATCGATAAACTCCTCCGCGATCCGCTCGAACATCCCCTGGACTCGCTCGTGGAAGGTCCTCCAGCTTTCGCCACCCGGCGCAAACATCCGCTCGGGCTCGGCCTCCATGTCGAACGAGCCGTATCGGGCGGCGTACTCGGTCCAGGCCAGCCCATCGGCCTCGCCGGTGTGCACCTCGCACAGGTCGCACTCCTGGCCTACCGCCTGCAGTCCCAAACCGGGGCCAATGATCGCCGCCGTTTCGATGGCACGGGGCAGCACGCTGGCAAGGAGCACGTCCGCACGGACCCGGCCGGTGGCGGCCAGGTGCCCGCACAGCGCCTCTGCCTGTCGCCGCCCGAGCGACGTCAGGCCCCTGCAGCCGCGGTGCCCGCCGATCACTCCGTGAAACCCGGCGTACGCATCACCATGACGCACAAGGAACAGGCGCATCACCTCCACCCTACGGCCGACCCGGCGCCGACCGACGAGTTGCCATGCCGGCCGTTCGCGACATCAGACTCGTAAGGGTCTCCCCGCGCCCAGAGCATGGTCAGACCCTCCCGCTCGGCCATGGCCGGTGGCGTGAGAGCGGTCTTCCCGATCCCTGCCTCGCCTTCAATCGTTCAACACTGATAAGCCATGGCCTTCAATACTGATAAGCCATGGCTCGCCCGCCCGTGCGGAGCGTCAGGCCCCGGCCTGTGCCCCCAAGGCCAAGCGCATCCCTTCCCGGGCCGGCGTTATCAGCAGACCGTCCTCTGCGGGCGAGAGGGCCCTGTACAGATCGTCCAGGCGGTCGTCGTCGTGACCAGGATCGTGATGGAACGGAATGAGGTGGCGAACGCCAGCCGCGCTGGCCAGGGCGACTGCCTGGCCGATGGAACTGTGGCCCCAGCCCGAGTGATCGGGGTATTCCGTATCGGCATATTGGGCGTCGTGGATCAGCAGGTCGGCTCCGGCCACCAGATCGAAACCCGATGTCCAGCGCGGCTGGTCGGGGAACTGCCGTACTCCGAGGGCCGGCTCATGGTCCGGCAGGTAGGCTACCGTGCCGGCCTCGCCTTCGAGGCGGTACCCGACGGTCGGTCCCGGATGGCAGACCAGGGCAGCTGCCACAGAGACACCGGGTAGCTCGAACCGGCTGAGGGTAGCGTCGTGGAAACTCAAGCGGCACGGCAGCTCGCGGATCCGCACCGGGAAAAGTGGCGGCGACATGTAGCGGCCGAGTCGCTCACGAAGGTCGCCCCTGGTTGAGTCCGGACCCCAGATGTGTATCTCGAGATCCGGCCGGTAGAGCCCTGTGAAGAAGCCCAGCCCGAGAATGTGATCCATGTGGAGGTGCGTAAGCAGAATGTCCACCCGGGCTAAGTCGGCGGGCAACTGTTGGCCCAGAGCGCAGATTCCGGTGCCGGCATCCAGGATCACCGTCGAGTTCGGTGCCGCCGCGACTTCTACGCACGATGTGTTTCCGCCGTAACCCGCTGTGCTCGGGCGGGGGGTCGGGATCGATCCACGCACCCCCCAGATGATCATCTCCATCTCGGTCGTGCCTCCCAGAAGATGGCCACCGCTCCCAGATCACGAGCGTGCTGCCCGATTAGCGGAAAGGCAGTCACGAAAAGCTCACGATCTCGCCCGTCGAGGCCCCGTATGTAAAAACGGTCGTGCGCCGGCCGGAGCTCGTGCAGGGCGATCATCAGAGGGAGGGACTCGGGAGATATCGGTTCGCCGTTCTCATCAGTCGGCACGAAAATCGTCGACCACTCTTCCGCCGGCATCTCGCCCACCTCCTCGTAGCGCAAGCCGAGGAGCTCCTCGGCGGGCTCGTTGAAGTAGACGAGATCGCCTTTGGGATCAACCACGAAGATGGGCATCGCCAGGTAGCTGGCCGCCTGCTTTATGAGGATCACCTCGACCTCGTAGCCCATCTGTTCTCCCGGTCCGATCCTGCACCGCGCAGTATATCGAGTCCCGTTTCGAGCAGTCGCGGCCGCCTGATTTTGTGATCGGCAAGATGAGCGCCCGGACCATAAAACGGACAATTTGTTGCGGGTGTCGTCGTCGATAATCCCCCGACAGCGAGGGTGTCGAACTTGTCAGACGTTTGAATGTTGAGGGGACCTGCTCGCCCACCCACGTGCCCCGGAGCCGCAGCCAGGTGTGTACGCTGTTGATCGATGCCGACCGACGCGGACATATTTTCCAGCGAGGCTCGAGCGTTCAGTGAGTTCGTTGCACTGCAGCGCGATCCGGTCGTCCGCGGCGTCGGAGTACCCCGGGGCGATGGGCGGCTCGTGCTCGTGATCCCCGGGTTGTTCGGCTCCGACGTCTATCTCCAACCGCTGCACTCGTGGCTGCGTCGCATCGGCTACCAGCCGGTGCGCTCGACCATGCGCATAAACGCGGGATGCCCTGAGCGGCTGCGTAACCAGATCGAGAGGACACTGCGCCCGAGTATGGAACGACGTCCGGGTCCCCTGGCGATTATCGGCCACAGCAGGGGCGGGATGCTCGGCTGGGCGATCGCCAGCCGCCTTCAGGGGCAGGCATCCCATCTCGTCCTGCTCGGCTCGCCGGCGGCGGCCGTCGTGAGGATGATGCGCATGAACCCGAACCAGTCGCAGCTGAGGGGCGTGAGCGCGAGCAGCGTGGCTGAGGCGGGCCAGCGGGCTCTGCGACTACTCGATCCGGATTGCACCGTGCCGGCATGCGGCTGTCCGTACACGACCGACCTGCGCGGGGACCTCAGCCGGGCGACGCGGGTGCTGTCGATCCGCAGCGAGGACGACCAGGTCGTGCCACCCGGCGCCAGCGAGGTCATCGGCGCCGAGAACATCGTAGTTCGCGGCAGCCACAGCGGCCTCGTCTACAACCGCGCTGTCTACCCGGCGATCGGCCACTTCCTCGCTGCGCCCTGACGCCGGCGCCCCGATACCAATCCAGCTGGCCAGGGTTCCCGCGTCAGCGCCCGGTCACCGCTGCTCGTTGACTTCGAGATAGCTGCGGATGACCCCGAGGAGGGCGCGCTTCTGCGCGGCGCTGAAGCGGGTGTCGGCGCGGATGGCGTCCTCGACGCGCACCGGCGAGCGCTCGTCGACCCCGTCGACGGGGAGGCCGGCGGCGTAGTTCATCAGCTGGCTCGGCTGGATGCCGAGGCTCTCCGCCAGCGCCCGCAGCACCCGGATCGACGGCTCGTGCAGTCCGCGCTCGATCTGGCTCATGTACGTGTCGGACAGATCCGACAGGCGGGCCAGCTCGCGCTGGGAGAGCTGGTTGATCTGCCGCTGCCCCTTGATGAACTGGCCGAGCCGCTGCAGGTGGTCCTTCCATAGTGCTTCGGCCGAGACCATCACCGGATAAGGATACTGGCCGCCGGTCACTGCCGCGTCGGCGGCGCGTCAGGCGACCGGCAGGCGCTCGGTGATCCAGCGGATCACCTCGCCGATGACCCGGTCGCGCTCGGGCTCGTTGAAGATCTCGTGGTACAGGCCCGGCCAGATCCGCAGCGTGCGGTCGCCGGAGGACACGCCCGCGATCACGTCGATGCTGCCCTGCATCGGCGCGAGGACGTCCTGCTCGCCGTGCATCGCGAGGATCGGGACCGTGATATCCCCGAAACGGCTCCGCACGGCGTCGATCCGGGCCGGCGCCTCACATAGCACATCACGAGGCATGGCCCCGTGGTAGTTGAGCGGGTCCTCGTCGTACGCCCTCGCAACGGCAGGGTCGCGGGACACGAACTCGCCGAGTGGCACCACCGGGATCTCGTCCAGCTCGAGCAGACCGGTGATCATCTCGCCGAGCACGATCGCCGGGCCGGTGACGACGACGCCGGCCAGCCGGTCCTGGTGCTCCTCGGCATACGCCACGGCGAGCAAGCCGCCCATCGAGTGGCCGATCAGGAACACTGGCAGCGACGGCGCCGACGCGGATGCCATCAACACGAAGTCATCGAGGTCGCTCACGGCGTGCTCGACCGAGCCCACGTCGCCGCGGGCGTCCCCTTTCGATAAGCCGTGTCCGGCGTGATCGAGCGCCCACGTCGCCAACCCCGCCTCGGCCAGCGCCGTGCCGACGTGGTCGTAGCGCCCGCTGTGCTCAGCGTAGCCATGGGCGATCACGACGATGGCGTGCGGATCCTCGGCGCCCCAGCCGCGGTAGGCGAGGCGGTCGTCGCTGAAGCGACCTTCGTGACGAGTGGCGGTGGACGATGCCATCCGGGGTTTTCACCTCAAGACTGATTATGAGTCATCTGAATGGGTACGTCGGCATCGTACTAAAGTGCGCCTTGACAAAGTCGCTGGCACCGTTTGGGGGACGAAATGAGGCAGCTCTCCGGACACGATGCGTCGTTCGTCTACCTCGAGACGCCGAAGGCTCACATGGCCGGCGGCTCGTTGCAGATCTACGACCAGTCGACCGCACCCGGTGGCAGGGTGACGTTCAAGGGGATCCTCGAGGATCTCGAGGGCCGACTCCACCTTGCGAGCATTTTCCGGCAGAAGCTCGTGCGAGTGCCCATGGACCTCGACCATCCGTACTGGGTCGACGACACCGAATTCGACCTCGAGTACCACGTCCGGCACATCGCGCTGCCCAAGCCGGGCGACTGGCGTCAACTCTGCATCCTCTGCGCCCGCCTGCTCGCACGCCCGCTGGACATGAACAAGCCCCTCTGGGAGATGTACGTCATCGAAGGGTTGGACAACGTCGACGGCGTGCCGCGGGGGGCCTACGCCACGCTCACCAAGACCCACCACGCCGCGATGGACGGCACGTCAGGCATGCAGTTGCTCAGCGCACTCCACGACCAGGAGCCCGGCCCCCCGCCGCCCGCGCCGCTCGAGGAGTGGCGACCCGAGCCCGAGCCGACGTCGTTCGAGCTGATGGCCCGGGCCTCGGTCAACAACATGATGCGGCCGATGCGCCTCGCCGCCACGATGTCCCGGGTGTTCGGCGGCTCACAAGCCCTGACCCGTCAGGCGCTGGCCGGCGAGGTCCAGCTGCCGCCGCCGCTCGCCGTGCCGTCGACGATCTTCAACGCCAATGTCTCAGCGCACCGTGTCGTCGAGGGCCGCCGATTCCCGCTGGGCGAGACCAAGCAGATCAAAGCCGCGGTGCCGGGGGCAACCGTGAACGATGTCGTGCTGACCGTCGTCGGCGGTGCGCTCCGCCGGTACCTCGACGCCCACTCGGCATTGCCGCCCGACTCGCTGGTCGTGATGTGCCCGATCTCGCTGCGACCGAAGGGCGACGTGTCGACCGGCGGCAACCAGGTGGGCGCGATGACGGTGATCCTGGGGACTCACATCGCCGACCCGATGCGCCGCCTCGAGACCGTGTACCGGGCGACGGCCCAGTCGAAGCTCATGCAGGAGGCCGTCGACGCCAGGCAGATGACCGAGCTGGCGCAGCACCTGCCCGGTGCGATGCTCGGCGCCGGCGCCCGATTGTCGACCGACGTGGGCCTGGCAACGCCGCCCGCGGGCCCGCCGCCGTATAACACGGTGGTCACGAACATCCCGGGCCCGCAGCACCCGCTGTACTCGGGCGGTGCCCGCCTCGTCGCGATGTACGGGCTCGGCATGGTGCACGACAACATGGGCCTGATGAATGTCGTGTCGAGCTACTGCGGGGAGCTCACGATCGCGTTCACCTCGGACCGCGACATGATGCCGGACCCGGCCTTCTACGCGGACTGCCTCGAGTCTTCGTTCGAGGAGCTCGCCACGGCTGCCACCTGACTACCCAGGGCCGGCACCTGTCTACCCGGGCCGGCACCCCGCCTACCCGGGGCCGGCGCCCCGCCTACCCGGGGCCGGCGCCCCGCCTACCCGGGGCCGGCGCCCCGCCTACCCAGCACCCCGACTACCCAGCACCCCGACTACGAGGACAACTCGTCGCCGATGCCGGTCGTCGCGATCACCGACTGCACGTCCTCGACGTCGTGGGCCAGCACCATGAGATCGTGCACCTCACCGACGCGATCGCGGACCTGGTTCGACAGGATCGCCTCCGGGGTGAAGCCGAGCCCGGTGAAGAGGTGGATGGCCGCCTCCTGGTCGGCCACGACCTCGACGACGACCTTTCGCAGACCGGCATGCAGCGCGTCGATCAGCGCCCGATGGGCGAGCTCGTGGCCGATACCGGACCTTCGCCGCGTGGGGTCGACGACAAGACGAACCTCGCCGACATGGCTGGACCAGCCTACGCCGGGGATGACGGCGGTGTAGCCGATCACCTCATCGCCGTCCCACGCCAGGGTACGACGAACGGCGGTGTCGGCGGCCCAGCGCCGGACGATGCCCGCCGCAGTGATGTCTTCTTTGAAGAATGTCGACTCGCCTTTCGGGATGCGATCGAGGAATGCTTCGACCGCCGCCACGTCGTCAGGGGTGAAGGGGCGGGTCTCCATTCAGTCCACCCTCTCGCTCCGGGCTTCGATCCAGTCGCACAGGGGTGGCAGTGTCCTCTTCTGGGCGGTGCGGCCGACGAACAGGCCCACGTGCCCGGACATCACGCACAACTCCGTCTTGTCCGCCGAGCCGACGAGGTCCGGCAGGCCCTGGGCACCGGCCAGCGGGACGATATGGTCCCTCTCGCCGATGATCGACAGGAACGGGCAGGTGATGTCGGCCAGGTGGACGGGTCGTCCTCCGACGGGGACGGTACCCGACCGAAGCAGGTTCTGGCGACCGAAGAGATGGACGTTCTCGAGGAACGCCTTCCCCGGGAACGGGATCTGGTCGCGCCCCCACGTCGTCATGGCCTGGTACGACTCCAGGAAGTCGTCGTTCCACATGTTGTCCCATAGGTTGACATAGTCAGCCATTTCGGCCGTTGGCTTCAACATCTTGAACCCGCTCTCGATGACCGATGCCGGCACGTTGCCGTCAGCACCGATCAGGGTCTCGGGGTCGATGCGTCCCTCGGCCGTCATCGTGTTCATCGGGCCCATCGCCTTAGTGTCCACTGGCGTCGCCATCGTGATCAGGTTCCTGATCGGCTCCGGATGGGTGGCCGCGTGCAACAGCGCCAGCACTCCGCCGAAGCAGTAGCCGTTCATCGTGATCCCCTCAGCGTGGGTCGTGCGGCGGATCACGTCGACGGCCCGGGGGAGGTAGTCGTCGGTGTAGGTCGACAGCGAATTGTCGGCGTCGAGGTGGTCGGGAATGCCCCAGTCGACCACGAACACATCGAAGCCCCGACCGAGCATGTACTCGACCAGGCTGTTGCCGGGCCGGAGGTCGAAGATATAGCTGCGGCTCACGAGGCTCATCACCATGAGGACCGGCGTGAGAAACTGGCGGTTGTCGCTGCGATACCGCCACAGCTCCATCTTGTCGTGGGTCCAGATCGTGTCCTTGGGCGTCAGGCCGAGTCCCGGCTTGTCGATCCCCGTGACGAGCTTGATGCCGTTGCGCCACCGGAGGAAGCTCCGCTCGATGTCGCGCTGCATGCGCCGCGCCAGCTCGGTGGGGTCGTAGATTTCACTCGTCGGGCTTGAGCTCGCTGGCATCCCGTGCCTCCTCGACGGTCTTGTTGAGCTTGTTCAGCTGCCGATCGACCGCTTCGAGCTGTCGCTGGAGATTGGCCACATCGCTCGCCGTCGGGATGTTCCAGGCATGGAGCAGCCGGCGGGTGAACTCCTCGGCCCTTTGCGCGCTCTGGCGGTTGATCTCGGCGAACCACGCCGCCTGGTCTGCGAAAGCGTCAGTACGCACGAACTGCTCGAGCCGTGTTCCCACCTGCTCGTTCCATGCGTCGAACATCTGGCGCCAGCCTGGCCGCTCATCCATGCCAACCCCCTTGGTGCTCGGTCCGGGCGCCGCTCGGCGCGACACATTGGACCAGATGCCGGCGAACTGCGCAAGTGGTGTTAGGTAATGCGAGACGAAGTTGGCGGGAGTGGCGAGGGAACCAGCTAACCCTGTTCACCGGCGACCTCGACGTCGCCCCACGACCAGTCGCCAAACGGGCAACCGATGTCCTCGCCCCCACAGTCGGGGCACAGTTCTTCCACGACGAAGATGTTAGCGCCCAGCCGTCCCGAATACCCGTCAGGCTCCCTCGCCCAACGTGTATGGTCGGGCGCGGCCGGTGCCGCGTGGCCCGGTGCGCACAATTGCCGTTGCGGTCTTGCCGCTCCCTCCGAGCCGTGGGGGTCCAAATGTCCGACAGCACGCCGAGCCAGGTCGACATCCAGCGCCAGTGGTGGGAGATGGCTGAAGCCGCCGCGAGGCCATGGCAGGAGGCCGCGACCGCGTTCGCCGAGCCGTGGCGCGAGCTGGCCCAGTCCCTAGGGGCGCGGCCCGAAATGTCCAATATGGGGCAGGAGGCGTGGGAGCGCCTGGCGTCCGCCTTCAGCGAGCTCGCGGCGCACCAGCAGCGGATCGCCGAGGTGATGTTCGACCGGATGCGTTCGGCCGCGGAGGAGATGCAGAAGGCCATGGAGCAGGCCGTCGAGCGGATGGCCGCCTTCGCCCGCAGTACGACGACCGGCGCGGCCGAAACCGCCGCCACCACCACCACCCCGCCGGAAGCCGCCACCACCCCGCTGGAAGCCGCCACCACCTCGCTGGAAGCCGCCACTGCACCGACGGCGGCCACGCCTCGCAAGGCGGCGCCGGCGAAGAAGGCCACGAAGGCCACAAAGGCCACGAAGGCGACGAGGGCGACTCCGGCAAGCAGAGCGACCAAGGCGACGAAGACGTCCCGAGCGGACAACCGCTAGCCCTGCGCACCGATGCCGCACCGCGCCTTTGCGATCGACCTCGACGGGACGTTGCTCGGCTCGGACCACGAGGTCAGTCCGGCCAACCGCGAGGCCGTCGCCGCCGCCGTGGAGGCCGGGTTCGAGATCATCATCGCCACGGCCCGCTGGTACCAGCTGGCGCAGCAGGTCGCGAACACGCTGCACCTCTCCGGTCCGGCTATCGCCTGCTCCGGCGCCGAAGTCCGCCGTCTTGCCGACGGAGCCGATCTGTTCGATGTGAGACTGCCCGTCGAGTTCGCCGATCAGCTGTACTCGCTCTGCGACGGGCTCCGCTGCCTCGTCTGGGCCGTGCTCGACGACACCGTGCTGTTCAAGCTCGAGGGCGACCTGCCTCCCGACGTCCCGCCGGAGGTCCGGCACACGCCGACGTTGACCGGCGCGGCCGGCGTCGCGCCGCGCATGGTGCTCGTGCAGGGCACGGCCGCCACGAAGGCGGTCGTCGACGAGCTGTCCGGCGACTGGAGCGACCGTGTCCGGTTCGTCGAGTCGATCTCGAGCGATGCCAAGAGCATCCTCACGCTCACGTCGACCGGCGCCGACAAGGGCGCCGCGCTCGCCGTCGCGTGCAAGGAGCTGGAGATTCATCCACAGCGGGTGATCGCGATCGGCGATGCGCAGAACGACGTCGAGATGTTCCGAGTCGCGGGCACGTCGTTCGCCATGGGCCAGGCCAGCGAGATGGTGAAGGCCGCGGCGACGCACGTGACCGCGCCGAATGACGAGGACGGTGTGGCGCGGGCGATCGACCTGATCCTCCGCGGCCTCGACCCGACGGTGATCGGGCCCGACCAGGGCGCCTGAACGAATCCGACCGGAGCCTGAACCATCTGACGGGCGCCGGCGTCGGGGCCGGCCGCGGTCAGCCGACGGCCACCGACGGCGGTCTGCGGCCACCGATGGCAGTCAGCCGACGGCCACCGAGCCGCCTGCGGCCACCCGACTGCGGTCAGTCTGCGGCCACCGACGGCGCCAACTCGGGCACGCTCGGCGTGCCGTGCAGCTCATCGCGCAACGCCTCGACGGCGTGCTTCAGCCGGCGGGTGGCATCCGGCACCGAGGTGCCGGGCTCGAACCGTATCGGACGGCCAATCATCGTGATCGCCGGCGCCGGACGCAGCTCCTGGCTGCCCTTCGGACGGATCGCGGCGAGCCCGGCGAAGTACATCGGCACGACCGGTACGTCCTTGGCCAGGGCGAGGATCGCCACGCCATGGCGGAACTTGCCCAGCTTCCCGCTGCCTGACCTGGTCCCCTCCGGGAAGATGGCGATCGAGAACCCCTTGTCGATCAGCCACTTCGGGTAGTCGAGGGTGGCCGAGCCCCCGCTGCGGTGCACGGGGAAGCTGCCCTGCAACGAGTTCCACCAGGCCTGCTTCTTGATCTCCTTGCGGCCCTTGAGGAAAAAACGGTCGGCCGCGCCACCGAAGAAGAGCCGGGTGCGGTACCTCCTCGGGATGGAGTAGAGCATCACCGACGAGTCCATATGGCTCGTGTGGTTGCCGATGAAGATCGCCGGACCGCGGAGCTGGGCGATGTGCTCTGCGCCGCGGATCTCGTGCGGCTTGCAGTACTTGTGTACGAGGGTGCCCTGGTACCGCCACTGCAGCACGGCGCGTGCGGCGCGGGCCGGGGCCGTGATCTGCCAGCGATGCGGTCCCACCGTCTCGGTGGTCTGTCCGAGCAGCCGGATGAATAGCTGCAGATCCATGGCCGGATAGATCTCTCGGATGACGTTTTGCGCCCCGTGCTCGGCCACGGACAGCTTGAATGCGTCGACGGGCACCGGGATGTCGACGATCGTCAGGTACTCATCCGTGCCAAGCAGGGCGTACTGCGCCACGACCTTCGCGTCGAACACCCTCAGCTCGGCGGCTATGTCGGGGAGCGCCGCCGGATCGTGCAGCAGATCCTTTCGTCCCGCCGCAGACAGCGTGCTCTGAACGATGAACCTCGCCATCGCCCCGCTAACCCGACGAGGACGACCGGATCGTCTCGCGGAAGCCCTCGATGCTCATCGCCGGATAGGTGGTGATCTCGATGGTGCCCCGCGAGCCGAGCTCGACCGAGATGCGCGCGATCACCTCGTTGCTCGGCGCCTCGACGACGTTGACGAAGTCGTACGGCCCGAGAACGGCGTACTGCGCCGTCACCCGACCACCCATCGTCTCGATCTCCTTGTTCACTTCGGCCAGCCGCTCCGGACGCTCCTTGAGGGTCTTGCGACCTTCGTCGGTGAGCCGGCTCATCATGATGTAGGTGGACATCGGCAAACCCCCCTTCCTCAGCTTCCGAAGCATATCGTGTGCGACCGCGCGATACTTCGCCCATATGGCAGTCCGGCGAAAGGGGTCGAACGGTGCGAGCCGCAGTGTGGAATGACCAGGGATCGCTCGACGTCGTCGATCGGCCGGTCCCGGAGCCGAAACCCGGGTGGGTTCGCATCGCCGTCGCGGCGGTCGGGATCTGCGGCACGGACCTCCACTTCTTCCGTGGCGCCTTCCCGTCGCCGGCCGGCCTGCTCCCTGGGCACGAGGTCGGCGGCACCGTCGACGCCGTCGGGGAGGCGACGGGTGACGGCCCGCTGCCCGAGCCAGGCCAGGCCGTGGCGATCGAGCCGCTCGTGACGTGCGGCGAGTGCCCCGACTGCCGCTCCGGGGACTACACCCGCTGCACCAGGCGGATGCTGCTCGGCGTGACCGGTCGGGGCGGCATGGCCGAGTCGATGACGGCGCCCGCGTCGTCGATCTATGTGCTGCCAGCCGGGCTCACCGGCACTGACGGCGCGTTGGTCGAACCACTCGCCGTGTGCGTGCGCGGTGTACGCCGTGCGGGGATCAGCCTGGGCGATCGCGTGCTCGTGCTCGGCGCGGGCACGATCGGACTGTTGAGCGTGCTGGCGGCCCGGGCCGCGGGGGCCTCGGAAGTCGCCGTCACCGCCCGTCATCCGCACCAGCAGGCCGCGGCCACCGGTTTCGGGGCGACCGTGTTCGCATCGGCGGACGAGGCGCGGGAGGGAGTCGGCGAGTCGTGGGCCGACGTCGTGCTGGAGACCGTCGGCGGCCGCGCCCCCACGCTTGTCGAGGCCGTGCGCCTGGCTCGTCCGGGCGCCCGCATCGGAATGCTCGGCATCTTCGACGGTGCCACCGACCTGCCGGGGCTCGACTTCTCGACGAAGGAGCTCCACCTGGTCGGCTCGAACTGCTACGCCCGGGCGGGGGCGCGGTCGGACTTCGACGTCGCCATCGCACTGCTGTCCGGCCACGTCGACGCCGTGCGCTCGATCGTGACCCACCGGTTCGCGCTCGTCGACGTCAACGAGGCCTTCCATACGGCCGCGGACAAGGCCCAGCGTTCGATCAAGGTCGCCATCGATCCATCGGCGCCATAGATCCATAGGCCAGAGGGACGCTGAGCGCGACCGCGGATCTTCCTCGCCCGGGCTGGCCAAATGTTGTTACACACGATGGCTGCGAACTACAGTGCGTCCTATATATCAAATGTGGTGTGCGAAAGGGCGGTGCCGTGAGTGATCAGATAATCGGGGGCGGGCCGACCAGGGCCGGTCTCGGCGGGTGCGCTCCGACACAAGGTCGGTTCCGAGTCTCGAAGCGGGAGGGCTGAGCGATGCGCCAGATGGGGGGACAGGACGCGTCGTTTGTCTACAACGAGGCGCCTCGCATGCCCATGCACATCGCGGGCCTCGCGATCTACGATCCGTCGACCGCGAACGGCACGGTCACGTTCAAAGGCATCCTCGATCACATCCGGGCCCGGATGCCGCTCGTGCCGACGTACTACGAGCGCATGGTCCGGGTCCCGTTCGACTTCGACCATCCATGGTGGGTCGTCGACCCGGAGTTCGACCTGGAGTTCCACGTCCGCCACATCGCGCTCCCGCATCCTGGCGACTGGCGCCAGCTCTGCATACAGGCGGCGCGGCTGCACGCGCGAGAGCTCGACCTCGAGCGGCCCCTGTGGGAGATGTACGTCATCGAAGGGTTAAACCACGTGCAAGGCGTGCCGCCCGGCTCTTTCGCCGTGGTGACCAAGACCCATCACGCCGCCATCGATGGCGTGTCCGGTGTCGAGTTGGCCTCGATCATCAACGACCTCGAGCCCCATGCCGTACCGCCAACCGGGCCTGAGCCACCGGCGCCGGACCAGCTGCCGAGCCCATACGAGCTCATGGTGCGCGCCGGCATCAACAACTCGATGCAAACACAACGCTTCCTCGAGTTCATGCAGCGCGCCATGCCACCCATGCCGACGCTCCCGACCGCGGGGCAGCCGCAGCCGACGCCGGCCCCCCGCACCCGCTTCAGTGGCACGGTCAGCGCGCACCGCGTCGTCGAGAACCGCAGCTTTGACCTCGGCGAGGTTCGACGCATCAAGTCCGCCGTCAACGGGGCCACCATCAACGACGCCGTGCTCGCCGTCGTTGCTGGCGCGCTGCGCCGCTTCCTCGAGTCGCAGAACGAGCTGCCCACCGATCCGCTCGTCGTCATGGCGCCGGTCTCGATCCGTTCCGAGGACGAGAAGGGCACGCTCGGCAACCGGGTGTCGGCGATGACGCTCCCGATCCCGACCAACGAGGCCGACCCGCTCGAGCGGTTGCGCACCGTCCACACGACGACGCAGGCGGCCAAAGAGATGGCGAGCGCCGTCCCAGCCAAGACGCTCATCGACTTCAATCAGTTCATCCCGTGGGCGCAGATGGGGCTGGCGGCGCGGACAGCGGCGAGCATGAAGCTGGCCGAGACCATGGCGCCGGCCATCAACACGGTTGTCACCAACGTGCCCGGCCCCCAGGTTCCGCTCTACATGGCCGGGGCCAAACTGCTCAAGCAGTTCGGGATGGGCCCGGTGACTGACGGGATGGGAATCATGCATCCCGTGCTCAGCTACAACGGTGAGATCGCGATCTCCGTCACCGCATGCCGTGAGATGTTGCCCGACCCGGCGTTCTACGCCGAGTGCATCGAGGCCTCCTTCAACGAACTCGCCGAGGCGACGGCGCCGCGGCCGCCACGCCCATCCAGAGCCAAGCGAGGATCGGGCCCGTCGGCGACGCGACGATCGGACCCGTCGGCGACGCGACGATCGGACCCGTCGGCCACACGACGATCGGACCCGTCGGCCACGCGACGATCGGACCCGTCGGCCACGCGACGATCGGGCCCGTCGGCCACGCGACGATCGGGCCCGTCGTGACCAATGAGGAGCCAAAGAGGCATTGCATGTATCCGAACGGCTCTGTACGGCTCTAAAGGTTCGTGATGCGACGACAATACCGGCGGCCCAGCTCCGCGCTGCTCGCTACAGAGGTGCCGCGCGCGCTGAGCGAGCTGCTCGCGTTCGCTCACGCGGCCCCGCTTTTCAAAACGCTCCCCCGGGGCGATGGTCACCGGGTGCTCGCCGTGCCCGGCTTCATGGGCGATGATCGAAGTACGGGGCCCCTGCGCTGGTTCCTCACCGGTCGGGGGTACCGTGCCATGCCGTGGCGGCTCGGACGCAACCTCGGACCGACCGACCAGATCATCGATGGCATGGAGGAGTTGCTCGGACGGTTCGCCAGGACCGGGCAGCGCATCTCGATCGTCGGTTGGAGCCTGGGCGGGATCTTCGCCCGCGAGCTCGCTCGCTCCCACACCGGTGTCGTTCGATCGGTGATCACGCTCGCCAGCCCCTTCCAGCTGCATGCTGGTGATCGCTACCTGACGAACGCAGGCGAAGCGTACGATGCCGCTTCGGTGCTGCACAGCCCGCGGGCCGACCGGTTCGTGCCGTTCGAGGGCCGGCCGTCGATGCCCGTACCGACGACCAACATCTACACGCGCGCAGACGGCGTCGTGCCATGGCAGAGCTGTGTGGACGTCCACGGTGATCGTTGCGAGAACATTCAGGTACCTGGCAGCCATGCCGGTCTGGGCCACAACCCCGTTGCACTTGCCGTGATCGCTAACCGCCTCGCCCAACCAGACGGCACCTGGCATCCGTACGGACCGACCGGTTGCCTGGGCGCGCTCGTACGCGTCGGCCCCGTGCCGGCGGGTAGAACCGGTGTGGCTGCCTGATCCTGCCCGTGGCCTGCCCGGCTATGGCTCGGTGATGGCGCGCTGCCTGAGGGTTTTGTAGTCGAGCTTGCCGTTGGCGGCGCGTCCGACGGTGCCGATAGCGATGACCCGCTTCGGCGCCTTGTAGCCGGCGAGGTGCTCTTTGACATGGGCGATGAGGGTGCCCTCGTCGACGGTGTGGCCGCCGTGCGGCTCGACGAGAGCGGTGATCGCCTCGCCGAAGCGTTCGTCGGGCACGCCGACCACCGCCGCGTCGGCGACCGTCGGGTGCAGCTTGAGGACCTCCTCGACCTCCTCGGGGTAGACCTTCTCGCCGCCGGTGTTGATGCACTGGCTGCCGCGGCCGAGCAGCCGCACCGTGCCGTCGGCGTCGACCGTGGCGAAGTCGCCCGGGATCGAGTAGCGCACGCCGTCGATGACCTGAAACGTGGCGGCGGACTTCTCGGGGTCCTTGTAGTAGCCGATCGGGGTGAAGCCGCGCATCGCCACCCGGCCCATCTCGCCCGAGCCCCACACGACGTCGCGCCCGTCGTCGGTGACGACGCGGGTGTTGGGCCCGATGCGGAACGCCGCCGTCTGGGCGGCCTTGTCGGAAGATACGGTGCTGGAGGCCATGCCGATGGCCTCACTGGAGCCGAGCGTGTCGACCATGATCAGGCGATCGTTGTGGCGCAGCAGCCCGGCCTTGGTGGCGGCCGACCAGATCACGCCGCTCGACACGATGACCCGTAGCGAGGAGATGTCCCAGCGCTCAGGCTCGGCGTCGAGGGCCCGCAGGATCGGCTTGGCGAAGGCGTCGCCGACGATCGACATCGAGTTGATCCGCTCGGCCTGGACAGTGTCAAGCAGCCCGACGGGGTCGAAGTGACGGGAGGTCATCGTGACGACGCTGCCGCCGATCATCAGGTTCGACAGGGCGTAGAACAGGCCGGTGCCGTGCATCAGCGGCGCCGCCGGCAGGTTGCGGGGCCCGGGCTTCGTCACCCGCGCCGTCGCCGCGGCGAGATCCTGGCCGGGTGGGAGGCGCTTGCGGTTGGTGGCGTCGAGGGCGCCGAAGAGGTCGTCCTGGCGCCACATCACGCCCTTCGGCATCCCCGTCGTGCCGCCGGTGTACAGCAGCACGAGGTGGTCACCCGAACGCCCCCACGGGCCGCAGGCATGACTGCCGGCGGGCGTCGCCGCGGCGTCCTCGTAGGGTTGGGCCCACGGCGGGCATGGCCCGCTGCCGTCGTCGACCCACAACCACGTGCGGATGTGCGGCAACCGATCACGGATGTCGGTGATGCGGTCGGTGAACGCGCCGTGGAACACGACCGCGACGACGTCGGCGTTGTCCCAAAGGTAGACGAGCTCATCGGCGGCGTAGCGGAAGTTGGTGTTGACGATCGCCAGGCCCGCCTTGAAGGCGGCGAGCGCCGATTCGAGGTACTCCGGCGCGTTGTACAGGTACTGGGCGACCTTGTCCTGCTCCACCACCCCGGCCGCCAGCAACGTCGCCGCTACCCCATCAGCCCGCCGGTCGAACTGCGACCACGTCGACGACGCCCCGCCATGACGCTGCGCCAGGGCGTCGGGCTGGCGGGCCGCCAACGCCTCGAACACGTCCGCGAAGTTCCAACCCTGATGCTGGTGGTCCTGATTCGTGATGCGCACCATAGTGCGTGGTGCGCAGCTTGACAACCGACGGCGGAGCATCCCCCGGGGACCCTCAAACCGATCGCTTCTGGGCGCGGCGCCGGCGTGCCACGCCATGGCCTCCACATTCGCGGTTGGCGGTCAGCGAGCTCCGGGGATTGACGGGAACGAGTCGAGGGTACATACCGGCATATCTGACCAAACCTACAGCGGGGGTCCGTAATGCGGTTCGCGCCCGGTTCTACCAATGGCGGCAGGCGCCCTGACGAGGTCGATGATCCCACCGACTTGCCCAGGCCATCCCTACTGGCTGTGCTCAAGCGTTCCCGGGTCGAGTTTCGGAACGACAATCTGACCACACTGGCCGCCGGACTCACTTACTATGCCATCTTGGCGGTCGTCCCCGGATTGATCGTGCTGTTCACCGCGCTCGGGCTCTTCGGCAAAGACGTGACCGGCCGGGTAGTTAGCGACGTCAACAAAGTGGCCCCGGGATCGGCCGGTCACTTTGTACAGACCCTCCTGTCGCAGGCCCAGACGCACAAGACCGGCACTGGCCTCATGGCCATCGTCGGGATCCTCATCGCCCTGTGGTCGGCATCCAGCTATGTCAACGGATTCCGCCAAGCGTCCAACGTCATCTACGGCATCGGCGAAGGACGCCCGATATGGAAAACTGCGCCGCTCCGTCTGGGGGTCACCGCCTTTGCCATCGTCGTGCTGGTGCTGTGCGCCGTCATCGTGGTCGTTAGCGGATCGATCGCCGACCAGGTCGGGAATTCCATAGGGGCCGGTCACGCCGCCGTTGTCGCCTGGAGCATCGTGAAGTGGCCAATTCTGTTGATCCTCGTGTCCGCACTGCTCGCCGTCCTGTTCTGGGCCAGCCCCAACGCGAAACAGGCCGGCATCAAGTGGATCAGCCCCGGCGGCGTAATCGCCACGCTCTGCTGGCTAGTGGTATCGGCCGCCTTCGCCCTCTACGTCACACATTTTTCCTCCTACAACAAGACCTACGGAGCATTGGCCGGCCTGGTCATCTTCTTGATCTGGCTGTGGCTCACGAATCTGGCCTTGCTGTTCGGAGCAGAAGTCAACGCCGAGCTGGAACACGCCAAGGCCATCGCCGAGGGGCTCCCGGAGCAAGTACGACCGTTCGCCGAACCGCGGGACACCCGCAAGCTCGACGAACACGACCGAGAAACGCTCCGCGCCGCCCGTTCCCAACATTCACCTTGATGCCCCGTGGCGAGTCGGTCGAAGCGCCCGGTGGCACACCCCGGAGGCACGGACCATTTTCTGTCGCGGCGTCCTCTTCAGTTGGGCAGAATTCGCGGCAGAAAAACTCCAAAGGGTACGGTTTGCTACAGAAAAGATTGCTGACTGGCGGACAGTGCCTCCCGGTGCCTCGCCTGTGAGTTTGGCGATGAAATGCTGTCCTTCCTGGCCGTGAGCACCCCGGGCTGCCCTTGGCCGCTATCACCGTGTGGGCCCGCATCGATTTGGGTATGCCCTGGTCATGTCCGACTTCGAGATCGACAGACAAGCCAAGGAGCGCCTTTCGTCCCGGATCGACGAGGACGCTGGTGAGGGGGAGGAAGACATGGACCGGCGCCTGGACAGGAGCCAGGCGAGGGATGTAGAGAAGGCAGGCGACAATCTGGACAAAGCCCTGGGTGTCGACGTCGACCGCTCTGGCTTGCCGCCGCGCCCGCCGACGTAACCGCAGGGGCATGGGTTGCGTGCCGCTGTAACAGACGCAGCTGACTGCGGGCGCTGAGAGGCCGCGAACGGCCGATCGTGAGCGACGAGGATGGCCACTCATCCCTAGCAACGCCGCACCGATCGGTCGTGGTCGAAGGCGAGCTGCACCTCAGCGCGGATCCGGTGGCGCTGTGACAGCATCCAGGGTGTCCGGATGGCGACGGCATACAACGCAGCCCATGTGCCCGGCCGGTGCATCGTCGGCATGATCGCCATGGCGCTCCGGCGAAGGGCCCGGCGTGCGGATAGACGAAGCCACGCCGTTACGAGGTGGTTCCGGAGCAGAAGGCGCTGCCGGGTGGGAGTATCGCGGTGCCGGGAGGGGTGGTGCTCGGCGGCGACGTTGGCAGCGTAGACGAGTTTCCAGCCGGCGTCTGCGAGATCCAGGGTGATGAGCTCCTCTTCTCCACCGATCAACAGCGCGGCGTTGAATCCGCCGGCTGCAAGGAAGGCGGAGCGTCGCACTACGGCTGCACAGGCGAGGAAGCCTGTGACGCCCCGGGCACCGTGAGGCGATGGGCGGAGCCATTCGTCGAGTTCTCCGGTCGCCATCATGAGGCAGGTGGGATCGGGGGCTTTGTCGGCGCCGACGAGGATGTGGCCAGCGATGAGGCCCAGGTGTGGGTCGTGTTCGAGCATTTTGACAGCGACAGCTAACGCGCCCGGCTGCCACCAGGAGTCGTCGTCATTGAAGGCAATGTAGGGGGTGGCGGCGAGTTGGACGCCAATGTTGCGGGCGGCTGCACCGAGGTTGGCGGGAAGGGGAATGAGGGTAACCTCCGGAAAGGCTCGCCGGACTGCTTCGGGGGTCCCATCAGCGGAGTGATTGTCGACCACGATCAGCGCTGGTCGCTCCGGCAAGGTTGAGACTTGCTGCAGCGTTCGGAAAAGCTCGTCTCTGCGGTTCAGGGTCGCAATGACCACGGTAACCGGGGCCGGATTTGTCACATTGCTTATACTTCCCAGCCTTCCGTCGCTGAGCGAAACTATCAGCGAATAACTATCTGCAGATAGTTATCTGCAGGAGATTCATTTCGCGCCGCGAAGGGTAATGAACGAACGAGATGCAGCGTCCGCTCAACAAGCGGGCGGACCTGCACAACCCGAGAAGCGAAAAGAGTTTGTACATGGCCGTCGTGTTGGGTCTCAACGCGGTGTTCCACGATCCCGCCGCGGCGCTCGTGGTCGATGGTCGAACTGTCGCGGCCGCCGAAGAGGAGCGCTTCAGCCGGATAAAGCACGGCAAGAAGGCGGTGCCTTTCTCCAGCTGGGAACTGCCCGAGCGAGCCGCCCGCTGGTGCCTGAAGCAGGCCGGGTTGGCCGCCGGCGACGTCGATGTCGTGACCTATTCGTACGAACCCGACCTGCTCGGCGCGCCGGGGTGCGACGTGACGGAAGCGGACTGGGAGCCCCTGCGCACCTTGTATGCCCGCCGGGCGCCGTCTTTTATCGAGTCGGCCCTGCCCGGCATCGATGGCAACCGGGTTCGATATGTCCGCCACCATGTGGCCCACGCCGCCTCCGCCTGTCTGGCGGCTCCCTACCGGGACTCGGCGGTGCTGGTTCTCGACGGCCGGGGCGAGACCGCCTCCCACCTGGCCGGCTGGTGCCGGGACGGCAACCTGGAGGTGCTGCACTCCCAGCAGCTGCCCCACTCCCTCGGGTTGATGTACGAGGAGCTCACCGTGCACCTGGGGTTCGCCCGGTCTTCGGACGAATACAAGGTGATGGCCATGGCCTCCTATGGCCAGCCGGGCCACCTGGCGGAGTTTCGCCAGCTGATCCGCGCCACCGGGGACGGCGGCTTCGTGGTCGAGCCCATCGACTGGCTCCGTTACACGCCGCGCCGGGCGGCTGAAGGTCCGTGGGGAGATGCGCACGCAGATCTGGCCAGCAGCGTCCAGCACCGGCTCGAGGAAGTCATCGGCGAGCTGGCGGGCTGGCTCTACGCCCAGACCGGGGAGGCCCATCTCACCATGGCCGGCGGGGTAGCCCTCAACTGTGTGGCGAACTCCCGCCTGGCCGCCGAAGGACCGTACCAGCAGATATGGGTACAGCCAGCTGCGGGCGACTCAGGCACGGCGCTGGGCGGCGCCATGTACTGGTCCCATCGCCTCGGCGACCCGGTGGCGCCTTTCACGACGGCGTCCCTCGGCCGCGCCTGGTCCGATGACGAACTGGAGCTGGCCCTGGTAGACGCCGGGATCGTCTACGAACGGCCGAAGGATTTGACCGCGGCGGTGGCGGAAGTGCTCGCCGCTGACGGTATCGTGGCCTGGTTCGAGGGTCGCAGCGAATACGGGCCCCGAGCTCTGGGCCATCGCAGCCTCCTGGCCAATCCGGCCAACCCCGCCAACCTGCAGCGGCTCAACCGGGTCAAGGGGCGCGAACAGTTCCGCCCGGTGGCGCCGATGGTGCTGGCAGAGCGGGCCGCGGACATCTTCGAAGGGCCCCTGCCCAGCCCATACATGCTGTTCACCCACCGGGTCCGGCCGGCATGGGCTGACCGGATTCCCGCCGCCATGCACGTGGACGGCTCAGCCCGGGTTCAGACCGTCGACGTCGCGGACGAACCGCTTGTACACGGTCTGCTCCAGGCGATGGCCGAACGCACCGGAACCCCGGTGCTCATCAACACCAGTCTGAACACCGCCGGACGGCCAATGGTCGACGATCCCCGCGACGCCCTGGAATGCTTCGGTTCGGCGCCGATAGACCTCCTGGTACTCGGACCGTTCCTGGTCCGGCGCCCGTCCCCCCCGCGGAACCGGACCATCCAATCATCGCAATCCGCCATTCAGACCGCCGGTTCGGTTGTCAGAGAAGAAGAGCTCACCCGGGTGACACCCACCGCGGCGGAGCCGGCTTCGACGCGCTGATGGCTGCACCGGGCGCATCAACAGGGGCAATCGACTATGCCATCGTCATTCCCACCATCGGTCGGTCCTGCCTGAGCGACCTGTTAATGGCCCTCGCTTGCTCCGAAGGTCCAGCGCCGAGCGACGTGGTTCTGGTCGATGACCGCTCCCAGCCGCACCCGCCGCTGCCAACCGACGGTATCAACCTGCCCGTGCGGGTCGAGGTGTCGGGCGGGCGAGGACCGGCCGCGGCCCGAAACCTCGGGTGGCGCTCAACTTCACCCGGATGGGTGGTGTTCCTGGACGACGATGTGGTTCCCGGACACCATTGGCGGGCCGAGCTGGCCGCCGACCTGGCCGTACCGGGATGGACAGTGGCCGGCAGCCAGGGGCGCCTTCGTGTGCCGTTGCCCGCCGGTCGGCGACCGACCGACTGGGAGCGCAACACGGCGGCGTTGATGACCGCCCGGTGGGCCACCGCCGACATGGCCTACCGGCGCGACGTGCTCGAAGAGGTGGGCGGCTTCGACGAACGGTTCCCCCGGGCCTTTCGTGAGGACGCCGATCTGGGGTTGCGTGTGACCGCGGCCGGCTATGTGATTCTGCAGGGAGAACGCCGGGCTGAGCATCCGGTGCGAGCGGCCAGCCGCTGGGTCAGCTTGTCCAAGCAGGCCGGGAACGCCGATGACGTGCTTATGGCAGCCCGGCACGGGCCGGGCTGGCGGGCTGCCGCCGGGGCGGGGCCGGGCCGCAACCAGCGCCATCTCCTGACGACCGCGGCAGCGATCACAGCGGCGATCGGCCTCATGGCCGGACGGCGCCGCCTGGCCGCCGCCGCCGGTACGGCCTGGCTGACCGGGACGGTGGAGTTGGCGGCGGCGCGGATCGCCGCCGGACCGCCGCAGCCAGGCGAGATCGCCACTATGGTCGTCACCTCCGCTGCCATCCCGCCGCTGGCCGTGGGCCACCGGCTCGCCGGGTGGCGGCGTCTGCCTCAACTCATGGGCGACACCGAGCGATCGCCGCTGGGCGAGCCGCGAAGCCCCCTGGCCCTCCAGCCGGCCCCGGTACTGTCGCCGTGCCGAGTTCGGCCCCGGGCCCGCCCTGTCGACCCGGCCTGGCAGCCGGCGGCCATCCTCTTCGACCGGGACGGCACTCTGGTCATGAACCGGCCGCACTCCACCAACCCCGCCCTGGTGACGTTGATGCCCGGGGCTCGCAACGCGGTTCGCGAGGCCCGCAGGGCCGGGCTAGCCGTAGCAGTGGTGTCCAACCAGAGCGCCATCGGCCGGGGCCACATGACCTGCGCCCAGGTAGAGGCGGTTAACCGTCGAGTGGACCAGCTAGCCGGTCCGTTTGACGTATGGCGTTATTGCCCGCACGCGCCCTTTGACGGCTGCGATTGCCGCAAACCGGCGCCAGGGCTGATAAAGGCGGCCGCGGCCGCCCTCGGGATCGACGCCAAAGGGTGCGCGGTGATCGGCGACATCGGCTCCGATGTGGAAGCCGCCCGGGCGGCCGGGGCCCGGGGGGTGCTGGTCCCGACCCGGGCCACTCGGAAGAGCGAGATCGCGGCCGCTCCGGTGGTAGCCCCCGACATCATCCGGGCGGTCGAGTTGGTATTGGCGGGGATGTGTTGACCGCGGGTCCCGGACCGGATGGCCCCGTCGACCACGTGCTGGTGGCCAGGATGGACAACCTCGGAGACGTTCTGCTGTCTGGTCCTGCTGTGCGGGCGGTGGCCGCCAGTGCAGGCCGGGTCACCTACCTGGCCAGCCCCCAGGGCGCCGCGGCAGCGAGCCTACTGCCGGGCGTAAACGAGGTGCTGGTGGAACGGGCCGCCTGGATCGATGCTGACCCACCCCGGATCAGCCGGACCGCCATCGACCGGCTCGTCGATCGCCTCGCGAGCATCAGCGTCGACGCCGCGCTCATCTTGACATCGTTCCATCAGAGCCCGCTCCCCCTGGCTCTTGTTTTGCGAATGGCCGGTTTGGGCTGGATCGGTGCCATCAGCCCGGACTATCCCGGTTCCCTGCTCGACGTCCGCCACGTGGTAGACGAATCCCTGCACGAGGTCGAACGGTCGTTGTCACTGGCTGATGCGATGGGATATCGGGTGCCGGCCGGCGACGATGGCGCATTGCGGATAGACCCCAGCCGGGTTCCCGGTATGAAGCGGGAGCGCCTCGGCCCGGTCGTAGGGCCTGAGGGCGACTACGTGGTCGTGCACCCTGGTGCCTCGGTGCCAGCCCGGGCCTGGCGATCCGGGGGCCACCGCCAGGTGGTCGAGCGACTGGCTGGGGCAGGTTGGACCGTGGTCGTCACCGGCGGCTCCCGGGAGCGGACACTGACCGCCCGGGTTGCGGGTTCCGTCGGGATCGACCTGGGCGGCCGTCTGGATCTCGTCGGCCTGGCCTCGGTGATCGGCAAGGCGAACGCCATCGTGGTCGGAAACACTGGACCCGCTCACCTGGCCGCGGCCATGGGCACCCCGGTGGTGAGCATCTACGCGCCAACAGTCCCGGCGTCGCGGTGGCATCCATGGATGGTCCCTCACATGCTGCTCGGCGAGCAGGATATCGCCTGCGCCGGCTGTCGAGCCCGGACCTGTCCCCGGTCCGGACATCCCTGTATCGACCAGATCGACACGGAACGGGTGGTGCAGGCCGTTCAACTCCTGACGGCCCCGCATCGTCGGGCGCATCTTCAGACGGGCCTGGCAAGTGACGGAGTGCTGCGATGAGGATCCTGCTCTGGCATGTGCACGGCTCGTGGACGACCGCCTTCGTACAAGGAGCGCACACCTACTTGCTACCGACTCTGCCCGAACGCGGTCCTGACGGCCTCGGTCGGGCCCAAACCTGGGACTGGCCGTCGTCCGTGCTGGAAATCACCCCGCAGGAAGCCCGGACCACCGACATCGACCTCATGGTGCTGCAGCGACCTCAGGAACTTTCCGAGTTGGCCAAAGCCTGGACAGGCCGGACGCCGGGACGGGAGGTCCCGGCCGTCTACCTCGAGCACAGCGCCCCGGAAGGGCCCATAAACGCCATGGCCCATCCCGCCGCCGCTCACGACCTCACCCTGGTTCACGTCACCCACTTCAACCACTTGTTCTGGGACACGGGAGCTACCCGCAGCGTGGTGATCGAGCACGGCATCGTCGACCCTGGACACCGATACCGCGGCGATCTAGCCCGGGCCGCGGCAGTCATCAACGAACCCGTCCGGCGGGCCCGGATCACCGGAACCGATCTCCTCGCCGAATTTCGGAGAGTGGCGCCGGTCGACCTTTTCGGCATGGGCTCCCAGCCCCTGGAGGGAAGGGACCTGCCCCAGGCTCAGTTGCACACCGCATTGGCCGTCCGGCGGGTCTACCTGCACCCGTATCGATGGACCTCGCTCGGCTTGAGCCTCATCGAGGCCATGCAGCTGGGCATGCCCGTCGTGGCCCTGGCCACCACGGAGGTCGCCGACGCAGTGCCCGCGGACGCCGGGGTGACCTCGACCAGATTACAAACGCTCACCGACGCCTTGCGGCGCCTGTGCCACGAACCCGAGGAGGCAGCCGCCATCGGGGCGCGAGCGCGACAGGTGGCCCTGCGACGGTTCGGCCTGAAACGGTTCCTCGCCGACTGGGACCGGCTACTGGAGGAGCTGGTGCGATGAAAGTGGCAATGGTGTCGGAGCATGCCAGTCCTCTCGCCGCACTTGGAGGGGCCGACGCCGGCGGCCAAAACGTCCACGTCGGCGCTCTGGCTGAGGCACTGGTGCGCCACGGGTACCGGGTCGTGGTGCACACCCGGCGCGACCATCCGGACCTGCCGGCCCGGGTTCGCACCGAAGCCAATGTCATCGTCGACCACGTCGATGCCGGGCCGGCCCGGGCCCTACCCAAGGACGAGCTGCGACCGTGGATGGACGGCTTCGCGGCTCAGCTCCGCCGCCGGTGGGCGCTCGACCGCCCCGACATAGTGCATGCTCATTTCTGGATGTCCGGCCTGGCCGCCATGACCGCGGCGCGGCCCCTGGGCATCCCGGTCGTTCAGACGTTCCACGCCCTCGGAGCAGTGAAACGCCGCTATCAGGGCGCGGCGGACACCAGCCCGGCGGACCGGCTCGAGGTCGAAGCCCGGCTTGCCGCTGACGTGGACCTGGTCATCGCCACCTGCTTCGACGAGGTTCGCGAGCTGCGCCGGCTCGGGCCCGGACCGCGCGCCGTACGGGTCATTCCTTGCGGAGTGGACCTGGACTTGTTCCGACCCGACGATCAGGCCGCCTTGCGCCATGAATGCCACCAGCTTCTCGTGGTCGGTCGCTTGGTGGAGCGCAAAGGAATCGGCGATGTTATAGAAGCACTGCGTTGGTTGCCCGCGACCCAGCTGGTTGTGGTCGGAGGCCCGCCGGCCGATCGGCTCGACGAGGATCCAGACGTCCAGCGCCTGCGCCAGCTCGCAGCCCACCTCCGGGTGCAAGACCACGTGCTATTTCGCGGTCGCGTCAGTCGAGCCGAGCTGCCCCCGATTTTTCGGGCCGCCGACGTAACGGTCAGCGTTCCCTGGTACGAGCCATTCGGGATCGCGCCGCTTGAAAGCATGGCCTGCGGAATACCGGTGGTGGCTTCGGCGGTGGGAGGGCTGACCGAATCTGTTGTTGACGGGGTAACCGGCCTACTGGTGCCACCGCGCCACCCCCCGGCCCTGGCCGAAGCGGCCCAGCGGTTGTTCTGCGACCCTCGGCTCGCCGCCAGCATGGGAGCGGCCGGCGTGCGGCGGGTGCGGCAACACTACGGGTGGACGACCATCGCCGCCGAGACCGCCGCTGCCTACCGACAGGTGGCCGACGGAGCAGTACGGCTCGACCGCGCCGAGCGGACTATGACCGGGGCCCGGCTATGACCAACAGTGAGATGGTCGTCGTCGGCGATGCCCTGCTCGATCAGGACATCGAGGGCGTCGCCGAGCGGCTCAGCCCGGACGCCCCGGTGCCCGTCCTGGAGGAGCACACACGCTCACGTCGGCCCGGTGGGGCCGCCCTGGCCGCGGCCCTGGCCGCCCAGGACGGCGATCACGTCACCTTGGTTACCGCGCTCTGCGACGACCCGGCCGCCCGAGAACTTCGGGCGCAGCTGGTGAGCGCGGGTGTCACGGTTATCGCCATCCCATCAGAGGGTCCCACCGTAGAGAAGATCCGCCTGGTCGCGGAAGGCCGCATCCTGCTGCGGCTCGACCGAGGCACAGGCCCGGGAGTCATCGGCCCCGTACCAGCCGAGGCCATCGAGGCGACCCGGGCAGCCGGGATCGTCGTCGTGTCCGACTACGGCCGTGGCGTTACATCCCGCCCCGAGTTACGCGACGCGATCAGTCAGCGAACCCGGGCCACCTTCTGGGATCCTCATCCCCGAGGGCCGGCGCCCACGCCCAAATGCACGTTGGTGGCACCCAACCGCAGCGAGCTGCAAACCGCTTTTCCCGGCCCCATGGACAGCATGCGGGCAGTCGTCGAACGGACCGCCACTGCCCGTCGGGCGTGGCAGGCCCGGGCCGTCGTCACCACTATGGGCTCCGACGGCGCCGTCCTGCTCTACGGTGACGCACCGCCACTGGTCATCCCGGCCCAACCGGTCCGCACCATCGATACTTGCGGCGCTGGGGACCGCTTCATCGTGGCCACCGCCGCCATGGTCCTACACGGCGCCCTGGTCAGCGAAGCCGTCACCGAAGCCGTCGCCGTCACCGGCCGTTACCTGGCCGGCGGAGGGGTGCGAGCCCATCGGACCATCCGCCCGGAAAACGGAGGAACCGAACGCGGTCGCGGATCGACGGTTCCGGCGGCCGACCGCCTGGCCGCCGAAGTGCGAACCCGGGGTGGCACCATCGTCGTCGCCGGCGGCTGCTTCGACCTCCTGCACGCCGGCCACGTTTTCCTTCTCCAGGCCGCCCGACGCCTCGGGGACTGCCTCATCGTGGCCATGAACTCCGACGCCTCGGTCCGCCGCCTCAAAGGGCCCGGCCGCCCGATCGTCTCCGAACCCGACCGGGCGGCCATCCTGCTGGCCCTCGACTGCGTCGACGCGGTCGCCGTCTTCGACGAGGACTCACCCGACGAAGTCCTCGAGCGGCTGCGCCCGGCCATATTCGCTAAAGGCGGCGACTACGCCGCAGGCGACCTGCCTGAAGCAGTGGTGTTATCGGGCTGGGGAGGCCAAGCCGTCGTGCTGCCCTATTTATCCGGCCGTTCCACCACCGAACTGGTTCGCTTGGCCGGCAGCCCGCCCTTATGAGCGGCGCCAGCCAGAACAGTCCCTTTCGGGTCATAACCCTGCGCGCTCTGGGCCTCGGCGACATTCTCACCGCCATCCCGGCGCTACGCGCCGTCCGGGCATCGTTAGCGGACCATCGGCACACGGTCGTCGCTCCCGCCCAGTTCGGACCCCTGCTGCGCGGCGAAGGGCTGGCCGATGAGGTTTGCCATAGCCGAGATCTCGCCCCCATCGATCTTCGGCTGGCCGGACCGGATATCGCCATAGATCTCCACGGCCGCGGACCCGGCAGCCAACCGCTGCTGTTGGCCCTGCGACCCCGCCGGCTCATCGCCTTTGCCCACCCCGACATTCCCGAGACCGCCGGCGGTCCCCGCTGGCTGGCAGGCGAACACGAAGTTTCCCGGTGGTGCCGCCTCCTCAACGAAAGCGACATCCCCGCCGACGCGGACAATCTGGCCATACGGCTACCCGCAGGAGACCCCCCTGGCGTGGCAGTAGGGGCGACCATCATCCATCCAGGGGCGGCCAGCCTCGCCCGCCGCTGGCCCGCCGAACGCTTCGCCGCAGTGGCCCGCAACGAACAAGCCGCTGGCCGCCCGGTTGTGTTGACCGGTGATCTGACCGAGCGGTCACTGGCTCAGCGGGTGGCGGCCCTGGCCGGAATCCGCTCCGATCAGATTTTGGCCGGACGCACGGATCTGGCCGTCCTGATGCGGACCGTCGGCGCCGCCGCCCGGGTCGTGTGCGGCGACACCGGAATCGCCCACCTGGCCACCGCCCTAGGCACACCTTCGGTGATCCTCTTCGGGCCCGTCCCGCCAGCCGAGTGGGGCCCCCCACCGAACCGACCCCAACACATTGCCCTGTGGGCCGGTCACCGGGGAGATCCGCACGGCCAGACCGTCGATCCCGGCCTGCTCCGTATCGGCGTCGACGACGTCCTCGCCGCCCTTGACACCATCCCGACCCCCACCCTCGCCAGGAGCAGCACCCCATGACAGCGGCGGTGGACCCGAATTCGTCGTCTCCATCATGGAGAAGCGCGGCCATGCTCCGAACGGACTCCACACCAGCCCGACAGCCCGGCCTGCATCATCTGACCCGGCTCCGAACAGCACTCGACAGCCTCGAAACCGAGCTCGATCGCCTCGACCAGTGGGGCCGCGACCTGGCCGTGCGCCTGATCGGACGTGGCCGGCTCATCACCGTCGGCAACGGCGGAAGCGCGGCGCACGCCGAGCACCTGGCGGCCGAGATGGTCGGCCGATACTGCCACGAACGCCCACCGTTTAGCTCCGTCGCCCTCAACGTCGACGGCCCTACCCTCACCGCCCTGGCCAACGACTACGGGGTCGAAGAGATGTTCGCCCGACAGGTACAGGCCCAGGCCCGGCCCGGCGACGTCATCGTGGCCTTCTCCACCTCCGGACGTAGCCCAAACATGGTGGCCGCCGCCCGCACCGCGACCCAACTCGGCGCGACTGTGTGGTCCTTCACCGGACCACTGCCAAACCCCTTGGCCCACGCGTCCTCCCGGGCCATCTGCGTGCCGTCCGGACATACAGCCACAGTCCAAGAGATCCATCAAGTCGGCCTCCACCTGCTCTGCGCAGCCTTCGACCACTATGTGGCAGCTTCCCGGAACACACCCGACGATTCGCTGCAATTGCAGATGAACCTCGATCCGCAAGGCCGTCCAGCCCATCAGTAGGCGGGCGCTGAGTCCTGCTTTGCCTGTCCCCCCCGACGACCGGTTCGGCGTCTGCGAGCCGGGTTAAAAGCGTCCGGCGACCCGATGTTTGCTCTAACGCACCCGCTGGTATCGGCAGATTTGCACGCCGGTCTTCGCCGTTATTGCAGACACCAAATCGAACTGACGGGCGTGGCCGTCGCTCGGGAAGATGCGTTTGCCTCCGCCGAGGATGACGGGTTCGATCATTAGGTTCAACTCGTCGACAAGATCATCTTCGAGCAATGTTCGGACCAGTCGGGCGCTGCCCATGACCGCCACGTCACGGCCCGGACCCTCCCGCAGCGAGCTCACCTTAGCCGCGAGCTCTGCGCCGCGGATCAGCGACGTCGGCGCCCAGGTGAGGTCCGCCTCGGAGAGAGTGTCGGACACGACGTATTTCTCGATCGTGTTGATCCAGTCGGCGAACGGGTCACCGGCCCGATTTGGCCACGCACCCGCCATCACCTGCCAGGTCCGGCGGCCGTACAAGAGCGCATCAGTCCGCTCCGCCGCTTCACTCACAGCTCGACCCATTATGTCAGGATCGAAGAACGGCATCGACCACCCACCGTGCCGGAAGCCTCCCTCGGTGTCCTCCTCGGCGCCTCCGGGCGCTTGCACGATGCCATCCAGGCTCATGAACTCACTGACGACGATTCTCATGCCCATATGACGCCTCCGCTGGCCGGAATTCATCGCGTCGCGCCCGTACTGGCGCCAAGCGGGCGGGCTCCCCACACCCGTTCTGGTGCTTCCCTGTCCACGCCGCCGCAGACTACCGGCGATAGTCCTTGGGTGGGTTTCGAGTGTTCAGAAAGTTAAGGCTCTTCTGTGCCTTCATACTTGAAGGACACCCGGACCTTAGTCCTAAAGGTGATGGCGTCGCCCTCACTGAGATCGATATCCTGCTCGACCACCTCGGCAACCCGGAGGTCGCGAATCGTCTCGCGCGCCGTCTTGATCGCCGAGGAAGCGGCGTCCTCCCAGGACTGAGTGCTGGTGCCGATTATCTCAATGACCTTGTAAACGCTCATAACGTC
Organism: uncultured Acidimicrobiaceae bacterium; assembly: GCA_963834725.1. GTDB lineage: Bacteria > Actinomycetota > Acidimicrobiia > Acidimicrobiales > Palsa-688 > PALSA-693. The sequence continues at coordinate 3,444,312 of CAWICN010000001.1, forward strand.
TCCTCTCCTGGCTCCTTGCCTATATGTTGCGGTACGGGCATCGGTGACGCAACTCGTATCCGGCCCGTTTCAAGCGTCGCCCCGCTTCCGGAGCATCTTCTGAATCTCCGACAGGTGCAGTTCCTCATTGCGGACCATCTGGCGGGCCAGTTCCTCGAGGCTGACACTCCTTCCCTCGGCCTGCGCCAGCAGGTGCCGGTAGAGATCGATCCCCCTCTGCTCGTGGATCAGCACCTCTTCCAGTATCTCGTCCACAGAGGCGTGATGCGTTCCAACCAGCTCAGCAATCCCCAGCGAGACATTCCCGCCCAGGGTCGTGACCTCGTCACCTACCAGGCGGGCGTGCTCGAGCGCCTCGGCGGCCTGATCGCGCATCCAGCCCGTGATGGGAATCCGGGCATGCCCGAACACCATCAGCGCATACTGCGTATAGCGCACCGCTCCAGCCAACTCGAGCTCGAGGATCTCGTTGAGCGTCTTGATCATGTCACCCTGGTCAACATCCATAACCCCTCCCACCGCTTCGACGTGCTGAGCACGTTATCCTCATAGGCGGATCTGGTCCACGGGCCGTTGGCCGCGATCTCGGGCTGCGCCCTTAGCGCCCTTCGGCGGCACCAGCTGTCGACACGTTAAAGGTATAGGGAGGACAAGCAAGCAGGCGGTCTCGATGAGCGAGCGGAGCCCTCATCGCGCCGCCCTGACTCGGCTGGCGGCGGCATTGGCTCCTGCGATCCGTCCGAACACCGCACCCCGCATCAGTCCGGTTCCAGCGGCGTAGTTGTAGTAAAAGAAGTCGCCAGTAATCTCACCGGTTGCGTATAGCCCGGGCATGGGCTGCCCGGTGACGCTGATGACCCGGGCGTCGGAGTCGATCTTCAGTCCGCCGTACGTGAAAGTGATCCCGCAACTGACTGGGTAGGCAAGGTAAGGGCTCTTGTCCAGCGCCAGCGCCCAGTTCGACTTCACGGGCTGGCCTCGAGGTCGCGCCGAAACGCCGTCGAGGGTGAGCGGATCGAAGCGGACATCGGCATCGGGGGCCACCGACTCATTGAATGCCGTTATCGTCGCGGTCAGGTTCCCGACGGGAACGTCCAGCTGACTGGCGAGCTCCTCTATCGTCTGGGCCTCGATCGGCGTCCCGGTGCTATAGCGAGGTTCAAGAAGACGATTCGTCCTTTGATCGAACAACTGATAAGCCCGACCACCCTTCTGGGCTAAAATAGCGCCACCAGTCTTGGCGTAGGTCAACCAAACTTCGTCCTCTCCCTCGTCGACGAAACGGTGTCCATCCGAGTTGATCAACAGGGAGTACGGGAAGGAGTAGCGGCTCAGCTTGTCGGTCAGGCGCAGGTCCCCCACGGGCGGATGGGCTGCATCCTGTGGACTGGCATGGCAACCACCCCAGTGACCGGCCGGTTGGGCACCGGCGGACAAGGCCTGAGTGAGCATGGTCCCCATGTTGAAACGGGTACCGCGTACTTTGACGAGGTCCCAGCCCGGTCCGAGGTAGCGCAGGCGCATCTCGGGATTGGCCTCAAATCCTCCGCACGCCAGCACAACCGACCCGCGCACCTCGTCGAACTGCCTCTCCCGGCGGACCATGACCCCAACGACCGTCGAGCCCTCCGTAAGGAGGTCGGACGCAGGCGAGTTGTACCAGACATCGATCCCGGCGTCTTCCACCGCCTTAAAGAGCGCAGCCACGAGCCCCACCCCTTCACTCCGTGCTCGGATCGCCCCACCGGGCGGCAGGTTGTAGATACGGTCGAGCTTGCTGGGGTCGAACAGCTTGCTAACGGTGAGCTCCCACTCGACGCCGTGAGCGCGCATCCATTCGAGCGTTTCGAAGGACCGGTCGACGACCGACTCGACTAACTGCCTCGGCGGAAGCCCTTGTGATGTGCTGAGCCACTCGTCGATATAGCGTTGGCGCGGATACGGGCCGACCGTGACCTTGTCCATTCCGCTCCCCCCGGGGTCGGCGAGGATCGGCTTGATTGAATCCAGCCCGTGATGTACCGCCCGGAAGATTGCACCGGAAAAACGGGTGTTCCCCCCGCGCTCCTCGATACTCGCCGCCTCCAAGAGGAGGACACGGGCGTCGGCTTCATGGGCGGTCAAGGCGGCGACGAGGCCGGCGTTGCCGGCGCCAACAACGACAACATCATAATCTGCTGTAGACACGGCCGTCCCTTCTGCCAGGCGGGTGGAGGTCAAGGGTAGGGCTCGGCGGTGGGCAAGGCGCCCGGGAGCGCGGCTGTCGAGGGATGGTCACCAGTCGTCGTCGAACGGGTAGGCCGTGCCACTCATGAGACGGCGGGCCGTACGAACCACCCCGACCGATTTGACCACAGGGATGCTGGAGGACCCGACATCGAGTTCCGACCGGACCTCGACCTGGCCCAACGGGTGGGCCAGGCGAACATGGGAGCCAGCTGGCCCAGCGTTCGCGTGCACGACCGTGCCGGGGATGCGGGCCGCGGCCGCAAGACACAGCGCGGCCGTTATGGGCAGGGCGCGATGCACGGCACCCATCGAGACGGCGATCACCTCGAGTTCTGCAGAAGCGACGTCCTGGGCCGGAGCCACAAGAGTGATTCGGGGCACGACCGGAGAGAGGCGGGCGGCCTCGCCGGGCTGGTCGACCGTCCCGATCAGTCGGGCTGCCTCGCCGCGTACCTGTTCGATCCGGTCCAACAGCGACTGGTCGCTGTTCAGTTGAGCGACCGTCCGAGCCCCCGGCACAATACCGAGATCAGCGGCCTGGACAAAGACGAAGGCGCTGGCAACGTCGACGATAGAGATTGTCAGTGGCCCGTGGGTCAGGTCGAGTGCATCGGTGACGCGACCAGTTGGGAGCAGACGGCCCGTGACCGAACCGCCAGGATTTTGGTAGTGGGTCGTGATCGGTGCACCCGATCGTGGGACGCCGGCGACCCGTTGGGTGCCGTGCGTCTGCACGTGACCGTTCTCGACAGGGACTTCAGCGACGATCCGCACCCCGGTGTTGCCGTTGAGCAGACGCACGATAGTCACTGGTGCGACCGCATGGACCAGTCCCTCGTCGACCGCGAAGGCTGCGACCGCCGTCGTGAGGTTGCCACAGTTCCCCGACCAGTCGACCGTCGCTGTGTCGATGCCGACCTGGCCGAACCAGTAGAGCACTGTCGAATCGGGCCCAGGTTCGACGATCATGACCTTGCTGGTGCTCGAGTACGTACCGCCGAGGCCGTCGATCTGCATTGGGTCGGGGCTGCCCATGAGGTCGAGTACTAGCGCATCACGGCGGGGGCCGGGGGGCGGCAAATCGCGCCCATGCAGGAACAGCCCCTTGCTCGTGCCACCGCGCATCAAGACGGCAGGGACTCCCGGCTTCAGGGCGTATCCCAACCGACGGGCTATGAAGTCAGCAGATCGGATAACCTGACCAGGTCCGCTTGAACGTATGCGTCCAACCAGTTGACAAAGGTCAACTGATGCTCAATGCGTCCGTCTCGAAACGTATAGGCCACGCACTCATAGGTGCTAAAAGGCTGATTGGTCCCTTTCAGCTTCTCGGTACCGCTCACTATCCCCGACAGTTTGCCCACCACGCAGACGTGCGACTCGTCTCCGAACATGAGCCGCACCTCGATCGCGAATGGATCCTGGCGTCGGAAGTTCTCGGCGATAGCAGCTCGTCCCCGTAGCAGTCCACCCAGTGACTCGGGGACCCCCGACTGGCGGACGACAGCGTCATCCGTGTAGGCCGCCGCAAATGTGGATTCATCGCGGTCGCGTGTCGCGGCCAGAAGGCGCTCGATCGTGGCGCGATTCGACTCATAACTCATGCCGCTACCGTCCTTACATCCGTCAAATCCACGCTGCCAACCTCCCCTTGTGTCGGCGAGAAAACGTAGGACCCCAGCTTATTGCTCTTGGCGCGGCTTCGCCAGGTCCCGGATACGAGCCCTCAGCCGGGCAGGCTGGGGGACAAGATCGGTGTTACACCGTGGGCGACCTCTGTTTTGACCGGTAGCGAGAAGAGATGGCGCAAGGAGTCGACGATGTCCGCTCGTATCCGGGCGCCTGAGAGGACGACGTCGACCATCGTCAGCGACGTGTGGGTGTGCCCGCGTGCTGAGATATGGCGGGTGGGGACATCCGCCCTCTCGAGCGCCTGGGCGTAAGCCACGCCCTCGTCCCGCAATGGGTCGAACTGGCAGGTGACCACGATCGCCGGCGGCAAGCCGGCCAGCGACTGGGCCCGCAGTGGTGACGCCCGGGGGTCGAGGCGCTCGGCGGAGTCGGCGTAGTGATCCCAAAACCATTGCATGAGCGGCGTGGTCAGCACGTAGCCGTCGGCGTTCTCCTGGTAGGACGGGCGGGACAGGTCGGCGTCGGTGACCGGGCTGACGAGCAGCTGGCCAACTATCGGGGGCCCGCCGGCGTCGCGTGCACGCTGACAGACGACAGCGGCGATATTGCCGCCAGCGCTCCAGCCAGCAACGGCGAGCTGGCCGGGGATACCGCCAAGGTCGATGGCGTGATGGGCGGCCCACTCCACCGCGGCGAATCCGTCGTCGACGGCGGCGGGGAAGCGGGCTTCGGGTGCATGTCGGTAGTCCATCGAGACGACCACGGCGTCGGTGTGAACGCACAGGTCCCGGCAGAAGGGATCGTCGGAGTCGTGGCTGCCGAGCACCCAGCCACCCCCGTGGAAATACACGACCAGCGGGTGGGGCCCCGGGGTCGGGGGACGGTACAGCCGGCAGCGCAGGTCACCGGCGGCGCCCGGGTATGTCTCGTCGATCACTTCGCCCACTTCGGGCCCGGGGGGGCGTTCGGCGTTAATGGACTCGATGAACTCCCGTGCTTCGCCCACCGACATCGACTCGATTGGCGGCACATCCATGCTGGCCATGAGGTCGAGCACCATGGCTACGTCGGGTTGAAGTCGCTGAATGACACCGTCGTGGCACTGCTCCCCGTCCGGTCCGGTCATGCGGAAGCCGAGGTAGTCCTGGGCGACGACCTCGCCGCAGGTGCGCCGGTAGACGTCGACCCCGCCGACATAGGGCAGGAACACCCGGGGCTTGCCAGGGACGTTCGCGCCCATGTACCACGAGTTTGCCCTTGGATAGAGGGTGATATCCGCGCAGTCGTTGACGTGATGCACCCAGCCCTCCTCGGCCTGCGGTGTCGGCTCGATCGTGTCGAAGCCGCGTTCCCGCAGGTGGATCAGGCAGTCGGAGATCCAGTCGACGTGCTGCTCGATCGAGACGGTCATGTTGGAGAGCACGGATGGGCTGCCCGGCCCGGTGATCATGAACAGATTCGGGAACCCGACGGTCATCAGGCCCAGGTAGGTGACCGGCCCGTGCGCCCATTTCTCTTTCATGGTCGCCCCGTCGCGACCGGTGATGTCGACCGACACGAGCGCTCCGGTCATGGCGTCGAAGCCAGTCGCAAACACCAAGGCGTCGAACTCGAAGGATTCGTCGACGGTGTTGACACCGGTCTCGGTGATGGTGGCGATCGGGTGATGGCGCAGGTCGACGAGCCGGACATGGGGGAGGTTGTACGTGGCGTAATAGTTGGTGTCCAGGCAGGGACGTTTGGTGCCAAAGGGGTGGTCGTGCGGGCACAGCGCCTCCGCGGTCGCCGGATCGTGCACGATCGAGCGGATCTGGTCGCGCAGGAACTCACACAATGCCTCGTTGGCAGCCGCATTGACCAACACGTCGCTGAACAGCGACAGCGGAGTGAGAAGTTCGCCTTTCTCCCATACGCTCTCGAACCGCTTGCGCCGCTCGTCCTCGGGCACCATGAAGACGCCTTCAGTGGCCAACTCGACGGGTACGCCCGCGCGCGACCACTTGGCCGCCTCCCGGTATCCGGCGCGGTCGGCGGCGAGCGCCTCCAGCGTGGCCGGCGACGGAGGGCCGTTATGCGCAGGGATGGAGAAGTTGGGAGTGCGCTGGAACACCGTGAGCGCCGCCGCTTGCCGGGCGATCAGCGGAATCGACTGGATGCCCGACGACCCCGTACCGATCAGCCCCACCCGCTTGCCGGTGAAGTCGACGCCCCCGTGCGGCCACCGGCTGGTGAAATATACTTCCCGGGCGAACCGGTGGGCGCCGTCGATATCGGGCGCCTTCGGCACCGACAAACAACCGGAAGCCATCACATAGTACCGGCAACTAAGCTCCTCGCCGGTATCTGTCCGCAACTGCCAGCGCGACGCGGCCTCGTCCCATGTGGCCGCCGCGATCCGGGTGGAAAACCGGATATCGCGACGCAGGTCGTACTTGTCGGCCACGTGCCGCAGGTAGGCGAGGATCTCGGGCTGCGTGGCGTACTTCTCCGACCACGTCCACTCGTCCTCCAGTTCGGGATCGAAACTGAACGAATAGTCGGTGGTGGGGACGTCGCAGCGTGCTCCCGGGTACCGGTTCCAATACCAGGTTCCACCGACGTCGGCCCCGCTCTCCACCGCAACGGTCGAGAAGCCGGCCTGACGCAGCCGGTGTGTCAGGTACAGTCCAGCAAAGCCGGCCCCCACCACCACGACATCGACAACCGTCCCAGATCCATTATCAGGCACTATCGTCGCCCTCCTGTGGCTCATACTGCTTATCGCTCGAACTACCGGTTCCCTGCCCTCTCTCGGCTACCGTCGACTCGCACATGGTCGCCGAGCTCATCGCACCTCCAGGCCGAAGGATCGCCCAGCATCTTGACTCGCCGACGCGAGATTCTCCATGGGGACGGTATGCCCACACCGGGCGGATGACAAGCGGGTCGACGAAATACCGGGCCTACATTGGAGGCGAACGAGCAGGCGAAGATAGGAGGAAGTCATGGTGGCACCGCTGGCTGGGGTCAAAGTCGTCGAATTGGGCACCTGGATGGCGGCACCCAGCGCGGGAGCCGTCATGGCCGACCTCGGGGCGGACGTCGTCAAAGTGGAATCTCCGAAGGGGGACGCAGCACGCGGCATGATCCGGCCGCCCCAGGTCCCGGCGGGCATGCCGAACCTCGACTACTCCTTCCAGGTCGATAACCGGGGCAAACGGTCGATCGCGATCGCCATCAACCAGCCTCAGGGGGCTGATCTGGTCCGCAAGCTGGTCGGCGACGCTGACATCTTTGTTTGCAATCTGCTCCACCATCGCCAACGACGATACGGGCTGGACGCAGAAGCGCTTTTGAAGCTGAACCCGAAGTTGGTGCACGCCACCTTGACCGGGTTCGGACCGGACGGTCCCGATACGGAGCGGCCTGGTTACGACGTGACCGTGTTCTTCGGCCGCGGCGGCGTCACCCACTCCATGACCGAACCAGGTGGCACCGCTCCCCATCCCCGGCCGGCGCAAGGGGATCACGCGGCCGGAATGGCCCTGGTGGCCGCAGTCCTCGCCGCTCTGCGTCTCGCGGAGCACACCGGACAGGGCCAGGTCGTCGACGTGACCCTGCTGGGGATGGCGGCGTGGACGATGGCAACCGACCTGTCTGCGCCGCTGGTCGACGGGCGTCAGCCGACGATTCGCGACCGGCACCACATGGTCAGCCCGCTCGCCAACCGTTTTCGGTGCGCCGACGAGCGCTGGATCGTGGTCAACATGCCGGAGCTCCACTGGTGGCCCCGGTTCTGCGAGGCGTTGGGTCGTTCAGAATGGGTGGTGGATCCCCGCTTCGAGACGCTCAGAAGCCGCTTCGACCACATGACCGAGCTCATCGATCTCATCGACAACCAGTTCGCGACGAAGACGCTCGCAGAGTGGGGCCGCATCTTCGACCAGCATGGCCTGATCTGGGGTCCAGTGGCGACCGTGGCCGAGCTGGCCGCCGATCCCCAGGCCGAGGCGGCGGGGCTCTACCCTGAAATACACCATCCCGACGGGACGTTCCGCACGGTCGCCGCGCCGTTCCGGATCGCGCACGCAGACATCGGCCCGCGGGGACCGGCCCCCGACCTGGGCGAGCACACGCGGCAGATTCTCGAGGCGGCCGGGGTACCCGTCGAGGAAATCGAGGCACTGGGAAAACTAGGTGTCATCGGCCTGCCCGTCTGAATCGGCAACGGGAATCCATTCCCTGCCCGAGGCGCCATGGTTCCCGCCCGGCGCCACCCGCCGGGCGCCACCCGCTCGGCCCGGCGGGTGTTCCTGCACCTCATCGCCGAAGACATCCCGACACGCCGCCCACATGGCCCCGCCCCAAGCCCTCGTGCACATACCCTGACCGTGGGCGCCGCTCCTGGGCACCGTCGGGCCTTACCCTCCACCCCGGATGGTGGCCGGATTGGACCATCGTGTCGGGGCGGCGCGCCATTGTCGTAAACGTGGAGACCGCGACCCAGACCCTTCATCGGCTGACGTCGTACGCCAGTTTCGATCCGGACCACGTCTGGGATCCGCCCGTGGATGATCCTCGGGTATTGCGAGACCTCGAGGTCAACGATATGGGCCGCTTTCCCTGGTGGTCGCTTCCCCCTCGAGCTGTACGTCGCCGTGCCTGATGGCCAAAGGCCGCCCGCCGGCGTCCACTGGTACGACCCCGCGGAACATGCCCTCGTGCAGATCGGTCCGCCGCCCCAGGGCGACGTACCCGTGATGGTCGTCACTGGTATTCCGTGGCGGACCGGCTGGCGCTACCGCGAACGCGGTTACCGCCACACCTACTGGGACGCCGGCACCATGCTCGCCCAGGTGATGGCGGCCGCCGACTCCGCCGGCCTCCGCGCCAGGCTGTGGACCCGTTTCCCCGACGCGGCCGTAGCCGATCTGGTGGGCGCGGACCGAGTGCACGAGTGGCCGGTGGCCGTCGTTGCCCTGGGCGACGGTGAGCCCGGGCTTCATGCAGCCGGCGCCGCCGCCGAGGGCCGGGTCGACGCGGCGCCGCTGGAGTTCCCGCTGGTGACGGCCGCCCAACGCGCCGGGGAGGCCGAGCAGCTCGGCAAGGCGAGGCCTCGGGGGGATCCGGTCGACGCCACGGACGGGGACTCGCGTCCTGTCGGAGGCCGTCGTACTGGCCCGAGGGTCGAAACGGCGCATGGTTCCGGGCGGCGTGCTGCCGGAGGATGTGCTGCAAACCTCGATGGCGGCGGCGATGCGCGGGGTGACCCTGCCGCACTACGTCGTCGTACACGCGGTCGAGGGGAGGACGTCAGGCCTGTATCGCTGGCCTGACCTGACCGGTCCTGTCCGCCCGGGGTCGATGCGGGACGAGCTTTACCGGGTGTGCCTGCAGCAGGCGCTGGGTCGGGATGCGGCGTTCGTAGTCATCGCGGCGACTTCCGTTGACGACCTGGACGACCGGGAGTACCGGGAGGTGCACCTCGCCGCCGGTCTGGTCGAAGGCCGGCTGCACCTGCTGGCCCACGCCCTCGGGGCCAGCGCGAGCGGCATGACCTTCGTGGACGGCCCGATCCCAGCGATGCTGGGGGCGCCGCGGGACGGGGTGCTGCTCACCTGCGTCGGGGTGCCGGAATATCCCACCGCGGTGGGCGGGGCGCCTGGACTCCCAACCCTCATCCGGATGGTCACACCCCGAATGGACGACCAGTAGCGGCCAGGGAGGCGCGCACCCGGGCTCCGGTGCGCGCCGGGCTACTCGCCGGCAAACGACTCCTGCAACTCCTGACGAAGCCACATCTCCTGGCCCTGTGCTGCTGGCTGCAGGTACTGGGCGGGCAGGCCGCGGCCCCGGGACGGGGTTGACCCCGCGGGCCAACCGGTTGCGCTACCGCTACCTGATCGTGCCCGCCGTCATCGTGGGCAGCGCCTGGCAGCTCACCATCAAACTGCCCGACGCCTACCCCCGCTGCGATTGTGGAGAAGCGCCCCCGGCGCCACTGTGTGCCAGTACCTCGCCTCGAGAGAGCTGCGCAGGGCAATCCACTGAGGCCTCAGGAGCACTGGGCAAAATCATTCGATTTGGGTGAGGCGCGGTTTGTGACCGCCGTGCTATGATTTGAAATTGCTATTGGCGGCGGTCGCTTCCCTGGCAGCGTCCCGGCTCTTATGTTTGGTGAGGGCTCATGTTATCGACGCGCACCATCCGAGATCCTCAACCATGTTTCTTGAGGCAACTGGCGCTGCTGGCCAGCATGACCGTGATCGTGGCCGGCGCGCTGGTCGTCGTTGTCCAGAAGGCTGAGGCAAGTCCGACGCTTCCCGTCGCGGCTAGTGATGACGCCTATGTGGTGGCGAGTCAACCGACGGCCCGTACGGGGAGTAACACCACCTTGCTCGAGGGGACTCTGACCACTAACCGGGTAATTTATGTGAAGTTCACGGTCGGTTCGGTGCCGAACAACACTCCGGTTCAGGTCCAGTTGTTCAGTGAGCGGGCCAGCCACATACCGGCGCGGTTGTATTCGGTGTCTAATACTGCTTGGACGCAGGACACGGTGGATTGGAATAACCGGCCCCCGCTGGGCGCCCAGGTCGCGTCGGTTGCGGGGGTGGCGCTGAACACCTGGGTGACTTTCGATGTGACGAGCGTGGTCACGCGGCCCGGTACGTATTCTTTTGCCATTGATTCGCCGGCCGGTGGCAGTGCGAACAACGTTTTCTCCTCGATTGAGAACAGCAACCGCAACGGACCTCGGCTGGTCGGGGCGACCACGCCGGCACCGACGAAGAAGCCGTTCTTCGTCATTTACTACCTGTGGTGGAGCACCTTGCACTGGCACAACAAGCTGGGCCCGAACTACCCGTTCACGGCGAAGCCGAGCCCTCTACCGGCATCGCTCGATGCCAGTGGTTGCAACAGCAAGACGCCTTACAAGGGAAACCAGCTCACCGACGTCAGCCAGCAGCTCGCCTATCAGCAGGATGGACCGAACGTGATACTCAACGACGTGCGGCTGGCCGCGTCGCTGGGCGTGACTGGATTTGCGGTCAACTGGCGCGGTGAAGGAACCACCACCCAAACCCCGACCAGCTTGTCGTACAACCGGCGGCTGCAGGCGGTATTCGACGCCGTGCACACTGTGAACGCCGCAGGCATTCCGTTCAAGCTGATCCTCAACTACAAGGGATCGGCGAGCATCGTCCCCCTGCACGACCTGCGCAACGACATCGGCTACTTCATGGCCCGCTACGGCAAGGACCCGGCACTCGATCACACCTACTCCGCCAAGCCGGAGGTCATCTACGCCGGGACCTGGAAGTATTCCGACGAGACACTATCGGACATGGCCGGAATAATTCGACCACACATGTACTTCATCGGTGACGAGAAGCCGACGACCTGGACCACAAGCCGTGCTCGCTACCTCGACGGTGACGCTTATTATTGGTCCAGCCAGAACCCTTACAAGAACCCGCAGTCCTTCCGGCAGCTTCAGGAACTGTCCGCCCGGATTCATTCCGAGAAGAACCCGGACGGCTCTACCAAGACCTGGTTCGCGCCGCTGATTCCTGGTTACAACGCCCAGCTGCTAACCGGCTCCACCACTTGTGTGCCACGCAATGAGGGTCAGACCCTGGCGGAGCTCTACCATGGCAATCTGGTATCCAACCCCGACGGCTGGGACGTGATCTCGTGGAACGAGATCACCGAAGGCAGTTATATCGTCCCGCTGACTCGGTACGGGACCTTCTACACCAACGAATTGAAGTCGCTCATCGCTATTGGCGGATGACAGGAAATAGAGGCCCAGGGCAAGCACCGGGCCGCGGCCGGCTACCGCGTGCGCGTCCCGCTGGTGTTCGCAGCTGGGGGTTTTTCGGCAGCCCCCTGCGCCAAGCGCTCGACACGATTACGGCCGATGGCGAGCCGCACACGGTCGAAGAGCGCAACGGGAGGATCACCGGTCGGGTGATCCTTCCCTGGTGCTGCGGCTCGCCGGCGCGCTTAAACGACGACCGCGCCCTGGATGCTGTCCTCTATCAGGCCCCCCGATTATCAGGCTCCCCGATGACAGATAACCCCCGTTATCGGTTACGTCTGGCCGAAGCGCTGGTAGGCGGCTTTGCGGCTGATATCGAGCGCGGCGCCGATGCTGGCCCACGAGTCGCCGGCGGCCCGGGCCGCGGCGACGGCAGCGCGCAGTTCGGTTTCGGCTTCGGCGAGCTGCTTGCGGGCGGCGATGATGCGCCGGAAATGGGTGGCGTCACGGCCGGGATGGGTGGCAGGGCTGATGGCATCGAGGGCGTCTTTTTCGCTGCTAATGGTTTTAGGCATGGTGGGTCACCTGAGGTAGTCGCGTCGGCTGGGCTGGAGATGGTCGGCGTGGATGATGCGGGTGAGTGCGTCGGCCGGGACGGCGATCAGTTCGAGCAGATGGCCCGACTGGCTGGGACCGATGACCAGCAAGCGGTCCTCGCCCTGGTAGTCGTACTCGACGAAGCGGAGGGCGTTATCCCAGGCGTGGGTGATGTCCTCGCTACCGATGCCGTGCCGGCGCTCCACCTGATCTCCACACTGTCAAGTATACCTTAAGGCGTCAAGGATGCGTTTACACGGCTAGTCACGTACTGAACATTCAGAACGTCGACCGATTGCCATTGATCGTCATCGCGGGCGTTCCGATCGGCATCGCAGCGAGGAGATGGGCCGGAACGTCATGGCGTCGAGCACCGGCTCCAGTTCGCCCGCACGGGTTCCGGTCCTTTTGGTCGCCGTGATGGACCCCACTACCATCGTCATCATCTGCAACCTCGTTGCCGCCATCCCCGGCTGGGCCCCAGCGCGGATCCCGCCCGCGGTGGTGATGCGAAGTGACTGAGCGCCTGAGACTGCGACGCGAAGGTCATGAAGCACCGTCCGCTAGGGTCTTCGCCTGTGGCGGTGACCGGTAAGGCCGTTTTCGACGCGACCGTGGTCGGCAGCGGGCCGAACGGGCTGGCCGCCGCCCTGGTACTGGTCCGCGCCGGCCTCTCCGTGAATGTCTGCGAGGGGAGGGACACCCCCGGCGGCGGATGCCGGACCGCAGAGCTCAGCGCCCCGGGCTTCTTGCACGACGTGTGCTCTGCCGTGCACCCATTGCTTACGGTATCGCCGTTCTTTCGTTCGGTCGACCTGGCGGGTAATGGAGTGCAGCTGCGGTTTCCGCGGGTCTCGTTCGCACACCCCCTGGACGGAGGGCGGGCTGCCGCGGTGTTCCGATCGGTCGACGAGACTGCGGTCGAGCTACGCAGTGACGGGGATGCGTACCGGCGACTCATGTGGCCGCTCGTGCGCGACCACGATGAGCTCCTCCCTATGCTGCTAGCACCGCTTCGCAAGCCGCCAGCCCACCCACGTCCGGCAGTCCGCTTCGGCTTGCCGGGGCTTCTCCCGGTGACCGTGTTGGCCCGCCGCTTTCAGAGCGACGAGGCCCGCGCCCTGCTGGCCGGAGCGGCGGCGCACTCGATGAGGCCGCTGACCGCCCCGCTTACGGCGTCCTTCGGGCTGCTGTTCACCCTGATCGCGCATGCTTGTGGCTGGCCACTGGTGCGGGGTGGGAGTGCCCGGATTGTCGACGCCCTCCTGGCCGAACTGTACGACGCCGGAGCGCAGGTCCAAACCGGCCGCTGGATCGACAACCTGGGCGACATCGCAAGCAACCGCTTGACCCTGCTGGATGTGTCTCCTCGCCAGCTGCTCTCTCTCGCCGCCGGGCAACTGCAAGCCCGCCAGCGGCGGCCCCTGGAGAGATTTAGGTATGGACCGGGTGTCTTCAAGATCGACTGGGCCCTGAGCGGTCCCGTGCCATGGATGTCGCAGGTTTGCAGGGAAGCCGGGACGCTTCATGTATGCGGAACCCTCGAAGAAGTAGCACGCGCCGAGGCCGAAGTCAACGCCGGCCGCCACCCGGAACGTCCTTTCTGCATCGTCGTACAGCCCGGGGTCGTCGACTCGAGCCGGGCGCCCCATGGCTTTGGCACGCTCTGGGGTTACTGCCATGTCCCGTCTGGATCCAGCGTCGACATGACCGAGCGCGTCGAAGCACAGATCGAGCGCTTCGCCCCGGGATTTCGCGATCTCGTCGTGGCCAGAACCACTACGAACACGCTGGAGCATGAGCGGTACAACCCGAACTACGTCGGCGGCGACATCAATACAGGTGCGGCGACCTTACGCCAGACCATCTTCCGGCCCGCAATGAGCTGGAACCCATACCGGACACCCGTCAAGGGCTTGTATCTATGCTCCTCGGCGACACCGCCGGGTGGGGGCGTCCATGGAATGTGCGGCTACTGGGCTGCGAGGACGGCTCTCGAGGACATCGGTGTTCGCCTGCCGTAGTGGACGCGGTGGACGCGCCACTGCGAGGGGTGCCTCCTCGCCCGGCGCTAAGAAGCTATGCGAAGAAGTTGTAGCCACTGGCCGTCCCAGATCAGGGTTGCGGTGTAGTTCCCGTTGGTGGTGTCCGTGTGAGGCCCGTTGGCGGCCGCTCCAGGGTCGCCGCGTGTTGATCCCGAGTTGAGGCTCATCTGATAGTTGCCGGTGACGGTGAAACTCTGGATCGGATTCTCCCGTCTCGCCACGGCTTAGTGGATTCATGCCTTCCGATGCGACCTCGTTGGTGTTCGAGGAATCTCCCTATCCTCGGCGGCTAGGGCGGGACAAGATGTCCGTTGGTCCGGATCTTGAATCGGCTACTTGCATGGAGGTGGCGAGGGTGATGTCCCACCACATGAGGGTAGTTCCTACGTATGGCCACCTACCGAGTGCGAATCGGCGATATCGAGACGATTGCAGAGATAGATGATCCGACTAGGAGTCGTTGGCGGGGTCTTCTTCTTGAGGGGTCTGTGAGTCCGGCTCCGGGGCCCGCCGTGGTGTCGATTCTGACGGGCGATGGGACCGTGGAGCGAAGCTGCGAGGCAGAGGTGGTACCCCCCGGTTCGGACGGGCGTACTGTCTTGGCCGGGATGACGGCCTTCACCGGAGGTACAACGTCGACAGCTGATCCCCGTATTCGGTCCCGAGCAGACAAGCTTTCGCCCGAGGAGAGGGCGGCGGGGACCAGCGACCCGACCGCGCTGGCTCAAGCGGTGCTAGCCGAGTCCGATGAACGCCAAGAGGACCGAGAGGCGCCAGGGGGTGCCAGGGTCGAACATCGTCGCTCTGAGGAAACCGTCGATCCCACATGAGTCTCGATTCGGGCCGGACTGATGGAGCCGGTGGGACGCGTCCTGGCATCCGCGCCGGATGGATCCCGCCGGTGAGCTGATGCCATCGGCACCGCCCCGACCCCGCAGGTCCGACGCGGAGGCGCGCCTCTAGCTCGAGAGGGACCCCCATCGTCCGCCGTTGTCGGCCGGGGGACAACCTTGGTCCGCTCACTCGCCTGGGTATTGAAAGCAATCCCGGCCGTTTTGTGCGGGTTCAGGAGCCCGCCGTGGTTTGGCCAGCTGCCAGTTACCTTCTCGGTTCCCATGACGTTCGGGCGGCTCGTGTGAAGGGACGTTGCGACCATGAGGCCCGGAGCGTCAGGATGGATTGTGTGATCGCCGCGGACGGGTCCGACCAAGCGCCGCCACCACCGCCGAGCGGGTTTGGATCGACCGGAACCCACACGCGCTTTCGGGGTCCGTACGCCGATGGGCCGCCTCCTGCCGACCTGCAGGTCGAGGTCCCACCGATTGAGAGGCTCGGCGTTAGTGAGCTGGGGCGCATGGTGGTCATCTATGTGGTGTTAGTTGTCCGGATCGCTAGCGAGCTCCTGGGAGTGCTGCTCCGTGGTCGACTCCGCAGCCTCTCGACGGCCGCCGCCAACGGTGCCATCGACGCCTTCGAGCAGCTAGGCCCCACGTTTGTCAAACTCGGCCAGATCATGGCGTCCTCACCGGGTCTCTTCCCCACCCCCCTGGCCGTGGCCGCCCAGCGTTGCCTCGACGAAATGGCCCCCTTCGATGGACAGACCGCCCGCCGCATGATCCGCAACGACCTGGGCCGCTCTCCGTCGGCCATCTTCAAGCGCTTCGACGAGGTGCCGCTGTCAGCGGCGTCAATCGGTCAGGTCCACGCCTGCGTTCTGCCCGACGGCCGCGAAGCCGTCGTCAAACTGCAGCGCCCCAATGTCCGCAAACAGATGACCACCGATCTGCGGATCTCCTACCGTCTGGCCAAGACCCTGGAGCGGCGCTTCGCCTTCGCTCGCAAGGCCAACGCCGTGGCGATGATCGAGGAGATGCACTTGATCACCTTCAGCGAGCTGAACCCGGCTCTGGAAGCCTGGCGCCAGCATCGCTACCGGGAGAACATTCACGCCTTCGGCGACAACCGCTGGGTGACCGCGCCAGAGATCTACTGGGACTACTGCGGCCCCCACATGATCTGTATGGAGCGCATGTCCGGTATTCCCATCGACGAGTTCGACGTCATCCGGCTGTACGGTGTCGACGGTGAACTGGTGCTGCGGCGTGGGGCCAAGACGTGGCTCGAAGCCGTGGTCATCCACGGCCCGTTCCACGGCGACCTGCACGCCGGGAACTTGTGGGTGCTCGATGACGGACGGGCCAGCTACCTGGATTTCGGGATCATGGGCGAGTTGCCCGACGACTACAAGCAGCTCATCAAAGACCTGTTCTACACCTTCATCTTCGATCGGGACTTCGCCCGCGTCGCCCGAGCCTATAAACGTCTAGGCATAATCACCGACGACATGGGCACCGACGACGAGGTGGGCACGCGGATCCAGATGGTCATCGCGCCCATGCTGGGCACGTCCAGCGGTGTCAGCCTGAGTGACTTCATGATGTCCTCACTCGACATGATGAAGCAGTACGGGATGACCGCGCCCACGGAGCTCGTCCTATTCGCCAAGCAGCTCCTCTACATCGAGCGCTACATCAAGGGTTTGGCACCCCAGTGGGAGTTCGCCGCCGACCCCTTCCTGGTCAAGAACATCTTCCCGGAAGAGGCCGCCGCCAAAGCCCGCCAGATCGGCATTGTGTTTCCTGACTAAGCGCCCGCAAAGAACATCTATCTCCGCCAGAGACGACCTGCCATTCACTATCGACGCGGCATTCACTCCAGCTGGCTCGAGTTGGCGTACGAACTCACAAATCACTCCTGGCGTCTGCCGGCGGCCTGCGCGAGGAACTCAACCTCCCTCCGCAGGACCGTCAGCTCCGAGGATAGACGGGCGAGGTCGGAGGATCGATCGCCATAAGAATCAACCGTGCGCCCCGCCGCCTTGGCCTCGTCCAATTCTTGGCACTTGATGGCTCGCAACAGCAGGAAAACCATTCCCAGTATCCAGAAGGCAAAGGCAAAAACAGGTATCCAGAACCCCACCAGCCCGTTCCAGGCGAACGGTCCGGTCGTGAAGAAGATGCTCAGCGCCCCACCAGCCAAGGCCACACCAGTGAGGAAGTTGAGGACCGACCCCCAGCGGGGAAACACCTGGTTGTCCCCGGTATCTCCGAGAATAGCGACGCCAATGACCGCCAGTTCCACTACTGTCGTGCTGACCACTCCGACGAGCAGGAGCCAACCGAGGTCGTTGAGGGTCTGGATGGAGGACTCTGGTCGATGGGGTCTGAACGCGGCTGTCGCCAGGATCATCAGAGGGTAGATCAGTTCAAGGATCAGCAACCCCCCCAAGATCATCTGACAATAGGCGGAGGCAGGCGAGCGGCCCTCGATCCGTCTGAGCTGGACTGAGATCATGGCTATGAATGGTCCCAGGAGCCCGGCGCCGAGGGTGCACAGCAGAATGCCCACACGTATTGAATCGGCGTGGGCTCGGTAGGTAGCCGCAATCTGATGGGCGCTCTCGTTCGGCCGCGGTGGAGGGAGCCACTGAGCCACGACCAGGCCGACGAACATCAGCACCATGGCGGCCAGTCCGCACAAAACGAATCCCCGCTCTTTGGTGAATGTCATTCGTAGGCCTCTTTGCGTCGGGACCTCTGGAATCCTGAATGGGCTCCCGGCCGCCCGGCCGCCTATCCGATCGTAAGACCCTACCTCCTGAGACCGCTCGGAGTCGCGTGCGCAGCGTCGGAGCCGGGCTCAACCACGTAGCAGCGCCAGGGCTGCCGCCGGGCGGGCCGTCCACAACTGGGACCGGTCGCTGCCGACCAACGCGACGATCAGACCGCTCTGGCTGGCGGCCACCGATAGAGAGGCCAGGGGGAACGCCGCGTCCGGGGGCGAGGTCAGCAGCTTCCATCCGTGGGGCACTCCGGCCCTCAGCCGGGCCGCCCAGACCACTCCCCGGTGACCATCCGGGCCGACGGCGATCAGCGCCGCTCCGGACACCGCCATGGAAGACGGATGCATCGGACCACCGCCCGGCGGGTCAGGAAGTGCCAGCGCCGGGGTGACCCGGAGGTGGTTGTCCACCAGCCATACCGCCGGCCGCGATCGCCCGAGAACTCCTTCGCTGCCGGCGATCACCCAGCCCGCGCTGGTGGCGACGACCGCGTCGAAGGATGTGCTTCCCTCCAGCGGCAAACCGACGCCGCCGACGGTTAGGCGCGTCCAGGTCTCACCGGATCGCGAAAACCAGATCCCTCCGCGCCGTCGAAGCGGATCGCCAGGGGTTGGCGTCTCGACCATCCCAACCAGGAGCAGCCCGCGGGTGCTGTCGGCGACGGCAGATGCGAACGGGATCTCCCCCGGGCGTCCTTCCAAGCTAGGGTCGGTCGAATCCCGGGTCCAGGTTGACCCGTCCGCAGATCGCCAGACCGCCACCACGGGATGCCCGCGGGCGTCAGTCCACGTGCCGGCAACCGAATAGCCGTGCGGCCCGACATCAAGTCCTCCGAAGCCAATGATGTTGGGACCGCCGAAGAACTCCCTGTCTTCGAGGATCTCCCGCCAGGTGCCGCCCGCAGGGGAAGCGAGCCATGTCGATGGCCGGGGGTAGCCCTCGGTCGGACTCCTGCGGTACCCGAAGGCAACCAGGTGGGCGCGATCGCCGGTGATTCCGAAGATGGTCTCGTTGGGCCCATCCCGGCCCTGAACCGGGTTCATCGCGGCCCGGGTCCATGGCCGGGAAAACCCTGACGAACTCCAGATCGCCACTTCACGCGACCCGTTCTGGCCGAGCACCACCCCGCCGAGCAACCAGCCCTTTCCGAGGGGAGCGGCTGCGACAGCCGGGGTGAAGGGGCTGGAAGCCGCGGCCGGGACCAGCCCGGACGCCGGGATGGGCGTCCATTGAACCGCCGTCGGGTGGTTCGACGCCGAGCAGCCGGCAGCCGTCAATGCCACCACGGCCGCGATCAGAGGGTTAAGGGTCAAACCTCCCCGTCGGCGGCGCGGCGTCGCCACGATGAGATCCTATGGGCGAGGGCGCAAAATGACGGCCTTCAGGCAGATGACTCGTCGGCCGGGTGTTCGACGATGGCGACGACCGGGACTCGCGGCCCTGTTCGTCGTCGAGACGGGTGTCTACTTCGAGCATCCGCGCCACCACGAGGGGCGCTCTTTAACCTCCTACTTACCTGAAGACCTCTTCAGCGTTCTGGAGGGTGCAGGACATTCCGCTCCCGCGTAGGTCTATTGTTGGACGCCCCTACAAAGGGGTCCACCGTTCTGGGAGGAGAACGTATGGCACTTACAAGACCCACTCGACTCAAGGTCCTGGCTGTCGTCGCGATCGCCGCGCTCGGCTTGGCCGCCTGCGGATCGAGCAAGAAGTCGTCCACCAGCAACACCACGGCCTCGGGTGGCGGCGGCGCTTCCAGCGCCACCACCACCGTCAATAGCGGCGGCCTGAAGCTCGGATTCTTCGGAGCGCTCACCGGACCCAACGCCCAGCTGGGCCTGAACATCCTGTGGGGCGAGCAGGTCGCGGTAAACCAGTACAACGCCACCAACCCGCCAGTAAAGGTCACTGTCGACAAGTTCGACAGCCAGGGCGACCCGAGCCAGGCGAACAATGGTGCCACCAAGCTGATCAACGACAAGGTCGTCGCCGTGATCGGCCCTGCATTCTCGGGTGAGTCCGCGGCCGCAGATCCGATCTTCGAGTCTGCTGGCATCCCCAACGTGAGCGCCTCGGCGACCAACGTGAAGCTGGCCCATAACGGCTGGAAGTACTTCCACCGGGTTCTGGCCGACGACAGCTTCCAGGGTCCCGCCGACGCCGACTATCTGGTCAACGTCCTGCACAAGACGACGGTCGCAGTGATCGACGACAACAGCACCTACGGCAAGGGCCTGGCCGACGCCGTACGGGGCAAGCTGGCGTCCCTGAGTCATCCAGAGGTGGTCAGTGACCATGTCGACCCGAACGGCGCCGACTACGGAGCGACCGTCAACAGGGTCGTCGCCTCTCATGCTGCGGCTGTTTTCTTCGGCGGCTACTACGACGCTGCGGGCCGGCTGATCAAGCAGCTCCGTGCCGCCGGATACAACGGGACGTTCATGTCGGGTGATGGATCAGAGGACGTACGCTTTATCCAGGACGCCGGCGGAGCGACCAACGCCAACGGAGCGTTCCTCAGCTGCGCCTGCGCCGACGTCACGACCAATCCTTCGGCAGCCGCCTTCGTGACCGCCTACAAGGCAGAGTGGGGGCAGGCTCCGGCGATCTATTCCGCCGAGGCCTTCGACGCGGCCAACTTCGTGCTGGCCGCGATTAAGGCCGGTAGCACCACTCCGTCTGCGATCAACGCCTACCTCGGGAGCCACAGCTGGACCGGTCTGACCAAGACCATCAAGTTCGGGCCCAACGGCAACATATCCGGCGGCACCATTTACATGTACAAGGTCGAGGGAGCGCAGATCGTCCAGATCGGTACCACCAGTTAGCAGCCAATTGCCCGATTCGGGGGGTGGAGGAGCGGGGTGTCATGCCGCCGCTCCCCGCTCTCGTATCCCGGCCGGGGCCGCATGACCCCGACGGAACCGAAGGGTTTCGCCGGGGGTCCCCTACCACCCCGGCCTGCTGCCGAGTGTTGGGGGCGCGACCTCACGCCGGCCTGGTCATAGCAGAGACGTTCGCAGGGGGGTCTGTTGCACCTAAACAGCTTTGTAACGCTGTTCTGGCCTTCGACGGTCGACGGGTTGGTACTGGGCAGCATCTACGCCCTGTTCGCTTTGGGTTACACCATGGTGTACGGGGTGCTGAAGTTGATCAACTTCGCCCACAGCGAGGTGTTCATGGTGGGGACGGTCGCGGTTCTCGCCGTGATCAACGCCTTCAACATCCACCGGACGCCGGGTGGTCTGGAGCTGGTCGGCCTGTTGTTGGTCTGTGTGCTTGGGGCGATGGCGGCTTCGGGGGCCGTCGCAGTCATACTCGAGCGGATCGCCTACCGGCCTCTGCGCCGGCGGGGCGCCACCCGCCTCGCGGCCCTGATATCCGCCATCGGCATGTCCTTCGTACTGCAACAGATCTTCTCGCTCTGGGTGCTCTCCAACGGCCATCCCAGCTCTCCCAAGATCGACGCCCGCACATTCCCTGCGATCATGGGCTCGTCGGTGCTCTTTCGGGTCGGGGCGGCCCAGGTGACGGGGGTCGACGTGCTGGTCGTGCTAACCGGCGTTCTCATGATGCTTGCACTCGAGCGGTTGGTGCAGACCACCCGCTTCGGTCGGGGGATTCGTGCAGTCGCGCAGGACCCCGAGACCGCGACGCTCATGGGCGTCAATCTCGACCGGATCGTCCTGTACACGTTTCTCATCGGAGGGCTGGCGGCCGGCGTGGCCGCCACGCTCTGGGGGGTGAAGTACAACTACACCCAGGCGTCCGTGGGCCAGTTGCCGGGGATCAAAGCGTTCACCGCGGCGGTGATCGGGGGCATCGGTAACCTGCGCGGCGCCCTCATCGGCGCCCTGATCATCGGCTTGCTCGAGTTTTACGGCGCCAGCATCTTCGGCAGCCAGTGGCGTGACCCGGTGGTGTTCGTCGTGCTCGTCCTGGTTCTGCTGTTCCGCCCCACCGGTATTCTCGGTGAGTCGCTGTCGAGAGCACGGCTGTGAGCGACCTGGAGGAGCGAACCAGTGTGCCTGTGAGCGACCCGGAGGAGCGAACCAGTGTGGCTGGTTGCGGCACCATCCCGTGGATGGTGGCGCAATGAGCTCGAAGCAGTGGCTGTCGGAGGGCTACTACCGGTTTAGCGGGGGGCTGTCTACACGCTGGAAAACCCTGCCACTGTGGGGCAAGGCCTTGGTCGTGGTCGCAGTGTACGCCGCTTTGGCCATCCTGCTGCCGAGCGGTCCGGTAGGCCGGGTCATGGCGCCTCAGAGCGGCTGGCCCAACGTGCTCTCCGAGGAGATCGGGGTGTACGTCCTCATGGCCATTGGGCTCAACGTGGTGGTCGGCGAGGCAGGCATGCTCGACCTCGGCTATGTCGCCTTCTACGCGGTGGGCGGCTACACGATCGGGCTCCTGGCAACCCGCCAGCACTGGAGCTTCTGGGCGATCCTTCCCGTCGCGGTGATCTGCGCGGCCATTGCCGGACTGCTTCTGGGCGCCCCCACTTTGCGATTGAGAGGCGACTACCTTGCGATCGTCACTCTTGGATTCGGGTTGATCATCGCAGAGGCGGCCGCCAACTTCAGCTTCACCGGAGGACCTCAGGGGATCTCAACCATCCCGCACCCGCCATCCATTGGACACATCAAGGCTCTCAGCTACGGCGTGATCGACTTCAAGCCGTACTGGTACATCGTGCTGCTCGGCATCTTCCTGGCGGTGTGGGTGGTGCGCCGCTTACAGAAAAGCCGGGTCGGGCGGGCGTGGGTGGCAATACGGGAAGACGAGGAGGTTGCCGAGCTGATGGGTGTGCCGACCTATCGCTTCCGTTTGTGGGCGTTCGCGATCGGCGCGGCGGTTGGCGGCGCGGGTGGCGCTTTTTTCGCCACCCAGGCCAATCACATCGACCCCACCCTCTTCAGCTACCAGGTGTCGATCCTGGTGGTAGCGGCAGTGGTGCTCGGCGGATCGGGAAACATCTTCGGCGTGATCGTCGGAGCGTTCCTGATCGTTTGGCTTCCCGAACGGTTCCGGAATTTCGCCAATTACCGGATCTTTGTCTTCGGGGTCGCGCTGGTCCTCACGATGATCTTTCGTCCCCAGGGCCTGCTTCCGTCCCGCCGGCGTCGCGCCGAGCTCACCGAAACTGACCTCGGCGGAGGAGGCATGGGCACGCCCCTGCTACCTGCCTCCGTCGAAGCAGCCGAGGTTGAGTCGTGAACGGACTCCTGGAGCTCGACAAGGTCACCATTCGCTTCGGTGGTGTCGTCGCGATTTCGGAGCTCGACCTCGAGGTCAAAGACGGGCAGATCTTCGGGTTGATCGGGCCGAACGGAGCCGGGAAGACCTCCTCGTTCAACGTTATCACCGGGGTGTACCAGCCGACCGGAGGAGCGGTCCGTTTCGAAGAGCAGCCGCTAGCCAGGTTAAAGCCTCACAAGATCACCCGGTTGGGTATTGCCCGAACCTTCCAGAACATCCGGCTCTTCCAGGAGATGTCCGGGCTCGAGAACGTCCTGGTGGGTGCCGACGCACGCCACCAGACGGGGATTCCCGGCGCGGTCCTCGGGTTGCCTCGCCACCGGCGAGAGGAAAGGGAGGGAGAGCAGCTCGCACGCGACCTGCTCGACTTCGCCGGCATTCCCAACGCGGAGTTCGAAACCGCCCGTAACCTTCCGTACGGTGATCAACGGAGGTTGGAGATAGCACGGGCTCTGGCGACCAGGCCCCGATTGTTGTTGCTCGACGAACCAGCGGCGGGCATGAACCCTGCGGAGAAGCAGGGACTGGCCGGGCTGATCCTCGCCATCCGGGCTCGAGGTGTCACCGTCCTCTTGATCGAGCATGACATGGGTCTGGTAATGGCGATCAGCGATCAGATCGCCGTACTCGACTTCGGCCGGAAGATCGCCGAGGGACCGCCGGCGCAGGTACGGGAGTCGCAGGCGGTCATCGAGGCCTACCTTGGGCGTCCAGGTACCGAGGACAACGGGGCGACTTCCGGTGATGGTGAGGCTGGAGGGCCGCATGCTCCTTGAGGTACGAGACGTTCATGTCTTCTACGGCGAGGTCGAAGCTTTGAAAGGCGTATCCCTCAGGGTGGACCAGGGAGAGGTCGTGGCGCTGATCGGAGCCAATGGGGCTGGCAAGACCACCACCCTCAAGATGATCTCGGGGGTACGCCCGATCCGCAACGGGCAAGTGTACTTCGATGGCACCGACATCACCCGGATGGCCGGTCACAATCGGGTTGGTCTCGGGCTGTCGCAGGCGCCCGAGGGTCGCGGCATCTTTCCCGGCATGACCGTGGTGGAGAACCTTGAGATGGGCGCGTACGACCGACGGGTCAAGCACAATGCTGACTTCGACCGCGTCTACACCCTCTTTCCCCGCCTGGCCGAGCGGCGCCGCCAGATGGGCGGGACCCTCTCCGGGGGGGAACAGCAAATGCTAGCGATCGGCCGTGCGCTGATGGCCAATCCAAAGGTGTTGTTACTCGACGAACCGTCGATGGGCTTGGCGCCGAAGCTCGTGAGCCAGATCTTCTCCATCATCAAGGAGATCAACGACCAGGGGATAACTGTTCTCGTGGTAGAGCAGAACGCGGTGCAGGCGCTCTCTCTTGCCGACCGCGCCTACGTCCTGGAACTCGGCCGGATAGTGCGGGAGGGTCCCGCCCCAGAACTGCTCGACGACCCATCGGTTCGCGAGGCCTACCTCGGGACGACGCAGTAGAGCCGAGCGTCCCGGCGCGACCCCGATCGGGCACCGTCAACAAAGCAGCGGTCATTCTGGTGCCTGCGAACCGCCAATCCGGATACTTGCAACGAATGTTGGGTCTGAACTGTATGCGACAGTGTCATACATGTTAGCCTGAACGTATGACAATGCTGAGTTTTCGGGTCGACGACCAGGAAGCAGCTGAGGCACAGCGATGGGCCGAGCGCCTCGGGGTTGACCGGTCCGAACTGCTCCGGGAAGCACTACATCGCCACCTCTTACGACTAGCCAGCGAGAACGATGCCACCACTTGGCAGAACTTGCCCCTCGACGAGGGTGAGCGGTCCCTGGCCCAGATTGCCGATTGGGGCCCTGCCGAGGACTGGTCTGACTGGGCCGATGAACCGAGGTGAAGTTTGGTTTGCTGCCACGCCTGGTGGCGACCGCCCGGTTTTAGTCTTAACTCGAGATCCCGTAGCGGAGCGTATCGGCTCAGTCGTAGTTGCCGCCCTCACCAGGACGAGACGAGCGCTGGTATCCGAGTTGGACCTCACCACCAACGACGGTGTCCCCACGGACTGTGTTGTCAACTTCGACAACCTCCACACCATCCCCAGGGCGAGCTTCCGTCGGTTGGTGACCACTCTGACCCCTTCTCGCATGGCCCAAGCCTGCCGGACCCTCCAAGCAGCCACAGGTTGCTGACCGAGAAGTATCCCACCGACCCGGGGTTTCGGACGATATGAGCGCTCTCAGGAGGATGGGTTATTCCAGGGTTACGCCGTGCCCTCGGCGAGCTCTCTGATTCCCTCCACCGTACGGAGCATGTTGGCGTGGACCTCGTCGAGCCGCCGGCGTAGGACCCGACCTTCTCTGTCCGGGTGATTGGCTATGGCCATGGTCGTTCCGGATTGGCCGGGCCCGATGCGGTAGGCGAACCGCAAGCGCGTGCCTGGCTCGCGGGACTGGATATCGAACCGCCAGCGGGCGCCCGGCCGCTCCAGGTCAGAGGTACACCAGCCGAAGGCTCGCGGTTCGTCGAAGGTGTCAACGAAACATGAGGTCGTCCACTCGCCGATGGCGGGGTGATAGTTCCGCCCGCTGAACATGGCGCCCGCACCACGGTCGTCGCCGGCCCACTCGGCGCCCCGGAACTCGGTCGAAAACCGGGCCGGAAGGCTGATGTCGGTGACCAGCGCCCACACCGCGGCCGGCGGGGCGTCGATGTCCACCTCCGCGACCGCACCGAGACCATCCCCGAAACGCCACTCGGCGGAAGGCCCCCGCTCCGCGGTGACGCCGAAGCGATCGAAGTAGGTGATGGACCGAGCAGAAGGGCGTGCCGCCCGCTTGAAGTCGGTGCCCTTGGTGTAGGCCACCGGGAACAGGGCAATCTCGGTCATTTCCTCCGGGATCTGAAGGATCTCCTTGACCCGAGCCAGGTCCTGGAGGGCAGCGGTGACCCAAACCGTTCCCAGCCCCCGGGCCCGCAACGCCAAACAGAAACTCCACCCGGCCTGAATGACCGAGTCGAACAGGCCAGGCCGGCCGCTGCCGTCGTGATGCCCGATGATCGTCGGGATCACGATGGCCGGTACCTCGCCCAAGTGGTCCACCAGGTAGGCCGACGAAGCCACGACCCGACCGCTCGGGTGGCCCGTCCCCGCCAGCTGCGCCGCGGCCCGGGTCAAGAAGCTGCCGGCGCCTTGACGGTAGAGGTCTGCCAACTGATCCTTGACTTTCTGGTCCCGTACGATCAGCCACCGACGGCTGGCCAGGTTGCCCCCGGTGGGCGCCTGCTCCGCCAGGTCGATGCAGTCCAGCAGCACCTGCGTGTCGACCGGACGCTCAAAATCGAGACGCTGCCGGACCGCCCTCGTCGTCGCCAGCACCTCGTCCACCGAATCGATATCGATTGGCAAGTCAGACCCTCCATCCGTGCTCGAGCGTCATGGGCCCGGTGACCATACACCCGCTACCGGTCGAAGGATGATCTCGAAACCGACGTCCTCACCAGCACGATTCGGCACATTCCGACGTGTGTTTCGGTTGGGCCAGACGAAGGGATCGATCATGACAGCGTTGCCACCTTCGACAACATGGCCACCGTTCCCAAGGGTCTGCTCACGACCCGATTGGGCAGCCTCGGCCCTTCCGGTCGCGACTTGATCTGCTCGGCTCTTCGCGCCCTCACCGACTGTTGAGCCGCATGCTCAGAGATCCTGGCCCGTCGTCAGGGCGCTCAGCTGGCGCGGATCAGGGACACACGGAGCGCGATTATGGGAAGACCCGTCTGCTGAGACACCCCCCCGTTTGGCGGGGTCCGCCAAACCGTCCCAGGTGTGGGCAACCATTGGGGATCGGAGAACGGAGGATCTATGGGAAAGTCGAACCGGGAGCGGCGGGCGGCCAAGAGACGCAAGCCAGATCGGCGGTTCTCGCGGCACCGATCGACCTGCAGCACCAAGTTTGGCCGTACAGGCCGGATGGACTTTCGTGGGTTGGTAGTGGCGACCGCCAGCGCCGCGGGCGGCCGGAGTGAGCTACCGGAGGACGTGTTGGAAGTCATACACGCGGCGGCAATCGAGAGGGGACCCAGCAGCACCGGCATGGTCGTCGACGAGCTCCTCTGCGACTGTCTTGAGAGCGTCTTTGAGGGAGGGTGGCAGCCCGCCGAGGTCGTGCGGGCTGTCCGCCGGGCGCGAGGCGGCGATCACGCCGATCTGACTGGCACGACAGTCGCCGCCTTTCACAGCACCCTCCACAAGTCGCCGCCAAGAGCGTGGGCCGACCAGCTGACCGAACTGGACGCTGCCGAACCGTGGTGGGGCCGCGGCCGTGACTGGCTGGGGCCCTGGTCGCTTCGTCGCGGCATCTCCTGGGTCGAGGCGTTGAAGACGGTCGTAGAGACGCTGGGAGTACTCATGACACTCCCGGCTACCGAGTGCCTTCTCCCGCCCCCGTCGAAATGGGGCGTATCCGCTGACAATTCGCGGCGCTCGGCCTCTCCCGTCGAGGACGCCATCCTCATTAAAGTCAGAGCTCTGTTGGCCAAGGCCGAGTCGACCAGCTTCGAGCACGAGGCTGATGCGCTTACGGCCAAGGCCCAGGAGCTTATGGCCCGTCACGCCATCGACGAGGCAGTCGCCGAGAGCGCCGGGGCCAAGAAGCGGGAGACGCCGTCGGCCCGGCGGGTAGCAGTAGACGACCCGTACGCCAACCCGAAATCGAGGCTGCTCTCCATTATTGCCTCGGCCAACAACGTGCGCGCTGTCTGGGACGACCATCACGCCCTCATGACACTGGTCGGATTCGAGCCAGATCTTAACACGGTCGACATGCTGTTCACTTCTCTACTTATGCAAGCATCAAGATCTATGCTGGCGAAAGGACGGATACGCGATTCTCGGGGCCACTCGCGGACGCGGTCGTTCCGGCAGAGCTTCCTCATAGCCTTCGGCCAACGGATCCACGAGCGGCTAGAAATGGCGGCGCGCCTGGCACGTGAGACCGCCGAGCGGGACCTGGGCCGCAGCCTTCTGCCCGTCCTCGCCGGCCGCACGGAGGAGGTGGACGACTTCACCGCCCGGCTATTCCCCCATCTGACCAAGGCAAAGACCTCATCGGTCACAAACCCTGATGGCTGGCTGGCCGGCCGGGCGGCCGCGGAGATGGCCGATCTCGGACCAATCCAGCCGCGTTTGGAGGGCACGACTGGGTAAATTGATGAGTTCCGACTCGGCGTGCGCCGGATCAGAGTTATCCGTCAGCACTCCGCTCCGAGGGAGTTCCAGTCTAAATATGGGTACACATCACGAAGGCATCGGGCAGTGAGATGGGTCAGGCTGCATCGGAGGACCGTCGATGGCGCAGTGAAAGCGGCGGGCGGTCCGAAACCGCGGGAGCCGAGGGGCTAGGCCGATCACCGCAATCGGGGTTCCCAATAGCGCCAGGATCGCAGCGATCACCATGCCGATGCGAAAGGCGTGGGTGACCTGGTGTGGTCCGGTTGCCCGCGCCAGTCCCGAGACAGCCGGTATGACCGCCACGGTAATGAGGCCGGCTACCCGGGCGACGGCGTAGTTGACGCCCGACGCCACGCTGACGTGATCGGGGTCGGCAGCCGCCATGACCGTCGCCGTCAGGGGAGGACCGAATGTCACCAGTCCCAAACCGAATACGAATGCCCCCGGCAAGACGTCCACAACATACGAGGTGTGCGGGCCCAGGCGAGCCAGAAGCAGCAGGCCGACACCGGTGAACAGAGGGCCTACCGTAAGTTGGGACCGAGGGCCGATCCGCTGGCTCAGAGCGCCTGACCGTTCTGAGAGTAAGAGCATCAGGACCGTGACCGGCAGCAGGGCTGTACCGGCCTTGAGCGGCGACCAGCCGGAGACGACTTGAAGCTCGAACGTGACGAGGAAGAACGTCACGCCGATACCGGCATAGAGAAGCGCCGTCTCGAGATTTACCACCGTGAAGGTGCGGTTTCGAAACAGCGCGGGTGGGACAAGGGGATAGCGGGCCCGTAGCAGATGCCAGACGAAACCGGCGCCAACGATCACACCTACCGAAAGGGTGGCCAACACTGCTGGATCCGTCCACCCCCGGACTCCAGCCTCGGTCAGCGCCCAGGTGACGGCAGCCAAGGCGCCACTGATGATCAACCCGCCCCGCCAGTCCAGACGCTCGGACGAGGCGGTATCTCGGGATTCAGGAACGGCCGCGTACGCGGCGACCACCGCTACCGCCGCGATCGGCACATTGATCAGGAAGGCCCACCTCCAGCCCGGCCCGCCGACCAGGGCGCCACCCACGAAGGGCCCGGCCGCCCCGGCGATACCCCCCAACCCGGACCAGGCCCCCACCGCGGCGGCCCGATCCGACTCCCGGTAGCTCGCCTGGATGATGGCCAGGCTGCCGGGACTGACCAGCGCCCCGCCGACGCCCTCCAGGACACGGGCCACCACCAGCATTACGATGCTCTGGGACACGCCGCAGAGCAGCGACGCCCCGGCGAACCAGACAATGCCCATCACCATAATCTTTCGGCGGCCGAAGCGATCCCCCAGTGCTCCCCCCAGCAGGATGAACGACGACAACGCCAGCAGATACCCGGTAAGCACCCACTGCAGTGAAGTAATGCTCGAATGGAAATCCCTGCCGATATGGGGCAACGCCACGTTGACGACTGTTGCGTCGAGACTGGCCATCGCGGTAGCCGCCACCGTCGCGACAAGAGCTACCCGTCCCTTGCCAGTCTTTAGCCGGAGACTGCTCTCTGCCTCTCCAGTTGATCGGGTCATGGATGTCCAATCGGGAGCTCACCCGCGACCGTATCGCCCGGTGTCGCCCGGCGCCCGGAGCTTGCCTGTGAGCGAGC
This sequence comes from uncultured Acidimicrobiaceae bacterium, assembly GCA_963834725.1. Lineage (GTDB taxonomy): Bacteria > Actinomycetota > Acidimicrobiia > Acidimicrobiales > Palsa-688 > PALSA-693. The sequence continues at coordinate 3,474,281 of CAWICN010000001.1, forward strand.
GCTGCGCCACTTCCTGTCCCTCGAACGCCCGAGGGAATGGCAAGGATTAGCGGGCCACGATGCCTTCTCCGCCAGCTGCGCCGGCCACGGTAATAGATCCGATCTGGGTCAGGGATCCGTTGGCGCCGACCTGAAACTCGTCGACGATCCCGTTCCCACCGGTTTGTACGTAGAGGAACTGTCCGCCGGTAGAAGCGGCAGCGTCCACCGTGCCGGGATCTGTGGGAGTGGATCCTAGAAGATTGAGCTGGCCGCCCGCGCTGTCGTGGTAACCGCTAAGGGAAGGGCTGCCTGCGTTCGAGGTGTAGAAAAATCCTCTGGCAGGGGCAACCCAGCAGGTGGCGGCTTGGCCGTTGGCCTTACTGTCGATGAGCGTCACAGTCCCGTCGGGATTGAGGGTGAAGCTGGACAATGAGTTGGGGCCGGCGTTGGCAACCAGGAGGTGCCCAGCTCGGTCGAAGGTCACGCCGAACGGCACCGCGCCCGGGTCAGCGTTCACGACGGGGCCGGCACTCAAGCGCCCGTCAGGCCGCACGGCAAAGACATCGACGCTGTTCCCGCTGGCTTTGGTGGTGACGACCAGCTGCGAACCGTCGGGCGAGAAAGCAACCTGCCCCGGAGTATGGGTGAACTGGGTCGTATCCGTGGGGATAGTAAGCCCGAGCGATCGAATGGACCCTTTGATGGGATGCAGCTTCCCGCCGGCGACGCGGTAGCCGGACACGCTGCCCTCGCCTTCGGCGTTGAGAACGTAGACCAGGTCGCGATGCACGGCGACGCTCACCGGAAACGTGCCACCAGAGTGGACTATCTGGCGCAGGGTGAGGTGGTCGCCGTGGACGGCGAAGACTGACACCGTGTTGCTGCCTGCATTCACCGCATAAAGAAGCCTGTTTGCTTTGTCGTAGGTGAGGGAACCCTGGGAGGCCAGGTGATCCACGACCGAACCGTTGAGAATGCCACCCAAACCAGCGGTCTCGTAGGTTCCGGCGAGAGACAAGCCGCCGTGGTCGGACCGGTCGTAAGCAAAGATCTGGTTACCCGCAGTATTGTCGGTCTGCACGAACACGACGTGATCGGCGCCCCTGGCGGAAACACTACCCCCGGCGGGTGTTGCGGCTCCTGCCGCCAGGGGAGCTACCCAGGCCGAGACGCCAAGGACCAGACCGGCGCCGAGCGCGCCACGGACGATTCTGCTCATTTTCTCTCCTTCGCACACCAGATCGGGGATCGTCTGACCTTGTTCAGTCCTGAACTCCCCGGCAAGCGTTACGCTGCCATCCGCCGGTCGGGTTATCTCGGTGTAACACCGCGCCGGAGCCCAGGGACCAGACGACGTGCCCGTCGCGACCAGCGAACGATCAGTCTGGTTCTATGGTCTGGTTCGTGGAATCGGACGCAGAGCTGCTCGAGCGGTTGCGCGCTGGCGACGAGGCTGCGTTCGTGACCCTGGTGGCCCGATATCAGCAGCCCATGCTTCGTCTGGCCAGGACGATGGTTCCTAGTCCAGCGGTAGCCGAGGAGACAGTACAGGACACCTGGATGGGTGTGGTGCGGGGCATCGACCGCTTTGAAGGGCGCTCATCGTTGAAGACATGGCTATTCCGGATCCTCGCGAACCGAGCCCGCGCCGCCAGCTCGGATGAACCCTCTCACTCACCTCTCGACGTCCTCCCCACGGTCGGCCCTGGTCGCTTCGACAGTCAAGGCCAGTGGGCCGACCCACTCGATCGGTGGGTCGAGCAGACTGAGGAGCGACTCGACGCCGCGGCCTGGCGGCCCACCCTGCGAAAAGCCTTGGACAGCCTACCCGCCCGCCAATGCCAAGTGGTGCTTTTGCGCGACGTCGAAGGCCTCTCGGGCCAGGAGGCTTGCGCAGTACTGAAGATCACGGCCGGCAACCAGCGGATCCTGCTCCACCGGGGCCGCGCCCAGCTTCGCCAAACCCTCGAAGCCAACATGATGAACAATCGAAAGAAGAAGGACTGACGATGCTGTCGCTGCGTCGTAAGGACATCGTCTGCCAGCAGGCCGTCGAGATGATCACCGACTACCTCGAGGGTGCGCTGTCGCGGCGCGATCGGCGCCGTCTCGAGGCTCACCTGCGAGCCTGCCCTAACTGCACGGCCTACCTCGAGCAGATTCAGCTGACCATCAAGCTGGCCGGTACCATCGAAGTCGACGATCTGACCCCCCAGGCCCAAGCGGAACTGACCGAACTGTATCGACGGTGGCGGACCCAACAGTAACCACCCCACCCACCTGACCGCTCTGGGGCGCCAATATCTGTCCCACATTCTCGTATGCGTCACGGCCTGCTGGCGGCGGCCATCAACGTCGGCCCGGACGTCTTCGGTCAACTGCTGCAGATCGAGGTCAGCCACGTCGCCGGCCAGCCCCGAGGTCGGCCAGGCCTCGCCCTCCCCCCGCTACCTGGCGCGGGGGCCTGGTGCCGTTCGATAAGCGGCAGACGGCTACCGCCGTCGTCGTAGGTGCCAACCGCCCATGTGGTGCCAGCGACCGTCGCCACTCCGCCGAGGATGTTGCTGCCGGGGCCGGGGTTGGGGGCGTGCTCGACGGTCCACCCGTGGCTGTCGCCCTGGAGGACCAGGGTCTCGTTGTTGTCGCTGGCGGGATCCAGGTAGGTACCGACCGGCCAGACCCTGCCGGCGCTGGCGGTGATGCCCCAGAGATCTGTCCACTCGGTGCCTGCGGGCGACAGCGCCACCTGCTTCCACCTGCCGGACTGGTATTGCTCTACCAATGGCCGGGCGCCGCTAGTCGGCGTTTCGGTCTCCCCGGCGGCCCAGACCCCACTGGCAGAAGCTGCGACAGCATCGAGCAGGGTCAGTCCGGAGGTGTGGACCGGCGAGGGGACCACCGACCAGTGATGGCCGTCCCAGTGCTCGATGAGTCCCTGATCGGGGCCTTGGGTGTCGAGCTGCTGTCCCACAGCCCAGACATCATCGGGCTCAGCCGCGGCCACCCCGTAGAGGTGGTTGCCGGCGGTCCCCGGGTTCGGGCTGGCGACGACAGCCCAGTGGATGCCGTTCCAATGCTCCACCAAGGTCTCGAACCGTCCATCTGTCCCCTGCTGGTTCCCGACCGCCCAGACATCCGACGGTGACCGAGCCGAGACGGCATAAAGCTGGTCACCGGCCGCGCCCGGCTGCGGGTTGTCGTCCACTCGCCACCGGATCCCGTCCCACGACTCGATCAGCGCCCGGGTCTGGTAGTTGCTGTCCAGGCGCACCCCGACGGCCCAGGCCTTGCCAGCCGCGTCCGCCACCCCGAACAGGGTGTCGAAGTTGGGCCCAGCGTTCGGCGTCGCCACCGGCGACCAGGTGGTCCCGTTGAAGTGGGCCGCCAGGCTGAGTGTTGCGTCCGGGTTACTCGACGGGTCATCGGGAAGGAAGTTGCCGACGGTCCAGATGTCCTTGTCCGACGAACCGGCCACCGCGCCGAGGCTGTTGTCCGCGGTGCCGAGGGTCGGCGCTCTTACTACGGCCCAGCCGGCGGAGTGTGGTGTCTTGGTGGTCGACGACACCGGTTCTGTGAGAGTTGGCGTCGGCGTTGGGTACACCGGCTCGGCGAGCGGGATGGTAGCGATGGCCGGGCTGCCCGTCACTGCGAACATCGGCGACATGAGCAGGGTGTTGGCGGTATCACAGGTGTTGGCCAGGCAGGACAGGTCGAAGTTATGCTGGATCGTCCGCAGAAGGGAGTAGTGGCTATACGGGTCGGGGTCTCGTAGTCCGCGGGGTCCATGACTCGTCACCACGACCGTTGCCACCTGTCCGCCCGCCGGAGTCCCGCAGCATCCCCCGTTGTCGTCGCCCTCATCGAAGGTGACGGCGATGGCGTTGTTGCCTCGGGACCAGAAGGGGGCGCCGGTGATCTCGCTGACGAGCTGACCGAGATAGCGGTCGCCCACCGTGACAAGGTGCTGGTCTTGGGGGTCGTCGAGGTTGCCGGAGTCGATGCAGTAAGGCGGATCGCCATGCATGTCGTGGCACTCGTCGGGGACGACGTAGTCAAAGGCGGGAACGTGGCCGCTGTCCAGGTCGCGCTGGAGCTGGTCCATCGGCACTTGTCGGGCCCAGTCGAGCGGATTCTGCGAGGTAGTAAAATTTTGAATCGCATCGTGTTTCGAGACATAAAGCGGGTCGCTGTCAGGTGCGCCGTTGCATTTGGCCGGGTAGCAGATGCCCTCGTAGCCCGGGTGCGGGAACGCCTGAAGGTAGGCCTTCCAGCTGATCCCCGCCCGGTCGAGCTGGCTGATGAGACTGGGCTGGTCGACCTTTTGGGTCCAATAGGCGTCGTCGCTAGCGATCCCGAAGGTGCTGCCACCGAGGAGGGCCACGTAGTTGGGCTCGCTGGGGTGTGAGACCCCGAAGTAGTCAGTGGCGATACCGAACTGTTGTGCCATGGCGTTGAGGTTGAGGGCGGCCGGATTGCCGATAACGTCAGAGAACCCGTGGTTCTCCTCCACGATCACGAACACGTGGTTCAGCTTCTGGGCTGGGGCTGCGCTGTTGGCTAGAGCCGAGCCTGCTTGCACCATTACCAGGGCGCTCACCAAGCCGACCAGCGCGGTTCCCGCCAGCCACAGCCTCACGCCGGGCCGAGACCAAGGCCAGTCCCGAGCCCTCAACGAAGCGGCTGACATCGACATGCCTCCTCCTTGTCATCACCGACGCGCACCGGTGTAGTGGCTGGAGGGTATCCATCGAGGTTGTCCTTCGGTTTACGGCCCGGCCAACGTTACGGGCGAATTAGGTGAATGGTCCGTACCCCTGCGCTATTTGACAGCGGTCATCCGCAACGGGGTGGCTGCACCAGGATCGGCTGGTTCCAATCGGGATCGCGGTGCAACCGTCTCCGAGGTCGCATCAGTGCTCCTCTGATCAGGACTTGTTAAACGCGATGGCTGGCGTCGCGTATGGGGAACGACACCGTCGGCTCAGCCATAACCCCCGCGAGGACAGTGCCGGGGTAGGAAGGGCGGTTGGCGCGCTCGGGCGAAACGGAGCCGACGGAGCGAAGCTCAGTCGTTGTCGGTATCAGATATCACGGCCTCAGAATCCGGCGGCTGGCCCAGCGGCGGGGCACCCGTCACCGCTGCTGCGGCGTGGATATCACAGGAGATGCTGCCCTGAAAGGTCGTCGGCGGCTGAGGGCCGGTAGGCCCGAAGGCCTGGTCTGTCAATTGACCGGTGATACGGATATCAATGTCGCTGGCGAGGGGTGCGTCGGTCACGTTGTTGGTCACCTGCCAGCCCACGGCGGAGGCGTGCGTCTTCATGACCGGGTCATAGCCACGTACGTCCACGGCCGAGAAGGCAGCCTGGGTGGACTCTGTGGGCCGACCGGCCATGAACATCCACCCGCGTACCGTGCCCCCATCGAAGCCCGGAGCAGAGCCGACATCGGCGTGACCCGAAATGGCGTGCACCGAACCGTCCGCAGCGGTGTAGCCCCGGGCGCAGACGAACACTACATGGTCAGGGGTGGCGAACGTCGCTCCCGAGTCATTGACCGCGGCAACTTCCTCATAGCCCAGGTTCCCCAACTGGCCCGGCTGGGTGCAGCCTTGCGCCGGGTGCACGCAGAAGTCCTGCGAGGCCTCCACGACCGTGTCGGCCGCCGTATCAGCGCGTGCTGCCGTGGACCCGACAACCGAGCCGACGACGGGCGCAGTGATTAGGATTCCCGCCACGGCCGTGCGCCGCCACCACGAAGCTTCCCAATGACCTACCACTAGTCTCACCCCTTCTATACCCGAAACAAGCAGTTGAGGTGGTGAGGTTATCGGGGACGACCAGCGTTCGCAAGCGATCGGAGGCCGAACAGGTCGAGCGCGGGAGTGCTCGAGGCGGGGGGATGTCGGTCGAGGACAGGCGCAGCGGGTCAGCTGCTGGCCGCCGCCTGGGCTGGGAGGCCAGTGGGGTGCTGCAGACACCTCGCACCTGATCGTGCTGCGGCTGCGCTCCGTGCACTCAACGTCAGCCGCAGAGGTCAGCCATCAGTCCGCTTCTACTAATCGTAGTCGCCGTTCCGATTGCTAAAAGGTCTCCTTGGTCGGGGCGCCCGGTTCTCATATCAGTCACTGGGGTCGCTAAATGCTACGGGCTTGACGAGCATGTCCGATGTAGGCGAGGCCGGTGGGCAGGTAGCGCTGCCATTCGACGGTCGTGAGGTTCCGGCCGGCACGCCGGCAAGCTATCGCCGGCCAGCTTCGGGTGTCGATGTTCCACAGGCGCAGTCCGTCGGGGTTGGCGGCGAGGAGCCAGCGAAGGTTGGTCTCGAAGTTGGCTGCAGGTTCTGTGCCGATGTATTGACTTGGCAGCTGGGTCGGGAATGGCGTGCCGATAGGAACATGGCTCGTCGTGTCCCACCAGGCCCCGGCGGATGCGGGCCAGGGCGGTCTCGGCTCGCTCGAGCAGTCGGGTGCGGCTGGCCCGGGCCGCGTCGGCCTCCTCGGATCCGTTTGCGAGTCGAACGCAGGGACCGTTGGATTAGCGGTATGTGTTGCTTGCCTCTACCAGCATGCCAGTGCGGGCGGCTTCGAGTCGCATGGTTGCAGCGTTCATCAACTCATCGGGAGCGGTCAGCAGAAATACGGTTGGTCAATAGGCTATCGACAACCACGTCCGCCGCCACCGACGGGTCGAGCCCACCGCCCAAGCTGCCATCGGCGTGCACCTTCCCGTACCGTAGAGTAATGGGATCGGTCGGGGACCACGGGGGCACCGCAGTGGCGTTCCATTCGCCGCCGGCCTCGCCTCGGCAGGATCCACCGCACCATCGAGCAGGGCACGTCGAGCCTCCTGGCGATGTCGGGGGTGGCTCGGGTCTACCATCGGGTGAAGCGCTGGACGGCGTAGGGGTTGATCAAGGAGGCAGTCGTGCGAGCACCGTTCCTGCACCGGGCATCGAGCTTCGAGGAGCTCTGGAGCGAGGTCGACTTCGCCACCATGAAGATCCCCGACCGGTTCAACCTGGGAGTGGCCTGCGTCGACGACCAGGATCCGGACGCACGGGCACTTACGATTGTGCCCAAGGACGACCCGTCCACCTCGTACACGTTCGGCGAAGTGAAGGAGCGATCCAACCGCCTCGCCAACGGACTCGTCGGCCTGGGTGTGAAGCGGGGCGACGTGGTGGCCATAGTGAACCCGGCCTCGTTGGAGACGGCCGTCGCCTTCATGGCCATCTTTCGGATGGGCGCCATCGCCCTGCCCATGTCGTCGCTGTTCGGACCGGACGCCCTCGCCTATCGGTTGTCGAACAGCGGGGCCCGGGCCGTAATCACGTCGATGCCCAACGCCCCGAAGGTGCGCGAAGCCCTTGCCGGCCGCAGCGGCGTCGATGTGATCGTCATCGGCGAGCCGGCTCCGGACGAGCGCGGCTTCGACGAGCTCCTGGCTGCCTCCTCGCCCGGCTTCGAGCCAGTCGACACGGGTGCAGAAGAGCCGTGCCTCCTGATCTACACCTCGGGCACGACCGGCGACCCAAAGGGCGCCCTGCACGCTCACCGCCTCGTCTTCGGCCACATCACCGCCTTCGAGGCCCTCTACGACTTCTACCCGCAGCCGGGCGACGTGATCTGGTCGCCCGCCGACTGGGCCTGGATCGCCGGGATCATGGACATCCTGGTGCCGGCCTGGTGGTTCGGGATTCCGGTCGTCGCCGATCTCGACACCGTGTTCAGCGCCGACCGCGCCGTGTGGCTGATGCGGGAGCACAAGATTACGTTGACCCTGCTGCCGGCCACGGCGTTGCGGGTGATCCGGGCCAGCGGGCTGTCGGGCGAGGGACTGTCGATGCGCTGCGTCGTATCGGGCGGCGAGGCGGTTGGCGCCGACCTCCTGAACTGGTCGCAGGAATTCTTCGGCTGCGTGATCAACGAGGGCTTTGGCCAGACCGAGCTGAACGCCTGCGTCGGCAACTGCGCCTCGGTGTTTCCCGTGAAGCCGGGTGCCCTGGGCAAGGGCCTACCCGGGACCCGGGTGGCCATCCTGAGCGACGACGGCCAGCCCGTCGTCGGCCAGCCAGGGGAGGTCGCCATCGACCGCCACCACCCGAACACCATGCTCGAGTACTGGCACGATGCCGAGGCGACCAAGCAGAAGTTCCACGACGACTGGCTGCTCACGGGCGACCTCGGGCAGATGGACGAGGACGGCTACGTCTGGTTCCTGTCCCGCAAGGACGACGTCATCAACTCGGCCGGCTACCGCATCGGGCCAGGGGAGATCGAGGCATGCCTCGGCAGCCACCCGTCGGTGGCCATGTCCGCGGTTATCGGCGTGCCCGACGAGCGTCGGGGCGAGGTCCCTAAGGCGTTCGTGGTGGTACGGCCGGGCGTGGACCCCAGCGACGATCTGGCCGACCAGCTCCGCCAGCACGTGCGAACCCGCCTAGCCGGCCACGAGGTGCCCCGCCAGATCGTGTTCCTGGACGACCTGCCCAAGACCACAACGGGCAAGATCATGCGCCGTGCCCTCCGAGACGCGTGAGACGACACCATCGGTCGCCATCATCCGCCGAGCTCGCTGACGGCACAACGACGCCTCTCGGTGCCCACCTCCTGACCCCCATCGGGCGACCGATGTGAGCCTCGGTCGGGGGCTGGGCAGTTGACCATAGTTTTGACCATAATCTCCAGCCGACTAGACCCTCCTGAGGCCGACGGAACACGATCGCCAGCGTAATAGCTGTCAGAGCCAACGCCAACAACTGTCGCCACGGTTCAGCGTGCTCTGGAAAGCATCCCATCGGCGGTTGCCCACGGGACCGGTCTCAAGCTTCCATCCCGCTCCATGCCGCGGACGCCTCGGATCGTGGGGCGGTCGCCCAGGGACACGGAAGGCTCGTAACCTGCGATCACACCCCACCCAAAGGCACGTAGAGTCACATGAGCAGACCTTTCAAGGCGGCGGCACGAGGATTTCTCCGGCCCGGTATTAGCCGACCGACGCCGCCACTGCTCACGCATACGACGGTGTTCAGACTCCCAGCTGGCCGGCCAGGTCCTCGATGTCCTGGCATCGGTAGTCGAATGACATCCCTGGCCCCGGCAGATCAGCCCGTGCTCTCTCCGGAGCCCCGAACTCGCCGGGACGGGGGAAGAACGCAGTGGCCAAGCCGTAGGACTGGGCCGCAGCCAGATCGTCAGAGTGGGCTGCGGCCAGCATCACCTGGCTCGGCTCCAGCCGTAGCAGGCGACACACCCCCAGATATGTCTCGGGATCCGGCTTGTAGTGGCCGAAGACGTCACTACCAAGCACGACATCCCAAGGAAGCCCGGCGTATTTGGCCAGGTCGACCAGTAGTGCCACGTTGCCGTTGGATAGCGGGCCAATGATGAACCGGGTTTTCAGCCGAGTCAGGCCGGGGACTGAATCGGGCCACGGCCGAAGCCGATGCCAAATCAGTGTCAGCTCGTCCAGGTCCTCAGTCGTGATCCCAGCCATTCCCCATTGCAACACCAGCTGCTCCAGCGACTGGCGGTGCAACTCGTCCAAGGTCACGAACGACTGTCTGCCGCTCCGCACCTGGTCCATCGAAGGCCGGTACTCCCCTCGCCAGGCGTCGGCCAACCCCGTCCATTCAGCTTGAATAGCTCGCCGCTCGCCAAAGGCAGTGAGCTGCTCGACAACACTCGTCCGCCAGTCGACGACGCTGCCGAACGTGTCGAAGACGATCGCCTTCGGGACCACGACTGCCACACGCTTACCTCCCGGTCAAAGACAGCTTCAGGGTCTCTGTGGACCTGCTCGCCGACGGAGGCTAGCTTGGCAACTGACCCTCGGCTGATCCTCTCGGTTGGAAGGGTTGATAACGAAGGCAGCAAACGCGTCGCCAAACTTCCAGCAGTGTCGCCACCCGGTCCAACCGATGTACGAGCCGCCGAAGTCATCAATAGCCGATCCGATGGCTTCGAACAGGCACGTGAGGGGCAAGGAAGGCCGGGTCGACCGCCTGCCGCTACTTCGCGCTGCGCACTCCCCTGTGGGTCGCGAACGCGTCTTATCAGGCATGTCGGTCGTCAGTCACATTGCGCAAGGCGAGGCGACGCTCAGTAGCCGGCATGTTTGTCAACCAGGCCGACCAGGTCCTCGCCGGCCCGGTAGCGGCGCAGGTTCTCGCAGAAGCGCGCCAGGTTGCGGCGCCCGCGGAGCTGGCTGGCGCCGGCGGTGTGCGGTGTCATCACGACGTTGTCGAAAGACCACAGCGGGTGGTCGGCCGGCAGCGGTTCCAGCGGCGCGACGTCAAGCGCGGCGCCTCCCAGCCGTCCCGACTCGAGCGCCCGGACGAGCGCGTCGCCGTCGACGATCTCGCCGCGCGTGACGTTGACCAGGATGGCCCCGTTCTTCATCGCCACGAACGCGGCGTCGTCGAAGAGGCGCGTCGTCGCCGACGTGAGCGGGCAGCAGATCGCCACAACGTCGGACGCGGCGAGCAGCTCGGGCAGCCGGGAGGTCGGCCAGACCTGGTCGACGCCGTCGCCGCCAAGCACGGGCATCTCGTCTACGGCGAGACAGCTCATGCCGAACGCCAGGCCGCGCCGCGCCATCGCCCGGCCGGTGCCGCCGAAGCCGACGATGCCCATCGTCATGCCCTCCAGCTCGAGTTCCTCCTTGCGCATGTCCTCGCGGACGTCCCAGCCGGCGGCGCCGAGGCGGATGGCGGTGGCAATGCGACGGGTGATCGCCAACAGCAGCCCGAACCCGGTGTCGGCCAGATGGCCGCCGACGAGGCCCTTCTCGCCGGTAAGCAGGACGTCGCTGTCGCGGAACTCCGGGTACATGAACCCGTCGATGCCGGATGCCGTCGCGTGCACCCAGCGCAGCACTCTCGCAACCTCGAACAGGGAGGGCGGCATGAACCCGAGCACGACCTCGCAGCTCGGCGCCGGCTCGAACGCTGCCCGCACCCCGTCGACGACGGTTACCATCGCGCCCGGTCCCGCGGCCTCCTCGATCTGCGCTACGTCGGCCGCACTCACCTCAGGCAGCGTCAGGCCTTTCATCACCAACACATTCACAGTCGCCCTACCCCTCTCCGCGTTCACGGTGGCCTTCACGTTGCCGATGCGCTCCATGAGCTGCCAACCAGCGCTCATCCGAACCGATCATTTCGGTAGCCGCGGCGGCTATCGATTTCCGGTGGGTGATCGCTCCGGGCCGCTGCCGCCTCCGACCCAGCGACGGCACCCCACTATCGATGGACCACGACGTCGTCCCGGCTGAGGGCACCGGAGCTTGACGGTCATAACGTCAGGCGTTGCCAGCTCCGCCGCCGGATCGGTCGGTTTGGTGGTGACGTTCGGCTGTCTTCGATCCGGCGCGTCTTTTTCATCGACCCAGTGGCCGACATCGACACCGTAGATTGCGGCGCCCCTTCGCCGGCATGACATCCCCGCCGCACCGCCGGGGAGCGACTCTTCGCCACCCCTGCATCGTTGGTGGGTTTCGCGTCGCGATTTGGGTTGCGCCGCAACGACGGCCACATTTGAGCGTCGAATTGACGGCCACATGCTGCGAGCTTAGGCCAACATTTCGCCGGTTTCGCCACTTGGCGTTTACATAGCGGCCCCAGAAGGGGGCAGAATAGGTGGTGATGCGCTACTTCTCTTGTGACTCCCACGTCGTCGAAGCCCGAGAGGTGTTCGAGGGGCTGGAGGGCGAGTTCGGCACCAGGGCGCCGCGGATCGAGCACGACTGGAACGACCGGCCGGGCGACTGGCTCATCCTCCCGAACGCCTCCCCGATCCCCGTCGGTCGCCTCGGCATCGCCGGCAATCGCCTCGACAACCCGAAAACCGACGAACGGATCGCCCGCGGATACGAGGGTCTCAACCCCGGCGTCCTCGACCCCCACAAGCGACTGGACGAGCAGGCGGTCGACGGGATCGTCGGAGAGGTCATGTACCCGTCGCTCAACATGTTCACGTTCGCTATCCCCGACCGCGACGTGGTCGCCGCCGTGTTCGCCCGCCACAACGACTGGGTCCTCGACTACTGCTCTGTGGCGCCGGATCGCCTGCTCGGCATCGGCTGCCTCGGGCTGCCCGACGTCGAAGTGGCGTTGGCGGAGATGCATCGCTCGGCGACCCACGGCGTGCGCGGGTTCGCTATCCCGGCCCACGTCGACCCCGACCATCCCTACTGCCATCCCGACTACGACCCGTTCTGGGCCGCCGCCCAGGAGTTTGGCGTGCCCTTGACGATGCACATCTTCACCGGGTCGTCCCTCGACGGTGGCATGCCGGCCCACTGGGGCACGCCGGGCGGCACGATCAAGGGCTACACGATGGCCCAGGCGACGGTCATCAACACGATGATAGACCTCATCTGCGGCGGCGTGTGCGAGCGCTTCCCTGGTCTTAAGTTCGTAATCTCCGAGTTCGAGACCGGGTGGGTGGCCCACTGCCTGCAGCGCCTGGACCACGCGGCCTATCGCACGCCGAAGTACGCCGTCGACTACCTGAAGATGAAGCCGTCGGACTACTTCCACCGCAACTTCGGAATCACGTTCGAGGACGACGAGGCCGGCGTGATGACACGCCACCTGATCGGTGTCGACAACCTGTTGTGGGGCAACGACTACCCCCACCACGACGCCATCTGGCCGCACTCGATGGAGACGCTCGACATGATCATGGACGGCGTCTCCGACGACGAGCGCGAGCGGATGTGTTTCACTAACACGGTGAAGCTCTACGGCATCGACGTGTCGGCGCTCCCGTCGTAGCGGCCGTCACTCGGGCGGGCCGGCCCCGGTGATCTGGGTTTTCTCGGCGGTCAGGATGGCGCGGAACCGCGGCTCCCTGGCCGCGATCATCGCCATGTCCAGGAATATCCAGTAGGTCACCGATCGGTCGACGCTCAGATGGGAAACGCCGCACGGCCCGGAATCCTCCAAGGGGGGTGCCGCTCCGGCTCTGATGAGTCGAGGCCAGCCGGGTGGCGCGTTGGCGCGGCAACGGTTGGCGGCCGGGTGGAATCCAGGGGCACTGCAGTGGCCAGCCCGGCTCAGCTGCAGGAGATCGGGTTGCCAGGGCTGGAGGGGTCTCGGGGGGTTCGGGGCTGTCCAGGGCGCGCCGATGATGGTCGAGGTGCTAGGAAGGCGTCATGCCCAACACCACCAACGATGACGTGACGCTCTACTACGAGACTTTCGGGACCAAGAGCGACCCGGTCCTGCTGTTGGTCAACGGGCTGGGGTCCCAGTGCATAAACTTCAAGGCCGAGTTCTGCCAGATGCTGGCCCGCGAGGGCTTCCGGGTGGTGCGCTTCGACAATCGCGACGTGGGCCTGTCCAGCCACCTTAAGGGCGGACCCGAATACATGATCAACGACATGGCTGGCGACGGCTTCGCCGTCTTGGACGCCATCGGTGCCGACAGAGCCCACATCGCCGGTTGGTCTATGGGGGGTATGATCGTCCAGGCCATGGCCATCGCTGACCCCGAGCGAGTGCTGTCGATGACCTCGGTAATGTCGGCCCCGGGACCCATCGCGGGCGAGCGCGACCCCGACGTCATGGCCGCCTTCGCCGCGCCGCCGGCAACCAACCGCGACGAGGCCGCCGAGCGCCATCTGGCCGGCCTGCGGGCCTGGGGCAGCCCGGCCTGCTACGACGTGGAGCGGATCACCGCCGACGCCCACGCTGCCTATGACCGCTGCTGGGATCCCGAAGGCCGGGCCCGTCAGATGATGGCGGTGACGTCTTCCCCGGATCGGACGGAAGCTCTCAAGTCGCTACGGGTCCCGACCCTTGTGGTGCACGGCGACGCTGATCGTCTCGTGCCGCTGGAGGCTGGGCGGGCTACGGCCGATGCCATCCCGGGCGCCCGTCTGGAGATCGTCGAGGGGATGGGCCACGACTACCCGCCTCAGCACTGGCCCCGGATGCTGGAGCTGATTACAACCCACGCCAGATCGGCGCTTGCGGCCGACTGAGTACCCGGCTGCACCAGAGCCACAAGAACCGGCCCGTGCGACCCGGTGGGTAACTCCTGCGGCTCCACGAATGGATAACGCCGATAACGACCGCCGGCCAGCATTTCGAGATAGCCGGTTGCAAAGTTCGTGCTGCACATTATGGGGCGCGAGTGATGGCCGACTTTGGCGTGATCTCACTGCCAGTAGACACGCGGTCAGGCGTCTGGTATTTTTTGTGCAGTTGCGATCTCGCAGGGCTATCGAGGAGAGGCCGATGATCCGACCTTTCGGCACAGAGTCTCGGCGCGGATCGCCCGGGTTGGGCTGCATTAGATCTACTCCGTCGTTAGCGCCAAGACGCCATTCACGACTGGTCAGGGCCGGCTGACACCCGCCGAGTGCTGATGTCATAAGCGACCAGAATAGGAGAGAGGCTTCGATGCGTGTGAGTCTGTTCCACTTCATCACCTGGGGCATAGTCCCGCCAACGCCCATTGCAACGAGGGCGGGCTCGTCCCCAGTGGACGATTACATCGCGCAACTGCGGAAGGCCCACGACGGGGGGTTCAACATGGTGTGGACTCCTCAGCTTTGGCGCGAGCCAGATCTCTTGACCCTGCTGGCGTTGGCTCTGCACGAAGTGAAAGACATAACCGTCGGAACCGGAGTGATCCCCATCCAGTTCCGACACCCAGCGGTGTTGGCCCAACAGGCGCTCACGGTCAACTTGATCTCGGATGGTCGCCTCAAGCTTGGGATCGGCATGACACACCCGATGGTCAGTGAGGGAATGTACGGTGTGCCGTGGCATCGCCATGTGCGCCGCGTCAACGAGTTCCTCGACGGCCTCCTCCCGCTTCTTCACGGTGAAGAAGCGTCAGCCACCGGTGAGATTACGACCACCAGGCTTGCTGTCGATATTCCAGGAGCGCCCGCGCCGCCCGTCTACATGGCCGCGCTCGGTCCCAAGATGCTCGAGATCACTGCACGCAGGATGTCCGGCACGATGACATGGATGACGGGGCCGCGCACACTTGCTAACCATGTCCTCCCCACCCTGGAACGCGCCTCACTACGATCAGGCGAACGGGCCGAAGTAGTAGCGGCGTTCCCGATCTGCGTGACGGATCAACCAGACGACGCCCGGCTGTTCGCCGCCCAGATCCTCGAGCTGTACGGATCGCAGCCCTCCTACCGGGCCATGCTCGACCGCGAAGGCTACGAAGGCCCCGCGGACGCGGCCATCGTCGGCGACGAGGACGCCGTGGCGGAACAGATCAAGGCGATCGCAGCGCTCGGCGTAGAGGAGTTGTGTGCTTCCGTATTCGCGCGCACCGCCGAAGACGACGCGCGGACTCGCAAACTCCTTGGCTCCATGGCGCTCGCCGGCGTAGCCGGCTGAAGGTTTCGATCGATGCCACCCGTGGACCATCGAGAGATACCGCCGGATCCGAGCCCATAACGGACACGGCCGTACCCGACGTCGAAGCCCTTTTGCCTGGGAGAATGTGCACCCTCCAGGGCCAGTCGAAGACGTCGCAGTGGTGCTTGCGGTTCCGCCACATGTGATCCTCGGACATTGGTTGAATCAGTCACAGCTTCGAGGCGACTGGGCGGCTTTGCGGCCGCCTTTTAGGTTGGCTACATGTTCGGCTAACAGAGGAGGGTGCGGTGGCTCGATTTCTAATCGATCGTGTGTGGGACCGATGGACGAGGCCGAGTTGCAGAAAATGGCAGGTGTGTCGAAGCGACTGATCGACGAGCAGTTCACGGATCTGGTATGGGAGCATTCACATGTGGTCACCGACGACGAGGGCCAGATTCATTCCTTTTGCGTCTATACCGCACCAGGTGTTCAGCGGATCAACGACCACTCGGCGGGTTCTTGGCTGCCATCGCATCGTTTCGGTCTTCGAGATCGCGGGCGATGTGTCACCCGCTGACTACGCCCCCTGACCCTTGTCGGGTTGCCCGCTGGCGGCTTATTGACTGGTCATCGAAGAGGGCGTGCCATGCCGCCTGCAGGTTGACCGAGCGCTGCATTTGCGCAAAGCGACGCCGGTCCGTCATGGACTCCGGTAGTCGATCGAGCGCCACGCCGTAGAGCTCGGCGGCCTCGGCTTTTGCCCATCCTCGGCTTGCCAGTGCCGCGACATCAAGTAACAGGTCCGCCGCGTCGGCCGGATCCACTGCCGCGCCGGCGGCGCGATAGTGCCGGGCAAGCGAGGGCAACGCTGGCTCTGTCAGGCAGACTGAGCGAGATGGCAAAAGCCTCGCTAGAAGAAAGGAGAGCCCCCAGGTGGCCTTCAGGTGGTGCTCTTATGCCTCGCCTAGGGTCGAAGCAAGCTCCGATGCTCCGGGGAGTCGCTGGCGGGGTGTATGGTCCCGTGTTCTCCGGCACCTCTCCGGTGTCCCACGGCCACCCGAGAGCTCGTGCTCGGTCGTGAACTCTGGCTACTGGCCGGCACGTGGCAGGGGCCGCCGGGCCGCGTGGGGGCCCGGATCGTACTTTGCGAGGCCTTAGCTCACGAGGTAGTGGTCGATGGGACTTGGTCGTCGCAAACGTCGCACGGCTGTCCCCTGACGGCGGTGCCGAAGGCACGCCAGGCGGGCTTCTTGGTACCATCGGCATTCGCACCGCACGATCCCGTCGGCTGTAGTCCACCATGGATTGAGCACTCGACTCCATACCATCCCCCACCGTCGCGGTAGGTGTAGTACTCGACCGCGGCCACGTAACCAGTGCTCTTTGCCCAGGTGACGAAGCTGTAGATATTGTCAGCCTGCCCAGTCTCGGTCCACTGTAAGGAGCTCGCGTCCGGTCCCAGGTTGACCTCGGTTTGCCAACCAACCTCGGTCACCCAGATCGGCTTGCCGGTCACAGTGTGCTCGGACGCCACCCAGTCCCGGTCGCCGAGCGCAGACAAGGACGGTAGCGTGCTGCCGCCGCCGCCGTAGGGGTGCGCAACCGCCCCGTCATAGTAGGAGGTGAGGCCCGGGACGCCAGCTGTGATCTCCTTATACCAGTGGGAGACGCAGTGGGTTCCGGCGCCTTGGAAGCAGTCACTGGCGTACATCGCGGCGAGGATTAGGGGACTGTTCGCCTCGAACGCAGCGTGGAAGGTCGTGTAAGTCGTCTTGACGAGCTTGCCGTATGCGGTCGCTTCGGTCTGATCACCGGCGTTCCGGCCCCAGAACCAGCTGCCGTACGGCTCGTTGAGCACTTCGAGGGCAGGACACTCCCTCGCCGAAGCGTGACACTTGGACTTGAAATAAGAAAGTGCGTACTGCGCCCATGCGTTTGGGGCGATCGACTCGACACCTGCCGCGGTGTACTCACCTGCAGTGGTGTTGGGGATCAGAACAACGGAGGGAATACCGTGGGCGAAATACGTGTCCGGTGTCTCGGCTCCTCTGACGGTTGTATCGATCCGCACCGAGGTGAAGGTGCCAGCCATGTCTGCCGCCGACGTGGTCCCATATCCGGGGACCGATAATCCCACGGCGGTCGTGACCGCCGCGCTCGCCGCCCTCGTCGTGGACGAGGTAGTCGGCTGTGCGCTCCCGACGCGCCCCACACAGGTGTAGGTGCTGAGATCCGATTGCGGCGCCACGCAGCCGTGGTGGTAGTAGGATGGGTTCGGAGTGAGGCCCGTCACTCGATCCGCCACGTTCTGCGACCTCGAGTCCGGCGGGCTGTGCCCAGGGGGCGTGCCATTCGAGCGATTGCTCGGGCTAGTGCCAGACTCGAAGTCAAACGGGCACGTTGCCCCCGGGGCCGCATCGCAATGCCTCGCCGCATTTGGCGTGGCGCTCGTATCGGTAGTAATCGTGGCGTTAGTCGTCACCCCTTCCGAACACGCTGCGATCACAACCGCCGATGCCACGACGATCACGCCGACTGCTCCAAATCGCTGCCGATGGGTTCGCATGTCCACGACATACCTCCTTCGTAGGGGCGTTGATTCCGCTGGAATCCATGAACGTCGCTAAGGTCGACGACGATGTCGCTGGGGCCTTGAGCGGCCACCGGGGCAGGGCGAAACTGGCTGCTCGTGGCGGCGTCGATCTCGCCTCGAACCGAAACCAGGACGTACCCGTCCATGTTCACGACTCGGGCATCGAGTTGAACGCCAACATTGTCCTCCCCGATCTGTGATGTTCGCGCCCGCCTCGATCCGGAGCAAGGATTCGGGGAAATAAGTCGAGCAGCCCGGTTCACCCTCTCGCGTGAAGGTGTGCTCAGAGTACACCACTCACGATGCGTGTTTTCGGCGGCAAGCCTTGGGGGTAATCAGAGCGTCTAGTGTACTACCCGGTGGGATTTGATAACGGTATTAACCTGCTCAGCCAGACACCTTGATAACAGTATTAATCTGCTGGCGGAAAATCGCGATCTCATGAGGGGTTGACCGCTGCTGCGACGTGACTTATGCTCGCTGTTGCTATCTTTAGTGGCGTACTGATTTGTTGCAACGAGGAGCTGGCGTACTGAGTCTGCAGGGTTGTCGACACAGCCTGCAGCTTGCGGTTGTTCGACCCAATGAAGCTCATCGGAGTTGGCATGTCGCCGCGCATTCCAGTCGGCATTGAAGGCCTCACGGCCAGAGCAACGTGTTTCATTCCAGCGGCGGCGGAGGGCCCTCGGCCGCGTCGGCGATTCCCGTGGTCACAGTCGCGGCTTTGAGTGAGTCCCGGCTGAGCTAAGTGGAGTGTGAAAAGAACAGTGGAATGTGACAGAACAGGAACAGCGGTCCTTCTGGCGGCTTGGATCCTTATTGGGCTCCCCATGGTGGCATCGACTGCGGGGGCGTCTCCCCCCGTTCAACCATTCGCCGCCGCCATTGGCCCGTGCGGCACAGCCTCCTCCGCAACGTAGACCGCAGGGCGGCCCGCTCTGCGGTTCGCGCCGTCGAGCGCTGCGGGGTGGAGGGTGCCGTCGTGGCTGCGCCCTACCACTCCTGTACCTTGACGCCCAAGCTGAGTCTCCTAAACTAGGCGTTAAATGCCTTGCCTCGGGATCACTGCTGCACAGCGTTCGCGGGGACCAAACCCGTCTTGACCCAGTTGTTGATGGTGTCTTCGGCGCTAATGACCGGGATGATCTCAAAAGTGCCGACGGGGGAGAACCTGGCGGCGAACTGGGCGATCAGATTTGGATCCTCAGTCTCCCAGGTGCCGTAGGCCGTTCGGTTGTCGAGAGAAACCCAAAGGCTGTGCATCGTTAGCCCGTCCTCGGGTTTCCACGAGGTCCAGTCCTTGGTGATCCGGGCATGCATAGCCTCGACGCCGCTACCGTCCACTACGTCGCGGGCTCGGTAAATCGAAATGTAGTGGGCCATGCCTTCGCTCCCTTCATAAAATCCTGTATGGGGAAACTAGAATCCAGTAACGGGCGCCTCCATAGGGGAACCCTGAATCTTCTTCAGCACCAGACCGGTGCGGGCAGGCTCGGGGTGATTATGCGATGAGTTTCGTAATTTCCGATCCTGAGTCTTCGATGCCAGCCCTCCGCGTCGGAAACCAGCGGCGACCATCACGTTAGTTTCGTGCTACCACATGGAATGTGCCAAACCGCTCAGCGGCATCTGGGCGAGGGCCTCAACCGAAACGGGGTCGCTCACATCAGTCGGTACCGCCTCCACCTGCCCGCCACGGGCGCGGAGGTCATCGGCAGCGGCCTTCAAGCTGGTTCCTCAACGTCCGCCATCACAACCTTCATGCCCTCAGCTGAGAATCGCTCCGCCATGGCCCGACCAATCCCGCTGGCCGCTCCCGTGACGACCGCGACCCTACCCGCCAAGTTCTTCATCATTCGTCCCTTCCTCTCGGCTCCTACAGGACGGTACTGACCGTCCAGTTGTGCACATTCAGGTGACGACCCGTCGTTCTGCTCACCGACCAACCAATCGTCGAACGGGAACCGCTGACCACCCAGCGACGCCCACCGAAGGGTTCGGCTCGACAGTGGAGGCGACCGGCGACGGACGCAACAGATAGACGCTCGAGGCCAAGATCAGTCCGACACGAGCCTGGAAACATCTACATGGACCTGCGATCCAACCGGTGCTGCGTGACCCAAACGTGACCCAGCGTGACCCGCGGCTGGACTTCACGAGCATCAAGCCGTCATACGGTCAGAGACGGCCATCCGCGAAACACCGTCTGACTTGCGGAAACGCCCCCGTGGCTGGTGGGGCTAGGTGGAATCGAACCACCGACCTCAGCATTATCAGGGAAATGGTCATGCCTTTCACGCATACCGGAACGGACCAGATACTAGCGTTGACCAGCGGCTTCGTGCTGCATCGGACGGCATGAGCGAGCCGGATTAGGCATCGTTCCGCTGCTCTATGCTGGCGCGATGCTGGCGCAGCGGGCCTCTGACCGAACAAGACTCGTGTCAGCCGGCTGCCACGGCGAGGTTTGTCGAAGCGGCACGATCGGCTCCGCCTGCCAGAGGTGGGGTTAGATGGCGAAGCACCCTGGTCGGGAGAACTACACACGTATGAGATTGTGGGGCGGTGAAGGTCCGTGAGGTGATCCGTCTTCTGGAACAAGCGGCTGGCAGCTCACCGGCCAGCGCGGCAGCCACCGCCAGTACCGCGCA
This sequence comes from uncultured Acidimicrobiaceae bacterium, assembly GCA_963834725.1. Classification (GTDB taxonomy): domain Bacteria; phylum Actinomycetota; class Acidimicrobiia; order Acidimicrobiales; family Palsa-688; genus PALSA-693. Next base: position 3,494,846 of record CAWICN010000001.1, read on the forward strand.
TCCGGCCAAACCCCGCAAGGTCAATAGTGGCGGGCAAACCGAGCACCGATGTCCCACCCGGTACGCTGGGAAACATCTTCACGCAGGCAGGACTGGGAGGACGGTAATGGCCACCTGGACAGTCATCTACGAACGCGGCCCGACGAGTTGGGGCGCCTACGTCCCCGCTCTGCCCGGTCTCGGGGTCGCCGGTGAGACCCGCGCCGAAGTCGAGCAACTCATCCGCGAAGCCATCCCGTTCCACCTGGAGGGCCTGGCCGAGGACGGCCTGCCCATCCCCGACCCCGCCAGCGTCGAAGCCGAAGCTGTCGCCGTCTAATCGCTCACCGGCGACGCCGAACGCCAGGTCGGTCTCGACGGCGGCCGGTCCCAACGACAGGCGCTGTCTGAGAGCGGTCATGTGGGCTTCGTCGGTGCGCTAAAGCCCACCCGAACAGGCCGAGGTAGGCTCCCTCGATTTCGTAGGTGGAGCGCTCGGCGAAGGCGAGCCGGGCCGGGTCCGGGTCGGTTGCCCGCGCCCGGCGGTCAGCACTGGCCTTGACGGCGGCAACCACGGCAGCTTCGACGACGACCGGGGCCAGCGCTTCCGCGGCGTATCCTGTGCTTCTCCGCGGGGCAGCGGTACTGATCCACCTGACGCCCGAGCCGTTCAATTGACGCGGAGAGGCAGCCGGCCTCGCTCCCGCCGCTGTTGACACAGATGGAGTCTTCGGATGCGCCCGCGAGTGTTAGCTCCTTTGACCGAGCGGTTCCGATAACTGCCTGGGAGCCGGGGGCGCCTGCGGCCAGCACGAGGACGAGATGGAGAGGACGCCGATGGAGAGGTCGCCCCACAACACGCCGATGTCGATCGCCCCAGACGGCGGAGGCTCGCGGGGACGGGTTCGATACCGACCGTGCCGTCGTCCACAGGTTGATCCAGCGCGGTCATCCGGGGCCTTTCTCCCAGCCAAAATGGTCGATCGGCCCGTGACCCCGCCCGAGCCGCCAGCTCGCCCCACCGGCAATGGCTGAGGCGACGTAGCCCTTGGCCGCCCGGGCGGCATCGGCGACAGTGTCGCCCCGTGCCAGACGGGCCGCGAGGGTGGCTGCCATCGTGCAGCCGGTGCCGTGGACGTTGGCGGTGACCACACGGCGCGAGCGCAGTTCGTGGACCTGTTCGCCGTCGAAGAAAACGTCGACAGGGTCGCCGGCGAGGTGGCCGCCCTTGACGAGCACCGACCGGGCGCCGGTGGCGGCCAGCTCGACCGCCGCCTTGGCCATGTCGTCGACGTCGCTCAACTCGCGGCCGACCAGCAGCGACGCTTCCCGCAGGTTTGGCGTGACGATGACGGCGTAGGGGAAGAGGCGTTCGAGGTAGGCCAGCTCGGCGTCGGCGTCGAGGAGACGGTCGCCGCTCGACGCCACCATGACCGGGTCGACCACCAGGTTTGGGAGGTCGCCAGCTGCGGCCCATCGGGCCACGAAGTCGATGATGGCGCTGGTCGCCAACATGCCGGTCTTGACGGCGGCCACGGCCAGGTCGACCAGCACGGCGCCGATCTGGGCGTCCACGAAGTCGGGCGGGGTTACCTGTATACCGAGCACGCCGACGGTGTTTTGCACCGTGAGGGCGGTCACCGCGCTGGTACCAAAGACGCCGTTGGCCGCGAACGCCTTCAGGTCGGCCTGGATGCCGGCCCCGCCGCCCGAGTCGGAGCCTGCGATGGTGAGGGCGACGGACGGGGTCATGGCTGCGCCTCGTTGCCGAAGTTGGCGAGGCCCTCGGTGGGTGACGACGCGCTGGCGTAACGCCGGCAAGGGATGCGCCCGGCCAGCCGGGCCAACCGCCCCGCGTCCACGCCCTTGCGCATGGCTTCGGCCATGCGGGCCGGTTGCTGGGCACGGGTCACGGCTGAGGCCAGCAGGACGGCGTCACATCCGAGTTCCATGGCGATGGCCGCGTCCGAGGCCGTGCCGATACCGGCGTGGAGGATCACGGGAATTGTGGCCGCGTCCCGGATGATGGCCAGGTTGTACGGGTTGCGGATGCCCATCCCGCTGCCGATCGGTGCGCCGAGCGGCATGACCGCGGCGCAGCCGAGGCGTTCCAGGCGGATGGCGACGATCGGGTCGTCGTTGGTGTAGGCGAGAACAACAAAGCCGTCGTCGAGCAGCTGCTCGGCGGCGACTAGCAGCTCCACGGTATCGGGCAGAAGGGTGCGGTCGTCGCCGATGACTTCGAGCTTCACCCAGTCGGTCTCCAGCGCGTCGCGGGCCAACTTGACCGTGAGCACGGCGTCGCGGGCGGTGAAACACCCGGCCGTGTTCGGCAGCACCCGGACCCCGCTGCGTTCGAGGACCGACAGCACCGACCCCTGGGCCGACGCGTCGACGCGGTGCATGGCCACGGTGGCCAGCTCGGTCCCCGACGCGGCGATGGCCTGCTCGAGCGTGTCCAGGCTGGCCGCTCCTCCCGTACCGAGGATCAGCCGCGAGCCGAACGTGACCCCGGCAATGACGAAAGGATCGTCCATTTCAGCCTCCCTGTGCCGCGGTCAGGACCTCGACGCGGTCGCCGGCTTGGAGGGCGGTGGAGGCCCACCGGCTGCGGGGGACGACTTCGTCGTTGACCGCGACGGCCAGGCCGGACTTTCCACGCCCGAGACGGACGACCACGTCGTCCACGGTGGTGCCGTCGGGCATGTGGTCGGGTCCGCCGTTCACGCTTACGAGCATCCGAACCGTCGCGGCGAGAACGGCTTGATGAGCTCGGGCGCCGTGCCGGTGGCCAGGAGCTCGGCGACGGCGTCCGCCGTCACCGGGGTCAGCAGGATGCCGTTGCGGTAGTGGCCGGTGGCGAGCACCAGCCCGTCGATGGCCGCTGCGCCGATGATCGGCGCGTTGTCGGGTGAGCCTGGATGCAGGCCCGCCTGGGTCTCGACCAGCTCCAGCTCGCCGATGCCGGGCAGCACCCTGCACGCGTCCCGCAACAACTGGTGGACGGCACCGGCGGTCACGGTCGTGTCGAAGCCCTGCTCCTCCACCGTGGCCCCGACGACGATTTCGCCGTCCGCCCGGGGAACGACATAGTTCGACGATCCGGCCACAACACCGCGCACGTTGCGGCTGATGAACGGCGGGTCGAGTGCCGCTCGCAACCGGAGGATCTGGCCCTTCACCGGCCGAACCGGCGGCACCACCCCCGGCGCCAAACCAGTCAGGCGAGCCGACCAGCAGCCGGCGGCGAGCACCACCGCTGCCGCCATGACCGGCGCCCCGACGTCGAGCTCGACGCCCACGACCCGATCAGCATTGGCGATCACGCCCGCCGCCGACGCCGCGACCACGTCGACGCCCGCCCCGGCGCACGCAGCCAGAAGAGCGCGCGACAGGCGCCGGTTGTCGACCTGGTGGTCACCCTCGACGAGCAGCCCGCCCCGCATGCCCGGCGCCAGGAACGGTTCGAGCTTGCGGCACTCCCCCGCCAGCAGACGCTCCGACACCAGCCCGAGACGGGACTGGAAAGGGTGGAGGTCGTCGAGCACCGCCCGGTCGTCGGCGTCGGCCGCCAGCGTGCCGCACCGGCGGTAGCCCACGTCGAGACCGGTGGCGTCCTCGAGTTCGGCGACGAAGGACGGGTAGCGGGCGGCCGAAGCCAGGTTGAGCGCGAGCAGTGCCTCCTCGCCGTAGTGCACCTCGGTGACCGGAGCAAGCATCCCCGCCGCGGCCCACGAGGCGCCGGCGCCGGGGGCCGGGGTCGACCAGCGTGACCGACAAGCCGGCTAGGCGGGCACGCCATGCCACACCAAGGCCGATGACCCCACCGCCAACAACAACCACGTCCGACAACGCCTGCTCCTCGCTAGGGGAGCCGACCGCGAACTAGCCGAGAGGGCTCCCTGCGCCGGTATGACCCAGATCAGGTTCGTACGGGCGGTGACAACACCCTCTCAGCCCTGCTCGCGGGGCTCCCGTGCCTGAGCCGAAGCTATCACCTGACGCCCGAGGGCTGCGACAGGCTTTCAAGGCCTGGCCGGCTTCAATGACCGTGCCTCAGCCCCCACAGACCACACTGGGCGTGTAGAAGTGTCCCCGACGCCCCGCAAACCGCCGGAGGTGCAGTCCGTTTGCGGCGAAGAGTTGCCCCCGACTGGGGAACCCAGGTCCCGGTAAGGCCGGTCCTTGCCTTGGCAGAGGTCGTAGCTCGGCGATGGGGGCGGGCACTGTTGCGTTGGTGGTGCCCAGGGGCCACCGGGGCAAGGTTGGTTGTGTTTCGGGGGCGCTCGATCAGATGACTCCGGCGAGTTCGTCCACGCCGCCGCGACCGCAAGATGACGGTGTCGGGTCTCGACGCCGAGCTGGTAGGGCCCGCGACGCACGTTTTGGGGGAGGTGACCTGGGCCGCCGAAGCGTCTGAGACGCGAGTCATCTCAAGCGGTCGGGGGGCATCGGTCTTCCAGGGGCTCGATGCTGGGGCGCGGTACGCTTTGCGGAGGACGCCGATGACTTCTTTTCCTTCTCCTGGTCGTCTCGGGTAAATGACGTGGAAGCGGGGCTCGACGAGCGGGTCGTGGACACGTTTGGTCGCCCACTGCGCGATCTGCGCCTGTCGGTGACGGACCGGTGCAACCTTCGGTGCCGGTATTGCATGCCCGAGGACGTGTACACCTGGCTGCCCCGCGGCGACATCCTCACGTTCGACGAGGTGAGCCGTTTGGTCGATGTGTTCGCGTTGGTCGGTGTCCGTAAGGTTCGTATCACCGGGGGTGAGCCGCTCCTGCGACGACAGCTTCCTGAGCTGGTGCGCCTGATCGGGGCCAAGGCTGCGATCGGTGATCTGGCCATGACGACGAACGGCGTCATGCTTGCTCCGCGGGCCACAGCGTTGCGCGACGCGGGTCTGGACCGGGTCACGGTGAGTCTCGACACGCTCCGGCCGGAGCAGTTCAAGAAGCTATCGCAGCGCGCGGGTCATGCCCAGGTCCTCGAGGGGCTTCGGGCTGTGACGGAGGCCGGCTTTGTCGGTACCAAGATCGACACGGTCGTGATCCGAGGGACAAATGACGACGAACTCGCCGAGCTGGTGGAATTCAGTCGAACAGTCCCCGCCGAAGTGCGCTTCATCGAGTACATGGACGTCGGCGGAGCGACGGGATGGGATTCGGCTCTGGTGGTCTCTCGCCACGAGATGCTTGAGACCCTCACCCGGGATTTCGGCAAGATCGAGGCCCTCTCCGGGCAGGGTTCTGCGCCGGCGAGCCGCTTCGCGCTTCCCGACGGTTCGACGTTTGGGATCGTGTCGTCGACGACCCAGCCGTTCTGCGCGTCGTGTGACCGCAGTCGACTGACCGCGGACGGCGTGTGGTACCGCTGTTTGTACGCTCATAGCGGAACCGACCTGCGCACGCCGCTGCGCGGCGGTGCCAGCGACGAAGAGTTGAGGCAGATCCTCGTCTCGGCCTGGCGCGCTCGGCGTGACCAAGGCGCGGTGGACCGGTTGACTCTGAGTACGCGCACCGCGGTTCCCGTTACGCTTTTGCGCCGCGACCCGCACCTTGAGATGCACACCCGAGGCGGCTGATGTGCGCTTGAAGGGTGTCATCTTGCGATCGACCTTCCCGAAGCGGTGGCGGAGAGCGTTCGAAGGCGGCAACTTCCTGCCTAGGCGAAACTCACCGGCGCACTGCTGCGGTTTGCTGACCGTCCATCTCGGCAATTGTCTGGTGTTCCCGTCGATGCTGGGGGTTGGCGTCCTGGTGACTTAGGCGGCTTGGTCTCTTTTACGTAGGCGAGGCCGTCGTCTAGCAGGGTGAAGACGGCGGGGGCGATCTCTTCGCATAGTCCGTCGCCGGTGCAGAGATCTTGACCGATCCAGACCTTCATGGTGAGGTATTCTCCTTGGTGGCAGGAATGGATCAGTTTCGTGGGGTTAGTAGAGTCCGAGTTCGAGGCGGGCGGCGTCGGAAGGCGGGTTTGGTCCCAGGGCGGGTGACAACGGGCTGGGGAAGCCGGGATGCTGCCGTTGCAGCGCGGACTCGCTCCGCGAGCTGACGAGCCGCGGTCGCTCGGTCCCGCCACCAGCCCGTCGGACGAGCGCCGACGACATTCGCGGCGTCGATGAGCAGCACCGGTAAAAGGTTGGCGCGACACCCACCAGAGCGGTGCCGGCCGGCGAACTCCCCGGCTGCCGCGTCACAGGCTGACGAAGCGATCTGCCTCTTCGATGAGCCGAGCGACATCCGGTGGAGTCACCCACTGGCCGCCGAGAGCAGCCAGGTCATCGTCGGTGGCCCCACGGGCCACCGCGCATCCCTTTCAGACGTAGACGGGCACCTCATGCTGGCGGGCCTTGGCGAGCAGGTCGCGGACTGGTGGTACACCAACACCCTCGAGCTGCTCGCGGACGGCGGCCTTGACCAAGTCCGTTGCATCCCCAGCGAGCACGATGCCGACCGTGTGACCCACCTCCAGAGAGCCGTTGACGGCCAAGTGGAGCGGAATGGATGCCCGGGTCGGATCCGCCGCACCGCTTGTCGCCATATACAAAGTCCTCATGAGTAGAGAGTACGTCCGGCCTGCCTACTCCGGTCCCGGCCGTCCCACACGGATCTGACCGGCCAATCCCCGACCCCCCAGCTCGGGGCGGGGATCCCCACGCCCTGTCCTTTGCCGGTTATTGAGGTTCAGAGGTCGAGCTTGCCCTTCGCGACGCAGATTGCCAGATGAGCCTCTAAGACTGCCTCCCGGGCCGCCGGCGACACGCCCCAGTCTGCCTCCGCTGCCGCCTTGGCGCTGTCGGCGGCCTGCTCGAGCTCGATTACGGCTATGCGCTCGTCGGGGAACGCAGCAGCCTTGTCCGCCTTCTTGGCGAACTCGTTGACCACCGCCACGAGCACCGGTGAAGCTCCCTTGTCGCCCTCTACAGCGTCGCGAGCGCTGTCGATCTTGGCCCGAACTGCTTGGAGCCGCTCTGCCGTTGTCGTCACAGGAGAAGCCTACGCTCGGCGTGTCCCACGGCGCCCAGCAGTTGGATCGCCGGGTCCGTCGCGACGGTGAGATATTCGGCGCGGTCGAGGGGTATTCGCGGCGCTCCCGGTGTGCCCGTAGGATGACGAGGGGGTGAACGATCGTGGTGTGGTGGAGGATCGTGCCGGCGTCCCACCACAAGTGGCGCCAGCCCCGCTCGCCGTACTTCCAGCAGGTGCGGGACGGGATCCCGGAGAGAACGAAGGCCGCGCCGGGGCCTGGGTCGGCAACCTCCTCGGGCTGGCGCAGCCCGACCAGGCCTGCTCGAGGGGCTGGTAGTGGTGCACGCCGGAGCGCACCACGTAGACCTCCACGGGGTGGAGGTTGCCGGCCGACATGGCCGGCCTGAAGAAGACCCGCTCGTCACCGCGGGCCGTGAACCGGGTGACGCCTCGCGGCCAGGAACAGCAGCGTCCCCAACAGGTCGTCGCCGAGCTCGGCGAGAGGTCCCCGACGTCCCGAGAGTACGTCGGACGCCGGACACGACGACCGGAGGATCCGCCGCGGCAGGAAGACGCGCTCGAGGTCGGGATAGACCTTGAACGGCCGGGGCCGGTTTGGCTGAGTTCAGGGGCCGGAACGAGACGAGCCGCTCCGGATGCGTGGGCGGCTCCCCGTGGCGGGTCGAACCGTGGAAGATCCCGGTCAGGATCGCCAGATACAGCATGGGCCAAGTGGCGCCTTGGGTCGTCGCCGGGATTCTTGGCCGAGTGAGCGCGCTACAGGTTGACCTGCTTGAGAAATGACGCACACCACCTGGTGCATCCTCCGATGCCGCAACATTTCAAGCGAGGTGCCTACCATTGTCGCATGGACCTGGAGGGTCTCAGCGATGACGATCTCCTCACGGAGCTTCGGAGCGCGCTGGAGGAGGTCCCGAGGGCGCACCGTGGTCCCCAGCAGCGGGACCGCCTCCTCGCAGGCCGCCAAGCCCACGGGGACGGCGAGCGACTGGCGGCCTGGCAGCGAGTGGTCAACGCCATGACGCGAGCTAGAGCGCCGCTATCCACCCGAGTCCGAACCGCTCGCCTGATCAGCGACCCCGCCCGGAATGTCAAGGCTTGTCAACGTCCTCTCGGACCCCAGCTAGACCCTACGACGGCCGAGCCGACAGCGCCGCTGACCAGCCAAACGCTCAGAACTGGGCCTGCCCCGGACGAGCCGTAGCCGACTTTCGGACCGGTCATCCCTTCGCTGGCGCACAACCACATTGTGGTACGTGTCGACCTGCAGGGGCACCGACGGACCGCGGGCATCGCCGGGAGATGACGCTCGACCATCTCGCCGACGATGTGGCGACGCTGCTCGGCCAGTTGCGGATCGATGAGGCGGAGACTCTCGGTTCAGCCTCGATGGCCCGGTCGCCCTGGCTCTCGCGTTTCACCCCCCCACCCTCGTGGCCAACGTGGTTGTGGCCTCGACCCCCTACCGAGCCGACGGCTTCCACCCCGAGACGTCGCCTTGACGGATTCGATCCGGCCCCCAAGCGGATGCCGACGGCGGCTGACGGCCAGGCTCTAGCGGCGGGTGGCCGGATCCGGACGGCCTTTCTGCGCTCCAGGTCAGGACCGGGGCGACAGTGGGCGCCTTCGAAGGTTGATCAGCCGACAAGATCCCCGCCATCCGGCCGCCGACGGCGGGGCCAGCGTCTGGCCCCGAGTGGTTAGCCCGAGTCGCCCCCCTGTACGTCAACTGAATACGCCTCGTAGATCAGGTCCGCCCCGCTCTGACGGTGGGCCGCGATGCTTTGCAGGAGGCGCATGGCTTCTTGGCGCACTTTTTGGATGTGCCCGGCATCGTCGACGTCCTTGGTGGCCGTTCGAGCCGGTCGATTTCGGCGAGGAGGGCCCGGTGATCCTGTTTGACCCGCTCCACAGCGTGGGCCAGCCGAGGAGCGACTTGCACGATCTGGCGCAAAAGACCCTCGGGCCCTCGCTTTGCAGTACATGATGCTGGAAGGCCTCGACCAACTGGTGAAAGCGGGCGGCCGTCTCCGCCGACCAACTTCTTGGGTCCCGGCCGGCCGGGCCAGCGCGTCTTCGAGATCTGCGCACGCTTGTTGGACACCGTGGCGATGCTGGCGGGATCTCTCGAACGATTCCTGTCCACGCGTCTGGTTATCGGCCATACCAAACGATAGAACTCGAAAGCGGTCGGCTGGGTCGACTCGGGGCGACTTCAGCCTCGCCAAATCTGCTCCGCCCCACCCATCGACAACCTCGTGAACAGCCCAACCCGAACATCGCTCATCACGCATCGGGCAGGTCGGCGAATGAAGATCAGAGGATTCGCCCGCCATGTCGGACCGGGAGCCGGCCCTCGGCCGGTCAGAAGTGTCTCGAACGTCGCGGGGCGCCCGGACGGACGGGTCGAGGGTACCGTCGATGGCGGCTCGGCCGACGTCGGCGAGGGGGAGGTTGCGGGCCTAGGCGCGTAACCGGGACAACGGCTCGGCCAGGTCGAGGCCCCCACGGCCCGGCGCTTCTGAAGGGCGCGGGTGGTGCGAAGCCCCGATCGTGGGTCTTGTCGGACTGCCGAGGCCGTTTGGACCGACTTGGCGCTGCCGCGGGCGACGTGATCAAGCCGGTCTGGCCGGACCGGCGGGCCGTGAAGGGATCCCGGGGGAGAGGTCGAGTTCCGCGGAGCTGGTGACGCCGAGCTTGCGCTGCGCTCGCTGGTAGAAGGTTGTCCGGCCCAGCCGTACCACTCGTGCCCCGTCCACTCGGGCGGTGACGGAGATGCTGTCGCCGGGTGTCACGTAGGTGGCCACCGCTCCGTCTATTTCGACCGCCAGACGCCCCGACGGGGGCAAGACGCCCAGGCTGAGGGAGTGCCGGTGGTCGACCATCAGGGCCCGGTTGAACACCGAGTGCGGCGACGACGGGGTGACCAGGATTCCGGCCACGGAGGGGGCCACGATGGGCCCTCCGGCCGAGAAGTTGTACGCGGTTGAGCCGGTCGGGGTGGCGACGATGACGGCGTCGGCGGCGTAGCTGACGAAGTGGTGTCCCTCGACCGAGAGGTCCACCACGGCGCTGCCCTGACCAGGCACCCGCACCACGACGATGTCATTGAACGCGGAGAACTGCCTCGGTCCGATGGCGGCGTCGAGGGCGGTGCGGACCTCGATCTGGTAGTTGCCGTCGCCGATGGCGGTGAGGGCGGCGGCGAGATCGGGGATGTCAACTTCGGCCAGGAAACCAAGTTTGCCGAGGTTTACGCCCAGGACGGGCGCTCGGTGAGGGTCTGAGAGCCGCATGGCGCGCAGGACCGTGCCGTCACCGCCCAGCCCCACGAGCAGGTCGGCTCGTGCTGCCATGGCTTCGGCGGTGACCGCCACCGCGGTGCAGTCCAGGCGACCGATTTCGTCGGCCAATCCCAAGACCGTCACGTCTCGGTCGGCGGCCCAGCCCAGGATGGTAGTAACGGCTTCAGCGGAATCGCGGCGCGGATGCAGCACCATCCCGAGGCTGCGAATCTCGTGCATGAACTCCTCCGTCTCCTCGAGCAGTGGGTTCTGGGGGGGCAATCGGCTTTCGAGCGAGTTCTCGCTCTACCGGGATCTAGGCGAGCTGCTCCGAAGAGACTCGCACAGAAGGAAACAGAAACCCCGGAGTTTCGCGCAGGCGGCGCGCCGGTCGTCCCTGGTCGGACTGATCGTGCTCGTGAGACCGGTGTGAGGACCAGCGCCGGACGAACCGTCGATGAAGAATAGCGTCGCGGTAGGAGCGTCCGGGCGCTGATCGCTCTTCGAGCCGTTCCTGGACCCTCAGCGGCCGAGGTTGCCCAGGCAGGAAACGGTCGGCCAGCTCGAGGGAACGGCGCCCGGGGCACCGGTCACGGATCGCCGCACCCGGCGCGCCCGGACCACACGAGAACCCCCGCTCAGTGGACGAGCCGAGGGCCCGAGCCCAGCGGACCGCCTCGGCCCGGCTGTGCACCCCGAGCTTCTTGCAACTGCGCTCGGCTCGATCCTTCGCCGCCGACCAGGAGATCCCGAGCTTGTCGGCCATGACCGCAACCGACAACTGCGTCCGCAAGTAAGGCAAGATCCGCGCCTCGGCCACGCTGATCGACGCCACTGTGACGGTTGCGGCAGCTTCCGCCACCGCCCCCGCGGCGGCGACGTGAGCCGCCGACACCTCCACCGCGTCCTCCGCCACCGCTTGGTCCGTCGCGGCGACGATCAAGCCGGCCGCGCCCACCGCCCCAACGGCCTCATGGGCGGCCTCCTCCGCCCCACGCCTGCGCCGATCAGGGGGCCACGCCCTACCGGGTGGATATCGGTCAGACCCGGGTCAGGCTCATTGAGGATCCCTAGGTGAGTCCGCATAAAGCCGGCGCGGACGTGAAGACGCTGCGGACGAACGAAGACGGTGGCGATAGGAACACCTCCAACCGATTTGAGCGGCTCCTGGGTCATTCTGGGCGGAGGAGATTTGACCGTTTCGTTCCTGGCATCGAAATCCGGGGGTTTTTGCGGACTCATCAGGTAGACGGGCGACGACCTCACGCTGAGGGCCACCCCAGGGCGGCCCCGGCCACCCGGGCCTTGGCTCGCTTGCTACGGGCAGGCCAGGCGGCGGCCCGGCCCCGGACATCCCACCAGGCGTCGCCGGCCCGCCAGTTCTCCCCGGCGGGTCTTCGGCCAAGGCCTGATGTGGCTTGTCACGCCGACGGGAGGTCTGAGGCGGTATATCGAGAGATCGTGGTCGGGACGGACGGCTCTCCAGCGGCCTTGCACGCGCTCGATCACGCCATCCATCTCGGGGCCCAAGAGAGCGCCCGTCTGCACATCGTCACGGTCTACCGCCCGCTCACGCGTGACGAGATCTACGCGCACCAGCGGGCCTGCCGCCTGACAAACGGGCGGAGGTCGACCAGGCCTACGTCGCCCGGTCCATGCTCAGCACTGCCGCCGACCGCGCCGGCGAGGCGGGCGTTCCGACGGAGATATACGCCCGGCGGGGCGACCCGGCCGCGGCGATCCTCGACGTGGCCGAGGAAGTCAACGCCGATCTCGTCGTGGTCGGCAATCGGAGCATGGACGGGGGCAAGCGGTTCTTGCTGGGCGGCGTCCCCAGCAAGGTCTCCCACCACTGTCTCTGCCATCTGCTGATCGTGCACACGTCCTAGCCCGGCCCGATGGCACCCCACCGGTTTGCGTAGCCGTTTCCTTCAGTGGCGAACTGGAGCCGGCCGACCTCGTGGCCCGGTACCGGCTCGGTCCGCGCCCGCCACATCCACTTTTTTTCGCCGGACGAGATGCCGCTATGGCGTGACACCAGCCGACCGGTTTCCGGCGTTCGGGCGGCACCAGCCACGGGTCTCCAGCGTTCTGGCAGCAGGTTCGATGCTGGTTGCGCGAGTGTGGCTGGTCTCGCTCCCGAAGCTTCCGGGCGGCTCCGAGAAAGACACCAGTCTCCTCTAGTGTCCCGGAAGGTTGATCCGCCAAGAAATTCCGGCTGATCGGGAATTTTTCGGTTTCCGCAGCGTTGGCCCGGTGTTGTCGACCAACATCGGAGGGACACTATGGCACGTGGCGGAAGACCGACCGTCGAGATCAGGCTGAGCAGCGAGGAACGGGCCACCCTGGAGCGCTGGGCGCGCCGCCATTCCTCGTCGCAGGCATGGGCGCTTAGATCCAAGATCGTTCTGGCCTGCGCGGCGGGGGAGGCGACCCACGTCGAGATCGCCGCCGATCTGGGTTGCAATCCGGTCACGGTGAGCAAGTGGCGTAACCGTTTCGCTGCCGATCGCCTCGACGGTCTGGTGGACGCCCCTCGCCCGGGGGCGGCTCGCACTATCGGCGATGATGTGGTCGAGGCGGTCGTGGTCGAGACCCTGGAGAGCGCGCCGCCCGATGCCACGCACTGGTCGAGTAGAGAACTGGCCAAAAAGCACGGGATCAGCCACACCACGGTGCGAGAGATCTGGCGGGCGTTCGGGCTCAAACCGTGGCGTCAAGACAGCTTCAAGATCTCGCCTGACCCGGAACTGGTGGAGAAGATCCGCGATCTGGTCGCCCTGTACATGAGCCCCCCAGTGGCGGCCGCGGTGTTCGCCATCGACGAGAAACCCCAGATACAAGCGCTTAATCGCACCGCCCCCACGCTGCCGATGCTGCCGACCACACCACAGCGGGCCACCCACGACTACGAGCGCAACGGCACCTGCGACCTCTTCGCCGCGCTGAACGTGGCCACCGGCGCAGTGATCACCGACATCCGCAAAACCCATACCAGCGCCGACTTCATCGCCTTCTTGAACAAGGGTCAACCGCGAGGTGCCCGCCGAGCTGGATGTGCACGTCATCCTCGACAACCTGCAAACCCATAAGACCCCCCAGGTTCACCGCTGGCTGTTGCGTCACCCCCGCTTCCACTTCCACTTCACCCCCACCTACGGGTCGTGGATGAACTTGGTCGAACGCTGGTTCCCGGCGCTGACCACCAAGAAACTGCAGCGCGCCGCCCACCGAAACGTAAAAGAACTCTCCGCCGACATCCTGTCTTGGGTCGCCACGTGGAACGAGAACCCCAAGCCGTTCGTGTGGACCAAAACCGCCGAACAGATCCTCGAACGCCTCGCCGGCTACTGCGCCGCCATCAACACCATCGCATGAACCGAATACCACAGCGCTTCAACCTTCCGGGACACTAGGAGCGTGCTGATTTACTAGCAAATGTGTAGGCCAACGTGCTCGGATAAGGTATTCGGCAAGCAAAGGTGCGTCGGTGTCTGAAGGGACCTAGATCTGGTGGTCAGAACGAACATCGTTTCTGGCTGATCGGGCGGTCAGAACGGATGGCGCCCAAACAGCACCCACATGGTCCGGCGGAACGACACGCGCACGCTTCACGCGCCCGAGCAGGCGCCGCCAGAACCGCGTCGGCGCCTCCGACCCCAAGGCCGCGGCGCCGTCAGGATGTCAGGGCAGGGCGCGCCGCCGGGGACGAGGCCTCCCCGGCCCGGTCTCGCACCCCCAGGGCCCGGATTCGTCTACCCGACCACCGCACCTACCGGGCTGGAACCGACCCCACTCCGGGAGGGTTCGCCGGCGCCTGGATCGCAGCCGGTCCAACCACCAACCCGCCAGCGGGCCACCTGCCCCCCGAAACCCCGCCTCACCGGCTCGCGGAGACGGCCCGATAGGAGATATTGCTGGCGCCTACCGCGCGCCGCAGGAAGGCCCGATATGTTCGGGTTCCGCGTCATCCGCCAATACGAGCAGGGCATCGTGTTCCGTTGGGGACGGGGCCGGGTGGAGGTAGAGCGTGGTCACGGTAAGCGCACCATGAAGAGGCCGAAGTCGACGACGCGCCCAGATTCCGTAAGTGTCCGGGGTGAGATCCCGGGGAAGCAGCGCCTCATCTCTTTCCCGCTGCAATTTGAGCCTTTGACAGACAAAAAGGCGACCTCCTACGGTCGCCTTTTTGTCGTTAATGCTTCTTTATGGCCCGTCATCGTCCCGGTTCCGCTCGCACGGGTGGGACCGCCTCGTCTTAGGCCTGCGCCGTGGCGCAGCCCGGACATTGGGCCGGTTCTAGTCGACGAACTGGTACTGATGACGTTCGGTGTAGGACCCCAGCGGAAATCACCTGACGTGATCACCTCCAAGGTCCAACTCACTCAGGCGGGCCAACCTCAACGGATGAGCTCTGTGTATTCACATCGCCCTCCTCTCTAATACTTGAGCCTAGCACTTCCTGGCACTTCCCGTCGGATGCAAGTAGCTCACTTTGAGTTATTGGGGCGCCATGGCACTGGGCGAGATGGCAGGTTCCGACGGAACCCAGACTTCAGCCTTAGTGGTCATCCACGGAAGTTCGGTGACGGGGTCATAGTGTCGGGTGGTGAAGATCCCTGATTCGACACGTCGGTCGCTTGAGTCTCGGCTTCGCCAGCATGCCAGGGACCGCTGGCCCACGCTGGCTGAGGTTAGGCTGCGGTTCCGGTCGAACTTCGCTTATGTGGACGGGCAGATCGCGGACGGGCCGACCATCCGTCTGTCCGGTTGCGGTATGTGGGGTTGGCGGGCGAGTGGGGGTTCGCCATCTATCGGGCCAGCCACGACGACTACGAGGACTCGTTTCTGCCTAGCGGGATCATGGGTGGCAGCCCGGAGGAGGCGCTCGATTGCGCCTGCGGGTTGTATCTGTCCGATCCGAGGGTGTGGCTGGTCGGTCTTCTCGGCTAGCTCAGGCTGCGGCTGGCAGGGCGGCAGGAGCGCCGGGATCGTGTTGGGCGATGCGCTCCAGTAGGTCGTTGAGGTCGTTTCGGGTGAAGGTCCAGTCGAATGGTTCGGCCACGGCGTTGTAGCGCTGCTCGAAAGCGGCCAGACGAGCGGTGATCTGGTCGAGGTCCGAGAAGTCGTTCGGGGAGACAACCTTGCGCTGGATCACCGAGAATACGATCTCGTTTGGTTTAGCCAGGAGGCGTGGGTGGGCCGGTGGATCAGGCGCTGTCGGTCCTGGGCCTCCTCCACAACGGGTTCGCCAACCGAATCTAAGCGCAAGGCAGGGGCGCTCTGACGCTTGACGCTCACTGGTCGGCATGCCTGCCGAGGTCGGCTAGGTGCTGAGCACCATGACGTGGATCTGTCGGTCGCGGATCCTTCGGGCGTAGGCCTCATAACCGCCGTAGAGTTGCCGAGCGCGCCCCCAAATCACCTCGCGCTCTTCGCCTTCGGCCTCACGGGCGGCTGCCGTGACGGTCTCGTTTCGATAGACAACCTCGACGGTCGGGTCGGCCCGGATGTTGTAGTACCAAACCGGGAGTTCCGGGCTGCCCAAAGCGGGTCCCGATGATGGCGATGTCGTCGCCCACGGGCACCCCAACAGAGGAGCCGTGCGGCGTTGCCCACTATGAGCGCCCGTGGTGGTGATGGTAAGGACGGGGGCGAGAGCTTGCGATAACCCGCGCTCGTCGTGGTGAAGCTCTCCACGCCGAGCAGGGCACCTCGCTCGTCGAGGGCGGCCGCCAGATCAGCTGAAGGACTGCCCGCAGCCGCAGGTGCGGCTGGCGTTGGGGTTGTTGATGCTGAACCCGGCATCTTGAAGGCCGTCTTTGAAGTCCAGCGTCGACCCGGCCAGCAGGTTGGCGCTGGTCGGGTCGACGACGACTTTGACGTCGCCGTAGGCCGATATCACATCGTCTTCGGCCAGGTCTGAGTCGAAGAACATCTCGTAGCTGAATCCGGAGCATCCGCCGGGTCGTACGGCGACTCGGAGGGCCAGATCGGGGTTGCCCTCCTGTTGGATCAGCTCGGCGATCTTGGCGGTGGCGTTGTCTGTAAGAGCGATCGTGCCTTCGGTCTGGGTGCTGCTCATGAAGCCTCCTTGGAGAACGGGTCAAAGAACGTGGCCACATTGGACGAGACGTCCTGGCGGAACACCGTTCCGTTGGGCGCCGGGCGGGATCGCCGAGATCGGGTGTTTAGCTCCGGGCCCACCTGTATTGTGCCGGATCTCACCGGCGCTAGCCGGGCTTGAGCGCCAGGTTCTGGTGGGATGAGGCAAGTTTTCGGGTCATGCGGCGAGGCGGGTAGTTCGTAGGAGCTTGTGGAGTTCGTGTTCGTAGGCTTTCCAGGCGGCGCTGAGGGGGCGCGGGGCGGGCGGTCTTGGCCGGGCCAGGGCTGCAAGCTCGGTGAGGGCGGGAATCACGACACGGGCGGCGAGTTGGGTGAGGAAGGCGGCGATGCGCAAACCGTGTTGGGTGACCCGATAGGTGTTGGTGTGCTCCACACGTTCGATGAAGCCTTTGAGGCGTAGGCGCCGGAGGTCGTAGGTGGCTTGGGCGGGGCTGTAGTCGGGGTGCCAGAGGTGGGCCATGTGGGTCCGAAGGCCTTTGTTGGTGAGCCCGCCGATGACGTGGGCGAAGGAGGCGATGGAGGCCAGCAGGGCCATGGTGCGGGGGTCGCCGAAGCGGAGGCCGGGGGCTCGTTGGCCGTCATGGATGCGGGGCAGCACGACCGATTCCAATGTTGAGGATCACGTAATTCTCCGCAGACTCGATCACTGAAATTCCCCACTCTCCCGGGGACCGGTGGGGCCTTGATGGTCCACCAATCGGGTGGGGCTCCTCGCTGACGCTGGCGGTTCTGACACCGATCCAGCAGGAGGAGCCCCGGCCCCATGATCTCAACGGGAGAAGACGTGGAAGCACATGTTTTGAGGAAGAGGGGATGGTCGATCTCGGCGATCGCCCGTCACCTTGGCCGTGACCGCAAGACGGTCCGCGACTATCTGGAAGGAAGACGCCAGCCGGGGGTACGCCGGCGGCCGGGCCCTGACCCGCTGGAGCGGTTCGTGCCGTATCTGACCGCCCGGTTCGCCGATGACCCGCACGTGTGGGCGTCCGCCCTCTTCGACGAGGTGGCCCCGCTGGGCTATGACCGCTCGTATCCGAGTTTCGTGCGCCAGCTGCGGGAGGCGGGGCTGCGCCCGCATTGCGAGGCGTGTGGCGGGGTTCGGGGCCGGGAGTCGATCGACATTCCCCATCCCGCCGGCGAGGAGATCCAGTGGGACTGGTTCGAGCGGCGCCGGGCGCCTTGGGGTGGGACGGCGTATGTGCTGTTGGGGACGTTGCCGCATTCGGGTCGCACCCGGGGGGTGCTGGCGCCAGCGACCGACCAGGCCCACCTGGTGGAGGCCATGGACGGTGTGTTACGCCGCCTGGGGGCACGGCGCGTAAGTGGCGGGTGGATCGCATGGCCACGGTGATCGTGCCCGGCACCGCCGACGTGCAGGAGTGTTTCGCGCCGGTGGCCAAGCACTATGGGGCGTCGATCGCGCCGTGCCCGCCCCGGCGGGGCAATCGCAAGGGATCGGTGGAGGCCGGTGTGCGTTTCGCTACCGGCCGGTGGTGGCGGACCCTGGCCGCGGACTCCGCCGAGGCGGCCCAGGTCAGCCTGGACCGGTTCTGGGCGACCACTGGTGACGGCCGGCTGCGCAGCCCGGGCCGCATCGAAGAGCCGCCCGCCGATGGGTCCCGGCCGGCCTGGCCGACGGTGGGCGAGTTGGCCGACGCCGAACCGCTGCTGGCCCTGCCGGCAGTGCCGTTCCCGGCCAGGGTGGAAGCCACCGCGGTGGTCGATCATCAGGCCAGCGTGGCGTTTAGGGGGAACCGTTACTCGGTGCCGCCCGGCTATCGAACGGCGACAATGAGGCTGTTCCACCGGCTAGGCAGCGGACAGTTGGAGGTGGTCAGCCCGTCTGGGATCCTGCTGGTCACTCACCGCCTGGCCGCTCCCGGGGCGGGACTGATCCTGCGCACTCCCCAACATCGCGAGGCGCTCGAGAAGGTGATCTTGAGCCAGTTCTCCGCCGCCCGGCCTTGTGACCGCAAGGCAAACCGTCCTGTCGGGCCGGCCGCGCTGGCCGAGCGGGACCGCCTGCTCGGCCAGGCCGACACCGAGCCGAGCGTCGATCTGGAAGCGGTGGCCGAGGTGATCCGCTTGGCCTTCCCCGGATCCACCGAAGTTGACGGCCGCGAGGGGGTGACGGCGTGAGCGCCAACTCCGACTACCAAAAGCTTCGCTCCCATCTGGCCACCCTGCGGCTGTCCGCCGCGGCCGAAGCCCTGCCCAGCCTGTTGGACCAGGCCCGCGCCGACAAGTTGAGCCCGACGGTGCTTTTGGAGCGGCTGCTGGCCGTCGAGGTCGACGCCACAGTGGCCCGCCGCCAGGCCAGCCTGGCCCGCTTCGCCTGCCTGCCCGCCCCCTGGCGGATCGCCGACTTCGACTTCGACGCCCAGCCCGCCATAGACCCCAAACTGGTCGAGGAGCTCGCCACCCTGCGGTTCTTAGACGACGCCACCAACGTGCTGTTCATCGGACCGCCCGGTGTAGGCAAGACCATGCTCGCGGTCGGGTTGGGCTGGGAGGCCGTCGAGGCCGGCTACAAGGTCCACTACACCACCGCCTCAGACCTGGCCGCCCGATGCCACCGCGCCGCCATAGAAGGCCGCTGGGCCACCATGATGCGCCACTATGCCAACTGCAAGCTGTTGATCATCGACGAGCTCGGCTACCTGCCCCTGCCCGCGGAAGCGGCCGCCGCCATCTTCCAAGTCGTCACCCAGCGCTACCTCAAAGGCTCCATCTGCCTGACCACCAACCTGGGCATCGCCAGCTGGGGCAAGGTCTTCGGCGAGGACCAGATGGTCGCAGCAGCGATGCTCGACCGCCTCCTGCACCGCTCGGTGGTGTTCAACATCGACGGCCCCTCCTACCGGATGCGGGCTCACCGGGCCCGCGCTGAAGCGACCCGCAAAGCAGTGACCAGCCGTGCCCATCCGGCAGAACCCCGTTGAGTAACGATCCTGTAACGATTCTTTGTCCGGCCTGTCAGGATTCTGAGCCACTCCAAACAGTGACCGGCACCTACCTGCCTAGGAGACACCCCGTTGAGTAACGATCCTGTAACGATTCTTTGTCCGGTCTGTCAGCGGCTCTTCGTCCCTCAAGGGAAGAGCCGGTGGTGCTCTGAAGCGTGCCGAGTTGCTGCATGGCGTCGACGTCGACAAGCTGGGTTTGTCAAGTTGATTTGGCCCCACCGCGATGGTTTGATTTGGCCCCATCTGTGGGCGCGTGTGATCGATGTCGGTCGCTGTCAGCCACGCTGAGTGACGGTCGTTTTTCGAGCGTGTTCTCCGTTGTGGAGGCGGCCCGGGGATTGTCGTTGAGGGGTGAGGTTCCCCCACTCAGACTGGCTCGGCGCTAGCCGGACCGGGGTGCCCTCCGGGGTGGTCTGGCTGGCGGCGGGGCAGCGGGGGTGTGGGGGTAGAGGCTCGCCGGTCAATGAGAATTTTTGGGCCGCCGGTGGCATGGCCGCGACAGGCGTGTCCGGTCTGGGGATTTTTCGATGTGGAAGTGGCGACCTCCTGGTGTAGTGGGGGTTGTTAATGAGGGGGGTGATTAGACGGGGCGACGGGGGGCTGCTATTCGGTTTGTTGAGGGAGGGACAGCGTTTTAGTCCAGGGGCGCCTCCGGGCTGGCCGGGTGCACTCGGTAGCGCCGCCGGGCGGCGGCGGGGGTGATGCCCAGACTGGTGGCGATGTCGGCCCAGGGGTGGCCCCCTTGTCGGGCCTGGGCCACCGCGGCCGGGATATCAGCTCGGGCTTGGGCGATGAGGCTGCCCAGGGCGTGCAGGTCGGCCGTGGGGTCGTAGAGCGAACCCGGGAAGCGCAACAAGATGAGGGTGTTGAGGGCCTCGGCGAGGATGTGGGCGCTGTGGTGGTCGATGGCCGGGGCGGCGGGCGGGACGGGCAGCTCGTCGATGCTGATGGCGTCGACGTCGGGGTCGTCCGCAGCGTCGGGGTCGGGCTGGGCTGGGGGTATGGCGGATAGGTAGCGCCGGCCGATGGTGGGCTGGCTGGCACCCAGGCGCATGGCGATGTCGGACCGGCTGTAGCCGTGCCCGAGAGCGCAGCTGACCTGTTGGGGTATACGGGCTTGGACCTCGAGGGCCAGGCTGACCATGCAGGAGAGGCGCACGCCGGGATCGGCCGGCCCGGCCGGGGAGCGCACCGTGCCCAAGGTGTCGAGGGCGTCGTCGACCAGCACGGCTGTGAGATAGTCGGGGTAAGGCCGTTGGGCCTGTTCTTCGATATGGGGGTTGAAGACGGGGCTGGGGGCGTCGGGATGGGGCTCGGGGTCGGGGCGGCCCGGCCCCCGGTAGGGGCAGTAACGGTGGGTCATCCCGGCTGCTCCTCACCGGTGGCGGGGGGGCTGTTGGACGGGGGGCTGGTGCGCCGTTTGGCCCCCCGGCTGGTTCGCAAACGATACGAGTCGTGGCCGGTCTCGACGATGAGGGCCTTAAAGGTGAGGCGGTCCACCACCGCCGCGGCCAGCCGGGGATCGCTGAAGGTGGCCCCCCATTCGCTGAAGCTGGCGTTGGAGGCGCAGGCGATGGACGCCTTTTCTTCTCGTTCGGTGATGACCTGGAACAGCAGCTCGGCACCCCGGGGGTCGAGGCGCACGTAGCCCAGCTCATCGAGACACAACAGCTCCAGGCGCCCATAGCGGCCCACCACCCGGGACAGCACCCGGTCATCGGCGGCCTCGGCCAACTCGTTGACCAGCGCCGCGCAGGTCACATAACGCACCCGGCGGCCCGCCTCGCAGGCCGCGATGCCGGTGCCGATCAATAGATGGCTTTTTCCGGTGCCGCTGTCGCCGATCAAACACAGCGGGCTGCCAGCGTTGATGAACCCGCCCGACGCGAGGGTGGCGATGAGGGCCGGATTGACATTGGGGTTGGCCGAGCAGTCGAAATCGCCCAGCCGTTTGGCTCGCGGAAAGCGGGCCTCATGGACGCGCCGGGCCCGGCGGCGGGCGTCGCGCTCGTCGACCTCGGCGGTGAGGATCTCGGCCAGATAGCCCAGATGGGTGAGCTGTTCCTTGGCGGCCTGGGCGGCCAAGGCGGCGGCCTCGGCTCGCACCGTGGGCAGGTGCAGATCCCGGCAGGCCGCGCCGATGGCGGCCTGGGCGGCCTCGTCGGTGCGGGCGCTCATCGGGCCACCCCGGCCAGCAGGGCGTCGTAGGCGCCCAAGCTGGGCGCCGGGCGCATGGCCAGACGGGCGCCGATGGGCACCACCACCCCGGCCGGCTCGGGCCGGGCCCGGTCCTGGCAGCGGCGGGCTTCCACGGCCACCACGTCGGGATCGACCGAGCCCACGGCCAGAGCCGCCCGCATGCCAGCAGTGACCGCCGCGGCGGGCAGGCTGCGATGCAGCAGCAGCACCATGCACAGCGCCCGGGTGCCGGCCCCGTCACCCAGGCGGCGGCGGGCCGCCTCCCAGAACGCCTCGTGAGCGGCCTCGAAGGCGCCCCCGGCGCGGGCCTGGGCCAAGGCGGTGGATCCGGGCAACGCCCCCGGTTTGCGGATCAAGACTTCCAGGTAGTGATCCAACACCAGCTCTTCGCTGCCCTTGTGCAAGCTACGGCAGTGGCGGGCCACCACCTTGCCGTCCGCGATCACCTCAAACGAGCGGGCCCCGAGGCGCACCTCCACCCGGCGGCGGGCCAGCCCGGCCGGCACCGAGTACAGACTCTGGCGGACACAGATACGGGCCTTGGTGTCCACGATGGGGTGCAGCACCGTAGTGGTGTCGAAGACCTCCACCGGCACCGGCCGCAAGAAAGCCCGCTCGCCAGCTGCGGCTTCGCCCACCGTCTGGTCACGCCATACGATCACCCTGTACTCGTCGGCGACGTCGGCCGCCGCCAGCCGCTCGTTCAGCTCGGCTAGCGACCCCACTCGAGGCACCGGCACCAGATGGTTGCGGCGGAATCGGCCTACCTCGCCTTCCACTCCACCCTTTTCATGGCTACCCGCAATGCCCGGCAGACAGTAGAAGCTGTCGAAACCGAAATGGCTGCGCAGCGCCACGAACCGGGGGTTCTCTAACCGGGCCCGGCCCAACAGCACCTTAAGCACGGCGTCCTTAAGGTTGTCGTAGCGGATCCGACCCGGGACCCCGCCAAAATGCTCGAAGGCATCCACATGGCCCTCCAGGAACGCCTCCTGGGCCTGGTTGGCGAAGGCCACATGAAACCCTCGCCCCGAGAAGCTCAGCCGCATGCAGAACATCCACAACTCGCAATAGACGCTGTCCACCCAGGCCACGAACCCGCCGAAGTCCACCTCGGCCTCCTCGCCCCGGCCATGCTGCTGGGGCACCATCACGGCCAAATCGTGGTTCTCCAACTCGAAGCGGACCTGGGCCACAAACGCCCGCACCGTGGACTCGGCCACTCCAGCCCCGCACTCATCCCGCAGCCGCACCCACACCCGACGGGCGGTATGACGCTGCTTGCGCGGCGCCGCCAAATCGTCGGTCAGCCACTCCCGGATAGTGCCCTGCCAGGGGCCCAACGCCGGCGACACCCGCTCGGGCACCTTGCGCTCCGGCGGGATCGCCGACGCCAACGCCTGGCGCACCGTACGCCGATGCACCCCGAACCGCTCAGCCAAGGCACGGATCCCCATGCCCTCCTCACGGTTCGCCTTCCGAATACGTTCATAAAGCTCCACCCTTGACATCTCCTTCTCCCTCGTTCCAACAGGTGTGGCAACCACGGAACGTAGGGGCTGGTGGTTGAGGGTGGGGCCACTTCAAACCATCAAAAGTGGCCTCAGTGGGGCCAGATCAGGATGTCATTCCCAACAAGCCGCCACCGCCCCCATCACGCTGCCAACTGCTCGGCCACGGCGGCCCATCACCGTCTACGAATGCGACAACTGCGGAACTCGCGCGGTGGGCCAACAACGCTGCGAAGACTGCGGCACCTTCATGCGCAAAATCGGCCTTGGCGGCGAATGCCCACACTGCTCGGAGCCCGTCGCGGTCACAGAGCTACTCGACCAGGAGGTGATCGCCACAGACTGAGCTACCCTTCCCACCAAGCCCACTAGCCCCGGGATCAACTGGGGAATTTCGATGATCGACAGTGGGGAATTTCCGCGATCCGCGACACCAAGGTGGCGGGATCGGGAACACCGGGCTGTCCCTCGCCTAGGCCCGTTTTCCGCACCTGGATGAGGTAACCCTGGCTGATCGCCGCCGAGTTCCCCTTGTATTGGCTGGGTTTTGGGCCTCTGGGTGGGGGTTCGGGCTGAGATGTGTTGTGCCAACGGGGCGAATGACATGCTTGTTATTTGTGGGTCGCTCGTGCTAGGGTTGTGCCAACATGTATCCCCGGGTGAAGCGTGTCCGGCGCGGCGATCAGGTGCACGAGTACGTGCAACTGGTAGAAGGCCACCGCCACGGCGGCAAGGTCCGCCAGCGTGTTGTGGCAACCCTCGGTCGTTTGGATGAGCTGAAGGCCTCCGGCCAGCTGGACCGCTGGGCCGGCGCGTTCGCCCGGCTGGACCCGCCCCCGGTGGGCACCCGCCGCGAGGTCGGCCCGCTTTTGCTGGTGGCCCACTACCTCAGACGTTTGGGCCTGGCCGGACTGGTCGACCAGGTCGCTTCCATGCGGGGACGGTCACTGCTCACCCATGGCGAGGTGATCGCCGCCCTGGTCGCCAATCGCCTGGCCGGCCCCGCCCCCCTTTATGACATAGCCGGATGGGCGTCGCAGGCGGCGATGGCCGAGCTGTTCGACGTGCCGGCGGGCCTATTGAACGACGACCGGCTCGGCCGGGCCCTCGACGCCCTCGCACCCAAGGCCGAGGACCTGCGGGGTCGGCTGCTTTTGCGCACCATCGAGCGTTTCCGCGTTGTCGACGCCGGCCGGCTTCATCTCGATCTGACCGGGGTGCGCTTCGCCGGCAGCTACGAGAACTCTGCCCTGGTGAAGAAGGGTTGGGCGGCGGATGGCAGCATCGGCCGGCAGATCAAGACACTACAGGCGTCCACCAAAACCGGTGTGGCGCTGTACTTCCGTCCCCACCAGGGCGCCTCGGGCGAGCCGCCGGCGTTCATGGACGCCATCGACACCCTCGTGAAGGCGCTGCCGCCCGGCCTGGTGGTCGTGGCCGACTCCGGCCTTGGCCATTTGGAGAACCTGTGCGCTCTTGACACCACGGGCGTGGGTTTCGTGGTGCCGCTACGCGCCGATACCGGCTGGGCGCAACGATTCACCCAACAGGTCCCCGCCGGCCTGTCCGCTCTGCGCCGCCTCGACTACTGCTCGCAGCGCGAACGGCGGCTCCCACCCCAAAAGCGCACCGTATGGAAAGGAGTCTTGCGTCCCTTCCCCGTCGCAGACGGCGACGGCGACACCCACCATCTGCGCGTCGGCTACATCTTCTCCTCCGAAGAGGCCGCCTCTGTCGCCGACGCCCGCACCCGACGTCTAGAAAAGGCCCAGGCCGCTCTGGGGCGGATCCGCAACGGCTTGGGCGGCCGCTACTACAAAACCAAATCTCAAGTCGACGCCAAGGTCGCACAGATCCTCGCAGACGGTGTGGCCGGACTCATCTCCGTCACCACCGGCGAATCCGACGGCAAACCGACCATCACCTGGACCGTCGACCGAGACGCTATGGCCAAAGCCGGCGAGCTCGACGGGCTCTACGCGCTGGCCACCAACCTCGCCGACCCACACGGCCGCAGCCTCAACTCCCTCGACGTGCTTCGCATCTACAAAGACCAGTGGATCGACGAGCAACGCCACCGCGATCTAAAACAGGCCCTGCACGTTCGGCCGGTGTTTCTCCACAACGACGCCCGCATCGAAGCGCTCATCGCCGTGATCGGCATCGCCCTGCTCATCTTCGGGCTCATCGAAGCCGAACTTCGCGCCGCTCTGGGCGAAGAAAACACCCTGCCGGGCATCTTGCCCGAAGGCCGCGCCGCCAAACCAACCGCCCGCGCCGCCCTCGCCGCCTTCGACGGTCTGTGCGCCACCTACACCGCCGGCGGCCTGGTCCTCGACCCGCTCAGCCACACCCAGCGGGTCATCCTCGCCCTGCTCGCCATCCCCCTCCCGTGGCCCGAAGCCACCCAGGAACAACGAACATGACCCCTATCGCCACCATGCCGACCGCGTGGTGCCGGCTCAACACCGCCCTCCAAGCTCGCCGCCCGGTCCAGGTCTCCTACCACGGCCGCTGCCGCCTCATCTGCCCCCACGCCCTCGGATGGCACAACGGCCGGGCCATGGTTCTCGGCTACCAGACCGGCGGGCAGACCAGCACAGGAACCCTCCACCCCGATCCCCGCAAGCGGTGGCGATGCATGTACCTCGACGAAATCGACCAAATCGTCGACGCTGACCCGAAAAGCCCATGGCAAAGCGCCGACAACTACAACCACTCGCAACCCTTCCCCGTCATCGACCAGATCGCCACGGCCATCACCCCCGACGGTCCTAACCCCAGCCAGTGAGGCGACCCCTAAGACCGGGGGAACTAACCCTCAAACGGTGCGGAAAACGGGCCTAGGGCGGCCAAGAAGCGGGCGTTGCTGGCTGCCCCGAGTCGCCGCAAAGATCGCCAGTTATCGGCGTTGAGGGTTTTGTGCAGAGCGAAGTCCTGCGGGTTGTTCATGGTGGTCTCCACCCGGAGCGCCCGGCCTTCCTTGAGGTACGCCTTCGCTTTGGAGGATTTGTAGTGGATCTGCAGTTGGGGGCGGACATCGCGGGTGATGATCTCGGTGGCGAAGCGGCCCGGGGTTTTGTGCCGGCCCCGGTTGACCACGGCCCGGTCGATCACCAAAGAGACCTGTTCCCGACGACCGAGGTCGAGATGGCAGCCGATAGCAGTCTCGAACCAGGCCCGGCCCCGGCGGGGCTGATCGAACACGGCGGTGTCGGAGATCTCCAGCTGGGCGATCGAGAACGCCCAGTCGAAGCCGACCCGCCGATCGGCGAGGGTGAGCGGGTCGGGCATGACCGTCATCATCCGGCGCAACAGGTCTCGCACATGTCCGGCGCCCAAGCGGGCGCAGATGCGGTGAGCCTGTGCGGGGTCCTGCACGGCGCCCAGCCCGTTGTCGAGCGCCTGGAAGCCAACCCCGGCTTTGGCTAGCTGACGTTTGGCCCATTCGTGCCCGTTGGCGTTGATCCACAGCGGATAGGGGGCGTAACTGCACAGCCGCAGAGAGGTCGGCCCCCACTGGTCGTCGGCGAAGTAGAAGTACCAGTGGTCGGGCATCGCCGACTGGCGCCGCCACCCGATGTGGGGATGGTTGGGCCGGTGAGCGGCGTGGCTGGCATCGACGAAACCTCGCCACGAACTGGTCCGCTCCTGGGCCTTGCCCACCAGCACCAACCCGAAACTTCCCGCCATGGCGGCTACGTCTTGGTAGGGGCGGGCCATGTCCTCCTTGGACTGGCCAACCTTGAAGCGCACCCCCGGCACCTCCGCCGCCCTCACCAGCGCCTCGAGCTGGCCGACCAGCCGGTCATGGTTACGGTTCAGCGCTGCCGGCGAGGGCATGGTGTTGCCCCGCTCCACCAGGAACTTGACCATCCCGCCCTCATACATCAAGCCGGGGATGTAGCCCCTGATGCCGATACGGTCCACCGAGGTGCAGCGGAAGCTGACATGCTCGGCCAGTAAACTGGCTACGGTCCCCATAGCGTCCTCCTCTCCGACCGTTGGCCCGGTCAGAAAACGGGTTTGAGTTGATCCCAGGACGCTATGGGGACCGACCTTTCCCTGCTACTTGACGCACCGACCGACCGGCACAGGGATGCTCCTACGTTTGTCAAGACCCAACGTTTGCTTTTTTGATGGTGTTGATGAGTCGGGCGGTGTCGGCTCTGAGGTTGTCGACGGTGTAGGTGCGGTAGAGGGGTAGGCGGGCTCGGGCGTAGTCGAGGTCGGCGTCGAGCCAGTCGGCGAGGAAGTGGAGGAGGCTGACGAGCTCGACGGTGGCCTGCTCGAGGGTGGGGTGTTGCTGGGTGGGGGTGTCGGTGGTGTGGGGTCCGAGGACCTCGATGATGTGGTCGGCGAGGTGCTCGGCTGCGGCGCGGCGCAGCCCGACGGTGGGTATGACGGCTCGGTCGCCGCAGCGCAGTCGTATCAGCCAGGCTTGGTCGGGTGGCCGCCCGCGGGAGCTGGCCGAGCCATAGTCGACCTCGACGACTATGGGTGTGGGCGCGTGGGGCTGGAGTGGCATTAGCGGTTCTCCTTTTGGGGTGGGGCGTCGGCAACCGGGGAGCGGACAAGACAGGGATGAGCCACTCGGGGGGAGGGCAAGCTCTTACCAAGACAGCAGGCCCTGGTCGTCGATGCGACGGAGGGGGCTCGCGGCGGCGGGCCGGCAAATCCCTGTGAGGGCAACTCCCGATCCCGATCGGGGTGCCAGCCGGCTTTGGGGCCAGACCTGCCGCCGCGGGCGGCTTTAGGGGTGAGGAAGCTGTTTGTAGACCTCGCGGGCGACGTAGCGTTTGAGGACCCGGACGATCTCGGGCTTGGATCGGCCTTCTTCGAGCCGGCGGGCCATGTACGCCTGGGTGCGGGCGTCGGATCCCAGGCGGGTGAACACGATGCGCCACAGCGCTGAGTTGGCCTGGCGGTCGCCGCCGCGGTCGAGCCTGTAGCGGGTGACCTTACCCGAGGACGCCTGGATGGGCGCCACCCCGCACAGGTGCGCCCAGGCGGCCTCGGACCGCAGCCGACCGGGGTTGTCCCCGGCGGTGACCAAAAGCGCAGCGGCGGTGTCAACACCCACTCCGGCCAAGTCGAGCAGCCCGGGGGCAACCTCTTGGACCAGCTCGCCCAAAAGCTCGTCGATGGCGGTCTTCTCCCCATCGAGGGCCACAACACGCCGTCCCAGGATGCGCAGGGCCGTCTTGGTGGCGAAGATGACCGGGTCGCCGCCCGCCCGGGGGCGCAGCGCGGCAGCCTCGGCCGCCAACCGCTGGCGAGAGATGCTCGCGAGACGCTCGCGCAGCTCATCGGGGGCGGTGAAGCCTAGGTGGCGGATCTGGTTGAGCACGGCGATCTTGGTTGAGCGGGCCGAGCGCTTGGCCACGACCAGCGCCCGGATTGCCTCCACATTGCCGTCGCGGGTCTTGGCCGCCCCCGCCGCCCTGCCCCCCTGGGCGGCTCTGGCAGCCTCGATCGCGTCGAGGGGATCCGACTTGCCCTGCCGGCGGCGTGCCTGGCGGTTGGGCCGGTCGACCTCGACCACCTCTACCCCCGCGCCGCGCAAGAACCGGGCCAGGCCAGCCCCATACGAGCCGGTCCCCTCGACCCCCACCCGGCTGACCGTCCCCAACCCTTCCAGCCAACCCAGCAGCCCTCGATGACTGGCCCGATTCGTAGGGAACTCCTGGACGTCCAACAGACCGCCGATGTCGTCGAGAGCGGCGGCCACATGCACCTCCAGGTGGGTGTCAACACCACCCGTCACCGGGCGCGTGGCATCTAGAGTTGTCATTGCCATCCCTTCTGTTCGCTTTCAGCCCAAGGGGTGGCACACGCCGCCCGACACCAGGTGCGGCGGCGGTGCGATCGTCCTGGGTCAACAGGGCGATCCACCGCACCAACGGCCGGCACATGCCAGTTGTCCAAGCTGGCTCCCGTTCGACAAAAACTGATTTCAGACAGAACGGTTGACCGTCAACCGAATATCAAGTCAGAACCGAAGCCAGGCGAGCAGACCGTAATAGGCTCCACGAACGCATTGGTGGATCCACGATCAGCACCCCCTCATACTCCCTGCCGGCTTGGCCGGCCCGACAGCAGACCAGCAGCCATCATGGCCGGCCCAAAACCGAGTGACCTCAGACCCCCCAATCGCAACCCCGCCTACCCTGGCCGCGGCGCCTTACCACGTCTGAGGCCGCTCGCTAAGACTCGATGAAGATGCATTCGCCTGGGCATTCCTCGGAGGCTTCGGTGACAGCGCTCTCCAAGTCGGAGGGGACTTGGGCCGTTCCTGCGGCACCGCCGGGGTCTGATTTCACGTCGGTGGCCTCTTTGACGTAGGCGAGGCCGTCGTCGAGCAGGGTGAAGACGGCGGGGGCGATCTCTTCGCACAGCCCGTCGCCGGTGCAGAGATCCTGGTCGATCCAGACCTTCATGGTGGGGTGTTCTCCTTGGGTGACATCAGTGAGGTCGGATTCGTGCGGTCAGTACAGTCCGAGTTCGAGGCGGGCGGCGTCGCTGAGACGGGTTTGGTCCCAGGGTGGGTCCCAGACGACTTCGACGTCGACCTCGCTTACGCCGGGCAGGGTCTGGACCCGGGAGCGCACGTCGTGTTGGAGAATGTCGCCCATTCCGCACCCTGGGGCGGTCATCGACATTTTTATGTCGACCCGGTAGCTGCCGTCGGATTGCACGTGCGCGTCGCATTGGTAGATCAGTCCGAGGTCGACGATGTTGACCGGGATCTCCGGGTCGAAGACGGTCTTCAGTTGTTCGATGACTTGCTCGTATTCGAAGGGGCCCCACGGCGATGCTTGGGCGCCGGCGGTGTCATCGGCGAGCCCGAGCGCCTGGACGTCTTGGGGGAAGATCCGTGCTAGTTGACCGGCCGCGGTCTGGATGGTGACGGTGCCGCCGAGGGCCTGGGTGACCACGATCTTCTCGCCGGCTTTCAGCGTCGTGGTCTGCCCGCTGGGGATGAGCGTGACATCGCAGTCCTGGACCAGTTCGACCGGCGTGGCTTGGGCGGGGCTCATCGCCGGCCGGTCCGATCGCCGTCGGTCGATGTTGTGTCGTCAGCAGGCGCCGGCCCGGGCCGGGTCGGCGATGGGTCGGGGGTGGGCTGTGTGGTGAGGTGGGCGGCGACCAGACCTTCGAGGTGGGTGCGCAGCGGCTCGACTGGGATGGTGTCGAGCATCTCGCGGGCGAAGGCGGCGGTGAGCATGGCCTTGGCCTGCTCGAGGGGCACTCCACGCGACCGGAGGTAGAAGATGGCGTCGGGGTCGAGCGCGCCGACGGCGGCGCCGTGGGTGCATTTCACGTCGTCGGTGAGGATCTCGAGTCTGGGGCGGGTGTCGATCTCGGCGTGGTCGGAGAGCAGCAGGTTCTTGTTGGTCTGGCTGGCGTCGCTGCCTGGCGCTGCTGGGTGGACGACGATGCGTCCGTTGAACACTCCGTGGCCGCGGTCGCTGGCGATGCCTTTGTAGAGCTGGCGGCTGGTGCAGCGCGGGGCGGCGTGCTCGATCAGGGTCGGGTTGTCGTGGTGGCTGTCGCCTCCGGGCAGGTACAGGCCGTTGATGGTGGTGTGAGCGCCTTCGCCTTGGAGGCGGACCCTTACTTCGTGGCGAGCGATCCTCGAGCCGAGCGCCACCGACAGCGACGAGAACCGGCTGTCGGGGCCCTGGCGTACGTCGAGCAGCCCGAGATGGAATCCGGTGTCGGGTTCGTCTTGGATCTTGTAGTGCTCGACTGTCGCTTCGCGGCCGACGTCGACCTGGATCACGGCGTTGGTGCACGCGGCGGCGCCAGCGTTCCCGGCGTAGGTTTCGACGACGGCCAGCCGGCTGCCCGGACCGGCCAGGATCATCGACCGGGGGTTGGACATGACCGGTGTTCCATGTCCGTCGGAATAGAAGAGCAGCTCGATGAGCCTGTCGACGAGCGTGCCGGCTGCGACGCGAATGACGGCGCCGTCGTCGGCCAGGGCGGTGTTGAGCGCGTCGAAGGCGTGGCCATGTCCGCCGGGCGCGGGTGAGAAGAGCGGTTCGAGGCCGGCGCCTCCGCTGGCGAGGGTCGACGCCAGGTTCGTCAGGGTCACCCCTGCGGGCAGGCGAGTCAAGGTTGACAGGTGAGGGGCGTAGAACCCGTTGACGAAGGTCATGCGTGCGATCGATGCGTCGATACTCGATCGGTCGATCTCGCCCGGCGAGACCCAGCGGCCCGCGCCCGCCTCGGGGCGCTGGAACGACACGCCCAGCAGCGGCCCCAACGGCGTGTATCTCCAGTCTTCGTCCTTGCGCGTCGGGAACCCCCGCCGGGTGGCCCAGTCGGCCGCCGCCCGCCGAGCCTGGGTCAGCCACGCCGGGGCGGCACCGCCGGCCGGGCGCCCGAATCGGGACAGGAGTCCGGCGACCGTGGGGGTCGCGCCAGGCGGAGCTGGTGGCGCGGCCGTCAGCGAGGTCACGTTGTCACCATCCACGCCGATGGTGCCTCGCATGCGGTGTCGCTGTAGCCGTGTGCTTCGAGGTCGAGCGCCACGTCCTTGCCGCCCGAGCGGACGATCCGGCCGTCGGCCATGACATGGACCCGGTCGGGGACGATGAAGTCGAGGAGCCGCTGGTGATGGGTGATCACGATCATGGCCCGATCCGGGCGGCGCTGGGCGTTTACCCCGCCGGCCACGACGCGCAGAGCGTCGATATCGAGGCCGGAGTCGGTCTCGTCCAGGATGGCCAACGTCGGTTCGAGGATCGCCATCTGCAGGGTTTCGTTGCGTTTCTTCTCGCCGCCGGAGAACCCCTCGTTGACCGAGCGGCTCATGATGCTGCGGTCCATGTCGACCAGCTTCATGCGCTCCTGGGCCATGGCCAGGAACTCCGTCACATCGAGCGGGTCGAGGCCACGTCGGCGCCGGAGCGAGTTGAGCGCGGTGCGCAGAAAGTACAGGTTGCCGACCCCGGGGATCTCGACCGGGTGCTGGAAGGCCAGGAAGACGCCGGCGGCGGCGCGCTCCTCGGGCGACAGGGCCAGCAGGTTCTCCCCTTGGAAGGTAACCGTTCCAGTGATGTCATAGGCCTCGTGGCCGGCCAGGACATTGGCCAGGGTGGTCTTCCCCGACCCGTTGGGGCCCATGATGGCGTGTACTTCGCCGGCGCCGACCTCGATGTTGACGCCGCGGAGAATCTCATGGCCGCCGATGCGGGCGTGAAGGTCAGCGATGTGCAGCATCACCCGACACTCCCTTCCAGGCTGACACTCAAGAGCCGGGTCGCCTCGACCGCGAACTCCATCGGCAGCTCCTTGAACACCTCGCGGCAAAAGCCGTTGACGATCATGGCCACCGCGTCCTCCTCGGAGATCCCCCGCTGGCGGCAGTAGAACAGCTGGTCGTCGCTGACCTTCGACGTCGACGCCTCGTGTTCGACCAGGGCGGAGGGGTGCTTCACCTCGATGTAAGGGAACGTGTGGGCACCGCTGTCGGCGCCGAGCAGCAACGAGTCGCAGCGGGTGTGGTTCCTGGCTCCCTCCGCCGAGCGCAGCACCTTGACCAGCCCCCGGTAGGTGTTCTGGCCGTGACCGGCCGAGATCGCCTTCGACACGATCGTGCTGTGGGTGTTCTTGCCGATATGGATCATCTTCGTTCCGGTGTCGGCTTGTTGACGGTTAGCGGTGAGAGCCACCGAGTAGAACTCCCCCACAGAGTTGTCCCCCTGCAGGATCACCCCCGGGTACTTCCAGGTGATCGCCGACCCAGTCTCGACCTGGGTCCAGGAAATCCTCGAGTTTGCCCCGGCGCACCTTCCTCGCTTGGTCACGAAGTTGTAGATGCCGCCCCGACCGTCGGCGTCGCCGGGATACCAGTTCTGGACCGTCGAGTACTTGATACGAGCCCCTTCGAGCGCCACCAGCTCCACCACTGCGGCGTGGAGCTGGTTCTCGTCACGCATCGGTGCCGTGCAACCCTCCAGGTAGCTGACATCCGCCCCCGCCTCGGCGACGATCAGGGTCCGCTCGAACTGGCCCGTCCCCGCCGCGTTGATACGGAAGTACGTGGACAGCTCCATGGGGCAGTGCACGCCCTTGGGGATGAAGCAGAACGACCCGTCGGTGAACACCGCCGAGTTGAGGGTCGCGAAAAAGTTGTCCCGGTAGGGCACCACCGACCCGAGATACGGACGTACCAGGTCAGGATGGTCCCGTACCGCCTCGGAGAACGAACAGAAGATGACGCCCACCTCGGCCAGCTTCTCCTTGAAGGTCGTGGCCACCGACACCGAGTCGACGATGGCGTCGACCGCCACACCACTGAGCCGCTCCTGCTCGGCCAAAGAGATACCCAGCTTGTCGAACATGGCCCGAACCTCGGGATCGACCTCGTCCAGGCTGGCCAGCTCCGCCTTCGGCTTCGGGGCCGCGTAGTAGACGATGTCCTGATAGTCGATCGGCCCGTATTGGACGTTCTGCCACCGCGGCTCCTTCAACGTGACCCAGTGCCGGTAGGCCCGCAAACGCCACTCGACCAGCCAGTCCGGCTCCCCCTTCTTCGCCGAGATCAGCCGAATAACATCCTCGCTCAACCCCTTAGGAACCCTGTCGGTGTCCAGATCGGTCGAAAAACCATACCGGTACTCCTGGTTGGCGAACTCCCTGACTTGCTCAGAAACGCCCGTCACGTCCGCCGCCCCACGACTCGACAGCCCCCGACACCTCGGGAGGGCAACCCAGACGGACACGCGGCCCCGCCTGCGAAACCACGTGGCAGTCCGGCCAAGGCCAACATAGCCGGCCCCCAAGCCGACAGCCGCGTTCCCGCCTTGACGATTCTGGGACCTCTGGTCGTCGTAACGACGATCACCGCCATCTCCTCACCCCGCACAGTCCATCGCCAGCGGCGAGCCGGCTCGGCCATTTTGGATGCAGACAACACTTCTACAAGTTCTTTCTTACGATACTAGCGGTAACGGGGTCAGATCACTAGCCTTCTGTTCGTGGACAGTCCTGTTGGGGCGACGACCAACCTGTCATCAGCCCAGCGACAGGTCCTCATCGCCGTGAAGCGCCGCGGGGAAGCGTCCGCCGACGACGTGGCCGAGATGTTAGGGATCACCCCCAGCGCAGTACGCCAACATCTAACCACTCTCAGGACCGGCGGCTTGATTGCATCCCGCCAAGTGCGGGGTCGACCCGGCAGACCGGCCGACCTGTACCACAGCACCGAACTGGGCGAGTCCCTCTTCGCCGGACCCACCACCGGTGACCTCTCGGTCGAACTGCTCGGCCACATCGAAGACGAAGACCCCGAACTCGTCCCTCGCGTCTTCCAGCGCCGGCGACGCCGGCGTGTCGAACAGTGCCGAGAAAAGCTTGCAGGAAAAACCCTAGACGACACGGTGGCCGGCCTGGCCGCGATCCTCGACGCCGAGGGATACATGGCCAACGTCGACAAGCTTCCAGACGACAGCTACCGACTTACCCTCCACAGCTGTGCCATCTGGGCGGTCGCCTCCCGCTACGGCCTGGCGTGCACCACCGAACTCGAGTTCATACAAGAGGTCATCCCCGACGCCGACGTCACCCGGATCATCCACAAGGTTGCTGGGGCCTACGTCTGTGCCTACGAGATCCGAGCACGAACACGCCCATCTAGCAAGTCCCGGCCAAAAGCCGCACGACATTCGCGCCGATCCTGACAACCCCACCGATCCATTGGCGGGACCGCGCCTCTTCACGAACGTCGATCGGCGCCGAGGTCTCATCTGTCATCTCAGCCGTGCAGCGCGAGAATCGACTCATGCCCGATAGGCCGCTGCAAGGGATGACGATCGGCGTCACCGCGGAGCGTCGAGCCGCACAACAGGCCGAACTACTCATCAAGCGGGGCGCGGCCGTCCTCCACGGGCCCACTCTGAGGGTGTTCTCCTTAGACGACGACCAGGTGCTGAGGTCGAGGACGGCCGACGTGATCGCCCGCCCCCCAGATTTTGCTCGCTTCGACCGGCTTCGGCATCGCACCTGGCTTGCCGCGGCCGACTCGTGGGGTCTTCGCGACGCCCTCTTAGAGGCGCTCCGCCTGGCTCGGGTCGCCAACCGTGGGGCCCAAAGCAGCCTCGGCGAATGAAGCCGTCGGGCTGGCAGAGTGGTGCCGGGCTCCTCACGAGCGCCTCGACGAACTGGTCGAGCGCCTGTTGGCCCAACCCTTGGCCGGCCGCCGAGTGGTGCTCCAGCTCCACGGGGTCGCCGGCCCAGACGGGATCGCAGCTCTGGTCGCAGCCGGGGCGGAGGTCATCGAGATCGACGCCTACCGGCTGAGCCTCCCCGATGATCGCACCCCAGCCCGGGACCTCATAACAGCGGCCTGCGCCGGAGAGCTGGCGGCTGTCACGTTCGTGATCGCGCCCGCCGTCCACAACCTGTTCGTTCTGGCGGCCGAGATCGGCCTGGACGACGAGCTCCGCCGAGCCCTCAACGGCACCGTTGTCGCTGCCTGCGTGGGCCCGGTGTGCGCCGAAGGGGCGCTCGACGAAGGCGTGCTCCGGCCGCTTGTGCCCTCCCGTCCCCGGCTCGTCCCCATGATCCAAGCCCTCACCGACCGTCTCCATAAGGCCCGCTCGGCCTGAATCCGGCGCCGGCTTGGGGTCCGACATAGGGCTCGTTCCACAGCGGCGAGCGGCGCAGAGAGGCGTCGAACTCGGCCGGTCCCCGCCCTGGACGGCCCGCGGTTCTACTTCTCGGACAGAACGGCGACGCAGCAGAGCCGCCCGTGTAACGGCCCTTACCGAGCGCGCCATAATGGGGGTGCCGAATCGCCTCCGCTCAGATCCGAGGCTTTTCACCCGCCTTTGAGGCCTTGCGCTTGATATGGCAAGCGCGAACGTCCTGACAACCCGCTCACGGGGCCTGCGAATCGTGGGCTCCAACCCGACTCCCGGAGCGGCGGCCAGCGGCGGAACCGGTCCGTAACGCCCATCCCGGCCTCCGGCGAAACAGCCACCCATCGTCGGCGACCGCTCAGTGTGCAGAATGGAGGGACTGAGGTCAGGGCACCTTGCGAGTGTTTGGCGACATCCGGGGCGCCGCGATAGCCAAAGAGCTCCGCCACCCGTCATCAGCAGTGCACGACAAGTAGCCGGTGAGACGGTCGATGTCCCACAGCTCGAGCAGGCGGTTCATGCCGTGACGCTCCGCTTCGAGGTGCTCATACCTCTTGCCGCGAAATCCGTAAGTCACCGATTAGCCAGCCGATTAGCCAGCGTCGATGCTGGCGAGCGCCGGGTTGGGGGCCCACTCCGACTCCGATTCCGCGAGCACATATCCCTGGTCACAGGGGGTTTTGCTCGGTGGGGCTAGGTGGAATCGAACCACCGGCCTCAGCATTATCAGGGATGGGGGTATCCACTTAACCGGACCTTCTGGTTGGTACCTTCGGCGGGGTGATCGGCTTTCCGGTTGCTGGCCGGCACTATCCGAGGTCGATTGGCGAGCTCCGCTCGTGGTTCTCGACCGACGCCGACTGTATGGACTATCTGGAGTGGCTGCGGTGGCCGGAGGGTTTCGTGTGCCCGGCGTGCGGCCACCTTGGTGGGTGGGCGCTCGGTGACGGCCGGTACCGCTGCAGGACGTGCCGGTCGGCGACCTCGACGACGGCGGGGACGATCTTCGACCGGACGCGCACGCCGCTGACGGTGTGGTTCATGGCCTGCTGGTTGTTCGCCACGCAGAAGGACGGCGTCTCGGCTCAGAGCCTGCAGCGGGAACTGGAGATCAGCTCGTATCAGACGGCGTGGGCGATGCTGCACCGGCTGCGCTCGGTACTGGTCCGGCCGGGCCGGGAGCTGTTGGCGGGGCGGGTCGAAGTCGACGAGACCTACGTTGGCGGAGAAGAACCGGGGTTGCGCGGCGGTCGGGCCAGGGGCAAGAAGACGCTGGTGGCCGTGGCGGTGGAGGTGCGGGATCCGAAGGGGTACGGGCGCTGCCGGATGCGTGTCCTGGATGACGTCTCGGCGGCGTCGCTTCACCCCTTCGTCGCTGACCACGTCGAGCCGGGGGCGACGGTGATCACCGACGCCTGGCAGGGCTACACCGGAATCGAGCGGCTCGGCTACAGCCGGGAGCGTCACAGCCAACGGGCCATCCGCCTCGCCGGCGGCGATCCCTACGGGCTGCTTCCCGGGGTGCACCGGATCGCCTCGCTCGCCAAGCGGTGGCTGCTGGGCACCCACCAGGGCTCGGTCGACCCCGCACACCTGCAGGCCTACCTGAACGAGTTCGTGTTCCGGTTCAACCGGCGAACCTCCCGCAACCGGGGGCTCGTCTTCCAGCGAGTCCTCGAGCTCGCCGTCGGCCACGACCCCGTCCGCTACCGAGACCTCATCATCGAGCCGAAACCCAAGCAACACCCGCCCGCCGGCAATGCCGGCTGGGGGCACCCGCCGAGCCTCGAGCGGCCCGCCGCCAACCGTCCATGGAGAGCCGCCTGACCTGGACAGGTCCGGTTAAGTGGATACCCCCAAATCAGGGAAATGGTTATGCCTTTCAGGCCTGCCGGTACCGCGCCAACACTATCGCTCACCTGCGGTTTTGTCGCGCATCGGGCGGCATGATCTAGCCAGATTAGGCATCGTTCGGCTGCCCCATGCTGGCGCGATGCTGGCGCAGCGGCCTCTGACCGAACAAGCCTCGTGTCAGCCGGGTGCCACGGCGAGCTTCGTCGGAGTGGCACGATCGCGGTCGGGGCGGGCGGAAGATGAGCCGGTGGTCTTGGTAGGCGGGGCCGACCAGCAGGCGCTGTTCCAGTTGGCCTTACCGATGGGCGCGCAGTGCCTCCAAGGTGTGCTGGTCGAGGGGAACCGACCGTCCCCCGGGGCGGTCTTGGGCTTCCCCACGGTTGGGCGGTGCCCGACGGGCAGGATGGTCTGGCGAATCGTCGCGCGGTCCCGCTCCATGTCGACATTGCTCCACCGCAAGCCGAGAGCTTCGCCCCCGGGGGCCCAGGAAAGCGAACTGGAGGTAGCCCCTCGGGGCCGAAGGTTTTGATCCTGGCCCCGCGAGGTCAGCGAGGTCGCCGAGGCGGTCGCGGTACTCGCGAGCAGAGACCGCGATGCGGTTCTTACGCCAAGTGGCGTAGTAGTGGTCGTGCCAATCCAACCGGGCGCGATCGAGGGGGGTTCGCCGAGGACGACCGCCATGATAGGGTCGAGATCGTTGGGGACGTTAAGGCCCACCTACTCGAGCGAGATCACGTGAGCACCCGTTGCGGGTGGAGGTTGGCTTGGGCGAATGTCACGAGTTGGCCCGCGTCCTCATCCCAGAGCTTGAACTTGACGGCACGAAGACCACCTCGGACCGAGACCGTCGGGACGCCGGCGAAGATGGCGTTGGCGTCGTGGGCGCCCTGCAAGTTGTAGTTCGGGATCCGCGGGTTGAGGTGGTGGACGTGATGCAGACCGATGTTGCCCGTGAAGAACTGCAGCAGCTTCGGCAGCTTCAGATACGAACTGCCGAGCAGGGCGGCCTCGGCATAGCTCCACTCCCTGTGGCGCTGCCAGTAGGCGTCCTCAAACTGGTGCTGGACGTAGAACAGCCAGATACCGACCGAACCGGCCAACAACCCCGCGGGCGCCCACACGATCAGGAAATCCTCCCAGCCGATCAGCCAGCACACCGCTGCGACGATACCCACCAGCGCAGCGTTGGTCCCGAGAACGCTGTTGCGCATCCGCGGTTGTGTGCCCCGGGCCACGAGCCGCGGTTCGATGATCATCGCGAACACTGGCCCGAGCCCGAACATCACTACCGGATGACGAAACAACCGGTAGGCAAGCCGACCGCGCCACGAACGAGCCTGATACTCGGCGACCGTCAACGTCTCGACATCCCCTACGCCGCGGCGGTCGAGATCCCCTGAGGTCGCGTGGTGCCCGACGTGCTCGTAGCGCCATGGCCGAAACGGCGTGAGCACGAGCAGCCCGAGCACCGTGCCGACCCAGGTGTTCGCTCGCTTGGACGGAAGCAGCGAACCGTGCACGCAGTCGTGAAACACGACGAATACCCGGACCAGGAACCCGGCGGTCGGGATCACGAGCGCAACCACAAGCAAAGGGGAGACGCGCAGCATCAGGTACATCGCCACGCACAGCGCCAGATACGCCCCCGCAGAGGTCACTACGTCGAGCAATCCGCGTCTAATACGAGGCTGGGTGTAAGCGGACAACGCTCATGCGACGGCGAACGGGTCGATATGAGCGTCATGGCAGGCTCCAATACAGACGGTCAACGGTGCGGATGCCGCAGCCCCCCTCGCTGGCGCACTGCGCGAGATGTGGTCCCCGAGCGCGGGCATGGCCCATCCGGTGCTTAGTGCGCGTTGAGGGGTCTTGAGTCGTCACGGCAGATGCTCCTTTCAACGGATGGCGGCCGGGCGCAGCAGCATGCATCGGCAGGACAACGGTACAGGCCCATGTGAATGAGGGCCTCGCCCTGCACGAGGCGCACAGCCTGCCTATCGGCAACGGGCAGCTTGTCGATGTCCATGAGATCCAGGACCTCGGGTGAGCCGTACGAGCGCAAAACGAACGCCTTCATCGCATTCTCCTCATTCGCTACCAGCCGGATCGTGATCGAGCAAGCCAAAGGCAAAATCTCCGAGCGTGACGGCGTCGACCCGGCCGAGGCGTTCAACCGGCTACGCAACCACGCTCGCAACAACAACCTGCGCCTCACCGCCGTCGCCGAAGCCGCTATCGCCGGCACCCTCTTGATCTAAAAGAGACAGCCATCGCCCCCCCGTGACGCGCGGGGCGCGCCGCCCCAAACGCGCCCTTGAAAGTGCCCCTACCTGGGCGTGGCAACTCATGCTAGCACGGAAGCCCCCAGCGGCGTCGTCCGTCGCACAAAATCACCCCCGTAAGCCGCCAGGGATACTCGCCACGCCGCGATAGGCCGATTCACATTCGGCGGGCGGGCCACAAGGGTGCGAAGTCGTTCGGGGCCATGGCGGAGACATGGTCCGGATCGCAGATCTCGGCCAGGATGACCCGCCCCGGGTGTTGGCGCCGAACCGATCGGAGAGCTCCTAGAGGCCAAGGTCCGGGCGTCGGACTTCAGGGTGCATCAGCTTGCTGGGCGCGGGCCCGAGCGGACCGGTGGGCCAACAGTACCGACGCTCCGATCCTGGCAAATACGAACTCAGCGGGCATGAGGAGGATTACGACGCCTACCAGACTTGGGAGGCCTGACCGCCGGCACCAATGCCGTCATCGTCAGCTGCCCTTTCCCGTCTCGCAATGTCTTGGCGTGTCTCGCCTAGTCTTACTCACGTGAGGACCGAGAGAGGGCTGCCTACCGGTCAGGAAGCCTCGGAAGGCAAGCGGACAGTGGCCGAGGAAAACCCGCCGGTCGATGCCCGGCGCCAGGCGTTAATGGACGACGACACCATCCTCCGCGACACGCGGTGCCACGGGATCGTCGGCGAGCCGACCGGAGCGCGCTGCGGTCGGGAATCAGAATTCGTCGTTGACGGCATCTCGGTCTGCGCCGGCCACCTGGCCCAAACCGTCCGCGCCCAGCTCGTCCATGGCGAGGACCCGTCGGTCGTCGTGATGTCCTCGCCGCCAACGGTCGGGCACTGACCGACGGCGATACCGCTAAGGTTCGGCCCGGGTGTTGGCGCCGGCTGGAGCCAACCCGTACCTGGGAGGTACCGACGACGACAGACCACCAGGAGACTCGCCGACCCCCGCTACGCGGCCAAGTTCCTGGCCAGTTCGTCGACTAGAACCGGCCGCGTAACCTCCCCCGCTTCACTCCGGTCTCGCAGCTAGTGCTCCGGGCTGCCTTGTCCGCCAGCGCGGCGGCTACCAAGTCCCAAAGCAGATCGTTGCGACCCACCGGGGGTCGATGACGGTGACTTGCCATGCGGAACGCAGAGCGGCCCGTCCCTCTGGGTGGACGTCCTCGAAGGCGCCGTCGGTGATTTCGACGCTGGATGCTCCGCCTACTTGCGTGACTGGCACCAGGCCTCTGACCGTAACTGGGATCACGGAATCGCCCACCAGACCTGGCGGATAAGCCAGCACTACCAGATCACTCATGAGGCCGGCCACAACCAGACGTTCAGCGACAGCCTCGGAGCAAACGCCGTCTACCCAGGCCCGCTGCCCGCAGCCCTTAAGAACTTTCTCGCCGGGTTGGGAACCGGTGGTAACCAGCCCGGACCTATTGAATCCACGAGCACGGGGACCAGACCAGTCGTCTCCCAATCAGGCCCACCGCAAGGCTGAGATAAACAGAACGCGACTGTGCCCTCAAGCCATCGGGCGGTCAGCTCGCCCATCTCACCGAAAGTACGGGCGGCCTCCCAGAAATGCGAATCTTGCTTCCCCTCGAACTGGTCGCCCACGGGACACCAGGTTACAGCTTGCTCCCTTCCTCCAGCCTTCGCCCACTATGCGCCGCAGGAATCGCTGCGGAGCCGTCCACCTCTGCGAACGTCCACCCAGGGGCCTGGTTGTCAAAGTCAAATGTACGGCCCGACGAAGACGAATACCTCGAAGGAGAACAGTTCGGGCTTAGCGGCGGACGATCTGTGTGTCCCCGCCGTGTGGTGGCCTTAGCCGATGAGCCACTCGTGGGGTTCGGAGTCGCGAGGACGGCGAGGGTCGACTCGACTCGCGGGATGGCGCAGCTTCGACAAGGCCCGGGCCTCGATCTGGCGAATCCGCTCCCGGGTCAGGCTGAAATGCGCGGCCGACCTGGTCAAGGGGCGGGGCTCGCCCGGTCGAGGCCGAAGCGCAGCCGGAGGATCTCCCGCTCTCGTTCGTCGAGGGCGATGAGCATCTTGTTGACCTCGCCGGAGAACTGGGCGGCGGCGGAGATATTGCTGGCGTCTAGCGAGCGCGCCGCAGGAAGGAAGGCCCGATATGTTCGGGTTCCGGGTTCATCCGCCAATACGAGCAGGGCATCGTGTTCCGTTGGGCCAGGTGGAGGTAGAGCGTTGGTGGCGGTCAGCGCCACCATGTAGAGGCTCGAGGTCGACGACGCGCCAGATTCCGTCGTTGTCCGAGGTGAGT
This sequence comes from uncultured Acidimicrobiaceae bacterium, assembly GCA_963834725.1. Classification (GTDB taxonomy): domain Bacteria; phylum Actinomycetota; class Acidimicrobiia; order Acidimicrobiales; family Palsa-688; genus PALSA-693. The sequence continues at coordinate 3,536,973 of CAWICN010000001.1, forward strand.
TCTGGAAGGGAGCGCCTCATCTCTTTCCGCTGCGGCTTGGGCCTTGACGGACAAAAAGACGACTTCCTAGGGTCGCCTTTTTGTCGTTAATGCTTCTGTATGGCTCCGTCATCATCCCGGTTCCGCTCGCACGGGTGGGACCGCCTCGTCTCAGGCGCGCACCGTAGCGCAGCCCGGACATTGGGCCGGTTCTAGTCGACGAACTGGTATTGATGACGTTTCGGTGGTAGGACCCTAGCGGTGATCACCTGACGTGATCACCTCCAAGGTCCAACTCAGTCGAGCGGGCCAACCTCAACGGATGAGCTTTGTGTATTCACATCGCCCTCCTCTCTACTATTGCAGTCTAGCACCTCCTGGCACTTCCCGTCGGATGCAAGTAGCTCACTTCGAGTTGGGCCGCCATTGCACCGGGCGAGATGGCAGGCTCCGGCGGAACCCAGACTTCCGCTTTAGGTTAACGATCCGCGCCGAAACGGGACTTTCTCTAGGGGGCACTGTCTGAATCGTCCAACGATCAGGTGCAGCGGGTGCGGGGGTATTTGTCTGGCTGGAGCGCAACTTCTCGCCTCGGGTCCCGACTATGGCGTACCGAACGAGACGGTTCCCGGCCCACCCACATCCGAGGCGGCGCAGGGTGACGGGCGAGGGACGGAATGTCACAAAGATGGTCCCAGCGTCGAGTCGACACGGCTAGTGGGTCGGCACCTATCGATCCGCCGGTAATTGTGGGTCAGGCGACTTTGCGTCGATTTTCGAGTCTTTTGACGACAGAGTCGTGGTGGTCGCGGTTGCGGCGGCGGATGTAGGCCTGGGTGGCTTTGTTGAACTCGTCCCAGTCGGGGTAATCGGAGCCGTTGATGACGAACTCGACGTAGGCCCAGAAGTGGCATTCGATGCGGTTGAGGTGGCTGGCGTTGGTCGGTGTGGGCAGCAGCCCCACCTGATGGGCGACCGCCCAGTCGCGGATTTCTTGGGTCCAGTGGGCGGACAGGCCGTCCATGACGATGTAGACCTGGACGTCGGGCGGGTAGCGGCGGCGGATGTCTTTGAGGAACTCCAGCACCACTTTGGCGGTCACCGAGCGGGCTTCGAGTCGACCCCACAGACGGTCGGCGCCCACGTCGTAGGCGCCCAGCAGCTTGCGAGTGCCTTTGTTCTTCTTGTAGGTGGCCCGCTGGCGGGCCGGGCGCTTCTGGGCGAACCAGCCCCGACCGGGGTGCGGCTTGAGGGAGATGGGACCGCACTCATCGAAGCTGACCAGCACCCCATCCAGGGTGCCGGCCGCGGCTGCTTTGTAGGCCCCCAGCACCCACTGCTTCTTCGGTTCGTAGAGCGGGTCGTTGGACCACTTCCAGGTGCGGGTCCGCTGGGCGGTGATGCCCATCTTGTTCAATAGGCGGCGCAGATGCTCCTTGGAGATCGTGCGTAGCACCCGATGGCGGATCAGGTAGCGGCGCAGGCGCGACAGCGACCAGCGGGTGCCGGGCTCACCGAGATCGCCGGGACGGGCGAGGGCGATAGCCCGGATGGCTTCCCGGGTGTCATTATCGATCCTCCTCGGATGCCCGCCCCCGGTGGGAGGGCGCAGCGAATCCATCCCGTCGGCGTTGAACTCGGCGATCACCCGGCGCACCTGGTTCTCGTCGGTCTGCAACACCCGAGCAATTTCCGGTGCGGCCACCTGCGCATCGGAGGCCAGGAGGATCTGCGCCCGCTGGCGCAGGGCGAACACCTTCGACTGACGCGAGATCCTCCGCAAGCGGGTTGCCTCCTCCGGGCTGAGATCTCGTACGAACACCGCCGGCGGGCGAGCCAACCTGACCTCCTCCAAGTCCAGGCTCCGCCCGCACCAGCATCTTTATGTACCGCGAATTACAAGTGTGGGATTACCGGCGTCAGGTTCGGTGCCGCCCCACTAGGCGCGCCGCCTTGGCCGCCTGACCATGAGATATCTGACGCGAGTGAAGCAGCGGGTCGGTACTACCTACACCCGATCGCAGAGGTAGCTGCTGCTCGGCAGTTTTGGCTGAAGCTGGCTGACTTCGACTTGCTGCGTCCGAGTCCGTCCGGCTCGGCATCGGGCATGAGGGTTTAGCTCCTTAATACGTTCGACTCGGCGACCCCGGCCGGCTGTTGGTGACATTTCTATCTGGTCACCGGGTCGGCCAGCTTTGGCAGCGCTCGTCCGGTGACTTGTGCCCTCGTCTGAATGGCCCTGCCCGCTGTCGTACGCCGTCGACCTACCTCTCGACGAAGCAGGATGCGCCACTCCCCTTCGTGATCGAGCGCACCTTCGGCGAGACCCCCCGGCGGGCCAAGGTGATCGGACGGCTCCCCGGCGAACGGACCTGCGTCGGTGTGGTGTGGGCAGTGCTCAGCCGAGACACCTGGGCTGGCGGGGTGTGGTCATGACCCCCGCCGCCGTCCCCTCAGCTACAGGAGTTGCGCCGCCAGCCGTTCGGACCACCCACCAGCGAGGAGGTCACCACCAGCACCGACACAACCGTCACAGTCGCGTGACATCATCGACCAGGAGCCTGCGTTCGTCGTCATTTACATGGCTCCTGGGAGGCCACGACGGCGGGTTTTGTTGGCCACGATCCGGGCGACCCGGGGAGTGCCGATCGGGCGGGGCTGGCCCGATTCCGGCCGAGCCAGGACAACCATGGCCGGTCGCTGGGTCCGCAATTCGACCGGGATGTCGATTGCGGAGAATCCCGGCATCACGTGGGATAACACCAAGATCTTGATCTGATTGGACTCCCGGGGCTGCATTTTCACTTCGAACGCGAAGCAAAGGAACGATCACGACACCAGGCTCTCCGGACGTAAAGATCGATTCGGGAGATGTCTACCCGGCGCCGACCGCCAACACCGTGTGATCACGGGGTGCGATCGACGCCTGGCAGCCCAGGGTCGGTGGTTGCGGTTTCCTGTCCCTGACGATTTCAAAGGCGATTCCCCGCTTTTTGCAACGACCTCACCAGGTTTCCTTCGAGAACAGGCGAACGCTGGCAGTTGGCGGGAACGCCGCTGCAGCGGGTATACCTTCGCAGTGCGAGGCGGGCGGGCGGAGGTTCAGCTGCCGGGTTCCGTCTGTTGTGCTCCCCTTCGGGCGCAGCCGGTCTCACCGTGCGAGATCGCTGAACACGCGACGTACGGTGGCGTAGACATTTCGCAGCGGCGCGGTGCACTTGACGGTGCGGGTGGCCTTCGGCAGCGTCCAGTTCTGTGCGAACCCGGCGAGCCTCTGCTTAGAACAAGACGGCTGGCAGCTCACCGGCCAGCGCGGCAGCCACCGCTGGATCGGCACCCGGCCAAGCCCGGCAAGGTCACCGTGGCGGGCACACCGAGCACCGATATCCCACCCGGTACGCTGGGAAACACCTTCAAGCAGGCAGCACTGCGAGGTCAGTAATGGTTACCGGGACAGTCATCTAAGAACGCGGGCCGACGAGTTGGGGCGCCTACGTCCCCGCTCTGCCCGGTCTCGGGGTCGCGGCCGAGACCCGCGCCGAAGTCGAGCGGCTCATCCGCGAAGCCATCCCGTTCCACCTGGAGGGCCTGGTTGAGGACGGCCTGCCCATCCCCGACCCTGCCAGCATAGAAGCCGAAGCCGTCGCCGTCTAATCGCTCACCGGCGACGCCGAAAGCCAGGTCGGTCTCGACGGCGGCCGCTCCCAACGACAGGCTGTCTGAGAGCGGTCATGGGGGCTTCGACGGTGCGCTAAGCCCACCCGAACGGGCCGAGGCAGGCTCCCTCGATTTCATAGGTGGAGCGCTCGGCGAAGGCGAGCTGGGCCGGGCAAGCGATCGGGTCACGCCCGGTTGAAGAACGATCTGCTCGACGCCGGACCTTGGTCAATGTTGTTGACGCTCCGATTTGCTGCCCGAGGCGTCGACGACGCCGCAGGCGGCAGGAGTTGCCGATGATCCTGCCTCACCGGGCGGCGCTGGCGCGCCAGCGCACCGTCTTCATAAGACTCGACGTGCGCGCCGTGCTGGCCGACCGTGGCCCAGGACATCGCGCCGAAACGTCCCGTCCGAGTGAGCGAGCCATTGCCGAATTGCCTGGAGGCGTCCGGTTCTTCTTCGTAGGCTGCTCGCATCGGCGTTGGTGGTCACCGCGGCGGGTGCCCCCTGCCTCGCCTCGATTCAAAATGCCGGTCCTGCCTCTCCGCACGCCTCAGGCAAGTCTTGGAGCCGAGGAACCCCGCCTTCGCCCGGTGGGCGTTCGCCCCCAAGAAGTGCGCGAGTCAGGACTTCGCGACATCATCACGCGCACCATCATCCGATCCGCACAGGTGGTCGATAGGTGGGGCGGAGATGATTGGGCGACGTTGTAGCCGCAGCCCGAATCGACCCTGCCGACCGCGTTTTGCGTTTATGGTTTGATATGGCCAATGACCAGACGCTTGGACAGGAACCGTTCGAGAGATCCCGCGAGCATCGCCGTGGTGTCCAACAAGCGTGCGTGGATCTCGACCACGCGCTGGCCCGGCCGGCCGGCCTGGACCCAAGAAGATGGTCGGCTGATGCGGCCGTCCGCCTTGGCCAGTTGAACGAGGCATTCCAGCATCATGTACTCCAAAGCGAGGGGCCTGAGGGTCTTTTGCCTCAGATCGTAGAGGCCGCTCCCCGGTTGGCCCACGCTGTGGAGCAAGTCATACAGGATCATCGGGCTCTTCTCGCCGAAATCGACCGCCTGGAAACGGCCGCCAAGGACGTCGAGGATGCCGGTGAGATCCACAAAGTCCGCGAAGGATCGCTGCGCCTCCTGCAAAGCATCGCCGCCCATCGTCAAAGCGGGGCGGACCTGATCTACGAGGCGTACTCGGTCGACGTAGAGGGGGGTGAGTCTGGCTAACAACTCGAGGCCAGACGCTGTGCCGGGTGCCCGTGGGTTACCTCATGTGAAACGCCGGCGGGTGGACCAACCGCTCGGTTCGGCGGCGGGATCTCGGGTTGATGTCAGGTTGCGGTAAGTTGGCGCCGGACTGCGACCGGGGCCGAGCCAGTCCCCTCGGCGACGCCAAATGGATCCAGGCCGCGGTTGACGGGCCCTCCAGACAGAGACGGATGTATCAGGGACGCGTCAGATGGTGAGACCTTTGCGAATCCGCTGTACGTCCCTCTTGTACGAGCCTGGCGGCCGGGTCGCCAACATCGGCGGCCCCCGGCGAGCCGGTCACCCCGCATCTCGAAGACTCGTGGACTCGCGACGTGACGATCACGATCGGACTTGTTGATTAGCACTCGACCCCGACTCGGTTGGCCGCGCCACCACAGGCCAACTCGATGTCGCTCACCGCGTCACCCACCACCTTCCCTCTGGGCGGGGCACCTCGGGCTTACGACATGTTCGGCCGAGCGAACCTGACCGCAGTGCAAAGGGTCGTCCTCACCGACGCTTGCGCCCTCGCGCCCCGCTGGCGTTGCGCTGCGGAACCCGGCCCTTCGAGCTGATACCCCGGCCCTTCGAGCTGATACCAAGGAGGCTCGTGTGCGGCTGGGGCGCCCTCGTCCGACTCGACCGTGGTCATATCAATACGGCGTGGGAGACCGAGCATCACCACTTCGCGGGACCACGAGGTGGCAGTGGGCTCTTCAGACCGGCGGGTTGCATATGGGATCACCATCGACCACCGGTCAGAAACGTTCGATATTCCCACAAGTTGGAGCGCTGAAACTCGGCGAGGAGCGCTCGTTGGTGCGGAGATTACTGGGGCTTCGCCTTGGGGCTTGCCTTCGGGGCGGGCGTCGAGGTTAGGGACGGGATGTCGGCCGGCTAGGGCGTGTGCACGATGAGCAGGTGGCAGGGACAGTGGTGGGAGACCTTGTTGGGGACGCCGGCCAGCAAGAACCGCTTGCTCCCCTCCGCGCCCTGATTGCCGACCACGATGAGATCAGCGTCGACCTCCTCGGCTACATCAAGGATGACCGACGCGGGGTGGCCCAGGCGGGCATAGGTCTGGGAGGGAACGCGCGCCTCGTCGGCGCGGTCGGCGGCGGCGCTGAGAATTGACCGGACCACGTAGGCCTCGTCGACCTCGGCCCGTTTGTCGGGGGGCAGGCCGCGCTGGTGCTGGGAGATCTCTTCAGGCGTGAGCGGCCGGTAGGCCGTGACGATGTGCCGGCGGGCGGTCTCCTGGGCAGCGAGATAGATGGCGTGATCGAGGGCGTGCAAGGCCGCAGTAGATCCGTCCATGCCGACGACGATCTCTCGGTACACCGCCCCGTCCTAACCGCCGTCCACGATCAGCCAGACTAGCTCCACTCCCGCGAAGATGATCCCCGCGAGGTTGGGTCGCATTGACGGCCACTATCGGACCGGCCCTCCACCCCTTGGGTTGATCGTTCATCTCGGACTGGTCCACCTGCCCTCAGTCGCGACGGCTTCACGGGTGGGACAGGAATTATCGGGCGCAGCGTTCGTGAACCGTATTCTTGTCGCGTGGTGGATGATCTTGAGGCGGATGCTCGAGTGCGAGCACCCCTCGCCGGGTGTACGATGGCGGTGACACGGTAGAGATCCCGGTCGTGTTGGGTCAGCTTCGGTTGGCCGGGAAGCGATTTCTGGACCCTTGTAGCGCGTCATTCGCAGCGCCGATACCAGGAGAGCGCTATGGCTCCAGTCGAGGTCTCACCCCGCAGGGTCTCGCCTCGACGCCGGCCGATGTTTCCGGGCTGCGACGCCGATCATAGTGTCGTCTGGCTTCGAGGCGCTCACGACGCCTCCACCGTGGTGGCACTTTGCATGACCATAGCTCGGGCGATCGCGGTTGACGACACCGAGCTGGTCGTCGATTTGAGCGAGGTGACGTTCATGGATGCGGCGACGGTCGGGGTGATGATACGGGCGGAAGCGTTTCTGCGAGCGCGGTCGGATCCCCCTCAGCCCTCGCTCGGTGCGCCCTCAGCCTGGGCGGCTTGGCGGATCTCGTCGATCCACGGTCACCAGGCAGGACCAGGTGATGGGAACCGGGGGCGCGCCCGCTGGCCGGGTGGACGTGCTGGCAACCGATGGAGCCGACCAAGGTGCCGAGGGGTCCGCACCCGGCCCGGCCGACCTCGCGGACCGTGTGCCTTTGCCGAGGGGTGGGCCAATCGGCGGACAGCCACCACCCGGCAGAACACGCACCACAAGCGCGGTCGGCCCGAGGAGGCCTTGAACTGTCGGCAACTCAGATCGGCACCCTTCACCGCAGGGCCTCACCCTACGACAGCTCACGACTCGGCGGTACTGGCAACGATCGCGGCCGCCTACCACCTTGCCGCCATGTCAGGGTCGTTCAGCCTTCGGTCCCACGACCTTCTCCGCCAACTACACCACAGCGTCAGCGTGCTCCTGGAAGCGGCCGTTGGCCGCCACAGGCGGGGCGGCGTTGGCGGTCGCCGCGGTGGCCGCCCCTGCCGGCTTGCGGTGGGGGGCCGGCGCCGTCTTTGGTGCTGCTGGGCGCGACGTCGCTGTTGTGCGAACACGCGGGCGGCCACGCCTGGTTCGTGCCGCTGCCAGCCCGGGCCCTGGCCGCAGTGGGGCGGTTACCGCCTCCCGCCATTCCGCCGCTGGCGTCCGGTGGCTTTGACCGCTACCGCCTGTGGGGGCGGGGTGATCGTGGCCAGCACCACTAGGGTCAACGGCTACGGGGAGGGTTGGCCCTCCTGCCATCTCTGCGGGTGGCGGCCGGCGTGGTCGTACCGAGCTGCGGCCGATGGGGGTGGTGCGAGTGGGGGGTGAGACCTGGAGCGCGGCGTCGGTGAGCAGTCGGCTGCCCGCCGGTGCCCCGGTGCACGTGCTGGCCCGAGGGGTCCGCCTGGAGGTGTGGTCCGAGGGCGGGCACGGTTCCGGACGCAAGGTTTTTGACATCAAGGAGGATCAGCCATGATCGCCGTCATTGTTGCTGTCGCTGTCCTCGTGGTCGCCCTGCTGGCCGGGGCGGCCGCGGCCATAAAGATCATCCGGGAATACCAGCGGGTGGTGCTCTTCCGCCTGGGACGATCCACCGGGGCCCGGGGTCCGGGACTAATAGTGATCAACCCGATCACCGACCGGGTCACCCTGGTCGACCTGCGCGAGCAATTCCTCGAGGTGCCCCACCAGGTGGCCATCACCAAGGACAACGCTTCCATCGCCATCGACTTCATCATCTTCACCAAGGTGTTCGACCCGGTCACGTCGGTGCTGGCCGTCAGAGACTTCCGGGGTGCAGCCCTCAATGTCGCCGCCACCACGCTGCGGGCGGTGGTGGGCGACATGAGCCTGGACGAGGTGCTGTCCAAGCGCGAGGACATGAACAACACCCTGCGCCTCAGGCTCGACGACGTCACCGAGCGCTGGGGGGTCAAGGTGACCAACGTCGAGGTCCGCGAGATCAACCCACCCCCCGGCGTGCTCGACGCCATGACCCGCCAGATGTCGGCAGAGCGGACCCGGCGGGCGGTAGTGACCGAGGCGGAAGGCACCAAACAGGCCGCCATCACCGTGGCCGAGGGCCAGAAGCAGTCGGCTATCCTGGCCGCCGAGGGCGACCGGCAGGCGGCCATCGTGCAGGCCGAAGGGTTCGCGCTGGCGCTGCAGCAGATCCACGAGTCAGCCAAGGGGCTCGACGCCAACACCATGACCCTCCAATACTTCGACGCCCTCAAAAAGCTGGGCGCCTCGTCCGCCACCAAGTTCGTGGTGCCCATGGAGCTATCCGGACTACTGGCCGGCATGACCAGTTCGGTGGGCCAGTCCTTCGCCAATGGCAACATCGCAACCAACGCCAGGGCCGCCAACCGCAACACTACTGCTGCGAGCTGAGGCGGCTCCAGCATGAGACACCCCCAAAACGCCCGATCCGCTCGAGAGCATCGCAAACAGCCAAGCGGCCTTCGCTGGCTAACGCCTGACGGTAGGCAAGTCTCTGGTGTGGTGGTCGGGGCCTGCAGCCGGGCACGACCCGCGGCCATTGACCCCGCCCACGCAGCTTGAGGCCTGCCTTTTTAAGCCACCGCTCGATGGCGTTCTGCTTGCGGCGAGAAAGGTCCTGAGGACTACTTTCTCACGGGCCACCTACATGCGGGAGATGCCAGGGGTCAGCGCCTTCGCTCTCGAGGACGGCGTCGTGTATCACACCTACTCGGCCTACGCGCGTCGCGTGGATGGCCTCTGAGGCATGTACCAGTGGCTCGACCAGCGCCGCGTGGCCGCAACGAGAGGGGTCTGTGGGTCCGCCGCCACGACGAATACGACACCGTCTGACACTCCTGCGAGGACGCGGCAACAGCGACCCCGCCACGCCCCGGACGAACACACCGGCACCCCGGATCCAGCGGCCGTGCTTGCCCGCAAGATGGCCGGGTGATCCGCTTGAGGGTCGACGACGTGGAGCGGTTAGCCAACGAGGGCGGGGCGATGGGCGGCGATCGGTTTGGGTTCGAATGGTTTGGAGGTGGTCAACTGTCAACCTCCCGGTGGGGTGCGGATGCCACGCCGTCGTCGGCCGCGCATGCCCGCTGGGACGAGGAGCTCGACTTGCCGTCGTGAGGTCTCCCAGGTGGGGCGGTTACGCGTAGCGCGTGGACCCGGTTCCATCGCTTTTTATGTTTTGGCCGAGAGTGGGGAGGCCTCCAGGACCGATGCCCGCGAACAAGTCTTCAGGGACCCTTCCGGCCCCGACTTCGCCCGGCTATCGGGCTACTCGTCCGGGGTAGCGGCGATCAGCCCCGGCTCCTGTCCCTAGACGCCGGGCTCGTTGGCGGTGAGGACTCCCGGGGTCGGCCAAGAGCCGCGACCGATCGCCGTTGCGGCTTGCCGTTCGGGATCTGTTCAGGCGAGTCCGTGGCGCTGCGATGATGGGGGTGTCGGCGTGCGGCGGTGTTCGTGGCGGATGGCCAGTTGACGTCGCTCGCGCAGCGGACGCTTTCGAGGAATCGGATTAGCGCGGCAGAGGAGTCGATCTGGCCTCGGTCGACCCCGTGGCGGGCGAGTCGCGGGCAGGCGTGGTGAGCGTTGTGCCACGAATCACCGAAGCTCAGCAGCGCGAGGGGGGCGAAGTTGGTGCTGTTGTCGCGGGTGCGAAAGGGACGGGTGCCGAACATGTGCCCGACCGAGTTGACCGCCCAGGTGACGTGATGAAGCAGGAAGATGCGCACGCCGCCCGCCCATAGCAAGGTCGCCAAGGCTCCGGCGAGGGTGCCCGTCAACAGCCAGCCCAGCAGGGTCGGCACCGCCAGGGATAGGAGCACCCACACCGTCGCGGTTTCCGAGATGACCTGCAGGTCGTGGTCGGCGAGCAGATCGGGGATCCACCGCTCGGGATGCGATGGGTTGGCTTCGAAGAACCAGCCGACCTGGGCGTGCCACAAGCCCCGAAGTTGGGGGCCGAACCCGGTGCCGTAGCGCCATGGAGAATGTGGATCGTCGGGCGAGTCGGCGTGGGCGTGGTGACGGCGATGCTGGGCCACCCAGGTGAACACCGATCCTTCTGCGGCCATCGACCCGGCTACGGCGAGGATGATCTTGAGCGGCCGGGTGGGGCGGAAACTGCGATGGCTCAGCATCCGGTGGAACCCGACGGACAGGCCGTGTCCGGTTACCAGGTACATCCCGGCGGCGATCGCTAGGGCCATCCGACTGACCCCGTCATCCCAGGCCCAAATGACAGCCCAGACTAGGCCGGCGAGCGGTAAGCCGATCAGCACCACTGCGCTGAGCCGCTGGACCCTTCCCGCCGATGCGGGCGGCGCGAGGTGACCTCTGGGGTGGGCTTCGGCTTGTCTGGAAGTCCTGGGAGCCACCGGTCTACGACCTCCGCGTTATTCGACCCGGGCCGCAGTGGCCTTGCCGCCCCGAGCCTCGGTCGTCATCCTTGAATGGTGCCCGACTCCATCCAGGTCTAATCATGCATCCAGGTCTAATCATGTGAGAGTCGCCGACCCGAATCTCGGCTCAAGACCAAACCCGACCGGCGGTGGGCGTGCCCGGTCGGGGGCCGGCTGCTGGCGTGGCCGGACGAGCCGACTCGGTGTGTCCCTGGCCACGACCTGGCGCACCTGGGTCGACGCGATTATGTGCGGGCTGGTGACGCAGTGTTGTTGGGTCGATGACAGGATGGGTGGATGGAAGATGAGTTGCGGTCGGGGCCTGTGGCTTCACGTAGGGCGACTGTCGCCGACGCTGCGATCCTCGCTGGACTGCTCCACGACTCCAACGTCGAGTTCGGTGAGCCATCCCCTGGACCGGAAGTGCTCGCAAGCCGGCTGGGCCGCCTTCTCGCCGCGGACAGCACGCTCGCCGTGCTGGCCGGAGGTCCGTCGGGTCCGCCGGTGGGATTTGGGCTGATGACGTTGCGTTCCAATGTCTGGTATGACACCCCGGTGGCACTCCTCGATGAGCTGTATGTCGTGCCGTCGATGAGGGGCCGTGGCATCGGCTCTGCCCTGCTCGAGTCAGGTTGCGCGCTCGTCCGGAGTCGTGGCGTCGAGGTGATGGAGATCAACGTGGACGGCGAGGACCGAGACGCCCGCCGCTTCTACGAGCGCCACGGTTTCAGCTGTGTGCATGGCGACCACGCCGAGCCTGAGCTGTACTACAGCCGTGAGCTCCCCTCAGCCATCGTGACCCCGCCGAGGGGACCAGCTGCGGTAGTCGCCGCCCCTGTTGAGGAGCCGGGGCGTCTTGCCGAGTAGATGGTGGCGCGTAGATCGTGTTCGGCCTGGTGGCGAGCCATTCTGACCGGCCTCGACGCCCCCGATCGCGCCCGCCACGTCCGAGAACGAGGTGCCGAGTCTCCGTTTGAAGTCAAATCGGCAGCGAGACGCGGTCCGGTGTGGTTTCGTGCGTCCGATGCGAGTCGTTGTTCTCGGCCCGGGAGGAGCGGGCAAGAGCACGTTCGCTCGGCGACTCGCTGCGCGCACTGGGGCCAGGTTGATCGAGATAGACAACGTGTTCTGGGCGCCCGGTCTGGTTCCCCTGCCGGTCTGGGAGTGGGAGAAGCGCCAAGGCGAGATCTTCGGTGGCGACGACTGGATCGCCGATGGGGATCTGGGTCCCTACGACGCCCTCGACATACGACTGGGGAAAGCCGACGCAGTGGTCCTGTTGGATGTACCCCTCCGGACCTGTGTGTGGCGGACCCTGCGACGGTCTTGTGAACGTCTCGACTATTGGAGATGGCTGCTGAGCTGGCACCGTCGCTACCGTCCTCGCCTGCTGACCGCCGTGGCCGCCCACCCCCAGGTTCGGCTCCTGGTCGCGAGAAACACCACCGACATTGAGCAGGCCATGAATGAGCTCAACTCCGTGAAATAAGCCACGATGCCCACCATGCGCCTCGTTGCTCGACGGCCAACGGGAGGCCCCCCGGCTCGATGGGGACGGTGATGCCGTCGCTGATCGCCAGGCGGGAGGCGAATGGTCCCGCCTCCCCGGCCCGCGCCGACCGAGCACGGGCCTGGATGTCGACGGCTGGAGTCGTTTTCACCACGTCTCGGCCTGCTCGAACCACTCCGTGAGGTTGGCCTGGATCCGCTGGCCGGTCGTGGCCAGGCGAGACGGCCGATAGGCGGCTTCGATCGATAGCGCCCGCAGCACTTGACAGGCCATCATGAACGTCGCCACCGGGCCAGGTGTGTCCGCCTTGGTCGCCTCGATCACGATCTGAGCGGCGTCGTGCTCGCAGGACGAGGGGCCAACCAGGCACCAGAAGGTCAGATTCACCAGGTCGAATCGCCAGTCGCCCGGTCCGGCGATCTCCCAATCGAACACCCCGCACACCGAGTCGCCATCCACCAGGCAGTTGCGCTGATGGAAATCGCCGTGAACGATCGAGGTCTCGATCATCTCCAGGTAGCCGGCTCGGTCCAGTACGTGTCGGAGCCTCTGCTCGAGAGCTCTAGGAACCGATGGCGGCAGAGTAGCCAGCCAACCACGCGCCGCCGCCTCAGCGTCAGCGCCCCAATCGCGGCGAAGGCCAGAGTCGGCGTCGTGTCGACGCGCCAACCCCACCAGCTGCCGGGCATGATCGGATCCCAGGCGGCGTGGCACCTCACCGCCCAAGCACTCCTGCAGCGACCACACGGTCTCCCCCACGGTCCCGGTCCCGACATACCTCGGGGCCGGGTAACCGTCCTCCCTTAGCCTGGTCGCCATTGCCGCACCGGTAGCCCACACCGAGGCCAACTCGACCTGAGGGAGAACTTTGAGGACCAGGCGCTCGTGGTTCGAGTCGGTCACCAGAACCGCACCGAAAAGCCCTCCGGCCAGCGGGCCCACCACCCGGAGCCGCAACGAGTCCGCAACGCGACCAACCATGCTGGCCGTCGGCTTATCCATCCACCAGCCGCCATCCCCACGTCCCCTGGTATCGGCCACAACCCATCCTCGCCGACCTCACCGGGACATCCAACAGCGCCCGACGCCATCGTCGCACAGCCTCCACCATCCCCAAACGTCATCCAGCAACTCGACGCTGCCATGTCACCTGCCGGGGTAGGTGGGGCACCTGAAGTCCGAGGACGGTCGCCGCTGCGTACTTTCTCAAACCTCTCTCGAATGTTCGGTTCGGGGGCCCAAAGCAGTCGGACCAATCGAGCCCGTTCGGTTCGCTGCCCCATCCCGACTGCCCGGCGAATGAGCCGCCCATCGTCGGCGACCACTCAGTGTGTGCAGAATGGAGCGACTGAGGTCAGGTTTGAGGTCGGGTCACCTTGCCAGTGTTCGGCGACATCCGAGGTACCACGATGGCCAAAGAGGCCCCGCCAACCTGTCATTAGCAAGCACGGCCAAGACATCACCGGATAGTGAAACCGACTACACGTCGTCGTCGGCCAGGTCGGCGTCCTACCGGGCGATGTCGCTACGGCGCAGCCCGGGCCGGGCCCGACCAGTCTCACCTTCCCGAACACCGGTTCGGTCTGGAAGGTTCGGATCGATTGGGCCGTGGCGCGAGTTGAACCGACGACGTGTCGGGTTGCCATCCATTTCTCCCACCAGTGGCTGAGAAGCCTGCGCCCAGTTGGGTCGGCGGTACCTCCCGTCTCTGCTCCCTCTGTTTCGCTTGTCGTGCCGGGTCGGCCTCGGCGGCTGTGTCGAACGATTCGGACCGTTGCCGACCTGCCGCGTCCCGCCAGAACGATGCTCCTATGTTTGTCAAGGCTCCGTGTTGGCTGTTTTGAGGGTGTCGAGGAGGCGGGCGGTGTCGGCTTTGAGGTGGTCGATGGTGTAGGTGCCGTAGAGGGGTAGGCGGGCTCGGTTGTAGTCGAGGTCGGCGTCGAGCCAGCCGACGAGGAACTCGAGGAGGCTGACCAGCTGGATGGTGTCTGTGTGGTCGAGGGTGGTGGGGTGTTGCTGGGCGGGGACGGCACAGGTGTGTTTTGTGTGGGGGCCGAGGACTTCGATGATGTGGTCGGCGAGGTGCTCGGCCGCGGCCTGGTGCAGGCCGATGGTGATGATGACGGCTCGCTTGCCGCAGCGCAGTCGTATGAGCCACGCCTGGTCGGGTGGCCGCCCGCGGCTGCTGGCCGAGCCGTAGTCGACCTCGACGACCACTGGTGCGGGCGCATAAGGCTGGAAGGGCATGTGGGTTCCTTTCCTGATGGGCGTCGGCGGCCAGGGAGCAGACAAGACAGGGATGAGCCACTCAGCGGGGAGGGCAGGCTCTTACAAGGACAGCGGCCCTGGTCGTCGAGGCGAGGGGATGGGCTCGCGGCGGCGGGCCGGCAGATCGTTCGCAGGACAGCCCGGAGGGTGTCAGCCGGTTAGGGGGCAGACCTGCCGCCGCGGGCGGCTTTAGGAGCGAGGCAGCTGCTTGTAGACCTCGCGGGCGACGTAGCGTTTGAGGACCCGGATGATCTCGAGTTTGGATCGGCCTTCTTCGAGGCGGCGGGCCATGTGTGCCTGGGTGCGGGGATCGGAACGCAGGCGGGTGATGACCACGCCCCAAAGCGCCGAGTTGGCTTGGCGGTCGCCGCCGCGGTTGAGCCGGCGGCGGGTGACCTTGCCCGAGGACGCCTCGATGGGTGACACCCCGCACAGATGCGCCCAGGCCGCCCCGGAGTGCAGCCGACCCGGGTTATCGCCGGCGGTGACCAAAAGCGAGGCGGCGGTGTCCACGCCCACCCCATGCAGGTCGAGCAGCCCCGGGGCTACTTCTTGGACCAGCTCTGCGAGCAGCCCGTCGAGCCTCGCCTTCTCCTCGTCGAGGGCCAGTACCCGCCGGCCCAGGGTGCGCAGCGCGGTCTTGGTGGCGAAGATCACCCGGTCGCCGCCCGGGCGGGGACGCATAGCCGCGGCCCGCCTGGCGATGAGCTCGCGCGACACGCCGTGCAGAGACCGACGGATCTCCTCAGGAGCGGTGAATCCCAGGTGGCGGATCTGGTTGAGCGCCGCGACCTTCGTCGAGCGGGCCGAGCGTTTGGCCACCACCAGCGCCCGGATCGCTTCCACATTGCCGTCGCGGGTCTTGGCCGAACCTAGGGCCCGGCCCCCCTGGGTCGCCCGGGCTGTCTCGATCGCGTCGAGCGGATCAGACTTGCCTTGGCGCCGGCGGGCCTGGCGGTTGGGCCGGTCCACCTCGACCACCTCGACCTCGGCGTTGCGCAAGTACCGGGCCAGCCCTATACGAGCCCGTTCCCTCCACTCCGACGCGGGCCACCGGACCAAAGCCTCCCAGCCAGCTCAGCAGCTGGCGGTGGCCGCTGCTGTCGGCGGGGAACGCCTCCACCCCCAACAGACCCCCCGAACGAATCCAGCGCCGCCGCCACGTTGAGCTTCAGGTGCGTGTCCACGCCACCCGTCACCCGCCGCGCCGCATCTACAGTTGTCATGGCCATCCCTTCTCTTCGCTTTCACTCAAGGGGTGGCACACGCCGCCCAACAGGTGCGGCGGCGGTGTGATCGTCCTGGGTCAACAGGGCGATCCACCGCACCAACGGCCGGCCGGTGCCAGTTGTCCAACCCAGCTCCCAGTCGACGCATGCTGCTCCAAGACAGGACGGTTGGCCGTCAACCGATTGCCAAGTCAGACACGGAACCTAGGCAAAGCTGACCGTAGTCGTCGCCACCAACACACTTGGTGGATCCCTCACGATCAGCCACCCCTTCATACTCCCTGCCGGTTGGTGACCGCCTCGGGTTGCCCGCCGACGAGCAGCCGGGGGAAGCAGCGGGGGTTAGAAGAAGTGTTTCGACACCGACAAGTAGCCGGCGAGACGGTCGATGTCCCAAAGCTCAGAGCAGGCCGTTCACGTCGTCGCGCTCCGATTCCAGGTGCTCACACCCCTTGTGCGTATTACATGAGTTTCCGCGATTCGCCAGCAAATTATCCGGCACCGATGCCGGCTAATTGTCGGTCGGTAGGCGTCGCCAGCACCCATCCCCCGAACGGATAATCCCTGGTCACAAGGGGTTTCTGCTCGGTGGGGCTAGGTGGAATCGAACCACCGACCTCAGCATTATCAGTGCAAATGTCCCCCTCGACCGAAATGTGGTTTGACCAGGGAGTTTGTACCGCCAGGGCCTTAGAATGCTTGGTTCGTGACCCATACGTGACCCACGGAGCCTGAATGCCGAGGGCACCTTACAACCACCGCCGAGACGACTGCCCCTATGCCGGTGGGAACACCACGACCGGCACGACGCACTCTTCGAGAGAAACCCCGCCGTGGGTGTAGCGTCCCTCGGGACCGCGACCCCAGGCTGGGTTCTCGCGAAACCCATGGTCGGCGATCAGCACGAGCGGCACATTGTCCGGTAAAGCCGTCAGCGATGGCACCACGCGCCGGCGGAGCGCGGCCGCCGCTTCGTCGAGGAGACCTGCGAGCTCGACGGAGGTGCGGTGCAGCCGCTCGTCCACCCCGGTCGCTACGGCGACGGATAAGGGCGGCCCGGACTCCCACAACGCCCGCACCTCGCCAGCGCGGTCGTCCCGGTCCGCGCCCAGAAGCACAGCCGTCTCGTAGCCGAGATGGGCGAACGGCGCGCCGGGTGGGGCAGTCGCTGACCCCTTTGGAACCATCCGACCGAGGTGCATGGCGACGACGGACTCCACCGTCCGGGTCGGCTCCGGAACCACCGCCCAGGACTGTCGTGCCTCCCTGTCGGCGAGCACCTCACCGATCATGTCCACCACCCGTGTTGAAAGATCGGCTCGCATCGCGTCCACGAGCAACACCCCGACCCGTCGGTAGCGCGCCAGTAACGGGCGAACGACGTTCTCCCCCACCTCCCATATGCGCTGACAGCCCGCGAAGTCGCCGAGGCTATAGCTCGTAAATTCAGTGTCGGCTCGACGCAGCAGTCGGACCGCCGCGGCGCGGAAGGCGTCGAGGACTTCGGCGCTGAGGAAGGTACCGACCCCGGCCAGAGCCGCCCGGCTGATGAGCTCCGGCACCGGAGCGCAATGCGAGGGATACAGGTCGGAGACGAGGGCCGGTAACGACGTACCCGAGACGCTTCGCTCCAGCACCGCCAGGTGCCGTGCGGCGTCGGCCAGATAGATGGCCGCGGCCATCTCGGCATCGGACAGCAGGGCGTGGTGCGCAGGCACCGTCGCCACCTGCTCGAGGAGCGGTGCCAGCTGCCAGTCGGCAGCAACCCGGTGAAGCAGCTGCTCGACCGCCAGGCGGGTTGGATAGCGGAGGAGGCGTTCACTCGAGACGACGGCCGCCACCTCGGCTGCAGGGCGGCCCGGAAGGTCCAGCGCGCCCTCGATCTGACGGCCGAGAACGGTGTCGGAGTCAACCCGGGCGTCGAGATCGGCCAACTCGCTGCGGGCGAGCAGGTCACCCGAGATGGCCTCGGCGGCGGCGGCCAGGCGGGCTGGATCGGTGAGCAGGCGGGCAGGGAGCCAGGTCGGCGGCGCCGGCCGGTCGCCCCACCATGCCGCCAGCCAGAAGGCGTCGGCAGCCTGATGAGCGGGCAGCAACGCAGCGAGGCCCGGGAAACGCTCGGCCAGTGCAGTTGCCGTCCCTCCCGACCCCCCTGCGAGGGTCGGGCCAACGGACGCGGGTGTCGGCGCCTGGCCTGGGCCAAAAGGCGGCTCGGAACTGTCCACGATCTCCACGAACCCTCCAGGTGCCATGTCACCCGTCGCATCGACCCACCCGGCCAGGATGTCGAGCAGCTTGCGCTTCGGATACCGCCGACCAATGAGGTCTTCGCGCAGCAAGGCCAGATCCCGGGTCACGATGAGCTGCCCGCCGGTCAGCACGTCGCGCACGACTTCCGCCGATTCGCGATCGAGCAACTGTGCGATCGCGCCCGGTTCCGGCTGGTCGCTGTCGGTGTGGCGAGGGCCGCGAGCCGTTGCGACAAGCTGGCGCAGGGCCCCGGCCAGCTCGTCCCGGCCCAGACCGTCAAGGTCGCGGGCCGCGTCCTCTATGCGCAAGGTCGCCTCGGGCTTCGCCAGCTCCTCGAGATACTCGACGATGCCGCGCCGCGCCACGGCCAGCACAGCCTCGCGATCCAGTTCGGGCTCCGTGTCACCCAGCCCATAGCCGCAGGCGCATCGGGGCTTCCATCCCAGCTCGACTTCGACCCGGCGCCGGCAGGGAGCCGGGGCGGCGCCCGCCAGCAGCCGGTCAACCTTGACCCGGTCGTCACGCACCGCGACTGCGCCGATGCCGGCCAGTGCGGCCAGATCGCGGTAAATCGGGGCGGCTCGAATCGCCTCGACATCAGAAGGGCTCACTGCCGAGTAGTAGCGGTCGTGGCCTTCCTGGTAGGTCGCCAGATAGGCGCTGCGGAACTCGCGGTAGATCGTCAGCAGCTCGGGAGTCCGGTCGGCGGCAGCGAGCACCAGGGTCGCGTCCAGCATGCCGACCGCGCTCGCGTGCAGCGTGGCCAGGGTCTCCTGGTCGTCGGGGATCGCCAGGTCCGGGTGGGTGAGGTAGGCCGCGGCCTCCTCGATCCGCCGCAGACCATCCCGAACGAACTGGGCCACGGCGGCCAACCGCTTGGCCGCCCCGAGCAGGGCCTCGGGGTCGTCCGCGGCCGCGACCAGCCGGCGCAGACCGGCGGGCGCGGGCAGGGCCCGGCCTGGATCGTCCAAACACGCGTCAAGGACCGCTCCGACCATGGCGATGTCGTTAAGGACCGGTCCCGCGTCGACGCCGGCCAGCGTCGGAATTTCACCCAGTGTCTCCAGGCCGGTGCGAGCTGCGGCCAGATCTTCCCGCCGGGCCTCGAGCCAGACCCGGGCATACCGCCAGGCCGTGCGCTGCACCGCAGCGCTCCACGGTTCGAGCGGCCCGGGCCCGGCGATGGGCCCGAGTTTCTCCGTGGCTGCTCGCACCGCCGGCTCGACCAGCTCTCCCGGGCCGAGCCGGTCGGTCGGGGTGACGGCGGTGAACGGCTCGGCCATCTGTCCCCGCCCGCGCCACATTTCCAGCAGCCCGGCCTGCACGCAGGCGTTGAGCACCAGGATGGCCTCTGGCTCGGTCAGCCCAACCGGACCGTCCGCCAAGCCTCCAATCACCTCCACCGCCGGGACCGCATCCCCGTCGCCGACCAGGCGGACTGCCTCGGCCACCGCGGGGCTGCGAGCCGGATCGGGGGCCAGGCGAACACCGTCGGCCCGGACCCGGGCCAGCCCCAAGGGGACGAGGTAGCCGGCAATGAGAGCACGCAGCGGACCAGCCGCGGCCGGCCCCAGCCGCCCCGGCCCGATGACCTCGGTGACCAGTTGGCCGACGAGGCGGTCGCCGACCAGCTCCCGCCGGGGCATGACCTCGGCGTGGCGGGGGTGCAGCGCGGCCAGCAACGGGCCGGCCAGGGCGGCCAGCTGCCGGTCGAACGGCAACCCGGACAGCGACGGCAGATCGGGCCCGTCGCCCTCGGCGCCGCCGTGGAGCAGACGGCCTTCGAAGTACAGCCGGCGCAGGATCTCCCGGGCCTGGACCGCGTCGGTTTCGGCCAGGCGGGACAGCACCTCGACCACGTCGGCCCGGCCCTCCGCCTGCACGGCCTCCAGGGCCAGCCGGCGGCTGTGCATGTCGAGCACGGCGTCGATCTCACTCGCGGTCAGCCCGTCGGGCACCCACACGGCCAGACGCACGTTCCCCGCGACGAGGGCGGAGGCCCGCTGCTTGGCCTCCCGGAGATCATCGAGCTCGACCTCGCCGATCAACAGGCAGCCCTCGGCGCCCGTGGCCCGGGCCTGGCTGACCAGTCGAAGCATGTCTTCCGGTCCCACCTCGAGCACCCGGCCGGAACCCACGGTGACCGACCGGACGGTGTTCTGCCACATCACCTGGCGCCTGGCCAACCCGATCTCGGACACGAGCTTCAGGGGGAGAGTCGGCGTCGATCCCAGCTCGACAAGGGTCGAGACGATCCGCCGGTCGCCAGGGCGGACCTCGGCGCGCACCTGGGCCACCCGGGTCCTGGCCACAACAGCGGCGTCCGCTCCGAGCTCGACGGTGTAGGCCCTGTCCGGTTTGGCCACCACATAGGCTCCGTTGTCAGCCAGCGGCCGAAGGATGGCCTGATCGAGGTAGGCGGCATTGGCGGAGGGGTCGAGGTCGCTCACCCGGGCCAGAAGCATCCACGCCAGCTCGGCCGCGGTGCGGTCCCTCTCCAGCGGTGACCCGGCCAGGAGGCACAGCAGTTTGACCGCCCGCACCGACAGTTCCTCGTCGCCGGCGTCCACCAGCTCGCCGGCGGCTCGCTCGAAGTACGGGACGATGACATCGGCGAAGCGAGCCGTTTCGTGGCGCTCGTGCAACCGGCCCCGAAAGTGGTCGAAGACCTCGTCCGGGGTGACGAGCGAAGCGTACGGCCGGTGCAGGCTGGCGGCTAACCGGCGGCAGATGAAGTCCACGACGCCGCGCTGCTGGGAGAGCAGGAACCGCAGCCCTTCGAGCACGCCGAGGGTGTCGGGGTGCAGCGGGTAGCAGCGCTCGAACCTCTCCCGGGTTGTGCCTGCGGTGGGGAAGGCCGACGAGATCTCGTTCCAGGCGCGGTCCACCCACGGAGCCGCGCCGGGGCGGAGGCGCACCAGGCGACCCCGCACCAGGTCCTCCACGTGGCGCATCGACAACGTCAGGCTGGGCCGGTAGCGGTCCCGGATGCGGGCCAGCTCTCGCAGGCTGACGTTGGCGACCTCCTCGATGCTCTCCTGCATGGCGACCAGCACAATCACCGGGTGGTCGCGGGTCCACTCACCGAGAAACTGCAAGAAGCGGAGGTCCTCGGTGAGCGCCGCCCCCCGCTTGGCTCGCAGAAACTCACTGACCTCATCGAGGAGGAGCACCACCCCGTAGCGGCCTTCTCCCTTTGCAGCTTGGAAAAGAGTGCCCCACGCGGCCAGGCGGTCCGTCCCGGACGGTACCGGCGGCCGGCCGAGAGCCCGCCAGGCCCGTTCGGCCACCACGTCCTCCAGCGAGGCCTCGGCCCGGTACTCGACCAACGGGACCCGGACGGCGACGCAGCGGTGGGCCGAGCCGGCCAGGTCGCGTAGCCGATGATCCCATCCCGTCAAGCCGTCGGCCGACTGCGGGTCGTCGAGCAGCTCACCGACCGCGGCCAGGAAGTGTGATTTGCCCGAGCCGAATGGCCCTACGACGAAGAAGCCGGCGCCGGTCGGAGCCGCCGCCGCGGCCAGCACTTCACTCAAGCTGCCGACCACATCACCGGTGAGCACCAACTCGGAAAGTCGCCTGCCCGCGCCGTCCAGGCGGACGACGGTCTCGACGTCGGCGACGTCGACGAGTTCCCCGAGCGTCGGGGCGGTCATGGGGCCGGCGGTGGCAGCTTCCGCAACGCGCCATAGTAGGCACCTCGCCGGCTGCCGGCGCGAGGCAGGGCGTCCTCCAGCGTCGACCGCAGCTCCTCAAAGGCGCCCCGTTTGGTCTGCAAGCTGACGTACGAGCTGAAGACGTAGCGATCCTCTGGCTCCGCCAGCAGGCACGGGCCGAGCACGGCCGCCGCCTCCTCCAGCCGGCCAGCCTTGCGCAGGGCGAATCCCTGTTGTTTGCGAGCATACAGATCGCCCCCTTGCGCCCGGCGACCCCAGGCCCGGGCGGCTGCGTCCTGATCACCCTGCTCGCTGCGGAGGCGGGCCTGCACGCCGACCAGGTGCCGGTTGCCGCGCCCGGTCGTCTTCAAGAGGACTTCCATCTCGCGATCACGCTTTTCCGGCGGAAGTTGCATCAGGCGGGCCTCGACCAGCTTGGCATACGCCCACTGGTCGGCCGGGGCCAGATCGTGCGCCCGCGTGTACCTGGCCTCGGCTTCATCCAGCCGCTGGGCGCGCAGGGCGACGTCTCCCAGCGCCACCCAGGCCGAGGACGAGTCCGGGTCGCGCTCGACCGCCTGCGAGGCCGCCCCCTGGGCGCCGTCGACATCGCCCACGCGCAGCCGGCAGCGGGCCAGTTGCACCAGTGACCAGGTGCCGCGATCGCCAAGGGCCACCGCGTCCTGGTAGCCGCGCGCCGCTTCCGCCCAGCGGCCCGCCTTGTAGCACAGGTCGCCTCGCAGCCGGGAGGTGAACACCGTGGTCCCTGCTCCCGCCTCGGCCCGGTCCAGGGCGGCCTCGGCTTCTTCCAGGCGGCCCCGCTTGATCTGGGTGTCCGCCAGGTGGGCGAGGGCCAGCGGGTCGGAGGGACGCTCGCCGAGCACAGCCTCGAGGGCGATCACCGCGGCGTCGAGATCACCGGATCGTTTGAGCTGCAGGGCACCATCGAGGGCGGGCGTCGACACCAGGTCCCGAGCCTAACGTCGGCGGTCCACCATCCGGCCGCCAGCACCAGTTACGGTCGCCGCCGGCCCATAGGGGATCGGGTGGGGGTGGGCGCGTGCTCCGTGAGCTCGATGAGGCCAGGCTCGAGGTGGACCTCGATCCCCGCCACCGCCGGCTCTACCACACGCATTTGCAGCGAGACCGCCAGAAGATCCTCGGACTGCTCGGCGATATGAAGTCCAATCGTTTCGAGATCCTGCGCTCGCTCACGTTGTTGCGCCAGGCTGCCCTCGACCTCTCGCTCATCGATGCCAGGCACAAGGACGTGCCGTCCGCCAAGCTCGACGTGCTCGCCGAGATGATCTCGGAGGCGGTGGCAGAAGGGCACCGGACCCTCGTCTTCGGCCAGTTCACTCGCTTCCTGGCCGCGGCCCGGCGGCGGGTGAAGCCGACGGGGTGGACTGCTGCTACCTGGACGGCCGCACCCGGCGCCGAACGGAGGTGATCGACCGGTTCCGGGACGGGGACGCGCCGGTCTTTTTCATCAGCCTGAAGGCCGGCGGGTTCGGGCTGAACCTGACCGAGGCCGACCATTGCATTCTTCTGGACCCGTGGTGGAACCCGGCGAGCGAAGCTCAGGCTGTTGACCGAGTTCACCGCATCGGCCAAAAGCGCAAAGTGATCGTGCATCGTCTGGTGGCGCGGGACACCATCGAGGAGAAGGTCATGGCCTTGAAGGCGAGGAAGGCCAAACTGTTCGCCAGCGTGGTCGGAAGCGGTGGGTTCGAGTCAGCCGCCCTGACTTCCGGAGACGTGCGAGAACCTGCTCGGCGGCGAGGCATGAGCATCGCCTGCGGCACCGAGGATACCGGAGTTCTCGTCAGAAGAACCTCTGGGGTTCTGTATTGCGGTACCAAAGGGGTTGTGGACATCTCGCCGCTCCCGTACCAGGGCGGCTCGAACCTCCTCTAACATGAGACCAAATTGCCGGACGGTGTCACACCACGTTGCCGGCCTGACACCAGTTGTTTCAACTTGCATTGCGCCCGTCCCCGCCTCTACCACGTCCGCCACGGCGGAGCCGCCGCCCGGCTGGGCCGAAAAACGCCGATCCAGACCTCGACTAGATGGGACAGGCCCAAGCCGCCATAGTGCCAGCCCTGTGGTCGATGCCCGGGTCGGTGAGATCTCCTCCCGCCCGGATCCGATGTGACGCCTGGAGCTGCGCTCAGGCACATCGGGATCCGTCGCGGTCAGCCCGACCCGGCATCACGAAACCGACACGCGGGCCGCCCGGTCGAATCTCCGGTCGCCCAGGCACTGGAGGACCACTCTTCGGCAAGGGTCTGCGTTCTTTTGCCCAGCACGACCGGATTGGTACCGGCCGATGTACGCTCTGGCCATCCTGAACCTTCCGCCTGTGGCGAGAACGCGACGAGTAGCCGGAGGAGGTTCAGTGCCCGACCAGTCCCCTACCCGAACCAGCCTCGTCAGCCCGCCTGTCGCTTGATGGGCGCAGGAAAGAGCCGGCTCAAGCCCGGGTGTGCTAGCATTGCTTTCACTGACAGCGAAGAAGGACAAATGGCCACCCTGACGATACGCGGCCTTGACGAGGCTATGAGAGAACGATTACGGGTTCGAGCAGCTCAACATGGCCGCTCTATGGAGGCCGAAGTCAGGGCTATCTTGGCCGAAGCCCTACCAGCACCAAGACCTCTCGTGGGTCTCGGCAGCCGCATCCACGCCCGATTCGCTGCACTCGGCGGGGTAGACCTAGAGATTCCTGAGCGCACCGACAAGCCCAGAAGCCCCGCGTTGCGTTGATCATCCTCGACACCAACGTGGTGTCAGAGCTGCTCAAGCGCGACCCTGACCCCTCGGTGGTCCGTTGGTTGGACTCGCTGCCAGCAGGCAATGTCGCCACCTCCGCCATCACCGCCGCGGAACTCGTGTACGGCATCGAGCGGCTTCCCGCTGGGCGGCGGAAGGCTCGAATCGCCAAGGCTATCAGTGCCCTCCTCCACGAAGACGTCGAGAACAGAATCGTGGCGTTCGAGTTGGAAAGCGCCGAGCGTTACGGGCTGATAGTCGCGAACAGGGAACGGTCGGGGCGGCCGATAGCGCTTGCCGATGCTCAGATTGCGGCCATCTGCGCTCAGCGCAGAGCAGCGCTGGCCACGCGAAACGTTCGAGACTTCGAGGAAACGGGTATCGAGTTGATCAATCCTTGGGACATCAAGCGTACCAACAGCTAACGGCGCTCATCTCAGATGCAGACAGCCCAAGCCCAGCAATCCTCAAGGTCTCCATCGTGGAGCGGAAACTCTGTAAGAGTACGTCGTGCGACCCTTGCATTCGTGACCCACAGCTGACCTACGGTATAGCACTGGTTATGACACGGAGCCGCCTCGTTTCCTGGGCCCCGTCAACCGCATGGACGACGACCTGCCCTCTGACCAGGCATTTTCTCCACCGGGATACGAACGGAATCCCTATGAGCGCAGCACGTGATTGCTGCGCCCTCTAACACCAAACGATCTAAAGATGGCTCTCTACCAGGCCTTTTGTGGGGCTAGGTGGAATCGAACCACCGACCTCAGCATTATCAGTGCTGCGCACACGACTGTGAGCATCTTCCGGGAGCGCGTTGTCCCAGGTCAGAGGCAGTTTGTGTCCTCCGGCGACCGCCGGTGATCGGCTGCGTCCGCGGGATGGACGCGGGATGCTGGCGTATCGCTGGACCGACCCGGTCCTCCCCCTGGTCATCGTTATGTGGGGAGGGGGAAGACGGTAATCGTTGCAGGGAAGGTGGGTGCCTCGACGAGCTTGTGATCGTCCGTGAGGAAGCCTGCGTGGAGCTGCTCAGCGAGCGCGGCGTATAGTGCGTCTGTGGCGGTCATGTTGTAGCGACACGCCCATGCTGCGTTTAGGAGGGGACGGACGGTTGCCCGGTGGAGGCGCCAGGCCCGAGTCTGCGCAGGGCTTGTCTGCCTTTGCCTCATCGAGAACGCCGGTGATGACGGGCGCCGGATGAGCGCCAGCACTTCGGCGTAGAAGTGCTCCGGAACCTAGCCGTCAGCGTCAGCGGGGAGGAGCCTGAGGAGCGCCCTACCTCGCCGTGTGTCCGTCAGGATCTCTGCGCCGGCGGAGGCATCGATGACGACTGGAGTCACTCCTGGGCGTCGGCTCGCAGCTCACGGAGCGCCCCGGCAGCCCCGATCGTCTCCAGCTCGGGCTCGGGACCGGCCAGAAGCTCATCAACGAAGGCGCGGAACGCTTCGGGTGAACCCTCGTCGGGGCTGATGACGACTACAGCGGGGTCGCCGGGTAGATCGGAGGCATGACTGGCCACAGCGGTAGGGTACCTCCGCCGGATGACCAGACTCGTTTCGGCCTTCTGTTCCGTAGTTGGCTCCCCTCGTCGCATCGCGTCTTGATGGGTCCCATGCGTGCCTATCGGGGCACGTCACGAGCCGCTCGATGGTGCTGGGCCTGGACGCAATGCGACGGAATGTGACGTGCTCCGATGCAATTGTTGGGGTCGAATGTTGGGTTTCTGGCCAGACCAACAGGTTCTGCTAACGGCACTACCCGGTTCGACAGGGAGGCGCTCATAACCACCCGAACGACGATAACGCCGGGGCTGGCGGAGAGTGGCCCTCGACGGCAGGCCCGACACGTCAGGGGATGACTCCTGATTCCCGCGCGCATGCTCGGACCTACCCTGAAGGCCTGTCTCACTCCTAACTGATAGGATTCCGGGACCGCTGATCCCTGGTTGCCGGTGGTGGCCACAGAGTCCCGATTGTCGCTCTTACTGCGGCTATGCCGGATCGTTTCGTTCCGCAATGGCTGCCACTGATTGCCGTCGTTGGCTGTCACGGATTCTAGGTGGATTCTGGGTCGAGGTGATGACTCCGGGCCACCCGGTATTCGGTCCACGGCAAAGTGAAACCGAGCGGCCTTTGCTCCCGTCGCCGGCCGCCCGCCCCCAGGCGTGCCCAGCGGTAAGGTAGTTCTTCCAGGAGACGGCACCTCGATGACCCCGAGCTGATAGCGCAAGACTCTTAGGAGCGGAACCTTGACTGCATTTACAGACGAGGAACGCAACGAACTTCGCGAGGCCATCCGATCGAAGGAACCTGATTGGTACAGGGCGTATGAGCTCCGAGAAGAAGGGGCGAGCAGCCGAGAGCTCGCGGTGGCCTTCGACCTCAAGAGTCCGAACGGACCGCGTGGTTGGGCGAACGCGGTAGACCTCCTTCTGGGCACATCTGGCTCCCAGATCGGTGAGTATCGCCACGCCGACTACAACGTCCGGTTGTTGAGCGACCGTGTGCTGAGCGCAGAGATTCTCAGTGAGGAGTTACGCACGTACGTCCTTGATACGAGAGATCGAGCAGCTGAGGCATATACCTCGGGCGCCTACGACAACCCTGCCACGCGGGCATGGGAGACGATTCGTGCCCGCCAAGCTGAGGAAGCGGAGACAGAGGCTGAGCTCGATGAGGAAGTCGTCGAGGATGTAGCGGCAACGCAGGCCTATCAAATCTACGCTTGGACGTATTCAGGGATCCCGACCAGCGGCGACTGTGTGGTCGTGAAGATCGGATACGCGGGCACTGGTCCCACTTCGGACGCATGGCGCCGCATGACAGACGCTTGCCGAACGACGGGGTCCCCGGGTGCACCCACAATGCTCCGCGTGTGGCAAGGGTCGGGAGGACCCGAGGCAGCCAAGCGGTCAGAAGTAGAGCTACAAAGTAGCGCCGGCCGGCAAATCATCGGCGGCGGAAACGAGTGGTTCACGACAAATCTCGAGGCGCTGGACTCACGCGCTCGATGCCCTCGGCCTCGAACGATACTTCGCAGTGAACCCGGCCTGATGCGCAATGTGGGCTCCTTACCTCGGGTTATGAGTCAGATCTAGACCGTCTCCGGGGTGATCCACGATGATCCAACGTTAGCCACGTTTCTGGCTCTGACCTGGGCGTTACCCTCATTAGCCAGATCGACCTGGGACGACGTCGCGACACGCCCAGACTTGAATTGTTGGGACGGCGTTGGGATGAATGGTCGTTTGATTCTGATAAGTCGCGGTGTGGAGTCGACGTTGCCGCCCAGACCTGGAGCTGTCCCGCCCCCCTTAGCGTCGACGTTTTAGCCGACAGACAAGCATCATTCCGTCGTCTTGGCGCACGTCTGCCTCGTACTGCACTCCGTTGGCAACAAAGACGAATGACCAGGTGTCTGTGTCCGTCGTGTACTCCTCACTGATGACGGCTAGAGCCTCGGCCACAAACCTTCGCGCGTTTCAAATGACATTAAATATCACGCTTGTGATTTAGGGTCCCGGTCGGTCGGGCCGCGAGCGGGTTTGAGAGCCCGGCTGGGGGTCTCGCCGATGGGCGGGAAGGGCGATACGACGATGCATGGCGCGTTGAACTGACACCGGGGCAACGACTCACCTGCGGGAGAGCTTCAGGCGGCCTGAGCCGCCGGAGGCGATGCTGGGCGGCCCCAACGGCGTTGTCGTTCCGAGCGGAGCCGAGCCCGCTCCTTGCGCAGACGTTGGCGCATGGCCGGATCTGCCTCATGCTCGTTGCGGTAGCGGAGGTAGGCGTGCAGGCGGCGGCCCAACACGTTGTGGGTGGCGTGATCGGAGTTGTTCAACACGAAGTCGCGCAGCGGGCCGAAGTGGCACTCGATGGGATTGGCCCACGACGAGTAGGTCGGCGTGAAGCACAGTTCGACGTTGTTCTTGGCGCACCACTGTTGGATCGCCTTGGCCTTGTGAGCCTTAAGGTTGTCGAGGATCACGTAGATCCGCTCGCCGTCGGGCCGGGCCCGCCGGCAGGACTTGATCGCTTCCAGCGAGTAGTCGGTCCCCTTCCGTTTGCGGATCACGCCCCACAGGCGGTCCTCGCCCACCGAGTAGCAGGCGTGGAACTGCCGGACCCCGCACGCCTTGTGATAGTTGGCTCGCAGCCGGTTAGGTCTCTTCCTCTTGGCCCAGCAGCAGCCCCCGATGGGGTGGATGGCCAACGGCCCGAACTCGTCGAAGGCGAACACCCGATCCGGGAACCGTTCCAGTAGCTCCTCGATGCGATCCAGCTTGGCTTCCTTGTCCGGGTCGTTGGACTCCTTCCAGGTCTTGGTCCGCTGGAAGGTCACCTCATGGGCGGCCAGGATCTGGCGCAGCCGCTCCTTGCCGATCACCACCTTCCGCTGCCGGTTGGCGGCCAGATAGACCCGCAGCTTCTTGATACTCCAATGCGTGAAGGGCCGGCCCAGCTTTTCCGGGCGGGTCTTGGCCGTCTCCACAATGAACCTCTCGTCCTCAGTCGTTATCCGGCGGGGACGGCCACCCGCCCACTGAGGGTCCAACGACGCCATCCCCGACTCGTTGAACCGGTGGATCATCTCCCGCACCCGATCCGGCGAGGTCTGCACCAGCCGGGCCAGAACCTCCACCGTGTTGCCGCTCGCCGAACCCAGCACCACCAACGCCCGCCGGTAGCGCACCACGCTCACCTGGCTCTTCCCGCCGCCGCGCCGCACAATCCGTTGCAACTGGCGGCCCTCCTCATCAGTCAACCGACGCACCCTCACCCGTGCAGACATGCCCCCACCATGACCAACCCCACCGCACAGATGGTGGACCCCAACCAAGCGCAGGTATGCGGTCAGGGCACTAGCGCTGCTTGAGTCCCAGGTTCTGAAGAGTTGAGGCAAGTTTTTGGGTCATGCTGCGAGGGGGCTGGCTCGTAGGAGGTCGGTGAGTTCGCGTTCGTAGGCTTTCCAGGCGGCGGTGAGGGGTCGGGGTGCGGGTGGGCGTGGTCGGCTGAGGGCGGCGAGGTCGGTGAGGGCGGGAATCACGACGCGTGCGGCGAGTTGGGTGAAGAAGGCGGCGATGCGCAGGCCGTGGGCGGTGACCCGGTAGGTGTTGGTGTGGGGGATTCGTTCGATGAAGCCTTTGAGCCGTAGGCGGCGGAGATCGTAGGTCGCCTGTGCGGGGCTGTAGTCGGGGTTGTACAGGACGGCCATCTGGGTGCGCAGGGCTTTGTTGGTGAGCCCGCCGATGACGTGCGCGAAGGAGCCGACGGAGGCGAGCAGGGCCATGGTGCGGGGATCGCCGAAACGTAACCCGGGGGCCCGCTGGCCGTCGTGGAGGCTGGGCAGCACGACTGCTTCGAGGGTGGCGGGGTCGGGCAGTCCGGGCTGTCCTTCGCCCAAAGCGGCCAGGAACCGGGCGTCGATATCCGCGCCGAGTCGGCGCAGAGCCCGCCAGTTGTGGCTGTTGAGGGTCTTGTGAAGGTTGAAGTCGTCGGCGTCGTTGAACGTCATCTCCACTCTGAGAGCCCGGCCTTCTTTGAGGTAGGCCTTGGCCTTGGAGGACTTGTAGTGGATCTGGATGCGGGGGGCGACGTCGCGGGTGATGACCTCGGTGGCGAACCGTCCCGGGGTCTTGTGTTTGCCGCGGTTTCTGACTTGGCGGTCGACGACCAGTGACACCTGTTCGGGGCGGCCCAGGTCCAGATGACAGTCGATGGCCGCCTCGAACCAGGCCCGGGCCCGGCGGGGCTGGTCGAATACCGAGGTGTCAGAGACCTCCATCTGGGCGATGGAGAACGCCCAGTCGAAGCCGGCCCGGCGATCATCGACGGTGAGCGGTTGGGCATGACCGCCATCATCCGGGCCAGCAGATCGCGGACATGACCGGAACCGAGGCGGGCGCAGACGCGATGAGCCAGGGCGGGGTCGTCCACCCGGCGTAGACCGTTATCGAGCGCGTCGAAGCCGACGCCGGCCTTGGCCAGCTGAACCTTGGCCCACTCATGTCCGTTGGCGTTGACCCACAACGGGTATGGCGCGTAGCTGCCCAGCCGTAGCGATGTCGGGCCCCACTCGGGGTCAGCGAAATACAGGTACCAGTGGTCGGGCACCGACGACTGGCGCCGCCAGGTGATATGGGGATGGTTGGGCCGATGCCGGGCGTGGGTGTCATCGACGAAGCCCCGCCACGAACTGGTCCGCTCCTGGGCCTTGCCCACCAGCACCAGCCCGAACCGGCCGGCCGCGGCCGCTCCGTCTTGATAAGGGCGGGCCATGTTCTCTTTGGACTGGCCCGCCTTGAAACGCAGTACCGGCACCCCCGAGGCGGCCACCAGCGCGTCGAGCTCGCTCACCAGCCGTTGCCGGTTGCGGTTCAACGCGGCCGGTGAGGGGATGTAGTTGCCTCGCTTGAGCAGGAACTTCACCACCCCTCCCTCATACATCAACCCCGGGATGTACCCGCGGATGCCGATACGGTCTACCGAGGTGCAACGGAAGCTCACATGCTCGGCCAGTAGGCTGGCCACGGTCCCCATGGTGTCCTCCTCTCCGACCGTTGACGCGGCCGGGTCTGTGGGTTTGTTGATCACAGGACGCTATTGGGGACCAATCCGTTTCTGCCTGGCGAATCGACCGACCGGCATAGGGCCGGCTTTGCCGGCCCGGCACCGACAGGCAGCCATCCCGGCCGGCCAAAACGCGAGAGACCTCAGACCCCAGCCATCCCCGCTCGAGTTGACCGCGGCGCTTCAGCAGGTCTGAGGTCGCTCGCTAAGACTAGGTCGGTCTCATGTTCGTCGATATCGAAGTGTGAGGCTCCTAGCTGCCATCGGGCCTGCATCTTGGCGTCGTCTTGACTCAAGAGCGCCGGAGTGTGAAAGGATCCGGATGAGGCGAGGCGGTTGCGAATGTCGTTGATCACTGCGGTCACCGCCGTCCAGGCGGCGTTACCAACCACCGTGCCTCCAGCCCATAGAAGGGCGAGCGTGAGTATATGGCTCGCTCCAGAAGCGCCCCAGTCGGCGTATCTGCGACGGTCGTCAAGAGTATGAGGGACCAGATCATCGAGCAGAACGTGTCGCAGGTCAGCCGTCGGCCAGTCCGCTGTCTCCTCGGGGGGAGGGTCAAACTGGTAGACCCAGACTTCAATCGGAGGCTCACCTAGACCGGGCACAAGTTCCACGACAAGCTCAATCCGGTCGAAGTAGTCGACAGCGGGGTCGAAATGCACCCATGCAGAGTATGCAAGCGCTTCATCCGCTCTCGGCACCGACCACCATCGGCGGCGTCTGCAGGGTGGAACCGGGGAGGGACGGCCTTGGAAGTCCGGTCCCGGTTCGGACTCACTGCTAATGCAGAGAGCCGGGGACAAGGAGAAGGGCCGTTGACCAGGAGAGAGCGTGCGTGCCTTCGCGGCGACAGCAGACGAAGGCTCCGCGTAGATCCGAACTGCAAGTCCCATGTGCGTGAAAGACTTTCTCTCGTCTTGGTCGACAAGGAGCAGGGATGATTCAGGCTCGGATTCGGAAACGAGATGGCCGGCGGGTCTACGACGTTCGACTGCGCGACCAGAGCGGTAAGGAATATTCCAAGACATTCCTCACCAAGAAGGAAGCGGAGGCCTTCGAGGCAGCCGAGCGAACTGCCCGTAATAGAGGAGCCTGGGTGGATCCCCGGTTAGCTGCGGCCCGTGTCAGCGACGTCGCGGAGAGATGGCTCGCAGTGAACACGACAAAGCGGCCCGGCTCGATCGCCCGGGATCGGAGCATCCTGGACAACCACGTACTTCCGACACTCGGATCGAAGGCGGTTGGATCTGTCACCAGGGCCGACGTACAACAGGTCGTCAACAGCTGGGCATCGTCGCACGCAGCGGCGTCGACGGTGAGGATGTACGCGGTCCTGCGGGCTCTGATGAGCTACGCCGAAGACTCGGAGATCATCGCTCGCAGCCCGTGCCGGCGGATTCGCCTCCCCCAGATCGCACCTCGAGTGGCTGAGATCCTCGACGCGGATCGTCTCGCGGAGCTGGCAAACGCCATGGGCTCACACGGCCCGATGGCTTACCTCGGCGCGTTCGGGTTGCGATGGGGTGAGATCGCAGGTTTGCGAGTGAACCGGCTGGACTTCCTCCGGCAGACAATCGTGATCGATAGTCAGGTCACTCGGGGCCTTCGTGGGGCAATGATCGAAAGCGACCCGAAGACCAAAGCAGGACGCCGGCCGTCTCTGGCGTTACCTGACTGGCTGATGTCGACGATCGCTCACGTGCTCGCCGAGCGAGGCATCACCGCTACTGATCCCGAAGCACTCGTGTTTGTCTCGCCGGACGGCGCCAGGTTGCACTACTCCAACTGGCGACGCGGCGTGTGGCTGCCGGCCCGGCAGGCAGCAGGAGTGCCTCATCTCAACTTCCACGACCTGAAGCACACCGCAGGCACGGCTCTGCTGGAAGAGGGGCGTGAACATCAAGACCGCCCAGGAGCGCCTTGGTCACGCCAACCCGCGGACGACGCTCGCCGTGTATGCCCAGGCCACCAAAGAGGCCGACCGGGAGGCCGCTAACCGGCTGGGTGAGCGCTTCCGGCCGCGGGATGGACGCGGGATGGATCGTCAACCTCGGGAGTCCCGGTCCGCCCCACACCCCCTCTGAC
Source organism: uncultured Acidimicrobiaceae bacterium (assembly GCA_963834725.1). Lineage (GTDB taxonomy): Bacteria > Actinomycetota > Acidimicrobiia > Acidimicrobiales > Palsa-688 > PALSA-693. The sequence continues at coordinate 3,570,130 of CAWICN010000001.1, forward strand.
CTGGGACTTTGCCGGTGGGGCTAGATGGAATCGAACCATCGACCTCAGCATTATCAGGGAAGGGGTCACCCGACTGACGCCTACTCACGCTGAGGGAATCTACGCGTTGACCTGCGGCTTCGCTCTCTCTCGGTCCGCGTAGCCCGGCCCCGTTCGGCACGATTAGCGGGGCGCATGGGGGCGCAGTGGGGGCGCAGCCTGCTCCACCGTTGACCCCACGCGTCAGGCCGCCTGGGCCACCGCGGCGACGCCGAAGGTGCTCGACGAAGGCAGAGTTCACGTCCCGCTCGGAGCGAGTGAGCTCGTACGGCGTCGGTAGCGGAGCCGGCGACCTCGGGTCGAGCGGGTGCGCGTGAACGCCCGTGTTCCTCAGACAGGCGGGGCGCTGCAGCACCCGCGCCGGGCGTCGTTGCAGATCGCCGTGGCAGCGAAGGCTGCGTCGGAGCTCGTCTCGGCGACAGGATGGTGGTGTGCCGTTCACGTGCGAGGTCTGCGGCCGCCGGAGCGCCTTTCCCGACTTGATTCTCGCGGTGGGCGACGTGCTGCGATGCCCGCATTGCGGCGACGAGCGCCCCTTTGTCCGACCGGCCTTGTTGGTCGTCACCGGCACCGCCGGCATCGGGAAATCCACGCTGTGTGCTCGGCTCGCAGGAACCATTCCTGGCGCGGTCCTTCTCGACGCCGACGTCTTCGCCGAGGACCTCATAAGCGTCGTCCCGCCAAACCAGGACTACCCGGCCTTCTGGCGGTCGATGATGCGGCTCGCTCACGAACTCGCCCAAAACGATGTCGTGGTCGTGTACTTCTCGACGATGCTCCCGCAACAAGTCCTCTCGAACAGCGACGTTGTCCGCTACTTCGACTCGGCGCACTTCCTCTGCTTAACCTGCCCACCTGAGGTTCTGCGCGCCCGGCTCGGCGGCCGAGACGGAAGCGAAGCGGTCACCGCACGGGTCGACGTGTGGCTCGATTTCAACGACGCGCTGGTAGCAGCAGCGAGCAAGATACCGACGGCCACCGTAGTAGATGCCGGTCGCACGATAACCCAGGTCGAGCATGACGTTCGCCGGTGGATCAACACCCACCTGCACCAGCGCCATACCCTCGGGACAGACTCGACGACGTAAGCGAGAGCGGGCAGGCACGGGAGCGAAACCGAGTCCAGCCGAGACAGGAGCACGCGGTCGAGGGCGTGCCATCCGTCGAAAGCACGACGGATCGACCGCTCAGCCCAACCTTGGGAGTTGTTCGAGACAAGGCGAAGGTAACCGGTCGCTGCACGACTTCCGGGATTTCCTGGAGGGTCCCCAGCAACAAATCCGTTGTTGCGTCGGGGTGGCGGTTGTCACACTGGCTGGCGTGCATCGAGGAGGAACCAGTGTTTCGAGGTACCGCCCACATCTATGACTTGATCTACGAGGCGAGCGGAAAGGACTACGCGGCCGAGGCTCGAGAGGTCGACGATGAGATCCGAAGCCGGAACGCGGCGGCCCGCTCGTTGCTGGATGTCGCGTGTGGCACCGGCGGTCACCTGCGCTGCCTACGGGGTTCCTACGAGGTCGCGGGGGTCGACATCGACCCGGCGATGCTGGCTGAGGCCCGTAAGCACCTGCCGGGCATACAGCTGAGGGAAGGGGACATGCGCTTGCTCTCATTGGGCTGCCGCTTTGACGCCGTGGTGTGCCTGTTCAGCTCTATCGGCTATATGGCTTCGACCGACGAACTGGACGTCGCGATCGCCGCGATGGCCGCCCACCTCAATCCAGGGGGCGTGCTCATCGTCGACGGCTGGGTCCGCCCCAGCGAGTGGATCGAGCCGGGGACCACCCACGTCGAAGTAGCCGAGGCGGAGGGTCTGAAGGTGGTGCGGGTGGGCGGGTCGCGGCGTGAGGGGAAGCACACATATCTCGAAATGCACCATCTGGTGGCCAGTTTGCAGCGGATCGATCACATCGTCGACGAGCATGCTCTCACCCTGTTTAGCGACGACGAGTACCGTTCGGCCTTCGAGGGTGCGGGCCTTGCGGTCGAATCGGCGGCCTCCCCGATGCCCGGCCGTGATCGTTACATCGGCCAGGCGGCACCAACATGAGAGCTGCAGCCTGCCACGGTGTCGATCAGCTACTCCCCACAGCCGGATAGGGGAGATCGATGACCGACGCCGGTGATTCGCACGCTGCTGTCGAACGCGTGTGGCAGGAGGCCCACGGCGACCCGAAAGCCGCTTTGCAGCAGGGGCTGAACCCCTCCGACCTCACCACCGTACTGCTCGACGTGGCGCGAAACAGAGCGTCGGTGGTCAGCCCGGCCCGACTGGCAACGCTGGAGGGACGACCGGTATGTCCAGCCGGCCGCCAGTGACCCGCGGCGGATCTGGCAGGTCGAGAGCCGACTATGGGATCTCCTGCCGGGCCAGTTCTCCGGGATCGAGCTGTCACCGGTCACGGCCCTGGGCACCTGCTCGGCCGTCGCCACCGTGTACTAGAACCGGGTGATCTCCACCATGCGGGGCAGCGAGGTGGTGAGTGACCCCACCAACGTCTTAGCCCTCGAAGCAGCTGCCCGACGGAAACAGAACCCCGCCGCCCCGGTCAACCTGGCCGCGTGTGTCCGCGTTCTACGAGCCAAACGTTTCGACGGTGAAGGCCTGTTCCAGCATTTCCGCATCTTCGCGCTCCTCTCCAGCGGACGGGATCGAGGCTCGTGCTTGACCGAGAGCGAGATGCTGACCGGACATCTGCGGTTCTGGCTCGACGCCATCACTGATATCGCCCCGAACCTGGCCGTGCGAGCCGAGCTGAGCGCCTTCGACGCGCCCGTGCTGCTCGAAAGGTTCCGCGACACCGTTTCGGCAGATTTGTCAGTGCTGCCCGGCGCGACAGAGATCGAAGACTTGGCCCGGGAGCGGGGGCGCGGCTAGTACACGTCGGGTGCTATCCGTATCGCCTTCGAGGACCACCCCTCCATCGGTGAGATCGGCGACGGCGGGTTCACGGACTGGACGCCAGGCTGATGGCCGACAGCAAAGAGCGCTGCCTGATCTCGTGCATCGCTACCGAGCGCCTGACCGCCGCGGCGAACGTATCGTCTGAGCCGTGAGTACCACCGGTGAGTGGGAGCCCGAGGCAGCGAACTGGCGGCTCTGGGCCCGCACACCGGGCCACGATGCCTACTGGTACTACCGGGACGCCTTTTTTTAGTTTGACATCCTGATCTGGCCCCACCTGGAGCCATTTCGATGACCTGAAGTGGCCCCACCCCCAACCCCCCAAACATCCCTACGTTGCGTGGTTGCTGAAGCCCACAACAGAGGGAGAAGGAGATGAAGAGGGTGGAGCTGTACGAGAAGATGAGAAAGGCACATCGAGAGGAAGGGCTCGGGATTCGGGCTCTGGCGGCGCGCTTCTGTGTGCACCGCCGAACGGTGCGGACGGCCCTGGCGTCGGCGACACCGCCGGCCCGTAAGATGCCGGATCGGATCGCCCCGGCGTTGGGGCCCTGGCAGGACCTGGTGCGCCAGTGGCTGAGCGAGGATCGCTTGGCGCCGCCGAAGCAACGCCACACCGGGCATCGCATTTGGACAAGCCTGACGGAGGAGTACGGCGCCGTGGTGGCCGAGTCCACGGTGCGGGCCTATGTGGCCCAGGTTCGAGCCGAGCTGGAGGACCACCTGGGGAAGGTGACCGTGCCCCAGACCCACGGGCTGGGTGCCGAGGCCGAGGTGGACTTCGGGCTCTTCAGCGCCTATATCGCCGGGACCTCGGAGCCGCTGTGGATGTTCTGTATGCGCCTGTCGGCGTCGGGGCGCGGGTACCACGAGGCGTTCGGCAACCAGGCCATCGAGTCGTTCCTGGAGGGCCACGTGCACGCCTTCGAGCATTTCGGGGGCGTGCCGGCGGGCATGATCCGCTACGACAACCTGAAGGACGCCGTGATCAAGGTGCTGTTGGGCCGGGCCCGACTGGAGAACGAGCGTTTCGTGGCCCTGCGGTCCCATTATGGCTTCGAGTCCTGGTACTGCCTTCCGGGACTGAAGGGCAGTCATGAGAAGGGGGGCGTGGAGAACGAGATCGGCAGATTCCGGCGCAATCATCTGGTGCCCGTGCCTCGGGTGGCCAGCCTGGCCGGGCTGAACGATCTGCTGGCCGGGGCGGATGCCGCCGACGCCCGCCACATCGCCTGGCGGGCCCAGAGTGTGGGGGAGGCGTTCGCGGCCGAAGCCGCCTGGCTGCGCCCCCTGCCCGAACATGGGCACGACATCGCCACCATGCTGCGCCCGGTGGTGGACACCAAGGCCCGCATTGTGGTGCGCCAGTCGATGTACTCGGTGCCGGTGCGGCTGTGCCGGCGGCGGGTGGAGGTGCGCCTGCGGGCCCGGGACTTCGACGTGGTTTCCGACGGCAAGCTGGTGGCCTGTCATGAGCGGGCCCTGCACAAGGGCGAGGAGCACCTGACCCTGGACCACTACCTGGAGGTGCTGGTGCGCAAGCCGGGGGCCCAGGCCGGCTCCACCGCCTTGGCCCAGGCCCGAGCTTGTGGGGCGTTCGGCCCCACCCACCAAGCGTTCTGGGACCTGGCCCGGCGCCGACTGGGGGACGGGGCGGGCACCCGGGCTTTGTGCATGGTGCTGCTGCTGCAGCGACACCTGCCCGCCGGCTCGGTGATGGCCGGCATGCAAGCGGCCCTGAGCATGGGCAGCGTTGACCCTGAGGTGGGTGGCCGTGGAGTCCCGCCGCCACCAAGATGGGACCCAGCCGGTGGCACTGGTGGTGCCCATCGGGGCTGGCCTGGCCCACCGCCCCCCGCCGACACTGCACAGCTATGACGAGCTGCTGGGGGTGGCCCGGTGAACGGGCTCACCGACGCTGCCGCCGAGGCCGCCATCGGCGCCGCCTGTCGGGTCCTGCACCAGCCCACCGTGCGCGACGAGGCCGCCCGCCTGGCCGAGGTGGCCGCCAGCGAGCGCCACACCCACCGGGCCTATCTGGCCGAGGTGCTCACCGCCGAGGTCGACGACCGCGACGCCCGCCGCCGGGCCCGCCGTGTGGTGGAGGCCCGTTTCCCGCGCATGAAGACACCGGGAACGCAATCCGCCCGACCCTAGCCGTCGACTTTGACACTCCTTTGCCGGCAGCGGGATTTTGAAGGACAGCTCGACCCGAGCCTCGGTTATGACGACGCGGTCGAGAACGAGGCGTAGGAGTTCCTGGCGCTCAGCGAAGCTCATCTCCTCAAGGCGGGCGGTGACCTTGCGGCTGAATTCCTCGACGCGCTTTTTCAAATCGGCACGTGTGAAGCGTTGGTTTTGTTCCTGCGCGGCAATCCATTCAAGTTCTGCCATCCGCTCATTGAGTGGCCGTTGCCGGGTTTCGAGGTCGGCCAGTGCGATCGCGCCTGCCTGGTAGGCGTCCACCAGCCGGCGCAGCTGGCCGCGCAGTTCGCTGAGCTGTCGGCCTGCGCCGGACCGGGGGTCGTTGTCGTTGGCTATGTCCGTGCACGCCCGGACCATGAGCTCGGGCCGGCGCAAATGGCGCACCACCTCGGCCCATACCAGATCGTCGAGCTCGTCGGCCCGGGCTGCCGGCTGTGAACAGCGGAGCTTTTCGGCCCGCAGGTGCATGGGCAGCACCGCGTGGCAGCGGTAGTAGCGGTGAGGGCCGTTGGGCTTCATCCTGGCGGCCGCGGCTCGGGCCTGGCCGCACTCGCCGCAGCGCACCAGATAGCGCAGTAGATAGCATTCGGAGCCGACGTGGCGGGGCTGAACTGGGCGTTGTGCTGGTGTAGGGCCTGGGAGCGGGTCCAGGTGTCGAGATCGACGATCGCCGGCACGGTCACACCGATCCATTCCTCTCGGGGCCGTTCGGAACGCAGGGCGCGATGACCCGGGGAGTGGCGAGGAACCCGGGCCGACGCCGGAAGCTCCGTGCGCCGGTTGTAGTAGAGGGTGCCGGCGTAGGCGGGCTGGCGCAGCAGGCGGTCGAGCGTGGAGGTCTGCCAGATCTGCTTTCCTTTCGGTGTGGCGATGCCGGCTTCGGTCAAGCGGATGGCGATCTGGCGAACCGATAGGCCCTCATCAACGTGCCAATCGAAGATCTGCCGGACCACGTCAGCCTCTTCCTGGCTTACGACCAGGCGGGCCGGAAGGCCGTCGGCGGCGGGCGCCTTGCGATAACCGAAGGGGACGATGCCAGAGACGACCGCACCCTGGCGGGCTCGCCACAGTTTGCCGCGACGGTTACGTTCCACGATCTTGGTCCGCTCGAACTCGGCCACCGCGGCTTGGATCTGCACCATCAAACGGCCCTGCGGGTCATCGCTGGGTCCGCCTTCGCAGAAAATCACGGAGACCCCGAAGCGGCCCAGCTCGTCGAGCACGAGCATCTGATGGACGTAGTTGCGGGCCAGCCGGTCCGGACAGAGCGCCACCACCGCGTCGATCAGCCCGGCTGCGGCCGCGTCGCGCACCCGGTCCAGCCCGGGCCGGTCCAGGCTGGTGCCCGAGTAGCCGTCGTCGGTGCAGGTCATCTCCACCACCCAGTCTTCGCCCGCGGCGCCGGTCTGCAGGGCGTCGAGCTGGGAACCGATGGTTCGTTCCTTCTCCTGGCGGTCGGTCGAGACACGGGCATAGAGCGCCACTCTCATGGGATCCCTCCAATCACGAGCCGATAGGCGGACTGCAACGACAGCAGGCGGGCGTCGGTCCCGGTCCAGCGAGGCTCGGGCGCCTGGTTCACCACGACCTGCCAGGCCGGCCGTCGGGTGGCCAGCCCGGCCAGCCCGAACCGCTCCAGGCGCCGAACGGCCTCACCGTCGGGCGTCGCTCCCGCCACCACCGCGGCCCGCAACTCCTCATAAGCGCGCCACCAGCCGGCATCACGCACGTCTCGCGCCGGTCGCGGTCGGGCCACTTTTGGGCACCAGCAGACGCTCCACCGTCCGCCGGTGCAAGCTGATACCGAAGCGTTCCGCGACTCGGCGGGCCAGCTCGGCGCCCGACGCGTCCGGATCGTCGTTCTTGTTCTGGCGTACGAACTCGACCACCTCGACCGACGCCTTAAGCGGACCCTTGCGGCCCCGCTTGCCTTCGGCCAACCCGGCCAAGCCCCGAGCTTCGAAGGCCCGGCGCAGTATATAGAAGGTCTGGCGGGACACCCCGAAGACCCGACATGCCTCAGCCACGGTCATCTCGCCCTGGGCCGGCGCTCGCAGCATCTCGTAGCGGACCTGGAGACGATCCTCGGCGTCGAAGAAGTCGGGGTAGTCCACAAACGTCGGCGCCACCACCTTCTGGGGGGCCGGATTCCATGCACCCTGCGCCTTGAGCGCCCGGCGCTTCTCGGCACTAGCCACGAACCCACTATAACGACACTCGTGTAACTTGTCACGCAGTATCTGTCGCATTGTCCGCAACTGTCTGATCATGCCCGACGAACCCAGCTGTCACTGACGACATCTTGCACAGTGCGGCACACTTAGCCTGACAGTGCGGCATTCAATCAATGACACCTTTTGCGTCTTGGCGCCGTGTCAGAACACGCCTCTGGACTGCGGTTCGACGGATCCTCGGGTTCTCCGGATCGATATCAACGACGACCGAGAAGGTCAGACGACCATTTGCGTTCCCGGTGTCAAGCGGCTCTCCGATTTTGACTGCTCGGCGAACGCCAACCTCAATCCCGCCACCTTGGCCACCCTGGCCGTGGGCGCCTTCATCGACGCCGGCACCCCGGTGTGTTTGATCGGCAACTCCGGCACCGGCAAAAGCCACCTGCTCATCGGCACCGGCATCGCCGCCGCCGAGGCCGGACGGCGGGTGCGTTACGTCACCTGCGCCGCGCTGGTCAACGAGCTGGCCGAGGCGGCCGACGACCACGTGCTGTCCCGGGTGGTGGGCTGCTACGGGCGCATGGAGCTGCTCTGCCTGGACGAGCTCGGCTATGTCAGTCTCGACCCCCGCGGCGCCGAGCTGCTGTTCCTGGTCATCACCGAGCGCGAGGAGCGGGCCTCCATCATGTGCGCCTCCAACGCCAGCTTCTCGGAGTGGGGGGCCACCTTCACCGACCCCCGCCTGGCTGCTGCCGTGGTGGACCGCATGACCTTTAGGGCGTTGATCATCGAGACCGGCAGCGACTCCTACCGGCTGCGCGCCAGCCGAGGGGCCAAGGCCCGCACCGCCAAGACCACCCAGCCCGACAGCGCACGGCCGAACGGGGAGGGCTGAGCCATGGCCGTTATCTCCAACTCGAACGGCCGCTGGGAGCTCGTCGATTCCCGCCGGACCATCATGGCCTACCGCCACCCCCACTCCTTCGACGACACCGGCCGCTGGCACTACGTCGACCCTATCGACGACCGCACCAACCAGCCCTACCGCGACGACGACACCACCGATCTGGTCGACGACTTCATCGAATCGCTCATCATCTGCCGCTCCGGCTCCACCGCCGACGCCGGTGCCCAGCTGTCGGCCATCGCCAGCCTCTTCGCCGAGCTCGACGCTCGTCTGCCCGAAACCATATTCGAGGCTCGCAACCAGGCCTACACCTGGCGGCAGATCGCCGGTCGTCTGGCCATGGGCGAATCCACCATCCGAAACCGCTACGGCAGCTACGTGGCTTGCCGCAAGGAGATGCCCCTGGACCACATCGACTGAATCCTCAACCAACCGAATAGACCGGCCCCCACGCCCACCGCCCCCCGCCAAGCCATAATCCACAGAGCGAACGAAAGGAGATGTCTAGAGCGGCCAGGCTATCTGACTATGCCCTCAACAGTCCGCGACCACGCCTAGGCACACCGCGGGCCGAGGCCTGAAGGGCACCCAGGAGCCCCTGGCGGGGCTCCTCCTCGATTGTGGGGCTGGCGCAACCGCTGGCACGCCCTCGTCAAGGCCCAGCCCTTCCGGGCGGCCTTCGGCCGGCCTTGACAACGGCTTCCTCGGCTGAAGACCCCCTGGCTCCCCCATCCTCAAAAGACATTGCCCGAACCACAAGTTCCGGCGCCTCCACATAAGAAGGTACTACCAATAGGAGGTCTCCTCACCCAGAGCGCGAACCTACACCGCCTAATGCAACAACCATGCTCGTCCCCGGTCGCACCCCGGACAAGCGTGACTACCGCGCGCCTACCGGTGGGGCCAAATCAGGCCATCACGGTGGGGCCAAATTGGGTTGACAAAACCACTTTTTCGACTCGCTCGTACCGCCGGCGGGACGCGGCTGTGTGGAGATCGGCTGCGGGGAGGGTCGGGTGGCCCGTGATCTCGCCGCCCGAGGCTATCGGGTCATCGGTGTCGACTCTTCGGACACGCTGCTGCGCCACGCCCGGGAGTCGGATCCTGCCGGCATTTGCGCTTTGGCGGACGGGGCGGCGCTTCCGTTTGCCGACGCTTCGCTCGATTGGCGGTCGCCTACAACTCGCTCCAGGTGGTGGCCGACATGACCGCCACGGTCGCCGAAGCGGCCCGAGTCCTGGCACCGGGCGGCCGGTTCTGCGTGGTCGTGAGCCACCCGCTCGCCGATGTGGGCCGCTTCGTTGATGACACGCCCGGGGCGGCGTTTGCCGTCCGAGAGGACTATTTCGCCCGGCGACGGCTTGAGGACAAGGTGGAGCGGGCCGGTCTCGAGATGACCTTCCGCGGCTGGACCTACTCGCTCGAGGACTACGCAATCGCGTTCGAGCAGGCCGGCTTGGTGATCGAGGCGATGCGCAAGCCGCGACCTTCGGGAGCACCGGACCGATACAGCCGCTGGGCCCGGGTTCCGATGTTCCTCCTCCTACGAGCGGCGAAGCCATGAACCCTGACGGTGCGAGCCAGCCAGGAAGCGGATCCTGATGACGGAGACCCGTGTGCTGGTGGCCTGCCCTGACTGCCATCTGTTCTGGGCCGCGGACGCCGAGCCGTGGTGCTCGCTGTCCGACCATCAGAGCCGACACCGGTCCTTCGAGATCCATTTGCATCGCACGCCCGTGAGGTTGCCCGATGGCACGGCGGTGATCGCGGTGTCGTCGATGCCACGGCACCCTACGAGCGGGCTAGGCAGCCGGACTTCGGGCTCTACCTCGACGAAAGATGGCGGCCCCCGTGGCCCCACGAGCGTCTGGAGTGGCCCGACTTCGGTGTCCCCAGCAACCGGGCCGGCATGATCAGCGCCCTCCGTGCCCTCCTGGAGCGGGCCCGGGCCGGAGCGCGAGTGGAGATTGGCTGCCTCGGAGGTCACGGGCGAACTGGAACGGCGCTGGCTTGCCTGGCCGTACTCACCGGTCTGCCTGCTGGCGATGCCGTGGCGTGGGTTCGGACCAACTACTGCGACAAGGCCGTGGAAACCGAAGACCAAGAAACGTTTGTCACCAGCTTGTCGGAGGGTTGACCCGGTTCGGTGCTGGGCCCCCGGAACTGTCATCCCCTTCTGCCCGTCGCTATCCGGCTCGGCGACGAAGGGCCGGGGGAAGGCTTTCGCTGAGGCAACCAGGCTCGCCCCCCAGCCTCGAATGGCGCTCGTGTCGACCGCCAGAGGACCGTTTCAGTTCGATTTCTCCCAGATCGAGATGTGACTCCGGCTCTCGCTGGTGAAGGGTGCCCGCTGCCAGTCGGCCCAGCGGTCGCGCAAGGTCATCCCGGCCATCTTGGCCATCAGGTCCAGTTCGGACGGCCAGAGATAGCGGTGCGAGGACGAGAAGGTCTTCAGGTCTCCGTCGATCAGCCACCAGTGGTATGAGACCGCGATCTGGGCGGCAAGGTCGTACTCCTCCACGCCGACGTGGTCGGGGGTGGCGGCGAAGACATATCGGGTCTCCCCGGGCGGGAGCCTCTGGAGGTGCGGTATGTAGTTCTCGACGGCGAAGCAGCCGCCCGGCTCCAGGTGGGCGGCGGCGTTGGCGAAGGCCGCCAATTGCTCGTCCTGGGTGCTGAGATTGGTGATCGTGTTGCGCAACAGGTACACGAGGCCGAAGCTGGCGCCGACCTGGGTGGTGGCGAAGTCGCCGACGGTCACGTCAATGTCGGTGCCGCTCTGGCGGCGAAGCTCGTCGACCATCGCCGGGGACAGCTCGATGCCGGCCACCGGCACGCCCCGGCGGGTCAACGGGAGGGCCACCCGGCCGGTGCCGATCCCGAACTCCAAGGCCGCGCTCTCGCCGGCCAGTTCGGCGAGGACCTCGACGGCTTGGTCGAGCAGGTCGGGTTCGAATATCTCGGGCCACAGCCTCGCGTAGTTGCGGGCGACCCAGTCGTCGAATTGTGTCTCGGCCACAGCCATGAGCCTGGCAACCGGCTCTCCGAGGGGGCAACCGGTTTAGGCCCGCCGCCCACAACAACAACCAAGCTGGCGGTGCGGAATTGCGAGGCAGGACCGGTGGGTTGCCTATCGGGGAGCGAGCAGCGGTGCGATTTCGGCCAGCCCCGGCCAGTCGGCTGACTCCTGGACGCATCGGGCGAACAGCCACAACACCACTCGAGCCGGTTCGACGCCGGCGAGGTCAGCCACCCGCCGGGCCAGTCCTTGGGGGTCGGATCGCAGCCGGGACGGGCAGTTGAGGATGTGCTGTAGCAGGTCGTAGGCCGGGTCGCCCACATATGGCTTCGGGTCGATCACCAGCCACGGTTGGCGCTCCGCGGCCAGGACGTTTCCGGCGTGCAGGTCGGTGCACAGCAGCACGTGGTCGGGGGCACTGGCAGGGAGGTCCCGGAACAGTGCGATGCCTTCGCGGACCATGCCGGGGTCGATGGTCACCGGCTTCGCCGCAGTTTTGGCCTCGAACTCGCCCGCCCACTGGTTGCACATGACGGAAAGCGGCCGAAACGGATGGCCAGGGGGCGGGTGCCGCCACAGGCGGCGTAACAGGTCGGCTACCACCACGTCCTGCTCGTCTTCGGGGAGGTTCGCCAGGGTGTTGCCCGGCCGGCATCGCTCCAACAGCAGGGCGATGGTGTGCTCGAAGTGTTCCACCTCGTGCAACCTGACGGCCCCCTCTCCGTTCCACATGCGCAGGCTGTCCGCCTCATGGGCCGCCTCGGTGAGACGCCAGGCCAGTTTGAGGACCACATCGGCGCCAGCGGCACTGCGGGCTGGGGCCACCCAGGCGGTTTGACCTCCGGGCTGAAATGGCCGGCTGACCTTGAGCGACCAGCGCTGTTCCAGGTCGGCGACGGTGGCGGGCAGCGTGGCCAGCCACCACTGCCGGCTGTCGCGCCGGGCAGCAGTGACCAGGTGTCGGGGTATGACCAGGCTTGCCATCGGCTCAGCCCTCCACCCGGCGGGCGTGCACGAAGACCTCTGCGGCGCGGGCGTCCCCGGTCGGCGGGGCGGGCATGGAGCCGACCACCGACCAGCCGGTTGACTCGGCGGCGGTGGTGACAGCCGCAACAGCCTTGGTGACCGCTTCGGGGTCGGTCACCAGCGATGCTGCTCCCAGCTCGAAGGTCGGTTTCACCAGCGCCAACATGTGGGCAGCCACCGTCCAGGAGAGCCTTGCCAGTTGGGGCACGGCGGCCGCCAGGGCGACATAGGACAGGTCCATGCTGACCAGTCCCAAGGTCTCTGGGGCCAGGGTCCGGTCCAGGTCGCGGAGGTTGGTGCGCTCCAGGTTCACCACCCGCCGGTCCTGGCGGAGGCTTCCCCGCAGCTGTCCGTAGCCGGTGTCCACCGCGTACACCTTGCTGGCGCCGGCTTCCAACAACGCCGTGGTGAAGCCGCCAGCGGCGGCACCCACGTCGAGGCAGACGCAGCCGGCGACGTCAATGTCGAAGCGGGCCAGCGCTGCTCGAAGCTTGATCGTCCCCCGCAGGGTCCGCTCTTTTTTCAGGGTCACGGACGCGTCGGTGGCGACGAGGGTGTGCGGGTTGCGGGTGACGATCCCGTTGACCATCACCCGGCCGGCTTCAATTAGCTGAATCGCTTCGTGGCGGTCGACGTTAAGGCGTTCGACCAGCCGGACGATGCGCGAACGTGCGTGGCGGGCCATCAGGTGGTTCTCCTCTCTCTGGAACGGTCCGGAATGGGGGCCGCTCGGAGAGGAGGTCCACGAGGATGGCCGGGCGCGACAAAACCCGCCCCTGGCGGGGCGAGCCTGCGAAACCTGGCGTTCTAGAGCTACCTGAAGCCGCTCATCTGTGCTCCATCATCGCGCCCAGAGGCTTCGGCATGCCCAGACGCCAACCGCCAGCAGGAAGACCCTCCAAGCGCGACGCGACCCGATCGATGCCGCCCAGCATCTCCCTGGTGCCTTCGCCCAGACAGCGCCCTACTACCAGGGGAAACGTTCCTGAGAAACGCTCCCTGCTCTCACGTATGCACCGCTCACGGCCCTGGTGGAGGTCTGTCGGCACCCAGAGCCCGCCCGGCCGGCGTCCGCGGGCTCCTGTAACGGCAGGCCGCCGGCCAACGACGGAGTCGCCGATCGAGACGCCGGAGCGATCAGCCGATAGGCCTTTCGGGGCCGCGTGGCGTAGGCGAAGGTTTCGTCGTTCTCCGAGCGGGTGAGTTCGGCGATGAAGCGCACTCGGTCGCCCCGGCCGACACTGGACAGCCGGGCGGGCTTGGTGACCCACACCCGATAAAGGCCTCCGTCGGGTGTGCCGGCTCGGACCAGCATCCTGATCTCGGAGCCGTAGCCGAATCGGCTGGGCTCGACCCGGACCGTGAGGATCTCCCCCTCGACCGCGACCGTCCCCTCCGGGGCCGCCACCGCCGCAGCCGCCTCCGCGGCGTCCTCGAGCTCCCGGAGCTCTTGTCTCGCCTGGCGCTCGAGGCTCCTGGCGACCGCCTCGGTCTGGCCGACGCTCAGCGTGCCTTTGACGGCGAGCTGGCCGGCGAGGCTGGCGGCGAAGGCATCGTCTTCCCGGTTAGCGTCCAGCCAAGCCGCCTCGGCCGGGTGCTCGTCCCGCCAGCGCTGAACGGCCACCGCCCGCTCCGCCTCCTTGGCCGCGGCACGCGTCGCTGCCGCCTTGCCCGCGGCGGCCCGTCGCTTGGCCAGGTTGGCCCGGAACCGGGCGATGGCGTTGGCCAGCATCGGGGAGGTCTCCAGGTAGGAGCCGGCGTGGTTGGCGCCGCCGCAGGCGCACTCGCAGATCGGCCCGGTGGCGTCCATGCACGCCCCGGAGCAGACCATGGTGGTCGTGACCCCGTAGATGCGGGATAGGACCACCGTGGCCTCGCACTCCGGGCAGACCACCTTGCGATGGTCGGAGCCGCCGCACGGGTCATCGACGGCGAAAGGCCGGGCGCACGGCTCGCAACGACCCACGAACCGGGCAGTCGGCGTGGTGTTGGCGATCTCAAGGTGCGGTGCCATGCCCACCAAGAGGGCGGCAGTCCACCCCACCCCGCGACGTCGTCCATCGCACACGCGGAACTGAGCTGCTCCGGGTTATCGGGGCGGCTGAGCGCATAACTCGTGGATGACATCGACCGGCACTTCGGCGATGGGCTGATGCTCCAACGCCTGGGTGTGTTCTGAGACAGTATGAAGTTCCAGGGATGCAGTTCTCAGCGGCACGTGAATACTGACAGCAGCGCCCTCGACAAGATCACCTTCTCGTTCAGGGCAGCCCCAGGTGACGTTCGATCCGCTGGAGTCGCTGGCGGAGTTAGCCTCGGTCGGCGTGCAGGGTGGATCGAGGCGCATGTCATTAGGACCACTGGTAGTCTCCGCTCGTGACGAATGCCGAGGACGACGCCGATCGGGAGCATGAGGATCAGGCGACTGATGTACCTGCCGATGCGGCGCAGACGCCAACACGTCTCCGGCAGGCGGCGTCGGGAATGGCGGAAGCGCAGGCATGGAAAGGGCAGCAGATCGCCAAGGGCTGGCGCATGCTCGTGACCATGCTCCGCCGACACAAGGAGGCCGAGGGGTAGCTTCCTCGGGTCGTCGTATGTCGCTCGAGGACTTTGGAGCCAGCCGCTGGGGCAAGGTCGTACAGACCGGGATGGACTTCCCATCCGCCTGATCACCCTGTAAGGCCGGAGGCTAGGTGCCCACGGCGGCTCGCAGGCGATATTTCTGCGCCCCGTCCGGGCCACTGTGCTGACCCCGGAGGGCGAGCCGATCGCCGACTCGGCGCTGTCCGCCCAGACCACTTCAGGGGACGTCCACCCGGGCCTGCCAGGCGGCCTGGTCGTCACCGGCCGCTCCGCCTACCGCAGCCACCGCGGCCGTGATGATCTGGAGGCGCTGGTCGTGGTCCATGGGATTCTCCCTGCTTTGTGGGCTCGTCACTCCTATTTCCTTGCCGAAGCCTCTGACCCGGCTGCAGAAGAAGAGGACGGCGGACCTCGCCAATCCGCGCCAAGGAGCAATCGGAGTGGCCAACCGGTCAGGCCAAGGGTGCTGGGGCGCTACTTGTCTTAGTGTTGTGGTGAGTGTCCAGAAGTGGAGACGCGCGTTGACCAGCGTCGATACACCGCAGATTCATTGCCCGGACGCACCACGGTGGCTGAAGGCGACGCTCGAGGTTCAGGAGTGCCGAGACCCCCCACAACCCAGGACCGACTCAATCCTCTCCTCTTGCCCGGCATCCTCGAATTGACCCGGCGGGCCAGGTACCTGTCGTTCCACTCGTTCCTGCTAGATGAGTACCGCCGCCGTCACGGCCGCCCGGACCGGGACTCCCTGTCGCTATTCATCAAGGCCCGGGAATGGGAATATGGGTTGGCCGTATTGAACTGCCCGCACCAGTGCGGGTCGACCCCTGTGGGCGCCAACGCACTGCGCTCAATGATGGGTCGGCAGCCGCCCCCGTACCCGAGGGGAGAGTCAGTCAAGAGCCTCTACGGCGGCTACGGCCTTTACTACCGCACCCCGCTCCTCCAGTTCGGGATCGTGGCGAGAGCTGGAACCCTTCTCGGCGACACTCCGATACCGATAGACGTTCTCTGGCAATGTCAAGTAGAAATGGCCCCACCGTGATCGGGCGAAATGGCTCTAGGTGGAGCCATTTCAAGATGACATTCCCACGGCGCGTTGTTCGCAGCGACAACCTACGCTCAGCGGCATGGTCGTCGACACCGGTCACCCACTGCGCCATCCGGAGATCGTCGCCCTCGGACGGTCGCTTCTCGAGCGGCGCCAAGTAGTCGTCGAGGGATGGCCGAGCCGATCCGGACGGAGATCGACGTCTACCAGGGCGCGGTCGTGAGTCTCGACGATCTGCAGGCGTCCTGCGATCGGAACTTCGAGATGATCCTCTGGCCGCTGATCAACCCGGCCCCCTTGACCTGCGCCGGCCTCGCGAGACGGGACGCCGGAGAGCGCGCCAGCGTGCTCCGCTCCCGGATGTGATGGCCGCCTACCGGGTGGGGTTCCGCTTTGTGTGGGAGACCCTCGTGGTCGAAGCCCAGCAGCGTGGCCGCTCCGTCGAGTGACCTGCTGGTGGCAGCGGCGGCGGCGCTGTGGGTCAGCCTGACGAATACACCGACGCCACGGCGGTCGCAGACCGGGCGACGCTGACCGCCGACGGGCGCCACGGCGACCGGGTGCCCACGGCCATGGTGGAAGCCCTGCTCGACGGCAATATCTCCGGCGGCTCCAGCATCTGGGAACTCGCGGAGGTGCTCCGACTTCAGGCCAGTCCCGCTACACGGTGGTGGCGGCCGTCCTGATCGATCTGGCCAGGGAGGCGTTGCCGGGATAGAGGAGCGACTGGTGCGACGCGACATCGCGTCTGCCTGGCAGCTCCGACCAGAGATGCAGGTGGGGATTGCCGCCTTGAAGACTCCCGCCAAGCACGATCTGCTCGTCGCGGTCCTCCGGAAGGTTGGCAGCGGGCGCGTCGGGGTGAGCCCGTCGTATCCGGCCCTCGACCAGACGGCGAGCTCGCTGCGGCTGACCCGGATCGCTCTCGCCGCGTCGCGTCCCGGTGGGGTGACCACGTTCGACGCCCCTCCTGTGGCCGTGACCGTCGCCTCCGCGGCAGAAGTGATGCCCCGGGTGGCGGCCGCCATCCTCGGCCTTTGCTCGACGCGCGTCCAGACGACCGGGACACCCTCCTCGAGACCCTCGAAGCGTGACGTGACAACGATGGCTCGGCCACGACCGCGGGAGCGAAGCTCTTCTGCCATCCCAACACCGCCCGCCACCGGCTCCGCGGGGTCGAGACAATCACCGGGCAGGTCGCTGGCGGATCCGCTCGCCATCGCCGAGCTGTGTCTGGCCCTCGAAGCAGTGCGTAGCCGACCAGAGTTGCTGTCGTCGTTACCCGGCCGCATAGCCGGATGAACCGACGAGGACGGCGAACAATTACTTACCAAACTGCCCATGGCAAAAGACAGAAACAAGTGACCACACGGACCTACATTTCCCGGCATGATCACACGGTGGTATCATCTCCCGGCTAACCCCCGGTCCATCGAGACGCCAAACAAGAGGCCCGGGTCGTCCCTACCAGAAGAAAGAGGGAACATTGACTACCGAACCTCGGACATTGGCCGACCTGCTGAAGGACAGCCCAAAGAACTGGGGCAAATGGGGAGAAGCTGACGAGGTCGGAGGGCTTAACTACCTCGGAGCCGAGCAAGTAATGGCTGGAATCCACACCGTGCGCTCGGGAAGGATTTTTACCCTGCAAACTCCGATGTGCGCTCCAGACGGAGACCCGATCTGGCCGGGTCGGCCCCGACCCCAGCGCTTCAACACGATCGATGAAGGGTTCTTCTGGGCCGGAAAGGTCCCGCATTCGGGGGGTGGTCCGAAGGGCTGTGATGACGTAATCGTGTGCGCCCTCCAGGGGTCCACTCAGTACGATGCTTTAGGCCACGCCTGGCTCGAGAATGAGATCTACAACGGGTTCGACTCGAGAACAACCGTTGGCTCCATGACAAGGGCCAGTATCTTGCCGATCGCCGAGAAGGGAATAGCTGGCCGCGCGGTGGTTCTAGACATCGCACGGCTGCGCGGTAAGGATTCCCTCGAGCGGGGCGACACATTCACCCACGAGGATCTCCTGGGGGCAGCCGAGCGTCAAGGCTGCACGATCCAGAAGCGCGACATCCTGCTGGTGCGGACCGGCTGGGTCGGGCTCTTCTTCAAGAATCGAGACGCCTTCTATAGCGCTGCCGGCTGGCTCGAGCCTGGTCTCACCTACAGCGAGGAACTGGTGAAGTGGTTCCAGGAGATGGAGATCCCGAATCTCGTAACGGACACCCTTGCCAACGAGGTCACAGTGGATCCGGACACGGGCATTGCCCTACCCTTGCACGTGGCCTTGATGTCGAACCTAGGGGTGGTGTTTACCGAGATCGCTAGCCTCGATGCGTTGGCTGAGGACTGTGCCGAAGACGGCCAGTATGAGGTCTTCTACACGGCGGCACCCTTGAAGGTATACGGCGCGGCTGGCTCCCCGGTCAATCCGCTCGTCATCAAGTAGGGAACATGGCCGATGAAACGAGCGTTCCGTCCCAACCCGGCTCAGTTCTCAAGCCTGAAGGGCTTCCCCTCTCCGGTGTGACCGTACTGGATCTCACCATGGTCTGGGCGGGTCCGTACTCTACGATGCACCTGGCTGACATGGGCGCGACAGTCATCAAGGTCGAGAGTCCCGACCGTATGGACCCGATCCGGATGGCGACGATCGAGATATTCATGCTCGAGGCTCCAGACATGTCGACGAAGCCCTACAACCGCAGCGCCTATTTCAACGAATACAACCGCAACAAGCTCAGCCTGGTCATCGATATCAACGATGCGAGGGGGCGCGCGGTGCTCGAGAAGCTGGTGTCCTTGAGTGACGTAATCATCGAGAACTTCCGACCAGAGGTTCTGACGCGTCTGGGATTCGGCGACGACGTTCTTTCCATACTCAACCCACGAATAGTCAGGGTGTCGATGCCGGCTTACGCGTCTCAGGGTACCGAGAGCCGGATGGTCGGCTACGGACCAAATATCGAGGAGATGTCCGGCCTCACCCGGCTCAACGGTTACTCGGGGGGCCCGCCGCTTAAGACCGGAATCTCGTTCGCTGATCCGATGGCGGGCCTCATGGCCACGGCCGGCACCCTGCTCGGGCTCATACGGCGGCTGCGAACCGACTCGGGAAGCCACATAGAGGTCTCGCAGCGCGACAACCTCGTCAGTTTTATCGGCGAGGCGGTCATGGAGCAGTCGATGAACGGAGTTCGTCCGGAGCCTCATGGTAACCGAAGCCCATTCTGGGCGCCGCAGGGATGTTACGCCTGCAAGCCGTTGAGCGCAGGCGATGAGAGGCGACTCGATGTCTACCACTCTGCCGGTCAAGGTGAAGCCGTCCGAGAACGCTGGGTTACACTCACGGTCCGCAACGACGCGGAATGGACGGGGCTGTGCGAGGAGATGGGTCGACTAGACTTGCGCGACGACCAGCAGTTCGCGACGCGAGAAGGTCGAGCCGACGGGCACGACGTGATCGATGCGGCCATATCCTCCTGGGCAGCGGGCTTGTCTGACGTAGAAGTCGTCGAGGCTCTGCAGGCGCGAGGGATTCCGTCGGGGCGGGTGATGAGTTGCATGGACATCGGTGCCGATGGCCACCTCGAGGCCCGGAACTTCCTCCAGACCGTCGAACACCCCCAGATGGGACGGGCCCGCATAACGGCCCCTGTGTGGAGATCGCAACGCCACCCGGCGCATGTCCGGCGGGCGGCACCCAGCTTCGGCCAAGACAACATCGAGATACTTCGAGAGATCGTTGGTTTGTCGGAAGCGGAGATCGCGCACCTCGATGAGGCGGGCGTAACGGCGATCGAACCGCGATTCTGAGGAACACACAAGATCATGACTTCTGCAAAAGACCTCGACGCAAGCGACCCGGGCCTCACAGATGGAGTTCTGCACGGTGTCAGGGTTCTCGAGATAGGCGAGCGGGTCGCGATTCCTTCCGCCGGGCGCCTTCTGGCCGGCTTCGGCGCTTCAGTCGTGAAGGTTGAACGTCCAGAAGGGGATCCCACGAGGCATTGGGGTCCGTTCCCCGAAGGCAGAGACGATCGTGAGTGCAGTGGAACCTACTTATGGCTCAACACCGGCAAGCGCAGCGTGGTTGTGGACTTGACGACAGACGCCGGACGTCGGGCTGTGCTGCGGCTCGCACGGCGCAGCGACCTCGTGCTCACCAGTCTCTCTCGAGCCGAGCTGAGCCAGTTCGGGCTTTCATTTGACGCGGTGTCAGCCGAGAACCCGGCCGTTGGCATGGTGTCGGTGAGCAACTTCGGCTTGACGGGCCCGAACGCCGATTTCGAGGCTACTGCATTGACTTCGTTCGCGACTGGCGGTCAAATGTGGATGACAGGAGAGCCGGAGCGACCGCCGGTGAAGAACTTCGGCTCCCAGGCTGAGCATCAAGCCGGTCTCCACGCCTTCGCGGCGGCGCTCACTCTGCTCTACCAGTCCCTCGTGAGGGGAATCGGTGATCATGTCGACATATCGATCCAGGAGGCGCAAGCATCGATCCTCGAGGTGAACGGGCCCAACGCTTTCAATTACGGCACAGAGTCCTTCCGCCATGGGAACGTTCTTCGAGCGACCTGGGGCCTTTACCCTTGCCAAGACGGATACGTCGGAATACACGTCCTCGACCGTAACCTCCCACAGTTCTTCCATGCTATGGGCCGAGACGACCTGTGGGAGACCTATCGCGATCCAATGCGGAGAGCACAGGATAATGACCTGTTGGAGGCCTTGATCTACAGCTGGTGTGCTGATCACTCTGAGCGCGAGCTCTTCCAAGCCGGTGTGGACGCGGGAGCGCCGATCGCCTACCTGCCGTACGTGGACGAGTTGCTGACCTGGCCCGGACTTTTGGAGAAGGAGTTCTGGAAAGTCGTCGATCACCCTGCCGCGGGTCCCCTGCCTTACCCGGACTCGGCAATCAAGGTCGAGGGTGATCCGTTCGTTGTCACACGGGCGCCCCTCCTGGGTGAGCACAGCACCGAAGTGTTTCAGGAATTCGGGTTTGGAGAGACGGAGATACGCGAGCTCCGTCAAGCTGAACCGGATTCACCGTGATCGAGGCCTCCACCGGCGTGAGATCTGTCGCAGGCCGAGAGGCCGAGTGGGCTCGGTGACCAGTTGCTCGGCCATCACTGGTAAGTCGATCCCGGTGGCGACGACCGGAACCCCGAACCTCCGTGGGGATGGGGATCTCGTCACGGAATATATTTCCTTTGCTGGAACGTCAGTCGAGATAGCTCGATGCCAGCGCCGCCAGGTTACCGCGGAGGTCCCGGGCGTCACCGCTCGAGACGATCTCACCGCGCCGTAACACGAGGTAGCGGTCTGCGATTTCGAGAGCCTGCTCCGCGTGTTGCTCGACGAGGAGAACACCGGCGCCCCGATTGGCAGCATCGCGGATCGCTCCCAGGAGGCGCTCAACGATCTGGGGGGCCAAGCCCAGGGAGAGTTCGTCCGCGAGCAGGAGCTTCGGGTCGGTCGCGAGGACCCGTCCCAGCGCCAGTATCCGCTGCTCACCACCGGAGAGGAGGCCCGCGGGCCGGTTCAGGAGCGGGCGCAACTCGGGGAAATACTGGATAGCCTCCTCGACTCCAGCGGACCCGAGCCGCAAGTTCTCGCCCGTGGTAAGACTCGACGTGATGCTCCGCTCCTCCATGACGAAACCGAGTCCTCGCTGAACAAGGTGGTGGAGGGGAACCCGCATGTTGGTGATGCCCAGTCGATCCAGCTTGCCTCCGAGCGCAGGAAGCTCACCGGCGATGGTCAGCAGTGTCGTACTCTTCCCCGCTCCATTTGGTCCAAGTAAGGCAACAACCTCACCCGGGGAGACGCTGAGGTCGATCTCGCGGACGATCGGCACACCCCCGTATCCCGCGGAAAGACTCTGCACGGACAGAACAGCGTTCGGGTCCTCCTTTTCCATCCGCAAGCTGCTCCCTGCCGGTGCCAGCTCCGATAGCTTCTCGTCTTCGGCCGTCGAGAGTGGCGTTTCATCCGGCTGCCCGTGGGACTTCGAAGCTAACGTACCGGCTGTCCCGAGGTAGGCAGCGATGACGCGATCGTCAGAACGAACCTCGGCAGGGTCACCCTTCGCAATAATCTCGCCGAAGTCAAGCGCGATCATCTGATCCGAGCACCGCATAACAAAGTCGACGTCGTGCTCGATGAGCAATAGGCCCACCCCTCGCTCAGAGGCGAACGTGTGGATCAATTCTGCCAAGTCCTCACGCTCTTCTACGTCCAAACCAGCCGCCGGCTCGTCGAGGAGCAAAATCTGGGGGGCGCTCACGGCGGCACGGGCAATCGCGACGAGGCGTCGCTGACCGTATGAGAGGTCGGCAGGTCGGATGTCAATGGATTCGTTGAGATTGAACTCCGACAGGGCGGTTATGGAAGCAGGCGTCCACCGTTCGCGCCGAGGCATCACGACATCACGAACAGAACGGGCCGTCGTGACCTCGTCACATGCGACAGCCAGGTTCTCACGGACCGTCATGGTTTCGAACAACTCCAGCCCCTGGAAGGACCGTCGTATTCCGGCCCGAGCCCGGCGCGGCACGGACCAGCCGTCAATCTGTTCGCCATTGAGATATATCTCGCCGGTCTCGAGGGGTACGAATCCGGTCAAGGCGTCGAGCAGGGTGGTCTTGCCGGCACCATTGGCACCGATCACACCCAGGACCTCTCCGCTCCGCACTTCGAGACTGATCTGCCTTAGCGCTTGCACCCCGCCGAATCGTACGCTCACACCACTGCAGGTCAGCGATTTTCCTGACAGCTTCTGGGTAGCTGCTGGAGCTACCTGCCCGTCGAGAGAAGGCGGCATGCCATTGCGGCTCATGTATGCTCCACGTGGGCGGACCAACCCAAGTTTACCTATCCGCGCTCCAAGCCGCTGCATGTATTTCGGTTGTGGTGCCGCAACAATGCCGTCCGGGTTCCGGCGAAGGACATCAAACACGACCAGGCCGAGGAGAACCTCGCCGAGCTCCGCATTCTTGAATAACGGGCTGATAAATGTACCGGAGGTTGGCCCGATCAAGATGCCCGCAAGAAGTGCGGCGGGAGCGATGATTCCGCCGATAACGGAACCCATGATGAACCCGACGCCGCCGATCACGGCCAGGACGATCACCTCAATATTCTGGAACTGGCTGAACTGGGGGTTGAACTCCGGCGTGGGCGTAGCGAATACAATGACCAGACCCCCCAGTGCGGCCAGTACGGCGCCCACCGAGAATGCGTAGAGCTTCGAACGGGCGAGGGAGATGCCCAGCGACGCCGCCGCTCGCTCATTAGAGCGGACGGCCAGGAGTTGGCGACCGGTTCCACTTCGCCGTACGTTGGCCACCGCTAGCCCGGCGAGGGCAACCGCCAACAAGGAGAGGATCGAGTATCTCTGGGGATGGCTGATCGCATTAACGTCGATCCCGAAAAGATGCAGCTTTCCAACCTGGAGCCCTGTGTACCCACCGGTACGGTTCTCATCATTGAAGAGCTGTGCGGCGAGAATGGAAGCGAGCCCGAGGGTGACAACGGCAAGGTTCACCCCGCGCGTCCGGAGGGCGGGTAGGCCGATCAGCAGGCCGAGCGGTACTATGGCAACGAGGGCGATGATCCATGCCCAGGTCGAGGTCACGTCTCCGCTCGAAACCATATAGGCTGCGGCCCAGCCGCCGGCGCCCGCCACGGCGAATTGGGCGAGTGACAGCTGTCCGGCGTACCCGGTGATGACGACGACGGACAATATGACAAGGGCGATCCCGCATGATTGCGTGAGCCCAGCCGTCGCTGCCGACGAGAGAGCGAACCATGCGATCAACGCGGCAGCGGCAAACCCAAGAACAAGCGCAACCGGGCGGAGCTCACCATTCCCGATGCGCGGGGGCTTGAGGATAGGTTCGCTTCGCAATGGCAGCCCGCGGCCTCGAGACACCATGATGATGATGATGATCGCGAACGGCACCGAATCTGACCAACCGCTCAATGGCCAGTGTGGAAAGCGGACCTGAAGGTAGGCCCCCTCGGAATCGATGGCACCGATGAGAAGGCCACCAGCCAGCGTCAGCCAGAAGGACCGGAAAGAACCTATCAGCGCGGCGGCAAAGGCCGGAATGATGATCAGTGTGAGGGGCTCAACCTCCAGGACAGTGCTGATATTCGCGGTGAGAACGGCGGCCAGCACGCCAAGCGCCGATCCAAGCATCCAGTTGATGGCGGCGATCTTGTCGGCCGACAGTCCGATCGCCGCGGTAGCTCGGCGGCTTTCCGCAACTGAGGACGTCGCCAGGCCGAACTTGGTCAATCGAAAGAGTACCGAGCATAGCGCGGTCAAAATGACCCCTATAGCCAGGATGATGAGTCGATCCCTGTTGACTGTCAATCCCGATGTGATGTGGATCACGCGTTGTGGAACCAGGCGATTGACAGCGATCGGGCTGTAATACCCCCATATCATCTCCCCGAGGCCCGTCAACAGGCTCAACAGGCCGAGGGTCGCGATCAGGTGCGTGATTGGTGGCGAGTGGCGCATGGGACGGAGGACCAGCAGATGGAAGAGGACACCGATGGCGGCGCCGACTGCGAGACCCAGGACTAGAGCAAAGGGCCAGGGGACGCCGCCATCCCACAGCTTGTAAAAGATGTAGCCGCCGACCATTCCGACAGCTGATTGGGCAAAGTTGAGAATCCCTGAGCCGCGATATATGACGACGGCGCCGATCGCCGCTAGCCCATAAGCTGTCCCTGCCCCTAGTCCGAGGAGAGCGTACTGAAGAACTTGCACGATGTGTGATGCCTTTTCGCTAGCCTTCTAACAGACCTTCACGTGCAGTCGCCCGGCCACCGTGGCGACCGGGCGACTGCCTAGGCGGATTGCTGTCACACGATCAACTGCTCGAAGGGCTCGGGCAGACTGTGTTGTTTTGGGGATCGATCCACTGCGGTGTTATTCCCTGGTAGCCGTTGGACGCCCACCTAGTCAGGAACACACAGTCGTTGAAGATCCTTGGGGCCAGGTTGTCTTTGTTGCCATGAACGAACTGGAGGGGTGAAACGAGTCCAATGTCGAGGTTCGTAGTTTGGGCCAGCGCCGAGGTGACGGACGCCCTCGTCACATTCGGCAGCTTCTTCGCCACATCGGCAAATACCATCACCGCGGCGTAAGAGTTCCATGCGTAGGGATCATTGATCCCGGCCATTGTGCCGGCTGATTGGAAGGCGGCGACCTCTCGCTTGACGGCGCCAATCTGTGTCTGGTTGTTCGGGTAGTAGTCGTTCTGATCAACGATTCCGTTGGCCTGCGAACCTAGCTGCTGAAAGACTTCCGGGTAGTTGTTGGTAACGATGCCGACCTTCAACGTGGAACCCTCCGAACGCAGCTCCCGGACGAAGTTGATGATGTCCGTGCCGAGCGTGAATACCTCGACACCGTCTGCCCCGTGTGCTTTCGCAGCCGCGACGTAGGGGGCCATGTCGGGCGCGTTCGCCGGGATGGCTACGCTACCGACGAGTGACAGTCCGAACGGTTTGAGGCCCGCGTTCGCAGAAGCGACCAGGGTGCTGCTGCCAGCAATATAGGCCAGACTGATCTTCTTGGCTCCCTCCCTCACAAGCGCGTTGGTCACGGCCGCAGGTGAGTTGGATGGGCCGGCGGCGATCGGGAATGAGGCCGTGGAAGTAAAGTCCTGGGCCGCATTGGCGTAAGCGCCGATGTTGGGCAGCCCGGCCTGTGCGAACAGAGGCAGATAGATATTCGCTTCGGTCGTCACCGTGCCGACCGCGGCGATCACTCCGTCATTGATGGCGTTCGTGGCGCACGTCCGGGCTTGAGTGTTGGAACCGAGATCATCACACGTTGACCAACTTATGGGCCGACCGTTTATGCCGCCGCCACAGTTGACCTCCTTGACGGCGGCCTTCGCACCGTCGGGCAAGGTCGCGTCGGGGGCAAGACCCGTCTTGGCTTGATAGAGGGTTACGAGCTTGATCGGCGTTCCGGTTGGCGTCTTGCAGCTACTGGTCGATGCACTGGTCGCCCCCGGGCTGGCTGTGCCCGACGACCCACCGCTGGTTGTGGAGCTGCTGCTGCTGTGGCTACTACTACCGCAAGCGGCCAGCAGCAGGCCTACCAGGCCAACTCCCAGGGTTAGGGTCACCGAACGTTTGAACAAGGTCCTCGTCATTATTGTACCTTTCTAAAGGTGACGCGGAAGCGGTCGGACTGCGCAAAAAGGCGGGTACGAAAGCTCGATTCGCTCATTTGATCGCCAGGGGATTTATCGGTGAACCTACTGCGCCAGTAAATTTGATTGGTGGGCCGCTGAAGAAGAACTCATAGACGCCGTCCTCAGCGCAATCTGCGGCCAATTCTTCAAAATCCAGAATTTCGCCCAGCGTCATGCCCATGTCCCGAAGAAGCACCATGTGCACAGGCAGAACCTCGCCTTCGGACTCACTCTGAGAGATCTCGACGGCTACGTTGTCCGCCCCCACGGCCGCAATCTCGTGCTCTGACAGCCAGTCGCAACAGTCGAGCCCGATGCCCGGCTCGCCACTGTAGAACCCGGCAGGGTCCTTTTCCAGAATGAACTTCCGGCGCCAGCCCGTCCGAAGCAGCAGAATGTCACCTGACTTGACCTCGACACCCTGAGCGCGGGCCACCTCGTCAAGCTCTGCTGGTGTGATCAAATCAGTGCCCTGCATCCACTCGACACCGCGACTTCGGGCAACGTCCAGGAGGATACCCCGGCCGACGATGCCCTTCCCCTGCTTGTCGATGGAGCAGCGGCGCGCCCCGTGGATTGTTACCTCCGAGGATGGAAACCCGTTGTACAGGCGATCATCGTAGAATACGTGGGCCAGGCTGTCCCACTGTGACGCAGCCTGAAGGGGCATGTACACATAGTCGTCCGCGTAATGGAATGCCCCGGGGAACTGGTTTTGATCTTCCCCGGTCTCAGTCATTATGTGGACGGGATTGATGCGGCCCCCGATGCCGGGCTGGGGTCCGTCCGCTCCGAATGGGATGCCGAGGTCGAAGACCTTTCCGGTCTTAATGAGGTGCCCCGCCGCGACTATCCGTTCCGGGGTGATGTAGTTGGTCGTACCCTTTTCGTCCTCGGGTCCCCACTTCCCCCAGTTGCTCACTCGCTTGCCGATTTCGCGAAAGTCTTTCGACACTTTCATTCCCCCATCAACTCGTAGGCCGCACCGATCAAATAAACCACGAAACCTCATCGCGATTGATAACGCTTCTATCTCACCCCTATTCAATAATCTGGGACGCTACCTGACGGTGACGCCAGTGTCAAGGCAGCGCATCTGTCCTTGAAGGCACGGGTCAGATGTCCCGGCCGTGGATCAATTCAAGCAGGTCGTATTCCATTTCACTAACTCGACGCCCAAGCGCTGCCATCTCAATGTTTTTCGACGCCCCACTTAGATAGTATTCCGCATTCATGACGCAGCCGACGCCCCACCGATACGTGGCGAGGATCTCCCACCATCGAAGTCGCTCCCGGTCGACGGCCCCGCCCCCACTCTCGTAGGCCTCGATGAGCTGGTCGCGCGTGCCAAAGCCGCCCGCATGGAGATCGTCGTTGCCGAAACGCCAAGACCGGACACATAGCCACGCCAGGTCCTCGAGCGGATCGCCCACGTGAACGGATTCCCAGTCCACCACGCCCTTGATCCCCTCCGGACCAATGATGAGGTTTCCGTTGCGGAAGTCCCCATGCACGAGGGTCATGCTTCCCCGTTGTGGAGCGTGCGTGAAGAGCCAATGGGCGACAAACTCGAGCGCCGGGTACCGTCCACAGACCCGG
Organism: uncultured Acidimicrobiaceae bacterium; assembly: GCA_963834725.1. Lineage (GTDB taxonomy): Bacteria > Actinomycetota > Acidimicrobiia > Acidimicrobiales > Palsa-688 > PALSA-693. Next base: position 3,597,873 of record CAWICN010000001.1, read on the forward strand.
GCCAGGTCGTCGAGTTTCGACCCGTCGAGCTCGTCAATACTGACGGGTAGCTCACCGGTAGCACGTGGCCGAACCCCCTCCGGCGGAGGCACCCTGTGCAAGCGGGCCAGGATCTCCCCGCACTGCCGGGCGAGACGCGGGCGCACCGCGGCCAGCGCTTCGTCGCGCAAGATGCGCCGGGGGATCGACTCACCCGCGATGTATTGCATGACGATAAACGGAGTACCGAGGATGTCGGAGTCTTCCGAAACCCACATGACCTCGGGTGCCGGAACACCGTGCTGGCGAGCGTCCCTCATGGCCCGGTATTCCGCGACTCGCACCCCAGGTGTAAATCTCGACGTGGCGCCGTCGGGGTCCAGGCGTAACACCAGCGAACGACCGTCAAGATCGAACCGATAAATGTTCCGGGAATTCCCACCCACCAAGCGGGAAAAAGCACCGACTCTTACGGGTCGTCGCGTTTCTTGCTTTAGCCACTCCTGCAGGCGTTGCCCTAGATCCAGGTCCGGCTGCGAGGAGGTCATTCGATGGGTGCTCCGGGCCAACCGTTCCAGTCGAGCGGATGCTGTTGCTCCTCGAGATCGGGCATCAGATCTGCCCCTCCTCGATGTTCGGCCAGGTTCTGGGCGTGATGGCTCACGGGCCCACATCCATGTAGGCCGCCGAACCACAGCCAAGGACGTTGTCACACGAAAAGTCAGTCATGGCCCACGGCATGTAGGTCGTCGGGACCCCTGGGCGCCGGTGGCGCAAGGGGATGGTCCTCACCACCGTCCCGTCGAGCGTCAGCGTTTCGCCGTTCCATAGTTCGAAGGTGGCGCGCATGCTCTTGTAGAACCTGGGGTCCCCGTCCTCGTAGACGGTGTCGACGTTGCCGCTCGAGATGCCGATGATGGTGCCATCCCGGTGGACCCATCCTCCGGCGGTGGTCTCCTCCTCTCCTTCGTACCAATCGATAGATGCCGATATGCCGAACTGCGGGGAGAACGTCACCCAGAATGTGCGATCTCGCATTCGTTTCGAACCCTGCCAGTCCCGCTTGCCCCACGAGTGATCACGGTTGCCCATGCCGGCGACATCCGTCTGAACCCCGTCGACGACAATGCTGCCCTCCACCCGCATGTGCTGCTCATAGTGTGCGTCAGCCATTGGGTCGGGACCGTACATGGGGCTAATACCAGTGTGGATGAGATCCATGTCAACCTCAACCATCGGGTTCTCACGAAAAGCCCTACCTGGATCAGTGAGCTCGCGGCAGTCGCCCAGGCGAACGGCCCGCCCGTCAAACGTGGTTCGCAGGCGTTGACCGGGTTCGAGCACCTCGAAACGGAGGCCGTCGGCATCGAAGACATCGGTCCTCGTGATTGGCGCTCGACGCCACCAGACGAGGCACGAGCCGTCAGCCATGAGGATCATGTAAGTAAGCTCGGCGTGGCCTTCATTGATTCGGTTCCCCAGGCGGAGCAGACCCCCGGAGTGCTCAGCCCGATTGTGCCAAGAGAAGACCATGCTCTCGTTATACTGGACTTCGCTTGAGTCGACCGGGTGCATTGCCTCTTCGACGGGATCAACTATGCCGCGACTCAGTATTTTCATATTTTTCCCTTTTTGCTATCTTGTTAAGGTGCTATGTCGACACTGAAGAGAGACTTTTAAGCTCCAAAGGAGAAGCACATATGCAGGACCCACCGTCCGCACCAGAGTTGCTCGACGCGGTCACCATTTTCTTGACCGACGACCTCATGCCGACCCTCGAAGGACGTGAGCGCTTCCACGTCCGGGTCGCCGCCAACCTTCTGCGGATCGTCGGACGTGAGTGGGAGCTGGAGGCCGGCCACCGTGAGGAAGATCGCCTCGCCCTGGCTGCGCTGTTAGACGCCGACAGAACCCTCGAGGAACTTGCTGACCAGCTCGTTGACGGCATTCGCACCGGCGAGCTCGACTCACAGGAGTCAGAAGTGCTGGATGCGCTGCGGGGCGTCGTCCGCCGAAAGCTCTCCATCACGAACCCCGGCTACATTCGCGACGAAGCGGTATAGCCTCAGTCGTCACGCTGGCACCGACGCCTCGAACGCGAGCGACGCCCCTTCGCATGGCCATTCCATGCTGTAGAGCAGACCAAGGCCGGACGATGTGACGTAGGCGGTTCGGGGGTTGGTGACATCGAAGCAGATGTTGGTCACGAGCGGGTCGGGTTGGGGGACGGGGAAGAACGCTTGCACTTTTCCATCGGCCCCGATGCGGGTGATTCCGCCGTTTCCGATGGTGGCTACGCACACTGAGCCTTCGGCGTCGACGGCGCACGAATCGAGGTAGGCGAAGTAATCGAATATGTAGAAGGGCGTGGCACTCGCCGGAGCGAAAGGGGTTGAGCCGGGCCGGAGCACCCCTGGTGAATCAATATCCCAGTACCAGATTCGGGCTGAAACGCTGTCGACGACATACAGGCGATTGCCATCAGGTGAAAGCGCGATCCCGTTCGGGCGATCGAGGCCGTGGGCGACCATCGCGATGAAGCTTCCGTCTGCTTTCGCATAATAGACCGCGCCCACGTCGACCTTGTTTTGCCACGAGGTGCCTGTGTCGGTGAAGTAGAAACCACCGGTTGTGTCGAAGACCAGGTCGTTGGGGGCGTTCAGCAACGAGCCGTCACACTCCGTGTAAAGGGTCTCGACTGCGCCAGTGCGAGGGTCAACCGACTGAATCCGACCCCCGATGTAGTCCTCGGCCCGGCCCGTCGGCACCCGGTAGTCGCCATAATCCGCCCAACCGAAACCACCGTCGTTGGCGACGAAATACAAGCCGTCGGGACCGGGTGCGGCTCCGTTGGGGCCGCCGCCGCAATGTCCGATGACGGAGTGCGTCGAGTCCGGAAGGATCCTCGTGAGGTCGCCTGACTCGATTTCGACAACAACCGCGCTGCCGTCAGGAAGCGAAATCGGTCCTTCCGGGAAGTGGAGGCCGCGAGCGATCTCCTTCATGGGACAGCTCCTTTCTAGCCAGAATCCAGTCAGATCTTCAGATCGGTCAGGGTTTGTTCGAGTCGCGCGGGCACCGTGTGAGCGAAGCGCGCCACGGAAGCATTGGCGGCGTGGCCGTTGAGATACGTCGAATAGAGTCCTTCGAGAATGACGATGCCCTTCCAGGAGTTGAACGCTCGATAGAAGTCGAGATTGGAGATCTGCCGGCCGGTCAGCTCAGAATACAGATCGTACATCTCGGCCTGACTCAGCGCTCCGGGCCAGGCCACGACGTCGTTGGCAGGATTCCCCGACTCTCCGTCCGGGCTCGCCATCCAGCCCCCCACGAACCAGGTCAGATCCGCCAGCGGGTCCCCGAGGGTCGCCATCTCCCAGTCCATCACGGCGGCCACCGTGTTGTCGCCTTCGCGGAATAGGAGATTATGCAGGCCGTAATCCCCGTGAACAATCGTTGCTTCCAAACTGTCAGGAATGTGCGACGTGACCCACTCCGTCAGGCGGTCGAGGCCGATAAGGCGGTTCGCGGTAGGAGTCAATCGTGCCTGAGACGACCACCGCGCCACCTGTCGATGCAGATAACCATCCGGCCGCCCCGGTAGGTCCAGTCCTCGCCAATCGACATCGTGAAGAACAGCCAGAGTGGTCACGGCGGACGTACAGAGATCCGTGAGATTCTTCGGATCACGTAGCGAATCCGGGATTCGCTGCTGCAGGACGTACCCGTCGACGCGCTCCATCACGTAGAACTGCGACCCGACAATGCTGGCATCGTCGCAGTAAAGGATGGGACGAGCCACTGGCACGGCAGATCCGTGCAGCGCAGCTATGAAGCGGTACTCCCGCCCGACATCGTGTGCGGTCGGCAGAAGGCTCCCGGCCGGGGGCCTTCGCACCACCAGTTGCCTGTCGCCGAATGCGATGAAGGCCGTCACATTGGAGCTGCCCGACTGGGCGCGGCCAGTGATCACCACCTCATCTTTGGTGCCGAAGTGCCTTCGAAGCAGCTCGGTCAATGGCCCAGGTCGAACCAAAGCGGAGGTCTCCGCCAGCAGCGGGTCCCCCACCTCCGTCACCGGGCATCCAGGTACTCGGAGAGACCGAGCCCAGTCCGGTTCTCACAGGTGAACTCGGCCATGGCCCAACCAATGTGCGTTGTGTTGCCTTCGCGCGAATGGCGTAGCGGAGCTAGAGCCTTAACAACGCCATCGACATCGACGACCGACCCGTCCTGCTGATGCAAATGCAGGGAGAGGGAGGTGTGGAACAGCTCGTCCGGATCCTCGTAGGTCGAACTGATCGTGGCGTGGACGATCGGTTCCATCTGCTCATCTCGCCACACATAGCCGATGGTGGCCCACGTCGGATCGTCCCGGTCCTTCCAGGTCAACGACGTTGCGAATCCGAAGTTGCGATCGAACGTGCACCATATGGTCCGGTCGACGGTTCTGCCCGCGCGTCCGGTCCAGACCCGGGGCCCCCATGAGTGGTCGCGATTGCCCCAAGCCCGCACCGGTCCCGTCGCGCCATCGATCGTCAACGAACCAGTGAGAGCCATGTGCTGCTCGTAATGACCCCCAACGTCCATCCCGGGGAAAGGCGTACCCCCATACAACGGGCTGAGCCCTTCGAGTTCGAGATCAAGCACGACGTCGACCTGCGGCGCGGCGCGCAGCGCTTCCCGGGCATTCGTCAGAAGCTTTGGCGAGTCGAGCAAGGCGGCCGGCCCGTCGAACCGGGCGAGCATGCGCTGATCGCCCTGAGCAGGAACGATTGTGAGGCCGCCGGCGATGAACTGGGTATTGTCGGTGATAGAGGCTCGCTCGAATTTGAACAGGCATCGTCCGTCGGGAAGGAACCAACACAGTGTCGATTCAGCGTGGCCTTCGTTAAGGCGATTCCCGATTCGGACATACCCACCTTGCTGGGTATCATTATCGAAGATAGTGACGAGGGCACTCTCGTTGAATTGCGGGTGGTCATCTACCGGGTGCATCCCCTCGTCGGTGATAGCAAGGTTTCCTACGATTGAGGTCATTTTGCGTGGCTCTCCCTCTTGCACGTGGCGGTTGTTTCCGATCGGCAGAATGCCTGGCCGCCCCCTACGACAGGCCCTAAGTCCAGTTCGTGGCGCGATCGCGATAGTTGACCAACGATCGGCCATTGCTTAGTTTCGACCTCCCAGCGGTGGTCGAACAGATATGTGACTGCACCCCGTCAGCTGGCATCGGTGGCTGCGGACGCTTCCCGGTAACGCTTGCGTCGAACTTTGCCGGCTTCGGTTCGATCGATCCCGGACACGATCTCAATCGATCGTGGCACCTTGTACGGCGTCAACCGCCCGACCAAGTAGTCGTGGATTTCCTCGACGGAAGGCTGGGGTCCGTCGGCTCTCAGGCTGACGACCGCGTGCACAGACTCTCGTAGGTCCGCATGAGTGCGGGGAACGACGACACAGTCGTCCACTCCGGGCATCGTTCGGATCACGATTTCCACCTCGTCGGGGTAGACATTGGCCCCGCCGGTGATGATAAGGTCGTCGACTCTCCCGACGACATAGAGATATCCTTCGTCGTCGACGTAACCGAGGTCACCCAGGCTTACATACTCTCCGATGGTATGCATCTTGAGGGACGGATTGACGTACTTGTGTTCGACATCGACCGATTCGACAAGCGGTCTGACGAAGACCTCTCCCACCTCGCCCGGTCCAAGATGTGTCCCGTCCCCGTCGATGATCGCTAATTCGCAGTTTACCGGGCGCCCCTGGCTGCCCTGATGGGTCAGCCATTCCTTCCCGTTGATCACGGTGTGCCCCACGCTTTCTGTCGATCCGTAGATCTCCGTGATCTTCTCCGGTCCGAGCATCTCGATCCATGCCATCTTTACGGCCGTGGGACAGATACCTCCGGTGTGCGACATCGATGACAAGCTCTGGAGATGCTCCTTGTCGAAGAGAGGGCTCTCCAGCATGCGTGACATCATCGTGGGAACAAGACCGACCGTCGCCAGTTGAAACTTCTGGATGGCCCACAGCGCTACATCGGCATCAAATCGCGCCAACGAGCTCACCTCGCCGGCCTCGAAGAGGCTCATGTAGAGACCAACCGACCCGGCGCCATGGTTGAGTGGCGAACAGATGAGCGAACGCCTGCGCTCCGCACGTTGCAGGGCGTTACCCAAGCCGCCGAGAAACTTTCCAGGCGTGAAACACCCCTTTCCGATGGGATCGATCAGCTTCGGAACGCCGGTTGAGCCACTGGATGCGATCACAAGCATTGGGTCGGCGACGACGTGTTCATCCTGGAGGGCTCGCAGTCGTTCGAGTCCTCTGCCACCTCCGACTGAGTCGTCAGTCAGGGGGATGTGCTCCTCGGAACCCCAGTCAACGCTTTCGCCAATCCTGATGACGCGGTCGAGATCGCTCAAGATCTGCGTCCCCTCGACAGACCCGACCGAGGGGGCAAGCGGGAGCACACTCAGACCTACCTTCCATGCTCCGAAGGCGCCGATGGCATGGTCGACAGCATCGCGAGTCATTAAGAGAACGGTTGCAGGTCGCGTTTCGACGCCGGCTTCCAGCAGGCGCGCCGCCACGGCATCGGATCGCCTGTCAAGGTCTTCCCACGAGATCTCCCGAAATTCTTCGACAGCCCAGATGCATCTGACTGCAACCGCCGTCTGAAAGGTTCTCGCGAGCTCGCGGAGCCGCTCAGCCATCGAAATGCATTCATCAGTCATGAAGCTCCATTCCCTTCAAGTAACACTTGATGCTCTGATGCCAGTACTGCAAAGGTCGCCGTGCCACTCGACGACCACCCGGCGCGGACTCCCGCTGCCCAAAACCTCCCTCCCGGCATCTCGCCCATATTGTGGTCGACGGTCCGTCCGCTGCTTTCTACTCTTGCCCATACTTTGACGGTGACGATAGTCTCATGTTCCGAGACGAGCAAGTAGGTTGGGCACTCGAAGAACTTGGTTCGGCCTTGTGTTGCGATCCGTTCCCCAGGCTAGGCATCGATCCACCGATCGTCAGTTGGCGAATTCGGTGGCGGAGGACATTTCGCCGGTGACGAGTATGGTTGATGAGCTGGGAGTGGGCCCGCGGCCGACGGGGCTTCCCCGTCGATGGAGGTTGTCGTCGCCTGACGTTGCGGTGACAAGGCGTCCGGCATGCCGTCAGCTGTCAACGGGGGGATCGGGCTCGGCTCGCCGTCAGGCGGCGGTCGAAGGGGCCGGCCCAGCGCCGGCGAGCCCGGGCCTGCGAGTTGGCTGCGCCGACGCAGTTGACCAGCCGAGCGGCGACAACGATCAGCTAGAGCCGACCTGTGCAGTTAAGGGGCGGCGCCTGTACTGGTTGCGCGACGATGACGGACGGTCCAGTGAATGGGGTTGTGGGCCAGCATGGCGGCTTGCACCAGGTCGAGTTAGCAGTGAAGTTGGTGGAGTGGTCGTCCTGGAGTTGGGCCCCTTGCTTCAGATCACGAGTAACAAGCTCGACGCAGCCTCTGGACCATCGAAGGCCTCGAGTTCCCTTGGCTTGTCACCTCGGCAATGCGATCGGCGGTGTGGTCGAGGTCGATCCGGCCCGTCTTGTCGATGCCGGTCCATCAAAGCGTCGGAGACGCATACACGCGTCACCGATCAATTCCGACTCCTTCTAAGCTCGAAGCCAATCCGCTCATGGCCCTCGTGAGCGGGTGTCGAATCGACCCAACGAAAGGACTCTGAATGCCATCGTCCTCTGGATCGCCGGATGACTCCCAAGGGACATCGAGATCACGAGATGGCCGTCGGGCTTGGGAGCAGAGACGCCAAGAGCAGACGCGTCTCGCGCTCGTCGAGGCGGCGACAACGGTCTTCGTACGCGACGGCTTCGCGGCGACAACGATCGCCGGCATCACGGAGGAAGCCGGCGTTTCGACTGGCTCCTTCTACAATTACTTTCGAACGAAGGAGGAGATCTTGCGGGCAGTTGTCGAGCGTATCCGCGCTAGCTTCTACGGAGGGACGCCCTCGGCCCTCGACGCGACCTCGACGCTCGAAATAGCTCGCAGTCATGGAGCCCATACGTATGATGACCTCTTTGAAGGACTTCAATTGTGCCTCCGTGGATTTCTCAAGAACTACCGCAAGCACGCATCCTTCCTGGAGCTCCTCGACGAGATCCCGAAGGTTGACCATCAGCTCAACGAGATTGGCAGGATGCTTCGTTGGCGGATTGTGGACAGCAACGTCCGCTTTATCGAAACATTGCAGAAGGAGGGACTCGCCGATCCAAGTCTCAATGCCTTCCACGCCGCAAACGCCCTGGGTGCTATGGTTGATCGATTTGCTTATCTCTGGTTCGTGCTAGGAGAGCCGTTCGAGGAGGATACGAGCCTTGAGCTCCTGACCACGTTCTGGTTGCGATCCTTGGGCGTCACGGAACAAATTGAAAAGAAGTTTGCCACCCGCGCAGACGGCAAGTCTGACTCGCGGACAGTTATCGAACGATCCGGTTGAATAACCTGAAGATCAGCTGTTCATTCTGCGAATGGATAATCACCGACCCTGGCGCGATGACTCGGACCGCTATTTCGGGTACGCCTGTGTTCGGCAATCGCATCTCTCCTATATCGATCAGCCCCTGTCAGCAATGGAGGGCCGCTTCCAGTTCCCCCTGCCGCGTCTAGACGCCTAGCGTCGTGCCACTCTCCCCGCGGTGTAGCTGGTCGCGGGTGACGCCCTTCGCCCACCAGCACGAGGCCAGCCCGGCGCAGTCGCCCCATCCCTCGGCGTTCCAGAGGCCGGCCCCTTCGTATCCTCCACCGGTCCCCCCGCCTGAAACTGCGCCGAACATACGGTCCATATGCGTTTCCACGATCCGCCCGGTTACGTCGCTCACGCGGAGGGATATGTTGTACATCTCTCCAGCAGCCGTATAGCTGGAGGTTTCTTCGATGGAGGTCACGGCAGCCATGTCCTCCCCGACTGCGATGTATCCCCGCGGCAACTCGCGTCCGGGCGGTCCCAGCAGTTGCGCCTTGACCGACAGGCTGCCGTCGGCTCTCTGCAGCGCGTACGTCTTTAGGTTATTCTGACCAAACAAGGTTGAGTCACGTGTTCCCCAGGAATGGTCGGAGTCTCCGCTTGTTTTGACCCGATATGTGTTGGACCCAATCACTAGCTCGCCGTCGGCCTTCCAGCCTCGGTGATACCGATTCTTCGCCAGCCATGAGGGCGTCGGGTGGATATTATCCCTGAAGTCCCAGGGGCGCGTCATAAAGTCACAGTTGAGGTGGAAACTGGCGTTGTCTTCATCCTCGAAACCAAGGTGATAGCGCTTCAGGGGTTCCTGACGACGCATTTTGAGGCCGGCGAACTCGACATCGTCGAGATCTTCTTCGATCAGCCCAGCTGCGTCGCTCCGGTAGCAGTACACCCAACTGCCGCCCGGTCCCTGGTAGAGGTGGCCAGGTGACTCCCAGGCCAAGGTATTCGAGTCATCAGACGTGGCGACGCCATGATAGAAGCTCACCAGCATCCCGGTCTTCTTCTCCTGGTTCGGCAGCACCCAGAAGTAGATCCACGCACCGATTTTGTTGGCCGGGTCCGAGAAGTTGAAGTACCAACTCTCACGCCACAACGGGTCGTCGTCCCAACTGTGGCGAAGCTCGTCCGACGCCTCCAACACCATCTCATACTCCTCTCTATTCGCTCACTTCTCATCGACTGCGCCTCGCTTCGACGACGATTAATAAAAATCGGGCCACTTGCGCAGTGTCGATTGACAGGAGTCAATGGTCCCCGGGGGAAGGGACTGAACTGCGCAAGTGGCGCCGAGATCCGTTGCCGAGCAACTCCAAAATATGTTCCGACTTTTGCTGCATGTAGACGACTTCTTCGTGGACAGTCTTGACCATGAACGACGGGCCTCATCGCTTCGCCTGGGCCTCCTGTGCCTGCCCTGAGACGTTGGAGGACCCCTGGTAGCCGCCGAGATAGCTGGCCACGACCTGGCTGTCGTTCAAGACGTCGCTCGGGCTTCCCTCAGCGATGATCCGCCCCAGGTCCAGGGCGTACACACGGTCGCACAGGGTCCTGATCAGGCGCATGTCATGCTCGATCAGCAGGATCGAGCAATCGATTTCTGTCTGTATCCATCGAAGCAGCGGCCCCAGAGCTTCGGTCTCCGCTTCCGCGATTCCTGCCGATGGCTCGTCCAGCAATAGCAGCCGCGGACGTTCCAGCAGCGTAGACACCAGTTCCACCACCCGCCTGGTGCCGGTAGACAACTCGTTGATCATCTTATACTGGAACGCCTCGAGGCCGGTGGCCGCGATCAACCGCTCCACTCTTTCTTGCTTTTCGCGCTCCTGTCGCACCGCGGCGGGCAGCCCGATCAGGGCCGCCCCGATCCTGGTCGGCTTTTCGCTCTCAGAGGCGACCATGAGGGTCTCCTGGACAGTCAGGCCTGAAAAAAGCCGGGCATCCTGGAACCCCCTGCTGACCCCCATCCGGGCCCGCCCGGTCACGGAGCGGTGGGTGACGTTGCGGTTGAACAGGGTGATGGCGCCACCCTGGGATCGAACGTAACCGGAAACGCAATCCAACAAGGTGGTCTTCCCAGCGCCGTTCCCCCCGATCAGTCCGACGGTCTCGCCCGGCCAGACCTCCAGTGAGGCGTCGCTGAGAGCATGTACACCACCGAAGCTCACGCTCACCTTCTGCACTCGCAGCAACGGCTGGGCTTGGTTGTCGGGACCTTCCGCGCCATCCCGGGGCGCCGCCTCACTCCCCGTCAGCGCCCTTTCGGGCTTGCGGGGTGGCGGTGCCCACGGGTTCAATCCCGTATCGCCAGGCTCGCCAGTGCGGCCGTCCGGTGCCTGTTCGAGTTCCCGTCTCCTGCGGGCGGCGGCGTCTTGAATTTCGGTCAAATTGGACCGGCCGACCTGTTGCCCGCGGAGCACGGGCACCTCCCCGACTGCATCGACGTGGCGCCCGACGGCTACAGCGGCCAGCATGCGCAACGGCGGCACGATAGGCGGCAAGGGCTCAAGCCCCAGCTCCCGCCGAGCCAGCCACTGGGCCAAGCCATCCCGGGCCGCGTAGACCACCCTCATGATGCCGCCCGGCGCATACATCAGGAATATCAACAGGCCGGTGCCTGACACCAGGAATGAGACCAGCGGGCTTGGTTTGGCCAGCAGGGTGGGGGCAACGATGATGAGTGGCCCGATGATCGACCCGGCGATGGATCCCAATCCGCCCACCACAACGGCGGAAAGGACGGTGAGGCCGGCATTGGACGGGAATGACGTGGAATCGAAGTTCTGTTGGGTGTAGGCGAAGATGACACCGGCCACCGCGGCCAGAAAGCCCGACATCAGAAAGGCCAGGACCCGGACCTTGGTCGCCGAGATCCCCCACGCCCTGGCCGCCCGGTCATTGTCCCGGACCGCGACCAGCAACCGGCGGGGGCCGGCCTTTCGGTAGCGGAACAACAGGATGACCACCAGCAACGTGATGCCAGCCGCGGACAGATACATGGCCCGGAATCCACTCAGCACCTGTGGCCGGGATACATACACGCCGGTTGGGTTGGTCACCACCAGATTCGACGTGAACATCCACTGCTCGGCCAGCACCGCAAACGCGAGGGTGGTCAGCGCCAGGTACAAGCCCTGGATTCGAAGGGCGGGTAATCCGATCACCAGGCTAATGGCCGCCCCGATCACGCCCGCGATCAGGAGGACCAGCGGGAAGGGTAGACCATGACTCACGAGCCGGGCCGTGGCGAAGGCGCCCAAGCCCACGAGGGCGAACTGGCCCAGCGATACCTGGCCTCCCCATCCGGTCAGCAGGCACAGGGACAGGCCGGCGATGCAATACGTGCAGGTGATGGAGAGGCCGAACGCCGTGAACTGGTGGTTAAATCCGGCCACCGCGATGAACGGGATCAGAAGACTGATGGCGACGGCCACCGCGATACCGCCCCACCGCAACCGGCGGACGCTACGGAGCTCGGCGATCTCGCGCGGCAGCGGCCGGGCCTCCCCGGTCACCAGTTCGATGCCCCCCGACTCATCCCCGGTCCTGCCTAGGTCCCGGGCTCTCAACAGCAGGGCGCCGAGGAGCACCAGGAAGACCACCACCTCGGCGCTGCCGGCCGAGTGCAGATTGGCCAGCGCCACCGACTCGACGATCCCGATGCCGATCGCCGCCGTAAAGGCCTGGGGCAGGCTGGTCATACGGGCGATCAGGGCCGCGCCAAAAGCGGGCACAAGAGCCGCCACGGACAGACCGGGAGTCCCCAGACCCGCTATCCCGGCGAAGGTCTTGGGAGCCAGAAGGATGCCTGCCAGCGTCGAAAGGAGGCCGCTGATCAGCCACACCAATGTGGACATACGCCTGACCGAGATCCCCGACAGGCGAGCGAGGTCCGCGTTCCCCGACGCCGCCCGGATGGCGCGGCCGTACCGGCTCCAGCGAAGAAATATTGACAGGACGATTGCGGCGGCCGGGACCACGATGAAGGTCAGGATGTCGCTTCCGCTCAAGATCAGCGCGCCCACACTCAGATGAAATGGGAAGGTCGGGGCCGGATAACCTTGCCGGGTCAGGGCCAGAGAGTTGGGCTGCAGCTGGGTGATCTGGGTCACCGCCAGGAGGAGCTCCGCCACCCCGATCGTGGCGATCATCAGAACCAGCCGCGACGACTTGAAGAGACGTCGCACCACCGTGAGCTCGATCAGACCCCCGCAGGCCACCCCGATCACCAACGCCGCGGCGAAACCGACCCAATACGGCCAATGCCAGTCCAGGACCACCTTGGCCAGGATGACGACCGCCACCGCACCTATTTCGGCTTGCGCGAAGTTGATGAACCGGGAGGCCCGGTAGATCAGCACCAGTCCCATCGCCACCGCCGCGTAGGACAGTCCGTTGATAACGCCCAGGACCACCGAGCTACCTGTCAGAGTCATGGCTGCTCCGGGATCGCACCAGCCAGGAACACTGACCGAATCAGGTCGGGTCGTCCGGCCAGTTCCGCCGTAGGCCCCGCGAAACGGACCCTCCCCTTCTCCAAAAACGCCGTTTTGGTCGACACCTCCAGCGCAATCCCCACCGACTGGTCCACGATGATCATCGAGGTGCCCTTCGCGTTCATCTCCCGCAGGATCGCTAACAGCGACTGAACGACGGCAGGTGACAGCCCCAGGGCGAGCTCGTCGATACAAAGGAGTCGCGGCCGCAGGATGAAGGCACGAGATAGGGCCAGCATCTGCTGCTCACCACCCGACAGCTTTCCGGCTGGCTGCCGGCGCCTCTCGTTTAATACCGGGAACCAATGGTAAATCTGCTCCATGTCGGCATCGATGCGGCGCTTGTCCCGGGCGAAATGGTAGCCCCCCATTCTCAGATTCTCCTCGACGCTGAGCAGCGGGAACACCCCCTTGCCGCCCGGCATCAACGAGATGCCCAGGGTTATCAGCTGCTCAGCATCCAGATAAGTGGTGTCCTCGCCCAGGAACCGTATGGAGCCTCGGAGCGGATGCTCCAAGCCGCAGATATTACGCAACAAGGTCGATTTACCGGCACCGTTCGTGCCCAGGAGCGAGAAGATCTCCCCTTCAGGGACATCCAGGTCGATACCAAAGAGGATCTGCACCGGACCGTAAAAGAAGTCCACATTTCGCACCTCAACCAGGTTGTGCGAACCCTGCAGCCGTCGTTGGGCGGACCGGTCCGCCTCCTTGATGTCCTCCACAACCATACCGATGTCGGCGGTGACAAAGCGCGATCCATAGACGACCAGGACCCCTGCTACCACCCCGGGGATGATCAGAAGGGTGTAGGCGAACCGTGGGTTGGTGGCATCCGATATCGCCCCCAACAGGATCCCGCCCAACAATCCTCCCATCAGGAACGTGGCGATATTCAACATCGCGAAGCTCAAAGAGCGAAGCGGAGGAGGAGCGATGGCCGCCAACATCATGCGCAGGGGAGCAAAAGCGATCGACGTAACCGCCACCGCCAACGTATAGATCAGGACAACCGCCCACAGGGCGGGAAGGTACAGCGCGCCTGAGGCCACGATCGTAAACAGCGGTATCGACGCCCCCATCAAGAACAGGGGCCAGGAGGGCCTGGTCCGAAAAAGACGGTCCCCCACGATCCCACCTATCGGAAGACCAATCACGCTGCCGGCGGCGGCGATCGAAAACACGACGCCGCGACCCAGAGGACCAAGCCCCCAGTGATGCTGGAAATACAAGCTCAGCAGCGTCGGACCACCGATCACCGCGAACCCCAAGACCCCCATCCCCACGTAGAGATACCTGAGCGATTGTATCTCCATCAAACGGTGCATCCCGGTGGCGAACGGTATACGCGGCCAGTGCGGTTCGGACACCTGGTCGGACGAAACCGCCTCGACCGTGGGTGCCTGGACCACCCCCTTGCGCTCGTGGCCGCCCCGGTCAGGCTCCCGCAAAAACATGGCGCGCACCGCCAGAATGATCCCCAGGGGCGCGATAACGACAAAAGCCCACCGCCAACCGCTCTTGCCACCCGCTATCCAGGCCACCAGACCGGCGACCAGGGGGCCCAAGAGGCCGCCGATCGGATAGGCGGTGAACTGTGCCGCATAGATCCTCGAGCGGGCCGCCACGGGGTAGTAGTCGGCCAGCATGCCGCCCTGCACCGGCTCGAGCGACGAAACCCCTGACCCAATGCCGATGCGAGCTAGACCGAGCAGGAAGGTGGTCGTCGCGATAGCGGTAAAGGCGACGAACACGCTCCACAGCGTCGCGCCCAGAGCGACCAGGCGCGCCCGACGTCCACGGTCGGCCAGGATCGCCCACGGAATAGTGAGAGGGACCACCAGCACCGCACTGGCCGCGTTGATCCCCAGCAGCGTTGTCGTCTTCAGATGAAAGGTCTGAGCGATATTCGGGGCCAACGTAGCGAAGGCGTTCTGGTCAAGCTGGGTGACCGAGTAGATCCCGCCCAGGACGAGCAGCGGTGCGGCTCCATACCGTCGAAGGACGTCGCGCAGCCTTGGGGCCTCCGCCCCACCTTCCTCCTCCAGACCGGGGACGACCCCAGTGTCAGCCTGCCCGCCAGATATCAGATGCTCACCCGACTCGGTTAGCACCTTCGCCAGTCGGGCCAACTCATCGGGGCTCTCCGGACCGACCCCCGCTCCGACGATGGTCATCCCGCTACATCCTCGCTCGTCCCGGCCGCTCCATCCTGCCGGACACCCGGCCTGGTGCCGGCCTCCGGGTCCCTGCCCCGAGGGGAGTGGGCGTTACCTGGTACCAACGCTCCATCTGCACTGATGGCATTGATCCACACATTCGCAAGTGTCTCGGCCACAACTAACACCCCCCGCGCACTACAATCTCTTCCTTCTTCGACAAACCAGCGTTGCGCGAACTCCTCCATCATCGCCAGTAGAGCTCGCGACGCGATCTCCGGATCGATGCCCTCCGGCGCCGCGAGGAGGATGCCTTTCTTGATACGTTCCAGGCGAGGCTCACGGAGGCGATTCCTCGCCTCCCGGATATCGTCATCGAACGCCTCGGCCGCGTCCCAGACCTTCGAAAGCTCCAGGTTTGACACGAAGTCACTGAGCCACCACAGTATGTCGAGGCGCAAGTGCTCAGACAGCGTCGATGAGTTGACCCTCCGGTTGGCCCGCCCTTGGCCTGCTTCCAGTGTGAGGCCTACCAGCACATCCCGTCGGTTCTCAAAGTACTCGTAGAAGGTGCCATGGCCAACGCCGGCTGCTTCGACAATGTCTGGCACCGACGTTCTGTGAAAGCCCTTCTCCGCGAACAAGGACAAGGCGGCATCCAGAATGGTGCCTCGTGTCGCCTCACCCTTCTTTGTAGCGGGCTTCTTCTGGGACGTCGGCGTCGGCGTGTCTGACGCGCTGGCCCGCTTCGAAGCAATCGACGCCGGCCCCGCTGACCTACTGTTCCCGCCATACTCTCCATTTTCGGGCATAGGTATCCGCCTACCTGTTGTGTTGGAGGAGGACGTTCCTTCCCCCATCCACGAGGTATAAATACCCTCTGGTCCTGTCGCGTCGCGGGCCCATCATCTCGAGGCCGACCTGATCTCGATATACCCTTCGCTTCCGTCGATTCTGATCTCAGACCCGTCTTCGATCAGCGAGGTCGCCCGTTCGACGGCGGTGACGCAGGGCAACCCGTACTCCCGTGAGAGCGATGTTCCGTGGGCGAGCACGCCGCCCGTCTCGAGAACCAGGCCTCCAATCTTGCCGAATACTGCCGTCCAACCGGGGTCCGTCTGTCGGGTCACCAGGATCTCGCCGTCCTCGACCTTGGGCAGGTCCTCCACCCGGAAGATCACCCTGGCCCGGCCGACGACCGCACCCGGACTGGCCGCGATTCCCGAGATCGTGGTTCGGCCCGGCCCCGCCGCGCCGGTATCCGCCTCGACCGGTGAGTAACCCCTGAGATACTTCGGTGCTTGTGCCATCAGCGTGCGTTCCCAGTCGGCCCTCCGGACGTTGATCCGGGGATCCACCTCTCGGCGAGTCAGCTCCCCGGCGAAGCAGTCGTCGATCTCCGATGGCCCGAGGAAGAACACGTCCTCGGGTTCTCCCAACATACCTAGTTGACAGAGGCGCCGGCCCATGCTCAGGTACACGAGACGCTGCGCGTACCACAATCGGTCGAAATAGAACCGGTGGTCGTTGCGGATGCCCATGTAGATCTCGTTGTAGTGCATCAGAAACTGGAGGACGGCATAGCGGAGGGGATGGAGCCGGCTCTTCCGGAGCAGATCCCGCTGGCACCTCCGGCGCACCTGGGCCTGCTTCCTGTTCTGCTCCTCGGGACTGCCGACGTTACTCGTCAGATAAGTACGAACCAGCCCGAGCAGCAGGTCCGGATTATCCCCCCAGCGGGGATAGCCAATGTCCTTGTATGCCGCGCCCCGATGGCGATGGGCATAGAGGAACCGCACGAATCCTGTCCGAAACTGCTCGAGGTCGTGGTTGTGCTCGCTCTCAAGAGCGGACCAGTCGGTCTGGGTGACCCTCCGGACCGCCTCGGGGCCGGCTGCCTTCACGAGCTGAGCCAGCCGCCAGATCTCCTGTGCTTCAGCCACCGTCTCGCTGTTGTCGAGTCCTGAGCTCACCTCCGCGTACAGGACGTCGCCCTTCCCGAACCAGCACTCGAGGAGGCCCGTGAGCAGGAAGGTCAGGTCGCAGGAGTGCCACAGGACTCCGATCGCACAGGGACCGCCAACCCGGGCCGCCTCAGGTAACACCTCAGTCGCGAGATGGGCCCGGAGCGACTCAAGGCTCAAACCATCCAGATCGGTGTCAAACCAGGTGTCACTCCGCTCAATGAGCGGACCCCACATTGTGGGCAGATACTTGTAGTTCCGAAAGAGGGACGACACCTCCCGGTTCTGAGTCTCGAGGCGCCAATGCCGGCGCAGCCGTCCCTGCCAGCGCCACGGCGCCTGTTGCACCTCGGCGCGCATCGAGGGCGGAAAGAAGTTCAGTATGCCTGGCACCCGGGCAATACGGGGGTGGTACTCATACACCCGCTTCAGAACGCCCACGTGCGCGTAGGCCGCGGCCTGGAAATACTTGGCGCAGGCGTCCGGGAGCGGAAGGGTATCGCCGTGCATGGGCAGGTAGGTGCCGAACCATCCGGCCGAACGTCCGGCCGGATTGCGAACCCCGTAGTTGCAGGGACTTTCGGGCGAGGTCCAGACCTCATCGCCGTACCCCCGCGTCCACACCTGCTGAGGATCCTCGCCCCCCTCCGGCGATGCCCTCCACGGCTCCAGGAACCGGTCGTAGAACACGGTGGCGATCGTGGTGATCGGCCGGGCCTGGAGCGCCACGAACTGGTCGCCATCGATGGTCCACTCCACATCCTGGGGAAAGCCCCTGGTGTCGGCGATCTCGACCGACTTTCGCCACACCAGCTCGACCACCCGGTCCGGCAATCGGGCCTCAGCATCCACCGACACCCGTCCCAGCACCTGGCCGGTGGCCCGCGAGACAGTAATCTCCTCCGGATTTACCTTCCCCTCCATGAGGTCGTCGCCGAGACCCTGAACCGCATTGATCACCACCTCGGACAGGGCCAGCGTCACCGGGTTGGCCGTAAACGAGACGCCTGACCAGGCGCCCGTCACCAGCTGCTGGACGACCACGCCCATGCCCCCCTCCGCACCACTGTCGCCCTGCCTCCATTCCAGCCGGTACCGGGCCGCAGCCGGATTATCGTAGGAGTCCCAGCACACTCTGAGAGAGGCAAGGACCTCCTCGAACCCCCGGACCCCTAGGGCGGTGTGATACAGACCGGCGAACGACCGCTCCCCCGAATCCTCCCCGATCGCGGAGGAGCGCACAGCCAGTGCGACGCCATCACCCCCGATCTCCTCGTACGCCTCGCGCAACTCGGCCAGGAAGCTCTCGGTGAAGTCACGCCCGGCCATCGCCCTATGCGCACGGGCGGAGACAACGAAGAACTTCGGGACAGCGAAACCTTCACCGACCAGTTCGCCGAGGGAAGTTCCCTTCCCTCCGGCCTCCGCACCGCATTCGGCCGCCTCGGACGCTGAAAGAACGTGTCGTTGGTCAGTCATCTTCCCTAGTACACCACCATGAGAGTAGCGGCAAATTTTGACGGTTATGGCTCGCTGGGCCTACTGAAAGTAGGCCGAGAAGAAGCCCGTAAGTGGTTGATAGCTGTCCGCAGGAAATCCGTTGGAGGGTGCCGCATGGAACTGCACTACCCGTATCTGGGAGGGCCCGCTCCATTTAGTCGGTGTGAAGTTCAAGTATGGCGTGAATGATGTCTCTGTGAACTGGCCGAGATGGCCCATAGCCTTAGCCCAACTGGCCCTCGTCAGATCCCTACCGACCTTGTTGGCCGCGGCAGCGAACAACTCTACACCTGTGCCCACCTGTTGATTGATATAGGCAACATCCTCAGCAGTGAAGCCGAACGTCGTCTCCTGCTTCGTCTGCGGAGGAACATCGTAACCCCCGCCAGTTCCCGCGATATAGACCTGCTCGGCCTTTGCAGCGAATGGGGAGTTGACGTTCTCTCCCCAAAGCGAAGCGGCGTTTGCCGGTGATGATCCGGTAAAGCGCGAGGTGACGCAGATGGCGTTGTTATACGCCTGAGCAGGATACCCCTGCGCAAATGTAATCAACTGCGGCGCACAGCCATCCTCGACGTCAGAATCGAAGTACTGTGGAAGGAAGTTCTGTTTTACCGCATCGTGAACAAACGCCTGCTTGATGAAGATGGTAGATACAAAGATCACGTCGTTGACGTGGGCCTGTTTGAACTGAAGAACCGCAGCGGGCATCTGGGCGGTCCCCGAGGTGGTGTCAGCGGCCGACTGGAACACCGATACCGGGTTGATACCCTCGGACTTGAGCTCCGGGATCATGACGGAGTTGACGGAGGACGCATTCTGCGTGGTCCCCTGATACATGATCCCGACCCGGCCGGACGAGGTCAGGTAGCTATGTGAGGTCAACGCCTTGACCATGTTCTGCAGCATCAAGTCATTGTCGAATTGCTGTAGCCAGAGGTACCCGTTGGCATGCTGGTACACATCTGTGGTCAAGGGATCCCATGAGATCAGCGGGATTTTATGCTGGATAGCCAGACAGCTCTGACCCGCCTCTGTATCGAACGACAAGAAGGCGACAACGGCGAAAACCTTGTCATCGTCGGCGAGCTTTATACATGTTGCGGTCTGGGCAGATGGGCTGTCATACGTGGACGACTCGAACACATCGACCACATGACGGCCGCAGATACCCCCTTGCGAATTTAGGTACTTGGTCCATGATGATGCGATGTTTTCAATGCGCTTCGTGTACGTGGTCAAAATGCCAGTCTCCACCGACACAAAGCCCAGCTTGATGGTTGTCGGGGTAACTCCCTGGTCACTGGCCTTGAGCGCACCGCTTGTGCAAGACGACGAGTGCGAGGACGCCGCCGCGGTGCTCGGACTGCCCGTAGTGCTCGTATTGCCCGAACTGCTCGAGGCAGGATGCTTGCTGCTCCCGCACGCGGTGAGCAGGAGCGCAGCGATTCCGACCCAGCTGATCATCGCGGCGCTGGTCCGCCGGCGGCCAACGTGCCAACGGTGTGTTCCAGGCATGCGTTTTGTCACGGAACCCTCCCTCTCCGTACATGTTTGGACCGCTCGCTAGAGCGCTCGGTCCGATTCTGAGTCCCCCCGTGGAACTCGAGAACTACCGACATCGATGTCGGGAACGCATTATGTTCGCACCGATCGTGGTCTGTCAAGGTCCGGGCGTGTGTTCGCTGGAGGGTAACCACGTCCGGAAAACAGGACCCCCCACACCAACCCGCCCGGGTTTGCTTACCGGCACGAGCCGAGGAATAGCGCCAAGACCCGTGACGCCGTAGAGTTGACGGACCGTGGGTCTGGCTGTCGACGATTGGTGTGCCATGACAGGTCTGTGACCAGATCCATCTCTCCCGCGCCGGTCACTTTCGACCCCGGCCGACCCACATGACCCACAAAAGCGGTATCGGGCTGACCCGAGACTCTTCCGGCGCCGCACGGAGGAAGGGTGCTCGCTTCTTCGAGCATGTACTCCCGACAGTGCTGTCGGAAAACCAGGCCTGCGAAGCGTGGACGGTAGCGATTGGGGTGGGGGAACCGGCCGCGAGTCGTGTATTCACCTTCCTCACGCGTTCCGGACCACGGACCCGGGAATAGACCACGGAGGCGGGGAATAGACCACGGATCCCGGGAACAACAGAATGCCTGAAGCCGGGCGCCTCACAGTCCACAGGACTGCATGTTGTTGATCAGAGGAGTATGAGAGGCGGGGAGCCCGGCCTGTTATCGCTACCGCCCAGCACTTCACGGGAGTTGACAGTAGTGTCGGGCTGGCTTATCCTCCTTGCTCGGACAGCGGACTGGCGCCATCGGAATCTCTAAGAGTGGCCACGGGCGCCCGGAGGGGAAGGAGCCGGCATGTCGGAGACAACAGAGATCGCCTCGGGGCTGCTGTTTCCCGAGGGCCCTATCGCGATGCCGGACGGAAGCGTCCTCGTCGTCGAAATCCGCCGCGGAACGTTGACGCGCGTGCTGGCAAATGGGAAGACCGAGGTCGTGGCCGACATCGGGGGCGGTCCGAATGGCGCCGCCATCGGTCCCGATGGAGCCGTCTACATAGCCAACAACGGCGGCTTCGTCTGGCGAGACAGTCCAGACGGTCTGCACCACCCTACCGGGGAAGCGCCCGACGACTACACGTCGGGGCGAATCGAGCGGGTTGACCTGGCGACCGGCAACGTCACGATGCTCTACGACGCGTGTAACGGAGTCCCACTGCGCGGCCCCAACGACCTGGTGTTTGATCGCGACGGGGGCATCTGGTTCACCGACGTGGGAAAGAACCGGAAGCGTGACCGGGACTACGGAGGGGTGTACTATGCGACCATCGACGGCTCCAAAATCGTCGAGGTGGTCTATCCGCTCGAGACTCCGAATGGCATCGGTATTTCCCCTGACGGGAGCACCCTTTATGTCGCGGAGACGATACCCGGCCGTGCCTGGTCTTGGGAAATAACCGGACCAGGGACCGTGGCGTCCAACCCCGCTACTCACGCGCCGGCTGCGAAACTTCTCGTAGGCCTGCCCGGGCTCCAGTTCTTCGACTCGCTTGCCGTTGAGGCAGATGGCCGGGTCGACATCGCTACCCTCGTGAACGGAGGAATTACTGTCGTCTCCCCGGACGGCACGACCGAGCACATCTCCATGGATGACTCGACCACGACCAACATCTGCTTTGGTGGCGCGGACCTTCGAACGGCCTACATTACCCTGTCCTCCACCGGCCGGCTTATCGCGACGGATTGGCCTCGCCCGGGTCTCCGCCTCGCCTATTAAGCCGCCGCCTGGTGCGGCCCCGGTGGTGACGTATCCACCCGACACCGGTAAGCAATGCTCACGCAGCTGACCTTCTTCACCTCTTCTTGTCTCCATATCTCCCAGGAGGACATGACATGGTTCTAGCCGCCGCCGACGAGTTGCGACACGAAGCCAATGACGACTTTTTCTGGCGCGAAAGCTTATATTTCAACTTCGCTGACGTGGATAATGAGATAGGCGCCTGGCTCTACCTGTGGGTGGTGCCCAATCAGGAGATGAAGTCTGGCATGCTCGTCAGCTTCTATCACGGCATCACCGACCGAATGGATGCGAACGATGTCGCGATGGACAGTCCCAATCACTTCTACGAAGGCGCATATGGCTCCTGGGTGTATTGTTACAAGCGTAACCTAGCCGAGCTTCTTTCCACCAATTTCGATGACGTCGAACTGTGCGGCTACCAGCTGACGCGAAAGGAGCCGTTACAGCTGTACCGGCTCACCTTCGCCGATGACTCGGGCTCCGGCTTCGAATTCGACGGAACGTTTACGATGCCCCCCTACGACTACGCCGATGGTGCCTACCCCACTCCGACCTGGGTCGCAGCCAATCGATATCACCGCAGCTGGCTGGTGAAGGGGCGGCTGACCGTGGGCGGATCGACCTATCAGATCGACACGACCGGTGACTCCGACCACTCGTGGGGTCAACGCAACCACACGGAGTTTGCGAAGCGAACGTTCAAGATGTGGTCCTTCCAGACCAAAGACGGTTCGAGGTCGGTATCAGTCATCGAGCAAGGGGAGGGCTTATACCTGGGATTTATCAATAGCGGGGGTGAGCAGCTGAGCGTCAGTAATATCGAGCACTCATCGAGATATACATCGAGCGGTGTTCAGCAGAATGTGGGGTTGGTGATTACCGATACCGGGGGACGAGTTGTCAGAGCCAGGATGGACAAAATGTTCGCCGCCATCGGCAATGGTCGGCCGGGCGAGACCACGTGGGGCTTCGAGGGTGTCGGGCTGTACGAAGTCGACGAGTGGGGACCGTGTTCGGGCATTACCTCGTACTTCTGGCCGCCCGCGATTACGCCCAGTTCGCTCCATGAGGCGCAGGCTTGAATCCCTCAGTCATCTTCCCTGACAACCCCCGGTCGCTCCTTGAGGACATCGCCGGTCGCAAGGGAGCCTTGCTGTCGCGGCTTGTCGTGGCCGGGTTCCCGACCCCGCCTTTCTTCATTGTGACGACGGAAGCGCCCCGCGGAGCGGGCGGCTGCAACGTCGGAGACGAGCTCCGGGAGGAGATCGCCGCTGCCTTACGCTCTCTCGAGCTTACTGAGGCCCCGCTCGCGGTTCGCGTCTCGAGCGTGCACCCGGCCGCCGCCGACCACCCTCCTCCTCAAGGACACGGTCCGGTTGTCGAAGTTCGGGGCGTCGAAGCCGTCACCCGTGCGATCGAGGAGTGCTGGCGCCGCTCTGGATCGACAGAAAGTGATTTCGCGGCGGAGAGTGACGCAGGGCCAGACTCGGTTCCGGAGTCGTCAGCGCTCGCCGTCCTCGTACAGCGCTTGGTCGAAGGCGAATACGCCGGGACCGTCTGGTATGCAAACCCCACAACCCTGAACCTATCCGAGACCCTCATTCACGCCCGCTCTAGCTTTTCGGATGGGACGTCCTACCTCTCCGAGTCTTCCCGAGTAGCGATAACCCTGTCTTCCGATGACGGCCAGGTGCGATCGGTGGACCCCGATCCCCCGAGTCCAGTGTTGCCGTCTGAGCTCATCGATGCAGTGTGGCACCTGGTCGAGCAGATCAGCCGAGACTTCCATTATCCGCATGAGGTTGACTGGATCTGGGGATCTGCGACACTTCACCTGGTCGATGCCCGTCCTATTGCTCCTATCGGAGACGTCTACTACAGCAGGTTCATCGAACCGTGGCGGGACTCGCCGGATGCACGACCGGATGATCCCAGCAGGCTCTGGAGCCGCGCCTATGCAGACGACATCTGGGCGTCGCCAGTAAGCCCGCTGTTCTACACCGTACAGAACCTCACTGGATCTTTCACTGGCTACTGGAAGTGGCATCACGACCCTGGCCCCCTTCCACCTGACATCTTCAAATACTTCCGAGCCAGCGCTTATGTCGATGTGGCAATTCTACGTCGACAGTACGCCTACCATCCACGGCTCGGCCGTGTCGAAGGCATACTGCATTTCTTCCCACGGTCGATGCAACAGATGGTCAAGGATGATCGCTGGCTCTGGAAGGGCCGGCTTTGGCGTACCGCCCATTTTGAGCTTCAAGATCGCAAGACCCGGTCACTTTTCGAAAACGATGCCACGCTGCGCGCCCTCTGGCCGTCCTTCCTTCAGCGATCCAACCAATGGTTCAGACTCGACTTGACATCGATGTCGCTCACCGAACTCCGGGCGCATCAGGGCGAGGTGGGGGCAGTTACCGCCGCTGTTGGCCCTGCATGCGGGTTCGCAGTGGCATATCACGCGCACGACCTCACGTTCGTACTTACCGGTCTTCTCGAGAGGTGGTTCGGTGAGGGTGATCGCCTCTACGCGGAAGTCACGTCAGGCTTAGACGACAGTGAGACCGTAAGAGAGGCTGACAGCCTCTGGCAGTTGGCCCAAGTGCTCAGGGAATGCAGCAGCGATCTGCTTCGCCTCGCTCATGACGGTGAGCTCGCCGCCTTCCGAACGAGCGCAGCCAACGAGGACGCTGGGCGGGCGTTCATCCGATCCTTTGATCGCTTCTGGGAGGACCACCAGCACCGTGGGGCATCTTACAAGGATCTCATCTACCCCCGCTGGGGTGACGAGCCCGGCATGCTCCTTGCGGCCGTGGTTGGCTACATGGAGTCAAGCGTCCCACGCCCGACTGAGGCGCACGAGGTCATGCGCCGTCGCCGTCAACAAACACAGGCACGCCTCCTCGATCGCTGTCGAGGCGCACACCGATACCGCGAGCCCATACTGAGGGGTCTCTTCCATTACAACGAGATCTACATGAGCCAGCGCGACAACCATCGGTACTACTTCGACAGAGTCTGGTACCAGCTGAGGCGCATCTACCGTGCCCTCGGTGTCCACCTGTGCGGTGCGGGAACCATCGCTGCGGCTGATGATGTTTTCTACCTGGGTGCCAACGAGATCGAGAACGCGCTGGCGGGAAAGCTCAGCCCGGTCGAGACCCACGAAAGAGTCCGGGTGAGACGGGTCGTTTGGGAGGCAACCCTCCACTCGCAGGCCCCGAAGTTTCTTCGAGGCTACGCTCCCTATGACGATAGGCCGCCCGGGTCTTCCGACGAGACCATCCTGCGTGGAATCGGCGCTAGCCCGGGCCAATGTACGGGTCGCGCCCGCATCATCCGTGACGTGAAGGACGTCCACCTGCTCGAAGACGGAGAGGTCCTCGTCACCCGGCAGACGGATCCGGCCTGGAGCCTGGTCTTTGCACGCATCTCGGGACTTATTCTCGAGACCGGAGGTGTCCTGGCCCACGGCGCCTCCCTCTGTCGCGAGTACAACATTCCCTGCGTCACCGGAGTCGAGGGGGCCACGATCGGGATACCCGAAAGGTCGATGGTGTCGATAGATGGCGTCACCGGCACCGTTCAGATCCTCGCAGCAGACCGGGACACGAATACCGCCACAGACGCCGCGATCCGGAACGGAGCTGGCTAGAAAGTCGACTGGAACGAATCCGGTTAAATCCCTCGACGAGCTCCTTGCCGGGCTTCCGACCGACTGGGGTCGCTGGGGCCCCGACGATGAGGTCGGCTGCCTCAACTACCTCTCCACGGACAGCATTGCCGATGCAGCGAAGCTCGTCAGGCAGGGCAAGGTCTTCACGCTTCAGCTGTCTATGGCCGACCCGAATGGTGTCCTGCGTGGCTGGGTGCCCGGTCACAGCCGCAACGCGTGGAGGTCATCGACAAGGGGCATTACTAAGTGGTAAATGAATAATAACGGCATATACCTTCCCGTTGCCGAGCATGGAGTTGTAGGGCGCGGGTCCTCTGTGACATTGCTCGATGCTGCGGCAAAGATCATCTGGAGCGGAGTGAAACCTTCACTCACCACGACCTGGTTGCTTGCGCGTCCAACCAGGTGTCGAGATCCGAAGGCGTGACATTTTGCTCATTCACACCAGCCGGCTACAGCTATAAGCCGAAGATCGAGATGCATCCTGTGGGCCGAATGAGCCTGGATCGACGTTGAGTCACGACTTGTCCAGTGGTCTTACGAGACAGAAATTGTCAATTTGGTGACCGATTCGCTGGCGAACGAGGTCACGATCGATCCCGCGAGTGGGGCTGCCCTGCCGCTTCATGTCGCACTTATGTCACGTCTCGTGTCCTTTTTACAGAGATGGCTTCCCTGCGTGACCTCGCAACCGACTGCGCCGAGGATGGTACCTATGAGTTTCTCTACGTAGCTGCGCCACTCAAGGTGGCACACGGTGCGGGAGCACCTGTCAAATCAAATAGTCGCTATGACTTCGAGGCACGACCGTCCTGACCGCCCCGATTGAGGCCGGGAACCCGACCGGCCAGATTCCAGGTGCACGCCCGGGGGGGAGGTCGCCAACGCGAGGCTACGCGACGATCACCGAGAGGGATCACATGCATTGTGGCATGATGGCGTCCACAATCGGGCGGACCGGCCGGGACTGATACCCGGCGACTTCCACCGGCCGCCCGAGATCCCCGAATACCTCAACATGCAGAACACCCTGGCCGGAGGGGCGCTGGTCGAACCGCTCGCGTTCGACTCGATCTGGGCGACCGAGCACTACAGGTCGGCATACTCCATACAGTCGCAAGCCCGCTGCGATGGCTTGTCTACTAGGTCTTCGGACGAACCGGGTGGATGTCGGTACCGTCGTAATCGTGGCCCCGTGCCGGGAATCCCCTACGACTGGCTAGCGAGATTTCCATGCTCGACCTCTCGTTGGCGGACGCCGGCTGCATCTCCGCATCCTCGTCAATCCGGCGAATCGGCTCCGGTTACTCAATGACGAGCCGCCACGCGGCGCCGATACCCGCAACTTCAAACCCCATGCGGTCAGAGCCCGACGAGCTCCACCTCGACATCTGGCCAACACCTCTGTCCCGGCACCGGCTCTAAGAGGGGCTCTTCCTCCCCGAATACCAGCGGCCAAACTCCATCGGCGGTGCGGGAGAACTTCCACGCGCTCCTCGATGCCGATCCGCAAGTCAAAGAGGACCCAAATGGATAGACGGCTACCCCAACGCCCACGTCTAGCCTCACGGCGCGCTCTCCGGCAACTGGATGGTGAAGAAAGGGCGACTGAAAAGGTAAACACCCGACGACCGGACGGTAAAAGACCCGGTGTCCGGATTGGGCGATAAGACGGGGCGGCTATGGTCCCGAGGATGTCCCGCTGGCCGTAGAATTTGGTGACGGCCTCCTGATGTGAATCGTAGTTTCAGGCTGTGACGGCCAGGTTGGATTGGTCTGCGTGAACGGTGTGTGGTAGGGCGCCGGCGAGGGCGGGGAGTTGTCGGTAGCCCTTGACGCATCGGAACTGTTTGGACGCTTCGAGCATGCCGGCGGCCGCCCACCTGAGTCGCATGTCGCCGGGCTGCCAGCGCTTGACGTTCTTGGAGTGCTGGCGGACGATCTCGATCATCGACTCGACTGGGTTGGTGCCCATGACGGTCTTGAGCAGGCTACCGGTGACGCCCAGGCGGGTCACGGTGAGCGTCTCGGCCAGTCCCTCGCGAAGGCTCGCGGCGGCGTCAGGGTTGACACGCTCGAGCTGGGCGGCCAACGCCTTCAGGGCGGCCTCCGCCTCGGTGGGATCGGGGTTGGCCCACGCCGCTCGCAGCTTGCGCCGCACCCAGGGGCGCTCGTTCTCGACCAGGTGGTCGAGAACATTCCTCTCCTTGTGGACCCGACACCGGGCGATCACCGCATGGTCGCCGAAGACGTCGCGAACCGCCTTATGTAGCGCCTTGGCGCCGTCGAGGACGAAGAGGATCCCGTCAGCGGGCGTCGAGTCCCCGGTCTCGAAGCGAGGCGATCAGGCCACGCACGACATTCGCGTTCTCGGTCGATCCCTCCACCACTCCGAGGGGAACCTTGGTCCCCTCAGAAGTGACACCAAGCGCCCCGATCATGGTGTGATCAGCGAAGTCGAAACCGTCGACGAAGACGATCAACCATCGATGATCATCGAGGGGCTGGGTGCGGAACTCGGCGAGACGCTCCTCGGTCATGGCGCAGAATCGTCGGCTCACCGACGAACGCGACGTCCCCGAAGCCGTCTCCTCGACAGCCTCGCCGACCGGTTCCAGCCCGGCGGGGTATCGGCGGGTTGACAGTCCGGCGAGCATCGCTGCGACCATGTGATCTGCCAGCAGGTCGACGCTGGCGAAGGTGTCATACGACTCGAGACGCAACTCCCGCTCGGTGCCGTCTTCGTCTTCGACGGATCGCACCCGGGGACGGGTCACCGCCACGCGGCGTCCGCCCAAGCTGACTTTGCCGTCCTCGGTCCCGTGGCGATACGCGGCCCGGCCGGGGTTGTGCTTGCCCTTCGGGCCGGCCAGCTCGGTGACCTCGGCCTCCATCAGTTCGCCCATCACCTCCAAGCCGATGTTCACCGACGCTGCCAACAGGCCGTGTCGCATCTGGGCGGCGAAGTGCTCAAGTTGGTCGCTCACCTTTCCGGCCAGCCGCTCAGGCAGCTCCTGCTGGGAGAGGTCGACAAGGCCGACACCCGACACCAACCGCAGGTTGGCTGCGCCGGCGCTGATCGTGTGTGATGCTGTCTTCACTGGTGGTCCTCCGTTCTCACTCGGATGGGTGACACCCCGAGCGTGCCTCACGGCACGACCGAGGCGGAGGACCGCCACTCAAACTTCTACGACGCCTGGGTCAACCTCATGGTGGCCCGTCGTGAGCACCTCGGTCATCGACGCGGTGGTGGATTCCGACACCGAAGGCCTGTTGGTGCGCTGGAGCCTCGACGGCGACGACGTTGGCGTCGACATCGGCGTAGGTACCAGCCCGGATGCCATCGACCACGTCCACACCCTGACGGTGGAGGCCGGCCGGCGCTCGGCCCGCATCTACGATCCCGGGCCGGGCGCAGGGCGTCACTTCGTCTCGGTGGCGCCGCACGGCGGAGGCGGCGCCGTCGTCGCCGCCGAACGACGAGTGCCGTTCGAGGGCGTAACCAACTTCCAGGATCTGGGCGGCTATCCCACCACCGACAGTCGCCGAACCCGCTGGGGCCGGGTATTCCGCTCCGATGCGCTGCACCGCAAGGCACCTGTCTTGTCACCGGCTGTCGAGGTGGGGGCGTGTCCGGCGTGTGCGGTGTCGAGATGGCTTCGGGTTCACGCCCTGGCGGCTGCTGCCGACTGGAGGGCGGCACGCGGCGAACTGGCGGATATCGGGGAGGTCCCGGCCCGAGACGAGACTGTCCACGACTGCGCCCGCCCGGTCCGCTGGCCCGAACGTCCAGCCCGATGGCCGATGTTCTCCGCCATCGACCGCCACGGCTGGGTGAACGAAGCGCTACCGCTATCCGTCCGGTCGATCACCACCGGGGTGGCATGCCGGCTCGAGGCAGGCGAGCGTCGATCTGCCTCCCCGGGCTAAGCGGGTTGACGAACAGCTGGGCCGCTGCCTCGTCCGGTAGCCGCTCATTGAGCGCGAAGACGTTGGCTCGAGGAAGGGCTATGACCTCTCGGACCGTTCCCCATGCCGGGAAAATTCCTACTCGCTGCCCGACGCTGAGCTCCGATGGAGGGCTGGCCTCGACCACGACTCCCACCGCCTCTATGCCCAAAGCCCGCTCGCCTTCGCCAACCAGGTTGCCGTGATGGATCGCCGACATCGTCACCTGGACGACTACTTCACCCTGTTCGGCGCTGGGTGATCCGACGCCCTTGACGAACGGCCGGCCGCCAGCGTCCAGGAACGCTGCTTTCATAGTGGCACTCCTCTGTTGTGTTGTGGCCTAAGCACCGGCTGACCGAACTTCCCTTCTCAATCTGCTGGTGAGAAGGTTCGGCTCGCTATACCCGCAGATTCTCAACGAGAGTGGCGTTGGCCATGCCGCCCCTTCGCACATGAGCTGTACACCGCGGCGTGCGCCTCGGTCCTCCATTGTGTTGATCAGCGAACCGAGGAGCCTGGTCCCTGAGGCGCCGAGCGGGTGGCCAATGGCGATAGCTCCTCCGTGGACGTTGACCCGGTCCAGGTCGACGTCCAGCTTGGCCCAGGCCAGCACCACCGAGGCAAAGGCTTCGTTGACCTCGAAGAAGTCAATATCTCGTATGGACAGTCCGGCCCGGTCGAGGAGCTTGCGGGTGGCGGGGATGATCCCGGTCAACATGTAGATCGGGTCGTCGCCCTCTACAATCATGTGCGAGATCCTGGCCCTTGGCTGCAGTTGGTGGGCTTTGACGTACTCATTGCTAGTGCCCTGACCGCATACCTGCGCTTGGTTGGGGTCCACCATCTGTGCGGTGGGGTTGGTCATGGTGGGGGCATGTTTGCACGGGTGAGGGTGCGTCGGTTGACTGATGAGGAGGGCCGCCAGTTGCAACGGATTGTGCGGCGCGGCGGCGGGAAGAGCCAGGTGAGCGTGGTGCGCTACCGGCGGGCGTTGGTGGTGCTGGGTTCGGCGAGCGGCAACACGGTGGAGGTTCTGGCCCGGCTGGTGCAGACCTCGCCGGATCGGGTGCGGGGAGATGATCCACCGGTTCAACGAGTCGGGGATGGCGTCGTTGGACCCTCAGTGGGCGGGTGGCCGTCCCCGCCGGATAACGACTGAGGACGAGAGGTTCATTGTGGAGACGGCCAAGACCCGCCCGGAAAAGCTGGGCCGGCCCTTCACGCATTGGAGTATCAAGAAGCTGCGGGTCTATCTGGCCGCCAACCGGCAGCGGAAGGTGGTGATCGGCAAGGAGCGGCTGCGCCAGATCCTGGCCGCCCATGAGGTGACCTTCCAGCGGACCAAGACCTGGAAGGAGTCCAACGACCCGGACAAGGAAGCCAAGCTGGATCGCATCGAGGAGCTACTGGAACGGTTCCCGGATCGGGTGTTCGCCTTCGACGAGTTCGGGCCGTTGGCCATCCACCCCATCGGGGGCTGCTGCTGGGCCAAGAGGAAGAGACCTAACCGGCTGCGAGCCAACTATCACAAGGCGTGCGGGGTCCGGCAGTTCCACGCCTGCTACTCGGTGGGCGAGGACCGCCTGTGGGGCGTGATCCGCAAACGGAAGGGGACCGACTACTCGCTGGAAGCGATCAAGTCCTGCCGGCGGGCCCGGCCCGACGGCGAGCGGATCTACGTGATCCTCGACAACCTCAAGGCTCACAAGGCCAAGGCGATCCAACAGTGGTGCGCCAAGAACAACGTCGAACTGTGCTTCACGCCGACCTACTCGTCGTGGGCCAATCCCATCGAGTGCCACTTCGGCCCGCTGCGCGACTTCGTGTTGAACAACTCCGATCACGCCACCCACAACGTGTTGGGCCGCCGCCTGCACGCCTACCTCCGCTACCGCAACGAGCATGAGGCAGATCCGGCCATGCGCCAACGTCTGCGCAAGGAGCGGGCTCGGCTTCGTCGGAACGACAACGCCGTTGGGGCCGCCCAGCATCGCCTCCGGCGGCTCAGGCCGCCTGAAGCTCTCCCGCAGGTGAGTCGTTGCCCCGGTGTCAGTTCAACGCGCCATGCATCGTCGTATCGCCCTTCCCGCCCATCGGCGAGACCCCCAGCCGGGCTCTCAAACCCGCTCGCGGCCCGACCGACCGGGACCCTAAATCACAAGCGTGATATTTAATGTCATTTGAAACGCGCGAAGGTTTGTGGCCGAGGCACTAGCTATAGCTAGGACAACGGCACTCGAGCCATCGGTTATCTGTGACGAATTGCCGGCCGTGACACTCCAGGTGATCTGCGGGAAGCGGGCGGTCCAAGAGTCGGACTGGAAAGCCTCCTTCAGGTTGGAGAGGGCCTCGAGCGAGGTGTCCCTGATCCCCTCGTCGGTCGCCACCTCTTGGGGGTCGCCATCTGCGTCGAGCGCCTTGATCGGGGCGATCTCTCGGGCCAGCAGCCCCGCGTCGCGGGCGGCCGCGGCCAGCTGCTGAGATCGCAGACCGAAGCCGTCCATGCCACCCCGGGAGATACCCCATCGAGCCGCGATCAACTCTGCACTTATTCCCTGGGGGATGAGCCCTTCCGGATAGCGAGCGGCTAGGCCCTCACCGAAGCTGGACGCACCCTGAGCAGACGATCCCATCGGAACCCTGCTCATCGACTCAACCCCTCCGGCGACGACCAAGTCGTTCGAGCCGGCGATGATCGCCTGTGCGGCGAAGTGGACCGCCTGTTGGGACGATCCGCATTGACGGTCGATGGTGGAACCCGGCACCCGATCGGGGAAGCCGGCTGCCAGCACGCCGTTGCGGGCGATGTTCACGCCCTGCTCAGATGCTTGGCTGACGCAGCCGATGAGCACGTCGTCCAAGTCCGCCGGATCCACTCCGGCCCGATCCACGACTTCTCGCAGCGAATGAGCCAGTAGATCGACCGGGTGGACCCCAGCCAGCAGCCCGCTGGGCCGCCCCTTACCAAAGGGGGTCCGAACGGTATCGATAATCAAAGCCTCCCGCATGTGTATTCCTTTCCGGTCGGAGACCTCTCGACCTCGCTCCTGCGGCTGAAGTTGGTTGTTAAAGGTGCACTCTGAACGTCGGCCCGGTCACGCTGCTTCGGCCACGATTGCGACCGGTGCGAGTTCGCGGTGTCATTCCGAGGGCCAAAACGGCGCCGACGAGCCCAGCCGCACCGATGACCCAAGGTTGTTCGGAACTGGTCGAGGGCCTGGGTCGGTGTATGCGGGGGTGCCGAGGACGGCGATCATCGCGCTGATGCCGAGCACGGATCCGATCTGGCGGCTCATGTTGACGATGGCACTGCCGGTGGATGAGCAGTCGGCGGGCAGAGTGCTGGTGGACGCGGCCATGATTTCTGGGAGCGCGAGACCGACGCCGGAGCCTCCGAGGATGAGGGCGGGGAGGACCTCGGAGGCGTAGCTGTGGGTCAGTCCGATGGAGATGAGCATCAGCACCACGCTGCCGGCGAAGAGAACGCAGCCGATGGCGGTGATCACACCCGAGCTGATTCGATGCTGGAGTCGATGTGCGACCACGGCCAGGGCGGGGACCATCATCGGGCCGGGGGCGACGCCGAGTCCGGTGTCGATGGCGGACCAGTGCCACACTCGCTGTAGCCACAGCACCATGAGCAGCATGTTGGCGGCAAAAGAGGCGCTGAACGCGATCGCCGCGGCGTTCGACCAGGCGAAGGTGCGGACCCGTAGCAGCGCCGGCTCGACTACAGGTACGGCATGCCGTGTGGACCGATAGGCCACGACGGCCGCCCCGGT
Organism: uncultured Acidimicrobiaceae bacterium; assembly: GCA_963834725.1. Classification (GTDB taxonomy): domain Bacteria; phylum Actinomycetota; class Acidimicrobiia; order Acidimicrobiales; family Palsa-688; genus PALSA-693. The sequence continues at coordinate 3,631,226 of CAWICN010000001.1, forward strand.
GATAGCAGCGAGGTACGCCCCAAGTGTCGGCGCGGACGTCCAGCCCCAATCGGGGCCTTTCACTAGTCCCATCGCTAGCGGGAGTTTCCGGGCTAGCTGATCGCACTGGCTGACCGCGCTGAGCAAGATTTTCTCAAAAATAGGTCACTACCAGCGCGTTTGTGCTGGTGAGGTGCTCGCGATCTTGGCCCAGATGGTGTATTACCTAGAATATGTCATCAATCGTCGGGAAGAAGCTGGGCGGCAAGACCTACTACTACTTGGTGGAGTCGGCCCGGGTGGGGGGTAAACCCCGCATCGTCTCTCAGCGGTACCTGGGTCCGGCCGAGGAGATCGTGGCTCGCCTGTCGGGGAGCGGGCCGGGCGAACCGGACCGCAGCCGGCATTTGGCCTTCGGTGACCTGGCCGCGGTGTGGTCGATGCTGGCCCGGGCCCGGGTGGCTGAGATCGTCGATGAGGTGGTGGGCCCGCGGCGGGCCGATGCGGCGGCGTCGGTGGGGACCTACCTGGCGTTGGCGGTGGCCAACCGGATCGTCGACCCCTGCTCCAAACGCCGGTTTTCCGATTGGTGGCAGAAGACCGCGGGCGACCGGCTCGTGAAGATCCCCACCTCGGGGCTGGACCACCGGCGCTTTTGGGACGCCATGGAGTTGCTCTCCGACCACCAGCTGCAGGAGATCGAACGGCGCATCGTGGTTCATGTCATCGAGGAGTTCTCCATCGACACGGCCGGCCTGGTACTGGACATGACCAACTTCGCCACCCACATCGACAGCGCCAACGAGCGGGCTCCCCTCGCCCAGCGGGGCCATGCCAAGCAGAAGCGCAACGACCTGCGGCTGATCGGCCTGGGGCTTATCGTGTCCACCGACGGCGGCATTCCGCTGGTCTCGCACGCCTATCCGGGGGACAAGCCCGACGTCACCCAGTTCCCGCAGCTGGTGCAAGAACTGATGGCCCGCTTCCAGGCCCTGGCCGGTGATCCGGCCGCGCTGACGTTGGTCTTCGACGCCGGCCAGAACTCGGAAGACAACTACCAGCTCGTGGACGGCACCCCCCTGCACTTCGTGGCCTCGCTGCCGCCTTCCGACCACGCCGACCTGCTGGCCGTCCCGAAGCGCGGCTACCGGATGGTGGATGCCCAGCGCTTTCCTGGTCTGCGGGCCTTTGAAACCCGCAAGGTCGTCTTCGGAGTGGAGCGGCGCATCGTGGTCACTTATTCGCAGACCCTGCACGACAAGCAGTCCCGGGGCCTGGATCAGACCCTGGCCAAGGCCCGCCGCCAGCTGGCTGAGCTGGCCGCCCGCCTGGGCCGGGGAAAAACCCGCAAGCCCAAGGACAAGGTCGAAGACGAGATCGCCGCCATCCTCAAGCCCCGCTGGCTCAAACGGATCATCTCCACCACCTTGAGCGGGGACGAGCCGGCCGAGTTACGCCTGGTGTGGCGGACCAAGCCCACGGCACGAACCGATCTGGAAGAAGAGCTGTTCGGCAAGCGGATCCTCTTCACCGACAAGGACAAGGGCCTGGCCTCGGTGGCCCAGATCGTGGCCGACTACCGCTCCCAAGAAGCCGCCGAGGGCGACTTCCGCCAAATGAAGGATCCCCAGGTGGTCTCCTTCTCGCCCATGTTCCACTGGACCGACCACCAGATCCGGGTGCACGTGTTGACCTGTGTCCTGGCCTTGCTGGCCGCCCGCCTCATGGTCCGCGACGCCGACCGGGCCGGCCTGCACCTCAGCGTGCGGACACTTATCGAGACCCTGGCCGGCATTCAAGAGACCATGCTGCTCTACCAAGGTGAGCGGGGCCGACCACGGGCCCGCAGGATGCTCACCGAGATGGACCCCAGCCAACGCCGTCTCTACCACCTGTTCGGCCTGGACGCCTACGCACCCACCCAGCCATGACCATCACGCCCATCCACCCGCTGCCAGCAGCCTGGGCCCCCCTCGAACAGGCGCTACGCCAGCGGCATGCGGTGCAGGTCGTCTACCACGGCCGCCGACGGCTCATCTGCCCCCACGCTCTGGGCTGGAAGAACCACCGGCCCCTGCTGCTGGGCTTCCAGGTCGGCGGGCAGACCAGCACCGGAGTACTGCCGGCCGACCCTCGCAAGCGGTGGCGCTGCATGTTTATAGATGAGATCGACCGCGTTGTGGCTGCCGCACCGACCGCACCTTGGCAGACCGCCGACAACTACGACCAATCACGGCCGTTCAACGCCATCGACCACGTCACCATCGCCGTCGGCGCCGACGAAGTGCCACTCCAGCTCACTTAGCGCGGATTTCTACGCCACGATTCGAACTGCCGCACAGGTACATCGGGCCACCAAAGCCGCCGTTAGGTAATACACGCCGGAGGTCCTAAAACTGCCGGTGACCTGGGGATACTTGGCACCCACAATCGATAGCCCGGAAACTCCCGCTAGTGCGCCGATCGTCGCTGCGAGCAGCGCCGCGCCGGGCAGGTCGGGCAGGAGCGTGGCGGCCGGATCACGCGACTCGCAGCAGCCGGCCACTGGCGACGAGGGCTGCGATTCCTACCGGCACGTTGACGAGGAACACGAGCCGCCAGTTGGCCTGCACCAGCGCGCCTCCGACGACCGGCCCGGCTGCTGCGATCGCGCCGCTTGCCGACCAAATGCGCACCGCCCAGGACCAGCCCAAGGCTCGACGGGGTCAGTATCGCTGCCCCGGCTGCCTGCACCAGGCGGAGTCCGACCAGCGTCCACAGTGACGGTGCGATCGCGTAGCCGGCGCTCGCCGCGGTGAACACGGCGAGGCCCAGCAGGAAGGCGCCCCGTCTGCCGAAACCGATCAGCGAGCCTGCCCGCGGGGATGAGCAGGGCCGCGAAGACGATTGCGTACCCGTTCAGTACCCAGGAGAGATCCGACGGGGAGGCGCTGATGTAGTCCCGGCCGATGGCGTTGAAGGCAACATTGACGATGAACAGGTCGAGGCTCGCCACAAAAGTCGCCGTGCACAGCACACCTAGCGCCGCGTTCGGCCTCACCGCCACCTGGCTTGCGTCTTCCATAGCCAGGACCCTACCAAGTCTGACTATGCAATGCAATAGTCAGATGCTAAGGTAGAAGCCGTGAGTTCCATCACCCTTACCGGAGCGCTCACCGACCGCGACGCCTGGAGCGCTGAGAGTTGCTCGCTTGATGCCGCGCTGGAGATGATCGGTCGCCGCGCCACCATGCTGGTGCTCCGGGAGGCGTTCTACGGCGCTCACCGCTTCGAGGAGTTCGTCCGTCGGGGCGGTTTCACCGAAGCGGTGACCGCGGCGCGCCTGCGCGAACTCGTCGACGACGGCCTCCTCGAACGGCGCCCCTACCAGGATCCCGGTCGGCGCACACGCGATGAGTACCACCTAACAGCCAAAGGCCGCGACCTCTTCGACGCGGTCGTCGCCCTCATGCGCTGGGGCGACAAGTGGGTCCAACCCGACGGCGGCCCGATCTCCTTCACCCACGCGAACTGCGGCTCCCCCGTCGGCGTCGAGGTCCGTTGCGCCCACGGGCATTCAGTGCCGCTCGAGGAAGTCGTAGCCGACCTCCGCCATCGGGTACCGCGTTCACGCCGCGGGGGTGCGGTCGAGAGACGCGGGCGAGCAGCACACAAGCATGAGTCGATCGCCACACAGGAGTAGACCGATGGGAAGAGAGACAGGTCGGATAGCCCCCGTGACAGGGGCGTCTTCGGGAATCGGAGAGGCGTCAGCACGCGCCCTCGCTCGCGCCGGGTTCACCGTATACGGCACCAGTCGCAAAGCGGTGCTCGGTGAGCGCCGGGGAGATGCCATCTTGGTCCCGCTCGACATCACCAGCGACGAGTCGGTCACCGCCGCCTTGGGCGAGGTCGTCGAACGGTCTGGCCGCATCGACGTGCTGGTCAACAATGCGGGGGTCGGCGTCGCCGGTGCGGCCGAGGAGAGCTCGATCGAGCAGGCACGGGCTCTGTCCGAGACTAACCTGTTCGGGGCGATCAGGATGACCCGAGCGGTCCTCCCCTACATGCGCAATGGGCAGCGGCAGGATCATCAACGTCAGCTCCATAGTCGGGCTCATCCCAGGACTGTTCATGGCCCTCTACGCGGCGACCAAGCATGCCATGGAGGGATACTCAGAGTCACTCGACCATGAAGTGCGGGAGCTCGGGATCCGAGTGCTGCTAGTCGAACCGGCCTACACCAAAACCTCGTTCGATGTGAACAACATCGCAGCCGACGAACCGCTCGCCGTGTACGCCGAACGCCGCGGAGCCGTCACCGCGCTCACCGTCGCCGCGCTCAAGGCCGGCGATGAACCCTCTGTTGTGGCGCAGGCGATTCTCGCCGCCGCGATCGATCCAAAGCCGAAGCTTCGCTATCCGGCTGGAAAGGTGTCGCGCCGCGTATCCCTGTTGCGTCGCTACGTTCCCACGGCCGCATTCGACAAGCAGATCCGCAAAATCAATCAACTTGCTGCGGCCCCATGAGGCACCCACGCCCTTCAGCTATCCGGACGGATCCCAGCACGGCCGATGGGTGCACCTTTAGCGTACCGCAGGGGCGTGCCCGAGCGAAGGCCTCCATCGTGTCCTACATCGCTAACCAGGGCTGCATCTCCTCGAGCGCCCGGTCGGTGATCCGGCTGATGGTCTCTTTCGAGACTGACGCCCCGTAGAGCTCGGCGAAGTGGGCGCTGATCTCCCCGGTCGTCAGTCCTTTCGCGTCAAGCGACAGGACGATCTCGTCCACCCCGTTCAGGCGGCGCTGGCGTTTCTTAACGATCTGCGGTTCGAAAGTCCCGGCCCAATCCCGGGGCACGTCGATCTCGACATTGCTAGAGTTTTCGGTCAGCACGGTCTTCGAGCGGGTGCCATTCCCCACGTTGCCGGAACCGGCCCCCGGCCCGGTCCTTCTTGGCGTAGCCCAGATGGTCGGTCATCTCCTCGCCCAAATCGGCCTCGATCACCGATCTCGTCAGCTGCTTGAGCAGCCCGTCCGGGCCGGTCAAGGGCAGGCACTTCTCCTTGGCCTGGCGGACAGCTCCGTCGCCACCTCCTGCTCAGCCGACAACTCGGCCGGCCGTTTCTTGGCCATATCATCCAGTGTTGCAGTCATCTCCAGCCTTTCTCGCTGAGCCCTGCGGCTCAGCGTGTCAAGCTGGACACACCCTTCGTGGACAGTCCCCGTCCCGACGACGGGCGTGGGGCTACGCTTGCGTCCGCTTGGATCCTATATACGATTACTTCGGCGCAATGGCGATCCGCGCTGTCTCGATTGGCAGTCGATCGGTTGGGCCATCTCTTCGATGCCATCGGATGGCGGCAGGTCATGGGTGCGCGCACCTATCACTTCCTGGTGTCTCGCTCAGGTAGAGCGGTCGGACATCTGAGCATATCTGGCTTATGCGTGGGTACTGACCCTCAATCGCTCGTGGCGCAGAGGTTTCGGTGTCGGGCCATTAATCGATGGCGCTAGGCGCGTCTCGGGGGGAGTCCGTTTTGTTTGCGGTACCGCTGGTGGTTGCGTGGCTTGTTCTTGACCGGGAGACAATCGAACGCGCTTTCCGCGATTGAGGTGAGGGAGCTGGCGCTGCGGCCCGCTGCGCCCATGACGTCGATTCCGCGGAAGATGGTGAAGAGGAGCCAGGCAAGCTCGTCGGGATCTGCATCAGGGTCGATGTCGCCGCTGCGCTGTACCGCTTTCACGCATGCGGCCAAGGAGGCTTCGATAACCGCCAATGAGGCGTTATTTCGACGTCGAACATCGCGATCGGTCGCGCCGATCTCGAGAGTCATCTTGGCGGCGAAGCACACTGCGGCTGCGCGGTCCTGGGCTGGCGGTACGCCGGGTCCGAGTGGCACTCCCTGAACGGCTGTAAGTAGGAACTGGTGGAGTCGTTCGAGTGCCTGCAGCCACATTCGGCCAATCTGGGACACGACCATCGGCCGCTCCAGTCTCGATCACCGGGTCCACGACGACCCCGAGCTCCTGGAACACCCCGGATACGGCAACCTGGGAGGCAGCGCAGTTCGTCACGGCCGAGAAGGGCTACGCCTGGGACCAGCCCGGCGGCATCGGCGGCTGGGCGCTCAGAGCCAAGCCGTACTGCACTACGAGCTACTGGGCGAGCCTCGACCAGCAGGTGCGATCCGCCGAGGCTGCCCAATCACCCGGGCACGGCGACAGCGGCGACAACGTCTACTGGCAGAACGTCCAGTCCGAAAAAGAAACCCTCTTCATCGAGCCGACCGCCGCCTACGTCATCACCGAGGCCGGTGTCACCCCCACCTCGGAGTGGGTGCGAGTCACTTACGACACCACCGACGTGACCGCACGAAACCCCGACCCTGCCCCCCAATACGGAGGCCAAGAGGACGTCGTCATGTCCAAGGTCGGGAGCCGGTGGCTCGTGTCAGGCGAAGGAAACTACGACGCCGAGGGTTGAGCGCGGGCCGGGCGTTCCGGCCGTTCTCTTGGACGCCATGGAACCTGGCTGGCTTCTGGCTGACATGTGTACCGTCATCCGTCGGGCCGTCGGCGTGGTGCTCGCCACCGCCGCGGTGATCGCACTTGGCTGGGAAGTATTCGCCCTCCTGGTCGCTCTTCTCGTCGGTCAGAACTGGGATGTCGGGGCGGTCCTCACCGTGCTCGGGATGGCCGCCGGCGGCCTGATTGGGCTCGTGCTGGCCTGGCAGGTCTGGCCGCACCGCGCCCGGCTGCACCGTCACGCCCTGGCGTCCACGCCGCCTTCACCTTCGGTCCCGCCGCTGCCCACATCGCCGCAGCCCAAGTCCTCAGAGTGAGTCATTGAAAGGACGGCGGCTACCTCGTCAAACACCTGTCAGAGGCCCCGGGGCCTGTTTCGTAGGGGCGCGGTCACCTTGGGATGTCGGGATGGCGGAGACGAGTCTTTTGGGGCCAGTCTGGCTGGGCTGGCGCCTGCTCGTAGTGTCGCCGGCCCCCACCCTGCGTATATCCGCACCGCGCCGATTGAGATATACTTGGAGGGTGAGCAAGCGACTGGTAGACATCGACGACGACCTTCTCGAGGCAGCCTCCTCGATCCTGGGCGCGTCAACCATGAAGGACACAGTGAACCGCTCACTCGAGGCGGTAGTTCTGGCTGATCGGCGGCGCCGGCATGCCCACCGACTGGAGGCGATGCAGGGCCTTGACCTTGATAATCCCAAGGTCATGTCGGGCGCGTGGCGCTAGACGCTCAGTACCTGGCGGATAAGAGCGCACTCTCCCGTTTCCCGGTCCCAGCTGTAGCCCAGCGTCTCCGTCCGCTCCTCGAGGAAGGCTCCATCGCCACCTGTGCGATCGTCGACCTCGAGTTGCTCTACAGCGCTCGAAACCTCGCCGATTACGAGGAGGTGCTGGAGGAGCGTCGGAGTCTCGACACCGCGCCCATCACGCCCGAGGTGATGACCAAGGCGATCGAGCTTCAACATGAGCTGGCCCGGCATGGTCACCATCGCGTCCCGATACCTGATCTCGTGATCTCTGCTGCGGCCCAAGCCGCCGACTTGACCGTGCTGCACTACGACTCCGACTTCGAACGAATCGCCGACGCCGGCGGTGCCGCCCAGGAATGGGTGATCCCGCGAGGATCGCTGTAGCACCACACTCCCGGCGATTGGTGGCAGTGGTCGGCCGCACGGAGGCTGCGTGGTATGGGACGGTCGTCTACCTCATTCTTGTGATTGCCGTTTCGACATCGTTCCCCAAGCGTTAGCCGGCTCGCGCGTCGGATCATCAGAGCACCGCGTTCAGCCTTTGCGGGCGACGCCTTCGTAGGTGTAGCCGAACATCTTGGGTTCGCCCTTCATGTAGTAGGTGTCCAGCGCATCGATATCGAAGCCAGCTCGCTCAATCAGTTCGGGGATCCGTCGTATCAGATGACACCCGCCCGCTATGCGCTTCCACGGTGGTCGATCCGGCTCTGCCAGCGGGCCACCTCGGCGTCGGGCGCCTGACCGTGCTCCACGAAGTGGAAGCTGCCGCCGGGCTTGAGCACACGACGGATCTCGGCTAGCGCGGCGTCGACGCTCGGGATCGTGCACAGGGTCCATGTGGACAGCACTGCGTCAAATCCTTCTGAGGGCAGGTCGAGCTTCTCGCCGGTCAACCCGGCCAGCTCCACCTCGGCCGAGGTGCCAACGATCCGCGATTGAGCGATCCGCATGCACACTGCCGACGGCTCAACGGCTGCCACCTTGACGACCTGCGCCGGGTAGTACGGGGCGTTCAACCCGGTGCCGAAACCGACCTCCACGACGTCGCCCGAGAGCCCGGCCGCGACGCGCGCTCGCACCTCGCGCATGTCCTTGCGGTCCATCACCTTGTCTTGGAAACGGGGCAGGACCTGTTCGGCGTAGAAACCCATCTGCGACCTCCCGACCGACGCTAGCGCGCTCAGCTACGTCTCTGACCCTCGTCGGATCGCGGTTCGCCGCTCCTACGTAGCCGCGCCCGTGCAGACCGACGGGGTGCTGTGGCGACCCTGATCAGGGCAGGCCGTGGTCGACCCATTGGCAGCTATCCGGTCTGGATGCGGGCTCGGGGACTCACGGCCCGCTCGGCGGTGATGGGCACGAAGGTGGGGCCGTCAAGCCGATGCGCTGGATCCAGCGATAAGGCCGGGGGCGAGCCGCGGCCCGCCTGCTTGGGTCAGTCGGCGGCGCCGGGCACAGCGCGATCGGTGACACCACACCCAGGCGCCGCGCAGGCACACGTCGCGCCCGCCCATGCCCGTCGACCTTCGACGACCGCCCAGGCGGAGATGCCCAAGGCCACAACGCCATCAAGCGACCAGATACCCAGGAGCGTATTGGCCAGCAGCCCGGCCAACACGGCGAGCGCGAGGTAGGCGCACAGGAGGTTCTGGGTGCCCTCCCCGGCGGTCGCGGGCGACCCCAGACGCACCCCGATACGTCGCTTGGCGATGCCGAGCGCCGGCTCCAGAACCGCAGTTCCGGCAGTGAGGACGATGCCGACGATGCTGGTCTCCGCCCGAGCACCGCTCGCCAGCGAGCGCGCCGCCTCGACCGCGATGTAGGGGGCGAGCAGAAAGAAGCTGACCGCGACCAGTTGTTGCGCTCTACGTTCGGACGTCGAGCTGGTAAGTCTCGCGCCGGTGAACCGCCAGATAACGATGACACTGGCGAGCGCCTCAATGCCGCTGTCGAGCCCGAACCCGAGCAGAGCGGTGGAACCCGCCACCACGGCCGCGCCGATCGCCACGCCGGCCTCGATACCGAGCCAACCCAGCGTCACCCACGACAGCGTCCGCGCCAGCCGTGCCAGTCGAAGCCAATCGGTCGGCCGCTCGTCGATATCCCGCGAAGGATGGACCTCGCTCGAGACGCTGCGAGCAGACCCGATCACGGCGTCTCGATGTGCTCCAGCACCGTGTAGTACTCCCAGGCGACTCGGTCGGGGTCGTGGAGCCATGTCTTGTCCTGCCGGGCGTAGCAGCAGATCGCCCCCGGCTGGGGTGACGGGTGAAGACCGCTCGCCCCGAGACGCCGTTGGGCTTGGTCGACTTCTTCGGACGAGTCGACCTCGACACCAAGGTGGTTGATCGTTCCTCCCGGACCGTTGCCGGGCGCGTTGAGCACCAACTTCAGGGGCGGATCCGCGATGGCGAAGTTGGCGTATCCCGGCCGAAGCTTGGCCGGTTCGACGCCGAACAGCCGTGAGTAGAACGCGACCGCCTCGTCGAGATCGGTCACGTTGATGGATAGCTGGACTCGGGACATGGGCGCTCCTTTCGTCTTGGGGCCGGTCAATCGCAGCGGCCGGGCAGGTTCAGCGACGCCAACAGACGCAGCCCGTCGGCCAGGCCGGGGTCGGCCAGCTCGTAGCGGACGCGCCGACCCACCGCTGTAGCGGTCACCAGCCCGCACTCCCGCAGGCAGGTGAGGTGGTTCGACAGGTTGGCCCGGGTAGTGCCGAACTCTTCGGCCATCTCCGCCGGGTAGCCGGGACCGTCGATCAGCTGGACCAGCACCCGCCTTCGAGTCGAATCGGCCAGGGCGGTGCCCACGCGGCCGAGGGCCCCAAGGTCAATCGACGCTGATACAGCCATAGCTGAACTATACAGCCAACGCTGAACGGTAGCAAAGAACTAGGACTGGTGTCGGCCAGCCATATCCCCAATGCCCAAACCTGGCCCTATCCGCTGAATCGTCTTGAACACCGTCGGTTCGGCTGGTGCCACACCCGAATGGGCCGTGTCCCACTATCCCGGTCTCACGGGTCGCAGGCGACATCCTCAAAGTGCCGTTATCTCGAGTGGGGTCGAGAACACGGGCCTGGCCCGCCCCCTGCGTCGTGGACATGTCCTAGTAGAGGGCGCCAGCGCGAGGAGTAGAGCGAAAAGGCGGCAAGGAAGAAGGAGATTGGCGTGAATCACGTCGATGACACGACTAGAGATAACGCGTCCTCGACGAAGTGCCACGGTCTCGTCAGCTATATCGAAGACGCCTGAATTCGGGCTAGAGATAAGTGCCAGTGAGGATTAGGGGGTGCTTGACGCTGGGACGGTCCGTTTTCTCGAAGCGGGTCCTGTTGGTGTCGGGGTTGTTGGTCGGAATGTCACTCTGGCAGCTCATGGGGGGGGCCGCCAGGGGTGTACTGGTCGATGCGGTAGGAGATTTTCGTGTCGGTGTCGGATTTGGCGGCAGGATGAGACGTCCTGAAATTGGTGAGGGGTCCCTCCCCGGTTGAGTTCGCGCTCAGGGGAGGGACCCGGAAGGCGGTAGTCGCCTGTGGCGATTCTATGGCCTTGTGCGTTGTCGGTGGCGGCGTAGGCGGCGGCCGGCAAGGGGGTGCGGGTTCCTGGTCCTCACTGCGAGGTGTGCGGGCGCCCGATGGTGTTCTGGTCGGGCTATACGCGGTCGGTGCGGTGCGGGCTGGTGGTGGTGCGGATCTGGGTGAAGAGAGCCTGGTGCCCGGTCTGCCGGGCCAGTCACGCGCTGCTGCTGTCGTTTTGTTTGCTGGGTCGGCTGGACGCGGTGGAAGTGATCGGCCCGGCCGTGAAGGCGGTGGCGGCGGGGCAAGGCACCCGCCCGGTGGCCCGGCAGATCGATCCCCACTTTGCCTCTACGACCGTCCGGGGCTGGTATCGCCGGTATCGGCAGCGAGTGCAGCGGGGTGGAAGGGCCGAGGCGGTGGCGGCTCTGGAGCGGGTGGCCGGGCCGGTGGCGGCCTGGTTGGGGGTGGCGGTGTGGGCGGCGGTGTCGTTGCGGAGCGGCGGGCGGTGGCTGTCCACCACGGATACGCCCTTGGCCGGCGGGCGGGGGTGGCCTTGGATGACGGTGACGGTTATAGATCACCCCAGGAGGCCGCCATGAGGGCTGCAGCGGTCCCAACCGATGGGCAGGCGAAGCGGGCTGGTCTTGGTGGGCGGCCGGGACCCGGCTCACCGCGGGCCGCCACGGGACGGCCCGGCGGCGAGGCGGATTTATTGGCTTGGATGGATCAGGCCGCCTGTCGGGGAGCGGGGCCGGCCGATTTTTTCGGTGAGCCGGCCGCCCGGGCTCGGGGCCAGGCCCGCTGCGGGGGGTGCCCGGTGTGCGAGGTGTGCTTGTGGTGGGCGCTGGCCGTCGAGGCTGAGGCCGGGTACCGCTTCGGCATCTGGGGTGGGGCCAGCCCGGTGGTTCGGGCTGGTATCGCCTGGGTGACCGGCGCCGCTTACCCCCGGGCCCGGTTCGTGGCCGCGGCGGTGGCGTGGGCGCGGCCGCCCGACGGCCAGACCGAGGCGGTGGTGGCCTGATGGGCCGGCGGTGCCCGGCTCGGGGCCCGCTGCTGGCCCCCGACGACCAGCAGTTACACCTGACGGTCCGGGTGGCCGCCGACCCCTTGGTGGAGGTAGCCAGATCATGGTGGCGGCCCTGGAAGAGCTGCGCACTGCCGGCATCGTGGTCCGCCACGCCACCTTGTAACTCCACGGCCAAACCGGAACGCCATGGCCGTGACCGGGGCTGAGCCGGCGGTCACCGGCGGGGTGGACACCCACCTCGACACGCATGTGGCCGCGGTGTTGGATCCCATCGGCGGGCTGCTGGGCGTGCAAAGCTTTGCTGCCACCCCGGCCGGCTACCGGCAGCTGCTGGCCTGGATGGCCTGGTTCGGTGTGCTACGCCGGGTCGGGGTGGAAGGCACCGGCGCCTATGGGGCCGGCCTGGCCCGTTACTTGCGCCGCCACGGTATCGAGGTGGTCGAGGTGGACCGCCAAAACCGTCAAGCCCGGCGCAGCCAAGGCAAATCCGACCCGGCCGACGCGATCGAAGCGGCCCGGGCCGCCCAGTCGGGCCGAGCCGCCGGGATAGCCAAAACCCGAGACGGCCAAGTGGAAGCCATCCGGGTGCTGATGGTCGCTCGCCGCTCGGCCCGCGCCAACCGCATCAAAACCCTCAATCAGATCCGCCACCTGTCCTTCACCGCCCCCGATCAGCTGCGGGCCGCCCTGGCCGGGCTGACCCCGGCTGCGGTAATCGACCGGGCCGCCGGCCTGCGCCCCGGGACGCCCGCCGATCCGGTCACCTTCGCCACCAAGACCGCCCTGCGGGCCCGGGCCCGCCGGGCCCTGGCCCTCGAGCAAGAAATAGACCGCCTGGACGCCCTGGTCGGCGAACTGGTCACAGAAGTCGCCCCCGGCCTGCTGGAAATCTACGGGGTGGGGGTCCACACCGCCGCCCTGTTGCTGGCCGCCGCCGGCGACAACCCCCAGCGGCTCCGCTCCGAAGCAGCCTGGGCCCACCTCTGCGGCGTGGCCCCCATCGAAGCGTCCTCGGGGAAAGTCATCCGTCACCGATTGGACCGAGGCGGCAACCGCCAAGCCAACCACGCCCTGTGGTGCATCGTCATGACCCGCATGAGCAGCGACCCCCGCACCCGAGCCTACGTAGAGCGGCGCCGTAAAGAAGGTCGCTCCACCAAAGAAATCATCCGAGTCCTCAAGCGTTACGTCGCCCGCCAGGTTTATCGGGAACTACCCCGACCCTAGATCGCCTGGAGCGGCGGGCCCGGCCCTATAAGTGCCTGACACCCACCAGGGTTGTCCTGCGAACGATCCGCCAGCCCGCCGCTCCAGCGCCCATCCCACTCTCATCCCAACGCGGATGCCATGGCCTGATAAAAGCCTGTCCTCAACACCACGAGTGACTCATCACTGGTCTGCCAGCACCGCGCCACCCAGCCACCACCAAACCATCAGACACCCAGCCTCACATCAAAGCCCCGTCCCACCTCTCCAACCCCCCGCATGAACAGAGAACCCCGCTCCAAAATATCCCCTTGACAACCATAGAAGCATCGCATGGAGGGACCTCCTGGACGCTTGGCATCCTTAGCATGCACGGCTGGCAGGCCATCGTTGAGGTGTCGCAGAACGACGACCCGCTCATCCTCTCGGTGGTTCGAGCCTGCCGGCCGGGACGCCGTTAGGCGGCTTCAGCACCCCGTCCCGCCGTCACTCACTGTCGCCGTGACTTCCGCCGGCATCTTGGCCGCCTACGGGCATTCTCTGCCCCAGTAACCGCCGGATTGCCTTCAACCCGTACCCGCTGGAGGGATGCGCGTGATCGACCGGCAGTAGAGTGTCGTGGGTATGAGCGAGCGTCCGGCCCAGCCGAGTGAGGCGTACCACGCTCTCGGACATGGCGACCTGGACCCGTGGATCAGGTTGCTCGACCCCAGGGTGGTCTGGCGGGCCACCGACCGGCGGGATGTCCCGGAAACCCGACCTGAGGCAATCGGCGGGAGGTCGTGGATCTCCTCTCGAGGCACCACGAGAACGGGCGGCGCTTCCAGGTGAGCGAGCAGTCGAGCGGGGTGCAGCTGTTTTGCTGGGTTTGACGATCTCGCAGTCCGACTGGTCTGGGACGGTCAACGTATTCAAGGTGTTCACGTTCGGGGCGGCCGGCGACAAAGTGGTGCACATGCAGGACTGCGACTCGCGTGAGGCGGCAATGGCGATGCTGGCCGGCGGGTGATCTGACCGGTTCGTGCTGGTTGCCAACCGTCGATCCGTGTCTCGGACTCGGTCTGCGACCCGATTACCCGGTCACGGGCATCCCAATCGTGGGGGCTGTCGTGCGTCCGACAGTTTCGGTTCCGTTCGCGTTCTAAGCGGGGTCGAGACGCTCCAGGACGGCTTCGGCGTACGCGTCGGCCGTGTCGATCATCGCCTCCACCTCTTCCAGTCGCCGGGTGGCTTCCTGTCGGGCCTGAAGGCCGTGCTGGTGATTCCCGCTCGGCGGCGAGGTCCGCTGAACATGACCGTCCGGGAGGTTAGCGACGCGCCTTCGTGACCCTGGCGAAGGTGGAGCAGGCCCTAGCGGATGAAGGGGTTGGCCGCGAGGAAGTTGACCTTCGAGGTAACCGCAGTTGGAAGGAGAATCGACCGCTGACCGCTTAGCGGATTGAATCGCCTGCCGTCCAGGGTTGTGGAACATCTGGTCCTCGCCGGGCCGTCGAACCCTTCCGAGACCAGTTTGGGCAGTACGGTCGAAATCACAGGTCCACCGAGGCCGAGCAGGCTTGTGGCGATAAGCAGGCCGGCGAACTCGTGCATCGGGCGCCCCTCAACAGCGCGGACGCGCTCAATGGGCCAGCCCGACGGCCACGGATCGCTTGACGCCGAAGCTGTCGCTCAATCTGCCGACCGCGAACCATGCGGCGACGTAGAGCAGGGGGATAGGCGCCGAACAGCATGCCGCCCTGGGCGGCACTGATTCTGAGATCGGCTCGATGAGTGGAAGGATCGGTGCGAGTGAGGAGGCCATCGCGCCGAAGTACGCGTATACGAGCCAGGCCAACGCAAGCATCGCCCAAGCCCATTGCCGAGAAGGCATCAGGGCTCGGCATCGCGATCTTGTTCGCGCAACAGCGCGCCGCTTTCGTCCGGCCCCTCGACGTGCGATTTGCTCGACCTCGAGAACCATCACGAAGCCATCTACGCCCGGTTGCAGATCAACGGTGTTTCAGGCGGGTGTGGGTTTATGCGTAGTTGGGGGTTGTGTTGCTGGGTGGGGCGGTGTGGGCGAGGGTTGGTTGGGACGCATCGAATTCGAAGTTGGGGTACCCGGTGTTGGCTTCTTGGGCGAGGGCTTGCCGGAAGGTGGCGAGGCCGCCCATGAAGAGGCGCACGGAGGGTGTTTTGCCGGGGATGTTGGCGCCGAAGAGCCACGAGTCGGCCTTCGGGAAGAGGGTTTGGTTGGCGATGGCTTCGCAGGCGGCAACCCATTGGTCTTCGGCTTCGTGGGTGACTTCGACGGTGGTCGCGCCGCGTCGTTCGGTTTCGGCGATTGTGTCGGCGATCCACTCGACGGTGGTTTCGATGTTGGGGGGCAGATTGGTGAAGGCGGTGTGGGGGGGCCTGGTGCCATGAACAGGTTCAGGAAGCCGGCGGTGGCGACGCCGAGGTAGCTGGTCGGTCCTGCCGCCCAGTGGTCGCTGATCAGCTGTCTGGGCCTGCCCCGGTTCGACGGACATCCACCAAGTGGGGGTGACCCCCGGAAAGGATGTCCAGAATGGAGACGATGGAGCGGAAGAACTCTCGCCCGCGACGGTCGTTCACGCCCGAGTTCAAAGCTGAGGTCGTCGGGCTGGTCCGCCAGCCGGGCAAGACGGCCGGCAGCGTGGCCCGTGAGCTTGGTCTGACCGAGACGGCGGTGCGGGCGTGGGCCAAGCAGGCAGACCTTGACGCCGGCCGGCGTAGTGACGGGCCGACGACCGAGCAGCTAGCGGAGATGGCCCAGCTACGCAAAGAGCTGCGCGCGGCCCGCGAGGAGCGGGACATCTTGAAGCGGGCAGTGGCTTTCTTCGCACGGGAGACCCGGTGAACGCGTACCCGTTCATCGAGGCGGAGGTGCGCCATGAGGCGCTGTATGACCGGGTGGGGTGAAAGGACCCACCTCCGGCTTGTCGCAGCAAGCCGGTGAAGCTGAGGGCAGCCTGATCCTGGGAGCGCAGGTGAGGGTGGGAGCAGCCCTTGACGACGACGGGACGGGCCGGCACTGCCAGACGGCCCGGGTCCGGCTAGCCAGACGGGAAGGTGTACGTGTGCAGGAACCAGTGGTGAAACCCCCTCAAGCGATGAACCAGCTCCAACCTGGTGGATATGGGCTGGGCAGCAGTGCACTCTGGGCCGGGTTGCGGCCTGGGGACTTCGAAGCCGACATCCGCGACGGTGAGGAGGCCACGAGGAAAGCCTGCGGCGTACTCGTGGCGAAGCTGCAGGGGAATAGCTGGGCGCCGACCCCGTCGACCGGTCAGCAGTGAACATGGGAACCATCCCGGGGCTGCCCTTCCCACCGGCCGGCCAGGTCGGTGACGGGCAGGTCCGCTGTCGGCTGTTGGCCTCGGGACGGGGCGGAGGGTCCGTAGTAGTCCGAGGCCGGGAAAGCCGGCTACATGGCGAAGGGACCCAGCGAGTTAGTGGCTTCGTAGCTGGCACGCCAGGAGTTCGCCGGTGAATACCGACGCTTCGTGGCCCGACCTCGAAGAGGCCGAGCAACGGGTACTGGGTATCCAGTCCAAGCTGCACCAATGGGCGACCGACAGCCCTAATCGTCGGTTCGATGACCTGTTCAATCTCGTGGCCGATCCCGCGTTCCTTGTGGTTGCGTGGGATCGGGTGCGGGGCAATCGGGGAGCACGCTCGGCCGGAGTAGATGGAGTGAAACCGAGCTCCATCGTCTTCGCTCGGGACACACTTCTGTCGTTGTTGCGAGATGATCTCAAGGCCGGCAGGTTCACTCCCTTGCCGGTGCGGGAACGGATGATCCCAAAGGCGAACGGAAAACTCCGCCGCCTGGGCATCCCGACCGCCCGGGACCGAACCGTGCA
Organism: uncultured Acidimicrobiaceae bacterium; assembly: GCA_963834725.1. Classification (GTDB taxonomy): domain Bacteria; phylum Actinomycetota; class Acidimicrobiia; order Acidimicrobiales; family Palsa-688; genus PALSA-693. The sequence goes on from CAWICN010000001.1 coordinate 3,648,087, forward strand.
AGCAGCACTGAAGCTGGTCCTCGAGCCCATCTTCGAGGCGGATTTCAAGCCGTGTTCGTATGGCTTCCGCCCCAATCGTCGGGCTCAAGACGCGATCGCCGAGATCCACCAACTGGCTACCAACTCCTACGAGTGGGTATTGGAAGGTGACATCAAGGCCTGCTTCGACGAGATCGACCACGCCGCCTTGATGTACGGGGTGCGAAATCGGATCGGGGACAGACGCGTTCTGCGCCTGGTGAAGGCGTTCCTCTGTTCGGGAATCCTCGCCGAGGACGGAGAGCAGAGGGGCACGAAGACGGGCACTCCGCAGGGCGGCATTTTGTCGCCACTGCTTGCCAATATCGCCCTATCGGTCCTCGACGACCACTTTGCCGAGGTCTGGTCGAGCTACGGCAAGTCCGGCTCGCAGCGCACCGCTCGAAGGCGCAAAGGGCTCGCGGTCTGTCGCCTGGTCCGTTACGCGGACTTATCCTGAATTCGTCATAAATCCGCTTATGCCGAGAACCGAATTATGCCGAGGATCGGCGCAGAGACGGCTGTTTGACCTGCTCACTGACGGTGTGGGTTGGGGGAAGTTCGGCATAATTCTGGGCACGTGACGGAGGATTCCTCTTTGGGTTCGACCAGAGAGGGGATCACCGTGAGCAGTCCGAGACCTGTGCGTGTCAGGGGGCCGTTGGCCCCGTTCGCGGTTGGCTTCGAGGAGGACTTGGCCGGCCAGGGCTATAGGTCAGCGACCGACCACCTGTATGTGATGGCCCAGTTGAGCCGCTGGATGGGCAGCGAGATGTTGGGCGCGGCGGACCTGTCGCTGTCGGGGATCGAGGAGTTCCTCGGCTGGAGAGAGGCCAGCGGCTACGTGAGTGCGGTGTCGCCGGTGCGGTTGTCGCGGCTGGTGGACTATCTGGTCTGTGTCGGGGCCGTCGCCGGCTTCGAGAGCGCCGTTGCCGACACCCCTGTTGAGTCTCTGATCGAGCGTTACAGGTGCTTCCTGCTCCAAGAGAGGGGTTTCCAGACCGACAGCGTCCGGGTCTATGTCGACGTAGCCCGCCTGTTCTTGTTGTGGTTGTCAACGGACGGTGACCTCGACTTGGAGAAGGCGACCGCGGCGGAAGTGACCCGGTTCGTGCTGGGAGAGTCTCAGCGCTTGAGGCTCGCTTCGGCCAAGGCGATGACAACCAGGCTGCGGTCGCTGCTGCGGTTTCTGTATGTGCAGGGCCTTACAGCGCTCCCGTTAGCGGACGCGGTGCCTTCGGTGGCCGGCTGGCGTCTGGCTTCCCTGCCAAAGGCGCTTCCGCCGTCACAGGTTGCTTCGCTGTTGAAGAGTTGCGACCGGCGGACCAGGATCGGCCGGCGCGATTACGCGGTCCTGATCGTGTTGTCACGCCTGGGGTTGCGGGCCGGGGAAGTCGCCAGACTGCGGCTGGGCGACATCGACTGGCGATCCGGTGATCTGCTCGTGCGAGGCAAAGGTGGACGCAGCGACCGGCTGCCACTGCCCGTCGATGTCGGCGAGGCGATTGTCGCCTGGCTGACCCGGGGCCGGCCAACTTGCCTGAGCATGTCGGTGTTCGTCCGGGTGCGAGCACCGCATCGGGCCCTGACCTCTGGTGGTGTGTCCGCGGTCGTGTGGCACGCCTGTGAGCGGGGCGGCGTGGACCGAACAGGCGCGCACCGGCTCCGCCATTCTGCCGCGACCGGCATGCTGGCGGCTGGGGGGAGCCTGGATGAGATCGGACAAGTACTCCGACATCAGCGCAGGGACACCACCTCGATTTACGCGAAAGTCGACCGGCGGTCCCTGGTGGCGGTGGTCCGCCCGTGGCCGGGAGCACGACCGTGAGCGATCTTCGCGACCACAGCCACGACTATCTCGCCCTGCGTCGAGCGTTGGGTTACAAACTGACCGGAGAAGGCCGTCTCCTCGCCGACCTGGTCGCCTTCCTCGCTGATGCCGGGGCGTCGACGATCACCACCGCCCTGGCAGTCGCTTGGACCACCAAGGTGACCGGTTCGGCCGCCTATCTAGCCCGGCGGATGCGAGTCGCGCGCTCCTTCGCTCGATACCTCCACGCCCTCGACCCCAACTGCGAGATCCCACCGGCTGACCTGTTCCCCGCCGGCAAACACCGCCCAGTCCCCTACATCTACTCCGATGACGACGTCGTCGCGTTGATGGCAGCAGCCGCGACGCTTCGCCCGGCGCTACGAGCAGCCACCTTCGAGACCCTGTTCGGGCTGCTCGCAGCGACAGGCATGCGGGTGAGCGAGGCTATGGCCCTCGACACGGGCGACATCGACTGGCCGGGCCAGGTCTTGACCGTGCGGGAATCGAAATACGGCAAGTCCCGCGAGGTCCTCCTGCATCCCAGCACCCTCGACGCGCTCAAGATCTATGAGCGTCAACGAGACCGCCTCGCTCTCCAGCGGCACGCTCCGAGCTTCTTCGTCTCGACCCGGGGGACCCGACTGTCCCACAACACGGTTCAGCCCACCTTCCGTCAACTGGTGCACCGGGCCGGACTCGAGCAGCCGCCACCGTCGCCCCAGCCGAGAATCCATGGGCTCAGGCACTCCTTTGCCGTCGACACCCTGATCGGCTGGTATCGCGACGGCGCCGACGTCGCTGTGCGCATGCCGCTGCTATCCACCTATCTCGGCCACCACGACCCTCGAGCCACCTACTGGTATGTCTCCGCCGTCCCCGAACTGCTGGCCCTGGCCGCCCGGCGTCTCGAACCGACCCCAAAGGCCGAGCCATGACCGCGTTTGCCCCCACCTTGGAAGGCTTCTTCACCCAGCGGCTCATCAACCAGAAACGAGCCAGCAGCCATACCATCGCCGCCTACAGAGACACGTTCCGTCTGCTCCTCGGTTTCGCCTCGCAGCGAACCGGGAGGCCGCCGTGCGATCTCGACTTCGACGATCTCGACGCCACGCTCATCGGCGCCTTCTTGGACCATCTCGAACGAGACCGTCACAACGCCATCCGAACCCGCAACTCCCGACTGGCGGCCGTCCACTCCCTCTACCGCTACGCGGCGCTGGAACACCCCGAACACGCCGCGCTGATCGGACGGGTCCTCGCCATCCCCACCAAACGCGCCGAGCGCACCGACATCGCCTTCCTCGAACCCGAAGAGATCGACGCCCTGCTCTCCGCTCCCGACCGCGACCGCTGGATCGGGCGGCGCGATCACACCCTGCTGGTGGTCGCCATCCAAACCGGGCTGCGAGTCTCCGAGCTCACCGGGCTGTGCTGCGGAGACGTTCACCTCGGGCGAGGACCCCACCTCCGTTGTGACGGCAAAGGCCGGAAACAACGGGCCACCCCCCTGACCGCCCACACCGTCTCCGTGCTGCACTCTTGGCTGACCGAACGCCACAACCAGCCAACAGGACCGCTGTTCCCGACCAGCCGAGGACGCCGCCTCAGCAGCGACGCGGTCGCCGCCTTGGTGGCCAAGCACACCGCCACCGCCCGACAGGCCTGCCCGACGCTTCAGACCAAGCACGTGACCGTCCACACCCTCAGACACACAGCCGCCATGACCCTCCTCCGAGCCGGGGTCGAAGCCACCGTCATCGCGCTCTGGCTGGGTCACGAAGACGTCGAGACCACCACGAAGATCTACCTCCACGCCGACATGACCATCAAAGAACGAGCCCTCGCCCGCACCACCCCACCCGGCACCACACCAGGCCGCTACAAGCCCCCCGACCGCCTCCTCGCCTTCCTCGAAACCCTCTGAATTATGCCGAACCCACCAACGAGAAGCCCCTACCCCACAAGCCATCCGTGCCGATCCTCGGCATAATTCGGTTCTCGGCATAAGCGGACGATTTCGTGGTGATGGTCAGCGGCACCCGCGCCCACGCGGAAGCGATGCGAGATGAAGTGGCGGCGGTCCTGACCCCGGTCGGCCTACGGCTGTCGGAGGAGAAGACCAGTGTCGTTCACATCGATGTTGGCTTCGAGTTCTTGGGGTTCCGCATCCAGCGGCAACACCGGCGGGGCACGAAGCGGGCGTACATCTACACCTGGCCGTCGAAGAAGGCGCTCGCCTCGATCAAGGCCAAGGTGCGGGTGATCACGTCACAGGGACTCAACCAACCGCTCGCCGACCTGTTGCGCCGGCTCGCTCCGGTGCTGCGAGGTTGGACTAACTATTTCCGTCACGGCGTGTCCAAGCACACCTTCGGTTATCTCCGAGCGTTCACTTGGCGGCGGGTCATTCGATGGCTTCGCCGGAAACACCAACACGCCAACTGGGAACAGATCCGACGGCGCTATCTCAAGGAATGGTGGCCGACGGACGGCGAGGTCATGCTGTTCGACCCCTCTGCGGTGGCGGTCACCCGTTACCGCTACCGGGGCACAGCGATTCCGACGCCGTGGGCGCGGACGATCGAGGCGGCCGGCTGACCGGCGTGACTCGTGGAGAGCCGGATGCGGTGAAAGTCGCACGTCCGGTTCGGGGGACGGACCGGGGAAACGGACCAGCCGAAAAGCTGACACCGCGTCCCGGTCCGATCCCACAAGGCTGAGTCGCACAACGTCGCCAAGGCGTGCGAGCTCATGGAGGTCTCCCGGTCCGCCTTCTATGAGTGGCAGCGTCACCGGCTCACCCGCCGGGAGATCGACGACAAAAAGCTGGGCGAGCGGATCGCCGAGATCCACACGAAGAGCCGGGGCATCTATGGCTGTCCGCGGGTGCACGCCCAGTTGCGCCGGGAGGGCTACCACGTCGCTCGTACGCGGGTGGCCCGGATCATGGCTGGCCGGGGCCTGGCCGGACGTTGCAAGCGCCGTTGGAAGCGCACCACCATCGCCGACCCTGAAGCCCAGGCGGCAGTCGATCTGATCAAGCGGGCCTTCGGACCCGGGACCGTCGAGGTCGACCGGGTCTATGTGGGCGACGTCACCTACCTGCGGACGTGGGAGGGCTGGGCCTACTTGGCCACGGTCATCGACCTGGCCTCTCGCCGGGTGGTGGGCTGGGCGATCGCCGACCACATGGAGGCGTCGTTGGTCTGCGACGCGTTGAAGATGGCCATCGAGCAACGCCGGCCGGGCCCGGGGTTCACCATGCATACCGACCGGGGCAGCCAGTACACCTCGACCGACTTCCGTGCCCTGCTCAAGGCTCATCACGGCGTGCAGAGCCTGTCCCGCAAGGGCCAATGCTGGGACAACGCCGTCGGTGAGAGCTGGTTCGCGACCCTCAAGGAGGAACTGATCCACCGGCAATCGTGGGCCACGATCTCCCAGGTCCGGCGGGCCGTCATCGAGTTCATCGAGATCTTCTACAACCGCCAGAGGCTCCACAGCTCGCTGGGGTACCTCACACCCGTCGAATACGAACAGCAGATCCAACAACACCCCCGCCGGCATAATCAACCTGTCCGTCAGACCGGGGCAACCTCAAAGATCCCGACCGCTGGCACAGCGGGACCCGAAGAAGCGATAGCCCGGCGAGGACCGGGACAAAGAAAAAGGCGAACGATACGAACGCGTCATAGGGATCGTCCGCCCAAGGAGCGTGTGCATAGAGCGGGCGGATCTCCTTGGCGATCCAGGCATAAAGAAGGAAGGCGACTGCCAACACAAGCGACGTGATGACCGCACGACCGATGCAGGGCCGGCGCTGATCGCCGACCGGCAAGGCTGGCCACTCGCTCGTTGTCGCTGTCCTCATACAGTCGCTGTCCTCATACGAACTCCCATTGTTGGCGCTGTTGATCCTCATTGTGAGCGGTCCCGCCCAGTGCTTCAGTCGATGGCGGGCCGGTTGATTGCGGGGGGTTGTCGACTGGTGCTGAGCCATGTCGTGGTCAGGGCTAGTACGGGAATGCCGAGAGCGATGCTGGTCAGTGCTGGCCACGGGATGTTGCTGAGCCGGTCGAGGGTGTCGCTGTAGGCGAGGATCAGGGTGACGTATGCGCCGGTGACGCCAAGCAGGGTTCCGAGGGTGGCGAGGGCGGAGGCGGTGGTCGCGGCGAGGGCGCGTCGCGCCCGGCTCGGCGCGCCGACGGCGGTGAGGATTTGTTGATCGCGGATTGTCTGGATGCGTAGCAGAACGAGCGCGATAGCGACTACGGCGAGGGTGAGCGTGATCCCTCCGATGGTGAACATCCACCTGAGGCGGCCAAGGTAGGTTTGCGGGTCGCGGGTTTCGATCACGAGCCCGAGTTGTGCTGCCCGGCTCCGGGTTGCGCGCGCTTGCGATGCCGTGACCGTTGTGGGGTTCTGCAGTAGCCAGCCGGCGCGGGCCACGTGCCAGTGATGGGCCGAGACGACGGCGGGGCTGACGAGGACCTGAGGAAGCGAGGTGTAGGGGTGGATGTGTAGAGGTGCGGGTCGGGGGACCGGTGCCCGTTGGGAGTACAGCAGGGACCACGTGCCGTTCGGATCAACGGCGAAGTAGCCGTTTTGATCGAGTTGTGTCGGGTTGATACCGAACGCGGCGAGGAGTTGTGGGCTCGCGACATACAGCGGGTAGGAGGTCAGCTGTCGTGCGTGCTGGCGGACCGCTTGGGCCGCGTCGAGGCCACCGGTCGCCTGAGCCACGGGTGAAGGCGGAGCGGCTGGGTCGATGGCGACGCTGAGCGGGATCAGGACCGCGTCGGGGAGTGCGGTAGCGATCTGTTTGGCTGCGTCGTCTAGGGCGGTGGTCTGGCGGGTGGTGCGAGCTGGTACTACGGCGGGATCGTGCGCGTCTGTGGCTGGGATGAGGATCTCTCGCGCAGAGAGGTTGCCGGCGGTCGCCGGGTGGGTGTTGGCCGCCGTGATGACGACGGCGGCGCAGCTGATGCCGACGGCCATTGTCACGGTTGCCAGCGCGGCGGCGGAGCGTGACTGGTTCCGTCCGAGTTCGCGCCACGCCAGGCGTCCGGCCACTGGCAGGCTGCGGCTGCGGGCTGTCACTGCCCGGATCGCGAGCGGTGTGCTGAGCAGGATCGAGCTGATCATCGCGGCCAGGCCGATGATCATCAACAAGGCATTGCGTTGGTGAGCGAACCGCAGGCACACCACGCCGACGGCGAGCGCGGCGACGGCCGCTATGGCGGTACGCGGTCCTGGGGGTGGGTCGAGCGGTCTGTTGGACAGCGCTCGAACTACCGGCACCCGCGCCATGGTGCGCGCCGGCCACCAGGCCGCGACCCCCGATGCCGCGACCCCCATCAGAGCCGGCGTAACGATCAGCCATAGGGGCACCGAGCTCCAACTCACCCGCCGTCCGGCGGCTTGAGCGATGACCGAGCTGGTCACGGTCCAGGCGATCGCGGAGGCTGCTGTACCGACTACAGCGGCGATGCTGCCGACGATCAGCCCGTGGATCACCGTCACGTTGCGCACCTGACGCCGCGTTGCGCCAATCGCGGCCAACATCCCGAGTTGGCGCACTCGCCGTTGCGCCAACACGAGAAAAGCGGTGAGCGAAATAACCGCGACAAGGATCATGCCAAGAGCGGCAACCAGCAGTACGCCGAGGTCGTGGGAGTAGTAGGTCGGCCTGTCGAGGGTCACTCCGCCTTGTACGTGGGCCGCGGCACGGAACGCGGCCAGCTGTGGAGAGGACGCCCTGGCCAGCAGCGTATAGCGGGTCTGCCCGCCGGCAGGCACGGTGGAAACCAGGGCGAAGGTGTCGCCCAGATCGGCGGGGTTCTCAACCAGACCGACCACCCGGAGCTTCACTGCCTCGAGGGTCACTGTCGCCCCGACGTGGGCGCCCAGGAACTGGGATATCGCTGGGGTCAGGGCGATCTCACCGCCGCCAGTGGGGTAACGACCCGTGCGCATCCGCAGAGTCGATGAGCCGAACACGCCGTGCGGATCCTGGGTGCGCAGGTCTAACTGCTGCACACTGCCCGGAAGCGGCACGATCGTGTCGGTGATCTCTTCGACGGTTCCCAGCCGGCGGCGCGCCGCCGACAGCACCGTCGCCGCTTGGCCTGGGTCGGCAGTGAAGCGGACTCGGGCGTTGGCCGACCCGAAACTCCCCTGATCGCTCGGTGCCACAGCATGGCCGAAAGCGGCTCCATAGGAGCTCACCGCCACTGCCACTGTCAGCAGGACCAGCACCAGCGCTTGTCCTCTCCAGTCCTGGCGAAACATCCGCCACGCCCAGTGCGCCACGGCGCGCGTCGAAGCGATCCGGCTCATGGCCGGAGATCCTTCGTAAGCAGCGATTCCGGGCCTGGTATCGCCGGCGACTCGTCGACTATGTGGCCGTCACGTAGATAGATGATCCGGTCGGCACGCGCCGCCAGCCGGGCGTCATGGGTGACCAGCACCCCGGCGACCCCACCGCGACACGCCTGGCGCAACAAACGAAGTACCGCCTCGCCATTCAGCGAATCAAGGGCGCCCGTCGGCTCATCAGCCAGCAGCAGTCGCCGCTCGCCCACAACGGCGCGAGCGATGGCCGTCCGCTGCCGCTCGCCGCCCGACAGCTCATCTGGGAAGCGGTCCGCCAAGGCCGTCAGTCCGAGGCTGTCGAGTACCGCCATCGCCGCGGCCTGAGCAGACGTGCGGGTCTGGCCATCGAGTTCCAGCGGTATCGCCACATTCTCCACCGCCGTCAGCCCAGACAGCAGATTGAAATCCTGGAACACATAGCCGATCCGGTGCCGGCGCAGCGCTGCACGAGCGTCCACCGAGAGCGTGGCGACCTCTTCCCCGTCGATTACCACCTCCCCCGAAGACGCCTCCTCCAGCGTTCCAGCGATGGTCAACAGCGTGCTCTTGCCCGACCCACTCGGCCCCATCACGGCCACCAGTTCACCCGCTTCGACAGTCATACTGACATCGGTGAGAGCGGCAACCGTCGACGCCCCCTGGCCGTAGATGCGCGACACCGATCGCAGCTCCAGCACGCTCATCGCCCGGTGCCGATCTTGGCACGACGGTGCGCTAGCACCCGAGGCGACGTTTCCAGTGTGGGCTGTCGCTGCGTGTCCGACTCGACGAGTCTGGCCTCCACCGAATCCAGCCATCGCACCTGCGCATCGAGGCGGAACACCTCGGCGTCGGCCACCATCGCCAGATTCACGTCGCCGGGCGAAGCGTCCTTTACCCGGGAGTAGTCCCGCATCACCTCCACCAGGTGGCGGCGATGCACCTGGAGCAAAGCACGCGCATCGACATTCTTCAACCCCAACGCCACCATTACCTTGATGACAAGGTCCTCTCGTTGAGGCACACCCACATCCGGTGGCGTCTGCAACCAACGAGACAGTTCGTCACGACCATCGCGTGTCAACTGGAAGCGTCGTTGCGCCCCAACAGTCTCGGATTCATCGGATTCGATCAGCCCGTCACGTTCCAGCCGCTGAAGGGTCGTATAGACCTGCCCATTTACCGGCCACACATCACCCGTGCGAGCCTCGAAGTCCTGTCGCAGCTTCCACCCGTAGCTCGGGCCGTCACTCAGCAGAGCCAACAAAGCATGACGCATACTCACCGTAGACCCCTTAATAGACTACTGCGTAGAGTATCACGTCGCAGAGGGGTCTAACAAGGCGAGCCAGCGAAAAGCAAGACCGGAGCTACCAACCCCCTGCCGGCTCGCACCACATTTCTCCGTCCCACTAGCCAGCCCAAGCGGCAGTCGTAGACGTCGCCCATAGTCTCTCAGCTGGGTATCCCCGAAGGACTGCGGCTGTATGACCCCGACCGCCGGCTGAAGGACTCGACATAAGCGGGATCCGAGAGGGTCGATGAATTTCCGCCTTGTGCCCCGTCCTACAGTCGTGACCGGATCCCTCGGCCGTGGAGGACGCCGTGCCCGCAATTGACCTTCGACCTGCCGCTGCCCGCCTCGGTGCTCTGATCGAGGCTGTGCCGAAGGCTGATCTCGGCCGGCCGACGCCCTGCAGCGAGTACTGCGTGGGAGACCTTCTCGATCACATGCAGGGGCTGACCATCGCCTTCGGAGGAGCGGCCGTGAAGGCGGATGGGCCTTCGTCAACTATGGGTCCTTCCGGCACCGCTGCCAATCTGGATGCCGCCTGGCGCAAGTCCTTGCCTGTCCGCCTAATGAACTTGGCCGACGCTTGGCAGGATCCGGAAGCCTGGACTGGGATGACTCGGGTTGGCGGTCAGGACCTTCCCGGTGAGGTCGCGGGCATCGTGACTTTCGGTGAGCTCAGCGTCCAGGGGTGGGACTTGGCTCGGGCGACGCAGCTTCCCTTCGAGCCCGATCCTGAGGGAGTGGGTCCCCTGTTCGAGCTCATCCAACAGACCTTCGGATCCGGGCAGGATGCTCCTCGGGGACCGGCCTTCGCCCCCGCTGTCCCTGTCCCAGGTGACGCCCCGGTGTTCCATCAGATACTCGGTCTACTGGGCCGCGATCCCCAGTGGCCCGAGGGATAGGACCGTCCCCTAACGCCGTCAGGACCCCGGGGGCCAGACCGTCGCCTTCCGCCGGCTTCGTGCCACAGGAAGAGCGGCCTCGGTGGCCATATGTCGAGCGTTACCGTGCGGTCCATCCACTCGACTCCGCCCGTTACATCGTGGGTTCGCCGAGTGCGCTCCCCCCAACCAAATCAGGCGGTATCGCACCCACGACAGGTTCCGATCCGTGCTCTGCGACGAGGCCAGGATCTGGCCATGACCGGCGCCGGGCTTACACGGTGCCTTAACGCGGTCTGGTGTCGGCTGCCGATCCCGCATCGGACGCTCCGGTTGGGGCGATCCCGACCGGCCGGATGGCTGCGACTGCCTCCGGGAGCTGGCTCGAAGAAGCGCTGTGTGAGGGGACGGTCACCCAGAGAGAGGTCTGGTCACAGTCACTTGACAGCCAAGAGTGGCACCGTGTTAGGGTCCACGGGAGGGGACACTGGAAGGGGCAAGAAAATGGGTCACGGCACACGGCTCGGGGTTGCGGGTCTGCTGGTCAGCGGAACCATGATGTTGGGGGCGGCGCCTGCCATGGCGGCCGGCCACCACCACACCTGGGTGGTGCAGCCGGGGGTCGGAACGATCTCCGCGGCGGTCGGCGCCGCCAGTCCCGGCGACACGCTGCAGCTCGAGGAGGGCACTTTCTACGACAGCGTATTCGTCGGGCAGCTCGACGCCCAGGGCAACGCGCTCCCTAAGCCACTGACCATCCACGGTGAGGGGGACGCCACCGTCATCAAACCGCCGGCTACGTCGACCAATCCGTGCAACGGCCCGGGCGCGATGGAGGGGTTGTGCATCGTCGGCCAGCTGGACTCCCAGGGCAACCCGGTGCTGTCGAATCCGGTACGCCACGTCCACATCTCCGATCTGCGCACCACCGGCTTCTCCGATTCGGGAGTCATCGGCTTCAACACGCTCGGACTCCAGGTCCGAGACGTCCGCTCCGACCACAACGGCGGCTATGGTATCGCCAGGTTCAACTCGACGAAATCGTTGTTCGCCGACAACCGCGTGTCTTATAACGGCGAGGCGGGCCTGTACGTCGGGGACTCTCCCGACGCCTACAGCGTCGTCATGGACAATCGGGCGGATCACAACGGGTACGGCATCTTCCTGCGTGACAGCACCCACGTCGTCGCCAAGGACAACGTCTCTTGGGGCAACTGCGTGGGCATCCTGGCTATTAATACCGGTTCGGGCGCCACCGGCGCGAGCGGAGCCGGCCAATACCTGATCGAGGACAACACCGTCACGGCTAACGACCAGGCCTGCCCGGGCACCGCAGGACCGCCTACCTCCGGAATCGGGATCGCGCTCGCCGGGGTGCAAGGCGTCAAGGTGCTCGACAACGAGGTGACCAACAACAAGCCCAGCGGGCCGAGTGTGTTCTCCGGCGGTGTCGTCATCGCCACTGCAGGCCACCCGGCGTCGCCGCCAACGAACAACCTGGTCAAAGACAACAACCTTGACGGCAACCAGCCCGCGGACATCTTCTGGGACCAGACCGGCACCGGCAACAAGGTCACCGACAATGACTGCGACACCGCGATCCCTGGCACTCTCGGATGGTGCACCGGCCACTAAAGCCCCCGAGAGAAACCCCGAAGAAGACTAGACGGTCAGTGGTCTTCGTTTTTGCAGACCGGGTACCGGTATTTCGATGCAACGCCCGATCCTCACGACGGAACCTGGTGCCGTCCGGGTCTTTCAGGAGCAGTCACGAAGCGCCGACTACTACATCGACGTGAGTTGGTCGGCGATCCGGCGCGGCACCATCGACCGAAGACACTCGCTCCTGCCCTCACTCTCAGTGGTTGGGAGAGGCCACTGCAGGCCAACGCGGTCGGCCAAGCTCAGCCGTCAAACCCAGACGTCGAACCCGCTAGTTTGCGAGGTACACGTTCAGGAGTAGAGGGCCTTGACGCGACATCGAAGTCAAGCCGGCAATTAAACTTGGGGGTCGGATTCGGCTGGCGAACGCTGACCCGGGGAGAGTGTTGTGGCTGGAGCGAATTCTCAGAAGCGTCCGTCACGGGCAGCGCCGGGTCGATTTCTCGACGAGCACACGCTGGGGGCGATCGCGTCGGACACGACGGCCCCGAGCGGGATTGTCCGCTCCCATCTGACCTCTGAAACCAGCCTGGGCGTCGGCGGGCGACACCAGCCCCCCGGTGAGCTCGTGTCAGGTGGTACCCCGGGTGGGCTTAGTGACGCCGCGTTTACCGCCGCCCTTCCGATCATCCTGACAACACAATCGACGACCGCCGCAGGCATCTCGCTAGTCGCATACTCGCCGAATATTTGGGACGGCAGCGAGAACGGGGCTGGGCAATTCGACGTCCGCCCGGCGCGGGTCGGGCCGGCCTCTCAGACATCGGCGGTGGCACGAGGTTTCTTGCGCATCTTCCTTGCCGGCCTGAAGGGCCGCTCCGGCCGCTACCTCCTGGAGCTCAACGTCGGGTGTGTGGATCTGACCATCAGCGGGTCAGCGGCAGGATCAGAGCGGATCACGAGACCCGACGACCCACCTCCGGCCGTCGTGCCGTTGCTCCTCGACGGAAGCGTTAGCTAACGCCCAAGTGGATTATCAATCAGACGGTTCATGCCGTAGTCGGCTGAGCGGTCGGCCTCTCCGAACCACGTCCCGTAATGTTCGGCCTAGACCTCAGCTTGGGGTGACCCCGAACGCCGGGTCGGAGGGCACCCGCCAGATCGCTCTGACGGCCCCTGCTCGAGGTGTCAGCAGGTCAGTGGTGATCCGATCCGGCGGTGGTAGCGGTGAGGCGGCAAGATACAGCGATAGCCGATCGTCCTGCGATTGTCGACTTGCCTGTCCGAGGTCCCTTCTCGCTGAAGGCGAGCGCCCGCTTCCTTGAGGGGTTCCCGCCCGCTGGGCCTCATACCGCCAGCCCGCAGACGCTCGCCTTGGCCTTCCCGGTCGAGGGAGACTGGCGAACCGCAGGCGCCATCGTCCGCCAAGAGAGGCGCCGAGTCACCGCCGCGGTGTATGGCGATCCCCCCCCGACCCTGCCAGGGTGCGCGTTCAGCTGATGCGGCTGCTGTCGCTAGACGTCGACGGGCGCAAGTTTGCCTCGGTGGGGGAGCGCGACCCGTGGTGGGCGAGCTCCAGCGACGCTACCCAGGTCTCCGCCCGGTCGGCTTCTGGTCGCCGTATGAAGCTGCAGCGTGGGCCGTTCTCAGCCACCGGGTCCGGATCGTCCAAGCTGCACAGGTCAAGCAGCGTCTCGCTGACGAGCATGGCACGACCCTGAAGCTCGACGGGCGCCGACTGGACGCCTTCCCGGCGCCCGCTACCCTTCGGGGGCTTGGTCCGCTGCCTGGAGTGGCCGAGCGGAAGCTGCCGTGGCTGCACGCCATCGCCGACGCGGCGCTTGCGGGTCAGCTCGACGCCGCCCGCCTGCGATCGCTCGAACCGGCCCAGGCGCTCCAGGAGCTGCGCTCCCTTCCGGGCATCGGGCCCTTCGGCGCCGAGCTCATCCTCGTCCGCGGCGCCACCCACCCCGATATGTTCCCGGTTCACGAGCGCCGATTGCACGAGGAGATGATCCGTGCCTACCGGCTCCGGGATCCGTCGCTCGCCGAGTTGCAGGCGGTTGCCGAGGGCTGGAGTCCCTATCGCAGCTGGGTGGCGTTGCTGTTTCGGACTCGCCGGGAGGACGAAACAGGAGAGATCGCCGGTGGCCGCCGATCACGATAAGGCGCTTCCGATCCGCACAGTTCTCCCCCGAATCCAGCTTGTCGACATCAACGACTCATCCCCACAAACCTCGGGCCGAACTGCCGGCCCAAGGTGCCCCAAAAGATCCCCCCACGGGCCGACCGCCCGACCCGCCCCCTACCGCCGGCTCGTAACACCAGGGCGGGCGCCGTCCTCGACCCGCACGGTATCGTCCGGACCGGAGCGATGCTGCTCAGTCAGCGGGGCCGGTTCTCCGTGCCTATCCCCGCAGTGATGAACAGAGCGGTGGCCGTTCCGACAACGTCGGCGGTATGCCACACGCCCGGCGGATTGATAACAGCCTCACCCGCCTGCACCTCGACCGTTCGGATCTTGCCGTCCATTTCCTGGTGGAGGGTTATGGCACCTTCTGTGCACACGACCAGCTCCTCGCCGTGCGGGTGCACCTCCCAGGAGTTTCACGGTTCGCTGAACGTGTGCATCGAGACGAGACGGCCCTCGACTCCGTCGGTGACGTTTCGCTCGCCATAGCGCTCGTACCAATCCGCCTCGCCGGTGAATGGCTCCTGCGGGACGACTCTTGCGCCGAGACCGAGGTGCACGGGGATCTCTCGCAGCGGGAAACATGGGCTATTGGTCACGAGGCACAGCCTATGCACGGGTCCGGGATAGGTAGCTTGCGAGCGCTGGGCGTTGCGCCAGGCAGAGGTCTCAGACCGCCCCATATCGCGCGGCCCGACTTGCCAGTGAGGGTGTCCCGGTACGCCGGCTGCCGGGCGTTATCAAGAGGGGTTACGAAGCCTGTTGGCGGAGGGGTTACGAAGCCTGTTGGCGGAGGTGTCGCTGCAGGTGGGCGAGGTGGCGCTGGGCGGCGCGCAGCTCGGCTTCGGCGTCGCTGACCTCGGCCTTTTCTTCTTGGATTCGTTCTACGATCCATGACCGGGCGAGGGTTGATCCTGGGATACCGGCTGCGTCGGAGATGGCTTGCAGTGCGGCGACCTCGTCGGGGTTCAGACGGATCGAATAGACGGTCGATCGGCTCCGGTTCGGCCTGGTGATCTTGGCGCCTTCGGGGATGGGCGCGTCGCGGTTGTCCTCGGACGCCTCGGTCTCGGCCTCGATGATCTTCTTAATTTCGCTCATGGTCGTTCCTCCCGGTAACGGCGGATGTCGATCTCGTTGGACTTCCAGCAATTCACGCCGTAGGTGCTTCCGGCCTCCTCGACGGTGATGACCGTGACGAGGTACCCGGCGCTGGTCGAGTTCCCGATAGTTCTCACCGAACGTCCCGATCTGCTGGCCGGATCAGGCTCGACACGGAGAGCATCAGGGTCCTCAAGTGCCTCATCAGCCCATTCCACTTCGATTCCATGGCGTTCTCGCATGTAGTCGGCCCGGTACGACCAGTCCACTCCTGCCACCCAGCAAGTGTATTACAAAGTACGACAACCGTCGACTGCATTTGTCGACCAGGCCGGGGGGCATCGATCGGTGTTGGCTGGGCCTACCGAACCCGAAGGGAGACAACTTCATGACCACCATCGATTCCAATACGCAAGTCTTGGCGTTCACGGCCGAGTCGATCGCACCCGACCAGGCTGAGCTCGCCGCCATAGCCTTCCTCGCTCGCTATTGCGGGCGGACTCTCGACGCCTACCGTCACGATCTGCGCAATCTGTTCCAGTGGACGGCCGATCACGGCCTGCCCGTGCTCGAGGCCACCCGCGCCCATCTCGAGCTCTACCGGACCTCAATGGAGGAGCGAGGGCTGGCGGCTTCGACGATCGACCGGCGCCTGTCCACGGCGTGTGGCTTCTACCGGTTTGCTCACATCGATGGCCGCATCTCGTCGAACCCGGCCCAGTACGTTCGCCGACCGACCGTGCACCCATCGGAACGGCGCGGATTAGACCGAGGGGAGCTGGGCCGGTTTCTCTTCACTGCGGAGCGGTTCGACCATGCCCACGCCGCCCTGGCCGTCCTACTTGGGCTGAACGGCCTGCGGGTCAGCGAGGCGTGTGAGACCAACGTCGAAGACATGGCTTTCGAACGAGGGCACCGGGTGCTGCGGATCATCGGTAAGGGCAACAAACCGGCCCTCATACCTCTGGTGCCCCGCACCGCTCGCACCATCGACCTTGCGGTCGGGGAACGGCGAGACGGTCCTATCCTGTTGCGCCACGACGGTCAACGCCTCGACCGGCGCACTGCCCACCGCTGGGTCCGATCGATAGGAAAGCGGGCAGAGCTCGGGCTGGTCTACCCACAGATGCTGCGTGCCGCGTTCATGATGGCTGCCCTCGACGCGGGCGTCCCGCTCCGAGAGGTTCAAGTGGCCGCCCGACACGCCGACCCGAGAACGACCACCATCTACGACAGGCGACGGCAAGACTTCGACCGGCACGCCGCCTACGTCGTGGTCGCCTTCGTCGCCGGCGGCTGACGCTTCCAAGCCTCTCCGTAAAGCACAAGACGTCCCCGCGTCAGCGATCGCCCCGCGCCCCCTAATCTCCCTCAGACGCGCCCCACATCGTCAGAGAACGCGCGTCCCGGATCGCCGGCTAGAGGCGCCAGCACCGCCTAATTGCCCGGATGCGAGGGTGGGAGCAGGTCGCTGAATGGGCGCTGGCTGACCAGGAAGTCGGTCATCTGCTCCAGTGACGTGAACACATGGTTCGCGGCGCTGGCGGATGGCTTGGGTTCCTCGATGGCCACCCGAATTGCGGTCATGCCCAGTCTGATCGCCGGCAAGATGTCATTGACCTCGGAGTTGCCGACCATGAGACATCGCTCGGGAGGTGTACCGCCAAGACCAAGCGCCATCTCGAAGATGCGGTCGTCTGGCTTACGCCATCCAACATCAAGCGAGGTCAGGTACTCACTGATGTGGCTGGCCAATCCGAAATGCTCGAAGTCCCGCCGCAGAGCGTCGCGTCCCCGCCAGATCACGTTGGACACGACCACGACCCGAGCCCGCTTCGCCACCAGTTCCAGAAACTCCTGAGCACCCGGGAACGGTTCGATGCGGCCGGCGGCGGGAAGACACATAGCGTCGATCGCGGACCCTGGCGGAACCACCCCTTCCAGTCCGAACCGAGCAAGGGTCTCGACAACAAACGCCGTGGTCTGCTGGCGGCCGGAAGGAGGGTGAGCGAACTCAGACAGGGACTCGATCACCTCGGCAGCTAGGAGCTCAGATAGGCCACCAGCGCAGTCGCGAAGGCGCGCAACCCGTTCCTGGTGATCCCCTACCGACGAGGGGAACGAGTCCGGCCACAGCGTGCCGCCCACATCCACGAATACCACGGTCATCCCAGAACCATCATGGCTGCACACCCCGAGTCGCCACCGAGGATTACGGTTTCCTGAGATCACAACTCGTCCCTCTGGCCGCCAGGACCGGGACATGCCTGTGTCAAGTGTGTGGCGAACCCGGTCTGGTCTGCGATACCAGGCGGTTCGATGCCAAGTGTGCCCCCAAACACGCGTCCCCGAAGTGCGGAGAATCCGGTTGGCAGATGCCCTGATCGCCGGTTGCTGGACGATACTCGGAGCCTCGTCCAGAACCTTGGGCGCTGGTTTGGGGATGCCGGACACCCGTTCGGCATAGCGAAGGACAACAATGGATTGGGATCCCCGGCACCGGAAGTCATCGCTGGTGATCCGGCTGCTGCTGGCAGTTTGGATCGCTGTCATCGTCGTTGTCCTCTGTGTCACCGGACGCTGATAGGGCCTACTATTCGTCGTCCCCCTGGTCCTTGACTTGTACCTGCTCCGCCGGATCTTGGCGGGCGGCCCCACCCGCTAGCGCGGCGACAGCCAGGCAGGATCGACGGGAGTGCGCTCGCCCGTGGCGCGATACCCGGGCCGTCGTGTGTCCCGAAACACGCGCCCCCACTATCGCCGGATCCAGCGAGGTCCGAAGTACCTCAGTAGGCCGGCTACAGGTCGATCCTCTGCACACCCCGGCAAAAGCGCTTCGGTTTCGGGTCCGATCATTCGAGCCCGAGACGGACTCGTAAGGGTGGCCCGATGAGTTCGGTGCCGTGTTGCTCGGCAACTTGGCGGATCGCTTCATCGTGGTCGGGACCGGCTTCGACTTCGGCCATCTTGTCGAACATGTCGAACAGGCCGCCGGGGGTCATGATGTTGATGGCTCGGACGGGTTCGGCTCCGTTGTGCAGGTTGTCGAAGGTGTGTGCCACTCCGGGGGGGACGCTGAGGAAGTCACCGGGTCCGATATCGAACACATCGTCTCCGACTTGGATGGTCAGTGTGCCGTCGAGGATGTAGAAGGTGTCGTCTTGGTCGCGGTGCAGGTGCAGAGGCGGCCCGGTCATCGGCGCGACGGAGGCGGTGATGAGGTCGAAGCGGCCGGCAGTGTTGGACGCGTCTGCTTTGAACAGGTGCGGGCTGCCTTTGGGTGACCGGCTCTGGTCGGGCTTGGCGAGGAGGTAGTTGCGAACTTCGATGGAGCTCATGTCGTCGACACCTCGGCCAGGATCTGCTCAGTGGTGAGGTCGTGGCCGTGGGCGGCGGAGGCGTGCTCGCGGATGGCGACGATCAGGTGGTCGAGCTGGTCGTCGGAGGCGACCCGGAACTCCACCCCGCGGGGGCAGCGCCCCAGGTGTCCGAAGAGGGCGCCTCCGGTGGCGGTGAAGTCGATGGCAACGCACGGTTCGTCACCGACCACCCAGGCGTCATGGCCGGGGGCGACCACGTGTGCGTCGCCTGGCCCGAAGTCGCACTCGCGCCCGTCGTCCGTGCGGACGTGGAAGCGTCCGGAGATGATGTAACTGGAGTGGGCGACCTGGCAGGAGCGTGTGCCGAGGACTGGGGCCACGTCGGTCGACCATCTCCACCCCGGCTGGAAGACGGCCCGGGCGAAGGTGGCGCCGGGAAGGTTGACCACCTCGAGCTCTCCGTGGTCCATGCGCGCCGCTCGTCGGGTGTTCCAAGGTTCTTGACCTCGAAGGTTGGCTTGGTGTTCATGCCTGGCTCCTCCTTGGTAATGCCTACTGGGAGCAGCCTGCGGCGGCAACGCAGGGTCGGGCATCGGGAAGAACACGTAATCGGCGGTGGCAACTACGTAGTGCTCGTCGCTGATCCCGGTCCGACGGACGTGGCCGATGCCGGGACCAGCCGCGCCACGAGCTCGGTTCGGGAGCGGGCGCCCGCCTTTCGCAAAAGGGACTCGACGTGCTTTTCCACTGTGCGGGGCGACAGGTGCAGCCGGGAGGCGATTTCCTTGTTGGCCAGGCCCTCGGCCACCAGGCGCAGCACGTCGGCTTCGCTGGCGCTGATCCCAGCGGCTGACCACGGGTTAGCGGCTTTCCCCGCCAGCAGTTCTTGGCATCGGCGGCTAAGAGCCGGCAGCGCTCGCTGATCGAATCGGTCGCCAGCGCCGGTGAGCCACGATCCAATGTCGGCCCAGCCGTCGGCGGCTGCCGCGGGCGCGGCCACGAGCCGGGCGAGATCAGCCCACCCTTCGCAGTTTGTCCACCCAGTGTCGGCTTGGACGAGCAGCTCTTTGGCTCGCCTCATGTCCCCGCGCCGGCCGGCCAGAACCGCCTCGGCGTAGCCAATCATCGCCCGGTTCATATCGATGGCCCCCACCCCGAGCCGGCGGGCCTCGTCGATCGCCGCCGGGGCCCGGCGGTCGCGCCTGGCAGCGAGCACGAGCGGCCAAAGCGCCCGCAGCGCAGCCGGCTCCGCATGGGGCAGCTTGGCCAAGATCGCCATGCCGCGGGCCCACGGCTCGATCGCCGCCTCCTCGTCACCGCCGAGCAAGAGGGCAGTGCCTCGACCGCCCCAGCACAGGCCCTCTAGGTTTCGGTCCTCAGGGGCGTCCGCCACCGCCGCGGCCGCAAATTCTCGGTTTCGGACAGGTTGGCTCGCAGGCCGGCGCTGCCAGCGAGCATGGCCAGCGCCTTGGCTCGCACCTGGTTTAGCCGCAGCAGTTCGGCGATGGCGATCGCGGAGTTGGCGTGGGCGTCGCAGGCGTCGAGGTCCCAACGGCAGGTGAAAGCCGCGGCCAGTTGCAGGTTCAACACCGCGGCAGTGCTCATCGCTCCCGTCTGCTCGGCGGCGCTGCGGGCCTGCAGCAGCCGGTCCACTCCGGCGTGGTCGAAAAGGTCGATCGTGCCCAGCTCATGAAGGGCACGTAGGCGCCAGAGTGGCAGGTCGGCGGCCTCGGCGGTCACCAACGCGCTCTCGAACGCCGCTCGGGCTGCTGGCAGATCCACCAAGCGGTGGCTGCGTCCGAGAATCTCGAACGCGTGACAACGCACGTCTGGGTTGACGCCTTCGGTCTGAAGGACTTGTTCGACGAGGGTGCGGGCGGTCTCGTAGTCGTCGGCTGCCATCGCCACGTCGGCTTCGAGGACGGCGACGCGAGCTTTCGCTGAGGGCACCGATCCGGCGGCCCGCTGCGCCTGGCCGAGATGGTGGCGGGCCATCTGCCAGCGCGACGCGCCCACGCCGGCCTGGGCCAGTCGAAGGTGCGCTTCCACACGCACGCCAGCCGTATCGGGATCGGAGCCGACCCGGGCGATCAGCCCTCCCCCGGCGGCGGCGGCCTCCTCCACCCGCCCGGCCAGGGCCAACGCCTCGATCAGGTCCAGTTCAACTTCGTCCTGACCGGCCGCTCCTGCGAGGAGGTCAGCGGCCCGGCGAAGCGCGTCGACCGCCGTGGCCAACGCGCCCCGCGACAGCGCCCGCCGTCCCGATTCCGCCAACATCGCCCCGGCGCGACGGCGGTCGCCGGCCCGCAAAGCGAGATCGACCGCCAACTCGTGGCGAGCCTCGTCCAGCTGTGGATACGCCGCTGCCAGAGCCCCCAACGCTGAAGCGGCAAACTGGCGTTGGCGAGGCGCAAGCAGAGTGGCCAACACCGCGTCTCTGGTCAGCGCGTGACGGAAGCGAACCTCCGGCCCCCGGCTGATCAGCAGCAACGAGTCGACACCTGCGCCGAGAGCGGCGGCCACGGCGTCGTCATCCTGTCCGGTCATCGCCGAAAGGAGCTCCCAGTCGAACTGGCGGCCCAGAACCGCCGCCGCTGCGATCACGTCTCGCTGCCCGCCGGGGAGCGCGTCGAGCCTGGCGGACACGGTGGCCGCGAAATCGGCCGGCAACCCCGGCGACGCCAGCAGATCCTCCACCAGCAACGGGATGCCCTCCGAGGTCTGTCAGACCCGCTCGATGACATCGATCGGCGCGTCTGGCTGGCAGGCTCGCACCATCTCCGCTGACTGGTCGGGCTCCAGCCGGTCCAGCGCTAGGTAGGTGACGCCCGGCCGTCCCCGTTGGCGGCGGGCTGCGTCCAACGCGGCAGTGGCCGGGCTGTCACGCAGGGTCAACACCAAAAACACCGGCACCTCAGCAAGGTTGTCGGCGAGGTACTCGACGAGCGAAACGGTGTCCGGGTCAGCCCAATGGAGGTCCTCCAACACAATCACCAACCCCATCGGGCTGGCCCGCGTCACCAACTGAAGGACCGCCTCTCCCCGCAGGCTCTCCGGGGCGTCAGCCGAGGCGGCCGGTTCGATCAGGGTCGGCAGCAGAGGGTGCAGCAACGGAAGCCACGGCTCCAGGCCCGGATCGTCGGGCACGGGGCTGCGCCGGAACAATTGCAGCAAGGCCTCCGCGATGGGCCGGTACGCGGCCGACACCGATCCCGGAACCGCCCGACCGGACACCACGGGAAGGCCTTGCCGACTCGCCCAGCCAGCCACCTCCCGGGTGAGGCGGGACTTCCCGATCCCGGCCTCGCCCACCAGCAACACGCTCTGACCGGCGCCTGCCACCACGGCGGCCAGAGCCCGACGCAGGCCCACCAGCTCAGCCTCGCGGCCCACCACGACAGGACAAAGCTGCTGCACCACCCACCCAGTCTGCCCGGGACCGGTCACCAACCACCGGCCGTCGCACCGAAGAGTCAGCCGCCCTTGGAGATGACCACTTCGGTCGTCCCAGAATGTTCAGCCACCATGCCCCCTAAGGACGGTACCGCAGCGCCCTCTGCCGCCGGCTCCCGGACGATTCTGTGGCCCGCTATCTCTCCGATGACGGAAACTGGTGACTCGTGACCCACTATTCGGAGCCAGCACGCGAGCCTCATCAGGCTAGGGGGGCGGCCGAGTCCTTCGGGTCGGACGCCCGTCGGTACCAGCGGGCCCGGCCGGGCTATCCAGACGCCATGGTGAGGCGGATCCTCGACGCCAGTCCCGGTCGCGATGTGGTCGATGTCGGCTGCGGAACCGGCATCGCCGCCCGCCAGTTCCGCGTCGCCGGCTGCCGGGTGCTCGGTGTCGAACCGGACGAGAGGATGGCCGAACTCGCCCGGCAAAGTGGAATTGAAGTCGAGGTGTCGACCTTCGAGAACTGGGACCCAGCCGGCCGAGTGTTCGACATGGTCATCGCCGCTCAGGCCTGGCATTGGGTCGACCCTGTCGCTGGTGCGGCCAAGGCCGCTCAGGTCCTTGAGCGCGGCGGACGCTTCGCTGGTTTTTGGAACGCCTTCAAGCCTCCTGCTCAGCTCGGCGAAGCCTTCGCCGATGTGTATCGGCGTGTCCAGACCGGACTGCCCTTCAACCCTTGGGCGGGGTCTGCTCTCGATGGGTACCAGACGATGTGCGACAAGGCGGCCGCCGGCCTCGGACAGTCCGGCCGGTTCAATGAACCCGAGCGGTGGCAGTTCGACTGGGATCGCCCCTACAGCCGCGACGAGTGGCTGGACGAAGTGCCGACCCTTGGCGGCCACAGCCAGATTCCGCCGGCCGAACTCGAACGTGTACTGGCTGGCATCGGCGAGGCGATCGACGACTCCGGTGGCAGCTTCGCTATGGGCTATGCCACCGTTGTGATCACCGCGATAAGCCGCTAAGAGCGACCACTCCACACTCTGTCATGCACGTCCCGCCGGCGCGGCGGCTTGTGCCGACCCGCAGCGCCACGAAATCTACGACGGCGGGCCGCCGAACCGCCCCAATAAGACGGATCGCGCCTATTCCGATAGTCCAATGGGCACCTGTCACCGATCGCCGGAAATGAGTGGGCAGCACAGAAGCGCGGGCGAGCGCCCCGAGCGGTAGCGTCGTCGTCGTGGGATTTGGGGCGCGGTTGGCGTACGCGATGGACCGCGTATATGACCGGATGCGGGACCCGTCCGTGTTCCGCATTGGCCGGCACGACGCGTCCAGCGGAACCTTCGACACACTTCGGGGCTGCAAGTACGGCTTGCTGGTGACTTTCCGGCGGAACGGGGATCCTGTTCCCTCGCCGGTGTGGATGGCAGTCGACGGTGAGGGCCGGGCCTACATCCAGACCGGGGCGAAGAGTGGGAAGGTCAAGCGCATTCGTAACGATCCTTTGGCTCTGATCGCCTCGTCTAACGTGCGCGGAAAGCCAAGAGGCCCCGTGCTCGGAGCTACCGCCCGGATCCTTCCCAGGCAAGAGTGGACGCACGCCGAGGCCACACTCGTGGCGGCTTTCGGCTTGGGACGAAAGCTTTACCAGCGCGCGTTCCCCATGGGGGACGAGGTCGTCGCCTACCTGGAGGTAACGCCTGTCTCAGATGCTTGACCGTGCACCAAGGAAAGGGACCAGAAGAGGTTCCTCGACTTCCAAGCGCGAATCTGTCACAGAACAGCCGCTAATTTCGGCCCCTAACCGCGTCGGGCAACCGCCCCATTTCGCCGGGTGATGCTCGCTATCGGTGCCATGGTGGTCCCGGTTAGGACCGCCCGACCTGTCGTATGAACGGGGTGACATGCGACGCTCGATTCCTGGCCGACCGTCTGGCCTACCGATGAGTCGCGGCGTGCTCTACCGTCTCAACAGGTGATGGCGACCTACGCGCTGATTCACGGGGCTGGTTCGGACTCGTGGTACTGGCACCTTGTGGTACCTGAGCTGGAGGCGCGCGGCCACGACGTGGTTGCACCGGACTTGCCCTGTGACGACGACAGGGCCGGGCTGGCCGACTACGCCGAGATCGTCATCGATGCCATCGGCGACCGCTCCCGGGTCATTTTGGTCGCCCAGTCTCTGGCTGGGTTCACGGCCCCTCTGGTCGCAGCTCGGATCCCGGTGGAGCTGATGATCCTGGTGGCGGCCATGGTGCCTAGACCGGGCGAGGCGCCTGGGGAGTGGTGGGCGAACACCGGGCACGTCTTTCCCGAGCCGTTCGACCCGGTTCAGGTCTTCTGCCACGACCTTCCGCCGGGTCTGACGGCCGAGGCGGGCGATCACGCTCGGGCCCAGTCGTCGACTCCTTTCGAGAAGCCCTGGCCGCTGGTGGCTTGGCCCAACGTCCCTACTCGGTTCGTGCTGTGTCGGGATGACCGGTTCTTTCCCGCCGACTTCCAGCGCCGGGTGGTAGCTGAGCGCCTGGGGATTGAGCCTGATGAGATGGACGGCGGTCACCTGCCCGCCCTGGCCCGTCCCCGAGAGCTGGTTCAACGACTAGAGGCCTACCGGGGCCAGCTGGTACCAAGCCGAGAGCCCTAGAGAGGGGGGGAGATGTCCGCCGAGGAAGTCGACCGTTACCTGTCTGGGATCGAGGAACCCAAGCGGGCCACGCTTGAGCGGCTGCGTCACTCGATCCTCAAAGTCGTCCCCGACGCGGAGCAAGGCATCTCGTACGGCATGCCCGCCTTCCGTATTAACGGCAAGGTCGTCGCCGGTTTCGCCGCCTTCAAGAACCACCTCACCTACGCACCTCACAGCGGCTCGGTACTCGGCCAGCTTGGCGACGAACTTGCCGGCTACGCGATGTCCAAGGGCGCCCTGCGGTTCCCGATCGACGAGCCCCTGCCCGACGACCTGGTCCAGAAGCTGGTAACGATCCGGCTTCACCAAGTTCACCGCCGTTGAGCGTCTGTCCCCAAAACACGCGCGTCGCCCATATCCATCCTTGACAGATAGCGCTGATCGCCGGCTCCAGGTGACATTGTCCGCCTGCCGGGAGCAACGCACTGACGGGTTGCGGGGAGGGTCACGTTCGTCGTCTAACAAGACGCTCCTGATACCTCCCGGCGTTGACATATACCTATATCGGAATATGATTGAGCCGTTGGCACGAGCAGCGACGACGTCGGACGTCTTCAACGCGATTGCCGAGCCGCGGCGCCGGGAGATCCTGGTGCTGCTGGGCGGGGTGAGGCGCCGGTGACCGAGTTGGCCCAGGAGCTGGGGATGACACAGCCGGGGGCGTCCAAACACCTGCGGGTGCTCCGGGAGGTGGGACTGGTACGGGACCGCAAGGCAGGCAAGCAACGCCTGTACGGTCTTGACGCCCGAGGGCTGCGACCGGTTCACGAGTGGAGCGGCGGGTTCGAGCGGTTCTGGAACGAGAGCTTCGACCGGCTGGACGAGTACGTGCAGGACCTCGAGCAGGCAAGATGGGAGGAGTAGCTGATGAGCGCGACGGGACGAGGAGCGCCGGCGCAGTCCGCGACGGCCGACCGTGAGATCGTGATCTCCCGGGTTATCAGTGCCCCCCGGGAGCTGGTGTTCGAGGCGTTCAGCGAGGTGCGGCACCTGTCGCGGTGGTGGGGGCCGGAAGGGTTCACTACCACCACGCGGGCGTTCGAGTTCCGCGTCGGCGGGGAGTGGGACTTCGTGATGCATGGACCGGACGGGACGGACTACCAGGAGTGGATCTCCTGGACCGAGATCGCCCCGCCGGAGCGGACCGCGCTCCTCCACGGCGAGTCCCGCGGCGACCCGAACGCCTTCGAGTCGGTCCTCACGTTCGCGCACCACGGGGCGGCGACGCGGATCGAGATGCGCACCGTGTTCCCCACCAAGGAGCTGCGCGACGAGGCGGTCCAGAAGTACCACGCGATCGAGGGCGGCGAGCAGACCCTCAGCCACCTCGCTGCCTACGTCACAGAGATCCTTGGGAAGGGCGTTGAGGACTGATGGCCACCGCCTTGGGGGTGTCAGCGATGATCGGACCAATCGCTGCCCGTCAGCCCTTCCGTTACGCCATCGAATCGATCATGAAGGAATCGCCATGTCCCGCACGCGCGTCCACAACCTGAATATCTCCCTCGACGGCTACGCGGCTGGAGATCACGTGACGTTCGAGGAGCCGATCGGCGGTGCCGGACGGCTCTTTGCTTCCTTCGACGGTCGAGCGATTCACGGAGTGGACAAAGTGGATGCCCCCTTCACCCTCGATCGCGCCCTGACCAGCATGTGGGGCCAGGGCATCGGCGCCGAGATCATGGGACGCCGCAAGTTCGGACCCCAGGTCGGCCCATGGCCCGACGACGGGTGGCGAGGCTGGTGGGACGACCAGCCGCCATTCCAAACACCGTATTCGTCCTGACTCACCACCCCCATCCAACTATCGACTTCCCCAACGGCACGAGCTTCCGGTTCGTAGACGGGCCGCCGCACGAGGTGCTTCGCCTAGCCCAGGAGGCCGCCGACGGCCGCGACGTCCGCATCGGCGGCGGCCCCTCGACGGTCCGCCAGTTCCTAGAGGCCGACCTGATCGACTTCATGCACTTGGTCATCGTCCCGATCACTCTCGGGCGCGGCGTATCACTGTGGGAAGGAACAGACGGCATCGAAGATCGCTTCACCGTCGAGTCGGTGTCCTCACCAAGTGGCCTCATTCATCAGCTCTGGAACAAGAACCACCACACCTGAGCCGAAAGCCCAGCGTCCCTCCCCCCGAATCCTCACACGGGCGCTGGCGCGCCGGGCGAGGCATCCCAGAACAACGCAACACGCGTCCCCGAACCACCAGTCGCCGGGCATCCTCAAACGCCGGGTAGGCAGGATGGTGGCGTCGTCGCCGGGCGTCCCCTAACCGCAGCCCATAATCCCGAGCGCCGTGACGGCGGCTGTTGAGACCGATCGCCGCGTTGTGTCGCCGGAAAGCCGCTCAGTTGGACTTTGGGCTGGTAGGACGGCATTTCTGTGGGGTTGCGACTGGGTAGTGCATGTCACTTCCCACCCCGCGATCGGCACCGCTGATAAACAGTCTTATCCCACAAACCCTTAGGGTCCCAGAGGACGTCACAGGCCCGCCGTAGCCTTGGAGCGCGCCGATACCGGCAAGCTCTGCAGAGGCGCCCAACCGCCTGTTCCGGTGACGCCGCTGCGCCCGCTGAGCGCCGAGCTGGCCGCCCTCTTCCAGCAGGCTGACGCCCTCGGGGAGCGGTCCAAGGCTGACAACACCCTCCGCGCCTATCGCTCGGACTGGGTCCGTTTCGAGCGGTGGTGCACGATGCGCCAGCTGCCCAGCCTTCCAACGAACCAGAAGATCCTGAAGGCGTACTTGACTGACGCTTCCGGGCGACCATCGCTCAGCCGCACCAGACGGTCGGCCTGGCGGTACTCCGCAGCCACCCTCGAGAGGAGATCCACGACCTCCCGCCGATTGCCTCAGGTCGGGTTTCCGGGACATCCGGCCGGTCGGTGGCCCGCCAGACCACCCTGGGGTCGAGCAACCTGATCCACGGGTCCAGGTCGCCATGTCCGAGAGCGTGGTACGCCTCACTCGGCTGGGCCGGACGCTCGCTCATACCCACGACACTCTACTGCCGGTCGATCACGCGCATCCCTCCAGCGGGTACGGGTTGAAGGCAATCCGGCGGTTACTGGGGCAGAGAATGCCCGTAGGCGGCCAAGATGCCGGCGGAAGTCACGGCGACAGTGAGTGACGGCGGGACGGGGTGCTGAAGCCGCCTAACGGCGTCCCGGCCGGCAGGCTCGAACCACCGAGAGGATGAGCGGGTCGTCGTTCTGCGACACCTCAACGATGGCCTGCCAGCCGTGCATGCTAAGGATGCCAAGCGTCCAGGAGGTCCCTCCATGCGGCACCTAAGGGACACCTGGAGGGCCATAGCAGGTGGGATATCGGGACAGTGCGTCGCTCGGCAACAGATGGGAGCTATCACGGCGTTCAAAATGCGGTTCGGGTCGACGTTCGGCCATCGTCACCTATCTCATCGGGATGGGCTTCGCCACTACGAGGTCGGTTCCGTAGAGCAAGGGTGGCACTCCGACTGACTTCCTGGTCGTCGGTAGCGTCGTTCTCGGCGTTCTCGGGGTGCCGGCCTGGTCAAGGCCGATCTTGTTGAACTTGGCGAAGTTGTGGTTGTCGCGCGCCATGGCGCCGTAGTGCTCCACGACGCCGTCCTCGTCGACGAGGACCTCAACATCCGCAGGTCGTCGCTTGCCCTTGAACCGAATCTGCACCGGTTCGCCGGTGCGCAGGTTGCGGCCCCACGCGAACGACGTACCGATCAGCAGGACCCCGTCGTGGCGGCTGTACGCGACCGGGACGGCGTAGTGCCGGCCGGACTTGCGTCCCACGATATACACGGTGATCAGGCGGTTGCCCACGGCTCGGCACAACAGCGGCGTCCGCAGCAGCCCGCGAACGATCGGGTTCACCAGCCCCTGCAGGGCCAAGGTCTCCGCCCTGGCGGCCGATGTCGGTTGTCCGTCTGCCGAGGGATTCGAAGGCTCGGAGGGCACCGTATGCATGGTACGCCCTCGCCATCCTCCCAACCGGGCCGACTTCACCTCGCCCCGACGGTGTTGCAGCGCAGGATCGGCTGGCGAGAAGTTGATCGTGATCAGGGGGCGATGGTCCCGGCTCCGCCACGCGGCCGCCGCTCACCGTCCGCCGATCCCGCTGGGACACCGGTGCGGAGCAAGTCACACCCAGAAAGCGGCGGCGCGCCGGGATGATCTACCCGCCCACAGACCGTTCCGCGGCCGGGAGGCGCCCGCCAGTCGGGACGGCTCGGGCGGCATCTGCGGGATGCCGACCACCAACGCCCGTGGGGTTCCTCAAACGGGCAATGCGCCCTTGGCCGGACCGACCGGATTCGCCAAGGCTGGTGCCGGATCGCCGGGCACTCGGGCCCTTCAGGTAGGCGAGGAGCTCGCCGTCGATATCGGGGACGGATCCTGTACTTTTCTCACGTCCGTGCCCGTCCTGAGGCCGTAGCTGGCGAGCCCCTGCTCGAGGACCTTCAGGGCCCGCTGTCCCTGTGATCTGACCTCCCTGGCCAGCCGGGCGTGATCGGTGGGACCGCCGGCGAGGCGTCGATGCACGAAATCGATCAGGGCCTGGTGGGTTCCGATGAGGGCGTGGGCGACCACCCAGACCCGTAGATCGTCGGGGGTGGTACCGGTGTCCTCGGCGATGAGCGCGGCCAGCGAGGCGGTGTAGCGGGCGAAGATCTCCCTCTGGCGTGCCTGTAGCGCCGGGCTGGCGGCGATCATGAGCGAGACGCCGGTGAGGTGCCTGGCAGCGGCTTCGTCGCCGGCGGCGAGTAGACCTCGGGGCTGGACGACGAAACGACCGAACGCGGAGAGGATCGACTCCCCCGCAGGCCTGTCGCGCACGGTGTGTAGCAGTTCGGTCTCGAAGGCCTCCATGCCCTGGAAGACCAGGTCCTCCTTGGTCGGGAAGTAGTTGAAGACCGTGGCTTCTGACACCTCGGCGGCCCTGGCCACCTCGACGACGGGGACGGCGTCGAAGCCGCGCTCGACGAACAACCTGCGGGCTGTCTCGGCGATGAGCTGACGGGTCCGCTGTTTCTTGCGCTCTCTCAGGCCGAGCTCTACCTCCATAACCTGAGGCTACCACAAACCTCTTGACACAGTGTCTCTAGGGTGACTATAAATATCTGGTAGCACCAAACCGTGAACGGAGGAACTGATGGAGAAGAACCGAACAATTCGTCCCGGGGGCCTTCGATGCCTGGAGGGACGGCGGGTGTCCCTGAGCTGGCGGACGGCTCCCGCCTCGATGACGTGACCCTGGTGCTCTCCGGCCGA
This sequence comes from uncultured Acidimicrobiaceae bacterium, assembly GCA_963834725.1. Lineage (GTDB taxonomy): Bacteria > Actinomycetota > Acidimicrobiia > Acidimicrobiales > Palsa-688 > PALSA-693. The sequence continues at coordinate 3,678,014 of CAWICN010000001.1, forward strand.
GGCCCGACTCAGACGGTGTGGCTCGTGGTGGACGGTGCGGACCGCTTCGTGGAGCAGGGCGAGGTGACGGACCTGTTCGATCCACCAAAAAGAAAGGTCGCTTGAGATGTTGCATCCATTGCATCCAGAGCTCGCCAGCGCCCTGGCGGCGGCCCGCCGCAGGGACTTCGAGGAACAAGCTACCCGCTGGCGCCTAGGCCGACGGGCCCGGCGCCACCACCCAGCACACCTGGTCCCGAGGGAGGGGACAGATGAGCGCGTCGAGCACGAAGAGCTCCAGGCTGCCTGAGGCACCGGTGGCGGCGGCTCCACCGGGGGACCTTCAGATGCGCCCACCCGGGCCCGAGGTGGCAGGAGGCGTCCTCACCAGGGAGGTCCTGGCCCCCGCCACCGTGGTGGTCGCCGGCGCGATCATGACCATCCTCGACGCCACCATCGTGAACGTGGCGCTCCCAACCCTGGGTGCCGACCTGCACACGTCGATCTCGACCATCCAGTGGGTGCCCACCGTCTACCTGCTCGCCTTCGCCAGCGTGATCCCCCTCACCGGGTGGGCCGCGGGGCGCTTCGGGGCCAAGCCGCTGTGGCTGGCATCGCTGTTGGTGTTCATGTTCGGCTCGCTGCTCGCTGGCCTGTCGTGGTCGATCGGGGCGCTCATCGCCTTCCGGGTCATCCAAGGGCTCGGAGGTGGGATGATCATGCCGCTCGGCCAGTCCATCCTGGCCCAGGTGGCCGGGCCCCAGCGCATGGGGCGGGTGATGAGCATCGTCGGGGTGCCCATGCTGCTGGCGCCCATATTCGGCCCGCTCATCGGCGGCTCGCTCGTCGGCGCGGCCAGCTGGCGGTGGATCTTCTTCGTCAACCTCCCGGTGGGCGTCGTGGCCATCGCCCTGGCCGTCCGGCTGCTGCCCGCGGTCGCCACCCCCTCGCACACCCGCCTGGACGGCCTGGGTCTCCTACTGCTCTCGGGGGGCCTGGCCACCTCCCTGTACGGGCTGGCCCTGATGGGACGACACGGCGGGCTCACCGATCCCGTCGCCTGCGGGCCGACCCTCGGCGGGATCTGCCTGGTGGCGCTGTTCGTGGCCCACGCCCGGCGGGTCGAGAACCCGCTGGTAGATGTGCGTCTCTTCCTCCGGCGCGGCTTCGCCAGCGCTGCCGCCACCAACCTGGTCCTGGGCGTGGCCCTCTTCGGGGTGGCCTTACTCCTGCCGCTGTATTTCGAGATCGTCAGAGGCCGCACCCCGCTTCAGACCGGCGTGCTGCTGGTGCCCCAGGGCCTCGGGGCCGCCTGCGCCATCAGTATCGCCGGGCACCTCACCGACAAGCACGGTGCTCGCCGGGTAGTGCCCGTCGGGGTCCTGCTGGCGCTGGTCGGGACGGGCCTCTACACCCAGATCGGGACGCGCACGCCCTACTGGTCCTTGGCCTTCGCGCTGTTCCTCATCGGCGCCGGGCTCGGCGCCACCATCACCCCGTCCATGGCGGCAGCCTTCGGCGACCTCCCCCCGGCCTCCATGGGGCACGCCACCACCGCCATCAATGTCGTCCAGCGCGTCGCCGGGTCGGTAGGCTCGGCCCTGCTCGCGGTCGTGCTCCAGGCGGCGATCGTCGCCCACCTGCCCAGGTTCACAGGCGGGATCTCCCAGGCCGCCAAACTTGCCAGCTCATCGACACGGGCCGCCGGCGCGGTCACCCACGCCTTTTCGGTCAGCTTCGGCGTCGCGCTGGCCCTCACCGCCGTCGCCCTTGTGCCGGCGGTTCTCTTGCCCGGCCGAACCGGCGACGACTCGCAATGAGCCTCTGCACCCAGCACGTACACCTACGACCAGCACGTACATCACGAAAAGGAGACCCGAGATGACCAACAGCATCGACACGTTCCTCACAGAGTGGACCGACGCCGAGCGCGCCGGCGACACCGACCGGCTGGAAGCCCTGCTCGCCAACGACTTCTACGCTGTGGGCCCCCTCGGCTTCGTCCTACCCAAGCAGGCTTGGCTGGCCCGCCACCGCCAAGGCGACTTGAGCTACCAGACCTTCGACTTGGACGAGGTCGAGACCCACCTGCTTGGCGACGCTGCCCTTGTCACGGCGCGCAACAACACCCGCGGCACCTATCAAGGCCAGCCCATCCCCGAAGCCGTACGCGCCACCCTGGTCATCGCGACCAGCAAGGGAAGCTGGCAACTCGCTGCCATCCACATGAGCTTCATCGCCGGCACCCGGGGGGCTCCACCCATTCCGGGGGCCACCAACCCCCCAGAGAGCAGCACTCATCCCGAGAGAGGTGGGGGCGAGGGTCCCACGCACGGAGACGCTGGAGAGAGACCATGAACGACCTGCAAGGCCGCATAACTCTGGTGACCGGAAGCTCGCGCGGCATCGGTGCCGCCATCGCCAAAGTCTTCGCCGAACGAGGCGCCTCGGTTATAGTGCATGGCCGGGACGCTGATGCGGTGGCGGCCGTCACCGCCCACATTGACAAGACCGGCGGGCGAGCTCTTGCCGCGATCGCCGACCTCACCCGGTACGAGCAGATCGAGGCGATGCAAGACTCGATCGAACAACGTCTCGGCCCCGTCGACATCGTGGTGGCCAACGCGGGCGGAAGCCCCGCACCGCCGGCCCCGCTGGAAGACATCGCCGAAGCCGGCTGGCGGGAGTCCCTCGACGCCAACCTGACTGCCACCTTCCTGACCATCAAGGCCTTCCTACCCGGCATGAAACGACGCCACCACGGCAACGTCATCACCATGTCCTCCGCCGCCGCCCGCCGCCCCACACCGCAGTCGCCCATGGCCTACGCCGCCGCCAAAGCGGGCATCGAGTTGCTCACCAAGGAGCTCGCCGCCCAAGCCGGACCGTATGGCGTGCGGGTGAACTGCCTGGCCCCCGAGACCATCCTGACCGAACGCAATCACCAGCAAATGCCGGAGGCGATCCAAGAACAGCTGCGTCACGCCCATCCGATCCAACGTCTGGGCACGCCCGATGACGTGGCCCACGCCGCCTTGTTCCTCGCCTCGGATCACTCCTCGTGGATCAGCGGGATCACCCTGGACGTGGCCGGCGGCTCCGTCCTCGTCTGAACGCGCTCACCACCCGGTCACTCTCGGCCCTTGGGACGACTCGACCCGGTGGCCACGAGAAAGGAGAACCCATGACCGAACAACGTCGACCACCACGATTGCGGCGGCAAGCGATGGCCATGCGCGTCGTCAACGTGCCCATGCGTCGAATTCTCGCCCTGCCGTTCTCAACCCCGCTCAGCAAGCGGCTCATGCTGCTCTACCTGACTGGGCGACGTACCGGACGGTCCTATCGACAACCGGTCAGCTACGTCAAATATGAAGCCTTGTTGCTCACGCCGGGCGGCGGGAACTGGAAGCTCAACCTTCTACCAGGCCGTCCCGAACGTATCCGTCTCGATGGACGCGATGTGACAGGACGACCGGATCTAATCGATGACGTCGACGAGATCGACGGTCTTCTCACGATCATGACCGCCGTCAACCCGAGAACCGCGAGCTTTATCCCCATTCCCCGCCGAGACGACGGCCATTTCGACCGAGAAGGACTCGTCAACGCCGTGGCCCATGGATTCCGAATCGTACGGTGGCACCTTGACCTCCCGGCAGAGTAACTGCACGGACCACCCCACACTGGCGCGTCCCGTTGACAGCCCCGGTCCTGGCGCGGAGCGGCGGGGTCCTGCGGGCCTTCGCCGCCCTCACCACCCGCATCTACACTCGGATGAGCCGGTAAACCGAAGGAGTCACCATGCCCATGGAGTTGAACCACACCATCGTCTCCGCCCGTGATCCGCAGGCCTCGGCGCAGTTCCTGGCCGGCATCCTCGGCCTGGAGGTCGATCCGCCGCTGGCGCACTTCACGCCGATCACGCTGGCCAACCGGGTCACCCTGGACTATGACCAGACCCAGGACAGCATTCAGTCGTGCCACTACGCGTTCGTAGCCACCGACGCTGAGTTCGACGCCGCATTCGCCCGAATCCAGGACGCCGGCATCGCCTTCTTCGCCGACCCCGCCTGCCAGAAACCCGGCCAGATCTACCACCGCGACGGCGGCGGCGGCCGGGGCGTGTATTTCCGCGACCCCGACGGCCACCTTATGGAGATCCTCACCCAGCCCGCCCGTTAGGGCGTTTACGGCCACCAGCGGGACTGCTGCCCGCGCTAAGTTGCCGCATTACTTTGTCAGGGTGTTCCAGCATGAGCGCGTGAGCTGGCTAGTCGTCGACCGGACGATGCCTGAGGTCCCTGGTATGACGAAGAGGCCGCAGCCTGCGACTTGCCGAGAGACCGGTGCCGGTCGTTCCTCCGTGGGATGAGCCGCCGAGCACGCACCCGGGTGGAAGGACCGGCTCGGCCAGCTGCAAGCCCGCGTCGATGGTCATAGCACTGCGCGAACCTACCGGGTCGACTCCCGAAGCGCATCACCCGACGACGCCCCACCCGGCCGGCGGGCGCCCCTTCGAACCGTCCGGCGACGTCCTAGCGGAACGGCGACTCATGTAAACGTCAGCCAGGCATCGCTCGTGGCCGTGACAATCCGAGCCGATTCGGCGCGGCGACCGAACTCGAGCAGCATTGCATGCCGTTCCCGAACTACCACCCTATCTGGCGCCCTATGCGGTACCGATCCGTCGGTATCGCCCAGGAAGTCAAGCGCTGGAAGGGCAGGTGTCAATGTGGACATGCCCGACGCTCATCGAGGTGACGTCGATCCGGCGCGACGACCTTGTCACCACGGCGAGTTGTCGGGTCCGAGGTTGGGAGAAGTCAATGATCGATCCAGAAGGTGTCGTGGCGGATCATGAACGCGGCCCGCTCGACATTCGTGAGAACCCGGTGGCCTTGAGCCACTTCCGCGAGCGTCTCGAAGTATTCCTCTCGTGGCGCGCCGGGCGTGAACAGCAGCAGCATGGACGCAGGTTGTTCCGATTCGTTGCGAAACCCGTGGATACCGCCTGCGGGACGTACAGGAAGTCGCCCTCCGTTGCTTGGGCCCACTGGGAACCGTCGAATAGTCGAATGGTGCCGGACAGCACAAAGAACGACTCGGAGATGGTCCTGTGGAAGTGGGCGTCGGGACCGCTCCGTTTCGGGCCGAAGTCCCAGCGATACAGGCCGAACTCACCGCCGGTTGCCGCGCCTGTTGTTAAGTAGTGCACGTTGTTCTCGGGCACGTTCGTCACGTCAGGTTCAGTGGATCGGGTCTAAACGACGCGCTGATCTCGCCGGTGTCGCCGTGATAGCGCGATTCTGGGTATGACACGGTCACTCTCCTCGATCGGTGGCTGCAGGATCGTCGGGGCCATCTGCCGGGGTCCTTATCGAAGCGCTCCGAGCGGACCCGTCAATGGTTGGCTTTGGGGCCGCCGGGCGTCTCGGCCCATAGCAGACCATCACGGCACCTCCGGTCACATCGAGAATCAGACCGGTGATCCAGCCGTCACTGTCTGACGCGAGGAACGCCGCGGCATTGGCCACATCCTCAGGCGTGCCGAGGCGCTGGAGGGGGTGGACGTCGACCAAGGCCGCCCGTAGCGCGTCGGGGATGCGGTCGCGATTTCGTTCGCTCAGGATTGTCTCGGGTGCGACGCAGTTCACCCGAAGGCCTCGGGGCCGACCTGGGCGGCCACGTCCTGGGTCATCAGGGCGATCGCGGCTTTGCCGCACCGTAGGGGATGGGGGCGCGAGCGTCCGCTTTGTGGCCCGCCGACGAGGCGATGGTAATTGATGCTGCCCGGGCGGCGCGCTTTCATGCAGGCAGGAAGCTCTTCACCGTCAGGAAGGTGGTCAGCAGGTTGCCGTCTATGGTCGTGCGCCATCCCTCTTCTGGGATTTCTTCGAGCGGGGCAGGAGGAGTGAAGCTTCCGCTGCGTTGGCCACCAGGATGTGAACGGTCCGCAGCTTTTCTCGATCTGGTGGCGCATGGCCTCGACGTGCTCGAAGTTCGCGACGTCGCCGGTCACGGAGATGGCTTTCCCGCCAACCTCTCGTATGGCTGTACCACATTGTCCAGATATGACCATCCGATGGCTCATGGCATCCGGGATCAGCCCCCGGCTGGGTCGACAGCGGGCATCACGCAAAATTCGTTGCCCTCAGGGTCTGCCATCACGACCCATGGCATGTTGCCTTGGCCAATGTCGACGGACGTCGCGCCAAGGGCCTGGAGGCGCGCCACTTCGTCGGCCTGAGTTCGGTCGATGGGAGTGATGTCCAAGTGGACCCGGTTCTTGACAGCCTTGGCTTCGGGTACGACTACCAGTGCCAGAGCCGGCGGCTGAGCACCCGACCGTAGAGCGTCTTCTGAGACTTCCGATCCGGGCGCACGGAGCGCGACCCAGCCCTGGCCGGCGTTCGTCCTCTCATACCCAAGCGCGTCGCACCAGAACTCGACCAGACGCTCAATGTTTCCGCAGTCGATGATGATCTCGGTCAGTCTGCTCGCCATCTGGGACTGCCTCTCCTCCAAGATCTCGGGCCGCTGGCCAGCCGCAGTCCACCACCGCCGCCCGTACTAGCTCGGAAGGTTAGCGGCGCACCGGGGTTCTCATGTGTTAGAGGGCCAGCGGCCGGTCTTCGGGGTCGCAGGAATACGACCAGGCCGCCGATCAGGAGCAGGACAACGCCGAGGTGGTAGACGACACGGGCGAAGGTCACCGCCACCCCAATGTCGACGTCCCCCGGTACCTGTGGCCGGCCGCTCAGCCGTCCCAGGTGTCGCTGCCGGTCAACGGCCCCCGACAGTCAAACAGTCACACCGTTTAACACCGGCCGATGAGTTCGCGCTGAGGAGAGAGTCGAACGGGATGGAAGCACCGACAGGACCGCTTGCCATCAGGAGCAGTCCATGATCACCCGGAGCACAAGGATGACCGATGAGGAGCAGATTCGGGCCGTGCTAGCCGACCGAGCGACCGCGATGCGCGAACGCGACGCCGAGCGGTTCGTCGCCCACTACGCCCCACAGATTGTGAAGTTCGACCTCCCGCCCCCGCTGCTGCTCAGGGGCCCAGAAGCCCGCGACGCCGAGGCGCTGCGCGCCTGGTTCGCCAGCCACCCTGGCGGGCCAGTCGACTACGAAATCCGCGATCTGACCGTCACTGTCGGGGGTGATGTGGCGTTCTGCCACAGCCTCAATCATCTCGCCGGAGCACCGTGGTTTCGCTCAACGATCGGATTAGGCAAGATCGCCGGCGAGTGGCGGATCACCCACGAGCACAACTCGACGCCGTTCTACATGGACGGCTCGGACAAGGCCGCCCTCGACCTGCAGCCCTGACACCGGGCGCCAGGTGCGCGCTTTTGGCCAGGACCCACCCCCACCCCGGGCGCTCCCTGAGAGATCGGGGCGACGCCTAGCTTAGCTAAGCTAGCACTTCGACCCGATCACCCTTCATCAGCACGAAACGGTAGGCCGAACGGTGTGGCTTGTCACTCGCCTCTCCAGCCCGAATCTCGGCCCGTAAAGGGTGAGCACGCCACGGTCTTCCGTGCCGCGGCTCCGGCGACATCCCAGGCGCTGCGCACGTGCCGGAGGCGGTCCTTGCCCGCGCCTTTGCCTCTGGTCGGGCGCAGCTCTGCTGGGTAGGCGCCCATGAATCCTTGACCGTTGTGCCCTGGACGAACCCGGTTGAGATCGAGCTGCTCCGCGGTAGCCCATCCGGCTATGTGGCCCGCGACGATGCAGGTGTCCATGACGGATTGCGGGTGCAGGACTACTCGTTCCCCGTTGATCCAGACGTTGGGAGCGAGGACCGCTTCGATGGCGACAAGTGGACGGCCGTCGAGAAGGCCCGCGAATCGCGCGGTGATTTCCGCGACGAGCTCCACAACTCCGATTGCATACTGCTCGACTGTCTCGCCCTGGTTCCTCACCGCCGTGGTGCCGTAAGCGAGTTCATCGCCAGCTCGGACAATGACGCCCGTCGCATTGGCCCCAGGATCGACGCCGAGGACCCACCCAGCTGCACTCGGGGTCATGTGGCCCCCTCGGGCAGCGACGGATCGATGCTCATGCGGCTTCCTTGAGTCGACGTTGGCGGCGCAGCTGCCGGCGCTCGCGCTCCGAGAGCCCGCCCCAAATCCCGAATTTCTCCTGGTTGGCCAGGGCGTACTCGAGACATTCGGGCCGCACCGGGCACCGCGCGCACACCGCCTTGGCCTCCTTGACGCTTTCGCCCCGCTCAGGGAAGAACAGGTTAGGGTCGGAGCCGCGGCAAGCTCCATGCTTGTGCCAGGCGGGGCGGGTTGCGGTGGCGATGCTCATGCTCCCCTAGAGGGCGGCAATACGGCTCACCCGGCGGGCTACCTCCTGGAAGCCGTTCGCCTCTCGGCGTCCCGGTTGGCGGCCGGAGATCGGCATGTTCATCAGCCCTTCGGTGGCGAGCCGGTAGAGCCACAGTCGGGACGTTCGATCCTTCGCAAGAGGTTCGACCTTGAGGGCGATATCGGGCGGACCTAATCCCCTTACTTCCCTACCGCGCGTTGGTCGGACCGAAGTGGCCGAACGTTGCCTCCGGCCAGAAGCTCGGCGATCGCAGAACGTGTGTCGCCATGGTCCTGTTTCCAGAGGTGGCCATAGATACGCTCGGTGAACGAACTGTCGGTGTGGCCTGCCCAACGTGCGACGGTCAGCTTGTCGGCTCCGGCTCCAATCCACAACGCCACCGCTGTGTGACGGAGCGCGTGCGGTGTAGGTTGCGGGTCGGCCACTTTTGCCTAGCAACCGCCGGCTTCCAGACGCGGTTTCGCCAGTTGTCCGGCATCATTGGGCCGCCTTGCTTTCCGGTGAAGAGCAAGTCGTCCAGCCCGAGTCCACGTTCGGCGATGTGCTGCGCAAGGCGTTCTGCCAACTCGTCTGTGATGGTTGGAATGACCCGCTCGCCGGCGACGGTCTTAGGGAGGTGGAGTTGCCGGCGCTCGCCGGCGCCGGATACTCGCTTCGGCACCCCGACCGCCGTCGCGCGCACGACAACCTCGCGAGCTGCGAGACGTAGGTCCGCCACTCGCAAGGCCGCGAGTTCCCCGATCCGCAACCCGGTCGTGGCCGCGAAGGGCACAACCAGTTGCCAGTGCCTATTAGTTGCGGTCTCGATTCGCTTCAGCTCGTCGAGGGTGAGGAACCGCCGCTCTATCTGATCAGGTCGGAGTGGCTTGACGCCTGCGGCTGGGCTGGCGGCAATTAGGCCTTCGGCCACGGCGTCAGCGAGCATCTTCTTGAGAACGACGAGACAACGCGTGACTGTCGCCGACGCGAGGTCGTTGGACATGTCGACCTTCCAAGCGGAGATGTCGCTTGGACGGACCTTGGCCAGAGCCACCTGTCCGAACACTGGCTCGATGTGGCATATCCAGATGCTCTCGTCGCGAGCGCGGGTTGAGTCGGTGACCTGCCGGGTTCGCTCCCAGCGTGACCACCAGGCGGCCAGCGGGAGTTTGCCTCCTGTCGGGTCACCCGAACCGCCCCTCCGCCGTTCCCGCACCTTTTTCTGTCGGGCCGCGTCAGCTTCGGCTGGTGTGTCGAAGTTCTCGGAATGTCTTCGACCGTTGCTGTCATACCAGCGTGCTTCGTAGGTGACGGCCCCACTCGGCCACACCCGGCGCCGCACGCCTGGAGGGAGCTGACGAGGGCTCATGCCGCGTCCCGTTTGCGGTCACGATTGCGACGCCGGCCGCGGCGTTGCCGGGGCTGATGGGGCTCGTCGTGCCGCGCTGCGACCGATTCTGTCTCCAGCCAGAGCGCCACATCCTCGGGTCGAAAGCGGAGCTCCCTGCCGACGCGGACGAAGCGGATCCGGTGCTCCCGGGTTAGTCGGTAGATCAGATGCTTCGAGCATCCGAGGTAGGCGCACAAGCGGTCGAGGTCCCAGAGCGCGGGCGGCATGTCACTCATGCCTTCCAAGAGGGCGGCGGTCAGATTTATCCCGCGTGTGGGTCACGTCTGGGTCATGTCGCCCGACACTTCGCCCCCATCGGTGGGGGCGCAGTGGGGGCGAAATCCTCTCGTGCGCCCCCTCCGGCGCCCTCTTGACCAGCGCAAACTTGCTGGTCAGGCCACCTTTTTCACCAGTGGGGCTAGATGGAATCGAACCATCGGCCTCAGCATTATCAGTGCTGCGCTCTAACCGGCTGAGCTATAGCCCCGCTGCGGAATAGGAAAGGTTACACGATCCAGGCGATCTCGCTCCCGGCAGTAGCTCCTGCGGCCCAACCCCCGTCGCAGGTCGGGCGCCGGCCGGACTACTCGGCCAAGGGTCTCCCCTCTAGAGGCCCTCGTCGACAACATCGAAGCGGAGGCCACCAACCAGATCACTGATCAGGTTGTACATGAACGCAGCAAGGACGTTTGCCAGCGTGCCGCAAACCGCCAGGATCGCTCCCCCCATGGAGGTGTACTTGGCGACCTCACTCGGGTGGATGGTGAACTTACTCAGGTCGAAGAGAGTCCGGACCGACTTCTCGATCGTCTGGATGGCCCCGAAGGCATCGGCGACGTACCAGAGCATGACCGAGGCGACGAGCACGGCCACGAGCAACATGAAGTAGAACACCAACGAAACCTTGAAGACGGTCCACACGTTCAGGTGCCGGATGGTTCGCTTCGACTGTGCCCACTGGGGTCGCGTTGCCTTGCGCTGTTGGCGCCGCGAGCCAAACGACTCTCTGGTCTGCTCTTCGGCCGGATGATCCAGCGCGGACTGTTGGTGATCCGACGCGACCTCCGGGACCACAGGGACCGGCATCACGGTCGTCGCCGGTGGGCGGACAGGATCCCGTGGCACCGGCGCCGGTCCCCGAAGCGGATCCCGCGTCACCGGTGCTGGGCCCGGGCCTGGTTCCGACCGATTCCGAGTCGCACCGTCGGGTCCGGGCGGGACCGCCGTGATATCGGCGGCGGCACCCCCGTCCGCCTCGCCGTCCGCGGCTGGGGGCGCCCACACTGGCATGTCCCCTGTCTCCGCCGACCCACCGTTCGGTGAGGGTCCGGGACCATCGGCGGCTGGCGTTGCCTTCTGCGCCGACGGCCGGCGATCCGGCCGACGTTCGTTGGTTCGCCGCTCCGCCCGACGAGGGCCCGGATCGCGCTGAGCAGCAGGTGGCGCGGCTGAATCGTCGGTTGGCGGCATGAACGCTGTGAGTGAGCCGTACTCGGCGGGCATCGGTGATCCCCACCCGGACTCATCGGCGGACGGGTCATAGCCCCGTCGAGCCGTGTGATCCGCCATCAGCCAGGTTCCTCGACGGCCAGAACAGGTGCGACCGAGGCGACGGCTTGTCCCGCATCGAGAGTGGCGACGCGAACACCCGTCGCGTCACGACCCTGGCTGGATATCTCGCGAACTGCGATACGCACCATTACTCCTGACGTGGAGGTCACCAGAATTTCGTCGTCCAGACCTACCATAAAAGCCGAAACCACTGTGCCGCGCTGGGCGGTCAGCCTGATGCCTCGAATCCCGTACCCGCCGCGGCCCTGCCGGTGGAAGTGCTGGAGCTGGGTTCGCTTGCCGTATCCACCATTGGTGACGATCAGGATAGTGGTGTCATCCCGCGCCGGATCAATGGAGACCACCTCGTCCCCAGCCCGCAGTTGCATGCCCCGCACGCCCCCCGCGTCGCGACCCATCGGCCGTACATCGGTCTCCGCGAAGCGAATCGCCATGCCCTGGCGCGACACCATGAAGATGTCGTCGGTGCCGCCGGTCGTGATCACGCCAATCAGTTCGTCGCCGTCGCGCAGATTGATGGCAATGAACCCCTCCCGGCGGGACTTGTCGTACTCCGAGAACGTCGTCTTTTTTACTTGCCCCGTCCGGGTCGCAAACAGGAGATACCGGTCGGTGGGGAATTCCCTGGTGTCGATCAGCGTCTGGATGTGCTCGTCCGCCTCCAACGGGAGCAGGTTGACGATGGCCGTACCGCGCGCCGTGCGCTCTTTGACCGGAACCTCGTAGGCCCGAAGCCGGTACACCTTGCCGCGATTGGAGAAAAACAGCAGATAGGAGTGGGCGCTCGTATAGATGATCCGGGTGACGAGATCCTCTTCCTTGAGCCGGGCGCCCTGCACGCCTCGGCCGCCCCGACCCTGGGTCCGGAACTGAGAAGCCGGCATGGCCTTCACATACCCGGCCCTGGTCATGGTGATCACCAACTCTTCGTCGGTAATCAGGTCTTCGGCCGACATGTCACCGTCGTCGAAGGTGATGATTGCCCGGCGATCGTCGGCAAACTCGTCGCGGATCTCCGCTATCTCGGTCTTGATAACGCCGCGGAGCACACCCTCGTCGGCCAGGATTGCCTCCAGTTCGGCGATCGTTTGCCGCAGTTGGGCGAGTTCCTCCTCCAGGTTGGTCCGACCCAGTCGAGTGAGCTGGTACAGGCGCATATCCACGATATGCGTGGCTTGCACCTCAGTGAATCCGAAGCGTTCTTCCTGGAGGGTGCGAACAGCGGACTGGCGATCCTCGGATGCCCGAATGGCAGCGACGATGGCGTCGATCATGTCGAGGGCTTTGATCAAGCCTTCGACGATGTGCGCTCGATCGCGAGCCCGACGGAGGCGGAACTCCGACCGCCGCCGGATGACCTCGACCTGGTGGCCGACGTACGCGGAAAGAGCCTGGGCCAGGTTGAGGGTTCGGGGCACCCCGTCGACCAGGGCGACCATGTTGACACCAAAGCTGGTTTGCAACGGGGTGTGCTTGTAGAGGTTGTTGAGCACCACGTTGGCGTTGGCGTCGCGCTTCAGTTCGATCTCGACCCGGGTCAGACCTTTCGCCGACGCATCGTTGGCGTCTCTGATCCCCTCGAGCTCACGCCCATCTACCAATTCCTTGATGCGGGTGAGCACCGCCCGCGGGCTCACCTGGTAGGGAAGCTCGGTTACCACGATCGACGTGCCACCTCGCCTGCTCTCGACGATCTCAGCCTTGGCGCGCATCTTGATCGAGCCCCGGCCGGTGCGGTAGGCGTCCATGATCCCCTGCCGGCCCAGGATGAAGCCGCCGGTCGGGAAATCGGGCCCTTTGACGTACTGCATCAGCTCGTCCGGGGTGGCATTGGGATGGTCGATCAGATAGATGGTGGCGTCGATCACCTCGCGCAGATTGTGCGGGGGAATCTTCGTTGCCATGGCCACGGCGATGCCTTCGCTGCCGTTAACCAGCAGGTTGGGGAACCGGGCCGGGAGTACGGTCGGAGCCTGGTACTCACCCGAGTAGTTGTCCTCGAAGTCAACCGTGTCCTGGTCAATCCCGTCGAGCAGGCGGGTGGCAATATTCGACAGCCGGCATTCGGTGTAGCGAGCCGCAGCTGGGCCATCGTCCAGGGAACCGAAGTTGCCGTGGCCGTCCACCAATGGGTGACGCAGGCTGAAGGGCTGGGCCATGCGGACCAGGGCGTCGTACAGGGCCCCGTCTCCGTGCGGGTGGTAGCGCCCCATGACATCGCCAGTCACCCGGGCGCATTTGAGGTGCGGCCGATCCGGCCGGGCACCCATGTCGTGCATGCCGTACAGCAGGCGCCGGTGGACGGGTTTGAGACCATCGCGAACATCGGGCAAGGCCCGGGCCACGATGACCGACATGGCGTAGTCCAGATAGGACCGCTCCATCTCGACCTGAATGTCGATGGGCTCGATCCCGACCAGGGTGCCGCCACCGTTCCCGTCGCCGTCGGGACCGCCGCCGTCCACCCAGCCGTCGCTTTCGGGCGGTGGCGTCGTGTCGCTCATATGTCCAGGAACCTCACGTCTTTGGCATTGTGCTGGATGAACTGCTTGCGCGCCTCGACGTCGTCACCCATGAGGGCCGCGGTCACTTCATCCGCGATGGCAGCCTGCTCAACCGACACCTGCAGGAGCGTACGGGACGCAGGGTCCATGGTGGTCGGTCCCAACTCCTCGGCGTCCATCTCGCCCAACCCCTTGAGCCGGTTGAACTCGTTCTTGTGATTGGGGTTCTCGGCCAGGAAGACCGCCTTGGCTGCCTCGTTTTTGAGGTACACCTTCTTCTTGTTGACGAGGGTCGAGTACAGCGGCGGCTGACAAATGTATACGTACCCGGTCTCGACCAGCGGTCGCATCTGTCGAAAGAAGAACGTCAGCAGCAACGTCCGGATGTGGCTGCCGTCCACATCGGCGTCAGCCATGATGCAAACCTTGTGGTACCGGGCTTTGCTGATATCGAACTCTTCCCCGACGCCGGCCCCGATGGCCGCAATCAGAGCCTGAATCTCGTTGTTTTTGAGCATCCGATCCAACCGGGCCCGTTCGACGTTGAGGATCTTCCCTCGAATGGGCAAGATCGCCTGGGTGGTCGGATTGCGCGCCTGAGTCGACGACCCGCCCGCTGAATCACCTTCCACGATGAACAGTTCGGCGTCCTTGGCCGAGGTCCCGCGCGCACAGTCCCGCAGCTTGTCGGGCATTCCCGCGCCCTCGAGCGCCGACTTGCGGCGGGTGGCGTCGCGGGCCTGACGGGCCGCGATCCGCGCCCGGGATGCGGAAATGGACTTGTTAACGATCTGTCGGGCCTCGGTGGGGTGCTCCTCCAGCCACTCCGCCAGCTTCTCGTTGGTGGCCCGTTCTACCAGTGAGCGCATCGGCACGTTGCCGAGCTTGGCTTTGGTCTGTCCTTCGAACTGAGGGTCTCTCAGCTTGACCGACACGATGGCGGTCAGGCCCTCCCGGATGTCCTCACCAAAGAGGTTCTCATCCTTTTCCTTGAGCTGGCCACCAGCGCGCACGTAGCGGTTGACAACTGCCGTCAGGGCCTTCTTGAAGCCTTCAACGTGGGTGCCACCTTCGACCGTCGCAATACCGTTGGCGAACCCGTGGATTCCTTCGTAGTAACCGGTGTTCCACTGCATGGCGACTTCGACCTCGCCGTCGGTCTCGGCCACCGCGTAGTCAGCCACCCGCTTGAACAACGCCTCTTTGGACGCGTTGAGGTGGCGCACGAAATCAACGATGCCGCCGGCGTACTGGAATCGGGTCGTGCCGGGCTCGGCGCCGGTGCGCTCATCCTTGAAGCGGATCTCCAGGCCGGCATTGAGAAAGGCGTATACCTGGAGCCGCTCCAGGATGGTCTGGGCCCGAAACTCGGTCTCATCAAAGATCCGGCTATCCGGCCAGAACGTGACCGCCGTGCCGGTCCGGCCTCGCGGCGCCGGTCCGGTGATCTCCAGCGCGGTGAGAGGCTTCCCTCCGTCGCCGAACTCCATCCGGTGGTGCTGACCGTCGCGGTCGACCTCGACCACCAAACGCGCCGACAGCGCATTGACGACCGACACCCCCACGCCGTGCAGACCGCCGGACACCTTGTAGCCACTCCCCCCGAACTTCCCGCCGCCATGCAGCTTGGTCAACGCGATCTCGACGCCGGTGAGTTTCTGCTGCGGGTTGACGTCGGTCGGGATCCCACGCCCGTCATCGACCACCAGGCAGCCGCCGTCGGCGAGCAGCGTGACGTCGATCCGGGTACAGAAGCCGGCCATGGCTTCGTCTACGGAGTTATCGACGACCTCCCAAACGAGGTGATGCAACCCGCTGGCCCCGGTCGAGCCGATGTACATCCCGGGACGCTTGCGCACAGGCTCGAGACCCTCGAGCACGGCCATGTCCCGGGCGGTGTAGGCGACCGGGCGGACGGCTTTCTTCCCGTCCCCTTTCCCGTCCCCGAGCGGCAGAGCTTCAGAGCTCAACGACATGCGCGGCCTTCGGTGAACGCAGGATCTCCGACGCCACCGCCTGTATCGCCGAGAGGCCACCAACAATAAAGCACATGGATGAGCTTCATAGTATTCTGCATCGCCCTGGGCGACCTTTCAAAAGGGGGTGATCATGTCGGGTTCCGGCGCGGGAGAAACGAGAAACTGCTGGTCAGCGGCCAGAACTGGGATGCTCCCATTCTACCAGAGGGGGGTGACGTCGACGGTCGACCACGCCTTCGAAGGAGCCTGTCAGACTACCGCCGCGCCGGCGGTCCGTCCGCGGTGCTTCCCGTGTCGATCCGACCCGGGTGGCCACCCGAATCTGCAGTTCGGTGACCGCTGAACCGGCCCCGGCGGCACGTATGCGGGCCAGTAGCTCAGGCGCCAGATAGCGGAGCTGCGTCGCCCAGGCGGGTTGATCCACGAGCACGACCAGGACTCCATCCCGCAGAGAGCGAGGCGCGGCGTGCTCGGCAATCTCATGTCCGACGACGGTTTCCCATCGCGAGAACAACGCGGCGAGCACCCGGGCCCGCGGCGCCCCAAACGCCCGCGTGACCCGGTCTAACGACTCGGCAACCGGTCGGGGACCGACGTCACCGTGGTCGGGCACCGTCTCCCGCCACGTCGTCATGTGAGCAGCTTCCCGTTCTCGACGCGGACGTGCAGTGCCACTGGAGTCCCGGAAGGCAGTTGGTCCGGATCGGCGGCCGTGATCACAGCTTGCCCATCCGGTACGCAGGTCAGGAGCGCCTCGGCCCGGGACGGATCCAGTTCGGAGAAGACATCGTCAAGAAGGAGGATCGGCGCACTGCCGGCCTGACCCGTTACTAATTGATGGCCGGCGAGACGCAAGGCCAGCGCCAGAGATCGCTGCTCACCCTGGGAGGCATGGGCGCGTCCGCTCAGTCCGCCAACTTCCAACAGCAACTCGTCCCGATGAGGCCCGACAGTTGTCACCCCACGTCGCAGATCGTCCCGGCGGCTGCGAACGAGCGCCGTGTGGAGGTCACCTTCCCAGCTCCGTTGGTAGGCCATGCGAGTAACGGCGCGATCGCGGTGGGCGACAGCCGCTGCCAAGCGTTGGTAGGCACCGCTGACCAATGGCTGCAGATCGGCTGTCAGGGTCTCGCGAGCAGCGACTACCGCCTCACCCAGCTCACCGAGCTTGTAGTCCCACACGTCAAGCGTGTGAGCGATGTCTGCGGATACTGAACGACCTGAGGCGCCCACTGACGTCCCCGCCGACTTGAGAAGGGCGTTGCGCTGCTTGAGGACCCGTTCCAGGTCCGAGACGGTCACGTCATGGCGGGGCTGCAAGGCTACTAACAGGTCGTCCAGGTACTGGCGACGGCCGTGAGGCCCGCTCTTGACCAGATCAAGATCGTCGGGAGCAAAGACAGTGACAGAGAACGCACCGAGGAGATCACGCGACCGGCGTAACGGTTGACCGTTGAACTGAACCCGGCCCCGCCCGTTCGCCTGCAGCTCCGCTTCGACCAAAAGACGCCGACCCTCACGGCCCCCATCGGCCCGAACTAATGCGACACCGCCAACGGCGCCAGCACGAACCATGACCTCGGCCGGGCTCCCCCGGAACGATCGCAATGTCGCCAGGTAGCCCACCGCCTCCAACAAGTTGGTCTTGCCCTCGGCGTTGGCCCCGGTGACCACTGTGATCCCGTCGGGCGCAGGCGCGAACTCGGCCTCCCGGTAACTCCGGAAGTCGGTCAGCCACAGATGATCAAGATGCACGGTGAGGATACCTGCGCAGATCGATGCGACGCTGGCAACACGCTCTGCCGATCAGGACACCCGTACGGGCATCAACAGATAGAGGTAGTCGTCCCCATCGGTCGGTCGGAGAGTGGCCGGCTTCAACGCGTCCAGCGTGTCGAGGGTCACCTCATCACCAGTGATGGCTTCCACCCCGTCAATCAGGTAACTGGGATTGAAGGCCACGGTCATCTCTGCCCCCTCGTACTTGGCATCCACATCCTCGGTGGCGGTACCCCAGTCGGTCGTGATCACGGCCAGCTCGATTCCAGTCGGACGCAGCGCAATACGCACCGGAGTGGTGGCGTCGCGAGCCAGCAGCTTGACCCGGCGTACCCCCTCGATCAGCGGCTCCCGGCCCACCCTGAGCCGGTTCGGGTACGCCGAGGGGATGAGCTGGCGATAGTTGGGGAACTCGCCCTCAATCAGCCGGGTGGTCAACGTCACGGCCCCAACCGTGAAGGTGGCGTCGTGGGGCCCCAAGCGGAGTGTGACTTCGCTACTCGAGGAGCCCAACAGCCGCATGAGCTCATTGAGCGCCCGGGATGGCACCAGGACCCTCTGACCCTCAGCCAGCACCCCGACACCACGGAGGTCCCGCACGGCCAGCCGGTACGAGTCAGTAGCAACCAGGCGCAGGCCCTCTTCCTCAGCCGCCATGAGCACTCCCGTAAGGATGGGCCGCGAATCCTCGTTTGAGGCTGCCCGGGTGACCTGGCGGAGTGCTTCCGTGAGACCCTGTACCGGCAGCGTCACCGTTTCGCCAGTCGGGACCGGCAGGCGAGGAAAGTCGCCAGCAGGATGAGTTCTCACGCTGAAATGCGACCGCCCCGAGGCGATGCGGATCTCCTCGTCGTCAGCCTCCACCGCTACCGCACCGGGCTCGAGGGCCCGAACGATGTCCGTGATTAGCCGCCCTGGTGCCACTGCAACTCCGTCGAGACTACCGTTGACCGCGGTCTCGACCGTGATCGTCAGATCCAGGTCGGTGCCGGTCACCTGGAGAGTGTCCTCGCTGGTCGAGAGCTTTATACCCCCCAGCACGGGCAGGGCCCCGCTCCGCCCAGCCACCGCTCGCCCAGCTGTACTGAGCGCTTCCACCAGCACATCGCGTTCACATCGGAACTTCACCGCGGTGCCTTCCTACTTCCTCTTGTTAGTTGAATTTTGGTTGTTGTAGCTGTAGGTGCTGTGAATTGTGGGCAACCACCCATTGTTGCGGGTCACGGTGGTCGTCGAGTCGATCTCTTGATCCCCAGGATCGCACAGGGGTGGGACATTCGTGGTGATGTCCTGTGGACGGTAGACCGCTTGTCCCCGGAAATCACATCGTCCCGACACAACCGGTCCCGAGGATGGTCCACCGGACATCAGCATCGACATCGTGTCAGGTCCCGCCCTTGATGTTGTAGATCAGCTCGGTGACCTGGTCGTAGATCTGCCGGCGTTCTTTCATGAGGCCGGACACCTTCTCTACGGCGTGGATGACCGTTGTGTGGTCACGACCGCCGAACTCTCGAGCGATCGCCGGGTAGCTGAAGTCAGTGAGCTCGCGGAAGACGTACATGCCGATCTGGCGAGCATTGACCAGGGGCCGGCGCCGGCTCGTCCCGCAGAGGTCCTCGACGGTAAAACCGAAGGTTGTAGCGACGGCGTCCATGATCACTTTGGGCGTGATCTGGCGGGGGCGGCCGAAGTCGAGAATGTCGGAAAGCACCCGTTCGGCCATCTCCTGCGAGGGCGCTTCCTGGTTGAGACTCGCGAAGGCTGCCACCCGGATCAGCGCCCCTTCGAGCTCCCGGATGTTGTCTCTCACGTGGGTGGCGATGAGCTCCAGCACCTCGCCGGGGATCGGTATGCGCTCGCCGTCGGCTTTCTTGCGCAGTATGGCCAGCCGGGTTTCGAGTTCCGGTGGCTGGACGTCGGTGGTGAGACCCCATTCGAACCGGCTTCGTAGACGATCTTCGAGGGTGGCGATGGAGCGCGGATGGCGATCGGAGGAGAGCACGATCTGTCTGGAGCCTTCGTACAGGGAGTTGAAGGTGTGAAAGAACTCCTCCTGAAGTCCCTCCTTGCCTTCCATGAACTGAATGTCGTCGACGAGCAAGATGTCACAGTCGCGGTAGTGACGCTTGAAGCTCATCTGGCTGTTGTTGCGAATGGCGTCGACGAAATCGTTCATGAACGTCTCTGTCGACACATACCGGATCCGCATGCCAGGGAAGTTCTCCATCCCGTAGTGGCCGATGGCATGCAACAGGTGGGTTTTCCCCAGTCCGGAATCCCCGTAGATGAAGAGCGGGTTGTAGCTGGTTGCCGGAGTCTCGGCCACACGTTGGGCGGCGGCATGGGCGAATCGGTTGGATGAGCCGATGACGAAGGCGTCGAAGGTGTAGCGCGGATTGAGGCTGGGCGGGTCGACCCGCCCACCGGCTGGGCCCGTGCCCATGCTGTCTCTTGGTTGTCGGGAGCCTGTATGTCCAGAATACCCGGATTGTCCGGATGTTGCCGATCCTTGGTGTCCGGCTTGTTCCGATCGGGGAATGGAGGGATCTTGTGGAGAAATTGCGGAGGCGGCGGACTCGTTGGGCGCCGGGATGCTCACCCCGACGCCTTCCGGGGTCGGCCGGACGACGATCCGCACGTCCCTGGTGCCGCCGGTCGCCTGCGCGATCACTCTTTCCAACACCTGGAAGTGCCGGTCCTCGAGCCGGTCTCGTACCAGGGCACTGGGCGCCGAGACCACGAGTGTTCGACCATCAAGGTCTACGGGCTGGAGAGCTGCCATCCACGTGTACCAGGTCGCGCCGGAAACCTCCTCTCGCAGGAGATCGGAGCATCTTGTCCACAACTCTCCGGCTTCGGTCACCTGGTTCTCCCCCCTCCCGGCGGTTGGTCGTCCACAAGGTGATCCACAAGGTGTGGAGAACTCGACGAAGCGGCAACTCTGCCCTGCCGTAAGCGGGGCCACCTGCCACCGGGGAAGAAGCCGGTCTCCTGCGCGGTGCGGATCATTGACGCTAGCACCCGAGCAACTCCTTCTCTCCCAGGGGCTACATCGGTCATTTCAGGTCATCAGCCGGAAGAGAAGCGTCCCGAACAGCGCCGGCCCTGCTCTCTCGTTGATGAACCGGGAGTAGGCGCGAGGCGCCCATCGGAACCAGGTTGGAAAGTAGGTCTCGAACATCCCCGCTTGCTCCAGGACCCGAAATTGGGCGCCGCGGAAACCGGCGTCGAGCGCGGTGGCACGCAGGCGGGCGATGGTATTGCAGCGGTAGTGCACGGGTGAGTGGTATGCCTCGATCAAATCGTCTGGCCGCACCCGCCGGAGCAACCATTCCTGGATACCGGCACGGGCGGCTGCCGCGCTGGCCAGACCGAAGTAGTGCCAAAGATTGGGGGTCACCCCAAAACAGGAGCCACCGGGAGCCATGAGAGATCGGACTGCTTCCAGGAACGGTCCGGGCGCCTCCACGTGCTCGACCACATACAAGCACAAGGCCACGTCGAAGCGCTCCTTGGTCGTCGGGGCGAAATCCTCGACCAGGGCCTGATGGCTTTCGTCAAGCCACGGCCGAGTCAGCACGCCGGCGTCGGGATCGACGCCTACCAGACGTCGGGCGCGTGGCCGGAGCGTACGCGGAAAGTCGTAAAAACCACCGCCTCCTCCGACGTCGAGGATCGAGATGGGTCCCGGATGGACAGAATCGATCCACGAGAGAAGCTCGTCGAACTGGGGAGTGTTGGGCCCGAGCCGGGCGACCTCGGTGAGGTCCACCGCACCGAACCAGTCGGGCCGCACCTTCTACACCCTGGCCATGTTGGCGAAACGGGTGTAGTGGTCAAGGAATGCGAGCTGGCACTTGCCGGTGGGTCCGTTGCGGTGCTTGGCCACGATCACTTCCGCGCTGCCCCGGTCGGGGGAGTCGGGGTTGTAGATCTCGTCGCGGTACAGGAAGAGGACGACGTCAGCGTCCTGTTCGAGCGAGCCGCTCTCCCGCAAGTCGGCCAGTTGCGGGCGCTTGTCGGCGCGCATCTCCAGGTTGCGGGACAGCTGCGAGAGGGCCACGACCGGAACTTCGAGCTCGCGAGCAAGGATCTTGAGGGCGCGGCTGATCGACGAGACTTCGATTTGGCGGTTCTCGACGGTTACCCGGCTGGACATCAACTGAAGGTAGTCCACCACGATCAGGCCCAGACGTCCCTCTCTCGCCTTGAGCCGTCGGGCCTTGGCTCGCATCTCCATGACCGTCAGGTTTGGGTTGTCGTCGATGAACAGGGGAGCATCGCCGAGCCGGGCAATGGCCTGGCTGACCTTGGGCCAGTCCGAGTCGGCCAGACGTCCGTTGCGAATGCGGCCGGCGTCCACCCGGGACTCGGACACGAGCAGGCGCTGGGTCAGCTCATCGTGTGACATCTCGAGGGAGAAGATCAGCGTCGGAACCTGTGCTTCCATAGCCGCGTGCGCCGCCATACCCAGGGCGAACGCCGTCTTGCCGACGGCTGGCCGGGCGCCCACGATGATGAGAGTGGAAGGTTGAAGCCCGAATAGCCGTTCGTCGAGGTCGACGTAGCCCGTGGGTACGCCGGTGATGGCCTCTCCCCGGTCATAGAGGCGTTCCAAACGGTCCAGGGTGTCCACCAGCAGGCTCTGGAGCGGCTTGAGGCTGTCGGTCACCCGCCGCTCTGCCACGTTGAAGACCAGGGCTTCGGCCTGGTCCACGGCTGCTGCAACGTCGTCAGGCACGCTGTAACCCATCTCGGCGATGTCGCCGGCGACCGCGATCAGGCGGCGAAGGAGGGCGTGCTCCTCCACAATCCGGGCGTATCGGGCGGCGTTGGTGGTGGCCGGCGTGTCGGCCTGGAGCGAGATGAGCGTGGCGAGACCGCCGACCGCGTCAAGCAGGCCCGCCCGGGAAAGCTCGTCCGCGACGGTGACCGGGTCGGCCGGTTCGCCCCGGCTGTAGAGCGTGGTGATGGCGTCGAACACGTGGCCGTGAGCGGGTTTGTACAGGTCATCCGCGGCGCAGGTCTCGACGGCCGCCGCGATGGCGTCGCGGGACAGCAGCATCGCTCCAAGGAGGGATTCCTCGGCGTGCAGGTTGTGCGGCGGGATGCGAGCCGAGCTGGTGCGCTCCCGTCGCCTGGCATCCTCGATCGCTTGCACCATGAGGGTCATACCTAAGTCGCTGGCACCTGTGGGCAACCAGACCCTTTACCTAGTGAATTTCGTGTGGACAGGCCCCCTCTGACTGGGGAGAAACGCGGGGTGTGGAGATGTGCTCCCGGACGGCAGGGTCCACCTCCATCCAAACATATGTTCCCATGATAACGGTGAGATTGGTCTCCGGTCGATCAGGGCTTGCGAGTCGAAGGGGTTGGGGGGCCGGGGCGGCTCTGGGCCCGGGTCTTGGCGGGCGCGGTCGCCAGAAGCCTGAGGCGGTGGCCGCGTCGGGATGGGGCCAGCTGCCCGACCGGAAGGCGTCAGATGCTGGGGCGTCGATGTGACCCGTCGCCACGCGCTGGCCGAACCCGGGCAGGGCGTGTTCTGCCGCCGGTCGGCCGGACTGGCCGCCGTGCCGCCGTGCCCAGGTGCGGCCGGCTAGCCGGGTATGACCTCCACCGTGACCCGGAACTCCACATCGGCGTGCAACTTCACCGGGACCTCGTGGATGCCGAGTGACTTGATGGGCTCGTCGAGGTGGAGCCGCCGGCGATCGAGGGTCACCCTGGCCTGCTGAGAGACGGCCTCGACCACGTCAGCGGAGGTGATGGAACCGAAGAGGCGTCCGCCGGCGCCCGACCGAGCCGGGATCCGGATGACCATCGGGACGAGGGTTCGGGCGATCTGTTGGGCTGACTCCCGGTCCTTGGCGTCCCTCAGGTCGCGGGATCTGCGCATGGCGGTGGCCTGGGCAGTCACGCCGTCGGTCGCCCTGAGGGCGTGCCCCTTCGGTAACAGATAGTTGCGGCCGTAGCCATCCGCGACCTCGACGATGTCGCCTCGCTTTCCGACCTTGTCGATGTCCGTGCGCAACACCACTTTCATTTAGACTCCCGCCTCGAGGTGATCGGGTTGAGCGGCGTCGTCCTCGGCCTCGTCGTCCTCGTCTTCATCCCCTTCGAAGCCCTCGACGTCCGTCTCTTCGTCCATAGCGTCTTCGGCAGGCCGGGCGTCATCTCGACGGCCTCCCGGTCGTCCAGGCCCACGGCCTGGCCCTCGTTCGTTGACGGTCCGCTGGGTGTAGGGCAGGAGGGCGAGCTCCCGCGCCGTTTTGATGGCCACCTGGACGTCGCGTTGATGCTGCGAGCAATTCCCCGTCACCCGGCGAGCGCGGATCTTGCCCCGGTCGCTCATGAAGCGGCGCAGCAGGTTGATGTCCTTGTAATCCACCCAGGTGGCGTGGTCCTTGCAGAAGATACAGACCTTCTTCTTCCCCCGCGGGCGAGTGTCCTTGATGGTTCGCTTGGTGCCGCGATCCCGGTCGTTGTTACGGGCCATGGGCTAGAAGGGCTCCTCGTCGTAGTGGTAGTCGGACGGCGGTTCGTTTGGCGTCGGCCGGCTACCTCCGCCCGTCGTCACGGGCGTATTCGTCGACCCGTCAGGGACTCGTCGCTCGTTGCGCGTGACTACGGCAGTTGCCCACCGCAGGCTGGGTGCGATCTCATCCGCAGTGATTTCGACCTTCGAGCGCCGCTCGCGCTCCGCCGTTTCCCAGCTGCGCTGGTCGAGGCGCCCGCTGACGATCACCCGTGCTCCCTTGGAGAGCGACTGTGCTGCGTTTTCGGCGAGTTGACCCCAGCAGACGACGTCGAAAAACGACGTGGCCTCCTCCCATTCCTGGGTCTGGCGATTCTGCCAGCGCCGGTTGACGGCCAAGCCGAACCCGGCGGTGGCCTGTCCTGTCGGGGTGAACCGCAACTCCGGGTCGCGGGTCAGGTTGCCGACGATGTTCACATGGTTGCCGTTGGACATGTCAATGCTCTCCGTTCACGTTGGCATCCACCGGTGTGCTGTCGGGAGCGGACGGCCGTGACGATCGCACGACAGTCTTCTTCTCCGGTAGGCGAATCACCTTGTGGCGGATGACTTCATCTGCGAGTCCGAGCATCCGGTCCACCTCGGCGAGCACCGCAGGCTCGGCCGTCGTCTCGACGAGCAGGTAGTAACCCTCGCTCCGATGGTGCACTTCGTAGGCGAAACGCCGCTTACCCCAGCGCTCCACCTTGTCGATGGTGCCTCCCCGCTTCGCGATGATCTGCGTGGCTCGATCGATGATGGTCCGGATGGCGTCCTCTTCCAAGCCAGCATCGAGGATCACCATGACTTCGTACTGCCGCATCAGCGGCTCACCACCTCCCTGTGGACCCGGCCTGTTGGCACGGGGCCCCGGACTGTCCGGGGCAGGGTCTCAATTTGAAGACCTGGCATATTACTCGACCTCGGCGAGACGATCGCTGCGGGCCGGCACCCGTGAGGGATCGGCCGATCTGATATGACGTCGCGTAGCCTGACAGATGGGTGTGACGGCGTGGAGGACGCCGGCGCTGGCGCGGCATCGAAGGTGGCTCATCATGACAGATCGCACGGGGGTTCCCGTACAATTCGAGCGCGTCCTCACGCCCTAGAGCCGGCCGAGGGTGCAGGTCGCCGCGGGGTGGACCCTGTAAGTCAGGCCGAGGCCAGGCTGGCTGCCACGTCCTTGGTGATGTGGTAGGTCTCTGCGTCCGAGGGAAAAGCGCCCGACCGCACATCAGCGGCCCATGCCCGGAGCCCGGTGACAGCATTGGTCTTGAGGCTGGCGTACTGGCGGACGAACTTGGGCGGCACCCGGCTTTCCAGGCCGAGCACGTCGTGGAACACAAGGACCTGACCGTCGCAGTGCGGCCCAGCGCCGATCCCGATGGTCGGGACGTTCACCGATTCCGTGATCAGGTGGGCCACCACGTCCGGGATGCCCTCGAGCACGATGGCGAAGCACCCCGCCGCGTCCAGTGCAGTGGCGTCCTCGACGAGGGCCTTCGCGGCATCGAGATTCTTGCCCTGCACCTTGAAGCCGCCCATGGCGTGGAAGGACTGAGGGGTCAGCCCTAGATGTCCCATCACGGGGATCTCGGCATCGCAGATGGCCTCGACCACCGGCACCCGCTTCCGTCCTCCCTCGAGCTTGACCGCTTGACCGCCGGCCCGGATCAGCCGGGCGGCGTTACGAACGGCATTCGCCACGCCGGTGTGGTAGCTCATCCACGGCAGATCGGCGATCACCATGGCCCGGGGGTTGGCTCGCGCTACTGCCGCAGTGTGGTGAGCCAGGTCACCCACAGTGACCTGAAGAGTGTCGTCGTACCCCAACACCACCATGGCCACCGAGTCACCCACCAGAATCAGGTCGACTTCGGCCTCGTCGGCGATGCGCGCGGTCGGTGCGTCGTAGGCGGTCACCATAACCAGCGGCTGGTTGGAATTCTTGCGAGCCCGCACCGATGGCGCGGTCTGCTGGGCAGGCATCACCAGTCCTCCTTCCCCGTCCAGCGCCCCACGGCTGCCGGCGGTGTCGCAAATGGTAGCGGACCGACAGTCGCGCGGGCGGCCCGACCCCCATCCACCGGCCGGGCCGGCTCCACCGGCCGCGACGAGCCGTAGCCACAACCGGGCTCCTGCTAGCTGCGGGATCCGCCCACCGTGAAGCTACGGGCTACGTGGTTCCACGAGCAGCTGGGGCAGACCTCGACCACGTAGCAGGTCAGGCCACGGCCACCCTTCGATAGATTCAGCAGCTCCTGGCGCGAGGTGACGCAAACCCCTGACGGCGGGCACCGGCTCCCGAAGGCGTAGGAGACCAGACGAACCTTGGCCTCCTCACAGATGGGGCAGTCCTCCCGGGATTCCTCGCCCACGTTGTTCGCCGCTCGGAGCAGCTCTGGATGGGCATCGCAGATGTCGATCCGGGAGAGCCGGCCTTTGTGAAACTCATTGACCACCATGTTCCGCGCCAACCGGTAGTCGACGTGCCCGGCGAGATCCGCTCCTGTGATTACCCCTCGCAGGGCGTCGGGCCGGAAACTCATCACGTTCGCACCCTACCGCCCGGCGTGCGACGGGGACAGCGAAAGCGTCTTCGCCCAGCCGATATATCGCCCCGATACATCGGAACGCGGTATAGTGAGTGATCATGTTGGAACTGGCCATCCTGGGACTCCTCAAGGATGAGGAGCTCCATGGCTACGAGCTCAAGAAGCGATTGACCAGCACGCTTGGACCCGGCGCGGGGGGGTTCGGCGGCGGGGTGTCGTTCGGATCCCTGTATCCGGCCCTCCGCCGGCTGGAGCGGGCCGGGGCGGTCCAGGCGGTCGAGCCGAGCCGCGCTTCGGGGGCGCCGGTCCCGATGACCGGCTCGCTCAGCGGTGAGCTGGCCATCTTCCGAGCCCGCAAGGCCAACGGGCGGGGTGGCCGCGGCAGGAAGGTGTACGGGATCACGGAGCGAGGCGAGGCCCTCTTCGAGGAGTTGCTGGTAGCCGAGAGCCAGTCGAGCGATGACGATCGGGTGTTCAACCTGCGGCTGGCGTTCGCTCGATATCTTCCGGCCGATGCCCGCCTCGGCATGCTCGAGCGGCGTCGAGCCCAGCTTCTCGAGCGGCTCGCTCATCTGCGAGCCCGTCTGCGAGGAGGCCGCGAGCTCGCCGACGGGTACGCCCGCAGCTTGATGGAACACGACCGCGAGACGGCCGAGCACGATTTGTCCTGGATCGAGCGCCTTATCGCGTCCGAGCGAGCCCACAGCCCAGCAGGTCTGGCCAGCCCACAACCCGAGTTCAGCCCACAAGGCCCGGCCGGCGGCCTAGAACGCCAGGCCAGCCCACAGGACCAACCGGGCGGCCTAGAAGGCCAGGCCAGCCCACAGGACCAACCGGGCGGCCTAGAAGGCCAGGCCAGCCCACAGGAACAACCGGGCGGCCCGCAACGCCAGCCCAGCCCGCAACGCCAGCCCAGCCCGCGACGCCAGGCCAGCCCGAGGAGCCTGGACAGTCCGGACTCCCCGACGAACGCCGTCCGGCCTGCCGGTCCTCGTCGGACGGAACGGCGGTCAACGACCGGGGCCTTCAGCCCCAGCATCGCGGGGCTTCGCTCCGCCATATCCCAGGAGGACTTCACCGAATGAGCAACAAGATCCGAGTCGCCATCGCCGGTGTCGGCAACTGCGCCAGCGCCTTGGTGCAAGGCATCGAGTACTACCGTGACGCCGATCCGGGAGACACCGTGCCGGGTTTGATGCACGTTGACCTGGGTGGCTACCACGTCGGCGACGTCGAGTTCGTGGCGGCCTTTGACGTTGACGCGGCCAAGGTGGGGCTGGATCTCGGCAAGGCCATCTTCGCCGGTCCCAACAACACGATCCGATTCGCTTCGGTCGCCGATCTCGGCGTAACCGTGGAGCGGGGTCCGACTCTTGACGGGCTCGGCAAGTACTACCGGCAGGCCATCGAGGAGTCCCCGTTGGAATCGGTCGACGTGGTCGAGGTGCTCCGTCGGACCGACGCGGACGTGCTCGTTGCCTATCTGCCGGTGGGGTCCGAAGCGGCTCAGAAGCATTACGCCCAGGCTTGTATCGACGCCAAGGTGGCGTTTGTCAACGCCATTCCAGTTTTCATCGCCAGCGACCCGACGTGGGCCCGGAAATTCAGCGACGCCGGCGTTCCGATCGTGGGCGACGACATCAAGAGCCAGGTCGGTGCCACCATCGTGCATCGCATCCTCGCCCGTTTGTTCGAGGACAGGGGCCTGGTGCTCGACCGGACCTACCAGCTCAACGTCGGTGGCAATATGGACTTCAAGAACATGCTCGAGCGCGAACGGCTGGAGTCCAAGAAGATCTCTAAGACGCAGGCGGTCACCAGTCAGCTGGACAACGGCATCGAAGCCGACGACGTACACATCGGACCTTCCGATCACGTGGCCTGGTTGGACGATCGCAAGTGGGCGTACATCCGTCTCGAAGGCCGAAATTTCGGAGACGCGCCCCTCAATGTCGAGCTGAAGCTGGAAGTCTGGGACTCTCCGAACTCGGCCGGGGTGATCATCGACGCCCTGCGTTGTGCCAAGTTGGCCATGGATCGCGGCATCGGTGGCCCGCTTCTCGGACCGTGTGCGTACTTCATGAAATCGCCCCCGAAGCAATTCCACGACGACGATGCTCATCGCATGGTGGAAGAGTTTGTGGCCGGCTGACCACCAGGCCGGTAGCCCCTAAGTAACCGTTCGGTAGCAGCAGGTAAGGCTGCGCCTGCGGCAGGATTGACCCAGAGCTGCGGCAGGATAGATCGGTGCCCTCCGAGATCGCCGCCGCATGGGACCGTCACTCTGCCCTCTACCAGGACATGGCGCGACTCTCCACCCGGGTCGCCCATTATGGGCCTGACATCCCGACCGAACATGAGCTCCGGCTGCTCGGCGACCTCAAAGGCAAGAAGGTGCTCGAATTGGGCTGCGGCGGGGCTCAGTGCTCGATCGCTTTCGCCAAGCAGGGCGCTATTGCTATCGGAGTGGACTTCTCTTCCGCCCAGCTGGCCTTCGCTCGTCAATTGTGCGAGCAGGAGGATGTGCGCGTCGAGCTACGCCAGGGTGATCTTGCCGACCTGGCCTTTCTGCGGGCCGACTCGATCGACCTCGTCTTCTCCGCATACGCCCTCGGGTTCGTCGAGGACCTCAACCGGGTGTTCCGCCAGGTGCACCGCGTCCTCAGAGTTGGGGCGCCGCTGGTGTTCAGCCTCACCCATCCGGCTTACGACATGATCGATGACGTCGCCGAGCCTGCTCTGCTCGTCCGGCGGTCGTACTTCGATCGCTCGCCCGTCGAGTTCGATTGGGCAGGCCTTGCTTTCACCGCATATCACCACACCTTCTCCGAGATGTACATGGGCCTGGTCCGGGCCAGCTATCGGGTCGATCTGGTCCTCGAGCCTGAGCCGACCTCGGGTGGTCCTCGGAGCGGGGCGTGGCGCGACACCTATAATTTTGTCCCGCGGACGTTGATCGTCCGGGCCCGCAAGGAAGGCAACTAAGGCGAACACTCTCGGTCACACGGGCGGACCGGGCTCCGACACACATCTCCGCGGTCTGTGAACAGTTCGCGCCCTTTGGGAAGGAGGTGCCAAAACCATGTTCAAGCAAATGGAATGGAGCTGATCTTATTGATGCTGTCGCGCTGAAAACATGACTGATGCTGCTGTGACGCTACCGGGCGCGGTGTCATTCGGCGCGCCCGCCGGGGCTCGCCCGAGCCACCTATGCTGCTTCGGACGATGAAACGCGAGGCACGAGAGAGGGGCAGGGCGGCGTCTGGTTGGGCCAGCCGCATTCGCCGGCGCTCGAGCAGCGCGGCTGCATCCGCCGCGCCGGCTCGTGTGTGGATCTTGATTACCGGCCTGGGCGTGGTCGCGGGGTTGGCGTGGGCGCAGGCAGTTACCGGTTATTCGCTGAAGGGCGTCCCGCAGCCGCTTCCCTGGCTGGCGGTCGCGGCCGCCATGGCTGGCGCCTCGCTACTCAACGTGACGTTCAGTCTGAGGGGGGATACCGTCACCCTCGGTCTGGCGGAAATCCCGCTGGTGGTGGGCGTGGTGTTCCTGAATCCAGTTGGACTCCTGCTCGCAGCCGTGGTGGCACAACTGGTGGTCAGCCTCATCAAGCGGCGGCCCCCCTTCAAGACCGTCTTCAACGTCTTGAGCCTGTCGTGTGCCGCGGTCGCGGCGCTGGCCTCTTACCACTGGGTGCTTGGGGGAAGCTCTCCGGTTTCGGTGCGAGGCTGGATCGCGTGCGCGGCGGCCGTGCTGGCTATCGACCTGGTGACTGATGTGACCGTGACCACGGTGATAGCCGTCAGCGCCCGCCGCTGGGCGTGGGGTGAGTCGCTGACGAGCCTCCGGGCCTCTGTTACTTCCGTCCCCGTCTCGGTGGTCCTGGCCCTGACAGCGGTCAATGCCATCTGGGCGAACCGGATAGCCGGACTCCTGTTCGTGGGGTTGGGCGTGCTGGCGCTGGTCGGCCAACGCGCCATTACTGAGTTGCGGCGGCGGTACGCCAACCTGGAGCGGCTCTATCGGTTCGCCCAGCGCACGAGTGGTGTCTCGGAGGTCGACGATGTGGTGTGGTCGATCCTGAGTGAGGCCCGAGACGTAATGGGTTCGACCGTTGCCGAACTGGTCCTGCCGGACGCGGAGGGATGCCTCTGCTACACACTCGACGCCACCGATCGGCTGGCGTGCACACTCAGCCCCGAGCCGGGGCGTATCGAGCAGATCGTTCAAGCCAATAGCGCCGGTCTGGCGGCGTCGCACGAGGACTCGCGCCCGGATGTGGCGTCGGCCCTGGCACAGCGCGGCCTCCACAACGCCGTGGCTGCCCCTATCAGCTTCGGTGACGACCTTCGGGGCGTCATCATTGTCGGGAACCGCCAGGGAGCGGTCACCTTCGATGCGGAGGATCTGCGCCTCTTCGAAGTGCTGGCTTCCCACAGCGGGGTAGCCATCCGGGGTGGCCGGCTGCTTGACCGTCTTCAGCGCGAGGTCACGGCCCGGGAGCACGAAGCGCTCCATGACAGCCTGACCGGTCTGGCGAACCGCAACTTCTTTGACCGCTACCTGCAAAATGCGCTGGCCGAGCGGTCCGTAGGCCGACTGGTGGCCGTCATGCTCATGGACCTCGACGGTTTCAAGGAAATCAACGACACCATGGGCCATCACATCGGTGACTGCGTGTTGCGCGAGGTGGCCACGCGCCTGATGGCCAGGATCGGCGAGCATGGGAAAGTCGCCCGTCTCGGCGGGGACGAGTTTGGGTTCGTGCTGCCGGATCTGCCGAATGTCGAGCGGGTCGGAGACCTGGGACAGGCGGTCCTGGCTCAGCTCGACCATCCGGTCACGGTGGATGGGATGGCTCTGGAACTGGGGGCGAGCCTCGGGGTGAGCATCGCACCCGAACACGGGGAGGACCGTTCGGTCCTGCTTCGTCGGGCGGACGTGGCCATGTACACGGCCAAGACCGCCGGAGGTGGCATCGAGGTATACAACCCCGTCGGCGACCGCCACAGCACCCGCCGATTGATCCTCGCGAACGAGTTGCACGGCGCCCTGCGCAACGACGCCATCGAGCTCTGGTACCAGCCTGTCGCCGAAGTGGCCACCGGAACCGTCATCGGCTGCGAAGCCCTTCTGCGCTGGAATCACTCGCACCACGGCTTCATTCCGCCGGAGGAGTTCATCCCGCTCGCCGAGCAGTCCGGGATGATCAGCGAGCTCACCTGGTGGGCGCTGGACTCTGCGCTGCGCCAAACTCGGGTCTGGCACGATCTGGGCTGGTCGCTGGGTGTGTCGGTCAACATCGCCGCACGCACCCTGCTCGAAGCCGATCTCCTGGACCGGCTGACCCGGATGGTCGCTGCCTCCGGCTTGGACGCGCAGTGGCTGACCCTGGAGCTGACCGAGTCGTCGATCATGATGGATCCCGCCCGGTCCGGCAAGGCGCTGGCCGCCCTCCGTGACTTCGGGGTGCGGCTGGCCATCGACGATTTCGGTACTGGCTACTCGTCGCTCACCCGGCTCAAGCAGCTGCCGATCCATGTCGTCAAGATCGACAAGTCGTTCGTGATGTCGATGAGCGTCGACGAGGGCGACCGGGCCATTGTGCACTCCACGATCGAACTGGCCCGCAATCTGGGCCATACCGTGGTGGCGGAGGGTGTCGAAGACCGGATTATCTGGGATCAGCTAACCGCGTTGCGCTGTGACTGGGCCCAGGGTTTTTATCTGGCTCGGCCCATGACAGCAGCGACCTTCGACGCGTGGTTCCGACAGCGCGGCCGGCGTCGCCTGTCGGTCGTCCCACCTCCGGACGAGGCCCGCGGCGCCTGACAGCCGTCCTACCCGGACGAGGCCCGCGGCGCCTGACAGTGAGGGACCCGGACGGAGCGGGACCGAGCGAGCAGACCGAGCGAGCAGACCGAGCGAGCAGGACGAGCCGAACGGTGTGTAGCGCGGGGCGGACGTCACGCGGAAGGCTCGGCGGTTCGTGCCGTCCACCAGGCCTCGAGACGCCGGGCCGCCTCGTCGGCCCCGAGCGGACCCTCCTCCAGTCGCAGTTCGAGCAGCCACGCCAGGGCCTCTCCCACGACCGGACCCGGCTTGAGCCCCAGCCGGGACATCACCTGATTGCCATCCAGATCGGGTCGGATGGCCGCCAATTCCTCCTGGGCTCGCAAGTGTTCGATGCGGGCTTCGAGCTCGTCCATCCGGCGGGCCAGGGCCCGGGCCCGGGCCGCGTTGCGGGTGGTGCAATCGGCGCGGGTCAACTCGTTGAGCAACTCGAGCAGCGGACCGGCGTCGCGCACGTAGCGGCGGACGGCGCTATCGGTCCAGCCCAGACGGTAGGTATGAAAACGCAGGTGGAGGTCCACCAGGCGACTTACCGTCTCGACGTCGTCGCTGCTATAGCGAAGCGCCCTCATACGGTCACGGGTCATTCGGGCACCGACGACTTCGTGATGGTGGAAGGTGACGGTGCCGCCCGGCCCAAACGATCGGGTCTTCGGTTTGCCGACGTCATGGAATAGCGCGGCCAGGCGCAGGAGACGCACCGGCGGGGTGTTCTCCACCACCGCAATGGTGTGGGCCAGCACATCCTTATGGCGGTGAATGGGATCCTGCTCCACGGCGAGGGCGGGCAACTCGGGAAGGAATTCCTCTGCCAGCCCGGTGCGGACCAGGAACCACAGGCCCTCTCCCGGGGCCTCGACCACCAAAAGCTTGTCGAGCTCGTCCCGGATCCGCTCGTCGGACACGATGTCCAGCCGCGACCTGAGGGTCATCACCGCCCCGGTCAGCGCAGGGTTGGGGACCAGCCCGTAGCCGGCGATGAACCGGGCCGCCCGCAGCATGCGTAACGGGTCGTCGATGAACGACTCCTCCGGCGCCAGCGGCGTCCGCAACCGATGGGCGGCCAGATCGCTGACCCCGTCGAAGGGATCGATCAGCGTCAAGTCCGGGAGTGACAGCGCCATGCTGTTGACGGTGAAATCGCGCCTCGAGAGGTCCGCTTCGACGACGTCAGCAAACTCGACCGCCGGCTTCCGGCTATCGGGTGAGTACGCCTCGGCGCGGTGAGTCGTGATCTCGACGCGTCGAGTACCGAGACGAAGGCCGATGGTCCCGAAACGCCGCCCCTGGTCCCACACCGCGTCGGCCCAACCGGTGACCAGAGCTTCGATGTCGTCAGGTCGGGCATCCGTGGTGAAATCGAGGTCGGCGTCATCGTCGAGTCGGCCCATCACTGCGTCACGCACTACGCCGCCGACCAGATAGAGGTGGAATCCCGCCGCCTGAAAACGGTCTGCGAGCGCGTTCGTCTCATCGACGAGTGGCTGTAGCCGGTCGGGGATCACGGACTTTCAGCGTACCGGCCGGCACCTCGAACGACCGGCGGCTTTCTATGGTGCAGAACGCCCGGCGGTAGGGAGCGGTAGCGTCGTGGGCGCGGTGAGCGAGCACAAGGTGTCCCAACCGACGGGCCCGGGGCCAGGGTCCTGGGCAGGGCCGACCCCGGTGCGGCAGGCAGGCTTCAATCGACGCGTCGCGAGTTCGTCGCGGTGACCACGGCATCTGCGGAGGTGATTCGTTGGGGCCGCGAGCGGGCGCGGACGGGACGCTGGCGGGGGGACGAGGACGTGGCGCTCATCAATCCGATGCCCGACGCTCCCCCGCCTTCCGCCGAGTTTCTGCGCCGCTGTCTCGACACCCTGGCGGCTCGCGGGTATCACCGGGTGGTGACTGGTGCGCTGTCGCCCATCGAGCAGGCCGGGTTCCTGGCAGCGGGATTCGGTGTCGAGCAACGGCTGCATCTGCTTGGCATCGATCTGACCGGTGAGCTGCCCCCGATCCCGCCCGGCTACCCGTTGCGCCGGGTCAGGCGTGGTCGCCGCCGGGAGGTCCTGGAGGTCGACGAGGCGGCCTTTCCTGTGTTCTGGCGATTCGATCCGGCCGGGTTGTCGGACGCGCTGCATGCCACACCGGCCCATCGCTTCCGGGCCGCGATTGGTCCCGAGAACGCAATTGCCGGTTATGCCATCTGCGGTCGAGCCAGCGGGCGTGGGTTCGTGCAGCGGTTGGCGGTGAGCCCGGCGTATCAGCGAGGCGGCACCGGTCGCCGGCTGCTGCTCGACGGCCTCGACTGGATGCGGCGACGCGGCGTGGTGCGGGCGGTCGTCAACACGCAGGTCGGCAACGACGCGGCTCTGACCCTCTACACCAGGGTCGGCTTTCGGGAGGACCCGGCCGGGTTGTCGGTCCTGTCCGCCGGCCTGCAGTGATGCCGTTCCGCCAGTCGGGTTCGGGTCTGTGGCGGTTCGCCGTAGCGCTGATCGTGACACTGGGGGCGCTCTGCGTGGTGCTCACCGGGCCGCTCGACGTGGCCTCGGCCCAGAAGAGTCCGGGGGGGACTGTTCAGCCCGGCCCGGGCCATACGGATCCGACGCCGGCGAGCAGCGTGCTTGCCGCCGGGCCCCAACCTGCCGTCGACAGCATCAGAGTGCTCGGCCAGTCAGCATGGGTGTCGGACCGTCAGGACTACCACTTGCGCCTGGCGGTCCTCGCCAACGACCCCGCGCACGAGCAGCTCGACGTGGTGTTCTACAACCGCCTCACCACACGGACCGGATTCGACGAGGCGCTTTCGGGAAATGTTCACGGCTACTCCATCTACACCCTGAGACTACCGGTGTCGACTCTTCCGGCCGACCCGGCTGGTGGTGTCGATATCGACATCCCCGTCAATCCCGCCAACGAAGCGCCGGCCGGTGGCATACCGCCGTTTTACGCGGTCGCCGGCAGTGCCGTCTTTCCGGTTCAGATCGGGCTCGACAACAGCTCCGGGGTTGCGCAAGGTGCGCCCGTCAAGACATTCATGGTCTACGGCGATGCGCCGCCAGTTTCTGGCCTGCCGAGGCTGTCGGTGTCGCTGGTTGTGCCAATCCATGCGGCGCCGCCCGTCGGGGACGATGGCCGGATCGGGGCACTGCCCAGGTCGCAATCGGTCCTGCTGGCAAAGCTCGTCGACACCCTGTGGGCCCATCGGGGCATCAGCTCGACCCTTGCGATCACCCCGGAGACGCTCGAGGCTCTCGACAGCACCAGGAGGTCTGATCTCGACCGATCCACGCTCGCCTACATCACCGCGATGGTCCGGGCTGGCAACGTCGAGGTGGTGCCCGCCACGTATGCCACGGTGCCGCTGCGGGGATGGGACGCAGCTGGTCTCGATGCCGAGTTGAGCAATCAACTGGAGGCGGGCTCCTCGGTGTTGGCTGGACTGCTGGGGAAGGCGCCCTCGGCGACAACCTGGGTGGTCAACGGGTCGCTCGACAGCGCCGCACTGCGAACCCTCGAGTCCAGCGGGGCCACCCAGTTCATCGTGCCGGATGCAGACCTCAGCGTCCTGCCGGCCGTGGCCGAGGAGACCACGTTCGCGTTCCCGACACGACTGGACGGGGCCGGCGGTCGAGCGGTCGTGGATGGCGCCGACGCCGGCCTTACCGCCGGTTTCTCCAACCCGGGGGAGCCGGTCCTGGCAGCCAGTCAGCTGCTCGCCGAAATGGCGATGATCCAGCTGGAGCAACCTGGCAAGACGCGCGCTGTATCGGTGCTCGCGCCGCCAGGCTGGTCGGCGAATGCCACTTTTGTCGACACCCTGCTGGTCGGTTTGCAGGGGAATCCTTTGCTCGGCGCGGTCACCGCTTCCGGGCTCTTCCAGGCGGTTCCGGTCTTCCCGCTGCATCGTTCGCTGGTGGCCCCGCCACCGGCCGACACCGGGGAATCGGGCGAACAAGGTACAGCCGGGTTGACCGGGTTGTCAGCGCCTGCGACCGCGGCGACCGGACCCGTCGGGAGCGGTGCGATCGGAACCGGGTTGCCGGCCACGGCCGCGGGAGGGACCGGGAGTACCGCACCAATCGGGCCGGCGGAGACGGGCGGGGCTGCGCCGAGTGGATCGGTCACGCCAGTCGCAGCAGGGGTCACCGGGGATATCGGCGCCGAGCTCGGCCCGGACGTTTCGAGCATCATGTCGGTGCGCCGCGGCCTGGCCGGGATGGTGGCCGTCCTTCCGCAGCAGGCCAAGCAGGTCGTGGTCCTCAACAAGGAACTGCTGACCGCGGAGTCGACCGACCTCACCGAAGCACAGCGCCAGGGTCTCCTCACCCAGATACAGGCCGCCATCACCAAGGTCACCAGTCTTTTCACCCTGCCGCGCTCGTCATCGATCACGTTGACATCGACCAGGGGTGCGATCCCCTTGACCGTGCTGTCAACGGCGTCCGTGCACGCCCGGGTGCAGTTGCGGCTCAGCAGCGAGCGGCTCATTTTCCACGCCTTCTCACCGCCGAACGGAAGCTGCACGGTTCCGACGTCCACAAGTGAGGTCTGCGAACTGACCTTGACGACGCAAAACACGACCCTCAAGGTTCCGGTCGAAGCGCGGGCCTCCGGGGTGTTCCCAGTCGACGTCTCGCTGTGGACACCGGATGGCTCAGAGCTCATCGCACAAGGCCGGGATACCATCCGCAGCACTGCCGTATCTGGCGTCGGCGTGATCCTGATCCTCGTGGCCATCATCTCGCTCGGGATCTGGTGGGTCCGCGATCTTCGGCACGGCCGCCGAGCCGGCCAACTCGTTCCTGCTCCGGTCGATGACGCTCCCGACCAGGACAGCGAGGAAGAGCCGGGCGATGCGATCGTCAGCCCGGTTCCTGAGGCCCGGAGCCAGGTCCACGATGGCGGGTTGCCCGTTGCAGCCGACCTGCCAGACCCGGAGACGATGGTGCGTCAGATCTTTTCGGCACCGACTCCGGAGTATGGGGATCAGGCATCGGGGACGCTCTCGTGACCGCTTGTCACCATCGGTCGACTCCGGTGGTCCAATCGCCGATCGACCAATCCGGAGCCGGCCCATTACCCGGCTTCAAGGGGGACAAATGCCTGGCATCCGTGTGGTGACCGACAGCGCCTGTGACCTGCCGGACGATCTCCTGGCTGAGTTCGGGATCGGTTTGGTATCGCTCCGGATCAGGTTCGGAGCAGAGGAGCTGGTGGATCGGACCGAGCTCTCGACAAAGGAATTCTGGTCGCGGTGCCGGCGGTTTGACGGTATACCAGAAACCTCGGCTCCTTCGCCGGGGCAGTTCCAGGCGGCGTTCGAAGCAATGGCGGCGGAGGGCGCGAACGGGGTGGTATGTGTGAATCTGTCGTCGAGGCTTTCCGCCACGATCGAGGCCGCCCGTCAAGGGGCGAAAGCGGTGGAGGGATCGATTCCGGTGCGGGTGGTCGATTCGCTGAGCGTGACCCTCGGAGAGGGGCTCGTGACGATCGAGGCCGCCCAATCGGCCGGGGAGGGTGGGAATCTTGAGGACGTCGCTGCCGCGGCCGAGCGAGCCGTAAGACGCTTGCGCGTGTACGGCGCGATCGACACCCTGGAATACCTCAGGAAGGGCGGTCGCATCGGGGGGGCCCAGGCGATGGTGGGCTCCCTCCTTTCCATTAAACCGGTGATCCAGGTGACCAATGGTGTGGTGGAAGAGGAGTCCAAGCAGCGAACTCGGGGACGAGCCCTCCGGTACCTCGCCGGCAAACTCCGCGACGCCGGTCCGCTCGACCGGGCGGCCGCGTGCGGTGCTGACGCCCCCGACATGGGCGAGTTCCTCAAGCTGCTCGAAGGAGTGCCATCCGCGAGGAAAATGCTGGTGGGCGAGATCGGGCCGGTGATCGGAACCCACACCGGGCCGGGCACGGTCGGGGTGGCCTGGTTGAGCTCGGAGCCCTAATGAGCGCGTCCCGTCCCCAGTCGCGCGCCAGCAGGCACCCGCGCCGCCGCTCGCATGAGTGCGATAGCAGCTACCTCGGCTGGTGCGATGCTCCTGCCGACGGTGTCCCCGCCGCGAGTACCACCAAGGGGTTCAACGGGCCAGATAAACCGGTCCGATGACGAGGCCGCCCCCGCGGCCCGGGGTAGCCTGAGGGGTCGTGGCCGCTCCCGACGTCCCGGCGCCGATCGAGGCCGGCCGCACTCTGGGTGGACGTTACCGTCTGGTCCGGTCCATCGCTCGCGGCGGCATGGCCGAGGTGTGGGAAGGTCACGACGAGGTGCTCAGCCGGCCGGTGGCCGTCAAAGTCCTGAGAGCTCATCTCGCCGAGGATGGCGTGTTCCTCGAACGGTTCCGACGGGAGGCGGTCACAGCCGCCCGCCTGGCTCATCCCGCGGTGGTATCGACGTTCGACACCGGCGTTGATGGCGGCACCGCCTTCATCGTGATGGAACTCGTCCGGGGTTGCACGCTGCGTGAGCTTCTCAGCCAGCACGGGCCTCTTGAGCCCTGGCTTGCAGTTGCGATCACCCGGCAGATCGCGGACGCCCTCGCCTACGCTCATCAGGCCGGGCTGGTCCATCGTGATATCAAGCCAGCCAATGTGCTGCTCACTGATGACGAGTGGGGTGGCCTCCGTGCCAAGGTCACCGATTTCGGCATCGCCAAAGCGGGTACGGGTTTGGGTGGTGATCTGACCCGGACAGGCATCGTGCTCGGAACGCCGAAGTATCTGAGTCCCGAGCAGATCCGAGGAAAAGAGCCGGATGCCCGCGCCGACCTGTACTCGCTCGGCGTCGTCTTGTTCGAAATGCTTACCGGCGCTCCTCCGTACGTCGGTCCGACGGATATGGCCACGGCGCTCGCACACCTCAACGATCGGGTGCCGAGGATCTCCTCCAGGACCCGATCCGTACCCCTTGCTCTGGAGCGCTTGACGGTGGACCTTCTCGCCAAGGACCCGGAGGCGCGAGTGCCGTCTGCTGCCGTGCTGCGCCAGCGATTGGATGCCTGCGCGGTGACCCCGTCGCCAGGAGACAACCGCAACGGCCGCTGGTCCGGATGGCGTCACCGCGACGCGACACCCACAGGTCAGGAGGTACCGAGCCTTCGTCTGCGCAGCGATGGATCAGGAGCTGCCGCCACCAGGTCGACGACACCGGTTCGGATGGCGACCATGGTCCCACTCGACGGAGCGCCCCGAACTATCGCGGGAACAGGCTTCGCCGCGCCTCGTCCGACCCTGACCCCGACCCCTGCACCGCTTCAGACCAACAATGTACGGGGGGACACCGTCGTCACCGGTCACGGAGGCCGCCGGCCCGAGCCGGCTACCCCCCGGCCGACCCGCCGCCGGCGCCGGGCGCCGGGGTTGATCGTTCTCGGCCTGGTCGTCGCCGGAGCGATCGTCGCCGGCGTTCTGTTTTCTGACCGGCAAGCCCATAATTCCCACGCCGCCAGCGGGACCGGCTCGTCACCGCCGGTGTTCACCCCGTCGCACAATGTTCTCCAGGTCGAGCTCTTCATGCTGCGGGGCACACCGGACGACCCGCAGGACCTCCCGAACACCTTCGATGGCAACCCGAGCACCTACTGGCACACCGACTACTACGCCAACGCCACGTTCGGGAATCTGTACCCGGGCCTCGGACTCGCGATCCAGCTCAAGAAGTCGGCCGTCCTGCATCAGCTGGTCGTGACTTCGTCCACCGTCGGCTGGGCGGCACAGACCTACACCTCAGCGACGCAGGTGGCCTCGGGTCCAGGCCGGCTCGCCGCCTGGGGAACTCCTACTGACAGCAAGGCTGACATCAAGGGATCGGCAACCTTTTCCCTCGCGGGACGCCGGGGAGAGTGGGTGCTCTTGTGGCTCACCAATCTCGGGCAAGCGAACCACACGCCCGGCGGTCAGAAGTACTACCAGGCCCGCATCGACGACTTTTCCGTCCGCTGAGCGGGGAGGAGCTGCCACCCGGGACTCGGCCCGATAGCCCCACTACGCCTCGGAAAACCTGGGGGTGTGCCCGCCAAGAGTAGGCTGCCGATATGGCAGACCAATCCCCGGCCCCGGTAGCGAATAGGGACTGGACCATCGAGGTCACCGATCGGATCGAGTCGGTTGTCGAGATCGTACGCGACAAGACCGCTGTGCCGGCGACCAAGGTGGCAGAAATGATCGTGTTCGGGGTGGTAGCGGCGCTCCTTGCGTTGGTGGCGTTCGTCTCACTGGTGATGGTGATCATGCGGGTGTTCTACGTGTACCTCCCCATCCATCCTCTTTCCCGGCGCGTCTGGATCGCCGACGCCATCATGGCGGCAATATTTCTCCTCGGCGGGATGTTCTGTTGGCGGATGCGGCAACCGAGGAAGAGCAGAGGCAGAGTCAAGTGAGCGAGAACGCGACAGTTCGTGACGTCATCATCATCGGTTCCGGTCCGGCGGGACTGACCGCGGCCATCTACGCGGCACGGGCCAACCTGGCACCCCTCGTCATCGAGGGTGAACCATCGTCCACAAGTGACCAGCCGGGTGGGCAGCTGATGCTGACCACCGACATCGAAAACTACCCCGGGTTTGTGGACGGTTTGGCTGGCCCGGAGCTCATGGCGAGCATGCGGAGCCAGGCGGCCCGGTTCGGAGCTGAGTACCTCACCTCGAAGGCCCATCGGGTGGATTTGTCCGCCCGCCCCTTCCGCGTGTGGGCATCCGACCCTGCGACGGGCGAGGAAGCCGAGTACCAGGGCCGCTCGGTGATCGTGGCGACCGGTGCCCGATCGCTGATGCTCGGTCTACCGGCCGAGCAGCGTTTGCTCAGCCGAGGGGTATCGACGTGCGCCACCTGCGATGGATTCTTCTTCCGTGGCAAGCAGATTGCGGTAATCGGCGGGGGCGACTCAGCATTGGAAGAGGCCATCTTCCTGACCAAGTTTGGCGAGACGGTCACGGTCGTACATCGCCGCAAGGAGCTGCGAGCGTCAAAGATCATGCAGGACCGTGCCTTCAAGAACCCGAAGATCAGCTTCGTCTGGGACTCCGTCGTGCAGGACATCGATGGTGATCAGACCGTGAAGGGCCTCCACCTTCGCAACGTCGTGACCGGTGAGATCTCGTACTTGCCGGTGGAGGGCGTCTTCGTCGCGATCGGCCATGTGCCCAATACCGACATCTTCGCCGGCCAGCTGGACATGGATGAGGCCGGGTACCTGCTGACCGAGGCGGGCTCCACCGCCACCAACATTCCGGGCGTCTTCGCTTCCGGCGACGCTCAGGACCACGTGTACCGACAGGCCGTGACCGCGGCCGGCACGGGCTGTATGGCCGCCATCGACGCCGAGCGGTGGCTCGAGGCGGAGAGCTCGCAGGTGGTGGACCAGGTTTCGGCCCTCTAGGGGTTCCGGCCCTCTAGGGGTTCCGGGCCTCTAGGGGTTCCGGGCCTCTAGGGGTTCCGGGGCCTCCAGGGGCCTCGGGCCGGACCTCTAAGGGTTCCGGGGCCTCCAGGGGCCAGGGGGCCTCGGGCCGGACCTCTAAGGGTTCCGGGGCCTCCAGGGGCCCTGATCCTCCAGGGGGTCTCGGGCCTCCAAGGGGCCTCGCCGGCCCCGCCCGGTCAGCTGCGGGGCGTCTTTCGCGTCGCAGAGGGACTGAGCATCCCATCCCGAGGAAGTGCGGCGGACCCTGCGAGGAGGAATGGACGGGGGGATCTTTGCTGTTATAACCCTCGAAGCCGCCGGGTAGGGCCCGGCGGGCACAAGGAAGGCAAGGAACAGTGGCGCACCAAGAGCTCACTCTGACAGAGCAGACCTTTGATGAGGAGATCAAGTCTGCGACCGAGCCGGTCCTCGTTGACTTCTGGGCGGAATGGTGTGGTCCGTGCAAGATGGTCGCGCCGGTGCTCGAGGAGATCGGCCGCGAGCAGGGCGGCAAGCTCCGCATCGGCAAGATCAACATCGACGAAAATCTCGAGCTGGCGCGGCGCTTCGACGTCATGAGCATCCCGACGCTCATCCTGTTCAAGGATGGGGAGCCGCAGTTGCGGCTCATCGGTGCCAAGGGTAAGGGCCAGCTCCTGCAGGAGCTTCAGCCCTACCTCTAACCCTCGTCACGACGTCGATCCACACCTTTAGCCACAGTCTGTGGATGAGGTGTAGGAAGCCCAAGCCGCGTGGATAACTGTCTCAGGGGTCCTTGGTGGTGGGCTCGGTCATGGCGCGGTAGATCCGCTCCAGGTCCTCCAGCGTCGCGAACTCGATGACCACTCGCCCCCTCCTGTTGCCGACGTTGACCTTTACCCGGGTGTCCAGATGGCTGGAGAGGAGTTCCTCCAGCTCGAGGATCCCGGGGGGCCGGAGCCTCGTCGAACGGCGGCCGGCGGTGGGTGCGACGGTCGGATCGCCGAGTTGGTTGCGGTCCCGGACCGCGTCCTCGACGGCCCGAACCGAGAGTTGTTCGGCGACCGCTCTGCGGGCGAGCGACTCCTGGAAGGCCCGGTCGGGTGTACCGAGAAGTGCCCGAGCGTGCCCCGCGCTGAGCTGGCCGTCGCTCACGAGCCTCTGGACCGACGGCGGCAGCTGAAACAGGCGGAGCATGTTGGTGATCGCCACCCTGCTCCTTCCCACCCGGCTCGAGAGCTGCTCGTGTGTCAGCCCGAAATCCTCGATGAGCTGTTGATAGGCGCCAGCCTCTTCGAGTGGGTTGAGGTCGAGACGGTGAAGGTTCTCGACCAATGCCTGTTCCACGCTGTGCACGTCGGACGATTCCCGGACGAGCGCCGGGATGGTGGGCAATCCGGCGCGCTTGGCGGCCCGCCACCGCCGCTCTCCGGCGATCAGCTCGTAGGCTCCCTCGGCGATGGGACGGACAAGGACGGGCTGCAGAATTCCGACTTCCCGGACCGAAGCGGTGAGGGCCGCCATCGCCTCCTCGTCGAAGGAGGTGCGGGGCTGGTGAGGATTGGCACGGATGGCGACCACCGGGATATCGAGCAGCGGGGAAGAACGGTCCCCCACTACCTCGTTCGGGATGAGCGAGCCGAGGCCTCTACCTAACCCGCTGCGTCTCATCGCCACTCACCTCCTTCGCCAACTCGCGGTAGGCGATCGCTCCACGGGACGAGGGATCGAACAGGATGATCGGCTGCCCGAACGACGGAGCTTCGGACAGGCGGACCGTGCGGGGAACCACGTTGCGGCACACGCGGTCGCCGAAATGCTCTCGCACCTCGTCCACAACCTGCTCGGCGAGACGGGTGCGCGCATCGAACATGGTCAGAACGATGATGCTGACCTCGAGTTCGTTGTTGAGGTTGGTTTGTACCAGCGAAACGTTCCGGAGCAGCTGTCCGAGGCCCTCGAGCGCGTAGTACTCGCATTGAATCGGGACCACTACCTCGGTGGCCGCGGCGAGCCCGTTGACCGTGAGCAGCCCCAGTGAGGGGGGGCAGTCGATGAGGACGAAATCGAATTCGGGCGCTACGGTCTCGAGAGCCCGACGCAGGCGAAGCTCCCGGCTGAAGAGGGGAACCAACTCGATCTCCGCGCCGGCCAGATCGATGGTCGCCGGGACAACGAACAGATTACGGAGGGTGGTCGGTTCGATCACATCCTCGATCGGGACGTCGTGGAGAATCACGTCGTAGATCGACGCGTCCAGATTCCGCGGGTTGATGCCTAACCCGGTAGTGGCGTTGCCCTGTGGGTCGAGGTCCACCACCAGGACCCGGAAGTTGAGCTCGGCGAGCGCCGCTCCCAGATTTACCGCCGTGGTCGTCTTGCCCACGCCGCCTTTTTGATTGGCGATAGCGAACCGACGGGGGAGCGCATGCGTCAGGGCGGCGGGGTGGGGGTGCGGGCCCTCGGTGCCCGTGGCCGGACGACTCGGATCAGCGACCCTGCCGTGGAGACCGTCGGTGGCGTCGGCAATGCCAGTGCTCGGTTCGAGGCGGACCGGCTCGGCAGGTGACTCAGCGGCTCCTGCCATCGGGTCTGTCCCCGCTTGCTGGTCCAGCTCATCGGGGTCCGGGATCCCGGCATCCGGCAGGCTGCCACCGCTCGATTGGGCGTCAGGGCCGCCAGTCGACTCGCCTGGTAGGTCGGCACTTGACGGTAGGGAGTTATCGGAGGTTGTCCCTGCCGCGGGTTGGGCGACAGGAATGGAAGACCCGGCAGAAGATTCGCTTCCGGTCGGCGCGGTCCTTTCGCCGGGCGCGGGAGAAGGGAAAGGCGAAGGTTCACTCGCGCCATCCACCGGGCCGTCGGCCGGCGAATCGCCTGTTTCAGCCGCGTTTCGGCTGCCGGATCGGAGACGTCCAAAAATAGAACTGGCCCGGGCGCGGCGGTCATCCGGGTCGCTCACTGACCCATCATGGCGACACCGGGTTGGGGAAATCAAGCAGGGATTTGGCCCTGAATTGTTCGGCTATCGGACCGTGGGCGGTGCAGGCTGAGGCCAGTTAGGGCGAGCGACCTCGATCGGTTCCACGTGGAACATAAAGGTGAGCGGGGGGCGGGCGAAGGTCAGTTACGGAAAACAACCGGCGACCAGAGCGCTTTCACCCCACCAGTCCGGGGACAGCAAAAATA
This sequence comes from uncultured Acidimicrobiaceae bacterium, assembly GCA_963834725.1. Taxonomy (GTDB): domain Bacteria; phylum Actinomycetota; class Acidimicrobiia; order Acidimicrobiales; family Palsa-688; genus PALSA-693. The sequence goes on from CAWICN010000001.1 coordinate 3,723,011, forward strand.
TGCGCCCGTGCAGATATCCCATTCTCGCAAATCGTCAAAAGGTCTCAGAAGAGCGGACGTTTGGCTGGTAGCCCCACCCGTCGGGGGAAGCGGTCGGGGCAGAGCCGATCTTGCAACAGAGTCTGGTAGGAGGTTCGGCCGGTCAGCCGGGTGCCGGTTCGCAGTCCGAGGATGGCCAATCCATCGGCATCCCAACGTTCGGGCAGGCCACCCGGAGGCTCGGCCACGATGAGACGACCTCCCAGCTCGAGAAATGGAGCTCCGCACTCAGCGGTGACGGCCGGGGCACCAAAACTTCTTGCCACCACCAGATTGCAGCCACCGCGAAGCCGGCCGCGGCCGGCGTTCTCAGCGCGCTCGGCGACGACCGCCACACGTTTCGACAGGCCGAGCTGGCCCACAGCCTCGCAGAGGAACTGGGCGCGCTTCGTACCTCCCTCCAGCAGAAACCAGGTCGTATCGGACCACGCCAGGGCGAGCGGCAGCCCCGGCAGGCCGGCACCGCTGCCAAGATCGAGCGCAGGTCCAGTGGGGACCTCGGTGGCGTCGGCGAGATCCAGGGCCCGTTCGACATGGGAGACGATCGGTCCAGGCCCGACAAAGCCGCGCTGTTGGGCGATAGCCAGGACCGATTCCAGCGCCCGGCGCTGGACGCGGTCGAAGGCCGTCATGGGCCGAGTCAGGGGTTGGCAGGTACCACAACCACCCGACGCTGAGGCTCCTCACCCTCAGAGATGGTGGAGACCCCGTCGATGGGAGTGATCGCGTCATGCACCACCTTGCGATCCGCTGCTGTCATCGGCTCGAGCACGGTACGGGATCCGCTGGCATGGACTGTGGCAGCTACCTGTTGGGCGAACCGAACCAGCGCTTCTGTCCGCTTCTGACGGTAACCGCCAACGTCGACGTGGATGCGGCCGTTCACCGCGCCGGTCTGATGATGCACGACTGTCCGGGTCAGATCCTGAAGGGCGAGAAGGGTCGCGCCCCTGGGTCCGATCAACAGACCGAGGTCGGAACCCTCCAGGTGCACGTCCACGGTGTCGTCATCAGGACGCACGACGTTCACCGACGCCCGCAGACCGAACTCGGCAACGAGTTGCGTCAGGAAGTCCTGGGCGATCTGGCCCTGCTCCTCAAGCGGTACCTCCATGGTCCCCCCGTTCTGCTCCTGGTCGCTGTTGTGGCCACCGTTGTCGTCGACCGGGCGATCCGATCCTGTCGATCCGCCGCGCCTGTCCTGACGACGGGTCTCGACCGGGCTTCCGGACTCGCCCGAGACGTGAGCGCTGCGAGCGCCGGCGCGGGACGGGGTGGCGGCTGTGGTGCTTGCCCCGTCGCCCGCTATCTCTTGCCGGTTGCCGGAAGACTGGCCGGTCTGAGCAGTGGCGGCGGGAGCAGCGTTCGACCGCGCCGCGCTTCCAGCGGGCTCCCCACCCGTGTTGGGAAGTCGGTCCTCGCCGTCGGTCCGACCGCTGGCGTCTCGGCCTTCCCCGTTACGCGCCCGACGGCGGCGATCTCGACGGTCATCCTTGGCCCGAGGTGCCGTCGGGCGAACTCGAGCCCGAACCCGAGCCTCACTCCGCAACCGCCCAAACAGGCCAGCTCTAGCTTCTTCGACCACCTCGAACTCGGCGTCGGACTCGTCCACCCCGAGTTGATCGAGGGCAGCCTCTTTGGCGTCCTCGATCGTTCGGCCCGTGGTCTCAACCCATTCCACTGCCTCTACCTCCCTCGCCGCTTCCGGTTGGTGCGATGTCCACCCTTCGGGGGCGGCTTGCGGTCGCGGCTCTGGCCAGGGCGCGGTGGCCTTCCATTGCCGGCCGGCCCGGTCGTGTTGCTGCCGTTTGTCGAAGTGGCGGTCGCTTTGGAGCTGGAGGGCGCACTCGGGCTGGATGGTGAGCTCTGGGTGCCACCGGATGCGACCGCTTTGCTCGCTGCTGCCCCTTGCTGCTGGGCCGTGGCCGCGGCGAGAAGGGCGCGGAACCGGCTGCTGCCACTGGTGGACGGCCCGGCCACATTGCCCTTGGCCGCCGGGCCACGACTGGCGCCGCCACCACCGCCCGTGCTCCTGGCGGTGGTGGCGTTGGTGCCCTTGGTCGGGGCCGGCGACTGGCTGGGTACCTTCGGAGACGCCCCCCGGTGGCGCGCTGCGTCCTGCTCGTCGATCTCTTGAGTGTGCGCCTCGACCTCTTGCACTTCCTGGTTCACGAGCGCCTTCACCCTGGGGTCAAAGCGGTACATGGCGTCCTGTTGCACGATGCGGCAGACGTTGGACATGGCGTAGTACAGCAGAACGCCGGCTGGGAACCGGATGAAGAAGACGGCGAAGAGCAGAGGCAGGTACTTCATCAACCGCATCTGCGGATTCTGAGCCGCGGCGGGGTTTCGCGACATCATCTGGGCCGATTGCAGGTAACCGGTGCCGGCCAGCACAAGGACCAGGATCCAGTAGGGCAAGGCGGCCCACACGCTGGCGTGGTGGCTGAACGCGTTCAGCGAGAGGTCCATACCAAAGGCTTGGAGGTGGCCGTGGGCGGCCACGATGTCGTGGTACATCCGGCTCGAGGGCGAGAGGTACTTCGGATTCGATCGCCCCAGTCCCTGGATGACCCGATAGAGCGCAAAGAACACCGGCAATGGCAACAGCATCGGCAGACAAGAGCCCCAGGGGCTGACGTTGTGCTGCCGGAAGAGCTCCATCTGGGCCTGGGCGAAGGCCGCCTTGTCGTTTTTGTGCTTCTCCTGCAGCTTCTTCAGCTCCGGCTGGAGCTTCTGCATGGCCAGCATCGACCGGGTGCTCTTGAGGGTGAGCGGGGAGATGATGATCATCCACAAGAGGCTCAGGACCAGGATGGCGATCGCCGTAGTTGGGGATGACGGCGTAGATGTGCTCGAGCACCCAGGCCACCGGCTTGGCGACGGGGTCCAGCAAGCTGGTGCCTGCCTTGTGGGCGCCCGCCACCGTGGTGGACGTGGTGGAGCCGCTACCGAGGAGCGCGGCCAGAAGGATCGTCACTGGTCTCTCATTCGTGACTGGGGATGTTGGGACAGGGTCGAAGCCATAGGGACCACCGGGGCGGCAACGACTCAGGCGTCGAGCCGTCAGGGCCAGGCCCTTCCGGGCTCCATGCCGGCTCACGGCTTCCACCGCGTAATGGCTACAGCTGGGCGTGAAGCGGCATGGCGACACCCGCCCGATCCGCGCCAACTGGTAGGCGCGGACACCGGCGACTAGTAGGCGGGCCATCGGACCCTGCGCTCGAGGGATGCCGTCCAGTGCTTGCTGGGCTGGCTCAGGGGGACTGCTGGCCAGCGCCACGCCGGGCGCGGGTGTCACGCTGTGCATTGGCTCTCGATCTCTTTGAGTACTTTCACCAATAGCGTTCGCAACTTCTCGGAGGACAAGAGGGCGCCTTCCGGCCCGACGCTGATCATGTAGGCGCCCGGACGGAGCAGCGGGGCTGCTTCCCGGGTTAACACCCGGAGTCGCCGACGTACTCGATTGCGTACGACGGCTGAGCCGACTCGGCGGCCGACGGTGTAGGCCACTCGAGGCGGTTCCACCGGATCACCGCCTACCCACGATACCGTGAGCGGGCCTGCTCGGTGGCGACGCGCTCGGCGCAAAGCGGCGAATGTTTCTCGCTTGGTGACCCGCCAGATCAGGCCGAGAGGTGGTGGCGGCCCTTCCGGCGACGAGCCTTGAGGATGGTCTGCCCGGCTCGCGTCGACATTCGGTGGCGAAAGCCGTGCCGCTTTGCCCGCTTGCGGTTGTTCGGTTGATACGTTCGCTTCACTCATTGCCTCCTCGGTCCCGGCAGCGCTAGCAGTCGCCGGGTATTCCCGAGCGAAGGGCATGCGCGTCAGCCCACGCGGCCCGCTGGCACGACGTGTAATCCTATCCGGGGCGCGTTGGTGCTGCCAGGCGGGCGGGGCCCGCGGGTTGCTCGCTTGAGGGAGAGTCCTCAGGAATCTCTTCAGAAGCCGTCTTCAGGAGCTGCCTGTAGGAGCCGTCTTGGGGAGCACGGCCGCTCGTCAGGAGCACGGCCGCTCGTCAGGAGCACGACCGCTCTTCAGGAGCAGGGCCGCTGGTCAGGAGCACGGCCGCTCGTCAGGAGCACGGTCCCGGCGCTCAGGAGCTTCGATCGGGTGCTCGATCCCACCGCGCCCATGGCTGATAGATGGCGGTACTGTGACCCTTTACCCGGAAGCGTAGAAGGAGAGATCGGTCGATGACGACTGCGGTGATTGTTGATGCCCTGCGGACCGCAGGGGGCAAGCGGCACGGAAAGCTGTCCGGTTGGCACCCGGTGGATCTGGCCGCCGAGACCCTCAAGGCCCTGGTCGAGCGCAACGACCTCGATCCCGCCGTGATCGACGACGTGATCATGGGATGCGTGATGCAGGCGGGCGCCCAGGCCGTCAACGTCGGGCGAAACGCGGTGCTGGCCGCCGGGTTTCCCGAATCGGTACCGGCGACGACCGTCGACAGGCAGTGCGGCTCGTCCCAGCAGGCCCTGCACTTCGCCGCTCAGGGCGTTATGGCCGGGCAATACGACGTGGCGGTAGCGGCCGGCGTCGAGGTCATGAGCCTCGTACCCATGGGGGCATCTGTGGGGCAAGGCGTCGGGTTCCCCTTCGGGCCAACGGTCAGCCACCGGTACGAGGCGGTCGGCGGACTGGTACCCCAGGGCATTTCGGCCGAGATGATCGCCGACCAGTGGGGCCTTTCGCGGGAGGACCTGGATCGCTTCAGTGCCCGCAGCCAGCAGTACGCGGCTCGGGCCACTGCCGAGGGTCGATTCGAACGCGAGATCGTCCCGGTGACGTTGAAGCACAAGGACAAGGAAACCGCCAAGGTCAGCGAGTCCGGCGAGCTGGTGACCACCGACGAGGGCATCCGTCCCGACACCACGGTCGAAGGCCTGGCGAAGCTCAAGCCGTCCTTCAAGCCCGACGGCAAGGTCACGGCCGGCAACAGCTCGCAGATCACCGACGGCGCGTCGGCTGTTCTCATCATGAGCGAGGAACGGGCGTCCGCCCTGGGCCTCACCCCGCGTGCCCGTTTTCATGCCTTCGCGCTGGCTGGCGTCGACCCGGTGACGATGCTGACAGGCCCCATCCCGGCGACCGCCAAGGTCCTGGAGCGGGCCAAGCTGGCTCTTGACGACATCGACCTGGTCGAGATCAACGAGGCATTCGCGTCCGTCGTTCTGGCCTGGGAGAAGGAGCACCACCCGGACATGGACAAGGTCAACGTCAACGGTGGTGCGATTGCTCTCGGCCATCCGCTCGGCTGCTCGGGTACCAAGCTCATGGCGACCCTCCTCAACGAGCTGGAGCGCACGGGTGGCCGGTACGGCCTGCAGACCATGTGCGAAGGCGGTGGACTAGCCAACGCCACGATCATCGAGCGTCTCGGCTGACGGAGGCGGTCTCCGTTTCTGACGGAGGTTACAGAGGCGGCGCTGCCGCTAGGTTGCTGGCTTATCCCCAGTATGTGGATAACTCTGGGGAGAGCCACACGGGTGTAACTTTCTCGTTTCGCGCCGTTCACCGGGGCCGTCGGTCGGGTGCGCTTTCTCGCCAGCCCCGGGGGTAATACGGCGGCAATCTGGGTGCAATCGGTGCTTTTGGGTGCGGTTTTAGCTACGTAACGCCCCCCAGCGCACCCAAGGCACAAGACGCACCCAGCGCACTAAGGCACGGCGCCATTCGGTGGGGCTACTCACGGACCTGGGCTCAGTGGGGCTAGTCAGTGGAGCTACTCAGTGCCAGCGCGTAGCCGCGACGAATCCGGCCACGATGAAGCCCAGCCCCACGAACAGGTAGATGTTGCTCGCCCCACCCGGGAGGAGGCCGAGGTAGTTGAGCATGATGCCGACGACTCCGACCGCGAAGAGGGCCAGTATGAGTATCGGGTACCAGCGAGGGCTGGATCGCACCTCGGCCGGTATCGGCGCGGTGTAGCGCCCGCTGCTTGTGGTTGGCCCGCCACCTCGGCTACCGGACCCACCGTGCCCACCGGACCCACCGCGCTTGGCTAGTCCGCCCTTCGGCGTGACCCGCCCGGGCGCGTCCTTGGTCTTCCTCGGCATGATCCGATGTTAGTACCGGCGAAAAAACAACCTCCGCGGAAGAGGAGGCGGCGATGCTGATCAGCAAAGGAGAACAAGAGGGGGTCGTCGACGGGGAGCCGAGACTGGAGCAACCGCCGCGTCCTTCTCGGTCTCTCTCGACCTGAAGACCCGAAGCACCGCCGGGCGCTACCCTGCGGCCGTGGCCCGGGTGCTCGTTATCGATAACTACGACTCGTTCGTCTACAACCTGGTCCAGTACATCGGCCAGCTTGGGGCCGAGCCGCTGGTATACCGCAACGACGCCATCGACGTGCCCGCTGCCCGGGCCCTCCGACCTGATGGGGTGCTCGTCTCGCCCGGTCCGGGTCGGCCCGATGCCGCCGGTGCTTCCACGGCCCTGATCGCTGAGTTTGCCGGCGTCGTGCCCGTGCTTGGCGTCTGCCTTGGCCATCAATGCATCGGGGAGGTATTCGGTGGGCAGGTCGTTCGGGCTGCCGTCATGCACGGCAAGACATCGGTGATCACCCATGACGGACGGGAGGTCTTCGCCGGTCTGCCCGACCCGCTGGTCGCCACCCGGTACCACTCGCTAGTAGTCGATGCCGGCAGCGTGCCCCCCGAACTGGAGATCACAGCCTGGAGCGAGGACGGGAACGTGATGGGCTTGCGTCATCGGACGGTTGCGGTGGAAGGCCTGCAGTTTCATCCAGAATCCGTCCTCACCGACGGCGGCCACCGGCTGCTGGCCAACTGGCTAACGCTGTGCGGTCAATCTGACGCCTACGCCGCCGTTGCAAAGGCGGAGGCCGGGCTCACACAACGTCGCTAAGTGCTTCAGATCTGAAGTACTAAGTGGTCCGATCTGGACGCTTGACCGGGCGCGGGCGTTGGACCCCCCGGCGAGGGCGCTGGACCCGCCGCGCCGCGACGGCGCTGGCCCGCTGATCGGCGTTGGACCCGCCCCCGGACCGGTGCCTACGTGGTCGGGCTGGGGAGGGTAGTCGTGGTGGACGTCGTTGACGTCGTGCTGGTGCTGGTGGACGTGGTCGGCGCCGTGTACGTCCCGATGACGACGTTGACGGTCGAGCCTTTGTTGAGGGTGATGTTGGCACCGGGGCTCTGGCTTTGAACCCTTCCGTTTTGGGCGGGGTTCGTGACCGGGGTGGTCGTGAAGTGCCCAACCAGGCCGGCGGCGGCCAGCTTCACGTTCGCGGCCGCCGCGGTCTCACCGATCAGGTTCGGGACGGTCTCCTGAGGGAAGCCCGTCGAGACGAAGACGGTCACCTGCGAGCCGACCGGCACCGGGGTCCCCGCTGCCGGGAGCGTCCGGGTCACCTGGCCCGACGGAACTGACGACGATGCTTCGTCGGCCTGAATGGCTGTCAACCCAAGCCCGGCGAGCGCTTGGCCGGCCACGGTCGGCGAGTCGCCGGCCAGCGAAGGGATCGTCTTCAGTGGCTTGCCAGCGGAAACCACCAGCTGGACGGACGACCCCTTGGCCCGGCTGGTGCCCGCGGGTGGGTTGGTGCTGATCACGTTGCCATTGGCGACGGTGAGTGACGGGGTCTTCGTGATGTTGACCTCGAAGCCGGCAGTCTTGAGGACGTTCGTGGCGTCAGCCTCTGATTTTCCGACAACATTCGGCACGGGCACTTGGACCGGCCCGCCGCTCACCAGAAGAACGAGCGGCTTGTCGCTCTGGAGTCTGGTCCCGGGCACCGGATCGGTGTTGACCACCGTTCCCGGCGTGACCGAGCTGGTCTCCGCTCGCGTGGAAACGTTGGTAAAGCCCATTTGTTGCAATTCGGTCATGGCGGCGGGCGACGGCTTGCCGACGACATCGTGGGGGACGGTCAGTGTCTTGGTGGAGTCCCACCAGCCGCGGGCCCGGCCCAGGAAGAACAGTCCAGCGGCCAGGGCGACGAGCACGGCGGCCACGAGGGCGGCCCATAACCACCAGCGCCGCGACGGCTCCTCCGGCCCCGAACCGTCGGCGCCGTAGACGGTGGGCGGAACGGGCGTGATGTCCCTGGTGCCCTGCTCCAGGGTTGGATCGGCGACCAGCGCTGTGCCGACCGCGGCGCCGCCGACGGCGGCAGCTACCCGGGTCGGTTCCGCCAGCGCCGCGACCGGCTGCCCGCGGTCGAAGCGCAGTAGATCGGTGCGCAACTCCCCGGCCGTCTGGTAGCGAGCCGCCGGGTCCTTGGCCAGGGCCTTCATGATGATGGCCTCGAACCCGGCCGGGACCGATGCATTGAGCGATGTCGGGGGGACCAGGTCTTCCTTGACGTGCTTGTAGGCAATGGACACCGGACTGTCGCCGGCAAAAGGAGGCTTGCCGGCGGCCATCTGGTAGAGGACGACGCCGAGTGAGTAGACGTCGCTGCGAGCGTCGACCGGGTAGCCCTGAGCCTGCTCGGGGGAGAAGTAGGTCGCGGTCCCCATGACCGAGCCCGTCTGGGTGAGATCTTCGGTGCCGGCGCCGACGGCCCGGGCGATGCCGAAGTCGGTGACCTTCACCTGCCCGGACGTGTTGTCGATCAGGACGTTGCCAGGTTTGACATCACGATGGATGACCCCGCGTCCGTGGGCGAAGTCCAGGGCGGCGGCTACATCCGCGCCGATGGCCGCGGCCCGGCTGGCGTCGATGGGCCCTTCCTGCAGGATCGACGACAGCGTCCGTCCATCGACGTACTCCATGACAATGAAGTAGGTGTGCTCACCCTGGCCCCAGTCGTAGATGGAAACAATGTTGGGGTGGGTCAGGTTGGCGGCGGCCTTAGCTTCGCGGCGGAAGCGCTCGACGAACGAGTGATCGATCGACAGCTCGGGAAAGAGGACCTTGACGGCCACCTCGCGGTCGAGGAGGAGATCCCGGGCCAGGTAGACCTGGGCCATCCCACCCCGCGCAATGTGGGTGACTATCTCATAGCGGTCACTGAAGACCTGGGAGGACATCTGGTTCAGAGCCTATGGGGAGAAGTCGTCGTCATCTGAGCACCCCTCGCAGGATCGCAGCGCGAGGGCGACTGGCCTGGCCTTAAGGCCGGCCAGCGGTTCCGGGCGGGAGCAACCTTTGCGTCGAGAAAGCCGCGCGAATACGCGGTTTCTCGACAGCAATTCCCTTCCCCCGGCCTGCCAAGGCTGACGGCCAGCGGTTCGCGGGGCGGGCTGCACCCCGCGATCAGGGTTCGCGACCGGCGGCCAAAGGATCCTCATCCCGATGCCCCTTCCGTGAGGTATGCCTGGATCATGGCCTTGGCGATGGGCGCGGCCAAGGTGCCGCCCTGGAATGCGTTCGCTGATGGCTGGTTGGGCAGCACAACGGCGACTGCGATGGTGGGGTGGGCTGCGGGTGCGAACGCCACGAACCAGGCATTGATCTGCCCGGTTCCCGTCTGAGCGGTTCCGGTCTTGGCCGCAACCTGAACCCCCGGAATGCGGGCAGCCGTTCCAGTGCCCGCCGGGCTGTTGACGACCGACAGCATCAGCTGTGTGACGTTCGCCGCAGTGGCGGCCGAGGTGGCCTGAAGCCATGGTTTGGGCTGATACGTGCTGACGATCTGGTTCTGGGCGTTCGTGACATGGCCGAGGATGTGAGGAGTCATGATCGTTCCGCCGTCGGCGATCGCGCCACCCACCATGGCCATGGCGAGGGGAGTGGCTGCGACATCTTGCTGCCCGATCGCCGAGAATGCCAGCCCGGGCAGATCGTTGCTGAACGACGACGCCGGTGGGAAGATGGACGTCGCCGGGAAGGGCAGGTCGACTGGCGGTGGGCGGTTGAACCCGAAGCTCTGTGCTTCGGAGGACAAAGCCTGGGCGCCAAGATCGAGACCGATCTGACCGAACCCGGTGTTGCACGAGACCGTGAACAACTCGAGGAGCTGTCCACCGCAGGTCTCGCCTCCGAAGTTGTGGAGGAGATTGGTCGTTTGCGGCAGCGGGAGCGCGGCCAGCGTCGGATATACCTTGCTCGCCAGCGCGGGCGCGTGGTCGTAGACCGCTGATGACGTGATGATCTTGAACGACGACCCCGGGAAGGACCGCTGACGGTACGCGCCCGGGGCGAGCGCGCCAGGCTGGGAGCCCAGCTGCTTGTAGTTGGCCTGTACCTGAGCCAGATCGTGCCCGGACAGGAGGTTGGGATCGAACGACGGGTTCGAGTACATGGCGAGGACGGATCCGGTGCGCGGGTCAAGCGCCACGACCGAGCCAACCCGGCCGGCCAGCGAGGATTGGGCCACCTTTTGCAGCCGGTCGAGAACCGTGAGCGTGATGGACTGACTGTGATCGCGATTGGCGAGCAGTTGGCGCAGCTGGCTGAGGCTGGTCGGCAGCCTGAACGGTCTGCTGCTACCCGTCAGCACTTTGTCGTAGGTGCGCTCCGCCCCGTCTGATCCGTAGATGAATGAGAAGTACCCGGTGATCTGGCCGAAGAGTGCGCCGGTAGGGTACTTGCGCAGATATTTGAACTGGTCGTTGGTCGGCACCGAGGCGGCGAGGGTGACGCCGTCGGCGGAGACGATGTCGCCTCGTTTGGCGGTGTACTCCTTCACGACGGCTCGCCCGTTGAGGGGGTTGGCTTCCAGGGCGCGGGCGTGAACAACCTGTAACCAGTTGAGCTGCACGAAGAGAGCGACGAACAGCACGATGACGCCGAGGCCAACCAGCCGGATCTGCCGGTTCACGCCGCCACCCCCATGGCGGTGTCGACCGGATCATGCAGCAGTGGGGGTGTTTCGGTGTCATGGGAAATACGCAGGAGCAGTGCCAGCAGGATGTAGTTGGCGATCAAGGACGATCCGCCGTAGGAGACAAAGGGCAGCGTAACGCCGGTCAGGGGTATCAGCCTGGTTACGCCGCCGATGATGACGAAAGTTTGGACACCGAGGATCAACGAGAGCCCCGCCGCGAGCAGCTTCTCGAACGGACGGTCACAGCGGATAGCAACTCGCAGGCCGGCACCCACCATGAGGAGATACCCGAGCAACAGGGCGGTTGCGCCGACCAACCCCAGCTCATCGGCGATCACTGCGAAGATCAGGTCGGTCGACGCCTCCGGCAAATGGCTGACGTTGCTCTGGCCGGGACCCTCCCCGAACAACCCGCCTGCCGCGATGGCGAACCAGCCCTGAACGATCTGGTACCCCGTCGTCGAGGCGTGGGGCCAGGGGTCGATCCACCCCTGCACCCGCGTCTTGGCATGGCCGATGACCTTTAGCGCCAGATACGACCCGAACCCGAACAGGGCGGCACCAAGCCCGAGGTAGTAGGCCCGCCCGGTCGCCACCCAGAGCATCCCTATAAACAAGGCGAAGAAGAGGAAGGAGGAGCCGAGGTCGTTCTCGGCCAGGAAAATCAGCAGGGAGAGGCCCCAGGCGACGAGGATCGGCGCCAGGTATCGGGGGTCGAGTATCAGGAAGCGGCCGAAGCGGCGGGTCGCCCGGCCGAGAAGGTCGGCCCGCTCCACCATCACCGAAGCGAAGAAGATGGCGAGGGCCAGCTTGGCGATTTCGCCGGGCTGGAAGTTGAACGAGCCCAGCCGGATCCACAGACGGGCGCCGTTGATGTCTTCGCCGATGCCGGGCACCAGCGGGAGCAGGAGGAGCGCGATGCCCGCGAAAGCCAGGCTGTAGCGATACCGCTCGAGATCCCGCGCCCGTCGCACGACGGCCAGGGTGGCCACGAATGCGGCGATCCCGATCGCGGTCCAGACGGCCTGCAGGCGGGCTTCGTGGGTGGAGAGACGAGCGATGAACACATAGCCGATTCCGTTGAGTAGTCCCGCCGTCGGCAGCAGGATGGGATCGGCGTTGGGCGCCAGCCGGCGCATCGCGAGGTGGGCGACGAGCAGCAAGGCGAAGATGGCCGCGAGGAACGGTCCGATGTTGGCCGGCAGGTTGCCGGCCTTGCCCAGCCCCGTGAGGGCGTAGAGCCCACCGACCAGCACGACCGCCAGCAGGATGAGGCCCAACTCGGTCCGCCGTCTGGCGGGTGCGGCGTGGGTCGCGATCACCTGCTGGATGGGGTGGTGGATTGCGGTGTCGCGGCCGGGGGATTGTTTGCGACTCGATCGGCGAACCGGGCGGACTGCTCTTCGGTCACCATGCTGTTCACAAACTGACGAGCCGCACTCAAGGACGGCTCCTGCTGGCCGGCGGCGAGGGCGGGCAGGTGACGGGACTCCACGTTGGCCGTGGTGACGCCCGTGGCATCGGCCACAGTGGGCTGGAACCAGAGCACCCCGCCGGGCCGACCCTGGAAGATCGTGATGTGGTTACCGGTCAGGCCCACGAAATACGACGTTCGGGCATACCAGGCGATTCCCGCGGCCGCCAGTGCGAGCAGGGTAAGCAGCCCGAGCATGAACACCGCGACCCGCAGGGTGAACATCCGCCGCCGGGGCCGCATGCCAGACGCCCGGCGAGTGCCGCCCTCGTGGGTGTCGTCGCGGCCGCCGGCGCCGTGGGTGTCGTCGCGGCGGCCGCCGTGGGTGTCGTCGCGGCGGCCGGCGCCGTGGGTGTCGTCGCGGCGGCCGGCGCTGTCAGTGTCGTCGCGGCCGCCGGCCTCGTCGATGGCCGACGCGTCAGTGGTGTCGAGCACCATCTCCGGATCAATGGCATCGACCACGATGACCGTGATGTTGTCGTTCCCGCCCCGGAACTTCGCCTCGGCCACCAGCTCCCGGGCGGCGTCCTCGGGGTTGTTCAGCCGGCGTAGCATCGCCGTGATCTGGTCGTCGTTCAGCTCCCGGAACAGCCCATCGCTGCATAGAAGAAAGCGGTCGCCCGCTACGGGGTCCAGCAGGAAAAGATCGGCCGGCACCTCCGGATCGACCCCGATGGCCCGGGTGATCACATTGCGGCGCGGATGGAACTCCGCCTCCTCCTTGGACAGCCGGCCCTCGGCCACCAGCTCCGCGACCAGGTTGTGATCGGATGTCACCTGGCGAAGCTCGGCGTCATGGAACACGTACAGGCGGGAATCCCCGATGTTGATGACGGCGACGCGGCCGTCGTCGACGAGCGCCAATGCCACCAGGGTCGTGCCCATGCCTCGCAGTTCCGGGTTGGCTTCGGCTTGGTCCCAGACCGCCCGATTGGCGGCCTGGGCCGCCTCGAGCAAGGTGTCGGGGGTGGGGTCGCCCGCGGCAACGAAAGCGAGCTGGAGGTGTTTGATCGCTATTGCGGCTGCGACCTCTCCCGCGGCCGGCCCTCCCATGCCGTCGGCGACCGCGAACAGAGGGCTGGCGACAAGGAGTTCGTCCTGATTGGTGGTACGAACCAGCCCGACGTCGGTGGCGGCTCCGGCGCGGAGCTTGATCATCGGCGGACTTCCATGGTCGTCTTGCCGATCTGGAGTCTGTCTCCTCGGCGCAAGGCGGCCACGTTGGCGATCTTGCGTTTGTTGAGATAGGTACCGTTGGTGGAACCGAGGTCCTCGACATAGAGGTCTCCGTCGCGTCGGAACACCCTGGCGTGCAGCTGGGATACGAAGGTGTCGTCGGGGAGCGCCACGCCACAGCCGCCGGCTCTCCCGACCGTCACTTCCTCGCCAAGGGGGAACTCCTCACCCCGGTGGCCGGCGGGCTCCACGACGACGAGCTTCTCGCCACCGCGACCACTCCGGCCGGACCGTCGGAGCCCGGCGAAGCGGGGGGACCGGAGGGACCGGGACGGACCCGTGTCTGCCGGGCCGGGTCCGCCGGGGGGAGGTGACGGGGCTGGTTTGGGCTCGCGGAGCTCGACCCACACGGCCCGCAGGACCCGCAGGAAGAACAGATAGAGGATGGCCAGGAAGATGAGCTTGAGAAACGTGAGCAATTGGTCGGACACAGGCCGCTCGGATGTCCTAGCTCCGTTCAAATCGGATCGTGGTGGCCCCCACGGTGATCGTGTCGCCGTGATGAAGGACCTGGGCGTCGCGAATCGCGACGCCATTTAACCTGGTGCCGTTGGTGCTACCCATGTCGCAGACCTCGTACTCGGGCGCACGCAGATCTCTGGCGGCACCGGACACCAGCCGAACCTCGGCATGGTAGCGACTGACGTTGGGATCGGTGAGCACCAGTCCGGAGTCGGGGAGCCGGCCCACGATCAACGGCCTGGTCCCGAGCTCAACCCGGTGACCATCGGGCAGCACCAGGCTGGCTTGGTTGGCGTCGCTGACGCGGGAAGCGCTGGAATCGGGTGCCGCGGCGTCGCTGACGCGGGAAGCGCTGGAATCGGGTGCCGCGGCGTCGCTGACGCGGCGAGGGCTGAAACCAGGGGTGGCACCGGCCGCCCTCGCCTGATCGCCCGAGATCCTCACCATCTCGCCTGAGACGAGGACCATTCCGGCCGCGAGGTCGTCGTCGGTCTCCATCTTGATAGCAACAGGACCGAGCAGCACATACCGCTCCGCGTCGGCATGTTCGCGCGCCACGTCCTCGAGTTCGGAGATCAGCTCACCCTCGATGGGTGCGAAGCGGTCGCGGTCCGAAGTCGAGAGGACCACCGTGAACCGGTTGGGGGCGATCGTGCCCCGTGGTGCCATCGTCCGCCGGAGATCCATCTCGCGGGTCAGCCGGCGGCCAATCTCGACCGGCTGCAGGTTGCCGCGAAAAGCGCGGGCGAACATGCTCTCGACCAGGCGCTCGAGGCGGCGCTCAAACTGCTGGAGTCCCATCACCCCTGCTCAGCCGTCTGATCGGGCGTCGCGAGCCGCGCCGCAACCCGAGGATGGCGGCGAGCGGGCCGTCCTTCCCTCCTGGCCTTGGTGTGCGGTTCCGAGATCACGGGCGACCAGAGCCTACTCTGCTGTTGCTTCCCAACCCTGGCAGGGTCGGCGCTCGGTCGCACCGGCCCGCAGACCGCTACAGTGATGGGTCCCACTCGGGCGAGTGGCGGAATTGGCAGACGCGCAGGATTCAGGTTCCTGTGTCCGAAAGGATGTGGGGGTTCAAGTCCCCCCTCGCCCACCCTCTGAGCAGCGGTTTTGCCGCTGCTGCGGCAATGACGTCGGCTGCGGCGACCGCCCGGGACACGTTTCTGACACAGAGCTGACACGCGAGGGACGCGCTGGCGTACTTGAACGGGTGACCCAGCCCAGTTGTCGTCCCTCGTGCCGTGCCGAGGCCAGACACCGAATGCGGTCAGGGTTCGCTGTGCGTCCGGCGGTAGGCCTCGACGGCCGCCTCGGGCACGCCGTGGTCGTTGCCGCTGAACACCAGCGGGAGTTCCCGGGTCACGAAGGCCAGATCGAAGGCGTCCTCGTTGCTGATGCGAAGTCGCCGGGCGATCTCCGGGATGGACAGCAGTGGGTGCGTCTCCACACCACTCATGGTAGGTCTCCCAAGTCGGGCGCCAACTTATTGCCAATGAGTGCGGCGCAGTCGTGGAGTCTGATTCGCCGCTCGCTACCGGGCGGGGCGACATCCTCCGCCTCGACCAGGGCGAGATACACCACCCTGGCCTCTTCGAAACTGAGGGTGATCTCATCGGGAAGTTCATAGCGGCTCACGCCTCTCGAACCGCCGGCATCTCGACCACCACCTGGCGGCGATCCCGCTCGACCAACACACGGGCCCGGGTGGCGTCCATCCCGGCGGCGATCTCCCCGTCGAGCGACGGGAACAGGTGGCCGTACAGACCGAGGGACGTGGCCACATCGGTGTGGCCGAGCCTCTTCTGGATGGCTACCGGGTGGGCTCCCTCGGCTATGGCCAGGGCGACCGCCGTGTGCCGCAAGTCATGCGGACGGAGACCGGCGAAACCGAGCTTCTCGATGGCCGGCAACCACACGTTGCGCCGGAACGTGCTCCGATGCAGCGCCCCGCCCCGAAGGTTGACAAATACCAGGCCGTCGGGTCCGGGTTGCGAGAGTTCAGCCATATGCCCGGCCAAATCGTTGCAGACGAACGTAGGCAGCGTCACCCGTCGAACGCCGGCCTTGCTCTTCGGTGGCCCGAAGCCATATCCGCCGCGAGGCAGCTCGACGAGCTGCTCGATGACAACGAGCTGGCGAGCCAGCATGTCAACGTGCTGGCGACGCAGCCCGGCCGCCTCGCCCCAACGAAGCCCGTACGGGCCATGCTGGAGCGGCCGGGCCGGTCAAGATCGGAATAGGCGGTCATAGCCTCAAGCATCGCCTGATGGTGTGACGGATGCGATTGTGGTCAGAAGCTCATCATATATGATGTATTACTGTTCACAATCGGGATAGGGACGCGAGCGGACCCTGATTCACGCAAGGAGCCGGATGACGGCGACCAGGCCCACGATGATGATGGTGGCCCGAAGCGCCGTCGGTGAGAGTCGCCGTCCCACCCCGGCCCCAATGACTCCGCCGAGCATCGAGCCTCCGGCGATGGCCAGAGCGGCCGCCCAGTCGATGTGCGTCGTCAGGACGAACACCATTGCCGCCACAAAATTGACCATTCCAGCGAGGACGTTCTTCAGCGCGTTCTGTCGCTGCAATGACTCGGCAAGAAACAGGGCGAAGAAGCCCATGAGCAGCACCCCCTGGGCGGCGCCGAAATAGCCTCCATAGACGCCCGTGGCGAAGGTGAGCAGCCACAGGGGAACGGTTACCCGGTCGCTGGCGCCTCGGCCATGGGCAGCCGTCCATGCTGCGATAGGCCGGCCCAAGGCCACCAGAAGAACCGCCAGGATGATGAGCGCGGGCACGACCGCCTTGAACACGCCGGCCGGAAGAACGAGCAGCAGGACCGCTCCGACGACGGCCCCGGGCAGCGACGCCGACGCCATGATGACCGTGCGCCGGCCCTGACCCTCGAGTTCGCGGCGGTAGCCGTACGCTCCAACGAAAGAGCCAGGAAACAATCCCACCGTGTTGGACACGTTGGCGGTTACCGGCGCCAGGCCGACGGCGAGCAGGACAGGAAAAGTTATGAGTGTGCCTGAGCCGACGACGGTATTGATTGTTCCTGCGGCCAGGCCTGCCGCAAAGACCAGGAGGATCTGCCAGTTACTCACCCTCGGATTCCATCAGTCGGCGTCCGGGTCGCCCCGTCGGCCGTACTTCCAGTACCCCCGTACTGAGGCATGGGCCCGTGGCAGTCGCCGCTCTTCGAAGAACAAGCGACGGATGCGCTGCACCGCGGCGGCCTCGCCCGCGACCCACGCCCGGGTTTCCGGCTCGAGGGCAGCAGCCCTGACGGCCGCCACCAGCGCATCTCCGGGCGCCGCGCCCGCCGCCCGGATCCGCCAGTTCACGGTCGCGGCCGGATGAGGTGGCAACGCCAGCCGGGCACCTGGATCGGCGGCCTCGATCTCCGCATGCACCGGCCTGCTTGCCGGCAGGTGTTCGAGAAGCTGGCTGATGGCGGGGATGGCTGTCTCATCGCCGGCCAGTAAGAAGCCCGGCGCGTCCTTGTCGATCATGTAACCACGGGCCGGACCGGAGACGGCCGCCTGGCTTCCGGGCTCCGCTGCCCCGGCCCACTCAGCCGCTGCTCCGGCCGCGTGAATGACGACGTCTACATCCAGCTCGAGTCGCTGCTGGTCGACGCGGCGGGGCGTCAGGGTCCGGATGGTCGGCCGCCGGCCGTCAGGCAGCAGAAACTCGTTACCAGCCCAGTCAGGTATGACAAGCTCCGCACCGTCAGGGGGAGGTAGCAGTACCCGGACACTGGCTGCCGGCTGCTCGACGATCAGCCCGTCCAGCGCGGGCCCACTCAGGGTCACCCGGCGCAACCGGGGGCTCAGCCGCTCGGTGCGGAGGACGGTGACCAGACGGAATGGCGGAGGCGGCCGCCGCCCCGCCGGGGCGGGTTGGCGGCGCTCAGGCCCAGTCATGGTGACCAGTCAGTCATCGTGACCAGCCTGTCATCGTGACCAGCCTGTCATCGGCGACCAGCCTGTCATCGGCGACCAGCCTGCCATCGGTCGTTCGGATGACCGGGGCAGGCGACTTGGTAGGGTGGCCGCCGTGCCGTCGTTTGTCGTTCGTGTTGTGCATCGACTCCTGAGCGTGGGCGCGGGTCGGCGCCGATGACCACGGTCGACACCGGCACCGACAAGCTTCTGGTCGACGTCGAGGATGGCGTCGCGTTCATCACCTTCAACCAGCCCGAGAAGCACAATGCGCTTTCGCTGGCCATGCAGACTGCCCTTCCGCCAACGCTCCGGAGCTTGCAGGAGGACCCCGCGGTTCGGGTAGTCATCCTCACCGGCGCGGGCGACAGGGCCTTCGTGTCCGGCGCCGACATCTCCGAGTTCGGCGATCGCCGCACCTCGCCTGACGCACGAGCCGAGTTCGACCGACTCGCGGCTGAGAGCACGGCATCCTGGCGGGCTCTCGAAAAGCCGATTATCGCCATGATCCGCGGCTACTGCATGGGCGGTGGCTTGCTCACGGCGATGCAGGCCGACATAAGAATTGCCGCCGAGGACAGCCAGTTCGCGATTCCGGCAGCTCGCCTCGGACTGGGCTACGGGTTCGGGGGAGTGGAGCCCCTGGTCAACCTGGTCGGAGCGGGGTGGGCCGCGGAGATCCTCTTTTCGGGTCGGCGTCTGACCGCGGCCGAGGCCCTGCACATCGGTCTGGTCAACAGGGTGGTTCCGGTGGAAGAGCTGCGACCCGCCACCATGAAGCTGGCGGAGACGATCGCAGAAAACGCGCCGCTGACCGTGGCGGCGTGCAAGGTGGCCATCACCCAGAGCCGGCTGCCACCCGAGCGACGCGACTTGCACCGCCTCGCCGGGATGATCGAGGCCTGCTTTCGCTCGGAGGACTACCGCGAGGGACAGCTCGCGTTCGCGGAAAAGCGCCGGCCTCGTTTCACCGGCCATTGATCGTCGCCGTCACCCGATGCATTGCGGGAACGGGAATGTTACCGAATCGAGGAAGTTGGAGAAGACCTGAAGCGAGGGTCCCAGGTCGCTGAGGTTGGCCTCGAAGCGGAGGACGTGATGGGCGTCGAGGATCAGCCGGACCTGCAGCAGGTAAGGATCCGGGGGTGTTGCTCCTCGTTCGGTGGTACTTGAAGAGCTGGCGCCGCTGTACGTAACGAGATCAGCAGTGACGCCGCACACGACGATGGTCCGGCTATCCGTCTGGCCATAGCCGGCGCGGCCTGGAGCCAGTTGCGAGGCTTTGGTGGCGGTGGCAACGATGATCGAGTCGGAACCGGTGCTGGACGTGAAAACTACGCTGGTCGTGCCAGCCGGCTTGTGGGTCCACGTCGGCGGATACAAGGCCGCGAAGACGTCCGACGAATAGGTGACGAACTCCCCGGGGGCGCTGAGCCTAGGGTCGCTGCTGATCCATCCTGTGTGGGTGGCGCCTCTGACCTCAAACCAGCCGCCGCCGGCCGCGGTGTGGGCGAGCACCGTGAGCACGCTGCCCCACGCCGCCGTTCCGAGGACAGGTGCTGTTTTCTTGGCCTCGGCCCTCACGTTGATTCCTATGGGGCTGAGAACGGTGCGCGGCCCGGTGATCTGCACTCCCGGCCGCGTGGTGGCGGGCGGGGTGGTCACCCTGGTGGTGGGCACGGTCCCGTGCTTGGCCGATGAGCCACACGCACCGGCGAGCACGATCAGCCCTATCGCGACGAAGCCACATTTCCAGGCCCGGCTTAGCAAGCAGATCGCTCCCTTCAAGACCGCGAGGCTACTCGGACAGCATGAGTCGACAGGTCTCACCGGGTCGACGCCGGGCGTCGAGCTCCCGGCGTTCGGCGCGCCGCCGGCCGTGCCTTCAGCGTAAACAAGGGCGATGTTGGCTAACCGCTTCAGATGTCAACTGCGTTGATGATCTTGTAGTTGAAGCCATACGAGCGGTCCTGCCCTGTCCTCCCCAGGCAGGGGTTTGAGATCAACAACGGAGTCGAGATTCGAAGGGCTAACCCGCAATCGTGATGCTGGTCCCCCCCGGCAACTCCTCTGGGCCGTCTGGGGTCAGTCTCCACCCCGAGCCGCGGCCCCGGACCGTCCACCGGTACGGACCGCCAACCAGCGCCGTATCCTCGTCCACGCCGATGACGGTCACAGCCGGGTCATAGGGCTGGAGGACCCGGCTGAGCAGGTCGGGGACGCGTGCAGCAAAGGCGTCGAAGTGCGGGATGATCCGGAGATGCGGCAGCAGGCCTAGGCCCACTGTTCCGCCCTTGCCGGGGTTGCGAAAGGACGGCACATGTGACGAGAGGGCCATGGCGCCGGCGCTACAGCCCGCCAGGGCCGAACCCGCTCGCCAGGCGGCCACGATGGCCGTCCATACGGCGGTGTCGCGCAGGGTGTCGGCCAGGTAGGCGGGATGACCGCCCGACAGGTACACCAACCCGGCGCCAGTGATCTGGGCGGCCAGGGCCGGGTTGTCGGCGTCGCTCCTGTCGTCCACTGCCACGAGGACAGGCTCGACACCGAGCCGGGCCGCCTGCTCGGTCCCCAGGCGGTGCCAGCGGGCCACGACCGTCGGGCCGTCCGGAACGGCGGCCGTCGCCAGCTGGACGTACCTGGGCGGGCGCCCTTCAAGCAGTCCGGCTTCGATGTCGGCCATTTGTGGCAGGTATTCGCCGGAACCGACCAGGGCCAGCGGACCGGGACCAGCGGGCGCCACGGTCATGACGTTCTGGCAGCTGGGGTCGCCGCTTCACGCCGACCTTGTCGTTTGACGGGCCTTGCGGTGAACGCTGACATGATGCGAAGAGTGTCACAGTCTCGCACCAGCCGGGCCCAATCGCCGAAGATGGGCTCCGCTCTGCAAATACCTGCGGCTGCTCTCGGTCGGCCATTGGCGCGAGGATCTCGGCCATCCATGCGAGGATCAAGGGCGTGACGACGCCATCGCCACTGCATCCAGCCCTTGCTCCCCTGGCTGCGCTTGTCGGAACCTGGTCGGGGCGGGGACACGGTGAGTACCCGACCATCGATCCCTTCGACTACGAGGAGACGGTGAGCTTTTCCCATGTCGGCAAGCCGTTCTTGATCTACAGCCAGCGCACGACTCACGCCGACTCCGGACAGCCTTTGCATGGTGAATCGGGCTTCTGGCGCCTGGCGCCTCCGGATGCGGTCGAGGTGGTTGTGGCGCACCCCACCGGGGTTGTGGAGATCGCCGAAGGCCCCCTGGATGGCGACGCCATCCGGCTGCGATCGACCGTGGTCGCCGGTACCAGGTCGGCCAAAGAGGTGACCGTGATCGAACGGGACTTTCTTATCGGACCGGAGCTTCTCGGGTATTCACTACGGATGGCAGCGGTGGGGTGTGGCCTCACCCGCCATCTGACTGCTGAGCTGCGACGAGTTAGCTAAGCTAAGCTAGCCGCGACCAGCAGTTGCGGCATTTTCTGCAGCGCGGCTCCCTTCAACTGGGCACGATTCGCTTCAGAGAAGGGCGGGCACCCCCTCAACCGGGCCCAGTTTGCCGCAGAGAAGGGCGGGCACCCCCTCAACCGGGCCCAGTTTGCCGCAGAGAAGGGCGGGCACCCCCTCAACCGGGCCCAGTTTGCTGCAGAGAAGGGCGGGTCCGGGGTGGCCCCGGACTCACAATGCCGTCGGCGCACGTGGCTGACGTCCGTCAGGCCGTTGGCTGTGTCCCGAGCGTGATGGCCGTCGACTGTTTCTGGCCGCTCGGTGTTACGTACTGAATGCTGACGGTGCTGCCTTCCCTCTGGGTAATCGTGATGGCCTGCAGCTGATTCGGGTCGGTCGCTGGTTCGCCGTTGATTTCGGTGATGATGTCGCCCTCCTGCAGCCCGGCGGTGGCCGCCGGGCCGCCGGGCACGACTCCGGCCACATAGAGCCCCTGGGGCTTTCCCGCTTGCTTGGCCGCTGCCGGTGGGATGGCCATGACCTGGATCCCGAACCAACCGTGGGTCGGGTTCCCTCCGGTCGTGATGATCTCATCGGAAATGGCTTTGGCCAGGTCGACGGGAATGGCAAAACCGAGTCCGACGGAGCCGGCGCTGGATCCGCCCTCCGGGTTGGGCACCGTGGCCCCGGCCGAGGGAACGCCGATCAAATGGCCCGAGCAGTCGGTCATGGCTCCGCCGCTGTTGCCGGGGTTGATGGCCGCATCGGTCTGGACCGCGGACACCAGTAAGGCCGTCCGGCCGCTGTCGCCCGGCACCGTGATGGTGCGGTCCAACGCGCTGACGATGCCGCTCGTCACTGTGCTCGACAATCCGAGCGGTGCGCCGAGCACCACCACCGGCTCGCCGACGTTCACGCGGCTCGATGTGCCGAACGGTATGACTGGCAGGTTGGTGCGATCCACTTTGACCACCGCCAGATCGGCTTGGGGATCGCGGCCCGTGATCGTGGCTGGCGCCGTGGTGCCGTCGCTGAAGAGGACGTCCACGGATCCCCCGTTGGCGGCAACCGAAACGACGTGATTGTTGGTCAGGATGTAGCCGTCGCTGCGAATAACCTCGCCCGACCCGGTGCCGCCCGCCGTCCCGCTTCGAGCCGAGATCGTGACCACCGACGGCAGCGTCTTGTCAGCCACCGTGGTTGCCGCGCAGGCCGTGGCCTCCGAGGAGGATGACCCGGTGTTGCTTGCGATCAGTCCACCGATGACACCGCCAACCACCAGCGCGATTGCAGCCGCTCCTCCGACTACCCACCACCGCCGGCGGTCGGAAGTGCGCGACCCTTGCGCGTCCATAGCACCTCCTTGCCGCCGCGGAGTTTAGCGCCACACCCCTTGCGGAACTGGAAGGCGATTCCTTCAAGTCGAGCTGGCCGGCCCCAGTGTGACGCCCGCAGCCTGAAGCTCGGCCAGGGTGCCGGGCGTGGCTGTGGGATCCACGTCGGCGACCAGATCGGTGAGCACGCGGGTGGTGAAGCCCTGGCGCGCCGCGTCGAGGGCAGTCGCTCGCACGCAGTAGCTGGTCGCGATCCCGACCACGTCGACGGCGGTCACGCCCGCAGCACGAAGGCGGTCCGTAAGCGTCATGCCTTGTTCGTCGTGCCCCTCGAATCCGCTGTACGCCGCCCCGTCCTGGCCCTTCGACACGACGGCGGCGGTTTTCGGGAGGTGGAGGTCGGGATGCCAGCGAGCTCCCGAAGTGCCCGCCACACAGTGGGGAGGCCAGCTGTTCCGATAGTCCGGTTCGGTGCCGGGGCGGGCGAAGTGGTCGCCAGGGGCGACGTGCCAATCTCGGCTTGCGACGACGAGGCCGTAATGGGTCTCGGAGCGAGTCAACAGATTGGTGACACCGGCTGCTACGGATGCGCCGCCTCGGACGGCCAGGCTGCCCCCTTCGCAGAAGTCGCGCTGGACGTCGACCACGATCAGCGCCGTCGATGCGGTCACGCGGAAACCGTACCGCCTCCGTCGCGCCTAGCCTCCTTCCAGGAGGTGGTCGTCTTGCAGGATGTGGTGGAGGGCGTACGGGATGGGATCCGGACAGGACGTCGGGCCGTCCTCGGGCGGGTCATCGACGTCAGAGGGTTTTCGACGCTCCCCGGGGACGGGCTGGTCGCGATCGACTCGGCGGGCACGCAGTACGGTGACATTCTGGGCCGTCCCGGCTCGGCCCGGTTGCGCGCTGCTGCTGCCACCATGCTCTCGGCTGCGGCGCCCGGGCTGGAGACGGTGACGATTGCGATCAGGGACAAGGACGTAGAGGAAATCGGTTTGGCGTGCGGGGGGCAGGCCGAAGTGCTCTTGCAGCCCGTCGCGAGCGTCCCCGCCGAGCTTTGGGACCTGATGGCCGAGCGCGCTTCGGCCGCCTTGCTGACGCGTATCGAGGGTTCGGGCGCCGGTCCGGCGGCTCTCGTGGTGGATCGCAATGGGCGCACATGGGGCGAACTCGGCACGAACGCCCGCACCTTGGTAGAGGAAGCGCGCGCCATGCTGGAGGCCGGGACCACGTCGACCCGGCGTGCTGAGGATGAGTCCGGGGTGGTGCTGATCGAAGCCTGGGTTCCCGCCCCCCGCTTGGTCGTTGTTGGCACCGGAGAGCTGGTGGCCGCCCTGGAGGCGCAGGGGGCGCTCCTCGAATGGGACTGCCGGGCCACCCATCAGAGCGACGGGCTAGAGGATCTGCTCGACTGGGCCGGTGCCACGGCGGCCTTGATCGTGCTCAGCCACGATCCCCACCTTGACACTTCGGCCCTCGCTGTCGCGCTGCAACGAGGTGTCCCCTACGTCGGGGCGCTCGGGTCGCGGGCTACCCAGTCACGGCGGCTCGAGCGACTCGCCGCGACGGGGATCGACCCGGCTGCCATCGATCGGATCCACCGTCCGATCGGTCTGGATCTCGGCGGCCGCAAGGCATCCGAGGTTGCTCTCTCCATCACGGCCGAGATCCTTGCTTGTCATCGGGGGAGGGATGCCCGGCCGCTCCGCGACCATCAGGGGCCGATCAACGACCGGCCCGCCGCTCGCATCGCCCGCTGAGCAGCCTGGACCACCGAGCCGCCACTCCGGAGGGACACGGATCCCCCGGTACCGTGGGTCCCGTGATTGGTCGCCTTCTCCTCTGGGACGTCGACGGCACGCTGTTGCGTGCTGACGAGCTCGGCGCGGCCGTCTTCGACGTCGCCCTCGAGCTGGCGACCGGCCGGCGGCCGACCGGTCGGATCCGGATGAGCGGCAAGACCGACCCTGAGATCGTGGGCGAGTACCTGGCCGCCATGGGCATCGACGACGCCGACCTGGTTGACGACGTGCTCCGCCACAGCGAGGGCCTGTTGGCGGAACACGCCGCCGCCGGCCGGCTGTCCACCGGTGGGGCCGCCTGCCCCGGCATAGCGGACGTGCTGGCCCTGCTGGCCGAGGACCCGAGAGTCGTATCGACGCTGCTCACCGGCAACATCGAGGCGAACACGCTGGTCAAGGTGGCCGCCTTCGGGTTGGACCGCTGGCTGGATCCCACCGTCGGCGCTTACGGGAGCGACGCGACCGACCGCAACCTCCTGGTACCGGTCGCCCTTCGGCGCCTGTCGGCTCGACGAGGGGTCGCGCTCGGCCCCGAGGATGCCTGGGTGATCGGCGACACCCCTCGGGACCTGGCATGTGCCCGGGCCGTAGGGGCTCGCTGTTTGCTGGTGGCGACCGGTCGATACCGGCTGGACGAGCTGGCCGCGCTCGAGCCGGATGCCGCCCTCGAAGATCTGCGGGACGACCCGGCCGTGGTGAAGCTCCTGACCGGCGACCTCTGAGCTCGGCGACAGGGCGACCGGCTCGAGCGGGCGTTGCCGCGTGCAGGCCGGGCCCGCTGGCTATCGTGGGTTGAGCTATGGCGCTGGTCAGCCGCTCAGTTCGCCGCGGCGGCACCGGGCGTCGCTGGGTGTTCATCGCCATCGGGATCACCTTGCTCGTGTTGCTGATCGACGCGTCCCTGCATTCGCGTTCGCCGGGGCCGGCCACCCAGCTCAAGACGGGAGCGTGGGTGGATCGGGCGCTCCCCATCGTGACCACCTCAACCGAGGAAGGGCAGCAGCTCGCTGCCATCTGGTCCAGCGGGCTTCACATGCCGGTCACGTCACTCAGCGCCGAGCTCAATGAGATCGCCTCGGGCGCGGCGTCCGCCTACCACCAAGCGGTGGCGCTGCGGCCGCCCGATAACCTGGCCGGCCCGGCCGGTTTGCTCGACGCCAGCCTGCTTTCCCGCAGCGACGCGGTCGCACAGGTGCGCAATGCCCTGGCGAAGGTTCTTCCCGGCGGACAATCCAATGAGGGTCCGAATGGCAGCGCCTCAGCGATCACGCTCATCCAGACGGCTGGCCAGGACCTGCAGATTGGGGACCGAACCTACAGTCTGTTCCTGGCCACCCTCCCTGACCTCGGGGTGACGATGCCGAAATCGGCATGGGGCGAGAACCTGTCGCCGTACCAGCGCGGTTCGGCTCAGACGTTTGTAGCCAGCCTGCAAAGCGCCACGAGCTCCACTCCCGTGCACCAGGTAAGGATCGACTCGATCTCGACATCTCCGAGTCTGGTGTCCTCGATAGGAAACGTGCAGGTCCTGCCGGCCGCCCCGGCGATGTCGGTCACGGTCGTACTCTCGGACACGGGCAATCAGCCGGAGAATGACCTCACCGTCACGGCTGCGGTCACATGGGGTACGAGCAATTTGTCTGTGCAGGACTTCGCCAGCCTGACTCCCGGACAATCCCGCACCGTTCAGAACATGGGGCCGCTGGACCCGCCACAGGGGGTCGACGTCCGTCTGACCGTGACGGTCAAGCCGCCCGCTGGTTCCCCGACGCCGGCGGTGAGCCGGACTGTGATGTTCATGATGCCGGCCACCACCCCATCGACCACGACGACTGTTCCGGCGTCCCCCCCCGGTACGTAGCCGCCGGGGGACGCACGAACCCGCGCCAGTGTTTAGGGAATGAGGCATCCGGCATAGCCGCGCTGGCCCGACTCCGGGAAGGCCTCCGCAAGGGCACTGGCGATGAGGCGGCCCCGGTCCGCCGATCCGGGCGTGTTGTAGTGAATCCCGTCGGGGATGAACCACGACGGCTCCACCACCGACGCCCAGTCGTAGACCTTCATGTTGGGATAGTGCGGGCAGGCTTGTACCAGCGCCCGGTCCCAGTTCTCCATATCGGACTCCGAGTATGGCCCCGTGTTCACGCGCGACTTCACGTTGACCCACATAACTCGCTGGTCGCCGATGGCCGACATCATGCGCTCGATGCGCGTCGTCAGGGACACGTGAGAGCCGACGTACACGTCGGCGGTGTCGTTGGTACCAAGCGCGAGCACCCAGCAGCCGTTGTAGCCCTGCGCGATCAGCTGTTTCGCAATGTCGTAGGCGTTCGGCCCGCCGGAGATGGTTTCGACGATGGACGTCCCGCCAGTGATCTCCATGTACTGATTGGTGGCTCCGACCCTGGCGTACTGGGCCCCGAGACGCTGGCTCGGATCAGGAAGATAGTCAGGTGAGATAAGGCTGTCCGAGGTCGAATCTCCGATGTGAACGACCGACCGGCACGATGAGGTGCGCGCCGACCCTGGCGGGATCGTGGTCGCTGGGCCGACGGCAACGTCATGGGGGTACTTCGGGGTGATGGGAATGCCGTGGCTCGCCCGCCCCGTTGTGCCTGAGGTGGAGGCGGCCGGGGGGTCCGTCGGCGGGATGCGACTGCTCACTATTTCGTGCACCCCGGCGCTCGGCAGGGATGCGCCGGCCGTGAGCAGGGTGTTAGAGGGAGCGGGCACCAGTCCCCCGATGGTGAGGGAGACGACGGCCAGGCCGGCCAACCCCGCCGTCGACACGGTCCAGGTCCATCGGCCCGCGATGCGCCGGTGCCATGGCACGTCACCGGTGGCCGAGCGGCGCCCGGCCTGGCGCACGGGTTCCTCGACCAGGCGCCACGACAGTGCGGCCAGGATGATGGTGATGGTGACCTGCACGGCGGCACGCGGCAGATCGAAGCGGCCCAGCCCACCGGCTGCGGTCAACACGATAACCGGGTAATGCCACAGGTAGATCCCGTATGACCGGACGCCGATCCACCGGATCGGCCGCATACCCAGGATCCTCCCGAGCCGGCTGCCGGGATA
The DNA here is from genome assembly GCA_963834725.1 of uncultured Acidimicrobiaceae bacterium. Lineage (GTDB taxonomy): Bacteria > Actinomycetota > Acidimicrobiia > Acidimicrobiales > Palsa-688 > PALSA-693. The sequence continues at coordinate 3,750,565 of CAWICN010000001.1, forward strand.
GACGCAGGCCATAATGACAAGGGCAGTCGCGATCGAGAGCAGGAGCATGCCCCCGCGATAAGGGAACGCCGAGTACTGATTGGTCCGCCAGATCAGGAGGCAGATCACGATCAAACCCCCGAGCCCGACGTAATCCAACTTCCACCGCATTGCACGGGTCGTGCCCGCCCGCCGGCGGGCGCTCGGCCACACCATCGCCAGCGCCGCACCGATCAGCAGGCCGGAGGCCCGGGTATCGGTGCCGTCATAGACCCGGCTCGGATCGAAGCCCGGGTGATAGAGCGCAGCCATGGCGATGGTCGAGCCCGCGGCCAGCACCAGCGTGACAATGGCCAGCCTCGGGGGTGCTCGGGTCGGGCGTGACGGTTCCCGGATATAGCGCAGTCCGAGCAGGAGCAGCCACGGCCAGATGAGATAGAACTGCTCTTCGATCGCCAGGGACCACAGATGTCCGAGTGGCGAAGGTGGACCGAACCGGGCGAAGTACGAGACGTGCTGGAAGATAAGCCACCAGTTGCTCATATATAAGGAGGCCGCCACCACGTTCCCGCGGAGCGCCGGCAACTCGGAACTGTGGGCGAGTGCGACCCAGATGATGACGACCGCCAGCATGACCACGAGGGCGGGCAGCAGGCGCCGAGCTCGCCGGACCCAGAATTCACCGAGAAATAGGTTGCTCGCTTTTCGCTTGTGCTCGAGCAACAGATCGGTGATCAGGTAGCCGCTCAACGTGAAGAACACGCCGACGCCCAGCAATCCCCCTTGTGCCCATCCGACGTTCAGGTGGTAGACGATGACGGCGAGCACCGCGAAGGCCCGGAGCCCGTCGAGCCCGGCGACGTATCGGCGTCCTGGAGCGGTTGATTCAGGCACTCGGGCCGGCTTCCGAGGGCACCACTGCGATGCGGTGCCCCCCGGTCCCGACTGTCCTGGCGACGGCGCACGCGTCGCGAACAAGACCACGCACCACCGCTCCGCAGGCTAGCAGGAGGGCTGGAGGATCCCGGTGTTATTGGGCCGCTCAGCTGGCAGAATTCGCGGCTCTTCGCGAACAGTTACCCCGCGTCCGAGGGTCCATCGGTTGCCGTCGCCGGCTGAACCGGTTGTCCTCCGGTCGTACACGTGTTGGAGCCGAACAGCGACCAGCGGGCTGTTAAGGTGGATAGGATGCCAGTGGAGAGAACCGCTGGTCACCCGCGATATCTGCGCTCGTAGCCCAATGGATAGAGCATCTGACTACGGATCAGAAGGTTGGGGGTTCGAATCCCTCCGAGCGCGCTGACAAAGTGCAGTCAGGGGCGCTTTTCTCCCAATGTCCTCGCAAACGTCACATCCCCGTGAGAACCTTTTGAGAACCAAAGCGTGCTCAAGGAGGTTCTCAAGTGCCGACCAGGCCGGAGGGTGTGTACAAGGACGGCAAGGGCGGGTGGTATGTAAAGGTCACCCTCGGGCGTGACCCGCTGACGGGCCGGCGCGCACAGATCACCCGGCGGGGCTTCAAGACCGCGGCCGAGGCGGGCAAGGCGCGACGAGAGCTGCTGGCCCAGGCCGACCGTGGCCAGCTACGGCCGGTCCCCAGCGGGCTGACGGTCGACGAGCTTCTCGACTTATACCTCGATGGGCTCGACGCTGATGGCCGGCTCTCGGCGAAGACCCGGTTCGACTAACGGCACTACGCCGACGACTACGTGTGGCCCCACCTTGGCACAAAGAAGGTGCGCGACGTGACGCCCGAGACCGTCCTCGCTTGGCAGCGGAAGCTGACCAAGGAGGGAGGGAGGAAGGACGGCAAGGGGCTGGCGGCCAACACCGTGCGGCTGGCCCGGGCACGGCTCGCCGGGGCGTTCAAGATGGCGCTGGGCGCCGGGATCGTGGCGCTCAGCCCGATGGTCGGTGCGCCGAGGCCTCGGGCCGAGCGGTCCATTCCGCGGCACTGGACTCCCGAGCAGGCTCGGGAGTTCCTGGCTTTGATGGACGGTGACCGCACGTGGCCGGTGTGGGCGTTCCTGCTCGGGTCGGGGCTGCGGATCGGGGAGCTGGGTGCGTTGCGCTGGCGCAACGTCGACCTGAACGCGCCGGTGGTGCGGGTGGTGGAGTTCGTCTCCACCCTGGGCCACGAGACGGTCACCTCGACCGGCAAGAGCTGGGGCGCTGTCCGCACCATCGACCTCGATAGGGGCCTGGTCCACGTGCTCCTGCGACAGCGCAAGCTGCAGGCGACCGAGCAGCTGGCCGCCGTGTCCTGGGAGGAGAGCGACTATGTCTTCACGAAGCCCGGCGGCGGGCCCTACCACCCGCAGTATTTGTCGAAGCTGCTCCGGACCTACACGGCGGAGCTTGGCTTGCCGCGCCTGACGGCTCACGGCTTGCGGCACACGAGCGCCACGCTGATGCTGGCCAGTGGGGTCCCGCCGAAAGTGGCGGCGGACCGCCTCGGACACGCTGATCCGACACTCTTCACCAATCTGTACAGCCACGTAACGCCGACCATGCAGCGCGACGCGCCGCCGGATTGGGGTCGCACTATTCGGCGAAGGCAGTCTCAGTTCGGGACGCTGAGGCCGCGGGTTCAAATCCCGCCTTCCCTACCAGGTCAAGGGTTATTTTTGTTATCCACAGGGGGCCGCAGACCACACACAGATCACAGACGTTGTGGTCTCCGACGGTCGCTATCGGTCACGTGCGCGGGATCTCAGGAGGTCCTTCCGACCGATCCCGAACGAAGGTCGTCGTCGTCGTTCTGGAGCGCGACAAGCATCACCTGGCGGACTCCAACCGGGGGTGCAGCGTGCGACAAACCGGCTCCGATTCCATCGCGATACTGGCCGGAGCTGGTGAAGACTCACACCGCGGCTCTGGGCCGGGATTCGACCCGGGGACACCGGTCCCCGGCCGCGGGGTCACCGAACGACCGCTCTCCGTGGCTGCGGCTGAAACTACCTAGCGATGTTGTGGCGTCGGGCCGGCCCGACACCCGACCCGGTCGGGCACTCGATATAAGGTAATTCGTGCCCAGGATGCTGCCTCAGCCGGCGCTCTGCATACCCGGCGATTGGGGACGCGAGTTGGCCGTGATTCTGGGATGGTGGGCGGTGACGTTTTGGGCGAGTTTTTGACGTTCGCGGAGGGACGCTCGGGTGAGCCCAGCACAATTATTCGGAGGCCAACGGAAGTCGAGGTTTACGAGGATTCCTTCGAGGCTGGTGTCCTCTACCGCCGGGGCTGCCCGTCTATCAGACGAGTGGCGATTGCCGCTTCGAGGAAAGAATCGGGGAAATCCATGATGACCAAGACAATTGGACCAAAGGCAGATCAGCAGGCGGTTCTCGACGTCCTCAAGGGCGTGTACAACGCGTGGGAGGCGAACGACGCCGAGGCGTTCGTGGCCGACTACCTCGACGACGCCAGCGTGGTCCAGCCGGGCGTGTACAAGAAGAGCCGGCAAGAGGTTCAGAGCACCATGGCCGGTGGGTTCGCGGGCCCGCTCAAGGGATCGCGGGTGATCGACCAGCCCCAAGACGTCCGGTTCCTCAACGAGGACACGGCCATCGTGATCAGCGAGGGCGGGATCGTGTTCCCAGGACAGGACGCCGTGTCGAGCCAGGCCATGGTTCGGGCCACGTGGGTGCTGGCCAAGCGCGACGGCCGCTGGCGTGTCGCGGCTTATCACTACAGCCCAGCGAACTAAATTTAAGAGTCAGACCACGAGACCGGCTTCCCTCCTGTGTGGGAGGCCGGTCTCGCGCCCCGGACGGCGTGCATGCGGAATACAGGTGCCAGTTGGCTTCCAACGGACAGCATCGTCCTCCTGGCACAGTGTTGAGAGTCTGGTGGATAACGCGGGACCGTTCGCGAGAAAGAGAGGAGTTCTGACGATGGCGCTGTATGTGGCCTTGTGCTACTACGACCGAGAACGGTACTGGGACGACCCTCCCGAGACCGAGTTCTCTCCCGAATATACGGAGTTCGCTCGGCGGGCCACCGAAGCGGGGGTGATGCGCGGCGGTGAGGCGCTTCACCCGGTGACCATGTCGACCACGATCACCGTTCCGGGCGGCAGGGGCGGCGAAGTGATGTTGACAGACGGTCCGTACGCGGAGGCAAAGGAAGTCCTGGCCGGCTACTTCGTGCTGGAGACGGCCGATCTTGACGAGGCGATCGGCTGGGCGGTTCAGATCCCAGCCGCTTGGAGGGGCAAGATCGAGCTCCGCCCGATCGCACCACACCACGCCTGAGCGCCACGCCATGGATGCCGGCGCCGCCCTGGTCAAGGTGCTGAGGGAAGAAGGCCCGCGAGTCATCGCCACCCTGGTCCATCAGCTGGGCGACCTGTCGGTGGCCGAAGATGCCCTCTCCGAGGCCACGATCGCCGCTCTTGGTGCCTGGCCAGCGTCGGGGATCCCGGAGAGCCCCCGGGCGTGGCTGACCGTGGTGGCCCGGCGCAAGGCGCTCGATCTCCTGAGGCGGGAGTCGGCCAGAACGGGCAAGGAGACCGCCGCGTACCGATGGGGAACGGAGCGCGCGAAAGACGAGATGGAGGTGATCGAGGCGACGGAAACCGAGAGCCAGTTGCGAGACGACATGCTGCGCCTGATCTTCACCTGTTGCCACCCCGCTCTCAGCCGAGAGGCCCAGGTGGCCTTGGCCTTGCGCACGCTGGCCCGCCTCGAAGTGGATGCTATTGCCCGAGCCTTCTTGGTGCCCGAGGCCACCATGGCCAAGCGCTTGGTGCGGGCCAGGTCCAAGATCGCCACCGCCCACATCCCTTACGCCATCCCCTCCGACCCGGAGCTCCCTGAACGGCTGGCTGCGGTGCTGGCGGTGGTGTACCTGATCGCCACCGAGGCTCACGCCCCGACCGGCGGAACCGCGGTAGCCCGGGTGGATCTAGAAGCCGAGGCGGTCCGCTTGGCCCGCTTGTTGGTGGAGTTGATGCCCGACGAGCCCGAGGCACTGTCCTTGCTGGCCCTGTTGTTGTTCACCGCAGCTCGCACCCCGGCTCGTAGCGACGCCGATGGCAACGCGGTGACCCTCGCCGACCAGGACCGCGGTCGATGGAACCGGGAAGCCATTGGGGAGGGATCGCGCTGGCTGTCGAGGGCTGTCGCCCTGTCGGGCGGTGCGGCTGGGCCTTACCAGCTTCAGGCCCACCTGGCCGCGGCCCACTCCACCGCCGCGAGCTGGGCCGAGACGGACTGGGACCGTATCGTCTGGCTCTACGACCTTCTCGGGTCGGTCGGAGCCAACCCGGTCGTGGCCCTCAACCGGGCCGTCGCGGTCACCCAACGCGACGGGCCCGAACAGGGGCTGGCCGCCCTGGAGGCCATCGTCGGCCTGGAGCGGTCCCATCTCTGGCACGCCGCTCTGGCCGACAACCTCCGACGGCTCGGCCGGATCACCGAGGCTGGCGAAGAGCTGGAAACGGCCGCCGCGTTGGCGCCCACCGAAGGCGAACGGCGCCTGCTGATGTCCCGTCTCCACGACGCGAGGTCCGAAACGCCCTGACAAATTCCCGGGACCGCGGATGTCCTCTGCCGGTCTCGCCGTTCGTCCCTTCACCGAACCAGATCGCCGATCTCGGCGATCACATTGGAGAGGAGAAGCAGATGACTGTCAGCAACGCCGAACGAACGATCTCGCAAGAGAAGTACGTGTCCGTGGCCACCTTCCGCAAGACCGGGGTGGCAGTCGAAACGGCGACCTGGATCGTCCCGCTCGACGGCGGCCGAGTCGGCCTATTGACCTCCTCGGCCTCCGGCAAGGCCAAGCGGCTACGGAACAACCCGAGCATCACACTGCAACCGAGCGACGTCCGAGGCAGGGTCAAGGCCGCCACCCCGCCAGTGCCCGGCACCGTTGAGCTAGTGACCTCCGGTCCCGACTTCGAGGAGATCACCTCCAGAGTGAAAGCAAAAGTACGGCCTGACGGTGCCAATCATCCGGCTGGTGGACAGAGTGCGACACCTGGGCAACGGCCGGTTTCCCTGTGCGGACACCGGCGTGGTGATCACCCTCCAGGGCTGATTCGAACGACGATCGTCGCGAGCAATCGGCGGTCGGCACCTGGCACGACCCGCGAGTCAGGGGAGTCGCGGGCGGGTTGCCCAGCCCGTCCCGGGTCGCGGCCAGCGCCGCCACGATCTTCTCGAGGCTTGAGGAGGCAATCGAGGTGGCCTCGCGAATGCCGGCGAGGACTGATCATCGGGCGCTCTCGCGGCCGTGCTGCTGAACCGGCGATACGTGGTAGGCCGTTGCCGTCCTGCTGGGATGGTCTTCGGAGGGTTTATGGGGCGCCTCGCTGAGTCTTGCCCCGTGCAACTCTCCCGGCGGCCCTACCCCGTCCTGTGGTGTGGGGGGCTGCTAGCGCTTAGCCGCAGCAAGGGCGGCGCCGATGACTTCGCCGGCGGCAGGCGTGCCCTTGTCGTTGTCGAATGACCCGTACGGGGTGGCGTACACCGGGGTGCCGGGCTGCTGGCGCCAACTGTCTGCCAAGGACCCGGCGTCGACGGTGCCGTATCCGATCGAGTCCAAGAACTCCGTGACCGCGGCCTTCGCCTCTGAGCTGTCTCCGGCGATAGGCAGCGCGGAGCGGTCGGCGGCGCCGGTGGAGCGAGCCAGGTTGAGGAGGTGCTTGAAGAAGATGTTGTTGAACACCTTGACAACCCGGGATCCGGGGAGGTGGCCGAGCAGGTACTCGCTGTCGGTGAGCGACTTGGTGTCCAGCTCAGGGATCTGCCCGTCTCGTTGCGGGTAGTAGTTGCCGGTGTCCATGACGACCTTGCCGGCGAGCGGGAGCCCAGAGAGGCGGGGATAAGCCTTGAGCGGTACTGACACCAAGACGATGTCGGCCGCAGTGACCGCCTCCTGGCCGGTAGCCGCCCGAGCTCGAGGTCCCAGTTCGGCGGCCATTTCCCGGAGGGTGTCCGGACCGCGAGAGTTGCTCAGCACCACGTCGTGTCCGGCGTTGACCGCCAACCTGGCCACCGTGCTTCCGATATTTCCGCTTCCGATAAGCCCGACCGTTGCCATGCTCTGCACCAACCCTGCCGTGCCGCCCGCCATTCCCTCGCCGTGCTCGGCGGCCACATCGACCGCGGTCCTCGCTTGATAGCGCGCCTCTGGGCCGGCGATCTGGGACGCCAGTGGGGCACAGTTGTGGGCACACGTTATGGGGACTTCGTGACCGACGACCAGAAGGCCGAGCGAGCGCGTCACCTCGATCGGATCGCCGGGAAGTGTTGCGGGCGGTGTGCTGCGTGAGCCTTCGGGACCGAACCGGCGACAAGGGCTGCGAGCCGGCCCTCCCCCCTGCAACCCTTACCGGCCGAGCGATGCTCCGGGGTCCCGTCCCATGAAGGCGGCGAGGCGTTCCCAGTCGTCGGCGCCGGGAGGCGGCGGCACCTCCGCCCCGAAGGGGGCTCCTGGCTCGACCATGTTGCGGTACTGGGGTTTGCTCATGGCCCGCGCACCATCGAGTGCCGGCAGCGCGAGCGAGGGGTCCAACCTGTCGAGCTGCCCGGTGGCTCGGGCCAAGTCCCAGGCGTGGGCGGCCAGCTCGGCCAGGTACATGTCCACCAGGGTGGCCCCGGTGTACTCCTCGCCCCACGGCATGGTGAACCTCGACGACAATGCGGCCTCGTCGCCCTATGCCTCGGCCGCCTCCTTGGCGGCGCGACGTAGCTGAGCGGGCGCGTCGGAAAGTTCGGTATGAGGGGACTCGTCTCCCGGCGGGGGTGCTTGCCCTCGGCCGAGAGCGGCCGCCCGGTGTCCCGCTTCGACGAGGTGGTCGATCAGTCCGGCCACGTCATATCTGGGGCACGGTGTCGGGTCGCCGAGCCGCTGGAGGGGTGTTGCCGAGACGATTACCGCGGCGTTCTCGTACGAAGCCAACAACGTGCTTCGGCGGTCAGAGTCGGCCATGCAGGTCCTCCTCGGCCACACGGTACCTGAGCCCCTGGCGCCGGTTAGTAAGAGCAAAGAATGACGACGCCCGCAGCACTACCACGGGCGCCCCGAATCGGCACCTTGCCCGGACCGGTCGACTCCGACGCCGGCCAGAGGACGCGGAGTTTTTCGCCCAGGATCCGGCGTTAGGCCGCACCTTCGACTGCCGTCCACCACGTGGTTCGGGGACGCGCGTTATGGGCGAGGTCCGGCCTTACAGTAACCGTCGTTCTGCTCGCCTATGAGGCAGCTCGCATCGGGGAGCGGGCGGACCCAGATGAGACGTCATGGTCGTGCCAATTTCCCTTACGAACGTTGTCGAGGATGCTGAGGGCGTCGAAGAGTTCGCCGGCCGGCCAGGTTCGGGCCAGGCCCAGACGCCGCCGGGTGTGCCGGGCAATCCGGTGAGCGACTGGTCGCCGATGTGGACGGTGCCGGAGGCGCGGACGAATCCGGTGACGGCATTGATGAGCGTCGTCTTGCCCCGTTGGGGCCGATGAGAGCCGTGATCTGGCCGGGCTCGGCCTTCATGTCACATCGCTGTTGGCCGCCTAATCGAACGGTCACGCCCTGGGCGGACAGGGTTGCACGTTCTGGCAATCTAGGCTCCTCTCCCGACGGCCTGCGGACCTGACGCGTCTGTCGCTTCCGTGGCCGCCGGCGGGCTGGCGGGAGGCTCCGCCTTTTTGGGCTTTGGCCCGAACCGAGCCATCAGACCCTCAAACTGCTCGGCGGTCTTCCCGGCAATGCCGTCCGGGTTGACCATGACGGTGATGATGAGGCCGATCCCGGCGATCGCGGAATACCACTTCCCAGAGTTGTTGTCGTTGAGCAGTACGTACACGAAGCCGAGGGGGGCGATGGCCGCGGCCAGAGCAGCGCCGCCGATGCTTGTGATACCGGCGAGGAATGCGATGGCGAACAGCAGGATCCCGGTACCCACCTCGAAGGAGCCGGTGGACAGCTGCCCCTGGCTGTAGCCGACCAGAGCACCGGCCACCCCGGCCAGGAAGGCGGAGAGGGCGAAGCCGCTGATTTTGGTGATGGACACGTTGATGCCCGCGGAAGCAGCCGCCCGCTCGTTGGATCGCACGGCCAGCCAGGCTCGGCCGGTCCGGCCCCGGGCCCATCGCAACAGGCCCGCGACGCAGAGGAGGAGGATGATGAACAGCATGAAGCCGAACTGCAGGCTGGCCACGTTGTGGTTGCCTTCGATGGCCAGGTTGATTCCGAACAACTTCGGCGTCCCGACCAGGTTCCCCTGCAGCGAGGTGAAGTAGGCGTTGTCAAACACGAAGGCCTGGACGGCGACCGCGGCCGCCAGGGTGACGATCGCGAGCTGGACGCCCCGGAAGCGCAGGGCCGCCACGCCGATGAGGATCCCGATGGCGGCGGCAAACAAGGCCGAGATGAGCAGGGCCCAGGGGAACCCGATGTTCCAGTTCACCGTGGCTTTCGATAGCAGGAAGCCCGACGCGCCGGCGAAGGCGATCTGGGCCAGCGACACCTGGCCGAGATAGCCGGTGATGATGGTGGACGACAGGATCAGCACCATGGTGATGATGCTGGTCATGACCCCGAATCGGGTGGGGCCGGACGTGGCCAGCAGCCCGATGATGGCGACGCCGCCGACCACGATGACGGTGAGCATCGGACGTCGGGGCAGGCGGACCTTGGGTAGCCCGGCGCCAGTGGTCACGTCCCGGGTGCCGATTCGGTCACCGAGGATAAACAGCACGATGATGGCCACCAGGAACGGCAGGGCTTCCGGCAGGCCGGTCCGACTCCAGGTCGGCCACCAGGACTTGACGCTGTAGAGGGTGATCAGGGCCTGGGCCGAGCCGAGCACGATACTGGCGATGGCGATCACGAGCAGCGATCGCATTAGGGCGACGAGCAGTATCGCCAGCGCGGGCACGACCAGGTAGGCCACCCCGCCGTTGAGGGAGATGGTAGGGGCAGCGAGGATGACCATCAGGGCGCTGACGACAGAGGCGATGGCCCAGGCCGCGGAGTCCAGGGTGGTCGGGCTGTAGCCCATCAGGCCGAGGGCTTTCTGGTTGGAGGACGCCGCCCGGGTGGCCACGCCCGGCGTGGTCCAGCGGAAGTAGGCGCCCACCGCGCAGGCCAGGACGATGGCGATGGCCGCGATGACGAGGTTGGCCAGCCCGATGTGGGCGCCGCCGACGTTGTAGGTGTGGTTGGGCAGCATCGACGGCACCTCAATAGTGTCGGTCCCGAAACGGACCGTCGCCAGCCCGGGCAGGGTGATGAGGACCGCGACCGAGGCGACGATCTGGGCCATGACCGACGCTTGGCGCAGAGGCCGGAAGATGACCAGGTGGATGATCTCGCCGAGGATTACCGTCATCACCAGGGCGATGATCAGGGCCAGGGCCGACCCCACGCTGTTCCCGAGCGTGACCGTGCCCACCGGGAAGATCAGCTTCCCGCTCGTGCGTAGGGCCGCGAATACGTAGCAGCCCCACATGGCTATGGCCGCCTGGGCGAAGTTGAGGATTCCCGACGACAGGTAGACCGTGACCAGGCCGACCGAGATGCCGAGATAGATCGCCCCGCTGGCAAAGCCGAGAACGACAAAGGTGATGAACTGTGACATCGATGGTCCGTTCCCCTACTGCTTGCGGGCGATGGGCCGGCGCTAACACCAGCACCGAGCAACACCGCGGGCGCCGTGTTCGAAGCCGTGCCATAGCTACGTAGCGCGTTCTCGGGATCGGTGATCGGCCCCCCTCACCGGGACGTAACCAGCGAAGGGTCCCTCGCATCACGGCGGTTGCTCCACGCACAGATTGTTCCATGGTGGGCGCAGGTGGGCGACCCGCTGACCGGCGTCGGCGAGCGCGTACTCGGCGATAGGCGCTCGTGGCCGGAACCACCCCCCTGGCGCCGAGGGCGCACAGAATATCCGTCCTCCCGACTGATAGCGGTAGTGGCTGAAAGTCGGGATCCGTCGACGGGCGCGAGTCGGCAGCGACCGCGCAGGCGAGTTCTGTGAAACTGGTGACGGCCCGCCCCTCGCCGTCGGCATCGTGGCTGTCGGAGGCGCAGGTTGCCTCCCCTTAGCAGGCGGCCGCCAAAGCGGTACACCAAACGCCTATAGGCCGGGGTCGACTCTTGGGGCGGGCCGACCCCGCCGGGGGCGTCTCCGGCCGAGCGTGGCTGGATCGGACCTCGCCCGGTGACCTCGTGAATCTTGGTCGATCATGTACATCGCGGTTCGGCCGTCGCGCCGCCGGCGGCGTCAAGAGCCGCTTGCTCGACCAAGAGGCCCTGGCGCTCATAGCGCTTGCGGGCCCAGCTCCAGCGGACCACGACCGCTGAGAGCGTGCTGGCCTTGCGGACCCGTCTGGTCAGGCCGGCATCGCCGCTGGGCAGGAAGACCAGGTGATCCATTCGGGCGCACTTCATGCAGACCGGGCCCGCTTCTTCCATGATCAGCAGGTCGCCGCCGGTGCCGGAGCACTTCGTGCAGGACCAGTACCGCGTCGCGTTGATCACCACCAGCTCAGGTGGTCGGGAAGCGGCCTCAGCCAGCCGCCGCCGCTTGGCCTCCGACAGCCGGGGGGAGACCCAATGGGTGCGGTAGGCCTCCTCGATCGACGGCTTGCCGCTCACAGAGAACTGCAGCAGGCGCCGGTCGGGGTGCGGGCCACGTACCGGGTGCGGCTCGGCTCAAGGCCGCGGTCACGGGCCCACCGGCGGAAGTCGGCCATGGCGTCGGAGACTTTGGAAAGGTTGGCCTGCACGCCGCCCACCAGCGCCGGGAGGCGACCTTGGCGCCACTCATCGACCCGAATTGGCGCCAGCCAGCCGACACCCACGAGCACGTCGATCGGCGCTGCGTAGCCCTTCTCGGCCAGCGCCTGTTCAGCCACCCGGCGGACTCTTGCCGTGATCTCCTGCCTGCTCATCCTGCCGATTTGCTCGCCGGGCGAGCCAGACGCTACGGGAAGAAATGTCACCCGACGGGCGTGGGCGCGCTATAACGTCGCCGTAACCCGGCGATAGAACCAATCTCGGCCAGATTTGCGCGTCGCGTGAGACAGGTGGCGGTTATGCCGCGTGTAGGAGATAGTGGGTGGGGTATTGGTCGTCGTGGATGGCGAGTGCTGCGGCCATGACTCGCTGGCCGTAGGGGGTGACGCGGTAGAGGCGGGCTCGGGGGACTTTGGCGACCAAGCCGTGCCCGCGGAGTTTGACGATGAGCCGGGAGATGCGTTCGCATCGTCGGTGGGCTTCGTCACGGTCGCGGGCGGGACGGCGGTAGAGGCGGGCAACCAGGTCGGCGTTTCGGAATCCGTTCATGGTGTGCTGGCCGGCCAGAGCGGCCTTGAACAGGGCCAGGTCGGCGGGGTTGAGGGGACTGAAGCGGGCGACGGTGCACCCACGTCTGGTGCGGGGCCGGCACAAGGCGTCCAGAGCGGCGACACCTTCGCCTTTGAGTGGCCCTGCTGCGAGAGCTTGCAGGTAGCGCTGGTTGGCGCCCATGCCGACCTGGAAGTTGCGGTACAGATCGCTGACGCCTTTTCTCATCGGACACCACCGCCGCTCGCGCCGGCCTTTGGCGTCGGTGACGACCCGCAGGATCCGGAACTCACGCGGATTGTTGATGACGGTTTCAACACGAAGAACCGAGACCTTGTCGTACATCTTCACCCAGTTGGGGCCCATGCGATGTCTGACCCGCCATCCCTCCGGACGGCGCTTGGTGTCGGTCACCACCTCGGCCTGCAGGGACGGGTGGAGCTTGCGGCCCAAGAATCCCAGCACGTCTTCTGAGCCCAGGTTCAACGCCGCGTGATGCACCAGGTCGGGCCAGACATCGAGCAGGTCACGGCGGGTGTTGAACATCACGTCGGTGGCGATCTCGGCCTGGTCGAGCACCCAGTAGTAGCCGCCATAGCCGGCGGCGCGCACCGCTGGGGCGATCGGGTTGACCTTGCGGGCGAAAGCGTTGAGTACCCGGGGCCAGGCCCGGTGAGCGAAGTCCTCGCACAGCCGGGAAGCCGCCTCGAGGTCATCGACACGCAGCAGCGAGTTGTCGTAGCGGACATAGCCGATCCCGGCCTCGTCCAGGCGCCGCGCCAGCCACTCCCTGCCGTTTATGTACACCTGGACGTCGTAGGGGATCCAGCCCTGAACCGGATGTGCATGAAACCGAACTCCGGGTCGATCAGGTACACGTAGTGGTGGAGGCACTTACGCTCCCGGCGGTACATCTCGATCGTCTTGGTCTTGAAGCTCTTACGCACCTGGAAGCTCATGCACGACTCCACCGCGCTGATCACACAGATCACCCCCTCGCTGATGCCATCCGCCTCGGCGATCGACAGGGCCAGCTCGTCCTTGCGTTGGCTGTAGTTACGGGACTTGACATGATCAAACGAGATCACCGGCCTCCCAGCCGCGGTGGCGAGACCCCTCGCATTATCAGCGATCTTCGCGGTGGTCCACTTGGCGTAAGGGGTGAAGTCCTTCAGCGCCACCCCCTGTGTCCACAAGAAGCACTTCGCCCCGTTCTGCTTATACAGGGCGGTCAACCGGCCCTTGAAGATCATCCGGTCATACATGGCCAGACTCCCGGTGATCCGATCCCGATGAAGATCCTCGAACACTCCCATCGTTCACCTCCGCGCTCGCCGGTGATTCTCGCCGCTACCAGGCGTGCGCGCTCAGGGCCGGCTTAGCCGGCCCGTCAACAGCCCGCTCAGCACCTGGTCGCGTCAAACCAGCAGACTGCGGCCGCCCCCACCGGCACGCCGCCCATCACTAGGCGAGTCCGATTGGTTGCGGCCGCAGGCTGCTGTAGGGGACGGCCTATTGGGCAGACAGATACCCGCCAGTCCTAGCCCCGAGGTGCGAAGAACTCCAGTGCGATGTTGTCAGGGTCTCGAAAGGACAATGCCGAGTACCCGGGCGCGTCCACGATGCCACCGCTGGGGATGCCGAGTTCGCCTAGATGGATTTCCCATGCTCTCAACTCATCACGGCTGGCACAGCCGAAAGCCAGATGATCGAGCCCCGGCCGGCGCTCGTTGAACGGCTCAGTGCTGCTCAAATCAGGGAACTGAGTTAGACCGACGAGTGTGCCGCCCGTAAGCCAAGCGACACGCTGGAACGGACCTGTGTCCTCGTCAAGAATCGGGTCCGAGCCGAACAGGGCCTTGTACCAAGGAACACTCCGTTCGAGGCTCGTAACCGTTAGCGCCACGTGAGTAATCGCAGGGAACTCAGGCATGTCTTGTCTGCACCTCCGGCAGGGAGCGATTGCCAGGTCTTTGGCTGGCCACTCTCTGGGAATAGAAACTACCTGACAGCACCAGTCCGCCGTCGCTAATGGACGCCCCAGTTCCGGCGCTCTGGGCTGTGGGCGCTCGCGTTTTGGAGGGCGGTCGGCCCTCACTTTCTGGGGCAGAGGAGGAGCTCTATCGGGTGGTCGGCGACACCTGGGGTGCCGGGGTTTTGGGTTCGGGGGCGAACGACCGGAGGTGGCGGAACGCCGCGTCGAGGGCGATGCGCAGGGGTTCGCGGCTTCCTGTCGTCTTGGCAAGCAGCAGGCCGCCTTGCAGCGATGCGAGCGTCGCGGTAGCGAGGTGGTCGAGGTCGGCATCGGCGTCGAGCAGGTCGTGGCGCTGCAGGCGGGCCAGCCCGTCACGTAGCTGTCGTTGCCAGGCGGTGAAGGCGGTGGCGAGCATACTTCTGGCTGGTTCGTCGGTGGCGGCGAGCTCACCGGTGAGGGTGCCGAGTGGGCAGCCCAGGCGGGTCATTCGGTTGGAGCGTGTGCCGACGATGCGGTCAAAGCAGGCGGCCAGGTCGTCCCAGTCGGCGATGCCGGCGAGTTGCTGTTGGGCGGCGAGGACGCGGCTGCAGGCGTGTTGGGTGACGGCGAGGACGAGGTCGTGCTTGTCGGTGAAGTAGTGGTACAGCTGGCTTTTGCTGGCGTGGGACCGGCACAGAACGTCGTCGACGCTGGTGGCGGCGACACCGTTGGCCAGCATCAGCTCGGCGGCGGCGCTGACGATGCGCTGCCGGGTCGCTCTGCCTCGGGCGGTCAACGCGGCGGTGTGCTCCACGGCTGGACAATATCCGGGCGGCCGCCTAGGGTGTCGGTCGGCTTGGACCGATCGGTCCAGTGTGGCCCGCTCGAGAAGGTCAGGAGTTCGGAGGATGGCGATCTCGGCCGAGTTCCCGTTCACCAAGGAGCGGGTCGTGGTGCACGGTCGGCAGATGGCCTACGTCGACGTCGGTGACGGAGATCCGATCGTGTTGCTCCACGGCAACCCGACGTCGAGCTACCTGTGGCGCAACGTGATCCCCCACCTGGTCAGATTGGGCCGCTGCGTGGCGCCGGACCTGATCGGGATGGGCGACTCGGACAAGCTCCCGGACGCTGGCTCCGATTCGTACCGCTTCGTCGACCATCGCGACTACCTGGACGGCCTGCTGGACGCGCTGGGGATCAGCGAGCGGGTGACGTTCGTGGTCCACGACTGGGGCTCCGCGCTGGGGTTCGACTGGGCGAACCGGCACCGTGACGCGGTGGCCGGCATCGCCTACATGGAAGCCATTGTGCGTCCGGTGACGTGGGACGAGTGGCCCGAAGCGGCCCGGCAGGTATTCCAGGGTTTCCGCTCGCCGGCCGGCGAGTCGATGGTCCTCGACAAGAACTTGTTCGTGGAGCGGGTGCTGCCCGGCTCGGTGCTGCGCCCGCTCACCGATGTCGAGATGGACCAGTACCGACGGCCGTTCGCGACGCCCGGCGAGGACCGTCGACCGACGTTGACGTGGCCCCGGCAGATCCCGATCGACGCTGAGCCGGCCGACGTGGTCGCCATCGTGAAAGACTACGCCGGCTGGCTGGCGACGAGCACGGTCCCGAAGCTGCTCGTCGTGGCCGAACCGGGGGCGATCCTGCGCGGCCCGCAGTTGGAGTTCGCCCGCTCGTGGCCGAACCAGCGCGAGGTCAATGTCGCCGGCAACCACTTCGTGCAAGAGGACAGCCCTGACGAGATCGGCGCGGCGATCGCCGATTGGATGAAAGCGAGCGTGATGACATGAGCGGCGACTACGACGTGGAGTTCTTTTGGGATCCGGTGTGCCCGTGGGCGTGGCTGACGTCGCGCTGGGTCGTCGAGGTCGCCGGCCAGCGCGACCTGCGGGTCGACTGGCGGTTCATCAGCCTCAGGTTGCTCAACGCCGACAAGGACTATGAGCATGACTTCGCCCCGGGCTACGTGGCCGGGCACACCAGCGGCTTGAAGTTGCTGCGTGTTGCCGCCGCGGTGCGTGCCGGCGAGGGCCGCGATGCCATGGGCGACCTGTACACCCGCTTCGGCGGCGACATCCACGTTCGCCGGCGCCGGAAGGAACTCACCGATCACTGGGAGGCCGGGTTCCCCGACTACCTGCGCTCGGTCGGCATCGACGAGCGGTATGTCGGCGCGGCGAACGATCCGACCTGGGACGAGGTGTTGCAGGCCGAGACCGACGAAGCGTTGAGTCGCACCGGGCGCGACGTCGGCACGCCCATCATCACGTTCCATCGCGACGGTGCCAGCCATTCGTTCTTCGGGCCGGTAATCAGTGCCGTCCCCCGCGGCGGCGAGGCGCTGCGCCTGTGGGACGCAGTATGGGAGGTGGCGACGTTCCCCGGGATGGCAGAGATCAAGCGCTCGCTGCGTGGCGAGCCACAACTAGCCGACAGCCTGACGGCGAGCTGACGACACGATGCGCAACCTGAGGCCCGGACCTCGATCTCGCCGCGCTGCCTACCGCTCACGATCGCCTTGCCGCCGCCAGCGCCGACGAACTGACCGCGGCGACGATGTGTTCCGTCCGGACCAACACCCCGGTACTGTCCAATCTCATCAGAGGCGCCCATATCGGCCGCGGCAGGCGGTTCGTCAACGAACAAACTGGGGCGTGCCGGAACCCACTCGCCCGCACCGCCGCAGTCCCGACGTTCGGCTCGCCGCCAACCGCATCCTGGCGCCACCGCCGAGGGTGCCCTGACCGAGACGACCTGCGCCGGGCCTTTCCCGGTAACTGAGGAGCCGCACACCGATGGCCGACCGTGACCTCAAGGCGATGACCGCCAATATCGAGACCCCGGTGTTCGACACCACTGCGTTCACCACACCGCCGCCGCTGGCCGACGCGAAGGTGGCGCTCGTCACTACCGCTTCGCTGCACCACCCCGATCAGGACGACTTCGCCCCGAATGACACCGGGTTCCGCGTCCTCGACGGATCACGCCGCGACTACATGACCGGCCACTGGAGCCCGAACTTCGACGCCATCGGGTTCGCCTACGACCTGAACGTGGTGTTCCCTATCGAGCGGCTCGACGAACTCGCCGCCGCCGGCACGATCGGCGCCGTCGCTCAACAGCACCTCTCGTACGCGGGCAACCAGTTCGACCTCAGCGCAGTGCGCTATGACAGCGGGCCGGCCGGGGCCAAGCTGCTACGCCGACACGGCGTCGACGTCGTCTTGCTCACCCCCGTTTGACCGCTGTGCACGCGTACCGTGTGTACGCTCGCCCACGTCTTCGAGGCCGAAGGGTTGGCCTCCGTCGCCCTCGGATCGCAGCGCAACCAGATCGAACGCGCCGCGCCGCCACGCGGCTTGTGGTGCGACTTCCCGCTCGGACGTCCCCTCGGCCGGCCCGGCGACGCCGAGTTCCAGCACCGCGTCCTGCACCACGCCTTCTCGCTGCTCGACGCGGCGGGACCGGTGTTCGACGTGTACGACGAGGCCATCGCCGACAATGGCGACGAGGTCATCGCCTGCAGCTTGCCGCCACGCCACGACCCCGACCTGCACCCCGCGCTCGATGAGGCCAACGGACTGCGCCCCGCCTACGACCGCGCCGTCGCCCGCTTCGGCAACCGGGCCGGTACCGGCCGCGTCGTCGACGCCGACGCCGTACCCGCGGCGATCGAGGCGATCATCCGCATCGCCGAGGGCACACCCTGGAAGGAAGCAGGCTTGCCCGGCATCCCCGCCCGCGTTGCGCAGGACCTGCGCGGCTACTACGAGCTCGCCGCGCTCGGCCTGTCGGACCACGCCCCTTCAGCCTGGTCCGGCACCCGCTGGTTCTTCGACCACACCCGCACCGGTGACGTCGTCCTCCAAGCCCGAGCGGCGATGCGCGATCAGGGCGCCAAGCAACCCGTGTGGTTCTACATGGCCCCCGGCGACCGCTGACGGCAACCAGTGGGGGTGGCGCGGTCGCCCTCGCAGACGGCCACGGCCTACTGGACACTTCAGTCGACGCATGACCGATCCCCATCCAGAGACGCTTCCGGTTTATCGCCGACCATCATCATCAGCGCTGGCAGCGAGCGGCGTGCTCAACGTCCGCGCGGATGAAAGCAACCTCCAATAGTCCTGGTGATCCACAGCCACCGACGAGGCCGATCAGCGAAAAGCGACAAAGTCGCGACGTCCTCACCGCCGGTCGGCGACGTCGCTACTGACCACTGGTAACGCTTCAACTTCTGTTACCCGCCCCAATATCCCGGCCGCTCCGCCGGCTGTCACATAGCCCATACGTGCCAGTGAGGATTAGGGGGTGCTTGACGCTGGGACGGTCCGTTTTCTCGAAGCGGGTCCTGTTGGTGTCGGGGTTGTTGGTCTGAATGTCACTCTGGCAGCTCATGGGGGGGCCGCCAGGGGTGTACTGGTCGGTGCGGTAGGAGATTTTCGTGTCGGTGTCGGATTTGGCGGCAGGATGAGACGTCCTGAAATTGGTGAGGGGTCTCTCCCCGGTTGAGTTCGCGCTCAGGGGAGGGACCCGGAAGGCGGTAGTCGCCTGTGGCGATTATATGGCCTTGTGCGTTGTCGGTGGCGGCGTATGCGGCGGCCGGCAAGGGGGTGCGGGTTCCTGGTCCTCACTGCGAGGTGTGCGGGCGCCCGATGGTGTTCTGGTCGGGCTATACGCGGTCGGTGCGGTGCGGGCTGGTGGTGGTGCGGATCTGGGTGAAGAGAGCCTGGTGCCCGGTCTGCCGGGCCAGTCACGCGCTGCTGCTGTCGTTTTGTTTGCTGGGTCGGCTGGACGCGGTGGAAGTGATCGGCCCGGCCGTGAAGGCGGTGGCGGCGGGGCAAGGCACCCGCTCGGTGGCTCGGCAGATCGATCCCCACTTTGCCTCTACGACCGTCCGGGGCTGGTATCGCCGGTATCGGCAGCGAGTGCATCGGGGTGGAAGGGCCGAGGCGGTGGCGGCTCTGGAGCGGGTGGCCGGGCCGGTGGCGGCCTGGTTGGGGGTGGCGGTGTGGGCGGCGGTGTCGTTGCTGAGCGGCGGGCGGTGGCTGTCCACCACGGATACGCCCTTGGCCGGCGGGCGGGGGTGGCCTTGGATGACGGTGACGGTTATAGATCACCCCAGGAGGCCGCCATGAGGGCTGCAGCGGTCCCAACCGATGGGCAGGCGAAGCGGGCTGGTCTTGGTGGGCGGCCGGGACCCGGCTCACCGCGGGCCGCCACGGAACGGCCCGGCGGCGAGGCGGATTTATTGGCTTGGATGGATCAGGCCGCCTGTCGGGGAGCGGGGCCGGCGGATTTTTTCGGTGAGCCGGCCGCCCGGGCTCGGGGCCAGGCCCGCTGCGGGGGGTGCCCGGTGTGCGAGGTGTGCTTGTGGTGGGCGCTGGCCGTCGAGGCTGAGGCCGGGTACCGCTTCGGCATCTGGGGTGGGGCCAGCCCGGTGGTTCGGGCTGGTATCGCCTGGGTGACCGGTGCCGCTTACCCCCGGGCCCGGTTCGTGGCCGCGGCGGTGGCGTGGGCGCGGCCGCCCGACGGCCAGACCGAGGCGGTGGTGGCCTGATGGGCCGGCGGTGCCCGGCTCGGGGCCCGCTGCTGGCCCCCGACGACCAGCAGTTACACCTGACGGTCCGGGTGGCCGCCGACCCCTTGGTGGAGGTAGCGGCCGCCCAGATCATGGTGGCGGCCCTGGAAGAGCTGCGCACTGCCGGCATCGTGGTCCGCCACGCCACCTTGTAACTCCACGGCCAAACCGGAACGCCATGGCCGTGACCGGGGCTGAGCCGGCGGTCACCGGCGGGGTGGACACCCACCTCGACACGCATGTGGCCGCGGTGTTGGATCCCATCGGCGGGCTGCTGGGCGTGCAAAGCTTTGCTGCCACCCCGGCCGGCTACCGGCAGCTGCTGGCCTGGATGGCCTGGTTCGGTGTGCTACGCCGGGTCGGGGTGGAAGGCACCGGCGCCTATGGGGCCGGCCTGGTCCGTTACTTGCGCCGCCACGGTATCGAGGTGGTCGAGGTGGACCGCCAAAACCGTCAAGCCCGGCGCAGCCAAGGCAAATCCGACCCGGCCGACGCGATCGAAGCGGCCCGGGCCGCCCAGTCGGGCCGAGCCGCCGGGATAGCCAAAACCCGAGACGGCCAAGTGGAAGCCATCCGGGTGCTGATGGTCGCTCGCCGCTCGGCCCGCGCCAACCGCATCAAAACCCTCAATCAGATCCGCCACCTGTCCTTCACCGCCCCCGATCAGCTGCGGGCCGCCCTGGCCGGGCTGACCCCGGCTGCGGTAATCGACCGGGCCGCCGGCCTGCGCCCCGGGACGCCCGCCGATCCGGTCACCTTCGCCACCAAGACCGCCCTGCGGGCCCTGGCCCTCGAGCAAGAAATAGACCGCCTGGACGCCCTGGTCGGCGAACTGGTCACAGAAGTCGCCCCCGGCCTGCTGGAAATCTACGGGGTGGGGGTCCACACCGCCGCCCTGTTGCTGGCCGCCGCCGGCGACAACCCCCAGCGGCTCCGCTCCGAAGCAGCCTGGGCCCACCTCTGCGGCGTGGCCCCCATCGAAGCGTCCTCGGGGAAAGTCATCCGTCACCGATTGGACCGAGGCGACAACCGCCAAGCCAACCACGCCCTGTGGTGCATCGTCATGACCCGCATGAGCAGCGACCCCCGCACCCGAGCCTACGTAGAGCGGCGCCGTAAAGAAGGTCGCTCCACCAAAGAAATCATCCGAGCCCTCAAGCGTTACGTCGCCCGCCAGGTTTATCGGGAACCACCCCGACCCTAGATCGCCTGGAGCGGCGGGCCCGGCCCTATAAGTGCCTGACACCCACCCGGGTTGTCCTGCGAACGATCCGCCAGCCCGCCGCTCCAGCGCCCATCCCACTCTCATCCCAACGCGGATGCCATGGCCTGACAAAAGCCTGTCCTCAACACCACGAGTGACTCATCACTGGTCTGCCAGCACCGCGCCACCCAGCCACCACCAAACCATCAGACACCCAGCCTCACATCAAAGCCCCGTCCCACCTCTCCAACCCCCCGCATGAACAGAGAACCCCGCTCCAAAATATCCCCTTGACAACCATAGAAGCATCGCTCTGCCGCGCTTGCTCTAGCAAGCGCCGGATGACCCCGAATAACCGCCTCCAGGCCGGCGTTCAAGGGCACTCTGCTCATGGGATACGGGGATGCTCACGATGAGCGGTATGGGGCGTCGCGGACAACTAGCCAAGAGTGCCCGCTGGACGGCGCATGCGGCGGAAACTGGAGTCGCCGACTCAGTCGATTGTGGTCGCGAAGCCCCGTTCGATGTTCTCCAACGAGGCGTCCATGGACCCTTGCCAGCGTCTACCTCCTCGGACCGCCTTCTGTAACCACGCTGGGGCATCGGAGCAGTCGTAGCTCTCCGTGACCAAGGTGACATCCGAGCTAACCGGTTCGAGTTGATACGACCAGCGGTGCCCGGACCGCACGCCCACGTCTTCCTCATCTTCGGGCCGTCCCGCGTGGTACAGAACCGGTTCCCAGGCGATACGTCGGCTCGGTTCGTACTCGACCACGTGGTTGATCATTTCGTAGTCGCCCATTTCGTCGTTGTGCATCCGCATGGTGAACGTGTCCCCGACGCCCGTGATCAAGCCGCTTGACGTCGCTGACCTCAGCATCGCGGACCCATCCATCTCTGGATGTTTGGTGGGATCGGCGAGCAAGGCAAACACGACGTCGGCCGAAGCGGGGATCTTCCTAGACACTGAGATGGCCTCGGGCTGAGACATACCATTCCCCTCTCTGCTTCCAGGTAGGACGGGCGCTTCGTCCAGAACTCATCGGTCGCCAAAGCGCCCACCATCCTTAGGACGGCCCAGCGCTCCGAGACGATACTGACTGGACGACGAGCACGTCTCGACATCACCGTCGCGGTGGCCACTTCCGCGACGGTCTGGCCCCTGACCACAAGCCGGCAGCGATAGAGGGCGCCCCATCGCAACCTGCGCCGCGAGAGTTAGGGGCAAGCGCGGTCGAACCCGACCCTCAGGACCAAGCGCGCTCTGAGATCGGTCTCAGGCAATCGCGAGGGTCAGACGGCCGTGAGGTATCTCGGCTGAACCCTTAACGCGATGCGTTACGGATTGAAAGCCGCTGTCGCTCAAGAGCGTCTCGACGTCGGCGTCCGACTCGTAGAGAACGTGGCCCTGTCGAGGGAAGTGCGCTTGGGCCATGGGTGGCATGTTCTGTTTGAGCTGATAGCCGAGTGCGATCAGCCCGCCCGGTCGAAGGAGATGGTGAAGTTGTGCCACCTCAGCCGCCGGGTCGTGCCAAAAGTAGAGGACGTGATTGGCCACGAGGATGTCGATTGGCGCCACTCGGGTCAGAGAACTGATGTCGCCCTCAATGAGCGAAAGTCGGCCAGCGTTTATCGCCGCCATATTTCGCTTTCGGGATTGCGAGAGCATCTCGGCAGACAGGTCGACCCCCCACACCTGTGCCGCAGGGAAGACGTTCAACAGCTCCTGTAGGCCGATGCCGGGGCCAGGACCAAGTTCGACGATCCGTATCTCCTCGTTGGCGCATTCCTTCCTTACCTCACTAACGGCCCATCTGTTGAAATCACCGTTGCGGCGGGCCATGCCGCGGCCAACCAAGCGGCCAACCAGGCCGCGTGGCCGTTCAAACTGGCGTGCGATCATCGCCATTCAGATACCTCCGCAGATCGTCTCAACGGTTCGGGACGTCACGACCGTAGCCCGGAGACGACGAGATGGTCCGGCTCGCTTTCTCGGGTGCATGACCCCACTCGTTCGTAAAACACGAGTGATCGACGGGTCCCAAGATGTCGAGCGCGATGGTCGCATCCCGATGGCATCGAAGAGGGCGAGCTCGGCTCTTGCTGTCTCAGGCGGTCGCTGGAAAGCACTTCTCGCGGTCGTGGCTCTCGCTTCGGCCAGACTGTCGCGATGGGGTTCTACGTCGATCAGGTCCTTCCGCGTTTCGTAGACGTGGTCATGGCTCGCAAGGAGTTCACCGCGATCAGGGCCCGGGTTGCCCAAAACCTCGACGGCGACGTGATCGAAGTCGGCTTCGGCTCGGGACTCAACGTCCCGCACTACCCATCCACGATCTGCCAGCTTCGCGCAGTCGACCCGGCCACGGTCGGACGCAAGTTGGCGGCTAAGCGGGTCGCGGCCAGCCCGGTACCGGTGGAGTTCGTCGGCTTGGACGGGCAAGACCTTTCCGTCGAGTCGGCCAGTGTCGATCATGTGCTAGTCACTTGGACGCTGTGCACGATTCCCGATGTCGAACGGGCGCTCGCCGAGATGCGCCGGGTTCTGCGGCCGGGCGGGTTGCTCCATTTCGTTGAGCACGGCCGCTCGCCTGATGTGGGCGTCGCACGCTGGCAGGACCGGCTGACCCCGCTACAGCGGCGTGTCGCAGGAGGGTGCCACCTCAATCGCCCTATCGACAAGCTCGTCGCCGGCTCGGGGTTCGCGATGACCAGAATGGACAACTACTACGCCAAAGGCCCGCGACCATTCGGCTACATGTTCGAAGGCATCGCCGCAACAACCTGAACCCGGAGACGACCGGGGGAAAGTCCTCCTGAGCCCGACTCGGTCGACACGTATCCCGACAAGGCCAGAGGTGCTGTCCCGATAACCGCCAGAACACCCAGAGATAACACGTCGCCTGCCGGCACCGATGGCGACACCGAAGGGCCGCAGACGAACAGATAACCGCCTCCTGGCCGGCGTGTTGGGACGCTCAGCCAACGGGGATAGGGGCGCGGGAAGAGAGCGTTCTGGGCGCCTTCGGGCCGGGAGAAGAATCGGTTCGGTTTGGCTAACGTGGACACGAACACCGCTTCCATGCCGATGGCCCCGAGTCGTCTATGACCCGAACATCGAACGGGCCGTTGAAGATTATGACGAACAGGCAAGGGGCGTCTCCCGCTGACTGATGTCGCATCGCCTGGAGTGCTGGGAAGTGGGCGTAGGCGTGGGTCCGATAATTTGGCCGTTGACGTTGAGCTTCCCGTCCAATACCACGATCGTGTGGGCAAAGCTGTGCTCGTGCAGGCGTCCTTGGAGACCAGCGGGATAACGGACCAGGTAGTGCTCTTCGCCTGACTCCGCGTCCTGGTGCAAGAGCCGCAGACCAATCGGGCGGTCATAAACCGCCGCGGCGGCTTTCCCTGGCGGGTCGAGCGTGAACGCGGCCAGGTCATCGACGATCACGGCGTTGCCATAGTCCATACAGGTCATGATCTCGTCAGCAGGTCACGCTCCACCACCCCTATACACCGACGTCCGCCGATCCATGCCCGAGGTAGGCGTAGGGAGCCGGCAATTTCGGATAAGAAACGAGTCGGGATCGAGGCGCTGGCTGAGGGTTTGGGATAGGCGCGAGGCCCCACTTATCTCGGTGCGATGGATGGAAGGCTCTCTACCAAGCGATGTCCGCTGGCGCTGCGCGGAGGACGAACCGTCGTCGAGTCATAGTCTGGATGAGATGGGCGCTTTCGACGATTTGGCGAAGAAACGGAACATGGTGGTCACCACCTACAAGCGCGACGGCTCGGCTGTAGCAACCCCTGTCAACGTCGTGGTCGTCGGTGACCACGCTTATTTCCGTACATGGTCTACTGCCGGCAAAGCCAAACGGCTTCGCCGCGACCCACGAGTGGCGATCGCCCCCTCGACTGCGCGTGGGAAACCCACGAGTCCCCCGGTCTCGGCGACAGCGCGCTTGCTGGAACCCGACGAGGTTCCGGCCGTGAGCCAGGCGCTGGCCAAGAAGTATCCGATACTGCAGGGCCGGCTGGTCCCGCTGGCTCACCGCCGGCGCCACTACGACACCGTCCACTACGAGTTGAGCGCGTCTGAGCCCCCGACCCCGAGCTAGCGGTGACGAACAACGCCCCGCAGCCGGCGCGAGCTGGGATGATCTTGGGCCGTCGTTCGGGGATTTCGGAGTTGAGCGGTATGGGACGACCTCGACTGTCCTCAGCCAGCACGGCCTGCCAGGCGGTCGGCGAGGACGTCGGCCACCTGGTCGAGAGAGATACACACGTGATTGGCAGCACTCGTCGATGGTCTTGGAGCCTCGATGGCCACCCGGATAGTGGCCATACCAAGTGCTTGGCCGGGCGCAATGTCGTTCCTTTCCGAGTCACCTACGATCACGCAGTGGTCTGGTGGCGCTGCACCTGAGGAGAGAGCAGCAGCAAAGAAGCGGGAGTCCGGCTTGCGCCACCCGACATCGATCGACGTGATGTAATCGTCCACCTGACCGGCCAACCCGAACTGCTCGAAGTCGCGGTGTAGAGCACGTCGCTCTCGCCACATGGTGTTGGAAACGATCACGACTCGGGCACTCCCGGACAGGGTGTCAAGTAGGCGGTTGGCGTCGGGAAACAGTTCGACATGCCCAGCGGCTGGCAGACACATGGCCTCGATCACTGCCTCCGCTGCAACCGGGCGGCTGAGGCCACACCGATGGACGGCATCGATGACCAGCTGGTGGGTCTGTTGGCGAGTGGAGGCGGGGTGCTTGACCGATGAGAGCGAATCGACCAGTCGCGCGGCATCAAGTTCGGATAGCTGTTCGATCCGACTGCACAAGCGCCTGATCCTCTCTTCGCGATCGCCAGGCAGGGACGGCCACTCGTCCGGCCAAAGCGTTCCGCCGATGTCCAGGAACGCGACGTTCACGGAACGCTGATCATGCCAGCATGCGAACCAATGTGCGATCCGTAGGGCGCCCAGCCCACTCGGAGCTGACGCTCGAAGATGACGCCATGACCCGGCACCGAGGATTGGGACAGCAAGGTCACGCGATGCGACTGGGTTATTGGGACATGACCTCCGTTTGGCCTTCATAGGGGTGGCTCAGGGGCGGGTGTCCGAGCGCAAGGCTTGCCACGCCGCGTCCGCAACAAGGACATTCCCAGCGGACAGTTCGGCCGTTCGTCGGCGTCGACGGCTAAGCCATCCGCGGGCGTACTCGATACTCGGACCCATCCACAGCGCGTGGTACAGGGCCGGGGGGAGGCGACGGACCTGGCCCTTGTCAACCTGTTCGGCCAGCCACGCCCCAGCCTCGGCGTAGAAGGCGGCATTGAGCTCTCGAGCGCTCCCTTCGGACGCTGCGGTCACTTCCGGCTCGCGGCAGTGCAAGAGGTAGCTGGCCCGCTCGGGGTGGGAGGCCACCCAGCGGAAGTGACGATGAACGGCGCCTTTGATCCCCTCCTCGGCCGTCTTGCTGGCCCGAAGAGCGCCAAGAAAGTCGTGGTGGTAGTCCCGGAGGATCTCTAGGTAAAGCTCAGCAGCAAGACGCTCCTTGCTGCCGAAGTGGTGATAGATGCAGCCGACGCTCGCGCCGGACCGACGCCTGATGTCCTCGATCGATGTGCCGGCTACGCTGTTGACGAGGAAGATCTCGAGCGCCGCGTCCAGGATGGCGCGCCGCCGTGACTCGTCGACCGCTGCAGCGGTGGTCATGGTCGATCCCTACTCCTTGAGCCGAGGTTGACTGGTCGCATCGACCAGAATATTATTCGCTCCAAAAGCGGAATAATATTCTGTCACGGTTTCGAGGAGGATACCATCGATGGGTTTCCACCACGTCTCGCTCGCTACCAAGGACCCGACCGGGACACACCGGTTCTACAGCGAGGTCATGGGCTTCGAACTCGTCAAGGTCCAATGCGGGCCGACCCCAGGCGGCACGGGCTGGTCGCGCCTCGCGTTCTACGACACAGGCGGGGGCGGTCTGATGTCGTTCTTCGATCTCCACGATGACACGATCGCGTCCGACTATCGGACCGATCTGTCGCAATCCGTCGGGCTTCCCCCCTGGGTCAACCACCTTGCCTTTGACGCGGCCACACGTAGCGGCCTCGAGGCGCACAAGCAGCGATGGCGCGAACACGGCATCACCGTCATCGAGATGAACTGGGGAACCACCATCTCTATCTACGCGACCGATCCCAACGGCATCCTCGTCGAGTTCACCTGGAACCGGACAAACTTCACGAGCGAGGAAGATCGTGACAGCGCCCTCGAGAGACTCAACGCCACCGAACCCAAGCTCGATCCAGCTCCCACTCCACAGTTCTTCGAGCCTGTCCAGATAGCGTCATCCCGACCACGGCCACCGGTCGCCCCACCGCGACCGTCCACCGGGTCCTGACTCATCAACGGTAACCGCGCAAATCTGGGTGCCTCACCCGTATAACCGGCGTACCGGGACAGTCGCGACCGGGGAAGTCGCTGAACGTTCTGTGGCAGCTCTTGCTGTCCAGGAGTCCCGCCACTTCACTGCCTCCAGGATGTTCGCTGTTCTGTCCCGGTGCGAGTGAAGGTGAACGGGCAGGAGGCGCCACCGGATCCGATAGTGGTGGGGCGATCGAAGCGCAAGCGATGCCGGGCCGGGTCGATCACGTCAATCCATGTGGCGTCGAAGGCGCACAGGATGGGAGTCAGTTGCGGGGCTTCGTTGGCGACTAGGACCTCGTGGTAGAAGCATCGGCGGACCTCGGTGACGTAGCCAGTGTCGTCGTCGAGGGGATTGGCGAACGTGAAGCTCGGTCCAAAGAAGTCCCGCTCGCGCTGCTTGGTGATCGCGACCATCTCGGCGAAAGGGTCGGGGGCCGCGTCCAGCGAGGCGGACGTTGCCCCACCAACATAGGGCCGGAGGGGTTCGACGAAGGCTTCTCGCAGGCGAGGTATCAGGGTCTCATCGCTGTAGCGCTGCTGGAGTTCCCGGTAGGCCGCGACCAGGACGAGGGCGGTCTTGAGATGCATCCACGACAGCGCGTCGACCGGCCGAGCGACCTGTGTGTTGACCAGGTCGCGATGGCGCTCGCGAAGGCGGCGGACCAGGTCAGGGTCGTCAACCTCGTCGCGAGCAAGTGTTTCGAGGAACGAGTCGATCACCTGGCGAGTCTCCCGGCCCGGATCAGGCCGGTAACTCCCTTCGCCAGCAGTTGGGGGGTCGGGTATGGGGCTGGACGGGTTGGACAAGGTTCTCTGCCTTTCGCTTGGTGTCCCAAGAACGACCGGCGCGGATCCCGCTTTATCCGGAAGCGCGACCGATCGCAACGGGACCGGTCAGCACTCCAACCTCCCTCCAACGCGCTGACTTGCTGGTTGTAGGTGCCACCAGTCTGCTCAGCTCTCCGATCCCTAGCAAGACTCCAGGGACTCCGACCGCCCACGGACGACCACGACCGCAGACTTCTTCCCCACCCAAACCGCCCCAGGCCGGCGATCAGGGCTATCTGGCAAGGATGGATGTGGGATGTGCGACGCGCGTGTTTGGGGATAAATGCCTAACGGCGGTGAACCTGGTGAAGCCGGATCGTTACTAGCTTCTGGACCAGGTCGTCGGGCAGGGGCTCGTCGATCGGGAACCGCAGGGCGCCCTTGGACATCGCGTAGCCGGCAAGGTCGTCGCCAAGCTGCCCGAGTACCGAGCCGCTGTGAGGTGCGTACGTGAGGTGGTTCTTGAAGGCGGCGAAACCGGCGACGACCTTGCCGTTAATACGGAAGGCGGGCATGCCGTACGAGATGCCTTGCTCCGCGTCGGGGACGACTTTGAGGATCGAGTGACGCAGCCGCTCAAGCGTGGCCCGCTTGGGTTCCTCGATCCCAGACAGGTAACGGTCGACTTCCTCGGCGGACATCTCCCCCCTCTCTAGGGCTCTCGGCTTGGTACCAGCTGGCCCCGGTAGGCCTCCAGTCGTTGAACCAGCTCTCGGGGACGGGCCAGGGCGGGCAGGTGACCGCCGTCCATCTCATCAGGCTCAATCCCCAGACGCTCAGCTACCACCCGGCGCTGGAAGTCGGCGGGAAAGAACCGGTCATCCCGACACAGCACGAACCGAGTAGGGACGTTGGGCCAAGCCACCAGCGGCCAGGGCTCTTCGATCACCTACTGCTCGCAGGAAGCGGACAGCTCCCTCGGCAAGTGCTTCGACCTCCCCAGGGTCGCTCGCCAAGCCCCAACCCATCTCCGAGACACTCTCGGCAATCCGGAACAGGCGCCCGTACGCCTCGGCGGCGACCTCAACGCTGCCGCTGAGGAAAACCGCTCCCGACTCGCGGACCAGATCGCGGAACGTCCCGGCCCAATCGGGCTCGAGAAACTCCTCCTCGTCGGGACTCCAACCGTAGCGGTCTCGCCACTCGTCAGCCTCCGACCAATCCGGCTCCCCCGTGGCCGCCGACTCTTCCTCCAGCAAATCCATCCGCTCCAGTAGCCGCGCGGATCGATCTCTAGGAGCCTCAACCGTGGCGCCCATGCACTCCAAGAACGACTGACGATCGGCCGGGTCCACCTGCCGAGCCCAGACCACCACCGCCCTCCTCAACTGCGCCACGGTCATCTCTCCCAGGCGTGCCTCGACCGCACCAAGGAACGGTCCAAGAGCCACCCCGGCCGGGCTCCTACGTCGACTCATCCCAGGATCTGCTCAACTTGCCGAACGACTATCACTCGCTTGCCCCTTTCGGCGATCGGGTTACGGTCGGGCTCCTCGGAGAACAGCCGGCTCAAGGCAGCAGATCGAGGTCGAGTCGGATCGGCCTGACAGCGTCTTGGCGAGACGCTGGCAACCCTACCCCGGGGTTGTGGCAGGGTGCGAGGGTGGTGAGGAGCTACCGGCGGCGCCGGCTGTGGGGGATCAGCGAAGAGGCCATAGACGTCTTCGACGAGCTGGTCGCCCTAGTCACGTCGCCCGATGGCGGCGCCGACCACCGCCGGCGTGACCTTCTCACTTTCGTGCTCGACGACCTGGTCGGCCCTGACGACGCCGCCGGGCACGCCCTGATCCACGCCACCCCGATGCGCTCGAGGCTGCCCGCGGCGGGCGAGGCGCGGGAGTGGATCGTCGATCTCCTGGCCACCGCGGCCCGCCAGATGGAAAACCAGTGGTGGGACGGCTTCGACGAACGCGGAGACCCGGTCATCCACGGCCGGCCGTTTACTCGGTTGCGCAACCGTAGCGGTCTGGCCCGCCTGGTCCTGGACCGGCGGATCGAGTTGATGCTCAGCCAATGGACCGTCGCCGAGACGTGCGGCGTCGTCCAGGGTTGGGTTCAGGCCTGGGAGGCCGGTATTCGGATCCCTGACGCTTCCGAGCTCGACGCCCTCGCCGGGGTCCTGGAGCTGAACCGGGCCGAGCTGGCCGGCGCTGAGACCGGCTCGGCGGTCTACCGCAACCAGCTCAGCGCCGAGGCGCAGGCCGAGCTCGATGCCCTCTTCTGGGGCAGCGATATCAAGGTGCCGGACCTGGCCGCCCGTTTCGGGCTCGAGGGCCGCCGGGTCGACAAGCTGGTCAGCCC
Source organism: uncultured Acidimicrobiaceae bacterium (assembly GCA_963834725.1). Classification (GTDB taxonomy): domain Bacteria; phylum Actinomycetota; class Acidimicrobiia; order Acidimicrobiales; family Palsa-688; genus PALSA-693. Next base: position 3,781,142 of record CAWICN010000001.1, read on the forward strand.
GGCAGGGGCCGGGGTGGCATGCGCGGACTGCGGTGCGGAGATGGTCTTCACCACCCGTGAACGTCGTCGCGTGCGATTCGCGGAATGCCGTACCTGCCGGCGGGCCAGGTACCTGGACCGCCACGAGACGCCGCCCGGCCTGTCGCGCCGGTCAGTCCCTACGCCTATTCCTCCATGGTGAATAACCGTCTCCAAGCCGGCGAACTGGGCGCTTATCGGCCTGCGACGCGGAGGCGCGTGTTTGGAGTCACTCTCGTAAGGATCCCGTTGTCAGATCACGTGGTACTCGACGTGTTCCGCGTTCGCCGCGTCTCGCACCTGTGGAGTGTCGATCTCCACTTCGATCGACGTCTCCAGGTAGGCGGCAGCTGCGACCGCCTCGGCGGCGAGTTGGTTGACCGCGTGATCCTGAGCGAGTTCCCCCATCGCGGGGATGAGCAGCCGCAGGTCGACGATCTCGAAATGGGCGGGAAGAGCCCGCACCGTTTGTCGGATCGCTGAGCCGATGCCATGGTCGAGACTTTCAAGACGTCGTGTGAGCGCTCCCCTTCGGTGCCCCGAGAAGGCAGAGGTGAGTCGCCACCACCATGAGCATGTCGTCGCGTACCGGCCTGGAGGTGGGTCCGGTGCGGCGAGCAGACTGATGAGCCGGTGATCGTCGACGACCGCTACGACCACGCCTCTTCCCGGTCCACCTCAGCGACGGCTTCACGATAGGCGCCGTCTTCGATAGCTGACCGGAGCTCGGCGCGCACGTTACGCTCCAGATCGGCGGCGAGCCCGACGAAGCTGTCGTTGGATTCCACTACCGCCCGGCGCAACGCCCGCTCTACGAACGCAGTCACGGTCAGACCCTGCGCGTTCGCGGTCGAAGCGACAGCGGAGCGAAGGCCTTCGGCGACGCGAACTGACAGCTGGACCTCAGGGCCGTCGTGCAGTGCCGAGGTGTCCAGCGGGCCCTCTTGGGCCGGCGTGCCCCGGCGGGCTGCCTCGATTGCATCTGCGAACTTCGACATAGAACTTATGCTAGCAGCCTCTGCCATGTGCTAGCACACCTGCGGCCAGGTAACAGTCACCTGGGCCGATCCAGCTGCCCCCTCCTTGTAAGGTAGGCCGCTGGTCTGATAGATCGTTCGTGTGGTTGAGGTCCCGTCCAGGCCATGAGGGTGGCGTTTCTCAGCACACCGGCCCGGGACCAGCAGCCCCCACAGAAGGGGTCTATCTCGCCAGCGGCCCCCTATCGATCCGGACATGAGGTTCTCCACTCATCCGGCTCTCCGACATCGTTCACCGTCAGGCAGACGCAGTCCCGCTGTAGCAGACCGTTCCAGAGAGGCGGTATATCCCCAGGTCGGTGAGCCACCCGTAGGTGAAGCGGGTGGTCCAGTTCCGGCCTTGGAGCCCATATTTGTCGCTGGCCAGGAGGGCCATCCGCAGGTTGACGTAGGCGTCGACGCTGTGGAACTTGCGTGACGAGTTGCCGACACGAAAGTAGTTGCCCCAGCCCCGCAACACGGGGTTGAGGTTGGCCACGACTTCCTCTAGCGACCAGCACGCGAAACGCTTTTGGGTGCGCTCCTTGACCTTGGCCTTGATGGAGGCCATGGCCCGACATGACGGCCATTTGTTGAGATACCACTTGCCTCGCCATTTCTCGGACTCTCGCATGCGATGCTCGAAACCCAAGAACACGAAGCCCTCCTGACCCCCGGTGAGGCAGACGATCGTGGTCTTTTCGGGATGCAGGCGCAGCCCGAGCGGTTCTAGGATCGCCTCGATCCGGGCCTTGGCCTCTACGGCTTTAGCCTTGGTCGAGGTGAGCACGACGAAGTCGTCGCAGTATCTGACCAGCGTCCCCAGCCCCTGGCTTGATCGGTTCCACGCCACGTCCAGCACGTGGAGAACGATGTTGGCGATGAGCGGGGAAACGGGTGAGCCTTGTGGGGCGCCCGACACCGAGTCGGTGAGCGCCCCGTTCTCCAACACCCCTACTCTCAGCCACGCCCGGATCAGCTTCAACATCTTGCGGTCCGACACCCGCCGCTCGATCTGAGAGACGATGGCCTCGAACGACAACGAGCCGAACACGGCGCGCTCGGCGCGTGCCACGGCCTCGAGCTGCCGTTCGTGTTCGACACCCTCGACACGGCACGCGAGTTCGTCTCCAAAGACACCCCGACCGATCTGGCCGCGTCGATGCACTCGGCCTGGATCCGGTTCGCCACCACCGGCGACCCCAACGGCGGCGACCTACCAGCATGGCCCCGCTACGACTGCGAGACCCGGGCCGTCATGGACTTCGGCACCACCCGAACCCTCCGGCACGATCCGTCCGCCTCACAACGCCAGTTGTGGGACGGGATCTGGTAGCGAGCCCGAGCATCGCCCTTACCAGGGCTCAGCCCTGTCGGCGCGCTCACCTCCGCCAGCGGCGCTCAACAGGGCCGCAGAAGTCCTGCGAGCGGCGGGCGGAACCGGGTGTCGACGGAAGTCAACAGGCGCGGCATGTCCATGCTGCAACGGTCTCCGCCGCCCCGCCAAAGCCACCGAAAGAGGTCTGTAGTCGTGGCACAGCTGCGCCGTTCGCAAGGTCGACGGCCATCCCACCCATTGCTGATCGCGTGGAGTGCGGAAGGGTTCCCCCGAAGGTGCAGAATGTCGACGTCAAAAGGGTGACAGCGGCGTCCAAGGCCGGGGTCATCCCAGAACACACGACCGCCGGCAAGTATCCGGCATCCACAAGGTGCCGTTGCCCGTAGCCGCGTTGGAGAACTCCTTATGCTAGAAGGGCCTTCTTGTTGTCGACATGTCGCTGACGCTGGCCTAAGTCACGCTGCATTCGTCGGTCATCCATCTGGATCATCGCGGACGAGCTTGTCCTGTCCGCTGGAAGCGCGCAAGGCTTTCGTCGGGGAGCGGCCCGGTCTGCGAGTCTGTCGGCCACAGGAGGGCCTTGGAGGAGGCTCATGGCTGCTCTCTCGGGCCTGGAACCCTCAGCTCCGCCGTCGTGAGCCGGCAGGCCGCCAGCGCCGGTCTCGCGGAGGGAGGACCGCACGCCACCAGCACCACGCCGGCCGTCGCGCCTAGCCGACCCGCCCAAAACCAGGCGACGGTCACCACTCCAGCGGCGAGGACCGAACGCTTGGTGCTGGGGACGGCAGAGCCCGGTGCTCGCCCACTCCAGCCTTGGCACCGCTGTTGGCCGAAAGTGAAATTGTGCCCCCCTTATAGATAGCCGGGGTGTGACACCGGCTTATTCAGATAGCCGGGGTGTGACACCGGCTTATTCATAGAGGACAAGACGTGGCTTCAACCAGTCCCGAGGAGCCGGCGAGAGGACGAGACATGACCAGCAACGACAGCCACCCCCAGCTCCTGACCATCGACCAGCCCGCCCAACGACTCGGCATCACCGTACGCTACGTCCGCCGCTTGGTGGCCGAGAAGCGCCTGCCCTACTACAAGATCGGACGGCTGGTCAGATTCGACCCGGCCGAGATCACCGACTGGCTCGCCAGCCGTCGCATCCCCGGATCCCGGACAGCGTGAGACTCCTCCGCTTACCGCGCGTTCCGTGAGGCGGAGCGCCGAGCTCCCACGCGTGGTGCGACTTATCTTCACTCCTCCTATCCGTACTCTCGATGATATGATCGAGAGTGTGAGTAAGTCAGCTCCGCCGTTGGCGCCGCTGTTCCGGTCCGATCAGCAGATGCACATTCTCGCGGAGTTGTTCACGACAAGCGAGGTAGAAGTTCCGGTGGGAGAGCTCGCACGTCGGGCCGGCGCGGCCCAGGCCACGGTTAGCCGGGAAGTCGCCCGCCTGGCGGAGCACGGGCTGGTGGTTAGCCGGCAGCTCGGACGGAACACGCTGGTGAAGGCGAACTGGTCGCTGCCGTGGGCCAAGGAGCTCCACTCGATCCTGGTTCAGACAGTCGGCGTCCTGGGCCGATTGGCAGAGGCCCTTACTGGGGTTCCCGGTGTGGAGGAGGCGTACGTGTTCGGGTCCTGGGCGGCTCGATATTCGGGGGAGCCGGGCCCGTCGCCGCGAGACGTCGACGTTCTCGTGGTTGGCCATACCGAACTCCGATCGGTGCGCCGGGCGTCTCGACCGATCGAGGAGGAACTTCGGGTGGAGATCAACCCCGTGGTCGTCGAACCCGACGAGTGGAGTAACACCGATCCGTCCCCATTCATCGCGCAGATCAGGACCCAGCCACTAGTGCCGATCCCGATCGAGCGACAGTGACGCCGCCAGACCAGTGGCTCAATGAAGCCCTGGCTACTCGCGACATGGAACGAGTCACGGCGAACGTAGCCGTCGCTGGACAACGGATCAACGACGCTCGCCGTCATGTCCGTTCAGCCCGACTGCTCTCAGATGACGACCCGACCTTGGCCATCGCCGCTTGCCATGACGCCATTCGCAAGGCGATCACCGCCCACATGATTGCGGCCGGCCTGCGACCACGCGGTGGCGAAGGCGCTCACCGGATCGCTTTGGATTACGCCGGTCACGAACTGCCAGACATGATCGCGCTCGACGACCTGAGCGAGGCCGACGACATCCGCCGCGACCGCGGGGTGGCCGAGTACGGCGATTTCGCGCGGAACCAGTTGACCAGTGCACACATTCAGGCCGCGGCCGAAGTGGCCGAACGGATCGTAAATGCAATAGCAACGGTCCTCGCTTCGCAGGCTCGGGCCAGACGTTCCTGAGCGAACCCTTACTTAGTTCGTGAGAACCGCCGTGAGAACCAAAACTCCGGAATAGCTGGTGAAAAGGAGTAGTTGAGGGTGACTACCGGACACAAGGTCGAGAGCATAAGCCCTGCTCAGAGGCACAATCCGGTCAGTGTCGGTCGCCCATGGTCAACAGCAGTGACGGGGCTGAGCAGAACTACGGATCAGAAGGTTGGGGGTTCGAATCCCTCCGAGCGCGCCAAGAGTCCTGGTCACAGTCTGGCCGGCGGGCGTTTGATTTGTCGCCCCGCAATTTGGCACAACTTGGCACAGGATTGATGCTCAACAGAAGGCCTCCGAGCGCGATCAGATGCTCGTTTCCCCCTCCGTTTCGTGCGTCCCGACGGACGCGCTCAGTTCGGTGGCCTGATCCTGGGTTCGGACGCGTCCACGTCGCAGGGACCTGACCTTCGCGAGGAGAGCCATCGTCGCTTGCAAGAGTTGCTGCGCTCCACACGGCGCCTCGGGGACGCCGAGGACCGGCTTGGGTCCCAAGTTCTCGGACGGGGTTGGATCCATGCGGGACGGAGCCCGAGCGCTGGTTCGGAGCGGGGATCCAGGCAGACGAGATGTTCCGACCGCGCGGTTCTGCTCGGCAGGTGCCCTAGTGAAGTAGGCGCGCTGGCCACCCGGCTGATCTATCTGTACTTCACTCGTTGCGTGCCGTTTCGGGTCCGGTGATGCGGTCGACGATGGGCAGAGTGGAGCCGATCACGGCGAAGGCGGCGGCCAGACCGCCGACTATCAAGGCGTAGAACTGGGCATCGGGCGGGCGCAGCGACTCGTTCAGCTGCGAGGTCAGGAAGAGGCCGGCCGCCAAGAATCCCGTCGCCGCGGCCAGGACCGATACGACCAGAAGCGGCAATGCTGCCTCCAGGGCGACCACTCGACGGAGGGTGGATAAGGAGACACCGGTCAGCCGCAGCAGGCTGAACGGCCGCTTGCGCTCGTTTATGCCGCCCGTGACGCTGACGGCCAGGCTGCAGCCGGCGATGACCAAGCTGACCACGATCACGACGTTGGTCATCTGCTGGAGCTCGATGACTGTGCGCCGCGAGTTGTCGTTGACCTCCCGCAGCGTCGTCGGGGGGGTCTGGTAGGGCAGCGCGACCTCGATGGCGGTGCGAGCCGACTCCAGCGCCGGCGTCGACCCGTCAGTCTCGACGATCAGGGCGCCGACCGGGAGGCGGGAAAGTTGGGCGGTCGAGAACGCGGCGGCGGGCCATACTTTGCTGTCGACCGGCGGCAACTTCTTGCCGAACTGCGAGACGATGTCGACCTGGTTGCTGTCGATGGCTACCACTGACGCGCCCGGCGCGCAGCGACCCAAGGCGGGGGTACGGGCCAGCTGCTTGCAGGATGACAGCAACGTGAAGTTGGAACCGGGCTCGAGGTAGGCCATGGTCACGCCCTGGACACCGTCGATTGCAGTCAGGTTACGGGGCAGTGAGTCGGGAACCGTAGCGACCGGGCCTGGTGGCGGCGGGCCTCCCAGGTTGCCGACCTGCTCGATCAGGGTCTTGTTGGCCGAGGTACCGAGGGACGGGTTGTTGTTGTACAAGATGGTGGTGATCACGCCGACGGACACGCTGGTGGCGAAGAGGGCGATGATCAGTCCGCTGATGGCCCGAAAGGCGGCACGGGGGTTGTCGGCTAGCCGCCGCCCGGCCAGCAGCGCGGCGGGTTGCCGCGCCCGTCTGGCCATGATCCGGGAGCTGGCCATGGTCAGCCACGGGCCAGCGAAAACGAGTCCAGCCAGCATCAAGAAGCAGCCGGAGAAGTAGGCCTCGATTTGGGCCGAGGTCCCTTTAGGCTGGCCGACCATCACGAAGTAGCTCAGCTCGACGATTCCAGCGACCAACGGGATCAGCCGGTAGATCCGGGGCTGGGGCGGCGTGACCCGCCGAGTGACGCCTAGCGGCGAGATGCGGACTCGCCGTAACGCCACCCGGGCAGCAACGGCCGCGGCGATGGGGACGCCCAACGCCACTGCGAGGACGTCGGTCGAGGTCAGCTTGAGGTCGCCTGGTGCGAACGGCAATCCGGTGAAGTTGACGTGCGTGACGAGCGGACGGGACAGGAAGAACAACCCGAAACCGACCGCCACCCCGGCGATGGCGGCCACGGTGGCCTCCACGGCCGCTATCACCGATACCTGTCTTGGGGTGGCACCGACGAGGCGGATGCCGGCAAACCGCTGCTCCCGACGGGCCGCGGCCAATCGGGTGGCGGTGCCGATGAAGATCAGTACCGGGAACAGCAAGGCCAGCGCGCCAACGGCCAGGATGACTTGCAGGCGACTGTTGTGGAACCCCGTGGGCCCGGGGGCGCCGGGGTCGGTGTTGATGGACGTGACCTGCGCGGGTGGACCGGCGGCGGTGATCTCGCTCTGGGTATGGCCGATGACGACGATCAGCGAATTGGGGGAGGGGAGGGCGGACGGGCCGATGGTGCCGATGAGCCTGCCGGGGAATCGGTCGCCGAGTTGGCTTGCCGGTGTTACCCGCAGGAGCCTGACCAACGAAGGTGAGGCGTAGTACTGGCCGGGGTCGGGCAGGTGCGGGATGCCGGGGGGCACCGGCGAGGTAGGCCCTGTTGCCGCTAGATCCACCCGATAGATCGGCTCTTTGTTGAAGTGATCGCTGCTGAACTGCCACCACAGCGGATCGGTCGATGTCCGTGTCTCCGCCGCCTGGGTGGCCGGCAGGCCGGTGAAGGAGCCGGTGGAGAGCCAGGCGCCGTGGGCGTTTTGCGCATGGATGGCGTTCATGCCGGCCAACGTGACCAGCAAAAGACCGACCCCGATCCCCACCGCCAGAGTGGTGATGGCCAGTCGCACTGCCGCCTCTTTGCCGCCGCCCAACGTGAGGCGAAGACCGAGACGGATCACGTCGCCACTCGATCGTCGACGAGCGCGGTGACCTTGCCGTCGCGCACCACTACCTCGCGATCGGCGTACGCGGCCCAGCGGGGCTCGTGGGTGACCAGGACCACTGTGGTGCCCTGCTCTCGGGCGGCGGCCACCAGCAGGTCCATGACGTGCTCGCCGGTCAGGGAGTCGAGGGACCCGGTCGGCTCATCGGCGAAGACCACGTGCGGATCGGTCACCAGGCCGCGGGCAAGGGCGACCCGTTGGGCCTGCCCACCCGACAACTCACCCGACCGGCGGCGCTCGAGGCCGGCCAGGTCCAGCCGAGCCAGCCAATCCCGAGCTCGGGCCAGGGCCTCGGCACGGCGACTCCCACGAAGCAGCAACGGCAGGGCCACGTTTTCCTCCGCGGTCAGCTCCGGAACGAGTTGGCCGAACTGGAACACGAAACCGAAGCGATCGCGCCGCAGCTTGCTGCGTGCCTCCTCACCCAAGGTGTCCACCCGGGAGCCGGCGAGCCACACCTCACCCTGATCGGGGACCAGGATCCCGGCGAGGCAGTGCAACAGCGTGGACTTGCCCGAACCACTCGGCCCCATGACGGCCAGAATCTCGCCTCGTTCCACCGCGACCTGGGCGCCGCGCAGCGCTGGCGTCGGACCGAAGGACAGATGCACGTCGCGGGCTTCGACCAGCCGATCGACCCCTTCGGAAGGGCGCGTCACGACTGCACCAACTGACGCAAAGCGCCGAGCCGGGCGGAGGTCAGATCAATCCAGCGCAGGTCCGCCTCCAAGTGGAACAGCCCGTGATCGGCGAGCAGTGCGTCCACGGTGGCTCCGGACCGCTTGATCTCGGTGAGCCGGCGCATGCGCTGCAGGTGGGCCGCCCGCTGCGTGTCGAGATAGTGATCGGCGGAGCGGCCCAGCATCAGCGCCAGCACCACCTTGATGAACAGCACGGTCTGCAGGTGCGGCTCGGGCTCGACCGGCTCGGTCAACCAGGAGTCCACCTCTTGACGGCCCAGATCGGTGATCTCGTACAGCTTGCGGTCGGGGCCCGAACCCGGCTCCACCTCGCCGGGGACCACCTTCCCATCTCTGGTCAGCCGGGCCAGGGTGGCGTACACCTGACCATAGGGGAGCGGCTTCCCGCGGCAGAAGTAGACGTCGTAATCACGTTTGAGGTCATAGCCATGACTGGGCTGGCGCTCCAAGAGGCCCAGCAGAGCAACGGGTACGCTCATAGTTCCAGAATACCCTCAGTGTATACACCGAGTCAATAGCCCGCCGCGAACGCCGTGGCCTGCCCCTGATTCATCCACCTGTCTCTGTGAGGGCCAGAGATTGCGACTCCAACCTCTAAGTATGCGGTAGTCGGGCCGGGCCCGCGCCGGGTCGCTGGCCCTGCGCTCTCCCAACCCACTCAAGAGCCAACGCGTCCCGAAACATGAGCGCCGAACGCCCCTAAGAACGAGGCAGCTGGCGCCCCTATCGATGCTGCCGGTTTGGGGTGTGGTTATCGCCGGTATCGAGATCGTGTATGCGAACTGGTGCAAGTGCTTTTGGTGGCCGCTGGTTGCTCAGGTGTTCGATGATCCGAAGCAGGACGGCTGTCTCGCGCACGATGATCTCGCGCAGGAGGCAGGTGCCGAGCTTGTCGAGGCGCTGATGGGCCGGGGGGTCACAAGTCGTATCGGTGCCGCCGGGGCGGCTGTCGGGGCCGCGTCCCATCAGGGCTGGGAGCGTTACTCACTGGGTCAGCCGGCGGCGCTTTCAGCGGCGACCTTCTGACTACACGAGCCCGCAGCAATTCGCAGACACCTTGATGTCCCCTCCGACGACGTTGTGGTGTACGGCATTGGTGAGCAGGTTGATGACGAGTCGCTCGATCAGCAGGGAGTCTCCGTCCAATGGCGCAGGTAGCGTCGCATCGTCGACGTGGATCTCGAGTCGCATGATCTCCGACCGGCGATCAGCAAGAGCATCGTCCACTATGGGAGCGAGGCCGGCCGGATCGCGTTCGCTCAGACCGCCCTCGCTGCTGGCGAGAGTGAGCAGAGCATCGATCAGACGCGCCTGCTCGTCGTTCGAGGCAAGCACCTCTTCTGCAGTAGCGCGCCATTCGGCGTTGCTCGTGTCCGGATCGTCGAGCGCAACCTGGAGAAGACTGCGCTCCGGTAAGCGGGTGCGCAATTCATGGGAGGCGTTGGCAACGAAATGGCGTTGGGCGTCAAAGGCCCGTTCCAGTCGCGCGAAGAGCCCGTCGAGGGTGTCCCCCAGTTCCTTGAGCTCGTCCTGCGGGCCGTCCAGGGCCAGACGTTCGTGAAGGCTGGTCGAGGAGATCCTCCGAGCGGTGCAGGTGATAGTGCGAATGGGTTGCAGCATCCTGCCGGCGACGAGCCAGCCGACGAGGAGGGCGAGTACGGCCACGATCCCGAGCGCGATGGCCGAGTTCACGAGCAGCTGGTGAGAGTCGGTGGCGCGCTGTGCGGCTTGGATCGAGCCTGCCTGGGCCAGTTGATGCACCGCCTGCGCCAGGTGATTGGTGGCAATAGCCAGCTGGTGTTGGTCTTGCTCCAGCCGAGATTCCAACGTGGCGACAGGTCCCGAGAAATCGAGCGGTTGATTGGGCGACGACGGCAGACCCGCTCCTGCATGTTGTCCAAGCTGATTCAGGAGATGGACCACTTGACTTTGGTCGTTTGCCACCGCCGCGAACGCCTTTGGGAGCGGAAGGTTCTGCAGATCCTGGAGCGAGGGCGCCGCGCGGGGGATCTGGGGTAACGCTGGCTTCGTGAACGCGGTCGCCCGCTCGAAGAGAACGTAAGTAGCGGCAACCAGGCCCGCTCCGGAGATGAGAAAGAGCCCAGAATACAGAGCAGTCAGGCGGACCCGGGCGGTTCGCCTTGGTACGTGCAGCCAGGCGGGTCGTCTCAGCTCAAGGCGAAAGATGGGCATCATGGTCCTCCGATGCGGTAGCCGCTGTCGCGGACGGTCTCGATGATCGACGGTTCTCCGAGCTTGGCCCGCAACCGATTGACAGTTGCCTTGACGGTCGTCGTGAACGGATCGGTGGCCGTGTCCCATACCCGTTCGAGTAACTCCTCGGCCGAGCCCGGTTTGCCTCGGCGACCAGCAGGCATTCGAGGACAGCAAACTCTTTGGGCCGAAGGGCAAGCATTCTCCCGCCCCGGGTGGCCACCCGCCTGGCGGGATCAAGTTGCAGGTCACCAAAACCCAAACGTCCCGTCTGGGGAGCCCCGGGGCGCCGCCTCAGCGCTTGGACCCGGGCCACCATTTCGGAGAAGTCGAACGGCTTGGGGAGATAGTCGTCGGCGCCCAGCCCGAGGCCTTCGACGCGGTCCTTCACCGAGCCGGCGGCGGTCAGCATGAGGACCGGGCTCTCGGAGCGCAGGGCCACGATGCTACGGCAGACGTCATCTCCGTGGGTGCCGGGGAGGTCCCGATCCAAGATCACGACGTCGTAGCGGCAGTCGCCCAACCGGGCGAGCGCGTCGTCGCCGTCGAAGGCGAGGTCCACGGTCATCCCGTAGCGGCGCAGCCCGGCTGCGACCGACCGGGCCAGGCGTTCATGGTCTTCAGCTACGAGCACCCTCATCGTTTCTCCCGGTCACAAGCCTGGAACCGGCCCAGTCCCGGCGGGGGGCGACCCGCCGGAGCGACCTCTTACTTGGGACAGAATCGCAGGTCGTCGGTCACCCGAAGGTCACACGTGTGACCGGCGTGTGACCGTCCGTCTCGTACAACTACTCCCGTCCGGTCCCCCCCCGGGGGTCATAGCGACGAGATGTGAGGCGACCATTTGACCGTAGAGAACGCCGAGACGATCAGCCGGGCGAACCACGCAGGAAGGCGAGACAGAACAACGCGGTGCCGGCGATCAGGCAGGCTGGCAGTCCTGGCCGCGGCGGCCGCCCTCGGGCTGGCCGCGTGCGGCGGCGGGTCGGGCTCGCCCCATGTCGCCAACCTGGGAACGAGCACCAGCTTGGGAACCAGCAGCAGAAGCAGCGGAGAAAGCGGGAACTCGTCGACCACGCTGCCCAGCAGCAACCCGACCCAGCTGCTGGACGAGTGGGCCGCCTGCATGCGCGCCCACGGCGATCCGGGCCAGGCCGATCCGACCATCGACGCCAACAAGGTGATCCACATGACCTGGAATCCCGCCATTCCTGGCGGAATAGACGGGACGAACAAGGGCGGGCAGGGCAACGACGGACCGGGCCAATACTGCCGGACGTACCTAGACGAGGCGGAAACCGATTTGCAGGGCGGCCAGCACAAGCAGCAACCTAGCCAGGCCCAGCTGGTGAAGTTCTCGCAGTGCATGCGAGCCAACGGTGTCCCGGATTTTCCTGACCCGTCGAACGGCGGCCTGTCGTTCAATCGCGGCGCGGGGGGTGACCTGAACCCAAACAAACCGCTCTTCCAGAACGCCTCGACGTTGTGCGCCCACAAGACCGGCGTGCCAGGCTTCGCCACCGGCGGCTCGCCCCAGCCGGGCTCGATCGAGTTCAACGGAACCGACACGGGCGGGGCTGGTGGCTGAGTTCTCGGCTAGACGGGTCGCGGTGATCGCCGTTGTAGCCGGCGGCCTGGTCGGCGGCGCAGTCGCCGGTGCGGTGGCTGAATCGGCCACCGACGGCAACAGTAGCGGCGCGGCCGCATCGTCGGCCGGAGGCGGCTCGACCGCCACCGCCGCGGTGGTGCGGACCACCCTCACCACCTCGGTACAAGAGGGCGGCTCCATCGGCTTCGATGGTTCCTACACGATCGCCGCCCCGTCAGGGACGAGCCCCCAACAGCTCGCCCAGTCCCAGGAGTCCGTGACCAAGGACCAGGAGAATCTCGCCGCCGACGAGCAAGCGGCATCCGACACAGCAAGTGCCGACAACCAGGCGATCGCGGCGGCCCAGACCACCGTCACGAACAGCCAGGCCACACTCAGCGCTGATCAGGCCAAGCAGGCCCAGGACTGCGCGGGATCGGGAGCTTCCAGTCCCGCCTGCGGCCAAGACGAGCAGAAGGTCAGCCAGGACCAGGCCCAACTTCCCCAAGCGCAACAGCAGCTGGCCAGTGCCCAGAACAGCACCAGCCGCGATCACGACCAGAACCAGGCCACAGTCGAGTCCGACCAGACCGCGCTCCAAGCCGATGAGGCCACCTTGGCCTTCGCGCAGCAGGACGCCACCAGCGCGGGGACGACCTATACGGCGCTGCCCAACGTGGGCGACCTCATCAAGGAAGACCAGTCCGTCTACTCAGTGAGCAACGAGCCGGTGCCGCTGCTCTACGGATCGGTGACGGCTTATCGGGCGTTCTACGTCGGTATGTCCGACGGCGCGGACGTGGGCGAGCTGACCGCCGACCTGATCGCCCTCGGCTACGGCGCACGCCTGGCACAGTCCAACCACTAGTCGTCGGCCACGGCCGCAGCGGTCGAGCGATGGCAGAACGCGCTCGGGCTGCCGGCGACCGGCCAGATCCTGCTCGGCGCGGCCGTCTTCGAACCAAGCCCCATCCGGGTCACCGCGGTCACCCCGTCGGTCGGCTCTGCAGTTGGTGGCGGAGGCGCAGGTGGCGGCGGCGGGGGCCGAGACGGCCAGGCTGCTTGGCATCGAGACCCTCGCCCACGAGACCCAGGTCTGGATCGGCGGGCACTGGTTCACGGTGGTCGGCATCTTGAATCCCGTGCAGCTGGTCTCCCAGATGGACTCGATGGCATTCATCGGCTTTCCCATCGCCGAGCAGTACTTCTCCTTCGACGGCCATCCCTCCGAGCTGTTCCTCGGGGCCGTCTACACCCAGGTCGCAGCCGTGGCTGGCGTGCTGCCCGAGTCGGTGAACCCTGCGAATCCAACAACTGTGTCGTGGACCGCGCCGGCGGACATCTTAAAAGCCGAGCTGGTCACCAACGGCGCCTACAACGGCCTGTTCCTGGGTCTCGGGGCAGTGGCATTGCTGATGGGCGGGGTCGGTATCGCCAACGTTATGGTCGTCTCGGTCCTCGAACGCCGCTCGGAGATCGGGTTGCGCCGCGCCCTCGGCGCCAGCCGCCGCCACGTCGCCGAGCAGTTCCTGGCCGAGGCGCTGCTCCTCTCTGTGCTCGGCGGCGTAGCCGGGACCATCATCGGCTTGGTAGCGACCGCGATCTACGCGCGAAGCCAAGACTGGTCGGTACAGATCCCCGCCATCGCGCTCTACGGCGGCGTGGGCGCCGCACTCATCATCGGCGCTGTTGCCGGGCTGTACCCATCGATCCGCGCCGCCCGCCTGTCTCCGACCGAAGCGTTGCGCACGGTATGAGACCCACGACAACGCGCCTCGCCATCCTGTCGTATGAAAGCGGCAGTCGGCACATATTCCGTCTCGGTGAGCCCCAGTCGGCCATGCGAATCGTCTGGCCACAGTCCTCGTACCACGATCCAATCACCGCACAAGGAAGTGAGACATGACGACGGTATACCGACGATGGAGCGGACTTGCGGTCCTCGTCACGGGGGCCGCCATCGGGCTGACCGCATGCTCCGGGTCCGGCTCTCCTCACGTCGCGAGCTTGGGCAAGAACAGCCGCGACGGCTCCGTGGGCACCACCACCACCATGCCCGTCCGAAGCCCGACTCAGCTGTTGGACGAGTGGGCCGCGTGCATGCGCAGTCACGGGGATCCCGCCCAGGTCGACCCCACAGTGGACGCGAGCAGGCTGATTCAGATCACATTGGGATGGCCCGGGGGGCTGAGCGGCGCAAATGGCGCGTGCGGCTCGTACCTGAGCGCGGCCCAGGAGGCGCTCGGCGGTGGCACGCAGCCAGCGTCATCGGACCAAGCGACGGCGCTGAAGTTCGCCCAGTGCATGCGGGCCAACGGTGTCCCGGACTATCCCGACCCGACCGGCAATAGCCAGCCCATCCGCGCAAGCAGTGGGAGTGACTTGAACCCGGCAAATCCGACGTATCAGGCCGCTTCCATCCTATGTACCAACAAGACCGGCTATCAGAGCAAGTTCAGCAACGGGGCACCCCAGCCTGGATCGATCAACATTATGGGTGGTCTTGGAAACAAGCAGTAATGCCGGGCCGAGCGCCAACTCTGCTGGTTGAATGCACAAGGCTCACGGTTACACTCGGAGGGCTCGAAGTTGCCGCCAGAGTTCTCGGGGCCGGCCAAGACGTAGCCGACATTGAGAGGGCGTCGTGCATATGCAGTGCATACGCACGACGCACTGACCGGCCTATTCGTCGGGTCCTGGACCCGAAGGTCGCACGATGGTCGTGAACCCCCGCCATTGTTTGAAGTGCCGACCACTCTCCTCGAACCCGCCGACGAGCGGGAAGGGCGGATCCGCCGGCCAGCATGACGGTGTGCCCACAGCCGTGGGATGCTCCATAACCGCAGTGGCCCCCGATCCCGAAGTCCGCGCCGCGATGCGCCCAATCCGCCGGCGGTGGGGTGCGTTATCGGTATCAAGATCCGATGTGCGAGCTGCAGCAAGGCTCGCCGGAGGTCTGCAACGACGCGACGACCGGCCGCAGCGTCTGGGAGCGCTACACGGGCCCGTACAAGGAGGAGGAACCGGCCCATCGTCGAGTCCGTCGGCGCCAAGCGGGTCGGCGTGGTCATCGACGTCGAGTCGACGGTCGCCTGGGGACCACTGCAAGCTCGGCGGCGCGTACTGAGCGGGAGACATCCCTGGAGTCCGCTGATGGTGCGACAAACGCTTCGCGCCGGTCCGTGAGTGTTCGAGGCAACCTGGACAGCGGAACGCGCCCTCGGCCTTCCCAAAGAATCGGAATTCGACCGCGATGTTCCCTTCCGCGACGTCAAGAAGGCGTCGGTGACCCGCTGACGCCAACCGCCAGCGACAAGCCGCGACGATCAGTAGACCGGCTGGGTAGACTTGGCCCCCGCCTCGGGGGGTCGCTTGACGAGGTCGGCCGATGCGCACCCGATATCATTCGTCATGCCTCGGATGCAGCCAGACGTCGCAGACGAGTTCCTCCGCCAGCCTCACGTCGGCGTCCTGGCCAGCCTCCGTCGCGACGGCCGGCCGTACACGGTCCCCGTCTGGTTCCTGCACGCCGACGACTCGTTCTGGATCACGGGCACATACGAGCGGGTGTGGTGCCAGCAGCTGCTCGCCGACCGCCGCGCTTCCCTGTGCGTGGAAGCGACGTCGCCCGTGGCCGGCCATGTGGGCGCCGACGGTTCGGTCGTTCCCCACGAGCCGCCCGACTTCGACATCTGGCCGCTGTCACGACGCCTGGTCGACAAGTACGTCGCGCCCGACGGCCGCGACGCCTTCTTCGCCAACATGCAGTCGGAGCACCGTTTGCTGTTCGAGCTCGTGCCCGAGGTCATCCGGGCGATCGACATGCGGGTGTACCGCGGCAAGCGCGGCGACCGCGAGTTCCAGGAACGCCGGACGCCGTCGTGAGCTTGGCGTCGGCGTTGAGTGGGATGCTCGAGCACCGGTACGACTTCGATTCCGTCGCCTCGTGGACCATCAGTGTGGGGTGCTAGCTAAGCTAAGCTAGCCGTGCCGTCACCTCGGTCTAAAACCCCAACCGACGGCGTCGTGCGGTGGCACGCGTGGCTGGAATGTCGCGGATCACCGGCACGAGAACATCGCCGGCCACGCTAGACACACAGCCTCGCCCTCAACCCTGCTGGACTCTTGGTCATCGCAGACCGACTTGCCCAACAGCACGGGAGGTGGCGACCGTTCCGGCCGCCCGGCGTGCTACGCCCCCTGTACCACGCCGGCGAGTTAGGACGCGACACGTCGTGTCATGTCCGAACCTTATTCTCCTTCGGCCAATGGCAGGACCGTGACATGGAGGGCGGCAGCAAAATTGGCGCCGCCCGGTAGCGAGACGACCGCCGCTCGGTCGCGCCGGCGGTCGCGTCGTCGTTGGCCGCTGTTGCTCGCCCTTCGACGGCCGACGGATCGGGCGCCGCCGCGATGGCGTTTCTCGTCTTCGGCGATCGAACAACGACCAGTGCGCATCTTTCGTGACACCGTGGCACGGCTCGCCGGAGGCCTTCAACGACTCGGCGTCCGACCCGACGACCGCGACAGCGTTGGTGTCGCTTAACTCCGACCGGCCGAAGATGGTCGGGGTCGCCACCGAAGGCGGCGATATTGGCGCACACCCCACCTTAGCGCGGCGACCTCGTCGAAGATTCCTTCGATGCCCTTCTCCGAGGCCACGGCGTCGAACCTGAGCGAATCACCCGCCGGGCCACGACGGGCGCAGCGCCTTTAGAACTTCTCGGCGCTGTAACGTGACGACCTTGCGGACAGGTTCTCAGGCCCCCGGGCTCGTCCGGCAGCTGCAATACTTTCTGGCGTAACGTCGCGATGACCACCGCCAGCGACGAAACTGTCCGTCATCACTGTGCGACTGAGATCGAGGAGGTCGTCGTCACTGACGGCGGCCCTCCTGGATCGGGGCGCCAGGTCCCCGGCGAGGGGAACAGCGCCCGGAACCAAGGTGGGGGGCGAAACGGCCGCCAACCATCCTCGGGCTGGGCCAGTCGGTCGGCGATGGCGACGAACGCCGCGACATTGTGGGAAAGTCCGGTGTGGCCACCACGAACCTCGATGTTCTCGCAGTTGGGCCCGTCGCTGTTGAGGCACAGCTGCCAGGCCGCCACGCCATCGCTCCGGCTGTAAATAGCGGTGTTGGGCACGGTGAGCGGAGGCTTGTCCTCCTCGGCGAGCCGCCGCCCGCCGGGATAGGGCACCTGGTCCGCCGGGTTGAGGAACAGCCGGGCCAGGGGCTCGGCATGGGTTCGATCGCCGTCCCGATGTCGAAACGGGGTTCCCAGACAGATAACCTGACGCACCAGATCCGGATACTCGCGGGCCAGATCGCGAGCTTGCATGCCCCCCGCGCTCCAGCCGATCAGGCTGACCTTGCGGCCGGACTGCTCATAAAGCTGGTGGAGGCGCCGAGGCAGACCTTCGACGATGCGGGCGGTGCGATGAAGGTTCCGTCCCAGCCTCCAGCCGTGGGCGGCGTAACCCCGCATGCAAACGAAGGTGCGCAGCACCGCCGTCGACAAGTCGTCGGCGAGAAACGGTGGCAGCACCAGCACGCTGTGCCCGTCACCCCGAGGTGTCGTCCATAGCACCGGCGAAGACCACCACAGGCTGCCCAGCTCCACCACCACGCCGGCCTCCTGGGCCAGTAACCATCGGGACGGAGCCGCGACCGGAGCACGATCCACGACCGTCATCGTACCCGCGCGAACTGCGCACCACCAAGAGACACTGGTCTGCGACCTCACCGACCCGCTCGCCTGCTCGCTGGCCGGCTGACGCCCGGTGTCGAACTCTACCGACGCCCCGACAGAATGATCCATCGTGCCGGCCGCCCTGGCGCAGACTCAGGCTGTCATCTCTTTGGCTCCCTGCCCCGGCGGCCAGGCGCCGTCGGCGCCGAGCTGCGTCGCGATGGTTCGACGAGCATGGTCGGGCTTGACCACGAAGATGCGCCGGCAACGCGGGCGCATTGCATCGCGATGAGCCCGATGGTGCCGCCACCGATGACCAGGGCGGTGGCGCCGAGGCGAGTTAACTTCTGTGCACCGCGTGAAGTGCCACGGTGGTCGGCTCCTACGAAGGCTGCCTGGAGCTGCGCGTTTTGCTGTAGATCAAGGTCGGCGCCTGAGGAGGCACTGTGGCACGCGCGATGAAGTTCGGGATGTTCTTGCCACCGTACGATTTCGCGGCGGCGAAAGCGACCGCGGCGCCAGCGGAATCGGGCGGCTTCTATTCGGTGTCTTTCAACGATCACTTTGTGGCGCAGAACGGGCCGCCGGAGACGCCGCAACTCGAGTGTCTCACGGTACTGGCGGCGATCGCCGCGGTCACCGACCGCGTCCTTCTCACACCGACGGTGCTGTCGGCGTCCTACCGTGGCCGCAGGTCGAGTGCCGGATAGCCGACATCGACACCGGGAAAACGGTGCGGTTCGGCGAGCCCGGCGAGCTATGTGCTCTCGGTTACCAGCAGATGATCGAGTACTACCGCAATCCCGAGGCCACCGCGCACACCGTGGATGCGGAGGGCTGGCTGCACACCGGCGACCTCGCGAAGATGGACGAGCGTGGTTTCGTGACGCTCACGGGCCGCGTCAAGGAACTGATCATCCGTGGCGGAGAGAACATCTCTCCGGTCGAGGTCTCAGAATGCCTGCCCGGGATCCACGGGTCGCACAAGTCGCGGTCCTGGGACTGCCGGATGAACGACTGGGCGAGGTCGTCGCTGCCGTCCTGGTGGCACCCGGTGAAGCCGGCGCGGCTCTGGCCGACGAGCTGGCTGAGCTCTGTGCGCGGCACCTGGCGCCGTACAAAATTCCGCAGCAGTGGCACGTGGCGACCGGAGTGCCGACGACCGCCTCGGGCAAGATTCAGAACTTCGCCCTTCGGGAAGCCATCATCCGGGGCGAACTCCGAGCGCGTGCGATAGCTGCGCTGCCGCGGACTTCGGTGACGACGCCCGCCGTGATGAGAAGGAGGCCTCCGGGCCGAGGGTCGCGCAGGAACCGCCCACAGCCCGGAGGTTTCTGTCTTCCCATTCGGATCCTTGGTGACCCCGTTGACGCAGGCCCTGTCTGCTGCGTCACCTGGAGAGAGACGACCGCTAACACCAGCCCGATGCCAGCCCAGATGGCGGCGCCGACGCCACCACCCAGGATGACGCCAAGGATGGCGCCCAGGATCAGGGCGGCGATGATCCTTGGTGCAGGCTGATTGAATCTACGCATCGATATTCCATTGTTCGTTGACGTACCCGTTAGCGTAATCGATGAACTGGATCCAGGGATAGGCGTGAGCGACGGCCACGCCGAAGGTCATATTGGCCCCGACTCCGGACAGGAAGCCCGTGTCGAAGGGGTACCACTGATCCTCCGAGACCTTGCTAAAGAACGGGATACTCAGCAGGCGAGCTACGAGGTCACAGAGCGTCGAGCTGTGATCGCTGCCCGGCGGGGCCGGCGTCGATCTCGGCCCGGTCGATCCAGCCCCGCAGCGTCTCGGGCTTAATTTAACGCCCGCCTCCCTCAACCACCATTCGATGGTGTTCTGGCTGCATCCGTACTCGTAGGCCAGCTGCCGAGTCGACCGAAACTGCTTGTAGCGCTCGGCAACCCCCTGTAGCCATTGCTGGCGCCGGGTGGCCCGTACCCGCTTCAAGAACGGTGAGGTAGGCGCCCGCGAAGATGGATTCCCCACTCCGCCATTCTCCGGCGCACGGTTGCGGCCGGCTGGCCGGTGAGCAGCTCGATGTGGGTGGACGAGCAGCCGGCTTGCTGGTAGAGGTCCCGCACCAACTCCTGGGTTAGCGCGACGGGCTCCGGGAAGCGGATCGCTATACCCCCGGTTGGGGCCCGGCGGGGCAGTCGGTGGCGATCCAGGACGGTCCTGACAAGATCGTCGGCGTAGAGGTCCTCGATCAGGCGGACATCGGCCGGCACGAGCGGGGCGGCCCCGCCCGGGCGGATCGGCAGGCCGTAGCTGTGCCCGCTGCGCAGCACAAGGTCGCCGGCCACCCCCAACGTGTCCCCACTTTGCTCGGCGGTCAGGCCGTCGACCACATACAGCTGTTCCACCCGCTCTGGCGGCACCTCCGCCAGTCCTGGCGGGATACGCCGCCCCTGTGCGCGATGGCCACACCGGCGGCGACCAGCTCGGCGCGCACGCTGTACGCCGATCAGCCGAGCTTGTCAGCGATGCGCCGCAGCGGCCACTCGTCCGCGACGTACCATTGCACAGCCCACCGCCGCACCTCCGCGCTGAGATGGCGGGGCGGCGGGCGGCGGGAGCGATCAATATCAACGCCGGCTGCACGAGGCTCGGCCCTACCTGGTCGCGGCCCAGCCCAACCTGACGGGCCAGCTCGGCGACGGTCAGGTCACTCGATTGATAGCGGTCCACCAGTTCGGCCACGCTCACGCCCTGAAGGCGGCGGCCTCGTCGGTCGCGCACAATGTTGTAGTCGTCAAGCCAGCGGGCCACCGTGTGCGGGTGCACGCTGTAGTGTTCCGCGAACTCACGCAGGGAGCAGTGCTCGCTAACCCGTAGCCGTCGCAGTTCCTTGGGGTGGGGGGCGATGACGGCGAAGCTTGGGCCCGCGATGGGTGCGCCACTGGCCGAGGCGACGGGCTGGGATGCTGTAGCGGTCCCCACGTTCTCACGAGGTGTTTCGTGGCGCCGAGGCGGTCGGCCACCGCTGACAGGGAAAGGTGCTGCTCCACGTACAGAGAGTGCAGAGTTTCCGCTGTTGGCATCGGTGTCGGCTTGCGTTCCCCCCGGGCGCGACCTTTCAGCGCGGCGCGGCGGCGCTCGATGCCCGCCTCGCTCAGCCACACCAGCACCGTGGTGCTGCTCACCCCGAAGCGACGGCCTATCTCCGCCGCGGTGAGCCGACGCTTGAGGTACAAGCGTCCCGGCTCAGGTCCGGGTGGCGGGGTCAGCTGACGGCGACGACCGCTTTCCTGTTTGGTGCGAATCGGGATGCCAGCCGCGATCAGCCACTGTCTCACCTGCTTATGCCCGACCCCGTAGCGAGCGGTCAACGCCGCCATCGGTAGGTCGTCTATCACATACAACCGGCGTAGCTCTGCCGCCGTCGGGCTCGCTCGGCCGGGCCTGTGACTCCCTGTCGGCAGTTCAGCAGACACGACCGCTGATGATCGTCGGAGCCACGCGTCGCCGTACTGCGCAGAACCGGGCCCACACCGCCGGCCGCCCGACCACCCCAACAAGCGCCGCAGTCATCACCTCGAGGCTACCTCCCCCCGGGAAGCCCCACCGGCTGGCTGTGTATTCGGGCCTGACCCTGGGCCGACGCCGGCCGGTCCACAACCCCCGTGTGCTGCAAGCCTGCGCTGCGCTGCGGATCTCGCTGCGAGGATACGCACACGTGCTCGCACGCCGGCGCAGGCCGACTACGGCACCTCGGCGACGGGCGAAAGTGAAGGCTTCAGCTTCATCGCCTCCGCTATCACCGACCCCAAAGGGTTCAGCTACGCCGTCATCATCCTCGGCTATTCGAGACCGGCTACCTGCTTCCGTGCCCGGCGTAGCCACCACCAACCCCGGCCACCTCTCACCACCAGGGGGGAACCACCCGATTCGCTGACGCCCGGCGCCGGGACTCGCCATGAGCCTCGACATCATGAGATCCGTTGACGGGTTCGAGCATGCGAACGACTCGATCGACGACGTCCGACACCAACTCGGTGTACCAGCGGAGAACGCCGACGCCCTCAACGCCGGGGCACTCTCGGCGCTCGACCCGCCCCCAGTCTTCAGCCGTTCGAGCTGACCGCACGAGCCTCAGGTGCCACCGGCCGATGAACGGGCCCGGGATCACGTCAGCCAACATCGGACCGACTCGAGCCGAGGTGTCCCGCCCATCCCGCTATACACGCCGGACCTACCCCACTCTCTGGACAGCTGACACGACAGCCCGGTATAGCCTCGGTGCGTGGTCGAAGCGCACGACCTCCAGCGCGCCCTCGACGACGCCGTGGCTGGCGACGTTGGACCCCTCGTGGATCTGTTCCATCCCGACCTTGAGTGGAGAGGTCCCGAACAGGGGCACCTGTGGTGGCGCACGGCTCCGGCCTGACACGGACCCCACGAGGCTCGGTCGGTCCTCCAACACAGACAGCAAGCAGTCGATCCCAACACCCCTCCTGCCGCCACCGTCGTGTGGTCAGGGACCGGCGCCTCCGTGGTCCGACTGGAGTGGCGGCCGAACGGCAACGCGGCCGACCTGGAAAGGTTCCAAGCGATGCGGATCCAAGACGACAAGATCATCGAGATCGCGGGGTACCCGACCCTGAAAGCAGCAACCAGAACCGCCAAGCGCTTCGCGGCTCAGGCGGCGGGCTGAACACATCCGCGACGCTTCTCGTCCGGCTGAGTTGGCCGGACTCTCAGGGAACGGCGCTCAATGTATCCCGGAAACCATAAGGCGGTTGAAGAAGGAAGGCAGGCACGGTCTTCATCCCATCGCTACGGCTTGGGACTTGGCTGACCCGGCGCCCGTTAACCACGATTATCGATAATATATCATAAGAGAGCGCAGTGTAGCACAGGGTGGCACTCTGCGGGCGCTCCCCCGGCGCTGACGTGGCGCTTCAAGGGCCCGCTGCTGTCTCTGCCGACTGGCTGACCGGGCGCGGTCCCGTTCAACGAGGACCGATGCCAAACAATGTGGTATGGAACTGTGGCCTGGCGCTTCTCAAGTGACTTCCCCACCCCGTCGATGGGAAGTAAGATGGGAAGCATGATTCCGACGAC
Organism: uncultured Acidimicrobiaceae bacterium; assembly: GCA_963834725.1. GTDB lineage: Bacteria > Actinomycetota > Acidimicrobiia > Acidimicrobiales > Palsa-688 > PALSA-693. Next base: position 3,804,092 of record CAWICN010000001.1, read on the forward strand.
GCCCTTCGGCCCAGCCGTCGGCGAGGTGCCCCTGCCTCGGGCGCCGCTGGCGTTCGTGGTCGCCCAAGCGCGATTTGAGCGCGTGGCGTCTGTTTCGTCTGAGGACTTCATTGCTGGCTTCCAGGAGGCCATCCGCGGGACTTATCCGGTGATGCAGAAGGCCCAGCAGGCGGGCCTGCTCATCGGTGCCGATGGGCAGGTAGTGACTGCTGACGGGGGCGTCATCTGGCAGTTCGACGAAGGGCCGGCGGGCTGGCAGGTCGTCCTCGGTCCCGACTTCGTGGCGGTTTCGACGAAGAAGTACACGCGCCGGCAGGACTTCCTCGATCGGCTGCTTACTCTTCTCAGCTCCACCCGGCAGGAGCTTCGGGTTCGTTTCTGCACCCGCCTCGGCATTCGCTACGTCGACCGGGTGAGCGATCCGGCACTTCTGGAGCGACTGCCGGACCTTCTCAAGCCCGAGGTGCTGGGCGTCGTAGGTGTGGAGCTCGGCGAGGAGGGCGTCGAAGCGATGCACAACTTCGTCGATGCCACCTATCGGCTGCCACGCGCCGTTGACCTGCACGCACGTTGGGGCGTGCTGCCAGCAAACGTCACCTTCGATCCAGCCATCGAGGCTGCGGACACGCGAAGCTGGGTATTGGACCTCGACGCCTATTCCACAGAGCAGGTGCCATTCGAGCCACGAGCGCTCGTCGACAACGCCGCACACCTCACCGAGCGCATCTACCGCTTCTTCCGCTGGGCCGTCCAAGATGAGTTTCTTACCGCACACGGAGGCCGTCCATGACCCTGATAGTCGATGAGCCAACCACGTCGACGACGAGCGCCGCCATGCCGGCGCGCGAAGCGGTGGCGACAGGGTTATTGCTCGAAGCCGTCTTCGGAACCAACGGTGGCGTGGCCATGCGGTCGTTGCGCGGCGATGTCTTCGGAATCACGACAGTCCCCGTAGGCCGACCGGACCCCATGGCTCAGGCGGCTGCCTCAGAGGTTCACCAAATACGGGATCAGGCACGGGCTACTGGCCTGACCCGCCAGGTGCTCGCAATGCTGCTCGGCGTGGATCGCCGGTCGCTCTCCGGCTGGGCGAGTGGCGAGATTCGTCCTACTGCCGAGCGGCTCGCCGTGTTGCGATCGGTCGCTCGTGTGCTCACCGAGATACAGGCTGCCTATCCCGGTCGTGCCGGCGAGGTGCTCGGCGTCCAGCGCGGCTCGACAACACTGCTCGACGCCGTAGTGTCTGGGACGACGCGACTCGACCAGTGGCGCGCCTGGTTGGCACGGAGCACCCCGAGCGTCAATGTCATGCGTCGTCCTCAACAGGGTGAACCGATCTGGACTGCAGCGGCGAAGGCGCTTGCCGAGGGACGGCTTAGTTCGCCGACCTTGGAGCGGACGCTGCGGCCGGAGTCGACCTACGAGATGCACCCGGACCGCGACGCTGCCGCGTTCGCTGAACCCGAGTACGAAAGTGGTCGCCGAGGCACCTGATGATCCCCGCCGACCGGTTCTACGTGACCCGAACGGGGCCGCTGCGCCAGGGTGACATTTTGCTGGCGGGCGTCACTCGGCTCGTGGCGCAGGACCGATACTCACCGCGAGCATGGGATCCACTCGACTCCTTCGATCTGACGGTGGAGGACGCACGGGATAACTCTGACCTCTGGCTCGAAGCCGGACCGGCGCTGGTCATGGTCGCGTCACACGACTGCCACTTCGACAAGGAGTGGAACCGGCAGGTGCGGAGGCTGGTCAAGGAGGGGATGCAACAGTCGGAGGCGGAGCGAGTCGCCGAGCTGGACCCTTCACTCGATCGGACGTTCACCGCTAGTCCTCTGGTGCGCCCAGAACACCTCGATGTCGATCGGGGCAATCTCATGGCCGGCAGAGTCGTGGGCTGCCTTCCGGTACCGGCGTCACAAGATCAGCTCGTTCCGGAGGCGGTCATCGATCTCACCTATCGGGTCACACTCGATCGTCTCGACATCGCGCCCGTGGCCAGCGTGAGCGCTGAGGCGCGCACGCACCTCCGGTACGCCCTGGCGCAGTTGGAGTCGTTGCGGGCCACCGATGTGGGCTTCGAATTAGAGCGCGTTGTCGGACGGCACATCACGCAGGTCACCTTCCCCCGCGAGCGACCTCTCTTCGTGCGGTTGCACCTCGAGGACGGCACTGAGATCGACTTGCTGCAGCCTGCTGTCGAGCCCGACGACGAGGCACCGAGCCGCACACAATCGCCCGGATCCGCAGCCTAGCTGCGCTTGAGTCCCTGGTTCTGAAGGTTTGAGGCAAGTTCTACTTCAGGCGGCCATGTTGGTTGTTTTTAGGAAGTTTGTGAGTTCGCGTTCGTAGGTTCGCCAGGCGCTGGTGAGCGGGCGCGGCGCTGGTGGTCGTGGTCGGCTGAGGGATGCCAGGTCGGTGAGAGCTGGGATGATCACTCGGGCGGCGAGTTGTGTGAAGAAGGCGGCGATTCTGAGGCCGTGAGGAGTGACCCGGTAGGTGTGGGTGCCGGGGATGCGCTCGATGAAGCCTTTGAGGCGCAGGCGGCGCAGATCGTAGGTGGCCTGGGCCGGGCGGTAGTCGGGCCGCCACAGGTTGGTCATCTGGGCGCGCAGGCCTTTGTTGGTGAGGCCGCCCATGACGTGGGCGAAGGAGGCGATGGAGGCGAGCAGGGCCATGGTTCGGGGATCGCCGAAACGCAGACCTGGGGCGCGCTGGCCGTCGATGACGGTGGGCAGGACGACCGATTCCAAGGTGGCGGGATCGGGCAGGCCGGGCTGGTCTTCGCCCAAGGCGGCGAGGAAGCGGCTGTTGGTGTCGGTTCCGAGGCGGCGCAGCGCCCGCCAGTTGTCGGCGTTGAGGGTCTTGTGCCGGTCGAAGTCGCCGGCGTTGTTCACGGTTGCTTCCACCCGCAGGGCCTGGCCTTCTTTCAGGTAGGCCTTGGCCTTGGAGGACTTGTAGTGGATCTGCAGCTGGGGGGCGACATCGCGGGTGACGACCTCGGTAGACAAACGGCCCGGGGTCTTGTGCTTGCCCTTGTTGACCACTCTGCGGTTGACGACCAGCGAGACTTGTTCGGGGCGGCCGAGGTCCAGGTGGCAGCCGATGGCCGCCTCGAACCAGGCCCGGGCTCGCCGGGGCTGGTCGAACACGGCGGTGTCAGACACCTCTATCTGGGCGATGGAGAACGCCCAGTCAAACCCGGCCCGCCGATCCTGGGCCGTGAGGGGATCGGGCAGGACCGCCAGCGTCCGACGGAGGAGGTCCCGAACGTGGCCGGCGCCCAGGCGGGCGCAGATGCGATGCGCGGCAGCGGGGTCGTCGACCGCTCGCAGCCCATTATCGAGCGCCTGGAACCGGATGCCGGCCCGGGTTAGCTGCTGTTTGGCCCACTCGTGTCCGTTCGCGCAGCACCACATCGGGTAGGGGGCATACGTGCAGTACTTGACAAAGACCGGTCCCCACTGGGCATCGGCGAAGTAGAGATACCACTGGTCGGGAACCGCGGACTGGCGGCTCCAGAAGATGTGCGGGTGACCGGGACGATGGACTGGGTGCGAGCGGTCTACATAACGCGCCAAGCTGAGATGCGCTCCTGAGCCTTGCCCACCAGTACCAGCCCGAACCGGCCAGCCTCGGTCGCCGCGTTTTGATAGGGGCGGGCGATGTCCTCCTTGCGCTCTCCCGCACGGAAGCGCACGACTGGCACACCGGTAGCCGCCACCAGGCAGTCCAGATCGGCCACCAGCCGATCATGAATCCGGACCAGCGCCGCGGGCGACGGGATGGTGTTGCCCTGGCTGACCAAACTTCACCAACCCCCACTCGTATTGCAGACCGGGAATGTAGCCCCGGATGGCGACCCGATCCACCCACAGCGTCGGAGCAGTCAGACGTGCCGGAACCTGGTGGCTACCGGGTGGAGGTATCGAGTTCGGTGAGCAGCCGTTGGAAGGGGCCGTGAGAGAGTTCGCCGAGGAAACAGGGTTGGACGCGGGTTGAGCCCTCGCGTACGTCACGCTCTTCTTCCTTGGCCGGCCCCATCGTCGCGCCAGGGGCGAGCCGGTCATCCGGGATCAGCCAGGCGGTGGTAGCTTCCGTCGCGGATGCCAGGATCAAGCTCGGAGTTCTACCCGACGCTCAGGAGACGGTGCTCGGGTATGCGGAAAGGTAGGGACCATGCCGTCGATTCCCGACTCGCACCGAGACCTCCTCGACGGGATGGTCGCCACGCTAGCCACCATCGGATCGGACGGGTACCCCCAGATGTCCGAGCTGTGGTTCCTAGCCGAAGGAGACACCATCCGGCTGTCGCTCAACTCCAGCAGGCAGAAGACCAAGAACCTGATGAAACGCTCCCCTTGCGGGCTCCTCCTGCTCGACCTGGCCAACCCTGGCCGCTACCTCGAACTGCGAGGTGACGCTCAGATCGAGCCCGACCCCGACTACTCCTTCGCCGACAGGGTCGCCGCCAAATACGGCACCGACCTGCGGAACATGGACCAGCCCGGCGAGTCAAGAGTGGTCGTGACGTTGAGACCGACCCGGGTCCGGGCGTGGGGGTGACCGTTCACGAGGGGCAAACGTCCATCCGGACGTCTACGTGGAGGCATCCCGGCGGCTGGGGGTCCCGTCCCCGTGACTGCATCGCCATAGAGGACTCTTCCCACGGGATCAAGGCGGCGCTCGCGGCCCGTATGCGGGGGGGCCGCGGTCCCGAACAGGGACTTCCCGCCCGCGGCCGGGGTACTGGCTCAGGCCTAGCGAGTGGTCGACCGGCTCTACGACCTCACCGTCCCGGGGCTCAGTCGACTGGGCCACGGGAGGATCTGGTCAGCGTGGTGACCTCCGACGAGGACCCTCAAGCAGACTAGTATGCACGGCAGGACGAGACGGAAGACGAATTGATCGACCTCTCCCGTCGCGTCTTGGGCCTTCTCGGACCAGACGACGAACAGCTGCCGCTCGATGTGCCCGGGCGGGTGCCGTGGTGGCAGCCAGGCCAGCGGGACGTGACCCTGCAAGCGATCATGGTCCATGTGATTTACGAACTCGGTCGTCACGCGGGCCACGCCGACATCATGCGCATACAGCACGACGGGGCGATCGGCTGGCAGCGTGAGAAGACCGACGTCCCCGACGATTATGAATGGCCGGCGTACGTCGCCAAGCTGACCGCGCTCGCCGATCGGTTCCCGTACCACCGCTCGCGTTCGCAGGGATCTCGTCAACGATCAATCGACGCAAGGACTTCAGCGAACGCGAGGTTCTTAGGTGAGTCGAGAAGCGCCTCTCAGCCGGCGTTTCGAGATGGTTCCCGCTCGGGATTACGGGATAGGTTTCAATCGGTTTATGGGCCATATTCTCCGGACTCTGGAGTCCTGGCGGTTAACTTCCCGACCGTTTTCGGCTGGTCCGTTTCCAGCGTTGGGGTCAGGAGTCACCGGCGGGAGCCTCCTTACAAGGCCAACTGGGGGCGGCCGCAAAGCTGCTGGTCACGGACAAATTCATAGTGCCCGATTGGGATCCGACCGCGCCGAAACGTCGGAAGAAGGGCGGATGAGGCCACTCTCGCCGACCAATACGGGCGGTCAGAGAGACCGCCGCGCCAAATGACGCTGCGCCTCTGCCTGTGGCACCCAACCACGTTGGGCTCCTTGGTTGGCCGGCCGCTGGCTCCGAGCTGCCGGCCGGATTGATTCAGAGGACGACAGCGACAACCGCCGCCCGAACCGGGGTCGAAGCAATGACCGGAGTTCAACGTGCCCGACTGGCGTCCAACATCGCCGAAACGGTAAAGGATTGGCGGATGAGACCGCGCGCGGTAGTTGGCCGTTCCCTGACCCACCCTTGCGCTGCGGCGTTCGGTGATGAGCAGTGGTGACCGACCATGCGGTATTGATCGCGGGCGGTGGGCCGACCGGGATGATGTTGGCGGGCGAGCTGAGATTGGCAGGGATCGACGTCGCTATCGTCGAGCGCCGCACCAGCACCGACCTGGCCGGATCGCGAGCAGGAGGGCTGCATTCGCGCACCATCGAGATCCTCGATCAGCGAGGCATCGCGGAGCGCTTCCTGTCGGCCGGTCAAACACATCCGGCGGTGGGCTACGCCTACATACAGCTGGACATCAGCGACTTCCCGACCCGGCACAACTACCTGCTGGCGTTGTGGCAAAGCCAGTTCGAGCCCATCCTGGCTGGCTGGGTCGACGAGCTCGGCATCCCCGTCCGCCGTGGCCGCGACGTGGTGGGCTTCGCGCAGGACGACACCGGCGTCGAGGTCAAGCTGTCCGACGGCGGCGTGCTGCGCGCCGAGTATCTCGTCGGCTGCGACGGAGGGCGCAGCACGGTCCGGACGGCAGCCCGGATCGACTTTCCCGGGTCGGACCCCTCTACGAGCTTCATGATCGCCGAGGTCGAGATGACCGACGAGCCCGAGATCGGCGTACGCCCCGAAGGCGGCGGCATCGGTTCGGTCAACCGGGAGCGAGGCGGAGGACCGTACGGAGTAGTGCTCAAAGAGCAGCATGTTGACCACACCGGCGAGCCAACGCTGTCGGATCTGCGCGCCGCGCTCGTGGCCGCCTACGGCACCGACTTCGGGGCGCACAGCCCGTCGACGATCTCCCGCTTCACCGACATGACGCGGCAGGCCGCCAGCTACCGCGCCGGGCGGGTCCTGCTCGCCGGCGACGCCGCGCACGTGCATTCACCGCACGGCGGCCAAGGTCTCAACACCGGGGTGCAGGACGCGGTGAACCTGGGCTGGAAGCTGGCGCAGGTGGTCAGGGGGACATCACCTGAGACCCTGCTGGACACCTACCACGCCGAGCGGCATCCGGTCGGTGCCCGGGTGCTGCGCAACACCATGGCCCAAGTCGCGCTCACCGTCGGCGACGACCCTCACCGGGCCCTGCATGACAGCGTGGCCGCACTGTTGCGTTTCGACGAGCCGCGCAAGCACTTCGCAGGGATGCTGAGCGGGCTGGACATCCGCTACGACCTCGGCGAGGGCCACCCGCTTCTCGGCTGTCGCATGCCGGATCTCGACTTGGACACCGCCGACGGTCGCACCCGCGTCTTCGCCCTGCTGCACGACGCCCGGCCCGTACTGCTCAATCTGGGGGCGTCGGGCGAGTTCGACATCTCTCCGTGGGCGGATCGAGTCAGATTGGTCGACGCCAGGCACACTGGCGAGTGGGAACTGCCGGTGCACGGCAAGGTCGCTGCTCCTCCAGCCGTGCTGATCCGACCCGACGGGCACGTCGCCTGGACCGGACACCTCGATGACCCACAACTGCCCACTGCACTCACATCTTGGTTCGGAGCGCCCTCCGCTGCCTAAGTGTCAAGGCAGGTGTTTCCCCACAAGACGGGGGATCGTTCCGGCCGAGTAACCCGGTGGCAGGCTCCTGACGCAGCTGAACCGACAGCTGAACCGATGACATCGCTCTTGTTGAGCACGGTTCGGCTCCGCCGGGCCAACTGATCCGCCACGTAGGCTCGCTAGGGATGAGATCGGCCCAGACGCTCAGCGAGGCCGACCGGCGTCTCGTCGCCGCATGGGCCGCCGATTGCGCCGAGCGCGTCCTGGGGTTGTTTGAGGCCGAGGTTCCGGACGACGATCGCGCTCGTGCTGCCATCGCTCGAGCTCGGGCTTCTGCCGCGAGGAGAGCTCAACACCGCCGCGGAGATCCGTCGTCGGTTCGTCGGAGGTGTTTCCGTTGCCGAGGTGAAATCTCCGGTTGCGATCGCGGCCGCCCGAGCCGCGGGTCAAGCCGTGGCCGTGTGCCACATGGGCGCGCACGCGCTCGGCGCCGCCGCATACGCCGTTCGGGCCGCCAGCCTGGCGGCTCCCGACCGGCCGCAGATCGTCGAGGACGAGATCCGTTGGCAGCTCAATCACATGACGGCAGAAGTCCGGGCCGCACTGCGCTCCCTTCCGCCAGTCGGCGAGAACCCCTCAGGTCCTCTCGGGCCCGGGCTCCTGGCGTCCGGACAGCTCGGAGCGATTCTCCGAAAGCTTCAGGTCGGTCTCTCCGAGCCTGATCTGCACAACTGAGCCGGACAGTCTGGAAGAGCGACGCGAGCGATGACTGGATCCGAAGCCTTCGCGTCGGAGAGGTAGAGGGCAACGAGCTCGCTATGGCTAAAGCAATCAAGGGCAACGCCGGTCGCCAACCGCCGGCGCCGTCATCCAACCACGCCGACATCGATAACTGGTTCACCAGGCAGGTCCCGCACCTGCAGCCCATCGTCAAGCAGGTCGACAAGACCATCCGAACGGCCCTCCCCGACCTTCGGTACGCCGTGAAATGGAAGAGGCCGTACTACGGGCTCGCGGATCTCGGATGGATCATCGAGCTGGCCGCTTACGACGTGTCGGTGAATGTCGTCTTTTTCGGCGGAGCCGACTTTGATCCCCCGCCGCCACTTGGAACCACCGACCGGACTCGGTACGTCAAGGTCGCCACGCTAGAAGAAGCCCAGCGTCCCGAACTGCACAACTGGATCGAACAAGCGGGCCGCACGCCGGGTTGGAAATGAAGGCCACGGGCCCGGACCGGCGGTTCGGATAAGCCAGCCATACTGTCGGCATGCCGATGAATGCACCGTTGATGAGCGACGAGCGGGGCGGGTTGGTGGCCTTCCTCCAGCACCAGCGCCAGGCGGTCCTAAACGCGGTCTACGGGCTGCGCGAGGACCAGGCCCGGGTGGCGCCGACGACCAGCTCCCTGACCCTGGGCGGTCTGGTAAAGCACCTGGCCTACGGCGAGACCAACTACGCCGACCTGGTCGAGGGCAAGCCGCCCGCCGACCAGGCCGACGCCTACGCCCGGTACATGGCCACGTTCGTGCTAGGTGATGACGAGACTCTGTCGGGCGCGGTATCGAGGTACAGGGACGCCGCCCAACGGACCGACGCGATCCTTTCGGCCTGCAACGACCTCGGCCGGGACGTTCCGCTACCTGCCGCCCCCTGGTACCCGGAGCAGTGCACGGTGCGGTGGATCGCCCTGCACCTCATTGAGGAGACCGCCCGCCACGCCGGCCACGCCGACATCATCCGTGAGGCTCTCGACGGTGGGCTGAGCGGGCCCCTGATGGCGGCGGCCGAGGGCTGGCCGGCCGACGGTTGGGTCAAGCCCTGGCAACCAGCCTGACATGACAAGGGGCCATCTCGACGTCTGTGAAACCGCTATATACACGCGCTGACGCGCAATCTCATCGGCCAACGATCACAATATTGGCGTGCCTCCAGGCCGCGCGCTTTGTCCATCCGGACCGGCAAAGTGGCACCGACCTGCAGGCGTCGCACTCGTAGTCAGCCACCCATTCGAGGCCTGGCTCGTCCGCGGTCGTCTAATCGTGTGCGGCCATCCACGGTGTGAAGAGCTTCGGTTCGCCCCCGCCGAGTTGGGCTCGCATCGTCTCGTTCGGGGTGCCGAGGACCTCGCCGGTGACGGTGGCCGTGGCCATCAGCGGTTTCCATGAGGTGGGCGATATTACCGAAATGCTCTAACGCCGCGTCGGCGTCTCGGTACCGCTCGAAGACGATCGCCTCGCTCTCGTCGTCATTGAAGAACACCTCGTACTGCAGGGTGCCTGGGTCTCGGGTTCGCACGATCTCCATGGCTTGCTCGGTCAGTCGCTTCGACTCGTCGAGCTTGCCAGGGTGGAACTTGACCCGTGCGATGCCCTTGATCTCCTCCATCGAACCGGTTCGTAGCGCGGTTCAGCGGTGCGCCACAGGTGCAGGGCTCGCTCCCACAGCCCGGCGTCGCGACCCCCAGCCGGTGCCCGGGTCGCGGTGTTCCGACACCAGGGCGCATACCGGTGCGGGAAGTCGAGTCCGGCCAACCGGTGGATGTCCGTTGCGGCGCGGGCAAGGGCGTCGGGGTCGGGTGACGGCTCGGCTCGGCCAGGTATCCGGCTCATCACCAACGCGGGCACGCCGTCGCTGACGGCGTTGCCGGTGACGTCGCTGGCCAGCACCGTCGGCACCGGCAGACCATGCTCGCCCGCAACGTCAAGCGCGGCGACCTCACGCGCCGGGGCGTCGGGCTTGTCGGCGCGGAAGGCTCCCCACACGTAGCGGCGCAAGATCACCGTCCTGTCGTCGGACAGACGCAGAGCGTGGACGGCCGTCGATGAGGCGCCGGGCAGCCGGCGCACCCCGACGACGTCGGCGCGGCAGGTTCGGCGTAGCCAGGCGCGGACCGGCGCAGGCACCCCAACCCGGCGCAATGCAAGCGGCAGCTCCGAACGCGGACGGTGATTCGGGTGCTGCCAGCGGGCCATCTGTCCAGCCTGCCATTTGCCCACCGGGCGCCCGGGGACATAAGGGTCGAGGCGACCGGTGAGTTCGGGACACCATCCTTCCCGAAGCTTTCGGCGGCCGCCGTCCCCCGGGGCCTCTACCAGCCTGGTCTCGAGCGCTTCGCCTTACGCAGTTGAAGGGTCATCGCCCGTCGGCGGGTTCGAACAAGATTTGCCGATCGATCTTGGCTGCCGAGGGGACGAAATCTCACGTGGTAGACGATCCCTTCCCAGTCCGGCCGCGGGTCGAGAGGTTCGAACCCGGCGGCTTGCAGGCAAGCGACCGAGCCGACATTGTCGGGCTCTAACCCCGCGGCGAACAGCTCGATCTGCCGGAGGTCGGGTAAGGACATTAGCGCCTCGATCATGCGCGTGGCATAGCCGCGGCGACGCCGCGCGGGGTCGACGACGTAGGCGATGCTCCCCGCCGGTACCGGGATGGTCGCGACCACACCTCGTCCGTGCGGACCGCCTTCCCACGTCGTCCAGCGGTCGGCGGTGCCGCAGTCGATGTATCCGACCGGGGTCGCGTCGTGCCAGGCCAGCCAGCGGAACCGACCCGTCTCGTTGGCCCCGCGGAACTCACCGAGGGGCCGGTTGGCCACATCGAGCGCCTGCCGAGGCCAGTCAGGCCCCCCGAGCCACCGCCGCGTCGCCTCGTCGTGGAACCACAGCTCCAGCAGAGGCAGTTCCCCCCGAAGGAACGGCCGCAGTTGCAGATCCGCCGTGCTAAGGGCTGACTCAATAATAAGTACGGCGATTTGAGCGCACTCCTCTCATCATTGTGGTTGTAGAGGCCTCGGCTCCTGCGCCGTCAAATATCAAGTCGTCCTTGTAAGAGTGGGGTTATCGGCTCGGAGAGGGCGGGGTCGATCCACCATCGGACCGACATGTTATGAGAGAGTTATTCCTAGCGAGGAGGAATGCTCTCAGAATGAGACCCGAGCGGTATCACGCCGAAGACCTGGTCCACCTGCTGCGGTCACGCAAGATCGCCACGATGAGCGAACTGAAGGAGGCGTTGGGAACCCACGCGGACGCCACGGTGTTCCGCAAGCTGGAGAGCTTGGCCTATCGGACCAGCTATTCGCATCGGGGCCGCTACTACACCCTGGAGGAGATAGCTCGCTTCGATGAGTTGGGGCTGTGGTCGTTCCGCTCAGTGTGGTTCTCTCGATTCGGCACGCTTTTGTCCACGGTGGAGGCGCTCGTGGGGGCGTCAGAGGCCGGCTACGACACGGCCGAACTCGAGGGCGTAGTGCACGTCGAGTGCAAAGCTCCCTTGTTAGAAGCGGTCCGCGCCGGTCGGCTGTCCCGCCAGCAGGTGGCCAGTCGCTACGTGTATCTCTCCGCCGATCCCTCGCTGCGACGCCAGCAGTTGGCCGCCCGCCAGGTCTATGACGCCACCCCGGACCTGTTGGGTTTGGGAGCAGGGGTGCGGGCGCTGCCCGAGGAGATCAAGGCGGCCATCGTGTTGTTCTACAGCCTGCTCGATGAACGCCAGCGGCGACTGTATGCCGGGTTGGAGGCACTCAAGGTCGGCCATGGCGGTGACACCCAGATCGCAGAACTGTTGGGCATCGATTCTGACACCGTGGCCCGGGGCCGCCGTGAGCTTCTAGGTGGCGATGTCACCCCGGGCCGGGTGCGACGCCCTGGCGCCGGCCGCAAGGCCACCCCAAAAGGATCCCCGAGGTCATCGCCCGCATAGCCGGGCTGATGGAACACGACACCGCCGGCGACCCGGTGACCGGTATCAAGTGGACCCGGCGGACCACCGAGAAGATCGCCCACGAGTTGCGCGCCGGGGGCATCGACGTGTGCCCCAACACGGTCGGCTGCATTCTCCGCCAGTTGGGCTTCCGCCTGCGGGTCAATCACAAAAAGCTCACCCGCCGGGCGGACCCGGGCAGAGATGCCCAGTTCGCCTACATCACCGCCCAGCGGGAGCATTTCGCCGCCCAGGGTTGGCCCATCATCAGCGTCGACGCCAAACACCGGGAGCTGGTCGGCAACTTCGCCAACCACGGCGCCACCTGGGGCCGCCAGCCCATCGCGGTCAACGCATACGACTTTCGCTCCGAGGCCGAGGGCGTCGCCGTCCCCTACGGCATCTATGACATCAGGGCCAACCGAGGGTCGATGTTCGTCGGCACCTCCCACAACACCCCCACCTTCGCCGTCGACAGCATCGCCAAATGGTGGGTCTATGACGGCCGGCGCCGCTACCCCGATGCCACCCAGCTGCTCCTCCTCGCCGACGGCGGCGGCAGCAACGGGGCGCGCGCCCGGGCCTGGAAGTACGCCCTACAGCACCGACTCTGCGACCGCCATGGCCTCACCGTCACCGTCTGCCACTATCCCACCGGCGCGTCGAAATGGAACCCCGTGGAGCACCGGCTGTTCAGCGAGATCAGCAAGAACTGGGCCGGGCGACCACTCGACAGCTACGAGACCATCCTCAACTATCTTCGAACCACCACAACCACCACCGGACTCAAGGTCAAGGCCTACCTCGTCACCACCGACTACCCCACGGGCATCAAAACCAGCGACGAGGACATGGCCCTCCTACAAATCCGTCCGCACGACACCCAGCCCGCCCGCAACTACACCCTCAGCCCACGCCCCTGACGCCCGAGCAACAACCCGAAGTTATTGTTGCGCCAGCACTAAGAGGCACGAGATGCTGCGGCAGGACGCGGTGGGTTCTGCATTGGTCCTGGCCGACCTGGTTCACGCACTCCCGCGGGTCCAGCACCTGGAATGTCGGGGACGAACCGGCCACGCCAACGCCGACCCACCCCGGGCAGTCCCGCCCTGCGGGCAGACCAGTCGGCGGTCATCCCCGCCCGCACGTACCGGTCGCCAATCGGCACGCCGCTGCGCGGTGAGTGTCCGCCCGTACAGTCCGGCGCTCCCTCTTGGCCTCCGGAACCGATCGGCTGATCCCGTCGCTGGAGGACAACGCACGAAGGGTCACCAGGTAGTCGGCCACGATGCCCAGTCTCGCCGGGTCGGCCTCGCCGGTCCAGGCGTCCACGCCCGTCTTCTTCTCATGGGTGGTCGTCTTCGTGGCTGGCTGGGCCGTCGGTCTGCGAACACCGGGCGCCGAGGTCACGCAGCCACGAGATGACGTTCTCCCGGCGGGTCCCATCACCGCTGGCAGCGTCGAGCGGTGTCCCTTCGGCGTAGTCCGGTACCCAGTTCAGGTCGGCACCCTTGGCGAGTAGGTACTCGGCCGCTCGACGCTGCGCCCCGGAACAGGCATGCCAGAAGGCCTTCGAGATCTCCTCCGGATCTGAAGTCGCGGCTACCAGCTCTTCGAGGCGGGCGAGCATCCCGAGGGCGGCGGCGTGCCACAGCCGGTCGACCGGCACGCCGCGTTCGACGAGGAGCCGCGCGACATGCCAGCAGCCGTAGCCGACGGCGTTGTCCAGCGGCGTGCCGATCGAACCTCCCGGCGTATCCAAGCGGGCGCCGCCGTCAACGAGCACGACCGCGACGTCCACGTCGTCGGTGCTGGCCGCCCAGTGCAGCGGCGTTTCGGGGCGCTCGCCGCCGGAGTCGTCGTTGGGATCGGCCCCCGCCTCCAACAGCAGAGCGGCGGTGGCGGGCGCGGCGGGGAAGTAGCCGGGCCAGTCGGTGGCGGCGTGCAACGGGGTGCGCCAGCCGCCGGCGATGCCCTTCCGGCCGATCATCCGGGCGCTGGCCAGTTCCGGCCGCTCGGCGAGGAGGCGGCGCAGAGTCTCCAAGTCGCCGCCGTGGATGGCCAGGATCAACTGGCCGGCGACCGGATCTCCGTGAGCCAAGGTCAGCCCGTCCGCCGCGGGCGGCTCAAGTGACGACATTGACGCCGACAGTAGGCCCCGGCCGCCCGTGCTGGAGTGAGGTCGTCCTCGTCATCGGGTGAAGGTGAGGTGGGTCACCCCGCTGGGCGTCGAGACCGCCTCCACCTCGTACTGCTGCTCCAAGGCCTCCAGGCCGTCCCACAGCCGGACACCGCGGCCGAGCAGGATCGGCACCTGCACGACGTGCAAGTGGTCGATGAGACCAGCGGCGATGAACGCGCGCACCACGGTCGGGTCCCCACCGATGCGGACGTCCTGACCGGCGGCGGCGTCCCGCGCCTCGAGTGCATCCGCTGGCGCGGCGTCGAGAAAATGGAACGTCGTACCACCCTCCATCTCCATCGACGGGCGCGGACGGTGCGTGAGGACATACGTCGGCGTGTGGAACGGCGGACTGTCGCCCCACCACCCGCGCCAACCTGGGTTGTCCTGCCAGCCGGGAGGGCCGAACTTGCCCGCGCCCATGATCTCCGCACCGATCCCCGGTCCGTACCGGTCGGCCATCGCGTGATCCACACCCTCGGTGCCGCCCGACTTGCCGAGGACTTCGCGGCGGCCGAACCCAGTGGCGAACATCCACTCGTGGAGCCGATGCCCGGCGTGGCCAAACGGCGCGTCGAGAGCGAGCCCCTCGCCGGTGCCGAACCCGTCGAGCGAGATCGAGAAGTTGTGGACGCGGAGGCGCGACATTGCGACTCCTTCGGGGGGTGGTGGGTGCTGCTCATGTCCTAGCCAGTTCGGCCAGGTGGGCGAGCGAGTTGGCCAGATGCTCTGGCGGAAACGGTGGGAAGCCGATGTGCGCTCGGATGGGGTCCGGCACTGCTGACCCAGTCGTAGGTGAGCTTGACTGTGGTGCTCGACGGTCCGGCTGGGGTGAGGTCGTAGCGCCAGATCCAGCCCGGGAAGCTTATGGTGCCGTCGCTGGCCTGATTCCCTGGCTCCCAGGACATGGTGCTCATCGGGTCGAACACCTCGACCCGCTTGGCCATCTGGTAGTTACCGTCGGGGTGGCCCAGGTGGTACATGGACATCCGGAATATCTGCCCGGCGGCGGTTAACGGCCTGCTGTCGCGGGCTTGGCGGACCCAGCCGGTGCCATCGATGGCGGCGTGCTTCGCTGGATCGGCAAGGACAGCGAAGATTGCCTTCGCGGGGGCGGTGATGACCGTGCTGGCGCTGACCCGATCGTCGGCCACGTAGGCTACCTCCTTGATCGAGCGCAGCTAGTCACGTTCGACCTTCCCCGACGTCGGCGGCCCCGACAGAATCGTCGGAACGTACTCAAGCAATTGGATGCGGCCATCAAAGGTTCGGCTGCTGATCATGTCGAGCGCAACATCGGGATAGCCGTGGTAGATTCGCTCCCGGCCGGTGTTCCCCGTGATCACGGGAAAGACGACCACCCGGAACCGGTCAACCAGGCCGGCGTTCAGCAGCGAGCGGCACAGAGTAAGGCTGCCGATCGTGCGCATCGACTTCGACTTGCCTGCTGCCTTCATCTCTCGGACGCTCTCTACGGCGTCAGCGGTAACCAGCTGCGTGTTCGGCCACGCCAGGGGCTCCTGCAAGGTCTTCGAGAAGACGACCTTCGACATGCCCGCCAGGGCTTCAGTGCCCGGCTCCCCGGCGGCGGCGAACCCCGACATGACGCGGTAGGTGGTTGCTCCCATCAACACCGTGTAATGGGCTTCCGGGGACTCGCCGAGCCACGCCAGGTACTCGGGCCCTTCCAGTCCCCACCAGCCCGGCCAACCCTCAGCGGCCGCGTAGCCATCAAGCGAAGTGATGAAGTCGATCAGAAGTTCCGGCATCGTCGTGTCCTTGTCCGTGGACGTCAAGGGCTCCCACCCTCGCTTCCAGCGAAGGTAGGACGACCATTACGACGTGCGGCGAGGCGCGAAGTCATCTCCAACGGGGGTTGGGGATGCCGGGTAGGCCGGACAAGTAGCCCAGCGCCTCTTGGGGGGGCCGCCTGGACGGCGCGAAAGACCAGGTCACGGGATGTGAGTGCGACGCCCCAACGTCGTCGACTGTCGAGGCAGGAGCCTCCTTACAAGGCCAAGTCGGGATAGGCGCGAAGCTGCTCGTCACGGGCTCGTTCGCCGTGCCGGAGTCCGACCTGAAGGCGCCCGAACGGCGCCGGAGGCTTGACTGGGCTGGTGATCCGCCAACCATCTGAGCCCCAGTGCCGCCAGTACGTCCGCCGCCGGACCGAGGGATGGTTCCGGCGCGTTACGGCCGTCTACCTGTGATGACGGCGTCAGTCGTCACGAACCCAGAGGAGGGACCCGATGGGCAAGGTAGTGGCCGGAATCAGTGTCTCGGTCGACGGCTATATCACCGGGCCGGACGATAGGCCGGGCTGCGGATTGGGGGTCGGGGGCGAGCGGCTCCATTACTGGGTCTTCGGTGGTCCCTGGAGCTATGACTCGCCTGGCCGGGGCCAGCCGACTGGCACCGACAAGGAATGGCTGGACGAGGTGCTTGGGGCCAACGGCGCAGTGATCACCGGCAGGGCAACCTACGAGGCGGCCGGCCATTGGGGCGACAAGAACCCCTGGGGCATCCCGGTCTTCGTGGTCACCCACCATCCTGGGGAACAGCCGCCGGGCGAGGAGTTCGTCTTCGTCGACGGCGTTGCGAAGGCCGTCGACCAGGCAACGGCGGCCGCCGGCGACAAGCAGGTTCACATCATGGGTGGCGGCCAAATCATCCGCCAGGCCTTGGAGGCCGACATGGTGGACGAGCTGACGCTCATCGTCGCCCCAGTCGTGGTCGAGGCGGGCAAGGCGCTCTTCGACGGGTCCTCCCGCTCGATCGATCTGGAGCATCTCGGGGTGCGCCAGTCGCCGTTCGCCACCTTCATCGACTACCGGATCAAGAAGTGAGCGGCTCGTGGCGAGACTGATCTACGTCGCGAACGCCTCACTGGACGGCTACGCCGAGGATGCCGAGGGCCGGTTCGACTGGGGTGAACCAGGAGAGGAGTATTTCTGCTTCATCAGCGAGCTTCTGCGACCGGTCGGCACCTATCTGTACGGCCGCCGGATGTACGAAGCCATGCTGTATTGGGAGACCAGCTCCGTGGAGGACCAGCCGCCGTGCGGTCAAGACTTCACCCAGATCTGGCGGGCGCCGAAAAGATCGTCTTCTCTAGGACTCTCGGCGATCCGGTGAGCGCGAGGACCCGCATCGAGCGGGACCTTGATCCCGACGCTGTGCGGCACCCGAAGCCGGACTCGGACATGACATGACGATCGGTGGATCCGACCTCGCCGGACAAGCCATTCGAGCCGGCCTCGTCGACGAGCTGCAGTTGCTCACCTGGCCTGTCGTGGTTGGCGGCGGGAAGCCGTGGCTGCCCAAAGACGAACGCCTCGACCTTCAACTCGCCGACTCGCATCGCTTCGCCAACGGCGTCCTCTACTCCAGTTACAAGCTCAGTAAGCAAACGTGAGTCCGGCAACGCTCTCGTGGCCATCGCCAACGCCACCGTCATCGGTTGGGGACGCCGAGTAGGCGGACGAAGCATTCAAGAAGCGGTTGGGGTGCGACGGTCCGGAATGCGAAGGACGAGGTCAACCGTCATATCTGCTGGCCCCCAATCTCGTCGAGTGTCGAGGGATTTCGAATCCCCAACTCAGGATCGCCATCCGCCAGAGCGGACGATTTGCTGGAGACGGCGGAGGAGAGCACTTCGCTCATGGCAAGAGGCGAGATCAGGTTCGAATTTCATGTACAGCACCTTGACCCCAACAGCCAAGAGGGCAGGGCTATGAAAGACGCCCAAGCGCGAGCGGTTCGGGAACTACTGCAGTACTTCCACGGTCGCCGTCACCCGGAAGGCGCCACTGACCACGACAGTCAGTGACCTCAGGCCACTGCAACGTCGTCCGTGACTACTGCACAGCTACGAAGTTTCAGCCGGGCATCCCATATTCCGCGGTGATATCTGGGTGCGGCATCGCCGGAATGTGCCGCATGGCCACGCTCGCTGGCGCAAGCACTGCATCCATCTCGGGTCGCGCTAACTCCCGCGAGCAGCCAAGGGTCGCACCCGGATCGATAGGCGCTAGGCGAACGGGGCTGGAACACCTACGCGGTGGGCAAATGGCATTAACATGGCGACCGCCACTGCCACCGCCAGCCCGGCTTCGCCAATGAGGAGTGAGCGGGAGAGCCACCTGTCTGGCCGCCGCGATCGCCAGAACGGTCCACAGGATGAGGGTGACAATCACCAGCGCGGCCCACCCGAGAAATAGGAGGGAGCAGTCCAGAAGGCCGCCGTTTCGCTGGTAGTCGTTTAAGTGGTGGAACGTAGCTACGCAAGACGTAGCTTGGCGCTTCACTGGGCAGGGGCGGCAACGGCGGTCCAGTACGAACCGTGGACATCCGCGGGGACGGTCTGCTCTGTCCTCGAAACATCAACGCCCGGTTCGCGGCGGCCGCGTGCGAGGCGGTGGCGTCAGGGGGTCGCGGGCGTTAACAGCGGCCGTGGCCCGCCGAGCGGGAGCCGGACCTCGCCTCCCGCCGACGGCAACCGGCTCTTCGCTCTGCTGCCGGCCGGCCCTGGGAGCGGATGGTTTTGGTGGCAACGATTCAGTGGCAAGCGCCGCACAGCTCCGAGGTGATCAACCCGGCGTGAGGTCCGAACTGACCGGCAGACCGCCGGCGCCGGCGTCGCTGGGGACTTCGGACCCGAGCGGATGCCGCGGCTTTGGGCTAGAACTGGGGTGAACATTGTCACCTGCACGCAAGGAGTGCATCGCATGCCCGACGTGGTGACCGAGAAGCAATCTCGAGAGCTGGCCGAGCAGTCCCGCCAGACCGAGTGGGACAAGCCGAGCTTCGGCAAGGAGCTGTTTCTGGGGCGGTTCCGGCTGGATCTCATCGAGCCCCACCCCGTCCCGACAGACGAGGACAAGAAGCGAGGCGAGGAGTATCTGACCAAGCTGCGGGCCTTTCTGGAGGCGGAGGTCGACCCGGCCGAGATCGAGCGCGACGCCAAGATCCCCGAGCGGGTGGTGAAGGGCCTCTGCGATCTTGGCGCGCTGGGCATGAACATCCCGACCGAGTATGGCGGTCTCGGCCTCAGCCACCTCCACTACGGCCGGGCGCTGGCGCTGGCCGCCACCTGGCACTCGGCGATACCGACGCTTCTATCCGCCCACCAGTCCATCGGCGTGCCCCAGCCGCTCAAGGAATTCGGGTCCGAGGAGCAGAAGCGCAAGTACCTGCCCCAGGTCGCCACAGACAAGATCAGCGCGTTCCTCCTCACCGAGCCGGACGTCGGCAGCGACCCGGCGCGGATGCGCACCAGCGCCACGCCCACCGATGACGGCTCCGCCTACCTGATCAACGGCGTCAAGCTCTGGACCACCAACGGCGTCATCGCGGACCTGCTCGTGGTGATGGCCGTCGTCCCCCGGTCCGAGGGACGCCGAGGGGGCATCAGCGCCTTCGTGGTCGACGCCCACGCCCCCGGCGTGCGGGTGCTCCACCGCAACCAGTTCATGGGCCTCCGGGGCATCGAGAACGGGGTCACCCGTTTCGAGAACGTCCGCGTCCCCAAGGAGGACCTCATCGGCGAGGAAGGCCGAGGCCTCAAGATCGCGCTGCAGACGCTCAACACCGGCCGGCTGTCGCTTCCGGCCACCACCGTCGGCGCGGTCAAGTGGTGCCTCAAGATGGCCCGTGAGTGGGCGGCCGAGCGGGTGCAGTGGGGCCAGCCGGTCGGCAAGCACGAAGCTGTCGCCAAGAGGCTCGCCTTCATCGCCGCGACCGCGTTCGCCGTGGAGGCCGTGTCGGACCTCTCCGCGCTCATGGCCGACGAGGACCGCCACGACATCCGCATCGAGGCGGCGCTTGCCAAGCTGTTCTGCTCCGAGATGGCTTGGCGGGTCTCCGACGAGCTGGTGCAGATCCGCGGCGGCCGGGGGTTCGAGACGGCGGCCTCCCTGAAAGCCCGCGGCGAGCGCGCTGTCGGCGCCGAGCAGGTGTACCGCGACATGCGGATCAATCGGATCTTCGAGGGGTCCTCCGAGATCATGAGGTTGCTCATTGCCCGCGAGGCAGTGGACCAGCACCTGTCGGTGGCCGGCGACATCATCAACCCCGAGGCCGACAGGGCCGCCAAGGCCAAGGCCGCCGGCAAGGCAGGCCGCTTCTACAGCACCTGGCTGCCCGACCTTGCGGTCGGCGAAGGCACCAACCCGAGGGCCTACTCCGAGTTCGGTGCCCTGGCTCGCCACCTTCGCTACGTCGAGCGCTCGGCGCGCAAGCTCGCCCGCAGCACCTTCTATGGCATGGCCCGCTGGCAGGGCGCCATAGAGCGCAAGCAGGCTTTCCTCGGCCGGATGGTGGACATTGGCGCCGACCTATGGGCGATGAGCGCCGCCGTGGTCCGCGCCCAGATGCTGGGGACCGCCGAGGCGAGGGAGCTGGCCGACCTGTTCTGCGGGCAGGCCCGTCGCCGGGTGGAGCAGGCGTTCCACGACCTGTGGCACAACGACGACGATGCCGAGTACAGGGCCGCCCAGAAGGTCCTGGAAGGGCGCTACACCGCATTTGAGGAGGGCATCCTCGACCCGTCCGGCAACGACCCCCTGATCGCCAGCTCCGGCGGCCCGCCGGGCGAGTGACGTTCCATCAGCTGATGTGGAACGGCTTAAGTGAACCACGGGGGTTCATGGGAACTCCTTTCCGGCGCGTTCGATCACGGATTGCTTGAGGCGACTGACTTGACGATGGGGGTCGGTCTGGACGACGGACCTAGAGGTGTCGGTCGTCATGGCCGCTACCTATCGGGGTGGGGGCCGGCCCACCCCCAGGGAGACCAGCAGTCGGTACCGCTCGTAACGGGTTGGCCTGGCCTCGTAGCACACCATCAGCCCGACAGACGGCCCCATGCGTCGGATCAGGCGGCGCACGCTCTCCTCGTAAGGACAAATCCTCTCCACCACCGGCGACTCTTCCTCAGGGTGCAAGATCCCCACCGAGACAGAGTCCTTGGACACGTCCATCCCCAGATGGATCGCTCCTCGCCGGCGACCACGACGCGGCAGACTTGTTGATGGCACGGGTCGGCTCACAGCCTGGCAGACCCCGTGATTTCGGGGCTTGGAGCTCAAGGCTTGCCGTATTGCTTCCTGGACAGTCGAGTCGACGTGAGGGCCGTTGCTGGTGCTTTGTTTGAGCCGAGTGAGAGTTCCGGCCACTGCTGCGGCTCTCAAAGGAGTAATCCCTCTCGCCGGCTAGCGGCGGCTGAGTTCGTACCCGTCGGCGACTCAGCCGCCGCGCCCAGCCGTCGTATCAGGACCTTAGCGTTGTAGGGAAGAACCCGACCGGGCCTACGATCCTGTCGCTGGCGGCGCCGGTCTGACCTCACGTCGGCGGTGTAGGCCTGCCAGCGTCGAGAGGCAACTGTCACTTCCGGGAGAACCCCGGTTGGTTGCGCAACGAGTGCGGCCGCCGCCGGGCTCAACCAGCGACCGGCCTGGGCCCGAGCCGCCGGTGGCGTACCACCAGGAGCGGGTGGATAGTGTCACCACGTGCCTCTCGTCGACCGGTTCCGCCTCGACGGTAAGGTCGCCGTCATCACCGGCGCCAGTCGTGGCATCGGTGCCGCGTCGGCGGCTGCCCTCGCCGAGCTCGGCGCTGACCTTGTCATCGCGGCCCGCTCGGCCGAAAAACTCGCCATTATCAAGGATCGCGTTGCTGGCTTGGGCCAGCGCGCCGTCACCGTGGCCTGCGATCTAAGCGATCTCGCCAGTATGGAGCGGCTTGTCGACGCGGCGATCAACGAGCTCGGCGGACTCGACATCGTGGTCAACAATGTGGGTGGTGCCATGCCGCGGCCGTTTCTCGAGACGACGGTCGTGGCGATGGAGGACGCCTTTCACTTCAATGTCAGCACCACCTTCCAGTTGACGCGTCTCGCCGTCCCGGCCCTGCTGGAGCGGGGCGGAGGCAGCGTCGTGAACATCACGTCGGTGATGGGCCAGCTGTCGGATCGCGGCTACGCCGCCTATGGAACCGCGAAGGGCGGGGTGACCCACTTGACTCACCTTTTGGCCGCCGACTTGGCGCCGCGGATCCGCGTCAACGCCATCGCCCCGGGTTCGATCGAGACCGAGGCGCTCGCCCTGGTGCTGAACGACGAACTCGAGCAGTTGATGGTCGCTGCAACGCCGATGCGCCGACTCGGCACCGTCGAGGACATCGCCCTCGGCGTGGCCTACCTCGCTTCGGACGCGTCGAGCTACGTCACCGGCCAGGTGCTGGCGATAGATGGGGGCCTCACGTTCCCGAGCATGTCGCTCCGGATCCCCGACCTTTAGCCCTGGATCGCCGTCGCCACCAGGCCCCGATCGGCAGCCAGGGTGGCTCGCTGGTTCATACCGCGCCGACATCGAGCACCCAGCCTCTGAATACACCTGCATCCCGAGCAGTGAGAGCACGGAGTGGCCCACGATAGGCCCTGGGCTCGGACCCAACTCGCAGCTCCGCCGTGACATAGTAGTCTACTTCGCATATGATATTGTCCATCGAAGAAGATATTGATACCGTGCTGGCGGCTCTCTCCGACCCGATTCGACGCCAAGTAGTGGAGCTGCTGGGCGGCGGTCCCCGGCGCGCCGGCGACCTGGCACAGGGGGTGGGCATGCCGGCGACGACGCTGTCCCGACATCTCAAGCAGCTGCGCGACAGCGGGATCGTCGATGTGGTCACGGTCGAGGATGATGCAAGAGGCAGGGTGTATTCGCTTCGGGGCGATCGGATGATCGCGCTGCAAGCGTGGATCGATCAGGTCTCGGCGGGCTGGTCGCATCAGCTCGGGAGGTTCAAGGCTCATGCTGAGCGAAAGGGGAAGACCCGTGGATAGCGATGTGGCGTCGGCGTCGGTGGATGTAGCCGTCGATCAGGAGGCGGCATTTCGGATCTTCACCGAGGATGTGGGGGAGTGGTATCTGATCGATCGCCACACTGTGGTTGATCACACGAAGACCAAGACGCTGCGTTTTGACCCGTGGGTCGGGGGTCGTTTCCGGGCCGTTTACGACCTGGACACGGGGGAGGGCGACCAGGGTGCCCTGATTACCGCGTGGGAGCCTCCTCATCGGCTGGTGTTCGTGGACTCCCGTGAAATGGAGGTGGAAGTCATGTTCCAGCCGATCGACGGAGGCTGTCGGGTGACGATAGAACAGCGTGGCTTTGACAAGCTCGACCCTGAGCTTGCTGGTCGCGTCCACGAGCACGGGTGGTTCGTTCACCTGCCCGAGTGGTTCGGGGAGTATGTGTCCACCGAGCGGTTCTCCGCCTAGGAGGCGCTGGTAAGCACTGCCCGGGCCTGGTGAGAATGTGCTTACGGGGCGGTGAGCACCAGGGTGGGCGGCAGCCCGTTCTTTTCTGCAGCGAATCTGCCCTTTCGGGATTTTCTGTAGCGAATCCCGCCCAATTGTTGCCGTGCGTCGCGACAGAGAATGATCCGTGCCGCCTGGTCGTGCCACGGAGCGTGGCGGCCCCCAGGGCCAGGCGAGAGCGCCGACCCGGCGATGCGCTCGTCCCCCCGGCGTCTCGTCAGGAAGATCGACAAGGGTAACTCGCTGCTTATCATTGTTAGTGAATATATTGGCCTAACAGTGGTTGTGGGCGCTCCCTGGATCTTGTCGATCGCGCGACGCCCGCCACTTCTGGCACCATGGATCCAGGAAACATGGGCACGAAGGGGATTAATGCGGGGCGGCTTGAGCCGGTTAACAATTTACACGCGGCCGGCATGGTCCTGGCCGTCCGCCAACAGGGCCCTTGGCGCCCGGTCCCGACCAGGGGCGCTGCCCGCCCCCAGGCCTTGACGTCGGAGCGGCGCTTCGATGCACACGGTGGTCGCGCCCAACTCGGCGTCAAGGCTGGGGTGTACTCGGGGGGCGGGTGTGTCACGTAGCCACTCGGCCAGCCTCGCACCGGCCCACAGCAGCTTTGAGGCACGGTAAGCCGGGTCGCCGTTAAGACGTCTCGAGGGCACTGCGGCCCACGGCCCGAGCGACATCGCTCAGCTTGGACGCCCGTTCTCGCGCCTACTCCCGGCCTCTCTCAGGATTCATACTATGCAAGCTTGTAATACTATAAAAAGCACTGTCGTCAGCGAAGTCGAAATTGTTCGCCTGGAGTTCATCTCACGTTCACCCCAGGGTTGGGTAAAACCGGGCTGGCCCTGGGAGAGTATGGCGGTGACATCCGCGGGCGGGGAGCGCTTTGGTGACAGAAAGCCAGCTTGACGGACCCGCGCCGACTGCTCTGGCCGCTTTGAACGGTAAGGCCGCCGTCGGCGCCCGGCGATCCGAGGACCTGACGACCGGGTTAACCGTGAGTGACGTCCTCAACGAGGCACCCACGAGCCGCTTCCACCATCGGGCCGTGGTCATCTCCGGGATGGGCTTCTTCACGGACGCCTACGACCTGTTCGTGATCGCTACCGTGGCCGTGCTGGTGAAAGCCCAGTGGCACTTGTCCACCACCGAGACCAGCTGGGTGACGGGATCGGCCATCCTGGCCGCTTTCGTAGGGGCGTTGGTGTTCGGCCGCATCGCCGACCTGGCGGGCCGCAAGGTGATCTACACCACCGTGGCGGTCATCATGATCGTCGGCGCCCTGGCCTCGGCGTTGGCCCCCGGGGTGGTGTTCTTGATCGTGGCCCGCTTCGTGCTGGGACTGGGCATCGGCGGTGACTACCCGGTGTCGGCCGTGTTGATGAGCGAATATGCCAACCGGCAAGACCGAGGCCGCCTGGTCGGCCTGGTCTTCTCCATGCAAGCCCTCGGTCTCATCGTTGGCCCCCTGGTCGGGCTCCTGCTACTGAGCTCCGGAATCAGCCACAACCTGACCTGGCGGCTCATGTTGGGCCTGGGTGCCCTGCCCGCCGCCGCGGTTGTCTATCTGCGCTCCAAGATGCCGGAGTCGCCTCGCTTTCGGGCCCGGGTGCAGGGCCAGGCCGATCAGGCCGCCGAGCAGCTGCAGAGCTTCGCCGACGGGGCCGTGAACGCCGCGGGCGCACACGGCGATCGTGTCCAGCACCTGGGCCTGCGGACCCTGCTGACCACCCGAAGGCTCGCTATCTTGGTGTTCGGCACGGCCGGCACCTGGTTCCTCTTCGACTACGCCTACTACGGCAATACCCTGTCGCTGCCCGCCATCCTCAAAGAGGTCGCCCCCCACGCCAGCCTGGAACTCAAGCTGGTGTGGACCCTGATCCTGTTCGCCGTGTTCGCCCTGCCCGGCTACTTCCTGGCCGTGGCGAAGATGGACCGCATCGGACACCGCCGCCTGCAGTTCATCGGGTTCGCCATGATGGCCGCCTGCTTCCTGGTCCTCGGCTTTATCCCCGCCCTGACCACCGCCGTCGTGCCCTTCATCGCCATCTTTGGGATTAGCTACTTCTTCACCGAGTTCGGACCCAACACCACCACCTTCGTCCTCCCCTCTGAAGTCTTTCCCGTCAGCACCCGCACCACCGGGCATGGCATCGCCGCCGGCATCGGCAAGCTGGGCGCCTTCGTCGGGGTGTTTGTGGTGCCACAACTCCAGAACGCCATCGGCCTGCGCGGTCTCCTAATCGTGGCCGGAGTTGCTGCTGTATTGGGCTACCTCTTGACCGCCGTTCTGCCCGAGCCTGCCCAGCGCACCCTGGAAGAGGTCGCCGGCGACGATGAGGACAGCCCGTCCACAGTCGCGGCCTAGATCAGACGAAGGCGTCGCAGCCACTGCGCCTACGGGTCCGACTGTAGGGGCGCTCTTTTCCTGGCGCGCCGGTACCTAGCGGCCCTCCGCAGCGAGGATCCGAACAGCCGCGGGCAGGTCTGCCAGGGTGCCGATGGTCAGTCCTCGGTCCGCCAGCCGCCATTGCTGACCGGCTGACAGCCAGACGGTGCGTAGCCCGGCACGAACGGCGGGAACGATGTCCCGGTCGTAGCTGTCGCCGACCACGATGACCTCGGCTGGATCCAGGTCGAGATATGTGAGTACTGCCGGCCAAAAGGCGTGGTCTTCTTTGGTCACTCCCACGGTGGTGGGAGTGATGACGTCGGCGATGTACTGCGCCAGACCTACCCGTGCGAGTGCACGGCGCACGTCATCGGGCCTGGATGCCTGCGCGTTAGAAACGACGATCAGTCGCGCCCTCTCGCACAGGATGGCGAGTGCCGGCGCCGCGCCGGTGACGGTTTCGACTTCCGGCCAATCCGCCATCGGGCCGTCGTAGGGCAATACCCGCATGAGTGTGTCACCCCAATCAAGCAGAACCGTCAGCGGCAGCGACACGATCCCATTCTGTCGGAAGCGCGATGATGGCGGCCCTGATGCTTCCGGGCTCTGGTCCCGCGGGCGCGCCGACGCGTTCATTACGGTGGCGAGGTGTCGACCTTGCCCGGCCGCAAGTTGTCGGCTCTTACCTTGGTAAGAGGAAGGAGGAAGACATGACTGATCACAAGGTGGGTACCCGGGAACAGTGGCGGGCGGCCCGCCTGGAGTTGCTCGAGGCCGAGAAGGCGCTCACGCGCCGGAGTGACGATGTGGCCAAGATGCGCCAGCAGCTGCCCTGGGTGCCGGTCGAGAAGGAGTACCGCTTCGACACCGGCACTGGCCCGGCTTCGCTCGCTGATCTCTTCCAGGGGCGCTCGCAGCTGCTCCTGTATCAGTTCATGTTCGGCCCCGAGTATGAGGCTGGCTGCCCGGCGTGCTCGGCTATCGCCGACGGCTTCGACGGCGTCGTCGTGCACCTGGCCAATCACGATGTAAGCCTGTGGGCGGTCTCGCGTGCTCCGCAGGCCCAGCTGGAGAACTACAAAAAGCGCATGGGCTGGAGCTTTCCCTGGGCGTCGTCGCAGGACAGCGACTTCAATTACGACTTCCAGGCCACCATCACTCCGGAGCAGCAGCAGTCGGGGCAGGTCGAGTACAACTTCCGCATTGTGGACATGCGCCCCGACCCGAACGCCAAGGACGGCCCCAATGCTTCGCCCGTGGGGACGGACCTGGCCACGTACTCTCGACAGATGCCGGGCATGACCGCCTTCGCCCTCGATGACGGGGTCGTGTATCACACCTACTCCACCTACGCTCGGGGTCTCGACATTCTGTGGGGCGCCTATCAGTGGCTCGACCGGGCGCCGCTGGGGCGGAATGAGACCGACTTCTGGTGGCGGCGGCATGACGAGTACAGCGCCTAGCCAAGAGGAAGGGTTGGAGGCCGCCGATCCAGGACGCGATGTCGGAGATGACTTCGGGGTCTACGGGTCCGGGGCCAGGTGTAGTCGGCGGGCGACGGCGGCCCTTTGCCGTCGATGAGCAGGTGGTCGGCTCGCGCCGGGCGGCACCCAGGACGCGAGTAGGTGACGATATGGCGCATCGAAGGACATTCGCTGGCATCCAGGGAGTACCACAGTTGCCAGGAGTTCATCGACGAGGTCCTCGTTCCATTCGGGGCCCGATTCGACCAGGGCGAGCGGTTTCGGCCGACGACCATCCGGTCGATTACGGCAGAAGACGACATGGTGGTTGTCGTCTGGGACGGCCGCGGCGTGGCCAACGATGGCCAACCGTACGCAAACAGCTACGCCTGGATCATGCGCCTCGCCGGCGGCAAGGTGGTCAACGGAACCGCGTTCTACGACAGCATCTCGTTCAACGACCTCTGGACTCGCGTCCGGCCGTGAGCGGCACTGGCCGCCGCCACGATGGTGGTGTTCGCTGCGACACGCTTGAGAATTACTGGTGTCGCTCCGTCTCGATTGACATGAAGCTCACAGTTCAAACGTTCCTTACCCTCGATGGCGTGATGCAGGCCCCCGGGGGACCTGAGGAAGATCCAAGCGACGCCTTTACTCACGGCGGCTGGCAGGCCCTGTTCCCCGACCCCGCCGTCGGCGAGTTCGTCACCGAGCTCAACAGCCACGCCAGCGCCTTCTTGTTCGGTCGCAGAACGTTCGACATCTTCCGCGGCTACTGGCCTGACCAGACCGACCCCGCCAACCCCATTGCCACCGCGATCAACTCACGGCCCAAGTACGTCGTGTCCAACTCGCTCAGCGAGGCCGATGCCATGTGGCGCGGCGAGCACCCTGACACCGCTCGCCTCGTGACCGGCGACGTCGTCGCCGCAGTGCAGGCGCTGAAGGACGAACCCGGGGAGGAGCTGCAGATCTGGGGAAGCGGCAAACTGCTCCAGACACTGTTGCAGCACGAGCTCGTTGACCGCTTCCGCCTGATGACGTTTCCGCTGGTGCTCGGCTCCGGTCGCCGCTTGTTCAACGACGGAATCCTCCCGGCGACGATGCGCCCTGTCGACCTCACCACGACCGATCTTGGCGTCGTCATCGGCACCTACGAACCAGCCGGTCCGGTTCAGCACGGCGAGATGTAACCGCCGGTGATGCCTGTGTCAGGCCGTCACCCACCTCGGCTGCCATCATCGCCACCCCGCGCGAATCCTGGGCACCGATGTTCGGCGCTCTAGTGTCTTAGGTGTGCAGGAAGGCCCCAGCAACGTCCCAAGGACGTGAGTCGAGGGTCGAAAGCGGTCACAATGGGATTCAGTCACAACATCGAAGACGTCGTCCAGGTCGTGGAGGCGGTGGGGGTGGCCGTCCTGGTGATCGGTGGGCTGCTCGTCTTTCTTCATGCCTCAGTTCGCTATCTGATCCCGGCGCGTAGAGCCAACGCTTACCACTACTTCAGGAGACACCTGGGGCGCGTCATCTTGCTAGGGCTGGAAGTGCTCATCATGGCCGACATCATCAGAACCGTGATTGTCAACCAGACCGCAGAGAGTGTGGCCGTACTGGCGACCATTGTGGTGGTCAGGATTGTGCTGGCCTGGTCGCTCGATGTCGAGATCGACGGAGTCTGGCCATGGAGAAAAAGTCGGGCCATCGTCGACGGACCGGACCAAGCTCACGACGCGAGCTGAGACAACGGAGGACTGCAATAGCGCCGGCGCCGGCCGCTCTCGCGTCCGTCTTCGGCCCGGCCGTGCGGCCCAGTCCAGCGCGGCTATGGCCAGTCGAGGCGGTGAATGCGCTCCCGGCGAACGGGCCAGGGGCAGCTACCCCTGCGGGCAGGGGTTGGTGATGATCTTGCGGAAGTCCTGGTAGAAGGCCGCCGCCCCCCCGCCCATCTGGGTGTAATCCAGCTGGAGCAAGCTCCCGTACTGGGCGTTTTGGCCAAAGGCGCTGGTCTCGCCGGGGATGTTGTTGCCGAACTGCCAGACGCAACCGGCCGCCGTCTTGGTCTTCGAATAGAAAGGATAGAAGATGGCGGGCGTGCCCTCGTCAGTTTGTGGAATAAGCGTGCAGCCAGAGCCGGTGGTGGCGTCACAGCTGGATTCGGTCGCGGGCAAGTCGGTCTCGAACGCCGCCTGGGCGTACTGCCTCGAATACGTGGGCCCGGTCTCCGGGCTGCTGAACCGGAACGGCGTCGGATGCATGGCCGCGTTGCCATCAGGCCAGAGCGGCTGATACGAGGCGCCGTCGAAGCCGGCGTTAGTAAATGTGCAGCCGGACACCTTATAGACGAGCGCTTCTCGCCCGGGGAAGCAAAACAGGTCGTCGCCATCATTCGGTGATGCGGTGGGACCTCGGCCCTCGGTGTCGCTGCCGGGGCACACCGTCGGATTGCCCCTGGAATCCACGCCGAACTGGGTGGCCGGGATCTGGTACGGCCCGGTGCAGAACTGGAAGTGGCCGATCTCCGTGTCGAAGGCGACATTGTAGGAGCCTGCCGCCCAGGTCACCCGGGTGCTCGGGGACGATGTGCTGTACATGGGGTGGAAGTTGTACGGGATAGCCGTGCACGACGAGCCGTTAGGGTCGAACTTCACCTGGGCGAATCCGTTGGCTGCGCTCGCCGTCATGGAGCCGGTTTGGCCCGAGGTCGAATCATTGATGGTGACCTTCAGGCCGTTCGGGGTGTCCCCGAAGCTCACCTGCAGGTGATCCCCCGAGCTCATGAACAGGTCCTTGGCGCTGGGGGTGAAGGTACCGAGGGTGGTGGCGTCGACGGGGTTGGCCGGACCCTGGGCCACGCCGCTCTTGGTAATGAACGCGAAGTTGACGTATTCCTCGCCGACCTGCGCCAGACAGGTCGGGTTGTTGGCCTGGCCGGTCACCGGGTTGAGGGACAGGCTGTCGATATTGAGGGCCGCGCACCACCGGGTGGGGTCGCAGGAACTGGCGCCCACAGCCACCTGCCACGTCGGCCACGGTATCCAGCCGGGCGGATAGAACTGCATCTCCATGTACGCTTCGCCAACATGCTTGGCGGAGATGGCGGGGTCAAGAATGTTCTTGTCGCTGTCGGGAGGGCAGGTGCTCACCTGCTCCGGAAAGGACTGGGTGTCGCACATGGCCATGCCCAGCCACTCGGCTCCGCTGAGTTCGAACGCGTAGGATTTGTTGACGGCGTTGGGATTGCTGGCAGGGGGGTCCGTGGGTAGCGTGAGGTGGTAGCGCATGTGGTTCCCCGAGCCCGGGGTGTTCGATTCGAACAGCACGGAGGGCTCGTCGTGGCCCACGTAGTGGCCGAACACGTCGTCCGAGTTGGCCACCTCAGTGCACATGGCGCTGGAGGCAGCACAGTTGATAGCAGTGTGAGCGCTCGTACTGGCTGCCGCTGCAGTTGCTCCGTGGCTACTGATCGCAACCGGGGCGGCCACCATCGCCAAGACCGCGGCCGAAGCGAGCCATGAACGGAGCGATTTCATATCCGCCACCTCCTGCTTGCTGGAGCCCGGCGAGTGTTCCTTGTTCCAGCTAACGCCGGGCGGTGCCCCTGTGGCCCCGGCCGGACCATAGCACCATGCTCCTTCCGCCGCCCGGATGAGACACGCGACACCGCTCCGGCGAAGAGTTGGATATGGCCGCCCGGTTTGGTGATAGGCGCGGCGCTCAGCTACGTCGGTGCGGTTCCCGGCTACTTCGGCTCCGCCGCCCGACGCTGGTTGTAGAGGCGGATGGCCCAGAGATAGGCCACAACCGCGATGCCGATGCTCCACGCGATGGCAGCGATGGCGTGGTCGCCAGTGGCGGCGCCGCTGAGCAGTCCGCGTACGGTGTCGGCGACGGGGGTGAAAGGCTGGTACTCGGCGAACTGTCGCAGGCCCGCTGGCATGGTGGCCGCCGACACGAAGCCGCTACTCAGGAACAGCAGCAGCAGCAGGATCATCGGGGTGTTGCTGGCGGACTCGACGCTCTTGGCGGCAAGCCCGAGCGCCACGGCCAGCCAGATCAGCGCGAAGGCGAACAGGGCCAGTATCCCGATCGCGGCCAACCAGTGGAGCGGTCCGGCGCCGGAATGGAACCCGATGCCGAAGGCGACCCCGACGAGGATGGCCATCGCAGCGAGGGTTTGGATCAGGCTGCCGAGCACGTGGCCGGTCAGCACCGAGGCCCGGGCAATGGCCATGGTGCGAAACCGGTCGATGATGCCGCCGGTCATGTCCATGGCGACCATGATCGAGGTGCCCTGAACGACTGAGGCCACGGTGATAAGCAGCAGCCCTGGCACCACGTAGTTGAGGTAGGCGCGGCGACCCTCGTGGGCACCGAGACCGGCGCCGAGCTGGCCGCCGAAGACGTAGACGAAGAGCAGCAAGAGCACGATGGGCAGGCCGACGAGCATCACGGTCATCGACGGGTAGCGCAGCTGGTGCTTGAGGTTGCGGCGCAGCATGACCCGTGAGTCGCTGAGCGTGTAGGCGAGGGTGGTCATGACAGCGGCGCTCCTTCTAGGGCATGGTCACCGTTCGGCTGGGGGGCAACGTGGCTGCCGGTCACGGCGAAGAACACGTCGTCGAGGTCCGGAGTGTGGATCGACAGCCGCTCGACGTCGATGCCGGCCTCGTGCAGCTCGTCGAGCAGCTTGCGGAGCGAATCGACGGTGCCGTCCGCGGGGACCTGGAGGACGAGCTGGTCCTCGTCGGGGGCCGCCGCCTCGAGGAGCTCGGCTGCCGATCGCAGCTGAGCGAGAGCCGCGAAGTGGAGCCGGACGTGGCCGCCGGGGATGCGGCTTTTCAACTCGGTCGGGGGTTCCTTCGGCGACGATCCGGCCCTGGTCGAGCACCGCGATCCGGTCGGCGAGCTGATCCGCCTCGTCGAGGTACTGGGTGGTGAGCAGGATCGTGACCCCGTTCGCAGCGAGCTCACGAATGATCTGCCACATGGTGCGACGGCTACGCGGGTCCAAGCCGGTGGTGGGCTCGTCGAGGAAGATCACCCGCGGCTGATCCGACGAGGGTCATGGCCAGGTCGAGCCGTCGTCGCATCCCCCCTGAATAGGTAGACAGAAGTTTGTCAGCGGCGTCGGTAAGGTCGAACTGCTCCAGCAACTCGGTCACCCGGCGCCGGCCAGCCTCGCGGCCGAGGTGGCGAAGGTCGGCCATGAGCTGCAGGTTCTCGGCACCGGTGAGCAGATTGTCCACGGCTGAGAACTGGCCGGTTACCCCGATGACGGACCGCACCCCGTCAGGGTCGGTGCTCACGTCGTGACCAGCGATGCGCATGGAGCCGGAATCGGCCGGGATCAAGGTGGACAGGATGCGAACGATCGTCGTCTTTCCTGCCCCATTGGGACCGAGCAGCGCCAGGATCTCCCCTTGCTCGACGGTGAGGCTCACCCGGTCGAGTACCACATGGTCATCGAACGACTTGCACACCTCCCGGGCCACGATCCCGCTCGCTTCGCGGCAGATTTGTCATTGCTCCTTCCCTCCTCGCTTGTGGTCTGGCCGCGGGGGCGTATCGACGCGGGCGCGCGCACTCCTGGCGCCGGTCCATCCACTCCTGCTCCAGCGCCGGAAGCCGCTCCACCAGGAAATCCGCGAACGCGGCCCACTCCAGAAGAAGCTCCTGCCGTTGGGGCGGGACGTCGCCCAGAAGACGAAGACCCTCCCGGGCCAGCTCGCCCTGCTCCTGGTACTCGGAGACGTCCCCGAAGCCCATCGCCTGGGACGACGACACTTCGATACTCACTCTGTCCATCCGCTCGCCCGCGGCCCGATACCGCCGGATCAACCCCAGGGTCTCCGACGTGTTCACCGCACCGGCGATGGCACTCCGGCTCGCCAGCAGGGCCTCAGCCAGCTCGCTGATGCTCTGCTCGCGGGGATCGCAGACCACCAGGTACCCGATCAGCCGACCCACCATCGGCGCCATCCCGTACCGCCGGGCATAGAAGCGGCCGACGTGGTCGGCGAACGTGATCTCGCCGTCACTCGGCATGCCGCTAGCCTACATACTCTCCTGAGATAACACAAATCAATGTTATCTCAGGCAAGCGTTGGCTTACCGGGGTCGAACCTCATCCCAGGGTGGGCGTCACCCCAGGTCGAACCTCATCCTGATGCTGGCCTTACGGCCGGAGGCGGGGATTCACGGATTCCCGCTCGCAAGGGGCCGATCCCGGAGGGGCCGGATCAGCCAGATTCCCCGCCCTCAACATCGACCAGATAGGCCTCGTAGATCAGGTCCGAGCCCCGCTGGCGGTGGGCGGCGAGCGCCTGCAGCAGATCCAGCGCCACCCGTCGCACCGTCTCGACGTCGCCGAGCCCCGCGCCTCCCGCCGCGGCCTGCAGGCGGTCCATCTCGACGAGAAGGGTCCGATGCTCCTGCTTGACCTGGTCCACGGCGCGGGCCAGGCGAGGCGCCCTGTCGACGATCTCCGGCAGAAGCCCCTCGGGACCCTCACTCTGCTCCACGTGATAGCGGAAGGCGTCGAGAAGCGTCCGGCAGCACGCCGAGGTGTCGGCGGACCACTTGCCGGCATTCTGTCCTGCAGGTCGCGCCATCGCCTCCTCCAGCTCGAGCGAGGCCTTTCGCACCCCTTGGCGGTGCGCCCGGGACCGCTCGAACGCATCGCCACCGTTGCCTTCACCGCCCGTCACGCTGCTCATGCCACAAGATAGACCGATGGCCGCGCCGTGGCCCCAACGGACCAAGGCGCTTCTGTGGAAGCGGATCGTCTACCAGAGCTTCGGGGACCATCCCGCCCTGAATGCGTGGCGAAGCTCGCCCCCCGCCAGTTCCAAAGCATCGCGCGACCTGTCCATGGCCCCGCCGATGCTCGCGACAAAGCCGTGCAGCTGCCCCAGGTAACGCTTGGTGGTGACCGTCGCGCCTCCCTGCACAAGCATGGCGGCCAGAAGTTCACCCTCATCTCGAAGTGGGTCGTACTCCGCGGTAATGACCAACGCGGGCGGAAGGTCCGTCGGGTCGGCCATGCGCAGCGGCGACACTCGCCAGTCGGAGTTCTGGGATGGGTCCGCGAGGTAGTGCTGGTAGAACCAGTGCATCATGTCGTTGGTCAGGAAGTAACCGTCGCCGTTGTCCCGGCGGGCAGGTGTGTCAAGGTTGACGTCCGCGGCGGGGTAGATGAGCAGCTGGAATACCGGCGGTGTCACGCCCTCGTCGCGGGCCAACGCGGACACGACCATGGCCAGGGTGGCGCCGGCGCTGTCACCACCCACCGCGACGCGCTCACTGTCGCCGTTCAATAGCGGGCCGTTGACGCCAGCCCATCTGGTGGCGGCACAGCAGTCATCGAGGGCGGCGGGGAACTTGTGCTCGGGCGCGAGCCGGTAGTCCACAGAGACGACCACCGCGTGGGCCCGGTTGCACAACACGGTGCATGGCCCATCGCAGGTGTCCAGGTCCCCTATGACCCATCCCCCTCCGTGGAAGTAGACGAGAACCGGGAAGGGACCGCTGCCTCTCGGCGTATAGACGCGGACCGGGATGTCGCCGCCCGGGCCCGGGATCTTCAGGTCGCGTCTGTCCTCCACGGGTTCGGCGGCGATGCCGAAGGCCTTTACCGCCTCGATGTATGCAGAGCGAGCGTCCTCGACGCTCATCTCGTTGAGCGGAGGGAGTCCCGTCTCCGCCATCCCCTTCAACCAGCTTTCGGCTTGCTTGTCCAGCGCCATGGTTTGACTTCTTTCGTCTGAAGTGGGACTTAGGGCGAGGTGAGCGTAAATCCGGCGTAGCCGTCCGCGGCGGCCTCGTCGCAGAGACGACGGTACTCGGGGAAGCCGCCAACCCACGACAGCAGGGTTCGCTTCTTACCCTCGATGTTGGTACCTGTCCACCATGAATCCGTCTCCGGGATCAGGGTCGCGTCGGCCGTTTGCTGGGTTAATTCGACAAACTGCCGCTCGGCCTCCTCTTCGGGTTCGATGCGGTTAAGGCCCCGTTCGCGCAGGTGCCCTATGCAGTCCACGATCCACTCCCCCTGCTGCTCAATGAGGATCGGGGCGTTGACGAGGATGGCCGGGTTGTAGGGCCCGCAATAATGCATGAACATATTGGGAAAGCCGTGAACCATCAGGCCGAGATAGTCTACCGGCCCGTCCTGCCACTTCGCCTCCAGCGGCTGGCCATCCCGTCCGCGAATACCGAGGTCCAGGACCCCGCCCGTGTAGGCGTCGAATCCGGTGGCGAGGAGGATGATGTCCACTTCGTAGTGTGCGTCAGCAGTGCGAACGCCAGTAGGCGTGATCTCCTCGACGGGCGAACGCTTCATGTCGACGATGGAAACGTTGTCCCGGTTGAACGCCGCGTAGAAGCCGTGCTCGATCGGAGGACGCTTGGTGAAAAACGGTTCGGTTGGCGTCACCTGCTCGGCCACAGCCGGGTCGCGCACGATTTCCTTGATCTTGCGCCTCATAAAGTCCATCGCCGTATCGTTGGCCTCTTTGCTGACGAGCAGGTCGGCGAAGGTGACGCCGGCGGGGAATCCGCCAATCCGCCACTTTTCCTCGTAGATGCGTTCTCTCGCCTCGGAAGAGAAATCTGTGGACACACCGATAAAGTCCCCGTAGGGGAAGCCGATGAAATTGCTCCGCGCCTCCTCCCAGATGTCGGCATGGTTGGCGTGGATCTCTTGCCAGTCATCGGCGTCCAGCTGATGGTTGCGTCCGGGGAGGCAGTGGTAGGGATGGCGCATGAACGCGTAGACGTGCGCTGCGGTCTTGGCCACCTCCGGCACGATCTGGACACCGGTGGCGCCGTTGCCGATTACCGCTACCCTCTTCCCGGCGAAGTCGATGCCCTCCTCCGGGAATCGGGCCGAGTGGTAGCAGGCGCCCCTGAAGCTCTCTAAACCCTGGAAGTTCGGGACGTTCGGCTTCGACAGTGCTCCCACCGCAGGGATAAAGAACGATGCTGACAGCCGCTCCCCGGAGTCCGTGGTGATGTCCCACCGTCCGGCCGTCTCGTCCCACGCCGCGCTCGTGACCTGGGTCTGGAAGCGGATACCGGGGCGGAGATCGAGCCGGTCGGCTACCCATCCCAGGTAGCCGCGGACCTCGGGCTGGCTCGGGTACCGCTCACTCCATTCCCACTCCGCGAGCAGCTCCTTCGAGAAGCGGTCGGAGAAGCAGTACACGATACTGTCGGAGTCGCAGCGGGCCCCGGGGTAACGGTTCCAGTACCAGGTGCCCCCCACGTCGGCGGCCTTCTCCAGGACGACCGCCTTCAGTCCCTCCTGGCGGAGGCGGTGCAGCATATAGAGTCCAGAGAAGCCAGCCCCGACGATCACGGCGTCGAGTACCGCAGCTCCGGGTGGGTTCGTCAGCTCGTTGGCCACGTCGCCTCCTCGTGCTGGTCCCGCCCACCGTCTCTTCGATGCCCCGGGCGCCAGCCGCTCCGTCGAAACCGTACAGGTACAAAAGGGGCAGGTCAAGGTTGGAGCACCCCGGCCCGGGTGGACTGTTAGCCGGCGGCAGAGCCGCTGGTTGGGGCCGAGCAGACACGCCAGGCATTTCGGGCTACTCAGTTATCCTCCGAGGCTGGGCGTGAGTAGTGAACATCGCCATGCAAACAGGCGCGAGGAGTTCACCTCTACTTGGCGGTAGGCCAGCGAAACACTGATGGCTCACACCAGGTCCCACACCTTCATGACCTGCCAAACGGGTCAGTCCCGGGCCGCCTCGAGGGCGGCAACCAGCTTCCGGGGGGCAATGCAGCGGAACGCGTCCTCGCAGATGTGAGCAAGCTCGTCCCAATCCACGTCGCGGTCGAGACGGACACCGAGCCAGCCCCGCCCACCCACGTAGGGCGGCCGGAAGAAGCGATCAGGTTCGGTCGCGACCTGATGTTCCTGGGCTCCCGCCGGCGCCGCACACCACAGGTGCGGAAAGTCATGGTCATGGTGCCCATCGGGCCACAGCATCACGAATTGCTTACCGGCAAAGAATGCTGGCGAGCCGTGGCTCTGACGCTCGGTCGTGCCGGGCAGCGCCAGGCAGATGGCACGGACGCGGTTCTCGATCTCATTCGCGGCCATGACCCGCAAGGCTACCGATCGCCGCACCGGCTGCCCGATGATGACGCTGGATCCACCAGGTTCCGGACCGGAGCTGGCGGCCACCGCCGGGAGGCTGTCCTGACACGATCCCCGTGGCCGGGCTGGCGCCGGTCAGCAGCTGATTCCACTGGGCCGTGATTGTTACTGGGGCCGTGATTGTTACTGGGGCCGTGATTGTTACTGGGGCCGTGATTGTTACTGGGGCCGTGATTGTTACCAGCGGCCTTTGTGGTCCGGGACGAGGAAGACGAGGCCGACCATAAGGAGCATGAGAGCCGCTTCGGCCACGAAGGTGTAGGCCTGAGTAACGCCCGGATTACTGCTGCGAGCGAGCAGCGCGGTGGTGATGGAGACGCTCATGATGCCGCCCGACTGGCGGAACATGCCTCGCAGGCCGGCGATCTGGGCGACCTGGTCGGGAGCGAGCTGCAGCGTGGCGTTGTTGGTGGCGGGGGTGGACACGCCCATTCCGAGACCGGTGAGCAGCGACCAGGCCGCCAGCCACAGGTAGGGCGGCAGGCTCGCCGGCACCTCGATGGCCAGCATGACCAGGCCAAAGGCGATGGCGCTGAACCCGGCGATCATCGGCAGCCGGCAGCCGGTGCGCCGCAGCATCATGGCAGCCAGCCCGGCCAGGCAGACGGTTCCGATGGCCCGGGCGGTGAGCAGGGTTCCTGCGCTGGCCAGGGGCAGGTGGTAGCGATTCTGCGCATAGAGCGGGACCAGGGCGCTGAAGCCGAGTATGGCCGTGCCGAAGAGGACATTCACGATGTTCATGACCAGGAAGCTCTTGCCCAGGAGCAGCCGTACGGCGATAAATGGGGCGGGGCTGCGCCTGGAATGGCGCAGGAAGACGGCCCCCAGCGCGCACGCGGCCGCAAACGGGACGGCACAGCGGGGGTCCCATGGCTTCACCCCTGCCGATCCGAGGGTGGTTACGGCCAGCATGCCGAGCAGCATGGCGAGCGCCAGCAGGATGACGCCCACGACATCGAGGCTCGCCGCGGGACGCCGGACCCCCCTCGGCAGATACTTGATAGCGAGCACGATCAGCGCCATCCCGATCGGGACGTTGACAAAAAAGATGCCCCGCCAGCTCCAGCCCTGGGCGATGAGCCCGCCGAACACCGGTCCCACAATTCCGCCAATGGGAAAGATGCTGGTGAACATGGCGAGAGCCTTGTCCCGATCCCGGCCGAAATGGTCGGCCACGATGCCCGACGCCGAGGGCATGAAGGCACCACCGCCCATGGCCTGGACCAACCGGAACGCCACCAGCATGTAGATGCTGGTCGACAGGCCACAGGCCAGCGAAGACGTGGTGAAGACCAGCGCCGACAACACGTAGACCTTCTTGCGGCCGAACTGGTCGGAGATCTTCCCCGCCAACGGCATCGCCATTATCTGCCCGAGCTGGTAGATGGTCACGGTCCATGCCGTCCAGTTGATGGTGGAATGCAGCGACCGGTCGATCGGGTGCAGGGCGGTGGCCACGATGGTGCTGTCCACGGCGGCCATGAACAGGCCGAGCGAGACGATGGCGAAGACAAGACGCCGTCGGGGTTGGGGTTCGCCGGCATCGACTCCGGCGCCCGTGGCCGGCGGCCCCGTCCGGATCGGCAGCGTGGCTCGGGCGTCGTCGACGCGTTTGTTCCCGATTCCGATCTCGAGAGAAGACATGCCTTTGGTTAGCTTATCTAAGCGGTGTCGAGACCTGTACCGCTAAGCGTGTCCGGCTCTGTCGTACGGGCGGCGCCGGCCCCGTTCGGCCCGGGCGCAACATCGCGGGCATACGGCGGTCCACGCCTTTACGAGCGCCCACCGTCGGGCTCGTCCCGGAGCTCACTCCCCACCGGTCTGCGATGCCTGCGCTTACTCCCCGCAGGTCTGCGGTGTCTGGCCCGGGGAGAGTCCCGGCGGGATATAGACCCCGTCGTAGACCGACGAGGAGTCCGGGTTGACGGTCTGGGTTCCGGCGTAGGCGGCGTTGGCGACGGTCGTGGTCGTAGCTGCGGGCCCAGTAGCGGGCGGGTGAGCGGCCAACGCGCCAGCCGGCGGCGACGACCCGGTGACACCTTTCAGGCTCTGGCCGGTTACCACCTCGAGGTTGTCGACGGTCGGGGTGAGCGCCGGGTCATCGATCAGCGTGGCCCCGCCGATCAGCTCGCCCTGCAGTTGCTTGGCAGCAGCGAGCGAATCGGGCGCGTACTCAATCTCGGTGGTGGCAAGCCCGAAGTTCGGCACGTCCCCTGATACGGAGGCATGGTAACCAAGCTGCGACAGCTCCTGGCCGATCAGACCGGCCTGGCCACCGATACCGCTTCCGTTGAGCACCTCGATTCTTACCGAGGCCGGGCTGACGGTCATCGGAGCCGGCGCCTGACGGTTCGATGCCTTGGCCGGGACGCTGGCTGGCGGCGCGGTCTGGCCTACGTTGAGCCATTGCTGGATCACGGCTGTGCCCTGCTGGGTCTCGGCGTCGAGAGCGCCCGGCACCGCGGCCGAGTTCTGGGTGGGATAGGTGTAGGAGGGGATGGTCGAGAGATTCGCCGACCGGAAGTCCTGGGCCAGAGAGAGTAGAAGAGAGTCGCTGAACGATGAATCGACGGTCAGGTTCTTGGTGATGCTGGCGATCACGTTATTGAGGACAATGGGATTGGTTGGCGCCACCCGCTTGGCTTTCCTGGCCAGGGCCTTAACGAACGCCTGCTGACGCTGAATCCGGCCCAGGTCACTCTCGGGATACAGCTGATAGTGCCATCCGCCGTTGAGGTAGTACTGGTATTCGCGTGAGCGGACAAATGCCAGCGCCTGTGCTCCGGAGAGCTTGTAGCAGCCGGCGACTGGAATGCTCAGGTTGGAAAACAGGTCACGCGCCGGGGTGGGGAAGTACTGTTCCACGCCACCGACGGCGTCGGCGACCGCCTCGAAGGTGTCGAAGTTGAACACGGCGACATGGTTGATCTGAATCCCGAAGTCCTGATCGAGCACGGTGACGAGCAGGGAGGGGTTTCCAGTGTTGAAGGCGGTGTTGATTCGGGTTGTTCCGTACCCGGGGACCGGCTCCAGGGTGTCGCGGGGAATGGACAGCAGGGCCAAGGCCCGCTTCTTCGGGTTTACTCGCAACAGGATGATGCTGTCGGACCGTTGACCCTGAACAGCGGTCGTACCGCCAAACTGGCCGCCGCCATTGATGGACCGGGTGTCCGAACCGATCACCAGCATCGTGAAGGCCGCCCCAGCAGGACCGGACAGGCTCTGTGAGCTGCTGCCCTGAGCATGAAGGCCCGCCACGGGGATCCGGTTGATCTGCCCGAGCCTCCACTGGACGTACGCATAAGCGGAGCCTGACCCCAGGATGGCCAGCATGGTGAGGATGTTGGCGGCGATCAAGGCTCGGCGGGGCCATCTCCTCCGGCCGATGAGGGAGCGCTGGTGCTCGCCCTGGCCAGGTCCGGTCGAGGTCGGTTCACGACCGGGTGCGCCCTGGCGCGCCGAGCGCCGAAGCTCCTGTCCGAGCCGACGGAGACCTGCTTCTGGGTCGGTAAGCCCTGAGGACCCAACCCGCGCGGTCATGACGCGATTTCAGTCAGTTCCACGTCGGGCGGGGGGCCTGGCACATCCAAGCGATCGTACCGGGCCGTCTTGTCGTCCGTGTCGCGGCCAGGTCCGGCCGAGACTCACTCGTCCGGTTCAGCCAGCCCAGCAACCCACGATGGCGCGTACTCCTCTGCGAAGTCCAGCATCCGCGCCCACGAGTCTCCGTGTCCCGATCGCCAGAGCGTGTCCCACGGGGCGATTCCGGCACCGGCCCGTCGGCGCAGGTGCTGATAGCTGCTGCGGATCCGGGCCACGATCACCCCCGGCAGCCGGCGCCGGTCACGGCCCACCAGGTGATATCCGGTGGCCAGTGCGCTCAGGCGCTCCATCACGGGCACCGGACCGGACCAACCCGCCTCGGTCGCGTCGGGAGAGATCGGGATGACCCCGATGGCGCAGTAGGCGACGTCCCAGATCGGGGGCGCGGTCCGGCCGCGTCCCAATCGATGAAGGCCCAGCGCCCATCATTGATGACAAGGTTCCATGCCGTTGGATCGTTGTGGCAGACGATGAGGCCTCGATCGTCGGCGTAGTCCATCGCATCGGCGGCCATCTCCGGGAACTGCCAGATGGCCTGGTCGCCGGGATCGAAGTCGGCGACGGCGTCGTGAAAATCCCGCAGCAGGCGACCCACGCCGGCGACGCTCTCTTGCGATCCGAGCAGACGCCGGTGTGCGGCCGGCCAGGGAACCTCGCCGGGGATGTACTCCAGCACCTCGCGGCCCTGGTCGTCGATACCGAGGACCTTCGGTGCCCCGGTGAACCCGCGCTGTTCCACGTGCCGTAACAGCGCGTGCACTGATGGTGTCCAGGGCCCGGCCGGGCGACGCACCGTCGCCCCAACCCGGACGACGCCGGCGGAGATACTCCCGCCCTCCAGGCGCTGCTCCGCGTCCACGATGCCCAGTCTGTCCGAGAATGCCTGGCTCTCCGAGATGACCTGGCTCTCCGAGAGTGACCTGGCTCTCCGAGAGTGCCTGGTTTCGGAGAGCGTCCTGGGACGCCCGGATCAAGCCCCGGGGTTTTTTCGGAACCCGTGACCGAAGAACCCGCCGCGGGGACGGGCGTGGGCGTGATAGTGATCGGGGATGTTGCGCATGTTGTCGTCGACGTAGTGCCCGACGGTGAGCTGTTCGCCTGCAACTCGCGCCAGTTGCTCGTGCATATGTGACAGATGATCGGGAGGAGGCTCGGTGCCGTGGTAGCGCCAGACCACCATCGGCACGTAGCAAATCTCGCACTCGGCGATCCAGCACACGTCGTCCTCGTGGAACCACGGTGTGATCCGGGCCGCTTCACACAACTCACAATCCTGAGGCCGCGGGGCGGCCGGCGGGCGTTCGACCACGTCGACGAACTCTAGGGGGCCGAGGCCCATCGCCGTGATGCAGCCGACCACTCTGGGCGCTGCGGTCGGGTGGGAGGACTAGCCAATCAGCCGCGGGTCGGGTGCCGGCGCAGGCAGGTCGGGACCCGCATGGGCACCGCACAGGGCTTCGCCCAGCGCCCGGAAGTGCTCCCGGAGCGCGTCCGGCTCGAGGACCTCGAAGGGCAAGCCCAGGCCCACCAGGCGGCCCGCGAACCATTCGAAGTCATCGGCCCCCATTCGCAGGGTGGAAGCCCGCCTGCCGGCAGGCTGGACCAGGCCGACCGTCGGCGGGACCCGCAGTTCGACCTCGGCCGGGGGAGCCGCGACCTTGATGACAGCCTGGAAGCGATATGGGGCCGCGCTCAAGGCGTCAGCGACGAGCTGCGCCGGGTCGGTCAACTGGCGGGGGATGAACGTATGGCCGGTGATCTCCGGCACCGCCGCAATGCGGTCGACCCGAAAGGTCCGCCAATCGCGGCGGTCGAGGTCGTAGGCGACCAGGTACCAGCGCCGTTCCGTGGCCACCAGGCGGTACGGCTCGGCCCGCCGCTCGCTGTGCCGGCCATCGGCCGCGGCGTAGGGGAAGCGGACCAGCTGCTGGGACTCGCACGCCCGCGCCAGCGGGACCAAACGGTCCGCTGGCAGGGCTTCGGCGGGGCGGCTCAAGGCGACGGTACTGGCCCGGATGGCTGCCACCTGGGTGCGGACGCGCCCGGGCAGGAGTCGGTCGAGTTTGGTCAAGGCGCTGAGCGCAGGGGTTTCAATGCCCCAGAGGGCACTCCCCGCGGACCAGCCCAGGGCGACGGCCATGGCGGTGGCCTCGTCGTCGTCAAGAAGAAGGGGCGGCAGGTCGGTTCCCGCCTGCAGCCGGTAGCCACCGTCGCGGCCGGGGGCGGAATCGACCACATATCCGAGCGTTCGCAGCCGTTCGACGTCTCTCCGCAGGGTTCGCGCTGTCACGCCCAGTTGCTCGGCGAGCTCTATCCCGTTCCAGCGGGATCGGCGCTGCAGCAACCCGAGCAGACGGAGCAACCTCGCCGCGGAATCTGACACCGATGAAGTTTGTCAGATCATGCGGACCGATTCTGTCCGCATTGGCTCGTAGCGTTCTGATCGGGCGGTCTGGTTCGTCGCCGGGCCGTCTGGTTCGTTTTCGGGAGGTGGACGGCATGTACCAAAACCCGTGGATCCTGCAAGAGCTCATTCATCACCAGCAGCAAGGCGTCGTCCGTGGCACGGCGCCGGCTCAACTCGATCCGGACCGGCCGGTGCGCCGTTTTCCCCGTGCCCGGTGGGTTCTGGCCGAGGTGCGCGCCAAGACGGCACCAAGGCCGCCAGCCCGACCGTCGCCGGCGGCGACGAGGGTACAGAGTGCGCTGGATCGGGCGGGCTAGGGCTCAACCCGGCGGGCTAGGGTCGAGCGCGACACGATCGCGCCGGGAGGTGCCCATGGAGTCGATGCAGTTCAC
The DNA here is from genome assembly GCA_963834725.1 of uncultured Acidimicrobiaceae bacterium. Classification (GTDB taxonomy): domain Bacteria; phylum Actinomycetota; class Acidimicrobiia; order Acidimicrobiales; family Palsa-688; genus PALSA-693. The sequence goes on from CAWICN010000001.1 coordinate 3,848,055, forward strand.
GATCGGTGCCGAGGCAACCTGCACGGACGGGGTATGCGGCGAGGTGATCCGCGTGGTAGTCGACCCCATTGCCAGGGAGGTCACCCACGTGGTCGTCGAGCCCAAGCACCGGAGCGGCCTCGGCAGGCTCGTGCCGCTCAATCTCGTCGACGACGCCACGGCAGGAGGGGTCCGGCTGCGCTGCTCCACTTCGGAACTGAGCGGGCTCGAGCCCGCGGAGGCAACCCAGTTTCTGCCCGGCGTTGAAGGGTATCCCGGCTATGCCGAGGAAGAGGTGCTGGCCTGGCCCTATTTCGGTGGCAACGGCTCCATGCCGGTCACCTTCGACACCTTGCCCGTGGACGAGATTGCGGTCCGTCGGGGTGACCGGGTCCATGCCACCGACGGAGCCATCGGGCACGTCGAAGGTCTGGTCGTTGACGCCGGCACCCGCCACGTGAGCCATGTTCTGCTCCAGCAGGGGCACCTCTGGGGCCGTAAGGAGGTCGCCATACCCATCGCTGCGGTTGCGAGCGTCGACGACGGCGTCCGGCTCAACGTCAGTAAGCGGCAGGTGGAGGACCTGCCCGCGGTCGGCGACGAGCCGCTCCGTCGCCACTGAATCGCGCTCGGGGGTGGTGCGCCGGGGCCTCACCTCAGCGCCGAGGACGGTGGGCAGTCTGCCTCGCAAGTTTCTGCCCCCCACGCCCCCATACGTCTGGCCTCTTTAAGCCCACACCCCTCAACCGACCTTTGGACATTTCCGCGACTTTTGGAGCAAAAAGTACATGAGATGTAGTCGTCGCTCCAGAAGTGCGTGGTGACTCCAAGAGCCGCGGGGAAGTCGGGCCTGGGCCCGTCCCCTTGGCGGGGCGCAAACTCATCCCTCGGTACTGGTTCGAACCCGAAGGTGGCGGAGTCGGGCGCCGGTCGGAACCGTTCGGGATGATCAGGGGGCCCAGCCGGCGCCGGCCCGGGGTCTCGCCCCCGAACCTTCCCGGAGGCCGGCGAAGAGGTCGTCTTCCGGCACCGGCGCTCCCGTCGCGTCGAAGGCCCGGATGAACGTCTCCTCCTGGAAGAACTCCTGGAACAGCTCGGGCGGCATTCTCGAGAACCACGACTCGTCCAGCTGGCTCGCGTGTGCCATCAGCGCAGCCCGCTTCCGGTCAAGGACGGCGCTGATGTCCACCGATGTCGTGATCCGCCGCTCGAGCGCCTCCATCTGCTCCTGGATGCGGGCCATTCGCTCGGGGTCGGGCGGCGGTTGGTTCGGGGGTTCGAGGCCATGGGCTCGCATGACCTCGCGAAGCCGCTGAAAATCCCGGCGCCGCCGGGCGATGTAGTAGAGCTTCGCCGGGATCCGGGTTCCTTCCACCGCCGCCACTGTGATGTCGTGGGCATGAAGATGATCGGGATGGTTGTAGCCGCCATTGTCGGCGTAGGTGGCGACCACATCGGGCTGATACTGCTCAAAGAGCGAGGCCAGCCGGCCGGCGGCCACGTCGACCGGCACATTACAGAACACGTCGTCGCGATGGCGGTGCCGCCACTCCGGCATGCCCGAGTCGTGATACCCAAGCCGTTCGAGGGTGCCGACGCTCAGGATCTCACAGGCCTTGTCGAGCTCGGCCAGCCGGACCCGGGCTACTGCGTCCTCGTCGTGGCCCTCTTCGGCAGGCTTGACGTGACCCGGACCATCCCCGAGCTCCCCGTTGGTGCAGGTGACGAGCACGGTGCGGATGCCCTCCTCGGCGTACCGGGCCAGCACGCCGCCGGTGCTGGAGGACTCGTCGTCGGGGTGGGCGTGTACTGCCATGAAGGTAAGCGTGGCGACATGCTAAGTGGTCTGGACCGCCAAAGCAGGCTCACCTCTGACGCAGACCCGGTCCTGGGCGCCGACTCCATCCTGGGCGCCGACTCGATCCTGGGCGCCGACTCCATCCTGGGCGTGGACCCTTGCGGCACCGTCAGGTGCCGAGCGCCTTTGCCTTCTCCCGCGCGAACTCGTCGTCGGTGATGACGCCCCGATCCCTGAGGTCGGCCAGCTTCGACAGCTGGTCGGCCGTGCCGGATCCAGAGGCGGCCGTCTCCCTCACGTAGTCGCGGAATTGGGCTTCCTGAGCCTGGGCGTATCGCGCCTGGCGCTCGTGCATCTTTCCGCCGCGCACAATCAGGTACAGCAGCACGCCGATTAACGGAAAGATGATGATGCCGATGACCCATATTGCCTTGGCAAATCCGCCCAGGTCGTGGCTGCGGAAAATATCGGTGAAGATCATGATCAACAGCCAGATCCAGATGATGAACCCAAAGATCCAGAGCAGGGTCAGGAAGGCGTCCAGCAATGGATACGACGTGGCGATCATTGGCCCACCTTTCTCCGGCGTTTGGCGCACGGAACCGTACTAATGCACGTGCCGATAACAATACGCGCCCCTCGCCCCTCGCCCGGGGATTACCCGAGAGGGGTGAGACGGGACCAAACGCCGTGGGCCCGATCATCGCACCCGGGTGGCCCTGGCCGCCGCATCAGACCCGGTGGCCTGGGCCGCCGCATCAGAGCCGGGCGGCCGTCGCCGCCGCATCGGACGCAGGGGCCCTCGCCGCCGCATCAGAGCCGTGCGGTACTCGTCGCGGAGAAGGTGCACCACCTGCTGGTCGAAGATCTGCCAGGCGAACTGCTGCGGTTGCCGCAGGATTTGGGGTCACCGACGGCGAGGTCGCCGAAGTCCGGGGCATTGCGGTCCCAGGCGACAGCGTGACAGCCGGACCAGTGGCCGACCGGCCCGGCGCCGGCTTCGAGGGCCATCCGGTGGCCCTGGCCGGTATTGAAGCGGGTGCCCCGGACCTTGGCCAGATCCCACCCCGGGCCGAGATATCGGTTTCTCCACTCAGCGTTGGCCTGAAAGCCGCCCGACGCCAGGACGACGGCGCCGGCCACCAGGGATCGCGTCCGTCCCGACACCCTGGCTCGGACCCCGGTCACGCCTCGCTCGTCATACAGCAAGGACATCGCAGGGGCTTCGTACATGATCTCAACACCGTCGCGGCGGGCGACCTCCTGCTGCCGGTCGGTCAGGCCCCGCCCACCTCCGGAGACTTCGACCGTGAGGCCCCCCAGAAGCGCATCCGCTCACCGCTCCGGAAGGCCTGGCGGCCATATGCGGGCACGAACCGAACGCCCTTCTCCCGGAGCCACCGCAGGGTGGGCTGACTGTCGCGCACCACGACATCGACCAGCTCCGGATCGGCCCGGTACTCGGTGAGCCGGGCCAGATCCTCGCGAAACTGCTCAGCGGGATAGGTGCCGAAGTCGGTCCGGGCCAGTTCCTCCGCGGTCAGGTCGGGCATCAAGGCCCGGAGATCGTCGGCGCCTCGGTAGGTGACCCGCATGGCGCCGGCAGTGAAGGCCGTGTTTCCACCCCGCTCGGAGAAGGGGTCCCGCTCGAGAACCAGGACGGAGGCTCCGCACTCGCGGGCCGCCAACGCCGCGGACATGGCCGCGTTGCCCGCACCGACCACGATGACGTCCCAGTCCCTGTGTTCGTGCTTGTTGGCCCGGTGCTCGTGCTCGTGCTCGTCGGGCCGGTGCTCGTGCTCGTTGGCCCTGTGTTCGTGCTCGTCGCTCGTGGACGGCTCATCCGGGCGCGTTGTTTGGTTCCCCGCTGGTCCCGGGGCGGTATTGGGCGCCATCGCGATCCACTCTTTCGTAGCGGCTCGTCCGTTGAGCGAGCCGCGCTGCGAAGTATCGCGCTCGAAGCCGGCCGCCTCGTTCGACAACGCGCCCTCACTGGACAACGCGGCGACCGTGGCGCTGGAATGGGCGCCGTGGACATTCCCCTGAGCACCGATCAGGAACTACTTCGGGCGACGGCCGAGCGGTTCATTCGAGAGAGTTGCCCGCTGGAGAAGGTCCGCCACCTGGCGGACTCCGAGTCGGGGGTCGAGGGCGATTACGTGCGAAAGGCCGGGGAGTTGGGGTGGTTCGCAATGCTCGTCCCCGAGGAATTGGGGGGCGGAAGCGTCTCGGGCGCCGGTCTTAACGACGCGGCCATCGTGGCCACGGAGCGGGGTCGGGTTCTCCAACCGGGGCCGTTCGTTCCTACCAATGTTGTCGCTGATGCGCTGGCCCACGCCGGCAGCGACGACCAGCGGTCCAAGCTGCTCCCGCCGATTGCCGCCGGCGAGAGCCTGGCGGCCTGGGTCATCGCCGGCCCCGCGGGGGGCTGGGAGCCCGGAGAGGCGGTGCGCTGCAAGTCCGGAGGGCAGGGGTTCTTGCTGCAGGGAGTCGCCTCATTTGTGCAGGACGCGCCATTGGTCGATTTATTTCTGGTGACCGCATCGTCGGACGAAGGCGTGACGCAATTCCTGGTGCCGGCGGGGACGCCCGGGTTGCACATCGAGCGCCTGAAGAGTCTCGATCTCACTCGCCGCTTCTACCGTGTGCGCATCGACGGGGTCGAGGTGCCCGAGTCCGCTCTGGTCGGCTGCTTCGGGGGCGCCGCCGACCTGGTCGAGCGTCAACTGCAAGTCGCCCTGGTCCTCACGGTGGCCGAGATGACCGGCGCCATGGATCACGATTTCCAGATGGCGCTTGATTATGCCAAAGCCCGCACCGCGTTCGCCCGCCCCATCGGCTCGTTCCAGGCGATCAAGCATTTGCTGGCCGACACCAGTCTCATGCTCGAGGCCAGCAAGGCCGCCGCAGATGCGGCCGCGACCGCCGTTGACCAGGGCTCAAACGGGGCGGAAGTGGCAAGCATCGCCAAGGCCTTCGTGGGCGACAGCGCCATCGACCTGGCCCAGGCCTGCTGGCAGGTGTTCGGAGGGATCAGCTACACGTGGGAGCACGACCAGCATCTCTATATGCGGCGACTCACCACCGACACCATGCTCTATGGGGAGCCCGCCTGGCACCGCGAACGTATCTGTTCGCTTCACGGACTGTAGAGGGATGACGAGCTGATGACGGAGAATACGGTGCAGAACAGCGAGATCAGCGTCGAGGATTTTCGGCAGCGGGCCCGCACCTGGCTGGAAGCGAACCTCGAGAAGCGACCGCCGGGCGAGGCAGTATCACTCTTCGCCCGGCGGGATCGGACGCCCGGGGCGATGGCCGTGGAGCGTGCCATTCAGAGAAAGATTTACGATGGTGGCTTTGCGGGCATCACCTGGCCCAAGGAGTACGGTGGCCAGGGCCTGACTATCGCACACGAGCGGGCCTTCAACGAGGAAGCGAGCCATTACCGCATGCCCGACCTGGGCGCCGCCGGCAGTGTGACGTTCGAGATGTGCGGCCCGACCATGCTCGTGCACGCCTCGCCCGAGTTCCTCCACCGCCACATCCCGCGCATCCTGGCCGGCGACGAGCTCTGGACCGAGTTCTTCTCGGAGCCGGTCGCCGGATCGGACCTGGCGGGGGTGCAGAGCCGGGCCACCAAAGATGGCGACCGCTGGATCCTCAACGGCTCCAAGATCTGGTCGAGCGGCGCGTATTACGCGGATTACGGGATGTGCCTGGCCCGTACCAACTGGGACGTACCGAAGCACCGGGGGCTCACCTGGTTCGCCGTGAAGACCGACAATCCCGGCGTGACCGTGCAGCCCATCCGCCAGATCAGCGGGGACGCCGAGTTTTGCCAGGAATTCTTCGACGACGTTGAGCTCAGCGAGGAGGACGTCATCGGCGAGGTCAATGAAGGGTGGTCCGCAGCCCGGACCATGCTCGTCTTCGAACGGGGGGGCGGCGAGCGCGCTGCCGTCGCCGCCAGGAGACCTTCCGGCCGGTTCGCACCCGACCTGGTCGGACTGGCTCGACGCCTCGGCCGCCAGAGCGATCCGAACGTGCGCCAGTTGATTGGGCGCGCTCACATCAACGACTTCGTCCGCGCCGAACTGCTCACTCGAGTGGCGATGCTCACCCGGGCCGGGGCCGCCGACCCGGCCGGGATCGCGGCATACGCCAAGCTGGCTTCCGGGATCTTTGGCGTGGAGCGGGCCCGGATCGGGATGGAGATCGGGCGGGGCGCCGCCGTCGTTTGGAGCGACGATCAGCCCGAAGGGGCAACCGCGTCCCTCAACTACGTCAACGGACGCATCTCCGCGATCGCCGGCGGGAGCAACGAGATGCAAAGAAACGGGATCGGCGAGCGGGTGTTGGACCTCCCCCGCGAACCCAGCTTCGATACCGACCGGCCCTTCTCCGAGATCGTCCGTCGATCCGCCCGCTGGACCGAACCGAAGTCCTGACCGCCTGGCAATAGCGCGGCCGCCTTCGACCGGGCGCGGTTCTCGGCCGAAGCGGATGAACCTGACTCATGTAGAGTCCCGCGGAGTGTCCATCGAACGTTTCGCCGTCCGATCCATCACGCCATATCACCTGGGCAGTGCCGAAGGCGCTCCAGAATTCGAGCAGGTCGAGGCCGTTGCCACGGTCGCCCTCGACCCGGATCTCCCGGCCAATGCCTTCGTGGTCGACCTGGGTCGGGCCCGGAAAGATACCGATGGCCTGGTCCGCCTCCAGGCAGACGTCGTGCTCATCCGGCCCGTTGATGGCCATACGGGCGGGCTGCTGTTCGTCGTCGCCAACCGCGGCCTGGTGACGAGCTTGCCGCTCAGCTGGGGGGTACGGGCCGGAGTGCTGCCCGATGGCCGGGTCGATCCGGGCGATGGCTTCGTCCTCCGCCGGGGTATGTCGGTTGCCTGGGTGGGCTGGCAGTGGGACGTCGAGCGCCGCCCCGGACTGGTGGGGATCGAAGTGCCTGAAGCGCTCGGGCCCGACGGAGCGCCGCTTCGGAACCAGGCTCGGCTCGAGTTCATGCCGCTCACGCAGCAGTCCCAGCGCCGCCTGGCCGACGAGGTCCTCCCATGGATGCCTCCCTTCCGGTCGCTGACCGCCGCCGACCTGGATGACCCCGATGCCACCCTGACGGTGCGTGACTGGTTCAACGGTCCAAGGGAGGAGATCGACCGGGCCCGCTGGTGCTTCGCGCGCGATGTCGACGGTTCGCCTGTCCCCGACGTCGAGCACATCTGGCTGGAAGGCGGCTTTGCTCCGAGGCGGTACTACGAGGTGACGTACACGACCGGTCGGAGCCCGATCGCCGGTGCCGGCCTGGCCGCCGTTCGGGATGGGGTCTCGTATCTCCGTTCCACCATGGGGTTCGATCGGGTGCTGAGCATGGGGAGCTCACAGAGCGGGCGCTGGCTGCGTCAGTTCGTTTTCGATACGGCAAACAGCGCCGAGGACGGGTCGCGGGTCTTCGACGGGGTTCTGTGCCACATCGCCGGCGGGAGGCGCGGAGAGTTCAACAACCGCAGTGCTCAGCCGTCAACGATGAACTCGCTGGGCTTTGCCTACCTGCCTCCCTTCTCGCCGGAGGACGGCTTGTTCGCGTCGGCCCGAGCGCGGGGGAACGCCCCGCTCACTATCTTCGCCAACTCGGCCACCGAGTATTGGCGAGGTGATGCGTCGCTGGTGCATACCGACGCCACCGGCCGGGATCTACCTGGCGCGGACGACTGGCGCGCCTACATGTATGCCGGTGTGCACCACGCGGCGGGGATGCCCGATGAGTTCACTGCCGCCTTTCCGGTTCAACTCGGGCCCAACCGGGTGGAAGCCCTGGCCGCGAGCCGCGCCCATCTGGTGGCCCTCGACGAGTGGGTTGTGAGCCGCCGGTTACCGCCGCCAAATGAGGTGCCGAGGGCCGGCGACGGTTCTGGCCGGGCTCGGGCCGACGTCCTTCAGGACCTGGCTGGCAGGGAGCGCTTCGCCGGTATCGTCTGGCCCGATCCCGCCGCCCTGCTCGGGGTGCCGCCTATCGATCTCGGACCCGGGGCGGCGGACGGGATCGCCCGCTATCCCGCGGTCGTAACCGGCCCGGCCCGGCCTTGCCTCGTGGCGTCGGTCGATGAGGATGGGAACGAGGCGTGCGGAGTGCGCCTCCCCGACGTCGCCGTACCTCTGGCCGCCTCGTTTGGCTGGAACCCGGAGGTGCCGCGTGCCGATCCCTCCACGCCCGGGGCGACCTGGCCCGTGGAGCTCTGGAACCTGGTGGGCGGCAGCGTCCCTTTCGGTGTCGAGGAGATCCTCGACCGGTACGGCGATCGAGACGGTTACCTGCAGCTGGTGCACAAATGCGTCGCGGACCTGGTGGCCCGCCGCCACCTGCTGGAGGAGGATATCGGCCATGTGATCGACCACGCCCAGATGCTCTGGGACCGGGCCGTGTCTCCTCAGCTGGCGGGCTGACCTTGGGGGGCTAGGCGAGGCTCAATCGAAGACCACCACCGACCGGGCCACCTCGCCACGGGTCATCGCTTCGAATCCGCTGTTGATCTCGTCGAGACCGATACGAGCCGAGACCAGCTCGTCGAGCTTGAGCCGGCCGCTGAGGTACATGTCGATGTACCGGGGCATGTCCTGGCGAAATCTGTTGGAGCCCATACTCGAGCCCTGCAGGCGCTTCTCGCTGAGCAGCTCGTAGCCATCGAGCTCGACCTTGGTCCCGATGGGGATCATGCCGATCACGGTGGCCGTGCCGCCCTTCTTCAACATGGCAAACGCCTGCTCAGCTGCGCTTTTGAGACCGATGGCTTCGAAGGCGTAGTCAACGCCGGCGGCGCCACGCGGGCCGGGGAGGAGGTCCCGAACTGCCGCGACCGGATCTTCCTTCGACGCGTCGATCATGTCGGTGGCGCCGAATTGCTCTGCCAGCTTGAGCTTTAGCTCGTGGGTGTCGACCGCGACGACCCGGCTGGCGCCGGCCAGCGCCGCGCCCTGAACACAGTTGAGCCCGACCCCGCCGCAGCCGATGACGGCCACCGTGCTGCCGGCCTCAACCCTGGCCGTGCGGAACACCGCGCCGATGCCGGTCGTGACCCCGCAACCGATAAGCGCAGCCCGGTCCAGGGGCATGTCGTCGCGGATCTTCACCACCCCATGCTCATGGACGAGCATCTGCTCGGCGAAAGAGCCGAGGCTTGCGAACTGTCCGCAGGGTGCCCCGGCGAAGCTGAGTCGCGTGGACCCGCCAGCGGGCCTTTCCGTACCCTCCCGATTGCAGAGGTTCGGTCGTCCGGACAGGCAGAACTCGCATTGCCCGCAGAAGATCGACAGGCAGGTGATGACATGATCGCCGGGTTTCACGTAGCTCACATCCGAGCCCACCGCCTCGACCACGCCCGCCGACTCGTGCCCCATGACGACGGGCGTGGGCACGGTGTATTTGCCCTCCATGAAATGGAGGTCGCTGTGGCAGAGGCCCGCCGCGGCCGTGCGGACGAGGACCTCATTGGGGCCGGGGGTCGCGACGGCGATCTGGTCGATGGCCAGCGGACCCGGGATGCTGTGGAGGATGGCAGCGCGCATGCTTCAGTGTCGCACGTGAGCCGCCAGCTCGGCGCCGGTAACCCTCGGCGGGGAGCATCCACCGGCGTCCCCGACCACCAACTCGGCGCAGGTACTTCTAGGTGTGCGACGGGCTGGGATGGTCGCTTTCGACCTCGAAGGCCAGGTCGTCGACGTAGCACCAGATCCAGTCCTCGCCGGGTTCGAACGACTGGATCAGCGGATGGCCACTGGACCGGAAGTGCGCGGTGGCGTGACGGGAGGGGGAGCTGTCACAACAGCCGACGTGGGCGCACGTGGTGCAGCGGCGCAGGTGAACCCATCGCCCTCCGGTTTGAAGGCACTCGACACAGCCGTCGCCGCTGGCCTCGTCGGTCTCGATGGCGTCCAGGTGGGTGCAGGACTCAGGCATCTTGTTGCTCCCGACTATTCAGCTTTTCCCGACTATTCAGCGGCGCGGACCAATCCCGCGTAAGCCTCCTCGAGACAGGCTCGCAGTCCTCCTGGGTCCTTGACGGCGGCGGGGTCCACCAGCAGGCCCATGTCCAGGTTGCCGTCGACGGAAAGAGTGGTCAGATTGAACGGTGTGCCGGCGAGCGGGCCGAGCGGCGAGGTGTGCAGGACCCGCGCCCCGCCGACGTAGAGAGGAAACGCCGGACCACGCAGGTTGGAGGTGGCGAAATCGATGCCGGCGACCTGAGAGCGGGCCACCTGGCCGAGCACCGATGACGGCAGGACCTGGATCGGCCCGGACAGGCCCGAGAGACTGGCCAGCGATCCGCCGGCCTCCATCGCCGTCCGGCGGGCCGCCATGGCGTCGCGAACGGCGGCCAGTCGCGCTCCGGCGGAGGCTACCTCCACGGGCAGATGCACACGGACCGGCGTGAAGAAGTTGCCCCCGAAGCCGTCCCCCTGGCGCTGGCTGACCACGAACGAGAAGGTCAGTCGGTCGAGCGGTGCCCCGTGACTTGCGTGGTAGGCGATCACCCCGTTGACCGCGCCCGTGACGAAGACATCGTTGATCGAACCGCCGAGCGCGGTCCCCGCTCGCTTGATGTCATCCAGCGGGACCCGGAGGGACTCGAGATGCCGTCGACCAGATCGCGCCGTCCATAGTGACGAGCCGCCGGATCGTTGGCCCGGTCTATCCAGCTGGGCCGTGACACCCCGCACTGTTTGCACCACCTGTCCGGTTGCTTCCAGTACCAGTCGCGGATCGAGCGGGGCCAGGCCCGCCTTGGCGGCGGCCCGCCGGGCCTGCTGCACCATGCCGAGCGGCCAGCCGGCGAGCCGGAATGCGGCGTCACGGGGCGAGGCTGGACGAACCGGGGTGCGGCGGTGCGCTACGGCTTCGGCGACGACCCGCTCGAGGTCGGCATCGTCGGGTACAGGGGGCTCTCGTTCGACGTCGAGGAAGCGCTCCGAGAGGCGCAGGAGACCGATGCCGTCGATCATGCTGTGGTGCGCCTTGATAAACAGCGCGCCTCGACCCCCCTCGACGCCGTCGACGACCACGAACTGCCAGAGCGGACGGCTGGCGTCGAAGGGATCCTCGTACCAGCGGCTGACGATCTCCTCCAGGTCGGAGAGGGTCCCGTGGCCGGGCAGGGCCACGTGCCGGAGGTGGTAGTCGAGGTCGAATTCGCCGTCAGCGACCCAGCGCGGCGGATCCCACGGAGCCGAGGCCGGCGCCACCTGCTCTCGAAGACGGGCGAATTCGGCCACCGTGTTCCGGACCCGCCGGCGGAACCGCCCGGTATCGATGGGCCGGTCGACGACGGCCAGGATTCCCGCGACGAGGCGAAGCAACGGATCGGACCTGATCTTCCACATGACCGTTTCGGCGGCCGACATGGCGGGTTCGAGGTCGAACGCCCGGTCTGCCGACGCACCGGTCAGGTCCGCAGCGGCGGCTGTCGGGTCGAGGGGCTCTCGGGGGGATGCGCCGGTCGTGGTCAACGCACCCCACGCTAACCACTGGCGGGGCGACATCGTTCGGCGCGGGGCGTACGCTGGCAGTTCGTGGCACTGAACCCTGCAAGGGGTGAACGCATCCCGTGCTTGATCGACTTAAGGGGAGGCGCACATGGATTGCGAGAAGGGTGATCGCATCGTCGTGGAGTCGCGCCGCGTCGGGAGCGGGCGCAAGTCCGGCGAGGTTGTTGAGGTGATCGAAGGGGTGAGCGGCCGTCATTACCGGGTTCGGTGGGACGACGGCCACGAGTCGATCATGTATCCCAGTTCCGACGCCTTCGTGGAGCCGGCCAGCCCCAGCTAGCCGGCATCCACACGGGGCGGACCCGTCTTGCCGCCCCGAGGGCCTACCCTGGCAAGCACAACAGAGGAGGTTCCAGGATGCTGCTGCTCCTACGGCGGCGGTTGGTCATGTGGGCGTTGCTGTTTATCGGGCTCCCGCTGCTCGCTCGGGGCCTGGAATGGGCCGCCGAGGCCATCGAGAGCCGGCGGGGTCCGCTGCCGTCGGCTCGCCGGCTTCGGCAGGCCGGCTGGCTGGCCAACGGGCTGCAGACGAGGCTGACCCCCCGTCGCCGCCACTGGTGACCGTGTAGCCAGTCGCCAACCACCTATCCGAAGCGTACTGAGCACCCTCCGGTAGAAGCGGAGGGCGCGGCGATACAAGAGGCCAGGGGACAGATGGTCACGGTCGGTCGGCAGCCCCGGGGCGGCCGATTTCACGCGCCGCGAGCCGGCGGTTGATGATCGGCTCGGTCGGCGCGGCCTGGGCGGCGGCGGGCGGTTCGGTGGGCGGCTGGCTCGGCTCGCCCGGCGGCGGTGGGGGGCCGGTGGCGGCCGGTGGGCGGCCGGGGCGGCCGATCTCACCCGGCCCGGAACACCGGCCAGCCCACCTCCGTGCGCAGGGCGTCGGTGTCCTCGACGTCAAGCGGACTCACCACGTAGAGCTCCCGGATGGGACCCTCGACACCGATGGCCCGCTCGGCCACGTAGGTGCCAAGCGCTCCGTAGGTTCGGTCCAGCTCGTCGTAGGTGCCCTCGTGGACCATGATGGCGAGTTCGACCGGCGGCAACTCGTAAGCGCGCACCCGGCCCGCCCCGACCGCGTGGCCGGTGACCGGCACGAAGGCCACCATTTCCCCTTCTTCCAGCTCGAACATCTCATTCGGATAGAGGCAGCCGTCTGGACCCGCCCGCGAGACGCCACCTTCGTCGAGCGCCTTCCGCAGGGTGATGAAGGCGTCGGTCCACCATGCGTCCATCTCGGCCGCCTTGATGGTCTCCCGGATGGCCAGGGCGGCGGTCGGTGCCACGTTGCGGTATTCGACCGTTGCCTGCACCGCGGGGGCCTCGAGTACGGCCCGAAGTGACGCGACGGTCGCCTGAGTCTGGGCCAGCTGTTCCTCCATGCGTTCGAGGTGGGCGACGATCACCTGGTTGCGGGTGGTGACGTCCGGGGCGTTCAAGACCGCCTTGACCTCGTCGACGGGCATCCCCAGGTCCCGGAAGCGCCGGATCACCTGGGCCGTAGGTACCTGGTCGGCCTCGTAGAAGCGGTACCCGCTGGAGCGATCCACTTCGGCGGGTTCGAGCAGGCCGACGTCGTGGTAGTGGCGCAGGGCCTTGATACTCAGGTGCGTCATTCTCGAGAAGTCGCCGATCGTCAGCAGGACGGTCATGACCGCGAGTATCCCTGCTCACGAGAGGCCGGGCCGGGCAGCAAGCGGCTGAGGCCGGCGACAGCCAGCAGCATCAGACCGAGCTCGAGCACCGACAGCTCGAAGGCGTGGGCATAGCCGTTGCGCACCGCCCCGAAGAAGATGACCCCGGTGATCGCCACACCGACCGAGTTGCCGATCTGCTGCATGGTCGACAGCGTTCCCGACACCATGCCAACCGTCTCTGGCCGGGAGCTGGCCAGAACAACCGTGGTCAGCGGCGTGATGCACAGCCCCATGCCGGCACCGACCAGGATCAGGCCCGGGACCAGCGCCGCGATCGAACCGTCCGCGCCCGTGACCGTGACTGCGCTGAGCAGGAGGAGGTGGCCTGCCGCCAGGGTCAGGGCGCCGGCGCCGATCAGCGTCCGCCCGAACCGCTCGGTGAGCGCCGGGGCTCGCACCGACGCCAGCAGGTAGGCGACGGCCATGACCGTGAACACCAGACCGGCGTGCAGTGCATCGAGGCCCTTCCCCAGCTGGAGATAGAGGCCGAGGACCAGGAAGAAGGAGGCCTGTCCGCACCACAGTCCCAGCTGGGTGATCAGGCCGGCGCTGAGGCGCTTGTCCCGGAAGACACCGATGTCGATGAGGGGCGCCCCACCGGTCCGGGCCAGATGGTGCTGATGCAGGGCGAAGGCGCCGAGCAGCAGGGGCGCAACCGCGAGGCTGGCCCAGGTCCACGCCGGCCAGCCCAGCTGCCGTCCCTGTACGAGCGGCAGGATCACTGCGACCAGACTCGCGGTCAGGATGGTGGTCCCGGTCAGGTCCAATCGGCGATGAGTGCTGCCGCGAGACTCGCTGAGCCACCGGGGGGTGAGGATGAGGGCGGCCACGCCGATCGGGACGTTGATGAGAAAGACGGCCCGCCAGCCGAGCCCCCACACGTTCCACTGGATCAGCGCGCCACCGATGAGCTGACCGCACGCGGCGGCCAAGCCCATCACCACGCCGTAGAGGCTGATGGCCCGCACCCGGGCCTCTCCGGTGAACGTCACACCGATGATGGACAGCACCGTGGGGCTGAGCAGCGCCGCTGCCACCCCCTGAAGCACCCGGGCGATGACGAGCAAGTCCGGGTTCGGAGCCAGGCCGCACGCGGCCGAGGCGGCCACGAAGAGGGCCAGCCCGGCGGCGAACAGGCGCCGGCGTCCGATCTGGTCGCCCAGGCGGCCGGCGGTGATGAGCAGGGTCGAAAAGGTCAGCCCATACCCGGCCACCACCCACTCGAGGGCGCTGGTGCTCGCATGCAGCTCGGACTGCATGGAGGGGAGGGCCACGTTGACGATGAAGAAGTCCAGGACGATCATGAAGGTGCCGGCCATGAGGATGGGAAGGACCCGCCACGGGACCGGAGGCACACGGCCCTCGGAGGCCGTCGGCGGCACACGGCCCTCCCGGGCCGTCGTCGGCACACAGCCCTCGGAGGTCGTCGGCGGCACACGGCCCTCGGAGGCCGTCGGCGGCACACGGCCCTCCCGGGCCGTCGGCGGCACACGGCCCTCCCGGGCCGTCGTCGGCATAGACGCAGGCGCGGCCGGCTTCGCCGGGGTTGCGGATCGGGTGGAGGTGAGCATGTGATCCACCCTCGGCCCTCCGGTTACAGGAGAGTCAAGGAGCCAGTTCGTCGGCATGGGAGGATTCTTCGGCGTGGCTGTCGATTTTGGGGTCGTGCCGTTCGTCGTTCGGGGTGAAGGGCGTGTTACCGACAGGAGGAAGCCATGCGATACGCACTGTTGATCTGCACCGAGGAGAGGGAGACCGGCAATCTCGGGCCGGAGGAAGGGGCGGCGATGACTGCCGCCTACTTCCGGTGGCAGGAAGAGATGGGACATCGCGGCATCCTGCAGGGCGGTGAACGGTTGCGGCCGACGACCGATGCCACCACCGTTCGGGTCCGAGACGGGGAGATCCTGACCTCAGACGGGCCCTTTGCCGAGACAAAGGAGGTCGGCGGGTTCTACCTGGTGGACTGCAAGGACCTCGACGAAGCCCTCGAGGTGGCGGCCAAGATCCCCGGCGCCGCGCACGGGTCGATCGAGGTGAGGCCGATCTGGGAGATGTAACGCCTCGTCGCGAGGGTGACGGGGCGGCCGCGGCGCCAACACCGGCGACCAGGCCGCCGCCGCCACCCCCCCGGACCGCCCCGGAGCCTGCCGCGGCGGAAGTCCAGGACGCGATGTCGGCCGCCTTCCAGGAGGAGTGGGCCCGCATCGTCGCCACGCTCATCCGGATGACCGGCGACTGGGATCTCGCCGAGGAGTGCGCCCAGGACGCTTTCGCCATAGCCATGAAGACCTGGTCGCAGCAGGGCGTGCCCCGCCGGCCCGGCGCCTGGCTGACGGCCGTCGCTCGCAACCGGGCCATCGACGGGATGCGCCGGGCCGCCACCGGCACCGCGAAGCTCGAGAGGATAGCCATGACCACCGGCCGTACAGACCATCCGGGCTCGGGCGGGGGCGATCCGGACGCCGAGGAGAGCGGCGTTGGGGATGACCGGTTGCGGCTGATGTTCACGTGCTGTCACCCGGCGCTGTCCCTCGAGGCGCGGGTGGCGCTGACCCTGCGGACCCTGGCCGGCCTGACGACCCCCGAAATCGCCCGCGCCTTCCTGGTGCCGGAGGCCACCATGGCCCAGCGCCTGGTTCGGGCCAAGCGCAAGATCCGTGACGCCAACATTCCCTTCCGGGTCCCACCCGCGCATCTCTTGCCCGACCGGACCAATGGGGTGCTGGCTGTCCTGTACCTGCTGTTCAACGAGGGCTATGCCGCCACCGCTGGGGCAGACCTCCTTCGGGCTGACCTCTGCAGGGAAGCTCTTCGCCTGGCCCGCATCCTGGCCGGGTTGATGCCCGATGAACCGGAGGCCCTGGGCCTCCTGGCCCTGATGCTGATCCAGGAGTCCCGCCGCCCGGCCCGGGTCGACCGCGCCGGCGAGTTGGTCCCGCTCGAGCTGCAGGACCGGTCCCTGTGGGACCGGCCGTCTATCGACGAAGGTCTTCTGGTGCTGGATCGGTCCCTGCGCTTGCGCCGGCCCGGGACCTACCAGGTGCCGCGATCGCCGCCTGCCACGCCCGCGCCCCCTCTGCCGGCGCCACCGATTGGACCCGGATCGCCGCTCTGTACCGGGAGCTGGCCAGCATGATGCCATCGCCGGTCGTTGAGCTCAACCTGGCGGTGGCTACGGCCATGGCCGAGGGTCCGGCTGCCGGTCTGGCCCGGGTGGAGGCCCTGGAGGCGGCCGGATCATTGCGCGGCTATCACCTGCTGCCGGCCACGCGGGCCGATCTGCTGCGTCGCCTGGGCCGGCGGGCCGAGGCGGCCGTCGCCTACCGGCAAGCCATCGCCTTGGTCGGGAGCGACGTGGAGCGCCGTTACCTCGAGCGCCGGCTGGCGGAGGTGGGTGGCGACCGTGAGCCTCGTGGCGACAGTGCGCCCCTGGCGGCCCCGGCGGGCGACGACGCCTGAACCGGGTTCCCGGCCGGCCGCCCGGAGCGCTGGCTTGAGCGGCAAGGCTCTGACCAGCCAAATTGTTCGCTCCTGGCCCTTGCCGGCCCACCCGCCGTGGTATGACAGAGGGCTGTGTCCGGGCGGCGCTGGCGGCTAGCAAAATGGTGGTTGGACCGGCCTCTCCGGTCCAAGGGCCTGGCCGTCCTGGCTCCTCCGGTGATGGTGCTGGTGATCACGGTGGCGGCGTCGTTCATCGTTAACCAGTACGGAACGGCACTCCGTCAGACGGCCCTGCGCGCCACCCTGGTCCTGAACCAGGCCCAGACCGTGTCCAACCTGGCCCTCCAGGCGCAGTCTGCCGTCCTCGGCGCGGCACTGGCGAACGACCCGACCCTCCTCGAGCCGTACAACCAGGATGCGATGCACAATGCGCTCGCCACCCTGATCAGCGTCAGCTCGACGGGCACCGGCGCCGTGGACGCGACGAATACCACGGCTCTCGGCGTCAACCTGTGGAGCACCCTGAAGGGCATCCATGACCATCTCCTGGCCACACCTCCGGTGTTGCCCACCACGGCCCAGGTAAAGCTGGCGAGCAGCCAGATGGCGCAGCTTCAGGCTGCGCTGAATAATATCGAGACCTATGAGAATAGCATCATCGACGCCAAAAACCATGATAGGAATCTCCTGACGTCGATCATCCAGCCCGTCCAGATCGTCGGTCTCCTGATCGGCGTCATCGGCGGCTTCGTGGCGATGGTGCTTTTCGTCCGTTCGATCGTCCGCCGCATCGGTGAGGTCGACGTCAACGCTCGCCGGCTGGGGGTCTCGGAGCCCCTGGTCCCTATGGATCCTGCCGAGGATGAGGTGGGCCACCTGGCCGAAGAGCTCCGCCAGACCTCGGAGCTGCTAACGGAACGAAGTACCGACCTGGTTCGCGCCCATGGCGTCGCCGTCGACGCCGCGGACGAGGCCAACCAGCTCCTGTCGCGGGTCAGCCACGAATTGCGGACACCGCTCACCGCCGTCATGGGCTTCGGCCAGATGATCGAGCAGTCCAACCTCAGGGCCGACGATGCCGAAGCGGTCGAGCAGATCCGGCTCGGAGGGACGCACATGCTGCGGATCATCGAGGAGGCCAAGATCACCGCCGCCCGGACGCCCCGGCCCATCGACCTGGACCTGCACCCGGTCGAGGTGGGACCGGTCGTCGCTGAGGTGCGAACCCTTCTGAGCCCACTGAGTGCCAGCCGCCGCCTGACCGTGAACACCCCTGACAACGGCCACGTGCTCGTGATGGCCGACTACCACCGGTTCAAGCAGGTTTTGATCAACCTCATGTCCAACGCCGTGAAGTTCAACCGTGAGGGCGGCCTGATCACGGTCTCGTACTGTCAGGCGCGGCCGAACGGGAAGGTCCGGGTCGACGTGACCGATACCGGCGACGGCATTCCGGACGAGATGATCGACCGGGTGTTCGTTCCCTTTGACCGGCTGGACGCCAGTGAACGCGGGGTCGAGGGCACCGGGATCGGGCTGTCATTGAGTCGGACCTTCATCGAGGCCATGGACGGCACCATCGGGGTGGAGAGCAAAGTCGGCGTCGGATCGACCTTCTGGATCGAGCTGCCGACGGTGCCGTCGGCGCCGTCACCCGGCGAGTCGCCCACCGCTCCCTCTGAGCGGACCTTGTGAACCCCGACGTTCAGGTCCTCCTCATCGAGGACGACCCGGGAGTCCAGCATCTGATCGCGACCGTGCTGCGCCGTCATGGGTTCGATGTCACCGTGGCTGGTACCGGTGGCACCGGGCTCCGCCACCTTGACGAGCATCAGCCCGGCGTGGTGGTGCTCGATGTCGGCTTGCCCGACCTCGATGGCTGGCAGGTGCTGCAGCGCATTCGCGAGGAGTCGGCCGTTCCCGTCCTCATGCTGACCGGGCACGCAGACGAGCCCGACAAAGTCCGGGGCTTGCGAGCCGGCGCCGACGACTACCTCACCAAGCCGTTTGGTATCGAGGAGTTCGCGGCGCGCGTGGAAGCCCTTCTGCGCAGGGGTCATCGCGATCCGAAGCCCACCGCGGACGTCTTCCTGGACGGCGACCTGCACGTTGACTTCGACCGGCGGGAGGTGAGATCGGCAGGCGAAGAGGTCGGGCTCACGCCCATCGAGTTCAAGCTGCTCGCCGCCCTGGTGCACCACGCCGGCGGAGTGCTATCTGCTGATGAGCTCCTCCGGCTGGCATGGGACGACGGATCGGGGATCGGATCGGATCGGGTGAAGTTCTCGGTCCATCGATTGCGTCGCAAGCTGGGCTGGGAGGATCTGGAGAACTCGCCCATCGAGGCCGTGCGCGGCGTCGGCTATCGCTATCGGCTCACCGAGTCGGACCCTCCCACCGCCGGCGATCCTGGCGCCGACTCGGCCGGCGATTCTGGCGCCGACGCCGCCGGGGCTACCGATCCGGGCGGGCCGGCGCCGCCTGGGCCCTCAGCCGACCGGCCCGCTTCCCCCCGGGATTAGCGGTCGCGATTCGCAACCAAACTGCAACCAACCGGTAGCCCGGGCAGTGGCGGGGTGCGGGAAGCTGGATAGCGTGGCTGTGCCCGCGACCGCGCTCCCTACCATTCTGGTCGTGGAGGACGATCCGGCCATTGCCCGCGTGCTGATCCGGCTGCTCAACCGGCTTGGGTGTGAGGTCGTTCGAGGCGCCGACGGCCCCGAGGGCGTGGGCCTCTTCGACCGGGAGGCGCCGGACCTGGTGGTGCTGGACCTGGGGCTCCCAGACTTCGACGGCTGGGAGGTGCTCCGCCACATTCGGAGCGCGGGCTCGGTGCCCGTTGTCATCGTGACCAGCGATGTCGGTTGCCACGATCGCGGCCTGAACGAGGGTGCCAACGCCTTCCTGACCAAGCCGTTCGACAACCAGCAGCTCGTCGCCCAGGTGGGCTCGCTGCTGTTCAACTGAGGTCGTCGGTCCGGTCGTGGATCGGCCGGACGGGGGTACCGTGACGTCATGTTCCTCGTCTTGTTCTTGTTCTTGCTCCTGGTGGCCCTGTTCGTCGCCCTTCCTGTGGTCGGCATGGCCTTCTGGGCGGTGTGGACGACGATCGTGGTCGGGCTGGTCCTCGGCGCCCTGGGCCGGCTGGTCGTGCCAGGCCCGCAGCGGATCGGGTTTCTGGGCACATTGATCTCCGGCCTGTGCGGCAGCCTCGTTGGCGGGTTCCTGGGCCAGCACGTGCTGAACGCAGGGGGCTTGCTCACCGTGCTCCTGGAGATCGGCGTCGCGGCGCTCGCCGTGGCTGCCTTTGCCTCTCTCAGGAGGGGGCGGGTGCAGAGCCGCTCGTAGTAGTGCGATCTCCGGGCCGGGAACGCGCTACGAGGCCGCAATCCCTGCCGCGGTCGCAATACGGACGGCTTCGGCCTGCGGGTCAACCCCATCGTCGACCGACACGACGATTCGCTGCCATCGCGGTGGGCCGTTGAGGTCCACCGCGACGGTGGGCCTCAGGCGATGCACCGCCGTGAAGTCGAAGCCGCTGCCGTGGCGCCGGGTGCCCAGCGCGACGAGCCCGGGGATGGCGATCCCCGCCATCCGCCAACCCCGCAACTCAATCCAGATGTTGTCCGGGACAGTCACCTTGCGCACCGCGGACAACGGCACGCGCACGTTGGCATGGAAGGCCCACACCTTCTCCGATGCCGTGAGACGCACGACCAGCTCGTCATCCTCGACCACGAGTTGCGCGATCGCGTAAGCATAAGGGGCATGAACGGCGCTCAGGCCCTCATCGCAACGCTCGCCGGATCGGGCGTCACCGTCAGCTTTGCCAATCCGGGCACATCCGAGATGCACTTCGTCGCTGCCCTCGACAGCCGCCCTGACATGCGAGGTGTCCTCTGTCTTTTCGAGGGGGTGGCGACGGGAGCTGCTGACGGCTACGGGCGGATGACGGATCGACCGGCCAGCACGCTCCTGCATCTCGGACCCGGGCTCGGCAACGGGCTGGCCAACCTGCACAACGCCCGCCGGGCCCGAACGCCGGTCGTCAATGTCATCGGCGATCACGCCACCCACCACAAGCGCGTCGACGCGCCGCTCGAATCGGACATCGACGCGCTCGCCGGCGCCGTCTCCCGATGGGTGCGGCGGCCGAGCCGGCCGGAGGACGTCGGCCCGGATGCCGCTGAAGCGGTGGAAGCGGCGCGCTCGGGCGGCGGCGGTGTCGCCAGCCTGATCTTGCCGGCAGATGTCAGTTGGGGAAAAGGGGGGATTGCCGCGGCTGCCTGTCCGATGCGTCCTCTGCCCCGGGTGGCCACCGAGGTGGTGACCGGCGCCGCGGACGCGCTCACCGGAGATGAGCCCGCCGCGCTGCTGCTCGGCGGACCGGCTCTGCGCGAACCGGCCCTGGCCGCGGCCGCCCGCATCGCCGGCGCGTGTGGCGCCAGGGTGCTGACCGAGACCTTTCCGGCCCGGATCGAGCGGGGCGCCGGCCGCCCCGCGTTCGATCGGCTCGGATATTTCGCCGAGGCGGCAGAAGTACAGCTGGCAGGCATTCGCCATCTCGTGCTTGCCGGCGCGGGATCACCGGTGGCCTTTTTCGCCTATCCCGGCCGGCCGAGCGACCTGGTGCCGCCGGGGTGCTCGGTGCACCGACTGGCCGATCCCGGCGAGGACGTCCTCGAAGCGCTGCTGGACCTAGCCGACCGTATCGCCGGCGCCCCGGCGGCACCTCTGTCTGCCGGCCCCCCGGCGTCCGGCGTGCCCTCCGGCGCGGCGTCGCTCACTGCCGCGGCAATCGGTGCGGTGGTCGGGTCCAGCCTGCCGGAGGGAGCGGTCATTGTGGACGAGGCCATCACCGCCAGTCTGGGTCTGGTGGCCGGGACGGCCGGGGCCCCGCCCCACGATTGGCTGGGCCATACGGGTGGTGCCATCGGCCAGGGCCTGCCCGTGGCCACTGGTGCCGCTGTCGCCAGCCCGGGCCGGCGAACAGTATGCGTTGAGGCCGACGGAAGCGCCATGTACACGATTCAGGCCCTGTGGACCCAGGCCCGCGAGAGCCTCGACGTGACGACGATCATGATCAGCAACCGCGCCTACGGGATTCTTCAGATCGAGATGGACCGGGTTCAGGCCGATCCGCCCGGGCCTACTGCCGCCGCCCTCCTCGATCTCGACCGCCCCACCCTCGATTTTGCCGCCGTGGCACGCGGGTTCGGCGTTCCTGCCGTCTCAGTGACAACGGTCGAGGACCTTGATACCGCCTTCCGGAGATCGCTGGCGACGCCGGGGCCGTTCGTCATCGAGGCGGTCCTGCCGCCCAGGAACCCTTAGGATCGGCTTATGCCGATTGAAGGTGAATACGAGCCGAGCCCGGCCAAATGGGTGCGCGAGCAGGTGGAGGAGTATGAGCGATCGGGCGGGCAGCAGGGAAACACGCTGCTCGACACCGGTCTCCCCGTCATCATCGTCACGGCCCGCGGCAGCAGGAGCGGAAAGGTCCGCAAGTTCGCGCTCATGCGCGTCGAGCACGACGGTGAGTACGCCCTGGTGGCCTCCAAAGGTGGCTCTCCGACCAACCCGGTGTGGGTCTACAACCTCAAGGCGGACCCAACGGCGGTGGTCATCCAGGATGGCCCCGCCCCCTTCGACGCCGAGGTCCGCGAAGTGACTGGCAAGGAACGCTCAGACTGGTGGGAGCGCGCCGTGGCGGCGTATCCGCCGTATGCCGAATACCAAACGAGGACTGACCGGCAGATTCCGGTGTTCGTCGCTACCAGGCGGGACTGACTCCGACCGTCGCCAGCGCCGGCGCCGCCGGCGGCCTGATTCTCTGTCGCGAATTCGGCCCAGGCGAGCGGCCGCCAGGCTTTTCTGCGGCGAATTGCACCCAGCTGAAGCGGGGCGCGCTGCAGAAAAGGCGATGGAGGGACACGATCGCGACAGAGAATCTCGCGAGAGCGAGGGGCGCTGCCCCGCTTATGAGGCCGGGGTGAAGCGGAGCACCTTGGTCGAACCCGCCGGTTCGAAAACGGCCGTGACGGAGTCACCCACGTGGATCTGATCCGGATCGGCATTGACGATGTTGGTCAGAACTCTCGGGCCCTCGTCGAGTTGCACGTACGCGATCACATACGGCGAGTGCT
Organism: uncultured Acidimicrobiaceae bacterium; assembly: GCA_963834725.1. GTDB lineage: Bacteria > Actinomycetota > Acidimicrobiia > Acidimicrobiales > Palsa-688 > PALSA-693. The sequence continues at coordinate 3,870,671 of CAWICN010000001.1, forward strand.
CGGCCCACGGGCCCTGCCCGCGCTGGTTGACAGTGAAGCTGTACACCGTGCCCCGGCCGCTGGCGTTGACCCACTCGACCCCCATCGTGTGGCAGTCAGGACAGAACGTCCGCGGATACCAGATGAAGCTGCCACAGCTATTGCAACGGGGCAGGACCAGTCGGTCCTCGGCCGCCGCCTCCCAGAAGGGTGCGTCGTCATGGCTCGGCTCTGGAGCATTGGCGGGCAGGGGCTCACTCGGGCTGGTCACGCGTCCTCCCGTCCGAGAATGAGGGTGGCGCTTCCCATCCGGTTGGCGAGCGATCCGCCCGTGCCATGGGCGAGGCCGATGGTGCAATCGGGGACCTGCACGGCCGGGTGGGCCTCCCCCCGGACCTGGCGCACCGTCTCGATGATCTTGGTGATCCCGCCCCGGTTGCCCGGATGGTTGTTGCACAGGCCGCCGCCATCGGTGTTGAAGGGCAGCTTGCCATCAGGCGCAACCAGTGCGCCGCCGGTGACGAACTCGCCACCTTTCCCTTTTTCACAGAAGCCCAGATCCTCGAGCGTCATGAGCACCGTGATCGTGAACGAGTCGTAAATGCACACGTAATCGATGTCGGCGGGCGTAACGCCCGCCTCCTCGAAGGCTTTCGGTCCGGACCACACCGCCCCGCTGTAGGTGAGGTCGATACGGCCGTTGTCGGCGTGCTTGGGGGCCTCGCCATGGCCCAGGATCTTGACCGTTCGCCGCGGCAGGTCCCGAGCCACATCCGGGTGTACCACCACTACCGCGCCACCTCCGTCGGTGATCACGCAGCAGTCCAGCCGGCGCAGGGGGGTGCTGATCATCGGGGACTCGAGCACTTCATCGACGGTGACCGGTCGCTGCAGGAGGGCATGCGGGTTGTGCTGGGCGTGCAATGACGCCGCCACCTTGATCTCGGCCAACTGCTCGTTGGTCGTGCCGAACTCGTGCATGTGCCGCTGCGCGGCCAGGGCGTAGCCCTCTACCGGGCGGAACATGCCCCACGACGACTCGAAATTGGACTCCGGCGCACCGGCCCGGCGGGGGCCGCCACGCATCATGCGCTGGCTCCGGGTCTTGCCGCCCAGAGTCACCAGAGCGACCCGGCACTTACCGGCCGCGATGGCTGCGGCGGCGTGACCGACGTGGCAGACGTAGGACGAGCCCCCCGTCTCGGTGCTGTCGATGTACGAGCAGTGCAACCCCATGTACTCGGCCATGGACAGTGGCCCGAAGCCCGGAGCGTCGCCCGCACACAGATAAGCGTCGACGTCATCGAACCCCAGGCCGGCGTCAGCGAGCGCCCCGGCTGCGACCTCGGCGTGGATCTGGGGCACGCTGAGGTCTGGCAGTTCGCGACCGGGATGCTCGTACACCCCGGCGATGTGCGCCTTCCCCTTGATGGTCATCCCCGGGAACTTAGCGGCTGCGTCCAACGCCGGCATCTTGGGCTCGGCTTCGTGATCTCGGCGGGGCTCGTGATCCTGCCTGGCCCGTGCCCGGCTTGTTGGGCCGAACCGGTTTGTCGATAGACTGATTTTCGATGTTCCTGAACGAGTTCGCCGATACGCTCGACCCGCTGGACATGACTACGACCTCCGAGTTCGCCAGCCTTCGCGAGAGCGCCGTGGACCTGGGCATTCCTCACCGGCCCGACGCCAGATACCTCTCCCGGCACACGGTCATCCGGAGTCTCCGGTTCCATTTCCTCGAGTGGGGGCAGCCTGACGCGCCGCCCATCCTGCTCCTGCATGGTGGTAATCAATCCGCCCACTCCTGGGATCTGGTGAGTCTTCACCTCTCCGACCGCTACCACGTCTTCGCCCTGGACCAGCGGGGTCATGGCGATTCCGAGTGGACGCGTGATCAGGACTACACCATCCAGGCCAGGGCCGACGACGCCCTGGCCTTCATCAGCCAGCAGGGGCTCGGCACTCCCATCGTCTTCGGTCACTCCATGGGTGGCATGGTGACCATGCAGATGGCCCGGTCTGCTCCTGGAATGGCTCGAGGGGTGGTGCTCGTCGACGTGGGGCCGGAGCTCAGCCCCAAGGGAAGGGAGATCATCCACAACTTCGTCGTCCGCAACGTGGAGTTCGACGACCTCGACGAGTTCCTTGACAATGTCGTGAAATACGATCGCTTCCGCTCGCGCGAGCACATTGCCCGGACGATCAAATACAACATGCTCCGCCGGGTGGACGGCAAGTACATCAGCAAGGTCGATCACCGCCGGCTCCCGGAAGCCTCCGAGGCGCCGAGGGCGGAGTTCGATCCCGCGTGCATGTCCTTCCCCGTCCTCTTGATCCGCGGGGCGGAGTCCGACGTGCTCGAGGCCGATGCTGCCGAACGCTTCGTTGCCACTCTGCCCGATGGTCGACTGGAGACGGTCCCGGCCGTCGGCCACAACGTGCATGGCGGAAATACGTCGGGCTTCCTCGAGGCGATCAACCCCTTTCTCGCCGGCCTGTGATGGACCGCGGTGGACCGACCGGGCGGCCCCCGGTTCGCATGCTGCACACCTCGGATATCCACATCGCGGGGGACGCCGCGTCGATGGAAGGTCTCCGGGCCGTGGTGGGGAAAGCGAACGACCTCGATGTCGACATCGTGCTCGTCGCCGGCGATCTCTTCGACCATGCAAGGGTCGGCGACGAAGCGGTGGCCCTCACCGTCTCGGAGCTCAGGCGGTTCCGGAGCCCGGTGGTCATTATCCCCGGCAATCATGATTGCGTCGACGAGCGATCGATTTATCGCCGGGTGGATCTGACGAGGGCAGGCAGTCACGTCTTCTTTGCCGGCGATCCGGCCGGGGAGGAGTTGCTGTTCGAGGAACTGTCGCTCGTGGTGTGGGCACGCGGCATCGAGTCGCACGATCCTCGCAATCGGCCGCTGGCCGGGTACTCGCCCGCCGATCCCCGGTACTGGCGGGTCGTACTGACGCACGGTCACTACGTTCCCGACGGGGACAATTCCGGCCGCTCCTCGCCGATCAACCAGCAGGAGATCGGTCAGCTGGAGTGCGACTATCTGGCCCTCGGCCACTGGCACCGTTTTACCGATGTGAGCGAGGGGAAGGTCAACGCCTTCTACTCCGGCTCGCCGAGCGACTTCGGGCTCACGGACGCGACCGTCAACCTGGTGACCCTGTCCGTCGATCGCGGCGTTACCGTCGAGCGAGAAGCGATCGACACCTGATCCCCCTTGCGCCCCGCGGCAAGGAGGTCTCAAAAATCGAGGATCTCGCCGACCCGGCCCATGACAATGGCCGGGTTGTCGTTGGGGTTGATCCAACGAAGGACTTGGTCGAGATCGGGCAGCGGGATGCTCACGCATCCGTTGGTCGCCGATCCGGTTGCCGCGTGAAGGAAGATCGCCGAGCCGGCATAGGGGATGATGAGGTCGACCGCAAAGCTCGGGTAGGGCCCGGTTTCTGTCCAGAGCGCTTCGCTGTTGCCGCCGAAAGGCGGTGTCGTGCCGCAGGGCACGTGCTGAAAGGTGTTGTAGAAGGGGGAGGTCGAGGCCTCGTCCCACCAGTCGCCGCACACCAGCTGGTGGTACGGCTCCTGGACTCCGGGATCCGGTGCGTTGCCATAGATGACAGGCCCGATCCCGTAGATCCCCGTCGGCGTGGTCCCGTCGCCTTCGCGGTGATGGTCGGAGAAGCCGTTGTAGCCGATCGACCCGGCCCAGGGCCCGCCAGCCGCCACCCAACAGGGGCCTGATCGCTGCCACGCCTGCACCGTTGCCGTGGTGCCGCTATAGCCCGGCGCCACGACCGTGATCAGCTCCCGGGCCGTACCAGTCGACGCCAGGCTGGCCGCCAGGCTGGCCGGACAGGCGGAGGCAGGTGTCCGGACTGCCGGGGCCGGTCTGGTCGTCGACGGGGCCGTGCGGGTCGTGGACTCTGATGGCGGCGCGGCTGCCGCCGCCGGGGGTCGGGTCGTCAGCGGGGGTGGGGTGGTCGGCGGAGCTCGGGTGGTCAGCGGGGTTCGGGCGCCCGCCGGACGTCGGGTGGCCGCCGCACGTCGGGTGGCCGCCGGACGTCGGGTCGTCACCGGGATGCCCGCCGCCACTGGCGACGATCCTGTGGTCGCAGGTGGGGGAGCGGACGTTCCCCGGGTGCTCGCCCGGGATGTGGCCCCGGCGCAGCCCGCGGCCAGCACCAGCAACGCCTGCAACAGGACGGTGGCGGTCAGGGCTCGCCTGGTGCCCGTTCTACTGTGTTCGGTCATCTCCCTCAGGTCGGTCCATCAGGGTGGGTCCACCTGCCCCCGTTGGCACGCACGCTACTTGCTGCTCGCGGCGGCCCTCACCGCGGCGATGCCGCTGGCTGCGTGCGCGGCCGGCCGGGCGGCCTCCTCGATCCAACCGGCGACGACGCCAGCGCAGCCGACCGCCGCCCCGACCCTGGCCACGAGGTCCGCCACCACGATGCCGACCGCGACGGTGCCGCGTGCCCCGACGACCGGGCCGAATGCCCCGACGACCGGGCCGAATGCCCCGACGACCGGGCCGAATGCCCCGACAACCGTGCCGAATGCCCCGACAACCGTGCCGCCCGCCCCGACGACGCGGCCGGCTCCCACGCCCGCCACGGCGGTCGCGCCGCCCTCCTTCGGCGCGTCCGTGTCGGCCGTTCCTGCCGCTGACCTGGCCCACACCTGGCGGCCAGGTTGTCCGGTGAGCCCGGGTCAGCTACGCCTCCTTCGCTTGAGCTACTGGGGGTTCGACGGACGACCCCACCCCGGCAGCATCGTGGTCAATGCAGTCGTGGTGGACGGCGTGATCACTGTCTTTCGTACGCTCTATCAGGAGCACTTCCCGATCATGAAGATGGTTCCCGTGGCTGCGTACGACGGCAACGACAACCTCGCCGCCGCCGGCGACGACACCTCCGGATTCAACTGCCGCTATGCCGTTGCCCCCGGACCGCCCGAGTGGTCGGTCCACGCCTACGGCAAGGCCATCGATGTCAACGACGTGCAAAACCCCTATCTGGATGGCACCACCGTCATTCCGCCGGCCGGTGCGGCCTACCTCAACAGAAGCAACGCCCGCCCCGGTATGGCCCTCCCTGGAGGCGAGTTGGTTGACGCCTTCGCGTCGGTCGGTTGGCTGTGGGGAGGGCGCTGGTCCGGATCTCCCGATTACCAGCACTTCTCGCTCACCGGGGGCTGACCGCTAACGGGCAGCGAACTCGTCCGGGCCGGCCCGGCTGGCGAAGTACCGGTGCGCCTATGGTGATGGCAACCGCTCGAGTAAGGGGGGCGCCATGAAGGCAGCCGTGTTGTTCGAGAGCCCCGGCAAGCTGGCGATCGAGGATCTGCGGATCGATCGGCCGGGACCACGAGAGGTCTTGGTCCGGGTCGGAGCGACCGGCCTGTGCCACAGCGATCTGCACTACCTGCAACGGCCTTATCCACTTGAGGGTCCGACCGTTCTCGGCCACGAGGGCGCGGGGGTGGTGGAGGCCGTCGGTTCCGACGTCACTTATGTCCAACCCGGGGACCACGTCATCAGCTTTCCGACCGGTTTCTGCGGGCAGTGCGAGTGGTGCCTGACCGGACGCCCGACCTTGTGCGGCCAAACCGGCCTGCGCCGATCCCGCGAGCATCCGCCGCGGTTGCGACTGGCCGGCGGCGAGCCGTGCGTGCAGTTCGTCGGGTTGGCGACCTTTGCCGAGGAGATGCTCGTCCACGAGAACGCCCTGGTGAAAATCGACCCCGAGATACCGCTCGACCGGGCTGCCATCGTCGGTTGTGCGGTGCCGACGGGAGTGGGGGCGGTGACGCGCACCGCCAAGGTGCCGCCCGGGGCCAACGTCGCCGTGGTCGGCTGTGGCGGCGTCGGATTGAATGTCATCCAGGGCGCCGTTATCGCGGGCGCCAACCGGATCGTGGCTATCGATATCAACGACGGAAAGCTCGCGCTCGCCCGCAAGTTCGGAGCTACCGACGTGATCAACAATGCCAACGGCGACGCCGTGGAGCAGGTTTCGGATCGGCTCGGCGGCAGCGGAGGCGTAGACTACTCCTTCGAGGCCATCGGCTCGAAAGCCACCTACGAGTTGGCGTTCGCGCTCTTGCGTACCGGGGGTACCGCCACCCTGATCGGCGTCCCGCCGGCCGGAAATATCGAGCTCCCGGCAGGTGCGTTCCTGCGGGAACGCCGGGTGCAGGGCAGCCTGATGGGGTCGGTTCGCTTCCGTCAGGATCTGCCGTACTTCCTCGACCTGTACCGGGATGGTCGGCTCGAGCTCGACGAGCTCGTCTCCAACCGCATCGCGCTTGACCAGATCAACGAAGGCTATGACGCCATCACCGACGGTTCGGTGGCCAGGTCGGTCGTGGTGTTCAACTGAAAGTCGACATCCCGAGCGGCACGACCGCTCACCGGGGACATTTGAGTCCGATCATCGGGAACGCCGGGTCGGACTGGATGAGCATGAGGTGCAGCGGGCGTCGCTGATCCGCAGAACGTAATCGCCGGCCAAGCCCCCGGGGCGGCCAAGAGTCCCGGGCGGCCGGGTCGGTCAGTCGTTTGGCCTGATCAAATATTTCAAGCCGGTGGCCTGCCGGCCGTAGACGGCGATGGCGTCCACGGCCAGGGCACCGGCCAATGACACCTCCCCGGCGTAGCTGCTGGCGAAGGTGGTCTTCAGCCCGGCGACGACCTGGCGGCGCAGCCGCTCGACGCCTTCCGCGCCGATCCGCTGAAGGAATGGCGTGAGGAGCCACCCGCCAATGCCCCAGGCCATGCCGAAGCTCCGGGTGAGTTCAGTAGGCCCTCGGTCGAGGCCCCCGTAGATGTAGACCTGCTTGTGGATCGACGACCCGTACCGGCTGTAGCTTCCTCCCTCGGTGGCCGCCGCCTCCATGGCAGTCAGGATCTGGCCGGCGAGCTTGCCGCCGCCGACGGCGTCGAACGCCAGGGTGGCGGATGTCGCTTTCAGCGCGCCGATCAGTTCGGTCATGAACGCCGGTGACGTCGAGTCGCACACGAACTCGGCTCCAGCCGATCTCAGAAGCTCTTCCTGCTCGGGCTTGCGGACGATGTTGACGAGCGGGATCCGCTCGGCCCGGCACAGACGGTTGAGCATCTGGCCCAGGTTGGAGGCGGCGGCCGTGTGCACGAGCGCGGTGTGATGTTCGAGGCGCATGGTCTCGACCATGCCAAGGACCGTCATGGGGTTCACGAACGGGGATGCGCCCTCCGCGGCGGTGGTCCCTTCCGGTAACTCGAGGCAGACCGACGCGTCGACGCATCGATACTGGGCATACATGCCGCCGCCGGCGGCGGCTGCGACGGTCTTGCCGAGGAGGCCCTGGGCGGCGGCGGAGGTGCCGGCGGCCACCACCGTGCCGGCCCCCTCGTTGCCGACTGGCATCGGCATGCCGACCCGGACGGCCGCGACCCGCATGGCCGGGGCGCTCAGGGGGACCGAAACCACCGGCCGGTCGGGGGTACCGCCGGCGACCGCCCCGGATACGTCGGCCCCGGCAAAGAGCAGCCCGAGGTCGGACGGATTGATGGGTGTGGCCTCGACCCTGATAAGCACCTCGTTCGGCCCGGGCTCTGGTACCTCGATCAGGTCGAGGTACACCTCCACGGTCTGGTCGTCCTTGACCAGCGAGCGCAGCTGCAGTGCCTCTTTGGGTAGCTCTGTCGACCTGGACATGTGCTTCAGTCGGTCGCCATTTTGGCGGCCGCAATGAGATCGGCCGTGCGCGGATCGCCGGAGAGGTTTTGCTGCATCTTGTTCATCACGTAGGCGAATGCGACACCACGCTCGTGATCGGCGAAGGCGAGCGAGCCTCCCGCGCCCGCGTGCCCAAACGAGCCAGGCCCCATAAGCGGCGAGAACGTCGAGGGCAGGAAAAAGCCGGATCCGAACCGAGTGTCCTGGAGGAGGACCTGGTCAGGGCCGTTGGCCTGCTCACGTGTCGCGTCCTCGACCGTCGCCGGATCCAGCAGGCGCATTCCGTCGATCTCGCCGATCGTCGACGCATAGAGCTTGGCGAGGGCGCGCGCCGTGCCGATGGCATTGGCGGCCGGGAGCTCGCCGGCGTGCACGTCGCGGCTGTTGAAGTTGAACGGCGGATCGGTGACGTTGAGGGCCCGCATGGCGAGCGAGCCGGGCTCCGTCATGGCCTTGAGCATCGCGAGGCGCCCAGGAGGCAAGGCGCTCAGGTCTTCGGGGCTGAGTGGCACCGGTGCGACGGGAATCAGCTGGCAGACGCGCTGCTCTTCGGCCTCGGGCAAACCGATCCAGAGGTCGAGACCAAGCGGGCCGCTCACCTCTTTGGCGAGCACCTCGCCGAGTGAGAGTCCAGTCACCTTGCGGATGACCTCTCCGACCAGCCATCCATAGGTTAGAGCGTGGTAGCCGTGCTTGGTGCCCGGCTCCCACACCGGAGCTTGAACGGCCAGAGCCTCCACGGCCGGATCCCAGGCCAGGGCTTCGTCGGGGGTGAGGTGACGGTCGATCCCCGGGAGGCCGGCCCGGTGGGACAGGAGCCATCGCACGAGAATCTGCGACTTCCCGGCCTGCCCGAATTCCGGCCAGTACTCGATCACCGGCGCGTCGAGGTCGAGCTGCCCGCGTTGCGCGAGCAGATGGGCGCAAATGGCCGTGACCCCTTTGCTCGTCGAGTACACGAGGGTCAGGGTGTCCTCGTCCCACTTGCGCTCCGTCCTGGTATCGGCGACACCGCCCCAGATGTCGACGACCTTGCGTCCCTTCACGTACAGGCAGAAGGCGGCCCCAACGTCACCATGCGACGAGAAGTTGCCGGTGAAGGCTTCCCGGAGGCCTTCGTAGCCCGGTTCGACCTGACCTTCGATGTCCATCGTTGTGTCCCTCCTATGGTTGACCGTCCACCTTAGAGAGCGCGCCGCCCGCGATGCCCGCCCGGCGCCGGCGCCGGGTGACCCAAAAGGTGAGTGGTCCCCGGTCGCCCACGCCGTGGGCGGCCAGGTCATCCAGCTGGGGGCGCACGGATTGGCACCTCATGGGCAGGCCCTACTTGCAGATGCCACGTGGTTGGAGACAGTCATGCGCGGGTCTGCAGTGTCCGGCGGCGCGGCGGGTAGTTGCACCGTGACGCGGAGCCCCCCAGCGGCACGGGGGGTGAGGGTGAGGGTTCCGTGGTGTGCTTGGGCGATGCTTTTGACGATGGCCAGGCCGAGGCCGACGCCGGCGTGGTCGGCGCGTATGCGCCTGGTGCCGCGCTGAAATGGCTCGTCGATCGTGGCAACCAACTGTGGGGTGAGGTTGTCGCCGGTGTTCTCGACAGTGAGCACCACCGTCTCGGGGTGAACGCTGGTCGTGACCCACACGGTGCCCTGCTGGGGCAGATTGTGGACGATGGCGTTGTGCACGAGGTTCGTAGCCATCTGCAGCAGGAGGTCCGGTGAGCCGATGGTGGGGGTCGCGTCACCGGAGGTTTCGATGGCGAGGCCGCGTTTTTCTGCCAGGGGAAGGAGCGTTTCGGTGGCTTCTTCGGCTATGAGCGACAGGTCGACGGGTTCTGGGGTGAAGGACCGTTGGTCGGCGCGGCTGAGCAGGAGCAAGGCTTCGGTGAGGTCGATCGCGCCGGTGTTGACGGCGTGGAGGCGGTCGACGAGCTCGCCGTTGTTCCGATTCGGATCTTTGCGGGCGACGTCGAGCAGTGTCTGGGTGACCGCTAGCGGGGTGCGCAGTTCGTGGGAGGCGTTGGCTGCGAATCTCTGCTGTTCGACTGCGAACCTCTGCTGTTCGGCGACGTGCGCTTCGAGCTGCGAGAGCATGGTGTCGAAAGCGTCGGCGAGTTCGCGGAACTCGTCTGTGCGGCCCGGTAGCCGGATCCGGTGGGATAGCGATCCGTTCGCGGCGGTGCGCGTGGCGTCGGTGATGCGGGTCAGGGGGGCGAGCATGCGGCCGGCGAGAATCCACCCTCCGAGGAGACCGAACATGAGCAGGAACGCCAGCACGATGGCCGCGACTGAGCCGAAGCCGTGCAGGGGGTCGGAGCGGTCGATTACGAACCACCACGAGGGATGCATGTGGGAGAGCACACCGTCGGGTATGTAGCGCAGAACGACCACCCAAACAGCGGCGAGCATCAAGATGCCGGCGAGCATGAGGAACCCGGCGTAGCTGAGGGTGAGTTTGAGGCGAACACTCAAACCAGGGGCTCTATCCACTGTGTCCTCCCTCTCGCCCGGTATCTGGCTGAGTGTCGATGCGGTAGCCGACGCCGGCCACAGTGGCGATGATCGCCGGTTCGCCGAGGCGTTTGCGCAGTGCCGAGACGGTGATGCGCACGGCGTTGGTGAACGGGTCTGCGTTCTCATCCCACGCCCGCTCTAAGAGCTCTTCGGCGCTGACGACACCGCCCTCGGCGGCGACGAGAACTTCGAGCACCGCGAACTGTTTCCGGGTGAGCGCGACGTAGCGGCCGTTGCGGTAGACCTCGCGGCGGAACGGATCCAGCCGCAGACCTGCGATCTCTCGTACCGGTGGACGGCTGTAGGCCCGCCTGCGATCGAGCGCTCGGAGACGGAGCACGAGTTCTCGGAGCTCGAACGGCTTGGTGAGATAGTCGTCCGCGCCGAGCTCGAACCCGGAGGCCTTGTCGTCGAGCCGGTCGGCCGCGGTGAGCATGAGGATCGGCATGCCGCTGCCGGAGGCGACGATCTGTCTGGCGATCTCGTCGCCGGGGGGCCCGGGGATGTCGCGGTCAAGGACGGCGACGTCGTAGGCGTTGATGGTCAACAGTGACAGAGCGGTGTCACCGTCACCGGCGATATCGGCGGCGATCGCATCCAGGCGCAGACCGTCGCGGATGGCTTCCGCCATGTAGGGCTCGTCCTCGACGATCAGCACACGCACACTCTCGAGATGCTACGCACCGGGACATATCGTCGGCGTATCGGAAACTGCGTACGTGCTGGCAACATCCCGATGTTTTGACTTGGGGGCGTGACCTACAGCGGACCAGCACAGGTAGCAGCCGTACACGATCGACGACCGTCATTGCTATGGCAGTGGTGTAGGCCACTGCGATCGATGGCCGTCCTGGCCCTGGTCGCCTTGATCAGCGTGTGCGGATCGAACGCACCCGCCGGGACGGGCACCCCCGCCGGCAGTACTGGCACCGGAGCGGGCGCCGGCAGCAGTGGCACCAACGACGCTGGTACCAGTCTCGACAAGGCGGTGAAGTTCTCCCAGTGCATGCGCGCCAACGGTGTCAGCGACTTCCCGGACCCCAACACGTCGGGCCAGTTCACGATCGATGCGATCGCGAATGGCTCGGGGGTGGACACCAGCAGCGCAGCGTTCCAGCAGGCCATGAGCGCATGCAAAGACCTGGAGCCACCGGGGTTCGCGGGCAGCACGAGGAGCGCCCAGCAGCAGGAGGCGGGCCTCGAGTTCGCCCAGTGCATACGCGACAACGGCGTGCCGGACTTCCCGGACCCCCTCCCAGACGGGCCCCTCGTGGACACGAATCGAATACCATCCTCGGCCACGTCGGGTGGGATGAGCATTCTCAACGCCGCGATGCGGGCATGTCGCAGCTTCGTAGCGGCAGCCGGGGTGACGGGGGGCAAGTGAAGCGGAAGACTTGGGTGCTGGCCGGAGCGACCGTAGGGGTGGCCGCTATCGCCACCGGCGTCGTGGTCGCCGCGCCCGGTACGAAGCAAGTGGCCCCGGCCACACCGGCGCCCCCGGCGAACACCGCGAAGGTGGAAGAGGGCGAGCTGTCGGCCACGGTGTCCGTGGCCGGGACCCTCACCTACCGGGCCCAATCGGACGGCTCACCGTACTCGGTGATCAACCAGGCCCCCGGGACATACACCAGGTTGCCCGAGCTCGGCCGGGTGATCTCTCGAGGTCAGGTGCTCTACCGGGTGGACGACAGCCCGGTGGTGTTGCTGTATGGCTCGACGCCTGCCTACCGCACCCTGTCGGCCGGCGCGGCCGGAGCCGACGTGGCCCAGCTCAACGCAGATCTGGTCGCGCTCGGATACGCCCCTTCGGCTCAGCTCGACCCGACTTCTGCCTCCTTCGGGCCGGTGACCACCACGGCCTTGGAGAAGCTCCAAGCCGCCCTGGGGCTGACCCAGAACGGCACGCTGACTCTCGGCCAGGCGGTGTTCGAGCCCACTGCCGTTCGGGTGACCGCCCTGTCAGCCCAGCTCGGCGGCAGCAGCCAGACCGGCCAGACGGTGATACAGGCCACCTCGACCACTCGCCAGGTGCAGGTGGCGTTAGACGCCTCGCAACAGACCGACGTGGCGGTCGGGGACAAGGTAACCATCACCCTGCCCGACAACCACACCACACCCGGTGTCGTCTCCTCAGTGGGAACCGTCGCGAGCTGCCCACCGACCTCCGGGCCCGGCGGGTCGAGCCCAACTTCGGCGGCCTCTGGAACGGACACCTGCTCATCAGGCAGCTCGGGGACCACCACACCGACCATCACCGTGGTCGTCACCCCCTCCGACCCGACCGCGACGGGCACCTGGGACCAGGCCCCGGTGCGGGTCTCCATCACCACCGCCAGCGCGCCCAACGCCACGGCGGTGCCTGTGACCGCACTGCTGGCCCGGTCCGGCGGCGGCTACGCCGTCGAGGTCATCGGCCCCGGAGGGACCAACCATCTGGTGCCGGTCTCGCTCGGCCTGTTCGACGACGCCGACGGACTGGTACAAGTCACCGGTTCGGAGCTGACCGCCGGTCAACAAGTGGTGGTCCCGGCCATATGACCAACACCGCCCCGGACCGGTCCGGCCACCCCTCGGCCGAGGACCGCCACGGCTCCGTTGCCGACTCGGCCCAGGTTCCGGTGCTCGAAGTGGACGGCGTGACCAGGAGCTATCCAGGCGAGCCGCCCGTCCAGGCCCTGCGTGGAGTGAACCTCAGGATTGGCCAGGGAGAGCTGGTCGGGGTCGTCGGCCCCTCAGGGTCGGGCAAGACCACCCTGTTGCAGCTCATGGGAACCCTTGACCGACCCACCAGCGGCCGGGTACGCCTCACCGGGCTGGACGTCGCAACGATGGCCGACGACGCCCTGGCTTACCTCCGGGCCACCCGGATCGGGTTCATCTTCCAGCAGTTCTTCCTGGCCGAGCACTCCACCGTGTTGGACAACGTGGCCGACGGGCTCCTCTACGCCGGCGTCCCCCTCGAGCAGCGCCGCCAGCGCGCTCTCGAGGCCCTCCAGCTGGTCGGCCTGGACCAGCGCCCCCATGCCCGTCCCACCCAGCTCTCCGGCGGGCAACGCCAACGGGTCGCCATCGCCCGAGCCCTGGTCGGCCAGCCCGCCATCGTGCTCGCTGACGAGCCGACCGGCAACCTCGACCAGGCGACCGGCCAGTCCATCCTGGCCCTGATCGACCAGCTCCACCGGGGCGGCTCGACCATCGTGGTCATCAGCCACGACCACGCCGTCGCCGAGCGGATGTCCCGCCGAGTCGAGATCCTCGACGGCCACATCCTCGCCGACACCGGCCCCGCCGCACGCACCCACTCTCGGATCCTCCCTTTGGCTCAACCTGTTATCCACCCGCCCCGGCCTGCGTCCGGCGGCCCCATGAGCGAAGAGCCGTCGTGACCGTCGCCGCCACCCGCCGCCGGGCGCGGTTACCGGTTTCCGACCTGACCCGGCTCTCCACTGTCGGACTGCGCACCCGGAAGCTACGGGCCGGGCTGTCCGCTCTGGGTATCGCCATCGGCGTGGCCGCCATCGTCGCCGTCCTGGGCCTGTCCGCCTCCTCCCAGGCCGGGCTGCTCAACGAGATCAACCAGCTCGGCACCAACCTGCTCACCGTCAGCAACGGTCAGAGCTTCACCGGCGGCACCGCCGAGCTGCCGACCACCGCGCCGGCCATGATCGGCCGGATCCCCGGAGTGCAACAGGTGCAGAGCACTGGGACGGTCAGCGGAGCCAACGCCTACCGCAACCCCTACGTACCCTCCGCGGACACCAACGCCCTGGCCGTCCAGGCCGCGTCTCTCGAGCTCCTGCCGGCGGCCGCCACCTCCGTCGCCCAGGGCCACTACTTCAACGCGGCCACCGCCCAGGAACCCGTTGCCGTGCTCGGCGCAACCGCCGCCCGGCGGCTGGGCATCGACCGCATCTACCCCGGCGAACGAATCTGGGTCGGAGGCCAATGGTTTTACCTGGCCGGCATCCTCAAACCGGCCGTGCTGGTCTCTGCCGTCGACTCCTCAGTCTTGGTCGGCTACCCCGCCGCGGAGAAGTACCTGGGCTTCGACGGCCACCCCTCCACCATCTACCTCCGCGCCCAAAACGACCGGGTCAACGCGGTCGACAACCTCCTGGCCGCCACCGCCAACCCCGAGAGCCCCAACCAGGTCAACGTCAGCCAACCCTCCTCCGCCCTCGTCGCTCAAGCCGAGGCCAAAAGCGCCCTCAACGGCCTGTTCCTCGCCCTCGGGGCCGTCGCCCTCCTCGTCGGCGCGGTCGGCGTCGCCAACATCATGATCATCTCCGTCCTCGAACGCCGCTCCGAGATCGGCCTACGCCGCGCCCTCGGTGCCACCAAAGGCCACATCCGCACCCAGTTCCTCTCCGAGGCCGTTCTGCTCGGACTGCTCGGCGGAGCCGTCGGCGTCACCCTCGGCGCCGCATCCACCGCCGTCTACGCCCACACCAAACACTGGGCCACCGTCATCCCCACCCAAGCCTGGGCCGGCGGCATCGCCGCCTCCCTCATCATCGGCGCCGTCGCCGGGCTCGTTCCCGCGCTTCGCGCCGCACGCCTGTCACCCACCCAGGCGCTGTGGTCCGTCTAGCCCGCCGAACTGGCTCGCACGGTCTGAGCGATGACAATCCAACGGGAAGTTCCTGGTGGTCGTGTTTGGTGAACAACATGCCGTAGGCTGGTGGTGAGGTCAGCCCTACAAATCTTCGGGCTTCGGGGATCGAGTACTGGCTCGCTGAACGATCCGAGTCGGTTGTGGCGTCCTCTGAGCAGTCCCCTGAAGCGCCGGTGGCTCTGTCGCGGATTTTGGTGGCCGAGCAATCCCTGGAGCACACCTTGGCCCAGGTGTTGGAGCTGGCCTGTGAAGCGGTGGCCGGTGGTGATCTGGGTGGCGTAACCCTGCTGGATCGGGAGGGCCCCGGGACGGCGGTGGCCACCAACACCGAGGCCGGTCGGGTGGATGCCATCCAATACGAGGCGGAGGGGGGCGGCCCGTGCTTGGACGCCTACCGCCGCCAGGTCGTCAACCGGATCGATTCTACCGCCGGCGATGAGCGCTGGCCGGAGTTCTCGGCCGCGGCGACCGCAGTGGGGATCGAGTCGGTGTTGTCGTTGCCGTTGGTGGTGGGTGGTGACGGGCTGGGGGCTTTGAATCTGTATTGCCGCCACCGGGCGGGGTTCTCCGACGCCGATGAGGTGACGGGGATGGCCTTCGCCGCTCACGCCTCGGTGGCGCTGGCCAACGCCCGGGTGTTTTGGCGCACCCAGAGGCTGGCTAGCCAATTGGAGGAGGCGTTGTCGACCCGGGGGGTGATCGAACAGGCCAAGGGGATCTTGATCGCCGAGCAGGGCTGTTCGGGCGACGAGGCCTTCGAGTTGTTGGTCAGCGCCTCGCAGCGCTCCCACACCAAGCTGCACGACGTAGCTGCGGAGCTGGTCGGTCGGGCCCGCCGCCGGGCCCAAGAGGCCGGCCAGCCAGTTGCCAGAGCCTGATGGGCCGCCTGATGGGCCGGGCGCGCATCCGAGCACGGGCGGCCTCGCCAGACTCCGCTTGGTGGGGTAAATTGCTGGTTGCCGTCGGCTGAGCAGCCAGCCGGGAGGAATGCCTCCCCGGGTCGCGCTTGGTAGAGGGTCCCGGATCGGCGAGGGATGGCTGATTTCGGGAGGCATCGGTGGTGATCCAGGATCCGCCTGTTGTGCAGGTCCATCTGGCGGACGGCACGGCAACGGTGGCCCTGCACGGCGAGGTCGACATCGCCAGCGTGGCCGACCTGCGCGACGCCCTGAGCCGGGCCGTGGCCGTCCGGCCCGGCCGGCTGGTGGTCGACCTGGCAGACACCAGCTTCGTCGACTGCTCGGTGGTGAACGCCATCGCCGGGGCCCGCCGTGACGCGCCCCCCGGTTGCCGGATCGTGATTGGTTCACCCAGTCCCTTCGCCCGCAGGGTGATCCAGCTGACCGGATTGGACCGACTGTGTCCGATCGACAACCAGGACCGCGCCAGCGGACCGTCCGGCCCGAGGGCGGAAATGACGTGACGAGTTGCTTCAGGGTGGAGGGGCGGTTGTCGACCGCCATTCAGTGCCACCGCCGTCCGAGGAGTCAAACGGTGCACAGTTTGTCTGACCCAAACCGAACCCCCGCTTAGCAGACTGTCCGCTCAGCCCCGGGTTAACGATTTGCCTGGTCCGGCCCTGTTGTGCGCCGCAGCTGCACCCACACCCGCTTACCGGCGGGTATCTGGTCGACCATCCACTGCTCGGCCACAGCCGTCACCAGGGCGAGGCCCCTTCCGCTGTCGTCGTGGCCTGAGCCGTCGGGGCGGACTGGCATCTGGGCGGACTGGTCGCTCACTGCGATGAGCACGTCAGCCTGGCTGACCCGCACGGTGACCGTAAAAGGACTGCGGGCGTGGACGACGGCGTTTGTAGCCAACTCCGAAACCACCAGCTTGGCGTCATCGATTCTTTCTGCGGCGCCGGCCTGGTCGAGCATGCGCATAACAAAGAGGCGGGCCAGGCCTGGAGCATCAAGGTTGGCCGGGAACGTTTGTGATGCCTCGTGAGTCGAGGAGCGCCGAGGTTTATCAGAACGCACGTACTAACAGTTACCCCCATGACATCGAGTTATCAGGCCTCGCGGTGCTGGCGGCCCTCGACATCTGCCGGGGTAAGACGGTGATCAGTTCCTTCACGCCGTTCAGTTAGGAGGCCTCCGGGTACGAACCGCGGTCCTGCCGGAGCCGGCCGCTGGGTCCGGCTCGGCGTTCGCAAACTGACCGGGGGAACCTGCCGTGATGAGGTGGTGGCAGCATTGGGAACGCTACGGACCCATTAACAGCAGTTCCACGCTGCCGGCGGTCTGCTCAGAGCCGGGCGGCGGTCGCGCCCAGCCGGTCGAGCTCGGCGCACATCAGCTCGCCGAGGTCCTGCGTGGTTTCGCCCGCCACCCAAGCAGCGAACCCGTCCTTGAGCGCGAGCCCACCGATCTCGGCGGCCAGTCGCGCGACCGGCTCCGCAACTCCGCGCCTCTCGAGCGCCTCGGCCATGGCGGCAGTCATGCCGACCTGCTTGAGGGCGGCGCGCCCTTGAAGCTCGGCACTGGTCGCGACGACGGCGGCCACCTGGGCGGAGATCTCGGGCCGGAAGGCGCTGGCCGCGCGGCGAAGTCCTTCGCCGACAGCCTTCAGCGGCCTCGCCGAGGGCGGCGCAGCGGCGATGCCCTCGGTTAGAAGACGCGACAGAGTCTCCTGGCCAGCCGCCAGCACATCTCGCTTGTCAGGGAAGTGCCGATGAAACGTGCTCTTGGTCGAACCGGCCCGCTCAGCGATCTGGGCGACCGTCGTCTCGTCGTACCCCTGCTCGGAGAACAGCTGTAGCGCGGCGACGACGAACCGCTCGCGCGTGTCTGGCTCCCAACGTGGCATGCGCTCATCCTAGGTGATGCGACCTTTATCCCATCAGGGGTGTACGGTGATGGGATAACTATCGCATCACTATTGAGGGGAGCGTCACATGCGCGTTTTCGTCACTGGAGCCAGTGGCGGCATCGGTTCCGCCGTCACCGCCGAGCTCATCGCTCTTGGCCACGAAGTCCTCGGCCTCGTCCGCTCCGACGCCTCAGCGCAGACCATCGCCAGCGCGGGCGGGACCCCGCTGCGTGGCAATCTCTCCGACCTCGACAGCATTCGTGCCGGCGCCGAGCAGGCTGAGGGGGTCATCAACCTCGCTTTCAGTAACGACTTTGCCAATCTGCAGGCGGGCATCGAGGAGGAGGCCCTCGCGGTGCGCACGATCGGCGAGGTGCTGGCGGGCACTGGCAAGCCGTTCGTGCACGCCGGCGGGACGCCGATTGTGCCCGGTCGCGCCTCGACCGAGGACGACCCCAACAACACCGAGGGGCCCGTCGGCGGGCGTGGTCACAGCGCCAATGCGGTGCTCGCGCTGGCTGACCGGGGAGTGCGTTCCGCCGTGGTACGGCTGCCGCGCTCGGTACACCTGCGGGGCTCGGCGTATGGCTTCTGTTCGGTGCTCATCGCCAACGCCCAACGGACCGGCGTATCGGCGTACGTCGCCAATGGGTCCCAGCGCTGGCCCGCGGTCAACCGGCTCGATGCGGCCCGGCTCTTCCGCCTCGCTCTCGAGAACGCCGCGCCTGGCAGCGTCCTGCACGCCGTCGGTGACGAGGGTGACACCATGCTGTCGCTGGCCGAGGCAATCGGCGGCGTGCTCACTGTGCCGGTCGAGTCCGTGCCCTCCGAGCGGTTCGGCGTCCTCGGCGACATCTTCGGCCTCGACCAGCCGTCGTCGAGCACACTCACCCGCGAGCGGCTGGGCTGGGAGCCCCGCCACCCGAGCCTGCTCGAAGACCTCGCCGCCGGCGACGACCCCGCGCTGGCCCGCTGAGCCGAAACTCGGCGGCTGTAGCCCTACCCTCGCCAGCGATGCACCAGGCTCCGCCTCAGGGGATCGGCTTCATGAGGGCGCATCCCCGTATCGCCGGCTCAGGGGCTACTAAATGCCGCTCGACTTAATCACGCGGGCGATCAGCTTCATGCAGTTGTCTGAGGTTTGAGTTGCCAGGGGCGTGATTCGGTCTGCGCGGCCAATTTGTGAGCGGCGTGCGTCAACGGGTCTGCCCCTGCAGCGGGTGTCTCGCCGACCGGCAGGACCTCAGCGCCCTCTCGCCCCCTCTCACCTCTTGCCAAGCCTGCTCGATGCTGGCACGATGTACGTTATGCGAAAGGATCGTGCCACCCGCCCCACGGTGGCGGTCAACCAGTCCCCTCATACGGTGGCCGTGCTGGTTGACGACGGCTTCTCCCCGCTCGAGTTTTCGGTGGCGTGCGAGATCTTCGGCTTTGATCGCAGCGAGCTGGGCGTGCCCTGGTATCGCTTCCTGGTGTGTGGTGCCCATGCCGGGCCCATCTCGTCACAGGTGTTCTTTCAGGTCATCGCACCGCACGGGCTGGAGGGTCTGCGCCGGGCCGATACCGTCGTCGTCCCTCCGATCAGCCGCGAAGAGCCAGTTACCAACGAGGTGCTCGACGCGTTGCGCCGGGCCCATCGGAGGGGGGCGCGGATGATCTCCTTGTGCACGGGTGCCTTCGTCCTCGCAGAAGCCGGACTGCTCGACGGCCGGCTGGCGACGACCCATTGGCGCCACAGCGAGGAGCTGATGGCTCGCTATCCGGCGGTGCGGATCGACCGTGATGTGCTCTACGTCGATGGGGGCGACGTTCTGACTTCCGCCGGTTCTGCCGCCTCGATGGACCTCTGTCTCCACGTCGTCCGGAGCGACTTCGGCGCAGAGATCGCCAACCACGTGGCGCGACGCTGTGTTGTTCCGCCCCACCGTGATGGAGGGCAGGCCCAGTTTGTCGACGAACCCGTCACGGCGGCGGCCAACGATCTTTTCAGCGACACTCTGACCTGGGTGCTCGAGCACCTCAACGAGCCCGTGACCATCGAGGACCTGGCCCGGCACGCGGCCATGAGCCCTCGCTCTTTTGCCCGGCACTTCCGGGCGGCCACGGGCACGACGCCCTACCAATGGCTCATCCGTCAACGAATTCTGCTGGCGCAGCGCTTGCTCGAGACATCCGATCTCGCGACTGATGACATCGCCCTGCGGTGCGGGTTGGGGAGCGCAACCAATCTCCGGGCCCACTTCTCTGCCATTGTGCGGGCCTCACCGGCTGCCTACCGGCGCACCTTCCAGGAGCAAAGGGTCTCCGCCTAGCTGTCGGGCTCGGGCTGTCCCGCCGCCTCCCCGCCTCGCCTCCTCCCCTTCTCGCCTCCTCCCCTTCTCGCCTCCTCGCCTCCCTCGCCTACCTCGCCGCCTGCCGACGCCACGCCCCCTCCGGCCCCATCCCGCGTTTCTCGGCAGAACTGGACATACATGTCCTGCTTCTGCACAGAATCCTCGGGCTACTGCCGATCCCCGGGTTGGCGGCCCTCCCGGCCATTGGCACGATCCTTGCGCTGATCGTCTATCTTGCCATTTACCTGATGGGGAAAGACGCCGCAAGATGTGGGTATGCATCCGGAACTGGCGCTTCACCTCATTCGAGTCAGAAACGCCGAGCTCGATCGGGCCGCTCGCCGGGCAACGGCGGTGCGAGCTGCCCGCGGCCCGGTGACCTACCCGGCCGCAGCCGGCAGTGTTCGCGTTCGCCGGCCCCGCCCCCCGCGCCGGTTGTTCGATCACGTCACTGCGCTGCCTCGGCCGTTGGCGATCTCTCTGCAGGCTCGGCGGCGCGCCCGCTCCCTACGCCTGCCGTGAGAACGCGGGCTGGGCCAGGTGAGCGTGGTCGTTGAACCGCACCAACTGGACCTCACCGAGCCGATCAGCCAGGCGGACTCGATCGAGCCGCTGGAGCCGCCACTCGGTGATCGACGTGTTCACCGGCTCGAGCCGGGCTCGGCCACCGTAGGCCGCAGTCGGCTGGAGCCCGAGCCAGCGGATCATGGAGTGCACCACGACCCCCCCGTGACAGACGATCACCACTGTCTGACCCTCGTGGCGATCGGCCACGGCGTCCAGGCCGCGCCGCACGCGCTCGCTCATCTCCACCCAGGTCTCCGCCCCGGGGACCCGGCGGGCGTCCGGTTCCCAGCTGACCGGTGGCGGGTACAGCCGGTTGGCCTCAATCCATGAGAGCCCGTCGGCCTCGCCCGGGTGGTGCTCACAGAAGTCGCAGTCGTGGACAACCTCCCGATTGCCCACCGCCGGGGCAATGATCGCCGCAGTCTCCACGGCCCGGGCCATCACGCTGGCGTACAGGCCCACCGCGTCCATCAACTCCCCGGTCGCGAGAAGCCGGTCTCGAAGGGCCGTCGCCTCGGCTCGGCCTCGCTCGCTCAATCCCAGGCAACCGGCGTGTCCGGCGACAATCTGGCGCTCCTGAGCGACCGACTCCCCGTGGCGGATCAGGACGATTCGTGTCGGCTCCATACCGGGCACCTTATCGCCGGCCCCACAGGGCTCCGGGGGGGAGGCCCGGCTCTACGGGGTGGTGTCACGCCTATTGAGAGGCTGCTTGCGATAATCGGGGTGTGACCGAGGCAGTCGTGTTCGATCTCGACGGTGTGCTGCTCGATTCCGAGCGGGTGTGGGACATCGCCCGGCGGGAAGTGACCACACAGAATGGCGGTCGGTGGGGCGACGAGGCCACCAGTGCGATGCAGGGCATGAGCTCACCCGAATGGGCGAGATACCTCCACGACGTCCTGGAGGTGGGCCTCGCCCCCGAGCGGATCGTGGACCTGGTCGTCACGCGGGTCCTCGACCAGTACCGCCGCAGCCTGCCGCTCCTGCCCGGGGCCGTCGAGGCCGTCCGCCGGGTCGGAGCGCGGTGGCCGCTCGGGTTGGCGTCATCCGCCAACCGGGTGGTCATCGACTCGGCGATGATCATGGCAGGCCTTCAGGACTCGTTCTCGGTAACCGTGTCGTCTGAGGAGGTTCGCCGCGGCAAGCCGGCGCCCGACGTGTACCTCGAGGCCGCCCGCCGCCTGGGTTTCTCACCCATGCATTGTGTTGCGGTCGAGGACTCGGCTAACGGCATCCAGGCCGGCGCCGCCGCTGGCTTGCGAGTGGTGGCCATCCCCAACCGGGAGTTCCCCCCGCCCAGGAGCTTCCTGGCTCGGGCGGCCCTGGTGATTGACAGCCTCGCCGACCTGGCTATCGAGAAGTTGGAACGGCTGGATGGTGGACCGGATGACCAGCTGGAGCAGCGCCTCGATGAGGAAGAGGCCGAGTCGTTTCCCGCTTCTGACCCTCATTCGGAGTGGGCCGGACCTGGACAGTAACCGGATCAGGTTTTCCAGGCTCGGACCAGTACCCCCCGCTTTGTCAGCCAGAGCGGTAGGCCGGCCTGCTCGGCCCGTTCGGTTGGAATGAAGTTGTGACGGCAATAGGCCCGCACCTCGGTGCGAGTCGACAGGGGGAAAAACTTGCCATCCCATCGTTCGGGATTCACAGACTCGAAGACCGAGCCGACGATCGCCTCAGCTTCTTCGGCGTCAAACGTCGATCGCGGATAGCCCTCGGGCATGATCTCCGGGTCGTTGTCCCGCCCCGCCGTGCACGCGTAGTAGCGGCCACCTGGGCGCAGGACCCGCATCGCTTCCGCTATCGCCAACGACGGATCCTCGAGGTGGTACAGGCACCACAGATGGGTGACCTCGGCAAAGCAGCCATCGCGAAACGGCAATGCCCCCATATCGGCCCGGACAACCGGACGAAACGGATTCGCGGCCAGCTGGGTAGGGGACGAGTCAAGACCGACCCAGTCGACATCGGCGTCGAGCAAGGTCGCCAGCCGTCCCTCGCCACAGCCGGCGTCGAGGACCGGACCTGACAACTCGGGGGCCACGAGGTGATGGACGTCCTGAGGTGGCTCCCACGACTGCCACCGCTCGGGGTCCGAGTCGTAATCGGAGGTCAGCACCTCCACTCAATATATGACTCCTCGGGCGAGAGCGCTGCATTCCTCGTTTCCCCCCGTTTGACCGTCTCACTCTCGCTCGGATGACCCCCCAGGGAAGGAGCCGTACTGAATTCAGCTGGCGCCACCGGCCTGCGGTCCCGGAACGTGGTGCTTGCCGCCATGATCTTCGGGGTCGCTATGACCTTCATCGATCAGACGATTGTCTCCATGGCGAGGGGCTTGACCCGGATCTGCGCCCGGGGCTCTCAGATGGTGTCACCGTCCGGGAACGGCGTCACATCGACTGATCGCGCCGAACGCTGATTGACGATCACGACCGGGGCATGTTTGGCAATGGCAGTGTGACACCAGGCCGCGTAGCGCTCATTGCCTCCCCCGGATGGCGACCACGATCTCTCCCGGGCCTCCGGCGGGGATGGGGACGGTAACCCGTGCCGGCCGGCCCTTCAACTCCGGGCCGATCTCATCGTCCATCCGACGATTCTAGGTTGTAGGCGGTCGTCGAAATCTCGTCGCGATGGATCGCCTGGCTACCCCTCAGTCGGTCCGGGTCGTGTGGCGATGGTGCTGACTTCGCACGACCGTTGGCCCCTGCGAAAAGGAGAGGTTGGCCGCCGTATTGATGAGCCCCACGTGGGAGAAGGCTTGAGGGAAATTCCCGAGCATCCGGCGGGCACGCGGGTCATACTCCTCGGCGAGCAGGCCGACATCATTGCAGAGGCCGCGCAGGCGGCTGAAGATCTCCCTGGCTTCGTCGCGCCGGCCCATGAGCGCCAGGTTGTCGGCCAGCCAGAAGGTGGTCATCAGGAAGGTGCCCTCGTTACCCGGGAGGCCGTCGACGTCGCCGCCCGCGGTCTGGTAGCGGCGCACGAAACTGTCCTCGACCAGGTCCTTCTGGATTGCCGCGACGGTACCGGCGATGCGGGGGTCGTCGGGGGGGAGGAACCCCACCGGAGCCAGCATCAACAGACTGGCGTCGAGCAGCTTGGAGCCGTAGTACTGAGTGAAGGAGTTGACGTCTGGATCGAATCCGTTGGCGCACACCTCGTCATGTATCCGGTCGCGGAATTTTGTCCAGCGATTTATCCGGTTGGCCGGCAGCGTGTGGTGGTCTCTGGCCAGATGAATGGCCCGGTCAAACGCCACCCACGCCATGACCTTCGAGTGAGTGAACTGGCGGCGGGGTCCGCGCACCTCCCAGATCCCGTCGTCGGGTTCGCTCCAGACGTTCTCGAGGTGGTCCAGGATGGCCAGTACCAGTTCAGGGCCCCAGATGACCTCCTGGGGCAGGGAATGGTCGGTCGCGGTGAGCGCCGAGTCCAGCACTTCGCCGAAGACGTCCAGCTGAAACTGCGTGGATGCGTCGTTTCCGACGCGTACGGGCCTCGATCCTCCGTAGCCGGAAAGATGGCTGAGTTCGATCTCGGTGAGGCGACGCTCACCGCCGACGCCGTACATGATCTGCAGCTCTCCGGGGCTCCCCGCGACCGCCCGCCGGAGCCATTGAACCCACTCGGTCGCTTCGGCGGTATAACCGGAGACGAGAAAAGCCTGGAGGGTGAAAGTCGCGTCGCGTAGCCACGAGTACCGATAGTCCCAGTTGCGGACACCGCCGAGTGATTCCGGTAGCGAGGTGGTGGCCGCGGCGCAGACGGCTCCCGTTGGTTCGTACGTGAGGGCCTTGAGCGTGATGAGCGATCGGACCACGTCATCCCGCCATTCGCCGTCATAGGTGCACTGGCTGACCCATTGGCGCCACCACCGCCGCGCGTGGGTATGGGCGGCCAGGCTGTCGAGGGGGAGCGGCACCGGGGCAGTCGACGTAAACCAGGTGAGCGAGAAGGACATACGGGTGCCGGCGCCGGCGGTGAAGGAGGCCGTGGTGGCGCGGTCTCGGCCGGTCAGCGGGACCGGGCTATGGAAGCGCAGGCCATCACTGCCGGCGACCATCAGCAGCCCGTCGCCCGTGGCGGTTACCCACGGGGTTATTGAGCCGTACTCGAAGCGAACGATCAGTTCCACCCGCATATCGACCGAGCCGGCTCGCCCTTCGACGACGCGATGGATGGTGGAGTGCGAGTGGTAGGGCGGCATGAAGTCGATCACCGCCACACTGCCCGTCGGCGTCTCGAACACCGTTTCGAGGATCAGCGTTTCGGGTTCGTAGCGGCGCGAGACCGAAGTGACGCGGCCCTTCGGGGCGATCAACCAATGGCCGTTGTCCCTGGTCCCTAGCAGCCCCGCAAAGACCGCCCCGGAGTCGATACGCGGCGCGCACCACCAGGCGATCGAACCGTGGCGATCCACCAGGGCGACCGTTCTGGTGTCGCCGATGATGGCGTAGTCCTCGATCTTCACTGGCATTGGGTCTCTCCTCGGCCGAGGGCAGCCTGGTCGCAGTGCTCGATGGAGGGCCGGTCACCGCGCCCGCCCGTGGCCACGTTATCCCGGTGCGTTGGCCGCCAGGGAGTTGGGAGAATTCATGCTGTCTCGAGGCGTGGGCCCATCCGGGCGTGGCGCCGCTGGCGCCGCTCGTAACGTTTTCTCGGCGGCACGAACCGGCCGGTGAGCCCGTCTGCGGCTGCTTGGCGGATCAGGTCATCAGGATCGCTCTGTGCCGACCGCTCGACGGCCGGCCTGGCGCGCGCATCCTGTCCGGAGAGCCGGATCAGGAGCGGGATGGCCTTGGTGCGCATCTCGACGCTGCGATCGTGTTCGAGGACATCGATCAGCCCAGGAACGACGTCGGCCGCGCACAGATCGCCTGTTTTGCAGGTCTCACAGGCGAGCGAGTGCAGCGCCGCGTTCCGCACGAAATCGACCGGGTCGTGCAAGGCTTCGCCGAACACGGGCATCGACTGATCATTGGCGTAGTGGTCCAGGAAAAACAGGCACATTCGCCGCATGAAGGGATCGTCGTGGCCGAGCGCGGCGCGTTGAATGGCCGCCACTGGTGCTTTCGGAATCAGACGCGAGCGTTGCCTGGTCGTTCCCGAGTTGAAGTGGCGGAGAAACGACGTTACCTCGCGGTGTCCGTCGGCCGGGCGGGTCTGTGTACTGATCGAGGTGACTGGGCTGGCCGGGGACACTGTTTCGGACGCCATCCCAACCAGCTAACCACTGCCAGCGCCCGCCTCGCGGTGAGTTTATGGGTCGATTGCCTCGGTGCGTTCCTTAAACCGGGTCGGGGCGGGTTCCGGGGGTGACCACACCGGTTTCATAGGCAATGACCACCAGTTGAGCCCGGTCCCGTGCCCCGAGCTTGGTGAGTATCCGGCTGACATGGGTCTTGGCCGTGAGCGGGCTGAGGAACAGGTCGGCGGCGATCTCGTCGTTGGTCCGGCCGGTCGCCACCAGAGCGAGGACCTCGCGTTCCCGGTCCGTGAGCAGGGCGAGGACGGCTCGATCACCGGGCGATCCTCGGCCGGGCCGGGCCGTCACCTCGGCGATAAGGCGGCGGGTCACGCTCGGCGCCAGCAGGGCCTCACCCCGGGCCACCACCCGCACCGCGGCGAGCAGGTCCGGCGGATCGGTGTCCTTGAGCAGGAAACCGCTCGCCCCCGCTCGCAGCGCCTCGAACACATAATCATCGGCTTCGAAGGTGGTCAGAATCAGCACCTTGGTGTCCGCCAGCCGGCGTTCGGCGGATATACGGCGGGTGGCCTCGATTCCGTCCATTGTCGGCATCCGGATGTCCATCAACACCACGTCAGGGTGGTGCCGTATCGCCAGGTCGACCGCCTCGGCGCCGTTGGTCGCCTCGCCCACAACCTCGAGGTCGGGGTCGGAATCGATCAGCACCCGGAATCCGGCCCGGACCAGGGTCTGGTCGTCGGCCAGGAGCACCCGGATCATCGAGTCTGGCCCGTCATCGAGTCTGGCCGGTCATCGAGTCTGGCCGGTCATCGAGTCTGGCCGGTCATCGAGTCTGGCCGGTCATCGAGCGTTCTCTGTGCGGGCCGGGCCGGTGCCGGCTGGGACTGTGCCGGCAGGAGCCCCGACCGGCCCTTCCGGGAGGGGCAGCACCGCCCGCACCCGCCACCCCCTGCTGGAGCGCGGCCCTGCCTCCAGGCTGCCCCCGAAGGCGGCCGCCCGCTCCCGCATTCCGGCCAGTCCTGCGCCTGTCCCGTCCTTGAACTCGCCCGGTACCTGCCCCGCCGATGGCGGCCCCCGCCCGTCGTCGTCCACCTGGACTGCCAGCTCCCGATCGCCGATCACCACCTCGACGGTGGCATGGGCGTCCGGCCCGGCGTGACGCAACACATTGGTCAAGGACTCCTGCACGATCCGATACGCCGCCAGCTCGACCGTCGGAGCCAGGGCCTCCCGGGCCCCAGATATCGACACCGTGGTGGGTAGCCCGGCCTGGGTGGTCGCATCCGCGAGCGCATCGAGCTGGGTCAGCCTCGGCGCGGGGACCCGGCCAGACTCCTCCTCGTCCACCTGGCGCAACACGTTGAGGATGGCCCGCAATTCCCGCAAGCCCTCCCGGCTGGCCACCCTGATCGCAGTCAAGGCCTCCGCCGCCTGCTCCGGCTGGGTGGCGAGGACGTGGGCGGCCACGCCCGCTTGCACGTTGATCATGGACATGCTGTGGGCGACGACGTCGTGGAGTTCGCGGGCGATGCGGAGGCGCTCGGCGTCGACCATCCGGCGGGCCTCTTCCTCCCGATCCCGTTCGGCTCGCTCGGCCCGTTCCACCATGGCGCTGAACACCTGCCGGCGCCCCGCCACGGCCAGCCCGAGTGCCACCGCCGCGACCGACAAGGCCAGCATCACCGTGTTCGTCCCGCCCAGCCACCCGAACGGGCCGCCGGCCCCGCTCGCCACGAACAGTACGGCCATAGAGACCAGACCAGCCGTGAACGCCACCTGCCTGGGCTCGATCACAGCAACGGTATAAAGACCGACGTAGACGGCACACAGCGCCGCACCAGGCACGTAGCCGGCTGCGGCGTACAAGGCTACGAACGCCACGATCACCGACAACACCGGTACGGGCCACCGGCGCCGCCAGATCAAGGCCAGCCCGGCCAGGACCACCAGGGTGTAGGCGGCCCCGGGCTGGTGGGCGTGGATGAAGGCGATCTGGCCGGCCGTGGCGTGGGTGGTGGGGTGGGATTCGCCTACCGAACCGATGACCATCAGGCCTGTCACCACCAGGGCCAGCAGCACATCGAAGACCGACGGCGCCTGCTTGGTGGCGCGCCGCTGGATTCCCGCCAGCGCCGTGACAACCGGGGTCCGAACGACCCAGTCCATACCCGAGAGCGTAAGCGCTGCTCCGGCCCCCTGGCATCGCCCCGGGGAGGATCACCGCGTACCGCGAGAGATGTACGCGATGGCAGCTGGGCCCTTCCCTGGCCGGATAGGGGAAAACACCTGGCGGCCGACGCCGGATGACCCCCGCCCGCGGATGATCGAATCCATGAACGGACTGACTGCCTTCGTGCTCCGCCACCGTCGCCTGGTCATGCTGACCTGGCTGGTCATCGTGCTGGCTGGGGTGGCCACTTTGAGCTCGACGACCAAGCGGTTGTCGACCGACTTCAAGCTCCCGCATGAGCCCAGCTACATCGCCGACAGCAAGGTCACCGCCCTGTACCACAGCGGCGGCGACACCGTCCCCATCGTTGTCGCAGTGACCGCACCGCCCGGGCAACGGGACACCGCCGCGGCAGCGGACAAGGTGCTGACCGCGGCGGCGAACTCCATCCACGGATCCCGCCTGGCCGACCAGTTCAACACCGGGGACAAGGCTTTTTCCACCCGGGATGGACAGACCAGTTTCGGTCTGGTGTTCGTGCCACAGGACACCGGTCGCGGGTTCAACAACACGCAAGCGCCGGTCATCAGCGCCACCGCAGCCGCCGCCGCGCCAGCGGGTTGGCGCACCGGCGTGACCGGGCTGGCTCAGCTCGAGAACGGCGGGTCGAGTAAGGGCAGCAGTGCCCTGACCGAGACCATGCTCGGCGGCATCGGCTCGCTGGCGGTCCTGGCCTTTGTGTTCTCCAGCTTCATCGCGGTGGTGCCGTTGCTCATGGCGATGGTGGCGATCCCCTCCACGTTCCTGATCGTTGGCGGTCTTACCCATTTGACCTCGGTCAGCATCATCGTGGAGTTTCTCGTCGCCCTCATCGGCCTCGGGGTCGCCATCGATTACTCGTTGTTGGTGGTGACCCGCTGGCGGGAGGAGCGGGCCCATGGGTACGACAACGAGGCGGCCGTGGCCCGCGCCATGAACTCGGCCGGCCGGGCCGTGGTGTTCTCCGGATTGACCGTAGGCGTCAGCTTGCTGGCTCTGGTCGTGCTACCAGTGTCGTTCCTGGCCAACATTGGCGTGGCCGGCTTCCTCATTCCGATCGTGTCCGTGGCGGTCGCCCTGACGCTGCTGCCCGCCCTGCTCGCCAGCGCCGGACCCTTCCTCGACCGGCCGCGATTTCGCAAAGAGACGCATGCCAGCCGCCCATGGACCGCGTGGGCGGAGCTGGTGCTCCGGCATCGCAAGAAGGCAGCTGTGGCCGGCGGTAGCATCCTGATCGCCCTCGTCATCCCGGTGTTGTCCCTCAACCTGGGTGAGCCGAAGACCTCCGCCCTGGCGGAGAAGGGCGCCGCCCACGCCACCCTGGCCACCCTGCAAGCCGGCGGGGCCCCTTCCGGTGTGATCGAACCGATGGAGGTCCTCGTTACCGACGGTCAGGCCCACGCGGTGGCGGCCCGGCTCGCGCAGGTGAAAGGGGTCGACGCGGCGGTGGTCTCGACAGCCCCAGCTTTTCACCGGAGCGGGACGACCATCGTCGAGGTGCTTCCCTCCGCCGAGCCGAGCAGCTCTGCCGGCGGGGCCACTATCGGAGCGGTTCGCTCGACCGCCGCCCATCTGCCCGGTGTACTTGGCGTCGGCGGGGCCGGACCGAGTCAGGTGGACTTCATCCGCGCCGTGTACGGGTCGTTCCCCCTCATGCTGACGCTGATCGGCATCGCCACCCTGCTGCTGCTCACCCGGGCCTTCCGCTCGATCGTGCTGGCAGCCAAGGCCGTTCTGTTCAACATGCTGTCGGTCGCCGCGGCCTACGGGGTGATGGTGCTGGTCTGGCAGGAAGGTCACGGCTCACGGGCCCTGTGGTCCATCCCGGCGACCGGGGCGATCACGGTGTGGGTCCCGATCATGGTCTTCGCCTTCCTGTTCGGGCTCTCGATGGACTACGAGGTATTCATCCTTTCCCGCATCCGGGAGGAGTATGACCGGACGGGGTCGACCGATGACGCGGTGGTGGTCGGAATCGGACGGACCGGGCGGCTCGTGACCAGCGCCGCGCTGATCCTCTTCCTCGGCTTCCTGTCGCTGTCGACCGCGGGGATGACCGACCTGAAGGTCATGGCCACCGGACTCGGTGCGGGCATCCTTCTGGACGCGGTGATCGTGCGTTCGCTGCTCGTGCCAGCCCTCGTCGGCGTGCTGGGCAAGTGGAACTGGTACCTGCCGAAGTGGCTCGGCCAGGCCCTGTTTGTCCGCCCGCCGGCTCCCATGCCTGTGGTCGCTCCGACCGGCCCCGCCGGCCCCGAGGGCCCCGACGGCCCCGACGGCCCCGGGGCGCGGGTGCTCGTTACCGCCGGACGCGATCGTTAGCTCAGGTTGCTCCGGGCCGGGATGAGGTTCCCGGCCCGGGTCAGCACCCGCCCCCGACCTGGTCAGGAGCCGATCGGGAAGAGAATCGGGCTGAGCAGATACTGGCGCCGACCGGGTCCGGGCTGATTGTTCATCATGGAGATGATGAGGTTGCGCATGGTCCCGAGCAGTGCGTCGAGTTCGCCCGGATCGAGCCACACCGGGATCTGGCGGTAGCCGACCCGATCGGCGGTGGGGTTGGCGTTGCCCCGGTCGAGGTAGGTGTTGAACTCGGCTATGAGGGCGGCCACCGCGGCGGCAAAGCCGTGCCGGTGGTCTTCGACGGACATCGACTCGGCCATCTCGCTGTCGATCACGGATCGGCCGGTGCGTATCCGGTAGTGACGCTCAACCGCTCCGTGGACCCTTTCCTCGCCGGCTACCTCGAGCACCCCCTCATCAGCGAGCAGAGCCACGTGCCGGTAGACGGTGGCCTTGGAGACATCCGGCAGGCGGGTGCACAACTCCGTGGTCGTTCGGATTTGTCCACCGGAGAGGGCGTGCACGATGCGCACTCGCACCGGATGCAGAAGCAGTTGCAGCGTATCCACTGGACAGATGATCTCACATCTGCTACCGTTCGCAGAGTTGAGAATGCACGCGCCCACGGTCGACGGTTGACCAATGGGGAGCCGATGAAAGGAGTGGGTATGGGAGGGGTAAGTCCTGAGGCTGGTGCGACCGCACCGCCGCTCGGTCAGTTCTACGAGGTTCGCGGCTCCAGGCTCCTTGCTCATCGCTCGGGTCAGGGTGCGCCGGCGGTCGTGTTCCTGCCGGGCGGCGGGGCGGTCGGGCTGGACTACTGGAACGTCTGGGTGGCGGCGGCAGAGCTGACAACCAGCGTCGTCTACGACCGGGCCGGGACGGGATGGAGCGATCGAGTCGACCTCCCACGCACCTCCACGCAGGTGACCGACGAGCTGCGGGAGCTGCTCCACACGATGGGGATTGTCGGTCCGCACCTGCTCGTGGGTCACTCTCTCGGCGGCCTCTACGCTCGCCATTTCGCAGCGCGCTTTCCCGCCGAGGTTGCCGCCCTCGTCCTGCTCGACCCGGCGCACGAGGACTACCACGCCTACATGCCCGAAGAGCTCGTGGCCCGATGGCAGTCCTGGGACCCCGACCAGATGCTGCCCGACGAGCTGCCCGCGGCGCTGATCGAGTTCTACCGCGCCCTCTTCGCCCGTGAGCTGGGCATCTGGCCGGCCGAGATCAGAGAGCCGCTTATCGACGCCCACACCAGCGCCCCGTGGCTGCGAGTCGGTTTTCAAGAAGCGAAGAACGTCGAGCAGCTCTACGGCGAGGTTCGCCACGCCGGCGCGTGGCCCGACGTTCCGACCACCATCCTGTGCTCAATGGAGGCCGACGACTTCAAGCGGGCCGTGTCGGCCGGCGTATCGGAGTCCCTGCTCCAGGCGGAGATCGAGGGCAAGAGACAGCTCTACGAGAACATTGCCAAGTCACTTCCACGGGGGGAGATCCAGCTCGTCGATGGAGGCCACGTCACGCTTCACCTCCGCCACCCCGAGGCGGTGACCTGGGCCATCCGCACCGTGCCTCGGGAGCTGAGCTAGGCGTCGCGCCTATCGGCCCTCGAATAGGCGTCGCGCCTATCGGCGCTCAATACGAAACACCCGGCTGGAGACAGGAGCGGTCGGCCGGAAGGCGGACGGGGGGACGGCCCTGCCGACGAAGGCCCGAAAGTCTTGCTGCCATCTCCTCGCCGCGGGTGCGTCGGGGCGCGACCAGCGCCGGGATGCGTGCTCCGGGAGGATCAGATCGGCCGTGACCAGACGGCTGCCGGGCTGCAGCACGCGCTTCAGCACGCTGGCGGTGATGGCGAATGGCGGATTGGACACGACCTGGTACGGGCGTCGGGGTAGCCGGAGATCGCTGGCGTCGGTTTGCACGACGATGAGGTCGGATCCGAATCTCTCGCGGAGATAGCGGGCCCGCCCGGGGTGCGCCTCGACGGCGACCACCCGGGCGCCGGCTTCGAGCAATGCCGCGCTGATCGAACCGTGGCCAGCCCCAATGTCGAGTACGAGACGGCCCGGCTTGATGTCGGCTTCAGCGACGAGACGCTGCGCCCAGTTCGGGTCGAGCTGGTGCCATCCCCAGTGGCGTGATGGGGAGGCCACGGACCCGGACCGTCACGAAGAAGGCCATGGAGCGGAGTGTGACCACCACGCCGCATGCGCGCCAGCCATTTTCGGTCCAACCCGGTCCACCCCGTAGAACGGGCCGGACGCCGGCCGGCGTCACTACTCTCTGCGTCCGCGATGGTGGCAGTGGCGCGGGCCCGCCGCTCTCGTGCCCGAATCTTCGAGCGACCGATGGACCTGACCGTCAAACCGTCAAACCGTGGGTGCGGTTTTGGTTTCTGCTATAAAACCCGCGTATTACGCGATGAATATATCACAAAGGCAGCCGCACGCTGCCGCCCCATACCGAGCGGGAGGCGGAGCCGTGGTGCCGGTCGCGGGCCCGGTGCGTGATCACGGAGGTCGGGATCGACGCATCGCAGATCAGAGGCAAGGGGGGAACGGTCCGTGCCGATGGACCGGTTGCGGAGCGGCGCCAAACAGCCCCCTGGTCCGGCGCGAGGTCGTAGTTTGTGTCCATGGGAGAGCGGCGCAGCCTTTGGATGTTCGGCCTGGAGTCAGAAGAGCCGAGTTACGAGCAGCGGGTCGAGACGGCGGCGGTCATGTCCAGGCAGTTGGGGGTGGAGCTCGTTGCCCCGCGCATCCCGAAGGCCGGAGACCTGGAGCTGCGACGGCCCCGGATCACCCCACCGGACCGGCTGAGCGGCTTCAGCCGCCAGGACGACTGGGATCGCGCCTACCACTCTTATGGCAACGACCGGACGCTGCACGGGCCCTTCGGCCGCTACCCCAACCCTCCGGACGTGGTGGCCCACCCCCGTGACGACCAGGAGCTGGAGGCCGTGTTGGACTGGTGCTCCGCCAATGCCTACTGCACCATCCCCTACGGCGGGGGCAGCTCGGTCGTGGGCGGCGTGACCCCTCCGGCCGACGCCGGTCCGGTCGTGACCATCGCTCTGGACCAGCTCGACCGGGTGCTCGAGATCGACGAAGTGTCAAGGTCGGCGCGCATCCAGGGCGGCGTGTTCGGGCCGGCCCTCGAGAACCAGCTGCGCCCGTACGGCTACACGCTGCGCCACTTCCCACAGAGCTTCACCGGATCGACGCTGGGCGGCTGGGTCGCCACCCGCTCGGGGGGCCACTACGCCACCAACCACACGCACATCGATGAGTTTGTCGAGACGGTGCGGATGCTCACCCCGCAGGGCTGGTGGGAGGCTCGGCGATTGCCGGGGTCGGGCGCCGGCCCTGACCCCAACCGCCTGGCCATCGGCTCCGAAGGGATCCTCGGCATCATCACCGAGGTGTGGATGCGCATCCAGGCCCGGCCGGTGTTCCGGGCGACGGCCAGCGTCCGCTTCCCCTCCTGGGAAGCCGGGTACGAGGCCACCCGCCAGGTTGTCCAGGCCAAGCTGTGGCCCGCCAACCTGCGCCTTCTCGACCCCGTGCTGGCGGCGGAGAGCGCCGGCCTCGATGGCAAGGAGTCAGTGGTCATCGTCTCGTTCGAATCCGCCGAGCTGTCGCAGCGCCCCCAGCTCGAGCAGGCGCTCGGCATTCTTCGCTCCGGTGGCGGCATCGTTCCCGACGACGAAGTGGTCATCGACGACGCCGGTCAGGCCACCGGACACTCCGGGGCCGCAGGTGCGTGGCGCAACGCCTTCATTCCGAGCGGCGTCGGGCTGACAGCGGGGCTGGGCCTGATCGGCGGCACCTTCGAGACCGCTATCACCTGGGATCGCTGGCCAGACTTCGACGCCACCGTCCGAGAGGCGTCCGTGAAGGTGCTGCAGCAGGTCTGCGGCGGGGGCACGATCAACTGCCGGTTCACCCATGTGTACACGGACGGTCCGGCGCCCTACTACACCTTCGGCGGTCGCTACCGCCCGGGAATGGACCCGGTGGCGGTACTCGCGGACATCAAGGCTGGAGTGTCCGACGCGGTGATGGTCGCCGGCGGCACCATCACCCATCACCACGCGGTAGGCCGGGAGCACCGGCCCTGGTACGACATCGAGCGCCCTGAGCCCTTTGCCATTGCGCTGAAGGCAGCCAAGAAGGCACTGGATCCCAACGGGGTGCTGAATCCCGGTGTCCTCGTCGACCCGATTGGGTGAGGCGCGGAACCCCCTGATTCGACGCGTCGGCAACGTTGTGTCGTCGGGTGTGAACGTTGGGTGCGCTGAAATCCGACGCACACCCCGATAGTTTTCACGACTTTCCGGATCGGCGTTCCACCTATCATTGAGGTCCGAACCGGACCGAGCGCCACAGCCGCGACACCGACTAGCTACTCAGCTTCTTCACCAGGGCCCGTAGCTTCGGTGTCTGCTTCAGTGCACCCCGAAGACCTTCGAGGCTGTTATCGCTGTCAATCATCATCGGGCTGCGCTGAAAGCGACCGTCCAGGCTGTAGTAGCAGAACCTGATGCCCTGGCCACCGCCCTCATACTCCAGCAGTTGGATCGCCGGCTCGGTGTACTGGCCTCTGAACGAAGCCTCCTCGGTGATCTGACCTTTGCCCCAATGAAACTCGAAGGGTCGCGGGACAGGACGGCCCGATGCGCTCTTTGCCATGACCGGAGTCTTGCATGCGCGCATCACCCGACTTCAGGCCTGTCACCGGTTCAACCCGAACGCCGCGTAGGAGTCGGCGCCGGCGTCGTAGCGGGCCTGGCCATCCCGCAGCAGCTGCAGAGTTTCCGGTCGCCTGGCCACCTCGACGAAGATCCGCCCCTCGTTGCGGCGGGCGTCGGCGAGCGGGCGATCGCGGCCCTCCACCAGGCTGCGCTTGCACGCCGCGAGGGACCACTCCGGCCACTGCGCGATGTGGGCGGCCCACGCGATCGCCTCCTCTCGCAGCCGGTCGTCGGGCACGACCCGGTTGATCGCCCCGAGGGCGAGCGCCTCTCGGGCTGTGATCGGCCGGCCATCGAGAACCATTTCCAAACACTTGGTCGGGCCGATGAGCCGCGCCAGACGGGTCGTCCCGCCCGCTCCGGGGATGATACCGAGAGCAACCTCCGGCTGGCCGTAGGTCGCTGACTCCGCTGCGATCCGGAGATCGCAGCCCCAGGACAACTCCGCACCGCCTCCCCATGCCTGCCCATTGTTGGCAGCAATGGAGATGATCGGCAGCGTTTCGAGGAAATCGAACACGCTCGTCACCTCGGGGCGGTCGCCTGCCGGCCGGGACGTTTCCGGGGCAGCCGGCTCGCTGAACACGTCGACGATCCACTGCAACGACCAGTGGGCGATGAAGTATCCCGGTGTGTCGGATGCGAGGACGACCACCGAGCATCCCGCTTTCTGCACTTCTTGTACAGCGGAGATCACCTTGTTGGCCATTGCTGGGCCACCGAAGTTGTGGGGCGGATCACCGATAACGACCAACCCGACCTTTGCGGCCGGGAATGAGACCGTTGCTGTCGCTGCCATCGTTGCTCCTCTCAGTACCAGCGGTCGATGAACACGTGCTCCTTGCCAAACCAAATGGCCGACCGGGCGAAATCGATGAACTTGGTCTCGTCCTCGATGGCCGCTCGCCCAGCGGCGGCGGCCTCGGGCCCGCCCCCCCGAACCGACCGGTCCACCCACGCCTCGGCATGGCCCGTATAGGGCTCGACGGCCGTGCCCCGCGGTTCCCGCAGCGCCGCCTCCAGCGGGGACTCGTAGCGGTGCACCTGCTGGTAGCGCAGCATCCCCATGCCTCCTGCCATCGAACGGATCAATGGACCGTGCATGGTCCGCCAGTAGGTCTGGGCGGCCTCGAGCGTCATGGTCGACGGGTGGCGAAGCGGAAAGTGCAGTTTGACCACCGAGCTCTTCGGGCGGGCCACGAGGGTCTCGGGGACCGGATTGACCTGGGGGTACTCGTGGGCGAGCCAGAGCGGCGACGCCGGATGGTCAATGAAGCGCGCCTCGTCCGCCAGCAACTCGGCGGCGGCTCGCTGACCGCGGTCGCTCGCCGCCGCCGTGGCGAGTGCCTCTTCCGACTCCCACCAGAGCTCCGCGACGCCGTCGTACGGGGGCTCCATGCCGCCGCGGGCGGAGGCCATGGCCTCGTTGCCCGGATCGTCCACCCGGTGCGACTGGGTGTAGCGGAGGATCCCGAGCCCGACCTGGTGAAACGCTACGAGCGGGCCGTGTTCTTCGCGCCAGACGCGGTGGAACTCATCGAGGGATAGCTCAGGCTTGCGCCGGAGGAGGTACACGAGTCGGATCATGGACGGCATTATGGCCCGGATGGCCGGGCTGCGGGACGGCCGGCACGAGCGCGAGCAGGGTGATCCCGGCCGACGCGGCGAAGGCGACGCCGACAGCGCCGGCCGGCGCCGGCACCGCAGGGGGGAGAGAGGCGGCCAGGGGCCGGCCCGGCCGTCGCCGCGCCCCGTCCCACACATCGCCGGCGACGGCGTCGGGCCGGTCGGCAGGCGGGTGCCGGCCCCGGCCAGCGCCAGGGCCGCCCGTTGCGCCTCGTCGAAGTACGGCGACGGCTCAGGAGGCCAGGATGTGACAGCTGCTCAGGCGAACACCACTCTTCGCGCCTTGAGGTCGGCGACCTGATCTGGCGCGTAGCCGAGTTCCGCCAGGATGGAGTCGGTGTGCTGACCGGTCAGGCAGGCCGGAGCCGGTCGGCCCGGGGTCATCGACATCTTCACCGGTAGGCCGTGGCGGACAACCGGGCCGAAGGTGGGATCTTCCACCTCAAAGGTAAGCCCACTGTCAAGAAGGCCATGCTCGGTGGCGGTGAACTGCGAAGCTGTGCCCGGTGCGACCTCGGCGGCACCGATGTCTCGAGCACTCAAGTCACGTTCCCAGTCGGCCGCGGACCGCATGGCGATCGCTTCTCCCAGGATGGCAACCAGCTCACCATCATGGGTGGCCCGTGCTGACGGGTCACAGAACCTGGGATCGTCTCCCAGTTCGGACCGGCCAAGGGCCTCGATCAGACTCCTCCACTCCGGCTGCGTCGGAGCCGCCAAGAAGATCCAGCCGGTCCTGGCGGGGTAAAGACGATACAGGGCGTGAAGGCCGTACGACTCGGAATTCGGCGTGACCACGGGCGACTTACCCTCGAATCGAGTGAAATCATCCGCCAGGAAGTAGAGATTCGCATTCGCTAAGGTGCCGGAGACGAACTGGGCGATGCCATGGCGCGACCGGGCCAGCAAGGCCAGCAATGTGGTCGTGAAGAAGACGAGCGAGCCGTTTGAATCCCCCTCGGTTGGCAGCATGATTCGTGGTGCGATAGCCGCCCGCAGTGCCGTCGCATCCAGACCGTCGCTCATCTCCGGAGCAAGCCACGCCGCCGCCTGTCGATGACAACTTCCAGCCAGGGCCGCGGCGGTGGCCGCATACATCGGTCGTGCGGCCCAGGGCCCCTCGAGCCCATAGCCGGCGCAATGGATATAGATGAGGTTGGGGTTGATTTGGTGGAGGCGCTGATAACCAAGCTGCACCCGCTCTACAACTCCGGGCCGGAAGCTGGTGAGAAAGACATCTGCGCCGGCTATCAGCTCGTGCACTATTCGCTGTCCGTCGCTCGACTTCGGGTCAATCGCCAGACTTTCCTTGCCCTCCATGACTTTGGTGTATCCGCTTTCCCTTGGCACCGTCATCTCGCGCATCGGGTCGCCCTGCTCGGGTTCCAATTTGATGACGCGCGCTCCCAGGGCGGCAGCCATCGTTGCCGCGAACGGCATGGCGTAGAAGTAGCCAAACTCTACGATCGTGACCCCCTCGAGCGGATGAATGGGTATGGGCGCCGCCGTGGTTGACCTGCGCCCCTGGCGGCCGGACGGTGTGACGGCTTCGCACCGGCCCAAGGCCGGGGCGGCCTGCTCGATGACTGATGGCGTCTCGGAGAAGCTCGCGATCGGCCCGATTTGGTCGACGGGCCCATGGACCGGGTCCTCGACCCTGATCACGCTGCCGTTATGGATGACTTGCGGATGGTCCATGGCGTCTTCGGTCGATCCGATCACCTCGAACGGCACATCCGGCTCAGAAAGAAACCGTTCGATCAACTCCTTGCCGTCGATCTGCCGCATTCGCTCCCAGAGCAGTTGCTCCCAAGCGTCGGCGTCATCCGGGGTGGCGAACTTCGGCATGCGAGCGAACCGGTCTTCGTCCACGAGGTGCCCAAGATCGAGGGCCCGCATCACGGCGTGGGTTTGACGCGGAAACATCGTCTGAAGGCTGAACCACTGCCCGTCCCGGCTGCACCCGAGCAGGACATAGCGGCTCGCCGTGGGATCCTGGACACCGGTGCCGTCGGCCCTGGCGCCCGAAAGGTACTGGTAGAGCAGGGTGCCGCAATAGTCGTATGGGTTGAGTCCCTGCCAGAGCGAGCACTCGACCTGCTGACCGAATCCAGTTCTGTCCCGCACCAGCAACGCGGCCAGGATCCCTGCGGTCAGCATCTGAGATGCGCCGAAGCTTGCAAATGGCGCGTTGACATAGATTGGCTCAGATCGATAGGCGAATACACCCCTATTGAAGAGGCCAGACTTCGCAGCCACGACACCTTCGTACGCCTTGAGGTGAGCGAATGGACCGGTCGATGCGAAGGCACTGATAGACCCATAGACCAGTCCCGGATTGAGTTCCGCGAGGTCAGAGTACCCGGTCTGCCAGCCCGACATCCTTCCGGGGCTAAACCCGTCTATTACAACGTCCGCGCCCTTGGCCAGATTACGAAGCCGACCGGTACCCTGAGGGGTTCGCAGATCAGCCACCATGCTCTCTTTGCCCCGGTTCCAAACGGCGAACCCGGACGAATAGGACACACGCAGGCGGTCGCCGTCCGGAGGCTCGAGCTTTATGACCTCGGCGCCGTTGTCCGCCAGTATCATCCCTGCCAGCGCCGCCACCGTGCTGCCGGCGCCGCACTCCACCACCATCAGGCCTTCACATACAGTCCGCGGCACTTGCGACGTCCTCTCGCTATCAGTCCCTCGCGTTACGGCTTACGACCAGCGATGCATCCTGACCGCCGAACCCGAAGGCATTGACCTGCACGGCCTGCGGGCGTAGTGCGATTGGTTGCCCGAGGATAACGTCGAAGCCAATCTCTTGATCGAGATTCTGCGTGCCCATGGTGGCCGGGAACACGCCCGTTTTCATCGCGTTGACCGCGACAGCAACCCCCATCCCACCGGAGGCCGCTCCCGTGTGCCCAACGGTCCCTTTGATCGACATCGCTCTGATGGGCCGCCCTCGCGTCGTAAACAGGCCGTTCAAGGCGCGGATCTCTGCAGTATCGCCCGTCGGTGTCCCTGTAGCGTGAGCCACGACGACGTCGATGTCCTCCGGACCCAGGGCCGCCTCCTCCAGTGCGTCCTCCATGGCCTGACGTTCCCAGACGCCGGTAGGTTCGGGGGACGACGGGTGATACCCGTCGGCCAGACTGCCATGGCCTCGAACGTACGCGAGGACCTCCGCGCCGCGGGCAATGGCGTGCTCGCCGCGCTCGATGACGAACATGACACTGCCCTCGGCACCCACGATGCCGGTCCGATCCCTGTCGAACGGCAGACTCGCCCGCTTCGGGTCACGCTCCAGAGAGTTCATCTTGTACCCCCGCCCCGCGTACATCGTGGCCGGCACAAAATTGTCATCCAGACCGGCAACGGGAGGTTTACTACCTCCTTCTGTACCGCCGGCTAAAGCGACATCAACCTCACCGCGGGAAACCATCCGTGCCGCGAGGCCGATGGCGTCGATAGAGGAAGCACACGCATGACAAAGGGTGAGCTGCGGACCATGGAGATCCCATTTTATGGCGATTTGGGCCGCCGCCATGTTCGGCCACATTTGGATCATTATCTTGGGGTCTACGGCTTCAGGACCAACCTTCTCGAGGCGATGCTGGGCTCGTAGCAGAGCGCTCGATCCACCCATACTCGTGCCATGGACGATGGCGGTCTTCCTCGGATCGAGACGGTCCAGGCCGGCTGCCTGCACGCACTCCGCGGTGGCCGCGACTGCGAACTGAGCGAATCCCTCTGTACCTTCCAGAACCTTGGCATCGAGGACTTCCCCGGGGTTGAAGTCCGGAACAACTGACCTCAGTGATCCTCGCTCGCCGAGTTCGATGGTGATCCGGCCGGATAACATCCCGTCCAGGAAAGGGACAAGACCTGTTCCGAATGGGGAGACAATGCCCATACCGGTGATCGCCACGTCCTCCATCACTCCTCCATTCTCAGGTCCACTTCACCCTGCAACAGTCTGTCAGCTATTCATGCAGGCGACTAGCCCCGCCTTGCGGCAGCTAGCGCTGCCATGCCAACTAGAACGACACCAGTCCGCCCGTGATGGCACGCGGATCGCTGGTTGAAACGATCTCCTTGCCGAGCGGCGTCAGCGATGCGAGCGCAAGCTTGAAGTCCGCCACCCCGAGGGGGATGCCGATGATGGTCAGGCAGAGCGCAATCCCTGTGGCTATGTGGGCCAAGGCCAGCCAGATCCCGATAAGAATGAACCAGATGACGTTGCCGATCGCCGTCGCGGCGCCGGCACTGGGTCGCCGGATGAGGGTCCGTCCAAAAGGCCACAGCACGAAAGCAGCAAGACGGAACGCGGCGATGCCGAACGGGATGGTGATAATGAGGATGAACATCACCAGGGCGGCGGATGCATACAACAGTGCGAGCCAGAACCCGGCCAGGACCAGCCAGATAAGGTTTAGGAGCGTCCTCACCCCTCCAGTGTGTCACGTCGGCACCCCGCGACCCGTCCCGGATGGTGTCTTTGACACCTGCCATCTCGTGACCGGGCCAGTGGGCCCAAACGTCGATGGGGACGCTGTGCACTCGACGGGCCAGGCCCCGGCGGCACGGGGAGCAACGACGAAGGGGTAACCGCCCGGCTGGCAGGGGTGTGCTGGTACGGCTCGTGGATAACCTGCGACGATGATGCTGGCATCAGCGCCGAATTGGGCCGAGCAGGTCACAGCGATCGCCACCGCGGTGTTGGCGCTGAGTTTGTTCGGGGCCGTAGCAGCAGGCGTAGTCGGGGCCCAGCAGGTGCGCGAAGCGCGTCGCAGTCGACAGGCGCTGATGGCGGCCGAGTTCATTCGACGCTGGAACGACGAAACGCTGGTGGAGGCCCGGCAGTTGGTTGCCCGATTTGGGAAGCCGGAGGATCTCGCGGCGGCATTCGAGCAATATGTCGCCGACAACTCGCGCCAGGCCTACGTGCTGTACCGGGAACTGGATTACTTCGAGCAGCTCGCGGCCTTAGAGCGGTCGGGGGCACTCGATTTCGCCCTGCTCAAGCTCCTCGTCGGTCCCATCGTGGTCGACCGCTGGCGGCTGTGGGAGCCGGCACTGTCTGCGGTGCACGGCGAAACCGTCTACCCGTTGTTTCGTGATCTGGCCGACAGGATCCGTCGATCGCTGGATGACGGGACCCCCGCGAGGGCTCCAGGCCGCGGACCTCGCATGTAGCGTCCCCGCCCGTAATGCGGCCGCACACCTGGTCACAGAGCTATCGGACGGTGCCGGGTTCCGTCAAAATGGACAGACCCGATTGTCAGGCGAGCCTCCGTCGTCCCGGCCGTACTTGACACGGGTGGCGGGGCGGCATCTCGCTCGTGCTCGTCGGCGCCGGGCGGTCTAGGGTGGTCACACTGCTACTCAGCCGTGAGGGTGCGAGTCGGCCCGATCGGCGCGACGAATGTCGACATCAGTCCAGTGGAGGAATCTGTCAATGATTGTCAAGGACACGATTTACATCGATGGGGCCTGGGTCCCGAGCACGAGTTCGGGGACGCTGCCAGTAACCAACTCGACCACCGAAGAGGTGATGGGCACCGTGCCCGAGGGTACGGCCGAGGATGTTGATAGGG
This sequence comes from uncultured Acidimicrobiaceae bacterium, assembly GCA_963834725.1. Taxonomy (GTDB): domain Bacteria; phylum Actinomycetota; class Acidimicrobiia; order Acidimicrobiales; family Palsa-688; genus PALSA-693. Next base: position 3,912,968 of record CAWICN010000001.1, read on the forward strand.
CGGTCGCTGCGGCTCGCAAGGCGTTCCCGGCCTGGGCCGCGACGTCGGTCGAGGAGCGGGCCAAGTTCTGCGCCCGCATCGCCGAAGGCCTCCAGGCCCGGATGGACGAGATCGCCACCCTGGTGAGCCAGGAAGTCGGGATGGTCAAGCCCCTCAGCCTGGCCGTTCAGGCCGGACTGCCGCTCAACTCGTTCAAGTCGGCCGCGCAGCTCGTCGACTCCTTCCCATTCGAGGAAAAGACGGGCAACTCGGTGATCGTGCGCGAGCCGATCGGCGTGGTCGGGTGCATCACCCCCTGGAACTACCCTCTGCACCAGATCGCGGCCAAGGTTGCCTACGGGCTCGCGGCCGGCTGCACCATTGTTCTCAAGCCTTCGGAGATGGCCCCGCTCAACGCGTACGTGCTGGCCGAGGTCGTTGACGAGATCGGGCTCCCGGCGGGTGTGTTCAATATGGTCTCCGGGGTCGGCCCGGTCGTGGGTGAGGCCATCGCCGCCCACCCCGACGTCGACATGGTCTCGTTCACCGGCTCGACCCGGGCCGGCCGTCGGGTCGCCGAGCTGTGCGGTGCCCGCATCGCCAAGGTCGCCCTCGAGCTCGGCGGCAAGAGCGCCAACGTCATCCTGCCTGACGCCGACCTGGAAAAGGCGGTGGCTGACGGTGTTGGCAAGGCCTACTTCAATTCCGGCCAGACCTGCTCGGCCCTCACCCGCATGCTCGTGCCGCGCGACCGCCTGGCCGAGGCCGAGGAGATCGCGGCGCGGACGGCCCAGAAGATGAGGCCCGGCGATCCGTTCGCCGAGACGTCTCGGCTTGGGCCTCTTGTCTCCCAGACCCAGTGGGACCGGGTGCAGGGTTATATCCAGAAGGGCCTGGATGAGGGCGCCACCCTGGTTACCGGTGGCCTGGGCAAGCCCGAAGGGCTCGAGACAGGGTTCTTCGCCAAGCCGACCGTCTTCTCGAATGTGCGGCGGGACATGACGATCGCCCAGGAGGAGATCTTCGGGCCGGTGCTGTCGATCCTCCCTTACGACACCGAGGAGGAGGCGATCGAGATCGCCAATGACTCCCAGTACGGTCTGGCCGGGGGCGTGTGGGCCGGCACCCGGGAGAAGGCCGAGTCGGTTGCTCGCCAGATCCGGACGGGTCAGGTCGAGATCAACGGCGGCGCCTTCAACCCCAACGCTCCGTTCGGCGGGTACAAGAAGTCCGGCATCGGGCGGGAGTATGGCAAGTACGGGCTGGAGGAGTTCCTGCTGGTCAAAAGCATGCAGGAATGACCTTCGCGGGCGTCTCGGGTCGGCCCGTCGGTATTCTTCGATCCCGAGACGCCCGATGCTCGTATCGCGCCAATCGCCCGGAAACGTCAGAAGCTGACGGTATTGGGGCTTGCATCTAGTCAGCACCTGTCTACTACAGTGCGGACGTATGACGAGCCCAGGCATGTCTCGCCGGCCATTGATGAAGCGTGGACGGTTCCGGCCGGTTGGTTTCCTCCTGGTGGCGGCCCTGGCCGTGGTGGCTTCGGCCTGCGGCAGCTCGAGCGGCAGCTCGAGTGCTGCCGCGAACTCGACGACCCCGGCAGCCCCTGCTACGGCGTCCACCACGCCGACGTCCACGGCCGCGAAGGGGTCGGGACCCGTGGATGTCCTCTATGCCGGCTCGCTGGTCAGCGTGATGGAAAGGGAGATCGGGCCGGCCTTCAACGCGGCCACCGGTTACACCTTCACCGGGTTTTCTGCGGGGTCGACCGCATTGGCCGGCGAGATCAAGGGCAAGGTCCGACAGGGGGATGTCTTTATCAGTGCCAGCCCGTCAGTCAACGCGACCCTGATGGGCCCCCAGGACGGAAACTGGGTGTCGTGGTATGTCACCTTCGCGAATTCGCCGCTGGTGATCGGCTACAGCCCGCACAGCAAGTTCGCCCAGGACCTGCGAACCAAGCCATGGTATGTGGTGATTACCGAGCCCGGATTCTTGATCGGCCGCACCGATCCGGCTACCGATCCCAAAGGCAAGCTGACGGACATGGCCATCGCCGAGACCGCCAAAAGATACCCGGCCCTCGCCAAGGTCACGGCTTCGGACTCAAACGTGTACCCGGAGGAGACCCTGGTCGGCCGGCTGCAGGCCGGGCAGCTCGACGCCGGGTTCTTTTACACCAGTGAGACTACCCCGGCGGGGATCCCCATGGTTCCGCTGACCGGCGTGGCCCTGAAGGCGGCCTACACCGTGACCGTGCTCAACCAGGCGCCCCACCGGGCCGGAGGCGAGGCATTCGCCTCCTATCTGCTCGGTCCGGCCGGTCAATCGTCGCTGACCAAGAGCGGGTTCCACCTGGTTCAGCCGCCGACTGTGACGGGGAGCGGCGTGCCCGCCAGCGTGAACAGCGCCATCGCCGGGTGATCCAGATAGAGGCACGGGTGATGCGACGTTGCCTACCAGCCCGGGTGGCCGTGACCATGGTACGGAGCGCGGGAGGGGACGTCAGGGTCCTACCGGGCCAGGGTGCTGGCCAGAGCGGCCAGGGTTTCGGGCCCCAATTGCTCCTTCGGTAGGAAGCCGGCCGCGCCGCAGGTGGCGACACCCGAGGGCAGGCTGGGGCGCGGGTAGGTGGACACGAGGAGCACGGCGGTGCCGGGTCGGGCGGCCAGGATCTGGCGGGTGGCCTGAGTCCCGTCGATGTCGGGAAGCCTGACGTCCATCAGGACCAGGCGGGGCTCGAGGCGCAGGGCCAGTTCGACGCCTTCCTTACCGGAGCGGGCTTCGCCGACAAGCTCAAAACCAGCCAGGTGTTTGAGCATCTCGGCGGCCGCCCGCCGGAACGGGAGCTGGTCGTCGACGACGAGCACGGTCACCACCATCGCCGGGTCGGCCACGTCAGTCCCCTCGCTCCGCCAGGTACAGGAGCACCGCCTGCACGCGTGGGTGCAGCTGTTGTTCGCCGGTGAGATCCAGTTTGGAGAAGATCGAGTTGATGTGCTTCTCGACGGCGCGCTGGCTCACCACCAGCGTTTCGGCGATGGCCGCGTTGGTGCGCCCCTGGGCCATGGCGGCGAGGACCTCACGCTCGCGGGGGGTGAGGCGCTCGATGCGGTCGTCACTGCGGCGAGCTTTCGCGTGCAGCAGGGCCTCGATCACCTTCGGATCGATGGCCGACCCGCCGGCGGCCACGGCGCGCACCGCGGCGGCCAGTTCGTCGACATCGGCGACCCGCTCCTTGAGGAGGTAGCCCCGGCGCTCGGCACCCTGCTCCAGGAGGGCACGGACGTAGGCGGGCTGGGCGTACTGGCTCAGCAGGATGATCCCGACGTCGGGGTACTGGGCGCGGCAGTACGACGCGAACTGGACGCCTTCATCGACGCGGTCCGGCGGCATGCGAATGTCAGTGACGACCACGTCCACCTTCTGGCGCTCGACGGCCTCGGTCAGCTCGGGAAGGTCGGCGCACAGCGCCACGATATCGATGTCCGGTTGCGAGGCGAGGACTTGGCGCACACCTTCGCGGACCAGGAGATGGTCGTCGGCCACGATCAGGCGGACCGTCATTGGCTCACCTCAACGGGCACACTAACCCGCAGGCTGCTCGGCAGGAGCACGAAGGTTCCCCCGACGGCCTCCGTCCGATCCCGGAGAACGACGGCCGTGGCCGGGTCGAGCGGGCCCGAACCGCCCGAAGTCCAGTCGAGGGTCAGCGTTGCCGTCCGGGGGCGCTGCGACAGCTCGACATCGGCAGCGGAGGGCGGAGGGCGGAGGGCCTCCAGCGCCTCGACACATGCGAAGAACTGGACGGCGGCCGCGGTCGGGTCTCGGCGGGCCAGGTTCGGGTCGCCGCTCCCGCGCACGGTGAGGGGGACATTCGACTCCTCGGCCCACGCCTCGAGGGCCTCGGCCAGCCCCGCCTGCAGGAGCATGATGGGAAAGACGCCGTGGGCCAGCGATCGCAGGCTTTCGAGGGCGGCTGCCCCGTGCCGGGCAGCCCTGGTCAGGTCGTTGTCGACTTCCTGGCCGAGAGCGACGGCCGCGTCCGCCAAAGCCTCGGTGGCCGCTGTGAGGTGGGGCTGCACGAAACTATCGATCACCCCGACGTAGCGCTGGCGCTCCTCGAGGCGGGCCTCGACCAGACGGCGCTGGGAGGCACGCAGCTCCGTCTCGGTGAGGGCCAGTTCATCCAACCGGCGACGCAGGTCAACGGTGAGCCGCACCGTTGACAGGGCCAGGCCGGCCGGTCCCGCCAGCGCCCCGAGGCGACGGCGGGCGGCCCTGGCGCCGCCTTCCTCGTCGGCGATGCTGACCTCGAGCTCCCCGACCGGTCGCCCCTCGTGCTGGACGTCCACGTTGACCGCGGCGGACCCGTCCTGCCGGCCGACCGTCCAGGCTTCTCGCCATTCGCCGCCGTCGGCCAGCCAAACCCGCACCTCGCCCCGGGGGCTGCGCACCGTGCGAGCCGCGGTCTCGGCCAGGCGCGGCAGGACCTCCTCGATCGGAAGAGTGCTGGCCGAGCTGCGCACGAAGTCGGAGACCAGCTCGTAGGCGTCCGCCCGGTCGCGGAGGACGATCCAGCTGGCGAGGCGTTCGGCCGAGGGTCGTACCCGCGGGAGGGCCACGGTCACCACCGCCGCCGCGAGCAGCAGCGCCACCACCGGCGGCCGGCCCCGGGCCCCGAGAGCCGCCGAGATGCCTACGGTGACGACGGCGACGGTGGCGACGAAGGCCGTGACGAGCAGCAGGGCCAGCCCCTGCCGGGCCATGGCTGCGGCGGTGGTATGGCGATCCTCAGCCAACGGCTGCCTCTGCTGCTACCCGGCGCACCGGGACCGACCCGCGTATCCGGGTGCCCCGACCGGGGGCGGTCTCCACCACCGCCAGGCCCCCGGCCAAGGCGAGCCGCTGGTCGAAGTGAGCCAGCCCGGAGCCGGGACGGACCGCGCCAGGGTCGAAACCCTGGCCGTCGTCGGCGATCTCGAACTCCAGATCGTCAGCCCGCGTCGCCAGCTCGATGGTTGCGGAGGCTGCGCCGGCGTGTTTCACGACGTTTTGCAGCGCCTCGACGCAGCAGAAATACACCGCCGCTTCGACATCCAGCGGCGCCTGGTCGGCCAGATCGGCTTGGACCGAGACGTCGACTCCGGCTCGCCTGGCTGAGGCCGCCGCGACGCGAACGGCTGATTCGAGGCCCCGCTCGGCCACGATGGCGGGATAGTCGTCGCGGCACAGCGACGCCAGCTGGGCCCCGATGCCGGCCGCGAGGTCGTGCTCACGCTCGAGCAGGGTTCGCTGTTCGGCGGAACCGGCCGGGAGCATCCGGGCCGTTCGCACGGAGACGAGCATCGCGACCAGATCCTGCTGGGCCCCGTCATGGATGTCGCGCTCGAGCCGCCGCCGTTCTTCGTCGTGGGCTTCGACCAAACGGGCCCGAGCCCGGCGAAGCTCCTCGGTGCGCACTTCGAGCCGTTCGACCTGCTGGGCGAGCGTGGCGGCCAGCTGGGCGTTGTGAAGCAGCAGCCCGGCATGGTCAGCCAGATCCTGGGCCAACCGACGATCGGCGTCCGGGAGGTGTACGCCGGGCGCGACGCGGAACTCGAGCGCCCCGAGCCGCTCGCCGTGATGCGAGACCGGAAAGGTGATGTCGTCGGTCTGCCCGGCGTGCGTTCCACTCTCGACGGGCCAGCTGGCCAGCAGCTCGAGGTGCCCGTCGACGAGCACCCACACCCGTGCGACGGCCGCCCGGGTGCCCTGCTGGGCCACCCGGGCCAGCTCCTGCAGGTCACCACCGGCGGACAGCCGCTGCAATGATGCGGCGAGATCGCGCATGGCGTCGGTCGGGCTGAGCGACTGGCCGAATACCAGGTGGTTCGCGCCTATCCGCAGAGCCCGCAGCACCGGGGCGAGTGCCACTCCGACGACCGTCATGGCGAGCACCGCGGACCAGGCGGAGCGCCCCACCAACCAGCCCGCGACTGCGACCACGATCGCGTAGGCGACAGCGGCGGCGGCAACGAGGAAGGCGTACACGAGAGTCCGGCTCAGCAATACGTCGATGTCCCACAGCCGGTAGCGCAGCACGGCGACGAACAACACCACCGGGACGACGGCGAACACGGCCGGGAACCAGTTCTGCAGCTCGTGCTCGACCGACCTGGCGCCAACGGCAACGCTGGGCTCCACCCGAATGGTCAGCCACGCGCCGAGCCAGCCCAGCCCCACCGCCAGTGCCGGAACCAGGGCAGCGCGTAGCAGGCCGGCCTGGCGCGCCACCGGCCCATTCGGGTCGCGGCGGATGCGCAGGGTCTGAGCCGGGATGCCGGCCGCGGGGATGGCGATCCCAAAAAACACGGCGAAGAACTGCGGGTGGTCGATGAAGCTCGACCGCCAGCACACGATGCTCACCGCAGCCGTCGTGGCCCCCACCACGAGCCAGACGCTCCGGCGGCTGAGCCGGATGCCGGGGGGAAGGGCGTTGTCAGGGAACAGCACTACCGCCCAGAAGTAGGCGACGCCCGACACGATGTGGAACGTGAAGTGCACCGCCTGGACGGGCACTGGCCTGCCGATGACGTCGAACACCTGGTGGCTGGGAATGTTGAACGTCGCCGCGGTGCCGAGCAGAGCGAAGGCCAGCAAGCGGGGCACGCGCTCGTGCGGTCTGCGGACGATCAGCAGAACGGCGAGGATGACGTTGAGCACGCTGAACAGGTATTGGGCGGCCGTCGTGCCTCCCCGAGCCAGGAGCATGCTGCGGTCAGCGATGCGAGCGGCGATCCCCGAGCCGAAGCCGCCCGACGCGGCCACATGCTCCAGATAGTGGTGGAAGCCGGCGAACCCCGACGACAGGGACGGCAACAGGCCGATGGCAAGCCAGAAGAAGAGCCCGGCGGCATACAAACCGAAGACCACCCAGAACACGGCTCGGCCGGGCCAGGTTCCCGCCTGGGCGTGAGACCCTTCGCGCACTGCCGGGAAGGTTAACCGTACGCCGCTGGCCGCACCCACGCGTGTATTCAGGGCCACCCCGCGCCGCCTCTACATGACCGGTCAATCCTCCACTCTGAAAGACACGGTCATGATGAGCTCGTCTGCGTCGACTTCTGCCGTGGCTTCTCGCTCCTGAGAGGCGGTATGCAAGTTCCCGGCGGTTTCGTGGAGAATGTCGCGTCTTCGGACGCTGAGTCGCGGGACGAGGGCTGTCCGGTCGAGATCCCCTATGCGGTTCGCTGGCTGGTACCGAAGGGCGAGCGGTTCGCGAACTTCGACATTCTCAACGACAACGACACGCAGCTCGATTACTACAACCGGTTCGGGCATATCTATGCGGTGGGGGTGCCGACGAAGAAGTGGCGGCTCGTCGTCGTATCGGACCCAGAGCTGCTCGATGAAGTAGCCGCGAACGAAGAGCAGTTTGGCAAGCGTGTCGAGGAGATCAACTTCTTCGCTCAGCTGAGCAACTCACGCGGCGGTGGGATCTCGGTGATCGGGGACGGTGAGCACTACGAGCAGATTCGCCGGGTGATGCTCCCGTGGTACGCACCATCGCATCAGCGGACTCAACTCGAGCGTATGAAAGAACCGGCGCGCCGGCTCGTGTCGGCCTGGATTGCGATGTCCGACGATGAGGCGGTAGATGCACGCGCCTGGATGGAGCGTTACACGCTCGAGGTCTCGGGTCGCGGCGCGTGCAGCTACGATTTCGGCCTGTTCGCCGGTGAGGGCGGCCCGCATCCGTTCGCGGCCGCCGTTCCCGAGAGCACGAAGCAGAGCATCCTCCGGGTGGCTGAGCCTCGCCCCGATTTCACCGTCCTGGCCGGGCGCCAACGACGGGCCCGCAAGAAGCGCTATCGCCGCTACAACAAGGAGTTGTTCAGGACCGCTGACGCCCTCGTGAAGGCCCGTATGCACACGTGCCCGCTCGGCCAACAGACGGACCTTCTTTCCCGTCTCGTAAGCACGCCAGATCCCGAGACCGGCAAGTTCCTGGATGTCGTGACCGTCCGTGACCAGATCCTTATGCACCTGTCAAACGGGTTCAACGGGCCTTCGATAACGGGTGCTTGGCTCGCTTATGTCCTCGCGACCCGGCCGGATGTCGAGGAGAAGCTGATCGCCGAGATCGATCGGATCACCGGCGGTGATCCGGACTACGACCTCCAGTACGACGACTTGATGGCGCTGACCTACACGACCCAGGTGATCAAGGAGACCCTGCGGATCTACCCACCGATGCCGGTCACAATCCGCCGCAGCCTCAAGGACGGGACGCTTGGCCCTTATGGGATTCGTAAGGATGACATCATCCTGGTGGGGACGCTTGCCGCCCAGCGCGACCGGCGGTACTGGGGCCCGGATTCCAATCGGTTCGATCCGGAGCATTTTGCGATGGAAAGGGTTGTCGCCCGGCCGCGTCACGCCTTCATTCCGTTCTCCATCGGGAGACGTCAGTGCATGGCGCAAGAAGTCACGTTCATGATGCTCAGAGTCGTGCTGTTCGAGATCTACAAGCAGTTCCGGTTGAGACTCGAGCCCGGGGCGAAGGTGAAGAAAAACACGGTCGTGACGACGAAGCCGGCCGAGGTTCGAATCATCCGCCTGCGACGGACCTTTGAAGGGCGTGTGCGCTCGCGAGGTGAAATGAGCGACCGCGCCGATCCGGTAGCCCCCTTTGTCCCGTCCGAGTGGGGGGAGCCAACCGAGATTCCCGACGAGAGTCGTTACCGCAACCTCGTGATCGCCTATGGGAGCAACTTCGGCGCCAACAAGCAACTGGCAGAGCGCTTCGCCGAGCGGAGCCTCTTCTACGGTTACACGACTGACGTGATCACCCTCAACGAGCTCGCAGGGTCGCCACCGCACACGCGGCCCTGGCTACTCGTCGTCATGACCTCCACCTACACGTCGAACCCGCCCACGAACGCGTCAACGTTTAAGTCCTGGATCGAGCGCATGGAGACCGGCACCGAGAGATGGCGCAACTGCCGGTATCTCGTCTGGGGGTTGGGCAACAGCCAGTGGAACTCCTTTCTGGCATTCCCCCGATACGTGCACACCCGGCTGGCCGACCTTGGGGCTACCCCTCTTGCGGAGTTCGCCCACGGCGACGTGGGCTCGCCCGGGTGGGAGCATGAGCACGCCGACTGGAACGGCCGGGTCTGGCCCGTCCTGCTCCAGTTGTCCGGAGCCCGAGCGACCAGGGCGGCGGCCGAGCGCGCTGCCTCTGAGCAGGTCGCGGCGGTCGCCCTGACCAAAGCCGACTCGAACACCACCATGGCCAGGTCCCTGCCGGCTCACGCTGCGCCTCGGGAGCTCGTCCCCGTCATCCTGACCAATGCTGTCGGTATCGACACGGTCGAGGCACACGCCATCGTGTGCAGGGAGCTCCAGGCCGGCGAGTCACCGAAGCGGACGCGGCATCTGGAGGTCACTCTGCCGCCGGGCATCACCTACAAAGCGGGGGCCCACCTCGGCGTGTGCCCGAAGAACGACAGGGCCCGGGTCGAACGGCTCGCTCGGCTTCTCGGCGCGGTACTCGACGGCCTGTTCACCGTACCGAAGCACATGAACGTTCACGCCGTGCCGAAGGGTGTCCTGCTCCAGGTTCGCAACGTGCTCACGAATCTCATCGACATCACCGGTAGACCGACCGTGCCGCTGCTCGACCTTCTATTGGAGAAGGTGAGCGATCCCGCCGAGCGGACGAGGCTGCTACAGATCAAGGCGATCCTGGAAACGCCCGACGGTCCCGATTCACCGCTGCGCACCACGATCGACGCGGGCGGCTACGACGTACTCCGCCTGCTCGACGAGTCCTTGTCCTGCTCGTTGAACATCTTCGAGCTCCTGGTGGTGGCACAACCGCTTCGGCCCCGCTATTACTCGACGAGCTCGAGCCCGCGCCTCCACGGCGACAGGGTCGCCCACCTGACCGTCGGCCTCGAGGTTACTTCCGTGCCAGGCATGCCCGATCGCGACTTTCGGGGAATGAGCTCGCATTATGTACATACTCTTCGGGAAGGCAACCGCCTGAACGTCTTCCTTGACACCGCGGATGGGTTCCACCTGCAGGAGGATGTGACGAAGCCGATGATCTTCGTCTCCGCCGGCACCGGCTTCGCGCCGATGCGAGCGTTCTTGTGGGAACGGCTGGCCATGAAGCACGCCGGCGTCCAACTTGCGGAAGCGGCGCTCTTCAACGGCATCCGCTCGAGCAGCGTCGACTACATATATCGCGACGAGATCGAGCACATCACTCGAGAAGGAGCGCTCGATCACGTTTACGTCGCGATGTCGCGCCAACGGCCGCGTCACCGGATTTACGTCCAGGACCGAATCCGAGAGCAGGGAGCGGTAGTTTGGCGTTTACTGGCCGCTGGTGGGTACGTCTACGTCTGTGGCTCGCCAGCGGTACGGGACGCAGTTCGGGCCGCTTTCCTGGATGTCATCGCGGAACACGGCTCGCTTTCGCCTGAGCAGGCAGCGGCCTACCTCGACGAGTTAGACACAACCGAACGTTACCGCCCCGACCTCTGGGGTGACTCTAGGGAGACCGCATGGACGTCCTCGCTCTCATCCTGACCGTCGCGGCCATGACGATGTTCGGGTTCGCTGCCAGCGGCCGAGAGTTACGCCGCTTCAACGAAATCGCGCTCGGGCTCGTCATTCTCACCGCCGCCCTCATCTGTCAGTTCACTGCTCTCACGAATACACACGTCGGGCGCTGAGCTCGTGCCTGAAGCACTTGGACCGTCCACCTGAGTGCTATCACCGCGCCGCGATCTCCGGGCCCCCTCCCGCGCCGGCAGGGGAATCACAGCGGTCGTAGCCGCGTCAAGCCGCCCAATGAGCCAGGCCCGGTCCTGGCGTTGCTGGAGGCCTCAATCCTGTGCCATTGCCTGTTCCAGCATCCCTTCATACAGCGTCAGGATCTGCGCCCCGTAGGTGGGGTCGGTCGCCCATCTCCGCGTGAGCGATTCCCACGTCGGACAGCAGCCCCGGCCTGCTCGGCCCACAGGCCGGAGCGCCGGCACCACGGTTGGAGGGGCCGGATTTGGCGCGATCCCGCCGGTGGCGAATATGTGCAGGAGCTGCATCTGCCCGAGGACGCCGGTCTCCGCGGACGGGAAGGGCATGCCCTGGCCGCACGAGTCGCAATGGCCGATGCCGGCGAAGTTGTTACGGTCGACGGCGTCGACCGAGCTGAACCCTCCCGTTTCGAGGACGGCCTGGGCGAACGCCACGTCGCCGCGAACGCTCTCCTCTGCGCCGGCGATGAGGTACCAGTTGGCCAGCTGGGTGATCGGGACCGAGGTCAGGTTGGCGTAGCCCCGGGCGGTGAACCAGGCGGCCAGCTGATCGGCGTTGAGGGCCGAGCCGCCCAGGATGCTCAAGCCGGGAGGGTCGGCCCCGTCGACGCCCACCGCGGCCAGGGTCGCCTTCTCAGTGGCCCGCACGGCGGCCAGGCGGCGATCGGACGCGGCCAGCCGCTGCTGGGCGCCGGCCAGCTCGACGGCGGCCGGCGGAACCCGGCTGCTGGCGGCTTCTGTTCGATCGTGAGCAGCGCCGAGGGTGTGCGCGTCGGCCGAGACGGCGGCGGCCAAGTGCTTCTCCTGGCGGCCGTAAGCCGCCACCTCCTTCACGTCGATGCTCAGGTGGGCGACGGCCACCTGGGCCATGACGTTGGCCTCGCCCATATCGATCGCTGCCGTTTGGGCGGTGGCGAAGGTGTGCAGGACCGAGGGTTGCGGCGTGGTGAGCGCGCCCGTGTACAGGCCGAGTACGACTCCCCGCAGTCGAGCCTGGTCGTCGGCGACACTGGACGCGGCCTGTTGCCTGGCGGCCGTGGCGACGTTGAGGGCGGCCTGATCGGAAGCCAGGTGGCGGGCGGCCTTCGCCTCGGTCGCCTTCGCCGCACTTACCTCGGCCTGGTCTTTCGCCAGCTCCTTCTGATCGGTTGCGACCGTCAGGTTCGATGAACCGATGGCGCGCTCGGCGTCGATCATCAGGGCGTGAAAACGCCGGGTGACCACTGTCGCCTGCGCCTGCCGGATGGCCTGCACGTCGCCCGCCGAGGGCGCGGCACTCGCAGTCCCAAGGGCTCCTGTGCCGCTCGGGCTCGACCAAACCCCCGCAAACAGCGAAGCGCACGGCACGATCCTTGCCACCCGGCAGAGCCGCCGGCCCCAACCACCCACACCGGGGAGGGTAGACGGCAAGGGTGAAGATCAGGTGGACCCCCGCCGGGTCGTCTGGCAGGGGTCGTCTGGTTGGTCCCCACCACCGTTATTGGGTGCTCCGGGATGCGGGGCAGGTTGTTCGGTGGTTGGTGCTTTAGCCGATGCCGCCGCGGAGGAGCCGGCCCGGGGTTGCGCCCGAGCACTCACCGTTGTCGAAGGTGACCTCGCCGTTGACGATGATCTCCTGGTAGCCCTTAGCCCGCTGGACCCGGCGCCATTCGCCGCCGGGGAGATCGGTCAGGGTCTCGCCGATCCACGGTGGGTCGATCTGCAGTTCCTCGAGGTCATAGACGAGCACGTCGGCGGCCGCTCCCTCGCGCAGGACGCCCCGATCCTTGAACCCGGCGGCCTGGGCGGCCAGGTTGGACAGCCGATAGTGGGCGTCCTCGAGCCTGATGACGCCCTCGTCGCGCACCAGCCAGGTCAGGAAGTCGGTGCTGTAGGCCCCACCGGTGAAGAACTTGGTATGGGCCCCGCCGTCGGATACGCCCGGGATGGAATAGGGCGAGCTCATCAGCTCGGCCATGAACTCGGCGTTGGACCCCTTGTCCGGGCCGAGGAACTCGACGTTGAGGTCGCCGGCCAAGGACAGGTCGAGCATGGCCTCGATCGGGTGCTTGCCCTCCTCCTCGGCGATCTCGCCGACACTTCGACCGACGTAGCGCTGCAGGTCCTGCTGGCGGTTGACCCCCTGGATGATCAGCTTGGCCGGGTCCCCACCGACGCCGGCCTGGATGACCCGCAGGCGCCGATCGGCCTCCTCGGCCTCCTCGACCAGGGCCCGGCGCAACTCGGGATCCTGCATCTTCTCCCGCTTGTCTTCCTTGCTCCCGGTCGTGACCGCCCGCCAGGCCGGCGAGGCGTCGTAAAGGTTCCAGTGCTCGAGGGTGAAGGCGAACCCGGCCCGGCCGGTCCCGCACTGGGCAAAGAGGGGCAGGCCCTTCTTGCGGCACCCCTCGATCCACGAAATCGGCTTGCGATGGACGTCGGCCTTGGAGCGGGAGATGGTGACCACGTTGTAGAGGATCGGCCGCTGGGCCACCTCGGCCAGCCGTTCTACGAACGCGTAGTCGGCCTTGAGGTTGCCGGTGGCCTGTGTGATCTGAACCGATCCCTCGTCCCGCTCGGCGAGAACCTCGGCCAGGCAGAGGATGTCCTCGTCGCACATGGTGTCGGTCACCATCGGGCTGCCGTCGAAGTCGGCCTGGACCGAGTTGGGTCCCAGCCGCTGGATGGAGAATCCAGCCAGGCCGGCCTCCATCCCCTCGTGCATCAGGCGCTGCATCTCCTTGCGCTCCCGGTCGGTGGCCGGGCGGGTTTTTGCGGCTTCGAGGCCCATCACATAGGTCATCAGCGACGCCGTCGGCATGTACTGGATCACGTTGACGCCCTTGGGGGCGCGATCCAGTGAGTCGAGGTACTCGGGGATGCTCTCCCAGTCCCAGCGCATCCCCTGGCGCATCGACGCATAAGGGATGGCCTCCGTCCGGGTCATCGTGAGCATCGACCGGTCCCGGAAGTCGGGCGCGCACGGCGCGAAACCGAATCCGCAATTGCCGAGCACGACCGAGGTGACCCCGTGCCAACCGGAGATGGTGCACCACGGATCCCAGCGGATCTGGGCGTCGTAGTGGGTGTGGCAGTCCACGAATCCAGGCGCGACGATCTTCCCGGTCGCGTCGATCATCCGGTTGGCGACCCCTTTGGCCCGCCCGCCGATCTGCGCGATGTGACCGTCCTTGATCCAGACGTCCCCGCGCCGCCGTGGCCCCCCGCTGCCGTCGACGATGGTTCCGCCCGAAATGTGGATGTCATACCCTTCCACCGATTCCCTCCCTATCTTGTGCGTAAAACACGAGGAATTCCGGCCCGACGGCAACTAATGGCACCGGGCTCGACACCAGATGGTACTTCGGGGAAGCCGTCCTCGCCCGGAAAAGATCGGATGCCCCTTGGGCCGGTGACGCTGAACGATCGGGTCTGAGAGGTACCGAGGGCTTTACGGGGATCTCGGGTGGCAACCGGACCACACCCGATGCTGGTCGTGGATTCTGGGTGGCGACGGTCTTCGGTCCGGGCCGATCAGGCGGGGTAAGAGACGTCGAGGACAGCCGCTTGTGCCCACCGAACTGAGACGATTCGCCTTTTACCAAAGGGGTTTTCGCTGGTTCAGGTCGGTTGCAGGCCCCCCCGGACTGGTCTACACTGGGCGGCCAAGGAGAGGTGCGAGAGCGGCCGAATCGGACTCACTGCTAATGCAGAGAGCCAGGGACAACGAGAAGGCCGCTGACCAGGGTGGAGAGACAAAGGAGCAGGTCAGCGGGCCTCTTTCGGTCTTCTAGCTCTTGCCACTCGTTGTCGCCTGTGGCCGGCATCTCGATCCTGCTGTTGAATCAGCGTTGAACGGACGGTGCTGCTTCCACAACTCAATCGAACTGAGTTCGGAGTTCGACTGGCAGGCGCCTACATCTGCGCCGCGCCCGGCAGAGTTGAGAAAAGTGGATATCTCCCGAGCAACCGAGGTTCACGGCCCATCGCGATTGGTAGTCCGGAGGATGCGGTGAGGCCCCCTCCGGGATTCGCAAGTAGTCGGTAGTCGGGTCGAGTCGTCCGGCGCCAGTTAGATGGCCGGGGTTCTGGCGGTGCCGTCACAAAGTGGGGCTGCGGCGCCAAAGAGTTCGACGCTCCACCCGCTGGAATCTTCGTCTGCGAGCGGACGCCGAAGACGTACATGACCCATGGCGCCAGCGGCCGATCGGATCGGGTGAGGTCTCGCCCTTAGGAGCCGTTCAGTGTGAGCGTCTCGCTTCCGGCGTGCGATCTGCATCCGGTTCGTTGAGATAAACGCCTCGCCAGTGTTGCCACAGATTCTTGCCGTGTCACTCGAAGAGGGGCGCGGAGTGATGCCCCTATCATATGGCGTAAGAGCAGCGACTGGCAGGGTGACCAGGAGATGTGTCCATATCCCGGGATGGTCGGCGTTCTCGGCGCCGTGATGCGCAAGCTTGATGGCGCTCGCTTTCTCGGCCGGGCGGCGCGACGACGCAAGGATCTCGCTCCACCCTTGCACCGACGCCCCGACTTCTTGAAGGTCCCCTCCGAGGAGCACGATTGCGTCTCCAAGAACCGCCAGGGTGACGAGCGACGTATGGTTAGGGGAGACCGAAGTAAGCCTTCTCTTTACACCGTTCGGCTTGGGGAGCAACTGTGCGACCTCGTTGAGCCCGAGGTCCACCGATCGCGGCGACGGAGACAAGGCTTCGACCCGCGAAACGCCCGTCCATTGTGATCCACCTTCAGCCGGGGGGCGCCAAACCAGAGTGTGTGCGACGGCGGGTTGGGGCGCGAACTGCCGCCCCCGTGAACGAACCCGTTCTTCGAGAAGAGCGACGATCCGCGCGAACTCGATGGCTCCTGGCTTCCGCATCATGGAACGCTCACCCGTCGCTTTAACAAGGGTGAGAAACGAATGGGACTGAAGTGCCATCGAGAAGTGAAACGTTGACTTCGTCGAAGCGGCAACAACATCCGCAAGTCCGCCGATGTGATCGTCGTGCCAGTGAGTCGCCGCAACAACGTCTACACACAATCCCGTATCGAGGCCAAGTGCCTCTAGGTAGTCGAGTGACACTGCGTGCGACGTGTCGTGGTCAAGACATGAGTCGATGATCATCCAGTGACCGAAGCCAAGATGGCAAACGATCGACTCACCTTTCCCGGGACCGAATACTGATACCTCGACCTGATCATTCCTTGGCGCAATCCGCCATGCTGAGTCAGCTTGACCGGTCCTCATTGCGACCTTCGCTTTCTGAATCGCCTGCCCAGCCGAAGACCTCGCTCGTGCTCGCAGCGGCCTCGGCGGCCTCACGTAGCTCCTCGGGTGTCCATATAGGCAGGCGTCGGAATCTGATCATCGACACTCCCTCTCGCTGGCCGCTAGTTCGAACCCGATAGCCGAGGCTCCAATAGAAAACGGCACCTGGTTCGATGAGTGGCCGATCAAACTCAGAGACCTCGTTAACGTCGATCTCGGTTCGCTCTTCGTCGTCCGTGCCAGTAGTCATGTCAACAAGCAGCGCCTGGAAGCCGCTGGACGTCCTGCGTTCGACGTACCCCTCCCATTGTTGATGCAGGACCACATGTTCCCTCGGTCTTGGTGGCGTACGAACAACAGGAGACTCGATACGGTCTGTGACCGTCTTGGCCGGCGCCCCACTCGTGACGAGAGTACGCAGAAAAGCAGAGGACTTGCCGCTGCCTAGCGACGAGTAGAGCGTTGAATCAGGCCATTGCGCCGACTCCACCGCCCTAGGAAGCTCCTCGAGGTGAGACAGTCGAAGTAGCTGATTCGCTCCGAATGTGACATCTGGCCGCTTATGTGAAGGTTCGTTATCCTCGGCACCAGTCCATGAGCGGGAGACGCCACCGACGAGTTGTTGCCAGTCGTTGCCAGCCCCGGAATACCGTCCGGATTCAGCCAGACCCTCTACTTCAATCGCCACGGAGCACCTGCCTGAACACCTCTTCGGCTCGATCGAGGGACGCTGACCACTCCCGCTTCAAGGTGTCGAGCGCCAAGGAAGCATCGTCGCTGGCGTCACCGAGTTCGAAATGATCGTTCTGCTGAATGTAGACACCAGGGTGAACCCGTACCGAAGGCTCGACGCGAATGAAGATATTACCTGCCCGATCGTCCGGCCTTAGCCCCTGGATGACGACGGCCCGCATCCCGGGTTTGTTTAGAAACGAGCTCCAGTTGTCGGGCGGAACCAGACGATGGCCCAACTCATGCCACGCGTCGGGCGAATCCATCCGGAAATGCACATCGCGATTGATTCCCATCAGCGTGACCGGAGTGTGTCGGAGCATTGAGAAAACCCCGAGTACGAGGTCCTGAAGCATTCCGAATGACGGGGCTCGCGCGAGTCGCGGCAACGAACTGGTCGTGGGTAACTTGGACGTCGAAGAGCTCGGTAGAAAACTGACTGACCTCGCGACTGATGATATGTATCTCAGCCGCCGCAGCCTCGTCCGGAGCGATGAGTTCGTGCCGGGCCAGCCACTCGGGCTGGAAGATCGCAGGATTGAAGGACCCGACCAGAACGACGCTCATGCCATCGATCTCCCGGGTTGCTGTCACGGCCGAAGAATAGACGAGATCTGTCTCTTCTGGACCCCGCAGCACGTTTCTCGCCGCATCTCGCAGCTGGGTCAACACGTCGCTTGTAGCGAAACCTGCAACGCCATCAGTCCATATATCTTCAACCACGCAAGTCGAGTATCCGCGTGTCGAACGGATCGGCGGGAGTCCGCGGGTTCGAGTCTCGACGACGTCATTGTTTAAGATGTAGTCTAATGCTCCGTCAAGCTTACTGGAGCAGGAAATTCACCCGCTATCAGTTGCCCGCACTTGCCGCGGACTTGAGATGGCCCAGCATGATCTCCAGCCTTGGCGTCCGGGCTCGCCGGTCAGCCGCTGCAGCAGCGTTGGCCGGGTGCTGTTGTTGTGTTCGTATCCGCCACTCCGCTTGGGTGATGGTCTGGCCACAGTTCCTGCGCCAGCGGCGCGTCGTTGAGTTGGTCACGCCGGCGGCGCCAGTCAGGCAGGTGCGAGTCCATGAGTTTGGTGAAGCGCTCGCCGTGACCGCGTTCACGGTAGTGCGTCATCTCGTGGACTACGACGTACTCCAAACAGTCGGGGTGCTTCTTCGCGAGTTCGACGTTGAACCAGAGATGTCCGGTCTCGCGGTTACACGAGCCCCACTTGGTCTTCATGCGACGAATTGTCCAGTGCGGCACTGACAGCTCCAGTTGCCTCTCCCAGTGCTCGATGAGATGTGGGAGTTCTTGCCGAAGTTGCTCTCGGTACCAGCTGTCGAGCGCTCGTCTGCGCTGCTCCACCGTTGCCCCGGTTGTGACGAAGAGCAGGAGTCGGTCGCCTTCGATCTCGATATGCGCCCTCCCGGGACGTTCGATCACCTTTAGGCGTCGCCGAACTCCCCATGTGTAGTGGGACTCGCCGGTAATCATCTCGCGTTCGGACTGGCGGGCAGCCGAACGGAGTTGTTCGCGCTGCTTCTTGATCCAGGACAGTCGCTGCACGACCGCAAGGCGGACCTGATCATCGCCGAGACGTTCAGGTGCCGCGACGCGGACGCGACCCATCGGGGGATAGACGCTGATATGCAAGTGCTTGATGTCCTTGTAAACGACATCGACATCGATACCCCGGACGGTCAGGTAAGCCCTAGCGGTACTCACTGCGCGCCTTTACGAGGTCGAACAGCTCCTCGAGTCGGTCAAAGTCAGCTGGCAGGTCCCTCTTCAGCGCGTTCCTCATCAGGCGCTCCTTCATCGGATTACCGATCCAGGCGTCAGGTTTGGTGTACCGGACAATGCGATCGATCGCGATTGCTAGCCCCTCATCGGGAAAGAAGAAGTCCACGAGTGCGCGTTTGGCTGCGTTGTCGGCCCAATCGGGATACGCAACGCCGGTGTCCTTGGTACCCACTTGCTTGGCTGCTTCGAGCAGCTTGGCGAGGTACTGCTTGTAATCGATGGCCTGCTTGCGGCGCTGTTCAATGATGGCGTCCAGAAGCTCGCTCATCTTGTCGTAGAACTTCGGGTTCATCGCCCGCTCGTCGATAATCACCTTACGGATGTTGTTGGTGATCGTCTCGGCGACGGCGTCCGGATCTTTCTTGATCCCGGTGGGTAACCGGTCAATCGCTTCTTGACCGCCGAGCTTGACGATGAGATCGATGAGACCGGTGTCTTCGAAGTTGGAGACCACTTTCGAGGCGCTCGCCTGGATATACGTATCGAGCAGGAACCGCATCCCGGCTTCGTACTGCTTGAAGTCAACTTCCTCGCCGGCGCCGAGTTTCACCTCAGCCCGGACGTCCACGTAATGCGCGATCTCCTTCTTGATCGATTCAGCTTCGGATTCTGAGTAGCCCGCGGCAGTCATCTCGTTCGCGAGGTTGCCGTATGCACGGGTGACGGCCGCGACGGCCTTGTAGAGCTCGACGCGCTTGGGCTCGTTGGCCTTGAGCTGGGCAGCGTTGCCTTGTTCGTCGGCGCAGAAGTACTTCTGGTACTGAAACGTGGTCCGGGGAGGGGGAACTGGCTCGATGAGCGCTCGAATGCGCTCCAGGGCGTCATCGAGATCCGCTCGGGCCTTCTCTACCCGATCGCTGAGGAGTCCTTCGATATCCTTCTTCTCGTAGCCATCCAGGGCCCCGGACGTATAGTCGGTGATGGCGTCCTCGAGTGAGTTGAAAAGGTCCTGGTAGTCGACGATGTAGCCGTAGTCTTTGTCCTCGCCGTCGAGCCGGTTGACGCGACAAATGGCTTGGAACAGACCGTGATCACGCATCTTCTTGTCGATGTACAGGTAGGTAGCACTAGGAGCGTCGAAGCCGGTTAGGAGCTTGTCCACCACGATGAGCAATCGCATCTGGCCCGGGTCGTTGACGAATTTATCCTTGACTTCCTTCTCGAACTGCTCGACCTTGCCCATCGCGACCTCTTCGGGCTCGTCGAAGTAGTCCGCCAACATGTGTCGGTAGATGTCGTACTGACGCACCTTCTCGGTCTTGCCCTCCCCTGAGCTCTCTTTAGAGATGTCGCTCGGGTTGGGTTCGTAACTGGTCACGATGGCGCACTTACCTTTGAAGCCGGCGGCCACGAACAGCTCGTAGAACTTGCATGCCTGGTAGATCGATGAGCCGACGAGGATAGCGTTGCCGCGGCCGTCCATAAGTCTGGGCTTGGTGTCCATGTCGATCAGGATGTCGTTGACGATCTGCTTGGCCCGGGGCTCGGACGAGACGACCCTTTGCATGGTGCCCCAGCGTTTCTTAAGGTCGGCTCGGCTGAGATCGGTCATGCCCTTGGTCTTGATGTCAAACCATTTGTCAACCTGTTCAGGGTTGGCCAGGTTCTGGTCGATGTTGCGCGCTTCGTAGCGCAGGTCGACTACGACGCCGTCCTCGACGGCCTCGTCGAACTTGTAGGTGTGGATAAACGAGCCGAATGTCTCGATGCTCGTCGCCTTGTCTGCTTTGAGCAGCGGTGTGCCTGTGAAGCCGATGAACATCGCCTCGGGCAGCAGCTGCTTCATGGCTCGATGCATCTTGCCGGACTGTGTGCGGTGGGCTTCGTCGACGAACACGAAGATGTTGCCTTTGGGTTTGAAGTCCTTCGGGACGCGGGCATGCAGCTCTTGAATGAAATCCTCGCTGGCCTCGTCCAGCTCCTCGTCAGAGTCCGAGCCCCGGAACTTGTGGACAAGCGAGCACACCAGCCACTCCTGCGACTTGTTCAAGGTGTCGAGTAGGTCGGAACCGCTACTCGTGCGGTAGATCTGCTCATTGACGCCGCTGAAGACCTTCTCGATCTGTTCATCGAGTTCAGTGCGGTCGGTGATCAGCAAGACCCGCGCGTCGCCCTGATGTTCCCGGATCCACTTGGCCAGCCACACCATCGTCAGGGACTTGCCCGACCCCTGGGTGTGCCAGATGATTCCGCCTTCGCGCTCGGCGATGCGGGCCTGGGCAGCCTTCACACCGAAGTACTGGTTGTGGCGGGCGATCTTCTTCACTCCTGCGTCGAAGACCACGAAGTCGTGGATCAGTTCGAGGAAGCGCTCCTTCGCACAAAGCTGCAGGAGCGCTCGGTCGAGGGGCTCCTCGACGTCCGAGGGCTCCCTCCATTCCAGCCAGTACTTCTCCGGCGTGTCGATGACAGCGTAGCGCAGGCCTTCCACGTCGTTGCCGGCAAAGACGAACTGGACAGTCGAGAAGAACGGCCGGATAAACTGCTTGTCCTGATTCCCGATCGTCTGGCGAATGCCTTCTGAGACCGCAACCTTAGAACGCTTCAGTTCAAGCGTCGCCAATACCAGGCCGTTCACGTAGAGCACGATGTCCGGGCGCTTGGTGTAGTTCCCAAGGAGCGTGACTTCCTCCGCCAAGGAGAAGTGGTTCGTCTGCGGGTTGTTCCAGTCGATGAGCCAGACCGTTTGAGTTTGCTCACCAACGCCCGGTCTGACCTTCACCCCGTAGCGCAACAAGCCGTAGACATCACGGTTGGCTTCATACAGGTCGTGACCGGCTCCCACCGAAGCAGCCTTGCTCAGTTGATCGAGGGCCCGGCTGATCAGGTTGTCCTCGTAGCCGCGTGCCTTGAGGTACTGAACGAGCAACTCGACCTCGATGTTCGAGCTGTTCAGCCGGTACTCCCAGTTGCCGAGGTAGTCATACTTCAGTTGATTCCGGAACAGCTCAACTACACGGTTCTGGGCCTTACGCTCGATCTGGCCGACGTCGCTCATGAAGCGGCCTCCATTGGCAGGCGAACACGGCCGCTCAGGAGCTGCTGCATCATCCCCTCCTTTATCTGCCGTGCTTTTAACTGACGGCGCCTGAGTGCTGTCAGCTCGTCGTCGTAGTCTGTAAGCAAGGATCCGATGGCTTGCTGCTCCACTAGTGGCGGGACGAAAAACTTCAGTCTCCGAACATCACCGCTTGAGACCGCTGGGTAGTTCGAGCCGGCAATGATCCGATCCACTTGCAACGTGGTCAGGTAACTCATCAGCAAGTAGAAGAGGAAACGGGGGTCACTCCGGCCATCGGATGCACGCACAACAGCGAAGCCGGTTGACGCAATCGGACGCTTTAGTCCGCCACGATAGATGGTGTGAGATTGAAGATTGGGTCGAACGGTCCCAAATAGAACGTCCGAGTCCCCGATAACCCGTCTGGCTCGCGACGGTGCAGAACCGAACTGGAGGCGGGTGTGGCCGACCAAGGTGCCGCGTTCGACGTCCTCCAGCGAGATGTAGTCAAGCGGAGTCCTGGGATCAGTTCTGGCTGGCAACGCCTCGGGGTCGATACTGGCAATCTCGCCAAGACTGACCTGGTTCCAGTGTTCGGAGAAGCCAGGGAGCCGGGTCCGGCCAGTCAGGAGCTGCTGCATCACACCTTGCTTGATCGCCTGCTTCTTGGCAATCAAGCAATCGAGTGACGCAATGAGGCGGTCAGTGTCGTCGATCGCCTCGACGATCCGACCCTGCTCCTCGCGGTTGGGCAGAGCGATTCGCATGCCTGCGATTGTCTCCATGCGGACCGAGTCCACGGACGACTTCGCTGTCAGCGACTCGATACGGGCAAGGAAGTTCCGGCTGAATTGATGAAAGAAGTATCGGCCAGATACATCCGCTCGGAAGTTGCTGATGCGGTATACCCTCTGGTGGTAATCGAACTTGCCGATTATGTAGTGGAAAACTTTGCCGGTCCCGACGCCGTCGCCCGCGGTCAGCACAGCTTCGCCGTCGAATGACCAGGAATCGATTCGCTCTACCTTTTGGCTTCGTACAAAGAATGGATACCGGCCACTTGGCGACCGGTCCTTCGTGTCCTTGGCGCCGGTACCGATCAATGCAAATGCGCGGATCTCCTCCTGTCTCCAGGGCAGGGGAGTCGTGGTTGTCATGACTCGACCCCCATCGCCTTCAGGTGTTCAGCGATCTTTGCTTCGAGTGCCTCCAGTTCGGCGTCGAGGACTGCAACAGTCTGGGCATACCGTTCACCAAGTTCCTGGATACGTGAGACGAGTGCGAGCGTTAGAGCTTCTACCTCTCCAGTCACGCGGCGAGCGATGCTGACCTGCCACTTGTCATCAAGAACGAGGCTCTTCACGTCCTCGTCAGTCAGGTCTCCGTATTTCTTGAGCGCCGCAAGATCCACCGCTGTTTGAGCGTCCTTGGCTGCCTTCTTGGCCGCGGCCTCATTGTCGTAGAGGGTGATCGCGTCCTGGAGAGCCTTGATCTCGTCGGAGTTGCCATCGCGCTTAATGGCCCTCAGCCGGGCAGTAACCAGGGCCTTGGAGATCTTGTCGTCGTCCATGGCGTCGGCGAGCAAACCTTCTTCGATGGCATGCTCTTCGATGTACTCTTCGATCGCTCGGGTTGCTTCTTCCGCAGCAGCGTTCAACTCCTTGGCCTTCGACTCCTCATCGGCGAAGTAGCGAGCCACGATCAACGCCGGGGGTACGAGGTCCATCTTGTACTTGCTTGCGCTGCGGCCCGAGCCCATGATGAGGTCCGGTGTCTCGGAGAGCTTGCGGTCTCTGTCCTCGATCGCGAGCCGTGGCTTGGATGCGTTGAGCCAGCCCTCGTTCATGATGAGGAACACGTCGTCGTGGATGGTGTCGTGCCAGTAGGTCATGAGTTGCTCGTAGACGTCGTACTCGTCGACAAGCGGTACCGGCTTGAACCGAGCAAGGAGATCGTCGCCGATGGTGGCGATCAGATCGTTGGGCTTGGTGTTCTCGTCGATGCTGGCGAGGGCGTCGCGGTGTGCGACGAACCACTCCGTGATCAGACCGAGGGCTTGGTCGGCGAACTTTTGAAACTCGGGTGCATCGAGGATAGCCTGCTGGATGTGGTTGACCTCGATCGTGAGGTCGCTATAGCCGGAGCGGTTCCTCGTGAACAGCTGGTTCCGCAGCGTCGGAAAGGCGTCCCAGTAGGCGCTGACAGCGTCGAGGTCGGCGTTCGGGATGCCACCGTGCAAGTGAGCATGGAGGTCCTGCAGATCCTCGGGCTCTGATGAGTCGATGTAGCGCGGGATGTTGAGGTTGTAGTCGTTCTTCGGGTCGGCGATTTCGGCCAGCGGGACCATGCGCGAATAACGGGCGATCGCCCTTTGGTTATTAAAAGTGTCGACAATCTTGTGGATGTCCTGGGAGCGCAGGCGGTTCTTGGGGCCGTCCTTCATGAAGCCTTTGGAGGCGTCGATCATGAACACACCAGTCCGACTGACCGCGTTCTCCTTGTCTAGGATCACAATGCATGCTGGGATGCCGGTTCCGTAAAAAAGGTTCGGTGGCACGCCGATGACGCCCTTGATGAAGCCGTGCTGGATGAGGCGCTTGCGGATCACGGCCTCGACGTTGCCTCTAAAGAGGACGCCGTGAGGCATGATGATTGCGGCTTTGCCGGTGCTCTTGAGTGACTTGAGCGCGTGGAGCAGGAAGGCGTAGTCCCCGTTTTTGTCGGGTGGTATGCCGTATTCGAATCGCCCATAGTCGATCTCGAGGCCGTTACTCCATGACTTCACCGAGAACGGCGGATTCATGACAACGAAGTCGAACGTTTTGAGCTGGGCCCCGCTCGTGAACTGCGGACTGGTGACCGTGTCGCCCTTCAAGATTTCCGCGATTTCGTTCCCGTGGAGGATCATGTTCATCTTGGACAGGGCCCAGGTGGCGTTGTCCTTCTCCTGGCCGTAGATCGTCATGCCGCGTGGCGCCTCAGCGGCTGCCTTGAGCAGCAGCGAGCCGGAGCCGCAGGTGGGATCGAAGACGGTCTGGTCCTGGCGGGTGGCGGTGTTGATGCCGACGACCTTGGCAAGGATTCGGGAAACCTCGGCCGGCGTGTAGAACTCGCCCTTGCTCTTTCCAGACTCGGTGGCAAAGTGCCGCATGAGGTACTCGTAGGCATCCCCGAGGAGGTCGTCACCTTCCGCCCGAGAGCCGCGGAAGTCGAGGTCGTTGAAGATCGTGACGAGCTTGGACAGGCGGTCCTGCATTTCCTTGCCCTTGCCGAGCTTCTCCTCGTCGTTGAAGTCGGCCTGGTCGATGACATTGCGGAGATCATTGGCTTCGGCGAGCTTGCCGATGATTTTGTTGAACCGGTCGCCGATTTCGACGTCGCCCTTTGCGGCGAGCATGTCGTCGAACGAGCCACCGTCGGGTACGTCGATGAGACTGCTCGGATCGGTCTTCGCCTTGTCAGAGACGTATTTAACGAACAGCAGCGTGAGGATGTAGTCCTTGTACTGGCTCGCGTCCATGCCGCCTCGAAGCTCGTCGCAGCTTTTCCAAAGGGAGCCGTAGAGGTCAGACTTGCGCAGGGTCACTGGGGAGCCCTTCCACGTCATCGATCGGCTTTGTCATCTCACCCCACTGAACTGTGCTAGTTATCATATCGATGTGTGTCATTGGTTTACAATCTATCCATTGGTCCTGACGGGCTGGTCGTTCTAAAACTAGATCGAGGTGGTGATGGCCGGTGGCGATCGTCGTACAGATGCCTCGGCGGCACGAAGAGATGCCTCGGCGGCACGAATTGCCGAGAGCTCTGCAAGGTCTCAGCTTTGCGGCTTTCACACGCTCAACGGCCGCTCTGACTGAGTGGGCCGCACCGCCGGGCCGGAGGCAAGAGGCGAGGGCGGGCCAGGCGCCGGCGTAGCCGGCGCCTTCTTGATCACGTAGAGAACAGTTGCCCACGGCAGGTCAATAGCGGTGGTCAGTAGCGATGTCAACTGCAGGTGGCGTTAATCCACGTAGGTAGCAGGTGAACGCTCCTCGAGGGGTTTGCCTTCTACGCGCTTTCTGGGCGTCTCGAGGTATGTCTTGATTGACGGGACGGACCGGCGCGATTCACGACACCAGTAGCGGCCGCATCGACTCGTCCGGACGGTGGAAGAAGCAGCGGCCCTTCTCGGGATCAGCGCGCTCGTGGATACCGATTGATCAGTCGAGGCGAGTTGCGCCAGATACGACTCGGTCGACGCACTCTCGTACCAGACCGGGCGATCGAGGACCAGCTGGTGCGTGATGGACCGGTCAGTTGTCCTCGGGAGGGCGTCCGACCGATAGACCGTGCGCCGCCGCTCGCGGAATAGCTGAACCCGCCGGAGTCTGCCACTGAGGAGACCGATCGGCTGTGGTCGCCTTCTCGGCGAGTCGTTCGCTCGGGAGAGTACGTCGGCTCACAGTCTCGTCCCCGGCAATAGATGTGGACAGCCCGCACCCTCGAGAGCCAGCATCTGTATGCCCCGGTCACAATGTAACCGTATGATTCAGGGATCAGCGCTTCGCATCGGAGATGGTATGACGACAAAGTTCACGAACATCAGCTTCCCGATCAACACACTGCTCGGACAAATCGAGACGGGGCAGATCGGGCTACCCGAGCTTCAGCGACCATTCGTCTGGGATCGCTCTCAGGTGCGAGATCTGATCGATTCGTTGTATCGAGGCTATCCAGCAGGCTATTTGCTCTTTTGGCAAGCATCTCCTGGGCAGGGGTTCAACCCAATCGGCTTGGATGACAAGCAAACGTCACCGAACCTTTTGGTCGTCGACGGGCAACAGCGACTCACCTCCCTCTTCGCGGTGTTTCGTGGTGCGCACGTCATGTCCAGCAAGTTTCAGTCCGAATACATTCGCATCGCATTCCATCCTGTCCGAGAGCGATTTGAGGTCGCCAACACGGCAATCGAGAAGGATCGAGAGTGGGTTAGCAATATCTCCGTGCTGCTAGCTGGGACACAGGGAACATTCTCCTTTATCAATAATTTCCTGGATCAACTAAGCGATGAACGGGAAGTCACGGACGAGACCGCAGACCTAATTGCCGCCAACCTCCAACGACTAGCGAACCTCCAGAGCTATACGTTCAGTGCAATCCAGCTCTCGTTTGACCTTCCGGTCGATGAGGTCAGCGACATTTTTGTGCGCGTTAACTCGAAGGGGACGATGCTAAACCAGGCGGACTTCATACTTACCTTGATGTCCGTTTACTGGGACAAGGGCCGAAAGGAACTTGAGCAGTTCTGCCAAAATGCCAAGGTCCCGTCAATATCAGCATCGCCATTTAACTGGTTTATCGAACCGTCGCCCGACCAGCTCCTCCGCGTCGCCGTCGGTCTCGGCCATCGCCGGGCCCAACTCAAATACGCCTACGAGCTTCTCCGCGGGAAGGACCTTGAATCCGGTCAAGTTTCTTCCGAAACTCGCACCAGGAACTTTGAGATCCTGAAGGAAGCTCAAGCCGAGGTCCTCGACTTGACGAATTTCTCAGAGTTCCTAAAGGCGCTTCAAGAGGCCGGCTTCCGTAGCGGTCGGATGATTACGTCGCGAAACACGATCATTTACTCATACCTCATCTTTCTGATTGGACGTCGTGATTTTGGGATCGACTATAAAACGTTGCGCCCCGCGTTAGCACGTTGGTTCCTCATGTGCGTCCTAACGAGTCGATACACGGGTTCACCAGAGACACAGGTAGAGAAAGATATCCGGCGGTTCGCTGAGGCAACCGACGGTCCGGGATTTCTGACCACGTTAGATCAGATCGTGAAGTCGCAGCTGACGAGCGACTTCTGGGAGCTGACGCTTCCGGATCAGCTCGCCTATTCTGGCGGGTACATTCCTGCCATGTTCGCATATTTTGCGGCGCTTGACCTGCTTGGTGCGAAGGTGTTGTTCTCAAACCTGACTGTCCACCAACTCCTCGATCCGGCGCAGAACGCCAAGAAGCGGTCAATCGAGCGCCACCACCTGTTTCCCAAAGCGTTTCTTCTTAGCGAGGGGATTAAGTCAACGAGCCGGAGTAACCAGGTGGCAAATTACGCTTTGCTTGAGTGGCCCGACAACGTCAAGATCGGCGCGTCGGCACCGAGTGAGTATTTCCCGGACATGTTTCTGAAGTATGTGCACGAATCAGAGGCCGAGAAGGTTCGCTTCTGGCATGCACTTCCAGATGGCTGGGAGTCCATGGACTATGACGCCTTCCTCGATCGTCGACGAAAGCTCATGGCCAACGTAATTCGTGCTGGCTACGCGAAGCTGGCGGAGGGCACTGACCCCTTCGAGCACGTAGCAGCCGTTCCCGGTCCCACCGTCGCGGAACTCCTTGCTTCGGGCGAAAGCGAGACCGTCGAATTCAAGTCCTCACTGTTCTACAGTTCGAAGTCTGACGTTCCGGAAAAGGTTATTACGGGTAGCGTCATCAAGACTGTCGCAGCCTTCCTCAATACCAATGGTGGAACGCTTGCCATCGGTGTCGCTGACAACGGTACGATCCCCGGGTTGACCGAGGATCTGCGAATGAAGTCTTTTGATCTCGACAGGTTCGAGAGCGCCCTTCGAACTGCGTTGATAAACGGACTCGGTGCCGTTCCGGCGAACCGGTGCCGAACTCGGTTCGAAAAGGTGAGCGCTCATGACGTTTGCTTGGTAGATGTTGAAGCTGGGCTCAAGCCTACTTATGCAAACACCGATAAGGGTCAGGGCTTGTTCTTCATTCGAGCAGGCAACACGACCCGTCAGCTCGACCTGAAGGAGACCGTCGAGTACATCGCGGACCGCTGGGGCCTATCGTAGAGTCGAGAAGCGCGTGCCATGAATGCCATCGCGACCCGTGAGGATGAGGTTGAGCGTCAACGCGATCCTCAGCGCGAACGGCGCCACCTCCATGTAGCGTGCGCCCGTCCGCGTCACGTTCTCCGAGAGCCCAGGCGCGTTCCTTCCCGCCAACCGTTAACAGCGCATTAGACCCTCTTGCTGCAACCATTGAAGTCCAGGATGTTTGAGGAGCGCTTCCTGCCCGAAGACTCGTTCTACCGCCGCTACCGCGACGACAGCTACGCCAGCCCCCGTGTAACGACCCCGCCATTCGCCTGCGCGGTCGTCCAGCACCACAGCATCGTGGGCGACGTCGATCTCGACACCGGCAACCGCCGTCCACCAGTTTGAGACAAGCCGGCTGCCGTCGCTGGCGAGGCGGGTTGCGAGCCTGTGCGAGGTGAGGAGGGTCTGACACCATCCCCACTCTCGCCAGTAGCACGTGCCGTGCAGCAGACAACCGCGGGCGTCGACCGAGTCGCTGGTGCGACTGAGGGTCGAATAGCGGAGCCATAAGAGGCGATAGAGCTGCTCTCCGGGTTCGAGAGCGACTCCTATGCCGTATGGATCCATGGGGCGGGGTTGCCCCCAAATAGAGGTCCATGGTGAACCGGCGGGCATCGTGCCAAGCATGCTGGCGGGTCTGGCGTTCCCACCGGCGGAAGTGCCGAGATTCTCTGCTCATTCGGTCCTATTCCGTGTGGGTGTCGAGGGCAAGGTGTTGGATCGAGAGGGCGACAGCTGCATCGTCTGGATTGTCAATCGCAGGAGTGACAGCGCCTAAGCAACACGGCACGCTACAGATCCGGTAGGGCTCCGGGACTTGAGCCCGGAGCTAGGTCGAGATTGTGTGAGGTCGCCCAAGCAGCAGGCCCCCGGTTTGCAACATCGGAGCGGATGTTGGCGTCTTGATGCAGTCGGCGGATGGCCTCATGGGCAGATAGGTCCCTACCGTCATTGGCCATCACGGTTTCAAGAACTTCACGCGCGTCTTGCGCCTTCGTCACGCCGTCGTGTCCTGTGGCTGGGTCAGGGTCGTAGCAGGTGTCGACGTACAGGTGGTTGGATCTGCGGCCTCTTGTCGCGGAGACATAGAGGACTTCGCGCGTCGTGTTGGGCGATACAAAGGCGTGCGCGGTTTCCACGGTCCTCCCTTGCGCCTGGTAGGCGGTCGTGGCGTAGGACAGCTCCACATGGTGAGCAACGTACGCAGCGGGGAGTACGACCTCGCTTCTTGCGTCGATACGGCGAGCTGTTATGCGGCCGTCCTCATGCGTGGCCGTGACCCTCCAGCGGTCCCCGTTCTTGATCCACCGGCTGCCCGTGCAGAGTCGTCGATCGTTCTGGCGGGTCACGATTACGTCGCCTGCGCCGGCGATCTGATCGTCGGCGATATGAACGCCCAGTTCGGTGACTTTTCCCGCCGCCACGCGGTCGATTCGTGCTCGGCGGTTGAGTTCAGCCACGGTCGCTGTGTCGGGGGCGATCATCAAGGTGGTCAGCCCGGCTTCAGTGTCGGTCTTCCAGGCATCGTAGAGCGCTTCGAGCAGGGCGGTACGGTCACCGCCGACCACGCGGCCGCGAGCCTCGTAGACATCGATGGCCTGGGCACGGCCGACGCGCAGGTTGACGCTGGCCGCCTTCTCCCAGTCGTTGGTGAAGCGCCGGACGTCGTTGAGGTGGGGCGCCAGGTCGCCTCGGTCGTCTGCGACGAGCCCGAACGCGCCTCCGGCTTCCACCGGCGACAATTGGGCGGGGTCGCCGACGAGAAGCACCTTGGCTCCGGCGCTGTTGGCAGCGGCGCCCAGTTCGTCGAGCGCGAGGGTTCCAGCGAGAGATGCTTCGTCGACGATGATCAGCTGACCGGCCCGGGGCCGGCGGGCTTGGATCTGCCGGTCGAGCTCGGCGACCTGCTGGCGGAGCCGCCCAAGAGCGGCTTGGCCGGCGCTGGAATGTGCCGCCATGGTGGCGGCGACACGTTGCCGGGCTGCGACCAGTTCGGGGACGCGCCGCAGTTCGTGGAGCCATTTAGCAGTGTTTTCGGTGTCGATCCCGAGCTGCCAGGCGAGGGTTTCGGCGGCCGCGGCGGAGGGAGCGAGCCCGATCACACTGCCGGCGCCGTACTGCGTCTCCCAAGCCGATCGCAAGGTGGCCATGGTCGTGGACTTCCCGGTGCCGGCCGGCCCGACCAACACATCCAGGGGCCGCCCGGAGGTGGCGATCCTTTCCACCGCGAGGGCCTGGTCGATCGAGAGCCGCTGGTCGCGTCCAGGCAGGGGCTGGTCGGTGATCTCGGCGACTAGCTGCCGCGACACGGCAGGCCCATCGGTGAGCCGTCCAGCTTCGAGCAGCCGGGCCTCGGCGTCGAGGATGGTTTGAGTCGTGTAGAGCTTGTGCGACTCGGGCCGAATCCGGGATGTTCCGTCAGCTCGCAGGTATTCGGCAGGTGTCGGGATAGTCGGCGGCGGGTTCAGGAAGAGTGACTCGTCAAGCGCAAGCGTCGTGATCCGTTCGGCGGTGGCGGCCCGATCGTCAGGCGATGCAAACCGGACACCATGCAGGAGCCGCAAGGCTTCGGCCGTCACATTGTGGCGGGTGAAGGTGGCCCGTCGGGAGCAGACTGCCTGCTGGGCGACGCTGGCGGCGTCTGTCAGGATCGGGTCCGCCAGGTCGGAACAGTGCAAGAGGGGCAAGTCGTTTCGTTCGGCCAGGCTTGCCACCCAGGCCAGCTGCTTCGGTTCGTCTCCGACGTATGGTGTGGCTCGGTCTCGCCAATCGCCGGTCATCTCGGCGAGGCTTCGGCGGTCCTTCTTTGGCCTCGTCTCCAAGGTGGCTTGTTGGGCGAACCGCATCACTTCCACGGTGGTGGGCTGGCGGCCATGAGTGGTGACAAACTGGCTCTTCAGTTCGGCGGTGCGGTCTTGGACCTGGTCTGAGCGCCGTGAGAACTCCTCCATCAGTTCTTCTGGGACCCCGGTGATCTCGTAGCGGCGATGCTCGGAGTGGCGGCGCTCTCGGCCCTCCCATCCGACGCCGAGTTCTTCGGTGAGCAGGTCCGATAGCACGCCCTGGTGCAGCTCGGAGAGCATGACCGCGGCTTTGAACAGGCCCCGGCTGTCCAGGGTGCGCCAGCCGCCGTCGGAGGTATTCTTAGCCCGGTTCCATACCACGACGTGATCGTGGAGTTGGGGATCACCGGCCCGTGAATCCCAGTGCGTGAACGCCGTGGCGATTACCCCGGTGATGTCCTCCTCGATGATCCCCCGAGGCCCGGAACGAGAGCGGAAGACCTCCCGTTCGGCGTACGAGATGACATATTCAATCGCGCGGCGGTGGCAGTCGTAGATGGCCAACTTGGTTTCGGAGTCGGCGAGAGCCCAGGCGGTAGAGACCGACTTGGAGGGGCTGAACGTGAGGTCGAATCCGGCGACCGGTACCTTCTTGTCCGACAGGAGGGGGGTGGAACCTATGGCGTCGCCGCTGATCGGGTCGCACATGGCGCCGAGCATCCGGCGGAGGTGTTCCTCGCTCACTGCCGATCCCGTCTCGACCCCCCGGCCTCCGTCCAGACCGGCCAAGCCCGAGCCGAGGAACCGTCCGTGCGGGGTACCGGTGGCGGCGTAGTAGGAGGCCAGCCCGTCGGCGGGCCGGGCGCCGCTGTCGCCGGCCGCCACGGAGTCCATGAGATACCGGAACCCTCCTCCCAGGCTGATGCGGCGGATCGAGATCAACCTTGAATTTCCTCCTGGCCCACCTCCGGCAGCGAGCTACCTGTATGGGCGGGCTGGCGTCAGCTAGCCCGGCATCCGCACCGCAGGTGCCAGAGGTGTGATGCGAAGGGGGTCGGTGGTGAGGAGGTGGGTGGGACGGTTCCGGCGGTGAGGAGAAGGTGGGAAGGGTCTGGGGATAGATGACGGTGGAATAGCCAATGTGGTGATGGACAGCCGGATGAAAGAGGTCATGGATGAGGTAAGAGACGCGGTGGAAGCGTGGGAGGACGTCCGGAGACGGCGTGAGGCTGCGCTTGCTGTCGCTACCCAAGCCGTCCGGACTGCGGAGGCGCTGCTGAAGGTATCCTTGCGCGGGGTTGCGCTCGGCCGCTGGAGAACGCTTGTGGCTGGGCGGCCGTCGCTCCCCAATTCACGGGTCGCCCGTCAGGTGCATCTGGCTGTCAAGTCAAAGCAGGAGGTGGAAGCTGCATTGACCGCGCTTGCTGAGGCACAAAGTGCAAGGGACGCGATCGTGAGGAGTACCGAGCAGGAGCTCTCTTCTGCGACCCGGCGCCTTCTGGGTTTCGGAAGGCTGGCCGAGCTAGTGCCCTGACCGCATACCTGCGCTTGGTTGGGGTCCACCATCTGTGCGGTGGGGTTGGTCATGGTGGGGGCATGTCTGCACGGGTGAGGGTGCGTCGGTTGACTGATGAGGAGGGCCGCCAGTTGCAACGGATTGTGCGGCGCGGCGGCGGGAAGAGCCAGGTGAGCGTGGTGCGCTACCGGCGGGCGTTGGTGGTGCTGGGTTCGGCGAGCGGCAACACGGTGGAGGTTCTGGCCCGGCTGGTGCAGACCTCGCCGGATCGGGTGCGGGAGATGATCCACCGGTTCAACGAGTCGGGGATGGCGTCGTTGGACCCTCAGTGGGCGGGTGGCCGTCCCCGCCGGATAACGACTGAGGACGAGAGGTTCATTGTGGAGACGGCCAAGACCCGCCCGGAAAAGCTGGGCCGGCCCTTCACGCATTGGAGTATCAAGAAGCTGCGGGTCTATCTGGCCGCCAACCGGCAGCGGAAGGTGGTGATCGGCAAGGAGCGGCTGCGCCAGATCCTGGCCGCCCATGAGGTGACCTTCCAGCGGACCAAGACCTGGAAGGAGTCCAACGACCCGGACAAGGAAGCCAAGCTGGATCGCATCGAGGAGCTACTGGAACGGTTCCCGGATCGGGTGTTCGCCTTCGACGAGTTCGGGCCGTTGGCCATCCACCCCATCGGGGGCTGCTGCTGGGCCAAGAGGAAGAGACCTAACCGGCTGCGAGCCAACTATCACAAGGCGTGCGGGGTCCGGCAGTTCCACGCCTGCTACTCGGTGGGCGAGGACCGCCTGTGGGGCGTGATCCGCAAACGGAAGGGGACCGACTACTCGCTGGAAGCGATCAAGTCCTGCCGGCGGGCCCGGCCCGACGGCGAGCGGATCTACGTGATCCTCGACAACCTCAAGGCTCACAAGGCCAAGGCGATCCAACAGTGGTGCGCCAAGAACAACGTCGAACTGTGCTTCACGCCGACCTACTCGTCGTGGGCCAATCCCATCGAGTGCCACTTCGGCCCGCTGCGCGACTTCGTGTTGAACAACTCCGATCACGCCACCCACAACGTGTTGGGCCGCCGCCTGCACGCCTACCTCCGCTACCGCAACGAGCATGAGGCAGATCCGGCCATGCGCCAACGTCTGCGCAAGGAGCGGGCTCGGCTCCGCTCGGAACGACAACGCCGTTGGGGCCGCCCAGCATCGCCTCCGGCGGCTCAGGCCGCCTGAAGCTCTCCCGCAGGTGAGTCGTTGCCCCGGTGTCAGTTCAACGCGCCATGCATCGTCGTATCGCCCTTCCCGCCCATCGGCGAGACCCCCAGCCGGGCTCTCAAACCCGCTGGCGGCCCGACCGACCGGGACCCTAAATCACAAGCGTGATATTTAATGTCATTTGAAACGCGCGAAGGTTTGTGGCCGAGGCACTAGTTACCGCACAGTCGCCGGCGGAACTGTGCCAGATGCCGTCGCCGGTAGCTGACTCTGTGAGCTCCATACGGGTGAAAGTCAACGACGGGAGTGGAGGTGGGATCATGGCTGCGCGGGACACAATCAGAGACTGCCAGCGGCGTATCGCTCAGCTGGACGCTGCGCACGGCCGCGCACTCGCGCAGCTGGCTACGGCTCAGCAGAAGCGCGTGGAGGTGGTGGCTGTGCAGGACGCTCTGATTGCCGACGCGAGACGAGCCGTCGACGAAGCCATCGTTGCCATGGCTACCGAGGTCGGTCCTGAGCTTGTCGCATACCTGCTCGACCGGGACCTTCCCGAGGTACGTCGACTGATGAAGCGCCAAGGGTCATCCTCGTGATGTCCCGCCAAACCTCATTGCCTGCAGTCCCCGAAAGAGACTGAATGGGTCTCTCGCTACGGCGGACTACTGGTGGAAGGCCGGCCGGGTTCACCTCCTGGCGAAGCTTCGGCTGTTCAGGGCCAGCGAAGCACTCCCCCTGGGAACGCCACCAGGTTAAGACGCGCGCTGTAGAAGGGGCGAGAGTCTGTGGTTGCCTGACGCAGTACCCGCCCGTGAGCGCAAGTCGACCTTAGCCGGCGGCGGGCTCAGGTTGCGGGGTAAGGAGCACTTGTTGGGAGGTTGAACATTTCCTCGGCGTGGTCGAGCGCCAGGTGCCAGGGAAAGGTATCGAGACGGGATCCTCCTGTGCCAGGGGGGTGGGGCTCCCATTCGCCGGGTCCGAGCAAGATTTTCACGCCCATGTCACGGAGGTCGCGCACGCTGCGCTGAAAGGCGGGGTGCGCGGCGAGCGCGGTGTTGACGAACGGGAGGGCAACGATCGGTATGCCGAGTCCGGGAGCTTCGGCGAGGATCCCCAGGGCGTAGGTGTCGCTTATACCGTGAGCCCACTTGTTGATGGTGTTGTACGTGGCAGGCGCCACCACGATGGCATCGGCATGCGGAAGGGAGCGCGAGCGGTCCGGCTCGGGCTTCGGGTATTCGCTGCGGACGGGGTGGCCCGTGTCCGCCTCAATGGCAGCTTGGTCGAAGAAATCGAGGCCGGCCGGTGTGGCGATGACATAAATGTCCCAGCGGCGTGCTTGAGCTTGCTCGACCAAGCGGTTAACAACGGCTGCGGGGCCAGCTCCACACACGATTGCATAAAGCACTCGAGCTTTCGCCTGGTCGGTCAACCAGCCACCCCTGTCCGCCGCGCCAACTCCTCTACGCGACGACTGATGGTGGCTGGCGCGCCGGCCCAGGTGTCGAGGATCAAATTGGCGAACGGCTGGTCGCCCCGAGAGCTCCTGTGGCGCGAGGCCTTCAGCCGCGCAAAGTACTTCGTAGGCCTGTTCGGGCTTACCCCACTGCAGATAGGCGCTGGCGACGTCGACCAGCAAAGACGCTTTTCTTTCGGTGATGGGCACCTTGTCCAGCTGCACGCTCTTGGCGTAGCGGAGCGCAGCGCCCGCATTGCCCAAAGCGGCGGCCACATTGACCTGGTGCAACAGCACGTTGGTGGGACCGAACGCAGTCCATCGCAAGTTGCGGTCGCCGAGGCGCTGTCCTGCTTCCTCTGCCTCGCGAAGCAGCTCCGCGGCGCTCTGGGCGTCGCCCGCCCGGGCGGCGGCGATCGCCCCACGCAGCAGCAGCGACCCGTACACCGATAGGGCCTCGCCAGTCGGTTCGATCCAGCATGCCGAGAGCTTCTCGGCCATCCGGCGGGCCATGGTCTCAGCGTCCTGGTATCGGTGGGCGTCCATCAACGCATGAGTGAGAATGCGGGCGCTCGACCCCAGGGCGAGCGGATCCTCGCTTC
This sequence comes from uncultured Acidimicrobiaceae bacterium, assembly GCA_963834725.1. Classification (GTDB taxonomy): domain Bacteria; phylum Actinomycetota; class Acidimicrobiia; order Acidimicrobiales; family Palsa-688; genus PALSA-693. The sequence goes on from CAWICN010000001.1 coordinate 3,948,963, forward strand.
GCCTGGCTGCCCGCATACTCGCATCCGCGGCAAGCCAGGCAGGGCCCTCGTTGCCCAGCTTGAGTTGCAAAGACGCGGCCACATGGTAGGCGTCTGCGGCCAAGGCCTCCGCTTCCGGGCGATCCTTCTCGGCCATGGTCGAGGGTGCCGCGTCTAGGACCTCCAGGAGCGCGGGGAGCTCATTGGCAGTCTGGGTGTACCGGCAGGCCTGATAGCTCGTCTTCGTCCGTGCCACGGCCTGGCGAAGAGTGACCAGGTTCGGCATTTCCCGACCGTATGGAGAGGAATCGTCCAGCCAGCGCGATCGAAGCAACTCAGCTGTGAAGCGGTCCTCCGGCTGGTCCGTTCCAGTCAGGAGCCCGCGAAAGGATGAGTGCAGAGCGGCGCTAGCGACCGCAGCGGCTGCCCCGGCCACGAACTCACGTCGGTTCACAGGCTCTTCCAATCCATCCACCGACGATGGCGCCAGGCCCAGCTGGTGCGGGGGAATCTCGAGATGGCGCGCCAGCCGGGCCAGGAGACGGATGTCATAAGCGTGAGCCTTACCGCTTTCAATCCGTGAGATCTCGGACTGACTGAACCCGCACGCTTCGCCGGTCTGGCGCTGGGTTTCGGCCCGCGCCTGCCGGGCGCGCCTGATGACGACGCCGGGGTGAGACCCCGGCACGAGATCCGGAGTCGCCAGTGCGACCCGCCAGGCGTTCGAGCTCGGCTCGCTCATCCATCGTCGAAGCGTACTGGCCCGCTGTGACTGCCAGCTTCCATATGCAGATCCGGCATACGGCATGCGCAGGCGGCATATCCGCCTGGCGGCGGTCGGGGAGGGCGGTTGTCTCGCCGTGTGGCCCTCGCGGTGGGGGCCCGGCGGATACCCGAGCCCTTCAAGGAGCAGCGGCATGTCAGCAAGGGAACAGCGCGACCACCTGGCTATGTCAAGGCCGCTCGATGCCGGTGTCTTCGTAGCCGCCGCACACCAACCCCAGCACCGTTCCAGCCCGAGAACTGCTTCCCAGCAGCTCGCGGACATCCTGGCTGGCCCGCTGCCCGACCTCCCCTCCGGGGAGCCGTACCAAGCAGCGGCGGAGCTGCGCCGCATGAAGAGCGCCCGCGCCATCGAAGTCTGGCGCCACCACGGATGGGGCGCTCTGGTCGGCTGGATCATCCGGCGAGTCCCCGATTGCGACCCCACGATCGCTGCGGTCCACGCGATCCGCAACGCTGCCAAAGCGAGCGACCCCGACTACGCTCGCTCCCTGGCCGGCTATGTCCGCCAGATCGCGCAGCGGTCCTCCGTCGACGGTGCTTCCCGCCGGGAGCGACTCGTGGAGCTTGGCTGGGACCCACCCGAGCCGCCTTCGGAACCGCCCCGTCCCACCGATTCGCTGGCAACAGTGGCCGCAGCGATGCTCTCAGCCGCCGGGGTGCGAGTGAGCGGACCGGTCTGGGGTCTCATCGCACCCAGCATCGACGTCGCTATCGACTGGTGGGACAGTCTGTGCGCCCGCACAGGTCTCGTCGGCGACGACCTCGTGGTCGCATCCCGCGAATCCATGCAGACCACCGGTAACCACCGGCTTCGGGCGAACTTCGAAGGTCCCACCGCCAGACCGCTGGTCGCACTCTTGGTCGGCGGTGACCAGCAGGGCCGGTGGGCCCGACGAGCTGCCCGGGCCGAGGCAGGGCTGCTGTACTGGGCCCTCCGGGCCCGGAACGCGACTGGCCGGGGCGAGTCACTGCCGGTGCCGCCTGCCCCTGTCTGCCGCGCTTGGGCCACGCATGTCGAGTGGATCGAGCGTGCCATCGAGCCGACCACCGCGGCGACGGCGCCGGCGATGGCACCGGCGACAGACCCGACGGTCGCGGCCTGATCGGAAAAGGGCGCTGGTAGCCCCCGCATCCACCACCGCTTCGCGTCCCACAGATCCTTCCGGCGGCATGGCCGAGCCTGCTTGCCGTCCGAACTCTCGGGGACGCTCGGAGCGCGGAGGGCTTGGTACATCCAGACGTGAGTGAGCTACATGACGCTCCGATGCCCATAAGGGCATGAGCACTCCTGGTCTCGGCCGCTGGGTGGGGCAGGCCGCCTGCCGCGGCGCCGACAGAAGTCTTTTCTTTCCCCCGCGAGGGCGCCGCGCTCCGGTCGTGCGCGCCAAAGCCATCTGCGCCACCTGCCCGGTCCTGCGACCGTGCCGGGGGTGGGCGCTGGCCCACCCGGGTGAGCGGGGCATCTGGGGCGGGTTGACCGAAGCCGAGCGGCACGCCGTCCGTCGACGCCAACGGCGAAAGCACGCCGCATGACCAGCTCGTCCTCGGCGGTGGGATCAAAACTGGCCGCGGGCGTCGGCCTTCTTGCTGCTCTGGGCGCCGCCGGCTTCGTACCGCTGGTCGGCGGTGCAGCTGCCTCCGATCAAGGCACTGCCGTCGGCGCGGTCCTCTCCGCCATGGTGCTGCAGGCCAGCCGAGCGTGTGTGGTCGACGGACCCGTCCCGGGTCTCGACCCCGACCAGGCCAGCGACGCCGATCAGATCGTCTCGGCCTCGTTCGCCGCCTCGGGCGAGAACATTCAGGTGGCGCGCATTGCGCTGATGGTCGCCTGGACCGAGTCCACGCTGCGCGACCTGGGACCCATGCCGGGCAATGATGGTTCGCTGGGACTCTTCCAGCAACGCGGTTGGGGCTCTCCCCAGCAGGAGATGGACCCGGCCGTCTCGACGGGCTTGTTCGTGCAAAGGCTCCTGGACCTCTCGGGCTGGCGGCAGCTCCCACCATGGGTGGCCGCCCAGGACGTGCAGCGCTCCCGGTTCGCCGACGGAGGCAACTATCGGGCTAACTGGACCCTGGCGGGCGAACTCCTCGAGCGGGTGCTCGCGGCCGGTAACCGCCCGGGCTCGTGCGGCCAGGGCGTACCGGTCGGAGCGAGCGGGACGGCATCGGCGCACGGTTTGCCCGACGGGTACGCCATCCCCGCCGGCACTGGACTCGCTCACGCCCGGGTAGTGGCCTGGGCGCTCGCCCAGCTCGGCAAACCGTACGTGTGGGGCGCGGCGGGACCGGGCGCGTTTGACTGCTCCGGATTGACCATGGCTGCCTGGGCAACGGTCGGGGTGCCCCTGGTGCATTACACGGTCACCCAGCAGGCGGAGGGCGTGTCGGTAGTAGCAGGCCAGCTGATGCCGGGTGATCTGGTGCTCATTCCCGGCTCGGACCCACCCGGACCAGGACAGGCTGGCCACGTCGGCATCTACCTCGGCGAGGGACTGGTGGAAAGCGCCGTCGACCCCGAACTGGGCGTGGTGGTCCAGACCTGGCAGGCCTTCATCAGCGGCGGGCTGATCGCCCTTCGAGATCCCGATCCCGCCGATGGGTAGCGGCAGCCCGACCCGGATCGCGAACGGGCGGCGGCGAACGAACGGTCCTCGACCTCCACGTCCAAGAAAGGAACGACATATTCATGGTAAGTCTCGTCACCGGGGTCAACGTCACCCCCAACACCAGCGGGCTGCCCGGCATCAGCGAACTACAAAACATCGTCGGCGCTCTGCTCACCGTCGGCCTGATCGCCGCCCTGGCCGGCCTGGCCATCTCCGCCAGCGTGTGGGCGATCGGAAACCACTCCGCCAACCCCGTCCTCGCCGGTCGGGGCAAGACCGGCGTGCTCGTCAGCTTCGTCGCCGCCGCCCTGACCGGCGGAGCCGTAGCGTTGATCAACTTCTTCGCCGGGGCGGGCGGAACCCTGTGAATCCGACCAGCTCCCGCGTCGGGTCCAGAAGGGGGCGGCCATGATTTTTGCCCGCCGGCACCTGATCCTGGCCAGTGTCGCGTGCTCCGTCGCGTTATTGACGGCCGGAGTCGTCGCCTCCTCTCTGGGTTCCAGCCGCCCTCGCTCGCGTCCCGCAGCGCAGGATGCAACCGGGGAAACGGCTGGCCTTTCACCACAACGACCCTCTACCTGGACAGCGCTGCCACCGCTGACCGCCCTGCCCACCGAGACCCCGGTCCAGCAGCAGTACGACGCCGCCCTCGCATCGGGGTTGGCGGCCTCAGCGAGCCTGCAGGCAGCCCAAGCCGCCCAGGTGCCCGCACCCGGTTTCTCCAGCGCATGGCCGACCTTGTCGGTCGCCAACACACCCGAGCAGTGGACCTCCACGTTTACCAGCGAGCTGCTCGACATCGATTTCGCCCGCCAATCCCGCGCCGGACTGGGAGCCTGGCTGTCCGCCGAGGAGGCCCCCGAGCTACTGCCTGGCGTGCCCCCAGGTGTAGCCGTCAAGGTGCTCTACCTCTCGCTGCTCGAGAGCGCCGCAGTCGGAGAAGCAGCCAGCCCTATCCCCGACACCGTTGCCTGGCAAGCCGACGCCAGGGCCGGAGTGCGCTGGAGAGTCTCGGACCTGCTCATCCAGGCCGACCCGCAGTTTTCCCAGATCGTGGCGAGCGGATGGCAGCCGATCGACCAGCGCTTCGCCGTCGAAGACGTCACCGGCGCCCTCACCATCAACCGTTCCCGAGCCGCCGCCACGACGACCAAGCGGTTCTCGATGGCCGTCTACGTCGGCTCCGCCCACTGGCACCAGGGCTACGGGACCGTGCTGGTGAACGACTGGAAGGAAACCTGAACGTTGTCCTGCTCGATCACCGACCCGCTCGGCTGCCTCTCCAGCGCGGCCAAGTCCGTCGCCGGCGACGCCTTTGCCGCCATTGCCCACGACTTCGGAAACGCAGCCGACTCCACGATCAACTGGCTCTGGGGCCAACTGTCCGACGCCACCGCGGTGCGGCTCGGCGGGCCCGGCTTCAACCTCGACCTCGGCATCGTCGCCGCCATCACTGGCGTCGTCGCCGTCGGGTTGTTCGTCATCCAGCTCGCCGCATCCGTCCTGCGACGGGACGCCGGCGGCCTGGCCAGAGCGACAAAGGGTCTGTTCATCGCCTTCCTGGCCGGCGGCGCCGCCGTCGGGGTGACCAACCTGGCCCTCTCTGCTGTCGACTCGCTGTCCGCGGGCGTCGTGCGGGTGGCCATGGGTTCGACCATCGACCAGATGGGCCGCAAGCTGCTGGCCGGCGACGCCGTACTGGGTGTCGGGAACCCCGCCGGCATGTTCCTGCTATCGATCGTGGCCATCGCTGCCAGCGTGATCGTGTGGGCAGCCCTGTTGGTGCGCAAGGCGCTCATCGTCGTGTCGGCCGTGTTCGCTCCTCTCGCCTTCGCCGGCAGCCTGGCGGACGTCACCGTGGGCTGGACCCGCAAGTGGATCGAGGTCATGGCCGCCCTGATCATCTCCAAGCTGGTCTTGGTCATCGTCTTCATCGTCGGCTGGGGCATCCTCGATGCCGGCGTCGGCCAAGCCGGAAGCGGTACCACCCAGACCATCACCCAGACCGCCACCGGCCTGTTGATCCTCACCCTGGCTGGATTCGCCCCCTGGATGGCGCTCAAGCTGGTCCACTTCGGCGACGATCAGTTTCATCGACTCCACCTCCTGGCCGGTACCACCGTGGTCGGCGCCCGCACGGTAGCCGCCGCCCCGCAAAAGCTCGCTACCTGGAAGGCCACCGCCGCCAGCTTCGGAGCCGGTGGTGCTGCTGGCACGAGCCGGACGTCCGACGCCGCCAATGGTCAGGCTCCGGTGGCGTCCGCGCAACCAGGGACCCGGAGACCGTCCAACGGGGCCGACTCTCCGTCTGCACCGCCTTCACCGGGATTCGGATCGCAGGGGGGACAAAAGACAGGCCCCGGTGCAGACGGGTTCCCGCCCAGCCATCCACCTGGGCCGCCAAATCGGTCCGGCGGCCCGTCGCCCACCGGGCGGGTGAACAACCACAGCTCCAACGGATCGCCCACCGGGGGAGCAGACCCGGCATGACGACCACCGAGCCACAAGTTCGTTTCGGTCGGCGCTCTACCCGGGGCCTCATCCTCGGTTTCTCCGCACCGCGAGTCGCCGCGCTCGCCCTGGCTGTGAGCCTGGCCGTCGCCGGATTGATCGCCGGTAACGGCGCAGGCCTGATCGTCTCGGCTCTCGTGTGGGCGCCCATTGCGGCCACCGCATTCATCCGGATCGGAGGGCGGCCACTCGTCGAGTGGGTGGGGACCGCCGTCCAGTACGGCGCCCGCCGAGCCTGCGGCCAGCACCAGTACCTCGCCACCCATCCGCTACGACCTCGACCGGCCGGAACGCTCGCCCTGCCCGGCGACGCAACCGCCTTGCGTCTCCACAACGACGAGGTCTCCGGGGCGGCCATGATCCACGACCCGCACCGCCAAACGCTCACCGCCGTAGCCAGCGTTTCGCACCCCGCGTTCGTGCTGCTCGACGCCGACGATAGGAACCAGCGGGTGAATCGCTGGGGCCGCGTCTACGCGTCGTTGGCTCAGACTGGCACCTGCGCGGCCATCCAGATCCTGGAGGCGGCGGTGCCAGATCCTGCCACCGGCCAGCTCGAATGGTACGAGCACAACGGACACCACGACGCCGGCTGGGCCGACACCCAATACCGGACCCTGCTCGAACAGCTCCGCCTCGCCGCCGGAACCCATCGCACCACCATCTCGCTCGCCCTGGATATGCGCGCCGCAGCACGAGCCATCAAGGCCGCCGGGCGCGGTGTCACCGGCGCCGCCCGGGTGCTGCGCGCAGACATGGCCAGCCTCAACGACTCGCTCGGCCAGGCCGGCCTCACCGTACACGGCTGGCTGTCCGAACCCGAGCTGGCCGCCATCGTTCGCGCTCCTACGACCCCGCTGTTGTGCTCGACCCGCGCACCGATCCGGGCGCCAACCTCGCCCATGCCGGTCCCCTCGCCATGACCGAGCACTGGGACCGACTCCGCCACGACTCAGGCTGGTCCTCAGTGCTGTGGATCGCCGAGTGGCCACGCATCGACGTCACCGCCGAGTTCCTGCACTCCATCATCTTCGCCCCCGGCGTGCGTCGCAGCCTCTCGCTCATCGCCCGGCCCTTGCCGACCGACGTGGCATTGCGTCAGATCCGTAAAGAGAAAACAGACGCGGCGGCGGACATGGCCCACAAGCAGAAGGTCGGGCAGATCGCCGACCTCTCCGACGCCCAGGAATACCAGGACCTGCTCAGCCGGGAACGCTCCGTGGTCGCCGGCCACACCGACGTCGAGTTCGCCGGGCTCATCACTGTCACCGCGAGCGACCCCGACACACTCGACGCGGCCCGAGCCCAGGTCATCCGGGCCGCGGCCCAAGCTGCCTGCGAAGTCCGGATCCTCCACGGGCGGCAAGCCCAAGGCTTCGTCTGCGGCGCACTACCCCTCGCCCGCAACTGCTTTTGAGCATGTACCGACGCAAACGCAAGGCGGACCCGGTCCTCTGGGGCATCCCACCCGCACACACTCCCGATGTGGCGGAGACGCCCGTCGCCATCCAGCCCGAAGGGGTCCTCCCTATAAGCTACGCCACGCCACCACCCTCCCTGGTCGCTGACGGTGGACGGCTGTACGGCGGCGCCGGGTACATACCTCCGCTCCTCGGGACCAAAAAGGCGATCAAAGCCGCCCGACAAGTGGAGAACGACCACCGCCGACAGCTCCGGCAGGCCTGTCAAGCCCAGATCGCCGCGGTCCAGCACCAGCAGCGCCAAGCCGGTTACCTTCCCAAGGCCGGCGAGGCCAGACCAAAGGCTGGTCGCTCACACCTGCGTCTCCGCATGAGGCCACACCGGGCTACCAGCGAGATGCTTGCCGGTGCATACCCGTTCCTGGCCGAAGAAGGACTCGGCTCCGAGGGAGCACTCATCGGGCAGGACGCCTGGTCCGGAACCGCCTACTGCTACGACCCATGGCAGCTCTACCGCCGCGGGATACTCACCAACCCCAACATGTTCCTCGCTGGCCAGATCGGCAGGGGCAAGTCCACCCTGGCCAATGCCCTCGCCACACGGTTCATCGCCCTCGGTCGGCGGGTCTACGTGCCCGGCGACCCCAAAGGCGAATGGAGTGTCGTCACCCGGGCTGTCGGCGGCCAGGTCATCGAACTGGGCGTCGGACGCCCCGCTCGCCTCAACCCCCTCGACGAAGGCCCACGGCCGAACAGCCTGACCGAGCCGTCTTGGCAGGCCCAACTCAGCCAGCGACGCATGAGCCTGCTCGCCGCGCTCGCCCAGTCGACCCTCGGACGACCACTCTTGCCGACCGAGCGCACGGCACTTGACGCCGGGCTCCGGGCCTCGTGCAACTCGACAGGTGCACCGATCCTTCCAACCGTTGTCGACCACCTCCACGAACCCCGCTCGAGCTACGCTGGCTCCAGCATCGAGCAACTCACCACCGACGGAAGAGAAGCAGCCCACGCACTCGGCCGGCTCGTACGTGGCGACCTGGCCGGGCTCTTCGACGGACCCTCCACGGTCACCTTCGACCCCTCACTGCCGATGCTGTCACTCGACCTGTCCCACATCTCCGGCTCCGACCAACTCCTCGGTCTCGTGATGGCCTGTGCCTCCGCCTGGATGGAAGCCTCGCTCGCCGACCCCGCCGGCGGCCAACGGCTCGTCGTCTACGACGAAGCCTGGCGGCTCATCGCCCATCCCTCTCTGCTCGCCCGCATGCAAGCCCACTGGAAACTCTCCCGGGCCTGGGGCCTCGCAAACCTCATGATTGTCCACCGACTCTCCGACCTCGAGGCCGTCGGTGATGCAGGATCGGAAGCCCGAGGGCTCGCCCAAGGCCTTCTCGGCGACACCGCCACCCGGATCCTCTACAACCAACCCCACGACGAAGCCGTCGCCGCTGGTAAAGTCCTCGGACTCACAACCACCCAGGTTCGTCAACTCCCGGACCTCGCTCAAGGAGAGGGACTCTGGAAGGTCAACCAGCGTGCTTTCGTCATACGCCACATCTGCACACCCGACGAGCTCACCCTCTTCGACACCAACCACAGAATGCTGGAGTGACCCCGGGGGTCGGCGTGCGATCGGGACCTCGACCATAAGAGGAGGGAGAAGCCGGGGGGCAGCGATATGTGCTGGGTATTACCTAGCATCCCCGGTCACCTACACCGAACGGTCAGTTCTGATCGGCCAGGCGGGCCACGAGCCGTGACTATGCGCTGAGTCCTTGAGGCTTCGCCACGGGAGTGCAGCTCTGACAGCATATAACCGTGTCGAATGATGGCGAGGCGAGGTCGTTCCACGACGACGCTGAGCGCGAATCAGGGTCGATCGTCGGTTTCGCACCGGTGAGAGATGCTCACTCAGGGGAGGGTCGTGACTCGCGCGCCCGCCTCGGGTGAGCGTTCTGCGGTCCGCGGTTATCGGTGGCAGTACGACCACATCGCGGCGCTGGTGTACGACTCGTTGCTCGACGGCGACTTCGAGCGTCTCCGCTTGACAGACCCGACCGCCGGCCGAGTCGACGACTTGGTCTTGCTTCGACGAGGTCGAGCAGACGGCTACCAATTCAAGAGCGTTGAGTTCGACGGATATGTCACGTTCAGGGATCTCACCAAGGACCAGCGGACGAGGAGCGGCAAGGCGGCGCCGTCGCTCGTTCGATCTCTCGCGGATGGATGGAAGACGCTGAGCGCCGCCCACGGCGCCGCAGCTGTCCACCTAGTCATGCAGCAGCTGGCGTCGATTCACGATCACCTCGGTGACGAGGCGGCGGAGGACCGACCGGTTCCAGATCACTTCAGTGCGTTTCGCGCGCAGGTCCTAGAACCGATTCGACAGGGTAGGCTTGTGCTGGCCGAGGTCGCTTCGGGTTGGCGCCCGGCGATCGAGGCGTTCCGTAGATCAACGGCTCTGCCGGAGGAGAAGCTCGAGAGCTTCCTCCGCGTCGCATCTCTTGAAGTAGCCGCGGGTCCGGGACTCCCTGCTGCACCGTCGACAAGGCAAGCGGACATTGTTGATCTCTCGAACGCCTTGTTTCGCCTCGTGGCCACTTCCCCAGGTGTCGTCGAGTTGGACCTGCGCAGACTCCTCGAACTTATGGGTTGGACGGCCAGGGCGACGCTCCACAGCAGGCACGAGTTTCCGATCGACCTCGATACGTATGCACCTCTCGAGCAGGCGATCGAGGCGTTGCACGCACTGCTGTCTCGCTTCGACAACGGATACGCGGCGGTTCTCGGCCCGCCCGGCGCAGGCAAGTCAACGCTGCTGAGTCAGGCGTTGTCCGGACGGCGTGACCGGGTCGTTCGCTACTACGCATACGTCCCAGGGTCCGCCGCGGCGCGGACACGACTGACGGCGCGCGGGTTCCTCCATGACCTCGTCGTCATGCTGAGCGACGCGGGTCTCTCTTCCCGCGACCGCCAACTACCGGGTGACGATGTCAATGATTTGCGCCAACAACTCGCCGATCAGCTGGATGCAGCAGGCCAGGACTTCACCGTCACCGGCCGGCGTACGATCGTCGTCGTCGACGGCCTCGACCATGTCGACCGGGATTACACCGGCAGCGACGGGCTCCTTGGCGAGTTGCCGAGGCCGGATGCACTGCCTCCAGGGGTGGTCTTTGTGGTAGGCAGCAGGACGCTAGGTCCCCTGCATGCCTACGCGCGTAGCCAGATCGATGAGCGCCGCGCGACGGTTGATCTCGAATCTCACCCGCTAACGCCGGCGGCGGTTCTTGATGTCTGTCGCCGCGCACCCGTGACGGCAGCACTCGCGCCAGACCTTCATCGGCGCATCGCTGACCTCAGCAGAGGACACCCGCTCGCATTGAGCTACCTCCTGAATCGGCTTCGCGACCTCGAGGATCGCACTGCCGACGAAGTCCTCGCTGATGCACCCACGTACGCCGGTGACATCGCAGCGGAGTACCTCGCGGTCTGGGACACGATCGAGGGTGATGCTGACCTCGTAACCATCCTGGAGGTGTGCTCGCGCCTGCGGATTGGTTTCACGACGGGGTGGCTCGCAACCTGGGCTCCGCACTCAGCCGTAAGGAACTTCGAGCGGGAGCTTCTGTACTTGTTTCGACACCATCACGACGGCTGGCGCTTCTTCCACGACTCGTTCCGTCAGTTTGCCAGTGACCGGACCGCTCTGATCATCGCAGGAGGGCCCGACGGGGGGGCTGATGCTGAGATTCATAAACGGATAGCGGAACTGTGCGCAATTGCGTCGGACCCGCGAATGTCGGCGGAGGAGCTGTTCCATCGCCATTCCGCCCGGCAGTTCGACGCCGTTTTGCACTTAGCTCAGCAAACGACCCTTCGGTCTCAGTACCGATCGCTTCGATCGCCCGAGTACATTCGAACTGACATTGCGATCGCACTCGCTGTCGCGGCCGATCGAGGGGATGTCGTCGCACTTCTGCGAGGCGTGCTCTCAGTCGTCGAGCTAACGCAACGCACCGACGCACTTGAGAACATCGATCTTCCGGGGCTCCTCTACGACGTCGGCCTCGTCGACGAAGCGATAGGCATCTGCGGTGCCGAGAGTCGTCGCGTCCCCCTCGCGTACGCCTATAGATTGGCAGCGAGACTCGGTCGTGCTGATGATCCAGCGGGTAGGCGGATCTTCGATCTGGTTGAGCACGATGGATTTGACGACCCAGACCCCATCCGCACGAGCGAACACGAGGACGACGCGGCGGTAGCGTGGTCGAGCGCTGCACCACTCTTTCGACCGCTGCCGGGGATTCTCGGTGCGATCAGGGACGTCGCGGACACTTCGGCACCGGACGACCCGGACGACGGGTACAGGCGACGGGAGAGGTGGCGCCGATTCCGGCGGATGACACGCGGACTCATTGAGGTCCTTACTGCAAACGGCGACGAACCCGGCCTTTTGTCGACGGACGAGGCGCTCGCAGGGCACATCGACGACCTGGTACGCCGAGCCGAGCGCGACGGCGGGACGGGCGATGGCGATGGCGGCGACGATCAATTGCAATCAGAAATGGCGGATCTGGTCGATCTAAGGTTCCTCGTCAACCACGCGCTTGTCGAGATGGTGGAGGTGGCGGAGACCGCTGAGCAACGGCTCAATATCATTCTCTCGATACTGCGAGGGGCCCCGCTCTTCTACTCGACGATGCTCGATGTTGCGGAGCTCTTTGCAGAGTACGGGATGACCGGCGTCGCAGAGAAGTTTCTCGACGAAAGCCCCTACGCTCGGGCTCTTACCGTGAGAGCCCTCGGTCATGACGCCGAGCGAGACGTGATCGAGCGACACTTCCGGTATTGGCGGCTGCGTTACCTGCTCGCAGCCCGTGAAGACGAGGTGCCTTCACCCGTTCCACCGGCGGCCGAGGCCCCCGCCGGCGATGGCATTGCTCCCGACGCCCCAGTGCAGTCGGACCATGAGGCTATCGAGCTCGCCGCAAGAATCGATCGTGCGGTTATCGACCTCGCACGCCTCGACGCTGCGACAGCTTCGGGATCGCCCGTTCCGCCAGGCGAGGCGTGGGCGAGGGTTGTCCCACTGCTTGATGTGTTCCGGCCATCGGGAAGGGGGCGCGGAAGCGCTTCCTACGGGAGTATCGCTGAGAAGAGGTCAGCGCTCGTACTTCTCATCGTTGAGGTCATCTTGAGATACGGCGACCCGTTGCCGGAAAGGCTGACCGGCGTCCTCAGGAGTCGGTTCGACGAGGACCCTGAGCGATGGCCGACGAGGCTCCGAATGCAAATAGCGGATGTGCTTCGCACAGCCGGAGTCGCTGCGCCCTGGTATCCAGCGGCGGTCGAGGGCGAAGAGGCCGCGATCCTCGACCAGGACGTCTACTCACGACTCGACGACATGGAGGGGCTAGCGCGTCGCTACATCCGCGACGGGAATCTCGGGAAGGCAAAGGAACTGACGCTCAGCCTCATTCCGGCGGCTTTCGGCGTGGGTTACCGTAAGGACTACCAGTTCGACTCATGGGTTGCGTGGCTTGGTCGAGCTCTCGCTGAGCGGCATAGCGGGGACCTCATTGAGGACGCGGTCTGGCTCGCCCGCGTCCTGACGGCCGCGAAGCCAATGACGGAGGGTGCGCCGGGCTCGGCCGCCGCTGAACTAGCCGGCGAACTCGCACGTGTCGCTCCGGCGAGCGCCGTTCGCGTCTTCGAATTTCTCGTTCGCCAGGGCACAGTGCATCACCTCGACGCTCTCGCTGCTCTTCTCGAAGGCGTCGTGGTCAGTCTTGGGCCCGGCGACCTCGCTTCACTAGAGCTCGTTGCAGACATGACAGCCGACCTGGTCGCACCCGCGGCGAACCGTGCATATCCCGAGCTGGCGCGAGCGCTCGTCGGCGCTGCGAAAAGATTGCGCAACACGCGCGAAGCAGAGGCGCTGGCATACTCAGTGGCGGCCAGGACCGAGCGATTCGCACTGCCGACGACGCGGACCGTATGGCGAGAGGGGCTTGGTCTGCCCGTTGAGCCGCACGCGACAGATCACGATGAAGGGTTGGACTCCAGCACCGACTATGGTGCGCTCGTACTCACGGATGGGCAGCGCATTTCTCGCCGCGACCTGCCGCGCCGGGTCCAGTTGGTAGACGAACTCATCGCGCTCCGCCGTACGGAAGCACCAGAGTCCACATATTCATGGGCTCGCGTGATCGATGAGCTTCGGCCTACCGCCGAACAAGTTCAGCGTCTCGCCTCGCTGTTCAAAGGCGAGGGCCACTCGGTAGGTGAAGCGTTGGCAGCGCTTGCTGCCGCTGCGGAGCGCGCCGGTGCAGCCGACCTCGCGCTCCGACTTGCCAACATCGCGCTCCTTCACACATCGCCTGAGGCCTGGTCGTCGAGCTATGGAGGGAGTCGGCGCCGCGCCGTCGAGATTACCGTCCGTGTCGGCGGTATGCCGGAACGGGTCAAGGCTTGTCGAGATCTAACCGAGCAGGTGATGAGCAGTCGCTGGTTTCCCTGCATGCTCATCGATGAACTCGCTGCCATCGTTGAAGGGCTCGATCCGGAAGTCTCTTGGGTTGCTACGTGGACGGAAGTTCGCAACTACCTGGATGGCCTCGCCGAGACGCTCAATCTCCCTGGGGGAGACATCCTCGGGGATGCGCGTTGCCGGTGGTGGCTACTGAGTGAGTCAAGCGACCGACGCGAGCGGCCTGCGACCGAGGCAGCCGCCGACGCACTCGCAGAGACCGCGGTCGGTCACCTCTCGCATCCAACGTGGGTCGTTCGTGATGCCGCAACAAGGATCGTCATCCGGTCACTCCCCGTCAACGATTCGGTCGTAGCTGCCTTGGGGCGCTTCGTAGACGCCGGCATGACGGATGACATGCTCGAGCGGGCGGGCCGTTGCTTCGCTGGAGCGAGGGCGTACGACCCTAACTTCGCGCGACCGGAGCTCGAACGGCTTGCCGAAGTGCTCGCATCCCATCCGAGCGCGGTGCTGCGAGATCTCTCCCCCGACCATTCACTGGTCGAGTACCGCCGTTTGGCCCCTATCTACCGGCTTGCGTTGCCACCCTTGCCGGATGCGGTGATCGGCGACGAACCCGTCTTTCTCGCTCCACACGAGGGCCAGTATCAATTGCTTGCGGACGGCCTCGATCTGGACGAAGACACTTTGCTCGGTGTCGCGTCGCGATACGCGCGTGAAGCACTCACGTTACTTCCCGATGATAAGGAAGTACGCAAGGCGATCGACTCCTCCCACCTGCGGCACACCTTCTCTTCCGAGAAGATTGCCGCATCGCGAGCGGGATTCGGCCGAGTCCTGGCTGACATTACTGATGCACGGTTGCTCGGTAATGCTCCCGAGTGGGTGCTTCGGCGCCTGCGCACGATCGACCCGGATCTCCTCCAGGACTCGCCTCTGACTCGGCCTGCGGTCCTACCCGCGCCGGTTGCGGCGGGACACGACCAGACACTTGAACGATGGGGGAGCACTCTTCGGCACCGGCTTGAGGAATATGTCACAGCTTCGAACGCTGCGGGTGCCGTTCTTATCGGCGCGAGGTGCGACTTGACGGTTCTGAACTGGGAGCATTTGGAGGAAGAGTTCAGGTGCGGCCTGGTCGTCGGCCGCGAGGATTCGCTCGACGGGCCACTGTTTTTCGTGCGGTCAGCTCTGCTCCGACGTGACCTTGTCGAGGCGACTCCTGCTACGGAGCCTGGCGCCGGTGATCGCCTGATCCTCGAGAACATCGGTCATGTCTTCCACCAGATCCAGGCTGACTGGCTGGCATTTCGTCCAGACATTGCGGCGAAGCTCTTGTGGACACCTGAGGCCACTAGCCCCGGGCGATAGATCCGAACGACGGGCGACGTGGCAGTCGAGACCGTGTGGTGGGTCGATGGGTGGTGGGGACGGGCGGGACCTGTCTTCGACGATACTAATGCCCAAGGGCATGCAGTTGTGCTGACGGCAGGAGGGCTCCAGGACCTTCTCTCGGCATTCGGTACGCTAACCCGCCACTTTACACTGAACAGGAGGGGCCGCGAGGAGGGGGTAAACATCGACGTCGGCAGTGCGTCGCGTTCGCTCGTGATGTCGGGCGAACAGTAAAATTAAGTGCTCCAACTCATTCGCTCGGTGATGTCGGATCACGAGGTCGCGTTTTCATCTGAGCCAGACCATTACCGGGCGCGAACGATCGGTGGATCTAGGTCGTGGCCGCGAGCAATGGCTATGCGCTTCCGACCAATACTTTCCTGGAGGGGCCCCGGGCCGGAACACTCTTGGGCGTTCTTGAGCTCGCGGAGCAATATCCGGGCAACTCGCTCGACGGCATCGCCCGAAGTGCTGATCGGGGCGGTGCCTTACAGCTTTTGGCAGTTCCTGTAGTCGTTCCTTCGGTCCTCTCAGTACAGCTTGGTCGGGTTCACGACGCGCATCTGGGCGCCTTCCGATGATGTCGTTCGCTGAGTGGCTCATATTCCCGCGCCGCCGAGGCGCCGGCAGTTCTGCTTGAGATGAGCGGAAGGGGGGTTTTGCGGTGTTGCTCGCTGGGGCCGCACGAGCTTGACGCCCGGACCGCTGCCAGTGGTTGGCACGATTCCCGCCTCGCTGTCTCGCTACCCCTCCGCTGAGCCTGTCGACTCGTATCGCCAGTTGGCGATCCCAGTGCTGTATCAAGCCATTTCGAACTGGAGTGATCTGCCCCTAATCGGTTGTCTGCTCATGCGTTCTCCCCATGCCCTGTAACGCGCGCCTCTCGGGATTCGTCGGCCTACATGACGCACCACATCCCATTAGAGCAGAACCGCTCAGTTATTGGAGGTGGCGCATATGGCTGGAACCGAGCTGCAGCGGGATGGCAGGGATTCCGCCTTGGTTGGCGCCGCGGGGCTCGTGACTGTCGGTGTGATTCTTTGGGCTGCCGGCGCGGCCTCTGCGTGGATCACCGGTCATCGTGTGCCGGGCAAGAGGCCATTCGCGGGCCTTGCTGCTTTCGCCAACTTTGGTGACCCGTCACGAGCGTGGCACGGCCCGGTCGGCCCCGTTGGTGTTTATTGGACTGTGACGGCAATGGTGCTCGTCGTCCCGTGCCTGCTTGCTTGGCTGACCTGGCGGGCACTGCATGGCGGCGCGCGCTGTCGTGGGCGACAGTTGGATCGCGTTGAGGGGATGGCCACCCGGCGGCACGTGGTCATGGCTGCGGGTTCCAAGGCGCTGCTCGCACGGGCTGGCACGCTGCGATCCTCGCTCGCCAAGCCGGCCCCTGCGGACGTGGGCTACCTGCTTGGTCGTAGCTTCGGGGTGGGTTGCTGGGCGTCGGTCGAAGATTCGATCTTGTTGCTGGGGCCCCCGCGGTCGGGCAAGGGCACGTCGGTGGTCATCCCGATGATCCTGGACGCACCGGGTCCGGTGCTGACGACCAGCACGCGCCCGGACAACGTGGCCGTAACTCTGGCCGCCCGGAGGAGGAGGGGTCCGGTCGCGGTGTTCGACCCGCCAGGGGCTTACGAGTTCCCTGGGGTCGGTGCCATCGCTGTGTTGGTCGTTGGTGCGCGGTTGTGAGCGCCCGCAGACGGCGATGCTCCGAGCGGAGGCGCTGGTTCCCGACAGCGGCCGGTCGGGCATGGAGAACGGCAACTTCTGGCGCCAGCAAGCCTTGTCGGTAGTTCGCTGTCTTTTGCACGCGGCCGCCCTCGACAAGCGCCCGCCAGCAGATCTGTACCGGTGGTCGCATTCCGCGGCCAGCGCGAAGGAAGCGGTCGCCATCCTGACCCACGCCGAGCGCACCACGCCAGGATGGGACCTGGCTCTGGATGCGGTCGTCTCCACCGACCGGCGGACCAGGGATTCGGTCTGGGCCATGGTGGCCAACACCTTCTCGCCGTTGGCTGACCCTGCCGTGCTGGCGGCTGTAAGCCCCAGCGAGAAGGAGGAGTTCGACCCCGCAGCGTTCCTGCGCGGCAGCGGGACTCTCTACCTGCTTGGGAGCGCCTCGGGCGCGTCGGCGACGGCCAGCCTGGTTGCCGCACTGGTCGAGGACGTGATCGACGTGGCCAAGCGCCTGGCCGCGACCTCTCCGGGCACACGGCTCGACCCGCCGCTGGCACTGCTATTGGATGAGGCCGCCAATTACCCCCTCCCGTCTTTACCGGCGCTCGTGTCCGAGGGCGGCGGAAGTGGCATCACCACTCTCGCGGTGTTGCAGTCGCTATCCCAGGCCCGGGACCGCTGGGGCCGCGACGCCGCCGGGGCCATATGGGACTCGGCCATTGTCAAGATCGTTTTGGGCGGCTCGGCCAATGCAGACGATCTGGCGGGCATATCCCGGCTAATCGGCGACCGGGAAGTCCGGGAGCTGACCCACACCCACGGCGGTGCTGCCGGGAGCAGCAGCGTGTCGGTCTCAGCACGACAACGGCCGATCCTGGAGCCATCCGCCCTGAGGCAGATTTTCTTCGGCCAGGCGCTCCTGCTGCTGCGAGCAGCCCCGCCGATCATGATCAGCCTGCTGCCCTGGATGGAACGAGCCGACGCCGATCAGCTCGCCGCTGACCGACGGGCCTACGACACGGGCTTGGGAGCGGCGGATCATGCATGAACCCCGGCCCGGCCTTGGCTGGTCGCGCCAGCGCATCCTGCGGCGGGTGGCCTATGGCTGCTGGATGGTCAGCCCGCAGTGGTTGGAAGTGCGCCGGGGCTGGTATCGGGAGTGGCGGCAGCGCTATGGCCGTGCCCCGTGCTGTGTTGTGTGCGGCGCACCGTGGAGTCTCCGTGCGGGAGACCTACATCACCGCACCTATCGACGTCTCGGCCAGGAGCACTTCGCTGACTTGGTTCCCGTGGACCGGCACTGCCATGACCTCATCCACGCGGTGCTCGACTCCCATCCGGGCTGGCGCCGCATCGAGCGAAGCCAAGCCAATGACCTCATCATTGGACTCCTGCGCAATCCCGGCGGCTTGGCCACAGAGGAGGCTCTCGGCCTTGACCGCTAATGAGCATCATGCCCAACCCCTCGGGCATCCGGCTTCGGAAACGGTCCGCCTCACCGGCACCGGCATTCCGGCCCTCGACGACATCCCCTCTGCCACGCACTGGCCGTCCCTACCTCATGGAAGGGCCGCCGGTGAATGGCACAGTCTCCGGGCCTGGGTGGACAAAATCCAAGCCCGCTTCCCTCACCTGGACCATCACGTGATCCCGTCGTGCTGGTGGCGTCACAACGAGCACGTCGAAGCCCTAGTGGGGCGGCACCGAACCTGACGCCGGTAATCCCACACTTGTAATTCGCGGTACATAAAGATGCTGGTGCGGGCGGAGCCTGGACTTGGAGGAGGTCAGGTTGGCTCGCCCGCCGGCGGTGTTCGTACGAGATCTCAGCCCGGAGGAGGCAACCCGCTTGCGGAGGATCTCGCGTCAGTCGAAGGTGTTCGCCCTGCGCCAGCGGGCGCAGATCCTCCTGGCCTCCGATGCGCAGGTGGCCGCACCGGAAATTGCTCGGGTGTTGCAGACCGACGAGAACCAGGTGCGCCGGGTGATCGCCGAGTTCAACGCCGACGGGATGGATTCGCTGCGCCCTCCCACCGGGGGCGGGCATCCGAGGAGGATCGATAATGACACCCGGGAAGCCATCCGGGCTATCGCCCTCGCCCGTCCCGGCGATCTCGGTGAGCCCGGCACCCGCTGGTCGCTGTCGCGCCTGCGCCGCTACCTGATCCGCCATCGGGTGCTACGCACGATCTCCAAGGAGCATCTGCGCCGCCTATTGAACAAGATGGGCATCACCGCCCAGCGGACCCGCACCTGGAAGTGGTCCAACGACCCGCTCTACGAACCGAAGAAGCAGTGGGTGCTGGGGGCCTACAAAGCAGCCGCGGCCGGCACCCTGGATGGGGTGCTGGTCAGCTTCGATGAGTGCGGTCCCATCTCCCTCAAGCCGCACCCCGGTCGGGGCTGGTTCGCCCAGAAGCGCCCGGCCCGCCAGCGGGCCACCTACAAGAAGAACAAAGGCACTCGCAAGCTGCTGGGCGCCTACGACGTGGGCGCCGACCGTCTGTGGGGTCGACTCGAAGCCCGCTCGGTGACCGCCAAAGTGGTGCTGGAGTTCCTCAAAGACATCCGCCGCCGCTACCCGCCCGACGTCCAGGTCTACATCGTCATGGACGGCCTGTCCGCCCACTGGACCCAAGAAATCCGCGACTGGGCGGTCGCCCATCAGGTGGGGCTGCTGCCCACACCGACCAACGCCAGCCACCTCAACCGCATCGAATGCCACTTCTGGGCCTACGTCGAGTTCGTCATCAACGGCTCCGATTACCCCGACTGGGACGAGTTCAACAAAGCCACCCAGGCCTACATCCGCCGCCGCAACCGCGACCACCACGACTCTGTCGTCAAAAGACTCGAAAATCGACGCAAAGTCGCCTGACCCACAATTACCGGCGGATCGATAGGTGCCGACCCACTAGCCGCCCTGCGCGACCACGAGCGGGTGAGCTACCTCCCCACATCGCCAGCCACCGCCCCGGTGGAGTGGATGCGCGCCCTGCGCGACATCGCCGCCTTGTTGCGAGCCTGGACGGCCGGGTACCCCTGCGGCGCATCACATCAAGAACCGCCGTCGCGCCTTCGGCAACCCCACACCGACGGTTGGGACCAACACGTGGCAGATGATCTGGCGTCCCGGCAGCAGAAGACCGAATCTGGCCGGGGCCAGTAACTGACGCCCCGTTGCCCATAGGGGTAAGCGGCCGAGCGAGCCGCCTGAGAAGGAGGCGAACCACGGTGGGGACCATCCTCTACACCGCCGAGGGCATCGGTCTGTACGATCACGAAGGCTACGTCAGCCATGTGCTCAAGGACGGCACATCCGCCCGGGGCACGTGGACGCCGAATATCGAAGCTGACACGGTGGCCTGGCGGGCCGAATGTACCTGCGGGTGGGCCGGCGCACTTCATGACTCGGGCGGACCGGATAGCCCCAGCGACCACCAGTACGACCTGATCCTCAAGGACTGGGAGGTAACTCATGCCGGTCCGCTTCTCCGAGCGAGGGAACGAGCCTTCCACCTCGAGGCCCTCGCTGAAGCGGTCGCTAGTGCCGAAGCTGTCCTGCGCCAGGCAGTGCAGGAGGCCCATGCCGCTGGGCTCGCGCACGAAGAGATCGCCAGAGTGCTCCGCACGAACGTTCCGATGATTCAGCGGTTATGGGTCACGGACCCCGCGACCGCCGCGACGTCAGCCAACCCCGACATATCGGAGCGGGAGCTACCTGACGGCCCGATCGCCATATAAGTGAGGCGGTCGACGGACCACCACGGAGGAGAACCACCAGATGAAAGCGCCCGTCAAACTCGAAGCAAGCGGTTCTCACTTGTCCGGACATGTTGCGCACGTGGACTCGCGGTCGGGGGCATTCAGGACAACCCGGATAGCAGCTAGGCTGAGATCGGCCGCAGCAGAAGCCGGCGTCGAGCTCACTACAAGTTACGCAGCAATCGTCGCCGCCGATGGTCTGGCCCGATGCGGACAGCTTGGTATTACCCGGCTGGGTGAAGGTGTGGTGATTCACACCGCCCCAGAAGACCGAAGCGAGTTGCCGATCGTGCTTGGCTACGCAGACCGCGGGGGTGAGTGGCTCAGAGACGGCAGCTGCCACCAGCCGGACGAGGCGATGAACCGGTGACCGCACCCCGACATCCCGCCTTGGACACGCCATCGACGCTCACTGTCGTGCCCTGGCCCGATCCCATCGTTGAGGCGCACGGTCACCGGCCGGGAAGTCCCTATGTCGAGGCCTGCTGGCTAGAAGGCGTTCTGGGGCCCAGCACCACGCTTTGCTGGCAAAGGCTTAGCCGCCTGGCCAACTCTCGACCGGCCACCGCCATCGATAGTACCGATCTCGCCGTCAGCCTCGGCCTGGGAGAAGGACTCGGCCGGAACGCCCCTATCTCCCGGACGCTCAACCGCATGGCTGCCTTCGGTGCCGCCGTCCGGTCGGGCGACACCCTCGCCGTACGACGAGCCCTCCCCGACATACCCCAGCGGATGCTCGGGCGACTCTCCTACACCGCCCGTCTCGCCCACCAGCACTGGGCGCAGCTCGCACCAGCAGTGGCCGGCGGTCCACAAACCACACCCACCATGCAGGTCGATCTATGAGCCGTCAGGCTTCCCCCATCGAGGCCGCCCGGCAACGACACAGCCTGGCGGAGGTCGCGGCCCGCACCGGTGTATGGCTCCGGGCGACGACGGGCACAGTGACGGTGCGCTGCCCCATGCCCTCCCACGGTCATCCCGACCGCACCCCCTCTCTGCGCCTCTATCTCGACGACGGCATGTGGTACTGCTTCGGTTGCTCAGACCGCGCTGGCGACGTGGTGCAATGGACTGAACAAGTCGAAGGTGTCGGCTGGCGCCAGGCGATCGAGATCCTCGACTCGGACCGCCCACTCACCAACGCTTGGGCTGGATCTGCTCACGGTGGTGATTCCATTCGGACCTCGACCGCTGGTGTGGACACGGAGCGGCCGGATCTGAACCGGACCCCCGCTGCTCGAGTCCAGGAGGTCCTCAACCGCACCTGGGAGCACTGCACTGCCGGTCCCCTGCACGCCCGAGCTGTTGGCTATCTGGCCAGCCGTTGCATCGACGTCACCGCCCTGGAGGCCTATACGAATCGGCATGAGACGGGCCAGACGCCGGCCTATGGCGCGACCCTGCTTAGGCGACTCTTGGCCGACGGGTTCAGCACCGACGAGCTGGTCGACGCCGGGCTCGTCCACCGCGACCCGAACGGACGGGTCACCAACTTCTACCACCAACGGCTTCTGATCCCCATCCGAAGTCCCGAGGGGTGTCTCACTGGCCTGGTCGGCCGGAATGTAGGTGACTCTCGGGCGCCCAAGTACAAGAATCCACCCCAGACCGTCCTGTACGACAAATCGGTAAACCTCTACCAGCCTCTGCCCGCGCCGAGACATCCCTACGGCGGCGTGGTCGTGGTGGAGGGAACCCTCGACGGCCTCGCCATAGCCTGTGCAGCGATCCGCACCGGCTACGCCACCCGGCTTTGCCCGGTCACTCAGTCGGGGCGGGAGTTGTCGCTCTGTCAGCTCGACACGGTTCTCAGATTGCACCCCGGGTCCCTCGTTATCAGTTTCGACGGCGACTCGGCAGGCCGGGACTCGAACCGGCGTCTCGCCGCCGCCGTTCAGGCACGAGGCAGAAGTGCGACAATAGTCAGCCAACCCGACGGTACTGACCCCGCGTCGTGGCTGGCGTTGCGAGGGCTGGGTGGGATCAACACCTGGGCGATGAATGTGTCCTCCGCGGCTGCCTCCCCGATCGCGGACACATTCCCCTCTCCACATCTGTAGCCATGGAAACGAAAAGCAACGACCAAAAGGTGGCCGGCTACGTGGCTAAGTACGTCACAAAGGCAGCCGAGAACACCGGCACCCTTCAAAGGCTGTCGTGTGTTGGCGCTGCAAAGGTACGGGTTCCGACCCGGAAGAAATTGGCCTGTGCAAGGGCTGCCACGGTCGGAGCACCCGGGACGAGGACCTCCACCTGGTCGTCGACGCTCATGCCCAAGCCATGATTTCGACTTGTTGGATCCTCGGCGCACAGCCAGAGCTCGAGCAGCTGTGCCTTCGACTCTGGACGCACATGGCCGGCTTCCGGGGCCATGTCTCAACAAAATCCCGCTGTTACTCCACCATCCTGACTGCCCTGCGCCAAGCCCGCCAACACTGGCGGAATCAGCGCCTGGTCGTCGGATTCGGATACTCCGAAGGCACCCGAGTGCCCCGGAGCGATTCATGCGATCGCGCTGAAGACGAGACACTCCTCGTCATAGGTAACTGGCAGTACATCGGCCGGGGCCACTCTCCGGAAGAAGCGATCTACGCCCGCACCATTGCCGACGATCTGGCTGAGAACCGGCGGGCTCTGAGACAGGCTCCGTGGACCGAGCGGAAGGACTGGTAGCCGTGGAAGAGCGCAGGTGGGTGAGCATTCGGCAGATCGCCACCGATCTGGACGTCTCCGTCAGCACCGCGTACAAATGGTCGTCGCGGGGTAGGCCATGGTTTCCGAGGTCTATTCGCCTCCACAACGGCGAGATTCGGGTCCGTCGGGACTGGTATGAGGAGTGGCTCGCGGGACTGGAGGCCGAGACAGCCTGATTGAGGTTGTTACTCGACCGACCGGACCGGAGGCAGGCTTTCCACCAAACGGCGGACGCCTTCGTCTTCTCGTCCGGGGGCTACGCCCTGGTAGATGTCGAGGAAGACGGAGAGTGTCTTGTGGCCCGACCATCGTTGGCAGACGACGGCGTCGACTCCTTCTCGCAGCCACCAGGAGCAGGCGGCGTGGCGCAGGTCGTGACGGCGGAGCCGGGCGAGCTTCGGCTGGCGAGGGTCGTTGGAACCAAGATCGGTTCGGAGGGGCCAGAGAGCCGACCTGCCTTGTGGCCACACGTTGCGGGCGAAGAGATCGGGATCGAAGGCCTTGCCGTTGCGATGAAAGACGAGTCCGTCGGGTCCTTTGCCAAACTGGTCCAGATGGTTGCGTAGCTTCGCGACGAGGACGGGGTGAACGGGGGCCCGGCGGGTGTCGCTGAGATCTCGATCCTTGAGGGGACCCCATTCGGGATCTTCGTCGCGGTCGAGCCACCGAGCAGCAACGGGACGGTGGGTACGTCGCACGGTAACCCACCCGGCATCGCCGTTGTCGGGAAGCTCGATGTCTTCCCACAGAAGACCTGCGGCTTCACCGGGTCGTAGTCCGCAAAGCGCCATGACCAAGATGAAGCACTCGACGACGGGTCCCCACGAGCCGTGCACGGCGCACGCCTCGGCCAAGGCGAATGCGTCGTCAACTCCGATCACGATGTCCGCGTCGACCGCGATAGCAGCTCTGCCGCCGCTAAGCGAACTCTTTCCTTTGACTTTGCGTTGAGGCCGGATGACGAGCCACGGATTCCGGTCGATCGCGATGTCGTCCCGGGTGATCGCCCACGCCCAGCAGCTCTTCAGGGGCTGCAGGAAGCGGGTGGTGGTGCCGGCGCTCACTCGTTTGCTGGGATCTCGCTGGTTGGTCTGGAAGCGGGCGACGAAGCCCTCGATGTCGGCGGTTGTAAGGGAGTCGGCAGGTGCGGAATGGGTTTCGATCCAGTTTCGCCCGTGCGCCTGCCTGTCCGTGATCTCTGCGGTCAGGTGGTCGGGGAGGAACGACGCATTGTTGATGTAGTCGGTGACGGCGCACTCGGTGTCGTCGTCGAGCTCGGCCCCTGGTGCCAGCAGCCACCTGCGGGCCCGGTTGAAGGAAGCGGCCGCGGCCATCTTCGTCTTCGGCTCCCAGTACGGGTGCTGACGGAAGAACTTCTCGGTCAGTTCGAACACGGTGGGCACGACCGGCCCGCGCGGTGCCCGGGGCACGACGAACCGACGGGCGTCAAGGTCGAACGGCAAGCCGGAGGCGAAGCCTTGGTCCAGCTCGTCCTTCCAGGTCTGCGCCAGTCCCGCCTTGTTGAAGCGCTTGAGCCACTGGATGCCGTCCGCCCGGCCGCCAACGTCCCAGCGGTCGACCGGCCGCTGCGTCCGCTCTCCGGTGGACCGGTCCACCACCGAGGCAGTGGTCTTCTTCTTGGTGATCCAGGCGCTGAACGTCTTCGGCACCCATGGTTCGGATGGTCGCTCGTCCATCGGACACCGTCCCTGGCCAGTTCGTTCCGCTGTTGAATCAGCGTTGAATAGCAGGCATCGTAGCCTGGGTGAGCCCGACAGTGGAGGACCGTCCAGCGGCTCAGGAGAGCGCTCCGAGGTGGCTTCGAGAACGGCCCGAATACCTGCTCTGGCCAGGGCCTTTGTCCTCGCAGCGGACATAGGCGCCGCCTGCTAACATGGTGGCCAAGGAGAGGTGCGAGAGCGGCCGAATCGGACTCACTGCTAATGAGTTGGCTTGGGAGACTGGGCCCGAGGGTTCAAATCCCTCCCTCTCCGCGCCAATCGGCTACGGCTGGCCGCGGTGGACCAGCCAGGCCCGAGCCTGATCCCTCGGCCGTATGACGACCTGGTCGATGTCGACGTGGCTCGGTCGAGTGGCGGCGAAGGCGATGACCTCGGCCACGTCCGCGGCCGTCAGCGGAGTCATTCCCTCGTAGACAGCCGCGGCCCGCTCGGTGTCTCCGTCGAAGCGGACCAGAGAGAACTCCGTTTCCACCATTCCAGGGTCAATCTGGGTGAAGCGCACCGGCTGGCCGACCAGCTCGATGCGAAGTACGTCCATAATGGCGCGGGTGGCGTGCTTGGCCGCGTTGTAGCCGGCGCCACCGGCGTAGGGCTCGAAGGCGGCTATCGAGCCGATCGTGATCACGTGACCGTCGCCGGATTCGATCAGACGGGGGAGCAGGGCGCGGGTCATACGCAGGGTGCCGAGCACGTTGGTGTCGTACATCGTCTGCCACTTCTGTTCGTCGGCGCTGAGGAAGGGATCGAGTCCGAGCGCCCCGCCGGCGTTGTTGACGAGGAGGCGGCACGGACCGAAATCGGCGCAGAACGTGTCCACGGACGCCAGATCGGTCACATCGAGGGGCAAGGCCCGAGCTTGCGATCCAAGTTCTGATGCCAGGGCCTCCAGTCGGGCGACGCGGCGAGCTCCGATAATCACATCGAACCCCGCTGCGACGAGGGCTCGGGCCGTCTCGGCCCCGATCCCGCTGGAAGCGCCGGTGACGACGGCTGTGCCTCTGTTGTCCATGACCGAGCAAGATACCCACCCCCGGGCGACCGACGAAGAGCTGTCGAGGGCCGTCCGCTCTGGCCTGGCCATTCCTCAGGCCGAGGGTGGGATTCCTGCGTCCAGGTGCCCGTCGATGACTCCAGGGAATGGCGGCCAGACGTGGGTCTGTCGGATCAGCACCCGCCGGATGCTCAGTTCGGCGAGAGGCCGACGTGCGTGCTAAGCAAGGCCTATGGAAATGCGTCAGATCGGCTCGCTCGAAGTGACGGTTGTCGGGCTGGGCACGAACAATTTCGGCTTCGGCATGTCCGGCGAGGCAGTGCCTCCTGTCGTCGACGAGGCCCTCAATCGGGGGATCAACTTTTTCGACACGGCCGATTCCTACGGCGCCAGCGAGGAGCGATTGGGCCAGGCCCTCGGATCGCGGCGGGACCACGTGCTGATTGCGACCAAATTCGGCAGCCCGGTCATGGGAGAGGCGGGAACTGGCGGCGCCCGCCCCGAGTATGTCCGCGCTGCAGTCGACGCCAGCCTCAAACGCCTTGGCACCGACCACATCGACCTCTACCAGTTGCACCGCCCGGACCCGTCTACGCCGATCGGCGAGACCCTGGGAGCCCTGGCCGAGGCGGTTTCGGCCGGCAAGGTACGGGAGATCGGTTGCTCCAATTTCTCCGCGGCTCAACTGCGAGAAGCACAAGCTGCGGCCGGCAACGGCCCGCGCTTCGTGAGCGTACAAAATCATTTCAACCTCCTGCAGCGGGCCGACGAGGCGGAGGTGATCCCGGTGTGCGAGGAACTGGGCATTGCGTACCTGCCCTTTTTCCCGCTGGCCAGCGGATTGCTGACCGGCAAGTACCGTCGTGGCGAGAAGCCCCCGGAAGGGACGCGCCTCCACCGGTGGGGCGATCGGGCTGCCGGCGTGCTGACAGATGAGGCGTTCGACCAGGTGGACGCGCTCACCGCGTGGGCCACTGCCCACGGCCACAGTCTGCTCGACCTGGCCTTCGCCTGGTTGGCCGCCAAACCGACGGTGGCCTCGGTTATTGCGGGTGCGACCAAGGTCGACCAGGTCGACGCAAACGTGGCTGCCGGCGACTGGGTGCTTTCGCCGGAGGAGGTCACCGAGGTGGACGAGCTCGTCGCCAGTTCGTGACCGTCGAGCAGGCCGCGCCGCCAAGCGGTGGTCGCTCCGCTCTGGCACCCGTTCATAGCGTCTCTGTTGCGATCGACGCCCACCTGATGCAGGTGCTGCTGTAGAAAATCCCTTCCCGAGCGCAGCCGGAGACAGGAAGCGATCGCGCCGTGGAAATCGCCAGGCCGGGCTCTACCACACCAGCGGCCTGTCGTTCGTGGGCCAGGCGTTCAGTTCTCCTTGTCCACGGGGGTCGTCGACCTGCTGGTCCCCGAGTGGTCCGGAGGCACGCCGGACTAGATTGCTCCGATGACCACCAGGGAGAAAGTCGAGGCCTTCCTCGCCGAGCCGCGCAACATCATGGTCGCCGGTGTCCGTAAGGACGGGCGGCCCCACGTCACGCCAAACTGGTTCTACTGGGACGGCGAGCGCTTCTTTGTGTCTACCACCCGGGGACGGGTGAAGTACCGCATGTTTCGGCGGGATCCTCGGGCCGAGCTGGTTGTCGACGACTCGACGGGATTCCGCACCGTTCTCGTGGAGGCCATGGTGGAAGTCCGGGAGGACCTGGCGGCCGAGCTGCCCAGATTCCGGGCTATCCGGGAGAAGCACGGCGTGAAGGTGCCGAGCGACGAAGAGCAGCTGCAGGGCCTGACCAAGGAGGGTCGCGTCCTGCTCGCCCTCTCGCCGGTGCGGCCGGTCGAGTCCTGGACGACGTGGGGCCTGGACTGACGACCCTCCCACTCCCGGACACCCTCACGCTCGGGAGACGGGCTCCTGGACGACGTGGGGCCTGGACTGACGACCCTCTCGATGACCACCTGCTCGAACCGAGCGCGAAGGCCGTGTTGCATGCGGAAGGCTTCGCCCTGGTGAGACCGCGCCCGGTGACCGGTTCCGGCGTCCCGACCTCGCGGAGCGTGTTCCCGGTGAGGAACTAACGCCGGGAGGTCATCGCTGCCCCAAGTAGTGAAGTCCTGATCAATAGCGTTACAGTCCGTCGGTGGAGATTCGAGTGGACGAAACCTCGGGTGGCACGGCGCCGCAACCTGAGTCGACGCACGCGCCATCCCCGGACGGTGGCGCAATGCGATGACAACCCGACGACCGTTGCAGGTCCTGGCCGCGTTGCTGATCCTGTATCTGGCCATCCCGGTGGTGGCATTTCTGTATCGGTTCGCCTCATCCCATAACCGCGGGTTCGATGTACCCGGGCTGTGGCCGGCGCTGGCTGTGTCGGTCAAGACGGCGACCATCTCGCTCGTGATCAGCACCCTGTTCGGTGTTCCCCTGGGTCATCTGCTGGCCCGCAGTCAGGGCCGTCTCGGTACCGTTGCCAGCGTGGCGGTGCAGTTGCCACTGGCGCTGCCGCCCATCATGAGCGGCATTCTCCTCATTTACCTGATCGGCCCCTACAGCTTCCTGGGGCGGCATTTCGGCGGCCACCTCACCAATTCCTTGGCCGGCATCGTGATTGCTCAGACGTTTGTGTCTGCTCCGTTCGTGATCGTCGCGTCGCGGTCGGCCTTCGAGGCGGTCGACCCGTCCCTCGATGGCCTGGCCGCGTCCCTCGGCCACCGGCCGCTGGCCCGATTTTGGCTCATCGATCTGCGGGTGGCGCTACCAGGCATTCGCGCCGGGATGGTCCTTACCTGGCTGAGAGCTTTCGGCGAATACGGAGCCGTGATCATCGTCGCCTATCACCCGTTCAGCCTGCCCGTCTACACGGAGTTTCAGTTTTCTGCCACCGGGCTGCCGGCCACGCAGGCGCCGACGTTCCTCGCGCTGTGCTTCGCTGCGGTTGCCATCCTGATCAGCCACGTCGGTTGGCCGCATCGACAGCATGCAAAGGCGGACCTGGTCGACGCGGCCGGACCTCCCGGTGCCACGCCGACCGCTATGGGCTTCGACCTCGACACCAAGGTCGGGACCTTCCATCTCCAGGTGGCTTACCAGGCCACTGGCCACCGCATCGCTATCGTCGGCCCTTCCGGTTCAGGCAAATCCGTCACGTTGCGGGCCCTGGCCGGGTTGGTGCCCGGAGCAGGGACAGTATGCTACGGATCTCAGGACGTCAGCCTTATCGCACCCGAGGACCGGCGGATCGGTTACGTCCCCCAAGGGCTCGGGCTGATCCCGGACCGATCGGTCTGGCGTCAGGCCATGTTCGCTGTCGATGCCATTCCGGCTCGGGCCGCATGGTGGTTGCAAACGCTCCACCTGGACCAACTGCTGGACCGCCTGCCGTCCCAGCTGTCGGGGGGACAACGCCAGCGGGTCAGCCTGGCTCGCGCCCTCAGTCGCGACCCGCAGGTGGTGTTCCTGGATGAGCCGTTCTCGGCCCTCGACGCACCGGTCCGCCACGAGCTGATCCAGGAGATGCGCCGGCTTCAGCACCAGGCCGGGCTCTCCACCGTGCTGGTCACCCATGATCCCGACGAAGCGGCCATGCTTGCAGATGAGATCCTGGTGATCGGGGACGGGCGGCTACTTCAAGCCGGATCATGCGCTGAGGTGTTCCGCCGCCCGGCGTCGCCCGCGGTTGCCCGGTTGCTCCGGATCGACAACCTGCTGCCCGGCACGGCTGTCGGGGGCGGCCTCATCGATGTCATCGGGCAACCGGAGCGACTGGACCGGTGTATCGCGACCGACACCGATGTGCCGCACGGAACGGCGGTGCTCTGGTGCGTGCGGCCCAACCAGGTCATCATAGGGAGCGAGGGCCGGTATCCCGCTCGGGTGACCGACGTGGTCCAGCTCGGCACATCGACGCCCGTGACCGTACAGCTGGAGGATGGTCCCGACCTCCGGGCCTGGATGCCGAGTTCCGGTCGTCTCGAGATCGGCGATCCCTGCGGGGTCGACATCGAACCTGACGCCGTGAGCGTCTGGGCCGCGCCCGAACCGGCTCAACCCTTGCCAGCACTGGAACAAGCACCTCGCGCCACTGTCAGCGAGAAAGCTGCGGTCCCTCGAGTCTGGTGACCGACGGGGCGGGTCGGCCGGACCTCGCTGACCATCCATCACCCCGGTGATCGGCCCTGACGACGGCGTCGACGGGTACTTGCTATGGTGGCCGTTTTGGTCCGCTGGCCGGGTGATCGCCGAGGCCACCGATGCCGCCGTGACCCGTCCCTTGAGGACGCGAGAAGTGCCAACAGGTCCCGTGCCGGTGTCAGCACTTTCGGTGCCGAGACCCCTTCCAGCCGGGACCCCTGCCAGCCGATACCCCTGCCAGCCGGGACCCCTGCCAGCCGATACCCCTGCCAGCCGGGACCCCTGCCATCAGGCTTCTCGCCCCGACCGCAGCGACGACCGTTATTCTGCCCTTCTGTCGCCGTCTTGCCCGTGTGACTCCGGCGCGGCAGGGATGGCCGAGGTGATCGAGGCGGGGCGGGCGCCCGGCGATCCGGCCGTGGTCGCCGACGACCACGCCGAACTGCGTCGGGCCTTCGAGCTGCTGCTCCCGGAGACCAACAGGTACTCGAGTTGCGGGTGATCGCCGGGCTATCGGTGGAACAGGTGGCGTCGATCCTCGTCAGGCGCGCATCTCCAGCCCGGCGAACTTACCCTCGGCCCGCCAGTCGGCGGTGAGCTGGAAAAAGGCGATCGGGCCCTTGCCGTAGGTGTTGGCGAGCAGTCCGCCGCCCGGGGCCGGCTGGCCTTCATTGTTGTAGTAGCCGGGGGTGCACTGCTCGAAAAAGGCTCCGACGTCGCGCGCTGACTCGGCGAGTGTCTTCCCCCACTCCTCCTCCGCCTCGGCGCTGGCCTCGATCTCGCGCACATCGTGAGCGACGGCATACTCGAGGATGTGACACAGGTGAGTGTTGGCCTCGTCCAGGAGATGCGGGTAGTTAGCGGTAAACCCACCCCCGGTATGGCTCAGGATGAACATATTCGGAAAGCCATGGACGTGCATCCCCATGAGCGACTTGATGCCACCCGACCAGTACTCCGATAGCTTCACCCCTCCCGCGCCGATGACGTCGTAGCCGGCCCGGCGGGTGTAATCCGTGCCCACCTCGAACCCGGTGGCATAGATAAGGCAGTCGAGCGGGTATTCCGTGTCACCCACGATCACCCCGGTTGCTGTGATCCGGTCCACGCCTCGCCCGTTGGTGTCGACCAGGCGCACATTGGGGAGATTGAACGTCTGCAGGTACTCGTCGTGGAAGCAGGGTCGCTTGCAGAACTGCCGGTACCAGGGTTTGAGGGCGGCGGCGGTGTCAGGGTCGCCGACGATCTCGTCCACGCGGGCGCGGATCTGCTCCATCTTCTCGAAGTCGGCCAATTCCATATGGGCGGCGATGTCCTGGCCGCTGCTAGCGGCGTCGGGGTCTGCCAACAGCCGCACCGCGAGCTTTCCGATGATGTCGGTCCACCCGTCCATCACCAGGTCTTTGTCGGCCACGCCGCCCGAGGTGAGGGTGGTGAAGTTCGCCATCCGTTCCCGTTGCCATCCGGGCTCCAGCCCGGCCGCCCACTCCGGGTCGGTGGGCCGGTTGGCGCGGACATCGATCGACGACGGCGTGCGCTGGAACACGTAGAGCTGTTTCGCCGCGCTGCCGACATGGGGGACGGCCTGGACCGCGGTGGCACCGGTGCCGATGATGCCGACCGTCTTGTCAGCGAGCTTGGTCAGGCCCCCGGTCGAGTCGCCACCGGTGTAGTCGTAGTCCCACCGGCTCGTATGGAACGAGTGGCCCTCGAAGGTCTCGATGCCGGGAATGCCCGGCAGCTTCGGGCGGTGCAGAGGACCGTTGCCCATGACCACGAACCGGGCCACGAACTCATCCCCACGGTTGGTGCGGATCAAGCACGACGACCGGGCGGGATCCCACTCGACGCCGGTGACTTCAGTCGAGAGGCAGGCGCGCTCCCACAACCCGAAATGGTCCGCGATCCGGTCACAGTGTTCGAGGATCTCCGGGGCGTGCGAGTACTTCTCTTTTGGCACGTACCCGGTCTCCTCCAGTAACGGGAGGTAGATGTACGACTCGACATCGCATTGAGCGCCCGGGTAGCGGTTCCAGTACCAGGTCCCACCAAAGCCGCCGCCCTTCTCGATGATGAGGAAATCGTCGATGCCGGCCTGGCGTAGCCGGGCCCCTGTCATGAGCCCGGCGAGGCCGCCCCCGATCACCGCGACGGTCACCTGGTCGTTGCGTGGCGGGCGCTCGGTCCAGGCCACGTAGGGATCATCGAGGTAGTGGGCGTACTGACCAGTGATTTCGACGTACTGATCGTTGCCCTCCGGCCGGAGCCGCTTGTCGCGCTCGCGCCGGTACCGGTCGCGGAGCGCGTCCGGATCGAACCCCATTGGCGTGGTGGTGCTGGTAGACGACATGTAGCGGATCCCCTTGTCGAGCGGCCGGCCCAGCATCCTAGTGGACTTCATTCTGGGCCGCCTTCGACCGGGTGGAACGAGTAGACAAGGGGGGCTATGACTATCGACACCGCGGTAACAGATCATCTGCTCTCCACCACCCGGGCGGTGCGCAGGCGACTCGACCTCGACCGTCCAGTCGAGAAGTCGGTGATCCTGGACTGCATCCGTCTCGCTGTTCAGGCCCCCACCGGCGGCAACTCCCAGACCTGGCGCTGGGTGATCGTGACCGACCCGGACAAGAAGACCGAGCTCGCTCGCATGTATGCGGAGGGCGGGGGTGCGTACCTCGAGGCGGCGGCCGCCAACGCCACCGATCCCCAGACCAGGCGGGTCTACGAGAGTGCCGTCTACCTGGCCGAGATCCTGGGCCGGGTCCCCGTCCATGTGATCCCTTGCGTCGAAGGGCGGGTCGACAACGCTCCCAATGCCCGGGCCGCGTCCACGTACGGCTCGATCATCCCGGCCGTATGGAGCTTCATGCTGGCTCTCCGGAGCCGGGGACTCGGATCGGTTTGGACCACTCTTCATTTGATCAAGGAGAAAGAGGCCGCCGCTCTGCTCGGGATCCCCGATGACATCACTCAGGTGGCGCTCATCCCGGTCGGCTACACCACCGGTGGCGACTTCAATCCAGCCACCCGTCCTCCGGTCGAGGGCATCACCTACTGGGACACCTGGGGATCCACGCAGTAGAACAACGGCCCCCGCCAAGCGCGGTGTATCGGGGTCGTCAGATCCGCTGCGTTCTACGTCGAGCCGACGCGCTCGAGGTGACCCCGGCGCTCGATCGCACCAGGGCCACCCTTTCCCAGCTACAAGCACTAAGCCGCCGGCTCCAACTCCAGGTCCGGCTCAGGCACCACCTCGGACACCATTTGCGGCTCCCGGGCTGGAGTCCGGACGAAGAGCGCCACCACCAGCAGGGCGGCCAGGGCGAACGCGGTGGCCACGGCGAAGGTGATGTTCAGGCCGTGGACGCTCAAGATCGAAGCGGATCCGGTGTTGACGCGGTCGAACACGCTGACCAGGACGGCCAGCCCGAGGGCGGCGCCGACCTGTTGGGCCACGTTGATCAGACCGGAGGCGGCGCCGGCGTCAGCGGGCTCGACGCCATGCAGGGCAGCCGTGGTCAGGCTGACGAAGGACAGACCCATGCCGGCGCCGATCAAGATCAAGCTGGCCAGCAGCTGAAGATACGACGTGTTCTGGCTGAGTTGCGTGAGCAGGAACAGTCCGCCGGCTAACAGCACCGAGCCAGAGAGCATCAGCACCTTCGGATGGAAGCGGGGCGCCAGTACCCGGCTCGTGATCTGCGACGTCAAGAACACCGTCGCCGGGGTGGGCAGGAACCCGATGCCGGTGATCAAGGCCGAGTGGTGCTGTATGTCCTGGAGGAACTGGGTGAGGAAGAACACCATGCCGTACATGCCGGCGTAGCCCAGACCACGGGCCGCGTTGGCTGCGCTCCGGGTCGGGCTGGCCAGGATGCGCAAGGGCAGGATGGGCTCCTCGGCGGTGCGTTCGATCATGATGAACGCCGCGAGCAGAGCAAGGCCGGCGACGAGCGATGCGATCGTAGTGGGCGAGGCCCAACCCGACGTGCCCGCTTCCACCAGGCCCAGCACTACGCCGGTCATTCCGGCGGTGGACGTGACGGCGCCAGCGAGATCGAAGCGGCCATGGCGGCGTTCGGTCTCGTGGAGAACGAGCGAGCCGACGGCGATGACGGCCAGGCCGATGGGGACGTTGACGAACATCACCCAGCGCCAGGACGCCCACTCGGTGAGCAGCCCGCCGGCGACCAGGCCGGCGGCGCCCCCTGCAGCCGACACCGTGGTGAACAGGCCGATGGCCCGCACCCGCCCGGGACCGTCCGGGAAGATGACGGTGAGCAGGGCCAGGGCGGCCGGAGCAGCCAGCGCACCCCCGACACCCTGGAGGGCACGGGCGGCCAGGAGCATCCAGCCCGTGGTGGCGATCCCGCCGGCCAGGGAACTGATCGAGAACACGCCGATGCCGGCCAGGAAGGTACGCCGCCGTCCTGTGAGATCACCCGAACGGGCGCCCAGCATGAGAAGGCCGCCGAAAGTCAGGACGTAGGCGTTGAGCACCCAGGACAGCGTCGAGTTCGAGAAGCCGAAGGTGCGCTGGATATGGGGAAGGGCGACGTTGACGATCGTGGCGTCGAGCACAACCATCATCTGGGCGGTGAGGATCACCGCCAGCAGCACCGAAGGGTTGCGCCGCCACATCCCGCCGCGTCCTCCCTTTCCTCCGCGCTGCGCCGTCACTTCGCGTCGGCCTCCTCCTCCTCCTCCTCCTCCTCCTCCTCCTCCTCGGCGCGGCCCCCTCCCTCCGCTCCGGGAAACTTTTGACAGTTGAAGCATCGACTTAGACCTCTCAGCTGGTATTGTGGACCTCAAACGGAAGCTTCCTCCACTTAGTATACGGAGGATGCCTCCGTTTAGCAAGAACTTTTTGACGGAGGTGCCAGGCTCATGGCTGGCAGCGAAACAAGTGAGGCGGCTGGGCCCGGGGGCCGGCCGCTGCGAGCGGATGCCAGGCGCAACTATGAACGGCTGGTCACGGCGGCGCGCCAGGTGTTCACCGACCAGGGGGGCGGGGCGTCGATGGAGGCCATCGCCAAAGAGGCCGGAGTGGGAGTCGGAACCCTTTACCGCCACTTCCCCAAGCGCATCGACGTGGTCGAGGCCGTCTACCGGGACGACGTCGATGTGCTGGTGGGGACGGCTGAGCGGGGGCTCGCCGAGCTCGATCCGTGGGAGGCTCTCGAGGCCTGGTTGCGGGCCTATGTCGATTACGGGCAGGCCAAGCGAGTCTTCCTCAACGAGCTGCACGAGGCGTTCGAGAAAAACCCTGACCTGAAGGTGGCGTCCCGGGAACGGGTCACCGCTGCGGCCGAGATGGTGCTGAACCGGGCCCAAAAGGCCGGCGCGGCCCGGACCGACATCGACGGCGCCGACCTGATGCAGATCGTGTCCCCCATGTGCACCAGCCCTACCCTCGAGCCGGGCCAGGGGGAGAGGCTGATCGCCATGCTCCTCGACGGCCTGCGGCCGAAGGTCGATACCGCGGTCTAACCCGCTCGGCGCCACGGCCACGCGAAGCTCGCCGGCCACGAAGCTTGCCGGGCTCGCCGGCCACCCGGCCCGCCTCGCTGGCCGGCCACCCGAAGCTCGCCGGGGCCTGCCATCTGCTCCCCATGGGGTTGCCGAATCTTTTTGTCGTATTCATCGCGTATTACGCGGGTTTTATTGACACAAAGGGGCGGGACGGCGAACGGCGCCTTACAGCCTCGACCCGGCCGGCAGACAGTCCTAGAGCGACTCGTCCTCGTCCTCGTCCTCGTCCTCGTCTTCGTGTTCGAGAAGAGCCCGCGCTCGTGGGGCATCTTCCATCGGCACGAAGACGGGCACCCCGTTAGCGACGGTCAAGGACGGGTACACCGAGTCCGCATCCACTGTCGCGGATATGCCTGACGCTCGTAGCCGAGCGGCGATCACTTCCGCCTCGATCGGCTGGACTCGAGTCAGTTCGACCACTCCTTCTCTCGGAGCCTTGGAATGTCGGTCGTCGCTGTCCATGTGCTGGCACCCATCTTTACAGGTCGGGAAAGTGGGCCATCCCTCGGGTGGAGCCGGGCCATAACCAGGTGAAGGTTCGAGCCCGGTCCGTCAAGGCCCGAGTGCATTTACGTATGGCGGACGCTCATGCCCCCGTCGACGACCAGCGTCGCCCCGTTGATGAAGCTCGAGGCCGGCAGCACGAGCGACAGCGTTGCGTGGGCCACCTCCTCGGGCTCGCCGTAGCGGCGGAGCGGCACATGGCGGCGGGCGTAGATCTGTTTGGCCTCCTCGGGGATGCCCTCAGTCATGCCGGTGCGGATCGGCCCCGGGCAGATGGCGTTGATGGTGATTCCCTGGCGGCCAAGCTCGACGGCGAACGACCGGGTGAGGCCGAGCACGCCCGTCTTGGTGGCGGCGTACGCCGGCAATCCGGCCGTCGTGACGATCGCCTCAGTCGACGCGATATTCACCACCCGGCCCCCCTGGGGGCTGTTCAGGAGGTATGGAAGGGCGGCCCGGATGAGCCGGGCGTGGGCGGTCAGGTTCACCGCTACCGTCTCGTCCCAGGCCTGTTCGAACTCGGACTCTTCCGCCTCTGCGCCGCCCCGCCGCGAGATCCCGGCATTGTTGACGAGGATGTCCACGCCACCGAAGCGCTCGGCCACCCCGGAGACCATCTGGTGGATCTGCATGGCGTCGCTGACATCGCAGACCCATCCCTGCGCCTCACCTCCGGCGTCGATGATCTGCTCGACGACCGGATTCACTCGATCGGCGCCGATGTCGACGACCGCGACCTTGGCCCCCTCGTCGGCGAACAAGAACGCAGTAGCGCGTCCCATGCCGCTGGCCGCGCCCGTGACGATGGCGACCTTGTCGGCGATCGACCGTGACAGGTTCGACAGTCGTCGCCGCTGGCTGCTGTCAGTCATGTTCGTGATACCTACAGGCCTAGCTGCCGGGCCATACCGCCATCCACCCGGAGGCAGGTGCCGGTGATCCACTCGGACGCCTTGCTGGCGAAGAACAGCGCCGCTCCGGGAAAGTCTTCGGCGTACCCGGCGCGACCGAGCGGGGTTCGATGGGCGTTGGCGATTGTCTCTTCGGACCAGGCCTTGGAGATGTCGGTCAGGATGGCGCCGGGCAGGATGCAGTTCACACGAACCTTGGGGCCGAAGGCGTCAGCGAGAGCGATCGTCATGGCGTTGAGGCCCGACTTCGCCATTGCGTAAACGACCTCGTTGCGGCTGGCGCGGATCGATCCGACGGTCGAGATGTTGATGATGGAACCACCATCGTGGTCCATCATGTGGCCGCCGAAGCGAAGGCTGAGGGCGAACGGGCCTTTGAGATTCACCGACGAGACCTTGTCGTAGTAATCCTCGGTGATGTCGGTCACCTTCGCATAAAGGGGCGACATGCCGGCGTTGTTGACCAGGATGTCACATCGCCCGAAGGTCTCGAACACCTTGTCGGCGAGAGCATCGCAGTCGTCCCAGCGCCCAACATGGGTGCCAACGGCCAATGTCTTCCGGCCCGTCTTGTCGGCGATCTCGGTCGCCACCGCTTCACAGTTGTCGAGCTTGCGGCTGGCGATCACGACATCGGCCCCGTGCTCGGCGTACGCAAACGCGATCGCCTTGCCGATCCCTCGACTTCCACCAGTGATCACGGCCACCCGGTCGGTGAGGTCAAGTAGCGGGTCCATCCAGCCTCCTTCGTTTGCGCCTCGGCGCGGCCATCATCGGCTCGTCATTGATCGCCCACCTTAGGGTTCGTCTTCTTGGATCGGAAAGACGAGCGTCCCGATCCACCGGGCTGCGCCTTCTCGCCCAAGGCGCGGTCAGGAAAGATCACTGATTGATATGTCTTACATCGAGATACGTCTTCCGTACCATTCCTTGCATTACTTGTATTGCAAGACTTATCGTGAGTGCGGGCCAATAACGCCAGCGGGGAGCTCCGTTCACCCGCCACCCGACCAGCCCCGGGAGGACCGAAGCAATCATGCCCGAAGCGATGCGCAACCCCCAGGCAGAAAACATCTTGAACCGCTGGGGACTCGACTTCGAACTGATCTCTGACTTCCCCGTCGCTGATATCCAGGACATCCCTGGCCAACAGGTCAGGTTCCGAGCGAACATCGCCAATCGCGACATCGTCGAGGAGTACTACGAGCAGCACACCAACGGGGCCGTGTTCCCGCCGGTCGTGCTCGCTTATCCGGGCACCATCATCGATGGGAACACCCGCTTGGCGATGGCCCGGAAGGCCGAGCTCGCCACCTTTCCCGTCTACATGGTGCGGGTCAACTCCCTCGACCTGGCCAAGGCCCTTGGCGCCGCGCTCAACCAGATCGGAGGGGTGCGGCTCACCTCCGATGAGGCGTATCAGGCCGCAGTCGACATGATGGGCGAGAACCTGAAGTTCACCGATGCTCAGATCGCTGAGATCACCGGCAAGGCCGCCTGGCAGGTGAAAAACTGGCGGGCCGAGCAGCAAGCCGCCCAACACGCTCAACGTACCGGTACATCGGCCAGCTTTGCTGCAGTGCCCAAGACCCAGCACAAGACCTTGGCCAAAGTCGTCCAGGATGCCCCTTTCGCCGCGGCAGTCAAGCTGGCCGGCTCACGCCGCCTCCCGAACGCTACGGTCAAGCAGATGGTCGGCGACATCGTTAAGGCCGCTTCGGAGCAAGAGGCCCTGGCCGTGGTGGACGCGGTGGCGGTGGAGAACCCGGCGGGCGGGCCGGGGGGCGGCGTCGTGGTTCGTAACCAGAAGGCTCGCCACATGCGGATGGTGCTGCCTCAAGTGATCAACCTTCGACCTCCCGAGGAGCTCTATGAAGCAGACCGCGCTGTCGAGGATGAGAAGCTGTGGCGGGAGGTGCGTCGAGTCGCAGAAAGTCAGCTGGCCTACTACGAGCGGATGGCACCAGACCGACCGACCTGGAGTGTCAGTGGCTCCGGCGCCCAGTCATGAAGGCCGAGTCCCCGGTACTGGTGGACCTTTACCGTGTGGCGTTTAACGCTGGCCGACCGCTGACCTTCGACGAGCTGGTTGATGGGTTGCCTTCCGCGTATCAGAACGATGCCAATCGCTGGTGGGTCGCCAAGGAGGAATCGACGGGGCGTATCGTCCCGCCCGATCCGTGGCCGCCTTCGATGTTGCGCTCGGTCAAAGCGGAATGGGCAGCCGAAGTGGTCGCGTCGGCTGTTCGGGCCAAGCGGCTCAGTGTGGACAGGTCCGATGGGAAGCCGAGCCGAAGCAAGGCAGGTCTCGCTCGCGATCAACTGATCTATTCAGCGAACAAGGACAATCCGCCCCGCGTCGAGGAGCAGTACATGGCGACCCGGGTAGTGCCATGGACACCCGAGATCGGCTCTGCTGGCCGTCGGCACGTGGCGGGGATCCAGTTTCGCGAGGAAATGGCCCGGATCGACGGTTTGGGGGGGAGAGCCACAAAGCACGACCTCGAGCAAGCGTTACAACTGGCTGCCGAGGCGTTGAGCCACGAACCGGCACCTTGAGCCAGAGATGCGGAGACGGACTCCTTCTCTTTGCCTCGTCATCCAGGCGAAGTCCAATGCCGCAGAACGGCCTCAACCGGGGTGCGATCCAGACTGATGTTTCTTGATCGCTGTAATTGGGCAACCGGCTGATCTGGGCGCTGGCGGACCGCCTGGGCCTGGTCCGCTGGCGGGGACCTGCCCTCCGAGGCTCAGTAATGTCAGCGTCGTGTCGGAGGGCAGGGGGGTGACGATGATGTCCCGCTGGGTGCCGGGGGTGGCGATGCTGCGGTCCTACCGGCTGCGCTGGCTGCCCAAGGACGCCGTGGCGGGGCTGATCCTGACGACACTGCTGGTCCCGCAGGGGATGGCTTACGCGGAGTTGGCGGGCCTGCCACCGATCACCGGCCTGTACACCTCGATTCTGTGCTTGCTCGGCTACGCGCTGTTTGGCCCGTCGAAGATTCTGGTGCTGGGGCCGGACTCGTCGCTGGGTCCCATGATCGCGGCCACTATCTTGCCGCTGGTTGGCGCTCATGGCGATCCAGCCCGGGCGGTGGCCCTGGCCTCCATGCTGGCCCTGCTGGTGGGAGCCATGACCGTGCTGGCCGGCGTCGCTCGGCTGGGGTTCGTGGCTGACCTGTTGTCCAAGCCCACCATGATCGGCTACATGAACGGCCTGGCCCTGACGATCCTGGTGGGACAGCTGCCCAAACTGTTCGGCTTCTCGGTCGAGGGCGACAGGTTCCTCGACGAGCTGCGAGCGTTCGTGAAAGGCGTCGCCCATGGCGAGACGGTCGGAGCGGCCCTGGCCGTCGGGCTGTTTGGTCTGGCGGTCATGGTGGCCTGCCAGCGGTGGGTCCCGAAGATCCCCGGCGTCCTGGCTGCAGTGGTCCTATCCCTGATCGCCACCCGGGTGTTTCATCTCGACAGCCACGGGGTGTCGCTGGTAGGTACCCTGCCCCGCGGCTTTCCTGCTTTGACCATCCCCCATGTCGCCCTGTCCGACTTCGGGCTGCTCGTCGGGGGGGCCGCCGGTATCGCTGTGGTGTCGCTGGCCGATACCATCTCCACCGCCTCCGCGTTCGCGGCCCGCTCAGGCGAGGAGATCGACGGCAGCCGGGAGATGATTGGCATCGGAGCCGCCAACATCGGGGCCGGACTCTTCCAGGGCTTCCCGGTCTCGACCAGCGGATCCCGCACTGCTGTGGCCGAGCAGGCCGGGGCCAAAACCCAGATTACCGGCCTGGTAGGGGCGCTAGCCATCACCCTGATCCTCCTGTTGGTACCCGGCCTGCTGCGCAATCTGCCCCAGCCCACCCTGGCCGCCGTGGTCATCGCGGCCGCCATGTCGCTGGCCGATCTGCCGGGCACCATCCGACTGCTCCGCCAACGCCGGGTGGAGTTCGCCCTGTCCATCGTGGCCTTCCTCGGCGTCACCCTGCTCGGGGTGCTGCCCGGCATCGCCATCGCCGTCGCCCTCTCCGTCGCCAATGTGTTCCGTCGCCTGTGGTGGCCCTACTACACCACCCTGGGGCGAGTGGCCGGGCTCGCCGGCTACCACGACGTGCGTAACCACCCTGAGGCGGAAGTCTTACCTGGCTGCGTCGTTTGCCGCTTCGACGCCCCCTTGATCTTCGCCAACGCCAGAACCTTTCGAGAAGAAATGGCCACCATGGCCCGATCGCAGCCACCGCCACGATGGATCATCGTCGCCGCCGAGCCCATCACCGATATCGACACCACGGCCGCCGACATGCTCGAAGACCTCGACGAGGCACTGAACGCCCAGGGCATCAGCCTGGTCTTCGCGGAACTGAAAGATCCGGTCCGGGAGAAGATCGAGCGCTACGGCCTGAGCCGCACCATCGATCCCGCCCACTTCTATCCCACGCTCGAGGACGCCATCACGGCCTTCCGCTCTCAATCAGGACCCGAACGGGCGGCCGCGCCTTCCGGGGAGCCGGCATGAGCTACTCCGCCCGTTCCGGACGGCGCCGGCTTCGAGCGGCGTGTCAACTCCGGCTGCAGATCCTCGCCAGCCTCTACGACCAGGTCTACCTTGAAAGGCGGCGCTTGAGAATCGTGGGTCTGTTCGTTGACAGTTTCTTTCCGTTCGAGATGAGATGAAAGGTCGTCATGGCGCACCTCCCCCGGCAAAAGGCGGAAGCCGCTTCGTTGCGGAAAATGCTGGTCCCGCTGGCCTTGGCCCAGTTCATCTGCAGCTTCGCGGGCTCGAACATGAATGTGATGATCAACGACATCAGCCACGACCTGGACACCACCGTCCAGGGCGTACAGGTGTGCATCACGCTCTTCTTGCTCGTTATGGCTGCGCTCATGATCCCGTGCGGCAAG
This sequence comes from uncultured Acidimicrobiaceae bacterium, assembly GCA_963834725.1. Taxonomy (GTDB): domain Bacteria; phylum Actinomycetota; class Acidimicrobiia; order Acidimicrobiales; family Palsa-688; genus PALSA-693. The sequence goes on from CAWICN010000001.1 coordinate 3,991,007, forward strand.
CTGACCGACCGTTATGGTCGCAAACGCTTGTTCCAGCTCGGGTTGTTGGTCTACGGGATAGGGGCGGTGCTCAGCGCCGTGTCGCCCGGGATCGGGGTCCTCATTTTGGGGAATTCCATCCTCGAGGGGGTGGGCACGGCCCTGCTGATTCCACCGGTCTATATCCTCACTACCCTGCTTTTTGGCGATATGAAGTCCCGGGCCCGCGCCTTTGGGGTCATCAGTGGCATGGGCGGGATCGGAGCCGCCACCGGACCGCTGATCGGAGGGGCGATCAGCACGGCCCTTACCTGGCGGGTGGCGTTCGTTTTTCAGGCCGTCATCATCGTCGTGATCGTGTGGCTGGGCCGCGGCATCACGGATCCGTTGCCCGCAGATCCCGATAGACCCTTCGACGTGGTAGGGGCCATCCTCTCCGCGGTGGGTCTGGTCATCCTGGTGGGGGGCATCATGGCTGCCGACACCAACCTGGTCCTGATGGTTATCCTCCTGATCGCGGGGGCGCTCATTCTGGCCGGCTTCTTCGCCTGGATCCGCAGCCGGGAACGGGCCGGCAAAGAGGCCCTGCTCTCGACGTCTCTCTTCCATAACCGTATGTCCAATCTGGCCTTGGTCACTCAGAACGTGCAGTGGCAGATGCTTTTGGGTTCCTCCTTCGTGGTGTCCGCCTATCTGCAGGTCGTGCGGCACTACAACGCCATCCAGACAGGGGTCATCTTCACCGCCGCCACCCTGGGCATCTTGTTGTCCTCTCTGGCGGCAGGCCGGCTGGCGAGGAAGTTCCCGCAGCGATCGCTCATCCTGGTCGGATTTGTGGTCACCATCGTGGGCATCGTGCTGTTGCTGGTGATGGTCAAGGGCCACCCCGGTGCCTGGTACTTCGCCCCCGGGCTGTTTCTCATCGGCCTCGGTCTGGGTGTCATGCTCACCCCGTCGGTCAATGTGGTGCAGTCGGCCTTCCCGGAACAGCTGCAAGGAGAAATCTCTGGCCTGTCGCGCAGCGTGTCCAACCTGGGGTCCTCGGTCGGCACCGCTATCGCCGGCACCATCCTGGTGGCCGGTCTGGCCGACCCCAAACGCGCCTATGGCGTCGCCATGGGCGTCTTGGCCTTCATGGGCCTGATTGGTCTGGGCGCAGGCTTCTTGCTTCCTAACACCCCGCCCACACCGGAGGCTGACGCCACCACCTGACGCCTGATTACCGCGGGGTGCAGCACGGGGTATCGGGTCGCGGCTAGTGGGGCGGTTGGTCGGCGAGGGTTTGGGCGGATTGGTGGCCGTTGTGGGTGATGATGAAGGGAATGCCCTGGCTGGGGCTGGTCCAGTTGCCGAACTGAAGCTGGGCGGAGTCTCCCCCGGTAAGCCCTATGGCGTCGTGGTGGAAAACTTCCACGCCCTGCGGGCTGGACCGGGTCATGGTCAGGTTCAGGCTTGAGGCCGAGGCAGTCCCCACATTCTGCAGGTTCAGGTTGCCTCCCTCGGGGGGAAGGCCCAGGTTGAGCGTGCTACCGGGCTGGTCGGAGACACCGGCGAGCTGAAAGGAGTAGTCGGCCCGCGTGTCGGAGACCCCAAGGGTGAGAGTGGGGATCTCTTGGCGGGAACTGGTGTAGCTGAGCTGGGTGGCGTCGGGTTCGAGGACCAGGGTGTCCTTGTCTCCCGCCCTGATCGGAATCCGACCGACCGACAGATCGTAGCTAGGGCCGGTGATGGCCAGGGTCTCGGTGTCGGGTGCGCTGAGAGAGGTGCCATCGATCGTGATGGTGTATTTGACATCGGCGGGCACGAAGAAGTCCGGGGCGATGCTGTCGGTCCAGTCCCCGGAGATGACCTGGTTGACGCGTGCACCCGGGATCTGGTTGACCAGGTGGCCGTGGATGTAGCCGAGCCGGCGCCCGGCGTCGTCGGTGACGACGAGCGTGGCATGCTCGGTATCGCTGCCCAGCAGGGAGATCTCCTGGGTGTTGTTGCCAGCCTTCGCGGTTCCTGTGATTGGTTCTTTGGCGCAGAATGGGCAGGGCTGGGTGCCCAACCCCGCCGAGGTGGGGAAGAGTGAAAGGGTCTTGGTTTGGGCGTCCCCCTCATAGACAGAGTCGGGCACGCCCGGGTTGACGGCGGCGTCGAAGCTCCAGGTGTTTCCCTTGGTGTCGAAGTTGATGGTCCGGGCCTGGCCGGGCCAGTTGTTGTCGTAGATCAAGACCTGAAACTTCCCGCCCCCTTTGTTGTCCACGGCATACGGGGTGACGGCATGGCCCCCGCTGCCGTCTCGCTTCCAGATCGCGATGGTGTAGGTCTGCGAGGGGTGGGGCTTGAGAACCTTCTCGAGCTTGGCCAGGATCTGATTGGGGGTCCCGGTGATCTTGGTTGCCTGCACCGACTCGAGGGTCTGCAGCGCCCAGTCGTAGGCGATCTGGCGCTGCAAGGTCTGGTTGTTATCGATGGCCAGGGCAGTGGTGGCGGCCGCCCCCAGGGTGCTGACGTTTAACTTGCCCTGCCATACGAGCTCGGACAGGACCGAGAAGCCGTAGCAGTGACCGCCCGACATGGCCTGGTTGGTGTCGTTCAGCCAAGCCTGGGCTTCGGGGATCAGGTCGCAGCGGCGCAACCCGGCGTCGGCGCACACGCTGTCCCCGAACAGCTTTTGCACGTCGGCGGCGGTCAGGTTGACCGGCACAGCCCCGTCGGACAGCTCGGCCCCGTAGTTCTGGAATGGCAGACCATTGGATGAAGCGCGGAACCCGGAATCGGCCACCGTACCGATCGGCAGGCTCGGCGAGCTACCACCACACCCCGCCGCCATCAACAGCGACAGCGCCACCCCCGTCGCGCCGAGCCCTCCCCAACGCCTGATCATGGTCCCCCTCGTTGAAGATTCTGGCCGGCCGACTTGCGGCCGGAACGACAGGCTAGTCCCGCGTCGGGCCGCCGTGGAGGAACAGAGCCCATGTAGCAAGGCTAGCTCCGATGCACCGTCTGGGTCATAGTCGTAGCCGCGGTTGTGATCGGTGACGCCGCCGCCGGCAAAACATTGCGTGACGGTCCGGCCGGTTCTTTGGTGATAGGTGTGGTGGAGGTCGTCGGCTTTTTCTTGTTCTTCTGGTGGTCCATTCACTTCTTGTTGGGGGAAGAGAGTCGTGGCGGCGGGTTCGGCCCCGCGGCTATCGCCACCGCCATTTTCTGGGTGCCGGACAACTGGGTGCCGATGAGCGCCTTTCCGAGAAAGCCCACCGCGGCACCTGATGTCGTCATCTGTGAGGCAAGATGTGTGCAGTGCGCAAGCCGATGCCCCCCGTGGCCGTTGTAGTCAGCTTTATCGACGGGATCAACCGTGGGGACGTTGATCACCTCGCGGCTCTCATGGCCGACGACCACCGACTTCAGGTGTTCGATGAGGCGCCGGTGGAAGGGCAAGGAGGCCAACGTCGACGCGTGGACGCGCTATGTCTCATCGTTCCCCGAGTACGTCATCTATCCGCACAAAGTCGTGGCAAGAAACGCTGAAGTGGTGGTCCTCGGGCATACAACCGGATCGCACCTCGACCTTCCTGACGAACAGGAGAGCAAACTGACGCTCCTCTGGAGAGCGATCGTGCAAGACGGCCGGTTGCACCTCTGGCAGCTGATCCCAGATACCCCGGACCGCCGCACCGAGTTCGGCATCGCGCTTGAATCATGATCTCCCATCCCGCGCCGCCCTGGAAGAAGCGGATCACGTGGGCGACAACCCCGCCAGGCTCGGTCAGGATCGGAACGATCATTGCGGGAGAGTGCCTCGCAGCGAGAGTGGGCTGCCCGCGCTGTGAAGCCCGGTCGACCGCAACGATTTGGCGCCGCTTCGACTATTTCGGCCGAGACCACCCCGTGTATTTCACCAAGTGCCGCAGATGTCGCCGCCGGACAGCGGTCGATCCCGTCGAGGTCGCCTTGCTCCTTCTCGACGCCGGAGTCGCTCATCCGCTTGAGTTAGTCCCCGATGTCGATCACTCGATCTGGGGCGAGGACCCATCCCTCAACCGCAACGACATCGTGTCCGTGGCATCGGCAGAGAAACTGGTTCTCAACTACGAACGAGCCTTCGGCAAGAAGCGCCTTCTGACCTTTACGGCGCGGAGCATACTCGCCGATGCGGTCGGCGACACCGGCGATGCCGCCGAAGCGGTCCGTATGTATCAACAGCTTCTCCTCGACCAGCAGTCGGAGGTTCGGCCAGACCACCCGGCCGCGCTGGCCAACAGATACCGTGCGGCGATGTGGACGGCCAGAGACGGTCACCCCTCACCGGCTCTTGTCGCCCTCAAGAACCTGCTGGTGGATCAGGAACGAGCGTCGGGTCCGGATCATCCCAACACTCTGGTCATCCGGGGATCCATCGCCGAACTCCTGGCCGTCACGGGTGACCGCGAAGAAGCACTTGCCATGTTGTACCAGGTCAAGGCCGATCAGCTGCGCGTCCTCGGCTCCGAACACCCCTCAACAGAGGCAACCCGCAGGGCGCTGGCCGAGCTGGAACGCGAATAGTCTCGGACGACCCTCAAGCCGTCCCGGAGGCATTACTGCGTGGTGAGCGATGGCGTGGTCCTACTCGTCCGGTGTCGGGACAGAGGGAAGCGCCAGTCCTGGAACATCGGCCTGCCAGAAACGCTCTCCCCAGCGGAGGGAGAGGGATTCGAACCCCCGGGGACTCGCATCCCAAGGCTTTTCAGAGCACCCCTAGCCGTGGCGACAAATGGGTCAGGATGCCTCTGACCAGGTATTACGTAGCTGATACTCCCGTCCTGTCGGCTTCAGGGGGGCCGAGCAGGCGGGAGAGAGTATGGTCAAAACTATGGTCAACTGCCCGAGCCACTCGACCGAGGGAACGCATAAGGTCGCATGAGCCGGGAACAGCGAGATTGCTTGAACCGTCTCGAAAAGCGTGGCGGGGTGATTCCGGGGGTAGGTCTCTCTAGGCGGAGATACGCTCCGACCAGGGACTATCACGGTCCGTGGCGGTTGGTATTGATCCGAGTTTGCCGGGTTCGGCTGGCGTATTAATGGGATGAATTGTGGGATGGCTGATCGGATAGTTGTCCCGCAGCAATGCCGAGTCCGCGGCGGCGGCTTGGAGTGCGTGAATTCGCAAAGCCGATCGGACCCGTTGTCGCAGCGTAGGGGCCGGTCGTCCGGGGGATCGGTGGGGTTACTGAGTTGGTCGGCTGGCTCGGTGTTCCGGTCTGTCACCGAGGGCGTTGGCCAGGTCAGCGCGGGCCCGGGCGACGCGAGAGCGGATGGTGCCGATCTCGGTGCCGCAGATCTGGGCTGTCTCCGCGTAGGAGTAGCCGAGCAGCTGGGTTAAGACGAACGCGGCCCGACGATCGGGGTCGAGATGGGCGAGGAGCGAGTCGGTGACGGTGTGGTCGGCGTCCAGGGCCGCGGAGGTCGGTCGTTGGTGGGCCAGTCGTTGCTTGCGCTGGTGCCAGCGATAGTCGTGGCGCAGTTCATCGAGGCTGGCCCGCCAGGCGATGGAGAGCAGCCAGGCCTTGACATCGTCGGTGGGGGGCTGGGCCTGCAGGGATCGCCAGGCCCGCAGGTAGGTGTCCTGCACGACGTCGGGTGCCCGTTGTGCGCCGACGAGCGAGCAGCTGAAGCGCCACACGTCGCCGTAGGTGGCGCGCACCAGGTCGTTCGCAGCTCGCCGGTCACCCTGGGCGGCTCTGCTGGTGAGAGCGAGCAGGTCCACGACGCCGAGGGTAGGCGCAGCCTGTCGTCGAGTAGAAGTCGGGAACTTTTGGCGTCGTGGTGGCGACTCATTCCGTGGTGGACTGTTACGACATCCGCGAGGCTGTCTCTGCCCAGATGGACTCCGAGGCGCTCCCGCCCGGCATCGATGGGTCATCGCTCGCTGCTCATCTGGATCGATGCGGGGGGTGCCGCGGCTGGCTGGCGGAGGTGGAAGAGGTCGGCCGCCTGTTTCGAGTCCGATCGGCGCCTCCCGCCCCGGATCTGCCCGGCGGAGTGGTCGAGGGCCTGCTGCCCGTCGCCACAGGTCCGTCGGGGTGGAAACGCCGGGTGGCCTTGCGAGCCGGACTGGTGGCGGTGGCTTGTCTGCAGTTGGCCATTGTGGTTCCAGTCCTGCTCTTGGGTCACGACCGAGAAGCGCCGGTGCACGTCGCTCATGAGATGGGCTCCTTTGACTTGGCCGTCGCCATCGGGCTCCTGGCGGCTGCCCACCGACCCCGACGGGCAGCTGGCATGCTCTCGGTCGTGGCCGCCGCTGGCGCGGCATTGGCAGTCACCGCCATCGTCGATCTGGCTCGAGGAGGAGTCACGTCGCTGTCGGACGAGGCTCCCCATCTCCTGGTCGTGGCCGGCGCCGTCTTGTTGTGGGCCTTGAGCCGGACCGGCGCGCCGTGGCTCGCCCCACACGGACTGGCCTCGGCGGCTCGGGACGAGCGGCTGATGGCGAACGGCGAATCGGAACCCCCCGGCGCCCGACTGCGTCTCATGCGGCGCGCCGGTCCGGAAGGTCGGCACCACCGGCGGATCGCCTGATGCTGCCATCCTCCTTGTCTTGGTGCCCTCGGCGATGGCTGCGCCGTCCCTCAGGCCTGGCCGCCGTGCCGTCGTTCATCGGGTACCGCCCGTCTCAACCCACCTGATTGGAGCTCAAGAGATCATCATGCGTTTCGGGTCTCGCCTGGCGGTCGCAGTCATGGCTGCCGCCGTCTTGACCATCGGCTTCGCAGCACCGGCGTTCGCCCATGTCACCGTCGATCCCGCCTCGGCCCCCAAAGGCGCGGAGATCACCCTCGGCTTCCGGGTGCCCAACGAAGAAGCCACGGCCTCCACGGTCAAGATCCAGATCTTCTTTCCGTCGGATCACCCCATCCTCGGCGTCGACCCGCAGTCTGCGCCGGGCTGGGCTGACCAGGTCCACACCTCAGCCCTCAACCCGCCGGTCACCACCGACGACGGTCCCCTCACCGACTATGTCAGCGAGATCGACTGGTACGGAGGCGCCATCAAGCCCGGGCACTTCCAGGAGTTCTACGTGCTGGCTCAGCAGCTTCCTACCAGCAGCCAGGTGGTGTTCAAGGCTCTGCAGACCTATTCGGACGGGAACGTCGTGCGCTGGATCGAGCCCGTTGTCGCCGGTCAGGCCGAACCTGACCACCCGACGCCAATCCTGCAGCTGACAAGCGGCACGCCGACCGCGTCGGGGTCCAGCGGATCGTCATCGGACACGACCGCCATCGTGGGTGTCGTGCTCGGCGCCATCGGACTGGTGTTGGGCGGGACCGCCCTAGTTCTTGTTCTACGAGGCCGCCGAAGAGGTGCGCCGCCCCTCCCCGGCACACCGGTCGCCGGTGGTAGTACCGAGACCCCGGTCGCCGGCACCGCGCCACCTGGGCCCGCCCATGCCCTCGATGAGGCGCCCACGGCGGAAAAAGTTCCCGCCACCAAGCCGCCCGCCGGCGAAGCGCCCGCAACCGCTAAACCACCTGTGGACCGTGGCGTATGAAAGCTGTCGCCGCGCTCCTGGCTCTCGCCCTGACCGCATTCTTCCTCACGGGCTGTGGGTCGTCACGTCCGGACCCGCCTTCAGCTCAAGTGGGGACGATGTTCACCAAGCTTGTTCCTGCGTACATAAGCGCCCTGCCGCTCACGGACGACACCGGTCATGCCACCTCGTTGGCGGCGTACAGCGGGAAGTACGTGATGCTCACCGACTTTCTCACGCTCTGCCAGGACGTTTGTCCCCTCACTTCGGCCAACTTCGAGGCGATCGACCGCTCCCTAGCCGCCGCCCACCTCCAGAACAAGGTGCAGCTGGTGGAGTTGACCGTCGATCCCGAGCGCGACACCCCGGCCCGATTGCATGCTTATCGCCAGCTGTTCCACGCCCCCGCCAACTGGTCGCTTCTCACCGCCAGCCCCAGCGTCGTGGCCCAGATCTGGAAATCCTTTGGTGCCTACTACCAGCGCGCCGCCGAAGATCCCGACCCTGGTATCGACTGGCTGACGGGCAAACCCCTCACGTACGACGTGACTCACTTGGACGTCCTGGTTTATATCAATCCCCAGGGCCAAGAGAGGTTCACAATTGTGGGGCTACCAAACACCCAGGGTCGTCCTCTGCCCTCTGGCATGCAGCAGTTTCTCAGCGATCTGGGCCGCACCCATCAGGCCCACCCCAGTGCCGACACCTGGACGGTCTCTGAAGCACTATCAGTGCTGTCCTGGATGACCGGAATCCACATCCGACCTTCGTAGACATGGCCTCAATGCCGAGACACGGTTGTCCGCCGCCATCACTGCTATGCACCCACGTATCACGTTTGCGTCGCGACGGCCACAGCATGCGGGCCCCTGGTGGACTGGACGGCGGTCACTGGCGACCACAACGGTCAGCTGGACCACCAGCGGGCAGCTATAGGCACGCTTTTCGGTCTCCCTATCCGTAGATGGTGAAGATGAAAGTCCGGTCGATCTCGGTAATCGGATCGGTGAGCACAGCAACTTGCAGCACCCAGCGGCCGCCCAGCGGGACCAGAGTGTCGCCTACCCAGGAGCCGGTGACCGGGTGAGTTAGGGGCACAGTTATGGGGCCGACGCCACGACTGGGAAGCGAGAGCTGGGCGGTGACCTGGAAGGCGTCGATTGGCGCCGCCTGTCGGTTGGTCAGCTGGATCGCCACATGGACCTGGCCCGGGACCAACGGGTATACGGCCACCGACAACACGTCAGATCCCACCCGGGCGCCCGCGGTGTAGGCACGCGCCGCCGCTGCCACCGTCTCTCCTTGCGGCGGCGCGGCGTCGATCAGCGCCCCGGTAAGGGCGACGATCCCGATGCCAAGAGCCGCCTCGAAGGCCAGCCAGCGCCGAAAGCGAGGGGCCCTGGGACCCAGGCTGTCAGGCGCGGCAGCACCATTTGTCCGATGCTCCGAGGCGGTGGCCGCACCAGGCCCCTCGGGGCGCCCCACCGCCGCCGCCGTCTCCGGCTCCGGAGCCAGCAGCCGTCTGCTCACCCAGCGGCGGCTGAACCAACCCGCCTCGATAGCCGCCAGCACCACCGTCACCTTCAAGAGCAGCAACGTCCCGTAGTCAGTGCCGGTCAGCGCCTGCCACGACCCAAGCTGGCGCCAGGACTGGAACACCCCGGAGGCCACGATCAACCCCACGGCCCACGCCGCCGTGGTCGAGAACCGCCTGACGACAACACCCAGCTCGTCGGCCTCCTCAGCGGTCGGGCGTCCGCTCAGTACCGCCACCAAGACGACGAGACCGCCCACCCAGATGGCAGCGGCCCCGATGTGGGCCAAGTCCGCCAGAAAACCGAATGGCTCCCAGCGGCCGGTGGTCGCGTGGCCTGAGAGGCTGAGGGACACGACCAACCCGACGCAACCCGCCACCGAAGCCAGCAGCCAGGCGGGCGGAACCCGTCGCGCAGGGCTGCTCGGGGGGCCATGACCCGGCGCGGCCGGGGACACCTGTCTGCCCGCATCCACTCCGGCCAGCACTCCGGCCAGGATCAGCAGGCTGGAGCCGATGCGCACCGCCGCCCCAGTGCCGAAACTGGAGTGCAGCACCGGGGAGAGCACGTTCGATCGGAAGGCGTATCCCAGCGGTTTGCCGGCGTCGTACGGTCCCTGGACAAAAACTGCCTCGATGCTGGCTAAGGCGGTCAGTACGGCGCCACCGACGAGCAGCACCAGCATCTCGGGGCGTTCCAGCCCCGACGGCCATCGCACCAACAAGGCAACCGCCCCGACGGTGACGAGGACGGCCAGCAAGATCAGAGTCCGCAAGGCTCCGGTGAAGGCGCCGAGGGCCCGGCTGGGGTGGCGGGCGGCCAGCAGGTGCTGCTCAAGCGCGCCGAGCCCGCCACCGGCGCTCGCAGCTCCCACCGAGAATGTAAACGCACCCTGCACTGGGTGGGTGTCAGCCGAGATGACCCGCCAACTCACGATGTAGGTCCCTCTGAGCGACGGCGGCAGAGTCGCCGCGACCTGATCAGGACGTCCCGAGGGGTGGCCAACCGGACCGGTGCGCAGCTGCTGACCGTCGGCGCTGAAAATCTCAATGGCCGTCGGCGGGGCCTGCACAGCCTCGCCAAAAGTGAGCACAACCTGCGAGGGCGGGGAGAGGAGGACGGCGCCACTGGTAGGCGAGGTCCCGAGCAGCTGGGCATGCGCGAAGGCGGCGGACGCGAAGCCCAAAATCACACCCGCCATGACCGCGGCGGCGATTGACACACGCAACCAGCGGCGATGAGTCACGTTCGTAGGGACGCGGGAATCTCTGTGGGACTACCGTCCACTTCCTCGTCAAGGGGGTCGCCCGAATACCATCCGGAGAGCAACCACAACACGGCCGCCACGGATGACAATAACAGGCAGGCCAGCAGGATGGTCCCCCCGGTGTGGCTACCGGCCGAGGTATAGATAGGCGCGACCGGGGTTCCTCCGGTCACGATGACGATCCCCAACCCCACCTGCACCATCGCTCCGGCCCCGACAAGGGCCAAGGTGCTCCTTGTGGTCATCCGAGGCCGAGGCGAAGGGATACCACCCAGCATCACCCACCAGAACAGCAGGGCCACCGCGAGGAATCCCAGGTTGACGAGGTTGAGGTACCACACGTGCCGCATGGACGATGCCACCGCAGAGGTGAGGTAGTAGGCGAGCACACCACCGGAGTACAGGCAGAAAAGGGCGACCGGATGCGTCAGCCCCTGAAGGAACCGGGAGTGGATCACCCGGAGCATCAGATCGGCCGTCCGTGCGCTGGAGGTCTCCAAGGCCAGGGCCAGCGGGGCGCCGAGGACCAGCAGCGGCGGGGCCACAACCAGCAGCAGCATCTTCTGGATGACCTGCATCGGAAAAGAGATGTAGGCAAGCATGGCGACCGACGATTGGAACGCGAGTTCGACGGCCACCAGCCCGGCGAAGAATGTCACCGTCTTCCCCGCCGGCCACGGCTCTTCCTGCTCAGCGGCGTCACGGGTCGCCTGGAAGTACCAGAAAGCGGCCAGGATCAAGGTCGCCAGGATCAGGCAAGTGAACGGCGTGACCAACCAGTACCGGACCAGGGTGTGCAAATCGATCCGGATCGGCGCCATATGGCCTGGGCCCATCTGCATCGACTCTCAGTCTGCTCCCCGATGTCGGCCAACGGTATTCAACGGTCCGCCCAAGGTCGAGCATCACCTGAACCAGCCGCGCTCACGACCAACAGCGAAGGCGCCCCTACTACCAGCCATTTCGCGGGTCCACCGGCCCGCTCGGGAAACTTATCTCTACGTCATCAAGTAGGCGCCGGCTACGCCCGGCGCCAGGCCGCACTCGCCTCCTGCCTTCGGCCCGGCGGTGCGACCCCACATCAGGACCGACTGCCACCTCGCCATCAGAATCTCACCACGAACCTTCCGGGTCGGCGCAGGTCGAGCCCCCCATGGGCCCACATGCTTGGCTTTCGAGGGCATTACTCCACCCGCTCGCGTTGTTACTCCACCACCCTGACCGCCCTGCGCCAAGCCCGGCGGGATTGGCGTGACCGGCGGCTACTCGCCGCCTGCGGTCACTCAGACGAGGGCCAGGTCGTTCGTGGGGACGACGAGAGCGCGGACCAGAGCCAGGACGAGACAATTTTGGTGCTCGGTCATTGGCAATACGTCGGCCGGGGCCACACCTACGGTGAGGCCATCTACGCCCGCATCATCGCCCAGGAGGTCGCCGACACCCGGCGGCTGCGGCGCCTGTATCGAGAGGAGGAACTGCAGTGAACCCGGTAGAGATCATCGACCCGCCCAGCGAGGCGAGCGTTGTCCCGTTGAGCGAGCGGCTGGCATTGAGCGTGGAGGCAGCAGGCAGTTTGCTGGGGATCTCCCGAGACCTGGCCTATGACCTGGTGGCCGGGCGTGAGCTTCCTTCGGTGCGTTTGGGCCGCCGGCTCGTCGTTCCGCGGCGAGCGTTGGTGGAGGCGTTGGACCGGTTGGCGGCGGCGGGCTGAAGTCCAGCCATGGCGTCGCCGATTGCCGTCGCTGCCTCCCGGTCGGCGGCGTCGAGGAAGTGGGCATATGTCCGCAGGGTGATGCCCGGGTTGGCGTGGCCGAGTCGTCCGGCGATGGTTCTGATGCCGACTCCGGCGGCGGCCAGCGTGGTGGCGGTGAAATGGCGAAGCGAGTGGAATGTGACGTGGGCCAGGTCCAGTCGGTCGCGCAGGGTGCGGAAGGCCCCGGTAACCCGATCGGGCCGGTATGGCGTGCCGGCGTCGAGGTCCTGGGACCAGACGTAGGCCGCGGGGGAGAGGACGACGCCAGCCATCGCGGCCCGCTCGTCGACCCGATCACGGTGTGCTCGAAGCACATCAACGGTAGATGGGTCGAGGGCGATCCGGCGGGCCTGATGGGTCTTCGTGTCCTTGACGGCGACGAGATGGTTGGCGTCGGAAATGGACCGGGCGATGGTCAGCGTGGCGAGGTCGAGGTCGATGTCGCTCCAGCACAGGCCGCACAGCTCGCCTCGGCGGGCGCCGGTAGTGGCGGCCACGTAGATGAGGCTCCCGAGGTCCTGGTGGTCGTTGGCGCACGCTTCCAGGAGTCGGCGGAGCTCATCCTGGGTGGGCGGATGGATCTCCCGCAGCCGCTGTGCCGGCGGTGAGGAGCGCAGTACCGGGTTGGTGTCGACCCAGCCCCACTTGACGGCCTGGTTGAAGGCGGCGGAGAGGATGGCGTGGCTCTTGCGAATGCTGAGCGGCTTGAGTCCGGCGCGACGCAACTGACCGTAGAAGCGGTCGAGCTCGGCAGGGCCTATCCGGGTGATGTCGAGACGACCGAGGTGCGGTGAGATGTTGGCCCGGATGGCGCTGCGGTACCGGACCAGCGTGGAGTTGGCTCGTCCCTGCGCCTCCAGGTGGGACACCCAGGCGTCGAGCAGATCGTTGACCGTACGCCGGCCGCTGGTTCGGCGGCCACCTCGGGCCACCTCGACGGAGAGAGCGTCGAGTGCTCGCTTAGCGTCGCGCTTGGTGCCTCGCAGGTGCCGCTCGATGTAGCGCCATCGCCCGGTCTCAGGGTCCCGTTGGCCGAGCGAGACGCGTACCTGCCATGAGTTGGTGCCTCGCTTGCGGATCGTCCCGCTCATGCCCTTGAGCGTACGCCTTTCCAGTGACCGACTATGGTCAGACTATGGTCAACCGGGCGGGTTGGGGGGACATGGGCGGACCGAAAACCCCTTCTGACCTGCGGAGGGAGAGGGATTCGAACCCCCGGGGACTCGCATCCCAAGGCTTTTCAAGAGCCTCGCATTCGGCCGCTCTGCCATCCCTCCGGAGGGCGTGAGCCTACCGGGCCCGCTCGCGGCATCGAGCCGGTCGGCGGGACTAAGCCGGGAGAACGGCTCGGACTCGGCATCCGGGCCGCATCCCGCGGGCCGGTCGGCATCGGTCGCCACGCCCCCGACTGTCGCTCAGGCCGGGAGCTCACGCAGAGTGCTCGACCATCCTGGCCCCAGCGGTTTACCCGGCCGTTTGTGTTATATTTCTCGCGTATTACGCCAGAAATAATATAACTAAATCCCTGGTGGGCAGAGTGGTGGCGGCCCGAGTGGCCGGCCCGCCACCACTCTGGGTAGCGAAAAAGGCGAGAAGTCCTGTGCAGGACTCATCCGGTGGAGTTCTGTCGCAAATGGGAACGGACCTCGTCGATCCAGCGATCGGCCGCCTTCCACCGCTGTTCGGCGTCGCGGCGGCGAGCCGGACCGTGGGCCCCGGCGGCCGGGTAGGACCCCAGGAACTTCAGTTCCCGCAGGCTGGCGTGCAGGTCCCGCAAACAGTCGGCGACCACCTCGTCGCCGACGTGGCCTTCGAAGTCGATGATGAAGCAGTACTCGCCGAGCTCGCGTTTGGTGGGGCGGGACTCCAGCTTCACCAGGTTGAGATCCCGGGCCGAAAACTGACCCAGGATCCCATGCAGGCTCCCCGGATGGTCGACTCGACTGAAAGCACACGACGCTGGTTTTGTCGTGACCCGTCGGTGCCGGGATCCCCACATCGTGAGGGCCGACCAGCACGAAGCGGGTGGAGTTGCCCGCCTGGTCCTCGATCTCGCGGACCAGGACCTCCAGCCCGTAGAGCCGGGCGGCCAGCACGGTGCCGATGGCAGCCGAATGGCGGTCGCCTCCTTCGGCCACCAGGCGCACCGCCTCGGCGGTCGATCGGGCCGCGACCTCCTCCACCTCGGGCAGGTTGGCGGTCAACCAGCCCCGGCACTGCCCGGTCGCATGCGGGAACGACAACAAGCGACGGATATCGAACAGCTGTCGTCCCCGGTAGCGCCAGCAGGTTCTGGGTGACCGGCAGGACGACCTCGCCGACGATGATCAGGTCCCGCTCGAAGACCAGCTGGTCGAGGGCGATCGACACGGTGCCCTCGATGGAGTTCTCCAGGGCCACGAAGCCGTAGTCCACCGTCCCTTCGGTCACCGCCGACAGCACGTGCACGAACGACGGCAGGGGTCGCAGCTCCGCCCGGGCCAGGCCGGCGTCGCTGCGCAGGGCCTCCTCGGTAAAGGTGCCCGACGGTCCCAGGAACCCGATGGTGGCTTGGGGGGAGACGGCACCGGTCATGGGCGGGCAGGATAGAGCCGTTATGGACGAAGCTGCCCTCCGATACCTGCTGGACCGGCTGGTCGCCGGGGACGTCGACGCCGACGAGGTGGTGCGCCGGCTGCGCCAGCTCCCGTTCGCAGAGCTGGGCTACGCGATGGTCGACCACCACCGCGCCCTGCGCCAGGGGCTGCCGGAAGCGGTCTACGGTCCGGGAAAGACGGCGTCGCAGTGCGTGGGCATCGTCGGTGAGCTCCTGGCGGGCGGCGACGCGGGTCCGGAGCGGGGTGGCCCGGTCGTGCTCACCCGGGCCACCGATGACCAGATCGCCGCGGTGACAGCCGCCCACCCGGGAGGGCTGGTCACGGGGACGACGGTGGTATGGCGCCCGGCTCCGCCGCGCTCCGAGGCAGTGGTGGTGGTCACGGCCGGCACCGCGGACCTGCCGGTGGCCGGAGAGTGCCGGGCCATCTTGCGGGCCTTCGGTTTCGGCGCCGCACTGGTCGCCGACGCCGGAGTGGCGGGGTTGCACCGCCTGCTCGCCCACGTCGAGTTGCTGCAGGCGGCCGATGCCGTCGTGGTGGTGGCCGGCATGGAGGGCGCCCTGGCCAGCGTGGTCGGTGGGCTGTGCGCGGCACCGGTCGTGGCGGTCCCGACCAGCGTGGGGTACGGGGCGGGTCTGGGCGGGGTGACGGCGCTCCTGGCCATGCTGGCGTCCTGCGCCTCCGGGGTGGTGGTGGTGGGCATCGACAATGGGTTCGGCGCCGCCTGCGCCGTCGCCCGCATTCTCGGTCGCCGGACCGATGGGCCGTTGAACCCGGAACCGGCCGACCCGACCGTCCCGGCCGACCCAATCGCCTCGACCGGGCGGACGGCCCGGTGACGACGGTCGCCTGGTGGCACTGCTTCGCCGGGATCGCCGGCGACATGGCGCTTGGCAGCCTGGTCGACGCCGGCGCAGACCTGACCCAGGTCGAGCGCGAGCTGGTCGCCTTGCCCGTCGGCGGCTGGTCGCTCGAGGCAGCCCCGGTGCTACGAGCCGGCCTGGCCTGCACTCAGGTCCGGGTCCGGGCCCGCGACACCCAGGTGGTGCGCACCCATGCCCATATCGTGGGCCTGATCACCGAGGCCCGGCTCCCCGAACGAGCCCGCCAGCGGGCCCTGGCCGCCTTCGCCCGCCTGGCCGAGGTGGAGGGCCGGTTGCACCGGCGCCCGGCTTCTCAGGTGCACTTTCACGAGGTGGGCGCGACCGACGCCATCATCGACATCGTCGGCACCTGCGTGGCCCTCGAGCTGCTCGGTGTCGACGAGGTGCGATCCAGCCCGGTGGCCCAGGGCTCGGGAATGGTGCACACCTCGCACGGCACCCTGCCGGTCCCGGCTCCCGCGGTGGTGGAGCTCCTTCGAGGCGCCCCGACCTACGGGACCGCCATCCCGGCCGAACTGACAACTCCGACCGGCGCCGCCTTACTCGCAACCCTCGTGGCCGGCTGGGGGCCGATGCCGGCCATGGAGATACTGGCCAGCGGGTTCGGCGCGGGTGGCCGCGAGCTCGACGGGATGCCCAACGCCGTCCAGGTGGTCATCGGGACCGCCCTCGACCAGTCCGGCGTGGACCCCGATCATGGCCAGCCCGTCGTCGTGCTCGAAGCCAACGTGGACGACGTGACGGGCGAGATCCTGGGGGCCACGGTTGCCGCCCTGATGCGCGCCGGCGCCCTGGACGCCTGGGTCACGCCCGTGACCGGCAAGAAGGGCCGGCCCGCCCATGTCGTCAGCGTGCTCTGCGACCCGGCCGCGGTCGGCCCGCTGCGCCAGCGTCCTCGCCGACGAGACCGGCACGCTCGGCATCCGGGCCCAGTCGTGGCAGCGCTGGCCGGCGGAGCGGCAGTTCGCCGAGGTCGACGTCGGAGGCTATCCGGTGCGGGTCAAGCGGGGCCCCCGCCGCATCAAAGCCGAGCACGACGACGCCGTTCGGGTCGCAGGGCTGCTCCGATTGCCGATTCGCGAGGTGGCGCGGCGAGCCGAGGAGGCCGCCCACCGGCTCTTCGACGGAGGGCCCGACGACGGAGGCGGCGGCCCCATCGACCCGGAGGGCGCGGCCAGCTGACGGCTGTGTAATCCGGAGACTGACCGACGTAATTCCCGACCGGGCCGCCCGGCTGGTCCGCCATCATGGAGAGGTGCTCGAAGCCCGCCAGCTGAGCGTGGAGGTCGGCGGCCGCCTCACCCTGGCGGAGGCGTCCTTCTTGGTGCGCGCCGGCGACAAGGTGGGCCTCGTCGGTCGGAACGGCGCCGGCAAGACCAGCCTGTTGAAGGTGCTGGGCGGCGAGGCCACGCCCATCGCAGGGACGGTCACGCTGCAGGGACGGCTCGGCTTCCTGAGCCAGGACCCCCGAATCGGGGAGGCGAGGGTCGGGGAGGCGGGAGTCGGGGAGCCCAGGGTCGCCGAGAATGGCGCAGCCGGCACCGGTCTCGCTCACATCCTGTCGGGCCGGGGCCTCGACGAAGCCGCCGCCCGGCTGGAGAAGCTCCGGATCGCCCTGGAGGAGCATCCCACGGACCGAGCGATCGCTCGATTCGCCCGAGCCGAAGATGCCTTCGCGGCCGAGGGGGGCTACGCGGCCGAGTCCGAGGTGCGCCAGATTGTCGCCGGGCTCGGGTTGGGCGCCGATCGCATCGACCTGCCCCTCCGCGTCCTCTCCGGGGGTGAGCGGCGCCGGGTGGACCTGGCTCGCATCCTCTTCGCCGGCAGTGACGTGCTCCTCCTCGACGAACCGACCAACCACCTCGACAGCGACGCCAAGACCTGGTTGATGGGCTTTCTGCGCGCCTACCGGGGTGCGCTGCTCGTCGTCAGCCACGACCTCGATCTCCTGGATGAGGCGATCACCCGGGTGCTGCACCTCGACGACGCCCAACTTGTCGAGTACAAGGGCACCTACTCCCAGTACCGGGAGGCCCGAGCCGCCGACGAGGCCCGGCTGGCCCGGCTCGCGACCCGCCAGCAGGCCGAGATCAAGCGGCTGTCGACGCTGGCCGATTCCATGCGCCACCAGACCGCGAAGCGGGCCCGCGTCGCGAAGAGCCTCGACAAGCGCGTCAGCCGCCTGCGGGCCTCGGCCGTGATCGGACCGGGCCGGTCCGATCGCCGTTACCGGGTGAAATTCCCGGTGCCTCCGCACGCCGGTCGGCTGGTACTGGAAGCCGAGGGTCTGACCAAGGACTACGGCGGTCCTCCCGTGTTCGAGGACGTCAGCTTCGCTCTCGAGCGCGGCGAGCGACTTCTGGTCATGGGTCTCAACGGCGCCGGAAAGACCAGCCTGCTGCGCATCCTGGCCGGCTGGTCCGAGCCCACGGCGGGAACCTGGCGTACCGGCATTGGTGTGTCCGCGGGCTACTACGCCCAGGAGCACGAGGGGATCCGCGCCGGCGAGCCCGTTCTCGATCACATCCGGGCGGCCGCGGCGACGGAAACCCCCGAGCGTGACCAGCGGGCGCTGCTCGGCATGTTCGGGCTGGTCGGCGAGGTGGCGTTCCAGGATGCGGGCACCCTGTCGGGGGGTGAAAAGACCAAATTGGCGCTGGCCCAGATGGTCGCGGGCCAGCACAACCTGCTGCTCCTCGACGAACCGACCAACAACCTCGACCCCCCATCGCGCGAAGCCATCGGCCGGGCGCTGGCCACCTGGCCGGGAAGCATGATCCTGGTCAGCCACGATGTCGGTTTCGTGACCGAGCTCTCGCCCGATCGGGTGCTGATGATGCCCGACGGCATCGAAGACCACTGGACCGACGATCTGGTCGACCTGGTGGCGATGGCCTGATGACACCGCCAATACCGACTGGCGGCGATGGCCAGATGACACAGCCCGCGCCGACGGACGAGGCGTTCGTCCCGACGGCCCGCACCGCTGTTCGCCGGCACCGTGAGCGGGCTTGCTACGACCGGGACCTTGTCTACCGGATCCTGGACGAGGGGTTCATCTGCCACGCCGCCTGCCAGGTGAACGGGACAGTATGGGTGATCCCTACCGCCTACGGCCGGGACGGCGACCGTCTGCTGCTGCACGGCGCGGCGGCCAACCACGTCCTCAAAGCGGCTGCTGCCGGTGCCGAGCTCACCGTCACCGTGACGCTCGTTGACGGCCTGGTGCTGGCCCGCTCCATTTTTCACCACTCCATCAACTATCGCTCGGTGGTGTTGTTCGGGCGGGCGACGCCGGTCGAGGAGCCCCAGGAGAAGGCGGACGCCCTGGCTCGGATCGTCGACCACATCCTCCCGGGCCGGACCAGGGATGCCCGGGGCCCGAACGCGGCCGAGCTGGCCAGCACCCGGGTGGTCCGGATGCCGCTCGACGAGGTCTCCGCGAAGATACGAACGGGAGGACCGATCGAGGACGAGGAAGACATGGCATTGCCGGTCTGGGCGGGGGTGCTCCCGTTGCGCCCCACGGCCGGGCCGCCGCAACCCGATGGCGCGGGCGTGGCCGGCCTCGCCCGGCCGGATTACCTCTCGCAGCCCGGCCGCTGGGAGGATGAGTACTAGTGGGTACCTACATCGGGCCGGGCGTCTGGGAGATCGACACCCTTCTCGGAGGGTGGACCCGGGTCACCGCCGGGTATCTGATCGAGGGTCCGGCGCCGGTCCTGGTGGAGACCGGCAGCCAGTCTTCGGTGCCCGCCCTGCTCGCTGCCCTCGAGGAACACGGCGTGGCTCCCGCTGACCTGGCCGGCGTGGCCGTCACCCACATCCACCTCGACCACGCCGGCGGCGTCGGCGACGTGGCCCGGGCCTTTCCGCAGGCCACCGTGTACGTCCACGAAAAGGGCGCCCGCCACCTGGTCAGTCCGGAACGTCTCGTCAGTTCGGCGGCTCGCGGTGTACGGCGACCTTCTGGACTCGCTCTACGGACGACTCGATCCGACGCCCGTGGAACGCATCCACGTCCTGGCCGACGGCGAGACCATCGCCATTGGCTCGGGCCGCACCCTCACCACCGTAGATTCTCCCGGCCACGCCAAGCATCATCTGGCGTTGCACGACAGCCAGAGCGGCCTCCTTTTCGCCGGCGACGCGGTCGGGGTGCGCCTGCCCGACGTGGGGGTGCTGCGGCCCTCCACCCCTCCTGCCGATTTCGACCTGGACCAGGCCGTCACGTCGCTGCGTAAGTTTCGGGCTCGTACGCCCGCCGGCGTGGCGCTGGCCCACTACGGCCTCGTACCGGAGCCCCTGGAAACGCTCGAGGAAGCTGAGGCGACCGTGCGTCGCTGGGCTGAGGTGGCGGAGAAGGCCTTTCGAGCGCGCGAGGACATCGAAGCCGCCCTCGATCGGGAGTTCTCATCGCAACTGAGCCATGCCGATCCGGAGAACCGGGCCAAGGTGGAGACCCTCAACGGGATTCACTCGAACGCCGCCGGGCTGCGGCGCTGGCTGGAGACCGCGAAGGCGGAGCCGACTGCCTAACTCCAGAAGTCAGGCCGTGACCGCCTCTCCCACCGCCGCCCCGACCAGGTCCGGGCGGTCGGGGCCGCGCAGGTACTGGGTCTGGTAAAGGTCGGCGTAGCGCCCGCCCTCGACGAGCAACGACGCGTGCGTTCCCCGGGCCACGATCTCTCCGTCCTCGAGCACGAGGATCTGATCGGCCGCCTGGATGGTCGACAGCCGGTGGGCGATCACGATCGAGGTCCGGCCGCTCAGGGCCTCGGCCAGGGCCTGCTGGACCAGAAGTTCGGTTTCCGAGTCCAGGTGGGCGGTGGCCTCGTCGAGGATCACCACGGCCGGGTCCTTGAGGAGGACCCGGGCAATCGCCAGGCGTTGTTTTTCCCCTCCAGACAACCGGTAGCCGCGTTCGCCGACCACGGTGTCGTAGCCGTCGGGCAGCGAGACGATCAGGTCGTGGATGCGGGCGGCCCGGCAGGCCGCCTCGATGTCGGCATCGGTGGCCGCCGGCCGGGCGTACCGCAGGTTGGCGGCGATGGTGTCATGGAACAGGTGGGGATCCTGGGTCACCACCCCCACGGCGGCGCTCACCGATGCCAGGGTGGCTCCCGCACATCGTGGCCGTCGATGGTGATCGACCCTGCCACCGCGTCGTAGAGGCGGGGCAGCAGGCTCGACAGGGTGGTCTTGCCCGCGCCGGACGGCCCGACCAGGGCGGTCATCGTTCCCGGCTCGGCCACGAATGACACATCCCGCAGAACCCAGTCGCCCGGTTGGGTGTCGAGCCCGTCGGCGACGGTCTCTGCGGTGGCCTCCAGTGAGGCGACCGACACCTCGGAGGCGGCCGGGTATCGGAACCAGACCCCGTCCGCCGCGACCCGCCCGGCCACGGGGCCGGCGGCGTCGAGCGGCACCGCACCGGGGCGGTCGGCCACCGACGGCGGCGTGTCGAGAATCTCGAACACCCGGTCGAAGCTGACGACGGCGCCGAGCACGTCGACCTGAGCGCTGGCCAGGTCGGTCAGCGGCGAGTAGAGCCGGGTGACGTAGGCGGCCAGGGCGACAACCGTGCCGACCCCCAGAGTGCCCTCGACGGCTTCGCGGCCGCCCAGCCAGTAGACGGCGGCGGTTCCCACGGCGCCGACCAGTGACAGCGAGGCGTAGAGGTACCGGCCGAGCAGAGCCAGCCGGATGCCGGAGTCCCGTACCGCGCCGGCGCGACGGGCGAACTCCTTCGACTCGGTGCCGGGCCGGCCGAAGAGCTTGACGAGCAGGGCGCCCGAGACGTTGAACCGCTCCGTCATGTTGGCGCTCATGTCCGCGTTGAGCTGCATCTGATGCCGGGACAGACGGCTGATCCGGCGGGCCATGACCTTGTCCAGCAGGATGAACGGCGGCAGGACCAGCAGGGCCAGGCTGGTGATCTCGGGGCTCAGCACGAACATCGGGACCAGCGTCGCCACCAGCGTGAAGACGTCGGAGACCACCGACGCCGCCGTGCCGACGGCATTCTGGGCGTCGAGCACGTCGCTGGTGAGCCGGCTCATGAGCGACCCGGTCTGGGTCCGGGTGAAAAACGCCACCGGCATCCGCTGCACGTGGTCGTACAGCTTGACCCGCAGGTCGTAGATGATGCCCTCGCCGATGACCGAACCGAACCACCGGTTGACGAGCGACAGGGCGGTGGTGGCCAGGGCCACGCCGACCATCGCTGCGGCCAGCAGGTCGACCGCGCCCATCCCGCGGTGATGGGTGATCGAGTCGACGAGGTTTTTGACGAGCAGCGGCGGGACCGACCCGATCGCGGCCGCGGCGCCGATGGCCACCAGATAGGCAGCCAGCCGGCCTCGATACGGTGAAAGAAAACGCCAGATGCGGCGCAGCGTCCCTTTGGTCACATTGGCGGCGCGCAGCTCGGCCAGATCGCGGGACCGGTGATATCCCCTCAATGTCAGCTCCGGATTGTAATCATGTAAGTACCCCGTTCAACCATGGGGACGGAGGCGTTTGTTCCGTCTATTGTGGGCCCGCCGGTCGGGCAAGATTCGAGAGTGGTTGTGGCGTTGCACCTCTGCACCCGGGCCGAGGCGGAACGGGTGCTCGCCCACCGTCGGAACGCCGCGACGGACGCGCCCTGGATGAACGGCTACCCGCTCGAGGGCGACACCCGGGCTTGCGTGGCCTATCTCAGCCAGCTGCCCGTCGCCGGCGGACCGGGCGGATCGAGCCCGTTCGGCTATTACCAGGTGCTCGAAGACGGGGTCGTGGTCGGCGGGATCGGCTTCCACGGCCCGCCCAACAGGAAGAAGGTGGTGGAGGTCGGCTACGGGGTGGTCGAGGAGGCGAGAGGCCGGGGTGTGGCCACGGAGGCTCTGCTCCTTCTGCTCGATGTGGCCACCGGGCTGAAGGGAGTGCAACGAGTGGTCGGCCGGACCGAAGAATCCAATGTGGCCTCGCAACGGGTGATGCTGGCGGCCGGGATGCGATTCGCCGGGCGCGACCAGGACTTTTTGCACTTCGAGATCGATCTCCACTCGTCATGACCGGGCTCTCGTCATGACTGGCCTCGGCTCCGCCGCCGACGAGCTGTACGGGTTGCCGCCCCGCGAGTTCACGGCCGCCCGTGACCGCCTGGCCGCCGACGTCCGCCAGACCGGTGACCGCGAGCTGGCCGCCGCTATCAAGCAGCTCCGGCGCCCGACCGCCCCGGCCTGGTATGCCAACCAGCTGGTGCGACGGCACCGCGACGAGGTGGCCGAGCTGCTCGACACCGGCACCGCCCTTCGGCGGGCCCAGGCCGAACTCGACGTCGAAGGGCTGCGCTACCAGACCCAGCAGGGCCAGCGCCTCGTCACCGCGCTGGCTCGACAGGCCCGTCGGCTCGCCGATGATGCCGGTCAGTCGCTGAGCGACGAGATCGTGCGGGAGCTCGAGGAGACCCTGCACGCCGGACTGGTTGATCCCGCCGCGAGCGACGCCATCCGGTCCGGGCGCCTGACCACTCCGCTCCACTATTCGGGCTTCGGCCTCCTCGACGTCGCAGATACCGACGTCACAGGTCGCGCTGATAAGGCCGCGCCCACGCTGGCGCCAGCCCAGGGCGGGCCGCCCGCGGCGACCCCCTCAGGGCGCCCCCGGCGCCAGCCGGCGGGGCCGGAGGTCGAGGCGGCCCGACAGGCGCGGCGGGACGCCGAAACCGAGCTGGCCGCGGCCCGGCGCGGAGCGGGGGAGGCAAGTCGGAGGGTCGAGCAGGCCAGGAAGCGCCAGGACGGGCTGCGCCAGCGCATCCGCCGCCTGGACGAGGAACTCGAGCAGCTCCGGAGCGAGGAGGCCGAGGCCGGTGATGCCGTGACGGGGGCCGCCCGGGATCATCGTGCCGCCGAGGATCGGGTCGCACACGCCGAGGCGTTGCTCGATCAGCTGCTCGACGGGCTCCAGCAGGGGCCATAGCGCTCAGCTGGCGGGCCGCCGAGCCCGGCGGACTCAGCCGGCGGGCCGCCGAGCTCGGCGGACTCAGCCGGCGGGCCGCCGAGCTCGGCGGACCATGACCAGGGCCCAGACCCCGGCGCCCAGGCCGAGGGCGCCGACGATCAGCCCGATGATCCCGATCGTTCGGGCCGTGGTGTCGCTTCCGGCTGACCCGGCGCCGCCGCCCGCCGAGCCGGAGGCCACCGAGGCGGAGTCGCCGGCGGGCGCCGTGAGCCTGAGGATTGGCGTGGGGTTGGCGGGAGTCGGGTTGGCGGCGCTCACGGGATCGATCCACCGGACGACCGTCCCGTTGGAATAGGTCTGCAGGGCCTTGAACACCACCTGGTCGGTACGGGTGGGCAAGCTCTGAGCCAGGGCAGAGAACTCCTGGAAGTGCCCCGGCTCGATGGGTCCTCCGGACCAATCGACCTCGCTCACGTAGTCGGTGATCAGCCCGTCGTCGGTCCGGACCGGTGGATTCAGGCTCGCGGTGTGGATGGTGTCGCGCCAGCCGGGCACGCTTTCGGGATCGACGCCGAGGATCGGGTGGTCACTCGGAAAGAAGATCTGGACCCGGACGGTGCCGGCGTTCGCCATCTCGTTCGGCACCCGGAAACCCAGGGTGATCTCTGCGCCCTGGGGCGCTGAGGCCGGTTCGACGGTGACGTGCGCGAAGGCGGGGGCCGCCGTCGCCATCAGTACGGCGAACACCCCGGTGGCTCCGACGATCAGCCTCGGCCCGGGACGGAGCCTCGGTTTGCGCACACCGCGACGCTAGAAGTCGCCCTGATGGTGTTGGGGTCGGCGGAGGGAGTGGGATTTGAACCCACGGTGCCACAAGGACACAACGGTTTTCGAGACCGTCCGATTCGGCCACTCTCGCATCCCTCCAGTGCTGGTCAGAGGGTATCTCTACCATCCGGCCATGTGTCGGCGACACTGTCCCAATGGGTGATCTCGACAACGAGCGCTCGCACAGGGTCGCCGAGCGCTGCGGTTTCACCCGCGAGGGCGTCCTGAGGGCATGGGAACCCGTCAAGGACGAGCAGCCCGACGTCGTCAGGTGGAGCCGTCTCGTCAACCACCCAGCGCCGGACATTCGCTGAACGAACCCGCCATGATGGCACCGGTGACTAGCGGGGAGGACTCCGGCCGCGCCGTCCTCGACGCCTTTGGCGTGGGACCGCAGGCGCTCCTCGGTCGCGGCAATGAGGCCGCGGTCTACGCCCTGGATAGTGATCGAGTACTGCGGGTGCTCCACCCCGGCGAAGACACCGACCAGCTCACCCGGACGGAGGCGCTGCTGCGGGACTTGGTGACCTCAGCGGTTCCCTTTCAGCTCCCCGAAATCCTTGAGATCGGACGGATCGGCACTCAGGGCTACGCCATCGAACGTCGTCTGCCTGGCCGTTCGCTGCTGGAACGGCTCACGGCGAAGGACAACGCCCCGAGGGACGAGCTCATCGAGGCTTATCTGGAGACAGCCTGGACGCTGGCCGATCTACGCCCCCGAGGCTGGGCGTACTACGGCGAGTTGGCGGCACCCGAACCGCTCCGAGCCAAGACGTGGAGGCAGTTCCTGGCCGCGAGGGCAGACCGCAGTCTGGCCACCGCCCGCTCCCCATTGGATCAGGTCGACGGGGCGGCCCTGGCAGCAGATCTTCCCGAGCCGGCTTCTGCCGAGTTCGTTCATCTGGACGCCTTCGCCGGAAATATGTTGACTGACGGAGCGGTCATCACCGCGGTGCTGGATATCGGTTATCCGTGTGTGGCCGGCGATCGGCGGGTTAACCCTCTGGCGGCCGCGGTGTACCTGGAGCTGCGACCCCAAATGGTTGCCATCGGCACCGCCCGGGACCGACAGGTGGCCCGGGCCTGGCTGCGCTCAGCTGGACTCCTCGACCTGCTCGACCCGGTCCGGCGCTGGCTGGCTGCCTACTGGGCCTTCGCGGTGGATGACGATCCCCTGCAGGCGTGGTGTCGGTCGGTCCTCTTACCGTCAGGTTGAAGTGCCGGAGCTCGTCTGACCGGAAAGGGAAGCGATATCGGTGACTAAATTGCCGATATGAGCATCGTCGACCAGTTGATCGACAACCCGGGGGTGTACCTCGGCATAGGTCGGGATCCGACCGGAGAACCAGACCGGCCCCAGGGCCAAGCGGCCCGGATTGTGGTGACCCCACTTCCTGCCCACGCCGGGGTCACCGTCGACTATGAGACCTTCGATGCGACCAACGCCGAGCGGGTGCAGCCGCACATCGAACACGTCATCATCGGTCGGCTACACGGAGGGGGCGCAATCCTGGTGAGCGGCCACGCCCACGCCGACACTGTCGCCGTCCTCCGGGAGACCTCACCCGGCGAGTTCACGATGGGCAACGAGCCCGGTGCATTTCCGATGGCGATCAGCATCTCGATGCCCGAGCCCGGTCGTCTCGTCTACGTCTGGTCCTACGGTGAGCCAGGGCAGGATGCCGTGCCTCGCGACCGGGCGGAGGTCAGCCGTCGCCAGTGAGTCACATGAGCCGGGGAAGGCAGCGATCGGAGTAGATGCTGGTGGTGACCTGACAGTGAGCGCCATCTCCCCACCCGGTCCACCCGGCCCGCCCGCCGGCACCGAAAACGCGTATCACGACCATCGCTACCTCGCTCTGTAGGGACGGCACCACTCCCAGAGAAGTTCCGGACCATGAGGAGGTCAGCGTTGCCAGGCGGGTCCCACTTTCGCAAGCCCGACGAGAACGCCCGTCCTGAGCGGCGCCATCGCCGCTCGCCGCTCGAGCTCGTCGCACTCATCGCCGGCGCCCTCGTGGTCGCCAGTGTGCTGATGGCCCTCTCGGCAGGGAGCCCCTCCTCCCCAACCAACCAACGGTCCCCTTCCCGCGCCGCCGCCGTCGTGGCCGGCGCCGCTCACCCATCGTCCCGGGTCACCACCTCGACGGCGGCGAGGACGGTTCCCGCTGATCCCGACCTGCAGCCGAACGGGTCCGCCCTGCCCGTACTGGTCGTCTTCGACGGCAGCACCATCAACATACGGGGGGCCGTCCCGAGCGCGGCCATCGGACGATGGTTGGCGGCTCTGGCCGAAGCGTACAGCAAGACGCCCAACGCCCGGGTGGTGAGCAACCTGGTGGTCGATCCCCGTGTGCCCGCCTCAACGGGGGTCCGGGTCATCGAGATGAACGCTGATCGCTTCGCGAGCGGCAGCAGTCAGATCACGCCGACGTACGCACCCGAGCTGAGCCGGGTCGTGAGGATCCTCAAGGCAATGCCCAAGCTGACCGCGCTCGTCCTCGGCCACGCCGACCAGACGGGAGCCGCGACCCAGAATCTCACCCTCTCATATGCGAGGGCAACCGCGGTCGTCGAGTATCTGGTGTCCCAGGGCATCAGCGCCTACCGCCTCACCGCACAGGGCCTGGGGGATACGAGCCTGCTGACCCGGCAGAGCAACGCGGCCGGTTTGGCCCTCAACCGCCGGACCGAGTTGGTCTTCTACGGCCTGCTGTACGGGCCGTAGCTGGCCGGGCCAGGGCCAGCGACATCGCGGACGACATCGCGGACGACATTGCGGACGACGTTGCGGGGCAGCCAGAGTCCGTGTTGCATGTGGAGATGCATGTCGTCGTCGTCGGATGCGGCCGGGTTGGCTCAGGGCTGGCCGTCCGGCTGGTGGCGGACGGACACACCGTTGCGATCATCGACAAAACGTCCACGTCGTTCCGGCGCCTGCCGGCATCGTGGGGCGGTGAGGCAATTGTCGGGTCGGGGTTTGACCGGGAGGTCCTCGACCAGGCCGGGGCTGACCGCGCTGCCGCCCTGGCCGCAGTAACGAGCGGCGACAACTCGAACATCCTGACCGCTCGGATTGCCAGGGAGGCCTACGGCATCAAGAACGTCGTGGCCCGCATCTACGACCCGCGCCGAGCCGAGATCTACCAGCGGCTCGGGATTCCCACCGTCGCCACCGTGCCATGGACGATCGATTCGGTCATGCGAGGGCTCCTGCCCGAGACGGTGGTCGGTCAGTGGTCGGATCCCAGCGGGCAGCTGCTCCTCGTCGAACGTACGCTCCCCGAGCCGTGGGCGGGCCGGCCGCTGGGTGACCTGGGGATGGCGGGGCGGGCCCGGGTGGTGGCGGTCACGCGCGCCGGCGCGCCCCGTCTGGACGTCGCCGACCTCGTCGGCCAGGATGGCGACAACCTGCACATCCTGGTGATCAGGGGTGCGGTGGGCGAGCTGGAGCAGCGGATGGGTGGGGTGCCAGCGAGGAGCCCACGGTGAAGGTCGCAATCGCCGGGGCCGGCAATGTTGGCACATCCATTGCGAGGGATTTGAGCGCCAATGGTCATGACGTTCTGTTGATCGAGAAGGATTCCGCGGTAGCGGAGCGACTGCGCTCCCATCTCGACGTTCAGATCGTCACCGCCGACGCATGCGAGGTGAGCTCGCTGGTGCTGGCCGGCATGGCAGATGTCGACGTGGTTGTGGCCACTACAGGTGATGACGAGGACAATCTCGTCATCTCATTGCTCTCCAAGCAAGAGTTCGCAGTGCCCCGGGTCCTGGCCCGGGTCAACAATCCCAGCAACCAGTGGCTCTTCAATGAGTCGTGGGGAGTCGACATCCCCGTTTCCACGCCGCAACTCATCACCGCCCTGGTGGAGGAGGCCGTCTCAGTCGGATCACTTGTGCGGCTCCTGCAGTTCGGGAGGGGCCGGGCCAACCTGGTCGAAGTGACCCTCGCGTCCGGGTCACCCGCGGACGGCGTGCCCCTCGCGGAACTGTCCATGCCCCGCGACGCCACGATCGTGGCCATCGTCCGCGACGATCGACTGGTGGTCCCACGCGGCGACACCGTCCTCAGCGCCGGAGATGAGGTGCTCGCGCTGGTGATCGGCGACAGCGAAGCTGAGGTGCGCAGCCTGCTCGTGGAGGGTTGAGGCGCGGAATCGGAGAAACCGCCCCCGCGGGGCAGAGGACGATGCAGGTTGCTCGCCGCGCAGTGCTTCAGATTCGAAGTACTCAGGCGGCGGGTTCGGGTTCGGTGTCCGGTACCGAGAGCAATTCGTAGGCCGGGTTGAGCATGGCCAGACGCCGCCGGTGGTCGCCAACCGTTCCGACGAGGACGATCCGGGTGCCCGTGCGGATGCCGGCGATGGCTTTGCGGCCCACGAATATGGCGACGAGCTCGCCGCCACTGCCGTCGGTGACGGTGGCTTCAAGCGAGGGCGTCTCGAATGCGGGCTGGACGCGCACGGAGCGTATTCGCCCTGCGACGGTGGCGGGTTTGCGGTATTGCAGTTCTGCGATGGGGGTCGCCCCGGGCACGCGCGTGAACTCAGGCCCGGATGGCGGTGTGGCTTGCTTGCGCATCGAGGTGTCGACGTCGCGCACTCGACTCAGAACTTTTTCGGCGGTGGCGATGTCGGCCACATTGAACGGCACCATGGTGGCGTTGACATGGGGGACCTGACCGAGGGCTTTGATGACCCGGTCGGCGTTCTTGCCGTGGAGGAGCACCGACCAGCTTCGTCGGTAGGCCCGAGTGGGTATGAGCACGCTCACCTCGGTCTGACCGTCCGCCGAGGCCCTCGAGGCGAGGTCGAGCGCGGCGCGGGCCAGGCGCCGGTCCGGCACTTCAACCACCTCCAGGGGCAGGCGGGTAAGGCCGAGCTCCGTCCAGCGCCGCATGATCGCCTCGGCTCGGCGGTCGTCGACGTTGAAGTGCACGGCGTACAGTTCGTCAGGATTCAAGTTGCGGGCGTACTGGATAGCCCGGGCGGTGGCCATGTCGATGCGGTCCACCAGGACGATGGCGGTGTGGCGCCGCAAGACCGGAGCTTCGCATGCGGCCGCCGCCGCTCCTTCGGCGAGGACGGCGTCCTCGAGGCGGTATTGGGCGTTGGTGCGGGTGAGCCCGTAGATGAGCACCGGCATGACCACCACCACTACCCAGGCGCCACGGGTGAACTCCGTGATCGCGAAGATCAGGACCACGGAGAGGCAAACCACCGCCGCGATGGCATTGATGACCACACTGCGCTTCCACCCGGGTTCTTTGTGGCTCAGGTGATGCCTGGTCATGCCCGCTCCGGCCATGGTGAAACCGGTGAACACCCCGATGGCGTAGAGCGGGATCAACGACGCCACCTGAGCCCGGGTAGCCAGCAGCAAGGCGATCGAGGCCACCGCCAGGATGATGATCCCGTTGGAGAAGACCAGCCGGTGGCCCCGGACGGTGAGAGGCCGGGGCAGGAAGGAATCCTCGGCGACGAAGCTGACCAGGTATGGGAACCCGGTGAAGCTGGTGTTGGCGGCCAGAATCAAGATCACAGCCGTCGCGGCCTGCAATAGCCCGTAGAGGAGGGATCCACCGGCGCTGTGCCCGTAGACCAGCCGGCCGATCTCCGAGACCACCGTCGGCGTTCCCGATCCGAAAGGCCGGGCGTGGGCCAGGGCGGACAGGATCGAGACCCCCAGGAACATCGACCCCAGGATGGTGCTCATGATCACCAGGGTGGTGCGAGCGTTCTTCGCTTGGGGTTCCCGAAACACGCTCACCCCGTTGGAGATGGCTTCGGTGCCGGTCATCGCCGACCCACCATTGGCGAAGCCCCGGGCCACATAGAACAGGGGCACCCCGAGCAGCAATCCTGTGCCTTCGTGGCCCAACTGGACCTGACCGGAAGCTAGGGGAACATGGCCCAGGTCGCCGGCCCCGGCTTTGGCCAGGCCGGCGAGGATCATCACCGCCATGTTGGCAATGAAGAAATAGGTGGGAATCGCGAAAAGCCTCCCGGCTTCTCTCAACCCGCGCAGGTTCCCGTAGGCGATGAGCACAACGAAGGCGATCGAGAGCGGAACCGCCACCGAACCGATGGAGGGGACAGCCGAGATAATGGCATCGGTGCCAGCCGCGACCGACACCGCGACGGTGATGGTGTAGCTGATCAGCAAGGCGGCGCCGGCGATCTGGGCGACGTTCGGTCCGAAGTTCTCCCTGCTGACCACGTAGGAGCCGCCCGCCTTCGGGTAGGACTTGACCACCTCCCGGTAGCAGACCGTCACCACCGCCAACACCGCCAGGATGACCAGGGTGATCGGAGTGACCAGCCCGAACGCGGCCAACCCGCCAACCGGGATCAAGATCCGCAGGATCTGCTCGGTCGCGTACGCGGACGAAGACATCACATCCGATGACAGAACCGCCAGGGCGGTCGGCTTACCGAGCCGCTGCCCCGATAGTTGATCGCTGATCAGGGGCGGCCCGAGTAGCAATCTCTTGATCCGGTAGGGCCGCGACTCCGGCAGCAGTGTACCCGGAGCCCCGGCCACCGGGCGGCTCCAGCCGGGCAGGAGGGTTTCGCCGGCAGTGCCCCGTGCGTCGGTTTGCAGGTCGCCGGTGGCGGTACTCGACACGTCGCTGATCGGCCCAACCTCCTTCGGTATCCGACCTGACAAAGGGTATCGGCCCGGGCGGAACGCGTGGAAGGCGATGGACCCCCCCTGACGGCGCAGCCGGCCGCCGCAGAAACCGGCGGTGGCGCTGGTGCCGGCGCCCCGGCGCATGACGGCGCCACGCTCGTCCTGGACCAAACTGGTCCTGGCGGCCCCCTCCCTGTGGCCGTATCCCCGCTGTGGCCCCCATGCGATGGCCGAGCACCATCCTCCGCCGCCCTACGACGGCCCTACGATGCCCGGCTGCCCGCCTGCGGCTACTGATGAAGACGAAGTGCCGGGCGCCAGGCCGCTAGAACGACGCGCCTCCGCTGCTCGAAGCCGCGGTGGTCGGAGGAGAGGAGGTCGCGGCGCCCCCGACGGTGGCCACGTGCCAGGTGCCGGCGGTGTCGACGACACCTTGACCGGTGATCTGACCAGGGCTCTTGTCATTTACCCAGGTGTACAGGGGCTTCCCCTGGTAGGTAACCTGGGTGCCCTCGGTCCGCATCAACGTACTCAGACCGGAGACGCCCGGCCCGGCGACGGGATGACTTTGCCCGGCTGGCAGCAGGAGAGGTGGCCAAAGTTGCAGACAGGCACCCGTGCAGGCGCTCGTCGTTGCCGTATCGCGGGTCGACGTATACAGCGCCATGCCCTTGGCGTTTACCAGAATCTTTCCGAACTTGGAATTGCTGGCAATCGCCACCGTCGGGCCTGACGCGGTTGACGCGCCGGCCGCAGAGACCGTCGTCGGTGGCGCGGCCGAGGCTGTCGTGGGCGCGGGCGCGGCACCGGCCGTCGTCCCTGGCGCTTGGGTTGCTGTCGAAGAGTGGCTTGATGATCCCCCGCAGGCTGCCAGGAGCAGCGCTCCGGCCGCGAGAAGGAGTGTGCCAGCGGTGACCGATGCCCGGTGGCGTCCTACCGAACGAGTCCTGTCATTGCTCCAATTGAACGACATCACACCTCCATTACTCACCGTCGTAGTACGAACAACGTGGCCGGTTGGATTGCCGGCTAGCCAGGTGAGACAGGCCTCCCATCATGCGCCGGGCGGTGCAGCCCGAGTCGGTGGTCTGGCTCTCGGCCAGGCAGAAGCCATCCTTTCGGCCCTCGCGTCCGTATTATGTCTGACACGAGATCCATATGGGACGCAGCTTCATGTGTCCTCATCGGAGGAAATCTGATGACTGACAGTGGCCGCACTGTTCGGATGATGATGGGCGGGCTGGCTGTCGTCGCTGCCGCCGTCGGATTCGCGGCGTGCGGGAGCAGCTCCAAGACGGCGCCCAACGCCCCCGCCGGGCAATCTCCGGCTACGACTGTTGCGCCGGCGTCTCCTTCGACCACCTCGTCTTCGAGCAGCGGAGGCGCGTCGTTCTGATGCCCGAGATGCAGGCATGAAGTGGAGCACCGAATGGGCAGGAAACTTGTAGGGCCACGGTGCCAACCGTGATTGTGGCATCGCCTCGTGCGTCGACCCAGGCTGTGCAGTTGACTCAGGCTGGGCAATCCAGCCAGCCTGCGCAATCGACCCGGACAGTGCAATCGGCCCGGACAGTGCAATCGGCCCGGACAGTGCAATCGGCCCGGACAGTGCAATCGGCCCGGACAGTGCAATCGGCCCGGACAGTGCAATCGGCCCGGACAGTGCAATCGGCCCGGACAGTGCATCGGAAGGTCTGCAGGGAGGTTTCGTCCCTCGTCTACCTCCCGGCCTTGCTGGTTCCGGCGTTCGCAGCACTCCTCATCGGGATCGGCTGGTCCAGTCGATGGGGCGGGGCAAACTTCGCCAGTTCGCTGACGACCCTTCAGTACGAGACAGTTGGTCCGCTCGCCCTTGTGATGATCGCGGCCTTCCTCACCGTGGAGCGGCTTCGTCCTGCGCAGCGGCGATCACTTGTTGCCCGCGGCCACCGCCATGATGTGCTCTTCTCCGTCTTCAACGCGCTCGTGGTCCTGCCCCTGGTGATCGCGCTCTCGCTCTCGTTCGGCGAGGTCGCCCGGAGAATCTTTCCGTGGGTCGTCCTTCCGAGGCTCGGCGCCGTCCCGCGCTGGGGTGCGATGGCACTGATCTTCATCGCGATGGACGGCTGCAACTGGTTCGTGCATCTCGCGAATCATCGGGTGCGAATGTTGTGGCGCTTTCACGAGCTTCACCACTCTCAAGAAGACATGAATGTGCTCACGGTGTTCCGGACGCATCCACTCATTCACGTGTCTTACCTTCTGGCCCTGGTGCCCGGCCTGGTGTTGATCGCCAACGGGGAACTGCCGACAATGCTGCTTGTCCTCTACGGCGCTGGTGTTGCGTTCGCACACTCCAACACCAACCTGAGCTTCGGACCGTTTGGTCGAGTCTTCGTCAGTCCCAACTACCACCGAATCCACCATCGACTGCGCGGTCCGCAAGACGTGAATCTCGGCTTCGTGCTTTCGATCTGGGACCAGTTTGCACGTAGAGCTGTGTTTCCTACGGCCGAGACGATCAGAGCCGACACCGGGCTGCCAGGCCGACCCCTCAGGATCGAACAGGACCCGACGCGAGCGCATCATCTGACGGTCTTCATCGCTCAGCTGATCGGGCCGTTCCGACCGATGCAGCAGCCGACTGAGCTCCCCTCCGTCCGGGAGGGTCAACCCCGTCAACTTGACGACGAGCGAACTCTGCCGGTCCTCCAGCCCGCATTGACATCGCGTCAATGGACGAGTTGGCGCGAGCATCTGATGGCAAGCCGGTGAGCGTGACATCGCGCCCGGGGCAGGCCCCGGCCTGGTTGAGGATCATCTTCGGAACCAGGTCGAGCGGCCTCGCCGCGGATATCGCGCTCTTGGCGGCGCGCATCGCACTCGCCTGGATCTTTATCTACTACGGGGCGGCGAAGCTCTTCGGTGCGTTCAAGGGACCCGGCCCGCACGGCATTCACCAGACAGCGATCTACTTCTCGCATTCGGCGCATCTGCACCCTGGAACCTTCTTCGCCGTCCTCGGCGGGCTGATCGAGTTCGGTGGCGGGATCGCTATGGCTCTCGGCCTATTGGCCCGACTGGCCGGATTGGCATTGTTCGGTGACATGGTGGTCGCGATGATCACCATCACCTGGGCCACAGGAATCAATTCGACAACATCGCCGCCGGGCTACCAACTCAACATCGCGATGGCCGTCCTGGCGCTGGTGGTCGCGTTGGTCGGTGCTGGTCGATTCAGCGCCGACGCCGTGATAGCGCGGCGACTTCGCTTAGGGGAGGTGGATTCCCCGAAGGGTGCCGTCGCGGGTGCGGGCGCGGATAGCGACCAGCGTGGTCATGTCTAGGCATGCTGTAGGTGATCCGAGCACCCGGTCATCGGCCACCGCC
Organism: uncultured Acidimicrobiaceae bacterium; assembly: GCA_963834725.1. Taxonomy (GTDB): domain Bacteria; phylum Actinomycetota; class Acidimicrobiia; order Acidimicrobiales; family Palsa-688; genus PALSA-693. The sequence goes on from CAWICN010000001.1 coordinate 4,025,300, forward strand.
GTGCCTCCGCACATCCAGAGGCTCTTCAGAATCTGTGCCAATCTGGTTGGAGCCGGCAGCGCAGTAGTCTTCTCCTACTCGTTCCTGCACTTCTACCTTCAGACACACCGCCTGATCGGCATCGTGTTCTTTGCCCAACAGACGCTGGTGGCGATCGCGTACCTGGTCCGGCGGCCCGCTCGATTTGTAACCCGGCGCCGGGATGACTGGCTCCTGGCATTTGGCGGGACATTCGCCGGCGTGCTATTCCGGCCCGAAGGCGCACATCCAGCCTGGGGGGTTCGGACTGGCCTCGTCCTGCAGCTCCTCGGTGTCGCGATCGTCGTGACATCGCTGCTGACCCTCGGACGTTCGTTCGGCTTCGCGGCTGCGGATCGAGGAGTGGTGCGGCGCGGTCCCTATGCCGTCGTTCGGCATCCGATGTACCTGGCGTATCTTTTCCTTCAGTCGGGATACTTGTTGCAGAGCCTGTCCATACGCAACGCGGCCGTTCTGCTGTTCGGGTCTCTCTGCAACGTCGGCCGGGCTCTGGTCGAGGAGCGTCTGCTGGCAAGCAACCGGGAGTATGTGGCATATCGAGGTCACGTCCGCTGGCGAATGATCCCGGGCGTCTGGTGACCACCAGATAGCGTGAAGCGGGATAGCCGCGTCGCCCTGAGCCCGGCACAGGACGTTGCGTGGCCCTGAGCCCGATAGAGAGCGGAGTGGTGGTTGGAGGATGGCTGAGAATCAGATACCTGGCACGGATATCCCCGCTCCTCCGATCTTGCAAGGGCTTCGGGTCCTTGACCTGACGGACGAGCGGGGCGCATTTTGCGGGCGGATGTTCGCTGAGCTCGGCGCGGACGTCATCAAGGTGGAACCGATCGGCGGTTGCCCGAGCCGGCGCATCGATCCCTTTCTCGACGGTGTTCCCGGACCGGACCGGAGTGAGTACTTCATTGCTTATCAAGCCGGCAAGCGGTCGATCACGCTTAATCTCGATCACGCCGACGGATGTCGGGCGTTGGTGGACCTGGCGTCCACGTCCGACTTCGTGGTCGAGTCGTCAGGCCACACCTACTTCGAAGAGCGAGGTATCGGGTATCCGGCCTTGTCGGAAATCAATCCGGCCATCATCTATACGAGCATCACCGCGTTCGGCGACCGCGGTCCGGCGGCCGGGTGGACGGCGGCGGACATCACCTTGTGGGGCGCCGGCGGCATGATGTACCTGACCGGGCTTCCGGGCCGGCCTCCCGTTCAGATCAGTGTCCCTCAGGCCTATCTGCACGCCGGTGCCGAGGCGGCGACCGCCAGCATGCTCGCCTACTTCGCCCGGCTCGCCGACGGCAAGGGCCAGCGGGTCGTCGTCGATACCCAGGCGTGCGTGGTCTGGACGCTGATGAACGAACAGGCCTATCCGCTGCTCCACGGGAATTTCCTGACCCGCAGTGGCGGCATGGTGGGATCAGGAGATCTGGCCCGCAGGTTGATCTTCGATGTGGCCGATGGTCAAGTGTCCGCCCTCATGGCGGGCGAGTCGGCCCGGCTGGTGGTGGAGTGGATGGCCGAGGAAGGCGCAGCCCCACCCTGGCTGCTGGCGGTCGATTGGACCACCTTCGCACCGTCGCGCCTGATGGGCGGCGATGCCGAACTGCTGGAGTCGATGCACCGCAGCGATGCCGCGATCGAGGCCTGGTTGCGAACGAAGACGAAGGTGGAGTTGTACGAAGGCGCCATCAAGCGACGGATCCTTCTCGCGCCAGTGTCGACGGTAAAAGACATTTGTGAGGATGAGCAGCTGGCGGCCCGAAACTACTTCCGGACCGTCTTCCATCCCGCGGTTGGAAAAGACCTCACCCTCCCCGGCGGATTCGTCACGTACAGCGAGACACCGACGCGGTCACCCCGGCCGGCACCGCGGCTCGGGGAGCACAATGTCGAGGTTTACGTCGACCTGTTGGGCTATAGCCTCGACAGGGTCCGGCTCATGTACGCGACCGGCGTGATCTAGGCGGTCCGAGGGAGGATCGATGGTCACCCGGACAACCGGTCCGGAGAACCAGGAGGAGCACCCAGTGGGTCAGCTAGCGATGCAGGGAGTGTCGGTCCTGGATTTCACGTGGTTCGGCGTCGGCCCGATCGCGACCAAGTATTTAGCCGACAACGGCGCGACTGTGGTCAAGATCGAGTCTATCGCCCGGCCTGACGGATTGCGGTTGACGGCACCGTGGAAGGACGCCCGCCCCGACATCAACAGCAGCCAATTCTTCGGGAGCTACAACTCCTCGAAGAAGAGCGTGATGCTCGATATGAATCAGCCAGAGGCCCGCGACATCGTGCGCCGCCTGGTACCGCACTTCGATGTCGTCGCCAACAGCTATACACCCGGCATCATGCCGAAGTGGGGGCTTGGCTACGACGACCTCCGCCAGATCCGATCGGACGTCATCGTGATGTCGACGTGCATGCAGGGCCAGACCGGCCCGCACGCGCAGTACCGGGGTTTCGGCCAACTGATGGCGGCCCTGTCAGGTTTTTACTATCTGGCGGGGTACTCGGAGCGTGAGATCGCTCCGCCTTATGGGGCCTACACGGACTTTGTGGTGCCCAGGATGGCGGCCTTCGCCCTGTTGGCGGCCCTGGACTATCGGCGCCGGACCGGGCGAGGGCAGCACCTCGACATCTCGCAGTACGAGGCCGCGATCAACTTTCTCGCGCCGGCGATAATCGACTTCGCGTCGTCCGGGACGGTGATGCACGCGCAGGGAAACTCCTCCAACCGGTACGCACCGCACGGTGCCTACCGCTGCGCCGACGAGGAGGAGGGCGAGCGCTGGATCACGATCGCAGTTGCTGACGATCGACAGTGGCTCGACCTGTTGGCAGTGCTCGGGGCGTCGCCCGGTGATCCCCGGTTTGCCACCATGATCCGGCGACTCGAGCTCTCTGAGGATCTGGACGGCTATGTCCAGGGCCTGGTCGCGGGATGGAAGGCCGGCGAACTGACCGCCGCCCTCCAGGCGGTCGGGCTCGCCGCCTATCCGGTGCAGAACTGTCTCGACCTTCACTCCGATGAGAACCTGCTCGCCAACGAGTTCTGGCACTGGCTCGACCAACGGGATGCGGGTCCGATGCCTTACGAGGGCCTCTCCTATCGCCTCGAGCGAACCGGGAGCCATCAGACCGCGGCACCGAGCATCGGTCAGGACACCGACGAGGTCCTCGGCGACCTTCTGGGGATGACAGCGGACGACACCGCCCGCCTGCGCGACACCGGGGTGATCGGGTGATAGGGATGGGCCGGGCGGAAGTAGTCCTCGTCAGTGGCGGCGAGCCACGACCCACGTCCCCTGGCCGGCTTCGGAAGCCACCCCCCCAGGCCGGCCCGAGGGCGCGCCGTACATCGGCCGCGGGGAGATAGATCGGAGTCCCGTCTCCCGCCGTGTTGACCCAGACCACCACCCCTGGGCGCCCAGCACCCGGCGCGCCTCGGCCGGGAACAAAAAGGCGTTGACCAGGATGAGCGCATCGATGGAACCGTCCCGAAGCGGGAGCCGGGCCCCGTCGCCGCACACGCGCATTCCCGCGCCGGGCGGGGCGAGGGCGAGCATTGCTCTCGACAGATCCATGGCGACCAGCCGGCGGCAGCGAGCGGCCAGCCAGAGGCTCGCCAATCCCGTCCCGGAGCCCAATTCGACCCAGGACCCATCAGCGATCGGCCCGCCGCGGCTGAAGGCGTCGGCCACGACGGCCGTGCGTTCCTCGCTCGCCCGGGCGCGGCAGCCTGCGCCGGCTCAGCCCCTGCTGGTCGGTGCGTGGTCAACCAGCGTCTGGGCCACGTCTCTAAAAGAGGTTGACAGTGAGGTCGGCACGTCCACCACCAGGGGCGTCGTGAGGTTGGTCAGCCCTTTGAGCAGAGTCCGCAACTCGTCCACGCTCGAGACCCGCATTCCGTCGCAGCCGAGAGCGCGAGCGATCTCGGCATGGTCGAACTCGGCGAAGCTGGCGGCTACGGCCTTGTTGCCCATCCCGTGCAGGACCCACCCAAGGGCGCCGTTGTTGAACACCAGCACGGCGATGGGGAGGTTCTCCTGCACCGCGGTCATCAGGGCGTGGATCGACATGGCGAAGCCGCCGTCGCCGCAAACCGCCAGGACCGGACGGACCGGATCCGCCAATCTGGCGGCCATGGCCGCCGGCACCGCATAGCCCATCCCGCCTCCCGCCGCCGGCTGGAGATACTCCCCACCGGCTGCGGTCCGGAACCAGTGCATCATGAACAGCCGGTTCTCCCCGGCGTCGCAGGTGATCACGGTGTCCTCAGGGATGGCCTCCTCCATCAGAGCGATGATCCGCTGGGGGGTCAGTGGGAACTCGTCGACCTGATCCGGGTTCGTCTCCACGCCGTCGTGCAGCTGGCGGCCCTGCTCGGCTCGAGCCCTGCCGTGGCCCGCCGGCACCCGGGATGCCGAGTCGAACTTCTCGCAGAGGCGGGCCATCACGTAGCCGGCATCACCGAGGAGGGCATGATCGATTGGAAACGTCCAGGCCGCGTTCAATGGTTCCACGTCGATCTGGATCATCGTCTGCCGAGCGGGGTCGAGCAGTGCGGCGTGTTCGTTGGCGGTGTCGCTCGGCCCGAGCTTGGTGCCAACGGCGAGCACGACATCGGCCGCACCCACGACCGCGTTGGCGGAGGGCCGGCCGAACGGTCCGATCACCCCAACCGAAAGGGGATCCCGCTCGGGGAACACGCCCTTCCCGCTGGCCGTGGTGGCGACGGGGGCATCGACGACCTGAGCGAGGCGCAACAGGGTGTCCTGGGCGTGCGCCAGGCGGACACCGTTACCGGCGACGATCACCGGACGCGCCGCGGCGCGGATCACTTGTACCACCAGGTCGAGTGTTTCCTCATCAACGCCGCGGGCCGGGACGGGCAGGTAGGCACCGGTCGGGTAGATCCGTGGCAGCGATGCGGGGCCTACCTTCCCTTGCAGGGCGCTGCTGTGGTAGACGACTGCGACCGGGCCGGGCTGCCCGGTCAGGGCGTGTTTCAGTGCCAGCTGGGTGTGCTGGACCGCTTGAGCCGGGCTGTGGCTCACCATCAGCCGCTTTGTCACTCCGCCGAGACTGGTGCGCACGTCCCAGGTTCCGTAGTCGCCGGTACCCGTCTGATATGGGGCGTGATGCGACAGCGATCCTCCGTCAGACATCTCCGTGAGAATGAGGACCGGCGAGCTGCCAAGCAGCGCTTCCATGTATCCCTGCCCGGCGTTGCCAGCGATCCATTCCCCTTGCCCCATGACCACCGCGGGCTGCGCGGTGAATCGACCGTAGGCCTCTGCCATCAGCGCACCGATTGATTCCTCCCGTACCTGAATGGCTCGGATGACCGGGTGGCCGTGGAGAGATCGCCACAGCGGGCCGGTCAGACCGCCGGGCATGCCGAGCACATATCTGACGCCGCCTTCTGCCAGCGCAGCGATGATGGCGTCGGAGACGGGGCGCTCCTCTGCGATCGGCAGGAACTTCATGGACCGGCTCCCTTCTCCATACGGCACGGCGGCTGGTCGCGATGACCGGTCGGGCCAGACTAGGGCGCCAGGCGACGCGCCAGTTCTCCGAGCAACTCGACCGAGGCGAAGTCCTGCCGATCGGGATGTTGTACGTAGATCCGGGTAACGCCGGCGCCCTCGAAGCGACGCAGCACCGTGGTTACTTCGTCGATGGTTCCCACCTGAGACCGCTCCCGGGGCGCGCGGAAATGCTCCAGCACGCGCGAGAAGCGCTGCTCGGCCTCGTTGCTGTTCTCTCCCGGCGCGACCAGAGTCATGAGTGACATCGGGAGGGTGGTGGGATTGCGGTCGGCGCGCTTGCATGCCGCGTCGAGCCGGGTCCGGAGGTCCTGGCACTCATCGATGCTCCGGAAGGCGACGTTGTATTCCTGGGCGAAGCGGGCCGCCAGTGCCAGCGAGCGCGCCCGAGCCTGGCCGCCAATGATGAGCGGCGGGTGCGGTGTCTGCACCGGTGCTGGCCGGGCGTGTTGACCTCGCAGCACGAAATGCTTCCCGTCGAAGTCGAAGGTCTCATCGCCCCAGCTCCGGACCAGGATCTCGACGTACTCCGTCAGAAGGTCAAATCGATCCGCGACATCGGGGAAAGGAAAACCGTTCTGCCGGTGCTCCCCCTCGAACCATCCGGCGCCGATTCCCACATCGATGCGGCCTCCGGAGACGTGATCGGCCGTGACCGCGACCCGGGCCAGTTGGCTCGGATGCCGGAAGGTGGCCGCGGCTACCAGCGTCCCCAACCTGATGCGATCGGTTGTGGCCGCCAGGGCGCTGATGGTGGCCCACGCGTCCAGGGCGGCGCCAGGGTCGCCGTGGAAGGAGGTGTAGTGATCCGATCGGAAGAGGCCGTGGAGGCCGGCCGATTCAGCCGCCCGGCCCAGCGCGGCCCACTCCTTCCAGGTCACGCCCTCTTGGCCCTCGATCATGAGACAAACCTGCATCGTGTTTCTTCTCCCTATTCTCCGTGATCCGGGGCTCGATGCGCCGCGAACCACGCCCGCATCAGCTCGGCACATTCCACTTCCCGGACGCCAGGTTCCACGGTTACCTCGTGGTTGAGCCGCGGATCCGCGCAGAGGTTGTAGAGCGAACCGCACGCGCCTGCCTTGGGGTCCGGCGTTCCGAACACCAGCCGCCCGATTCGGGCCGCGACCGCCGCGCCCGCACACATCGGACACGGTTCGAGGGTGACGTAGAGGGTCGCACCGTTCAACCGCCAGCCGCCGGTCGCGGCCGCGGCTTGGCGCAGGGCCAGGATCTCGGCGTGGGCCGTAGGGTCCCCCGCCGCCTCTCGCTGATTACCGGCGCGAGCGACCACGCGATCATTGACGACTACAACCGCACCGACCGGCACCTCGCCGGCCTCGCCGGCCCGTCGGGCCTCCTCCAATGCCAGCTGCATCAGCTCGTGGTCGTCCACGGCCGGCACCGTAGCGCGGTCTAAACCGGCACTGATGTGGACGCCCTTGACCCGGTAGCGGCGGCGGGCCCTGTCGCCGTCCTCGAGCCGCCGGCACCACGCCGGCGGCGGATCCGGATCCGCCGCGCCGAGATCGCCATCAGGCGCTGGATCTCGGGGGGAGGCTCGTGGCCGCCGTAGGCGCAGGCTTCCACGTCGGCCGCCAGCCGGCGGCAAGTGTCCGAACCGTCCGGCATGAGGTGGTCCAGGGCGATCGCGTACTCGATGAACGTCTCACTCGGACGCCGGGGGCGCCCCGCCCTGCGGCCGGCGCGTTCGACGCTACGGGCGACCTGTTCGGCCCATGTCGCCGGACGGGTGCGGTGCCGCCGGACCACGATCACCGTCAGGCCGGCGATCAGAAGTAACCCGGCGGCCGGCCAAACAGGGATTCGAGCCAGTGCGCTCGCGACGTCGTGCACGGCGGTCGCGCCCGGATCCGGATTGGCGAGGGGGACCGATGCGGTGGGGTCGAAGCTCTGCCAGCCATAGCCGGGAATCCATACCTGCACCCACGCGTGGGCGTCGTCGGCTTCGATGGTGTACAGGTCGGTGACCGGATTGTAGGAGCCCGGCACGTAACCCACGACCTCGCGCACGGGGATGTTCAGCGTTCGCAGCATCACGGCCAGGGCGGTGGAGATTTGCTCGCAGTACCCGGTCCGGTTGCCGAAGAGGAACTCGTTGACAGTGTCGGCGCCGGGCGGCAGGGGCGGGATGTCGGTGGAATAGTGGGTGTGGGCGCCCATCCACCCGATCAGGTGTTGCACCCGGTTGTAAGTCGTGGTTGCGCCGGCAGTGATCGACTCGGCCAAGGCCTGGACCCGGGGGTCGGGGTGGGGCAGCTGGGTGTAGCGCGGCAGCTGGTCGGCCGGGATCGTGGCCCCGGCGGCGTGGCGCAGCTGGCTCGGGGTCGGGCTGCCCACCACCGATTGGACGGTGTAGATGGCCCCGCGCCCGAGCCCGATTGGCGAAACGAGGGTGCCATCCGCTGAGTAGTAGATCGACGGAGTCGGGAACCACACCTCCGAGGCGCTCTCGGCGTGGAAGATCAGGTCGGCGGTGGAGCTGGTGATATAGAAGGTCTGGAGGTCGGTCGCTCCGGTCACGTTGGCGCCGGGCAAAAGCGGGACCACAAACGGCGACGAATTCGTGATCGTCCCCGTGGAATGGTTGGATGCCGTCCAGCTCTGGCCGTCCCAGGTATCGAAGGTCTCCCCGACCCAGTACGACGGCCGCTCCGCTCGCACCCGCATGACGACCTGGTGGCTCAATTTGCCCCGGAGGGCGGTATCCAGACTATTGGCGAATCCGAGGTACCCACCGACACGGGTCGGACCGGCCGAGCTCCCCGCCCGGGACAGCTCCGCCGGCCGGCCCGCGTCGCCGGCGAGGGCTCCCGGGACCCGGACGGCGCCGCCGCTGCCGGTTCGATCCAGGAAGTTGATGCGGACCGCCACGATCGGCGCGGGCAGCGCCAGGAATACCGCCATCGCCGTCGACGACACCGCCAGCAGGACGGTGCCCAGACCCGATACGGAAGTCCGCCCGCCGTGGCTGACCGAGGCCCATGACTCGATCAACGCCCAGAGGACGAAGCCCACCCAGGCCACGGCGTAGATCCCGTAGTGGAGGTCGATCGCCTGCGCCGCCCCGACCGCCATGAGACCGGCCGACGCCCCGACGGAGAACAGCAGATCCCGACGGGATGGCACGTGGAAGGAGTGCAGCACCAGGACGAAGGCGAAGAGGATGGTGAGGGGATTCTCGACGGTGGTGATGTCCGTGACCGGCCGGCTGCTCATCTCGTAGAAGAACCAGATCAGCGACCCGACCGCGCCCAGGGCCACGGCGAGCTTGATCCATTCGGGCGGACGATCCCGGGTGCGATACGAGAAGACCATACCGAGGGGCACGAGCACCATTGCGGTCCACTCGATCGGGCGTGACATCTCGCCGAGGGACGCACAGGCAGCAATGGCGATGAGGACGGCGCCGGTGCAGGCCAGCCGCAGCCGGATGGATTCCTCCGGCGGGCCGGGCTGGTTGGCGCGGCGGATCCTCTCGCCCAGCCTCAAGTCGTCACCTCGATGCCGGCGCCGGCTGAGGGCGGGTCGGTGCGCCCTCTCCTACCGATCTGCCGGGTCCCGGGTCTCGGCACCGCTCGGGCCAGCCGGCGGCCGGCGGCACGACGGTCACCGACCGGTGCCAGGATCGGGCCGGACCGCTCGACGGTTCCGAGCAGGACCGGCGCGCCCCGGTCAAGTAGCTGGATGGCGGTTGCGAGGGCCTTCTCGGCGACTCGCTCGGCCTCGTCGGCGTCGGCGGGCAGCGATACCCGCAGCGAGACGGGCTCGGCGGAAGGCCCCTCTCGTTCCCGGACCATCAGCTCGCCGGTGTGGGCGAATGCCGGCCAATGAACATGGCGTCGATCGTCTCCCGGCCGATAGGGCCGGGCGCCTCTCGGCTCGCCGAGATCAGCTGCCACACGTTCGCCGGCGCGGCCGGCGCGATCGTGGGCTCGCAGTTCGTGGGCAATTGGCTGGCCGCGACGTGGAGCGACGTGGAGAGTGGTCGGCAAGCTCAAGGCCATCCGGCGTGTCCACCACTGGAGCGCGAATGGCGCCGCTGTCGCCACGTCGACCAGGACAACGTCGTGTACGCCGCGGCGCGGCGCTACCACGGTGAGGCCGTTGGTCGCCAACCGCTGCTGCCGCGCTGGTCCGACAAAGCTCTCCATACCGGGCGGCTCGACCGGTCGGATCCGAAGCCGGGTGGAGGCCTGGCAAGCCAGCTCGACCGGGAGCCCGGCAGTCGCGTCGGTCGGAGCGCTGACGATGCGGACCCGAGCGCGGGTCAAGACGACAGCGGGACCGACGACCCCGATGACCAGCGTTCCAAAAGCCACATCGCCGAGGGCCTGCACCCATCCGGCGCCGCTGTTGTGGGCGACCAGCCACCAGCCGGCGAGGATCGCCGCCGTGACTGCGATCGGAGCGAACGGACGCGCCGGGCGGCCCCGCGGGATCCACCTGCTCATGGTCGTGGAGTGGTCGTTGCCTCGAGAATATGTCGTACGACGTGTATGGCCGCCCCGTAGGTGTCGTCACCCTCATCGGTGACGATGCGGTGGGCCAGGCAGCCAACCGCGACCGCCTTCACGTCGGCCGGAGCGACGAAACTCCTCGCGGACAGCACAGCGTGGGCCTGGGCACACCGGATGAGCCAGATGGCCGCTCGCGGGCTGGCGCCAAGCCGCACGCCCGGGGCGGAGCGCGTCGCCCGGCACAGCCCGACCGCGTACTGGGCGACCTGCGGGGTAACGAACACGGACTCCGTCGCAGCCTGCGCCTGCCACCAACCCCCTGTCGTGCACACGGCCGCCAGCTCGGCCAGGGCGAACTTGCCCGCCTGATGCCGGGCCAGCTGCACCTCGTTGTCGGCGTCCGGATAGCCGATTGATGTCGCGATGGCGAAGCGGTCTAGTTGGCTCTCGACGAGCGGGAAGGTTCCTCGCTGAGATCCGGGGTTCTGGGTGGCGATGACCAGATGGGGGCGGGGGAGTGGCCAGGTCTGTCCGTCCACGCTGACCTGCTGCTCCTCCATCGTTTCCAGCAGGGCGGACTGCGTCCGGGGCGGCGTGCGATTGAGCTCATCGACCAGCACGACATGGGCAAAGACCGGACCGGGGCGGAAGTCCCAGGTCCCTGTATCGGGCGAGTACACGGAGACGCCGGTGACGTCGGATGGCAGCAGATCCGGATGTCCCTGAACCCGTGACAGCTCCGCACCGAGGGACGCCGCCAGGGCGCGGGCCAACACGGTTTTGCCCACGCCCGGGACGTCCTCGATCAACAGATGGCCGCCCGACAGGGCCGCGATGGCCGCCGCGTTCAGGGCGTCGCCGGCGCCCAGGACCACGCGGCCCAGGTTGGCGACCAGAGCCCGGCCGAGGGTGATGGTGTCGTCGAGGTCGAGCATCGACGCGTCTGCACCGCGGCCGTTGCCGCTGTACCCTTCCAGCCGGAGTTGGCTGAGGCCCTGCGCTGCCCCTGCCCGCTCGCTACGTGAAGCAGGCTTCATCGTGGCCATGCTACTGGCCGGGCCGCCAGGGGTTCCCTCGCCTCGCGAAGCCGGGCCTGTTCCTCCTCTCCTGGTTTTTTCTGTCGCGAATTCGTCCCATCTACTTCTTTCTCGGGCTTTTCTGGCGCGAATCGTGCCCGGTTGAAGGGCGGCGCGCTACAGAAAAGGGCCGGCCCGTGGCGACTGGAGCGGGCGGACACCTGGCGGTGCCCTACGACCAACTACTTGAGCGCTTGGGCCGCGGCCTCGGCCCACTGGCCGGTGAGGTTGACGCCGACGGTTGCGGCCACCTCGTGGGCGCTAGCCGGCCGGCCGTCCAGCAGGCGGAGCAATCCCGTGCCGCTGACAAGTTCTTCCTCGCCGAGATCGGCCGCGCAGGCGGCGTCGTGGATCACCGCAGCCAGCGCCCGGGCCCGTCGTCCGACCTCACCCGGGGCGGCGATGACGCACCCCGCGCAAATCCCGAGGCGGCGCCCCGATATGCCCTTGAGCGGTTCCGCGCAATGGGGGCAGCTGGCGCTCGTCGGCGGGGGACCGCCTCGGCTCGCTGGTGTCCCCTGCGGGCGCTGCCACTCTTGCGAGCTCTGCCTGCCCTGCGAGCTCTGCCGCCCCTGCGAGCTCTGCCGCCCCTGCGAGCTCTGCCGCCCCTGCGAGCTCTGCCGCCCCTGCGAGCTCTGCCTGCCCTGCGAGCTCTGCCTGCCCTGCGAGCTCTGCCTGCCCTGCGAGCTCTGCCTCCCCTGCCGCCCTCGCCGTCCAGGCCGGCCCGCGGGCCGCGCCGCCGGGCTGGGAAGAAGATCGAGGAAGGGACTCGGCCGGTTCGTCCAGCCTCGGGCGTTGCTGGCCGACCAGGTGAGGTGAAGTTCGCGGCGCGCACGCGTGATGCCAACGTGGAGCAGCCGCTCCTCCTCGGCTTCTTCTTGTGAAGTCTCGGCGAAGGTCGACGGGATGGACCCATCAGTGAATCCGACGATGAAGACGACGTCCCACTCCAGTCCCTTGGCGCGGTGCAGGGTTGCGAGGGTCGCCCCCTCGCTTCGCGGCCCCGAGGTGCGCATGGCCATTGCATTGATCTCCGTCAGCAGTGCGGCAGCCGTGGTGTCCGTGCCACCGGGGCCGGCTTCGACCAGTTCGACAAGGGCCTCCTGCGACTCCCATCGGTTACGAGCGGCGCCCTGGCCCGCAGGCGGCTGGTCGCGCTCGAACCCGGCCCGGCGAAGGACGGAAAGCAGCAGTTCGAGCCCGTTGCCATCGGGGTCGCGGCGAGCCGCCTGCCCGAATGGCACGAGCACGGCGCGGATATCGTCCCGTTCGAAGAAGCTGGTGTCATCCTCGACCACCGTCGCCACGCCGGCTCGGGCAAAGGCCGACTCGAAACGGGCCTGAGTGGCATTGAAGCGGTAGAGCACGGCGATCTCCGACATCGGCGTGCCCCTCGCGATGGCGCGCCGGGCCGCGCCGGCGACCCACGCTGACTCTGCCCTCTCGTTGTCGAGCTGGGTGACCTTCGGTACTGGCCCGTCGGGGCGTGTCGCGACGAGCGGTGGCGTTTGTCGCTGCCGAGCCAGGCGGTTGGCCCAGTCCAGGATCTGGCGGCTCGACCGGTAGTTCCGCGTCAGGGCAAACATTTCGGCCGCCGGGTAGCGCCTGGTGAAACCGGTGAGATAGCGCGGATCGGCCCCTTTCCATGCGTAGATCGCCTGACGTGGGTCCCCCACCACACAAACGTCCTGGTTGTTGCCGAGGATCGCATCGAGCAAGCGCTGCTGAGCCGGATCGGTGTCCTGATACTCGTCGACAGTGACGTGCGCCCACCGACTCCGCACCCGCGCTGCCACCTCCTCGTCGTCTTCGAGCAGTCCCGCAGCGATCTCCAGCAGGTCGGCGAAGTCGACCTGTCCGCCCCGGGCTTTTACCGCCGTGTACCGCTTCCAGCAGCGCGTGAGCGTCACCGGGTCGAGCCCCGGGTGGCGGCCGGCCAGCGCGACCGCGGTGGTGTAATCGGCGATGTCAACCCGCTGGCTGCGTGCCCAGCCGACCTCCTCGACCACTTCCCGAACCGCGGCACTGTCAGGATCGCGGCGCGTGACAGCCCGCAGGCTGTCCCGCCACAGTCGCCAGGACTCTCCGTCCGACAACACGCTCGGAGCCGGCTCCCGCCGCCCGGTTCGGGCCCAGAACTGGCGGGTCACTCGAAGGGCGGCAGCATGAAACGTCCGGGCGTCGGAGGCCATCCCCACCCCGAGATGCTGCAGCCGCTCTCGGACTTCCAGCGCCGCCTTGCGAGAATGGGTGACCGCGAGGGCTCGGCCCGGCTCGATGGCGCCGCTGGTGATCCCGTAGGCGAGCCGGTACGTGACCGTCCGGGTCTTCCCTGTCCCTGCTCCCGCGAGCACGCAGACCGGGCCGCGAACCGCCAAGGCCGCGGCCCGTTGCTCAGGGTCGAGATCGGCGAGAAGGTCGGCCACTCCGTCAACCATGTTGCCCGCTGGGCGTGACTACGCCCAGCATGGGCGGACAGTCTGCTCAGTTGTCTTTGCGGAGAGGGTGGGATTTGAACCCACGGTCCCTTGCAGGACACACGATTTCCAATCGTGCCGATTCGGCCGCTCTCGCACCCCTCCTCGTGGGTCGGCCTTCTAGGCTATCCTGCAGGGGAGCAGCCTGGCGCCGGGCGCGGCGGTTGGGTCCTGCGCAACGGATCACCGTGAACCGAGTCAGGGCCTGACGGCAGCAGCTCTCAGCGGATCGCTCCGTGTGCCGCAGTCAGCCTGACCGTCGCGCCGGGCGCCAGGCGCTGACATGGAACGGCTGGGAGCCGCCGCGGGACGGCAGTATCCGTCGCCCGTCGCCCTTCGCCCTTCGCCCTTCGCCCTTCGCCCTTCGCCCGTTGCCAGCAAGCACTCTCCGCTCCCGCCCGTGCCGCGCTGCTACCCGCGACCCTCCCCTGTCCGCCCGATTTTGCCGGTCTCACCCCTGTCGTAGGCTGGCTTCCGTGGTCGCTGACGACTCCGCTTCCGTCAACGAAGATGCTGCCCCCTACCGGGCCCTCTACCGGCGCTACCGGCCGCAACGCTTCGCGGACGTGCTCGGCCAGGGGCACATCACTCGAGCCCTACGCCATGCCGTTCGGGACCACCGGGTGGCGCACGCCTACCTGTTCAGCGGCCCACGGGGCACCGGGAAGACGTCGACAGCCCGCATCCTGGCCATGGCGCTCAACTGCGAGCATGCCGTCGACGGAGAGCCGGATGGCACCTGTCCCGCGTGCGTAGCCATCCGGCAAGGCACATCCCTCGACGTACAGGAACTGGACTCGGCTACCAACCGGGGTATCGAAGAGATGCGGGACCTGCTCGGCCGAGTCGCGCTCGGCACCCCTGGCCGATGGAAGGTCTACATCATCGATGAGGTGCATCAGATGACCTCGGCGGCGGCAAGTGCCTTGCTCAAGACCCTGGAGGATCCGCCGGGACATGTCATCTTCGTGCTGGCTACCACCGATCCTCAGAAGGTTCTGCCCACCATCCGCAGCCGTACCCAGCACTTCGAGTTTCACCTGCTCGGGGCCGAGGTACTGACCTCCCTCCTCCGTGACATCAACGAGCAGGCCGCGCTCGGCGTTCGTCCCGAAGCCATCGAGTTGGTCGTGCGCCGGGGTCATGGTTCGGCCCGCGATGCTCTCTCCGCCCTGGATCAGGTGGCAGCCGCCGGTACCGTCGACGACGAAGCGACCATCCTCTCGGACATCATCGAGGCCATTGCCGACCGCGATCCCGGTCGGGTGCTGCTGGAGGTGGCGGAGGCGATCTCGGCTGGTCGTGACCCGCGCCGGCTCGGGACCGACCTGCTCGAGCAACTGCGCGATGGCTTCCTTGCGACCCAAGTCCGGTCGTTGGTGCTCCTGGCGGACGACGCGGTGGCGGCGGTCGAGGCGCAGGCTCGGCGTCTCGGCACCCCCGCCGTGGTGCGGGCCATGGAGGTGCTCGGACAGGCCCTGATCGACATGCGCGACGCCCCCGATCCTCGGATCACGCTGGAAGTGGCGCTGGTGCGACTGACGGCGGATGATGCCGACGACAGCCGGTCCTCCCTTCTCGTTCGCATCGAGCGGCTGGAACGGCTGGTCGGCGAAAGAGGTGAGGGCGGTGGCGGTCCGGCCCCGGCTTCCCGTTCGATTCCGCAGCCCCCGCCATCCGACCGACGGCCGCCGGCCGGATCCCCGCCGCCTGTTCAGGCCGCCAGTGTCCAGTCCGCCGGCGGCCAATCCGCCCTTGGCGCCCACCGGCGGCCACGAGCGGCCGCGGCGCCGGATCCGCCGTTGCCACCTCCGCTGTCGCCACCGCCGGCGGCTCAAACGACGTCCGAGGCGCCCCACGCCCAAGCGGCGTCGAAGGCGCCACCGCCGGTGGCCCAACCGCCGTCCGAGGCGCCACCGCCGGCGGCCCAACCGCCGTCCGAGGCGCCGCCCTCGGCCATTGGACCGGGCTTGTTGCCCAGCCGGGAAGAGCTAACGATCGCCTGGGGCGACCGCGTTCTGGCCGGGCTGCGCCCAGGGGTGAAGGTGTACCTGTCGTCGGGCCGGTTCGCCGGTGTCGACGCAGCTGGTGCTATCTACGCCGTCCCCGACAGAGGCCTGCTGATCCGCGCCGAGACCCACCGGGCCGAGATGGAGGCAGCCCTGGCGGCTCACTTCGGTCGACCCGTGCCGGTTCGGCTGGTTCTCGACGACGCCAGATGGGGTGCTGCCGGCCCGGCGATCGCTGCGGGCCCGGTGAGTACCCCCGGCACCACGAGCGGTCCGGCCGCTGCGGGCGGTCCGGGCACTGCGGGCGGTCCGGGCGCTGCGGGCGGTCCGGGCACTGCGGGCGGTCCGGGCGCTGCGGGCGGTCCGGGCGCTGCGGGCGGTCCGGGCGGAAGGAGTGGACTGGGCGCGACCGGGGTTGCGGGCTCACTGCCGTCACCGGCTGCATTGTCGGACGACCCAGGTGCCATCGACCTCGACGACTTGATAGACGCTCCACCGGCGATACTCTCACCGGAGCAGCGCCTGCTGGAGGCGTTTCCCGGTGCCGAGGAGGTCCAACCGTGACCGGAGAAGACCAGCCCGGAGAAGACCAGCCCGTTCCCGACCTCAATGCGCTGTTGTCGCGCTTGGGGGAGGTCCAGCAGAACCTTCAGGAGGCGCAAGCGTCGGCGGCGGCCAAGGTGCTCGAGGGTCGGGCCGGCGGCGGCGCCGTACGGGTTCGGGCCACGGGCGACCTCGAGTTCCAGGACGTTCAGATCGATCCGTCGATCATCGACCTGGACGACATCGAGATGCTGCAGGACCTCATCCTCGCCGCGCTCCGCGACGTCGTCGATCAGGCGCATGCCGAGGCCGCCGGCGCGCTCGGCGGTTTTGATCTTGGCGGACTGCTCGGCCAGTAGCTGTCAGTGACACCGGCCCCGCTGTCACCGCGGGAAGGCACCGTCGGAGGCTCGGCCGTGGGTAGTGTCGGTTGGGGATGTACGCCGCCGCAGTTCAGGACCTTATCGACGAGCTCGGCCGATTGCCGGGAATCGGGCCCAAGTCGGCACAGCGCATTGCCTTTTACCTGCTGAAGCTTTCCACCGACGACGCGCTGCGACTGGCCCGCGCCATCAGCATTGTCAAAGAACGGGTGTCATGGTGTCCCCGCTGCTTCAACATCGCTGAGGGCGCACCCGACCGCGGTGCCGGCGGCACTGAATGCGACATCTGCCGTGACGACCGCCGCGACCCGTCCGTGATCTGCGTGGTCGAGGAACCCCGCGACGTGGTGGCCGTGGAGAAGACGCGGGAGTACCACGGTCGCTATCACGTGCTCCAGGGCGCCATCAGTCCCATCGATGGCATCGGTCCCGACAAACTTCGGATCCGGGAGCTCCTGGCCCGATTGGACTCCGAGGGCGTCAAAGAGATCATCCTTTGCACCAACCCCAACATCGAAGGCGACGCCACCGCTCTCTATCTGGCGTCTCTGCTCAAGCCCATGCCAGTCAAGGTGACTCGTATTGCGAGCGGGCTGCCCGTCGGCGGCGATCTCGAGTACGCCGACGAACTCACCCTCGGGCGGGCCCTGGAAGGCCGGCGGGAAGTCGGCGCGTAGCCCGACGCGGGCGCCGGTGGCATCCGGCCGGCGCGTAGCCCGACGCGGGCGCCGGTGGCATCCGGCCCCGGTCCAGGGCCTCGAGCAGGGCGAGCATGGCCGCGTTGAGCGGCACGGGGATGCCGTGTGCCTCCGCTCGCCGAACGACCTCGCCGGTGAGATGCTGATGTTCCAACGGCTGGCCGGCCAGGCGGTCGTAGAGCATCGAGCTGCCCGTGCGGTCTCCGTACTGACCGGTCTCGGCCACGACCTTCTCGATGTCGGCGTCCTTGAGCTTCGCACCCTCAGCTCGACCCACTTCCACGGCCTCCGCGACCAGACCGCGGGCGAGAGTTGCGATACCGGGATCTCCCATGACTCCGATCCGGCGCAGCGTGAGCGTGGTGATCGAGTTCGACACCAGGTTGCCGAGCAGCTTCCGCCAGGTGGCCGTCCACATGTCGTCGCTGCCTTTGTACCACCAGGCTGGCGGAGACGAGGTCGCTGAGCCGGGCCGCCGCGACGCCCCGAGGTACCACGATGCGATCCCCGCCCAGGTGAACGACCCGGCCCGGGTGGGTCCGTTCGGCCGCGACGTACACGAGCGCCGGGACGACGGTCGCGGCACCGACGTAGGGGTGGAGCCGAACGCCATGGTCGAGACCGTTTTGGGCGACGGCGACCAGGGTGTTGGGCCCGCAGAGCCGGGCCACCCACGGGGCCGTCCCTCGAGTGTCTCCCACCTTGGTGGCGACCCAGACCACGTCGGCAGGCCGACGGCGGCCGGAGTGCTCGGGAAGGTCGGCCGGATCGCTCACGAGGTCGACGGCAGAACACGCTCCGTCCTCTGGCGTTCGATGATCAGCACCTCGGTCGGCGTGCGGGCACAGACGGTGACAGTGTGACCCGAGTCGTACCCGGCGGCGGCCAGGACCGTGCCGATGGCGCCGGCTCCGATGACGGCCACCTGCATGGTGGCCACCGTACCGGGGGCGTCTTCAGGCTGAGAACGTCAGGCTCAGAGCCGGCCGGCCGGGAGGATCCAACCGGCCCGGGAGGCGACGGCGGGTTAGCCCGCCCGGACGACCAGGGCGTCACCCTGGCCGCCGCCCCCGCACAGCGCCGCCACCCCGATTCCGCCCCCGCGCCGGCCCAGCTCGTGGAGCAAGGTCAGGGCCAGCCGATTGCCAGACGCCCCGATGGGGTGGCCGAGCGCGACCGCCCCACCGTTGGGGTTGACCACGTCGGGCGGAAGTCCGAGATCGTCGATCGATGCCAGTGCGACCGCAGCGAAGGCCTCATTGAACTCATAGAGGTCGACATCGCTGACCGACAAACCGGCCTTCTCGAGAGCCTTGGTGGTGGAGCGAGACGGCTGGGTCATCAAGCAGGTATCGGGGCCCGCGACCATGCCGTAACTGATGACCCGCCCGAGGGGCTTCACCCCATGGCGCTCGGCGGCAGCCTCAGACATCACCACGACCGCCGACGCCCCGTCGGAGATCTGTGACGCGTTACCGGCCGTGATGCTGCCGTCCCGGCCGAACGCCGGCCGCAGACCCGCCAACGACTCCACGGTTGTGCCCGGCCGGACCCCCTCGTCGGTCTCGACGAGCAGCGGCTCCCCGCGGCGCTGGGGGACTTCCACCGGCACGATCTCGGCTCCGAGGACGCCGTCCTTGGTCGCCCGGGCCGCTCGCTCGTGCGACGACGCCGCAAACGCGTCCTGTCGTTCCCGGGTCACGGCCGGGAACTGCGGAAGATAGTGCTCGCTGTCGAGTCCCATCGCCGCATGGGAGCGGGCGTCCTCGAGTCCGTCATACATGAGGGCGTCATGGACCGTCGAGTCGCCGAGACGGTAGCCGTTGCGGGCGCCGAGCAAGAGGTGGGGCGCAGAGGTCATGGACTCCATGCCCCCTGCCACGACGATCTCGGCATCCCCTGCTGCGATCATCAGGTCCGCCTGGTAGATGGTGTTGAGCCCGGAAAGGCAAACCTTGTTGATGTTCACGGCGGGGGTGGTCATCGGGATACCGGCCGCCGTGGCAGCCTGGCGGGCTGGCACCTGACCGGCGCCGGCCATCAGGACCTGGCCCATCAGCACGTAGTCGACGTCCTCCGGTGAGGTACCGGCCCGCTGGAGGGCGGCGCGGATCGCGATGGCCCCAAGCCCGGCGGCCGAGAAGGAACCCAGAGCGCCGGACAGCTTCCCGATGGGTGTGCGTGCACCAGCAACAATGACAGAACCTGACATGCTCCGATTCTACGACCACGTCGGCCCAAAGCGACCAGCGCTTCTCCGATGACCGGGCGCCGGGTGGCACGCGACGGGTGCCTGGCCGCCAATCTCGGCCGTTGAACTTGGCCGCCCTTCTCGGCCGCTGTGTGCAGACGGCCATCTCGGTCGCAATACCTCGACGGTCATCTCCGCCGCTGGGCTTGGCCGCCCATGGCATCACACGCCGGCGATACCCTTGGGATCATGGCTCTCACCGAAGTCGACCACGTCGCTATCGCCGTCCGTGACCTCGATGCGGCCATCAAGTGGTACGAGGAGGCTTTCGGGGCCACCGTGGCCCACCGCGAGGTCATTGAGCGCGATGGGGTGGAGGAAGCTCTGTTGGCCGTGGCGGACTCGTACATTCAATTGCTGACGCCGAATCGGGACGACTCCACGGTCGCCAAATTCCTCGACACCCGGGGCGAGGGCATCCACCACGTCGGCTACCGGGTGGCGGACTGCGCGGCCGCCCTTCAGGAGGTCGTCGCCACGGGTGCTCGCGCTATCGACGCCGAGCCGCGGCCCGGATCGCGCCGCACGACCGTGGCCTTCCTGCACCCGAAGACCGCCTTTGGCACGTTGATCGAGCTGGTGCAGGAATGAGCAGCAGGACGGCCGCGCCCGTCGTATCGCGTCCACTCAGGTCCAACGATCCGTGCTGGTGCGGCAGCGGCCGCAAGTACAAGCGCTGCCACCGGGCTACCGAGGGCCGGGTCCTGCCGGGGCGGGTCAGTCCCATGCGGGACGTGCCTGACCACATCGTGCCGACCGATTACTACCGCTCCGGTGAGCCGGCACGCCGCGACGAGCCGATGGTCAAGTCCGCCGATGTGATAGCCCGAATGCGCATCGCTGGACGGATCGCAGCCGAGGTTCTGGCCGTGACTGGCGCGGCGGTCGCCCCAGGTGTCACCACCGAAGCCCTGGACGTCATCGCCCATCAGGCCTACATCGACCGGGGCGCCTACCCATCCACCCTCAACTATCACGGCTACCCCAAGGCCATCTGCACGTCCGTCAACGAGGTGATCTGCCACGGCATCCCGGATGACCGCCCCCTCGACGACGGCGACATCGTCAACATCGATGTCACCGCTTACATCGACGGCGTTCACGGCGACTGCAACGCAACCTTTCTCGTCGGCGAAGTAGATCCTGAGTCCCGGGCACTGGTGGACGTGACCCGTGAGTGCCGCGACCTGGGCATCGCCGCCGTTTGGCCCGGGCAACCCATCTCCGACATCGGCCGAGCCATCGAGATCCACGCCAGCGCCCACGGCTACGGGGTGGTGCGCATGTTCGTCGGACACGGCATCGGCGAGCAGTTCCATATCTCGCCCAGCATCCCGCACTACTACACGCCGGACGCGTCAACAATCATGCAGCCGGGGATGACGTTCACCATCGAACCGATGATCGCCATGGGGACGTGGCGGGAGAAGATGTGGGACAACGGATGGACAGCCGTCACCGCCGACGGCCGGCGTACCGCCCAGTTCGAACACACCCTCGTCGTGACCGACAAGGGTGCCGAGGTCCTAACGCTGACTTCCTGACGCCACGCCTGGACCCTTGAGCTGGTCCAGCTGGGCGGCCGTTTTGAAGAGTCGGGCGTCGATTCCGACCCTCGCGGCCCCGGCCACGTTGGCCGGCCGATCGTCGAAGAAAACCACCTCGCTCGGCTCGGCGCCAAGCGCATCAAGCACCGCCCGGTAGGCGACTGCCTCCGGTTTGACCGCTCGCAGCCGGCAGCTGAAGAAGCGCTGGCAGAAGGCCGCCAGCCAGGGCGCACTATCGATCCCCGCAGCTACTTCGGCCGGCGCGTTGGACAGGATGGCGAGGCGCAGGCCTCGTTCGCCCGCCCGCTCGGCCGCAGCAATGACCGCCCGGTTGGGGTGCAGCCAGCCGGCCGTATCGGCGGCGATCAGGTGGCCGAGCTGGTCGGGACGCGGCGCATAGCCGAGCATCCGGGTCCAGTACTCCTCGGCGCTCAGGTCGGCGCGGTCATAGGCCAGGCGATCGGTCCAGTACGCCTGCCAGAAGTCGCCTCGGGCCGGGTTCCAATCCGCCGCGGCCATCAGCACGGCCCGGTCAGCGGCGGACGGAGGAAAGCAGAGCACCTCTCCGTAGTCGCAGAGGAGCCAGGTCACCTGGAGGACCCTACCGGGGCGGTGTTTGTTCGATGAGGAACTCCTCGCAGGTTTGCGCACCGTCGCGGTGATCCGGCGTGGTGTTGCGGCCAAGCCGGAATCCGGTGCCGACCAGACCGGGGACGGGCAGCCGGACCAGCCGCCGGGGTCGACTCCGGTGAGCTCTCCACCGGTGTGCCATCTCATTCAGCGTGAGCACCTCCGGTCCGCCGAAGTCGTCCGCCCGCCGGACGGGCTCCCTGGCCATCAGATCGGCGATTCGGCCGCAGACCTCACGGGCTGCGACGGGCTGGACCAGGAAGTCGAGCGGCAGGGGGGCGACCGGGAGGCGCTCGACCGCCTTCAGGAGCCTGGCGATCAACTCGTGGAACTGCGTGGCCCTCAGGATCGTGTGCGGAACACGATGAACCTCCAGCAACTGCTCGCACGCCAGCTTCTTCTTGTAATACCGGTAGGGAATGCTCTCGATGCCCACGATGGACACATAGAGCAGATGGCTGGACCGGGTGCAGGTGTCGAGCAGATGCCGCGTCTGCACGCGATCGGCCCGGCCGAGGTGACGCGTGTCCGACGCGGCGTGGACGATCAGGTCGGCCCCCGCGGCAGCGCTGAGCACGCCTTTGCCAGTGGTCAGGTCGCCGGTGTGGGTAGCACGGCCAAGCGTACGAGACAGCGTCCGGACCTCATGGCCCCTTTCCTGCAGGACCGGAACGAGCAGGCGGCCCAAGGTTCCTGAGCTTCCAGTCATCAGGACGATGCCCATGAGGGCAGCGTCGCGCCGATACGGTGGTGGCATCCAGGTACATCTCATCGATGGGACCTACGAGCTGTTCCGGCACTTCTTCGCGGTCCCCTCACACATCAACGACGACGGCCGGGAGGTGGCCGCCGTCCGGGGCGTTCTGTCGTCAGTGCTCGGGCTGCTGACGGACGGGGCCACCCACGTCGGCGTGGCCACCGATCATGTCATCGAGTCGTTCCGCAACGACATGTGGCCGGGGTACAAGACCAGCGCCGGCGTGGACCCGTCGCTCCTGGGTCAGTTCGACCTGCTCGAGATCGCCCTGTATGCCATGGGGGTGACGGTGTGGCCCATGGTGGCGCTGGAAGCCGACGATGCCCTGGCCTCGGCGGCTGCGGTCGCGGCTGCCGATCCCGCCGTGGACCAGGTGGTGATCTGTACGCCCGACAAGGACCTGGGCCAGTGCGTGGTGGGCACCCGGGTCGTGCAGATGGACCGGCGCAAGGGTCTCGTGGTGGATGAGGCCGGGGTGCGAGCCAAGTTCGGGGTCGGCCCCGCCTCGATTCCCGACTATCTGGCCCTCGTCGGCGACAGCGCGGACGGCTATCCCGGGCTCTCCGGATGGGGCGCCAAGACCACTGCCGCAGTGCTGGCCCGCTACGAGCATCTGGAAGCGATACCCGACGAGCCCGGCCAGTGGGACGTACCCATCCGAGGTGTCGCCGGTCTGGCCGTCACCCTGGCTGCTCAAAGGGATCTGGCCATGTTGTTCCGGGACCTGGCGACCCTGCGCACCTCCCCGCCAGCGATGGACAACGTCGAAGTCCTGCGCTGGACCGGCCCGCGAGATGAGTTCGTCCAGCTGTGCGCCGACATCCTGGACGCCCGCAATCTGGCTGAACGAGCGCAGCGGGCGGGGACGGCCCGCTAGGCCGGTGCCGGCGCCGGCGGGGCTGCCGGTGCCGGCGCGGGTGCCTGGCCCGAGGAGTAGCCCCGATTGTGGGCGATACTATATCATATTTGATATACTTCTGACCACAATAGTGCGAGAGTCGGATGGCGGGGCCAAGTCGCCCGCCTGGCCCGTCAGTTGGTGCTCCCACCGCCGAACACGCCCGGCTGCGGGAGCTCCAGCGCCCGGGCCAGCAGTTGGTGGTAGCGGCTTCGACTCACCTCGACCGCTCCCAGCGACACCAGATGGGGGGTAGCCCACTGGACGTCGAGGAGCCGCCCACCCTCAGGAGATCCCTCCGGCCCCCCACCCGGGGCCGATCGCAACAGGGACACCAGTCCGATCAGCGCCACCTTCGACGCGTCGGTCTGGCGGTGAAACATCGACTCGCCGGCGAACAACCCCCCGATCGCCACCCCGTAGAGGCCGCCGGCCAGCTGCCCTCGCTCGTCCCACGCCTCGACGCTGTGGACCCATCCGAGCTCGTGCAGCCGTCGATAGGCGCGGATCATGTCCCGATCGATCCATGCGCCGGGCCGCCGTCGGTCAGCGCACGCCCCGATGACCTCATCGAACGCGGTGTTGACCCGGATCTCGAAGCGGCCGCATGACTTGCGCAAGGATCGGCTGACCCGTAGCCCTCCCTCCGGCCCCATGGGCAGGATGGCCCGAGGGTCGGGAGACCACCAGGCGACGACTCGCCGTCGAGCCGGCATGGGGAAAAGACCGGCCCGATAGGCCGCCAGCACCGTGCCGGGCTCCAGATCGGCGCCGATCCCCACCACCTCACTGCCGGCGGCCGCCTCAGCCTGCATGACCGGGTCGTTCGGGAAGATCCACCGGCTCGGTGGCGGCTCGAGCGTCCTGCCGGTCCTGCCGACCCGGCCGATCGTACCGAGCCGCCCGGTCGCCGAGCCGGTGCCGGTCGTCCACCCAGGGGTATCCGCCGCCCCTGGCGTCCGGCCGCTCATGCGGGTAGTTTGCCGCGCCCGCACACCTCCGCGGTGCCGGCGCCAGGGGCGGCCCACGCCCGCGGGACCATTCTGTCGCGCCGGCATACGCTCCGCCGCCGGCGCCCGGGGCCGCCCACGCCCGCGGTGCCGTCCCGCGGCGCGCCGGCCCCTTCCTCCGCCGGACGCTGCCGCCGCCGCGGTGGCATCCATCGCACTCCGGATAGCGTGGATGCGCCATGCCAGAGCACTCCATGAACGAACGCCTGGAAGAGCTTGCCGACCGCAAGGAGGCAGCTCTCCACGCCGGCTCACCGCACGCCGTCGAGCGTCAACACGCCAGAGGCAAGATGACCGCCCGGGAACGGATCGACTACCTCCTGGACGAGGGCTCCTTTCAGGAACTCGACATGCTCGCCCGCACGCGGGCGCCCGGCCTCGACGACGACAAGCGGCCGTACACCGACGGCGTCATCATCGGGTTCGGGGAGGTCGACGGCCGTCGGGTGTGCATCTTCAGCCAGGACTTCACGGTCAACGGCGGATCGCTCGGTGAGGTCTTCGGCGAGAAGGTCCACAAGATCATGGACCTCGGCACGTCCCTCGGGATCCCCATCATCGGCATCAACGACGGTGGCGGAGCGCGTGTCCAGGAAGGCGTGGTCGGTCTTCACTACTTCGGGGGAATTTTCAAGCGGAACGTGGATGCCTCCGGCGTCGTGCCACAGATCAGCGTGATCCTCGGCTCCTGCGCCGGCGGGGCTGTCTACAGCCCGGCGATGACCGACTTCATCTTCATGGTGCGCGAAACGTCGCAGATGTTCATCACCGGGCCGGACGTGGTCAAGACGGTCACGGGCGAGGAGGTGACGCTCGAACAGCTCGGCGGGGCCGTTACCCACGCCACCAAGTCCGGCGTTGCCGCCTTCGTCACCGCTGACGAGAAGAGCTGCCTGGACGATGTCCGCTACCTGCTCAGCCTGCTGCCCTCCAACAACATGGAGGAGCCGCCCCACGTCGACACCGGCGACGACCCGGACCGCCTCATCCCCGAGGTTGGACAACTGATCCCGCCCAGTCCCAACCAGCCCTATGACATGAAAAAGGTGATCGCGGCCGTCGTCGACGACGGCGAGTTCTTCGAGTACCACGCTCTCTGGGCCATGAACCTGGTCTGCGGGTACGGCCGCATCAACGGTCACGTCGTGGGTATCGTCGGCAATCAGCCGCAGGTCCTCGCCGGGGTGCTCGACATCCAGAGTTCCGAAAAAGGGGCCCGCTTCGTGCGCACCTGCGACTCTTTCAACATCCCCCTCGTCACCTTCGTCGACGTCCCGGGCTTCATGCCGGGCACCGACCAGGAGTACGGCGGCATCATCCGCCACGGCGCCAAGCTGCTGTACGCCTACTGCGAGTCGACCGTCCCCCGCATCCAGATCATTACCCGCAAGGCCTACGGGGGTGCCTACGTGGTCATGAACTCCAAGTCCATCGGCGCCGACCTGGCCTTCGCCTGGCCCTCGAGCGAGCTGGCGGTCATGGGCCCCCAGGGCGCGGTCGATATCGTCTACCGGCGGGAGTTGGCCACCTCGCCCGACCCCTCCACCCGGCGGACTCAGTTGGTCGATGAGTACACCGAGCGTTTCGCCAACCCCTACCTGGCGGCCGAGCGGGGCTATGTCGACGACGTCATCGATCCCGCCGAGACCCGCCGCGTACTATCCCGAAGCCTGGAACTGCTGCGGTCCAAGCGAGAGGACCTCCCGAAGCGCAAGCACGGCAACGTTCCCCTGTGAGCGACCTGGTGGAGCGAGCCAATGTGACAGGTTGGGGCAAGATCCCCAGGATGGTGCCCCAATGACCCGCCGCGACCCGAGCCCCGAGGAACTGGCCGCGATCATCGCGGCCGTCGAACTGGTCTGGCCTCGCCCGGTCATCGCCTTTCCGCCCCGGCCGCCCGGTCCCGATCCGTGGCGCTTCTCGGGCCGCTGGTGGGGCCGTCCGGAGCCCGTCCGCCGCGAGCGTCCCTGGCTCGCTCCGCCCTCGTAGTTTTCGGTGAAAGGTCGTGCCATTCGAGGTCACGACCGTCGCCCACGACGAAGCGGTGGCGTTCGACGGACCGGTCGCCATTCGCTATGAGGGCCTTCCACCGGACCGCGAGCGGCGTGCCGGCGAAGTCACCGTCCGCACCCTGGCTCGCCCGGTGATGTCCGGATCCGGTGCGCTCGGTGACAGCGGATTAACCCCGCGTCGGCAGCCCGGCTCCGCGAAGTGGTGGTTCGCCGCCCGGTCCTGATCGGTTATTCGGTCCGCCACACCCACCGCAACAAGCTCCGCCGCCGGGCCGCCACCGGCGACTCCCGTGGGTGGAAATGGCCTGCGTCAAAGACTTCCCGGGTAGCCGGGTCGAGTACGGGGTCTTCGAAGGCGGGAGGGTGCATCACCGCATCACCGGGCCCCCGGCAGCAGTCGAATGGAGCGAACGATGCCTCGCCCTCTACGCCGGCCTCTACCCCCAGATACGGGTGGGGCAGCCCGGGCAGACCACTTTCCGATCCCGCTACGCGAACCAGGCACCTGAGGGGTTTGTAGTCGGGTATGGAACCCGACGACCTGCCGCTTCATGACTTGCTCAGGGTTGGCGAGAACGGCGAGCCCGGCCCGGACCCCCTGCGGGCGATCGTGGCTCGCGCCGGGCGCCGCCGATGGCGGGCCGCTGCGGGCCTCATGGCCATGGCGCTGGTGGTGGGCGGCGTCCTTGGCTACGCCTTCTCCAACCACTCTTCGCCAGCTGCCGAGACCACGACCGCGTCAGGTCCGGCCACGTCCGGCTCGGGATCCGGGAGCTCGGCGGCCTCCGGTGCGCCAGCGGCCGGCCCGGGCGCTCTCTTCCGGGTGGGGGCGAGCGGTCCCCTGACCCGGCTCTTCACCCGGACGACCGGTGGTGGGATCACGCTGCGGGTCTTCCGAACCGAAGCGGTGACCCCCGGGGCCCTGCCCGCCGCCTGCATGATCAGAGTGCCCCAAGTCCAGGTCGATGTATCGACGGCCGCCATGGTCGGCATCACCCTCGGCTCGGCCCCGGCGACGCACTCTCAGCCGGTAACCGCCTCCGAGAGCGAGTTGGTCGGCCAGGCCGAAGGTGCCCCTGCGGCAGTGGTCATGGTTGCCACCGGGCCGACCGTGACGCAGACCCGGGTGTCGTTCCAGGGTGGTGGGACGGACACGATGGCCCCCGTGGGCGGATGGGCCGTACTCGCCGGTTCGTTGCCGGCCAATCTCAACTCGGGAGCGGCCATCGGCACCCTCACCGCCATGGACGCGGCGGGCCGCCTGGTGAGCTCCTCGCCGCTCACCCTCGAGTCGTTTGAGCCGTTGGGCGCGCTCGGGGCGAACTGCGTCTCTACCCTTCCGTGCCTGAAGGCCGGCGCGGGTAACGGAGCGGGACGATCGGCGGGGCCGCCGCTCACTACCTGCGCTTTAGCTCCTTGCGGCCGCGTTCTTCCCGGTTCGGTACCGCCGGTCATCACTGTTCCGATCAGGGCGCCGGCGCCCCGGACTGGTGGTGTCTTGCCCTGCGCAACCGGCGGGTCCGGGGCGTCCGGCGGAGGGTCAGCCGGTGCGTCATCGGGTGCGTCCGGGAACGCGTCATCGGGTGCGTCCGGCAGCGCGTCATCCGGGGCCGGCTCGGCAGGGAACCAGTCAGCCGCCGGGTGACGTCTTATCGGCAGTGCAACCATTCAGACGGTGCGGGTTTACGCGTCAAGTTCCGCAAGCGATATGGCCGAGGGCATCCTGATCAGCACCGACTTCGTCGTGTGCTATCAAACCCACTACCCCCGCCTCCTGCGAGCGCTCCAGCTGAGCGGGGCGGACCGGGCCACGGCCGAGGATTTAGCCCAGGAGGCGTTCGGCCGGGCCTTTGCCCGCTGGCGGCAGGTGTGCCGCGGTCCCAACCCGCCCGGCTATGTGTACACCACCGCCTTCCGCCTGTGGCAACGACGCCAGCGTCGCAAGGCTCCGCCCATCAACCCTCCAACGCCATCGACCACAGAGGCAACAGCCGTGACCACCGTCGCCATCGAGAAGGCCCTGGCCGTCATGCCGCCTCGCCGGCGGGCGTGCGCGGTCATGTGCCTGGTGGTCGGCTTGCCCGTGCACGAGGCCGCGGCGGCGCTGGGCGTGGCGGACGGCACGGTGCGAAAGCACCTCGAGGAGGCGCGCCGGGACCTCCGCGTCGCCTGCTACCCGTCGTCTTAGGCAGCTCTCTTCCCCGTTAGGACAGGTCAGCGCTGTTCGGGCCTCTTCGACCGGACCGCCAGGCCGGCGAGGTCGGCCAGGTCGGCGACGATGCGGCCGAGCTCGAAGTCTTTCGGCGTATACACGCCGGCGACGCCCGCTGTCCGCAGCCGGGCCGCGTCCTCGGGGGGGATGATGCCGCCCACCACCACAGGGACTTGTACCTGCTCGCGCTCCAGGCTGGCCAGCATGTCGGCCACCAGGTCGAGGTGGCTGCCCGACAGTATTGAGAGGCCGATCAGGTCCACGTCCTCGTCCCGTGCGACGGCGGCGATCTGGGCGGGCGTCTGGCGGATCCCCTGGTAGATCACCTCGAAGCCGGCATCGCGGGCGGCCAGGGCGATCTGCTCGGCCCCGTTGCTGTGGCCGTCCAGACCGGGCTTGGCGACCAGCAGCCGGGGCGGCCCGCCGTGGTCGGCGACGAGCCGGCCGACCCGCTCCCGGGCCGCGGCCAGCTCCGACCGCATGCCGGCGGACGAACGGCCGTGGACTCCGGTCGGCGCCCGGTATTCGCCCCAGATCTCGCGGAGGGCGCCGGCCCACTCACCGGTGGTGCCGCCCGCATGGGCCAGGGCAATGGAGGCCGGGATCAGGTTGGCCGCCGGGTCAACGGAGGTGGCCGCCCGCCGAAGCTCGTCCAGCGCCCGTCGGACGGCTACCGCGTCCCGCCCCGCCCGCCACCGGCGGACGTCGTCGATCAGGTTGGCTTCCACTTCGGGGTCGACGCGGAGCACGGCCTCGTCGTGGTCGAGCGGTGAGGGCTCGGATGTCGTGAAACGATTGACGCCCACTACCGGCAGCTCGTTCGACTCGATGCGATGCGTTCGGACCGATTGGCTAGCCACCAGCCGGACCTTCATCTCGTCGATGGCTTCGAACGCCCCGCCGAGGCCGAGGATCTCCTCCAGTTCGGCCTCGGCGGCCGCGACCAGTTCGGCCGTGCGGGCCTCCACCACGTGGGAGCCTTCGAGGATGTCCGGGTACTCCAGCAGATCCGTCTCGTAGGCGAGGATTTGCTGGATGCGCAGCGACCATTGCTGATCCCAGGGATGGGGCAGGCCGAGGGCCTCGTTCCACGCCGGCAGCTGGAGGGCCCGGGCGCGTGAGGCTCGCGACAGAGTGACCCCGAGGGCCTCGAGAACGATGCGCGGCACGTTATTTTCGGGCTGCTGCTCGGTGAGACCGAGCGAGTTGACCTGTACGCCGTAGCGGAACCGCCGGAGCTTCGGGTCGTCGACCCCCCAGCGGGCGGCGCAGATCCGATCCCACATAGCCGTGAAGGCTCGCATTTTGCACGCCTCCTCGACGAAACGGATGCCGGCGTTGCAGAAAAATGAGATCCGCCCGACCACGGCCGGCAGCTCCGCTTCGGTCAACTGCCCGGAGTCCCTGACCGCGTCGACGACACTGATGGCGGTCGCCAGGGCGAAGGCCAGCTCCTGCACCGGGGTCGCGCCCGCCTCCTGCAGGTGGTAGCTGCACACGTTGATCGGGTTCCATTTGGGGACGTGGCGAACGGTCCACGCCACCGTGTCCACCGTTAGCCGGCGGCTGGGCCCGGGCGGGAAGATGTAGGTGCCGCGGGACAGGTACTCCTTGACGATGTCGTTTTGCACGGTCCCGGCCAGTTGGCGGCGTTCGACGCCAGTGATGTCGGCCCGGGCGACGTAGAGGGCGAGCAACCAGGCCGCGGTGGCGTTGATGGTCATCGAGGTGTTCATCTGGCCGAGAGGAATGCCGTCCATGAGCTCCGCCATGTGCCCCAGGTGGGCTACCGGTACCCCCACCTTCCCGACCTCGCCTCTCGCCTCGGGGGCGTCGGGGTCGTACCCGGTCTGGGTGGGCAGGTCGAAGGCCACCGACAGTCCTGTCTGCCCTTTGGCCAGGTTGGCCCGGTACAGCTGACTGGAGGCCCGGGCCGTCGAGTGGCCGGAATAGGTCCGCATCACCCAGGGCTGATCCGGTTCGGACAGCCGGGCGGACGCGGGCGCGGGGGGCGGGCTTGCCGGCGCCGCGGCCGGATCCTGGGGCGCGGTCGGCGCCGGGGCCGAATCCGCGGTTGCCGGGGCCGGGGCCGGATCCGCGGTTGCCGGGGCCGGGGCCGGATCCGCGGTTGCCGGGGCCGGGGTCTTCCGCTCGAGCGAGGCCATCTCCCATTCTCCCACCGAAGTCGCCGACGCCCAGCGGCTGCCGGACCGCTACCATACGAGGACAGCGGAAACGCGGAGAAGGGGGCTCCCGCCCCTAGGGCTGTTGCGGCGGGTGTGCCAGGCTGATCCAGCCGGGTGCACCCGTCGTGCCCATGGCCCGTCAGCAGCCCACCGTGCCGATCCAGCCGGGTGCACCCGTCGAGCCCATGGCCGGCCGGCGGCTACCGTGCCGATCCAACTGGATGCAGCCGTCGAGCCCATGGCCGGCCGGCGGCTACCGTGTGCGCCCGATGGCCAAGCCACGACCAGCGCCCCGGCCGGGACGGTTCTCGTGACCGGCGAGCAGTCCGGTCCCCTGGCTCTCGTCGGGGGCGCCGAATGGACCCCGGATTGCACCTTCGATACCGAATTGTGGGAGGCCAGCGGCCAGGCGGAGGTGCTGGTCCTGCCCACCGCGGCTGCCTACGAACATCCGGAGCGAGCGGTCGACACCGCTACCCGTTGGTTTGCCTCCTTCGGTGCCCACGCGACCGGCCTAATGGTGCTGAGCCGCCGTGACGCCGATGACCGCGCCGCCGCCGACCGGGTTCGAGCCGCCCGCTTTATCTATCTCGGGGGCGGCTCGCCGCTGCATTTGCGTTCGGTCCTCAAGGACAGCCCGGTCTGGGCGGCCCTCGTGGAGGCCTGGCGGAACGGCGCCGTCGTGGCCGGATCGTCGGCCGGAGCCATGGTGCTCTGCGATCCCATGGTCGACCCGAGAGGTGGCGCGCTCACGCTGGGACTGGGCCTGGTGGGCCAGCTGGCGGTCCTGCCGCACTACGACACCTGGTCGAAGGAGAAAGCCCACCGGACGGTCAAGCTGGCTACCGGCCACCTGCGGATCGCCGCGGTCGACGAGGCCACGGCGCTGATCCGCGATCCGGACGGATCCTGGCGTACGGCCGGCGCCGGCGGGGTCATGGTGTACGTCGACGGCCAGCCGGCCGGGCTGGAGGCGCTGGGTTCGAGGTAGCGCTCCGGCCGGCGGGGCCCGCGCCGGACCTGGACCGGCGCCTGGACGGCGGGCTGGATCGGCGGGACGCCGGCGGGAAGGGTGGACCGGCGGGACGCCGGCGGACTGGCTGGACCGGCGGGCTGCCTGGACCGGCGCTTGGCCGGATCGGCGGGGACGCCTCGGGCGCGGCCCCGAGCGGTGTCGTGGCCGTGCCGACGCCCAGCCGCCCCGCCGCCGAATCGCCCGCCCGTCCTGCCGTCTCGCCCCCAACGGCGGGAGGCCACGCATCGTGCTCGACGCTCGGCTGGACGGCCGGGTCCCGAGCGCATTGTGTTATATTTCTCGCGTAATACGCGGGAATATAACAAAAACAGGTGGTGGGCGTGCTGGATCGGCTCGAGTCGGCCCATTTCCACCACTCTGGGTGGCAACATCGGGCGAAGGCGGCCGAGACGGGCGGGGGCGGCCGGGACGGCCGGGACGGGCGAGACGGGCGAAGGCGGCCGAGACGGGCGAAGGCGGCCGAGACGGGCGAAGGCGGCCGGACGGCCGAGGAGGGGTGAGACGGGCGGCGGCGGGCAAGGCGGGTGAAATGGGCGGAGGCGGGCGAGACGGCCGACACGCCCGAGACGGACCGCCGGCCCCGGGTCAGTCGGACTCGGCGATGGTGACCGACTCGATGGTCACTCGCTCGGTGGGTGTACCCGAGCTCGTTCCGGCCGCATCGATGGCGGCGACCACGTCCATCCCGGCGACCACCTTGCCGAAGAGCGAGTACTGCGGCGGCAGGCCCACCCCCGACGGGCCACTGATCACGAAGAACTGGCTGCCGTTGGTGTTCGGACCGGCATTAGCCATCGCCAGCGAGCCGATCTCGTAGCGACCAGGCGACGGCAGCTCGTCCTCGAATCGGTACCCCGGGCCGCCCGTACCTTTGCCGGTCGGGTCCCCGCCCTGGCACACGAAGCCAGGAATGATCCGGTGAAAGATGATCCCGTCGAAGTAGTGGTACCTGGCCAGCACCACGAAGTTGTTCGAAGTGAGGGGGGCCCCGATGGGATCGAGGGCGATGGTCAGGGTCCCTTTGGTCGTAACCATGGTGGCCGTGTAGCGCTTCGAGGCATCGATGCACATCGGGGGCGGTCCATCGAATTCCCGTCGGGTCGGGCTGGACCCGTCTGCGGCCGGGCAGGGGATGGGCGTGGTCATGGGCATGCGCTCCTCAGGTGTAGGGCAGTGGAGGGGAGTGAAGACGAGTGCAGGTCAGTGCGGTCGGGGGACGGCCGGCGGTCTTCAGGTGTAAGGCAGTGGAGGGGAGTGAAGACGAGCGCAGGTCACTGCGGTCGGGGGACGCCCCGCGGCGGTCTTCAGGACTCGCTGATCCCAATCGACTTGACGAGGACGAGCCTGCTCGGGGCGCCACCGAGCCCGTTGTTCTGGTTGACGTTGAGCGCCAGGATCTTCTCGAGCACGTCGAGCCCGCTGATCGTCGTGCCGAAGTTGACGTACGTGCCCTGGCTGTTGAGCTGGCTGCACGCCGGGCCGGCGCAGAAGAAGTACTCGGCGCCGGCGCTGTTGGGGGCCGCGGTCCGGGCCATGGTGAGGTCGCCCGGCGCGTACTTGAACCCGGAGCCCTCGTCCTTGATGGTGTAGCCCGGCCCCGGGTCGCTGGCCGACTGGCTGTGCGGGGCTCCTCCCTGGATGATGTCGATGGAGGTGTCGGTCCGGAACATCGCCGTCCCGTCGTAGTAGTGGTACCGCGACAGCACGATGAAGTTGTTGGCGGTCATCGGGGTCTTCGTCGTGTCCAGCCGAACCACAATGTTGCCCTCGGTCGTGACAAACGTGGCGGTGTACGTCTTGCCTGCTTGCAGGCAGTTCGGCGGGGCCGCGGCGAACGACGTGACGTGCGGGTTGGGCCCGCCCGGCTTCGGGCACGGAGTGGCGCCGGTCAGCTTCGTGCCGCCCGTGACCGGTGCCGCGGTGGGTGAGGGCGCCGGCGCGGCCGTGGTCGACGACCCTGCGGCCGTGGTCGACGAGCCCACCTTCGTGGACGAGGTGGCGCCGCTGGTCGACACCTTGGACTTCCCGCTGCTCCGGGTGCCGGTGTAGATGGCCAGCCCGATCGCCGCCGCGATGATGACGCCGATGACGATGGCGCGCCGCAGCCGCGAACGACGCCGCTGCGCCTGCTGCAGCTCAGCCATGCGTGCCGCTCGACCGGCGCGCTGGCGTTGTCGCTTCTCTGACGGCACGGCGCACCAAGGTAGCCGCCCGCCCCGCCCCGACGATCGCGGCGCGGCCCGGGCCCGGGTTTTACGCGCCCTGGTTAACCCGCACTGGGCCTCGAAGACCCCATTGGTACCCTGGCTGGCTGTGGCCCTCCTGGTGATGAAGTTCGGCGGCACCTCCGTCGCGGATGCGGATCGCATCCGCACCGTCGCCGACTACGTGGCCCGCTCCGTCCGCCACGGCAACCAGGTGGTAGTCGCCGTCTCCGCCATGGGCAAGGAGACCGACGAGCTGCTGCATCTGGCCGAGCAGGTGTCGACCACCCAGCCGGGCCGGGAAATGGACATGCTGGTTACCGCCGGCGAACGCAAAGCCATGGCGCTCCTCTGCATGGCGTTGCATGACGCGGGTGTCCCGAGCGACAGCTTCACCGGGAGCCAGGCCGGCATCATCACCGACACGGCTCACACCAACGCCAAGATCGTCGAGGTTCGCGGCGACCGGCTGCGGGAGGCGCTCGACGCCGGCCGGGTCCCGGTCGTCGGCGGGGCCCAGGGGGTCTCGACCGGCCGGGACATCACCTTTCTCGGCCGGGGCGGCACCGACACCACCGCGGTGGCGCTCGCCCAGGCGCTCCAGGCCGACGCGTGCGAGATCTACACGGATGTGTCCGGGGTGTTCACTGCGGACCCGAGGGTGGTGCCCGAAGCGCGCCGTCTACGGAGGGTCAGCTTCGAAGAGATGCTCGAAATGTGCGCCGCCGGCTGCCCGAAGCCGGCGATGCGGTCGGTGGAGTTCGCTCGCAACCATGGGGTGCGGCTCCACGTGCGCTCGGCCTTCACCTGGGAGCCGGGCACCTGGATAGAGGAGGAAGACCCCGAAGTGGAGCAGGCCCTCGTGTCCGCCGTGGTCTCGGACAGTACCGAGGCCAAGCTCACCGTCACCGGCGTCCCCGACCAGCCAGGGATCGCGGCCCGGCTGTTTCGGGCCCTAGCCGACCGGTCCATCAACGTCGACATGATCGAGCAGAACGTCTCGGTGGAGGGAACCACGGACATCTCCTTCACGGTCCCCCACGCCCACCTGGCCACCGCCGCCGAGGTGAGCCGGATGCTGCAGCCGGAGATCGCGGCCCGCGGGGTCACCGCCGATCCCGACATCGCGACGGTGTCGATCATCGGGGCCGGGATGAAGACCCATCCCGGCGTGTCGGCGACCATGTTTGAGGTCCTCGCTCACGAAGGCATCAACATCGAGATGATCTCGACCTCCTCCATCCGGCTGACCTGTGTCGTGCGCGCCGCACTGGCCGAGACCGCCGTGGTGGCACTCCACCGGGCCTTCAAGCTGGAGGGCGAGTAGATGCTGACGGTCGGGGTGTACGGCGCCACGGGCCAGGTCGGCGCGGTGATGCGTGCTGTGCTCGAGGCCCGTCGTTTCCCCTATGACCGGCTGCGACTCTTCGCCAGCGCCCGTTCCGCGGGCCGAATGCTGGATGGCCTGGTCGTGGAGGATGTGGCCGCTGCCGACCATCGCGGCATCGACGTGGCGCTGTTCTCGATGGGCGCCTCAGCTTCCCGTCAATACGGTGAAAAGGTGGCCGCCGCGGGCGCCGTCGTCGTCGACAACTCCTCGGCGTGGCGCATGGATCCCGACTGCCCGCTCGTGGTGCCCGAGGTCAACGCCGCCGACCTCGATCGCATCCCGAAGGGGATCGTGGCCAATCCCAACTGCACGACCATGGTCGCCATGCCGGTGCTGGCCCCTCTGCACGCCGAGGCCGGGCTCGAACGTCTCGTCGCCTCGACCTACCAGGCGGTCTCCGGCGCCGGCCTGGCCGGAACCGCTGAGCTGGAGGAGCAGATGCGAGCCATCGCCGACAAGGCCGCCGCGCTGGCGGTCAACGGCGCCGCCCTGGAGTTCCCGCCACCGTCGGTGTTTCCGGGACCGATCGCGTTCAACGTCTTGCCCCACGCCGGCACCTTCGAGGGTGACGAGACGACCGAGGAGCTCAAGTTTCGCAACGAGAGCCGCAAGATTCTCCGGATCCCGGACCTGCGGGTGTCGGTGACCTGCGTCCGGGTACCCGTGTACACCGGCCACTCGCTGGCCTTGACCGCGACCTTTGGACGGTCCCTCTCCCCCGAGCGGGCGCTCGATCTGCTCCGGGCCGCGGCGGGCGTCGAGGTGGTCGACGTGCCGACCCCGTTGCGATCTGCAGGTGGCGATACCTGCGTGGTGGGGCGGGTTCGAAGCGACGGTAGCGATCCCACCGGGCGCGGCCTGTCCCTGTTCGTGGCCGGGGACAATCTGCGCAAGGGCGCAGCCCTCAACGCCGTCCAGATCGCCGAGGCCCTTCTGGGTCGCGGCCTGATTGGGCGACGGGCGCCCGGCCTCGCCTAGCCTGCCCGCCCTCATCTACCCTAACCAGCATGGACATCAAAGGAACCTCCGCCATTGTCACCGGTGGGGCGTCCGGCCTGGGCGAGGCGACGGTGCGTCTCCTCCACGACCGCGGTGCTCGCGTGGTGGTACTCGATATCCAGGATGAGCGGGGCGAGGCGCTCGCCAAGGAGCTCGGCCTCGTCTACGCCCACGCTGACGTGACCGACGCGGACCAGGTCATCGCCGCGGTCGAGATGTCCAAGCAGCTCGGCCCCCTGCGAACGCTCGTCAACTGTGCCGGCATCGGCTCCGCCAGCCGCACCATCGGACGGGATGGCAGCTACGAGTCGGCCCACAACCTCGCCGCCTTCACCAGGGTCATCTCGATCAACCTGATCGGCTCGTTCAACTGCATTCGCCTGGCCGCGTCGGTGATGAGCCAGACCGACCCCCTGGCGGACGGTGAGCGGGGCGCCATCGTCAATACGGCATCGGTGGCCGCGTTCGATGGTCAGGTTGGCCAGGCCGCCTACTCGGCTTCGAAGGGCGGCCTCGTCGGCATGACGCTGCCGATCGCCCGGGATCTCGCCGTGGTCGGGATCCGCGTCAACACGATCGCGCCGGGATTGATTGATACTCCGATCTACGGTTCAGGCGAAGGTGCGGAGGCGTTCAAAGCCAACCTCAAGCGCGACCTGGTGTTCCCCAACCGCCTGGGCTACGCCGAAGAGTTCGCCAGCTTGGCCCTTGAACTGATCACCAACAGCTACATGAACGGCGACACGATCCGCCTCGACGGGGCCACCCGCCTGCAGCCCAAGTAGCGAGCGGTTTATGGCAACCATCGAATACGCAACCGAAGGCCATCGCGCCCTCATCACCATCAACCGTCCGGAAGCCCGCAACGCCGTCAACGGCGATGTGGCGAGTGGTATCGAAGAGGCCATCGATCGCTTCGAAGCCGACGACTCCGTGTGGGTGGGAATCCTGACCGGCGTGCCGCCGGTGTTCTCCGCGGGGGCCGATCTCAAGGAGATCAACGCCGGGAGAGCGACCGCCCTGTCCACCCCGCGGGGTGGCTTCGCCGGCATCACCCGCCGGGACCGCAGCAAGCCCATCGTGGCCGCCGTTGACGGGCCGGCGCTGGCCGGTGGGACCGAGATCGCCCTGGCGTGCGACCTCATCGTGGCGTCGGCGAACGCCACCTTCGGCATTCCCGAGGTCAAGCGCAGCCTGGCGGCCGCGGCCGGGGGGCTGTTCCGGTTGCCGCGCAAGCTGCCGTTCAATGTGGCGATGGAGATGGTCCTGACGGGCGATCCAATTGACGCCGCCCGGGCCCACCAGTTCGGTCTCGTGAATGTCCTCTGCGAGGCGGGCGAAGCGCTGGATAAAGCCAGAGACCTGGCTGGGCGCGTCGAGGCCAACGCCCCCGTGGCGGTGCGGGCCTCGCGTCGGGTGGTGCTTACCGCGATGACCGAGGACGAGGACACCGGCTGGCGCCTCTCGGCCGAAGCCATGGCCGCGGCCATGGGCAGCGAGGATTCCAAAGAAGGATTGGTTGCTTTCATCGAGAAGCGTCCACCCCGATGGACGGGGAGGTGAAGTGACAGCTGACAATTCCGCGGCCGGCCTTACTGCCCAACTCGAGGAGGAGTGGGACGCGCTCGAAGAGGTCGGAGCCGGCCTCGATGACACCGATTGGGCTCGCCCCACCCCCTGCCCGGGCTGGCCGGTCGCGGCGCAGTTCGCCCACATCATCGGCACCGAGTCGATGCTGCTGGGTCGGGCTCGCCCCGAGCCGAGCCCGGCGACGAGCGATCCGGGCGGCTCGGAGGCCGGCCGGCCGCCCCACGTGCGCAACGACATCGGCGGCTTCAACGAGATGTGGGTCGCGGCGTTGGCCGCCGTACCCCGGCAGGACGTGCTGGCCCAGCTGGCCGAAGTCCTGTCCGCCCGGAAGCAGGCGGTTGAGGCTATGGGCGAGGAAGAGTTCTCTGCGCCGGCGAACACACCGATCGGGCCCGCCGATTACCGGCGGTTCATGCAGATCCGGGTGTTCGATTGCTGGGTGCACGAACAGGATGTCCGTGACGCCATCGGGCGTCCCGGGCACGAGGGCGGCGCGGTCGTCGAGCAGTCGGTGGACGAGATCGTCCGGGCGCTCGGCTTCATTGTGGGTAAGAAGGCCGCGGCTCCGGCGGGTTCGAGCGTCACCTTCGAGCTCACCGGGCCGGTGGCGCGGACCGTTCACGTCGAGGTCGATGGTCGAGCGGCCGTGGTCGACCGGCTGCCCGGTCCGGCCACGACGACCGTGACCCTCGGGTCCCGGCTGTTCACCCGGCTGGCGTGCGGCCGGGTCGACCCGGCGCAGACGCTCTCCGAGGTGCACCTGGCCGGCGATATCGACTTGGGCCGGCGGGTGGTTACCAGCTTGCCGTTCACGATCTAGCGCCCCTGCGACCACCCAGCCGGTTCGGCGGGGTCAACACCCAGAGCTCGCCAAGTGGAGTTGACCGGGGAACCAGGACGCCCACTGCGATCGGGCTCGGGCGGCCGGTCCCGCGGTCGTCGCCGGGGCGGCCGGTGCCGCGGTCGTCGCCGGGACGGCCGGTGCCGCGGTCGTCGCCGGGACGGCCGCCTGGCCATCGACCCTCGCCTCGGCGGCTGGGTCAACGAGACCTACCCCGATGGCGACGAGTTCAAGGGTGGCAGGCGCAGCTCGAGTCGCTCGCGGCACAGGCCAGTTATTTGACCGCAACCTGGCGTCCGCGATGGGCCCGCTTCTGGTCGCTAGCGCCGGTCCCGCTGGGCGGCCGCCAGCCGGGCCGAAAGCCCGGCGCCGAAACGGGCCTGGATCGCGGCCGCCGGTCCAGGGGCCAGGGCACCAAGGAAGGCGCCGGCCCGGAGGGTCACAGGCGCGACCACTACCTCGGCCCGATCGCGGCGAATGGCCTTGACGACCGCGTCCGCCACCGCTGCGGCGGTCACGGTGCCGATCCCCCAGGGCAACGCCGCTCCCGTATCTGCAAACATCCCGGCATCTCCCACAAAGCCTGGCGCGACCACCGAGACCCCGATGCCGGTGCGATAAAGGTCGGATCGCAAGCCCCCTGCGAAGCCGCGGAGCCCGAACTTGGTGGCCGAATACAGTGAAGCGCCCCTCGTGCCCACCCGGCCGGCCAGGGAAGACATGAACACGAAGTGCCCTGATCCCCGCGCCCGGAACACCGGGAGCAGGGACCGGGTCATGGCGATGGGACTGCCCAGGTTGATCATCAGAGCCCGGTCGATGCTGGCCGGATCCCAGTCGTCGAGCTCCCCGGATGCGGGCAGGGCGGCATTGGCGACCAGGACGTTCACGTTGCCGGCTTCGGCCAGGAGACGGTCGCGTTGAGCCGGGTCGGCCAGGTCAGCGACGATTGCCCTGCCCTGCACTTCGCCGGCCAACTCCTGGAGGGGGTCCACCCGCCGGCCGCTGACGACCACCTCCGCCCCCTGGGCGCGAAGCGCGATGGCGATGGCCCGTCCCAGCCCGCCGCTGGCGCCGGTCACCAGCGCCGTGGCGCCGCGCAGTTCCGTCATAACAGCCCGTAGCTGCGCTGAACCTCGAACTGGTAGATGAGCCGTCCCTCGCCCACCATGGCCTGGAGGAACTCGGGTTCGTCCATGTCGCGGTCGAACCAGCGAATAGGCCCTTCGGGCTTGCCCTGCATCTGCCGGAATAACTGCAGGTTCTGCTGGGGGGCGTCCGGTCCTTCGAGCAGCGTGACCACCGTCTCGAGCGTCAGCCAGGCGAAGCCAGGGTCGAAGACGAACAAGGTGCAGCGCGGGTCTCGACGCAATCGTTTGGTGCGGACCCGGTCGCGCGTTCCGCTGCTCCAGAGCCTCCCGTCGACGAGGGCGACGCCAATCCGGGCGGTGCGAGCGATGCCGTCTCGGGTCACGGTGATCATGGCGGCGGTGTGATGGTTCTCCAGGAAAGCGACATCGCGTTCGCTCAAAGTCATGGCCGGAATCTAGGTCCTGAGCCAGACCCTCCACGGCAGGCGACCGGCGTCGCCACGGCAGGGCGGGCGATACTGCAGTGTGCGCCATCGATTCTCGCCTGGACTCCTCGCCGTGGTCGCCGTGGGCGGTGCGGCCGGGACCTTGCTGCGAGAGGCGGTTGCCGAAGCCCTGCCGTCCGGCCAGGCCGCCTTCCCCTGGGACACCCTGCTGGTGAACCTGTTCGGCTCGCTCCTCATCGGGTTCATCGTGGTCACGGCGTTCGAGCGGCTGGCGCCCACCCGGTACTTCCGGCCACTGATCGGGACCGGGTTCTGCGGGGGACTTACCACCTTCTCAACCTTTGCGGTGGAGATCGTCCTGCTGATCCGGGCGGGCCGGGTCGGTGTCGCGGCGCTGTACGCGGCCGTGTCGCTGGTCGCCGGGATCGGGCTGGCCCGGGGCGGCATGCTGCTCGCGTACGCCGTCTGGAACACGGAGGCGAACTAGATGGAACTGGCGAACTAGATGGAACTATCAGGGCCGGCCAGGCGACTCACCATCTTTATCGGCGAGCAGGACCACGTCGGCCGCCACTCGCTGGCCACCGAGATCGTCAAGCGCGCCCATGCCGCCGGCATCGCCGGGGTGACGGTCTTCCGGGGGGTGGAAGGGTACGGAAAGTCCAACCATATCCACACCACCCGGATCCTCTCTCTTTCCGATGACCTGCCCGTATGCATCGTGATCGTCGACACCGCGGCGGCCATCGGGACCTTCGCTGACCAGTTGCATGAGCTCGTCGAGGGCGGGCTGGTCATCGTGGAGGACGTCGAGGTGCTGCGTTACGCCCACCATCCGCGGCTCGATCCGGGCGGATGAGCTGGTGGCAATGGGCGCTGGTCGGGGTCGCCGCCGCGGTCGGGGCACCGCTGCGCTATGTCATCGACACGCTGGTCGCCGATCGGGTCGGCGGGACGTTTCCGTTCGGGACGCTGGTGGTCAACGTGTCCGGCTGCTTCGTGCTCGGTTTGTTGACCGGTCTCGGCCTGTATCACGGCTTCTCGAGCACGTCCGGTCTGATCCTGGGCACCGGGCTGGTGGGCGCCTACACCACCTTTTCGACCTTCAGCTTCGAGACCCTCGCCCTGTTGGAGGAAGGCGAGGTCCGCCAGGCTGCTCGAAATGTGAGCCTGAGCACGGTGATCGGGACCTTGTCCGCCGCTGCGGGCCTCGCCCTGGCCGCGCTTTAGGCCCCGGACTAAACGGCCATCGCTATCCGGTCGGAGGGGATGACGCTCTTGGGGAGTATCCCCGGTCCGAGGAGCGGTTTGCTCGGCATGTCCGTGCGGGGGAGCCAGCCGATCCGGTTGGCAGTGAGCCGCGACATCGCCTGGATGACAACGACGGATCCCCAGACAGGAATGAGCAGCATCGGGAGATCTCGAGCGCGTCGGCCGGTGATTCGCATCGCCAACCCGAGAGCAATGAAGCCCACCAGGACGGTGCAGGCGAAGTAGAGGATGGTGGTCGCTGCGGCAAAAGGACGAAATGACGGAGCCAGTTGCTCTCCAGGCGGACCGTCCGGTCATGGTCGATCCAGCGGCCGTCTCCGTCCCACCAGAGCAAGTTCTCGGGGTGGCGGGAATCGGTATACCAGCCGGGTTGGGCGAAGCCGGGGTCGGCGTACGGGTCGGTTATGGGGTACGTCACGATACGCTCCTCGCCCTTGCCCGCGACTTTACGTCCGGTCCGGCTGGGCGACGAGGGAGCAGGCCGGGCAACAAGGGAGCCGGCGGGGCAACAAGGGAGCCGGCGGGGCAACAAGGGAGCAGGCAGCGCAGCAAGGGAGCAGGCGGGGAGGCGAGGACTGGGCGCTCCCCGACTGCTCCACCGGGAACGGTACGACAGCGAAGGTAAACGTTCGGCTAAGTGGTCCCCCGCGTAAGTCCGTTGATGCCCAAGGGCGAGGGTCCGAGGTCGTATCGTCGGTGGTGTGAAGATCCCTGAGTCGACGAAGTCTTCGTTGAGCCAGCGGCTTTCGGCGCGGGCTCGGGAGCGGTGGCCGGACCTGGCAGCGGTGACGGTGAGGTTCCGGGCGGGGTTTGCCTATGTGGACGGGCAAGTAGGCGATGAGGTGGCGCCGCTGTTCCGTCTGCGCTACGCCGGTTCGGCCAGCCGTTGGGGGTTCGCCGTGTAGCGGGCCAGCCACGATGATTACGAGGAGTCGTTCCTGCCCACCGGGGTGATGGGTGGGAGCCCGGAGGAGGCGCTGGATTGTGCTTGTGGGTTGTATCTGGGCGATCCGTCGGCGTGGATCTCTCAGCTGTAGTAGATCAGGCAGCGGACGGTAGTGGCGGAGCAGCGGGGTCGAGGCTGGCGATGCGTTCAAGCTTCCGGGCCAGGTCGTCTCTGGTGAATCGCCAGTCGAACGGCTCGGCGGTGGCGTTGTAGCGGTCCTCGAACCCAGTGAGACGGTCGCTGATCTGCTCCAAGTTGGTGAAGTCGTTGGGGGTGACGACTTTGCGTTGGATGATGGAGAAGACGATCTAACCATCTGGTTCAACCATGACGCGTGGATCGGTAGGTGGATCAGTCGCAGGTTGGGCCAGGCGCCCTCGAGCCGGTCGATCGATGCCTGCCCGCGGTGGCTGCTGCCGTTGTCGACCACCCAGAACACCCGCTTGGCAGACGCGTACGGCTCGACTGTCATGACTTGTTCGACGAGGCGGCCGAACGGTTCGATGCCGGTGGTCGGTTCGGTTCGGCCGAATAGCTGTGCCTTGTGGACGTCGTAGGCGGCCATATAGGCCAGCGCCCCGCCCCGGTCGTATTCGTGTTCGACTCGCATCATCCTGGCCTTGCCGGGTGGAAGGCTGGAATGGCAGCGACAGCGGGCCTGAATGCTGGTCTTCTCGTCCAAGCTGATCACATACTCCCGCCGGCCCAGCCGGCGGCCATCGAAGATCCGGGCGTAGAGTTCGAGCACCACCGCCGCTTTGGCCCCGAAGTCCGGGTCGCGGGGGAAGATCCACGACCGATATAGCCACGGTTTGATGGCGTCAGATCGCAGCGTCCGCCAGATCGTCGCGGCAGAGATGAACGCCACCACCCCGCGCAGGACCAACTGCCGAGCCAACTCGGCGCTGCTCCAACGCGACAGCGGCACGCCGGTCGTGGCCGGCAGCTCGCAGGCCAGCGCTTTGATCTCGGCGTTGACCGAGGGGGGAAAAGACCCGGGGCCGGCCGCTCCGGGCAGAATCCTCCAACCCCTTCAAGCGCTGCTCGAAGAACCGCCTACGCCAGCGGTGAACCACCTGCGGGCTGGTATCGAGCCGAGCGGCGATGTCCACGTTCGCCCACCCCTCTGCCGCCAACAGCACGATCTTCGCACGCACCACCTGAGCGTACGAAGCGGTGTAACAACGGGACCGACGCTCCAACTCTTCCCGCTCAATCCCAGACAGGATGATCTCGAACGGGCTGACACTGCCCCGCACCACGGCGTCCCGCCTCACGGACAGAACTCGAACGCCGCCCACACCCCCTTCGCCGCACCACAATCGAATCACATCAATGTAGTTCCGCGGTGGACCACTAAGCCTCGCGGCGGGCCACGATACGCAGGTCTTCGCGACGCCGAGTCCCGCCGCCGAGTCCCGCCGCCGAGTCCCGGCACCCGGTCTTGGCGCCTCAGTCCTCTACTTCCAGCGGAAGTGCACCAGTACCCGCCCGTAGTTGTGGGAGTCCTTCTCGACGCGGTGGTAGCGACCTTTGACCTCCGGCTGATCGAGAAAACGCAAGACCCGCTTCTTGAGCTGGCCGCTGCCCTTCCCGGGGATGATCTCGACGGTCCGGGCCTTCTTGTGCTCAGCTTCGTCGATGACCGCACGCAGGGCGGCGTCGATCTGGCCGCCCCGGTTGTACATGTCGTGCAGGTCCAGCGTGAGCTTCACACCATTCGGTATACACCCGGCCGCGACGTCAGATTGGAAGGTGGCCATGAGCACGATCGCCTCCGCGTTCCGGCCGGCGACCCTCGGGTGGGAGGAGTGCCAGGGGCCAGGTTGCTATTCGCGGGCGGGGGCCACTGATGGCCGCAGCGGCGAGCCCTTTCGCCACGGACGCACGTAGACGAGGCCGATCACGGCGGCGGCCAGGAGGACGGCTCCGAGGATCCACCCCAGCGTGGTGGTCGCGACGCCCACGTACTTGAGGCCGGAGGCGAAGATCACGAACGTGATGACGGGCCGTATGTAGCGGTCGGGGGCCCGGGACGAGATCAGCGAGCCCACCAGCACCGCCGGAACGCTGCCGAGGATGATCGAGGCCGTGAGGGGCACCTCCACATGCCCGAAGGCCAGTGCGCCGGCCGCCGCCGCCAGGGTGAGGGGCACAGCCTGGGTGAGATCGGTTCCTACCAGCTGGTTGGCGCCGATAGCCGGGTAGGCGAACAGCAGCAGCACGATCATCAGGGAGCCGGAGCCCACCGACGTCACGCCGACGATAAGGCCGCCGATGACGCCGATCGCCACGGTCAGCGCCGGTCGAGCCGTGAGCGCGCTAACGCTCCCGACGCGCTCGTGACCGTGGCGCCGGTCGATCAGCAGGCGCGACACCATGGCCGCCGCGCCGACCAGCA
The DNA here is from genome assembly GCA_963834725.1 of uncultured Acidimicrobiaceae bacterium. Taxonomy (GTDB): domain Bacteria; phylum Actinomycetota; class Acidimicrobiia; order Acidimicrobiales; family Palsa-688; genus PALSA-693. The sequence goes on from CAWICN010000001.1 coordinate 4,070,265, forward strand.
GGGCGGTTCCCAGCGCGATCTCGACCCGATGCTGGGCGGCGTCGGACTGGCCCATGACATGCAGCAGGTAGGCGCCCGCGAAGGCGGCGGGGACCGATCCGAGCACCAACCAGCGGACCAGGGTCATGTTGACCGTGCCTTTGCGCAGATGAACGGCCGCGCCGACCGGACGCATGACCACCGCGGCGACGAGATCGCTGGAGATGGCTGTTGACGCTTTGACCCCGAAGATCAGGATGAGCATCGGCGTCATAAGGGCGCCCCCGCCGGCCCCGGTCATGCCGACCAGGAAGCCGACGAGTGCGCTTCCGATGACGACATACGGATCGATGTGCACGGGCTCCCTCGCACCGGCGCTCAACTCACCGCCGGCTACCCCGAATGTTAAGCAAGTCGATAGGGATTAGCAATTTCCTCGGGGATCGCCGTCCTGGCGGCCCGCCCGGGTGCTTTGTGCTATATTCCACACGTAATACGCGACTTTTATCACACAATAGGTTCGGGAGTAGCCAGGCGGGGGTAGCCAGGCGGGGGTTAGCCAGGCGACGGGGGTTTGCCCGGCGAGGGGGTTAGCCGGCGAGGGCTTTGCCAGGGTTAGCCAGGCCGAGGGGGTTAGCCGGCGGGGTTAGCCAGGCTGGCCGGCGTTAGGCCGGTACGCCGGCGACGGCACTCTCCGTCCGGGGATCAGCGGCGGCCGCATACCCCGGTCCCTCGGCGCAGATGATCTGAGCATGGCCGACGGCTTCGGCGCTCACGCCGGCGACCAGGTGCCCGCGCGACCGGAGCCCTTCAGCGGCACGCTCGTCAAAGCCGGGCTCGGTTCCTACCGTCCAGGTGTCCGGGCCGATCACCCAGCGATGGGCTCGTAGCGCATCCTGGGGCGATCGCCGGTCGTCCACCAGCGCGCCCACCAGTTGAACGCCGATCGGCACCTGATAGTCGCCGCCGCGGGTTCCGAAGCAGGCCCACGGTCGGCCGTGGCGGCGGATCAGGCCAGGGCTGAGAGTGTGGCGGGTGAATCTCGCGGGAGCGAGGGCGTTGCCGGCCGCCGGCTCCAGAACAAAGTCGCTTCCCCGATTGTGCAGGTTGATCCCCCATGCCCCGGCGGTGATGCCCGATCCGAAATCCATGTAGTTGCTCTGGATGAGGCTGACCATCTGCCCGTGCGCGTCGGCCGCTGTCAGGTACGCGGTCCCTCCGGGCGACGCCGGGCTCGTATCTGGCTGGGCCGCCGCATCCATCCGGAGCCGGCTGCTGCGCGTCTGGATCCACGTGTCTGCCAGCAGGTCGCGGGGGCCAATCTGCATCGATTCCGGGTCGGCCACCCAGGCGCGAAGATCGGCCTGGGCCGCCTTTACCGCCTCGATGAGCAGGTGGTACCGGTCGACCTCGTCCGGCGGGAGCGGTCCCCAGGACTCGACTATCCGCAGTGCCTCGAGCACGCCCACCGCCTGGCTTGGTGGCGGAAGCTCCACGATCTCGGCGTCCCGGTAAGCGGCGGACAAGGGAGCGACCCAGGTTCCTCGGTGCACACGGAGATCGTCGAGGGTCAGCAGACCCCCGTCAGCCTGCACGGCTGCGACGATAGCGTCGCCGATTCTGCCGGAGTAATACGGCTCCGGGCCCTCAACGCCCAGGACCTCGAGGGTACGCGCCAGGCCGGGTTGGTGCAGAACTGCTCCCGAGGCCGCCGTTCCGTAGATGGCCTGCCAGGCTGGGCCCTGGCGAGCCTTCGAACGCTCGATCACCATGCCAGCCTCGGCGCTCAAGGTGACGCCGTCGCGAGCGAAGGCGACCGCATCGCTAGCCAGGGCCGCGAAGCTCCTGGTCCCGAAGCGCTCCAGGAGATCGAACCACCCGCGTACTGCTCCGGGGACGGTAACGGTGTGGGGCCCGTACCGGGGCATCTGGCTGTCCGCGCCCAGTGCGTTCCGAACGGCCTCGATCGTCGCCGCTTGTGCCGACCGTCCACAACCGCGATAGCCGGCGACCTCATCGTCCTGGGCGACGATAGCCATCACGTCGCCGCCGAGACCGCATCGGTACGGGGCCACGACGGCCAGGACCAGATTGGCGGCGACGGCAGCATCGACGGCGTTGCCGTTTTCGCTCAGCACCTTGGCCCCGGCCTGCGACGCCAGGTGGTGGGGTGTCGCCACACACGCGCTCCATCGCTTCGACGCCACCAACCGACCTCCGGTCTCGCCCACACCGACCCGGTCTCACCGGGCTGCCGGGACGGAGCATAGATCGACGCCCCGCGGCGACCGACCCTGCCGCGGAGGCATCAGGGGCCGAAACCGGTCAGGCTATGGCCGGTTTTGTCTGAGAAGATGGACCGGTGCGCGCCGACCGCCTCGTGGCGATTCTCCTGCTCCTCCAGGCCCGAGGGCAGGTGACGGCCGCCGAGGTCGCCGAGGAGCTCGAGGTGTCGGAGCGCACGGCGCGCCGTGACCTCGATGCGCTGGGAATGGCCGGGGTGCCGATCTATTCACAGCAGGGCCGCAACGGTGGCTGGCGGCTGGCGGGAGGCGGGCGAACGGACCTGAGCGGCCTTACCGCCGGAGAGGCCCGAGCCCTGTTTCTCATCGCCGGGCCTGCGTCCGCTCCAGCCTCCCCGCAGCTTCGGGCCGCTCTCCGCAAGCTGGTGCGGGCCTTGCCCGAGCCGTTGCGGGCCGGGGCCGCGGCGGCCTCGGCCGCGGTCGTCGTGGATCCGGGTGGCTGGGATGAGCGAGCGCATCTGCGACCGGTTCCACCGCTGCTCGACGTCGTTCAGCAGGCCGTCGTCGACGGCCGGCAGGCCACCCTCGGCTATGTGGCCCGTAACCGGGAGTCGAGCAGGCGGGTCGTGCACCCGCTCGGCCTGGCTGCCAAGGGCTCCAACTGGTACCTGGTGGCCGACACGGAAGCCGGGCTTCGCACGTTCCGGGTCGACCGCATGACGTCGGTGGAGCTCACCGGTGTTCCCGTCGTGCGCCCTCCGGGCTTCGAGCTCGCCCAGGCCTGGCAGCTCATCAAGGATGAGATCGACCAGCGCCGCACGCCCCTTCGCGCCCGAGCCTGGGCCCGCCCGGAGGTCGTGCCGATGTGCCGGTGGATGCTTGGGAACCGGATCCGCATCGGCCCCGCCGGCGCCGATGGTCGGGTGGAGATGGAGCTGCGAGGCCACCACATCGAGTCGCTCGCCGGGGAGATCGCGGGGCTCGGGGCGTCCATCGAGGTGGTCGACCCGCCGGAGCTGCGCCGGCATCTGGCCCGGGTGGGCCATGAGCTCAGCGTCACCTACGGGCCGATGACCACCTCTGGGCCGATGACCACTTCCGGGCCGATGACCACTTCCGGGCCGATGAGCACTTCCGGGCCGATGACCACCTCCGGGCCGGTGACCACCTCCGGCCCGATGAGTTGACGGCGGCCGAGGCGTCAAAACCAACACAGGTTTCAGCGACAAGGTTTTTCCAACAAACCGGCCACGAGATGGCCGGTTTCAGTAAGGAAGATGTACCCATGACCTACACCATCCGGGAGGCTCCTATCGCAGCTCCCACTCCCACTCCGACTCCCACTCCCACTCCCGCCCCCGGCTTATCTCCACTGGACACCAGCCCGCCGGCGATCCGCGCCGAGGGACTGGTTCGCACATTCGCGGGCACGCCGGCCGTAGACGGCTTGGACCTCGAGGTCCGGCCCGGTGAGATCTACGGCTTCCTCGGGCCTAACGGGGCTGGCAAGTCCACCACCCTGCGCGTCCTCTGCACCTTGCTGGCGCCGACCGCCGGGCGGGCCATGGTCGCCGGCTATGACGTCGCTGCCGACCCTGGACAGGTCCGGCTACGGATCGGCGTGGCGCTGCAGGACGCCGCTCTCGATCCGAAGCAGACCGGTGAGGAGCTGTTGCGGCTGCAGGGCCGGCTTTACGGCCTGAGCCGCCGGGAGATCGAGGCGCGGCTCGCCGAGTTGACGCAGCTGGTTGACATCGGCGATGCCCTCCGCCGTCCGATCAGCACCTATTCGGGCGGCATGCGGCGGCGCCTCGACCTGGCGGCTGCACTGGTCCACAACCCCGAGGTCCTGTTTCTCGACGAGCCCACCACCGGACTGGACCCGGTGAGCCGGGTCCGGGTGTGGGAGGAGGTTCGCCGGCTCAACGACGCGCTGGGGATGACCGTCTTTCTCACCACGCAGTACCTCGAGGAAGCTGACGAGCTCGCAGATCGCGTCGGTATTCTCAGCGCCGGCCGGCTGGTCGCCGAGGGCACGCCATCCGAGCTGAAGCGCAGCATCGGCAACGACCTGATCGTCGTCCGGGTGGATGCCAAGCCGGCCGCGGCGGCGGCCTGCGTGGCCAGCGTCCCTGGAGTCCAGGCGGTGGATGCGAGTGGCGGCGACGTGGTGATCGTGACCGCCAATGGTGCCGCGACTATCGGTCCGGTCGCCGTGGCCCTTGACAACTGCAGCATCGCGGTCCGGGACCTCACCCTGCGGACACCGACGCTGGATGACGTTTTTCTCGAGCTGACCGGCACTCATATCCGTCCAGATGAGGGCATTGCATCCGATGAGGAGGCACTTCCGTGATTGCGACAACCTCGACCAACCTTCGACCCGGCGCTCTTCAGCCGAGTGCTGTTCGGCCCCGTCAGGCCGGCTTCGTGCGGGACACGGCCGCGATCGCGGGACGAGCCCTGCGGGCCATACCGAGGGACCTCACCGCCGTGGTTCCGCCCGTATTTATCGCCTTGTTTTTCTTCGTGGTCAACATCGGCACCCTGCAGCGCCTGACCCAGCACAACGTCTCGGGCTTCAGCTACAAGGCGTTCATGATGGCGACCGCCATCCTGCTGGGAGTGACCGGTGTCTCGCGGGCGCCAGCGCTGGTGCTCGATGTCGAGAACGGCTACTTCGACCGGTTGCTGCTGACCCCGGTACGTCGCCTGGCCATATTGCTCGGGCACATGGTCGCCGACGTTGCGGTGGCCTGCGGCCTGACGGTGCCGATCGTGATCCTGGGCTTCGTTCTGGGTGTTCGCTTCCACGCCGGTCCGCTCGGGATCATCGCCTTCGTGCTGCTGGCTGCGCTGTGGTGCCTGGCTTTCGCCGGCTTCGGTTACGCGATCGCTTTGAAAACCGGGAATCCGGCCGCGGTCAACAGCGCTTTCCTCCTGTTCTTTCCGTTCCTCTTCCTGACCTCGTCCTACGTGCCGCGCTCGCAGCTGACCGGATGGCTCAGCACCGTGGCGGGGTGGAACCCGGTCACGTACCTGCTCGCCGGCCTGCGATCACTCACCATGCAGGGATGGCGGTGGGACGAACTCGGCCAGGCACTCGCCGCCATCACCGTGGTCGGCCTGCTGAGTATGTCGCTCTGCTTCGCGGCTCTGCGGGGACGCCTGCGCCAGGCCTGACGACGACCAGGCCGGTGGCCTCATTGAGTGCTTGAGATTCGGAGTACTGAGCCGGGTCAGCCACTCGCTGCCAAGGAGCGGGCGCGCCAGAGATCGCGCAACAGAGAGATCTCGGCCCCATGGTGGATGAATTCATCCAGCATATGGAGGACGAAACCCCCCTTATCAGCGTCCGCATATGGTCCGGCTATCGGGCCCAGCTTCTCTTCCAGAGTTTGGTCGCTGACCATGTCCAGCACGGTCGTCCATTCGGAGTACGCCGCCGCCAGGCTGGCCAGCGCGTCCGCTGCTGTGACGGGGGCCGGTGCCGTCACCTCGAAGCGGTCCGGTCTGCCGACCGTTGAGAAGCCCAACCACTCCCGGTTCCGCCGCTCGCCATAGCAGCGGATCAAATGGCACATACGCCAGGCAATGTTGGTGAAAGGCGGGGGATCTACCGCCGCCACCCAGTCCGGATGGAACACGCCATCATCAGCCAGTCTGACGGTCCATCCGCCGGGTACCGGCTCCCAGAGGTACTCCTCGTCGGTCAGTCCATCGAGCCGGACCCACGTCCGCTCCCACGTGTACTCCGATAATTGCATCAGGCTGGCTTTCACCCGGCTGAGCGTAACGCCGCCACCGAAGCCCCCTCTCGGGATCCCTCTGGTCGGGGAAGCGCGATTCGAGTCACAGCTTGAGGTTGTCCTTTCCGCTGGCCCGGCCATGGCCGCAACCGAGCCATCCGGGCGAACGCCGACTGTGACCCCGTCCCCGGGCGCCGGTCACGGTTACGATCGGGCCGATGAGAATAGGAATGTCCGCAGGTGGCTCCACGGCGGAGCGGGCCATCGAGCAAGCGATTGAGGCCGAATCGACGGGTTTCACCTCGCTGTGGTACCCCGGTGCGGTCGGGGGCGATCCTCTGGTCCAGATGGCACTGGCGGGGCGGGCCACCAAAACGATCGAGCTGGGGACCTCGGTCCTGGTGACCTACACCGCCCATCCGACGCTGCAGGCCAGCCGGATCCAGTCGGTGGCCGCCGCCGTGGGCCGCCCCGTGACCCTCGGAGTCGGCCCCTCCCACCGGATGGTGATCGAAGGGATCGGCTTGTCCTACGACGGCGTTGGCCGTGACACAGAGGCGTACGTCAAGGTACTCAGCGAGCAGTTGAAGGGCGATATTCCCGTTTTGTTGGCGGCGCTCGGGCCGCGTCTGTTGCGAGTGGCGGGGGAGTGGGCCCATGGCACCATCCTCTGGATGGCGAACGGGCGCGCCGTCGAATCGCACGTGGCACCCCGCATCACCCGCGCCGCCGCCCGCGTCGGCCGGCCGTCTCCCCGGATCGTGGCCGGCCTGCCGGTGGCGGTCCACGACGACGTCACGGAGGCCCGAGCAGCCGCAGGCGAGCAGTTCGCCATCTACGGCACGCTGCCCAACTACCAGCGCATCCTGGCCCACGGGGGGATCAGCACTCCGGCCGAGGCCGCCATCGTAGGCGACGAGGACTCGGTAAGCCGCCAGATCGAGACCCTTCTCTCGGCCGGCGCGACCGACCTGTGGGCGGCGCCTTTCCCGGTCGGCGTTGACCGGGCCGTGTCCCGCGCCCGGACGCGCGCCCTGCTCGGCGACCTGGCCCGGCGCGGCAACTAGGGAAGCGAGAAGCCGAGGGCGGCGCCGGCCTCGTCGAGCGGACGGTGGGTCCAGAGCCGCGAGTAATTGTCGACGGTCGATAGCGACCGGGGCTCGACGCGGTCGAGGTACAGGCGGCCGCCGAGGTGATCCACCTCGTGCTGCACGATCCGGGCCGCCCACCCGGAGAACACGCGCTCGAGCGGCTCCCCCTCCGCGTCCAAAGCGTGGACGCGCACCGCCCGGAACCGGGGCACCACACCTGTGAGCCCGGGAACGCTCAAGCATCCTTCGTAAAAGCTGACCCGATCCTCGTCGTCGACCGGATGCAGGCGGGGATTGGCGAGGACGAGAAACGGGAGGTCCGTTCGCTCGCGGGCGGCCCGCTCCGCCTCGGTCAGACCGGCCCACCGGTCAGAGTTGTCCTGCAGCACCGCCAGCTGGATGGGCACACCCACCTGGGGCGCGGCCAAACCGACGCCCGGTGCCGCCTCCATGGTCGCCCGCATGGAGGCGATCAGTCGCTGGATGAAGTCGGTCCGGAGATCGGATGGCTCGAGGGGGGTAGGCTCCTGCCGGAGGATGGGGTCGCCGCACTCGACGATGGGGAGCCGCTCGGCGAGACCGGCATCGGCCGAGTCCACGCGTCGCTACCGGGCCGCTTCTCGCGCCGTCAGTACCCGGCCCGCCGGGCCGCGGCCTTCGACGCGGTCGAGGTCGACGACGATTGCGGCACCGCGGCGGCGGTGGTCCATGTACTGCTCGCGGGGATTGGAGTTCTCGAAGATCCTGTCGCGAGGCGCGGCGTCGGACTCGATGCGGCCCCGGCCCTGGAACATGTAGGAGGTCCGGCTACCCGGGTCATGGTAGAAGAGGGTGACCTGGGGATGGGCGGTGATGTTGCGAGGCAATCCGGCTTCCGGGTCCCGGGCCCACAGCGCCAACTGCTCGTCGCCGTAGGTCTGCAACGTGCCCGGTACGACAGATGGATGTGCTCGTCGTCGTCGCAGTAAGCGGTGGGTATGGGCGTCTGGTTGTCGAGCGCCCCGTTCACCGCCTTCTTGATGTCGTCGGTCAGGCAAAGGGCGGTCGGCTTCGGGGGGGCCGCGGCGATCATCTGTTTGCTCGACCCGGGAGATCTTGTCGCCGGCAAACGAGAATGCAAACTCGAGGCCGCTGATCGGCGCGCCTACCGGCTGGTGGCCGATGACGACGATTCGGTCGCCGTCCATCTCGGGTTGCGACCATCGGGCTCCTGAGGCAAGCGCGGTTAAGCGGGATCCGGTCAGGGTGGTGCTGGGCGCCTCCGCACCGTCGGCTCGCCCGAAGTTGGTCAGAGCCACGACATCGGCGGTGAGCAGACGGGCGACGTCCGCCGCGGACCTGTCGTCGGCCCGTTCGAGGGCCCGCTGGTACGCCTCGATCGCCGAGATCCGAACGTTCACATGGCTCCTCTCGCAGCTGCAACGGACGTTCCGTACCCTATCGGGCCGCCCTGCGGGTCCCCCCATGTGGCAACCGAGGGGCTGACTAGGATTCCTCCGGCCGCCGGCAGCGCAACCCGGATAGCGGTCAATCCGCCGCTGGCGAGAGGGGAATGAGCACATGATCGTGGAGACGGCTTCCGGTCGCGTCGAGGGCACGGAGCAAGAGGGCGTACGCACCTTCCGCGGGATTCCTTTCGCCGCCCCGCCTACCGGTGACCGGCGTCTGCGTCCGCCCCAACCGCCGGAGCCGTGGACCGGGCTCCGGGCGGCCACCGCCTTCGGGCCCTGGTCGCCCCAGCTCCCACCGGCGTCGCCGTTGACGGGCGAGATCACGGGCGACACGGCGGAGGACTGCCTGACGCTCAACGTGTGGACACCCGGGACCGACGCGAGTCGGCGCCCGGTGATGGTCTGGGTGCACGGTGGCGCCTTCACTTCCGGGTCGGGCGCCATGCCGCTGTACTCGGGTGAACGCCTGGCCGCGCCGGGCGACGTCGTCGTGGTGACCATCAACTACCGGCTCGGCATCCTCGGCTTTCTGGCCCATCCGGATCTGACCGACGAGGAGACCGGCGCGTCAGGAAACTGGGGCCTGCTGGACCAGGTGGCGGCCCTCCGCTGGGTCCAGCACAACATCCAGGCCTTCGGCGGGGATCCGGCGGCCGTCACCGTCTTCGGTGAATCCGCCGGTTCAATGAGCGTCGCCGACCTGCTGGCCCTGCCTGCCGCCGAAGGGCTGTTCCACCGGGCCATCTGCCAGAGCGGGCCGCCAAGAGCGCTTGACATGGGGCGAGCGGAGGCGGCCACGTCCAAGCTCCTTGCCGAAGTCGGCGTCGGCCGTCCGGCTGACCTGCGCCGGCTGCCAGTGGACCGGCTGCTCGAGGCCCAGGGGGCCATCCTCTCAGGACCCGGCGGCGCCACGCTCCGGCTGGCGCCCGTCGTCGACGGCGCCGCCCTGCCCCGCTCCCCCGAGGAGGCGCTGGCCGACGGGGCGTCGGCGGGCGTCCCCCTGGTGATCGGCTCCAATCGAGACGAATGGAAGCTGTTCATCGCCGGGGACCCCGCGGGTCGAGATCCGGATGAGGACCTCGTACGGCGGCGGATCGAATCAGCGTTCAGGGCCGATGGCCTGCCGCTGGCCGCGGCCGAGGTGATCGACGCCTACCGGGCCATCCGCACCGCCCTCGGGCGGCCGACCGAGCCGCGTGAGCTGTGGTCGGCGATCGAGAGCGATCGGGTCTTCCGGGTGGGGTCGGTCCGGGCGGCCGAGGACCACGCCCGCTACCAGGCGGACACCTACATGTACCTGTTCGAGTGGGAGTCGCCCGCCCTCCGCGGCGCCCTCGGGGCCGCCCACGGTGTCGAAATTCCGTTCGTGTTCGACGCCCTCCATCAGCCTCGCCAGGATCGCTTCGCCGGGGCCGGACCGGAGGCGGAAGCCCTGGCCGCGCAAATGCAGGATGCCTGGGCGGCGTTCGCCCGAACCGGACGGCCGGGGGCGGGATGGCCCCGCTACGAGGCTGACTCCCGGACGACCATGGTGTGGGGCCGCACCAGCGGGCCGCAGGACGCGCCCCTGGAGGAGGAGCGCCGCATCTGGGACCGCCGCTCAGGTTCGGACTGATCCCGGCCGCCGGCCCGGGACCGGGATGACCGCAACGGCCCTGGGGCGCGCCCCGGGTCCCGAGGGCCCCCACCCGGCGGGCGGTTATGCTGCCGGGCGGCTGCCGCAGGACGGTAGCGGGAACGGAGGGGAGTGCGATGTGGGCTCAGACATTGGTGGCGCCGGCCAAGTTCGAGCTGCAGGACGTGCCAGCTCCCAACGAGGGGCAGGTCGGCGATGGTGAAGTCCTGCTGCGGGTGCTGGCTGGCGGGATTTGCGGAAGCGATCTGCCGTATTTCAAGGGCGCTTCCCAGCTCGGGACGGTCGGCGGTCCGCGGCCTTACCGGCCCTACCGGCCGGGCTTCCCCCTGCACGAGGTAGTCGGAGAGGTTCTGGCGTCGCGGCATCCCGAAGTGCGTGTCGGCACCAGGGTGGTTGGCTGGGCATCGAAGACCGATGCGATGTCCGAGTACCTGATCGCCCGGGGCGCGGGCCTCGGGGAGTACGACCCAGAGCTGCCGCCCGCTGTCGCCATTCTGCTCCAGCCGCTGGCGTGTGTGATCTACGCGTTGGAGCAGGTCCCCGATATCGAGGGGGCGCGCGCGGCGGTGATCGGCCTCGGCCCGATCGGCGTGCTCTTCGCCCACGTGCTCAAGGACCTGGGCGCCAGTCACGTCATTGGCGTAGACCGCGTCGACCGTTCCGACGTGGCGACGGCGTTCGGCATCGACGAGCCTGTGCATGCCTCGAGCGAGGTCTGGGCCGCGACGCTGCAGTCGGACGCCAGCCGGCCGCGCATCATCGTCGAAGCCGTCGGCCATCAGGTGACCACCCTCGCCAACGCCGTCACCGCCCTGGCGGTCGGAGGCCACATCTTCTACTTCGGGATACCTGACGACCCGGTTTACCCCTTCCCGATGCTCGCTTTCCTCGGCAGAAACGCCCGCCTCTCCTCGGGATTCACCCCCGAGCGGGACCGAAGGCCGTCGCTGGTCAAGGCCGAGAAGTACCTGCTCTCTCATCCGGAGCTCAAGGAACGCTACGTCACCAATCTGTTTCCCTTCGCCGAAGCCCAGGCCGCCTTCGACACCTCGGTCGTGCCGGCGGTCGGCCGCCTCAAGGTGGTCATGACGGCGCCCGGGGTCTAGCCCGTCCGCAAGGCGACCTTCGAACTCCGCGGGCCTCAGCAGCTGGGCCGACTCGTCTACCGACGCCAACGTGCGATCAGGGACACCGGACAGGTACTCGGCGACGCCATTGATCTCGAAGACCTTTCGAACCTGTTTGCCGGCGCCGACGACGTGAAGCGGCCAGCTGGCGCCCTCCGGGGGCCCCGACCAAAGCGTTAATACCGGTCGTGTCGATGAACGCCGCCCGGCTGAGGTCAACGATCACATCCGCAGGTCCCTGCTGAGCGGTCAGCAGAGCGTCGCGGATCGCGGTGGTCGCAAGCGCCGTGACTCACGTTTCTTCAGCTATCTGGCCAACGCGGATTGCGCCTTTCTGAGACACTGGCGTGGTGCCACGAGCGGACCCGATGAATCGATTCCGTGAGATCTGCTTGCAGCTCCCGGAGGCCTACGAAGAGGAGACGTGGGGCGAGGCCACATTCCGAGTTCGAAAGAAGATTTTTGCTATGGCTGCCGACCACGATGGCGGCCGTACGGTCTGCATAAAAGCTGACCGCGACGACCAGCAGGGGCTGCTGTCGCAAGGCGAGCCGTTTTTCTGCCCCTCATACGTCGGATCGAAGGGCTGGATCGGAATCGACCTCCGGTCGGCATCAATCGATTGGGCTGAGCTCGCGGAGCTCGTTAGGGACAGCTACCGACTGATAGCCCCCAAGAAGCTTTCCGCAACTGTCGATTAGATGCTTTGGGGCAGCATTTCTCGTGCATGCTTGGGGGCACGGGGATGAAGGTTCAGGTTCTACTGCATCACTCTGGTGTGACCCCGTTGGAGGGCTTGGATGCCGACCCCGTTCCGGGGCTCGCCGATCCCGCCCGGCCCGACGATCGTGACCAGGCGCGACCCGGCAGATAGCAGAGACAGCAGCCCGGCCCATTTCGGCCACCCGGCCCACGAAGCTGGATGCCTGCGATGGCAGGCTGTGACGTGGCACCGGGTCCACCGGCGGCGGCCACGAGCCATCTGGAGGTGGCAGAGCGGGGGGGGTCCGGATCGAATTTGCACCGGTGTGGTTTTGACCTTCACGATGTAGCCCGTCACTCTGTGCGGTGACGACCGTGAACGCCACCGCAGGAGCACGTCAGCCACCCCCGGTGCGGTATTCCTTATTGCCCGGCGGGCGGGGTGTTGGCGGAGCCCAGAGGCTGGCCGATCATCGCGTTGGTCATGTCGAAGAACTTGCCGTTATCGAACGGTACGAGCACGCCGCTCTTGTTGACGGTGTCGAAGGTGACACCCCGGTTGACCTCGTTGAGGAATTGGTTGCCCAGCCCATGCCAGTGGTTGGCAAAATCGATGCCGCCGGCGGTCATTCCGTTGAGATTGATGGAGGCCTTCTGTGCGGCGGCCAGGAAGTTGCTGGCCGTGATCGGGCCCGACAAGGACGACACGATGTTGTTGAAGGCCACGTACGCCGCCCAGGTGCCCAACCCGCCCAGGCTGTTGTAGTTGATGCTGGTCGGCGCGTGGTACTGGGAGATCGCCGCCCGGTAGTCGTTCCACGCCGGGAGTGAGATATCCGAGTAGACGCCCACGACCAGCGATCCCTGGGTGACGGCCGGGTTGGGCTTCGTGATAGTGATGTCGAGGTTGCCCTGGATGCCATACAGACGCTGGTGGGCACCCGACGCCTTGTAGGACGGGATGAAAGACGGCCAGTTGGCCTGGGCGAGGATGGCCTCGATGCAGTCCGTCCCCGTGGTCGCCTGCGTCACCTCGGGGGCGTAGTCCTGGGCGGTTAAGGGGACCAGGACCGTCTTGACGAGCGGAGGACCGTTGACCGACTTCAATGCGTTGTTGACCAGGGTCTCCCAGAACTTGGTCTCGGCGCCGGCGTCGAGGGCGACGAGGGCGATCTTCTTGCAGCCATCGACCGACGCCTTCACCGCCAGCGCAGCGATACCGGCATCACCGCCAATCTGCTGGACATTCGGCATGGTCAGCTCGTCCGACGCGACCGCGCAGCAAATCCCGAACCAGGAGATGTGGCTGGCGGCGAGCTCGGGGACGATGGCATTGCCGTTGAAGCTGAACGAGCCAACGACCGCGATGTCGTGGTTGGCAATCGCCTCGCGTCCGCACTGGGCGGTCCTGGTCGGGTCACCCTGCTCATCACAGGTGGAAACCTGCAGCGGGTGCCCCTTGATCCCCCCATGAGCGTTGACCCAGTCCGCGTACAGCTTGGCCGTCTCCAGGATGTTCTCGTAATTGGGACCGCTGTAGTTGACCGAGGCGATCGTCATCACCTTGATGGGCGAACCCGACGGCGCGGCGGACTTGCTGGCCGTGGACCCCACCGACGGCGGCGAATTGGTCGCCGCTTTTTTGGTCGAGCCGCACGCAGCCGCGACCAATCCGATAGCGGCCAGAATCACCACGAGGCGCATGACGCCTGACGAACGGGCTTTGCTCACTGCAGAGCTCCTTTCAATTTTCATGGACGAAGGCTGCTGTATCACCGTCTCTACCTCAATCGATCGGGCGGTTCGCTGGGGGTAAGCGGCCACCGACTCGAGGTGGGCACCCGGCGCCGATGGTGACCGCCCCGAGCGGTCCGGGTGCGCGTGACATGAGAGGCGCGGCGGACGCCACGCCGGCGCGTCGACCCATGCTCGTCACCCGCGGCGCGGAGCGCCGGTGTGGCGTCCTTGCGCCCAGGGCGCTGACAGTGCTTGCCACTGCCCCCCTCCTCTGGCCCGACCTCGATCGTGCCGTGTGGTAAATGCGAAGGTGACATTACGCCAACCATCTGGCCGATACGCGTTCATGGCCGCTGACCTGGGCTTATGTTGCTGCGGGACGGCGAGATTCTGCGACTCGTAGCCGCCGGACCGCGGCCCGGGTCCGTACATCCCAGAAGATGACGTTGCCGCCTTGATCGCCGGTGACCAGCCCGTCATCGGAGGTGTAAGCCAGGCCGTGAACGATAGGTCATCGATCGGCGGCCCGGTCATCCGCCGCGTCGAGATCAGGAGCGGCCAGGGACACCGGCGACGCGGTCGCCTGCGCCCGCCAGCAGATTCGACTAACCCTGAACCAAGCGTAGGGGGGCTGCTGGGGGCGTGGTGATGGGCTGAGAGTCCTGTGGGGTAGCGGTTTTCGCGGTTGGGGGGTTTTGGGTTGGGATCGTTTTCGGGTGAACGATCCGGGCCTGGGACGGTCCGCGAAATCGCCCTCCTGGCATGGGAGGATTCGATCGCTCAATCCAATCAACCCACGCCCAGGAGGGCATCTGTTGGCTCAGAACCTTAGCGCAGCGTGCCACGTCCGTGGCGGAGGAGACCGGGCAGCCAGGCAGCGACGACGAAACCAGCTGGCCAGGGAGGCGGGCCGGATCGAACGGCGACTCGAGGAGGCGGTGAGGGTGAACATCGACGGCCCTGTGATCGGCCGGGCGAACATCTCTTACGAGCTAGCCGAGCGGACCAAGGCGGTCGCTCATGGCGGTATGGGGGCGATCGTCGGGCTGGTCGAGCGTGTTGGGCTTGCTGGCGAGATCGACGCTTCTCTGGAGTTGCTTAAGATCCATCGGCCTTACACAGAGTCCGACCATGTGCTCAATATCGCGTTTAACGCCCTGTGCGGCGGTGTCACCCTGGACGATATCGAGGCCCGACGCAGCGACGGGGTGTTCCTCGACGGTATCGGGGCTTCGAGTCTGCCCGACCCGACCACCGCGGGTGACTTCTGCCGGCGTTTCGACCAGGCCGCTGTGATGGCGCTGCAAGAGGCGGTCAACCGGGCCCGTCTTCGGGTGTGGGCCGCCAAGCCAGCTGCTTTTTTCGCCGAGACGGCGGTGATCGACGCTGACGCCTCGATCGTGGGAACCGACGCGCAGACCAAGGAGGGAATCGATATCGCCTACAACGGTGTGTGGGGTTACTCGTCGCTGGTGGTGAACCTGGCCAACACCAAAGAACCGCTGTACTTCAAAGAATCTGGTGCTAACCGGCCCTCCCATGAGGGAGCGGTCCCCCTGTTCGACCGGTCGATCGCCTTGGTCCGAAAAGCAGGCTTCTCAAAAGTGTTGCTGCGTGGAGACACCGACTTCGCTCTCACAGCCAACTTCGACCGCTGGGACGCCGATGGGGTCGAGTTCGTCTTCGGCTACGACGCCCGGGCGAACCTCATCGCCCACGCCGAAGCCGCCGACGAGGAGATGTACCACCAGCTGGTGGGCCGCGCCGAGCGGGCGATCAAGACCGAGCCGCGCACCAAGCCCCAACGCGTGAAAGACGACATCGTGCGCTCCAGGGGCTACAAGAATATCCGCACCGTCGCAGAGGACCTCTGCCAGTTCTCCTACCGCCCCGTCGCCTGCAAGCGAGACTACCGAGTCGTGGCGCTGCGAAAAGACCTGTCGATCGAGCGCGGCGAGAACGTCCTGTTCCACGAGTACCGATGGCTGTTCTACATCACCAACCTCCCCACCGCCACCACCAGCGACGAGGTCGTCATGCAGGCCCGCAGCCGCTGCGACCAGGAGAACCTCATCGCACAGCTCAAAGGCCAGGTACGCGCCCTGCACGCCCCGGTCAACACTCTCGTGGCCAACTGGGCCTATACGGTCATGGCGGCGATCCCCTGGAGCCTGAAAGCCTGGTGCGCCCTGCTCCTGCCGATCTCACCGCGCTGGGCCAACACACACCACCAACAGCGCCGCCGGCTGCTCAGCATGGAATTCCGGACATTCCGGCGGGTATTCATCGACATCCCCTGCCAGATCGTCCTCGGTGCACGGCAGGTGCGCTGGCGGGTGCTCGCCTGGAACCCCTGGCTCGGGGCACTCTTCCGACTCCTCGACGTCTTATAGCCGCCTGCCAGAAATCAAACACCCCAACAGTCGGTCACCGGCTCCTCTTCAGCGACCTCTCAAAACAGGATGCACACGCCCACGGCCGTCGACAAGACCGCCGGGCTCAGCGACAACGACATCATCGCCACAACCCGTCGCTCACCACCAGCTCTGAGCACCCCAACCCGCTCCCAAGCCTCCAACTCGGTCAGGGACCGCTTGTTTTAGGACTAACGCACCCGTCCGCTGTAGCCAGCCGAGAGACTTGAACGGTCTGACATGTCCGAGCCTCTGAGCGACAACGGCAATATCCGCGTTAAGCTCTAGCCTTTCTGAGGGGCAGTCGTTCTCGGTATGAGGGCTGTTTCTGGGTGGGCGAGACGATAGTGTCGGCACCGGTGACGAGGCCGACGGGGACCGTGACGTTCCTTTTCACTGATGTGGAGGGGTCGACACGCTTGTGGGTGGCCGACGGGCGTGGCATGTCGGCCTCCCTTGGCCTGCATGACGCTGTGGTGCGCGCTGCAATCCAGTCGAGCGGCGGGTATGTATTCTCTACCGCCGGCGAGTCGTTCGGGGGCGCGTTCGCTCGGGCGTCGGATGCGGTGACGGCCGCGCTGGGTGTTCAGTCTGAACTTGAGAAGGTAAGTTGGCCGGGGCCAGCGCTGCGGGCGCGGATGGGCCTGCATCTAGGCGAAGCCGATGAGCGGGATGGCGGACTATTTCGGGGCGGCGGTGAGCACGGCGGCCAGGGTGGCGGCGGCCGGTCACGGCGGGCAGGTCCTGGCCACCGATTCGGTGCGGATGGCTGCGCAGGTGCGGGGGGTCGATCTCGGGGTGAATCATCTTCGGGACGTGGCGGAGCCGCTGCGGCTGTTTCAGCTGGGCGAGGGGGTGTCGCCGCCGCTGCGGTCGCTGCAGCGGTCGCTGACGAATCTGCCGGTGCGACCAACCACGCTGATCGGCCGGGATGAGGAAGTGGACCAGGTCCGCCAGCTGCTGGCCGGGAACCGGTTGGTGACGGTGACGGCGGCGGACGGGTCGGGCAAGACCCGAGTGGCGATCGCCGCCGGCGAGGCCGAACTGCCCGGTCGGAGCGGGGGTGTCTGGTTCACCGATCTGGCCGCGGTGACCAGCGGCAGTGAAGTGTTAGGTGCGATCAGTAAGGCGGTCGGTGTTTCCTTGCGGGAGGGCGAATTGGCTGCCCAGGTGGTGGACCACCTGGCAGACAAGACGGCGCTGGTGATCTTGGATAACTGCGAGCATGTGATCGACGCCTGTGGCGAGTTCGCCGAGCGTTTCCTCTCAGCGGCGGGCAGCTCGGTCTTGTTGGCGACGAGTCGAGAGGCGCTCGGGATCGACGGTGAGTGTTTGATACGCCTCGGTCCACTGGCCGCCGACGGTCGAGACGCCCCCGCGGTTCAGCTGTTCGCCGAGCGGGCCGCATCCGCCGACGCCCGCTTCGCGCTCGACAATGACAACGCAGACCGTGTCGGCAACATCTGCCGCCATCTGGACGGCATGCCGTTGGCGATCGAGTTCGCCGCTGCCCGCATCGCCACCATGACGCTGCTGGAGCTGGAGGCCGCACTCGACGACCGCTTCACCGTGTTGGGAGGAGGGCGCCGTCCCTCTCGGCAGCGAACCCTGCAGGGGACGCTGGACTGGAGCTACGACCTGCTCATAGCGGAGGAGCAGCGGGTGCTGCGGACTCTCGGCGTCTTCATCGACGGCTTTGACGTTGACGGGGTCACCGGTGTCGCCGACCTCAGCCGCCGAGAAGTGATTGGGGTCCTGGACGCCTTGATGTCCAAGTCCTGGGTCATCCGGCGCGATACGAGTGAACGAGCACGGTTCGGGTTGCTAGAGACGGTCAAGGCCTATGCGGAGGACCGTCTTGCCGCCGCCGGCGAGACCGTCCAGGCTCGCGACCGATATTTGAACTATTTTCACGGGTTGGCGACCTCCCGTGGTCACACGGGTTTCGGGGAGTTGCGCCTGGGGTGAGGCTGCGGGCGGAGCGCCGGAATCTCACCGCCGCCTTCGAGTGGGCGGCGACCACCGATCGTTGGTGGCTGGCTGCGGAGATCATTTCTGGTGCCCATCCCGCCTACGTCTTCGAAGGCGCCGCCCTCGAAGCCTGTCAGCTCCTGCAACGGGCGCTTGCCGCTCCGGCAGGCCTCCAGCCGGATAGAAGCGGCCAGCTGCACCTCCCACTGGCGTTTTCGTCGGCATGGCTGACCGACTGGGTCACCTACCGCGTGGCGGCACGGGCGCTTACGGAGTCGCCGCACGCTGTCATGCGGGCCATCGGCCATGGTGCTCTCGGGGTGCCCACGCCGTTCGCGGATACCGACAGTCTCGCCGAGGTTGAGCGTGGGCGGGCCGAGCTGGCCGCTACCCAGGCGGCGGACCACGAGTTGCGTCAGGATCTTGTCGCGGCCTGTCTCCGCTGGGTCGAAGGACGGGTAGCAGCCGCCCACGGTGACCTCGTAGCCGGGTTGGAGGGATGCGTCGATTTTCTGGCCGGCTGCCGGGAAATCGACTACCACCTGACGATCACGCCTCGGGCGGCCAAACTCGCCGCTATTTGCCAGATTCTGCTCGGGAATCCCGACGGGGCAATCGACACGATGTCTTGGCTCGAGGAGCTCGCTCCCGGCGTTTTCAAGACCGACGACATTCGGGCCTATGCGCTCTTGGCCCAGGATCGTATCGCTGACGCCGAGCCGGTCGTCCGGGGGCAGGCCAAGGGGGGACTCAGCAGCGGCCTGCCAGGGCCGGTGCCGATCGCCACAGGTGTCTGCGACTCGGTTGTCTTGCTCGCCGCCCTAGCCCACGCGGAGGGCGACGATAGCGAGGCGGCCAACCTGCTGCGTCAGATGGGAGCAGGTCTCGAGCCGGGCGTCATCCTGATGAGCCGCCATCTCGCCGAACAGCTCGGGTTCGCGTACGAGCACGCCGACCTACAACAACAACGAGCCCTCACCTACAGTGCGACTGATCCCCAGGGATTTAATGGGACGCGGATAGCGGCCGACGCGGTTCGGGCTGAGCTCACCCGTCGAAGTTGGGAGTAACGCCAAACCCCGCGAGCCCCAAAGCAGCCACGACCATCGCAGACCGCAGCCGGGTGGCGTCAATCCGCCAGCGGCCTACGAGAATTCACCCCTGAGCAGAGCTAGCCGCGCCGGTTGCGCGCCCGGCGTTAGTCCCGGAACGCCGGCTGGAGGGCACATGTCTCTCAGCAATCGCCAGCGGGTGGTCGTCAGTCGAGAAGGCGAACAGCTGTGGTGCGGCCGTGGGCGGCCGCCAGCAGTGGCGGGTTCTCGTTGGCGCCCGCAAGACAGAGTTCGGCTTCGAGGTGCTCGGCGGCAGCGAGAGCCTCGAGGGACATGAGGTTGAGCCTGACACCGTCGTCAACGAGGCGCGCCATCGGCCACGCCAGTTCTCGCAGCGAGAGGAGATCGATCGAATCGGGAAGGCGGGTCACCGCCTCTATCGCCGCAGCAGCCACTGGAGGTTCGGCGCGACCGAGGGCCCGGGAGAACACCCCGACCACGGAGCGATCACCGACGGACCGGCAAAGACGGTGATACCAAAGCCCAGTTGTGAAGACGCGTCCGCCGCCAGGACGCAGATCCTCCGGCTCGTCGGCGAGCAGGATGCGCAGCAGGAGATGATCGTCGACGACGAACAGCTTGTCCCTCACACCAGATCGGGTTCGTCAGCGGCCGCTGCCGTCGCCAGCTTGGCGTAGCCCCCGGCATCGTCAATGGCTCCACGAAGCAGCGCACGCAGACCGCCCCGGCCCGCTGGCACGATGAGGAGGGAGTCTCCGAGGTCGGCGATTTCGACGGTCCCCCCTTTCTCGAGGTTCCATCGGCGTCGTGCCTCCGCCGGGAGCGCCATCTGCCCACGGTCGGAGACCTTGAACTCTGCGATAGCCATAAGCGTATTCTACATGTAGACAAGGCACAATCACAAGAACGCCTTGTGGCCCCGGATGCCGCCCCCCACGCCAAGTGGCCCCTACCGCGCTCCAGAACGTCCCAAAGGAACGCGCTGGCATCATCCCCGAACGCCGGTGTGTGCCCATCAGCTTGGGCGCCATGGATGAGGGAGGAATCCTGATGACGTGACATTCAAGCGAACTGGGGAGAGCCAGCCAGGGAAGGTCTGGTCCGGGGAGACGTCCGGGTCCCCGGTAGGGACGCCCCCGTGCGTCATCGAGAGGTGGGGTGCGACGGGCGGAACAACTGACCGGTCCGTAGCGTGTGTCGATGTTGCGAGGGCCGTGGAAGCGTCGTCATTGGGGACCCACCTTGGGGTGGGTTGAGAGGGTGCCGAGCGTGCGCCGGGATAAACCGGCATGGAGGAGGAGATGGAAGAGCTCTACACCGAAGGGCCAGCGACCCGCGGTGGCCCCGAGCCGTGCGTCGGCGTCTGTGAGGGCGCGGGCGAAGCGTCGGTAGGGGTATGCGTAGGCCGGGCTATTGAGCCGCGAGATCACCATTTTGGGGTGCCGACGCCGTGCTCGGTGCGGAAGGCAACATCGTCTGCGGCGATATACGCGAGCCGCAAGCGGACCCCGCGCGGTCGGAGAACCTGAGCATGCGCAGAACCTCCATGCGCGAGAACCGGGAGATCCTCTGCTCGCCCGTCCTGCTGATCACGCGGCGGGCCGCTCAGGGAAGGCCGAGGCCGTACGCCTGAGATGCACGAGGAGGGGAAGTCGGACGGGCTTGTAGTACCTGCGAAGTCGCCGAACAAGGCCGCGGCAGCGGCGGCGGAGGCGGCGGAGGAAAGGAGCCCGGCCGAGGGGAACCCGGCCAGCGCAACACACTCCGGACGCAGCGCCGGGCGGTGTCAAGTGGGCTGGACCGCGTGCGCGAGGTAGCACGAATAGACAAGGAAGCGCGGTTCACGGCGCTGCTGCATCATGTCACGCCGGCCCGTCTGTATGCGGCCTACCTGGCGATACGCCCCCAGGCCGCAGCGGGGGTGGACGGGGTGACGTGGGCGTCCTACGGGATGAACCTGGAGGCCAACCTCGGGGATCTGAACGCTAGGGTGCACAGCGGTGCCTACCGGGCGAGCCCGTCTCGCAGGGTGTACATCCCGAAGGCCGACGGGCGGTTGCGGCCGCTCGGCATTGCCACGCTGGAGGACAAGATCGTCCAGCGGGCCGTCGTGGAGGTGCTTAACGCTATCTACGAGGAGGACTTCCTGGGCTTCTCTTATGGGTTCCGGCCGGGGCGCGGCCCGCATGATGCGTTGGATGCGCTGGCGGTCGGGATCGGAAGTAAGAAGGTGAACTGGGTGCTCGACGCGGATATCCGCGACTTCTATGGCAGCCTTGATCACGGCTGGCTTCGGAGGTTTCTTGAGCATCGGATTGCGGATAAGCGGGTGCTGCGTCTGATCCAGAAATGGTTGGGCGCAGGGGTCATCGAGGAGGGGGACTGGTCAGAGACCCTGGAGGGAGCGCCACAGGGGGCATCGGCGACTCCCCCAACGCAATAGCGAACTTCGAGTTCGAGGTGGCCTTGCCGTACCGGCGGGGAGAGAAGCTGTTCAAGAAGCCGCGCCGTCGGTCCACCACCCAGAGTGCCACTTAGGGTAGTATATAAGTGTCATGGCAGATGGTCGTCGGGCCAGGTCCGAGCAGGTCGCCAAGCGGGTCAACACCGCCACGGAGCTGCTCGGCGGAGGGATGGATGTTATCGATGCCACCCGGAACCTGGCACGGCGATATCGGCTTTCTGAGCGCCAGGCTCGTCGCTACGTGGAACGGGCTCGAGACGAAGGGGCGATGGAAGTTCCCGGACCCAAGGTCGTGTTCACGGTCAAGCTCTCCGCCGGGCTGGCCCGCCGGGTGCGGCGGGCCGCTCGGGCTACCGGGCAGAGCATCTCTGCTTTGGTGTCGGAGGCGCTGTCGGAGTTCTTGGACCGCCACCTCGGGGATGGCCGTGGTTGAGCGTCGGGTGAGCGTCGAGTTCGTCTTCGACCGGGCCGGCGATCAGGTGCTCGCTCACGCCTACCGGGTACTGGTGCCTGAACGCCGGAGCCGAACCACACACAGGAGGGATGTCGATGAGCCCAGCCAGGCGGCCGCGGTCGACGAAGGGGAGCAGCGGCCGGCCCTCGGGGCCTGAGGCCAGCGAGCCCGTGCGTAACGTTTCCGTAACGGCAGTCTGTGGGGTGTGCGGCGACCGGCTGCCCGCCGGCCGGGCCCGCCGTTGGTGCTCGGATGCGTGCAGGCAGGCGGCGTTTAGGGTCAGACGAGCCGCGCCGGCGCCGGTCCCGGCCCAGCCGGCCAAGGCGGACATGGTCTATGAGTGCGTGCGTCACGAACGCGAAGGAGGAGTCATGTAGGAGACCCCTTTGGATGCGGTGCTGTGCAAGGAGATGGAGGTTTGGCCCTCCGGCGCCGGCCTACGGGGGCAGGCGTCAAACCACCCTGAGCTGCGTTGGCTGAAGACCGTCGTGGTGAGCGTCAGGGAAAAGGCGTGGCGCGACCACGTCAGGTGGGGACCAGGAAGACGTTCCAGAGCGTCGGGGAGGCCGCGAGGCTGAACCGATGTCGCCGTTGACGCGTCGAAATAGATCGGATGGCATCAAAACCGGGGGTTTCGCATTCTCTCCTGGGATGAGCCTGGCGGATAACCCGTCTACTGGCCAGGTGGTGCCCGGCGTATAGGCGGCGTGAGCCTGGTCTGCTGCTCTTGCACGGAACGTGAGAAGGCGAGCGTCGATACCGCTGGTCGGTATAAATGGGTGAAGTGCGCCCCCCGGTCACGAGAGGGAGCCTGCCGAGGAGCAACCGAAGGCAGTGAGTACCGATGCGACCCTCGCCGGCGGACCGGCCTGTAGTAGCTGCGAAGCGCCTGCTCGCTGGGGTGGGGGCGGAGCGAAGGGGCCGGCTCATCAGGAATGTTGCTTCGATCAACCGGGCGGTCCCCGGGAGGAAGACAAAGGAACATGCCAGGCCAACAGAACAAGCCTTTCTGTATTCCCAAGCAGTCCGTGTGGGAGGCGTACAGGCAGGTTGCTGCGAACAAAGGTGCTCCGGGAGTGGACGGCGAGTCCCTGGAGGCGTTCGGGTCGGACTTGCAGAACAATCTCTACAAGATCTGGAACCGGATGTCGTCGGGCAGCTACTTCCCGCCCCCGGTGCGGGCAGTGGACATACCCAAGCCGCACGGTGGAGGGACCAGACGTCTAGGCGTGCCCACCATTGCCGACAGGGTGGCTCAAACGGTGGTGGCCGACCATCTGGAGGAAAGGGCGGAGCGTATCTTCCACCCCGACTCCTACGGCTATCGGCCGCGCAAGTCGACCCTTGACGCTGTGGCGACATGCCGGCAGCGGTGCTGGAAGCGCGACTGGATCATCGACCTTGATGTTCAGAAGTTCTTCGACACCGTCCCCTGGGAGCTCATCGTCAAAGCGGTGGAGGCGGTCACCGACTGCCCGTGGGTCTTGCTGTATGTGAAGCGGTGGCTTGCCGCTCCCATGCAGCTACCAGACGGCACCTTGGTGGAACGGGACAAGGGAACCCCGCAGGGGTCGGCGGCCTCGCCGATCCTGGCGAATCTGTTCATGCATTTCGCCTTCGACAGGTGGATGGCCCGGAACTTTCCGACCGTCCAGTTCGAGCGCTTCGCGGACTTATCCTGAATTCGTCATAAGTCGGCTTATGCCGAGAACCGAATTATGCCGAGGATCGGCGCAGAGACGGCTGTTTGACCTGCTCACTGACGGTGTGGGTTGGGGGAAGTTCGGCATAATTCTGGGCACGTGACGGAGGATTCCTCTTTGGGTTCGACCAGAGAGGGGATCACCGTGAGCAGTCCGAGACCTGTGCGTGTCAGGGGGCCGTTGGCCCCGTTCGCGGTTGGCTTCGAGGAGGACTTGGCCGGCCAGGGCTATAGGTCAGCGACCGACCACCTGTATGTGATGGCCCAGTTGAGCCGCTGGATGGGCAGCGAGATGTTGGGCGCGGCGGACCTGTCGCTGTCGGGGATCGAGGAGTTCCTCGGCTGGAGAGAGGCCAGCGGCTACGTGAGTGCGGTGTCGCCGGTGCGGTTGTCGCGGCTGGTGGACTATCTGGTCTGTGTCGGGGCCGTCGCCGGCTTCGAGAGCGCCGTTGCCGACACCCCTGTTGAGTCTCTGATCGAGCGTTACAGGTGCTTCCTGCTCCAAGAGAGGGGTTTCCAGACCGACAGCGTCCGGGTCTATGTCGACGTAGCCCGCCTGTTCTTGTTGTGGTTGTCAACGGACGGTGACCTCGACTTGGAAAAGGCGACCGCGGCGGAAGTGACCCGGTTCGTGCTGGGAGAGTCTCAGCGCTTGAGGCTCGCTTCGGCCAAGGCGATGACAACCAGGCTGCGGTCGCTGCTGCGGTTTCTGTATGTGCAGGGCCTTACAGCGCTCCCGTTAGCGGACGCGGTGCCTTCGGTGGCCGGCTGGCGTCTGGCTTCCCTGCCAAAGGCGCTTCCGCCGTCACAGGTTGCTTCGCTGTTGAAGAGTTGCGACCGGCGGACCAGGATCGGCCGGCGCGATTACGCGGTCCTGATCGTGTTGTCACGCCTGGGGTTGCGGGCCGGGGAAGTCGCCAGACTGCGGCTGGGCGACATCGACTGGCGATCCGGTGATCTGCTCGTGCGAGGCAAAGGTGGACGCAGCGACCGGCTGCCACTGCCCGTCGATGTCGGCGAGGCGATTGTCGCCTGGCTGACCCGGGGCCGGCCAACTTGCCTGAGCATGTCGGTGTTCGTCCGGGTGCGAGCACCGCATCGGGCCCTGACCTCTGGTGGTGTGTCCGCGGTCGTGTGGCACGCCTGTGAGCGGGGCGGCGTGGACCGAACAGGCGCGCACCGGCTCCGCCATTCTGCCGCGACCGGCATGCTGGCGGCTGGGGGGAGCCTGGATGAGATCGGACAAGTACTCCGACATCAGCGCAGGGACACCACCTCGATTTACGCGAAAGTCGACCGGCGGTCCCTGGTGGCGGTGGTCCGCCCGTGGCCGGGAGCACGACCGTGAGCGATCTTCGCGACCACAGCCACGACTATCTCGCCCTGCGTCGAGCGTTGGGTTACAAACTGACCGGAGAAGGCCGTCTCCTCGCCGACCTGGTCGCCTTCCTCGCTGATGCCGGGGCGTCGACGATCACCACCGCCCTGGCAGTCGCTTGGACCACCAAGGTGACCGGTTCGGCCGCCTATCTAGCCCGGCGGATGCGAGTCGCGGCGCTCCTTCGCTCGATACCTCCACGCCCTCGACCCCAACTGCGAGATCCCACCGGCTGACCTGTTCCCCGCCGGCAAACACCGCCCAGTCCCCTACATCTACTCCGATGACGACGTCGTCGCGTTGATGGCAGCAGCCGCGACGCTTCGCCCGGCGCTACGAGCAGCCACCTTCGAGACCCTGTTCGGGCTGCTCGCAGCGACAGGCATGCGGGTGAGCGAGGCTATGGCCCTCGACACGGGCGACATCGACTGGCCGGGCCAGGTCTTGACCGTGCGGGAATCGAAATACGGCAAGTCCCGCGAGGTCCTCCTGCATCCCAGCACCCTCGACGCGCTCAAGATCTATGAGCGTCAACGAGACCGCCTCGCTCTCCAGCGGCACGCTCCGAGCTTCTTCGTCTCGACCCGGGGGACCCGACTGTCCCACAACACGGTTCAGCCCACCTTCCGTCAACTGGTGCACCGGGCCGGACTCGAGCAGCCGCCACCGTCGCCCCAGCCGAGAATCCATGGGCTCAGGCACTCCTTTGCCGTCGACACCCTGATCGGCTGGTATCGCGACGGCGCCGACGTCGCTGTGCGCATGCCGCTGCTATCCACCTATCTCGGCCACCACGACCCTCGAGCCACCTACTGGTATGTCTCCGCCGTCCCCGAACTGCTGGCCCTGGCCGCCCGGCGTCTCGAACCGACCCCAAAGGCCGAGCCATGACCGCGTTTGCCCCCACCTTGGAAGGCTTCTTCACCCAGCGGCTCATCAACCAGAAACGAGCCAGCAGCCATACCATCGCCGCCTACAGAGACACGTTCCGTCTGCTCCTCGGTTTCGCCTCGCAGCGAACCGGGAGGCCGCCGTGCGATCTCGACTTCGACGATCTCGACGCCACGCTCATCGGCGCCTTCTTGGACCATCTCGAACGAGACCGTCACAACGCCATCCGAACCCGCAACTCCCGACTGGCGGCCGTCCACTCCCTCTACCGCTACGCGGCGCTGGAACACCCCGAACACGCCGCGCTGATCGGACGGGTCCTCGCCATCCCCACCAAACGCGCCGAGCGCACCGACATCGCCTTCCTCGAACCCGAAGAGATCGACGCCCTGCTCTCCGCTCCCGACCGCGACCGCTGGATCGGGCGGCGCGATCACACCCTGCTGGTGGTCGCCATCCAAACCGGGCTGCGAGTCTCCGAGCTCACCGGGCTGTGCTGCGGAGACGTTCACCTCGGGCGAGGACCCCACCTCCGTTGTGACGGCAAAGGCCGGAAACAACGGGCCACCCCCCTGACCGCCCACACCGTCTCCGTGCTGCACTCTTGGCTGACCGAACGCCACAACCAGCCAACAGGACCGCTGTTCCCGACCAGCCGAGGACGCCGCCTCAGCAGCGACGCGGTCGCCGCCTTGGTGGCCAAGCACACCGCCACCGCCCGACAGGCCTGCCCGACGCTTCAGACCAAGCACGTGACCGTCCACACCCTCAGACACACAGCCGCCATGACCCTCCTCCGAGCCGGGGTCGAAGCCACCGTCATCGCGCTCTGGCTGGGTCACGAAGACGTCGAGACCACCACGAAGATCTACCTCCACGCCGACATGACCATCAAAGAACGAGCCCTCGCCCGCACCACCCCACCCGGCACCACACCAGGCCGCTACAAGCCCCCCGACCGCCTCCTCGCCTTCCTCGAAACCCTCTGAATTATGCCGAACCCACCAACGAGAAGCCCCTACCCCACAAGCCATCCGTGCCGATCCTCGGCATAATTCGGTTCTCGGCATAAGCGGATGATGTCATCTGCCATTGTGTGAGCAAGCGGCAAGCCGAGCAGGTGCTTGCCGCTATCGCCGAGCGAATGGGGGAGGTGGGCCTCACACTCCACCCGGATAAGACCAAGATCGTCTATGCCAAAGACGGCAGGCGCCGGGGGGACCATGAGCACACCAGCTTCACCTTCTTGGGTTACACGTTCCAGGCGCACAAGGCGCCGGACAGATGGAACGGAGGGTTTCGCTCCTCGTTCCTGCCGGCCATGAGCACCACGGCCAGAAAGGCCAAAGGTGAACAACTGCGTGCCATGCGCATCCACCGCCGCGTCAATCTGACCCTCGACGATCTCGCCCGGTGGCTGAACCCCATCGTGCGAGGCTGGATGACATATTACGGCGGGTTCTACCGGTCGGAAATGGCCCCCCTCCTGCAGCGCGTCAACACCTACCTGAGGCGCTGGGCTGGCCGGAAATATCGCAGGTTGCGCAGCCACCACCGTTTCCGGCGATGGTGGAGCGGGCTGATCGATCGACAGCCCGGTCTCTTCGCCCAATGGAAGTGGATCCGCGCGTTCTGAGCGTCGATGAGAAGAGCCCGGTGACGGGAGACTGTCACGCCGGGATCTGAGGGAGCCGGGGGGTGCGATTCCCCCCGGCCACCCGACCCCGAGTGCGAGGCCCGATATGTGGGCTCTCAGCGCTGCGAGGACTGCAACCGCTGGTGTAGGCGTCTGGGGCCTGGGGGGCCGTGTCCCCACTGCGACGAGCTGGTGGTGCTGGACGATTTTCTCCGTCCCGACCAGCTCGCGTCACCACCACCACCGCCGGCGAGACAGTCAAGGAAGGACAGACCATGACCACCGCAGCCATTTACGCCCGGGTGTCGGGGCAGCGCCAGAAGGAGGAGCAGACCATCGGCTCGCAGATCGACGAGTCCAAGGCGGCCGCCGCAGCGTGGGGGCTGGAGGTCCCCGAGGAGTGGGTCTTCACCGACGAGGGTTATACCGGCGCCACCTTGGTCCGTCCCGCCCTGGAACGACTGCGGGACCTGGCCGCCCAGGTGCCGGTGGACGTGGTGATCTGCCTGTCGCCTGACCGTCTGGCCCGGAAACTCGCATATCAGACGCTGTTGATCGACGAGTTCAACCGGGCCGGCAGCGAGGTCCGCTTCGTCAAGGCCCGCAAGGTCGAGACCCCCGAAGACGAACTGCTGTTGCAGTTCCAGGGAATGTTCGCAGAATACGAACGGGCTCAGATCGCAGAACGAAGCAGACGTGGCAAGGCTTTTCGCGCTCGCGCCGGTGTTGTCAACGTCTTGGGCGGTGCCCCTTATCCTTATGGCTATCGCTACATCCGGCGCACCGATGTCTGCGAGGCCCGCTACGAGATCGTCGAAGACCAGGCACAGGTCGTGCGCGAGATGTTCCGCCGTTACACAGAAGACCAAATGTCGATCGGTGAGCTGGCCCGGTGGCTGACCGGTGAAGGTATCCCGACCCGCACCGGCAAGGACCGCTGGGACCGCTCGGTCATCTGGGCGATGCTGAAGAACCCCGCCTATGTAGGGCGCGCCGGGTTCTTGAAGACCGGCTTCACCGACCGCCGGCCGGCGATAAACCGCAAGGCCCGTCTGCAAGGACGCTCCATCTCACGCCACTACGCCACCTACGACCGCCCCAAAGAAGAATGGATCACCATCGCGGTGCCGGCCATCATCGACGAGGACACCTTCAAGGTCGCCGCACGCCGGCTGGTCGACAACCGTCGCTTCGCCTCCAGAAACAGCAAGCAGCTCAGCCTGCTCATGAGATTGGCCGTCTGCCAGTCCTGCGGCTACGCCTACTATCGCACCTCGACCCGCACCGCCAAACGCAAGATCTACTACTACCGTTGCCTCGGCTCTGACGACTACCGCTACCAGGGAGGCCGAGTGTGCGACAACAAACCGGTGCGCGCCGACTACCTCGACGAACTGGTCTGGGGACAGATCACCGCCCTGCTCGCCGATCCCGCCCTCGTCCAAGCCGAGCTCGACCGGCGGCTCAGCGAACTTCGCGCCGCCAACCCGAGCACCTCCGAGCGCGCCCGACTGGAACGGGACATGGCCCGCGCCACCAAAGCGATCAACCGGCTCGTCCAGGCCTACCAAGAAGACCTCCTAAACCTGGAGGAGCTACGCGAACGCATGCCCGACCTGCGGGCCAAGCACACCAGCCTGAAAGCCTCCCTCGACTCGCTCGAGGCGCAGCAGATCGACCGGGAGAGCTACCTCAAGTTTGCCGAGAACCTCGACAGCTTCCTCGTCCGTCTGCGCGACAACGCCGACACCGCCGCCGTCGAGGACCGCCAGAAAGTGCTACGCAGCGTGGTCAAAGAAGTCCTCGTCGGACCAGAACGCGTCACCATCCGACACAGCATCCCCGTGCGAGACCACCCCTTTCTAAGCCCGGGTTATCCATTGCGTTGGGGGAGTCGCATCGCCGCTGCTCGCTAACGTTTATCTCCACTACGTCTTGGACCGGTGGGCCCGGATATGGAGACGCCGGTACGCGCGGGGTGACATGGTCATCGTGCGCTTCGCGGATTTATGACGAATTCAGGATAAGTCGGCTTATGCCGAGAACCGAATTATGCCGAGGATCGGCACGGATGGCTTGTGGGGTAGGGGCTTCTCGTTGGTGGGTTCGGCATAATTCAGAGGGTTTCGAGGAAGGCGAGGAGGCGGTCGGGGGGCTTGTAGCGGCCTGGTGTGGTGCCGGGTGGGGTGGTGCGGGCGAGGGCTCGTTCTTTGATGGTCATGTCGGCGTGGAGGTAGATCTTCGTGGTGGTCTCGACGTCTTCGTGACCCAGCCAGAGCGCGATGACGGTGGCTTCGACCCCGGCTCGGAGGAGGGTCATGGCGGCTGTGTGTCTGAGGGTGTGGACGGTCACGTGCTTGGTCTGAAGCGTCGGGCAGGCCTGTCGGGCGGTGGCGGTGTGCTTGGCCACCAAGGCGGCGACCGCGTCGCTGCTGAGGCGGCGTCCTCGGCTGGTCGGGAACAGCGGTCCTGTTGGCTGGTTGTGGCGTTCGGTCAGCCAAGAGTGCAGCACGGAGACGGTGTGGGCGGTCAGGGGGGTGGCCCGTTGTTTCCGGCCTTTGCCGTCACAACGGAGGTGGGGTCCTCGCCCGAGGTGAACGTCTCCGCAGCACAGCCCGGTGAGCTCGGAGACTCGCAGCCCGGTTTGGATGGCGACCACCAGCAGGGTGTGATCGCGCCGCCCGATCCAGCGGTCGCGGTCGGGAGCGGAGAGCAGGGCGTCGATCTCTTCGGGTTCGAGGAAGGCGATGTCGGTGCGCTCGGCGCGTTTGGTGGGGATGGCGAGGACCCGTCCGATCAGCGCGGCGTGTTCGGGGTGTTCCAGCGCCGCGTAGCGGTAGAGGGAGTGGACGGCCGCCAGTCGGGAGTTGCGGGTTCGGATGGCGTTGTGACGGTCTCGTTCGAGATGGTCCAAGAAGGCGCCGATGAGCGTGGCGTCGAGATCGTCGAAGTCGAGATCGCACGGCGGCCTCCCGGTTCGCTGCGAGGCGAAACCGAGGAGCAGACGGAACGTGTCTCTGTAGGCGGCGATGGTATGGCTGCTGGCTCGTTTCTGGTTGATGAGCCGCTGGGTGAAGAAGCCTTCCAAGGTGGGGGCAAACGCGGTCATGGCTCGGCCTTTGGGGTCGGTTCGAGACGCCGGGCGGCCAGGGCCAGCAGTTCGGGGACGGCGGAGACATACCAGTAGGTGGCTCGAGGGTCGTGGTGGCCGAGATAGGTGGATAGCAGCGGCATGCGCACAGCGACGTCGGCGCCGTCGCGATACCAGCCGATCAGGGTGTCGACGGCAAAGGAGTGCCTGAGCCCATGGATTCTCGGCTGGGGCGACGGTGGCGGCTGCTCGAGTCCGGCCCGGTGCACCAGTTGACGGAAGGTGGGCTGAACCGTGTTGTGGGACAGTCGGGTCCCCCGGGTCGAGACGAAGAAGCTCGGAGCGTGCCGCTGGAGAGCGAGGCGGTCTCGTTGACGCTCATAGATCTTGAGCGCGTCGAGGGTGCTGGGATGCAGGAGGACCTCGCGGGACTTGCCGTATTTCGATTCCCGCACGGTCAAGACCTGGCCCGGCCAGTCGATGTCGCCCGTGTCGAGGGCCATAGCCTCGCTCACCCGCATGCCTGTCGCTGCGAGCAGCCCGAACAGGGTCTCGAAGGTGGCTGCTCGTAGCGCCGGGCGAAGCGTCGCGGCTGCTGCCATCAACGCGACGACGTCGTCATCGGAGTAGATGTAGGGGACTGGGCGGTGTTTGCCGGCGGGGAACAGGTCAGCCGGTGGGATCTCGCAGTTGGGGTCGAGGGCGTGGAGGTATCGAGCGAAGGAGCGCCGCGACTCGCATCCGCCGGGCTAGATAGGCGGCCGAACCGGTCACCTTGGTGGTCCAAGCGACTGCCAGGGCGGTGGTGATCGTCGACGCCCCGGCATCAGCGAGGAAGGCGACCAGGTCGGCGAGGAGACGGCCTTCTCCGGTCAGTTTGTAACCCAACGCTCGACGCAGGGCGAGATAGTCGTGGCTGTGGTCGCGAAGATCGCTCACGGTCGTGCTCCCGGCCACGGGCGGACCACCGCCACCAGGGACCGCCGGTCGACTTTCGCGTAAATCGAGGTGGTGTCCCTGCGCTGATGTCGGAGTACTTGTCCGATCTCATCCAGGCTCCCCCCAGCCGCCAGCATGCCGGTCGCGGCAGAATGGCGGAGCCGGTGCGCGCCTGTTCGGTCCACGCCGCCCCGCTCACAGGCGTGCCACACGACCGCGGACACACCACCAGAGGTCAGGGCCCGATGCGGTGCTCGCACCCGGACGAACACCGACATGCTCAGGCAAGTTGGCCGGCCCCGGGTCAGCCAGGCGACAATCGCCTCGCCGACATCGACGGGCAGTGGCAGCCGGTCGCTGCGTCCACCTTTGCCTCGCACGAGCAGATCACCGGATCGCCAGTCGATGTCGCCCAGCCGCAGTCTGGCGACTTCCCCGGCCCGCAACCCCAGGCGTGACAACACGATCAGGACCGCGTAATCGCGCCGGCCGATCCTGGTCCGCCGGTCGCAACTCTTCAACAGCGAAGCAACCTGTGACGGCGGAAGCGCCTTTGGCAGGGAAGCCAGACGCCAGCCGGCCACCGAAGGCACCGCGTCCGCTAACGGGAGCGCTGTAAGGCCCTGCACATACAGAAACCGCAGCAGCGACCGCAGCCTGGTTGTCATCGCCTTGGCCGAAGCGAGCCTCAAGCGCTGAGACTCTCCCAGCACGAACCGGGTCACTTCCGCCGCGGTCGCCTTTTCCAAGTCGAGGTCACCGTCCGTTGACAACCACAACAAGAACAGGCGGGCTACGTCGACATAGACCCGGACGCTGTCGGTCTGGAAACCCCTCTCTTGGAGCAGGAAGCACCTGTAACGCTCGATCAGAGACTCAACAGGGGTGTCGGCAACGGCGCTCTCGAAGCCGGCGACGGCCCCGACACAGACCAGATAGTCCACCAGCCGCGACAACCGCACCGGCGACACCGCACTCACGTAGCCGCTGGCCTCTCTCCAGCCGAGGAACTCCTCGATCCCCGACAGCGACAGGTCCGCCGCGCCCAACATCTCGCTGCCCATCCAGCGGCTCAACTGGGCCATCACATACAGGTGGTCGGTCGCTGACCTATAGCCCTGGCCGGCCAAGTCCTCCTCGAAGCCAACCGCGAACGGGGCCAACGGCCCCCTGACACGCACAGGTCTCGGACTGCTCACGGTGATCCCCTCTCTGGTCGAACCCAAAGAGGAATCCTCCGTCACGTGCCCAGAATTATGCCGAACTTCCCCCAACCCACACCGTCAGTGAGCACGTCAAACAGCCGTCTCTGCGCCGATCCTCGGCATAATTCGGTTCTCGGCATAAGCCGACGACTTTGTCGCCGGGTTCGACCGTCAGGCTGATGCGCAGCGGTTCCTCAGGGATCTGCGGGAGCGGCTCGCGAGGTTCTCCTTAGAGCTGCATCCCGACAAGACGCGCCTGATCGAGTTCGGCCGGTTCGCGGCCGGGCGGAGAGCAGAGCGTGGCCTCGGGAAACCTGAGACGTTCGCCTTCCTCGGCTTCACGCACATCTGCGGGAAAACGAGGAGCGGTCGTTTCGCTTTGAGGCGCATCACGATCTCGAAACGGGTGAGGGCGAAGCTTCGCGAGGTGAAGACCGAGCTGATGCGACGTCGGCACCTGCCCGTTCCCGAGCAAGGCCGATGGTTAGCAAGTGTGGTGCGAGGGCACCTCAACTACTACGCCGTGCCCGGCAATAGCAAAGCGGTGCAAGCCTTCCGCTACCAAGCGGTCAGGCACTGGTATAGGGCGCTTCGTCGCCGCAGCCAGCGCAGCCGTGTGGACTGGGCTCGCATGCACCGCCTCGCTGCCCGATGGCTTCCGCCCGCCCGTATCTCGCATCCCTGGCCAAGTGTGCGCTTCGCCGTTCGTACCCAAGGCAGGAGCCCAGTGCGGTAGTTCCGCTCGCTGGGATCTGCGCGGGGGCCGCCCGCAAGGGCGGTCCCTACCGCGACCGCTGTCGACGCGGCGAAGGCCATGGAAGGTGTCTGGGATCCGGAAGCGGGCACCGAGGGACCCTCCGGCGTAATGGGCGTGGAACGGTCAGATGGTTTTCCTCGGAAATGGGGAGGTCCTCCTCGGCCCGCCGCGGTGGGTGGCTGGGAAGCGATGCCGGGCTATAAACCGGTGGCGGGAGTGCCCGGCGGCCGAGAGGAAGTCGGAGGGGGCCATAGGTAGCAGACGATGGCGGGGGAGGGCACGACCCCCGCCGGATGCGAAGGGCCCCTGCTTCATCGATGCACGTTTAGGCGTTCGCCTTTCGGCGACCGGGGCAACCCCAGTCGCAGCTTTGAAGATCGAAACCATGCGCGATTCCGCGCACGACCAATGCTCCCAGGACGTACAGAAGGTGGAACCGGGTCCCGACGTCTTGTTGTTAAGGGCCACCAAGGCATAACTGCGGTCGTCAAGCTCGGGCAGGACGGGCGCTCGACAGGCCGCCGATCAAGCGTCGGATCGTGAAGCGGCGCGTCCCATAGCCGCGGGCACCATCCCCCGGCCGCCGATCGCCCCTCCCGTCGGTTAGGTCTCTCTCGGCGAGATGTGCCCGCTGAATCGGAAGCTCGTTGGGATCGGGCCAGAGCCGGTGATCCGAGAAATTGCCGTCCTCCGTCAACTCGACGAAGCACATTCCTGGCTCGGTCGTATCATCGGCATTCGTGAAGTCGATCCAGCTCGCGGCGTGGCGCCCCTCGCCGGCGACTCCGGACGACTTCGAGACGCCACGGGCTGGCGAGGCGAAGGAACGCAGTTCGGGTGCTCGTTGCGTCGCCTCGTGCGGGCTGCCAGGCCCTCGATTGTTGATCGGCGAGCCTAGAGAGCACTCCGCAACTGAGCGCCCCGGTGCCTCGAGGTCGAACGGCCCGCCTGGACGGGTATGGGCTGGAGGGCGCGACGACTGCATCGACGATGTGATCGCTCGCATCACGCGCAACCGCGACGGGATCCAGCGCCGCGCCGTCGAGGGTGGCGGCGCATACCTCCAAATCGTAAAGGGCTCATCGGAGGCATGAACCGAGCCTCGGCCCGCTTGGTTGAGAGGTCGACCACCTGGCCCAGGCTTGCGTAGACGCCCGGACCCGCTGCGCTCCTGCGCCCCCGTCAGCCGAGGTGGCGCAGCTGGGGCCACAGCTGGGCCCATGACCCGTGCGGCGCCCGACACAGGAAGATAGCGGCGTGGTTGGCCGTCTCCTCGTCGGTGATGCCGGCGAGGCGCAGCGGCGCGATCTCGGTCACGTCGCCCCAGTACTTCTGGAGATCGGTGGCCGTCCACTCGCCGACCGCGACGACCAAGCGGTCAGAACCCGGGGGCGGACCCCAGAGGCCGTAGCCGTTGTGGGCGCTGGCGACGGGCAAGTGCAAGCCGAGGGCCGGACCGAAGCGGGCGAACGCGCCGGCCTCTCCATAGTTGCTGGTGAACACCACCGTGCCGGCGGGCAGCCCTCGCGTGGCCGCCGCGACCTGGGCGGTGAACTGGGGCCAGCCGTAGGTCTCGACGACTTCCTGGTCCACGCCGCGCAGCTTGCTCGCGACCGATGGTGGGAAAAACGGGAGCGCGATGAGTGAAGCCGTCACCATCGACAGTCCCAGCCTGGCGGGCCAGCCCCTCCACCGGAGGGGATGCCCTGCGTATGACCGCTCGACCGACACGGCGCCGGCCGCGAACATGCCGACTAAAGCGGGAGCCGAGTAATACGGTTTGCCGCCGCTCGCGGTGAAGACCACGACGGCTACCGCGGGGACGGCGAGCACCCACCGGTGGGGGGCGGCGGCGGGATCTCGCCACAGCCACCGGATCCCCTTCAGCCACAGGGCGACGAGCAGGATGCCGGCGAGCAGCAAAGCGAGCACCGGGAGCTGAGCCAGCGAACCGAGCGGACCTCCCTGACTGGACGCCTCCGCGGCGGCCATCCGCAGGTTGGCCCAGCTGTGGGTGGCGTCCCACACCAGGTTGGGCACCCAGAGGACGGCGGCAATCAGGCCGGCCAGCCACGGGCCGCGCCCCCGGAGGACCGCTCGCTCGGTGACCGCCAGACCGACGAGAACACCGAGGATCAGGACCACAACCGTCTGTTTGTTCTCGAGCCCGATGCCGCAGGCCAAACCGGCCGCGATCCAGTCCCGGTCGCGCCCGAGGCGAAGAGCCCGGGCCACCAACAGGAGCACCGCGGCCCACGCCAGCTGGTCGAGGACGGTCGTGCCGAAAAGTAGCGACGCCCCCACAAAAACCGGGCACCCGGCTACCGCGGCGGCGGCGAGGGCCTGAGCCCGCCGCCGGCCCCCGAACTCCGCCGCCAGCGCGGCGGCGATCAGGATGCACCCAAGCTGGGCGACCACTGCGACGGCGCGCAGACCGGCCAAGCCGCCCACGGCCGACGCGACGCGGGCCACAACCGGCGACAGGGGCGGCTGGTCTGGATACCCGAAGGCCAGATGGTGGCCGGACACAACGTAGTACAGCTCGTCGCGGTGCCAGCCGTAGCGGGTGAGCACGGCGAGATGGGCCACCCCGGTGACCGCGACGATCAGCCCGACCGGCCTCCACGCCAGCGGGGCCGGCCGGGCGCGGCGGGCGGGCGCGCTCGCAACGGGCTCCAGGATGGTGCGGGGTATGTCTGCTGTGCCGGTCCTCATGTTGCTGACAGTACGGACAAGGGCTCCGACCGTCATCTGGCCGGGGTCGGATTCGCGGCTATGCCCCGGGGTGGACGAGGCCGTGATCGAAGGCGAACACGATGGCCGCGGCCCGGTCGCGGAGTCCGAGCTTGCTCAGGATCCGCCCCACATGCGTCTTGACGGTGCCCTCGCCGATATAGAGACGCTGGCCGATCTCGGTGTTGGTGGCGCCCCGGCCGATCAGCGCCAGCACTTCCACTTCGCGGCCGGTGAGGGGGGCCAGATGGGCCCGCACCAGCGCCGCGGTGGGAGCCCCGGCCCGGTATGTGGTGAGGATCCGGACGGTCACGGCCGGGTCGAGCCAGCCCTCCCCACCGGCCACGGCCCGCACGGCGGCTATCAGCTCCTCACCGGGCGCGTCCTTCAGCTGGAATCCGGATGCCCCGGCCCGCAGCGCCCCTGACAGCACCTCCTCGTCGTCGAAGGTCGTCAGCACGAGCACGGGTGGTGGGTTAGGGAGGTCGTTCATCCTCCGGGTCGCCTCGATGCCGTCGACCCCCCGCATGCGGACATCCATCACCACGACGTCTGGCCGATCGCGGCGGATCGATGTTAGAGCTTCGCCTCCGTCGGCGCACTCGCCGATCACGTCGAAGCCGTAGCGGGGGGAGAGGATCTGGCGGAGCCCGGCTCGGACCAGGTCTTGGTCGTCGACGAGCAGCACCCGGACGCGAGCCGCGCCGGCGTCGCCATCCCCACCGATCTCGGTCACACCAGCTCCCGCGGCGCGGGCAACACCCCGCAAACCACCCAGCGCCGGCCTGGGCGTTCGCCGGCCGACAGGTGGCCGCCGGCGAGCTCGGCCCGCTCACGCATGCCGTTCAGGCCGTGCCCACCATCGGCGGCGTCGTTACGGGGACCCGACGGGGCGCTTCCGATCATAGGGTTCTCCACCGTCAGCTCGAGTTGGGCATCGTGGACCAGCAGGGTGACGGCGGCCGGCTGGCCGGGCGCGTGCTTGGCCACGTTGGCGAGCGACTCTTGCACGATCCGGTACAACGTCAGCCCGACCGTCGGGGCCACCGCCGGCTCCTGACCCGCCACCTCGTAGGTGACATCGAGCCCGGCCCTCCGGTAGCTCTCGACCAGACCCGTCAGGTCGGAGGCGTCCGGCACCGGCAATCCCATCGGTTGGCTCTGGCCCGAGAGGAGAGCGACCGTCCGGCGGATCTCGGCCATGCTGGCTCGCCCCACCCGCTCGGCCTCGGCCAGGGCGTCACGGGCCCGATCCGGGTCGTCGTCGAGCGCCATCCGGGCTCCAGTGAGGTGGAGCATCGTAACGCTGAGGGAGTGAGCGACCATGTCGTGCACGTCGCGAGCGATGCGTTCCCTCTCGGCGGCCACCGCCACCCGGGCCAGTTCCTCCTGGGTCTGGCGCAGCGCCACGACGGCTTGTTGCTGCCGGCGGGTGAGCCGGCCCACCGCCCAGGTCACGATGCACCCGATACCGGACAGGTACCAGCCGGTCGAGTTGTGGTGGACGAGATCCGCGATCTGATGGCCGAACAGGAAGACGACCAGGATCCCGATCACGACCAAACCCCGGCGAAGGGGGGTAAAGAGGCCAGCCTGCCCGGCCGGGCACAGCAGAGCCAGGATGCCGATGGAGGCGCTGTTGCCGCCGATCAGCCCCCCGGCTCCGACCGCGGTGATCGACAGGGCGACCCAGATCGGTCCCCCGGGCCAGATCACGATGACGATCTCGGGGATGACCGCCAGGGCCGCCGCGATCGGCCGCCCTTTCGACGCGTCCTCAACGAGGGAAGCCGCCGCGACCACGGTCACGATGATCGCTGCGCACGCGTTGATCCACCGTGGCAGGACTAGGCCGTCGTAGTCGTGCCCGGACCGGAGCCAGGCGCCGACGGAGGCTACGCGATGTGCGATAGACGAACTGTATGCCGCAACAGTGGTCCCAGCCATGGCTGCGCCAGGCTGCCAAGGCCTGGTGTCGCTGGCGGCTGGCCACCGGCTGCGCTTGGACCACGGCCAACGCCTGCGCCGCCACCCTCGGTCGGTTCTCGGCGTTTTTGGCTGCCAGCGACCCGGGGGTCGTTGATGGCTCGGTCATCACCCGCGGCCTGCTCGAGCGCTTCTCGTCCTGGCTGGTCGCCACCGGACTGGCTTCGGCTAGCCGCACCCACTGCTTGATCCTCTTGCGTGGCTTCCTCGAGCACAACCGCCGACACCGCTGGCTGTCCGAGATCCCCTACGAGGCCGCCATCTAGCAAGACGACCTGCCCCGCCGCCAGAAGTCCCTGCCCCGCTTCGTGTCCGAGTTCGTCATGGCCCAGCTCGAAGACCCCGACGCACTCAACCATCTCGATGCCACCATCCGCCATCTGGTCATCGTGCTCATCGATACCGGCCTGCGCGCCACCGACGCCTGCACCCTGCCCTTCAACCCCGTGGTGACCGACTCGGTGGGGGCGCCGTGCCTGCGTTTCACCAACGCCAAAGCTGGCGACGAACAGCTGGTGCCGTTCAGCGATCGGGCCGCGGTGTTCGACAAGGCCGTCACCGCGAGCACGGCGGCGCGTCCGAGCTGGCGACCTGACACGCAGCTCTACTTGCGATATGACCCTGGACCGCGCCTCGCGGTCACCGACGACACCGCCCAGACGGTGACCCAGATCTGCTGGTCGAGTTCTCGATGTCGCGACAGTCAGGACGGTCCCTGTATGGTCCTAAACCGACCAGTCTGATAGCCGAAGTCCCAACAGCCAAGTCTCACAGGTCGGCGAAGCCGTGCTGGCTCGCTGGCACCAACTCCCTTACGAGTCACCTCGGGGGTGTTCGCGTGCCGTATCTGGTATTT
Source organism: uncultured Acidimicrobiaceae bacterium (assembly GCA_963834725.1). Taxonomy (GTDB): domain Bacteria; phylum Actinomycetota; class Acidimicrobiia; order Acidimicrobiales; family Palsa-688; genus PALSA-693. Next base: position 4,109,530 of record CAWICN010000001.1, read on the forward strand.
CGACACCCACGGACGTCACGTCGCCAAATCCGATGCGGGCAGCTCGGTTCTGTCCCGGCATCCTGACCTCCTAGCGGGAGTTTCCGGGCTATCGATTGTGGGTGCCAAGTATCCCCAGGTCACCGGCAGTTTTAGGACCTCCGGCGTGTATTACCTAACGGCGGCTTTGGTGGCCCGATGTACCTGTGCGGCAGTTCGAATCGTGGCGTAGAAATCCGCGCTAAGTGAGCTGGAGTGGCACTTCGTCGGCGCCGACGGCGATGGTGACGTGGTCGATGGCGTTGAACGGCCGTGATTGGTCGTAGTTGTCGGCGGTCTGCCAAGGTGCGGTCGGTGCGGCAGCCACAACGCGGTCGATCTCATCTATAAACATGCAGCGCCACCGCTTGCGAGGGTCGGCCGGCAGTACTCCGGTGCTGGTCTGCCCGCCGACCTGGAAGCCCAGCAGCAGGGGCCGGTGGTTCTTCCAGCCCAGAGCGTGGGGGCAGATGAGCCGTCGGCGGCCGTGGTAGACGACCTGCACCGCATGCCGCTGGCGTAGCGCCTGTTCGAGGGGGGCCCAGGCTGCTGGCAGCGGGTGGATGGGCGTGATGGTCATGGCTGGGTGGGTGCGTAGGCGTCCAGGCCGAACAGGTGGTAGAGACGGCGTTGGCTGGGGTCCATCTCGGTGAGCATCCTGCGGGCCCGTGGTCGGCCCCGCTCACCTTGGTAGAGCAGCATGGTCTCTTGAATGCCGGCCAGGGTCTCGATAAGTGTCCGCACGCTGAGGTGCAGGCCGGCCCGGTCGGCGTCGCGGACCATGAGGCGGGCGGCCAGCAAGGCCAGGACACAGGTCAACACGTGCACCCGGATCTGGTGGTCGGTCCAGTGGAACATGGGCGAGAAGGAGACCACCTGGGGATCCTTCATTTGGCGGAAGTCGCCCTCGGCGGCTTCTTGGGAGCGGTAGTCGGCCACGATCTGGGCCACCGAGGCCAGGCCCTTGTCCTTGTCGGTGAAGAGGATCCGCTTGCCGAACAGCTCTTCTTCCAGATCGGTTCGTGCCGTGGGCTTGGTCCGCCACACCAGGCGTAACTCGGCCGGCTCGTCCCCGCTCAAGGTGGTGGAGATGATCCGTTTGAGCCAGCGGGGCTTGAGGATGGCGGCGATCTCGTCTTCGACCTTGTCCTTGGGCTTGCGGGTTTTTCCCCGGCCCAGGCGGGCGGCCAGCTCAGCCAGCTGGCGGCGGGCCTTGGCCAGGGTCTGATCCAGGCCCCGGGACTGCTTGTCGTGCAGGGTCTGCGAATAAGTGACCACGATGCGCCGCTCCACTCCGAAGACGACCTTGCGGGTTTCAAAGGCCCGCAGACCAGGAAAGCGCTGGGCATCCACCATCCGGTAGCCGCGCTTCGGGACGGCCAGCAGGTCGGCGTGGTCGGAAGGCGGCAGCGAGGCCACGAAGTGCAGGGGGGTGCCGTCCACGAGCTGGTAGTTGTCTTCCGAGTTCTGGCCGGCGTCGAAGACCAACGTCAGCGCGGCCGGATCACCGGCCAGGGCCTGGAAGCGGGCCATCAGTTCTTGCACCAGCTGCGGGAACTGGGTGACGTCGGGCTTGTCCCCCGGATAGGCGTGCGAGACCAGCGGAATGCCGCCGTCGGTGGACACGATAAGCCCCAGGCCGATCAGCCGCAGGTCGTTGCGCTTCTGCTTGGCATGGCCCCGCTGGGCGAGGGGAGCCCGCTCGTTGGCGCTGTCGATGTGGGTGGCGAAGTTGGTCATGTCCAGTACCAGGCCGGCCGTGTCGATGGAGAACTCCTCGATGACATGAACCACGATGCGCCGTTCGATCTCCTGCAGCTGGTGGTCGGAGAGCAACTCCATGGCGTCCCAAAAGCGCCGGTGGTCCAGCCCCGAGGTGGGGATCTTCACGAGCCGGTCGCCCGCGGTCTTCTGCCACCAATCGGAAAACCGGCGTTTGGAGCAGGGGTCGACGATCCGGTTGGCCACCGCCAACGCCAGGTAGGTCCCCACCGACGCCGCCGCATCGGCCCGCCGCGGGCCCACCACCTCATCGACGATCTCAGCCACCCGGGCCCGGGCCAGCATCGACCACACCGCGGCCAGGTCACCGAAGGCCAAATGCCGGCTGCGGTCCGGTTCGCCCGGCCCGCTCCCCGACAGGCGAGCCACGATCTCCTCGGCCGGACCCAGGTACCGCTGAGAGACGATGCGGGGTTTACCCCCCACCCGGGCCGACTCCACCAAGTAGTAGTAGGTCTTGCCGCCCAGCTTCTTCCCGACGATTGATGACATATTCTAGGTAATACACCATCTGGGCCAAGATCGCGAGCACCTCACCAGCACAAACGCGCTGGTAGTGACCTATTTTTGAGAAAATCTTGCTCAGCGCGGTCAGCCAGTGCGATCAGCTAGCCCGGAAACTCCCGCTAGGCGTAAGCGACGCTCTGCGCGCCGATCCCCGTATCGTTTTGGATGAGATCGCTGTTCGGGCCGTCATCGTCGCCGCGCTGTCCCACCTACGAGGATCATGATGAAGATCCCCGAGGGCTCGGATGGATGCAAAGATTCGATGCGGGCGCCCAGTGGCTCGACACCCTCCCCGATCTGTACCACCAGGCCGTTCAACGATGGTCTCTTCAGCCGGGCGAACCGTTCGAATAGGCCTCCGGGTCTCTCGCAATCTCAGTTCGCCTGCGAGATGGGATAGGCGGTGCGTTGAAGCTGGCCTTTCCGCACCGAGAGAGCGCACACGAAGCAGAGGCGCTGCGCCGCCGGGACGGAAACGTTGCCCTGATCCTGCTCGACTCTGATCCTAAACTCGGCGCGCTTCTCCTCGAGCGCTGTCTGCCTGGCACGTGACGGCCCAGGTCACCATCCAGATAGGGCCGTACAGATGCAAGTCCGCATCTGATGCGTTCGAGGTATCGAGGAAGCCGAACGCCCAATAGGTACTCGTCGGCCCACCGCAAGATGAATGATCCATGGCCGCACAGGATGCCTATGCAATGCGCCTGGCAGTCGACCCCTCCAGGAAGATGGTCGTCATCCGGCGTGGGCGAACCGGTTCTCCCTGTGAGGTCACACTCCCGATGCTACGGTCAACAAGAGACTACGGCCTGTAACACATAAAAGCCTGTCCGGACCCTGGAAGGGGTAGCCATTCAATCAAGACAAAGTTGGTCTCGGCCGTCGCCACCATGACACTCCTGGGTGGCCTCGGCGGGGCAGTGGCCCCCAGCGCGAGCGCGGCGACACCTTCCTGCGGCCATAATTGCATCAACCTGTTCGCGGAGTTGTACGGGCCGACATTTATCGCCGACGTCCAGGGCCAGAGCCAAAAACATCGGTCAGCCGATCATCCTGGCCTCGGCCAGCCCCAGCAACCAGGGGGAAGATTTCGCAGTGAGCGTCCAGGGCACGGTCGCAGACTTCATCGCCGCCGGCCTCATGTCCTCCGGGCTCAGCGCCTACAACAACAACGAGGTCGTTGAGTTCGAGTACGCGCCCTTCGGCGCCGAAAGCGGCCTGTGCATGGGCGTCGGAGTCACACCTACGAAGAACACGCCCGTTGCCCTCGAACCGTGCGGGGTGTCCGCGAAGACAACCTGGATCATCATCCCCGGTTCGCCAACGTCCATCTCGTTGGTCGACGGGGGGACAAACACGAGCTTCTCGAACTCCCACGCCCTCACCGATCTAAAGCCGGGCGGAGACCCGCAGCTGTTCACATGGCCCCTGAACGACAGCGGGATCCTCCACAACAACTTCTCCAACCAACTGTGGGGCGCCACCTTTGGCGTGATCCCCTCGAGCTGACGTTCGGTTGCGCGGGTGACACCATCCGCAGCGCACGCGGCCTGACGTCTGGGCCGTCATAGGGACCGCCAATACCGAGCCATCCAGGCGATCATGACACGCGCCAAACAGCAAAATCCTGGGCTGTCAGCACATGCTGTGCCGTCTGGTCTCATCGGCTGGCCGGGACACGTTCGGAGCGAAGGACATCACGGCTCAGATACTGGCCCGACAGCGCCACCAAGTCAGGCATTTGCCTCCGTCGTGACGGCTGTCGACGTCGGCGTTCATTGACGAAGCCGCGGTCCAGGCGTGAAAGGGTGTCGCCGCGGCGGGGAAACCCTTCCTGTTCGAGCTTGTGATGTCACCTGGTCTTGTCCTGCTGACGCGACGGGCTCCGGCATCGCGATGAGAGTGGACGTGATGCACAAACCCAAACCGCCACCCCGGCCGATGCCCCAACCCCGGCCGATGCCCCAACCCCGGCCGATGCCCCAACCCCGGCCGATGCCGATGCCTGGGGGCGGCGCAGGCTCGCAATGGTGGCGACCGGTCGGTAGGGGTGACGGCTGATCTGAGGAGTTTACGAAGAGTTTTGCCAGGATTTGTCGAGCTGGGCCGGTCGAAGGAGCGGGAGGAGGTCTCGCGGGCTGACCGGCTTGATGAGATAGGCGTCGGCGCCGCGCTCCAGGGCTGCCCGTTTGGTGGTTGGGTCCTTGTGGAACGAGCAGACGACGATCCGTAACGACGGGTAGTTGTCTCTGAGGACGCTAATCGTGTCCAGTCCTTCCGCGACGGGGAGTTGAATGTCAAGCAGCACCGTGTTGGCTGCGAGTAGGTCAACCGCCTGCACCGCGCTGGCTGGGCTGTCCGCGTATCCAACCACGGTCACGTCGGGAGCAGCCTGCTCCACGACGTAACTCATAAGCTGGCGACGGTCGTGGCGATCGTCGATCATCACGACACGCACGGCGAAATCGAAGTCTGAGGTAACGGACTGGTCTGCGAAGACCGTCGACCTGGTTAGGGTTCCCATTGGAACCGCCGATCTGCCTCGTAGACCGAGGGGGCCGTCGCCCGAGTTGGGCGTCCTCGCGATGATACACCTTTGGAGTTGCGACCCGCGACAGACCAGCAGTGTCACGATGTGATCGTGGACGCCGTCCGGGCCACCCTGGACCAGACCCCCCGCCCAGCTGGCCGCCGACATCATGGTGCAGGGCATCGTCCTCACCCGCGGCGGTGCCCTCCTGCATTGGCTGGCCGGCCGGCTGGCCGCCGACACGGGCATGACCGTGCAGGTCGCCAAGAACCCTCTGCAGTCGGTAGCCATCGGGAGCGGTCAGTGCCTCGAACAGTTCAACGTCCTCAACGGGGTCCTTATCCCGTCGACGCGCTGAGTGGGCGGTGGGGCCAGTGGCGGCCGAGGCCCTTGTCAGAGTTCGTCGCGGAGCTCTTTGGCGTGTTGGCCGACGAGGGCCCAGCCGCGTTGGTGTGCAAGTTGCTCGGTCAGCTCCAAGTGGGCGCGTGTGGTACTGGTTGCCGGCCACCAAGGCGGTTGGGCTGCCCTGGCTCACATTTCACGACCTGCGCCGGGCCAACGCCACGGCGTTGGTCACAGCCGGGGTCGACCTCAAGACGGCTCAGACCCACCTCGGTCACTCCGATCCCCGGCTCACTCTGGCTGTGTACGCCCAAGCCACGACTGCGGCTGACCGCGACGCCGCCGACCGCGTCGCGGCACTCTTCCAGGCGAGGCCCGCCGAAGCCGAAGAAGACGGCCTTGTTCAAGACGAATGTGCCATGGAAGTGCCATGGGCACTCCCGAGGGCGCCACCATCACGAGACCCGCAGAATCCCTACCAGCGGTTTTCCTGGTCGGGAAGGCGGGATTTGAACCTGCGGCCTCAGCGCCCCGAACGCTACTTCGGGGGTCTGCGGCGAACCAAAGCGGACCATTATGGCTGGTCAGGCGATTGACCGACTTGCTCGGGACAGGTGTGGATTGAGGCGGACGCGGGATAGACGCGGGATGGTTCGCCCACCGATCCGTGGCCGATCTGTGCGAAAATGAAGCCTGTGAGCAAGGTTGTCCACATCCCGTACAGCGTCTCGCAGGACGAGGACGGCGTGTGGTGCGCCTCCGCCCAGCTGGGACCCGGGATCGGGGCGGTGGGGGATGGCCCGACTCAGGAGGCCGCCGTCGCCGACCTGCGAGGGGCTCTGGAGGCGCTCTTGACCGAGACAGGTCCGCCACCCGAGCTAACACTGACCCTCGACGTCGCCTAGTGGCAGGCCCAGTCCCGGCGGTGCCCGGGACGAACGTGGTGAAGGCCCTGCAGCGCGCCGGATTCGAACTCGTCCGCGTGAATGGGAGCCACCACGTAATGCGCCATGCGGATGGCCGCACTGTGGTCGTGCCCGTCCACCCGGGCCGCGATATGCCGAAGGGCACACTGCGGAACATCCTTGCCATCATCGGGATGTCCGCTCAGGAGCTGCGAGACCTTCTGTGACGCCATGCCCTGCGCTCTATGCGGCTGCTCCTATGAGGCGCTTTTTGTGGGACGGATTGCTGAGGCGACCCAGTGGTGTAGTGCGTCACCAAACCGGCGTTGGAGGGTTATGGGGGGGGCGGATTATGTAGAGGGGTCGGTGGTGGCCGTGTTTTGGGCTGTTGTTTTGATGTCGTGATCGACATAATCAGAGGAAGGCGAGCAGCTGATCACGCGGCCGGGGCTGGCGTTGACGACGGCGCCTGCGAGCTCGCGACATCATCGGCCTGCGTCTGAGCGACATCGACTGGCGTAGCCGGACCGCCGAGATCGTGCAGCAGAAGACTCACAACCCCCTGACGGTCCCGCTGACTGAGTTGGTGGTGGTCAAGCTCGCCGATTACGTCCTGGACGACAGGCCGGCCTCGACCGACGGACACCTGTTCCTGCGTTGCAAGGCCCCACACGTTCGCCTCGCCGATCACGCTTCGATCTATCGGGTGATAGCGCAGGTGTTCCGCCAGGCCGGTGTCAGCGAGGTCAAAGCCGGGTGTCGCCTGCTGCGTCATAACGCCGCGTCCACGCTGCTGCGAGCGGCGGTGCCTCTGCCGACGATATCGGCCGTGCTTGGGCACGCCAGCGCCGAATCGACGAACCTGTACATGAGCGTCGATCGGGACCGTCTGCTTGATTGCGTGCTGGACGTGCCCGAAGGTGCGCTGTCATGAACCCCCACGGTTTCATCAGCACGTTCGCTGCGGAACTGGACACCTATCTCGCATTCAAGGAGAAGGTGGGCTTCTATGGCCGTTCCCGAGTGTGGTATCTGAAAAGGTTCGACGCCTACTGCGGCGCAGGGGCTCGGACCGTCTTCGACCGCCAGACTGTCGAGGGATGGGTGACCGAGCAGCTGGCCGCCTCGGGCCGCTACCGGTCGTGGATGTCCTATATCCGTGACGTGGGCGGTAAGGGAGCTGGCAGAGGCGCGGGCGGCTCGGGAGCGGGTCGAGCGGATCGCCGAGAACGACGCCCGATGGCGCCAGCGCCCCGCAGGACGAAAAGAAGCAGAGGTATGGGCGCAGCGGGAGGTCGACGCCCAACAGCGATGGCAAGCCCAGGTCGCTCCGACCATCACCTGGCTCGACAAGAAGATCGCCCTCTTCCACGCCAGCCTCGACGGGGCTGCTGCCCGGTTCAAGCATCGTCGGGCCGCGAGCCGTGCGGTCGTTGACCACGGGCTTCAACAGCAACCCCACGCAACCAACCTCGCCGAACGTCTCGACGCAGAGCGCAACCACCTCGACGGCCTCCCGTCCGCCGCGCAGATACGCCGAGCTGCCATACAAAGGGAGCAACTCGAAGGGTTCGCACCAGCATCCCACGAGCCGCCGGCACCACGCTCGCCCGCTATCGAAATGTAAGCGCGCGTCACCTGTCCGTTTCTCGGCTGATCCAAGGGACCGTACGTCTTCCCAGTTCATCGTTACGGCGAGTGCTTCCATAGGGGGAAGCGCCAACGCGGGTAGTCGCTCGTAGCCCTCGTTTCGATCGCAGTGGCGAGTGCCTCGCGGCAAGCGTTATCCGCTCCGATCAGCAGTTCGGGGACGCTTGGCAAAGTGCGCGGAGTGTCAGCGATCTGGTCGTGCACCATCCCGCAGACCCGGTGGAGTGGGCTACTACTGCGGACGACACTGGCCGATGTTATGGGTCGCGTTCTCGCTCCGATAAGACAGGCCGCGGCACGCGCTCGATCGCCGGTTTCCTCGGCCGGCCGCGATGGTGCAGATGTCTGGGGCGAGATGTCTCTCGGCGAGACCACGGGGCCCTTGGCCGACGCGATGGCACAGGACGTGGTGTGGCAGGGCCCGCTGTCCGAGCTTGTTTGCCATGGGCGAGACGAAGTTTCCGGTGTGCTCAGCTCGGCCCGCGGTGGACGGCTGCCCGGGGTAACCCGCATGATGGCAGAAGAGGCAGGTGAGCGGGTGGTCCCAACGGTCGAGGGGCCCGACCTCGGCCCAGGGCCTCGGGGTTCCGCGCTCGAACCGGTTGGAGGGCCGCGCACGTTGGTCCTCTCGTTCGAAGACGGCAGGGTCGTGCGCATGGAAAGCTTCGCCACCCGCGAAGAGGCTTTGGACGAAGCCACGTGAGCCCTCCCGTTGCGTTGACTGTCCCCCTCGTCGACCGCACCGATGGTTGGCAGGGCCAGCCGCTTAGAGGACGGGGTGATGGAGATTCCTGACAACGATCCGGTGGTGGTGATCGCGGTCCTCGCCATCCGCCAGGGCGATCTGGACGCGCTCCGCGCCGTCCTGGCAGCGCATCCCGAGCTGGCCGAGGCTCGGATCCGAGACTCTAAGGGCGGGACGCGGACGCCGCTCCACGATGTCGCTGATTGGCCCGGTTACTTCCCGAACGGCCCCGAGGTGGTGTGCGTGCTCGTCGCTGCCGGAGCGGATCCCAATGCGCCGATCACCGGGGTCATAGCACGCCGAGACCCCGCTGCACGGGGCGGCCAGCAGCGACGATCTGGACCTTGCCATCGCCCTGATCGAGGGCGGGGCCGACGTCGAGGCCACGGCGCCTCGATAGCTGGCCGCACGCCGTGGGACAACGCGGTCGCCTACGGCTGCTGGCACGTGGCGCGTCTGCTGGTCGAGCGGGGCGCACAGCGGACGGTCTTTGGAAGGCAGCAGCCCTGGGGATGATGGCGAGGCTGGGGGAGCTGATGACGGAGGAACCCCCACCCAACTCAGAGGACGTCGACCACGCGTTCTGACAGGCGTGCCACGCAGGCCAGCGACGGATGGCCGGGTGCATCTTGGCACGCGGTGCCTATATCAACGCCATACCCCACCACAGGCAATCCACCCCTCTCGACATCGCCCCCGGCCCGGACACCCGCAGGAACGCCGTCGTCTCTTGGCGGCGCGACAAAGGCGCCAAGACCACCGAGGAGCTATCGGACGGATGAACCGGCCGCTCCGTGTCCGAAGCCCACACGAGGGCCACCCCCATCCCGTTGTCGGTTTGCCCTGACTGACAGCTGAGCGCGGATGGTCTCAGCGCGACAGCTCGCATCGACCGAGGGCGACAGCAGCCGGCGAGGCATGTGAGTTGGGCTAAGCTAGGGCGGCCGCTGGGTGGGGGCTCCAGCAACTGCGCCTACTGCTGCTCGTACGCTCCGATGTCATAGCCGGCGCCTTGCGGTCTGCTGGTACCAGCGTAGTCGAATGGGTTCAGCGATCCCAAGGACGCGCCCGCGTTAATGTCCGGGCTTCCGGTTGCTAGGTGGAAGTTGAACGGCGCGTTTACGAACGACGGGTTCGTGCTCAGCAGGTTGGAGCTGAGCGTGAGGCCGGTCGTACCGGTCGCCATACTCGAGGAGTCCGTCGAATTGTCGTCGATCGTCACCGACCCCCCACCGACGTCGGTACTGTTGATCGGCGGTCCCGGCGACGAGACGCCGTCGTAGAACGCATTGTTTGTCACCTGCGACGACCTGAAGGTCGCGTGGAGGATGACGAACTGCTGCCGGCGCGACGGGTTGCCTGCGTAGAAATCGTTGTTGACCACGTTCACGTTCGACAGCGTGCCGGGATACAGCTGGATCGCCCAGCCCTTCTTGTCGTTCCAGAACAGATTGTTGCGGATCAGCGCGCCGGAGGCGCTGCGGCCGTTGCCGTTCACGTAGATCCCGTGGTCGCGTGAGCTGTTGTACCCGGAATTGCAGCCGCTCTCGCCTTGCGCGAGGCGTCCGATGTCGTGGATCTCATTGCTCTCGACCGTGATGTTCGGCTGTTCGAGGAAGATTCCCACGAGGCCGTTGGTGTTGTTGGTGCAGACGCCGGTGCCGATGTTGTAGATGTCGTTGCCGACGATTTCGCTGGGCGAGCCGCTGTTGTACGCCTGGATGGCGTCAGCCGGACCCTCATTTCCGCTGCCGGACGCCGAGTTGCCTTCGCCGTGGATGTCGAAGCCCTCGATGCGGACGTAGTTCGCGCCGGTAAAGCGAAAGCCGTGGTGGGTGGTGTTGTTCTGACCGTCGATCTGCGCTCCGTAGTGGTTCATGGACTTGAACGTGACCCACGCCGTTGACGTGCCGCCGCGACTAAGCGTGACGACGGCGCTGTTCCTCCCCGACCCGCCCGTGTAATCGCCGTCCTCCACCAGCACCACGTCGCCCGGATTCACAACATTCGCGGCCTTCTGCACGGTCGCAAACGGTTGCGCCTGCGTGCCCCGATTGGTATCGGACCCGCTGCTAGCCGAAACCCAGTAGGTCGTGCCGGTGCAGTAGCCGGGAGGCGAGTCCGGCGTCAGCAGCGTCGGACAGCCGGAGGACTCGAAGCTCGCCTTGAAGCTCGCGATCGCACCGGCCCCGTTTCCGGACGAGGAGTCTATGGGAGTCGAGATTCGATCCGCCGCGGAGTTGCCCGTGGTGAACCCATATCCGAAGAGATGGTGGTTGGTGCTGCTTGTCCTGTTGTTGCTCACGTCGTGGGCGGTCACGCCGTTGTTGAGCGTGGCGGCCATGCTCGCGGTCGCGGCCTTATTTATCGTGTTGCTGCCCACGTAGACGACAACTTCTCCCGATGCCGCGTCGGCCGCGGCGTCCGTAGCGACCATCGGGCTCGTGCCAGTCGCGACGCTGCCCACCTGATCCAGCGGGCTTGACGTCGCAGTGCCGGAGTACTCGGCTAGCTGCCCGGTCCACGTGTTGTTGGAACGGGCCGCCTCGGTTGGCGCGCTGTCGCCGCCGGCCGCGACCTTGTAGAAGATGCCGACCGTTCCCCCCCCGCCCTTCGCCGCGGTGACCGCGGTAGACCACCCGCTCGGCGCAGTCGGCACCGTGCTGCCAGTGCCCTGGACAAAGAAAACCAGCAGGTCGTTAGCGGCGGGCGTTTGCCCGTAGGCGGGGGTGATAGCGGCGCCGCTGCTGCCGGTGTCCACCGCGCCGCGCGAGACGAGCGCCGGCGCCGCTGACGCGGCTGACGCGGCTGACGCGGCTGGGACGGCGCCCAGGATCCAGGCCACGATGCAGCAAAGGGGCAGCAGAATGAAGGTCTTGCCGGCGGCGTGGCCGGCAAGGTAGCCCCGGCGATGGGTGGGTTCGGCGGTGCTCATTGCTTACCTCCTTGGGTCGCCCACGGGTCGGGATGGTGGACCTGATCGGCCGCTTCTGCGGAGGTACTCATGCCAAACTCAGTTCTCGAGGCTCGGACGTCGGGTACCGAGCTGCAAACATCCGTCAAGGCCATCCAAGCCAAAAAAGCAAGACTTGGTCTGGTGGCCGCTTGCCGCGCCCGCGTAGCAGTGAACGCCCAAAGTGCTTAGTCATTAGGGATACGCCGTGCGCCCCTCGGTGGCCGATCGCCCCTACTTACCAGATTCTTATCGAACGCTCACAGTAACACAGTCCTCACGCTCCGTCAAGAGGGATACAGGCAGACATCCACTATCGTCGCCCTGAAAAATGTCTATCGGTGGGCTGTTCTCATCAGTTGCGCAGCTGACGTGTCCATCGCAGCCCGGGTTCCTTGGATATCGGATAAAGAGGAGCCGCGATGGCTCTCATGACAGTCACGGGAAGCGGTGGCGCGGGACTTCCGCAGCAGGCCTCGGTGGTCGGCCGACAAGAAGATGGATGCGGTGATGCCTCTGCTTGGAGGAGAGGGGATCGATGAGGTCTCGAGAGATCTCGGGATCGAGGCTCATCGTCTGGCCGCGTGGCGCGACGAGTTCATCGCGGGCGGCAAGGAGGCGCTGAAGATCCGGTAGGCGAGGGCGACACGGGCGAGGAGGAGCGCGGGCGAAGGGATGCCGAGCGCAAGATCGGTGAGCTGACGATGGAGAACAGATCCCGGAGACCGGGCGTCCTGTGGCGGTGGTGTGCCGGGTGCTGGAGGCGCCACGCTCGACGGTCTACGCCCGCCGGTCAGGTGGTCCGCCACGACGCCCCTGTCCCAAGGGGGTTGTCTCTGACGGCGAGCTGCTGGAGGCCATCCGAGCGGTACTGGCCGACACACCGTGCTGCGGGGAGGGTACCGCAAGGTGCGGGCTCGACTCCGCCGCCAGCACGGCGTGGGCATCCCGGGCGAGCGGGTCTTGAGGGTGATGCGCAATCGGGGGCTACTGGCGCCTCAACGGGATCGGCGCCGGTGGGTCGAGCGTCCCCATGTGGGCTCAATCATCCCCGGTCCCTTCGCCGACACCACCGAGCGGGTCACCGGCTTCAAACATCATCGAATGCGACAACCTCGAGCAAGCCGTCGAGGTGGCAGCGAAGCACCCTATACTCCGACACGGAGCTATCGAAATACGTCCCTTCGCCGCACCCGGAAGAGTTCGAAGAGCAGAACGAGTCGTGCCTGGCTACGGCGTCCCAATATTCCGTTCGCTGGTGAAGTAGGGAGCGTCCACGAAATTGCCCGCGAGGGGCGATGCCGGCCGCGGTTGACATCTTTAGCGCCGACTCGTCACGCACCCGGGGGAGGTGCCCCAGAAGAACGGCGCATTCATGTCCCGAAGACGTGAGCAAGCCACGCGGACTCGTCCCACCGGGTGAAGCACAACACCGAGGGGAAGCCCGAGGCCTGAGGTCAAGCCGGCCAGGGCAGGAGCAAAAGTTGGAGACTGGGGACCGGCAACCGACCGTCGAGACTTCGATTGGCTATCTACCACCGCTGGCGACCGCCACGGACCACAACGTTTGTGGTCTGGGTGTGGTCTGCGAGCTTCTGTTGATACGAAAAATGCCCTCTGACCTGGTCGGGAAGGCGGGATTTGAACCCGCGGCCTCAGCGTCCCGAACGCTGCGCGCTAACCAAGCTGCGCTACTTCCCGGTCAGGGGTCATGGTAGTCGACGGCCGCCATGGCGCAGACTCGCTCGGACAACGGCGGCCTGCGCTGGCAGGCGCCTGCACGGGGGAAGTGTGGCCACCGCAGCCGCCCCTTGCCGGACGGGTCCGCCCGCGTCGCTCAGGGCTCCCAGAACGGCCGATACCCAGGAGCTACCAGGGGCCACGGTCGCTCCTGCTCCAGCACTTCTGCCAACCAGAGCGCCAATCCATCCGAGAACCGGGGCGCCACGATCTGAAGTCCGAACGGCACGCCGGAAGGATCCCGGCCGAGCGGCACACTGACCGCCGGGTGACCGGTGAAGTTGAGGTCCGGGGTGTTGACGGCGACGGAGGCATCGTCGTGGACGTCGCCGGCGCTGGTGGGCAGGGGGCCCTCCGGCGGCCAGCTGACCACGTTGACCGTTGGCACTATCAGCACCGAGTCCTGGCCGAGCAGGTCGTCGAATCGGGAGGTCACTTCGTGGCGGAACCGCTGGGCCGTGACGTACTCCGAAACGCTGATCCCGGCCCCAAGCCGGAGCTGGTCCTGGAGTGACGGCTCGAGCTCGTCCCAACGGCTGCGGAATGGCTCCAGGCTCTCGGCCAGCTCGGCCGTCGCGATCTTCGCCCACGCCGCAGCTACCCGCCGGTCCGCAGGCGGGTCGACCGGCCGGATTGGGAAGCCCGCCCTCTTCAGGACGTGGAGCGCCTCCTCGAAGGCGGCTTCGATCGCAGGATCCACGCCGGCGCGAAAGCTGCGCGTCGCCAGGACCGCCCCGGGGCGGGCTGGTTCGAGTGCGATGGCGTGTCGAGGCAGCGACAGGTAGTCGCCCGCGGCCGGACCCAGGATCGTGGACGCCTCGAGCACCACGTCGGCGACGGTGGATCCGGTCGCGCCCTGGGTCGAGAACCCGATCCAGCGGGGCAGCACGTTGCGCCCGATGCCGCCCATGGTGGGTTTGTAACCGACCAGGCCACAGCAACTCGCCGGTATCCGGACCGATCCGCCTCCGTCCGAGGTCGTCGCCAACGGCACCAGACCCGCCGCTAACGCGGCGGCGGAACCCCCGCTCGACCCGCCGGGGGACCGGTCGGGGTTCCAGGGGTTGCGGGAGGCACCGAACACGAGGTTGGCCGTGTAGGCCGCATGCCCGAATGCCGGCGTGTTGGTTCGCCCGACGACGATGGCGCCGGCGGCCTTCAGGCGTGCCACTACCACGTCGTCGATGTCGTCGGGCGGAGCGTCGGCGAAGAGGCTCGATCCCATCGTGGTGACCATGCCGCGGCAGCGGGCCAGGTCCTTCACCAGCAGCGGCAGCCCGGCGAGCGCTCCCTCGCGCCGCGACGCCTTGGCTTCCGCCCGGGCTTCTTCGGCCCGAATCGCCGTAACGGCCTTCAAGCGACCGTTGTGGGTTTCGATGCGCCGGAGGCTCTCCTCTACGAGGGCCACCGGGTCGACGCGGCCCTCGCGTACCGCCGCCGCCAGCGCCGCCCGCATTACCCGAACGGTACAGCGACCGGGTCAGGCATGTAGCTCGTGTCGTGCCACGCGCCGCCGCTGAGCAGAGCCGCCACTGCCTTGCCCAGCCGGATGGGGTCGAGTGGCTTGAGGATCCAGCCCTCCGCGCCGCTTCGCCTGGCCAGGAACACATCCGGTCGTCGATCCAGGACGAGCAGCACCGGGCAGGGCAGGAGCCGGCCGGCGTCGGCCTCGAGCCGAAGATCGAGGGCAACTGCTATCCCGCCCATGGTGCCGATCTGGCTGTCGACAATGGCCAGGTCGGCGGGCCGAGCATTGACGGAATCTCGCACCGCCTCGCCCTTGCTCACCCACCGCACGGTCGTCGAAGGCTCCGCGACCACCGAGCGGATCTCGTCGAAGACCGCCGCCGAGTCGGTCGCGATGACGATGTCGGGCATACGGTGAGGGTAGCGCCGAGCCTCCTGTAGGTACCATCCTGGTGGGTGCCGCCGGCTGGCGGTTTGGGAGGTCGTGTGCTCACCATCCACCAGGACCAGACGTCTGAAGGCATCACCATTTGCCGACCCGTCGGCGAGCTGGACGCGTTCACGGTCAGCCAATTCCGTCAGGCCCTGGCGGAGATGGCGTCCAGCAAGCAGCTGCTCATCGACATGTCGGGGATTCCGTTCGTCGACTCGGCCGGGCTGGGGGCGCTCATCGGCGGGATCCGGCGCACCCGTGAGCTGGGCGGCGAGGTGGCCGTGGCCTGCAACCGTCCGACCCTTATCCGCCTCTTGCGCACGACGGGCTTCGACCGGATCGTGACGGTTGTCGAGACCGTCGAGGAAGCCGCCGCCGCGCTCGAGAAGAACGCGTCCGTCGAGGAGTAAGGCGGGCGGCCACTCCGGCGCCGGGATGGCTGAGATCACCGCTCATGCATCGAAAAGCCAACGGCACACCTTGGTCAGCCCGTCCAGGTCATGAACGTCGTCGGTGAGGAACGGGACCTGGACGACGGCGGCGCCGGGCAGTTGTTCTGACAGCACCTTGACGTGCGCCTGCTCCTTGATCGCGACCCGGTTCAGGTCATGGAGGTTGGTGGTCAGGGCGGCGAGCTCGGGGCCGAGAGCACCTGGGTCACCGGCGCCGCCCCGCAGCACTCCGGGTACGGGTCCGAAGTAGGGAAACATTCGGTTGACGATCAGTGCCTCCACCAGGCCGGTCGTCTGGCGCAGCCGGTCGGCGAAGAACAGCGTCTCCTCGACCGCGTCCCGCCGGGGCGACGACACCACCACGAAGGCGGTGGTTCCCCCGGCCAGCAGCTCCTCGACTTTGGCGGCCCGGTCGCGAAAGCCCTCCTCCATCCCTTCGAAGGCGGCGAAGAAGGCCACTACGTCAGCCACGATGGCGCCGCCCACCACCCTGCTGATGGTTCGGAGGAACATCTGAGTGGCCAGCCCGAGGGCCCGGAGGCCGGCCCGGGTGGGCGTCATGAGCAGGCGGAACACCCGGTTGTCGAGAAAGCGCGTGAGCCGGGCCGGGGCGTCGAGAAAGTCCAGGGCATGGCGGGTGGGAGGGGTGTCCACCACGACCAGGTCGAAACCGCCATCACGATGGAGCTCGTACAGCTTCTCCATCGCCATATACTCCTGGGTGCCGCCGAGCGCCCCGGAGATGTTCCGGTAGAGCCGGTTGTCGAGGATGGCTTGCGCCTGTTCCTTCGATCCAGCATTGCGAATGACGACATCGTCGAAGGTGGTCTTGGTGTCGAACATCAGGGCCCACAGCTCGCCGGCGGGTCGCCAGTCGCCGTCGACCTGATGCGGCTCGTTGGTCAGTTCGTCGAGGCCAAGCGCATCGGCGAGACGCTTGGCCGGATCGATGGTGACCACGCAGGCCCGCCGTCCCAGTCGGGCCGCCTGCAGGGCGATCGCCGCCGCCGTGGTGGTCTTGCCGACCCCCCCGGGACCGGCGCAGATGATGATCTGACGCCCCGTGACCAGGCTGGCCAGGACCCCGCCGACCCGAGACGGGCCGGCGCTCATCGGGCCACATCCGCAAGCTGTTCGCCCAGGGTGGCCGCCAGGATGGCAACATCGTCAGGCCCTAGCTCGGTCGCGAACAGGTAGGGCAGCCGTAGCTGTGGCAGCGGCAGCAGGTCCGCCAGCCGGGCCAACTGCGCCTCTTGCAGCTGATGCCGCTGGCGTCGAAACTCCGCCGCCCGGACCATCCGGTCGACCTCCGCCGGCTCCAGGGCCAATCCGGAGGCCGCGATGGCCGCTGCCGCGTCTGGGGGCAGATCGAGATCCGTCCAGATGCCATTGGCGACGACCGGGGCGAGCTGCACCCGGGCCCGGTCTTCCAGGTGGAACGCGGTCTCGGCGGCCTCGTTGACGGGCGTCTCTTCCGGCACGGTCACCAGCATCACTTGACAGCGATCGGCATCACCGAGCATGCCGATGACGTCGACCGCCTGATCCCGGATCGGCCCGACCGCGGCCGCGTCGACCAGCCCGTAGGCGCTGGCCAGGAAGGTCACCGCATGACCCGCTGCCGGAGCATCGACCACGATGAAATCCGGCGTGCCTGCTCTGCCGGCGGCGCTCTGAGCCTCGAGCTGTTTGACCTTTCCGAGCACCAGGATGTCTTTGATCCCTGGTACGGCGGTGGCGACAACGTCGAGGGTGCCGGTGGATACCAGGCGTCGCGAAATCCGGCTCATTCCGTGCTCATCCAGGTATTCGAGTAACGCATCATCGGGTGTCAGGGTCCTGGCTCGAACCTCGGCGCTTTTGGTTCGAGCGCCCGCTTCGAGGAGCACTGTCTCCTGGTAGGAGAGGGCGTCGGACCGCCCGTACAGGGCGGGTAACCCGCCCTTGCCCTCCACATCCACGATCAGGGTGGTGTACCCCGCTCCGGCCGCCAGCCGGCCGAGCGCGGCGGCGACAGTCGTCTTGCCGACCCCTCCCTTTCCAGCCACGATGGTCACCCGCGCGGGCGGAACAAAGGATGCGGGCTCCACGGACCTCCCAACGGCAACGACGACATCGGTCTGGCTGGAGGCCTGCCGCCGACGGGGTGCGGAGTGGAGTCAGAAATCGTGGGTCACCCTTCGGTGAGGCTCAGCTAGACCGTCAGACTACCCACCTCGCCTCCAGGTCGACGGGATGGGGAAAGTGCTGGTCAGGGTGGTGTACTTCCGAATATTGCCCCTTGTTTGCGTGACAGGGCGGGGACTACGTTGCTCCACAGATAGCGGAAAGGGGGATGGTGGCAAGCGTCCAACATGTTGAAGATGCATGGCAGGCGAAAGCAGCGTGCCGCGGGCCTCACACCGCGCTCTTCTTCCCGCCTTCTCACTTCGAACGCAAGGACGACAAGGAGTTTCGGGAGGCCAGGGCGAAGGCCATTTGCGCCACCTGCCCGGTGAAGCGGCCGTGCCTGGACTACGCCCTGCGCATTCGTGAGCCACACGGCATCTGGGGTGGGTACAACGAGGTCGAGCGCAGGGAGCTGCTCGGGCGCTGAGCACGTGGTCAGTAAGGCCGAGGGCCTCGTTCCTGCGCCTGCCATGAGGTGGTGCCCCGGTAACGTTCACCTGATGGTCGCACCTCTGCCTGAGGATCTCACGGTCAGTCGGCCCGCGACCGCCTGGGCCGTCTGGACCGCCTGGGCCGCCGGGGTCGAGCGCGCCCAGCGCGCCGGCGGGTCCCCCGGGCCAGAGGCGAGCGCGGGCCCGTACTTCGCTGACGCCCCCTGTGGGCCGCCTCGCTAGCCTCCGGGCCGGTCAGTGACCTGGCGAGCCGCCTGCCGGCGCGACGAGATCCCTGTCGACCGGGGGTGGCCGGTGTGGGTCGGGACCCGGTCGATCGCGGTCTTCCGCGTGGGGGACCGACTCGTCGCCGTCGACAACGTGTGCCGCCATCTCGGCAACCCGATCGATGATGGACTCGTCGAAGCCGGTTGCCTGACCTGCCCATGGCACGGCTGGCGGTATGACCTGCGCACTGGCGAGCACCTCACCCTGTTCGGGCGCCGGCCCGGACTGCGTATCTACCCCGTTCGGACCGAAGGTGAGGATGTGCTGATCGACGTCGACTAGGCGAAAAGACCGGCCGGTTCGCGAGGTGCCCCCAGCGGCAGCCTCGGCGCGCGCGAAGCTGAACTAACCATGCGATTGCTCTGGAGGATCGTCAAGACGATCTTCGGGTCGCTGTTTCTGGCCATCGTGGTCTTCGTCGGAGCGCCCGCCGCGTTCGGTCTCACCATCCTGGCCGCCCTGATCTTCCTGCCCTTGCCGGCGACGATCCCGATCCCGAAACCGAATCCGAGCATCCTTCCGACGATCATCTACGACCGTTACGGGCATCAGATCGCCACCCTGCAGGCGTACGACCGCAACGTCCCGGTTACCGAAGCCCAGATCCCCGAGGTACTCAAGGAAGCCGTCATCGCCGACGAGGACCGCAACTTCTACCATCACGGCGGCGTCGATCTGCGTGGAACCCTGCGCGCCCTCTACGACGACGTCCGCCACAAAGGTCCGCTGCAGGGCGGCTCGACCATCACCCAGCAGTACGTCAAGCTGGCCTTCACCAACGAGCAGCGCACGCTCGTGCGCAAGGTCCGCGAGGCCATCCTGGCCAGCCAGTTGGACCGGGAAGCCAGCAAGAACGAGATCCTCTACCGCTACCTCACGGTCGTCTACTTCGGCGACGGCAACTACGGGATCGGCGCGGCCGCGGAAAACTACTTCCACGTCCCCGTCGGCGACCTCACCGCCTCGCAGGCGGCCACGCTCGCCGGGCTCATTCCGGCTCCGAGCGACCGGGCTCCGCGAGAACACCTGGCCGACGCGGAGACGGCCCGAGAGCTGGTCCTCGAGGAGATGCGGCAGCAGGGTTACCTCACCGCAGCCCAGTATCAGGCTGCCATCGCGACAGCGGTTGGTGCTCGATGACGGCCATACCATCCGGTCCGGCGCCACCATCGTGTACCCCAACCAGGCCACATCGGCCACGGCGTACCCGGACTTCGTCGACTACGTGACCCGCTGGCTCCTCGCCCACTTCCCGGCGGCGGCGGTCTACGGCGGAGGTTTGCGAGTGCAGACCACCCTCGATCCGGCCTTGCAGGCGGATGCCTCCGCCGCGGTGGCGACCACCCTGTCGGGCACTAGCCCGCCCCTCGACATGGCGATGGCGGTGGTGGAGCCGAGCACCGGTTTCGTGCCGGCCCTGGTCGCCGGGCGGGGCTTCGGGTCCACCTCGCAGGTAAACCTGGCTCTGGGTGGGTGCGACCCTCGTCCGGCCGCCAGGGCCACGGTGGGGGTGGCCGCCACCTGCTGGTCCGGCCAGAGCATCACCGGAGGCGGCGAAGGACGTCAACCCGGTTCGGCATGGAAGCCCTTCACCCTCGCCACCGCGTTCGAGCAGGGCATTCAACCCGACGCCCTGTACCCGGCGCCCGGCATCTACCAGATCCCCGGCTGCCAGGTGCCGGCCGGGCAGCCCGCGAACGCCTGCCAGATCCATAATGACGAGCCCGGCAGCATCATCGGCACCGAAACCCTCGCCCAGGCCACCGTCGAGTCCACCAATACCGTGTACGCCCAGGTCGCCCCGCAGGTGGGCTGCACGAACGTGGCCACCACGGCCAAGAACCTCGGAATCGAGTCCGCCTACTACTCCACTCCGCCCTTCTACTACTGCCAGAGCTACGCCCTCGGCGAGGTCGACGTGTCACCGCTTGACATGGCTTCGGCCTACGGCGTCTTTGCCGACCATGGCCTGCGGGCCGTTCCCACCCCGATCCTCGAGATCGTCAACAGCTCCGGAAAGATCCTGGTCAACAACATCAGCCCGCTCCCGTCGGCATCCCAGGTCCTGCCGGCCAATGTGGCGGACAACGTCACGAACGTGCTCCAGGGGGTCGTGTCCGGCGGTACCGGGACCGCCGCCCAACTGGGCCGCCCGGCCGCCGGCAAGACGGGCACCACCAGCAACTACACCAACGCCTGGTTCGTCGGCTACACGCCGACCCTGTCCGCCTCGGTATGGATGGGGAACGCCAACAGCCAGGCCGCTCCCATGGGCGACGTCAAAGGGGTGGACCCCGTGTACGGGGGCACCTGGCCGGCGATCACCTGGCAGGCGTTCATGACCAGGGCGCTGGCCGGAGTGCCGGCGACCCCCTTCACGGAGCCGGCGCCCATCGTGGCGCCCCGTGCGGCCTCCGCCCTGCAGGCTGCGCCCACCACGACCCTTCCGATCGAACCCGGGCCGCCCGGCTCGATTCAAGGAACGCCGGTGGGCGGGCCCTATCAGGTCCCACCGCCGACCTTCGGGGTACCGGCGCCGGTGAGTCCGACGGTCCCGTCGACCTCGACGACGGTCGCCCCATCGACCTCGACCACCTCGACGACGGTCCCCAGGCAACCGCCTCGATCGACGACCACAACGACCGCCCCGTAGCAGATATTCAGCACCCAGGCCCGGCTGGTGGGTGCGGTCAGCGGTGGCGCCGGCTGGTAGTGAGGGCGGCCGGCCTGACCAGCACCCGGGTGGTGCTGACCCCGTCTCCGGTTGTGGTGACTTCGGTGCGGATGTCGCTCGGCGGCACGGCGGCCAGGTCGATGCCCCGGGCGGCCAGCCAGGCCTCAGCCAGGAAGCGGGCCTGCTCGGCCACCTCCGGTGAAGCGCCCTCGGCCACCTCGACGACGACCCAGTCGGCCGGCGAGGTGCGCGGCGCCCGGCTCGGATGCCACATGCCGGCCATGCCTGCGGGCGGCTCGAACCGCATCGGTCCCCGGTTTTTCTCCGTAAGCACGCCCCAGAGCATCAGCCCGGCAACAATGAGCCAGCACGCTGCAAATCCGACTACCTCAGCAACGCCCATGTAATCCACTCCCCATCAACCAGGGTAGTGCATCACTGGCCGCTGGCCAAGGTTCCACCAGGGCAGGTGAGCACCTTGTTGCATGCGGCCTCGACGTACGGAGCAAACCAGACCCCACTCGACGTGAAGTTGTAGGGCGCGTAGGTGAGCGATCCCACCGCCACCACGTCGCCGGCCTGGTTGATCAGGGGCCCGCCCTGGAAGGCTGGGCCGACGGCCGCGTCCTCGGTGATGCCGCTGGCCGAGACATCGATGATGGTGCCCTGAGCTATCGACGCTCCGGCCGATCCGAGTCCGGACACGGCGTAGACCCCGTCGCCTGGCTGCGGGGCCGGGGACAGGGTGGCGGCCGGGAGGGCCCGCAGGCCGCCCTGCGGGAGCACGAGCAGAGCAAGATCGTATTGGGGGTCCCAGGAGCGGACGCTGACGGGGGTGCTGGTGTTGCCTCGCTGGATGTAGACGGTAGGGCCGGGACTTATCGTGGCCGCCTTGACCGTGGTGTAGGAGGTCAGGAGCAACGACTGGGTGGCGTTGGAAGACACCACGAAGGCGCTTCCAACCGTCGGTTGCCCGTTGGCATCGAGGCTGTGGACGAAGTAGACGGACGGCGCGACCTGCTTGATCAGGGCCGCGAGCGGCGCCGGCCCAATCTTGATCTGCTGAAGGGCCTTGAGCTGGTTCTGAATGCTGGCCTTGGCCGCTGCGGTGGCCGCGGCCAGGTCACTCTCGGCGTTGGTGAACTGCTTCTTGTAGCCCGAGATCAGCGCGTTGACGCGGTCGTTGGTCTGGTTGAGTTTGTACTGGTAGTAGGAGAAGAGGACCACTCCGCTGAAGCCGGCCCCGACGGCCAGCGCCAGGATCAGGCACGCGATGCCGAGAAGGCTGCGGGGGAGGATTCGGGTCCGCAGCCTCGACGCCCGGCCGGGACGGTCGCCGGGCGGGCCGTCGTCGAAGTTCCCCCGGCCGCGGCCGGTCCGCGGGCCGGTGGGCGGGCCGTCGTCGTTCCCACCCCGGTTGGTCCGCCGATCGGTACTCGAGTTCGTCCCGGTTCTGTTGGACTGCGGCCGGCCGGTCCTCGGCTCTGCCCCCCGTGTCGCACCCTTCGCCCGCGCTTCAGCCGCTTCGGCCGCAAGGGGCGGCGGCCAACCGGCTTCGCTCAGGGCGTCGGAGTCACCCACACGCGACCTCGCCATCGCATTCACGGTACTCCGGGCCCACCCTGACCAGGGGTAGGGTGCGGACCGTGGCTGACCCGCTTCCCGATGCCGCTCCCGTGCCAGAGTCGCCGGAAGAGCCAGAGTCGCGGGAGCAGCCAGACTCGCGGGAGCAGCCAGAGTCGCGGGACCAGCCCGAGTCGCGGGAGCAGCCAGAGTCGCGGGAGCAGCCAGAGTCGCCGGACCAGCCCGAGTCGCCGGAGCAGCCAGTGTGGCCAGAAGCCCTGCAGCCGGGTCACCTGATCGACGTGGCACCCGGCGTGGTCCGCCTGGTCGCCCCGAATCCCGGGATCATGACCGGCCCCGGCACCAACACCTATCTCCTGGGCGCGGCGCGGGTTGCGCTCATCGACCCCGGTCCCGACGATGACCAGCACCTGACCGCGCTGCTCGAGGCGGCCGGTGACCGGTTGGGCTGGATCCTGGTCACCCATTCCCATGTCGACCACTCGCCACTGGCGGCCCGGCTGCAACAGGCCACCGGCGCGCCGATCCTGGCCTTCGGACCGGCTCCCGGAGGATCGCCGGCCGGGCTGGAGGCCCACGATCAGGCGTTTGCCCCTGACCGCCTGCTCGTCGACGGCGACCGGGTGGACACCGGCGAGCTGGTGGTCGAGGCCGTGTACACGCCTGGCCACGCGTCAAACCATTTATGCTTCGAGATGGCGGGGACGGGGTTGCTGTTCTCCGGTGACCATGTCATGGACGGATCGACGGTGGTGATCGGTCCGCCTGACGGCAACATGGCCGACTACCTGGAATCGCTCGACTACGTTCGCCGCCGGGCGCCGCGCCGCATCGCCCCTGGCCACGGCGACATGATCGAGGATCCGGCGGCGGTGCTCGATGAGTATCTCCGCCATCGCCGTGAACGGGAAGTCCAGGTGTTATCGGCGCTCCGGGCTGCACCGGACGGGAGCACGACGTCGGAGCAACTGGTCACCGCGATCTACGTCGGTCTTCCCGAGGCCCTGCGCCGGGTGGCCAGGTGCTCGGTCTGGGCGCATCTGATGAAGCTGGCCGCCGAGGGGAAAGCAGCCGGGGTCGAGCCCCTCGACCTCGATGCCGCCTGGCGGGCAACCACCGCCCCGCTCCCCTCGCCCGCCCAGGTCTGATCTGATTCGGGTCTAACCCGGTTTGGATGTGATCGCGGCCTCGATGGCGTCGAGCATTCGGGCGGTGCACTCGCCCATCTCCACCACGGGCGCGATGTCGAGCACCGCGTCGACGAGCGACGCGAACACTCGGCTGGCCGCATCGCCGGCAAGCGAAGCCGGTTCGCCCCGGTCGCCGCCGGCCGAGACGGCCGGATCCAGCGGGATGCGCGCCAGTAGCGGGGCCCCGATCTCCTGGGCCAGGCGCTCGCCACCTCCCGAACCGAACAGGTCGTAGTGCTCGCCGTGCGGGCAGGTGAATCCGCTCATGTTTTCGACCACGCCTGCCACGCGCAGGTAGCCCTTGCGTGCCATGTCGGCGGCTCGCACTGCCACCTTCTGGGCCGCCAGCGCGGGAGTGGTCACGATGAGCATCTCGGCCCGGGGAAGCATCCGGGCCAGACCCATCTGAATGTCCCCCGTCCCGGGCGGCATATCCACGAGCAGGTAGTCGAGGTCGCCCCAAGCGACCTCTTCGAGGAAATGCTGGACGCCGCGGAGCAGCATCAGGCCGCGCCACATGATCGCCTCATCCTCGGGAGAGAGGAACCCCATGGACACCACCTTGAGCAGCCCCGCGCCGAGGGGCTTCGTCAGCGGCTCGATCCTGATCCGATCACCTGTCCCGGACGGGCGTGCTTCCAGCCGTCCCTCCATCCCAAGCATCCGGGGCACCGAGAAGCCCGCGATATCGGCGTCGAGAAGCCCGACGACGAATCCGCGTGCGGCCAGGGCCGCCGCCAGGTTGACCGTCACCGACGACTTGCCGACCCCGCCCTTGCCCGAGGAAACGGCCAGCACCCGGGTCCGGCCGGGTATCTCGGTGGCCGGTGGGTTTTCCCGGGCTCGCCGGCGGGCCCGGTCCATCAGGTCCTTCTTCTGGGCGGCGGACATCTCGCTCGTCCGGACGTGCACGCTGGTTACTCCGGGCAGGCTTCCGACCCGAGCGGTGACGTCGCGTTGGAGCTGAGTCCGTAACGGGCAGCCGGCCGTGGTCAGGGCGACCCGGACCGTGACCGAACCGTCCTCGCTGATCTGGCAACCCAGGTACATCCCCAGGTCGACCAGATCATGTCCAAGCTCGGGGTCGATGACACCCCGCATAGCGGCGAGAACCGACGCTTCGCTGATCCCGCTGATCCCGCTGATCCCGTTGGCCACGCCTGTCAGTCTACGAGCGCAGGGTAGGTTGACCCGGAGGAGGCTGACCAGCCAGGTTGAGCTGTCGATAGCCGGCTGCGTTGGACTAGCATCTCGAGGAGCGGGCGCTGGCGCGCCTTGGACTTAGCGCAGGAGGACCGGTGAGCACCACCCAGACCGACGTCACCCCCATCGAAGCCATCACCTTGACCGACACTGCCGCCAGCAAGGTTGCGGAGCTGATGGAGCAGGAGGGCAACCCCGATCTGGCCCTGCGAGTAGCGGTACGACCGGGCGGGTGCTCCGGCTTCAGCTACGAGATGTTCTTCGACACCGACGTTGCCAATGACGATGTAACCTCGTCGTTCGGCCCGGTCAAGGTCGTCGTGGACCCCTCGAGCGCCAGCCTGCTGCAAGGTGCGGTTCTGGACTTCAAGGACGGGCTGCAGGGCGCCGGGTTCAGCATCAACAACCCCAACGCCAGCCGCACCTGCGGCTGCGGGCAGTCCTTCAGCTGAGCTGACAGCTGCCTGTCACCTTCGCCCTGGATGGGCGATCCGTGGAGGTGGCGAGCGAGGAAGGATCCCTGCTCGACGCCCTGCGTGAGGACCTGGGGATCCGATCGGTCAAAGACGGCTGTAGCCCGCAGGGGCAGTGCGGCTGCTGCACGGTCCTCATAGACGGGGTGCCCCGGGTGGCGTGCGTCACCCCGCTGCGGCGGGTGGGTGGCCGGTCGGTGACGACGGCCGATGGATTGGATCCAGAGGTAAAGGCCCGGCTGGTCGACGCGTTCAGCCGCCATGGCGCCAGCCAGTGCGGCTTCTGCACTCCGGGCATTCTGTGTCGGCTGGCCCCCCTTGGTCCTTGTCCCACCCCCGAACGAGTGGAGTCGGCGCTGCTGGCCCACCTGTGCCGCTGCACGGGCTGGCGGACCATCGTGGCCGCAGCCTGCGATTCGTCGCCCCCTTCCGGCCCGTCCGCCGCCTGGGATTCGTCGCCACCGTCCGGCCCGTCCGCCGCCCCTGCCTCCTCCGCCGGCGACCCGTCCGTTGCCGGGGATCCCTCCGCCGGCTCCCGGCGAGCCACGCTCGAGGGGGGCACGACCCAACGCACCGGCATCGACGTGGTGCTCGGCCGGGGTGGATTCGCGGCGGACAGCGCCCCGCCCGGCTGTCTGGTCGCGGTACCCGACCGGACGGGGGGTTGGGCGGTGGGAGAGACGCTGGCCGAAGCCCGGGTTCGTTCCGGCCAGGTGCCCGGACGACGTAGCGGGCAGCCCTTGAGCTACCCCCTCGAGGTTCCGCCGGGTGACTGGGACTTCACCCTCCAGACCACATGGGTCGAGCCGGCGTACCTGGAGCCTGACTCGTCGTGGTGCGTTCCGGGCAGGCAACCGGCCCATGCTGCGGGCAATGGGGGGGCCTTCGGCGGGAAGGTCGCCTCGGCGGCGCCCGCGGCGGCCCGGGCTTTGGCCGAGCAGTTCCAGCGACCGGTGCGGGTCCTCTTTTCCCGGGAGGATGTGGTGCGCAAAGGTCCGAAGCGCCCGCCGGTGGCAGCCGGCATGCGTGTCGACGGCACCGGCCGCCTCCACATTGTGGCCGCGCCATCAGCGGCCGATGCCGCCCGGCTCGTCACACCGGGCATCGAGGTCACCGAGGTGGCGGATGTGGCCGGTCCGACGGTGTCGGCCGATCCGCGGGCTGCGGGGTGGGCCGAGGCCGCGGTGCTCGTCGCCGCCGGTCAAGCTCTGGCCGCCGGGCGGGTGCCCGCAGCGGGTGGCCTTGGCACGGCGGCGGTCACCGCGCCCGAGGGTGGCTGGGCGGAAGCGAGCGTGACCGTGGCCGCAGATGGCGGTCCGCTCGGCGTGGAGGTGACTGTTCGCTGCGGCGATCCCCTCGACGAGACCGTATTGCGCTCGTACATCACCGGGGCCGCCCACATGGGACTGGGGTGGGTTTGCTCGGAGGGCATCGCGATCGGGGAGGACGGCGTACCGGAGGACTTGACGATCCGGTCGTTCGGGATCCTGCCGGCTCGGGCGACCCCTCCGATCGCCATCCAGTTGGAGCACGGGGTGAGCGCGCCCGGCCCGCCCGGCCCGCCCGGCGACCCGGTACGCGGTTCCGATGCCGCCTTCGCAGCCGTGGCGGCGGCGACGTGGATTGCTCAGGGCCTGCCGCCCCGCTGGCCGACCCGACGAGGCGCCGATCACATGAGGAGCCGATAACACGAGGAGATTGGCATGACAACAGACACGGGTGGGGCCGCTATGCCCGCCCGTCCGGTCGGCCCGTACACGCCGGTCGTGCGGGCGGGATCGTGGGTGGTCTGCAGTGGCCAGGTCGGTCTGAGGGACGGCGCGCTTGTCGACGGCCTCGCGGCCCAGGTGACCCAGGCCATCGCTAATATCCAGGCGCTCCTGAGCGGTGAGGGCGCCGGCCTCGACGCTGTGGTCAAGACCACCGTGTTCCTCGCCGACATCGCCGATTACCCGGCCATGAACGACGCGTACGTGGCCGCTTTCGGTGACCACCGCCCGGCCCGCTCCGCGTTCGCGGTTGCCGCCCTTCCCCTCGGCGCCCGGGTCGAGATCGAGGCCTGGGCCTACCTCGGCCCCGGCTAGAGGGCCAGGGTGGCGACGGTCGAGGCGACGGCCGCCAGAGGGGGGGCGTTTTCTGTCGCGATCGCGTCCTTCCATAGCTTTTCTGCAGCGCGGGCCGCTTCAACAGGGCGACATTCGCGCCAGGGAATCGGCGCCCCCCCTTTTTTGGGCCAAGTTTGCTGCAGAAAATCGCGCCGGCCGCCGGGCCCTTACAGCCTGACAATGCGTTCCAGTGTACTAGGATGAATTCCAGCGACTCTGACCGAAGCGGTACCCGACCGACCGCACGGTCGAGATCAGGTTGGCGTGCTCTTCGCCCAACTTGGCCCGCAGCCGGCGAATGTGGACATCGACGGTGCGGGCCCCCCCGTAGTACTCGTAGCCCCACACGCGCGAGAGCAGCACCTCCCGGGTGAACACCTTGCCCGGATGGGTCGCCAGGAACTTGAGGAGCTCGTACTCCATGAAGGTGAGGTCGAGCGGGCGGCTCTGTAGGGCGGCCTGATAGGTCTCGAGGTTGAGGAGCAATGGGCCGTATTCGATCAGCTCCGGCCGGGTACCGCGCCCGGTGCGCCAGAACAGGTGGGCCAGCCGTGCCTCCAGCTCCTGTGATTTCCACGGCGTCACGCAGAAATCGTCGAAGAGGTCCTCGCGCAGCTCGAGCTCGGCGAGCTGGTCAGTGGATATCAGCAGCAGCAGCGGGGTAAGCGGCAGGTCCCGCTTGCGCACCGCCCGGCACAAGCTGAACGCGCCGTCGGGATCGACATCAGCGCACACGATTGCTCCCGCCCAGCCGTCGTCAGGCTCGAGACGATCGGCGGCTTCCACCGAACCCGCAGCCTTCCACGGGTACCCCGACAGGTCGAGGGCCTGGGCCAGCGCCGGCGGTGCCGGATCGGGAAACAGGAGCAACGGTTCCACGGCGGTCGTCGTCCCGGTGCCTTACAGGGAAGGGAGGTATCGACGCAACTCGAAGGCCGTTACTTCCGCCTTGTAATCGGCCCACTCGGCTCGCTTGTTGCGCACAAACCACTCGAACACGTGCTCCCCGAGTACCTCCGCCATTAACTCGGAATGCTCCATCGCGTCGACGGCCTCGGCCAATGATCCGGGGAGGGCGACGATCCCCTCCGCCAGCCGCTGAGCCGGCGACAGCTCGTAGAGGTTGGCAGCCGCCTCCGCCGGCAGGTCGTAGCCCTTCTCGATTCCCGTCAGCCCGGCGGCCAACACCGCCGCAAACGCCAGGTAGGGGTTGGCCGCGGGGTCGGGCGCACGGTACTCGATGCGGGTCGAGTCACGCTTGCCCTTCTTGGTCGGGGGGACACGGACGAGTGCGGATCGGTTGTTGCGGGCCCAGGAGATGTAGACGGGCGCTTCGTAGCCGACGATCAGTCGCTTGTACGAGTTCACCCACTGGTTGGTGACGGCGGTCAGCTCGCGAGCGTGGGCGAGCACCCCCGCGATGAAGCGTCGGGCCACGTCGGACAGGTTGTACTCATCGGAATCGTCATAGAAGGCGTTGTTGTCGCCGTCGAAGAGGGACAGGTGGGTGTGCATCCCGGAGCCCTGCACGCCATGCAGCGGCTTGGGCATGAAGGTGGCCATGACCTGGTGCTGGGCGGCGATCTCCTTGACGACCATTCGTACGGTCATGACCGTGTCGGCCATGGTCAGGGCGTCGGTGTAGCGCAGGTCGATCTCGTGCTGGCTCGGAGCGTCCTCGTGCTGGCTGTACTCAACCGGGATGCCCATGTCTTCCAGGGTGAGAACGGTCTGCCGGCGTAGCTCGGAGCCCAGGTCGTTGGTGGTGAGGTCGAAGTAGGACCCCCGGTCGAGCGGGGCCGGCGCCGTCCCGTCCGCGTTGCCCGGCGGCTGGGCGAAGTAGAAGTACTCCAGCTCCGGCGCCACGAAGAAGGAGAAACCAAGGCCCCTCGCCCGCTCAAGCGCCCGCCGTAACACCTGACGGGGGTCGCCTTCGAAGGGGGAGCCGTCCAGGTTGACCACATCGCAAACCACTCGAGCGACCGGTGCGCCGTCGGCCAGGTAGGGGAGGAGCTGGAAGGTCTTCGCATCGGGCATGGCCAGGACGTCGCTTTCCTGGACCCGGCTGAAACCGTCGATCGTCGACCCGTCGAACGTCATGCCCTCCTCGAGGGCGTTCTCCAATTCGGCCGGCGTGATCTGGAAGGACTTGGGCGTGCCGAGCACGTCGGTGAACCACATCTGCACGAACCGCACGCCCCGCTCTTCAACCGTCCGGAGCACGTAGTCCTGTTGGCGTTCCATCGATGCCACGATAGGTGTCCTGCTGGCTTCCCCGTTGGCGAGGAGGCATCTGTTACAAACTCTTCACGAAACCGGAAACACCATGTACACAGCTCCGCCATGCTGAAAAAGCGGGCGGTCCGTGCCGTCGGGAGGCCCCTCTTTTGTCCGAGTGCAGCATGGCTGAAAGCGCAGGAGGGGCGGACCAACGGGGGATGGCCCTCAGTAGAGTCTGCAAGACTCTCACCGAGGCAGCGGAGGCTGTCGTCGAACGCACGATTCAGGAGGTCAGGTGGCATTCGCCAAGCGCACGCCGGAAGAGGTCCTGAGCCTGGTTCAGGCCGAGGGCATCGAGATCGTCGATTTTCGGTTCTCGGACTTGCCCGGCTTGATGCAGCACTACTCGCTGCCCGCGCATGAGTTGACCTTGGACAGCTTCGAGGAGGGTTCCGGATTCGACGGCTCGTCGATCCGCGGCTTCCAGGAGATCCAGGAGTCCGACATGCTCCTGGTCCCCGATCCGAACACCGCGGTGATCGACCCTTTCCGCCAGCACAAGACCCTCAACCTGAACTGCTTCGTGCGGGACCCCGTCACCGGCGAGTCCTATTCCCGGGACCCCAGGTACGTCGCCAAGAAGGCAGAGCACTATCTGGTATCGACGGGAGTCGCTGACACGGCCTACTTCGGTCCGGAGGCCGAGTTCTTCATCTTCAACGACATTCGCTTCGACCAGAACTCCCACGAGGGGTACTACAAGATCGACTCGGTCGAGGGAATATGGAACTCCGGCACCGACGAGGGTCCGAACCTCGGTTTCAAGCCCCGCTACAAGGAGGGGTATTTCCCGGTACCGCCGATGGACCACTTCCAGGACCTCCGCTCGGAGATGATCCTGACCATGGAGCAGCTGGGCATCGAAATCGAGATCCAGCACCACGAGGTGGGTACCGCCGGGCAAGCCGAGATCGACATGCGCTTCGACACCCTTTCGGCTATGGCCGACAAGCTGATGCTGTACAAGTACGTGGTGAAAAGCGTGGCCCGGGCCAACGGGTTCTCGGCGACGTTCATGCCGAAGCCGATATTCGCCGACAATGGTTCGGGCATGCACGTCCACTCCTCCTTGTGGAAGGGGGGCGAGCCGCTCTTCTACTCGGAGCTGGGCTACGCCGGATTATCCGACATCGGTCGCTGGTACATCGGCGGTCTGCTCGCCCACGCTCCCGCTATCCTCGCCTTCGCCGCGCCAACCACAAACAGCTACAAGCGCCTGGTGCCGGGCTACGAGGCGCCGGTCAACCTGGTCTACAGCCAGCGCAACCGGTCCGCGGCCTGCCGGATCCCGCTCTACTCGAAAAGCCCGAAGGCCAAGCGCGTCGAGTTCCGGTGTCCGGACCCCTCCTGCAATCCGTACCTGGCCTTCTCGGCGATCCTGATGGCCGGCCTCGACGGCGTGCAGAACAAGATCGAGCCGCCCGATCCGGTGGACAAGGACCTCTACGACCTGCCCCCCGAAGAGCTGGCCCAGGTACCGACGGTGCCGGGTTCGTTGGAGGCATCCCTGGGGGCCCTGGAGGCAGACAATGATTTCCTGCGTGCCGGCGGCGTCTTCACCGACGATCTGATCGAAACCTGGATCGCGTACAAGCGCGAGTACGAGATCGATCCCGTTCGACTCCGCCCCCACCCCTGGGAGTTCATGCTCTACTACGACATCTAAGCAAGAACCTTTGTGGTAGCTGGATTTTATCGCTGGTCCTGGGTCGTGTCCGCGGTATGTCCGCGCCGCTCAGAGCTTCCTCTACGGCTTGACGGGTACGGTCCTCTTCGTCGCGGAAGAGATCGACTGGCGAACTCCAGGATGAGCTGGCGACAGGTGACCGAAGCGTCAAGGGTCAGTCCGGGCTCCGCTCTGCCCCGTGTCCCCTCGGCCCTTCGGGCCGCCCCTTGACCCCGTCCAGCCGTGACTCCGACGGTCAGATGGCTGCCGAGGAAACCAAGGTTCAACCGTGACCGCCGACGAGCTCCCGTTCGACGACCAACGACGACCAACTCGATCTCGGGCAAAACGTCTCTACGGTCATCAAGAGGCGCCGGCGAAGCCGGTGCTGGCCGCCCCTATGCCCTTCGGGCGGGGCGGCCGGAAAGTGGTGACTGAGCCTTGACCCTCTTCAGACCCCGAAGGTGCCCGATGCTGCACCCGCGTAACTTGTCAGGCGGCTGGCGCCGGCGGGGGATCAATCGGCGTGACGACGCCTTCTGCGGCTTCGATGACCTCGCCGGCGTCGAGGCACAGATCCTCGCGAAACCGTGGTCCCAAGATCTGCACGCCCGGGCGCAGAGAGCCGTGATGTCCAACCGGCATGGCCAGCGACGGGATGCCTAGAACGGGCGCGATCAAGGTGACCCGAGACGAATCCAGGACGCGTTCTTGCCCTTCTCGCGTCGTGTCGAGATTGTGCGGCAGCGCCAAATCGCCCATGGTCGGCATGACCACCAGCGGATAGCGCTGCATGAAGTCCAGCCAGTGCCAGAGAAATAGATCGCGCTGCCCCAGCGCGGTCAGCACGCCGTCCAGATCGCTCGGTGGGATCAATTCCAGCCACAACCGCAGTGAGGCGCGGGCATCGTCGTCGCCGTATCGCTCCATCATCGGGGCCATGACGCGCAGTACGTCGGTCGTCACGATGCGGTGCCAGGTCGCGACGATCTCGTCGACATCGGGCGGTGTTACTTCCTCGATGGCGTAGCCAGCGGCGGCGAGGTGCCGACCGGCCTGCTGCACCGCTTCGGCCTGGGCGGGATGCGTGAAGCCGCCGGGGTTGTGCGCCACCAGCGCGACGCGGATCGGACGAGGCACCGGCGGTCCAGCGAGTGGCACGTCCGCCCAGCGCGTGTCGCGTGGGTCGCCCTGCGCCATTACCATCAAGGCCAGGCGCGCATCGCCGACGCTCCGGGCCAGCGGCCCCTCCACCGCCATCAGCTGGACAGCAATAGGGGACGGCCCGGGTTGGCTCGGATGGTAGGAAGGGATGCGGCCCAACGAAACCCGCAGACCGGTCACACCATTGAAGAACGCCGGAATGCGCACCGAGCCGCCGATATCGTTTCCCTGGGCGATAGGGCCGATCCCCACAGCCACCGCGGCGCCGGCGCCGCCGCTCGATCCGCCCGCCGTCAGCGCAGGGTCGCGCGGGTTCAAGGTGCGCCCGTGCAGCGCATTATCAGAAAAGGCGCGCATTGAGCCGGCTGGCGCGTTGGTACGCCCGACGATTACGGCGCCGGCCCGTTTCAGGTTGGCAACCACCGGGTTGTCCTCGCTCGCGATCATGTCGCGAGCGGCGACGACGCCGTCATCCGTCGGACAGCCCGCCTGGTCGGTGTTGATCTTGGTGGTGACCGGGACGCCGTGCAACGGACCCAGAACATCCCCCTGCTGCTGCGCTTTGTCAGCGGCCTCCGCGGCGGCCAAGGCCTCGTCTGCTAGCACGCGCACCACCGCGTTGACCGCCGGATTCACCGCATCAAGGCGCGCCAGACAGGACGCCGTCGCCTCTCGGCTCGAAACGCGCCCGAGGCGGATCAGCTGCGCAAGCTCGTTGGCGTCCAACCGCCACAGGTCGTCGGCCATCACGGATCACCCCTCTGCATTCAAGGTTAGGGACCGTCCGATAGTCCCTGGTTAGAACCTACTTCCGCCCAGACGGCCTACCGCCAATTCACCTCGACGACGCTTTTCGAGACCGTTCAGACAAGTTCGCTCGTCACCTACCCGAGCGGGCCAGCGGCCTCCGCATCGGGGGCATCGAACCTGTTGACGATGGTTTTGACCATGGTCTTCAGCCGACTAGACCCTCCTGGAGCCGACGGAAGCGGATCGTCAAGCGCGTAACACCGGATCAGAGGCATCCT
This sequence comes from uncultured Acidimicrobiaceae bacterium, assembly GCA_963834725.1. Classification (GTDB taxonomy): domain Bacteria; phylum Actinomycetota; class Acidimicrobiia; order Acidimicrobiales; family Palsa-688; genus PALSA-693. The sequence goes on from CAWICN010000001.1 coordinate 4,143,309, forward strand.
GACCTACTGTCGCCACACCTATACCTCGACGCGCCTTCTAGTTTCGAAGATGGACTACCCTCACGTTAGTTTCTTTGGAGCGGGCTTTCATGACGCTGCCTACTGGCGAAGTGTCGCGCCGGATCAGCTCCGAATTCTTCGGCGTTCCTTATCCCCCTGACGACCTTCTCAGTTACGACCATAGATCTGCCTTCACCGGCTTTTGTACTTGTGAGGGAGGAGCCTCTCGGCCTAGTTGGTGATGAAGTCATTTACGCCCGTACCATCGCTCAGGAGATCGCAGAAACCGCCGTCTCTGCCGTCAGTTGTCCGGATTATTGGCGTCTTCGAATAGCTGATGTCGAGTGTTTCTTAGAGAATGGAGCAGTATGTCGCCCGTAACCAGCGTCCGCCCGGTCCAGCTCAAGATCGCCGTAGACGACGCTGAGGCTGAACTTTTGGGCCGACCCGTTTAGCAGCAGAGATGTCCGTCCTGGGGTCGTGACCTGGGAAAATACGTCGCTGTAAGTCACTGAGGGTCACAGCCTGGCTCGTAGTTGCGCGGACATTTCGCGGACAACACCTCAGGGGCGGCCCCTCTCCGACGCACGTGGACCGATGCGTGCGGAGGCTTGTCCGGGGTCCGCACGCGATTCGTCGCGACCACTGCCAGCGGTCGGCTGACCGGCAGAGGCTGATCGCTAACACTTCTGGTTCCCGAGTCGTTGCCCTCTGGCGTTCAGGATCGGAGCTGGACCCGCTGATGATTGATCGCTCCGACGTGGAGGTGGCCGTTGCGGTCCGGTTCGCCCACGAGCTCGAGCCGCGGTAGCAGGGGGAGCATGGCCTTGAGCGTGGATCGCAGCTCGCCGCGGGCCAGGTTGGCTCCGAGGCAGAAGTGCACGCCGTGACCGAAAGCTATGTGCCGGTTGGGCTCTCGGCCGACGTCGAAGCGGTAGGGCTCGGCGAATGCGGCGTCGTCCCGGTTGGCTGACGGGTAGAACAGCCCGACCGTCTGACCAGCCCGGATCGCCTGACCCCGCAGCTCCACGTCGGCCGTGGCGGTCCGGCGAACTGGATCACCGGTGAGGTCCACCGGTGAGGTCCACCGCAGGATCTCCTCGACCGCCGACTCCAACAGCGACGGGTCGGCGACCAAGCGCCCCATCTGCTCTGGGTGCTGTAGCAAGGCGGTCACCCCGCGGGTTGTCGCGTTACGAGTGGTCTCGTTGCCGGCGGCGAGCAGGAGGAAAAGGTAGCCGTTGAGCTGCTGCGGGGTGAGCGGGCAGCCGTCGACCTCGCCGGCGACGACCGCGGCCAGCAGGTCATCACGGTGAGCAGCCGGGCCACCCTCGATGACCGTGGCGAGGTACTGCCGGAACTCCGCGCCCCTCTGCATCCGGAGTTCTCCGACGTCCACGCCGGGATGGGCCTCGGCGAGCTCTTGGTCGGTAACGATCTCGGTGAAGTCGAACACCTTCGACCAGTCGTCGGCGGGAAGGCCCAGCAGATCGCAGATGGTCGCCAACGGCAGCTTGACCGCGAAATCCATGACCATGTCGGCTTCACCGTCGCGTTCCAGCTTTTGCTCGAACTCAGCCGCGAATCGGGCCGCGTACCTGACCAGGTCGGGCTCATGGTCCCTGATGGCGCGAGGCGTGAACCGCCTGGCGGTGAGGCTGCGGAACTTGGTGTGGCGGGGACGGTCCATGAAGACCATGTCCATGGGCTCGTTAGGGTCCCAGCCGAGTTCGCCTGCCCGTTTTGCCCAACGCTCGCGCGCGGCTTGGTCTTCCTCGATCGTCGCCAGCCGGAGGCGCCCACCCCCGTTGACGAACAGTTTGTCGTTGGCCGACACCCACTGGATGTCGTGGAAGCGGGTGATCGCCCAGAACGGCTCGATCCCCGAGCGTTCGTACCAGTACACCGGGGCTTCGGCTCGGAGACGGTCCCACGCCTCCCATGGGTAGCCACGGCGTCGGTACTCGGAGGTGGAGTGAATATCGATCTCGTCCAGCGACATCCTCCTGGTCGCCTCCGCTGCCGTCATATCCGTCCCCCTCTCGGCCGAGGATCCATCAGCACGTCAGGTAGTTGGCGCGGCGGGGTCCATTCGAGATTGGTCGAGCTGCCAAGGGTCGCGTTCTTTCGTCACGGCCCTAACCACGCACGGTCCCGTGAAACCACTGAATGACTGGTGAAGGAGCGGGCCTTGAACCTATGGCGGATCGCACCCTGAGGCTTTCAAGAGCTCCCCCTAGAACGGATCGGCTGTTCCGCACGCCACCGCGACGCTCATGCCGCGAAGTCGCTCGATGCCGGCGAAGACATCGTTCTGGTAGAAGTCGTATGGACTATCAAATGCTCCAGGCGCCGTTTCTCCCGGCGTAAGCCACAAGGCTGGACTTGCAGGTGCGACACCCGCGAAGCTCGTTCTCCCTCGCTCAGCGGCGAGGAGCCCACCGTAGCCGCCCATCGACCAACCCATCAATGCTTGAGGTAGGTCGCCGACCTGCGCCCGGACGAGGGGCACGAACTCGTCGAGCAGCATCGACAACGCATCCGCGCCGTCCACCCGCTTGTGCCAATAGCTGTCAGGTCCACCATCGACAGCCGCGACAATCACCCGCAACCCGACAAGCGCGGCGGCGTCGGGGACTTGGATCTGGTTAAACGCCATTCGGTGATCGGAATGGTATCCGTGCAGACAGTAGACGATCCCCTGCGCTGGCGCCGATCCACGGGGGCCTCGAGATCGTCCAGCCCCTCGTCGACCCCGTATATATGCTCTTCAGAGTGCCACTCACTTGGCTCGCTCCCGACGGCGGAAAAGAACGGTCGGGACTGGAGGTCAAGCCGAGGTGATGAAGACCTCGCTCGAACAGCGAATGGTCGTTCGAGTAGATGACCCCGAGTCCAGCGCCTGCCGTGAGCGCTGCCGCGCCTGCGCCGCGCAGAAACCCACGGCGACTCAAAGACATCTAGCTACCATAGACGTCTTCCGACCAGGACAATGAAGTCTCATCCGGCGTGGTTACCGCCGCCAGAAGAGTAGGTGCGTGACGCCGCTGGGGCTGGGCACGGACTCGAGGTGGAACCGGTCGAGCAGGTCCTCATGGGTGGCCCAAAGTCGTTCCCCTCGGCCGATTTCGATCGGCGCGACGGCGACATGGATGGTGTCGATGAGATCCGCCTCGAGGAACTGCCGAACAGTGGCGACGCCGCCTCCAACCCGTACGTCCTTCCCGATAGCGGCATCCTTGGCTTGCCGCAACGCCTCCGCGGGCGTCGCATCGAGGAAGTGGAACGTGGTGTCGGCCAGCGTGAGGCTGGGTCGGTGATGGTGGGTGAGGACGAACACGGGAGTGTGGAAGGGCGGAGTGTCTCCCCACCACCCCTTCCAGTCGAGGTTTTCCCACGGGCCACGCTGCGGCCCGAACTTGTTGCGGCCCATGATCTCGGCACCGATGTTCGGCGTGAAGTCGCGAGTGAAGTAGTCGTCCAGCCCTCGGGATCCGCCGGGCTCGGTTCGGCCCGCCCAGCTCGCGGTGGCGGCCGCCCACGAGACCAGGTCGGCCGGGAGGCGGGCAACACGACCACCTCGGCGGTCGGCATGTCCGAAGGGCGCCTCGAGGCTCTGGCCTTCGCCAGCGCCGAACCCGTCCATCGACACGCAGAAATTCTGCACTCGCAGCAGTTGAGACATTCCTCGATCCTTTCTCGGTGTGTGCGTACGAACCCTCGGTCGACGTCAGGACGCGTCTACCGGCGGTGCGAGGCCGATGCTGGCGTAGTGCGCCTGCGCCTCTGCAAAGCCATCCCAATCTGGGGCGACAGGGCGACCAGCAAGGCCCGGTTCAAGCGGCGCGAGCCGGCCTTCGGGGCCACGGCTGTCGTGGGACTCAGGCGACCCCGAGATGGCGAGCCAGCTTGTGCATCGTCTGCAGACCGAGCTCGACCGCGCCGAACCCGATAGTTGCCTCTCGCTGCGCGACGGTTGGGTGGAGCTGTCGCAGCGTCAGCACCGTCTTCCCGTCGGCTTGTTCGTCGAGGGTAATCGTCACTCGGAAGCGCGCTGGGTCATCGTCGGCGTCGGAGCCATGATCCAGGACCAGCCTTTCGCCTGGAACGACCTCGAGGTAGTCGAAGCGATTGGTGAACACGGTGCCGTCTCCGGAGGTCATGTCGAAGCACGCTCGGCCGCCCGGGCGCACGTCCATCTCTCGGACTGTGCACGTGAGGCCCTCGGGGCCGAACCATTGGCAGAAGGCATCTGCATCGGTCCACGCGGCAAACACCGCTTCGCGTGCGGTGTCAAGAACTCGAACGAGGACGATCTCACGGTCGAGAGCCCACGTCATCGGGTCGGTGATGGTCGGGGTATCGCTCATGGCTTCTCCAATGTCGGTGGGGATACGGTTCGGTCAGAGGTGCGCCGAAGGTGCGCATCGAGGCGGTCGAGGCGGTGCTCCCATGCCGCTCGGGTGTGCTCGGCCCATGCGGCGATCTCGACCAGAGGCTCCGGCCGCAGTTGGCACGGCCGCCGTTGTCCATCTCGGCCGCGACTGATCAGACCCGCCTGCTCAAGGACCTTCAGGTGACGGGAGATGGCCGGGAGGCTGATGGGGAAGGGTTCGGCCAACTCGAGCACGGTTGCCTCACCGTCGGCCAGCCGACGCACGATCGAGCGCCGCGTGGGGTCCGACAAGGCGGCGAAGACGACGTCGAACCGATCTGGGGCCATCACGGGCATCGTTGCTGTCCCTCCGGCGGATATTTCACAGATTCGTTATTTAACAGAAAACGTAACTACAGTCAAGGCCGTCCGGTGCGTCGATACGGCACATCGCTCCGAAATGCCGGTAGAGGGGCAGCAACTCCCACGAGCAGGCGACGCCCAAGTTGGGCTCCAAGAGCGACCCGAATCGGCAAAGAGGATGTAGGTGAGCTGTTCGGGGGTTTACCCCCTGATGGCGGGTCTAGCGGATGCCGGCCAGATCGAGGCGCAGAAGACCTTCGTGTTCGCCCAGCGCATGGATGAGACCATTGCTGGCGAACTGCTTCTTGGCGTCGAAGGCCCGGACCCAAAGCCCGGCAGCCCAGGTGTCCTGCCGCTCCCTCCCGGTAAACGGCCGGCTGGTGGCGGCTTCGTAGCGGGCGAGGAATCCCTCGGTTTCCTGCACCGTGGCCTCCTCGCCTGGGCCGCCCCTAGCCGGAAAGACCGCGCCCGCGAACCCGACGATCGCGGTCACAGGGGCGGCGATCACGCTGTCCCAGTCGTGGACCGCCAGAAGCTCTTGGCCCCTCCAACGCAGGTTGCCCCCATACCAGTCCCCATGACCCACGACGGGCTCGGCGCCCGAGCGCGCTAGCCGATCTCGGACCTGGGCTGCTGCATCATCGAGCCATTCCGGACCCCTTACCTGGTTCAGATCGAGGTCCCGGTCGTCGGGCCACGGCCAAAGCCCCGGCTCGGAATGGTTCCAGGCGGTCCACGGCAGGGCCGGATCCAGGCTGCCGATCTGCTCCACCCGGGGAGCGGCCACGAGCAGCCGGGCCAGAGCCTCGGCAAAGGGCCGGGCCTGCCGGCCGGAAACGGGCAGGAGGGACCCATCGGGCACGAACCCCTCAGCCGAAGCCACCCACCGGCCTAACTGACATGGTCCCACCAGTGGTTCGGGGCACGGGAATTCCCGCTCGAACAGGGCCCGCTGTACCTCGAAGCAGGCAGTCAGCCGTTCGGCTGGAGGCCGAACCTTCACGACAATCTGTCTGCCATCGTCCAGCACGACGAGGATCACCAACGACAGATGGCCGGTCCGGAACAGCTCGGTCTTGGGGGCCGAACCTAGATGCTCGACGCACCACCTTCGGAGATCATCCATTCCCAAGCTGACCGCGCTGACGATGTCCCTATAATGGCGCTTCGCCGGCCGGGAGCGCATCACGCCGATTCGGGTGCCGGCCCCTTCTTCTCCGCGCCCACTACCAGGGGAAGGTTGAGCGGGAGCGCACGGACCCCGATGGCCGTCCTGGCATGAGCGCCGATTTGCGGGTCGAAGACCTCCAGGATCAGCGTGGAGAACGGGTTCAGCACGGCGGTGGTCTGCGGGTATCCATCCTCGGCGTTCACAAATCCGCTGACGCTGATCCACGCAGCGATACGGTCGAGGCTGCCCAAAGCTCTCTGTAGTGAGGCGAGCATCGCGACGGCTGCACGGCGGGCTGAGTCCTGAGCCTGCTTCGAGGGAGACCTCAGAGGGCACTCGCCCGAACGGTCCATCGGGAGCACCGTTCCTGTCGAGGGCGCAGTGTCCGCTGGCGACCACCCGTTCGTTGACCACCCGGACCCATTCGAAAGGAATCCATATCCCCGGCGGCACGACCGGTGGTGGTGGAAGTTCCAGGCGCAGGGCAACAACCCGTTTGTCCGCTCCCATGTCGCAGCATTCTGACACCCTCCCTCGAGCCATGTGCATCCCAGATCGTGCCCGCCGATTCAGCGATCGGCCCTAGCCGGACGATCGAAGCCTCTGTAGAACCCGCCGTTTGTCGGCGGCGGACCTCGCGCTCAAGAGTTCAACCCCGGGATGAGCGGAGATGGCATGGAGGAGCCTGGGACGCCACGTATGACGCCAGGTTAGGAGCCACCTCCAGTAGTCAATCCGCTCCCGGGAGCGACGGAGTGAACGCCAAACGCATCGCCACAGGGGGACGTCGAGGAGCACCACCGTATCGGCCTGGCGCAGTCGTACCTCCAGGGCGTCGTACGGCCCCAAGTCCCCGTCGGCGATCCAGTCGTCGCCCCCGAAGTTCTCCTCCTGGAGCGCCTCCCAGTCATGAACGGACAGAGGCTTGAGATCCGGTTGCCAAAAAAGCTTGTCGATCTCCACCCACCGCGCTCCCGTGGCAGCCGCAAGCTCGCGTGAGAAGGTGCTCTTGCCCGCCCCTCCTGGACCGAGGACGACGATGCGCACTCGGGTACATAATCACGGCAGGCTGCATCCGGCAGCCATCCGAGCGCCCGCGGCCGACTCGGCCATAGGGCGCTGGGACGGCCGGGTGGGTATGGAGCAATAACGCGACGACGAGCTTCGACCTGTACATCTTTCCGGCTGACGGTCCCACGACAGTCGCGGCCGGCCGCTCATTGCTGGAAGCAGAAGAAGCTCGCCGGCCCTGGGCTCGGCCACACTCTGGACTCAGCGGCTTGAGTGACTCCTCGGTCGCTCAGTCGGCCTCCTCGACCCAGCCGTTGGTTACTTCAGGCGACCCTGTCGGGGAAGGCACGAATCACGGTGGCGGTGCGGTTGGAGGCCTTCAGTCGGCCACAAAGTCCTGCCCGCCGGTGTGCCAGCGGGAACGTGGGCGTCGACGGTCAGGGATCTCTTGGTGCCGGTTGCGGAGTCAGAGATTCGGTTAGCCCGTTCATGAACTCAGTCAGGTTGACTCAAGAGGTCTGCTACTCGGTGCAACCCATCTTCAATCTGGTGTTCGAGGTGTTGTCGGGGAGGCCCACGGTCGCGAGACTGCGGAAGACCGTCTAATGTCGAAGGGTGCCCGACCTGGATTTGCTCGATTATCTGTCAGCGGATCACGAGAACCTGCTCCGGACTTCTCCCACAGTTGTTGAGGTCTCCCAACATCTGAGCGTCGAACGAGACTTTCTCTACCCGGCGATCAAGGATCATGTGGGGAATGGCGAGGACGGCGAAGCCATCGTGGAGGATCTGCGGCAGGCTGAGCGGCAGCTCGAGGAACGGCTCAGGGATTTCGAGAAGGATGCAACGGCCCAGCACCGCGAGCGTGTCCGGGCGGCGATCGCGGCGCATGTCGACTCCCAGGAACAGCTCTTCACCCGCCTTCGGGACCTCATTCCCGAATCTGAGCTCCTCACGGAGTCCGAGTCGATCGCGCTGAGCATCGGGGGATCGCCCACCCACGCTCATCCGCACCTGGCTGAGGGCGGCCTGATCGGGAAGATCATTGAGGACGTCACCAGCGCAGCTGATCAGGCGGCTGACCACTGGCGCTCGAGGAAGGAATCGGAGAGCAGCTAATCGCAAAGCATCTTTGCCCGCGGTGGACAGCTCACGCGTTGCTCGAAACGAGTTGCTCGCGAAGTATGTCTGCGTGTCCGCAGTGTTGGGCTAGCTCGCGCAGCACATGGAGATACACCCAGCGGAGCGGGAGTGGGCCGCGCCGATTGCCGTACAACATGTCGTCCAGGCCGAGGGATGAAGTGGCGCGGCGTGACGACTCACACGCCTCTAGGTGTGCCTGCCGGACGGTGGCAATGGTGTCGTTGTCTCGAAGGATGAACGACTCGTCTGGGGTGGCCGGGATGCCGATCTCAGCGCGGGACCGGCAGGTGACGGCCTCGTCGAACCAGACCTTCTCGACGAAGGTCGCGTGCTTCACGAGGCCCAGCAATGTCGTCCGTGAAGTTACCAGCGATCGGCGCGCTTGGTCTTCGCTCAGCCCTTCCAGGCACCGATTGAGCTCGTTGCGGTGCTCGTCGAGGAACACCTCGAACTGGGCCCGCAGGGACTGGTCGATGACGTTCTCGGCGGAGGTTCCTGGTCGGGAAGGCATGAGTAGAGCCTCTCAGAACGGGCGCCTCCAAGCCATCCGGCTCAAGCCATCAAGCGTTCGGCTCAAGGACATCCGATTTGGCTCTCGGGAATCGAGTCCGGCCGGGTTCGCGCCCACGACCTGCACGGCATCGAGGCGGCCCGGGTCGAGCAGGTGAGGTATTTTTCTGTTCCGCTTGGATTTCACGCAGAAGGACAAGGAGGATCGCGCAGGTCCAGGGAAAATGCATGACTGGCGGACTAATGCTGGCGTGGTGTTGCGACGTGATCGTGGCCAGCGATGACGCGCAGTTCATCTGCACCTCGTCCAGGATGGGCGGCATGGGCGTCGAATTCTGGGCCTATCCCTGGGAGATCGGGCCGCGCCGAGCGAAGCAGTGGCTCATGCAAGGCGAGCTCTCGGCCCAGCAGGCGCACGAGTTCGGTATACCTGGAATGAGAGAAACACTTACTGCCCTTCGGGGTCGCCCTCGGCGTCACCCGCACCGACGATCGCGGGCAACGCACGCTAAGGCCCGCTGCAATCGGACAGCCAGGTCCTGATCGAACTGTTCCCGTGCCTTTCCCGACACCGCGGCTCGCTGACGCAGCCCGGCGATGGCGTGGGCGAAGGCGCCTACCTGCAAGGCCAGGGCAAACACCTCGATCATCCCGCGACCCCATGGTTCGAGGTAAGCGTCTCGGACACGGTCAAGCCACGGGTCGTCGGGGGCGAGCCCGTTGCGCTCCTCCAGGAATCGGAAGGTGGGGACCAGTGAGGCGAAGGGGTGCGAGATCGACGAGTCGCCCCAGTCGAGCACACGCAGGGCCTTTCCCCACCGGTAGACGTTATTCATGTGCAGATCATCGTGCTGGATGGTCTCGGGTAGATGGTGTGATGCGAGCTCGCTGCAGAGGTGCTCGAAGCGAGGGGCGAACTTCCTGAGCGTGTCCCGGTCGTCGCTCGTCAATGGAAGGCCCTCGCGCCGAAGCTCCTCGTAGAAGGCCGGGAGGGTGGCCACTCGAAGGTCGGGAACACCGTGCCCGAGATGATCATCAGTGTGGGCAGCCTCACCCTGCTGGAGCTCGGCGTAGAGAGGCAGGACTTGCAGCCAGTACCTGGGCAGGTTCCCGAGGTCTGCGATCCGCCTACCCGCATCAGCAAGCAGCAGCCAGGCCCGCCGCTCGTCATAGGCGAGCACCTCGGGCACGCGGTCAGGCCAACGGGCGAAGAGCTGAGCGGTCAAGCGCGGCTCGAACGCCTGCATGGGGCCGCACGCCTTGAACCACGCGACACCGGTAGCGAGGGGCACCCGTAGCACGGTGGACCACGGCCGCTCGTAGACCAGCGCGACGGGACCAGCCGGCGCGACGTGACCGCATAGCCAATCTTCGGCCGCAGTGTGTTCCACCTCGACAGCATGCGTGCCGCCCTCGAGCGCCTGGCTTCGCCGGACGGTGCTCCGGCCTTCTCATCATTCGGGCAGGTGATAACGAGCCGGTCCGGCTGCGCGCCTGAAGTCGTCGGCTCATGACGCCCGATCGGCGGCGCGACGAGGAAGACCGCTACCGACCTACTTCATCAGAACGAGCTAGGCGTCAGCGGCGGTGAGGGCGCTCGCCCCCTTGTGCCGCACGTCGCTCTCGTCGAACACCGTCGTCCAGCACGCCATCTCCAACTTCGTCCCGTTGGGATCGGTGAAGTAAATCGACCGGACGAATACGTCCCCGCCGTCGGTGGCGGGGTCGTAGTCTCGCTTGTGACCGCCGTCAAGGGTGTTGGCGTGGTTGACGACCTGGGTAACCTCGACGCCCTTGTCGATCAGCCGTTGCCGGTACTCCTCGATACGGTCGGCGGGCACATCGAAGGCGAGGTGATTCATGGTCCCGATGGCCGTCATGCCCTGGGCGCTCTGCAGAGACTCGCCCGGCACGCCCTCGGGAGCCTCCGGGAACCAGAAGAAAGCGATGCCATCGACGCCATTGCCCATGTCCAGGAAGAAGTGCTGGCCGCGTCCACCCGGCAGCTCGAGCGTCTTTACGAGTTTCATGCCGAGCACGTCCTCGTACCACGCCACCGTCTCGGCCATGTCGCGACAGACCAGAGCCAGGTGGTTGAACCCGCGGAGTTCGAACTCGGTGTTGGTGTTCGAGCCGTTCGATGCCATGGCAACTCTCCTTCGGTCGACCCGAGAAATTATACATCACGATCGGTTCGAGGCGCTCACGGGGGCCCCTCCGTGTCGGTGGGGTCCATTGCCCCGCCGATCAGGAGGATGTATACAGTCTGACGATGCCACGACTCCAGCAGATCCCTCGCGCCGACGCCACCGCGCCCGTCGTCATTTCGAGTTATAACCGCCTGTTCGGCGACCGCGATCCGGTAGCCGAGCCGGGGACGGCGACGGGAACGCCGGGCAACTGGTGGACCGTCTTTGCCAATTCACCCGCGGTGCTCGAGCACGCGACCCGGGGCTTCGCCCTCTACGCCGGCCCGAACCTCAAGCTGCCACCGGAGCTGCGCGAGCTGGGGCAGACCCGAGCCGGCTGGCTGGTCGGGAGCCAGTTCGTCTTCTCACAGCATTGCAAGTCCTGCCGGGCGCTCGGATTCCCGGAGGAAAAGATAGAAGCGCTCAAGGCGTGGGGCGTCTCCGACCTGTTCTCGCCGATCGAGCGGGCGGTGTTGGCCTACACCGATGCGCTCGTGGCGAGCTTCGGCCGGGTCGACGACGCCGTGTTCGACGCGCTCCATGAGCACCTGAGCGACGAGCAAATCATGGAGTTCACGTACGTCACGATGATGTACACGATGCACGCGGTGATCTCGAGGGCCCTGCGCCTCGAATACGACGATCGCCCAGATCCCATTGTCGAGATCCCCGCACCCGCCGACTACCAGCAGAGGGACGTCGGCCGCGACATCGCTTACGACGAGGACCGCCGCAGCAGCTGAAACGAAACCTGCCCAGGGGGCGCCGGGGCGGCGCCGGGGACTCCGGTGCTCCTCGAAATTCTGTACGGCTCCGAGCCCCGCAGCCGACCCACGGTCGGGGCGGCCGGGGCGTGCCGCTCGATCTCTACTCGGTGCTCGAGGAGCTCGAACCTGTCGATGGCCACACCATAGGGCTCGCCGAGCTGGACGGTCCGGCGCTTGACGCCACCGCGACCTGGTGGCGTGCTCGCTGCCTCCGGCCGTACCGAAAGGTCCACGCAAACGTGATGGCCGCGACGATGTAGGGAACGACATTGGACGTGGTTTTGGCGGTGTTGATTGAGGCAAGTCCGATGATCGCAACCTGGGCGATTGTTTCGGTGAGGAATGCGACTCCCCACACCACGGTAATGACCGCGAAGGCATGACGAAACTCCTCGTACTGCCAATTGTTCTCGAAATTCTCGACCTTGCCCCGATTCGGGACCCATGAACTGCAGGGCGACGCGGAACATGAGCGGTTTTTGGGTGAGGAGGGATCCGAAGCAGACCAGCGCCAGGGCGGCGGTCGGCACTGTGCCGTCGAGCAGCACCAGGCGGGCGCTCCCGCTGGCTAGCCCCACAACGGTTCCGATCAGGATGCCCATCAGGACGACGACGCCGACTGCATCCACTCGCCGGTGCCGCCGCACGCCGAGACCGATCCCGATGGCTGGTAGCAGACCGCTGATCACCAGGGCCACCACCGCGGAGATACCTGAGGATCGAAGGGCGTAGTAAACCGCCAGCGGGCCGCCTATGTCGAAGACCGCCAGCGAGACAAGCGATGTCCGCCGGCTGTCGTTGGGATGAGCGTCTGTACTGCGGCGTTCATCGGCCGCCTGATCCTGGAGACCCATCTAACCCGCTCCGAACTCGCTGCTGACCCTTCGATCCGGGCCCTTGCCGGACCAACGTACTCCGGGTCGAATCATTCCTCATGCACTCGATGGTTCCGTCGCTCCGTCTGTGGACCGCCGAGACCAGCGCTCGGCCACCCGACCTGCCTCGGCCGGGAGATGTGTGAGTCGCTCAGGCCGGCGAGTCGGCGAACGCCTCTTCAGGGATCACCGGGGCCAACTCGGTCTCCCCCAAGCCCAGCCGGCTCCGAGTGCTGAACATACGACCGCGGGCTGGGGAGAGCGGCCCAATAGCCATCATTCCGATGGGCTTGGAAATGTCGTCGTAGATCGCCTCCATCCCGCCCCGCATGAAGTAGGTCTCGTGCCAGAACCCCGTCCCGGCCGAGTTACGCAGGAAGTCCTTCCACCACTGCTGGTGGGGGAGCTCACGGGTCCATCGTTCAAGCGTGTCAAGGTCACGCCAGTACTGGCGCATCCCCAGATGGGGCGGGATGAGAGAAAAGAGCAGATTCTCGTGCAGCAGTAGCCCATCCGGATTTTCGGCGACCCCGGCTTGGATCTGGCGACCCGTCTGGAGCAGCTTGGCGAGGCCGCCCACCTTCTGGACCCGCATGCCCAGGTAGATGACGACCAGATCCGGAAACTCGGAGAGATTGACCGTCTGGCGATTGACCCGTGGTCTCGGCTCAGCCATCGCTTCTCTTTGCTCCTTCCATCACGGCAACTGCTTCCGGTCGCTTGGACCAGCAGTCGGGGGCGCTTCCCCGCCCTCGCAATCTATCCGCCTTCGGTTGGCCGCCGTTTTCCGGTACCAGTCATTCAATCAATACGATACTGCACCATCTGGTCATGGTAGCCAGGCCAGGTGCCCAGCTCGCCAACGAATTATCTCGTGGCCGGATCCGGGGTACCGGGACGCGGGATCGTCTCGAACGGCGAGTCACCTCATCGGCCCGATGTCGGTCAGGCGACCCGATTCGCCGCCTCCGCGGCCCGGCTCACGAGCCCTGCGATGCTGGCTCGCATGCCCTCCAGGTCAAGGCCGTGAGTCGACTTCTGGCCCCGCACGTAGCGCGTGTACACGCCGTGGATGATGCAGGCAGATTTCCAATGGTTGAAAGCGACGTAGTAGTCGAGGTTGGTGACGGTATTGCCGGACTTCTCCTGGTAGCGCTCGACCAGCTCATCGGGGGAGAGGTACCCGGTCAATCCCGGCACCCCGGCCCATCGGTTGATCACATAGACCAGGTCCGCAAGGGGATCTCCGAGGGTTGCCACTTCCCAGTCGAGGACGGCGGCGACACGGCCATCATCGCCGACCAGGCAGTTGTGCAAGCCGTAGTCACCATGGGCGACTCTCGCCGGGCCCTGGGGAGGTTTGCGGCGATCCAGGAAGTCATGCAACTCATGCAAGCGCGGATCGTCGTACTGGGCTGCTTCGGCCGACGAGGTCCACGATCGATACCAGGCTCGCAACTGACGACCGAGATAGTCCTCTTTGGCACCCAGATCACCGAGGCCGATCTCATCAGGATCGAGCCGGTGCAGCTCGGCGAGGGCGTCGATGTGCGACGTGCTCACGAGCCTCCGCAGGTCGCCGGCGACGCTTTCCAGGTCCTGCTGGTTGGGCAGGGCTCGGCCCGGTACGAACGCCATAACGTAGAACGGAGCACCGGTGACAGCGGGATCGGGGCAGAACCCGAACGGCTGGGGTACGGGAACGGGCGTCGGCCACAAGGCGCTGATAATCCGGTATTCGCGAGACATGTCATGGGCCCGGGGCTGCAGCTCGCCCAGAGGTGGGCGCCGAATAACGGCCCGGAGACCGGCCGAGTCCTCAAGTTCGAAGGTCAGGTTCGAGTGCCCGGTGGGAAAGCGCGTCCACGTGAAAGGTGGCCGCAAATGCTCGACGTTTTGTTCGATCCACGACGTGACCGCGGGCGCGTCGTAACCGCCAAGGTCGTCTGACAGCGTCGCCATCGGCCCTCCCCTTTCTTCCGATAGTTCGTGGGCGCATCATAGGCGGCACCGTGGTGTCGGCGCCCCGGCGGGCCCGGCGGGCCGGCGATTACCCGTTGACCTCACCAGCCCCAGCGCGGGCATCGGCTGTCCCACCGCGGGCCTCGGTTGTTCCAGCGTGGGCTTCGGCTGCCTCGAGTTCCCATTTGCGCTCGATCTGCCCGAAGTGCCAGATCGCCAGAGCCACGATCCAGGTAACGACGAAGATCCCAACGATGATGAAGCCGGCTCGATTGATATTGAACCCTTGCACGAACCTCCAGAAGGTGCCCCGGGCCCCGGTTTCCTGGGCGATGAGGCCGAGGATTTCGACCGTGCCGATGAAAAGGGCGACGAAGACCGACAGCCCCGTGATGGTCAGGTTGTAGTAGATCTTGCGAATAGGTCTGGCGAACGCCCAATCGTAGGCGAAGTTCATGAAGCATCCGTCGACGGAATCAAAGAGGCACATTCCCGCCGCAAAAAGGAGGGGGAGCGAAAGCACAGCGTAGAAAGGAAGGCCTCCGACTACCGCAGATCCGGCCAGCACCAGCAGCGCCACCTCGGTCGCGGTGTCGAATCCGAGCCCAAAGAGCACGCCGACCGGGTACATCTTCCAGCCGGTGTCGATGCGGCGCGGCGTACCCTCCCAGGATTCGGTTCATAAGCCCGCGATTGTCGAGCTGCCGTTCCAACTCGGCGTCGTCGTACTGGCCCTGGCGCATTTCCCGTGTCACCCTGAGGATCGACACCAGCACCATAAGGTTCAACAGGCCGAGGAGGTAGAGGAATGTCCCCGATACGCTCGTGCCGATGATGCCCGTCCAGTGGTGCAGGCCAGAGTTTCCATTTTTCACTTGCCCGTTGAGGGCGCGTATGCCGAAGTTCAGAAGGATGGCCAGAACGAACACGACGCTCGAGTGGCCGAGCGAGAAGAAGTAGCCCACGGTCAGTGGGCGCTTGCCGTCCTGTATCAGTTTGCGGGTGGTGTTGTCGATGGCGGCGATGTGATCGGCATCGAAGGCGTGGCGCATACCCAGGGTGTAGGCCAGGATGCCTGTCCCGAAGCCGAAGATCTGTGTTCCGGAGATGCGATAATGACCGGCAACGGCGGCCGCCAGCAAGGCCCAACCCATCACGTTGAGCCCTAGGATCGTGGCGGCCATACCGCCGACACGCAGCCACTCGCCGCGGGTAAGTCCGTTTCGAATCTTCACGAATCGGGCCACGGGGTCAGGCATGCCGGCGACTCCTGGGCGTCAGGTGGACGTGGGCACCTTAGGCTATCTGCGTGCTGGTTGCAACAGACTTCAGCAGGTAATACTGAGCCACTGCGTGCCTGGCAGGAGGGTCCTCAATTGCCTACCATGATCAAGGTGATCAAGCGTACCGAGCCGGCCCCGAGGGCCGGGACGGTCGAGGAAGTCCTGACGCTCCTGCGGACTCATGGCTGCCGGATCACGAGTTCCCGCCGGCTCCTGCTGCACGCTCTCTTCGACGCACCGGGCGACCGGACGGCGGAGGACCTCGCCGAAGAAGTTCATTCGGGCGCGCCCGACATCAACCTTTCGACCATCTACCGCAACCTCGATGAGCTCGAACGGCTCGGCGTGGTCATCCACTCCCACCTCGGCCACGGGCCGGCCACCTATCATTTGGCTGCGCTCGCTCACGGGCACCTGGTATGTGAACAGTGCGGGGCTGTGGTCGAGGTTCCCGACGACCTCTTCCAGGGCCTGTCGCGGACGGCCAGGACCCGTTTCGGGTTCGATATCCATCCCTACCACTTCGCCGTGCTGGGAACGTGCCGTAACTGCCGCTAGCGGAAGGTTGACCTCCCTCGCCTCTCCTCCTTCCCGCCTGAGGTCCGGTTGTCCGTCCTACGCTCTGTCGGGTGGGAAATCATTCGTTGGAAGGGCGCACAGCCGTGGTTACCGGCGCCTCCAGGGGTATCGGGGCGGCCGCGGCCCGAGCCCTGGATCAGACCGGGGCACGGGTTGCGCTGGTCGGGCGGGATACCGACCGCTTGCAGGCCGCGGCCGCGGTACTCACGGGCGCCCCGCTGGTGATCACCGCAGATCTGCGTGACCCGTCCACGCCCGCACGTATCGTCGGGGAGGTCCTGGCCGCCTTTGGTCGTATCGATATCCTCGTCAACAACGCCGCGGTAGCCGCTCGCCTGGCCACGGTGGACACTGACGCCGCTCTGATCGACGAGCTCCTCGCCGTCAATGTGCGGGCTCCCCTGCTGCTTATTGCCGCTGTGGTGCCCTCGATGGTGGCCGCGGGTCGAGGCGCCATCGTCAACATGTCATCGGTATCCGGGGTGATCGGGACGCCGCGGCGGACGGCTTACGCAGCGTCAAAGGGGGCGCTGGACGCCGCCACCCGATCGCTCGCCATCGAGCTGGGTCCATCGGGAATCCGCGTCAACTCGGTTGCCCCTGGCGTCGTGGACACCGACCTGTGGGCGAAGAACAAGGCCATCCCCGGCGTGGTGGAGAGCATCGAGGCTCAAACTCCACTGGGCCGATGGGCCCAGCCTGATGACATCGCCGACGTGGTCGCGTTCCTGTGCTCGGACGCGGCCCGATTCATCACGGGCGAAACGATCTCCGTGGACGGAGGCCTGGCCCGAACCCTGAACCTCTATGGCGGCTCGGTCTAACCAGTCAACGATGGGCGCTTGGCTCAGACCCCGGACCTCTGGGGGGCGCGGTCAACCCGGTCGGCCGATCCCGCAGGATCATCTCCGCTCCAGACGGGCGCACCTTTGACATAGCCACAGGGCGTACCTACGATTCCCCATCACCAAGGAGGTGGTCATGAGCGGGGAGAGCTGGCCGATTCCCGAGGATTCGCAGATGGGCGCACTTCCCGCCCTGACCTCGAGCATCTGATCGACGCGATGGCAACCGGAGACGTCGCGGTCCAGGAGGGGATCATCCAGGGGCACTTGCAGGGCTCGCTCGTCATCTATGAAGGCGCGGTTCCGGGCCTGGCCGGGGCGCGAATGTCGTGGGTCTGAGCGCCCGGAGGAGCGTGCTCGAGGAAGTGCGCCGCCTGGTCGCTGCCGACGGCGCGGACCTCGAACCCGACTCCAGTTATGAGAACAGTCCCTTGGTAGAGCTCACGCTCATCATTCCGACCGATGGCTGCGAGGAGTGCGTGCTGTCGAGAGACGTCCTCGAAGAGCTGGCCGTCCACATGTTCCAGGATGCGGACCCCACCGTGCTGGCGGTTCGGGTTCGTGACCCCCGCGAGCAGCGAGGGCCGGATGACCCCACTCCGGGCCGGCCGGGTTGACAGCCGGCGCGGCGCTTAGAGCCAGTCTTTCCGGCGAAACGGCATACGGGCCGAGCGCACCACGACGAGAGCGGTTCGGTGACGATGGAATCCATCACCCGTCGGCTTCGACGGGTCAGGACCGGACGCTAGCCTCCGGCATCATGACGAGCGACGACGACTCTGCGCCGATCTTCGATCTGGATCTCGACCTCTCGCAGCACCTGGACGAGCTCGAGCTTGATGAGACCGACGATGACGAAGAGCCGGTCCTGCGCTGGAAGGACGGCCGACTCGTCGACACCTGGCGGGAGGGCTACCCCTACCCGGAGCGTATGTCCCGAGACGAGTACGAGATCGTCAAACGGCTCCTGCAGATCGAATTGCTGAAACTGCAGAACTGGGTCAAAGACACTGGTCGTCGTATTGTCATCCTCTTCGAAGGCCGGGACGCGGCCGGCAAGGGGGGGACGATCAAGCGATTCCTCGAGCATCTCAATCCCCGGGGGGCGCAGGTGGTCGCCCTGGAAAAGCCGAGTGAGCGCGAGCGAGGCGAATGGTATTTCCAGCGTTATGTCCTCCACCTGCCCACCGCTGGGGAGATCGTGCTGTTCGACCGGTCCTGGTACAACCGGGCCGGGGTCGAGCGGGTGATGGGGTATTGCAGCGATGCCGAATACCACATTTTCATCGAACAGGTACCGGAGTTCGAACACCTGCTCGTCAGCGATGGGATCACTTTGATCAAGCTGTGGTTTTCTGTGTCGCGGGCCGAGCAGCGCACCCGCTTTCTCATTCGGCGGATCGACCCGGTCCGGCAATGGAAGCTGTCACCGACCGACCTGGCCTCGCTCAATCGTTGGGACGATTACACCGCCGCCAAAGAGGCAATGTTCGAGCAAACGGACACCGATTTCGCGCCCTGGACCGTGGTCAAGAGCAACGACAAGAAGCGAGCCCGGATCAACGCCATGCGCCACGTGCTCCAGGAGTTCGACTATCCCCGCCGTGACAACACCGTCGTCACCGCGCCCGACCCGCTGGTCGTGGGGCCGGCCTCCGACGTCTACGAGCACGGCGAGGCGCCCGGCGGTCGCCGCCGCGAGGGTACCCGGCGGTCGCCGCCGCGAGGGTACCGGGCCCTCCCGCGCTAAGGGCAGTCCCCCGCCGATGTCAGGCGGCTTCCAGGCGCCCGTCTTTGCGGCGCCGGAGTAGCGTGGTCGCACACCAGGGCAGGGAGGCAGCGCCATGAGTGATAGACGCCATGAGTGACCACCAGACGACCGGGCCGCGCCGGTCCCCGGAGCCGAGTGCCACGGCGTTCGACTGCGGTGGCTTGCGCTTCGAAGCGACATTCCGGGGCCCGCAGGGGGCAACCCTGCGGGTATTCGGCGAGGTAGGCGGCCAGCGCACCGAATTGCTGCGCTTCGACGACTTTGTCGAGGGGCCCCACTACCACCTCCCGGGGGCGGGCCCGGCCATCGAGTTCAGCCGGGCGGAGAAGGGCGAGCCGCTCACCTGGATCGTGGCTGAATTGCGGGATGATCTCGGTCCCCTTCTCACCACCGCCGGGTACGCCGATATTCTTCCTTCCCTCGATCTGCCGGCGATCACGGCCAGCGCCGACCGCATCAGGAAGGCCATGGAGGACTGCGTACCGGACGGCTACACGCGGGTTCCCGGGGTAGGTCTGCAGCGGACGGACTCCTGACGTCTGAGCCGGCCCTTTCTCGCTTTTTCTGTAGCGCCGCCCCCTTCAGCCGGGCCCATTTCGCGCCAGAAAAGTCTTCGTACCCCCCTCGACGGGCACAATCCGCGACAGAAAAACGGTCGGACTAGCGTGGAGACCTCGATGAGCGCAAGGGGAACACCGGGAGCACCGGGCGCGCTGGGCGCACCGGGCGCACCGGGCGCACCGGACGCCCGGTCCAGGAGAGGGAGGCACCAGTGACAGGCCGGTGGACGCTGCCAGACGATCGGATCCCGTCCGCGTGGTTCAACGTGGCCCCCCACCTGCCGGAACCGCTCGCCCCACCCCTCCATCCGGCGACCAGGCAGCCGGTCGGACCGGAGGATTTGGCCCCACTCTTCCCGATGGCGCTCATCGGGCAAGAAGTATCGGCGGAACCGTGGATCGACATTCCCGGCCCGGTGCTCGACATCCTGCGCCTGTGGCGCCCGACCCCCCTGGTCCGGGCCCGGCGCCTGGAGGAAGCCCTGGGCACGCCGGCCCGCATCTATTATAAGGACGAGTCGGTCTCGCCCGCTGGCTCCCACAAGCCCAACACCGCGGTGGCGCAGGCCTACTACAACGCCCAGGAGGGAACCCGCCGGCTGAGCACCGAGACCGGTGCCGGCCAGTGGGGTAGCGCCCTCTCATTCGCCTCGGGGCTGTTCGGCCTGGAGTGCAAGGTCTACATGGTGCGGGCGTCGTATCAGCAAAAGCCGTACCGGCGGGTGATGATGGAGACCTGGGGTGGTTCGGTCGTGCCTTCCCCGGTCGATGACCCCGACCATCCCGGATCGCTCGGGACCGCCATCAGCGACGCGGTTCGTGACGCCGCCGGTCGGGAGGACACCCACTACTCGTTGGGGTCGGTGCTCAACCACGTGCTGCTCCACCAGACCGTGATCGGCCTCGAGGCCAAGGAGCAATTGGCCGAGGCCGGCGAGGAGCGGCCCGACATCGTGATCGGCTGCTGTGGCGGCGGCTCGAACTTCGGCGGACTGGCCTTGCCGTTCGTCCCGGAACCCGAGGTGGATCTCCTGGCCGTCGAACCGACCTCCTGCCCGACGCTCACCGAGGGACGCTTCGATTACGACTTCGGGGACACGGCCGGCATAACCCCCCTTCTGGCCATGTACACCCTGGGGCACGATTTCGTCCCGCCGCCGATCCATGCCGGAGGCCTCCGCTACCATGGCGACGCCCCGATCATCTGCAACCTGGTCAAGAACCAGCGCATGCGGGCGGTCGCCTACCCGCAAAGCAGGGTGTTCGAGGCCGCCGTGCACTTCGCCCGGACGCAGGGGACGATCGCCGCCCCCGAGACCAGCCACGCCATCCGGGCCACCATCGACGAGGCCTTGCGGGCCAAGGAGGAAGGGGTGGCCCGGGTGATCCTGTTCGGCTACTCCGGCCACGGCCTGCTCGACCTTCAGGCCTACGACGATTTCCTCAACGACCGCCTCGACGCCGGCTGAACTGCATCACCGCATCAGGCGCCGCCGAGCTGGATCGCCTTCACCAGCAGCAGGACGGCGCTGAGGACCAGGTAGAAGCGCATTGCCAGGATCCCGACGCGCAGGCCGGGCGACCAGCTGACCGGTTTGAGCAGGGTGAGCGGGGGCATCCGCCACGTCATCTTCTCCGCCCGACCGAGGGGCCGTGGTGGCGGACCGCTCGGACGCCCACTGCGCCGCGCCTGCACGCGCAGGGCAATCAGGGCGATCAGGCCCCCCGCGGCGAGGGCGACCGATAGCCAGATGAACACCTGCCCGACGTCGACATGGGGGAAAAGGGTGGTCGCCATCAACGTGCCGGAGAGGATGAGCAGGATCCCCACGATCACGGCTGCCACCCCGTTCAACCACTTCGGGTTCACCCAGGGACCGAGGACCTCGGGGTCGTTGCACAGCAGCAGCAGGAACACACTGGCCGACGGCAGCAACAGCCCCGCCAGGGCCTGGACGCTGGTGGTGATCAGGCCCAGGGGAGCCCCGGGGATCAGCACGATGACAGCGGCCGCCGCCACCATGCCCATGTAGCTCAGGTAGAACTGCTTGGCGTCCTTGAAGCTGCGATGCAGGGAATGGCGGATCCCGAACACGTCGCCGAAGGCGTAGCTGGTAGAAAGCGTGACCGCCGACGCGCCGATGATGCTGGCGTCGAAGAGGAGGATGGCGAACAGGGTGCCGAGGGTGGCGCTCTTCGCCTTCAACATGTTGGCGACGCCGAGGGCGTCGGTGAAATGCCCGAAGTAGTGGGTGCCGGTGGCCCCGAAGTTGGCGGTGACCATGATCGCCGCCGCGCCTCCCACCACGACCAGCGAGCCGAGGACGGTGTCGGCGCGCTCGTAAGTGATGAAGCGGGGCGTGATGCGCTTGTCGACGATGTTGGACTGCTGGAAGAACAGCTGCCAGGGGGCCACCGTGGTGCCCACGATGGCGACGATGAGCAGCACGGCGGCGGAGGAGGGGCCACCGTAGATGCTCGGTACCACGAAGTTCTTGGCGATCGTGCCCCAGTGGGGCTGCGACAGGAAGAACATGGGGACCTGCACCAGGCTGATGGCGATAAAGGCGAACATGGCTCGCTCCCACTTCTGGAAGCTCCCGGTGGCCATGATCGCCACCAGCGCCACCGCCGCGATGGGCACGGAGATGTACGCCGAGACACCGGCGTAAGCGCCCGCCAGCGAGATCCCGATGAACTCGGTGACGATGGTCAGGAAGTTAAGGAGAAAAAGGTCGCCGACGCTGAACCAGCCCCATCCGCGACCGAATCGCTCGTTGATCAAACGGGCGTGGCCGACGCCGGTGACCGCCCCCAACCGGACCACCATCTCCTGATTGACGATCAGCACCGGGATGAGCAGCAGAAGGGTCCAGAGCAGCGTGGTGTGGTAGTCCTGGCCGGCCTGGGCGTAGGTGGAGACGCCGCCGGCGTCGTTGTCCCCGACCATCACGATGATGCCGGGCCCGACGATGGCGGCCAGGGTCAGCAGGCGCTGCTTCCAGGTGTGGCGCTCCCCGACCTCGCCGACTTCGATGCGACCGAAAGCGCCCTCGATGTTGCCCAGATGGGCCTCGTCGAGGACGGCCGAGGCCGGCGCGTGGAGCTGGCGGCCGGCGGTTCGGTCTGAGCCGGTCTGATCTGGGGCGGTCGAGTTGGCCGCCCCGGGGCCTTGGGAGCCCTTGGCGGTCACTCGATCCGTCACGGGTTATCCCTTGGGTTCCGGCTGCGAAGGTTGGTCCGGTTTGCCCTCGGGTCTGAAGTTGCCCGAGTGGACTGCGGGGGCCAGCTCCGACTCGCTCGACGGGTGGAGCGGTTCCGGATGGGGCGGAGGCTCCCGCCGGCGCCAGTCGCCCGGGATGGTGGCCTCGAGGATGTCGTCGACGGTGATCACCCCGAGCAGGTGATCGTCGACATCGACGACGGGCACGGTCATCAGGTTGTAGTCGGCCATGAGGAGGGTGACGTCGACGACGTCGGCATCAGCGGTCACGCGGACCGGCTCACTGTCCATGATGTCCGAAAGGGGGGTCTCGAGTTCCGCTTGCAAGAGGTCGATCACGGTCACGGTCCCCGCCAGGCGGTTGGCGTGGTCGACGGCGTGGACGGTCAGCAACGCCTCGGGCTGCAGATTTTCGGCCAGACGCATCCGGCGCAGGGCCTCCTCGACGGTCGCCTCGTCCGGCACCGCGAGGAACTCCACCCCCATGATGCCGCCCGCGCTGGCGGCGTTGAAACCGAGGAGGGTGACCACCTTGGTCCTGACGCCGGGGGGAAGAAGATCGAGCACCTTGACCCGGCGTTTCTGGTCCAGCTCGGCGATGGCGTCAGCGGCGTCATCGGCCCGCATGCGCCCGATCACATCGGCGACTTCCTCATCGGTCATATCGTCGAACAGCTTGTTGGCGATTTCTGGATCGAGCTCCTCGAAGACGTCCGCTTCCAGCTCCGGGTCGCTGTGCACCACGTCGAGGATCTCCTCGCCCTCCTGCTTGTTGGCGTCCTCGAGCAGGTCGGCGATCTGGGCCGGCTTGAGCCGGTGCATCCGGCCGAACGCCGACCGGAGCCGCACGCTCGGAGTGTGGCCGATCAGCGGCTCGAACGCCTTCCAGTCCTGACAGGGATGCCCTTTGGAAGCGCGGATGAGCCCGAAGAAGCGCGGTGGCCGGCGGGTGTCGAGGCAAGTCACCACCCACCCCTCCTCGGTCTCGGCCAGCTCGATGTCCCACGCCCGCACCAGCTCGGCGTCGTCGACATCGATCAGGCGGTGCCCCAGGATGTCCTCGCGGAGCAGCACTTCCCCCTCGCGACGCTCGAAGCTCCGGAGATCCACCTTCGGCTTGGCCAGGACCACGCGCTGCTCGCTCAGCGCTGCGATCCGCTGGATCGACAGATAGACCCGCCGGCTTCCCACCTTGGCGACCAACCCGGTCACGAGCGGCAGGTCGCCACCGCGCAGCCGCACGATGACGTCGTCGACCTTGCCGACCTCCTCGCCGGGGCCGGAGTACACATGGCAGCGCAGAAGAGCGGACAGGTGCACGATGGGAACCCTACCCCCGTCGATTCCGCAGGTCCCGTCTGGCCGCCGTTCGCCATACCGCCTCCCGGGTGACACCCTCATCCTGGTGGCGGGGGGTGACGCTCCGGCACCGGGAGGTGCCCTCCCGGGAAACTTGTGGTTACGACTCGGTGACGCACCGCCAGGTCCGGGCCCGGTCGTGCCCTCGCCCGGTCACGACGGCCCACCGCGGCCGGTGGACCCGAAAGGGCCCTTCGCTACACTGCTGCGCTGACCATCCATTCGGCCCCACGAGAGAGGTGGTGCGGGATGAGTGAGAAGATGAGTGAGAAACAGAGTCGGTTGGCGGAGTTCAAGGATTTCGTGCTGAAGGGCAACGTCGTCGACCTTGCGGTTGCGGTAATCATTGCCACCTTCTTCGGCGTGATCATCAAGGACCTGGTCAACTTGATCCTGTCGATCTTCGCCATTCCCGGCACGAGTTTCCGACCGTTCGCCGGCCTCCAGTTCACCATCGGGCACGGGCTCTTCCAGTACGGAATCCTGCTCACCGACATCATCACGTTTGTGATCGTCGCCGCGGTCGTGTTCTTCCTGGTGGTGCACCCTGTCCGGGTGCTCATGGACCGCCGCCGGTCGGGGGCCGAGCCCGACAGCGAGGACCGGGCCTGCCCGGAGTGCCTGAGCGACATTCCGAAAGCGGCCACTCGCTGCCGGTATTGCACCGCTCAGATCGAGCCCATCGCTGAGTCCCCGGTGTCGTAGAAGAGTCGTTCGACGACCCGGCGGGCCCGCCGGGTACGCCGCCGATATTCATCACGGAGCCCCGATCCGGTTGTTCCCAGGCTGCGCGCCAGCGCGGTCAGGTGAGTCCCGGTCGTTGGCAGCGAATCGGTGGCCCCGTCCCACACCAGGGCCAGCCGGTTGCGCGTCCGCTCGCAGAACCGGTAGGCCTCGACGAGCACCCGATGGTCATCGGCGGCGAGGGCGCCGCGCCGGGCCAGCTGATCGAGGGCGGCCACCGTCCCGGTGGACCGTACCCCGTGGCGCAGCTGGAGAAGCTGGGCGGTCCACTCGATGTCCGACAACGAGCCGGGCCCGAGCTTGAGATGGAATTTCGGATCATCCGAGGCCGGGACCCGCTCCCGTTCGATGCGGGCCTTGGTGCGGCGGATCTCGCGGAGGTCGGCCACCGAGATCGGCCGGGCCCACACAAACTCACTGGCCAGGGTGGCGAAGCGCTCACCCAGATCGGTGTCCCCGGCGATGACCCGGCCGCGCAACAGCGCCTGACGTTCCCACACCTGGGCCCAACGGTCGTAGTAGGCCGCGTATGCGTCGAGACTCCGGGCCAGGGGCCCCTGGCGGCCTTCCGGGCGCAGCGCCGTGTCCACCCGGTAGAGGCCGGTGGCAGGGGTGCTGCCGCCGAGCAGGCGCACCAGCGTGCTGGCCGCCGATTCCGCCTGGGCGGCGGCGTCCGCGGCGGACCAGCCTGCCGGTGCGTCATACACGAACTGAAGGTCGAGGTCGCTCTTGTAGGCCAGCTCGCGGCCACCAAAACGGCCCATACCGACGACCGCGAACGGCAGGGGCGGACCGACAAGGCGAAGGGCGGCATCCACGACCGATTCGGCAAGGTCCGTCAGCGCCGCGCCGGTGGCGTCGACGTCAACCAGGCCCAGAGCGTCGCGGGCCGCGATCCGGAGGTTCTCGGCCCGGGTGAACAGCTGGAGCCCGCGCTCGACGCCGCCCTCCCCGGACCGCCACGCCACCCACCCGGCCGCCCGCTCGTCGAGCTCGGCCCGGCTCCGATCGGCCACCGTTTCGCCGGTGGCCAGGCCGGCGAGCATGTCGGGTTGGCGCTCGAACGCCCGGGTGAAGCTCGTTCCGGTACCGATCAGCTGGCACAGCTGGCGGGCCGCCTCCGGCGACTCCCGGCACAGAGCCGTCAGCTGATCCCGGCGATGCGGCCCGGTGGCGAGCGTCCGCAGACCGAGCAGTCCGGTGTCGGGGTCGGGAGCGCTCGATAGCCAGTCGAGCAGGATGGGCAGCATCTGGGACATCAGCTGCGACGACCGCGAGAAGCCTCGGGTCAGCTCCCGGACCGCCTGTGAGGTTCGTTCGGCGTCGGCGAAACCGAACGCCTGCAGGCGCTCGACGACCGCTTCGGGCGAGATGAGCCGGGATTTGCCCCCGGTCGGGGCTGCGGAAGTGAACGACTCCAGCAGCGGCCGGAAGAAGAGGCGCTCGTGAATCAAACGAACCTGGCTGCGATGATGGCGGAGTTCCGACTCGAACTGGGTGAGAGCCGTGGCCGACGCCTGATCGCGGTAGCCAAGGACGCGTGCCAGGCGGACCCTGGCCTCGGGCTGGCTTGGCAGGGTGTGGACCTGTTGATCCTCGTACAGCTGCAGCCGGTTTTCGACGGTTCGCAGGAACCGGTAGGCGGCGTCGAGGGTGGCCGCGTCTTCGGGCGCGACGTAGCCCCCGGCGGCCAGGGCGGCGAGCGCCGGCAGAGTCGAGGGTGACCGCAGGCCTCCGTCGGCTCGCCCGTGGACCAGCTGCAAAAGCTGGACGGCGAACTCGATGTCTCTGATGCCGCCCGTTCCCCTTTTCAGCTCCCGGTCGGCCAGGCCCTGGCGCGTCACCGCCTGCTCGGCCCGGGCTTTGAGCCCGCGGACCTGCCGCAGCTCGTCGGCCCCGAAGGGACGGCCCCAGACCCGGGCGGCCGCCTCCTGCTCGAAGCTCATTCCGAGTGATCGGTTGCCGGCCACCGCCCGGGCCTTCAGGAGGGCCTGAAACTCCCAGGTTTCGGCCCAGCGGTCCCAGTAGGCCAGATACGACGGGAGGGTCCGGGCCAGCTGGCCGGCCCGGCCCTCGGGACGAAGGTCGAGGTCGACCCGCCAGGCGCTGCGTGCCAGGTCCAGGAACCGGCGCGAGTCGAAGGCTGGGGCCGCCGGGCGATCGGTGGGCGCGACGAGCAGGATGTCGACGTCGCTGGAGTAGTTGAGCTCGCTCCCGCCGAGCTTGCCCAGCCCGATGACCGCCAGTCCCCAATCAGTGGCGGCAGCCAGTTCGGCGTCCTCCGCGTCGGGGAGGTCGCCGCCGGCCGGTCCACCCGGTGCCATCCCGCCGGCGGCCAGGTTCCATGCCAGCTGCAGCAATCCGTCGGCGAGCCCGGAGAGCGCGGTCCCAACCTCCTCGACGCCGTCGAGCCCGAGCAGGTCGCGAGCCGCGATACGCAGGGACCCGAGTCGTTTGGCGCGCATCAGGCCGGCGGTGGCGAGGTCAGGTGGATCGACAGCGGTCAGGACCCGCCCGGCTGTCTGGCTGTTCGGAAAGCCGGCCAGATCGGCGGCGAGGTCGCGAGCCCGGTCTGCGACGGGCAGGGCGAGGTTGGCCAGGACGTCGACCGCGGCCGGATCAGTAGCACAGACTCGGGCCAGCCACGGGCTGGCCGCCGCGACCGCGATAAGGGCGGCACGCAGTTCAGGATCGCTGTCGATCCGGCCCGCGGCTTGGGGGTTGGCGCCCACCACCCGTTCGAGCGCCAGCGTCACTCCGGCCGGGTCGGCGCTGCGTTCGATCTCCTCCTGGAGGTGAGTGGCGAGCACTGGCCGGTCTGGCATGAGGGCCAGTGTGGCATCGGGAGCTCGCATTGGGGCCGCCGGGCCACGGCTGTCAGCGTGGTGACGCCGAGCGCGCCGACCGCACCGGGCGCGCCGGGCGCGCCGAGCAGGTCAAGCGCGCCGAACGGGTCGGGCGACCCCGCCGCCCCGGGCCCCCGGGCCGCCGGGGGGTACGGCCCAGGGTGCACGCCGGAGATTCCGCCGTTAGCGGGACTCTGGTAACTCCGCCGTTAGCGGGTCTCTGGCAATCCGCCGTAGCGGGGCTCTGGCGGCCGGCCGGGTGGGGCGGCTAGGCCGAGGCCCATTCCGGCCCCAACTCGTGCGCCCCGTCGGCCTGGAGCTCTTCGTCGGCCGTGAGCTCTGGGCCGGGGTTCGGAGTCCCACCCGAACCGGCCGGCGCATTGATGAAGGTGGCCACGACCAGCAGCGCCAGGCCCAGGATGCCGGCTGCCATCGCGAACGCCACCGCAAACCCGTGAACAGTGGCCGTCGTGATGGTGACGCCGGCGCTGCCCCCGGACGCCAGATGCGAGCCCAGGTACGACGCCGTGACCGTGGTCGCGATGGTGTTGAGCAGAGCGGTCCCGATCGACCCGCCGATCTGCTGGGTCGAGTTGATCAGGGCGCTGGCGACGCCGGCGTCGGCCGGCGCCACCCCGACCAGGGCCGTGTTGTTGACCGGCACGAACACCATGCCCATGCCGAACGCCATCACCAGCTCGGCGGGGAACAGGTGCGTCCAGTAGGCGGTATGGATCCCGATCTGGGAGAACCAGACCATCCCGGTGATGGCCATCAGCAGCCCCACGCTCATTACGATTCGGGGCCGGTACCGGAGGATGAGCTGGCTGGACACCGAGGCGCCACCAATCACTCCGACCGAGAAGGGCAGATAGGCGAATCCGGTCTTGAGCGCCGAATAGTGCAGGACGCCCTGCAGGTAGTACGTCAGGAAGAGGAAGGCGCCGAACAGGCCCAGCCCCACCAGCAGCGTGGTCAGATAGGACCCACCCCGGTTGCGGTCCATGACGACTTTCAGCGGGAGCAGGGGGTGTGAGCTGAACCGCTCGATGACCACAAATGCCACCAGCAGGGCGCCGGCCAGGGCGAGCAGCCCGACCGTCCGCGCCGATGCCCATCCGTCCGTCGACGCCTTGGTGACCGCGTAGACGAGGGTCACCATGCCGAGGGTCGAGGTCAGGGCGCCAGGAATGTCGTAGCGGGTATGGCCGCTGACCCGGCTCTCCGGGATCAGGCGCACGGCCGCGGCCCCGGCCAGCAAGGCGATCGGGGTGTTGACCAGCAGGCACCACCGCCACGAGGCGTACTGGGTGAGCACGCCGCCGAGGACGAGCCCGATGGCCAGGCCGCCGCCGGCGATGGCGCCCCACACGCCGAAGGCCCGGGCCCGTTCCCGGGCCTCGGTGAAGGTGACGGTCACCAGCGAGAGTGCGGCCGGCGCCATGAGGGCCGCGAACGCGCCCTGCAACGCCCGGGCCGCGAAGAGAATGCTGGCGTCGGGGGAGAGGCCGCCGAGGGCGGACGCTCCCGCGAACCCGAGCAGTCCGACCAGGAGGATGCGCTTGCGGCCGACGTAGTCGGCGATACGGCCACCGAGAAGCAGCAGCCCGCCGAAGGTCAGCGTGTACGCCGTGATCACCCACTGGCGGTTGGCGGAGGTGATGTGCAGAGCCTTCTGGGCATGGGGGAGGGCGATGTTGACGATCGAGGCGTCCACCACGATCATCAGCTGGGCGATGGCCAGGACGGCGAGGATCCACCAGCGGCGATCGCCGGCTGCCCGGATTTCAGGGCGCGCCGATATAGAGGGTGCGTCGGTCATGCCAACTCCTATTCCGGTTTCGGGGGGATTACGGGCGAAGCAGAGGTATCAGGACCCGGTCGACGAGATGTTCGGCAAAGGCAGCGTCGAGAGGCTCGCCGCTTATTTGGTGAAAGAGGACCACGCCGGGTGCCACCTGCAGCACCAGCGAGGGATCGGCCCCGGGTGGTAGCTCGCCCCGGGCTTCGGCGCGGGCCACGATGGAAGCAACGGAGCGCAGCTTCTGCTCATGCAGATGAGACGTCACGAGCCGCCCGAATTCAGCGTCGTTGCGCACGGCAACGGCCAGGCCGCACATCAGCCCGCCGTCGACGCCGCTCATGCTGTCGAGCATGCGCTGGACCAGGCTCAGCAGGTCACCGCGGAGGCTCCCGGTATCGGGGAGATCGTCGACGAGAGGCTCGGCCCGGCGGCGCATGGCGTCCGCGACCAGCTCGGCCTTCCCGGGCCACCGGCGGTAGATGGTGGCCTTGCTCGACCTGGCCCGGGTGGCCACCGCCTCGATGCTCATGGCGTCGTAGCCGATCTCGGCTATCAGGCCGACAGCGGCGTCGAGGATGGCCTGCTCGCGGGCGTCGTTCCGGGGCCGGCCACCGCGGGCCGTCTCCGCCTCGACTTCGGCTTCGGACCCATCAACCTCAGCTGTGTGGACGCCCCGGGCAACCATGACAGAGACGCTACCATAGATACGAGACGGTTCCGTATCGATTCTTCGGTGATCTTCGTCACAACGGTGGATGGACGTACGCTCGGGGTGATGAGCCGGCTCCGCATCGCCCTCGGCCAGATCAACCCGGTGGTCGGGGACCTCGCCGGCAATGCCGAGCGCATCGTGGCGGGGCTCGAGGTGGCCGAAGACGCCGGCGCCGACCTGGCTGTCTTCCCCGAGCTGGCCATCACCGGGTACCCGCCCGAGGACCTCCTCCTCAAGCCCGGCTTCGTGGCCGACAACCTGACCGTACTGTCGAAGGTCGCGGCAGCCACGGGTCGCTGCGCGGCTGTGGTCGGCTTCGTCGACGAGCAGCTCGACCTGTACAACGCGGCCGCTGTGTGCATCGCCGGCGAGGTCCGGGGCGTCTATCACAAGCAGGAACTGCCCAACTACGCCGTGTTCGATGAGCAGCGGTACTTCGCGGCCGGGCGGGAGGCCACTCAGCTGTTCGGCGTCGGCGGCATCCGGGTGGGCATCACGGTTTGCGAGGACGCATGGAACCCGAGCGGCCCCATCTCTGCTCAGGCCGCCGGCGGCGCCGAGGTGGTCGTCAACATCAACGCCTCCCCTTATTACATCGATCGTCTCACCGAGCGCGAGCAGATGCTGGCGACCCGGGCGGCCGACGCCAGCTGCGGGCTGGTCTACCTCAACTGCGTCGGCGGTCAGGACGAGCTGGTCTTCGACGGGGCCTCGCTCGTCTTCGACGCCGCGGGCCGGCTGGTCGCCTCCCTCCCGCAGTTCTCCGAGGAGCTGACCGTCGTGGACATCGACGTTCGCCCCGTGTTCCGCAAGCGGCTCCTCGACCCTCGCGGCCATCGTTTGGCGCCTCCGTTGCCCGTGATCGAGCTGAGCACTGAGCCCCGCACCGCTCCAGACGTGCCCCGCCTGTCCGCACAAAACGCGGCCCGGCTGCCGACCGAGGCCGAGGTCTACCAGGCCCTCGTCACCGGCACCCGCGACTACGTCCGCAAAAACAGGTTCCAGGACGTGGTCATCGGCCTGAGCGGGGGGATCGACTCGTCCCTGGTAGCCGTGGTCGCGGCGGACGCCCTCGGCCCGGAGCACGTGCACGGCGTCTCGATGCCCTCCCGGTACTCGAGCGACGGATCGTCATCCGATGCCGCGGCACTGGCGGCCCATCTCGGCATCGACTACCGGACGGTGTCCATCGAGCCCGCCCATACCGCCTTCCTGGAGATGCTCGCGCCGAGCTTCGAAGGGCTGGCGCCCGGGCTGACCGAGGAGAACGTCCAGAGCCGCATCCGCGGCGTGATTCTCATGGCGCTCTCCAACAAGCTGGGCTGGTTGGTGCTGACCACTGGCAACAAGAGCGAGGTCGCGGTCGGCTATTCCACCCTGTACGGTGACACGGCCGGCGGCTTCGCGGTGATCAAGGACGTGTCGAAGACCATGGTCTACCGGCTTTGCGCCTGGCGCAATCAGCAGGGCGGGGCGCCGGTCATTCCGGTCGATGTGCTGACCAAGCCGCCGTCGGCCGAGCTGCGCCCCGATCAGCGGGATGATCAGAGCCTGCCACCCTACGACGTTCTCGATCCCGTCCTTCTCGCCTACGTCGAGGACGACCTCACTGCGGCCGAAATGGTCGATGCTGGCTTCGGCGAGGAGCTGGTCCGGCAGGTGGTCCGCTTGGTAGACCTGGCCGAATACAAGCGGCGGCAGACGCCGCCGGGCGTGCGAGTCACCCCCAAAGCGTTCGGCCGCGACCGCCGCATGCCCATCACCAACCGCTACCCGTGACCGCATGTGCGCGCCGCGTCGCAATTACGTAGGATGAGCAGGTGACCACGACCTCCGCCACCGACGAAGTTCCAGCCCGCCGGTCCCGCTCGCGCCGCGGGCAGGGCGAGCAACTCCGGGACGAGATCCTGGCCGCGGCCGAGCGGATTCTGATCGAGACCAACGATCAGGCGGCCCTGTCGATCCGGGCCATCGCCGCCGCCGTGGGGGTGACGCCGCCGTCGATCTACCTGCATTTCGCCGACCGCAACGACCTGGTGTTCGCGGTTTGTGAGCGCCACCTCGCCCACCTCGAGCAGGCCATGGCTGCAGCCGTGGACGGCATCGAGGATCCATGGGAACGCATCGGGCGCCGCGGTTACGCCTACCTGAAGTGGGGGCTCAACAATCCGGAGCATTACCGGATCGTGATGATGAGCCGGCCCGACCAGACACCCGAGCGACTGCTCGACGAACGACTCGCCGACACGGCCGGGTTGATCCCCACCGCTGAGGACGTGGGCGCGGCGGTGGCGGCCGGGGAGATCGCCGTGGCGGGCGATCCCAAGGAGACCGTCAAGCTGTTCTGGATGATGATCCACGGCATGGTGTCCCTCCGGATCTCCAAGCCCGGGTATCCCTTGGGTTCGGTCGACGAGGCCTACGAGCGGATGCTGAACCTGGTCTTTCTGGGCCTCGCCCCCCGGACCTGAGCGGTCCGCCCGGCCGGCCTTGCTGCTCGATGAGGCGATCCGCCTGGCTGGCGGTCACCTCTGGGCGGAATCGCGGCTGTTCGAGACCCTGGGCGAATGGGTCGCGTCCACCGACGAGCCCGAGACCAAGCTGCTGTTCGACCGTCACAGCCAGCACCACGCCTGGCGGGCAGAGCAGTGGTGGGACCGCTTGCCGGTCCTGGCCGACATCGACCGCGACCGCCTGATCCAGCCGCCGACGCCAGCGGTGGCAGCCGCGGCGGCCGCCCTGGCGGGGCTCGAAGGCACGGTGTCCCGCCTGGCCGGCGTGTACCGCGTGGCGCTGCCCCGTCTCTTTGCTGCTTATCACCACCACCGGCTGCACGCTGACCCGACGAGCGACGGGTCGGCCATCCGCACCCTCGACCTGCTGCTGCCCGACGTGGCCGGTGACTGGCGCGAGGGGGAGGTCCTTTTACAGCGGCTGGTCAACGATCCGAAAAGCGTCGACCGGGCGGCCGAATCCGTGGCCGCACTCGAGCGGGTCCTGGTTGCCTAGTTCCCCGAAGGAGTGGAGGGCAGCGGATGCCCGAAGGCCACCAGGTGCACGGGGAGCGCCCCTGCAGGCCGGGCGGCCTTGTCGCGGGTGCGGCCGCGGTACGGCAGCATCAGTTCGTTGATGTCGGCGCCGAGGCGCTTCAGCTCTTCGGCCGTGAGGTAGGTGGTGACATCCGAGGAGAAGGCGGCCCGCCGCCACTTGGCCGGATAGGAACGCTGGCGCGACCACCACTCTCGCGCCCGCTGGTAGCTCCGCTGCTGAAAGGTCGCTTCCAGGACCGCCCCGGCGGCCGCCCGCTCGGGATCGAGCGTCGCCGTGTCGAAGTCGAGGGTGCCCAGCACTCTTCGCCAGGGCCGGCGCCGGCCCCGGCCGTCACCGGTCTCCTCGACGAAGCCGTACTTGGCCAGGGTCTGCAGGTGCCATGACATGTTTCCAGGGCTGTCATCGAGCAGCTCGGCGGCCTGGGTGGCTGTCAGCGGTCCATCCCGGGCGAGGGTCTCCAGGAGCGCAATACGGACCGGGTGGGCGAGGGCCCGCATGGCTCGCGGGTCGGTGATGTCGCGGTGCTCGCGGTCATCGCCACCGTCGCGGTTGTCGCGGTTACGGGCTGATCGACGGCTGGGGCCGGATCGGGCCGGCGGGCCAGAGTCCGGCGTCGGGTCGCGGTCAGCCCCACCGGACCCCGAGCCACCGGCGGACCGGGATGGGCTCATCCGGCGACGGGCGCGATGGGGCCGGCGGGCAGGGCCAGGCGGAAACCGACGTGGATCAGGAACCATCCGGCCGACGTCCGCAGCCGGTGGCGGCCGGGCCTGCGAGAGAGAGGACGAGGCCGGTCCGGGGCCTCGCGGCGCCATTGCTCGACTCGAGCCCGGGCGTGGGCTTCGACCAGGGCCGGGTGCATGGGCTGCATCACAAGCTCCTCCTTCCGTCAGATTCACAAGGACTCTTGTCACAAGAGTAAGTGTCACAAGGAGTCTTGTCAACTTGGTTTCTCGCCGGCGTGCTTCTCAGGAAACGCGAAGGCTGATCTCAACCTTCGTTCAGCTTCGGCTGCTGGGCTAGCGAGGTGCGCTGGGTCCGCTTTCTACCGGGAGTGGGGGCAGTGGTGGTGCTGATCGTGGGCGCCCTGGCCTTCGAGTGGTCGATCCCGATCCATCACGCCGAACAGTCCCGCCTGTCCCGGCTGGTCGTGGCGAAACCGCCGGCCGGTTTCAACGTCAAGCCGACCTCTTCGGCGGTCGTCGCGGCCTCGTCGAACCCCTTCTCCGCCTTCAAGACCGCGGCAAGACGGTCTCCCGATCAGAGCGGGGCCTACGCCATCCAGTGGCCGGGGACTCCCTCGTCGTCCACCAACTCGGCTTCTGTCGTGGTGTGGTGGCTACCGACCGCGTCCGACGCCGTGGCCGTGCTGAAGCAGGCGGTGACGGCCGAGCTGGCGGCCGGGAGCTTCAAGGCCCTTGACAACTATTCGCTCGAGCGCCGGTTTGCGATCGCGGGTGTGCCGGGCGCCCAGGCCGCCCTCTTCGGGCCGGGTTCGGCCAAGGGCAACGGGGGCGTGGCCGCGGCCGTGGTCCCCGAGGGCCGCTATGTCGTCTTCGACTTCGCCCAGATGACCACCACTCTCCAGGCCCAGACCGCGGTCACCGCGTTGGCGGAGGCCGAGGACCTCCATCTGCGACAGGTCGGGCCGGGCTTCACCCTGTCCGAGACCCACTGGCCGCTCGAGGCCTCGCTCATCTGCGCCGGCGTGACCGTGGCGCTGGCCGCCCTGCTGGTCCTGGTGCCTCTCGGGGCGAGCCGGGGTCGGCGGCGCCAGCAGCTGGCCCGGGAGGCGTCCAACCGGCGCGCCGTGAAGGGGCGGGGCCACAAGATCGCGAGCCGCCAGGCGGCTCGCGCCCGGTAGCGGCCGCCCACGGCCACCCTGCGGGGCTTGGTCCAGCGGTGTCCGCCGGTGCCGATTCGAACCGCCCGCTTCCCATCGCCTCGCCGCCTTCGTTGAGCAATGGCACCCTGCGCATTGCTAAGAATGTGAACGGTAGAAGCAGCCGATGCCAGGATGCCAACCAAGGGAGCGATTATGTGGAACTCGTTTCATACCGACGAACCTCTCGCCATCACCGCCGAAATCACGAGCTTTCCGGGCGGCGACGGCAACGAGATACACGCCTACGTCGCCCGCCCAAGAGGCGACGGTCCGTACCCGGGGATCGTGGCCGTGCACCATCTGCCCGGTTGGGACGAGTTCTACATGGAGTTCAGTGAGCGCCTGGCTCGCCACGGCTACACCGTGATCTGTCCGGATCTCTACTGCCGGTTTGGCCATGGGACCCCCGACGATGTAGCCGCCAAAGTGAGAGCCCAGGGCGGCGCGCCCGACGACGGCGTGGTGGCCGACATAGGCGCGGCCCTGGCCTGGCTGAAGAGCCAGAGCAACGCCAACGGCAAAGTCGGCGTGATCGGCACCTGCTCTGGAGGTCGCCATTCGGTGCTGGCCGCATCGAGGGTGCCCGGGTTCGCCGCGGTCGTCGACCTGTGGGGGGGAGGCGTGGTCATGTCCGCTGACCAGCTCAGCCCGGCTCGACCCGTCGCTCCGATCGACTACACCAAGGACCTCGACGCACCGCTCCTCGGGCTCTTCGGCAACGATGACCAGTCTCCGGCGCCAGAGCAGGTAAACGTCCACGAGGAGGAGCTCAAAAAGCACGGCAAGGACTACGAATTCCACCGCTACGACGGGGCCGGGCACGGATTCTTCTACTACCACACGCCCCTCTACCGGCCCCAGCAGGCCATGGACGCATGGGGCAAGACCCTCGATTTCTTCCAGACCCACCTGAGCTGAGTCGCATGTGCACCTCCATCTCGAAATCCACCTCGATCGCGGGGGTTGGGAAGGGTGCACGGGGTTGGTTCCCGGTCAACCGGGCCACCGTGGGCTTCGACCATGCCTCCCACTCGAGCGCGGAGCACGCGTTGTTGCTGGACTTTGCCAACTACGACCTGGGAACCGAGGCCCGGGTGGCGCTTGAAATGGATCTGGCATCGGGGAAAGCCCTGGTTGAACAGCTCCGGGGCGCCATCGAAGCCGCGGAGGCAACCGGCCTGGCCGGATAGCGGCGCCCGGGATCAGAGACAGCAGGAGTTAAAACCGTTACCCGTGGCGTTACCGTGGGTGATGATCAAAGGCTCCGTCGCTCGCCCACAGGGGAGGAACACCGCCCATGGCTGTGCAGCTCAACCACACGATCGTTCAGGCCCGCCATCGTGACGAGTCGGCCACCTTCCTGGCCGACATCCTGGGCCTGTCCCCTCCGGGTCACTTCGGGCCTTTCAGGACCGTCGAGGTCGCCAACAGCGTCAGCCTCGACTTCGCGTCTTCCGACCGCCCCATCACGTCGCAGCACTACGCCTTCCTCGTCACCGAATCCGAGTTCGACGAGATCTTCGGGCGCATCCTCGAGCGCGGCCTCGACTATTGGGCGGATCCAGGCCGGACCCGGCCAAAGGCGCTCAACCACCGCGACGGTGGGCGCGGCGCCTACTTCCTGGACCCGGATGGACACGTCCTGGAGATCCTGACCCGCCCGTATGGCAGCGGCGGGTAGGCCGCCTCCTCGTCCCGGTCCCATTCGCATCTACCTCCTCGTCCCATTTGCCTCCTCGTCCCGGTCGCCGGTCGGTTTGCCTCTCGTCCGGTCCCATTCGCTCGAGCGCCGGTCAGCTAGGCTCGCCAACGTGAAGAAGCTTCTCGTGCTCGCCATCCTCGTCGGCATCGGCATTTTCGTGGCCCAAAAGGTGCGCGCCAGCTGACCTCTTTAGGTCGCGGGCCAGCAGTCCGCCGGCGGCGCGACCGGAAGCCCGTCAGTCTGTCCGGGCGGTACCGCTCGTCAGCGGGCCACTCAGGCGCTACCCAGCTGGGATCGATAGCGCCAAGCCACGGCTCCGGCTCCTCCAGCCGCTGCGGCGACAGCTGCTGCGGCTGAACCCCAGCGGGTCCACGATACCGAGGCCAGCCAGGTGACCGCGCTTCGCTCCGGGATCGCTACTGGCCCTGCCGACACCGCGAGAGCCGGTGCCGCAGCCACATCGTCTGGAACGTCTCCCGGAAGCGTTTGCTCGAATCGGCGGATTTCCCAGCCTCGCTGACGAGCGATGCGCCGGAGGGCGTGGTCCGGGTTGACCGCGACGGGGTGGCCGACGGTTTCGAGCATGGGGACGTCCGTGGCCGAGTCGCTGTAGGCGTGCGAAGCTGTCAGGTCCACACCATCCCGGGCGGCCACTTCCTCGATGAGCCGGGCCTTTTCGATCCCGTACGCGAACCGTTCCAGCTCGCCTGTGTAACGCCCCTCGGGGTCGACCCGGGCGATGCTGGCCACCGCGTCATCGGTCCCGAGATGCAAGGCGAGGGGCTCGACGATTTCCGCGGGCGCAGCCGACACGAGATAGACCCTCCGGCCCGCCCGGCGGTGCTCACCGATGAGGTTCGAGGCTTCGGCGTAGGTGATGGGGTCGATGACCGGCCCGAGCCGACCGGCGACAATCTGGCGTACCCGATCCTGCTCCCATCCTCTGGTCGCCATGAGCACAGATCGGCGGATCCGGTCCAACTTCGCGGAGTCGGCGCCGAGATGGACGTACACGAACTGGGTCCAAAGGCCTTTGGCCATCGCCCGGCGGGTCAGGAGCCCCTCCTGGCGGAAGTCCGGGGTGAAGGCCATGATCGACGCTCTGGCGATCACGGTTTTATCCAGGTCGAAGAAGGCCGCCTCCACTCCCCGCCGGCCCTCCACACTCCGATTGCCTGGTTCCGCCAGAGTATGTCCGACCTCGGTCCCAAACGCTTTGACCTCCTGCCCAGCAGCCGCGGCTGGACCCGGCTCCGGCCCCGACGGTGGTGGTGGCTTGCGGATCCGAAAGCCCTTTGCCATCTACCCCTCCTGCCCCCAGGGCCTCCGTGTCCACCTCGCCGGCTGCTTATCGAAACAACGGCGGTGTGCTCACAGACCCTAGGTGCACCGGATGGGTTGGGCAACGCGCCCGGCGACGAATGCCCTGGTCAGGGTGGCCCCGCTCGCCCGCCACCACCCCGGCACCGATAACTTGACGGAATGGCCCCGGTGGTCACCGCAGATGATGTGGCGAAGCGATGGTCGACGACCCAGGCTCTGGCCGGTGCGACGTTCAGCATCGGTGACGGTGTGACAGGTCTGCTGGGCGCCAACGGGGCAGGCAAGACCACCTTGCTCGGGTTGATCCTGGGATTGCACCGCCCTGACCGCGGGACCATCTCGGTGTTCGGGCGGGATCCGTGGGTGGCGGGCGCCGAGGTCAGGGCCCGACTCGGCTACGCACCCGAGCACGACGCCCTGCCACCGGATGTGGCTGCCCATGACGTCGTTCGCCACCTGGCCGAACTCCACGGGCTGCCACGGCGAGACGCCACCTCGCGAGCGAGTGACGCCCTGTGGGAGGTGGGCCTCGGCGAGGAGCGGTTCCGCCCCGTCGGAACCATGAGCACCGGACAGCGCCAGCGGGTCAAGCTGGCCCAGGCGATTGTCCACGACCCTGAGCTCCTGCTACTCGACGAGCCGACCAATGGGCTGGACCCGTCCCAGCGAGAGGGCATGCTGGCGTTGATCGCACACGTCGGTTCGGATCTCGGCATGCATGTGATCCTGTCCTCCCACCTCCTCGAAGAGGTCGAACGAGTGAGCAGTTCGGTCGTGATCCTCGACGCTGGGCACGTAGTCGCTGACGGGATGGTGTCCGAGCTGGCCCATACGGACCCCGAGCTGGTCGTCGAGCTTGACAGCGTCGCCGGGCCGGCGCCGGCCGCCCTGCTGGCCTCCGCCCTGGAGGACGCCGGCTTGTCGGCTTCGACGGATGGGCCCAGGCGGGTGCTCGTGGTCCTGAACTCACCCTCGGTGTACGACCAGGTCAGAGATACGCTCGCCCATGGCCGTTTCTCGGTCCGCCGGCTGGAGCGGCGTCGGGCCAGCCTGGAAGACATTTACCTCGACCGGGCCGGATCGGGACGAGGCCAGTGACCGGCCATGACCCCCTGACGGGCCGTGACCCCGTGACGGGCCGTAATTCCCTGACCGGCCGTGACCCGGTGACCGACCAGGACCCAATGGCTGGCCACCATACGGACGAAGTCGCCGCCGACGGCCAGGCCCGGATCCTCGAGCCCGGCTACCGGCCCTACCGCGGCGCGCGTCTCGGAATCGCTCACTCGGTCTGGGCCCTGGCCCGTCACACGGCTGAACGGATCATGGGTCTGAAGCGGCCCGCCCGGTACAAGGTGCTGCCGTTTGCTGCCGTCCTCATCGCCTACCTCCCGGCCATCGCCTTTATCGGGATCGTGGCCTTGCTCCCCAGGGGACGGGTCCGGCTCTCCGATCTCATCCCCGGACCGGGTAGGTACTACGCGTTTATCACCGCGGCCATCATCCTCTTCGCCGCGCTTGCCGCCCCTGAGGCCCTCTGCCCGGACAAGCGCTCCCGCTTTCTCGGCGTCTATCTGTCATCGCCGCTCAACCGTTCGACCTACCTCTTGGCCAAGGCCGTCGCCGTGGTCGGCGTGCTGCTCCTGGTCACCCTCGGACCCCCGCTGGTGTTGTTGTTCGGTCTGGCGTTGCAAAACGCCGGGCCCAGAAGCTTCGCGGAGTTCATGGGCACGCTGGGCCAGATCATGGTCGCCGGTGTGTCGCTCTCGTTGATGTTCGGTGCCATCGGCCTCGCCATTCCGAGCCTGACGGACCGGCGCGCCTTCGCGTCGGCAGGATCGCTGCTCGTCATCCTGGGATCGACGGCCATCACCTCGGTCATCGTGTACGGGCTGCACGGACCCAAGAATCTGTTGGCCCTGGCTCTCAGCCGGCTGCCCTTCGAGTTGTCGTTGCGCATCTTCACCCTGCCCGGGCTGCCCACCGGGCCCAGTGGACCGTTCGGCCCGCTGAGCACGCCCCTTTCTACCGGCGTGGTCGTGGCCGCCAGCGTCGTCGTCACGGTCGCGGCCGCAGCCGTCACCTGGTGGCGGGTGGTGGCCACGGAGGTCACGCGGTGACAGGCGCGAGCGGAGCCACCATTGAGGTGCGCAAAGTCGCCAAGTGGTTCGGGTCGGTAGTCGCCCTGTCGGATCTCACCTTCGATATCGGACCGGGCGTGACGGCCTTGCTCGGGCCAAACGGCGCGGGCAAGTCCACCTTGTTTCGCATCCTGTGCGGGCTTGCCAACCCTTCGCAGGGAACGGTCCGCATATTTGGTGAGAGCCCGAGAGCGAACCCGGCTCTCACCCGTCGCATCGGCATCGCTCCGCAGCAAGAGCGTCTCTTCGAACGACAGACGATCGTGGAGTTCGTGAGCCTGGCCGCCACCCTGCACGGCTTGGCCCGCCCGGTTGAAGCCGCCCTCCGGGCCATCGAGGACGTCGAGCTCGATGCCGGGGACCCTCGCCCCCTGGGGGCGTATTCGAAGGGTATGCGGCAACGGGTCAAGCTGGCCCAGGCGATCGTCAACGAACCGGATCTCCTCGTCCTCGACGAACCCCTCGAAGGGCTCGATCCGCGGCAGCGGCTCCGATCGATCGACTTGTTCCGCCGTCTCGGCGAAGAGGGCCGGACCGTGATCGTCTCCAGCCATGTGCTCGACGAGGTCGAACGTTTCGGCTCGAACATCCTGGTCATCACTCAGGGCCGCCTTGTTGCCGAAGGTCCCTTCTCTGCCATCCGTGATCTGATGGATGATCGTCCGCACCACCTGCGCGTCGGTACCGACCGTCCGCCGGCCCTGGCCGCCGGCCTCATCACCAGCGGCGCCGTTACCAGCGCCCGGATCAACGACGGATGGATCGAGGTCGAGACCAGCGACGCTCCCGCGTTCCGCCGATCGGTCGCAGCAGTGGCACGCGACTGCGACGCCCGGCTCACCGAAGTGCGCGCCCTCGATGACGACCTCGAGAGCGTCTTCGCCTATCTGGTTGGGCGCCGATGACACGCGCCACGGTGACACCTCGTGCCTTACCGACGGTCTGGAGGGTCCTCGTACGCTCGATCGCCACCCGGCTTCGCGTGGCTGGCCTGGGTCTGCTCGGCGTGGGCGCGAT
This sequence comes from uncultured Acidimicrobiaceae bacterium, assembly GCA_963834725.1. Lineage (GTDB taxonomy): Bacteria > Actinomycetota > Acidimicrobiia > Acidimicrobiales > Palsa-688 > PALSA-693. Next base: position 4,184,520 of record CAWICN010000001.1, read on the forward strand.
CATCCTGGCCCTGTCGGTGCGGGGGGCGAACCCCTTCGACCGGCCCAACGCGGCCTGGTCGCTCGTCGATTCCTATGGCCTGTCGCTGTTGGTCCCTGTCGTCAGCCTGGTGTTCGCCTCGGCGGCCCTCGGTGACGTGGCGGAGGATGGCACCCTCGTGTACCTCTGGCTGCGTCCGTATCCCCGCTGGCAGCTGGCTGTCGCCGCCTTCGCTGCCTCGGTGACCGTAGTCGTCCCGGTCGCGGTGGTCCCCCTCGTCATCGCCGCGGCCCTGACCGGCGAGGGAGGACGACTGGTGGCAGGGGCGGCCGCCGGAGGCCTGTTGATGACGATCACCTACGCCGCGGTGTTCTGCGGCCTCGGGCTGCGGGTCCGGCGGGCGCTCGCCTGGGGCCTGGCCTACTTGCTGATATGGGAACAGGCTGTTGCCCGCGTGTCACACGGCGCAGCCCGGGCGTCCATTTTCGTGAATACTCGGTCGCTGGCGGCCCACGTCGCCCACCACTCGCCGCCGAGGAATGCGGTGGTGTGGACCACCGGGCTGATCGTCCCGCTCGTGGTGGTCGTCGTCGCGCTCGTGCTGACCTCCCGGTCCCTCGATCGCGGGGAGATGGCCTGAGCTGGTCGGACGCGGATCGGTTCTCCCGGGTAGGCTCGCGCCGAACGAGGTCAGGCCGAACGCGATAAGGCAGAACGCGATAAGGAAGGACAGGACGGTGGAGCTCGGTCTTGAGGTAGACGACAGCCGACCGCCGTTCACGGTGCTGGCCGTGAAGGGTGAGATCGACGTGTACAGCGCGCCGCGCCTGCGAGAACGACTGGTCGAACTGGTCAGCGAGGGCCACCGCCAGATTGTCGTCGACCTCGAGGGCGTGGACTTCCTCGACTCGACCGGCCTGGGTGTGCTCGTCGGCGGGCTGAAACGGGTTCGCAGCCACGACGGTGACCTTTCGCTGGTCTGTACCCAGTCCCGCATCCTCAAGGTGTTCGAGATCACCGGGCTGACGACGGTCTTCTCGATCGCAGGGTCGGTTGACGAGGCCACCGAGCCCTGAGGCCGGACGACGATCGTATGGACCGCTCCCTGGAGCTGTCGGTGCCGTCCCGCACCGAATACATCGCGGTCGTGCGCCTCGTGGTCGCCTCGCTCGTGTCCGCCCGGCGCAGCATCGCGGCCGAACGGATCGACGACCTCAAGCTGGCGGTCTCGGAGGCGTGCACCAATGCCATGGAGGCCAATCTGGCTTCGCGCCAGGCCGATCCGCGGGTCTCCGTCACCGTTTGGGAAGCACCCGAGCGGCTGGAGGTGTGTATCGCCGACAGCGGGAGCGGATTCGATCCCGATCGGCTGCCGAGTCATCCGCCGGTCACCGATCCCGAGCGCCTCAACTTCGAACGTGGTCTCGGCATCCCGCTGATGCGCTCATTGGTGGATGCACTGCGCTTTGACTCTGGACCCGAGGGCACAGCGGTGTGGATGACCCTCTTCGGAGGTCCGGCCGCGGACGGCGAGGACGAGACGGGCGAGATCCTGCGGGTCGTGCTGTCCGACGAGCACTGATCCCGGTGAGCGTTGATCCCGGTGAGCGTTGATCCCGGCGGGCCTGATCCCGGCGGGGCGCTGATCCCGGCGGGGCCCTGATCCCGGCGTGCCGGCACCAGCAGGCGCTCGGTTTGACTTTCGGGCCTTGACTTTCTGGATAACAAAAAACTAAGGTCACACCCGGCGAAATTATGGATACGGCCTTGACGAAATCCGAGCGCGAGACGCTGAAGGCCATCTGGAGGCTGACCTCGCGTCCTGACCGGGGGTCTCGGCCGGCCGCCGACTCGGGCGCCCGGACTGGAGACCTGGCCGCCGCGCTGAAACTGTCGCCTGGCACCATGACGGCGACCGTGAAGAAGCTGGCCGACCGTGGCCTGGCGGTGCACACCCCCTACCATGGGGTCGAGCTGACCGAGGCCGGGCGCCGCCGGGCGATGAGCGTCGTGCGCCGGCATCGCATTGTGGAGCGCTTTCTCGCCGACATGCTCGGCTACAGCTGGTCCGAGGCCGACCGTCTGGCGCCGATATTCGAGCACCAACTGCCTCAGGAGGTGGAAGACCGCCTCTACGCCGCCCTCGACCGGCCCAGCACGTGCCCGCACGGTTTCCAGATCCCTGAAGTCGAGAGCGCCGACCTGCCCGGCATGCCGCCGCTGTACGACCTCTCGCCGGGCGATCAGGCCGTGGTCGCGCTTCCCGGGTCAACCGACCCCGCAGTGGCCATGTTCCTGGACGGACTGGGCGTCCGGCCGGGCGTTGTAGTGGAAGTGCGGGAAAAGCACCCCTTCGACGGTCCGCTCGTGGTCGCCGTCGATGGTCACGACCGCACCATTGGAGAGAGGGTGGCCCGCCAGATCCTGGTCCGGGTCCAACCGTCGAACAATAAGAGGAGAAAGGAACCGTCTGATCATGCGAATCCTCGCTGAAGGCGGCTACCAGCCGTTTCATCTGAGTAGCGCCGGAATGGGTGTGGCTGGTTTTCGCCGCCCTGTGCGCACTGACCGCCATCGCCACCGGGTTTATTCTCATGCGTTCGGTGCTGGCGTCCGAGCAGGGCACCCCGACCATGATCGAGATCGCGAAGGCGGTCCAGGAGGGCGCTCAGGCCTACCTGGTCCGCCAGTTCAGGGCTATCGGCATCATCGTGATTCCACTGGCCGTCCTGGTGTTCTTCACCGCCAGCAGCGTGACCCGGATCCTGCCAGACGGAACGAAGCACACCGCGCTCGGCTTCGGCCTGGCCGGCCTGTTCCGCGCTCTCGCCTTCCTAGTGGGCGGCACCCTGTCGGGTCTGGCCGGCTACATCGGGATGAGCACCGCGGTGCGAGGCAACGTTCGCACTGCCGCCGCGGCCCGTGACGGCTCCCTCCCCGCCGCCCTCAGGGTCGCCTTCCGGACGGGGGCGGTCACCGGCATGTTCGTGGTGGGGCTGGGACTGCTCGGAGCGACGATCATCGTGATGCTCTTCCAGAACTACGCAACCTCCATTCTCGTTGGCTTCGGCTTCGGTGGTTCGCTGCTTGCCCTGTTCATGCGAGTCGGGGGCGGGATCTTCACCAAAGCCGCCGACGTGGGCGCCGACCTGGTCGGCAAGGTCGAGGCCGGCATCCCGGAGGACGATCCCCGCAACGCCGCCACCATCGCCGACAACGTAGGGGACAACGTGGGCGACTGCGCCGGCATGGGCGCCGACCTCTTCGAGTCCTACGCCGTCGTCCTGGTGGCCAGCCTGATCCTGGCCAACACCGCCTTCGGGGCCCGGGGTCAGGTGGGGCTGGCCTTCTCCCTGGTCGTGCCCGCCATCGGCATCCTGGCCTCGATCTTGGGCATCTTCGTGGTGCGAGCGACGCCCAAGGACCGCACGGCCATGGCCCCCATCAACCGGGGCCTGCTCACCTCAGCCATACTGACGATCATCGGCGTCTTCTTCGTGGCTCAGTTCTACGTCCACAACCTCAAGGTCTTCTGGGCCGTGGTGACAGGGGTGATCCTCGGTCAGGTGGCCAGCCGGATCACCGAGTACTACACCTCGACGGAGACCACCCCGGTTCGTGACATCGCCGAGTCTGCCCGGACCGGGCCGGCCACCACCGTCCTGTCCGGCGTTAGCACCGGTTTGGAGTCCTCGGTGCCGGCGATCATCGCCATCGTTCTGGCCATCGTGGTGGCCATCGCACTCGGCAACGGCGATATCCAGTTCGAGTTGTACCTGGTGTCGCTGGCCGGGCTGGGCCTGCTTTCCAACGCGGGGATCGTGGTGTCCGAGGACACCTTCGGGCCGGTGTCGGACAACGCCGCCGGCATCGCCGAGATGAGCGGCGAGTTCCAGGGCGAGCCGGAGCGGATCATGGTCAGCCTGGACGCGGTGGGCAACACCACCAAGGCCGTGACCAAGGGGTTCGCGATCGGTTCTGCGGTGATCGCATCCGTGGCGCTTTTTGCCAGCTACGTCCAGACCATCGCCCAGAACGTCAAGCTGCCGCCTGGCGTAACGACTACCAGCAACCTGCTCTTCACCAATGTGTCGCAGACCATCGTCAACGTCGCCAACCCCAAGACGTTCATCGGTCTTCTGATCGGGGGATCCATCGCCTTCCTCTTCTCGGCCCTGGCCATACGGGCCGTGGGGCGCTCGGCTGGGACGGTGGTCCAGGAGGTCCGGCGTCAGTTCCGCGAGCACCCGGGGATCATGGACCGCACCGAGCGGCCCGAATACGGCCGGGTCATCGACATCTGCACCTTCGCCGCCCAGCGGGAGCTGGCCACCCCGGCCCTGCTCGCCATCCTGTCGCCGGTCGTGGTGGGCTTCGCCATCGGTGATCTGGCCCTCGGCGCCTTCCTTGCCGGCACCATCCTCACTGGTCAGCTCATGGCCAACTTCCTCAACAACTCCGGCGGTGCATGGGACAACGCCAAGAAGTACATCGAGGACGGCCACGAGGGCGGCAAGGGATCGGAGGCCCACAAGGCGGCCGTGATCGGCGACACCGTCGGCGACCCCTTCAAGGACACCGCCGGCCCCGCCATCAACCCGCTGATCAAGGTGATGAACCTCGTCAGCCTGTTGATCCTGCCCGCAGTGATCACCCAGTCGCACCACACTGCGATCCGCTACATCATCGCCGCGGTCGCCCTGGCGATCATCGTCGGCGGGGTCCTCTTCTCTAAGCGCAAGATAACTGCCCTCGACGCGCCGGTCGCGGGCCAGGTGCCGGTCGCGGCCGACTAACCCGAGCACTGGCGGCAGACCGGCGCCGGCCGCGGCGTGGGTCGGCCGCTCGTCGGGCGTCGCCCCGGTCGGGCGTCGCCCCGGTCGGGCGTCGGCCCGGTCGCTCGTGCACGCCGTCTCCGGGCGAGCGAGGCCGCCTACCGTGCCGCGCTGGCCGACGCCCGCGCCCGCGCAGACCTCCGCGACGCGGGCCTCGGCGCTGGCGTCGTGCATTCCGGCGCCATGGGCACCAGCACCGGCCCGGCCCGGCCCAGCCCGGCGATCCGAGCCCTGGCGCCGGCCCCGCGCCACGACGCGACCTTGCCCCCGGCACTGCCGACCGTGAGGCGATCCTGCGGCATCGGCCTGCACCCGACGTATGGTCCGCGCTCGAGTGCGCCTGTCATGTCCGGGACGTGCTACTGGTCCAGCGGGACCGTGTCGTCCTCCCCCTGGTCGAGACCAACCCCCACGTCGCCCGCATGTATCGGGAGGAGCGAATGAGCCTGGCTCGCTACGACGCCCATTCGGCCGCCCAAGTTGTTGTCCAGCTGGGTGTGGCAGCGGGGCTGTGCGCCACCGTTTTCGAAGGCCTGATTGCCGAGTAGTGGGCTCGCCCCCTCATCTACAGCTGCCCGGCCGAATCCTCCCGGGACGTGGCGTGGCTGCCTCGGAATACCTTGCACGAGATTGAGCACCACCTGGGCGACATCCCGTCGGTACTCGCTGGCGTCACGCCGAGCACTGCTACTTGACCGCAGTGAACGCCGATCGCCCGATCTGCGAGCCGGCGGCCGCCCGGTCCCAGAAACCGTAGGTGCCAGAATCGAGAAGCTCGCGCCCGGCTTCGACGAGCGCACCGAGGGTGGTCCATGCAAACGAGGAGCCGACGGAGACTCGCCCGATGCCGGCCGCGGCCAGGTCCGGCACCGATGGGGCGCCTGCTGAACGCGAGCACGTTGACAGGCCGGTCCACGCTGGTCACGACCTGGCGGATGTCGTCCAGATCGGTCAGCCCGGGGGCGTAAAGGACGTCCGCGCCGGCCGTCTGGTAGGCCTGCAGCCGGGCGATGGTGTCGGAGAGATCGGGCCGGCCATGCAGGTAGTTCTCGGCCCGGGCGGTCAGCACCAGATGCACGTCGCCGCCGTGGGCGACCTCGGCTGCGGCCGCCACCCGGTCCGCGGCCACGCCAACGTTGTAGATCGGGGCCTCCGGCCGGCGGGTGAAGTCCTCGATGGAACACCCGGCCAACCCGGCGTTGAGCGCAAGACGCACGGTGATGGCTACGCCCTCGGGAGCGTCGGCGAAGCAGTTCTCCAGATCGGCCGAGACCGGCACGTCAACGGCCGCCACGATGCCGGTGGCGTGAGCGATAGCCTCGTCTCTCGTCACCGAGCCATCGAGACGGCCAAGCGTCGCGGCAAAACCCCCGCTCGTGGTAGCCAGGGCCGCGAACCCGAGCGCAGCGAGCACCCGAGCCGATCCGGCGTCCCACGGGTTGGGCATAAGCAGGGGGCTCGGCCCCTGATGCATGCTCAGGAACTCGGCGGCCTTTTCGGCCTGGGTCGGCATGGGGCCATCGTAGAGAGAGGCCTGCAGGCCGGCCGCCGATTTCGCCCCCGATTTGCAGCCGCCAGAGGTTATGGCGCCCGGACCGCCAAGACCGGCCCGTACTGGACGGCAGGCCAGCCTCGGCCATTCTCGCCCAGCGGGCCGCCTCGCCCGCCGGTGGAACACTCAGAGTGGCGGGCCACCCGAACTTTTCTGTAGCAAACTGTTCCCTTTCGAGATTTTCTGCAGCGAATCGTTCCCAACCAAAGGGGGTTCCGCGACAGAAAATGTCTGGGCCTAGGGGGCGTGCCACGTGGCGTGGTGGGCGCCGTGGCAAACGTGGCGGATGTGGCGGGCATGGCGGATGTGGCGGATGTGGCGGACCCTGTGCCGGTCGGGGCGCCGGCCGCAGAGCCGGGCCCCAACGAGGCGCGCCTGCCGCTACCCCCAGATTCCACGCAGCTGGCGACCTAACATCCCGGCGTGACCCCGAGGCCTCTCCACCACACCCCCGCCGGCGGCCTCGACGCCGGTACGGCCCAGACGCCGGGCATGAACCGCCTGGCCGCCATCTCCGGGGAGCTGGCTGGATCAGCGGCCATCTGGATGGGCCAGACCCACATATCGCCGGGGACCCGTTCGGCGGATCACCACCATGGTGAGTCCGAGACAGCGATCTTCGTCGTCGCAGGCCATCCCGCCTTCGTCTATCTCGATGGGGGGGTCGAGACCCGTATCGAGACACAGCCGGGCGACTACGTGTACGTCCCGGCCTTCACCCCCCACCGGGAGGAAAATCCAGCGTCGGACGAGGAGGCGCTGGTCGTGATTGCGCGCAGCACCCAGGAGGCCATTGTCGTGAACCTGCCCGGGCTCGGGGGCGCCAGTTAACCGAAGGTTGGCTTTGTCCCGCGTGATTGCCGGGTTCCGGCCGGGACAGCTCCCCTACACTTCGGCGGATGGTCGCGCTCCTCAACTTCAACCACTTCATTTCGACCTACGGCTATGGGGCGATCTTCCTGCTATCGGTGCTGCAGTCGATGTGTATTCCGACGTCCTCCGAGCTGACGCTTGGCTTCGCCGGCGTCCTGGCTGCCGAAGGGAAGCTGAGTCTCGTCGCCGTGATCGCGGTCGCGGTAGCAGGAGAGGTGGTTGGCGCCTACATTGCGTGGTTCATTGGCCGCTACGCCGGCCGGGGTTTCGTGGACCGCTACGGCCGGTACGTGCTGCTGACCCATCACGACCTCGACCGGGCTGAGGGCTGGTACGACCGCCACGGTGCGTGGGGGGTGTTCGTCGGTCGTATCGTGCCGTTTCTGCGAAACTTTGTCGCCCTGCCAGCGGGCGTGGCGGAGTACCCACTTGTCCCCTTTGGGATACTCACCTTCCTCGGCAGCCTCGTCTGGCTAACTACCATGGCCCTCATCGGGTACGGCGTGGGCTCCAGCTATCACCAGGTGATGAAGGGCTTTAGCTACGCCGGCTACCTGCTCCTTGTGGTCGCGGTCATCGCTATCGCGTTCGTGATCGCCCACCGGTACCGCACCTACAAGTCCACCGTGAACAGGGCCGGCAGCCGCACGAGCGCTCACGCCGGCAGGGGCGCCGGGTCGGGCGAGGCCGGGACCCCCGCCGGGTCGGGCGCGGCGGCCGGCGAGGCCGGGACCCCCGCCGGGTCGGGTGCGGCGGCCGGCGAGGCCGGGACCCCCGCCGGGTCGGGCGCGGCGGCCGGCGAGGCCGGGACCCCCGCCGGGTCGGGCGCGGCGGCCGGCGAGGCCGGGACCCGCCCCTCCGCCTCCCTCAGCGCCGACACTGCGAGCGTTCGGGATCGCCCGGTCAATCGTCGTCGGCAAGCTTGAGGGCGGCCCCGACCCGGGGGTCGACACTCCAGCGCTCCGGCGGGTGATGGTGCTCGCCGGCCCAGGCGACGGTCAGCGGGCCGCTACCGGTATGTGACAGCAGGCCAGCGCCCACGCCGTCGTGACGCAGGTACAGCCCGATGCGCTGGCGGAAGGAGCGTCGGGACACCGGGTCCCTACGATCGGCGGTCTCCGGAGGGGTGGCCCCTGACCAGCCCACCAGCCGTTCCCGCCCGAATGCCATGCCGGCGAAGGTGACCGCGGCCCGGGCCCAGGTGCCGAGGCCGGCCTCGACCTTGCCGACGTCGTGCAGGAGCCCGGCTGCCACCACATCCCGGCCCACCACGACATCCCGGCCGACCACGACATCCCGGCCGACCACGACATCCCGGCCGACCACGACATCCCGGCCGACCACGACATCCCGGCCCACCGCCTCCCCGTCCACCACCTCCCGGCCCCCTTCGTTGGCAGCAGCGAGGTTGTCGACGGTCCGCCGGGCCACACTGACGGCGTGGCGGCGATCGGGGCCGGACATCCGCTGCCAGAGCGCCTGCTCGCCCGGCAGGAGGTGCGCCCGGGCCCAGCGCTCGTCGGGGCCGGCTGGACCGAAGGGCAGCAGGGCACCGAAGAAGCGGCCGGCCAGATGGCGGATCGAACCGAACTCAGGCGACGAAGCCATGGAAGATGGGATGGTACCCGCACCCCTGCGGGGGAGGGGTTGATCCGGCCGGGGGCTCATCGCTTCTGGACCACTCACAGGGTACGGTGTGCGCCACGGCGGGTAACCCGCCAATCCGCCCGTCTTTTCCCACGAGTAGTGAAACGGTAATGCCCAAGCCCCTCGTCATCGTCGAGTCGCCCGCCAAAGCCAAAACCATTTCGTCGTTGCTCGGCCCCGACTATCACGTCGAGTCGTCCATCGGGCACATCCGGGACCTGCCCCGAAACGCCGCCGACGTGCCGGCCGCTTACAAGGCCGAGCCGTGGGCCGGCGGCTCGGCGTCGACGTCGACAACGACTTCAAGCCCCTCTACGTGGTCTCCCGCGAAAAGCGGGACCAGGTACGGAAGCTCAAGTCCATCGTCAAAGACGCCAGCGAGCTGTACCTCGCCACCGATGAGGACCGGGAGGGGGAGTCGATTGCCTGGCACCTCCTCGAGGTCCTGGCCCCCCGCATTCCGGTGCGGCGCATGGTCTTCCACGAGATCACCCCGGCCGGCGATCGAGCGGGCCGTGCGAGAGTTTCGGGATCTCGACCGCCGTCTGGTCGACGCCCAGGAGACCCGGCGCATCCTCGACCGTCTCTATGGCTACGAGGTCAGCCCGGTGCTCTGGAAGAAGGTCATGCCCGCCCTCTCGGCCGGCCGGGTGCAGTCGGTGGCCACCCGGTTGGTCGTCGCACGGGAACGAGCCCGCATGCGCTTCGTCTCCGCTTCCTTCTGGGATCTGGCCGGGCAGTTTCTCGGTGAAAAGACTCCGGATCAGCCGTTTGATGCGTCCCTTCTGTCGCTTGACGAGCGGCGGTTGGTCACCGGCCGGGATTTCGGCGAGGACGGGCAGGTCAACGCCGACGGGGTGGTGCGGCTCGACGAGGAGGGGGCTCGGGGCCTGGCGGACCGGCTCGAGTCGGCGTCGTTCGAGGTCCGCTCGGTGGAGGAGCGGCCATGGCGGCGGAGCCCGCACGCGCCGTTTATGACCTCGACCCTGCAACAGGAGGCTGGTCGCAAACTGCGCTTCTCGGCGGGGCGAACCATGGCCGTGGCCCAGGATCTCTACGAGTCCGGGTACATCACCTACATGCGCACGGACTCGACCACCCTTTCCGAGGAGGCGTTGCAGGCGGCCCGATCGACGGCCCGCTCCTTGTACGGCGAGGCCTACGTGCCCGAGCGATCCCGTCGTTACGACAAGAAGGTCAAGAACGCCCAGGAGGCCCACGAGGCCATCCGCCCTGCCGGTGATACATTCCGCACACCGGGCGAAACCGGCCTGCACGGCGACCAGCGTCGCCTGTACGAACTGGTGTGGATGCGGACGGTGGCGTCACAGATGGCCGACGCGGTGGGCCAGACCGTGGTGGTGCGACTCGGGGGGATCTCCTCGGCTGGAGAGGACGCCGAGTTCGGCACCAGCGGCCGGGTTATCACCTTGCCCGGTTTCCTGCGCGCCTACGTGGAAGGAGCAGACGACCCCGACGCCGAACTGGAGGACCGCGAGGTGCGGCTCCCGCCGCTGGCCGTGGGCGATCCGTTGTCGGCGTTGTCGCTCACTGCTGAGGGACATTCGACCCAGCCGCCGGCCCGCTACACCGAGGCGTCCTTGGTGAAGGCCATGGAGGACATGGGGGTCGGACGGCCGTCGACCTACGCCACCATCCTCGACACCATCGAGCAGCGCGGCTACGTCTGGAAGAAGGGCAGTGCGCTGGTGCCCTCGTGGACGGCGTTCGCGGTGACCGGCCTGCTGGAGCGGTACTTCGGCGACCTGGTCGACTACGGGTTCACCGCGTCGATGGAGGAAGACCTCGACGAGATCGCCCGGGGCGGCCAGGAGGGTGTCCCGTGGCTGACCCGGTTCTACTTCGGCAACGGGCAGCCCGGCCTCAAGCGCATGGTGTCGGACCACCTGGGGGAGATCGACGCCCGGGAGATCAACTCCATCCCCATCGGCGGTCCCGACTCCGGCCTGGTCGTGCGGGTGGGTCGTTACGGCCCGTACCTCCAGCGGGGTGACGATGAGCGTGCCGAGCGGGCGCCCGTCCCCGAGGATCTGGCTCCCGACGAGCTCACGGCGGCGCGGGCGGCGGAACTGCTGGCCGCGGGTTCGACCGAGCGCGAGCTGGGCGTCCACCCAGAGTCGGGGCGGCCGATCGTGGTCCGGGCCGGGCGGTTCGGCCCGTATGTCCAGGTGGGATCGGCGGAGGAGACCGAAGACGGCCGGCCGGTGACGGCGTCCCTGCTGCGCAGCATGGATCCGGCCACGGTCACCCTGGCGGACGCCCTGCAGGTGCTGTCCTTGCCCCGGGTGGTCGGCATCGACCCGGTCACCGGCGAGGACATCGTGGCCAGCAACGGCCGGTACGGCCCGTACCTGCGGCGGGGATCGGAGTCGCGGTCTCTGCAGTCCGAGGAGCAGCTGTTCACGGTCGGGCTGGACGAGGCGTTGGCGTTGTTCGCCCAACCGCCCACCAGGCGGGGCCGGGGGGCGGCCGCGGCACCGCTCCGGGATCTCGGCCCTGACCCCGAATCCGGTGCGCACCATCGTCTTGCGGGAGGGCCGCTTCGGGCCCTACGTCACCGATGGTACGACCAATGCCTCACTGCGCAAGGGGGACACGGTGGAGGGCATCACCCCCGAACGGGCGATCGAGCTCCTGGCGGACCGGCGGGCGGCCGGGCCGCGCCCGGCCCGGGGCCGGAGGGCCACCAAGAAGGCCGGCGCCACGGCCAGGAAGGCCGGGGGCACGGTTAAGAGGTCCAGCGGCACGGCCAAGAAGGACGGCGGCACGGCCAGGAAGGCCGGCGCCACGACCAACGGGGCCGGCGGCACGGCCAAGAGGGCCGGCGCCACGGCCAAGAGGGCCGGCGCCACGGCCAACGGGGCCGGCGGCACGGCCAAGAGGGCCGGCGCCACGGCCAAGAAGGCCGGCGCCACGACCAAGAAGGCCCCTACGGCCAAAAAGGCCGGCGAGACCGCTCGTAAGACGGCCACCGCCCCCACGAAAGCCGCCGGCGCCGGCAGGAAGCGGGCCGCCGTCCGCACCGCCGCGCCGGCTACCACTCCCGGCCCCACGAAACGGGTGGGGGCCTGACCGCTCGGGGTCGGCTGATCGTCCTGGAGGGGGGCGAGGCCGCGGGCAAGTCGACGCAGGCCGCCCGACTGGCCGCCACCCTGGGGGCCGTGCTGACCCGGGAACCCGGCGGCACCGCCACCGGTGAACGCATTCGGGCCCTCGTCCTCGACCCCGATCTCGCCCCGCTGGCCGCCCGGGCCGAGACTCTGCTGCTCCTCGCGGACCGGGCCCAGCATGTGGCCGAGGTGATCGGGCCTGCGCTGGAGGCGGGGCGCGACGTCGTTTGCGACCGGTTCTCGGGTTCCACCCTCGCCTATCAGGGCTACGGCCGGGGCCTCGACCCGGCCGAGCTGGCCCGCCTGTCGGCCTGGGCGACCAATGGGGTCGAACCCGACCGGGTGATCTTGCTCCAGGTCAGCCCGTCGCTCGCCGTGGGTCGCCACCGCGCCTCGGCGCGGCTACCCGACCGGATGGAAGCTGAAAGCACCGAGTTCTTCAGCCGCGTCCAGGCCGGCTACGCCGCGCTGGCGGCCGCCGATCCCGTTCGGTGGCGGGTAGTGGATGGGTCCGGGACCATCGTCGAGGTGGCCGGGCGGGTGGCCGCGGCCTCGGCCGCGACCAGGGCCACCTGACCGTCGTCTCGAACCTTGCTCAGGCGCGAGAACCGGGACCTGAAACCCTGTATTTCTCTGCCGTAGCGCCCCTCTGGGTAGTCCGATGGATACTCTCTCCGACGGTCTGTCGGCACAACCGGACGTCGGACCGCCAGCGCCCACCCTCGGTGGGCTGTGATGCCTCGCCGGATGCCGCCCCCGGTTCGTCCTTTCGACGTCATTCCGCATGCGGTGTTGGGAGCGGCCAAGCTCGTCTTCAGCTTGGTCGTCACTCGCGAGGTCAGCCCGGGCGAACAGAGCTGGCCCGAAGCTCTCCGCGACCGCTGAGCCTGGCGGAAGATGCTTCACTACCGAACGGCCACGGCCGGCCTGTCGGGCCAGGCGCTCCGGGTGCACGTCATGCACTTGTATGCTCAAATAGGGGCAAACGGGCAATCCCCCTTGCCTTGTGCAATCAGTGACGAAATGTTAGAACCGCAACAAAACGACACCCGTTATCAGCGCCCGCCCCCGCGGCCGTAGTGGGGTGTGGGGCAATCGGTGCGGGAGGTGGTAGGGATAAGCGAGGTGAGCAGTCGCTGGCGTGCCCCCGACAGCCGGGAGTTAGTGCCCTTCAAAGTGGTGTGCCGCCGAATCGGGATCCACCCGAACAGCGGCTATAAGTACCGCCGAGAGGATCGCTTCCCGCTCCAGGTCCTTGAACTCGGGCACCGCTTTTACTGACGCGCCGCGGATCTCGATCTCTACACCCGAGCCCGGTTCGCTGTTTGACGCTCACATCATGGCTGAGCAGGCGCCCGTTCAGCATGGTGGTGAGGCGTCGGCCGAAGGGCTCGAGATGTCCAGCCACGGCCGGGTGTCGGCAACCGGCCAGCGTGTGGTGGGCTCTCGGGTGCTCAAAGCGAAGTTGCGGGCGCCGGCGAAGCCCGACCACTACGTACGACGGGCCCGACTCCACGACCTCCTCGACGAGGTAATCCGCGCCCCGGTCACTCTGGTCATCGCCCCTGCCGGCGCGGGAAAGACATCCCTGGTCTCGGGCTGGATCGCCGAGGTGGACTCCCCGGCCGGCTGGCTGACCCTGGACGACACAGACCAGGATCCAACCCAATTGTGGACCGCCATCATCGCAGCACTCGAGACGATCGCGCCCGGCGGTGGTGATCAGGCTCGGCTCTTGCTGCTGCATTCAGAGGACCCCGGCGCGGCGATCGAGGAGCTGGCCGACAGCCTCGACCAACTCCTGTCAACCAACTCGATTCTCGTTCTCGACGACGTGCACGCCATTGATGGCGACGAGGTCGTCGCGACGTCGCTGGCGCGCTTCTTGCACGACCTCCCCGCCCTGTTGCACGTGGTGCTGGTGTCGCGCCTCGCGCCGAGGCTCCCGCTCGACCGAATTCGGGCCCGGGGCGGCCTGGGCGAGGTGCATTTCGCCGAGCTGCGATTTTCCCGCGGGAGGCCGCCGAGTTGCTCATCCAGATGGTGCCGTCGATGCCTGAAGAGGAGGTGGCGGCCATTGCGGCCCGGGTCGAGGGGTGGGCCGCGGGTGTGTTGCTGTCTGCCTTGGCGGCGCGGGGCGCGCCTGCCCGCGACGGGTATGAGGTGCCGGCCCTGACCGCCGACATGATGATCCACGATTACGTCTGGCATGAGGTGCTCGCTCGTGAGGATCCTCAAGTTGTCCAGGTCCTGCTCGACGTGGCGGTGGTCGATCAGGTCGGCCCTGGTCTCGCTCAGACGCTCACCGAACGACCTGACGCGGCTGGTGTGTTGCTTCGCGCCGAGGCGCGCGGTCTGCTTGTCAACCGACTGGGACCGAGCGGCTGGTTCCAGGTCCATGCCCTCGTGCGAGGCGCTCTTCTCAGCGAGCTGGAGAGAACCTCACCGGGTCGAATCGCTCTGCTGCACGCCCGGGCGGCGAGGTGGTTCGAGGGTGCCGGCGAGGTGGCACTGGCCCTCGAGCACTTGTTGCTCGCCGGTGACCAGCGCCGCGCTTTGCGGCTTCTCGCCGCCCGGCAAGCCCAGCTGTACGACACCGGCCGGGAGGCGACCATCAGCCGGATGATTGCTGCCCTCCCGGTTGAGGCGGCCACCGCTGACTGCGAGACCATGCTCGAGTTTGCGTGGTGCCATCTCGTGGTCAGCCGCCGGCGCTTCATCGAGCTGGTCGAGCAATTGGTCTGGTGGGCGGCCCGGAGCGTCGCCGACCCTGCCTTGAAGTCACGGCTGATCGTGATTCGCTCGATCGCGGCCACGGTCAGCGGACGTTGGTTAGTTGGTGGAGAGCTGGCTCGCTACGCCCTCGATGCCCTGGGTGACTCGTGGTGGCAGGACCCGTTCGGCCCCTACGCATGGAACATGATTGCTCGTGAAGTAGCTCTCACGGAGGCCTGGGACGATAGCGGTGACTCCATCCGCGAGGCCGAGATGGCCCTGGCTGGCGAGTCGAGGCGGCGGGTCGCCTTTGAAGGGATCCGAGCCCTCGGCGCAGCCCTGGCCGGGCGGCCTGTCGACGCCTTGCGGGTGGCGGCCGGCGTCCGCGGCAGCGTTCCTGAGGTTGACAACATGACGATGCTGAACGCTGAAGTGTCGACAGCTGAGGCAATCGCCCACTGGGAAATCGGGGACCGGGACCGCGCCCTGCTCGAGCTGGAGGCGCTCGCCGGAGGGCCGGCCGACGTCATGGTATAGCCGCTAACCGTAGAAGACCCTCATCTTCTGATGGTCGAACTCCTCGGGTTGAGCAATCCACGATCGCGACGCTCGGCCCGCGCCTCGATTTTGCCTGAAGGGATCAAGGACGGACGCCGCGCTCTGCTGCATCCCGCCACTACACGGAGTGCGGCTCAGTAAGCCGATCAGGCCGCTCCGGGGATGCTCGAAGGCGTCGCATTGCTTGCCTACCTCTCCGCCACTCGGGACTATCGCACGAGCGTCGTCCAGGTTGGGGTGGCGGTACTCCACCCTGCAGGGGGTGGTGGCCGGTCCGGTCACGTGCCCCCGGATCCGCCGGTGCTCACCTCAGCCGAGAGGGAGCTACTACCCGGTCCGGGGTGGGTCCCGGCCATCTCGCTCGTGTTCTCGATCCCCGCCTACGATTAGCGCCCAGTGAGGGGGTCTGACGATGACGATAGATACCCGCCTTGCCGACGCCGGGAAGGCTGTCGATACTGATTGGTATACCCTGATGCCCACCGAGGTGGCCGCCAAGCTGTGGGTCGACCCCTCGAAGGGGATCCCGGCGGCCCGGGCGTCGGAGCTGTTGACAGCCAGCGGCCCAAACGCCCTGCCTGAGGAGAAACCGACTCCTCGCTGGCGTCGGAGCTGTTGACAGCCAGCGGCCCAAACGCCCTGCCTGAGGAGAAACCGACTCCTCGCTGGCGTCGGAGGCAACCGCCCGGGTGCGGCGCGACGGCGTCGAGACGGTGATCCCGGCCGAGCAGCTCGTCGTGGGGGACGTGGTACTGCTCGCGGCCGGCGATCAGGTGCCGGCCGACGGACGCATCGTGACGGCGAGCGCCCTCCAGATCGACGAATCAGCCTTGACCGGCGAGAGCGTTCCCGCCGCCAAAGAAGCTGGCCCTCTCGTCGGCGCCCGGTTGGGGCCCGGCGAGCAATCCAAAATGGCCTTCATGAACACTCCGGTCACGCACGCCAGCGCCACCGTTATCGTTACCGCCAACTCGCTACTCAGATGGACGCCCTCCGCCGGCTCCTGGGCACCACCGAGCTGGACATGAAGCAGTCTCGCCGGGCCCTGATACCCGCGATCGCGCTCCTGCTCCTGTGGGAGCTCGGCAAGTTCGTCGCCCGCCGGCGCCCCGCTTCGCCCGCCCGAAACTGACCGGTCAATGCATGACGCCGTCGAAGACCGCTCGACGCCGCGACGCGACCACCCCCGGGCCTCCCGGGTGGGTCGCGCCCGGGTCGCATGACCGTGCTCCGTCGCGCCAAGACAGCCGCAGGGCTACGGCAGGAGAAGATGACGCCACCCGATGCAGGCCGTCGGCGAGCGGCCAGCATCTATGGGACGGTCATCACAGCGGCGGTCATCGCCGCAGGCGGCGGCCAGCTGACCACGGGGTCGTTGGCCGCCACGGTGGTCGTGACATTGGTCGTGTATTGGCTGGCCGAGGAATACGCAGAGCTTCTCGGCGAGCACACGCATGGCGGACAGCTTCCGGGCATCGAGCTGGTGCGGTCCTCGCTGGCGGGGGCGTGGCCGATGGTCACCGCTTCGCTCCTCCCGTTGGCCGCGCTGTTGATCGCCAGGCTGCTTGGCGCTTCCACCTCAGGCGCGGCGTGGGCTGCTCTTGGGCTGACGGTGGCGCTCCTGGTAATCCATGGGCATGCCGCGGCGAGAGCGGCCGGATTACGCGGCCTGCGCCTGATCGTGGTGACCGCCAGTGCGGGATTGCTCGGTGCGGCGATGGTGATCCTGAAGGCGCTGCTGCAATCCCACCACTAGGCCGCTTACTTCAGCACCCTCTCCAGCGGGGCTCCGACCCGGCCGCCGAGGGGCAGGTCCGGACACACCCGAAGCTGTCTGGCCGTCGCCGCCTGCGGGCGGGTCGATAAGCCCAACCCGCCACCAGACCCTTACCCGTACCTGTGCGGTGCCACCCCGAGCTGTTCCAGGAGCGTCAGCTCGTCCCAGTACTGTCGCAGCGAACAAATCTGGTCGCGACGAAACTCGGCGATGGTGACGCCATTGACGGTAATGCGGAGGCCTGTCGCCTCAATCGCTTGACCGTCTGTCAGGGTCAACGTGTCCGAATGGGTCATGGTCACGGACCACTCGGCGCACGCGTCGTCTGTCCGATCGTGGCTCGCGCCGATCCATTCGTGGTGTCGTCTGGGGGGGCGCATTCCGTCCCGTCCGCCGCGTCGCGTTGTAGGCATCCTGCATGCGCCGGTTGTACTCGTCCTGCTCTGTCCGTGGCCTGGGCGGGTAGGGCGTCCAGGCCTGCCTGGGCCTATAGAGGAACAGCACGGTGACTCCGGTCGAGGGCCGCATCGAGCTGAATGGCCGCATTGATCAGGGCCAGGTGGATGAAGGCTGGCGGGAAGTGGCCGAGCTATTCGCCGCTCAAGCCGATTTCCTCCGCATAGAGTCCGAAGTGGTTGGCGTAGGTGAGCATCTTTTCGCTCACGTCGCGATCCTGTTTTCCCCTGGGTGGGAGGGCACCACCCGCCGGAAGGGTGGAACGCGTTCGGTGGCCCCGTCCAGCGATACGAGGCTCGCAACCATGATTTATCGAACGCGGTTTACGCCCTACCCGTGATCCGCAACCGCCCGAGTATCGAACGGGGCGTGAGCACCGGCAAGGAGCGCAATGCCAATGAGCGTGGTGGCCAAGCCTGCGACGGCCGGCACCAGCCGGCCTCCGCCGCTCGACACCTTCTCGCCGAAGAGGATCGTGCCGAACAGGATGCTCCCGAACAGCGTGATGGCGTTACTCGACGCCATGGCGGGAGCGAGGACTCCGGTTTTGAGTGCCCCCTGTTGGAGCGCGAACCCGACGAGGGCGGATGCGAGCAGGGCGTAGATGGTCCAACTCCTCACTACGCTTGCGAGACCGCCAGATAGGAGCGGAACGAACACCTTGGTCACCGCGGCTTGCAGGGCGAAGCACACGCCTGCTCCCGAACCGAGGAGCAGCGCCCGGTTGGCGCCATGACGGCGTCGACCAAGGATGGTCAGGAGGCCGACCGCCACGAGGGCGACGAATCCTCCGGCCAGCCAGGCCGAGGCCGACGGCCTGGAGGAGCCGTGGGCCGGCGACCCCACGGAGAGGAACACCACGACGCCCGCAACCATGGCCGCCGCACCGAGCCAGACCCGGGCGGTCACCTTCTGGTCGGTGATCCAGGTGCCGAGCGGCAGGGCGATGACCAGACTGAGTGAGGTGAGCGCCTGGACGACGACGAGAGATCCGCGGTCCAGGGCCGCCGCCTGGAGGACCCATCCGCCAGCCTGGACTATCCCGCCCACGAGCCACAACGGTCGGCGCAGGATCTGGATGAGAAAGCGTGGGTCGTCCTCGCCGGCTGACGCCTCCAACGTGCCTCTCTGCTGCAGCACGGTGCCGAGCGCGAACGCGCAGGCTGCCAGTACCCCCAGGATCACCGCCACGAGCGAACCGTCTCCGCGCACTGGAGGCGACAGCAACCGGCTGCCCGGCGGACAGTAACAGCTTCTGCCCCCGAGTGGCTGACCGCTGTTGGCACCAGAGCCCTACCTGACCGGACGGCCAGACCGCGTCGAGAATGCTTCGGGATGGCGCGTCGTGATGAGTCCTTTCCGGGACGGACGCTACTCCCGACCCGAGCAGGAAGGGATCACCCGCGGAGGGGTGGTGGCCCGGCTGCGTCGGGTCTTGATGGCGCCCGTCACTGTCGGCCGGCTTCCACCCTCGCCGGGGTGGTGCCGGCCCACCCTCCCGGTCTGGAGACTGACAGCAGCGCCAAGGACCTCTCAGGTGAACAGGAGATGCTGCTGAATGCTGGGTGCTGTCTTCGGGACAGGCCAGGTGTTGTTGTCCATGGTCTGGTTCTTCCTGTTCTTCATCTGGGTCGCGCTACTCATTGCGATCTTCGGTGACATATTCCGGAGCCCGGACCTGTCCGGTTAGGGTAAGGCGCTGTGGACGCTGGCTGTCATCGTGCTACCTCTTCTCGGGATCCTCATCTACCTGATCGCTGGAGGGCGTAAAATGGCGGAGCACACGCTGGGCGATGCCAGCCAGAGGAACGGCGCCAGGCGGGAGTACGTCCAGAGCTTCACCGTCCCGGGCGCAGCCGAGGAGATGGCGCGGCTGGCAGATCTCCGAAACCAGGGCGTGATCGACGAAGCCGAATTCCAGCAAGGGATGGCCAAGGCGTTGGCGTGACGCCCCCGACCCACCGACCACCAGGAGGCACCAGATGACCACTGAGACGCCCAAGACCATGGGCCCGATTTCCTACCTGATAGTGGAGTTTCCCGGAAGCAAGATGACCGGCGAAGGATTCTCTCTGCTCGTCGACCTCGTGGACCGCGGGCTGATCCGGATCCTGGACCTGCTGTTCGTCTCCCGTGCTCTCGACGGAGCGATGCAGGTTCTGGATCTCCGGGATGTCGATCGCGACGGCAGCTTCGATCTGACGCTCTTCGAGGGGGTGACATCCGGCCTCCTCGATAGCAGCGACGTGGCGGACGCTACCTCTGTCGTCGAGCCGGGCTCTTCTGCCGGCATCCTGATTTTCGAAAACACCTGGGCCACACCGTTCGTTCAAGCCCTGCGTGGAGCCGACGCCCAGCTCGTGGCCGCCGGGTATATTCCCCATGACACCATCCTGGCGTCCCTCGACGCCACCGATCAGTAACTCGACCCTGAAAGGACAGCTATGCCCGGACTACTCCGAGGCGTCGCCCGCACGGCAGTTGTCGCCGGCAC
Organism: uncultured Acidimicrobiaceae bacterium; assembly: GCA_963834725.1. GTDB lineage: Bacteria > Actinomycetota > Acidimicrobiia > Acidimicrobiales > Palsa-688 > PALSA-693. Next base: position 4,204,537 of record CAWICN010000001.1, read on the forward strand.
GGCTACTGCGGTTTCGAACCGCGTATCACGCCGGCAGGCCAATCGGTGGGCAGGCCAAGAAGAGCAGCAGTATGCCCAACAACAGCAATACGCCGAGCCGCCGCCGCCCGCACCCAGTCCGTCCGATACCGTGGAGCAGCTGAAGCAGCTCGCCGAACTCAAGTCTCAGGGCATTCTGACCGAGGCCGAGTTCGAAGCCCAGAAAGCAAAGGTTCTGGCGGCGTCATAGCGCTGTCGTGTGGTGAACCACGGTGGACGTCTGCTGCGGGAGAAGCCGCGGCGTGGTTGGAACCGTCCTGTCCCGGCGCTCGAGTATCGGATCAGGTGAAGACGTCTTCAGGGTCGATGCCCGCCTTGACCGCCAGCCGGCGGAGCTGCTCGAGGGCCCGTGCCCGGGTAGGGCCAATACTTCCGATTGGCATGCTGAGCGCTTCGCTGATATCCCGGTAGCTGAGCGGCGAGTCGACGCTCAGAAGCCGAATCAGCAGCTGCGACCGGGTTGGAAGCTGCCGGACGAGATTGGCGATGACTGCTCCCCACTCCTGGGTGGCCATCGCGTGCTCGGGTCGCCGGGCCGGAGCCGGCGCCGCCAGGACGTCGAAGTCGTAGCCGGTAGGAGTTTGGCGAGCGCCCACGCCCAGGACCCGCAATGACTCGCGGCGCGCCGTCACCGCCAGCCAGGCCCCTACCCGCTCGGGGTGCTGGATCCGATGCAAGTTTTCGACCAGCCGGAGCCAGGTCGTCTGAGACACGTCAGCCGCGTCGGCTGATGAGAGCCGGTGGCCGCGGGCGATGGCCCACACGGTTGGAGCGAACTTGTCGACGAGGGCATCCCAGGCAGTGCTATCCCCCACCACGGCCGCGGCGACCATCCCGGCTACTTCGGATTGGTCGGGACGACGAGTGTGGCGGACCGAGGTGGCCGCAACCTGCAGGGTCCGGGCATCCTCCAGGGTCGGGGGATCCCGCAGAACCTGAGCATCCTCCAGGACGTGGGCATCCCGCAGGGACTGGGCATCCCGCAGGGACTGGGCATCCCGCAGGGACTGGGCATCCCGCAGGGACTGGGCATCCCGCAGGGTCTGGGCATCCTCGGCCGTCGGCGCCGTCGCCTCTGAAAGAGCGACGGCCACTATGCCTCCCCTCCAACCGGCAGCGGTGCCGCGGCCCCGTAGTCATCCCACGCTTTACCCATTGCCATCTTCACCCCTTCGTCCAACGCTTCGACAAGCACGACCTTGCTCTGGCCCCATCCACGGACTCACCAGAATCCAACAACTTCTGGTCAACTCCAGCCGGGGAAACGTTGCTGAACAGACGCACGGGCCGACGCGCCCGCCGTGCCGTAGCTACCGAATCGTTCAGAGCTTGAGAGGGAGGAGTCCGGGGGGAAATACACCGGTCGGCTGACTCGCACCGACCCTGGCGGATGCCAGACTGATGCCGCCATGACAGCCAGACCGATGCCTCCATGACAGGCACCTTCTTCGCGGCTGTCGCCGGCCAGGACCAGGCCATCGCCGCGCTCACCGCGGCGGCGGTCCGGCCCGTGCACGCCTACCTGTTCGTGGGCCCACCGGGATCCGGCAAAGGGACCGCGGCCCGCGGCTTTGCCGCCGCCCTGCTCTGCCCGGCCACTCCCCCTGACGGCACGTGTGACATCTGCCGGCGGGTGCTCGGCGGCGTACACCCCGATGTCATCGATGTGGAGCGGGAGGGTGCCGCCATCAGTATCGACACCGCCCGCCAGGTGTCCCGGCTCGCTGCCACCAGCCCGGTGGAGGGCGACCGCAAGGTGATCATCTTGCACGACTTCCACCTGGTCGAGGACGCCGGCCCCGCCCTCCTCAAGACCATTGAGGAGCCGCCGGCGACGACCGTGTTCGTCATTCTGGCCGAGTATGTGCCGCCGGCGCTCGTCACCATCGCCAGCCGGTGCGTGCGGATCGACTTCCAGGCCCTGAGCGTCGAGCAGGTGGCGCGGGTCCTCGAGGAGGAGAGCGTCGAGCCGCGCCGCGCCTTGATGCTGGCGCAGGCCGCGGGCGGGCGCCTGGACCGGGCCCGCCTGCTGGCGGCGGACCCGGATTTCGAGGTCCGGCGGCGAGCCTGGCTGGAGGTTCCTGCCCGCCTCGACGGCACTGGTGCTACGGCCGCCCGGGTGGCCGATGAGCTCGTGGGGCTGCTCGAGTCGAGCGTCGAGCCGCTCCGAGCCCGCCACGACACAGAGCGCGCCGCACTCGAGGAGCGCAACGCCCGGGCCGCCGAGGTGGCTGGCACCGGACGGTCGGCCCGGGCCGGCGCCCGAGCCGCCAAAGCCATGCTCACCGCGGGCCTGACAGAGATGGAAACGCGTCAGCGCCGCGAAGTGCGCAGGCAGCGGACCGACGAACTGCGCGGCGGGTTGGCGGCTCTGGCCAGCGCATACCGGGATCGCCTCCGTGGGGCCGAGGACACCCGTCGTCGCGTCGGCGCGATTCGGGCCGTCGACCGCATCGATCGCCTGGGACGGGACCTGCAGTACAACCCGGGGGAACTGCTGCAGTTGCAGGCCCTGCTCACCCAGCTTGGCCGCGACGCCGTCGAGTGACGGCCGTCACCCGAATCGACCACACCTCGTCCTCCTGAACCCCTGCGCCTACCGCGACGGGTGTAGGCGATGACTTTCTCATCCTCCTCACGTCGGATACCGGAAACCATCCCGGGGCCGACGCCAACGGCCCCCTGGCCGAGGATCATCAAATCCATGAACGGACTGACCGCCCTCGTGATCCGCCATCGCCGCTGGGTTATGCTCGCATGGCTCATCGTGGCCCTGGTCGGAGCGGCCACTCTGGGGTCGACCACCAAACGGTTATCGACTCAGTTCAAGATGCCCCACGAGCCGAGCTTTGTGGCGGACAGCAAGATCCAGGCCCTGTATCACACCAGGGGCCAGCCAACGGTCGTCGCCGCCACCGCCCCCACCGGCCAGATCGCATCGCCGGCGGTTGCGAACCAGGTCCTGACGGCCGCAGCGGCCTCCATTCCCGGTGCGCGCCTCGTCGACCAGCAAAACACCGGAGACGCCCACTTCGCCACCAGCGATGGCCGGACCAGCTTCGGCCTTGTGTATACCCCACAGCAGAACGGGATGCGAGACAGCATCACCCCTGCGATCACTACCGCCGCGGCTACCGCCGCCCCGGCCGGATGGCACACCGGCGTCACCGGCCTCGGTCAGCTGGAGGCGGGCGGATCCAGCAAGGGCGTGAGTGCGCTGACCGAGACCACGCTCGGCGGTCTCGGCGCTATAGCCGTCCTGGCGTTCGTCTTCGCCAGCTTTATCGCCTTCGTTCCTCTCCTTATGGCCATGGTCGCCATCCCGTCGACCTTCCTCATCGTCGGTGGCCTGACCCGGCTCACGTCGGTCAGCATCATCGTGGAGTTCCTGATCGCCCTGATCGGGCTGGGCGTGGCTATCGACTACTCGCTGCTGGTCGTCACCCGGTGGCGGGAGGAGCGCGCCCATGGCTACGACAACCACGAGGCCGTGACGCGAGCCATGAGTTCCGCGGGGCGGGCCGTGGTGTTCTCCGGCTTGACCGTCGCGATCAGCTTGCTGGCGCTGGTGGTTCTGCCCGTGACCTTCCTCGCCACCATCGGGCTGGCCGGGTTCCTCATTCCCATCGTTTCGGTGGCGGTGGCCCTCACCCTGCTGCCCGCCCTGCTCGGCAGTATCGGACCCTGGCTCGACCGGCCCCGGCTGCGACACGAAATGCACGCCAGCCGCCCCTGGACGGTCTGGGCCCGCCTGGTGCTGCGGCGCCGGAAGACCGCGGCCCTCATCGGCGGGGCCATCCTCGTCGCCCTCGTCATTCCGGTCTTCGCCCTCAACCTGGGCGAACCGAGGAGCTCGGCCCTGGCTCAGTCCGGCCCCGCCCACAGCACGCTGGCCGGTCTCGAGGCCGGCGGGGTTCCGTCGGGAGTCCTCGAACCGATCGACGTCCTGGTGCGAGCCGACGCCGCGCCGCGGGTGGCGGCCCAGCTGGCAACGGTCAAGGGCGTCGACACGGCCGTGGCCCCCATCGGCGCCCAGTTTCACCAGGGGGGCACAGCCCTCGTCGAGGTCCTGCCCTCCGCCGAACCGTCCACCTCGGCCGGCGGGGCCACCATCGCCGCGGTGCGGTCGGCCGCGTCCCACCTGCCCGGCGTGATTGGCGTCGGCGGGAGCGGTCCCGAGCAAGTGGACTTCGTCCACGCCGTGTACGGGTCGTTCCCGCTGATGCTGGCGCTCATCGGAATCGCCACCCTGCTCCTCCTGACCCGGGCCTTCAGATCGGTGGTGCTGGCGGCCAAGGCCGTGCTGTTCAACCTGCTGTCCGTAGGTGCCGCCTACGGCGTCATGGTTCTGATCTGGCAGGAGGGGCACGGCAGCCAGGCCCTGTGGTCCATCCCCGCCTCGGGGTCGATCACGGTCTGGGTGCCGATCATGGTGTTCGCCTTCTTGTTCGGCCTGTCAATGGACTACGAGGTGTTCATCCTCTCCCGCATCCGGGAAGAGCACGACCGCACCGGTTCCACCGACCGAGCCGTCGTGGTCGGGATCGGGCGGACCGGCCGGCTGGTGACCAGCGCCGCCCTGATCCTCTTCCTCGCCTTCCTCTCCCTGTCGACGGCCCCGATGACCGACCTGAAGGTGATGGCGACCGGGCTGGGTGCCGGGATCCTGCTCGACGCCCTGGTGATCCGGTCGCTACTTGTCCCATCTCTCATCGGTGTCCTCGGCAAGTGGAACTGGTACCTGCCGTCCTGGCTGGGCAAGGCCCTCTTCGTCCGGGAGCCGGCGCCGGCACCCATCGACGTCCAGCCGCCCGCCGACGAGCCGGTCCTGGTCGGAGCCGGCTCCAGCAGATAGGCCAAGATCGCCGGCCGGGTACTGCATCAGGCACCCGGCCGGCCGCTCGGGTGGGGCGCTGCCCGTTCCAGCGCCCGCCCGAGCCGGTCCGGTATGCCCCCCGGTGCCGGACCACTCCCCGGCCCGGCACCGTTCGCCCTGCGGCGCCGGGCCGGCGGCGCGTCACGCCGTCGGGGGAGCCCCGCGGCGGCACTCGTTGTCGCCGCCGGCGCGGGCTTCACCAACATCCAACCCGCGTGTCGACCTTTGGTCCATCGATCGACTTTTGGACCCGGGTGTGTACACCAGGTGTACCTCCGTGCCCAAAAGTCGCGGGGGAGGCCAGAGAATGCAGCCGGTGGCCGGCTTTCTCGGCCGCGTCCCCGGCGTGCCGCTCACGGGGCCGGCCGGCCGCCCGCCCGAACTTGCCGGCGCCGGCGGCCGGCCTTGGGGCGTCGGCGGGGTCCGCGGCGGCGGCACGGGCCCGTGACCCGGCGACATCAGCCCACCGTGCACAATGTGGCGCATGCTCGACCATGTCTCCATTCAGTGCAAGGACGTTGCCGAAAGCGCGGCGTTCTACGACACCGTCCTCGCGCCCCTCGGTGGACGTCGGATTCTGGACTTCGGCGAGGTCATCGGTTACGGAGTGCCGCCCAGACCCGACTTCTGGGTGGGAGCGGCGACGACCGGAGAAGGCTTCCGGGAGTCGCACCTGGCCTTCGAGGCCGCCGACCGGTCTGCCGTGCGGGCGTTCTTCGATGCCGCTGTGGGCCAGGGGGCGGAGGTGCTCCACTCGCCCCGGCTTTGGCCCGAATATCACCCCAACTACTACGGCGGCTTCGTGCGGGACCCGGACGGCAACAATGTGGAGGCCGTCTGCCACCAACCGGAGGACAGCGACTGAATTGGAGCTGCACGCGGTGGGGAGGTCAGGTCGGCGTGGCTTCGGGTTCAGCCGGCCCGGCTCTCAACCCCCCGAACGTTGGGTGAGATTTGCGCGTTGGGCGAATTCGGCGTCGAGATATCGCCTCAAGCGCGCCCAAGGTCAGCCATCGCGCCCAGGGTTCGCGACGTGGCGCCGGCGGTGAGAGTCGCGGCATCAGCGCGGCAGCGGCCATGGGAACACGTCGAGGCCCTCCGGCCCCGCCCGGGCGGTGCGCTAGCGGCGCCCGGCTGCGCCCCCGATTGCCCCGCCGCTACCCGCGGTGCCGCCGTCGTCACCTGTGTCCCGTCCCGTCCCCCGGGCCTCGGTGGCTGCGGAACCTGCGCTTGCCACCCCAATCCCAATGGCCCCCGCCGTCGGTTGCGCCGGCGGCACTGTTGCCCGGCCGGACGCGTCCGCGGCCGCCTCGGCGCGGGCCGCCCGGCACCAGGCCGGCAGCGTCGCCATCAGCCGATTGCACTCCTCGCGATCACGGTCGCGCAGGGCGGCGTGGATGTTGCGACCCGCGGTGTCGAGATGCATGGTGGCGAGGCGGAGCCGGCGCTGCAGCGGCCCTTCGACTCGCCGGATGCTCTGCACTTTGGCCAGCGGCACCCAGTCCGTGACCCGACGGACCCGGCCACTTGTTGTGACGGCGTAGGAGCGATCGCCGCCCCATGAGAGGTAGCGGTACCGGAGGGGCGACTTCCAGCGGACCCGCGATGGGGGAGGGGACCGAAGTGCCGGCACCCCGGGCAGGATCCGCTCGAGCAGCCAGGCCGCTTGCTCGTTTGAACCGACCGGCAGGACGGTCCTGAGCGACTCGGCGATCGAACGGCTCTCACGGCTGGCTCGCTGCTTACCAGCGACGTCGACCACCAGCCGGCACCAACCGAAGGGCCGCCACAGCCAGGGCTCGATCATGCGGACCCCCTGCACCCGCCCGCGAGGGATCGTCTCGGCCGCAGTCTGGAACAGGCCCGATCGCAGCCGGAGTCCATCCGGAGCCTCGGCCACGGTCAGGTGATAATCGCTGTTGAGCCGGCGGAAAACGCTGGCAACCAATCCGATCAATGCTGTGGCGGTGAGGCTGAGCGCCGGCCCGACCGCGGATGGCACCAGCACGAGCAGGATGACAAGCGCCACGATGACGGCTTCCAGCACCAGGCCGAGACCGCTCAGCAGGATCGATGGGATCAAACGGGCCGTGGGGGTGGTGATGAGCACTTGCTCGGGTGGCGGAGGGGCGTGCTCGGCGACACCGTGGGCCAGGGCCAGCAGACGGGCTTGCACCCTCGCGGCCTCACTCTCCGGCAGGTAGGACAGGCGGCCGCGCTGGCCCGTCGAGGCGGCCATCCGCACCCGCACCTCCGCCAGCCCGAACATCCGCGCCAACACCGGCCGTACGGTGTCGACGGCCTGGATCTGGTCCGCGGGGAACCGGCGGGAAGTGCGTCGCAGCAGCCCGCTTTCGATGCGCAGGACTCCGTCTGCGATCTTCCACCGCGTGACCAGCCAGGAGATGAAGCCGAGCAGGACCAGCGCGACCAGCACCCCGACCTCGACCAGGACACCGGTGTAGTTGCCGCGGCGGCCGGCCGAGGTGATGAGCAGGATCAACAGTCCACCGAATGGTCCGCCGACGCGGACCACCGGCGAGAGCGGATGCACGCGGCGCCAACCCGGGAGTCCCCCGGACGAGTCCGGACCCGGACCCGCACCCGGGCCGGCGGGCCCCACACCGGGGCCGGCGGTCGGACCAGGACCCGGGCCGGCGGCGGGACCCACTCCCGGGCCGGCGGTCGGACCAGGACCCGGGCCCGCGGCGGGACCCACACCCGGGCCCGCGGTCGGATCAGGACCCGGGCCGGCGGCGCGATCCGCACCCGGGCCTGCCGAACCGGCACCCGTACCCGGGCCGGCCGGACCCGTACCCGTACCGGTACCGGTGACCGGATAAGACGCGGCCGGGCTCCCGCCCATTGGGCTGGGCATCGCCGGGCGGCCCGGCGCCCGGCTGGCGCCCGGAATGGTCCCGGGTTCGGCCCGCGCCGGACCTGGACCGAGGTCGGTCACAAGCCGGCGGCCCGGGCTTCCCCGAGAGCCGTGAGGTTGTCGCGCAAGCGGGCCGCCTCGCCGGCAGGCAACCCCGGGACCCGGGCGTCCGAAGCGGCCGCGGCCGTGTGCATGCGCACCGTCGCCAACCCGAACGACCGCTCGACCGGCCCGGCGGTCACGTCCACGAACTGCATGCGGCCGTAGGGGACGACCGAGAGCCGTCTGATCATGACCCCTCGCCGCACGAGCAGGTCGTCGTCGCGCTCGGCGTAGCCCCACGCCCGAACCCGCCGGCCAAGGAACATGTCCACGACCACTGCGACGACCAGCACACCGATTGCCGTCAGGACCGCGGCCAGCGCGCCACTGACGGCGGCGGCGGCAGCCACGCCGGCGATGAGCACCGGTATGGCCGCCACGACCAATTGTCCCCTGCGGACCAGGCGCAGTCGGGGCGATGGCCGCAGCCAGTTCGCGTCAGGTTCCGGCCCGTCCGGGCCGCGATCCGGCGGCAAGTGCTGACCGCCCGAGCGGGATGTCGCCTCGACCATGATGAGCAGCTACCCGGCCGGCGCCTGGTCCGACCCTGATTCGGGGGCGGCCGCCCGCATGGCATCGAAGTTGGCGCCGCCCTCGGGAAGGGCTCCCTGCCCGTTGGCATTGACGCTGTTTTGCACCATCTTCATGAGCTGAGAAGCCTGGCCGGCCAGGCCGGCGAGCAGCTGGCCCATCCCGTCGGCTCCATTGAGCACGGTGACGTTGGCATTGGCCAATTCTGATGCGGCGGCGGCGATGATCTCGGGCATTTTTTCCACCAACATGCGCTGCAGGGCGATCCCTTGACCCGTGGCGGTTGCCTCCGCCTGCAGCCGGGTCCGCTGGGCGTCGGCTGCCGCGATGGTGCGGATCCGAAAGGCTTCGGCCTCTGCCGGCTTCTCGACGGTCGCGACGAGCTCCTTCTCCTGGAGCTGGGCATTCTTCACCGCCAGGTCCCGCTGGGCGTCCAGCACGGCCGTCTGGGCCTGAGCCTGCGCGAGCGGCCCAGCCTGGGCGGCCTGGGCTTGGGCTCGGTCGACCTCGGCCTTGTATCCGGCCTTGGTGACCTCCGTCTGGCGCTCGTATTCAGCCTGGTTGCGGACCGATTCCTGGTGGGCCTGCGCGGCGGCCTGCTCGGCCTGCGCTTGAGCGATGTGAGCATCCCGCTGGACAGCCGCTTGATGGGGGGCAGCCAGCGCGGCAATGTAGCCAGAGCCGCGATCGTCGATCGATTGGATCTGAAGCGAGTCCACCACCAGCCCGATCTTTTCCATCTCCGGTTTGGAGGCGTCGAGAGTCTCCTCCGAGAGCCGCTGGCGCTCCCGGATGATCTCCTCCACCGTCATGGAGCCGATGATGGAGCGGAGGTGACCGGCAAAGATTCGTCCGGTGAGCACCGACATGTGGTCCTGGTCCTCGAGGAAACGCCGGGCTGCGTTGGCGATGCTCTCGTGGTCATCACCGACCTTGAAGGCGATGACCGACCGGCACAGCAGTGCAATTCCCTGTTTGGTAACGCACTCCTCGGCGACCTCGGACTCCTGCATAGCCAGGGTGAGGGTGCTCACGCGGTTCCGGATGGGCAGGACAAACGCGCCATGACCGGTCACGATCCTGAACGGCAGCCCGTTCTCCGTGTGCACCTTGCCGCTGATGAGCATCGCCTCGTCGGGCGCAGGAACATGCCAACCAAACATCTGGGCCTCCTTGTCCAGCCCATCTTCGCGCTGCCGCTCAACTAACGAACGGCGTTACTTCAACGGTCCTGGCCGATCGTTGGGCGATGACGAGCACCTCTGCCTGTTCGGGCAGATCGGTATCGGAGTAGGCCATATACGTTTCTCGGCCGCCCCGAATGCGCACGACGACCTCACCCGGCTTGCCCCCACGGATGGCGTGGGTCACGATGCCGACTTTACCGACGACCGGGTCATCGCGGGACATAGGCCGCGAAGCTAGCCGCCCGATCTACGACGTCGGTCCTGGATCGATGAATCAGGACGGTTGTGATCGTCATACGAGCAAATGCCGCCGCATGCTACCGACAGCGAACAGGGACGCACCGTCGTCGTGGTCGTCTGCGGTGACGTGGTGGTGGCCAGCTGGGCGCTTCCCGGCGGAACGCGGGCTGATGTCGATCTGATCGATGAACTGGCGCGACTGCAGCTCACGGCCCGCCGGCTCGGCTGCTGCATCCGGTTGCGGCACATTGACCCTGAGCTGTCGGATCTGCTGATCCTGAGCGGACTCGCCGACATCGTCGCCGCTGATCCGCCCGGCTGCTCCGACCGCTCCGGCTGCTGTGGCTCCGGCTGCTCCGGCTGCTGTGGCCGCTCCGGCTGCTGTGGCTCCGGCTGCTCCGGCTGCTGTGGCTCCGGCTGCTCCGGCTGCTGTGGCTCCGGCTGCTCCGGCTGCTGTGGCTCCGGCTGCTCGGGCTGCTCCGGCTGCTGTGGCTCCCACTGCTCCCACCCCGGCGGACCCACCCGCAGCGCTCCGAGGTGACTACCGGCGGCGGGCCGAGCGCGCAGAGTCAGGTGGAGTCCGGTGGACTAAGGGCGGACCGCGCCCGCGGCCCGAGCAGCCTCCCGGTGACGGCAACGCACGCCCGGAGCGGGTGGATCTACGAGTCGAGGTGGGTTGGCAGCCCGAAAACCGGGAACAACGCCGGGTCGAGGAAGACCGTGACCGTGGACACGAGACCCCCGGAGATCTCCAGGACCTGAAGACCCCAGGGCGAATGGCCGCCCTCGGGATCGACGCGGTACTGGCCAAAGGCCGGCGCCCCGTTGGCGAACGTCGGCAGAAGGTGCGAGCCACGACACCGGGCACCGGGACCGAGCATCCACTTGCCGATGTCGGCCGCGCCCCGCAGCCACATGGCATACGGGGGCATGGATTGGATGGCGTCCTCACATAGCAGGGCTACCAGCCGGGAGATGTCGTAGCGCTCGAAGGCGTCGACGTACTTGGCGAGCAGGGCGCGCTCCGCCTCTGCCACCGGCGGCAGGGCGGCCGACGAGTCGCGGGCATGGGTGGCAATCGTGGCTCGCGCCCGCTGCAGGGCGCTGTTGACGGAAGGCACGCTCGTCGCGAGCAGTTCGGCCACCTCGGCGGCCGGCCAGCGCAGGACCTCCCGGAGAATCAGCACCGCCCGCTGCCGGGGTGGGAGCTGTTGCAGGGCGGCGATGAACGCCAGCCGGATCGTTTCCCGGTTCTCCGCCACCTCGGCCGGGTCGCCGTCCGAGGCCACGACCCGGGCGTCCGGAATCGGGAGCACCCAAGAGTATTCGGGCATCGGGTTACCCAGGAAGGACGCATCCGCCGGCGACGAAGGTCCGAGGTCGATCGGTCGAGCCCGTCGCTGCTGGCCCCGCAGCATGTCCAGGCACACGTTGGTTGCGATGCGATACAGCCAGGACCGGAAGCTGGCCCGTCCCTCGAACGAGTCGATGCGCCGCCAGGCCCGGATCATGGTCTCCTGCACGGCGTCCTCGGCTTCGAACCCCGACCCGAGCATCCGGTAGCAGTAGCCGGTGAGCTCCCGGCGGTGCGTTTCGAGCCGCTGTTCGAGCGTCCCGGCGACGGCTCGGGACGGCGCCAGTTCGGGCGTGGCGGCGCGGGTGACCATTGGGCGGCGTGTTGCGACGTTGTTCATCGCGTGTACGACGAATCAGGGCGGCCAGACTTATCGCGGGTGTGTCGCGGCGGGCGTCGCGGCGGCAATCTCGGCGCAGTTGGACCGGCCCAGATGCGTCCCACGATGTATTTCATCGTTTACCAGTACACCGGACCGGGCGCGCTCGGTGGAGTACGTTCGTGAGTCGTAGTTTGATCCGGCTTCGGGCCGGCCGTCGGAGCGGGCCCGGACCAACGGCGTCCTAATCGCTGGTCAGGCTGGACGTCGAGGCGGACTCGACCGTCGGCGGCATGATCACCTCACGCACATCGACCTGATGGCCTTTGCGCCGAAGTTCGGCCGCGATCTCCTCCGCGTCTCGACGTTCGTCCACCAGAAGAAGAATGGATTCAAGGATCGCCGGCCTCGATCGCAGCATGACCGCGAAAGACGCCACTGCTCTACCTCCTTCGGTTCGCCCGACCGGGCAGCCAGGGATGGTCCCGGGAACCCCGGGGCCATCCCTGCCACCGCCAGGCCGAACGTTTTCCTCTCGGTGCCGTCAGCCTCGGTCTCGATACCGACCGCGATCAAAACACAACCCTTCGCCGACGGCCAGAGGAAAGGCTGTGGATTTGCTGGGGATTTATCGGTTGACACCGGTGGATGTCGCGCCACGATCGATCAATCGACACACCGGGGCGGAAGCAGGAACGCCTCCTCAGCCGGAACGGGAAGGCCGTCGGCCGCGGCCTCCAGCCAGAGCACCCCTGTGCGCCGATCGAGGCGGGCGACGACCTTGAACGAGTGGCTTGCTCCTGGCCCGGCGCCGGGCCGCCGCTCGAGCCGTGCGGATATGCCCCTTTCCAACCTGCGTGGCTCGCCGCCCGGTCCAGCGGACCTTCGGGTCCGTCCACCCGCAGGAGCATCGGATCCGGTAGCCAGGGAGCCGATCGAGCCAGATAAGCCGGTGGGTGACACCCGCGACCTTGACGGCGTGGTAAGGACTATCGGCCCGCTGGCGGGGCCTGTTCCACATGCTCAGATGGTCACTGACCCAGCTCACGGCGGATAATATAGGAGAGGCAGTGTCGCCATGGCGGGATCATCAGAGCGGCGCGGCCCACCTGCACTTTGACCCACTGCAGGAGGCGGGGCGTCTGGCCCACGACCGAAACGGCCGTGAGGCCGAGGGCAGGCGGCAGCAAGACGGTACGTTTGGACGACAATGGCCTCTCCGGCGGTGAAAGTTGTGGTGATGGCGCCGAACCTGGGGCCGGACCTCACCTACCTTCGCGTCCTGGATCCCAGAGTCCTGGTGCTCGATGGCAACCGGGCCTTTCGCACCGAGCTTGTTGAACAGGGCCGTGCTCCGGGTCCGATCCCGACGGGGGCACCCTCGCAGGAGGAGCGTGATCGGCTTCTCGCGGACGCAGAGGTCCTGCTGATCGGGTATCCCGTCCCGCCCCGATTGGCTGACCGGGCTCCGGCGCTTCGCTGGGCCCACCACACCCAGGCCGGGGTGTCCAATCTCCTTCAATCGGATCTCTGGTCATCGTCGGTGACCTTGACCTCCAGCCGGGGTGCCGTGGCAGTCACCGCTATCGCCGAGTTTGTCATGGCCGGGGTCTTTCACTTTGGGCGGGGCTTGCATACCGCCACGCGCCGGCCGGCCGGGGCGCCGTTGAGCCACGAAGGCTATGGCATGACCAGCCTGGCCGGGGCGACGCTGGGCGTAGTCGGGCTGGGTGGCATCGGCCGGGAGGTGGCCCGGCTGGCCCGGGCCGTCGGGATGCGGGTCATGGCCACCAGGCGGAGTGCCGTCGAAGCCCGAAGCGGCGCGGATGGCGTCGACCTGGTGCTCCCCGCGTCGCATCTCTTGGAGCTGGCGGCCGAGAGCGACTACCTGGTCGTGTGCTCCCAGCTCACCGAGGAAACCCGAGGAATGATCGACGACGCGGTGTTCGCGGCCATGAAGCCCGATGCCGTGCTCATCAACATCGCCCGCGGGGAGGAAGTCGACGAGAGCGCGCTGCTCGAGGCCGTTCACTCGGGCAAGCTCCGAGGCGCCCTGCTCGACGTCTACGACGGCGAGCTGTCGGGCCGGCCGCCCCGCCAGGACCTCCTCGAGACGCCCGAGGTCATCCTCACGCCGCATGTCTCGGCATCGGGGGATCCGGCCGGGGTCGAGCCCACGAAACGGCTCTTCGCGGACAATCTGCAGCGGTTCCTCGACGGACGGACCCTGCGTAACCTGGTGGACCGGGACCGGGGTTACTGACCCATCAGCCGGTCGCGGGCTCGGCGACGTTGGCTAGCTCGATCATCCGGACGGCTGGCCGAACATACCCTGGCACTCGACCGGAGTGCTGCTCTCTCTGACAGTCGGTCCTGGCCCCCTGACATCGGGCCCCCTGACCGGCGGGCCCGCTGACTATCGGACCCGGACATCTCAATACCGGGGCAACTCGAGGCTGGGTTAACCTCGTGCCCGTCGCCCCTTATGTGCGACCCAGGCCCGAGTAGCTCAGCCGGCAGAGCAACGCACTCGTAATGCGTAGGTCAGCGGTTCGATTCCGCTCTCGGGCTCTCGACGTTCTCCCTGGTCAGGGGTTTGCCGAGACTCCGAAAGGGCCAACTCAGGTACTCCTGGCTCGGGTGAGGGTCCCGTCAGGGTCCTGGCCCTCGTCGCCAGGGGCCGAATTCAACCGGGCAATGCCCGAGCGGTCGGCGTCGGTGCCCATGTAGTGCCCGCACAGGTTCAGGGTGAGCTCGGCGCTGGCGTGACCCATCCAGGTCTGCACGGTCTTGATGTCGATTCCGAGTCCAAGCCACGTGGTGGCCGCAGTGTGGCGAAGATCGTACGGCCGTCGATCTCTGCTCGTCTCCGACCACCGCACAGACCGACGCCAGTTGCTGACGTTGATCCAGCCGCCTCCGGGCGCCGTGAACACGCAGTCGCTCGGGCCCTTGCCCTCCGCCCATGTCCGAACGATGGGAATGAGCACATCGGCCAGGGGGACAATCCGAGCCTTCCCGGTCTTGGTGCGATCTCTAACGATCGGCTTCCCGCCACCCTTCGACGCTGGCACCGAACGCCTGACTCGAAACGCCGGGTACAGAACCTCCAGGACATCCTTGACCCTCAGGCCCCGAAGCTCCCCGAATCGGAGCCCGGTCAGGCCCAGGACAAGGGTCAAGTCGGCATCCCTCGGCGCAAATCTCCGTTGGTCTTCCACGACCTCAAGGAGATCATCCACAGCGAATGGCTTCATGTCCTCTCGCTTGTCGACGGCTCCATCCGGTGAGACCGTTCGCCGGCCGGACGCCGGGTTGACCCGAATGCGCCCGTCCTCAACCATGAACGCCAACATGGACGAGAGGCTGGCCATGACCCTGCCAACAGTGTGAGGTCGCCGACCTCTTGAGAGCGAACCGGCAAAACGAGCGATGTCGGCTCGCGTGATGGAGCGAATAGGACGCCGACCGAGAGCAGGAACTATGTGCACCCGCATGGCCGACGCGTCGCTCTCCCATGTCCGCTGGGCGACGGTTCGGCGACGATGCTCCAACCACTCTGGAACTAACTCAGCGAGCGTGACATCACCACGGCGAGGGTCTACCCAGTCGCCCTGATCGATGAGCCGTCGTTGGTCCGCCTCCCACCTAATTGCATCGCCCTTGCGGTCAAAGGTCCGATCCGCCACCCAGCGGCCCCGGTGCTTGATGCGACCGTTGGAGCGCTTGATGATCATGTTCTCTCTCGCTGTTCGTTGCGCCAGGCGATCAGGTCACCACGCAGCCACATGACCCGACGCCCGATCTTCACGGCGGGAGCGAAGCGGCCCTGTGCCCTGAGGTATTTCACCGTCTCGGGAGACACCCGGAAGAACGACGCCGTCTCATCGAGATCGAAAAGCACATCGTCCGGGAGATTCCCAATCGTCGTGGTCACGTTCTTGCTCCTTTCGTTTTTGGGTTCATCGAGTCCGTCCCATGGCTTCCCGCCACTCTCGGGCGTAGGCGGCGGATGCGGCAGCCAGGGCCGCGTCACCATTAGGCCTGAAACCAGCGTAGACCGGTTCTTGTTGGCTGTGGATGGCCAACGAGCCTTGTGCTGTGGGGGTTTCTGCGGTGGGGGTGGTAGGCCCGGGTTGAATTTGGAGTGAAGGCGCCGGCCGGGGCGGTCCGCGAGAGCGCCCTCCTGGTATGGAAGGATTTGATCGCCAAATCCAATCCACCCATACCGGAGGGCATCTGTTGGTGAAGGGTAGCTCATCGAGGCGGGGCCGTGGCGGACGGGACCGGGAAGAGCGGCAGCGGCGGCGTCGGCTGCTGGTTCGGGAGTCTCACTTGGTGGACCGGCGCCTGAGAGCGGCCGGTTCTATCGCTCGGATATGGCCCCCCTCTTGCAGCGCGTCAATACCTACCTGAGGCGCTGGGCTGGCCGGAAGTACCGACGGCTGCGGAACTATCACCGTTTCCGGAAGTGGTGGAGCGGGCTGCTCGATCGACAACCCGCCCTATGCGCCCAATGGAAGTGGATCCGCGCGTTCTGAACCGCCGATGAGAGGAGCCCGGTAAAGGGAGACTTTTACGCCGGGATCTGTGGGAGCCGGGGGGTGCGATACCCCCCCGGCCACCCGACGACGCCTGCGGCGCCAGAGCGGTCGGCGCACAACGTTGCGAAACGTGCCAGACCTTCATGCGTCGCGTCGGCATTGGAGGTTCGTGTCCAGCATGCGACGAACCCGTTGCCATCGCAGAGCTGCTTGGCGAGGAGGTGATCGCCAGCACCTGACTACCATCAATCTCTCCGATCCGCGTCAACCGGCAGGGACACCTGCCCTCACCCACGAAAATTTAAATCCGCACTGCATCGAACCCGGGGTGGCTCAGTCAGCCTGCGGGCCTCGCACCGCTCCGAGGGAACGTTTCGCGGCTCGGTTCCCACCGCAGCATGTCTCCGACGTGGCCGGCGAAGCCGGGCTGTCGTCGGGTGGGTTGGCTCGGCCCCCCGGTATCCCTTCTCTGACTGATCCCAGGTCGGTCGAGACCAACGGACAGTCAGAGTCACCGATCCTGATCCAGGTTCATGCTTGTCGACCGAACGGTCCTGAGTCCGTGTATCACCACCATCGATCCCCGGCGCCGGCCATGACCGCTTCTTTGCGGCCCGGAGCTTGGCGGTGCGCGTTGTACAGGATGCTCAACGAAGAAGGGCTGGGCGCCACTGCAACAGCAGGCGAGGAAGGGTCAGAGCGGCATGAGGGCCGCGCAGACGAATTCCACGACGGTTCGTCTGGCCGTGTCGTCGTCGTAGAGGTTGGCGTCCCGGCCCTCATGGCGGTGCCAGGCGAACCAGGAGACCGTCTCCGATACCACTCGGGCCGCCACTGCGGCGTCGGGCATCGCGCGCAGATAACCCTTGTCGGCCCGGGCGTGCAGGTAGCGGGTCAGCTGCTCGAAGTAGCTGATCCTGGCCCGCCGGTAGTAGAAGGCCTCGAGATCGGGTAGTTCAACGGCACACCGTTCGATCACGGCGAGCATCGGCCAAAGTCTTTCTTGCACCGCGTAACGTTCCTCGACGATGCCTCGCAACTCGCCCTCGACGTCGAGCGGGTCCGTCTCCTTGAGGGCGGCGCGCAGCTTCGGGGCTGGAGTCGAACGCAGCCCCTGCTCGATCAGCTGAACGGTCTCTCCGAACGCCGGAGCCGCCAGCGGCAACGCGGGAAGAGTTTCTGCGATATGACCGAAGCCGTAGGCGAACACCAGGTGGAACAACGCCTCTTTGCTCTCGACATAGTTGAAAATCGATCCCGACGACATGCCCGCTTGGGCCGCCACGTCGGCCATGCGCGTCCCCCGATATCCGAGTCGGCCGAATACGGCGGTGGCGGCATCGGCTATGGCCGCCAGCCGGTGTCGAGGAGTGGCACGAGGCACACTCTTTATCTTAACTGACTGACTCGATCAACCAGGTGTTCGGCCCGCCTCAGCAGGGCCGGCCACGCCAAGCAGCCACTCCGACCTCGCTGGAGCTAACAGGCGGACGTCCCTGGAGCCTTCCGCTCTTTTTCGTGCCGGTCGGTCGCCCACCCGTCATCCGGAGACAAGTTGGGCACCGAGACCGGAAAGGTGTGACAGGGCGGACTGGCGAGATGCGTCAGTTCGGCACGCGACGGCGTCGGCGAGCAGCCGGACCCCTAGCCCGGGGGCGAGCGCCGTCTTGGTCGTGGCCGTGATACAAGCTGCTGCGAAGCGGTCGGCGAGGGCAACGTCCTCGATACCGCGTTCGTCCAGGGTCGGCAGCAACGCCGGATTGCAGAAGGCATCGCCTTTCCATTTCGGAAATGTGATTGGCGCCGGGCTCCTCAACGCGCAGATCCCAGGCCGCTGAAGCTCTCCGCGCTCATGGCGCCTGACGGGGCGGGTCACGGCGGGCCGCTCGCCTCTCAGGAGCGAATACATGGCGGTGTCGGGCCATCAGGCGGATCTGGCGAACGATAGAGCCTCGCCCTCCATCGCCTGCTGGGACTACGAGTGAGATGGTCGTCCTTGGGGGATTTGGGGCCGGTCTGGGGGGTGCCCCAGGTCGGTCGGACGGTCTCAGCCTGCCGTCGCCGCTATGACGGGGCGGGGCGAGACTCTCGGTCATCTTCCTGTTGGCTATGCGCCCCGCGTCCCGGTCGGGCGGCTGGGACCTGGGACCAGTGACGATCATTTGCGGACCCAGCGGAGCGCGGTTGCGGTCATCCGTAGTGCCTCGCGTTGGGCCAGGCCAGCGCCCAGGGGATCTTTTGGTGGCGGCAGATCCAGATCGGGTCACCTCGTTCCTCGGTCCATATCCCGTGGCCGGTGTCGACGGTCCCGGCCAGGGTGACGTCGGCGAAGATGGTTTGCAGGTAGGCCTTGTCGAGGTTGACGGCGATGGTGGTCGTACCGTCGGTGGCGGCGCCGGGCCCCCACCACCAGTAGTTGTTGTGACCGCTGATGGCGTGCGGCAGCCCGTAGCGATATCCGTAGAGGTCGACGGCGCCCGCGGCGCCGTAGTCGCCTGTGAACAGGACGAGATGGGCCCGTTCTGTGGGGGTGAGGGTGGAGGCCACGCCGGCCACCTGGCGGACGACCCGCTGCCAGCCGACGGTCGCGCTGAGGTCTTTGTTGATGTTGCCCTCCCATCCGCTGTGGGCTTGGGCGCCGACCGGGAGTACCGGCAGAGCGAGCGGCAGCACCACGGCCGCGCCGACAGCCATCCCGACGGCCACGCGCCGCGCCGGGTGCGGACGGTGCCGGCCGCTGAGACGCTGCTCGACCCACACGCCTCCGGCCGCGAACAGAGCGAAGTACATGCCGCCCAGGTAGTAGGACTTGGCGCCGCTGAGCACGTCCAGCACCACCAGGGCTCCATAGGCGAGGGCCAGGGGTCGGCCGAGCGAATTCCGATACAGCCATCGGAGCCCGCCCAGCCAGAACACCACCAGGACCGGGCCGACGATGATCAGCTGGGCCGGGATGAAACTGAGCGACGCGCCGAGGCTGGCGTTCTCCCTGTGCAGGGCGCGCAGCATGGCCAGCGCCGCCCAGTGGTGCTGGGCGTTCCACACCAGGTTCGGCGACCATACGGCCAACGCGAGCGCGGCGCCCGCCCACGGCCAGCCGCCCCGCAACGCCCGGACGCGCCCGCCGGCGAGCAGGCCGAACACCAGGCCGGCCACGAGGAAGGCGACGTTGTACTTGTTCAGCAAGCCCACCCCGGTCGCCGCCCCCACGGCCAGCCACAGCCGCTGATGACCGGTGCGCACCAACCGGACCACCAAGAAGGTGATCGTCACCCAGAACAACAGGTCGAACGCGGCGGTGGACAGCAGATGCCAGGTGGCCAGCATCTCCGCCGAGGTCGCCGCGGCCAGCGCCGCCAAGGCCTGCGCTCGGCGTCCGCCGCCCAGTTCGCGAGCGGTCAGCGCGGTGAGCACCACCGCTACCCCGCCGGCCAAGGCGGGCAAGACTCTTAACCCGACAACCGACGGTCCGAACAGTGCCGTCGCCACGCGGGCGACAGCCGGCACGAGCGGGGGTTGGTCCACATAACCCCAGGCCAGGTGGCGGGCGCAGGCCATAAAGTACAGCTCGTCGCGGTGAAAGCCGTAACGGGCGGCCACCATCAGCTCGAGCGCGACGAGCAGGATGGCGGCGCCGAGCACCGGCGACACCGCCAACGGCGGAAGGGCGGCCTGGGGGGCGGTCGAATCGGCGGGAGCGGCATCTGCCGCCGCGCCGGTCACCGGGGGGGCTCAGTCAGGTAGCCGCAGACGAACTGGACGACGTCGACGGAGCGGGATGGCTCTCCGCTCCCTGGTTCTCGGGGCGGCCCCGTCGCTTTGCTGCTGACCTTGCTGTCCTCCCAGTCGGCGCCGAACCACGCCTGGCGCCCGACGACAGTGACGGCGTGAACGCGTGGGGCGGCCGGCCAGGCAACCAGGGCCCATTGAAGCCGCCATCGGTGCCCACCGTTGCCGAGCGTCGCCCCGTTGACGACGAAGCGGGCGGTGTTGCCGAGCACGAACACGAGAACCTGGGTGTAGAAGCCGCGGCCTCGACCAGCTTGACGCTGCGCTTGTTCCACAGACATTGGCGGCGACCTACCTGCCGGCCCGCCGGCTGGGACGAGGCCCTCACTGGTCATGTATAGGTTCCCTTCTGGGCACACGTCCCGGTAGAGGTCAAGGCGCGTGCCCAGCGTTGAGGGCCGGCCAGGCCGTATCGCTCTGCTGTCCAAAGCAGGTCCCTGGCGGTGTTCCTCGGCGAGGCGTTCGGTCAGATACGGCTGCACGGCGACCCTCCAGTGTTCGAGGACGATATGTCGGCCCCGGGAAACAGCAGGCCCGGGTCTCCACCCGTTTGCTTGTGGGCGGGACCCTCTAACCGAAAGAGTAGACTAACTGAGTCACTCAGTCAATAGCGGGTTAGGAGCCGCCCCACACCCAGCCCACCTAAAGACGAGGCGGGACGGGGATTGTCCTTGAGGGGTACGGTTGCCCCCTGCGCAGGCTGTCTCCGGCGATTCCCCCGGCGTGGTCCAGGTAGAGGCGGCGAATAAGGGTGCGGGGCTCGAGTAGCTTCGCCGATCCGAGAAATCGTAGTGCGTTAGCCCCGCAAGGACGCCGAGGGGCATTGGGCCGGCTCGAGCACCGCCTGCGAGCCGTATGGGGCGGGGTCAGGGCGACTTTCGGCTCGCGTATTGTGGGCGACCTCCCGGTGGCTGCGGGCCTTGCAGTAACCGTCGATCCGGAGCGGCTGCGCCTTGGCCCAATGTCTGGTCGCGGCGGGGCAGATCGGGCAATCTGGTTGGCATGCGACCTGACGAGCCCCGCCCATTGAACGACTCCGAGCGTCGAATACTGGCCGCTCTCGTGGCTCCCGAGTTCGCGGGCGCGGAGGAAATTCGAGCGCAGGTGAATCACGCAGGGGTGTCTGGAGGTTGTGATTGCGGATGTCCGTCCGTCGACCTGGTCGTCTCGCCCGACGTCCCTGCTTCAAGTGTCAGAACACAGAATCGCCTGGCCCCCGTCGAAGCCCGAGTGCAATCCCTTACCGGAGCGCCACCAGGGGAGATCATCCTCTTCGTGGACGACGGTCGCCTCTCCTACTTGGAGTACGTGACCTACGACGACCCAAAACCCTCGGACTGGCCACCTCCCGCCCGGCTGACCGTCGAGTTGAGCACCCCCGACTGAACCCCCAGTGGCCGGTCAGCCGTCAAACGCCGCTACACAACGCCGAGGCGACTATCGACCGCTCCCAGAATCGGGGCCAACGGCGATGACCTGGGAGGTATCTCATGACGTCCAGCAGCGTGAACACCTTCTTCGCCGCCAGCGCCGGGGTCGCGGCGTGCGCTAATCGGGCTGCTGTTCGTGGCCATTACGGTCTCCCGAGAACGACCGGCGGAGACGGGGTGACAGGCAGGTGCTCCGAGCCCGGACCCGAGCGCCGCTGGTCGCGCTCCTCGACGCGCTGGCGATATCGCTGTTCGCCTTGGTCTACGGGTCCGAAATCGGTACCGCCACCCTGGCCGCCGCTATCCTCGGGCTGTTGTTCGTGGTCGCGTCGCTGCTGTCCCGGATCAGGTCTGCGGGCAGAATGCGCTCGAGCGCCCTGGGCGAGGCGTACTTCCTCGTCGGTTTGGTCGCCACCTTCAGCGTCCAGGGTCATGCAGGCCTCCGACCTGCTCGCCGAGCCACACGTTCTGGCCACCCGGCACACCCTCAAGGATCCTGGTCATCGTGTCCTCTCTGATCGAAATCGCCCGGTCCTGGGAACAGGGGTCAGGCAACTTTCGGCTCGCACATTATGGGCGACCTCGGGTCGTCCGCCGATGGTGCGGGATCCGTCGTTAGGGCCGTGGCATGGTCTCGGTCGCCTCGGTGTTGCGCGTGCCAGTTCTGGACGGTCCGAGCCGCGCCACGGTTGTGACGGTGCTTGGACGCCACAGATAGCTACTTCTTGCGTAGCTACGTGGTACGTAGTATCCTCAAGGCATGCCACGACCCGGAGCACGAGGGCTACAGCGCTCGAACGATCCTCCGCTGTTGATTTTGACCAGCTTGGCGGAAGGGCCCAAACACGGGCATGCGCTCGCCAAGGACGTCGAGGCGTTCGCCGGAGTCGTTCTCGGTCCCGGCGCGCTCTACGGTGCGATCACCCGCCTGGAAGAGCGCGGGTTGATCGAGCCCTTACCCAGCGCCGACCGTCGCCGCCCGTATCGGATCACCGCGGCAGGTGCTTCGGCGCTGGCTGACGCGGTGGCTAACATGCGTCGGATCGCCGAGGTGGGTTCTGTCCGGTTGGCGCAGGTCTCGGCCATGCGCCCGGGACTGTTGTAATGGCGGCCGCAGAACTGGGTCGGCTCCTGCGCTGGTATCCGCCGGCTTGGCGGGACCGCTACGGCGAGGAGTTCGTCATCTACATGCAGGACAGCTTCGGTTCCGAAAGGCCGCCGCTGGCCGCGCGCCTGTCGATTGTGACGGGCGGGATTCGAGAACGCGCCCGACGCGCCGGCCTAACCGGAGACAGCGTTCCCCCTACTGATCGGATCCGGGCCGGGGTGCTGATGGTGCTGGTCTCCTGGACGGTGATGGTCATCGCCGGATCCAGCTTCGCCAAGTTGTCTGAACACTTCGACACCGCGCTGCAAAACGGTGCGGACGCCCATTATCTTCCCGACCTCGCTTACACGGTGATCCAGACGGTCGCAGGGGTGGCCGGGCTCATCGTTATAGCTGCAGCCGGGTTAGCCCTGCCGGCGTTCTTGCGATTCCTGCGCTCGGGCGGCTGGCCGTCGATCCGCGCTCATGCGCTGCGGGCGGCAGGCTGCACGCTCCTTACCGCCGGGATAGCCGCTCCGCTATTGGTGTGGGCTCATCACCTCACCGCCCACCAGCGCAACGGCGGCTCAGCCGCCTACACAGCCCTGTTCCTCGCATGGGCCGCGCTCGTCGTGGTCACATTGGTCCTGTGGACCGTGCTCGCCGTCGTCGCCGCCCGCAAGGTCACCTTCGCCCGATCCCTACTGGCGGCCGAAGCTGGCATGGCCGTAGCGGTAGCGCTCGCCATCGTTGGCATCGTCACCGCCACCAGCCTGTGGTGGGCCCTCATAGCTGAGCGGGCTCCGACCTTCCTCAGCGGCAACCCCGCCTTACCCGTCGACGCCCGGCTCGTCGCAACCGTCGCTCTCATGGCACTGGCCGCGGCGGCTGCGACAGCCGGAGCCGTCCGCATCGCCGGGTCTCTACCGGAGTGGCCCTGGTAAATGGCTCGCAGGACCCGTCAGGAGCCACCGCCAGGACGGCCGGTTGTTGGGTTTGGCGCTTCGGATTCTAGGCGGCTCCCCCACGCGTCGGTACGCCGTGCGGACGAACCCAGCGACAAAGTGCGGCGAACCAATAATGCCGCGCTCACCCCGTGTCGAGACGGTTCACCTCGTGGGCGGGCCAGGCGTTGCAAGAAACGTGCGGTGGAAGCCTCACACCCCAACCGTCTGTCTCGAGGCGTTAGCAACGGCCTGGCAGGAAGGCGGTCGGAACTTGCAATATCGGCCCATGGGATTTCTGGATGTGCAGGCCTGAACTCCGCCGAGAGAGACCTTGAGTGGACTCGGCGAGCGTCTGTAGTCGATAGATCGTTGCGTCGCGCACATCTGGGTTCGACAGGAAGGCCTCCTTGCCGCGCCGAGCGGTCCAATTGAGGGCGGCCGACATCTCGGCGATGTGCTCCAAGTAGATCTGGTCGTCGTGCTCAGTCACAGAGGAACGGTCGAGCGATCGACCTTCTCACGTATAACTCTGTGGACCTCGGTGTCAACCTCGACCGGGTGACCGAGCAACTCCTCAACTTGGCGCTCGAAGCCGAACAGATCCAGACCATTGTGAGCGGGGTCGAAGTCCACCAGGAGATCGATATCACTTTCCGGACCAGCGTCTCCCCTTGCGACGGATCCGAACACCCGAACGTTCGATACTCCCCGTCGCCCCACGATCGACAAGATCTCATTCTTGTGGGCGCGCAGAAGAGAGAGGGTAGGAACTCCTCGCTCATCGGCCTTATTGGGGTCTGGTGCCACGGCCCGATGGCCCGATGGTACCCTCTGCAGCTTCGGGCGCTGTACCTGCTGTTTGAGGCCGGCGCGTCGGCCTTCGTCCGCCAGTTGCGATCCCGACCGGGACAGCCCGATGGGACACGCGCCGTCGTGGCCCGGCGCATCGGCGGGCCCGGTCGCTCTCAGCGACGTGCCGCCAAACGGACCACAGGCCGCTCGCGAGTTGGCTCGGCAGGTGCGGTATGGGGGAGTGGTCTTTTTTAGTCGGAGAGCTGCTGGTGGATGGCGGGGAGGTCGATCCAGGCGCTCTCGCGGCTGATCAGGCCATCCTTGAAGTCGAAGATGTGCAGGAAGCGTGTCTTGATCGGGCGTCGCCCTTCGAACCCGAAGGGCCTTCCCAGCGCCGTTGCGTGCAGGACCGACTCGTCGACGACGTGGTCGTCGCCACGCCAGCATCGGACGGGTTCGATGCGGTCGATCCGGAGATCGGCGAACAGGGCGAGGTAGAAGCCCTCGATTTGGTCGCCGCCGTGGAGTGGGTCTCCCGGGCGGCCGACGACGTCGTGCTCGGCGTTGGGGGCGAATCCCTCGACGATCGCCTTGAGGTCGCCGTTTTCCTCGGCGCGGTGGTGGCCGTCTACGAGCGCGTCCATCTGCGCGCGTGTCGTGGCTTGGGCGGTTGGTTGGTGAGCGGTCATCTTTGTGCTCCTTTGGGCATGACGCTCTGGTGTGGAGTATGAAGCGGCGATGCTCGCAATGTCAGGAGCCCGAGGGCAAGGGGTCCATCGCCCGGCCATGGTGGGGTCCGCCTCCGCCCGCTCCGGCCGTCCAGGGTCCAGCTAGCTCGCTGACCAGCACAAACGCGTCTATCTGCGCCAGGCCACCGCTTAGACGGGCTCAACACCAGGTGGCCCTGGAAACCCAGCACCCCCAACGGGATTCGAACCCGTGCTACCGCCTTGAAAGGGCTGCCCGGGCAGCCCGACGACCTCCACAGACAAGCCCCGGGGACCGCTGCGCGCCGTCCGCAGGAGTCCCCGGCCGCGGTTTCACGTCACCTGGGTTCGTCCGAGTTGGGCGGGGTTATCTCCGCAACTGTCGATTCCGCCGTGACGCCGAGAAGGTCGCACGGAAAGCGACCCACGCGATCAGACTCGACGTTCGTTCAGCGGGGCGGCTCCTGCCGGCGGGTGTAGCGGAGCATCACGACGCCGCTGCCGAACGTGCGGGTCTCCTTGAGGGCCAGTGACGTGCTCGGCGGTCCGGCGAAGGGCCGGTGACCGTCGCCGAGCAGGATGGGGTGGACGTAGAACCGGTACTCGTCGATGAGGTCCAGTGCGGAGAACGTGGCTGCGAGCGCGGGACCGCCCACGACCAACGCTCCACCGTGTTGCTGCGTGAGGGCGACGATCTGCGCCCGGTCGACGTCGCGCAGGATAGTCGTGTTCCAGCCGGCCTCCTGAAGCGTCCGTGAGAAGACGTACTTCGGTTTGCCCCGCCAGATCGGGGCGAACTCCCGGACCTCCGGCGAGGCGTCCGGGTCGGCATCGGCGGTCGGCCAGAAGCCCGCCATCAGCTCCCAGGTGACTCGGCCTTCGAGGAAGGCGGTGGTAGCGCGAAGCCAGCTGTTGAAGTGGGCGTGCAGTTCCCCGTCGATCAACTGCCACTCGAGCCCGCGGTCGACTCCCTCGAAATACCCGTCCAGGGAGATCGACATCATGAACATCACCCCTGTCATGGCCGGAATCTAGCGAATGGCCCTACCAACTCTTGCACGCAGGTGGTCGTCAGATCCTCGCCGGTGGAGCCTTCCTCCAGCACCGTCCGATGTTCTTGACGGAAAGGATCATCGGCCAACTGACTCCCGCGCTGAGTGGCCTGGTGGGTCGTCTCGTACCGTCACCGCGCGAGCAGGCCGCCCGAGTCACTCGTTCTGTAGCGTCTGGCTATGCCAAGACGATGGGATGGGGACAACCGCGGACGAGGCATAGGCGTCGCTGAGCAGCTCATCCCGGGAGCCAGCGAGCTCATCACGGCATTCACCCAGCTCGACTGGTCGCGGAAGAGCCCGAGCTGCATCTCCGACCGCATGTCGAGGCCTGGTGCCAGCATGACCCCCGGCTCACTTTGAACCAGCCCTACAGCGACGACTGGAACGCGTACATCCTCGACCTGGAGTAGCGCGGCTCGTCAGCCAGTGTCGGAGAAGCAAGGACCACCGTCTTCTCCCTGATCGGGGCGTTCGCCGAGGACGCCACCTATGTTCGCCAGCGTCGTATCCCCAGCGATTACGGCGACTCCGCGATGAAGTTGCAGTTCGAGGTGGCGGCTCCCATGTCCGAGATGATGGTGACCGGGCTGAGAGCTAGAGCGGCGATCCTCGACCGGGACCAGGTCGCTTCATGATTGTTGGCGATACCCCGCACAGGGTGTTGCCCATGCAAACCTAAAGTAGACCTGTAGAGAAGGAAGGGGAGGCGGTCGGAACCGCGGCGTCGTAAACGACCGCAGCGGGCCGGCCAGCAGCTTTCATGGGCGCAGGCGGGGCACCTCCGCGGCTCCGTGGCCGTCGAGGCCGCACCATGTGGCTCGGGACCGAGCCGGTGCCACTCTGCGCTTGCGCTACTGGGAGGTAGCCTGGCGGCGAGGAGCACGCCGGCGCGTCGCCGCTAGGCGCCAATGGCAGGCACAAAGGCGACATATGGGGCATCCCGGGGGTAAGCAGGAGCTGGCCTGACAACGCCAATCTTGACGCACCGCCGGCGGGCAGTTAGCGTTAGCGGTAGCTCGATAGCGGCGAGGTGGCGGCATGAGACATGCTCGGGTAGGTTTCGGCCTTGGAGCCATCATCGCGCTGGTGGCGGGGGCGCTGATGGCCGTGAGCGTGCCGGCGGCCTCGGCCGTGACCACGGGGATAACAGAAGTATTGAATTTCGGCCCCAGCGGCCACTTCCCTACGTCGGTGCTCGCCTCTCGAACCAACTCTGTGGCCTACGTCGCCTCCTCAGAGTCCGATGTGATCAATTCGATCAACACCGCCGCCAATCCTCCGTCGATCCGCGATCACGCCCTCAACTTTGCTCCTGAAGGGGTGACCCTGAACTTTCCCTACGGCTTAGCCTTGTCGCCAGACGACGGCACCCTGTTTACTTCCAACTATCATGCCACCAGCGCGGCGAGCATCGAGGATCCCTCCGCAGGGGGGGCACACGCACGGACCTACAGTTTGCCAGGGTGCAACCACCCAGCCGGAATCTCGATGGATTCTGCTGGCAACGAGTTGTTCGTGGCGTGCGCCGGCTCACAAACCGTCAAGGCCGTCGATCCCATCTCCGGCGTCGTCGATGCCACCGTCCGCATTCCGGCTCTTTGTGAGCTCTTCGGCGGGGCTACAAGGTCGGTGCCCAGTGGCGTGTCAGCAGATGGAGTTCCCGACTCGGTGGTCGTTGCCGACGCAAACTGCAATGACGTATGGTCGGTGCAGTTCGTCGAGGCGGGGACCTTGCACAGCCTTACCGCAACGCCCGCCTTCGGACCCGGGTTTCTTTCAAATCCTGCGGTCATTCCGGCCAGCGCCAACTGGGCGTTCAGCACATGGGGTTGCCAGTACAGGACAGGCCCCCTTGACGAGACGGTAATCGACGGCTGCTTGTACCTCGCTCAACCGGCCCTCAACCAGATAGCGCGGTTCACGGTAGAGCGAATTGGTGTTAATGGGACGGAGGAGGCCCACCTTTTCCCGGCAGGGGACATCTTGACCGGGCCAAACTGCTTGAGGCCTTTCGGCGTCGCCGCGGACGTGGGTGACGGGGCAACGCTCGGTGTCTCGTGCGCCGGCCTGTTTAACGTGGTCCCGTCCGTCCCGGCGGTGGCGCGGCTCTATACGCTCCACAACAACCCGCAGGATCTCAATCCTCCTCCCCTTCCGACCACGCTCAGCACGGTGGACCTGCCGGCCGGGCAGGTACCTTCCGGCATCGCCGTTGTCCCACCCGAAGGGGCGAATCCCACCCTGGCCTACGTCGCCGACCAGAATGGCAACCAGGTCTTCGTGATCGACCCGCCGGCGGGTCAACAGAGCGTGGCCGGGCTCAGATCCAGTCCCAGCCTCGACCGGGCGACCGCGGCGGCGGCAGCCCTTGAGGTCGCCCAACTCCACCCGTTGTCCCCGTGAGCAGTGCGAGGAGCCCCGCGATGCAGACAGATCCTTCCTCTGCTGAGGTCGACCGGACATCGCCATCCTCCGCGCCGGGCGGGGCGGGCGGCAAACGCGGTTACCAGGCACCACGCCTTACGGTGTTCGGCACCATCGCCGAGTTGACCTACGGCAACCGCCTCAACAGAAACAAGGACGTGCTGTTTGCCGGTTCGGGTGGCCCGGGAGGCTAGCGTATCGAGGCGGTGACGCCTGGCGGGGTGCCACTGACCCGGTTGGAGCGGGCCGCCGGGCTGGTCGGGTTCGGAGCCGATGAAGGGGTGCCCGCCCGGTTGCCGGCATCGACGGGCGAGCCGCGAGCGGCGCTGTTCGAGGCGATGGTGGCGCCGTTGTCCAGTCGTCCCTGTGTGGTCAGCTTTTCCGGTGGCTGGGACTCGTCGCTGATCCTGGCGGTGGCGGTGGCCGCGGCCCGCCAGCACGGTCTGGCCGCCCCCGTTCCGGTCACCCTGCGCTTCCCCGGCCAGCCCCTGGCGGAGGAGTCGGGCTGGCAGGAACTGATGATCGAACACCTGGGACTCAACACCTGGGAGCGCATCGAGCTCACCGAAGAGCTCGACGTGTTGGGGGATATCGCCTGTGACGGTCTGGAGGCTTGTGGCCTGCTGTGGCCGCCGAACGCGCACATGCATGTGCCGATCTTCGAAGCGGCCCGCGGCGGGACGGTCCTGACCGGTCTCGACGGCGACGGACTGTTCGGGACCTGGCGGTGGGCGCATCACTGGGCGGTGCTGCAGCGGCGCCAGCCGGGCCGCCCCCGGGACGTGCTGCGGATGGGTCTGGCGCTGGCGCCCGCCCCCCTGCGGCGGATGGTGCTGACCTTCAGGTCCGAGCCGCCGGCGGCGGTGGCCTGGCTGAAGCCGGAAGCCGGGCGCCGGTTTGTCGCCGAATGGGCCCGTGAGGACGCCGACGAGCCCCGTCGCTGGGACCGGCGGGTGGCGTGGTATGCGCGGCGGCGTTGGCTGACCCTCGGCGTGCGCAGCCTGGATCTGCTGGCCGCCCGGCACGGCGCCCAGGTGGCGCATCCCCTGCTCGACCCCCGGTTCCTCGCCGCCCTGGCCACCGGGGGCGGCCTGGGCGGCTACGGCACCCGGGCGGAGACCATCCGGAGCCTGTTTGGCGACCTGCTGCCCGCCCGGTTTTTCGCCCGTCGGACCAAGGCGCTCTTCGACGGGGCCCTGTGGGGGGAGCGGGCCCGGGCCTTCGCGGCCGGATGGGATGGCACCGGCGTCGACGAAGAGCTGGTCGACCTGGACGCCCTGCGCCGCAGCTGGGCCTTGTCGAGTCCGCCCTTCGGCGCCGAAACCGTGCTCCAGGGGGCCTGGCTGGCGGCTCAGCAGAACCGGTCGAGCAGGGCGTCGGACACCGCCGCTAGCGCCGACGGGTCGCGGGGCCGGACCACGGTGAACATGGGAGCGGCGGCCAGGTCGAGCAGCGCCACCCCGTTACCGCCGAGCGTCGGGTAGCTGCGCTGGCCGGCCAGCATGGACAGGCGCTGCCGGGCCGGCACGGCCGCGAAGGTCACCTCGTCGCCCCAGGCGAGCATGACAGCCCCGGCCGGCCGCAGCGGTGACGGCGCGTCGGGCAGGCCGACCCGGATCCGCTCGCCGCGGCGAACCTCGACCCCGGGCCAGGACGGTGCGGTGCGCAGATCGATGGAGCGGGGCCCCGCCAGGACCCGGCCGGAGGCAATGACGGCCAGATCGTCGGCGACCACCGGCACGGTCCGGTGCTGGGCCAGCCAGGCCAGTGTGGTGCTCTTCCCTGACTCCTTCTCGCCGAAGAGCAACACCGCCCCGGCCGGGGTGGCGAACACGCCCGCGTGGAACGTTTCGCAGCCCCGCCACTGCCAGGCCAGGGCGGCGCCGGACGCCAGATAAGGGTGGAGCAGGTCGGCGTCGGAAGGGACCGACGGCAGGAAGTAGCGGACCATGTCCTCGTCGCGCCGGGCCCGGAGTCGACCGCCGTTCCGCAGGGCGATGTCGGCCGACTTCGAGTCAAGATGCGATGGTCGATCATCGGCCGGGGCCCTGATGGCGACCACCTCGAGGACAGGGGCGTCGGGCTCCTGGGGCTGCATCCACCGCTCGGCGCCCGGAAGCCCCCGAACTCGAAACCCGTAGGCGCCGCGCTCGGGCGGCCCGGCGTCCGGCCGGCTGGCTATACGGTCCAAACGACCGACACCGTCGTATCCGGTCAGGACAAAACCCCTTTCCATATGAGCCGGCGTAAGCGTAGCCAGAAGCACAACAGATGCCCTGGTCAGCCGTCCCGGTCCTCCGGCTAACGGACGCAGACCTCCTGCGGGATTACCGCTGGTAGGGGCCGGTCATGGAGAAGGGTGAGCCGGGAGGTGGTGCGCGTGATGGCCACGTAGAGTTCGCCGGCTGAGAAGTTGGCCGGTTCGACGATGATGACGCTATCGAACTCGAGTCCTTTGGCATCGGCGATTGAGAGCTCGACGATCGGCTGATCGAGGACCTCTGGCGACGCCGGTCGGGTCGGGCGACCGGACGAGGGCGGCTCCCTGGGGGCTGGGGCCCGGATGACGCCCACGTTTCCGGGGTTTACGGCCGCAGCTTCCTCGGTCGCCAGGGCTCGTGCCGCGGTCGCCAGGTCTTGACCGGGCGCCGGGGCGGCGATCCTCGGCACCACCCCGCTTTTACGGACGGTGGTGGGAGGGACGAGGTGCGGGCGGTGTCGGGCGAGCACGGCGGCGGCGAGGGCCATAACTTCGGCCGGGGTCCGGTAGTTCACGGTGAGCTGGTCGACCCGACAGGGGTGTTCGGGAGCGGCGAGCGAGCAGGCGTCGACCCAGTTCGCGGGGGACCAGGGGTGCTTGGCCTGGCCGAGGTCGCCGACGATCGTAAAGGACCCGGTCGGGCAGCGTCTGGCGAGCATCCGCCACTGCATCGGAGACAGGTCCTGGGCTTCGTCGACGATGACGTGGCCGAACGTGTCGAGTGGACTCTCGTGTGGCGAGCGGCGGTGGGTGTCCTGGATTCGCTCGACGATCTCCCGGACCTGCTGGGCTTGTTCGGGTGCAACCAGCCGGGATAGGGGCCAGGACCGCTGACACGTTTGACAGGTCCATCGCCGGTTGGCCAGTTCGACTTCTCGGCCACAGGAGGGGCAGTCCGGGATGACTCCCAGGCCCGAGAGGGTGCGGTCCACGGCCGCGTCCTCTCCGGCCGGGTTCCGCTTCCGGGGGGAGCGTTTCGATGGATTCGGTGTGCCGAGCAGAGCATGGGCCTCGTCGAGGAGGGCCAGGTCGTGCTCGGAGAACCCGGCATCGTCGCGGGGTATGCCGAGGGTGGTCAAGGTCTCGTCGACCAGCTGCTCGGGGCTCAGTTTCGGCCACAGCCTTTCCATCAGCTGCCGGACCTGGTCGGAGTGTCGCAGGGTGTCGAGGATCGACTCCGCCGAAGGCAGCGCGTCCCTGGTTGCGATCAGACCGGTCCGCAGGGCCCGCCGGTTGGCGAGCTCGGCCCGGCGGAGCAGGTCGCGCAGGAGCCGGCGTTCCAGAACCCTTCGGCCATCGTTGTGGGGTCCCGCTCGTCGCGCTGTATCGATCATCTTGTTGCTATCGGAGGGGGTGACCGCCAGCCGGTGTATCCCGGCTCCGATATGCGCGGTCGCCTCGAGGGGGCGTTGATGGGACCGCATCGTCTGTGCGAGACGATCCGCCATGTCGTTGGAGGCTTTGATCGCGGCGACGTCAGGCTGATCCAGGATCTCCGCCCGTCTGGCCGAAACCAGATCGCCAGGGCTGGCCAATCGCACCCCGGTCTCGCCGAGGCCGGGCAGGACTTGCTCGACGTATCGACAGAAGACGGGGTTAGGTCCTACGACCAGCACACCCTGGTCGGCCAGGGGGAACCGGTGCTCGTAGAGCAGGAACGCAGCTCGGTGCAACGCCACCGCGGTCTTACCCGTGCCGGGACCTCCGTCTATGACCAGAGGGCCGTGCATCGACGCTCGGATCGCGGCGTCCTGGTCGGCCTGGATCGTGGCGACGATGTCCCCGATCTGTCCCGTGCGCGGCGAGCGGAGCGCGGCGAGCAGGGCACCCTCGCCTACCAGGTGGGATCGGTCCGAGTGTCGCGGGCTCACCAGCGGTTCGTCGTCGAGGGCGGTGACCTGGCGGCCTTTCATTCTGAGGTGACGGCGCAACGCCACCCCGCGACGATCCTGGCTGGTCGCCCGGTAGAAGGCCTCGGCCAGAGGTGCGCGCCAGTCCATCAATAGAACCTCCCCGTCCTCGCCGGAGACGCCGAGGCGGCCGATGTGCCAGCTGTCACCCCCAGCCATGTCCAGGCGGCCGAAACACACGGGCATGTCACCGATCGACAACAATCCGGCCCGGCGCAGCGACCATGCCACCCGGGCGTCGCGGTCCACCCGGTCCGATCCGAGACCACCCCGGCCGTGCCCGATCACCTCCGCAGCCAGGCTGGCCGACCCATCCCGCAGGAAGTCGATACGCCGGTAGACGGTATCCACGAAGGCCTGCTCGTAAGCGAGTTCCTCTCTGAGTCCCACACCACTCCCCGACGAAATTCCGAATTGCCTGGATCCAACCTGAGGCATTGTGAAACGGGATAGTCGTTTGCGGCAAGACCCACCCCTGGAGCTACAATCGTGATGGCGGCAGGGACACCTCGGGGGACGGATCCTGGATCCACAGTGGGTGGATCGCGGCGCGCCCCTGTGCTCCCGCCGGTGCCCGGGCACTTCCGGCACTTCAGGGGTTCTCGGGCGGGTTCAGGGGTCGGCCGGGTGGGACCCGGATGCCGGCCGGGCGGACCACCCGGCTGGAGGATCCTCACCAACGCGGCCGTCAATCGCCTCGCGGAGGAGATCCGCATGTCCGGTGTGCCGCCCGTACTCCTCAATAAGGTCGCAGATCAGCCGGCGCAGGCTCGCCCGGCGCCCGTCTGGCCAGGCGGCATGGACGAGCTGGTCGAGTCCTCCGTCGGCCAGGGCGGCACCGAGCCGAGCGCGGGACCGCTCGACCGCACCGTCCCACAGGGCGTACAGATAGTCGGACGGGTCGCTGGCGGCAGAGGAGAACTCCCAGTCGTTGCTGCCATCCGAGCCGGTTCGGTCCCACGGCGCGCCCATGGGTTCCCCGGTCATCTTGGTGGTGAATGTGGAGTCTTCCACGGCCGCCAGGTGCTTGAGCAGACCGCCCAGGGTCAGCGCCGATGTGGCGATGCGGGGTGCATCTCCGCGCCGGGCGAAGCGCCCCTCGGTTCTGGAAGTCAACCTATACTTCGCTCCTGCGACAACCGCGCACCGGAGGAGGTCCACGATGGCGCTTTTCCCCGAGAGCCTGGACGAGATCGACTTCTGGGATCTCGACATGTTCACCGATGGGGATCCCCACCGGGCGTGGTCGCTCCTCCGCCGGGAAGCGCCCGTATGGTTCCACGATCGCGACGGCGGTGAGCCGTTCTGGTGCGTGACCTGCTATGACGACATTCATTCCGTCCATGCGGATCCCCGCCGCTTCAGCTCCGAGCGCGGCGGGATTGTGGCAAGGAGCCGGGAAGTTATGGGGGTGTTTCGGGACGGCTACACGCGTGGGCGGACGATGATTCATACGGATCCGCCGCGTCATACCCCGCTGCGCAAGGTCATCTCGCACAACTTCACGCCCCGGGCCATCTCCCGGATCGAGGATCAGCTCCGCCGCTTCGCCCGTGACTGCCTCGACGACGTTGCCGACAAACAAGATATCGACTTCGTGCCCGACATCGCCCACCGGATCCCGGCCGCCATCGCCCTGTCGTTGATGGGCGTCCCCGAGGAGGACTGGGCCCGTCTGGCCGAGCTCGAGCACATCACCGTCACCGGAGGTTCCGACCCGGAGTTCATCCATGGCAAGGATCGGCGCACCGCCCTGCTCGAGGCCCAGCAGGAGACGAACGCCTACTTCGTGGCCCTGACCGACAAACGCCGCACCGAACCCGGCGACGACCTCCTCAGCCAACTCCTCAGTGGTGCCGTCGAGGGTGAGCCACTCAGCCCCCAGGATGTGGTGGCCGAAGCTGGTCTCCTTCTGGCCGGGGGCCTCGACACCACCCGGGCCGCGGCGTCAGCGGGCGGGATGCTGCCGCTCCTGGAGCGACCCGATGACCTGGCCCGCCTCCAGGCCGATCCTGCCCTGGTCACCACGGCCGTCGAGGAGTTCGTCCGCTGGGCCAGCCCCGTTACTCACGAAGCACGCACCGTCACTACCCCGACCTCTATCCGCGACGTCCAGCTCGACGAAGGAGACCGCGTCGTGGTATTTGCCCCGTCAGCCAACCGGGATGACACCCAGTTCCCCGAGCCCTTCCGCTACGACATCACCCGCCAACCCAACCGACACATCAGCTTCGCGTTCGGCGAGCACTATTGCCTCGGCGTGCACCTGGCCCGCCTTACCCTGAAGGTCGAGTTCGAGGAGATCGTCACCCGCTTCAAGACCATCGAGCCCACCGGCCCACCCGTCCGTGTCCGTTCGAACTTTGTCGGCGGCCTCAAGCACCTCCCCGTTCATATGGAGCCCGCCTGATCGCGACCGGCGTCGCCGGATCGGCCCACCAGCGCCACTCTCAGCCGGCGCCGGCGGTACACGGCGGGGGACGGGGATGGGGTGTCGGGTGTCTCCGGCGGCCAGGAGACCGGCGGGTCAACCCCCGTCTGACGAAACTCATGGAGGAGAGCGCACGTCGTCGAGCGGGACTTCCTTGCCGGCGGGAGAGCTCTTCAAGTTCTCTTTGCGTCATCGCCTACAGCCTGAGGCCGCCCGCCGGGATCCGGTAGGGCCGATGTCACGTTGCCAGGGCGTCGAGTTGGGAGGCGACTTCTCGAAGCATGGCGGTCATGGTTGCGGATGCCACCCTGGGCATAACCGTGCTGTCAAGTGTTTGGCCGAGGGTGGCCATTGGAGGCTGGTAGCGGCCGATGATCGATAGTCGTGACCCGTTGGGATCCTCGCTGGTCGCCAGTTCGAGGATGGCGTCGAGGGCGGGGAACAGCCGCCCGGTCGGACCGGTGGTTTCCCAGCGCAGGTCTACGATGAGACGTTGACCGATTCGGCGGACGGGGAGCAAACGCACCACGACCTCCCGGGCTGGGAAATGGCGGCTACCACGCGGGCCGACCGGCATCACGTACTCCAGGCCATCGGCCATGGCCCGTTGGGACTCTGCTGTCAGGCCGCCGTCGGCCAGAGCTCGGTCCAAGGCCTCCACTGCGGTATCGAAGGGCAGCGCCAGTTGCAGATCGGCCTGGACGAACATTTTCGTATTCACTCACACAGCTACGCCGTTTAGCAGGGCATTAAGTCCCGATGCCAGTCTGATCAAGATCTATCAGGCTGATCAAGATCCCAGAGAGGTCGATCTGGTCGTGACCGATAGGGACTGTCGCATCAGCACCCACACGGCTGGGCCAGTCCGCTCCCACGACCACATAGTTGACCGGGAACACCGCGGGGACCTCCCCCCGCGAGATCGCCACAGCAACTCCAGTCCCTCGAGATCCATGCTCACTCCTCGACGCTGGCGACATATCCCGACGCTCCGGTCATTGCCCACAGCATGAGGCCAGACCGGCCGCCACCGCTAGGGCCGAACGGCCATATCCGCTGAAATCTCAGAACGGGCGGCCGCGTCTATACCCATCCAGGTCCGGGAAGCTTTGTGTCATAAAACCGGCGTAATACTCGCCCTTTATAGCACAAAGCACACGGGAGGTCGACCCTCGACCCTGGGCACCGGAACGGACACCGACCAGGCGGTGAGATCTATCCGGTTGGCAGCCATCGCCGCCGCGATGATTGGTGTGGCCGGGTGTGGCTGTGCAGAATTCGGGCATGGATGGTCATCTGATCACGGTTGACGGCGCAAGCCCTGAGATGAATGTCGCGACGCTGAGAGGCCTCATCGGTTCCTCCACCCGGTTCTGGCTCGACCTGGCCGGTCTGGATCAGGACACGGCTAACACGGTTCTGCGCGACACTTTCGGGTTCCACCCTCTTGCGGTCGAGGACGCCGAGCATTTCGGTCAACGCCCGAAGCTGGACTCCTACGAGGGGTATTCCCTCCTGGTGGTTTATGGGGCGACCTCTGCGGGAGCGCTGGTGGAGGTGCACTGCTTTTACACCGAGAACTACCTGGTCACCGTGCATCACGACCCGTGCCCGGATCTGAGCAACATCGTCGAACGACTTCGTCAGCGAGCCGGGCCGAGCCCCGCTCATGTCATGTTGCTCTACCGGGTGGTCGACACCATTGTTGACGGCTTTTTTCCGCTGCTGGCCAAGATGGATGACGAGCTCGATGAACTCGAGGATGAGATCCTGCAATCTCCCACTGAGCAACAACTGGGGCGCCTTTTCGACATGAAACGCTCGCTCATCGCCATGCGCAAGGTGGTCACTCCCCAGCGGGACATGTTCGCCTCGCTGCTGAGCGAACCAGATTCGCTTCCGGGCATGACGCTGGACGCGGAACGCTACTTTCGGGACCTGTACGACCATCTGATCCGGATCAGCGATCTGGTGGACAGCTACCGCGACCTGATGAGCGGGGCGCTCGACACCCACCTCTCCACCGTTTCGAATCGCCTCAACGTCGTGATGAAACAACTGACGATCATCGCCACGATCTTTCTGCCGCTCAGCTTCTTGACCGGCTTCTTCGGAGAGAACTTCGGGTGGATGATCAGCCACATCACCAGCGGGGCCGTCTTCATCGTCGTTGGTATCGGCCTGCAGATCTTGACCGTTGTCGCCCTGGTCATGTTGTTCCGGCAAAGGGGTTGGTTCTCCTCGGACGGTACCGTCCCGGCAGCTACCCCCGCCGCCCGGCCGCGCGTCAGCAGGGATCGGCGCTGGCACGCCCTTCACCCCGAATCCGGCAACCGACCTGGAGTCGCGACACTGCTGTCCGCCCACAGCCCATCCTCCGGGGAGGCATGACGGCCTGACCATCTACCTGCGCGATAACGCAGACAGTGTGGTAACCTATCTGCGTGACAGTGCAGACAGATCAAGGCCAGATAGATCCAGGGCCGATAGATCAAGGGCAGATAGATCCAGGGCAGATAGATCCGGGGCAGATAGACGAGGAACCATCAGCCCGGCGGTTCGCGGCCGCCGCCGGGCTGCTCCAGGCGGTGGGGACAGAGCCTCGCCTGCGCATCCTGTGGGCCCTTTTGCACGCCCAGCACTCGGTCAACGAGCTGGCCGCCCATCTCGGCGCCAACCCGCCGGCCGTGTCACAGCATCTCGCCAAACTGCGAGAACTGGGGTTGGTCACAACCCGGCGGGAGGGCAACTTCATCTTCTACGCATGCGATCACCCCCACGTGCGGGCTCTGGTCAGCGAGGCGCTCTCGCACACCGAACATTCTCGTGAGCGGGCCAAAGAGGCGGCGCCACCGGCGAAGCCCGCCCATGCAGTGCCAGCCCGTGGAGTGTCCGCCCATGCAGCGCCTGCGCATCGAGTGCCAGCCCAACCAGCGCCAGCCCAGCCAGCGCCAGCCCAGCCCATGCCAGCCCAGCCCGTGCGAGCTCAACCCGTGCCAGGCCAGCCAGCGCGAACCCAGGCGACGAGGCGAGCGAGAGTATGAGCAGTCCCGACCACCGCCACGAGCCGACCTCGGTCCGGCCCCATCGCCACGCTGGGGCCGGTCATCATGGTCACGATCATCCTCACGCGGCGGGAGCCGGGGGAGTGGGAGCGCACGTGAAACGGATCATTCACGGGCACAGCCATGATCCTCAGGGGTCGCTCGACACCGAACTCATGGTGAGCAAGGCAGGGACCAGGGCGCTGGCTATCAGCTTCGTCGGTCTGCTGATTACTGCCATCGCCCAGCTCATCGTGTTTGCCGCGAGTGGATCCGTCGGTCTGCTCGCCGATACCATCCACAACTTCGCCGATACCCTGACCGCCGTCCCCATCGGCCTGGCGTTTCTCGTCGCTCGGCGCCGGCCGACCCGCCGCTACACTTACGGCTACGGACGGGCCGAAGACCTGGCCGGGGTTGCGGTCCTCGTGGTGATGGCCCTCTCCGCCAGTCTGGCTGCCTGGGAGGCCATCGATCGGCTGATCCATCCTCGTGGTGTCAGCCATCTCGGATGGGTGGCCCTCGCCGGGGGCATCGGATTTTTGGGAAACGAGCTGGCCGCTCGGTATCGCACACGCGTCGGAACCCGGATCGGCTCCGCGGCCTTGGTGGCCGATGGCCGTCATGCCCGAACCGACGGGTTCACCAGCCTGGCCGTGGTCCTCGGCGCGCTCGGGGTGGCGCTGGGCTGGCCTCGAGCCGATCCTGTCGTCGGGCTGGCCATCACCATCGCCATTCTTGGTGTTCTGCGACAGGCGGCCGGAGACGTCCTGCTCCGGATGCTCGGCGGCGTCGACCCCCGCCACGTCACTGAGGTCGAACAGCGGGCTGCCAGCGTGCCCGGAGTGCAAGCTGTCAACAACGTCCGGCTGAGCTGGCTCGGCCATCAACTGCGGGCCGAGATCAACATCATGGTCGATCAAGACCTCTCGGTCTCCCGTGCCCACCAGATCTCCGAAGCGGTCCGCCACGACCTGCTCCACCACATCCCCCGGCTCACCGACGTCGCAATACACACCGATCCTTGCGGCCATGACGGCACCGACCATCACGCCATCACCGCCCACCACGCCACCCCTTCCGCCCCGGGGTGAGCCAACGGATCGACAACGCGGGGGGTGAGCCTGCCGGCACGTCGACACCCGGGCTGACCCATCGGCGTCGGTCCTTGTCGGGCTGATCGCCGCGCTCACGCGGCGGGAGTTCCCCGGGCCGGCCCGGCCCGGCCCGACGGTGGCCCGTTGGTCTAACATCAAGTCCGCTCCGCTTGCCGCCTGACGCGGGAGAGACCGAAATGGTACGAGGGGTGGCCTTTCTGTGACCGTCGAACACTGGAAAAGCGAGCCCGATGACCACGACTTCCCGGCCGCCGCCGACTATCTGAGCCTCGTGTTAGAAGAGGACGAGGTGGCGGCTACGGTGAAGGCTCTGCAAGCCGCCCCGTTATCCCATCGAAAAGCAAAGGATCTCCTGCGCGCCAGCCAGCTCGCCCTGCTCGCTCCGGACAATGTCCACGTGGCCAAGGATCTGGGCAAGGTTAAATCGGGGGAAAAGCTGTCGCCGGTCCTGTTGATGCGTGGCCACGCGGGCGGGAAGGTTCCCCTCGTGGTCGCCGACGGCTATCACCGGATCTGTGCGAGCTACCACCTGGACGAGGACGCTGACATTCCGTGCCGGATCGTCAGCCCTCCAAAGACGTGAACATGGGCGCCCGGTCGTCGGCGCTCGGACGGGCCATTGTGCTATAAAACCCGCGTATTACGCGGGTTTTATAGCACAATCCCCGCGACTCGCGTCGGGGAAAAGCCGCCACGACACCTTTCGAATGCTCGACCAGGCGGCGCCAGCTTATCTCAACGTTCCTTGAACCACTCGGGTAGCGACTGGTGCAGAATCGTTGCCGGAGCGGCCTCCGCCCTCTGCCAGTGTCGTTGCAGCGCCTCGGCCGCCTGGCCCGGCCGCTCGGCTGGCCAGAAATGGTGGGCGTCGAGGGTCACGACCTGAGCGCCCATCCGGGCCGCCATCCGCCGGCCCATTTCCACCGGCACGATGAGATCGAGTTCGCCCCAAATGATCAGGCTGGGGATCACGATGTTGGCGAGATCGTCTACCCACTCGCGGCCCACGTTGATGGCAGAGCGGTAGAGCGAGAGCGTTACCTTCCGGTTCCACGGGTTCAACCATGACATCTGGCGG
This sequence comes from uncultured Acidimicrobiaceae bacterium, assembly GCA_963834725.1. Lineage (GTDB taxonomy): Bacteria > Actinomycetota > Acidimicrobiia > Acidimicrobiales > Palsa-688 > PALSA-693. The sequence goes on from CAWICN010000001.1 coordinate 4,244,679, forward strand.
GCGACACTCTCCGGCATACCGGCATTGGCGACGAACATGGAGACGAGGGAATCGGCGTCGAGCTCGTCCATCCATCGCTCGCCGGACCCGGCCTGGTTCCACACTCGCCACAGGGCGTGAAGGGGCCAGTGCGGGTCGATCGGGCCGTTACCGGCCGCCACGCTGCGCAGCAGATCGGGGCGGAGAGAGGCCGCCCGCAGCGAAAACAGGCATCCCCAGTCGTGGCCCACAAGATGGACGGGCCCGCTGCGCTCGTACTCGTGTTCGAGCCGACCGATCAGCCAGTCGACGTAGTCCTCTTTCGTCGCCAGCCATCCGTCCGGCGGGGGCTCCTTGAAGCCGGGAAGGTCGAGGGCGATGACGTCATCGCGGTCAAGCACGTCCATCAGTGGCCGCCAAAGGGCGCTCGTCATTGGAACGCCGTGGACCAGGATGATGCTCATCCTGAGGACCCTATTCTCCTGAACATCGGTCCTCCACTGTGGCCTCGCTCATGCCGGTCGTCCGCAACCGTGCTCGCCAGCCGAACGCCATCGAGCACGGCCCCGCCCGTGCGAACAGCTGGTCCGAGCGCGAGGTGGCCAGCCGGATCAATCGTTGCAGGCCGGTGGGACCGGGCGCGGCGCGCCCGGTCCCTGACCGACAGGGGGGATCACAGGTGAAGCTGCAACACCGTGTACTCGTCCCAGGTGGAGTTGGATCCACCGGGCTGCACCGGGTCGTACGGATTGCTGGCTGTCGGCCAGCCCTTTATCGTCGAGGTGGCGATCTGCGGTTTGCCGGGCTGCCAGTAGTGCGGGTTGGCGGTCAGGGTGATCCCCTGCGGCGTGAGCTGCTTGAGTATGTACGGGCCGGTGCCGATGGGGTTGGTATCGGGATAGGTCCCCGGGGAGGAGATCGACTGCCAGACGTGCTTCGGCACGATGAGACTCTGGTCGGCATTGGCGTACAGCTGGGTGTAGGCGGGGCTGGTGAACGTCATCACCACTGTGTTGGCGTCCGGGCCAGTCACCCACGCCAGCTCGATGCCGTTGGAGTTGAGCGCGGCGTTGGATCTCATCAGGTTGAAGGTGTAGACGACGTCGGCGCTGCTGAATGGAGTGCCGTCATTCCACCTGATGCCCGGGTGAAGGTGAAAGGTCAGCGTCCTGCCGTCCGGGCTGAACGCGTACGACGTCGCCAGCCACGGATATACCGTTCCGGGCTTCAGGATGTCGAAATGCAGGAGTGGCTCGTAGATCATCGAGACGGCGCCCAGGGTGTAGGCGTCGCTGCTGGTCAGGAAGGGATTGAAGCCGCCGCTGATCGGGCCGGCGAGCGTGTTGCCTTCGACGGTGAGGGTGACCTTGGCCGGGCCGACCCGGTCGTACCAGCGGTACTGGCCGTTCCGGCGGCCGTGGTGGGAGGCGCCGACCCTTTCGACGAGCCACCACAGGTGGCGTCTCAGGACTGGTGGAAATAGGTTCCCGGACGCGGGTTCCAGGTCGTGATGGTAGCAGCGGGGTGTGACTCTCAGTCTCGGCTGGGCCGGTTGTCAGTGGGAGACGACGAGCAGTCCGGCGGGGGTGCGGGTGGCGCCAGTTGAGACGGATAGGGCGTGGAGCAAGCTGGCGCGCATGAGCGCTGAGGAGCCGTGGGAATCCAAGTCGACGATGGCCGCGTCAGCTACGCCTCGGTCGATGTCCCCGTTGTCGGCGAGGGCGAGCCCGGCTCGGGCGAGATGTGCTCGCCGTCGGGGGTTGTCCACACGTTTGAGCGCCGGTTGGAGGTGCTCGTCGGCCGCGTCGGGGTCGTCATCATCGATGGCATAGCGGAGAGCTTCCAGCTCGGGCGACAGCAGCTTGGGCAACGGCAGCTGGATCGACAGGTGCCGGTCGGGCAGGTCGAGCATCTCGTCGAAGAGCTCGTGAATGTCGTCCTCGGATAGGCGGATGAGCCGTCGGGCGGCGTGGCGGGCTTCGGTGGCCAGGAACGCCCTGGCCAACTCCGTGTCGGAGGGTCCGTGGGGGACACCGCAGCAGTGCTTGGTCTTCTTCTTGCTGCCGCACCGGCAGGGCTGGTTGCGTCCGATCGCGCTCACCGGGACCTCCTGTCCGCCCTGGTTCCATCCTGGCCCGCTGGCGTCTACCCGGCGCGGATGGTGCGCCCGGCCCTGGGAAACGCCAGCGGGACTGACGGGCTTGGTTCAGGCGCTGATGGCCTCGGCCTGTGAGGTCGTGGCCGTGCCCCCACGAGGTGCCCGGTGCACCAGGGTGTACCCCATCCGGGCGAGACGGGCGTCCGCTCGCCGCGTCACGTCGGCTGCCCGCAGGCGGGGATCAATGAGCTCATCGAGCCCGAAGTTGGCCAGCGTCAGCCCGATCCCGAGCACGGCGATGCAAAGCCCGGGTGGGACGAACCACCACCATGCGCCAATGGCGAGGGCCTGGTCGCTCTGAGCCCAATAGAGCATGAGCCCCCAGCTCCATGCAGCGGACACGTTGACCAGACCAAGGAAATCGAGGGCGATCAGGGTAAGGACAGCGAACAGTACGGTGAAGAGGAAGCTGGAGGCCACCACGGCGGCTTCATTGGGACGATCTCGAACAGGATGATCCGCCACTCGCGCTCCCGAGCGATCCTGGCCCGCCTCGACATAGTCGCGTCGCCGTATGGAGAGGGTCTGAGCACGCAGGACCAGCGCGCCCCATGCCCACCCCGTGACGCTGATGACGAGGGCGATGACGAACGGACCTCCTTTGGGAACAAAGAAGGTGAGCACGATCAGTAAAGGAAGGGCCGGGATGACGAGGAAGAGGTTGGCCAGCAGGGACAGGATGTCGTCCCACCAGCCACCGAGATATCCGGACGTGACGCCGACGCCGACCGAAAGGACGGTGGCGATCAGCCCAGCCAGGAAGCCGACCATCAGGGTCGTGCGGGTGCCGTCGAGGAGCTGGGACAGCACGTCCTGGGACGTTTGCGTCGTGCCCAGCCAGTGCGATGCAGACGGGCCGGCGAGCGACGGGCCGGTGGCGGCCGAGGGGTTATAGGGCGCCAGGCGGGGGCCGATCACGGCCATCAGCGCAAAGAAGGCGATGATCCCGAATCCGACCCAGGTCTTCTTGGACAGGTGACGTCGCACCCGGCGCCGAATTGGGGTGGCGGGGACCAGGGAGGGACCCGTTGGCTCGGCGACAGAAGTGGCGTCGGCCAGGGCGGTGTCAGCCGGGTTTGGGACCACGGCTGCCGCGCTCGCTGTGATCGAGGCGACCGGGGTGATCGGGGCGGTCATCTCACCCCTCCTGCCGGCTCCGCGGGTCGAGGACGAGGTACACCAGGTCGGCCAGGAAGTTGGCGCAGAGCACTACCAGAGTGATGACCAGGAAGATGCCTTGTATCAGCGGGTAGTCATCGCCGGTGACGGCGTTGAGAAGGGTGTTGCCGATCCCCGGGTAGGAGAAGACGATCTCGGTGAGCAGGGAGCCGGCGACCACGAAACCGAGCTGCAGGGCGAACCCTGCCAGGTTGGGCAGGATGGCGTTGCGCGCTGCGTAGGTGAAAACGACCCGCCGATTGGACAGCCCCTTGGCTCGGGCCACGAGGAAGTAATCCTCGTTGAGGGTGGTGATCATCATGTTGCGCATCCCCACCATCCACCCGGCCGTCGAGGCCAGCACGATCGTGAGCGCGGGCAGGATGCCGTGGGTGAGGACGCTGGTGATGAAGGCGCGGTTGAACCCGGTCGTCAACCCCTGCCGGTAGCCGCCGATGAGGGCAGCCAGTGCAGCTTTATGCCGAAGACGGTGATCAGCACCAGCCCCAGCCAGAAATAAGGGATAGCGGAAAAAAAGGTCGTCACGGGTAGAAGGGCGTCTGCCACCGTGCCCCGGCGCCAGGCCACGAAGACCCCGAGCAGCGTGCCCACCACGAAGCTGATCAAGCTCGCCAGGCCAACCAGTCCCAGCGTCCAGGGGAGGGTCTGGCCGATGACCGTTATGACCTTCGCCGCGTATTCGCTGGTCGACACACCCAGGTTCCCGTGCAAGAGCTGATTCCAGTAGTGCCAGTACTGGCTGAGAAGGCTGGCGCTGGTGTTGAGGCCGTACTGGGCTTTGAGGGCGGCGATCACGCCGGGCGAGGCCGTGCCGTGGAGCCGGTTGAGGGCGGCGTCGATCGGAGAACCCGGCATGAGCCGGGGCAGGAGAAAGTTGATGGTGAGGGCGGCCCACGCCGTCACCAGATAAAAGAGGGCGCGGCGGAAGATAAACCTCATATCTGGAACCTCCAGGGCTCCAGGCCGAGCGGAGTGCGTGCTGGTTCGGGCTCAGGACAGCCGCAGCTGCCGCGCACCACCAGCTCCACCGGGAAGACCATCTCCCGGGTCGCGTCCGGCTCACCCTCCACCAGCGCCAACAGCAGGTCAACGGCCGCTGAGCCCAGCTGCTGGATGGGCTGGCGGACGGTCGTTAGTCCGGGATGCAGGTGGCGCACGACCGGCAGGTCGTCGAAGCCGGTCACGGCCAGGTCTTCGGGAACCCGGATGCCAGCCCGCAGCAGCGCCTGCAGGGCGCCAATGGCCATCTGGTCGTTGGCGCAGACCACGGCCTCGGGTAGAGGCTGGCCACTGGCGAGCACCCGCTGGACGGCCCGGACGGCGCCACTGGATGTGTAGTCCGCCACCCAGGGATCGCCTTCGGCGCAGGTCGCACCGAGGGCCTCGGTCGCGGCCGCGAAGGCCTGCCGGCGGGTTGCGCTGTCGGGGCTGTCGTCGATGCCGCTCAGGAAGCTCAAACGCCGGTATCCATGCCCGGCCACCAGATGTTCGGCCACCGCCCGCATGGCGGCCACGTTGTCGACCCGGACGGTGGCCGCCGTCCGGGACCGGCCGCTTCCGGCGAGCAACACGATAGGGAAGCGCTTGGCGAGCGGCGCCACTCTGCGCTCGGGAAGCACCCGGTCGAGGATGATCAGGCCGTCGGTTAGGCCGGTGAGGCCCTGCACCGCGGAGCTGGTGTTGCTGTCGCCGACCCCACTGAGGAGCAGCGAGTACCCGCAACGGTGGGCGGCGAGCTCGGCGCCCCGTATGACCGAGTCGGTGAAGAGCAGGCTCTCCTGCTCGAGCTGCATCAGATCCTGCTCGGCGGGATGGCGAACGAAGACCAAACCGATGATCTTCTTGGATCGGCTCGACAGGCCGCGGGCGGAGCCATTGGGGACGAAGTGAAGCTCGCGCACGGCGTGCAGGACTCGCTCACGAGTTTCGGGGCGAGGATCGCTGCGGCCGTTGAGGACCCGCGACACGGTGGCGATCGAGACGCCCGCCCTCTGGGCCACGTCGTAAATCGTCGGTGAGGACATCCCACCCCCCGTTAGGTCCAATCTCCTGCTCCCCACTCGTGGGATGGGAATTCGGCTACTGAGCGCTATCGATGTAAGCGCTTTCTGAGGAAAATACGTCAAGGCCCCCAGTGTGTCAAGGGATTCGCGTCACATAAGCAGGGGTATTTTCACCCTGGTCTTGTAAGCGCTTACGGAAAAGAGTAGCTCTAGTCAGTCGGCAGGGCTACCCAGCCCGGGGTCAATGGGCCCAGAGCGACGCTCAGGAGGTCACCGGTGTCACCCGCCATGAGCCCCGTCCTATTCCCTGACGGCTTCGTCTGGGGTGCCGTCACGGCGGCGTATCAGATCGAGGGGTCGGTTGGGGCGGGTGGTCGGGGCCTGTCCATCTGGGACACGTTCAGCCACGAGCCGGGACGCACGTGCAACGGCGACACCGGAGACGTGGCTTGCGACCATTACCGGCGAGTCGACGACGACCTCGACTTGATGCAACGGCTGGGCCTCCGCGCCTACCGGTTCTCGGTGGCGTGGCCGCGTATCCAGCCCGACGGTAAAGGGCCGGCTCTACAGGACGGGCTGGACTTTTACCGGCGGCTGGTCGATGGTCTGCGCGATCGGGGCATCACACCGGTGGCCACCCTGTACCACTGAGACCTCCCGCAGGCCCTGGAAGACGGCGGGGGCTGGACCGCCCGCGAGACCTCGGAACGCTTGCCGAGTACGCGGCGATCGTCGCCGAGGCGATCGGCGACCAGGTCGGCATGTGGGTGACCCTCAACGAGCCGTGGTGCTCGGCCTGGGCCGGCTAGGGGCAGGGGCACCACGCGCCCGGGCGGCGGGATATCGCCGCCGCGGTGTCGGCTACCCACCACCTGCTGCTCGGCCACGCCGGGGCCACCGAGGCCCTCCGGTCCGCTGTCTCCGCCCCGGTCGGGATCACGCTCAATCTGTCGTTCTTCTACGGCGTCAGCGACCATCCTGACGACCAGGCGGCAACGGTCCGGGCCGAGGGCAACTTCAATCGCTTGTTCCTCGAGTCCGTGTTCCACAGCCGGTACCCGATCGACATGGCCGACCATTACGCAGGATTAGGACCGGAAGGTCAGCTGGTCGCCCCTGGAGATCTCGAATCGATTGCCCAACCCCTCGATTTCCTCGGCATCAACTATTACTCCCCCCAGCACATCGCCCATCCCTCGAAGGTGTCGGCGGCTCAGGCGGCGGGATATTCAGTGTCCCATCACCGGACCGACCCGGTCGCAGATGACCTGGGCTTCGCATCGGTCCGGCGGGCGAACGCAGACGAGACCAGCAGGGTGGGAAATTGAACCGGCCGCGCTCACGAACTTCTCGGCTGGGTGCGGGACAGCTACACCCGGGTCCCGATCTATATCACCGAAAACGGTGCCGCCTGTTGCGACTACGTAGGGCCGGACTGGGCGGTCCGTGATCCGGAGCGCATCACCTACCTCGACAGCCACATCCGGGCGGTTCACGACGCGATTGCTGCCGGCGTCGATGTGCGGAGCTACTTCGTGTGGAGCCTCATGGACAACTTCGAGTGGTCCTACGGTTACGCTCACCGATTCGGCTTGATCTGGGTCGACTACCCGACCGGAAGGCGGATTCCCAAAGCCAGCTTCCAGTGGTACCAGCGGGTGATCGAAGCGAATGGGATGACGTCGCTGGCGCCTGCCGTCTGACTCGCAAACCCCGAGCACTCCATCACTTGACCGCGACCTCAACCACCTTCACCACGACCAGGATGAAGGCGACGAGGAGGTAGCCGCGCAGGGCGATAAGCCCGATGCGCCGTGTAGTGGAGATTGCCGGCGGGGCCAGCAGGCGTAACGCCGGCATGCGCCAGGTGTCGCGGGTCTCCCAGTCGACCGGGACCGTGAGCCTCCGCCGGGCGGTACGCCGGCCCCAGAGAAGGAACGCCCCGATCATCAGCCCGACGGCCGTTCCCGCACCGAGCAGTGCTTTGATCTGGCCGCTGTTGATCTTCGGGAACACGACGCTGGTTGTCAGCACGAACGAGAGCAGGACCAGCGCCCAGACGATAGCGCCGGCCACCACGTTCCGCTTCCGGCCGTTTACCCACGGGCCGAGCACGGCCGTGTCGTTGCAGAGCAGCAGCAAGAAGACCACCGCGCTCGGCAGCAACACCCCGGCCAGGGTCTGCACACCCTCGGTCAGCAGGCCGAGGGGCACTCCGGGCAGGAGGACCAGGGCGGCGGCGAGGGCCATGAGCGCGCCGTAGCAGGCGTAGAAGCCCTTGGCTCTCGTCACCGAGCGGTGCAGCGAGTGGCTGACGCCGAGCACATCCGCGCCGGCGTAGGCGGTCGCCAGGCCGACCGCCGAGGCACCGATGATGCTGGCGTCGAGCAGCGCGATGGCGAACAGGTCGCCTGCGACGGGCGACACGTACTTGCCCAGTCCAGCGGCGACGCCGGCGGCGTCGGTGAAGTTGCCGAGCTCCGGGCGCCCGGCGAACACCGCCGCCGCGAACCCGAACATGGCGGCCGCCCCCACGACCACGATGCCGATTCCGATCCACAGGTCCACCCGTTCGTAGTTGATGAATCGCGGCGTGATCCGCTTGTCGATCACGTACGACTGCTGGAAGTACAGCTGCCACGGCGCGACGGTGGTGCCGACGATCCCGATGAGCAGCAGCATCACGGTCGATACCTGGGCACCGTGGGGGAAGCCGGGCCGGACGAAGTCGTGGACCATCTGGCCGGCCGGCGGGTGGACCAGCAGGTAGATGGGGATGAGCACAAGGGATCCAGCCACGAGAGCCAGGCAGATGCGCTCGAAGCGCCGGAAGCTGCCCGTGCTGACCGCCCCGACGATGACCGCGCCGGCCAGGATGACGGAGGGGATCCTGGGCAGACCCAGGTAGCCGACGGCCAGGGTGACGCCGATGAACTCGGTCACGATGGTCAGCGCATTGAGGATGAAGAGGTCGATGACGCTGAAGGCGCCCCAGAACCGCCCGAAGCGCTCCAGGATGAGCCGGGCGTGGCCGACTCCGGTCACGGCGCCCAGGCGGAGCACCATCTCCTGGCAGACGTAAAGGACCGGGACCAGCAGCAGGAGGCTCCATAGCAGGTGGGTGCCGTAGTTCTGGCCGGCCTGGGTGTAGGTGCCAAACGCGCCGGCGTCGTTGTCGCCGACCATGACGATCAGCCCGGGCCCGACGATGGCGAGGAGGGTCTTGGCCTTCGCTGATAGGCGGGGCCGGGCGGCGACGTCGCCGCGGGCGATGGTGCCGAGGGCACCCCGGATGTCGCCGGCGTGCTCGGGGTCGAGGACGGCGACCTCGTCGAAGCCAGTGCCGGTCGTCGCGCTCACCGCCGGCACTCTCCGGTCACGTGACGAGGCGTGCGGTCAGACAGCCAGGTTGCCGGGTGTGCTTGCGGTACCCGTCGGCCCGAGCGAGACAATGAATCGGAGCGAGAGAATGAACCGGAGAGGGACGAGAACATGAGGTCTCCTTTCGAGGTGAGCGCACTCATTGCCGCGCCTCGGGTGTGCGGGGCGGCCCAGTCGTTGGAGGCGCAGCGAGGCGGCGGGGTACCTGACCTGACCGATTCGCGACGGCACCACCGGTCGCAGGTCGGCGGGTATCGGCAGGAATCGGCAGGAATCGGCAGGGATCGGCAGGGATCGGCAGGGATCGGTCGGGATAGGCCGGGATAGGGCGGGGGCGGGAACTGGCCCTCCGAGGCTGCGGCCGCCTTCGGCCGGCGCTCAGCGACGACTCAGCGTCTCAGCCCGGCCGAACAGCGAGATCGAAACAGAGACGTCAGCTAAGCGCGAGCATCGGAGGGGGCCAGGTACTGGGAGGGTCGGTTCTCATCTGGCTCACCTCCTCGAGCTCGGGTGTAATCGATCAGTAGGCAGTGTACCCGAGCGGCTCCTTGGCTCGTCAACACGCGATCCCAGGGCACAATAGTGGGGTGCGCGACCGTCCGCCTCGCCGGGATTCCGCCCGCCGATTGTGTGCAGTAGTAGGACATATAGGTCTGAGTACTGCACAAAACAGGGCCGTAGACCGGGTTGGTCCACGCGTGTGGGTGGCCCCTCCTCGCCCTTTGGTACATCGCCTCACCTTTGGAGCCTGGAGCACAGCACATGTCGCTGTATGTCCAAAGGTCGACGGTCTTCCGACATTCCCAGAAGTCAGGGCGCGGTAGGCATCCACGCCGGTCTGAGGCTCCCACGTCCCCAGTTCGCCGGCGTGGTGAACGTTGCCCGACCGGCTCCCTTGGCATCCGTACGACACCGCCATAGGTCGTGCCACGATGTCAGGTGCGGTCCGGACCGGTTCAGCTGACGAGTCCCTCCCAGGACCAGTGCGGTATGGACAAACCGGCCGGCACATCGTCTGCTGAGCGGTGATAGCGGGCCATCGGGTTCAGGGTCGCCCACACGAAGTAATCGTGCAGCACCTGTCGCAGGCGAGCGTCTCCGGCCAGGCCGGTATCGACGAGGGCCTGATCGAAGCAGGCGATCGCTCGACGATCCATGTCCTCGTGAGGCCCGTTGCCGCTGTGAATCCGCACCACCGAGGTCTCGTCACCAAATCGGATAGAATAGGTCGTCGGGCCGCCGAGGGCCTCGGCCCAGTACGCGGCCAACCGCTCCGTGTGCTCGGGGTGATACCCGTGGCTGAACGCGTGGCTCACCACCTCGTCCGCCAACACCCGGGCATGCCAAGCGTCTGCCAGCCTGATCAGGCCCTCATCTCCGCCAGCGGCCTCGTATACCGTCTGCACGGTCCCATGATGGCATCCCGCCAGACCTCGAGTCGGGGGATTCAGTGCGGCCAGGGCACCGAGGCGGGGCCCGCGCCGCCCGTCGATTTATCCGGCGCGGCTGGTGAGCAGCTCACGAAATGCCACTCGCGGCCCGGTGCGAAGGACCGCCCGACGGTAGATGCGGGCCGCCAACATCGCCACTGCCACGGTCCCGGCGAGCGTGATCAACACGGACGCCACGAACTGCCACCAGGTGGCCGCACCGAGCCCGACGAGGACCGGCATACAGAACGGGGCGGTCGGGGGCAGATAAGCGAGGATCTTGAAGAGCAGGTCCGGGTGCCCGGAACTGGCCACCGTGATAGAGAAGATATAGCCGATCAGGATCGGGATGCTCAGCGGGAGGGCGAGGGTCTGCACCTGGTCCTGGCGTTCGGCGGTTGACCCACCTGCAGCGTAGACCCAGCAATAGAAGGCGTACCCGAGCAGCAGCCACAGGAGCTGCGCGGCCAGCACGAACGGCGTCGTGCCGTGCAACACGTCGGAGCCCACCGCGGTGGAGAGGATCAGGGCGAACCCAACGATGAGCGTGGCCTGGGCCAGGGCCACCACCCCGATGCCCAGAACCTTTCCTCCGAGGAGCTGGATGGGGCGCAGCGTGGCCAGCAGGACCTCAACCACCCGACTGGACTTCTCCTGCATTACGCCGATCAGGATCCAGGTGTTGTACTGCGTGAGCATGAAGAAAAGGAGCACCAGCCCGATTACCGACACGGTCCGCTTGGTCTGTGTGGCGCCCGTTTCAAGCGTCTGAACGGGCACCGGCTTGGCCTGGCTGACCGCCGCGGCCTGAGCGGCAGAGAGTCCGGCGGCCTGGTAGGCTTTCAACACGCCGAGGTAACCAGCCACGGATTGGACGAGGCCAGGATCGGCCGACGAGTTTTGCGAAGAGGCCGGACGGTTGAGCAGAACTGATTCCGAGTTGATGATGGCCAGATCGGCCTTCCCTGACCGGAGGTAGGCCTCGGCGGCGGCGACCGACGGCACCTGCACAAACTGGATGGAATTCTTGTTGGCCGCTCCGGCTGTCTCCACGACCCGCCTGGCCTCGGGCGAAAGGCCTCCGACGATCGCCACCGTCTGGGTGGACGGCCCTCCGCCGTGACGGAGGGTCGGGATGATGATCGCGGCACCAACGACGAGGAGGACGAGGACGGTGCCGACCCGGAAGATGCGCCCCCGAACGCGCTCTTTGATCTCGCGGACGGCGACCAGGCCCGCGTCGCCCAGCGCATGCTGGATGGCTTGCCAGCTTCGGGCGGACGGCAAGCCCCGGCCCAGGGTCGAGTTCGGACTCTCAACTCCGCCCGCCCGTCGACGCTGCCGGGCCCTGTAGATCGCCACCCGTATGGCGATGGCAGCCCCCGCGATGAGGATGATATAGACGAACCTCATCGGAGCGCTTCCCGGAACACCTCAGAGAGGCGGCGGCGCTCGAAGGAGAATTGGGTGACCCGGCCCGTGGCCATGGCCGCCCGGAGGACGTCGTCGCTGTCGACGGAATCGTCGAGGATCAATCGGATGGCTCCGCCGCTGACCTCCGATACCGTGACGCCAGGCAGACGGCTGGCCCATTCACCGCTTCGGTCACCTTCGATGCGGACCAGCACGCGTCGAGCTCCGCTGGTCGCCAATTCGTCCACCGTTCCCGACACCACCAACCGGCCATGGTCGATGATGGTCACCTGTTCGCAGAGCTCCTCCACCTGGTCCAGTTGGTGGCTGCTGAACAGGACACAGCATCCGGACCGGGCCTGTTCGACCAGGACCTGGCCGATGGCATCTATCCCGGTCGGGTCCAGTCCTGAGAGGGGCTCGTCCAGCACCAGCAGTTCGGGGTTGTGTACCAGGGCGGCCGCCAGCTGCACGCGCTGCTGATTGCCGTGCGAGAGCGTTTCCACCTTAGAGTGCCGGCGGTCGGCGATCTCGAGCCGCTCCAGCCAGGCGCCGGTGGCCGCCGCCGCTTCGGCCGGGCTGAGCCCATGCAATCGGCCCAGGTACTCGACCTGGTCGCCGACGAGCATTCCGGGATAAAGCCCCCGCTCCTCGGGCATGTAGCCAAAGCGGCGACGCGCCGACTGACCGACGGGGGCGCCGTCCCAGTAGACCGTCCCCGCCTCGAGATCCACCAGACCGAAGATGGCCCGCATCGTCGTCGTCTTGCCGGCTCCATTCGGCCCGAGGAAGCCGACCACCCGGCCGGCGGGCACCTCGAAGGAGAGGTCATCGAGCGCCACCACCCTCCCGTAGCTTCGGCGAAGACCGGCAAGTTCGAGGAGCGAGCCCACGGAGGCAGGTTAGCGTTAACAGTTTCGATTGCAGCCGCGTGTTCCCATCGTTCGGGGCCGGGCCGGGCCACCGCGGTCGGGTGGTCGCGGTCGGGTGGTCGCGGTCGGGTGGTCGCGGCTGGCCGGTCGCGGTCGAGTCGACGCCGCGGCCGGCCGGTCGCGGTCGGGTCGACGCCGCGGTCGGCAGGAAGAGTCCTGCTCGGCGGCGGTGGCGGACCCCCTGAAATCGCCCGGTGAATATGACACAAAGGCGGCGAAACGCCGCCCCGGCCGCCGGTAACTGGCTGACTAGGTGTCCGGGATCGAACGGTCGCTTCGCTCGCCGGGTGTGATTGACCGCTCCGGGGCTCGGAGCGGGCTCGGAGTGTCGCGGGTGACGGGTCGGGATTCGACGTCGGTCACCTGCGGGCGCGGGCGCAGCGGGCGCACGGTCGTGATCCGGCGCCCCAGCCAGTAGCCACCGACCCGGAGTACGACGTCGCGTACCGGGCCGATCAACAAAAGCAATCCGAGGGCGTCGCTGATGAAGCCGGGCACGCAGATCATCACGCCGCCGGCGAGCACGAGTACCCCGTCGAGGAGCTCGCGGGTGGGCAGCTCCCCGGTCGCCAGCCGGTCCTGTGTTCGCGCCAGGACCCCGAGCCCTACTCGCCGGATGGCAAACGGGCCCAATGCGCTCACCCCGATGAGCAGCAGCACCGCCCATGCGAATCCGATCTGGGCGCCCACAGCCACGAAGGCGCCTACCTCTGCGACCAGGAACAGCAGAGCAGCGAAGAACACTCTCCGCAGGGTATCGTCGATCTCGACCTACCGGCCCCGACCGAGGGAGGGTGCGTTCATGACCAGCCACTTCGATACCGACGATGATGCCGTGGTGGGCTCGCCACGGGTGGCGCTGAACCTGTCCACCAGCAGCATTCACGACGCAGATCGGGCCCGCCGACTGGGATTCCGCGGTTCGGCCGTGGCCGGCACGAGCCATCTGGACTGTTTCGTCCCGCCCTTGCTGGAGGTATATGGCCAACGCTGGTTCGAGGCGGGGTGCTTGTCGTTGTACTTCGACAACGTGGTCGTATCGGGTGAATCGGTCCAGGCGGTGGTGCGCCGGCCGGCGGCGGGGGAGAACCAGGGCGAGGCCTGGGCCCGCTTCGTCGAGACTCCCGACATGAGTGTGGCGCACGGGACCGCCGGGCTCGGGGGGCCGGGGACTTCGGAGTTGTCCACGCGGGACCTCCGGTTGGCCGATCCCGACAGCCTGCGACTGCTGAAAGGCGTGGTGCCGGGGACGCCACTTGGAGAGGCGGTGCGGACCGTCGCCCTCCAGGACCAGGCGCGCAATATCGAGACCGGCGTGATGAATGAGCCCTTACCGTGGTATACGGGCGAATCTCCATGGGGTGGACCGATCGCCAGCCCCACCCAGACCGCCTCACTCATCATGGGGGCCCTCTACGGCCCGGACGGCGGCCATCTGTCGATGCTCTCGCCCGCCTTGGGGCAGATCACCTCGATGTTCGGTGCGGCCGAGGTCACCTACGTGCGGGGCCCGATCTTCACGGATCAGCCCTACCAGGTGAGCGGACAGGTGGTCGGTGTCGGCGACAGCCCGAAGACGGAATACGTCTGGTGGGACGGCAGCGCCCGAGACGAGGATGGACATGAAGTCGCCCGACTGCGCCATCTGTTTCGCATTATCAAGGCGGCCTCCCCGTTGTACCCCGAGCAGTACGTGGGCGCGACTGACTGATGGTCGCGGCGCGCCTCCGCTCAGTCCTCCGATATCGCGGCGGCGGTATTGACGGGGTAGCCAAAACGCATACCCGAGCCGTGGGCGCTTCAGGTGCCGGGGCGCGGTTCGTTGCCGATGACGGGGACTTCAATAAAGGCAGGTCGGGGCTGTTGCGGACATCAGTGTAGTTTGAATAGTTTTCAGCCCATGGTGCGTCTGGCTGGACGGTTGGGAAGTGAAACGGCGGCGCCAGCCGCCAGGGTGGCGGGGGGTTACAGCGCCATAGGCGGTGTCGTTTGGCTGGGTTAGCTGCGAAAGGACCTCCCATGACCGTCACCAAGACCCACCATCACCGTCAGCCTGCCGTCCGTGACGAGCGAGGCGAGGGTGTGATTTCGGCGGCCATCGCGGTGCTGGTCATGGCCTTCATCGGGGTCGCCATGAGTCGCAAAACATGATTAGCGCAACTCTCGTCATCACGAGCCGGGCGCAGGGTATGCGCAGATTACCGGCGATATCACACCATCCATCACCTGCAGACGAGCGAAAGATGTAGATCTCTGCTGAAGGGTAAGGGCTCCGAATCAGGTCGCCTCGGGTCGTGGTGCGGTTTTGCCGTCGTCGGGGCGGCCAGGTAGTTGTACGGACGATAGACTCGTGAAGCAAGGTCATCCGCGCCGGCTACCCGATGTCCGGTGGAGTTGACCCGGTTCGCCGGACAGGTTGATTATGCCGCTTGGGTGGCAGCGGGTTGGTGGATCTTCTCGTAGTTGGCGGGGCTGATCCCTCCGAGGGTGGAGTGACGGCGACGCAGGTTGTACCACCCTTCGATCCAGGCGAAGGTAGCGGCACGGAGTTTGGCGATGGTCGGCCAGGAGTAGCCCTCGATCAACTCGAGTTTGTATGTCCCGAACCAGCTTTCGGAGACCGCGTTATCCCAACATTAACCGGCTAATAATGGCCGAGGTCTGTGCAACGGCTGGGGTGGTTCGTCACTTGGCTTTGCGCGAGCGGTTTGATTCGTCGTAGCTGTTCTTCGTGACGCCGGATGTGTTCGGCGAGGGCTTCGACGGCATCACGTAGGTGGGCAATTTCGGCGAGAACGCCGGAGAGACTGCGGGGATCGTGGCTGCGGTGGCGGTGCTCCTCGATCACGGCCCGAAGGGTGTCGTCTCGGTAGCGGCTCGTTCGGCTTAGGGCGGCGCGTGTGGCGACGGCGGTGAAGGTGACGGGCTGGCCTTCTTGACGCAACTGGGTGCAGACGGTTTCGATCCGCGCCAGCGTGCACACCTTTTATAGAGATCGGCGAGTTCGGCTGTGTCGGCGACACCCCGAGCGTGCCTCACGGCACGACCGAGGCGGAGGACCGCCACTCAAACTTCTACGACGCCTGGGTCAACCTCACCTGGGGTGTCTTGTGGGTTTGCAGGTTGTCCAAGATGACGTGAACCTCCAGCTCGGCGGGTACCTCGCGGTTGACCTTGTTCAAAAAGGCGATGAAGTCCGCGCTGGTATGGGTTTTGCGGACGTCGATGATCAGCGTGCCGGTGGCCACGTTCAGGGCGGCGAAGAGGTCGCAGGTGCCGTTGCGCTCATCGTCGTGGGTGGCCCGCTGCGGTGTGGTCGGCAGCATCGGCAGCGTCGGAGCGGCCCGGTTGAGAGCCTGGATCTGGGGTTTCTCATCGATGGCGACGACCGCGGCGGCCACGGGCGGGCCCATGTGCAACCCGACCAGGTCGCGGATCTTCTCCACCAGGTCCGGGTCCGGCGAGATCTTGAAGCTGTCGCTTCGCCACGGTTTGAGCCCGAACGCCCGCCAGATCTGTCTCACGAAGGTGTGGCTGATCCTGTGCTTTTTGGCCAGTTCCCTACTCGACCAGTGGGTGGCGTCCGCTGGCGCGCTCTCCAGGGTCTCGACCACGACCGCTTCGATCACGTCGTCGTCGATCGTACGCGCCGCCCCCGGCGATCGGCCACCACGGATCGAGGGACTTGGCGGCGGGATTATCAAATTAGAGAGACGGTTGATGTCGCCGAGGCCGGATCGCTCCGGGACGGCCGCTAATGTTAGCCGTTGGCGACGGTCACGGTGAACTGCTCGGTGCCGCAGGTGCTGGTGGCGCCTAGGTGGCCGGCGTCTCCGGGGTAGCTGACCGCCCATCGGTAGGTGCCGGCCGTGGCCGAACTGACCGAAAAGGTCGTGTTCGACGTGCTAGCCAGGCCGTTGGTCAGGCTGACCGTCTGGCTGTAGACCGGGCTCGCGGCGCACGTGGTGTCGCTGGGCGCGAACAGCTGGAAGGTCACGCTTCCGGTCGGGGTACCGCCTGCTCCAACCGAGATCGTGGCTGAGTCCTGCGGGAAGATGTTCTGGGTGGTGGAGATGCTCGAAGTTGCCCCGTTGACCACGCTGGATTCGTTGGCGGCGCCGCAGGCGGTGGACGCGACCTGGTTTTTGCCGTCGCCGCTGTAGCTGGCCGTCCAGAAGTAGGTGCCGACTGCGGTGGGGGTGAAGTTCCCGGAGTTGTAGTCGCCGTTGCCGGTGACCGTGACCGGGTTGAGTGCGGTGGTCACCGGGCTGGAGCAGGCGGGGTCGCTGAACAGTTGGAAGGTGATGGTGCCGCTGATGCCGGAGGTCCCGCCGGTCAGGTGGGCGACGTCGAAGATCGGGTTACCGATTGTCACCGGGGTCTGGGCGGTGGAAGTCAGCGACGGTTGCTGCTTCGGTTCCGCGGCCTGGGCCGCTAAGGCGGCAGCTACTGTCAGATTGCAGCTCCAGGGGAAGGGCTGGCAGGCCGTCGCCTCCGCGGCCTCTGGCAGGTACGAACAAAAGCTGGTCGGGGAGGGACCGACGATGTCGTCGGCATCACTGTCGCCATCACATTGGCCGGGGATCATCCCGAAATCGTGCATGACGATGGGGTCAGTCTGGGTGGCGGTGAAGGTCCCGCCGCTGGGGAAGGTGATCAGCTTGTTGTTGGGGGTCCAAGTGGTCGTGGTCGCCGTCACTGAAAAGTCGGGATTCACGGTCACCGAACCGGTTTCGACCCGGCACGCACTGCCGCCCGTGCAGGGGGCATAAGCCTGCCCGGGTGGCGGTATTGACGCCCGGGTCGTTTCGACGATGGTGTAGGTCCCGGGCTGTACTGCCGTCCACTCGACACATCCCACTCCAGGGTGTGATGACAAGGCACAGTTGCCCCGCTGGATCGGGCACCCACCCCCGTTGATAACAGTAACCGGTTTGCTGGGGGGAGTTGTCTGGGTTACCTGGGACGACGAGGCCGTCGGCGGAGTCCCGGGGCCGACGAGGACGTAAACCGCGCTCCCCACTGCTTGGCGACATGAGTCAATGGTCTGCAACCAAATGGTGGCTCCTGATGCCTGGCTGGCGGAGGGCTGGACACCTGAGACCACCGTCGAGCCGACTGCCAGTATGCCTAGGGCCAGCATCCTGCCCCATGCTCTGACGATCATTGTTTCCTGACCTTCTCTGATTTGTGTCGAAGGGCTTATGCACGCATATCCACGAGTGGGCGAAGGGAAACCCATGGTGCACTGATGAGAGGAGTGCGCTCAAACCCGGTTATTGTTTGACTCAGCCCTAAGGTTGCCGAAACAGTCCCGATCGCGAGCTTGAACCTTGTCCACTCCATGTGCGCCCCTTCGGCCCGCCGGGTGAGCCCCTCACCTCGAGCAACAAAAGTGTAGCAGGCAGTTACCAGATGTCAAGGTGGTGCACGACTTGGGGTCGGGTTCGGTCCGCCGAGACTGGCTCCCGCAGCCATCCTGACATCTACTGCCTCATCTGGACCCATGTGGAGGCCGATTGGGAGGCGGCCATGGAAGTGGATTACGATTTTGAGGGGATCGAGGCGCGGACGTTCCGTTTGATGCAAGCCCGTATGATCGCCCGTCACGCCGATAACGAGCTGTTCCGGGCCACGCTGGCTAAGGCAGTGGCGGCGGGGATCCTCGATGTCACAGCGCGCTGATGTTGGCGCCATACCCACCTTTGCACCGGTCCCATATAGCCGGGCCGCGAACGACATGCCCACGTTGCCGGGGGCCGACCTCGCAGACGCCGTTGCTGCAGGCGAAGTTCGAGGTGACGAGCTGCACTGGTAACGGCGGGGTGGTCTTCGTGGTTGTGGTGGCCGCGGTGGTGCTGGTGGAGGGTGTCTGCCCGCAGAGGCACCGGCTCCGGGCGCCGTGGCCAACAGGACAGGCAGCACGTGGGCGCTGGCAAGCACGGCTCCGGCCGCCGCCCAGCCCTTCGGATTGACGCTCAGGTGCATGGACTCCCCCTCGTGCACAGCGAAGTGGCCGAACGAGACGTCTCCACCCTCCTCTACGTCCGAGAACCTCCTTGGGATTGCGTGGTGACACTAGAATCGCCATCTGGCGCACAACGACTCCACGCACCTGCGATCTCCCCGGCGTCGGGCCTGGTCCAAAAGGCGCCTTATCTCCGAGGGCGAAAGGCAGGAAAACCGAGTGCTGCTTTTCACGGTGTGTTCACTGTGAGAAGACGTCGACAGCGCCGGCCGGGTTCTCGCCGCTACCACGCTCGGGTGATGGTGTCCATGGTGGCCACCGCGTCATACAGCGGCGTGGAATCTAACACCCGCTTGGCCCCCACCAAACGCGCCGCCTCGGCCACCTCCACGCTGCGGTCGAAGACCCGCCTCTTATCGCCAGACCCATCCAGCCGGGCCCGGAAATCCACCAGCACCGTATGCGCGAAACTGCCCCACCCGCGGCAGTCGTAACTGCCCACCCCCGCCGCGTACCGCCAGCGGGCATCGAAGCTGTAACGCTCCACCGCCTCCCGATCCGACAGCCCCTCCAGACGCTGCAACACCATCACCGTGGCCACCACCGACGGCGGCACACTGCGCCGCCCCTTCACCGAGAACAGATCCGCGAACATCTCATCGGGGAACAGCCGGTCCCGTTCGCGATGCAACAGCGCATAAATCGAGTTCTCCGCCAGCATCTCGTCACAGAAACGATCCATGTCATTGAGCACACTGGGCTGGCGATCCGCCATCCCCACGCTCACCGCTCACCCCGCAACCAAAATCCCATGCCTGTAAATTCTCGCGAACCGAGACCACCAACACGAGCATCTACACCCGCGAAAGACACCAGCCACTTTTTAGCGGGGGGAGGGCCTGCCCTCCCCCCGCTAAAGAGGAGAAACCCTCTCTGCTGCCGGCACCTTCAACCCGCTACGACCTGCCCGTCTATGCCACGGCGAAGGTTCACCGGGATCATCACATCGAGATCGGTCGGGCCTTGTATTCGATCCCGGGCGATCTGATCGGCGCCAGAGTCGACGTGCGCGCCGATCGGGAACTGGTGCGCCTCTTCTATCGCGGGGTGCTGATCAAGATCGATCCCCGCCAAGCGCCCGGCGGCCGGGTCACCGACGCCGACGGACCTGCCGGCGGAGAAAACCGCTTACGCCATGCGGGATCTAGATCATCTGCGCCGCCTAGCCGCAGCCGAAGGAGCCGCGATCGGCGCCTACGCGGACGCCTTGTTGGACACGCCGTTGCCGTGGACCAAGATGCGCCAGGTCTACGCCCTCCTCGGCCTGGTCAAGCGATGGGGGTCAGACCGGGTGGAGGCGGCCTGCGCCCGGGCGCTCGAGGCCGAGACGGTCAGCGTCCCGCTGATCGGCCGCATGATCGAACGAGCCACCGAGAACCAACCGGCGCCGGGCCAAGCCAGCCGTCAGGACCGGCCGGCCGCCTCGTTTCGCTCGCGACCCCGGCCACTTCGCCACCCAGAAACCCAGCAACCGCAAGGCCAATCCCGAACAACAGACGCTCGAGGTGGAAGGAGGCGTGGCATGACCGGCCCCGCCCCGGCCGTCACCAACGAGCTGAGGACGCTGCTGCGGGCGGTCAAACTCGGCCGCTGCCTCGACACCCTGCCCGAACGGCTCGCCCTGGCCAAGCAGCGCAGCCTGACCCACCACGAGTTCCTCGAACTGGTCCTCGCCGACGAAGTCACCCGCCGAGAGACCAGCTCCGCCAGTCTCCGGGCCCGAGCCGCCGGCCTCGACCCCGACATGACGCTTGAGAACTGGGATGCCACCACCAAGGTCAACTACGACCACCAAGTCCTCGACGAGCTGTGCTCCCTCAGCGTTTCTCGACGCCGGGCACAACGCGCTCGATCCTCGGACCGGTCGGGGTCGGCAAAACGTTCTTGGCCACCGCCCTCGGCCACGCGGCGGTCCGCCGCCGCTACAGCGTCACCTTCTGCCGCGCCGACGTGCTGCTCAAGCGGCTCCGGGCCTCCCGCCTCGACAACAGCCACGACGCCGAGATCCGCAAACTCCTACGCGTCGACCTGCTCGTCCTAGACGATTTCGCCCTGCAGCCCTTCGATACCCTCGACACCGCAGACATCTACGAACTCATCGTCGAACGCCATCGCGTGGCCTCCACCGTGGTCACCTCCAACCGGGAACCCATCGAGTGGCTGGCCCAGATGGCAGACCCGCTCCTCGCCCAATCAGCCATCGATCGGCTCCAATCCGCCGCCTACGAACTCGTCCTCGACGGCGACTCCTACCGCCGCCGGCAAAAACCCGGCCTCGACACAGGATGCTGACGATCACGCAATTCCCTAGTTGGGGGTCGGAAACGATCAGGTAATTCCCTACCCCCTCGGTCAGCGATTTCCCTAGTCCGGTCCTTGCAAGTAGACGCTTCCTCCGTCCCCCGAGAGACGGAGGAGACATGGCAAGGAGGACGTTCATCGTGGTTGATCTGGTTGAGATCCTGACCCATTGGTATGCGGGTCGGCCCAAGGTGGAGGTGGCTCGCAGTTTGGGGGTGGACCCCAAAACGGTGCGCCGGTACGCGGCCGCGGCCGAGGCCGCAGGGCTTGCTCCGGGCGGCCCTCCGATCAGTGAGGAGCAGTGGCGCCGGTCCGTGCGGGAGTGGTTCCCGAGCCTGGTCGATTCGAAGTTGCGCCAGCCCAGCTGGGGTGAGATCGACCGGTATCGGGAGTTGATCGAAGGATGGTTGGGGGTGGTCCCGGCGTCGGTGATCCACCAGCGGCTACGAGACGAGCACGGCCTGGACGCGAGTGTTGCCAGCTTGCGCCGCTACCTGCGGGCCCATTTCGACGAGGCTTCCCGCCGGGGAGAGCTGACGATCTGGCGGCCGCCTGTCGATCCCGGCCTGGAAGCCCAGGTGGATTACGGCTATCTGGGTATGTGGCTGGATCCCCAGACGGGACGGCGCCGCAAGGTGTGGGCGTTCTCGATGGTCCTGGCCTACTCGAGGCATCTGTTCGTGTTCCCGGTGCTGCGCATGGACCAGCAGGCCTGGGTGGACGCCCACGTGGCCGCCTTCGACTTCTATAACTCCTGTCCCCGCCGGGTGGTGCTGGACAACCTTCGGGCCGGGGTGATCAAGCCTGACATCTACGACCCCAAGATCAACCGGGCCTACGCGGAGCTGGCCTCGCATTACGGCGTGTTGGTAGACCCCGCGAGAGTGGCCCACCCCAAAGATAAGCCGCGGATCGAGGCCGTTCAGCTGTACATACGCCGGAGCTTCTTCGCCGGGCGGGAGTTCACCTCGCTCGCCCAGATGGTGGCCGAGGCGCGGCGGTGGAGTTTGGAGGTGGCAGGGCGGAGAACGCCGCGGGTCCTGGAAGGGCGCACTCCCGTCCAGGTCTTCGATGCCGAAGAGGCCGGCGTTCTCCTGCCGCTGCCGGTTGTGCCTTTCGAGCTTGCCAGATGGAGCCGACCCAAGGTCGGCCCCGACGCGCACGCCAAGGTGGGCCGCACCTTGTACTCGGTTCCGTATCGACTGATCGGCTGCTACCTCGACGCGAGGGCCACCGACGTGCTGGTGCAGTTCTACCGCGACGGCGCCCTGGTCAAGACCCACCCGTTCCAGGCCAGAGGCAGACGCACCGACTGGGCGGACCTGCCCGAACACCGAGTCGGGTTCTTCATGCGCAACCCGCAGTGGTGTCTAACCCAGGCGGCGACGGTGGGCGAGGCCTGCGAAACGCTGGTCTCAGAACTGCTGGCGGTCAACGCCCTGTTTCGCCTGCGCCAGGCACAAGGCGTGTTGCGCTTAGGCCAGAAATACGGAGACGACCGACTCGAAGCGGCCTGCCAGCGGGCTATCGACGCCGGCGACCCCGCCTACAAGACGGTCAAGGGGATCCTGGCCGCCGGCACCGAACGTTCACCGATACAGACCCGCCTTGCTGTCGACGCACCAGCCTGGCTAAGAGGGCCCGGGGCGTTCGGACACGAGGAGGGGCAGAGCTGATGAGACTCGAAGCTCACACCCAACTCGCCCCGGTGCTGCGCCAGCTCAAGCTGACCGGGATGCTCGACACCCTCGACGCCCGCCTGGCCGAAGCCCAAGCCGGCACCTTGGGACACGTCGATTTCCTGCAGGTCCTCTGCGAGGACGAACTGGCCCGCCGCGAGGCGGCCGCGGTCGGACGCCGCCTACGGGCGGCGCACCTGCCAGCCGGGGCAACTCTTGAGGGTTTCGACTATTCGTTCAACCCCAAGCTTCCCGCCGCCCAGATCCGGGATCTGGCCCGGTTGGAGTTCGTCATCGCCGGTGAAGGGCTGTGTATCTACGGTCCGGTCGGGGTCGGCAAGACGCACCTGGCCGCCGCCTTAGCCCACCAGGCCTGCCGGCGGGGACACGACGCCACCTTCGTCACCGCCAGCCGGCTTCTCGCCGAGCTCGCCGGAGGTCACGCCGACCGCAGTTTCACCAGCCGCCTCAAACGCCTCGCCAAGCCAGCCATCCTGGTCATCGACGACTTTGCCATGCGCGACTTCACCGTCTCCCAGGCCGATGACTTCTACGAGCTGGTCTGCGAGAGGGTCGGCCGTCCCGGACACTCGATGATCCTGACATCGAACCGCTCCCCCGCGGACTGGTATCCGCTCTTCCCCAACGCCGTGGTCGGCGAATCTGTTCTGGACCGAGTCATCAACTCCAGCCATCACCTCCTCCTCGACGGCAAGAGCTACCGGCCCAACCGCAGACCCGGTCGGCCGTCCAAAACATAGGCCCCACCGCGGCCGGAGAAACGGCGGCTATCAAGGAGGGAAGGGGGGAACCTGGGTGAGGTCATCCCAGACCCCAGCGCTCGCTGCTGGACGACGCCCCCTTCCCTCCTTGCTCCATTATTTGGCCCGGTGGTCACTTCACCAGGGTCGGCCTCAAGCGCCGGTCGCACCTACCCGTCGCGGTTGCCAGCCTCGCGGCCGCTCCCTTGACCGCTTGACCCCGACCCATCCTCGGGGAACGAAAACCCTTGACGAAACCAGCCGGCACCGTCACCATAAAGACCGGATCGGCTAGGGAATTAGTTGATCGATCCCCTGGGGAATTAGCTGATCGTCAGCACACAGGAACCATCACCGCCCGGCCACGCCGACGACGCCGCCCCACTTGACCCCCACGACGCCGGCAGCCATCATTATCGATGTCGTCGCCGATGGCCGGGCCTGGCCCCATGCCACTGGCGAACCAGTGGCCCCATAACGCTGGCGGGCGACATGAGGAGCACTGCTGCGGATGTCGTCCACTACATCGCTCAGCAACCGGAGGAGTGGCAGCCACCGCTCAATAAGCTCCGTCTGGCGTGTCGGAATCAGCTGCGAGGATACAGGGAGGGCATGACCTACGGAATGCCTTCTTATGAACGCAGCGGCCGAGTCGAGGTAGGGTTCGGAAAGCAGACCCGGTACCTATCGCTCTATATCCTGAAGCAGCCTGTCTTCGAAGCACATCGAGCCCAATTGAGTGGCCTCAGAGGTTGACCCAGGCGTCGTAGAAGTTTGAGTGGCGGTCCTCCGCCTCGGTCGTGCCGTGAGGCACGCTCGGGGTGTCACCCATCCGAGTGAGAACGGAGGACCACCAGTGAAGACAGCATCACACACGATCAGCGCCGGCGCAGCCAACCTGCGGTTGGTGTCGGGTGTCGGCCTTGTCGACCTCTCCCAGCAGGAGCTGCCTGAGCGGCTGGCCGGAAAGGTGAGCGACCAACTCGAGCACTTCGCCGCCCAGATGCGACACGGCCTGTTGGCAGCGTCGGTGAACATCGGCTTGGAGGTGATGGGCGAACTGATGGAGGCCGAGGTCACCGAGCTGGCCGGCCCGAAGGGCAAGCACAACCCCGGCCGGGCCGCGTATCGCCACGGGACCGAGGACGGCAAAGTCAGCTTGGGCGGACGCCGCGTGGCGGTGACCCGTCCCCGGGTGCGATCCGTCGAAGACGAAGACGGCACCGAGCGGGAGTTGCGTCTCGAGTCGTATGACACCTTCGCCAGCGTCGACCTGCTGGCAGATCACATGGTCGCAGCGATGCTCGCCGGACTGTCAACCCGCCGATACCCCGCCGGGCTGGAACCGGTCGGCGAGGCTGTCGAGGAGACGGCTTCGGGGACGTCGCGTTCGTCGGTGAGCCGACGATTCTGCGCCATGACCGAGGAGCGCCTCGCCGAGTTCCGCACCCAGCCCCTCCATGATCATCGATGGTTGATCGTCTTCGTCGACGGTTTCGACTTCGCTGATCACACCATGATCGGGGCGCTTGGTGTCACTTCTGAGGGGACCAAGGTTCCCCTCGGAGTGGTGGAGGGATCGACCGAGAACGCGAATGTCGTGCGTGGCCTGATCGCCTCGCTCCGAGACCGGGGACTCGACGCCGCTGACGGGATCCTCTTCGTCCTCGACGGCGCCAAGGCGCTACATAAGGCGGTTCGCGACGTCTTCGGCGACCATGCGGTGATCGCCCGGTGTCGGGTCCACAAGGAGAGGAATGTTCTCGACCACCTGGTCGAGAACGAGCGCCCCTGGGTGCGGCGCAAGCTGCGAGCGGCGTGGGCCAACCCCGATCCCACCGAGGCGGAGGCCGCCCTGAAGGCGTCGGCCGCCCAGCTCGAGCGTGTCAACCCTGACGCCGCCGCGAGCCTTCGCGAGGGACTGGCCGAGACGCTCACCGTGACCCGCCTGGGCGTCACCGGTAGCCTGCTCAAGACCGTCATGGGCACCAACCCAGTCGAGTCGATGATCGAGATCGTCCGCCAGCACTCCAAGAACGTCAAGCGCTGGCAGCCCGGCGACATGCGACTCAGGTGGGCGGCCGCCGGCATGCTCGAAGCGTCCAAACAGTTCCGACGCGTCAAGGGCTACCGACAACTCCCCGCCCTCGCCGGCGCCCTACCACACACCGTTCACGCAGACCAATCCAACCTGGCCGTCACAGCCTGAAACTACGATTCACATCAGGAGGCCGTCACCAAATTCTACGGCCAGCGGGACATCCTCGGCCTCAGCCTCGGAAAGGGTTGTATCCGGTATCGCCGGCCCGATCAGATCGACTGGGCGGTCGTTTCCAGGCTCCTGGCGGACACTTACGCCAGTACCGGTGCCATCTGCTAGGTGGGTCCCATGGGCCGGCCCGGCCATCAAATTCAACAACGCTCGGGAGATCCTGGCGGGAAGCCGCCTCCTGGAACATCTGAGTCGATGTTAGAGAGCAGTCAGACGATGATGCCGCGCACCTTGAGAAGAGGTTGGGCGAGGTGCGCCGGTCCATCAATGCTGATCGCGGCCGGAGGTGTTGGCGCTCCTGTGAGTTGGCGCCAGGCGGTATCTATGTCGGTGCTGATGGCGGCGGCGGGCGAGTCAGCCAATCGGCCCTGCAGGTCCCAGCCGTGGTCGTGGCGCACCAGATGCCATCGGGCGTCGCCGCCGAGATCGAGGTTGACGACCGCCCACGTCGACCGGGGGTTGGTATTGGTGGGGGAAGGCCCGCACGAAGATCGACAAGACCGCTGGCAGGAACCGGTCGTGACCGCCGGGCTTTTCCACCGCGTCGCGAATCTGTTGCTGGTGAACCCACCGCTCAGTGGTGTCCCGTCCCAGGGCGAGCCGCCCGGGCACCCGCCCCCCGGCCCAGATCACACCCGCTGGCTCGGTCAACGGGAGTGTGTTAGTGCTTTCTCATTCCGCAGAAGCCGAGTTCATCGGCCTGGCGGGCACAATTTGGCCACGCTCGGGATGCTGAAGCAAGGGACGATCTATCCAGCGAAGGAAAGAGATCATCGTCCACAAGAGATGGGCGTGGTTCCGCCTGCCCGCGACGTGCTCGGCTAGGAGCCGCGATGTGTAGGTCTGATTGAACCACTCGCTCCCGCCTGGTGAGAGGAGCGTGCTGGCCGCCAGGTCGTACCACTCGCCCCGCAACCACTGCTTCACGGGAACCGAAAAGCCTTGTTTCGGTCGGTCGAGTACCGAGGTCGGCACGAGTGGAGCTACGGCCTTCCGGAGGACGACTTTGCCCACCTTCCCGTCGAATCGGGCGGAGTCCGGGAGTTTCGCCGCCCATTCGACAAGCTGGTAGTCGAGGAAAGGGCTCCGCGTCTCGAGGGCCACGGCCATCGAGGCACGATCGACCTTGACGTTGATGTCGTCGGGCAGATACTGGCGCAGGTCGGCCCATTGTTGGCTCGACAAGCGGGTGCGGCAGTCTGCCGCCCGGAGGAGCTGTCTGGCATGATCCTCGCCGCGACCGAACTGCGGCTCGTTCCGAAGTCTGGGTCCGGCCAGGGCCCGCTTCGTCTCGCTGGATGCAAAGATCTGCCAGCGGAGGTGTTGGAGCTCTGCGTCGCCCGAAGCTCCTTCGGCGAAGCGCTTGACGATGTTGACCGGACCCTTCTTCTCCGGGCGTGGGCGAACGAGGTCTACGGCCCGGGCCACGGCTCGCCGCAGGATGGAGGGAAGGTGGTCGTAGCCTGCGGCCAGGTGAGCCGCCCGATACCAGTCGTAGCCTGCGAAGACCTCGTCGCCTCCGTCTCCGGAGAGCGCCACCGTGACGTCGCGCCTAGCGATCTCCGAGACGAGGTAGGTGGCGATCAGGCTGGTGTCTGCGAGCGGCTCGTCGGTTGCCCGGTCAACCGCGGCCAGCGCTCTGATGGGGTCCGGTCGCAGCACCTCGGCCGTGTGGCGGGCGCCGGCGAGCCGCGCTACCTCGCGGGCCTGGTCGAGCTCGTTATAGCTTGCATCCTCGAAGCCGATCGAGAACGTTTGAGGAATGTGGCCCAGCTCGGCCATAACCCCAACGACGGCGCTCGAATCGATTCCTCCACTTAGCAGGGCTCCAAGAGGCGCGTCGCTGATGAGTCTGAGGTCCACTGCCCTTCGAAGCAGGTAACGGCATTCTTCGGCGTACTCGTCGATCGAACGCGGGCGTTGGGGCTCTGAGAACGCCACGTCCCACCAGCGGCGGACGGAAAACTGGCCCTCTCTCCACTGGAGCAAGCGCCCGGGCTCAAGCTTGCGGACTCCAGCGATCAGGCTGAATGGCGCCGGGACGTACTCGTAACTGAGATAGAGGTCAAGGGCCTCGAGATCGATCTCGGTCGGACATCTGGACCAATGCCGCAGTGCACGCAGCTCCGAGGCAAAGACCAGGCAGTTCCGGTCGGCGTAGTAGTACAGCGGCTTGACCCCGAGCCGGTCCCGGACCAGAGTCATCGTCCGCCTAGTCTGGTCCCAGTGCCCGAAGGCGAACATGCCGTTAAAGCGCGGGAGGGCCTCCGTCCCCCAGAGGTCGAAGGCGAGCAACAGGATCTCCGTGTCACAGCGCGTTCGTGGCCTCGCTCCGCATCGTTCCAGATCCGCGGCCATCTCCCGGAAGTTGTAGATCTCCCCGTTGTAGGTGACCATCGCGCCCCGCGGGCTCTCCATGGGCTGGTGGCCCCCGGCCGACAGATCCTGCACGGCCAGGCGGCGGTGGACCAGGCCTACACCGTCCCCCAGCCAGATGCCGGCATCGTCGGGACCCCGGTGGGCCAGGGCCGTCCCCATCGCTTCGAGGTCGTCCCGGGATACGAGATCCGGTCCAACCGAAACGTATCCGGCGATCCCGCACATCAGCCGGCCTCCAGCCTGGCGGCGAGAGCGGCGACCTCGTCGTCCTCGGGCGGAGCGAACCCGACGTCGGCGTAGCATGCGGCCACCCCTCGGAGGTAGGCGTCGGCGCCGAAGCGCTCCGTGGCAAGCAGGCGCGCTCGGGCGCCTAGCTCGGCCGACAGGACGGGGTCGCTCAACACCTTCTCGATCCCGGCGGCCAATTCACCGGCATTGGCGCCCACCACGAGCGCTGAGGTGGCATCGACCACCTGCGTGTGGCTCGGGATATCCGTAACCACGAGTGGGCGGCCGGCTCGGAGATAGCTATAAAGCTTGAGTGGGATGTTCGATCCGACCGACCGCGGGGACACCACCACGTCTCCTGCGGCGAGCCACGCCGGGATCTCGGCTGGCGGTCGGAGCCCGGCGAATGTTACTACGGACCCGATACCGAGAGAATCGGCAGCACGGCGAAGGGTGGCGATCTGGTCCTCACGTCCACCGACGACCGCGAGCCTGGGCTGTCCACGAGCAGAGGGTCCGATTTGCGCCATGGCCGCGACCAGAATATCGAGACCCTGGTAGGGCTCGAGCGTTCCCGTATACACTACGAGCGGTTCGCCTGCCGGCGCCAAACGTTGCCGAAGGCTCGCAGAGAGGGCGTCGTCGGGTGCCGGTGCGATCTCGATGTTGTGCACCACGTGGACAGGTGTCGATGGGGCTTGACTCCGGACCAGGTGAGCCAGCTCCGGGAAGATGACCATTGTGGTGTCTGCGCTCGAGATCATCCGGGACTCTAGCCAGGACGCGAATCTGGTCAGAGGGTGACGCGAGCTGTAGCCGAAATTCTGCAGGACCATGGCGAGGTCATTGTGCATGTCGTGTACGTGCGGAAGCCCGACGAATCGACGCAACCACCAACCCAGGACGCCCGCTTCCTCATGGGTGTGGAGTACGTCGTACTTCTCTCGTTGCAGTTGCCTGATCACGGTAGCGAAGACGCCGAGGTCGAGAGGAACCTTCGCCATCGAGGCGCCTATCTTGACGCTTTTGACACCCGGAATCCTCGGGGCTCTCAGGTACCGAAGGCCCGCGACCTCGACATCCTGCCCTAGAGGGTAGGTGACCAGGTCGACCCTGTGTCCCAGGACCCCGAGCGCCCTGCACCGGTTGATGACACTTATGGGCGTCCCTCGCGGCGAGAACACCGGCTCAGGTGCAACCATCAGGATTCGGGCGGATGGGCCGACACCATTTGCGCTCATTCGGGGCTCATGTCCTCGTCACCCAGAAACGGCCGCTTCCCGGCTGGCCCCTCTGGTAATCGCCTATTAGACTGATGTCAGTGGCGGCCCGGTCATCTTCTCCTGAGATGCGGACATTGGTCAACAGGATTCTCCCTTGACTTCTCCCCGGGCCCTCGTTTCTTCTCTGCTCCGGCGCACCTTGCCGATCCTCACGATTTCCTGCCTTTGCGCAGGAATCGCGGTGGGGGTGCATGCTGAACTGAACAGCCGAGCCCGGTCGGGGTCGGGCAACACCGGACCGGCTCCGATCACACCCACCGCTTCGTCGACAACG
Organism: uncultured Acidimicrobiaceae bacterium; assembly: GCA_963834725.1. GTDB lineage: Bacteria > Actinomycetota > Acidimicrobiia > Acidimicrobiales > Palsa-688 > PALSA-693. The sequence continues at coordinate 4,274,362 of CAWICN010000001.1, forward strand.
CTTCCCCCAGCTGCCGCCGTACTGCCCGCGGATACCACCGCCCCCTGCGCGAACACGAGTGTCTCGACGATACCAGGAATCCCTGCGGGCCCCCTCGGGTCGGGAGAGTCACAGGACGCATCGAGTACAGACTGTGGCGGCACCAGTGGGTGCTGGTCGCAGGGGAGCTCGGACTCGGCGACGATCGACGGCCCGAACGGTGATGACTCCCAGTCCGATGACTGCACGGCGTACGACTCGTCCTCTCCGTGACCGCTCACGACGTCCACAGGAACACCGAGTTGCCGTAGCCGTACTCGACCTCGGCGAACTGCCTGAGCAATGGTCGCATCTGGACAGGTGCCGCAGCGGTGTCCGATCCAGGGTCGGTCACCAACCAGACCCGCCGGTGGGTTGCCATGATCCGAAGCAGGCTCTGTGAGTCCAGGACGAGCGGCGAGCCGTACACCGTGTCAGTCAGGTGCCCGTGGTTCACGACGATGTAGATCAGTCGGGGCGCTCCCGATGGGATGATGAAGTCCGGTGATCGCCCGAGGTACCACGAGGCAGGACCGGGCGTAGCCAGCATCCCAACGGCGTCGCCGGGTTGCAGATGATCCTTGATATAGCTGGCCGCGACCTGCCAATCGGCGTGATGGTGGGTGTACGTCGACCCCGTGAGTCGTGCCGCGGCGAGCCCGTAGTCCCGTGGTCCTCCAGTCAGGGTCATCCCCAGCCAGACGGTGCCTAGGGCCGCGCATGCGGTCGCGACGATGAGTTGAGAACGTTGTAACCGGGCGCCGGCCGTGTGTACGAGCCGGCGTGCAGCCCGGATGACGTCCGCCGCACCCAGCACGGCCAGACAGAAAAGGGGCGGAAGCGTGACGAAGGTGTATCGCCCGATCTTGGCCGTGAATATCGTGCTCAAGCAGAGAACAGTTACCCAGACGGTCACGGCCAGAAAGAGCCTCGCTCGTTCCCGCCGCACCAGACCGGTGATGGTGCCGATCACCGCCGCCGAGCTCACGAAGGTGAGGACTCCTCCGTGGGAGACACGGGGGAAGTAGACCGAGCCGAGATAGTAGAAGAAGCTCCGGGTGTCCCATTGCACATACGGCCGGTTGCTCGAATCGATGCCGACCCCGGGGAGGTGGATCGTGGTCAGGGCGTACTGCAACCCTATGATCGCGATCGCCAGCCCCCCCCAAATCCACCAGGCCTTGTTTGTCAGGGCCCGCCGTCCGCCAAATACGAGTACGCAGACGGCGATCGCGGGGAAAAATACGAACGTCTCCTCATGGGACAGGTACATCGCGACAATCGATAGAGATGTCAGGGCGATATCCCTCCGACGCGAGGTGGTGATCGCCCGGTAGAGAAACGTGATCGCCAGCACCGAGAAGAACTGGGCCTGCTGGTACATTCTTATGTCACGGGCCCAGGTCAGCTCCTGAGGAGCCGTAGCAAACAGGAGCGTCGCGATGACGGTCAACCCTTTCCGCCCCGGGAACAGCGTCGGGAGAAGCAAAAAGCCAAAAGCCAGGACCGTCGCCGCGTACCAGAGCACGCTCAAGAGGCGGAAATCGGACGTGTTCCAGCCCACGAACAGCGAGGCGAACGCCAATAGTCCGTGGTAGAGCTCACCTTTGAAATAGAGGAGTCCGGACGGCAGCCTGGGGAGACCGTAATGAGCCCTCATGGCTTTGGCCGCGTACAGGCTTGCCGTCTCGTCCTGCCATAGTGGTTCGTATCTGATCTTGTAGGTCAGTAGAGAGACCATGACGGCTAAGATGCCGAAAATGGCCGCGGTTACGCCGTATCGGACGCGCCACTCGTCGATGATCGAGGTCAGCCGCCGGGTGCCACCCCAGCTGTGAGTCGTAGCGGAGAGCACTCCGCCTCGCCCAATGGTTAGGCCCGTCGGCGCTCGTAAGATCATCCACCGACCGGCTATGGAGCTCGTCCGGCTGAAAGCTGTTCCAGTCGCCATCGGCGCCAGCGGGCTCGAGCCCTGGGTGGTGACCTCGATCAGATTCCCTGCGCCCGGTCCGCGTCCCCGGGTGACGTTCCGCTGGCGCCACCCTTCGGCCAGGGCCGCCGCCGGTCCGATGACCGCGACGAGGAGCAGCACATCGAATATCGACCCTTCGTAGGGAAAGGGTGGCGACGATATCGATAAACGCGCCAACTGGAAGAAGATCTCGACGCAGAGAAGGGCGGGCAGGGCCCCCAGCGCGAGGGCCAGCATCGCCGATGCCCAGGAGCCAACCAGCCTCGCTCTCCACGCCATCAGGGCGACGATCAGCCATACCGCCAGAGCGATGAGCGCTCCAACGAGCCGAGGCGACAGTGGCCCCCTCGGTGTCTGGAACTGCCCCTTGCTCACGACGAGCTCTTGAATGCCGCCGGGAAAGACACTCTCTACCGACCCGACCCGGGCGGCCGACCGCCAAGGGACGCCCGTGGCAACGCCGACGTCTGTCGAAGGGACGGTCCGCCACGTTGGGCCGGTCGAGAAGGCAATGGACTTGTTCCCGCTCCAGAACACGCCGTCCAGATAGAGCGCGGTCGGAGTCTCGTCGGCGATGTGGATCGAGACCACGTTGGTCCCGCGATGGAACCATGGGCCGAGATCGAGCACCTGGACCTGCGCCGCACCGCCGCCGATCGCGAGCGGAGGGGAAACCTGGGAGAAGTGGAAGATCTTGTGACCGTCCAGGCCCAAGGTGTAGGTGGCGGTGGTGACCACCCTGATCCAGCCGTCCGAGGGGGTCCACGGCAAACTCCAATCGCCCTCCGCGACAAAGTCGCTCTGCGGCGGAGCCGTTGCGATGGCGTTTCCCGAGAAGTCTCGCTGCAAAACATTGACCGGGACTATCGATTGGCCGGTGTCGCCTGGCTCGGTGACGACCCGGGCTTGGCTCCAACCCGTCGCGGGGAATGTCACTTTGGAAAAGGCCGGGAGTCCAGCCGTCGCAAGGGGCTTGGCCGCCCAGGCATCGCTCGTTGCCTCCCACTGGCTCGACGTGACAAGGTCGAAGCTTCCGCTTGCCGATGTCAGGAGCAGATGGGCCCGCACCCGGGGGACCCGGTTGTCGAGGTTCATGGCCTGGATGCCTATGGAATTCGCGCCCAGCGAGAGTTCGCGTGTCACGTCGACGACCTGGGCTCGGTTGGGCAAGCCCGATCGAGCCGCCTGCAGATTTTTGGCCACCTCGGTGCCGTTGACCCACACCGCGAAGACCTGATCGGCTTGCACTGCCAGCGTCGCCCTGGCCGAGTGAGCTGCCAGCGAGAACTGATCCCTGAAGAAGGTAACAGACCCTTGGCCGGGGGCGCGGATCCAGGCCGCGTTGCCGAAGCCAACCGAGTAGGTGCGACTGTTTGGACGGCCCGCAGTGGCCGCGTGGATACCACCCAGCGAGAATCCAAGGTAGGCGATCACGATCGCACCGAATAAGACCCTGAGAGACTTCACCGTTTCTGGTTTGAGATCAGTCCGGTGGCCAGATCACGCGCCACAGTGTTGTCGTATCCCTTGTCGATGGCGATGGCCTTCACCAGATCTTCTCGGGCCTGAATGTACCGTCCGAGGCGTTGCTCACTAAGCGATATGTACGTGAGTGCGGATGATCTCACGTCACGATCTCCTGTGTGCGATATAACCCACCCAAAGGCCGCAATACACCCCGTGTCGTCATAGTTCTCGTACATAATCCGTCCCACTGCGAACCGGGCCGGCAACTGGTCGACGGTGCTGCCATTGAGCAGCGGAAACAGCACCGTGACCCGGTGGGACCGGACAGCCTGCGAAATCGCCGTGGAGAGATAATCCACCTCGATGACCGGGTTCGTTGGGGCCAAAGCGTGGGCAGTGGCGAGCTCACGCAGAGCCAGGTCCAGATTGCCGATTGACTTGTTGTCATTGGCAGAGGCATAGAGGGCGTCGGGTGCATCCGTCTGGCCCAACACGGTGTACGCCGTTCCAACCTCCTGCTGGATGTCTTGGCGCAGAGCAAGAGTGGGGTTCAGGGATTCGGCTTCATGGAAGCGGTGCAGCTCCAACCTGTAGTTGCCGAGCTGACCCGCTTCGAAAGCCGACTTTGCCATCTGGTCGGCGACATAGCCGCGCGCCACCGTAACTAGAAGGATCGCCCCAGCGACGGCACCGAGAGCCAAAAGGGTCAGGCGGCTTCGCCGGCACGACCAAACCTGCCGAGCTGAAGTCACCAGGAGGATCGACCCTCCCGCCAGGCCGAGCAGCCAGCCGGGTTGGAGCGAGCCCACCACGTTCCGCCACGGACCGGGCAGCGCCACCACCAGCACCGCAGAGAGCCGCGAGCTGGGAACGTGGAAGCCGAAGTTGCTCGCGACCAGTGCATACTCGCTGCTGCGTTGCGACAGCGCGGTGGTGAATCGGTAGTCGGTGCCGGCTGCATTGATGGGGAAGTAGAGGGTGACGAGGACGACGAGGACCCCCGCCAACGCGACCGGGAGCCACGACCGTCGCTGGAAGGCGGTAATCGCGAACGCCACCACCGCCGCCGCGGTGATGAGCGCGCCGTAGGTGAGGCCCGGAATCCGAGGAAGCCGCGGAGCCAGGACGGCCAGATCCCACACAGTTGACCGGGGCTGAAGCCGCACCGTATCCCATGGAAGAACGAGCGAGAGCAGCACACACAGCACGCCAGCCGCCCTGATCAGCACACCCCTGTCGAGTCGGCTCAGCCAGGCGCTCAGGACACGCAGACCGGGGACCGGTCCGGTCACTTCAGGACTCTCGAGACTCGAACCTTCGAACCATCGTGGAGTGAACTCCGATTGCCGACCACGCAGAGTTGTCCGGCCGAAAGCCCGCTCGTGATCTGGTAGTACTGGCCGTCCGTGGTGCCCAGGGTGACCTGGCGGAGGTGTACGACTCCACCGCTGGCCACCAGGACGCTGGGGTTGTCGGCCGAATTGAGAACTGCCACGTTTGGTACTGCGACGCTGGCATTGGTGGTCACCTGGTCCGTTACGAAGGCGGTGAGACCAGGGATGGCGCCGGAACCGGCGGTGTTTCTGGCCTGGGCGATGACCTGAAAGTCGAGCCCGTCGGTGTTGGCGACCTGCGCGACGGAGACGAGGCTTCCTGTCAGCTTGAGATTTTCGAGAGCACCGAACTCGAGTGTGACGGGGTCTCCAACGTGTACTTCTGACACATCCGCAATGGGGAAGTTGGCGGTGACCAGAATTGTGGAGAGGTCCAGAATCTGCATGATGGGCCGGTTGGAGGCTACGAACTGGAAACCAGTGGCAAAGACCTGACCGATCGTCCCAGCCGCGGGGGAGGCCACGACCGTGTTCGTCTTCTTCTGAGCAGCCTGAATGAGTTGGGCGTCGAGTGCGATCCTGTTATTGATCGCGGCCACCTTCGCCTGCTCCGCAGCCACAACCGCCGGCGACCTCTTGGCGGGCTGGTCGCGTAATATCGCTTGCGCGAAGGCGAGAGACGCCTGGTCGGACTGCAGTCGCACTTCGAGGGCGCTCAACCCGGCTTCGAGGACCGAGGGGTTGATGGTGAACAGGGGCGTACCTTTCTGGACGGTCTGACCTGGTTCCACCCCGATTGTGCTGATCTGCGTGGCGAATGGCAAAGAGACAGGTAGAGTGCTGCCGGCGCTTGAGGTACCGAGCGCCCCTAAGGGCGTGCTGATGACATGCGGCCCCGTAGTTGTGACCAGCACGCTGGCCGGACCGCTTCCTTGCAGGGCGGAATAGGCTCCCGCGGCCAACAGGACTGCTGCCACCACCACCACGCCGATGCGAAGGTAGGGGTGCCGAGTCACCCGGAAGAAGAGAGCGGGTCTCTCCAGTATTGTTTCCGGATTCGGTGCGCCCTGGTGGCGAGTACGGGGATTGGCTATGGTCGGTTTCAAGGGGAACCCTCACCTTCAGCTTCGTGCATACTGACCGCGCTGGTCGACTCGCTCAACGTCTCCATGTCACCTGCTCCCGGCTGGGCGAGGACCACCCTCGTGCCGCTCATCCTGGACCGCGCCTCGGCCGAGGGTTGGATCGTGAGGCCGGAGTGCCGTCTCTGGTGACCCATCGACCAGTAAATGGGTACTCCTAGTAGGCCTAGAACGAGTCCCTGGAGGGTCAAGCACACTCCGACGGCGGCCCCTTGCTGGCGTCCGGCGAGGGATGCCCCGGCGAGAAACAAGGCATAACTTCCCTCACGCACGCCTATTCCGCCGATCGAGATGGGCAGCATTGACAACGCGCTGACCGTGAGAACGACGACCGTCGCGTACGAGAAGGGGATGTGCGCACCAACCGCGCGCATGTAGGCCCAGCCGTTTGCCGCGGCGAGAACCCAAAAGCCCAGCTCGATCAAGGTAGCTGCGCCCAGTGCCGATCTCTGCGAGCGAGAGGAATGAAGCGCGGCCAGAACCTGGGCCAGGAGACGGGAGAGCTTGGTCCGCTGCAACGCGGGCCGCCCGGCGACGAAGTGCATAATGGGGCTGGCAAAGGCGAGCATCGCAGCTAAGCCAGCAGCGGCGCATACGCCCGCGTACGGGATGATACGACCGGAGTAGCGCACACCCAGCGCGGCGAGGAGACCGGCTACCAGGAGCACGACCATCCCCGGTATACCGGTGACGCGCCTCAGGATGATGGTTTGCGCTCCCGTGACTCTCTCCCTTGGCGAGTCTGCGACCATGACCGATCGGACCACGTCTCCTCCGATCGAGCTCGGCAGGGCCGAATCGAAGGCGCGCCCAACCATGTCCAGTTGGAGGACTCTCCGGAACGAGCGCCGCATGTCACTGGCGTTGAGCAGAACTGTCCACTGCACGACGCTGACCAGCACCGCCGCGAATGACATGGAAAGAGCAGCCGCCAGCCATCTCGGGTCGAGATGCGTGAGCTCCCACCCGACCCTCCTTATTCCGACCTTGGAGGCCAGGTATCCGAGCAGGCCGGCGGAGACGACCAGTTTTACAACCTTGACGAGGGTCGACCTCCTTCTGTCGGCGGCCTTCACCACGGGCTCGACCGGTCCGTCGACAGCAGAGCCTCCAGGGTAATATCGATCGCCTCGCTCGTCACCCACGTCCATCCCGGATGAACGGGCTGGAAATCCGGCGTCATCTCGTAGAGGACGCCCTGGCCGGGGGTATAGAAGATCTTCTGCTCGATCAAGGTGAGCATGCTCTGTTCCATGGCTCGGTAACGACCCTGAACGGACAGAATGCTGTCAGCGAGGTGGAAGGCCTGCAGAATCATCGGCTGCCGGCCGACCTCCTTGTAGGAACTCTGGACTGTCGGGGTCCCAGGTGAGGTGTTGGTACTCCCCGGGAACACGAGTCCGGCGAAGTACCCACCGTGAGTCCGATCCCAAAGCTCTGTGGCATTGTCGCTCGCCGTCAGCCCGTCCAGAACATGCTCGGCGTCGGCGAGCAGCGCCGAACTCGCCGTCGCCACGGATGCGTGCAGAAGGGAAAGCGCCACTTCGCCCAGCTCAGCAATGCGCACAACGCCGCCATTGATCTCCTCGTGACGATAACGATGGCGATCTACGGCCTCCTGGGGGTTGGCGGCCCCATCGGGAAGTACGACGTTCGTCATGGCCATGAGATAGGAGTCGTATCTCGGTAGGTAGGCGTGCGCGTAGACGAAGGCCAGTGCTTTCCATCCGTCCGTCGTCCAGTCGGGCCGGCCGAAATCGACACCGCCCTGGATCAGGGCGCACGCGCTGGTCAAGGCCAGGTCCGTACGGTAGTAGCCCGTAGGAAAGCTCGTATCGACTTGGTATATGCCGCCCGTCGCGGGGTGGAATTCACTTGTCGCGATGTACTCATCAAGGGCGAATGCCGCTGACTGATATGCTCGATCACTCGACAGCCGGTAGAGGTCTATCAATTCGTCAAAGAGCCATCCTCTTTGATCGTGGATTCCTGAGAATTCGGTTTTGACGATGGGCGTGTAGCGGGATATTTCGGCGTCAACCGACCCGTTATCCGGATGTTCGGACTTGTAGATCCATAGATCGTGGAGATAGCGGAGATCGGTCAGAGGGTCGTGAGCATTCGTGGACGCCACGGTAGGACTGTCACCGCTGACAATATTTGCTTCAAGCGGCGTAGTGTTGTAGCGCCAATTGACATACAGGCCACCGAGCCCGTGGTTGATGGCAGGATCGGCGTGGTAGCCCTCCGTCCTCATCGTCGTCAAGAGCGCGTTCACAACCTGGGACTCAGCGGAAGGGATCCCTTCGCTGCTGACGCTGCCGGCGGCCGGCGGTGCCGCGACGGTACCGGATGCATGCTTGACCGGGTTGGCGCGCCCCCCACCGCATGCTTCCAGGCCCAAGATGAGCATTGCCATCGATGCGAGTAGAGCCAGGAAGGGGTGCAGCCTCCTGCTAGCTTCACTGAGAGGCCGAGTACGTATCATCGGCACCTGTTCGGGCGGGTGGGACGCCTGCCGCGTCCTTTGCCTCGTGGGAGAGAAACTCATTCGTCTTGCGGGCCTTGAAGATGAAGTTCGAGGAGCTGTCGAATCGGCCGGATACCGGTACGAACTTCTCGATGGTGAAGCCCCGCGACACCAGGAAGGCCCGGACCTCATCCGGGGTATAGTAATGGCGGATGGGAACGAAATACCAGTCGAGGATCAATTCGGCCAGCTTCTCCCCTTTTCGCGCTTTCTCGCGGCGTTTGAAGGTCGCGACTACCAGTGACAGGGGAATGGCCAGCAGCTTCGACAGGATTGTCCAGTACCTCCTCGGCATTCGTATCAGAGTCCGCCGAACGGCTTCGTGGATCCAGGTGACGCGAGTGCGCTTGTAGATCGCGAGCAGCATGGAACCTTCTCGCTTGAGCACCCGTATGAGCTCGTCTATCGCGCCGAACGGGTCAGTGGTGTGATGGACCGTTCCCCACGCCCATACGATGTCGAAGGTCTCGTCGGGATAGGGAAGCTCCAGCATCGACCGTTGCTCGAACTCGACGTTCTCCAGGCGAAACTTGTGCTTGAGGTTGGCTGCGGTCGAGAGGCTGCCTGGACTGATATCGATGCCAGTCACCAAGCCGGCGCCGTTTTGGCCAAAGATCACGCTAAAGATCCCGGTGCCGCATCCCGCGTCCAGTATGCGTTTGCCGGCAACCTCCTCAGGCCCGAAGAAGAGAGCCCAATGCTCTTGCGTTGCCTCGTACTCTGGGACGTATTCTGTCCAAACGACGTCGTAGAACTCACTTACTTGTTCCTTTGTCGCTGCCATCGTCCGCTCCTCTGGTCAGGTTGTACGACTGGTAGTGACCGTTACCGGTGACATCAGGCGCCAGTCTGCTCGGCAGGCTATTCGGAAATCCAGCGGTCGTCCGCACGACATAAGGTCGTCGTCCCCCTTCGAACCTCGACCGGGTGAGACACTCACTCACCAATCCGACGCAGAAGAACTGGACACCGATGACGGTCATGATGAGAGCCAGATCGAACAGAGGCCGATTGTCGAGTCCTGCGCCGAAGAAGACCTTGGCGAGGATCAGGTAGATGACCGTGCAGACTCCGATGGCAAAACTGGCTAGGCCTAGCGTGCCGAAAAGCTGCATGGGCCGATTGAGATATCGGTCCATGAAGCGCACGGTTAGAAGATCGAGCAGCACCCGGATGGTGCGGGAGATCCCGTACTTGGACCTGCCTCGGATGCGGGCGCGATGGTTGACCGGAATCTCGGTCACTTTTGCTCCATCTCCGACCGCCAGCGCCGGGATAAAACGGTGCATTTCACCGTAGAGGACCAGGTGTCGAAGAATGTCCCCATCGTAGCTCTTGAGGGTGCACCCGTAGTCATGTAACGGCGTCCCGGTGACCCTGGATATGAGGGTGTTGGCAATCTTGGAAGGAATGCGGCGAAGGAGCAGCTTGTCCTTGCGATCCTTTCGCCACCCGCTCACGACTTCGTAGCCCTCCCCCAGCTTGGCCAGAAGCCTCGGAATGTCGTTGGGGTCGTTCTGGATGTCACCGTCCATGAGGACGATGGTGCGGCCGACTGTCAGGGCTATGCCAGCCGACAGGGCGGCCGTCTGACCGAAGTTGCGCCGGAGTTGCACTAAACGAACCCTCGGGTCCTTCTCGGTCCAGAGACTGGCTCGGACCGAGGTTGCATCGGTACTGCCGTCGTCAACGAGGATCACCTCGGATGTCTCCTCCAGGCCGTCGAGCACTGCGAGAAGCTCTTCAACGACAGGATCAACATTGTCCTCCTCTTCGTAGAGAGGAATCACCACGCTGAGAGCCAGCCTGGAGTCGTGATGACCCCGATACTCAGGATCGATCTGTTTGGACTCGCCCGCAGTGGTGCCCATCATCATCCGATCGCCGTAGCAGAGTGTCGGCTCACCTACGAGACCCCCACCGGCGCCGCCAGGACCCGAGCTCCGCGACCGATACCCTGATAGATCAGGCCAGCCTGTGCCACCTTGTCCACCGGGAAGATGTTGCGGCCGTCCAGCAGTAGCCGCCCAGACATGCCCATCGCCAGGCGTTCGAGGTCGAGATCGACGATCTCCGGCCAGTCGGTCATGACCACAACGGCTTCGGCCCGTTCAGCCGCTTCATACGGTGAAGTGAATAGCTGTAGCTCGGGCAAGGAGGGGAGGGATCTGACCATCGGGTCATAAGCCGTGATCTTGGCGCCGCGCTCAACGAGGAAGTCGACGACGTCCACCGCGGGAGCGTCGCGCAGATCGTCAGTACCTGCTTTGAAGGCCAGACCGAGGACCGCCACCCTCCGACCCCGAAGCCCGCCGAGGATCGTCGTCAGCTGCCTGGCCACACGCTCACGTTGCAAGTAGTTGACCATGACGACCGAGTTGAGCACCGATGGCTCGTAACCGTGCTCTGACGCGGTCGTGACCAGAGCCCGGAGATCCTTCCCGAAGCAGGAGCCACCCCAGCCGACTCCGGCGTCCAGGTAGTGCGGGCCGATCCGTGAGTCCAGACCCATGATGGCCGAGACGTCGGTGACATCGGCTCCCAGGTACTCACATATGTTGGCGATCTCGTTGATGAAGCTCACACGGGTGGCAAGGAAAGCGTTAGAAGCGTACTTCGCCATTTCCGCGGCGGTCGGAGTGGTCTTAAACACCGGTACCGCCTGGCGGCCGGGGGCCTCGGTTATGGGTCGGTAGATCTCCGCGACCCTCTCGATCGCCGTGGGATCATCCGACCCAAGCACTACCCGCTCGGGGAACAGGTAGTCCGACACGGCGCTGCCCTCACGCAGGAACTCGGGGTTGTTGACCACCGTGAAGTTGCGCGTGTGTTGCGTGGTTCCGGTCAGGTCTTCGATACGAGTCGTCAACCATCGCCCGGTACCTATAGGAACCGTGCTCTTGATGATGAGGTCCTTGCGAGTGGTCGGGTCAGTCAGGTGAGGGGCGATCTGAACGGCAACGGTGTTCAAAGCCGACAGATCGGCACCGCCGCCGTCTCCCCGGGCGGGAGTTCCAACGCAGATGAAGATGCTGTCGGAATGAGCGGCGGCCTGGCCGACATCATCAGTGAACTGCAATCGACCCGACGCCATGCCCGCCTGCAAGAGGTCATCCAGACCGCCTTCGTAGAAAGGCGCCTTTCCGGACCTCAGAGGCACGAGCTTGACATGGTCCTTCTCCACACCGATGACTTGATGGCCGGCATTGCTGAGCCCGGCGGCCACGACCGTGCCGACGTATCCCGAGCCGATGACGGCCACCCGGGCCCGGCGGGGGCGCAGGTCGATGATCGCACGTTCAGCAGCCAGCTTCTCCCGCCGATACCACTCGACGAACTCGGTGAGTCCGTCCGGCAGCGACACCGTCGGTCTGTACCCCAGCTCCCGTTCGGCCTTGGTGGTGTCGGCGAAGGTGAGCGGCACGTCGCCGGGCTCCTCCGGCCGCGGATCCAGCACGGCCTTGCGCCCCAGGCGGGACTCGATCAAGGAGACGAGTTCTGAGAGGGACGTCGTCATAGACGTCCCGAGGTTGTACACGGTGAATCCTTCGGACCGTTGCGCGGCGGCAACCACGCCCTCCACGATGTCGGCCACATAGGTGTAGTCCCGGCGGGAAGAACCATCTCCGTAGAAAGTCAGCGGCTCGCCGAGGTCAATGGCCCGAGTGAACTTATGGATCGCCATTTCCGGTCGTTGTCGGGGACCGTATACGGTGAAGAATCGCAAGCACGTGACCGGGAACCCATAGAGATGGTGGTGCGCGTAGCAAGCAATCTCGCCGGCTCGCTTCGTAGCGGCGTACGCCGAAGACGGTTGATCGCAGCTGTCGTCCTCGCGGAAGGGCGCACTCGAGGTCGCCCCGTAGACAGACGACGAGGAGCCGAAAACGAAGCGGGCTCCACCCTGCATGCGGACGGCCTCGAGCAATCGTCCGGTACCGCAGACATTGACATCACCGTAGAGGACCGGCTCCTGCAGAGACGCGCGCACGCCGGCCCGAGCAGCGAGATGGATAACCGTCTTGAAGCGGTTACTCCGGAACAGAGCGGATACGTCCTCATCCGATCGGATATCCCCCTCGACGAGACGGAACGATCGCGATCGGAAAGCTCGGGCGATGTTGCGGCGCTTGACTTCGGGGTTGTAATAGGGGTCAAAATTGTCGAATGCTACAACCTCAAAGCCATCATTGAGCAGCCGTTCGACGACGTGGCTACCTATGAATCCGGCCCCGCCAGTGACCAGTATCGCTTCGTCACCCATTCATCTGTCCCTTTCACCATTTGTCAACGTGAAGGTTGTACTCGCCTGAATAAGAGACGAGATTCCTCGGGGCCGCATTTTCGGCGACGCGGCTGTGACTTGCGGAGTTGGAGGAGGGGTCAGGGTGCAGCTCCAGGGGAATGGCTGGCACGCGGTTGTCTCGGCGGACTCCGGTGTGTACTGGCAATGACTGCTCGGGGACTGTCCGACCAGGTCATCGGCGTCGGAGTCCCCATCGCAGTTCCCCGGGACCAGCCCAAAGTCGTGGACGACGATCGGGTCGGCTTGGGTGGCTGAGAACGTCCCGCCCTGGGGGAATATGACCGACGTATTGTCCGGGAGGACGTTTGTGGTGGTTGCCGACACGCTTCCATTGCTATCTACCGTGACCGCGCTGGTCTCGAGCCGGCAGGCGCTCCCGCCCGTGCAGGGCGCGTAGGGTTCCGCCCCCGGTGGTAGCGACGCGGGAGTTGTCTGGTTGATCGAGTAGGTTCCACGCTGAACGTCGGTCCACTCGACACAGCCCGGGCTGCCGGTAAGGGTACAGTCGCCCGTTGGATCGGGTATCCCCCACCGTTGGAGACGGTGTTTGGGTTGGACGGTGGCGTCGTTTGGGAGATGTTGACGCCGGACCCGACCAATGCGTAGACAGCAGCTCCGACGGCTTGGCGACATGAATCGATCGTCTGTAGCCAGATAGCGGCACGATGATGGTCACCGTGCCGTCCTGTGGCTCCTGAGGGCTGGCCGAGGGCCGGCTGCCCTCCAGCGCTTAGCAGGAATGTCATGCCGACTCCAAACAGGCCTGCGGCTGTCCCCTGCGACCATGCTCTGCTCTGCACCCACCGTCACCCCTTCCGAATGGCACCAATCGCTACCCGTCTTACAACCTCCCGCGTCGCGGCGCCGTCAGCTCTTGCAACCTCCCGCGTCGCGGCGCCGTCACGAAAGCGTCGCGGCAATGTCTTCGCAACATCATCGGGACCGTCAGACCCGCGACCGCCAGGCATGAGGCGGGGGATCGTCATCCGGCGAGCGCTGTATGCCACGGTCGAGGTGAATCTGATTGCCTCTATTCTCGAAGCAGGAAGCACTAGGAGGGCCGAGGATGATGCCGAAGAGGCAGAGGACGGGGAGGAAAGGGGCGAATAGGACGAAGAGGAAGAGGCCGAGACGAGTACCTTTCCTAGTCGGAACTCCGCGGATGAGCCTGGGTGATGGTGGTCGCCCCGCCTCGAGCGCAGCGCCAGGCCCGGGCCGCCAACTGGGAAGGCGCACCGGTTACCGCGAGGACATCATTCGTTAACAGCAAGGACATCGTTCGTCGGCGAGGGTGTTCAGGCGCTCTCTGCGTTTTTGCGAACGACCTCTGCGGCGGTAGTATGCCGCGGGAAGGTTCTTGGCGGAGATTCGGGCCTAGGAGGCGGAGGGGTTGGGCGTAATTGGGGACGACCTGGGTGTAGCCATCACGATCGAGCTACTCGACGGTTTCCGCCTGTACCGGGGCCGGGAACTCGTGCCAGTCTCGACGAGCTGTCAGCGTGTTCTGGCCTTCCTCACGGTGCACAGTCGGCCGGTTCGACGCTTGTACGTCGCCTCTAAGCTCTGGCTCGAGACGAGTGATGCCAGAGCCATGGCCAACCTTCGGTCTGTCCTCTGGCGGCTGCGGTCGGACGGGCTCGACCTCATCTCTACGGACCGAACGACCGTGGGTCTTGTAGACCATGTGAAAACTGACCTGAGTAGCGCGCTGATTTGCGCCAATCAGATACTCAGCGATGGCCCGGCTACGGACACTGACATCGCGCCGTTCATCGTCGACCTTCTGCCGGACTGGTACGAGGAGTGGCTGGTCTTCGAAAGAGACCGCTACCGACAGCTTCGGCTACACGTGCTCGAAACACTCTGCAACCGCTATGTGTACGACGGAGCCTTCGGTCGAGCCATCGAGGCTGGTCTGGCAGCGGTCGAGACGGAACCGCTTGCCGAAAACGCCCAGGTGACATTGATCAAGGCCTACCTCGCTGAGGGCAACCGTGCCCGCGCCATTCGCCAGTTTCAGGCGTTCAGCAAGTTGCTACGCGACGAAATGGGCCTCGAGCCGACCGACGGCCTCACCCGTCTTGTGACCGAGGATCGGAGTCACTCGAGCGACATCTTCGAGTATGCGCGGAGGCCAGAAGTCTGAGACATATATGCACCGGTGGACGCGGAAGGACGCTCCACTCCACTTTTGGCACGCAGAGGGTTCGGCGGGTCCAGTCCGCTCGTCCCCACTCGGGCAGTATCGATCAGCGAACGGAGCCGGCTCCTCCGGCGGCCCTGACTCGGCCGGCGGCGTGAGCTTGCTACCGGGGGGGCATAACAACAACGGTGTAACTACCCGTACCTTGAAGGGGGAGGTAGGTAGTTATGACCGAGACGATGGATTCGACCGTCCCCGCGTTGAAGATGGAGCGCGCCCCGGGTCGGGCGCTGGCGGGCAAGATCGCCACTAGCGATCTGGCCGACGAGCTGTTGGAGCGGGCCCGGGCGGATGGGGCCAGCTTGGTAGGCCCGGGTGGGCTGCTGGCCGATTTGACCTTTACGCCGTCCTTCTCAGATGTACGAGGTATCCATACCCTCTGCTTTCGTCGCATACCCGGTTCACAATCTCGATACGACACAATCTCGATCAGCCCCTCGCTCCCATCGATTCGGATCTCAGACCCGTCCTTAATCAACGTAGTTGCTCCTTCTACGGCGGTGACGCACGGCAGCCCGTACTCCCGCGACAATGAAGTTCCGTGGGCCAGCACCCCTCCGGTCTCAAGAACCAGACCACCGATATTGCCGAATACCGGTGTCCAACCGGGGTCCGTCTGTCGGCCGATCGTAGCCTGTTATCGCTCTCCCGCGGCGAGATCATGGTCGAGCAGCACACCGCCCGCTCCGAGGAATTGAAGGTGGGTTCGCCGATCCGGCTGCGTTTCGCCAAAACCGGCGAGCAAACGCTCATCGTCGGCGGAACCTACGCCTCGAGCCAACTCATCGGCACCAACTGTCGATCCCGGTCAGCAGCCTCGTGGTGTTCGTTGTCGTGGCCATTGTGCTGGGAATTGTGGCGGCCGTGTGGCCCGCCCGCCGGGCCGCCCGGACCAACGTCATCACGGCCCTCTCGGTCGAGTGATGAGGGTCCGCGCCTCGCTGTGAGGCAGACTTCATCCGGGTCGGCTTAACTGGAC
Organism: uncultured Acidimicrobiaceae bacterium; assembly: GCA_963834725.1. Taxonomy (GTDB): domain Bacteria; phylum Actinomycetota; class Acidimicrobiia; order Acidimicrobiales; family Palsa-688; genus PALSA-693. The sequence continues at coordinate 4,290,313 of CAWICN010000001.1, forward strand.
GCGTGAGCGGGGGAACGCCGGAAGGTGACGACGACACCACGAAGGCCGTCGCCGGGGACGAGGCGGACGAGGCGGATGGCGCCGGGATGGGCCTCGCTGGCGGCGCCGGGAGGAACAACGCGGACGAGGCCGATGGCGCCGGGATGCCCCTTGAGGGCGAAGCCGGCGCGGGCGACGGCTCCCCGGAGGACGAGGGCAGGGGGACCGGCCCGGACGACGAGGGCGGCGCGGGCGACGAGGCCGGTAGGGCTGTCACCGCGGCCAGCGAGGCTGGTCCGGGCGACGGTGAGACGGGTGGGTCCGCCGGCAAGGTCGCAACCAGCCCGGCCCGCTCGCAGTCTCGGCACCATCCGGCCGGGTTCGCCGTGGCCACGGCCCTGCTCGTCCTGGGCGTGGCCGCAGTGGGCTATCAGCTCATCGTCCCGACCGCCCACGTGGAGCGAGGCCGCCTGGCCCGCCTGGTGCCGAGCCAGCCCGGAGTGGCCGCCTTCAACAAGACCACACCCCAGGGCGGCGAGCAAGACGACACGAAGACCGCCGTGGCGACCCTGACCGCGGCAGCCAGGCGTTCACCCAACCAGACCGGCCTGTACGGGCTCCAATGGGTGCCGACGGAGACCTCGGGCGCCGAGATTGTCGCCATCCTTCTTCCAAGCAACGCCACTGCCGCCACCACCTTCGCTCAGGTCCGGGCTCAGGAGCTGGCCCCCGGGTCGTTCTCCGCCAGCGGGCTGGCCCGCACCTCCACCTTTACAGTGGCTGCTGTTCCAGGGTCGGCGGGAGCGGTGTACGCGCCGTCGTCGTCGCTGGGCGCCTCTGTGCCGGGCCTGGCCATCACCGCTTTCCGGTACGGGAGGGTCGTCGCCCTGGACGACGTTTCGACCAGCAACTCCACCGACCGGGAAGCGGCGGACGCGGTCACGGCGGGCGAGTACGGGAACCTTCACCGTTTGGGCTCGGGATTCAGCCTGTCGGTGACCCGGCGGCCAGTGCTGGCCACCGAGATCTGGGTGGTGACGGCAGTCGTACTGGCAGCGATCGCCGCCCTGGCGCCGGTGGTGCGGAGGCGATGGGCCGAGAAGCGCCGGCGCGCCTACGAGAAGGAGCTGAGGCTGACCGTGGGGGACCAGGTCATCATCAAGCATCGGCGGCACCGGACCGCTCCTGCGTGATGATGGTGGGCCCGATTTCGGCCGCCGACCTCTCAGCCTGCGTTCATGTCGTTGGGCTCAACTGTTGCCCCGTGAGCGAGGGAACGCCCGAAGGAGACAACGACACCACGAACGCCGACGCCGGGGCGGACCGGGCAGATGGCGCCGGGATGCCGGTAGCGGGCGATGATGATGCACAAAAGGGCATCGGGGCAGTCGCTGGCGCGGACGAGACCGGCCCGAGTGACGGCGATACAGACGCAGCCGGTGACGCCAACACGGGCGGGTCCGGGCGCGACGCCGCGACCAGGCCGACCCCCTCGCCATCTCCGTACCGCCGGGCCGGGTTCTCCGTGGCTCGGGGTCTGGTCGTGCTGGCCGTGGCGGCAGTGGGTTATCAGCTGGTCGTCCCGGACGTCCACGTCGAACGGGGCCGGTTGGCCCGACTCGTACTGAGCAAGCCCGGAGTAGCCGCTTTCAACAAGACGGCGCCCCAGGCCGGCGAGCAAGACGACACGAAGACCGGCGTGGCGGCCTTGACCGCAGCCGCCAAGCGTTCACCCCACCAGACCGGGATCTACTCGATCCAATGGGTGCCGACACAGACCTCGGGCGTCGGGATAGTCGCCTTCCTTCTTCCGAGCGACGCCACTGCCGCCACCACCCTTGCTCAGGTCCGGGTTCAGCAGGAGAGCGCTGGTTCGTTCTCCTCGAGCGGGCTGACCCGCACGTCGACCTTTACGGTGCCCGCTGTCCCAGGATCGTCGGGAGCGCAGTACGCGCCGTCGTCAAAGGCCGGCGCCTCCCTGCCGGGCCTGGCCGTGAGCGCCTTCAGGGACGGGAGGGTGGTCGCCCTCGTCGACGCCTCGACCAGCAACTCCACCGACAAGGCGACGGTCGACGCGGTCACGACGGGCGAGTACGGCAACCTTCACCGCTTGGGCTCGGGATTCGGCCTTTCGGTGACCCGGCGGCCGGTGGTGGCCACGGTGCTCTGGGTGGTGGCGGCCGTCGTGCTGGCGGCAATCGGTGCCCTGACGCCGGTAGTACGGAGACGGCGGGCGGAGAAGCGCCGGCGCGCTTACGAGGCGGAGATGGCCAACCGGGTGGTCGTCGGGCGACGCGTCATCGTGAAGCATCGGCGGTAGCGGCGGCCGGACTGCTTGTGCAGGATGATGGTCGGGGCCGAGGCGAGAAAGGCGCGCGGGGGCGAGCCGGTAACATCGCGGCATCGTTCGTCGAAATCACCTCAACTCCGGTAGGTAGACGTCGCATTGGACGACTGAGGAGGTGTCCATGCTCGACCCCAGGCATCGCTTGCAGATCGAGTTCTGTGTTCCGTGAAACTACGTCCCGCGTGCCGTCGGGCTGGCGGACGAACTATTGAACGGATGGGCTCCGGTGTTTGCCGACGTTTCACTGGTGCCTTCATCGAAAGGACGTTTCGAAGTAACCCTCGACGGCGAGCTGATCTTCTCGAAAGCCGCCCTTGGCCGGCACGCCGCCGAGGGAGAGGTTGCCGCGGTCGTGCGTGAGCGGATCGGGCCAGAGATATCTCGGGATTGATCGGGCTCCCACGGCCAGACCGCCAGAGCAAGCCCACCGAACTGAACGAAAAATCTCAGGAGGGACCAAGGAGATGACCCTGCCCACCTCGACCCTTGGTCGGACCGGTGCCACGGTCTCGAAGCTCGGCTTCGGCGCCATGGAACTGCGGAGCCGTCGCCTCGATCCCGCCGACGTGGATCGGCTGCTCAATTCCGTGCTCGATTCCGGGATCAACCTGATCGATACCTCTCCGGACTACGGAGCTTCTGAGGATCACATCGGGCGCGCCATTTCGCATCGTCGCGGCGAGTACTTCCTTGCCAGCAAGTGCGGCTGTCCGGTCGGCGAGACCGTGGGGGAAGGTGGCCCGGCCGGGCGCGAACATGTTTTTACCCGGGAAAACGTTCGGGCTGGTGTCGAACAGAGCTTGACCCGCATGCGGACCGATCATCTCGATCTGGTCCAGTTCCACGCCAGCCCATCGCCTTCGACCCTCGCCGAGCACGACGCCGTGGCCGAGCTCGTCGCACTGCGCGACGAGGGCAAGATCCGCTTTCTTGGCATCTCGGGGACCCTGCCCTACCTGCCAGATCAAATCGCGATGGGCGTGTTCGACGCCTTTCAGATTCCCTACTCGGCCGTCGAGCGCGACCACGAGGAGGAGATCAGCCGGGCAGCTGAGGCCGGCGGAGGCATCATCATCCGGGGTGGCGTGGCCCGAGGCCTGGCCGAACCGTCGGGCGACTATCCGGAACGATTTCGGGAGATGATCCGCAAACGCAATCAGCGCTATGAGCAGACCGACGTGAGCGACCTTCTCGGTGATATGACGCCGATGGAGTTCCTGCTTCGGTTCACCATCAGCCATCCCGACATGCACACGACCATCGTGGGGACCAAGAATCCCGAGCACCTGGCCGACAACGTGGCCGCCGCATCACGCGGCCCCCTGCCGGCCGACGTCTACGCGGCTGCCAAGGTCCGCTACCCGCATTGATCGTTGTTGGGCCGGCCATCCGGGCTGTAACGCCATCGGCTCGGCAGGTGTCAGGACCGCTACCCGCATTGATCGTTGTTGGGCCGGCCATCCGGGCTGTAACGCCATCGGCTCGGCAGGTGTCAGGACCGCTACCCGCATTGATCCCGGCCTCCTGAGGAGCGCGCCAACTGGCGCAACGAGGTCACCGTGCGGACGTGGGAGCTTTACAACGAATACGAGCCGGCTGCGTTCATCGAACGAGTCGCGCCGACTCCGCTTCTCATGATCGTCCCGCTCGACGACACCATGACGCCTGCCGAGGACGCTCTGGAGGCCTACCAGCGGGCAGGGCAACCAAAACGGCTGGTAACGGTCCCGGGCTCGCACTATGCCGTTTACGGCGAACAGTTCCATCGAACGAGTACCGAAGCTCGGGACTGGTTCGTCGCTCACCTGCAACCGTGATTTTCGGGTAGACGGCAGTCATGGAAGTCGGCGCTGAGGGCCGGTTGTCACCCGGCCATACCCGTTGACGATTTTCTGTCGCGATCGCCGCCCGTTTCACCCTTTTCTGCAGCGCGGCCCGCTACAACCGGGCACTGTTTGCGACAGAAAATACCGCCTGACCGCTTGGTCCCGTCGGGGCGGCCCCGCTTGGGCGCGGCGGGGCGGCCCCGCTTGGGCGCGTTGGGGCGGGCCCCCGGTTGGGCGCATCGCGGCGGCACCCCCCCGCTTGGGCGTCGCGGCGGCCCCCCCGCTTGGGCGCGTCGTTGTGGCCCTGTTGGTCGTCGGATCGGGCCCGACCGCTTGGGTCGCGTCACGACGGGCCCGACCGCTCGGGTCGCGTCACGGCGGGCCCGACCGCTCGGCTCTAAGCCGGCTGCGCCTCCCGTGCGCCCTGAATGGCTCGCCACACCCGCTCGGGTGTGCAAGGCATGTCGATGTGGGTGATCCCGAGGTGGGACAGCGCGTCGACCACCGCGTTCTGGACGGCCGGAGTCGATCCGATGGTGCCCGATTCGCCGATGCCCTTGGCGCCAAGAGGATTGCGGGGGCTTGGGGTTTCGGTGTTGGACACCTCAAAGCTCGAAAACTCGCTGGCGGCGGGCATGGTGTAGTCCATCAGGTTGGACGTGAGCGGGTTGCCGTCCTCGTCGTACTGCACCCACTCGAACAGCGCTTGGGCGACACCCTGGGCGATACCACCATGTTGCTGGCCGCGCACGAGGAGCGGATTGAGAATGCGTCCGCAATCGTCCACGGCAATATGGCGCCGCATGGTCACTTGCCCGGTTTCGGTGTCGACATCGACCACCGAGACGTGGGTGCCGAATGGGAAGGTGGAGTTGGTGCCGTCGAAGTCGCCCTCATGACGCAGCGGGCCCGGCTCGAGACCCTCGGGAAGTCGGTCCTTGTCCCGGGACGCGCTCGCGATCTCTGTCCACGTCACGGTGCGACCCGGTACCCCGGCCACATGCGCGCCGTCCTCCCCGGTGACGATGTCTTCGGGGCTGGCTTCCATCAGATGGCCGGCGATCTGCTGTACCCGGACGAGCACCTCCTTGGACGCGGCCAGCACGGCGTTGCCAGCTGTCTGCAGTGAGCGCGAGCCCATGGTGCCGGCGCCGCGGGGCACTGTGGCCGTGTCGGAGTTGACGAGCCGAATCTTGTTCATGGGAATGCCGAGCACGTCACTGGCGACCATGGCGAACGCGGTGTGGTGGCCCTGGCCGTGGGCGCTGGTGCCCACCGCCATCGAAGCCGTGCCGTCATCGTGGACTTCGACCGCTCCGTATTCGGTGTGGAGTCCGAGGGGAGCGGTGACCTCGACGTAACTCGAGATGCCGATTCCGACCTGCACCCGATCGCCGGCTTCCCGCCGGCGGGTCTGCTCAGCCCGCAGCTCCTCGTAGCCGGCGACGGCCAGGGCCGCGTCGAGCGCCTTGGCGTACTCGCCCGAGTCATACGACCCGCCGGTCGTGGTCGTCAGGGGGAAGGCAGCCGGATCCAGGAAGTTGCGCCGCCGGATCTCGGCCGGGTCGATGCCGAGTTGATCGGCAGCCACATCGAGGACCCGCTCGATGAGCTGGGTGGCTTCGGGCCGGCCGGCGCCCCGATAGGCGCCGATGGGTGGCAGGTTGGTGGCCACGGTCGTGCCCTGGAAGCGCACCTTGGGGACGTCATAGACGCCCACCACCATCAGTTGGGTGAGCATCGGCAACACGGCGCCGATCGCGGGATAGGCGCCGCCTGACGCCACCACGCTGGCGTCCAGCCCGACGATCTTTCCGTCGTTGGTGAGCCCCAGCTTGGCCGTCATGGTGAAGTCGCGGCCCTGAACCAGCGCCACCATATCCTCGGACCGGGTTTCCACCCACTTGACCGGCCGGCCCAGCCGCATCGCCGCCGCGGCCGCCACCAGGTACTCCACGTACACGGCCGCTTTGGGGCCGAAGCCGCCGCCGACCCAGGGGCACACCACGCGCACCAGGTCGGGCTCCAGCCCGAGCACGCCGGTCAAAGCAGGCTGGACGGAGTGCGGGGCCTGGTGGGAGATCCAGCAGGTGATGCCGCCGGCCGGCTCGCCCGGCACCATCAGACAGCCGTTGGGCTCCATCGGCACCCCGGCCAGACGCTGGCTCACCATCGACACCTCGGCCACGGCGTCGGCGCCCACCAGCGGGTCGTCATCCGGGCCGAAAGAGGTGCCGAAACACACGTTGCTGCCCGCTTCGGGGAAAAGCAGTTCCGCATCCGCCGCCACCGCCTCTCCCTGGGTCAACACCACCGGCAGAGGATCGATATCGACGACGACAGTTTCGGCCGCGTCAACCGCCTGGGGGCCCGATTCGGCGACGATCGCCGCCACGATGTCGCCGACAAACCGGACCCGATCGGTGGCGAACACGGGCCGGTTGAAAGTCGCCGGCAGCATCGGGAAGCCCTGGAAGGGCTCCAGCCCCAGATCATCACCTTGGGCGTGATAGACCGCCAGGACGCCGGGCATACCGCGGGCCTCATCCACATCCACCGAGCGAAGCGTGCCGTGGGCGACCGATGACCGCACGAAGACTATCCTCGCTGCCCCGGACGACTCGAGATCGTCGACGTACTTGGCCGCGCCGGTGAGCAAGGCCGGATCTTCCAGCCGGACAACCGCATTCCCGAGGATTGAACCGGATTCGGCCATGGGACCCCCTTAGTCGTAGCTTTCGGCGATGACACTAGTGCTTCCGATCTGAACCACGTTGATGATCTTCCTCTTGAAAGACCTCTGAGCAGTCAGGGCGTGGCGGTCCACGACAGTGGACTTCGATCATCAACGTCGTTGAGACTCGAAGCGGTAGCGCAACCCGGCGGACCAAGTCGAGGAAGGCCGCGGTTGTCGGTCACCCCGCGCCAAACCTGCGTGCTACGAATGCGGAGCACATTGCCCGAGGGAGGTAACGGGACATGGTGGAGCCGTACATGGCCGTCGGATTGATCCCGACGGTGCGGGGGATCCGGACCCGGTCCGACATCGAGATCAACATCGAGCACCTGCGGCATCTGGCCAAGGCTGCCGCGTGGCTGTCGAGCCTGTCCATCCCGGTCCGCCTGATCGCGTTACCCGAGGGGGCGCTCCAGGCGTTCAACGATGAGGTCCTGGATCTCGATCACGCCACCTTTGCCCGGGAATGCGCTATCGACATTCCGGGGCCGGAAACGGAGGCACTGGGCCAACTGGCCCGCACCTATCAGTCGTTTTTGATCGCTCAGGCCAAGGCCCGCCATCCCGACTGGCCGGACCGCTTTTTCAACGTAGGGTTCATCCTGGATCCGCAGGGCGAAGTGATCCTGCAGCACTACAAGGTCTCGCCCCTCTTTCCCGTGGAGCATTCGGTCTGTCCGCACGACATCTACGACTGGTGGGTCGAGCGTTATGGAAACTCCCTGGACGCGTTCTGGCCGGTCGTCGACACCGAGATCGGCCGGCTCGGGATCATGATGGCCAACGAGGGCTCGTATCCGGAAAACGCCCGGGCGTTGGCGCTCAACGGCGCCGAGGTCGTCTACCGGGCGTCGTACCCGCACCCCGCCACGGGTAACGACTACTTCGAGATCCAGAGCCGGGCCCGGGCCCTGGACAACAACTTCTACGTGGTTGCGCCCAACATGGGTACCTACTACCTCACCCCCGACGAGGACACCCCGATCGACACCTTCGGCGGTCGCTCGTGCATCATCGATTACAAGGGCCGCATCGTCGGCCGGCAGGATTACGGCGCCGGGTCCACCTATGTGGCTGGCCCGATCAACATCCCGGCGCTGCGGCACCATCGAGCCTCGGCCCAGTGGGACAACTGGCTCAAGGACGTCCGTACCGAGCTGTACGGGATCCTGTACGACCGGCCCATCTACCCGAAGAACCTGTACCTCGATCGGCCACCGTACAACCACGCCGAGTACCGACAGCACGTCAACCAGCGTCAGGTCGCCCTGCTCCAGGAGCGGGGCGTCTGGGTTCCCCCGGACCGGTAGCCCGGACCGTAAGACCGGACCGCAAGCCCGGACAGGGAGCCCGGACCGACAGCCTGGACCGCCAGCTCGGACCGCCAGCCCGGACCGGCAGCCTGGACCGTTAGACGGCCTTGACATGTGACCATATGGTCACCTAAGGTATGAAGGGTGGATCCGGTGTTTCGAGCCCTGGCCGATCCGACCCGGCGAAGCCTGCTTGACGAGCTGTTCCGGGAGGATGGGCAAACGCTCGGGACGCTCGCCGAGCGATTCTCGATGACGCGCTTCGGGGTGATGAAGCACCTGAAGGTGCTCGAGGAGGCGGGCCTGGTGGCCGCCCGGCGGCATGGGCGGGAGAAGCACCACTTCCTGAACCCCGTCCCCATCAGGCTGATCCACGACCGGTGGGTAAGTAAGTACGCCGAGCCCTGGGCGGCGACGCTCAGCGGGCTCAAGGCGAGATTGGAGAGTCAGATGGAGAAGGTGTACGAGATCTACATCCGCACCACGCCGGACCGGCTGTGGGAGGCCATCACCGATCCGGATATCCGGGCCAACTACAACTTCGGGGCCCGGGTCGTTTCCGACTGGAAGCCGGGCTCGGCCATTAAGATGCACAGTCCGACCGGCCTCCTCGGTGGCGGTGAGGTCCTCGAGGTCAACCCGCCCCACCGGTTGGTTCATACCATGACCGCCCTGTGGGACGACGAGGTCCGCGCCGAGGGGTCGTCCCGCGTGACGTGGCTGATCGAGCCGGTTGCCGACTCCTGCCGCCTGACGCTCGTCCACGACGAGCTTCGGGAGGGCGCCAACGAGCAACTCTACGGAGGCTGGCCGATGATCCTGTCCGGGCTCAAGACCTGGCTGGAGACGGGCGAACGCCTCACCACTCCCGGTTCCCTCATGTACGAGTGACGCGCTGGCCGGTCACCCGGCCTCGATGCCGCTGCTCCTTCTAGAGTTTCGAGGGGTGGACGACGATCTGGCCTACGCCGATGTGTTCACCCTGCGGCGCAGCCGCGTCCCGGCCCGGGTCCTGATCGACAATCTCCTGGAACGGATCGCGGCCCTCGACGCTCCCGAATCCCCTACGGCTCTCCGTAGCGTGATCGCCATCTCCGAAACCGCCCGCGACGAGGCCCTGGCCTGCGATGCGACCGGCGCTCAGGGCCCGTTGCACGGCGTGCCGGTCCTGGTGAAGGACAACATCGAGGTTCGCGGCCTGCCGTCCACGGCCGGCGCTACCAGCCTGGCCGGTCGTCCCGCCACTGCCGATGCGCCACTCGTCGGTCGGCTGCGGGATGCCGGTGCCATCATCCTCGGGACCACCAACCTCTCGGAGTGGGCCAATATACGGTCCATCCGTTCAACGTCGGGCTGGTCGGCGATTGGTGGGCTCACTGGCAACCCCTGGGCGCTGGACCGGAACGCTGGTGGTTCCTCCTCGGGCTCCGGAGCCGCCGTGGCGGCCGGTCTGGCCCCGCTGTCGATCGGAACCGAGACGGACGGGTCGATCACATGCCCCGCCTCACTAAACGGGGTCGCCGGGATCAAACCGACCGTGGGCGCCGTACCCGCTCAAGGGGTCGTACCGATCAGTGCCAGCCAGGACAGCCCCGGTCCCATGGCGCGCACCGTCGAAGAAGTGGCCCTCCTCCTGGAGGTGCTTGCGGTCATCCCGGGGATCGTGGACCGGGTCCGGCGTGGTGTCCGAGGCCTCCGGATCGGTCGGGCCGGGACGTGGCGCACTGGCCATCCCGCGACCGACGACCTGTTTGACGCCACTGTGGACCGCTTGCAAGCGGTGGGGGCGACCCTGACCGAGGCGCGCCCGGCAGTTCCGGGTGCCGCGGAAGAGCAGGACGAGATGACCGTCCTGCTCTGCGAGCTGTTTGACGGGATGGCTGCATACCTGCCGACCAGAGGTCCCGGGGGGCCCCAGGACCTGGCCGAGGTCGTCCTCCACGAGCGCAAGCACGCCTCGGTCGAGCTGGCGCACTTCGGGCACGATCTCTTCGAGCGGGCCCTCGAACTCGGCGGTACTGCGAATCCCGCCTACTCGGTGGCCCGGGCTCGCAATCTGGCCTGGGCTATTGACAGCTGCCTCCGGCCTGCGATGGCCGACGTCGATGTGCTCATTGCACCCACTTACGGCCCCCCGTGGAAGAGCGACCTGGTAATTGGCGGGCACCCGGCGCTGGGCTCATCCGTGACGATGGCTCCCGCCATCGCCGGGTGGCCGATCGCGACGGCGCCGATCGGGCTGGTCGAGGGATTGCCGGTCGGGATGGGTGCCGTCGGCCGGCCTGGCTCGGAGGGACTGCTCCTCGCCGTCTGTCGCGCCGTCGAAAAGCCTGCTCGGCCGTCCTGGCGCCAACCGGAGCGCGGCTAACCGGACCGGCCCGGGCTCGCCCCTGTCCGCTCCCCGTCGGCTGCTGTTCGGCCCGGGCTGCGCAAGCCCGCCCGTTCGGCCACCAGCTCGAAGCTGCGCAGCCGCTCGGCGTGGTCCCAGACATTCGTCGTGATCATCAACTCGTTGGCGTGGGTGCGGTCGAGCAGTTCGTCGAGCTGCATCGCCACCCCGTCGGGGTCGCCCACTACATGGGACCCGGTGAAGCTGTTCACGATGAGGTGGTCGTTGGGCGTGTAGGTGTAGGCGGCAGCCTCCTCGGGGCTCGGGAGCTGGCCCGGCCGTCCGGTGCGCAGGCGAAGCATCGACAGTTTGGACGACCCATGGAGGTAGCGAGCCCGTGAGTCGGTATCGGCGCAGATCACCGCTACCCCGATGAGCGCATACGGTCCCGCCAGCCGCTGCGACGGTCGAAAGCAATCTCGGTACAGCTGTAGCGCCGGCTCGGTGTTCGCAGACGAGAAATGGTGGGCGAACGCGAACGGAAGGCCGAGAAGGCCGGCCACCTGGGCGCTGTACCCGCTCGAACCCAGCAACCAGATGTCCGGCTGGTTGCCTTGCGCGGGCACCGCCCGGATCTGGCCGAACGGGTGCCCGTCGGGCCACGTACCCCCGAAGAAACTCAGCAGCTCGGACAGCTGCTCGGGGAAGTCATCGGCCGACAGAGCCTCCGCGCTGCGACGCAGGGCCAGCGCCGTGATCTGATCGGTCCCTGGCGCCCGCCCGAGCCCGAGGTCGATGCGCCCCGGATGTAGCGCTTCCAGCATCCCGAACTGTTCCGCAACCACCAGGGGGGCGTGGTTGGGCAGCATCACCCCGCCCGAGCCGACCCGCAAGGTGGTGGTCGCCGACGCCAGGTGCCCGATGAGCACGGCCGGCGCCGAACTGGCGATGCCGGGCATGTTGTGATGCTCCGCCACCCACAGACGGTGGTAGCCCCAGGCTTCCACACGGCGGGCCAGGTCGATGCTGTTGCGTAGGGCCTGGCCCGACGTTGACCCGCTCGGCACGGGCGCCAGGTCCAGCACCGACAACGGAACGGAATGCGTCAAACCCATGCTCCGCCCAACGCCCCGGTGCGTCAGCGTCTTCCGCTCGCTCGGCGGCGGCGGTCCCTGAGCCCGTCGGGGCCGCCGTCGAGCGTCACCCGAGTCGCGAGGTTTTGATGACGGCGCGCTGATGGGTACCGGTGGACACTTGCCCGCGGGGGCCCTCAACGCGGACATCGAACTCGAGGCGCCGCTTCTCCAGGCTCTTCAACTGACACCAAACGGTGATGTGCTCCCCGGCGTTCACCGCCGCCTCGTGGCTCACGCACACGTGGGTGCCGACCGAGGTCTCGTCCTCATCGAGATGGCGCTGGGTCAGACCCAGGCAGGTCCCCTCGATCAGGCCGATCATGCTCGGCGTCGAAAGGACCGCCACGGGCAGGTGAGCCGGGGACATGTCAGCCAGGACCTCGTAGTCCCGAATGTCTTCGATCCCCGGAGCCAAGGAGTCCTGCATGGGCTCATCCTGTCATACCGGTCACTCCGGCGACACGGCCGCCCGGTCCCACGCCAGGCCGCCCAGGCCGCCTGCAGCCGGCCGGACCGAAACCAGCAGACTTTCAGGAATGTCTCATGGCTTTCATAGCTCGGCGCCGTGTACTGGAGATTGCGCTCGGTATCGAGCATGCGATCAGGAGATGTAATGAACGAGTACGACGATCGGCCAGAAGGATGGGTACCGCTCGAGGGCAGCGGTGCCTGGGTGCCAGCCGATACCGGTGATCCGGGCGGCCACGGCGCCGGGTGGTTGCCCCCGGCCCCGGCCGGGTGGAGCCCGAGTGCCCAGGCGTGGCCCCCACCGCCCCCGCCGCCCCCGCCGGCGAACCCCCCGGCCGGCGGCCCCGGCGGGTGGTGGGTTCCCGGCGGCCAAGCGGGGCCGGCCCCGACACGGGCGCCCAAGCGCCGGCACGTCCTGCCGGCGATCGCGGCCGCCGGGCTGGTAGCCATCGCCGGCCTGGTCGGTCTGGGCATCGGCCACGCAGCGTGGCCGTCACGGACCCTGGTCAACAGCAGCGCCCAGGGCAGCAACTCGGGTAATAGTGGTTCAGGCAGCTCCGGTTTGGGCAACTCCGGTTCCGGCGGCTCCTCCAATCAGTTCCCCTTCGGCTTCGGCGGCAACAGCGGCAGCGGCAACAGCGGCACCGGCAACAGCGGCAGCGGCAACAGCGGCAGCGGCAACGCCACCCCGAGCGGCAGCCCCTCCGACACTGCCACCATCGCCGCCAGGGTGTCCCCGGCCCTGGTGGATATCAACGTCACCTTCGGCTACCAGCAGGTATCCGGCGCCGGGACCGGCGTGGTGCTGACGTCCAATGGCCTGGTCCTGACCAACAACCACGTCATCAATGGCGAGACCAAGATCTCCGTGACCGACGTCGGCAACAAGAAAACCTACAGCGCCAAGGTCCTCGGCTACGACAATTCTCACGACATCGCTCTGATCCAGCTTCAGGGCGCCTCGGGGCTGCAAACCGCCAAGCTCGGCGACTCTTCGAACGCCGCAGTCGGAGAAGGCGTGGTGGCGATCGGGAATGCCGGCGGCACGGGCGGGACTCCGAGCTACGCCGGTGGTTCGGTCGTCGCGCTCAATCAGTCGATCACGGCGAGCGATGAGCTCGACGGGGTCGGCGAGCAGCTGTCTGGGCTGATCGAGACCAATGCCAACATTCAGCCAGGGGATTCGGGCGGCTCCCTGGTCGACACGGGCGGCCGCGTCATCGGAATCGACACCGCCGCCTCTTCTGGATTCTCCTTCCAGACCTCCGGCACCCAGGGCTATGCCATCCCGATCAACGAGGCGCTCTCGATTGCCCACCAGATCGAGTCCGGCCATGGCACGGCCACCACGCACGTGGGCTCGACTGCCTTCCTCGGTGTCGAGCTGGCGGCCTCGGGCAACCAGGGTGGTGGCGATAACGGGTTCGGCGGGATCTTCGGCGGCGGGAGCTCCGGCAACTCCGGAAGCTCCGGCACCTCGGGCGTTGCGGTGAGCGGCGTCGTGAGCGGCGGCCCGGCGGCGAACGCCGGGCTGGCGAGTGGTGACACCATCACATCGCTGGACGGCCAGGCGATCGACTCGGCCACCAGCATCAGCGCCCTTCTGGTGCCACACCACCCTGGCGACAAGGTGCAGATCGGCTGGGTCGATTCGTCCGGTCAGTCACATACCGCCACCGTGAATCTCGGGAGCGGGCCCCCGGCCTGAGCGCAACCGTCCCGACGTAGCGACCGTTCAGAACTACTAACAGCACCGTCGGCGCGTCGGGGCCCGCATTCCCGGTCAGTGTCGGCGCGTCGGGGCCCGCATTCCCGGTCAGTGTCGGCGCGTCGGGGCGCCGGGTTAGGACAACACCCGTCCCCGAAAGGCCCGGATTCCGATGGTGAGGAAGACGACACAGAAGGCCATCAACATCGGGTAGACGATGTACAGGTGCATGTGGGAGATGTTGGTGAAGGCGGCTCGCAGACCCTCGTTGACGTAGATCAGGGGGTTGATCAGGACCAGCACTTGGAGCCAGTGGAATCCCCCCACCGTCACCGGCGCCAGGCGGGTCCACTGGTAGTAGGTCCCGCCGAGGAAGGTGATCGGCAGGACGATAAAGCCGAACATCAGCCCGATGTTGCGGGGCTCGAACACACAACCCAGCACCAATCCGAGCCCGCTAAACACCAGGCACGACAGGGGCAGCAAGGTCAGCACGATCCACCAGCGGATGTTGAACTCGGGGTGTACTCCGGGGGCATGGACCAGGGTCGCGATCGGGAACACGATCACCGCGGCCAACAAACCCTGGAAGACCCCGGCCAGGATCTTCGCCATCGCCACCAGCCATACCGGGCAGGGGGCCTGGACCCGGTCCTCGATCTCCCTCGTAAACCCGAACTCCTGGGACAGCTGCAGCGCCACCGACTGCACACCCTGGAACATGATCGAGATGCCGACCACGCCCGGTACCAGGACGGTGGCGAAAGCTGACGAGCCCCGGCCACCCACCGTCTGGCCGATCTCGGGGAACACGTACAGGAACACGAAGACCAAAAGGAAGGGCTGGATCACGGTTCGCAGCACGAACTCGATGAGGTGTTTGCGGAGGACGGTCAGATCCCGCAGGAGCAGCGCGTACAGGGCCGTGCGGCTCGCGGCGGCGGCGGAGCGCAGTGGCGCGTCCCCGATGCGCCGGCCCCTCGACGTGGCCGGAGCCCCGCCGGACGCTGCCGCGGTGGTGGTCGTGGTCGACATCAGTCGCGCAGGTCCTTCCCGGTCAGGTTGATGAACACGGTCTCGAGGGTGGGCTCGGCCACCGAGACGTCGGCCAGTTGAAAGCCGGCCTGCTCGGCGGCGGCGATCACGCGTGGGAGCACCCCCGTGGTGCCTTTGACATGCAGCTCGGCGCCGCTTTCGACGGGGCGCACCCGGGTGGTGCCCGCCACCGTCTGCTCCAGCGCCCGGGCCAGCCCCTCGGATCCACCGGCGACCCTGACGGTAACGATGGTGTCCGCCCCGACGGTCGCCTTGAGCCCGGCCGGAGTGTCGAGGGCCAGGATGCGGCCGTGATCCATGATCGCCACCCGATCGCAGAGATGATCGGCCTCCTCCATGTAGTGCGTCGTGAGGAGAATGGTCTGGCCGTCCCGGTTGAGCTCGCCGAGGAGCTCCCAGAGCGCCAGCCGGCCCTGGGGGTCGAGGCCCGCGGTGGGCTCGTCCATGAAGAGGACCGCCGGCCGGTGGAAGATGGACCTGGCCACCATGAGCCGCTGGGCCATTCCCCCGGAGAGGGCGTACACCGACGCCTTACCCCATTTGGACAGGTGGAAGCGCTCGAGGAGCTCATCGGCCGTCTGCCGGCACTCCCGGGCCGGCATCCCGAAGAGCCGGCCATGGAAGTAAAGGTTCTCCCAGCAGCTGAGCTGCCGGTCCAGGGTGTTCTGCTGCGAGACCACCCCGAGCAGCTGCTTGGCGAGCGTCGGGTGGGCGACGACATCGACCCCGCCGACCATCGCAGTGCCGGAGGTAGGGATGACCTGGGTGGTCAGCATGCCGGCGGTGGTCGTCTTGCCGGCCCCGTTGGGGCCGAGCAGTCCGTAGATCTCGCGCCGGTAGACGACCAGATCCAGGTTGTCGACCGCCTTGAAGTCGGTGCCGGGATAGACCTTCGTCAAGCCGGAGGTGCGAATGACCGGAGGCTCGGCGGTGGCCGGATCCGCCCGTGCTGGCTCGGTCGTCGTCACGATTGGTCCTCCCGTGGTGGTGACCTGATGAGTTGAGGTGAGGCGGTTGGTTGATGTCAGGCGGTTGGTTGATGTCAGGCGGTTGGTCGATGTCAGCGCTTGGTCGATGTCAGCCCGGCAGTCGATGTCAAGCGGTTAGTGGATGTCAGCCACTTCGTTGATCTCAGGCGGGGTGGCGGCGCGCTCCTTTGCGGCGAGACGGCGGAGGGGGGGCAGCGTCGGGGGTGGCTGGCGGCGCGGCGGGAGCTGAGCGAGCAGTTCGGTGGTCGCGGCGGTAACCAACCCGACCGCTCGCTCGAAGACCACGTCGGTAGTCGCAGAGCGGTTCTGGACCCCGCTGACCTTGCGCACATACTGGCGGGCCGCCGCCTCGATCTCCTCGGCCGTAGCCACCGGCTCGAGCCCCCGAAGCATGGTGATGTTGCGGCACATACACCGCAGGCTAAGTGGTCTGAATACCTAAGGCGAGAGGGGCGGCATCATGGTGCGGTGCCGCTCACATGGGAAGAGGTGGCTCGCCGGCTGGCCCCGGCCCGCAACTACTGGCTTCACACGACCGGCCCCACCGGAAGCCCCCAGGTCACGCCCGTATGGGGTGCCGTCGTCGGGGACCGCCTGTACCACTACAGCTTGCGCAGCACCGTCAAGGCCCACAATCTCCGCCAGAACCCGCGTGTCGGAGTGCATCTCGAGAGCGGGGCGGATGTGGTGATCGTGTACGGAACGCTGGCCGACGTCGGGCGGCCGGAGGAAGCCACCGACGTTGTGCAGGCCTTCGCCGGCAAGTACGACCGACCCGAGGAGCTGCCGTTCCTGCCCGGCGCCAATCCGAGCTTCGATGTCCTCTACCGGCTCATCCCTGGACGTGCCCTCGTCTGGTCCCTCCCCGACTCCGAGGCTTCGATGCGACGATGGGTCGCCGAATGCTAGCCGCCCGAGGGCCCAGATTTCGCCGCGGCAGGTCCGCCGCCAGCCGCAGATCCTCGTACATGGCTGTCATCTCGGCGACTCCGTAACGAGCCTGCAATCCGCTCGGGTTCGGTAGCAACCAGAGCTCCGCCCGGCTCAGACGTTCGTGCTGGCGACCGATCGTCGCCAGGGGCCGCCGGAAGGCCGTGCGGTACGCCTGCATGCCGAGCACCGCGACGTACGCCGGGCGCAGTCGGGCCACCTTGTGCTCGAGATGGCCGGCCCCGGCCCGGAGCTGCGCCGTGCTCAGGTCAGCCGCGCCTCTCGATGTAAGAGGCACCAGGTTGGTGATTCCTAAGCCGAGGTCCAGCAGGTGCCGTTGCTCGGCAGGATCGAGCACCCGGTCGGTGAACCCAGCGCCATGCAGCACCCTCCAGAATCGGTTGCCGGGACGGGCGAAGTGCAGTCCTCTGGCGCCGGATACCAGGCCCGGGTTGATGCCACAGAACAGCACCCGGAGCCCGGGTGCGGCCAGGTCGGGGATCGTCCGTCCCACGGCCCGGGCGAGGTCTTCTGAAGTAGCGTCCCTGTTGATGGCAATAGAAGATTCTGGGTCTATGGCAACAACACAGTCTGGCGCGGGTGCCGCCGAGTCGATGGCACACCCCGGAGCTGAGGCACCGCCCCAGCCCGATCCTGACCGCCTGGCCGCCCTGGCGTTGCAGGTGTGGACCTTCAAGCAGGGCGAAGTGGTGTCGCTCATGATCCACCTCGGCGACCGGCTCGGCCTCTACCGGGCTATGGCCGGGGCCGGTCCCGTGACCGCGGCGGGCCTGGCCGATCGAACCGGCCTGCACGAGCGCTGGCTGCTCGAATGGCTGCGCAGCCAGGCCGCGGCCCGTTTGATCGACACCGCCGACGGTGAGGTCTTCGAGCTGAGCGTCGAAGCGGCGGAGGTGCTGGCCGACGAGGAGGGAAGCATCTGGTTCGCGGCAGGGGCATTCCAGGGTGGGGTCGCGCCGCCCGAAGTAGTGGACCGGCTGGCCGACGCCTTCCGGACCGGCAGGGGCTTGACCTACGACGACCTTGGACCGTCCGCGGCTCATGGGGTGGAGCGGATGCTGGGCCCCTGGACCAAACTGGCGCTGGTTCCCCGGATCCTCCCGGCGCTCGACGGGCTGTCGGCGCGGCTGGCGAATGGCATCAGCGTGGCGGACATTGGCTGCGGCTCGGGTACAGCCCTGCTGGCGATGGCCGCCGCCTTTCCCAACTCGACCTTCGAAGGGTTTGACCCCTCCCGTCACGCCATCGACCGGGCCCGGGCCCGCCTGGCTGACACGGAGTTGACCAACGTGCAGCTGCACGTCGCTCCGGCCGCCGAGCTGCCGCGCCTTCCCACTTATGACTTCGTCCTTACCCTCGACTGCCTCCACGACATGCCGAGGCCGGCCGAAGCCATGGCCGCCATCCGCGCCGCCCTGCATGATGAGGGGACCTGGCTCATCAAAGACATCCGCGCCGGCGCGACATGGCACGACAACCTGCGCAACCCGGTACTGGCCATGATGTACGGCACGTCTGTCGCCACGTGCATGTCCTCAGCGCTCTCCGAACCGGATGGCGCCGGGCTCGGCACCCTGGGCTTCCACCGTCAGCTGGCCGAGGCGATGTGCCGGGAGGCGGGGTTCACCCGCTTTACCGTCCACGACTTCGACGACCCGGCCAACCTCTACTACGAGGTGCGACCTTGATCTCGAGCCGTTCGGTAATCGACCCGCCCTACGCGGCGGACGGCTACCGCTCGACGATGCAGCGAGCCCCCCGGCGACCCCTGGTGCCGCTCCCGGCCGAACTCCAGCCCGGGACCGGGCCGGTCTTCGGCAGAGATGACGTGCACCCGCAGGACGCCGACCTCACGATCGGATCCGGGGGCG
Organism: uncultured Acidimicrobiaceae bacterium; assembly: GCA_963834725.1. Taxonomy (GTDB): domain Bacteria; phylum Actinomycetota; class Acidimicrobiia; order Acidimicrobiales; family Palsa-688; genus PALSA-693. The sequence goes on from CAWICN010000001.1 coordinate 4,309,023, forward strand.
AGCCCCAGGGACAGCGCATCAACGTCAGCGGACGCCTGCTCGGCTGCGACGGCCGCCCTATCGCCGGTCAGCTGGTCGAGATCTGGCAATGCAATGCTGCCGGCCGATACGCCCACCAGGCCGACCAGCACCCCGCTCCGCTCGACCCTAACTTTTCCGGCGCCGGCCGCTGTCTCACCGGTCCGGACGGGAGCTACCGTTTCGTGACCATTCGCCCCGGGGCCTACCCCTGGCGCAACCACCCCAATGCCTGGCGGCCGGCGCACGTCCACTTCTCGGTCTTCGGTCGCACCTTCGCAGAGCGGCTGGTCACCCAGATGTACTTTCCCGGTGATCCGCTGCTCGACTACGACCCCATCTTTCAGTCGGTCCGCGACCCGGCGGGTCGGGCCCGGCTGATCTCGTCGTTCGATTGGGCGACCACGGAAGACGAACGCGCCCTCGGCTACTGCTTTGACATCGTGGTTGGCGGCCATCTGGCCACACCCGTCGACCCACCGTCGTGACCGTTGCTCCAACCCCGTCGCAGACGGTGGGTCCGTTTTTCCGCTTCGCCCTGGACTGGGTGGCGGACAGGGCGCTCGTCGCGCCAGGGTCGCCCGACGCCCTGACCATCTGGGGACAGGTCGTCGACGGTGCCGGTGAGCCGGTCCCCGACGCCGTGATCGAGATCTACCAGGCGGCTCCTCCGGCTGCGGGCCGGCCCCGGTGGCGCGCTTTCGGGCGCTCGTGCACCGATTCCACGGGCTCGTACCGCTTCGTGACCGCAAAACCGGACCGCGTCGACGACCGGCAGGCCCCGCACCTCGAGATGTCGGTCTTCGCCCGCGGGCTCCTGCAGCGCCTCTGGACCCGGTGCTACTTTCCGGACGAGGCCCTCGCCAACGCCTCCGATCCCGTGCTGCAGGCCATCGCCGATCCCGACCGGGTCGCCACCGTCATCGCCCACCCCGATCCCGAGGGGCTGCGCTTCGACATCTGCCTGCAGGGCGATCAGGAGACGGTTTTCTTTGCCTGGTAACAGGCTTTTCGCCCCGATCTTCAGCAGCGACGAGGTGTTGGCCGCCACCGGTGACGGCGCATGGCTGCAGGCCTTGCTCGATGCCGAAGCCTCCCTGGCCCGAGCCGAGGCCGACTGTGACGTGATTCCCGGGGCGGCCGCCGGGGCGATCGCCGCCGCTTGTCAGGCCGGCCGCTTCGACCTCGTCGCCCTGGGCCGGGCGGCGCGTCGGGACGGCAACCCGGTCATCCCGCTCGTGGCCGCCCTCCGCGCCGCCGTGCCTGACTCGGCCCGCTCGTGGGTGCACTGGGGGGCGACCAGCCAGGACATTCTCGATACCGCCGCCATGCTCGTGGCGGCCCGGACCGTGCCGCTGATCGATGCCGACCTCAGGCGGGCGGCCGAGACATGCGCCCGCCTGGCTCGCGCCCACTCCGGGCAGGTGATGGCCGGCCGCACGCTCCTGCAGCAGGCGCTACCAATCAGCTTCGGGCTCAAGGCAGCTGGATGGCTGGCTGGAGTCGACGATGCCCGCGTCCAGCTCGACCAGGCTCGTTCCCGGTTGGCAGTGCAACTCGGCGGCGCGGCCGGCACCCTGGCCTCGCTCGGCTCCGCAGGACCGGCTGTGCTGCACGCCTTCGCCCGCCGGCTCGACCTGGGCGAGCCGGTACTGCCCTGGCATACGGCCCGTCAGCGGGTCTCCGGTCTGGCGGGGGCGTTGGGGACGGTCGCGGGCACGGCCGCCAAGATTTGCCTGGACGTGGTGCTGCTGGCGCAAAACGAGGTTGGCGAGGTGACAGTGGCGGAGACCGGTGGCTCATCGACCCTGCCCCACAAGCGCAATCCGGCGGCGGCCGTGTCGGTCCTCGCCGCCAGCCGCCGGGCCCATGCCCTGGTGCCAGTTCTCCAGGCCGCACTGGTGGCCGAGCACGAGCGGGCCATCGCCGGGTGGCAGGCGGAATGGGAGTCCTTATCGGAGCTGCTGGCCCTCGCCGGGGGGGCCGTGGCCGGGGCGGCCAACGTGGTGGCCGGCCTGAAAGCCCGCCCCGCGGCCATGGCCGCCAACCTGGCCGAGTCGGGGGGACTCCTGCTGGCCGAGCGGGTCGTTCTCGAGGTGGCCGCCCTGACTGGCAACCAGGCCGGGGCCCGCCAGGCCGTCAACCAGGCGGTCGAAGACGCGAGCGGCCAGGCGATCGGATTCGCCGAGGCCCTCTGCCGTGAGCCGCTGGTGAGCTCCGTGCTGTCCCGGTCGCGGATCGCCGAGCTGCTCGATCCGGCCGGGTATCTCGGTGCCAGCGCCGTCTGGATCGAACGGGCCCTGGCCGCCCATGGCCGCGACAGCCAGCGCGATCCCGACCCATGAACACGACCCCAATGAAAACGAGCCCAATGAAAACGAGCCCAATGAAAACGGGCCCAATGAAAACGGGCATCGACACCCAGGTCGGCATCATCGGGGCCGGGCCGGCCGGGCTTGTTCTCGGTCACCTGCTCGAACGGGCCGGGATCGAGTCGGTGGTCATTGAAGCCCGAAGCCGGGAGTATGTCGAGGCCCGCATCCGCGCCGGCGTCCTCGAGCACGGCACCGTGGCGCTGCTGGACCAGCTGGGCCTTTCGGACCGGCTGCACCACGAGGGTCTCGAACACCGGGGCGTGAATCTGCAATTCAGCGGTGACCGCCACCGCATCGATTTCGCGGGCCTTACGGGCAAGTCCATCACGGTGTACGGCCAGCAGGAGGTGATCAAGGATCTGATCGCCGCTCGCATCGCGGGTGGTGGAGCCCTGCTGTTCGATGCCGAGGCCGTCGAGTTGAGTGACATCAGCGGTGCAGACGGGCGGCCCGTGGTGGGTTTTCGCCACACCGGGTCGAGAGGGGAGTTGCGGTGCGACGTGGTGGCCGGGTGTGACGGCTTCCACGGGGTCACCCGCCACGCTGTTCCCGCCGGTCAAGTGCGCGAGTACGAACAGGAGTACCCGTTTGCCTGGCTTGGCGTTCTGGCGGCGGTGGCGCCGTCCACCGACGAGCTGATCTACGCGTTCCACGAACGCGGTTTCGCCCTGCACAGCCTGCGCTCTCCCACCTTGACCCGTCTTTACCTCCAGGTGGCACCCGACGAGCAGATCGCCGATTGGCCCGACGATCGCATCTGGCGGGAGCTCCAGGTCCGGTTGGCTGCACCCGGATGGACCCTCCACGAAGGTCCCATCGTCGATAAGGCCATCACCCCGATGCGCAGCTTCGTGATCGAACCCATGTCGTGGGGCCGGCTGTTTCTGGCCGGCGACGCGGCCCATATCGTTCCCCCTACCGGCGCCAAAGGGCTCAACCTGGCTGTCGCTGATGTGGTGGTCCTGGCCGACGCCCTGGCGGCCTGGTACCGCGACGGTGACCCGACCGGTCTCGATCGCTACAGCGGGCGATGCCTGCGGCGAGTGTGGCGGGTGCAGGAATTCTCAACCGGCCTGACCTCGCTCCTGCATGTCGATCCGGGCCAGGACTCCTTCGGCCGGCAGGTGCAGCGGGCTCGCCAGGCTTATCTGGTCCGCAGCCGGGCCATGAGCACCAGCCTGGCCGAGAACTATGTGGGGCTCCCCCTCGATTGGAGCCAGTAATCCGGCCCCGGCTGGGTTCGTACATATCTTGACAGGAATATATCTGTAGCGGCATACTTGCTGACGTGCTCGTCTTCGATGTGCTCGCGGAGCCTCACCGCCGCCACATCCTCGACCTCCTGCGGGAGGGCGCCCGATCGGTCGGCGAGCTGGTGGACAGCACCACGCTGAGCCAGCCAGCCGTGTCCAAGCACCTGCGCGTCCTGCGGGAGGCGGGCCTGGTCGAGGCCGAGGTAGCGGCTCAGCGCCGGCTTTACCGGGTGCGGGCCGAGCCACTGCGCGAGATCGATGACTGGCTGGCGCCTTTCCGGGGGTTGTGGGGTCCTCGCCTTGAAGACCTCGAACGACATCTGGACGCCATGACCGACGAATCCGATTGACAAGGAGGTCCCTGATATGACGGTGAGCAACACGGATGGTGAGCTGGAACCTGCGGGTGATCAGTGGCGTTTGCGCTTCAGGCGGGAGCTGCACCATCCCCCGGCGAAGGTGTGGAATGCGCTCACCCGGCCCGAGCACCTGGCGGCCTGGTTTCCCCAGCGCATTGTCGGACCGTGGGAGGTCGGCGCTCGGCTGCGGTTCGAGATGGAGGGGGGCTCGTTCGAGGGTGAGGTTCTCCGCGTGGAGCCCGGGCGGCTGCTCGAGTTCATGTGGGGTACCGACAAGATCACCCTGGAGGTCGCCCCCCATGGCTCGGGCAGCATGTTGACGCTCCTGGACACCTTCGACGAGGTGGGCAAGGCTGCCCGCGACGGAGCCGGCTGGCACACCTGCCTCGATTTCCTGGAGCATGACCTGGCTGCCACGCCGGTGCCGTGGGATACGCGGCAGCGGTGGGAGGCCGTGCACCCCGGCTACGTGGCGAAGTTCGGCCCTGAGGCGGCGAGTGTGGGACCGCCCGGATAAGCGGCGAGCCTGGGCGGTCCGGGGTGCGAATCGGCCCCAGGGACGGGGGACGGGTGGGTCCTGTCGGCGAACTGACGCCTCCCTGCCCGCCACTGGCCCGTAAGCCACCCCGTCGTCACACCCACTCCGTAGCCTTGTGGCGTGGGAGAAGGGTGACGGGTGCTGTACGTGCACCGCTCGGAGCGGGCGGACCGGCTGATCGAGATCCTGGGCGACGTGCTGGCCGAGCCTCTGCCCGATCCGATGACCGGGGAGATCGTGGCCGTCCCGACCCGCGGCGTGGAGCGCTGGTTGGCCCAGCGCTTGTCCCATCGGCTCGGCGCCGGCCCCGATCGAGCCGACGGGGTCTGTGCCAACATCGCCTTCCCGTTTCCGGGAACTTTGATCAACGCCGCGACCGCGGCTGCTATCGGGATGCCGGCCGGCGCCGATCCGTGGCTTCCCGAGCGGTCGGTCTGGCCCTTGGTCGAGCTGATCGACGTCCACCTCGACGAGCCCTTTCTTCAACCGCTGGCGGCGCATCTGCGGGCGGCGTCGCCTGCCGGGCTGGCTGCCGTCCCCGGCGTAGCAACTCGGGATGCCGACACTGCTCGCGGGCCGGCCGGCCCCAACGGTGCAGGACCCCTGGGTGCCGTGGCCGCTATCGGGCCCCTGGCCGTTCCGATCCGCCGCTTCGCCACCGTTCGGCATCTCGCTGACCTGTACGACCACTATGCCGTGCACCGACCCGAGATGATCGTGGCCTGGGCCGCGGGCGCACCGGAAGGCATCGCCGCGCCCGGCGTCTGGCAAGCCGAGCTTTGGCGCCGACTCCGTCGGCGTATCGGCGTTGACAGCCCGGCTGAGCGGATCCGGTCCGCCTCGATGCGGCTGGCTGAGAGCGCCTCCGTGGTCGACCTGCCGCCGCGCCTTTCGCTGTTCGGCCTGACCCGACTGCCCGCCAGCCACCTGTCGGTGCTGCGGGCCGTGGCCACCTGGCGGGATGTGCATCTCTTTCTTCTGCATCCGTCTGCGCCGTTGTGGTCCAAGGTGGCCTCCGTTCTGCCTCGTGCCCCCTCGGGGATGCGGCGAGCCGACGATCCGACGGCGGCGCTGCCCGCCAACCCGCTCTTGCGTTCCTGGGGTCGCGACGCCCGTGAGATGCAGCTCGTCCTTTCCGCCCACACCCCTGCGGCCGGCGAGTACCGCGCCGTAGTCGAGACCTCGCAATCGTTGCTCCGCCGCATCCAGATGGATATCCGGGCCGACCGGGCGCCGCCGGCTCCGCCCCGTGCAGGCGAGCTGGACCCTCGGCCGCCACTCGACCCCGCCGATCGCAGCCTCCGGGTCCACTCGTGTCATGGCCGGTCCCGCCAGGTCGAGGTCATGCGGGACGCCGTACTCCACCTCCTGGCCAGCGATACCAGCCTTGAGCCACGCGACGTGATCATCATGTGCCCCGACATCGAGTCCTTCGCACCCTTGGTGCATGCGGCCTTCGGCGCCGGAGACCGCATCGAGGCAGCCGACGATCCGGGCCCGGGCCGCCCGCTCGACCCGGCTGGCGCCTTCCCGGGCCCGGGGCGCTCGCTCGACCCGGCTGGCGCCGTCCCCGGTCCGGGGCGCTCGCTCGACCCGGCTGGCGCCGTCCCCGGTCCGGGGCGCTCGCTCGACCCGGCTGGCGCCGTCCCCGGTCCGGGGCGCTCGCTCGACCCGGCTGGCGCCGTCCCCGGTCCGGGGCGCTCGCTCGACCCGGCTGGCGCCGTCCAGGGCCAAGTGCTCCCTCTCGACCCGGCTGGTCACCCCTCTCAGCCGGCGCTGCCCGAACTGCGAGTCCGGTTGGCGGATCGGTCGATCCTGCAGACCAACCCGCTGCTCGCAGTGGCCGACTTCGTGCTCGAGCTGGCGGCCAGCCGGGTCACCGCCTCGCAGGTACTCGACCTGGTGTCGAGGGAGCCGGTGCGCCGTCGCTTCCATTTCGACGAGGATGGACGAGCTCAGCTCGAACGGTGGGTCGCCGGCGCCGGTATCCGGTGGGGTCTCGACGGCGAGCACCGCGCCCAGTGGGGGCTGCCCGGCCTGCAGGTCAACAGCTGGACCGCCGGATTGGACCGGTTGCTGCTGGGAGTGGCCATGGCGGACGACGATCAGCGGCTCTTCGCAGGGACCCTTCCCCTCGATGACGTCGTCAGTGGCACCGTCGACCTGGCTGGCCATGTCGCCGAACTGGTCGATCGCCTGCGCTCTGCGATCAGTGCCCTGTCCCGGCCCCAGCCGATCGAGGGCTGGCGGGACGCCATCATCGCAGCGACGGAGTCGCTCGGTGCCGTAGCGCCGGCTGACGCCTGGCAGCGAGACCAGCTGCATCGGGTTTTCGATGACGTGGTCGACGAAGCCGGAACGGCGGCGGCCTCCACGGTGCTCGACCTGTCGGAAGCCCGCGCCCTGCTGGCGGAACGCCTGAAGGGTCGGCCCACCCGGGCCAACTTCCGCACCGGCGACCTCACGATCTGCACCCTCGTCCCGATGCGATCGGTGCCGCACCGGGTGGTGGGCTTGCTCGGGCTCGACGACGGCGTCTTCCCCCGTCACACCCATCGGGACGGCGACGACGTGCTCTCGGAGGATCCACACGTCGGCGACAGGGACGCACGGAGCGAAGACCGCCAGCTGCTGCTCGATGCTGTGCTGGCCGCGACCGATCATCTGGTCATCACCTTCGGCGGCCGCGACGAGCGCACCAACCGGGAGCGTCCTCCTGCCGTCCCTATCGCCGAACTACTCGACGTCGTGGATCGAACCGTACGGATCGACGGCGACCCGGCACCGGCGCGCCAGCGCGTGCTCGTGCAACACCCCTTGCAGTCATTCGATCCCCGCAACTTCGGCCCCGGGTCGGAGCGGCAGGGAACCCGGAGCTTCGATCCGGTCAGCCTCGACGGGGCTGTGGCCCTGTCGGCGCCCCGGCGAGCCCCCCGGCCGTTCCTCGCCGGGTGCCTTCCCCCCGTCGGCGGAGACGTGGTGCAGCTCGACTCGCTGGTCCGCTTCGTCGAACACCCGGTCAAGGCCTTCCTGCGCGAGCGGCTGGGGTGGTTCGCCGGCAACGCCTCGGACGAGGTCAACGACTCGTTGCCAATCGATCTCGACCCCCTCGAACGGTGGGAGGTGGGGGACCGCTTGCTGACTGCCCGCCTCGCCGGCGCCGATCTCCCGGCAGCCGTCGATGCCGAGCGGGCGAGAGGCATCCTCCCGCCGGGTCGCCTCGTCGATGCGGTTCTGGCCGATGTGACGCCGACCGTCGAGGGCCTGGTGGAAGCGGTGGCGGCGCTGCCGTGCGCCGGCGCCGAGCCCCGTTCACTCGATGTCAACGTACGGTTGGCGGACGGTCGGATCCTGATCGGCACGGTACCCGGAGTGCGCGACGGGATCATCGTCCGGTGCGTGTACTCCCGGTTGGGCGCCAAGCACCGGCTGGCGGCGTGGGTACGGTTCCTGGCGCTGACCGCGGCGTGGTCCGACGAGGCGATCGCCAGCGTGCTTCTCGGACGCGGCCGCAAGCCTCCAGGCCGTAGGCAGCTCATCCGGACATCGGTGCTCCATCCCTTGTCGGCCGGCGCGCCAGGATCCCGGGACGCCAGGCGGGTTGCCGCCCTCGCAGGGATCAGCGTCCTGGTGGACCTCTACGACCGCGGTATGCGCGAACCCTTGCCTATCTACTGCGACACGTCCGCGGCGTGGGCCGAGGCTCGCCGGGCGGGCGACGATCCGGGCGACACGGCGATGAAGGAGTGGAAGTCCGCGTTCGAGTTTCCACGCGAGGACGGCGAGCCCGAACACGTGATGGTGCTCGGTGGCGAGGTGCCGTTCGAGGATCTCCTGATGGCCGCGCCCCGACCGGACGAATGCGGCCCCGGGTGGGACGAGTCCGAGAGCTCCCGTTTCGGGCGCCTGGCCGGTCGGCTCTGGAACCGCCTCCTCGACCACGAGCAGCTGCAGGATCGATGAGGGAAGCACCACCGCTGTCCGGGCCCGGATCGGGACCTGAGGTCGGGCCGCGGCCGTTCGATCCGTGCGGGCCATTGCCGGGTCCGGGCGTCACGGTCCTCGAGGCCAGCGCTGGGACTGGCAAAACCTTCACGATCGCCGCCCTCACCACTCGCTTCGTCGCCGAGGGGATGCCAATCGAGAACATCCTGGCGGTGACCTTCACGCGGATCGCCACCGCGGAGCTGCGGGATCGGGTCCGGGCCCGGCTGGTGTCCGCCGAATCCCGCCTGGGCCGCTACGTCGATGCCGGTGTGGCTCCGCCGACCGATGATCGGGTGGCCTGCCTCCTCGCCGGCGGAAGTTGGCAGGAGGTGAGCAAACGTCGCACCCGGCTCACTGATGCCCTGGCCATCTTCGATGCCGCGACGATCACGACGACTCACGGATTCTGCCACCTGGTCCTCGCCGGCCTGGGCGTGACGGGGCGGGTTGGGGTCGGGGCCACGCTCATCGAGGATGCCAGCGACACAGTCGACGAGGTGGTCGACGACCTTTTTCTGCGGAGAGTGCTCGGCTGGGGTGTGCCGCCGTTTGACCGGCGGGTCGCTCACGAGATCGCTCGCATCGCGGTAGCGAATCCGGTCACCCCTCTCGAACCCGACGCCGGCGACAGCACCCCGGGCCGCCAGCGCCGGCTCGCCGATAGTGTCCGCCGGGAGGTGGCTCGCCGGCTGCATGACCGCAATCTGCTCACCTACGACGATCTCCTGACCCGGCTTCAGGACACCCTGAACGATCCGGAGCGCGGCGAGGCCGCTTGCCGGCTGCTCCGCGACCGGTACCGGGTCGTCCTTGTCGACGAGTTTCAGGACACCGATCCCGTACAATGGGAGGTCGTCCGCCGGGCCTTCGGTGGCGGGCAGTCCACCCTGGTGCTGATCGGCGATCCGAAGCAGGCGATCTACGCGTTTCGCGGCGCCGATGTTTACGCCTACCTGGACGCAGCCCGCCGCGCCCAGCACCGGTTTACCCTGTCCGAGAACTGGCGCAGCGACGCCGGTCTGCTCGCGGCGTACGACGCCCTGCTCAATCCACTTCATGTCGGGCATCCCGAGATCCCGTACCGTCCGGTGGCGGCGACGGCCGCCCATCAGCGGCCGGGTCTTGTCGGTGCGCCCGGTGGCGCTTCCCTCCGATTCCGGGTGCTTTACTCGAGCGACGGGCTGGTCCGGCGGACGACGAAAGGCGCCCAAAAGGACTCGGCCCTGGAATGGGTCGCCGGTGACCTGGCCGCCGACGTGGTGGCGCTCCTCGGATCGCCGGCCCGACTCGTGGAATGGCGCGGCGACGAGGAGGGCCTTTCGCGCCGTGTGTCGCCCGGTGACATCGCGGCCCTGGTGCGCACCAACCGCCAGGCGGGTCTCGTGCAAGCCGCCCTTCGGGCGGTTGGCGTCCCCGCCGTTGTCGGCGGCACTGAAAGCGTGTTTGGTTCGCCGACCGCGGTCGACTGGTTGCGGCTGCTGGAAGCCCTCGAGCAGCCCGCTTCCCGACCGCGCGCCGTGTCGGTCGCCCTGACACCGTTTGTCGGCATGACAGCCGACGAGGTCGCCGGGGCCGGCGAGGCGACGTGGGAACTGCTGCACACTCGGCTCCATCGCTGGGCCGACATTCTGGGCCAGCGGGGAGTGGCCACCTTGACCCGGGCCATCATGGCGACCGAAGGGCTGCCGGCCCGGCTCCTGCTCCAACCGACCGGCGAACGTGATCTCACCGATCTGGGCCACATCGCCGAGTTGCTTCACACGGAGGCGTCCGCGGCTCAACTGGGCGCCCCGGCCCTGCGGGCCTGGCTGGCCCGGCGCATCGGAGAGGTCGGCGCCGAGACCGCCGACGCCGAGGACCGCAGCCGTCGCCTCGATTCCGATGCCGACGCCGTCCAGGTGCTCACCATCCACCGGGCCAAGGGGCTGGAATTCCCGGTCGTCTACTGCCCGTACCTGTGGGACAGCGGTCCAGCCCTGCGCAAAGGCCGGCCTGTGGTGTTCCACGACCCGGCCGCCGACAACCACCGCACCCTGGACGTGGGAGTGACCGACGCGAACCGCAGCTACCTGGATCACTTCTCGGCCGCCCACGACGAGCAGCGCGGCGAGGATCTCCGGCTCCTGTACGTGGCGCTTACCCGGGCCCGTCATCAGGTGGTGGTCTGGTGGGTCCGCGCCTACGAGTCCCAGCACTCCCCGCTCGGCCGTCTGCTGATGAGCCGCGACCGGGACGGCAATGTGGCGCCGAGCGCAACATACTCGCCGAACGAAGCTGCTGTTCGGTCCCGCGTGCAGGCCATGGTGGAGCGGGTCCCCGGCCAAATCACCGTGGAGCGCTGCACTGCCACCCCGGTCGCCCGGTGGGAGGGGGCGACGCCGGCGCCGGGTGACCTCGCGGCCGCCCGCTTCGAGCGCGCCCTCGACCGGGCCTGGCGTCGCACCTCGTATAGCGGGATCATCGCGGCCGACGAGAGCGATCCCGTCGGCAGCGAGCCCGAGCGGCCGGGTATTACCGACGAACCCGACGACGCCCGTGGTGACACCAGCGCGCCGGCCGGCCCGGCGGCCGACTCCGGCCCGGCGGCCGACTCCGGCCCGGCGGCCAGGTCCGGCGCCGACGAGGCCGCCCTGCGGGCTATCGCCTCACCGCTTGCCGGCATCCCGCGGGGCGCCGAGATCGGCACCTTCGTCCACGCCGTCCTGGAGCGCGTGGATTTTGCCGCCGTCGACCTCATCGCAGCGGTGACGTCAGCCGTCCTCGACGAGCAGAGCCGGCGGGGAACCGACGTCGGGTCAATCGAGGAACTGTCGGAGGGGCTCGCTGCTGCCCTGTCGACTCCTCTCGGTCCGCTCGTGGACGGGAGGGGCCTCCGGGCCTTCGGTCGGGCCGACCGTCTCGACGAGCTTCACTTCGAACTGCCGCTCGCCGGCGGTGACCGACCCTCAGGACGCGTTCTCACTGCCGACATCGCCAGGTTGTTCGCCGCCTCGGTACGTCCCGGCACTGCCCTCGATGGGTACGCCGCCCGGCTGGCCAGACCGGCGCTGGCCACCCACCTGCGTGGCTACCTGACTGGCAGCGTGGACCTGGTCATCCGGATCAGGAACGCTTCCGGCGCCACTCGCTACCTCGTCGTCGATTACAAGACCAACTGGCTGGCCCCGGGCGACGAGTCGCTCTCCGCCTGGCACTACCGGCCCGGCGCCCTGGCCACGGAGATGCAGCGGGATCACTACCCGCTGCAGGCTTGCCTCTACATGGTGGCGTTGCACCGGTACCTCCGCTGGCGGACGCCGGACTACGACCCCGAAACCCAGCTGGCAGGCGTCCTGTACCTCTTCCTCCGCGGCATGTGCGGGCCGGAGGCACCGCCGGCCAATGACCTTCTGTGCGGCGTGTTCTCCTGGCCGACGCCTCCCGCGATGGTCACTGCGCTGTCGGATCTTCTCGAACAAGGATCGGGTCCGACCTGATGGCACCCCTCTCGCTTTCGAGGCCGGACATCTACGCCTCGGACGTCGCGCTCGCTGCCACCGGGATGCTGGCCATGTTCAACCGCGCCGGTGTGCTCAGTCCCGCTGACGTGCACGTGGCCCGGCGTCTGGGCGAGCTCGGTGGGGAAGGCGACGATCGGGTGAGGCTCGCGGCCGCCCTGGCCGTCCGGGCTCCCCGCCTCGGGCACGTCTACGTTGATCTCGAGGCCGTACGCCACACCGCCGCCGACGAGGACGACGAGCTGGACCTCGCCACCCTGCCGTGGCCCGACCCCCGGGACTGGATTGCAGCGCTGGCGAACAGCGGGATGGTGGCAGCAGGGGAGCACGGCCCCGGCGACCGTCCGCTCCGCCTTATCGGGAGCGCACTGTATCTCGACCGGTACTGGCGGGATGAGCGCGCCGTCGCCGATGCGCTGCTGGCCCGGGCCGCCGGCGCCACCCCGGGCGTCGACGAGTCGGTGCTGGCCGCCGGCCTGGCCCGTCTTTTTTCCGAAGAGGCCGCCGAAGCGAGGTGGGCGGCGGCCGTGGCCGTCCTCCGTCGCCTGTGTGTCATCGCCGGCGGACCGGGCAGCGGCAAAACCACAACGCTGGCGCGGATCGTCGCCCTGCTCGACGAACAGGCGACTGACCTCGGTGGCCGCCTGCCCCTCGTCGGCCTGGCCGCCCCCACGGGCAAGGCCGCCGCCCGGTTGGAGGAGGCGCTCCATGCCGAGGCCCTCCAGCTCGACGTCGCCCCCGCGCTCCGCCAGCATCTGCTGTCGCTTCGCGCCTCCACGCTGCACCGGCTCCTCGGAGTCCGTCCGGACAGCGCCAGCCGCTTTCGCCACGATCGCCACCACCGGCTGCCTCACGAGGTGATCATCGTGGACGAGACCTCGATGGTCGCCCTGTCGCTCATGGCCCGACTCATCGACGCGGTCCGCCCCGACGCCCGGCTGATCCTGGTGGGCGATCCCGAGCAGCTGGCCTCGGTGGAAGCGGGCGCCGTCCTCGGTGACATCGTCGGCCCCGCCCTCGAGTACATCCAGATGACGCCCGTGGCCCGGGAGCAGCTGGGGCGCGTAACGGCCGCCGCGCCCCCGCCGCGCCGTCCACACCGGACATGGTTGGCCTCGGCGACACCGTCGTCGTCCTGCGTGCCAACTATCGCTTTCGTGGATCAGTTGCCGAGTTGGCCGCAGCCGTCCGATCCGGCGACGCGGACCGGACCATCCGGCTCCTCTCGTCGAGCGATGAGTCGCTCCGGTGGGTGGAGGTGGACGACACCGTTGATTGGTCGGCTCCCGCGACCTCGGCTGCGCTCGAACCGGTCCAGGTGATGGCCTGCGCCGCCGGCGCCGCACTGTTCGGAGGCGCCGTCGAACGCAACGGCGAAGCAGCCGTCGATGCCCTGGCCCGGTTCCGGGTCCTGTGCGCCCACCGGCACGGCCCTTCGGGCGTGAGCAGCTGGACCAGGCGGATTGAGGACTGGCTGTCGGCGTCGCTGCCGGAGTTCGCCACTGGTTCCACCTGGTACCTCGGCCGGCCGGTGATGGTGACCGCCAACGATTACGGCCTTCGCCTCTTCAACGGTGACACCGGCGTGGTCGTGGCCCGGGAGGATGGGGGGGTGACCGTCGCTTTCCGGCGGGCCGGAAGGCTGATCACGATCAGCCCGGCCCGGCTGTCGACAGCGGACACCGTCTTTGCCATGACCGTGCACAAGGCGCAGGGATCGGAATTCCGGCAGGTTGCCGTCATGCTGCCGGCGTCGACATCGGCGGTGCTCACCCGCCAGCTCCTGTACACCGCGATCACCCGGGGCCAGGACGGTCTCGTCGTGGCGGGGAGCGAGCAGGCGGTCCGCGTGGCGGTATCCCGTCCCATTGCCCGGGCTTCGGGGCTGACCGGGTCGCTCTGGGGTTCGAGGTAGCCTTTGCGGGCTCGGCCACTCCCGGATGGCGGCTCTGCCCTCAGGCGACCGGCTGACGTTCAGGGTGGTGTGCCGGGCGGATCTGACGGGCGGACCCCCGGATCTTCAGGTTGTCTTCACCTGGCCAGGGAAGGATTTTCCGTATGCGAGTGATGTACCGCGACCAGCCAGAGAGCCCGGCGGACGGTCGCCGTACCTGGCTCGACCTGGGCGCGGTCGGGCTCCTGCTCGCCACCGTGATCCTCCATGTCGTCGCAATGTTCCCGCGGTATTTCAGCGGCAGCCTCGGTCAGGGATCGGCCTGGTCGCAGCCCGATCAGGCGGCTCTGTACTCAGTGCTGGCCGCCGGGTGGGCAGTCGCTCTTGGCCTCGTCCTCGCCGGCCGGGGCCGGGCCCGCTTGGGGGCAGGCATGGCCGTCGGCCTCGTCGTCACCGAGCTCGGCTTCCGGGTCTCGGACCTGGGCGAGGCGCTGCACTACGGGGTGGCCCCGTCGTCCATCGGTATGTGGTTGATGACCGCTGGCTGGTTGACCGGCGCCGCCGGGGCGGCCGTTGCCGTCCTTGCCGTCCACCACCGGGCGAGGGAGAGCGGCGTTCTGGCCGAACCGGCACCGACCCTCGCTCCGGGCGTGACGGAAGCGACGGACCCACCCCTCTCAGCCCTTCCACCCCTTTCAGCCCTTCCATCCCTTTCCGGCCCGAGCTGGGCACCGCCGCAACCCGACCCACGCTGGTCGGCTCAGTGGGAGCGGGAATCGCAGCCCGATCCGGGTTGGACGGCGCCGGTTCCGGCCGACACGCGACCCGCGGCCCCTGCCACCGAACCCAGCCCCCTCCTCCGGAGCGATCCAGATCCGTCACGCGTGTGGGCGCCGGCGCCCTCGCCCCCGACCCCCGCAGCAGCAGCCGAAGGGGTGGCGGCAGGGGCCGACGGCCCGAACGCCACCGGGCCGGCACTCGTCCGGCCGGAGGTGACGGTGGCCGCGGCCCCGGCCGAGCCATCCGCCGCCCTGCCGGCTGACGCCCTGACCGCTCCCGATCCGGCCGAACCGATTCCACCCGTCCCGCCCGAGGTGACGGCGGCCGGGCTCACCGGGACAGCAGCCGCGCTCCCGGCCGAGGTGACGGCGGCACTCCCGGTCGAGGCGACCGCATCTTTCCAGGTCGACTCCACGTCTGCGGTGCCGGTCGACACCACGGCCGCGGTTCCCGCCGATGCCGCGCCCACCGGATCTTACGGTGTGGGCCCGACCGTGCTGGTCGCCCTTCTCGCCCTGATCACGGCGGGCGCATTTCTTCCCGCCTGGGACCATTACGTCGGGCTCGTCACGACGACGGGGCACGCGGTCAGCTTCAGCCTCGGCAACGCCTTCAGCGGTCCGTGGCCGCTCGTCCTCGGCAACGTGCTGGCCGCTCTGGCCCTGGCCGCAGTCCCCATCGTCGTCACGCGGCTCCGGGACCGGGCCGTCGCCGCCCTGGTCGTGGCGGGATCGTTGCTGGTGCTGGCGTCGCAGTTCACCTCGGCCATCGTCCAGGCCAATCAGACGGTCCCGCCTTCTGTCGCCGGGCTAACCCCCGCCCAGGCCGCTTCGCTCGGTCTGCAGCTGCGCCTGTCCCTGACCGCCTGGTTCACCGTGGATGTCCTTGCCGCCTACGGCCTGTTCGTGGCGGTGATGGTCATCGGCTACCTGCGTCCGGCCACCGTTCAGGAGAACTCGGCCGGCACCTGGCCGAGTACCCCCGAGGCGCGCAGCCCCGCCAGCCTGCCCTGGTCGTAGCCGACCTCGGCCAGTACCGCCTCGGTGTGCTCGCCGATGAGGGGTGCCGGCCGGCGCAGGTTCTGGGGTGCGCCGGCGAAGCGCACCGGCGGGGGGACCAGCTTGTAGGCCCCTGCGTGGGGGTGCAGAGCCTCGGGAAGCTGGTCGACGAGATCGTCCAGGGAGGCCACCTCGCCGGCCGGGACATCCTGTTCGCGGAAAAAGGTGAGCCATTCGGCGGTGGTCCGGCTGGCCAGCATCCGGCCGACCAGGTCATAGAGGAAGCCGACGTTGGCGATGCGCTGCCGACCGGTCGCGTAGCGCTCGTCGCCGAGCAGGTGCTCCTGGCCTGTCGCCGCAAAGATGCGGTCGTACTGCTCCTTTGTGTAGGGGAGCACCACCATCCAGCCGTCCCGGGTCGGCCAGGGCCGGCGGTGCGGGGTGAGCACCCGCGGGTAGCCGGCGGGGCCAATCGGGGGGCGTGGCACCGCCTCGGCGCCGTGCTCGACCAGGGTGAACGCCTCGAACGTTTCCTGCATCGGCACCTCGATGTGCTCGCCTTCGCCCGTGCGGGCCCGCCGGTACAGCGCGGCCGTCACCGAGTACACGATCGTGAGGCTGCAGACCTTGTCGGCGAGCACGGTTGGGGCGAGCATGGGCTGGCCCGTCACGCGGGCCGCGGCGTCGGCCAGTCCGCTCTCGGCCTGGATCACGTCGTCGTAGGCCGGATCGTTCTGGCGGGGACCGCCCGTCGGGTACCCGTGGGCCTGGCAGTACACGATGTCGGGCCGGACCAGGACCAGGTCGGGATAGGCGAGCCCCGCCCGGCTGAGCGTGGCCGGCCGCAGGTTGGTGACGAACACGTCGCACGTGGCGGCGATGTCGAGCAGGGCCCGCCGGCCGTCTGGATGCTTGATGTCGACCGACACGTTCCGCTTGTTGCGCAGCAGGTTGAGCGCCACCCCCGACAGCTACGGATGGGGCCCGCCCCCCATCGATCGGCTGTTGTCACCACGGGCCGGCTCGACGGTGATCACGTCGGCGCCGAGGTCGCCGAGCAGCTGTGTCGCGAACGGTCCCATCACCACCGAGGTCAGATCGAGCACCCGCACTCCGGCGAGAGGTCCGGTGGGCGGGACCGCTCCGGTGATGTCGGGACCGGGAGCGGGATGGGTGGAATCGGGCGCAGGCATCGCCGGCCACAATGTCACGCCGGCAAGAATCACACGCCAGCCAGCGTCAGCCGGCTGAGAGAATGCCGCCGTGTCCCTGACGTTTCGGTTCGCTTCGGCCGCGCCGGCCGAGGTGCAGGCGATCGTTGCTCTGGTCGAATCCGCCTACCGGGGTCCGGCCAGCCGGGTGGGGTGGACGACCGAGGCCGATCTCCTGGACGGGCAGCGCACCGACGCCGGCGCCGTCGAGGACCTGATCGCGAACCCGGACGGGAGGCTGCTGCTCGCCGAGGAGGGCGCCGTCCTGGTGGGCTGCTGCCAGCTCGAACGACTGGCCGGGGGGGTGGCCTATTTCGGGATGTTCTCGGTGCGACCGGGCCGGCAGGGCCAGGGTCGCGGCCGGGCCATCATGGCCGAGGCCGAGCGGATCGCCCGTGACGAGTGGGATGCCACCCGTATGTCCATGACCGTGATCCGCCAGCGCGTCGACCTCATCGCCTGGTACGAGCGGCTCGGCTACCGGTGGACGGGCGGGACCGAGCCCTTCCCGTATGGGGACGAGCGTTTCGGGATCCCGAGGCGCCCGGATCTCGAGTTTCTGGTGTTGAGCAAGCCGATCGCCTGAGCCGCGGTGCGGTCGCCATGACGCGGCACGGCCGGGACCCGTGGGGTCCCGGCCGTGCTTTTCTCGACGGATGCTCAGACGGTGGCCCGAGAAAGCTTCGACAGCTCCTCCTGAACCATGGCCTCGTGGGCTTCCTCGTCCGCCCGGGCTTTCCTCGGGCTCCATCTGCCCTTCATGAGTGGCACGGTGAGGAGGAAGAAGATCGCGCCTCCGAAGCAGATCCAGTACCACGTCTTCCACTGGCTACCCGTGGTCTTCGCCGCGTGCGCGACCGAGGCGCCGTGTTTGATGAGGACCTGGAAGTTGGGATCCTTGGATGCGGTTGCCACCGCCGCCAGATCGGAGCCGTGCTGGGTGACCAGGGTGGTGATGGCCGCCTGATGCGAGGCGATGCTGGCCAGCATGGCCGGACCCACCGCCTTGCTCGCCTGAGCGAGGAGGGCTGGGTTGGTGGGGTTGGCGGCCAGCCCGGCGAAAATGGCCGGATGGGAGGCGACCGCGTTCAGCTCCGGCGCGAGGGCGGCGGCCTGCTGACCCGCGGGAGTCTGGAGGAAGGCCACCTCGCTGGCGTACTTGGTGCTGGCTGCCGCAACGGTGGAGCCGTAGGTGACGAGCGGGGTCACCGTGTTGACGACGGCGGGCAGCACCAGGTACGAGGCGAAGACGATCATCCGGATGATCCAGCCCCAGATGGCCAGGCCGGTGGCGGTGAGCGCCGGGTTGCGCGCTTCGACCGTCTCGGTGAAGCTCGCCATCCAGGGCACATAGGCGACCCCCAGGGTGAACGCCAGCGCCGCCAGCAAGATAGCCATGTGGTAGTAGCTGGTGGGTTTCCCGATCTGAAGCAGGTACAGGACGATCATGATGGCGGCCCCCACTCCGCCGAGGATCATCAGCGGTTTTCGGACTCGCAGCTTGTCCGAGATGAACCCGAAAAGGATCACCGCGATGACGTTGAACCCCCAGTTCCAGTTTCCGAGGGCGTCGCCCTGATGCACGGTGAAGGCGAAGACGGTGGTGAAGTAGATGAGGGCGAAGCCGACTGCGGTGTAGTAGATGAGAAGGAACACCGAGATCCCGATGGCCGAGATCACGATATCCGGCTTGATGAGCTGACCGAACGGGTTGCGCAGCGACGCCTGGATGTCGAGGCCCTTGGCCCGGGCTTCGATCAGCGCCCGGTCCTGCATGGACACCATGAGCTGATCCCGTAACCCCGGCGACAGCTCCCGCAGGCCGACCAGAGCCAGGGCAAAGACGACCAGGCCGACGATCCCGCTGATGTGGTAGAGCGTCACCCAGAAGTTCGGGCTGGGGGTCCCGTGGATGACGTGGCTGGCGACGATGAAAACGACCAGGCTGCCGAGTACCGGGCCGCTGGTCCAAAAGCCCATGGCCGTGGCCCGCCCGACCTGGGGCGAGAAGTCCCGGATGAGCGCAGGGGTGGCGACGAGGCAGATTCCCTCGACGAAGCCGACGATAAAGCCGAAGATGGTGAACTCCCACTTGTTCGTCGCCGCCGGGATGATGAACGCCGTGAAGACGGCCACAAGCCCCAACCCGATCACCACGATGTTGGTCCGGCCCAGGCGGTCGGTGAGGCCGGCGAAAAGCGAACCGAAGGCCCCGATGACGGCCCCGGCCGCCAGCGTGTAGACGAGGAAGGTGAAGCTCATGTGCAGCTTGACCAGGAATAACGTCGACACCGAGCCCCCGACGTAGAGCGCGTAGTACAGCATGATGGTTGCGATGACGGTGATGGCCAGGTAGGTGAGCCGGGGCCCCGTGTCGGGGTAGGTGTCGAGTTCCCGGCGCCACAACCAGGACAACCCCTCATTTTTTTTGGGTACCGAATCAGCGGTGGTAACGGTCATACAGACCCCCCGATAGTGCTCGACGGCCAGGGCAACAGCCCGTAACAAGTACTACACGATAGGCAGCTATTTCAAGCCATGGATGTACATCGCTAATCATGGCGAGTTGACGAAGGGTCTCGAGGGGCCCGTGCCGGCGCCGCTCCCGTGGTGGGCTGACTCCCTCGCAGGCGGTCGGCAACGCCCTAACTCCAGGCCTGCCGGCGCTCGAGCAACTCCTTGAGGACGCGGGGTCGATCCGTCATGATGCCGTCGACCCCCAGGTCGAGCAGCCGGGCCATGGTCGTCTCATCGTCGATGGTCCACACGTGCACCTGCAGGCGGGCGCGGTGGGCGGCGCCTACCAGGCGGCGGTCGACAAGGGGCATCCACCCTTGCCGCCGCGGCACCTGTACCGCCCCGAATCGGGCGAGCGGTCTCGTGACGGTCGTCGACTGAGCCGATGGCAGCAAACTGGCGGCCCGCAGCGCGGCCACCCCGGCCGGGCCCATCGCCGTGCAGAGCTGCGGTCCGAGGGCCCGGCGGATCCGGGCGAGCCGGCGGTCCGAAAACGACGTCACACAGACCCGATCGATTGCGCCGGCGTGGCGGAGGGTCTCGATGAGCGGGTCGACGGCGCTGTCGTGCTTGGCATCGATGTTCCAGCGCAAATCAGGCCAAGCCGCCAGCACCTCGTCCAGGCGCGGTATGGGCTCGGCGCCGTCTCGTCCGTTGAGCCGGACCGTCGAAAGCTCCCGCCAGAGCATGTCCCGGACCAGGCCGCTGCGTTCGGTGACCCGCTCGAGATACGGGTCGTGCAGGGTGAGCACCACCCCGTCAGAGCTGGCGTTGACGTCTGTCTCGATGTAGCGATAGCCGAGGTCGCGGGCGTGCGAGAAGGAGGTCCAGGTGTTCTCGTACGCTTCGAGCGCTCCGCCCCGGTGGGCAAACGCGATCGGCCCAGGGTGGTCGAGGAAGGCGAAGCGGACGTCGCTCACTGCGGCACCAGCCAAGGGACGGCGCCGCAGCCGGTCACACCGGTTCGCTCCGCCGGGTCGCTCACTGCGCTGACGCTACCCCCCGTAGCCCCCGCAAACCGGAGGCGACGGGCTCGGCGCGCCTTCCCATGCAGTCGTACGCTCCGATGTGTGTCCCCTTCGAGATCAGGCAGGAGGGTGTGGCCCCGTCCCGTGCCCACGATCGGCGACCGCTCGAGCGCCGCCGAGCGGTCTGCCGATCCCGGGGGATGGGCGTTCCCACCCGAGGACCGTGCCGCCCTCCACCGGATCCTGGCCGCTCGGCGCGACGTCCGCCGCTTTCGGCCTGATCCGGTCGACGACGAGGTGCTGGCCCGGCTCCTCGCCGCAGCTCACGCCGCCCCGTCGGTCGGTCACTCCCAGCCCTGGCGGTTCGTTCTGGTGGCCGACCCCGGCACCCGGGCCCGGGCCGCACTGCTCGCCGACCGGGCCCGCCTGGACCAGGCCGCGGCCATGGGGCCCGACGCCGGCCGTCAGCTGTTGGACCTCGATCTCGAGGGAATCAGGGAAGCGCCGATCGGGCTGATCGTCTGCTGCGACCGACGCGTTGAGCCCGCCGGGGTGCTGGGCCGGGCTACCTTCGTGGACGCCGACCTGTGGTCCTGTGCGTGCGCTATCGAGAACCTGTGGTTGGCGGCCCGGGCCGAGGGCCTCGGCCTGGGCTGGGTCACGCTGTTCAACCCCGCCGACCTGGCCGGCCTGATCGGCGCGCCCGCCGGGGTGGCCTCGCTCGGCTGGCTGTGCATCGGGTGGCCCGACGAACGTCCGCCCTCCCCGGGCCTCGAGCGCCGCGGCTGGTCGGTGCGCCTACCCCTCGAGGACCTGGTATTCCGCGATCGCTGGCCGGCAGGCGACGCCGGCCCGGTCCCACCACCGTCGCGCCTCACTCCGCCCGAGCCGGCCGCGGTTGTGGCCGCGCACGACCGTGCCGATCGCATCCTGACCGCGCCCGGCTCGCTCGGCATCCTCGACCGGGCGGTCGACAAGGTTCTGGCGCTCGGCGCCCAGGCGGCCGGGGGCACCCTCGTCATCGCCGCGGCTGATCACGCCGTGGCGACCCACGGCGTGACCGCCTACCGGACGGAAGTCACCCGCCTCGTTGCTGACGCCGCCCTGGCCGGCACCTCGGTGGGAGCGGTGGCGGCACGGGCCGCCGGCCTCGACGTCGTGGTGGTCGACGCCGGCGTCGCCGGCCCTCCGCTGGCACGCGCCTGGTTGGCCCGGCCGGTCGACGCGCGGGGCGACCTGGTCACCGGCGATGGGTTGTCGGCGGCGGACACGGAACGGCTGGTCGCTGCCGGCGCCGCGCTGCCCTCTCGCGCCGGTTTGATCGCTGTGGGCGAGATCGGGGTCGGCAACACCACGGTGGCCGCCGCCCTGGCAGCTGGACTGCTCCGCTGCGAGCCCACCTCGCTGATCGGGCTGGGGGCCGGCTCCGACTCAGCCACCGTCGAAGCCAAAAGAACGGCGGTCAGGGCCGCCCTGGCGAGGGTGAATCATCGGAGCCTCGGGACCGACCCGCTGGCCCTGCTGGCGGCGCTCGGCGGCGGTGAGTTCGCCGTGCTCGCCGGGGTGGTCCTCGGCGTCGCCGGCCGCGGCGGGGTGGTGGTCCTGGATGGCATGGCGACGTCGGTGGCCGCCCTGGTTGCGGTGGAGTTGGAGCCGGCCTTGGCCGCCCATCTGATTGCCGGGCAGCGCAGCCGGGAG
The DNA here is from genome assembly GCA_963834725.1 of uncultured Acidimicrobiaceae bacterium. Classification (GTDB taxonomy): domain Bacteria; phylum Actinomycetota; class Acidimicrobiia; order Acidimicrobiales; family Palsa-688; genus PALSA-693. The sequence continues at coordinate 4,331,116 of CAWICN010000001.1, forward strand.
GCCGGCCATCAAACCGTGCTGGCCGCCCTCGGCCTCGAGCCGGTCCTCGACCTGCGGCTCCGAGCGGGCGAGGGCGCAGGAGCCGCCATGGCGGTCACCGTATTGAGGACCGGGATGCGCATCCGCAACGAGGCTGCCCGGGTCCGCGACTCGGCGAGATGACCTCTGTCGGGCGAGCAGCCGAACCGGTGCGGAGCCTTTCCCCGCGGACCGGGCCTCAGCGAGAAATCATCAAACGCCTTTGAGACCTGGACCCCTCAGTGCCGGTCCGGACCTCAGTACCTGTCAGGATCAGCCTCGTGGCCGGCGGCTCGCAGGCCGCGGGGGGCGTCGATCGGGTGCTGCTCGCCCACGACCACTTGTAGATCCCGGCGCAGATCGGCAGCTCGACCTGATAGCGCTCCCCCAGCGAGAGGGCGATACGGGCCGTCCCCACCCCCTCCGCCACCATGTGCATCGTGGCCAGGATCTCGTCGAGCGGCTTCCCGCGGCGGAGCAACTCGCCGACGGTCCCCTGACCGCCCGCCACGCTCTCGACCCCTTGCTGCTCAGCCAGAGCAAGATCATCAACAGCGTTGAGATCTGGAGCCCTCACGGCCGTGCGCGTGGCCGTGGCCCAAGCTGGTCACAGGCCCACGGTATGGTGACCGCATGGCCGACCAGGCCCAGTTCGCGGATCTGGCAATGGAGTACATGGGGTCGCTCTACAGCGCGGCCCTCCGCATGACACGGAGCCCCGCGGACGCCGAGGACCTGGTCCAGGAGACGTATCTCAAGGCGTACCGGGCGTTCGGGTCGTTCAAGGAGGGGACGAACCTCAAGGCGTGGCTGTACCGCATTCTGACCAACACCTTCATCAACTCCTACCGGGCGCGCAAGCGTCGGCCAGAGCAGACCGACATCGACGACGTCGAGGACCTCTACCTCTATCGTCGCCTCGGCGGTCTCGAAGCGGTGAGCGCCGGCCGCAGCGCCGAGGAGCAGGTCCTCGAGCACTTCACGGAGAGCGAGGTCAAGGCCGCCGTCGAAGCCCTCCCTGAGCAATTCCGCATGGCGGTGCTGCTCGCCGACGTCGAGGGGTTCTCGTATAAGGAGATCGCCGAGATCCTCGACATTCCGATCGGTACGGTCATGAGCAGGCTGCACCGCGGAAGAAAGGCGCTGCAGAAGACGTTGCACGATTTTGGTATGCAGCGGGGTTTGGTGGCACCGACCGTCGAAGCCCCCACGTAGGACGCAGCGATCAGGGCACCGGGATGGACGGACACCAACACGACCCCCAGATGTATGAATGGCTGAGCGGCGAGGACTGCGAGCAGGCGCTGCGGACCTTGTACTCCTTCCTCGACGGTGAGCTGACGCCCGACCGCCGGGCGGCTATACAGCGCCACCTTGACGAGTGCTCACCCTGCCTCGAGGCGTTCGACTTCGAGGCCGAGCTCAAGATCGTCGTCGCCCGATGCTGCCGGGATCAGGTTCCCGATGGGCTCCGCCAGCGGATCGCCGATGTCATCCATCAGGCCTCGGAAGCATCCGAGACGCCGGGGGGGTACGTATAAGGAGCAGGAATCCCGCGGCACCCGGAAGCGTTAGGAAAAGTCGAGATGAGTGAGCGATCTCTTGGAGGACATACGCTGAGCGGCAGCGAGCGGCCGTCGAAGTCGTTCGGCAAGGACCGCACGTGTCGGCAGCCAGGCTGTGGGACGAAGCTATCGATGTATAACAACGGCAAGTACTGCTACCAGCACGAGCCGATGTCCGTACCCCGCACCCGCGGTCGGAAGATCGCCTGACCCGCTGCGTGACGGTACGGGGCTGACGCGGCCGGCTTGGCCGCGAGCAACCACCCCCCAGGTACGATGCGGCATGATCGGGCGCGCTGATGGTTGAGCTGATCTCCTGGGAGACGGCGACGGAAGTGGCGACGCGGGTCGCCCGACACCGCGAGACCATGACCCCCTACGCGCGCCACCTGCTCGAAGTTGATTTCAACGAGCTCACCGCAGAAGCGGAAGAGCTGGTCACGGAGGAAACCGGCCTTCGGTCGCTCGCGGGCCGGGCCCGGGCACGCGTCGCCGACCGGCCTCAGTGGGTGCAGGCCAACGTGGCCTCCTTTCAGCGCCTCCTCCGCCCGGTGACCGACAAGTTGGGCGCACAGATGGACCGCAACGGAGGCTGGACCCTGTTGCCGACCTCGATGTCGCGTCAGATCACGGGCGCCCAGATCGGGCTGTTGCTCGGCTGGCTGTCCACGCGGGTGCTGGGCCAGTACGACCAACTCCTGATCGAGGATGAGCACCCGGAAGAGCAGGACATCGTCTACTACGTCGGCCCAAACGTGCTGTCGGTCGAGCGTCGGTATGGCTTTCCGGCCCGGGAGTTCCGGCTCTGGCTCTCGCTGCACGAGGTGACCCATCGGGCGCAGTTCACGGGCGTGCCGTGGATGCGGGATCACTTTCTGGGCCTGATCGAGCGAACTCTGGCCGGAGTGGACCCCGACCCCAAGGTGCTCCTTGCTGCCCTGCGCCGGGCGGTGGACGAGGTCCGGGCGGGGCGCAACCCGCTCGAGGAAGGTGGCTTGCTCACGTTGATCGCCGGGCCCGAGCAGCATGCCGCCATCCAGGAGATCGGTGGGCTGATGAGTCTGCTGGAGGGCCATGGCGACGTCACCATGGACCGGGCGGGAGCGGACCGGGTCCCCAATGCGCCCTGGTTCAGCCAGGTGCTCAAGGAGCGGCGTCGTCAGCGGGGCCTGGCCAAGATGGTGAGCGTCCTGATCGGGCTGGACGCCAAGATGCAGCAGTACGAGCAGGGAGAACGCTTCATCGAGGCGGTCGAACAGGCCGGCGGTCCGCAGCTGCTGGCCAAGGTCTGGGACGGTCCGGAGTGGCTGCCGACGTGGGCGGAGATCCGCGCCCCGGCGGGCTGGATCGACCGGGCCGAGGCTGCGGCTTCAGCCGGGACGGTCCCGGGGACCGGATCGGGTTCCGTCTCGCTGAGCTGATGGCCGGCTCGATGGGCCCGATCTCGCCGGCCGAGGAAGCGGCGACAAGCGGCCGATCCCGGGGCGGCCCCTCCATGCACCGTGCCCGGATCTCAGCCTGGCGACCCGAGCGGGATCTCGCCGGCGCCCTCCTCGAGCGCTGCGAGTTCCCGCCGGCGGCCGGGGTGGCGGTGTCGTCTGGGGTGAGCAGGGTGAGCAGGGTGAGCGGGGCGGCCGGGGTGACCGGGGCGAGCGGAGCGACGGGGCCGGCCGGGGCGAGCAGCGGCCGTCCAGCGGTGCTCGCCGTATCGGGGGGCGCCGACTCCCTGGCCCTGCTGGTCCTGGCCTCCCGGGCGGGCCTGGACGTGCTCGCCGTGCACGTCGATCACGGTCTGCGGCCCGGTTCGAACCGGGAGGCGGCGCTCGTGGCCGCGGCGGCCGCCGCCTATGGCGCCGCCTTCGAAGCCCGTTCCGTGACGGTTCCACCCGGTCCCGACCTGGAGGGGCGCGCCCGTCAGGCGCGCTGATGGGGTCCTCCCCGCCGGAGTGCTGACCGGGCACACCATGGACGATCAAGCGGAGACGGTGCTGCTCGCGATGCTGCGCGGGGCGGCTCTCGACGGCCTCGCCGGCATGAGCCTTGCGGGCATTAGATCGTCGGGTGCCCCGGCCGCGGCGGAAGTCCCCCTTGACCGGGCTGACCTGAGCGAGCAAACGGCCGGCCCGGTCCGGCCGCTGCTCGGTCTGCGGCGATCGGAGACGGCGGCGCTGTGCGCGGCCGAGGGTCTCGTACCCGTCGACGACCCGAGCAACCACGATCTCCGCTTTCGCCGCAACCGGGTGCGCCACCAGGTGCTGCCCATGCTGTGTGAGGTCGCCGGCCGCGATCTGGTGCCGGTGCTGGCCCGGCAGGCCCGGTTGCTCGCCGACGACGCCGGACTTCTCGATGCGCTCGCCGGGGAGATCGACGCCACGAACGCCAGGCTGCTCGCCACAGCGCCCCGGCCCCTCGCCCGCAGGGCGGTCCGCCGCTGGCTGCGAAGCGAAGCCACCTTTCCTGACGCCGAGCTCCATCCACCGACGGCGGACGAGGTGGCGCGTGTCCTTGCGGTCGCGAGCGGGGCCGTCCGGGCCTGCGAGCTGACCGGCGGACGCCGTGTCGAACGCCACGCCGGGCGCCTCCGGGTGGTCGGGCGGTAGGGTCGCCCCACGATGACCCAGCCCGGGACAGCGACCGACTCTAGCCGTGTCGTCCCTTCGTCGAGTGACCAACCACAAGCCGTCGACCCAGCCCTCGGGGCTGTGGTGGTATCCCAGGCCGACCTCGAACGGCGGGTCCAGGACCTCGGCGCCCAGATCACCGCCGACTATGTGGGCCGCCCGCCGCTGCTGGTGGGGGTGCTCAAGGGGGCATGCTTCTTCCTGTCCGACCTCGCCCGAGCTATCGACCTCCCCGTCGAGATCGATTTCATGGCCGTCTCGTCATACGGCAGTGCCACCCACACCAGCGGGGTGGTGCGCATCCTCAAGGACCTGGACCTCGACCTCACCGGCCGACACGTGCTCATCGTGGAGGACATCGTGGACTCCGGGCTGACTCTCTCCTACCTGCGCCGCAATCTGGCCGCCCGCCATCCGGCCTCGCTGCAGGTGGTGGCCCTGTTGGTCAAGGATGGACTGCAGTCGGTGGACCTCGACCTGGCCTACGAGGGCTTCCGGATTCCCCCGGAATTCGTGGTTGGCTACGGGCTCGACGCAGCCGAGCGGTATCGGAACCTGCCGTTCGTAGCCGTCTACAAGGGCCCTGGCCAGCCGGAGGCCGGGGCTAGCCTGACGACTTCATGATGACGCCCGCCTGCCGTGCACGCCCGCGACCGGAGCCGCTCGAACGATGACCACCCTGGCCAACGATCCCGACAACTCAGACGGTGACGAAGTTCCCGGCGCTGTCTTCGGGTTGGTCGGCGAGCAGCGCCCCGCCGGGCCGCCGATCGTTGACATGGCCCGCGTTGAGCGGGCCGTGAGGGAGATCCTGCTCGCGATCGGCGAGGATCCGGACCGTGACGGCCTGGTCGCGACGCCGCGGCGTGTGGCCAAGATGTACGAGGAGATCTTCTCCGGCCTCCACGAAGATCCGGGCCAGCACCTGTCAGTGATGTTCGAGGCGGACCACGACGAGATGGTCATGGTCAAGGACATCCCGGTGTACAGCGTCTGCGAGCACCATCTGCTCCCGTGGTTCGGGCGGGCCCATGTGGCCTACATCCCCAACGATGATGGCCGCATCACCGGCCTGTCCAAGCTCGCTCGCCTGATCGACGGCTTCTCGCGCCGACCGCAGGTGCAGGAGCGCCTGACCACCCAGGTCGCCGATTCCATCGAGGCAGTCCTGGCGCCCCGGGGGGTGCTGGTGGTCGTCGAAGCGGAGCATCTGTGCATGTCGATGCGGGGGGCGCGCAAACCGGGCGCCCTCACGGTCACCTCGGCCGTGCGTGGCCTTCTGCGCGACAGCGTGGCCACGCGGAGCGAGGCCATGAGCTTCATCCACGGTCGCTGACCGCGGCGGTGGCGGGCCAGCGGGCCGCGATTAGGTTTCCTTTGTGTTATAAAAGTCGCGTAATACGCGAGAAATATAACAAAATCGGTGGCCTCCCGCTGGCGCGGACGGGGGCGGTCGGGTATGGGACACGGTGGCCACGCGGTCCTGTTCCCGGTGCGCCGCCCCTACCGGTCCCAGTACCCTGACCGACGTGACCCGCGTGATGGGCGTGCTCAATGTGACGCCTGACTCGTTTTCGGATGGGGGCCACTGGTTTAACGCCCTGGCGGCTGTAGGGCACGGTCAACGAATGGTCGAGGGGGGGGCCGACATCATCGACGTGGGGGGCGAGTCAACCCGCCCGGGCGCCGAGCCAGTGCCCGAGGCGGAGGAACTCCGCCGGGTGCTGCCAGTCATCGAGGCCCTGGCGGCGAGCGGCGCGCGGGTGTCCATCGACACCCGGAAGGCCGCGGTGGCCGGGGCGGCCATAAGGGCGGGTGCCACCATCATCAACGATGTCTCAGCAACTCTCTGGCCCGTCGCCGCTGAGCTCGGCGCCGGATGGGTCGCGATGCACATGCCCGCCGACCCCTCCGTGATGCAGGCGTATGCCCGTTACGACGACGTCGTCCGCCGGGTCCGCGAATATCTCGTCGAGCGAGCGAACCGAGCGAGATCCGCGGGTGTTCCCGAGGTATGGATCGATCCCGGCATTGGCTTCGGCAAGACGGGACAGCACAACCTGGTACTCCTCCGCCACCTTGATGCCCTGGTCGGATGCGGGTTCCCGGTCGTGCTCGGAGCCAGCCGCAAGTCGTTCCTCGGCAAGCTGGCTCCGCGACCGGACGGAACCCCCGCTTCGCCCCTTGACCGGCTCGAGGCCAGCATCGCGGTCACCGCGTGGGCCATTCTGCGAGGCGTGGATATCGTGCGGGTCCACGACGTTGCTCCGGCGGTCCAGGCTTCACGCCTGGCCGCCGCGAATCTCCCGGCCGGCCTGACTGACCCGGCCGGCCTGACTGACCCGGCCGGCCTCACTGACCCGGCCGGCCTGACTGACCCGGCCGGCCTGACTGACCTGTCTGACCGGGGCTTACCCGGAGGGGCAACCTCCGTGGCGGCCGGTACGTCGAATCCCATCGTTGTCACATCCGCCCCAGGAGGTCCTCACCGATGAAGGGCAAGTGGGCACGCGGCATCACCCCCCGATTCTTCGCCTGGATCATCAAGGGTCACCTGGCGGTCAGCGAACGACCAGGCGGGTACGCCCGCAACCACCGGAAGGTTCGCCGCCAGGAGGAGATCCTATGGCTGCGAGGGGAGGGGTTCACCCGGGTCGTATCGCTTCTTCCATCTCCGCACAACCTGCACGCATATGACGAGATGGGTGTGACGTGGAGCCACGTCCCTTTCGGCCCCCACGACGATCCCGTCGTGGTGCTCGGGGACCTGTACACCCGCCTCAAGGACTGGCTTGCCGAGGGTGAGCGGATCCTGCTCCACCAGGAGGAGCTGGGCGACCGCCTGATGGGTGTGGTAGCCGGCTATCTCCGCTGGTCCGGGATGGTGCCGAGCGGACCGCAGGCCATCGCTGTTGTCGAGAAGATCCTCGGCCGCCAGATGGGGCCGCCCGGCCGCGAGCTGGTCGCGCTGGCGCCGAGCCTGAACGGACACGCCACCGAGCCGCTCGGGACCTAGATGAGCGGCCCGGAAACGGCTCCCGACCCCGTTCAACCCGACCGGATCGAGCTCAGGGGCCTTCGGGTCCTTGGAACCCATGGTGCGTTGCCCGAGGAGCAACAACGGGCCCAGCCTTTCGAAGTGGACCTGGATCTCGAGCTCGACCTGTGGCCAGCCGGCCGCACCGACCGGCTGGCCGATACGGTGGACTACGGGTCGGTCACCGAGGCGGTGGCAGCGGTCGTGGCCGGGCCCCATGTCGATCTGCTCGAGCATCTCGCCGAACGAGTCGCCGTCGCGGCTCTGGCCAGCGCGTCACCGTATGCCACCGCGGTTACCGTCAGCGTCCGGAAGACCAGACCGCCCGTCCCGTACGACCTCCAGTCAGCCGGGGTAAGCATCCGCCGGGTTCTCGCCACCCTGGACGGCCCCGCCACCTTGGAGGGCCCCGCCACCTTGGAGAGCCCCGCCACCTTGGAGGGCCGCATCCCGGCGAGCTCGTCCGCCTCCGCCGGCCGGGCCGCCTCCGCCGGCCGGGCCGCCTCCGCCGGCCGGGCCGCCTCCGCCGGCCGGGCCGCCTCCGCCGGCCGGGCCGCCTCCGCCGGCCGCCGGACCAACCGCTCCGATCGGCCCCGCCGGCCGGAATCCTGACTGCCGTGGCGAACCCCCGACGCCCCCACGGGCAGGCGCCGGCAGCCCGGCGGCCGCAGGTACCGGGTTCCCGGCGATCACAGGCGGCGCCACCCACCGCCGAGAGCGCACTCCAGGAGCGGCTGACGCCCCGCCAGCCGGTGCGGGCCTTCCTCGGCCTCGGATCCAACCTGGGCGACCGACGCGCCTACTTGAGAGAGGCCGTCGGAAAGCTGCCGGACGTCTCGTCGGTTTCCCCCGTCTACGAAACCGACCCGATCGGCGGCCCACCCGGCCAGGGCGCCTACCTCAACTGCGTGGTCGAGCTGTGGACCTCCCGCACCCCCCGCGAGCTCCTGGTGGTCGCCCAGGCCGCCGAGGCGGCGGCCCAACGACTGCGCGTCGAGCGCTGGGGCCCCCGTACCCTCGACGTGGACGTGCTCCTGGTCGGCGACGAGCAGGTCGAGGAGCCCGATCTGATCGTCCCCCATCCCCGGATGTGGAGCCGGGGGTTCGTCCTCGTCCCCCTGGGTGACCTGGCTCCCGAACTGGTTGTCGGCCACCTGACCTCCGACCTGGCCCGAGGAATACGCGCAGCCGGTAACCTTTGAGGCCAACGAACGGCACCCGCCCCGGGGCTGGAACGGCAGTGAGGCATCAGTGACCCCCGAACTCATCCAAGCGCCATCGGCCTGGCGCGCCAAACTCGACGCCTGCCGGGCGACCGGCCAGCGGGTGGGATTGGTGTTGACGATGGGGGCGCTCCATGCCGGGCACCTCTCGCTGATTCGTCGGGCCGCGGCCGAGTGCGACGTGGTTGCGGTGACCGACTATGTCAACCCGTTGCAGTTCGGGCCTAGCGAGGACCTGGCCGCCTATCCCCGAGATCTCGATCAGGACTGCCGGCTGGCCGGCGACGCCGGTGCCCACCTGCTTTTTGCGCCGACTACCGATGAACTCTGGCCCGAGCCGCCTGGCACGACCGTTACCGTCCAGCGCCTCACCGAGACGATGGAAGGGTCGTGGCGGCCCGGACACTTCGACGGGGTGGCCACCATCGTCACCAAGCTGTTCGCGCTGGCGGGGGCGTGCCGGACGTATTTCGGGGAGAAGGACTTCCAGCAGCTCGCAGTGGTCCGCCGCCTTGTTGGCGATCTCTCGCTCCCCGTTGAGGTGGTCGGCTGCCCGATCGTGCGGGACCCCGATGGCCTGGCCCTGTCCAGCCGCAACGTGTACCTCACGGCTGACGAGCGCGCCGCGGCGCCGCAGCTCTACTACGCCTTGCTCGCCGGCAAACGGGCCATCGAGGACGACGAGACCACCGATCCGTCAACCGTCTCGGCCGTCATGGCGGCGGCCCTCGCTCGTGCCCCCCAGTTCGGCCTCGACTACGCCGAAGTCGTCGATCCGGTCGAGTTGACCCGCCCATCCCGGGTTTCTGCCGAGGTGCGCCTGCTCATGGCCGCCCGCCTCGGCCGCACCCGGCTGATCGACAACGTCGCGGCCGCTCCTCCCGGCCCGACCGATGACGACCCACCGGTCGCCCAGGGCGGGTCCGATGATCCGGGCGCTCCCCACGTCGGATCCTGACCTCTAGCTTCCCCAAAGAAGAAGCTGTCCGTGCGTCGCCGCATGCTCAAGTCCAAGATCCACCGGGCCACCGTCACCGAGGCGGACCTCAACTACGTGGGTTCGATCAGTCTCGACCCGGCGCTCATGGACGCGGCCGATATCCTCGAGCATGAACAGGTGGCCGTCCTCGACAGCGGCATCGGTGCTCGATTCGAGACCTACGCCATCACCCGGGCGCCCGGACAGGTGTGCTGTAACGGCGCGGCCGCCCGCCTCGTTCAGCCGGGGGACAAGGTGATCATCCTCACCTACGCCGAGTATGGGGATGCTGAGCTCGACGACTATGCCCCGGTGATCGTCCACGTCGACCAATGGAACCGGGTGGTGACCGTCCCGATACCGCTCCCCTCCGGATCGCCTTGAGCCCGGGCCGCTTGCATAGCCCGGGCGGTAGCCACGCAGGCCTCAGCCGGTGGGGCGATGCTGCCAGCGCGAGCGAACGCCCGACCATCGCGCCGGCCGAGGCCCTCGATCTGCTGGTAGTCGGCAGCGGGGTAGCCGGCCTGTCTGCTGCGGCCCGAGGCGCTGCGGCGGAGCCGGGCTTCCGGATTGGCGTGCTGTCGAAGGGCGCCCTGGCCGATTCGGCCACGCAATGGGCCCAGGGCGGGGTGGCGGCGGTCCTGCATCACACCGAGGCGGAGATGTACCACTCCCGCGATCGCGATGATCGACACCCGATCGATTCCGTGGCTCTGCACGCCACCGACACGCTGCGAGCCGGCGCCGGCCTCTGCGATCAAGCCGCGGTCGACGTGCTCGTCACCGAAGGTCCGGCTCGAGTGCGCGAGCTGGCCGCGCTCGGGGCCGACTTTGACCGCAACGACCGCGGCGTATGGGAGCTGGCCCGCGAAGGGGGTCACTCGACCGCCCGGGTGGTCCATGCCGGCGGAGCCGCCACCGGTGCCGAGGTGGAGCGCACCTTGGTCGAGGCCGCCCGCGCCACTGCAACCGGCATTTGGGAGGGTTGGTTCGCCCTCGATCTCATCGTGGAGGCCGGCCGGTGCCGGGGTGTGACCGCCCTGGATCCGGACGGGACGGTGGTCGAGCTGCGGGCTGCCCACACCCTGCTGGCGACCGGGGGCGCCGGCCAGCTGTTCTCCGTCACCACCAACCCGCCCCAGTCGACCGGCGACGGAGTGGCGATGGCGCTGCGGGCCGGCCTGCCCGTCGCTGATGTTGAGTTCGTGCAGTTCCACCCGACGGCCCTCCATGGGTCCACCGCCGGCCCCCGACCACTCCTCAGCGAGGCGCTGCGCGGCGAGGGCGCTCTCCTCCGCGACCACGGGGGCCGGCGTTTCGTCGACGAACTGCAGCCGCGCGACGTGGTCGCAGCCGCGGTCGCCGCTCGCATTCGCGAAGACGGCGTCGACCACGTGTGGCTGGACGTGGTCGCGGTGCCCGACTTCGCCACCCGCTTCCCGACGCTGGCGACGGTGGTGCGGGACCTGGGGCTCGACCCGATGCGGGACTGGCTCCCCGTCGCGCCGGCCGCGCACTACCTGTGCGGAGGCGTGTTGACCGACCTTGACGCCGCCACCGTCCTGCCCGGCCTGTGGGCCGCCGGTGAGACCGCCTGCACCGGCGTCCACGGTGCCAACCGGCTGGCATCCAACTCGCTGCTCGAAGGGATGGTCTTCGGGGCCCGGGCGGTCGAAGCGGTGCTTTCTGGGAAAGAAGGGCCCGGTCCGACGGGCGCCCTCCGCCCGGTACTCCAGCCGGACGTGTCCGGGCCGGGAGCCGTCGGCGTGCGATGGCTCAACACCCGCTTGCCCCGGGGCGGCGAAGAGCCCGCTGACCCCGTCAAAGGCCGGGAGCTGCTCCAGCGAACGATGACACGCGGCGCCGGTGTGCTGCGGAGCGCGGCATCGCTCTCGGCCGCGGCCGATGAGATCACATCGATGGCCCCGGGGCCGGGCGAGCTGGCCAACCTGGTGGAGATGGGGCGCGCCCTCATCGCGGCGGCCACTGCTCGTGAGGAGAGCCGCGGTGGACACCGGCGCGAGGACTTCCCCGCGCCATCCGACGCCTTTTCACATAGATTCGTGCAATGACGGCGACCTGGACCGATCCTCCGGTAACAGCGGTACGCGACGTGGTGCACCGGGCTCTGGCCGAGGATCTTGGCGTCTTCGGCGATGTGACGGCCAGCCTGGTGCCCACGACGGCGACGGTGACGGCCGCCGTGATCGCGCGGGCGCCGGGAGTGCTCGCCGGACGCCTGGCGGCGGCCGAGACCTTTGCCGCGGTCGATCCCGCCATCGTGGTGCAGTGGGCTGCCGCCGACGGGGACCGGGTCGAGGCGGGGCAGGTGCTGGCCCGGATTGAAGGACTGCTGGCGTCGGTGCTCACCGCCGAACGCACCGCCCTCAACCTGCTCGGTCACCTTTCCGGCGTGGCCACCCTGACCAGACGGTTCGTCGACGCCGCCGGGTCCTCGGCCCGTATCCGCGACACCCGCAAGACCACACCGGGCCTACGGGCGCTAGAGAAGGCCGCCGTGCGTGCCGGTGGCGGCACCAACCATCGGGCCTCGCTCTCGGAAGGCATCCTGCTCAAGGACAATCACCTGGCCGGCGTGTCGATCGAGGCCGCGGTCGCCCTGGCCAGGCGCCGCTGGCCCAGCCTCACCGTGGAGGTGGAGTGCGACACCCTTGACCAGGTGAAAGTGGCCCTTGAAGCCGGCGCCGACCTCGTGCTGCTGGACAACATGGGCCCCGACGGCGTCGCGGCCGCCGTTCACCTGGTCGATGGCCGCATCCCGATTGAGGTTTCCGGCGGCATCGCGCTCGAGGACGTGGCGGCCCTGGTGTCGGCGGGGGCGGATCTCATCTCGGTGGGCGCCCTCACCCACTCCGCCCCGGTGCTCGACATCGGCCTGGACCTGGAGCCCTAGTTGCTGGTCGCCATCGACGTCGGTAACACCCAGACCGTTATCGGGCTGTATGGGCCAGGCGAAGGACCGGCCGGCAGCAGTGCGGAGCTGCTCCATCACTGGCGCATCGCCACCGTCGCCTCGCGCACCGCGGACGAGATGGCCCTGCTCATCGACCAGCTCTTCCAGCTTCGGGGCCTCGATCCGAGCGAGACCATCACCGGCATCGCCGTGGCCTCCGTTGTACCGAGGCAGCGAACCGCGCTGCGCGAAATGAGCGACCGGTGGTTCAAGGCCGAAACCGTGATCGTCGAGCCCGGAGTCCGGACGGGGATGCCGATTCAATACGACAACCCCAAGGAGGTGGGGGCCGATCGCATCGCCGATGCGGTGGCAGCCTTCGAGCGCTACGGGGGCCCGACCATCGTGGTCGACTTCGGGACGGCGACCACCTTCGAGGTCGTGTCCGGCAAAGGGGAGTATCTCGGCGGGATCATCGTCCCGGGCATCGAGATCTCGCTCGAAGCACTCTCGGCCCGGGCCGCCCTGCTGCCTCGCGTGGAGCTCGTCGAGCCCCGGAGCGTGCTGGCCAAGAACACGGTGGAGTCGGTTCAGGCCGGTGTGATCTACGGGTTCGCGGCCCAGGTGGACGGCCTGTGCCGGCGGCTGCGGGATGAGATCGGTCCGTGCACGGTGGTGGCCACCGGCGGTCTCGCCGGCCTGATCGGCCCGTACACGGCGATGATCGACCACCATGAGCCCTGGCTGACCCTCGACGGCCTGCGCATCATCTTCGGGCGCAACCTGCGGTAAGGGGAACCGGACATGGCGATCCCCGACCTTCCCTACCGTTTCGATCGCGACGCGACGGCGGCCGAGCTGGCTGGCCGGTTTGCCGATCTGCCCGCAGGCGAGGGGAGCGAGGTGGCGGTGTCGGTCGCCGGCCGGCTGATGCTACGGCGGGAGATGGGCAAGATCGCCTTCGCCACCCTTCGCGACTCGTCCGGTCAGGTTCAGCTCTTCGCCGGCGCCAACTGGACCGAACGCTTCGCCGAGTTCGGGCATCTGTCGCTCGGGGATTGGGTCGGGGCCACCGGCGAGGTCGTTCGTACCAGGACCGGTGAGCTCTCGGTGAGAATCACCTCCTGGGTACTGCTGGCCGAAGCCCGCCGGAGCTTCGGCGACAAGTGGAAGGGCATGACCGACGTCGACCGGCGCTACCGGCAGCGTTATGCCGACCTGTGGGCGCACGAAGGCACCCGGGCCGTCCTCCTGCTACGAAGCCAGGTGATCTCGTGGATCCGCCACTGGCTGGAGGAACGGGGCTTCGTCGAGGTGGAGACCCCGGTCTTCCATCCCGTACCGGGCGGCGCCGCCGCCAGGCCCTTCGTGACCCACCACAACGCCCTGGACATCGACCTCTACCTGCGGATCGCCCCGGAGCTCTACCTGAAGCGCCTGGTGGTCGGCGGGGTGGAGAAGGTGTTCGAGATCGCCCGCGTGTTCCGCAACGAGGGACTGTCGTCTCGGCACAACCCCGAGTTCACGATGCTCGAGGTCTACCAGGCGTACGCCGACTACACGGACATGATGGTGCTGGTTGAGGAGCTGGTTTCGGGACTGGCCCGGGACCTCCTCGGGACGACTTCCCTGACCTACGGGGAGCGCCCGCTGGAGCTCGCCACCCCCTGGCGACGGGCGAGGATGACCGAGCTGATCCTGGAGCATGCGGGCGTGAGGGTCGATCTCGACGACACCGATCGACGAGCTGCGGGTCATTGCCGCCAGAGCCGGGGCTGCGGTGGAGGCGTCGTGGGGTCCGGGGAAGCTCATCCTCGAGATCTACGAGAAGACCACCGAGTCGCAGCTGTGGGGTCCCGTCTTCGTGGTCGACTATCCCAAGGAGGTGTCGCCGCTCGCCCGGGACCACCGCGAGCGGCCCGGGTGGGTCGAGCGCTTCGAGCCGATCGTGGCCGGCCGGGAGCTCGGCAACGCCTTCAGCGAGCTGACCGATCCGGACGAGCAACGGATGCGCTTCGAGGAGCAGGCCAAGGCCCGCGCCGCCGGCGACGACGAGGCCATGCCCGTGGACGAGGACTACCTCCGGGCTCTTGAGTACGGCCTGCCCCCCACGGGCGGGCTCGGCATCGGCGTCGACCGCCTGGTGATGCTGCTCGCCGGCGCCGAGGCCATCCGCGACGTGATCGCCTTTCCCACCCTGCGTCCCGAATGGCCATCCGCGACGTGATCGCCGGCGGCACCCTGCCGCGCACCCGCACCCGCCCCTCCCGCACCCCTCGCACTCCTCTCTGTCATTTTCTGTAGCGCGCTCCCCTTCGACCGGGCGCAATTCGCGGTAGAGAATGGCGGCGGGACCCTCAAACGGGCGCCGTTCGCGACAGAAAACCGGCGGGAGATGACCGGCGCTTGCCATCCGTCGACTGGCGGCCGGATGGACGCCTAGCCGCTCTCGAGTTCCTCGATGAGTTGGTAACCGACCTGACCGAGCACCGCGAAGTACTCGCCGGCGCCACCCTCCCGGCGCAAGAGGTCGAGAGCCAGATCGGCCTTCCCGGCCCAGCGCCGAGCCTCGTGCACACACCCGCTCACCGCAGGCGTTGACAGCACCAGCGCCCGTGCCTTGTCCCGGGCGGGCGGATCCAGTGGTCCACCGAGCAAGGCCCGGAGGTCGTCGCCGGCGCCGGGAATGGCCAGGGCTCGCAAGACCGGCAGGGTATAGGTCCCTTCCACCATGTCGTGGCCGGCCGGTTTGCCGAGATCGTCCTCGCTGCAGACCAGGTCGCGGATATCGTCCCAGATCTGGAAGGCCATGCCGAGCGCCCGCCCGTACGCAGTCAGGGCATCGACCCAGGGCCGCGGCGCACCGCCGACGATCGCCCCGATCCGGGCCGAGGTGGCCATCAACGAGGCGGTCTTGCCCGCGATCGACGACAGGTAGGCCGGCTCTGGTCTCGAGGGGTCGAACGCATACCGCAGCTGGCCGACCTCTCCCTCGCAGAGGTCGCCGATGGTGTGGGCCAGGAGCCCGGCTACCTCCGTGCCGAGCGATGCCGCGATCTCCGACGCCCGGGCCAGCAGGAAATCGCCGGCCAGGATCGCGACCAGGTTGCCCCATTTGGCGTTGACGCTCTGGACGCCTCGCCGGTACTCGGCTTCGTCCATGACATCGTCGTGGTACAGCGATCCCAGGTGGACCAGCTCGACGGCCACCGCTCCCTGAACTACCTCGTCGGCGACGTCCGCGATGTCCGCGCCGGCCGAGCCGGCCGAGCCGGCCGCGCCGCTCACCGTGGCCGCCGCCACGACCAGGGCCGGGCGCAGCCGCTTGCCCCCGGCATTGGCCAGATGCCCTGCGACCTCGGACAGGAACGGATCGGTCGCCTTGGTCGCGCTCGCCAACGCTCGCTCCACCCGGAGCAGCGCATCCTCCAGTCCGGGAAGGCGCAGCTTGTCGACGACGTTCATTCCAGAGGACAGTAGGCGACCAAGGCGCCCCTGCACGAAAAAACAAAGCTTTCGGACGAACAGCACGAGGTCCCCTGGGTGGCCCTCGGACAGAACGCAGATGTGGCGAGTAGACTATGTCTACGGAGGACCAGCATGTTCGAACGTTTCACTGACCGAGCCCGACGAGTCCTGGTCTTGGCCCAGGAAGAAGCGCGACTTCTCAATCACAACTTCATCGGCACCGAGCACATCTTGCTGGGCCTGATCCACGAAGGTGAGGGCGTAGCGGCCAAGGCGCTCGAGTCGCTCGGTGTCAGCCTCGAGGCGGTCCGCGAGAAGGTCGAGGAGACGATCGGTCCGGCCGGATCGTCGACTACCGGATCCCCTCCGTTCACCCCCCGGGCCAAGAAGGTCCTGGAGCTGTCGTTGCGGGAGGCGCTGCAACTCGGCCACAACTACATCGGCACCGAGCACATGCTCCTCGGCCTGGTCCGCGAGGGCGAGGGCGTGGCGGCCCAGGTGCTGGTGAGCCTCGGCGCCGACCTTCCCCGGGTGCGCCAGCAGGTCATCCAGCTCCTGTCCGGGTACCAGTCGCCCGGCGGCAAGGAAGGGGCGGCCGCGGGTGCCGGCCCGAGCGCCGGTCAGGAAGCCCCCACCGGCTCGCCCGTTCTCGACCAGTTCGGCCGCAACCTCACCCAGCTGGCCCGCGAGCGGAAGCTGGATCCGGTCATCGGACGGGACCGCGAGATCGAGCGGGTGATGCAGGTTCTCTCTCGGCGGACCAAAAACAACCCGGTTCTCATCGGCGAGCCCGGCGTCGGCAAGACCGCCATCGTCGAAGGGCTGTCCCAGAAGATCGTGACCGGCGACGTGCCGGAGACCATCAAAGGGAAGCAGCTCTACACCCTGGATCTCGGCGCATTGGTGGCCGGCTCGCGCTACCGCGGCGATTTCGAGGAGCGCCTCAAGAAGGTGCTCAAGGAGATCCGCACCCGGGGTGACATCATCCTCTTCATCGACGAGCTGCACACGCTGGTCGGCGCGGGGGCGGCGGAAGGTGCCATCGACGCGGCGTCGATCCTGAAGCCCATGCTGGCCCGGGGTGAGTTGCAGACCATCGGCGCCACCACGCTCGACGAGTACCGCAAGCACCTGGAGAAGGATGCCGCCCTCGAGCGGCGGTTCCAGCCCATCAAGGTCGAAGAGCCGTCGCTCAGCCACACCATCGAGATCCTGAAGGGTCTCCGTGACCGCTACGAGTCCCACCACGGCGTCACCATCACCGACCAGGCCGTGGTCGCCGCCGCAAACCTGGCCGACCGTTACATCGCCGACCGCTACCTTCCGGACAAGGCCATCGACCTCATCGACGAGGCCGGCAGCCGTCTCCGCATCCGTCGCATGGCCACCCCCCCGGACTACAAGGCCATCGAGGATGACATCGCCCGGGTCCGTAAGGACAAGGAGCTCGCGATCGAGAAGCAGAACTTCGAGCAGGCCAAGAAGTTCCGCGAGCGTGAGGAGGAGCTCCTGCAGCGCAAGGCGGCCAAGGAGCAGGAGTGGCGGGCCGAGGGCGTGGATCTCTTCGACGTCGTCGACGAGGAGGTCATCGCCGACGTCCTGTCCAACTGGACGGGCATCCCGGTCTACAAGCTCACCGAGGAGGAGACCGCCAAGCTGCTCCGCATGGAGGACGAGCTGCACAAGCGGGTCATCGGCCAGCAGGACGCCATCCGCGCCGTGTCACAGGCCATCCGCCGCACCCGGGCCGGCCTCAAGGATCCGAAGCGTCCGAGTGGCTCGTTCATCTTCCTCGGGCCCTCCGGTGTCGGCAAGACCGAGACGGCGAAGACGCTGGCCGAGTTCCTGTTCGGCGACGAGGGGTCGTTGATCCAGCTCGACATGTCCGAGTACATGGAGAAGCACACCGTCAGCCGGCTGGTCGGGTCCCCGCCGGGCTACGTCGGCTACGAGGAGGGCGGCCAGCTGACCGAGGCGGTCCGGCGCAAGCCCTTCTCGGTGGTCCTGTTCGACGAGATCGAAAAGGCTCACCCCGACGTGTTCAACGCCCTCCTGCAGATCCTCGAGGACGGGCGGCTCACCGACTCGCAGGGTCGCAGCGTCGACTTCAAGAACACGGTCATCATCATGACCTCCAACCTCGGAACGGCGGACCTGCGCAAGGCGTCCGTCGGCTTTGCCAAGACCAGCGAAGCGGTGACCTACGAGAAGATGAAGAACAAGGTCAACGACGCCCTCAAGCAGCACTTCCGACCGGAGTTCCTCAACCGCATCGACGACGTCATCGTCTTCCACGAGCTGACCAAGGATGAGGTCACCGAGATCATCGACTTGATGATCAGGCGGGTCCGGAGCCAGCCTCGAGAGCCAGGGCCTGGCCATAGAGCTCACCCAGACGGCCAAGTACTACGTGGTCGAGAAGGGGTACGACCCCACCATGGGCGCCCGTCCGCTGCGCCGTGCATTGCAGCGCCTGGTGGAGGATCCGCTCTCCGAGAAGATCCTCTGGAAGGAGTTCCGCGCCGGCGAGACCATCATCGTCGACGTGGAGGACGACGCCGAGTCCGGTGAACCGGTCATCGTGTTCCGGTCAATCGAAGGGCTGCAGCCGCCGCCCGTCGAGATGGCCGGCGCCGGCAGCGGCGACTGACACCCGCGGGGGGATGCGCCCCCCGCCGCCCGACCCGAGATACCACCGCGGCCTCGCCTTCGACATCCGCCGCCAGTATTGGTGGCCGGCGGCGGTTTGTCCGTCTGCCGAAGGATGGCGCCCGCCCCGGTACGCCCGTGTCGCCCGCCGCCTCCGGGTCGCCAGCCACCTCGGGGGCGCCTGTTACATCCGGGTTGCCCGCCACCTCCGGGTCGCCCGCCACCTCCGGGGCGCCCGCCACTTCGGAGGCGCCCGTTACATCCGGGTCGCCCGGCTGCTCGCCCCGTTGATCGCTCTGCTGACGGTGCTGACCGGCTGCGAGGTCAATACCCGAGTTGCCGTGGATGAGGTCGCCGGCGGGCGGGGAGTCGTGGTCGTCACGGTCACCCTTGACGCCAGTGCCCTGGCTGCTGCCGGCGGGCAGGCGGCACTGGCGGCCCAGGTCCAGGACGCCGATCTGGTCGCCGCCGGATGGGTCGTCTCCGGGCCGAAGCCCGGTCCCGGATCGACCACCGTCCTTTCCGGCAGTCACCCGTTCGCGACACTTGCCCAGGCCAGCGCCCTCGTGGGAGAGCTGGCCGGGTCTGGACCCGACAGCGGCCGGCCTTTCCGCCTCTCCCTCTCTCAGCACCACGGCTTCTGGCGCACGGATACGACCCTGGCGGGGACCGTCGATCTGACCTGCGGTTTGGGCTGCTTCGGGGATTCGGGGCTCGGCAGTGCGCTCGGGTCCGCCGTCGGCGTAAACCCCGCCCCTCTCGAGTCAGCGGCCGGCCAGCGATCGGAGCAGGTCTTCACCTTTTCGGTCTCCGCCCGTCTGGCCGGGTCACTCCTCACCACGAACGCCGCCTCGCGACAGGACGGGCTCCTGCAGTGGACGCCTCGCCTGGGTCAGGCGCTGCAGCTGTCGGCGGTGACGCGCTCGTGGAACCGGTCTCGGATCAGCAGCGTTCGCGATCGGGGGAGCGGTGCTCGTCGTAGTGGTGATCGGACTGGTCGGAGTCATCATCTACCGCTGGCGACGGGGACGACGACGCCGGCGGGCCATGCCGGCCGGTATCGGGGTCGGCGTGGGTGGACCGAAGGGAGAGACCGTCACACCCCACTCGTAGGGTGCGGATGTGGCTCAAGCGCGAACCGTTCACCGCTGCTCGTCTTGCGGCTCGGCTGCGCCCCGATGGGCGGGGCGGTGTGCGGTATGCGGCGAGTGGAACTCGCTGGTCGAGGAGATCGACCGGCCCGGTCACCGCCACAACCCGGGCTGGACGGCTCATGGGTTCGGGTCGACCGCAACCGGGGAGCATTTTCCCGGCACGGCTGCAGGGCCCGTGGCGCTCACCGAGCTTACCCATGAGGCGGGCGAGGCGGTGCCGACCGGGATCGGCGAGCTTGACTGCGTCCTCGGCGGCGGATTGGTCCCCGGATCGGTCACGCTGCTCGGCGGGGAGCCGGGGATCGGCAAGTCGACGCTGGTACTCCAGGTGCTGGCGGCCGTCGCTCGTCGGGGCCGGCGGAGCCTGCTGGTGTCCGCAGAGGAGTCGCCGACTCAGGTACGTCGACGGGCCGAGCGCCTCGGCGCACTCGTTCCAAACGTGTGGATCGTCGGCGAAACCACGATGGCAGGGACCGAGGCGGCCGTCCGGCAGACCCAGCCCGACGTCGTCGTGATCGACTCGATCCAGACCATCTGGGATCACGACATCGACGCCGCACCGGGATCGGTGGTTCAGGTCCGCGGTTGCGCCCATCAGCTGGCAGGGATGGCGAAGGCCGATGGCCTGGCGACCATCCTGGTCGGCCACGTCACCAAGGAGGGCGCGCTCGCCGGCCCCCGCGTGCTGGAACACCTCGTGGACACCGTGCTGTCGTTCGAGGGGGACCGACACCACGCCCTGCGCCTGCTTCGTGCGGTCAAGCACCGCTTCGGTCCGACCGGGGAGCTCGGCTTGTTCGAGATGACCGGGCGTGGGCTCGAGGGGGTTGCCGACCCCGGGGGGATGTTCCTGGTCGATCGGTGGGTGGGAAGCCCGGGATCGGTGGTGTTCCCCTCCGTCGAGGGGCAGCGTCCGATGCTGGTGGAGATTCAGGCGCTGGTGGTGCCGAGTCCGCTGGTCAGCCCGCGGCGTTCGGCGACTGGATTCGACAGCGGTCGCCTGGCGCTGCTGCTGGCCGTCCTCGATCAGCGCGCCGGGTTGAGCCTGGGGGGCTACGACGTGTACGTATCGGCGGTTGGAGGCGTCCGGATCGTAGACCCCGGCGCAGATCTGGCGGTCTGCCTGGCCCTGGCTTCGGCGACCACAGGGGTTCCGGTCGGAGACGACGTGGTGGTCCTGGGTGAAATCGGCCTGGCCGGGGAGGTCCGTCAGGTGTCACAAACTCCGCGGCGCCTGGCGGAGGCCGCTCGGCTCGGCTTCAGGAGAGCGGTGCTCCCCGACCGGGGTCCTCAGGAAGGCCCGGTGAGTCTGTGCCGGGTGCCGACGTTGTCGGACGCCCTCGGCCTGCAGCTGGGAATCGAGCAGGTCGAGCAGACCCTGCCGGGGCCGGAACCATGCACGATCAGATGAGCCGGGCCGCGTTTGTAGAACGGTGCCGCGCCAACCCCGGAGCGGGACGGCGAGGCAAGCGGTTTCGGTAGGATTGACAGGTGGAACGCCCCCGCGCTGCCCTCATCGAGGCGCTCGGAACTATCGCGCCTGGGCGACCGCTGAGGGACGGCCTGGACCGCATCCTTCAGGCCAATATGGGCGCGCTGATCGTGGTGGGTGATGGCCCCGACGTGCTCGGGATCTGTTCGGGAGGATTCCTCCTGGACGCGGAGTTCACCCCGCAGCGTCTCTCCGAGCTGGCCAAGATGGACGGCGCCATCATCCTGGCCGCCGATGCGAGCCGTATTGCTCGAGCCAATGTTCACCTGGTCCCCAACCCCAATGTCCAGACCACCGAAACGGGCACACGGCACCGGACCGCCGAGCGGGTGGCCCGGTCCATCGAGGTGCCGGTTATCGCCGTGTCCGAGGACATGTCGACCATCACGCTCTACCGGGGTGACAATAAGCATCCTCTGGACTCGGTGGCCCGACTGCTCGGCCGGGCCAATCAGGCGCTGCAGACGCTGGAGCGGTACCGGGACCGCCTCGACACGGTCACCAATGCCCTCTCCGCCCTGGAGGTCGAGGACCTGGTCACGGTGCGCGACGTGGTCACCGTCCTGCAGCGAGCCGAGATGGTCCGTCGGATCGCGGAGGAAGTCGAGGGCTACATCGTGGAGCTCGGTTCCGACGGCCGCTTGGCTCGTCTCCAGCTCGACGAGCTGATGGCCGGCGTCGAAGACGAGCGTCGAGACGTGGTCCGGGACTATCTGCCCGACGACGCCCCCGACCTCGCCGACGAAGCGGTTGCGGCACTGGGCACGATCTCGACCGAGCGCCTCCTGATGCCCCTGACCGTCGCACGGGTGCTCGAGGTGGCCGCCGATATGGACCTCGATTCGAGCCTCCAGCCGCGTGGCTATCGGCTATTGGCCCGTGTCCCCCGACTGCCGGATTCGGTCATCAACGAGATCGTGGCCCGCTACGGCAGCCTGCAAAAGGTGATGCGTGCTACCACGGAGGATCTCGAGGCGGTCACCGGAGTGGAGGAGGCGACGGCCCGAGCCGTCAAGGATGGTCTGGCCCGGCAGGCCGAGTCCAGCATTCTCGACCGTTACGGCTGAGCGGTCCAGATCTCCACATCGGACCCCGCGCGACCCAGGGGCTGCCCACGCCCGAAGTCGCGCCGTCACCGTGCGGTCCGGGCCGCGGGCCGATAGGGGTTTCGGCTACCTGGCCCGCTGGGTCAGGCGATCCCGGGCCACGATGCGATAGCGACGATCCAGTTGCTCGATCCACCCCAACCGGATGAAAGCAGCGATTGACTTGTTGACCCGTTCCCTCGACGCTCCGACCAGGCCCGCCAGCTCCTCCTGGGTGATGGGCAACTGGAAGTCGTCCTCGCCGGCGGCCAGCTCGAGGAGCCGCTTGGCTGTCCGCCCGGTGACGTCCAGAAAAACGGCATCCGCCAGGGCCGAGTCGGTGCTGCGCAGCCGTTCGGCCAGGAGTCGCACCACTTCCCAGAGCAGTTCGGGTTTGGCGTCGAGGGCGGCGCGCACGACGCCGAAGGGAATGCCGAGTAGCTCGGAGTGCTCCAGGGCGCGGGCCGACGCGGACCGAGTGCCCTGATCGAACAACGGCATCTCTCCGAACAGGTCTCCCGCCTCCATGAGCGCCACCAACGACTCTCGTCCGTCGATCGATCGCCTGCCTACGGCGATCCGACCGCTACGAACCACGAACAACTCGCTTGCCTCGTCGTCCTCCTCGAAGATCACGAAGTTGCGTTCACAGGCGACCGGGCGGGCTGACCGGACAAGGTCGTGCAACGCGCTCTCGTCGAACGCCGAGAACAACTCGCTCCTGGCCAGCAGCTCGATGTCGTCCATTCGCGGAGGACATTAGCGGTAGCCCACCGCCCTGGGCTCTTGGCCGCCGGATGGCTCACCCGATCCGGCCACGGACCGGCCGCTGCTGCTCGCCCGATCCGCGGCCTCCCTGGCTGCCCGCTCGATCGGTTGCCGGGCTGCCCGCTCGATCGGCTGGCGGCCTGCCCGCCCGGACCGCCCGCCCGATCTTGGCCCGAAGCTGCGGAGTCTTGGCCCGGAGCTGCAGAGTCTTGGTCCGGAGTTGCGGACTTCCGGCCTCGCGGGGTCACTCGCAGCCGGCTATCTCATACCCCGCAACCACCCGGCAAAGACCTGCAACGCCCGCCCAAACCCGCAGGTCGCCGCTCACCCAGAAGGAGGGGGCTGGTATCCTGGGGATACCGCCTGTGTGCCGCCCCGGGAGCCGCATGACATTCGACGTAGGAGACAAGGTCGTTTATCCGCATCACGGCGCGGCCGTGGTCGAGCGCCGAGAACTGAAGGAAGCGTTCGGCGAGAAGAAGGAATATCTCGTTCTCCGCTTGGCGTACGGCGACCTGACGCTGATGGTCCCCTCGGACAACACCGATGATGTTGGTCTTCGCGAGGTCATCAACGACGAGGAAGTAGAGGAGGTCTTCGCCGTGCTTCGCAAGAAGGACGTGCGGATGCCAACCAACTGGTCCCGCCGTTACAAGAACCACGTGGAGAAGCTCAAGTCCGGCGATATCTACCAGGTCGCCGAGGTGGTCCGGAACCTCTCGAACCGGGACAAGGACAAGGGTCTGTCCGCCGGCGAGAAGCGGATGCTCAACCGGGCCCGGCAGATCCTGGTCTCTGAACTGACCTTTGCCATCGGAGTGAGCGAGGCCGAGGCCGAGAAGAAGCTCGACGACGCACTTCCCTGAGCGGTTCAGATCCCACCGGCCCGGACCCCGGCCGGCCCCGTGCCGGCTCGAAGCGGGGTGTACGCTCCGCGTGCCGTGGAAACCTGGGCGGTCGTAGTAGCCGGCGGCACGGGCAGCCGGTTTGGCGGCCCCAAGCAGTTTGCCGATCTCGGCGGCCGGCCCCTTGCGTCGTGGTCGCTCGCGACCGCCCGGCAGGTGTGCGACGGCGTAGTCCTGGTCGTCCCCGCTGACGCGGCAGGCGGATCGTGGGACGCCGACGTTGTCGTCACCGGCGGGTCCACCAGGTCCCAGTCCGTGCGGGCGGGATTGGCGGCGGTGCCCGATACCGCCGACGTGGTGGCGGTGCACGATGCGGCCCGGCCCCTGGCCCGGCTGCCGCTGTGGAAGGCCGTTCTTGATGCCGTCCTTGCCGGCGCCGACGGCGCCGTGCCTGCGGTAGCCGTGACTGACACGGTAAAAGAGGTTGGTCCGGATGGTCAGCTGGTCACCCTGGACCGGACCCGGCTGGTCGCTGTACAGACGCCCCAGGCCTTTCGGGCCGGCGTCCTGCGCCAGGCCCATCTGTCGGGGGCTGATGCGTCTGACGACGCCGCCCTGGTCGAAGCCGCGGGCGGCCGGGTCGTGCTCGTCGATGGCCTTGCCGACAACCTCAAGGTGACCTCTCCAATGGACCTCGTGGTGGTTGCCGCATTGGCGGCGGTCGTCCCCTTGTGACTCCTCGGGTCGGGCTCGGCTTCGACATCCATCCCTTCAGTGACGACCCGGGTCGCCGGCTCGTCCTCGCCGGCGTGACCATCGAGGGACGTGGCCTGGCTGGGCACAGCGACGCCGACGCCGTGGCCCACGCCGTCTGCGACGCCCTGCTCGGGGCGGCCGGCCTTGGTGACATGGGCAGCCACTTTCCCGACGACGACCCCGCTTATGCCGGAGCGGACAGCATCCTGCTGTTGACGCAGGTCGTGCAGATGGTCGCCGCCGAGTGGGAGATCGGCAACGTCGACGTGACGGTCGTCATCGAGGCTCCCAGGCTGGCACCTCACCGGGCCGACATGGAGCGGCGACTGGCCGGGATCGTCGGAGCATCGGTAAGCGTCAAGGCCAAGCGGGCCGAGGCGCTTGGCGCCCTGGGCCGCCGGGAAGGGGTGGCGTGTTTCGCGGTGGCCCTGCTGATGCCACGGTGACCCGGTCCCTTCCCGGCCCCGGGCCGCCCCATCGCGGGCGGCAGGCCGCCCTCGGAGGCGAGCACGTGGAGGGCCGCCAGGCGGTGAGGGAGCTCTTGCGAGCCCGGAAGCGTCGGGTGCATCACCTGACCGTCGCCCTTGGCGCTGATCCGTCCGGGTCACTGGCTGAGATCATGGAACTGGCGAGCGCGGCCGGCGTGGCCGTGCGCCGGGTCGAGCGAGCACGGCTGAATGACGTCGCGTTGACCGACGCCCCCCAGGGTGTCGTGGCCCGAGCCGATCCTCTCCCCGAAGCGGACCTCAGCACCCTCGCCGGGGCGGCCGTGGACGGGACCGCTCCGTTCGTGATGGTGCTCGACGGTGTTACCGATCCACACAACCTGGGGGCGATCATGCGAAGCGCCGTGTCGGCCGGCGCGACAGGCCTTATCACCCGCCGGCATCGCGCTTCCCCGCTTACCCCCTCCGCCCTCAAGGCGGCGGCGGGAGCGGCCGAGTATCTGCCGGTTGCCGCCGTCGCCGGCATTCCGGCCGCCTTGGCCCTGCTGGCTGAGGCCGGCGTGTGGTCGGTCGCGCTCGACGCCGGCGCCGTTCAGCCGCTCTGGGGCCTGCAGGTGGCCGACCAACCCGTTGCCCTGGTGCTCGGTAGCGAGGGCCGGGGCCTCGGCCGGTTGGTGCGGCAGCGATGTGACCTGGCCGTCGCCATCCCCTTGCCGGGACCCCTCGAGTCGCTCAACGTGGCCGCGGCCGCCACCCTGGCCTGCTTCGAGGTGGCTCGCCAGCGCACACGAGACGCCCGCCTATCGGGCCCGACCGGGACGCCCGGGCCGGCCTGACCGGGCCGCCTATCACCACCGGCCGGATCCCGTGCCGGGCCATCCCGCACGGCCGGGGCTGCGGGGCCGGCTCGCCTACCATCGCCCGGCCGGGGCTGCGGGGCCGGCTGGGCCGGGTCGCCTACCATCACCCGCCGTGACCAGCACTCCCGAAGAGGCCGCGCCGCCCGCTGCGCCCACGCCCCCGGCCGGTGGCACGACCCCCGCAGAAGTCAGGCAGTACCGCTTCGTGCGGCCGGCTGGCGCAACCAGCATCCTCCTGATCCGGCATGGTGAGTCGGCCCCCGCCCGGCCGGACATCCCCTTCGCGCTCGTCGATGGTCACGGCGACCCGGAGCTGGTCGAGGCTGGGCACGCCCAGGCCGCCCTGGTCGCCGACCGGTTGGCGGCGGAGCCGATCGCAGCGATCTATGTCAGCAACCTGCGGCGCACGGCCGAGACCGCCGCGCCACTGGCCGCCCGGCTGGGCCTCGAGCCGATCGTGGAACCCGATCTACGCGAGGTGCACCTCGGTGAATGGGAGGGCGGCCTGTTTCGTATCCGGGTGGTCGAGGGTCATCCGCTGGCTCGCCGCATGTACATGGAGGAACGTTGGGACGTCATCCCGGGCGCGGAACCGGCCGACGACTTCCGCAGACGCGTAAGGGACGCCCTGACCCGTCTCGCTAATCGCCATCCCGACCAGACCGTCGCCGCCTTCACCCACGGTGGGGTCATCGGCCGTGGCCTCGCCGAGGCGACCGGATCGCGGCCGTTTGCCTTCGGGGGTGCCGACAACGGCTCGATCAGCCACCTTGTTCTCATGCCGGAGCGGTGGGTGTTGCGGGCCTTCAACGACACCGCCCATCTCTATCCGGTGTTCACGACCGTCGCCGAACCGCTGACCTGAGCGGTGGAGTCCTGATCCCCTGATCCCGGAACGCCTGCACCCCTGAGAATGTGAACCCCTGAGAATCTGGGCCCCTGAGAATCTGGGCCCCTGAGAATCTGGGCCCCTGAGAACCTGGGCCCCGGAGAATCTGGGCCCCTGAGCCCGAGGTTGGCTTCGAAGCCGCGACCTGACCCTCACGAGCCTTCAATCACACCTGCCTCGAGACGCATCGGCCGACCGTAGCTTGGGGGGGACATCCATGACTGCGAAGTGGTCCCGCACTCGGTGATGTTCGTTTAGCGGCCACCCGAGACACTCCACCCAGGCGTGGCCCTCGAACTGGGGCGTGCCGCCGCGTATCCCGAGGCAGATGTCGGCATCTACGCCGTGCCGGCGCAGCAGCAGCCAGAGGGTGAGCGAGCGGGACAGACAGGTGGAAGGGACGGGATTGCGGCTGGCGGCAGCGGTCACCAGTCGAGTGATCATGGTCGCTTCCGGGAGCGGGTCGGCAAGGATCGGCGCCAGCGGGGCCAGCCGGGTCAGGGCATCCTTCAGCCGCCGGAAACCCGCCGCCCTGACCAGAAGGCCGATGACCGGCAAAAGTATGAACGCCTGAGCAATTACCCTCTGCTCCGGCGCTGACAAGGCCGCTGCGGCTCGCAGGTCAGACGGTCTGAAGCTCGACCAGGCCATGCTCGAGCAGCTGGGTCAGCAGCTTCTCCAGGTCCAGGCGCAAACTCTCGCCGTCGACGTCGAACTCCGACAGGAGCTGATCGAACCCCGATTGGAGCGTCGCGGTCGAGGAAAGCACCTCCCACATCCGGGTGCCGACCTCGTCGAGACCGAAGTAGATCTCGCTCCCGAGGTCCAGCATGATCAACTCGTCGTCGAGCCTTCTGGTCACCACACCTGCGGATATCGTAAGTCTCGAATCGAACGAAATGGGCATTGGCTCCCCAGGCCCCTCACGTCGCCTTCGGGATCTCCCGGATTGACCATTCGGCATTGTTCCGAGCGTACAACCCTGCCGCCGTGCCCGGGGGGAAGGCGTGGGCTGAAGCCCTTTTTCGGGCAGCAGCTGCTCGTGAATGCCACGCCCTGATCGAAGCGGCTTACCCGCCCACCGTCCGTCCCGCGATGGACCCTCCTGGGAGCGTGCGAGGAAATCGGCCGCCTTCCACGACGGCGTCTGCTGCCATACGAGGCGTCCGGCTGCCCCGTCCGCGAAACGGAAGGCGGGACGGTCAACCCGCAGGCCAGGTAGAGATAGGTGCCCGTGGCATTCCCGGGTCGACTGTCGGGGGCTCCGGCACCGCGGTGGCAGCTGCCTCGATCAGTGATTGCAGGCGGCTCATTGGCAGCTGGGACAGCTGGGCCCAGGTGCCGGTCTCGACGGCGCGGCCCGCGTCGAGAACGACGATCTGGTCCGCATCGCTCGCTGTAGAGAGACGGTGAGCGATGACGAGGATGGTGGTCTGTCCGCGCAGCGCGGCCAGGGCGGCGCGAATCGCACGCTCGTTCTCGCTGTCCAGGGAGCTCGTCGCCTCGTCGAGGATGAGGAGATCGGGGCCGCGAAGCAGGGCGCGCGCCAGCGCGAGTCGCTGGCGCTCGCCTCCAGAGAGACGCATCCCGCGGTCGCCCACGACCGCGTCGAGGCCACTCGGCAGCCGTTCGACGAAGTCGCCGGCCGCTGCCATCCGAAGCGCCGCCCACATCTCCGCCTCTACCGCATCGGGGCGTGCCCAGCGGAGATTGGCCCTGATCGTGTCGTGGAAGAGGAACGGATCCTGCGGTACGAGCGCAACCGAGCTTCGCCAGCCGAGCACGCGTTCGGGTGTCAGCGGGTGGCCGCCGACGATGACCTCGCCGGCACTCGGCATGAGCAGACCGACGACGAGGTCAGCGACGGTTGTCTTTCCTGCCCCCGAGGGCCCGGCGAGCGCAACCACGGAGCCGGCAGGAAGGTCCAGCGAGACACCACGCAGCGCCTCGACTTGATCGCCGGCATGGTGTGGATAAACGAAGTGCACGTCGTCGAGCCGGACGCCCTCGCCGATGGCGATCCGGTGAATCCCGCGACGAATTGCCGGCGATGCTTCGTCCGCCGCCTCGCAGCTCGCAATCAGTGCCATGACCTCGTCGAAGGCCGGTAACCCCTGTGCGACCTCCTGGATGCTGGACTGCGACGCGCTCACCTCGGAGACGACACGCGCGAACACGAAGGCGACCACGAGCAGCGAGCTGATCGCCACGTGGAGCTCACGAACGGCCAGGTAAACCGTGACGGCTAAAAGCAGCGCGGTCATCGTCATCTGCACAGCGTTTGCGATCCCGGCCGCCCGGGCGAACCCGATCTGGGAGCCGCGGGCATCAGAGAGGGCCTGGTTGAACGCCGCGACGTGCTGGTCCTCGCGGCTATACGCCTTGGTCAGCTTGAGCGCGTCAAGGAAGCCAGTCGCGAGGGCCAGGACGTCGCGGTTGCGGTCGATCAGCTCCTCTCCTAGCCGCCGGCTGCGACGAACGAGCGGCCAGACGATCAGCACGAGTCCGATGCCGCTGGCCATCGCGAGTGCGGTGAGCGGCGGCGAAATCCGGATCGCCGCGGCGAGCTGGGCACACACCAGGATCGTCGCCACGGCCACATCCAGGGCTCCCAAGGTGGCAACGGCTACCCACATGATGTTGGTGGTCAGGACGCTGAGAGCATCGGACTGGCGAAGGGTTATCAGGTGTCGCCACTCGGCGCGCGCCACGGCGCGGTAGAGGCGGCCGCGCAGGTGATCGACGAACTCCAGGCGATATCGGGTCGAGAGCACGTTCTGATACGCGACCAGTGCCGCGCTCGCAGCCGTTACGACGACGTAGGCAGCGAGCACGATGGCCAACGTCGGTTTGAGGCCGACCGCGGCGAAGCCGTCGTGGACCGACCGCGACAGCCCGCTCGAGACGCCGACGCCCACCGCACCCAGCAGCGGGACTAAAAGAAGGATGCCGACTGCTTGCCCCAGGCCCGCTGCCGCCTGTACGGCGATCACCCATGCCAGCCGCCGCGGCCGTTCGCGAACCAGCGCACCGAGAAACCCTCGCAAGCCCAAGCGAGCGGCCGGGCGATCGCCGCTTTCCTTCAACGTCCAGGCTCCTGGTCGGAGGGCGCCCGAGCCACCCGAAGCCAGGCGTGCACGCCACGCGGGAGCCGGGCCGCAAGGTAGAACGGCCGCCACAGGTAGGCGACTGCTAGACCCCACCCGCCCTGGCGCGCCAGCGGGTGCACGTTTCGCATGGATGCGGGCGAGGGCGCGAGAGCGCGCCCCGCCAGGCGCAGGCGGGCGCGCACTCCCCGCGCCGCGATGATCCGCTCGACGCCAAGCGCAGTGGCCGGCGGACTGCTGGCGAGCAGCCGGACAAAGCGCGGGCCGGCCGGGAGCCGGAGCTGGTCAGCGAGTTCACGACCCCGAGGATCGAGGCGCAGTCCGACCGCGAACGCCGCGCCGCCACCGAGCTCTTTGGCCAGGGCGGCCGCCTCACGCCAGGTCCCAGCGTCGACACGGTCGAGGGCGAGCTGCAGGTCACGCAACGGTGCCGGGAGAGTGGCGCCGTGCTTCGCGGCATGTAGACCGATGATCAGCGCGGAGACGGCGGGTGATGGAACCTCGACTCGCGCATGAGCGACCTCCATCTGGCTCGTGTCTGCCGACAACCGCTGCCAGACGAGGGCCGGCGACGCCGAGAGCAGGTAGAGCGTGCGATGCAGGTCGACGACCTCATGGAGTGTCTCGCCGCGAACCCACTCCTCTGCTACGGCGAACTCCTCTGGTCGCCCATCGGCCCCCAGCTGGGCGCCCCGTCGCGCCTGCCCCGACGCCGGCCACAGCTGGAAACCAAGCTCGGCGAGTCCATGCTGTGCGATCTCAAACTGATCCGGGCCAACGAGGAGATCAATGTCGACGTACGTCCGCTCGCCCGGGTCATCGTAGAGCCACCGCGCCATCGCCGGACCCTTCAGAAGCAACGGCCGAACACCCCGCTCGACGAGCAGGTGCGCAACCTCGCCAAGCGCGCCGTCAAGCGCCAGCTGACGCGCCGCCTGGAGCCGGGCGGCGCTAACCGCTGCCGTCGGTGATCCGTGCGGTGCCGCCGCCATGCACTGAGCGTAACCCTTGGCCGGCCTCTGGCTTTGGCCGGCCGCGTACGGCGTCGCCGCCACATAGCCCCACCATCACGAACCGGTCAGTGGCCGGTAGATGAGATTTCTCATCGGACATGCTCGGCACCCAACGTTTACCCGAGCCTGGAGGAGGGCCAGACTGACCGTCTCCCCCGCGTATACCAATGTGCTCGCTCCAATGTGGCACGGCGTGGGCTGAGAGACCCGAAGTTCCCTCCGAGCGCGGTTTGGCGACACCCATAGTGCGATGTCGCGGAGCCCGAGGCCGGCTTCGAACCGGCGACCTGACGCTTACAAGGCGCCTGCTCTGGCCAACTGAGCTACTCGGGCGGATTTTAGGGGCCTCTACCTGGACTTATGTGTATCGAACCATCGTACTGCGCCCCGCACAACACTCCGACAGGAGACAACTGTACTAGAGTAGGCGCCGGAAGTTATCCCTCTGTTCGACGGATCGAGACGGAAAAACCCAGTGAAGAAAGGCTCCACACGCCCGAGCGTAGCGCCCGATCTGGCTGTCCTGGTCGGTGACTTTGAGAGGTCGCTTCGCGCCGGAAACAAGACCGAGCGCACCGTCGCGATCTACGGCGACAGCGCCCGGCGACTCATCCGTTTCCTCGAGGAGCAGGGCATGTCCACCCGGGTCGGCCAGGTCGGCCGCGAGGAGCTGGAGGCCTTCACGGCCGACCAGCTGGTCCGATTCAAGCCCGCCACGGCCTCCCAGCGCTACCGGGCGCTGGCTCAGTTCTTCAAGTGGCTGGCCGCCGAGGCAGAGATCGACGACAACCCGTTCGAGCGCATGAAGCCGCCCACGGTCCCGGAGAATCCGGTGCCGGTCATCTCGGAGGCGGATCTGCGCCAGCTCCTGGCTGCCTGCGAGGGCACCGGGTTCGAGGAGCGCCGGGACAGCGCTCTCATCCGCCTCCTGGTGGACTGCGGGGTCCGCAGCGCCGAACTGATGACTATGACCCTCGACGACGTGGACCGGGATCAGCAGGTCATCTTCGTGGTCGGAAAGGGCCGGCGGGGGCGCGCCGTTCCCTACGGCAAGCGCACCGCCCAGGCCCTGGACCGCTACCTGCGGGCTCGAAGCCGGCACGCCCAAGCTCAGGAGAAGTGGCTGTGGATCGGGGTCAAGGGCCGGCTGAGCGACAGCGGGCTGCGCCAGATGCTGGAGCGGCGGGGAGAGCTGGCTGGCATCGGTCACGTCTACCCCCACCAGTTCCGTCACACCATGGCCCACCGGTGGATGTCCGAAGGCGGCGGCGAGTCCGACCTGATGATGATCGCGGGGTGGAAGTCCCGTCAGATGCTCAACCGCTACGGCCGCTCCGCGGCCGAGGAGTGGGCCCGGGAGGCGCACCGGCGCCTGGCCATCGGCGACCGGTTGTAGCGGCCGATGGCGGCAGTCGAGCCCGGGCCCCGGCTACGCAAGGAGCCCCCGCTTACGCTGGACGCTGTACTGGTTCGAGGCGGACGTGCGACCGTCGACAAGCTCCGGGAGTCGGCACGCCGGACGACGCGGTCCTGGCAACTGGACGGACGACCCTCTTCGGCATCTCGGTGTTTGCCGCCGTCGAACCGACCGGTGTGGCCCCTATTGCTGTCCGGGCGGTTGGCGACTTACACCTACACCATCAGCCAATAGTGGGCCAACTCCTGGGCGCCGGCTTTTCCCCCCTAGCGTCCTTCGAGCCTCCTCACTACACGGTGCAGTTGGTCGATGACGGGACCGACGAGATCGAACGCCTCATCCGCGCCCTCGGGATGGCGCATCGCGCAACCGCTACTAGGGACTACGTCGGCGTCAAGGAGGTGACCGGCCGTGATGACCGTCGATATTCGCTGCGACCTCAACGACGAGGACGAGACCGGCATGCCCTTCGCGTTTCGTCGACGAAGCAGCCGATCCTTCGCTCGTCTTCCCCGGGGCGATCGTTGTCGCCGGTGACGAGGAAGATCCGGCTGTCGCCGAAGTCGTCGATGTCGTCGATGTCGTCGATGTCGTCGACAAGCCTTCCGGCACCGTCGCCCATCTGAATCTGCTGCCAGGAACTGTCGCCGACTACCAACGCTTAGTTCAACGAGCGGTCACGCCCGCTTGAGGTCGGCGAAGTAGGCCTTGCGGGCGTATTCGGCGCGTCGCTGCCGCTCAGCCTCGGGGAGAACACTATCGGGGTCCACCTGCTTGGCGAAGCGGTCCCGGAACGCGGTTCTGGCGCTGGCGGTGAGCCCTCGGCTGTCGTAGAGGCTGTGGAGTCGGTAGGCCGCCGCTCTGGCCCGGAGGCTGCGCTCGGCCGGGGTGAGTTCGTCGCTCCTGGCCTATGCCCCCCGGTCGCTCGACGGCGCGAGAGCCTGGGTACGCGGTGCCGCGCCGACCAGAGTGGCATGGTCCAATGTCGCTCGGCCCGGAAACTGCCCGCGATCCGGCGGGGCCCTCGCCGCCCCGTCCCGCCGTCACCCCGAGGTCGTCCACTACCTCACGGAGGACCGCCGCCAGCACGACCCCGCCGACCGCCAGGCCCTGGCCGAACTACGCGACGGCGAAGTGGCCAAAGCGGTCGCCTGGTATCACCACCACGACCGCATCCACGCCGCCCCCCCACCGTGACGACGCCCTCCAGCAGGCCGTGGACGCCTGGGCCGACGACGTGGCGGCCGGGCACACCAGCGGCCTGTACGCCTGGCGGCGGGCCGACGTCGCCGCCCTCAACCAGCGGGCCAGAGCCTGGATGCAAGACACCGGGCGACTGACGGGCCCCGAGGTGGTGTTTCCCGGCGGCAACGCCTACCGGTCCGGCGACCGGGTCGTCACCCTCGCCCCCGGACCCGACGGGCGCCTCGTCACCTCCGAGCGGGCCGTCATCTACGCCGTGGAGCCCTCGGGGGGATCGTCACGCTGCGGACCGACGACGGACACGACGTCCGTCTCACCGGGGAGGAAGCCGCAGCTGAGCGTTTGGGGTACGGATGTGCGACAACGGTCGTCCCAGACACCGGGCGACACGGAGGAGCGCCCAGAGGACTGGTTCACGACGACACAGGGGTGACGCCGCCAGAGCCGGCCGCGATATTGCAGGCCAACAATGAGTTTCTATCAAGGCCTTCAGGGCCCGGTCTCAGCAGGACCGAGGAGGTCCCGCCGGGCGCGTACACTCGGACAGCTGCGACCTGGACCGAGCGGCACCCAAGCAGCTGCTGGTTGGCTTCAGTCCCTACGAAGACCACAGCCCGAGCGGTCTGGTCGGGAGCGAGATTGACTGTGGTCGCCGCAGATGCTGAGTCGTGGATCTGTCGGGCCGGGGCTCCGATCTGGGTTCCCGACGCTGTAATCCAGGACACCATTGGATAGCCGTACAGCGAACGGGAACCTGGGCCCACGTTTTGGAAGATGAGTGGGAAGGCCCAGTTCCCGGTCGCGCCTTGGCCTGGCGACGCTGAGATCTGCAGGTGGGAGGCCGAGCATGAGGGAGCAGGCGGGGGCAGCTGATCGTGGGGATAGGGAGGTGACGCGGCCGTGGCGCCGGTTATGCCCGGTACCACCGGGTGAACCTGGAGGGTCGTACAGACCAGCGTGAGAGCCGGAATCGTCGCAAGCGAAAGATGGACGGTGTGGGTCGTGTTCGGCGGAGTTACGAGTAAGCCCAGGTAATGGACGCAACGCAGAGGGCTGGAGATCGGGGTGTACGTGGTCTCGACCACGGCGGACGCCTGCTGGCCGGACCGAGAACGACGTTCGGTGGCACGGTCGCGCCTGCAAGCCATAGTCCCCCGAGGTTGCCGCTCGGGGTTCGCTGCGCTTGCGCAGCCGGTAGGCCGCCCGAGGCCAAAGCCGCGACACCGGGGTCGCCGCGGAGCGCGCAGGACGCCTGGCCCAGGTTCTGGAACAGAAGCACCAATCCCTGGTGGGGGTTTACGGCGAGCGCCTGACCGATCGATACCCCGACGCTTGCCGAAGCACAAATCGGTGCGGGGACGTCGCGTACGGCTGAGGTCGGGGTGGCGGTCCCGCCTGGGCCTGTACTGGTTGTCGACACCGGAGTCGTGGTCGCCGGAGCGGCGGTTGTGGCTGTCCCGCCGACCACCTGCAGGCTGATCAATAGTCAGACCACCCGGGAGCGAATGGTGCCGGGTGGGTATTGGCAGATCGCGGCGGCGCCGCCGGTATCGGGCGCACAGTTCGTCCAGACAGCTGTGGCGAAGCGGTGGCGAGCAGCTAGGACCGGGCGGACGATTCCGATCGAAAGTAGGGCAGGGCGCGCCCGGCCTGCGACCACAAATCCTTACTCCGGCGACCTCCCATCCCTGCGACAATGCCTACCGGTTCTGGTTCTCGCCGTGGAGGTCATCATCGAAACATCCGTCGTCACCGAAGCGCTGGCGATCGCCGTCTCGGCCGGGGTGCCTGTCGTGTTGTGGGGTAGTCCCGGCACCGGGAAGACCTCGGTTGTTCGCGCCCTCGGCGAGGATTTGGGATGGCCGGTGGAGGTGGTGATCGGTTCGATCCGGGAGCCGGCCGACTTCGCCGGTCTGCCAGTGGTCGTGACCGGAGGCGTGCAGATGGCCCCGCCCGCGTGGGCGACGCGCCTGGCTGCCAGCGGGACGGGTTTGCTTTTTCTCGACGAGTTGACAACGGCGCCACCGGCGGTGCAGGCGGCCATGCTGCGGGTGGTCCTGGAGAGGGTCGTGGGTGACCTGTCGCTGCCTGACGGCGTGCGAGTTGTGGCTGCCGCCAACCCGCCGGACGAGGCCGCCGACGGGTGGGAGCTGGCACCGCCGTTGGCCAACCGGCTGGTGCACCTGGACTGGCCCGTCGAAGCCAAAGCGGTAGCCCACGGTTTGGCCGTCGGCTTTCCCCGACCGAGCGTTCTCGGTACCCAGCCGGCGACCGTGACACATCAGATGGCGGCCCGGGCGGCCGTCGCCGCCTTCTTGCAGGTTCGGCCTCTCCTCGTATTGCAGATACCGAAGGTGGCGGCCCTGGCCAGCCGCGGTTGGCCCAGCCCGCGCAGCTGGGAGGCAGTCGCCGTCCTGTTGGCCGCCTGCGAAGCGTGTCGAGCCAGCGAGGACGCCCGCGCGTTGTTGGTGATCGGGGCCGTGGGCGAGGGCCCGGCCCTGGAGTTCCTCTCGTGGCTCGCCAACGCTGATCTACCCGACCCGGAAGAGGTGCTGGCGAATCCAGAATCGTTCGTGTTACCGGAACGAAGCGACAGAGCCTTCGCGGCGTTGACGGCGGTGGCCGCGGTGGCGGTAGCAAGAGCGGATGCGGATTCGTGGGCGGCAGCCTGGCGAGTGGTGGCCAGGGCGGCCGACGGCGCGCCGGACGTGGCCGCGCTGGTGGCCAAGACGCTCGCCCAGGCTCGACCAGCGGGTGCCGATCTGCCCTCCGAGGTCCTCGCTCTGGCCCCGATCCTGCGCGCCGCCGGGCTGATGCGAGGCGAGGGCTGATACTTATGCGCTCGTCCGCAGTTAATGACCTTCCCGCCGAGCTCCGCCAAAAGTGGGCGGCCAGCCGGGTCTGGGCCGCCCGGCAGGCGCCTTACCTGTCATCCGCTTTGCTCGCCTTGGAGCCGGTCGTCATCGAGGACCCCGACAGTGACCTCAACGCTTTCCCGGTTGACCGCGCCTGGCATGTCTATCTCGCCCCGCCTGCGCTCGATGAAACTGCCGTCCCGGCGATCGGGTTCTGGCTCGTCCACCAGGTCTCGCATCTTCTGCGGCGTCACGCCGATCGCTACCCGCTCGCTGAGCACGAGGAGGCGCAGAGGTCGCCGCTCGATGGTCGCAGTGGCGAGCAGCGCCGCTGGAACGTCGCCGGTGACGCGGAAATCGACGACGACCTGGTCGCCGGAGAGATCAGGGTGCCGGACACCGCAGTCACACCCGCCGACCTGTCATGCCCGGACGGGTGGCTGGCGGAACAGTACTGGGAGGCCATCGGGCCAGGTTCCATTTCGTCAGCGACCGACCAACCAGGGGAGATCGCTGGCCTGCTCGATTGCGCCAACGACTGCGGGAGCGGCTGCGACGGGCGGCCTCGACCGTGGGATTGTGGTCGGCCCGGGCTGGGCCAGACCGGCGAGAAGCTCGTAGCCCGCGAGGTGGCACGGCGCATTCGCGAGCACTCCCGAGTTCGGGGCGACCTCCCGGCGGGCTGGCAGCGCTGGGCTGACGAGGTACTTGACCCCGTCGTGAGCTGGCAACGGGTGCTCTCCTCGATGCTGCGCCGGGGCGTCGCCGATGTGGCCGGAAGGGTCGACTTCAGCTATCGGCGCCCCTCTCGCCGGGCGTCAGCTGTTCCGGACGTGGTGCTTCCCAGCCTTCGGCAGCCCATACCGCAAGTGGCCATGGTCCTTGACACCTCCGGCAGCATGAGCGACCAGATGCTCAGCCAGGCCCTGGCCGAAGTGTCGGCGGTGCTTCGCGGCCTGGGTGTGGGACGTCGCCACCTGCGGGTGGTGTGCTGCGACGCAGAGGCCTACGAGGCGCAGCGAGTCCTCGACGCCCGGGAAGTTCGCCTCCTCGGCGGGGGTGGGACCGACATGGGCGTCGGCTTGGCAGCCGCCGCCGAACTCAAACCACGCCCCGACCTTCTCATTGTGTTGACGGACGGCCATACCCCCTGGCCACGGACTCCGCCCGCTGGAAGCCGAGTGGTGGTCGGGCTTATGGATCCGCACGGGACGGTCCCGGAGTGGGCCACGGCCGTCACGATCGAACCGCCCGCCCAGTCGGTGGGCTGGTAAGAGGCACCACCGTGGCACGAACCGGCATCGACAACCCGTGGCGCGACGAGGGCGAGAAGCGGGAGCCCGAGCCCCTCGACCAGTGGATCCAGGCGGGCATCCCCCGTGATGAGGCGGAGACCTGGCGGAACTGGCGCTACCGCATCAACGAGGCGACGGCGTGGCGCCACGCCGGCGTGTTTGGCGGTCTTCAGGCGGCCCAGTGGGCAACCGCAGGGGTCACGCCGTTGACGGTCAATCAATGGCGGGCTGCCGCCATTGCCGCGACAGAAGCCGTCCATTGGCACGAATTGGGCTTCGACCTCGAATCGGCCAAACAGCACAAGGCGAGCGGCCTCACACCCGACCAAGCCTTCCACCGCCAGCGGCCCTCCTTCGGGTCAAGTCCCGGTTTCGCTGCCGTCAGCCGGGCCGGGTCCGGCCGGATGCTCCGCCGTCCGGGGGGTCCTCGGTCCGACGTCGACAAGTTCATGCAAGCTGGCGTCCCCGGCCAGATCCTGCATAGCTACATGGCCCGTCAGTGGTTCGATGACATCGCCCTGAGCTGGGCCAAGGAAGGGATCGACGCGGCGGAAGCTCAGCTTTGGCAAGAGCTCCACCTCAAGCCCAGCGAGGCAGGACGACTCAACCGACAAGGCGTCACGGTCTCCCAGACCGTCCGGGACTGGTGGCGGGCCGGCATACCCATCGACGAGGTGGCGGACTGGATCGGCGCCGGTCTCAAGCCCGACGAAGCTGCCGAGCAACGGGCTCGAGGCATTACCGCCGAACAAGCCGCGACGCTCCGAGCCCTCCGCGACGAACCGGAGTAGCGGATCCGGGCAGCTGTTCTCAGGCTAGAGGGCCGTAGCCGTGACGAAGGTGCCTGATCCCGCTCTGCCGGGCGAGGGGCCGCAGCCGGAAACGAGGGTGCTTGATCCCGCTCTGCCGGGCGAGGGTGCTTGATCCCGCTATACCGGTGGTGGCAGGCTCGGTCGGGATGGCGCTCTCCGATCGTGACCGGGCCGTGCTCGAGTTCGAACAGACCTGGTGGACCACCCCCGGCCCGAAGGAGGCAGCCATCAGAGCTCGCCTCGGGCTGTCACCCAGCCGCTACCGCCAGGTGTTGGCTGCCCTGGTGGATTCCGATGAGGCCGAAGCCTTTGACCCGATGGTGATTCGGCGGCTGCGCCGGCGCCGGGAGGAGCAGCGCCGCACCCGCTATCCAGGAAGCCCCGCCCGGGGGGGTCGAGCCAGATGACCCAGCCTGGTACGACCCAGTCCGGTACCCGGACCTTCAGGGCGGTCCTGGTGATCGCCCTGGTCGTGGTGGTGGGGTGGGTGATCTTGCGTCACGGGCCCGGCCCCTCGCACTCTTCCAGCGCGGCGGCCGCTACCACTACCACCCTTCCCACGAGCGCAGCGGTGACGACGCCCGGGACCACTCCACCCACCACATTGGCGCTGGTGCCACCCGCGAGCATCAAGCTGCAGGTGCTCAACGGGATGCTGTCGGGCAGCCTCTCATCCCAGTGGAACGCCAAGCTCAAGGCCAACCCTGGTTATGACACGCTGTCCGCCCTCAACGCCACCGCCCGGGTGGCCCAATCGGTGATCTACATCGTCACGCCCGGCTTGCAACGCGAAGCCAACGCCCTGGCCGCGGCCGTAGGGTTGCCTGCCACCGCCGTTGACCCGACCTCCCCGCCTCCGGCCTCGGCACCCATACCGAACGGGATCACGGCCAACGCCAACCTGATACTGGTCATCGGCCCCGACCTCGCCGGCAGCGCTTGAGCGGTCCGAATCCCAACTGCGTTGACGATTCTTCTCCGGCTCATAGGTCGACCGTCTACCGGGCCTGCTCGACCTCCACTCCGCGAGATGTGGCCTCGCCCCTCGATGCTGTGATGGGAATCATCCAACGCAGTTGAGTTCTGGACCGCCTGAGCAGCCCGGGGGCGGGCACCTGCAGGCCGACGACGAGCGGCTCCGGCCGTGGCGGAAATCGCCCGGCACCTCGGGCGTCTTCCTCGACTTCGACGGCACCCTCGCCCCGATAGTCGAGATACCCGATCAGGCCCGACTGCTCCCGGGGGCCGGGGAGATCCTCGCTCGTCTCGCCGCTCGGTATGCCCGGGTCGGGGTGATCTCCGGCCGGCCCGTGGCGTTCCTGTCGGATCGGCTCGGCGACCATCAGTCGGGCCTCGAGCTGATAGGGCTGTACGGCCTAGAACGCATGGCCCATGGTCGCCTGCTCGCTCCCGACCCTGAGGTGGCCCGGTGGCAGTCGCTGATCGGCGCCGCGGCCCGTCGCGCCGAAGCGGAGGCTCCGCCCGGCGTGCGAGTGGAGCCGAAAGGGCTTGCCGTTACGGTGCATTTCCGGCAGGCGCCGAAGGCCGCGGCATGGGCCGCAGAGTTCGCCGCAGCCGAGGTCGCCCGGTCCGGGCTGGAAGCGCAGGAGGGGAAGATGTCATGGGAGCTGCGTCCGCCCCTGCCGACCGACAAGGGGACCGTGATCGACGAGCTGTCCGAGGGCCTGGAGGCAGTGTGCTTCGCTGGTGACGACACCGGTGACCTCCCGGCCTTTGAGGCGCTGCGCCGGTTGGCGGGCGCCGGGTTGGCCACGCTGGCCGTCGCGGTCGCTGGGCCCGAGACGCCGGCCGCGGTGCTGTCGGCCGCCGACATCGTGGTCGACGGGCCGGCCGGCCTCCTTTCATTGCTTGGGTCGTTGGTCCTTGCTTGAGACGCTGGCCGGTCCCGTATTCCCCTGAGCGTTCGAACCTCAGGGCGATCGGGGCGTTCGGGCCGCGGCGCGCTGATCGTCGAACCACTCGAGCGGCGAGCGAGCTCCGGCCATCTTGCGCAGCGACTGGGCGCGGACCGACCGCTCGGATGCCGTCAGGTCGAGGGCGGTGGCGAGCGCCCGGGCCGTGCCGCTCACGTCGAAGGGGTTCACACCCATGGCCTGCTCCCCGAGCTCGTCCCATGCTCCCGCCCGGTCGCTCAGGACGAGCACCCCGTCGCGCTCGTTGACGAGAGGCCCCTCCTTGGCGACCAGGTTGAGCCCATCGCGGATCGGGTTTACCAGTAGCACGTCGGACCGGCGCAGTGCCGCCACCGACTTCGGGTGGTTGTCCTCTGGA
Organism: uncultured Acidimicrobiaceae bacterium; assembly: GCA_963834725.1. GTDB lineage: Bacteria > Actinomycetota > Acidimicrobiia > Acidimicrobiales > Palsa-688 > PALSA-693. Next base: position 4,371,879 of record CAWICN010000001.1, read on the forward strand.
TCCAGGAGGATCGGCGTCCAGCCCGACCCGGACCACTTGGCGTTGATCTGCTCGGCCAGCGCCATCACCTCCTGGCCGTAGGCGAGGTACTCCGCCAGACCCAGCCGGGACGGGTACACCATGGCAGCGAACACCACCTGGCCGCGGAGGTCCGGGCGGGACTCGAGCAGCTCGTCGAAAGCCCAGAAACCCCGAAGGACGTTCTTTGACGGCTCGATCCGATCGACGCGGACGACCAGGCGCCGGTCCCCGATGCCGGCCGCCAGGCGGGCGTGCTCCTGCTTACACTCGGGGGACGCCGCCACCAGACGAAGGTCGTCGATGTCCGTGGCTGCCGGCGATACGAAGGTCAGGGGGGTCCGGCCCAGGCGCTCTCGACAGCAAGCTTCGAACGCCTCCGCCCACCGGGCCGAATGGAACCCGCACGCGCCGCCGCCAGCCAGGCCGGCCAACAGTTCCGCGCCCACCGAGTCGGGAAGCGTCGCCAGCTCCTGGGGTGAACACCAGGGAGTATGCACGAACGCCGCCGTGCGCAGATCCGGCCGCCGGGCCGCCAGCATCTCCGGTACGAGCGCCAGCTGATAGTCGTGAACCAGCACCGTGGCCCCTGGAGCCGCCGCCTCGCATGCGGCCGCCGCGAACCGGGCGTTGACGGCCCGGAAGCGTTCCCACGCCGCCCACCAGTGGCGGTCGAACCGGGGCCGGCGAGGCAGATCCCAGAGGTCATGGAGGCAGAACCACAGCGTCTGGTTGGCGATCACGTCGTAGTAGGCCCGGTAGTCCGCGGGGTCGATCATGACGGGCTGCACGCGGAAGCCTTCGGCATCGAAAAGACCTCGGCCGGCCGCCGCCTCGTCGTCGGCGCCGACTCCCGCCGCCACCCAGAGCGCCCGGTCGCGCTCGACGCCGGGCCCCAATGTCACGACGAGCCCTCCACCACCACGGCGAGCGGCGAGCGCCCCGTCCGGCGTCCGTTCGATGCTCAAGGGTCCCCGGTTGGAGAGCACCAGAAGGTGGTGGTCGGCGGCCATAGAGGTAATCGAACAGTACCCAGGTCAGCGGTCGCTGCCTGACCGCCTGGCCTGAGCTGGGCCACACTGTCGAGATGCCCCACCTGCTCGCCGCGCCCGACAAATGGAGAGGCAGCGCAACCGCCAACGAGGTGGCCGCCGCCATCGTTGGCGCCGCCACTGTCTCGGGCTGGACCGCGGATGCCGCGCCCGTCTCCGATGGGGGTGAGGGCTTCGCCGCAGTCCTCGGCGGTCGGGCCACACCTCACTGGGTTCACGGGCCGCTCGGCGGCCTGATCGACGCCCCGTGGTACCTGCTCGACGACGGGGTCACCGCGTCCGTCGAGATGGCGTTGGCATCCGGCCTGGAGCTGGTGGGCGGGCCCCAGCACAACGATCCGATTCGGGCCAGCACCACCGGCACCGGTGAGCTGATCGCCGCCGCGGTCAAAGCCGGCGCCCGCCACGTCCTCGTCGGCATGGGCGGCTCGGCTACGACCGACGGCGGGTGGGGGGCGCTGGAGGCACTGGAGCCGCACAGCCGCCTGGCCGGTGTCGACCTGCACGTCGCCTGCGACGTCACCACCCGCTTTGTGGACGCCGCGCCCACCTTTTCACCGCAGAAAGGGGCATCGCCGGCTCAGGTCGAACTGCTCACCCGGCGCCTCGAACGACTGGCCCAGGTCTACGAGGAGCGCTTCGGTGTCGACGTGCGCGCCCTTCCGGGATCCGGTGCCGCCGGCGGCCTGGCCGGCGGGCTGGCCGCGCTCGGCGCCACCCTTTTCAGCGGCTTCGATGTGGTTGCTGAGCACATCGATCTGGCCGAGCGGATGGAGCATGCCGACCTGGTGATCACCGGTGAAGGGCTGCTCGACGAGGAGTCCTTCCATGGCAAGGCGGTCGGTGGGGTGGTGGCCCTGGCTCACCAGCTGGGGGTGCCGGTGGTGATCCTCGCCGGCGACGCGGCTGGTGAGCAGGCGGTTCCCCATCGGACCCTGGTCGGCGAGTTCGGCGAGGAGCGGGCGTGGGCCGACACCTTCGGAGCCCTCGGCGAACTGGTCAAGGAGGTGCTGGCCGAACAGTGAGCGACCTTGTGGAGCGAACCGATTTGAAGTGAGCGACCTTGTAGAGCGAACCGATTCGGCCGTGACCGGCACCAGGCGGCCTTATGCCGTCTTGCGGTGCGCCGGGACCGATTCCAGCGGTGGTCGCTCGACGAGCGTCACCGGGATCTCCTCGCCATTCGGCCGGATCAGGTTCGCCGTCCAGCCGAAGGCAGCCGCGGTTTCCTCGCCCAACCCGGCCCGGGCGAGCGCCAGCTGCAGGATGGCGAGGGCCTGCACGCCCAGGTCGGCTAGGGGCCGGTTGCGGTGCACCCGTTCGCCCAGGTCACATTGCACCAGGCCGGCCACCCCGAAGCGGTCGATAACGTCGATCAGCAGGCCCAGGTCGACGCCGTAGCCACCGACGAAGGGGACGGCCTCGAGGACGTCGCGACGGGCCGCATACTCACCTGACAGCGGTTGGTAGAGCTCGGCCAGTTCAGGGAAAAAGAGCGAGATCAGCGGCCGAGCCATCAACTCGGTGACCCGGCCCCCTTCGCCTGGGCGTCCGTCAAGGGGACGTTCGTAGTAGCCCTTGACAAAGCTGACGTCATCCCGCGTGAGGAGCGGCCCGAGCAGGCCCCGCACGAACCCGGCGTCGAAATTCTGGATGTCGGCGTCGCAGAACGCCAGCAGGTCTCCAGAGGTGACGTGGACGGCCCGCCACATGGCCTGGCCCTTCCCGTTCTCGGTGCCATATTCGGGCAGGACATCGGCTGCGCTTACCACAGTGGCGCCGGCTGCCTCCGCTATACCGGCGGTCTCGTCGCTCGAACCATCATCCAGGACGATCAGCTCGTCGACGACGGGCTGGCCAACCATCAGCTCGCGCCGGATGGTCTCGACCGCGGCACCGACGGTTGACTCCTCGTTGCGGGCGGGCAGGCAGACCGACACGCGCCGGCCGCGTTTGGCTGCCACCAACCGGGCCGCAGGATAGTCACGAAAATGGAAGGCTCGCACCATGGCGGCGGTCATCCTGCCACGACGAAAACCGACGTGCTGGCCTGCGCTCAACCGGTTAACATATGGGGCGACATCATCAAGAGCGGCCGAGGGACGGGCCCCGTGACGCCGCGGCAACCAGGCCCCTCCGGGGGCACCAGGTGCCAATGCCCGGTTCGATGAGCCAAGGAGGAACCTAGCTTGCCGTACGTTGAAGGTCTGCGCTGCCGGGAGTGCGCGCGCTCCTACCCTGCCGAAGCTCTGCACGTCTGCGAATGGTGCTTCGGTCCTCTCGAGGTTGTCTACGACTACGACGCCATCCGGGCGGCCGTGACCCGCGAGAAGATCGCGGCCGGTCCCCTGTCAATCTGGCGTTATGCCGACCTGCTGCCGGCCGCTGCGGAGGGTGCCGTAAGCCTGGGCGCAGGATTCACCCCGCTGGTCCGGGCCGATCGGCTGGCGGCCGAGCTCGGTCTCGGCGAGGTGTGGATCAAGAACGACACGCTCAACCCCACCGGATCCTTCAAGGACCGGGTGGTTTCGGTGGCGCTCACCAAAGCTCAGGAGCTGGGCTTCAAGGTGGCGGCTGCCGCATCGACCGGCAACCTCGCCAACTCGGTGGCCGCCCACGCTGCGCACGCCGGCATGGAGTCGGTGGTGTTCATCCCGGCCGACCTCGAAGCGGGCAAGGTGGTGACCACCGCGGTATTCGGCGGCCGGCTGATCGCGGTCGACGGAAACTACGACGACGTCAACCGGCTCTGCGCGGAACTGGCCGGGGACCGGCCGTCCTGGGCGTTCGTCAACGTCAACGTCCGCACCTACTACGCCGAGGGCTCCAAGACTCTGGCCTTCGAGGTGGCCGAGCAGCTCGGCTGGGAGGCGCCCGACCATGTGGTCGTGCCCGTGGCGTCCGGGAGCCAGCTGACGAAGGTCGCCAAGGGCTTCCGGGAGCTCTTCACGGTGGGCCTCCTGGACGAGGAGCCACACGTGCGGGTGTCCGGGGCGCAGGCGGTCGGCTGCTCTCCGGTGGCCTCGGCCTTCAACGCCGGCCGGGACGTGATCCAGCCGGTGAAGCCGAGCACCATCGCCAAGTCCCTGGCCATCGGAGATCCCGCAGACGGCGTGTATGCCCTGGACGAGGTGCGAGCGTCGGGTGGTGCCTTCGGGGCGGTCACCGACGACGAGATCATCGCCGGCATCCGGCTGCTCGCCCGCACCGAAGGCATCTTCGCCGAGACCGCCGGCGGCGTGACCATCGCCACCTTGGCCCAGCTCGCCGGATCGGGAGTAGTCCGCCCCGACGAGCGGGTCGTTGCCTACGTGACGGGCAACGGGCTCAAGACGCTCGAAGCCGTCGCACCGCGCCTGGGTCCAACAGCGACAATCGCCCCGACCCTGGCGGCGTTCTCAGCTGCCGTCGACCTCCCGGAGGGTACCTGACCATGGCTGTGATCGTCCGCATCCCCACCCAGCTCCGGCCGCTCGCCGGCGGGAGCAGCGAGGTGGACGCCGAAGGGACCACCGTGTCCGATGTCCTCAAGTCCCTGGAGGCGAGCCATCCGGGCTTCGCGGATCGTCTCTTCGACGACAGCGGTCGCTTGCGGCGCTTCATCAACGTGTTCGTCGCCGACGAGGACATCCGGTTCCTCGATGGGGTCGACACGCCGGTCCCTGATGGCGCCACCGTGTCGATCGTCCCCGCCGTGGCGGGGGGCTGACCGGCGCGGGTGGGTGCGGGTGGGGGATCGGGCCGGATTTCCGCGCCCCCGGTTGCACTAACTCTCCAGAGGCGGTTAACTGTTAGCACTCGCGATGTGAGAGTGCTAACCGAGAGTACTGAGAGTGGTAGGCGTTAACTGCCTCATGGTCTGCCCAATGGAGGGAACCAAACACACATGCCCAAGCTGATTGCCTTCGATGAGACCGCCCGGCGCGGCCTGGAGAGCGGGATGAACCAGCTCGCCGACGCCGTGCGCGTCACCCTTGGCCCCAAGGGTCGCAACGTGGTGCTCGAGAAGAAGTGGGGCGCCCCGACCATCACCAATGACGGGGTGTCCATCGCCAAGGAGATCGAGCTCGAGGACCCCTACGAGAAGATCGGGGCCGAGCTGGTCAAGGAAGTTGCCAAGAAGACCGACGACGTCGCCGGTGACGGCACCACCACCGCCACCGTGCTGGCCTGGGCCCTCGTCCGTGAGGGGTTGCGCAATGTGGCCGCCGGCGCCAACCCCATGTCCCTGAAGCGAGGGATCGAGGCCGCCGTGGACGCGGCGGTGGCGTCGTTGAAGGATGAGTCCAGGGAGACGGAGACCAAGGAGCAGATCGCTCAGGTGGCCTCCATCTCGGCCGCGGACACCGAGATCGGCGACCTCATCTCCGAGGCCATCGACAAGGTCGGCAAGGACGGCGTCATCACCGTCGAGGAGTCACAGACCTTCGGGATGGACCTCGAGCTGGTGGAGGGCATGCGCTTCGACAAGGGCTACATCGCGCCTTACTTCGCCACGGACACCGAGCGGATGGAGGCCAGCCTGGAGGACCCGTACGTCCTCTACGTGGGCTCGAAGATCTCGGCGGTGCGCGACCTGCTACCCCTCCTCGAGAAGGTCATGCAGACGGGCCGGCCGCTGGTCGTGATCGCCGAGGATGTGGAAGGCGAGGCGCTCGCCACGCTGGTCGTCAACAAGATCCGGGGCACCTTCAAGAGCGTGGCTATCAAGGCCCCCGGCTTCGGGGAGCGCCGCAAGGCCATGCTGCAGGACATGGCCATCCTGACGGGCGGCCAGGTCATCACCGACGAGGTCGGCCTCAAGCTGGAGAACGCCACCCTCGATCTGCTGGGCCGGGCCCGCAAGGTGGTGGTGACCAAGGACGAGACCACCATCGTCGAGGGTGCCGGCACGGAGGCCGACATCAAGGGGCGCATCTCCCAGATCAAGACCGAGATCGACAACACCGACTCCGACTACGACCGGGAGAAGCTGCAGGAGCGCCTGGCCAAGCTGTCGGGCGGGGTGGCCGTCATCAAGGTCGGCGCCGCCACCGAGGTGGAGCTCAAGGAGAAGAAGCACCGCATCGAGGATGCCGTCTCGACCACCAAGGCTGCGGTCGAGGAGGGCGTGGTTCCGGGCGGCGGGGTGGCACTGCTCCGGGCCCAGGGCTCGGTGGCCGATCGGGCCGAGAAGCTCGAGGGTGACGAGGCGACCGGTGCCCGGATCGTCGTCCGGGCCCTCGAGGAGCCGCTGAAGCAGATCGCCATCAACGCCGGCCTCGAGGGCGGCGTGGTGGTGGAGCGGGTGCGCGGCCTCAAGGGCGCCGAGGGCCTCAATGCCGCCACCGGCGAGTACGAGGATCTCTTCAAGGCGGGTGTCATCGACGCCGCCAAGGTGACCCGTTCGGCTCTGCAGAACGCGGCATCGATCGCGGCGCTGTTCCTGACCACCGAGGCGGTCATCGTCGACAAGCCCGAGAAGGAGGGCGCTCCGGCGATGCCCGGCGGCGGCATGGACGACTTCTAGTCGGCGGCAGGGTCCACTTTCTGGTCGCCGCCGGCGTCGGCGGCGGTCGGCGGCAGGGGTCCACTCTCTGGTCGCCGGCGCTACGCACTGGCATGGCGGCACCCTTTGGGGTGCCGCCGCCGCGTTCGCCATTCGACGTGCCCTGGGCCGGCCAGAGATTCGACGCCGGGACTCGCTGATCTGAACGAATGGTCGCGAGGTGTGAGTACGCAGCGAGTTTCCGGTGTCGAGTTCGCAGGCGGCGCACTGGCCCGTACACTCGCCCTTGATGAGCGAAGCGTTGCGCCCGGCCGTGGGTTGGGGAGTGTTGCACCTGTTCTGCAAGGTTCGACCAGGCGGTGACGGGGCGGCCGTCGTCGCCGCGGTCAAGGCCGGGGAAGGCGACGGCCTCCAGGTGATCCCGTTCTCGGTGCTCGGCCACAAGGCCGACCTGGGTTTCATGGCGATCGGGCCCGACTGGGTGCGGCTGCGCCGGCTCCAGGCCGGTCTGCAGGCCGCCGGCCTCGAGGTCGTGTCCTCGTACGTGTCGCTGACCGAGCTGTCCGAGTACTCCACCGGCCTGCCCGAGCAGCATCTGCAAGCCCGGCTGTATCCGCGGCTCCCGCCTGAGGGCAAGCGCGCCATCTGCTTCTACCCGATGTCGAAACGGCGTGGTGAGGAGCGCAACTGGTACGCCCTCAGCTTCGACGAACGCAAGCGGCTCATGATCGATCACGGCGTGTCGGGGCGGCGTTTTGCCGGCCGCATCGTGCAGCTCATCACCGGCTCCACCGGGCTCGATGACTACGAGTGGGGCGTCACCCTGTTCGGGGTCCATCCAGACGACCTCAAGGACACCGTGTACGCCATGCGCTTCGACCAAGCTTCCGCCCAGTTCGCTGAGTTCGGCCCCTTCTACGCCGGAATCGTCGACCCCGTCGAAGACGTTGTCGATGCGGTTGGGCTGATCTGAAGGAGCGACATGACCGACCAGCTGTTTCTTCGCGACGCCTACCTGCGTCAGTTCGACGCAACAGTGACGGCGGTGGATCTTGACGGCCGGCGGGTGACCCTCGATCGCACCGTCTTTTACCCAACCGGGGGAGGACAGCCGCACGACACCGGGACACTCGCCGGCATGCAGGTGGTAGACGTCCGCAAGGACGGGGACGAGGTGTGGCACAAGCTCGACGGCGGCGCACCGCTGCCGGACGCCGGCAGCACGGTCCGCGGTGAACTCGACTGGGATCGCCGGCACCAGCTGATGCGCACCCACACGGCCCTGCACGTGCTCTGTGGGGTCATCTGGAACGAGTGGGCTACTCCGGTCACCGGCGGAAATATGGAGCCGTTGTCGGCCCGGATGGATTTCGACTTCGATCCGCTGCCCGCGGGCTTTGGCGCGACGGTCGAGACGCTCATCAACCAGGAGCTGGCCGCCGGCCGCCCCGTCGAGGTCAGCTTCCTGCCCCGGGCCGAAGCCGTCCTCGATGCCGATCTCATCCGCACCAAAATCAACCTTGTTCCCGAGACAGTGGCCGAGATCCGGGTGATCGACATCGTCGGCCTGGACAAGCAGGCCGACGGCGGCACCCACGTCCGCCGCACCGACGAGGTCGGCCAGGTTCGGGTCGTCAAGACCGAGTCAAAGGGCAAGAGCAACAAGCGGATCCGGTTGCAGGTGGTGGACCTCTGATGGCGAGCCCGAGCGAGTTGCCAGGCCCGACCGTATTAACGACCCTGCGGGAGGTGCTGGCGGCGCGCGAGAGGGTCGTGGTCGCCTTCAGCGGCGGGGTCGATTCCGGTCTGCTGGCATGGGTCGCCCGTGACGTTCTCGGTCCCGACCGGGTCGTGGCCGTGACCGCCGTGTCGCCATCGCTCGCGCCGTCGGAGCGCGCTGACTGCCGTCGCTTGGCCGAGTCCTGGCAACTCCGCTGGCTGGAGGTGGAGAGCGATGAGGGAGCCCGGCCGGGCTATGTCGCCAATGAGCCCGACCGCTGCTATCACTGCAAAAGCGAGTTGATGGACCGGCTGGCACCGGTCGCCGCAGCGGAGGGCGCGGTCATTGCTCTGGGCGTCAACGTCGACGACCTGGCCGACTACCGGCCGGGCCAGAGGGCCGCCCGGGAGCGCGGGGCGATCTTCCCACTGGTGGAGGCGGGGATGACCAAGCAGCTGATCCGCCAGACCGCCCTGGAGCTCGGCCTCGAGGTTTGGGACAAGCCCGCGGCGGCCTGTTTGGCTTCCCGGGTTCCGTACGGGACGCCCGTCACGTTGGGCACGCTGACCCAGGTGGCGGCGGCCGAGGAGGCGTTGCGCGCTATCGGATTCCGCGAATTGCGGGTCCGGCATTATCGCGACCTGGCCCGCCTGGAGTTCGGTCCGGACGACCTGGACCGGGCCGTGGCCGATCGAAGCCGTGTGGTGGCCGCGGTACGGGCCGCCGGCTACCGCTACGTGACCCTCGACCTGGAGGGACTCCGCTCGGGAAACCTCAATGACGCCCTCGACGGCGCTATCGGTGGAGGGGGAATGGTTGGCGGCGGTATGTTCCCTGCCGGGTGATGTGCCCGGGTCGGTCGAGGACTTCGGCCGCACGCTGGCCGACGCCATCGAGGCGGCTATCCCGGGCTGGGTCACCGGCTGCGTGGAACGGGTCCTGGCCGGCCGATCACTCCCGACGAGCCCCGAGATCAGAGAGGCGGCCGCCGCAGCCGGGTCGTTGGCCCAGGCTGAGACCGGGGTGGCAATCCGGGCCTTGCTCGCCGCTGATATCGACGACCAGCGCAGCACGCCGCTCACGGTTCTGCGCCAGGCCGTGCGGTACCCCACCCGCGTGCTCCAGGACGCGGGCGTCCCGCCGGCCGCCCGGGATCGGTTCGTCGAGCGGACGTTTCCGGAGGACGTCTACGACCTCACGCCGGCCTCGCTGGCGGATATCGACCCCGCGTTGACGGATCCCGGCATCTATTGGGGTGCGGCGAAGGCCTTCGAGCACAAGCGTCGTCACGGGCCCCGCCCCGCCGGCCCGTAGCCGGTGGCTGGCCGGGGCTGCGCTGGCCCGTGGCTTGCCGAACTGCACAAGTCTGTGGCTGGCCGGGCTGCGCGGGTCTGGGCTGGCCGAGCTGGGACGGCCCGGCCAGCCGCCCCTAGCGTCGCTTGCGACCCCGGCGCTTCTTCGGCTCTGGCAGGGCGTTCAACCCGTCAGCGGTGTTACTCATACTCTGGCTGGGCGGCTGGGTCCATCCCGGTCCTGGCACCGTGCGCTCCTCGAAGAACAAGCAGCCGTCGGGGCAGGCGAACGGTTGCTCCTGGTTGACCGCCAGGCGGCAACGTTGAAGAGCCTCACCCCTCGGGGTGCTGCGGTGTAGATAGTGGCGGCAGTCAGCCCTCACACCCATCGGCCCATGTTGCCACGGTCCGCTGGGGGCGCGGCCGCGGCTTTCCTGTTCACGGAGCCTCGGATCGCCATTTACAGTCTCCGTGATGGGAGACCGCCTGCTGGTCATCGGAGCCGACGCCGCGGGAATGTCCGCCGCTACCCAGGTTCGGCGCCACGCCCCGCAGATGGATGTGGTGGCCATCGAGGCCGGGCGGTGGACCAGCTACTCCGCCTGCGGGATCCCCTATGTCGTGGGCGGCTCGGTCAGTGGCCTTGACGATCTCATCGCCCGCACGCCAGAGGAGTTCCGGGCCATGCGGATCGACGTGCGCATGGAGCATGAGGTGACTGCACTCGACCTTCCCGCCCGCAAAGCCGAAGTGCACAACCGGGCTCACGGCCGCACCTTTCAGCTCGGGTTCGATTACCTCCACCTGGCGACCGGCGCCGTGCCGGTTCGGCCGGATCTGCCCGGAATGCACCTGCCGCACGTCCACGGGGTGCAAACCATGGGCGATGCGGCCGCCCTCCTCGATCACGTAGAGGGACGGCACCCTTCCCAGGTGGTCGTGGTCGGTAGCGGCTACATCGGGCTGGAGATGGCCGAGGCGTTCGTTCGGCGGGGCTCGACGGTGACGGTGCTGGAGGGACACGACGAGGTCATGCGCGCCCTCGACCCCGATATGGGCGCGCTGGTCTCACGGGCCATGCGCGATATGGGCATCACGGTCCGCACCGGAGAGCCCGCGACTGCAATCTCGGAGATGGCCGTGCATACCCCGTCGAGCGAGGTCCCGGCCGACCTGGTCGTATTGGGGCTCGGTGTGGTGCCAAACTCGGGCCTGGCCAAAGCAGCCGGGATCGCGACGGGCGCTCGAGACGGCATTGTCGTCGACCGGCAGCAACGTACGTCTTCGCCCGGCGTGTGGGCCGCCGGCGACTGCTGTCAGTCGATCCACGTGGTTTCCGGGCGGCCCGTGTATGAGGCGCTCGGTACGGTCGCGAACAAGCAGGGCCGCGTGGCCGGGATCAACATCGCGGGCCGCTACACCACCTTTCCCGGAGTGGCCGGCACGGCGATCACACGAATCTGCGACCGCGAGATCGGCCGTACCGGTCTGTCGGAACAAGAAGCGACCGACGCCGGTTTTGGCTTTGTCGCCTCGAAGGTCGAAACGACGACTGTCGCCGGCTACCTGCCCGAGGCGGCACAGATGACCGTCAAGTTGCTGGCAGAGAAAGGTAGCGGCCGGCTGCTTGGCGCCCAGGTGATCGGTGGGCCAGGCGCAGCCAAGCGAGTCGATGTGGTGGCGGCGCTGTTCCTTGCCGGAGGGACGGTTGAAGACCTGATCGGCCTCGACCTGGGTTACGCCCCACCGTTCTCCTCGGTGTGGGACCCCCTGCAGGTCTCGGCCCGGCAGGCGGTCAGCCAGCTGGGCTGACACCGGCGGGCGAGCGCTACCGGCGAGCAGCCGGTAGTGTCGAGTCGATGTCGCGTGAAGCGGTCTCGGACCTGGATCTGGTGCGGTGGAGTGAAGCTCTCGCCGGGATCGCCCGGACCGGCTTGGCCTTCACCCAGAGCCTCTACGAGCGAGAGCGATTCGAAGAGATTCTGAAGGTGGCGGCCGACATCCGGGTGGCGGCTAACCACGACAGAGGACGCTTCGACGCCGGGCAGGTGGTCGCCGGGTGGATGGCGAGCGTCGACGAAGGCGTCGCCGGGTACGTGACACCGAAGGTCGCGGTGGGCGCCATCGTGGGCAACCGGCGGGGGGAGCTGCTGCTCATCCAGCGCGGCGACTCGGGGGTGTGGCTCTATCCCACCGGCTGGGCCGACGTCGGGTACTCGGCGGCCGAGGTGGTGGTCAAAGAGGTCGCCGAAGAGACCGGGATCGACGTTGAGCCGGTCCGCCTGGTCGCGGTGTTCGACGGGCTGCGCCTCGGTGCCCGGGGGTACCCCTTCTACAGCCTGGTGTTCCATTGCCGGGCTCTCGGCGGGGAGCTGCGCCCGCACCCGCTCGAAGCTCGAGCCGTCGGTTGGTTTGCCGAGGACGCGTTGCCGGAACCTTTGGCGGGTGGCGGCCGCTGGCAGGACCTGGCGTTCAGCGCCATTCGGGGCGAGTCGTTTGACGTCGCGTTCGACTACCCGCGACCCTCAACCTGGCGGAGCTGAATGCGGCCGGTCCGTCCGGAGCCCAGACCCTTTGTGACCTGAAACCCCCTGTGGCCGAATCCCAACCTTTCGGTCTGGCTGCCTCTGCCCTGGCGAGATTGGCCCGGCGGCCCCGCTCGCTGGTCATTCGGTCGGCCGTGGAACGCGTCGACGTCAACGCTCTGACCGCCTATCTGGCGACGCTTGGCGAGGACGAGCCGCACGTCGTCCGCCTCGACCGAGCGGTGGACGCGGCGATGACGTCGATCCTCGCCTTGAGCTCGCTGACCTCCCCCCTGACCCTCGACTACCTGGAGCGGTTGGCCCGGCCTATCCCGGCGCTCGGCCCCGAGATCGGCGTCCAGATTGTGACCCGGGCGTACGTCGCCCACCTTGTCGTCGAGAAGGACCCCCCGGCGTTCGGGGCCGTCGACGTCCCGGTCCTTGGCACCCTGCCGCCTCTCCGGCGCGGATCGCCGCCGCGGGACCTTCTCACCCGGGTGGTCAAAGCCAGCCGCCGCAACTTCGAGGTGATCCGGGCGGTCTCGACCCCGTTGTGGAATGGCTTCGTCCGCAGCCTGACCCGGCGAGCGCACGACCGGGTGCCAGATCCAGCTCCGTCGGGGCTGCTCGCTGTGGAGGTCGTCGACGGGCTGGCTCGGTTCGGCTGGGTTCTGCGCCAGGTCGATCTGCACTACGGGCTCGAGCCCGAGCGGTACCAGGGGGACCACTAGGGGGTTCCGGCTGCCGGCCCGGCCTCCCCGGCCGGGACTCCGAGTTGGCGCAGGATGTCGCCGACGATCGACACCCCGCCCCTCGTGCGTTCCCATTCGGCGGCGATCTTCTCGTGGTCGACGAGACCGCAGGCGTCTGGTTGCGTGCCGAGGGCCAGAGTGGCGGCCGCCGCCAGCGGCTGGGGCTCGAGGTCGTCACCGTAGGCCGCAAACACCTCGAGGCCGTCCCACAGCTCGCCGAGCGGCGCCGGCAGTGGGGCGCCGGTGGACAGGGCGAGAGCCACCGCCGCCAACACCTCGTAGGTGCCGGTGCTCTGCGGTCGCCGGTAGTGGGCCACCGGATGCAGCCGCCATTCCAGTGTGACCCCACCCGGCCCGTCCTCCCGCAGCCACACCTGGGAACCGTTGACGTAGGCGTCAACCGGTTCGCCAAAGCGGTCGTCGAGCGCAATGATCAGATCGGGGCGAGCCAGCCACACTGCCACCGCGACCAGCCGGGCCACCCGGGGACCGCGCCGCTATCCCCGCCGGCGGTGGTCGCGTAAGAAGCGCTCGACTTCGGCGGCCAGGGTGTCGGCGCTGCCCGGCGGCAGCGACCCGGCCTGGCCTTGCGGGGCGCCCGGGGCCTGATCCGGCCCGGAGCCGGCCGACTCGAGGTCCTCGGCGTCCTCGAGCTGGGCCACGTAGGCGGCGGCGTCCTCGTCGTCGGCGACCCGCTCGCTGACCTGCCGTTCATACGCGACCGCCGCCTCCCGCAGCGCCGTCGGGTTGACCGGAGCGCCGAGCAGTTCGGCCGAGCGTTCGACCAGCGCCAGGGCCGCCTTTGGCGAGGACACCTGATGGACGTAGTGGGGTACCGCGGCCCACAGCGATGCCGCAGGGAGGCCAGCCTGACGGAGAGCGTCGACGAGAACGCCGACGATCCCGGTCGGCCCCTCGTAGGTCGAGGCCGCGAATCCGGCCCGGCGGGCCAGGTCCTGGTCGGTGCTCATGCCGGAGATTCGTACCGGGCGGGTATGCGGGACATCGGCGAGGAGCGCACCGAGCACCACGACAAGCTCGGCCTTCATGGCATCGACGATCGACACCACAGCCTGGCAGAAGGTCCGCCACCGCAGCTGGGGCTCGACGCCGCGGAGGATCAGCACGTCGTGGACGCCGGTGGGGACGGTGGCGGCCAACACCTCGACGCGTGGCCATTCGAGCAGGCGGCCGCCACCGGTCGTGGGCCGGACCGTCGGCCGGGTCACCGTGAAGTCGTAGAACTCCTCGGGGTCGATCGTCGCGCATGGACGGGCCTGCCACTCCTCGGCGAAGTAGTCGACGGCCTGAGTGGCGGCGTCGCCCGCGTCATTCCATCCTTCGAAGGCGACCACGAACAGCGGCTGGCGAAGGTCCGGACGATCCACCCAGTGGACAGGTTCCATTGCGGTCAAGCTAGCTGCCCGGTTCCGGCTTGGAGCGGCCTTTGACCTTCAGGACAGATCGGTGCGGGGACGGCCCCGGTCCCGGGGCGAGAGGCAGCTCCCGCCGAGACGTGGTCCTTCACGCACCGTGCCCGATCACTGCACATGGGCAGATCATCGTGGCGGGACCCGGCTCCTGGGCCTACAGTCCGCCCCGGTGCTTACTGTTTCCGCCCCCACCGAGGCGACCCCTGAAATCGTGGAGGCGGTCCGGCGTCTCCTGCCCCTCCTGTCAACATCTGCGTCCCCCCCCACGGCCGAGCACGTCGCCGAGATCGTCGCCGGCCCGGCCACCACGTTGTTCGTGGCCCGCGACGGCGATGACGGACCAATTCTCGGAATCCTGACCTTGGCGATCTTCCGGATTCCTTCGGGCGTGCGAGCCTGGATCGAGGACGTGATCGTGGCGGAGGAAGCCCGGGGGCAGGGCTGTGGCGAGGCGCTCAACCGCGCCGCTCTCGACGCCGCCGCGTCGGCCGGGGTCCGCAGCGTCGATCTCACGTCGAGGCCCTCCCGGGAGGCGGCCAACCGTCTCTACCAGCGAATGGGGTTCGTGGCGCGGGAGACCAACGTCTACCGCTATGACCTGGCCCAGTGATCTGGACCGCTGAGGCGAGCGTGGCGTGTGTGGGCGCCTGCTGAGCCCGGGCCGCGTAGGTGGGCGTCTGCTCGACCCCCGGGCCTCAGGGGTTAGAGGTCGGGACCGAGCTCCTCGACCTCGAGGAGGGTGAACCCGTCGATTATGGTGCGGAGGACTTGCTGGGCTACCCGGGGATCGACGCCTTCCTCCTTGGCCAGCAGACCGATGCGGGCCAGCATCTCGTCCTCCCGGCCGCGGTCCACCACCGCCATGTGACGTGCCCGCTTGTAGCGGACCACGCCCTCGACCAGCCGGGCCCGCTCGGCCAGCAGGCACACCAGCCGTCGGTCCACGTCATCGATCTGCTGCCGTATCGCTCCGAGGTCAGGGATGTCGCCTTCCACGGCCGAACATCTTGCCTGATCGTTCCTGCCCCTTTTCGTCGGCGGCGCGATCCTTCCCGTCGTCGGCCTGCATCCGCCCCCCGCCAGGCCTGATCCTTCCATCGGCGGCCTGCATCCGTCCGGCGGCCTGGAGGTCCGATCGGAGGAGTAGCATGCCGGGTGTAACCCGCTTCTATCGAGAGGGGGAGCAGTGGCTGACTCGATCACGGTGACCGACAACCGCAGCGGTGAGGTCGTAGAGATCCCGATCGTGGATGGGGGCATCTCTGCGGACGAGATGCGCAAGCTGTTGCCCGGGATCTGGTTCTACGACCCCGCATTCATGACGACCGCGCTGACATCGAGCGCCATCACCTACCTGGACGGCGAGGGGGGCATCCTCCGTTACCGGGGGTATCCGATCGAGCAATTGGCGTCCCAGTCTACCTATGTCGAGGTCGCCTACCTGCTGATCCACGGAGAGCTGCCGACAGCGGAGCAGCTCGAAGCCTGGACCAAGGAGATCCGCTACCACACGTACATCCACGAAAACATGCGGAAGCGGTTCGTCGACGGGTTCCACTACGACGCCCACCCCATGGGGATGCTCGTATCGGCGATCAGCGCCCTGTCCACCTTCTATCCCGAAGCGAAGCAGATCACCGACCCGGACGTCCGCTACCGCCAGATCGTCCGTCTCATCGCCAAGGTGCCCACGCTCGCCGCCCTGTGCCATCGCTTCAGCGTCGGGATGCCGTTCGTGTATCCCGACAACTCGCTCAGCTTCCCGGAGAACTTCCTATCGATGATGTGGAAGGTGGCCGAGCCCCGCTACGAGGCCGACCCCATACTGGCCCGGGCGCTCGACATCCTGTTCATCCTGCACGCCGATCACGAGCAAAACTGCGGCACCCTGGCGATGCGCACGGTGGGGTCGGCGCACGCCGATCCCTACTCGGCAGCCGCTGGCGCCGCAGCTGCCCTCTACGGACCCCGTCACGGCGGTGCCAATGAGGCCGTTCTTCGCATGCTGACGGAGATTGGCTCGATCGACAACGTCAGGGCGTTTATCGACGATGTCAAGGCCGGCAAGGGCAAGCTGCAGGGCTTCGGCCACCGGGTGTACAAAAACTACGACCCGCGGGCCACCATCATCAAGCAGACCGCTGACCAGGTGTTCAGCGTCACCGGCAAGAATCCGCTGCTCGACATCGCCCTGAAGCTGGAAGAGGTTGCGCTCTCGGACGACTACTTCATCTCCCGGAAGCTCTATCCCAACGTCGACTTCTACTCGGGGCTGATCTACCAGGCCATGGGCTTCCCGACCGAGATGTTCACGGTGCTATTCGCCATCCCGAGGGTGTCGGGGTGGTTGGCGCACTGGAAGGAGATGCTCGAGCAGGACGAGAAGATCTACCGTCCCCGCCAGCTGTGGACGGGCCACGACCAGCGGGATTACGTCCCTCTCGTCCGGCGTAGTTAGCCCTCCTCATCACGCTGCAGCCTGCTGGTTCTCTGGAGCGCGCCTTCACCATGGAACGGCGCGGGCCTGGGCCGGGTGTCAACATGGCGTCGAGAGATTCGACGCCGCGGTCACCTCGGGGAGGGGGCTGCGTCGTTTGAAGGCTGATCTTCGGTAGCCTGGGCTGTCGTGGCGATCACCCTCTCGGACATGCTGGAGAAGTTCCGAGGTCCCGAAGGCCGAAAGCTGTATCGCTACTCGCTTTCGTCAGTAGTGGCGGTGGCAGTCAGCGTGGTCCTGCTGGTCCTCTTCAACGGGGTAATCGGCCTTCAGCGCGTGGGTCTCGAGCACGTTCGCCACGGCCATCGCCGCCCTGCCGAACTACTGGATGAACCGGAAGTGGGCCTGGGGCAAGACCGGCCGCAGCCACCTCTTCAAAGAGGTGGTGCCATTTTGGGCGCTGGCGTTCCTCGGATGGGGCCTCTCCACGATCTCGGTGCACGCCATGGAGGGCTACGCCAAGCATCACCATTTCACCCACATCGCGTCAACGGCGACGGTAACTATCGTCTACATCGCGGCTTTCGGGGTGCTCTGGGTCGGTAAGTTCATCATCTTCAACAAGGTGCTATTCGCCCACCATCTCGAGGATTTACCGCCAGAACTCGACGGCCGCTCCGGGGTCCGGTTCTGAGCCACCGGTCCCTCGTACCTCAACTGGATCAGTGAATCCCGAGCTGCTGGCTCACGCCCGTACCGTCAAGGGGTTCATGCCCGACGACGAGGGTTTGGCGCTTTACCGTGTGGGCCGCGTCGCCGCCGGCAGCGGTCTCGGCCCCCTGCTCGAGGTTGGCACGTACTGTGGCAAATCGTCGATCTATCTCGGAGCGGCGGCCCAGGAGGCCGGGAGCCTGCTGCTGACCGTCGACCACCATCGCGGGTCCGAGGAAAACCAGCCCGGGTGGGAGCATCACGACCACACGGTGGTGGACCTGCGGACCGGCCGGATGGACACGCTGCCCTGGGCGCGGACCGCCATCGAGGTCGCCGGATTGGAGCACTATGTGGTGCTTGTCGTCGGTGAGTCCACCGCTGTCGCCGGGGTGTGGGGCACGCCGCTGGCGTTGCTATTCATCGATGGGGGCCACGGGGAGGAGGTGGCCTGGGCTGACTACCGGGCCTGGGCCCCGAAGGTGACGACGGGGGGGTGGATGGCTATCCACGACGTGTTCCCCGATCCCGCCGAGGGGGGACGTCCCCCCTATGAGCTGTACTGCGCCGCTTTGAGCTCGGGTGAATGGATCGAGGAGACGGCGCTCGGATGCGGCAGTCTCCGGGTCCTGCGGCGCCTGGAGCGGACCACCTAGGGCGCGATGGTTCTGGCCAGCGCCAGGCGCAGCCGGAGCAGCCCTACCAGCGAACGAGGGATACGCCTGACGATCGGAGTGCGGGGCGGGCGTTGGTCGGCGACGCTGACCGGTAGCTCGCGGATGGGCAATCCGGCCCGCTCGGCCCGGAGAATCAACTCCGTATCGAAAATGTCGCCCCCGAACTCGCAGGCCTCGACCAGGGGAAGAAGCGGCGCCCGCACGAGGACCTTCATGCCGTGCGTGTCGCTCACCCGGAGGCCGAACCCGTAGCGCAGGACGGCCGAGAAGACCGACGTCACCACTCGTCGCCCGATGGCGCGCTGGTCCTGGGCGCCGGGGCTGCACTTGGAGCCGACCACGATGACCGGCTGCTCGGCCGAGATGAGCTCTAGGGCCTGGTCCAGGAACCCGAGATCCACGAAGTCGACGTCGAAGTTGACGACCACTTCACCCCGCGCCGCCAGGAACCCGGCTTTGAGGGCCACCCCGTAGTCCGCCACCGGGGCACCAAGAGCGCTGACCTCCGGGAAGGTGCGGGCCAGCTGGTCGGCCTCGCGGGCCGTCGCGTCGAAGGAACCGTTCTCGGAGATGACCACCTCGAAGCGAAGACCCCGGTCCCGCAGGCCGGTCACGACCGTCTTGACCGCCGGTTCGAGGTAGCCCTCTTCGTTGTGGGCCGGCATGACGATCGAGATCATGGCTGGCCCATGCTAAGAGGTCGGATGATCCTATGGACCGCGGCGGAACCGGTCAGCGATCAGCTTGACCGGGCGTGGTGCTGCGACAACAGTCTTGGAGCCTATGGCCGGCTCCGCCCCGCTCCGGATTGCCCTTCTGGTCTACCGAGGGAACCCCCACTCGGGCGGACAGGGCGTGTACACCCGCTACCTGTCGCGTCAGCTGGTCAACCTGGGTCACCGGGTAACCGTCTTCGCCGGTCAACCGTGGCCGGTGCTCGACGACGGTGTGGGCTACGTCCCCGTACCGAGCCTCGACCTGTATCGCCAGCCCGACCCCTTCCGGATTCCTCTGCCGTGGGAGTTCAAGTCTCCGATCGACGTGGCCGAGTTCGCGCTCATGTGCACGGCTGGCTTCCCCGAACCCCGTACGTTCAGCTGGCGGGTCCGCCGGGCCCTCTCCGCTCGCGTCGGTCAGTTCGACGTCGTCCACGACAACCAGACCTTCGGCCGCAGCCTCCTCGGGGTCATGGCCGACGGGTGGCCGCTGCTCGGTACCTGCCACCACCCGGTCACCGTCGACCGGACCCTCGACCTGGCCCACGCGACGAGCTGGCGGCGCCGACTGGTCCTGCGCCGCTGGTACGGGTTTGTAGGCATGCAGAAGAAGGTGGCCCGCCGCATCCCGCGCATCCTGACGGTGTCATCGTCGTCAAAGCGGGACATCGTCGAGCAGTACGGGATCGCTCCAGACCAGCTCGAGGTGGTCCCTGTCGGCGTCGACGACAAACACTTCCGGCCGCATCCCGAAGTGGCTCGGATCCCCGGCCGGATCATGACCACGGCGAGCGCCGACGTCCCCTTCAAGGGGTTGTTCCCGCTGGTCGAAGCCGTGGCCAAGCTCCGCACGGAGCGCCCCGATGCACATCTCGTGGTCGTCGGACGATTGCGCCCCGAGAGCCCGGTATCGGCTGCGATCGCCCGGTTGGGCCTGTCCGGGGCGGTGACGTTCGAATCCGGAGTGAGTGATGACCGCATGGTCGAGCTCTTCGCCGAGGCCACCGTCGCCGTCGTTCCGTCCCTCTACGAAGGATTCTCTCTGCCTGCGGTCGAGGCCATGGCGTGCGGCGTCCCCCTTGTGGCGACGACCGGCGGAGCCCTGCCGGAGGTGGTGGGCGAGAGCGGAACGACCGGGCTACTCGTACCGCCCGGTGACCCGAGTGCGCTCGCCGGGGCCATCGGGATGGTCCTGGACGATCCGGTGCTGGCGGGGCGACTGGCGGCCAACGCCCGCCGGCGGGTGCTCGAGCGTTTCACCTGGCGCGCCTGTGCCGTCGCCACGGCCGAGAGCTATCGGTGGACGATCGAGCACCACCAGGCGGCCCTACGGCAGCCGGCCGTTCCGTGCTGACCGTTCGCTTCGAGGGCCTGGGGATGCGCACGGGTGACCGGGTCCTCGATCTCGGCGCCGGTGGGGGCCGCCATGCCTTCGAGGCGCTGCGCCGCGGCGCCGTGGTCACCGCCCTCGACGCCGACGCAGCCCCCATCAAAGACGTGGCCGCCGTGATGGCAGCGATGGGCCTGGAGGAGCCCGCCGTACGGCAACGCGGTGGGATCGGCACGGTCGTCGTCGGCGATGCCCTCCGGCTTCCGTTCAGCTCGGGGGCGTTCGACCGGGTCATCGCCGCCGAGGTGCTCGAGCACATCCCCGATGACCGCGGCGCCATCAAGGAGCTGGCCAGAGTGCTGCGCCCCGGCGGCACTCTGGCGGTCACCGTGCCCCGGTGGTGGCCGGAGCTGCTCACCTGGGCCCTCTCCGAGGACTACCACGCCACGCCCGGTGGCCATGTGCGCATCTACCGCCGCAGCGTGCTCGTGGAGCGGCTCGGTGCGGCCGGCCTCGAGCCCTACGCGTCCCACCACGCCCACGCCCTGCACAGCCCGTACTGGTGGCTGCGGGCCATCGTCGGCGTGTCCGACGAGACCCACTCGTGGGTGCGGGCCTATCACCGGATGCTGGTCTGGGATATCACCGCCCACACCCCGGTTACGAGAGTCCCCGAGCGGGTGCTGAACCCCCTGCTCGGCAAGAGCCTGGTGGTCTACCTGAAGAAGCCGGCGTGACGGCCCCGCTCACGGCGGCCGAGATCGCCGACACTGCCGCCACTATTGCGGCCGTCCAGCTGCCGAACGGCATGATCCCGTGGTTCCCGGGAGGACACGCCGACCCGTGGAATCACACCGAGGCGGCCATGGCGCTCGTGCTGGCCGGCCGACGCCGAGAGGCGGAGAGAGCCTTCGACTGGTTGGCGTCCACCCAGCTTCCCGACGGCACCTGGTGTCGCTACCACCTGGCCGAAGGCATCGAGGACCCGCGCCGGGATCCCAATGTGGGCGTCTATGTCGCCACCGGGACCTGGTGGCACTACCTCTGCACCGGCGATAACGGGCTGCTCGAGGGCATGTGGCCGGTCGTCGAGGCCGCCGTCGGGTTCGCGCTGCGGCTGCAACAGCCTGCCGGTGAGGTCTTGTGGGCGATGGATCCCGACGGCCACCTCGGGCGCTACGCCCTGCTCACCAGCACCTCGTCGATCCACCACAGCCTTCGCTGTGCCGTCGCTATGGCCGAATGCCTTGGATTCGAACGGCCCGAATGGGAGCTCGCCGCCGACCGCATGGTGGCCGCGATAGTCCACCGGCCCGGCAACTTCGCACCGAAGCGGCGCTGGGCCATGGACTGGTACTACCCGGTCCTGTCGGGTGCGGTCTCGGGCGAGCCCGCGTGCGAGCGCCTCGATGGGCGATGGTCGGAGTTCGTGCTCGACGGCGTGGGAGTGCGCTGCGTGTCGGACAAGTCATGGGTGACGGCGGCCGAGACCGCCGAGTGTGTCATGGCCCTTGACGCCGTGGGGCGGCGGGCGCAGGCCGTGGACCTGCTCGACTGGACTCGCCATCTGCGCCATGACGACGGCAGCTACTGGACCGGGTGCGTGCACCCCGAGTGCGTTCGCTTTCCCGGCGGCGAGCGCAGCACCTACACGGCGGCCGCGGTCGTGATTGCCGATCACGCCCTCTACGGGTTCGGTCGCAGCGCCGGGCTGTTCCGTGGTGAGACCCTCCCGGGTGTCGTTGACGTGACTGAGAGGTCCGAATCTCAGCTGCGCTGAGGACTCTGCGGCGTCAAGCCGGTCGGTGGATCTCCGGCGTGGGGGGCGCCGGCGGCGGGGGCGGCGGGGGCGGCGGGGGCGACGTCTGCCGCGTGGGCGGCGCCGGCGGCGGGGGCGGCGGGGGCGGCGGCGGGCGCCCGCTCCAGCACCATGCCGGCCGCCCTGCGCCCAGACGCGATGCAGGCGGGAATGCCCGGTCCTCGATACGAGGCGCCGGCGAGCGCCACCCCGGGCAGGCGTTCGGCGAGATCGGCTTCGACGGCCGCAATCCGGGCGGTGTGACCCGGAAGGTACTGGGGGAAAGCGTCCGGCCAGCGCGAGATGCGCACCGCCGCCGGCGAGATCGGCAGGCCGAGCGCCTCTTCCAGCTCGGCCAGGAGCCGGTCGGTCAAGGAGGCATCGTCGAGCTCGACGGCCCGGCGGTCGCCGAAGCGTCCCGCCGACAGGCGGACCACGGCCTCCCCGGACTCGGCCCAATGCGGCCACTTGTTGGAGGCAAACGAACAGGCCGTCATGAGACGGCCCGAGCCGGCTGGCACGAGGAACCCGTTGACACCGGAAGGAAGGGGGGTCCCCGGGAGCGACACCGTGACGAGAGCTACCGAGGCCGTCGGGATCTCGGCGAGCCTCCGGACGGCTAATCCGGATGTATCCGCCGCTCCGCTCCCGGATCCGAGAAGCCGAGCGGCGGTCCGAGCCCGGGTGGCGATCACGGCCGCATCGAACGGTTCGGCCCCGGGGATCACCACCACCCCACCTTCGGGGCTGGCCTCGACCGCTTCCACCGCCCGGGCCACGAAACGGGTCCCGGCCTCGGCCAGGGCGTCGACCAGAACTTCGACCAGGCGTCCGACGCCGCCCCGCGGCGCCAGGAAGATGGGCTGGTCGGGACCGGCCGGCGTCGGTGCGGCCTGTCCCCGCAGCGCCAACAGGAGGCTGCGGGAGCGCTCGGCCGCGGCAACCAGCTGCGGGACCACCTCGGCTGCGCCGAGCTCCCGGGTCGATCCGGCATGGATCCCCCCGACGAGGGGATCGACGAGGCGATCGGCCACTTCAACCCCGAAGCGGCCTGCTACGAGCTCGTGGACGGTGAGCGACGCGGGCGGGCGGCCGCGAGGAAGACAGAGGTCCAGGCCAGCACGGAGCACCCCCAATGGCGACAGGACTCCACTGCCGACCAGGGGGCCCAGCTGGCGAGGGACCCCTAGCATGAGGCCCTCTGGAAGCGGTCGCAGCCGGCCGCGCCACCACAACATCGAACGGCCGGCGGCCGGCGGCACCAGCTCGTCCTCGATGCCGAGCTCATGGCACAGCTGCACCGCTTCGGGAACGCGGGTCAGAAAAGCGTCAGGCCCCTCGTCGACGAGATGGCCGGCGAAGTCAGTGGTAACGATGCACCCACCGAGCTGGTTCGCTTCGAAGACCGTGACCTCGGTCGCGCCTGCTGCGGTGGCTCGCTGTTGCAGCTCCCATGCGGCGGCCAGCCCTCCGATCCCGCCGCCGATGACCGCCACCCTCACCGGTCCAGACTCCATCAATGCCGGTCCGGACTCCGAGAATGCCGGTCCGGACTCCGAGAATGCCGGTCCGGACTCCATGAATACCGGTCCGGACTCCATGAATGGCAGAGATCCACCAGCCGGCTGAGGACGGCAGGATCCGTCTGGGGCAACACGCCGTGGCCCAGATTGAAGATGTGGCCGCGGCCGCCCCCGGCGGTCAGGACCTCCTCGGCCCTGGGCCGGGTTACCTCCCAGCCCGCCAGCACGACTGCCGGGTCGAGGTTGCCCTGCAGGGCAGCACCCGGCCCGATCCTCTTGCGGGCCTGGTCGAGCGGCACCCGCCAGTCGACGCCGACGACATCGGCGCCGGCCTGTTGCATAAGGCCCAGCAGCTCCCCGGTCCCGACCCCGAAATGGACGCGTGGTACCCCGAGGTCGGCCAGGCCGTTGAGTACCTTGGCGCTGGCCGGGAGCACGAAGCGGCGGTAGTCAACGGGACCGAGCGTCCCCACCCAGCTGTCGAACAGCTGAAGCGCCTGGGCACCGGCTGCCACCTGGGCTCGCATCGAGGACAGGGCGATGTCGGCGAGCCGGTCCAGGAGGCCGGCCCACAGGCCCGGATCCGAGTACATGAGCGCTTTCGTTTTGGCGTGGTCCCGCGAGGCTCCCCCCTCGATCAGGTAACTGGCCAGGGTGAAGGGCGCGCCGGCGAAGCCGATCAAGGGGACCGCCAGCTCTCCGCGGAGTATCCGTATCGCTTCGAGCACGTAGGGGATGTCGGCCTCCGGCTCGAGTGGGCGCAGCCGGGCGAGGTCGGCGGCGCACGCGAATGGCTCCGCCGCTACCGGCCCGACCCCCGCATGTACCTCGATTCCGAACCCGATGGCGGCCAACGGCACGACGATGTCGGAGAACAGGATGGCGGCGTCCACTCCGTACCGGCGAACCGGCTGCAGGGTCAGCTCCGCTGCCACCTCAGGGGAGCGGAGCGACTCCAGGATGCTGGCATCGCCACGAGCCCGCCGGTACTCCGGCAGGGACCGGCCGGCCTGTCGCATGAACCAGACCGGCGGATACGGCACCGGCTCCCCCCGGCAGGCAGCAAGGAACGGAGGGACCTGCTCGTAGGTCACACCGGCCTCGGTCATGCCGGCGGCTGCGCCAATAGCCCGGGCGCCCGGACTCCGGTCGGAGCGAACTCCGCAGAGGTTGGCACGAGCTCGTCGACCATGCGGGTCGGCACGCGGGCGAAGTCCGGCAGCTCAACGAGAGGAGTCACCGAGGCCACGTCGAATCGTATCCCGACCGCCGCTCGACCGGTCTGCGGGGATGGCTTGCGCGACGCCGCTGGAGCACGCAAAGTGGACATTCCCCCGTATGACGCATCCCGACGTTGCGGTCGAACAGGCCCACGTAGACCTCGCTTACACGCGGCTGGCGGCGATGCGCGCGGCCGCCGCGGCGAGGCTCCAGGACGCCTTCGGGGAGCGAGGCGGCACTTTCCAGGCGGTGACCGAGCGTGATATCCGGGTCCGCAACAGCTTGAGCCGGCTCGATCAACTGGAGATCGGGCGGGAAGCGCTGGTGTTCGGCCGAATCGACCGTGAGCCGGGCGACGGTTCTTCGCCCAATGGTGCCGACGCTGGCACAGAGTCGTTCCACATCGGCCGACTGGCGATCTCCGACGAAGACCAGGAGCCGCTCGTCGTCGATTGGCGGGCGCCGATCGCGGAGCCCTTCTACCGGGCTACGGGCGCCCACCCCATGGGTCTGGTCCGCCGCCGCCATTTCCTCACCGAAGGGCAGCGGGTGCTGGATCTCGAGGACGAGCTCTTCGATACCGAGGGTGGTGAACCCGGTACCGGACTCGGCCTTTCCGGCCCACAAGTGCTGCTCGCCACCCTGGAGCGCTCTCGCACCGGCCGCATGCGCGACATCGTGGCGACCGTCCAGCGGGAGCAGGACGAGATCATTCGTGGACCGCTGCCGGGCATCCTGGTCGTGCAGGGAGGCCCTGGCACCGGCAAAACCGCCGTCGCCCTTCATCGGGCCGCCTACTTGCTGTACACCTATCGCTTCCCGCTCGAGAGCCAGGGGGTGCTCGTCGTCGGCCCCAATCCGACCTTCTTGCGGTACATCGAGCACGTGCTTCCGTCCCTCGACGAGAACGGGGTCGAGCTCTCGACGGTCAGCGGCTTGTTCTCGGGCGTCCGTCCAAACGGCCAGGAGGACGAGGACACCGAGCGGCTGAAGGGCGATGCGCGCATGGCCCGAGTCGTTGCCTCTGCGGTGTCGGACCGTCAGCGGCCCCTCCGGCGTACCGTCGAGATCGCCTTCGGATCCCGGCTGCTGCGGCTGACGCCGCATGCTTCGGCTCAAATGATCGGTACCGCCAAGCGGCGTCCCGGTACCCACAACGCCCGCCGACGGACGGTCGAGAGCCTGCTGTGGCGGGCGCTCCTCGAGCAGCTCCCGCCGGACGAGCCCGGTCTCGCCGCCGCCGGTGATGGCGCCGAGCCCCTCACCGCCGACGCCCTCGGCCGCGAGTTACGCCGCGCGCCGGAGATGGTCGTCGCCCTCGATCGCATGTGGCCGATCCTGACCCCGCAACAGTTGCTGCACGACCTGTTCGGGGCCGCTCCCCTTATCGAGCTGGCCGCTGGCGAGCTTCTCGATCCCTCCGAGCGACGGCTGCTGGAGCGGTCCCGGATGGCTCACGTCGACGACGTGCAATGGACCGAGGCCGACATCGCCCTGCTCGACGAGGCCCGAGCCTTGCTCGGGCCGCCCCGGCGCCGGGCGGTTCCCGACGCCGAGCTCACACCCCGAACGTTCGGGCACGTCGTGGTCGACGAGGCGCAGGACTTATCGCCCATGCAGCTGCGCATGGTTGCCCGGCGGTCATTGTCGGGATCGATGACCGTGGTGGGCGACATCGCCCAGGCCACGGGTACCTGGGTGCCGGGCTCGTGGTCCCAGGTGGTGGAGCACCTGCCGGCTCGACGAGGCTGGCGCCTAGTCGAGCTCACCGTCAACTACCGCACGCCCCGAGAGATCATGGAGATGGCCGGCGGCATACTCGAACAGGTGGCCCCCGGGGTCCGGCCCCCCGATGCGGTGAGGACGAGCGGCCGGCCGCCCCGAATCATCCGGGCCGACCGGCCGGCGGGATCGTTCCCCGGCGACGCCCTGAGCGCGGCCACCGCTCGGGTGGTGCGGAGCCAGCTCGACGACTTTACGCCCGGTCAGGAAGGCACGGTGGCCATCATTGTGCCCCCCTCCCTCCTCGAGCCGGTGGCCGCCGCCCTCGCCGCCGCCAGCATCACGTTCGGCCGGGTCGGGGAACGGGTGCTCGACGAACGGGTCACTCTGCTCACGATCGAGAACGCCAAGGGCTTGGAGTTCGACGCCGTGACCGTCGTCGAACCGGCCCGCCTCGTGCGGGAGACCCCGCAAGGATTGCGAGCCCTCTATGTGGCCTTCACCCGGGCGACGCAGATGCTGTGGATCGTCCACGCCGACGCCTTGCCGGCGACGGTGGCCAAGGCCTTGCAGACGTCGGCCTGACGGCCGGCGGGGCACGGCGAGGGGAGGCCGGCGGGGATCAGGCCGCGGCGGCCCGACTCGTAGACTCCAACCGCCATGGCCCTTGACGATGCCTCCCGGGCCGCCCTCGCCGAGTTGGTGCGAAGTCGCGGCTACGAGTATCGGGACCCCCCGTTCCGGCTCACCTCTGGCGGCTGGAGCCACGACTACGTCGATGGCAAGCATGCCATCGCCGCCGGCCTCGATTTGCGCCGGGCCAGCCAGGGGGTCATCGACGTCGTGGCGAAGCCCTTCGACGCGGTCGGCGGCCCAACGATGGGCGCGGATGCCCTCGCCCACGGGGTCGCGCTGCTCGCGGGCGTGTCCTGGTTCTCGATCCGCAAGGAGGCGAAGGGCCACGGCCGGGGTGCGTGGGTGGAGGGAGCTCGACTGCAGCCGGGCGAGACTGTGGTGTTGCTCGACGACGTGGTGTCGACCGGCGCCTCGCTGCTGCGAGCGGCGGAACGTGTCCGCGAGCTCGGTACGGAGGTGATCGCCGCCACTACCCTGCTCGACCGCAGCCCCTCCGTGGCTCCCCGATTTGCGGCCGCCGGCATCGCCTGGCGCCCGCTCCTCACGTGGGTCGACGTTGGCATCGAACCCCTTTGAGTGGTCCCGGACGCGACCCGGCGCTCGAGGAGTCGGACCTCCGTCGCGACCCGATTCGCCAGTTCCAGCTTTGGTTCGAGGAGGCTCGGGCTGCTGGTCAGCCGGAGCCGGAGGCCATGGCCCTGGCCACCTCGACAACCGACGGGGCGCCGTCCAATCGGTTCGTCCTGTTGAAGGGAGTCGATCAGCGGGGCTTCGTCTTCTACACGAACAGCCGCAGCGCGAAGGGTCGCGAAATCGCCGCCAACCCCCGGGCCGCCCTGGTGTTCCGATGGTGGACTGTAAACCGCCAGGTCCGGGTGTCCGGGCCTATTGCACCTGTGGAACCGGACGAATCGGACGCCTATTTCACGACCCGGCCGCTCGGCGCCCAGCTTGGCGCCTGGGCCTCGGCCCAGAGCGAGCCGCTTGCCAGCCGGGCCGACCTCGACCGGCAGCTGGCGATCGTGACTCAACGCTTTGCCGGCCGCGAGGTACCCCGGCCGACGTGGTGGGGAGGTTTCCGGGTTAGTCCGGTGGAGATCGAGTTCTGGCAGGGCCGGCCGGACCGGCTTCACGATCGACTGGCCTACCGCCAGCTCGGGGGCCGCTGGCAGATCGAGCGGCTCAATCCCTGAGGGGCAGGTGGGCCCTGAGGGGCAGGTGGGCCCTGAGGGGCAGGTGGGCCCTGAGGGGCAGGTTGGCGGTGTGGGGCTGGTCGGCCCTGAGGGGTAGGTGGGCCCTGAGGGGCAGGTTGGCGGTGTGGGGCTGGTCGGCCCTGAGGGGTAGGTGGGCCCTGAGGGGCAGGTTGGCGCGGTGGGGCTGGTCGGCCCTGAGGGGCAGGTGGGCTGACGGAAAAATGGGGTGAAGGCCGGGTTGGCCCCTTGAGGGAAGGTAGCGCCTTGAGGGCAGGTTGGGCCGGCCACTCGTAGGTGATTTTCTGTAGCGAACGGCGCCCAAGCGGGGGAGCCGAACGATTCTCTGCGCGAACTATGCCCACTTGAAGGGGGCCGCGCTTCAGAGAAAGTTGACAGGGACGCGATCGCGACAGAAAAGCATGACCCCTCGGCGGACAGAGGGGCCCGTCAGGGCGCGACCGACAAGGCCGGGCCCATAATGGTGTCATGTCCGATACGGCGCTTCCCATCGAGGTCGATCTGGCCGAGTTCGAAGCAGCCCACGCGATGGGGGCGGTGGTTCTCGACGTCCGCAATCCCGACGAATACCAGTTGGGGCACGTGCCCGGAGCGGTGCTGATCCCGCTGGACCAGCTCGCCGTTCGTCAGGACGAGATCCCCGACGGCGACCCGTTGTATGTCATCTGTGCGGTCGGGGGCCGGAGCCTGACGGCAACGCAAGCGTTGGTCGGGGCCGGCTACCCGGCTCTCTCGGTGGCCGGCGGCACCAACGGCTGGATCGAGCGAGGCGGCCGGGTGGCGGTCGGCGACGAGCCAGGGTGAGCCCACCGACCTTGGCGACCCGGCGGCAGCGGTGGCCGACGAGCCAGGTTGACCCATCCGACCTGGCGACCCCGGCGGTAGCCGTGATGGCCCGTCGAGGCCTACGCCCTCTTCCTGCCCTGATCGAGGGCTTCTTCGATCCGCTCGAGACCCCTGGTGAGGCCGGTCAGACCGTCGGGGCCGCCAGAAGCCCTGATCGGGTCGATCAGGTAACGGCGCACCCCGCGGACATGAATAGGGGCGGCTCGCTCGAGCAATGCCAGCCCCCGCGGGGTCAGCACGGCCATGGCCCCCCGGCCGTCGTCATCGCACGGTTGGCGGTCGACCAGGCCCTCCTGGACCAGGCCGTCGATCCGCCGGGTCAGACCGCTCCGGGAGAGGAGGAGCCGGCTGGCGAGCTCCGACATCCGCATGGCCATCCCGGGCATTTCAGACAGATGCACCAGAACTTCGTACTCGCCCAGGGTCAGCCCGGCGCCGCCCTGCAGCTCGCGATCCAGGCGTTCCTTCAGGCGGCACTCGACCGACAGCAGCCGCCTCCAGGCCTTTTGTTCATTACCCGTCAGCCATCGAACCGACTCCATCACCACGGCCATCGAGCCTACCGCTGTCATCATTTCCAGCCGGTTGCACGTGCAACCATCTGCGATGATTCCCCTTCACTAGGGACCCCTGATCAGGTATTATTAGTTAACTGACGCGCGCTGCTGGAGGTCCCTGACCCCGGACGCCGGCACCCGCCAGAAGCATCTGTCCGGGTACATCGAGAGACGAGGACGAGTGCCCAACAACCACGCCGCTCAGCCCGAGGAGGACCTGGTCCGCCTCTACCTGAACGACATTGGCAAGCACGCACTGCTGACCAAGGACGACGAGGCTCGACTGGCCCAGGCCATCGAGGCAGGTCGAGAAGCCCGGGCCGAGTTTGCGGCCGCCAAGGCCCTCAGTCCGTCCCGCAAGCGGGAGCTGCGCCGCCTGGTCCGGGATGGGGACGAAGCGGCCGAGACCTTCGTCAAGGCCAACCTGCGCCTGGTGGTCTCCATCGCCAAGAAGTATCAGGCCGCCGAGTTGCCTCTGCTCGACCTGGTGCAGGAGGGCAACCTTGGCCTCATGCACGCGGTCGAGAAGTTCGACTGGCGCAAGGGCTTCAAGTTCTCCACCTACGCCACCTGGTGGATCCGGCAGGCCATCACCCGTGGCATCGCCAATACCGGTCGGACGGTGCGTCTTCCGGTTCATGCCGGCGACCTACTCACCCGGGTGACCAAGGCCCGGGGGCGACTCGAAGGACAGCTAGGCCGGCGGCCTACCGTGGCCGAGCTGGCGGCCGATCTTGAGCTCGAAGAGGAGAAGGTCACCGAGATCCTCCGCCACGCCGCCGAGCCCCTGTCGCTGTCCGAGCCCCTCCGGGAGGACGGCGACGCCGAGCTCGGCGATGTTGTCGAGGATCGCTCCGCGGTCTCGCCCTTCGACGCCGCGGCCGCAGCCTTGCTCTCCGGCGAGGTCAACAAGATGCTGATCGCCCTCGACGAGCGCGAGCGCGAAATCCTCCGGCTGCGCTTCGGCCTCGATCGCGGGCGAGCCCCGCACGCTCGACGAGGTGGGGGAGCATTTCAGCCTGACCCGGGAGCGGATCCGTCAGATCGAGGCCCGGGCCATGTCCAAGCTGCGCCATCCCTCGACCGACCGGGGGGCCCGGGAGCTTCTCACCGGCTGACGGCGGCAGTCGCGAGGGTTGGATAGCCGGCGCACAGCCTCGCCACCTTCCGGGGCGGCCCGGCGACGACGAGGTACTCGGTGTTGCGGGTCCGGCCCACCCGGCCCACCTTTCTCCCGGTCGGATCGTGGATGCCGATCTGAGCCCCGACGTATCGCTTCGAGTCGAAAGCCAGCACCTCGACGGCCCCCCGTCCGCCGGCCATGTCCCTGAGTTCGTGCACGGACACCCAGCCGTCGTCGCTGCCGGAGATGAGCACCACCTCGGCTGGCACCGAGTGCACCAGCCGGGCCAAAGCGTCGGGCGCTTCCCGGCGCCGGTTGAACACCGACGAGGTCGCCGGGTCCCGTACATCGGTCCGTTTGCACGCCACGCCGTAATGATCGGGGGCGTCCCAGGCCACAAGTGTCTCCCAGACGTGGTAGTTGCCGAGATATCGGTGCTGGTTGTACGGCGGGTCGAGATAGGCGATGTCGACGTCGGGAAGGCGAGTAACGGCCTCCAGGGCATCGCCGCACCACGCCGCGCCCGCCCCGCCGAGCAACTCCGGAACGCGGAGTTCGAGCGGCTGATATGAACGGGGTGACCATTCCTTGAGGTAGGCCATCTGCAATCCCGTCGTCGAATCGACCCGGTCGGAGGCCAGCAGGAGCGCGGTGAGCAGGATCGGGTGCCACGGATGCCGGGCCCATCCTGCATCGATGGCGTCCCGGATGGCGTCGATACGGCGGGCGTTCTGTTCCTGGAAGTATCGGGCCCGTCGGCTGAAGGTCTCGGTGACGTAACCGTCGGTTCCGGACAAGCTCTGTAGATGTGAAATGACCTCGCTCAACGCGGCGCGATCAACCTCGCCGGCGTCGACTGCGATGTAGCACTCGGCCAGCACGGCCGAATAGCGGGCCGAGTCGACAGCGGTGACCACGGCGCCGCGCCGCTTCCACTCTTGAGCCACCCGGGTGGTCCCGGTGAAGAGATCAACGGCGGTCGCCGCCCCGGCGCGGGACATCAAATCACCAAGGACCGGGACCAGGCGGCGCTTCGAGCCGATGTATTTGATCACCGGCCGGGATGGCGAGGCACTCAGAGCGTCCGCTTGCCCAGGGAGGAAGGCAGCTGGTCGAGCACGGCCGCCGCGACCACGTGCAGGTGGCGGCTGGTGACCAGGACAACTGCATAGCCGCCTGTCTCGTCGGACGGAGCCAGGCCCACCTGCCCCGGCGCGAAAGTGCCCTTGAACGCGACCGCGCAGACCGAGGTGTCGTTCTCGTTGGACAGTGTCACCCGGGCCTCCGATGACAGCTGCCCCCGAACCCTATCCGCCGACATCCGGTGGACGCTTATGAGCGTGGCATGGCTGTCGTGGACCACGGCCCGGGCGGCAGGGATGGCCCGGTAGCAGGCGCTGACAGACCCGTTGGAAAGCCCGGGACGGGGCGTGCCACACCCCACCAGCAGGGCCACCAATGCAACGCCGGAGGCCAGGGCGACCGTGTGGAGACTGGGCTTGCTCATACCCGACTCGTTTCCAGCACCGAACGGCGGCTACGCCCGACCAGGGCGAGCACCCCCCAGGACGCCCAGCCTACCGGTACCACCAGCCAAAACGACATGAGCCGGTACAAGAGCACCGCCGCCACCGTGGAGTAGTGCGCCCCACCGAAGGCGACGAGGGCGACGGTGAGGCTGCCCTCGACCACCCCGAGTCCACCGGGCGTGATCGGCAGAATCGAAGCCAGCTGGCCGGCGCCATAGGCCAGCAGAAGGCCGCGCCAGGGCACCCCCGCCCCGACGGCAAGGAACGACAGGGCCAGGCAGCCGCAATCCCCCGCCCAGATACCCATGCTCATGGCGGTTGCCCCGGCCCAGTCCACCGGGGATGGGCTCACCGCCCCGAGCTGGGCCAGCCACTTATCGATGATCTGATCGGCCGGCGTGGCCGGCGAGGGGCGTCGGATCCACCGTTGCGACAGGCGAACCGGTCGCGCTGCCCGTGGCAGGATCCGGGCTCGCTCGATCCACGCCAGGACCAGGACGGAAGCCACAATCACGATGCCGAGGATGGTTTCCACGAGGTCGAGGGTGCTCCCGGCGCCGAGCGCCAACCCCAACCCCACCGCGGCCAGCGCTGACAGGGTGATGAACGACAGCCCATTCGCAGCCACGAGCGTCCACCCCGCCAGCACGTCGTCGGCGCCGAAGCGGCGGTACTGACGAAACACGTAGGCGGCGTAGAAGACCAGCCCCCCCGGCAGGGAGTTCTGGATGGAAACGCTGGCCACGCTGATCCCGACCATCGGTGCGCTTTTTATCCGGACGCCGCCGACCAGCAGGAACCGGCGCTGCAGGTAGGCGAAGGCCAAATAGGAAGCCGCCTCAGCCGCGAGCGCGGCGACGACGAACCCCCAGCGGAGGTGGGCCAGGTAGGTGCTGGCGCCGCTCAGCTCGTCTGTCTTGCCCTCGATGGCCCACACCGCGACCCCGGCGAGGGCGAGTCCGAGAACGAAGCGGACTATCCGCCAGACCTGATACCAACGTCCGGCAGCGGGTGAGACGATGGGTGGGTCCGGAGGGGTGCTCACCAGGGCACAGATCATCGCGCCGTCAACACTCCAACGAAGTGTCAATGGGCGTCTGGGATCGGGTTCTGGCCCGTGTGGCTGTGGCAGCCTACGGGGTAGTGACCTACGACGCGCCCAACCCCGGGCAGCCGGAGCCGGCTCCGGCGATCCCGGGGTACGCCAGCCCCGCTTCCGAGGGCCCGTCGATCGAGGGCCCGGAGATCGCCGGCGACGGCCCCCCCTGGCCCGCAGCGGTGCCGGCGGACAGGGACGCCGGCCTCACCCAGCCCGCAGCGGTGCCGGCGGCCAGGGACGCCGGCCTCACCCGGCCCGCAGCGGTGCCGGCGGACAGGGACGCCGGCCTCACCCGGCCCGCTCCCGAGGCCCCTCGCCACTGGTGGTCACCTCTCCCATTTCCGCCCCTGCCGCCGATCTCGGCGCGGCGCGCCTACACCGAGGTAGTCCTCGTCTTTGCCGCCTTCTTCCTGGCCGGCATCGTCGGCGCCGGCCTGCTGCTCGCCGACCGCTACCACAATCTCCTCCAGAACGGCAGCTGGTCCGACTACGGGCCTGAGTTCGTCAGCGTCCTGGCCCAAATCGGATTGGCCCTCGCCGTCGTGCTGCTGCTGTCTGCTCGCCGGGGGGTGACCGCGGCGACGCTGGGGTTGTCGCTTCCGCACCGTCGCGACGGACGCTTCGCCGCCGGTCAGGCCACCCGCATCCTGGCCTGGGCCATCTTCGCCCAGGTGATCGGAGGCATTATCAACTCGGCGGTGCAAACCGGGCACCTGCCGACGTCGCGGCCCAACGCACCCGAACTCATCTTTGCGGTCGGGGACTCGCTGCAAGCCGGCGTGGTGGAGGAGTTGGTCGTCCTGGCTTTCGTGGTGGTGACCCTCCGCCAGGCTGGGCGCGACTGGTGGGAGATCGCCTTCGTGGCGTTGGTGCTGCGGTGCTCGTACCACATCTATTACGGGCCCGGGGTCTTGGGAATCCTGGTATGGGCTGCGCTCTTTTTGTGGATCTACGTCCGGTTCCGCAGCCTGATCCTTCTCATGGTGGCCCACGCGGCGTGGGACACCACCGGGTTCCTTTCGCAACGGTGGCCGGCCGTCGCCGGCGGAGCCGTCGTGATCGCGGTCGGCATATGGATCGCCGCCCCGATTACCTGGTTGGTCGAGCGGAACAATCCCGATCAGCTCGTTTACGACCCTGGCCTGCCGCCGCCCGGGTGGCAGGCCGACCCGGGCGGCGTCCATTACTGGCGTTGGTGGGACGGGCGGCGCTGGACCGACTACGTCTCCGGCCCGTAGACGACCAGGCGCTAAGCAAGTCCCCATCCGGGTCGGCCGCCTCTCTCGATTTCCCATTCGGTTCGGCGGCCCTTTTCGATTCCTCGCGAAGGAGGCTCGTGCCGGGTTGCGACCAGTTCGGGGGTGAGGCGTGCGATCGGGCTCGAGACCGCGGCGGCCATCACCCGGCCTTGCTGGGGGCCAAGCGCGCTCGGCGGTCCGAGTACCAGCAAGGGAGTGGCGAGGTGGGTCGCCAGCCCGGGGGTGACGGCGTACCGGTAGCCGAGATGGCTCGCAGCCCGGCGGTCGACCGTGAGACGGATCCCCTGCCGGCTGACGATCAGCCCAGACTGGCGGGCGCCCACCGCCACGACCTCCAGCGGGCAACCCCGCGGAAGGTCGCCCGACAGGCGCCGGAGCGCGACCACCTGCTCACCGGCCTGGAACACTCGCCCGCCACAGGACAGCTCGGGCCCGGTCAGGTCCCCGCGGCGGGCGAGCAGAGCTCTGGCGGCCCGGTTGAGCCCGTCCACCTCCGGATAGCCCATCCCCACCAGCGTGGCCGTCTCGTGCTGCGACCCCGACGCCGCCCAATCGGCCAGCAGGACGCCCGCAGCATCGGCCGCGGTCGGGTATGCGGTGGGTTTCGGGTCGCGCCGCGCCTCGACCCGAGGGGTCATCAGCGGCTCGCCCCAGACCGGCGCCGGCCCCGGGTCCACCCGGCCCCGGCTGTCGCCCAGCCAGGCCAACCCGTCGCTGTGCATCCAGCTCACCCGGGGGAAGGTGCCACCCTCAACCAGGACGGCGCTGCCGGTGGGTTTGAGGCTCGTGAGCAAGGCCAGCAACTCCGCCGTGCTGCGGCGGTCCGAATGATCGACGACGAGGACATCGGCACCCATCCCCGGGCGGTGCGGTGCGATCCCGGTCAGGGTCCGCCACCGAATCTCGGCCTGCCGGCTGGATGTCGCTACCGCCACCCGCAGTCCCGCCGCCCGCCAGGCTGACGCGGCCAGTTCGAGGACAGCGGCATGGGCCAGCAGGTTGCTCCAGCCTGGTGGGGCGCCGAGGATGTGGACCGATCCCGGGCCGGACAGCAGTTGTGGCGCGGCCGGGCGCACCTCGGTCCAAGACCGTGGGCTGCGGCTGCTGCCGACTTCGGGCAACCCACCTCGCTCCCTCGCGTGCCGACCCCGCTCCATTGGGATTCTCCGGTCAACCAGCTCGATCAGGCGTCGATCAGCGGCCTGAGCCATCGGGGTGGTCCAGCGCCGGGACGCGGTGGGCCGGGTGTCGAGGGTGTCGAGGGGAATGGCGGCCCCGCAGAACCGTTCCGCCCATCGCTCGGCCTGCCGGGCGGCTAGCCCACCGGGCGCGCACGCGGCCAGAGCGACGAGCACATCCTCGTGCCGGAACGACGAGCGCCGCCTCGCCAGCCACACCGTGACGGCTCGCTCCATGTCTGCCTCTAAATGGGGTTGGCCTGGTTCTGAATTGGATTTGTTTGGCCCGACCCGGCCCGCGGCCACCAGGGCATCGGCCGCGGCCGGCCCGAAGCCGGCGGCTCGGGCCCGGTCCTGCCATGGTTGGGCGGGTTGGGAAGGTGCGGACAGGCGGCTCTGAATGGTCGCGCCTGACCGGATCCCGGACGCTCGACCGCTTCCGGCCTCGCTCTGAAAGGCAGCTCGGTCGAGGGCGGCGGCCCGGCTGCGGCCGCTGGCCGAGCGGACCGCAGCCCGGGGCACACCGACCAGGTCCCCCAGTCCGTCGGCATGCAGGCGCCAATCCAGTTCCAGCCCGCCCGAACGCAGGTGATGGCGCAAGCCCAGCTGGTACACGGCGCCGAGGGCCTGGCGGCGGGTCCACCAGGTATGGCTCAGGGCCGACCATGTGCCCTGCTCGTCACGCCCCAGGTTGCACAGCAGGAGATGCGAGTGCAGATGGGGTTCACCCGAGCCGTTGGACGAGTGGTCGAAGCAGGCCGCCACCGCGCCCGCCGTCAGTGCCCATCCCCCTGGCGAGGCCGCTTTCCGTACGGTCAGGAGCCGCTGCTCCAGGTCGTCGACCACTTCGGTCACTGCGGCTTGATGCGCCGCGGCGATCGCATCGCGGTCAGCGGTCGCGGACGCGGCGAGCAACGAGAGGGACTTTGGTGCCGCCAGCGTCAGGTCCCAGCCCGCCCGGCGGCGGACCGGCTTCCGTGCCGCCAGGAAGCTGCCGCTGCCCGGGTGGCAGCCGCGCAGGAGCCGGATCAGGTCGCGGTGGGCAACGCCTCCCTCCAGGCCGAGCGCCACGGTGCCTTGGCCCACCCAACGCCCGCCTCCCTGCCCGCGGAAGTAGTACGAGGCGGCTGTCGAGTCAACGGGGGTCACGACCAACATCGATAGAAAATAGTAGCACAACATTAAAATCTATGAAAGACTACTTCGAGCTTCCCGTCTTGGCCGTTCGACACGGCCCGCTCGGTCCCCCCTCATGGAGGTTGCGTATGCGCTCTCACGTCCTCGCGGTGCTGGCGGGCGGCCCTGTCGGCCCCACGCTCCAGCCCGACGCCGGCGGGTTGCCCGGCGCCCCGACCTTGCAGCACCTTGCCGATGGCATCGGGGGCTGGGCGCTGATCGCCAGCATGCTCGGCATCGTGATCGGGGCCGTGCTGTGGGCCTTCGGCCATTACTCGCAGAACTACCAGCAGGCCTACAACGGCCGGCGGGGGGTGATGGTCTCGGCCCTGGCGGCGGTGCTCATCGGTGGTGCTCCCCACATCATCGGGTTTTTTCTGGGCCAGGGCACCGGGATCACGTCGTGATCGCCGCGATGCCGGGTGACACTTCGCTCTGTGTCCCTCTGTTGACATGCGGTGGGTCGTCGTCCGTCGCGACCACGCTCACTCACGACGCCGCCCAGGCGGTCCTCACCGCGGTCACCAGTGCCTTGGTATCCGCGGCAGCCTGGCTGGTCGGTCATGTCATCCAGCTGGTCGCAGGGACCGGACGGGTCGATCTGGCTCAACCCTGGTTCCTCGCTCGCTCAGAGGTGATGCTCCAGCTGCTCGAGTTCGTGGTCATCCCGCTGCTTCTGGCCGCCACCATTGGCCCGGTGCTCCGCCAGGACTTCCGCCGCCTGGCCCGAGTGTGGGGGGTCGGCCTGCCCGTCGCCGTGCTGGTCGGACTGTCAGGTGCCCAGTTCACCCAGCTGGCGATGGGTGCGACCGACGAGCTGTGCCAGGCCATCGTGGGCAACCGCGACGCCGCCCTGGGGGGGAGCCTTCGAGGGCTGGCGACCGCCATGATCATTCCCGGGGCTCCGCAGCTGGTGGCCGCCCTGATCGCCTGCCTGCTGATCGTCGGATCCGTGCTGCTCTGGTTGGAGCTGGTGGTGCGGGCGGCCGCCATCTATGTGGCTGTGTTCTTCATGCCCCTGGCCCTGGCCTGCTACGTGTGGCCCGCCACCACGGCGATCGCCAGGCGCACCATCGAACTGCTGGCTGCCTTGATCCTGTCCAAGTTCGTCATCGTGGCCACCCTCACCCTCGGCGTGGCGGCACTGCACGGCGGTCCGTCCGGGGATAATGCGGTGGTCGGGTCGGCCATCCTGCTCATCGCCGCCTTCGCCCCGTTCTGCCTGATTCGCTTGACCCCGATCGTCGAGGCGGGGGCAATCGCCCACCTGGAAGGCCTGTCCCGGAGACCGTTGCGCGCCGCCGGACGGACCGCCACGACTGCAGCCGCCAGCCCCGGCCACCCCGTCGTCGGCCTGGTGATGGCCGCAAGAGCCGGCGACACCCGACCACCTGCTGCGGCCGCCGTCACGCCCCAGTGGGTCAGGGAGCGACCGGCGGACTATCCGAGCCAACCGCCAGTGGACGCACCCGGTGCCTGAGGATCACCGCCGCTATTCGTTTCCTCCGCTGGAGCGGCGGGGGGTAATGCTCGGCCTCCAGTCCGGGCAGCTCGGCGCGCTCCTGCTCGGCGCCGCTGGTGCGCTCCTCGTGAGCCAGTCGCTGCCCGCACCGGCGGGCGCTGGTTTGGCCTTGCTGGTGCTAGGCGGCTCGGCGGTGATCGCCCTCTGGCCCCGTTCGGGGCGACCACTCGTCAACTGGTTGCCGGTCGCAGTCGCGTGGGTCCGCCGTCGCTCGTGGGGAGGCTCCGTGGCCCCCCAGCCGCTCGCTGGCCAGGGTCGGGGGGTTGCGAAGAGGAGGCCGCTGGCGCGGGATACCTGTCCTCCGGGTATAGCGCTAACCGAGACTGATGGTGGGCCGGGCGGCTCGGTGCTCGGGCTGGTGTGCGACCGGCGGTCCGGGACTTGCGCGGCGGTAGTTCCCGTGAGGGGCCGGTCATTTGTCCTCCTGGACGCCGATGCGCAGATCGGCCAACTCGAGAACTGGCGGGCCGTGCTCGGCACTCTGGCCCGGCCCGGCACGCCGATTCGGCGTCTCCAATGGGTGCATTGCAGCGCCCCGGCCGTCTTGGCCGGCGAGGCCAAAGCTTCGAGCCCCGGCCTGGCAGCGTCGTCTCCTCCGGCGGCACCGGTCGCCAAGCACGCCGGGTGGGAGTCGGCCCGACAGAGCTACCGGCAGCTCCTCGCTGACGAGGGGCTTGTCACTCAGGGCCATGACGCCTGGTTGGTTCTTGCCGTCGAGGGCACCCAGCGGCCAGGTCTTCCGTCACAACGATCCCTGGATGAACTGCGCCGCGAGGTTCGCCTGCTCGAGGGACAGCTCCGCAACGCCGACCTGCAGGCCGGACCGCCCCTCGGCCTCGACGGCCTGCGAGCGTTGGTGGCTGCGGCTCACCGGCGGAATCGAGCCGGGCCGGTGGGGTTCGGCCGCCCCAACGGCGAGGGTGCCGGGGTCCGCCGATATCGGTCGAGTCCGTGGCCGATGGCCACCGATGAGGCCTGGTCCGCCTACCGGGCTGACGGCACCTGGCACGCTACCTTCTGGGTCGCCGAATGGCCCCGGATCGAGGTCAACCCGGATTTTCTGACGCCGCTTCTGTTGTGCGACGGCCGGCGCACCGTGTCGGTGGTCATGGCGCCGGTGGCCGCGGAACGGGCCGCTCGGGAGGTCAGGGCCGCCCGAGCCGCGGACGCCGCCGACGAGGAGCTTCGCAGCCGGGCGGGTTTCCTGCCGAGTGTTCGCCGTCGACGCGAAGCCGACGGGGTGATCCGGCGCGAAGCGGAGCTAGCGGACGGGCATGCCGACTATCGGTTCTCCGGGTATGTCACCGTGACCGCGGGCGATCGCGACGGGCTTGACGCGGCGTGTGTCGAGACCGAGCAGGCGGCGGAGCGGGCCCATCTTGAGTTGCGACGTCTGTATGGTCGCCAGGCCGCGGCTTTCACCTGGACACTCCCGCTGGCGCGCGGCCTGTCGTGACCCGATCGACGCTCCTCCGGTGAGACCGCCGCCTGCCCATCGGGCCACGACCGCGCACCTCCAGGCCGTGTATCCCTTCGTCGCCGAGGGGGGTCTTGGCGGGCAGGGACCATTGATCGGAAGGGACCTTCTGGGTGGGTCGTTCTGCTTTGATCCTTGGGACCTCTACCGACAGGGACTGTTGACCAATCCCAACATGATCGTCCTGGGCCAGGTTGGCCGCGGCAAGTCCACCCTCGTCAAATCGCTCATTTGGCGTCAGGTGGCGTGGGGCCGGCAAGCATGGATCGTGGACCCCAAGGGGGAATACGGCTCCTTGGCCCGGGCGTGCGGGGCGACGGCGCTTCGGCTGGCACCGGGCGGGTCGATCCGGCTCAATCCGCTGGACCTGGCGATCCGCCCGATGAGGTCAGGAGGCCGGTCGGGTTCGGCCTCGTTGGAAGAACCCGTTCGTCGTCAAGCCGAGCTGGCCTGCTCTCTAGCCGCCGCCTCACTCGGCCGGGTCCTCTCTCCACCCGAGCGCACGGCGGTCGAGCTGGCGGTTCGCGGGGTCGTTGGCCGGGTCGGTCAACCCACGCTTCCAGATCTGGTGAGGGCCATGCTCGATCCCGACCCGCACCTGGCGGCGACGGTACGCACCGACACAGCAGGCCTGGCCCAGGACGGCCGCCTGGTGGCACTTGAGCTCCGCCGATTAGTCGAGGGCGATCTCGCAGGGATGTTCGATGGGCCGACCACACCCGGGTTGGGCCTGGACGCGCCGGTGGTCGCGCTGGACCTCTCCGCGGTGTTCACTTCACCCGCGCTGGGCGTTCTGATGACCTGCGCCACCGGTTGGCTCCAAGGCGTGCTCGCCGAGGACCGCGGACCCAAGCGCCTGGTCGTGGTGGACGAAGCCTGGGCGGTGCTGCACGACCTGGCCACGGCCCGCTGGTTGCAGGCGACGTTCAAGCTGGCCCGGGCCGTCGGTGTCGCCAATGTGGCGGTCGTGCACCGGTTGTCAGACTTGCGTGCAGCCGGCGCGGCCGGCTCCACCCAGCAGCGGCTGGCGGAGGGTTTGCTCGCGGACACAGAGACGCGGGTCGTCTTCGGGCAGGCCGCATCGGAAGCGGAGACCACCCGGCGGTTGCTTCGACTGACCGGTGCCGAATGGGACCTGGTGATCCGCCTGCCCCGCGGGGTGGCGCTGTGGAAGGTGGCGGATCGCTCGTTCCTGGTCGAGCATCGTGTCGGCCGCCTGGAATTCGACCTGGTCGACACGGACGCGGCCATGCGGGAGTCCCCGTCGTGAACGCCTGGCCCGAGCGCCGGCCGGTGTCGTGAGCCTCAGGCCCGAGGGCCCCCCGGGGCGGGCCGATGCTGTGGCCGCAGCTCTATTTGGAGCTGGGCTTGGCCTTGGGGCCTGGGTGTGGGTGTCGGCGGAGCTGGCGGCCTGGCTGGCCGAAGGGCGCGGCTTGCATGTCCCAGTCGCATCGCTCGCGACAGTCGTCGCCCGGCTTCCCGCCCACCTCGGCGATCCTCGCCGGGCCTGGCCGCCTCCGGCCCGGGCCCAGCTGCCCGGGCCGGTGCTCTTCTATCTCTGCGCCGCACTGGTGCTGGCCAGCGGGGCAGGGGTTGCCTGGATCGGGTGGAGGGTTTGGCCCCACCCGCCGGCGGGGCGAGGGCTCGATCGGGTCACGGCCCGGTCGAATGGTCGATGGTCCAGCGGTCGGCTACCTCTGCCGGCACTAAGTGGTGCCCTCGGTGGGCGCCGAGCGGGCGGCGGTCGCGCGGCGGGCGGTGGCTGGACGGGCGGTGGACGCCGGGCGGGCGGCGGCTGGATGGGCAATCGAGGGCCGGCGGCCCGTGGACGCTGGCCGGGGGGCGCCCGGTGGGCCGGCCGGCGCGATCTGCGAGCACTACTGGTCCGCCGGCCGGGTCGAACGTCCCGGCTCGTCTTGGGCCGGACGGCCCCCAGCCTGCTCGGGATCAACCCCGGATATCTCCTCGCCACCGAGGCTCGCCATTCGGCGCTGGTGATCGGACCCACCCAGTCGGGCAAGACAACGGGCCTGGCGATGCCCGCCATTCTAGAGTGGCGGGGTCCGGTGATCGCCACGTCGGTCAAGGACGATCTGGCGTCCGCCACCCAGGCCTGGCGCTCTCGGCACGGGCCGTGCTGGGTGTTCGATCCGACCCGAACCTCGGGTTTGCGGCCGCTCGCCGGCTGGTCGCCGCTGAGCGTGTCCAGTGACTGGTCCACCGCGCAGCGTGTGGCCGGATGGCTGGTCGAAGGGACGCCGGCGCGAACCGGTATGGCCGACGCCGCCTTCTGGTACTCGGCGGCGGCCAAACAGCTGGCGCCCTTGCTGCTGGCGGCCGAGCGGGGCGCCATGACCATGGCGGACGTGGTCCGCTGGACAAACATGGGTGACTTCGACGAGCCCGGTCGGCTGCTGGGATCGTCAGGTGATGACGCTGCCTGCACGGCGTTGGCGGCCTGTGAGGCCCGCGATCCTCGCATCCTGAGCTCGGTGGCGACGACGCTCGAAACCGTCCTGGCGCCGTTCGAGGACCCGGTGGTGGCGGCATCAACCGCAGCAAGCGATGTCGACCTGGACCACCTCCTGGACGACGGAGGCACCCTCTACCTGTGCGGACCAAGCCATGAACAGCACCGGGTCCAAGGACTTTTCGCCGCCCTTGTGTCGTCGGCCATCGCTGCGGCCATTGGGCGCGTCCACGCCTCGTCCGCCCCGCTTGATCCGCCCTTGCTGCTCGTGCTCGACGAGGCCGCCAACATCGCTCCCCTGCGCGATCTCGACACCCTGGCATCGACGGGGGCCGGAATGGGACTGCAGCTGGTGACGATCTGCCAGGACCTGGCCCAGCTGACGAGCCGCTACGGCACCGAGCGAGCCCGCACTATCGCCAACAACCATCGGGCCAAGTTGCTGCTCTCGGGCGTTTCGGATCTTTCCACGCTGGATCTGTTGTCGGGCCTGGCCGGCGAGGCGGCGGTGCGAGAGGAGACCATTACCCAGGACCTCCGGGACGGGCGCAGGTCTCGCTCCAGCGCGGTGGCCTTTCGCAGGCTGGCCCCGACCGACGAGCTACGCCGAATCCCTCCTGGCGAGGGAGTGCTGGTCTATGGCCACCTGCCCCCCGTTCGGGTCCGCCTGCGGCCCTGGTTTCGGGATCGTGCGCTGCGCGCCCGGGTCTCGTCCACGGCCACACGTTAGGACGCCGGGCCAAGAAGCGCGAGCGGTACCATTCTGATATATTTCTCGCGTATTACGCGACTTTTATAGCACAATCCAATCGCGCCCGGCGCCCGGCGCTCCGGCCGGTCGGCCCTGGGGACCGGCGTCTCCGTCCGGACCCAGTTGCGGCGGGCGCGCCGACCGGAGGCGTGGAGCGCCGGCGCATCCCTCTCGCCCCGGCGCTCTGGCCCAGCTGGCCCTGGTTACGGCCGCCGGCGCACGCCGGCGCACCCCGGCTCCTCCGCCCTCAGGGCTCCTTGCGCGCCCGGCTGGGCGCCACCCGGCGCGGCTCGCCGGGCATTTTCGGGTACACGGGCGGCCATGGCGCGTCGAGTAAGCCGCTGGCCGTGTCACGCTGCGACATCTCCAACAGCGGTTCGAGCGACTCGGCCGCCGCCGGCCCCCAGGGGTCGCCCTGCTCGCGGTGCCGGGCCTCCACCGCGTCC
This sequence comes from uncultured Acidimicrobiaceae bacterium, assembly GCA_963834725.1. GTDB lineage: Bacteria > Actinomycetota > Acidimicrobiia > Acidimicrobiales > Palsa-688 > PALSA-693. The sequence continues at coordinate 4,415,574 of CAWICN010000001.1, forward strand.
ATCGTCAGGTCATCCGGGTGGATGCGGTCGAGCTCGGACCACCGGAACGGGGCCGACACCTGGCCGCCCGGGCGGGCCCGCACCGACCACGCCCCGAACACGGTCTTATGGGGCGCGTTCTGGTTGAAATCCACGAACACCCGCCGGCCCCGCTCCTCCTTCCACCACGCCGCGGTGATCAGGTCGGGGCGCCGGCGCTCGAGCTCACGGGCGACCGCCACGGCCGCGGCCCGAACCTCGATCGACGACCACCTGGGCAACAAGCGGACGTACACGTGGATCCCCCGGTTGCCGGTTGTTTTCGGCCAGCCGGTGAGACCCACGCCGCGGAGCAGCCCGTCCACCTCGTGGGCAGCCTCGCGCACCATCTCGAAGTCGACGCCCGGCGTGGGATCGAGGTCGATGCGAAGCTCGTCCGCGTGGTCGGGGTCGTCCGCCCGGTAGGGCCACACGTGGAAGCCCAGGCAGGCGAGGTTGACCGCCCACAACACGTGGGCGAGATCGGCGGCCACCAACGCCTGCGAGGTGGTCCCGTTCGGCGTCGACACGATTGTCGTCTCCAGCCACGGGGGTCGCTTTTCCGGGACGCGCTTCTGGAAAAAGGACGCACCCCCGGCGCCGTGCGGGAACCGTTGTAGCAGGACCGGGCGGCCGCCCATGGCCCCCATCAGCGCCGGCTCGACCGCCTGGTAATAGCGGGTCAGGTCCAGCTTGGTGCGGCCCGCCTCGGCGAAGAGGATCTTGTCGGGGTGGGTGATCTCGACGACCCGGTCTCCCGCCTCGATGGCGACAGGCGTCCCCTCGGTGTCGTCGGGCACGGCGGTCCTCCTACCTCTCGAGGAGCTCCGCCGGCTCCGCTTCCGACGGCTCTGGCTCTGAGGCCTCCGGTTCTGAAGCCCCCTCCTCAGACGGGGCCGGGTGATAGCTCGTGGCCAGGAGGAGGGCGGCGTTGGTCACGCCGAACAGGGCGGCGAGGAGGGCCCACTTCGGGCCGGACCGTTGCTGGCCGAGCAGGTGGTCGACCGAGAAGCGCCCGGGCCCGAGCGCGGCGAGAGCGGCCGAGACGGCCCCAACCACCCCGACGTACTCCCACCCGTTCCGAAAGATGAAAAACCCGTGGTCTTTGTGATCGGTGCGCGCCGCCGTTGTCATCAGCCCGATCGTGGCCGCGGCCGGCAGGGGGCTGGCCGCGCCGAGGGTGAGCATCGTCCCTGCGCCGAGCTCGGTCGCTGCTGCCAGCCGGGCGTGGACGTGGGCGGGTTGCAGACCGAGGGCATCGAACCATCTGGTGGTGCCCTCGAGTCCCCCTTTGCCGAACACCTTGTTATAGCCGTGGACGATGAGCATGGGCCCGATGGTGAGGCGCAACATCAAAGCCGGGACATCCGTCGCCGGCGCCGGGCTGGATCGAGACCGTCGGTTCACATCGCCAAGCTAGCCTCGTGGCGCCTGTGTCACCTGCAAGCGTCCTTCCCCCGGTTGCCCCGCCGCTGCCGTTGCGCACCCGCCTCGCCGCCGGGATCGGTGGTGCGACCGCCGACCTGTCGCGGCACTTCGGGCGGGGCGGCGGGTCGGTTGTCGGCGGACGCGCCATTCTGGCGGTCGATCCCGACGCCTTGCGACGACTGGCCGCCAACCGACCGGTCGCCCTGGTGTCGGGCACCAACGGCAAGACCACCACCACGACGCTCCTCCGAGCCGCATTGAGCACGGCTGGCCCGGTCGCGTCCAACTTCCTAGGCGCCAACCTCCCGCCCGGGCTGGCGGCTGCCCTCGCCGCGGCCCCGGGGGGCGTGGCCGCCGCCCTCGAGGTCGACGAGGCCTGGTTGGGGCGGGTGGTGGACGCGACTGACCCCCGTGCCGTGGCGTTGCTCAACCTGAGCCGGGACCAGCTCGATCGCAATAACGAGGTCCGCCAGCTGGCTACAACCTGGCGTCGAACGTTCGAGACGCGAGGCGGGGCCACCACGGTGGTGGCCAACGCCGATGATCCGCTGGTCGTCTGGGGGGCGGGGCGTGCCGGCGACGTCTGTTGGGTCGGAGCCGGGCAGCCGTGGACGCTGGACGCATCCGGGTGCCCCTGCTGTGGCGGCCGGATCCTTTTCGGCGACGGGGGTGACTGGACGTGCGACGGCTGCGACCTGCGCCGGCCGCCCCTCGATGTCCGGCTCGTCGCCGGCGAGGTGCTGGGCCCCGGCGGGCGCCGAACCAGCTTGCGGATGTCGCTGCCTGGTCGGGCCAACCAGGCCAACGCCGCCATCGCCCTGACTGTCGCGGCCCGGCTCGGTGTTGACCCGGACGCGGCCGCGTTGGCGATGGCGGAGGTTGGCGAGGTCGTGGGCCGCTACGCCACGGTGCAGGTCGGTGAGGCTCAGGCCCGCCTCCTGCTGGCCAAGAATCCCGCTGGCTGGCTGGAGGTCTTCGACGTGCTGCGCCCGCCCCCGATTCCGACGGTAGTGGTCATCAACGCCCGTATTGCCGACGGGCAGGACCCGTCGTGGCTGTGGGATGTGCCGTTCGAGCGGCTGGCCGGCCGCCTGGTCGTAGCCAGCGGTGAGCGAGCCCGCGACCTCGCTGTCCGGCTGCGCTACGCCGCGGTCGAGTACCGGCTCGAGCCCGACCCGGTGACCGCGATCGCCACAGCCGATGCCCCGTCGGTTGACGTGGTCGCCAACTACACGTCGTTCCAGACCCTCCGAGCACGGCTGACCTGAATGCCCGGCAAGGAATCGACCGTCACCATCGGCCTCCTTTTTCCCGACCTTCTCGGTACCTATGGCGACTCGGGGAACGCGGTCATCCTGGCCCAGCGGCTGCGCTGGCGGGGCATCGAGGCCGAGATCATTACCGTCCATGCCGGCGACCCGGTGCCCGCTACCTGTGAGCTGTACGTCGTCGGCGGCGGGGAAGACCTGCCCCAGGCGCTGGCTGCCCGCCAGCTCGGGCCGCGGGGCATCGGCCCGCTCGGCCGGGCCGTCGATCAAGGAGCGGCCGTCCTCGCCGTATGCGCCGGGCTGCAGATCCTCGGCACCAGCTTCGTGGGCCCTGATGGCGTCCAGGCCGACGGGCTGAGCCTCGTGGACTGCCTCACCCGGCGGGGAAGCGGGCCCCGGGCGGTCGGTGAGATCGTGGTGGACCCGGTCGCCGCCCTTTCGCTGCCGGCCCTGAGCGGATATGAGAATCATGCCGGTGTCACCTCGGTTGGCCCCGGTGCGTCGCCGGCCGGGTGGGTCCGGCGCGGGGTAGGGAATGGGGACGGGTCGGGCGCCGACGGGGTGTGGGCCGGGCGGGTCTTCGGGACCTACCTCCACGGCCCGGTCCTGGCCCGCAACCCGGGACTGGCCGACCTGCTGCTCGGGTGGGCCGTCGGGGAGCTGGCGCCGCTCGACGACCGGGAGGAGCAGGCGTTGCGTGCGGAGCGCCTGGCCCTGGCCGGTGGACGCCCCCGCCGGGGCCGGGAGGCCGCCCGTCGGTGGAGGCTGGCGGGTCGCCAGAAGTGACCAAATAGTGTCATCGACGGCCCTGCTCACTGACCGGTACGAGCTGACCATGCTCGACGCCGCCCTGCAGGCGCGGACGGCCGACACGCCGGCCACCTTCGAGGTCTTCACCCGCCGCCTCCCGCCGGGGCGCCGTGTCGGCGTGTTCGCCGGCCTGGCCCGGTTCCTCGACGCCCTTCAGTCCTTTTGCTTCGGGCCCGACGAGCTCGAATGGCTGGCCCGAGCCGGCGTCGTGAGCCCTGGCGCCCTCGAATGGCTGGCCGGGTTCTCCTTCGCCGGCGATGTCCACTCCTATGCCGAGGGCGAGTTGTACACCGATGGCTCGCCCGTGCTGTGCGTCGAGGCGCCGTTCGGTCAGGCGGTGTTGCTCGAGACACTCGTTCTGTCGATTCTCAACCACGACTCCGCAGTAGCGGCGGCGGCCTCGCTCATCGCCCAGGCCGCGGGCGACCGCCCGGTGATCGAGATGGGAAGCCGCCGCACCGACCCCGACGCCGCGGTCGCGGCCGCCCGCGCCGCCTACATCGGCGGATTGGCGTCCACCTCCAACCTGGAAGCGGGTCGGCGGTACGGGATTCCGACCGCGGGCACGGTGGCGCACGCCTTCATCCTGCTGTTCGAGAATGAGCGGGCGGCCTTTGCAGCCCAGCTTGCGGCGTTCGGGGCGGACACGACCCTTCTCGTCGACACCTACGACGTGGAGACGGGGATCCGGGAGGCTGTCGCCGCGGCTGGTTCCGGTCTGGGCGCCATTCGGGTGGACTCCGGTGATCTTGGCGCGCTGGCCCGCCGGGCCCGAGAGCTCCTCGACGAGCTCGGTGCCAGCCAGACCAAAGTGATCGTCACCGGCGATCTCGACGAGCGGACCATCCGGGCGCTCGGCGCGGCACCAGTCGACGGCTACGGGGCCGGAACGGCGGTGGTGACGGGGTTGGGCAACCCGACGGCTGGCCTGATCTACAAGTTGGTCTCCGTCGGCGGCCGCGGCGTCGCCAAGCGCTCACCGAGCAAAGCGACCGTCGGCGGGAGGAAGTGGGCATGGCGGGTGGCGGCGCGGGGGGAGGAGGTGGTGGCTACCAGCCCTGAACCTTCGCCTGAGGGTGGCCGGCCCCTGCAGTCACTGGTGATGTCGGGCGGTCGCCGCCAGGACGGCCCGGACCTGGAGCAGGCCCGGGCCTGGCATCAGCAGGTGCTCTCCGAGCTGGCGGAGGGAGAAGCGCTTCGGCTCGTACGGGTGGATGAGTGACGGGTGAGGCGCGGCGCGGGACGTCCGCCGACACGACTACCTGGTCCGTTCCCAGAGCTTGATGCCGCCGAGGATGCCGGCCTGGTTGTCGACGAGGGTGACGTTGGGCGGCAGGTCGGCGGTGATCCGGCGGGAGTTGCCGCCGCCGATGAAACACCAGTCGAAGAACGTGAGCGCCCGGAACGTCTCGACCGCCTCGAGCACCCGCCGCCGCCATTTCTTGTTTCCGACGGTCCGCCGGGCGGCCTCGCCCAGCTGTTCGTTGTAGGTCCCCCCCTTGCGGAACGGGGTATGGGAGAACTCGAAGTGTGGCAACAGGTGTCCGTCGAGGAAGAAGGCGGTGCCGACCCCGGTGCCCAGGGTGAGGACAAGCTCCAGACCCTGGCCGGCGACGACGGCAGAGCCCTGGACGTCGGCGTCGTTGGCCACCTTGGTGGGTTTGCCGAGCGCTTGGGCCAGGTCCGACTCGAGGTCAAAAGAGTCCCACGCGGCTACCAGCTTGGGCACCGGAATTCCGGCCGGTCCGTCCGGAGAAACGAAGTGGGGTGCCGAGAGAATGCGGCCTTCGCGGACCATCCCCGGGAAGCCGACCGATACCCGTTCGAACGGAGCCAGTGGTTTGACCAGGTCAACGACGACGGTGGTGAGCTTCTGAGGCGACAGGGGGTAGGGGGTAGGGATTCGGATCCGATCCTGCTCCATCTGGCCCATCTCGTCGAGCACGGAGGCCTTGATACCCGTGCCGCCCACGTCGATCGACAGGGTTTTCTTAGAGCGGGCACGGCCCGCCTGGCGGCGGTTGGCGCGGGCGGTAGGGCCTGGTTTCGGGGACGCTGGCCCAGAGTCGGCTGACCCGCCCCGGTCGGCTGACACGGACCGGGCGGGACGCGACGCTGCAGACCGGGGCGTGGCGGTCCTCCTTCGGCGCGGCGCGGTCGGGCCCGGAGTTGCGTCCGGCGTCGAGGTGGCCATGCCGTAAACGTTACCGGTCGAGCCCCTTGGGGCCTCTGCCGGAGCTCAGCCCAGGTGTCTCTTTGGAACTATTTGCGAACTTTTGGAAGTCAGGCTGGCCTAAGGCCTCAGAAGGGTAGAGAATGGTAGACACCGAGGGGTGGAGGTCGAGGACAGGTGGAGGTCGGAGACAGAGGGGAGGTGAGATGAGCACTCGAGACGAGGCGAGCCTCAATGCGAGAGAACGGGCCGCGTTGGCCAGTCTCGAGGCCCAGGCGGCCGCCGAGGATCCCGTGCTGGCCCGCCGGCTGCGGGGGTCGAGCCCGTTCCGCTTCGTCACCAAGATGCCCGGGATCCCGGCCTGGCTCTGGCAGAGCTGGTGGGGTACGCCGGTAGCGCTTCTCGGGCTTGTGCTGGTTGTGTTGAGCCTTGGCACCGGGTTCGTCGTGGGACTGGTTGGTGCGCTGATGCTGACCGCCGGACTGCGGATGCTGGGTGGTGCCATCCAGGGCCGAGGGAGCGCGAGCAGGCCTCCCGGCTAGACAGGCCGGTTGCTGACGGCCCCGGGAGGCTGGTGATCAGTCCCTGCCGGCGCGGGAGCTGCTAGCCACCCCTGGAGAAGAAGCCACGGCCGCCGTTGCCCCCGGCAGTGCTGACGCCCTGAGCCGTGGCTCGCACCGAGGTAGCCGTGACCGCTCCGTTGGACGCTTTCGAACCCTGCACGACCACGGTGTCGCCCGTCTGGAGTCCGGTCAGGCTGGAATTGGCGGTGCGCGTAACCGGGACCGACGGCCCCACGACCACCTTGACCAAGGCGCCGGTAGCGTCGGTCACATATAGGATGTTGCCCCGCACCCCGGTCACGATTCCGCTGGTGGCGCTGGCCGCACCCCCAAAGGCTCCTGCTCCGGGGAACCCTGCTCCTGTACCGCCTGCGGTCGATCCGCGGCCGGCCCGGGTTGCCGCCAGCCGGCTGGCGAGGGCGCTCAGCGCGCTGGACCCGGAAGACGACCCCGAATGGTGCTTCTCGGCCAGTGCACCACCCCAGAACCCACCCGCCAGCACGACCAGGGCGAGGAGCACCGCGGTGGGAGCGTTCAGCCGCAGGCCCGATCGCGCCCTACCGGACGACCACTCGTCGTCGGGATCATCCGGGTGGATTGCGACCTCGGCGGTCGCGGGCTCCTCGGTGGGCGACTCGTCGGTGAGCTCGGACACGATTGCTACCTCCTGACTACTACTCATGCCGAAGGGCGTCGATGGGACGGAGCGACGCGGCGCGGTTGGCGGGATAGAACCCGAAGAACACACCGACGGCTACCGCTACGAGGAAAGCTTCGATGATCGAGGCGGGGGCCACGACCGGCTGCACCCCCACGATGCGGAAGCGCGCTCCGATCAGGCCGACCACCACTCCGGCGATCCCGCCCAGCAGAGAGAGTATGACTGCCTCCGTCAGAAACTGCCCGAGGATCGCACCCCGTGGCGCCCCGATGGCCTTGCGAATGCCGATCTCGCGGGTGCGCTCGGTGACGGTGACCAGCATGATGTTCATGATCCCGATCCCGCCGACCAGGAGGCTGATGGCCGCCACCGCGCCGAGGAGGACGGTAAACGTCTGGTTGGTCGAGGCGCTGGTCGCCAGCAGCGAGTCCTCGTTGATGAGGGTGAAGGGGAGGTTGGCGACGCTGGTCTGGTTGTCAGAGGCCAGGATGTCGGCCGCCTCGTTTTCGGCGTTGTCGACACTCCTGGAGGACGTGGCCTGCACGATCAACTCGTTGAAGCTGGTGACGTAGCCGGTGAGCTGATCCTCGGCTGAGGTGTAGGGGACGATGGCGATGTCGTTGAGATCGGCCCCGCCGCTCGACCCTTTGCTCGCCAGCACGCCGACCACCTGAAATCGGGTGGAACCGAAGCTGATCTGCGTACCGATCGGGTTCTGGCCCGGGTCGTAGAGGTTGGTTACCAGGTCCTGGCCGATGACGACCACGAGCCCATGAGTGGTGACATCGGCGTTGGTCAGTTGCCGACCGGCCTCGACCTGGTAGTCCTCGGCGCCCAGGTAGGTGGGTGTGGTCCCGGTCACCGTGACCGAAGTCGAGGCCGAGCCGTAGTCCGCGGTCTCACTGGCGGTCACAACCGGAGAGACGCTCGCGATGTCAGGGGCCTGGGCCGGATCCTGGAGCTGGGCGACGTCCGAGGCAGTGATCGTGGCCGGGCGGACCTGGGTGCCACCGGTAGCCGGTCCTCGGCCGAACCGGCCCCGGTTGACGATGGTGATGGTGTTGGTGCCGAGCAGCTTGATGCGGTTCTGAACCGCCTGCGACGACCCGGTGCCCACCGCCACCAGGATGATGACGGCGCCCACGCCGATGAGAATGCCGAGCACGGTCAGGGCGGAACGGAGCTTGTTGGCCGACAGGCCCCGAAGGGCGGACCGGACGTTGTCGGCCCAGGTCATGAGGCCGGCCTCATAATCGGACGAGGCCCGAACTCGGTGAGAGCGGCTGTGTCCGCGACGATCGAGCCGTCGCGCATTCGCACCACCCGCTGCGCCCAACGGGCGATGTCCGCCTCGTGGGTGATGAGCACGACGGTCCGCCCGGCGGCGTGAAGGTCGGCGAAGACCGACATCACTTCCTCGCTGGAACGGGTGTCCAGGTTCCCTGTCGGTTCGTCGGCGAGAACGAGGGACGGGTTGGTGACGATGGCCCGCGCCACGGCCGCCCGTTGTTGTTGGCCGCCCGACAGCTCGTTCGGCAGATGCCCCATACGATCGGTCATGCCGACCTGGGCCAGGGCAGCCTCGGCCTCTTCACGTCGGGCTTTGGCCTTGACCCCTGCGTACATCAGCGGCAGCTCCACGTTCGCCAGGGCGGTCGTGCGGGGGATCAGGTTGAAGCTCTGAAACACGAAGCCGATCTTGCGGTTGCGCACCTGGGCGAGGGCCAGCTCGTCGAGGTGGCGGACGTCGACGCCGTCCAGCCAGTAGCGACCGGAGGAGGGGATGTCGAGGCAGCCGATGATGTTCATGAGGGTGGTCTTGCCCGACCCGGAGGCGCCCATCACGGCCACAAACTCGCCCGGCTCGACCACCAGGGACACGCCCCGTAGCGCCTCGACGTCGATCTGGCCCAGCCGGTAGGTCTTCGTGATGTTGCGAAGGGCGATGACGGGCGCGGGCAACCTCTGCCCGGCGTCGGTGAGCATCAGCCGCCCCTCGTAAAGGCGCCGCCGCCGCCAAAGGCACCGCCGCCACCACCACCGAAGAAGCCGCCACCTCCTCCGAGGGCCCCCGTTCCCGTCCCTGTCCCGGTGCCCGTCCGGGCCGCCCCGGTGGTGCCGACGCTGGCCGATGGCTCGACCACGACCTCACCGGCGGAAAGGCCAGAGCTGATCTGGGTGTCGGTGTCACCGGCCAGACCGGTCGTGACGGTCTGGGTGGTCTGTTTGCCGTTCTTGAGCACGGTCACGGTGGAAAACCGCCCGGTCGTCGTGATCGCCGACGTCGGCAATTCCAGCACGTTGTTCGCCGACGCCACGGTCACCGACACGTTCGCAGTCATCCCGGGCTTCACATCGTTCGGCGGGCTCGTGAGGCCGACGGTGACGTCATAGGTCACGACGTTGCTCACGACGGTGGATACCGGGCTCAACGCAGTGACCTTGCCGGGTACCGCGGTGCCGGTGAGGGCGCTCAGGGTGATGGTGGCGGGCTGCCCGGTTTTGATCTTGACGGCGTCGGCCTCGGCGAATCCGGCCACCACCTCCAGGCTGGACACGTTGGACAGGGTCAGGAATGGAGAGGACGAACCCGAACCCGACGAGCCGGATCCCGTCCCGCCCGAGCCGCTTCCACTCGAGCCGCTTCCGCCTGACCCCCCGGCGCCGCCTGATCCCCCGGCTCCGGCCGACCCCCCGGCTCCGCCCGACCCCCCGGTGCCGCCTGAGCCGCCCGAGGACGAGCCGGATCCCGACGACGAGCCCGGAGTGGCTGCGCTGTTGCCTCCACCGTTGACAGTCTGGCCGACGGCCCCGTTCAGGGCGGTGACCGTCCCGGCAAACGGGGCGGTCAGGGTGGTCTCCGACAGGGTCTTCTGATCCTGGGTCACGGTCGCCTGGGCCTGGGTGATCGACGCCTGGTCCTGCCAGATGGCGGCCGGGTTGACGTAGCGCTTGGCCTCAATGGAGAGCTGATCCTGGGTCAGGGCCTGCTGCGCCTGGGTTAGCGCGTTCTGATCCTCGGTTACTGCCTGTTGGTCGCCGGTCACCGCAGCGCAGCCGCTTCCCGACGACGACTCGGTGCCAGTGGTGTTGGCAGTGCTCCCGGCTGACCCGGTGCTACCGGTGTTCCCGGTTTCGGTCGCCCCGCCCGAACCGATCGTACCGGTCGTGGTCGACGAACCAGGTGCTGTCGGCCTGGGGCCCGAGGATCCAGCTGAGCCGGCGGTCCCGCTCGAGCCGCTCGTCTCGCCAGAACCGCTCGGGCCAGAGCCGGTGCTCCCGATCGAGCCGGAGTTCAGCGGATCGGCTGCGCACACCGCCTGGTCGGTTGCCAGCTTCTGCTGGGCGGTGGCGAGCGCCGTCTGCGCCGCCGAGATCTGCTGATCAGCGCCGTTGATGGTGGCGGAGTCCTGCGCCTCCTGGGGCGGTGTTTCCCCCCCGGCCTGGGCCTGCGCCAGGGTGTCCTGGGCGGCGGTGAGGTTGTCCTGAGCGGCGGTCAGGGCGGCCTTAGCCGGGCCCGGATCGACGGTACCCAACACCTGGCCGGCGTTGACATGCTGGCCAAGCGCAACGTCGACCGCAGTCACCGTCCCGCTCGTCGCGAAGGTCACGTTTTCGCTCTCGGCCGCGGAGACGTTTCCGCTCGCGGAGACGGTCGATTGGACGGTGCCCATCGTTGCCGTGACCGTCCGGGGGCTGGCGTGGGCCGAGTTCTTGTGGAAGATGGTGTTGGCGCCGAGCAGTGCCAGCACGGCCACGACCACTGCGAGCGTGCCGTTGATCAGCCAGAACCGGTGGCGCCCGTTCATGCGCTGGCGGGCCTGGTCGTGCTCGACGTGCTACCGGGCCGGCTCGGGAGCAGGCTGGCGCAGGCCTTCGCAGCAGCCTGGAAATCCGGGTTGTTCCTGAGCTGGGCGAAGCCGTTCCCGCGCCCGGCGCCCCCCGTCGAGGGGGGCTGGCCGGGCGTGGTGGTCGGGGTCGTCGGCAAGGTCACGCCGTGGATCTTGAGGCAGTTGCGGTAGGCGGCCGCCTCGGCGCTGTTCAGCCCGCCGCCGAAGTCGCCGAAGCCGCCGAAGCCGCCGGTCGGGCGGAGGCTGGCGCAGTCCTGGAAGGCCCTCTGGTATTGGGGTGGAATGGTTGGCCGGGACCTGGTCGGCCCCGAGCCGCTCGCAGCTGACCCGCTCGCAGCTGAGCCGTTCGCAGCTGAGCCGTTCGCACCGGGGCCGTTCGTGCCGGGGCCGCTCGCACCGGTGCCGCTCGCACCGGTGCCACTCGAACCTGAGCCGCTCGAACCGCTGTGGCCCGAGGCGGGCCCTGGCCCCCGGCGGCCGAACAGCCCGGCTCCGACTGGCACGCCATGGCTCGTCAGGCATTGGGTGTACCTGGCGAACGAGGCCGACCCTGACGACCCTGAGGACCCCGCCGGCGCTGTCCCCCGACCAGTGGTCGTCGGAGGCTTCGTGGTTGTCGGAGCGGCGCTCGACGAAGACGATCCGCCGCCGCACGCGCCGAGCAGGACCGACAGCCCCAGAACCGGAAGCAACGCCAGGAGCCAGCTACCGGCGCGATGGCGTGTCGACGCAGGGGTGCAGTTCACGTGGGTACTTCAGCGCGCCGACATGAACACGATCTCGGAATCACCTAAGAGTTCGATCAGAACGACGGGTGGCTCGCCGGAATCTATGCTGCCATCCTCAGCGCGTCTCAGGAACGAGCGATAAAACCCGGACTGGCTTGCCCCCGACCCCGACCCCGACAGGAGACTTGATTGCGCAATCCGGTTTTCGGTCGCGATGGCTGCTTCAGCTGGGCGACCGCCCTGCGTCGGTCTGCTGCCGAACATCACGTCGGACTCCCCGGCCCGTACGACCCAGTTCATAACGACAGGGACAACTTGGCCTGGCGGCTGCCTGGCTTTATCCCGCGGCAGTTTGGCGCCGAGCGCCGTGTGGAGAGCCTGGTCGCGATCAGGCCGCGGACCGAGCGAGTGACCGCCTGGGCTAGCCTGACGGGGAACCGGCTCGACCGGTTTTGGCGGGCGACCTGTGCGACGCCCGGTTCGTCGACGAGATGATGCCGGACTTCCACCCCACCAACGTGTCCGTCGCCGAGCCGAGCTCATCACCGTACTCGATGCCATTCGCCGATTAGCCCATTCGCCGATTAGATGGACCAGGAGCACCCTGTGCAAATCGAGACCAACAAGGTGGTGGGCAACCTCATTGCGCTCGCGGCCACCTCATGAGGTCTCTCTGCCCAGAGTGCTGATCTCCGACGACGCCGCCCAGCCTGGCCCCCTCGCGGCCGACCTGCCTCGAGCCGGCGCTCCGAGCCGGTCGTGGTGGCGCCGCCCGGCGGTTGCTGTCGGCGCGCCCCTCCTTCTGGGCCTCCTCCACGTGGTCCTGGTGGCGCCCCACTATTTCGTGGGTTCATTTGATGACGACGCCGGGTACATCCTCGGGGCCAAGGCCCTGCTCGCCGGGCATGGGCTGATCGCGCTTATGCCGAACGGGGCAACGGTGGCCGGATCCTATCCGCCGGGCTACCCGATCCTGCTCGTCCCTTTCCTCTGGATCTGGCCGCACACCTACGTCCCGCTCCGGCTGCTCTCGGTCGCCTGTTACGCGGCCATCTTCCCGCTCACCTGGATCTACCTGGGCCGGCGGCGGGTCGGAGACGGGGTTCGCATCATCACGCTCTTCGTCCTGGCCCTGGGGTCCGCCTTCGCCACCTTCGGCAGCATGGTCATGGCGGAGACCCCGTTCATGGTCCTGTTGATGGTCCTGCTCATCCTGATCGACCGCTGGGACTGTGACGACCGGGTCTTCACACCAACCGGTGTGGCGGTGATCGGCGCCGCGGCCGGTCTGGTCTGGCTCAAAGAGGCGGGCATCGGGGTGGTCGCCGGGCTCTGTCTCTGGCTGCTCCTCCGGCGGGGCCTGGCGCATCCGTCCTGGCGCAAACCGATGGCGGTGGCGGCAGGCACCGTGGCGCTGCTCGTCCCGATCGTGGTCGCCCGCGCCATAGCGGGGATCCCGTTGGTGGGGTACCGGTACTCCCAAGAGCTGGGGACGTTCTACCAAGGAGGGCTGGCCAGGCGAATCGTGCACGTCGCGCCGCACGGCCTATGGCAGATGCTCTCGACCGCCTTGCCCACGACCCTGGTGCCCTACCTGAGCCCACTGCCGATCCATGGGCATGCCCCCGACCTGTGGAAGATCCTCTCCTGGCAGGTCACCATTCTGACCGTCGTCGGCGCGGTCGTGTGGGCTCGACGGTTCCTCGACGCGGCCCTTCCGATCGCCGCGGTGTACCTCCTCGAAACCCTCTTCTGGCCTGAGGTCAACGAACGGCGGGTGATCCTGGTCCTCCCGATCCTGGCCGCCTGGTATGTCCTCGGCGCGAAGGCGGCTGGAGTGGCCTTGTGGTCGTGGGTCCAGAATCGAGACCGGCCCGGAGCGCGGCGGCGCGGCTGGCGCTGGAGACCGGGGGCCACGGTCGGCGTAGTAGCAGCCGCGTTGGCTGCCGCGGCGGTGACCATCGTTCCCCTCACCGTTCAGCTGCCGAGGGACTACCTGATGAACCTGGGCCAGGACACCTCGCAGTTCGCGGGCTCGCCGTACGTCGAGCTGCTGACCCATCTCGGTCAGCCGACCGAGGTGGTCGAAACCGACTATGGCTCGTCCACGGCCCTCTTCACCGGTCACCAAACCCGCGGTCTTGAGTTGTTCACCCAGACGATCAGCCGTTGCACTACGGCCGTCATCCGGTCAGGGCTGGCCCTCGACGACGCCGGCTACCTCCTGCTCGGCGATGTCAACAAGCCGGGCGTCCTCGATAGCCCCTGCCTGCTGCGGGCGGCGTCGTCCAGCCCATGGGCCGTTCCCCTCCTGCACACCGGCTGGGACAACGCCTCAGTCTTCGAGCTGATCGGTCCCGGGACCGGCCACCCCGACCTTCAGAATCTGACCGCGTCGGCAATCCGGACGATGGCGGTCGCCGGCTCTTCGGTCATCTGGGAATGGGACTGGTTGACCCCGCGTACCGTCTCCCAGGTGAGCGTCGGGGAGGCCGGCGCGGCCGGCAGGACGTCGGCGGTCGTCCTCCAGATTCCTCAGGCGGACGGCGCCTGGCGGACGGTCGCCGCGGCCCGGTCCGCGGTCGGCGACGGGCCCGCGGCCTCCCCCTATCTTCTGGCCACCCTGCCCGCCGGCACCGTCGCGACCGCCTTCCGCGTCGTGATCTCCAGCGGCGCGTCACCCCCGCCGGGGGCGACGACCACGACGGCGCCGGTCGATGCGGCAGCCATCGGTCCGGCCGCGAGCTCACCGGGGACCCCCGGAGGCCACAGATGATCGACATCCGGCTTCTTCTCGATGATTTCGATGCCACCTCCCGGCGTCTGGCTCGCAAGGGCGTCGATGCAGCTCTCGTGGAGTCGGCCCGGGAACTGGCCCATCGCCGTCGCGAACAGGTCCGACTGGTCGACACCGGTCGGACCGAGATGAACTCGGGATCATCTGAGGTCGGGGCGTTGATGCGCAAGGGCATGCGGGAGGCAGCAGACGCGCTCCGGGCCCGCCTGGCCGATGCGCGAGCCGAGCTCGACGACCGCGAGAAATCCCTGCGAGAGACCGAGGACGCGCTCAACGACGTCGTGCTGCGGCTCCCCAACCTGCCGGCTGACGATGTGCCGGACGGCAGTAGTGAGGCGGATAACGTGGTGCTGCGCACCCACGGCTACGACCCTCACGACTACGAGGGCCGGTCATGGGCGCCGCACTGGGAAGTGGCCGAGCGTCTGGGTATCTATGACAGCGAGGGGGCCGCCAAGCTGAGTGGCGCCATGTTCTCGGTGCTCAAAGGCGACGGTGCTCGTCTCCTGCGAGGACTGGTGAACCTCGGGCTCGCCCTGCATAGGGAACGCTACGAGGAGGTGGCCCCGCCGCATCTGGTGCGGACCGAGGTCATCAGCCGGACCGGTCACCTGACCAAGTTCGACACCCAGGCCTACCGTGTGCGCGACGACGACCTCTGGTTGATACCCACGGGTGAGGTGCCGCTCATGGGGTTGCACCAGGGCGAGATCCTGCCGGAGTCGAAGCTGCCTCGCCGTTACATGGCCTACACCGTCTGCTGGCGGCGGGAGGCCGGCGCTGCCGGCAAGGAGACCCGTGGTATGCAACGGCTCCACGAGTTCCACAAGGTGGAGCTCGTGAAGCTCTGCCGCCCTGAGGATGGCCCTGGCGAGTTCGAGTCCCTGGTGGCCGACGCCGAGGTGGCGATGCGCGTCCTCGGGCTGCCCTATCGCGTCGTCGAGCTTTGCGCCGGCGACCTGACGTTCTCGGCCGCGAAGGTGTACGACCTCGAGGTGTACTCGCCGGGCGTCGACCGCTGGCTGGAGGTGTCGTCCATCAGCTGGGTGACCGACTTTCAGGCCCGGCGCGGTCAGATCCGGTTCCGTCGCGAGGCGGGTGGGGTCGAGTTCCTCCACGCGCTCAACGGCTCGGGCCTGGCGACACCTCGCG
Organism: uncultured Acidimicrobiaceae bacterium; assembly: GCA_963834725.1. Lineage (GTDB taxonomy): Bacteria > Actinomycetota > Acidimicrobiia > Acidimicrobiales > Palsa-688 > PALSA-693. The sequence goes on from CAWICN010000001.1 coordinate 4,431,023, forward strand.
TGTGGGCCGCCCTGATCGAACATGGACAGCAGCCGGACGGGACGGTACGGCTACCGGACGCGCTCGTTCCGTACGTCGGCACGGCGGTCATCGGCTCGCGGTCAGATCCGGACCGCTGAGAGGCACCTCGACCGGGCACCGTCCCGAATGGTGTTGACGCCGCCGTGCCGGAACCGGGGGGAACGAAATATTGCCTCGGTTTCCGGCCAGGGCGGCCAGTACCGTGAACATATTGTGCAGACCTGTCCCGAATGTGGCGCGTCCAGCCCCGACGGATTCCGGTTTTGCCAGGATTGCGGGGCCCGACTGCACCCGGCCGGGTGCCCCTCATGCGGAGCCCCGCACGAGGACGGCCAGCGCTTCTGCGGTGAGTGCGGGACCGCTCTCAACGTCGGCGTGGCCCTGATCCCGGGGGCGGAGCCGGTCCAGGAACGCAAGCTGGCCACGGTGCTGTTCGCGGACGTGGTTGGTTTCACGTCACTTTCGGAACGCACCGACCCTGAAATCGTCGCCCGGATGGTGGATGCCGCCTTTCGCGAATTGGGGGCTGTCGTGACCGATCATGGCGGCACCATCGACAAATACATGGGCGACAGCCTGATGGCTGTCTTCGGGGTTCCGGTCGCCCACGACGATGACGCCGAACGGGCGGTCGCCGCCGGTCTGGCCATGCGCAAACTTGGTGGCGATCTGGTTTTCTCGATCGGCATCAACTCGGGCGCGGTGATGGCGACCTCGGTCGGCCGATCGGGCGACAGCACGGTGATCGGTGACACCGTAAACGTCGCGGCGCGCCTGGAGAAGGCCGCCGGCCCGGGCGAGGTCCTGTGCGGACCCCTCACGGCCGAACTGGTGGGAGGGCAAGTGGTGTTCCGGGCCCGTCAACCGGTGATTCTGAAGGGGAAGGCAGAGCCCGTCGAGGTGTGGGAGGCCGTCGCAATGGGACGGCCGGAGGACGCCCTCACCGCCCTGGAGCTTCCCCTCCTCGGGCGCGAAGAAGATATGGCCTATCTCGAAGCGCTGTGGCACAGGGTCCGGCGTGACAACCAGACGCACATGACTCTGCTCTGCGGAGAGGCCGGCTCTGGAAAGTCCCGCCTGGCGGGTGAGCTGGCGCGCCTCGTTGGCGATGATGGCCGCGTGGTGCGAGCGACCTTCCCCTCGTACGGGCCGATGGGAGGCGGGCGGGTTGCGGTCGAGATTCTGCGTCAGCTCGGGCCCGCGGCCGACGTAGCCGTCACCGCCCGGGTCGAGTCGCTTGCCGGTCGTGTCGACGAATCCCTCAGGGCCATCGACCCCGTGGATCTGCAAAAAGAGCAGGCCTGGGGCGTCGTTCGCTTTCTCGAGGAGAAGAGCGCAGAGCAGCCGCTCCTCGTCATCCTCGACGACGTGCACCGCGCCGTCGGGACCAGTCTCAACATTTTGAGCGAACTGAGTGGCCGGCTCCTTCGATCGCCGATCCTGTTGGTCCTGGTCGGCCGGACCGAACCCGACGAATGGCTGGCCCGTTTCCCTGCCGCGACCACGTTGCGTCTGGCGCCGCTCGGAAAGGCAGACGCCGTCAGCCTCGCCGGAGCCTTCGTGGGTGAGAAGCCGCTCGCGCCCGAGGCAGCAGACTTCCTCGTCGAGCGCGCCGGCGGAAACCCCCTGTACCTGCGCGAACTTGTCCGCATGGCGCGCACCGGCGGGTCGCTCGTCGATAACGGTGACTGCTACCGCCTCGACTCCACCGCGTCGGTCCCGGCCACGTTGCAGGCGCTGCTCGCGGCCCGCCTGGACGCCGTCGGCCCGACACCGAAGCTGGTGTTCCAGCATGCGGCCGTTCTGGGCGATGGGGTCACCGCGGGCCAGATCGCCGAGCTCGGCCCTGCAGGGTGCGATGCTGCCCTCACGTCGCTGGTTGAGAGCGGCTTGCTCCGCGCCAACCCCGCAGGGGGATTCGACGCCGCCGACCCGATGTTGCGTGAGGTGGCGTACGAGACGCTACCGCGCCACGTAAGGGGTGAACTCCACCGCCGGGCGGCGACGCTGGTGAACCGCCCCGAGGACCGAGCTCGCCACCTGGATCGGGCGGCTGAATACCTGTCCGCCGATGCGTCGGTCACCCGGGAGGCGGCGGATGCCTTGGCCGAGGTCGGGCACCAGCTCGCCAGGGAGTTGCGCCTCGCGGATGCCACCCGTGTGCTCGAGCGGGCCGTGACGCTCGGTTGCCGCCAGGCGTCGACGCTCCTCGAACTGGCCGAGCTCCAGGAGCATGCTGAAAACAGCGCCGCCTTCGAGACCCTGGGCCTTGTCGCAGATGATCCCGCCGACCCGTCGGTGGCGCTGAAGCGAGATCACGCTATCGCCCGGACCAGGATGTGGACCGACGCGGCATGGGCCGCGCCCCGCCTCCTGGAAATCGGCGAGAGGTGGCAAGTGCTCGGCGACGAAGGGCAGGCGGCGTGGGCGATTGCCAACGCCGGAGTGGCCATGTTCACCCTGAGCCGGATGGAGGAGGCAGCCGTCGATCTGGAGCGGTCCCTGGCCATCTTCGAGAGGATTCAGGACCGGGCGGGCGCAGTGGCGACGTCCTCGTTCCTCTCTTTGGCGAGGCCGACAGACCCTCGGGTGCCAGGGTGGCTCGCGGAGGCGCTGGCCTTTGCGAACGAGGCCGGCGACCGCACAAAGCAGACCACCGCGCTCGCTGCGCTGGCCTGGCACCACTTTCTTCGATCGCTGTGGGGCGGGCCCGCGGATACGGCCGCGGCCGAGGGTTTCGCCCGTCAGTTGGCCGAGGTCGCGGAGGATGTCGGCGTCACCAATAACGCCATGCACGGTCGCAGTCTGCTGGCGATCATCGCCCGGCTCGAGGGTCGCATGGGGGTCGCGGCGGCAGAGACCGCGGCTCTCGCCCGGCTCCTGCATCCAGAGCTCTCCGAGCCGTGGCTGGGTTGGGCCGCCAGCTTCGCCGTCGCAGTCGCGGAAGGCGCGTCCGCGGCGGCAGCACCGTTCCCGCCGCTGGCTTCCGTGGACCCCGTCAACCATGTTGCGGATCTGGTGGTGCAGGCCGAGCTGATCTTCGCGGGCCGGATTGAGGAAGCTGTCTCCCACTTCGGAGCGCTCGAGCAGCGCGAGGCCCACACCTTCGCGGAGTCGAACACCTTTGGCGAGACGACCGGATTGGTGTGCGCGCTCGGGCTGGTCCTGTCTGGCCGCCCCCGCGAAGCTGTCCGGTGGGCGCAGCGGGCGCTGGGCGCGGCCAGGATCCTCGGGGCGCGTCCGACCGAGGTGGCGGCGCAGGCCCTGTTAGCAGAGATCAATGGCCGTGAATCCGATCTGCCGCCCCCGCCGGCTGTAGCCGGCTCGATCGCGGAGACCCTGGTGCTGCGGGCGCACGTAGCCCTCGGCCGGTCTGACATTCGCCCCGCCCTGCAACGAGCTACGGATGCATTGGTGACACCCGGCCTGCTCCTGGGGCTCTTGAGGTAAGCCGGCCGGGCCACCCGCCCCCATACCCGGATTTTTCTGTAGCGCTCTCCGCTTCAGCTGGGAGCATTCGGTTCAGAGAAGGGCGTTCCGCTCCTCGAATGGGCACGATCCGCGACAGAGAATCCGTGATCCGTTGGGCGGATCGGGACTTTAACCGGCCGCGGGCTGCCGGCGACTGAAGTGCATCCGGCCTGGTCGGCTGCGCCTCCGTCGGCGATCGACGTGGGAATGCCGGCTGAGCAGGACCGTCGCGACGGTCATCATGGCCAGCGCGAGGAGCTCGCCGCTCGAGGCGTACAGCCCGGTTCGAATGTGTTCGTCGAAGACCGCCACGCCGATCAGCACGCTGACGAGCGGGTTGATGCAGTTCATCGCTGGCAGGCTGGCCGAGAGGGGGCCGCCCCGGTAGGCGAGCTGGGCGAGGACCACCCCGACCGCACCGACGGCGACAAGGGCGTACAGCTGCCATTGCCCGAGCAGCGCGCCCGGCCCATGTCCGAGCTGGTGGGTCACCGTCTTGACCAGGCCAGCCACCCCCGCAAAGGCGATGCCGGCGGCTCCGCCGAGAAGGGCCGCAGACTGGCCCCCACCGCGTCGCCTGGCCAGGAGGACACAGCAAACGATCGCGAGAGTGGCCAGCGCAGAGGCCAGTATTGCCGGCCAGGGGTCCACACCGGGGGCCGATCTCGTGACCGGGTCCGCCGCCGCGAAGAAGCCCGTCAAGGCGAGCACCAGGACGACTGCCCAGACCAGTTCGCTCAAGCTCACCGCGGCCCCGTCGATGGCCCAGCTGGCCGGTAGAGCGAACAGCACCATCGTGACCAGCAGGGGCTGGACGAGCGTGAGATCGCCCTCATGGAGGGCGAGTGCGTGCAGGGCAAACGCTATCCCGGCGAGAGCGGTGCCGAGTAGCCAGGCACCCGACGAAACGGCCTGCCGGATCACCCGGAGATCGTGGCGCGTCGTGATCTCCAGAGATCCGCTGGGCCGGCTTCTGCTGGCAGCCATCCTTCGCCCTGCGTCCCGAAAGGCCCGCGACTGCACCGCTGCGGCCAGGGCGAACAGAACGGCCGCACTCAGCGCGCTGATCGTCGCCAATGGTGGACTCATTGGCCGGCCGCCCAGATCACCTCAGAAGTACGCCCGCAGCAGACGGAGCCGACGGTGCCCGGCGTCCGCGCCTGACGGAACGCAGTCCTGACCATGTGGACGAACCGCCTTCTGGCCGCACCACGCCGTTGGGCCCCTCCACGTTGGGGACAGTACGACGACGATGTGCCCCCCGCCGGGTCAACTGGGACAACTTTTGCCGTTCCTTTACTCCGTCCCCTCGGTACTGATCCGGTGCGCCGGGCCCGGGCCCGGCTTTGTGCCCTCGGCAGGATTCGAACCTGCGCACCCGGCTCCGGAGGCCGCACTCTTTCGCTGGCCACCCCCACCGCGCGGCCGGTCCAAGCGCAAGGCGAACCGCGTCAAGCGATCCGTTTCGATCCGCCATCTGCCCGACCCGGTCACAATGGGCCGGGTCATCGATGCCATCGAGAGCCACCAGCCGGCCAGCCGGGCCTACCAGGTGATGACGGCCGTCGCCTACTACGCCGGGCTGCGGCCGTCCGAGGTGGTCATGCTCCGGGCACAGGCGCTGGAGCTTCCGAGGGCCGGCTGGGGCCGGATCCACGTGACCGAGGCGGACGTCGCCTTCGACGAGCCCGGCGAGCCGAAGACGGGCCCGCGATCGGTTCCGATCCCGCCACGCCTCATCGAGGTACTGCAGTCGTGGGTGAACGACCACGGCTTCGCTAAGGAAGATCTGCTCTTTCGGACTCGCAACGGGCTGCGCCCGAGGGCATCCAACTGGTCGAGGGCGCTCCATCGGGCTCTCCTGGAGTGCGAGTGCCCTCCCCTGCGCATCTACGATTGCCGACACGCAGCGGCGACGACATGGCTCCGTGCCGGTGTCCCGCTGGGGGAGGTGGCCAAGAGGATGGGCCATAGCGTCGAGACGCTGGTGTCCACCTACGTTGGAGCATTGGCCGGCGACGAGACGCTCGCCAACGAACGCATAGAAGCGGCGCTAGCAGGGACCGACGGACCGACGACTCCGGGTGTTCCTGCTGAACCTGGCGTCCGTAGCCGTAGTCAGCAACGAGCTAGGCGCTCAGTCTCGCTGGGTTCGGACACTGAGGCCGCGGGTTCGAATCCCGACTTTCCGAGCCTTCCCGACTAACCAGATCAGAGGACGACCGCTCTCCGTGGTCGCGACCTGACCCCGCTGAGCGAGGCTGTGGGATGGGGGCCAACGTACCGACCCCTCTCGGGCACTCGATGTCGGCAATCTGTCGCCGGGATGCCACCTCAGCGGGCGTCCGCATATCCGGCGTTTCGTGACAGGGGCGAGGTCCCGCCCACCTCGGGTTATTGAGCGACCCAAGAACGGTACCGATGACGGGGGCTGACCTCCGACCTCTAGAGCCCGTGCGGTGCTAAACGCTGCGACGTTGGCCTCGATGGGCTCGATCAGCTCTTGCTCTGTTGAGGGGTCGGTCACGACTTCGGATCCGTTTCCTGCGCTCGCGCTCAGTTGAGTGTGACTTGGTCTCGCCCGTGGATGAGGGCGATCGTGTCGTTGATGAGGACCCTGATCTTCGAGGGGAGTTGTGACCCGCACGGCTACGGTCGCGACGACCTAATCCGACCTCGGAGCTGAGTGCAGCACCCCGGCCGCGCGCAGCTCCCCCGCTTCGGTCCGACCCAGCCACTCGCGCAGAACCTCGTCGTTGTGTTCGCCCAGGTACGGCACGACTCCATGGATCCCCGACTCCGCGTGGGAGAACTGCTGCGGAGACGAGATCAGCGGCACGACGCCGTCTCCGCGATCGGACACGTCGACAATCGCCGTGTCCCGCCGGATCGAGATCGCGTCGCGCGTCGTCCTGCAGACCCCGGCGGCCATGCCCACCGCGGCGCACAGGTGGTCAAGCGCGTCGGTCGGTAACTCGCGAGACCACGCGGCGATCTCATCGATCAGACCCTGCCTGTTGGCCTGGCGCGCCTCACGCGTGACGAAGCGCGAATCGGCGAGCAGGTCACGGTCCATCAGCTCGAAAAACGGCTCCGGCACCAGCACCGGATTCGCCGAGATCATCATCCAACCGTCGGAAGCCGGCACCAGGATCGGGTCCGGCTGGGCCTCGAAGTCGTCCCCGGAAGGCCACAAGTCGAACGCTGCGAAGTCGTCGACCGACAGCATCGAGTCGACCATCGACACCTCGACGCGCTGACCAAGACCTGTCGTGGCCCGGTCAAGCAGCGCGGCCAGCACACCCGCGAGGAGCTCCAGGCCCGAGTAGGTGTCCGCCGCCGACCACTTGATAGGCACGGGTGTACGGCCGTCCCTGCGGGCTTGGCGTTCGAGCAAGCCGGCCTCCGCGTGCACGACGTTCGCCAGCGCGCGGCGCTGTGCGCGCTCGCCCTCGCGTCCGTATCCCGAGATCGCCGCGTAGACCAGGCGCGGATTCCGCTCGCAGAGGACCTCCCAGCCGAGTCCGAGACGATCCATCACGCCCGGACGGAAGTTCTCCGCCACGACGTCGGCTACGTCGGCCAGCGACAGGCACAGCTCGCGACCCCCGTCCGTCGACAGGTCCACCGCCACGCTGCGCTTGCCGCAGTTCTGCTGACTGAAAAACGGCCCAATCCCATTGACCTGCACACCGTAACGGCGCGTCCCGTCCCCACCAGGACCCTCGACCTTCACCACGTCGGCTCCGAGGTCGGCGAGCATCCGCGTACAGTGCGGGCCCGAGACTGCAGTCGTGAAGTCGAGGACGCGATAGCCGTCGAGGATCCGTCTTGCCATGCGGGCAGAATACGCAACGGGCCTGTCACAAGCTCGACCAGATCGCCGTGCGCCGCGCCACAACGTGCGGCCGAGCCGGCGTTCTGGGCGACCCTGGCGGTGGGAGCAACAGTGAACGTTTGGGGATACCTGGGCGCCTAAGGTGAGCAGTCGCGTCGTTGCGGGTCCATGGTCGCCAGAGTCCAGGCCGATGATGGCGGATCGGCCGGCGCTCGAAGGGCCTACGAGCCCAGGCCACCGAAAGTCGCCAGAGTCGGTCCCGGACGATCCAAAGGCACTCGAAGCCCTTCCCGAACCCGCTACCCCGCCATTAAGCAGGCGGTCGAACAGGTCTTCAGGACTTAACTGCTAGCTCAGTCCTGCCGACGTCAGCTGATCGAGGGAACGGCCCACGCGGACAGGCGCGGCACGGCGATCGCCGGGTCGCCGATGAACTCGTAGTCGGCGGGATCGGGCTCACGGGTCCGCTCCCAGTACTCGAGCAGCGAGTACGGCCAGTTCTGGGTGATGTGGCCGGCGGCGTTCTTGTACCAGGTGTTCACCGTCGAGATCCCCCACGCCATCTGGCGGTTGCGCTCGTCGACGCGCTGCTTGAACGCGTGGTGGACGTCCTCGCGCACCTCAAGGGGGTGGCCGCTGTGTTGCAGCGCCAGGCGCAGGCAGCCGAGGATGTAGCGCACCCCGCACTCGGAGAAGTAGATGATGCTGCCGTTGACCACGAGGTTCGTGTTCGGCCCGTAGAGCAGGTACAGGTTCGGGAAGCTCGGCACGGTGACGCCGAGATAGGCGCTGGCCTCGTCGCCCCACAACTCGTGGAGGTCGACGCCGTCGCGGCCGATCACCTTGATCGGGGTGAGGAACTTCTGGGCCAGGAAGCCGGTGCCGTAGATGATGATGTCAAGGTCGCGCTGGCCGCCGTCGGCGCCCAGCACGCCGCTCGGGTTGATCTCCTGGATGCCGTTCGTGACGAGCTCGACGTTGTCACGGGTCAGCGCCGTGGCCCACACGCCGTTGTCGCGCAGCATCCGCTTGCTTCCCGGGGGGTACGCCGGGCGTACCTTGTCGAGCAGGTCGGGACGGTCGGCAAACTGTCCCTCGAGGTAGCCCATGAGGAGGCTGCGGAACTCGTCGTTCATCGCGCTCACCGAGGCGTTCTTGTTCTCCCACGCCGGGTCGCCGGTGACGTAGGCGAGCTGACCGTCGCCCATCGTCCAGAAGATGAAGAAGCGGTTCCACTCGCTGTAGAACGGCACGTGGCGGTACAGCCAGCGCAAGCCGTCCTCGACGGGGTCGTGGTAGTCCGGCGTCGGGGCGAACCACGCCGGCGTGCGCTGGAAGATCACCAGTTCGGCGGCCTGCTCGGCGATGATCGGGATGAACTGGGCGGCGCTGGCGCCCGTGCCGATGACCGCCACTCGCTTCCCGGTGAGGTCAAGCTCGGCCGGCCAGCGCGCCGAGTGGAACGACGTCCCTGCGAAGCTGTCGCGCCCGGCGATCTCCGGCACGTGTGGGCGGTTCAGTTGGCCGGTGGCGCTGATCACGGCGTCCACGTCGACGTCCTCAGTGGCGCCGTCGCCGGTGCGGGTGCGCACCGTCCAGCGGCGGTGGGCATCCGACCACGTCGCCGACGCCACGGTCGTGTCGAACCGGATGTGCCTCAGCAGGTCGTGCTGCTCGGCGAAGTCGCGAAAATACCCGGCCAGGACGTCCTGGGTCGAGTAATGCATCGGCCAGTCGTGGCGCTGCGCGAACGAGTAGCTGTAGTTGTGGTTCGGGTTGTCGACGCGGCAACCGGGATATGTGTTCTCCCACCACGTGCCGCCGACGTCCTGATTCTTCTCGAACACCACGAACGGTACGCCCGCCTGGCGCAACCGGTAGGCGGCGAGCAGCCCGGACATCCCGGCGCCGATCACGGCCACCTGGTACGGCACGTCCGGCGCCAGCTCGTCCTTCGTCCACCCCGGCGCCCGGCGGTCGTCGCCGGTGACGGCGAGCTCCTCCTCGAGCAGCGGCACGTACTCGCGCATCAGCTCGGAGCCGGTGACCCACTCCATCATCGCCACCAGGTCGTGCTCGGACGGGACGGCGGGGGGCGGCGAGCCGGCGTCGCGGTAGCGCCTAAGCGTCTCGAAGGCCAGCTCGCGGCCGGTCGCCTGCTGCGCCTCGGTCAGCCCGCCCTGGGGCTCGCCGATCAGCGCGGGATCGATGCGGAGGTCATCGCGCAGTAGCGACAGATCGCCGGTGACGTGGGCCAGCGCGACGAGCAACGGCGGCAACACCGCGTCCTCAAGGACCTTGTGCAGCTCCTCGTCGCTGGCCGTGATGCCATCCGTCGTAGCCAACCTCCACCCCCGCGCGTGACGTTCTGATTGAGGGTAGAAAGTTTAGCACGGCAGATGGACTAGCGAGTCCCTGCTCAGCCTTCTAGAGCCGTTTTCCGCACTGTTTGGACTTACAGTACAGTACAGCTTGGACTTACAGTACCGCCCCGCGGCGGCTGATGGCTGTGCGCCGCTATTAGCGCGGCGTGGGTGAGCGGTGTGGGCGCATGGCGATGGTGAGCTGGTCGATGACACCGGCGGGGAAGGGTCGTGTGGGGTTGTAGGTGCGCCGGGATAAACCGGCATGGAGGAGGAGATGGAAGAGCTCTACATCGAAGGTCTAGCGAACCACGATGACCCCGAACCGTGCGTGTGCGTCCGTGAGGGCGTGGGCGAAGCGTCGGAAGGGGCACGTGCAGGCCAGGCTATTGAGCCGCGAAATCACAGTGACCGGGGTGCCGACGTCGTCTACAAGATCGGAAGGCAACACCGCCAGCTATCGCAACTTGCTGGTGGGCCGCGAGAACCATGGCATGTACGGAACCTCCATGCGCGAGAACTGGGAGGTCCCGCGCTCGCCCGTCCGAGTGATCACCGGGCGGGCCGCTCAGGGAAGACCAAGGCCGTACGCCTGAGATGCCGAGCGTGAGAAGTCAGACGGGGTGTAGGGTGGCGAGTGACACGACAAGAGTCCTGACGTGTTGAGCCGGTCCAGCGCCGACTGAGGGAGCGATGCTCCGGACCCGGTAGCGCTCAGTGCGATTCCCGGGGTCTGGAATGAGAGCGGTCCGGGAACGTTTCCCAGCCGACTAATGGGGCGCACCGCGGCTCAGTGTCGTTCCAACCTTTTTTTACCGGGCGTAGGTGCTCGCAGATGCGGCAGCGTCCCGCTCGCTACCCACCACAAGGAGAAAATCCCATGCAGGTAGTCGTTCGTCCGTATAAGGGCAGTGCGAAATTGATCGACGAACTCGTCGATCGACGCAAGGACGTGGAAGCGCTCATCAGAGGAGTCGACGGATTCGCCGCTTACTACCTCGTCAGGACAGCTGACGGCGGGGCGAGCGTTAGTGTGTTCGAAGACGAGGCCGGCACTACAGAGTCGAACAAGCGCGCAGCCGCCTTCATCAAGGAGAACCTCGAGGGTGTGGCGGCGGGACCGCCCGAGATCATCGAGGGCACAGCGGTCATCGACTTCAAGTAGCGGACGCGGACGCGGCCTATTCGCACCCTGCACGTAGGATGCGAATAGGCACGTACAGTATGACCACCAGCCGTCCGTATCCCACTGGCGGGGTCAGGCCAACACTGGCACATAGCGCGCACCCGTCCTAACAGCCGCGGACCAGACGCGAGCCTGTCCCACCGAGCCGGCGATGTGGGGCAGGGAGCCCTACTTGTGGGCGTACGTTCGGGGGCACGGAGGTGGGGTCAACTCAGCCGAGTGGCAGCCTCTACGGTCACCACAGCGGTATGACGAACAGCCTCGCCTCTCCCGTGGCGAGGCTGTTTGGCGTCTGTCCGCCCTATGCGACGGCGCCGACCTCGTAGATGTCCACGGCTCGAACCTCGGGACCGCCGGGCGGTGGCCGCAGCGCCTTGGAGGCATCGTTGGCTTGCTGCTCGGTTGCGAACACGACCACTCCGACACCCTCTCGAGGAGAGGACACCTTGCGCATCCAGACGCCATTCATGAAGCCGGCCTGCGCCTTGGCCACGGGCACGACCCCCTCGACGAGCATCTTCTGATCCTCTTCCGGCGTGCTCTCCGGCAAGGTCACCTCGAACTTGACCGCGAACGGCATGAACATCCTCCCACCGTGGTTGATCTGCGCCGCGCATTGCGGCGATCGAAGGTATAGCTCGCTCCAACTGGTCTGGCAAGACCCCACTCTTTTGCCCTCTTGGCGAATAAATCACCGATGAGCTTCTGGCCTGACCGGGATCGTGGCAAGCCGTCCGTAGCAATAGCGCTTTCCGCGGTCATCGAAAAAGAGGTTGTCCCCTGGTTTGTTGAAGTGAGGCGGTGGTCCCCCGCCTGAGACCTTGCTTTTGGCATGGTGTCGGGCGTCCTGCCAAGAACACCAAACCAGTCCATCGACGATGCCGGAGTGAGCGACACATTCAATCGGCACATTCACGGCGGTGTCTATCCCGGTCAGGACGAGGACGTCTGGAAGGGGCTGCTTCCCTAATCAGCAGTCGAGCAGCCCTACCCCACAACGCCGGTTCGCGGGCGCAACATAGCGACGTCGGTCGCCGAAAAAACGATGGCGCGCGAATCGGCGATCGGCTCCCCTCTGGATCGCCACCGAGGCCTCCGAGGGGACGCAGAATATCGCCCGGCAGCCGGGAGGTTGACCCAGGCGTCGTAGAAGTTTGAGTGGCGGTCCTCCGCCTCGGTCGTGCCGTGAGGCACGCTCGGGGTGTCACCCATCCGAGTGAGAACGGAGGACCACCAGTGAAGACAGCATCACACACGATCAGCGCCGGCGCAGCCAACCTGCGGTTGGTGTCGGGTGTCGGCCTTGTCGACCTCTCCCAGCAGGAGCTGCCTGAGCGGCTGGCCGGAAAGGTGAGCGACCAACTCGAGCACTTCGCCGCCCAGATGCGACACGGCCTGTTGGCAGCGTCGGTGAACATCGGCTTGGAGGTGATGGGCGAACTGATGGAGGCCGAGGTCACCGAGCTGGCCGGCCCGAAGGGCAAGCACAACCCCGGCCGGGCCGCGTATCGCCACGGGACCGAGGACGGCAAAGTCAGCTTGGGCGGACGCCGCGTGGCGGTGACCCGTCCCCGGGTGCGATCCGTCGAAGACGAAGACGGCACCGAGCGGGAGTTGCGTCTCGAGTCGTATGACACCTTCGCCAGCGTCGACCTGCTGGCAGATCACATGGTCGCAGCGATGCTCGCCGGACTGTCAACCCGCCGATACCCCGCCGGGCTGGAACCGGTCGGCGAGGCTGTCGAGGAGACGGCTTCGGGGACGTCGCGTTCGTCGGTGAGCCGACGATTCTGCGCCATGACCGAGGAGCGCCTCGCCGAGTTCCGCACCCAGCCCCTCGATGATCATCGATGGTTGATCGTCTTCGTCGATGGTTTCGACTTCGCTGATCACACCATGATCGGGGCGCTTGGTGTCACTTCTGAGGGGACCAAGGTTCCCCTCGGAGTGGTGGAGGGATCGACCGAGAACGCGAATGTCGTGCGTGGCCTGATCGCCTCGCTTCGAGACCGGGGACTCGACGCCGCTGACGGGATCCTCTTCGTCCTCGACGGCGCCAAGGCGCTACATAAGGCGGTTCGCGACGTCTTCGGCGACCATGCGGTGATCGCCCGGTGTCGGGTCCACAAGGAGAGGAATGTTCTCGACCACCTGGTCGAGAACGAGCGCCCCTGGGTGCGGCGCAAGCTGCGAGCGGCGTGGGCCAACCCCGATCCCACCGAGGCGGAGGCCGCCCTGAAGGCGTTGGCCGCCCAGCTCGAGCGTGTCAACCCTGACGCCGCCGCGAGCCTTCGCGAGGGACTGGCCGAGACGCTCACCGTGACCCGCCTGGGCGTCACCGGTAGCCTGCTCAAGACCGTCATGGGCACCAACCCAGTCGAGTCGATGATCGAGATCGTCCGCCAGCACTCCAAGAACGTCAAGCGCTGGCAGCCCGGCGACATGCGACTCAGGTGGGCGGCCGCCGGCATGCTCGAAGCGTCCAAACAGTTCCGACGCGTCAAGGGCTACCGACAACTCCCCGCCCTCGCCGGCGCCCTACCACACACCGTTCACGCAGACCGATCCAACCTGGCCGTCACAGCCTGAAACTACGATTCACATCAGGAGGCCGTCACCAAATTCTACGGCCAGCGGGACATCCTCGCAGCCGGCGTACTGGGGCACCAGCGATCGGGATTGGACCCATACGATATATGCAAGCACGCCATGCCCCCTGAGGAGGGCAGTCAGCGCTACTTGCGCGACCGAGTGGCCGGGCCAGCGAACGCCTGGCCCTGACCCAAGCGTCGGTTCCAACCAGGTCCCAGCATAAGGACCTCGAAGAATCAGTGAGGCTCAGAGCATGCCGAAGGTATCCGAGCCTTTGAGGTTGAGGGTGATCGCATGTCCGTCACCGAGATGGTAGTCGTGCATCAGCTCGTGCGCGGCGGAAAAGAACACTGCGGTCCCGTCGGGAGCCCACTGGGCGACTGACCTCGTGGCTCCGGTTGGTAGGACGCTGTTGGAGATGACTGTGGCCTGCAGTGTGGTCAAGTCGACGAGGACCAGTTGAGCCTGGCCCTGACGGGGACCGCTCACCAAGACGGCCAAGTGGTGTTGATCGGGTGAGAGGGCGCCGGCGGGAAGGAAGCCGAGGTGGCCTAACGGCGGGGTGGCAATGGTGGTCGGGTTCACGCCGGGGCTGGGGTTGGTGGTGCTGATCTGGAGGGGACATTCGTGAATCGGCGGGCAGGTGTCGGCGGCGAACCATGCCACGGTGGAGCCGTCGGTACCGATGACCGTGGAGGCGGTCCCGAGTTGTGGACCAAGGTTGACATGTCCGATCGGCCCGGCTGCCAGGTGCGCAGCAGACCGCCGGGACCCATGGCCAAGAACTGGCCAACGGGATGGTAGCCGGACGGCAATGTCCAGCCGGGCGAATCCGAGGGGCTCCGATCCTGGAGATCGACGTAGAACGCGCTCACCGCGGTCGGGCCGATGTGGCGTATCACGCCGATCGTGTCCGGCCAGATCATGGGGACAGGCCATCGGCGCTGGCCAGCCGAAGGGGCGGGCGGGTGAATGGCCGCGTAAGGAGGAAGGCGCGGTCGCCGTCCACGAAGGCCACTCCGCTGGTGGTCTCGACCGGCGACGTGGCTGGGGTGGTGATCGGCCGGACGGTGTGCGCCCCGTTGAGAGGTATCGCCTGCACCCCGTCCCGCCCGGTGGTGATGAGCGTGTACGAGGCGAACTCGGCCGGGGCCAGGTGCTTGGTTGGAGAGCTGCCGCTGCCGGTGATCTCGATACCAACGATGGCAGCCGACGCCGCTGACGCCCCGAACTGCCTGGCTGGGGGAAACCCGGAGCAACCGGCTGGGCCGGGCGGGGGGCCACAATCTCATCGTTGACGACTGGGAGGGCGTACTCCAAGTCGGCCCGGCACTTCGGGCAAAACGCCGCCCACTCCGATACCTCCATCTCACAGTTCGAAGAACGAACCACCTGACGATTCTGCCGCAGGCTCTCAGACCACGGCGGTCGTCTCGTCTGGTGGCGGTGACACCCGCCGTCAGTTCCACCGTCGACCGAAGAGACGAGATCATGCGCTGTGACACTGGTTCGGGAATAGCTCTACGGACGTAGTCGTCGCTCAAGAATCGCGAGCAGCGCCCGCTCGATAAGCGCCCTTCAGCCGGCGTGTTGAGGCAGTCTGGACCCGCTTGGCGGATATATACTTTATGGGGCACCCGGTAAGGGCGCATACGGAGCAACCGCTATTCACCGCGGCTCTCAGCGTTCGTCGCCCGTCCCGCTCCTGTTATCGGCCGCGCCGCCTGTCTCGTGGGGGTTGGCCGGTCCAGGCTTACGCCAGCCAGAAGGTCACCGGCGTTCCGGTCGCTACCTCAAGACCGCATGGTGCCCGTTTAAGGAGCTCGCAATGGTGTGGGAGTCTTGAGGACGGGGCTCGGGAGGGCCTTCAACAAGGGACGCAGGTCGCCGGTGCGGTGCGCGGTGATGATGCCGTCTGCGGCGAGGGTGCGGGTAGTCGGTGGCGCCGAAGACGAGAAAATGTGGAGGGGGGTGGTCGAGCGGGTGCGGAAGGTTCAGCGTGCGGGTCAAGCCGCGGGTGTCAGCCCGACGAGCCGTTCGGTCCGCTCCCAGATGCGGCGCTGCAGTCCAGCGTCGACCATTGCCGGGACGGGGGGGAGCAGGTTCATGCCGGGCGTGGTGGTGTAGAAACGGCCGGTTACGCCTTCGAGAGCGGGATCGGTTGCGAGGCGCACGACGAGGCGGGCTCCCTCGGCTGGGGTGTTGACGAACGGAGTGCGGGTGGCAGCTTCGATCATGGGGCGCAGCGGCCCCATGTCGACGAGGTTCGTCGCGACGAAGCCCGGGCACACGCTGTTCGCCGTCACTCCGGTGCCGTTGAGGCGGCGAGCGAGTTCGTTGGTGAACAACTGGTCGAGCAGCTTCGTGCGTCCGTACGCCAGGTTGTTGTTCATCGGGCCGTAGGGGCCGAGATCCTCGAACCGTTCCGGGTCGAACAGACCGGCCATCCGATGTGCCTCGGAGCCGACCACCACGATGCGCGAGGGCGAGGCGGCCTTGACACGGTCGAGGACGAGTCGGGTTAGCAAGTAGGGGCCCAGGTAGTTGGAGGCCATCATGTGGTCGAAGCCGTCGGCGGTGCGCGACGACTGGGTGTCGCTGACGCCGGCGTTGTTGATGAGCACGTCGATCCCGTCGTAGCGCTCGGTGAGCTCTTGTCCGGCCCGGCGAACCGACGCCAGGTCGGACAGATCGCACAGGATGATGTCGGCCGACAGTGCTGGCACGGCGTCGCGCAACTCGGCGACGGTGGCGGTGCCCTTGTCCCCGTTCCGGCACACGATCGTGAGCCGTGCTCCTTGGCGGGCCAGTTCCAGCCCGGCCGCCCGCCCGATCCCCGATGTGGCTCCGGTGATCACGACCCGAGCGTCGCGGACACTGCCTCTCATGATGTTTTCCCTTTCATTCGTCGGGGCTTGGGTCCTCGCCGGTCATGACGCTGGTCTGCCGTGGCCTTCGACATCGTAGACATGCTCACCTGGTTGCTGGTCGCCCCTTCTTGGTGGGCAGGTCGGCCGTGAAATGGTTGCCCCGCCAACAACATCCACAGTTCGGTCCTCCGTGGCGGCTCATGATCCGAGCAGGGTGAGCGCCGTGCGCCGTCACGACCCGGGTTCTGCTCCCCGATGCCTTTGAGGAACCGGCCCACAGGGCCATGCCGACGAGGCCGCCGGGAACGGCTGCAGACCACGGACAGCGCCACACCGCCGCCACTGCGATGCTGCGCGACGGGCCGGGCTGGCGGAGATCAGCAATGTGACCCGTCGCCCGACTGCGTGGCTTAAGAGCGGACAACGTTAACGGCTGGATCCGGCGACAACGGTCAGCTGACAGCGCGGGCTGCGGGCCTGAGCCTGGCCCGCGCTGCCAACAAGACCGGATCGATCACACCGCCATCGCAGAGCTCCACCGCCACAAAGAGGTTACCCTGGCCATCGATCAGATTCGCCAGCAGGTGGCTCAGGGCGGCCAGGCCAGCGGTGACCAGGTTCCCGCCCACTTCCACCACCACCGTGGATCCCCGCCGGGTGATCCTCACAAGCGACCCACTGCAACCGGCACCGTCCACCATGCCACTTTGCAAGCCTTGCCGGGCGACCCCGCCGATCGGCTCCCCACCGATCTTCATCCTTCCCCCCTCCTCATCCCGGAAAAGAGAAAGGCCCACCCACCACCCGGACCGCCGAAGCGGACCCGCTGGTGAACCCCGCCCCATTAAAGAACTCGACGATCCGTCGCGCAAGGCCGCCAATAGCCCACGCATAGTGGTGAATCCATCCCTGCCCGCCCAAAAGGCCACGGTGACTTCCTGGGACCCTCCAGACCGACCACCTCGAAAGCGAGCAACGTCCACCGGGAAATCGCGCTCGGACTCCTCCTACGCCCCCGGGATAAGCGCCTCCAGCCCGGCGGTAGGTGACAGAGCAGCCGCAGGGTCGGCGTGATTGTTCTGGGACACCCACCGGAGCGCGAGAAGTGCCGCTCTGAGTTTTCGGCTGATGTCATCCTGACGCATGTGGTGCCCTCTGGCTCGTGCTGACCTGCTGGCAGCTCGACGCCCAGGCAGCTCGACGACAGGCCAGCCTGGCTAGGGAACTCGCTCCGGCAGGCACGCGGTCGCGATCATGTCGCCGCGTGGGAGCAATGGGCGTTGGCGATTACGCTCGTCGACCATGCCCCGCGGCGAACGCGACCACCGTGCGCCCGATCCCGATCTGATCGGCCACCGGTCGTCGTGGGCGATCGTCGAGTACGCAGCACCCGACGGTTCAGTGCCCGTGCTCGAAGAGCATGCCTCACCAGTGCGCCCAGCGGGGGAGCGCTGCGGCATCCCCATCGTTGACCGTCGGTATCGGAGCCCGCGATGACGCTGGTATCGAACCGATCGGCGTGGCACGAGTCGTTAGCCGTTTACGCCCAGCCTCGTCTCCGGCGCGGGTTGCTCGACCTCGTCACCTCCGCGGTGCCGTACCTGGCGCTGTGCGTGGCAATGTACCTATTGCTGCCCGTCTCGCCTTTGCTGGCCGTGGCCCTCGTGATCCCCACGGCCGGGTTCCTGGTACGGGTGTTCGTCGTGTTTCACGACTGCACGCACGATTCGCTGCTTCCCTCCCGGCGCGCCAACAGATGGGCGGGCCGGGTCCTCGGGTTGCTCGTGCTCTCGACTTTCTATCAGTGGCGCCACGAGCACGCCCGGCACCACGCCACCTCCGGGGATCTTGACCGCCGCGGCGAAGGCGATGTCGAGACGTTGACGGTCGCCGAGTATCAGGCGCGACCGTGGCAGGGGCGGCTGGCCTACCGGCTGTTTCGTCACCCGCTGGTGATGTTCGGACTCGGCCCGGTGTTCGCCATGCTCATCGAACCGCGGCTGGTGCGTCGCGGCACCCGATCGCGGATGCGCAACAGCGTGCTCGGCACCGACGCCGCGTTGGCCGTCATCGTCACCGCGTTGTGCTGGTTGATCGGCTGGCAGGACCTGCTTATCGTGTGGGCACCACCGGCGTTGTTGGCGGGCTCTGTCGGCATCTGGCTGTTCTACGTCCAGCACCAGTTTGAGAACGTCAACTGGCAGCGCCACGGTGAGTGGAGATATGCCGACGCGGCGCTGCGTGGCAGCTCGTATCTGAAGCTCCCGAAGCTGCTGCAGTTCTTCACCGCCAACATCGGTTTGCACCATGTCCATCACCTCAACAGTCGGATCCCGAACTACAACCTGCAGCGCGCCCACGACACTGACGGGATCTTCGCCGGCGTCCCGACGGTCTCGATCCGAGACGGTCTTCGGGCCGTCAACCTCAAGCTGTGGGATGAAGACATCGGCCAACTCGTGACCTTCGCCCAAGCCAACCTTCACCCCCAACGCGTGCTCACGTAACCTCGCTCAAGCGCCGAACAAGGACACAGAGTGCTCCGCCCGGGGTCCGGGAGTGGGGGGAAGTCCCGCCCGCGGGCAGGTGCGCC
This sequence comes from uncultured Acidimicrobiaceae bacterium, assembly GCA_963834725.1. Classification (GTDB taxonomy): domain Bacteria; phylum Actinomycetota; class Acidimicrobiia; order Acidimicrobiales; family Palsa-688; genus PALSA-693. The sequence goes on from CAWICN010000001.1 coordinate 4,449,957, forward strand.
GTATCACGCGGGCTTTAGGCCGTTCGGACAACCGAACGCCACCGAGCCCTATCCCCTACCGCGCGGTCACATCCAAGTAGGACACGACACCGAAGTGCCGCACCGGGTGCAGCCACTGCAGCAGCACCCTCGGTCAGGGATAAGTGCCTCCCGGCCGGCGTTTACGGGCGAATAGTTCGGTACTTATTGAGACGGCGCAGCGTGACTTTCTGGGACAGGTCCGAGGTGACCGTAGCCCGTCGGTCATCGAGACCGCTGTGTCTGAACTCCAGCGGTGAGGTTCGTTGGCAGCCCGGGGTGTCAGGCTGGCTGGCATGGCTGAGATGAGCGACGCGAAGACCGTACTGCGCCACTACCTCCAACAGACTCGCGACGACCTGGTCTGGAAGCTCGATGGGCTGGCTGAACGCGATGCCAGACTGCCTCGGACCCCCTCTGGCAACAACCTGCTGGGAGTCCTCAAGCACTGCCTCAATGTCGAGGCTGGCTGCTTTGGGCCAACCTTTGGCCGGGAGTTCCCTACGCCCGAGCAACTCGTCTCGGCGGAGGCGTACGCCAAGGACCCCCACGCAGACTGGTATGCACGGGCGGACGAGACGAAGGACGGCCTGATCGACCTCTACCGTCGTGTCTGGGTATTCGCGGACCAGACGATCGACCACCTACCGCTCGATGCGCCGGGCCGGGTCCCCTGGTGGCCGCAAAAGAGGCAGGACGTGACCCTGCAGCGGATGATCGTCCACGTCATTTATGAACTCGCCCGTCACGCGGGTCACGCCGACATCATGCGAGAGCAGCACGACGGGGCGATCGGCTGGCAGCGGGAGAAGACCGACGTCCCCGACGACCATGGCTGGCCGGCGTACGTCGCCAAGCTGACCGCTCTCGCCGACCAGTTCAGATAGCAACGTTCGTGTGGCAGAGCCTCGTCGATGGCAATCAGCCTGACTTCGTCGAACGGGCGGGATTCGCAGGCAGGTCGAAGGGCGCCTCTCAGCCGGCGTTTGAGGATGCCCGGCGACTGGTGGTTCGGGAACGCGTGTTGCGTTGTTCTGGGATGCCTCGCCGGGCGCCCCAGCGCCCGTGTGAGGATTCGGGGGGAGGGACGCTGGGCTTTCGGCTCAGGTGTGGTGGTTCTTGTTCCAGAGCTGATGAATGAGGCCACTTGGTGAGGACACCGACTCGACGGTGAAGCGATCTTCGATGCGGTCTATTCCTTCCCACAGTGATACGCCGCGCCCGAGAGTGATCGGGACGATGACCAAGTGCATGAAGTCGATCAGGTCGGCCTCTAGGAACTGGCGGACCGTCGAGGGGCCGCCGCCGATGCGGACGTCGCGGCCGTCGGCGGCCTCTTGGGCTAGGCGAAGCACCTCGTGCGGCGGCCCGTCTACGAACCGGAAGCTCGTGCCGTTGGGGAAGTCGATAGTTGGATGGGGGTGGTGAGTCAGGACGAATACCGGTGTTTGGAATGGCGGCTGGTCGTCCCACCAGCCTCGCCACCCGTCGTCGGGCCATGGGCCGACCTGGGGTCCGAACTTGCGGCGTCCCATGATCTCGGCGCCGATGCCCTGGCCCCACATGCTGGTCAGGGCGCGATCGAGGGTGAAGGGGGCATCCACTTTGTCCACTCCGTGAATCGCTCGACCGTCGAAGGAAGCAAAGAGCCGTCCGGCACCGCCGATCGGGGCATCGAACGTCACGTGATCTCCAGCCGCGTAGCCGTCGAGGGAGATGTTCAGGTTGTGGACGCGCGTGCGGGACATGGCGACTCCTTCATGATCGATTCGATGGCGTAACGGAAGGGCTGACGGGCAGCGATTGGTCCGATCATCGCTGACACCCCCAAGGCGGTGGCCATCAGTCCTAAACGCCCTTCCCAAGGATCTCTGTGACGTAGGCAGCGAGGTGGCTGAGGGTTTGCTCGCCGCCCTCGATCGCGTGGTACTTCTGGACCGCCTCGTCGCGCAGCTCCTTGGTGGGGAACACGGTGCGCATCTCGATCCGGGTCGCCGCCCCGTGGTGCGCGAACGTGAGGACCGACTCGAAGGCGTTCGGGTCGCCGCGGGACTCGCCGTGGAGGAGCGCGATCCGCTCCGGCGGGGATCTCGGTCCAGGAGATCCACTCCTGGTAGTCCGTCCCGTCCGGTCCGTGCATCACGAAGTCCCACTCCCCGCCGACGCGGAACTCGAACGCCTCCGTGGTGGTGGTGAACCCTTCCGGCCCCCACCACCGCGACAGGTGCCGCACCTCGCTGAACGCCTCGAACACCACCTCCCGGGGGGCACTGATGACCCGGGAGATCACGATCTCGCGGTCGGCCGTCGCGGACTGCGCCGGCGCTCCTCGTCCCGTCGCGCTCATCAGCTACTCCTCCCATCTTGCCTGCTCGAGGTCCTGCACGTACTCGTCCAGCCGGTCGAAGCTCTCGTTCCAGAACCGCTCGAACCCGCCGCTCCACTCGTGAACCGGTCGCAGCCCTCGGGCGTCAAGACCGTACAGGCGCAGCTTGCCTGCCTTGCGGTCCCGTACCAGTCCCACCTCCCGGAGCACCCGCAGGTGTTTGGACGCCCCCGGCTGTGTCATCCCCAGCTCCTGGGCCAACTCGGTCACCGGCCGGTCACCCGCCCGCAGCAGCACCAGGATCTTCCGGCGCCGCGGCTCGGCAATCGCGTTGAACACGTCCGACGTCGTCGCTGCTCTAGCCATTAACCCAATCATATTCCTATATCGGAATACGTCAAGTCGGAGGGGGAATCAGGCGCGTCTTGTTAGACGACGAGGTGACCCTCCCTCAACCGTCATTCTGCTGCTCCCGGCGGACGTACAAAGGCACCTGGAGCCGGCGGTGTGGGGCAGGGCAGTCGCCTGTGAGGCTCGACGATAGGGGACGCCCCTCCGGGGGTCGGGACCGGGAGTGGGAACCTGCCATGCCGACCGGTTGGCTGGCCGCAAGGACGGCTCGCACGTGAGGCCGCGAGACGAGACCCATTCCACGTCGGACGACGGCTCGCGGTGGCTGCTTGGCCGAACGGTCAGCGAGTGGCGAGCAGTTCACGGATCCACTCGCTCGATGCGGCGGCCGCGACAGTTTTGCCCTTCGCGTCGAGGTCGGTAGGCCTGGCGCCGTGGCCCAGTAGCAGCAAAGATGATTCGGTGCTGCTCGTCTTTGGCCGCATCCGAGCCGGAGTTGCTTTTCCCCGTGTTCTGAACCGCCAGATGGAGGGGGGTCGAACCGCTCTTGTTCATTCGCAGAGGATCGGCACCCTTGTCTATCAGGATGCTGACGGCGGCAGAGCATCGATTCCTTACGGCTCGATGAAGCGGGGCTACACCACTCTTGTCGGTGGCGTTGGGGTCTGCGCCAGCCTCGATGAGGTAGGAGATCACTTCTCGCTGCCCATCTGAATCCCGGTATTCCAAACCGGGACCTCCACCTGCGGCGTAGTGTAAGGGTTCGGCTCCTCTTCGGTTACGGGCACGGACGTCAGCCCCTCGCGCGATGAGTGTCTTGGCGATACCTGGGTGAAGGGCCGCGGAGGCGACGTGCAGAGCGCCTGCGTAGACGTAGTGTCGGATCGGGACAAGGAAGTAGGCCTTGGGCTCTTGCCGGCTCGCACCAGACCGGAGCGAGCTGCAGGCCAAGCCAGGCCTTTGCTCCAGCAGTCGAGTGACCTCGGCCTCGTCGCGAGAGGCGATCTGAGCAAACAGCGCGCCCACCGCACCCTCGTCAAGAGCCTCACGCATCTTCACCACGCGTACAGACTGCCTGATCTCGAGCCCGAATGCTTCCTCAGCTTCGAGAGCGCTCGGAACACCAGAGAACTGCTGGTACTGCGCCCCGAGCCGGCGTTGGGGGCATCGTGGTACCACCGGGATTGTGGGAGAGCGCTGCTCGCGTTACTGGGGCAATCCCCGCCGAGATCTGTTCTCGGGCGGACAATCCGACGAACGAACTCCAAAGCTCGCGCTGAGCAAGCCGGCGGCCGTCAAGACTCTGAGGAGTGTGTCCGTGGTCCCCGCGATCTGGGCATTCCGGCGGTCGTGTCGCGTGTCAGTTGGAATTGACAGCTCTTAAGGTGTCAGTTTAAACTGACACCCATTGATGTCGAGGATCTCAACTTGAGTCTCTCGTCGGACGACCCGGCAACTGGGCTTCGCGCGTCGTTGGCGCTGCATCGCCTGGCTGAAAGGGTTGAAGCGAAACACGTCGCCGCGGCCCGAGAGCAGGGCTGGTCGTGGCAGCAGATCGGAGACGCATTGGGCGTCACCCGCCAATCCGTGCACGCCAAGTACAACAAGGAGGCACCATGACCGAATCCGTTGGGCCCGAGGTACTTCACCCTTGGGGCATCTATATGCTGGCCAGTGAGGAGGCGCGGCGCCGAGGTGATCGTCGAACGGGCAGTGAGCACCTGCTGCTCGCCTTGTTGGCAGAAACCTCGATCGAAGGCCTGTTGGGCGTCAACCTGCAGCAGGCTCGCCAGGTCCTTGAGTCCCTCGATCACGAAGCCTTGGGCGCCGTAGGGTTGGTGTCCGGCGACGCTCCCGCACCGCCGATGCGAGCCGTTCCGAAGAAGCCGACGATCAGAGACGTCATGAAGAAGGATCGCCGCCGCATGACGCCAGCGGCCAAGAAAGTGCTTGAGGAATCAGTCAAGCCCCAGCACCGGAAAACACAAGTCACGGCCCAGCAGGTGCTGGCCCAGATCGTCACTCTCCAACCGCCAGATCCCGCGGCGGTGCTGCTGGACGCTCTGGGCGTGAACACCTCGGAGGTTCGGCACCGACTGGATGTGGCTCCGCCCCCCGCCTGAGTCTTCACCGATACCCACGACTGCAGGCCACATCAGGCCAGGACACCACTCCCGGGACAACGCCTTGTACCCTTGCCGCGTGGCGTCCATCTGGGTGAAAGGCCTCGCTCAGAGCTTCGAACAGGCCCTCGACCTATTGGTCGCCGCCGTGCGCGAGTGCACAGACGAGCTTTGGGAGTCCCCCATGTGGGAGGTTCCGACCGACTTGTTTGGCCCCGAACCGCCCGGGCCCGACGGGAAGCCCGTGACGGACCGAGCAGCCCGCCGCGCCTTGGTCCAGCGACGCTCAACCCCGTGGAGCGTCGCATGGCACGCCCTCGACTGCCTCGACTACGACCTCACCGGCGAACTCGCTCCGTGGGCTCCGCCGCTACCGTTCACCGGGAAGCCGCACTGGTTGTTGACGACGCTCCCAAAGGCATGGACCCGATCCGAAGTGGTCAGCTACGTCGAGTACTGCCGTCACCGGGCGCGCGACGTGCTCGCGGATATGACCGAGGAGAAGGCGGCGACACCTTTGCCTCCGGCTCACAGGTACAGCGGCCAACCTCACGCGTGGATCATCACCGCAGCCGTCGGGCACACGATCGAGCACGCCTCACAGATCCGCCAGTTCGTCACTGACCGGACCATGGCCTCAGAGATGTGAAGGCCGACTGTGACCCGGCGTTAGTTAGTGGACGCTTCGACTGTGGAGTTCGGGGACGCTGAAGGCCGACTCTTGGGGCAGTCCCCCCCCTGTGTGTCCCCGACCGCCGTTTCTTCGATCTGAGTTTATCGATTTCGATCTGGGTTTATCGACAGGTCCGTCGTCAGGTCGACGCGGATGGCCACCAGATCGATGTCCAAGCTCGTACCAGGACGGCGTTTGATGGTTCCGAAACGCTGGCGGCGGCATGGTTGGCGTTGACCGGCGGGGGGTCGTCGTCGAAGATCGCGTCGGTGCCGCAGCGCGATGTGGGCCGCAGTCCGGTCCGCACAGTCGAGCTAGGCGCATCAGCCATACGAACCGCTGTCCTGTACGAACCAGTGTCTTCTCTCGTGGGTACTTTCGCCCGCTACATCGCCGAGGCCGAGCCTCAACGGGGTTGCGGCTGAATGTCCAGCGCCCCGTTGGCCTGCCCGGGTTTTATGGCCGCCGTTTCGTAGGCGAGGACGACGGCTTGTACTCGGTCGCGAAGCCCGAGCTTGGTCAGGATCCGGGTGACATGAGTCTTGACGGTTGTCTCGCCGACGAAGAGTTGGTCGGCGATCTCGCGGTTCGACAGCCCGCGAGCGATCAGCGAGAACACTTCCAGTTCACGGCCGCTGAGCTGCTGCAAGGCGGTGGTCGGGCGGGGCGCGGTGCGGGACGCGGCGAACTCTTCGATCAGGCGGCGGGTGATGCTCGGGGCGAGTAGCGCGTCGCCTTGAGTGACCATCCGTACCGCGGCGGTGAGCTGTTCGGGGGAGGCGTCTTTGAGGAGGAACCCGCTGGCACCGGCCTGGAGTGCGTCGTAGACGTACTCGTCGAGATCGAAGGTGGTCAGGATCACAACCCGGATCTCGGAGGTTTGGGGCCGAGAGGTGATCCGCCGGGTGGCTTCTATTCCGTCGAGGCCGGGCATCCGGATGTCCATGAGGACCACGTCGGGGCGGAGGCGGTCGGCCATGGCAACCGCCTCGCTACCGTCGGAGGCCTCGCCGACCACCTCTAGGTCGGGCTGGGTGCTCAAGATGGTGCGAAACCCGGCCCGGACCAGGTGCTGGTCATCGGCGATGAGGATTCGAAGGGTCATATGAGCGCTCCTTGGGGTGGGCGAGGCAGACGGACCGCTAGACGACGGCCGCGCGAGTCCCCGTTCGGGCAGCACAGGTCGCCATGGACGAGGGCTACCCGTGCGCGGAGAGTAGGGCTGGGCCAGTCGGTGCCGTCGAGGGCTGCCCCGCCCACCTCGAGCTCGACGACGTCGTCGGTGTATCGCAATGAGACGCTCAACGGTTGTCTAGCCGGGCGGGGGGCGAGTTGCAGGGCCTCTTCGATGATGCGGTAGGCCACCAAGTCGACACCGCCGAGCAGCGGGGTTTGTTCGCCGTCGATCGTCAACTCGACCGACTGGCCTTGGTCGTGGGCGTGTTGGATCAGGGTTTGGAGTTGGTCAAGACCAGGCAGGGGTCGCAGCTCCCGCCCCGAGGAGCTGCTGCGAAGGACACCCAGGATGTGGCGCACCTGCCCCAGGGCTTCCCGGCCGGTCGCTTCGATGCTGGCTGTCGCGTTGACGGCCTCGACGGGCTTGTCGAGCAGGAGCCTGGCGGCTGCTTCGGCTTGGACCACCATGGCAACGATCAGCTGGGCGACGTGGTTCTGCAAGCCTCGTGCCAGGCGGGTGCGTTCCTCGACGACGGCGGCTCTGGTGCGCTGCTCGCGCTCGGCGGCGAGGCGGCTCGTCGTGACTCGGAGCTGGTCGGCCAGGTCCCGCTGCCGGCGTACTAGCCGGCCGGCGCCCCAGGCCAGGAGGGCCATCAGCGACGCGCCGATCAGTCCGGCTGAAAGGGTCCGGTGCAACATGGACGCGCCCACTGCGCCGACTAGCCAGATCAGCAGGCCAGCCGTCGCCCGTTCACGCGAGCTCCACACGCCCAGGTTGTAGGTCGGCACGAGCACCAGGTAGGTGCCGACCATTGTGGATCGGTCCGTCGGTGTGAGCCCGTGGGCAGCGAATGCGAGAGCGCCGACGAGCGCAAGGAACAGCAGCGGTGTCCGCCGCCGCCACAACCCGGCCACCGAGATTCCGGCGACCACCGATACGTTGAGCGCCAGCCAACCGTGATGGTGGCCGTAGCTCAGTGCTGCTGCTTCGAGGGCCACCAGCGAGGCGGCGGCAAACAGGGGGTCGGCGCAGCTCTGAAGCAACGATGGGTGTCGAGCCTGGCTTTGTTGCTGAGGACCGGTGTCATCAAATGGACGCTCGAAAGTCAGCGGCAGTCGGGCGTGCACCCGGTAGCCCCGGCCAGCAGTTGGGCCGACCTCGAGGCGCCCACCGCAAAGGGCAACCCGCTCGCTCATACCGATCAGGCCTTGGCCCGACCCGGTAACCCGGCTGGTGAGAGCGGACCCGCCGGTGCCGGTGTCGGTGATCTCGACTTCGACCGCACCGGGCTGGTAGCGCACCCCTACGGTCGCTTGCGCGGGCCCGGCATGCTTGGCCGCGTTGGTCAATGCCTCCTGAACCACCCGGTACGCGGCCAGGTCCACCTCCGCCGGGACCTTGAAGGGCTCCCCTTCGATGCACAGGCTGGTATCGAGTCCGGCGGCCCGCACCGGCTTGATGATCCGATCCAGATGGGCCAACCCCGGTCGGTCCTCCTCAGAAAGCGGATCGTCGCGACGCAGCACCCCCATCACCCGCCGCAGGTCGCCGAGCGCTTCGCGGCCGCAGGACACCACCACATCCAGCGCGTCATTGGCGCCCTGTGGCTCATTCGGGGCGAGCAGCCGGGCGGCGCCGGCCTGTATCACCATCACACTAAGGCTGTGGGCAACCACATCGTGCAGTTCCCGGGCGACCCTGTTGCGCTCCCGCGTAGTGGCCTGGTCCGCCCGTGCCGCCTGTTCCTCCTCTAGCCGGGCGGCGGTCTCGGCGAGTCGGGCGATCAGATCGCGGTGGCGCTCGACCAGCACCGCGGCCGCCGCTGGCAACACCGTCATCGGCGCCCAGCTGAGCAGCACTTCGACCGCCGAGAAGCCCGACGAGCCGGCGTCGATCGCCGCCGAGACGCCGAGCGCGTACAGGCCCAGCACCGCCAGCCGAGCCCGCCGACCGCTTTGAACCTCCCCACGGGCAAAGCTGTAGAGGGCGAGCACCACCGCGACGGGTTCGATGATCCCCAGCGAGTCGTGGCTCAGACGCTGGTAGGCGAGCACCGCGGTCAACGCCACGAACGACGCGGCCGTCGGGGAACGCCGCCGCCAGGCCACCGTCGAGGTGCAGACCACCGCGGACGCGGCGACCAGAGCGGGCGGAGCCGAATAGTGCAGGCCGCCCACGACCGCCAGCGCACCAGCCGTCAAGACAATCGCGGCGGCGACGTCCCAAACGAACCAATCGGGTCGGAACGTGCGTCCTCGCCACCTTATCGGTCGTGGCAGCGAGATCACGAATGCAACGGTAACGCCGCCTGGCGTCCCAAGCGTCCGTCTCGGGTAGGACCGTCAATCGTCCCAAAGTCCACACCGATCGCACCTGCGCATGACGCAACGGCCTCGTCCAACCGCCAAGGTGATCTCACGGCGCGACAAGGTCGCCGTTGAAAGCGGAAGGGAAGGGACCAAGATGCGCAAATCATCCAAGCTCGCCCTGCGAGCACTGATCGCAGGCGTCGTGCTGTTCGTGGTGGCGCTGCCGTTCAGCAACCACGGCTGGGAGAAGACCACCGGGGGCACACTGTTCTTCCTGTCGGTTCTGGCCGCGGCCATCTTCGTCATCTCCGGCGTCTACAGCCTCGCCACCAAGAACCGCACCGGGGCCGCCGCCCCGGTCAAGTAGCCGGCCCGCCAAGCAGATGACAGCCGAGCCAAACATGGCGGCCACCGGCGCTGATCGGCCCGCGGCCGCCGTGAGGCGCTTGGGCATCTCCGGATGGGAGGCGCTCAGCGGGCTCGGATTCGTCGCCTTCTTCATCGCTGGTGTGGCCGCCAGCAGCCCTCCCGCCAACAACGCCCCGGACAGTCGGTGGATCGCCGACTACACCGGCCACGATAAGCAGGCCGGGCACCTGGCCACGGGTCTTCTGCTCGTCCTCGCCGGCTTGAGCCTGCTGACCTTCCTCACCGGACTGTGGCGAGGGATCAACCGGGCCCCAGCCGGACCGGCGCCCCAAGCCCGCTGCCAACCGTCGTGGCCGCCGTAGCGGCCAGCTGCATCGCCGCTGGCGGGATCGCCATGGGAACCATCTCCGGTAGCGAGCTGCTCGGCAGCTACCCCCTGCCCGACGCCGACGTCCCCTCGCCTCCCTCGCATTCATCCCGATCGTGGCGCTCCTCGTCTGGGTCGCCGTCATGGCCATCCGCGGCCTAAGAGCCGATAGCCAACTCACGGCAAGCGCGACCTGACACCCAGGTACAGATGTCGCTACATCGTCGACCACCGCCAGATCCGGCCGACGTCGAATCCGCTGTCGACGGCAAAGACAACGAGGTCTGGCTGATGACTCGACTCTCGTCCAGGTACCAGCAACAAGAAAGAAGGCTCTTCATGCACACGAGACGCCAAACAGCTCCAATCACAATCGCTGCTCTCACCGGTGCACTCGCCTTGGCGGCCTGCGGGGGTGCTTCCGCAGCGTCACCGGGGGGAGTCGTCCACATCTACGACGTCAACCCTGGAACAACGAACAGAGGCTCGATTGTCATCACCGGCGCAATCGGTGACTCGGGAACAGACCAGTCCGGTGTCAGCGCCAACGCCAACAGGATCGTCCTCTCCAAGGGGAGTTTCGACGTCGACACGACCGCGATCCAAAAGAAGTTCAGCATCGCAAAACCAACGGGCAGCCCGACCAACTGCGCAGTCGTGCTCGCCGCCACCGCGCCGGCCACCCTTTTCGACGGTACGGGTGCCTATAAAGGCATCACCGGCACAGTCTCCATCACCATCGCCAGCGCCGCTGTGCTCCCCAAAACCTCGAACGGGAAGTGCGATGAGAGCCCCAACGCCGTCGCTGTCGGAGAAGTCACCATAAGCCAAGGGTCCGGAACCATCACCTTCAAGTAGACCGCCGGTCGATCGACTCAGGACAACAAGACGTACGTGCGCTGCACGAGCGGCTGTCCCAGGGTGGCCAGCACCTTGTCGAGATGCCCGCTCTGCATGATTCGCTCGGCGAAGGCGGCGTCGTGGGCCTCGGCAGAGGCCCAGTGCTGGACGAACGTGAAGGCCTGGTTGTTGCCCTGCTCCTGGTACAGGTCGAACGATTCGCAACCATCGGCCTCTCGCATCCGCTTCCGACCTTCGCTTAGGAGTCCGGCGAGCCTGTCCTCCAGCCCGGCAGCAGCGTGGAACTCGGTGATATGCATGATGCTCATCAGAACGGCACCTCCGTCGCCAGTACCCCTGCACCCGGCTGGCGGGATCCCACCGTCCAGCAAAAATCGAGAGCGTCGATCTCGAGTTGTTCGCCTTCATCGCCGACCTGCCACTGGCCCCCGGCCGGTCCGCTCAGCGTGAGCGAGAAGGGCTGGCCGTGGCGCCGGGCCCATTCGGCTACCACATCGGCAACCAGACGACCGTCATGCGGCCCGGTGAGAACCATGGACGTACCAGTGGCCCGGCTGATGTCGAGACGGTGCATCCACGTGTCGCGAGTGAAGATCGTGTCGACCAGATAGCCGAACCGCCACTTCTCCGAGTCGAACGGCGGGTCCTGCTTCATGCGGACGGCGTGGCGGATCACAGCCGGCGTGCGCCGGCGGGCTTTGACCGCCTTGGGGGCTATCTTCGCGAGGTGGCTGATGATCGCTTCGGGCGTCATCGACTCACGCTCGGCGACCTGTGCGGCGGTCATAGCGTCGATCATCTTCCCGCCCGACCTCTTGCTGGCTGCTCGGAAGTCATGGGCGAACTGGCGCACCGATGCTTGCGCTTCGGCCATACCGAGAACGTGGGAGGCCATGGCGCGCACATCCCACAGCTCGCACACCGTGGGCTTGCCCCAGTCTTCCGCTGTCAGGGTCCGAAGGTGGGCGACCATGCGAGCGAACTCCGTCTCGGCCAGACCCATCGCTTCCTGGTGTCCCAGGGGTGCGTTGATCATCTTCTCGGCTGTTGCTGCTTCCATGCGGCCACCTCACTGCTTCCGAACAGTGTCAGGAGTATCGCGCTATATTCGGCTAAGGTCAAGGCGTGGCGAAGAAGACCGCATTCGAACCTCGTCGAGACCGCCGGCACGCTCGCCATGAGGCGACCAAGCGGGAGATTCTCGACGCCGCCTGGCAGATGGTGCGCGTCGACGGCGTCAACGCGCTGTCCTTACGCGCGCTGGCGCGTGCGGTGGATATGGAACCCCAATCGCTCTACACCTACTTCGCTTCGAAGAACGCCGTGTACGACCATCTCTTCGCTGACGGCAATCGCGATCTCCTGACTCGCTTCGAGCGACTTGAAGTCGATGATGACCCTCGCAGTGCATTGCGCGCCGTCGCCCAACTCTTCTTGAGCTTTGCCACAGAAGATCAGGCCCGCTACGAATTGCTCTTCCTGCGAACGATCCCGGACTTCGAACCGTCACCGGAGTCCTATGCCATCGCCGTCGCCGTGTTCAGCAAGGGTCGCAGCATCCTCGCCGGTGTAGGTCTCCACCAAGACGCGGATTTTGACCTATGGACTTCATTGGTCTCGGGCTTGTCGACTCAGCAGCTCGCCAATGATCCAGGGGGTGATCGCTACGTGAAGCTGATCGATAACGCCGTTGCGATGTTCTCCGAGCACATCTTCGGGCACCAGAACTGATGAATGAACCGCGTTCCGAAGTGAGAGGAACAGAGGCGCGGTGCCGTCGCGGGTCTGGGCGGTGGCCCTTCAGCTCGCCGAGGTCGTAGCGGCTGGGGTCGGGAGCCACCGAGGCGGAGCAGGTCAGCGGCCAACTGCTTGTGGTCACATGTGGTGCAGGACCGACCGTCGATGGTGAAGCCGATCAGTGGCGGAGCCTGGACGCGTTGTCCATCCGGGTCCCTCCTTGGGCGTCGTCATGAGCGAAAGGGCTCAGGACGGTTGTCGCGACATCTGATCGAAAGCTCAAGGACCGGCGGTCCCGACGGTAGTTAACGCAGCGTCCCAGAAGACGCGTTGGGGGTCCGGATTTGTGGAGGGGAGCAGTGGAGATACATCACGCGGCCTGATACATGACCGCCTGTTGGCGGGGGGTGCGAAGCATGTAGATGCTGGTGATGAGGGCAACGATCCCAAAGCTGATCACTGGCGAGTAACCGACGATGGTGGTACCGCCGCTGACACTGAACAGCCCGGTCGCGGCGCCGGCGCTGGAGGCAATGGCCAGCACCACGGCCAACCATCCGACCCACGGCTTCGCCAGGTGGCCGCGGATCATGGCCACGCCGATCGCTACCAGGAATCCGGCGATGAAGAACCCGAAGAGGCCCGGCATGATGAGCCCGTTCTGTAGGTCGAAGAAGACCCGGACCAGCGCCGGGTCGGTCGGTCCCCCCTGTTTCTGAAGGTAGACCAGGGCGCTCAAGGTCACCCCGTCGAAGGCGCTTATCGCGGTGGCAACGGCACCGGAGGCCAAGGCGATCAGACCCAATGGGCTGTCGTGATCGCGTTCGTGGACGATCCGAGCCACCGTGGCGAGGAACCACAGCCCGATGGCAGTGCCGAGCACCGTGGTCAGCGTCAGCCCCAGGATCGAGCCTTGGTGAGACGCCAGGTAGGCGGAGATCGCGGCCGGCGTCGACGAGCTGGTCAGGCTGCCGATCCCCCCCAAGGCGATCGGACCCCCTACGAGGATCGCAACTGCCAGGATGCCCAGCGCGCCCCCGGTCCGCACCCACCCACTGCCGATGCGGGACTCCCTGTCGGTTGTCGATACGGCTTGTATCGGGTTGGTCATGGCGATCCGACCTCCGTCTTTTTTTGTTGGGCAAGGACTCTTCCGATTGTCGACGGGTGGGCGCGGTTGGTCGAGGGGGATGGCACGAAACCTCGGGGGGCTGGCCACCTCTTTTTCGGGTGCTAACTCACCGTGGTGCGGACGGCTCACGCCCTTTGTGGCCCAGGGGTCGACGTGTACCCTCAGCTCATGGGGCCAAGCTCCGACATCCTGGTGCGGTCGATCTCACGCAGGCTGGTGGTCGCCGTTGCGCTGGGGGTCGTGGCATGGGGTCTTGCTGGGGTGGCTCTGATTGTGCTGCTCGCCGGGCACGCCACGTTCCACGATTTCGACCCCACCACCGTCGTGCTCCCGTTCACGATGGCGGCCGTGGGCGTGGTGATCGTGGCGCACGTGCCCCGAAACCCCGTCGGTTGGCTGTTCCTCGCCCTATCGTGCGTCGTGGGCGTCGAAGCGCTCAGCGGGGCCTTGGCCTTCCGGGGCGCTGCTGCTGCGCCAGTCTCCGCACAACGTTGGCGTGTGGGCCGAGTGGGTCACCAACTGGCTGGGTGGCCTGCTGTTCCCGGCGGGCTTGGTGGCGGTGCTGATGATGCTCATCCCCACCGGGCGCCTCCCGTCGCCGCGTTGGCGTCCCGTCGTGTGGGCGGCGCTCGTCATCGCAGGTGTGCTCGTAGTCGGCTTTATGTTCGACCCGGCGGCGATGCGGAACGCCACCGGCGTGCCCGCGGTGGCCAACCCGTTGGGTGCTCGGTCGCTGTCGCTGATGTCCAACTCGGGACTCGCTACCGTCGTGTGGGTTGCCGCGCTGGCCTGTGGGGTCATCGCCGCCAGCGCCCCCCTGGCCCGGTTCCGCGTTGCCAGTGGCGAGGAACGCCAACAGCTCAAGTGGATCGGCTTGCCGCTCGCGGTGACGACGGTCGTCTACGCGGCGATCGCCCTGGGGCCTCCCGGCATCACATCTGTGGGGGATGGTGCCGTCGGATGGACGGTGGTGATCGTGGGGTATGGGACTGTGTTGCCGGTCGCCATCGGGGTGGCCATCGTCAAGTACCGCCTCTACAGCATCGACGTGGCCATCAACCGCACAGTGGTGTACGCCATCTTGGCCGCTTTCATCACGGCGGTGTACCTCGCTGTCGCGGTGGGGTTGGGTTCGCTGATCGGTTCCAAGTCGAACCTCGGTCTTTCCCTGGTCGGCGCGGCGCTCGTCGCAGCCGGGTTCCAACCCGTTCGGGTCCGCGCCCAGCGGCTCGCGAACCGCGTCGTGTACGGCACTCGCGCCACGCCTTACGAGGCGCTCGCTCAGTTCTCTGAACAGGCGGCGGGCACCTACGCCATTGACGAGGCGTTACCGCAGATGGCTCGGGTCGTGGCCGAGGGAACCAGGGCGCGCGACGCATGTGTGTGGCTTCGTGAGGGGCAGGCCCTGACCCCCGTCGCGGTGTGGCCCCCGGCCGCCGACTGGCCGACGGCGCGATCAGTTCACGACCTCGAGGAGAGTCCCGAGGTCGGCGCAGGCGCCTGCTTCGTGCCGGTCTGTCGCAGCGACGAGCTGCTGGGGGCGCTGAGTGTTCGCATGCGGCCGGCCGAGTCCATCAAACCGGTCGAGATGAGGCTGCTCACCCACCTGGCCGGACAGGCAGGACTCTTCCTCAAGAACGCGGGCCTGACCGCTGACCTGCAACGGACCATTGCCGATCTGCAGGCGTCGCGACGGCGCATCGTCCACGCCGAAGACGGAGCGCGACGCCGAATCGAACGGGACCTACACGACGGCGCCCAGCAGCACATCGTCGCACTCGCCTTCCAGCTCGCCAAGGTGGAGAAAGACCTCCTCGCCGCTTCAGGGGACGCGACCGCGGCTCTCGCCGACCTCCGTCTGCAAGCACAACAAGCCCTGGACTCTGTCCGCGAGCTGGCACACGGTGTCTACCCACCGCTCTTGGCCGACCGAGGTCTGGGCGCCGCGCTGCAGGCCCACTCCCGGCGAGTCGGCCTCCACGTAACCATCGAAGCCAAGAAGATCCCCCGCTACCCGGCCGAAGCAGAGTCTGCCGTGTACTTCTGTGTCCTCGAGGCGCTGCAAAACGCCGAGAAGCACTCGCACGCGCACCTGGTCGAGATCACACTGACCCACGAGGGCGACGGGTTGACCTTCTCGGTCTGCGATGACGGCGAGGGCTTCGACTTGGACGCCGCTCGGCAGGCAGGCACAGGGCTGGCGGGCATGACCGACCGAATCGCGGCCGAGGGCGGGACCCTGACCATCGACTCCAAACCGGGAGAAGGAACCACCATCGGGGGCCAACTGCCGACGAGAGACCGCCCCGGAGCTGCCAGTTCACCGCCGGACCAACTCCAACCCCACGATTCGGGGGTTGATTCGTTACTCTCCGTGCGTGCCGATTCGAACGGTCATCGCCGAGGACAACCTCTTGGTGCGAGAGGGCGTTCGCGGCCTCCTATCGAACGCTGAAGGCATCGAACTGGCGGGTGTATTCGAAGACCTACCCGGCGTCCAGGCAGGAATCCGCACGCTGGAACCAGATGTCGTCATCACCGACATCCGCATGCCGCCGGACGGCAGCGACGAGGGACTCACGCTGGCGGCTCAGCTGCGAGTCGAGCGACCCCAGATGGGCGTGGTGGTACTGAGCCAATACGCAGAACCCGAATACGCCCTGGCTCTGCTCGAAGATGGAGCCGAAGGCCGTGCCTACCTGCTAAAGGAACGCCTCTTCGACGGCGGCGAGCTGGTGAGAGCCATAACCGCAGTAGCTGGCGGCGGTTCGGTGATCGACGCCAAGGTCGTCGACGTGCTCATCCACGCCCGTCGATCCAACCAGGACTCACCACTCGCCCAGCTCACCACCCGAGAGCACGAGGTGCTAGAGCAGATAGCCCAGGGCAGGAGCAACGCGGCAGCCGCACGCGAACTGTTCCTGTCAGAGCGAGCCGTCGAGAAGCACATCGGCGTGATCTTCTCCAAACTGGGCCTGTTCGAGGAGGCCGACGTCAATCGGCGGGTCAAAGCGACGCTGCTGTACCTCGCTGGCTGAGATGATGCGGCTCGTTGAAACCGTGTGCTCAGCTGCTTTGGCCAAGATTGCGACACCGTGCGACACATTATCCTCGGCCGCTCCGGTGAGGAGTCATCAAATGGCGACAGGAATTGAGAGGAACACAGAGGACTACAAAACCTCGTCGCCAGGTTCATCTTCGCTCCGGGCACCCACTGGCACCCGTCAGAGGTCCCACGGCCCGATTTGAACCCGCGACCAAGCTGGTTCGCTTGACTGCCCCGCCTTTCGGCAATGGCCACGGGACATCCGTGTTTCTGGACCGAGCGTGCCTCCACCGGGCCCAATAACACGAACCATGACGGGCTGAAAACGTCCCCGAGGTGCCTCAGATAACGCGTCCTCAAGGGAAGCCAAATCCCCCGTCAGCTACATCGAAGACGGCCAAATCTCCGCTGAAGATAAGTGATGGGATGACAGAGCGCTTGCCTCGCTCTTGCTGAGTAGGCCGGACGTCGGGTTCGGCTCCAGCCCACGTTGTTGGAGGCCCGGTGGTGGCGAAGGTGGCAGGGGAGCAGGTTGGATCGACATCCCGAGAAGTGGCGCCGGCGAGGGGGAATGGTTCTTCTCCCGCTCGGGGCGGTTCCAGCCCGAAACTGGTGGCGACAAAACCAACCCGTTCCCGAGCAAGGAGAAGAACCGTGGAACGACAGTATGTCGCCATCGACCTGCATTTGAACCGATCGGTGGTGGTAACCGAGAACGAGGCCGGAGAGAAGGTCGGCGTGACTCGTATCGATAACGATCCAGTCACCCTGGCCGAAGCGTTACGTGAGTCGGGCGAAGCCCCTGAGGTGGCTATTGAAGCGACGTACGGGTGGTACTGGGCCGTCGACACCCTGCAGGAGCTCGGAGCCACCGTGCACCTGGTGAACCCTTCGGGTCTCAACTGGGACACGGGCTTCATACTGCCTCCTTGGTGTTCGGCTGTGAGGTCTTGGACTTGTTGCTCGTCTTGGGCTTGATCTGGGATGAGTTGGCGATGCGGCGACGGCAGTCGGCCTCGGTGGTGGCGTCGAAGTTGACGAGCCAGGTCCCGTCGGGCCCTCTGCGGGCTGCGATGTGGTGATGTTCGATCCAGTAGTAGACGACATAGACCGAGACAGCGAGTTGGGTGGCTACGTGCCTGACGCTGTACTCGTGTGTCTGCTGCGGGTCGCTGTCATCGGGATGGTTGATCTGGGGTGATCGGGCGATCCTTTCTCGGCAGGCCGCTTCGACTTCTGGGCCGAAGGGCACATGCCAGCGGTCGTCGGGTCCGCGACGGCCGGCCAACCATCCTTTGTTGATCCAGTTGATGATGGTGTGGGGGCAGACTCCGAGCCGGGTGGCGACCTGGGAGGCGGGGAGGGTGCCGTCGTGGAGAGACGCGGCTGAGGGGATGTCGTGGTAGATGCGGAGGTTTGCTACTTCACGGCAATGGAATGGCCGACCGGCGCCGGTGGTGTGTCCCGCTTGGTCGAGCCGTTCGGCGAGTTCCCGGTTGCTGAGGTGGGCCAGGTCGCGGACCATCTCGACCGCAGCGGGGTCGGTGTGGTCCCGTCGGGTCACTTTCTGGTAGCGGGCGACGACAATTTCGTCGCTGGTGCCGGTGTGCCAGCGGATCCCGATGCGGGCCTTGGCCATGTCGGTCTCGGGCAGGAGGCTGACGTCAGCGATGAGGGTTCGCATGAGTCGTTTGCGGTCCCGTGGGGAGGTGCTGGGGGCGTGCCACAAGCTGATGACGTCACCGGTGAGGGCTTCGAGCTGGGCACGCGACGGCAACGGCGGTGTAGCTACCTGGGTTTCGGTTATCGCCTTTTCCGCCTCGGCCAGGGCGACCAGGCGCGCTTCCCAGCGGGACTCGAGGTTGCGGGCCACGAGCCGGTTGTCCGGTTCGCAGGCGTGGAAGGCCCGCTCGGCTCGTTCGGCTTCGTAGCGGGCTCTCTCCACGGCCAGTTCCGCGGCACGACTGCGGCGATTACGCCGATCGGCGACTTCATCGGCAGCGGCGAGCGCCAACGCCATTTCTTGAGGATTGAGAGCCTCCAGCAAGCGTTCGGTGACGGCGTTGTCGACGGTGTCGGAGGTGATGGACCGGCAGGTCGGAGTGTGCATCTGATCGGTTCTGGACGAGCATTCGTAGTAGGCGAACCCGCTGTCGCGGTAGTGGGTGGACATGCGGTGACCGCACGACCCGCAGTAGATGATCCCCTGGCACAGGGCGTGCCCTTCTCTTGGGGGCCGGGCGCCGGCCTGGGTCAGGTTGGCGGCCAGGCGGGTCTGGTTGGCCAGGTAGTCGTCCCAGCTCACATACGCTTCGTGATGGTCGTAGATGACCACCGGCCATTTCTCCTTGGGCAGGTTGATCACCTTGGTGCGCACCGTTCCATCCGGGTCGACCACCCGGCGGCTCTGCGCTCGGCCATACACGTAGGCGCCGGCGTAGAGGGGGTTCTCGAGGATCTTCACCACCCGGGTATGAGTGAGCCGACCCCAGCGCAGCTGGCCGGCCCAGACCCCGCCGTGGGCTCGTTTGGGGAAGAGACGGTCCTTGAAGGCCACGACCACCTGGAAGGCCGACCCTCCCGCCCTGAACGCGGCGAAGGCGTCGGCGATGGCCGCTTGCACTTCGGTGTCAGGGTCGGTGACCATCCGGCCTTCGTCGTCGTAGATGTATCCGACCGGCAGCCCGAAGCGCAGCTCGCCCCGTTCGGCTGCCGCCTGGCGGGCACCCTGCAGGCGGCTGGCCAGAAAATGCAGCTCTGTCTCCGACATCTGGTTCTCCCCATCTGGGTTTGTCAAGTTGATTTGGCCCCACCGCGATGGTTTGATTTGGCCCCATCTGTGGGCGCGTGTGATCGATGTCGGTCGCTGTCAGCCACGCTGAGTGACGGTCGTTTTTCGAGCGTGTTCTCCGTTGTGGAGGCGGCCCGGGGATTGTCGTTGAGGGGTGAGGTTCCCCCACTCAGACTGGCTCGGCGCTAGCCGGACCGGGGTGCCCTCCGGGGTGGTCTGGCTGGCGGCGGGGCAGCGGGGGTGTAGGGGTAGAGGCTCGCCGGTCAATGAGAATTTTTGGGCCGCCGGTGGCATGGCCGCGACAGGCGTGTCCGGTCTGGGGATTTTTCGATGTGGAAGTGGCGACCTCCTGGTGTAGTGGGGGTTGTTAATGAGGGGGGTGATTAGACGGGGCGACGGGGGGCTGCTATTCGGTTTGTTGAGGGAGGGACAGCGTTTTAGTCCAGGGGCGCCTCCGGGCTGGCCGGGTGCACTCGGTAGCGCCGCCGGGCGGCGGCGGGGGTGATGCCCAGACTGGTGGCGATGTCGGCCCAGGGGTGGCCCCCTTGTCGGGCCTGGGCCACCGCGGCCGGGATATCAGCTCGGGCTTGGGCGATGAGGCTGCCCAGGGCGTGCAGGTCGGCCGTGGGGTCGTAGAGCGAACCCGGGAAGCGCAACAAGATGAGGGTGTTGAGGGCCTCGGCGAGGATGTGGGCGCTGTGGTGGTCGATGGCCGGGGCGGCGGGCGGGACGGGCAGCTCGTCGATGCTGATGGCGTCGACGTCGGGGTCGTCCGCAGCGTCGGGGTCGGGCTGGGCTGGGGGTATGGCGGATAGGTAGCGCCGGCCGATGGTGGGCTGGCTGGCACCCAGGCGCATGGCGATGTCGGACCGGCTGTAGCCGTGCCCGAGAGCGCAGCTGACCTGTTGGGGTATACGGGCTTGGACCTCGAGGGCCAGGCTGACCATGCAGGAGAGGCGCACGCCGGGATCGGCCGGCCCGGCCGGGGAGCGCACCGTGCCCAAGGTGTCGAGGGCGTCGTCGACCAGCACGGCTGTGAGATAGTCGGGGTAAGGCCGTTGGGCCTGTTCTTCGATATGGGGGTTGAAGACGGGGCTGGGGGCGTCGGGATGGGGCTCGGGGTCGGGGCGGCCCGGCCCCCGGTAGGGGCAGTAACGGTGGGTCATCCCGGCTGCTCCTCACCGGTGGCGGGGGGGCTGTTGGACGGGGGGCTGGTGCGCCGTTTGGCCCCCCGGCTGGTTCGCAAACGATACGAGTCGTGGCCGGTCTCGACGATGAGGGCCTTAAAGGTGAGGCGGTCCACCACCGCCGCGGCCAGCCGGGGATCGCTGAAGGTGGCCCCCCATTCGCTGAAGCTGGCGTTGGAGGCGCAGGCGATGGACGCCTTTTCTTCTCGTTCGGTGATGACCTGGAACAAAAGCTCGGCACCCCGGGGGTCGAGGCGCACGTAGCCCAGCTCATCGAGACACAACAGCTCCAGGCGCCCATAGCGGCCCACCACCCGGGACAGCACCCGGTCATCGGCGGCCTCGGCCAACTCGTTGACCAGCGCCGCGCAGGTCACATAACGCACCCGGCGGCCCGCCTCGCAGGCCGCGATGCCGGTGCCGATCAATAGATGGCTTTTTCCGGTGCCGCTGTCGCCGATCAAACACAGCGGGCTGCCAGCGTTGATGAACCCGCCCGACGCGAGGGTGGCGATGAGGGCCGGATTGACATTAGGGTTGGCCGAGCAGTCGAAATCGCCCAGCCGTTTGGCTCGCGGAAAGCGGGCCTCATGGACGCGCCGGGCCCGGCGGCGGGCGTCGCGCTCGTCGACCTCGGCGGTGAGGATCTCGGCCAGATAGCCCAGATGGGTGAGCTGTTCCTTGGCGGCCTGGGCGGCCAAGGCGGCGGCCTCGGCTCGCACCGTGGGCAGGTGCAGATCCCGGCAGGCCGCGCCGATGGCGGCCTGGGCGGCCTCGTCGGTGCGGGCGCTCATCGGGCCACCCCGGCCAGCAGGGCGTCGTAGGCGCCCAAGCTGGGCGCCGGGCGCATGGCCAGACGGGCGCCGATGGGCACCACCACCCCGGCCGGCTCGGGCCGGGCCCGGTCCTGGCAGCGGCGGGCTTCCACGGCCACCACGTCGGGATCGACCGAGCCCACGGCCAGAGCCGCCCGCATGCCAGCAGTGACCGCCGCGGCGGGCAGGCTGCGATGCAGCAGCAGCACCATGCACAGCGCCCGGGTGCCGGCCCCGTCACCCAGGCGGCGGCGGGCCGCCTCCCAGAACGCCTCGTGAGCGGCCTCGAAGGCGCCCCCGGCGCGGGCCTGGGCCAAGGCGGTGGATCCGGGCAACGCCCCCGGTTTGCGGATCAAGACTTCCAGGTAGTGATCCAACACCAGCTCTTCGCTGCCCTTGTGCAAGCTACGGCAGTGGCGGGCCACCACCTTGCCGTCCGCGATCACCTCAAACGAGCGGGCCCCGAGGCGCACCTCCACCCGGCGGCGGGCCAGCCCGGCCGGCACCGAGTACAGACTCTGGCGGACACAGATACGGGCCTTGGTGTCCACGATGGGGTGCAGCACCGTAGTGGTGTCGAAGACCTCCACCGGCACCGGCCGCAAGAAAGCCCGCTCGCCAGCTGCGGCTTCGCCCACCGTCTGGTCACGCCATACGATCACCCTGTACTCGTCGGCGACGTCGGCCGCCGCCAGCCGCTCGTTCAGCTCGGCTAGCGACCCCACTCGAGGCACCGGCACCAGATGGTTGCGGCGGAATCGGCCTACCTCGCCTTCCACTCCACCCTTTTCATGGCTACCCGCAATGCCCGGCAGACAGTAGAAGCTGTCGAAACCGAAATGGCTGCGCAGCGCCACGAACCGGGGGTTCTCTAACCGGGCCCGGCCCAACAGCACCTTAAGCACGGCGTCCTTAAGGTTGTCGTAGCGGATCCGACCCGGGACCCCGCCAAAATGCTCGAAGGCATCCACATGGCCCTCCAGGAACGCCTCCTGGGCCTGGTTGGCGAAGGCCACATGAAACCCTCGCCCCGAGAAGCTCAGCCGCATGCAGAACATCCACAACTCGCAATAGACGCTGTCCACCCAGGCCACGAACCCGCCGAAGTCCACCTCGGCCTCCTCGCCCCGGCCATGCTGCTGGGGCACCATCACGGCCAAATCGTGGTTCTCCAACTCGAAGCGGACCTGGGCCACAAACGCCCGCACCGTGGACTCGGCCACTCCAGCCCCGCACTCATCCCGCAGCCGCACCCACACCCGACGGGCGGTATGACGCTGCTTGCGCGGCGCCGCCAAATCGTCGGTCAGCCACTCCCGGATAGTGCCCTGCCAGGGGCCCAACGCCGGCGACACCCGCTCGGGCACCTTGCGCTCCGGCGGGATCGCCGACGCCAACGCCTGGCGCACCGTACGCCGATGCACCCCGAACCGCTCAGCCAAGGCACGGATCCCCATGCCCTCCTCACGGTTCGCCTTCCGAATACGTTCATAAAGCTCCACCCTTGACATCTCCTTCTCCCTCGTTCCAACAGGTGTGGCAACCACGGAACGTAGGGGCTGGTGGTTGAGGGTGGGGCCACTTCAAACCATCAAAAGTGGCCTCAGTGGGGCCAGATCAGGATGTCATCCCCATCACGCCCAAAACGAGCCGGTCGTTGATATCGGCGAGGTCGTAGATCCCATCGGCGTCGACGACCAAGGTGTCGGTCAGGCGGGCCAGTTCCAACAGGCGGGACAGGTCCGCGGAGGATCGGGCCAGTCGGGACACCTCCAGGCCGAAGATGGCGCCGACCTCGCCCAGACAGACCCGGCCCAGGAGATCCTTGAACCCGGAACGGTTCGCCGCCGAGCGCCCCGAT
Organism: uncultured Acidimicrobiaceae bacterium; assembly: GCA_963834725.1. Taxonomy (GTDB): domain Bacteria; phylum Actinomycetota; class Acidimicrobiia; order Acidimicrobiales; family Palsa-688; genus PALSA-693. The sequence continues at coordinate 4,473,100 of CAWICN010000001.1, forward strand.
AGGCCCAGGTCGGCGTCGATCACCTCCACCTGCGACGCCGGCCAGCCCAGCCGAACCGCCTCGTCGGCCAGCGCATACTGGCGGGCGGTGGACTCGGTGTTCTCCCGCACCTGGGTCATCGAGGACTGGCGCAGGTAGATCAACGCCAACCGGTCCAGATGGGCGGCGGTGATCTTGTGGGTTCCCCTCATTGCTGGCCTCCAAGACGGCGATGGCCATGTTGGCCACCACTGCCACCGCCTCGGCAACCAGGGGCATTCAGCCCAGCGCTCCTCGGGACAACAGCTCGATGTTGATGGCCGAGATCTCCTCCAGGGCTTCTCGGACCCGGCCCGAAATGGCCGCCCCCGCTCGCACCGCGTCGGCGGCTGCGGCGGGCACGTATAGGGTTCGGGTGCGGCCCTCTACTCTGGGCAGGACCACGTAGGTGTATGGGCCGTGCAGTTCGCCAGTGGCGCATCGGCATCCCTCCTTGCCGCATCGTCGACCCTGTTCGACCACCGAACCGGAGATGAGCTGTTCCACGTCGGGCAGCGAGCGGGCCAGGCGTCGGCGCCGGGCCCGCAACTGCCGGACGGTCATCGAACCAAGATCGGAGATTGTCTTGTCTGGCATTGCCATACAAGATCATGACCGATCCTCCGGCGCAAGTCGTGGATGGCCCAAGGCGGCAACCACCTCGACCAGAGCGGCCACACCCTCCGGCCCGAAACGTTGGGCCAACACAGCATCTGGGCTCCGATCGGTCCAGCGGACCGGCAGCGTCACCCGCCGTGCCGGACCGGACTCGCACTCGCAGACGAACAATCGACCATGCACCGGGCAGCGCCGTTCGAAGACGATCGGAAGGCGCTGGCCGGACAAGGGATGGAACGGATGAGTAACCACCAGCGAGTCCAAAGGTTCAAGACCTTTGGACGAACGGGTCTTATGACGGGATCGTTGGGAGGGCAGGCGGGTCAAGAACGACTACCGCGACTGCTGCGATCTGCTGGATCGTATGCGTCTGGGCAAGCTCCCCGAAGCGTGGATCGCCCCTCACGCCGTCCGGGAATTGAGAGAACTGGTCCGGTTCCGGGCCCGGCTGGTGATGCTGCGCACCGGGCTGAAGGCTCAGCTCAAGACGGTGCTGGCCAAGCACGGGCTGCGCCCGCCGGTCAAGGACCTGTGGGGTGTGGTCGGCCCGGCCTGGCTGGACCAGCTCGACCTGCCCCGGGCGTACACGACCCGGGTCGAGTCCATCCGTGACCTGGTCGAGGTCTACGACCGCGAGATCGACATGCTCGAGCGGGAGATCCACCGCCAGCTCAAGGACCATCCCGGCTATAAGGCCATCCAGGCCATCCCCGGCGTCGGGCGGACCATCGCCGCCGTCATGATCGCAGAGACCGGCGACGTCACACGCTTCAAAAGCCCCGAAGCGTTGTGCAGCTGGGCCGGCCTGACACCCAAGCATCACGAGTCCGACACCAAGGTCCGCCGCGGGCGGATAACCAAGCAAGGCTCGAAACTGGTGCGCTGGGCGGCGATAGAAGCGGTGTCCAACGGTCGGGGCGGGCCGAAACTCAAAGCGGACTACCACCGCATCGCGGAGCGGCGACCCAAGAATGTCGCCCGGGTCGCGGTGGCCCGCAAGCTCGTCATCATGGTCTTCTACGGGCTTCGCGACGGACACATCCGTTGCCTCGCCGAAGCCGAAAAGGCCGGATGACCCGGATCGGGCACAGCCAGGGCCCGCGTTCGTGTAACGGCATGACTCCCACCTCGGTGGCGACGTCGACTAAGTGATTGAACCCGCCTGGCTGTGGCCGCACCCCACCATGCGCCCCGAGCGCGAAGAGATGCCCGGCATCCGGATCACCGGCATGCCCACGCCCACTTTGATGGGCACTGGTGAGCGACCCGCTGTGACCATCCGAACCGAACCAAGGAGTCCCATCAGCTGAACCCGTCGTGACCACTCCAGGCGTTGAGGCGACAAGCGAGTAGCCCACCGCCGGCCGGCCCTCAAGGGCGCTACGGTCCTCGGCTCCGCTGACGCTCCGCCTCCGGTCCTCGCGTCCCCTGCGGGGACGGCTTCGCCACCCTTGACCGCCGTCCATCGGCAGGCTTGGGGGCGACCAGGAGGTCGATAGCACAGCTCTCGACTTCGCAGAAGCCGACAACCCCATGATCGAGGACCGACTTCAGCGCGCCCAAAACTCACGCCGACCGCGGCTCACGTCCCTAAAACCCTTCCGGCTGCAAGCAAATTCCTACTTGACAGCAAGCGCTCTGTCAGAGATGCCGATCCGGGATGGTTATCCGGGTGATCCGGTTATCGGTTCGTCGACAGGTCTGCCCACCTGCCTGATAGCGATCTGACGCCCGATGCCGTTGGTGCGAACCGGAACGCTGACCACTGACAGTGAGGTATGTCGCTCCTCGGGCCGTCCGGGGACTGTCAGCGATGGCGTTGTCTGTACGCCGAGACGGAGTTGGCGGGCATGCTCGGCATCTGTGGCTGACGACGAGGGGTAGCCAGGACCCCCTGGCCGGGGTCCTCAACCATTGTTCGTCCCTCACGGAGGGTCACGAGCGTCGCTGTCAAGCCCAGGCCCTTCGGGCGGCCTTCGGCCGGGCTTGGCTGCGACTGGCTGGGACGACGTCCTGCCGAAGTTCTTTGGCCCCCCGGCGAGATAGGTGCCCTCTGCAGGGAAATGGGCTTCATCGTTCTCCGCGCTCATCCGTCTCGTGCCGGCGGTGGTGGTCCGTCATGGGCGGCGCTACATGCTGATGCCGGGCCGAGAAGGTTGGGATGCGGGGTGGGGTGGGATGACGGCGGGCGGGCGGGGCCGGGCAGCGGGGTCGACGGGCGTGGTGGGGCCGTTTGGATGCCGTCGAGGTGGTGGCGGTAGGCGGCCACGGTCCGGGTGAGCTTGTTCTTGGTGGTGGTGTGCTGGCTGGCCTGTTTGAGGGCGGCCCGCTCCTTGTCCGCCCGGGCGAGCAGTTCGGCGATGGTGTTCTCGACCTTGCGGATCTGGCTGTCGAGGCGGGTGGCTTCGGGTAGATAGTGGGTCTGTCGGCGTTGGCTGGCGTTTTCCTGCCGGCTGGACCAGGTGGCGGCCTGTTTGGTGGCGGCCCGCCGTTGCCGCCCACCGGGCGGCGTGCTCGGCCTCCCAGCGGGCCTGCCTGCCCGCTCGCTCGGCTTCGGACAGGTCACGTACGGCTCTTCCGGCGTCGGTGTCGTGGTAGAGGCCCCGGCCGTGGTCGAGGTCGGCTCGTTGCTGTCGGACCCGTTCGAGTTGGCGGCGGGCTTGGTCGATTGCCTCCCGGCGATCTGGGCGGCGGAGCTCGGCTAGCGCTTTGGCGGTGATGGCCGATTCGGCGGCCACCACGGCGGCGAGGCGTATCTGGTGTTCGGGTGTCGTCCTGTCGGGTGGGTCGACGCCTGGTTGCTGGCGGGCGGGCCGGCCGGTGTCGATGGCCCAGGTCGGGGCTCTCCGCTGCGACCAGTCCCGGCTCAGGTCCTCGACCACCTGAGCGGCCTCGTCGGCGACGGTCCAGACGTGGGTAGACTGCCGGGCTCGGCTCATGGCCACATAGGCGAGCTCCCGGCCGCCGCCGTCGACGTAGAGGTGCGTGTGGAACTGGATCTCGAAGCGCCGACGGTCCCCCGTGACGAGTCTGACGTTGATGCCGCGGTATCCGGGCCCTCTCCACCGGTTGCGTTCCTCGACGACCGTCACATCACGCCGCTGGAGGACAGTGATGACCGCCTCGCGAACGACCATGTAGCGGTCCGCATCGGACACGACTGTGTACCGAAGGACGTCGTAGAGCCCCTCAGCTGCATCGGCAAGGGTCTTGTCGGGATTGATAGCGATCGTGTCACTCAGCTTCCGCTCAACCGACGCCAGCTCCTTGATGCAGTTGTCCAGGCCGACGATCGCACCCCCCGGCCTCGCACGAGATCGGTCACCGCGGGGTCGTCGAGCTCGGCTCCAGCGACCAGGCGCCGCGCCGTCAGGTCCAGCTCATCATCCATGGAATTGCTGGGCAACACGACCGATCAGCCGACGCTGTCGTTCCGGGCAGCCGTCCGTTTCCTCCCCCACACAACGGAAGACCACGGTCAACAGCGGTTTCCGCCGGTACAAAGAAGTAGGCCCTGACCAGCGCATTTTCGCTGATCAGGGCTGGTGCCCTCGGCAGGATTCGAACCTGCGCACCCGGCTCCGGAGGCCGGTGCTCTATCCCCTGAGCTACGAGGGCCCTCGCCGTCAAGGTGAAAGAGTCTAGTCAGTGGAGCCGGCGACGGCCGGACGCCCGGGATGGCGCGGCGCCCGGCCGGCCGCGATCGAAGTAGCCCGGTATCGTCGTTCGCTGAATGCTTCCCGACCCCGATGCGCAGTCCGATGAGGCGGCCGAACCTGCTGCCGCCGAACCCTTGCCCGTGCACCTGCTCCCGGACGAAGCGCGGATCGACGGGTCCGGCCGGCTGTCGATCGCCGGGGTCGACCTGCTGGACCTTTGCCGGGACATCGGCACTCCCGTGTTCGTCTATGACGAGGAGCATCTCAGGCGCCGGTGTCGCGAGGCGGTGGACGCCTGGGGCGGTGCCGTGGCCTACGCCTCCAAGGCCTTCCTTTGCCGGGCCATGGCTCGACTGGTCCACGAGGAGGGGATGGCAATTGACGTGTCAACGGGAGGCGAGCTGCACGTGGCCCTGGCCGCCGGGGTGCCAGGTTCCCGCCTGGTCATGCACGGCAACAACAAATCCGATGCCGAGCTGGCCCGGGCCCTCGAGGCCAGAGTCGGCCGGATCGTGGTGGACTCGTTTGACGAAATCGACCGGCTCGAGCGTCTGGTCCTGGCGGCGGACTGCCGCCCCGAGGTGCTGATCCGGGTCACCCCCGGCATCGAGGCCCACACCCACGAGTACGTCATGACCGGCCAGGACGACTCCAAGTTCGGCTTCGGGTTGTCGTCTGGAGCCGCGGAGGAGGCTGCTGCCAGGCTCGGCCGCGCCGGCTCTCCCGTGGCGCTGGTCGGCGTTCACATCCATATCGGCTCACAGATCTTCAGCCTCGATTCCTTCGAGAAGGCGCTCGCCGCGCTGGCGGAGTTCTTTTTGCCGCTGCAGCTCGACGAGCTGTGCATTGGTGGCGGTCTTGGTGCACCGTATGTGACAGGAGAATCGGCGCCGTCGATCTCCGAATGGGCTGCGACGGTTCACCGGGCCGCGAAAGCCAACGGCCTTGGGCCCGAGGTGCGCCTTACCGCCGAGCCCGGTCGCTCCATCGTGGCCGGCGCCGCGGTCACTTGCTATTCGGTCGGCACCATCAAAGAGATCCCGGGCGTGCGAACTTATCTGAGCGTCGACGGCGGCATGAGCGACAATCCCCGGCCGGTGCTCTATGGCAGCGGCTACGAGGCCTTTCTCGTGCGGGCGACCGACGCCAACCGGCCCCGCCCGGTGACCATTGTTGGCAAACATTGCGAGTCGGGCGACGTGATCATTCGGGACGGCCAGGTACCCGCCGACGTCACGATCGGGGACGTGCTGGCCACCCCCGTTACTGGCGCGTACGGTCATTCGATGGCCTCGACCTACAACAAGGTCCCGCGTCCGCCCGTGGTGTTCGTCCGCGATGGGACCACGCGAGTCGTGGTCCGCCGGGAAACCCTCGACGACTTGCTGGCCCTCGACGAATAGACGAATAGGCGCGCCGGGCCGGCCGGGCCATAGGCCGTGGCTATCCCGCCGCTGGCCGTCCGCCGCCCGGACTGCGACGCCGGGACCCCACTACCCTCTCCGCCATGGAGAAGACGTCGCTGCGGGTCGGCCTGCTCGGCTGCGGCCATGTGGGCGGGGCGCTGGTCCGGCTGCTCGTCGACGACGCCGATCGGATCGCGGCCCGCACCGGCCTCCATCTGGACCTCGTCGCGGTGGCGGTCCGGAGCCGATCCCGGGAGCGCGACGCCCCCGTCCCCAACGGCACCCTTACCACTGACGCGAGTGCTGTCGTTGCGGATCCCGCAGTGGATGTGGTGGTCGAGGTCATCGGCGGGATCGAGCCGGCTCGCACCCTGATCCTGACCGCGCTCAAGTCAGGCAAGCCGGTGGTCACCGCCAACAAGGAGCTCCTGGCCAATTGCGGAGCCGAGCTATTCGAGGCCGCCTCTCTCGCCGGCGTCGATCTGCTGTTCGAGTCTTCTGTGGCCGGAGGCATTCCTCTGATTCGTCCACTTCGGGAGTCTCTGGCCGGCGAACGCATCCGTCGGATCATGGGCATCGTCAACGGAACGACCAATTTCATCCTGAGCCGCATGAGTGAGTCCGGAGCGGGTTATCACGACGCCCTGGCCGAGGCTCAGAGCCTGGGCTACGCGGAACGCGATCCGACGGCCGATGTCGAGGGCTACGACGCGGCCGCCAAGGCCGCCATCCTCGCCAACGTGGCGTTCGGCGCCGGCGTCGTCGCGGGGGACGTCTATCGCGAAGGCATCGATGCGGTGACGCCGGCAGACATCTCCGCGGCGCGCCACCTCGGGTATGCCGTCAAACTGCTGGCCGTTATCGAGCACGACGACGCCGACCCGGGCCATCAGCCGGCCGCGCTCGAGTCCGTGGCGGTTCGGGTCCATCCGGCGATGGTGCCGTTGACCCATCCGCTCGCCGCCGTCCGGGACTCCTTCAACGCCGTCTTCGTCGAGGGTGATGCCATCGGGGAACTGATGTTCCTCGGCCGCGGCGCCGGCGGAATGCCGACGGCCAGCGCCGTGCTCGGCGATTTGCTGGACGCCGCCCACAATCTCACCACCGGGGGGGCAGGGCGCAGCGTTGCCCTTCGCCGCACCAGCGTTCGCCCCATCGACGACCTCCGGTCGGCGTACTATCTCACGCTCCAGGTGGCGGACCGTCCTGGAGTCCTGCATGCCGTCTCCGGCGTTTTCGGACAGCATCGGGTGTCGATCCGTCTGATGGAACAGGAGGGGCTGCCCTCACCGGAGGAGTCGTCCGCGTCGGGCGGTGCCGGGTCGCAGGCCGGTCACCAGCCGGCCGGCTCCGGGGCCCGTCTGGTCTTTGTGACCCACCCGGCCTACGAACGCGATGTCCAGGCGTGCCTCCATGATCTTCGGAAACTGGATGTCGTCGAGCGCATCGGCGGCCTGCTGCGAGTCGTCGGACGGTGAGACCCGGTTGGCGCGGCGTCATCGAGGAGTACCGGGCTTTCCTGCCCGTCGCTGCGTCCACCCCGGTCGTCACGCTCCAGGAGGGAGGGACGCCCCTTTTGCCCGCGACGCGGCTGTCGGAGCGGGTCGGGGCAACCGTCTGGCTGAAGCTCGAGGGGATCAATCCCACCGGCTCCTTCAAAGACCGAGGTATGACCGTGGCGATCTCGAAAGCCCTCGAAGAGGGAGCCAAGGCGGTCGTCTGCGGGTCGACCGGTAATACCTCGGCATCGGCCGCCGCCTACGCCGCCCGGGCGGGACTTACCTGCGCGGTGCTCATACCCGAGGGCTACATCGCGCTCGGCAAGCTCGCGCAAGCTCTGATCCACGGTGCCCGGGTGCTGCAGATCCGGGCCAACTTCGACGCCGCCCTCGACATCGTGCGTCAGCTCGGCAACTCGGCTCCTGTGACGGTGGTCAATTCAATCAACCCCTATCGCATCGAGGGCCAGAAGACGGGGGCGTTCGAGATCGTCGATGTGCTCGGCGACGCACCCGACGTGCAATGCATGCCGGTCGGCAATGCGGGCAACATCACCGCCTACTGGAAGGGCTACCGCGAATATCAGGATGCCGGGCGCCTGACCAGGCTTCCCCGGATGATGGGGTTCCAGGCGGCCGGGGCGGCTCCGATCGTCGCCGGGCACCCCGTCGAGGATCCCGAGACGATCGCGACCGCGATTCGTATCGGGCGGCCCGCGTCGTGGTATGGCGCCACAGCCGCCGCGTCGGAGTCGGGAGGCGCGATCTCGTCGGTCACCGACGAGGAGATCCTGGCCGCCTATCGGTACCTGGCCCAGGAGGAGTCGGCGTTCTGTGAGCCCGCGTCGGCGGCGTCAGTCGCCGGATTGTTGAAAGTCGGTGTTCCTCCGGGCTCCACGGTGGTGTGCGTGCTGACCGGCCACGGGCTGAAGGATCCCGATATCGCCATCGGTCAGATCGCGGTACCGACGGCGGTCGATGCCGACGCCAGCGCCGTTCGCGCCGAGCTCGGGCTCTGACGCGGCCGTCGGGGCTCCCGCCCGGCGCGCCGGGTGGTTGCCGCTTGGAGGCCAGGGTGGCTACCATGGGGTGGTCGTCGTTGGCAATGCCACCGACGGTGCGCCGAGCCGGACACTCAGCCGGAGCGCACCTGCCGAACCCCCCTGTTGATTTCGCGGGAGTTACCCGGGTCCTGGCGGACGCCTCCATCCACTGCAGCAGTACGACACAAACGAGGTAGCCCATGAGCGAAACGCAGCTCGAGCGCTCGGTCCTCGAGGCCAAGGAGCGGGACGAGCTCTTCGCCATCGCCGACGCTCTCGGAGCCAAACCAGGGGCCCGGGCGAAGAAGGCCGACCTGGTGACGCAGATCCTGCGGGCCACGGGCATCGAATCGGACGACGGAGGCGACCCGGTCGAGAAACCTCGGCGCACCAGGACCCGCCGGACGACATTCGACGCCACTCCGGAGGCCGGCGCAACCGCGGGCGCGGATCAGGCCGGCACCGGAACGTCAATCACCGCGACCAACCCGGCCGTGCCGCGACGAGCAGATGCCCTGGCTGCCGGCCCGGCGCGCGCCCGGAGCGATGCGAGGGGCAGTGCCGAGACGGTCCCGCCCTCCACCGACGCTCCGCCGGCTGACAAGGAGGCCCGGGATACGACAGGGGCGAGGTCCGCCGCTCCGGAGGCCGCCGCCAGCTCGTCCACCGACGCGGCTGAGGCCACCCCGACCACCGTGGCGCCAGGACCCGCAGACGCGGGACGCCCGGCGGCGCGGGCGACCCCGTCACGGAGGTCCATCAATGGCGAGGGTGCGTCGATTCGCCCCGACCATCGAGGCGCTGATGCCGGACCCAACGGGTCGAGCTCGCTGACGGCGCCGCCGCCGGGCTCCGACACCGGGCGGGTCCAGGGACCCGACGGGGCCTATCAGACGGAGGACTCCGGTCAGACGGCGGGACCCGGCCCGGCGGCCGAGGCCACCGCTACCTCTGACGTGGACGGCGCCGCCGATGCCGAGGGTCCCAACGGTCAGCCCGGTACCGGTGGCGCCGTTCGCGCCTTTGAAGCCGAACCCGGTAACCGGAGAAACCGGCGACGGCGGGGCCGGGAGCGCTTCGAGCGGGGAGACCGGGACCTGCCCGGGCAGGCCGCGGAAGCGCAGTACTCCGGCGAGCCGGTACCTGTGACCGGCTATCTGGACCTGCGGGACGAGGGGTATGGCTTCCTGCGCACCCGCGGGTTCCTCTCCGGGCCTGGTGACGTTTACGTGTCCATCAGCCAGGTCCGGCGTTTCGCGCTCCGCAAAGGGGATTATCTCGAAGGCGCGGCCAGGCCGGCCGGTGGTAACGAGAAGTATCCGGCGTTGCTTCGCATCGACACGGTCTCAGGTCTCACACCAGACGAGGCTCGGGGACGGCCGCGCTTCGAGAACCTGACCCCGCTGTTCCCTGATCAGAAACTGCGGCTGGAGATCCCCGGCGACAGCGCCAACATGACGTCCCGAATCGTCGATTTGATTGCTCCGATCGGCAAGGGACAGCGGGGCATGATCGTCTCGCCGCCCAAGGCGGGCAAGACGACCATTCTCAAACAGATCGCCCACTCCATCGAGGCCAACAATCCCGACGTGCAGCTCATTGTCCTCCTCGTCGACGAGCGCCCGGAGGAGGTGACCGACATGCGGCGGTCGGTGAAGGGGGAAGTGATCGCCTCCACCTTCGATCGTCCTGCTGAGGAGCACACTCAGGTCGCCGAGCTCGCCATCGAACGAGCCAAGCGCATGGTTGAGCAGGGCCGCGACGTCGTCATCGTCCTGGACGGCATCACCCGCCTGGCCCGGGCTTACAATTTGGCCCAACCGGCGACGGGCCGGATCATGTCCGGCGGCATCGACACCGGTGCCCTGTATCCCCCGAAGAAGTTCTTTGGTGCGGCGCGGAATATCGAGGAAGGTGGATCGTTGACGATCCTGGCCACCGCTTTGGTGGAGACGGGGAGTCGTATGGACGAGGTCATCTTCGAGGAGTTCAAGGGCACGGGCAACATGGAGCTGCGGCTCGACCGGAAGCTGGCCGAACGCCGGATCTACCCCGCCATCGACGTCAACGGCTCCTCCACCCGGCACGAGGAACTGCTGTTCGACCGGGTACAGCTGCAGCAGGTCTGGAAGTTGCGGCGGGTGCTCAATGCCCTCGCCAGCGAAGGCAGCAGCGCCGCGGGACTGGAGCTGCTGATGGATCGCATCAAGACGACCCGCACCAACGACGAATTCCTCGCTGAGGTGGCCAAAAACGCCACCCCGTCGATCTGAGCTGTAGAGAGGCACCGAGATGAAAACCGACATCCATCCCGAGTACGTCACCACCACGGTCACGTGCTCCTGCGGGAACACCTTCACCACCCGCTCGACCAAGGCCACCTTGCATACCGAGCTGTGCAATGCCTGCCATCCCTTCTACACGGGCAAGCAGAAGCTGGTGGACACGGGCGGACGGGTCGAGCGTTTCGAGCGCCGCTACGGCCGTCGCGGGAAGAAGTAGCGCCCGCCTGGCGCTGATTTCGCCCCGGGATCTCTACCGGGGCTTGTGCGCCTTTAGCGAGTACATCAGGGGGAGACGGCCGGGTCCCGGCCATCGAAACCGGCCGTCGTCCCCTCTTACCAGCCATTGGTTGAGCTGGAAGAGGGTGTAGTCCCACTCGTGGAAGAAGCGGAGCTGGAAGCCGACGCCGAGCAGGGCCTCGAACACTTGCGGAAGCGGGTGCGGCCACTCGTAGGAGAGGTTGTGCGCCGTGCGGGCCTCCAGGTCGGCATAGGTTCCGACGGTCTCGTCGACGATTGCGCCCGTAGCGAAATAGTCGTGGGCGACGGTAGGCGTCGCTTCGTCCAGGGTGTACCCGACCGGATGGAACTCACAGACATAGAGCCAACCACCGGGACGGAGGAGCAGCCCGCACTGTTCGGCCCATGGCCGGAGATCCGGCAGCCAGTTCAGCGCCCCTTTACCCGTGTAGACGACGTCGAAGCCGGCCGCTCCCAATGTCGCCACGGCGGCGTGCACATCGGCCTGCACGAACCGGGCCCGCGCCGCTAGTCCGACCTCACCGGCCAGCCGCCGGGCGGCCTCGATCGCCGGGGCGGAGAAATCCAGGCCCACCGCCTCCAGCGTCGGATGCATCCGCACCAGATCGAGGGTGTCCAGCCCAAAGTGGCATTGGAGGTGGGCCAGGCGCAGATCTCCGAGCGCCCCCAACTCGTCGACCTCAAACGGTTCGATCTGCGGGTGGCCGGCCTTGAAGCCCGGAACGTCGTAGAAGTCGGACGCCACGTGCAGAGGAACCCGCTCGTCCCACATGCTCCGGTTGGCCTCTATCCAACCCGGTGGCGGCGCGCTCACGTCGGGAGTGTAGGCCGGGCCGTTGGTGGGCGCCGCCGGTCGAAGACGCCACCGACGCCCTCAAGTGGGCGCGATGTCGAACCTCCCGCCCCCTCCCGCCCGCGCCGGCGGCTGGACCGGGTGGCATCAGGTGGAGTCCCGGATGCCCGGCCCGGCCCGCGCCGGTACGCTGGCATCGTGCTGGACCGGTTAGCGGATATCGAGAACGAATACGAGGCGGTCCTCGTTCAGCTATCCGATCCGGCGGTGATCACCGACCAGCGCCGGCTCCGGGATGCGTCCCGCCGCCACAAGGCGCTGGAGCCGGTCGTCACCTCGTACCGGGAGTACCGAGCGGTGGCGGCGGACCTGGCTACGGCGCACGAGATGATGGCCGATCTGGCCCCGGCGCCCGGAGGGCCGCCCGGCGCACCTGCTGCTGGCGGGGCCGACAGCGATGACCGGGCCCTCCTGCGCCAGGAGATCGACAGCGCCGAAGCCCGCCTCGCCGAGTTGGACGAGCGCCTCAAAGTGCTGCTGCTGCCCTCCGATCCCAACGACGGGAAGAACGTGATCATCGAGATCCGGGGCGCGGAAGGCGGCGAGGAAGCAAACCTTTTCGCCCGGGATCTCTACGAGATGTACCACCGATACGCCGAACGGAAGGGTCTGACCGTCGAAACGCTCTCGACCGATCCCTCCGACATGGGAGGAGTCAATCAGGTCACGTTCCTGGTCAAAGGCGAGAACGCCTGGTCGCACCTCAAATACGAGGGCGGCCCTCACCGGGTACAGCGGGTGCCCGTCACGGAGTCGCAGGGTCGGGTACATACCTCGTCGGCGACGGTGACGGTACTTCCCGAGGCGGAAGAGGTCGACATCCACATCGACGAGAAAGACCTGAAGATCGATGTGTACCGCTCGACCGGACCCGGCGGCCAGTCGGTCAACACCACCGACTCCGCCGTTCGCATCACCCATCTGCCGACCGGGATCGTGGTGGCGATGCAGGACGAGAAGAGCCAGATCCAGAACCGGGCGAAGGCCATGCAGGTGTTGCGAGCCCGACTGCTCAAGGCCGAACAGGACCGGCAGGCCGCCGAGCTGTCGACGGCGCGCCGCAGCCAGGTCGGCGGCGGCCGCCGTTCAGAGAAGATCCGGACTTACAACTACAAGGAGAATCGGGTCACCGACCACCGCATCGGGCTGACCCTGTACAAGCTCGACAAGATCCTGCTGGGTGAGCTCGATGAGCTGGTCGATGCGCTGATGGCCGACGAGCGCACGCGCCAGCTGGCCGGCGCGGAGGGTCAGGGCTGACAGCGCCGGTCGGTCCGGACCTGGCCATGCGCAGCGACGGGGTAACGGCGGCCCCGTGCACCTGGGCGCAGCTCTGCGCTTCCTCCGCGTCCAGGCTGGGCTCGGAGGCAGAAGCGCGGTGGCTGCTCGAAGCGGTGGCCGGAGAGCGATGGCCGGCCGGACCGGTGAGCGAGCAGGCGCGGCACCGCTTCGAAGCCCTCCTGGCGCGGCGGGTAGCTGGCGAGCCTCTGCAATACGTGATCGGGCGGTGGGGGTTCAGGACCCTCGACCTCATGGTGGACCGCAGGGTGCTCATCCCGCGGCCGGAGACCGAGCAGGTCGTCGAGGCGGCGCTGGCCGAACTCGATCGGGTGGGCGCCGGCCCACCCGAACCGATGGTCGCCGTCGATCTCGGGACGGGCTCGGGGGCCATCGCGCTCGCCCTCGCGGCCGAATGGGCCGAGGTCGAGGTGTGGGCGACGGACGTCTCGGAGCCGGCCCTGGCCGTCGCGGCGGCCAATGTGGCCCGACTGGGGGGCGGGCCCGCCACCCGGGTCCACCTGGCCGGCGGCTCCTGGTGGACGGCGCTGCCGGGCGACCTCCAGGGCCGCGTGCATCTCGTCGTGTCGAACCCGCCGTATATCGCATCCGGGGAGATGTCTCAGCTGGACGCCGAGGTGGTCGGATGGGAACCGACGCAGGCCCTGGAGGCGGGTCCAGGCGGACTGGAGGCCGTCGGCGAGATCCTGGGCGGGGCGCGGGCGTGGCTGCGCCCGTCCGCTGCGACAGTGATCGAGATCGCCCCCCATCAGTCCGACCAGGCCGCGGCTCTGGCCCGCGCCGCCGGGTTCGCGGTAGTGGAAGTACGGCCCGACCTGGCCGGCCGGGACCGCGTGCTGGTGGCCCGGGCGCCGTGAGCGACCTGGCGGAGCGAACCAGTGGGGCAGGTTGGGGCACCGTCCCTTGGATGGTGCCGCCGTGAGCGACCTGGCGGAGCGAACCAGTGGGGCAGGTTACGGCACCGTCCCTTGGATGGTGCCGCAATGACCGTCCTGCTCGACGCTCGTGGCGAGCCCCCTCCTCCGGCGTCGATCGCGGCAGCCGTCCGGGCGTTGCGGGAAGGCGACGTCGTGGCCGTGCCGACGGACACCGTGTACGGCCTGGCCGCCGATCCCTGGCACTCAGGAGCGGCCGACCGGTTGTTCCTCGTCAAGGGCCGGCCTCGCCGGGTCGAGCTGCCTCTGCTGGTGGCGGGCGAGGCGCAGGCCCTCGATCTGGCCACGGCGGTGCCCGACTGCGCCCGGCGGCTGATGAGTCGATTCTGGCCCGGGGCGCTCACCATCGTGCTGCCTCGCCGGGAGGACGTGACGGCCGACCTCGGCGACGATGACGAGACCATCGGCCTCCGTTGCCCCGACCACCCGGTGCCTCTCGCCGTCTGCCGGGTCCTCGGCCCGATCGCCACGACCAGCGCCAACCGGCACGGCGCCGAACCCGTGACGACCGCCGCCGCCGTCGCAGAGACCCTGCCGGGCGTGGCGCTCGTGCTCGACGCCGGACCCTGTGATCGCCCGGCGTCGACGGTCGTTGACGCGACCGGCGAAGTGCCCAAGCTGCTGCGCCCCGGCAGCATCCCGTGGCCGGACATCATGTCGGTGGCGTCGAATCCGTCCGCGTCGTGACCTGCTCCTTCGCGGTGACGCAGCCGTGCCGGCACCCAGCCCCGGGGGCTTTCGAATTGCTCAAGGTGGGCTCCGCATGGGAGGATTGCTACGTGCTGATGTCCCGCCCCGAAGCAGGGGGTAGCCCCGATTACACCGCCGCGGCGGGGGACACGGCGGGCGTCTTTCGATCCAGCCGAGGCTCCGATGGACAACGATCGACAGGGGGACAGCGGCCGGCCCGATCCCCGGGCCCAACCGAGGAGCAGTCAGACGCCGGGCTTTCTGGCCTTCGCCGGACTGGGCTTGCAGAACGCCATTTGCCTGGCCGCCGGTCTGATAGGCGGCGTATTCATCGATCGGGCTCTCGGTACCCGGCCACTGTTCATCTTTCTCGGCATGTCGGCCGGGATCGCCATGGGAGTGCTGGTCACCCGGGCGGCGTGGAAGCGATACTTCTAAATCGGACAAATCCGATGATCCTCGCCCGGCGCAGCGGCCCAGCAGCCGGTGACGGCGGTGGGTGGCCCATCTTTCAATGGCGGAGGCGGCCTTGGCGGTAGAAGCCCACGGCGCGTTCCACGCGCGTGGTGTGGTGTTGCGAAATCTGGACGTGGTCCTTGTTCTGATCGTGATGATCCCCGCGATCGCGCTCGGCGCGCCCGTGCTCGGATACGTCATCGGTGCCGCAGGGTGGATCCTGCAGCGGTTGATCGCGGCCACTGACCAGCGCTGGTTGCGCCGGGTGAGCGAGCCGATAAAACAGCTTGGAGCCAACCTGGGCGAGGCGTTCGCGCGGATCTGGCTGTTGGCCGGCGCCATCGTCGTGGCGGCCGTCGTGGGCACCCGCCAGGACGCACTTACGACGGCGCTGGTGATCTTCGGCGTGTACTCGGTGGCCTTCGTGATCAGGCTGATGGCGGGAGCATCGCGAGCATCGCAGAGGAGGACCGCCCGGTGACGATGACCGAGGAGCGCCGTCCCGCGACCTCGACTGAGGAGGTCGGTCCAACCACGAGCACCAAGGAGCGCCGTTCAATCAGCGCCTGGTGGTCCAGCTTGACCAGCGCCAAGCAGATTGGCTACGCCGTTGGCGCGGTCTACCTGCTGGGCCTGATCGGGTTCATTGTCGGCTTCGGCTTCCACGGGCACAAGAACACCACGTTCAGCATCATTGACGCCTACCACGTGACGACGTGGGTCCACCTGTTCGGCCCCATAAACTTCAACAAAGGCGTCCTCTACCTGCTGCTGACCGCCGGGATCACGATCGGCATCATGTGGGGGGTGGCCAGAAGCATGCGAGTCCGGCCCACCAGCCGGGTCCAGACGGCCGTCGAGTGGCTCTACGACCTGTCGTTGCGGCTGACCCGGGACACCATGGACGAGCGGATGACGAGGAGGTGGTTTCCGCTCGTATGCACCCTGTTCGTCTTCATCCTCGTCACCAACCTCATCGGCTACCTTCCCCTTCCCATCAACACGGCCGTCAAGATGAATATCGGCGGGGTGCACATCCCGTCCTTCCAGATCTATGCCGTGGACACCAACGTGGCGATCCCGTTCATCCTCTCTCTGGGCGTATTCATCGCCTACAACGTCGAGGGAGTCCGGGCCCACGGGTTTATCGGGTATCTGAAGTCACTGATCCCCGAGGGGGTGCAGGGGCCCATGGTCCTCCTTCTCTTCCCTCTGGAGCTCATCTCTCAGGTCCTGCGGCTGCTCTCGCTCACCATCCGGCTCTGGGCCAACCTGCTGGCGGGTCACCTCTTGATCGACTTCATGGCGGGTGGCTTGGCGGTGCTCCTCGGCCTCCAGGTCCTGGGGTTTTTCACCCTGCCCCTCGGTATCGCCCTGTTCCTGTTCGAGGCGGTGCTGATCGCCGGCTTGCAGGCGTTCATTTTTGCTATTCTCACCGCCATTTATATCGGCGGTGCCGTCGGCCATCATTAACCGTAAAAAGGAGTTGAATGTTAGCATTAATCACCCTCACGACGCACTTGCTCGCCGCCGCGACGCAGTCGTACACCCTGATCGGCCAGCAGGCCGGTAGGGCCATCGCTCTCGGAGCCGGGGCCGGGGGTGGTGCCGCCGGAGCCGGTGCAGGCATCGGCATGCTGTTTGGAAAGGTGATCGAGTCCGTGACCCGCCAGCCCGAAATGCGCGGCGAGATCACATCGATCCAGTGGCTCGGGTTCGCACTCACCGAGGCCACCTTCTTTTACGGCCTCGTCGGCGGCTTCATCGCCTTCTTCATCTAGAGCCGGCGGAGCATTACAGCCATGGCTACCCACCTGATCGCATCGAGTTCCTGGCTCATCACGCCCGACCTCGGGCTGACGATCTGGATCATCGTCGTCTTCGGGGTCTCGCTGTTCATCCTCTCAAAGGCCGTGTATCCGCGCATTGGACAGGTTCTTGACCAGCGCGCCAAGGTGATCTCGGATTCGATTGACGCAGCTGAGAACACCCGCCGCGAGGCGGATCAACTGCTGGCGGAGTATCGCCAACGCCTCCAGGAGGCTCGCCAGCAGGCCGAGGAGATCCTGGACCGGGCCCGCCAGGCGGCCACTGTCCACGAGCGCGAAGCCCGTACCAGCGCGCAGGCGCGGGGTGAGCAGATTCTCGAACAGGCGCGGCGGGAGATCGACGTCGAGACCCGCCGGGTGATCGACGAGATCCTCCGGGATGTCGCCGACCTCACCGTACTGGCCACCGAGCGGGTGACGCGCAAGACCCTCACCGAGGAGGACCAGCACCGGCTGGTCCAGGATGCGTTGGCCGGCCTCGATCTCTCCGTACTGAGCGGCGGGGCGGCCCGAGAGCCATGATCTCGGAAGGCGCCGGCTAGTGGAAGAGGTCGCCCAGGTCTACGCCCGGGCCCTGTTCGAGGTCGCCTCCGAGCGGGACGTCCTGGACACGGTCAAGGAGCAGCTCGCCCAGTTCGTCGATGCGCTGTCCGCTGACCACAACCTGGCGGTGTTCTTCTATTCGCCGTACTTCTCCACCGAAGAGAAGAAGGACGGCCTGAGCCGGACGGTTGAGGGCGCCGACGAGACCCTCATGAACTTCCTCGAGACGCTCGTCGAGCGGCACCGGGTGCCGGAGATCTTCCGCATTCGGGCGCGTTACGAGGAGCTGTGGGATGCGGAAAGGAAGTTGCTGCCGGTCGAGGTCACCAGCGCGGTGGAACTCGACGAGGCGACGATTCGCAGCATCGGCGATCGCATCAGTCAGCAGACCGGCAACAAGATCGAGCTCACCACGGTGGTCGATCCCGACACTCTCGGCGGAATCGTGCTCCGGGTAGGCAACTTCGTGCTCGATGCGTCACTCCGGAGCCGGTTGAACGAACTACGCAAGCAAGTCGCGCAGGCGCGGATACCCATGCCTGCCAAGGAGCCACTCAATGCCAATGCAGATCAAGCCTGACGAGATCACATCAATCCTCAAGAGCCGGATCCAGGGGTTGGACAGCACCAGCGCTGACCTGACCGAAGTCGGGACGGTGCTGTCGGTGGCGGACGGCATCTGCCGCGTCCACGGCCTGGAGAACTGCATGTCGTTTGAGATGCTGCAACTCCCGCATGACGTCACCGGGCTGGCCCTTAACCTCGAGTCCGACAACGTCGGCGCCGTGCTGTTCGGCGAGTGGCAGAAGGTCGTGGAGGGCGATACCGTGCGCCGCACCAAGCGCCTCCTGGAAATTCCCGTGGGCGAAGAGCTGCTCGGGCGCATTGTCGATCCGCTCGGTACTCCGCTCGACGGCAAGGGGGACATCCGGACCGGCCTGACCCGTCCGGTCGAGCACAAGGCGCCTGGCGTGGTCCAGCGTCAACCCGTCAAGGAGCCGATGCTCACCGGCCTGAAGGCCATCGACTCGATGATCCCGATCGGTCGCGGCCAGCGTGAGCTGATCATCGGCGACCGCCAGACCGGCAAGACGGCGATCGCGATCGACACCATCATCAACAACCGGGACCGGGATCTCGTCTGCGTCTACGTGGCCATCGGGCAGCGCAAGTCGAACGTGGCCCAGCTGGCCACGGTGCTCGAGGAGGCCGACGCCCTGCAGAACACGATCATCGTGATGGCGGCCGCGGACGAGGCCGCGCCGATCAAGTTCCTGGCGCCGTATGCGGGCTGCGCTATGGCCGAGTACTTCCTCTACAACGGCCGGGCTGCCCTGACGATCTATGACGATCTCACCAAGCACGCCTACGCCTACCGGCAGATGTCACTTCTGCTCCGTCGCCCACCTGGCCGCGAGGCCTATCCCGGTGATGTGTTCTATCTGCATTCCCGGTTGCTGGAGCGGGCGGTCAAGCTGGCCGATCACATCGTCGATCCGGTCACAGGGGAGGAGCGTCCCGGTGGCGGCTCCCTGACCTCTCTGCCGGTGATCGAGACCCAGGCCGGGGATGTATCGGCTTACATCCCGACCAATGTGATCTCGATCACCGATGGGCAGATCTATCTCGAGCCGAGCCTGTTCTACTCCGGGGTGCGGCCGGCGATCAACGTCGGCATTTCGGTTTCCCGGGTCGGTGGCAATGCTCAGATCACGCCGATGCGCCGTGTCGCGGGCCGCTTGAAGCTCGATCTCTCGCAGTACCGCGACCTCGAGGCGTTCTCCCAGTTCGGGTCCGAGCTCGATCCGGAAACCCAGCGCACGCTGGCTCGTGGCGCGCGCCTGGTCAAGACGCTCAACCAGTCCGAGCGCAGCCCGATACCGGTCGAGGACCAGGTGGTGCAGATCTTCGCCGCCACCGCCGGGTTTATCGACCGCATCGCCATCGATAAGGTCGAGCGGTTCCTGGCGGAGCTGATCGAGCGCGCCCACGCGACCGACCACGATCTGCTTCAGGCCATCGCGGGCGGGGATTGGAGCGAGGAGACGCAGGCCCGGGTGACCGCTCTGGTGCAGCAGTTCGCCAGTGACTTCGGCTTTGATCTCGACGAGGAGGGGCATCCGGAGGAGGAGGTCCCGGTCGAGCCGCGTCGCGGCGGCAGCCTGGCGGACTCGGCCACCCAGCAGCCGGCAGAGGTGAAGGAGGAAGAGCCCGCTTTGGTGCAGTAGTCCAAACGGGCCTCGACCAGTATGGTCCAGTCGCAGCGTGACGTCCGCAACCGAATCGGTGCGGTCAAGAACATCCAGAAGATCACCAGGGCTATGGCCATGGTCGCCACCGCCCGGTTGCGCCGCGCCGAGCAGAGGATCGAGGCGTTGCGGCCCTACGCGAGTGCCATCCGGCGGATGACCCGTCAAGCGGCGGAGGCAGCCGGCCCGGTCCCGCGGGTGCCGATCTTTCAGGAGCACGCCGAGGTGCGCACGGTCGGCTTGCTGCTCGTCGCGGGTGATCGCGGCCTGGCTGGCGCCTTCAACTCCAACATCATCCGCGCCGGGGTCGCCGCCGGGCGCCAGCACGAGGCAGAGGGCCGTCGGGTCGTCTACTTCGCCTCCGGCCGGAGAATCGCGTCGTCGCTGACGTTCCGCGGCCTGGTGCCAGCCGACAGCTTCATCGGCTTCACCGACCGTCCCGACTACGCCGACGCCAGGCGGATCGCGGACCGTCTAGTGGCTGCCTTTCTGGACGACGAGGTCGACCAGGTGGAGGTGTTCTACAACGGGTATATCTCACCGATTTCGCAGGTGGTTCGGCGGGAGGTCCTGCTGCCCCTGCAGCAGGCCACCGTGCTCGGGGAGGAGACGGAGGAGGCCGCCGCCTCTGGCGTGGCGTCGCCCCGCGCCGTGCCGGAGTACGAGCCCGACCCCGAGACCGTGCTCCGGAGGCTCGTTCCCGCTTACGTCGAGATCTCGATCTACCGAGCGCTGCTCGAGTCGACCGCATCTGAGCATGGCGCCCGGATGACCGCGATGCGCCAGGCTTCCGACAACGCCGGAGAATTGATCCAGAGCTTGACCCTGGACCTCAACCGGGCCCGCCAGGCCGAGATCACCCAGGAGATCATGGAGGTCGTTGCTGGCGCCGAGGGGCTCGTCTAGAGGAACGCTGGCGGGCCGGCCCGGGCGTGTGACTGGTGTGGCACTAAACTGGAGGATGTTATGGCACTGACGGAAACGGAACAGGCGGCGGCGGCGCGCCCCGAGGATCGCACTGAGAATGTGGGCCGGATCGAGGAGATCCAGGGCGTCGTGATCGAGGCGGTGTTCCCCGACAAACTGCCCGAGATCAATCATGCCCTCAGGATCCGCCGGCCGGCCGCGGCGCAGGAGGAAGAGAGTATCGACATCGCCGCCGAGGAGGACCGGTTCCTGGTCTGCGAGGTGCAGCAGCACCTCGGCGACGACCGGGTCCGAGCGGTGGTGATGGACATCACCGACGGACTGTCCCGGGGGGCCGAAGTGATCGACACCGGCGGCCCCATCACCGTGCCCGTCGGTCGGGAGACGCTCGGCCGAATCTTCAACCTGCTGGGAGAGCCGATCGACCTCGGCACCCCGCTGCCGGGCAATGTGGAGCGCTGGCCCATCCATCGGGATGCCCCGAAGATCGAGGCGATGACTCCGACCACGGAGATGTTCGAGACCGGGATCAAAGTCGTCGACCTGCTGGCTCCGTACGCCAAGGGCGGCAAGGTGGGGTTGTTCGGCGGGGCCGGGGTGGGCAAGACGGTGATCATCCAGGAGCTGATTCACAATCTGGCCCAGGAGCACGGCGGCCTGTCGGCGTTCTGCGGGGTCGGCGAGCGTTCTCGTGAGGGCAACGACCTGTGGTTGGAGATGAAGGAATCCGGGGTGCTGGACAAGACCATCCTGGTGTTCGGGCAGATGAACGAGCCGCCCGGGGCCCGCATGCGGGTGGCCCTCTCCGGCCTGACGATGGCGGAGTACTTCCGGGATCGTGAAAGCCAGGACGTGCTGCTCTTTATCGACAACATCTTCCGGTTCGTCCAGGCCGGGTCGGAGGTATCGGCACTGCTCGGCCGGATGCCTTCCCAGGTCGGCTATCAGCCGACCCTGGAGTCGGAAATGGGGCAGCTGCAGGAGCGCATCACGTCCACCCGCCAGGGATCGGTCACGAGCGTGCAGGCCATCTACGTTCCCGCCGACGACCTGACCGACCCGGCTCCGGCCTCGGTGTTCGCCCACTTGAACGCGACCACGGTGCTGTCCCGGTCGATTTCCGAGAAGGGCATCTATCCGGCCGTGGACCCGCTGGAGTCGACCTCGACCATCCTCAAGGCCGAGGTCGTGGGCAAGGAGCACTTCCGCGTGGCCAACGACGTCAAGCAGGTGCTGCAGCGTTACAAGGAGCTGCAGGACATCATCGCCATCCTGGGCATCGACGAGCTCTCCGATGAGGACAAGGTGACCGTGGCCCGGGCCCGCCGGCTGGAACGGTATCTGTCACAGCCCTTCTATGTGGCCGAGCAGTTCACCGGCACCGCCGGGGTGTATGTCCCCATCGCCGAGACGGTCCGCGGCTTCAAGGAGATTCTGGAGGGCAGGTACGACGACTTCCCGGAGCGGGCGTTCTTCATGAAGGGCAACATCGACGACGTGATCCGCGAGGCTCGCGGCGAGGCCGCCAGCTAGCCGGTGCTGGCCGGCCGGTAGGAGCGCAGCCATGGCCCACGCCAAGTTCCCTGTCGAAGTCCTGACCCCCGAGGGGTGGGTGTTCAACGGCGAAGCCGAGATGGTGTCGACGCGCACCACCCTCGGCCAGATCGGCATCCTCTCCCGCCACGCACCGTTGCTCGCCACCCTGGAGCCAACGGAGCTGCGGATCTACACGTCTGAGACCGACGTGATTCGCCTGGCCCAGTCCGAGGGCTACCTCCAGGTCGGCGACAACCGCGCCCTGATCCTGGTCGGCGAAACCCACCCCATCGCCGACCTCGACCCCGCCGACCTCCGCGAGCGCCTGCGCCAGGCCGAGCAGGAGCTCGAACAGGCCGGCGAGGACACCGAGAGACGACAGGTCGCCGAACGCGACAAGCGGCGCTGGGAACTATTCCTCAGCCTGACCCAGTAACCCGGACCAAGGCCGGGCCGTCTGCGGCACTTCAGCTGCCGCGGTTGCGTCCGCCGTCGGCCGTAATCGGGTGGGATTGGCCCTGGGACGCATCGGCCCGGCCCCGCACACCGTAGAGGGAGTACAGCGCCACGACCAGGGCGGCGAGGCCGAAGGGGACCAGAGCGACAGCGCGGTTGGCGAGGCTCGGGTAGAGGACCAGGCCCGAGAGCAGGGCCGTCCACGTCCAGAGGATAAGCACCGCCCGGGTCTGCCCGTGTCCGAGGCGCATGAGCCGGTGGTGGAGGTGGTTCTTGTCGGCTTCGGCCAGGCTGGTGCGCCGACCGGCCCGACGGACGATCGCGAAAGCGGTATCGAGCATTGGTATGCCGAGGATGACGAACGGGATGACGAGCGGGGCGAAGAAGAAGTAGGTCCGCCCGTTGAAGTCGAGGTTGGTCTGGCCGACGACCGACATGGTCGCCGCCGCCATCAGTAACCCGAGCAGCATCGCTCCGGCGTCGCCCATGAAGATCCGGGCCGGATGGAAGTTGTGCGGGAGGAACCCGAGGCACAAACCGAAGGTGATGATCGAGAACAACGGGCCCGAGCTCTCCGGGCCGATTGTGCCCCGCTGAATCAACTCGTGGGAGTAAAGGAAGAACGCCACGGACGCGATTCCGACGATCCCGGCCGCCAGCCCGTCCAGCCCGTCCACGAAGTTGACGGCGTTGGCCATGCCCACCACCCACAGCACGGTAACCAGGGGGATCAGGTCGGCCGATAGCACCACCGTGGTGCCGGCGAACGGCAGGCGGAAGAACAGGATGTTGATACCGAACAGGTAGAGGACCGTCCCGGCCAGGATCTGGCCCGACATCTTCGCGGGGGGCGATACCTCTCGAAGGTCGTCGACCATGCCGACGGTGAAGATCACAAACGCCCCGAGAACGAGTCCGATGGGCTCGGAGGACCCCCGAAACAGGCTGTGCAAACTCGGAAGTACGGAGGCCACGACCAGTGCCGCCAGCAAACCGACGAACATGGCTGCCCCGCCGACCGTAGGCGTCGGGCGTTCGTGAACCCGCCGGTCGTCCGGCATGATGATGATCGAGAAGCGCGCCGCGAGCCAGCGCACGACAAACGTGCAGCCGAACGTCACGACCGCGGCCACCAGGCCGACGATCACATAGTCGCGGTAGCCGTTGATGGGCCGGCTCCTACGGGTACGGCGCGAACTTCGAGCAGAGCAACCCGACCTCCTCGCGCACCGTGACGGCTTCGGCCGGGTCGTCGGGACGTCGGAGCACCCGCCCGATCAACCGGGCGATCTCTGCCATCTCTGTCTCGCCCATCCCCGCCGTTGTCACCGCGGGGGTCCCGATGCGCAGCCCGCTCGTGACGAAGGGCGACCGCGGATCGCCAGGGATCTGGTTCTTGTTGAGGGTGATCCCGGCCCGGTCAAGTGCTTCCTGAGCCTGCTTGCCGGTGAGCTCCTCGTCAAAGGGGCGCAGGTCCACCAGCATCAGGTGGTTGTCGGTGCCGCCCGACACGATGCGCAGCCCCTCGGCGGCTAGTCCGGCTGCGAGGGCTCGAGCGTTGCGGACGATCTGGGCGGCGTACTCGCGGAACTCGGGCTGGGCGGCCTCCCGGAAGGCGACTGCTTTGGCCGCGATGACGTGCTCGAGGGGGCCGCCCTGGAGGCCAGGAAACACAGCCTTGTCGATGGCCGGAGCCAGCTCGGAGGTGCACAGGATGGCGCCACCGCGCGGCCCGCGCAGGGTCTTGTGGGTGGTGAAGGTGACGATGTCCGCCACCCCTACCGGATTGGGGTGGACGCCGCCGGCGATGAGGCCCACCACATGGGCGGCGTCGAAAAGGAAGAGGGCGCCGACCGAGGCGGCGATGCGGCCGATCGGCTCAGGGTCGATGATCCGCGGGTAGGCCGTGGCGCCGGCGACGATCAACTTCGGCCGGTATTCCTCGGCCAGGGCGGCCAGCTGGTCGAGATCCAGTCGCTCATCGCTGCTGGTCACGCCATAGGACACGAACCGGTAGAAGCGGCCGCTGATGTTGACGGGCGACCCGTGGGTGAGGTGGCCACCCTGATCGAGTCGCATGCCGAGGACCGTGTCGCCGTGATCGAGGACGGCCAGGTAAGCAGCCAGGTTGGCGGTAGCGCCGGCGTGCGGCTGAACGTTGGCGTGCTCGGCGCCGAAGAGCTGGCAGGCCCGGCGCCGGGCCAGCTCCTCGGCCTCGTCGATGATGGAGTTGCCCCCGTAATACCGCTTGCCCGGGTAGCCCTCGGAGTACTTGTTGGTGAGCACCGACCCGGTCGCCGCCATCACCGCTCGAGAGGTGAAATTCTCGGACGCGATGAGCTGCAGGGTGGTGTTCTGCCGCTCCTCTTCCCGCCGAATGATGTCGAAGAGCTCGTGGTCCTCGCTCACGAGGGCAGTCTAGAGCGTACGCGGCTGCCACACTGACGTTCTGTGAGCGACGTTTCGGAGCAAGCCGGCGGGGCAGGGGGCGACGTTTCGGAGCGAGCCGGCGGGCCAGGGGGCGACGTTTCGGAGCGAACCGGTGGGGCAGGGGGCGACGTTTCGGAGCGAGCCGGCGGGGCAGGTTGCGGCACCGTGCCCTGGATGGGGCCGCAGTGAGCGCCTCACGGCGCCGGCTCGGCGTCGCCCTCCTGCTTGAGCGGCCGGTTGCCGACGCGGTGGACGGCCTGCGACGAGCTGTGGGGGACCCGTCTATCGGCCGGGTGGCCCCCCACCTCACCCTGGTCCCGCCCGTCAACGTCCGCGCCGAACAGGTTCCCGCCGCTCTGGCCGCCCTCAGGGCTGCGGCCGGGCAGGTCGCACCGCTGCAGCTCACCCTGGGACCGCCGGCCACCTTTCTGCCGGACAACCCCGTCCTCTACCTGGACGTCGGCGGCGACCTCGACGCGCTGCGACGGTTGCGCGCCGCCGTGTTCATACCGCCCCTGCAGCGCACGCTGTCCTGGCCGTGGGTGCCGCACGTGACCCTGGCCGAGACCGCCAGCGAGGCCAGGATCGCCGCCGCGATGATGGCCCTGGACCGGTTCGCGGTCGTGACCAGGGTCGAGTGCGTCACCCTCCTCGACGAGCATCGCGGGCGGGTCTGGCGGCCCCTCGCCGATGTCGCCCTCGGCCCCCCTGCGGTGATCGGCCGGGGCGGGCTGGCGGTGGAGATCACGCGGGGCCGCCTCCTCGATCCGGAGGTTCACCACATGATCGACGCCGCCGGCATGGTGCCTGGAGCGGAGTTGACCGGGCCTGAGCTGACCGGGCCAGGGTGGCGCCCGGTGGCCGCGCCGATCGTCCTGTCGGCTCGTCGCGAAGGCCAGGTCGTCGGGGCCGGCATGGCATGGCGATCCGATGCCGGTGGTCAGGTGGCGGTCATCGTGGCGCCGGCGGCGCGGACCCAGGGCATCGGCGGAGTGGTCCTCGCCCATCTGGAGGCCGCGGTTCGCGCCGCAGAGTGGGAGTGCCCGGTGCTCCACGCCCACGGCCCGGCCGGGTTCTACCGGGCCAGGAGCCGGTGGTCGGTGGCGATCGGGTCTACTCGAACCTCACCGACGCGTACTGCGCCAGCTTCTTGAGCCGGTGCTGGGCGACGATGCGGCGCACCGTGCCGGACCGTGACCGCATCACCAGGGATTCAGTGCTGGCGCCGCGGCTGTCATACCGGACGCCGCGCAGAAGCTCCCCGTCGGTGATGCCGGTGGCCGCGAAGAAGCAGTTGTCGCCCTGCACCAGGTCGTCGAGGGTCAAGAGCCGGTCAACGTCGTAGCCGAGTTCCACGGCCGCAGCCCGTTCGTGGTCTTCCCGTGGCCACAGACGACCCTGCAGCTCTCCGTCCATGCACTTGAGGGCGGCGGCCGCGATCACCCCCTCGGGGGTGCCCCCGATACCGAGAAGGATGTCCGCTCCCGAGTCCGTCCAGGCCGTGGCGATGGCGCCGGCGACGTCCCCGTCGGAGATCAGCCGGATGCGCGCCCCGTCCGGCGGACCTCTTCGATGAGCTCGGCATGGCGGGGCCGGTCGAGGATCACGGCGGTCACATCTCGCACCGATTCTCCCTTGGCCAGGGCGACGGCCCGGATGTTTTCGGTGGCCGACTGATCCAGGCTCACCCGGCCGGCCGCTTCCGGACCGACGGCCAGCTTCTCCATGTACACGCATGGCCCGGGATTGAACATGGTCCCCCTGTCGCTGACCGCGATCACCGACAGGGCGCCGCCGCGCCCCAACGCGGTCGGGGTGGTGCCGTCGATGGGATCGACGGCCACATCGGCGCTCGGGGGAGTGGCATCGCCGACGTGCTCGCCGTTGTAGAGCATCGGGGCCTCGTCTTTCTCGCCCTCCCCGATCACCACCACCCCGTCCATCGGCACCCCACCGAGCACGATGCGCATGGCATCGACAGCCGCCCCGTCGGCGCCTTCCTTGTCGCCGCGGCCCATCCAGCGCGCCGCCGCCATCGCTGCCGCTTCGGTGACCCGCACCAGTTCCATCGCCAGATTCCTGTCCGGCGCCTCCGGGCGCTGGACCGCACGTGCACCCATCGCCGGCGACGTTAGTGCTTCAGATCTCAACCACGTTGATGATCTTGCTGTTTGAAGACCAGCGAGCGATCAAAGCGTGGCGGTCCCGGCAGGGCGTTGAGATCATCAGCGAAGATCGTGTACCGGAGTCCGGGTCGCGTGTGGGTATCCTCTTTGGCCGTGAGCCCCCGTCGTCGCCCCAGGGGGAACAAGCCAGGGGCCAGTGCCCGCCTATCAGCCGACTGCTGCGGCAAGCCCGGGACCGCTGGCTGAGGTAGCCGTGCGCCCCGTCCTCACCAGCGGCAACGAGGCGTCCATGGGTCCGCTCGACGCGGCCCGGCGCCGCCTGCGGCAGGACCTGTCCGCGGTGCATCCCGTCGTGCTGGCCCTCGGAGCACTGGCCGTGGTCATCGGTGTCGGTCTGCGGTTCTTTGCGCCGACCCAGCTCTGGTTGGACGAGGCGCTCAGCGTCAACATCGCCCGGCTACCGGTGAGCCAGATTCCGCGGGCCCTGGCTCACGACGGCGCCCCCCCGCTGTACTACCTGGTGCTGCACGTCTGGATGCTCGCCTTCGGTCAGAGTGACATCGCCGTCCGGACTCTGTCGGGGCTGGTCTCGGTCATCTCGCTGCCGTTCTTCTGGGCGGCCGGCTACCGCCTCGGCGGCCGGGCCGTGGCGTGGATCACCTTCTTCCTGGCTCTCAGCAGCCCCTTCGCTATCAGCTACGCCACCACGGCGCGCATGTACTCGTTGATGATCCTCTGGTCGCTGCTGGGCTTTCTGGCGCTGACTCGAGCACTGGAGGACGCCCGGCCCTCCCGGCTGGTCGCCCTCGGGGCCGTGACCGCCGCCATGCTGTACACCCACTACTGGTCGTTGTACCTCCTCGTTGGGACGGGCGGGTGGCTGGCCTGGCGCTGGTGGCGGGCAGGCGAGGGGGGTCCGCAGCTGCGGGCTATCCTGCTCGGCGTCCTGGTGTGGCTGCCGTGGTCGCCGGTGTTCGCGTTCCAGCTTCTGCACACCGGGACGCCCTGGGCCTCGTCTGCCACGCCCGCCGATCTCCTCGGCGTCTTCGGCGACTTCGCGGGAGGGGGTGGTCCGGGTGCGCTCATCATGTTCGCCACCTTCGCCCTGTTCCTGTTCGGTGTATTCGGCCGCACGGTGCCGACCGGGGGACCAGGGAAGGCCGGGCTGCTCGACACCGCTGCGCCAGTCGACTCGGTTGGGCCCGACGGTGAGCTGGAGCCTGCCCACACCGGCTCGGCCTTGATCCTCGAGCTGCGTCCACGCCCCGGTGTGGGACCGCTCGCCGGAGTGACGGTCGGCACCCTGCTGGTGGCGGTGGGGTTGAGCGCATTGGCCAACGCGGCCTTTGTGGCCCGGTATGCGGCGGTCGTGTTCCCTCTCTTCCTGCTGGTGGTGGCCCAGGGTGTGAGCGTTCTGCCGGGGCGCCGGTTTCGCGCCGGAGCGCTCGCCGTCCTCGTCCTGACCGGTCTTTTGGCCGGAAGGGATGCGAACACGCAACAGCGGACACAGGCCGCCCAGATCGACGCGGTGCTCAGCGTGCAGGCCCAGCCCGGCGACCTCATCGTCTACTGCCCCGACCAGCTCGGGCCGGCCGGCGACCGGCTATTGCGGGTCAAGGGGGTGACCGAGATCACCTTCCCGCGGGCGATCGGGCCGCAACGGGTCGACTGGGCGGACTACAAGAAGGTCATCGCCGCGACCGATGTCGGCACCTTCGCGCAGTCCACGTTGGCGCGGCTGGGATCCGGTCACACCCTGTGGCTGGTGTGGAGGGACGGTTACCCCGGTCTCGGCGGTGACTGTGGGTACCTGAAGAGCTGGCTGGACATGCTCCGGGGCCCCGGGACGACCGCGGTCGGCGCGAACGGCAACTTTTACGAGAACGAGAACCTGGTCCGCTATTCGGCCTGACCTGCTGGTATTCGGCCTGACCGGCTGGTATTGGGCCTGACCGGCTGGACCACGACGGGCCGCGGCTGGCCGCTCCGGGCGGAAGGGACAAGAATGTCGATGAACAGCCGGTCCTACTCGCCCTCCCCGGGTCTGGCTGAGACGGAGGCCTTCACCGCGTGATCCAGCCCTTGACCGACCTGACCGGTGAGCCAGGCGTTTCCGGAGACCCTGCCGTTTCCGAAGAAATTGGCCTCACCGGCGATGTCGTGATCATCGGAGCGGGACCGGCGGGGCTGACCGCGGCCTACCAGCTGGCGAAAGCCGGTCGTCGTTGTACCGTGCTCGAGTCGGACAGCGTCGTAGGCGGCATCAGCCGGACCGTGGAACGGGAGGGATGGCGCTTCGACATCGGTGGCCATCGCTTCTTCACCAAAGTTCAGTCCGTGGACGACCTCTGGCACGAGATCCTGCCGGAGGGCGATTTCATGCTGCGGCCTCGTAAGAGTCGCATCTACTACCAGGGCAAGTTCTACGACTACCCCCTCCGGGCCACGAATGCCCTTGGCAACCTCGGCCCGCTCGAGGCGCTGCGGTGCGTGCTGTCGTATGGGTGGGCCCGGCTGCGCCCGCCGACGCGACAGGACATGTACGAGGGCTGGCTGGCAGCCCGCTTCGGTTGGCGGCTCTACCGACATTTCTTCAAGACCTACACGGAGAAGGTCTGGGGTCATCCGCCCTCGGAAATGCCGGCCGACTGGGCGGCCCAGCGGGTGAAGAACCTGTCGTTGATCAGCGCCATCGTCAATGCCATCTTGCCCAGGCGCAACCAGAAGAGCATCACGTCCCTGATCGAGGAGTTCCAGTATCCCAAGCTGGGTCCGGGGATGATGTGGGAGCGCTGTCGCGACGCCGTGGAGGCGGCCGGCACCAAAGTGGTGATGGATACCCGTGTTACCCGGATCACGCACGTTCGCGGCCGGGCCTCCTCCGTGACCGCCGAAAGCGCAGGCGGGCAGACCGACTACCCGGCGACCGCCATCATCTCCTCTATGCCGTTGTCCACCCTGGTCGAGGTCATGGACCCACCCGCCCCTGCTCCGGTCCAGCGCGCCGCCGGCGCCCTCGGCTATCGGGACTTCCTGACCGTAGCCCTGGTGGTCCCCGCCGAGACCGTCGACTGGAACGACAACTGGATCTACATCCACGACACCGGTGTCCGCACCATGCGCATCCAGAACTTCGGCTCATGGTCGCCCTACCTGGTCAAGGACGGCCGCAACGTCCTCGGGCTGGAGTACACGGTCGACGAGGGGGACTCCTCGTGGGCCGCCGCCGACGAGGACCTGATTGAGATCGGCAAAGCGGAGCTCGGGCGGCTGGGGCTGGTCGATCCCGCTGACGTCGAGACCGGCTACGTGGTGCGAATGCCGAAGGCGTACCCGTACTACGACGTCGACTACAAGGCCAATGTCGAGACCATCCGGGCCTGGCTCGAGGCTCACGTCGCCAACGTGATCCCTGTTGGTCGCAACGGAATGCACCGGTACAACAACCAGGACCACTCGATGTACACCGCCATGCTGGCGGTCGAAAATCTCCTCGGTGCCGATCACGACGTGTGGGCGGTCAACGTCGAGGAGGAGTACCACGAGGTTCAGGAGCCGAGTGAGCGGGTGACCGGCCGATCGAGCGGGACCGGCCCATCGAGCGGGACTGGCAGAGCCGCCCCGATTCTGCCCAGGCGATCCGGCCGGTCCCCCCGGCCCTGACGGACCGGCCGGTTGCCGGCGCTGACGGACCGGCCAGTTTGCCGGCCCTGATGGACTGGCCAGTCCGCCGGCCTTGACGGACCGGCCAGTCCGGGGGGCTAGTAGTGGCGTAACGACCGCGACAGGCGGGCCCGAAGCGGTGGTCCGGCCCTGGTGCGGTCCGGCCGGCGCCGGGTCCGCTCCTGGCGCGCCTCGCTCGCCTGACGGTGGCGGTCGGCGCGTCGGAGTGCCTCATCCCGCTGGGCGGTGGCGAGGTTACGAAGGATCACAGGCGATTGGTACATGACAGGTCTCCGTGGTGAAAGGTGGTTATTGGATTGCGGGTGTTCTGGTAGTGAGACGGTGTGCAGAGGGGCAAATTCATCGCTCAGACCGAGAGGGGCATCGGGCCTGGCGGCGCAGGACGCCCTCCACCGATAGGCGGCGGATCGAGCCGGCGCCGGACGCCGTTGCCGCCGCTGCCGCCGCTGCCGCCGTTGCGTTGACGAGCGACGAGCGAGGACTTCCGGCCGAGGGGAGGCGGACGTCCGGGGTGGCCGGCCCGGTTAGAAGGGCAGGAGCGGCGTCGACCCCATGCTGCGGCCGGTGTACGGCGGCTGCTGCGAGGCGAGGGCCGCCCCGGCACTGTGCTTTATGAGCTTCACCATGGGCGGTCCTCCTTCCTCGGTACGGGTTCACGACAGTTGTAACCCGTCCAGGGGCCGCCGGCCAATGAATATCGGCCATCATGGACGGCGACGTGCCGGTCGCTGGCTGACGTCTGGTGCTGGAAGACTGACGGCATATGAGCAAGATCTGGTACTGCCCGAACTGTGGGTACGAGGTGGGGGCCCGAGGGCGGTGCCACCTGTGCCGGCAGCGCCTGGTGGTATCGCGCCTGCCAGAGCTCTCGACCGGCGACGAGGACGACGAGGTCGGCTACCGCCTGGACGACTGGGCCGACCGCGAGCGGGGCCGTCTCATCGAATGGCTCAATCGCGACGAGATCCTGCATCGCTTCGAGGACGACGAGCTGGTGGTGGCCGCGGAGGACGAGACCCGGGTCGATGACCTCATGGCTGAACTGGCCGCCAACCCCGAGCCCGTTGTCGCCGCGTCGGTGATCGACGATGGCCCCGGATGGGAGAAGGCGGCGAGCGCGGATGCCCCTCTTCGGGCCGAGGAGGACGCGCAGGTTGGGAGCGCGCTGCGACTTCTCGGTGACGCTGCGGGCCGATTGCGGGAGGACCCGACGGATATGCACGCCGATGCCGATGTGGCCGAGGCGTCCGCCACGGTGTTCATGGTCGACGGCTACTCGGGCGCTGACGAAGCCACCTGGGCGGCGGTCGGGCGGGTGACCCGCCGTCTGCTGTCGGCCCTGAGCGCGGATGAGGCGCTGGAGGACGAGATCCGGGCTCAGGCCGCGGTGCTGTGCAAACTGGTCGAGCCGCTGGTGGGGGCAAGCCTCACCGCATCGGAGCCGCCAGGTTCGGTCTCGGAACGGTCAGGGCCGGTCCCGGACCCGGCAGAAGGCGGGTTCGATGGCGAGGAGACCGTGTACGAGCTTCCGGAATGGCTGCCCGAACAGCGGGCCAGGTTGGGGGTGCTCCTGGACGAGGCCGGGATCCACTACCTGTGGGATGACGATGATCTGGTCGTTCCCTCCGACCGGGAAGCCGAGGTTGAGGCTCTCTTCGAGCAGGTCGGCTCGCCGCAGGAGGACGACGATGACGATGACGGCGACGGCGAAAGCCGGTACCGCGCCCTCGAGGAGCTTTTCGCCGCCGCCGACCGGTTGGCAGGGGATCCGGGCGACGAACAGCGCGCTTCCGAGGCCGTGGAGCGAGTTCAGGAGGCGGCGGGCCCACCGCCGCTCGGGCTGGACGAGGTCCAGTGGTTCCGCATCATGACTCAGGCACGAACCCTCTCCGAGTCCATCGAGGCGGGCTGCGAGGAGCACGTCATCGCCGAGGAGGCCACCGCGCTGCGGGATCTCCTCCGCGCCGTGGTGTGACCGCCCACCGCGCCCGGCTCCCGCTCGGGATTCTGCTCGCGCCCGGCGCCGGCGCGGATCGGGACGCCCCATCCCTCCTCGCCATCGACGCCGTGGCCAGCGCCGCCGGCTTCACCGTGGTGCGTATGGACTTTCCCTACCGGAAGGCGGGCAGGAAAACCCCGGACCGGGCGCCGGTCCTGATCGCCGCAGTCCGGGAGGAGGCGGCCCAGCTCGCGCCGGGGGTGTCCGCCATAGTACTGGGAGGCCGGTCGATGGGGGGACGCATATGCTCGATGGCCGTCGCCGAGGGTCTTCGGGCTGTGGGCCTGGTCCTGATCAGCTACCCGCTCCATCCACCCGGACGCCCCGACCGGAAACGGACCGAGCACTTCCCGGGGCTCGAGGTGCCCTGTCTTTTCATCTCCGGCACCCGTGACGCCTTCGGCACCCCGGAGGAGTTGGAGGCGGCCACCCGGGCCATACCCGGCCGGGTCACTCACTGCTGGATCGAGGGCAAGGATCACGCCCTCCGCGGCACCGAGCGGCCGGTGGCCGACATGGTGCTCGAGTGGCTCGGTGCGCTCTCATCGTTGCCGCCAACTGGTCCGGCCCGAGCCGCGATCTGAGGTCGGCACTCAGCCGTAAGCGGCGAGGAGCTCCGCGTAGGCCGCGGTGGCGTCGACCAGTCGGTCCACCGCCACCCACTCATCGTTGCCGTGAGCCTGTTCGACGGCGCCGGGACCGCAGACCACGGTGGGAATGCCCGCCTGATTGCGCATGAAGCGCGCATCGGTGGTGAAGCTCATGCCGATGA
Organism: uncultured Acidimicrobiaceae bacterium; assembly: GCA_963834725.1. Classification (GTDB taxonomy): domain Bacteria; phylum Actinomycetota; class Acidimicrobiia; order Acidimicrobiales; family Palsa-688; genus PALSA-693. Next base: position 4,506,670 of record CAWICN010000001.1, read on the forward strand.
TCCCGGGCTGGCGGCCGGTGCTCAGCGCGACCGCGTCGCCGACCTGCTTTACCCACGGGTCGTCGGCGGTCATCTCGCTGGCTTCACCGAACGTGTCGATCTCGAAGTCGTAGCGAAGCCCTTCGATCCCCGCCCCGTCGACCTTCGCTCGTACCTCGGCGACCGTGCTGGCTTCTGTCGCGCCGGGCAGGACCCGTCGGTCGACTCCGACCGCGCATGATTCGGCGACCGTGTTGTAGGCGTCGCCGCCCCTGATCGTTCCCACGTTCGCGGTAGGCCGGCCAAGCAGCGGGTGATCGGGGCCACCGAAATCAGCGGCGTGGATAGCGAGGACCAGGTGGGCGGCGTGTTCGATGGCCGAGACCGCGTCGCGGGGTCGGCTTCCGTGCCCGGGCCGGCCCTTGACGGTCAGTGTGCCTTGCAGCAGGCCGCGTTCGGCGACGCACAGCTCGAGGTCGGTTGGCTCGGGGACCAGGCAGGCGTCTCCCTGGATCAGACCGGCTTCGAGCAGGGCACGGGTCCCGTACCGGCCGCCTCGCTCCTCATCGGCGACGAGGTGGAACACCACGTCACACGCTCTTGGCCGTCCGGAATGCTCGAGGGTCGAGAGGGCGCAAATGGCGGCGGCGATGCCCCCTTTCATGTCGGCACTGCCCCGCCCGTACAACCGGCCGTCCTCGACACGAGGGTCGAAGGGTTCGTGGCTCCAGGCTTGCGTCGCGACTGGGACCACGTCGAGATGCCCGTTGATGATCAGCGTCGGACGGCGCCCTGGGCCATCTGGATGGGGGAGGGCCGCGAGAAGGGAAAGGCGCCCGGCAGCAGGCTCAACCTCGGTCCACACCGGACGCCAGCGATCGAGTGCGGCGTGGACCACGTCGGAGATCGGGCGCTCGCGGCCGGGCGGATTCTGGGTGTCAACGGCTACCAGGGCCGCGGTCAGACCCACCACGGCGTCGACGTCTACGTGGGCACGCACGGGTCGAGCCTAACGGGAGGGAGGCTCTGCCGGCTCTGCTCGTCGAGATGCCGCTGGTGGGCTGACAAGAAAACCAGACGCCGGAAACGCACTGATCCGAACGCCTTGTCGGGCGATATGTGTACGCTTCGAGCTTCCGGCGTCGAGTTTCGCAGGTGGCCCACTGGTCGAGCCGCGGCGATACTGGACCCCGACATGCCATCGCCTGCCGCCAGCGTGCCCTCCCCACCCTCATCCTCCCCGGCCCCGGGCCCAGGCCGCCAAAGCGACCCGGTCGTCCTTTTCGAGGCGGCCCGGGCCGGCCACAAGGGGGCCGTCGGCCGGTTGCTCTCTCTCGTCGAGCGGGGCGGAGAAGCGGCCCGGCAGGTCGGCCAGCTCACCTTCGGGCCGAGCGCTGTGATAGATCAGGTCGTGGGGATCACCGGCGCGCCGGGTTCAGGCAAGTCGACACTCACCGATCAGTTGATCGGCCTGGCGGCCGCGGGGGACGCCCGGGTCGGTGTGCTCGCCGTCGACCCCTCGTCGCCGTTCTCCGGAGGCGCCATCCTGGGTGACCGGATCCGGATGCAGCGACATGCCCTGGAAGACGCAGTGTTCATTCGTTCCATGGCGAGCCGGGGTCACCTCGGCGGCCTGGCCGCAGCCACGCCGGAGGCCATCCGGGTCCTTGCTGCGGCGGGGTTGGCCCTGGTGTTCGTCGAGACCGTGGGCGTCGGTCAGGTCGAGATCGAAGTGGCGGGTGCGGCTGATACCACGGTGGTGGTGGTGACCCCCGGCTGGGGGGATGCCATCCAGACCAGCAAGGCCGGTCTGCTCGAGGTAGCAGACCTCTTCGTCGTGAACAAGGCTGATCGCGAAGGGGCGGCCCAGACCCGCCGCGACCTGGAGAACATGCTTGATCTCAATCCGGCCATGGGCGACTGGCGTCCTCCCGTATTGATGACGACAGCCGCGAGCGGGGACGGCGTCGAGACGTTGTGGGACAAGGTGCGAGAGCACCGCTCTTTCCTCGACTCGACGGGCGAGTTGCAAACCCGCCGGGAAGAGCGACTTGTCGCGGAGATGAACCGGCTGCTCGTGCACCTCCTCGAGCGCGATGTCCGGGATTTGGCTGGTGGGGCACACTACGAGGCGGCGAAGGCCGACCTGTTGGCGCGCCGTCTGGACCCCTTCGCGGCGGCTGCCCGACTGGTGGGTGGGGCGCAGCCGCTCTAAAGCGGCGGACGTGCGGGCCGCCGGCGGGCCCGGCGGCGCGGTCCCAGATTCTGCTATAAAAGCGTTTTATCACACAATCAAAGCCAGGTCGCCGCCATGACGCAAGCGGCCAGGTGGGCGGACCGGTGGGAGGGTGGAGGGGCGTTCAGGACAGGCCCTCGTCCTCAAGAGGGCCCTTGCCGGGTGCGCTTTGCGCCTTGGGCACGGTTCTACCGATATCACGCCCCCAATCGCACCCGAAGTCTCCAGACGCACCCACATTGCCGGCCGGTGGACCCCGCCTCGACCGACCAGCCACCGGGTCGACGCTGCCTCGACCGACCAGCCACCGGTCGACGCCGCCTCGACCGACCAGCCACCGGTCGACGCCGCCTCGACCGACCAGCCACCGGTCGACGCCGCCTCGACCGACCAGCCACCTGACCCGCCCGCCAGCCCGGACCGCCCGCCAGCCCGGACCGCCCGAGCAGCCACCCGGCCCGCCCCGCCAGTCGACCCGGCCACCCCTCCGTCCATCCGCCCCTCCAACGAGGGCGAGTCATTCAGCCTCGTCAACCGCGTCCTAGGCCCAGGTCACACATCCCATCTCGACCGGGACTACCAGGTCGCGATGGGCCGGAACCACCCTCACGGCGTAGCCGTGGCGGCCGGCCTGGTCGCATCGGAAGCGGCCCCGGTACCGGACCAGACGGCCGTCGCCGTCGCCGGCGCCCTCACTGACCCTGCCCGCCTCGGCGCCGGCGCCCTCACTGGCCCTGTCCGCGTCGGCGCCGGCGCCCTCACTGGCTCCGCCCGCCTCGGCGCCGGAGCGCTCACTGGCTCCGCTGGCGCCGCTGTCCCCGTCATCTGGGCCTCCGTGGCCGCCTCCTTCGCCCGGCTGGCCGTCCTCGTCAGCCGGAACCTGCACCAGCCGGACCACTTCCGTGTCGGTCAGCTCGTCACCGGCCGCCACCGGTCCATGGAGCAGCTCGACGGCCAGGTCGGAGGGCGTGAGGGAGCCAAGATGCACCATGGCGGTGACCTCGCATTCGGCTCCAAGGTCCACCGATCCCACGCCGGGATCGGGGTCGACCTCGACCTTGACCTCCTGCCAGGCGGCCAGCACCCGCTGCTTCCACTCGGCCAGCTCCCGGGCCCGGGCGTAGTCGTCGCCCGCGAGCGCATCGCTCTGCGCCGCGATCGGCTCGTACATGTCGTCGAGGTAGTCGCGGACCATTCGCGAGGCCATGACCTTCGGGCCGAGCGAGCGCAACGACGCCTTGATCCGTGTAACCCACCCGCGCGGGAAGCGGCCGCCCCCCCGGTCGTAGAACAACGGGACGATCTGCCGCTCCAGCAACTCGAAGAGACTGTTGGCCTCGACGTTGTCCCGATGATCCATGTCGGTGATCGCTTCCGCGGAAGAGATAGCCCAGCCATTGCTCCCGTCGAACATCTCGTCCCACCAGCCGTCGAGGATCGAGCAGTTGAGCGCACCGTTGAGGGCCGCCTTCTCCCCGCTGGTGCCGCTCGCCTCGTTCGGCCGCCGGGGTGTGTTCAGCCACACGTCGCTGCCGTGATACATCATGCGGGCCACTGAGATGTCGTAGTCCTCGATGAAGGTGATTCGGTGGCGCACGTCCGGGTCCCGCGAGAAGCGGACGATCTGGGCGATCATCTCCTTGCCCAGATCGTCGGCCGGGTGGGCTTTCCCGGCGAACACCAGCTGCAGCGGCCGTTGCTCATCCAGCAGAAGGGCCCGCAGCCGGTCCGGCTGGGAGAGCAGCAGGGTGGCCCGCTTGTAGGTCGCGAAGCGGCGGGAGAAGCCCACGACCAGATAGCGCGGGTCGAGGATCTCGTCGGTCCACGCCGCGTCGCTGACGGAGACGCCCCGATCGGTCAGCGATCTGCGGAGGCGCTCTCGCACGAAGCTCACGAGGGCGTCGCGCCCCTGCTCCCGCGCCCGCCACATCTCGTCGTCGCGAGCATCCTCGATGCGGGCCCACTCATCGGGCCCGGCTTCGTCCCACGCCGGCGAGACGTACTTCGACAGGAGCTCATCCATGCTCGACGAGACCCACGTCCGGCCGTGAACGCCGTTCGTGATCGATCCGATCGGAGTCTCCTCCGCCGGCACCGTCGGCCAGAGGGCCTGGAACATCTCGCGGCTGGTATGGCCATGCAGGCGGGACACGCCGTTCGATTTGGCCGCCAGGCGCAGGCCCATCACCGCCATGTTGAAGGGCGCGGCCGGGTCTTCACCGGGGAAGTGTCCGAGCGACATGAGTGTGTCGAACGAGATCCCGCACTCCTCGGCCAGCCGCCCGAAGTACCGGGTCATCAGCTCCCGGGGGAAGCGGTCGATCCCGGCCGGCACTGGAGTATGCGTGGTGAACACCGTCCCGGCCCGGGCCGCCTCCACCGCCTCGTCCCAGCGCAGGCTGTGCGAGGTGATCAACTTGCGGATGCGCTCCAGACCGAGGAACCCGGCGTGCCCCTCGTTGGTGTGGAACACCTGGGTCTCCACGCCGGCCGCCTCGAGGGCCCGTACCCCGCCGATGCCGAGCAGGATCTCCTGGCGGATGCGGTGCTCGGTCCCGCCGCCGTACAGGCGGTCCGTGACCGCCCGCAGTTCGTCGTCGTTGGCATCGACGTCGGCGTCGAGCAGGTACAGTTCGACCCGGCCGATCCGGGCCCGCCACACCTGCGATTCGAGGAGGTCGCCGGCGAGGCCGACCGGTATCCGGACTCCCTCGACCAACTCGAGCGCCATCGCGTGCGGGTCGAGGATCGGATAGCGCTCCTCCTGCCAGCCGTTGGCGTCGAGATGCTGACGGAAGTAGCCGAGCCGGTACATGAGTCCGACGCCTGTCATCGGGATTCCGAGGCTGCTCGCCGCCTTCAGGTGGTCGCCGGCGAGCACACCGAGACCACCGGAGTACTGCGGGAGCGCCTCGGCCAGGCCGAATTCGGGGGAAAAGTAGGCGACGCCGCGGAGCGGGCTCACCGCCCGGTTCTGGAACCACCGCGGGGCCTCGAGGTAGCGGCGGAGGTCGTCGTGCATGTCGCCGAGGAATCCCATGAACGCAGGATCGGCGGAGAGCTGCTCGAGCCGCTGGCGGCCGACCAGGCTGAGCAGCCGAACCGGGTCGTGGAAGCTCAGCTCCCAGATCTGGGGGTCCACCCACCGAAACAGGTCCCGGGTGCGGTGCTCCCACGACCACCGCAGGTTGAATGCCAGTTCTTGCACGGGACCGAGAGCCGCGGGAAGCCGGGCCCGCACCGTGAAGCTCCGAAGCGCTCTCATGGTCGTAAAGCTACGGGACCGGACCCGGCCTGACCAGCGGACTGCCGATCGGGCTGGTGGGCGATCGCGTTGGTGGGACACAACGATGGGTAGGTTGGCACCCGTGACCGGACGGCTGGTGATCGAGGATCTTCGCCCCCGAACTCCTACACCTGGACATTCGGCGAAAGCGGTGGTGGGAGAGGCGGTGCGTATCACCGCAGTGGTGTTCAAGGAGGGACACGACTATTTGGCCGGCCGGGTAAGGCTGCTCGCCGATGGCGCCGCCCGGTCCGGCGACCGAGCACCCCGTCAGCGTCGGCCGGACCTGCCGTCAGAGTCAGAGACAGAGCCAGAGACACAGTCAGAGACAGAGCCAGAGACACAGTCAGAGACAGAGTCAGAGACAGAGTCAGAGACAGCGACTGTGGCCGACCTGCCTGAGTCGGTGGCCGAACTGATCGCGCTCGGCAACGACGAATGGGAATCGACGGTGGTCCCGCAAAGGGTCGGGCCGCACTGGTTCGTCGTCGAGGCGTGGACAGATCGATACGCCACGTGGGCCCACAAGGTCAGAGCCAAGCTGGAGGCCGGGCTGGGCATCGGCGTGGAGATTCTCGAAGGGCGGCAGTTGCTCCAGCCGGCGGCCGCCGACCCGGCGGTGGCGGCCGCCCTCAGGACGCTGGACGATAGGACCCTGCACGAGGCCTTCCGCGTCCGTGACGCGCTCGACGCGGCGGTGGCGGCTGCGCTGCGAGGTCACGAGGGTGCCGACGACCTCACGGTTTCGTCCCCCCAACCGTTGTGGGTGGACCGCGAGTTGGCCCTGTTCGGGGCATGGTACGAGCTCTTTCCCCGCTCGTTCGGGGGGCTAAAGGCGACGGCGGCCCGCGCTGTCGAGGTGGCCGCCATGGGCTTCGACGTGCTGTATCTGCCGCCGATCCACCCGATCGGACGCACCGACCGGAAGGGACCCAACAACACGCTCTTGGCTGATGACGACGATCCGGGGAGCCCGTGGGCGATCGGTAGTTCCGACGGCGGTCATACCGCCATCCATCCCGACCTCGGCACCATCGAGGATTTTTCCCATCTGGTTGCGGAAGTGCGCGCTACCGGCATGGAGGTGGCGCTCGACTACGCCCTGCAGTGCTCCCCGGACCATCCGTGGGTCACCGAGCATCCGGAGTGGTTCCACCGCCGTCCCGACGGGTCGATCGCCCACGCCGAGAACCCACCCAAGGTGTACCAGGACATCGTCCCGATCAACTTCTGGCCTGCATCCGAGTCCGATCGGATCGCCCTGTGGGAGGCGTGCCGCGAGATCATGCGGTATTGGATCTCGCAGGGCGTCGCCGTGTTCCGGGTGGACAACCCGCACACCAAACCGATCGCATTCTGGGAGTGGCTGATCTCGTCGATCCAGGCAGAGCACCCTGAGGTGATCCTCCTGTCAGAGGCGTTCACGCGGCCGAAGGTCATGGCTCGTCTGGCCGAGGCCGGTTTCACCCAGAGCTACACGTATTTCACCTGGAGGACCTCCCAGCACGGTCCCGAAGGTTTGTGGGCCTATCTCGTAGAGCTGGCCCATGGGCCGGTGGCTGACTACATGCGACCCAACTTCTGGCCCAATACCCCCGACATCCTGTCGGGCCCGTTGCGATTCGGGCGGCCGGCCGCGTTCGCCCTGCGGCTGGTGCTGGCGGCGACCCTCAGCCCCTCGTACGGGGTGTACAGCGGCTACGAGCTGTACGAGAACATTCCGGCCTCCGACGAGAACGAGGAATACCTCAACTCGGAGAAGTACGAGATCAAGTGCCGGGATTACACCCGGCCCGGCACCCTCGCCCCGATGATGACCGCCCTCAACGACATCCGGCGGCGCCATCCCGCTCTCCACCGCCTCCGGTCCATACGCTTTCACCCGACCAGCAACCCCGCCGTCATCGCCTACTCGAAGGTGAGCGACGACCGAAGCGACGTGGTGCTCACCGTCGTCAACTTGGATCCGGATTGGACCCAGGAGGCGACCCTGCAACTGGATCTGGCCGGATTGGGACTGCCCGACGATCGGCCCTACGTGGCATTCGACGAGCTCTCTGGCGAGCGCTACCACTGGTTGGGCGGGTCGCCTTACGTACGCCTGGATCCGGCTGACCGCGTCGCCCACCTGCTCGACCTCAGAGCCGCCCGGTGAGCGACCTGGTGGAGCGGACCAATGTGGCAGGTCGGGGCACCGTCCCCTGGATGGTGCCCCGGTGATCAGCCCGTTCGCCATGCCGGAGCCCGGCTGGTTTCAGCGGGCCGTTTTCTACGAGATCCTGGTGCGGGGCTTCTTCGACAGCAACGACGACGGCACCGGCGACCTGTCCGGCATCACCGCCAAACTGGACTATCTCGAGTGGCTGGGCGTCGACTGCCTGTGGCTGTTGCCGTTCTACCAGTCCCCGCTTCGCGACGGCGGTTACGACATCAGCGACTTCTGGACCATCCTCCCCGAATACGGCGATCTGGCCGATGCGGTGGAGCTGGTTGAGCAGGCCCATAAACGGGGCCTGCGCGTCATCGCCGATCTGGTCATGAACCACACCTCCGATCAGCACCCGTGGTTCGCCGAATCCCGCCAGGACCGCACCAACCCGAAGGCGGATTGGTACGTGTGGAGCGATGATGACACCCGGTACCCCGAAGCCCGGGTCATCTTCCTCGACTCCGAAAAGTCCAACTGGACCTTCGACGCCCAGCGAGGCCAGTACTACTGGCACCGCTTCTTCTCCCACCAGCCCGACCTCAACTACGACAACCCCGAGGTCGCCGACACCATGCTCGACGTGGTCCGCTACTGGCTCGATATCGGCCTCGACGGGTTTCGCCTCGACGCGGTTCCGTATCTGTTCGAGCGGGACGGCACCAATGGGGAGAACCTTCCTGAGACCCACGAGTACCTCAAGCGGCTGCGCAAGGAGGTCGATTCCCTCTACCCGGGCCGGGTGCTCCTGGCGGAGGCCAACCAGTGGCCGGAGGACGTGGTGGAGTACTTCGGCGATGGCGATGAGTGCCACATGTGCTTCCACTTTCCGGTGATGCCCCGGATGTTCATGGCCGTGCGCCGGGAGCAACGCCACCCGCTCTCCGAGATCCTGAACCGTACCCCGGCTATACCGGACGGCTGCCAGTGGGGAATGTTCCTGCGCAACCACGACGAGTTGACCCTGGAGATGGTCACCGACGAGGAACGCGACTACATGTGGGCCGAGTACGCCAAAGACCCGAGAATGAAACGCAACCTCGGGATCGGCCGCCGCCTGGCCCCCCTTGTGGACAATGACCGCCGGATTGCCGAATTGCTCCACGCCATGCTGTTCAGCTTTCCGGGCTCGCCGGTCCTTTACTACGGCGACGAGATCGGCATGGGCGACAACATCTACCTGGGTGACCGCGACGCCGTCCGCACACCGATGCAGTGGTCGCCGGACCGCAATGCCGGCTTCGGCCGGGCGGATTTCGCGCAGCTGTACCTCCCGCCGTTGATGGACCCGGTGTACGGCTACGCGGCTGTCAACGTGGAGGCCCAGGTGCGTGACACCAGCTCCCAGCTGCACTGGATGAAACGCATGCTCGAGGTGCGCCGGCAGCATCCGGTATTCGGCACCGGGAGCTTCGAGGTTATCTCCGCTGAGAACCCGTCGGTGCTGGCATATGTGCGAACCTCTCCCATTTCGGAAACCCCGGCCGAACCCGATACCGTGTCAGCTGGTCCGGACGCCTGGCCGGCAAGCCCGGTGATCGAGACGGCGACCCCGGACGTCGTGCTCTGCGTATGCAACCTGTCCCGCTTCGCCCAGCCGGCCGAGCTCCCGCTCCAGCGGTGGGAGGGAAGAGCTCCTATCGAACTGCTCGGGCGAGTGCCGTTTCCCCGTGTTGGTGAACTGTCCTACTTCATCACTCTGGCCCCGTACGGGTTCTTCTGGTTCCAGCTGGTGGATCCGCACTTGCAGGGACTCCCATGACGGCGGCCCCAGACCATGACGAGCCCCGACCATGAGCCCCGACCATGACCGGGCCGCAACCATGACGAGCCCAGACCATGACGAGCCCAGACCATGACGAGCCCAGACCATGACCGGGCCACATCCATGAGCAACGAACTTCGCGACGGGCTCGAGCCGCTCATCCCGGCCTATCTCGGCGGCCAGCGGTGGTACGCCGGGGCGGAGGCGCCGAGCCCCGAGTCGGTCCGGGTGGAACGAGGCCGGGCCCTGTGGGCCGGCAACGACGGTCACCGGCTGTGGCACGCCACGGTCGCAGTCGACGGAACGCACTACCAGCTGTTGATCGGTGAGCGGCCGGTGGGCGAACGGGCCGAGTTTCTCCACGGCCGCGAGCAGGCGGTGCTCGGTACGGTGGATTCGGCGGTCTTCTATGACGCGGTGCTCGACAGCGAACTGGCCCGCATCCTCCTTCAAGTGGCGAGCGATGGCGCGGAGTCCGCGGTCCTGTCTCGTCCGATGAGCGCCGAGCAATCCAACACCTCCCTGGTGTTCGACGACCGCCTGATCCTCAAGGTCTACCGCCGGCTGCATCCGGGCCCGAATCCCGACGTCGAGGTGACCTCGGCGCTGGTGGCTGTGGGCTTCGGCCACGTGGCCCTGCCGCTTGTAACCTGGAGGGAGGATCCCTACGACCTGGCCTTCGGCCAGCAGTACCTCGCGGGGGGATCGGAGGGTTGGGCGCTGGCGCTCACCTCTCTCCGCGATCTTTACAACTCGCCCTGCGAGGACCCGGCTCAGGCGGGCGGCGACTTCGCCAATGAGGCCCGCCGGCTGGGGCGCATGACCGCTCAGATGCACCTGGCATTGGCCGAGACCCTCGGGGTCGTCCAGGGTCCGGCGGTCGTCGGGGAGTGGGATGCCCTGCTCGATCGTACGGTCAACCGGCTCGCCGCGGCCGCTGACGTGGCCGGACGCGACCTGGTGGCGGAGGCTTCAGTACTACTCGCCCGGCTGCGAGCCGTGACCGATCCCGGCCCAGCGATCCGTGTCCACGGCGACTACCACCTCGGGCAGGTCATGCAGACCGACAGCGGCTGGTACGTCCTGGACTTCGAAGGCGAACCTGCCAAATCACTGGCGGAGCGAACCGCGCCAACCTCTCCACTCAAGGACGTGAGCTCCTTCCTGCGGTCTCTCGACTACGCGTCCCGGTATGTCCTGACCGAGCGGGCCGCGTCCGAGATGGCCCAGCTGGTACCGCTCGCCAGGGCGTGGCATGCCCACAATCGGCAGGCCTTCCTCGAGGGCTACCTCGACGTGGATGGGATCAGGAGCCTGCTGCCGGGTCCCAAGTCAGCTCCGGCCGTGGCGTTCGCCCACGAGCTCGACAAGGCCCTCTACGAGTTCGACTACGAGCGGGCCCACCGTCCTGATTGGGCATTGCTCCCGCTTGCGGGCATCAATCAGTTGCTGAGCGGGAGCGAATGACCTCACCGTCCAGCGCCGAGCTCCAGCTGATTGCCGACGGCCATCATTCCGACCCGCACCTGCTGCTCGGCCGCCACGGCGACGTGGTCCGGGCTTATCGTCCCGACACCGTCGCCATGCGCCTGATCACCGGACCGCCGGCCGAAGCCACGTCGACCGACATGACCCGGGTGCACCCGGCCGGCATCTACGAAGGACCCATTGGCCCCGGGGTCACGAGTTATCGGCTGGAGGCGGCCTACCAGCACGACGGACGCGAGCTCAACTACCGCTTCGACGACCCCTACGGAGCGTGGCCGACCGTTGGTGAACTGGACCTCCACCTCTTCGGTGAGGGTCGGCACCGCCGGCTGTGGGAAGTGCTCGGAGCGCATGCCCGCGTCCACGACGGCCAGGCCGGCGTGTCGTTTGCCGTGTGGGCACCGAACGCCAGAGCGGTCCGGGTGGTGGGGGACTGGAACTACTGGGACGGGCGCGTTCACCCGATGCGGTTGCTCGGTTCGTCGGGAGTGTGGGAGTTGTTCATTCCGGGCGTGGCCACCGGCGCCCACTACAAGTACGAGCTGGTGACCGCGCGCGGGCGGCTCATCCTCAAGACCGATCCGATGGCGTTCGCCCTGGAGGCGCCCCCCGGTACGGGCAGCGTCGTGGTGCCCGAACCGGCCCACGAGTGGAACGACGGTGACTGGTTGGCGGCCCGGGCGGGCACGGATCTGTTCCGCACCCCGCTGGCGGCCTACGAGGTCCACCTCGGCTCATGGCGCCACCACCGGCAGGAAAACGGCAGTACCCGGCCACTCACCTACCTGGAGCTCGCCGAGCAGCTTCCGGAGTATGTGGCTGAGCTGGGCTTTACCCACGTGGAGCTGATGCCCGTCGCGGAACACCCGTTCACCGGGTCGTGGGGCTATCAGGTCTCCGGCTACTACGCGCCGACGTCGCGCTTCGGGACGCCCGACGACTTCCGGGTCCTCGTAGACGCCCTGCACCGGCGGGGGATCGGGGTGATCCTGGACTGGGTGCCGGCCCATTTCCCCCGTGACGAGTTCGCCCTGGCCCGCTTCGACGGCACCGCCCTCTACGAGCACGCCGATCCCCGTCAGGGCGAACACCCGGACTGGGGCACCCTGGTCTTCAACTTCGGGCGCAACGAGGTCCGGAACTTCCTCGTGGCCAACGCCCTCTACTGGATCGAGCAGTTCCATATCGACGGCTTGCGGGTAGACGCGGTGGCGTCGATGCTGTACCTCGACTATTCCCGAGGCGAAGGCGAGTGGGTGCCGAACCGCTATGGCGGGCGTGAGAACCTGGACGCCGTCGCTTTTATAAAAGAGGTCAACGAAGCGGTCTTTGCCCTCTATCCGGGCGCGACCGTCATCGCGGAGGAATCCACGGCCTGGCCGGGTGTGTCCAGGCCCACCTACCTGGGCGGTCTTGGTTTCGGGTTTAAGTGGAACATGGGGTGGATGCACGACACCCTGGACTACTTCCACCACGATCCGGTGTATCGCCGCTTCCATCACGGTGAGCTCACCTTCGGGTTGCTCTACGCCTGGACCGAGAACTTCATTCTCCCGCTGTCCCATGACGAGGTGGTCCACGGGAAGGGCTCGCTTCTCAACAAGATGCCCGGCGACCGGTGGCAGCAGCTGGCCAACCTGCGGGCGCTGTACGCCTGGATGTGGGCCCATCCTGGCAAACAGCTCCTGTTCATGGGCGGCGAGCTGGCCCAGGAGCGCGAGTGGAGCCACGAGCGGCAGCTGGACTGGTGGATCCTCGAAGACTGGGCCGACCACCGACGGCTGCATCGAATGGTGCAGGCGCTCAATCGCATTTATCGGGAGTTCCCGGCTCTGTGGGAAGACGACGTCGATCCGGCTGGTTTCGGGTGGATCGACGCCGGCGACGCCGACCAGAGCGTGCTGTCCTTCCTACGCTATCGGGCCGCCGGCGTGCCTGATCTGTCCGGCGTGCCTGATCTGTCCGGGGGGGCTGATCTGTCCGGGGGGGCTGGCCAGCCCGTGGCCTGTATCGCCAATCTGACGCCGGTGGTGCGCACCGGCTACCGGGTGGGCCTGCCCGCGCCGGGCCGGTGGCGGGAAGTCCTGAACACCGATGCCGTCGAGTGGGGTGGCAGCGGGGTTGGCAACTACGGCGCGGTCGAGGCCGAACCGCGCTCCTGGCACGGACAACGGTCGTCGGCGGCGATCACTTTGCCCCCGCTCGGCGTCTTGTGGTTGTCGCCCGGCTGAGCAGTTCGAACATCAACTATCGGGGTCTCCTGAGCATTCTGAGCGTGCTGGACCAGGGACCTGAGCGACGGGATGGAGCCGCTGAGGGCCTCTAGGCTGAGGGATGTGAATACTCGGCGGACGGATGGCCGTCGCAGCCCCCGGTGGTGGGCCCGCTGGTGGGTGATCGGCGCGGCGGTTCTGGTGATTGGCGGGGGCGCAGCGGCGGCTGCGGGCGTTGTCGCGGGCGGCGCCTCCGGCGTGACGCATCACACCCCGAGCGCGGCGCAGGTGGCCGCGGCCAAGGCCCGGGCGGCAACCGACGAAGCCCTCGCTCTGCACGCGGCGCAGGTCCAGCTGGCGGCGGCCGTCACGGTGTCGCCACCGAGCGGGACCGCAGGCGTGGCGCCCGACGCAGCCGTCACGGTGTCGACCTCGTCGGGGCTGCTCAGTGCGGTGCACGTGACCGACACGGCCGGCGCGGCTCTTCCCGGCACGATGGCCGCGTCGCGTCTGGGGTGGCGATCCGCCGGTCCGCTCCAGCCGGGCACGAGGTACCGGGTCGTGGCCAGCGTCATGCGCGCCGACGGCGTGACGGCCGAGCGGGCGGCGACATTCGCCACCGTGGTTCCGACCGCGCTGGTGACCGCTTCGGTGTGGCCGTCCGCCGGGCTGAGCGTAGGCGTCGGCCAGCCCATCGTGATCACGTTCAACCACGCCGTGAACACCACGGCGGCCGAGCGGTCCGTGCTGTCACATATCACCGTCAGCATGTCCCGGCCGGTTCAGGGCGGCTGGTACTGGTTCAGCGACGACGAGCTGCACTTCCGGCCGGCGTCGTTCTGGCCGACGGGTGAGCAGGTCACGGTGAAGGCTGACCTGAACGGGTGGAATGCGTCCGGCGGCCAGTGGGGAAGCGGGCAGATCGAGGACAGCTTCAGCATCGGCGCGGCCAGAGTCTCGGTGGCCAACCTGCAGACGGAGGAGATGACCGTCACCGAGAACGGTGTGCCAGTGGCGACCTATCCGATCAGCGGCGGCCGCCAGCAGTACCCCACGATGGACGGTATCCACATCGTCCTCGACCGCCAAAGCGTGGTCCGGATGGACTCCGCAACGGTCGGTATCCCCGTCAATTCGCCCAACGGCTACGACGAGCTGGTCTACGACGATGTGCACATCTCCGACAGCGGTGAATACGTGCACGCGGCCCCGTGGTCGGTGTCCGACCAGGGTGTGACCAACGTGTCACACGGGTGCATCAACGTGGCGCCGGCCAACGCCCTGACGTTCTTCAACTTCAGCCATGTCGGCGATATTGTCGAGGTCGTCGGAAGCCCTCGCCCGCCGGTCCAGGGCGATCACGGCGTCATGGATTGGTCCACGCCGTGGAGCCAGTGGACGCCGGCCACCGTGCACGCCCTCACCTGATCCCTGATCAAGCCCTGATTCCGCCCAGCGCTGGAAGCGAACCTGACCGGCCCGGACTCTGTCGCCAGCCCGGCCCGGACTCGCTACTCTCAGAGGACCTCTCAGGCGGAGACGCCCACCTCGGCGCGCAGCTCCTCGGCGGCCCGCTCTGGCGGCACCACATTGATCAGCACCCCGGATCCCATCTCGAAGCCGCCACGGGTCGAGATCTTGGGCATGAGATGCACGTGCCAGTGGAAGTCGCCGCTCGGCCGGATCGGTGCCGTGTGGAACATGATGTTGTAGGCGATATCACCGAGGCGAGCCCGCAGCCCGGCGAGGGCCCGCTGGACTGAGCGGCCGACGCCCGCCAGATCGGCCGGGTCGGCGTGATGCAGGTGCAGTTCGTGCCGGCGCGGCACGATCAGCATTTCGTAGGGTGTGCCACCCCAGAATGGGCTGATCATCGACACGCGATCGTCGGCGAACACCAACCGGTGTTGGGCCTCTTCCTCGGCCTCGAGCACCGTGCATAGCAGGCAATTGCCCTGGAAGCGGGCAAAGCCGGCCAGCTCATTGGCCGCCTCGCCGGGAATGAACGGCATCGACAACAGCTGCCCGTGGGGATGCTCGATTGAAGCGCCGGCCTCCCGGCCGCTGTTGACCACCGCCTGGCTGTAGCGCATCCCGGCCACGGCGTGGGCGGCCATCCGATCGCGCAGCGCTTCCATCACCAGCGCGGCGTGGCTTTCGCTCAGGTCCGCCCAGCTCGCATGGTGCTCGGGCGTCAGCACCAGAACCTCGTGGATGCCACTCGCGGGGGCCTGGGTGTACACAGGCCCCAGGTGGGTGACGACCATGGGCTCGTTGCCGCTGAAGGCGGGGTACAGGTTTGAGTCGACCCTCACCTGCCAGGTGCCGCCCGGACCGTAGGTCTCGAGCACCGAAGCACCAGCGTCATCGTGGCCGGGACAGAATGGGCACGGCCGACCCGGAACGTCCTCAACGGGCAGGCGACGAGGCAGGAAATCCCGGGGCCGCTGCGACCGTTCTCCGGCGATGACGACCCAGCGACCCGTCAGCGGGTCGAGCCGAAGCTGGCTCATATCACGCAGGGTAGCCGGATGTACTGCTCATGCCTGCGACGGTAGCGCTGAGACTGGCAGAATGCTGTTCAGGTCGCGAAACCCGAGGCGACATCCTGGCGACATGGTCGGCGGCGCCCGCTATCTACAGACCACTGAGGCAGGCCCGGTGAGGCCGTATCCTGGCTGGCGGTGCTGGCTTATCTCGACCATGCGGCCAGTGGGCCAGTGGGCCCCGAGGCGGCCGCCGCGATGTACCCCTGGTTGACCGAGCGATTCGGCAACCCGTCCGGCGCGCATCAGGTGGCACGGGCCGCGCGCGCCGCGGTGGACGAGGCGCGTGATGCCGTCGCGTTTGCCCTGGGGGTCGACCCGAGCGGTGTCACGTTCACAGCCGGCGGGACGGAGGCGGACAATCTGGCCGTGCTGGGTGCGTTGTCGGCCCGGCCCGGACCGGTGGTCGTCGAGCGCGGTCGAGCATCCGGCCGTGATGGAGGCGGCGGCCGCGAGCGGTCAGGAGGTTCGCGTGGCGCCCGTGCGCACCGACGGACTGATCGACCTGGACGATCTGCGCCTCGTGCTCGATCGCGAGGTGGCGCTGGTTTCGATCCAGCTGGCCAATCACGAGACGGGCGTCATCCAGCCTCTCGGGCAGGTGGCCCGTTTGGTGCGGCGCCTGGCTCCGCGCGCCCTGCTGCACACGGATGCCGTACAGGCGGCACCATGGCTCGATCTGGCCGAGGCGGCCGGCGAGGCCGACCTCGTCGCCATCAGCGGCCACAAGATCGGCGGGCCCCAGGGGGTTGGAGTGCTGGCCGCCCGGCGGCGTCCGGAGCTGCGCGCCATCCTGCACGGCGGCGGTCAGGAGCGGGAGTTGCGCAGCGGCACCCACAACGTGGCCGGGATCGTCGGCCTCGGGGTTGCGGTCGCCGTCGCATCGTCGGCGCGACCATCGGCCACGACCAGAGTCCAGGCCCTCCGCGACGACCTGGCCCACCGCTTGGCCCGGGCCATTCCCGGCTCCGTCGAGACGGCCGCCGGAACGCCCAGGCTGCCCGGGCATTTGCACCTACGACTACCAGGAGCCGAAAGCGAGGCCCTGCTGGTTCTGCTCGATGCGGCGGGCGTCTGTGCGTCCGCGGGTGCGGCGTGCGCCAGTGGGGCCCTCGAACCGAGCCCGGTCCTGCTGGCCATGGGCATTCCCAAAGACGAAGCCCTCACGAGCCTTCGTCTCACTCTGGCCGGCACGACGACACCAGCCGAAGTGGATCTGGCAGCCAGGGCGGTGCCAGCCGCGGTGGCCAGACTCCGGGCGGCCTGATCATGCGCGTGCTGGTTGCCATGTCGGGTGGAGTGGACTCATCGGTGGCCGCCGCGTTGTTAGCTCGAGACGGTCACGATGTCGTCGGCGTCACCATGAAGCTCTGGGGCGGTCCCTCGGACACCGGCTGCTGCTCGGTGGCCGACGTCGACGACGCCAGGCGGGTGGCCCAGCAGCTCGGAATCGATCATTACGTATTCAACTTCTCGGAGGAGTTCGACCGACGGGTAGTGGAGCCCTACGTCGCTGACCACGCCGCGGGCCGGACGCCCAACCCGTGTGTGGAGTGCAACCGCCACCTGAAGTTCGACCGCCTGCTGGTTCGCGCCTCCCAGCTCGGCTTCGACGCGGTGGCCACCGGGCACCATGCCCGGGTCGTGGCCGAGCCGAAGGGCAGGTGGTCGCTGCGGCGAGGACTGGACGCGGACAAGGATCAGTCGTACGTGCTGCACATGCTCTCACAGGCGCAGCTGGCCCGGATCCGCCTCCCGATCGGCGAAATCACCAAAGCCGAGGTTCGCGACATCGCCGCCCGCCTGGGCCTGCGGACCGCGGCCAAGCCCGACAGTCAAGACGTGTGCTTCATCTCTCGCTCTGGTGGGCGCCAGGCTTTTCTGGGGAGCCGTATCGGCCTGCGGCCGGCGCGGGTCCTCGACCGGTCCGGAGCCGTCGTCGGCGGCGTCCCGGCGGTTGAGCTCGTGACGATCGGCCAGCGGAAGGGTCTGGGCCGGCTCGAGCCCGACCGTTCCGAGGGGGCCGACGGCCCTAACAGGGCCGACGGGCCTGACAGGGCCGACGGGCCTGACAGGGCCGACGGGCCTGACAGGGCGGACGGATCCGACGGCAGGCCGCCCCGCTATGTCATCGATGTCGACGTGGCCGGTGCGACCGTCACCGTCGGACCGCTGTCCGCTTTGCTGGTCAGGGAGATCCCGGTCGGGGATCCCGCCTGGGTGGATGGGCCCCCGGCGCCGAGCGAGCAGCTCGAGGTTCAGGTGAGCGCCCACGGCCGGCCGGTGGCGGCGTCCTGGTCGCCTCCGGGCATGGTCGTGACCGAAGAGCCCGTCCGCCGGGTGGCTCCCGGTCAGACGGTGGTGTTGTATCGAGGGGAAGCCGTCGTCGGTGGGGGGACGGCCGTCTCCGGGCCGCCCGACGGGAGTTCTCGTCACACCTCGTGGGTATCGTCGACGTCGTGACTGACAGCCACGACACACCCGAGTCGTCGAACCGGTCGAACCGGTCGAACCGGTCGAACCGGTCGAACCGGCCGAGCCGCGAGACCGGTGACAAGGGTGCAGCCGCGGCTCGGGCCGAAGAGCTGGGCCAGCTGATCGACTACCACACCCGGCGCTACTTCGTCGACGACGATCCCGAGATCACCGACGCCGAGTTCGACGCTCTGGTGGCCGAGCTCGCCGCCATCGAATCCTCCTGGCCCGAGCTGTCCCGCCCCGACTCGCCGTTGCGAGCCGTCGGTGGGGTGGCCTCCCCGCTGTTCGCCGAGATCCGGCATCGGTCGCCGATGATGTCGCTGGACAAGGCCACCACCTACCAGGAGCTGCTGGCGTGGGGCAAGCGAATGGACCGCTACATCTCGGGGAAGGTGGCCTACACCTGCGAGCTCAAGATCGACGGGCTGGCCATGAGCCTGCTCTACGAGGACGGGCTCCTCACCCGGGCCGCCACCCGGGGCGACGGTGTCATCGGTGAGGACGTCACGGGCAACGTGATCACCATCGAGACCATTCCCCGCAAGCTGCCCGAGCCTTTCCCCGACGTTGTCGAGGTTCGGGGCGAGATCTACATGCCAATACCGGCATTCGAGGAGCTCAACCGACGCCAGGCCGAGGCCGGCGGCCGGACCTTCATCAACCCTCGCAACGCCGCGGCCGGGTCGTTACGCCAGAAGGATGCCTCGGTGACCGCCGGTCGGGAGCTGGGGTTCTGGGCCTACCAGCTCGGGGTGATGGAGGGCGGCCCGGTCTTCACCGAACACGTGCAGAGCCTGGACTGGATGCGGCAATGCGGCTTCCCGATCAATCCAAACATCGAACTGGTGCACGGCCTCGACGAGGTCGACCAGTACTGCCGGAAATGGCTTGATCGGCGCCATTCCCTCCGCTACGAGATAGATGGCACGGTCGTCAAGGTCGACGACCTGGCTCAGCGCAGGGAGCTCGGGTCGACCACACAGGCGCCGAGATGGGCCATTGCGTACAAGTTCCCGCCGGAGGAGAAGACCACGTTCCTCAAGGGGATCATGGTCTCGATCGGGAGGACGGGGAAGGCGACCCCATTCGCCATGCTCGACCCGGTCGTCGTCGGTGGAGCCAAGGTCTCCCTGGCCACCCTGCACAACGAGGATCAGGTTCGCATCAAGGACGTCCGGCCCGGCGACACGGTCGTTGTCCGGCGGGCGGGCGACGTCATCCCGGAAGTGCGGGGGCCGGTGCTGCCCCTCCGCCCGGAAGGCCTTGCCCCATGGGCCTTTCCCAGCACCTGCCCGGTGTGTGGCGAGCCGCTGGTGCGTCTCGAGGGTGAGAGCGACACGTTCTGCGTCAATGTGGACTGTCCCGGCCAGCAGGTGCAGCGCATCTCCCACTTCGCCGGCCGGGGTGCCATGGACATCGAGCACCTCGGGGAGCGCACGGTGTCGCAGTTCTGCCAGGAAGGGCTGCTGCACGATGTCGCCGACATCTACGACCTCGACTACGACCGGATCGCCGCGTTCGAGGGATGGGGCGAGACCTCGGTGGCCAATCTGCGGCAGGCCGTGGAAGCGTCCAAATCGCGGCCGCTGACCAACCTGCTCGTTGGTCTGTCCATCCGACATCTGGGCGCGGCCGGCAGCGTGCTGCTCGCCCGCCATTTCCGGGATCTCGATCGGATCATGGCCGCCTCTGCCGAGGAGCTGTCGGCCGTCGAAGGTGTCGGGCCAACCATCGGCGCCAGCGTGAAGCGGTTCTTCGCGCTGCCAAGCAATCGCGATGTGGTGGAGCGGCTGCGGCGGGCGGGCTGCAACTTCCAGGGTCCCGATGCACCCGACGCCCCGCAGATCCTGGTGGGCATGTCCGTGGTGGTGACCGGAACCCTGGAGGGGTGGTCGCGCGAGTCCGCCGAGGAAGCCATCAAATCGAGGGGCGGCAAGAGCCCGGGCAGCGTGTCCAAGAAGACCACCGCGGTGGTCGCCGGATCCGAGCCGGGTGCGGCCAAGCTGACCAAGGCCACTGAGTTCGGCGTTCCGGTCCTGGACGAGGCGGCCTTCGTCCGTTTGCTCGAGACCGGCGAGGTCGAATCGAGCGGGGCCGGCGGCTCGGAGGGTTGACGCTGATTACCCTGAGGACTTAGGCCGCTTCGATCCCTGCAGGTCATGGGGGTGGGCCCGCCGGTGGCATCGACAGGGGATCCGCGTCGGCGCGGAAACCCCCGGATAGCCTCACCTCGTGGCGACGCCTCGTATCGCCGATTCGGTGGGGCGCGTCCTCGGCGACCGATACCGCCTGACTCGCCCCCTCGGCGTGGGGGCTTCAGCCCACGTGTTTGTGGCCGAAGATGTCAACCTGCGCCGGCGGGTCGCCATCAAAGTGCTGCATCCGGGCCTCGCTGCCGACGAACCCTTCGGACGCCGGTTCCAGGCCGAGGCGAGGGTGGCAGCCGCGCTCCGCCATCCCAACATTCTCCGGGTTTACGACTGGGGCTATGACGACGGCTCGCCGTATCTGGTTATGGAGCTCCTGGAGGGAGGAAGTCTGCGGACCCTGCTGGACGCGGGCCATCTTCTGTCGCCGGCTCAAGCGGCGCGCGGTCGGCGCCGATGTCGCTCGTGCACTCGACTACGCCCACCGCCGCGGTCTCGTCCACCGCGACATAAAGCCGGCCAATCTCATCTTCGACGACGAGGGCCGCATCACCGTCGCCGACTTCGGCTTGGCTCGCGCCCTGGCCGAGGCCAGCTGGACCGAACCTACGGGCGCTGTGGTCGGCACGGCGCGGTACGCCGCCCCCGAGGCGGTCCGGGGGAAGTCGCTCGACAGCCGGGCCGATGTCTACGCCCTGGCGCTTGTCCTGATCGAAGCGTCCTCCGGCTCGGTCCCCTTTGCCGCTGACACCACTCTCGCCACGCTGCTGGGCCGCCTCGAGCGGCCCATCACGGCACCGGCCGCGACCGGGCCCCTCGGCCCCATCCTGGAGGCGGCAGGGACGATCAACCCTGCCGACCGCCTCGACGCCCTGGGCGTGGCCCGGGCCCTCGAAGGTGTCGCCGCCGAGCTCCCTTCGCCCGACCCGCTACCGCTGACGGGCGCGGCCGACGGCGAAGCCGAAGTCGACCGGAACCCGACCGATTACCCGGGCCGGCCCCGACTCTTCGACGTCGCCCAGGCGGATGTGGAGGATGCGCCCGACGATGTCAGGGCGAAGCGGCTGCTGGGCCGGCGTAACAGGTCTGCCGGACGCGACGGGCGGAAGGGCGCTGGGCGAAACGGCGACGGGCGAAACGGCGAGGGGTGGAAAGGCGAGGGGTGGAAAGGCGAGGGGTGGAAAGGCGAGGGGTGGAAAGGCGAGGGGCGGGAACCGGATCACCGGGTTCGTCGCCGCCGCTGGGCGCGCACCGCCATCGTGGCCGCAGCGCTCGCGATCCTGGTGGCCGGCGGCGGGGCCATCGTGGTGTGGGCGACGGGAGTTCTCATGCCGTCACATCCGGTGCCGGCCCTGATCGGCTTCACCCAGGCCGCCGCCGAGCAAAGACTGGCCCCCCTGCACCTCCATCTGGTCGTGTCCGATCGGGCTTATGACCCCCGCGCCCCCGTGGGCACCATCGTCGGGCAGCGCCCGTCAAACGGCAGCCGGCTGAAGGAAGGGAGCGCGGTCACCATCACCCTCTCGCTCGGACCCCGCCCGGTCATCATTCCGCCCGTCGTCGGACTGAGCGTGAGCAGCGCCACCGCGCTGCTCACCTATGCCGGTCTTCGCGCCGATGTGGTCGGACACGCCACCAGCATGACCAGGCCGGCCGGCGTCGTGGTGAGCAGCAGCCCGGCGCAAGGGACTCTGCCGCCCGGCCAGCGGGTGGCGCTGGTCGTGTCAACCGGGAAGCCGAAAGTGGCGGTTCCGGCCTTGAAGGGCGCCAGCGCAGCCTCCTTTGCCGCCGCGAGGTCGGCGCTCTCGGCGGTCGGTCTCACGGCCACACAACGGACCGTCTACAGCGACACTGTGCCGGCCGGCACGGCCGCCGAGACCGTCCCGGCGGCCGGTGCGACGGTGGTCGTGGGATCGTCTGTCACCGTGGTGATCTCGAAGGGTCCCCACCTGATTTCCGTCCCATATGTGGGCGGCCAATCGGTCGGCGCGGCGTCGCAGATCCTGACTGCCGACGGTTTCCAGGTGAGCGGGGTGACCGGCAACCCGATCGCCACCGTGACCGCGACTTCACCGTATGCCGGGGCTGTAGTTCAGTTCGGCTCAGCCGTGCAGATCATCACGGGCTGAGGCGCCGTCGGTTCGCCGGCGGTCCTGGTCAGGCCGTGATGGCCTGGAGACGCCGGGCCAGTTCGGCCGCCTCAGGATTGGCGTCGCCGCTCAACCCGGCCGACTGCAGGGCGATCATTTTGGTGATGTCACCATCCACCTTGATCCTCCCATTGAGAAAGGCCTGCATGGCCGCCTGTGCGTCCCCATCGACGAGGAGAGACTTTGCGGTCTCGTACCCGATCGTGATCGTCAGGTCGGGTGATTCCAGGTGACCGGTCTCGAGTTCCAGCTGGCCAGACGAGGTGTCCACGTGGGCATTGATGGTGCCTGCCCCGAAGGGCACGTCCTGAATGATCTGGTTGAGACGCACGCTGACCTGAATCTCGGGGACGCGATCCTTGTACTCCGCCCGGATCCGGCGGGCCTCGGCCAGCCACTCGTCGCTGAGGAACGGATACTGGTGCGCACTTGTCGGCATCGGACGTGAAGCTAGCGCGGCGCTGCTTAACCGTGTGGCCCCGAGCAGGGCCCCGCCTAGCATGGTCGTCCATGGCGACCCGCATCTCGCCCGAGGACGTGGCGTACGTGGCCCGCCTGGCCCGGCTGACGTTGACTCCTGAGGAGCTGGAGCGTTTCACGGGTCAGCTCGGTGCGGTTCTCGACCACGCCCAGGACGTGGCGGCCCTCGACACTGCCGGCGTGCCCCCTACCGCCCATCCCTTGCCCCTCGCCAACGTATGGCGGGACGACGTCATCGTCCCCGGGCTTGACCGGGACGAGGTACTCGCCCAGGCGCCCTCGGTCGAGGCCGATCGTTTCCGCGTCCCCCGCATTCTCGGGGAAACGCCGTGAGCGAGCTGGCGGAGCGAACCGGTGTGGCAGGGCGCGGCAGCGTCCTGTGGATGATGCCGCAATGAGCGAGCTGGCGGAGCGAACCGGTGTGGCAGGTTGCGGCAGCGTCCTTTGGATGGTGCCGCCGTGAGCGAGCTGGTGGAGCGAACCGGTGTGGCAGGGTGCGGCAGCGTCCTTTGGATGGTGCCGCAATGAGCGAGCTGGTGGAGCGAACCGGTGTGGCAGGTTGCGGCAGCGTCCTTTGGATGGTGCCGCCGTGAGCGAGCTGGTGGAGCGAACCGGTGTGGCAGGGTGCGGCAGCGTCCTTTGGATGGTGCCGCAATGAGCGGCGGCGGCGCGACCCCCGGGTCCGTCGTCCCGCCGCCGCGGCCGGGTGCGGCAGATATCACCGCGGCCGTGCGGTCCGGTCGGATCCGCGCCCGGGCGGTGCTCGAGGAGCACCTGGCCCGTGTCGCTGCGGCCGAGGCCGACGTGCACGCCTTCAACCTGCTCACTGCCGATCGAGCCCGGGTCGCCGCCGACCGGGTCGACGCGGCGGTTGCTGAGGGCCGAGACCCCGGAGCCCTGGCCGGTGTGCCGATCGCCCTCAAGGACAATCTCTGCACCCGCGGGATCCCGACCACCTGCTCATCGCGAATCCTCGATGGGTGGATACCGCCGTACGACGCCACCGCCGTCGAGCGGCTGGCGGCGGCGGGAGCTGTCGTGGTCGGCAAGACCAACATGGACGAGTTCGCCATGGGCTCCTCGACTGAGAACTCCGCGTTCGGCCCGACCAGGAATCCTCACGACCTGGGGCGGGTTCCGGGCGGATCTTCGGGAGGCAGCGCTGCGGCCGTCGCGGCCGGCTTCGCGGCCGCGGCTCTCGGCTCGGATACCGGCGGCTCCATTCGACAGCCGGCCTCGCTGTGCGGGGTCGTGGGCGTGAAGCCGACCTACGGGCTGGTCTCTCGTTATGGCCTGGTGGCCTTCGCCAGCTCGCTCGATCAGATCGGCCCGGTCGCGTGCAACGTGGCCGACGCCGCGCTTGTGCTCGACGTCATCTCCGGGCCCGACCGCGCCGATTCCACCTCGCTGCGGGACTCCCCGCCTAAAGCGGCGGCGCGGCTGGGTGAGGGTGTCGACGGTCTGCGCATCGGGGTGGTGGCCGAACTCGCGGCCGCCGAGGGTGTCGCCCCCGATGTGGTGGTGCAGACCAGGGCCGCCGCTTCCGCCCTGGCCGCCGCGGGCGCCAAAGTGGACGAGGTGAGCGTACCGGCAGCGATGTACGGATTGTCGGCGTACTACCTGATCGCCCCGGCCGAAGCGTCCTCGAACCTGGCCCGCTACGACGGGGTGCGCTACGGGCTGCGTGTGGAGGATAACTCGGGGGCAGGCGACATCACCGACATGTACCTCCGCACCCGCTCGGCCGGGTTTGGGCCTGAGGTCAAACGGCGCATCATGCTCGGGACCTACGCTTTGTCGGCCGGGTACTACGACGCCTACTACGGGAAGGCCCAACAGGCTCGCACCCTGATCATCCGTGACTTTGATTCGATCTACGAGAACTTCGACGTGCTGCTGGCGCCGACCTCTCCGACGACAGCTTTCGCGCTCGGTGCCAGGACGGCCGACCCCCTCACCATGTACATCAACGACGTGTGCACCATTCCGTCCAGCCTCGCCGGCCACCCCGCTATCAGCGTTCCCTTCGGCGTCGGTGAGGACGGCCTGCCCGTCGGCGTGCAAGTCCTGGCGCCGGCCCTCGGCGAGACGGTGATGTTTCAGGTGGCGGCGGCCCTTGAAGCACTGGCACCGGCCATCCCGGACGCGGCTCGGACGGTAGCGGAGGAGGAGCGATGACGTCGGTCGTCTCCCGGTGGGAGATCGTCGTCGGGCTCGAGGTTCACGCCGAACTGCGAACGGCCACGAAGCTGTTCTGCGGTTGCCGCAACAGTTTCGGGGCTGAACCCAACACGAATGTCTGCCCGACCTGCCTTGGTTTGCCAGGCGCGCTTCCCGTGCTCAACCGCGCCGCCGTTGAGTACAGCATGCGAATTGGGACCGCATTGCATTGCCGGATCGAGCCGTCGATCTTCCACCGCAAGAACTACTTCTATCCCGACATGCCGAAGGATTACCAGATCAGCCAGTACGACCTCCCCATCAACGTCGACGGCTGGTTGGAGCTGCCTGGGGGACGGCGAACTGGGATCGTGCGAGCTCACATGGAGGAGGACACCGGCAAGACCTCCCATATCGGCGGCGGCGGGCGCATTCACGACGCCGCTCATTCACTGGTTGACTACAACCGGGCCGGGGTCCCGCTGGTGGAGATCGTCAGCGCCCCCGATCTGCGGAGCGCCGACGAGGCCCGTACCTATGTCGAGGAACTCCGCGGCATCCTGGTGGCAACGGGTGCCTCCGACGGGAAGATGGAGGAGGGGTCGCTTCGAGTCGACGCCAACGTGTCCGTCCGCCCCGACGGTTCCGACGACCTCGGCACCCGCTGCGAGATCAAGAACCTCAACTCCTTCCGATCGCTCGGCCGGGCCATCGACTTCGAAGTGGCCCGCCAGATCGACGTCATCACCGCCGGCGGCCAAGTGGTGCAGGAGACTCGTCACTGGGATGAGACGTCGGGCCGCACCAGTTCGATGCGCTCAAAGGAGGAGGCCTACGACTACCGGTACTTTCCCGAGCCCGATCTGGTCCCGGTTGACCCGCCGGCCGAATGGATTGCCGAGGTGGCCGCGTCGCTCCCTCCGTTACCAGCCGCCCGGCGGGCTGCGGTTGCGGCGGCGT
Source organism: uncultured Acidimicrobiaceae bacterium (assembly GCA_963834725.1). Lineage (GTDB taxonomy): Bacteria > Actinomycetota > Acidimicrobiia > Acidimicrobiales > Palsa-688 > PALSA-693. The sequence goes on from CAWICN010000001.1 coordinate 4,532,764, forward strand.
CAGGGATGGAGGCCGCCGCCGACCCCGTCGTCACGGTGGTCCGCCTCGGACTCGATCCCTACATCGAGGGCGTGGTCGCGGCCCACGGCGACGCCGGTCTGGCCGTGCGTCGTCTCGCCAACGAGGTGGCCGCCGAGATCGACTCGGTCTCGCATTTGACAGTGCCGGCCTTCGCCGAGCTGGTGGCCCTGGAAGCGGGCGGATCGTTGACCACCGCCCAGGCCCGGGTCGTGCTCAAGGAGCTGCTCGACTCGGGCGGCGATCCGGCGGCGGTGGCGGCCCGGCTGGGCTTCGAGGCCATGGGCAACGATGACCTGGCCGCCGTCGTGGACAAGGTCATCAGTCAGCACCCCTTGGAATGGGACCGCTACCAGCAGGGGGAGGACAAGCTGAGCGGATTCTTCGTGGGCCAGATCAAAACCGCCAGCTCCGGGAAGGCGGACCTCAAGGCGGCGGCCGCCCTCCTGCGCGCCCGGCGCGGCTAGCGAGGCGCCGGGCGCGGGGCCGGCGCCTCTGGCGCCTTTGGCGCCTCTGGCGCCTCTGGCGCCTCTGGGTTACCGGTTCGGACCGGATACCTCCCGTCGTCGCCTCGTCTTGCGCGTCGGGTGCCTCGCCGGCGCCGCCTCGTCTTGGGCTGCCGGCGCCATCTGGGGAGCGGAGCGGCCCGTCCTCGTCGATTGTGGTCAGTACTGCCTCATATATGAGGTAGTACTGACCACAATGCAGGCGCGGCCCGGCAAGCCGGGCGCTCGGCCCCGGAACCCTGCGAGTCCAGAACGCCGGGCGTGCCGGCGCTCCATCGCGTCGCCGCACCGGCCCGCACCGGCCGCTTCGCACCGCTTCGCCGGTGCTCCCCGTCCGTCCGGAGCCCTATGGTGTGCACCCATGGCCAGTGACTTGAAGCCCCGCAGCCGAGAGGTGACCGACGGTTACGAGCGGGCGCCGGCCCGGGCCATGCTCCGGGCCATCGGCATGACTGACGACGATTGGGACAAGCCTCAGGTGGGGGTCGCGTCTTCCTGGAACGAGGTCACCCCGTGCAACCTGCCGCTCGACCGACTGGCCAAGCAGGCCAAGGAGGGGGTCCGGGCCGCCGGCGGGTACCCGATCGAGTTCGTCACCATCGCAGTTTCCGACGGCATCTCCATGGGTGGTGAGGGGATGCGCGCCTCTCTGGTGAGTCGGGAGGTCATCGCCGACTCTGTCGAGACAGTCATGCATGCCGAGCGCTTCGATGCCATGGTGACCCTGGCGGGATGCGATAAGTCGCTGCCAGGAATGCTGATGGCTGCCGCCCGCCTCAACTTGCCGGCCGTCTTCCTGTACGGGGGCAGCATTCTGCCCGGGAAGGGGCCGCGTGGAGAGGCCCTCGACATCGTGAGCGTGTTCGAGGCCGTCGGGGCCCGGGCAACCGGCGCGCTCACCGACGAGGAGCTGGCGCTCATCGAACGAAGCGCCTGCCCCACCATCGGTAGCTGCGCCGGCATGTTCACGGCCAACACCATGGCGTCGATCTCCGAAGCACTCGGCATGGCGTTGCCCGGCTCGGCCTCGCCAGCCGCGGTCGACGCCCGGCGGGACGACCTGGCGCGGCAGTCCGGGGAGGCGGTCATCCGCTTGCTGGAGGCGGGCATCAGGCCCCGGCATATCATGACCAAGCCCGCGTTCGAGAACGCCATCGCGGTGACCATGGCGCTCGGGGGTTCGACCAACGCGGTGCTCCATCTGCTGGCGATCGCCAACGAGGCACGCGTCGACCTGACCCTCGACGACTTCGACCGGATCGGCCGGCGGGTTCCGCACATCGCCGACACCAAACCCCATGGCCGGTTCCACATGGTGGACATCGATCGCGTCGGTGGGGTGCCCGTGGTAATGAGCGCCCTGCTCGAAGCCGGACTGGTCCACGGCGATTGCCTGACCGTCACCGGACGGACCGCGGCCGAGAACCTGGAGGCAGTCGGCCCCGCGCCCCCCGATGGGCAGGTCATCCACCCGGTGGCCGAGCCCATCCATGCCGACGGCGGCATTGCCATTCTCCGCGGGTCGCTTGCGCCCGAGGGCGCAGTGGTCAAGGTGGCCGGTCTCGACCAGGACCATTTCGAGGGGGTCGCCCGGGTCTTCGACGGCGAGGACCAGGCCATGGAGGCCATCCTGGCTGGGTCCATACAGCCAGGGACCATTGTGGTCGTCCGCTATGAAGGGCCTAAGGGCGGTCCCGGGATGCGCGAGATGCTGGCCGTGACGGGGGCCATGAAGGGCGCCGGGCGGGGCGCGGACTGCGCCCTCATGACCGACGGTCGTTTCAGCGGCGGTACGCACGGCTTCTGCGTCGGCCATGTCGCGCCCGAAGCGGTGGACGGGGGCCCCATTGCCCTCGTTGCCGACGGCGATCGCGTCGTCATCGACGTGCCAACCCGTCGTATCGACGTCCTGGTTGAGCCCGCTGAACTCGAGCAACGACGGGCCCACTGGAAGCGACCCGAACCGCGCTACCCGACCGGCGTGCTCGCCAAGTTCGCCCGACTGGTCACCGGGGCCGAGCGGGGCGCGGTGACCAACACCTAGCCAGCACGCCCGGTCTCCTGGTCCGGCTCCCGGGAGGAAAGAAAACAGGCGACCGCCCCGGGCCTCGACGCGCCCGGTAGGCCGATTGCACTCCGGCGGCGGGCTGTGCCAGACTGGCGGCCGTGACCACCTTCTGGCCCACCCTCGTAGTTATCACCTGACGCACACGCCGACCCGCGTGTGCGTTGCCGACCTCCCCAACCCGGGAGGTCGTTTTAATTTCCGTCGCCCCCGCCTCGCCATCCGCGCCGATCCATTAAAGGAAAGCCATGAAGCTGACCGGAGCCCAAGCGCTCATCAAAAGCCTGGAGCTGGAGAACGTCGAAGTGGTCTTCGGGCTGCCCGGAGGGTGCATCCTGCCCGCGTACGACCCCATCCTCGACTCGACGCTTCGCCACATCCTGGTCCGCCACGAACAGGGCGCCGGACACATGGCCGAGGGCTATGCCCACGTCACCGGCCGCCCCGGTGTCGCCATGGTCACCAGCGGGCCGGCGGCGACCAATCTGGTCACCCCGCTGTGCGACGCCTACATGGACTCGGTGCCGATGGTCGCAATCACCGGTCAGGTCGGACGACCTGTGATCGGCACGGACGGCTTCCAGGAATGCGACACGGTCGGGATCACCCGCTCGGTGACCAAGCACAACGAGCTCATCATGGACCCCGATGAGATCCCCCTCCTGGTTCGTCAGGCCTTCCACCTGGCCACGACCGGCCGCCCCGGCCCGGTACTGCTTGACGTGCCGAAGGACGTCCTGCAGGCCCAGATGACATGGTCGTGGCCGACTGACACGGACGTGACCGCCTCGCTGCCCGGCTACAAGCCAACTGTCAATGGGCATCCTCGCATGATCAAGGAGGCGGCCCGGCTGATCGCGGAAGCCCGGCGACCGGTTATTTATGCCGGAGGTGGCATCCTCAAGTCGCGGGCTGCGGAGGCGCTCCGGCAGCTGGCCGAGCTGATCGAGGTGCCGGTCGTGACCACCCTGATGGCACGGGGCGCCTTCCCGGACGACCACCCCCTGTGCCTGGGTATGCCGGGCATGCACGGCAACTACACGGCGATCATGGCGATGCAGCAGTCGGACCTGCTGATTGCTCTCGGTACCCGCTTCGACGACCGCGTGACCGGCCGGGTCGCCAACTTCGCCCCCGAGGCCAAGGTCATCCACGTCGACATCGACCCTGCCGAGCTCGGCAAGATCCGCCGCCCCGACGTGCCGATCGTCGGTGATTGCCGGCGGGTCATCACCGAACTCGTGCGGGCGCTCCAGCCCCTCGAGCAGCCCGACCGGCACGAGTGGCGGAGCCGGCTGTCGGGCTGGCAGGAGCGGTTCCCGCTCTATTACGACCCGCCCGCCGACGGCGACGCCCTCAAACCGCAGTACGTGATGGAAGCGCTGCGGGACGGCGCGCCCGAAGGCACCATCCTGGCCTCGGGCGTCGGGCAGCATCAGATGTGGGCGAGCCAGTACTGGCGCTTCACCGAGCCCTACAGCTGGGTGAATTCCGGTGGCCTCGGCACCATGGGCTTCTGCGTACCGGCTGCCATCGGGGCGAAGGTGGGCCGCCCGGACCGCACGGTGTGGGCGGTGGACGGTGACGGCTGCTTCCAGATGACCGCTCAGGAGTTGGTGACGGCGTCGAGCGAACGCATACCGATCAAGGTCGCCATCCTCAATAACGCCTACCTCGGCATGGTGCGCCAATGGCAGGAGATGTTTTACCAGGAGCGCTACAGCGAGGTGTATCTCTCACCCGACCTGCCCGACTATGTGAAATGGGCGGAGGCCATGGGCTGCATCGGTTTCCGGGTGGAGGCTCATGAGGAGGTCGCTCCGACGATTGAGAAGGCCAATGCCATTGACGACCGGCCCGTCGTCATCGACTTTCGCACCGACACCCAGGAGAAGGTGTTCCCGATGGTTCCCGCCGGGGCGTCCAACGATGACGTGGTGGTCCACCCCTCCCAGCAGCCGGGCGGCGAGAGGCTGGTGCAGTGAGCGACCTCGTGGAGCGAACCCATGTGCCAGTGAGCGACCTCGTGGAGCGAACCCATGTGCCAGTGAGCGACCTCGTGGAGCGAACCAATGTGCCAGTGAGCGACCTCGTGGAGCGAACCAATGTGGCAGTGAGCGACTTCGTGGAGCGAACCGGTGTGGCAGGTTGCGGCCCTATCCCGTGGATGGTGCCGCAGTGAGCGAGCTGAGTCGAGCGAACCAGGGTGGCTCGAGCGGACCGAGTCGAGCGAACCGTCCCGGCCCGAGCGGGCCCAGTCATCAGACCCTGTCGGTCCTGGTCGAGAACCGATCAGGCGTGTTGGCCCGGGTGAGCGGGCTGTTCGCCCGCCGGGGCTTCAACATCATCTCCCTGGCCGTCGCCCCGTCCGATGACGAGCGGTTCAGTCGCATCACGATCGTGATCGACGTGGAGGAGACGTCGGTGGAGCAGATCACGAAGCAGCTGTTCAAGCTGGTCAACGTGGTGAAGATCACCGAACTGCACCCCGCCGACGCCATCGAGTGCGAGCTCTTGCTGGTGACCGTGGCCGCCGGCCCTGGAAAGCGCAGCGAAGTCATCGAACTGGTAGGGGTGTTCGAGGGCAAGATCGTCGACGTGGCGCCGGCCGGGCTGACCGTCATGCTCGCCGGCCATCCTGATCAGCTCGACGGCTTCGAGGAGCTGCTGCGACCGTATGGCATCACCGAACTGCAACGCACGGGCCGGGTGGCGTTGCCCAAGCTGGACCGTCAAACTGGCCCGCGTTTGCGGCTCTCAGGAAAGGCAGGTTAGGACTGGCTATGGCTGCGACCGTGTACTACGAGAAGGACGCCGATGCCGGGATCATCGCCGGGCGCAGGGTGGCGATCATCGGGTACGGCTCCCAGGGCCACGCCCACGCCCTCAACCTCCGGGACTCGGGCGTCGACGTCCGGGTGGGGCTACGCGAGGGTTCCTCCTCGGCGTCGAAGGCCGCCGCAGCGGGACTGCGTGTCACGTCGGTGGCCGAGGCGGCCACAGAGGCGGATGTGATCATGATCCTGGCGCCCGACACCGAGCAGCAGGCCATCTACCGGGCGGACATCGAACCCGTCCTCAGGCCCGGTGACAGCCTGCTCTTTGCTCATGGCTTCAACGTGCGCTTCGGGCTCATCCCGCCCCCGCCTGGCGTCGACGTGGCGATGGTGGCGCCCAAGGGGCCGGGCCACCTGGTGCGGCGCACCTACGAGGCCGGCGGGGGAGTGCCGGCGCTCATCGCGGTGGCTCAGGACGCGACAGGGAAGGCCCGAGACCTGGCCCTGTCGTACGCGGACGCCCTCGGCGCCACCCGGGCAGGTGTGCTCGAGACCACCTTCGAGGAGGAAACCGAGACGGACCTCTTCGGCGAGCAGGTGGTGCTGTGTGGCGGCCTCACGTCGCTCATCCAGGCCGGCTTCGAGACGCTCGTCGACGCCGGCTACCAGCCCGAGTCCGCTTATTTCGAGTGCCTGCACGAGGTCAAACTGATCGTCGACCTCATGTACGAGCACGGCATCGCCGGAATGCGCTACTCGATCTCGGACACGGCCGAGTATGGCGACCTGACCCGCGGGCCCAGGGTGATCAACTCCGCGGTGCGGGAGGAGATGAAGCGCATCCTGGAGGAGGTGCAGTCCGGTCGGTTCGCCGACGAGTGGATCGCTGAGAACAAAGCCGGCCGCCCCCGCTTCAACCAGTTGCGCGAGGCGGCCCGGGCCCATCCCATCGAGACGGTCGGTGCCGAGTTGCGGGCCATGATGCCGTTTATCAGCGCCGGCGCCCAGCGCCCGCAGGACGTGAGCGGCGGCTAGCACCCGACCGGGCCCGGCGAGGAATCAGGACGTGAGCGGCGCCTAGCGCCGACCGGCCAGTTGAGGGCCGGCTGGACGTGAGCGGCGGCTAGCACCCGACCGGGCCCGGCGGCCCGGTGAGGGCCCGGCGCGCTGCCGTGTCCTCTTTCCCCGAACCTGGCTACAAATGCGTTACCACGTAGTCGATGCAGCCGGTGAGCGCCGCCACGTCGTCGGGTTCGACGGCGGGGAACATCGCGATCCGCAGTTGGTTGCGTCCCAACTTTCGGTAGGGCTCTGTGTCCACCACCCCGTTGGCTCGCAGGATCTTGGCCACCTGCGCGGCGTCGACAGCCGGATCGAAGTCGATGGTTCCGATCACGTTGCTGCGCTCGTCCGGTTTGGCGACGAATGGCGTGGCGTAGTCGGACGACTCGGCCCATCCGTAGAGGATCTCGGCGGAGCGCTCCGAACGCCCGGCGGCGAAGTCGACGCCACCACCCGCCAGCATCCATTCAAGCTGGTGCACGAACAGCACAAGCGTGGCCAGGGCGGGAGTGTTATAGGTCTGATCGAGCCGGCTCTGTTCGGCAGCGATGCTCAGGTCGAGGAAGGCCGGCGTCCAGCGGCCGGACTCTCGAATACTGGTCACCCGCTCCAATGCGGCGGGCGAGAGCACAGCCACCCAGAGCCCGCCGTCTGAGGCGAAGCTCTTCTGCGGGGCGAAGTAGTAGGCGTCCACCTGCGTCGGGTCGAAGCGCAGGCCGCCCGCGCCGGACGTGGCGTCGACCGCGACCAGCGCGTCCCCGCCACCCTCGGGGCGATGCACCTGCATCATCACGCCCGTTGACGTCTCATTGTGGGTGAGCGCGTAGAGGTCGACCGTCGGGTCCGGCCGCGGCCATGGATGGGTGCCGGCGAGGGATTCGATGACATCCGGCGAGGCCAGGTGAGGGGCGGCGGCTGCAGCTTGCGCAAATTTGGATGAAAACTCCCCGAAGCTGAGGTGCTGGCTCCGTCGCATGATCAGGCCGAAGATGGCGACGTCCCAGAAGGCCGTGGCGCCGCCATTGCCGAGCACCACCTCATAGCCGTCGGGGAGGGCCCACAAGTCGGTGAGTCCCGAGCGCAGCCGTCCCACGAGGGACTTCACCGGGGCCTGGCGGTGGCTGGTGCCGAGGAGGGTGGCACCCAGCTCCGAGAGCGCTGCGACCGCGGCCGGCGGAACCTTCGAGGGGCCGGAGCCGAAGCGCCCGTCGGCTGGCAGCAGGCTGGCTGGGATCTGGATAACGCGAGGAGATGGGTTAGCCACTGTGAAACTATGGCAGGCAATGGCTCGGATCTCACAGCGCATTGCAGGCGTCGCCGAGTCGGCGACGCTGGCCATCGACGCCAAGGCCAAGGCGCTCGTCGCCGCGGGTGAGGACGTGATCGGTTTCGGTGCCGGGGAGCCGGACTTTCCGACGCCGCCGCACATCGTGGCGGCTGCGGCGGAGGCGTGCTCCGATCCCCGGAACCACAAGTACACGCCGGCGGCGGGCTTGCCCGAGCTGCGAGCGGCGGTGGCCGCCAAGACGGCCCGCGACTCCGGCTTCGAGGTGCCCGCCTCTCAGGTGCTCATCACCAACGGCGGCAAGCAGGCAGTCGAACAGACCTTCGCCACCCTGCTCGACCCCGGCGACGAGGTTCTCCTGCCCGCGCCCTACTGGACCACCTATCCCGAGGCCATCCGCCTGGCGGGAGGAGTCCCGGTCGAGGTGCCGACCACCTGGGAGGCGGGGTTCAAGGTCACGGTGGACCGGCTGGAGGCGGCCCGGACGGCCCGCACCAAGGTGTTCCTGTTCGTGTCGCCGTCCAACCCGACCGGGGCCGTCTACCCGCCCGATGAGGTCGAGGCCATCGGCCGGTGGGCCCTCGATCACGGGGTCTGGGTGGTCACCGATGAGATCTACGAGCACCTGGTCTACGGCGACGCCCGGTCCGCGTCGATGCCGGTCGTCGTCCCGGAGCTCGCCGATACGTGCGTGGTGGTCAATGGCGTGGCCAAGACGTATGCCATGACGGGGTGGCGCGTCGGCTGGATGATCGGGCCGTCCGACGTGATCGGGGCTGCCGCCAACCTGCAATCCCACGCCACCTCCAACGTGTGCAACGTCGCCCAACGAGCGGCCCTGGCCGCGGTGAGCGGAGACCTCGAGGCCGTGGCCGAGATGCGATCGGTCTATGACCGGCGCCGGCGCACCATCGTCGCCATGCTCAACGACATCCCCGGGGTGCGCTGCCCCGAGCCCCACGGCGCGTTCTACGCCTTTCCCAGCATGGAAGGGCTGTTGGGGCAGTCGCTCGGAGGCCAGACCGCATCCACGTCACTCCAACTGGCGGCCCTGGTGCTCGACCGGGCCCAGGTTGCCTTCGTGCCGGGAGAGGCGTTCGGGGCGCCGGGTTATGCCCGGTTCTCCTACGCCCTCGACGACGATGCGCTGGCCGAGGGGATCAATCGCCTAGCCAAGTTCGTCGCCGGTTGACGCCGGCATGGCACGCGTGTTCATCGCCGAGGAGATCGCCGAAGCGGGACTGGCGCTGCTGCGGGAGGCCGGGCACGACGTCGACATGTCCCTCGGGCTGTCGGCCGACGCCTTGCTCGGTGCCGTCGGATCGGCCCACGCCCTCATCATCCGCTCGGCCACCCAGGTGACCGCCGCCCTTCTGGACGCGGCGCCCAACCTGGTCGTGGTCGGCCGGGCCGGCATCGGTCTCGACAACGTCGACGTGCCTGCCGCCACCCGGCGGGGGGTCATGGTGGTCAACGCCCCGCAGTCCAACGTCCTTTCGGCCGCCGAGCACACGATGGCGCTGCTGCTGGCCCAGGCTCGCAACATTCCGCAGGCCCATGCCGCCCTGGTTGCAGGCCGATGGGAGCGGTCCCGCTGGGAGGGTGTCGAGCTGCACGGGAAGGTGCTCGGCGTCATCGGGCTCGGACGGGTTGGCGCGCTGGTGGCGCAGCGGGCTGCCGCGTTCGGGATGCGGCTGCTGGCCTACGACCCCTACGTCAGCGCGGAACGGGCCAGGCAGCTCGGGGCAGAGCTGCTGCCCCTCGAGCGGGTGGTCACCGAGGCCGACTTCCTCACCATCCACCTGCCGAAGACCCCGGAGACCACGGGGTTGATCGGAGCCGATCTGCTGGCCCGGGCCAAACCGGGCCTCCGGCTCGTCAACACGGCCCGGGGCGGGATCGTGGACGAGAAGGCCCTCGCTCAGGCGGTGGCGGAGGGGTCGGTGGCCGGCGCGGCCCTCGACGTGTTCGAGCAGGAGCCGGTCGTGGATTCCCCGCTGTTCGATCTCGACCGGGTGGTGCTGACCCCTCACCTCGGGGCCAGCACCCGGGAGGCTCAGGACAAGGCCGGGGTCACCATCGCCGAGCAGGTGCAGCTGGCGCTGGCGGGCGAGTTCGTGCCCCTGGCGGTGAACATCGCGGCGGCCGAGGTGCCCGAGTCGGTCCGGCCCTGGTTACCGCTCGCCGAGCGCCTCGGCCGGTTCTGGGCCGCTCTCGCCCGGGAGCTTCCCGCCACCCTCGACATCGAGTTTGAGGGAGGACTGGCGGACCACGACACCCGGATACTGACGCTGGCCGTCCTCAAGGGCCTGTTCGGCGTGGCCACCGACGAGCCGGTGTCGTTCGTCAATGCCCCGCAGCTGGCCGAGGAGCGGGGCCTGGAAGTGCGGTCCACGGCCGCGTCCGGGTCGGGCGCCACCCGCTCGGGTTACACCAATCTGGTGCTGCTGCGCGGTGGCCGCCACGCCGTGGCGGGCACCATGTTTGGCGATGGCGAGCCGCGGGTGGTCATGGTCGACGATCACGACATCGAGCTGCCGCTGGCGCGCTGGATGCTCATGGTGCACAACGACGACCGCATCGGGATGGTCGCCGCAGTCGCCACCATCCTCGCCGACGCCGGCTGCAACATTGTGGACCTCAAGCTCGGCCGGAGCGCCGAGGGCGGCACAGCGATGATGGCCCTGTCGTTCGAGCACCCGGTGCCGGCCGGGGTGACCGCTGCCCTGCGGGCCACGGCCGGAATCCTCGACGCGGTCGCCCTGGCCGACGTCTGACCGCGGGCCGGCCCGGGGTATCGGACTGCCGTCCCGCCTGTCCTATGACTCGCGGGCGTTCCGTCTGACCGCGGGCCGGCCCGGCGTATCGGACCGCCGTCCCGTCTGTCCGCTGAGGGCTTGCGTGGACCGCTCAGGCCGTGACCGCCGGCAGCCACCGGGGCCGGCGCCGTTCGTAGGCGTCGATATCGTCCGCGTGGCGCAGGGTCAGGCCGATGTCGTCGAGCCCATCGAGCAGGCGGCGCTGCGTGAACGAGTCGATCGGAAACGACGACTCGATGCCCGCTGCCGGCGCGGCGATCACCAGCCGTTCGAGGTCGACGGTCACCTCGAGGGACGGATCGCGCTGGACGGCGGCCAGCAGCGCCGCCGCCGTGTCGCTGTCGACCTGCACCGGAAGCAGGCCGGCCTTCGTGCAGTTGGTGCGGAAGATGTCGCCGAATCGGGCGGAGACCACGGCCTTGAATCCGTAGTCCATCAACGCCCAGACCGCGTGCTCCCGGGACGAGCCGGTCCCGAAGTTGGGACCGGCGATCAGGACGCTGGCGCCGGCGTACTGCGGCTGATTGAGCACGAAGGCCCGATCGTCCCGCCACTCGGCGAACAACCCCTTGCCGAATCCGGTTCGCTCCACTCGCTTCAGCCAGTCGCTCGGGATGATCTGGTCGGTGTCCACATCGGAGCGGTCGAGCGGTACGGCCGTGCCGGACACCACCCGGATCGGTTCCATCAGTTGCCTCCCGTGTCGAGGTCGCCTGGCGCGGCGAAGTGCCCGGCGACGGCGGTGGCCGCGGCGACAGCCGGTGACACCAGGTGGGTGCGCCCGCCCCGGCCCTGGCGGCCTTCGAAGTTGCGGTTGGATGTCGAGGCCGCCCGCTCGCCAGGAGCGAGCTTGTCGGGGTTCATCGCCAGGCACATCGAGCAACCCGGGTTGCGCCATTCGAACCCGGCCGACGCGAATACCCGGTCCAGGCCCTCGTCCTCCGCCTGGGCTTTCACCTGCCCTGACCCGGGGACCACCAGGGCGCGGACGGATGGCGCGATTCGCCGGCCGCGGAGCACCTCGGCGGCCGCACGCAGGTCCTCGATCCGGCTGTTGGTACAGGACCCGATGAAGACGGTGTTCACCGCGATGTCCCGGACGGCGGTGCCGCTGCCCAGACCCATGTAGGCGAGGGCCCGCTCGGCCGCTTCCCGGGCCGGCCCCTCCTCGAAGGACTCGGGCGCCGGCACCGTGGCACCGATCGGCACGACCTGGGCGGGATTGGTCCCCCACGTGACGAAGGGCGTCAAGGTAGCCGCGTCGATGGTGACCTCACGATCGAATGCGGCCCCCGGGTCCGTCGCCAGGGCGCGCCAGTTCTCGACGGCGGCCTCCCATGCGGGACCGGTCGGGCTGTACCGCCGGCCTTCGAGGTACTCCAAGGTGACGTCGTCCGGGGCCACCATGCCGGCCCGAGCGCCAGCCTCGATCGACATGTTGCACATCGTCATCCGGCCTTCCATGGTCAGGGTCCGGACCGCATCGCCGCGGTACTCGATGACATGCCCCATGCCGCCGCCCGTTCCGATCTGGCCGATGATGGCCAGGATCAGGTCTTTGGCGCTGACGCCGGGTGGGAGATTGCCTGGCACGGTGACGGCCATGGTTTGTGGCCGGCGCTGAGGGAGGGTCTGGGTGGCCAGCACGTGCTCGACCTCGCTCGTCCCGATCCCGAAGGCGAGGGCGCCGAACGCGCCGTGGGTGGAGGTATGGCTGTCGCCGCACACGATCGTCATGCCCGGCTGCGTGAGCCCCAGCTCCGGGCCGATGATGTGGACGATGCCCTGATGGGCGTCGCCCATTGGAAACAGACGAATCCCGAACTCGGCGCAGTTCACCTCCAGCACCTCGATCTGGCGGGCCGAGATGGGATCCTCGATGGGCTGGTCCAGGGCGGTGGTCGGCACGTTGTGGTCCATCGTGGCGACGGTCAGATCCGGCCGGCGGACCTTGCGACCGGCCAGCCGCAAGCCGTCGAAGGCTTGCGGCGAGGTCACCTCGTGGACCAGGTGCAGGTCGATGTAGAGCAGGTCAGGTTCGTCGGCGCTTTGGCGGACGACGTGCCGGTCCCACAGCTTGTCGGCCAGGGTAAGCGGTGGGCTCATATTCTTATCTCACATTCTGAGATAGAGTCCCGAGTAATGGGAGCCGAACTGATGGGGGAGAGTGTAAGCGGTGTCGGGGTGCTGGACAAGGCCATGGGGATCCTTCACCAGCTGGAGGCCGGCCCCCGGTCGTTGACCGAACTGGCCGGTGCCACCAGGCTGCCCCGGGCCACCGCCCATCGCCTGGCCTCTGCCCTGGAACGTCATCTCCTGGTGGGGCGGGACGAGGCGGGCCGCTTCGTGCTCGGACCCGGCCTGGTGCGGCTCGGTCGCCTGGCCAGCAGGAGCACCCGCCGGTCGCTGGTCGATGCCGCCGTACCGGTGCTTGCACTCCTCCGCGACGAGACCGGCGAGAGCGCCCAGCTCTACGTCCGTTCTGGCGATACCCGGGTGTGTCTGGCCTCACTGGAATCACCGCACAGCTTGCGCACCATCGTCGCCGTGGGCGCGGTCCTCCCCATGGATCGAGGTTCGGCCGCCAAGGTGCTCACCGCCAGGATCCTCACCGGTGGTGTGTCGGCCCGTGAACCGGGCTGGGCCGAGAGCGTGGAGGAGCGCGAGCGCGGCGTGGCGTCGGTGAGCGCCCCGGTGGTCGTCGAGGGCTGCGTCGTGGCCGCAGTGTCGGTCTCGGGTCCCATCGAGCGGACCAGCCGCCAGCCTGGCCGGCGCTATGCCGGCGCGGTCATGAGTGCGGCCCGCCTGCTGGCCGAGACGTTGACCGACAGCTATCCGCCGCGGCTGGACACCCCGGGCCGGCCCGCCGGCAACCTGGGCGCGTTTGGTGAACTTGGGAGGGTTTTTAGCGATTTTTCGACACGTCTGACACCCAAGGTGCAAAACGCACCCAACGATTAGCTGACCGCGTGCACCCCGACCCCGAGATCGACGCGGGGCCGGTCGACGGCCTGACAGGCCGCCAGCAATACCGGGACAAACCGTTCGGCCTGGTCCACACAGCCCCGGTGGGTGACGGCCGCCGGGAAAGCGGTAGCCCCCGGGATCGACCGGGCCAGGTGCCACTGGCGTTTCGGCTCCACCGTGGCGTCGAGGGTCGTCACCACCACCGAGGTCGGTACGTCGATGGTGCGAACCCAATCGCTCGAATCGAAGCGGCTGAGGACGAAGCCGGCCTGAAGAAGGGCGACCGGGTCATTGCGCTCCCATTCCGCGACCGCCCATGGGGCCACCCCCTGCTCGGCCGCCCGGTTGCGAATGATGATCTCGTAAGCCGGCCGCAGGAGGCTGGGTGGCAGGCCGGACAGCGCCTGGGCCACGCCGTAGCCGAGCGCGCCGACTGGACCGTTGAGTTCGGCGCGGGTCGCGAATCGGGTCGCGGTGGCGCACAGGACCAGGCCCTTGACCAGGTCGGGGCGCCGCTGCCACAGCAACTGGGCGATCGGGCCGCCCATCGAGTACCCCACGGCGGTCACCGGGCCGGTCGCCAGGTGCTCGATCAGCGCGGCAACATCGTCCGCGCAATCCTCGAGACGGAAGGGTCGGCGGCTCCGGACGCCGCGGCCGTGGCCACGGAGGTCGGGGGCAACGACCCGGTAGTGCTCGGCGAGCGGGGCAAAGCAGCGGCACCAGTTGAGGGCCGCCGTCGATGTCCATCCGTGGACGAGGACCAGCGCGCCCGGCGCCTCCGGCTCGGTCACCTTTGCCGGCCCCGAATTCGTCGCGCTGGCGGGGCCGCAATCGAAGACCCACCCTCGACCCCGACCGGGCAGGTCCACGACGCGGCCGGCCGGGAGCTTCGGAGTGTCCCCGTCCACACCGGGCAGCCTAAGCGCTTAAAGGTGCGTCTGTGGCTCGGGGCACCCCGCCCCCAGGGCGAGTTGCCAGCGTTGCCACCCTGCCCCGGTCAGCCGTTTGACGGTGCCTCCGGCGAGGCGCCGGCCGTCTCCGGTCAGCCTGCTTCGGCGGCCACAGCGTTGCGATGGGCTTCGGCGGCCCAGCTCACCGACTCCCGCACGATGGCGGGGTGATAGCGCCAGCGCAGCAGCTGGTGCTCGGCCGCTTCGACATCCTCGCCCAGCTCGAGCAGGCTAAGCGCCAGCTGACGTCCCCGCCGGCGCTGCGCTTCGGCCGGCAACTCCTTGAGCTGCTCTGCCTGCCAGCGGGCGTGGTCGGCCTGGAGCGCCGGGGGGAGGCGGGCCATCTGGCGCCGGTTGAGCGGCGGCAGGCGCCGCCGGACGGCCAGCTCGCCTGCGCCGGCCGAGACGACCCGGGCTAGCTCGAACTGGATCATCCGGTTGACGGTGCGGAGAAACGGGGAATGGCGGCCGCCCCGGTCCCCTAGGCCGAGCGCCTGGGCGGTCTCACCGAGCGACATCTCGAAGCCAGCGGGTTCCCGGTCGAAGCCGGCGGCGACACGGCGGAGCAGCCAGGTGGTGCTGGGACCAAGCACTCCCAGCCAGAACCGCTCCACATACGGGGCCCGCGGGTCGAAGCCCAGCGAGTCGATGACTTCGTCGGCCCAGGGCCGCACCATCAGGGTGTCGCACTCGAAGGTGACCATCGGCTGCATGTTGTTTACCACCTGTTCAGAACGAGTTTAATGTTGTCTGAGTCTATATCAATGATGATAGTGAAGCAAGGGGCCGAGACGGCGGATCCGGGATGGCGAGGACACCAGTCACGTACGCGTGCAACACTGGCTCCCGTGCCAGACGACACTGGCCCACCGCCAGACGACCCATCGCCAGACGACCCATCGCCAGACGACACCGGCTCACTGCCAGACGACCCATCGCCAGACGGCCCTGTCGCCCTCGCCCGGGCCCGGGCCTTGGTCTCCGGGGCTGCTCGCATTACCGCCCTGACCGGGGCGGGCATCTCGACCGACTCGGGCATCCCCGACTTTCGGGGACCGCAGGGGGTATGGACCAAGAACCCGGCTGCGGAGCGAACGGCCAATCTGGAGAACTATCTCAACGACCCGGAGCTCCGCCGGCAATCGTGGCAAAACCGGGTGACTGCGCCGGCATGGGCCGCCGAGCCGAACGCCGGGCACCGGGCGCTGGTCGAACTTGAGCGGCAGGGTCGTCTGCGGGCCGTGGTCACCCAGAACGTGGACGGGCTGCACCGGCGGGCCGGCCACGACTCCGATCTGGTGTTCGAGCTGCACGGCACCATGTGGCGGGTGCAGTGCTGGTCCTGCGGCGCAGAAGGACCGATCGAGCCCACCCTGGACCGGGTCCGGGCCGGCGAGCCTGACCCCTCGTGCGAGCAATGCGGCGGGATCCTGAAGTCGGCGACGATCAGTTTCGGCCAGTCCCTCGACCCGGCCGTCCTGGCCGGGGCGGAGAAGGCCGCGGCAGACTGCGACCTGCTCCTCGCCATCGGCTCCACGCTGGGCGTGTACCCGGCCGCCGGGTTGGTTCCGCTCGCCTACCGCAACGGCAGCACCGTCGTCATCGTCAACGCCCAGCCCACGCCGTACGACGACCTGGCCAGCGCGGTGGTGCGAGGTTCGATCAGCGAGGTTCTTCCTGCCCTGGTCGCGCCCGAGATTCGAGGCACCTAGAGCCGCGGGAGGGGATCGGTCGGTCCCATGCCTCCCCTACCAGCCGCCCCGGTGCAGCACCTCTTCGAGCGGCCGCAACGGGCGCGCTGGCCGCTGCGGGACGCGCTCGCCGGCTGCCGGCCACCCGAGGGCGACCACGCCGACCGGCTCCCAGCCGTCGGGGACCCCGAGCTCGTTCCGGAGCCGGCCCGGATCACCGTGAAGCCGGAAAAACAGGGCTCCCAGCCCGGCGTCCACCGCCCCGAGCAGCAGCAGCATGGTGGCGAAGGCAGTGTCGATGAGCCAGTAGGGCGCCGGCCATGCCGCGGTGACGT
This sequence comes from uncultured Acidimicrobiaceae bacterium, assembly GCA_963834725.1. Taxonomy (GTDB): domain Bacteria; phylum Actinomycetota; class Acidimicrobiia; order Acidimicrobiales; family Palsa-688; genus PALSA-693. The sequence goes on from CAWICN010000001.1 coordinate 4,549,242, forward strand.
GCAGACCGGCTGCCGCCTTGTCGGGCCGGGCATAACGCTCCACGTAGGCCTGAGGGCTACAGAACGGGATGATCAGCACGGGCGCCCGGAGCACACCTGGATGGTCCGGTTGGGCCAGCCAGGCCGGGTCGGCGTCGGTCGACCAGAACCGGCTGGTCTGTTGGTCGCCTTCGAGCACCACGAATGCCCAACCCTGGGCGCGGCCGGCCGACGGGGCCCGCCGGGCCAGATCGACCAGCCGGTCCACCATCTCGGGCGGCACCGGTCGGTCCTGGAAACTCCGGCACATGCGGCGCCGGTGAATGGCCGCATCCAGGTCCACGGCCACAACCTAAGTGGTCCGAAACCTCAACCGGGCCAAATCTGAAGCGGGCCAGATCTCAACCGGGCCAGATCTCAACCGGGCCAAATCTCAACCGGGCCAAATCTCAACCGGGAGACCTGGCCGCGTCACTTGATGCTGGGTCATTTGATGCCAGGTCACTTGATGCCGGGTTACCAAGCATCCCGGCGCCGGCACGGCGGGGCCGGAGCGAAATGGCGACCCGCGAGGTAGCATTTCTGTATGGCGACGTTCCGAGACTTGCTCCGTGACACCAAAGCCCGGATTCGGGAGGTGGACACCGCGACCGCGGCAGAAGAGATTGCCGACCCTGGCGCCGTCGTCCTCGACGTGCGGGAGCCCGACGAATACGAGCAGGGCGCCTTGCCCGGCGCCATTCACATTCCGCGCGGCCACCTCGAAAGCCAGGTGGAGGGCCGCATCACCGACCACGACGCCCACGTGGTGATCTATTGCGCCGGCGGCACTCGCTCGGCCTTTGCGGCCGACACGCTCGGACAGCTCGGCTACACCGACGTGGTCTCGGTCGTCGGCGGCTTCAACAAATGGAAGGACGAGGGCCGCCCGTGGAAGGCGCCCGCTTCCCTTTCCGCCGATCAGCGCAACCGCTACCAGCGCCACCTCCTCCTGCCCGAGGTAGATGTGGCCGGCCAGATCAAGCTCCTCGAATCCAAAGCGTTGCTTCTGGGGGCCGGTGGGCTCGGCTCACCTGCCGCGATGTACCTTGCCGCCGCCGGGGTGGGCACCCTCGGCATCATCGACATGGACGTCGTCGACGACTCCAACCTGCAGCGTCAGATCCTCCACAACATGGACCGGCTGGGTGAACGCAAGGTGGACTCAGCCAAGAAGACGTTGACAGCGCTCAACCCCGACGTCAACGTGGTCACCCACGACGTGCGCCTCGGTGCCGACAATGTGCTCGACATCTTTGCGGGCTACGACGTGATCGTGGATGGCACGGACAACTTCCCGACCCGATACCTCGTCAACGATGCGTCGCTGAAGCTGGACATCCCAGTGGTACACGGCTCGATCTTCCGCTTCGAGGGCCAGGCCAGCGTGTACCTCCCGCACCAGGGCCCTTGCTACCGATGCCAGGTTCCGGAACCACCGCCGGCGGAATTGGCGCCTTCCTGCGCCGAGGCCGGTGTGCTCGGCGTGCTGCCGGGCATCATCGGCAGCATCCAGGCGATGGAGACCATCAAGCTGCTCCTCGGCCTCGGGGAGCCTCTCGTCGGCCGGCTCCTGGCCTACGACGCGCTCGAGGAGAGCTTCCGGACATTCAAGGTCAACCGCGACCCACAGTGCGCAGCGTGCAGCATCCCCAAAGAGCAGCTCGTGATCGCTGAATACGACGAGCTGTGCATGCCGCACCCCATCGCTGGGCCGGCCTCCTAGCTGGGGGAAAGGGGGGCCGCGACCGCGGCGCTTGGCGCGCCACGGAGGCCGACTCGCGGCCTACGCCGTCGTAACCTGGCAGACATGGCCAACGACGAGCGGCGCACCGATTCGGGCATCGAGATCAAACCCGTCTATACCGAGGACGACCTGGCCGGGTGGGACTCCGAGCGACAGCTCGGCCAGCCCGGCTCTTACCCGTATACCCGGGGGATCTACCCGACGATGTACCGGGGCCGGCCGTGGACCATCCGCCAGTACTCCGGCTTCGGGACAGCCGAGGCGACCAACGAGCGCTGGCGGTTGCTGCTCGCGAGTGGGGGGACCGGGTTGTCCTGTGCGTTCGACCTGCCGACCCAGATGGGCTACGACTCGGATCACGCCCGGGCCGAGGGCGAGGTCGGCAAGGTGGGAGTTGCCATCGACTCCATCGACGACATGCGCATCCTGCTCGGGGGCCTCCCCCTGGATCAGGTGACCACCTCGATGACGATCAACGCGACCGCCGCCATCCTGCTGCTCCTCTACGAGCTGGTGGCCGAGGAGCAAGGCGTTCCCGCGGCCAAGCTGGGCGGCACCATTCAGAACGACATTCTCAAGGAGTACGTCGCCCGGGGCACCTACATCTACCCGCCGCGACCGTCGATGCGGCTCATCACCGATATCTTCGCCTACTGCCGTGAGCAGCTGCCGAGCTGGAACACCATCTCCATCTCCGGCTACCACATCCGCGAAGCCGGGTCCACGGCCGTTCAGGAGATCGCCTTCACGCTCGCCAACGGCATTGCCTACGTGGAGGCTGCCATAGCGTCCGGTCTGTCCGTCGACGAGTTCGCACCGCGGCTGAGCTTCTTCTGGAACGCCCACAACAACCTGTTCGAGGAAGTGGCCAAGTACCGGGCGGCCCGGCGCATGTGGGCGAAGATCATGACCGAGCGCTTCGGAGCCAAGGACGAGAAGAGCAAGCTGCTCCGGTTTCACACCCAGACCGGCGGATCCACCCTCACCGCCCAGCAGCCCGAAAACAACATCGCCCGGGTCACCCTGCAAAGCCTGGCCGCGGCGCTCGGTGGCACCCAGAGCCTGCATGCCAATGGCTTCGACGAGGCCCTCGGCCTGCCGACGGAGAAAGCGGCGCGCATCGCCGTGCGCACCCAGCAGATCGTCGCCGCCGAGTCGGGGATCGCCGATACCGCCGATCCGCTGGCGGGCGTCGTACTTCGTGGAGTCGTTGACCGATGCGGTCGAGGCCGACGCCTGGGCCTATATCGAGAAGATCGACGGCATGGGCGGCGCGGTGCCCGCCATCGAAGCCGGCTACATGCAGGACGAGATCGAGCAGGCCGCCTACGCCTACACCAAAGCCGTCGACAGCGGGACCAAGGTGATCGTCGGTGTCAACCGGCATATCGATGACCATCCCGAACCAGGCGAGGTGTTCCCCATCGACCCCGCCCTCCAGGCCCACCAGATCGAGCGGGTGCGCCGGACCCGGGCGGAACGAGACCACGCCGCCGTTGACGCCGCCCTGGCCGACGTGGTCGCCGCCGCCAGGGGCAGCGCCAACCTGCTGCCACCTATGCGTGAGGCCCTCCGCCGGCGGGCAACCCTCGGTGAAGTCAGCGACGTCCTGCGGGCGGAGTTCGGCGTGTACCAACCCAACCGATAGGTGAGCGCGTGCCGTCCCGCATAGTCATCATCGGCGGAGGGCCCGGGGGAAACACTGCTGCCACCTACGCCGCCCGGCTCGGTGCCGAGGTCACGCTCATCGAGCGCGACATCGTCGGCGGCGGCGCCCACCTGTGGGACTGCATTCCGTCCAAGACCATGATCGCGACCGGGGGAGCCATGAGCTTCACCCGCCGGATCGAAGGGATGGGACTGGCGCATCAGGACGCCAGCCTGGACCTGGCCGCCCAGCGCCGCCGGGTGCAGGACGATCGAATCCCATCTCAACCAGCAGGTCGTCCGGCTGCTCGAGAGCCAGGGCGTGCGGATCATTCGCGGGATCGGGACGGCTCCGTGGGCCGCACCAGGTGGAAGTGGAAACCGAGCTCGGCATCGAGGAGCTCGACGCCGATGCCATCCTGATCGCTACCGGCAGCCGCCCCCGCATCCCCGAGTGGGCCCACGCCGACGGCGAGCGGATCCTGACCACCCGACAGGCTTACCCGCCGCCGATCATGCCCGGTCACCTGGTCGTGATCGGCTCGGGGGTGACCGGCGTCGAGTTCGTGCACATGTTCAGCTCGTTCGGGGCCAGGGTGACGCTGATCGTCAGCCGCCAGCAGGTGCTGCCAGGCAAGGACCCCGAGGTGGCCGCGGCCCTCGAGGATGAGCTGCTCCGTCGGCAGGTGCGGCTGCTCAAGGGGGCCCGGGCGGAGGCCATCGACCTCACCGAAGGCGGAGTGGCCGTGCTCTGCGATGACGGCCGGGTGGCCCGGGGCACTCACGCCCTGCTGGCCATCGGCTCCATCCCGAACAGCGCTAGGCTGGGCCTGGAGACGGCCGACGTGGCGGTGGACCGGGCCGGCTACATCCCGATCAACCACCATTGCCAGTCGAATGTGCCGCACATCTATGCCGCGGGCGACGTCTCGGGGAAGCTGCCCCTGTCCTCGGTCGCGGCCATGCAAGGGCGCAAGATCGCCGAGCACGCCATGGGGCTGCACACCCGGGAGCACCGCCATATCGACTACGAGAAGGCCGCCTCGGCCATCTTCACCGAACCGGAGATCGCCGACGTGGGCCTGGCCGAGGCGGAGGCCTTCGCGACCGGCCGCAAGATCCGGGTCACCAAGGTCCCGTACGCGGCTGCACCGAAAGCGCTCATCAACAACGATCCCACCGGTTTCGTCAAGATCGTCTCTGACCCTGCCACCGGGGTTGTGCTCGGCGGGTCAATCGTCGGGAGGCACGCCGCCGAGTTGATCTCGGTCATCGCGCTCGCGGTCACTGCCCACCTCCTGGTGTCGGACATCGTCGAGAGCTGTCTCGCCCATCCGACGCTGTCGGAAGCCATCGCCGACGCGGCCGAGTAGCCGGCGGCCGGGGGTACGGCGCCGGGGGAGTGCCTCGTCGGTCGCCGGGGACGCGCCCTTCTTCGCCACGGGCTTCACCCCTCAGTAGTTTTGTGTTATATTTCCCGCGTATTACGCGGTTTTTATAACACAAAGGCCGGCGGATCTGCCTCGGGGCGACGGCTCACGCCGGCTCGGGCCCGGCAACCGGCCACTCCGCCGGGCGACCTGTCAACCGGGATCCTTCAGCTTCACCGCCCAGGCGCCGTCCTTGAGGACCCCGGCGACGAGGGGCGCCCCCAGGCGATAGACCAGATGCCGCGGATGGGGGGCGTCGAGTACCACCGCGTCGGCCCGGGCCCCGGCCACGAGGCGCCCGACGTCGGGCCGACGAAGGGCGGCCGCTCCGCCCCGGGTCACGGCCAGCAGGGCCTCGTCGATCGTGAGCCCGCACTCGCGCACCGCGAGGGCAAGGGCCAGCGGGATCGAGGTCGAGTAGCTCGAGCCCGGATTGCAGTTGCTCGCCACCGCGACGGTGGCGCCGGCGTCCAGCAGGGCCCGACCGTCGGGGTACGGCTGCCGGGTGCAGAAGTCGCTGATCGGGAGCAAGGTGGCCACGGTGCCGGAGCCGGCGAGGGCCTCCACGTCCCGGGCCGTGAGGTGGGTGCAGTGGTCGGCCGAAGCGGCGCCGAGCTCGCAGGCGAGCCCCACCCCGCCGGTCGGGCCGAGCTGGTTGGCGTGGACCCGGAGCCCCATGCCCCGGGCTGCAGCGGCCGCCAGTACGGCGCGCGCCTCCTCGACGTCGAAGGCACCCGTTTCGCAGAAGGCGTCGCACCAGCGGGCGGTCGCCACCGCGGCGGGGATCATGGTCTCGGTGAGCAGCCGGAGGTAGCCGTCGCGATCGGCGGCGAACTCCGCGGGGACCAGGTGGGCGCCGAGGAACGTCACTTCGGGCGAGAGGGCCCGGGCGATACCGAGGTGAACGGCCTCGTCGCCGGGCGTGAGCCCGTAGCCGGTCTTGATCTCGACGGTGGTGGTGCCCGAGACCAGGGCCTGGTCGATCAGGCGGCGGGCGTTCGCCTCGAGGTCTTCGGGCCGTGCGGCCCGGGTGGCGGCCACTGTATCGAGGATGCCGCCCGGCTGGTACGAGCGACCCGCCATTCGCAGGGCGAACTCCTCGGCCCGGTCGCCGGCGAAAATCGGGTGGGTGTGAGAGTCGACGAAGCCCGGCATCACGCATCGACCGCCGACCTCGACGGCCGTGTCGGTCCCAACCGGCGCCGCAGACGCGCCGCCTGCGTAGACGATCCGGCCCTCGTCGATCACGATGGCCGCCTGTTCGATCACCCCGAGCGGGCCCCGCCCGTGCTCGGGATCGCAGGTGACCAACCGGCCGATGCCGGTCAGGGTGACGGAGGTCATGGGAGCACCATCCAGGGAATGGGGACCCAACCTGTCACATTGGCTCGCTCCACCAGGTCGCTCCTGTCACATTGGCTCGCTCCACCAGGTCGCTCGCTCACGGGAAGAGCGGGGCGATGGCGGCGGCGAGCGCACCGGCCGCGTCCGGCACCCCGAGATGCACCCCGCCCGACACGACCGGCCGTCCGCCAACGACTACCAGATCGACGTCTGACGCAGCCGCGGCGAACACCGCCGTCGAGGCCACCGACGGGTCGGACCCGGCGGTCCGGGTCGTGTCCAGGCGGACCGTGAAGAAGTCGGCCAGCTGACCGGGCGCCAGGCTGCCGGCCTCCCAGCCGAGCGCCCTCATGCCGTTGCCCGTCGCGGCCTCGAGCAGGATGCCGGCATCGAGCCCGCCGCGCTCCTCCGAGACCATCCGGCTATCCAGCTCGATGGCCCGGGCTTCCTCGAAGCCGTCGATCACGGCGTGGGAGTCGGTTCCGATCGATAGCGGCACACCGGCCCGGTGCAACGCCGGGCCCGGGCCGATGCCGTCCCCGAGATCGCGTTCGGTGGTCGGGCACAGACAGCAGCCGCCTCCCTCGGCGGCCAGGCCGGCGATGTCCTTCTTCGACATGTGCGTGCCGTGGACGGCCGTGAAGCGGGGTCCGACGGCGCCGGCCGCCGCCAGCAGGCCGAGCGGGGTGGCCCCCCGGAGATACCGGGACTCGTTCTGCTCGCGGCGCTGCTCCGACACATGCGCGTGCAGCACCCAATCGCGGAGCCGGGCCCATTCGACGGCTTCGGCGATCGCCAACGGCGGGACGGCTCGAACCGAGTGGATGGCAGCACCCAGCCGGGTCCGCCCGCTCGGGCTGGAGCTGCTGGACCCGCTCGATCCATCCGCCGACCGTGCCGTCCCCGAAGCGCAGCTGCGGTCCTTGGAGCGGGATGTCGAAGCCGCCCTCGAGGTAGCAGGCGTCGAGCAACGTCAGCCGGATGCCCGCCGCCGCGGCAGCCGCCATCAGGGCTCGGCCCATCTCGTTGGGGTCCTGGTAGGGGACGCCGCCCGGCTGGTGGTGCAGGTAGTGGAATTCCCCGACCGCGGTGAATCCTGCCAGCGCCATCTCCGTGTAGACCCCGGTGGCCAGACGCAGGTAGCTGTCAGGGTCGAGGCGGTTGGCCACCGCGTACATCAGATCCCGCCAGGCCCAGAAGGATCCGGCCCCGATCTGGGTGCGCGCCCGGAGGGCCCGGTGGAAGGCGTGCGAGTGGACGTTGGCGAGCCCCGGCAGGGTCAGGCCCTCGAGCCGGGTGGCGTCAGAGGGCGGTCCGGTGATCCCGGCGGTGACAGCGGCGAACCGGTCGTCTTTTACCTCGAGGAGGACATCAGGCGTGGTGGAGATGCCGCCCAACCAGGCGTGACGGGCCCACCAGGTCGGCATCAGGTCACGATCCGAAGCGGGCCACGAGCCTGGCGGCTCGGGCCATGAACAGGTCGCGTTCGAACCGCTCGAACTGCTCCCACGTGGAGAAGGTCGCCGGGTCTTCGACGCGGTCGACGAACAGGCGGCCGTTGAGATGGTCGACCTCGTGCTGAAAGGTGACCGCCGACAGGCCGCGCACCTCGCGCTCGATCGGTTTCCCGTGGCGATCCAGAGCCCGCACCCCGATCTGGATGAGGCGCTGGGTGACGCCGCGAAGACCGGGTACGGAGAGGCACCCTTCGTTGTTGGCGAAGACTTCATCGGACAAGGCCTCGATCTCCGGGTTCACGAGCACGGTGAGCGGGATGTCCGGCTTGTACGGATAGCGCGGGTTGGCGTGAACCTCGATGGCGGCGATCCGCAACGAGTCCATGATCTGCGGGGCCGCCAGACCGGCGCCGTTGCAGTAGCGCATGGTCTCGATGAGGTCGTCGATGATGGCTTGCATGCCCGGAGTGTCGAGCTCCTCCGGCGCGACGGGCTGGGCCCACTGCCGCAGGATCGGGTGTCCGGCGGTCGCCACCATCCGGACGGTCACGACGACGTCCCCTGGCGGGACGGTACCTGCTGGCGGGGCGGGATCTTCAGGCGGGCCGCGTCGGCCACCTGCTCCGCCTCCCGGTAGCCGGCGTCAACGTGGCGGATCACGCCCATCGCCGGGTCGTTGGTGAGGACCCGTTCGAGCTTGGCGGCGGCGATGGGGGTCCCGTCGGCCACGCAGACCTGGCCGGCGTGCAGGGACCGGCCGATGCCCACGCCGCCCCCGTCGTGGATGCTGACCCATGACGCCCCCGATGCCACGTTGACCATGGCGTTGAGCAGGGGCCAGTCGGCGATGGCATCCGATCCGTCCGCCATGGCCTCCGTTTCGCGATAGGGCGAGGCGACCGATCCGCAGTCCAGGTGGTCCCGGCCGATGACGATCGGGGCGCCGAGTTGACCGGTCGCGACCATGTCGTTGATACGGGCGCCCATCCGGGCTCGCTCGCCCAGGCCGAGCCAGCAGATCCGGGCGGGCAGGCCCTGGAAGGCCACCCGGTCGGAGGCCATGCGAATCCACCGGGCCAGGGGCTCGTTGTCGGGGAACTCCTCCAGCACGGCCCGGTCGGTCGAGCCGATGTCGGCCGGGTCTCCTGACAGCGCCGCCCACCGGAACGGCCCCTTACCCTCGCAGAACAGCGGCCGGATATAGGCGGGCACGAAACCGGGGTAGTCGAACGCCCGATCCACGCCGGCCAGCCGGGCCTCGGCGCGCAGACTGTTGCCGTAGTCGAACACCTCGACCCCGCGGTCGAGCAGTTCGAGCATGGCGGTCACGTGCCTGGCGATGGTGCCACGGGCCTGTTTGAGATACTCCGCCGGGTCGTTGTGCCGCAGCTCACCGGCTTCGGCCACGGACAGGGGCAGCGGCACATACATCAGCGGGTCGTGGGCGGGAGTCTGATCGGTGACGATATCGACGGCCTCGTGGCGTTCCACGAACGTTTCGAGCAGCTCCACGGCGTTCGCTCTCACCCCGATGGACTGGGTCATCCGGCTGGACTGGGCGTGCCGGGCCAGGCGAACGGCCTCGTCGATGCTCGGGGCGATCACGTCGATATAGCGGGTCTCGAGTCGCCGGTGCAGACGGGTCGGATCGACATCGGCGCAGATGACGACCCCGCCGTTCATGGTCACCGCGAGCGGCTGGGCACCGCCCATGCCCCCGGCACCGGCCGTCAGGGTGAGGGTGCCGGTGAGTGACCCGCCGAAGCGCCGGTCGGCGATTGCCGCGAACGTCTCGTAGGTGCCCTGCAGGATCCCCTGCGTCCCGATGTAGATCCACGAGCCGGCGGTCATCTGCCCGTACATGGTGAGCCCCAGCCGTTCGAGGCGGCGGAACTCATCCCAGTTGTCCCAGTCGCCGACCAGGTTGCTGTTGGCGATCAGAACCCGCGGGGCCCACTCGTGGGTCCGGAGCACGCCGACGGGGCGGCCGGACTGGACCAGAAGGGTCTCGTCGTCGCCCAGCTCGAGGAGGGTGCGCGCGATGGCGTGGAAGCTGGGCCAGTCCCTCGCCGCCTTGCCGCCCCCGCCGTAGACGACCAGATCCTCGGGGCGCTCGGCGACGGCCGGGTCGAGATTGTTGTGCAGCATCCGCCAGGCGGCCTCTTGCGGCCAGCCCCGGCAGTGCAGCCCGGATCCGGTGGCAGCGGTGATCCTCGACGGGCCGCCGCCGCCAGCACCACCGTCGCCGTCGTCATCGCTCGGTGCTGGGGTCGCCGTGGAGGCTGGCATTGGAGTCTCCTGCTACGTCTCGGCTAATAGGTCTGGTCGGCTGATGGTCTGCTCGGGAATGTAGCTATTCCAGCGGGCCGGTCACCGATTCCGCCCAGGCCAGGATCTGACCGGACCGGACCAGCTCGGTGGCCCGGTCGATCTCGGGAGCGAGGAAACGATCAGGCCCGAGCCCGGGCACGTACTGCCGCAACCCCTCGACCACGGCGGCGGTGGCCGCCGACGGCAGGAGCGGCCGGCGCAGCCTCGATGGCTCGGGCGGCCGTCATGACCTCGATCGCCACCACCCGGACTGTGTTGTCGACGACCCGGCGCAGCTTGCGGACGCCGGCCCAGCCCATGGAAACGTGGTCCTCCTGCATGGCGGAAGTCGGGATGCTGTCGACACTGGCCGGAACGGCCAGCCGCTTACAGTCGGCGACCAGCGCGGCGGCGCTGTACTGGGCCAGCATCAGCCCCGAGTCGACGCCCGGATCGGCAGCCAGGAAGGCGGGTAGCCCGTGCGATCGGGCCGGATCCAGGTGGCGGTCGATCCTCCGTTCGGCGATCGAAGCCAGGTCGGCGAGGGCGATAGCGAGGAAATCGGCTACGTAACCGAGGGGCGCCCCGTGGAAGTTGCCGCACGAGGCGACCTCCCCGTCGGGGAGAACCACCGGGTTGTCGATGGCGCTGGCGAGCTCATGATCCACCACCGACCGGGCGTGGTCCAGGGTGTCCCGCCCGGCGCCGCTCACCTGCGGGGCGCACCGGAGCGAGTAGGCGTCCTGGACCCGCGTGTCGTGGCGCTTGTGCGAGGCGACGATGCCGGACCCCTGGAGGACGGCCAGCATGTTGGCCGATGCGGCGGCCTGGCCGGGATGCGGGCGCAGCGCGGCGAGTTCCGACCGGAACGCCTGGTCGGTCCCGAGGAGGCCCTCGACCGACATGGCCGCCGCCACCTCCGAAGTGCGAAGCACCCGGCCGACGTCGGCGCAGGCCAGGCACAGGTGCCCGAGCATCCCGTCGGTGCCGTTGGTCAGCGCCAGGCCCTCTTTGGCACCGAGCACGAGGGGCATGATACCGGCGGTCGAGAGGGTGGCCCTGGCCGGCGCCCGGCGGCCCACCCCGTCGACGACCTCGCCCTCGCCGGTGAGGGCCAGGGCGACGTGGGCGAGGGGAGCGAGGTCGCCGCTGCAGCCAAGCGACCCGTGCTCACGAACGACCGGCGTGATCGCGGCGTTCAGGAGGGCGACGAGGCTGTGCACCAGCTCCGCCCGGACACCCGAGTAGCCCTTGGCCAGGCTGGCGGCCCGCAGCAGCATCATGGCCCGGATCACCTCGGCTTCGACCTCGGGTCCGACCGTGGCGGCGTGGGAGCGGACCATGCTGATCTGCAGGGCGGCCCGCTGGGCGGGAGCGATGTAGCGATCGGCCAGGGCGCCGAAGCCGGTTGAGAGCCCGTAGACGGCTTGATTCCCCCTGATCAGGGCGGTGGCCACGGCGTGGGAGCGGGCCAGCGCCTCGACGGCCTCTTGTCCGACGATGACGGGACGCCGGTTGCGAGCGACGGCGACCACCTGGTCGAGAGCGACGCCGGTGCTGCCGAGCACCACCGCCGGCTCCGGTGCCTCGGGAGCCGGGTCGTGGCGGGGGATGGGGCCCTGGCTGATGCGACGCCTCCTGAGATCAGGACGGCTGACCGGCGTCCGCGATCACGACGACCACATCACCCGCACCGACCGAGTCCCCGGGCTTCACCCTGATCTCGGTGATCGTCCCGGACGTCTCGGCGACGATGTTGTTCTCCATCTTCATGGCCTCGAGGACGGTCACGGGCTGACCGACCTCCACGGTGTCGCCGACAGCCACGAGTACCTTCACGATGGTGCCCTGCATCGGAACGGTTACCCGACCGCTGCCGGCGCCGCCCCCGCCGTGCCCACCGGCCGCGGCACCCGCCCTGACTCGGGCCGGCCGGGTCGATCCGCCGGCGACGGGCCCTCCCGCAGCCGACCCAGGCACCGGACCCAGATCTGGCACCCAGAGCCGGACCTGGAAGCGCCGGCCGTCTACCTCGACGTCCACGTCGCGCTGCACCCGGGGCTGTTCGCCGTCGGACGGAGGTGCCGCCGGCGGGGCGGCGCTAATACCGGACAGGTCGAGCCGCTCTTCCACCCAGTTGGTCGAGTGCTGCACGTTGATGAAGTCGGGATGCTCCAGGATGGCGACGTCGGCCGGGATGGTCGTCGCCGGACCCTCCACCTCGGTCTCGCGGAGCGCCCGCAGCATGCGGTGGCGGGCATCTTCGCGGTCCCGGCCCCAGACGATGACCTTGGCGATCAGGTTGTCGTAGAACTGGCTGACGGTGTCGCCCTCGTCGTAGCCTGCGTCGGTACGGGTGGCGAAGCCGTCGGCCCTGCGGAACCGGGTGATCGTGCCGGGGGAGGGGAGGAAGCGCCCGCCGGCGGGATCTTCCGCGTTGATGCGGACCTCGATGGCGTGACCGTCGAGGCGCACATCGTCCTGGTCGAACCCGAGCGACTCTCCGGCCGCGACGCGCAGCTGAAGGGCGACCAGATCCCTCCCGACGACCGCTTCCGTCGCCGGATGCTCGACTTGAAGGCGAGTGTTCATCTCGAGGAAGTAGAACTCGCCATCCTGGTAGATGAACTCGACGGTGCCCGCGTTGACATAGCCGCACGCCCGGGCCACCTTCACCGCGGCGGCGCCCATGCGGTCCAACGTGTCGGCCGCCAGGCCCGGTGCCGGCGCCTCCTCGATGAGCTTCTGGTGGCGACGCTGGGCGGAGCAATCGCGTGTGCCCAGGTACACCGCGTTCCCGTGGGCGTCGGCGAATACCTGCACCTCGATGTGGCGGGGCCACGTCAGGAACCGCTCGAGGTAGCTCTCCGACCGGCCGAAGGCCTTCTCTGCCTCCCGCTGGGCCGACTCCAGCGCGGCCGCCGCTTCTCCGGGTTCGCGCACGACCCGCATGCCCCGACCACCGCCGCCATAGGCCGCCTTGATCGCGACCGGCCAGCCGTGCGCCTCTCCGAAGGTGACGACCTCCTCCGCCGAGGTCAGGATCTCAGTGGTGCCCGGCACGCCGGCCACCTGCGCCCGCTTGGCGGCCAGCCTCGAGCTGATCTTGTCGCCCATGATCTCGATCGCTTCGGGCGGCGGCCCGATCCAGACCAATCCGGCGCCGGTGATGGCCCGGGCGAAGTCGGCGTTCTCTGAGAAAAAGCCGTAACCGGGATGGAGGGCGTCAGCCCCTGACCGGGCCGCGACATCGAGGATCTTCGCCGTGTCCAGGTAGCTCTCGGCCGCCGCTTGACCGTCGAGTGCGTAGGACTCGTCGGCGAGGCGGACGTGGAGGGCGTTCCGGTCGAGATCCGAGTACACCGCCACGCTGGCGATGCCGAGCTCGCGGCAGGTGCGGATGACCCGTACCGCAATCTCCCCCCGATTGGCTATGAGGACCTTGCTGAGCACGAAGAAGCATTCTGACAGCGACGTTCGTGGTTCCGAAACTCCTGGTGGCCGGGCGGGCGCCGGACGGATGCCCGGCCGGGCGCGGGGCGGTGGCCGGGCCGGGACCGGGCCGGATCCTCTAGGGTCCGGACGTGAACCTCGAGCGGGTCCGGAGCCATCTGGCCGCCACGACCCGCTTCACCGACATCACACTGCTGGCCGTCACCGACTCCACCAACCGGGTCGTCGCGGAGCGGGCCGCGGCCGGCGCGGCCGAGGGCCTGGTCGTGGCCGCCGACCTGCAGACTGCGGGCCGGGGTCGCCTCGACCGGACGTGGGAGGCTCAATCCGGCACGTCCCTGCTGGTGTCGATCCTCCTCCGTCCCGTCGACCTGCCGGTGGCCCGGTGGCATCTCATCACCGCGGCGGCCGGCCTGGCCGGGCGGCGGGCCTGCCAACACGTCGCCGGGTTCAGCCCGGATCTCAAATGGCCCAACGATCTCCTCGTCGGAGACGGAAAGCTGGCCGGAATCCTGGCCGAGGCGAGGGGTAGCGCGCTGGTGATCGGGATGGGGTGCAACGTCCATGACGCCCCTCCGGGCGCAGCCTGCCTGGACGCGGCCGCGGGCCGGCGGGTGGACCGGTCGGACCTCCTCGGCGCCTGGCTGGCCGCCCTCGACAGTTGCCTCGGCCGGTGGGATGAGCTTGCGGCCGATTACGCGGCCACCTGCTCGACCGTCGGGCGGGTGGTAGCCGTCGAGCGGGACGGCGACCCTGCGGGCGGTCAACGCCTCGTCGGCCTGGCCGAGGCCATCGACGATCAGGGCCGGCTGGTGGTTCGCCCGACGACGGGCCCGGCGGTCGCTGTCGCGGCCGGAGACGTGATCCACGTGCGGCCCTTCGACGGGGACCGGCCGCCCACCCGGGACTAACGTCCGGCCACCCGGGACTAACGTCCGGCCACCGGGGACTAACGTCCGGCCACCGGGGACTAACGTCCGTCCCGGTGAAGGCGCTCATTCTGGCGGGGGGGCTCGGCACCCGGCTGCGGCCTATCAGCCATACACGCGCCAAACAGCTGGTGCCCGTGGCGAACAAGCCGATCCTCTTCTATGGTCTCGAGGCCATCGCCGACGCCGGCATCAAGGAGACCGCCATCGTGGTGGGCGACACCGAGGCGGAGGTCCGGGCCGCGGTAGGAGATGGCTCCGCCTGGGGTCTGGACATCACCTACCTGCGCCAGCCCGAGCCGCTCGGGCTCGCCCACGCGGTGCTGATCGCCCGGGACTACCTGGGGTGGGATGACTTCGTGATGTACCTCGGTGACAACCTGCTCGAGCAGCGCCTCAAGGACCTGGTGGATCGGTTCGAGGCCGAGAGGGTGCGGGCCATGACCCCGACCCTTGGTTCGGGGGACGAGCCGGCTCCCTGCGCTCAGATCCTGCTGAAGTCGGTTCCCGACCCACACCGGTTCGGCGTCGCCGAGCTCGGTGCGGATGGCTCGGTGATCCGGTTGCTGGAAAAGCCGGACGCCCCACCCTCCGACCTGGCCCTGGTCGGCGTGTACCTGTTCGACAAGCAGGTCCACGAGGCGGTCGCGGCCATCCGCCCGTCGGCTCGGGGAGAGCTGGAGATCACCGACGCCATCCAGTGGTTGGTCGATCAGGGCCGGCGGGTCCGGGCCGAGGTCATGGACGGCTGGTGGATCGACACAGGAAAGCTCACGCCCCTCCTCGACGCCAACCGGCTGATCCTCGAAACCCTGCCGCGCCGAATCGACGGTGACGTCGACCACGGCTCGGAGCTCGACGGGCGGGTGGTGGTAGAGGCGGGCGCCCGGGTGGTCCGCAGCCGCATTCGCGGCCCGGCCGTGATCGGCGCCGGCGCCACGATCACCGATTCGTTCATCGGCCCCTTCTCCGCCATCGGCGCCGGCTGCATGATCGATCGCAGCGAGATCGAGCACTCGGTGATCATGGACGACTGCAAGGTGCTCGGCGCCGGGCGCCTGGAGGATTCGCTCCTGGGTCGTCAGGTCGAGGTGACCAGGTCAGACCGCCGGCCTCGTGCCACCCGCCTGATGGTCGGCGATCACGGCCAGGTCGACTTGCAGTAGCGCCGTTCGCGGCGGCGTCGCTCAGTTGGGGCGTCCCCGGCGGGCGGGCAGCACCGGGGTATTCTCTCCGGCGTGAAACTGCTGGTCACCGGTGGAGCCGGGTTCATCGGGTCCAACTACGTCCGATGGGTGCTGGCAAACACCGATGACACGGTGACCGTGTACGACGCCCTGACCTACGCGGGCAACCGGTCGTCGCTCCGGGATATGGAGGAATCCGATCCGGACCGCTGCCGGTTCGTCCAGGGCAACGTGTGCGATCTCGATACCGTTTCGCACGCCGTCGAAGGCCATGACGCCGTGCTTCACTTCGCGGCCGAGAGTCACGTCGACCGCTCCATCGCCGGGGCGGAGGACTTCGCCATGACGAACTGCGTCGGCACCAACTCGGTCATGTACGCCTGCAGCCGGGCCGGTACCCCCCGGATCGTCCACGTTTCGACCGACGAGGTCTACGGGTCGGTAGAGCAGGGCTACAGCACCGAAGCCGACGCTCTCGATCCCCGGTCGCCATACAGCGCCACCAAAGCCGGCTCGGACCTGATTGCCCGGGCCTACCACTCGACCTACGGCCTGCCGGTGATGATCACCCGCTCGTCCAACAATTTCGGCCCCTACCAGTATCCGGAGAAGGTGATCCCGCTCTTTGTCACCAACCTTCTGGAAGGCCGGAAGGCGCCGCTGTACGGCGATGGTCTCAACCGGAGGGATTGGCTCTACGTGGGCGACAACTGCGCCGCGATCGACACGGTGCTGCGCGCCGGGGCACCCGGCGAGATCTACAACATCGGCGCCGGGACCGAGCTCACCAACCGGGCGCTGACCGATCGTCTCCTGGCGCTGGCCGGCGCCGGACCGGAGATGGTCGAGTACGTGGACGATCGGCCAGGACACGACCGGCGCTACGCCGTCGACGTCGTCGAGGGTGCGCGCCCTCGGATGGGAGCCCCAGCGATCGCTCGACGAGGCCCTCGACCTGACCTTCAACTGGTATCGCGACAACCGGTGGTGGTGGGAGCCGCTGAAGGTGCGAGCCGGGATCTGCCGGTGAGGATCCTCGTCACGGGGTCCGCCGGTCAGCTCGGGACCGACCTCTCCCGCATCATCACCGAAGATGGTCACCACCAGCTCGTGGCCGTCGATCGGGCCAGTCTGGACGTGAGCGACAGGGACTTCGTCCTCGGCGCCCTGGCCGAGCTCCGCCCTGACCTGGTGGTGCATGCCGCGGCGTGGACGGCCGTGGACGCGTGCGAGGCGGACCCGGACCGAGCCTGGCGGGTGAACGCGCTCGGGTGCCGCCACCTGGCCGATGGGGCGGCGGCGGTCGGGGCGCATCTGGTGTCGGTGTCCACCGATTACGTCTTCGACGGGACCTCGCCGCGCCCCTACCACGAGTGGGATCCGACCCATCCGCAATCCGTGTACGGCCAGAGCAAACTCGGGGGGGAGACGGAGGTGCTCAGGCGGCACCCCGGCTCGGCGGTGGTGCGGACGTCCTGGCTGTGTTCCCCGCACGGCACCAACATGGTGAAGACCGTGCTGGAGCTGGGCGCCCGGACCAGCCGGGCCAGTCGCGCTAATCTCCTGCGCTTCGTTGACGACCAGCGAGGTTGTCCGACCTTCACCAGTGACCTGGCCGGGATGATCCTCGAGCTCGGGGTGGGGAAACGGTCGGGCATCTTCCACGTGACCAACCAGGGGCCGACCAGCCGGTACGAGTTCGCTCGTGAGGTGCTGGCGTTCGCTGGACTCGACCCCGCCATGGTGGAACCGATCGCCACCGCCGACCTCTCCCCGCCCCGTCCGGCCCCCCGGCCGGCCAACTCCGTGCTCGACAACGCCGCGCTCCGGCTGAGCGGCGTGCCCTTGCTCCCTGACCACCGCGGACCGCTCGAACGCACCGTCAAGATGCTCACGGGCTGATCTGCCACCACCTCACGACTGGACCAAGAACCAGCCATGCCGCCAGGAACCCCGACACCCCAGGAACCAGATTGACGCCACCAACCGCTCCCCGCCCGTCCCGTCCGCCCGCTTCGCCGGTTGGCCGGCTGGGCCAGCCCAACCGCACCAGCGAGCGCCCGACCAGCCCGTCCGAGCATCAGGACAACCCGGAGGAGCATCCGGGCAACATCGCGGTCATCGGTGTCGGCTACGTCGGCCTCACCACGGCGGCCTGCCTCTCCCACCTCGGTCATCGCGTCGTGGCGGTCGACATCGACGCCGCGAAGGTGGAGCGGATGCGCCGGGGCGAGTCTCCGATTCTCGAGGAAGGTCTGGTCGAGCTCATCGCCGAAGGCCTGGCCAGCGGACGGCTGTCGTTCACCACCGACGCGGCCGAGGCGTCGACCGGCGCTGACTTCGTGTTCCTCTGCGTCCCCACCCCGCAGGGTGCCGACGGCGCCGCAGACCTCCGCTATTTGAAGGAGGCAGCCGCCGAGATCGCCCCCCACCTCCGGTCGGGAGCGGTCGTGGTCACCAAGTCGACGGTCCCGGTCGGATCGGCTGGCGCGGTCGTCGCCGCTCTCGGCCGACCCGACACGGCCGTGGTCTCAAACCCCGAGTTCCTCCGCGAAGGCAACGCCGTTCATGACTGGCTGCACCCGGACCGGATCGTCATCGGTGCCGAGGATGCCACCGCCGCCAAAAGGCTGGTCGACCTGTATCACGGGCTCGACGCGCCGGTGCTCGTCACCGATCCCTCCTCTTCGGAAACGGTGAAATACGCCAGCAACGCCTTCCTCGCCGCCAAGGTGTCCTTCATCAACGCCATCGCCAACCTCTGCGAAGCCGTCGGCGCCAACTCCGCCGACGTCATCCGGGGCATGAGCTACGACCGTCGTATCGGCGCCGACCATCTCGCGCCCGGGCCTGGCTGGGGCGGGTCCTGCCTCCCCAAGGACACCAGCGCCCTGATCCGCATGGCCGACGACCATGGCTACGACTTCGCGCTCCTGAAGGAGGTCGTGACCGCCAACGAGCAGCAGTTCGACCTGGTCGCCGAGCAGGTGTGCAAGGCGGCGGGCGCCGGCGAGGGCGATCTCACGGTCGCGGCCTGGGGCCTGACGTTCAAGGCGGCCACCGACGACCTGCGGGAGTCACCTGCCCTGGCCGTGCTGCGCCGCCTGCGAGGGCGCGGCGCGGTCATCAAGGCGTTCGATCCCACGCAGCCCGACCCGTCTGAGGGCCGCCTGGTGGGCCTCGGCCTGGAGCTGTGCGAGGACCCCTACGCGGCCTGCGAGGGCGCCGACGTCCTCGTCGTCCTGACCGAGTGGCCCCAGTTCGCGGCGTTCGACCTCGAGAAGGTTGCCGCCGTCATGGCCACACCAGCCATCGTCGACACCCGCAATCTGCTGGACCCGGCCTTGGCCCGGGCGGCCGGCTGCTCTTACCAGGGCCGGGGCCGGTCTTGAGGCGGACACTCGTGACCGGCGGGGCCGGTTTCGTCGGTGCCAACCTCTGCGCTCAGCTCCTCGATCGCGGCGACCGGGTGGTGTGTGTGGACAATCTTGTCACGGGGTCAGCGGACAACCTGAAAGGGCTGGTCGGGCGGGAAGCCTTCACGTTCGTCGAAGCCGACGTGAGCGTGGCGTTCCCCGTCGAAGGGCCGCTCGACGCGGTGTTCAACCTGGCTTGCCCGGCCTCGCCCACGGACTTCGGCCCGCTGGCCCTGGAAATCCTCGAGGTCGGCAGCAGCGGCGTGGCGCGCCTGCTGGACCTGGCTGTCGCCTGCGGCGCCCGGTTTCTTCAAGCGTCCACGAGCGAGGTGTACGGCGAGCCGCTCGTCCATCCCCAGCCAGAGGACTATTGGGGCAACGTCAACCCCATCGGCCCTCGA
Organism: uncultured Acidimicrobiaceae bacterium; assembly: GCA_963834725.1. Taxonomy (GTDB): domain Bacteria; phylum Actinomycetota; class Acidimicrobiia; order Acidimicrobiales; family Palsa-688; genus PALSA-693. The sequence goes on from CAWICN010000001.1 coordinate 4,568,581, forward strand.
TCCGTCTACGACGAGGCCAAGCGGTTCGGGGAGGCCCTGACCATGGCCTACCACCGCCGGCACGGTCTCGAGGTCCGGATCGCAAGGATCTTCAACACCTACGGCCCGGGAATGCGCAGCGACGACGGCCGGGTGGTGAGCAACTTCGTGACCCAGGCCATCCGGGGGGAACCGCTCACGGTTTACGGCGACGGCTCCCAGACCAGGAGCCTCTGCTACGTGGACGACCTGGCGGCCGGCTTGATGGTCCTCCTCGACTCGGAGTGCAACGGCCCGGTCAACCTCGGCAACGACGACGAGCGCACTGTGCTCGAGATGGCCGAGCTGGTACTCGAGCTGTCCGGCTCCACGTCGGGGATCGTGTTCACTCCTCGACCCGCCGACGACCCGAGCGTCCGTTGCCCCGATCTCGCCCGCGCTCGCCGGGAGTTGGGGTGGCGGCCCACCACCTCCTTACGGGACGGCCTGGCTCGCACCATCGAATGGTTCACGAGCCGACTCGGGCGGTGACCCGGACTCCTGGCCGCCAGCTGGAGGGCCGTGCCGCCGGACCCGCCTGGATTCGTTCAGTGGCGGCCGTCGTGGTCAACTTCAACGCCGCCAAGGAATTGGGCGGCTGTTTGCGCTCGCTGGCGGCCGACGGAGTGCGCACGGTGATCGTGGTCGACAACGGGTCGGCCGACGGCTCCGAGCAGATCGTCCGGGCCGCTGGCGCCAGGTGGCTGCCAACCGGAGCCAACCTCGGGTACGGCCGGGCCGCCAACCGGGGGGCCGCCACGCCCGAAGCCCGCCTCGCCGACTATCTCCTGGTGTGCAACCCCGATCTCGAACTGTGTCCGGGCGCCGTCGAGTCGCTGGTGTCGTCGCTCGCCGCCGACTCTGCCCTCGGGGTCGTCGGTCCGGGCCTGTGGAACGACGACGGCAGCCTGTATCCCTCCGCCCGCGCCTTCCCCGACATTGTCGATGCCATCGGCCACGGCCTGCTCGGCCTGGTGGCACCCCGCAACCGGTTCACCCGCCGTTACCGGCTCCTCGACTGGGATCACAGCCGGGCCGCCCGGGTGGATTGGGTCTCGGGGGCCTGCTTCCTCGTCCGCCGGGAGGCCTGGGACGCGGTGGGCGGCTTCGACCCCGCCTACTTCATGTACATGGAGGACGTCGACCTGTGCTGGCGGCTCAACCAGGCCGGCTGGGTGGTCGGCTACGAACCGGCTGCCCGGGTCCGTCACCGCCAGGGCGCTTCCACCAACCAGCACCCGTACCGCATGCTGGCCGCCCACCACCGCTCGATGTGGCGGTTCGCATGGGGGACGACCGAGGGCGCCAGGCGGGCGATCCTTCCGGTGGTGGCAGTGGGGCTGGCCGCCCGCCTGGCGGCGGCGAGCGTCGATCACCGCCTGGGCCGATCCCGCCCGCCCGGCGTCCCGGCGCATCCCGGCGGCCCCGCCGCCGACAGTGGGCCGGCCGGTCGCCCGGCTGTCGCTGCCGGCCGATCCGACGGGCCGCGGACCGACCGCTAATCACGCCCTCCGGCCACTACCTTAGAGACGGTATGGGCAGAGCTTCTTCGAGCAAGAAAGTGGCGCGCGCGGCGGGAACCGGCGGAGGGCGCACGCACCGGGGCCGGACCCCTTGGACGTATTACGGCGTCATTGCCATCGTGGTGATACTCGGAATTCTTGTCACCTGGACCAGCCGGGATCGCCGCCTGGGTCAGATCACAAACGCCGGTTCCACCGCTCCGACGGTCGGCACGGTGTGGAACACGGGATACGCCGTCAACATCTGCGGAAAGTTTCAGCCGGCCATCACCCATGCCAAGAACCCGGAAGGGATCACCACGGGTAATGGCGACGGCATCATTCACATCGCCCCCACCACCAAGAGCGCGGCCGGCAAGAACGCCACCCTCGGCAAGTTCGCCGACGCGGTGGGTATGAGGCTCAACGCCGCGGAACTCCAGCTTCCCGGCGGAAAGCTCTACATGGACGGCGACACCTGTCAGGGCAAGTCCTCGCACGTATATGTCAAGGAGTTCGCCTACGCCGGCGACACCACCGGCACCCTGCAGAACGTCGATCCCCGTAACGTCCTGCTCCAGGACCAGTCCCTGGTGACGATCGCCTTCGTGCCGGCCTCGCAAAAAAACAGCATCCCACCGCCGCCCGCCTATGTGATCACCAACCTCAACAAGCTGGCGGCCCAGTCGCCCACCCCGACCACCACCGTCCCGGGGTCGACCGGCGCATCGTCGAACCCGACCCCGACCACGGCCGCGTCGACCCCGACCACGGTGAAGAAGTAGTGCAGGCGGTGGTCCTGGTCGGGGGCGAAGGCACCCGGCTACGGCCCCTCACCCTCACCACTCCGAAGCAGATGCTTCCGATCGGGCGAACACCCATGATCGAGCGCGTCCTCGCTCAGCTGGCCGCGCACGGCATCGATCTGGTGGTGCTGTCCCTCGGCTACCGGCCGGATGCCTTTACGGACGCCTACCCCGATGGGATATGCGCCGGTGTGGCCCTCACCTACGCGGTGGAGGAGGAGCCGCTCGACACCGCGGGCGCCATCCGCTTCGCGGCCCGACTCGCCGGCCTCGACGACACGTTCGTCGTGGTCAACGGCGACGTGCTGACCGACCTCGACGTGACCGAACTGGTGGCCTTCCATCGCGATCGCGGCGCCGAGGCGACGGTGGCGCTCACGCCCGTGGAGGACCCGTCCGCCTTCGGGGTGGTACCGACCGACGAGGCGGGTCGAGTGGTGGCGTTCATCGAGAAGCCACCGCCGGGGGAAGCGCCGACCAACCTGATCAACGCCGGGACCTACGTGCTCGAACCCTCCGTGCTCGCCCGCATCCCAGGCGGACGGCGGGTGTCGATCGAACGGGAGACCTTCCCGGCCCTCGCCGGCGACGGGCGCCTGTACGCCCTTGGATCCACAGCGGCGTGGTTGGATGCCGGCACGCCCGCCACCTTCCTCGCTGCCAATCTCCGCTACGCCGGCGGCCGCGGCTCGAACTGCGGCGTGGCCGGGACCGCCTCGGTCATCACGAGCGTGCTGGGTGAGGGAGTGACGGTCGGCCCGGGCGCGGTCGTCCAGAATTCGGTCTGCTTCGATGGCGCGGCCATTGAGGCCAGGGCCGAGGTCCGTTCTTCCATCGTCGGGAGCGGCGCCCGGATCGGAGCCGGCGCGGCGTTGACGGACCTCTCCGTCATCGGTGACGCGGCGGTGATCCCACCGGGCCTCCGGCTGACCGCGGACCGCTTCCCGGGGGTCTCGTGAAGGCCTTCGTCACTGGCGGGGCCGGCTTCATCGGCTCAACCCTCGTCGACCGACTGCTGGCCGAAGGGCACACGGTCGACGTCGTGGACAACCTCACCACCGGCTCGCTCGGCAATCTGGCGGAGGCCCGGCGTAATGGATCCCGGCGCCTGACCTTCCACCAGATGGACATCCGGTCCCCGGATGTGGTCGAGCTCATCAACAAGGGCCGCCCCGAAGTGGTCTTCCACCTGGCCGCCCAGGCTGACGTCCGGGTCTCCGTCGCCGATCCGGTCTTCGACGCCGATGTCAACGTGCTCGGCTCCCTGCGGGTGCTCGAGGGAGCCAGGTCGAGCGGCGCCCGAAAAGTGGTCTTTGCCTCGAGCGGCGGGACGATCTACGGAAACCCGGATCCAGCCGACCTGCCCGTCAAAGAATCACACCCGCAGCAGCCTGTCTCGCCCTACGGGGTGGCAAAGAAGGTGGTCGCTGATTACCTGGTCGCTTACCGGGAGCTGCACGACCTGGAGTTCACGGCTCTGGCGCTGGCCAACGTCTACGGTCCCCGCCAGGATCCTCACGGTGAAGCGGGAGTGGTGGCCATCTTCGCCGGCCGGCTTCTGTCCGGCCAGCCGAGCACCATTTATGGGGACGGCACCCAGACCCGCGACTTCGTCTATGTCGACGACGTGGTCGATGCCTTTGCACGGGCCGCCCGGCGGGGCGGGGGTCTGGTGCTCAACATCGGCACCGGCCGGGAGACGAGCGTCAAGGACCTCTACGCCACCATGGCCAATCAGGCCGGAACCCGGCTTCCGGCCCTGCACGCCCCGGCCCGGCCGGGAGAGCTGGCGCGCAGTAGCGTGGACCCGGCGCGAGCGGGCATCCAGCTGGGATGGAAGCCGTGGACGTCGCTGGCGGAAGGGACGGCGGCGGTCCTGGACTGGTTTCGCCAGCGGCCTTGAGTTTTTCAGCGGAAAAGATCCTCGTGGTACGGCCGGACGATCTCCTCCCGGACGGACCCGTCGCGCAGCCAGGCCGGATCCACGCCTCGAACCACGGCCACCGGTACACCGAGGGCCTTGCCCATCACCAGCTCTGCGGCGGCCGCCAGTTCGTCGGCCACGCACACCTCCGTAACCTGTAGTTCCCGCCCGAGGGCATCGGTCGTGCCGCGCAAGTCGACCACGCACGCCACGCCGGCGCTCCCGATCGCTACGTCGGTGACCCCGCGCCTCCAGGTTCGGCCAAAGGTGTCGGACACGATGACACCGACCTCGACGCCGGTGCGGGCCCGCAACCCGTCGCGAATGTGCCGGGCGGAGCGGTCGGCGTCGAGCGGCAGGAGGGCAGCCCAGCCGCGTTCGACGTTGGAAAGGTCGACGCCGGCGTTCGCGCACACGAAACCGTGCCGGGTCTCGGTCATCAGCAATTCGCCGCGTCGCCGGAGGATCCGCACCGCCTCCTGATGGACGAGGACCTTATGCGACAGGGGGTCCTCCGGGTCGACGGCGACCAGTCGACCCTCGGCCTTTGAGACCACCTTCTGGGTCACAACGACCACGTCGCCGGCGTCGAGGGTGAACCGGTCGGCGATCAGGGCCGCCAACTCGTCTCCCGGGCGGATCTCCGGCAACCCGGTTACCGGTAGCAGGGTGATACCCACGTAGCGGTTTGCTCCTCTCTGGTCGGTGTCCTCTCGTGTCGGGGGGACCGCTCAGCTCGCGCTGGCCGGATCGACGATGGCGTCGAGCACGGTCCGGGCCAGGGCGGCGGCCTCCGCAGGTCCGGACATTACGGTCGGGGTTACCACGGGCCGCATCCCGGCCGCGCCAACCTCGCCGGCCAATGCGGCATCGGCCTCGTCGATGACCAGGGTGGCTGCGAACGGCGACCACAGCCTGGCCACCCCGACGACGGAGGCCTCGTGGCCCAGCTCGGTCAGCATGTGATCGGCCGGACCTTTGAGCGCCTTGCCCGCAACGATCGGCGACACTGCCACCACCCGGTCTCGCCGGGCCGCCACGGCCGCGCCGATCCCACCCGTGGCCAGGACGGGGCCGACGGACACGATCGGGTTGGATGGACAGATGACGATGCCGTCGGCGCCGGCGATGGCCGGTAGGACCCCCGGCGCCGCCGGGGCGGTGTCGATGCCGGCGAACCGGATGGCACGGACGGGAACGTCGTGGCGGCGGCCAACGAAGTAGTCCTGGAATCCCACCTCCTGCTCGCTGCCGTCCGGCTCCACGACCACCAGCCTGGTCTCGACGGGGCGGTCGGACATGGGCACGATCCGGACCTCCAGCCCCCAGCGAGCGGCGATCTCGGCGGTCACTACGGAAAGGCTGGCGCCCTCCTCCATACGGGTGGTGCGGTACAGGTGGGTGCCCAGGTCGCGGTCTCCCAGGTTGAACCAACCCAGCCGCCCATCGCTGTACGCCCGCAACTCCGCCATGGCCGCCCATGTTTCGCCGGTCAACCCCCAGCCCGTCTCCGGATTGATCATCCCGGCGAGGGTGTAGGTGACCGTGTCGAGGTCGGGGCTGATGTGCAGCCCATGCAGGCGGATGTCGTCGCCGGTGTTGACGACCGCGATGATGCCCGCCGGTTGTGTCACCGCGATCAGGCCTCGCAGCATCCGGGCCGCGCCGACCCCACCGGCGAGGGCAACGATCATCGAGCCACCCTAGTGGGCCCAATGGGGTGAGCCGGCCGGATCGGGTCCGGCGGGCTGGTCGGCCGAATGGGGCGAGCCTGCCGGATCGGGTCCGGCGAGCTGGTCGGCGAACCGGTGAAGCCTGCCCCTGGGCGCCTGCCGTACCATTTGGCACCGGTGCTCACCATTGCCATCGACGCCACCCCCCTGCTCGGCGCCCGCACCGGAATCGGCGTGGCCGTGAGTGGAATGGTGCGGGAACTGGCGCGCCGGGACGACCTCGACGTGATCGGCTACGGCTTGACCGGCACCGGCTGGGCTGGGCTGCGGTCGAAGTTGCCGGCCCGGGTTCGCCCGTCCCGGGCTCCAATGCCCGCTTCCCTGCTGCTTCGCACCTGGGCCCGGCTGGACGCACCACCAGGGGACTGGTGGATGGGGGCGGTCGACGTGATCCACGGCAGCAACTTCGTGGTGCCGCCGTCGCGCCGGGCCGCCCGGCTGGTCTCGGTCTGGGACCTGACCCCCGTACGGTATCCGGAGCTCTGCACACCCACGTCCCGCCGGTATCCCGCTCTCGTGCAGCGGGCCGTCGACCGGGGGGCGTGGGTGCACACCGGCGCGGCATCGGTCGCTGCCGAGATCGCCGATCACTTCGGCGTCGACCCCAGCCGGATCCGGGTGATCCCGCCCGGCATCGAGCCGCCCGCGGCGGCGGGCCGGCCGCCGGCCACAGCACCATCACCCCCTTACCTCCTCGGGCTCGGCACGTCGGAGCCGCGCAAGGACTTTCCCGGCCTGGTGGCTGCCTTCGACGAGCTCGCCGGGATCCACTCCGACCTGCAACTGCGCATCGCCGGCCCGCCCGGCTGGGGGGACGGGCAGCTCGAACGGGCTATCGCGGGCGCCGCCCATCGGGACCGGGTGCGGCGGCTCGGTTGGGTGCCTGACGTCGGATCGCTTCTCGCTGGCGCGGCCGTGTTTGTCTACCCGTCGCGCTACGAGGGCTTCGGGTTTCCCCCCCTCGAGGCCATGGCCGTGGGGGTGCCGGTGGTGGCCACCGCCGCCGGATCCCTCCCCGAGGTGATCGGCGATGCCGCCCTCCTGGTCCCGCCGGAAGATCCTGCGGCCCTGGCTGCTGCGATCGAACGGGTGCTCACCGACGAGACCCTCCGGTCCGGGCTGATCGAGGCCGGTCGACGCCGGGCGGAGTCCTTCTCGTGGCGTTCGGCAGGCGACGCCCTGCTCGGCACCTACCGGGACATGGTCGCGGCCCGATAGTGGGGTTGAGGCCTTCGTTCACTCAGGAGCTCGGCCTGCAAACCTGTCGAAGACGACGGCGAAGCGGGCATGACCGGGCCGGCGGAGTGGCTTGCGGCCCCGCCGGCGGGCCGCGTCGGACCCGCCGGGGGGGAGAAGGGCCAGGGTGGCGGCGGCGAGGGCGGCGGCGTCGCCGGGCTCAACCAGCTGGCCGCTCGGGGAGCGGGCGTCGTGATCAGCCTCAGCGAGGATCTCGACCGGTCCGCCTGCGGCGCCGGCCACGATTGGAACCCCCGAGGCGAGCGCTTCGAGGATGACCAGCCCGAATGGCTCGGGCTCGGTCGACACCTGGACGAAGACGTCGAGGTCGGCCATGAGGTCGCCGACATCGCGGCGGGGCCCGAGCCAGTGCACGCCTGACAGGGCGGCGGCTCGCTTCTCGAGCCCGGCGGCGTAGTCCTCCTTGCCGGGGACTGCCGCCCCGGCCACCACCAGCTCCACGTCGGGCCGGGCCGCCCGGATCGCCGGATAGGCGTCCAGTAAGACCCCGAAGCCCTTCCACGTGTCGAGTCGGGCGACCGATCCCACCAGGGGGACCCGGTCGTCGATGCCGGTAGCGGACCGAAACCTTCCCGCCCGTTCGGGCCCGAACTGCGCGGCGTCCGCCTCGTCAGTGATCACGGTCACGTTGGCGGGATCGAGCTGAGCCGCCACCGCCGCCGACACGGCGATGACCACGGCCGCAAAATGTCGTGCCAACCACCTTTCGACGCGGAGGGCTGCTCTTGACTGGACGACCATCTCGCGGGCATGCCACACGTGGGGTCGCCGGGCCACCGTTGCGGCGGCCCACCCGTACCAGCTGTGCAACGAGTTGGAATGAACGACGTGGGCCCTGATGCGCCGGGTTAGCAGGACCAGGCGGCCCACGGTCAGCGGCCATCGAATGGCATAGCCGACCCAGCGCACCCGGCTCCCGCTCGTCGTCAGGCGGGCCATCGGCACGATGTGCAGGACCGCGCCCGCGGCGGCATACTCGTCGGCCAGCCGGGCCGGCGCCGGAACGGTGACGTGGCATTCCCATCCGTCTTCCACCAATTGGCGGATCATGCGGATGAGGGCATGCTCCGAGCCGCCGCCGTCGCATACCGGCTGCACGGAGAGGATGCGCTTGGTGCGAGTAGCGGTCAATGCAGAGCAACTCCTGTACCGGTCGCCGGGCGGGGTGGGCCGGTACACGACGCAGTTGCTCACTGTACTGCCGAGCCTTTTCCCCGACGACGAGGTGGTGCCGTTCACTGCCCGCCACGGCCGGGCCAGCGTTGCGTCGGCGTTCCGCACGGCGGGCGTCGATCCCCTCACCGCGGGCCGCACGGTCGTGCTCGGATGGCCCCGACCGATCCTCTACGAGGGCTGGCTGGGCGTGGGGTGGCCGCGGCTGCCGGTGCTCCATGGAGCCGAGCTCGTCCATGCCCCGTCTGTTGCCGTTCCACCCCATCCGGGGGTCCCGCTCGTCGTGACGGTTTATGACGTGGCGCCGACACTTTTCCCCGAGTCCTTCCCCGCCCGCGGCCGCCGTTTCCACAGCCAGGGGATGGCGGCGGCCGCCCGCCGGGCCGACGTGGTCCTCACCCTGAGCGAAGCTGCGGCCGCGGAGATCGCCCAGCATTCGACGATCCCGTCTGATCGGATCAGGGTGGTGCCCCACGGGGTGGCGGATGTCGTGGTTGACCCGGCAGTCCGTCGGGCCGTTCTCACGAGCCGAGGTCTGGCCGGACGGCCGTATGTCCTCTGGGTCGGGAGCCTCGAGCCGCGGAAGGGAGTCGGAACTCTGGTGGCGGCCATGGCCAGCCTGCGGCGCCGCCAAGCTCAGCGACCCGGGGGGCGGAGCGTTTCGGCGCCATGGGTGCGCGAGGTCCAGTTGGTCCTGGCCGGCTTTCCGGGATGGCTGAATCGGGACCTGTTGCCCGCCACCGACGCGGCGGCGTTGGGCTCGGCCATTCATCAGCTCGGCGTGGTGGCCGAGGACGAGCTGTGGTCGCTGTACGCAGGGGCCACCGTGTTCGCCTTTCCGAGCCGGCACGAAGGGTTCGGCCTACCGGTGCTGGAAGCGATGAGCCAGGGAACAGCCGTGCTGGCCTCGGACATCCCCGTAATCCGGGAGGTCGCGGGCGCGGCGGCCCGTCTCGTTCCTCCCGATGACGTCGAAGCCTGGGCCGACGCCCTCGAGGACCTTCTGAAGGACGAGGCGGCGCGCCGCGACCTGGCCGCGGCCGGAAGGGAACGGTCCCGGCGCTTCGAACTGGCCGCCAGTATTACCGCGATTCGAGCCGTCTATCGGGACCTGTTGAGCCGCTAGGGTCCTCCTCGTGCGCGTCCTGGTCACGGGCTGTCAGGGCTTCGTGGCCCGGTGGCTGCTGGTGCATCTCGATACAACGGGTGACCAGGTGATCGGCATCGACGCCGAGGTGGACATCACCGACGAGGCGGTGACCGTCGACGCCATCACGGGCGCGGCCCCCGACGCCATCTGTCATCTGGCTGCCCGGGCGAGCGTTGGTTCCTCCTGGGAGGACCAATCGGCGACCTTCGCGGTCAACACGTTCGGCACCCTCAACGTGCTCTCCGGCGCGCTGGCGTGCAACCGTCCACCCCGGGTGCTGCTCATCAGCTCGGCGGAGGTCTACGGGCGGGTGAGCGCCGACGAGCTGCCGATCCGGGAGAATCATCCGTTCGCGCCGGCGAGCCCCTATGCGGCGAGCAAGGCGGCCGCCGAGATGATCGGCCTCCAGGCCTGGCTCGGCCGAGGGCTAGACGTAATCCGGGTCCGTCCGTTCAACCACACCGGGCCGGGCCAGCGCGCCGATTTTGTGGTGCCGGCGCTGGCCCGGCAGGTGGCTGCGGCAGCCGCGGGCGGCACCGACACCATCGAGACCGGCAACCTCTTGGCCCGTCGCGACATCACCGACGTCCGCGACGTGGTCCGGGCTTACCGGATGCTGGTGGAGCTCGGAACACCCGGGGACGTCTACAACGTGTGCAGCGGTGAGGCGGTCAGCATCGAGGAGGTGGTTCGGCGGTTGATGGCCCTGGCCGGCGTGGACCTCAAGATTGTCGTCGATCCCTCCCGGTTTCGCCCAGCGGATCTGCCCGAGCTTCGCGGCGACAGCTCTCGCCTGCGCGCCGCGACCGGTTGGACCCCCGAGATCCCCCTGGACGACACGCTGGCCGCCGTGCTCGACGATTGGCGGGCTCCAGGCTCGGGCCAGCTGGCTCCAGGCTCGGGTCAGCTGGCTCCAGGCTCGGGTCAGCTGGCTCCAGGCTCGGGTCAGCTAGCGACGAGAGACCGCCAAGATCTGGACCGCTGAGCCCTCGACGATTGAGGGCCCTCGACCGTTGAGGGCCCTCGACCGTTGAGGTGCCCTCGATAGTGGCGGCCAGGGGCCCGTAGATGGCGCGGAAGATCAGTCGAGGCCAACCACGCTTCGCAGCCGCTGCTCGGGCTCGACAGCGGCGGCGCGCAAGGACTGCAGGAGGCTGCGGGCGGCGGGCGGAAGGTACTGCTCGATGAGGTCGAACTGCTCGTCAAAACGATGGCGCACCGGCTGGACGCGCTCGTCGAGGGTGCGGGCGAGCTGGGACAGCTGGGTACGGGCGGTAGGGGCGTCGCCGGTCGCACTGATCTGGTCCGACCAGCCGCCCTGGTCCAGCCAGCCGGCCTGGTCCAGCCAGCCCTCCAGCTGTTTGGTCAACTCCACTCGCCGGACCTGGGCCCGCTGGAACCCGAGTACCCCGAGGCCGATGGCCGTGTAGGCGCCGTCCCTCAGGACCTGGCCAAGATCAGCGGCCGCCTTGTTGAGGTCGACCTTGCTGAAGTCGAAGAGAAGTTCGTTGCTGTCCGCCATGTCGATAACCTCCTCGCGGCGGGCCCGGGTGCTTGCTGTGATGTCAGCATTGTATAACAGTTGCAAGCATTCAGGGCAACCCGATCTGCCCCACTGCACCTACTAGGCTGCGGGCTAGGTGGTCTTCAAATCCCAACAGGCGGCCCCCGCGGTGGTGGCGGTGCTCGTCACCTGCGATCCCGGCTCGTGGTTCGAGGATGGGCTGTCCTCTCTGGCGCACCAGGACTATCCCGCCCTGTCCGTGCTCGTGATCGACGCGGCGAGCGACGAGGATCCGAGCGCCCGGGTGGCGTCCGTGTTCCCGGGCGCCGACGTGATGCGCCTGGACGGGCGGGTTGGCTTCGGCCGGGCCGCCAACGAGGTGTTGAAGCGACCGGAAGGCCCGTTCCACCTCCTGTTCTGCCACGACGATGTGGTGCTGGCCCCGGATGCGGTCCGGTGCCTGGTGGAGGAAGCGTTCCGTTCCAACGCGGGTATCGCCACTCCGAAGTACGTGCAGTGGGACGATCCGAAGCGGCTCCTGGCGATCGGTGCAACTGCCGACAAGGTAGGGGCCATTCAGGACCTTGTCGAGCCGGGCGAGCTGGACCAGCAGCAGCGCGACAGGGTGCGCGAGGTCCTGGTAGCACCGGCTGGCGCCATGCTGGTGCGGGCCGACCTGTTCCGGGCGGTGGGTGGGTTCAACGCCACCATCGATCAGTTCGGCGAAGATCTCGACCTCTCATGGCGGGTCCGGGTCGCGGGCGCGAGGGTCGTGACGGTCCCCGCCGCAAGGGTGCGGCACCTGGAAGCGATCCGCCGTGGGATCCGTCCGGGCTGGCGGAGTCGGGTCAGCCGGCGACGATCCGACCGGCTCCGCGACCAGCACCGCGTGCGCACCCTCCTGACCTGTTACAGCTGGTTCAACCTGGTCTGGCTCCTCCCGGTCGCCGTGCTCTACATGCTGGGAGAGGCGAGCATCCGCATTCTGCAGGGACGACCGGGCGAGGCCGCCCACCTGGTGGAATCTTTCGCCGTCGCAGGGCGCGAGCCGGCCGAGTTGTGGCGGTCCCGGCGCCGGGTGCAGCGAGGGCGCCGAACGCGCGATCGCGAGATTCGGCGCTTGCAGACCCGGGGCAACGCCCGGGTGTGCACCTACGTGCAGGAGCGTCTGGAAGATGCCCGGGGTGGCCAGTCGCGGACGAGGACCTCGAGCACCGACGGTGAGGGCGGGTTCTCTCCGCTGGATACACGTGCGGCCACCACCGCGGTGGCGCCCGGTAATGGCCACGGGCCCGGGCCGACCAAAGGTTCGCCGTGGAAGCAATTCGCGTTGGTTGGAGCGGTCCTGTTGATCGTGCTCCTCTTCGGCTCCAGGAGCCTTCTCGGCCACTCCCTGCCGGCGGTGGCCCAGCTGCCAAACTTGTCGGTGGGGGGGTCCGCCCTCTGGCGATCCTGGTGGTCGACCTGGCAGACGGCCGGTCTGGGGGTTACCGCTCCGAGCAGTCCGGCCCTTGCGGTGCTCGGACTGCTGGCGACGGTCTTCTTCGGTGCGGTGGGGACCCTGCAGCACGTGGTCGTGCTCGGCCCGCTGGTACTCGGCCCGCTCGGCGCCTACTGGGCGGCGAGATGGTGGGGCTCACGGCGTGGCCGCCTGGCGGCGTTGATCGCGTACGCGGTGGTCCCGCTGCCATACAACGCGCTGGCAAGGGGGCACTGGGACGGTCTGGTCGCCTACGCCGTTATGCCGTGGGTGATAGCCGCCATCGGCCGCATCTCGGGGGAGATCCCGATGCCGGACACCCCGCCCGAACGCACCTGGGGTCGGATAATCGGCCTGGGCATCCTGGTCGCGGTGGCGGCCTCGGCCGTGCCGTCGCTCATGTACGTCGTACCGCTGGTCGGTCTGGCCTTGCTCGGCGGTTCCGCATTGGCCGGCCGGACCCGGGCCGGCTTGCGCCTGTTCGTGATCGCCCTGGTGTCGACGGCGGTCGCCTTCGTACTGCTCGTTCCGTGGTCGGCCTCGGTGCTCGGCAGCCGGGTCGCGATCCTTGGCAGTGGCGCCGGCCCGGCCGGACGGCTGGGCTTCGGGCAACTGCTCCGGTTCGACACGGGTCCGATCGCGCCGGGGCGGCTCGGCTGGGCGCTTCTTGTCGCGGCCGCCTTGCCACTGTTCATCGGGCGTGGTTGGCGGCTGGCGTGGGCGACCCGGCTCTGGACGGTGGCCATCGTCTTCTTCTGGCTGACGTGGGCGGGGGGACGGGGCTGGCTCCCAGCCCTTCCGGCGGAGGTTGGCCTGGCGCCGGCCGGGGCCGCCCTGGCCGGGTCGGTGGGGCTCGGTGTGGTCGCATTCGAACTGGACGTGCCCGGATTTCGGTTCGGCTGGCGTCAGCTGGCGGCAACGGTCAGCGCGGCGGCGCTCGCGGTGGCGGCAATCCCCGTGCTCGTGGCCTCCGGACAGGGCCGCTGGCACCTTCCGAGCGCCGACGCCAGCGCCGTCCTCGCCTTTCTTCCCGGCCAACAGCGCAGCGGGGCCTATCGGGTGCTCTGGGTCGGCGCACCTGACGCCTTGCCGCTGCCCGGCCGAAGCCTTGACGCGGGCATCGGGTTCGCCACGTCCGACAATGGCGCACCGGACGTCACGGACCAGTGGATCACGGCCCAGGAAGGCTCCAGCCCCGCCATCGCCGCTGATCTCCGCCTGGTCCAAAACGGGTTGACCACCAAGTTCGGCCACCTGCTCGCCCCTATGGCCGTGCGATACGTGGTGGTCCCCAACCACAACGGCCCGGCCGGCAGCGGGGCAATCGCAGTGTCCACGCCGGGTGCCCTCCTGGACGGGTTGCAGTTGCAGACCGACCTCGAGGTCCTCAACGTCGACCCCCACTACACCGTCTATGAGAACGCAGCGTGGGCTCCTCTGCGGGCGGTGCTGCCGCCGGCGATAGCGGCCGGCCCGGCGGCCGGTGCCGGCGACCTGCGAGCCCTGCAGGCGACCGATCTCACCGGGGCAGCCCCGGTGCTTGGCAACGGGACAGCCATCCGCGCCTCCGGCTCGGTTCCGCCCGGATCCACTGTCTACGTGGCTCAAACTCGCCAGAGCGACTGGCGCCTCCATGTCGGCGATACCACGGTCGGTCCACAACCGGCGTTCGGCTGGGGCATGAGTTTCCGGGTCCCGTCGACGTCGACCGCTGCCACAGCGGCGTCAGGGCCGGCGACCCTCGGCCTGCCCGCATCCCCCGGATGGCGAGGCGCTCAGATCGCGGAGGTCTCGCTGTGGGCGGTGGCCGTCCTCCTTGTCGCGATCGACCTGGGACGCCGCCGGGGCAGGTATTCCGGGAGCGAGCGGGCCCGCCCCGAATGGTTCGCCTCGCTTTACGCGGCCGGCGCCGATTCGGGTCTGCGAGGCAACGGCCACGATGGCCGCGGCCCAGATCTCGAAGGGGCAGGCCTGGAAGGAGAGGAGTCGTGGGACGATGCCTGACCTGCGATCCCGGCGGGTGCCGTCCCGCCCGTCCCGTCGCTCCGGTGAGGCGATCCGGGTGGCCATCCTGGCCGCGCTGGCGGCCGCCCTCATCGCCGGTTTGATGATCGACCGGACAGCGGGACCGGTCGCCCGGGTCCGGGATGCCGCACCGGTCGCCGGCGCTCCAGTGGCGGCCCCCGCTCGGGCCCTCTCCTCGTCGTGGTTCTGCGCCGGAGCGACCGACGACCATCCCCGAGCTGGACGGCCCGGCGGCCCGGCTCCCGGTTATGTCGCGATCGCCAACAGCGGCTCCGCCGCGGTGCCCGGCCTGGTCACGCTGGTCCCGAGCATCGGGGCGGCGGTACGGATTCCGGTGACGATACCCGCCCACGGTCGCAGGGTGATCGCTGAGGATGTTCCCCAGGGTGCGCCTTGGATCGGGGCCATCGTCGACGTCGACGCCGGCGGCGTCGCCGTGGCCCAGGACGTCTATGGTCCGCTCGGGGGCTCGGCCAGCCCGTGCGCTACTGCGGGCTCCTCGCAGTGGTACTTCGCGACTGGAGCCACCCTGGTCAACGCCCAGGTCGGACTGTCGCTGCTCAACCCGTATCCCACCGATGCCATCGTGGATCTATCGTTCACGACCAGTCAGGGGGTCGAGTCACCCGAGCAGTTCCAGGGCCTGACCGTCCCGGCCGACGGGCTGGTTGCTGTCAACCTTGGCGATCACCTGCGCCGCCGGCAGTTCATTGCCACCACCGTGACGACCCGGTCGGGGCGCCTGGTGGCCTGGAAGACCCAGGTGGTCACGCCCCCGTTACCCGGTGAGGTGCTGCTCGGCACCCCCGCCGCGTCCAGCCCGCTCGCCGACCCGGCCGCCCCCGTCGCCGGCGTCACCCTGACGCCGGGGGTGCCGGATCCTGCGGCGACCTGGACCTGGGCCGAGGGCGACGCCGGGAGCGGGATGAACGAGAGCTACGTGATCTACAACCCCGGTAGGGGTACGGCCCGTTTGCAGCTGTCAATCGACCTCGACCAGGGCGTGCCGGAGCCGTTCGACCTATCGGTAGGCCCCGACGAGGTCACGACGGTCGTTTCCAGCCAGGAGGTCCGCATTCCTCCCGGGGTCGGGCACGCCGCCGTCCTCCAGAGCCGGAACGGGGTCCCCGTCGTGGCCGAACGCGTCGTCGCCGCCACCTCGCCGTCAAGATGGTCGGGTCTCGGTGAGTTGGCGGGCGGTCTGGTGGCGGCGTCCCGCTGGCTGTTCCCCGCCGCCCAGTCCGACCGCACCCACAACGGCTGGGTGGTCCTCTACAACCCCGGATCGAGCCCGGTCCGAGCCGCCTTGACCGCGCTCGGACCCGGGGGCGAAACCGGGCTCGGCACAGTGACGGTGCCACCGGGCCGCCGGGTCCCCATTGGCCTCAACCAGCAGCAACCCGCGCTCAACCTGCCGCTCCTGCTCCAAGCATCGGCACCCGTCTACGCGGAACTGGGCATCTACGGGACAGGCGGCGCGCACGGGATCAGCTTGAGCTTCGGGGTGCCCCTGAGTACTTCGAATCTCAACTACGTTGATGATCTCAAGGCTCCCCCTATGGGCCGCCATGTCCTGTTCGCCCGCATACCTTCAAGAGCAAGATCATCAACGTAGTTGAGATCTGAAGCACTTAGTGGAGATTCGGACCACTAGCGGTCCGTAGGCGCGGGGCTTGAGCCCTCGGGATCGTCCTCCCGCGACGCTTTCGCCGGCCAGGTGAACAGTCCTGGCGGGGGGCCGACCGCACTGCCGACGCCCTGGCCGTTGGCCTCCTCGTCTTCGGCGAACCTGGGGACCAACTGGACGTGGTCGTGGACCGGCCGACCGTAGGCACCGTCGACCAGCCGGCCGACTTCGGCCCCGTCGATGGTCTCGTGCTCAACCAGGGCGGCGGCCACCGCGGCCAGCCCGTGCCGGTGTTCGTTGAGGAGCCGGGTGGCCCTCGCCTCCTGCTCGCGCAGGATGCGCTCGACCTCCTCGTCGATCACCCGGGATGTCACGTCGCTGTAATCCCGCGCCGCGTGCATGAGATCCTCGCCGAGGAACACCTGGCCTTCCTGACCCCATGCCATAGGGCCGATCCGCTCGCTCATGCCGAACTCCCGGACCATCTTGCGGGCCATCTCCGTCGCCCGCTGCAAATCGTTGGAGGCACCGGTGGAGAGGCTGCCGAGGATCAAGCTCTCGGCGCAGCGCCCGCCCATCATCACGCACACGGCGTCCTCGATGTACTCCCGCCAGTAGGTGTGCCGCTCCTCGATCGGCAGCTGCTGGGTCACCCCGAGGGCCACACCGGTGGGCAGGATGGTGACCTTGTGCACCGGGTCGGCGTCGGGAAGCACGTAGGCCAGCACGGAGTGGCCGCCCTCGTGGTAGGCGGTGGCCTCCTTTTCCTTGTCGGAAAGCACCGTGGACTCACGGCGCTGGCCCATCAGGACCCGGTCGCGGGCCGCCTCGAAATCCGCCATTGCGATGGCGGCCGCGCCGCGCCGCACCGCGTGCAGGGCCGCCTCGTTGACCAGGTTGGCCAGGTCGGCACCGCTCATACCGGGGGTACCGCGTGCCACGACGCCCAGGTCGACGTCGGGCGCCACCCGCTTGTCCTTGCAGTGCACGGCGAGGATCGGCAGGCGCTCAGCCAGGTCAGGGAGGGGAACCACGATCTGACGGTCGAAGCGGCCGGGGCGCAGCAAGGCCGGGTCGAGGATGTCGGGACGGTTGGTGGCCGCCATCATGACCACCCCTTCGGTGCTCTCGAAACCGTCCATCTCTGCGAGCATCTGGTTGAGCGTTTGCTCTCGCTCGTCGTGTCCGCCACCAAGCCCCGCACCGCGCTTGCGGCCGATCGAATCGATCTCGTCAATGAAGATGATCGCCGGCGCCTGCTTTCGCGCCGTCTGGAACAAATCCCTGACGCGTGAGGCTCCCACTCCGACGAACATCTCCATGAAGTCGGATCCCGTCACCGACAGGAACGGCACCCCCGCCTCGCCAGCTACGGCCCGGGCCAGCAGGGTCTTTCCTGTCCCCGGCGGTCCGACGAGGAGAACTCCCTTGGGGATCTTGGCGCCGATCTCCTTGAACCGGTTCGCCGAACGGAGGAAGTCCACCACCTCGGTGATCTCGAGTTTGACCCCGTCGTAGCCGGCCACGTCGGCGAAGGTGGTTCGCGGCCGCTCGGTGGTGTACACCTTGGCCTTGGAGCGCCCGATCGACATGATGCCGCTCATCTGGCCCTGGGCGCGCCGGCTGAGCCACACGAAGAGGAGAATGATCACCGCTCCGTACAACAGATACGGGATGATCGCGGCCCAGGTGCTGGTGCTGTTGTTGGTGAGCTTGAGGTCCTTGATATGCGAGGAGTAGAGGGCCAGTTGGGCGGCATTGGCATTGAGCTCCGGACCCTGGGCGAAGTACTGCGCTCCGTTGCTGGTGTAGGTGATGTGGCCGGTGTCCTTGTTGACCGAAGCCGCTGAGATCGATCCGCTGTTGAGCGCGGACAGAAATTGGCTGTAGGTCTGGCCGGTGGTGTTGCTCGTGCCCCGCATCGAGGACAGCACGAGGGCCAGGATCCCGATCGTCACCAGCACCACCGCGACCCAGCGCCAGTTGCTGCTCGACGAGGAGGATCCCCCCGGGACGCCGGGGCCGCCCCCAGGCCGCATATCGCCGGGTTGCCTGCTCATACGTCCATGCTAGGCGGCTTAAGCCCGATTACGCTGGCCACGCATGGAACGCCGGCCTCTCTGCGCCCGCCCCGGATGCCAGGGGCGGACCGCGGCGTGGTTGACGTACGACTATGCCGGCCAGCAGGTCTGGCTCGACGACCTGCCTGCACCTGCCGGTGATCATTGGGCCCTGTGCGCTGGTCACGCCAGGCGGCTACGGGCCCCACAGGGATGGACTCAGGTGGACCGCCGGGTGGTCCAGAGCCCGAGGTTCGACCCGCCCGCCGCCCTGGTGTCGTGAACCGGCCGGAGGCTCCCGCCTCCGGTAACCGGTGGGGGCTCGGCGAAGCGATCGCCGGTTTTGCGGTAGGGCTCGTGCTGTCGGCGGTGACCGCGTCGATCGCTGAGGGCGTGACCGGCTACCGCCCTTCGTCGACGTCGGGGATACCCCTCGCCGTCACCGCGGCGGACGTGGCCGGGCTCTGGCTGGGCCTGATCGGTGCCGTGCTGTTCGCCAGCCGGGTCCGGGGCCAGGGCGACCTCCGGCGCGACTACGGGTGGGGCCTCGGCGAGTGGTGGGACCTTCCCGTAGGGGCCGCTATCGGGCTGGCGAGCCAGTACATACTGATCCCGCTGCTGTATCTCCCGTTCGAGCATATTGACCGCAACCTGAGCCATGAGCTGAGCCAACCGGCCCGCAATGACAGCGCGGCTGTTCACAGCGTGGCGAGCCTGGTGGTGCTCATGCTGTTCCTCGTCGTCGGCGCTCCGATGGTGGAGGAGCTGTTCTTCCGCGGTCTGCTCCTCCGGTCCCTGCTCGGCCGTACCCCGCCTGCGGTGGCGATCGTGATCAGCGCCCTGCTGTTCGCCCTGGCCCACTTCGAGGCGGTCCAGTTTGCCGGGCTGGCCGTCTTCGGCGTGGTGCTTGGCATCCTGGCCTGGCGCACCCGGCGGCTGGCCCCCGGCATCGGGGCCCACGCGGCCTTCAACGCAGCCGCTGTGATTTCCGTCGTGCACCTCCGGTGAGGCCGGCTGACGCCCGCCGGACGGCCGCGACGGGCAACATGGTTGTCGCATGACGGCGACCGACACCATCGAGCGCGTCGACTCGCCCGAACCGCCGGCGTCGAACGACCGGGGGTGGAGTCGCCTCCGGGTCGGCTTCTCGAACGGGGAAGCCATCGTCACGTTTCTCGTGGTGGCGGCCTGCGTGGTGTTCACCTTCAAAGAGCTACAGCCTTCCCAGCTCTTCAAGAACACCACGCCGGCGGGTGGCGACATGGGCGCCCACGTCTGGCTTCCGGCCTACGTCAAATCCAGCCTGCTGCCCCACTTGCGGATCACCGGCTGGACACCCGATTGGTACGACGGCTTTCCGGCCCTGACCTTCTATTTCCCGGGGCCGATCGTCGCCATTGCCCTCCTGTCCTACGTCATTCCCTACAACATCGCCTTCAAGCTGGTCACCGTGGTGGGCCTGCTCGCGCTGCCGGTTGCCGCGTGGGCCTTCGGCCGCCTGGCCCGGCTCCGGTTTCCCGGCCCTGCCTGCCTGGCCCTTGCGACCCTGCCATATCTCTTCGGCCGGGAGTTCACCATCTATGGCGGCAATATCGCCTCGACGATGGCCGGCGAGTTCAGTTTCTCGATCAGCCTCTCGCTGGCACTCGTCTTCCTGGGCCTGGTCGCGCGAGGCCTCGAGGACGGCCGGCATCGGGCCCTCGCCGCCATCGTGCTGGCGGCGTGTGGTGTTTGCCACATCCTGCCGTTGTTCTTCGCGATCGGGGGCGCCATCGTGCTGACCCTGATGCGCTTCGACCGCCGGCGGCTTCGGTGGATCGTGCCGGTGCTGGTCGCCGGCGCCCTCCTTATCGCCTTCTGGGCCTTGCCGTTCTACGCCCGACTCCCGTACGCCACCAACATGGGCTACGAAAAGCTCACCAACTACCTCGGCAGCCTGTTCCCCGGTTCGGACACGTGGCTGTACATCCTCGCCGCGATCGGCGTCATGCTGGCGCTCGCCCGGAGAAACAGGGTCGGCATGTTTTTCACCATCATGGCGGTGCTCTCTGCACTGGTGTTCCGATTCGCGCCTCAGGCGCGACTGTGGAACGCCCGGGTGCTCCCGTTCTGGTTCCTCTGCCTGTACCTGCTGGCCGGTCTGGCCTTCATGGAGGCCGGCACCCTGCTGGTAGAGCATCTGCGCACACCGGAGAGTCGCCGGGGGGCGCTGATCAGCGTTCCGATCGTCACTGGCGTCATCGCGTTCGCATGGGTCAACTACCCGTTGCACAACCTGCCCTTCGGGCATGCGAGCGCTTCGGGCAAATACTCCTGGATGGGGATCAGCAGTTACGACTCCTCGTACGTTCCCTCCTGGATCAACTGGAACTACTCCGGCTACCAGTCCTCGGGAAAGGCCCGCGAGCAGGAGTACTTCGCTCTGATTGCCGAGATGACCAAGCTGGGCAAGGACCCCTCCTACGGGTGTGGGCGGGCGATGTGGGAATACGAGCCCGAGCTGGACCAGATGGGCACTCCTGACGCGCTGATGCTCCTGCCCTACTGGACTCGCGGATGCATCGGGTCGCAGGAAGGTCTGTACTACGAATCGTCGGCGACCACGCCGTACCACTTCCTCGACGCGGCCGAGCTCTCGGACCAGCCGTCCAACCCGGTCCGCGGCCTCGACTACCCCGATGGCCCCGATGTGGCCGAAGGCGTCCAGCACCTGCAGATGCTCGGGGTCAAGTACTTCATGGCCGAAACCCCTGACATCGAGGCCGCTGCCGACGCCGACAGCAACCTGCAGCTGATCGCCACGGTCGGCCCTTTCCCTGTCACCTACACAACCGGCTCGAAATCCTCGGTCAAGCAGCGCACATGGAAGATCTACGAAGTGGAGAACTCGCCTGAGGTGACCCCGCTCGCCTATCAGCCGGTGGTCATCCGGGGCGTTTCGAAGGGCGGCCAGCCCTGGCTCACCGCTTCTGAGAACTGGTACCTCAACCCCGGCCTCTGGGATGTGTACGAGGCCGCTTCAGGTCCCGGGAACTGGGCCCGGGTATCCAGCAACTCAACCGCTCTGCCTCACACGTCGCTCCCGTCGGTGCAGGTTTCCGACATCCACGAGGGGACGGAGTCGATCTCGTTCAATGTGGACCAGACCGGCGTACCCGTGCTGGTCAAAACCTCATACTTCCCGAACTGGAGCGTGAGCGGCGCCAGCGGTGTCTACCGTGTCACCCCCAATCTCATGGTGGTGATTCCTACCGCCACGCACGTCACGCTGACCTACGGCTACACCTCCCTCGATTGGCTGGCGTTCATGCTGTCGCTTCTGGGTGTTCTCGGTCTGGTCGTGCTGTGGCGCCGGCCGCCGGTGACATACCCCCAGCTCGGCTATCTGACTGTTGGCGACGATCCTTATCCAGGGCCCCGGCCCCCGGCTACTAAGGTTCGGCCCGGGATGGCCGACTTCGATCCGAATGCCCTCGCCCCTGATGCCCTCGCCGCCGTCTTCAAGGCATACGACATCCGCGGGACCGTTCCCGATCAGCTCAACGCCGACCTCGCCCGAGCGGTCGGCGTGGCGTTCGCCGGCTTCTCCGGTTCGGACCGGGTCGTCGTCGCACGAGACATGCGGCCATCCGGCGTGGAGCTCACGAGCGCTTTTGCGGCCGGGGTCACCTCCGCCGGTATCGACGTTGTCGATCTCGGATTGACCTCGACCGACGAGCTCTACTTCGCGTCGGGGAGCCTGGACGCGGCGGGCGCGATGTTCACGGCGTCGCACAATCCCGCGCACTACAACGGCATCAAGCTGTGCCTGGCGGGGGCCCGGCCCGTTGGTGCGGATACCGGGCTTCGCCAGCTGATGGCCAGTGTGGCAGCCATCGGTCGAGACGGCTATCAGGCCGCGTCCGTCCCAGGGACCGTTACCCGAGCCGACGTGTTGTCGGCCTACGCCGCCAAGGTCCGATCGTTCGTCTCGATCCCGGACCTCCGACCGCTCAAGGTGATCGCCGACACAGCCAACGGCATGGGCGGACTGGTCGTCCCCGCGGTCTTCGCCGAGCTGCCGTTCCAGCTGGAGGTTCTCTACGGGGAGCTGGACGGCACCTTCCCGAACCACCCCGCCGACCCCATCCAGCCCAAAAACCTGGTGGCGCTTCAGTCCCGCGTCGTCGAGACCGGCGCCGACGTAGGTTTGGCATTCGACGGCGACGCCGACCGGTGCTTCCTCGTCGACGACCAGGGGGTCCCGCTCTCGGGGTCGACGACCACCGGCCTGGTGGCCGCCGCCATGCTCGACAAGCATCCCGGCGCCACCATCCTGCACAACCTCATCTGCTCCAAAGCGGTGCCCGAAATCGTCCGGGAACGGGGCGGGATCCCGGTCCGGACCCGGGTTGGCCACTCGTTTATCAAAGCCATCATGGCCGACACAGATGCCCTTTTTGGCGGCGAACACTCCGGCCACTACTACTTCCGGGAGAACTTCCGGGCGGACTCGGGATCGATCGCCGCCGTCGTCGTGCTCGAAGTCCTGTCGCAGAGTGGACGACGGTTGTCGGACTTGCGCGCCGACTTCGAGCGCTACGCCGATTCGGGCGAGATCAACACCGAGGTGGCGGATCCGCCCGCGGTGATCGAAACGGTGGCGGCATACTTCGCCGGCGCGCGTCAGGACCGGCTGGACGGCTTGACCGTCGACCTCGGCGAGTGGTGGTTCAACGTGCGACCGTCCAACACCGAGCCCCTGCTCCGGCTCAACCTCGAGGCGGCCGACCGCGAGATGTGCTCGGCTCGCACCGAGGAGATCCTGGCCCTCATCCGGATCTCCGGCATGAGGCCGGCAGGGCAGGAGGACTAGCCGGACGACGGGCCCGCGGAGGGCGGCCGGTGGACGGGCGCGACGGGCCGGGTCCAGCCAGGGCCGTTGCCGGGTCTCGCTACACTCCCGACCCAACCGACGCAACCCGACGCAACCCGACCGGCTGGTGCCACCGGTCGCCACTCGCCGACCGGGCCCTGCCTTCCGCCCCGTCAATGCAAAGGAACCGATTCCGACATGGCCCTCAACCCCAAGCTCCTCGAGATCCTGGCCTGTCCCAAGGACAAGGGTCCGCTTCTGTACTTCGCCGACGAGGAATCCCTCTACAACCCGCGCCTCCGACTGCGGTACCGGATCACCGATGACATTCCGATCATGCTGGTGGACGAGGCCGAGACAGTCGACGAACCCGAGCACGAGCGGCTCCTCGCCAAGGCGGCAGCAGATGGCATCTCTCCGACCTTCGATCCCGGCAGTAAACCGAGGTGACCCTGGACACCCTCGGGATGTTTGCGGCCACTGCGGATCTCCCCGAACAGGTCGCCGCGGCGGCCGAGCGCGCCCGCGGCCTCGGCGGACTGCGCGATCCGGCCGCGATCGAACAGGTGGTCCTGATCGGCATGGGCGGCAGCGGCATCGCCGGCGACGTCGTGGCCGCGATCGCCGCGCCGATGCTTGCGGTGCCGGTCCTCGCGGTCAAGTCCTACGAGTGCCCGGCCTTCGTGAACACCCACAGCCTGGTGTTCGCCGTCTCGGCATCTGGAGACACCGCGGAGACCCTGCAGGCCGCCGCGGACGCAGCCGACGCCGGCGCCACCATGGTCGCGATCACCGGCGGAGGGAAACTCGCTCAGCTGGCGGCGACATGGAACGCTCCGACCATCCGGGTCCCCGCCACAATCCCCCAGCCCCGATCCGGGGTCGGCGCCATGTCAATCCCACCGCTCGTCGTGCTGGACGAGATGGGCCTTTACCGCGGCGGTCAGTACTGGATCGAGGCCGCGGTACACCAGCTCCGGCTTCGCCGTGATGAGCTCGTTGGCGCAGGGGAGTCGAGCCCGGCGGCCACCGTCGCCCGTCGCATCGGCCGAACCATCCCCCTGATCCATGGTGGCGGGGCCATCGGGGCCGTGGCCGCCGAGCGCTGGAAGACCCAGGTCAATGAGAACGCCAAAGCGCCGGCTTTCTGGAGCGTCCAGCCCGAGCTCTGCCACAACGAGGTGTGCGGGTGGGGCCAGCACGGCGACGTCACCCGTCAGGTCATTACCGCGATCGCCCTCCGGCACGATGGCGAGCATCCGCAGCTGGAGCGACGCTTCGATCTGGTGGCGGAGTTACTCCAGGAGGTGGTAGCCGACACCATCGAGGTGCGCGCCGAAGGCGACGGTGACCTGGCGCAACTGCTCGACCTGATCCTCTTCGGCGACTACGTGTCGCTCTGGATGGCGGTCCACGCCGGGATCGACCCGGGGCCGGTTCCGGTCCTGGTCGAGCTCAAGGACCTGCTGGGCGGCCCCTAGCGCTTCGCTTTGCCTTGGCACCCGGTCGGCCGCAAACGGTGGTCGCTAGATGGCGGGGGTGGCAGCATTTCCCACCCTCAGTGGTTTTCGGGGTCTTGACCGTCGGGTCTACGATAAGGTCGAGGCCGGACCTCAGCGGGTCTGTGGTTGTAAGTCGATGCCAGTCGCAGGCGAAACGACCCACGTAAGGCAGCCCGTGCTGCTGATCATGGTGCGGCTTAGAAGTAAGCCCTGATCGCCGGCCAGGACCATCGGGGTTCTGCGGCGTTCAGGCGGGTGTGGGGTCAAAGATCAGGTCAGCCGCTGAGGTCCGCTACTTTTCTTGCCAATGAGCGAGGCAGCGCCCGGCTGCGAACACCCGATCCGGGTCGTGATCGCAGATGATCATGCCGGGTACCGGCGCGGCCTGCACCGGGCGCTCCGTGCCCACCCGCCGCTATCCAGGTCGCCGCCCAGGGCGAGAGCCTGATCACCCCATCGATGGCGTCCAAGCTCCTGCGCGAGTTCAACTCGCTGGCGACACAGGCCGCCGCGCCGACGAGGCGCGTTCCCGACCCGCAACCACTGGTGGCGCAGCCGGGCCCGTCGCCGGCGCAGCCGGCCCCTTCGCCGGCGCAGGGTGCCCCTTCGTTGGCGCAGGGGGCCCCGTCCCTCGGCGGAGCCGAGCCGGTTCTCACCCGCCGCGAACTCGAGGTCCTGACCCTCGTGGCCCAGGGTTTGAGCAACCGATCGGCTCTACATCTCCAGGAACACAGTCAAGAACCACATGGGCAACATCCTCGAGAAGCTGCACCTACATTCGCGCACCGAGGCGGTCATGTACGCGGTCCGCCGGCGGCTGTTCGACTCCCACCTGACCGATCCCGGCTGAGGGGCGGTGGGCGATGGCGGAAAGGCGGAAGGCGGTGGGGTGGGGCGTGGGGACTGCGCCGGCGGCGACCGCGTTTGCGGCTTGCTGGAACTGTGCCCGTTTGAGGGGGTCCCCACCTCTTCGGGTGGAAAATCCGCGTTGCGGGCGCAACTGAATGGTCCCACGCCCTGTTTCACGATTCCGCCCGGCGGGCAGCCGTCCGTACCTTTTTCTGAAGCGAATCATGCCCAAAACGACTGACGCTCGCCTTTTCTGAAGCGAACTGCACCCAGTTAAAGGGGGCCGCGCTGCAGAAAATGGTGGAAGGGACGCGATCGCAACAGAAAAGCTTCGAGGTGTGGCGCCTGGCAGCCCGCCCGGCGGGACGCCGGGCTCGCCGCCTCGCCGGCCTCCGCTCGCCGGCTCGCCGGCCTCAACTCGCGGGCTCGGTCGCCGGCCTCCGCTCGCCGGCCTCCGCTCGCCGGCTCGCCGGCCTCAGCTCGCCGGCCTCAACTCGCGGGCTCGGTCGACCGCTCGCCGGCTCGCCGGCCTTCGCTCGCTGGCCTCAGCTCCCGGCCCGCCGGTACACCGCCACCCCACCCCCCTGGCCCACTCTCACGAACTGGCGGGAGATCGAATCCCAGACGGCCTGGTCGGTTCGCGACAGTCCGGTTGGCAGGGGCAGGACCACATACTGGACCGTGCCGGCGAACGGCAGTCGCTGACCCTCGTGCGTGTACAGCCCCCAGTACTGGGCGGAGAAGGGCGTGGGCCACTGGTAGATCCGGGTGCGGTGGTCCAGATGGGCAACGAAGGGGTAGTAGGCGGACACGACCGCATGCGGCGGCACCTCGCGAAGCACCGCGTTGATGGCTCGCACCTGCGGGCTGGCCGGGTTCAGGTGGGGGTAGGTCTGCCGGGAGAACGGCGCCAGCCCCCAGAACAGACATGAAAAGAACGCGGCAGCCACGACCACCGCCGTCAAGAGATAACGGCGCAAACCCGGTGAAAGCGACACGACCGCAAACGCCGTCCCGAGGGCCAGCACCGGAAGGACCGGCATCGAGTAGTGGTACAGGATCTGGTGCATGTAGGGAAAGGTGCTCAGCATGTTCTCGCCCAGGCTGAGGACCCCGATGGCCGCCAGTTCGGGAGCGACAACGAACCCGAAGCCGAAAGCGGCGCCCATCTGCCACAGGTAGAACAGCCGGCCGCCGCTGCGGGCATACCGCCAGAATCCGACGGGATGGGCCGCTGGTGTCGTCAACAGGCCGCCGACACCCCCGAACGGGATGCGGTTGGAGTAGAACGACATGGTCCCGAGGATGATGTTGATCACCACCGTGTAGGCGACCACCGTCCACGCCACCGCGCCGATCCCGATACGCAGCCCCCATGTCCGGTTGCGCCGGAAATAGACCCACACCGCCAGGGGGACGATGAGCAGGGCGGCGTCCTCCTTGACCAGCAGCGACGACACCACCCCGCCGGCCAGCAGCATTGGCCTGGATTCGACGGCGGCGTAGATGGCGACGGCCACGGACAGGACCAGAAACGCTTCCGGGTGGAACTGCTCGAGGTTGCCGTTCTGCAGCGCCGGGTTCAGCAGGTAGGCGGCCGCCAGCCCGGTGGCAATGAGAGCCGAGGCCGAGCGTCGCAGGGCGAGCAGGTAGACGGGCACCGCGGCGGCAGCCAGCAAGCAGGTCTGCAGGACCAGCAGGGCCTGGGCGTGCGGCCACACCCAGTACAGCGGCACCGCCAGCAGGAGGATGAACGACGTGTGATCCCCGAACAGGTTCCGTCCCATGACCGTCACGAACGGAGCGTGAAAGCGGCTGAGGAGCCATACGCCCTGGTCGAAGATTCCCATGTCGTATCCAGGCGTGCCGTAGCTGTCGTGCACCGCGACCGACAGGTGCCCGAACCAGAGCACATAGGCGCTGATCAACACCGCGACCGGGGCATGGCGCAGCAGCCGGACTCGGCGCCGACCGAAGACGGGGGCTCGATCGAGGGCCGGGTCCTGCGGTCGTGGGGGGGTGACAACCTGGTCGTCGGTTGAAACCCCTGTCACATCCAGAGCGTAGGCACGTCGAGAGGGTGGGCGGCGGTGGCGGCGCGGGCCCGGCGGCCAGCGGCCCGCCGGTACCATGGGTTGGTCATGAGCGTCTTTTCCAAGATCCTGCGCGCTGGCGAAGGCAAGAAGGTGCGGGCCTTGCAGGCGTTGGTACCGGACATCAACGAGATCGAGAGCGAGACCAGGGCGCTAAGCGATGAGGCGCTGGCCCACCGGACCGTCGAGTTCCGGGAGCGGCTGGGTCGTGGCGAGGACGTCAACGACCTGCTCGTCGAGGCCTTCGCCACCGTGCGGGAGGCCGCCTGCAGGACCATCGGCCAGCGCCATTTCGACGTCCAGCTGATGGGCGGCGCCGCCCTCCATTTCGGGTGGATCGCGGAGATGAAGACCGGTGAAGGCAAGACCCTGGTGTCGACCCTGCCGGTGTACCTGAACGCCCTGACCCGCGAGGGTGTCCACGTGGTGACCGTCAACGACTACCTCGCCCGCCGTGACGCCGAGTGGATGGGACAGGTCCACCGGTTTCTCGGCATCGAGGTGGGGAGGGTGTCGCCCGAGATCGACGATTGGCAGGCCAAGAAGGACGCCTACGCCTGCGATGTCACCTATGGGACCAACACCGAGTTCGGTTTCGACTACCTCCGCGACAATATGGCCCGGTCCTTGGAGCACATGGTGCAGCGAGGTCATCGCTATGCCATTGTCGACGAGGTCGACTCCATCCTCATCGACGAGGCCCGCACCCCGCTCATCATCTCCGGCCCGTCGTCGGATTCGGCCCGGCTCTACTATCAGTTCGCCGGCGTCGCCCGTTCGCTCACCCGAGACAACGATTACGAGGTAGACGAGGAGAAAAGAACGATCGCTCCGACGGAACAGGGCATCGAGCGAGTCGAGCGGGCCCTGGGGATCGACAACCTGTACGACCTGGTGTCCTCAAACTACGTGCACCAGTTGACTCAGGCCCTCAAGGCCAAGGAGCTGTACAAGCGGGACAAGGACTACATCGTCGCCGACGGCGAAGTCAAGATCGTCGACGAATTCACCGGCCGCATCCTCGAAGGCCGGCGCTGGTCGGACGGTCTGCACCAGGCGGTGGAGGCCAAGGAGCGGGTCGCCATCAAAGAGGAGAATCACACCTGGGCCACGGTGACCCTCCAGAACTATTTCCGCCTCTACGACAAGCTCGCCGGCATGACCGGTACCGCGGAGACCGAGGCTTCTGAGTTCGCGAGCACCTACAACCTGCCGGTCGTTCCCATCCCGACCAACATGCCGATGATCCGTGCCGACGAACAGGACCTGATCTACAAGTCCGAGATGGCCAAGTTCGACGCGGTCGTCGAGGACATCCTCGAGCGCAACGCCAAGGGCCAGCCGGTGCTGGTGGGTACCGCGTCGGTGGAGAAGTCCGAGATCCTCTCGGGCATGCTCGAGCGCCGGGGCGTGACGCATCATGTCCTCAACGCCAAGCAGCACGCCCGGGAGGCCCAGATCGTGGCCCAGGCGGGACGGCTCCATGCGGTTACGGTGGCCACCAACATGGCAGGCCGCGGCGTGGACATCCTGCTCGGGGGGAACCCCGAGCTGCTGGCGGTCCAGGAGGTGAGAGGCGCAGGCATCGACCCCGAGTCCGACGAAGGAGCGGCGCGCTACCACGACGTGCTGGTCAAGTACGAGGACGAGTGCCAGACGGAGGGCAACAAGATCCGAGAGCTGGGCGGCCTCTACGTGCTCGGCTCGGAGCGTCACGAGTCTCGACGCATCGACAACCAGCTCCGGGGTCGCTCCGGGCGCCAGGGCGATCCGGGGGAGAGCCGGTTCTTCCTGTCGCTCGAGGACGAGCTCATGCGGCTCTTCGCCACCGGCGCCATGCAATGGGTCATGGGCCGGGCTCTGCCCGAGGACGTGCCGATCGACTCCAAGATGGTCTCGAAGGCGATCGAGCGGGCGCAGAACACGGTGGAGGCGCGCAACGCCGAGATCCGCAAGGACGTCCTCAAGTACGACGAGGTGATGAACGAGCAGCGCAAGGTGATCTACGCCCGCCGGGCTCAGATCATGGAGGGCGAAGACCTCCGGGCCCGCACCATCGAGGTGCTGTCCTCGGCCATCGACAGCATCGTCACCGCCAACTGCGCCGGCTCCGACTTCCGGGAGGACTGGAACCTGGATGGCCTGCTGACCGAGACCCGGCTGTATTTTCCGACGGCGACCACCAAGGAAGACCTGGCCGAGCTGAGCGACTCCAATGCCATCTACGAGCATCTGGCGGGCGAGGCCATCGCTTATTACGAGCAGCGCGAGGAGACGATGCCGGCCCCTGAGGGTGGCGAGCCGGCGGATACCATGCGGGCGCTCGAACGCGAGGTGATGCTTCAGCTGATCGACCAGAAGTGGCGAGAGCACCTCTCGGAGATGGACTACCTCCGGGAAGGCATCAACCTGAGGGCCATGGGCCAGCAGGACCCGCTGGTGGCCTGGCAACGCGACGGCTACGAGATGTTCGGACAGCTGATGTCGGGCATCGACGACGACTACGTCAAGATCGTGATGCATGCCCAGGTCCAGGTCCTCCAGCAGGTGCCCGCGGATAATGAGGCCAGCCTGGCTGGCGCCCAGTATCAGGCGCCCGATGACCCGGTGCAGGGCAGCACCGGGATGCAGCAGACTCTGGCCGCCGGCCCGGCACCGGGCGAAGAGGTGGTGTTCGCCCCGGCACCCAATGGCCAGGAGGCTCCCGTCCAGGCCGCGGCGGAGCCGCCGATCGAGAAGCCGGTCGTGCGCGACTCGGTGTTCGACCGGGTCGGGCGCAACGAGCCGTGCCCGTGTGGGAGCGGCAAGAAGTTCAAGTTCTGCCACGGGCGTTGACCGATGCCGGCTAACTTCGGCGACCTGGAGTCCGAGCTGGCGGCCGTCCGCCGGCGCCTGGACGAGGCGGCTCGCTACCTGCGTCTCGACGAGCTACGGGTCCGTATGGCGACGCTGGAGAAGGAGCTGTCCCGGCCGGACCTCTGGGACGACACGGAGGCCGGGCAACGGGTGACGCGCGAGTACGGGCAGATCAAGGCCGATATCGACCTGCTGGACGGGCTCCGCGCCCAGATCGCCGACGCGGAGACGCTGTACCAGCTAGCCGTCGAAGAGGGCGACGATTCGGTGGCGGCCGAGCTCGAGGACATGGTGGGCGCAGTCGGCCGCGAGCTCGAGGCTCTCGAGCTGCGCTCGCTCTTCACCGGCGAGCACGATGAGAACGACGCGGTCTGCGAGATTCACGCCAAGGACGGCGGCACCGACGCCCAGGACTGGGCCGAGATGATGGTGCGGATGTTTCAGCGGTGGGCTGAGCGGCGAGGCTTCGACTTCGAGGTCGAGGACGTGAGCGAGGGCCAGGAAGCCGGCATCCTGTCAGCCAGCTTCATCATCCGCGGCCGCTACGCCACCGGGCTTTTGACCTCAGAGGGCGGTGTCCACCGCCTGGTGCGGATCTCCCCCTTCGACGCTCAAGCCCGCCGCCAGACCAGCTTTGCATCGATGAGCGTGGTGCCCTTCTTCGAGGACCTGTCGGGAGAGGTTGACATCGACGAGAAGGACCTGCGCATCGACACTTACCGCTCGTCGGGCGCCGGCGGCCAGCACGTGAACGTCACCGACTCGGCTGTGCGGATCACCCATCTCCCGACCGGCACCGTGGTGGCGGTGCAGAACGAACGGTCGCAGCACCAGAACAAGGCCAAAGCCATGCAGATCCTGGCGTCCAAGCTGGCCGAACTGCAGCGCGAGGCCCGCGACGCCGAACTGTCGGCGATGGCCGGGCCGAAGGCCCTGGTCGGCTGGGGCGCCCAGATTCGCTCCTACGTCCTCGCTCCCTACCAGCAGGTCAAGGACCTGCGCACCGGCTACGAGACCGGAAACGTGCAGGCCGTGCTGGACGGGGACCTCGATCCCTTCATGGAGGCCTTCCTGCGCTGGCGCCGGGCCGGTGCGGGGGCGGCTGCCGGCTGACCGGACTCCCGGTTGATGGTGCTGGTCGGCTGACGATGCTGGTCCTGAACCAGCCCCCCGGCTATCCTCGGGCCACGGGTGGTTGTATCAGGCGATGCCCGGCGCCACCTTGTGCCGTCCCTTTCCCTCATGATCAAGCTCGAAAACGTCACCAAGACCTACAAGGGGACGACGGTCGCCTTGCGGGATGTCAACGTGGACATCCGGAAGGGGGAGTTCGTCTTCCTGGTGGGACCGTCAGGGTCCGGCAAGTCGACCTTCCTCCGACTGGTGACCAAGGAGGAGCGCGCCGAGGTCGGAAGGGTGTGGGTGGCCGGCAAGGAGGTCGGTGCCCTTTCGCCGTGGAAGGTTCCTTACCTGCGCCGCAACATTGGGTGCGTCTACCAGGACTTCCGGCTGCTGCCGACGAAGTCCGTCTATGAGAACGTCGCGTTTGCTCTCGAGGTGATCGGCCGGCCACGGAGCGTGGTCCGGTCGCAGGTCCCGCAGATCCTCGATCTGGTCGGGCTGGGCAAGAAGCTCCGGAACCTCCCCCACGAGCTGTCCGGTGGAGAGCAGCAGCGGGTGGCCATCGCCCGGGCTTTCGTCAACCGCCCGCTGATACTTCTGGCCGACGAGCCGAGTGGCAACCTTGACCCCACCACGACCGGCGGCATCATGCGGCTGCTGGATCGGATCAACCGGACCGGTACGACCGTGTTGATGGCCACCCACGACAACACCATCGTCGACTCCATGCGGCGCCGGGTCATCGAGCTTGACCGGGGATCGGTGGTCCGGGACCAGGCACGCGGCGTTTACGGGATGGGGGCGTAGCCGCTCGTGCGGATCTCCACCGGGTACATCGCCCGTGAGACGGCCGGCAACCTGCGCCGCAATCTGGTTATGACCTTCTCGGCCATCGTCACCATGGCCGTGTCGCTATCGGCCCTCGGGGGCGTGCTGATCATGCGCCAGGCCATCAACAAGGCGTCCCTGGAGTGGCGGGGCGGGGTGCAGATGGCCATCTTTCTCCAGCCGTCGGTCTCCGCTACGGAGACGTCCGCCATCGGCCACGAGCTCGCCAGCACCCCGGGCGTCGAGAGGTTCCACTTCGTTGACAAGCCCCAGGCCTACCGGGAGTTCAAGGAGATCTTCGGCGGCAACAACGACTTCGTGAGCGTCCTCGGCGTCAACGAGATGCCTCCCTCCTACCGGGTCGTACCCGCCAAGGCCCAGGACATCTCCGAGTTGGGCCGTCAGTTTCAAGGGCAGCCCGGAGTCCTGCACGTGTCGTACGCCCAGCAGGAGATCGACGCCCTGCTGCACCAGTTCAAGCAGCTGCGGCTGATCGGCTACGTGCTGGCTGTGGCCGTGATGATCGGTGCCGTCGCGCTGATCGTGAACACTATCCAGCTGGCCATCTTCGCCCGCCGGCGGGAGGTCGCGGTCATGAAGCTCGTCGGGGCGACCAACTGGTTCATCCGGGTGCCCTTCATGCTCGAGGGGCTCATCGAAGGGGTTATCGGCGCCGTCATTGCCTTCGCGCTGACCTACTTCGTCCGCGACGCGATCGCCTCTTTCGTCGGCAACGAGACCGTGCTCGGCACCAACCAGCTGTATGTGACGTCGCATGAAGCGATCGTGACGGGCATCCTGCTCCTTGTCATCGGGGCGCTGGTCGGTGTGTTCGGCTCGGCCTTCGCCATCCGCCGCTTCCTGGCGGTCTAGACATCCGGCCGGGTGGCCGGGCGACGATCCGTCCCGCCCTGGATCTCAGATCGAACCGAGCGCCGTCCTCAGGACGAACCGGGCCCTCTCGGCTCCTGGTCACGGCCGGTCGCAGGTGTCGCGGGCCATGCCACCGCAGCCACCTGTCGTACGGCCACGGCGACGGCTTCGGGCTGCTCGAGAAGCAGCAGATGATGGGCCCCGGCGATGATGGTGTGGACGGCGCCGGGGATGGCTGCGGCCAGGCGGTCAGCGACGGGCGGCGGGACGAGGTGGTCGGCGCTGCCGTTGATGACGGCAGTCGGCACGGTGATCGTGGCCAGACCGGGCGCCAGTCCTTCGGTTTCCCGGAGCAGGACCCGCTGCTCGATCACGAACGACCGCCACACCCTCGTGCCGCCGGTGCGGGTGGTCAAACCGCGGAGGACGCTGACCGCTTCCCGGGCCCGGCTGGCGAGGTGACGGTCGGCGAGGCGCTGCACCATCCTGCTGCTGACCATGGGCCCCGCCACTCCGAGCGCCAAGGAGGCGAGGACCTCACCGACCATCGGAGCGGCGAGGATCCGATCCTCCCACCGGAAGCGCTCGCCCGGGCCGACCGACGCGGCGAGGACCAGGCCGGCGGTGCGGGCAGGAAACAACTTGGCGAAGGCCAGCGCACACCCTCCCGCCCAGCTGTAACCGACAATCACGGCTCGCTCGACGGCGAGGTCGTCCAGCAGATCCGCCACCGCCACGGCATTCTCCCTGAAATTGGCGGCCATCCCGCCGGTGCGTCCGTAGCCCGGGCGGTCGGGTGCGATCACGGTGAACCGGTCGGACAACAGGGGTGCAACCCGGTGCCAGTCCACGGCTGTACCGGGCTGCCCGTGCAGCAGGACGACGGGGGGGCCGCTGCCCTCGATCACGGCGACCAGGCGGCGTTCCCGGTCGGGACCGGCTCGGCCCAGGTCACTGTTTGCCGTACCGGTTCGCTCCGCCCGGTCGCTCATTGCGGCACCGGTTCGCTCCCCGAGGTCGCTCACGGGCGGTTCACGAGGTTGTCCGCGGTCGCCTGGAAAAAGCTCAACATCTGCATCTCGTCCAGCGGCCGCAGCGACGCGGCCCGGACCGCCTCGGTCATGTGGTGCAACCAGGCGTCCCGCTCCTCCTGCCCTATCGCGAAGCGGCGGTGCCGCTCGACGAGCCGGCCCTCACCACGCCGTGACCGGTAGACAGATGGTCCACCCCAATGCTGGATCAGGAACCACTCCAGATGCCGGCGGGCCGCTTCAAGCCGGTCGGGGTCCGACGGGTACACCCGCAGCAGGGTCGCATCCCCGGCGACCGCATCGTAGAACCTGCGGGTGAGGGACTCGAAGAAGGCATCGCCCCCAGCGCGCTCGTACAGCGTCGACGGCCTGGCCACGCCGCCAGCTTGGTCGATGGCGGCAGCATCGCGTTAGGCGACGATCCGGAAGCGGGCGGCTCAGTAGACGGGTATGACCCGACTGCTGGGCGCCACCCTTTTACACACTCCACCTTTTACACTCCAGGGCCGGTGGCGCGATGTGGTGCCCTTTGGTGGTCGTGTCGTGTAGCCGGCGTCCTCGTCGCGGTGCTGGCGGCGTTGGCCCTGGCCGGGTGCGGCCAGGGGAATGCGGCGGCGACGGATGCCGCCAACCGGGACTTCCTGTCCGAGGTGCACGCAGCCGCGCCTGACATCGGCAGCTATCGCAACGACGTGCAGCTGGAACGTATCGGCCACGCCGCGTGCGACGGGTTCCATTCCGGCGCGTCGTACGAGGAGTTGGCCGACCGGCTGCCGCTGCTCGAGGGAAGCAACCTGCTGCCCTCGGCGGACCTCGGCGCCGTCATCAACGCCGCCGTGGATGTGTACTGCGCGCAGTATCGCAGCATGATCGAGTAGTGGCGGGCTGGTGTCGCCCCGACGTTCACGCCGGTGGAAACGCAGTCAGTGGTCCGACGGTACCCAGGGGCTGATGAAGGTCACGACCCGCTGACCGAAGGCGATATGGGTCCCGGGGGACACGACCCTGGGTTCGTACGGGCGAAGCCGGGCCCACTCCGTCGCTCCCGGCTCGTAGATGCACGTACCGGCGGCCGAGCCCCGGTCCACGATGCTCACGTCCCAGTCGGTGAACCGGACCTCGGCATGCGATCCCGAGACGTCGCTCCCTGTGAGCACCAGCGGCCGGGCCAGCCCGCCTCCGACGGTCGGGTCGCGGCCCGAATTCGAGCCGACCAGGTAGCTCCGGTCCAGGCGGAAGATGGCGCCGTCGTCGGTGACGAGCACGCCGAGGGGCGGTCGGGTGCCGCTCACCTGCTCACGGGTTCCTGCCGGCATTGGCGTGTGGCAGCGAGCGCAATGGACGATGCCCGGTCGGTTGAGGTGACCGCGAGCGCAGAGGACGCCGGCGACTACCGGGGCGCCGGCTATCCGGCGGTCGGGACCGTTGCCGCGCGGAAGTGGTGGGCCGCCAGGGGTTTTGGCCACTCGCAGGTCCAGCGAGCCGGCCGGCCCCGGAGTCACCGGCCGTCGAATCGCGGGTTCGGGTTCGGGTCCGCTCTGGGTCGCTACGCCGGCGATCACGGTGGGGTCTGTTTCGATACTCGTCGCAGCGGCCATGGTGGTTGTCGCGACATCCGCCTGGGGCTCCGCCGGCTCCTGGTCAGGAGGACGCACGACGGCCAACCGGCCTATTGGCGACCCTGGCGTCAGCACGAAACCGGCGCCAGGCACGACTCCCGCCTCGAGGTCCCACATGGCGTCGGGCTCCAAAGGCGGGGCCGGCGCGCCGGCGGCACCGACCGTGATCGCTGGTCGCGGCGTGATGATGGCTTGCAGCCAGCCGGGATTCGGCGTCGGGGTCAGCCATCGAGCGCCGTCCCACGCCTGAACGGGACCGTGCAGGAGCGACGCCCAGCCGTGATCGCTTGGTCCGATGACGGCGAATGCCACGTGCGGCTCAGGGTCACGGGATGCGAGCACACCGGCGATGTGGTCGCCGATCTGCCGGCCCCCCCGCGGCGACGGTCCGAGATTACGAGCCGACTGGGCCAGGAAGCTGATCAGCGCGGGCGACGCCGCCAGGTCGGCCCAGGCGACGATGCCGCCATAGCGGATCACGGTGCCTGAGCCCCTAGTGACCTCGATCCGTTCGATCACGCCATCGCCTCGGCGCGGAGCAGGCGATTGGCGAAGTCGTCGGCGGTCAGCGGCCGCTCGCCCGGGTCAGTGGCCAGGAAGACCGAGAGGGTGTCCGCCACTTCGGTGGGCAAAGTGGGGTCGACCTGCGGTCGGGTAAACAGGATCCGTTGCACCGCGGTAACACCCGGGTCGTCGTCAATCCCCGGGTAGAGGGGCCGGCGAGAGATGAGGTCGTGCAGTGTCGCGGCCAGCGCCCAGAGATCCGACGACCGGGACGGGACTTCCCCGCGTAAGAGGGCTGGGTCCAGCACGACAAGGTTCCGCCAACCACGGACTCTGGCCACCTCGCCGGCCGGGCGCCCGAAGGTTGGCGGCCCGAGCACCGCTCCCCGCGGCACAAGGAAGATGGAGTCGCTGCTGATGGACCCGTGCACGATGCCGGCTTCGTGCAGGGCGTGGGCGCCTCTGGCCGCATCGGCTACCGCCCGGACCCGAGCCACGGGATCGAAGCTGTCGGCCGGGTCGCCGGCACTGCCGCCGGGTGCGGCCTCCGAAACCAGGTAGACCCCAGCCGCATCGGCCTCGAGATCGGGCCCCACCTCGTACAGGCGCAGCAGCCGGTCCGATCCGACGCCCGCTAACCGGGACAGCTGACCAGCGAGATCCCGCCAGCCCGCCGCGTCCACAGGCAGCTCGGTGACCATCACGGGTTCGTCGACGGCGAGCCGCTCGGGCGGTTGGCACAGGTAACGGGCCTGTCCCTCCTCACTCGTTGCGATGGCCCGGATGACCTCAAAGTCTGCGATCGATGACCGCAACGAACCTCCCAAGACGTCGCGCCTGCGCAGAAAGCGTATCGGCCGTCCAAAGCTGGCCGCACTCTTCCCGTCCGGGTGCTCGATGTAATAACATAAAACATCATGAAAGCTATCTTAGCCGTGCTTGGTGCCGCCGCGCTGTTGCTGGTGATCGCCCCCCTCGTCAGCGCGTCGGTGCTTGGGGTGGCGCTCGCCGGCGTCGGCCCCATCCCACCGAACGCGGCCCTGCCGACGCCGAATTCGGGCCTCCTGACGCCAAATCCGGCCCTGCGAGCGTCAGATCAGTTTCGCCTCCTCGGGACCCCTTCCCGGGTTTCGACTGCAGCCACGGTCGCCGTCGAGTACGCGGTCGCACAGATCGGGACTCCCTACCGGTGGGGTGGAGAGACACCGGGCGTCGGCTTCGACTGCTCGGGGCTCGTCCAGGCGGCGTGGGACGCCGCGGGGGTACACCTGCCTCGCGTCGCCCAGGATCAGTTCGACGCCGGACCGTTGCTACCGCCAGACTCCGCCCTTCAACCGGGCGACCTCGTTTTCTTCGGTCCGGAAGGCGGCGGTGTCACCCATGTCGGTATGGTGGTCGAACCGGCTGGGCAGATGGTGGACGCGCCACACACGGGTGCGTTCGTGAGGCTCGAGCCTTTTCCCGTATCGGTCGGCGCTAGTTGGGGTGGCGACCTCTACCTGGGCGCGACCCGACCGGGTGGCGGCTGACCCCGTACACAAGAACCCGAGAAACCCAACGGCTCTCGCATCGGGGGTTCGCTATCTACGGGAGTGTCGTTCGGCTACGGCAGTGTCGCTCGGCGGCGATGACTGGGTGAACGACGTGTAGCGCGTTACGCCGTCTGGCCCTCAGGCTTGAAGGGTGTTGAGGACGACTGCCGTCGTGGCCGGGTCGGCCCGGATGAGCAGCCAGATCTCCGCGCCGCTCTTCGCCTGCCAGGCGTCGAGCGCCGTGGCCTCGAACCCCCCGGGCCTGGTCATCATGTAGCGGTACGCCACCGTGGCCCCCTTGACCTGGCTCGGCGTCGCCGGGCCGAGATGATATGGCGTTGGCTGAGGTTCGCCGAAGGCGGCGAAGGACTTCGGCGGGGTTTCCCCTGCCGAGGGCGGGGTGGCCCGGGGCCCGAGGTGCTCCGCTGCCCAACCCGACTGGCCCGAGTTGTCGAGGTCCCCGACATCGTCGGTGTACGCGCTGCTCTGCGACCACGAGGTCGGGACCGCGTACGCGAAATAACTGTCGCTGACGGCGTGGTAGCCGGCAGGAACATTAATGGGGTGGACCGATGGCCCGCTCGAGCTTGCCGCCACAGTCGCAATCAGCGCGACGACGCCGACAACCAGCGCCGGTGCCAGGACCAGCGCCATCCAACGGCGGTTGCGGCGCGCCGTCGCTGCATCGACGGGACTAACCGTTCCGCGCTGCTGGCGATCGATGGCCTGCTGACGCTCGGCGGCCTGCTGGCGCTCGGCGGTCTGCTGGCGCTCGATGGTCTGCTGGCGCTCGGCCGCCTGTTGGCGCTCGGCGGTTTGACCCGGGCCGCTGGGCGGCAATTCTTGCACCCTGCCATGCTGGCACCTGCCACCCCGGGCCGGCACGCGGCGAACGCGAAACCGGCACAGGGAATGCCCCGGCGGGCCTCCCCTGTGCCGGTTGCATCTGTCGCGATTCACGGCACCGCTCTCTGTCTGGGACCGCCTCGCCCCGGGTCTCGCCGCAACGACACCCGGCCATAGGGCCGGTCAAGTCGAGGGTTCGCTCCTCCCGACAGCTGAAAGGACCCAAGTGCGCTCCACTCGAGCCCATCCGCCTAGCGGGGCGGTCCGTCCTCCTCGGACGAGCTCCATGTTCCCACGGTGCCCTCCTTTCCCTGATCCGTCGGAACCCGACGTGCTTTGGGTGCCCGCCATGCCCAACGATGGGGTAGACGAGGTCACCCAATTGAAGGCGGCGGGCGAGCGCGTGTCAATAGCCTCTACGGGCATGCCCGAGATCGATGCCGCGACCGCCGCCGAACTGGTCGGGACCATCCGGAACTTCGTGCGCCGGGACGTACTACCGGTCGCTTCGGAGTTCGACCACGCCGACGCTTACCCCGACCAGCTGGTGGACCAGCTTGCCGAGTTTGGTTTATTTGGGGCCCTCATACCCGAATCCCACGGAGGCCTGGGGCTGGGTGTGGCCACCTACGCCCGCATCGTCGAGGAGCTGGCGGCGGGCTGGATGTCACTGACCGGAGTCCTCAATACCCACCTGATCGCGGCCCTGCTCATCAGCTTGCATGGAAGCGACGAGCAGCGGGAGCGCCTCCTGCCCGAGATGGCGAGCGGCCGAGCGCGGGGCGCGCTGTCCCTGTCGGAATCGGATGCAGGCAGCGACACCCGGGCCATTCGCTGTCAGGCCGTCCGCGACGGCGATGAGTACGTGATCGACGGCACCAAGATGTGGGTGACCAACGGTCTGCGGTCGCGGGTCGTAGCCCTTGCCGCCCGAACCGCCGAAGGCGTCACCTGTTTTATCGTGGAGAAGGAGCCGGGCTTGCGCTCGGGCGGCATCGAGGTCACACGCCACATCGACAAGCTCGGATACCGGGGAGTCGAGACCGTGGAGATGACCTACATCAACCACCGGGTCCCGGCCGACGCCGTGCTCGGTGGCGCTCGGGCCCCGCTGGGCCAGGGCCTTCCCCAGATCCTCGGCGCCCTCGAACTGGGTCGGGTCAACGTTGCAGCCCGCGGCGTGGGGATCGCCCGGGCGGCGTTCGAGGCGGCGATTTCCTACGCACAGCAACGACAGGCCTTCGGCGTGCCCATCGCCCGGCACGAGGCCATCGCGTTCAAGCTGGCCGACATGGGCATGCGGGTCGAGGCAGCCCGGCTGCTCACCCGCTCGGCTGCAGAGAAACTTGACCGGGGAGAGCGCGCCGACGTAGAGGCGGGGATGGCCAAGCTCTATGCCTCGGAAGCGGCCTTCGAAAACGCCACCGAAGCCATGCGCATCCACGGCGGCTACGGCTACACAACCGAAGGCCCGGTCGAGCGCCTTTACCGGGACGCTCCGCTCCTCATGATCGGGGAGGGCACCAACGAAATTCAGCGGATGGTCATCGCTCGTCGCCTGCTCGAGCGCTACGCCGTGGGGTGATCGATTCAGGCCGTGGGCCATCGCTCATTTCGGCACCATCCCAGGGACGGTGCCGCAACCTGCGAGACCGGTTCGCTCCTCCAGGTCGCTCACAGATGGTCGTGCGAGCGGCGGTGATTGATCCTACGCCACACAAACGCGGCAACCGCGGCAAGGATGGCAATTCGCAGGATCCAGCCGGCCAGGTGGAACAGGAAACCCACCGCCCAAAAGGCGACGCTGAGGGCAACGGCGCCGATTACGGCAACTATCACGATCATGACGATCAGGCTGAACATGCTGTTCTTGCTGGGGGCGTCGTTCTCCGGCCCGGTGTAAGAACTGTGGCCGGCGGAGCCGCTGCCGTGGCCGAAGTCGTAGTTGGACATGATTCCTCCTTCGCCGCAAATGCTACGGCTGGCAGGCCCGCATGCCATCGTCCGCGAGTGCGATTCGCCCTCCACCGAGAGGCGGATTCGGGGCGGGCGGCCTGTGGGTCTCGCGGCGCAGACAAGGCGACTGGCGCCCAGCTCGGGCCGACTGTCCCGTCTCCGGGTGCCTGGGCCGTGGGACGGAGCGCAGCCAGGTTCCCACCGCCCCGGGCCGGCCGCCCCGTCTCGGGGACGGAGCGCCATCCGGTTCCAACCGGCCCGGGCCGGCCGCCCCGTCTCGGGGACGGAGCGCCACCCGGTGGACCAGCCCGGGCCGACTGTCTCTTTTAGCGGACGGAGCCGCCGGGTTCAACCAAGCCGTGGTCGTACGCGAGCACGACGGCCTGGATGCGGTCTCTGACACCGAGCTTGCTGAGGATGTGGTTGACGTGGGTCTTGACCGTCGTCTCGCTGATGTAGAGACGTTCGGCGATCTCCGCGTTGCTCGCGCCCCGCACCACCTCGCGCAGCACATCCACCTCGCGCTCGGTGAGATCGGTGAACCGGTCCGGAATCTGGCCTACCGGCGGGGGCTCCGGCCGCCGGGCGAACTCGTCGAGCAGCCGCTTGGTCATCTTGGGCTCCACCAAGGCGTTACCGGCCTGGGCGGCCCTTATGGCGGCGACCAGGTCTTCGGGTGGCGACGCCTTGAGCAGGAAACCACTCGCCCCGGCCCGGATGGCGGCGAAGAGGTGCTCGTCGAGGTCGAAGGTGGTCAGTACCACCACCTTCGTGTCGCCCTCCTCGACCAGCCGGCGACAGGCTTCCACCCCGTCGAGCCGGGGCATCCGGACGTCCATAAGGACCACATCGGGCCGAAGCCGGCGGGCCTCCTCGATGGCCTCGAAACCATCGGCGGCTTCTCCGACGACCTGGAGGTCGTCCTCGGTCTCGAGTACCAGGCGCAAGCCCCGGCGCACCATCGATTCATCGTCGGCTAGCAGCAGGCGGATCATCGCCCACAGTCTCGCCGCTCGCCGCGACCCCGGGTCCGCGATATGGCGCAATCCTCCCACGGCCGTCGGGGGCCAGCCGCCGGAGCGGCTCAGCCGACCGCTCAGGCCGCGCTTATGAGCACGACCGGGATGCTGGCGTGCACCCGCCAGCCCGGTCCGGGGCGACGAGGACCGGCCTCCAGCGTTCCGCCGATCGCGGCCAGGCGCTCCTGCATCCCGACCAGGCCGTGCCCACCGCCACTTCTGGTGGTCGCGATCGCGGTCCCTGGTCCATCGTCGTCGACGAAGACAGTGATGGCCGTGGGCGAGTAGATGAGCTGAACGTCAATGGGGCTCTCCCCCGCGTAGCGGACCGCGTTGGTGAGCCCTTCCTGCACCAGCCGGTAGACGATCATCTCCACGCTGGCGGGCAGGGCAGGCGGCTCGCCGAGGGTGCTGTACTCGACGGTGCGACCGGTCTGACGAACAGTGTCGATGAGCGACGGGACATCGGAAAGACGAGGGAGTGGGGTGCGGCCACCCGTGTCTTCGGCGCTGCCGTGGCGGTCGGCCGCGGCCCCGATCGATGCGTCGGCGCCGCGGAGGACGGCCAGCATCCCTTCTAGCTCGCTGAGAGTCTGGCGCCCGGTTTGCTCGGCCGCCTCCAGCGACTCGGTGGCGGTGTCCGGCTTGGTAACTCCGACCCGCCGGGCAGCAGCGATCTGGATAGTCATGAGGCTGACGCCGTGAGCGACGATGTCGTGCAGTTCGCGTGCGATGCGCACGCGCTCCTCGGCCACGGCGAGCTGGGCGCTGCGGTCCTCCTCAACCTGAAGGCGCCGGGCGCGGTGGAGGAGCAGGCCGGCGCCGAGGGAGATCACGAACAGTGGCCAAAACAGGGCGGCCGTCACCCGAAACACGCCGGTACTGTCGAGGAGGAAGGCGGCACCGAGCAGCAGGAAAAAGGTGCCGACCGCGACCCGGCCCGTCCGGTATTGGTACGTAGCAACCGCGGTGCTCATCGGGCGCACCCCGATCCGTCGATCAGGATCCGGCCGAAAGCCTGGCGCACATGCAATGTGATCGTCGGCCCCGGCCCGCTCGCCATGGAGGTTGGCCGCAGGATGGCTTGGTGGTGGGCTCCAACTCTGTTGCCGACGTCTTTGCCGTTGACGCAGATCTGTCCCGCACCGACTCGAGCGTCCAAGTGGACGGTCGCATCGGACGGCAGGTTCACCGACGTGTTGCCGGCGACGCTGACCACCTTGACGGTCCCGGACCGGTTGGCGCCCGACAGGTTCACGACCAGGTTTCCAAACCCGCCGTGCACCGTGCCTGTTGGCAGCGCGCCGGCCTGAGCTGCCACCGTCTTGTTTCCGAAGGTCACGCTGTCGAGCGCGCCGCCGAGCCCGAACGCGCTCGACGTCACCACGAGGACCCCGATCAACCCGATGCCCAACCAGACCGGCCAGGCGCGCCGGCTGAGGCTCCAATCGGTGCGACCGGTGACGACGAGCGCGGCGCCGAGCAGCATGAGCCCGACGGCGACGACCGCCTCGATGGACACATGGAGGATGCCCGTGGCACCAATGAGCCAGGCGACGCCGAACAGCACGGCCAGGAAGCCCGCGACCGTCGACGCGTCCCAGCGATGTCGGACCGGGGGAAGGGTGGTCCGCTGACGGGGTGGCCGGCTGGGTCTCGGCCCGGCCCACGTCGGCGCAGCTGCCGGCCGTCCGCCGCCGGATGGACCGGCCCACGGTCGTTCCCTGCCTCGCCCCGACCGTGCCCACGGCGGAGCCGTTGACGGGCCCTGAGATCGGTTGCCCGAACCCGGCGAGCCGTCTGACCCGGCCCCCATGTCGCCGGCTGGCGGCCCCCACCACTCCTTGCCCCATCTCTCGGGGCCCCATCTCCCGGGGCCCCATCTCCCGGGGCCCCATCTCCCGGGACTGCAGCCCCACGGGCCCCAACAGTCTCGCCACCGGACATGCTGCCTCGACCAACCGGTGCGCACGTTGCGCCGAGTCTCGTCGGTCAGTCCCCGAAGCCCGTGGCGGACGGCTCGGCCGGGCGGATAGCCGCCCCTGATCGCCTCGTCGACTGCCTCGCGGAAGTCGCGTCCGAGCGAACGCGCCAGAGCACCGATGTCCTCCGCCACCTTCCGGAACTCGTCGTCTCTGGCCACATGGTGAGGTTACGGCGTACCGCCGCCGAGGGTCATCCATCCGCGGGTGGAATCGGGTCTCCTTCGCCGGGCTGATCCTTGGCGAGCGCCCGACCGCGCCGCCTCACACTCGCGGCCGTGTGCGAAGGTGTCCGGATGTCGCTCGGGCAGGTTTCGGGCCGCGCCCGGCGGGTGGTGGCGGTGGGGGTGTCGGTCCTGGCCGGGGCATCGTTGCTTTGCGCATGCGGCGACCAGGCCGCGAGTCCGCAAACGACCGCCGCCATGTTCATGCACTCCTGGAACCAGAACGACTGGCCGGCCATGCGTCAGTACGTCGACCGGCCCGCGCCGGATTTCGCCACGACCGGCCCCGCGATCACCGCCGGCCTGGGGGCGTCGGGCGCTACCCACCGACTCGGGATCGTCACCAGGAAAGGATCTACCGCGACCGCTGCCGTGGCGTCTCAATACATGCTGCCCGGTGTCGGCGCCTTCACCGTCAACACGACCCTCGACCTCGCGAAGCGGTCCGGGCGATGGCTGGTCCAGTGGTCCCCCTCGGCCGTCGATCCGGCCTTGCGTGCGGGCGACCGTTTGGTGCTCACCCGGACGTGGGCACCCCGCGCGCCGATCCTCGGCAGTCGCGGCGCGTCGCTCACCATCGAGACGCCGGTGGTGACGGTGGGCATCGAGGGGAGCCGGGTCAAAAATCCGGCCGAAGTGTCGGCCGCCCTGACGGCGGCTGGCGCGACCGCGGACGAGGTGCGCTCGGCGTTCAACGCCGCCGCCGCCCACCCGAGCTATTTCGAACCGGTGTTCACTCTGAGCGAGGCCCGCTTCGAGCAGCTCGGCGGGCGGAGCAGCGCCCTGTATCGAATCGCTGGCACCGAGTTCCAGACCACGGCGGACCGCACGGCAGTCACCCCGGGTCTGGCGGCCCACCTGGTCGGCACGGTCGGACCGGTCACCGCTCAGGAACTACAGCGGCTGGCGTCGGCCTACAACTCGACCAGCGTGGTTGGTCAAACCGGTCTCGAGGCCGCCGACCAGACGCAGCTGGCCGGGC
Organism: uncultured Acidimicrobiaceae bacterium; assembly: GCA_963834725.1. Classification (GTDB taxonomy): domain Bacteria; phylum Actinomycetota; class Acidimicrobiia; order Acidimicrobiales; family Palsa-688; genus PALSA-693. The sequence goes on from CAWICN010000001.1 coordinate 4,613,513, forward strand.
AACCCGGGGGCACCGTTACCGCGGTCGACGCCAAAGGAAAAATGGGCGCCACCATGGCCGTCTTTCCTCCGAAGCCCGGGACGGCTATCCAAACGAGCATCGATCCAGCCGTTCAGGAGGCCGCTGAAGCCGCTCTCGCGCCGGTTTCGCAGCATGCCGCGCTGGTGGCCGTGCGTGCGTCCACCGGTCAGGTGCTCGCCTCCGTGAGCGTGCCTGAAGGGGACCAGTTCGACCAGGCGCTGGACGGAGAGTTCCCGCCGGGATCGACGTTCAAAGTGATTACGGCTACGGCCCTGATCGAGAAAGGCTTGTCGCCGTCGTCGCCGGCCACCTGTCCGCCGTCCTTGACCGTCGACGGCGAACAATTCCACAACGCGGAGGGCGATGCGCCGACAAGCACCGTACAGGGCGCCTTCGCCGAATCCTGCAACACCGCCTTCATCAACCTGGCCACCACCAACCTCCAGCCGGGCAGCCTCCCCGCGGCGGCGGCAACTTATGGCATCGGCAGCGCACCACATATGGGTCTGGCCGCGTTTGGCGGGAGCGTGCCGACCCCTGGCGGCGCGGTCGGGCTGGCCCAAACGGCCATCGGCCAGGGGGAGGTAGTGGTCTCCCCGCTCGACCTGGCCATGGTCGGGGCGGCGGTCGACACCGGCGTGGCCCGGGCCCCCAGGCTGGTGGCCGGGGCGGCTGACGATACCGCTCCTGGTCGCCCCCTTCCGCCCGCGGTCACATCCGGTTTGCAGCAGATGATGGCTCAGGTGGTAGCGAACGGTACGGCGGCCGGCGTCGGCCTTCCCGCGGGGACCCATGCCAAGAGCGGCACCGCGGAGTACGCCACCGGCACCCCTCAGCCCACCGATGCCTGGCTCATCGGATACCGGGGTGATATCGCCTTCGCCATGGTGCTGCAGGGCACCGGCAATGGTGGTCCTACCGACGGGCCGGTCGTCGCCCGCTTTCTCGACGCGGTGGGATCCGGAGCCTACGGCGGTTGAAGGAGAGGGCAGGGCGGCGCGGTGGCGTGGGTACGGGGCGCCGGCGCCGGCGGAGAGCGGGGGGCGGCCGGCTGTCCGGGCTCGCCTAACCTTCGCCAGCAGCCCGGCCGGCCACGCCGGGGCTGTGTCTGATCAGGCCCCGCTTTTTTCTGTAGCACCTGCCCCTTCAGTTGGGCACAGTTCGCTGCAGAAAATCTCGAAAGGGCACAGTTCGCTACAGAAAATCCAAACGTCAAAGGACGAGAGCGGCGCCGGCGCGAGGCCCGCACGGCGCCGGGTGCAACGACCGCGCTTTCCAGGCTCACCCGCCACGGAGAGGGTGTCGTAGGGGGGATAAAGACCAGGTCATAGAGGAGGAAGCCCGTGCCGGCCGCGGCGATCCCCGCGGCCAAGCCACCGATCGCCACGCTGATCACGACCGGAATGACGAGGACAAGGGCGGGGGTGGCGACGCTCAAATGGCTGCGCAGCGGGAACATGACGGCCGTGAGGGCAAGCGCCGGCGCCACCGCGCCCACCCCACCCCGGTCCCCGCCTGGCGAAAGAGAGTCTCTCCTGTGCTGGTCCATCCGCGCCTCAGTTTTGGTCCGTCGCGAGGGCCGGCACCCGCACGTCCTGTCCAGGTCCGGCCGGCGAAGGGGTTCGACCGTCGGGTTCCAGACCCGAGAAAGACAGGCGGGTGTCCAGGCCGCGAAACCTGGCGGCGAGCAGATCGAGGATGTAGTTCTGCCGGAGCCGCCACGGTTGCTTCGCCCCCTGCTTCGGGAGCCGATCGGCCGCCCGGGCGATGTAGCCGGAACTGAGGTCGAGCAGCGGGCGGGCCGGCTCAGCGCGCCCGTCCACCTGGGGGACGGCCCGGACGTGGCCCATCCGGTCCATCTTGCGCAGGAGCCGGCACACCGACTCCGAGGTGAGATCGGCGCGCAACGTCCACGAGGCGTTGGTGTAGCCGAGGCAGACGGCCAAATTGGGCAGGCCGCTCAGCATGAAACCTCGATAGATGACGGTCTGGCCGGGATCCACCTCGGACCCGTCGACGGCAAGACGGATGCCGCCGCACGGGACAAGCTCGAGACCCGTGGCGGCCACGATGAGGTCCGCGGCGAGCACGCGGCCGGAGGCAAGGCGAATCCCCTCGGGGATGAACGCCTCGATCTCATCGGTGACGAGCGCCAGCCGTCCCGAACGCATGGCCTCGAACAGGTCCCCGTCCGCGGTGACGCACATTCGCTGGTCCCAGGGCCGGTACCTGGGGCTGAAATCCGGATCGAGCTGGTAGCCCGCCGGCAGTTGTCGAGCCACGCCGGCGCGCAGCAACCGGGTGGCCGTCCGGGGCCGGCGCCGGCACAGCTGGTAGACCGCCGTCCCCAGCAGCACGTTCTTCCAGCGCAGCACGCGGTAGGCCGCGTGGGGTGGGAGGGCCTTGCTGACCATCCCGGCCAGCGGGTCAACGCTCGGTACCGCGAGGACGTATGAGGGCGAGCGCTGCAGCACCGTCACCCCGGTTGCGGCCGACGCCAGGGCCGGGGCCAGCGTCACCGCCGTCGCGCCGCTGCCAATCACGACCACCCGCTGGCCCTGGCAGGAAAGCGATTCTGGCCAGTGCTGGGGGAGGACGATCTGACCCTTGAAGGTGTCGGCGCCGGGAAAGTCCGGCAGGTAGCCGCCCTCGTAGCTGTAGTAGCCAGTGCACAGGTACAAAAAGCCGGCGGTGTAGCGGACCGCCTGGTGGTCCTCGCCGGCTACGGCTTCGACGGTCCAGTGGTTGGCGTCCGAGGACCACGATGCCGCGGTCACACGGTGGTCGTAGCGGATGCGCCGGTCGACGCCGAACTCCTCCGCAGTCGAGCGGAGGTACCGCAGAATCGACGCTCCATCGGCGATCGCCCGCTGCCCGTCCCAGGGCCGAAAGGGATAACTGAGCGTGAACATGTCGCTGTCGGACCGCACGCCCGGATAGCGGAACAGATCCCACGTCCCCCCCATCGATCCCCGACCCTCGAGGACGAGCACGCGCTTGCCCGGGCACATGGTCATCAGACGGACGGCGGCGCCGATACCGGACAACCCCGCGCCCACGACGATGACGTGGAAATGCTCCATGTGCTCCTGCTGCGGGCTTTGTGTGACACCGGCAGGCTACCCCCGGACCTCCAGATCTCAACTGCATTGATGATTCCTAATACAGCACCAAATGGTGAGGTCCGGTCAGTCGGAGGGGAAAGAGATTCCGACCACCCAGGATCACCGCGCTGGCCTGGCCGCGGCGGGGTGGCAGCCCCCCGGCACGGACACGATGGGACGGCCGCAGTACCCTCTGGTTGTCGGCATCGCTTCCGGGCCGGGCCCGCCGATCCGGGTAGTCGGTGATCGGCCGCGTGCCGGGGGTAGCCTGTTGTCGATGAACGACTTGCGATGGGAAAGCCGGCCGAAGTTGCGGGCGCCGATGATGGTCGCTGCGTTCGAGGGATGGACGGACGCCGGAGGCGCAGCGTCAGGCGCAGCCTCCTACCTCTCGGGGAGGTGGAAGGCCCGGAAGTTCGCCGATATCGACGCCGAGGACTTCTACGACTTCACGGCGCTGCGACCCCAGGTGCGGTTGCGCGGTGACATGTCTCGGGAGATTGTGTGGCCGGTCAATCGTTTCCTCGCCGCCTCGATCCCCGGTCCCCACGACCTGGTGATCATGGTCGGCGTGGAGCCGCACATGCGGTGGCGGACCTTCTCCGAGTGCGTGACCACGGTAGCCACCGAACTACAGGTCGAAGCGGTCTTCACCCTCGGCGCCATGCTCGCCGACGTCGCCCACACCCGTCCGGTTCCGGTGCGGACCTCCACGGCCGATCCCCGCCTGGCCGAGCGTATGGGCTTGCGACGCCCGCAATACCAGGGCCCCACCGGCATCGTCGGTGTGCTTCAGGACGCCTTCGCCCAGGTCTCGATCCCCGTGGGATCGCTCATGGCTCAGGTGCCGCATTACATCCCTGGAATGCCGTCGCCGAAGGCGACGCTCGCAGTGGTCCGGCGGGTGTGCGAGCTCCTCGCCACCGAGGTGCCGACGTCGGACCTGGAGAAGGCGGCGGCAACCTATGAACACCAGGTGGATGAGGTGGTTGCAGGTGAGGACGAGATCGCCGGGTATGTCCGAGAACTCGAGCGGCGCGCTGATCAGGCCCAAGAGGTCACACAGTTTGACGACCTGCCTTCTGGCGATACCCTCGCCGCTCAGCTCGAGCAGTTCCTGCGCGACCAGGGCCATCAGTCGTAGGCTTTCCCGTTCGCAGGGGGGCCTATCGCCGGCGCCGAGCGAGCGTCGGGCGTAGTCCGCGTCCGTCATGATCGACGTCGAGGCGCTCTACCGCCAGCACCTCACCGATGCGGATCAGCGGCTTCTCAGCCGGGTCAGTGGTGGTCGAGCGATCCTGCCGGATGCCCTGTCCGACGAACGGATGGAGGCTGCCGTGTTTGCCGATGCGTCCCGGGAGGGAGGCTTTGTCGACACGTCGCCATTTCTCACCTTCGCAGTCGCGGTGCACCGCACCGCCGCCCGCCTCGATCACGCCAGCTATGTCGAGGAGCCCTGGACGGCGCGGCAGCGCATCCCCCTGTTCGACGTCACCCGTCTCCGCGAGCTGCTCGCTGAACCCGCCCGGTGCTTCTTCCTCGTCGAGTTGCTGGCCTCATACACCCAGGTGTCGAGCGGGGTCACGTGGGAACGGACCCGCCGTGGCTGGCGGCGCCGGCGGTTCAGTGAGCTCGACCCGGTCGGTCTGGCCGGGTTGCTCGATGTCGTCGATCCAGCCGAGCGCGCCGGCGTGTACCGGCGTCTCGGCGACCTGGCCCTTTTTCTCACCGGGGTCTTTCCGGATCACGCCATCACCCTCGACATCGGCGGAGCCGCGGTCGGTCGTTTGCTGCGGTCGTCCGGAGTCCGTAGAGAAGTCGACACTTCCGTGAACGGCAGGGAGCTCCTCGAGTTCCTCGGCCCCCGCTTCTACCGCCGGGCCGCGGAGTCTGTTCGAGCCCGCGGCGATCCAACCACGAGCTCGCTCGCGGTGGTCGACCAGATCAGCGAGCGGTTCGGCGAGGCGAGGCGGATCCTCAATACGGCCACCGATCATTACCTCTTCCCGATCCGGGGGCGTTGGTTCGGGATGGACTGAACGGATCAGTGACCGACCGGCTCCTGCCATACTCTCCGGATGCGACCCTGCCACCCGCGTCCACGAAGGCCGACATGGTGAGCGTGCCATGGTGACTGTCACAGAGCTGGCCGATACCTACATCAACCGGATGGCGGCCAGCGATCCGATCGAGGCCACGGCGTGGGGCGTCCCGGGGCACGACCATCGCCTTCCGGACCTCTCGCCGGCTGGTCTCGAGGAGCGAGCCGAATTGCAGCGCACGGCGCTGGCAGCCGTCGTGGCGGCGCCGAAGGCGACCGATGACGACCGGATCGCAGCCGACGTGATGGCCGAGCGGCTGTCGTCCAGCCTGGCGCTCCACGATGCCGGCGACGACTTCCGCTCGATGCGTGTGTTGCACAGCCCCCAGGACTCAGTTCGGCGAGCCTTCGATCTCATGCCCCTCGCCGGCGAGGCCGACTGGGAGGTGGTGGCGGCTCGTCTGCACGCCGTCGCGGGCGCGCTCTCTGGACTGCGCGCCACCCTGCAAGAGGGACTCGATCGACGGGTGGTGTCATCACAGCGGCAGGTGGCGGCCTGCGCCGTTCAGTGCGACACCTGGGGCGGCCGCAGTGACGAGGACTCCTCCTACTTCGCCCGTCTGGTCGGCCGCTACCCCGGCGGGCCGAGCGCGGCCGAGCTCGAGAAGGGCGCGCGCTCCGCCGCCCGGGCCTATCTCGAGTTCGGTACCTGGCTGCGTCAGGAGTACCTGCCCGGGGCCACGCCGGTCGATCCCGTCGGACGCGACCTGTACACCATCGCCGCCCGGTATTTCACCGGATCCGAGCTCGACCTCGAGGACACCTACCGGTTCGGTTGGTCTGAGCTGCGGCACATCGAAGCGCGTATGTCCTCGGTCTGCGAGCGGATCGCGCCCGGGAAATCTCTTCGCGAGGTCATCGACCATCTCGAAGCCGATCCGGACCGGTTGATCGAAGGCGTCGATGCCTTCCAGGCATGGAACCAGGAGCTCATCGACGCGACCATCAGCTCCCTCGACGGCGTGCACTTTGATATCGCCGAGCCCATCCGTCGGTGCGAGGCGAGGATCGCTCCGCCCGGGGGAGCGGCGGCCATGTACTACACCCCTCCGAGCGAGGACTTCTCACGCCCCGGACGCACGTGGTACCCGACACTCGGCAAGACCCGCTTCCCGTTATGGCGGGAGGTTTCGATCTGCTACCACGAAGGCGTTCCCGGCCACCACCTCCAGGTTGCTCAGGTCCTCTATCGCAAGGACCGCCTGACCCGGTTTCAGCGCCTCGCCGCGTTCACCTCCGGCCATGGCGAGGGGTGGGCACTGTATGCGGAGCGCCTGATGGCCGAGCTCGGCTATCTCGAGGATCCCGGGTTTGAGCTCGGCATGCTGGCGGCGCAAGCCATGCGCGCGGTTCGGGTGATCGTGGACATCGGGATGCACCTCGAGCTGCCGATCCCTTCCGACGAGGCCTACCATCCCGGTGAGCGCTGGACGGCCGAGCTGGCCCTTCCGTTTATGGTCGAGCGGTCTTGCTTCCCGGCCGACTTTGTCGCCTCGGAGATCGACCGATATCTCGGGCTGCCCGGACAGGCCATTTCCTACAAGGTCGGCGAGCGCGTCTGGCTCGAGTGCCGGCAGGCGGCGAAAGACCGCAAAGGTGCCACCTTCGACCTCAAGGACTTCCACCGGTACGCGCTCGACCTCGGGGACATGGGACTGGACCAACTGTCACGGGAGCTGCATCGTTACTGACGTATCGAGCGATGAGATGCTCGCCAGCCTGACGTCCAAGAGAACGAGAAGCCGCGACAAGGAGCAGATATGCGAGTGGTCGCGACGAGGAGCAGACATGCGAGTGGTCGCGACAAGGAGCAGATATGCGAGTGGTCGCGACGAGGAGCAGACATGCGAGTGGTCGCGACAAGGAGCAGATATGCGAGTGGTCGCAAACGGAGGCGAAATGGCTGAGTGCAGAAATGGCTGAGGCTCTGACTTCGGACGGGATCGCCCGGTTCACCGAGACGGCCGCGGGCCACGTGGGCGACGACAAGGTGCCCGGGCTCGTGGCCCTGCTGGCATGCGATGATGAGGTGCATGTGGAGGCCCTGGGCTCACTCACCGTCGGGGGGTCGGCTGTGCGGCGCGATTCGCTGTTCCGGATCGCGTCGACGACAAAGCCGGTGACCGCTGTGGCCACGCTCGCGCTCGCGGACGAGGGAAAGTTCGCCCTGGAGGAGCCGGTGGAGCGGTTGCTCCCGGAGCTGGCCGGCCGCCTCGTACTTCGGCGCATGGACGGGCCCCTCGATGACACCGTCCCGGCCGAGCGGGCGATCACGGTGCGGGATCTCCTCACCTTCACGTTCGGTTTCGGGATGGCGGTGGAGATGTTCGCGGCAGCCGAACCCTGGCCGGTCGCGAGGGCCGCCGACGATCTCCATCTCTCGACGCTCGGGCCGCCGAACCCGGATGAGCAACCCGATCCCGACACCTGGATCGCCTCCCTCGGATCGCTGCCACTGTTGGCCCAACCCGGAGCGCGGTGGCTCTACAACACTGGCGCGTCCGTTCTGGGCGTGTTGCTGTCGCGCGCCGCCGCCCTCCCGATCGCCGACGTCCTCCGCTCCCGGGTCTTCGAGCCGCTCGGTATGCGCAACACGGCGTTCTGGGCTGCGGACCAGAGTCGGCTGGCGACGGCCTACGTGGCGACCCCCGGAGGATTGCAGGTCTGGGACCCGCCCGACGGCCAATGGAGCCGGCCGCCGGCATTCGGCGATGGGGCCGCGGGCCTGGTGTCGACCGCGGACGATCTGCTCGCCCTGGCCCGGATGCTCCTGCGCGGCGGGGACCCCGTCCTGTCAGCGGAGGCCGCGGCCGCGATGACCCGGGACCAGCTGACCCCGGAGCAGAAGAAGGGCGCGGCCGGCTTCCTCGAGGGTCGTAGCTGGTCGTTCTGCCAGTCGGTCGTCACCGAGGGGCCCCACGCCGGCGCCTTCGGGTGGAATGGCGGGCTCGGCACCAGCTGGCTGGTCGACCCGGGCCGGGACCTGACCGTCGTGGTCCTCACCCAGAGGCTCTTCGACAACCCTATGCCTCCGCAGGTGCACCGCGACCTGCAAGCGGCCGCGTACTCGGCCCTGGTCTAGGGACTTCTCGGCCGGCTTCCGGTCCTGGTTCCGGACACCGCAGGCCGTCTTCCGGTCCTGGTTCCGGACACCGCCGGCCGTCTTCCGGTCCTGGTTCCGGGCGCCGCCGGCCGTCCTGGTTCCGGTAGCCGTACGAGGTCGTGGCCCCGGTCGACGGGTGAGTTTGCACCTCGGGCACACTTTTGGCGATATCACGCCCCCTAACGCACCCAAGGTCACCCAACGCGCCCAGGTTGCCGCCATTCGACCCGGCCGCCAGCCACCCGGCGGCCAGGGGCCCAGATGGAGACGCCGGCGACCCGGCCGCCAGCCGCCCGGCGGCCAGGGGCCCAGATGGAGACGCCGGCGACCCGGCCGCCAGCCGCTGGACGACTCAGCCGACGGTGACGGGATCCGCCGGCTCGATGGCGCCGATCAGCTCCAGGATGCGCGACGGAGGCAGGTGCTGCTCGTAGACCTTCGCACCGAACGGCGAGATGGCATCCTCGATCGCGTTGCAGATGGTGGGAGGCGTCACGATCATCCCTCCCTCACCGATGCCGCGGAAGTTGACGTCGGCGTCGAGTGGGACGGTCTCAAGGTGCTCAATCTCGATGTGCGGGACCTCGGTTGCGGTCGGGAGGAGGTAGTCCATGAAACTGGCTGAAAGGAACTGCCCGTTCTCGTCGTAGAAGGACCGCTCGAGGAGCACCGCACCGACCCCCTGGGCGACCCCTCCTCGCACCTGTCCCTCCACGATGGCGGGGTTGATGAGCTCGCCACAATCTTCGGCGACCACGTAGCGGATGATCCGCACCAGGCCCGTGCCAGGGTCGACCTCCACCTCGGCGCAGTGAGTCCCCCCGGACCAGCCGCCTTCCCCACCATCGTAGGTGAGAGCGACTTCCAGGCCGGGATCGATATGGGCGGGAAGGCGACCCTCGACCGCCGCGGCAGCCACCTCGGCGAGGCTGATGGCGCTAGCCGGCACGCCGCGGACCGAGACGCGGCCTTCGGTGATGTCGAGGTCCTCGGGGCTTGCCTCCAGCAACTCGCCGGCTGCTTCCAGCACCCGGGTGCGCAGCTCGCGGCCCACGTGCAGCGAGGCCCCTCCGGCCATGGTGGCGGCGCGACTCCCGCCGGTAAACCCGGGCGGCACCTGGCTGGTATCGCCGACGACGACCCGCACCGCTTCGAAGGGCACGCCCATCTGGTCAGCCACGACCTGGGCCAGCGTGGTCTGGTGACCCTGGCCGTGCGGCATCTGCCCGGTAAAGACGACCACCGTGCCGTCGGTCTCGAGCTTGGCCCTGATCTGCTCGGCCCCGAGTGCGTTGCCCCCGCCGCGGGGACCGGGGGCGGCCTCGATGTAGGTAGCCATGCCGAGACCGAGATACCGGCCTTCCGCCCGGGCGGCCTGCTGGCGGCGCCGGAAGTCGTCGACATCCACCTTCTCGGCAATGCGCTCGAGCGATTCCCGTGCCGTCACTCCGGCCAGGCTGCGGCCGTTGACCATCCGCTCGGGCGGCTCGCCACGGGTGACCACGTTGCGGAGCCGGACCTCGAGGGGATCCATGCCCAGCTCGGCTGCGATCAGATTGATCATGCGCTCTCGAACGAAAGTCTCCGCCGCCCACGGACCCCGGTAGGCGACGTAGCTGGCCTTGTTGGTGATGCCGACAGTGGTTGCGAAGGACAGGCCCTCGAGCTTGTAAGGGCCTGGCATGACGGACTGCATGATCGCGTCCACCATCCCGCCCATTCCGGGGTAGGCGCCGGAGTCCAGTAGCATCCGCACGCGCAGAGCCAGGATGTCACCGTCGTTGGTGACCGCCGCCTCGACGTCGAAGCTTTCCTCCCGGGCCTGACCCGAGATCGTCAGGTTCTCGCTGCGGTCCTCGGTCCATTTGACCGGACGGCCCAGCTCCCGGGAGAGGGCGGCGACCGCCACCTCCTCCCGGCTGGCCCCGAACTTGAGCCCGAAAGACCCGCCGATGTCGCCGGCCAGCACCCTGACCTGCCCGGACTCCAGGCCCAGACACTTGGCCAGCGTCGAGCGCACCATGTGCACGCCTTGGGTGGCGGCGTGGACCGTGAGTTCCTGGGTCACCGGGTCGAAGCTGGCAACGAGGCCCCGGCCCTCCATCGGGACGTTCTGGTGGCGGTGCTGACGCAGATGAGCGGTGACGACACGATCGGCCCGGGCAAAGGCGTCGTCGATGTCGCCGTGGACCACCGGCGGTTTTTCGACCAGCACGTTGGAGCCGAGATCCTCGAAGATGGGGGGGCTGGCCGGGTCGATGGCGGCTTCTGCCGAGGCCACCGCGGGCAACTCGTCATAGTCGACCTCGACCAGCTCGCAAGCATCCTCCGCCTCATAGCGGCTCTCTGCGATGACTATCACGATGGGGTCGCCGACCAGGCGGACCTTGTCCGTGCAGAGGGTCGTGAATTGCGGACCGCCCCCGCCCATCATGGCGGCGATCCCCGTGGGCCCGGGAACGATCTTGGTCTCGAGCTCTTCACCCGTCACGACCGCGATCACGCCGGGGGCCTCACGGGCGGCGGCTGTGTCGACATTCGTGATACGAGCGTGCGCCAGGGGGCTGCGCACGAAGGCGGCGTGGAGCATGCCCGGCATGGCGATGTCGTCGACGTAGTTCGCGGTGCCGGTCAGGATGCGGGTGTCCTCGGACCGCTTGATCGGCGATCCGATATATCTCTGCGCGATGGGCTGAACCACTCGTGCCTCCTCAGTCGTGGGCCCCGGGGGTCTCTTGCCCCGACGCCCGCAATACTCCCGTGACAATGCTCTGATAGCCGGTGCACCGGCAGATGTTTCCGGAGAGGGCGCTTCGAATCTCCTCTTCGTTCGGCTCCGGGTTCTCAGTGAGCAACGCCGTGATCTGCATGACGAAGCCGGGCGTACAGAACCCGCACTGGAAGCTGTGGCTCTCCCACAGCGCCTCCTGCAGGGGGCTCATCGCTCCGTCGGAGGCCAGTCCTTCGATGGTACGGACTTCGCGCCCGCGCGCTTGCACGGCAAACATGAGGCAGCTGCGAATCGGCTCGCCGTCGACGAGCACGGTGCACGCACCGCACACGCCCTGCTCACACCCAAGGTGGGTTCCCGTCAGGCTGAGGTCCTCACGAAGGAAGTCGGCCAGGGTCTTGCGCGGCTCCACAGTTGCCGAACGGGGCTCGCCGTTGACCACCACAGGCACCTCGATAGGGGCGGTCATCGATCCTCTCCGATCTCGGCCGCGGCCTGCTCGAGGCTCCGTCCGACCAGGACGGTCGCGACATGGCGGCGGTAGGCGGCCGAGCCGTGAAGGTCCGAGGGCGGATCGAGGTCGGCTGCCGCCACCGCGGCCGCCTCTTTGAACGACGCCGGGTCGAGGGCACCGCCAACGAGCACCGTCTCGGCGGCCGACGCCCGGACCGGTTTATCGGCCATCCCGGTCAGGACCAACCGGGCCCGATCGATGATCCCGTCGGCGACGTGCAGCATGGCGGCGACCCCAACCATGGCGAAGTCGCCGTGCCGGCGGGCCACCTCGTGGAACGCCACTCCTGTTCCCTCCGCGGCGGGAGGGAACTGGACCCGGGTGATCAGCTCGTCGGCAGCGAGCGCGGTGGTGAAGTGGGTGACGAAGAACTCCTCGGCGGGCACAGTCCGCTGGCCGCCCTTCTCACTCGCCGCGACCACCAGCGCCTCCGTCGCCACGGCGACGGCCGGAAGCTCTGCGGCCGGGTCCGCGTGGGCCAAGCTTCCGCCGATCGTGCCGCGCGTCCGGATGGCTTCGTGGCCGATGAACGGCAGAGCTCTGGCGAGGAGAGGGACCTGGCGGGCGAGGGTGTCCGACCGTTCGGCGGCCTTCTCTCGCACCATGGCGCCGACGTTGACGTACTGGTTGTCGAAATCGAGCGAGGCCAGGTCCTCGAGCTGGTTGAGATCGATGAGCACGGCTGGTCGCGCCAAACGAAACGCCATAAGCGGGACCAGGCTCTGACCGCCCGCTAGGGGCCTGGCCTCGTCACCGTACTCAGCCATGATGGATAGCGCTTCCTCGAGGGAATCAGGAAGCCGATATTCAAATGGGGGAGGTTTCAAGACTCCGCAGCGTAGCAACGCTGTCAAGCGGGCGCAGCCTCCGTCACACGGGTCACTTCATCGGGCGGCGGCCGCCGTAGACGACGTGGTCGAGGCGCTTCCAGTAGACATCGACCGCCTCGAATCCTGCGGTTTTCAGATATTCGAGCTGCGGCGCCAGAGGGAGGATGTAACGTATGTGGTTCTCGTAGCGACGCTGCTCTTCAGCTGAGCGGTTCGCCTTCTGGGCCGCGGCCGCGGGATCTTGCCGATCGTTGGCCCGTTTCCACGCGGCTTCGACGGCGGGATCGTCGGCGCTGACCGGATCGAAGTTGAGGAACCAGCCACCGGGCGACAGGCGCCCGATGATCTCGGCGAATAGCGCCTGCTTGCGGGGGTGCAGAAGATGATGGATGCACAGCGAGCTGATCATCGCCGACACGGGGACGGGGATCGCTGACGGCCACCTACCGGTTGCGACGTCGAACTCGACGTACGAGTAACGACCTTCGTAGGCGGCCAGGGCTTTGGTCCCTTCTTCCATCATTTGCGGCGAGTAGTCGGCCAGGATGGCCGAGGCCCGCTGGAATCGGTCAAGGACGGCCCGCGCCGCCGCACCGGTGCCAGCCCCCAGGTCGATGAAGGTGAATACTTCGTCGTCTTCGATGGGCAGCAGATCGGCCATGAGGCGGCGCTGGTCGGTGCGTGATCGTTCGCGCTCGTCGCTCGTGGCGACCCAGTCGGCGATGACCCGATCCGACTTCCAGATCTCCGCGTTGGTGTCGTGGCTGTGGTCCCGCACGGGGTCGAACCTAGCGGTCCGGATCGCGCTTCGCGTGGCCGGGCGCGACGGGCCGATTGGCCGGCGGCCCCGATGCCTCCAACGACCGTGCGCTCCGGCCGGAGGCTGGCCGGCCCGATGCCTCTAACGACCGTGCGCTCCGGCCGGATGGGCCGGCGGCCCGATGCCTTCTGCCCCAATTCCCTGCGAACCTTCCCACCGGGATGGTCCGCGCCGGCACCACGGCCCGGCCCGAAGACCAGTCCGTGGTGCGCCGCTGCATCGCGTGTACCAAGTCCGGCCGGCCGACCGAATCTCCGGATCACGCTTCGACGAGCTGGGTCAGCTCCCGATCGAAAACCTCTATCTCGCTGGGAGCCCTGGCGGGCAGGAACCCGATGGCGACGAAGGAGCCGAGCAGAGCGAGCGGGCAGCCACTGCGACGAGCACGTCCCGTTCCACACCGCTCACGAAGGCCTGACGAGCCCCGTCGATGAGCATCTGGCCAACCGGACCGGGAGTGTGGCCGCCGACTGTGACGGCGGCGCCGACGGACGCCTTGGCTTTGGCTGCGGCGGGGGCGGGCACAGGGGCCAGGAAGGGGTGGAGACGGCCGGCGAATAGCGAGGAGGCGACCGAGCCGATGATGGCGACCCCGAGAGCGCCGCCGAACTCACGGGTGGCGTCGTTGAGGCCGAACCAACGCCGGCCTGGGCAGGAGGCAGCGCACCCATGATCGATTCGGTAGCGGGTGCCATGGCCAACGCCATCCCGGTGGCCACGATCACGGTGGCGACCACGAGGAACGGATACCCGGTGTGCACCGTCGACGTCGAAACCATCGCCAACCGTCCGGCCATGATCCCGACCCCGCCGGCCACGACCACTTTGGTGCCGAAACGCCCCGCCCATCGCGCCGCCTGGGGTGACACGATGCCCATCGTGAGGCGAACGGCAGGGCCCGCACGCCCGCCTCCACGGCGTTGTAGCCGAACACGAACTGCGGCTGCTGGGTGAAGAGGGACAGCCAGCCGAACAGCCCGAAGAAGATCATTGTTACCGCGAAGCTGGCGGCGCTGAAGCGGGCGTTGGCGAAGATTCGAGAGCCCGAGGATGGGCATCGGATGAAGGCGGCACCACGAGGCGGCCGGCGACGAGGGCGACGGCGACGATGGGCAGATTGACGGCGAAGATCGAGCCCCATGCGAAGTTCTCGAGCGGCCACCCGCCGAGGGTCGGGCCGATGGCGATGCCGAGGCCCGCGACCGCCGACCACAGAGCGATGGCCCGAGCCCGTTCGCCCGGGTCGGTGAACACGTTGGTCAGGATGGACAGGGTTGCCGGCATGATGGCGGCGGCCCCGATGCCCATCAGGACCCGCCAGGCGATGAGCTGCCCGGGCGAGGTGGACGTTGCTGCCAGCGCGGAGCCGAGTCCGAAGACCAGGAGGCCGCCGGCGAGGGTTCGATGCCGACCGATGCGATCGCCGAGGCTGCCCAGGGTAAGGAGCAGTCCGGCCATGGCGAGGGTGTAGGCGTCCACGACCCACTGGAGGGAAGTGGTCGACGCATGGAGGTGCCGGACCAGGGTCGGCACGGCGACGTTGACGATGGTGTTGTCCACGACCACGACGAGGAGTGACAGGCAGAGCACCGCGAGGGTCGCCCACCGGCGGGACTGGATCCGCTGGGGCGTCCACGAAGCCATGGTGTCTCCCTTTAGGCGAACGTATGGCCCCCCCAGCACAGCCAGATCGACCCGGAGCCGGGCAAACTGTTAAGAAATGGCCTTATAACTCAAATCGGTCAGGGGCCACGAGGCCGGAAGGTCTACGAGACGACGCCTGCCGGCCTGGACGAGCTCCGATCCTGGCTGCGCGGAACGGAACCCGACTACTCCGTGCGCTTCGAGGCATTGCTCCGGGTCTTCTGCCTGTGGGCGTTGCCGACGAAGCGCTGCGCTGCTCGGCAGGGATCGGGCCGAATACCTCTGGCACCGGGCCCAGATGGAGGCCGCGGTGGCCGCGGTGGACTGGTCCTTGAGTCCCGCTCACCGGAACGCTCGGCTCAACATCGAGTTCGGCCTGCGGTTCTCTGCCACGCTGACCGATTGGATCGATTGGGCGACAATCCAGATCCGGGCGGGCGCGTGCAGCCCGGTGGCCCGGTGGCCCCGTTTGCACCGGTAGTGCTCCCCGGCGACGACCGCGCGGCCGGCTCCGCCGCGGCAGCAAGGATCGCCCAGCCGCGGGGTGCCGGCACTTAGGATCGGTCGCGCCATGGTCCGACGGTCGACCTCAACTTCGGCTTTCGGAGTCTCGAAGCGCGAAAGCCACGATGCCAGCGGTTTCTATCGTCGCTTCACTCCGCCGCTGGTGTCCGGTGACACGTCGGTTTCCTCCCACCGAAACCTCGACAAGCTCATCGTCGGCGACGCCCGGAAGATGGACGAGGTTCCCGACGCGTCAGTGGCTCTGGTGGTCACATCCCCCCCGTACTTCGCCGGCAAGGAGTACGAGCAGGCCCTCGGCGAGCACGCGGTTCCGGCTACCTATCTGGAATACCTGGACCTGCTCCGGGCCGTGTTCTCTGAATGTGTCCGCACGCTGGAGCCCGGCGGCCGCATCGCCGTCAACGTGGCGAACCTCGGTCGCCGGCCGTACCGATCGCTGTCCGCCGACGTGATCGGAATTTTGCAGGACGATCTTCGTCTGTTGCTTCGGGCCGAGATCATCTGGCTCAAGCAGCGGGGATCCTCCGGTTCCTGCGCGTGGGGCAGCTTTCAGAAGGCGGCCAATCCGGTCCTCCGGGATCTCACCGAGCGGGTGATCGTGGCGAGCAAAGGGCGCTTCGACCGGGCGCTCAGCGTCAATGATCGGGCCGGCGAGGGTCTTCCGTTCCGATCGTCAATGACCCGTGAGGACTTCCTGGAGAACACCCTCGACGTGTGGGAGATCCCGGCCGAGAGTGCCACCCGGGTCGGTCATCCCGCCCCCTTCCCGGTCGAACTGCCGGCCCGCCTCATCGAGCTCTACACCTACCGCGGGGACCTGGTCCTCGATCCCTTTGTCGGCGCAGGGGCCACCGCGGTGGCAGCGGTGCGGTCCGGCCGCTTCTACGTCGGCTATGACCTCGACGAGTCCTACATCCATCTGGCGGAGTGGCGGGTTTCCGAGGAGCGCCGCAGGCTCGCCGACGACGGGCAGGCCGCTCCGAGGCAGATGAACCTGCTTCGAGAGTCCCCACCGGCCGGCGACGACGGTTCGGTGTCGCAAGTCGCCCGCGAGGGAAAGGCGGCCAAGGCAATCGCCCAAGAGATGATCCTTGCCGCGGGATTCACCGACCTTCGGACCGACCAGCGCCAGCCCGGAGGAATCGAAGTCAGCTTCGTCGCTCGAGATCGCGCCGGCAAACATTGGGCGATCGATGTGGCCGGGAGCTTTACGAGTCATCGGTCCGGGTTGAAGAAGACGGAAATTCTCTGGAAGGCGCTTGGCAAGGCGGCCGTGCTGCAAGAAGTGGGCAACACCCCGCTCCTTCTGCTGACGACCGACCTGCCCGCCCGAGGAAGCCCCGGAGCAAAGGCACTCAAGCAGGTGACCGGGCCTCAGAAGCCGATTCACATGGTGATCGCCCTGCTCGATCCTTCGGCTCTCGAAGAGTTGCAGGCCGTCTATGAGGGCCATGCCGGGAAAAGCCGTTGAGTTCCGAAGCGCCAGCCGCCACAGTTGAGGCATCACGAAGAAGGGGGACTTGATGCCCGAGATCACGAGTTATGAGCATGGCGTCCCGTCCTGGGTGGACATCGGGACACCCGACCCGACCGCGGCTGTCCGGTTCTATTCCGAGCTATTCGACTGGGACAGCCAGGACATGGGTGAGGAGGCCGGTCATTACACGATCGTCAGCAAGGGCGGAAAGATGGTGGCCGCCATCAGTCCGGCCCAGGATCCCGGCCCGCCGCGGTGGACCACGTACATCAACGTCGACGACGTCGACGCGGTCGCGGCCAAGGCTGAGGCAGCCGGCGGGAACGTCATCGCTGCTCCGATGGACGTCATGACCGCAGGCCGTATGGCCATATTCGCCGACACGACCGGGGCGATCATTGCCGCATGGCAGCCGCGGGATCACCTCGGCGCCCAGTTGGTCAATGAGCCAGGCGCCTTTATCTGGAGCGAGCTGGCGACGTCGGACCTGGCCAAGTCAAAATCCTTCTACTCCGCCGCCTTCGGCTGGGGCTGGGGAGGGAGCGATGAGTACGCCGAGGCCCAGGTATCGGGCCGCAGCATCGGCGGGGTGCTGCCCCGTCCCCCGGACTATCCGGCCGATATGCCTGATAGCTGGACGGTCTTCTTCGGGTCGGCCGATGTGGATGGCGACGTCAAGAAGGCGACGGATACGGGAGCCACGGTCGTGGTGCAACCCACCGACATCCCCGATACCGGTCGATTCGCTGTGCTCGTCGATCCGCAGGGGGCGGTGTTCGCGCTCTTCAAGGGTTAGTCACCGCCCGCATCCTGTGGCGAGGTGACCGGTCCGCGCCGCGCTGCCGAGCGCGCCCCGAGCGTGCCGCGAGCGCGCTCCGAGCGGGCCGCGAGCGGGCCGTGAGCGCGCCCCCCGGCCGGCGTCCCGAGCGGGCCCCGAGCGGGCGCCCCGACTTTTGGTCACCTCGCCGACTTCTGGAGCCCTTAACTACATCTGATGTACCTCTCGCTCCAAAGGTGCGAAGATTTACCAAAAGTCGTGGACCGGGGCCACCCGGACCTGCCTCCGGGGAGCCACTCGACACGGCGCCCCCGGCGCGGAGGGCGACCGAGCCAGAGGCCGGCGAGCCGGCGGGACGGATGCTCCCCGGACTAACAGCGTTCAGCGAACCACTGCTTTGCCGTTAGGCGAACCGCCTACCGCGTGGCGATATCGGCGTCCGCAACGATCGGGTCCAAGACCTTCATCTCATGGAGCGCCGGGAGGCACTCCTTGGCGAAGAGCCGCATGCTCTTCTCGGCCACCTCGAAGGGCATTCCCCCGAACTTGAACACGCCCAGGATGTGGTTGGGGTGTACGTAGTCGCAGACCTCCTCGATCCCCCGCATGATCTGATCGGGCGTGCCGGGGCTGAGCGGGAAAGTGAACGGGATGTTGCCCGGGGCCTGGCCGGCGGCGGCAGCCTGCTCCGCCATCTCCTTGATCCGCTCTTGCAGCTGGGCGTAGTGCTCGTAGCCTTTGAGACTCCCGAAGTGGCTGCTGCCGAACTCATAGTTGACCATGGCGGACTGCCCGAAGGAGAGCTCGTACTTCATCATCTCCTCGACCTCGGCCTCCGTCTCGGCGCACTGGATGTGCAGGTGCACGCCGCAATTGGCCGGCTCGTACCCGTTGGTCATCCGGATCGAGTTGAACTCCTGCAACTCCGCGATGTAGTCGACCATGCCCCTTTGGGGGATGATCAGTGGCTTGAGGCCCAGATTCGCGGTGATGGCCACCGTTTGTGGGCTTCCCCATGCGATGTGGAACTGATCGAGCAGCGCCTGCGAGTTCCGTGGCCGGGGCCGGATCGACAAGTCGGGGCTCTCCGGACGCATCTCCACGTTCGGGACTTTGAAGTTGTCACTCTGGAAGGCGAAGCGCTCGTTCTCGATCAGGCCTTTGATGATGTAGACCGACTCCTCGAAGAGCTCCCTGGTCTTGTTCATGTCGGCACCGATGCCGCCGTACTCGCGACGTCCCGCGCCTCGCCCGAACCCGCAGATGAGCTGCCGGTTGTCGCCCATCATGTGCTGAAGCATCACGATCTCTTCCGCGACCCGGACCGGGTTGTGCCACGGCAGCACGATGACCATCGTGCCCAGGTCGACCTTTTCCGTGCGGGCCGCCCAGTACGTCAACCACTGAAGTGGGTCACAGATCATCGTGTAGGGGCTGAAGTGGTGCTCGACGGTCCAGATGGAGTCGAAGCCAAGCGGCTCCACCAGGTCGCCGAACCGCAGTTCCTCCTCCCAGACCTGATTGTCCACCCCGTCGCCGATAGGCTCGCCCTGGCCGGCTTCGAGCGAGACGAACCGGTCGACATCGGGCCCATTGTTGGCAAACAAGCTGACTCCGACCTTCATGACCAGCCTCCCGATGTTAAACCAGGTCCAATGACATTTATCTCATTACGCTTCTTACCACGCTGTGGTCGTACCACACAAGACCCGTGACGGGCGGGCCGGGCGGCCCCGACATCCTCGGGCGCCTGCCGTCCTCGGCGAACGCTGTGGACCAGGCCAGGGTTGGCGATGGCCGCTACGTGCGATGCTTTGCGCCATGCGGTTTGCCTTACACCGGTCGTTGGCGGATTAAAACTTACATCTGTCTCGGCCCATGGGGCTGTGGACGATCACGTGATCAGCCCAGGGAGGTTCCCTCGGCGCGGAAGTGCCGGACGAACGGGTACTGGCCGCTCGCACCGGTGATCCCGCCGTCGACCACGAGGTTGTGACCGGTGATGTACGACGCGTCGTCGGATGCCAGAAAAGCCATGGCCGCGGCGATGTCGTCCGGTGACGCAAACCGGCGGAGCGGCACCCGTTCCAGGTATGGCGCCTCGACGGCGGCGAACATATTGCCGCTCGGGTACGCGATCGCGCCCGGAGAGACGCAATTGACCCGGATCCCCTGGTCGCCATGGTCGACGGCCAGCGCCTTGGTCAGGTTGATGACGCCCGCCTTGGCCGAGTCATATGCGGCCATGCCATAGTCACCGCCCATCCCCGATATCGATGCCGTGTTGACGATGCAACCCCTGGTCTCGGCCAGCTGTGGGATCGCCGCCCGGCAGCCGTAGAACACAGAGTGCAGGACCCCGGCGATCCCGTCCCGCCAGGCGTCGAGGGCAATGTCCGGCACCAAGGGCCGGCTGAACGGGGAGTCACCGCCCTCGGACGCGGCCCGTCGCATCCCGCCGACGGCATGATTGATCATCACGTCCAGTCGGCCCAGGGTCGACACCGTGAATTGCACCAGCGCCTCGACGTCGTCGGCCTCGGTCACATCGCAGCGTCGCAGGATGATTTTGCCCCCGTGGGCGACTTCGGCCGACTTGAGCAGGTTTTCCAGGCCCTGCTCATCGATGTCGCTGGCGACCACCTGGGCGCCCTCGGATACGAATCGTCTGACCGCCGCCCCTCCGGTGCCCGGTCCTCCCGCGCCTGTGACGACCACGACCTTGCCCTCGAACCGCACACTGCCGGCCATTGGCCACCCTCCCCTCGATGGTGATCGCAGCCGAGTCTAACGGAGCTTCGCTCTCACTCCACCAGACGGTCGTCGGGATTATTCGGCGTCGCTTATCTGCCTGGACGGGCTCGAGGGAGAGAGTGGGCCGCCGCCATCATGGAGCAGGTCAGAACAGGTCAAACTAGCGACCGGGCTGGATCAGGATCTTCACCTGCTCGGTCTTGCGCAAAGCCTCGAACGCCCACGGCGTCTCGGCCAGCGGAACCATGGCCGTCACCAGCGCGGAAGTGTCGACTTTCCCCAGAGCGATGCGCTGCAGGGCAAGGGTCAGCTCCTCAGGCCGATATGCCAGGGCGTAGCCGATCGACAGCTCCCGCATGATGCCTGAGATGGCCGACACCGAATCAGGTGCCATGGAGATGCCGGCTACCACGATCGAGCTGTGGGCGGGCGCGGTCTCCATCAATCGCGGGATCATGCCGTGGGCTCCCGAGCACTCGTAGATAGTGACGCCCAGCCGATCCGGGGCGCCCCGGTCCAGCAACGCCGAGATATTCGCGGGCGCAAAGCCGAGCTCACTCAAATGGTCGATGGCCGAGTCCCGGCCGGCGTCCAGGGCCAGCTCGACGCCCAGCTTCTCGGCCACGGCCAGCCGGATGGGGGACAGGTCGGTGGCGACGATGGGACCGCGTCCCAGGGCCTGCAGGGCGATGATCACCGCCAGCCCTATGGGCCCACACCCGTTGACGATATAGGGGCCGCCGCCCGGCAGGGACTCGCCGACGGCGACCGCCCTGATCCCGACCGCCAGCGGCTCGGTCAGGGCGGCCTGCTCGGCCGCGACATCCTCGGGGACGCCGATGGCGCGGTCCACGTCGAGGACCATCATCTCGGCCAGCCCCCCGGGGTTGACCAGACCGCCCGCAGCCGTAAATGGGTTGGCGCATACCTTGCCGCCGATGGGAAAGGGCCGCTCCGTGGTGGCTGGTCCGTAATCGAGGACCTCGGCGCAGAACTCGTGCCCCAACACCGTGGACTCCATCGCTTCCGGGCTGGCCTCCGCCATCTCCAGGCTGTGCAGATCCGACCCGCAGATCCCGTTTGCCAAGGTTCTGACGAGAACCTGGCCAGACTCAGGGGCGGGATCGGGGACCTCGTCCAGGACCAGCCGGCCTTTGCGCAGGACAACAGCTCGCATTTCCACTCACCTCACCTATTTTCCGATGGCGATCCAAAAATCTTTCGTCACGCTACAAAACTCGAAGGGCCTCGGTCGTCTCGACCACCGCGCGGTGCAACCCGCCGGTGTATTGCCAGGGACAGGGACGCCACTCGGGACGCCGAGTCGTTCAAGGCCAGGGCGACTGGTTGACATGCGGCAGAACCTCAGCCTAGACTGTGGTCCGACCAAAGTAAGAGATAGGCCCTATCATGGTCGACTCAGCGGGGGGGATGCCGCGGGGAAATGCAGAGACACGAAGGTTGCCTTACGCCAGAGTCGTCATCCGGGTCCATATCCGGAACAACGTGATGTCGAAATCGCAGGGGGAGAAATGACGATGCCTCCGCAAAGACGGGAGCGCCATAGCCGGAGACGCGGACGCGCGGCCGCGGGGATGGTGGCAGTGCTCGCCCTGGTGGCCGGGGCATGCGGTTCGAGCAGCCATTCTTCGTCTTCGTCGCCTGGTGCGACGTCGTCGGGCGGATCGCCGACGGGAGGGGCGGCGACGAGCGCTCCGGCTTTCTCCGCACATCCGGCGCCGTCGGGCGGCAATGGCGGGAGCAACGGTCAGATCGGCCTGACCGGCACCAGCATCGCCGTCGGCAGCCCGATCGCGGCAGGCAACGGTGTGTCCAACGCCCAGATCGGGACGTACCTGGGCGCGAAGGCGTACTACGCCATGGTCAATGCCAGCGGCGGCATTTACGGGCGCATGCTCAACCTGACCGAGATGAACACCACCTTTGATGCCAATGTGGGGTTGAGCATATTCACCAAGTACATCCCGTCGATGTTGGCCATGAATGGCACCGAGTCCAATGTGGATGCCGCCGCCTACGATCTGGTCAAGAGCTCAGGGATCCCCTGGGTGGGGCAGTGGTTCGATCCTCAGTTCTATGCCTTGCCAAACGCCCTCAGCTTTATTCCCACGCTTCCGTACGGTCAGGCGAGCAACGCGACCTACGCCCTTTATAAAGCCGCCAACCCGTCGATATCGAAGGTGGCGATCCTGTGGGTGAACACCTCGGGGATTGCCCCCTTTGTGAAGTCCGATGTCCAGGGTTGGCAGAGCGTCGGCGTTAAAACCGTCTACAACGTGGGGGTGAGCGGGACGCTGGCCAACCTCACCCCCTATGTCATCCAGGCCCGGAGCAAAGGTGCGGACGTCGTCGATGCCTTTGCCGAGGACATCACCGAAGCGGGCCGGCTGGCCCAGGACATGCAGCAGCAGGGGTGGAACCCCACGTTGAAGACCAACTACGCCATTTATGACCCGTCGTGGCACAGTTTGGCCGGTGCCGGGGCGGCGAACTGGCAGACCACGCCGACCTTCGCTACCGTTGCCTTTCTGGATAACAGCGTGCTGAAATCGTCCACCGGTGGCTCCCAGTTCCTGTTTTGGACGCACAAGGTGGCGCCCTCCCAGCCTGTCAACGTGTTCACCGTGCAAGGCTGGGTGCAGGCCGCCTTTTTCGTCCAGGGCCTCATCGGTGCTGGCCCCGACCTGACCCGGGCCAAGCTGCTCACGGCCCTGAGCAGCGTTCGGAACTTCGATGCTGACGGCATGATACCCACCGTTGCCGTTCCGACCGCGAAGGGCACTCTGCCCGCCCAGTACTGCGGCAACGTGTTCGAGTCCACGGCCAGCGGCTACAAGCAGGTGCTGCCCAAGACCGGCAACTTCATCTGCGTGCCGCAGAAGATCTTCACCTTCAGCACCACACCCTGAATGGGGCCGTGGATACCTTCCTCACCTTCCTGATCATCGGGATCGTCACCGGCGCCATCTACTCCATCGCGGCGGCGGGCCTGGTGCTCACTTACGCCACCACCCGCATATTCAATCTGGCCCATGGCGCCATCGGCATGGTCATGGCCTACCTGGCCTTCACCTTCTGGGTGGAGCGGGGCTTGCCGAAATGGGTGGCTTTGGGCCTCTGCGTGCTGGTGATTGCCCCGGCCATCGGGTTGTTCCTTGACCGGGCGGTGATGCGCTGGCTGGAGAGAACGTCGGTGGCCCAGCGGCTGGTCGTGACCCTAACCATCCTGGTGCTGTGCGAGGGTCTGGCTTCGCTGATCTGGGGCCGGGGGCAAAGCATCACTCAGGTCATGCCTCCGATTTTCTCCCAGTCGACGTTCACGCCGGTGCACGGCTTGAACGTGACCTACGATCAGCTGGCCACGGTCATCCTGGCGGCGGTGGTGGCCGGCGGCCTGTGGCTCTTGCTCAAGCGAACGCGGATCGGGACGATGATGCGGGGGGTGGTGGACGACCGCGCCCTGACCGAGCTGCACGGGATCAACCCCGGGCGGGTGACATCCCTGTCCTGGGCCATCGGGATCTCGCTGGCCGCCCTGGCCGCTATCCTGCTGGCGCCGGGCGTGTCCATGGACATCAGCACGCTGAGCCTGCTGGTCGTCTCCGCCTACGGAGCCGCGATCGTGGGTGGGCTCACGAGTCTTCCCTTGACGTTTGTCGGGGCCATGATCCTCGGGATCGGCAGCTCGCTGATGGTGGGTTACCTACCGCCGAACAACTTTGACCAGAACATCACGTCAGCGGCGCCGTTCATCTTGTTGTTCGTCGTGCTGTGGCTGCGCCGGCCGCGCTACGCCGACCAGGAGCGGGTGCAGACGTTCCGGGAGCCCCGACCGCCAGGTGTGCCGGTCATGGTTGCCCTGGCGGCCGGCCTGCTGGTCGCGGTCATCCTGGTGGCTCCCCAGCTGTCGGCCGTGTACCAGCTGGTGGTCGTCAACGGGATTATCTACGTCGGCGTCCTGCTGAGCCTGATCCTTCTCACTGGCATGGCCGGACAGGTTTCCCTTGCGCAGTTCAGCTTCCTCGGCTTCGGGGACGTGCTCTTGTCCCACCTCAGCACCGGTGCCGGTCTCCCGTACTGGGCGGCGGTGATCGTGGCCACCGTGAGCAGCGCGCTGCTGGGTGGGCTGGTGGCGCTGCCGGCCCTGCGGCTGCGAGGCCTGTACCTGGCGCTCGCCACCCTGGCCTTTGCCCTGCTGATGGACAACGTGTTCTTTGCCAGTTCGAGGGTCTTCCCCGAGCAGGGCACGGGCATCCCCGTCCCGGTGCCGAATATCTTCGGTCTGAAGGCGAATACCTATCCATCGATGGCTGCCGTGGCCACCGTCTTCGTTTGTGCCTATGCCATCGGCATCCTGATCCTGCGGCAGCGAAGCTTCGGTCGGGCCCTCACGGCCATCCGGGATGCGCCAGCGGCGGCCAGTGCCCTCGGGCTCAACGTGGTCCGGACGAAGCTCATCGTCTTCGCGGTGGCGTCCGGCATGGCCGGCCTGATGGGATGCTTCTACGGAGGCGTCTACCACCAGGCGCTGGCCAGCCAGTTCATTTATCTGAACTCGCTGACCTTGTTGCTGATCCTCGCCATTCAGGGCATGACCAGCGTCACCGGCGCCTTCGTCGGCGGCCTCTTCTACGCTCTGTTCTACCTGATGATTCCCAACTGGATCACCGACCAGAACGTCGTGGGCGCGATACAGCCGCTCGGCATCGGCCTCGCCATCTTTGCTTTGGCCCAGCATCCGGAGGGCGTCATCGCTCAGAACCGGGCCCAGATCGCGGCGTGGCGCCAGCGCCGCCGCGTCACGCCCGCCGTCGCTGCGCCGGGCCAAGGGGCCGCCGCTGCACCGGCGCCGGTCGAGAGGCCGGTCGAGTTCGCCGAGCCGGACCCGTGAGCTGATGTCCGCCCTCCTCAGCACGGTCAAGGTCAGAGTCTCGTTTCGCGGGTTGTTAGCCCTCTCCGACGTGTCCCTCGAACTGGAGGGCGGCAGCATCTCCGGCCTCATCGGCCCGAATGGGGCCGGCAAGACCACCATGATCGGCGTGCTCAGCGGCCTCACTCGACCACGAGGGGGCCGGGTCGTCCTCGATGGCAAGGACATCACCCGGCTATCGCCGCATCGCCGGGCCCACTTGGGCATGGCGAGGACATTTCAGCGGCTCGAGCTGTGGCAATCGATGTCTGTGGAGGAAAATGTCCGGACCGCAGCGGAGTTCGCGTCGTCGTGGCAGCCGCGCTGGGACGTTGCGGCCGCCACCCGTGACGCCATACAACTGCTCGGTCTCGAAGACGTCGCCCATCGTGACGTGGGCGAGATGCCGAGTGGGCAGGGGCGTCTGGTGGAAGTCGCTCGAGCCGTGGCGCTCCGACCCAAGGTCTTGCTCCTGGACGAGCCCTCTGCTGGTCTGACCGAGGCGGAGTCGCACCAGCTGGGGACGACCCTCTCAACTTTCGTTCGCAGCACGGGCACGACCATCCTGCTCGTCGAACACCATGTCGAGCTGGTCGCCGCTATCTGCTCCTACATCTACGTCCTCGACTTCGGCCGCCTGATCGAATCCGGCACGCCGGACACGGTCCGGGCCAGCCCGGTGGTGCAGGAGGCTTACCTGGGAACGAGGCTCGGTGTCGCGCGTACTTGACCTTCGGGGCATCGACGCCGCCTACGGGCCGGTCCACGTGCTGTTCGACCTCAACCTGCCCGTCGCCGAGGGGAAGGTAACCGCGGTGCTCGGGCCGAACGGCGCGGGGAAAACGACGACCCTCAAGGTCGCCGCCGGACTGCTGGCGCCGCTCGGCGGGACCGTCTTCCTTCGGGGGGAGGACATCACCGGCCGGGCTCCGAGGCTGATCGCCCGCAGCGGCCTCTGCCTCATACCGGAGGGACGGGGCATCTTCCCGTCGCTCACCGTCCGCGAGAACCTGCTGCTGCAGACGGCCATTTCCGGCAAGAACCGGTCTGACGTCGAAGAGGTCGCCTACGTGCGCTTCCCGGTCCTCGGGGACCGGCGGAAGCAGGTCGCCGGCACGCTCTCGGGCGGGGAGCAGCACATGCTCGCACTCAGCCGTGCCCTCACCACCGATCCTGAGGTCATTCTCATCGACGAGATCTCAATGGGGCTGGCACCTATCCTGATCGAGCAGCTCTTCGAGTCCGTGGTGGATTTGTCCCGGCAGGGGCGAACCATCGTTCTGGTCGAACAGCTGGCCGAGCTGGCCATGGAGATCGCCGACTTCGTGGCGGTTATGTCCAAGGGCCGGGTGGTCAGCATCGGGCAACCGGGTGACGTGCGCGACGTCCTCGAGAGCGCCTACCTCGGTGGAGAGACCCGCGTGCGGGCCGAGCGCCGGGTCACCGAAGACGGGCGTGTCTGGCGGACACCCACCGGCACGCTGGGCCACCGGAGCGGATGCCCGATCGTGGCCACCAGGACGGACGCGCAGCCGGTGGCGGCTGCTTCCGGTCTGGGCGGGTGCCCAATCTGCGCGGTAACCGCAGCACCTGGAACGTCGAATGGGCCAGTGACGTCGAACGAGTCGGCAGTGACGTCGAAAGAATCGCCAGATTGAGGGTGAAGGAGGCACGATGAAAGACGAGCCCCGGGTCGTGAGCGACCGGTTCGCAGAGAAGGTGGCCGTAGTGACCAGCGGCGCATCGGGGATCGGCGAAGCCATCGTCCGCGGGCTCCTGGCCGAGGGCGCCAGCGTCGTGATCGGCGACGTAAACCGGGAGCGGACGGAGATCCGGGAGAAGGAGTTTGGTGGCAATCGCCTCGCAGGGATCATCGCTGATGTGCGGGTGGAGGCCGACGTCGAGGCACTCGTCCGCACGGGCGTCGAGCGTTTCGGCGGGGTCGATCTTGGCTTCAACGTCGCCGGCCTCGGCCGTGGCGCGCCGATCATCGAGCAGACCGAGGAGGACTGGCGGTTCGTGATTGACGTCTGTCTGACGGGCGTGTTCCTCAGCATGAAGCACGAAGCGCGGGCGATGACCCAGAGCGGTGGCGGTGCGATCGTCAATATCTCGACCTGGCCAGCGACGACGCCAGCTACATCTCCGGCGTCAATCTGTTCGTTGATGGCGGGTGGGAACAAACAGGCTACCCGGACCTCCGGCCCTACCTGACGGCCATGGCAGGAGCCCGGCAGTCGTGACGAGCGCCCCGCGGCCGTCGACCACCGTTCCGACGATGGCCTTGCCACCGTGGCCGCCGGCGAGGAGGTGAAGACCCGCGTCGACCGGTGAAGTTCGCAGCGACCATTGACGGCCCGGGGCCAGGGGCGTGCCCTGGTGCGAGACTCGGGATCAGCCTCCAAGCTCGACCTTAGGTCGTCGAGCGGGCCCGGCGTCTGACGTTGTCCATGACGTCGGTGTAGAAACCGCTGATGTGGTTGACGACCGCCTGGGCCGCGGCCCCATCGTTGCCTTCCTCGATAACGCGAACGATGCCTTCGTGTTCAGTGATGAGCCGGTCACGGGTGGACTTCCAATCTCGGAGTCTGGCAAAGCTCTTCACCATCTCCTCCTGAATGGCGCCGCGGATCGCCTCCATCAGGACCGGCAATAGGGCGTTGTGGGAGATGGATGCCAACTGGACATGAAAGTCGGTGTCAAGCTCGTTGAATTCAAATGCCGTTTCAGTCGTGGGCATTTTTTGCAGGATGTGGTGGAGGCGTTCGATCTCGCCCGGCTCGGCACGCAGTGCCGCACACCGAGCGGCCTCGGCTTCCAGGGCGCTTCGGACCTCTACGATGTCCGAGGTTGGTATTCGAAGGAGCCCCACATGCATTCGCAAGGCGCTCTGGAGTCCCATGCGCGCCCCGTCAGAGACGACCGACCCGGCGCTTGGTCCGCTTCCCCTTCGAGCGACGAGCACGCCGAAGGTCTCCAGGACGCGGAGGGCTTCACGCACGGACGCTCTGCTCACACCAAAGAGCGTGGCCAGCTCCCGCTCAGGGGGCAATCTGCCGCCAACCTGGATGCTGCCGTCCATAATCCCCTGTTCGACCTGCAGGAGTATTTGTTCGAAGGCGCGGCGCTGCTCCAACGAGCGAAACGGCAGGTCGGTCCGGCTCGACAGGTCAGTGCGGCTAAGGTTCACCACGATTACTGTACACGTTCGGTATGGACGCCCGATCTCTGAAGCTGCCTTTAGAAGTGATACGTCCCTGGCGTCCTTTAGGTCTGACCTCAGTCTGTGCGGACCATTGGACAACCGGGACGAAAGGTGTATCCTTACCTCCTGGGTGACACCGGCATTGCCCGCGGAGAACTCGGAGGGAAATGATGCAGACAGGCGTTGCGCTCTTCGCGCAGAACTACACGGACTGGGAACGCCACGATCGAGGGGACTGGGCCGCGGACCCGAAGATCCCCGACAGCGCCATCTTTCAGGAGGAGATCGTGATCGGCGATCTCGTCGAGCCGCTGGGTTTCGACTCCATGTGGACGGTCGAACATCATTTCACCCCGTACACGATGGACACCAACACGCTCCAGTTCCTCACGTTCTTCGCGGGTCGCACGAAACGGATCGATTTCGGGACCATGGTGGTGGTCCTGCCGTGGCACGATCCGATTCGGGTCGCCGAGGAAGCGAGCATGCTCGCCCACTTCCTGCAGGGACGCAAGCTCACGCTCGGCTTCGGGCGCGGCGCGGCCAAGGTCGAGTTCGACGGCTTGCGTATCGACATGAATTCCTCCCGGGAGCGGTTCCTAGAAGCCCTGGAGGTCGTACGCAAGGCGCTCAGCAGCAAGCGCTTCTCACATGAGGGCAAGTACTTCCAGATCCCGGATCTCACCCTTCGTCCGCAACCACCCATGGACCTGCTGCCCGACATGCACATGGCCTGGGGAAGCCCTTCGTCCGTGGCGGTCGCAGCCGACAACGGGCTGAAGCCGCTCGTCATCCCGCAGAAGGAGTGGTCGACACATGTCGACGAGATGCGGGAATACAACCGCATCATGCTGTCGAAGGGCTTCGATCCGGGGCAGCCAACCGTCCTCCTCGCCGTTTATGTCGACGAGGACGCCGGCCGAGCCCAGGAGCTCGGACATCTGTACGCCCTCGAGTACGCCGACAGCGCCCGCCGGCACTACCGGATCGACGATCCCAGCCATCTCGCCGGGGTGCAGGGATACGAGCACTACAGTGAGACGGCCAGGAAGTTCGCCGAGGCTCATCCCGAAGCCGAAGATCGCCGGAAGCGGATGCAGGAGATGGCCAAGACCGTTGATCTGAAGAAGCTCTCAACCGAAGAGCTCTTCGGCGTCTTCGTCAACTCGCACGTGTGGGGGACGCCCGACCAGGTGACCGAGCAGCTCAAGGACCGGCTCCGCGGAGTCGGCGCGCAGCAGTTCGTCGGGGTCTTCAAGTTCGGGTCGATGTCGCTCAGGGAGGCCGAATCGAGCCTGCGCCTCTTCGCTCGCTCCGTGCTCCCGGAGATCCACGCGATGTCCATTCCGGCGCCGGTACTGCCGGAGCCGGCTGCCGTGCCTTCCGCTGTGTCCTCCTAGAGGCGATTCGCCCGTGGCCCAGACCCCTACTCCACAAAGCCGGATTTGCGACCTGGTGGGCGGCCCACCAGAGCAGGCGCGCCCAACCCGCTGGCGGCCTCCGATCCGGACAAAACGGCCGTGACGAACGAGCCCGAGAGCGGGCCGCCGATACGGGTCCTGCTGGCCAAGGCCGGTCTGGACGGGCATGACCGCGGCGTCAAGGTGGTGGCCCGGACTCTGCGAGATGCGGGCATGGAGGTGATCTATTCAGGCTTGCACCGCTCACCAGAAGAGGTGGTGGCCATGGCGATCGAGGAGGATGTCGACGTGATAGGCGTCAGCCTCCTCTCGGGCGCCCATATGACGCTGTTTCCGGAGATCACCCGGCTGCTGCAGGAGAAGGGGGTCTTCGACCGGTACATCCTGGTCGGGGGCGGGGTCATGCCGGATGAGGACGTCGAGGCGTTGAAAGAGCTCGGTGTGGGCGAGATCCTCGGCCAGGACACCCCTCCCGAGGAAGTGACGAAATGTATAAGGACGTTGGTTGCCGAGCGGGGGTCACGCTACTGATGGACATGGAGCACTGGGCCTGGCCGCCCTCCTACGACGCGGCATACGTGCCACCCCTTGACCAGGAGTACTGGTTTCCTGTTCGCGAGACCATGGATCCCGAGCAGCGAGACCTCGCCATCCTGGCGCGCATTCGTGACGTCATGGAGTACGCGTATGCGAACGCTCCGTTCTACCGGGCGAAGTGGGATCAAGCGGGGATCAAGCCCGCCGACGTTCGATCCTTGAATGACTTCGAGAGCGTTCCTGTTGTGACCAAGGAGGACCTGCGGCGGTCGCAGATCGAGTATCCGCCCTTCGGTAACTATCTGTGTATCCCGGAAAGCGAGATCCAGAGCGTCCACGGGACCTCGGGGACGACGGGCCGGCCGACGGCCTTCGCCATCGGACGGGCGGACTGGCCCCGGATCGCCGAGTCGCATGCCCGGGTCATGTGGGGAATGGGGATCCGGCCCGGCGATATGGTCTTCATCGGCGCGGTGTTCAGCCTCTACATGGGCTCGTGGGCGGTGCTGGCCGGAGCGGAGCGCCTCGGTGCGCAGGCTTTCCCGTTTGGGGCCGGCGCCCAGGGCCAAACGCGGCGAGCGGTCAACTGGATCCTGCAGATGCGGCCCAGCGCCCTCTACGGCACACCCTCCTATGCCCTCCGCATCGCGGAGGTGGCCGACGAAATCGGCGTAGATCCCCTTGACTTCGGGATCCGGACCCTGTTCTTCTCGGGTGAGCCTGGCGCCTCCATTCCCTCGATGAAGCGAAAGCTCGAGGAAGTATTTGGGGCGAAGGTCTTCGATTCCGGGTCGATGGGTGAGATGACACCGTGGATGAACCTCGGCGAGACAATGTCACAAAGTGGCATGCTCTGCTGGCAGGATATCGCCTATACCGAGGTAGTCGATCCGGTCACCTATCGTCGCCAGCCCTATGGCGGGGAAGGAACGCCTGTCTACACCCATCTGGAGCGAACCAGTCAACCGATGATCCGCCTGTTGTCGGGGGACCTGACCCGCTGGGAGGCGGGCCCCACGCCAGACCGACGTACCTACCCGTACCTGCCCAGGGGCATCTACGGACGAATCGACGACCAATTCACCATCCGGGGTGAGAACGTTTATCCCAGCGCCATCGCAGAAATTGTCAGCTGTGCACCGCATTACGGTGGTGAGCATCGCATTATTGTTTCTCGCGAAGACGCCATGGACACTCTGGTGGTACAGGTCGAATACAGTGCAGATATCCAGGGGCAGGATGGCGCAATCGACAGCTTCCGCAGGAAACTGAGCGAAAGCCTGCGAACCACGCTGGGCGTGAACGCTGAGGTCGTACCCCTGGCGTGGAACACGCTCGAACGGAGTGAGCACAAAAGCAACCGGGTCATCGATCGCCGCGAGCTCTTCCGCGAATTCACTGCCGCGTCGTGAGCAAGGTTGAGTACGCCACCCTCTACCAGCGGGCGAAGGGGGGCGATCGCTCCTCCTTGACCCAGCTCATCTCCGCATTGGAAGCCCGGGCACCCGCAGTCGAGCCGGTGCTGGAGGTCCTCTACGCGGAGGGCGGGCGGGCTCGCATCATCGGGGTGACCGGCGCGCCGGGGAGCGGCAAGAGCAGCCTGATCGATGCGATTACGGCCGAGCTGCGTGGCCGAGAGCGCACCGTGGCCATCGTCGCGGTGGATCCTTCGAGTGCCTTGAGCGGTGGAGCCCTCCTCGGGGACCGGATCAGGATGCACCGGCACACGCTCGACCACGGCGTCCTGGTGCGTTCGATGTCGTCCCGCGGCTCCCTGGGGGGCCTGGCTCAGGCGACGACCGACGTCGTCGCGGTTCTGGACGCGGTGGGATGGGAGTACATCTTCGTCGAGACCGTCGGCGTCGGCCAGGCCGACGTGGACATCATGCACCTGGCTGACACCATCGCCGTGGTGTCCGTACCTGGCCTCGGCGACGACATCCAGGCCATAAAAGCCGGACTGCTGGAGATCGCCGACATCCACGTCGTCAACAAGACCGACCTTCTCGATTCCAGGCGGACGGCCACCGACCTTCTGGCGATGCTGCGATTGGGTACTCGCCCTGACGGTGCGTGGTTCCCTCCGGTGCTGATGACAGACTCCCTCACGCCGACGGGTGTGCGCGAGCTGGTTGACGCGTTCGATGTACATCATGACTGGCTGGCTACTTCTGGCGATGGGATCGCCCGCAAGCGTGCTCGCATCGCGGACCGGCTCCGTATGCTGACGCGCGACCGCATCCTCGAGCGGCTCCGGGAGCAATCTGCCGGAGCGGTGTTCACCGGGCTCGTGGATCGTGTGGTCTGCCGGACCATGAGTCCGCACGCGGCCGTCAACGCCGTGATCGAGGCCATCCGGATCGACGCACCGGCAGGCCGACCATCTACGGCAGGCCGACCATCTTCGACAGGCCGACCATCTTCCACAGATAGGCAATCTTCGGCAGGAAGGCAAGGGGAGTGAGCACATGGACGGTGACGAGGTAACCCGACTGATCGACGACGCAACCCGCCAGGCGGTGCAGGAGCAGGTCCGGCAA
This sequence comes from uncultured Acidimicrobiaceae bacterium, assembly GCA_963834725.1. Lineage (GTDB taxonomy): Bacteria > Actinomycetota > Acidimicrobiia > Acidimicrobiales > Palsa-688 > PALSA-693. Next base: position 4,646,548 of record CAWICN010000001.1, read on the forward strand.
TGGGAGGCCGATGAGCTCGCCGGCTTTCTCGAAAGGCGCCCGGAGACCCAGGACTGCTACCTGACCGGTTCCCGTCGTCCCGTCGAGCGGGTGTACACGCCGGCGGACGTCGCCGACATTCCGTTCGAAGATATCGGCCTACCGGGCCGGTACCCGTTCACGCGGGGCCCGTACCCCACCATGTATCGGGGTCGAGTCTGGACGATGCGTCAGATCGCCGGGTTCGGGACCCCCGACGAGACCAATCAGCGGTTCAGGTATCTCATTGCCCAGGGTCAGACTGGCCTGTCCGTCGACTTCGATATGCCGACGTTGATGGGCTACGACTCCGACCACGCGGCGAGTCGGGGCGAGGTAGGGCGGGAAGGTGTCGCCATCGACCTTCTCGAGGACATGGATCGACTCTTCGGGGGTATCGACCTCGAGAACATCAGCGTGTCGATGACCATCAACCCGTCGGCCTGGATCCTCCTGGCGATGTACATCGCGGTGGCGCAGGCTCGCGGGCTCGACCTCAACAAGCTCTCCGGGACTATTCAAAACGACATCCTCAAGGAGTACATCGCCCAGAAGGAGTGGATCTACCCTCCAGAGCCCAGCATGAGGATTGTCCGGGACACGATCACTTACACCGCCGGCCGCATGGCGAGGTACAACCCGATCAACATCAGCGGATATCACATCTCCGAGGCCGGGGCCAGTGCCCGGCAGGAAGCGGCGTTCACCTTGGCGGCCGCTCGGGAGTATGTCCGGACCGTCGTGGACTCGGGCGTGCCGGTGGACGAATTCGCCGCCGAGACTCTCCTTCTACTTCGTGTCCCAGGCGGATTTCTTCGAAGAGATCGCGAAGTTTCGGGCGGTCCGGCGCTTCTATGCTCGCATGATGAAAGAGCAATTCGGCGCCAGGAATCCCGAGTCGATGAGGATGCGGTTCCACTGTCAGACGGCCGCCGCCACCCTCACCCGGCCCCAGCCGCTCAACAACGTGGTCCGAACCGCCCTGCAGGCGCTCGCTGCTGTCCTCGGAGGAACCCAGTCGCTCCACACCAATGGTCTCGACGAGGCGTACACGATCCCTTCAGAGACGGCGATGAAGCTGGCGCTGCGCACCCAGCAGATCATCGCCGAAGAGACCAACGTGACGCAGGTTATCGACCCGCTGGGCGGGTCCTATTACGTGGAGGCTCTCACGCGAGACATCGAGCAGGGGATCCACGAAACCCTGCGCCAGGTCGACGAACTTGGCGGCATGCTGAAGGCCATCGAAGAGAACTACTTCCAGCGGGAGATCGCGGACTTCGCCTACGACCAGGCCCAACGCAAAGCGAGCGGTGAGCGCACGGTTGTCGGCGTCAACAAGTACGTGGACGAAGGCGAATCACACAAGGTCGAGACTCACCAGCTGGATCCGTCCAGCGAGAAGCGCAAGGTCGACCGGCTCCAGACCGTGAAGCGCTCCCGGGATAACGACGCGGTGGCGAAGGCGCTGGGGGAGCTGGTGTCTCGCGCCAGGGACCCGGCCGCGAACCTTATGCCGGCGACGATTGCGGCGGTGAAGGCGCAAGCGTCCCTCGGGGAGATCGTCGCGTGCCTCGAGCCGGTCTTCGGCCGATATCGGGAGACCGCAGTCTTCTAAACCGGCCGGGCCTCGTCGCCTATCTGCGTTCACCCACCCGTGGAGCCGAGGAGGTTGCCCCCGAGGGTCGGGTGGCCGATTCGTTTGTCACCGATGATGTTCACCAGGGCCGGCTTTCCCGCGGCGAAGGCTCGTTCCAGGGCGGGCCCGATCCCGTCGGGATCCTCGACGTGCTCGGCGTGACAGCCGAGCTCCTCGGCGATCCGGTCGTAGCGGATGTCGGGCAGCATCTCGAAGGGGTCGGTGCGCCCGCGTAGCCGGGGCATCTGCTCGAAGGAAGGTCCCCAGGAGCTGTTGTTCCACAACACCACCACGATCGGGATGCGGTATCGGGCCGCGGTCTCGAGATCGAAACCGCCGATGCCCAGACCGCCGTCGCCGATCAGCGCGACCACCGTGCTACCCGGCCGGGCGAGCCCGGCGCCGATCGCCATCCCGATGCTGTGGCCTACGGGTGCCAGCGGTCCGGCGTCGATGAGCTGACCTGGAAATCGTGCGGTAAACCAGTGGCTCACGTAGCCCGAGAGCGTGAAGCTGTCAACGATCATAACTGCGGACGGGTCGAGCACCGAGACCAGATCGTGCATCAGCCGGTCGGGGTGGACCGGAACGTCAGCGTGGTGCTCCACTTGCCGGTTCGCAACCATCCGCTCGAAGGCGGCGCGGGCCTCCGCAACCTCGGCCAGCCACCGGGAGTCGCCCCGATCGACCGCACCCTGGGCGCGCACCATCTCGATCATCTGGCGCAACACCAGCTTGGGGTCGCCGACGATCGGGACGTCGGCGGCCACGGTCGAGCCGACGCGGCGCGGGTCGCTGTCGATCTGGACGTGAGCGGCGTCCGGCCCCCACGTTGGCGGTTGACCAAAATGCTCGCCGCTCCAGAACCGGAACCCGAAGCTGATGACGACGTCGGCGCGGCTGGTGAACGGCTTCTTCCATGCGCCCCGCACCGCGAGCGGATGGTCCTCGGCCACCGCGCCCTGCCCCGCCCGGCGGCAGTAGACCGGGGTGGATGTCAACTCGGCCAGCTCACGCAGCTCGGGTCCGGCGTCCGACCAGAACACCCCGTCGCCGCCGACCAGCAGCGGTCGTTCGGCGCCGAGCAGGAGTTGGACGGCCCGTTCCACGGCCCGTGGATCGCCCTGGGCGCGCAGCTCGTCGGTCCCATACACGCGGGCCCCGGCTCGCTGTTCGGCCTCATTGCCGGTGCGGTAGAGGACGTTTTGGGGGATCTCCACCAGGGCCACGCCTTGAGGCGGGCTGACGGCGGCGCGAAAAGCCTGCCGGAGGTGGAACTCGATCGAGCTCCAGTCCGGGACGCGCCGGGTGTACTTGGCGAAGCTGCTGCACACGTCGGAACCGTAGAGTTCCTGGAACGAGTCGAGGCCATCCTCGCTCGTGGGGTGCTGGCCCGACAGGCAGACCACCGCGCTGTTGGTCAGGGCCGCCACCGCCAGCCCGGTGATGGCATTGGTCAGCCCACACCCTGCGGTCACGCAGCAGACACCCGGTGTGCCCGTCGAGCGAGCCCACCCGTCGGCGGCGTAGGCGGTCGCCTGCTCGTGGCGCATATGGATGAGCTTCACGTCGTTGGCGAGCAGCTGGCCGAGGATCGGGAAGGTATGGCCGCCATTGATCGCGAACAGGTATTTCACCTTCTGTTCTTTGAGTACCTGCCCGACCAGCGCGCCGCCATCGACCTCACTCATCGCTAACCCTCGCTATCTTCTGGTGCCGGCGTGTCAAACGTCCGGGCGACTCCGGGGCATGGTATCTACCCGCTAGTCGAGGGGGGTGTCCGAAGGGCGAGGGCGCTCGCCGAAGTCCGTCTCTCTGGCCGAGCGACTCTCAGGAGGTGCAGCCGGGTCGATGGCGGCCGTGTCGTCACGGGCCATCTCATCACCGGTGCCCTGGTCGTGTTCCCCGTACCAGGTTCCGGCGCCCGGACCGCTCCCTGCTGCCGTTCCGCTCCCCGGTACCGAGCCGCGATCGTCGACCGGGACGTCATGCACGGTGGCCGCCGGTCGGGCGATGACCGCCTTCAGGGCCATGCCGCCAAGGACGGCCAGCAGAAGCCCGGGTCCGAGACTCGAACCGAGCTGGTGGAGGAATGATGTCATCGGGCTGGTGCCCGTCGCGAACGGCGGGCCGGACTCGAAGGTCGCCCATGCGGCTGGACCGATTACGAACCACGCCCCCGCTACAACGATCATCAGCGCTGCCAGCCCGATGGGCGCGCCGGTTCCCTCGTGGCGGCGGCTCGGGGAGGCGCTCAGGATCATGAGGCCGGCCACCACGGCCACGGCGCCGGGTAGCAGGTGCAGCAGCCAGTTCTGAGTGGTCCACGCCCAAGAGCCTGCTGAGGTGGGTTGATAGCCAAAGATGGGCCCCACGAAGACCGAGATGGCGCCCCACGCCCCCACCAGTGCCGCGAGCAGGCCGACTTCGGCCGCTCCGATCGGTCGAACCGAGACGTGGACGCCATTTCGACTGCTGGTACCCGACCTCCGGCTCCACCGACGCTGATTCGGATGTTCCACAGCCCAGGTCATATGCGCAGCTTCCTTCCTGTGCAGCATGTTCGGAGTAGACGTTCCTCCGAACACTATGGGGGTTATGCCCAATCTTCGGGGATGCCAACCGGTGGTGCCGGTCCGGGCCGGTACGCCACGCCCCTCACCTGCGCCTCCGGGGGGTTTTGATGCCGTCAATGTGCAGCCGGCCCGGGTGATCCCCGTCCGGCTCCTGCCAGCGACCTGGCTTCGCGGGCGACCCGGCGGGCTTCTTGCAGCGGGACCGGCGTGCGGGCCGCGGGGGTCGACGCCATCAGGACGAGCCGAGCCGCGGTTGCGGCATCGGTGCGCCAACCGGCATGGGCCAGGACCGGCCTGGATCGGTTGCGGGTACACACCCAGCGAGCCACCTCCACGCCGTCAATCCGGACCGGGGCGGTGGCACCGCGGCGAAGCTCGGGGAACTCCCCGAACCCAACCAGGGCACGGTGAGTGACCCCGACCGAGGGGACGTCGAGAACGGCGCCCAGGTGGATCGCCAGGCCGGCGCGTCGCGGATGATCCAGGCCGGTGGCATCGACCATGATCACGTCGGGCCGGTTCGGGAGCGATCGCAGGGCCTCGCCGAGGATGGGCCCTTCGCGCAAGGCGAGAAGCCCTGGCGCGTACGCCGCCGGCACCTGGCCGGCTACCACCACCTGGGCGTCGACGTCGGTCGCCTGGCGAGGTTCGGGACCCAGTGCCGTCCCTCGCAGCACGGCACCTGAACGCCTCCTGATGGGTTCGGCCCCGATTGGGTGGCACGCGACCGCTGCCGCCCATACCCGGTCCCCGGGGTGACCGGGGCCGGCCCCGCCCTGCGCATAGGCGGCGAAGCATCCGGCGATTATGGGGGCCGCAGGGGGCGCCCATGGCTGGTCGGCCATGGCGGCCGCCGAGATACCGGCCAGGAAAGATTGCACCCCGATCAGCTCTTCCCCAGAAACCGGCCATGACAACGGAGAAGCCGGCCACCACAACGGCGTCATAGGTGGATCCCATCGCACCAACTGCCGCCTCAGACTATGCCGCGAGCCGCCCTGGTCGGTGGTCGAGCTACCCCCTCCGGGTGACTGGGGCCTCGAGCGCGATGATGCGGTGGTTGGTCACCACGCCGCCCACGATTTGCAGCTCCCCGATCGAATGGAAGGCTTGGGCCCGTCGTTGGGTAGGCGACCCCGGGTTGAACAAGAGTTGACCGTCTTCCCCGTACTCATTGACCGGCGCATGGCTGTGTCCAAACACGACCACGTGGGCATCCGGGAAGCGCCGTCGAAGTCGTCGCCCTCGACCCGCCGCGGCGCCACCGTCATGGATCATGCCGATCCTCACCCCTTCCAATTCCACCAGCCTGGTCACCGGGAGGATCCCCACGAGTGAGCTGTCGTTGTTGCCGAGTACCGCATGAACCGGGGCAACTTTGCGGAGCTCGGCGAGGACCCCTTCGTCCAGCACGTCCCCCGCGTGCAGGATGATGTCGGCTTTGTGGATGCACCGCCAGGCGGAATCCGGCAGCCGCCTGGTGACCCTGCGATCTCCGGGTGACGGGCTGCGCAGATGGGTGTCGGCCAGGACGATGATCCGAAGGGCTTCTGACCTGGCGGGCCGCCCCATAGGCGGTAAGGGTACTCAGTGTGGAGATCCGAAGTACTCAGTCGACGGTGTAATCCACCGTGACGTCAGGGGTCGCAACTGCGACCGTGCCGTAAAGCGGTCAACGGCCCTTGAACGTCTCCACCAGGGTGGCCGCATCCTCGTCGCCCACTCCGTGAAACGCGAACCGGAGCCGGGCCCAACTGAAGACCGTGACGTCTCCTCGCACGGCATGGTCCCGATCGACGGTGCCAGCCATCTCGGCTTCGACCCCGGTCAGGTGGATGTGCTGCTGGCGGGCGACCACCTGAACCAGCTCGGCCGCACACGATGCCACCCCGCCGAGGAACAGCTCGGCCGGGGTCAATGCCTCTCCCGGGCAACCATTTTGGGCGGGCCCGTCGACCACGATGTGCTGGTCCCGGGCGCTCAGGAGCACCCGCCCAAAGGTGGCGGTCGTCGCCGACCGAACGTGATAGTCATAGTGGTCCGTTGTTGCCATCGGTCACCTCCCGGCAGGGCTGCCGCCCCAGTTTGGCACCGACCGGGATTCATTCGCCCTGGATGTCCCTCAGGGTGAAGAACATGGCGCCAACGAAGGCGGCGGCCGCCCCGATCGCCACCAGGACGATATCAGTTGTCCAATCCGGGTGGACGGCCGGTGCCGCGGCCATATGATGAAAGAGCGACGTGTCGAGCAGCCAGCGGTTGTTGCCCCCGATCCCGCCGACGAGCTCAACGAAAAGGGACCATCCCAGGAGCCCATACACCGCCAAGGGCGTGGCACGGGGCAGTATCCCAAACGTCAGGAGTCCGATACCCAACAGGCAGATGGCAGGCGGGATCACATTGAGGCCGGCACTCACCAGGGTGGCGAAGCTCACCGCCGTGTTCTGGGACGCGGCGCCCAGCCAGGCCATGATGCCGGCGACCAGACCGCCGAGGACGAGGGCGGCCACGGCCACTGCACCCCGACCGCCCAGCCAGGCGCGACGGGGCACCGGCCTGACGAGAAGGTGGTCGAGGCGGCCGGCGGCTTCTTCAGCTCGCGCCGCCGTGGCCTGACCCGCGGCCAGGAACGATGCGAGCACCGCCAGGATGAGGAAGGCCACCCCGAGGAACGCCTCGGCGCCGGTGCCGCGAGCACCCAACCGCGCGAACACCGTTTGTACCGACGAGCCGGTGATGGTGCCGCCCGCCTTGGCGATCAAGCCCAGCACCAGCCCGGTGATACCCAGCGCGGCCCACCAGCTGATGAGGGTTGGTCGCACCAGGCGGAGGGAAAGCCCCAGCTGCCCGAACAGCAAATGCCGTCGCGCCCGGGCGTGCGTCCGGTCGGGCAGCAGGCTGGACCCGACGTCGCGGCTGCCGGCCAGGCGCACCGCGACCAGCGCGACGACAGCAGTGAAACCGGCAATAGGGAGAAGTGCGAGCGGCTGCGGCGCGGTGAGCGGCCGGAGCTCTTCGACCCAGCCGAGTGGCGAGGCCCAGATGAGCCCGTGCAGTCCCACCCCGGCGTCGGCGACCATTCGCAGGGCGTAGGCGGCACCAAGGAACCAGCCCGCGTAGCTGGCCGCCTGCCGACGGGTCGGGGCCAGCTGGCTCGTGAGCGCGCCGACGGCGAGGAACATGACCGCCGTCGCCACCTGAGCCACCGAAAAGTACAGCATCGGTCCGGCCCCGATATCGACTTTCGAGTACTGGCCGACGAGGACGGAGATCACGGTCGTGACCGCCCACAACGTGATCGCGCCCACCCCGAAACCGCCGATGGCTTGGGCCGCCGCTTGTCGCCGGGTCGTCTGTCCCGTGAGGAGAAGCTCCCAGCGGCCCGCGTCCTCGTCGCCCCGTAGCCGCTTGGTGCTGATGAGGAGCCCCCAGACGGCCCCGAGGACCATCAACGTCATGATGCTCTTCAGAATGGTGAAGCCGGCAACAGTCTGCAGCGCCGGGGCCGGGCCGAAGAGGGCGGCGCTGGCCTTGTTGGATCCAAAGGCCGCGGCCAGCTGGTCCCGCTCGGCCCGGGTTTTGTAGATTCTCGTGTAGCTGACCGCCGCCGACGCCACCAGGGCGCCGAAGATGTAGCCGAACAGGGCACCAGATCGCGCCGCTCTCCGTGCAGTGTGGTGAAAGACGACTCCGCCCGGGGGTCCTGTAACCCGGGTTGGCGCCCGGATCGCCACATCAGTGGCGGTCAACGGGGTGCGGGTGGTCACTATCGTCCTCGATCGCCGGAGAGCGATTCCCGATCGCCGTACAGGGCGAGGAACAGTTCCTCGAGTGACGGCTCCCGGCTCAACAGCTCGTTTACGTTGCTCTCGGCCAAGACCTTCAAGAGCGGGGCGATCGGGCCTGAGACCTGGAGGTGCGCCACCTGCCCGTCGGTGCGAACCGATCTCACTCCTGGAACCATCGACAGATCCGGGATCGGCCCCGTGAAGGTCGCCTCCACAGTGACGGCTGACAGGTGACGCATCTCGGACAGCGTTCCGGTTTCCACCAGCCGCCCCTCTCGCAGGATCGCCACCCGGTCACAGAGCGCTTCCACCTCGCTCAGAAGGTGCGAGGACAGGAAGACCGTCTGCCCGCGCTCCTTCGCCTCGTCGATGCAGTGGCGGAACACCTGCTCCATCAGTGGGTCAAGCCCCGAAGTCGGCTCGTCAAGGAGGAGCAGGTCGGGCCGGCACATGAGCGCGGCAATCAGCACGACCTTTTGACGGTTCCCTTTGGAGTAGGCCCGGACCTTCTTGTCCCTGTCAAGCTCGAACCGGGTGATGAGCTCGTCGCGGTACGCCTCGTCGACCTGTCCCTGCACCCGTCCGAGCAAATGGAGGGTCTCAGCTCCGGTTAGCTCCGGCCACAGGTTGGCTTCGCCCGGCCCGTAGGCGAGGTGGCGATGCGCCTCGACCGCCTGGCGCTGGCAATCCAGGCCGAAGATCTCGGCGCGTCCCGACGTGGCTTGGATCAACCCGAGAAGGAGACGGATCGTCGTCGTCTTTCCGGCCCCGTTTGGGCCCAGATACCCGAGCACCTGGCCCGGGCTGACTTCGAGGTCCAGGTCGCTCAGGGCCGGAACGGCTCCGTAGCTCTTGGATAAACCCTCGGTCCGGACAGGTGGCGACGATGTCATCAGCACCTCCACGATCTCCTGTTTCACACGTTAACCCAGGTGCTGGCCGTACACCCCACTGATCTCGATCGCCTAACCTCTGTGCGAATGATCTCCGGGGTCTCTTCCTTTCGTGCTTTTGTGGGGATCTTGTCGGCGATTCTTGATGGGACCGTTTCCAAACCGGAGGGGGGCTTGCGGCGTTGAAAGCGGTGGTGTGTCACCGGGGCCACCTGACCACCTCGGACGTTCCTGATCCTGAACCATCCCGGGGCCAGGTGCTGCTCCGGGTGCTCCGGTGCGGCATCTGCGGCTCCGATCTCCACGCCCGCCGGGCGGGTGACGAGCTTGCGGACATCGCGGTGGAGTCCGGATACGACGGGCTGATGCGCTCGGAGCAGCATGTCGTCCTCGGTCATGAGTTCGTCGGGGAAGTGGCCGGGTACGGAGCGGAATGCCGCCGGAGGGCTCCAACCGGCACCCCGGTGGTCGCCCTGCCCCTGGTGCGAAAGAATGGCGCCGTCCATCCCATCGGACTGTCGGCGGCTGCTCCGGGTGGCTACGCCGAGCTGGTCCTGGTCGAGGAATCGTTGATGTTCCCGGTCCCGAATGGTCTGCCGGCCGAGATGGCGGCCCTGACCGAGCCAATGGCGGTCGCCCTCCACGCTGTTCGTCGCGCCGAGGTATCGAGGCGTACCCCTGTCATCGTCGTCGGCTGCGGACCGATTGGCCTGGCGGTCATCAGCGTTCTCAAGGCTGCGGGAGTCCGGCTGGTGGTTGCCAGCGATCTGTCCCCCCGCCGGCGCGAGCTGGCCTACTCCGTCGGAGCTGACGTGGTAGTGGATCCCGGAAGTCGTTCCCCCTACGACGCGGCGGCTCGGCGCAGCATGATCCGGACGATCCCCGACGGGGCTGAGCTGGCGGTGGGCACGATGGAGCGGTTGCACCGGCTGCCGATCCCGTGGCCGCCCGTGTTACGGGGCCTTGAGCGGCTCGGCCTCGGTCCCCGGCGACCGGTCGTCTTCGAATGCGTCGGCGTCCCAGGGATCCTCGACGACATCATCACCTCGGCCCCGTTCTTCTCCCGGGTGATCGTCGTCGGCGTCTGCATGGGACCCGACCGCATCCGCCCCGCCATGGCGATCAACAAGGAGCTCGACCTTCGCTTCGTGCTGGGATACTCGCCCCTCGATTTCCGCGACACGCTCTATCGGCTGGCCGAGGGCAAGCTGTATGGCGGCTCCCTCGTCACCGGGACAGTCGGCCTGGACGGGGTCAGCGGTGCGTTCGACGCGCTGGCAGCTGCCGACGTCCACGCCAAGGTGCTGATCGATCCGGCTGACACCGCCGGCATCTCCCTGCCGGCCCGGTCGGGGGCCAGCGTGAGCAAACCCTGAGACAGGGTCTGCTATATGGAGATTACCCTCGGGACGCGGCTACGTCTGCGGCCCGAGCCGGAGCATGGCGGACGTCGTCGGGCGTAAGGGCCCGGGTCCACGCCGCGAACTCCAGGCAGATCCCGTCTGGATCGAAGAAGTACACCGACTTTACGAACACGCCGGGGTGCATGGTCCGGGCGACGCCCCACTCGCTGTCGTCATGCATCATCACTTCGGTGCAGTCGACGCCGCGCTCGCGCAGCCGGGCGACGTAACCGTCGATGAGGTCAGCGGGAACATTGAACGCCACATGGTTCATCGACCCCATCGCGGTAGTGATCTCGCCGACGCCCGGCAGGGCCGCCGGCGCGGATACTCCGGGTGCGGGTGGCGGCGCATCCTTGAACCAGAAGAAGGCCAGGCTGTCGCCGTTGCCGATGTCGAAGAAGAAGTGCTGCCCCATGTCCCTCGGCAGCTCGATGGTCTTGACCAGCGGCATACCCAGGGTGTCCCGGTAGAACTCCACGGTACGGGCCATGTCCCGGCAAACCAGGGCGAGGTGGTTGACCCCGCTCAGCTCGAAGGGACGTTCTTGCTGTTGAGATTCCATTACTCAGAGATGCTACTCGGCACCTGTGACCTCTGCTCGCGGCCGGGTCCATCTTCCGCCTCGGGCTGTCTGTGGCCGGCATCGGGATCGCGTCGTCCGCAAGGTCACGCTGTCTCGAGGCTCCCGACGCGCGCTGAGGGGGTAAAGCGAACGGTGAGGTGTTTGATTCCACTCACCAGTGGAATACCGAAGCCCTGCAACGGAACCGGATCATCGACCACATCGATGTCGGGCAGGCGGGTCAGCAGCTGGCGGAACACGACCGACAACTCCCGCCGGGCCAAGTGGGCACCGAGGCAGAAGTGCGGACCCGGGCCACCGAACCCCACGTGCGGGTTGGGGTCCCGATCGATGTTGAAGGTCTCCGGATCCTGAAATACCCGGGGATCCCGGTTGGCGGCGCCGTAGAACATCACGACCTTGTCGCCTTCCTCGAACTCGTGCTCCGACAGCGTCAGGTTCCGTGTCAGGGTGCGGCGCATGAAGGTGACCGGCGAGGCAGCCCGTATGATCTCCTCCACTGCCTTGGGAGTGGCCTGCTCGATGTTGGCTTGCCACTTGGCCCGCTCGCTCGGATTGAGAGCCAGCAGGTGCATCCCGTGGGTGATGGCATTGCGGGTGGTGTCGTTGCCGGCGACTGCCAGAAGTATGAAGAATGGGGCCAGTTCGTGCGGGGCCAGCATGTCCTCACCGAGGTCGTTGTGGACCAGGGCGGTCGTGAGGTCATCGGCAGGATTGCGGCGCCGGTCCTCGGCGAGCTCGTTCATCAGACCGGCCAGTTCCATTCCGGCCCCGAGAAGAGCGCCCAAACCTTCCTGAGGATCGCTCGTTCCCATCATGTCGGGGTCACCGGCGCCGAGGATCACGTTCGTCGCCTTGAGGACCGTGCCGAACTCGCTCCTGGGGATTCCCATCATGTCGCAAATGATCAGCAACGGAAACGGCTGTGATACCGCCTTGACCAGATCCACCTCTCCCGTCTCGCACATCCCGTCGATGACCTCGGTGCAGATCCGCTCGACCGACTCGAGAACACCGGCGAGTTGGCGTGGCGTGAAGGAGCGGGCGACGATGCCTCTCTGCCGGGCGTGCCGGGGATCGTCCATGGTGATGAACGATCCGAAGAACTCCATTGCCTCGAGGGGAAGGTCGACGATGGACGTCGACCCTTTGCCGGAGCAGAAGTCGAGCGGCCGCCTGCTGATCTCGACTACCTCGTTGTAGCGGGTGACCGCGAAGAAGGCCTCTTCCTGACCGGTTCCGAAATCGGGAATGGTTAGCCTGAGAAAGGGCCCCTGCTCACGCAGGATGGCGAACTGGGCCATACGATCGGAGAGCGGCTGCTGCCAGAACTCGGGGTCAGTGATCGATTGGGCGGTTAGCATCAAGTTCCCCCTCATGTCCGCGGATCATCAAAAACATTAACGCAGACAATGAAGGAGTTTGCCGCGGCCGGTGTGGTCTCGGCCGCTACCGGCAGGACGGCTGAAGTGGGATCGTCGGGGTCGGGTGAAGGGAGTGGAATCCCGGTTCCGTGTCGCGAGCCGAACGTCCCGGTTGCCCGTGGTTGGCCATCGGGTTGACGTCCCATTACTTGTCAGGCCGAGCCCCTGTCGACGTAGGCGGCGAGGTGCTCGCCAGTGAGGGTGGAGCGGGCAGCAACGAGGTCCGCAGGCGTGCCCTCGAAGACGATTCGTCCGCCATCATGTCCGGCACCGGGGCCGAGATCGATGATCCAATCGGCGTGCGCCATGACCGCCTGGTGGTGCTCGATGACGATGACCGACTTGCCGGAGTCGACCAACCGGTCGAGCAAGCCGAGCAGATGGTCGACGTCCGCGAGGTGGAGGCCGCTGGTCGGCTCGTCCAGGACGAAGATTCGGCCCTTCTCGCCCATGTGCGTGGCCAGCTTGAGCCGTTGTCGTTCGCCGGCGGACAGCGTGGTGAGCGGCTGGCCGAGACTGAGGTATCCGAGCCCGACGTTCGCGAGCCGGTCGAGGATGGTGTGCGCCGCGGGCGTGCGGGCGTCGCCGGCGCCGAAGAAGTCCAGAGCCTCGGTCACCGGCATCGCGAGTACGTCGCTGATGTCGCGCCCACCGAACTGATACTTGAGTACTGATGCCTCGAACCGCTTCCCCTCGCACTCCTCGCAGATTGTGGCAACGCCGGCCATCATCGCCAGGTCGGTGTAGACGACGCCCACGCCGTTGCAGTTGGGGCAGGCACCCTCGGAGTTGGCGCTGAACAGAGCCGGCTTCACACCGTTGGCCTTGGCAAACGCCTTGCGGATCGGGTCGAGCAGACCTGTGTAGGTCGCCGGGTTGCTCCGTCGCGAGCCCCGGATGGGGGCCTGGTCGACTGCCACGACCCCGTCCCGCCCGGACACCGAGCCGTCGATCAGCGAGCTCTTGCCTGAACCGGCGACCCCGGTCAGGACGACCAGGATCCCGAGCGGGATGTCGACGTCGACGTCGCGCAGGTTGTGCGTCGTCGCGCCCCGGACCTCCAGCGTGCCGGTGGGCGTCCGCACCCTCTTCTTGAGCGCCGCCCGGTCGTCGAGATGGCGGCCGGTAACGGTGCCGCTGGCCCGCAGCTCTACGACGGAGCCTTCGAAGCAAACGCGGCCGCCCGCGGTACCGGCGCCGGGACCGAGGTCGACGACGTGGTCGGCGATCATGATCGCCTCCGGCTTGTGCTCCACGACGAGCACGGTGTTGCCCTTGTCCCGAAGTTCGAACAGGAGGCCGTTCATCCGCTGAATGTCATGGGGGTGCATGCCGATCGTGGGCTCGTCGAACACGTAGGTCACGTCGGTCAACGAGGAACCGAGGTGGCGGATCATCTTCGTGCGCTGCGCCTCACCGCCTGACAGGGTGGCCGCGGGCCGGTCGAGCGAGAGGTATCCGAGCCCGATCTCCACGAACGAGTCAAGGGAGTGCTGCAGCGCTGTCAGCAGCGGGGCGACCGCGGGCTCGTACAGACCTCGCACCCACTCCGAGAGGTCACTGATCTGCATCGCACAGGCGTCGGCGATGTTGATCCCCTTGATCCTCGAGGATCGCGCCGCCTCGCTGAGCCGGGTGCCGGCGCAGTCGGGGCAGGCGGTGAAGGTCACGGCTCGCTCCACGAAGGCCCTGATGTGGGGCTGCAGCGAGTCGACGTCCTTGGACAAGAACGACTTCTGGATTCTCGGGATCAGACCCTCGTAAGTCAGGTTGATGTTGTTGACCTTGATTCTGGTCGGCTCCTTGTAGAGCAAGGCATTGAGCTCGTTTTTAGTGAACTTGCGGATCGGTTTGTCGGGATCGAAGAAGCTGCAGCCGCTGAAGATGCGGCCGTACCAGCCGTCGACGCTGTAGCCGGGAATAATGAGTGCACCTTCGTTGATCGATTTGCTGTCGTCGTAGAGCTGAGCCCGGTCAAAATCGGTAACCGAGCCCCGCCCCTCGCAGCGCGGACACATGCCGCCGGCGCGAGTGAAGGTCTTTCTCACGGTGGTGCTGGTGCCCCGCTCAATGGTGATCGCCCCGCTCGCACGGATCGAGGGGACGTTGAAAGAGAACGCGTTGGGCGAGCCGATGTGCGGCATACCAAGGCGGCTGAAGAGGATGCGCAGCAACGCGTTGGCGTCGGTGGCGGTCCCGACCGTGGAGCGGACGTCGGCGCCCATCCGCTCCTGGTCGACGGTGATCGCGGTTGTCAACCCTTCGAGTACGTCGACCTCGGGCCGCGCCAGCGTCGGCATGAAGCCCTGCACGAAGGCGCTGTAAGTCTCGTTGATCAGCCGCTGCGATTCCGCGGCGATGGTGTCGAATACCAGCGAGCTCTTGCCCGAGCCGGAGACGCCGGTGAACACGGTCAGCCGACGCTTCGGAATCTCGATGCTGATGTCCTGGAGGTTGTTCTCGCGCGCCCCGTGGACGCGGATCAGATCGTGGCTGTCGGCAACCTGTCGCGCTGGCGACTGCGTGCCCCTCTTGGTGGCCATCTCACCGTTTCTCCATATGGGCGCGACCGTCGCCGCGGTCTCCGTGTGGCCCGATCAAGCCTGCGCGATGCGGACGAGGTTGCCGGATGGGTCGCGGAACGCGCAGTCACGAGCGCCCCAGGGCTGGTCCGCGGGCTCCTGAAGCACCTCGGCACCCGATGCCCTGACCTTTTCGAAGGTGGTGGCGAGGTCGTCGGAACGGAAGATCGCAGCCTGTAGCGAGCCCTGCGTGACGAGCGACAGGAGGGCGTCTCCCTCGGCCTGCGAACGACCGCCGTGTGGCTGGAACAGGACGATATCTACATCCTGGCCCGGAGCGCCGACGGTGACCCAGCGGAAGCCTTGGGAAGCCACGTCGAGGCGGACCTCGAGGCCGAGCGCGTCGCGGTAGAAGCCGAGAGCGGCGTCGGGATCCTGGACGGGGATGAACATGGCAGAGACGGTAACGGTCATGTGTCGACCATAGGAGCACTGACGGGTGTGTGCTTCTTTGATCCTGCTCGGTGCCAGGGCGGGTCCCGGGTCCCTGCGCCTGCGCCGGCCGACGCGGGCTGCATGGAGCCCGCCCGTTGGTGCAGGTCGGCCGGGTTCAGGTTGTGACCCCGGTTACGCCGCGGCCGCGTCGCGATCATGCTGACGCACGACGGAACAAGATCGGTATCGCGGTGATCGCGTGCGCGGTACTGCGACGGGGTCTCGCCGACGATCTCGGTGAAGCGGGAACTGAAGGAGCCGAGCGAGGTGCAGCCGATGGCGACGCAGGTATCGGTGACCGACGTCCCGCGCCGCAGAAGCGCCTGGGTCCGCTCGATGCGTCGCGTCATCAGATAGGAATAAGGCGTCTCGCCATACGCGGCACGAAACTTGCGGGAGAAGTGCGCGGGCGACATGAGCGCGGCACGCGCCATAGCCGGGACATCGAGGGGCTGTGCGTAGTCCCGGTCTATGAGGTCGCGCGCCCGACGGAGGTGGGCGAGGTCGGCGATCTCCTCTGGCGTCATGTCGACGATGGTACGCGACCGATCGCAGCCGGCTCGCTTCGGTCCAACCCTCATGGGGCGGTGCGGTTCACCGCTCGAACCGATACCCCTATCGGTCCAGAGGAGTAGTAGTCGTCGCTTGGGGGCGCAACGACCAGGCGAGCGTCGCGATGCAAAGGCCGGCGACTGCAGAGGCGAGCGCCACGCTCGCCGTGAGCGGGGTCGTCAGCGTCGAGAGGACTCCGACTCCGATGACCGGGATCGAATTGCCTACGAAGCAGGCCAGGAAGTAGCTCGAGGCGACGGCCGCACGCTGCTCGCCGGGCGCCAACTCGTTTACGACCTGCAGGCTGCCGACATATCCGACACCGAGCCCCAGGCCGGCAAAGGCCGTGGCCAGGATCAGCAGAAACATGGAGCGGGTGGCCTGCGCCGCGACCACAAGCCCGGCTGCCGGCATCAGGACGACCAGGCCGGCCCTCATGGCCGTATACGGTTCGGCCCGCCGGGTCAGGAGGATCACCGCGATCGCCATGAGGGCCAGCTCGGCCACGACGGCTCCGGCCACGGCCGCGTTCTTCTGGTGCAGATCGTGGTTGAGGACGGTGGGAATCAGCGCAAAGTAGAGTCCGGCCAGCGAAAAGATGACGAAGCCGGTAACGGCAGGGGTGGCAAACGCGCCGACTCGGTCACTCGGAACTCCTACCCGAGGCCGAAAGCGCAGTTCATGAAGCCCTTCGATGCGCGTCTGGCGCGAATCGGGAGCGCGCGCCACCACGATAGCGACTGCCGCCAAGACCAGGAGATAGACCAGAAACGGTAGCTCCAGGGGCCGAGGCCCATATTCGGCCAGCAGACCACCCACCAGAGGTCCGAGGGCGACGCCCGAGAGGTTGGCGACGGTGGCGATGACGGTGGCCCGCCGCCGATAGGTCCGTTCGGTAAGCCATGCCGTACCGGTTCCCGAGAGGATCCCGACGGCCAGCCCGATCACGAGACGCCCGAAGAAGAGCGAAATGACGGCTCCGGCGAACAGGAACACGACCGCACCCAGCGCCTCGAGCCCGAGCGCGGGCAGGCTCACCCGCTTGCGGCCCACTTGATCGGATAGCCGGCCGAGGAAAAGGAGCGCCACGACGTTGCCGACGACGTACGCCGCGTAGATCAACGTGAGAACAATCTCGGCGAAGCCGAATTTCTGCTGGTAGAGCGGATAGAGGGGCGTCACGATCACGCTCCCGGCGAACGCCACCGAGATGATCGAGGCGACGGGCAGCAACGAGGCGAGAGATGCCCTGTCCGATTCGTGCCCCACCTTGACCGGGCCAGGACTCGACATCTCGTGCCCGTCCGTCAACTCGTGTGGCCCGGCTGGGGTCCCGAGAAAACTGAGCGACTCCCCGCGTCGAAGGGCGCGGCAGCCCGACCAGTGTCCGTTGATCGCGACTCCGATGGCGGTGATGCTGGGCAGGGCATTCAACGGGTCCTCGCTGGTGACCACTTATGGCAGAGACTGTAAACCGCCCAGAAGTTGCCCCAAGCGTGGCCGGCGGCTTCCCCCGTAAGGGAAGAGTGGAGCTCACGCAGAGTGACCGAAGCAGACGGCGGCGGCCGGGAAGCGAATGAGCCCACCAGCCCTTCGCCGGGCGACGACAATGTACGTGGTGAAGGAACTGCTCATTGCCACCAACCCGGATGAGGACTCCAGGCTCGCCTACCTCGTGAGGGTGCCGCTCGGAGAGGGCATCGTGTTGCGGACCGCGGCGACCTGGCCGCGCATCAAGGCCCTTTATGGCTACCAGGTCCCGGCGCTATGGGCCGGCCTGGAAGATGCTCTGCCGCCGCGCACGGAGATTCTCGAGGAAGGAGGCCTGAAGTGACAAAACCAATGGCGGGTTCCGGCGGTGGGACATTGAAGGCCCAGGTTCGCGATGTCTGAAGTTGCGGAGCCAGACACTACGGCGGTGCGTGTCGCGCTGTGGCGGGCCATGCATGTTCAGGTGGACGCGCCGCCGCACGTGCTCGAGGACGCCGTCGGTCTTGATCTCGCCGCCCCGGGGGACGACTGGCGTTCCCGGCCGGACATGGACCCCGAATGGACGCGAGGGTTTCGCGCCGCGATTGTCGGGCGAGCCCGGTTCATTGAAGACCTCGTCGTGGAGCAGGCGGCCGGCGGCGTGGCGCAATACGTGATTCTGGGGGCCGGCCTCGACACATTTGCCCAGCGCCGGAAGGACCAGGCTGGGCGGATGCAGGTGTTCGAAATTGACCGGCCCGGTCCCCAGGCCTGGAAGCGGCAACGGTTGATGGATCTGGGCTATGGCGTCGCCACCTGGTTGCGATTTGTTCCTGTCGAGTTCGAAGCGAACGACGACTGGTATGCCCGGCTCACCGAGGCTGGGTTCGACTCCACCCAACCGGCGGTCATCGCGTCGACGGGCGTGAGCATGTACCTGACCAAGGAAGCTAACGTCCAGGTGCTCGACCGGGCCGCTCGCTTCAAGACCGGTTCCACGCTTGTCATGACCTTCCTGCTTCCGCCCCAACTGCTCGACGCAGCCGACCGGGCCGGTCTGGACACTGCGGCGAGCGGGGCGCGGGCGTCAGCGACCCCATTCGTCAGCTTCTACACGCCGGAGGAGATCCTGACCGCCGCAGCCGACGCCGGCTTCCGAGCGGTCCGGCACGTCCCCGGGACCTCGCTCGGCGAGCGTTACTTCGCCGAGCGCACCGATGGGCTCAGGCCATCAAGCGGCGAAGACCTCCTGATCGCGACTACCTGACGCCGGCGGATCGCAAGCTCTGGTGGGTACTGAGAGGGTCGGGCCCGATGGGAGCTTCAAGACCAAGATCATCAAAGTAGTTGAGATCTGAAGCACTTGGGCGCAGCGACACGACGGTGTCCAGGGGCTGGGCCGGGCCGGTTACCTCCCCGCCTATCAGGTAGCCGACGCCGCCGACCACTACCGAACCGGCGTCGGAGACCGCCTCAGGGAGATGGCCTACCGGTGCGAGGGCACCGCTGGTTGGGTCCAGCCGGAAGATGACCGCGCTGGGCACGGTTCCGGAACGTCCTCCCAGCACGAAAATCTGGCCGGCGAGGAGGAGCGCGGTGGCATGACCCATGGGCTGGGGCAGCCGGCCGGTGACGGTAACCCGCCCGGAAACCAGGTCGACCTTCTGTACCGCGCTGGTCTCAGCGGTGCCGCCCTCGCTGGTGCTGGTCACGCCTCCCACCACCCACAGGGTCTTCCCGAGCCCGGCCACAGCCGCGTAGCGGACAGGAATGGCAAGTTGCGCAACGGGCCTGAAAGACAGGCCATCGGTGGTCGCCAGGACGCTTGGCGTCATCACCGATCCATCGAATCCTCCGACGATATAGGTGGTGCCATCGAGGGTGGCAGCCGACAGATCCGAGCGGGCTGCTGGCAAGCTGGCCACCTCGGTGGCCGCACCCGCCGTCCAGGCCTGCACCAGAGAGACGGTGCTGAACGAACCCCCGCCGAAGACGAAGAAGCGATTGCCGATCACCGCGCCGGCGCTGTCGTGGACGGCGACGGCCAGGTAGCCGGCGATCCGGGAATCACCGCTCGCCGGGTCAACCTGGACGACACGCGATGTGGACGTGTCACCGGTGGCCAGACCGCCAAGCACCACGAAACCACCCCGATTCGGGAGGACCACCGGGCGCGACACTGCGACCGGAAGCGTCCACGCCTCGAGCGAAGCACGAATGCCCGCGACGGGGCGCGGAACGCTGGTGGCAGCGGGAGGGTTGTCGGAGCGCCCAAGCGTGGTCGTTACCGGGGCCCTGGCCGCGTGACGACCGGTCGAACAGGCCGCAGCCAAGACGAGGAGACCGCTGGCTACCAGGGCCATCCCGGCGGGTCTGGCCATCATTTGCCCTGGCCCACCCGTGGCATCAGCAGGCGCGCGGTGCGGGATGTGATGCCACGCCCTCAGCAGCCCAGAGCATACCTTTCGCTTCGCGCCTCATTCGGTGCGGCAAGCAGGAAATCATTACTGGATCAAACCATAACGGCGGGATACACGGACCTGGCGGATGCGGCTGCGGCGATCGGACGTTCGATTTCTCCGCGACCTTGCCACGAACGGGGAGGGCACAGCTCCCGCCACGCCCCGAAGTTCATCCTTCATTGTGGCCGAAGCGGGTGCGTGGTGTGCGCCGGTTACGAGACTAGGGTTCGGGGACCGGACCGTCGCAGGGAGTTGGCATGCACGAGAACCGCCGAAGGACCAATCGGCGGCATTGGAGTCGAACCCGCCGCCGACGATTCTCGGTGACCCTCTCGGTGATGGCCGCCTTGATCGCAGCCCTTACCTTGATGTCCGTTGATCTTGGCCATACTGGTCGGTCGCGAGCCGACCGCCCAGGGTCGGGTAGCACAGTGAGCACGACCGGCGGCGCACACGGTCCCGGCGCCCCCCCTGCGGCGTCCGGCTCCGGCCCCGGATCTGATCTGGCGGTCCCGCTGCCGGGTATGCCGGCGGCCAACCCGAAGAACATCTACGCCGCCGCAGGGACAAACATGCTGAGTCCCGTGGTGCGCGACGTGCCGTACCGCATCTACGTGCCCAACAGCGGTGGCTCGACGGTTACGGTTATCGACCCCTCCACCTATAGCGTCATCACGACCTATCAAACCGGGCTGAACCCGCAGCACGTGGTCCCCGGCTACAACCTGCGCACGCTGTACGTGACCAACGATCTGGGCAATAGCCTGACTCCGATCGACCCTCGCACCGGCGAACCGGCGGGGCCGAACATCTCTGTCGACGATCCCTACAACATGTATTTCACTCCCGACGGACGTTATGCGGTGGTGGTGGCCGAGGCGCGCCAGCACCTGGATTTTCGCGATCCACTCACCTTCGCGCTGGAGCACCGGATCACCGTGAATCTGTGCGGGGGTGGACCACATCGACTTCGCGGCCAATGGGGCCTATCTGATCGCCACCTGCGAGTTCGCCGGGCGGTTGGTCCGCGTCGATCTGCACACCCTGACGGTGGATGGCTACCTCGACCTGCCGGGTGCAAGCCCGCAAGACATCAAACTCGACCCGACTGGACATACCTTTTATGTCGCCGACAAAAACCATGGCGGGGTGTGGCTGATTGATGCCGCATCGTTCCGGCCGGTCGGTTTCATGCCGACCGGTCCCGACGCCCACGGGCTGTATCCCAGCCGCGATGCCCGCGACCTGTACGTGACCAATCGGGGTAACGGGTCCATCACCGTGATCGATTTCGCCACCCGCAAGGTCGTGGCCACCTGGTCGATTCCGGGGGGAGGTAGCCCGGACATGGGGGGTGTGTCCCCCGATGGCCAGGTGCTATGGGTGTCGGGCCGCTACAACAGCGACGTGTACGCCATGTCCACGGTGACCGGCCGGCTACTCGCGGAGATCCCGGTCGGATCCCAGCCGCACGGTCTGTGCGTGTGGCCGCAGCCGGGTCGATACTCGTTGGGCCATACGGGTATCACCAGGTGAGGCCGTCCACCCGCAACATGGGTTCCCGTCATGGCTACCGCGCCGTCGGGTGGTTGCTGGCCGGGCTGGTGCTGTTTGGCGGGGCGACCCGGGCGAGCCCGGCGGCCGGAGCCGGCCAGGTCGTCGGTCGAGTCGGCAGCGTCACGGTCACCGCCAGCAGCCTGCGCCCGGCACCCACCAGCGCCCTGGCCAACGAGCTGGCCAGCGACCTGCGCATCAGCACCAACGCCCCGGCATCGGATCAACTCGACGTCGCCCTGGCGGCCGGTGACACCGCGGTAGGCGTTTACCATCAGCGGGTAAGCGTCGGCGAGATCCCTGATCTGGCCAGCTGCGATGGCGACCTTCCCCCGGTCCAGGTGGTTGACCAGTGGCTGCACTTCGGGCCATTGGTGGTACCCGGCCGCAGCTACGGCGCTGATTCGCCAGCGAGCGCTACTCTGATCGTGCCCAGGGCCGGCGTGTCGGGTGACAGACGCCTGGCCGTTACCCTGTACTTCGCCCACGCCGGCCAGCTCACCCTGGATGTACCCGTCCGACGATCGTGAACCGGCTCGCGTGACCTGGCTCGTTGTAGCAACTCGAGCGGCAAAGCTCACCGGCTCCCGACGGCCGACTTGACCGGCTCGGGCAAAGGCGCCCGCTGGAGGAAATCCGTAAAGTTGGTGGCCGTCATGGGCCGGGCGAAATGAAAGCCCTGGGCCAGGTCGCAGCCCATCGCGACGAGTTCGGCGACCACCTGCGCGTCTTCGATACCTTCAGCCACCGTGGTGAGCTCGAGGCTGCGCCCAAGGTCGACGATGGCCCGGACCAGTGCCTTCCCGCCGCTCCGGGACGTGATGCCGTCGATGAAGATCTTGTCGATCTTCACGACGTCGACGGGAAAGCGGCGCAGGTAGGCAAGGGCCGAGTAGCCCGTCCCGAAATCGTCGATGGCCAGGCGCACCCCGAGGTTCTTGAGGGCGTGTAGCCGGGGGAGGACGTCGTCGACGTCGTGCACGAGGACGCTTTCGGTCATCTCGAGGGTTAGCTGGCTGGGGTCGAGGCCCGTGTCGGCCAGGACCCGGTGCACGTCGCCCACCAGGTTGGGGTCCGCGACCTGGCGCATCGAAAGGTTGACCGCCACCGTCAGGGGGTCTGACGCCAAGTGGGACCGCCAGGTGACGGTCTGGCCACAGGCCTGGTCAATGACCCACCGCCCGATTGGTCCTATCTGCCCGCTGAACTCGGCCAGAGGGATGAACGTGAGCGGCGAGACCAGGCCGCGTACGGGATGGTGCCACCGCAACAGGGCTTCTGCACCCTTCACGGTGCTGCTCCTCAGGCTGACGATGGGCTGGTAGAAGACCTCGAGCTCGCGTCGCTCCAAAGCGCGGTCCAGGTCAGCATTAAGCCAGAGGTCGTCGCGGGCACGGGTGCGCATGCCTCGTTGATAACGGGCCCGGAGCCCGCGGCCGGTGTTCTTGGCCTCGTACATCGCCAGGTCGGCCGCCTGGATGAGCTCTTCGGGGTTGTCCAGCTCGTCACTCGAGATCGCCATACCGATGGACGCGTTCAGCCGTAGCTCGATACCACTGATCGAGATGGGCTGGCGCAGCACCCGGAGGATCCGGTCGGCGGTGTGGTCAGCAATGTCGGCCGCGTCCAGGTCCTCGAGCAACACTGTGAATTCGTCACCGCCGTAGCGGGCCACGGTGTCCCCGGGCCGCACGGCGCGGGCCAGACGCCGCCCGGCCTCGACCAGGAACTCGTCCCCGGCCCCGTGCCCAAGGCCGTCGTTGACGGTCTTGAACTGGTCCAGGTCCACCAGCAGAACCGCGACAGAGGTGCCGTTTCGCGCCGCGCGAGCGAGCGCCTGCGCCAGCCGGTTATTGAAGAGGGCACGGTTGGCCAAGCCCGTCAGGCCATCGGTGAAGGCCTGGTGGGTCAGCTCCTCCTCGAGGGCCCGCCGCTCAGTGACGTCCGAGCCGTTCCACACCAGGGCCTCGACCGCCGGCTGTCGGGTCAGGTCCCGGCAGGTGAGGGCGATCGTGCGTTTCCGGCCAGAGTGGTCCAGGAAGCCTACGTCGGAGTGGGCGGTGCCCGACTGCCTGGCCAGGACGGAGAGGTTCGCGGCCGCCAGATTGTCATCCCCGACGACGAGGTCGTCCAGGCGGCGCCCGACCCAGGTCGTCGGCTCATACCCGAGCACCGTCTCCAATGACGGGCTCGCATAGGAGACGACCAGGTTGACGTCGGTGAGGAGGACGAGGTCCAGGCCTTCCTCGATCATGACCTCGAAGCGGGCCCGGCTCTCCGCCAGCGCCCTGGCACCGGCGGCGTCCCGCTGGGCGGTCATCAGCCCGGCCATGCGTCCCAGCACGAGCACGGACATGATGGCCGCCCCGGACGCCAGCAGAGCCACATCCGGGGTCGTCGTCCGCGCCCACTGGAGGAGGACGGCCAGCGGAGCCATGAGGACGGCCACAGCCAGGCTGGCGAGCCGGGCCCGGCCCACGGTCACACCTTTGGTCGGGGTTGGTTGAGTCAGCTGGCAGACCGAGGGGTGCAGGGCGGCAGCGCCGATCAGCAAGTAGCTGGCCAGCCACAGGACGTCGTCGAAGTTGCCAGTCATGTACGACCCGATCAGCTGTTGCAGAACATAAGCGATGTCAGCCGAAAGCAAAGCGGCCAGGGAAGCGACGAGGAGCAAGAACGACCGTCCACGGGCGCCCCCGCCGGCGAGGAGCAGCATGGCGACGGCGAGAACGCCGAGGTCCATGGCGGGGTAGGCCAGGCTGGTCGCCCGGGCGAGGAACGAGCCCGATCCGTGATGCACCTGGGGGCCGAAGACGAACACCCAGCCGATCAGCGCCGCGCCGAGTGTCAGGATCACGCCGTCGAGCAGGGCAAAACGGTCGGTCCCGGGCCTCCGGGCCCGGATCAACATCCACAGCCCGACGGCCAGGAGCGGGTAGTGCAAAAGGTAGAGCACGTCGGAGAGCGAGGGATAGGCGGTCAGGTTCAGCAGGTCCCGGCGGACATAGAAAGTGACGTCGGCTGAGAAGTACACCAGTTGGCTCGCCAGCAACAGGGCCCAGGGCAGCCATGGTGTGGGCCGGTGGCGGCTTATTCCCAACCCGATGGCCGCTACCGCCGACCCGCTGACGGCGCAGTACAGAATAACTTTGGCGATTCGCTGGGTCAGGGGGCCGTGCGCGGGCACGGCAAAGTAGGCGGCGACGACGAGCGTCCCGGCCAACATGTAGAGCCACCACCAGCGGTCCGCGCCCGTCTTGTCCTTGGTTACGCCAGAGGCGCCGGTGCCCGCAGTTGTTGGCATGACAACCTCACCCTTCGTGACGTTCGAAGCAGTATCCAATACTGGCATCGGCGGGCGAGTGGATTGCTGAGGGCAGTCCGCAGCGGGCGGGATCGTATTCGTCCCGACACCGAGAGTGGCGGCCTCCGGCCGATCAGAGGCTCAAAGGGGGACCGGATCACACCAGTGTTAGCCCGTCATGACCTCTGCTTCTGCGTCCTGGTGCGTCATGAGTGTGGCCTGGCGCGATCGGAGCCCCTCGTGAAATGGGCTCCGACCAGTACGTTTACCGGGTAAGCGTCCGTGGGATGACCACGAAACTCCTCACCTGCACGTACATACGTTCGACTTACCCGGCTCCACAGGTTCGAGGTGTACTTCTGCACGACGATCTGGGAGGCGACCCGGGGTCCGGTGAGCTGCAGTTAGCCGCAGAGCTGTCGCTCCAGTTCAGGGCGCTCGATGTTGAGGTGGGCCGCCACCTCAGAGAGGATGGCGGCCATCGTTCCGACGCGCAATGGGCTGCTCGCGGGAATGGTGATGTGGTGCTGGCCACCTGCTCTCGTCGAGCGCCGCATGTGGCTGCCCGACTGGCGTACGACTTGATAGCCGTAATGCCGTTCGAGCAAGCGTGCAAGTCGACCGCTACCAAAGGTTCCGAGCCGCTTCCTGAGAGTTGACCAGCCAGACCAAACATCCGCCCGTCTGACTTCAGAGCCGTCCGTCGCCCATGATATTGCTGGTTATTGGTGGTCCTGGCGCTCCTTGATCCTCACCCTCTGCGGGCACCGGTCCGACGGCTGTATCCGCAGCCTCACAACCCGCTGTTCGACTTCTCCCTGCGAGCGCAGGACGCCCGCTGGATCGAAGAACTGGCGGAGGCGGCCCGAGCCGCCCGACCGGGACCGTTCGGCGCTGGTGGTGGGCACACCGATTGGACGGCGCGCAACGTCAGGCTCGACGAGAACGGTCTGGTGCTGGCCTACGACTGGGACTTCCTCTCGCTGGGACGCGAGTCGGTGGCGGCGGCACAAGCCGCCGCCACCGTAGCGGTCTAGCGGGGGCCGGTGATCCCATCGCCCGTGGCCCCGACGAGGTACACGCCTATCTCGCCGCATATGAGGGGGCGTCAGGACGGTCCTTTCCGCGGACCAGCGCAGCGCCGCCATGGGCGCTGCGCTGTGGGCCCTCGCCTATACGGCGCTGCGCTGTGGGCCCTCGCCTATACGGCGCTGCGCTGTGGGCCCTCGCCTATACGGCGCTGCGCTGTGGGCCCTCGCCTATACGGCGCTGCGCTATGGGTCCTCGCCTATACGGCTCGGTGTGAACACGCCCTGGAAGCCGACCGGCGCCCGGGTGGATCGGAGACGGGCCCGGCTGGCGGACGAGGGCTGCGTGTACCTCGGCTGACCTCTCGCCCGCCCTGAATCTCAGTGCTTCAGGCGGCGATGGGCTTCAGGCTGCGATGGGCTTCAGGCGGCGATGGGCTTCAGGCGGCGATGGGCTTCAGGCGGGCGATGGGCTTCAGGCGGCGAGAGCTTCGGCCGGGATGATCTCTGGCTCGACCATTTCCCGCTCCGCCGTCGGGCGGGAGGGCAGCAGGACCAAGGCCACCAGGGCGCCGAAGAGGGCGATGCCGCCGGCCACCTCGCAGCTGGCGAGGAAGCTGTCCAGGAAGGCCCTCGTGGCCCCGGTGGTCAAGTGCTGCGCGACCGCGGCGTGCCCGGACCGCTCCAGCCCCTGGGCGGCGATGAGGGCGCCGCCGACGGATCCTTTGGCCGCCGCCGCCGCCCGCACAGGAAGGCCGGCGCTGGCGTGCAGGATCGTGGCGATGCGGCTGCTGTACACGGAGGCGGCCACGCTGCCGATGACGGCCACGCCCAGCGCGGAGCCGAACAGGCGGGTGGCGTCGTTGACGGCTGATCCGACGCCAGCCTTCTCCTTTGGCACGACACCGAGGATGGCCTCGGTGGCGGGGGAGGTAACGAGCCCCAGGCCGCCGCCGCCGACTACCATCTGGGCGGCGATCACCAGGTAGGAAGTCGAGGCCGTGTTGGTCCCGATCCACAACAGGGCCAGGCCGAAGAGCGACAGGCCCGCGGCCACCACCGCCTTGTTACCGATCCGAACGGCGAAACGGGTCCCGAGGATAGACGCCACCGCGATGGAAATGGCGACGGGAAGGAGCCGTACGCCCGTACCGAAGGCGCTGTAACCCTTGACGAACTGGAAATACTGGGTCACCAGGAAGGTGAATCCGGCCAGGGCGAAGAAGCCGATGGTGATGGATCCGCTGGCGGCCGTGAACCGGAGGTTTCGGAACAACCCCACATCCAGCATGGGATGGGAAGACCGGCGCTCGACGGCGATGAACCCACCGAGGATGATCAGCCCCGCCAACATCACACCGATGGTCCGGGCCGAACCCCAGCCCCAGTTGGGTCCCTGGATGATGCTGAGCAGCAACAGGGCCATGGCCGCCGACGACAGCACCAGTCCGACCCGGTCAACCTTCGGGATGTTGGGATCACGTGAGGTGGGCACCGCACGGGCGATGAGGACGGCGACTGCCGCGGCGACGGGGACCATCAGCACGAAGACGCTGCCCCACCAGAACCGGCCGAGGAGCCAACCCCCGACGATGGGGCCGGCGGCCGCCCCGACGCCGGTCGTGGCACCCCAGGCGCCGATGGCCTTGGCCCGCTCGGCGCGCTCGGTGAAGACATTGGAAATCAGGGAAAGGGTGGCGGGGAAGATGGCCGCCGCTCCAACGCCCATGACCGCCCGCGCCGCGATCAGCTCGCCGACGCTCTGACTGAAGGCGCCGGCCAGGCTGGCGGCCCCGAAGATACCCAGGCCGGCCAGGAGCACGCCTTTGCGGCCGAGCCGGTCACTGACGCTGCCGGCGGCGAGGATCAGGCCGGCGAAGAGCAGGGTGTAGGCGTCGATCACCCACTGCAGGCTGGTGGTCGAAGCTCCCAGCTGGCGCACCAGGCTGGGCATGGCGACGTTGACGATGGTCACGTCGAGGTTGATGATCAGGGCCGCCGAGCACAGGGCGAGGAGCACGAGCCCCTTGTTGGTGGTCGCTTTATCCTGGCGGTAGGGGCGGAGTGCAGTCTGGGCCATCGGATGTCCTTTCTCCCAACGAGTCACTTGCGCCACACTACGGATATCACTTCAAAAAGTCAAGT
The DNA here is from genome assembly GCA_963834725.1 of uncultured Acidimicrobiaceae bacterium. Taxonomy (GTDB): domain Bacteria; phylum Actinomycetota; class Acidimicrobiia; order Acidimicrobiales; family Palsa-688; genus PALSA-693. Next base: position 4,674,407 of record CAWICN010000001.1, read on the forward strand.
AGATTTGATTGAGAAATAGGTTGTGCTATACTTCAAGCATGCGGACTTACGCTCAGTACTGCGGCCTGGCCAAGGGCCTCGACGTGATCGGGGACCGCTGGGTGCTGCTCGTGGTGCGTGAGCTGCTCAACGGCCCTCGCCGCTACGGGGAGCTGCTCGACGGACTCCCGGGGATATCGACCAACCTCCTGGCCGAGCGGCTCCGGACCATGCAAGCCGACGGGCTGGTCGCCAAGACCCAGGGTGACCGGTACGCCCTCACCGAGCGGGGCGAAGGGCTTCGCGATGTGGTCTACGCCATCGGGCGATGGGCCTTTCCCATGATGGGCCCGATCGCCGAAGGCGAGACATTCCGCAGCCACTGGATGGTGCAGCCGATCGCCGCCCTGTTCCCCGGTGTCGACCCGTCCCGTCCGGAGCTGACCATTGAGGTTCGCTGCACTGAGGAGCCGGTGGTCATCCGCTCCTCCCAGGGCCGGGTCACCATGGAGCCCGGTCAGGCCGCTGCTCCGGACCTGGTCCTGACCGGTCCGCCCGACGCCGTTGTCGGTCTGCTGGCCCGGAAGATCAGCGCCAGTGAGGCCAAAGCTCTCGGGCTGGCCGTCACGGGCGACGGCCGCCTGCTGCGCCGCCTGGTACCGAGCATGCCGGCGCCGGCGTCCGCCGCCTGATCGACTGGAGCGACCGGAGACTGTAGCGACCGACGGTTACGGTCGGCGGAGCCCGGGCGGGCGAGCGAACCCCCCGCTTTGTGCGATATTTGTCGCGTAATCATAGTAAATATCACACAAATCATCCGGATGGCGCGGGCGCGCACCAGTGCTACGACGTCGCGATGGGCGCCGGCGGTGACTGCCCGTCAGAGGGCGCGGCAGCGACGTTCTTGCAGGCGCAACTCACCATTGGCCACCAGGCCGGCCGGAGGGGTCGGTGATATCGACTCGCCACAGCTGGTGGGTGCGGCCCTGATAGATGGCCTGCGCCTCGACCGTGACCCGCCCGGCGGCCAACGAGCGGAGGAAGTGGGTGGTGTTGGTGGCCCACCGCGACCTGGCCCTGATCGGTCACGGCTGTCGTGGCGCCGATGCTGGCGGCACTCTCCACCGCGGTGGCGTAGACGTCACCGCGCACGATGCCCCACCGCGTGTGGTGTTCGGGACCGACGGCGATATGTCCAACCACGAGTGGTCACCTGCCCTGCGCTCACGCCGGCCGGCGCCCACGGGGGCCGGGCCATCGTCGACGACTTGGTCGCGGCGAAGAAGGCGGGTGCGCCGATCGATGATGTCGTGTGGGATCCCGGCTACAGCTTGTGCTCGCCTGGGTCCACCCATCACAAGCTGGCGGAGCCGGCATTCATCGAACCTTCCAGGCCGTCACACACCAGCGCGGAGTGCGTCCCTTCTCCGGCGACGCACTGCTGTTGGACGGCCAGCTGTACTCGAACCTGCTGCCGAACGAGCTGCGGGACCTGCCCATGCCGCCGAGGGGTGCGCCCGAACCGGTCAAGCTGGAACACGAGGCCAGGTTCAATCTGCCGGCCCGTTGGCGGATGGTGCGCCACGCCGGACCGGACCTCGACGGTGCCACTCGTTGGCGCTGCCCGTTCTGCGCAGGCTTGCTGCGAGCCAGGAAGTTCGGGAAGACGATGAGACGGCCAAAGACAGTGCCGCTCGTCCCCGTCGACGAGGGCTGCGAGCAATGTTGCAGCGGCATCCTGACGGCCATGCCGGCTGAGCTGCCGTGGACCCAGCGGATTCCGTTTGGGACGACCGCCTGGCGGCTATCTATGGGCCGGCGCCAGGTCGTCGAGTCGGTGAACGCCGCCCTCAAGGGCACCTTCGCTGATCTGGCTCGGGGCTTTATGCGCGTCATGGGCCAAACGAAGATGACCGTGATGCTGGGCTTTACGATCGCCGGCTACAAACTCGATCGCGTCCGCTCCTATAGGGCCAAGAAGCGGCCGAGGCTGAAGCCAAGCCAGCTCAGTCCAAGCGCCGGCGGGCACCTGGCGTGAGGTAGTGGATGGGATGGACGGCGAGGAGAAGCGGGGCGGGAGCCCGCCGACGTAGACAGGAAGCGACCGCGGTTCGGGCCGGCTGCCGATGGCGGCCGGCTTCAATGCGTCTCCGAACGGGTTGGACACCGGCGGAGGAGCGTGTTGATGGGGGGATGGGGCGCATCGAGAGCGCGTGAGAGGCCCTGAACAGCACAAAACCCCGCTCAGCGGGATCGCTGGCGGGGTTTTGAGATCACTGGACGCCCTCTATTGAGAGCATCCCGGAGTGGAGGTGGCGGGAATCGAACCCGCTCCGCGGCATCTTTCGGTCGCTGCTCGCTCAGCGTTTCCGCAGGTCAACAGCCATCTTTTGGCCACCGCTCATGACCGCTCGGACCCCCTTTTGACCGCCTTTTTGTGTCACGGTGTGTCATGAGTGTGTCACGGGACGGCCCTTGGCGGTCATTGGGACAACCTCACCGACCGTGACGACGGCAGACTTGGCGCGCAACTCCTCGAGCTGCTCGCTGAGACCTTCTTGAACGCCGTCGAACAGGTGACCGTACTCGCGCAGGGTCACGGTGGCGTCCGAGTGCCCCATGCGCTGTGCCACCGCGAGCACATTGGCCCCGAGGTCGATCAGCATCGAGGCGTGAGCGTGCCGCAGGTCGTAGGTCCGGGTGTTGGGAGGCAGGCCGGCGGCGATGAGCGCCGGACGTATGACCGTCTCCCGGAACTTGTCTCGGTTGAGCGGTTTGCCTGCCCGGTTGAGGAACAACGGGTCCACAGGTTCGATGAAAGCCCCCCGCTGCCCCGCTCTTGTCGCCAGCATGCTGGCCAGGTCCTCGCAGAGCCAGGCTGGGATCGGGATCGTTCGGTCCCCTGCTTCTGTCTTGGGAGGACCGGAGACGAGGGCCAAGGGCTGGTCCGCGTAGGCCGAAACAGGGAGGAGCGTCTCCCTGACGCTGACCAGGTTGCGGACGAAGTCGATCGACCGCACTCGGAGCCCGCAGAGCTCCGCCGGACGCATGCCGGTCAGGACGAGCAGCCAGACGGCCGGCTTGTACGGGTCCCGGACCTGTTCGATCAGCTTGTGCACGTCGGTCATGGTCGGGACGTCGCCCTGTCGGATCCGCCGGCGGCGGACCGGGACGTGATGACCGGCTGCAGGATTGTCCCGTCGGGCGCCCGACCGAATGGCCGCCTGCATCACGAGCGAGATCACCGAGACGCAGTCACGGATCTTCTTGGGTCCGATTGCGCCCTCGGCGAGTTTCGCTGCCACGAAGCGCTCGACGTCCATGCAGTCAACGGACGCGAGCGCCCTATCGCCGAACTCTGGCAGGACGTGATTTTGGAGGATCTGCCAGTAGCCGCGCCGTGTCGACGGCCGGAGCCTCGCCGTTGTCTGCCACCACTGCTCAGCCCATTCCGCGAAGCGGACCCGCCGAAGTGCTGGATCGACCCACTCGCCACGCTGAAGGTCAGCGCCATTGCGCTGTAGGAACCGTTCGGCATCCCCCTTGCGATCGAACGTCTGCATTCGCTGACGGCCCTCAGGGTCCCGGTAGCGGGCTCGCCATCGACCACTGGGGAGCCGGTCGATAGAACCCATGGGGGCCTCCTTGGTTGTGCCTTGCGCGGTGCCGCGGGACTTTACCGACCTCAGGCGGCGCCGTCTGATGTTCCCCGCCGTTGAACCGGGCGGAGCCTGGTGGGAAGAGCAGCGGTCCGCCCTGGTGGCCGTAGGGCGACTCGGGAGTCGTCGAGCCAGCGGTTGATCTCGTCCGGGTCGAAACGGACGAGCTTGCCAACCTTGAGATAGGGGATGCGGCGTTCGGCGATGAGCCGGCGAACGTGGCGGGTGCTGGTGCCGAGCCGTTCGACGAGCTGGTCGATGGTCAGCAGGTGCGGCAGTGCCTCGGCATGGGTCACGCCTGTTTCCTCCTTGCAGGTGCTCCCTGCTACGGCTCCGTGTCCGGCCGGTGGCGCAAGGTCGTTCTACCTACCGGGCCGGAACACGGAATCGTCACACGTTCAGTACCGACGTGGGAAAATCTTCCAGGCCGCGGTCAACCATGACCGCTGCTACAGGCTGGGACCCTCTCGGGCGGGAGGCTGGTAGCCGAAATCGGGAGTCGCATGAGGGTCCGGCCATGGGCTCCGAGTCGGGATTTGGGTAGCGCGGCTCGTCGTGATGCGTCGGGCTCGGGCCTCAGGGCTGGTGCGCGGCCCGTCGCCTTCGGGTGGCGTCATCGGCATTTGTTCGTTGAGCTCATTGCTCCATGAGCGCATCGTCTGCCTGACGGCTGCGATGTGGTCGGCGTCGACGCCGTAGGACGCGAACTCCTGGTCGGGGTAGCGGTCTACCCCGGCGAGGGCTTCGGCGAACAGTCGGGGCGTGAAACCGGGGTCGACGTCGACGGCCATCACCATGAGTTGCTCGCGGCTGTAGCGGCCGCTGGCGAGGATGCCGGCGAGGTCGAGGTAGTCGCGTGCTTCGCCGCGACTGAACACGGTCGCCACCTTCGTCGCCACGGCGTCCGACTCGGCGAGCACCGGCCCGATGGACAGGTGTGCGGGGTCGCTTCCGCGGCGGTCCGCGGCGAGGTCCACCGAGCCTGCCCGAGCGGAGTCGGGATCGACGGCTTGGAGTCGGGCGAACGTCTCCGCCTGCCGGACGACCGTGACGTCCAGACCCGCTCGTCGGTAGGCGTCGACGACGGCGTCGACCGCCCGGGCGAACTCGGTGCTGTCCCACCGGTCGGTGAACAGGTCGACGTCCTCGCTCATTCGCTCGACGAGTCCGTGCGCTTGGAGGGCGTACCCGCCGGCGAGGGCGAAGCCGTGCTCGTCGAGGACACCTAATGCCAGCCGGGCCAGACGGTCCTGCAGCTCGTCCATGGCTAGGCCGCGTGGTTCAACTCGGGGAACCGCTGTTCCCAGGCCCGCCGGACTCGCTGCGGAAGCCACAGGCGCGGCCACACGTCGATCAGGATCGCACCGTTGACGTAACGGCCGACCTCCTCGGCGTCGCCCGCCTCGCGTAGCACTCGTTCGTAGACGATGCGACGGTCGGCGTCGGTGCCGAGGTCATAGCGGCGCCTGGGTCCCCAGTCGATCGTGATCGGCAGCTCGACCACCCCTGTGGTGGGGCCGGTCAGATCGGCGAGCCGCGTCGGGGGCTCCGGGTACGGCCGGTGGTCGGCGTATCGGCGCTGCTCGGTCACGGCTGCTCGCTGACGGTCCACTCTCTCGCCCGCCTGGCTGGCAGGCTCCGTCTTCATGGTAGGGCGGACCGGTCGGGAGGGCGCGGGCATGGTGCTCGCTCGGTTCCGGTCGGGCCAGGCTGCGATCTCGTTCGGGTCGAAGCGGACGTAACCGCCCACTTTGAGATAGGGCACGCGCCCGGCGGCGATCAACCGGCGGACGTGCCGGGAGCTGGTCCCGAGGTGGGCGGCGAGCTCGTCGATGCCGAGCAGCTTGGGGATGGTTCCGGTCGCGGTCATGGGATTCTCCTTCCGTATCGACCAGGTGGCGCGCCATGTGGGTGGCCGGCGGGGTCGGAGCGCCACCGCCACCCCCACCGGCGGGTTGATCTACGCCCACGCCCGGCATGCCACGTCACGGGCAGGAGATCCTTGCCCGCATGATCACGTGCTGCTGGCCAACGTGGTCGAAATGAAAGACGGAAAGGGCGGATGGAAGGCGGCCGATACCGTCTTGTGGCGGGAGCATCTGCACGCCGCCACCATGGTCGGGAGGGTCGCCGCCGCCCGGGTGGCGGTCGAGTTGGGCTATGCCATCGAGGCGGATCCGGGCCCGTCGGGGCGTTTGCGCCACTGGCGGATCGCCGGCGTCCCAGACGAGGTTATCGACGTTCACTCCAAGCGGGCGGCGGAGATTTCCGCCGAATGCGCACGGGGCGGCGACAACACTTCTCGGGCCCGGGCGGTCGCCGCGAGGACGACCCGCCAGGCCAAAGAACACGCCGTGGAGGGCGAACTGGTGAGGCGGTGGCGGGACGAGTTGGCGTCCATCGGGTGGCCGGTCGAGCGGCTCGCCGCCTCCATCGACAGCGCCGCCAAGAAGCTCGGCCCGCCCCCCAAACTCACGTTGAAGCGGGTGCGGGCGATGCTCGGCGAGGTGCTCTCAGCTGATGGGGAGCTGGCCCGCAGAAAGGTGTTCGCCCGCCGACACGTGCTGGTCGAACTGGGCCCACGCCTGTTCGGGCAGGACCCCAGACTCCTCCATCCTCTCGTGGAGCGGGCGCTCCATGACCCCGAAGTCGTGCCCGTCGTCGGCGTCGCTGGGACACGGGAACAGCAGCATGCCCTGGCCTCGGTGCTTGCCACCGAGCAGGCAATCGCGGCCGCTATCGGCCGCCAACTGACCCGCACCGATGCGCCCGTGGCGCCGCACGCCGCGGTCGACCGGGCCATCGCCGCCGCCGAGCAGCGCATCGGCGCCAACCTCTCGGCCGAGCAGTGCACAGCCGCCAAGAACATCTGCGCGTCAGGGCGGGGCGCGGAACTCATCGTAGGGGTAGCGGGATCGGGGAAAACCACGATGCTGGCGGTGGCGGCTGCTGCGTATGAGGCGTCGGGCCATCAGGTGCTGGGCACCGCGACGTCCGGCCAGGCCACCCGCACGCTCGGCAAAGAGGGCGAGGTTGGGGAGGCGCGGACGTTGGCCGGCCTGTTGTGGCGGCTCGCCCTCGACGACCGCACCGTCGTGATTTTGGATGAGGTGGGCATGACCGAGGACGCCCACCTGGTCGCCCTGGCTGCCCGCATCGACGCGGCGGGAGCGAAATTGGTGCTTGTCGGCGACCACCACCAGCTCGGGTCGGTCGGGCCTGGCGGAGCCCTCGCCTCGTTGGTGCGCCGCCACCCGGACCTGGTGCACCAGCTGCGCGAGAACCGCCGTCAACACGACCCCGCCGAACGCCAGATCCTCGTGGAACTGCGCGACGGCGACATCACCAAGGCCGTCGCCTGGTACCACCAGCATGACCGCATCCACCCGATCGCCGACCGCGACGACGCCCTCCAACAGACCGTCGACGCGTGGGCCGCCGACATCGCCGCCGGCCACGACACCGGGTTGTACGCATGGCGGCGGGCCAACGTCGCTGCCCTCAACCAACGCGCACGAGCATGGATGGAGAGCACCGGGCGACTGGCCGGCCCGGAACTCGAATGCCCAGGCGGCAACACCTACCGGGCCGGCGACAGCGTCGTTACCTTGGCCCCCGGACCCGACGGCACGCTCGTCACCTCCCAGCGAGCCGTCATCGACGCCGTCGACACCCATGGGCGGACGCTCACATTGCGGACCGACGACGGCCGGCAGGTCCAGCTGGACGGGGAGGAGGCAGGGGCAGACCGGTTGGGGTACGGGTACGCCACAACGGTCCATCGCTGCCAAGGTTCGACGGCCCAACGGGCCCATCTGTTCGCCGACGGCGGCGGCCGCGAGCTCGCCTACGTGGCCATGAGCCGGGCCCGGGAGTCCACCCACGTCTGGACCGTGGCCGATGACCTGCCCCAAGCGGTGGACGATCTGCGCCGGGACTGGTTCAGCCGGCGCACCCCCACCTGGGCCATCGACACCGCCCTGCCCGACCCCGCCACCCTCACCGGCGACCGCTTCCAAGCCCTTCCCCCCGGCGACCAGGCCCGTATCGCCGCCATGGTCCACGCCCACAAAGCCATCACCGGCCAAGCGGTGGTCGGCCTCCGGCTGCCGGACCGGGCCGCCACGTTGGGCCAGGCCGAACAGGCCCTGGAGTCAGCTCGCCAAGCCCGCGCCGACTTGGAGCACGGGGGTGGCATGTGGGTCGGCACCGAGGCGGGCCAACCCGTGCACGACCTGGACGAAGCCACAGCCCAACGCCATCGGGCGGAACGGGCCGCCCAGCATGGCGGCCGGCGGCGGGACCGCCACGCAGCCCGCAAAGAAGCCGCCCAGTGGGCGGCCCGGGAGGCCGACACACACGCTGGCAGGCCCACGTCGCCCCAGAGATCGCCCGGCTCGACCACGACATCGCCCGCCACCAGGCCACCCTCGAGGACACCGCGGCCCGATTCGACAGGCGCCAAGCGGCCACGAGCGCCGTGCGCGACCACGGATACCACGAGCAACGCCACGCCGACAAGCTCGCTGCACGCGTCGACGCCCACCGCGACCACATCGACAGCGTCCCCTCCGCTACAGAAATCCGCCGGGCTGCGACCCGTCAACAGCAGCTGCAGGCATTCGGGCACACCCCGCACCCCGAACCGCCCACGCCGCGTGCGGTCGTACCCGAGTTGTAGCTCCCGGCCCCGTCCGGGAGCGGCGACATCGGGCGTCCCACATTTGGGCACCCCTGCGGGCATTTTCACTGGGCGGGGGTTACGGGACACCTGCCCCGCACGGGTACTCCGACTTGCTGCGTTCCGGCAGAGAGTTCGGGTTGCGGGACAGCCTTGGTCCTAGAGGCGCCGTTGCTCGCAACCGTAAGCACTTGGCTGACAGGGAGGACGCGGGGTGTCTCACCGACCCGGCGGTAGGGGCGACCCCGGCCCGACGTTCTGCTCGCACATTTGGGGACAGCCGCGAACGGGAGGCCGGCAACCTCGAAGGGAAATGTCCGTCGATCGCGGTTCGCGCATCGTCGGCGAGGATCTCGTAGATGCCGGCTTCGACGGCGTCGACGGCCGCTCGTGCGACCTCGGCCGGGTCGGTTTTGGACGCGGTCACCGAGGCGGTCATGTCGGTGTCCATGGAGCCGACATGTAACCCGGCGACTCTGATGTGGAACGGGGCGAGTTGCATCCGGAGGGAGTTGGTGAGCGACCAATCGGCGGCCTTGGCGGCGCAGTAGGCGCCGACGTCGGGGAGGCTGATCCATGACGGAGCCGAGAGGATGTTGAGGATGGAGCCGCCGCCGTTGGCGGTGATGATGGGGGCGAAGGCCCCGGATCATCGACGGCGTCCCGAAGAAGTGGGTTTCTATCTCTAGGCGGATCGGGTCCAGGTCCCCTTCGAGCAGGTCGGCGCCGGTCGCGGATCCGGCGTCGGTGATGAGCAGGTTCACGTCGGCCGCGATCTCCGCCGCGGCAACCACTGAGGTCCGATCCGTGACGTCCAGCCGTATGGCTTGACCCCGGGAAAGGTCTACGAGGTCGGGGTGCGGGCTGCGGCGTAGACGCGGGCGCCGCGGTCGGCGAGCTCGGCGGCGAGGCAGCGGCCGAGTCCACGGTTGGCTCTGCTGACCAGGACGGTTGCGGACGAGATGTTCATTGGGTTGGGGTCCTCCGGTGTTGTCGGGGGGGTGTTAAGGGCCGAGGCGGGTGGGGAGTCATGTCGTGGGGTTGAGATTCTGGAGGCGGACCTCACCGTGGGCGACGAGTCGATCTGGTTCGTCGGTGATATCCACCCGCGACAGTTGCTGGGTGCGGCCTTGGTTTAGGGCGACGGCTTCAACCCTGACTGTCCCGTCCTGGAGGGAGCGCACGAACTGGGTGGTGTTGGTGAGCCCGACCGCCACCTGTGCGTGATCCCGCACTCTGGTGCTGGCGCCGATGCTGGCTGCGCTTTCTACCGCGGTGGCGTAGACGCCGCCGTGCACGATTCCCCAGGGCGTGTGGTGGTCGGCTCCCAGTTCGATACGACCGGTGACGCGCGTTGGAGAAACCTCGTCAAGGGTCAGGCCGGCTGCTCGGACGAACGCGCCGGCGCGTTCGAGGGCGCCGGGTTCCAGGACAGGGACGGACTCAGTGGTGGAAGCAGCGGTCATCGGGGCTCCTTTGGTGGTTTGTGCTCGGGTCATCTGCGCATCGTCGGAGGGCGCGACCGCTGGCCCGTTTGATGCGACGATGAACGTCGCATCGCCTTTAGATCTCCTCCAGGGCAAGGCGTCATCGGGTCAAGCGCTATCGCAGGGCGGGACGGCGGAGCAGGGCCAAGGCGGGGACGATCCCGGCGGCCGAGAGGGCGGCGATCAGCCACCAACCGTGCTGGAAGGAGGCGAGCGCCGGACTGTGGTGGGCCGCGCCGGTCCCGAGCAGGGCGACGAGGACCGCCACGCCGAGGGCGAGACCGGTCTGGCGGATCATGTTGATCACCCCGGAGCCGGTGGCGAAGCCGTGGGCAGGCAACGACGCCGTAGCCGCGCCCATCAGGGTGGGGAGGGTCAGGCCGACACCTACCCCGCTCAGGATCATGCCGCCCAAAAGCCCAGCCAGGTAGTCGGGGGATGCGGTCACGGCCAGGGCCCACCAGGCGACCGCGGCGGCAAAAGCGGCGCTGCCCAGACTGATTACCACTGCGGGCCCGTAGCGGCGGATGAGCCTGCCGGCGACGAGGAAGGCCATGACTGGCACCATGAGCGGACCGGGAGCGATGGCCAGCCCGGCGTGCAGGGCGGACCAGCCCCACGCGCCCTGTTCCCACAGCACTATGGAAAGCAGCATCGCCCCGAAGGCGGCGGAGAAGAAGATGGCGATGAGGGAGGCGCCCGTGAACTGGCGGGACCGGAACAGCTCCGGGTGGACCAGGGGGCTGCGCGCCGTCCGGCAGTGCCAGACGAAGCCCGCCAGCACGACGGCGGCTGCGGCCAGGATCGAGCCGGTCCGGGCGGAAGCCCAGCCCCAGTCGGGTCCCTTGACCAGACCGAAGGTCAAAAGCCCCACCCCGGCGGTGGCCAGCGCCACGCCGGCAGGGTCGGCCGTTCGGTAGGGTGCCCGGGCACCGCGGGCAAGCGGCGCCAGCCCACGACCAGGGCCGCGATTCCGATCGGCACGTTGACCAGGAACACCCAGCGCCAGCTGGCCGCCACCAACAACCCGCCGACCACCGGGCCGACCGCAGCGGCCAGGCCGCCCACTGCCGTCCAGGCCCGAACCGCTCCCTGGCGGCGCTCCGCCTGGTGGGAGGCGAGCACCAGGCCCAAGGAGGTGGGGGTGAGCAGGGCGGCGCCGGCCGCCTGGAGGACCCGGAACCCGACGAGCATCCCCACACTGGTGGCCGCCGCGCAGGCCGCCGACGCGGCGGTGAAGACCGCCACCCCGACCAGGAAGGCACGGTCGCGCCGGTAGCGGTCGGCCAGGCGGCCGAAGAACACCAGCAGCGAGGCGTAGACGATGGCGTAGCCGTTGAGAACCCAGGACAGCCCCCCCAGGTCGGAGGCGTGGAGGTCGCGGGCGATCTGAGGCAGCGCCACGTTGACGATGAACAGATCCAGGCTGGCCAGCACCACGCCGGCGCAGACGATGACCAGCGTCTCCGCCGGGGAGGCCTTGGCTCTGGGAGCGACTGGCACAAACGACGTCTCTGGCAGGGTGGATAGCGTCATGGAACGCACTATACAGAGTTGCGTTCTATGATGCAACCCTCTATTCTGGGTCTCGTGGAACGGAAGAGCTTCGCCGACATGCACTGCTCGGTGGCCCAGTGCCTTGAGGTGGTGGGCCAGTGATGGTCGATGCTCATCATCCGGGACGCCTTCTTGGGCGTAACCTGCTTCGACCAGTTCCAACAGCGACTCGGCATCTCCCGCAACATCCTCCACCAGCGCCTGGCCCGCCTGGTCGACGAAGGGATCTTCGACAAGACCGCCTACTCCGAGCATCCGCCCCGGTACGACTACCGCCTCACCGCCAAGGGCCGAGACCTTTGGCCAGTGCTCACCGCCCTGCGCCAATGGGGCGACCGCTACGCCGCCCCCGACGGGCCACCCCTCCACGTCGTCCATAAGGGATGCGGTAAAGTGTCCCAGGCGGTAATGACTTGCTCGGCCTGTGGGGAGCGCCTCAGCGCCCGCAATGTTCGGGCCGTGCGCGGCCCGGGAGACCTCGACGACCTGGCACCGGTCAGGCGAGCCCAACGGTGAGCGGGCCAAGTTCGGCAGTGCGCCAGCGCCCACTACCTCTCCGCTCCAAACCCGGGTCCGGTCACCGTCGGGGTTGAGCTGCTCCGGGGGGACGGCCGCAGCGCCCGCCAGCTACGAGCACGGATGCGTGATTTTGAGCCAGGAGGGGCGGGCAAGGGTGGAGGCGTTGATCACGACCGGCCGCCTTGACGCCCCCGGCCGGCCGTACTGGGACGGCGGTGTGTCCGACATGGGAAGAGGTGCCCTACGAGAACTGCGCCTAGCTGATCCCCCGGACTCCGGACGGCTCCCGGGTGGCAATCATGGACCAGATCGAAGTTCGACTCGAACCGTCGTCGCAGGACTTCGCGACGGGTCAGCCTAGCGGACAGGGGGAGCTGCGGGACTGGCTCGCCCTGCCCGGCGGGGAGCCCTTCGACGCAGTCTCCTCGCTTTTCGCTGTCGACGCCCTCCCGCCAGCCACCTTCGACATCGAATTCTCCGGCTGGTCCCAACCCTCGAACTCACCGCCTCCGTCAGAGCCCGTCCCGCCCCCGGCCCGGTCCGGGTCATACACCGGGCTGGGCTGATCGGCGGCCAACGGTCGACGAGTCCTGCTTCATCTGGGACAGCACCAGACGGCTGATAGCCCAAGGCACCCAATTGGCGGGGATCAGCCTCGGAAGAGCTCAGCCCCGCCACGTGATCCCGCTAGCCCGGCTGATCGAGGCGTGGATGCGCGCCTTCGACGTCCAACAGGTCCACCGCGGCCCAAACTGCGTGAGGCCCGAGACATTCGGTGCCGCTCTTCGGATCGCGCTTGTCCGCTCAGTAGCCGTCTGATATAGACCGGCATACGACTGGCGTCGGCATCCGCCGGAGCCCGCTCAGATGGGATTTCGGGCGCGGCTCGCGACGCAAGCGAGCTCGTTTCCCCGGTGTCTCACAAGCCGGCGATGGTGAGCATCCTTGCCGCAGGCTCTGGGACGCGGGTTTGCGGGCATACAGATAATCGTCACCAGCGCTAAGTCTCTTGCAGAACGATCCGGGCATGGAGGTGGTCGTGATCACGGGTGGCTGCCGGATTGCACTCAGTCACTTCGACCACCGCAACGCCACTGGCCGTTCCCAACGCCAAGACACCTGGATCTCTGTCGTCGACCTGCCCGTCGCGGAGGCTGGGAGCAGACTGGCCACTCCCACTCCAGACGGAACCTCATCGCCGTCGCCTCGGGTACCGAAGCGGATGTGGGCGACGCCGTGATTGAGGATCGGGAGTCCGTCCGCTCGATTCCGCCGGTCACAGCCGTTCGGATCGACAGCAACATCGAGGCATTCGACCGGGGTGCCGTCGGCAGGTATATGGCGACCGCGCCGACAACGCCAATGGCGAATAGCCAATGCAGAGCCAGGGTTGCACGAGGGAGCATCCGCGACTAGGATGGGTTCCATCATGGAATCCAACGAGGACGATGAGCGGGCGTGGCATCCTCACGGGGAGGTACGGACGGAGGTGGTCGACGACCACCTCTTGGTGATGACGGTCGACCGGGTGGAGAAGAAGAACGCGTTCACCCCGAAGATCGCCGCCGAGCTGGCCGCCGCGCTCACCCGGCTCGACGACGACCCAGACCTGTTCGTCGGTGTCTTGGCCTTTGCCGGCGATCACACGACGGCCGGGCTGGAGATGCCGTTGTTTTTCAGCGAGGAGGCCCAGCGGGACGCCGTCCGCCTGAAGGCGGAGCAGACCTCGGAGCCAGTGGATCCGTTCGGCCTCGGCCGCCGGCTTCGCAAGCCGCGAGTGACGGCAGTGCAGGGCATCACGTTCACGATCGGGATCGAGATCGCGCTCGCCGGCGACATCGTGGTGGCCGCTTCCGACACCCGCTTCTGCCAGCTAGAGCCCAAGCGCGGTCTGGCTCCCCTTGGTGGGGCGACGGTGCGCTACGTGCAGCGCGCCGGTTGGGGCGACGCGATGTACCACCTGTTGCGGGCGGACGAGTTCGGCGCCGCCGAGGCTTACCGGATCGGGCTGGTGCAGGAGGTCGTGGAGCCGGGCGAGCAGATCGAGCGGGCGGTGGCGCTGGCCCGAGAGATGCTTGAGTGCTCACCGGCGGCGCTCGTGCACACGATCGCCAACGCCCGCCTCGCCCTCGACCACGACGAGCGGGCCGCCATCGGGGCGATCCCGGAGATGTCGGCCATGGTGCGGGCGACGGAGGACTTTCAGGAGGGTATCGCGTCGTTTGTCGAGCGGCGCCGGGCGCAGTTCACCGGACGCTGAGTGGTGACCGGCGAGCCCACGTCGAGGGAGCGCTGAATGAACATCGATCCCCGCCACGTCGATGAGGTCTTGGCGACGACTCGTGCCGTCCGCCGGCGGCTCGATCTCGAGCGCCCGGTCGACAATCAGTTGCTGCTGGACTGCATCGATCTCGCCGAGCAGGCGCCCACCGGCGGCAACCTGGGCAGCCGCCGGTGGGCGATCGTGCGCGACCAGGCCGTGAAGGATCAGCTGGGCCAGCTGTACCGGGAGACGGCCCTGCCGTTCATGTCCGCCGCCGCCGAGCGGCTGCGGGGCAGTGGCCATCCGCAGGAGCAAGTGATGGCGTCAGCGCAATATCTGGCCGAGCACCTCGCCGACGTGCCGGCGATCGTCATCCCCGCCATCATCGGCCGTCACGGCGGCAACGGCCGCCCCGGGTTGTTCGACTCGGTCATCCAGGCGGCATGGAGCTTCTGCCTCGCCCTGCGGGCTCGTGGCCTGGGCACCACGTGGGTCACGGCCGCCCTCGAGGACGAGGCCCGAGTGAAGGAGATCCTCGGGATCCCTGCCCACATGACCGAGATCGTGCTGCTTCCCGTGGCCTGGACCAAGGGCACCGAGTTCCGCCGCGCGCCCCGGCACCCGGCTCGGGCGATCACCTACTTCGATCGCTTCGGCACCACATCTGAGCACGGACCCGCCGAGAGCTTGCGCTTCGAGGACGGACCCGGGGCCATCGCCGAGGTCGACATCGACGCCGCTCCGGCGGTGGTGTGGTCGCTGGTGACCGATGTGAACTTGCCGAGCCGGTTCTCCAACGAGTCCATCGGCGCCGAGTGGCAGAGCAACGAACGCGGGGTGGGCGCGGTTTTCATAGGGCGCAACCGTCACAAGGCGGTCGGCGAGTGGGTCGTCCCGTGCTTCGTCGACGCCTGCGACGAGCTGCGCGCCTTCGGCTGGCGCACCTCTGATCCCGACAATCCGGGAGCCCGGTGGCGTTTCGACCTGGAACCGGCCGGCGGCCGGACCCGGCTGCGGTTCAGCTACATCATGGGTCCTGGGCCGTCGGGGACGACGATGGCGATCACCGCCAACCCCGGCAAGGAGGCCCGCGTGCTGCGCCGCCGCCTCAACGAGGTGCAGGCCAACATGCAGCGCACCGTCGAGGGCATCAAGCAACTCGCCGAAACGGCGCGATGACCGTGCGGATCGGCATCGCCGCCGTGCCCGCCGGCGCGGCAGGCGTCGAGCTCGTCCGCCAGGCGGAGCGTCTCGGCGTCGACTCGGTCTGGGTGCCCGAGTTCTGGGCCGGGGACGCCCTGACCCCGCTGGCATTTCTGGCCGCGCAGACCTCCACCATCCGCCTCGCCACCGGGATCGTGCAGCTCGGTGCCCGCACTCCGGCGATGCTGGCCATGTCCGCGATGTCCCTCCAGGCGCTGTCCGGTGGTCGGTTCGTCCTCGGCGTCGGCTCCAGCGGCCCGCAGGTGATGGAGGGTTGGCACGGCGTCCGCTTCGACAAGCCCGTGCGCCGCACCCGAGAGACCATCGACATCATCCGCGCCGTCACCGCCGGCCGCCGGCTCGAGTACCAGGGTGAGATCTACCAGCTCCCCCTCCCCGGCGGCGAGGGCCGCGCCATCCGCTCACTGATGCCCCCCACCCATGTCCCCATCTACATCGCGTCGCTCGGGCCGGCCAACCTGCGCCTCACTGGCGAGCTCGCTGACGGCTGGATCGGCAACTCGTTCTTCCCCGAGACCGCCGAGGTGTTCCTCGACCCGATCCGCGACGGCGCCACCCGCGCTGGCCGCCCACTCGCCGACCTCGATCTCACGGTGTCGGTGGGTGTCGAGTTCACCAACGACGTCGACGCCGCCGGCCGCCGCCACGCGGAGGGTTACGCCTTCACCTTCGGCGCCATGGGCTCGGCGACCACCAACTTCTACAACGAAGCCTTCGCCCGCCAGGGCTACGGCGACGACGTCCGGGCCGTGCAGCAGCTGTGGCTCGCCGGCGACCGTGACGCCGCCCGCCGCCGGGTACCGACCGCCATCGGACTCGGCACCAACCTCGTCGGCACCGACGATCTCATCCGCGACCGGCTCCGCCTCTATCGCGACGCCGGCATCACGACGCTGCGCGCCCAACTCCAAGGCGATCCGCAACCCGATCTCCAGCGCCAGCTCGACGACCTCGCCCATCTGCTCGACCTCGTCCACGAGGTGAACGAGGAACCCGAGACCACCATCAGGACGGGGACGAGCATATGACCGCACTGTGCGAACCAGGCGGCGGGCTGCACGTAGCGCACCGCGCCCCACCGAGGGGAGCCAGGCCTCGCTTGGGTTCCAGTTGGCAGAAGCGGGTGTCGGAGGCGGCCACCACGATGTCGCCCGCGAGCGCGATCTCGATCCCGATCGTGAACGTGATGCCTTGCAGTGCCGTCACTGGCGGCTTGGGCAGCCGGCGGCCGAGGCCGAACGGATGGACTGGCTCCGGGGTCTGCTTCGCCTTCAGGCGGGCGCCGTCCCGTTGGGCCTCCTCGCTGAAGAACAGCAGCTTCAGCCCGGCCGTCGTGTGATCGCCGGCAAGGGCCAAGGCGCCGACGAACACCGACGGATCGTCGAGTTCCCGGTGACGATCACCCCCTCCAGGCGCGAAACACGGTCCACCACGCATAGGCGCCGCAACCCAGGAACGTAGCGACCCGTGACCACGACGGCGACGACCTCGCTCCAATCCGACAGACAGGGAATCTCATGACCGACCTCCAACTCGACGTCTACACGAGCCCGACACGCGACCTGCCCAACGGCGGTCAGTTCTCACCGACCACCGCGACGCTGGTGTTCGGGCCCACCGAAGCGGTCCTCGTCGACACTCAGTACATGGAGACCGACGTCGCCGAGCTGGCACGACGCATCACCACGTCCGGCCGGACGCTCACCGCGATCTACCTCACACACGCCCACGCCGACCACTACTTCGGACTCGAGCGTTTGCTCGACCAGTTTCCTCACGCCCGCCCGCTCGCTGTTCCCGCCGTCGCTGGCGACATCGCATCCGGCCACGAGGCGTCCCGCGCCGAATGGGCAGAGCGATTCGGTGGCGAGGCACTCGACAACACCGTTGTGCCCGAACCGCTGGAGGGGGACACCATCACCGTCGACGGTGAACCGCTGCGAGCGATCAACGTCGGCCAAGCCGACATCCCGAACAACACCGTCTTGCACATCCCCTCGCTCGGGGCCGTCATCACGGGCGACGTCATCTACAACGGCATCAATCCGTTCCTCGGCGTATCCAGCCCTGAGGAGTGGCGAGCGTGGCTGGCCAGCGTCGACAGGGTTGCCGAGCTCGAACCCCGCATCGTCATCGCCGGGCACAAACGACCGGAGCTCCCCGACGACGACCTGGCCGCCAGTCTCGACGCCACCCGGGATTACATCCAGGACTTCATCGAAGAGCTCGACCTCGCCAGCGACTCACGGGACCTGGTCGCCCGCATGCAACGCCGCTACCCCGATCACGGCAACCCGAGCGCACTGATCCTGTCTGCTGTGACCGCCGTCAGACGCCGGAAGGCCAGTTCCTGACCCACCCCTGGGGGCGCGGGCGACGGCCGGCGCCTTCAGCGCTCGACCGAGGGGCCTCGTTGGCGCTCAAATCCGCGGTGCTCCTGGGACTGTGTCGGATGTTTGCCGCCGTGCCCAGCGTCGGGGTAAATGACCAGTTCGCTCTTCGGCAGGCGGCGGTCGAGGTCGACGGAGTTCGTGGTGGCACCATCCTGTCGTTGTCACCGTTGGCGACCAGCACGGGCTGCTGGATGAAGGACAGGTCGGCAGGGTCCTGCAGACCCCAGCGATGGATGGCCTTCAGCTGGGCGCGATAGCCGGACAGAGAGATCGACTGGTCGCGGTTCTTGGTGCGCTCCTTCAAACGTGCCAGGGAACTCTTTGGCTGATCGTTTCCCGTTGGGGGTCCGGGTGAAGAATAGGAACGTGTTGGGATCCCTGAAACGTGAGCGTGCGACGTCGAGGTTCGAGATCCGGGTCACCTTGCTGATCCCCTCGCCGCCGGCCGGGCCCGTTCCGGCGAGAATCAGCCTGCGGACGAACCGGGTTCTTCCAGTGCGACCACCTGCGATCACGCCCAGAGAGAACCCGAGAATGTCGACCTGCTCGAAGCGGAGCGCCCGGATAAGGTGACGGCGTCGTTCGCCATCGCCTCCACCGTGTCGTGCACCTTGCAGGTGGTGGCGCCAACGCCTCGGTTATCGAAGGTGATCACTCGGTGCTTCGCGGCGATGCCGTCGACGACGCGTGGGTCCCAGTTGTCCAGGTTCGCCGCCAGGTGCGTCAAGAAGATCACCGGGGTGCCGGTTTGCTGGCCGAGCTCTCGATAGGCGAATTGCACCCCGCCGGCGGTGACGGTGCGGGTGGCGGCGTGCTTGTACGACACGGTGTCACAGCTCGGAGGCTTCCGGTTGTCATTCATGTCGAGGTCCTTTGGAGTTGGTCTGGTCGCGGTTCGTGGCGCTCACCGGGCGGGGCTCGGCGGGTGAGGTCCATCGGGGCGGAGCGTCACGAGGTGCAGGACCCTGGTTCCGGTATTCAGCACGGCTCCGACGTCGCGGAGGAGGTTCACTGCGACTCCTGTGGATCAGGCCACCGTTGGCCCCGAGCACCGGGGCGAACGCTCGACTCATCGAAAGCGTTCCGAACACGTTGGTGTCGAACTCGCGCCGTCCACCTTCGAGTGCGTCGTCGGCGAGCACGGACGTGCCCGTCAAGATGCCGGCGTTGTTGACCAGCAAGGTCGTGTCATCACACTGGGCGGCCGCGGCCGCGGTGTCGACCGGTGAGGTGATGTCGAGCCGCACCGGCACCACCCCGGCGATCCCGATTGTGTCCGGGTCGCGCGCTCCGGCGTACACCTTCGACGCCCCACGCGCGAGCAGCGCACGGCAAAAGCCCGCCCCGAGCCCTCGGTTCGCGCCGGTCACCAACGCAACGGATCCTGCAACGTCCACGACGCCTCCTCACAATCGAACCCAGCGCCGGAGACGGCCGTCCCGCTGGTGGGTTGCTTCAAACAACGGACCCTACCGTGGTAGGTTCCATCACGCAACCCAGCTAGAGTGAATGGCGGTGCAGCGGTCCAGCTTTCGAGATATGAACTGCTCCATCGGCCAGTCCCTCGAGGTGGTGGGCGAATGTTGGAGCCTGTTCATCATCCGCGACGCCTTCTTGGGCGTGACTCGCTTCGACGACCTCCAGGAACGCCTCGGCATCGCCCGCAACGTGCTCGACCAACGGCTCACCCACCTCGTCGACGAGGGCGTGGTAGAGCGCGTCCCCTACAGCGAGCACCCGCCCCGCTTCGACTACGTCCTCACCGAGCAAGGCCGCGACCTGTGGCCCGTGATCGTCGCACTGCGACAGTGGGGCGACCGCGGGCGAGCCCCCCACGGCCCACCCCTCCAACTCGTGCACCGCGCCTGTGGCCACGTGGCCGATCTGGTCGCCGTCTGCAGGGAATGCGGCGAGCCAGCTGGCGCCGGCGACGTGATGCCGGTGCCCGGGCCGGGCGACGACGGCGACGTAATCCCCGACCACCGGCCGAGCCGATCGCCACGCCAGGCTCCGGCGACCAGCCACCAATCCGTCACACCGCACCTAGGCCCCTTTTTCGCACCGTTTGAGGGTTAGTTCCCCCGGTCTTAGGGGTCGCCTCACTGGCTGGGGTTAGGACCGTCGGGGGTGATGGCCGTGGCGATCTGGTCGATGACGGGGAAGGGTTGCGAGTGGTTGTAGTTGTCGGCGCTTTGCCATGGGCTTTTCGGGTCAGCGTCGACGATTTGGTCGATTTCGTCGAGGTACATGCATCGCCACCGCTTGCGGGGATCGGGGTGGAGGGTTCCTGTGCTGGTCTGCCCGCCGGTCTGGTAGCCGAGAACCATGGCCCGGCCGTTGTGCCATCCGAGGGCGTGGGGGCAGATGAGGCGGCAGCGGCCGTGGTAGGAGACCTGGACCGGGCGGCGAGCTTGGAGGGCGGTGTTGAGCCGGCACCACGCGGTCGGCATGGTGGCGATAGGGGTCATGTTCGTTGTTCCTGGGTGGCTTCGGGCCACGGGAGGGGGATGGCGAGCAGGGCGAGGATGACCCGCTGGGTGTGGCTGAGCGGGTCGAGGACCAGGCCGCCGGCGGTGTAGGTGGCGCACAGACCGTCGAAGGCGGCGAGGGCGGCGCGGGCGGTTGGTTTGGCGGCGCGGCCTTCGGGCAAGATGCCCGGCAGGGTGTTTTCTTCGCCCAGAGCGGCGCGAAGTTCGGCTTCGATGAGCCCGAAGATGAGCAGGGCGATGCCGATCACGGCGATGAGCGCTTCGATGCGGGCGTCGTTGTGGAGAAACACCGGCCGAACGTGCAGGGCCTGTTTTAGATCGCGGTGGCGTTGCTCGTCGATCCACTGGTCTTTGTAGATGCGAAGCACGTCGAGGGAGTTGAGGCTGCGGCCGTGTGGGTCGGCGAGGTTGGTGGCCAGCGCGTAGAGCCCGTCGAGCTCGCCGGCTTTGGCCATAGCGTCTCGGTCGACGGTCCAGGTGATGGTCGGTTTGCCGTCGGATTCGCCGGTGGTGACGGAGATGAGTCCGGCCACACCGTCTGCGAGGATCTGTGCGACCTTGGCGTCGACTTGAGATTTGGTTTTGTAGTAGCGGCCGCCCAAGCCGTTGCGGATCCGCCCCAGAGCGGCCTGGGCCTTTTCTAGACGTCGGGTGCGGGCGTCGGCGACAGAGGCGGCCTCTTCGGAGGAGAAGATGTAGCCGACGCGCAGATGGTGGGTGTCGCCGTCGCCGTCTGCGACGGGGAAGGGACGCAAGACTCCTTTCCATACGGTGCGCTTTTGGGGTGGGAGCCGCCGTTCGCGCTGCGAGCAGTAGTCGAGGCGGCGCAGAGCGGACAGGCCGGCGGGGACCTGTTGGGTGAATCGTTGCGCCCAGCCGGTATCGGCGCGTAGCGGCACCACGAAACCCACGCCCGTGGTGTCAAGAGCGCACAGGTTCTCCAAATGGCCAAGGCCGGAGTCGGCCACGACCACCAGGCCGGGCGGCAGCGCCTTCACGAGGGTGTCGATGGCGTCCATGAACGCCGGCGGCTCGCCCGAGGCGCCCTGGTGGGGACGGAAGTACAGCGCCACACCGGTTTTGGTGGACGCCTGTAGTGTCTTGATCTGCCGGCCGATGCTGCCATCCGCCGCCCAACCCTTCTTCACCAGGGCAGAGTTCTCGTAGCTGCCGGCGAAGCGCACCCCGGTCAGATCGAGATGAAGCCGGCCGGCGTCGACAACGCGGAAACGCTCGATGGTGCGCAAAAGCAGCCGACCCCGCAGGTCCTCGGCCTTGGGTGCGAGGGCGTCGAGGGCCCGGCCGAGCCGGTCGTCGTTCAATAGGCCCGCCGGCACGTCGAACAGCTCGGCCATCGCCGCCTGCGACGCCCATCCGGCTATGTCATAAAGGGGGGCGGGGCCGGCCAGGCGATTGGCGACCAGGGCGGCGATCACCTCGCCATGGGTGAGCAGTGACCGTCCCCGCATGGAAGCGACCTGGTCGACCAGTCCGGCCAGGCCCAAACGTCTGAGGTAGTGGGCCACCAGCAAAAGCGGGCCGACCTCGCGGCGGGTGCCCACCGGGGGCGGGTCCAGCCGGGCGAACGCGCCGGCCCAGCGGTCCAGCTGGCCGGAGGCCTTCAGCTCATCCAAACGACCGAGGGTTGCCACAACACGCTGGCGGACCTTGCCGCCGTGGCGGTGGCCTTCTACCAGTTGCACGTACTCGTGCACCTGATCGCCGCGCCGGACACGCTTCACCCGGGGATACATGTTGGCACAACCCTAGCACGAGCGACCCACAAATAACAAGCATGTCATTCGCCCCGTTGGCACAACACATCTCAGCCCGAACCCCCACCCAGAGGCCCAAAACCCAGCCAATACAAGGGGAACTCGGCGGCGATCAGCCAGGGTTACCTCATCCCGGTGCGGAAAACGGGCCTAGGGTTGGAACGCCCCGGTCGGTCCCACCAATCGGGCCTCCCTGATAGACGGAAACGCCCCAATCGCAACGATAAAGCCGATCTAAGGCCAAGGAGAGACGAATGCCCACACCAGGAATGCACTCCGGCGTCGCCACCGACGACGCCTTGAACCTGTCGATGTCCGAGCACGCCGTCCCGCTCTACGAGGCGGTCAAGGCGTTCATCCAGAACGAGGTCGAGCCCATCACGGCCGACTTCTACCGGCTCGGGGAGGGCCGGACGGAGCACTGGGGCTACGGCGAGGGCCAGCTGGAGCTGCTCGACGGGGTCAAGGGCAAGGCCAAGGCCAATGGGTTGTGGAACTTCTTCCTCCCCAATGCGGAGACCGGCGAGGGCCTGTCGAACCTCGATTACGCCTACATCGCCCAGGAGCTAGGCAAGAACCCGCTGGCGTCCGAGTGCCTCAACTGCAGCGCCCCCGACACCGGGAACATGGAGGTGCTCGAGCGGGTGGGAACTGAGGAGCAGAAGGAGCGGTGGCTGAAGCCGCTGCTGGCCGGCGAAATCCGTTCGGCGTTCGCGATGACCGAGCCGGACGTGGCCTCGTCGGACGCCAAAAACATCGCCTGCACGGCGGTCCTCGACGGCGACGAGTGGCTCATCAACGGCGAGAAGTTCTACATCTCCGGCGCTGGCGATCCCCGGTGCAAGATCATGATCGCGATGGTGCAAACGAGCCCGGACGGGCCGCCGCACAAGCGCCAGTCGCAGATCCTCGTCCCGATGGACACGCCGGGCGTGGACATCCTCGGCCCGATGCATGTCTTCGGCGACGACGACGCCCCCCACGGCCACATGCACCTGCGCTTCAACGACGTCCGGGTGCCGAAGGCGAACATCCTGCTCGGTGAGGGGCGGGGCTTCGAGATCAGCCAGGTCCGCCTGGGACCCGGCCGCATCCACCACTGCATGCGCTCGATCGGCGCGGCCGAAAAGGCGCTCGAACTGATGGTGCGCCGCGGTCTCAACCGGGAGGCGTTCGGCAAGCCGCTGGCCAACCTGGGCAAGAACACCGAGATGATCGCCAAGGCCCGCATCGAGATCGAGGCCATGCGGCTGATGGTGCTGCGGGCGGCCAAGGCGATGGACGTGATGGGCAACACCGAGGCCCGGGTGTGGGTGAGCGCGGTCAAGGCGATGGTGCCGGAGCGGGTGTGCAGGATCATCGATGACGCCATCCAGATCCACGGTGCCACCGGCGTGTCCCAGTGGACGCCGCTGGCCCGCATGTACACCTCGCAGCGGACGCTGCGGCTGGCCGACGGCCCGGACGAGGTGCACTGGCATGTCGTCGGCCGCGCCGAACTCACCCGCTACGAGAACGACCACGCCCCGGCCGTCGTCAAGACGGCGGCGACGGAGCCGGGCGGCCAGTTCTCCGGCCCCGCCTGATCGGACCCTCCGAGGCCGCCTGGCGACAGCGTCACATGCGAAACACGACGCCGTCCTGTCATGTCAGGTCGCGTCGACCGCCATCGCCGTGCGTTGCGAAGCGTGCGCGGCGACACCGGCCACTTGGAGCAGGACATCGATGTCGTCCTGGTTCGGCGAGGAGATGCCGGCGGCCGCCCCGTAGGCGCTGACCCATTCCGCGGTGGTGGTCATGACGCTCCGATCTGGATGCCGACGGGGGCGCCGGGTCCGGGCTTGGCTCGCACCTCACGGACGTCGAGGGGTTCCTCGCATTCACTGCACACCACGACGGCGTGCATGTCGTGCTTGCAGGCGGTGTGGTGCAGCACCAGCGGTGTGCCTTCCGGACCGGTGAGCCAGCGGTCCCCCCAGGCCGCCATGGCGGCGAGGATCGGGTAGGCGTCGCGGCCCTTCTGGGTGAGCCGGTACTCGTGGCGGGGCGGGTTCGGCTGGTACTCGACCCGGCGCAGCAGGCCCTCGGCCACCAGCCCGTTCAGACGTCGGGTGAGGATGTTGCGCCCGATACCGAGCGCCTCTTGGAAGTCGTCGAACCGGCGAGTGCCCAAACATGCCTCCCGGATGAGCAGCAGGTTCCAGTGGTCGCCGAGCACGGCCGCGGTGCGGGCGATGGTGCACGGCCACTCGGAGGTATCGGTGCGCTTCACGGCTCCAGCCTAGAGGAGGAAACAGTTGCATCATGGAACGCGTTCGCGTACCCTTTGGTTTCATCATGCAATCCACCGAGCCGTCTGCGCCCACCGGCTTCGCCGCCGAGCAAGCCGTGGGCCCTCAGCGGGGCCAGTCCGCAGTGACGGTGGCACGCACGATCGATGAGGACGCGAGATGACCGACGGTACCGAAGTGCTGCAGGCGGCTGAATGGCATCAGACGGCCTGCATCTTGTGCGAGTGCAACTGCGGCGTCGAGGTCCGCTTGGGGGTCGACGGCAAGACCTTCGAACGCATCCGTGGCGATAAGGCCCACCCGGCGTCGAAGGGCTACACGTGTGAGAAGGCGCTGCGCCTCGACTACTACCAGAACGGGCGCGGTGAACGGCTGCTGCGCCCGCTTCGTCGAGGACCGGACGGAACCTACGAGGAGGTCGACTGGGACACCGCCATCCGGGAGGTCGCCGAGCGGTTGGCGGCCGTACGCGATGCCCATGGGGGTGAGTCGATCGTCTACTACGGCGGCGGCGGCCAGGGCAACCATCTCGGCGGCACCTACGGTGCGGCCACCCAGGGCGCCCTAGGTGTCCGGTTCAAGGCAAACGCGATCTCCCAGGAGAAGACCGGCGAGATGCTGGTCATGGGCAAGATGTTCGGGACGCCCCTGCGGGGCGACTTCGAGCACTGCGAGGTGGCGTTCTTCCCGGGCAAGAACCCCTGGATCAGCCACGGCATCCCCCGCGCCCGCACCACGCTCAAGGCCATCGCCGCCGACCCCACCCGGTCGATGGTGGTGATCGATCCCAGGGTGACCGAGACCGCAGCCCTGGCCGACTACCACCTCCAGGTGCGACCCGGCCGCGATGCCTGGCTGATCGCCGCCATGGCGGCGGTCCTGGTCGACGAGGGCCTCGTCGACCGCGCCTGGCTCGAGGCCCATGCGTCCGGTTACGAACCGGTGCTCAGCGCGTTGCGGGACGTGCCGATCTCCCGATACTCCGAGATCAGCGGCGTCGACGAGACGTTGGTGCGCGCTGCCACCCGGCGGATCGCCGCGGCGGCCAGCGTGGCCACCTTCGAGGACCTGGGCGTGCAGATGAACCGTCACTCGACGCTCGTGAGCTACCTGGAGAAGCTGGTGTGGTTGCTCACCGGGAACCTGGCCAACCCGGGCGGCCAGTACGCGATGACCGGCATCGGGAACCTGCTGCGGATGAGCCGCAGCGAGCTCCATCCCACGACCGCTCCGGCCACGCCGGTGGTCGGGGCGAAGGTCATCGGGGGGCTCATCCCGTGCAACGTGCTCCCGGAGGAGATCCTGGCCGACCACCCGAAGCGCTATCGGGCCCTGATCGCGGAGTCCGGCAATCCGGTGAGCTCGGTCGCGGACAGCCAGCGGATGCGCCAGGCGATGCGCGCCCTCGATGTGAGCGTGTGCATCGACGTGTTCATGACCGAGACGGCGAGGCACTCCGACTACGTGCTGCCCGCCGCCACCCAGTACGAGAAGTTCGAGGCCACGTTCTTCAACTTCGACTACCCGAAGAACGTGTTCCACCTTCGCCGGCCGGTGCTCGATCCGCCGGCGGGTCCACTACCCGAGCCGGAAATCCACGCCCGCATCGTGGAGGCCCTCGGCATCCTCGACCCCGTGGTGGTCGAGGCGCTGCGTTCGGCCGCCGAGCGCAGCCGCGAGGACTTCGCGGCCGCGTTCGCGGAGGCGACCACCACCGACCCCAAGCTGGCCGCGGTCGCCGCCGTGCTGCTGTACCGCACGCTCGGAGCGACACTGCCGCACGGCGCAGCCGCTGCCGCCTCCTTGTGGCCGATGGTGATCCGTTGCTCGCAGATCAACCCCGACGGCGTCGCCCGAGCCGGTTTCGGCACAGGACCGGATGCAGGCGACCGGCTGTTCGACGCCATCGTCGAAAGCCCCTCCGGGGTCGTGTTCACCGACGACACCTGGGAGGCGACGTGGCAGCGCATCAAGACCGCCGACGGCCTGGTGCACGTCGAGATCCCAGAGCTCCTGGCCGAGCTCGCCGAGCTCGCCAGCGAGACCCCGCCGGGCGACGACCCCCACTGGCCACTGCTGCTCTCCGCCGGCGAACGGCGCTCGTTCACCGCGAACACCACCTTCCGTGACCCCGCGTGGCGGAAGAAGGATCCCGACGGTGCGTTGCGCGTCTCGCCTGCCGACGCCGAACGGATAGGCGTCGCGGACGGCGGCGCCGCCAAGCTCTCCACCAAACGATCAGCTGCGATCGTGACGGTCGCCGTGGACGACACCATCCAACCCGGCCACGTCTCCCTTCCCAACGGGTTCGGCCTGGACCATGTCGAGGGCGGCGTCCGGCTGAAGACGGGTGTGGGCACCAACGAATTCACCGCCAGCGAGGACCGCGATCGGTGGGCCGGGACGCCCTGGCACAAGACCACACCGGCCCGGCTCGAACCGGTTTGACGCCGGAAGTGTTGGAGATGAGCGCGGCACCGGGGTGGGGGTCATCTCGTGGGCGGCTCCTGGCCTGAGATCGGGCCATGAAGGCCTTCATCATCGACCGATACAAACCCAGCGAGGCGGCCGGATCGCCGATGTGCCCGACCCAGCGCCGGCCGACGGCCAGGTGCTGGTCCAGATCCACGCCGTGGGCGTCAACCAGCTCGACTCCAAGATCAGAAGCGGCGAGTTCGATCGACTCCCGCCCTATCGCCCCGGTGTGCGACGGTTCGACGTCGGCGACGAGGTGTACGCCCGCCCGGACAACGCGCGATCGGCACGTTCGCAGCGCTCATCGCGATGAACGAGCCGATGTGGCGCCCAAGCCGAGATTCCTCTCCATGGAGGAAGCAGCCTCCATCCCCCTGGTCGGCCTGACGGCCTGGCAGGCACTTGTCGCGACCCCACCCAGTTCCGCATCGGTCTGATCCGCTCGTTCCTCGTCGACGACCCCGAACGCGACGCACCGGTCTGGCGCGGCGCGGAGCGGTACCGCATGGAGGGGTACTCGACGTTTTTTTGCGAAACCCCCGACGACTACGGCGCCGCGTGGCGGGCCGACGATGTCATCCCACAGAACTCTTCATCGGCGACCCCGACGCCTGTCTCGCCGAGATCAAGCGGATGCGCACCACCTTCGGTATCACCGACATTGTCTCGGCCGGACTTCCACCAGGCGTCGATCCGACCTTCATGGCCGGAAACCTCGACCGGCTCGCCAACGAGGTGCTTCCCCAGGATCCGAGCCACCTGAGGTCGACGGATCCATGGTTACGCCGACCTGCGGTACAACGACGAGGCCGAGGCGCGGGCGAGCTACGACGCGTTGCCGCTCCCCCCTGCGACGGGGCACTCCGGTCCCGTGCCGACACCGGGCCACACATACCGGTTCGACCGCGGCAGCCACGCAGTGCAGCGCTTTCTCAGACGGCAGCTCAGCCTTCTGCCACAGCGACCTTGGCCGACGTCGCGAGCGTAGGAGCCGCTCAGCCGTCGCCTCGCCCCGGCTCCATCGTGCCAGATCGACGGTTCGCGAGCGCTGGCGGATAGCCATATCGACCGCCGAACCGGGGATGCAGAATCCGCCGAGGCAGGAAGCCGTCGCTCAGGCGCACAATGAGGCCTCTGAACGCGTCCAGGGGCTGGACTGCGGATCGCAGGAACGGCGGTCGGCCTGACGTGAACGGGCACGCGAACCGTCCCAAAACCCGCCACCGGAACCGTGTCCCTGCTATCCCCGACGGCCGATCCGTGCGCAGTAACTCCTAGCAAGCACCGCTGCCGATCGTCGGCCGAACAGACGCTTTGTCGAGACGAAGAGGGCCTGAGACTTCGGAGCACCTCATATCGGGGGTCAGGGAAGGTGTCGCTTGCCATCTGGTGGTACGACGCTCATTGGGGCTCCGGTCGACCCGGGGCGAAGCTCCGGCGCAGCCCCCCTGCACGGCACAGGTGGGGGATTGGTAGCCCGCTCGCCCGCTACGGTGCGGTAAAGCGCGCCCTGAGCCAGCGGCAAGGGGTGTCCTCGTAGTCGCCACTCACCACGTTCCGTGGCCGTAGCTGACCGCTAGTTGCCCGCGCTAACCATTGCTTCGCCGTCCTGGTGTGTCATGAGTGTGTCATGGCACGAAAAGAGCCCCTCCGGAAAGGGGCTCTCAGCAGCACTTTTACCATGTAATCAGCGGTGGAGGTGGCGGGAATCGAACCCGCGTCCTTCGATGCCGCAGCGGGCCTTCTCCGAGCGCAGCCGGTGAGGGGATCTCGGGCTCCCCACTCGCCACCGGCATCGGCGGGGAGCCCCAGTCAACTGAGATGTTCCCAGCGGCCCGTCGACGAGACCGATGGGTGAGCCCTGCTAGATGACGCCCGTACCCGACCCGCAGAGCTGGAGCCGGACGGACGGGCTACTTGTTAGGCAGCCAGTGCAAGCCGAGGCTTGGCGTTTATTTTTAGGTTCCGGCTCTTTAACGTGGCTCCGGAGACCACGGCTCGCTTCTCCCGCATCGACGACCGAAGTCGAAGCCAATCACCCCCTTGTGAGGGTCCAACCCGTCGATGGTACCGGACCCCGGCGACCGACCCGCACCAATGCCTCCAGATCGGCCGGAAGCACGGCACCGATCGTCTTCCCGCCGTCGACCACCAGGATCACCTGGTTGGGGCCGACACGACTCACCACCTCCAGAGCATCCTCGTCTGGGTTGGCCCCGGTGGTGGCGCTGATCGGGGTAGCCACGTCGAGCGGCCGGGCCAGATCCCACTGCGAGAAGGGAACCGCACCGACCGTGTCACCGAGCAGCACCCCGCCGTAGCCGCCATCCCACTTCTCGAGCAGCCACACCCAACCCGGTCGCCCGGTCACGAAGCGCTCCGCGAAGGACCGCACCGTGATCCATCCGGGGGCGGCACCTACGGGACGCATGATCCGGGAGATCTGCATGCCGTCCAGAGAACGCCGGACCTGGCCCAACTGTCGCTCCGCCCTGGCGGCGCTGAGAAGCCACCAGCCGACGAAGCTGATGAAGAACCCATTGAAGGCTTCGGTGCCACGCACCAGTACCAGAAAGCCGAGCGCCACCAGGGCTCCGCCGAGCCACACGCCGGCGTTGGTCGCCATCCGCGTCGCTCGCCACCGGTCACGCGTCGCCGCCCAGGCCAGGGCGTGCAGCACGCGGCCGCCGTCCAGGGGAGCCGCCGGCAGCATGTTGAACACGGCCAGCACCACGTTGATCACCGCCAGCCACCCGAGAGCCGAGACGGCCAGCCGGCCGCCCCCGGCGGCTTCGAGGAGCATCCGGAGCAACCAGAGCACCCCCCCGAAGGCCACGCTCACGATCGGACCCACCCCCGCGATCCCGAGTTCGGCGCCGGGGGATTGCGCGTCGCCTTCGATGCGTGTCACCCCGCCCATCCACGACAGGGTGATCCCGTCGACTTGCATTCGATAACGGCCGGCGACGACAGCGTGGCCGAGCTCGTGGAGCAGCACTCCCAGCAGCAGAACCGCCGCGGTCAGGGCGCCGGCGACGGCATAGGCCGTTCCGGTGTAGCCGGGCGCTTGCACAGGGAACCGGTTGGCGGCCAGCTCACCGGCCACGAACGCCACCATGACGAGCAGGCTCCAGTTGAGGCCCACCCTGACGCCGGCGAGCCGGCCCAGGCGGATGGTGTCGTTCATGTGTCCAGGGTACGCCGCCTGGCTGCCGATGCACGGCGAGCCTCCAGGTCCGCGTCGCGAGCCGCCATGGCGTGGCGCTTGTCATAGCGTTTGCGCCCCCGCGCCAGCGCCAGGTCGACCTTGGCCCGTCCATCCTTGAAGTACACCGACAGCGGCACCATGGTGAGTGAGTCCTGGGTGGTACGCCGGGCCAGCTCGTCGATCTGGCGGCGATGCAGGAGCAGCTTCCGGCGCCGGTCGGGGTCCGTGGCGCCGAATCCAGATGCGAAGGAATAAGGGGGAACATGCATGGCGTAGAGCCAGATCTCACCGTCCACGAACCGGGCATAGCTGTCGCGGAGCTGGGCCTTGCCCTCCCGCAGCGACTTCACCTCGCTGCCGGCCAGCACCAAACCGGCTTCGTAAGTCTGGAGGATGTCGTAGTCGTGCCGGGCCCGGCGGTTTTGGGCCACGGGCCGACCGTCGGTACCCTTCACGGCCGGTTTCGAGGCAGGAGCCATGGCACCATCACCGTACTGCCAGGCACGGTAGCGTCAGGCCCGTGCTTCGAGTGGAAAAACAGATCCTCGACACGATGATTGCCAGCGCCCTCGACGGCTATCCCCTGGAGGCGTGCGGCGTGCTGGCGGGTCATCTCGAACGACCCGACCTCGCCACGGTGTCGGCCTGCTATCCCTTGGCCAACGCGGCCGCCTCGGCCCGCGTCTATGAGGTCGAGCCGCGGGGTCTCCTGCAAGCCGACCGGGCAGCCGAAGCAGCCGGGGGCCAGCTGATCGGCGTCTACCACTCGCACACCCACACCGAGGGAAAGCCCTCGCCGACCGATGTCGCCCAGGCCCCCGACCCGGACTGGCACTACCTCCTGGTGTCGCTGCGGGACGTGCACCCGAGCGTCCGCAGCTGGCGGATCCGGGATGGGAAGATCACAGAGGAGCCAGTCGTTCTACAATGGTGACAAGTGGGGTCGACTTTGGCGATGGTCGCCCTGACCCCCCGATCAGTGGAGGTGCCGGTGCCTGTTGATGTGCGTTTGCCCACCATCCTGAGGTCGTCAGCCGCGGGGCAAGCCACTGTCGAGGCGGAGGGAGCCACCGTCGGGGAGGTCTTTGACGACCTGATCCGCCGGCATCCCGGGCTGCGGGATCAGCTACTCACGAGCGACGGAGCCATCCACCGTCATCTCAACATCTTCCTCAACGACGACGACATCCGTTACCTCGGCAGCCTTGACGCCAAAGTGACGGACAGCGACACGCTGACCCTGATGCCCGCGGTCGCCGGGGGTTGAGCGCCATGGCCCGCTACGAGAGCGTCCTGGATCTGATCGGCAACACGCCGATGGTGGACATCAGCGTCCTCAGCCCCAATCCCCGGGTGGCCATCGTGGCCAAGCTGGAGGGGTGGAATCCTGGAGGCTCGGTCAAGGACCGGGCGGCCAAGGCCATGGTCGACGAAGCCGAGAAGGACGGCAGCCTTCGGCCCGGGCAGCAGATCATCGAGTCGTCTTCCGGGAACACCGGGATCGCGCTGGCCATGATTGCCAAGATCAAGGGCTACCCGATCAAGATCGTTCTGCCAGAGAACGTGTCGGTCGAGCGCCGGCAACTGCTCGAGTCCTGGGGTGCGGAGATCATCGACTCTCCGGGCGCGGAGGGTTCCAACGGCGCCATGCGCCGAGCTCAGGCGCTCGCGCGCCAGCATCCGGACTGGTGGTTCCCCTACCAGTACGCCAATCCGTCCAACCCGCAGACTCACTATGAAAGCACCGGCCCGGAAATCTGGCGCGACTGCCCGGAGATCACCCACTTCATCGCCGGCCTCGGCACGGCCGGGACGCTCATGGGTGTCGGAAGGTTCCTCAAGGAGCGCAACCCGGGCATCCAGGTGTGGGCCGTGCAGCCTCCCGCCGGAGAGATGGTGGACGGCTTGAAGAACCTCGACGAGGGGTTCATTCCGCCGGTGTTTACCGACAACGACGGATTCCAACTGCTGGACCGCAGCAAGATCGTCGGCCCGCGCGAGAGCGTGGAGTGGACCCGGCGGCTAGCTGATGTCGGCATTTTCGCCGGGATCTCGTCCGGCGCCATCATGGCCGCCGCCGTCAAGTGTGCCGCCGAGATCGGCGAGGGTGTCATCGTCACCATCGTGTGTGACGGCGGTTGGAAGTACCTCTCGACCGGGGTGTGGACCGACGACCTCGAGACGGTCACCGAGCGAGCCAAGCGCGTCATCTATTTTTAGCGAACAACCGCCCCCGGCTCCCCACCGGCTGCGGGGCGTGATCGTCGTGGTTGCCGTGCTGTCTGCGCTTGCCGGCGGCTGTGGCGGGTCCCGCGCTCCCTCCACCGCGCCAGCGTCAACCTCACCGTCCGCACCGAGCACGAGGATCCCGACCAGCCCGACCACGACGAGTTCGTCCGGTCCCTCTACCGACTCCAAGGGGACCGTGCCGACCGCGGCCCTCAACGGTAGCTGGGTCACCTACTACCGGGACGCCGGGAGGGACGGAGTGGACCCGTCGTCACCGCCGGTCGGCCAGGTGGCACCGGCGTGGACGAGCGCGACCCTCGACGGGCCGATCTACGCCCAGCCGCTCGTGGTCGGAGCCACGGTGATCGTCGCCACCGAGAACAACTCCGTCTACGCGCTCGACGCCGCCACTGGCACAGTGCGGTGGATGCGTCATCTCGGTCGGCCGGTCGTCGGCTCGGCGCTGCCCTGCGGCAATATCGACCCGTCGGGCATCACGGGCACCCCGGTGGCCGACCCTTCAGCCGCGACGCTCTGGGTGGTCAGCTTCTCGCCGCCGTTTCGGCACACGCTGTGGAGCCTCAACCTCGAGACGGGGACCGTCACCAACTCCCGGTCCGCCGATCCGCCCGGCGCCGACCCGAAGGCCGAGCAGCAGCGAGGGGCCCTCACCCTCGACGGCTCGATGGTGTACATCCCCTACGGCGGCCTGTTTGGTGACTGCTCCGACTACCACGGCTGGATCGTGGCGTTCAGCGCCGCCCATCCGGCCGATCGCACGCCGGTGACATGGGAGACACAGGACGCCCGGGCCGGCCTCTGGGCCCCGCCCGGACCGGTGGTCGCGCCGGATGGGAGCATCCTGGCGGCCACCGGCAACGGCACGCCCATCGACGTCATCGGTGGCTCCAACAGCGTGGTCCGGTTGTCCCCGGGCCTTGCGTCGCTCAGCAGCTTTACGCCGGCCGACTACGCCCGGCTGTCCGCCGGCGACCTGGACCTGGGCTCGACGTCGCCGGCCCTGGTGGAGGGCCTGGTCTTCCAGGTGGGAAAAGAAGGGATCGGCTACCTGACCTCGGCGACCACACTGGGCGGGGTGGGCGGGCAGCTAGCGTCGGCGCGCGTGTGCAGCGGCGGGTTCGGCGGGGCGGCGGTAGACGGGACGCTCGTCGTCGTGTCCTGCTTCGACAGCCTCACCGCGGTCCGGGTGAACCGGGGCCACGCCGGGGATCCCCCTTCGCTCGCCGTCGCCTGGTCGGTGAAAGGTTCACATCCCGGTCCCCCGATCGTCGCCGGCGGCGACGTGTGGTCGGTTGAATCGTCGGGAACGTTGTTGGCCGTGTCCCTGGCGACAGGTGTCCAGCAGTATCAGCATGCCATCGCTGTGGCCGGGTCGTTCCCGAGCCCTGCCGCAGCCGGCGGCCTGTTGTTCGTGCCTGACAGCAACAGGGTGGAGGCGTTCGAGGGCGTCTGAGGGCCCTCGGCGGCGAGGCGGCGTTGGTGCACTTCGAGCCTCGCCGGCGGAGAGGGGAAGCGTTGGGTGCACTTTGAACCTCGCCGGCGGAGAGGGGAAGCGTTGGGTGCACTTTGAACCTCGCCGGCGGAGAGGGGAAGCCTTGGGTGCACTTTGAACCTTGGGAGCGCATTTAGCGATTTTCGACCCCCAAGTGCTCCCAACGTCACCGAACGCGCCCAGGTTGTTGGGCGGCGGCCGAGTGACCGAACGTACCTAGGAGATGGGCGCCGGCCTAGTGACCGAACGCCGCCGGCGGCCGACGAGCGCGACAGCCGGTTCCGCCCCGCCGGCCGGTCTGTAATGGCTGGGTGCCCCGGGCCGTCCGGCGCCGCTGGCCGCTTCGTCCGGTTCGCACGCACCCGGGGTCACCCGGAGGCCGGTGGGCACCCCACTAGGCTGCCGCGGCAATGGATGACCGTCCGATCGGCATGTTCGACAGCGGTTTCGGCGGTCTGACAGTGGCCAGGGCGGTCATCGATCTGCTCCCCGAAGAGAATCTCGTCTACATCGGCGATACCCTGCGTTACCCGTACGGTCCTCGCCCGCTCGACGAGGTGCGACGCTTTGCCCGCCAGATCACGGCCAAGCTGGTCGCCGAGCACGACGCGAAGATGATCGTGGTCGCATGCAACACCGCCGCCGCGGCGGGCCTCGAGAGTCTGCGCGATAGGGCGAGCGTCCCGATGATGAGCGTGGTCGAACCGGGGCTGCGATCGGCCTTGCGGGCCACGGAGAGCGGCCGGGTAGGTGTGATCGGCACTGTCGGGACTATCGGGTCGGGGGCGTACCAGCGGCTGTTGGAGGAGATCGATCCCGGCGGTCGCGTGCAGCTGACCTGTGCGGCATGTCCCGGCTTCGTCGAGTTCGTAGAGCGGGGCGACACCACCTCGGACCAGGTCTACGTGCTGGCCGAGCGACTCCTGGCGCCAATCCGGGAGGCGAAGGTGGACACGCTGTTGCTCGGGTGCACCCATTATCCCTTCCTGGCGCGGACCATTAGCGACGTGGTCGGCCGCGACGTGGTCCTGGTGAGCTCGGCGGACGAGACCGCCTTCGAGCTGCGCGCCGCCCTCCAGGGGACTGAGCGCAGCCGGGGCGGAGGCGCCTCCGGCTCCCGGCTCTGGATCTCCTCAGGTGACACATCGACGTTTCGCAGCCTGGGCCGCCGGCTGCTCGGCCCGGAGCTCGACGGGGTGACGGCGTGGGATCCGGCGGGATGAGGTTCGCGTGACCGGGATGCGGGCGGATGGGCGCGAGCCGGACGACCTCCGGAACGTCGAGCTGATCCGCGACTACACCGACTTCGCCGCCGGGTCGGTGCTGATCCGGATGGGAAAGACCATCGTTCTGTGCACGGCTTCGGTTGCGGAAGAGGTGCCCAGGTGGATGCGGAATACCGGGCGGGGATGGGTGACAGCGGAGTACTCGATGCTCCCGGGGTCGTCGCCGGAACGCATCGAACGAGAGGCCGCCCGCGGCCGCCAATCCGGTCGTACCCAGGAGATTCAGCGGCTGATCGGCCGGGCCTTGCGCGCCGTCACCGATCTCGACGCCATGGCCGAAGTCCAGATCACCCTCGATTGCGACGTGCTGCAAGCCGACGGGGGTACCCGCACCGCCAGCATCTGCGGCGCCTATGTGGCCCTGCACGACGCCTGTACGCGGCTGATCCGGCTGGGGAGGCTCGGTGTCCACCCGATGCGGGAAGCTTGCGCGGCGGTATCGGTCGGGATTGTGGACGCCCTGCCGATGCTCGACCTGGCATACAGCGAGGACAGCAAGGCCGAGGTGGACATGAACGTCGTGATGACGTCGTCCGGGCGGTTCGTCGAAGTCCAGGGCACGGCGGAGGGCATGCCCTACACCCGGGACGAGCTGGAGGAGCTGCTCTCCCTGGCCGAACACGGCATCGCGGCGCTGCTCGACTACCAGGCCGCGGTGCTCGACCAGCCTCTTTCGTCCCGGTGAGCGACCTGGCGGAGCGAACCGGTGTGGCCGGTTGCGGCACCGTCCCTTGGATGGTGCCGCAATGAGCGCGGCCTCCGAGTTCGTGCTGGCCACCGCCAATCCGGACAAGGCCCAGGAGATCGCCGAGATCGTTGGTCCGTCGGTCGGTCTCCGGCCTCGCCCGCCGTGGGTGTCTGACGTCGAAGAGACCGAAGAGACCCTCCTCGGTAACGCCCGGCTGAAGGCGCGGGCCCTCGCCCGCGCGACCGGGACGGCGGCGATAGCCGACGACACCGGGTTGGAGGTCGAGGATTTGGGCGGGGCGCCCGGTGTGTTCGCAGCCCGGTATGCCGGCGAGGCTGCCACCTATGCGGACAACGTGGCCAAGCTCCTTGCCGCCCTCGCCGGGATTGCCGGTCCGCGGCGAGCCGTCTTTCGGACGGTCGCGGTCGCAAGCTTCCCGGACGGCCGCGAGGTGGTCGCCGAAGGCGCCGTGCACGGCACCATCGCGACCGAGACTCGGGGTGAGGGCGGATTCGGCTACGACCCGATCTTCATCCCGAGAGAGGGCGACGGCCGTACCTTTGCCGAGATGACCGCCGAGGAAAAGCACCGCTTGTCCCATCGAGGTCGAGCCTTCCGGGCGCTGGCCGGCCGGCTCCAGCATGATCCCTGAGTCGATCCCTGGGTGGCGGCGTCCGCCGCGCGCCCCGGCCATCGTCCTCGTCCTACGATCGATGAACGAGTCTTTCCTCCCTCTCCTGCCGACCCCTCACGTGCACCCTCGGGGTGGCGGAGGTTCCGCAACGTCCTGCAGCCCTGTGGGATCATGGTGGTGGTCGTGTCCGATCATGCAGACACCCGTCCTCTTTCTGCCTCGTCGCCCGTATCAGGCTGGGCCGTCGACACAGCGGTGAGCGTCTCCGCATCCCTCCCCCCGGAGCCCGCGGAGACTCCGCAGTTACGGGCCGTGACGCTTGATCGACCCGAGACCGACGGTCTGATCGCCGGCGGCCTGCAGACCTCTGACGGCCCGCAGACCTCTGACAGCCCGCAGACCTCTGACAGCCCGCAGATCTCTGATAGCCCGCAGATCTCTGATAGCCCGCAGATCTCTGATAGCCCGCAGATCTCTGATAGCAGAGACCTGGCCCCGGACAGCGCGGCACCGGCATCGGACGGGAAGGGAACGCCGGCCCGGCGCCGAAGCCTGCGTGGCCTGCTTCCGGCTCCCATCTGGCAGGTGGGCAGGCTGCTCCTGCTGGCCCTCATCATCGAGTACCTGGTCGTGCCCCAGCTGGCCGGTCCCCGCAAGGTGGCCCATCTGCTTACCGAGGTCAATCCCCTGTTGCTGCTTGCCGGCGTGGGCCTCGAAGCAGGAGCGTTGGTCTGCTATGCCCAGCTGACCCGAACGGTGCTGACGGGCAGCAACAGACCGAGCATTTTCACCCTTCAGCGCATCCAGCTCGCCACGCTGTCAGTGAGCCATTGTGCTCCAGGAGGGTCCGCCACCGGAACGGCTCTCGGCTACCGGCTGATGACCCAGTCCGGACTGCCGCGCCGAGACGTGGGATTCGCGCTGGCCATGCAGGGGATCGGCTCTGCGCTCGTACTCAACTTCCTCCTGTGGCTGGGCCTGATCATTTCCATCCCGCTGTGGGGATTCTCGACCCTGTACCTCACGGCAGCGGGCGTGGGCGTGGTCGTGCTTTGCGTGGCCGGATTCCTGCTGTTCCTCTTCACCCGTGGAGAACAATGGGTCGGAGCCCGTCTTGAGCGGATAGCGGGTCGGGTCCCGTTCGTGGACGGGGCCGCCCTGCGCCACTTCTTCGAGGAGTTGGCGACCCGGCTGCGCGATGTCGGGCGCGACCGCCGGGTCCTGATCTGGGCCATCGTCTGGGCCTGCGGCAACTGGCTGCTCGACGCCGGATCCCTGGCCGTGTTCGTGGGCGCCTTTGGCCACTGGGTGGACCCGGACGGGATCCTGGTCGCCTTCGCGCTCGCCAACGTGTTGGCCGCCATTCCGATCACGCCGGGCGGCCTGGGTGTGATCGAGGCCACCCTGACCTCTGCCCTGGTCGGCTTCGGGACCCCGCGCGGGGTCGCCACCCTGGGCGTCATCGCCTATCGCCTGGTGAACTTCTGGCTGCCCATTCCTCTCGGTGGACTGGCGTACCTCTCGCTGCAGGTCAACTCTGGCGGGCCTACCGCCGACCAGCGGAACCGCCTCCGCCGCCTGTCCTGGCTCAGACCGAAGCCACGCGGGTCTTGACCGCGGCCGACCCCCACCGGGAGCCCGTATCGGCCGCCCCAAACCTGGCCGCGCCGCCGACGGCGAGTGGTGGCCGGGTCGCGGAGGACGATGGGCCAGGAATATCGGGCGGGAGGATACATTCGTCCGCCGTGGCAGCGCGAGCTCGGTCCGGCCGACGGGCGGCCCGGGACGCGCCGTGGGTATTCGGCACCTGGCTGCTCGGTGCGTTGGTGTTCTTCCGCGAACAGTGGGACAGCGGGTTCAAATGGCTGACGGGCAACAACGGCGACGCCCGGCTGGCCGTCTATCTCTGCGAGCACTGGTTCCGGGTATTCCACGGACAGGCCTCGTGGCTCAACCCCACGTTCTTCTATCCGGTCAAAGGAGTCCTGGGATGGAGCGACACGTATCTCCTCTATGAGATCTTCTACGCGCCGCTTCGGCTCGTCGGCCTTGATCCCTTCCTGGCCTTGCAGATCACCATGATCTTGTTCAATCTTGTCGGCTTCTGCAGCTTCGTGTACCTGGTACGCCTGGCGTTCGACACGCCGCTTCCTGCCGCCCTGCTCTGCGGGTGCCTCTTTACTTTCTCCAACGCCCTGTGGGTGCACTCGATCTCGGCGCAGATGTACGGGATCTACCTGGTACCGGCCATTCTGCTCCTCGGGCTGGTCGGTTGGCGGGCGCGGGACGCGAGTCATCAAACCCGGGCGGCGATCCTCGCCGCAATGGCCGGCCTGCTGTGGGCCCTCCTGCTGTATTCCACTTACTACATCGGTTGGGGCTCGACGCTGGCGCTGGCGTTGACCTGTCTGCTCGTGCTCCTCGCCGGCGGGAGATCGCTGATCGTCAGGGCCGCATCTCGGGCGAGAGCGGCATGGATGTGGCTGGGCTGTTTGGCGCTCGGGTTTGCCGTCGGCCTGATTCTAGTGGCCAGCACCTACCTGCGAAACAGCCATCGCTATCCCTATGCCGAAGTCATGCGATTTGCGGCGCATCCGCGGGACCTGGTCAACGTGGGGACACACAACATCTTCTGGGGTCAGCTGGCCATCTGGGCCGACAAGCTCCCGGGCACCGACGCTTACGAAGTGAGTTACGGGGTGACGCCCCTCGTTCTCGTGCTGACCTTATTGGCGGGGGTTACCGCGCTGTGGCTGCTGTGGACGGATCGACGGTCGCAATCGAGCCGGGCCCCGATGACACTCGGGCTTGCGGCCACGGCGGGCATCCTCCTCGTGCTACCGATCGATACCCATTTCGGCTCGCTCTGGGCCATCGTCTGGCACCTGCCCGGCGCGGACGGAATGAGGGCCATCGACCGGATCCAGCTGGTCACCGGACTGGCCGCCACCCTCGCCATCGCCGCCTCTGCCCGGGATCTCGCTACGCTCGCCCCCGGATGGAAGCCAGGCCGGGTTGTCCAGCTTGCCGGTCTCGGACTGCTGGCCGTCGCGATCATCGAACAGGTCAACACGGTCCGTATCTCACAGGTAGATCGGGCGGCCCAGATCCATTTCGTCGACTCGATCAAAGCCGCGCCGAGCGGCTGTCGGACCTTCTTCGTCGTGGACACGGCGAGGCAACTGGCTTATTTCGACTATCAGATTGATGCGATGTTAGTTTCGCAAAAACTCTCACTGCCGACCATCAACGGATATACCGGACATTTTCCGGCTCGGTGGGGTCTGCTCCTTCCGTCGAATCCGGATTACAGATACGCGGTGTCGGAATGGGTTACCGAGCATGGGCTGGCGAATGGAGTGTGCTCGCTGGATCTGGCCACCATGCAATGGCATATCGAGGATTGATTATCCCGCTCCCACGTCGTCCGTTACTCACAGCGGTGGGATCGGCTGAATGGTCTGGACGCTGATCGTGTGTTTGCTAACGTGCAGGGATATTGTCACCACCACTCAGCGCTAGACGCCAGGCAAGGAGACTCTCGATGGCCTCAGGCGACACCAACTCCGAATCGCATTCCGCTGCCGCCCTGGCGTCCTATGAGAAGTTGGGCAGCCACCTCGACGAGCATGACCCTCGGGATCAGTACACCTACATGACCTCGAAGTTCCGCAGCGACTATACGCTGATGGAGCAGGTGGGTGTTGAGGGTAAACACGTGCTCAACGTGGGATGCTCTTTTCCAGTCGACGAGCTCTATTATGCCCGCAAGGTCGGTCGTTGGGTGTCGATAGATTTGAGCCAACAATCACTGGCGGCGGCCGAAGCCATTTTGCACAAGGAGCTTCATCCAGACCTGGCGCAGAAATTCTCTTTCCGGCTGGCAGACGCATGCGACTTGCCCTTTGAGGATAACACCTTCGACCTTTCCGTATCCATGTCCACCTTTGACCACATTCCCTCAGCAGAAGGGCGTCAGAAGGCCGTGGACGAGATGGCGCGCACCACGAAACCAGGTGGCCACGTGGTCGTCACTGTTGCGAATTGGTGGTGCTTGCCCTATGCGGCCGGAATCTGGAAGATGACGCGAGAAAAGACACTCCACTACGGGTATGCGTATCTATTTTCACCGATAGAGATTCGAAAGATCGGTGAACGGTCGGGCTTGAGACCGTTGTACTTCGCCTCAAGTATCGCTGCTCCGAACGTTTGGCTCCCCGGATATCCCGCGGTGGTCCGCTGGCCGGCGAGGCTGGTGTTTCGGTTCCTGGGCGTGCTCGGATACTTCGGACGCCGCGTGGGGTATGTCTTCGAGAAGCCGGCGTCCGCGGTTCTTGGTACCTCGGCCGACGACGGACACGGTCCTGTTTGACCCGTAGCGGTCCAGGGCCACGATGGCCCAGCTGGGCGAGCGGCCGATATGGCAACTCCGGTCAAGTGCTTCGGGCCATGAGCAGCGAGATCGGTTTCGATCTCCGGGCCACAGCGCGGCTACCTCATCGGGGCCGGCTCGGATTGTGGCGACGGCGCCGACTCGCCGCTGGCAGGACCGCCCTCGGGCGCGGTGAGCAGCGACCGGCGAAACTCCTCGAGATCTATCTCGGCGCCGAGCCGGATGCTTTCCTGAGCCGCGAACATACATGCAGTTGCGAGCGAAGCCCCCTCCCATGACAGCAGGTGGTTGGGCTGGCCCTTGATGGCCAGGACGAACTGTTCGAGTTCTTCTGCATGGCCCATTGACTTGTGAAGCCCGGTGCCCTGCTTCTGGACACGCGGCCCGTAAAGGGTGAGCTTCGCGAAATCATCGAGCACCGCCACCTGGCCACGAGCGAGCACCGTGAGGCGTTCGCGGGGAAAATGCGCCGCCCCGCTCTCGTTGAACACGATGGTGGCCGACGCGCCGGGGTAGTGAAGGTTCAAGGAGAAGTTGCAGAGCGTCCGGATATCGTCGGGAGCCTTGCCGAGGGCTCGGGCGGTGACCGACACCGGTTGCCGGCCGATGAGCAGGTTGCACAGGTCGATGAAATGCTCGCCCTCCGTTATGAGCCGCCCGCCGCCCTCCACCGGGTCGAGGGTCCAGTGGTCGGGCGGCACGAAAGGCTGGGTGACGAGGTACTCGACAAAATCCGCTTCAGTCTCGATGGAGTTGCGAAGGGTGTCCACCATTGGCGAATAGCGACGGTTGAGTCCAAGCGTGATCAGACCCTGCCGGCCCTGCACCAGCCGCAGCAGCTCGGCGAAATCATCGAGGCGCGTCACCATGGGCTTCTCGACGAAGATCGCCTTGCCGGCATCGAGTGCAGCCCGGATGTGTCCGTAGTGCTCATGCTGGCTTGAGCAGATCATCACCCCGTCCGCCCCATCGTCGGCCAGGACTTCGCTGACATCCGTGGTGATCATGGTGGCCCGGAGGCTCTTGGCTACGACCGATGCGTTACGGCCAGTCGCCGACGCAATACCGCGCAACTCGACATCACGCCTCGACCGAAGGTTGGGCAGGTGCTTGCTGAGGACGTGATTACCAAACCCTATGAGCGAGATCCCGACCTTGCCATCCCGTTTGGGTCGGGACGCCAAGTTGATCGTCCGGCTCAGATCAGGTTCAATGCCATAAGAAAGCAGCGCCGCCACGCCTGGCAGGGTTCTCGAACGGATGGCGTCGAAGGCTTCTTGGGCTTGGTCAACAGGGTACGCCCGGGCGATGAGCGGCTCGACCGAGAGGGTGCCCGTGCCGAGCAACCGAATGAACTCCTCCAGATTGCGCTTTTCGGTCCAGCGGACGTAGCCGAAGGGGTAGTCGACCCGTCCCTTCTCGTAGCTGGCGTCATAGCTGCCGGGTCCGTAGGCGCGCGAATACCGCAGGTCGATCTCGCGATACAGGAAGTTCTTCGGATGGATGTCGAGCTTCACATATCCAACCAGAACCACCCGGCCCTGCCGTCGAGTGATCTCCATGGCTGCGTTGATGATCTCCGCGGAATCGGAGCTGGCGCAGATCACGGTGGTGTCGACGCCGTTCTTGTCCGTAAAGTCGAGGATTCGCCGTTTCCACTCGGGATCACTGGGGTTGACGACCAGGTCGGCGTCGGCCGCCCGGGCCAGGTCGTGGGTCGCGGCGTTGATATCGATGCCAACGACGACACAGCCGGCGGAACGGGCGATGCGGGCGCAGAGCTGGCCGACCAGCCCGAGGCCGTAAATCGCGACGGTTTCGCCGAACTGGATGTCGGCGCGGCGGAGGCTTTGCATGGCGATACCTCCGACGGTGACAAAGGCCGCTTGCTGCAGGTCGACATGGCTGGGTACCGGTACCACATGGTTGACGTAAGGCGCGGCGACCTCGGCGTGGCCGCTTGCCGCGAAGGCGACGGGCTGGCCGACGTGGAAGCCTTCTACCCTCTCCCCGATCGACAGCACAGTGCCGGCGCCGCTGTATCCGATCTGGCGCGGTGTGATCATTTCGTGCCAGACCCGGCGGCCAGTCTGAGTGGGACCCGTGGCCAGCACCGTCTGCCTCACCACATGCCGCATCCACGGATCGGAGATCGTCTGCTTGACCAGCTCGGTCGGGGTCTTGGACAGCGTTCCCATCTCGGTGCCCGAGCTGATCAGCGAGTAGTGGCTCTGAACCAATAGCTGATCGGGGCCAACGTGCGGCACTGGCAGCTCCTTCACGAGCACCTGGCCACGTCGATCGATGACCCTGCGGAACACCTGCTTCATCGGGGGGACCCTCAACCTTCGATCACAGCGCTCCCGCGACCTGGGGGCGCGGGTAGCTACAGCTGGTTTGCGAACTGGCCACGCTACCAGAGTGGCGCGGGGCGATAGGGCGCTGCAGTGGCCGGCAGCACAAGCTTGATTCGGCCGTCGGTGCGGGCGAGAGGACTCGAACCTCCACCCCTTTCAGGACCAGGACCTAAACCTGGCGCGTCTGCCAGTTTCGCCACGCCCGCATGAGCCGGTGACCTGCATTTTGATCCTACACGCCGCCTCGACCTCACCCGGGCGCCGGCCACCGTGCGGGCTCCCGAGGATGACCCGACTGCAGTCCCCGGCTGGGGCCTGAGCGATTCGATGCGGTGGCTGACTCCGGCTCTGACCATCGAGGTCGGTGATGGAGCGAGGTTCTCGGCGGGTTGGCCGGGTGGACTACCCCGTCGCGGCGTCCCGGCCAGCGGGCGCCGCCGCCTACCCGGTCCGTGACCGAGAGGGGAAGGCCGGCGGCGCACGACGGATGGCCGTGGCCAGCTTTTCGGCACAGAAACGCCTGAGAGGAACTACCCTTTGTACCTCTGAGGGACAATCACATGGCCTCGATTCCTCTGGAGAGGAGGACCGCAACATGAGTCTGACAGATTCGGTCAAGCAGCAGGCCGGACAGGCCTGGGGCACGGTGCAGCAAGGTCTTGGTCAGGGTCAAGCCAAGTTCAACGAGCTGCGAGCGAACCAAAAGGCCAATTCGCTCCTGAGGAACCTCGGGGCTGCCTACTATGCCCAGCAACGGGAAGGCGGTCCCGCCCAGGCCGTGAGTGAGGCTCTGGCGGCTATGGACAGGCACGTCGAGGCGCACCGACACGAGACCGAAACCGGCGCCGACGGGGCCGCGTCCACCGGGGCCGGCAGCACCGTACTCGGGTCCGGCACGACCTCTCAGACTGAGCCCTGAGCGGCGGGTCGCGTCAGCGGCCGGCGGCGACGATGTAGGTCACCGAGGTCGCGTGGGCGACACCGACGGTGTGGACCGAGTGCTGGGCGAGCAAGGAGCCCCACACCGGCAGCTCGACGGGTGCAACGTGATTGAGGACGACCCAGAGCCGAGCCCCGGGATGACCGGCCACAAGCGCCAGACCCCGAGCCAGGCCTGACTGGACGTCGATGGGTTGCCGCATGGAGAGGGCGATGGTCCGATCAGAGGCCGGATAGGTGATGGCGAAACCGAGACCGCCTTTGGTGACCCCCGGAAGGGGCGGTGCGTAATAGGCGTATCCGTATGTGGCCCCCATGCTGACCAGCACGGCGTCGCCGGGGCGTATATGGGTGGCCACATAGCTCGCCTGGGCGCGAACGTCTTCGAGGGGGATGGTGTGCCCGTCGACAGAAGGCAGGGCCGCAAAAATATAGAGGATGGCGGCCGTGGCCGCGATGGCGATGCCGGCCGTCAGGTGCAGCTTCCGGGCCACCAGGGTGGCGAGGCCGGCGATGCCGACCGCGGCGATCACCACCGACGCGGTGATCAAGAAGGTAGAGGTCCGCTCGTCGAACAGCGGGTACTTGCGTAACGCGCCGAGCACCACCATTCCGAGCCCGAGGGCCGGCAAGAGGGCCGCGGTGGCCCAGCGCCCCTGCCACGCCAGCGTCACGACCCCCATCAGGACGAGCGCGGCGAGCAGGCTCAGATGGCCGATCCCGAAATAGGGCAGCAGCTGGTGGAGGCCCCTGTGGATGTAGTGGATCGCAGCGGAAGGGTTGTGCGGGAGATAGTAGGCACTCCAGTAGTGGCGAATCTGGGCGGTCTGGGTTGCACCGTCAAAGATCAAAAAGATGGCTCCGAGCACGGCGCCGGTAGTCACGGTCGCTACGACCGCCTCGACCAACTCGGTCCAGCGGCGCCGTACCACCTGCACCAACACCAGAC
Source organism: uncultured Acidimicrobiaceae bacterium (assembly GCA_963834725.1). Taxonomy (GTDB): domain Bacteria; phylum Actinomycetota; class Acidimicrobiia; order Acidimicrobiales; family Palsa-688; genus PALSA-693. The sequence goes on from CAWICN010000001.1 coordinate 4,719,395, forward strand.
ACGGCAGGGCGGCGGCGGCGACGAAGAGGGTCACGTTGCTCAAGAACCCGGCCACCATAAGGACGCCCGCCAGAGTCGCCAGGCGGCGTCGTGACCAGTCAGCCTCCAGCCGGGACAGGAGGGCGAAGGCGAGCAAGGTGGCGAAGGCATCCGCGGTGTATTCCTTGAGGTCGTTGCGGACGAGCATGGCGGGTACCAGCAGGGCGGCCCCGCCGGTCAGCAATCCGGTGACGACGGGCAACAGGCGAAGCGAGCGGCCGAAGGCGTAGGCGGCGAGCACCGTCATCGCCGCGAACAGGAGCGGGACCAGCCGCTGGTCCTGCTGGCCTGACCGGGGTACCAACCGCAGCAGGAACGTCCACCCGATCGGGCTCGATATCGTGTCCAACCGCAGGTGCGACACGGGGACCCGGGTGGCTACCGCAACCCACGCTTCGTCCACCCAGTAGGGAGCCCGGAGCAGGTAGGGCATGTCATGGACGACGAGCACGCACGCGGCCACGGCAATGGCGAGTGCGGTCTCGACCTGCCCCAGGCGCCGGTTCTGGCGGCGCGGGCCGGCCGACTCGATACCCCGCCGGGAGAACCCCGGGTACGCGTCCCGCAGGCGGTCGATGGTGGTCATCGTTGCCGGCTCGTTCCGGGTTGCGGCTTCATGGCGTCAAACTCCCTGGGCGGCGCGTCGGTGCGCCACCACCGGCTGGGACGATGCGAACGTTTCCTGCCACATCTCGACGCCGATCATTTGCCACAGCATGAAATAGTGCCATCGCAGCCGCTGGTGGGGCTTCGCGGCCAGCACCGCTCGAACGAACTCCGGGTTGAACACCCCGGTGCGACGCAGCCGGTCGGGGCTCAACATCTCGAGCGCCAGCGGCCTGAGGTCCTTGCGGTACTGCTGTACCGGGTCGAAGGTGAAGCCCCATTTTTTCTTGCGGAGCACCCGATCGGGGAGCACGCCACCCAGGGCGTCCTTAAGGAGTCCTTTGGGTCCGCTCCCGAAACGATAATGGTCCGGAATGCGAGCGGCGTAGCGGACCAGCTCGAGGTCCAGCAGAGGAACGCGGGATTCAACCGAGTGAGCCATGGACATGGTGTCCTCGTTGTGCAGCAGATCGGCGACCATCTTCGTGGCGAACTCGGCTTCGAGGGCCTGCCCCTCGAGGGGCCGGTCGCCATCCGCGAAATACTGGTCGTAGGCATCTCTCGTGGCGTGTTCGAGACGGCTCCGGAATTCTGCCGTATAGACCCGGCGGAGCAGCGACGGGTTGAAGTCCCACGCGTTGCGCAGCAGCAGGTAATGCCGGGCCCCGTCCGAGACGGACGCCAGCCACTCGAGTTTGCGAGTCATCAGGTCGAGCTCGGGCCGGCCGAGCCCGGCTGCCCGCCGGGCTGTCCAGTCCAGGACGGGCGCCAGGCCGTGCACGCCCGCGCCGACAGCGCCGGCGCGGAGGCGCCGAGTTTGCGCCAGATACCGGTAGAAGTCATAGCCGGCGAACAGCTCGTCCCCCCCCAGCCCGGAGAGCACCACGCTGACATGTTCACCGATGAAGCGGTGCAGGAGGTAGAGCTGCAAGCTGTTGACTTTGGGCTCTTCGGTGTGCCGAATGGCGTCGGGGAGGTAGGTCAGGGCGGGCTCATGCAGCACCAGCTCGCTATGATCGGCGCCGAAGGTTTGCGCCACGAACCGGGCGTCCTCGGTCTCGTCCCACGGTTCGTCGAAGCCAAGGCTGAAGGTCCGGATGGACCCGGTGCTGGCCCGGCGGACCAGAGCGAGCACGGAGCTGGAATCGACCCCACCCGATAGCGACACTCCGAGGGGCACATCTGAGATCAGCTGGCGCTCCACGGCGGCCTGGTAGTGGTGCCGAATCCCCTCCATCCAGTCGTCGCGGGTCGGGCCGTGGTCGGGTGTCCAGTCGATCGACGCATATGGGAATTGACGCACGCGCCCGTCGGCGACCTCGAGCACGTGCCCGGGCCGGAGCCGACGGATCCCCTGGAAGAAGGTGCGGTCGCCGGGGACATAGCGGACGTTCATGGACAGGTGCAGGCTCACCTCGTCCAGCGCGACCGGGACGAGGCCGCTGGCGAGGACCGCCTTGGCTTCGGACCCGAACGCCAGACGATTCTCCCGGTGGGCGTATACGAGCGGCTTCACCCCTAGAGGGTCGCGGACCAGAAACAACCGCCGGCGGGCCCGGTCGAAGAGCGCGAACGCGAATATGCCGTTGAGCCGGGCAGCGAAGCCGATCCCATCGTCTTCATACAGGTGGGGCAGGATCTCCGTGTCGCAGTGCGTTGCGAGCCGGTGACCGTGAGCCAGCACCCGGGCCCGCAGCTCGGGGTAGTTGTAGATCTCCCCGTTGTAGACAACGACCACCGTGCCGTCCTCGTTGGTCATCGGTTGGGCGCCGCCGGGCACATCCTGAATGGCCAGCCGGCGGTTGCCGAGCTGGACATCATCGGCAGAGAAGAAGCCCTCCCCGTCCGGCCCCCGGTGGAGGAGCGTGGCGGCCATAGCGCGAACGAGCGTTTCGTCGCCGAAACCGGCTAATCCGACGATCCCGCACACGCCTTCCTCACCTCCTCGCCCGGTCGATCAGCCGGCCAGCGAAAACGAGGTCTCGAAATAGTCGATCATCCATTGCGTGACGTCGATCTTCTCGTCGAGCAGACGCTGTCGGGCCGCCTCCCAGACCGAACGCGGGGTGGCCAGGAGATCCTCGATGTCCGATACGGCCACGTCGTATTGGGTATCGGTAAAATGCCGGACGAGCCCATAGCGCCGTTCCTCGTCATCGGTGTAGCCCCGGCCGGTCGTGGCGATGAACACGGCCGGCACCCCGAGTACGGCCGCCTCGGAGGACATCGTGGCTGACTCACCGAGCACGAGCTGGGCGTGGGCGATCAGGTGGTGAATGCCCGCGACCGGGCCGCGGACCTCGAGCTCGGCGAGATCGCCCGACAGTGGTGCCTCGGACGAAATCAGGACCCGACCCCGGCGCTGGAGCACCTCGACCAGGTGCTGCTTCTGCTTGGCCGTCAACCCGAGCTCCTGGCGGTCGTGGACGGCCTGCCAGGACACGAACCGCACGATTGAGTAGGGCTCGTCGGGGTCGACGCCGAACTCGGCCACCCGGGCTGGATCGGGCTGGAATCGATTGGGATGCAGGTAGGCCAGTTCGTGGTAGCCGCGGTACTGTCGGTGTCGGCCCCGAACCTTCGCCTGATAGCAATCGGGGGTGCACACGCTGTGGGCCAGCGGGAAGACCACCCGATTCGTCTGTGTGGCGAACTCCGTGTCGTAGAACACCACCGAGGGCACGCCCAGCAGTCGACCGGCCACTGCGATCGACGGGCCCATGATGCCGGTCATCACGTCGGGCCGGACGGCGCGCATGACTCGCATCAACCGGGCGGTCCGCTGCCCCATTTCCACGGCCAGGCCATAGCCGTCCTTCTGCTGTGAGATCTCCCGGTACGGGAGGTCGTAGGCGCGCAACAACTCGACCGACCGGTCCTTGTCGCGAGCGGTGATGAAGACCTCGTGCCCACGCTCGGTCATCTCCGCATGAAAATTGCGGAAGAAGTGGACATGGGCGGGATGGAGGATGTCGATCAGGATTCGCACCGCGTCAGGCCGCCTCGTCGGATGCCCCCCCGTCCGGCCGGCGGGCAATGGCCAGGACACCGGCACCCCATTGCGGCTGTGAGGACCGGCCCAGGTAGGAGAGAGCCAGCAGCACGGGGAACACCGCTGCATAGGCGAGCTTGTTGCGCTGATCGGCCCGGGTGACCAGATAGGAGATGTTGTTGGTGAAGGTCTCGAGCAGCCCGTAGGTGTACGAGTGGGCGCTGACCTCGAAGCCGGCGTCCTCGAGTTTTTTCACCAGTTCCTCGGCTCGATAGCCGGGTCGGACGTGCCCGGGCACGTCGAAGTTGACCCGACGGCCGACCAGGATCCATCGACGCTCGTAACCGGGAACGTGGACGACCAGCCGCCCACCCGGGCGCAAGGCGTGCAGCAGCGTCCGCATGGCCTCGACGTCGTCTTCGACGTGCTCCAGGTTGTCGATGCTGAGCGCCAGGTCGAAGGCGTCGTCGAATCCCACCTTGGTGACGTCGCCCTCCAGGAACGAGCAGTTCGTAAGGCCCGCCCGAGACGCGATCTCGTTGGCCCGCCCAATCAGGTCGGAGTCGCTGTCGATCCCGAGGACGGTCGCTTCGGGGTGGCGTTTGGCCAGCTCGTAGCTGAAGACGCCGGAACCGCAGCCGGCGTCGAGGATCGTTCGGTACGAGCCCTCGGTGACGGGCAGGACTCGTCGCAGGCGGATTCGAAGCCCGTTGGCCGGGGCCCCGAGCGTCCTGGCATACAGGCGTTCGAACCGACTCTGCTGCGGGTCGAGGGAGAGCTCGCTACCGGGGAACCCTCTCACGTGGCCTCGCCGCAGCTTTCCAGGTAGCTCGCGATTGCCCAGGACATCCACCCCTGGCACCACCGAAGCTCGCGGATCGCGGTCCGGAAGGCGCGGCGGCGCTGATAGTAGAACCAGCCGCTCGCCGGATCCCACATGTGGTCGAGGGTCCAGCCGAGCACCTGGCGGGCGACGGCCCCCCCGGTGCCGAAAAATCGTTCCTGGAGCGAGAAGGTGATGATTCCCTGGGCGCAGCTGTGTATGTCGATCGGGTACAGGCGATCGCTCATAAATCGGGCGGCCCCGTCGGGCTCGAACAGGTGCCGCTGGTAGAACTCGATGCCCCGGTCGTAGGCCGGCCGAAACTCGTCGCTCCCGGCCGCCAACCCGTACTGGAGAAGGGCGTCCAGGATGAAGCCAGTGTGATAGTTGTCGTGGGTGATGTTGCTGGCGGAGGGCGGATCGGCGTAGTACCAGGCGCCGTATCCGGTCTGCTTCGATACGACGTACCGCACCAGGCGCGCCCCTTCGCCGACGAGGCCAGGGTCCCCGATCAGCGCTCCCACGCGCGCCGCCAGCGCGCCGGCGAGCGCGGAGACGTCCATCACGATCCAGTCGATCGACTGGTCCGGTACATAGCTCACACAGCGGTGCCCCTCGTCCTCGAACAACGTCTTCGGGGCCTCGAGAAGGAATCGGACCGCCCGCTCTGCGACCTCCAGATAACGGTCGTCGTGCAACGTGTCGTAGGCGTCGAGCAAGGCCTGGCCGACGAACGAGGTAACGACCCGGTTCGGAAAATTTCGAGGGGCATAGAAGCCGACGTCTTGCCACGGGTAGGGGTACCCCCAGCACGGCCACGGGAATCCCGGGGAGGGATGGTCGATCAACCAGTCCAGCAGCTGGCGGGCCTCGGTCCCGTCCTCGGTCGAGCCGGTGAGCCGGCTGCGGGCGAGGAGAGCCCGGGCGAAGAGCGAAAGGCCTTTGGGGTTTCTCGCTTTCCGGACACCGACGAGCGGACGAAGGTCGAGAGGGCTGCGCATGACGACCTGGGTCGCGGCCAGCCGCGGCCATCGCGAGTGGCCTGCCAGCCGGCCTAACCAGGGTGCGTTGAGGGCGTCGTGCTTGGAGTATCCCTCGTACTGCTGGGTGCGAGCAGTGCCCAGGGTCCGATCCAACACGTCGCCGAGGTCTCGACCGGCCAGCCGGGAGGTGGCGGTCGGTGGGCGGTTGATCACTGGGCGAGAACCAACGGGAACCTCGAGGTTGTTGGCGCTTGGAGATGTGCTCGAAGGGCCCCCGCCCCGGCCGGGAGTGGGAACGCCGAGCATCGCCTGGGCCACCTGGTCAGGGGTCGACGGACGGGGATTGCTGGGCGCGGGCCAGGTTAGCAGTCCGGGCGGGGATTTGAGTGACACACCGCCGGCCCGGTGCCCGGTGGACTATGGTGGCCCACTGATTGCCGCCATCGTCCAAAACCGGCATCAACCGACACGAAGCTGTGAGGGACCTGTCACGTGACGACTGACCCGGCGTCGGCCGAGGCCCCTGGACCAGACCCCGGGCCCGTGTCGGACCAGACCATCGAGCCAGCGTCGGACCAGACACCAGCGTTGGACCAGACAATTGCGTCCTCCGGGCCAGGGGGTCAGCTACCGGCTCAGCCGTTCGCGGCCCAGTTGCTCGGGGCCCGGCTTCCCGCCCTGATGGCGGCCATGAGCTCGAAACTGGTGCGCGCCGTTTTCCTGCTCGTGGTGCTCGCCCTCCTCGGACTGGCCCTCTACGACCAGGCCGGGACACTGTGGCGCGACCTGCAACGCCTGTCCGCGCCGGTCCTGTTGTTGGCGTTCGCCGCCGGTCTCTGCGGACTCCTGTGCAGCTTCATGGTCTGGCGGACGCTGCTCGGAGACCTCGGTACCCGGCTTTCGCTTCCCGAGGCCTGGCGCATCAATTTCATAGGACAGCTGGCGAAGTACGTGCCCGGCAGCATCTGGCCGGTGGTGGCGCAGACGGAGCTTGGTGCTGATCGAGGCGTGCCGCGTGGCCGGTCGGCGCTGTCCGTCCTCCTCGGTTACGCCGTGATGACCTGCACGGGCGGCGCCGTTGCTGCCGTCACCCTGCCCTTCGCGGCCGGCGGCTCGTTCCGGCACTACTTCTGGGTCCTGTTGGCCGTACCGGTGGCCCTGATCGTGCTGTCGCCGCCGGTGCTCAACCGCTTGTTCGCCTGGCTACTGCGGGTGCTGCGCCGCGCCCCGTTGCAGCAGGGGCTCAGTGTCCGCGGGCTGTCCCGAACCATGGGCTGGGCCCTGGCCGGATGGACCTGCAATGGTCTGATGACCTATGTCCTGCTGAGCCGGCTGGCGGGTCACTCGACCGGATCCCTGCTGGTGTCGATCGGCGGGTATGCCCTCTCCTGGGTGGCCGGGTTCCTCGCCGTCTTTGCTCCGGCCGGGGCTGGAGTTCGCGAGGCGGTCATGGTGGCGGTGCTGAGCTCGCGGACGACGGCCGCGACCGCCCTGACCATCGCGCTGGTCACCCGGGCGCTCGCAGTGGTATGCGACGCCATCACGGGGGCCGGGGCGGCGGCGCTCATCGGTCGCCGTCGCCTCCAGGAGCTGCGGGCCGGCCGCGATCAGGGCGCTCCGGGCGACAGCTGAGGCTACCGTCGTTGTCAGCCGGTGGCCGTGCGCTGGCGCGCCGCCCAGGCCGGGTCGATATCCCCGACTTCCAGGGGAGCTTCGACGGCATATCGGTGGCGCTTCTCCTGCTCCAGCGAGTCCTCGAGCAGGATGCGATTGATACGGATGAGATCCGCAATTACCCCCAGCGCGAAGGCGATGAACGCCGCCATGATCAGGACGCTGCCCGCCACCAGCGACTGCAGGTGACCACCGGTATGACCTTGGGCGGCAGAAAAGAACAGGATCACATATCGGACAAACGGGATGAGGGCGGCCCCGAAGAGTATCGAGGCGGCGCTAACGAACAGCGTCATCGGCTTATACATGATGTAGGCCCGGATAATAGTGAGGGCCGATTTGGCCACGTGTTCCCGGGTGGAGTTGAAGAGCCGGGATTCTCTCGTCTTCGGATTTGTCTCCACCGGAACGCTCGTGATGGCCAGGCGCTTGTTCCCAGCTTGAATGATGGTTTCCATACAATAGCTGTAGCGCGTGACCGTATTGATCCGTAGCAGTGCCTCGCGGGAATAGGCGCGGAAGCCGCTGGCCGCGTCCGGTAAGTCTGTACCGGCGGCGATGCTGACGATCCGACTGCCCACGCGCTGCAAGAACTTCTTTCCCGGGGAGAAATGCTCGATCGTGTCGGTTTGACGATCTCCGATCACTATGTCGGCCCGTCCGTCGAGAATAGGTCGGATGAGATCGGGGATGCGTTGGCTCGGATATTGATTGTCGCCATCGGTGTTGACCAGGATATCGGCACCCATTTCGAGGGCCTTGAGTGCGCCGTCGTGGAAGGACTGGCCCAGGCCCATATTTCGGGTATGGTGCACGAAGCTCCGTACCCCCATACGCCGAGCCACCGCCAGGGTGTCATCGCGTGATCCATCGTCAACGACCAGAAACTCAATGACGTCGACGCCCGGTATATCAGTCGGCATATTCTCGAAGACGAGGGGCAGTGTCATTCCCTCGTTGAGGCACGGTATCTGAATAACCAACTTCATGGACGAATACGACCCATCCTCACGGCAATTACCCATCCTCACGGGAATTACAGGGCCTCACGGCGATTGCAATGCCTCAGCAACCGTTTCATCACTGTAGTACATGGGTCCTGACCGAGAGTGTGACGGCGGGGGACGGCACGGCAAGCCGCCGCCGGCGAGAACCGGGCCGAACCCCCAGGCGGCCGGGGCCGAACCCGGTACTCTCGATCCATGTCTTCACTGATCCGTCCGCAGGTCAGCGCTCAGATCGCCGGCACCGACCGGGCCGGCGACGTCTACGAGCGCCTGCTCAAGGCGCGCATCGTCTTCCTCGGTACCGAGGTCAACGACACCAGCGCCAATCTCATCTGCGCCCAGTTGTTGCTCCTGGCGGCCGAGGATCCCACGCGTGACATCAGCCTGTACATCAACTCGCCCGGCGGGTCGGTCACGTCGGGGCTGGCCATCTACGACACCATGCAGTTCGTGCCGTGCGACGTGTCGACGGTCTGCATGGGACTTGCTGCGTCGATGGGCCAGTTTCTGTTGTGCGCCGGTGCCAACGGGAAGCGCTTCTCCCTTCCACACTCCCGCATCCTCATGCACCAGCCCTCGGGTCAGGCCCAGGGCCAAGCTGCCGATATCGCCATCCAGGCCGAGCAGATCGTCTATTTGAAGCGGATGATGGCGGAGCGTATCGCCTACCACACCGGCCAGCCGGTGGAGCGGATCGAGACCGACTCGGACCGCGACCGCTGGTTTACCGCCGAGGAAGCCAAGGCGTACGGCTTCATCGACCAGGTCATCGAGCGCGCCGCGGACGTGAGCGAGCCGAGCCCGGTATAGCCGGCGCGGCATGCGCCGGCCAAAGGGTACCATTCCATGGTATCTCGATGATAATGGTCCTTCCTGCGGAGGGGCCTTCGCCGGTGATCCAACCCGGTCGCAGCGCCTCAGTACTGGAAGTCCAAACCATGCAGGTCGGCTCCATCAAGCCACTGATGCCGCCGCTCCGCCAGATCCATGGTCAGGTCCACGTGACCCCCGAGGGTCTGAAAACCCGCGTCGTAGAAGCGCCGGATGGCGCTCACGTTACGGGCTACCGGGCGAATGGAGAGGTATTCATAGCCTCGACTGACCGCCTCGGCTGTCACCCGGTCGAGGAGGAGTCGCCCGACCCCTCGGCCGCGGCTTGCCCCCATGACCACGATCGGCTCCACCTCACCATTGGTCCCCCGATCGAGGAGGCCGGTGAGCCCCACGACGGATCCGCCCGCCTCGGCAACCCATGACGTCACCCGCTCGGGCAGGGCCAGGTAGCCGTCGAACGCCGCGCCCGGGTCGTCTCCACCAATGGTCGGGTCCTCGTAGAGACGCCGATGGTGCTCGGTGAGTTCGACCCACAAACGCCGGCCCGCCGCGTAGTCGCCGGGCCCGTACTCGCGGACGAGGATGTCGGGACGGGATGGACTGGCATGCACCCTTTCCGGTTCCTCCTCTCGCGTATCGTGGCCCATGTGCCGACCCTACTGTCCGAGTGCGACACCGTCGGGGCCGTGTGACCAGCATCGCGACCTACCGGACCTCCCGGGAGCTGTACTCCAACCTGGCGCTTCGGGAGCTGCGGTCCAAGTACAAGCGGTCCTTTTTCGGCTGGACCTGGTCGCTTGCCTACCCGCTGTCGACCATGGTGGTCTACACCCTCGTCTTCAAGTACTTCCTGCACATCAAGCCGGCCCCTGGCGATCCAAGCGGTCTTAATGTCTTTGCATTATTTTTATTGTGTGCCCTGCTTCCGTGGAACTTCTTCCAGATCAGCGTGATGGGCTGTATCGGCAGCCTCACGGCCAACGAGTCGTTGATCAAGAAGAGCTACTTTCCGCGGGAGTTCCTGCCTGGGGCCACGGTCGGGGCCAACCTGGTCTCCCACCTCATCGAAATGGGTCTCTTGCTGGTAGCCCTGCTGGCGTTTGGAAACTGGCGGGCTGCCGTCTACCTGCCGATCGTGCTGCTGCTCACGCTCCTCATGGCGATCTTCGGGCTTGGATTCGGGCTGCTGCTGAGTGTGCTCAATGTTTACTTCCGGGACATCCAGCATTTCATGGGCATCCTCTTCCTGGCCTGGCTCTACCTGACCCCCATCATCTACCCCATCACCTATGTGCCGGCCCGATACCAGACCTGGCTCAAGGTCAACCCAATGACCGATGCCAGCCTGTCCTACCGGGCCGTGCTCTACGACGGGCGACCTCCCGGCTGGCTGCAGTTGTCCTATTTCGCCGCCTGGGCCATCGGGATGCTCATCGTGGGGCTGACGGTGTTCAACCGGCTGGAGGCGGGTCTGGCGGAGGAGCTGTGATCGAACGCCCGCTTGCCGTCGAGGTCGTCGGCGTCTCCAAGAAGTTCCGGCTGTTCAGGGAGCGCAACAGCACCCTGAAGGGCACCATCCTGCGAGGTCGCCGGGTGGTCGCCGACGACTTCTGGGCCCTCAGGGACGTGTCGTTCGACGTCTATCAGGGCGAGACCTTCGGTCTGATCGGGGAGAACGGATCGGGCAAGAGCACGATGCTCAAGTGCATGACCAAGATCCTCCGTCCCAACCAGGGGATGGTCACCGTCACGGGCAAGGTGTCGGCGTTGCTGGAGCTTGGTGCGGGTTTCCATCCGGAGCTCACCGGAAGGGAAAACGTCTTTCTCAACGGCGCCATTCTCGGGCTCTCGCAGAAGGAGCTCCGACGACGCTTTGATGACGTGGTCGACTTCTCCGGGGTGGGGGCCTTCATCGATGAGCCGGTGAAGAACTACTCCTCCGGCATGTACGTGCGCCTGGCGTTCGCGGTGGCTATCAACGTCGACCCTGACGTCCTCCTGGTCGATGAGGTCCTGGCCGTCGGCGACGAAGCCTTCCAGCGCAAGTGCAACGAGAAGCTGGCTGAGCTGCGCCACCAGGGCAAGACCATCGTGTTCGTCAGCCATGGTCTCGGCGTAGTGCAGAACCTCTGCGATCGGGCCGCCTGGTTCAGCCACGGCCGGCTGATGCAGGTGGGACGGCCGAAGGAGGTCATCGATGCCTACACCGATACGGTCCAGGTCGACCGCCAGGTCGACGAGCAGGGGCACACCCGGTGGGGCTCCGGTGAGGGACGGATCTCGGTTGTCGAGCTGCTCGACGCGGCGGAACGTCCTGTCAACCGCACCTATGGCGGGAACGTCGCCACCTTCCGTCTCCACTATCAGATGCAGGAAGCGATCGAGCGGCCGGTGTTCGGCCTCTCCATCCATACGATCGACGGATTCGAGGTTTCCCTCCTGCGGAGCCGAGATGTCGATTGCGTGCCCGAGAAGCTGCACGGCGCCGGCCACGTCGACGTGACATTCGATCACGTGCGACTCCTGCCGGGCACCTATGACGTGACGGTGTCGCTCACCGACGCGTCGTCACTCCACACCTATGACGTCCGCACGGATGTGTTGCGCTTCGACGTCGAACGGGGCGACCTCCGGGAGCAAGGCGGCGTGGTGGCTCTGGGAGGGAGATGGAGGATCGGCGACCTAGTCTCGGAGCACAGCCTGGGGGACGACCGCTGAGCACCCATTGAGCCCCTCGAGAGTTGTCCCCGAGGTGTCAGGGGCAAGCGGGTGGCGGGGTGCCGTGGACCAGGTAGGCCCAGGTTTCGGCGGCGTAGTCGTCCCAGGAGCGGTGGGGGATGGTGGCGGCCTGGGCGGCCAGTCGGTCGCGGAGGGACCGGTCGAGGAGGAGTTGGCGCAGGGCGTCGCTGAGTTGGTGGTCCTGGCGAGGGTCGATGAGCAGGGCGCCGCCGCGGCTGGCCAGTTCGCGCATGCTGCCGAAGTTGGAGGTGATGACCGGGGTTCCGCTGGCCAGGGATTCGGCCACGGGCAGGCCGTAGCCTTCGTGGAGGGAGGCGAAGACGGTGCAGTAGGCCTGGCGGTAGGCGGCCCAGAGCAGGTCGTCGGACAGGGCCCGGATGGTCTGGACGGGTCGGCCGGCGCCGCCCAGGGCGTCGACCTGGGTGTCGAAGGCGGCGCTGTTCCAGGAGTGGCCGCCCACGAAGACCAGGGTGAAGAGCAGTCCTTCTCGCCACAGCACCTCGGCGGCGTGGAGGAGGGCGAGATGGTTTTTGCGGGGTTCGTGGCTGCCGACGGCGAGGACGATGGGCAGGGTGCCGATGGCGAGCAGGTCGTGGGCCTGACCCAGGGCGGTGTCGCTGGGGGTGTCGGCGTGGACGGGGAGGGGGATGCGGCAGATGTCGGGGCCGGCTTGTCCGGTGCCGGCCAGCATGGTTCGCCAGCCCCGATACTCCAGTTCGGCCGCTCCGGAAATGGTGGCGATGCGGTCCACGTGGGCGGCGGCCGCCAGATAGTTGGCGAAGCGGAAGGACATCCCGTCGGCGGCCGTCTCCGCCGCCATCACGGGAACGCAATCGAAGCCGATCAATCCGGTGGTCGACCCCGAGAACTGGACGAAAGCCTGATAGCGAGGGGCCTGGCCCAGCTCGGCTGGCAGTTCGGGGACCAGATGAGTGCACTTCCACGGCACGAGGACGAGGTCGCTCGCAGGCGTGACGGGAGCCGGTGAGCCGGCCAGCAGCTCATCGGAATTGGAGCGGTCGGCGTCGAGCCCGTGGAGCGCCCGGTCGGATTCGAGCCGCGAAAGGCGCCGGTATCCCGTAAAGCCTTCGCTCCAGCCGATCAAGATGACGGCGTGCTGCTGCTCCCATCGGCGTGTCGCCTGGCGGGCCACCCGCTGGATGCCGGTGGCGAAGGGATTTCTGGCCGTGTCGTGGACATCGATGAGGGCCTGCCCGCTGACCACCTCCACTTCCGGCCAGGCCGGCGCAGCGAGCTGCCCGCTCTCGTCGAGGGCGGCCAACAGCGTCGGGATCGCCCCGTCGAGCCGGGCGGATCTGGCCAGCTGTCGCACCTCCGATGAGATCGGGAGCCGACCGGTGACAACGGCCAGGGCCAGCCAGGCCGCGTTGAGCCCGCCCTCGCCGAGGGCTCGATCGAGGGCGGTCAACAGGGCCCGGCCGGTCGACGCGGGGACAGGAGCACCCAGGGTGCGCAGGACGGTTTTCACCCGCCGCGCCAGGGCCTCGCTGCGCTCGGGGGGACCCTGGGTGAGCAGCGCGTTCAGGTCGGCGAGCCCTCCGCCTCGTCGAGCCGCCATGCCGGCCCGCCGCAGCCGGGCACGCGTCATCTGGATCACGGGCGGCCCCGGACCCGGCTCAGCATCCCGCTGGCCCTGCGCAAGGGCTCGGTCACGCGCCATGAGGTCGATGCTTCGAGCTCGTCGATGCGCCGTTGCAGCACATCCGCCTGCTCTGCATACAGCTGACGCTCGTGTTGTAGGGCGCGAATCTCGGCGCGTGCGGTTGCCGTCCCCCCGGCGCCGTCCGCCGTCGCCCGGTCGATAGCGGCGGCCCAGCGGGTGATGGCCTGCGCCCGCCAAAGGACAACCTGCTCGAGCAGCTCCCGGGACTCGGTCGCTCGCTGGTCGGCGAGCGCCTGGGCATCCGCGACCCGACCACCACACTCCCTGAACGCAGCCGTGGTGTAGTTGTCGAGGATGCAGGCCGAATAGCTCAACGCCGGCGCCAGTTGCCGGGCTCGCTCGTCCGACACGTAGAAGCAGGACAAGCCGTCGAAAAGGCAGAACTGGTAGCCCGCCGCCGTCACGATGTGCTCCCAGAGGTGACGGGTCGACTCGGTCGTATTGGGCTCGGTGGCCTCGACGACGAGCACCCATGGTCGCCAGACCGTCAAATCGATGCTCTCGAGCACCTGCAGTTCCCAGCCCTCCGTGTCGATCGACAGGAAATGGATGTCCTTATCAGCCCAGCCCGATTCGTCCAGGATGGAATCCAGCCGCCGCGTCGGCACCGTCGCGTCCTGGACGTCGTAGTCGGACCGGGAATGGAAATCAGCGATGGCGTCGTCAAGGGTGGACAGTCCGGTTCCCTCGACGACGTGCAGTTTCGCGGTGTCATGATCGCTGGCGGTGACGGCGGCTTCGATGACGAGGTCTCGCGGCCGGTGCTCGCGCAGCAAGGCCGCGAACGCCGGGTCCGGCTCTATGGTGAGGCCGCTCCAGCCCCGGGCGTAGAAGGCCATGCTCACCGAGTCCTTGACCGGGTCATTGGCTCCGACGTCGATGTAACGGCCCCCGATCACGCCCCGTAGAGCACGCCACAGCACGACGTCCTCGCCGTTTTGACTGTAAGAGTCGAACTCCGGTGCGATCATCGGGCCATCGTAGGTGGGCCGCTCAGGGCGACGAAGAGGCGGCGGGTGGCGGGGTGCCGTGGACCAGGTAGGCCCAGGTTTCGGCGGCGTAGTCGTCCCAGGAGCGGTGGGGGATGGTGGCGGCCTGGGCGGCCAGTCGGTCGCGGAGGGATCGGTCGAGGAGGAGTTGGCGCAGGGCGTCGCTGAGTTGGTGGTCCTGGCGAGGGTCGATGAGCAGGGCGCCGCCGCGGCTGGCCAGTTCGCGCATGCTGCCGAAGTTGGAGGTGATGACCGGGGTTCCGCTGGCCAGGGATTCGGCCACGGGCAGGCCGTAGCCTTCGTGGAGGGAGGCGAAGACGGTGCAGTAGGCCTGGCGGTAGGCGGCCCAGAGCAGGTCGTCGGACAGGGCCCGGATGGTCTGGACGGGTCGGCCGGCGCCGCCCAGGGCGTCGACCTGGGTGTCGAAGGCGGCGCTGTTCCAGGAGTGGCCGCCCACGAAGACCAGGGTGAAGAGCAGTCCTTCTCGCCACAGCACCTCGGCGGCGTGGAGGAGGGCGAGATGGTTTTTGCGGGGTTCGTGGCTGCCGACGGCGAGGACGATGGGCAGGGTGCCGATGGCGAGCAGGTCGTGGGCCTGACCCAGGGCGGTGTCGCTGGGGGTGTCGGCGTGGACGGGGAGGGGGATGCGGCAGATGTCGGGGCCGGCTTGTCCGGTGCCGGCCAGCATGGTTCGCCAGCCCCGATACTCCAGTTCGGCCGCTCCGCAGGTGGTGGCGATGCGGTCCACGTGGGCGGCGGCCGCCAGATAGTTGGCGAACCCGACCGGCATGCCCTCGGCCGTGGTTTCGGGTGCCATCACGGGAACGCAATCGTGGCCGACCAGGCCGGTCACGGACCTCGAGAACCGGATGAAAGCCTGATAATGGCTGGTACGAACGGGCTCAACCGGCAGTTCGGCGATGAGGTGGGTGCCCTTCCACGGCACGATGACTCGGTCGCTCGCAGGTGTGACGGGAGCTGTGGGCTTCTCGGTCGGTCCCCGGAGGGCGCGCTCGACTTCGGCGGGTGAGAGCTGGCGGAAGTGCCCGTAGCCTTCGCCCCAGCCGATCAACATCACGCCCGGATGGCGGGTCCAGTGGCGGGCCGTCTCGCGGGCGACCCGCTGAATACCGGTGCCGAACAGGTTCTGGGCGGTGTGGTGGAGGTCCACGGTGACCCGGCCGGTGACCACGTCGACCTCCGGCCCCACCGTCGCCGCGGGCTGCCCGCTGTTGTCGAGGGCAGCTTGCAGGGCCGGGAGAGGGCCGTCGATGCGTATGGCGCGGACGGTGCGCTGGACCGCCGGAACATCGGGAAGGCGGGTCGTGAGAACCGCCAGGGCCAGCCACACCTCCTCGGGTCCCGCATAGGGGAGGGCATCCTCGAGTGCGGCCAAGAGGACGCCCGGGTCGGAGCTGCCCGGGGGCAACCCGAGCGCAGAGAGAAGGGTCGCGATGCGGTCGCCCACGGCGCCCCCTCGACCAGAGGCGTCACCGGTGAGGATGTCGGTGAGAGGGCCGGGCGGAGCGGGCGACAGGTGGCCTGGTAAGGGGCCGGTCGATCCTGGCGGTCGACGCAGTCGGAGGGCCATGGTCTTTACTATGCCGGAACGTTCGCCTCAGTACTCAGTCCAATCCCGTCGGCCGGTTCTGTCCCCACTAGAATGGTCCGGTGGAATTGGCCGAGCTACAACGGGTCTGGAACCGATTGGGTCACAAGGACCCTATGTGGGCCGTGTTGACCGACGCCCGGTACAAGGACGGACACTGGGACCCGGACGAGCTCTTTAAGGTCGGCGTCATCGAAGTTGACCGGGTCCTTCTGACGGCCCAGGAGCGGCACCTGACATTTGGACGCGACGCCGCGCTGGATTTCGGCTGCGGTGTGGGCCGGCTTTCGCAGGCGTTAGCGCCCCACTTCGATTCGGTGGTGGGCGTCGATATCGCGGCGTCGATGGTGGCGGAAGCGGAGCGGTTGAACAAGTGGGGCTCGAAGTGTCGATTTGTGGTCAACGGTCGATCTGATTTGAGCATCTTTGCTGATCGGAGCTTCGATTTCATCGTTTCACTCCTGGTGTTGCAGCACATCGATCCCCGATACTCCCGGGAATACATCCGGGAGTTTGTCCGAGTCCTGGGCCCGTCGGGATTGCTCGTTTTTCAAGTGCCGACCGCGCCGGCTGACGCCCACGATCCGGCCATGCGGGACCTCGTACTACCGGATGGCGCCTATCGGGCCGAACTGTCCTGCTCGAGCGCCGCTCTGGTGGCCAATGCCGGGTCGGCGCTGACGGTCACTGTGACCTTGCGGAACCCCACTCACCACGTGTGGCCCCCGAGTCCGGATGGCATCGGTCTCGGTGTCGGTAATCACTGGCTGGCCGCCGACGGTGCCGAGCTGCAGCGAGACGACGGCCGGGCCTATCTCACCACCGAGGTCCCGAGCGAACATTCGACTCGTCTCGATCTGACGGTCACCGCACCCTCGCAGCCGGGCGACTATCTCCTGGAGATTGACATGGTGCACGAGGCGGTGACCTGGTTTGCCGGGAAGGGATCCGCCACTCTTCGGCTACCGGTGAGAGTGCGAGGGCGGCTGCAGTCCCGACTCCGTTCTCTCCGTCGAGGCGCGGAGACAGCTGATGGACCCACGCCGATGGAGATGCACGTGCTCCCGACGGAAGAGGTCACCGGTTTGGTGGAAGAAAGGGGAGGGCACGTGAGTTGGGTCGAGTCCCGGCAGGTGCCCGGCTACACGGATTGCACGTACTTCGTGACGAAGTAGTCCAAATCTCATTTGGGGAGCTCGGGTTGGACGAGGTGGTGCCAGAGGTCGTGGGCGTAGTGTTCCCAGGTGCGGGTGGGGCGGGTGTGGAGTTGTTGGCGGAGGGTGGCGAGGCGGTGGTCGTCGGTGAGCAGGCTGCGCATGGCTTCGGTGAGGGCGTCGTCGTCGCGGGGGTCGATGAGGATGGCGCCGCCGCCGGCGGCGGTGTCGTGGGTGCTGCCGTAGTTGGTGGTGATGACGGGGGTGCCCGAGGCGAGTGATTCGGCTACGGGCAGGCCGTAGCCTTCGTGGAGGGAGGCGAAGACGCTGAAGCGGGCCTGGCGGTAGGCGGCGGCCAGGTCGGTGTCGCTGACGCCGGTGCGGATGGTGAGGGGCCGGCCCTGGGCTTGCAGGTGGGCGATGCGGTCGGGGGTTTCGTGGCCCCAGCCGCTGCCGGCGATGAGGAGCAGTTGGAAGTGGAGGCCGTCGCGCCAGAGTCGTTCGGCCGCGTAGAGCAGGGCCAGATGGTTCTTGCGCGGTTCGAGGCTGCCCACGCACAGGACCAGGGGGAGGGCTCCGGCCGATCCCGCCGGTGGGGGGGGCTCGGGTAGTGCGGTGGCTTCGGTGGGGTTGGGGCATTCGACGATGGTGGGGCCGGGCAGGCCCTGGGCGGGCAGGGCGGCCGCGAAGCCGGCGAACTCGGTGGCGGCGCTGCGGCTGACGCCGGCGATGCGGCGGGCGTGTTTGAGGACGCCGAGGAAGCGGGCGAAGCGCTGGGTGTCGGCGGCGGGGACCAGGTCGGCGCTGACGATGGGGATGCAGTCGTGGCCGACGGCCACCACGGCGTTGCCGGAGTACTGGGCCAGAGCAGCCAGCCGATCGCAGACCTCCTCGGGTGGGGTCTCGGGGAGGACCACCACGGTGCGCCACGGGACCACCAGGGTGACCGGGACGGCGGCCGGCTCGGGAGTCGAGGTGGGGGCTGGCTCCCGGTGGGCCGCGCCGGTGGACGGGTCGGAACCGGTGCCGGTGACGGGGGGTGTGCGTTCGGGGTCGCCCCATTGCAGGACCCGGCGCCGTTCGGGTTCGCTCAGGGGGCGCAGGCCGGAGCTGCTGATGGTCCACGCCGCGACGAGCAGGGGATGATCACGCTCCCAGAGGGGCAGGGTGCGCCGCACCACCTGTTGAATACCGGTGTGCAGGTCATAGTGGGCCGACTGATGCACATCGACCACCACCCGGTCCGCCACCACCCGCAACCCGGCGGTCGCGGTATCTGCCGTGGCGCCGGAGAAGGCCCGATCCAGCAGCCACACCTCGCACTCCGCTGGCCGGGCGAGTTGCAGGTGACGAGTGCCGGCCAGGACCTCCGCCGCGGTCGGATAGGCACCGAACACGGCAGTGCAGAGCAACCAGACGCGATCGTGAGTGTTTTCCGCCTGGACGGCCCGCACCAGGCGGTCCAACAGGATGCTGGCCTCGCGGCTGGGACCGTCCTCTCGTGGCGGCACGCGGTCGAGCAGCACGGTCGCGGCCGCCCGTAGCCGCTCGACCAGCTTCGTCTCTACCAGCGGGGAGCCAGTGAGGCTCATTGATGCGGGGGAGGCGCAGTCGGCAGGGCGCGGGGAACGCCCCCGACCGGGCGACAGACGGAACCTGGATGGCGGAGGGGCAACGTGTGCAGGGTAGACGGTCAGCTTCGTCGTGGACGCCAATCGCGGGCGCGAGACGGCGCTATTGTGCTATAAAAGCCGCGTAATACGCGGCTTTTATAGCACAATCTCTGCTGCGCCGGGCACCGAGCACCGGGACGGATGGGACCGGCTGCCGCGGTAGCGGAGCCGGAGCGTCCCGCCGCCGCGCCACGTCCCGCTCGGGCAGAGAGGACGGGTCCGAGGAATCGTGTGGACGGTGCAACGACGTCCGTTGCGCTTACGCTCTGACGATGCGGACGTTAGTGATCCTGCCCACCTACAACGAGGCCGCCACCATCGAGGAGGTTATGCGCCGCACGCGGGAGGCGGTGGCGGGCGCTGAGATCCTGGTCGTGGACGACAACAGCCCGGACGGGACCGCCAGGCTGGCGGAGAAGGTCGGCGAGGAGCTTGGCGGAGTGCACCTCCTCCGGCGCGAACGGCGACTCGGGCTTGGTGACGCGTACCGAGCCGGGTTTGGCTGGGGCTTGGCGAGAGGCTTCGACGCCATGGTGGAGATGGATTCGGATCTGTCGCACGATCCGGCCGGACTCGTCGAGTTGCTGGCCGAGTTGGGCGACCACGATCTGGTGATCGGATCGCGCTACGTCCCCGGTGGGTCCATACCTCGTTGGGGGGTCCATCGTCGCATGCTGTCGTGGGCGGGCAACCGTTACTCGGCATTGATGCTCGGACTGCCCGTCCGCGATATGACTTCTGGCTTGCGCGTCTACCGGGCCGTGGTTCTGCGCTCGATCGACCTGAACGAAGTCAGGGCCAACGGCTACGGCTTCCAGATCGAGATGACCTACCGGGCCGCCCAGGCCGGGGCCCGCATTACGGAGGTCCCGATCCGGTTCATCGACCGGGAGCAGGGCGAGTCGAAGATGTCGGCGAACACCATTGTCGAGGCACTGCTGCTGGTGACGCGTTGGGGCGCGGTGCGAGCCGCACTCAGGTTGAAGAAAGCCGTGGTCCAACGGCGAACCCGAAGGTCAGGGGAGGCCTAAATGGACCGGCTTGACTATTGGCATCGGTCGTGGATCGGGATGATGTCCCGCGGGGTCACGGCACCAGGCTGATGTTGGTGATGCTCAGCACCAGGAGTCCCGCCATGAGGGTGGCTGAGCCGGCGACGGTCAGGGCGTAGAGATTGCCTTTCAATCGATACCCCATGGCCATGATAAGAGGAAAAGCGGTCAGGACAAAACGGGGACGCAATCCCAGGGCGGTCGACATAAACGACATGATGAGGACAACGCCGGTATAGACCAGGAGTACTCCGGGTGGTTTGGCCTGGATAAGCAGCACGAGCAGAAGCGCCGCGGCGGCCGTGCCGAGAAGCGGGACATAGTAGTTGGGATACGTGAAGCCGTATTGAGTCATATGCTCGATCAGCTTGACGATAGCCGTTGGGCTTTCGTGCTCGTTCCATCCGTCCCGCTCGGTTTGGTACCAGACCGCAATCGATCCCGTCGACGCCCACAGGTATGCGAGCCAGCCAATAACGCCCGCCGGCGCCAGGACGACGGACCAGAGGGCCGGCCAGTCTCGACGCGAGCGAATGGCGATGAACGCTTCCCAGGCGCAGCATGCCACCAGGGCGACTCCGTTGGGTCTGGTCGCGGTGGCCATTGCCCCCAGGAGTCCCGCCAGAACCCAGTGATGTTGCCGCAACGCCAGGATGCAGGCACACGCCGCGGCCAGGAGCAGAGGCTCTGAATAGATCAACGAGAACACAAAAGCGCCAGGAAAGAAGCACAGCAGCACGGTTGACTGGTCGGCGGCGAGATCCCCCCAAATATCGCGGGTGAGATACCAGAAGGCGATCACCATCGCGACCTGAGCAATGAAATCCGCCAATACGCCCGACGCGGTCCAACCGACCGGTGTTAGAGCATGCACACAGCGAATTAGAAACGGCAAGCCGGGAAAAAAGGCGATCGTGCTTGGTGCCAGACGGCCCCCCGACTTCGCCAGGTGTTGTGGCCAACCGTACTGGGCGGCCCGCAGGTACCACCCGACGTCCCATTTCCCGATGAAGAGCGGGGACTGATTGGTAACACTGCGATTCAGGTAGAGGACTGCGAGGGCGATCGCTCGGGACACGCAGAGAATGACCACTGGCTTCAAGATGGGAGGAAAGCCCCACCACATTTGCATGCCGCGTCCCCGGCCGGGCCCGCGACCGGCCTCCAGGTCGGCCTGCACTGGCTCAGGGTCGCTAACTTCCACCTTCGCCATTTAGCAAGGATAGCAAGACGGCCCGATGTCTCCCACGAGGCCGGTACGTACGACTACGGAGCGACGGGGCTGCCGTAGATATCCACAACGGCGAGGGCGTAGTTGCTCGGAGGTCGATTGATCGTCATCTCGAGTTCTCTCGCGCTCCGTGCTGACGCCAGATGTACCGGGCTGAGTCCGGGCGCGGCAGCGCTCACCAGAGCCGGGGTGGCGCCGATGACCCAGAGGGTCCTGTCCTCGGCCTTCCACTTAAAGGCGAGGGTCCTCATCTCTGCGGCCTGGAAGGGCCGGGTAAGCATCGCCACGGGGACGTTGCACCAGGCGCGGAGTGCGGTGATGTACTCCTCGGTCGCAGTATCTCCGGGGGCGACGACGATAGCCGCCTGTGGGCCGACGGTTCGGCAGGTCTGGGCTATGGCAACGGAGAACCCGGCTTCCGGTTGAAACCTGACAACTGGACGAGTCGTGGCGAACGGAAACACCAGCATGGCTGCGGTACCGACACTGAGGACGCCAGTGCCCCCTATTGTCCCGACCTGCCTCGCCACCATTGACGAGATGAGCGATATCGCAACAGCAGCGAGCAATACCAGCAGGGGCATGGCGGCCGGAACGAAGCGGCGCATGGCCCAGATCTGATCCGGAGCGATGGCCGGATTCCGTACGTAGAGCGCCGTCCCTAATCCGGCCATCGAGAGCACCACCAGGTAAGTGGGGTTGGGACGACCAATGATTCTTGCTACAGCGAGAGCCGCCCCGACCGCTGCTAACGCCATGGTGACGGGCCCGAGATACCAGCTGAGCCATATCATGGTCTGTTCCGCATAGGTCCGGCCCGGGTCCAGATGTAGCCCGGCGGCGCCTTGAAGATCCGCAATGAACGCGCTGGGGATGGTCCGCGGGTGCATGAGGGCCGGTCTGAGGGCCCAAGCCGCCAGAAATGCCAGCGCCACGATCAGCCCAGCTGTCGTGGCGATAACATCTCGATGCGATCCAATCCATCGCCCGGGCCGGGCAAGATGAGACCGGGCGTACGGCCCGGCGAGCGCCAGAACGACCCCTATCACGAAGGAGACGCTGAGACCGGTATAAAGCTCATGGACCGGCGTGTGCAGATCGTCGTAGTACGTGCCTGCAAGCGTGACGACATCGAAAGTACCCAGTACCGCTACGGGTGCGACACCTATCAAGAAGACGCCGAACATCTTGGCCAGAAAGCGGCGGTCCGCTGGCGTCTTGGTCGACAACCAGGCCAGGGCCGCGAGGATCGGCAGCGGGATCAGGTAGACGATGGTGTCAATCCGGGACAGCATCGTTCCGCTCAGGGCGGCACCGGCCACGAGGGCAGTCAGGAGGTGGCGGCGTTCGAAGGCGATGAGGAGGAGCCACATCCCGGACCACAACAAGATCTCTACGGCCGGCTCCGAGAAAGACTCCCTCGCCACGTTGAGCTGTGGGAGGGCGAGGGCAAGGGCGCCGACGGCCCCCAAGACAAGCCACGGACGGCGAACCAGCCGGCAGCCGACGGCGTAGATCGCACACAGGGCCAGGGCGCTCAACAGGGCTGGCGTTCTGAACATCAGACCGTCCCCGCCGAGATTGTCGGCCTCAGCCAGCAAGACGGGCGTTAGATGGTCGAACTGAAACTCGACGTGGTCGCCCTGCAGGTAGGTTCCGTATGATCCCGTGGTCAGCCCGGGTCCCTTCCCCGCCCACTGGCTGTTGGTGGGCACTTCCAGGTTGCCGTGGACCGCGATCCACTTTCCGGTGTCCGCGTAGACGCCGGAGTCACGTCCTATGGCGACGTGGTGGGCTGCGTAGTGAGCGTTCCATACCGCAAAGGTCAGGGCACCGACACACATGCCGATCGCCGGCAGCGTCACTTTGGGTTGTCTGGATGGGGCCCAGGCCCGACGCGGCCAGGCGATGCTGCTTAGCAGGACGGTGAGGACTGCACCAAACAGCACCGCCAGAGCGAAATGATAGACCTCCAGCGCAGCCAGAAAGAGTCCAGCCCCGCCAAACGAGAGGACTGCGGTGCTGGCGACGAGTAATCCGCGTTGAAACCACAATGGGAGGAGGTCCGCACCCTCGGACCCGATACCGTCAAGTTGTCCGGACGTTTGCGCTTCGCCGGTCACCTCTAAGGTCGGCACCGATACTCCGGTGTTGCTAAACGAGTTCTGATACCGGGTCACCCGCGGGTCCACATCACTGACTGATTGGGTCGGCGGCAGCGTTGGGAGGCCAAATCCGAAGCGGCTGGCTGCCATTGATCGCAAACCAGGCAATGCCCTCGCTGACGAGGTCAATCTCCACCTTCGCTGTCTCGGCCACGGTGACCGGGACCGCGAGCCGGAACGAGACTTCACGGGCCTCACCTGCGGCCACACCTTCGCCAGGAATTGGGAACCGAGCCAGATCCTCAGCCGCGCCGCCGTCTTTCTTCCATCGGGCACCCAGACGGACCGGACCGACCTCCGCATCGGAAGGAAGCCACCTTGCCGTCCCCGTGTTGACGGCCCGGCATGACCCGGAGATGATCACATGGTCCGGCTGAGCATTCCGATCGACGGACAGCTCGATCAGCTCCAGATTACCGCCGAGCTGCGTCCGATCCCGGCTGTCGGGCGAGACCGAGCCCCGCTTCTTGAGGATGAAGAGCCGCCGATTATCGAGGCAAGCTCGCAGGTGGGGCAAATATCCTGGGGGGGAGTCGGCGGAGCCCCATATCGACTCAAACTCGGTGGGTGAGCACCAGTAGGTGTCGGCATCAAAGACGGCCAGACGAACGTCGTCGAATCCGGCCTGTTTGGCCCATGCAGCCACATCACGCATGACGATGTCGTTTTCGATGACTCCGTAGTTGCGCATCTCGTACTGTGACTGGGCGAGGCGCGAGTGGCGAGGCCCGGGTTCGGAGAACGCCGCCGTTCCGCCCGGTCGCAGCACACGCCCCATCTCGAGGAGCACCTCTTGAGGGTTGGGTACATGATGGAACGCATCAAAGCAAACGATGTAGTCGAC
Organism: uncultured Acidimicrobiaceae bacterium; assembly: GCA_963834725.1. GTDB lineage: Bacteria > Actinomycetota > Acidimicrobiia > Acidimicrobiales > Palsa-688 > PALSA-693. The sequence goes on from CAWICN010000001.1 coordinate 4,743,493, forward strand.
CGTGCCGGCTGCCAGGCCGATGCGTCGACCATCGAAGCGCTGGAATTGAGGGGGGTGGCTCTGGCCGAAGACCGGGTTGCGTTCGAACAGCCGTTGTCCTATTTCGAGCGCCGCTTCCGATATATCCATGGCGATGACCCGACAACCCAGCTGGGTAAGCAGCCGGCTGGTCCAGCAGGTTCCCGCGCCGAAATCCAGTACAGTTGCTCCGGGAACGGGCTGCAAACCTCGTAGCAAGGTGCCAAAACTGATCAGGAGTTCGGGCGCTTCACCCACGCTGGCCACGGGTTTCGCCAGCATCATGTCCGGATGGTCGAGGGCTGCGCGAAAGTAGGCATCAGCCCGCTCGCCGAGCTCCTCGACGGTTTTCCGCGCCAACAGTTCCTTGACGTCGATGAGGTCCTGAGGCGCGTTTCCAGGAAGCGGGCGGCTCGTCGGCTCCTCGAGGACCGGTTCGAAATCGGGAGAGCGAGACGGTCGGCCATCTCGCTCCTGTCGCCAACGAGCAAGTCTCATGGCGACGCGGCGTTTTTCGAGAGCCGTCTTGTGAATAATTCGCTGAAGTGTCTCCCGCGGTAACTGAACATCGCGACCTCGAACCAATGAAGGCCTCGCCGGCCGAAGGCTGCTGGTGAATCCTGAACTCAGCGACGATTTGGCTTCGGTTGTCGATGCTCCTTGCTTTCGAGGGTTCACGGCTTTCGAGGGTTCACGGCTTATCTCACGGACATATTCAACTTACGTTAGCATAGCCCTGTCAGGTGAACCGTTCCCTGCTAGCTGCGGTGCCAGCCAACGCCGCCTGCGTATCGGCCGCGCCGGCGACGGCCCTGATGAGGCCTGCGGAACCCGTCGACCCGCGGGCAGGCCGGCCGACTCAGGCGTCGGTCAAGGCTCGGGAGCCTATCGCCGGGAGCTCGGGTTGGACGAGGTGGTGCCAGAGGTCGTGGGCGTAGTGTTCCCAGGTGCGGGTGGGGCGGGTGTGGAGTTGTTGGCGGAGGGTGGCGAGGCGGTGGTCGTCGGTGAGCAGGCTGCGCATGGCTTCGGTGAGGGCGTCGTCGTCGCGGGGGTCGATGAGGATGGCGCCGCCGCCGGCGGCGGTGTCGTGGGTGCTGCCGTAGTTGGTGGTGATGACGGGGGTGCCCGAGGCGAGTGATTCGGCTACGGGCAGGCCGTAGCCTTCGTGGAGGGAGGCGAAGACGCTGAAGCGGGCCTGGCGGTAGGCGGCGGCCAGGTCGGTGTCGCTGACGCCGGTGCGGATGGTGAGGGGCCGGCCCTGGGCTTGCAGGTGGGCGATGCGGTCGGGGGTTTCGTGGCCCCAGCCGCTGCCGGCGATGAGGAGCAGTTGGAAGTGGAGGCCGTCGCGCCAGAGTCGTTCGGCCGCGTAGAGGAGGGCCAGATGGTTCTTGCGCGGTTCGAGGCTGCCCACGCAGAGGACCACGGGGATGGCCTGGGCCCGCCCCGGTCCGGGTGCGGTGGGTGCGGGTGCGCTGGGTGCGGCCGCGGGTGCGCGTACGGTGGGTGCGGCTGCGGCTGCGGCTGCGGCTGCGGGTGCGGCGGGTGCGGCCGCGGGTGCGCGTACGGTGGGTGCGGCTGCGGGTGCGGCGGGTGCGGGTGCGGGGAGTGTGGGGGACCCGGGGGGTGCGGCGGCGGTGGGTGCGGTTCCCTCGGGTGCGGCCGGCTGGGTGGGGAGGGGGCATTCGACGATGACGGGGCCGGGCAGGCCCTGGGCGGGCAGGGCGGCGGCGAAACCGGCGAACTCGGTGGCGGCGCTGCGACTGATGCCGGCGATGCGGCGGGCGTGTTTGAGGACGCCGAGGAAGCGAGCGAAGCGCTGGGTGTCGGCGGCGGGGACCAGGTCGGCGCTGACGATGGGGATGCAGTCGTAGCCGACGGCCACCACCGCGTTGCCGGAGTACTGGGCCAGGCCGGCCAGCCGCTCGCAGACCTCCTCGGGCGGGGTCTCGGGGAAGACCACCACGGTGCGCCACGGGACCACCAGGGTGACCGGGTCGGCGGCCGGCTCGGGACTCGAGGTAGGGGGCCGCCCCCACTCGGGTGCGGCGGCCGCCGGCGAACTGGTGGTGACGGGGGGCGTGGGGTCGGGGTCGCCCCATTGCAGGACCCGGCGCCGTTCGGGCTCGCTCAGGGGGCGCAAACCGGAGCCGCTGGCGGTCCACGCCGCGGCCAGCAGGGGATGATCACGCTCCCAGAGGGGCAGGGTGCGCCGCACCACCTGCTGAATACCGGTGTGCAGGTCATAGTGGGCCGACTGATGCACATCGACCACCACCCGATCCGCCACCACCTGCAACCCCCCGGTCGCGGTATCGGCCGCCAGGTCAGCATTCAGGGTGGCCGCCCCTCTGCGGGTCGAAGCGCGCCCATTTTCCACCCGCTGGCGAACCCGGTACTTCATCGCCAGTGCCCGGCGGTGAACCGCCGCGAGTCCGCGCCGGCCGATGCGCGCCGCCCGCCGTAGAGGGGGAACCTGCGTGGCCATCTGCCGGCTCGCCCCCCGCGCCGTCACCAGCGATTTCGAGATTTGAGGATGACGCGCCGCGAAGGCTGCTCTCCGGGCGGCGCGCCGAATTTCGATGCGCGCGAACGACGGTGCGGCGATGTTGGTCAGCGAGAACGGCATCGGTGTCCGCGGCCCGGCTCAACAGCCATCGCCGGGCCTCGGCGGCCGGAGCGAGCTCGAGGCAGCGCGCGCACGCGATGACATCATCGGCCGTGGGGTATGCGCCGAACACTGCCGTGCACAACAGCCAGACCCGATCCAGCGAGCGATCGGATTGCACCGCTCGGACGAGATGGTCGAACAGGTCGCCGGCCCTGCCGCAGAGGTCGTCCTCGGCCATTGATGGGGCTCCGAGCAAGATCGCGGCGACGGCTCGAAGCCGCGCCGCGAGGGTCGCGGGGACGATCCTCGGATCAGCGGTTCGGACCACCGCTGTACAATAATCGGGTGTCGCGTTTGCGGGTTCGCATCGACGCCACTCCCCTTCTCATCAGCCGTGAAAGCGGCGTGAGCAAGTTCTGTCGAAGCCTTCTTTCCACGCTGAGAGACAATCCCCTCATAGAAGCTTCTGCGTTCGGCATAACGTGGCGGAAACTTGGCCAACTGCGGTCACAGGTACCAAGCGGCATACCGGTCGCAGGCCGTCCCATGCCAGCGCGGCCGGTTCGACTGGCATGGTTGCACCTGGGCGGCCCTCCCGTCGAATGGTTCCTGGGGCCAACCGACGTCGTGCACGGCATCAATTTCGTGGTCCCTCCAACCGCAGTCGCGGCGCGGGTCGTTACCGTTCACGACCTCACGCCTGTCAAGTACCCGGAGCTCTGCGATCCCGCTTCGCTCGTCTTCCGGGATTTCGTGCAACGAGCCGTGCAGCGGGGCGCCTGGATCCACACCCACTCGCAATATGTGGCAGGCGAAGTCGTCGATGTTTTCGGTGCCGATCCTTCGCGGGTGAGGGCCATATGGTCGGGCATCCCCGACCTCGCTCCCGGAACCACGGCTGGTTCGGTCAACTCTGAGGACGTTCTGCCGGACGGGGTGACGCGTTATGTGCTGGCGATCGGGACAGTAGAGCCGCGCAAGGACTACCCGGGATTGGTTCGCGCCTTCGACCGGATCGCGGGTGAGCGCGCCGACGTCGCGCTGGTCATCATCGGTTCCGAGGGATGGGGTTCCACCGCGCTGGAGGAGGCCCTATCGTCGCTGTCACACCGGGATCGCATTATCAGACTCGGTTACGTGGCGGATAGCGACCTCGTGGCCTGGCTCGGCGCCGCGGCCGTTCTCGCCTACCCCTCCCGGTACGAAGGCTTCGGGTATCCCCCGCTCAGTGCCATGTCGCTCGGCGTGCCGGTGGTCGCCACCACGGCCGGATCGATCCCGGAGGTTGTCGGGGACGCCGCATCGCTTGTACCACCAGATGATGTCGACGCCCTGGCGAGCGCTCTCGAAGCCGTCCTCGACGACCACACTCTGGCGGCGAGGTTGCGAGACGCCGGGCGGGAGCGGGTTCAGCTGTTCACATGGGAGCGCTGTGCAGACCGGATGGCTGACCTCTATGTCGCCGCTGCGCAGGCGGCATCGCGCTAGCCTCGGCAAGCCGGAGCTGCGCTAATGCTAGTCAAATGCCACGATCTCGCCTTCGGGGCGACTGCGGTAGAGGAAGCTGGGTCGGGCGTCGTGCGGCAGCCGCGTGGCCCGGGCCCGCACGAACAGATAGTGCCCAAGATCTTCGCGCCGGAAGTCGACGAGCGGTGCGGCGAGGTCAAACCGTGGCCAACGGGTGTGATCGGTCGGATGGCCGTCGGCGCTGAACGAGTACTCCACGTCGAAACCCGCAAAATCGAGCAGGCGATGCAGTTCGTGCCGGTTGTACTCCCGGTTGTGCCGCCCATAGGGACCGAAACCCGAATACGGATCATAGATATTGCTGCCGTTGACCATCGCCAGCACGTTGTCAAGACGGGCTACGTTTGGTGTGGTCAAGACCAGGATTCCGCCTGGTTTCAGAACGCGATAAATCTGATGCAGCACCGCGACCGGATCCATCAATAGGTGCTCGAGAATCTCGCAGAAGAGCACCAGGTCGAACGAGTCGGTCGCGAAGGGGAACTCATCCTCTTCGATATTGAACAGCTGCGACGTGCGCTCCAGCTGCACCCGTTCGGTGCCCCCTGGCGGGACCAACGAGACAGTTTCGGTGGTTTTTTCACCCGCCTGTCCGTAGTAGTTGGCCAGCGTGAGATCCAGGCGGGTGTACCGGTCCAGGAGGTAGGTCGTGAAGTACGGGTTGGCACCGAGCTCGAGACACGCCCCCTGCTCATCCCGGATCATGTTCCAGGTGTGAAAAAACCTCCAGATCGAGTCGTCGACGTAGGCGTCGAGGTGGCCGACCGGCTCGTCGTTGACGGACCAGGACCGAAACGTCCCTTCCAGGTCGGCCAGGGACGTGCCCTCCGGAACTGGCACCGGAGGCGACTTCCAGACGGCACCGGCTCCGATTGCTGACCGGGCGGGTGCGTCACCAGGGCCGAGGGCGGCGAGCAGCGTGTTGCTACCCCGACGGATGGCGTCCCGAACTGGCCCGGGACTGCGGCGCAGGCCGCGGCCGGCCGTGTGCCGAAGCCGCTTTCGCAACGCGCTGACCGTCCCCGCGCCGCTCGACGCCCGGGTGTCCCCTGCGTCGGCGGTCAGGGAAAGTCTGGCGAGGGGCGACGGCATGGTGGGCGAGTGTACTGCCCGGCTCCCAACGGTCAGAGGGTGACGCGCAGCTCGTCCGGTGTGACAAAAGGCCCGCCTGCCCACCCCTGGCGCAGCCCGGCCAGGTCGGCCTCGACCATCATGCGGACGAGCTCTTCGAAGCCGACCTCCGGCTTCCAGCCCAGCTTCTTCCTGGCCTTGGCCGGGTTGCCGATCAGCAGGTCCACTTCGGCCGGCCGGAAGAACTGCTGCTCCACCACCACGTGCTCCTCCCACGGCAGGCCGACGTGGTCGAACGCGATCTGGCAAAGCTCCCGCACCGAGTGGGTCTCGCCCGTCGCGACCACGTAATCGCCGGGCTCGTCTTGTTGGAGCATCAACCACATGGCCCGCACGTAGTCGGCGGCGAATCCCCAATCGCGCTGGGCGTCCAGGTTGCCGAGCGCCACCGTCTTCTGCAGCCCCAGCTTGATGGCCGCGGCGCTGAAGGCGACCTTCCGGGTCACGAACTCGAGCCCCCGGCGGGGACTCTCATGATTGAACAGGATGCCCGAACTGGCATGGAGCCCGTAGCTCTCCCTGTAGTTGACCGTGATCCAGTGCCCGTACACCTTGGCCACGCCGTACGGACTGCGCGGATAGAACGGCGTCCGCTCCGATTGCGGCACTTCGAGCACTTTGCCGAACATCTCGCTCGAGCTGGCCTGATACACCCGGATGGTCGGGTCGGTGAGCAGGATCGCATCGAGCAGCCGGGTAACGCCGAGGGCGGTGACTTCGCCGGTGAGGATCGGTTGGGCGAACGAGGTTTGGACAAAAGACTGGGCGGCCAGGTTGTAGACCTCAGTGGGCCGGTGATCCCGCAGCACCCGGATCACCGAGGCCTCGTCGAGCAGATCAGCCGGCACCAGGGTGAGCCGGTCGGTGAGGTGCGAGATCCGCTCGAAGGTCACCGTGCTGGTCCGGCGGTGGAGACCGACCACCTGGTACCCCTCGTCGAGCAGTAGTTCGGCCAGGTAGGAGCCGTCCTGGCCCGTGATACCGGTGATGAGCGCGGTCTTGGTCACCTGCACAGTCTGGCCGACGCGGCGCGCGCCCTACGCGCACTGCCCGCGCCGCGTCACCCGGGTCGGGTGATCAGCCATGGCGAGCATCTCCCGGTCACCGGCGCTATCACCGTAGGCCCACATCTCCACCGTCCCCCGACCGAACAGCTCCGCCAACCGGATGGCTTTCTGACCGGCTCGGACATTGGGGCCTTGCAGCCGCCCGGTCAGGCGTCCGTCGTCGCCCGTCTCGAGCCGCGTTGCGATGACGTGGTCGAACCCTGTGAGACGGCCGAAAGGTTCCAGATACACGGCCAGGGAGGCGGATACGAGCACCCGACGGTGGCCTTGGCGGTCGTGCCAGGCCATACGCTCGAGCATGGCGGGACGGATCCGGTGGGCCATGGCAGCGCCAAAGGCCATGCCCACGCCGGCCACGTCCGCCGCGGCCTGGCCGGCCAGGGCGCGCTCGAGCAGTGCCGCCTTCGATCCGTCGCGACCGCCCCGGCGGTACGCCAGCATCATGTTCGGAACGGCGGGGACCAGGGCCCGGGCGAACGCCGGACGACCGAGCACCCAGCTCAGGAAGCGGGGCAGGCTGTCGCCTGGGACCAGCGTTCCGTCGAAATCGAAGGCGGCGACGCCGCGCCGGCCGATCACTGCTCCCATCTCAAATCCCGTCTCAAAGGGGCATCCGTCACATTGGCATCCGGCGCCATACCACTCGAGGCAGGTGGCGAAAGACGGCGAACAGCGGGCGCAAGCTCGCCGGGACCCAGATCATCTCGCGGCCGTCGGCCAGCGCCTTCGCGGTGGCAGCCGCGACCGCATCAGGGGTTGTCGATAGAGGGGCCGGCGGTCGTCCTTCGGTCAGCTTCGTCCGGACGAAGCCCGGCCGCACGATGAGCACCCGGGCGCCGCTGCCTGCCAGGGCATCGCTCAGCCCCTGTGCGAAGCCATCGAGGCCGGCTTTGGACGATCCGTAGATGAAGTTGGCCCGCCGGACCCGTTCCCCCGCGACCGATGAGAGCACCACGAGGGTGCCGTGGCCCTGGGCGCGCAATGCCCTGGCCACCGCCAATCCGGCCGAGACCCCGCCGACATAGTTGACCTGGGCCAGCCGGACGGCCCCTTCGCCACCGGTTTCGTCGATCTCCTGGTCTCCGAGCAGGCCAAAGGCCAGGATCACCACGTCGAGATCGCCGCCGGCGAGCTCGATGGCGCCGGCGACGGTCGCGTCGTGGCCGGCGGGGTCCTCGGCGTCGAAGGCCAGTGTCTTCACCCGGCCGGCGCCGGCGGCCCGCACGGTTGCGGCGGCAGCTTGCAGCGCTTCGGGATGGCGGCCCGCCAGGATCACGGTGGCCTGCCGGGGACCCGCCAACCGGGCTGCGATCGCGACACCGATGTCGGAGGCACCGCCGAGAACGAGGACCGATTGCACCGCACCGACGGCGTCTTTCATCCGCGGGGACCGCCCGGGAGGGGATCCAGGAGGCCGCGCAACCGGCGGGCCAGGTCCGAGCACAGGAGCCGGTCGGGGTCGAGGCGATCGCGCACCGCCCGCCATTCTGGCAGCGCCGGATACATGGCCTCGAGCAGCTCCGGCCGCATCCGGGCGTCCTTGGCCAGGTACACCCGGCCACCGGCAGCCGCGATCATCTCATCGAGACCGTCCAGCAACTGCGCCAGCCCGTCGGCGCCGGCCGGCAGGTCGAGCGCGAGCGTCCAACCCGACCGCGGGAACGACATCGGACCGGGATTGGCGGGTCCGAATCGCTTCAGCACGGCGAGAAACGACGCGCACCGCGCCGCACTCAGCGCCTCGATCGATCGCCGCACCGTCTCCTCGGCTCCGTCGGGTACCACCATCTGGTACTGGATGAGGCCGCGATGGCCGTAGATCCTGTTCCAGTCGGCAACGCTGTCCAGGGGATGGAAGAAACGAGCGGCCGGCACCAGGTGCCCCTCGCGTTTCCTCGGAGCTTTGCGGTACCAGGCCTCGTTGAAGGCCGCGACGGTCCAGGGGTTGAGCAGGCCCGAGGGGGCCCACGGCGGGGCCTGGGCCCTGTCGAAGGGCTGGAAGCGGAGCGCGTGCGCCGGGTCGCGCCGATCCGGTCGAAGGTCATCGAGGCGGGCATGGTCGGCAAACTCGAGCACCGACCGGCCGAGCGAGCGGCCCCGGGCCAGACAGTCGATCCAGCTGACGCTGTAGCGGTAGTCCTGATCGGCCTCGGCCATCCGGGCCATGACCCTGTCGAGGTCGTGCGCTCGTTCGCTGTCGACGCGCATGAATGCGGTCTCGACCTGGAGCAGCCGAAGCGTGGCCTGTGCGACCACGCCCGTGAGACCCATGCCCCCAGCGGTCGCCCAGAAGACGTCCGCGTCCTGGCCGGCGCTCACCTCAAGTGTCCCGAGGGCAGGCGTCTCGAGGAGCATGGACTCGACGTGGGAGGCGAAGGTGCCGTCACGGTGATGGTTCTTGCCGTGTACGTCCGAACCGATGGCCCCGCCAACGGTTACCTGCCGGGTGCCGGGCGTCACCATCGGCCAAAGGCCGAGGGGCACCAGGGTCCGCATCATGCGGTCCAGGCTGACGCCGGCCTGGACCCGGGCCCGCCCACGTTCGATATCGACGGCGAGTATCCGGTCCAGGCCCGCCATAAGGATGACGTCGCCGCCGGCGTTCTGGGCCGCGTCGCCGTAGCTGCGCCCGAGGCCCCGGGCGATCACACCCCGAGATCCGGCCTGCTTGAGCCCGGCGGCCACGTCATCGGGGCTGTGGACCGATACCAGCCTGGCCGCCGTCGGCGCGGTGCGACCCCACCCGCTCAGCAGCCTCCGGCGTTCCTGCACGACGGTGCAGCGTAGAGGGCGGGCGCGCCATGTTGTCTTCTATCCGGCGTAGACCCCCATGGCGAACAGCAGCAGCCAGACCACGCCTAACACCTGCAGCGGGCGGTCGCTGAAGACCAGTTCCTCGGGTTTGGCACCCTTGCCCTTCTCGACCAGGAAGGTGTAGCGCAACAGGGCGATGATCATGGGCACGATCGACAGCTGGTACCAGATGGCGTCGCGATGGTGAGCGAGTGCGGTCTGCAAGCTGAAGGCCCAGAGGCAGTAGCCGATGATCGCCCCGCCTGCCGAGATGGCCAGCACCGTGCGCAGGAAGCTCGGGCTGTACTCATCGAGGGCGGGTCGATGGTTGCCTCGATCGGGGCCAAGTTCGGCGTGCTCGGCCAGTCGCTTTCCGGTCACCATCAACAAGCTCCCGAAGGTGGCGACGATGAGAAACCACTCGGACACCGGAACCGGAACGACCACGGCGCCGGCGATGGCGCGCAGGACGAAGCCCGCGGCGATCGCAGCCAGATCGAAGATGGGCTGATGCTTGAGGGCCAGGTCGTACGCCAGCTGCAGGATCACGTAGATGACCAGCACCACGCCAAGGCGCCACTGCACCGCCGCGCCGACGCCGATGCTGACCCCCATGAGCACGCTACCAGCCGCCATCGCGACGCTCCTGCTGAGCTGCCCGGACGCAACGGGCCTTCGGCGCTTGGTTGGATGTTGTCGGTCGGCTTCGGCGTCAACGGCGTCGTTGATGAAATAGGTGCCCGACGCGACCACACAGAACAGCACGAACGCCACCAGTGTCCGCAGCAGCGGGGTGGCATGGGTCAGGACCCCAGCCGCGCCTGGGGCGGCAAACACCAACAGGTTCTTGGGCCATTGGCGGACCCGAGCCGTGCGCACCATGGCCACCACGAGGGACGACGCACCGGGTCCGGGTCGGGAGCCTGTTGCGGCCGTCTCAGGCAGCACTTTGCTCACGGCCGCAATGCTATCCGGGCCCCGCCGGGCAGGATGGACCGCCGGCGCCCGTACCACCCGCTTACGTCCGCAGCCCGTGATACGGACGGCGGGAGGGATCAAGGTCGGCCCGGCGCGGGTTGGCCTGGTCTCGGGCGGACAGCACCGGGTTCGCGACCCCCCAATCGGCGCCGATCTCCGGATCGTTCCAGGCGACCCCAAGTTCGTCGGCGGGGTTGTAGTAGCTGTCCACCAGATAGGTCAGGGTCAGAGCGGTCAATGAGGCGAAGCCGTGCGCCACCCCGGGCGGAATAAAGACGCCAACTCCGTTGTCCCCGCTGATCTGCAGGGTTTGCGTCGCCCCCTCGGAGGGAGAGCCTTGCCGGAGGTCATGCAGAACGACGCGGGCCTGCCCCGCCGGGCACAGCCAGTAGTCCGCCTGGTGCAGGTGGTAGTGCAGGCCGACGACGGCGCCCGCGGACCTGTCCGACCGGTTGGCCTGCACCATTTCCCTTCCGAGCGGGAACCAGGACCGGCGGTACGTCTCAGCAAAACGACCCCGTTCGTCCCCGTGAGGCTCGGGCTGGACGGTCCATACATCAGCGATGATCGCGGACTCGGTAACGGTGGCCACCGTGGCCGAGCGTACTTCGACCTCGGAAAGCACAGGCAGGCGTTAGATTGAACGCTGGATCCGCCACTCGGGAGCTGTGCGGGAGGTCGTGCGCAGGGCCGGGGCGTTGGACCCCTAGCTCTTCAGTACGGTGGCCGGCAGTCAACGAGTGGGAGGTGTCGTGGAGGGACTGGTCATCGGCGTTCCGGCTCATGACGAGGGCGAAACCATCGCTGCGCTAGCGGATGCGCTGAGCCTTGGCGCCGCCCGCCTGGGTGAGGCCATCAAGTGCGAGCTGGTCCTGGCCTACCAGTCCGGCACTGACGACACCCTGGGCCAGTGGGAGTCCCGTCCGTTCCGAATCGCAAACCGTGTCCTGCGCTGCCCGGATGGCGTCTCTGGCAAGGGGTGCAACGTCAAGCTGCTCATCCGTCACGCCCAGCAGACCGGCGCCCATCTCCTTCTCGTCGACGCCGACCTGCGCTCGTATCCGGCGTCGAACGTGGGCCTGTTCGTCGGCCAGGAAGACCTGGCGCACGCTGGCCTGACCCTTCCCTTGTGGTCCCGGCCTCGCGGTCAGGGCAACTCGACCGATTACCTCGCCTGCCCCTTGCTCTTCGCCGCGTTCCGCGCCCGTGTGCGTCAGCCGCTCGCCGGCCAGATGCTGCTCAGCCGGCGCTTCCTCGCCTCCCTCGATGTCGACGAGCTGCCTGATGACTACGGGATCGACGTGGCGCTCACCATGCACGGCCTCGACACCAGGCTCCCGGTCACCCAGGTGGTGACGCCGTTTCCGGATCATCAGGGCGGCGGCAACAGTCTCCGCATCATGGCCAACGTGGCGGTGACGATGTTCAAACGACTGTCGCGCGGTTCGCTGTCGGAGCGTCGAGATGTCGTCTGGCCCGAACGGTTCTGGGACGGCCTGAGTGCACCGCCTCCGTCGGCGAGGAGCCTGCAGGGGCTGATCGAACAGCTCGCCCCGCCGGGGCCTGCGGGCCGGTGGCGTGACCTGATGGATCGTGACCCTGATGTCATACGGGATCTGTGGTGTGACCACCTCGCCGCCGCAGTTCGAGACGCTCGTGGTGGAGAGCCGCCGGAGGAAGTGGTGGGCCGACTGTCCTACCCGTTTCTCGTCCACGCCGAGTATCGCCGACGGCTGGCGGTCGGCCGGTCGAGCGCCGAGTCGTACGTGACGGACCTCGGCGAGCGTCTGGCCGCCGCCATCTCGTGACCCGAGGACTTACGATGCCCCGGACCGTCGTGATCGCGCCGCACCCCGATGACGATGTCCTCGGCTGTTCCGCGGTGCTGTACCGCGGCTCCGCGACCGTCGTGCACGTCACCGACGGCGTTCCGCCGTGGACGGCGCCCGAAGGGCGGGAGGAGACTCGATCCACTCGTCAAACCGAGTCGGCCCGGGCATGGGAGTCCTTGTCCAGCGAGGTGCGCCTGCTACCCCTGGGCTTCGGGGACCTGGTTGCCTGGCAGGCGGTAGGGGAGATCTGCGACGCTCTCTGCGAGGTGATTGGCACCGCCGATGCCGACCGGGTCTTCCTGCCCGCCTACCAGCGCGGACACCCTGACCACGACGCCAGCTACCTGGCCGGCGCGCTCGCCCGCGACCGGCTGCCTGACATACCAGGTCGGACCTGGATGGTCTACGGGCTCTACGGGTTCGACCCGGAGCGGCGGCTGCGCTTCGGATGGTTGCCGCCCGACCCCTATGGCCCATCCGAAGCGCGTGGGGGTGACGATCTGCTCGAGGTCAAAGGACGCGCCCTGCGCCAGTTCGACAGCCAGGTCTGGCCGGGATCCGCCCTCGACTTGTGGTTGACCGAGCCGGCAGCTGAGCAATTCGCCCCCCTCCCCGCCCGATGGGACGTGCTGCCGGCGCTGCCTTGCTTCTATGACGAAGAGCTGCAGTTCGGGCGTCACGGCGCGTCCATGGCGGCTGTCGAGTCGGCGTTCCACCAGGTCCTGGCAGCCCGGGCGAGCTGAGCGCAGTTCGGTTTCAACGGGATGAAGGTGACAGTGGTCCATCCGGTCGAGCTCGGACCGACGGAGTGGTCGCGGTGGGCGTCCTTCGCGCCTGGCCCCGCACTCGGCAGTCCGTTTCTGTCCTCCGAGTTCGCACGGGTCATCGGCGAGCAGCGCGACGATGCCAGGGTCGGCATCATCGACGAAGGTCCGACCACCCGTGGCTACTTTGCCTTCCAGGTCGACAGCGACCGCGTCGGGCGGCCGATAGGGGCGACCATCGCCGACGCCCAGGCGGTCATTTGTGATCCTGACTGGGACTTCGACGCGCGAGAGCTGGTAGCGGCCACCAGCCTGTCGTGCTGGCATTTCGATCACCTGATCGTGTCGCAGCGGCAGTTTGCTCCCTACCATCGCCAGCGCCACCGGGTCCCTGTTGTCGACCTGCGGGCCGGGCATCAGCACTTCCTCGACGAGGTCCGGGCCCATTCCAGGGATCTGCTGGCACAGGTCGGCCGCCGCCGCCGGAAGCTCGAACGCGAGGTGGGGCCGGTTTTGTGCGAATGGCAGAGCAACCAGCCGGGGGACGACATGAGCCAGCTCGAGCAGTGGAAGTCAGGTCAGTACGCACGGGATGCGACGTGGGACCGCTTCGCAACGCCCTGGATCGCCGAGGCCGTGCGGCGCCTCGCCCGGTCCCGCGATCCTGGCTGTACGGGCGTGCTGACCGCCCTGCGGGCCGGCGACCGGCTCATCGCTGCCCATTTCGGCTTGCTGGGCGTGGACCGACTGTCGTGGTGGTTCCCCGCCTACGACCCCGAGTTCGGGCGCTACTCCCCGGGCCTTATCCTGCTGTTGTCCCTCATCGGAGAGGCAGCCGAGCGGGCTGTGCCGGTGATCGACCTGGGAAGGGGCGAGCACGGGTACAAACTGCGCGTCACACCGCACTTCTCGGAGGTGGCCGAAGGCTGTGTGGACGCCTCTTCTCCGTAATGACCAGGCCACCATAATGGGCGGCATGCCCGTTCGAACGTTGATGGCCATCCATGCGCACCCAGACGATGAGGTGATCTCCACCGGCGGGGTGCTGGCCCGCTACGCCGGCGAGGGGGTGCGCACGGTCGTGGTTACCTGCACCGATGGTTCGCAGGGCTTCGGTCCTGGCGGCAGCCTGCCCGGCGAGCCTGGCCACGACCGCGATGCCGTCGCCAAGGTCCGCAAAGAGGAGCTCGGGCGTTCCTGCGCCGCCCTCCAGGTGGGCCATCTGGAAATGCTCGGCTATCGAGACTCCGGCATGGCGGGCTGGGACGGCAACGGTGATCCGGACGCCTTCTGCAACCTCCCCGTCGAGCAGGGAGCCGCCCGGGTGGCTGCCCTGATCGAGCGGTATCAGCCGCAGGTGGTCCTGACCTACGACGAGAACGGCGGTTACGGCCACCCCGATCACATCCAGACCCATCGAGTGGCCATGGCCGCCCTCGACCAGCTCACTGGACCCGCCGGCGCCACTGGACCCGCCGGCGCCACCGGACCTGCGAAGGTGTACTTCGCGGCCCGCAGCCGGGCGCATGCTGAGCGCATGAGCGAGCTTCGTGAGCGACTGCACCTGCCGCCACGTCGGGGAAGCCGGCCGCGTGCTGCGCCGGTGGGCATACCGGACTCGCAGATCACCACGAGCATCGACACCAGGGGCGCCCTGGACCACAAGCGAGCCGCCCTGCAGGCCCATGCCAGCCAGTTGTCCGACACCGTCTGGGTCCAGGTCGGCGAGAACGAATTCGCCGAGTTGTTCGGCGAGGAGACATTCATCCGGGTCCGGGATCTGACCGGCGCCGACTTGCCGGAAACGGACCTGTTCGCAGGCGTGTGAGCCCCTCTCGCGCTTTTCTGCAGCGCGATTCCCTTCAACCGGGCACATTTCGCGCCAGGGAATCGGGGCGGGCCCCCCTTTGGGCACATTTTGCGCCAGGGAATCGGGGCCGCCCCCTCGTTCGGGCCCGATCCGCGGACAGAAACGAGGGAAGATGGTGGGCGCCCGGGTTCCGCGGTCCATTCAGTCGGCCGCGTCGAGTTCAACCGGAATCGCGATGACGTCTACGAGGGCGTCGGATCGCAGCGCGGTCAGCGGCAGCGGCTGCCCGATGGCCTCGGCCAGCATGAGTCGCTGGAGGGCCTGCGCACTGCTCACCGGTTGATCGGCGGCGGTGAGCAGCAGGTCCCCGGGGCGCAGCCCGGCCCGAGCGGCGGGCCCGCCCGGCACCACCTCAGCGATGCGCAGTCCGTGGCGCTGACCCCGCTGCTCCGCGAGCGCTGGCGGCAACGGCGCCGGGGTGCCGGCCAGCCCGATATAGGCCCGGCGCACCCGTCCCTCCGCGAGCAGAGCCGCAATGATCTGCCGGGTGGTGCCGTTGATCGGGATGGCCAGGCCGACCCCGACGCCGGCCACGGCCGTGTTGATGCCGACGACCTCTCCGGTCGCGATGGCGAGCGCCCCACCCGAATTGCCGGGATTCAGGGCGGCGTCGGTCTGGATGACATCGTCGATGACCCGGACACTGCTCCCGGCCTGGGTCGGCAACGACCGTCCCAATGCGCTGACGACTCCGGCGGTCACCGTGCCGGCGAGCCCGAGCGGATTACCCACGGCTACCACCAGCTGCCCGACTTTGAGGGTCGCGGCCTCACCAAGGCGGACCGGCGACGGCGTGGCACCATCGGCCCGGACCACGGCCAGGTCGGATAGCGGATCCGCGCCGACCACGTGGAACGGGATGGTGGTCCCGTCTGCGAAGGCGGCCTTCCCGGCATCGGCGCGGCCCACCACGTGAGCGTTGGTCAGGAGGAATCCGTCGTTGGTGAAGATCACCGCCGACCCCGCGCCGGTCTGGAAGTTGCCGTCCCGGCGCCGGTGCCCCACCTGCAGGGCCGCGACGCGCGGGTTGAGCTCTGCGGCCACCGAGGTGACGACGTGCGAGTAGGCATCCATCGCGGTGATGTCGGTCATGCTCCTACTCCTCCTGTCCTTCTGCGTGCTGCCTGGTCTCCCCGCCTCGGGGCTTGCTTACATGATTACATCGACAGCTACTGTAGCCCTCCGTTGTCGCAAACCGGTCGGAGCGTCCCCTGGCGGACGCTCAGGGACTCTCGGGTAGGCTCCGGGGCACTCTGAGTGAGCCGGCCGGGTGCTGAGCCGGCCGGAAAGGAGCAGCCATGCCGGGAGCGGAGGCGAGGACGGGTAGCGCCACGGGAACCTCCCGATACGTGGAACTCGATGGGATCCGCTTCCACTACCTCGACTGGGGTGGAGAGGGACCCCCACTGGTGATGCTGCACGGCTTCACCGGCCATGCGCACACCTGGGATTACACGGCCCGGGCGCTCGTGGACCAGTACCGTGTGCTCGCCCTGGACCAGCGCGGTCACGGTGACAGCGATTGGGCGCCCGTGTACGGCTCGCGGCCGATGGTCGGCGACCTGCTCGCCTTCCTGGACACGTTGGACATGGAGCGAGTGACGCTTATGGGCCTGTCGATGGGCGGAAACGTCGCCTATCTGTTTGCCGCGGCCCACCCCGAGCGAATTGAGCGGCTCATCATTGTAGACATCGGTCCGGAGATTGCTCCAACCGGGGGAGCCAGGATCGCGGCTGGCCTGGCTGGACCCGACGTCTTCGACTCCGAGGACGCAGCCGTCGCAGAGGCCCGAGCGGTCAACCCGCGGCCGACCGACGAATCGCTGCGCCACCGGGTCTCCCATAACTTGAGACCGTTGCCCGACGGCCGTCTCACCTTCAAGTGGGACAAGGCCATGCGGGATGGGACCGCGGCGCGCGACGACCACACCGTCGACGAGCGATGGGAGGCCTGGAGGGCTCTGGGTGGTCCACTCCTGCTGGTACGGGGCGCGGAGAGCGACATTCTCACGGCCGAGTTCGCGGAGCGGATGCTGGCTGTGAATCCCGCCGCCACGTGTGTCCTCGTGCCGGAATCCGGCCATAGCATCACCCTCGACCGCCCCGAAGGGCTGGTCGATGTGCTCACACCCTGGCTGGCGGCGACCCGGCCCTGACGGCGACCGCCCGGCGACCTCGCTGCTCGAGCCGAAACGGGCCCAGCTGGGTTACAACCGCAACGCCGAAGGGGTTGGGCACAACCTGCGCACCGCCGCGGCTGGAGTCGTCTATGTGGCCGACGCGGGCAGGCAGGTAGTCGGCCTGCTGGCCATGTCAGTCCACCGCCAATTCCATTGGAAAGCATCGATCGCCTCAGTGGACGCGCTCGTGATCGATCGGGCGCAGCGATCCCGCGGCGTAGGCACCATCCTGCTCGATGCTGCCACCGCCCACGCGGAGCGGGATAGCTGCATTCTCATCGAGGTATTCGAACCGCCGGCGTCGCCGCGCCCGACAATTCTACAAACGACACGGATTCGAAGGCACCAGTGTCTACTTCGTCAAGCATCTCAGTTGACGGATGGACGCCAGTCGATTTTCCGAACTCGCTCCAGATACACCGACGGCGACAGCGTCCTGTCGCGAAAAGTCGCCTTTGATTTTGATCCGCAGGAGGAAGCGACAACGAGGTGGACAAACCGACAGTTCCGATCGCCGGACCGTTCTCGCGGAGATTACCGACGCTGGGTGGGCGCGTTCAGGTTGCGATCCACGCCCTCGCGAAGGCCCGGTTCGGAACGGCAGCCCTCGACGCGGATCAACGAAAGGCGACCGTGAGGATCATCCGCGACTTCCGCATCGCCCGTGGTGAATCGTGCTGACGGGCCAGAGTGGAGAGATCGTTGGTGTCGACTCCGCTCCGACCTCCGATCGCGCCAACCATCCGTGATGCCGAGACGCATTTCGGGCCCACAATGGTCGCAGGAATGAGTGAGCGCCTCTCGCCAGGAGCGTCTCATAGCTGGACCACCAGGGCCTACGGGGTGAGGGGCGGCAGCCCTCGTGTGTCAGCCCAAACGAAACGTAGTCGCTCGGTCTGCTCGGTCCAACGTCGCCCGCCAGAATCCCGTCGCTCGCGGATCCGTTTCCGCGACGATCGCCTGCAGGCGGTTCGCCCCGAGGGTTGCGAGTCGCTTCTCCGCGGCCTGCAGAAGCCGGGTGGCCAGTCCGCGGCGCCTCCGAGCCGGGGCGACGGCGAGACGCTAGATGCTGCCTCGCCAGCCGTCCCAGGCGGCGACGATCGACCCCACCAGCTGCCGGTTCGTCTCGGCTACGAGGAGCGCACCGGGATCGTGTTGGATGAGCCGCTCCAGGCTCTGGAGGTCATCGGTGTGGCTGGGCTCGACCTCAGCGTCGTCCACAGCCGAAGTACGGATGGCAGGTCCTCCGAACGGGCGGTCCGAATGGTGGCTTCCATGACCGAAGGGTAGAGGCCGGCACGGAGTTCTGCTCCTGAGTCTGCTACCCCTATCGGCAGATCCGCTCGGCCGTGGCCCGGCCATCGTCGACTATCAGCGTGGGTCCACGCCAGAAGGATCAGTCGGTGTAAGGAGAGTCCCTTCGCCAGCTCCGGACCAGATCGCTCAGGCGGCCGATGGACTTTTCGAAAGGGGGTGCCACAGGAACGATCAGACGATCAATATCCGGGCCGCCCGGGAGCCGGGCAGGTTACTTAGGGGCCCGGACGACAGCAGAGCGGTCACCAGCAAACGTTGCTGAGGGCAGCCCGAACTCGACCAGGCTTGGCGCGCGATCCCGACCTCTCAGCAACCAGGGCTCCCTGACGTACCTCTTGCCAGCTTGACCCGAAGGTCTCCAACAGGAGGTCGACCAGCATCCCCCAAAACTTAGGTCGGTGGGCAGAGCTTGCCCACAGCCGCGCCGAGGCGCTTCGACGGTCGTGATCCCTAATTTCGTGTCGAGCTCCGGGGGGTTACTCGCGGGGCGCCCGAAAACGGGACTGGAATTCGCTGGTCGTATTGGTGATCGGGAAGGGCTCATCCGGCACGGCCAGTCCGAGCCGGGTACAGATCGGGTCCCAGCCGTCGGACGTCTGCCACTCGAGGAGCTGATCGGGCGGCACCCTGGCCCGCACAGCATCGTTGTGGCGCTCGAAGGCGGCCATCATCGCGGTAGGATCGTCGAACTTGTCGCAGAACCGGTCGCGAAGCAGGGCGCGCACCGCTTCGATCCACGATCCCGGCTCTTGGCTCATTCGATCGAGTCCTATGAATATTGTGTTCGACGCGCTGCGATACCAGTCCTCCGCCTCGCGAACCGAGAGGATCACTAAGGCATTGGGATTCGCGGCCAGCAACTCAGGCCAGAAGCTGGCACCGGGCCAATCGACCACTGCAGAGAACGAGCTCAACAGGACGTTCCAGTCGACCGGTCTGCCATAGATCGCGTCAGACCAGCCCTCGATCTGCGCCCGGTCACGTACCACCTCAAACATGTGATGGCAAGGGCCTCCAAGCAGATGCTCAAGAGCGACTTTCAAAGAAAAGGTGCCGGTGCGGCCAACGCCAGCTCCTACCACTTTTAGTGTCATCACCCCTCCCCTGACTCATCAAACACCAGGCGGTCGAAACCATAGCGAAGGTGGCCGCCCTCCGCGGCGGGCCTCAATCGCCCGTGACCCCATCGATCGTCTCTCGCACGAGATCCGCGTGTCCGTTGTGCCGGGCGTACTCCTCGATCATGTGCAGGAAGATCCAGCGGAGGTCACGTTCGCGCTCAGGATGGTCACCCCGGCTCGGTACCACGTCGTCGAGTGACCGCCGGGCTACGGCAGCTCGGGCCGCCTCGCACTCCCTCTCGTAGGCAGTGAGGTCTGCCTCGGCGTCGGCGTCATCGATCGCCTCAAAGTCCAGTCCAACGCCATCGGGGTCATAGGGGAACGCCAGGTCCTCTCCCGCCCCGTGCATCCGGAACCACCACCGCTCGACCTCGAGCATGTGCCGGACCAGGCCCAACAGCGAGAGACGCGAGGGCGGCACGGGGCGCCGCTTTAGCTCCTGCGCACTGAGACCGGCACACTTCATGACCAGAGTGGCACGGTGATAGTCGAGCCACTGCTCGAGGGCGGTGCGCTCGTTCGCCAGCAGGTCTGGTTCGACGCGATCGGTCGCGGGTGCTCTCCACATCTCGGTCATGGCCCCACTCCACCACAGTTGCGGCCCTACCCCACCACCTCGGGAGGAGGAGCGCCGATGATCTAAAGCGCGAGCGGCACATCGTGCTTTCCGGTCCCGCCGGGCGGGCAACGTGCCTACAACACCGGCATTCTGTCGGCCCACGGCAACGCGGACTCGAGTTGCGACGCCACCGCCAGCAGCCTGGCCTCGCCCCAGGGTCCGCCGACGAGTTGCACGCCCACCGGGAGGCCGGCCGGCGAGGTGTGCGTGGGCAGTGATATGGCGGGGAGCCCGACGATGTTGAACGTCGAGGTGAAGGCGACCATCTGCAGCACGACGTGAGCGGTGCCACCGGCGTGAGCGTGGGCTGCGGCCATCACCGAGCCGGCTTCAGGCGGCTCGATGGTCAGGGTCGGGGTGACGAGCAGGTCCCAGGCCGAGCCCCACCGCGCCACATAGGAACGACTTACCTGCTGCAGCCGATGGACGGCTGCCATGTAGGTCAGGCTGTCGGTGCTCTCGGCATGCTTGCGGCCGGCTTGAATGTGTGGTTCGGCTCGCTCCCAGTCGATGCCCTCGTAGTCCGCGAGGCCGGAGTTGACAATCTGGACAAAGGCGGCGGCGGCTTCGTGGGGGAGCGGCATGTCGGCCTCCACCACGGCGTGGCCGAAGCCCTCCAGGGCGACCGCTGCCGCCTCGGCGGCTTCAACACAGGTCGGGTCGACCGGAAGACCGCGCGGAGCCGTCGTCGCGAGCCCGATGCGCAGTGGTCCCGGGTCGGCGCCGACCTCGTCGACAAACGATCGTTCCGGGGCGGGGGCGTTGTACCAGCAGCCGGCGTCAGGTCCGCTGATGAGGTCCAACACGGCCGCGCTATCGGCGACGTCGCGTGTGAGCACTCCCTCGACCGCCCCGCCCTCCCAGGAGGTAGAGCGGGCCGGGACCCGGCCGCGGCTGACTTTGAGCCCCACCAGCCCGCAGCACGATGCCGGGATCCGGATCGACCCGCCGCCGTCGTTACCGTGCGCGATCGGAAACATGCCGGCGGCGGTCGCCGCGCCCGCTCCGCCGCTCGAGCCGCCAGGAGTTCGAGCCAGGTTCCAGGGGTTGCGGGTGACACCGTAACGGAGATTCTCCGTCGCCGTGAGTGGACCGAACTCAGGAGTGTTCGTCCGCCCGGTGAGGGTGAACCCACCGCGCTCGAAGGCCTCCACGACCAGGTCGCTGGCGTCTGACAGCTCCTCTGGAGCAGCCCAGGATCCATAAGTAACCGGCCAGCCGGCGACCGAAGTGAGGTCCTTGATCGGCATGGGGACGCCATAGAAGGGGGGCAGGTCATCGGGGTCGGCGCCCACCAGCTCGTCGGCCTTTCGTCGGGCCGTATCTCGAGCCTGATCGTCGTTGCGCCAGATAACCGCGTTGACCGCGCCGTTGAGCGCGTCCACGCGTGCCAGGTAGTGGTCGAGCACTTCGACCGGGCTCACCTCTTTGATGCGAACCTTGGCGGCGACGGTGCGAGCGGTGGCAAAGTCGAGTTCCCCCATGCGCCGACGGTAGCTCCGGAGTCGAGCGGGGACCGACTCGTGTTTGCGTCCACCCGCCAGGCGCGATACTCAGATGATGAGCGCTGATCGGGTTCGGCTCTCCCATCGAGCACAGTGCAGCGTGTGCGGAAGCGTCATCGAATCTCTCCATCCGTGGGACTCTGTGACCTGTGCGTGCGGTCGGCTGTCGCTAAGCGGCGGCCCGGAGCGGCGGCATGTCTACTGGAAGGCGGAGCCGGGCTTGTCATGGACCGATCTCAGCGAGGAGAGTGATGAGACGGATGACGACGACGGCGATGCCGAGCCAAGCGATGAACCGCCTCCCGGTTCACCTGGCGGTCGGGGCGGTCCGGGCGGTCCGGTGGGTGGTCCTGGAAGTGGTCCGACCGGTCCCGACGGCGGCCCGGGCGGTTCCGGCGGCAGCCCGGGCGGTCCCGGAGTTGGTCCGGGCCGCCGGCCCGGCGCCTGACGGGATCGAGACGACCAGCCGTCGGCCCATCGCCGGCCGGACCCGGACTTTCGGCCGCGGCGCTCGACTTTTGGAGCCGGAAGACCTCCGATGTACCCGTCCGTCGCCCCCAAAGTGACCGGATCTACCGGAGGTCGCAGGTCGGTCAGTTCGCCGGCGACCGGTCAGCGGAGCCGTGCTCACCACCATGCCGGCGCCTCCCTTCGCGTCGCCACCCGATGTCGCCGGCATTAGAAGTCAGGCACTAGGGTGCGCCTGTGACAATCGACATTGGCCGCATAGGAATCTGGACATCGGCGCTGGAATCGCAACCAGCCTCGCGGGCGAGGGAAGCAGCTCAGGAACTCGAAGCGATGGGATTCCCGATGCTGTGGATCAACGAGACGACCGGGCGCGACCCGTTCGTATTGGCCACGATGCTGCTGTCGGCGACCTCCAGCCTCAAGCTGGCCACTGGCATCGCGAACGTCTACGCCCGCGACGCCCTCACCATGGCCGCCTGCCAGAAGACACTCGCAGAGGCCTACCCGGGACGGTTTCTCCTGGGGATGGGGGTCAGCAGCCCGGTCCTGGTCGAACGGGTCCGCAAGCACTCCTATGAGAAGCCGCTCAGCTATCTCGCGTCGTATCTGGACGACATGGACGCAGCCCCGTTCAATGCCGTTGCTCCGGCTGAGGATCCGGGGCGGATCCTGGCCGCGCTCGGACCCAGAATGCTCGAGTTGTCGGCCTCGCGGGCCAATGGCGCCCACCCATACCTAACGACCCCTGACCACACGCGCAAGGCGAGGGAGATCATCGGTCCCGGCGCCCTGCTCGCTCCCGAACAGATGGTGATACTGGAGACTGACCCCGCCGCCGCCCGGGAGATCGGCCGAGCCGCCGTTGGCTTTTATCTCCGCGCCCCGGGATATCTGGCCAACCTCGGGCGGCTGGGGTTTACCGACCAGGACTGGGCTGACCCCAAGGCGGCATCGGATCGCCTCGTCGACGGCGTCGTCGCCTGGGGCGATATCGACACGATCGCCCGGCACGTCAACGAACATCACGACGCCGGCGCCGACCACGTCTGTGTGCAGGTGCTGGCGGCCACCCGTGAGCTTCCGGTCAGCCAGTGGCGAGAACTCGCCGCCGCCCTCCTCTAGGAGGGCACCGACCGCTGACCTTTCCCCGTGGATTAGGGCCTGGGCGGGTTGATCCTCAAGGAGCGGCCGGTCGCCCCACCGTGGACCAAGGATTACGACGCGGTCGAGGGGGAGGGGCCGACCACGTGGGCGAGACGCTTGGACGTCTCGAACTGGGGGCTCATCGCGGCCCGTAGTGGCAGTCAATCGCTCGGTGGCGCGGTCGTAGCGTTCTACACCGCCGATCTCCACCTTCTCGACGAACGAACTGACCTGGCGGTCCTTTGCGATATCCGAATACACCCGGAACAGCGCGACCATGGGATCGGACGTCTTCCTTTAGAGAAGTCGAGCAAAGGGCCGGGGTTCGTGGCTGCCGCCTTCTGAAGATCGAACCCCAGAACGTCAATGTGCCGGCCTGCCGCTTCTACGTGAGCATGGGGTGCACGTTGGCGTCGATCGACAGCCTCGTATCCCGACCTCCCCGAGGAAGTGCGCCTCATGTGGGCCAAGCCGCTTTGAGCCGCCGAATCCGCGATCGAGGTGTTCGTCGGCTGTATGACGCGCCGCGCCAGCGTCCTGCCTGACCGGCGCACTGGGCAATGCCTGACCGGCGCACTGGGCAATGCCTGACCGGCGCACTGGGCAATGCCTGACCGGCGCACTGGGCAATGCCTGACCGGCGCACTGGGCAATGCCTGATCGGCGCACTGGGCAATGCCTGATCGGCGCACTGGGCAATGCCTGATCGGCGCACTGGGCAATGCCTGACCGGCGCACTGGGCAATGCCTGACCGGCGCACTGCAATGATGGACACCGAGATGAGAAAGGACCGGCCATGACCGACATCGACCTCGAGACCATCACGTGCGAAGTCCTCGAGGACCACATCGCACTTGGTCCGACTCGAAATCCCGCCGGTGAACGCCCACTCGGCTCGGATGCTGACTGACATCCCGACCATGTTCGATAGCTCGTTGCCATTCGCATGGCGAAGGGCTCGCTGAATGCCATCGAGGAGATGGGCTTGGCACGACGGCTACCGGTACGAACAGAATCTCACGGGAGAGCTGCGCAAGACCGAGGACTCCCGGGAGGCCATGCGGGCCTTCGTCGAGAAGCAGTCGCCGGTGTTCAAGGGCCGCTAGTGATTCGGAAATGACTTCAGGGATGCCACAAGTCGTGGATACCCGGGCGCTGGCGGCTCAAGCGCGGGATCTGGGTGCGCAATGGAGCCTGAGTGGCGACCGGGAGCTTGAAGCCAATGTGGTCCATATCCCCGCAGGGGAGGCGATCGCAGAGCACCTCGGCCGCCTTGACGTGGTTGTGGTGGGGGTGGCCGGAGAAGGGTTCATGCGCATCGACGGAGAGCCCTACGAGCTGCGGGCGGGTCTCTTGATCTTCGTGCCCCGCGGTTCGACTCGGTCATTCCAGGCCGGGTTGTCCGGCCTGACCTACTTGACCCTCCACCGGCGGCGGGAAGAGGGATTGGCCATGGGGCCGACGCGGACCTGACAGGTACAGGAATCGGGGTCCGCTTGCCCTGATCCCGGCAGCCCCTGATCAGGGGTGACGGCGACGGACGGGTCATGGCGCTTGGCTGGGTCCGGTCTCAGGTGTGGCGTCGGCCACGCCATAGTCCCGCCGTAGTCGACGGGGCGGCAGACCCGCGCCGCCGCCAGCCGAGAGAGGAACCCGGGGGGAAACGGAGCCATCCCCGAATACGGCGGCGCGCTGACCTCGTGGCCCTCGCCCAGGACGACGCATCTCCGCGGTCCCGTCTAGTCTCGGCTTATGGCTTCCAACACACCCAAAGAGGATGAGTTTGACCGGGGCCTGCTGGGCGAGGTCGTCGATCGAGCGCCCGACGCCGTGATAATCGTCGATGCTCAGGGCCGGATCTGCTATTGGAACGCCGGGGCGGAGCGAATCTTCGGATTCCCTCCCGGCGCGGCGGTGGGCGAGTCTCTGGACATCATCGTCCCTGAACGACTTCAGGAACGGCACTGGACGGGGTTCAACCGGGCGGTCAGCACCGGCACCAGTCGTTATGGCGCGGCGGACATGCTTGCAGTTCCGGCGAGGACCCAGGACGGGCGGACCATCTCCATCGAATTCACGGTCGTCCTGCTGCCGGACGGCGATTCGATCGGTCACATCGCCGCCGTGGTACGGGACGTGACCGCCCGACGCTCTCTCGAGCTCGAGTTGCGGGGCCGGATTCGCGAGCTGGAGGAAGCCGAGCCGGGATAAGGGTCTGGCCCAGACGGACGCCAACGCGTCGTGCCGTCGAAGCCGGCCGTCGTGAGGCAGGGCCGGTCCCATGCTCCTTGACTGGGGACCCGTGGACCGGGAGGCCCGATCGGGGTCAGTCGATGATGGGAATGCAATCGGAGCCGCAGCCGGTGCCCGTCCTCCCGGCGGGCTGGCCGGGGCGATGCAACACGGCGCGCGTCGGCATCAAGGCCAGCATGGCCTGCCCGTCGACATCCAGAGTGGAAGCCGTGCCGTCGACTATCAGGCTGTATCCGCCAGATTCTGCCGGCGGCCACAACAAGGTCACGTTGCGACGGCCCTGGGCTTCGGACGCCTTCCAACCGCCGGGGGCCGCTACGAGAAGGCGGGAGTCGTCCCACCGCACGGTCGGGGAGCAGCTGCAGTGGGGACGGTCGTCTCCGGTGACAGTAAGCAGATACGGCTCGGTGGCGGTTCCGTCGATCTCGTGATGGAGTCGTTGGAGCGCCAGCCTCGTGGCCACACGCGCCATAGTAGCCAGGGACCGGCACCCTGACGCGCGTCGAACCCTCTCGACCCTCTCGACCCTCTCGAACTCGCGCCGAGGTCGGTTGTGCCCCTTTTCGCTGGAGCCTCGTCCAGCCCGGGGAGCGTGTAGCTGTCCGAGGCTCGGGCTGTCTCCAGCTCGATGCGTTGGGTGAACACAGGTCTTCCGAGCAGGATGGGGTTCCCGCCCCAGTGGTCGAAATGCAGGTGGCAGTTGGCAACGCAACGAACGTCGTCGCTCGTGCGTCCGAGGGCTGCCAGAGCAGCGTCATGCTGTTTCGACTAGGTAGTGCGCGTCCACATCCGGATGCGAGCCCATGCCGGTGTCGACGAGCAGGGCGCCGTCTGACAGCTCAACCAGGTAACCGAGGCACGGCTCCACGTGACCTCGGCCTGTCTCCGTCTCGCTTCCGGGGCGAACGAAGGAGCCAAAGTCCACGCGCCGCACCGGATGGGCTCGACACCACGGTTGGCTCTACGTCCATCATGGCTCCAGTCTGCCGCCGAGCAGCCGGCGCCCGTCACGCCGGAACGTCGGGTGAGATTTGCACCCTGGGCGAGCGCGGTCCCGGTTGACACCACTGCAAGCGTGAGGGAAGGTACCTGCCATGGTCGACGACGCCCGTGACGCCATGCGCATGACCGACGACGAGGTCGAGGCCTTCCTGGCTGTCGGCCGGCGGGTCCAGGTGGCCACGCGTGATGGTGGCGGCCGGATTGACCTGGTGCCCATGTCATATTTGTTCTGGACCGGGCGCCTGGCCCTGTGGACCGACCCGGCCTCTCAGAAGATCCGTAACTTGCGGCGCGACCCGCACGTCGCCTGCCTGGTGGAGGCGGGGGACCGATTCGAGGACTTCCGGGCCGTGCAGCTCCGGGGCCGAGCCGAGGTGATCGACGACCTCGACAGCTCTCGCCAGGCTGGCGAGCTGCTTTTTGCCCGCTACGGGACGGAACCGCTCACCAACGAGGCTCGGTCGGCCGCCGCCGCGCTCGCCCCCGAGCGGGTGGTCGTCGTGGTTCACCCCGACAGGGTCGTGTCCTGGGACCACCGCAAGCTGGGCGGGATCACGCCGGAAGAAGTCGGGCACTGACGGCGCTCGCCGCCGGAAGACATCGGAGACTGACGGCGCTCGCCGCCGGAAGAAGTCGGGCACTGACGGCGCTCGCCGCCGGAAGACATCGGAGACTGACGGCGCTCGCCGCCGGAAGAAGTCGGGCACTGACGGCGCTCGTCGCCGGAAGAAGTCGGGCACTGACGGCGCTCGTCGCCGGAAGACATCGGAGACTAACGGCGCTCGTCGCCGGAAGACATCGGAGACTAACGGCGCTCGTCGCCGGAAGACATCGGAGACTGACGGCGCTCGGCGCCGACGGAGCCGCCGGGTCAGGCTCCGTGCCCGAGGATCCACTCGGCGATCATCTGGGCCACCTGGCCGCGTGCTCCGGCCGGCGTGCGGAGATAATGATCCCCCGGCACGAGCTCGAGGCTTTTGTCGGCGCTGGCGAGCTGGTCGTAGATGGCGTGAGCATCGCTCAAGAAACAGCCCTGGTCGCCGGTGGACTGCACGACGAGCGCCGGCTGGGTGATGTGCGGGAAATGCAGGGTGCCGCGACATGAGGACTCAGTGAGGCTCCACATGTCCAGCCAGGTGCGGAGGGAGCAGGACGACGCCAGACCGGCGGGGCCGTAGTTGGCTCGGCGCGGGTCGCCGGCATAGCAACCGGCTTCCCGCTCGGACGGATCGATGCTGAGGTCGGTGAAGCGAAGGTCCGCCCAGGTACGGGGCACAGCGATGATCCGGTCGGTCGCGCCGCCCTCGGCGAGCCGCTGCAACTCCTCGTGGGCGGCCCGGGTGATGCGGTCGTTGCGGGCCACCTGAGCGGCTCGGTAGCGGTCCACGAACTCGGGTGGGTAGGGCGGTCCGTTGGCTGGGTTGTACATGTCCAGCTCCGGATCGACCGACAGCGGGTCGAACTCGTCGGTCACCGACGGGTCGAGCCAGGTGGTCAGCACGTCCGGACGCCCGGGGTGAGCGCACAGGGCGATGAACAGGTCCCCGGGCCAGGCCTCGTCCGTGGCGGCGGAGACCGAAGCTTGGCTCTGGTAGGCGGCCATCAGCGACGCTCCCCCGGAGTTGCCGAGCAGCACTACCTGCGTCGCGCCGGCGTGCTGGCGCAGCCACCGGACCCCCGTGGCGATGTCGTCGAGGGCTCCGGCCAGCTGGAAGAACTCGCCGTTGCCCCGATACCGGGTGTTCCAGCCCAGGAAGCTGCAACCGCCCGCCGCCAGCAGCTCGGCCAGATAGTGCTCGCTGAAGTCCACTTCGTAGTGGGTGGCGATCACCGCGGGACCGGGGACGGCGCCGGGAACGTGGTAGTAAACGCCCTGGCAGGGCCGACCCCCGGCGCCGGCCCGCCCGAGACGGGCGGATTCCGCTGAGACGAACGATCGTGAGACGTCAACCATCAGACTCGACCTCCCGGGCTCGGTCTTCGACCAGATCTGCCACCAGCGACCGCCACACCAGCTCGTCATTGAAATGGCCGCCCAGGTCCGGCAGCTCAGCCAGATCGTCCGCGGCCAGCGCCGGCGGGCTCGCTCCCAACCGGGCCAGCTCCAGGGTCACGGCGCACAACTCGTTGAGATTCACGGCAGCCACCGTGGCCTGCTGGAGGGTGTCGCCCACGGCCACGATGCCGTGCCCGCGGAGCAGGCAGACCCGGCGGTCGCCGAGAGCGGCCAGCAGCTCTTCGGCCAGCGCGTCGGTCCGGATCAGGACCGGGCGCGGGTAGACGGGCACGCCGTCGAGCGCCAGACGCAGGGCCGGGATGTTGTACGCCCCAAACACCGGGCGCAGGTCCAGACCAGCCAGCCCGCACAGCACGGCCGCCGGAGGGTGGGCGTGCACCACCGCGTTGCAGTCAGGCCGGCGCCGGAGGATCGTGGTGTGGATCGGCAGCTCGGCGGGAGGCGCCCAACCTTCGCCTGACTCGAGCGGCCGTCCGTCCAGGGTGACCAGCCGCACGTCGGCGGCTTCGGTCCGGGCGACCCCCCGCTCCCCCCGGCCTCGTCCGCGCACGAGGAGGGCGTCAGCGCCGGCACGTACCGACACGTGTCCGAGGACACCCGCGGCCAGTCCGCGGTGGGCCAGCACGCGGCAGGACGTGGCCGCCACGACGCGCAGTTCGTGCAGCGGGTCAGCGGACACCGAGACCTCCGTCGGACCGGATGATCTCGCCGGTGATGCCGGCGGCCGCTTCGGAGGCCAGGAAGACGTAGGCCCCGGCGTGCTCGGCGGCGGTAAGGGCTCTGCGGAGCGGGGTGCGGGCCTCGAGTTGTTCGGCCCGTCCCGGCCGGTCGTCGAGCCGTTCGCCGGCCCGCCCCAGGCTGCGCGGTCCGGCGAGCTCAGTGCCAATGGTGCCGCCCGGCGCCACCCCATTTACCCTGACGTCGGGTGCCATCTCGTGGGCCAGTGCGGTGACGACGCCACGGAGCCCGAACTTGGATGCCACATAGAGCGGGCCGCCCCTTCCGGCGTAGAAGCTGGAGCTAGAGCAGGTGAAAATCAGACAGCCGCGACGATCCCGCAGTGGGCCGAGCGCGGCGCGTGCGGTCAGAAGGGGGCTCTTGAGGTTGGCAGTCAGGACCTCGTCGTAAAGAGCGTCAAAGCGGTCATCCGGAATACCGGTGAGGGGCGCATACATGTCGAAAACCCCGACGAACGTGGCGGCGACGTCGACACCACCCCAGCGCTCGACGGCCTGATCCACCAGCCGACGGTTGGTGTCGGCTTCGGTGGCGTCACCGTGGACGGTGAACACCGCGTCGCCCAGCTCGCAGAGCGCCTGGCACTTTGAGGCATCCCATTCCAGGACGCCGACCCGCGCTCCGGCGGCTACAAACGCCTCGACCGCGGCCCGCCCGATGCCCGAGCCGCCCCCCGTGCACACCACCACCTTGTTGGCCAGCGCCTGTGCACTCATTGCGGCACCATCGAGGAGACGGTGCCGCAACCGGCCACACCGGTTCGCTCCGCCAGGTCGCTCATTGCGGCACCATCGAGGAGACGGTGCCGCAACCGGCCACACCGGTTCGCTCCGCCAGGTCGCTCACAGGAACACGGCCAGGTTCTGGGTTCGCAGCACGGCCTCGTCGACCGCGATATCGCGTCGGGCCAGGAGCCAGTCGTCATCAACGCTGTCATCGACGGCCCGCCTTTCGGGTGCCCGTCGCCGCAGGATGTCGGTACGCTCTGCTGCGATGAAGTCGGCTTCGCGGTCATCGCCCCGGCTCCGGAACAGCAGCAGATAGCTGCGGACCTCCACCTGCCGGACGTCGCCAGGCAGTTGCCCACCGGCTGGCGGCGTCACTCGAACGTTGGTGACGAAGCGACGCGTCCGTGACGCCGGATCCTCAGTCCACGCGTGCCGTCCCTCGAGCCGTTCGACCCGCAGGCCGAGGGTGTAACGGTCTTCATCGAAGTGGACCATGTCGCCGAGCACGGGGCCGGCCGTGGCGTTGGCGGTGGTGACCTGCACGGGCATGCGGTATGCGATGTCATCGGTCAGCGCACTCAACCAGTCGCGGTACCGGTGCTGGTCGAGGAGCTCCGCTTCCCAGGACAGCCAGCCGGAAACATCGGCGTGAAGCGCCGGGTCCACTCGCGGGCGAGCCGTCATGCGGGTCCAGCCGGTGTGGACGCCGGGAGGAGATGGTCGGCCCAGTAGGTGAGAAAGGCTCGTTGGCCGTATTCGCCGAAACCGACATAGGCTCGCCCGGGCGCGGGCCAGTCGGCCACCGGCTCGTGCAGTGTCCCTCCGCCTGGCGCCATTCCCATCGTCGAGTCGAGCGGTTGGCGAGCGCCCAGGTACCCCCTGGCCACGGCCGTGATCGAAGTCCAATTCTCCATATCGTCCTGTTCGAACATGCCCGACGTACCGAAGCAGGCCAGATAGGCCCGGCGTGACTCCTTCTTGTACCAATCCGGGGCGTTGCGGTCCACCATGAACCAGGACCACGCCTCCATTTCGGTTGCCGAGATCGGTTGCCACAGCCGCAGAGAAATAAACGGCGTGAGCGGACCTTCGGGAGACACAATCGGCCAGTTGTGGACCAGGCTCAGATTCGGATAGACGGTGGCGGCCGACACCATGAATCCCGCCGACCCGGCCAGCTCCTGCTGAGCGGGGCTCCATGTCTCCTGCATTCGTCGACGCATCTGCGGTGGGTAACCGAGATAGGCGAGATTGGCATCGAAGTCACGTCCGGGCAATTTGTACGTCGTGCCACTGCCGCCGCCGGCCAGGTACAGGGCGCCCCGCATACGATTTCTCGCTCTGGGCTCGCGGAACAGCCCGATCTCGACCACGCTCGTGTGGGTATAGGGCGTGTGATAAGAGTCGCCACCGAAGTTTTCCGCGCCGATCTTCCAGTTGCACTGCACCCGCCAGCGCTGCGGACCGTAGAGCTCGGCGCCGTCCCGGCTCTGACGCGTGTAGAGATCCAGGAAGAACCGCATGTCGCCAAGGGACTGCTCCAGACCGATCGCATTGCGCTGCAGATTGGCGAAAATCAATCCGTTGTACGACTCCACGCGCGGCGGAGCGACCAGGCCGGACTGGGACAGAACGAGTCCGTCGTCGCCGCCGTACGCTTCGAGGTGGAACGGCACGCTAACCAGCTCCCCGGTGTTGCGGTAGGTCCAGGAGTGATACGGGCAGCGGAAGAAGGTGGCCTGTCCGGCTTCGGAGCGGCACACCTGCATACCCCGGTGGCGGCACTGGTTGAGCAGGACCCGGACGGCCCCACTGTCGTCGCGTGTCACGATGAAGGAGTCGTCGAGGATCCGCCGGACGACGAAGTCGCCGGGCTTCGGGATCTCGGATTCGTGGGCCAGGAACTGCCAGGCCCGGCTGAACAGATGCTCGCGCTCGGCGGCGTGCAGGTCCGGATCACTGTAGATACCGGCGGGATACCGGCCGGCACGGACCTGCTCGACGAGCCGGGAGGTGTCGATCATGGTGAACCCTCCTTCGTCCCCTGACCATATGCGATGGCTGTCGGATGGGCGCGCCCAGCGTGCCAACGCCCTCCACCAGCTCCACCGACCTCTGGTCGTCCACCATCGCCGGCCGGCAGCGAGCAGGTAGCTCTGAGTTTGGTAGCTTCGCTAACGGTCAGACCGATCGAGCGAGGAGGGACGGCTGGTGCGAGCGGAGGAGGTGGCGGCGAGGGCGGCGGACGAGACGGATCACCGGCGGGGGCGGCACTACAAGTGGGCCGCCCTCACGCTCGCCAGCCTTGGGGTGACGATGGTGACGATCAACCAGTCGATCCTGTTGATCTCCCTGCCGGACATCTTTCGGGGAATCCATCTCGATCCGCTCACCCCTTCGAACGTCTCATATTTCCTGTGGGTGTTCATGGGGTTCCTCCTGACTACGGCGGTCCTTGTCGTATCGCTGGGTCGAGTGGGCGACATCTACGGGCGGGTAAGGGTATTCAACTTTGGCTTCGCGATCTTCACCCTTTTTTCCCTTCTACTCTCGATTACGTTTCTGACGGGCACCGCAGGTGTGTTGTGGATCATCATCATGCGGGTCTTTCAGGGAGTAGGCGGGGCGTGCCTGTTCGCCAACTCCAACGCCATCATCACCGACGCTTTCCCCGCCGAGGAGCGCGGCAGGGCGATGGGAATCAACGGGGTGGGAGCGGTCGGCGGCCAGTTCCTGGGGCTCATTCTCGGTGGTCTCCTGGGCCCGGTGGCGTGGCGGCTGGTGTTTCTGGTGTCGGTGCCGGTCGGGCTGGTGGGGACCATTTGGGGTTATCACACGCTGCGAGATAGCGGAGTGAGGATCAGGGCCCGAATCGACTGGTTGGGTAACGTCACCTTCGCGGCAGGGTTGATCGCGTTGCTGAGCGGGATTGTGTACTCCCTGCTGCCCTACAGGGGTCATCCGACCGGATGGACCAACCCGTGGGTTCTGGCAGCGGTGGTCGGCGGGGCCGCAGTGCTGGGGTTGTTCGTCTGGGTGGAGAGCAGGGTGCCTCAGCCGATGTTCTGGCTGAACCTGTTCCGCATCCGGGCGTTCGCGTTTGGGAATCTGGCCGGGTTGCTAGCCGCTATGGGTCGAGGCGGGCTGCAGCTCATGCTGATCATCTGGCTGCAGGGGATCTGGTTGCCCCAACATGGCTACAGCTTCGCTCGCACCCCGTTGTGGGCCGGGATCTACATGATCCCGCTGACCCTCGGGTTTTTCGTGGGCCCCTTCGCCGGGTCGCTATCCGATCGTTATGGCGCCCGGGGGATCACCGCTTTGGGGATGCTGTTATCGGGGGCCGGGTTCGTGTTACTGGAGGCCCTCCCCACGAACTTCAGCTATCTCTGGTTCGGTCTCATCATTTTCATGTTCTCATGCGGGATGGGCCTGTTTTTCTCACCAAACCAGGCCGCCATTATGAACAGCCTCCCCCCGGATCAGCGCGGTGTGGGGGCCGGGATGACCGTTACGTTCTTCAACTCGGCGATGGTGCTGTCGATGGGATTGTTCTTCACCATCGTGACCCTCGGGTTGGCGTCCCAGCTGCCGCGCCATCTGTTGCAAGGTCTGACAGCCGCTGGCGTGAACCCCGCCGCGGCGCATCGGGTGGCTTCCGAACCGCCGATCGGGAGCCTCTTCTCGGCGTTCTTGGGGTACAACCCGCTCCAGCAGCTGTTGGGCCCGACTGGTGCCCTGCAGCAGTTGCCCGCCCACCAGGCCGCATATATCACCGGTCGCTCCTTCTTCCCGTCGCTCGTCGCCGGGCCATTTGCCCACGGTCTGCATCTGGCGCTGACCTTCGGCGCGATCACGTCGGGCATCGCTGTCGTCGCGTGCCTGTTGATGGGCCGGCGGTATGTTCACGCCGAGGAACCCGAGGGGGACATCGCTGTCCGCGACTGAGCACTCAGGTCTTACGGCGGCCCGGGAGGTCCGGCTTCGGGAAGGTTGCGGCAGACCGAGTGCGTGCTCCAATAGTTCCGGTCGATTTGGATCAACCCGGCTGATCGGGAGAAGGTTGCAGCACGAATTCCACCGTGCACTCCGGGGCGGCCATGTCGATGACGAGCGACGGCCGAACGGCGAAGACGGCGTCGCTGTCGAGGTGGGGCGAGGCGGCGTCGAACAGGTGGGTGACCAACGGCTGGTACCCGGCGGCGGTCATGGCGAAGTGGATGTGCGCCGGACGCCACGGGTGCCGGCCACTGGCTTGGAGCATCGCGCCGACGGGGCCATCGTGGGGGACGGGGTAGTCGACCGGCCGGACGGTGGTGAACCGGAAGCTGCCGTCATCGCCGGTGCGAAGCCTGGCTCTGAGGTTACGTTTGGCCGGGTCATCCTGGACGTCGTAGTGGCCGTCAGGCTGGACCTGCCACACTTCGACCGTGGCGCCGGTCACCGGTCGGCCTGCGGTGTCGCGGACCGTACCGTTCACCGTCAAGGCTTCGCCGCCGGTCTCCGGGAGGGCAACGATCGAAGCGCCGTCCTCGCACTCTGGGCTGTCATCCACGTAGAACGGTCCGAGTACCGTCGGCTCCGTCGCTCCCGGCGCGAGGGGCGTCTGGAGCATCTCGAGCAGCATGGACAGACCAAGTGTGTCGGACAGCAGGATGAATTCTTGCCGGACTTCGTCACAGCGCTGGCCCACCGCGGTGAGGAAGCGAATGCCGGCCAGCCACTCTTCCCGGGTCAACTGCACTTCCTCGGCGAAGGCATGAAGGTGGCGAACGGCCGCCCGCAACACTTCGGTGAGCCGAGCGTCGCCGGTGCCAAAAGACGCGCAGACTTTCTCGGTGTGCTCGGCCGCGGCCGAGATGCGGTGATCCATCCCCTCATGGTCGCGCCGTCGCGTGGGCCCTGGCGCGACGGCCGGCTGGTGGAGCCCGATCATGCTTCAGCGCCGGCGAGCCGGGCTACCATGGTCGGGCGTACAGGAAAGGCGTCGATAAGCGGCATTGGACGGCCAGGGGAGGGCGATGAACGGCGGCCGCCGGGCGGGTCGCCCCGGCCGGCATGATCGCTCGCCGCGGGATGCTGGGCGGGAGTGAGGCGAGGATGACCGAACGCCAGTTGGAGCCATCTCACCCAGGACAGACGGCCGACTGGGACGTGATGAGTCCCACCCAGATGGCCGACTACCGGGCCCGCCTGTCGAAGGGCGAGCAGGTCGTCGACCCTGAGAACTGGGCCGGGCGGCTGCCTGCGTCGGCAGGAATCCCGCCCCGGGTACGGGTCGGCCGCGACAGATGGTTCAACCTGTTGTGGCTGCTCCCTATCGGCTTTGTAGTGCTGCTCATCGCCGTGGCGGTGGCGCAAGGGTTGCGGGACATGCCAGCAGTGCAGCGGTTTATCGCTCGTTACCCGGGCACCCTGCCAACCTCGACCGCTCAGGGTGGACACGCCGGAATGCCGTGGTGGGTGGAACTGCAGCACTTCGTGAACATCGTGTTCATGATCTTCATCGTCCGCTCCGGACTTCAGATACTGGCCGACCACCCCCGCCTGTATTGGACGAGGCATTCCACCCCCGGGCGGGAGTGGTTCCGCATCCAGAAGCCAGTGCCGGCGGACCCGTTGTGGACAGCCAAGCAAGACTCGGTAAGCCTGCCCAAACACTTCGGGCTGCCCGGGCTGCGTCACTCCATCGGCCTGGCCCGTTGGTGGCACCTCGGCATCGACATGCTCTGGCTGCTCAACGGGGCGATCTTCTATGTCCTGCTGTTCGCCACCGGACAATGGCGGAGGATCGTGCCCGTGACCTGGAAGGTATTCCCCTCCGCGGTGTCGGTGCTGATCCAGTACCTGTCACTGCACTGGCCTACCGAAACCGGCTGGACCGCCTACAACAGCCTCCAGCTGCTCGCCTACTTCGTCACCGTGTTCGTCGCCGCTCCCCTGGCCTTGATCACCGGGCTCGGCATGTCCCCCGCCTTGTCCACCCGGGTCAAGTGGGTCAGCAGGAGGCTGTCCATCCAGACGGCCCGATCCCTGCACTTCCTGGTGCTGTGCTGGTTCGTCGTCTTCATCATCATTCACGTCACCCTGGTCTTCACGACCGGCCTGTTACGCAACTTGAATCACATCTACGCCGACCGCAACGACGCCAGCTGGGTTGGCTTCGGCATCTTCTGCGTCGTTATGGTCCTGCTCGTCACTCTCTGGGTCGCGGCCACCCCGTTCACGCTTCGCCATCCTCGTGTCGTGCAACGGATCGGCTTCGCCCTGGTCGGACCGCTCCAGCGGTTGTTCCAGCACCTCGACGCCACCCCCGGCGAGTACGGCGAGGACGACATCTCCCCCTACTTCTGGCACAACGGCGCCTTTCCCACCTCCGACGACTACAAGGGGCTCTTCGATCAGGGATTCGCCACCTGGCGGCTCAAGGTCCACGGCCTGGTCGAAAATCCGGTAGAGCTGTCGCTACCGGACTTGCGCGATCTCCCGTATCACGAGCAGATCACCCAGCACTACTGCATCCAGGGCTGGTCCGGTGTGGCGAAATGGGGCGGCGTGTCCATGTCCACCATCCTGGACCTGGTCAAACCCAGGCCCGAGGCCCGCTGGGTGGTCTTTTACTCCCTGGGCGACGGCCCTGACGGCGGCCTCTATTACGACGCTCACCCCGTCGAGCAGATGCGCTATCACCTCACCATGCTCGCCTACGACATGAACGGGGAGCCTCTCTCCTATGGGCACGGCGCCCCGCTGCGATTGCGCAACGAGATCCAGCACGGCTTCAAACAGGTTAAGTGGCTGGCCGGGATCGACCTCGTCGCCACCTTCGAGGACGTCGCCGGCGGCTACGGCGGCTACAACGCCGATCATGAGTTCTTCGGCTACATCCACACCATTTGAATATCCGCCTCGGGGGCCTGCTGTGACGACTAGCCGGTCAAGGGACGGCTGCGACCCGGCCCTACGGCAAGCGGAGGGGCGCCTTTCGACGTTGCTCCCGTGCCGGTGGACCAGGTCGGGCCGATCCGTGTTCAGTAGCGGTGGCTACGGCGATGGCGGGATGGTGTTGAACGTTCCCCAC
This sequence comes from uncultured Acidimicrobiaceae bacterium, assembly GCA_963834725.1. Lineage (GTDB taxonomy): Bacteria > Actinomycetota > Acidimicrobiia > Acidimicrobiales > Palsa-688 > PALSA-693. The sequence goes on from CAWICN010000001.1 coordinate 4,780,257, forward strand.
GGGCTGGCCAGCCCGGCGCCGTTGATGCTGGCCGGCCCGCTGATGCCGGGGATGCCGGGGATGTAGGCGTCGCCGATGTAGAGGTACAGGGGCTGGCCGTTGAAGGTCACCTGGTGGCTGCCGTCGGGCCGAACGATGGTGCCGAGGGCGTGGGGCGGGATGTTGGGCCCGGCTTCGGGCCTCCCGGAGGTGAGGACCGGCGGCCAGCTGAGGGCGCACTGCCCCAGACAGGCGCTGGTGTGGCCCCGGTCGGTGCTCAAGGTGTAGACGGGGAAGCTCCCGTCGGCGAAGAGGCTGAAGCTGTCGTTCATCGATACGGCCAGCACGGTGGCATCGGGCCCGGTGCCGCCCACAGGGGCGGTTTCCAGCCGCATTTGCGGCTGACCCCGAGCCGGCAATCCGTTGCTCGGATGGACCAGGTACCAGATGCCGGTGGGACTGGTGACCGGGTCGAACAGGTTGGCGCCCTCCCTTTCTCCTGGTGTTTCATCCAGGAAGAACCGGTATAACGGCAGGCCGGCGTAGGTGACCTGCTGCACCGGGCCGCCGAAGGGCACGTCCCTGCGGGTGACCATCCCGATGAGGGTGGGGTTGACCCCCCGCCCGGCGACGGGAGCTCCCTTGGTGAGCAGGGCGGGCCAAAGGACGGTGTCGCAAGGCGCTTTGGTGGGGTTCGCATTGTCGCTGCAGGCGAAGGGGGCCGAGGTCAGGGCGTGGAGCCGGTCGGAGCTGAGCACATACAGGGAGCAGCCGGCCTGGGCGCCCGAGCCCACGACCAGCACCCGGCCGTAGGGTGTCGATTGGGCCGATACGGTCGCGGGTCCGGTCGGGGCGCCGGTCACCGGGGCGGCACAATCACTGGTCGCACCTTCGGCACCTTGCGCGCTCGTTGGTGAGGTGAACACCGGTGTCACGGCCGCGAGGCCGAGAACGAGCGTCGCAGCCGTAGCAGATTCTGCGACCAGCCTCCTAAACCGGCGAAGCACCGTCATCACGACCCCCCCCCGATGTAGAAGTAGGGATCGAGGACCCGAACTTCGGTGATGGAGTCCACCGGTAGGCCGTTGGCGTCGGCGGCCCGGCGAATCGATTCCGGGCTCGGGCCATCGTAGATGCAATAGGTCTTGGTGCTGTCAGGTCTCACGTAGCTGCTCACCCAGGTGACGTGTTCCTCGGCGTTGTTCTGGACTACGGCTCGGCACGTCTTGGTGCCGGTGTCGTTGGTCGGAATTTCGAGGCCGTCCGGGAAGGTGCGCTCGACCAGGTATCGCGGCATCACTTTGTTCCTCTCTCCAACGCCTGGTTGCGCCGGTATGCCGAAGGAAATCACCGGCCGGTCCAGCGACGGTCCAGCGCGCGTCACCTGGTAAAAGGGGATACCCTTTATCCGTGCAGGTCCGCCTGCTGGGGCCGATCGAGATCGACACGGACAGTGTCCGCTCCCTCGCGCTCAGTGCGGCCAAGGAGCGCTCCCTGGTCGCCGCGATGGCCCTGGCCGGCGGAGCCACTGTCTCCACTGACTTTCTCATCTCGTCGCTTTGGGGCGAGGAACCCCCTGCAGCAGCGCGTAAGACGCTCCAGACGTATGTGTGGAACCTGCGCCAGGCCCTGGGCGCAGAGCAAGTCGTCACCGAGCCGATGGGGTACCGCCTGCTGATTACCCGCGATGAGGTCGACGTACATCGCTTCCGGACCCTGGTTCGAGACGGTGACGAGGCACTCCGCGATGGTCGTGTCCAGCGCGCTCGCGAGTTGCTCGCTGGGGCGGTGGCCCTGTGGAGGGGCGAGCCGTTGCGGGGGGTGGCCGGGCACACAGGACTCGCCGCCGAGGCGACCCGCCTCGAACAGGAATACCTGGCCGCGATTGAGGCTCGCATCGCCGCCGATCTCGCCGGCGGCTGCCAACACGAGCTCGTCGGCGAGCTCGAGTTTCTGGTGCGGGAGCATCCGTTCCGGGAGCGGCTGTGGGGTCATCTAATGGTGGCGCTGTACCGCAGTGGCCGGCAGGCGGACGCGCTCGCCGCCTACCAGCGGGTCCGCGAGCTGCTTCGCGACGAGCTCGGCCTCGAGCCCGGCGGTGAGCTCCGCCGAATAGAGGCAGGAGTTCTGCGCCACGAAATCGGTGCTCCAGGTCCGGACCTTGATGGCATCGCCGGGGACGGTGTGTCGATACGCCCTTCGCCCGTGCGCTATGCCCGGGCCGCGGACGGCGTTTCGGTCGCCTACCAGTCGGCTGGCAGCGGTCCCATCGAGATCCTGGCCGTTCCCGGTTACATCCACCACCTCGACATCTGGTGGAATGCCCCGACGGATCGTCTGGTGCGCGAACTGATCGGGATGGGACGCCTGACCATGTTCGACAAGCGAGGCATGGGCCTGTCCGACCGCCCCGAGGTCGTTGACGTCCACGCCTGGACACTCGACGCCCTCGGCGTTCTCGACGCCATTGGAGTCGAACGGTCCGTCGTGCTCGGCGTGAGCGGGGGCGCCCTCACCGCCATCCAACTGGCAGCCTGTTATCCCGAGCGGGTCGCCGCCCTTGTCCTATTCAACGGCTTCGCCCGCAACATCGCCGCCGCCGACTACCCGATCGGCCACGACCGTGCCGTCGTCGAAGCCTACGCCCGAAATCTCGAGGCCAAATGGGGCACCGGTGTTGCCCTCTCCTCGGCGGCACCGAGCCGCGCCCACGACCCCCACGTCCGCGCCTATTGGGCCCGGTATCAGCGGCTCTCGGCCAGCCCGAGCGCGGCCATGCGATTCCTGTGGGCAACCAACGAGGCCGACGTCCGCCACCTCCTGCCGAACATCCGCGTACCGACGCTCGTGGCCCATGCTGAGCGCGACATGCTGGCCCCGGTGGCTCAGGGCCGCTACGTCGCCGACCGAATCGCCGGGGCGGAGTTCCTTTTGCTTGACTCCGACATACACCTCATCTGCGTATCCGACGTGCTCGACGAGTTTGCTGGCGCCATGACCGCTTTCCTTGAACGCGTGTTCCCCCCGGAGCAACCAATGTGGCGGTCGAGGCGGACCGCCACATCCGTCCCGGCCGCCTGACTCCTTCCAGGTGCCGTTCCCTCCCTTGCCGCCATCGCCGCCGGCCGGCACTAGGTCAGGTGGAAGGTGGTCGCCGGGGCTCGCCGAGTCGTCGATCCCGTGGCGGTGATGGTGTGGGAGCCGATCGCTCCCGCTTGGGCTGACGCCGGGATGCTGGCTGAGCACTTAAACGTGCCCAGCTTGCTGGTCTTGACCGTGCACAGCACCACGGAACTCGGCGAGGACAGACCCGTCCTGTACCGGACGGTAACCGTCTCCAGGCTGGCGAAGCCACTGGCGGACAACGCCACCGCCGCCGACGGCGTTCCGGAGGTAGGTGAGATCTTGACGGTGTCCTCACTCTGGATACACGCATAGGTGGAGTTGGTGTGGAAGTCCTGGTTGCTCAGCTCCTCCTGGATGAAATACCTGTGTCCGTTGATCTGCTGGTCGTACAGCGCCCCGGACGTGCCCTGGAAGGACTGGCTGTCTCCGTAGATATAGGCACAGTCGTCGCCGATCTCGTTGCCAACGCCGTCCCACCAGGCGGTTCCCTCCGGGTCGGTGACGGTCTCGCTGACCTCATGGCTGGTCACGCTGATCTCCGTGTCGGCCGCGATGTTGCTGTTGGGAGTTTGATTGCCGCCGGTGTTAGAGCCGGCGTCGGAGCTACAGGTCCATCCAGTCGGCGAGTCGACGACGGCGTAGTTCATGTCCGCCACCAGGGGAGGCGCGGCGAAGGCGTGGTAGCCGCAGAACCCCGACGCGGCATTGATGCTGCAAGCTCCACCACCGGCACCGTTGGTGCTCGTGAAGCATGTTTCGACGCCTTCGGGTAGGTAGAACACGTACAGGTGGGCGAGGTCGGAAGTCGGAAGGCCGTGGGCGGTCGCGAATGATGCCGCCTCGCTCAACAACTGCGCGTTGGTGATGCATTGGGAGTACCCATGGCCGTCGGACCAGATGGCGCCACTGTCCGGTGTGCACCCGCCGGCAGGGAAGGGATCCGTGTCGGTGATAGGAGTACCGGCATGCAGAAGGTAGTGCAGGTGAACGGAACCGTTCGTGTATTGCGGGATTGCGGCGAACACGTTGGTGGTCTTACCGCTGTCCGTGGCGCTGTCGGTGATGAACCGGTTGATGAGCGACTGGTATTGCGCCGGCATGCTCCATCCACCCACACTGGGAACCCAGTACACCGGGGTGACCGTCAGCTCTCCTGGCGTGGTAGTGCCGACTACAGGTCCACCGTGGTAACCGAGCGGAGGCGATCCTCCGTAAGACGGGCTCGGGAGCGTCGAACCCAGAGCCTGAGAACTGACCGGACGACCCGCGCATTGCGATGAACTGCTCCGCCGTTGCGACCACAGTATCCCACCGATACCGGCGTGCCCGCCGATGCGCGAAGTGCACGTCGTAGCCTGCCCGCCGCTCCTGACACCGGGCGCGTTACTGACCGCGGCGGCTCTGCCAGTTCCGAGCATCTCGATCCCTACCAGCGCGCAAACCGAACCAGCGGCCAGCAGAATCCTCAACTGGCCGCGCCTCAACCTGGATCCACCTACGAGTCGGCTCAACATTCTGCCCCTTCCCTTCCTGTCGCGCGGATCATAAGAAAGGTCTCTCAAGCCGTCAAGGAACACGGTCTTAAAGGTCAAACTTGGGGGGTCCATGGGTGCTACTTCTTCTGTTATGCCGCTGGACCAGCGGCGCCCCTCGACCCATGTCGATGTATCTCGATCCTTACGGTCAGCCGGAGGCATTGTGGTGCAGGGGTCCCGCGACCTCATCCAGACGCCTGATCCGGGCTACGAGGTAAGCCAGCGCTGATCGCGGCGACTGTAACGGCCCGAAGGGCTTTGCCCCTACTGGCTACTGGGCGTCAGCCGGTCAAAGCTTGCGAGATCGCCAGAGCAGAGCGGCGAGGACCACGCTCACCAGAGAGACGACCAGGCCGATGATCCATCCGGCCACATGTGCGCTGAACAGGATGGCACCGACTGCGGTCCCGATGCCAACAACTCCCGCGGTCGCGATAAATCGTACGACGACCGACTCGGCACGTACTCTCGGTGGAGAGGGGGGCAGAAAGCCCGGCTCAACAGAGCCCGGCTCCTGACCGGGTCCTGGTTCCTGCATGCCATGATCGCGACCCTGTTGACGTTCCATTTCTTCACCCATTATCAGGAAGCGGAGCCTCCAGGTTGACACCGCCGGACCAAGAGGACCGGGCAGGGGGCTTGGTGGGCGACCTGATCGGAGGTTGATCCGCCGAGGATTCTTTGTACAAAATTTGTATTTGACGAACCAACGACGATGAGATCGACGTCTTCCTCGGAAGCTGTGGCGCAGATGCGGTCAGCCGCATCTCCGGACACCACCCGGATCTCGGCCTGGATGTGCAAGGAATCGGCGACACCCTGAAGGTACCGCTGCCCCTCCTGTTCGGTTTGGCGTTCGGCCTGCTCGAACGCGACCGGGTCTGGCATCACCACCGGTGGCAGCACCGGTGGCCCGACCGTGGCCAACGGAACAACGCCCTCACCGCCGTCCTGGACGGCCAATAACAGGTACTCGTGATTCGCGTCGAGAAGTCCCAGCGCCTCTTCGACGGCACGTTGATCGTGCTCCCAGCCAAGAGCAACCAGCACTTTGCCCATAAGGTTCACCTTTCCGCCGGGGCACTGGCGGGGCCCACCCTACCTTATTGTGTAAATACCCGTTTCCGCCCGTCAGTAATCATGGTTACCAGTGTTCGCGAAATCTCGCTTACTCCCGCGGCACCGCCGCGGCAAGAGAGAGCCATTAGGCTGACTCTCGCACAGTGAGCACGGGTTAGTTCCTTTCGACGGTCTCAAATGATCCTTTCCCGTCGCGTCGCTCGGAATCAAACCCGAGCGACGCGCCTATGGTCGGTTGAGCAGCCGGCCGACGCGCTCGGCGGCCTCGGCGCCGGCGGGCGGGTCCAGGCGCGGTGTCCAGGCGCGGTGATCTTGAGAAGGAGGCTCGGTGACCTTGAGCTGACGCTGGCACCAGCGGGGCGGAGCCGGCACTTGGCCTGGGTTCTCTCGTGCGCCCCCCGGGATTCGAACCCGGAACCTGCGGATTAAGAGTCCGTTGCTCTGCCGTTGAGCTAGAGGCGCGGCTGAGGTCGCAACCCTACCCGGACCACAGTCCGGGATGCGGTGGGGTGACCGAGGGGACTTGAACCCCCGACCTCCAGGGCCACAACCTGGCGCTCTAACCAACTGAGCTACGGCCACCGCGGGCCTCCCAGTGTGCCACACGCCAAAGGAAGGGTGGAGCGGGCATATCGAAGGCAACCCGGGCGTTCACACTGGCATGGCCAAGGGTAGGGGTGGCGGCTCCGATGCCGACTCGATGCGCTTGTATCTGGATGACATCGGCCGGTACCCCCTGCTGACGAAGGAGGACGAGATCCGCCTGGGTCAGACCATCGAGGCCGGGAGGATCGCTGAAGCGGAACTGGCGCAGGGGTTGCCCCTTTCCCCCGCTCGCCAGCGAGAGCTGCAAAGGGCGAAGCGGGAAGCCGGGCGGGCAGCTGACGTGTTCGTCAAGGGCAATCTCCGCCTGGTCGTCTCCATCGCCAAGAAGTACCAGTCGGCGGACATGCCCATCCTGGACCTGATCCAGGAAGGGAACCTGGGCCTGATGCACGCCGTCGAGAAGTTCGATTGGCGGCGAGGCTTCAAGTTCTCCACTTACGCCACCTGGTGGATCCGCCAGGGGATCGGGCGGGGCATCGACAACACGTCCCGTACCGTCCGTCTTCCGGTTCATGCCGGTGATCAGGTTCGACGGGTGCTACGGGCCAAAGCTCAACTGGAGGGTCAGACGGGCCAGGTGGCTACCACTGCGCAGCTGGCCGATTACCTCCGGCTGGACGAAGCCGATGTGGGGACTCTCCTGCGTTACGTGGTGGAGCCGGTAAGCCTGGCGACCCCGATCGGCGCCGATGGGGAGACGGAGTTGGCAGACGTGGTGTCGGACGCCGACGCGCCCACGCCCTTCGACCTCGTTGCGGCTCACATGCTCAGCAGTGAAGTCGACCGGCTGCTCTCCTCGCTCAGCCACCGCGAGCGCGAGATCCTCCGGATGCGATACGGCCTCGACCGCGGCGAGCCCCGCACGCTGGAGGAGGTCGGAACCGAGCTTCACCTGACCAGAGAGCGGATCCGGCAGATCGAGAGGAATGCTCTGGCGAAGCTTCGGCGTCCGCCTGCCGACCTCGGCGCCCGAGAGCTGCTCGCGTCGTAGCCACGCAACGCGGAGCCCGGTTCGGGGTTCCGGAGGCGCGGATCCCGGGGCCGGCCGCCCTTCTCACGATAAAATGAGGCGTCCCGAGGGCTGTTTCAGCCCCCGTAGCTCAGTCGGATAGAGCATCTGCCTTCTAAGCAGCCGGTCGCAGGTTCGAGTCCTGCCGGGGGCGCTCCGAGGGTCTGACCAGCACTTTTGCAGCTTCGGTTGAGCGGCGGGTGCTGGCAACCAGCGGCCGCCCCGCTGACCGTGCCGCTCGGCCCACGATGGCTCGGCGCGAATACGCTCTCGGCTGATGGGCGTCAGCCTTCTCGCCAGCCTCGAACCGGAACAACGCGAAGAGATTCTGCGCCGTTCGGTCAGGCGCCGGTTCGGTCGCCGTCAAGCCCTCTTTCAATACGGCGGCGTCAGCGACGGCATGCACCTGATCCGGTCCGGGCGAGTGATGATCCAGATCTCGACGCCAACCGGCGAAGAGGCCAGCTTGACCGTGTCGGGTCCCGGCGAGTGCGTCGGAGAACAGTCGCTTCTCGTGGAGGGTGGACGACGCTCGGCCTCAGCCATAGCCCTCGAGCCGGTCGAAACCCTCTTCCTGTCGAGAGACGCCTTTGTCGCGCTTCGGGGGGACGACCCGGTTCTGGACCGGATCATGGTCCGCCTTCTGACCGCTCGTGTGTTGCGACTCACGGATCAGCTGGTCGAGGCGCTCTTTGTCCCCGCTCCCACGCGGGTTCTGCGCCGCGTCGCGGAGGCGGCGGGTCTGTATGGCGACGGGGCGATACCGCTGACGCAGCGGGAGATCGCGTCGATGGCCGGGTGCACCCGGCCCACCGTCAACCGCGCCCTGCGCGCCGCTGAGGAGGCCGGGATGCTGGACCTGGCCCGCCGCCGCATCAGGGTGCTCGATGTGAGCGGCCTCCGGCAGCTCGCCGGCTGACTGGTCCGAATCCCGGGCGACCCACAGCCCGGTTCGGCGGCGGGGAGATACTGATGATTCTTCTTCGTCCGTCCGCCGCGAAATACCTTGCCTCGCCCTTTGATCCTGCTTCTACGGGATGGCAGCTTTGCGTCGTCGCACCCGTCCCATCGCAACCAGTGCCATCCAGGTGGCGCCCGGGATCAGCACCGCGATAGCCGTCAGCACGACGCGTTGCAGGGTCGACGAGGTCAGATCCGAACCCGGGGCCGCCGCGATCCTGACCGTCGCGATGAGCTCGGAGATGGGCCCCGTCCTGCCTTGGCCGGACGCTTCAAAACGGTGGATGCCGTTGGACGCAGAACCCGGCACGGGAACCGTGACCGTGAAGTCGCCCCGCGAATTGGCCACCGCCTTCCCGACGACCACGGGTTGGGAGAGGAACCAGATCGTGACCGATGTTCCAGCCTCGAAGGAGGTGCCACTGAGCGTCACCAGGTCGCCCCGGTGCAAAGGGCGGAGCGGCGTGAGGTGGGCGAGGGGGAGCCCGGGGTGACCGGGCCCCGTCGAAGTCGGAGTCGAAGCAGGTGCTCCCCGCCCAGTTTTGCGGGAGCTGCCGGCGGGCAGTGTCGACGAACCCGTTAGCTGGGTCGACGTCGACGAGGATGACGATCCGCTGCCGGCCCCGCCCGAGATCGCGATCGGGGCAGTCTGGCCGAGCAGGACGGTGTCGTCCAGGATCGCGCCCTGCGGTCCGGCGCCGCCAAAAGCCAGCACCCTGCTGGTGGCCGCATCGAACGCCGCGGCCGCGCCAACCCGCGGTGAGAGAGAGCCCGCGGTTCGGGCCGAAGCCCAGTTTCTCCCGTTCCAGACCCAGGCGTCGCTGAGATCCCCGCCGGCTCCCGATCCGCCGAACAACACAAGTCCACCGGTCGAAGCGTCAGAGACGAGACCGGCATCGTGCCTTCCCGGCGGGCTCGCCGCCGGGACCAGCCGGTGCCACCCTTGCCCGTTCCAGGCCCACGTGTCGGCTGAAGAGCTGGCGAAACGGGAGTGAACAGGGGTGGACTCCCCGCCGAACAACACGGCGACGTTCGCCGCGGGTTCAAACGCCAGCGCGGCTCCGCTCCGAGCCGGCGGTCCGGGGGTTGTCGCCGCTTGCCAGCCGCTGGCTGTCCACAGCCACGTGTCGCCGAGCATCGCGGTCGACGCGCCGCCGACGCGGCCGACGCCGACGCCGACGCCGCCGAAACCACCAAACAGCACGAGATCCCCGGCACCGTCGTACGCCATTGCCGCATCGGCACGAGGGCCTGGCCCGGGACCTGCGAAGCTGCTCGTCTCGTCGTACCACGAGGCTCCGTTCCATGCCCACGTGTCGTCGAGCAAGCTGGCGCCGCCACCCTCGCCACCGAAGAGGATCAGCTGGTGGAGTTTCGGGTCGAACGCCATGGAGGCCATCTCACGCGCCGGCGGTGCCTGTACTTGTGATCCGGGGTAGTCGGTCCACGTCGTGCCGTTCCACACCCATGTGTCGTTGGACAGGGCGCCGTCAGCTTTCGCACCTCCGAAGAGGACCACCGTCTTGCTGTCGCTGTCATATACGGCCGAGGCGAACGCAAGCGAGGGAGGGGTGGCCGGCGGGGAAACTGTCGACCAGGTCAGGGTGACGGGGGGCGGAGCGGGTCGGGCCAGTGGCGTCGCCACGGCGGCCGGTACGAACGCGACGAGACCAATGACCGGGAGCAGGCCGGGCAGCAGCCGCGGCCAGCGTCGCTTGAACTGGGGCACCGTCATTGATTCGGCGAAAGGGAGAGACCGTCGAGCGGGCGACGGGAGTCGAACCCGCGTAACCAGCTTGGAAGGCTGACGCTCTACCGTTGAGCTACGCCCGCAGCTCGCGGGACAGCCTAGCGGGCGGCGGCCAGGCTGATCCCCGGCCCCGCGGTGGGACGGACGACAAGATCCGCCATGCCCGGCATCCGCCATGCCGGCATCCGACGGGGCACCGCCTACAAGGGCACGATTCGCCCCTGGCCTGAAGGGATGCGGCGCATGACGACATAGGTGTCGCCGTCGGCGCCGGCGATCGCCTGTACCCACTCGAAGCCTTCGTCGGCCGCCCCGTTGAGCTGCTGTTCCCATGTCACGGGCTCACTGTGCAGGCTGAGCCGGATCACCTTGTACTCGGTCTTGACCACGCCCTCCCCTCACCTCCGACCAGCCTGACCTCAGTCGGGGAGGGGGGATTCGAACCCCCGACCTCCTGCTCCCAAAGCAGGTGCGCTACCGCTGCGCTACTCCCCGGTCCAAAATGTGCTTCTGACCAGCTATTTTTGTCATTCTTTGGCGTGAAGCCCGGGGCACTCGGTTCCTTGAGCGGATCACCCGCCGGGTGGAAGCTGCCGAACAGGCGGCCAGGGGAGAGACCGTTTCACGGACACCCTCGCCGCCGCCAGCGTAGGGCATTCGATGATCCGAACCGGCCATACCCAAGGTCATGGACGTCTCGATTTTTTTCCAAGGGGGTTCAACATGATTGCCGGTCGACTGGCGCGCATTCTGGGCACCGCGGCCTTGGTGAGTGGCATTGCGACGGCCGGGTCGGCGGTCGTGATGTCCGGCACGGGAGCGGCGTGGGCCGGGACCGGGGGCGGCGGAGGAGACGAACCCGCCTACGACTGCACGGGGGCCAATGGGGGCATCATCCCGCCCGGCACGTACGAATCGATGACCATCAGCGGGGTGTGCTTCACCCCGTTCGGGAACGTGAAGGTCGAGAAGAACCTGACTGTAGAGCCGGCAGCGCTGCTCGACAATGGGACGCCGGGCGATCCCAGCCGGCGTTCGGCCGTGGTGGCCGCCAACTTGTACGTCGGTGGAAATGTCAGGGTCGGCAAGGGCGCGGTCCTGATACTCGGCTGCTCACCCAACTCAGCGTGCGCGGCGGCCAGTCGACGCCGCCGGGTATATCGTCCGCCAATATCCGGGGGAGCGTCACCGCCATCAACGCTTTGGCCGTGATCGTTCACTCCTCTTCTATCGGTCGGGACTTCACTGACATCGGCGGTGGCGGCGGCACCATGGGAGGCGTCGCAACCGGAGCGTGCTTCGCCGCTACTCCTCCAGCGCCCTGGTCCGAGGACACCGGCTCGGCCGTGGCCGGTAACCCCGTCTACACCGACGTCGAGGACGTCTCGATCGGCGGCAACTACACCATGGTCGGCGTTTCGTCGTGCTGACTCGGGTCGCTGCGGAACCAGATCGGCGGCGACGCCACCTTCATCGGTAACCGCATGGGCGATCCCGATGCCATGGAGATCGGCAACAACCTCGTCGGGGAAGACCTGACCTGCTTCAAGAATGCTCCGGCGCCTCAGTTCGGGGACGGGGCCTCCTCCGACCTGGTCGGTGGCCGGGCCAGCGGCCAGTGCGGGTTCAACGTGATCCTGCACAACCCGTCGGCCCAAGCCATTGCCTCGAACGGCGCGACGGGGGTCGGGGTGTTGCAGCACTTCGCGGTGAGTACCAGCCAGCTCAAGACCTTCGTCGGCACCCACACGGCGACGCTCGTCGCTTCGGTGCCTTCGGTCACAACAGAGGCGGGCAACATCCTTAACGCCCAGATCTTCAACTTCACCCTCGCCGGCAAGGGCCTGGTCGGTACCGGCACCTTCCCCCCCGGTGGTAGCCCGGGCCAGTCCCCGGGCGAGGCGGTGCTGTCGACCACCTTCCCGAATGGGAGCGCCACGTTCACCGCCTTTGACACCTGCGACAAGTGCCGCTTCGCGGGCCAGAAGGGAAGCGTGTCGCTGCGGGCCTACGGGACCACCACCAAGAAGGGGTTCACGTCCGGCACATTCCTCATCACCTCGAACGGCACCATCCTCCCGACCGCGACGAGCCCGGTGCCCGGACTGGCCACCCTGGTCGGCTACGGAAACTTCTGGGGCTCGGGAGCCACCCTGCACGTGGTCGAGCACCTCGGGTTCGGCTGACAGTCACTTCATGCACCGGTTGTGCAGTCCAGGCGGAACGGCCCAACTGGTCTGGCCGACGCCGCCCTCGAGCGGATGACCTCTCGAGTCCACGATCCGTGGCCAGGACGGTCGCCCGCGCCACGGCCATGACCGTGGGTCGGATCGACTGCTAGGCCGGCCAGACCGCACCACGCAGTCCGGGTGGGGCGGCCGGCTGGGGCGGCCGGGCGGGGCGGCCGGGTGGGGCGGCCGGGTGGGGCGGCGGGCTGGGGCGGCCGGGTGGGGCGGGCCGATGAGGGCGCCGCAGCCGTGCCCCCGCCCCTAGACTTCTGACTCGCTATGAAAGCCGTCGTCGAGCCCCTCGAGGGCAACAAGGTCAAGCTGAGCGTCGAGGTCGACGAGCAGGAGTTCGAGAAGGCCGTCGACGCCGCGTTCCGCAAGATCGCCAGGGAGGTCAGGGTGCCCGGCTTCCGGCCTGGCAAGGCCCCTCGCCGCATCCTGGAAGCCCGGCTCGGCAGGGAGACGGGTAGGACCGAGGCTCTTCGCGACGCCCTTCCCGACTACTACTCACAAGCCCTTCGTGAGCATGACGTCGACGCCATCGCCCCGCCGGAGATCGACATCACCGCAGGTCAGGAGTCGGGACCGGTGGCGTTCGACGCGGTGGTGGAAGTGCGGCCCCAACTGCGCCTGGCCGGCTACAACGGTCTACGGGTGGAGATCCCGGGTCCGCTGGCCACCGACGAGGAGGTCGACGCCCAGATCGACCGGCTGCGAGGCAACTTCGCCGAGCTGTCCGCGGTCGAGCGCCCGGCCCGGGACGGCGATCACCTGACCATCGATCTCAAGGGTTCCCGCCATGGTGAGGACGTCGCCGCAGTGACGACCGACGATTTTCTCTATGAGCTGGGCAGCGGGACCGTCCTGCCAGAGCTCGACGATCACCTGCGCGGTTCCCGGGTCGGCGACATCCTCGCCTTCGACGCCGAGCTGCCGGACGGGCCGGTGCAGCTCAAGGTGCTGGTCAAGGACGTCAAGGAGAAGGTCCTTCCCGAGGTCACCGACGAGTGGGCCTCGGAGGCGTCGGAGTTCGATAGCGTCAATGAGTTGCGAGCCGACATCCGCAAGCGCACCCAGCTGGTCAAACGGATCCAGGCGGCCATGGCGCTGCGCAACGGGTCCGTCGACGCGCTGGTCGAACTGGTCGACATCGAGCCGCCGGCGCCGCTCGTCGATTCCGAGGTGGAGCGCCGGTTGCACGACCTCGGGCAGCGACTCGAGCAGCAGCGCGCCACCCTGGCGCAGTACCTGGAGGCCACCGGGCAGACCGAACAGCAGGTTGCCGCCGGCCTCCGGGAGGGGGCCGCCCAGGCCGTCAAGGCGGATCTGGCGCTGCGGGCCGTTGCTGAGGCCGAGCACCTCGAGCCGACCGAGTCGGACATCGACGCAGAGATCGAGCGCCTGGCGCAGTCGTTCCAGGTGCGGCCGGCGGAGCTCCGGCGCAACCTCGAGCGCGCAGACCGGATGCCCGCGGTACGCTCAGACTGGAAGAAGAACAAGGCCTTGGAATGGCTCGTCGAGCACGTGGACGTGGTCGACGCCGACGGTCAGCCCATCGACCGGACCCTTCTCGAACCCGACACAGATCTCGAACCGGACACAGATCTCGAACCGGACACAGATCTCGAACCCGACACAGAGCCCGAACCCGACACAGAGCCCGACGGCTCGCCAACTACCGATCAGACCGACACATCAGATTCGCCAAAATCCCCAGAGTCGCCAGACTCCACAGAGTCGCCAGCAGTAAGCCAGGATCAACAGACCGGAGAACCGTGATTTCGCCCGTCGCCCAATACCACATCCCGGGGGTCTTCGAGCAGACCAACCGGGGGGAGAAGAGCTATGACCTGTTCTCCCGGATGCTCGAGGAGAACATCGTCTTTCTCGGCACACCCATCGACGATTACGTCGCGAACGCGGTGTGCGCTCAGATGCTCTACCTCGAGTACAAGAACTCCGACAAGGAGATCAGCCTCTACATCAACAGCCCGGGTGGCGACATCACCGCGCTGTTCGCGATCTACGACACCATGAAGTTCGTCAAAAATGACATATCCACGTTCTGTTATGGGCAGGCCGCATCGGCAGCCGCGGTGATCCTGGCGGGCGGTACCTCCGGAAAGCGGTACGCCTTGCCCCACGCCCGCATCCTGATCCATCAGCCCTACGGCGGAGCTGCTGGTCAGGCCGCTGACATCGAGATCCAGGCCAAGGAGATTCTGCGCATGCGGGACCTGCTCAACCAGATGGTGGCGGCCGACACCGGCCAGGCTGTCGAGAAAGTGGCCCGAGACACCGACCGCGACTTCATTATGAGCGCCGCGGAGGCTCAGGAGTACGGCATTATCGACGAGGTGATCACCACACGAGAGCTCGCCGTCGTCCCGCAAGCTGCGGGCGTCGCCTGAGATCTGGGGGGAACAGCGTCGTGGCCAAATTCGGGGAGTCCAGCGACCTGGTCAAATGCTCCTTCTGCGGCAAGTCGCAGAAGCAGGTCAAGAAGCTCATCGCCGGTCCCGGCGTCTACATCTGCGACGAGTGCATCGACCTCTGCAACGACATCATCGAGGAGGAGCTCTCGGAAAGCTCCGAGGTGCACTTCGACGAGCTGCCCAAGCCCGCAGAGATCTTCGCCTTTCTCAACGACTATGTCATCGGTCAGGAACGCGCCAAAAAGATCCTCTCAGTGGCAGTGTACAACCACTACAAGCGCGTGCAGTCGGGCGGCTACGCCGACGCCGAGGTGGAGCTGCAGAAGTCGAACATCCTGCTGCTGGGTCCAACCGGCTGCGGGAAGACCTTCCTGGCCCAGACACTCGCCCGGATGCTCAACGTCCCCTTCGCCATCGCCGACGCCACCGCTTTGACCGAGGCGGGCTACGTGGGTGAGGACGTGGAAAACATCCTGCTCAAGCTCATTCAAGCGGCTGACTACGACGTCAAGAAGGCCGAGACGGGCATCATCTATATCGACGAGATCGACAAGATCGCCCGCAAGAGCGAGAACCCGTCGATCACCCGGGATGTTTCCGGCGAAGGGGTCCAGCAGGCGCTCCTGAAGATCCTGGAGGGGACCACCGCCTCGGTTCCTCCCCAGGGCGGCCGCAAGCACCCCCACCAGGAGTTCATCCAGATCGACACCACGAACATCCTGTTCATCTGCGGAGGCGCCTTCGCTGGCCTGGACCGGATCATCGACAGCCGGCTCGGACGGCAGGGCATCGGCTTCCGGGCCGACATCCGCCGGGCTGAGGACCGTGGCGAAGGAGATCTCCTGGCCCAGGTGCTGCCGGAGGACCTGCTCAAGTTCGGGTTGATCCCCGAGTTCGTAGGCCGGCTGCCGGTGATCGGCGCGGTCTCCAATCTGGATCAGACGGCGCTCGTCCGGATCCTGGTCGAGCCCAAGAACGCCCTGGTCAAGCAGTACCGCCGGGTGTTCGAACTCGACAACGTGGAGTTGATCTTCAACGACGACGCCCTCGGTGCCGTCGCCGAGCAGGCGTTGCTGCGGGGGACCGGCGCCCGGGGGCTGCGAGCCATCCTCGAGGAGGTCCTGCTGGAGGTCATGTACGACCTGCCGAGTCGCAATGACATCGGACAGTGCGTCATCGACCGTTCGGTGGTGCTCGAGCGGGTGGCGCCGACGCTGGTACCCCGGGCCGAGCAGGCCCGCACCCAACCCCGGCCCCGCCGGGCGGCCTCGTAGAGGGCGGCGGCGCACTGAAAGAAAAGAGGGAGGGCGTCCCCGGGCCGCCCGGGCTGGGTGACGCCTTGGCCTGGCTGGACGGCCATCAGAACCTCGAGCGCATGCTGGCCGACACCAGTCGGCCTCCGCCGGACCTGGAGCGCATGCGAAGGCTGGCCGACGTGCTCGGCCATCCCGAACAGGCCGCGCCGGTCGTCCACGTGACCGGCACCAACGGCAAGACGTCGACGGCACGGGCCCTGACCGCCCTGCTGAGCGCCAAGGGTCTCCGCGTCGGCACCTTCACCAGCCCGCACCTGGAGCGCATCAACGAACGGCTGGCCACCGACGGCGAGCCCATCAGCGACGTCGACCTGGCCGAGGTGCTCACCGACCTCGCCGGCCTCGAGCCGCTGCTCGGCGTTGGAGTCCGGCTGACCTGGTTCGAGATCCTCACCGGAGCGGCGCTGCGCTGGTTCGCGGACCTTCCGGTGGACGTGGCCGTCTACGAGGTCGGCCTCGGCGGCCGGTGGGATGCCACCAACGTGATCGACGCCAGTGTGGCCGTGGTCACCAACATTGGGCTGGACCACGTCGAGTTCCTCGGACCCACCCGGGCGGACGTCGCCGGCGAGAAGGCGGGCATCGTCAAGCCCGGCTCCACGCTGGTGCTCGGCGAACAGGACCCCAACCTGCGGCCCATCTTCGAGCGGGAGCGGCCCGCCGAGCTGTGGCTGGCCGGCCGCGACTACGAGTGCACCCGCAACGAGCTCGCCGTCGGCGGCCGGATTCTCGACCTGCGCACCCCGGCGGCCGCGTACGAGGACGTCTTCCTCGATCTGCACGGGAGCTACCAGGGCGACAACTTTGCTGCCGCGCTCGCCGCCTCCGAGGCCTTCTTCGGGGCGCCACTCGACGACCGCCTGGTCCGGGATGCGGCCGCCACCGTGCGGTCACCGGGCCGACTCGAGATCGTCGGCCACGACCCGCTACTGGTACTCGACGGAGCCAAGAATCTGGAAGGCGCGGAGTGCTCGGCGGCGGCGGTCAGGGAAGAGTTCGGAGCCCGATCGGTCATCCTGGTGGTCGGGATGCTTTATGGGAAAGACCCCGAAGCCATGTTGCGAGCCCTGGGCGCCGGCCGGTCCCGTCTGGTGGTGGCTTGCCCGCCGCCGTCGCCTCGCGCCCAGCCCGCAGCCACGCTGGTCGCGGCCGCCCTGCGGCTTGGCGTGGGCGCGGTGGAGGCAGAGTCGGTAGCGGAGGCCCTGCAGGTGGCGATCGACGCCGCCGGGCCGGACGACCTGATCCTGGTCACCGGCTCCCTCTACACGGTCGGGTCGGCTCGCGCCGCACTGGCGGTACGGACCTGAGCTGCCACGATTTTCTGCAGCGCGCCGCCCATCATCCGGGCGCAATTCGCGGCAGCAAATCGCTCGAGCCCCCCGCTACCCTGCTCCACTCGTGAAGCGAACTCTCGTCATCTGCAAGCCCGACGCGGTCGAGCAGGGCCTCACCGGAGAGATCATCGCCCGGCTCGAGCGCAAGGGTTTGCGGCTCATCGGTGCAGAACTGCGGACCATCGATCGAACCACCGCTGAGCGGCACTACGCCGAGCACGAGGGTAAGGCGTTCTACGAGGACCTTCTGGTGTTCATCACGCGCTCGCCGGTGATGTTGCTCGTGGTCGAGGGACCGGGAGACACCTGGCAGATCGTGCGCACCATGATGGGCGCCACCAACCCGGCGGCGGCTGCTCCCGGGACGATTCGCGGTGACCTGGCCGTCGAAACAACCGAGAATCTCGTGCACGGCTCCGACAGCGCGGAATCGGCCCGGCGCGAGATCGCCCTCTTCTTCCCTGCACTCGCCGACCGCTCCTGATCCGGCCGGCGGCGCCGGTGGCAGCCGGGTGGGTAGACGCGGACGCGGCGCATGCCGGTGGTACCCTCGATCAACCTCCAGGCGCCTGACAGGAGGCCTGCGCGCTTGCCCGACAACATTTTCAGCGGTCTTCTGGGCCGGGACATGGCGGTCGATCTCGGCACCGCCAACACGCTCGTCTACGTGCGCGGGAAGGGCATCGTGCTCGACGAGCCGTCCGTCGTCGCGGTCAACATCAAGGATGAGCGTCCTCTCGCCGTGGGGCTCGAAGCCAAGCGGATGATCGGCCGGACGCCGAGCCACATCCAGGCCATCCGCCCGCTGCGGGACGGCGTCATCGCCAACTTCGACATCTGCGAGAAGATGCTCGCCTACTTCATCCGCCGGGTGCACGGGCCGCGAAAATTCGCCAAGCCCCGCATGGTCATCTGCGTTCCATCCGGCATCACCGGCGTCGAGCAGCGAGCGGTGCAGGAGGCAGCCGAATCCGCCGGTGCCCGCAAGCCGGCCCACATCATCGAGGAGCCCATGGCGGCGGCCATCGGGGCCGGATTACCGGTGCACGAACCCACCGGCAACATGGTGGTGGACATCGGCGGCGGCACCACCGAGGTGGCTGTCATCTCGCTCGGTGGCATCGTCACCAGTCAGTCCATACGGATCGGCGGCGATGAGCTCGACGAAGCGATCATCCAGTACATCAAAAAGGAGTACAGCCTGGCCCTTGGTGAGCGGACCGCCGAGGAGATCAAGATCGCGCTCGGGTCGGCGTGCGCGCTCGAGGAGGAGCTCCACGCCGAGATTCGGGGCCGGGACCTCATCACCGGTCTGCCGAAGACCATCGTGACCACGACCGAGGAGATCCGGGACGCCATCTACGAGCCGGTCTCCTCCATCATCGACGCCGTCAAGGTGACGTTGGACAAGACGCCACCGGAACTCGCGGCGGACATCATGGAGCAAGGCATCGTGCTGACCGGCGGCGGGGCCCTCCTCCACGGGCTGGGCGCGAGGCTGATGTCGGAGACGGGGATGCCGATCGTGATCGCCGACAACCCGCTGCACTCGGTGGTCATCGGAAGCGGCCAGTGCCTCGAGGAGTTCGAGGTGCTCAAGGGCGTGCTGATGTCCAGCCAGAGTCGCTGATCCGCGGGCTGACTGCCCCTCCGTGGCCGTCTACCGACGCTCCACCCGTGCCCGCTATGTCCTGGCTGTGCTGGTGCTGGCGGCCCTCACGCTTGTCACTATCGACGCCCGGACCAACGGCACCGGGGTAACCAACGACCTCCGGGCGAGGGTCCGCGAGGCCTTCTCGCCGCTGCAGCACGCCACCCATGATGCGCTCCGGCCCATCGGCAATTTCCTGAGTGGCACCATAAACTACGGGTCGCTGCGCAGTGAGAATCAGCGCCTGCGCGATCAGGTCGCCGCTCTCGAGCAGCAATCGCTCCAGGCCGCCGCGGAGCAGTCTGCGGCCCAGCAGCTGTTTGCGACCGAGCACCTGCCGTTTGTCGGAACCATTCCGACCGTGGCCGCGGCCGTGATCGACAACGGGTTCTCCAACTTCGAGAACACCGTCACCATCAACAAGGGGACCAGCAACGGGATCGCTGTCGGCGAGCCGGTCGTGGCCGCGGGGGGCCTCGTCGGCAGCGTGGGCGCGGTGAGCACCAGGACGGCCACCATCCTCCTGCTCACGGATCCGACGTTCGCGGTCGGAGTCCGCCTGGGGTCGGTCAACGTCGGCACGGCTCAGGGGGCAGGGCGGAATGCTCCTCTGCGTGTCACTGTGGATACGGTCAACCAGACCCCCCCGAAGGTGACGAAGGGCGAGGAGATCGTGACGAGCGGGCTCGACCTGGAGAAGTTTCCGCCCTCTATCCCCGTCGGCCAGGTGGACAGTGTCATTACGCCGCCCGGTGCCGCCGAGCCCACCATCACCCTGAAGCCCTTCGTCAACGTCACCCAGTTGGCGTTCCTCCGGGTCCTGATCTGGGCTCCAGGATCGACCGGATGACCGGTACGAGGATCGACGGTCGCCAGCGATCGGCGAGAAGGACATGCCGCAGCAGGCACCAGCCCCGGCCCGAGGGGGCTCTCCGGTGAGCGCGGTTGCCAAGGCCCGACTGCGCATCGCCCTGCTGCTTGTTGTCGCCATCCTGCTCGAGACCACCATTGGCAACGACCTCAGAGTGGCGGGAGTGGCACCCGACCTGATGGTCCTCGTGACCATCTGCGCCGGTCTGAGCGGCGGCACCGAGGCAGGGGCCTGGGTAGGGTTCTGGGCCGGCCTGATCACCGACCTGTTTCTGGTCTCGACGCCTCTCGGGCTATCGGCCCTCACGTACTGCCTCATCGGCGCCGCGGTCGGAGCCCTCCGGGCCGCGTTGCTGCCGGACGCCAGATTGATCAAGCCGGCGGCGGCCCTGGTCGGGACGGCCGTCGCGGTCCTGCTCTGGGTGGCGATCGGTGACCTGCTCGGCCAGAGCCAGCTACTCGGCGCGGGCCGATCCTGGTTGATCCGGGTGGTCCTGGTGGAGGGGGTGTGGGCCACGCTGCTGGCCCTGCCGGTGGGATGGGTATATGCCCGGGCGGCGCGGGGCTCGAGAGGCGCCGACCTGATGGGTGCCGGTCAGGTCGTGGTCATGCCCGGGGGCCAGAACTGATGGGTTGCCACCCCCGGCGTGGGCGCAGTGGCTGAGCCCAAAAAACCCGGGCTGTGGCAGCACGTTGACCCCATTCTGATTGGCGCCACGTTGCTGATCGGAGCGTTCGGGTGCCTGATGGTGTACACCGCGACCCGCGACGCGCTCCAGGCCGCCGGCCTGAGCCCGCTGTACTATCTCAAGAGGCAAGCCATTTTCATGGCCCTCGGCGTGGTCGTGATGGTCGCCGTCATGGCGATCGACTACCGGCACTATCGCGACTGGGCGCCGGTGATCTACGGCCTTACTGTGCTCGTCCTGCTCGCGGTGTTCGTGGTCGGCCACAAGAGCAAGGGCGCCCAGGCCTGGTTCCAGATCGGCAGCTACCAGCTGGAGCCGTCGGAGTTCGCCAAGATCGGCTTGATCGTCGCCCTGGCAAGCTATTGCGCGGCCGCCAAGGGCCGTCTGACGGCGCTCGCGTTGGTGGTCGTGCTCGTCCTGTCCGCGATCCCATTCGCCCTGATCTACAAGCAGCCCGATCTCGGGACGGCCCTGGTGCTCGGGGCGGTGCTGGTCGCCGTTCTGGTGATCGGCGGCACCCCCCCTCGCCATCTCGCGGTGCTCGGGCTGATCGCCGTATTACTGACCATCGGTGTGGTCCACTTCGGGGTCCTGAAGAGCTACCAGCGCGCCCGCCTGACCTCGTTTGTCAACAGTCCGCCCTCGCCGAGCGCCGCCTTACTGAAGTCTCCGGCCGGAGCCAATCAGTACAACCTGGCCGAGTCGAAGATCGCCATTGGCGACGGTGGCCTGTTCGGCAAGGGCATTGGTAAGGGAACCCAGACCAATCTCTCCTATGTGCCCGAACAGCGCACCGACTTCATCTTCACCGCCGTTGGAGAGCAGCTGGGGCTGGTGGGATCGGTCCTTCTCCTGTTGCTGTTCGCCATCGTCATATGGCGCACGTGGCGAGCAGCCACCCTGGCTCGCGATCTGGTCGGCACTCTGATCTGTGTCGGGGTGGTCGCCATGCTCGTGTTCGAGGTCTTCGAGAACGTCGGCATGACCATGGGCATCATGCCCGTCGCTGGAATCCCGCTTCCCCTGATGAGCTACGGAGGCTCGGCGGTCATCGCCACCTTCGCTGCGGTCGGGCTGGTCGCCAACGTTCGCATGCGGCGATTCACTTGAGTGGTGAGATTCGGACCACTTGAGTGGTCCAGATCCCCGGCGGTCGGGCGGCCGCCCGGCGTGCGGGGTCCGGATGAGGGTGCCCGGCTAGACTGATGAGGGACATGACGTCCCTGTGGCCTCAGCTCGAGCCGATCCTCGCTCACGTGCAGAAGCCAGCCCGTTACATCGGGTGCGAGGATGGTGCCATCGGGCCGGGCTCGCTGGCCGGCAAGGTGGGATGGCTGCTGATCTATCCCGACGCCTACGAGATCGGTCTGCCGAACCAGGGGCTTCAGATCCTCTACGAGCTGATCAACGAGCGCTCCGACGCCCGGGCCGAACGCTCCTACGCCCCATGGATCGACATGGAGCGCGAGATGCGCCGGCGGGCCGTGCCGTTGTTCTCCGTCGATAGCCACCGCCCGGCGGGCGAGTTCGACCTGCTGGCCTTCAACCTCTCGGCCGAACTGGTCTACACCAACGTCCTCAACTGCGTCGACCTGGCCGGTGTGCCGGTCCGGGCCGCCGATCGCGGCGCCGGACATCCGCTGGTGGTCGCCGGCGGTCACTGCGCCTTCAACCCCGAGCCGCTCGCCGACTTCGTGGATTGCTTCGTGATCGGCGATGGCGAGGAAGTGGTTGGTGAAATCACCGGCGCCGTGCAGGCCTGGAAGTCCGGGGGGCGCACCCCGGGATCCCGGCAACGGTTGCTTCGCGACCTGGCCCGGGTCAGCGGGGTGTACGTGCCGTCCTGCTACGACGTGGAATACGACGGGCCCCGCCTGGTGGCCGTCACGCCCCGCTACCCGGATGTCCCCGAGCGGGTCGAGAAGCGGACCATCGCCGACCTCGGCGCCTGGCCGTACCCCAAGCAGCAGCTGGTCCCGATGACCGAGGTCGTCCATGACCGGCTCAACGTGGAGATCTTCCGGGGCTGCACCCGCGGTTGCCGCTTCTGCCAGGCCGGCATGATCACCCGGCCGGTCCGGGAGCGGCCGTCCCAGCAGGTGCGCGACATGGTCAGCCAAGGCTTGCGCCGAACCGGCTACGACGAGGTCAGCCTTACCTCGCTGTCGAGCGCGGACTATTCCGGCATCGACGAGGTCGTCACCGGCATCATCGACGACCCGGCCTGTCACGGCCAGGTGTCGGTGAGCCTCCCCAGCCTCCGCGTCGACGCCTTCACGGTGGGAATCGCGACGCAGATCCAGAAGGTGCGGCGCACGGGACTGACGTTCGCGCCCGAGGCCGGCACCTGGCGGATGCGGCGGGTCATCAACAAGCTCATACGGGAAGAGGATCTCTACGGCGCAATGGAGTCGGCCTTTTCCCAGGGATGGCGGCGGGTAAAGCTGTACTTTCTCACCGGCCTCCCGACCGAGACCGACGAGGATACCCTCGGGATCGCCGAGCTGGCTCGTAACTGTGTCGCGATCGGCCGGAGCCACCACAAGGGCGCCGCGGTTACTGCCTCTGTCGGAGGGTTCGTACCCAAGCCGCACACGCCGTTCCAGTGGTTCGGCCAGAACACCCCCGCTGAACTGAGTCGCAAGATCAACTTGCTTCGCGATGCCGTGCGGCATGACCGCGGCGTCAACCTGCGCTGGCACGACCCCAGGGCCTCGCTGGCCGAGGGAATCGCCAGCCGCGGCGATCGCCGCGTCGGTGCCGTGATCGAGACAGTATGGCGCCAGGGCGGCACCTTCCAGGAGTGGTCGGAGCACTTCTGTCTCGATCGGTGGAGCGAAGCGATGGACGCCCACGGTCTGTCGATCGACTGGTACGTGCACCGTCACCGCGACTCCGACGAGGTTCTGCCGTGGGCGCACATCTCGGCCGGATTGCACGAGGACTTCCTGTGGCAGGACTGGCAGGACGCCCTGGCCGAGTCGGGAACGCCCGATTGTCGCTGGACGCCGTGTTACGACTGCGGCGCTTGCACCGGCTACGGCCTCGAGCACGTGGTCGCGGCGACGACGCCGCCGGCGGGGGGCAGTCAGGGCACCGGCCAGGACCTCTCTCGCGGTCACGAGGTACCGGTCCAGTTGCGGCCGCTCACCGCGGCGGGGGCGCGGTCGTGACCCGGGTTCGGATCCGCTTCGTCAAGCTCGGAAAGATTCGCTGGACCAGTCATCGGGACGTGGCCCGCATGTGGGAGCGGGCGTTTCGGCGGGTGCGGCTGCCGGTGGCGTACACCGCCGGCTACTCCGCTCGTCCCAAGGTCAGCTTCGGGCTGGCTCTTCCCACCGGTCACGAGTCCGTGGCCGAGTACCTGGATGTCGAGCTGGCTGGTCAGATGGCCGGGACTGGCCAGACGGCCGGGACTGGCCAGATGGCCGCGACTGGCCAGACGGCCGGGACTGGCCAGATGGCCGCGACTGGCCAGACGGCGGGGGCAGACCCAATGGCCCTGGCCGACCTCGACGTCCACACTTTGCCTGGCCTGCTGTCGGCGGCGCTGCCTTCTGGGGTCGACGCCACAGCAGCAGAGGTGATCGTCCCAGGGACCCCCTCGTTGCAGGAGGACGTCGCGTCGTGTACGTGGCGCTGGGCCGCCGCTCCCATCGAAGGAACCATCCCGCTCGGATTAGAAGAGCTGGCCAACCGCGTCGCCGCCGTGCTGGCCGCCTCTTCGGTCGTCGTCACCCGGACCCGCAAGGGCGAGGAGCACACCGACGACATCCGGGCCGGTATCATTACCCTGGAGTTGCTCGGGCCCGTAGGGTCCGACCTATCGCACGGGGCCTGGCTGGAGGCCGAACTGGCTTCCCGGCCGCGCACCCTCCGACCGTCCGAGGTGCTTGTCGCCTTGGACCCCGGACTGGAGGAGCGCCTGGTGCGAAGGACCCACCAATGGATTTTGCGCGACGGCGCCCGGAGGGAGCCGCTTTTGGCGGCGGACCCACTCGGTGCGACGGCCGCGCCGCACGCCCTGGAGCGTGCGTCGTGAGAAGGGATTTTTTTCATGTCCGACCCAGCGTCGGCCGGCCCGGAAGACCTCGGGCCCGCCCATTCCGGTGCTGCCGGTTCTCCCCGCGGACCCCTACCGCAACCTGATTCCACTGCGCCGCCCGACGCAGGGGCTGATGCCCCCGACGGCGGAGCGGCCCGGCCGGCCCGCCGCCGGCGGCGTGGCTCCCGAGGCGGTCGCAGCCGCAATCGCGCCGGAGCACCCGCCGGGCAAGGTACCGGTTCTGATCCCGAATCGTTATCGCCACCATCGCCACCTTCGCCAACTTCGCCGGCCGACGGGGATGCCGGCGCTCCTCCCGGCCCGATCGACCCGGCCGGCCAGATCGACCCGGCCGGCCAGCTCGCTCCTCCCGGCCCGATCGACCCGGCTGGCCAGCTCGACCGCTCCAGAGAGCAGGCATCGAGTTCGCAGCTCGACGGTGATGACCAGCGTTCGCAACTCGACGGTGATGACCGGCGCCCTTCGGCTCCGGCCGGGAGGCCGCCGTCAACCCCTGTCCCGAATCGTCCCAATCCCGGCAAACCGGGGGTATCGCCGGTAGCAGCTGCGCCAGAAGTAGCAGCTGAGCTAGAAGCAGCCACGAACCCGGCTATCCCGTTCATCCCGCCGGGCAGCGCCCCTCCCCCTGCCGTCAAGCCAAAGATCGGCGACACCCGGCCGGCCCCGGTCATCGATCCGCATGTGAGCCGGCCCGCGCGTGCCGGAGGAGGAGCGTCCGGCGCTCCCGCGGGCGGCACCGCGGATGA
This sequence comes from uncultured Acidimicrobiaceae bacterium, assembly GCA_963834725.1. Taxonomy (GTDB): domain Bacteria; phylum Actinomycetota; class Acidimicrobiia; order Acidimicrobiales; family Palsa-688; genus PALSA-693. The sequence goes on from CAWICN010000001.1 coordinate 4,805,637, forward strand.
GATGGATCGCTCCGGCCGGCGCCGCCGTCGCAGTGCCCGGACCCGGAGCTCCGGCGACCGCCGCCCAGTCGAAGCCGTGCTGGTCGATGATCCCGTCGATGTCGACGAGGAGACCCTCGAGCGCCGGCGCGGGCGCGAGCGCAAGGGCCGGCCCGTCGGCCGGTATCTGATGGTGGTCCATTCGGGGCCGGTAGCCACCCAGATCGCCGTTCTCGAGGGGCGAGCGCTCATCGAGCATTACGTGTCGCGGAAGGCGGACGACGCGACCCAGATCGACGGCAACATCTACCTAGGTCGGGTCCAGAACGTGCTGCCCGGGATGGAGGCCGCCTTCATCGACATCGGAACCCCGAAGAACGCCGTGCTCTACCGGGGCGACGTGCGGTACGACAAGGACGACCTCGAGCCCACCGGCCCGGCCGATGCCGCCCCGGTCCCTACCCGGGGCCGGCTGGGGGGCGTGGCGCGAGGAGCACGCATCGAGCAGCTCCTCAAAACGGGCCAGACCGTGGTCTGCCAGGTCACCAAGAACCCCATCGGCACCAAGGGGGCCCGGCTCACCCAGGAGGTGTCCCTGCCCGGACGCTTCGTGGTCCTGATCCCCAACAGCGACACCTACGGGATCTCGAAACGACTTCCTGACGACGAACGCAAACGGCTGCGCCGGATCCTCGACGAGGTGCGACCGGAGGGTCACGGGCTGATCGTGCGGACCGCGGCCGAGGGCGCCACCGCTGACGAGCTTCGACGCGACGTGGCCCGGCTGCGCCAGCAGTGGGAGCGCATCGACGCCCTCGCCAAGTCGTCGCGAACCCCGGCACTGCTCTACCGGGAGCCCGACATGGCCGTGCGGGTGATCCGGGAGGAGTTCAACCGCGACTACCGGGGCGTCGTCATCGACGACCGCGATCTGTTCGAAGAGGTGCGGGATTACGTCGGGAGCATCAGTCCCGAGCTGGCCGACCGGGTCGAGTGGGCCGGGGACTCCGGCGATCCTCTGCCCGTGTTCGAGCGCTTCCACGTCCATGAGCAGATCCACAAAGCCCTGGACCGCAAGGTCTGGCTGCCATCCGGCGGCTCGTTGATCGTCGAGCGCACCGAGGCCCTGACCGTCATCGATGTCAACACGGGCAAGAACGTTGGCACGTCGAACCTGGAAGAAACCGTCTTTCGCAACAACCTGGAGGCCGCGGACGAGATCGCCCGGCAACTCCGCCTCCGCGACATCGGCGGCATCATCGTGATCGATTTCATCGACATGGAGGTAGTGGCCAACCGGGCCGAGGTGACCAAGACCTTCCGGGCGGCCCTGGCCCGGGACAAGACCCGCACGCAGGTCTTCGATATCTCCGAGCTGGGGCTGGTTGAGATGACCCGCAAGCGGATCTCCGAGGGCTTGGTGGAGTCGTTCTCCGAGACCTGCCCTACCTGCGGCGGCCGTGGCATCATCTTCGACGAGTCCCTGCTCTAGCCACTCCGACCACCGGCGCGCCGCCGGCCGTCCTGGACGGGGCCGCCGGCTGGACCCCGCCCGCTGGACCCGCCGGCTGGACCCCGCCGCTCGGGCGCCGCAACTGGGGCGCCGCCGCCGGCGGGTATACTGCCCCTCTTGTGTATGCGGTGATCAAGACCGGTGGGAAGCAGGAACGGGTGGAGGAGGGCCAGACGCTGGCGGTCGAGCTCTTGAGTGCGGCCGAGGGCGACGAGGTCACGTTCGATCCTGTCCTGCTTGTCGACGGGGACACGGTGCTTGCCCGCCGCGACGAGCTGGCTGCCGCCAGGGTCTCCGCCCGGGTGCTCGGGGCGACCAGAGGCCCAAAGGTGCGCGGCTTCACCTACAAGCCCAAGACCCGGGCCCGCCGGAGCTGGGGTCACCGTCAGCGCTACACCACCATCGAGATCACCGGCATCAGCCGGGAGGCATAGGGAACATGTCCAAGACCAAGGGTGGCGGCTCCACCCGCAACGGGCGCGACTCGCACGCTCAGCGGCTCGGCGTCAAGGTATACGACGGGACGAAGGTCACCGCCGGCTCGATCATCGTCCGGCAGCGGGGTACTCACTTCCATCCGGGTGAGAACGTCGGGCGCGGCGGCGACGACACCTTGTTCGCGCTCCGCGACGGCAAGGTAAAGTTCGGCTCCCGCAAAGGGCGCCGGCTGGTCGACATTCTCGCGGAGGCCTGAGCCAGTGGGCCGCCTGCGAACTCGACGCCAGAGACTCGAGCCTGCTCAGGCCCTGCGATCAGGCATTCAAGTGAGCGAGTTTCCGGCGTCGAGTTTCCGGCCAGCCCACTAGGTCGCGCCCCCGGGCGCGACTGCCGGTCGGGGAGAGACTCGGTCACGGTGTCAGCGTTCGTCGACGAATCCCAGGTCCACGTCAAAGCCGGTGATGGCGGGGCCGGCGCCATCTCTTTTCGTCGGGAAGCACACGTGGCCAAGGGCGGCCCAGATGGCGGTGATGGAGGCGACGGGGGGAGCATCTGGCTGGTGGCTGACCGCAACGTCGCGTCTCTGTACGGGTTCCGGGACCATCCGCACCGCCAGGCCGGCCGGGGTAGCCACGGGATGGGCAAAGGGCGGCATGGCAAGGCCGGAGCCGACCTGGATGTGTCAGTCCCGGAAGGGACGGTCGTCCGTGACGCCACGGGGGACGTGGTGGCCGACCTGGTCGTGGAGGGCGACCGTTGGCTGGCGGCCCGGGGGGGCCAGGGTGGTCGGGGCAACGCGCGTTTCCTGTCCAACCGACGGCGGGCTCCGTCCTTCGCGGAACAGGGGGAGGTGGGCGAGGAGCGCTGGCTGGACCTGGAGCTCAAGCTAATGGCCGATGTGGCTCTGGTGGGGTTTCCGAACTCCGGGAAGAGCACCCTCATCTCCCGGATCTCGGCCTCCAAGCCGAAGATTGCCGACTACCCTTTCACCACCTTGGAGCCCCACCTGGGAGTGGTCCGTTACGAGAACTTCGAGTTCGTGGTGGCCGACGTCCCCGGCCTGATCGAAGGAGCGAGTGCCGGTCGCGGCCTCGGCCATCGCTTTCTCCGCCACATCGAGCGGGCCCGGGTTCTGGTGGTCCTGCTTGACCTGACCCAACCCGATGACCGCTCTCCTGAGGAACAGGAGCGCGTTCTCCTGGAGGAATTGCGCCGGCACCACCCGGATCTGGTCGCCCGCCCCCGGCTGGTCGTGGGCTCGAAGGCGGACGCGGCGCCATCAGGCGACGGCTGGGCGGGGGAGCGGCTCTCCGCGTGGACCGGCGAGGGATTGCGCCCTCTCCTCGGCCGCATGGCCACTGCGGTCGCACAGGCGAGGGACAGGTTGCCCCGCCCGCCCCGCTTCGTCGTGCACCGGCCCCAACCGGCTGGCATCGCGGTCGAGCGGGCTCCGGACGGCGGATGGCAGGTGCTCGGCCGAGCGGCGGTGCGGGCCGTCGCCCTTTCGGACCTCACCAACGCTGAGGCTCTGGCCTACGCCCAGGCCCGGCTGCGCCGTCTCGGTGTCGACCGGGCCCTGGCCCGCTCCGGCGCCCGAGCCGGCGAGCGGGTGAGGATCGGCGAGTTCGAGTTCGAATACCAGCCCGATGACGACATGGCCCGGTGATGAGGGGCCCCGGTCGTCTCATCGTGGCCAAGATCGGCACCTCGTCGCTGACCGACCGGGACGGGGCGATCCTTCCGGCGAGCATCGAGAAGCTCTGTACCGAGGTCGCGGCCCTGCGGGCGGCGGGCGATCGGGTGGTGGTGGTGACGAGTGGGGCCATCGCCGCCGGCCTGCCCGTGCTCGGTCTGCATGAGCCCCGCCCCACCGAACCGGCCGTGCTGCAGGCGGTGTCCGCGGTTGGGCAGGTCCACCTGGTCGACCATTACAACCGGGCCCTTGCGGCCCATGGCCTGGTCGGCGGCCAGGTGCTGCTGGCCCCCCTGGACTTCGTCGACCGTCATCAGTATCTGCACGCACGGCAGACCTTGTCGGTCCTCCTCGGTCTCGGTGTGGTGCCGGTCGTCAACGAAAACGACGCGATCGCCGATGACGAAATCCGCTTCGGTGACAACGACCGGCTGGCCGCCCTGGTCTCGCACCTGCTTGCCGCCGACGTGCTGGTGTTGCTCACCGATACCCCCGGCCTGCTCACCGCTAATCCACAGACCGACCAGGACGCCTCGTTGATCGAGGAGATCGTGGCTGTCGATCAAGAGATGGAAGCGCTGGCCGGTGGAAGCGGAAGCGACCGCGGTAGCGGGGGCATGGCCTCGAAGCTGGCGGCGGCCAAGATGGCGGCCTGGTCCGGTGTCCGGGTGGTCATCGCCGCGGCCAACCGCCCGCATGTCCTCCGGGATGCCGCGGCGGGTATGCCCGGAGTTGGGACGGTCGTGATCCCACGAACGAGACGGCTCCCCGCTCGCAAGCTGTGGATCGCGTTCGCCGTCGGGTCGTCTGGCACGGTCGTGGTCGACGAAGGCGCCCGGACGGCGCTGATGGAGCGGGGCGTTTCCCTCCTGCCGGCGGGCGTTGTCGCTGTAGAGGGTGCCTTCGACGCCGACGCTGCCGTCGAGATCGCCGGGCCGGATGGACAGGTCTTCGCCAAGGGGCTGACGCGGCATCCGGCCTACCGGGTCAAGGAGTTGGCCGGTCGCCGCACCTCTCAACTCCCGGATGACGTCACCCACGAGGTGGTACACCGGGACGATCTGGTGCTCCTACCGTGATCCCGGCTATCGACGCGTACCGCCGCGTTCGTTCGGGCCGGCACCGGCACGTCAGACTCGTGGACGCCGGGCCGGGGCAGCGACGCCGGGTGCGGTCAGCCGTATTCGCGGTCGCTGTGGTCACCGCCCTTCTGGGCCTGGCCGGCTGCGGCGGGCTGATCGGCTCGTACCTGAACACCCAGCATGCTCTCGAGGACGCGGGCTTCCGGTCGGTGAGCGTCCACATACATTTCGACAGATCCGGCGACCGGGTCGCCGCTGACGTTTCGGTCGCGGCGCCGCCCTCGGACAGTGACGTCACTGACGTGGCCTCCGCGGTGTGGAATCACGTCCATCAGCGGTTCAGCGTTTTAACCGTAACGGTGAAGGGGACCGGAAGCGCGAAGGGCCTGGTCGCGAAGCGCAGCTTCACGTTTTCGCAACTGGAAGAGCAGTTCGGGGCTCGGAACCCGGGTTGGAACCAGAACACCATCTCCCAGTCCGCCGAACGCGTCGGTCTTACGGTGCTGGGCGCGGCTGCGGCGCTGACGGTAGTGATCGCAATCATCGCGGTCCTGATCACCCGACGCCGTCGTCGCCTGGAGCCGGCCACTGGCCGGGCTTTGTGGGGCCGTCCCACCGGCGTACCTCTGTGGCCACCCCCGTCAGGCCCGCCGGGGGGTTGGTCGCCGTCGGCGCCTGCACCGTCGCCGGCGTCGGTGTCCGGCACTCCGGCCGGCCCGCCACCGTCGCCGGCGTGGCCCCGACCGCCCGACCGCCCTGACCCGGCAGACGAGGGTGGCTGGGGTCCGCCGAGCCCCCCGGATTGAGCCGGACACCTTCGGAACGTTGGGTGCGGTTTGCACCTTGGGTGCGCTACTAGCGATATTTCGACGCCGAACTCACCCAAGGTCACCGAATGCGCCCAGATGGCAGGGCGGGACGGGGCAGGCTCCCTCGGAGGAGGGCCTCACCCCGGGTTCATGAGGATGGCCGGCGTCAGCTGTGCCCGTCAGCGGTGCTGGTGCCGCCGTCGGCCCGGGTCGCCTCAGCCGCCGGGGCGGCGGCGCTTGTGGAAGCATCCGGGGCGGTGGCGCCCGTGGAAGCATCCGGAGCGATGGCGCCCGTCCCCAAGGCCCCGGCCGTACCGGCTCCGAGCTCGGCTCCGCCGGTGCTCGGCAGGCCCAGCTCGGCGCGCATGGTATCGAGGCGGGACCGGGCTTCGGAGCCCATGGCCGCCTGCTGGACCTCCAGCATGCGTGCCTCTACGGTCTGGCCGCCGAGCTCCGAAGATCCGAGGGCCCTGGCGTAGCGAGCTTCGATCTTGGCTCGTACCTGCTCCAACGACGGGGCCTCACTGTCCACCGTCTGGTTGAGGCTGCTCATGGCCTTGTTGAGCTGCTCCTGCATCTTGGCCTGGTCGAGCTGTGAGAGGAGCTTCTGGCGCTCGGCGAGCTTTTGCTGGAGGGCCAGGGAGTTCTGCTGAACGGCGGCGCGGGCCTGATCAGCCGCCTGGGCCGACTGCAGGCTGAGCGTCTTCAGATCGTTGACCTGGTTCTCGGTCGCGATCAGGCGGTTGGCGAACGCCTCCGCCGTCTGGTTGTACTCCCGGGCCTTTCCGGCATCGCCTCGCTGCGAGGCCTCCTCGGCCATCATGAGGGCCTGCCGGGTAGAGGCGTTGACCTTCCCGAAATTCTCCATGGCCCGGTTGAGCTGCAGCTCGTGCTGCTTCTGGTTGGCCACCACGTTGGCCGCCTGCTCGACCAGGCGCCGGTGCTGCTCCTGGGCATCGGCAATCGCCTGCTCCAGCTGGATCTTCGGGTCGGCGTTGGCCTCGAAGCGGCTGTCCGTCTTGGCGGTGAAATACCGCCAGCGCTTCTTCACCACATCGATCATTCCCATGACGACATGCTACGGCGCGGTTGGCGGCGACGGAGGTGCGACCGACGGAAGGCCACAGGGATCTGTCCCGGCGGGCCAGGCGGGCCCTCCGGCTGACTCCGTGGGCATCGTGGGTTCGGCGCCCGATGAGGCGGCCCCGGCCTCCCGGAGTCCCTCGCGCAACGCGGTGATGTCATCAAGCAGAGCGTCGACGGAGCGGGTCGCGACGTCCGCCGCGCCCACCGCGGTTCCTTCGCCCGGCTCCAGGCCCAGCTCGAGCAACTGGGTCACCGCGTCGTCGAAGCGGGCGGTGAGAAGCCGCAACCGATCGAGCGCCTCGCCCTTGGCCTCCTCGGTGCGGTGGGCGGCCCGGAGCTCCGCTGCGATGGCCTCCTCCGAGCGCGCCAGTGCCTGCTGGCGGCCTGGGTCGGTCGGATGAGCCCCCGGCGCGCGCCGCTGCTCGGCCTGAACCTGCCGCAGTTCGGCGGACAGCTCGCCGACCGAGGGCTGACCCTTGCCGGCCACCGTCCCCCCGAGGGCCGCGCCCCGCTTCGCCACCACCCAGACCTCTTTGACACCCTCCCGGAGACGAGGCTGGAGCATCAGCAGCCGGTCCTTCAGCGGGCCCGACGGCCGCGTCGCCAGCGAGGAGTCGAAGCGTTGCTGGGCGCTCTGGGCCTGGCGCACGTACTGCCGCCAGGGTTCGGGGACCGCATAGGGATCAATGGTGACGAGGGGGAGGCGGGGCCGTTTGGGGCCGGCTCGCAGGGCCGCGACTGCCAGGCGCACGAACCAGGCGCCGAGTCCCAGCACCACCGCCACCACCACCGAATGGGCCAGCAACCCGATCCCGACTCCGGCGGCGGCGAGGACCAATGCCGACGGGGAGACAGCGGCGCGCCTTACCGCCCGCCGGATCACGGCCGGCGAGGCTGAGGGCGCACCGGACGCCCCCACCGGGTGCCGGTCCGGTCCGGGTACTGGCTCGAGCATGGTCGCCAGGCTACGGCGCCGGGTTGGCCTCGTCGCGGGCGGCCCACCTGCGCCATAGCATGGCGGCGTGCTGGTGAGCAGTGGCCGCAATATCGGGGCAAGCAGCAATATCAGGGCCACGGGGGCGATGAGGCTTCCGAGCGGCGCCAGCCTGGTGGCCCCAGCCCGGCGCCAGGGGCGCTCCCGATGACGGCCCTGGCGGAACTCGGCCGGCGGGCGCGCCAGGCCGCCCCGGTGCTGGCAACCGCGCCCACGTCCGGCAAGGACGCCGCTCTCCACGCGGCCGCCGATCTGCTCGAGAGCCGGGCCGGGCAGGTCCTCGAAGCTAACGCTCACGATCTCGCCGCGGCCGCCAGCCAGGAAGTCCCCGCATCGGTCGTGGATCGCCTGCGCCTGACCGGGGCGCGGGTGGGCGCGATGGCCGAGGGGCTGCGACAGGTAGCGGCCCTGGCGGACCCCGTCGGCGAGTCCGTCCGGGGCTGGGTCCGGCCCAACGGACTCGAGATCCGCCAGGTGCGCGTCCCTCTCGGCGTGGTGGGCATCATCTACGAGAACCGGCCCAACGTCACAAGCGACGCCGCCGGCCTGTGCCTGAAGTCCGGCAACGTAGCGTTCCTGCGGGGGAGCTCGGCGGCGCTGGAGTCCAACCGGGCCATCGCTGCGGTCATCCGAGAAGGATGTGAAAAAGCCGGCCTCCCTGCCGATGCGGTCCTTCTCGTCGAGGACCCGACTCGCGAGACGGCGGTCGAGTTCATGCGGCTACGAGGGGTCATCGACTGTCTCATCCCGCGGGGCGGGCCGTCCTTGATCGCCAGCATCGTGGAGCACGCCACCGTGCCGTATGTCATCGACGGGGACGGCAACTGCCATGTCTATGTCGATCGGGCGGCCGACCTCGACATGGCGCTTCGGATCGTCGTCAACGCCAAGACCCAGCGACCGAGCGTCTGCAACGCGGCCGAGTCCCTGGTGCTGCACCGGGACATCGCCCCGGCGTTCCTCGACCGGCTGGGACCGGCCCTGCAGGGCGTGGAACTCCGGGGAGATGACGAGGCACGGCGCCTGCTCGGACCGGAGCGGGTGCTGGCCGCCACTCCGGACGACTACGGGCGGGAGTACCTCGACCTGAAGTTGAGCGTGCGAGTTGTGAACCATCTGGATGAGGCCATCGAGCACATCCGCCGCTACGGATCCGGGCACACCGAGGCCATCGTGACCCGGGACCTGGCGGCCGCCCAACGGTTCCAGCGGGAGGTCGACGCCGCCGTCATCATGGTCAACGCCTCGACCCGGTTCACTGACGGCGAGGAGTTCGGGTTCGGCGCCGAGATCGGGATCAGCACCCAGAAGCTCCACGCCCGCGGGCCCATGGGCCTTCGCGAGCTGACCACGGGCAAATATCTCGTGACGGGGACCGGGCAGATCCGCGGCTGACGCCAGCTCCCGGTCGGATCAACCGGCCGTCGCCGAAAGTCTGGGCACCACGCGCCCGAGACCTACCCGAGTTGCTCGACAAACCGCTCCAGCTGCCTCAGGTTGCGGCATTCGTAGGCCGCGTCACAGTGCGCGGCGTACTGGCTGACGATGGAGTCCCCGGTATCCCAGTAGGAACGGGGCTCGGGATTGAGCCAGTACACGTGCCGGGCCTTCTTCGCCATCTCGGTCAATATCCACGCCTGGGAGGCGTGGTAATTGTTGCGGGCGTCGCCGAGCAGCAGCACCGTGGTCTTGGGGTTGACCTCGCGCCCCCAACGGTCCCAGAACACCTCAAACGCATGACCGTAGTCCGAGTGACCGTCCACCCAGATCACGTCGGCCTCGGTATTGATGCGATGAATAGCGACCCCTATATCCTCTGTCCCCTTGAAGTAGTCGGTCACCTCGTCGATACCGTCGATGAACACAAAGGACCGCACCTTGCTGAACTGCGAGCTGATGGCGTACACCAGTTGCAGGGTGAAGCGGGCAAAGGCGGCCACCGAGCCGGAGATGTCGGCTACGACCATGATCTCCGGTTTGGACGGTCGCGGATAGCGGAACTTGGGTTCGGCCGGGACCCCTCCATAGGAAAGGGAGTGGCGCATGGTGCTGCGGAAGTCAAGGGGCCCCTTCCGCCCGTGGCGCCGCTTGCGGGCGAGGCGCACCGCCAGCTTGCGGGTCAGCGGCGCGATCGCCTTGCGCAACGCCGCCAGCTCCTCCCGGCTGGCGTGCATGAAATCGACGTCCTCGGGGAGCGGCTTGCGTATGGACTTGGCCACCGCTTCGGCACCTCTGTCGGCGACCAGCCGGCGACGGATCTCCGCCTCGATCTGCCGGCGCAGGGCGTCCAGGCGAGCATCGTACTCTTCCCGGGCCAGACGCTCCTCGAGCTCGGTGAGCTCGCCGCGGGTCTGCACACGAGCTGCTTCCATCATCCGCTCGAGCACGGCATCGAGGTCGAGCTGCCGAAGGGTGCGGTACAGGTAGTAGGTGCCGCCCACCGGCCGGCCCGGTTCCATACCCGCGTAGCGGGTGACAGCCGAACGGGCGACGGCCCGCATCATGGCGTCGTTGCCGTCCATGAGGGCGCGGTAGAGCAGCTCTGCCAGCTGCTCGGGGGTCAGACCCTCCGCCCCGCTTCCCTCGCCCTGTCCGGCGCCGAGCAGGTCCCGGATCATCTCGTCGACGGCGCCGTCGCCCTCGCCGTCAGCGATGTGGTATTCGTGCCCTCGCAGCGAGAAGTAGACCTCGAAGACGGTCTCGAAGGCCTTCCAGTGGGCGTTGTTCTTGACCATCGTGGCGGCGAGGGCGTACTTGAAGGCGTCACGGTCCTCGAGGGGGATGTAGCGCAAAGCTTCCACCGCGTCGAGGTTCTCGGTCAGGCTGACAGGGATGCCGGCTGTGCGCAGTTCCTTGACAAACCCTGAGAGGGTCTCGAGCAGACCGGCGGAGCTGCCAGCAGGCAAGCCTGAAGTCTGGACTGAGTCCACTACCGTGACGACCTGGCTCCCGAGGCGCTCAGGTCCTTGGCGGCCTTGTCGATGTCGGATTGGTACTTGAGCAGGATGTGGAGCGTGCCGGTAGCCGTGGCCGCATCGACGGACTGGATTCCGAGTAGCAGCAGGGTTCTGGCCCAATCGAGGGTTTCGGACACCGACGGCGCCTTTTTCAGCTCCAGATTGCGGATCGAGCGCACGATGCGGACCACTTGATCGGCGAGGGCGTCCGAGATGCCGGGTACCCGGGTCAGCACGATCTCCTTTTCGCGCTCGAGGTCGGGATAGTCGATGTGGAGGAAGAGGCAGCGCCGCTTGAGCGCTTCCGACAGCTCTCGGGTGTTGTTGGACGTGAGGAAGACGAGCGGAATCTGGTTGGCGCTCACCGTCCCAAGCTCGGGAATCGACACCTGATAGTCCGACAGGATCTCCAGGAGCAGGGCCTCCGTTTCCACCTCGACGCGGTCCACTTCGTCGATCAGCAGCACGACCGGCTCGTCGGCTCGGATCGCCTCCAGCAGGGGCCGCGTCAGCAGGAACGGCTCCGAGAAGATGTCCTCCTCGATGTCCTCCCATTTCTCGCCGCCGGCCGCCTCGCCGATGCGCTGGGCCTGGATGCGCAGAAGCTGCTTCTTGTAGTTCCACTCGTAGAGGGCCTTCGACTCGTCCAGCCCCTCGTAGCACTGCAGGCGGATCAGCCGGGCGTCGAGCATCTCGGCCACCGACTTGGCCAGCTGCGTCTTGCCGGTGCCTGCCGGGCCTTCGATGAGGACCGGCTTGCCGAGCCGCTCGGCCAGGTAGACGACGCCGGCGATCCCTTCGTCGGCGAGGTAGGCGACCCGCCGCAGCCCTTCACGGACGACAGCGGGAGACTCGAGGCGGGGGGATACAACGTCGCTCACAGGTACGGTGGCCTTTCTCAGATCGGCGCGCGGGCGCAGGTCACAAGTTTACCGGGGGGTCGGTACCGCCCGCCTACCGGGAGCGCCGACGCCCCCGCTCGATGCGACAGGGAGCGGTAGGGCGACAGGGAGCGACAGGCGTCGAACGGGGCGCAGGCGGAGGACACCGGCTACGGCGGCCGGTCCGATCACGCCGGAGTGCCCTCGCCGAGGAGGGCGCGCAAAGCGAAGCGCTGGATCTTGCCCGTGGAGGTCTTGGGTAACTCCTCGACGACGTGGATCTCCCGGGGCCGCTTGAAGGCGGCCATGCGAGCCCGGCAGTGAGTGTCCAGGGCGGCCACGTCGACCGTCCGGCCCCGGCCGGGTACGACGAAGGCGACGGTGAGCTCGAGGCCGGCCGCGTTGCGCCCCCCGACGACGGCAGCTTCGAGCACGTCCTCGTGTTCGAGCAGCACCCCCTCGACCTCCGCCGGCGACACCCAGATCCCGCCCGCCTTGATCATGTCGCTATTGCGCCCGACGAAGCGGTAGTACCCGTCGGACGAGCGCTGATAGACATCCCCGGTCCTCAACCACCCGTCCACGAAGGTGCTGGCCGTGAGGTCCGGCCGCTGCCAGTATCCGGCCGCCACCGACTCCCCGCGCACCCACAGCGCCCCGGGGGTGTCGGCGCCGGTGATCTCGGCGCCGCTGTCATCGAGGAGCCGCACCTCGTACCCGGCCACCGGGCGGCCGGTCCATCCGGGCCGCACGTCGCCCGGATGGTTCGAGCAGAAAATGTGCAGGGCTTCCGTGGTGCCGAGCCCGTCGAGCATCTCGGTGCCGAAGCGGCCGGTGAAACGGCGGTGTACTTCGGCTGGAAGCGTCTCGCCGGCAGTGACGGTAGCTCGCACCGATGACAGGGCGGTTTCGGGCAACCCGGCGTCGACCATGGCCGCGCAGAACCCGGGCGGCGCAAAGAAGAGAGTGGGGCGGTGGCGGGTGAGCAAGTCGGAGGCCCGGGCCGGGGTGGCCGGATCCGGATCGATCACCGCGCTGGCGCCCACGCTCAGCGGGAAGAACAGGGCGTTGCCGAGGCCGAACGCGAAGAACAGCTTCGCGACCGAGTAGCACACGTCTTCGGGTCCGACCCCGAGCACCGTACGGGCGTAGGTGTCGCACACGGCCCGGATGTCGCCGTGGCGGTGGACGGCGGCCTTCGGCAGGCCAGTTGTGCCCGATGTGTAGAGCCACAGGCCGGCGCTCGACGCGGTCGTCGGCTCGACCTCGACCTCCGAAGCGTCGCGGAAATCCTCCCAGCGCCGGATGGTGACGCCCCCCGCACCCGGGGCCGCGTCGCGACGGCCCCCGTCCTCTGTGATGACCACGGCCCGGCATGCCGGGCTCGCGGTGGCGGCCTCTGCGACCAGCCTGGTGTGGCGGCCTGAGGCGACGACCACAGATGCCTCCGAGTCCGAGACCAGGGCCGCCACGTCGTGGGCGAGCAGCATCGTCGACACCGGGACGGGAACGGCGCCGATGCGCAGGCCGGCGAGGAAGGTGGCCGGGAAGGCCAGCTCATCGCCGACCACCATCAGCACCCGGTCGCCGGCCTCGACCCCGAGCGAGCGAAGTCCGTTGGCGACCATCCAGGTGGCTTGCTGCAACCGGGCGTAGGTCTGGGTCTCGTCGCCGCATCGGTACGCGACCCGGTCGCCCCGCCCTTCGCTCACGTGGCGGTCGACGAGCCACCACGCCGCGTTGAAGTCCATCAGATCCGGACGTACTCGAAATCGACGGGCTTGGCGTGGACACCGCTGGCGGGCGGGGCCACCCAGCTGGCCATGCGACCGGGCTCGTGCACCGGGCGCATCACCGACGTCACGTGGTCGCGGTCGGCCTCAGTGGGGAGCCAGTCCGCCCGGCGCGCCTCCCACTCGGGTTCGCTTACGAGATCGCCGTCCGGGGTGACGTGGCGCCCCGCGAATGCCCCTACCCCGCGATGGAAGCCGACATGGGGCAGCCGCAGGTGCCGACCGACCGGCGCCAAAGTCCGGTTCCAGCGGTCGACCCCCTTCTGGCAGTCGTCGATGTAGTCGTCGCGGAGAGTGGCATTGAGGGCCGACAATGCCGCCACCGGGCGCTCCACGATCCGGTCGTCGCTGACCGCGGGGATGGTCCGGGTCTGGCCGTGGAGGCGGTGATCATCGGGGCGGGCCGCTTCCTGAAAGCGCCCCTTCAGCCCGGCCGCATAGTAATTGGCCGCGTTTGTCGAGGTCTCGGCGCCGAACAGGTCAAGTGAAAGGGTGTAGTGGAGGTTGAGGTACCGCTGCAGGGTGTCCAGGTTGATCCCGCCAAACGGGGCGATATCGTCGGTGTCGTGCTCCTGCATGAGCTCCGCGGTCCGCTGTACCACCCGCCCCACGCCGGCGGCGCCGACAAACATGTGATGCGCTTCCTCCTTCAACATGAACTGGCAGGTGCGGGCCAGGGGGTCGAAGCCGCTCTCGGCCAGCGAGGCCAGCTGGAACTTACCGTCCCGATCGGTGAAGTAGGTGAACATGAAGAACGACAACCAATCGGTGGTCGGCTCGTTGAACGCCCCCAGAATCCGGGGGTTGTCAGCGTCGCCGGAATGCCGGGCCAGCAGGAGGTCGGCCTCGTCGCGACCGTCCCGGCCGAAATAAGCCTGCAGCAGGTAAACCATGGCCCACAGGTGCCGGCCTTCCTCCACGTTGACCTGGAAGAGGTTGCGCAGGTCGTAGAGGCTGGGGGCAGTGAGGCAGAGCTCACGTTGCTGCTCGACCGAGGCCGGTTCGGTGTCGCCCTGGACCACGATGAGCCGGCGCAGGTCGGACCGGAGCTCGCCCGGCACCGCGGTCCACACCGGCTCGCCGTGACGGTCCCCGAAGCCAATGGTGCGGCCTTCCTCACGGTCCGCCAGAAAAATCCCCCACCGGTAGTCGGGCATCTTCACGTAGTCGAAGTGGGCCCAGCCCTCCTGGCCGACTGCGATCGCAGTGCGGAGGTACACGTCGTCGCCCTGATGGGCGACCGGGCCCAGCTGCTTCCACCAATCGAGGAACTGCGGCTGCCAGCGCTCCAGCGCCCGTTGCAGCCTGCGATCGTCGGAGAGCCCAACGTTGTTGGGGATCTTGTCCCCGGTGTCGACGCCGGTCATGGCTTACACCCTCCCTCGGTCGTAGACGGGGCGTGACCCGGTGCCAAAGCGGCGCAAGGCTCCTTCGACGCCGGTCGCATTGGGTCGCAGGAAGATCCAGTTTTGCCACGCCGACAGCCGGCCGAAAATTTTGGTCTCGGTGGTCTCAGGTCCGGCAAACCGCAGCGACGCCTCCATGCCCGTGAGGGCGTCGGCCGAGAAGGCCGCTCGTTCCTCGAGGGTCAGCCGGACCTCATCGTCCCAGTCGAGATCGTCAGGGGCGAAGGTCACCAGGCCCAGGTCACGACAGTCGGCGGCAAGCAATTCCTTGCCGAAGGCGGTACGAACGGCGTCCACGCGGTCCGGGTGACCCCAGAACCGGGTGGCCAGCCGGCTCAGCCCGTTGGCCATCGGCAGGAGCCCGTCGTTGACCTCGGTGAGGATCAGGGCCGGCGGCGACCCGGGCCCAGGGTCGTGCTCGAGCTGGTCTTCTAGGCGCTGGTCTCCTAGGTGCTGGCCGTCGAGCCGCTGGCCGTCGAGGATCAGGGACCGGTCTGCCGCCAAGGCCAGCTCGGCCAGGGTGCCCACGAAGCAGCTGCCCGGTTCGATGAGGGCGACCACGCTGCGGGCGGACACGTCGAGCCGTTTGAGCGTGCGTTTCCAGAAGGCCCGGGCTTCCCGGACGAGCCAATGCTGGTCGTGCCCGGCCATGGTGGCTTCAGTGTCGAGGACCGACGCTGGATCGCCCTCGGTGGTGAGGACCCACGTGCCGAGCTCCGGCTCGTTGAAACGGAGATGCAGGATGGCATCGTCGAGCTCACGACAGGCGGCGAGCGGCCACCACGCCGGGCCGGCGGCCTCGATTTCGGCGGTGCTCGTCGGCTGGATGCCCAGCGGTCCTCGGACCTTCACGGTGGCGGCGCCGAGGTCGCGCTCGTAGCCAACCTCCACGGTGGAGTAGCGGACGCCCGTCGCTGAGTCGTGGCGGGGGAGCGGCGAGAGCGAGATCCCTGAGCCGCTGCGGCGAGTCGACGCGGCGAGCCGGGCGGCCACCCGGGCGGCCACATGGCCGGCCAAGTCGCTGCGGGTGGCGGTCGAGTCCACGAGCCCCCACTCCACCGCCTGGCGACCCTGTACGCCCTCGGCCCGGGTGGCGACCACGTCGGCCAGGTCCCGGCGGACATGGCGTTTGTCGACCAGCCGGGTCAAGCCTCCCGTTCCCGGGAGCACCCCGAGCAGCGGCACCTCGGGAAGTGAGACGGCCGAAGCGCGGTCGTCCACGAGGATGATCTCCTCGCACGCCAGGGCCAGTTCGTAACCCCCGCCCGCGGCTGTGCCGTTGACCGCGCACAGCCACACCTGGTCCGATGTGACCGCCGCGTCTTCGATGGCGAGGCGGGTCTCGTTGGTGAACTTGCAGAAATTGACCTTGTGGTCATGGGTCGAACCGGCCAGCATCTGGATGTTGGCGCCGGCGCAGAAGACCTTCTCCAGACCGCTGGTGAGCACCACCACCCTGATAGCCGGGTGCTCGAAACGGAGCCGCTGCACGATGTCGGACAGTTCGATGTCCACGCCAAGGTCGTAGGTGTTGAGCTTGAGCTCGTAGCCGCTACCCAGGGTGGCCGAAGGATCCACCGCCATGATGACGGTCGCCACCTGGCCGTCGACTTCGAGCCGCCAGTGCTGGTAGGCAGTGGGCTCTCGCTCGAATGTGATGGGTCGCTCGAACGTGATGACTCGGGGCTCCGGCATGCGTCCCTCGCTCTCTCCGGTACCCGATACTCTGGCACTTCCCGGGACGTTCGTAGCCTCCGCCGCACGCCCGTCCGGCCCGCGGCCGTCTCTCATCCGTAGGGATGATTTTGCCGTTGGGGCGACGATGGGGCCCGGGTGTAGTTACCCTGGACCGCAGCTGATCCCTGATAAAGGGGCCCTCTAGCAGGCATTTAGCCTCTACCAGGCATTTAGCCTCTACCAGGCATTTAGTAGGAGGAGACGGGTCGTGGCCCTGCTCGGTCGTGAATTCATCGCCGTACCCGATGACCGGAAGAACCAGATCGTCTTCAAGTGGCCAGACCTCAACATCCGGAAGCACGCCCGCGCCATCGTCAACGCCGATGAGCTGGCCATGTTCGTCAACACCGGCCAGGTGGTCGCCACGATGGGCCCGGGACGCCATCAGATCGACGCGGACGAGATCCCGGGCCTGGGCGCGGTGATCGACTGGGCGACCGGCGGCAACGCCTACCGGGCCGAGCTGTACTTCGTGGGTACGCGGGAGTACCCGGGCATCACCTTTGGCGGCCGCATCGATGACGTGCAGGATCCCCAGACCGGGATGATCGTGACCCTTCGCGTGTTCGGCGACTACTCGATGCACGTCAGGGACCCGGCGGCCCTGATCACCAATCTGGTGGGCACGGTGGACGTGGCCAACAACGACGCCATCACTCGGTGGATAAGCGATCAGCTGCTCAAGGTGATGCGGACGCACATGACCGTCCAGATCGTCCGCAACGGCTGGCCCATCCTCGGGTTGTCC
Source organism: uncultured Acidimicrobiaceae bacterium (assembly GCA_963834725.1). Classification (GTDB taxonomy): domain Bacteria; phylum Actinomycetota; class Acidimicrobiia; order Acidimicrobiales; family Palsa-688; genus PALSA-693. The sequence continues at coordinate 4,822,753 of CAWICN010000001.1, forward strand.
GCGTATACCCCCGACATCGAGCAGGAGGTGATGGCGAAGGGCAACGAGCAGCTTGCGACTTACGGTGTCGCCATCATCCGCATGGGGAACTTCGATATCAACCTGTCCGACCAGGACGAAGCCCAGCTGAAGACACTCGCCAAGGACACCGCTTACTCCCGGCTGGCCGGGAGCTTCCAGCAGTATGCCTCCGGCGAGATGGCGCTCGGTGCGGGAGAGGGGATGGCCAAGGGTGGTGCCGGCGTTGGCGGGGCCTTCCTCGCCGCAGGCCTCGGAGCGGGCGGCCAGGCCGCCGCGCCGGTCGACCCGGGACCCCCGCCCCCGCCCGGCCCCGGCTTCGCCGGGGGTGGCGCCGGCTTTGCCGGTCCGACGGCGACGGACCCAACGGAAACTGGCACCGAGTGCCACAACTGTCACTCCGACAACCCCGCAGGGGCCAAGTTCTGCTCCTCGTGCGGGACATCGCTGGCGCCGCCGGCCGTGGTCTGCCCGGGCTGCCACGCCGAGAACCCGTCGGGGGCCAAGTTCTGCGCCTCGTGCGGCACCGCACTGGTGGCCGCGACCCCGCAATGCACGGCGTGCGGGGCCGAGATGACGCCTGGCGCCCGGTTCTGTCCATCCTGTGGCACGGCAGCCGCAGTGGCGCCGTCCTCGTCGGCTGGTTCGACCCCTCCGTCCTCGTCGTCTGAGTCCTCGTCGTCGGCCCCGTCAACGCCGCCGAGTTCGTGATCGCCAGCCTCGCTGACCTTCTCTTTCGGGCCGGTGGCGGCCAGGGTTTTGACGGCGGTGGCGGGGGTGGCGCAGGCGGCGGCGGTGGTGGCGGCGGCCTGGGCGGCGGGTTCTTCTTCTTCGGCGGGGGCGGCGGGGGCGCGGCCACCGGAACCATCCTGATCGTCGGCCTCGTTCTGCTCCTGGTGGTGCTGCGCGTGAGCTGGCCTCGCTGGCGCGCCGGCCGCCGGACCGGCACGATGACGGCCGGTGCCCCGCCGTCCCCTCCCGCCGGGCAGTGGAGCCATGACGACCAGCCGGCGATCAACACGGTGCAGGGCGGTCTTTTCCCCGGAACCGCGCCTTCCATCGCTCGTTCCGAGTCCGCGGCGGACAGCTTGGCCGCCATCTCCGCCCACGACCCGGCTTTCTCGAAGGAGGCCTTCCTCGAGCAGGCCCAGCGGACGTTTTTCGTCGTGCAGCAGGCGTGGACAGAACGGCAACCGGGAATGAGCCGTCAGGTCATGGCGGACGGCCTCTGGCAACAGCACCGGTCGCAGATCCAGGGCTACCTCGATGCCGGAAAGCGCAACGTGCTCGAAGACCTGGCCGTCGCGGATCTGACCGTGATCGGCGCCGACCACGACCAGAGCTATGACACCATCACCGTGCGAGTGGTGGCGGCCTGCGCCGATTACGATGTCGATGATCACAACGGTCGGATAGTGCGAGGCGACAAGCAGGTTCGGCAATGGGCCGAGGACTGGACGTTCCAGCGGTCGGCGACGGCGACCACCCCTGTCGGCGGTGGCATCCTGACGGCCAAATGCCCGAACTGCGGTGCCCCGCTCGACCTGGACCTGGCCGGAACCTGTAAATACTGCAAGGCGCCGGTGAGCTCCGGCGCCTACGACTGGGTGCTGGCCCGGATCGCCCAGGTACCCGGGTACTCGTCGTAGCCGGCTTATCCGGGCGTTAGCGCGACTGCCCTGGCGGCGAGACGGAGGCGGTGGCCGACGGGCTCGGCGAGGTGGCCGGCGCCGGTTTCGGCGCCTTCAGCAGCCCGGCGTCGAGCAGGCGCTGCGGTATGAGCCAGTTCAGCATCTGCTGGTAGACGCTGAGGATCGAGATCCCGTAGTCGGTGCTCGAAGCCCATGTGCCGGCCAGGGAAAGCCAGGTAGGACAGCAGCCGCCGACGCCGATGGATCCGAGCAGCGGGGTGGCGACCGGCGTAGGTGACGCGTACGCGTCGAGCAGCTCCAGCTGGGCGCGGACGCCTTTGGCCGCGTTCGGGAAGCGCCAACCTTGGGCACAGGTGTCGCAGGCACCGATCCCGGCGAAGTTGTTGTCGGCCTTCGTCAGCTGGCCGTCGGAGGGAAACGTGAAGTACCCCGTCTCGATGATCGACTGGGCGAACGCCAGGTCGGCCGTCACGCCGGTCTGCTCGCCGGCGTCGATATAGTCCTCCGTGAGCTGGGTCATGGGCACGGTGATGTGGGCCTTCCACCCGGTGGTGGCGAACCAGCGGGCCATCTCCGCCGCGCTGAGAACGCTCTGACCGAGGATGGCCGGGGAGGTGGGTCGCGGCGATGTGGCCGCGGATTCGACGAAGCCGGAGCCTGGCACCGTTGTCGTCGGCCCGGTCGGACTGCCGGTGGGGGCGCCGGGCGGAGCGCCGGGCGGCGGAGGGGTGACCGGCGGAGGGGTGACCGGCGGGGCCGATGGGGTCGGCAGATCCAGGGTGGCGGCCAGGCCGGGCGTGGTCGCGGCCCGCGTCATGAGCGCGAGCGTCTGCTGCCGGGCCGAAAGCGCCATCTGGGCACCGGCGAGCACCGCCTGGTCCCGAGTGACGCCCTGGGCTGCCCGCCAGCGCGCCGTCAGTGGCCAGGACCAGCCTTGAACGGGTATCGGCGAGACTCTTTCGCTCGTGGGCGGCCACCACCTGGACCAGTTCCAGGGCGTCCACGGCCGCCGAGCCGGTCAGACCGCCAGGCGTGCTCACGGTGCCACCCCCGGAAGGCTGATCGCTCACTGGCCCCGCGGCCGGGGTGAGGTACCCGAGGCCCATGTAGGCCGCGAGCGCGAGCTGGCCCAAACGGGCAGTGGCCTGCTCAACGTCTGCGTGCGCCACCTTCATCTGGTCGCGGGCCCGGGCTCGGGCGGCCATGGCCGTCCGCAGGCCGGCGGTAGCAGCGGCGACGTCCGCCCGGCCGCTCGTCACCGCCGCCCCGGCCCGGGCGAACTGCTGGATCGCACTGACCTGGGATAGATCGGCCTTCACCTCAGCCAGAACGAGGCGCGGATTGGGCGGGGGCGCGGGTCGGGCACCGGGCTTGGTCGGCAGCTCCGGCGGCCCGCTGACCGGCACGCGGGGCACGCCGGTGGTGGCCGGGCAGGCTTCGGTGGTGGTCGCGGGCCCGGGCCGGGTGCTGGTGCTGGTGGTCGTCGTGGTAGTGGTGGTGGTCGTGGGCCGGGGCCGGGTGGGGGTCGGGCAGGGTTTGGTGGTGGTAGTCGGCCGGGGCGGGATCCTGCTGGTGGTCGGCCGGGGCCGGGTGGTGGTCGTCGGCCGGGGCGGGGTGGTGGTGGCCGGGGGAACCGTCGTGGTGGTGGTTGTTGTATTGGTGGTCGTGGTCGTGGTGCTGGTCGTCGTGGCCGTGGCTGCGGAGGCGACGGCGCGGCCCGCCGGGGCGGTTGCGGTCAGCCCCGCGGCGGAGGCCGCCGGGCCGGTTGCGGTCGGGACCGCCACAGTCAAGCTGACTGCGCTGATCACCGCCGCCGATCGCCGCGCCATGTGGGGGATCAGCATGAAGCTGTGGTCTGTGCCAATTTGTTCGCCGGCGGGCGGATCTCTTCGGCCCGCCCACGCCATTCGGAGGCTACCAGTCCCGATCGGAGCGCCCGAACGCGGATGGGGGGTTCCGGCTGGCGAATCCGGCCGATCGTTCAGCTACCGCGCAACAGGTCAGCCACCTGGAACGCCAGATCCAACGACTGGCTGGCGTTGAGGCGGGGGTCGCACGCGGTCGTGTAGCGCAGCTCGAGATGGTTCTCGAGGATCTCGTCGGTCCCGCCCAGACACTCGGTCACGTTGTCACCGGTGAGCTCGATGTGAACTCCGCCCGGCCAGGCCCCCTCGGCCCGGCAGGTGGAGAAGAACTCCCGGATCTCAGTGAGCGCGTGATCAAAGTGACGGGTCTTGCGTCCACCCGGACCGTTGAACGTGTTGCCGTGCATGGGATCGCACGCCCACACCACCGGATGGCCGGCCGAGCGGACTCCCTCGAGCAGCGGCGGAAGCAAATCGGGGGTTCGGCCCGCCCCCAGCCGGGTGATGAGGGTCAAGCGGCCGGGCGTCCGATCCGGGTCGAGGATCGCGCAGAGGCCGACGACGTCCGCCACCGATGCGGCGGGGCCGATCTTGGCGGCCACCGGGTTCGACAGACCGGAGAGGAAGTCGAGGTGGGCGCCGTCGAGCCGCCGGGTACGCTCGCCGACCCAGACCAGATGGGCGGAGGTGTCGTACCAGTCGCCGGTCAGCGAATCGCGTCGGGTCATAGCCTCCTCGAAGCCCAGGATGAGTGCCTCGTGACTGGTCCAGAAGTCGACCTGCTGCAGGGACGCCTCCCCGCCCAGGTTGATCCCGCACGCCCGCATGAACCGCAAGGCCCGGTCGATCTCGGCCGCCAGCGCTTCGTAGTGTTGACCGCCAGGACTGCCGGCGACGAACTGCTGATTCCAGGTGTGGACCTGCGACAGGTCGGCGAAGCCTCCCTTGGTAAAGGCGCGCAGCAGGTTGAGGGTGGAGGCAGATTGGTGGTAGGCGGTGACCATCCGGCTCGGGTCGGGCCTGCGGGCCGTTTCCGTCGGGGCTTCGTCGTTGACGAAATGACCGCGGAAGCTCGGCAGGGTACGTCCGTCGATGAGCTCGGTCGGCGAAGAGCGGGGCTTGGCGAACTGCCCGGCGATGCGGCCCAGCTTGACCACCGGCAGGCCGGCGCCGTAGGTGAGCACGATCGCCATCTGCAGGATGACCTTGAGCTTGTCCCGGATGCTGTCGGCGGTGAAGTCGTGGAACGACTCGGCGCAGTCGCCCGCGTGGAGGAGAAAGGCGTCGCCTGCGGCCACCTCGGCGAGGGCCCGCTCGAGGCTCCGCGCCTCGCCCGCGAATACCAGCGGAGGCAATCCGGAGAGGGTTTTGAGGGTCTGCTCCAGCGCGTGCGGATCGGGCCAGTCAGGCTGTTGCTCGGCGGGGCATTCCCGCCATCTGCTCGGGGTCCAGGACCGGTCCATAGGCATCTAGCGTGGCGGAAACCGCGGCCGAGAGCAAAGCAGTTGACGCGATCCCGTATCGTCGGACGGTTATGGGTCAGCGGATCGGGATCTTCGGCGGCACCTTCGATCCCATCCATGTCGGGCACCTGGTGGCAGCCGTCAACGCCAAGGCGGCATTGCACCTGGACCGCGTCCTCCTGGTGGTGGCCAATGTGCCCTGGCAGAAGACGAGCGACCGGGCCGTGAGCTCGGCCCTCGACCGCCTGGCCCTGGTGGCCGCAGCGGTGGGCGAGGTCCCAGGACTGGAGGCCAGCGCCATCGAGATCGAACGCGGGGGGAGTCGTACACGGTCGACACCCTGGACCAGCTCAAGGAGGCGGCCCCCGATGACGAGCTTTTCCTGATCGTCGGCTGGGATGTGGCCGCCGTCCTGACGACCTGGGCCCGCCACGAGAGGATTCAGCGGCTGGCCACCCTGGTTGTGGTCAACCGACCTGGTGCGGGGCGACCGCGCCGGCTCGACGATGACGGGTGGAAGGTGGTGGAGGTGACGGTTCCCAACCTGGAGATTTCGAGCACCGACCTGCGCGCCCGGGCCGTTGATGGCCGCCCGCTCGATTACCTCGTCCCAGAGTCGGTTGTCCGCTGCATACGATCCCGCGGTATGTACGCTGGGGGCGGATGACGACTGTCCGCCCAGTACCTACTGTCGGCGCAGTGCCTCCGAAGGTTGCACCCGCTGATGCAGAGGGTGGGGACGCCGGCGAGCGGCAGCGTCGCCGGCGGCACCGCCGGCTGGTACGGGAAGAGCTGCTGACGGTTGGCGTCCTTTTGCTCGCCCTGGTTGTCACCCTGGTGGTGCTGGGGCTGCAATGGCTGGACAGCGGTCAACCAAACACTGCAAGTGCAGGCAGTTCGTACGCAGTCGGCACCGCCATTCACACAATCTTGGGAGGTCATACGTGACGAAAGCGCCAGGCCCGCGCCGGTGAGCGCACCGGTATCGCCCTCGGGCGACCAGTCCAGCATCGGTCTCGACCGGGTTCGGGACTGGTGTGAGGTTGCCGCCCGAGCCGCTTGGGCCAAAGGCGGTGAGGACAGCCTGATCCTGTTAGTCGGGGAGGTGCTGCCCATCACCGATGCCTTCGTTATCACCGGCGGGTCCAACCCCCGACAGGTGCGCACCATCGTCGAGGAGGTGGAGGAGCAGGTCAAACGGGCCGGGGGCCCGGCTCCTCTCCGCATCGAAGGCTTGGATGATGCCCGCTGGGTGCTGATGGATTACGGCGACTTTGTCGTCCACGTGCTGCTTCGGGAAGCTCGCGAGTTCTACCGTCTCGAGCGGCTCTGGGCCGACGCCGAGTTGTGGCCCTGGGAAGGGGATCAGAGGGATCAGCGGGTGAACGCCGGCGGCGCGTAGGGCCGCCCATACGATAAATGCGATAAAACTGCCCGTGCCATGCCCTCGCGTGCCGACCCACCGTCCGACCGCGTCCGGGAGACGCCGCTCGCCGGCGGGAAACTGAACAGGGTCGTCAGGATCGGCGAAACGGTGCACCGTCCGACGGGCTCGTGGACCCCGATGGTTCACGCCCTGCTGCGCTACGTCCGGGCCCGGGGATTCACCCTGGGCCCGGAGCCACTTGGCTTCGACGCCCAGGGCCGCGAGGTGCTCTCGTATCTCGACGGCAGCACAGTGAGCACTGCCTTTCCGTGGCCGGCCTGGGTCTGGCAGGAGGACCTGCTGGGGGAAGTTGGACGCGCCGCGGCCCGCTACCACGCCGCCGTGGCCGGTTTTCGCCCGGCCGGGCTGATCCCCTGGCACTGGGGACCGGCCGAGCTCCAGGCCGATCAAGTCGTTTGTCACAACGACCTGGGTCCCTACAACGTGGTGGTCAGGGACGGCCGGCTGCGCGGCATCATCGACTGGGACCTCATCTTTCCGGGGACCATTCGGTCAGAGCTCGCTTTTATCGCCTGGCAGTGGGTGCCGCTGCAAGACCCGTACATTGCGAGCGCGTTCGGATGGCAGGATCGCGATGGCCTTGGTCGCCGGCTCCGGATCCTGCTTGACGGCTACGGGTTGGCCGATCGGTCCGGGTTCATCGACGACGTGGTTGTTCGGGTCAAGCAGAACCGAGACGTGATCGTGCGCCGGGCGAGGGAAGGTGTCACCGCCTACGTCGAACTCGAGCGGCTGGGCCACGTGGCCGGCATGAATCGGGCCGTCGCGTTCCTCTCCGATGAGGGGGCAAGCCTCCAGGCCGAGCTGTAGCTCATCATCCTTCATCTATGAGGGAGTCTCGGCATTTATGGGGGAGCCGTGTCGATGAGTTGGGCCGTGGTTGATTTCGCCTTGCGAGGATTTCTGCCAGATCGGACGGTGAGGGGCAATCCGCCCGGTCAAGTGGGGAACGCGAGCTCGACGACTGACGAGGGCAGGTGCGTCGGGCTCGCCCCCCCAATGTTCGATGGCCCGATCCGGGTCGTGCCGGCGGCTGACGACGTCAGGGCTTCTCGGCCACAAAGGTATTGACCATCTCCCCGAGCCCTTCGATCCGGGTGGTCACGACCTGGCCGTCCTGGAGGAAGACCGGTGGGGTTCTGGCCGCACCCACCCCGTCGGGGGTCCCGGTGAAGATGAGATCTCCGGGCCGGAGGGTCATGACCGTGCTGGCGTAGCTCACGACGGCGACAGGGTCGAACAGCAGGTCGGAGGTCCGAGCGTCCTGCATGATCTGACCGTCCACGAGGCACATGACGGCCAGGTCGGGCCGGACGCCCCCCACGTCGTCAGGTGTCACCAGCGCCGGTCCGACCGGCGAGGAGGACTCCCAGGTCTTGCCCTGCAGCCACTGGGTGGTGCGCCGCTGCCAGTCCCGCATGCTGACGTCGTTGCCGATCGAGAAGCCCGCGATGGCGGCCATGGCCTCCCCCTCGCCGGCCTTTCGTACCGTTCGGCCGATGACGACCACGAGCTCGGCCTCCCAGTCCACCCGCTCCGAGGCGGCTGGCAGGACAATCTCGTCGTAGGGACCGGTCAGGGCGTCGGCGAACTTGGCGAACAGCGATGGATAGGACGGGACCTCCCCGCCGGACTCCTGCACGTGGCGCAGGTAATTGAGCCCGACACAAAAGACCTTGGACGGCCGGGGAACGATCGGCCCGAGCTCGACGGAGTCCCGTGGGGTCCGCCGACCGTCGGCGCCGGCCCGGGTCGGCCAGTCGTCTCCTGTAGCCAAAAGCTCACCCACGTCGCCGTAGGGAAGGAAGACGACGTCGCCGCTATCGACCCGCGCCGCGCTGGTGCCGGTGTCGGTGCGAACTGTGACGAGTTGCATGGCGGCATCCTGCCAGATCGCCATGGGCCGCCTGCTCAAATGGGTCCGTCAGGGTATTAGCCCGGTGCGTGGATACTGAGCCGCCGCTGCTCGATGACGAGGCAGCGGTCCTCGACGTAGAGCAACCCGGCGTCGGCGGCGATGGCTCGCGCCTCGGTGGAGGCGATCCCGAGCTGGAGCCACAGGGCGGTCGCACCGGCCGCAACGGCCTGCCGGGCGATGTCCGGCGTCTGGGCCGACGGCCGAAAGACGTCGACCAGGCCGACCTGCTCGGGGACGTCGGCAAGCGTCCGGTATACCGTCTGGCCGAGGATCTCTTCCTCGTGCGGATTGACGGGGATGATGCGCCAGCCGTGCTGCTGCATGTAGGCAGGGACGGTATGGGCGGCCTTCTCCGGTGCCGAGCTGGCCCCGACCACGGTGATGGTCTGGTAAATCTTCAGGATCTGCTCGACGATGGCATCGGTATCGAGGGCATCCGTATCGACCACGAATTCAGCGTATCGCGTTGGGCCAAGAGCGGACTCTGATCACACCCCTCCTCCTGGGACCGCCCTCAACCCTCGGAGGGCACCGTCGCGAGCAGGGCGGCTTCCCGCCCGGGGTCGAGCCCGATGATCCCGTCCGACAGGCTGGCGGGATCTCCCTCGCGTTGGAGCCAGGACCAGGTGTCGGCCACCGTGTCGGTTACCGGGCGGCACCGAAGGCCCTGCGCCAGCGCCGCGGATACATCGCCACTATGCAAGCCGGCCAGATCGCCATCGGGTGGTACCCAGATCGGCAACTCGGTCCAGGGCTCGATGCCCGCCGCGAGCACCAGGCCGGGAGCGACCCAGGTCAGCTGAGCCTGGCTGCTGGTAGCGGCCTTCACGGCGTGGAGGAGCGCACCCATTGTCGTGTGGCCAGCCACGCTCACGGTGTTGAAGATACCCGACACGCCTCGCTCGGCAGAGGTCAGCAGCCAACGGGCCAGGTCCCGCCCGTCGATGTACTGGAGCGGCCGATCCTCCGGGCCCGGGGCCAGCACCCGTCCGCCGCGCTCGATTCGCCGCAGCCACCAGGGCAGTCTCCCGACCCGTTCGTATGGACCGAGAATCAAGCCCGCTCGGGCCACCAGGGCGTGTGTCCCGAACGCCTGGAGGGTCGCCAGCTCCCCGCCTCGCTTGGCGGCTGCGTAGCCGGCCGCCTCGCTCGACGCCGGATCGCCATCGACGACCGGACCATCCTCGTCGAGTCCGTTGGGAATCGGCCATCGATACACCGATCGGCTCGAGACATAGGAGTAATGCCTTACCCGGCCCCGGAGAAGGGCGGCGGCATCACGGACAGCGCACGGAGCGCCGCTCCAGGTGTCGATCGCGACATCCCATGATCTCGTCCCGATCGCAGCAGCCAGTGTCATGGGCTGCATCCGGTCGGCGTGGAGGGGCATCGCACCGCGTGAGGGCGGCCCGCTGACACCGCGCGTGACCGTGGTGACGGAGTCGCCGCGCGCCAACGCCTCTTCGACCACCGACCGCCCGACGTGGTGAGTACCACCGAGGACCAGAACATCCATAGGACGAGTGTACCTGCAACTGTGCAGTTGCAGGTCCAGGTGATGCCGTGCCGAACGAGGCCCGGCGGCCGAAGGTCGCTCCGGGGACCCGTGGGCGAGTTCGCACTTCGACACTTCCTCCCTTTTGCGGTGTTGGGGTCATTCAGATAGAAGGTATTTGGCCACCGATCGTCGCCTGATTGCGAGGGGCTGGAAAAAACCCCCCGTGGTGACGGCATTGTGCCCGCTATTCAGTCGGAATTGGGACACGGTTTTCGCGACAAACTCCGGATATTTTCCCGGATCGAAACCACCTGAAATGGCAACTCGACGTGCGTCGCTCCTCCCGTCCGGGGCACGTATAGCACATGGCCTCTCCCTGATTCAAGGGTCCGGCTATTGGCAATGAGGCCATATCCGCGATAAGGTTCCCGGCTTTCAAGCTACGTACGGGTGGTCGCAGGGCCGAGTCCAAATCAGGGGTTTCGAACGCTCCCTGTAGCAGCTTGACCGCGCCCTGAGGGTGCCCACCGAAAGGATGCCGTTGGACACTTACTAGGGTACGGGTCTTCTAATCAACAGACCTGTTCCCGCTCCGCAAGACCACCAGCTCGGCCCCCTCAGGGCACGACCGAAGGAGTCCCATGAAGCGACGAACAAGGCTGATCATGATCGGCTGTGCCATCGCTGGCACCTCTCCCGCGGCCGCGCAAGCGGCCTCCGCAACACCCATGGCCGGACTGGAGTTCGGCAACCCGAAATCGGCTCCTCGCGCCACTGTGAGTGAGTCTCCCCGACTCAGTGAGTCAGCCCGACTCGTGAAGGCGGCGCACGCCAGTGATGCGCCCCGGAGAGTTCATGCGCCGGTCGTGAGAGTGACCGTTAAGTCTAGAGACACTCTCACTGCGATCGGCGCACGAATCTCCCGGAGTTGGGAACAACTGGCCTCCTACAACCACCTTCCCAATCCGAATCTGATCTATCCAGATCAGGTCCTCAGTATCCCACCGGCGAATTACGTACCGGTGGCACTTCCGGTCCCGGCCCCGGTCGTCGAGACTGTGGCCGCCACGGAAACGGAGTCCGCCCCGGCTGCGCCGGCACGCTCCACCTACTCGGCCCCGGTTGCGCAGACCTATACCGCCCCGGCTGTCCAGGCGCCCGTCGCCTCCGCAGCGCCGGCACCTTCCGCCTCGGTTTCCGGTGTCTGGTCCTGCATTGCCCAGCACGAATCCGGTGGTAACCCGGCCACGAACACCGGCAACGGTTTCTACGGCATGTTCCAGGACACCCAGTCGTCCTGGGTATCGGGTGGTGGCCTGGCCTACGCTTCGTCGGCGAGTCAGGCCTCCGCGGCGGCGCAGCTCATCGTCAACCAACGCATCCAGGCCCAACAGGGCTGGGGTGCGTGGCCGGTCAGCTCCGTGGCGTGCGGTGTGTAACTACTGAACGCCAGCGGGAGGTTCACCCTTCCCGGTCTTACTGAGGAGAGGCACCAGTCCGGCTGGTGCCTCTCCTCGCGTTCGGGGGTGGATCCGGGCGTTCGGGGGTGGATCCGGGCGTTCGGGGTGGACCCGGTGGGCCGGCCCAGGCGGGTGGTCAGGAACCGAGGAGCCGATCCCACAAACTCGAATAGCGCACGATGCACCGGGCGGCATGAAGACCATCGCGCCACCCGATCTTCTTACCCTCAGCGTAGGTGCGCCCGGAGTAGCTGATGCCGACCTCGAAGACACGCCAGCGCCCTTTGGCGACTTTGGCCGTGACCTCCGGCTCGAAACCGAACCGGTCCTCCCGCAGATCGAGCTCCTGGACCACCTCACGTCGAAAGACTTTGTAGCAGGTCTCCATATCGGTCAGATTGAGGTTGGTAAAAGCGTTTGAGGCCGTCGTGAGCAGGCGGTTTCCTACCGAATGCCAGAAGAAGAGGACCCGGCGAGGCCGATCGGTCACGAAGCGCGAGCCGTAGACCACGTCGGCCTTGCCGGCGAGCAGGGGCTCCAGCAGCACCTCGTAATCGGCAGGATCGTACTCGAGATCGGCATCCTGAACGATCACGAAATCCGCAGTCGCCCCTCGGAATCCCCGGCGGAGCGCCGCCCCTTTTCCCATGTTAGACGGCTGTCGCAAGAGCTGTATGCGAGGATCACGGACGGATTCGACAACGGAGACGGTCTCATCGGTGGAACCGTCGTCGACGACAATAATCTCTGCGACATAGGGAGACTCGAGGACCTGGGTCAGGATCTCCTTGATCGTGGCGACCTCGTTGTAGCAGGGAACAATCACCGAAAGACAATGCATGTCAACTCCTCCGGCTGGGCCGTTCGGCTGGGTCGTCAAGCGTGTTAAACGTTCGTGGACAACGGTGCGGAACCCGATTGGGGTCCGGGCGGTCTCTGCCCGGCCGGCACGGATGCGACCGCCAGGACTGACTGGCCGAACGGCGGACGCACCTTTGACTCAATCCATTTCACCACGGGCACCAGGTAGCGGTCGAAAAGTTTTATCGACGTGCGACGGGTAGGCGTTCGATGGAGCATACGGGCCACAATCCACCACGCCATGGCACCGACCCAGTTGACATACCGGATCTCTTGGACCTCGAATCCATCGCGCTGCAGCTGCGCCCTGAGACCCTTTACCGTGTACCGGCGGAAGTGTCCGACCTTACGATCAAAGTCGCTATAGAGAGCCGGGAAGGCGGGGACCCAGACCACGAGCGAGCCCTTATCTTTGAGGACCTTGGATAGCTCCCGCAGAGCGGCGTCATCGTCTTCAATGTGTTCGAGGACGTTGAGAAGGATCGCCGTATCAAACGGTCCGTACGCTGCAGTAGCAGCTATGTCGCCGTGGATGACTACGACATTTTGCGCATCTCCAAAACGCTCGTTCAGCGAACGGGTGCATGTCTCCGAGATGTCGCTCGCGACCACCCTTCTTTCGGTGCGGGCCACAATCTCGGTCACGGTACCGTGGCCGGCGCCAACTTCGAGCACGAGCTCGCCGAGGTACGGTTCGATCAGAGCAAAGATCCACCCCGCGTAGTTATCAGCGCTGTCGAGGTTGTCGAGTGTCTCCTGCAGCTCGAGGTCGGCATCAGCGAACCCGACCGGATTCGCGTCCGCTGATTTTCCAAGCATTTCAACACTCTAGCGGACGCTCGACTCCCGATGGCTGAATGGGTGGCGGACGCAACAGGACGCCTGCCAGCCGTCACGATCCAGAGCTAACACGTGTTAGACTGCAGCTTCATGGATACCGCGGGGTCATCGTGAGAAGTGGTGCGCTCTTCATTGCCGTGTTCCTGGCCTGCGCGGTCGAGGCAGTGGAGGCGACGACCATCGTGCTGGCGGCCGGTACGGCGCGGGGCTGGCGCTCTGCTGTCCGCGGCCTCCTTGCCGCACTGGTGGTCCTGGTGGCATTCGTCGCCGCTCTGGGTCCGGCGCTCTCCGCCGTCCCGTTGCAGGGGCTGCGCCTGGTGGTGGGTGGTCTGCTGTTGATCTTCGGCCTGCAGTGGCTGCGCAAGGCGGTGCTTCGCGCCAGCGGCCACAAGGCTCTCCACGATGAGGACAAGATCTTCCGCAACGAGCTCGCGGCGGCCCAAGCCGCAGAGAGCCGCCGGGTCGGAGTGGTAGGGGACTGGTACGCGTTCACTTTGGCCTTCAAAGGCGTCCTCCTCGAAGGCCTGGAGGTCGCCTTCATTGCCTTGACGTTCGGCACCAACCAACACGATTTGCCCCTGGCCGCGGTCGCCGCCGTCGCCGCAGTGGTAGCCGTCGCAGCCGTGGGCCTCGCGGTGCGGGCCCCCCTGAGCCGGGTACCGGAGAACACGATGAAATTCGCGGTCGGGGTGATGCTCACGTCGTTCGGGATCTTCTGGGGGGCGGAGGGGGCTGGTGCGCACTGGCCCGGCTCCGATGCCGCCCTCCTCGTGCTGGTCCCGGTGACGGCGGTCGTGGGACTCGGGTTGTCGTTGCTGTTACGGCCAGGTCAGCCATCCTCTCTCGGGCTCCGGCCGGTGGCAGAAGGGGGCCAACGATGACGGGGAAGCTTCGTGCCTTCCTGCATTTCTGGTATGAATTCGTGGTCGGCGACGATTGGCAAGTCGCCGCCGGTGTCGTTGTTGCGCTGGGCCTCACCTACGCGATCAGCCGGACCTCAGCTCCCGCCTGGTGGATCATGCCCATCGCAATGGTGCTGTTGTTGACCCTCAGTCTCTGGCGGGCCACCAGGGGGGCAACGCGACGGGAGGGTCGGCGAGCAGCCCGGTCGGGTGGCGGCGATGCCTAGAGCCAGACGGGTGGAATCACCACCAGCTTCGAGCGCGACCGACCGCGAACAAGCGGAGCCAGCGAACACGACGATCGGAAGGGCGGACTCCGAGGAACCGGCCGGCCAGTGGCTCCTCCTGGTCTACCGCGTCCCGTCCGAGCCGACAAGGTTGCGAGCAACCGTGTGGCGCCGGCTCAAGAGCATGGGAGCGGTGTACCTGCAGAGTTCGTCGGCGGTGCTGCCGGCCAGCCCCGGCGGTGAGCGCGCCCTTCGGAAGTTGCGACACGAGATCGCCGAGATGAACGGCACCGCCGTTTTGTTCCGCGCCGCCGCTCTCGGCGGTGAAGCCGACGTCCGGGCTGCGTTCCAGGCGGCCCGAAACGACGAGTACGACGAGATCGTCGATCGCTGTGGCGACTTTCTCGCCCAACTCGAAAAGGAGTACGTCGCCCAGCACTTCACCTACGCCGAACTCGAAGAAAACGAGGTCGACCTCGTCAAACTGCAAAATTGGTTGACGAAAGTCAACGAGCGCGACGCTTTCCATGCGTCAGGACGCCAAGCCGTCCTCGACGCTCTCGCCAAATGCGAAGCTGCACTGGAAGACTACGCCAGCCGCGTGTACCAGGAGGAATCCCAGGCCCAGTGAGCAGAGCGTCACCTCCCACGTTTTATTTGGTGCCAGGATCGCCCGGTCGCCAGACGCATCGTTGATCATCCGATCAGACTTGACGACGACACCGCTGGACTCCTAGGTTCGGTGTCGCCCCCCGGTCGTGGTCGGTTTGGGGGTGGCAGCCGCTCCAGCGAAGTTCGGTGAGATCCCGGCACTGTCCCGCAACGGTGGTCCTCCTTCGAGGGGCGAGTCCGGTCGCCTGGGACGGTCTGTCCGACGAACAGCAGTCCTCGGATGAAGGGCGGTTCGTGCGGGCACCGGGCCCGGTGGTCGCAAGGGCTCTCTTCGTCCTCCGGAAACTCAGGAGGATGAAAAAGATGCGGGCAGGTAGTGGTCACAATCCACCTGTGCTGCTGCGAGCGCGAGGCGTTCGCCGCTCGCTTCACGGGGATGAGTGGGGCCGCCTGGCCGTCATGTTCTCGGTCATCCTGGCCGTCAACGCCGCCGGCTGGCTGGTCTACGTGCTGGTGGTCATGCCCCATCACATCGACTACCACGGCTATGGCGGCAGCAAGGGTCTTGGCGTCGGGCTCGGTGTCGCCATCACCGCCTGGTTCCTCGGTTTCCGGCACGCCTTCGACGCCGACCACATCTCCTGCATCGACAACACCACCCGCAAACTCATGGCCGATGGCAAACGACCGCTCGCATCAGGGTTCTTCTTTTCCCTTGGCCACTCCAGCGTCATCGTTGGGGTTGGCGTCGGTATCACCTTCGCCGCCCGCGCCGTATTCGGCGCCGTGGTCAACCCGTCATCCACCTACGAGACAGCCGGCGGCACCGCCGGCACCGTGCTCTCCGCCAGCTTCTTGTACCTCATAGCGCTGCTCAACCTCATCGTCCTCTTCGGAATCTTCAAGGTGTTCCGCGAGATGCGCCGAGGAACCTACGACGAAGCCGAGCTCGAAGCCCAGCTGCAAGCCCGCGGCCTCATGTACCGGTTCTTCGGGCGGTTCATGAGGTCTATCAACCACACCTGGCAGCTCTACTTCGTCGGACTGGTCTTCGGCATCGGTTTCGACACGGCCACCGAGGTGGTCCTCCTGGCCGCGACCGCGTATGCCGCCATCCAGGGCCTGCCCTACTACGCGGTCTTGGCCCTGCCTGCACTGTTCTCTGGCGGCCTCATGTTCTTCGACACCCTCGACGGCTGTTTCATGAACTTCGCCTACGGCTGGGCCTTCGCCAAACCAGTCCGCAAAGTGTACTACAACCTCGTGATCACCGGTCTCTCCATCGGCGCCGCGTTCATCATCGGCACGATCGAGATCCTCGGGGTCCTCACGGCCGAAGTTCACCTCCACGGCACCTTCTGGGACACCGTGGCGAACTTCAACATCAACGTCGCCGGCTTCTGCATTGCCGCCCTGTTTGTGCTGGTCTGGGTCGTGGCCCTCGCCTACTGGCGGTGGGGCAACGTCGAAACCCGATGGAGTTCTACCGTCACCGCGGCTGACCCCGAAATGTTGACTGGCGCGAGTTGACACCGATCCCATTTCTCATGGACGTAATCTGGGTGCGGGTGGCCAGGGTGTCGGGATGGTCGTTGCCGAGCACCCGCACCAGGTCGGGTAACACGTTCTCGAGCAGCTGCAGCGCCCGCTTGTCGTTACCGGCCCGGCCTACCCAGGATGGGATGTTTTTGCGGGTGGCCAGCGTGTCAGGGTGGTCGGTGCCGAGCACCCGGACCTGGTCTTTTAACAGATCCTTATACAGCTGCAAGGCGCGGATGGGGTCACCGGCTTGGCCGGCCCACGCCGCGATGTTCCCCCGGGTCGCCAGTGTCTTGGGATGAGCAAGGCCGAGCACCCGGACCATGTCCGGCAACAGGGCTTCGAACAGGTGCAGCGCCCGCGTCGCGTTTCCGGCCCGGCCAATCCAGGAGGCGATGCTGACGCGGGTGGCCAGCGTGTCAGGGTGGTCGGTGCCGAGCACCCGGACCTGGTCGACTAACAGATCCTCATACAGCTGCACGGCCCGGCTGGGGTCACCGGCCTGGCCAGTAGAGGCCGCGATGTTCCCCCGGGTCGCCAGAGTTTGGGGATGGTCGGGGCCGAGAATCCGGACGGCGCCCGGCAACAGAGCTTCGTACAGTTGCCGCGCCCGTTGACCAACGCTGATCTGGGCCGTCCGAAAGGCGATGTGATCGCGGGTAGCCAGCGTCAAAGGATGAATGTGCCCTAAGACCCTGCTCTGTCGGGGTAAGAGATCCTCATACAGCTGCAGAGCCCGCCCGGGATTACCGGCGTGGCCGGTCCAGGCTGCGATGCTGTCCCGGGTAGCCAGAGTGTGGGGATGATCAGGGCCGAGCACCGGGACAATCTCCCGCAAGAGGGCTTCGGACAGCTGCCGCGCCCGCTCCGCATCTCCGGCCCGGCCAACCCAGGAGGCGATGCTGTTGCGGGTGGCCAGCGTGTCAGGGTGGTCCGTGCCGAGCACCCGGACCTGGTCGGCCAGCAGATCCTCGTACAGCTGCACAGCTCGGCTGGGGTCACCGGTCTGGCCGGTCCAGGCCGCGATGTTCCCCCTGGTAGCCAAGGTGTGGGGATGATCGGCACCGAGAATCCGGACTGCGTCCGGCAGGAGCGCTTTGTACAGGTGCAGCGCCCGTGTGCCAACGCCGATCTGGGCTGTCCGCAGGGCGACGTTGTTGCGGGTAGCCAGCGTCAAAGGATGATCGGGGCCGAGCACCCGGATTTGTCGGGATAGTAGATCTTTATACAGCTGCACGGCTCGGCTGGGGTCGCCCGCCTGGCCGGTCCAGGTTGCGAGGCTGTCCCGGATAGCCAGGGTGTCGGGATCATCATCACCGAGCACCCGAAGCTGGTCGGCCAACAGCGCGTCAAACAGCTGAACCGCTCTGCGAGCGTTGCCGGTCAGCCCGGCCAGGTTGGCGATGTCAGCGCGTAAGGCGAGCGTTCCGTTGTTCTCGGCACCCCGCACCCGGATGAAGTCGGGTAAGAGATCTTCGAACAGGCGGAGCGCCCGCCACGCGTCTCCCGTCCTCGCAACACAGGTTGCAAGGTCGTACCGGATGTGAAGCGTCTCAGGATGGTCTGGACCTGAGAGATGTTCGATATGGGTCATAGCCAGCGATTGGTGCCGAAGGGCATCGTGCCAATTCTCGATTCTTTGATAGAGCTTGGCCAAGGTGAGGTGGAGTCGGAGGTCCTCCGAATTTTCGCTGGGGGTGTTAGCGAGATCACGTTCGAGAAGAGTTATGGCGATGCCATAGTCGGCGGCGCGGTCGTGTGGGAGCGTCATCACTTGCTCGGCCAGCTGCCGAAGGCCCGAACCGTCGGGCAGAGCAAAGAGTGGTGCGAGTGCGCTCAGTGTGGCCATGTAAGCCTCAGCGCGAGCGGCGGCGGCTGCGAACTGTAGGCGCCACTCAAGGGCAGCGGTACCGAGACAATCGGGATCGAGCCGTGGCAACAGGGCAGTACCAGCGGCGAGGCCATGACCACGGGTCGCGGAGTTTTGTAACAGACAGATCGTCGCCCATAGTTGCGCCTCAACGTCAAAGACAGCCGCGTTGTCCGGATCTACCACCTCCAGGGCCAGACCCGCTACTGCACCAGAAGCGTTCCCCACAACGGCCAGGGCAAAGGTGACTGCAGCCAGTCGCTGGAGGCTGGACCGGCTGGCGCCGGTGTGCATGGCCATGGCCGTCGTGCGGGTAGCCAGGTCACCGGCTGCTTGAAGGTCCCCGGTTCCGCTGAGCAAGGCCACGAACTCCGTTACAAGCTCAAGCGTCGGCGCGGTTAGGGGCAGGTCCTCGCTATCGATCAAGGCCGGGATGGGGCGTAAGAGCCCCACTTTGCTTACCCAGTCAGTAGTGCGATCTCTGATCAGAGTGGATGCGACTGCGGCGATCGCTTGGGCCATAGCCAATCGATCCTCGACGGCAAGCACGTGCTCGCAGAGTTCGGCTCGTTTGGCTGGATCAGCGAGTCGGACAATGCCGCCTGACCGTGTCAATCGGCCCGCAGCGGAGTCGGTCCTCAGCACGGCCAGGGCGGCCGCCAACTGCTGCTCGTGGATTTCTCCGCCCGACCAGGCCACGATGATTTCAGCATTGGATGGAGGGCCTACTGGCAGAGCCGAGATCACCAGCCGGTCAACCTCCAACACGGGCTCGGTACAGCCAGAAACCGCTTCTGCCCGGGAGTGGTGCAGGACCGTGTAGATGTCACTGAACGTTCGCGTCTTCTCCGCGAGGCGGTTGGTCGCGCTTGATGGCCACTGCGGCACGGAGCGCGTGATCACATCTCTCCGGGCAACGAGGTCCATGCTGGCGTCGGGCACGCCAATCGATCTCAAGCCCTCGGCCAGCACAGACGGCGAAGGCAGGTGTTCAAGGCGAGTGGCGAGGTCGCTGCTCGGATCGGCGACAAGCACAGCCAGGGCCTGACCCCTGAAGCGATCCACCAACCCGGTCAAGAAAGCTTCGACGATCGCACTCGGAAGCATCTCCGCGTCATCGATCTCCACCAGAACCAGGCGGCGCGTTGAGAGAGCACCTAACCGCCGGCCGGCCTGGCGGGCCCGGGCAGCCGGATTTGGAAAGAGCAGGTCATGCAGTCCAGGTTCTGCCGTCAACCCCACCGCGACCAGCAAGCCGGCCGGTCCCGCAAGCGCCGGCGCAGCCGTCAAGGCAGCCACTCCCTCGGCCAGCTGCAGGAATCCCTCGCGGCTGTCGACAGCGACAACGTCTTTCACACCCTCCGGGAGGCGATGGGGGGCACCCTCCGGGAGTCGATGGGGGGCACCCTCCGGGAGGCGATGGGGGGCACCCTCCGGGAGGCGATCGCGTCTGCTCAGGCCCCAGAGCCACTCGGCCGCTGGTCCGTCGCCTTGCGGGCAGCTTCGTCCCGACACTTCAACGCGGAGCGTGTTCGGCCAAGCATCAACAGCGCTTCCCAATCGACTCAGCAGGGACGTGCGACCCCAACCTGGCGGAACGGGAACGACGACGACCCGGCTACCAATAGCTCTGGTCGCGACGTCCTCCGCCCATTCGATGAGCTCCTCGAGCACGTGGTCAAACATGGATTCGAACCGTCTCCGGTTTCGTGATTGCTGGGGCCATTGGGTGACCGTCCCAGAGACGGCTTGGTTCCGACGGTAGCGGAGACCCTGGGTGACAGGCCCGTAGCACCCGCCGGGCGGCGGGCCTAACCGGAAATCAGGCGCTGCTGCGCCGTCCCGTGCCCAGGGTGACACGCCATGCCGATCCGGTGGAATCGGGGACCAGGGACATTCGCGAACGTCCAGCTAGAGGTCAGTTTCTGCTGACCGGTGGCAACGGTCCGCATCAGCCGCTCCACGGTGCGGCGGGCCAGCCGGATGCCGTCTCGCTTCAGCTGGGCTGGCGTCGTTACACGGCTTGCGCCGGTCCGGGTTGGCTGGGCGCGGGTGGCTGGTCGTCGGGTGGCGCAGTGGAGGTAGAGCCTGGTGATGCCTGATGGTCCGAGCCGGATGGTGTGTGTCCGAAACGGTAGAGCCACCACTGGTAGACGGCGAGCAGGACGAGGATGATCAGGAAGCCGACCCAGGAGACGGAGAGGATGATGAGCAGGAGAACGGCCACGGCCACGCCGAGCACTCGGAGCAGGTCCAGATGGGACCGCATCCAGGCGATGGTGGCGTCGTCGCGCGCCCGCCCGGTGCTGGCCTGGGCCAGCTTCCAGGCTTCGTTGGCGTATCGGGAGGCGTGTTGGCGCAGGGCGCGCGCCCAGGGGTAGGGGCCGCTGATGAGGGCGGCCAGGAAGACGACGATCAGGCCGAGGAGCAGCCAGCGGCTGACGCTGAAGTACTGGTGGAAGAGATGGGTGAGGATGGCTCGCCGGGCCGGTTTGTTGGGCGGCTGGCCGTTGATCAGACTGGTGCGGCTGTTGATCAGGCTGGTGCTGAGCCAGTTGACCACCCGCCGGATGATCACCAGGCCGAGCAGGCCGCCGACGCAGAGCTGTAGCAGGGTGCGCCGGCGGCGCCGGGACAGCCATAGGGCCAGGGCGGCCACCACCGGGGTGACGATGAGCAGCAGCACCAGGGCCCGGTTGAAGATGCGCACGGCGTGGCGGGCCTGGGTGAGCTTGTCGGCGGGGAACAGCGGGATCTGGCCGCAGGTGGTGGGCACGGGCCGGTTCAAGGCGGCCGAGATCCTCTTACAGGCGGCGGCGGGCAGCTCGTTGCCGCTAATGGAGGGCAGGTGGACCGGATGGCCCACCACCCCGGAAATGAAGCCTCCCAGGTTTTCCAGCGCGGCGTTGAAGAGGGGGACGAGGTTGAGCACGACCTGGCCGTTGCTGGTCGTGACGGCCTTGCTGTTGCCGTTGAGGATGGAGAGCAACTGGGCGTGGGCAAAATCCACGGCCTGTTTCCACAGGGTTTGGAACTGGCTGGATTGCAGGACCTGGGTGACCCCGGTCTGCACGTATCCCTTGGCCCCGGTGCTGATGGGCCCCGCGAGAAATGCGGCCCGGGGCGGCAGAGCGTTCTTCACGATCTCCTGCGGGTTGAGGCTGGTGTAGATCTGGTTGGTGATGGCGGTGGCCGCGGCCGCCGTCACGGCCGGATCAGTGCCGACCGGGACCACCGTCTTCTCGAACCCGTTGTGGTTCAAGACCACATAGTGGGCCCAGCCGACCACGTAGGTGATCGGCAACAGCACGGCGAAAAGAACCACCAGCACGCCGACCAGGACTCGGCGACCTCGGGCCCGGCGGCGGTCCCGGCGGCCCCGCTTATCCAGGGCCACCACCAGGGCGTCGCGCTCGGCCGCCGTCCGCGCCAACTCGTGGGCCAGCTCCTCCGGGGGGCGGTCCACCACCGATGGGGCCGCCCCGCCCAGACCCTGGCTCCCGCCCGGCTGACCGACGCCATCGACGTTCGATTGGGTATCGCCTTCGCCAGATTCAAGCGTCATGACCTTGTCCCCTTCGGTCCTGAGGTCCGCGGCTTGCGCCTTCGTCTAATCCGGCCGGGGCTGTCCTCCGCCAATGTGTGGTCTCGATACCGTCCACCTGCGCCGCGAGCCGTGCATACGGACAGAAAGTGTTCCAACCATAGGACGAACGGGGCGGGCTGGCACCTGCATAGCGGCAGCACAACGTGATGGGTGCGAGCGGCCCTGAGCGGTTGCAGGGCGGGCGCGTCCGAAGGTTCCTGAGCTGGCTGGAATACACCGCTACCCGTCGAATGTGAACACTCCTTCCGCATCCTCTGATTAACCGGGTCCAGTGTGGTCTGCCCGGATCAGCCTGCGGGGGATCCTCGCGCCCGCCTGAATGGATGCGAGCCACCCTGATCGGGTGGTTCGGTGTCCGCGCAGCGATTACCGGGAATACCGACGCGCCGGCGATAGCACCTCAGAGACCACGAGCGACTATCACCCGCCACTTTATGAGATTTGAATGAACTTCGTGCCTCCCACCCCCAAAAACTCGAAGATTCTAGGACACCGTCGCGACCTGGCAGAGCGATTTGGGCGGGCCGGATCTCACGATCCACTGAGGTGCTCACCGCCCGAACACCGTCGCCGGTCTGGCTGACGCCTGCCACACCCACACCAGCCTGTCCGTTCCCAAGGATCTACGCCGACCCTGGCAGCCACAGCATCGATATCGTCGGTTCGTACCGCCCGGGTGAGCAAACCCCGTGCGACAGTGCTCGATCAATACACCGATGACGGCCGCCGAGGACCTTCCATCGGACCAGGACTTTTGGTGGTTAGGCACCCCAGACCAACCTCAGCTCGCGAGAAGCCGTTGGATTCGCTCCACATCCTCGGGACGACTCTGAGCCAGGACCCGGTTCGCCAGAACTCCGTTGATGGCAGCGATGGTGCTCAGACGGTCCTCCAACGTGGCGGGGCCGTCGACCTGGCTTTCGAACCACGCCACCACGTCAGCCCAATGCCACAGGGGGCTGCGCACGTTGCCGGCTACCGGCCGAGGAAAACCCCCCGGTCCGCGACGTCCGGCCACCAGCATAGATATCGACTGGCGGGTCCGCCCGGCGGGAGACGCCGTGAATGGCCTCTCGCGGCTCCTATTGACCGAGCGCCTATCCCGTCGAGGAGATGCTCTGGGGAGAGTGGCTGCTGCCCTGACGGACCTGTTGTTCCTGCGCGAGCGAGCTGCCGGTAGCCTGACCGTCGCTGAACTCTGCAAACAGGACCAATCCAAGCTCTGACATTGTTGCGGGTATTGCCTGACATAGAGCTGAGTGAGGCGGAAGCGGTAGGTGTGGCTCGTACCTACCAAGAAGCGCTCTCGCACGTTATCCAAGCCCAACAGCAAGTCCAAAATGAGCTGAAATCGGTTCAAGAGCAGCTTGGATCCTCAACTCTCGGATCAGATGATACTGATCCGACAGCCCCAGGCTAGAGCCAGCGCACACCGCATGGCTGTTATTCGCGGTCCAGAGGGACGAGTTCGGACGGTCGCCGTCTGCTCATAGGTGAGCGAAATAGCCATGGGCTCGCCCCGCCATGACCCGCCGGCGCGGAGTCATTGCCGTCGTCGGCTCGCAGCCCCGTCACCAACGCCCGTGGTCAGTACACCTAGAGATCGATGACGACCTTGCCATGCACGTGGCGGCCGGCCTGCAGTTCGACCGCGGCGCGGATCTCCTCGACGGGGTAGCTCGCCGCTATGGGTACCCGGAGCTGACCTGCGGCGACCAGGCGAGCAACGTGCTCCAAGGTGCCGGTGGCAGCATTGGCGCCGTTCACCGCCGTGACCCCGTCGACCTGGGCGGCGATGGTGCAGATACGCTGGTCCGGGACGCCGAGGTCCCGGGCGGCGTGGACTGTCTCGGTCCCGTGCAGGTCGATCGCCGAGGTGACGCCGTCGGGAGCGAGGGCGCGGACCCGGTCGGTCAGACCGTCGCCGTAGGCGACCGGCTCGGCCCCGAGGCCGCGCAGGAAGTCGGATGATGTCGCCGATCCCGTCCCGATCACCCGCGCGCCCGCAAGCCGGGCCAGCTGGACAGCGAACACCCCGACCCCGCCTGCCGCACCACCGATCAGCACCGTGTCGGCCGGGCCCGGATCGACAACGGCGAGGGCGGCGGCGGCCGTGCACCCCGCAATCGCGAGGGTGGCGGCGGTCCGGTCGTCGACGCCGTCGGGAGTGTGGTGGGCCTCGCCCGCCACAAGGCCTCCGGCAGGATCCACCACCACGTAGTCGGCGATGGCGCGAGAAACTGCGCCGCCGAAGACCCGGTCCCCGGGCTCGAACCCGGTCACCCCGTCACCGACTTGATCCACCACTCCTGCGTAGTCGGTCCCGAAGCCGGCCGGGAGGCTCAAGCCGAATCGGGCGGCGGTGTCGGCGTCAGCGGTCATGATCCAGTCCATCGGGTTCAGTCCGGCCCCGGTGACCCGTACGCGGATCTCCCCCCATCCGGCTGCCGGCGTGGATACCTCGCGGACGTTCAGGACTTCGGGGCCCCCGAATGAATCGAGCCGAACCGCCCTGCTCCTCCTCGTGGGCAGTTGATCGCTCTGCGCCTGCATGCCCGCCTCTCTCCTCGGATGTCAGGGAACGCGTCGAATCGGACTACGCTCCGTTTGTTTGGAGACGGTAGCACAAGCGGAGCGCGATCCGCTTTGACGGAGCCCGAGGGCCACGTGCTACGGGCGGACGCGACGCGCAACCGCGAACAACTGATCGAGGTGGCGACACGCGTGTTCACGTCGGCTGACACCGAGCCGTCGATGCGCGCCATCGCCCGCGAAGCCGGCGTCGGTATCGGCACGCTCTACCGGCACTTCCCCACCCGCGAGTCACTGGTGGACGCGGTCTATCGCGACCAGGTCACGCGACTCACGACCGGCGCCCACGACTTGCTCGGCCAACTGGCTCCGGCCGCAGCGATGCGGCGCTGGATGGACCTCTTCGGAGACTGGATCGCGACCAAGAACGGCATGCTTCACACGCTGCTTGCGATGATCGAGTCGGGCCAGATCGCCCATGCCCGGACCCGGACCGGGCTGCTGGCGGCCATCACCACCATCCTCGACTCCGGGCAGTTGGCGGGCGACATCCGCTCCGACGTCGCCGCCGAAGACGTCGCTGCCAGTCTCATCGGCGTCTTCACCGTGGCCCCTCTGCCCGAGCACGAAGCCAAGGCCAGTCGCCTGCTCAACGTCCTGATGGACGGCCTGCGGCCGCCCGCCCGTGGACAACGCCACGCGTAGGTGGATGTCCCAGCAGGACAGCGTCCTGAACACCCTTCCCATCGAGGGCCAAGACCTCATCTGGGACGGGCATCAGCAGGGCTGGAACCCGATGGGACGCCTCGGTACCCCGGCCGACGTTGGCAACGCCACCGCGCTTCTCTGCAGCAGGGAAGGCGCCTTCATCACCGGACAGACACTCTTCGTCGATGGCGGAGCCTCACTCATGAATTTCGGAAGTCCCACCCCAACTGCAGCTCCAGCAACGACCCTGAGGCCTCGATCCCCTCTGCCTCGTTGCCGACATGCTGACCGTTGCTGTCTTCGACGCCGCCCTGTTTGGCCGGACTTTACCGGGCTTGTCACCACAGCGCGACTGCCTCCGAGCGTCGACGGTGGCACTAGTCGATCTGTAGCCTTTGCCCAACAAGGTGGCGCGACCCATGGCATTACCGAAGGACACTGATCAGGAAGCCCTCCAGGGAGGGCCTGTGAGACGTCGAGGCCATGGCGAAGACGCTATGTATCGCGACGAAGCCCGCGGACGCTGGTCGGTCAGATCGATCTTGGTATCGGGCCCACCGGTAAGCGCAGGCGACCGAAAGTATTTGGGCGGACCAAGACGGAAGTCCGGGCCCGACTTGACGAGCTCCGACACAGCCATGCCACCGGGCTGCCCGTCGGCTCAAGCGACCGCCTCGGCGAGCATCTCGACTGGTGGCTGGCAAACCTTGAGGGGAAGGCGGCGTCGGGCGACAAGAGTCTCGTTGAAGAGCTCGTCGAGACACTCGAACGCCATGCGAACCTCCTGGCGAGCGTTAGTTAAGGAACGATACCTGGGTCATTGGGTTTTAGGAGTACTCGGACCTGAAATGGACGACCCCAAGGATAAGGAGTGAGTGCGCAACCCGGGTCAGCCCACGGTCGCGCTCGCACAGCAGCGCTGGGCACGCCGACCCTCACCTGCGACGCCTGAACTTGGCAACCCCTCATACAGGGGGGATGGCGCGCGCGTCGAGGTCGGCCCCGGGGCTCTAGCGGACCGCTAGTTGGTGGCCACCGATTGTCGCGACTCAGACGGTCTGCGTCTGACGCTCGGCGTGCTTGCTGAGGTGGCGCCGGACGGCGTCGGCCACATAGTTGATGCCCGCTTCGGAACCCGGCAGGAGGTCGACCATGGTGAAGAAGCCGTGCATCTGCCCGGGGAACCGCCGGTGGTCGACGGGGACTTCGGATTTGATCATGCGGGTGGCGTAGATCTCGCCCTCATCGCGCAGCACGTCGTGCTCGGCGGTGATGACCACAGCCGGCGGCAGGTCGCCGGTGTCGGGCACCCGCAGCGGGGAGGCGTCAGGGCTGACCCGGCCGGCCGGGTCGGGGGCGTAGTGGTCCCAGAACCAGATCATGGCGTCCCGGGTCAATAGCAGGTCGTTGTCGGGGTGCCGGTAGGTGGTGCTTTCGAAGTCGCAGTCGGTGACGGGATAGACGAGGATCTGGAGGGAAATCGGCGGCCCCTGGTGATCCCGGGATTTGATGGCCATGACGGCAGCCAGGTTGCCACCGGCACTGTCCCCGGCCACCATGATGGGCACCCGTCGCCCGGCGATCTCCTCGATGTGGTCGTTGACCCAATTCAGAGCGGCGTAGGAGTCGTCGACCGCCGTCGGGAACCGGTACTCGGGCGCCAGGCGATAGTCGACCAGCACCACCGCGCAATCGGTCCGCTGGGCCAGGCGACGGCCCAGCAGGTCGGCGTCGTCGATGGAGCCGATCACCCAGCCGCCCCCGTGGTACCAGAGGATCACGCCTTGCGGCGAATCGTTGGGTACCAGCAGCCGTATGGGCACCACGCCGCCGGTGACCCGGACCCGGCGGTTTTGCACCTTGGCCATCTCCGGCACGACATCGGGCTGGGCCCTCAGACTGGCCGCGAACTCCCGGGCCTCCAGGGGTGACATCTCGTGCAGTGGCTTGACCCCCGCCTCTGCCATCTGTGACAGCAGCGATGCCGTGGCCTCATCCAGCGCCATCTCGTCGCTCCTCTCCTCTTTTTCCTTGAACTACTAGCTACGAGGCGGTGCCGGCCGTTTGGCGCGACTTCAGCTCGAAACCCTCATAGCCGTTGGCGGCCACCTCGTCACACTTGTACCGGTAGGTGTCGACCCCGCCGACGTAAGGGAGAAACAGCCGGGGCTTGCCCGGGATGTTGGCTCCCATGTACCACGACGCCGCCTTGGGATAGAGCGTCGTGTTGGCCACCTCCTGGACGTGGGCGGTCCAGTCGAGGGTGGCCTGGTGGGTGGGTTCGACCTGCTCGACGCCGTGCTGGCGGGCCCATTCCATGAAGTCGCCGATCCATTCCACGTGTTGCTCGATCGACACCGGCATGTTGCTCAGGACCGACGGGCTGCCCGGTCCGGTGATGGTGAGCAGGTTGGGGAACTCCGGCACCCCCAGCCCCAGGTAGGTCACCGGACCCTCGGCCCAGGCGTCCGCCAGCTTCCGGCCCGCCCGGCCGCGGATATCCATGGCCAGCAGCGGCCCGGTCAGGGCGTCGAAACCGGTGGCGTAGACCAGGATGTCGAGCTCATGGGTTCCCGCCGTGGTCTGCACGCCGGTCGGGGTGATCCGCTCGATGGGCGTCCGCTTGATGTCCACCAGGGTGACGTTGGGCCGGTTGAACGTCTCGTAGTAGTTGGTGTCCAGCGGGAGACGTTTGGTGGCGAAGGGGAACTCCCAAGGCTTGAGCATCTCGGCCACCTGGGGATCGTGGACGATCTCGTCGATCTTGGCCCGCACGAAGTCGGCCGCCGTCTGGTTGGCCTCCTCGTCGGTGAGGATGTCGGCGAAGGTGCCGAGGGCAAAGACGAACCCACCCTCCTCCCAGGCCGCCTCGTAGGCGGCCCGCTGCTGATCGGGTGTCATCTCCAAGGCGGTGCGGTCGGTCGCCGGGTAGGGGACTCCGCCCCGGGAGAACCGGGCCCGGCGGCGCCACTCCGGGTAGTTCTCCTTCCACATGTCGGCCATATCCTCCGACAGCGGGCCGTTGGCGGCAGGAATGGTGAACTGGGCCGTGCGCTGGAAGACGGTCAGATGCTCGGCCTGCTCGGCGATCACCGGGATGGCCTGAATACCCGAGGCGCCGGTGCCCACGATTCCCACCCGCTTGCCGGTGAAGTCGACCGGCTCATGGGGCCAGTGCCCGGTGTGCAGCTGCACTCCCTGGAAACTCTCCGCCCCCTCGATCTCGGGCTGGTTGGCATCCGACAGGCAGCCCACCGCGGTGATGACCCACCGGGCCCGCCGGGAGTCGCCCCCCTCCGTCCGCACCGTCCAGGTCTGGTCCGAGTCGTCGAAGGCGATCCCCGACACCCGGGCGTTGAAGGTGAAGTCCTTCTTGACGTCCATGTGGTCGGCCACATGGTTGAGGTAGCGCAGGATCTCCGGCTGGCCCGGATAGCGCTCCTGCAGCGGCCACTCCTGCTCCACATCGGCAAGGAACGAGTACGAGTAGTACATGGTCTCCGAGTCGCAGCGCGCCCCCGGATACCGGTTCCAGTACCAGGTTCCGCCCACCCCGTCGCCGGCCTCGAAGCCGTGCACGGTGAAACCCGCTTCGCGCAGCCGGTAGACCATGTACATACCAGCGAACCCGGCGCCGATCACTACCGCGTCGATGGTGTCGCTGGCCACCTCGCTCCCAGCGACATGCTCCACGTTCGTCATGTCCTCTCCCTTGATCCGCGTATTCTGGACACTACCCGCCTAGAATATTAGAGGGGTCCAGATTCTTGCCATACCAGCCCGTCCATCGACCCCTGCAGACAGGGCGTCTGGTACTGGCAAATCCACCACCATGGCCGGTCTACGAGCCGCCTGGGACGCCCGCCCACGGCTGCCAATCAGCTGGTCATCGTCGACGAGGCCAGCCTGGCCAGCACCCTCGACCTCGACGAACTGACCTCAGCGGCCCGAACCGCGGGCGCCAAGGTTCTCCTGACCGGAGACTGGGTGCAGCTGTCGGCCGGCAACGCGGGCGGGGCCTTCCACCTCCTCGCCTGGGACCGAGACGAGTCCGTCCCGCAACTCACCGACGTTAGCCGCTTCACTTCTGACTGGGAGAAACAGGCCAGCGTCCAGCTCCGCCTCGGCCACCAGGCGTCAATCAGCGCGTACGAAAGTTGTGGTCGGATCGTCGAAGGTAGCCGCGACGACCTGCTCGACCGCATCTACCAGGGGTGGAAGGCCGACACCGACGCCGGCCTCCTTAGCATCATGGTCGCCGCCGACACCGCCGCCGACACCGAACTCAATCGCCGGGCGCGGCGAGATCGAGTCGCGGGCGGACAGGTCGCCGAGGAGGGTCTGAACCTCGCCGCTGGCCAGAGCGCAGGCGTCGGCGACCAGGTCATCACCCGCCAGAACGACCGGACGCTGGTCAACAGCCACGGGGTGGGTCAAGAACGGGGACGTTGGACCGTCACATGTACCTGGGACGATGGCCGCATGACCGTGCGGCGAGCCACCGGAGTGTCACCGTCGGGTCAACTTGCGGCAGCTGCAGAGATCAGAAGCTCACTAGAGGGTCTGTATTCTCTTTCCGTCGATTTGGGTGGTCAATCTCGTCGTCCAACGGTGCTGCGAGATCTGCGAATCAGGTGGCTTCCTCTGGCGCTGGTAGAGCGCTGCACACCCTAATCCAGGTCTTTCATGTACCGACCCCGGTGATGAGAGCGTCGACCAGGCGCTCGATGAACCGTTGACCGGCGGCAGTCCGGAAAGGTTGGCTCACTGGACTGGTCATCATGTGGTGAACGAGGCCACCGAGTAGCGCGTCGAGGATCACCGCGGCGGGGGCGTCGGGGGGCAGTTCGCCTTGCTGCTTGGCTCGCCGGATGATGGCGTGTGCGGCGCCGATCTGCTCCTGGCTGAACGATCGCACGGTGCCGGCGAAGTCCGGGTTGAGCCGACTCTCGACGTTGACGCGAAGGCCGAAGGAGCCGCCGGGGCCGTCGAGCCACTCGGTCCAGCTCAGGGCCAGCTCGAGGAGGTCTTGACGGACTGGCCTTTCCGGTATGGGCGGGGGGGGCTTGTACCCGGAACGCTCGAGCAGGTCGGCGAAAAGCTCCTCCCGAGAGGGATATCGGAGGTACAGGCTGCTCTTTCCGACGCCGGCGGCTCGCGCCACCGAGTCCAGTGTGAAGCCGCGCCAACCCTCGGTGATGAAGAGGTCGGTGGCGGCGGCGAGGATGCGGCGCTGGACGCTGGCGTCACGCCTGCGCCCCCGAGGAGCTCGTTCGCCGTCATCTGGCGAAACCACCGAAACCATCGACGAAGGATACTCCCGCCCGCGGATGGGTCTTTACGGACGGACTCCGTCTGGGTACCATTCCTGAGCCGCACTGCGGTTATGACGAGCGCGGCGACCGCCGCCTGGAGGGAGTGAACAGCAAAAGGGAGGGGGACCCGAATGGCAAGCCCGACAGCGATACCCGGCCGACCAGCCGAGGACCGGCAGTTTCTGGCTGGTGAGCGTTCCATCGCCGGGAGGCTGGACCGTTTACCGACGGGGTTCCAGCATTACGTCCTGGCCGGCATCGCTCAGTTCGCCTGGGGGGTCGTGATCGGCGCCGACCTGCTCATCGCTCGTCTCTATCCCTTCATCTGGGCACCGCACAAGCTGATCACGTCCTTCCAGTACGACGTTCTGGTCGTGGCCAACACGGGGGTCGGCCTGCTGGTCGGGGAGTACGTGCTCGGCGGGCTCGGCGATCGGATCGGCCGCAAGAAGGTGCTCATCCTGGGGGCGTTCATCACGGGCGCCTTCGTCTGGCCGATCGCCTTCACCAATAAGTTCGGCTGGTTACTGCTGTGGAACTTCCTGTACGCCCTGGGGATGGGAGCGGTGATCTCGCAATCCCAGAGCTACATGAGCGAAGTGCTTCCTCCTGCGACCCGAGCGAAGATCGGTCTGGGGGGTCAGATCATGGCGCTGGGTGTCGCGGGGACCCTGGCCGCCGTTCCGGCCTACTTCTGGGTTCCCGCCCAGTATCAGAACGTCGTTTTCGTACTCGCGTTCGCCCCCATCGTGCTTCTGATTCCCGCCCTGCTGTTCCTGATCCCCGAATCGCCCCGATGGCTGGAGAGCAAGGGTCGGTACCAGGAGGCCGACGCTATCGTCAGTGGTTGGGAAGCGCGCATCGAGCGCCAGCGCGGGGCGTTGCCGCCGGTGGAGGCCGAGTATCGGGTCGTGATCGAAGAAGGTGTCCCGCTCGGTGAGCTGTACCGGGGGAGGTACGGAAAGCGCACGATCCTGAACCTGGTTGTCTGGATCACCGCCTACGCGGCCATGATCTACGGTTTCGCCTTCGAGGCTCCCGTGTTCCTGGTGGGAAACCGGCATTTCACCGCCCACGAGTTGTTCGGCTATGGGCTGCTGGGAACCGCCGCGTCATGCCTGGCCTTAATCGTCGCATCGTTCGTGGGGGACCGTATCGACCGGAAGTTTCTCGTGGTAATTGGAGCGGCGATCTTTGGCGTTTCGGCGATCATCCTGTGGGCCGGTCACGGCCTGGCGCTCAGCGCCATCTTCTACATTTTCACCTTTGTCGGGCCCTCATTCTTCTTCATGAACATGTACCAGTACACGGCCGCCAGCTACCCGACCCGCATCCGGGCGGCAGGTATCGGCGCCACCGACGGGCTGGGCCACATCGGCTCGGTGGCGTCGCCGTTGATTGCCGGGCCGCTCTTTACGGCGACGGTGGCGAGCAGCGCCTACGGATGGTGGCTGTGGTGCATCGTGATCGGAGCGGCGATACCCATAGGGGCGATGGTGCTGTACGCCGAACGTCATCGGGACATGGCCCTTGAGGAGCTCTCAGAGTAGCTA
This sequence comes from uncultured Acidimicrobiaceae bacterium, assembly GCA_963834725.1. Lineage (GTDB taxonomy): Bacteria > Actinomycetota > Acidimicrobiia > Acidimicrobiales > Palsa-688 > PALSA-693. The sequence continues at coordinate 4,854,640 of CAWICN010000001.1, forward strand.
TGAGGAGGTGCTCACCGATGCCCCGCTGGTCAGAGCCGTCGGCACCCCCTAAGTCGTCGCCTGGTGTTCGCCCGGTGCTGGCGCGCTTTGCCGGGGCGGATGCCCTGGCCGCGGGGATCAGGCGCCGTACAACTCTTTGGCTTTGTCGAGTAGCTCGTCCCGGAATCGGGGATCGGCGATCTCGATGAGGGCTCGGGCCCGCTCGCGTTGGGTCTTGTTCAACAGGTCGGCCACCCCGTGCTCGGTGATGACCATGTCGGCCAGTTCGCGGGGAATGGTGATGATCTGCCCGGGGGGCATTTCGGCCACGATCCTCGATACCGCCTCGTCGTGGGCGGTGGAGGGGAGCACGGTCACAGCTCTACCGCCTTTGGACATGGACGCCCCGAGCTGGTAGGCGAGCTGCCCGCCGGTGCCGCTCCACACTCTGGTGCCGAACTGGCCGGCGGCGATCTGGCCGCCCAGGTCGACCATCAGGGCGTTGTTGATGGCCACCATGTTGTCGTTGCGGGCGATGGCCGCCGGGTTGTGCATGTACTCGGTGCCGTAGAACTCGAAGGCCGGGTTGTCGTTGATCATCTCGTTCTCTTCGGGCAGACCGCCGGCCATGGTGGTGACGAACTTGTGGGGATGGGTCCGGAGGAATCGGCCGGTGATGACGCCCTCATGGGCCAGTTTGACCAGCCCCGGGACGGTCAGCTCGGCGAAATAGCCGAGATCGTTTTTCTGGTCGAGGGCGCCGGCCATGATGATGGCGCCGGTGGTCGAGCCGGTACCGACCTGGACGGTGTCGCCGTCGCGCACGACCTGTGCCACGTGACCGGCGATGGCCCTGACCGTGGGGTCGGCCACCTGAGCCTGAATGGCGTCGTAGTACAACTTGAGCCGCTCGCCGAGCAGCGGGGGTGCGGGGTCGGCCTCAACAAACCAGTCGATGTCGGTGGCCCGGATCCAGGTGTCGCCGAAGGTCCGCAGCACATCCTCGCTCACCACTGCGATGGTGGTGCGGGCCCGGACGGCGGTGAATTTCGGCGTCCCAGAGGATATTGCCCAGGCAGCACCAGCCGGCCCGGTTGGGCGGCGACACCCGGATCAAGCACACGTCAACCGGCCGGGCGCCCGGCCGACCGTCCTCGGCGGCCTTGTGGCCCCCGTAGATCCACCAGGGTGTGTAGTCGGCCCGGAAGTCGTTGATCGCCTGGCGCGAGCCGGGACCGCCGAAGAGGACGTTCACCCGGAAGTGCTCGGCGATCTCCGGTGTCAACCAACTGAGATCGGCGGGGGAGCCGGCCGTGAGGTTGACCGGTTTTCCGGTGCCGAGCAACGCCCAGATCACCGAGTCGACGCCGTGACCGAGAGGGTTGTAGACGTGGTCGCCGGTCTGGATGGCCGACACGGCGACCTCGGGTGCCACCGTCCGTTCCCGAAGGTGCGCCTGCCAACCGGGGACGACGTTCTCCTGGCGGGACATGGCGGGCTCCCCCTCCTTTGCCTGTGTGTCGAGCGTGGCCCTGCCGGTGTTCGGCTCGCCCCGGCAACGCGTACATTGCTACATTACCGACGGTTGTAGTCCAAATCTCGCAGCAACCGTCAACCGGTACACCTACGACAGGTCTGGAGGCAGGGTGGGTCTTTCGCTGACAGCTGAGCAGACGTCGTTCCGGGACACGATCCGCTCGTTTTTGCAGGCCAGGTCGTCCGAGCGAGACGTGCGTGGCGCCATGGCGACCCGAGAGGGCTTCGATCCCGCGGTGTGGTCGCAGCTGACCGGCCAGCTAGGCGCGGCCGGCCTGCACATCCCGGAAGAGTTCGGTGGTGCCGGCTACTCGTTCGAGGAAACGGCCATCGTCCTGGAGGAGTCCGGCCGCGCCCTGCTGTGCGCGCCGCTGCTCTCCTCGGTGGTGGCGTCGACCACGGTCCTGGCCAGTGGCGACCCGGTGGCCCAGGCCGAGTTTCTGCCGGGTATCGCCAGCGGGGCGACCGTGGCCACGGTGGCGCTGACGAACCGGCCGGGACGGTGGAATGCGCAGGGCGCCACGGCTGCCGCAGAAATGGTGGACGGCGAATGGCGGGTGACCGGCCAGGCTGCGTATGTCGTGGACGGCCACACGGCCTCGCTCATCCTGGTCCCGGCTCGAACCAAGTCCGGGCTTGGTCTTTTCGCCGTGAGCGGTGATGCGCCGGGCGTCGCCAGGGAGCTGCTGGCCACCCTGGATGAGACCAGAAAGCTGGCCAGAATCGACTTCTCTTCGGCAGGGGCTCGCCCGGTCGGCCAGCCCGGTGCGGCTGAGGCCGCCATGGAACATGTGCTGCGGGTCGCGTCGGTGGCGCTGGCCAACGAACAGGCGGGCGTGGCCGGGGCGGCCGTGGAGATGGCGGTGCAGTACGCCAAGGACCGCATTCAGTTCGGCCGGCCCATCGGATCGTTTCAGGCCATCAAGCACAAGTGCGCCGACCTGCACGTGGCGTTGGAGTCGGCCCGCTCGGCCGCCCGGGCGGCCGCAGTCGCGGCGGCCACCATGGCCGAGGACCTTCCCGAGCTGGCGGCCATCGCGGCGTCGTTCTGCGGGGAGGCTTGCCTGTTGGCCGGCCACGAGAACATTCAGATCCACGGCGGGATCGGGTTCACCTGGGAACACCCGGCCCACCTCTACTACAAGAGAGCGAAGAGCTCGGAGTTTCTTTTCGGTGACGTGCAGTACCACCGGGAGATCCTGGCCGACATCATCGGTCTCGAGAGGAGCACAGCATGACCGTCCAAGCAGCAGCCGAGACCCGAGAGGTCGACAGTGTCCGGCGGGAGGTGCGGCAGTGGCTGGCCGCGCACTGGAAGCCCGGCATGGAGGCACGGCCCTTCTTGGAGGAGGCGGTGGACGCCGGCTGGGCTCATCCCGAATGGCCGACCGATTTCTACGGCCGGGGCGTGTCGGAACAGGCGGCGGCGGCGGTGGTGGAGGAGTTCGCTCAGGCGGGCGCGCCACGGGGAGGGATCGCGGCGGCGGGCATCGCAGCCAACACCATTCGGATCTTCGCCAGCTCCGACGAGCTGCGCGGCCCAGTGCTGCGCAAGCTGTTCACCGGGGAATACCGGACCTGTCTGCTCTACAGCGAGCCGGGCGCCGGCTCGGATCTGGCCGGGCTGCAGACCCGCGCCGATCGCGATGGGGGCGAGTGGATTGTCAACGGACAAAAAGTGTGGACCAGCGGGGCGAGGACCGCCACCCACGGATTACTGGCGGCCCGCACCAACTGGGACGTACCCAAGCACAAGGGGATCACCTACTTCCTCCTGCCCATGCAGCAGCCGGGCGTGAAGGTTCGACCCATCAAGCAGATGACCGGTGACCAGACCTTCAACGAGGTGTTCATCACCGACGCCCGCCTGCCTGACAGCCTGCGCATCAGCGAGGTCAACGACGGCTGGCGGGCACTCAACGCCGCCTTGGCCGTGGAGCGCATGCTCATGGGCGGCGGGCTCGAGCGCCCCGCCCCCGCCGAGGGGGAGGCCACCGCCGCCGCCGAGATGCGTGCCCGGCCAGTGGATCTGGTCGCCCTCGCCAACCAGGTCGGACGAGGCGGGGATCCGGTCATGCGTCAGGCCATCGCCCGCATGCACGCCCTCCGGCGGATCAGCAAATGGAACGCCGAGCGGGCAGCCGACAGCGCTGACATGAGCGTAGCAGCCGTGCTCAAACTGTCCATGTCGGACATCCTGCACGGCTCAGCCCGCATCCATGCCCAACTCCTGGGCAGTGAGGCCATGCTCACCGGCCAGCAATCACCCCAGGGGGAGATCGCCAACCAGACCGGCATGTGGGCCTTCATCAACTCGATCGGCGGTGGCAGCGACCAGATCCAGCGCAACCTGATCGGTGAACGAGTATTGGGCCTCCCGCACGACCCGTCCGTTGACCGGGACATACCCTTCCGAGACGTCCGCAAAGCCTCCGGCGTCCGCTCTCTCAGCTAGATCCAACCGTGAAACACTGACGCTCTACCGGAGTTCTGGCGCCTTTCAATCGGAGGGGATCGACATGAGCGATACCGTCGTTAACACCACGCCAGGGGCGGTGGTCGGGGTCATCGAAGACGACGTCGCCGTCTTCAGGGGGATCCCCTACGCAGCCCCGCCGTTCGGCGACAACCTTTGGCGGTTGCCGCAGCCGGTCGGACCGGCCTGGATAGCCATTGCGCCCATGTCGCCGGACGGCAGTCCGGCGCTGAGCTCGCATCTGTGAATCGAGTTAGGCACCCCGTTAGGCACCCTTAACCTGGTGATCAGCGTCACAGCAACCGTATAAGTCCTGGTCAACCGGTGGAGGCGATGGGAATCGAACCCACGAACCTCTTGCATGCCATGCAAGCGCTCTACCAACTGAGCTACGCCCCCAGAAGGCCTCACCACCCTAGCAGCCGCGCCCCCGGTGCCCGCCGGCAGGCCGGCGGCTCCCGAGCCGGCCGCCAGGGCGGCGAGTACATTCTGGTCGTATGGCATTCAAGGGCTGGCCAGCAGACGCCCTGGAGTTCTACGACGGCCTCGAGGTCGACAACTCGAAGGTCTACTGGACCGAGCACAAGAACACCTACACCACCGCCGTGCACGCCCCCATGGCGGCCCTCTTGTCGGATCTTGCCGCGGAGTTTGGGGAGGGTCGGATCTTTCGCCCCTACCGTGATGTCCGGTTCAGCGCCGACAAGTCGCCCTACAAGACGTCGATCGCAGCCACGGTCGGCTCCGGGTACGTGCAGCTGTCCGCCGACGGGCTTATGGCCGGGGCCGGCCAGTACCACATGGCCGCCGACCAGCTGGAGCGCTACCGGCAGGCCGTCGCCAGCGAGGCCACCGGGCTCGAGCTCGAGCAGACCATCACCAACCTCACGAAGGCCAATATCGACGTGCACGGAACCGACGCCCTCAAGACCGCGCCCAAGGGCTACCCGAGGGACCACCCGAGGGTGGAGCTTCTGCGCTACCGCGGGTTGGTTGCGATGAAGCAGTGGCCGGTCGCCGGGTGGCTCGGCACGAGCGCGGCCAAGACCCGGATCGTCGAAGTGTTCCGGGCCGCCCGTCCCCTCTGCGAGTGGCTCGAAGAGAATGTGGGCGCTTCGACGATGCCAGCGCCTGGGCCCCGAGGGCGCTAACTGGACCGACCCCTCCGAACCGGGCGCCCCCCGCCGGTACCCTGGAGGACTATGGCAGAGCCGTACGATCCCCAGGCCGTCGAGACCAAATGGCAGCGGCGCTGGGCCGAGCAGGGTGCATACGAAGTTGACAACGACGACCCCCGACCCCCCTTTTACGTCCTCTGCATGTACCCGTATCCGAGCGGCCCCGCCCATCAGGGTCACATCCGCAACTACACCTTCGGCGACCTGCTGGTGCGGAAGCACACCATGCAGGGGCAAGCGGTTCTCAGCCCTATCGGGTTCGACAGCTTCGGGCTGCCCGCCGAAAACGCGGCCATCAAGACGGGCATCCATCCCCGCATCTTCACCGAGGCGCGCATCGAGGAACTCAAGAGCAGCTTGAGGCGCCTGGGCGCCGTCTACGACTGGCGGCGGGAGATCCGCAGCCACGACCCGCTCTACATGCGATGGAATCAGCTGATCTTCCTGCGGTTCCTGGAGGCGGGCCTCGCCTACCGCAAGAACGCCCCTGTCAACTGGTGCCCCGGGTGCCATACCGTTCTGGCCAACGAGCAGGTTTTGCCCGACGGCACCTGTGAACGAAGCGGTGACCTCGTCGTCAAGCGCGACCTCGAGCAATGGTTCTTCCGCATCACGGCCTACGCCGACGACTTGCTCGACGCCCTCGACGAGGTGGACTGGCCCGACCGGGTCAAGACCATGCAGCGCAACTGGATCGGCCGGTCCGAGGGGGCGGAGTTCGAGCTGCCGATCGAGGGTCGCGACGAGACCCTCCAGGTGTACACGACCCGGCCCGACACCTCGTTCGGGATGACGTTCGTGGTGCTGGCGCCTGAGCACCCGCTGGTTGAGGTGATAACGACCCCCGCCCACCGTTACGAGGTGACCGCCTTCGTCGAGAGGGTCCGCACCGAAACCGACATCGAGCGTCTGTCCGGCGAAGGCTCGCTGGACAAACGGGGGGTCTTTACCGGCAGCCACGCCCTTAACCCGTTCACCGGACGGCCGGTGCCGATCTACCTGGCCGACTATGTGCTGATGACCTACGGCACCGGCGCCATCATGGCCGTCCCCGGTGAGGACCAGCGCGACTGGGAGTTCGCCACCACGTACGGCCTGCCGATCGTCCGCACCGTCGCCCCACCCGAGGGATGGGAGGGCGAGGCCTACCTGGGCGACGGGCCGGCGATCAACAGCGAGTGGTTGGACGGGTTGTTCGTTGCTGGTGCCAAGGCGCGCGCCATCGAATGGCTGGAGGAGCGTGGCATCGGCAGACGGGCGGTCAACTTCCGCCTGCGGGACTGGCTGTTGTCGCGCCAGCGTTACTGGGGCTGCCCGATTCCGGTAGTGCACTGTCCGGTCGATGGGACCGTGCCGGTGCCTGAGGACCAGCTGCCGATCCTGCTGCCCGACGACGTCGAATTCCGGCCGACCGGCGAGTCGCCCCTGCGCTACGACCCGGCCTTCCTGAACACGACCTGTCCCAAGTGCGATGGTCCCGCCGAGCGGGAGACCGACACCATGGACACCTTCGTAGACTCGTCGTGGTACTTCGAGCGTTTCTGCAACCCGTGGACCACCGAGGCCGCGGTGGATCAGGTTGCAGCAGAGCACTGGATGCCCGTCGATCAGTACATCGGCGGGATCGAGCACGCCATCTTGCATCTGCTGTATGCCCGCTTCTACACCCGTGCCCTGGCGGACGTCGGCCTGGCGCCGGCGAGGATACGAGAACCGTTCGCCCGGTTGTTCACCCAGGGGATGATCACGCTGGACGGCTCCAAGATGTCCAAGTCCCGCGGCAACCTGATCGCACCCGAGCACTACTTCGCCTCCGTAGGAGCCGATTCGCTGCGGCTGTACCACCTGTTCGTTGGCCCGCCCGCTGACGACTTCGAATGGAGCGAGCAGAGCGACCAGATGATGGAAGGGTGCTACCGCTTCCTCGGCCGGGTGTGGCGGCTCGCAACTGGAGGTGTGGAGCGCGTCATGCTCGTCGAACGCCAACCGACAGACGCCGACAGGGAGTTGGAGAAAGCGACACACCGGTTGATTGACCGGATGACTCGTGACTACGAGCGCTGGTCGTACAACACAGGGGTCGCAGCCGCCATGGAGTTCGTCAACACGGTCTACCGGCACGTCCAGGCGCCCGCGGGCGTCAGCGTTGCCAGCGTCGACTTCGCCATCGACACCCTGCTCCTGCTGCTGGCCCCGATGGCCCCGCACATCACCGCCGAGCTGTGGGAGCGCCGCCACGGCGCAGGTGCCACTGTGCACGAGCAGTCCTGGCCGGTCGCCGACCCGGCCTTCGTCAAGATGGAGACCGTGACCATGGTGGTTCAGGTCAACGGCAAGGTGCGCGAGCGCCTCGATGTGAATCCCGGCGTCAGCGAGGAAGACGCGACTGCCGCTGCCCTCGCGGCCCCCAAAGTGACCGAAGCGCTGGCGGGCCGGACGCCCGCGAGAGTGATTGCCCGGCCGCCACGTCTGGTCAACGTCGTCCTCTGACCGCGTCGCCGGTGCCTCTTCTCCGATGGTGGGCGGTAGTACATCATATATGATAGGGTTCTGACCCCAATCGTCGGCGGTCACACCATCAGGCGATACTTGAGCCCATGAGCGCCTATCCGATCTTGAAGGGCTCCAGCCGCTGCCAGCATGGCCTGGTAACCGTCGCCCAACGTTGTTCGACCTGGCGGGCACCGAACCGGCAAACCTGGACCACGACAGCGATCGACGGGCGCTTTTGACCGTGGCCGGTTGGTGTTGCCTCGACTTCACGTCCAGGTCGAGTCCGGAGCTGATCGCCCGGACGGTGTCAGCGGTCGCGGCCGAACGCCGTCGACTGCTCGGGGCCGGGGGTGGTGCCTGAGGTTGCCGAAGATCGCCGGTGTCAGACCCAGCCCGGGGTGCCTGAGGTTGCCGAAGATCGGCGGTGTCGGACCCAGGGCGCTCGAGGTCGGCGAAGGTCACCGGCGTCGGACCCGGGGCGCTCCGTGACCCGCAACACCACTCGGCCGAGTGGTGGCCGATCGCCATCGGAGGGATGATCAGTGCTCGCCGCGCAGAAACCGTTCGAGCTCGGCGGCCAGCTCGTCAGCGGAGGGCAGGTCGCCGTAGGCGGTGGCCAGGCCCTCCTCCTGCACCTGCTGGGCCTCGAGCTGCCGGACCAGGGCGGCGTGCTCTTCGCTGCCTGCGATCAGCTTTTCGATCTGCTGGTGGGTCGACGCCGCCGCAGTATGGAGGGCAGATGTTTCGAGCTCCAGGTCAGCCATCCGAGCCAGGCCGTCGAGCAGGGCCGCCGCCGCCGCCGGATACGGCATGGCCGCCACATAATGGGGCACCCGGGCCCACAAGCCGACTGCGGGGATCTTCGCTTCCCCGAACGCGAATTCGAGCGCCCCCTGCACGCCAGAGGGCACATCGATCGCGGCCGGCAGGAAGCCGACCTGGCCGGCGAGTTCCGCCTCGGTGGAGGTACCGACCAGACGCACCGGTCTTGTGTGGGGCACCGGCGCAGGAAAGGCACCCAGGCCGACCACCAGCTTCGCCTCGAGGCGGGAGGTGAGCTGGACCACTTCGGCGATGAACTGATGCCACCGCATGTCGGGCTCCGGTCCGGTCAGGACCAGTACCGTTCGGCCGGTGTCGTTGGTCGAGGCCAGGAGGCGGATGGCCGACCAGCGCAGTTCGGTGTCGACCCCATTGACCACCCGCAACGTCGGGCGGCGGGCGCGATAGTCGATGAGCTCGTCGGCGTTGAAGCTGGCCACCAGCTCATTCGGCATCCCCCCGAGCAGATTGGCGGTGGCGGTCGCAGCCGCGTACCCCGCGTCAACCCACCCTTCCATGGCCACCACGAGCACGGGCCGATCGAGGTGAGGCCAGTGGTGGATAGTGGCGAGTTCGGTCACGGCGGGATCATCCTTTGCAATATCTGTCAGTGGGCAGCCGTAATGGCCTGCCGGGCTTGTGCCGCCAGCCAGGCGATCGATGTCGGGTAGCCACTGAAGTCGAACCCATCATCACCCATGGCCCCAACGACGTAACGGGTGTACACACCCTCCAGGATGCAGGCCAGCCTCCAGTAACCGAACGCCACGTAGAAGTCCAGCTGCCCGAGAACCCGCCCGGTGGCCACCTCGTAGCGGGACGCCATCTCCGCTCTGGTGGGAAAGCCGGGGGCTGTCGTGGCCGACTGCCCGAGCGCGGAGAACTCCCCTGGCTCCGGCCAGTAGACCATCAACTGGCCCAGGTCGGCGAGCGGGTCACCGAGGGTACACAGCTCCCAGTCGAGCACCGCCAGTACGCGGCCCTCGGGCGACACGACGCAGTTGTCCAGGCGGTAATCGCCGTGGACCACCGCCGCCCGGCCCTGCTCGGGAATGTGGTCCGCCAGTTGGTCGTGGACGAAATCAACGTCCGGAAGGCCGTCACCGCCCCGAGACTCGAGGGCGGCCTTGTAATTCCCAAACCAGCGGCGCAACTGACGGGCGATGTAGTCCTCTTTGCGGCCCAGGTCGCCGAGGCCTACGTCGTCAGGCTCGATTCCGTGGATCTGGGCCAGGGTGTCGATCATCGCCATCCCGGTCTGGTTCCTGGCTCCTATGCTCAGGTCCTTTTCCACCTCGGCCTCGCTGCGAGCGATCACGCCGTCGACGAACCCCATCACATAGAAGGGGGCGCCATTGACGGCGTCGTCGGTGGACAGACCGAGTGCAGGAGCTACGGGCACACCAGCTGGTCCCAGGGCGGAGATGATCTTGTATTCCCGAGCCATGTCGTGCGCGGTCGGCAGGACATGGCTCGTGGGCGGCCGGCGGAGCACATAACGCACTCCGCCACCGTCGCGAACCTCAAAGGTCAGGTTGCTCCGACCGCCCGCGATCAGGCGGAATTGCAGCGGGAGGACCACCCCGGGAATGTTGTCCACAAACCAGGCGCTGACTCTCTCGGGATCGATGCCGACAGGGACGCCGGTACCCTGAGAGCCAGGAGCGGCGGAGTCGTTCATGACCCCGCAACCTAGACCGCTTCGGGGTCTGACCCCTACCCGATCTCTCCTCACCCCGAACAAATCAAACCTTGCAAGGATGCGAATCGCCATGGATGTCACCGACGCCACATTCGAGACGGATGTACTGGAGCGTTCCACTGAGACCACAGTGGTGGTGGATCTCTGGGCGTCATGGTGCGGGCCATGCCGGACGCTCGGCCCGACGCTCGAGAAGGTCGTAGACGGCACTCCCGGCGTGGAGTTGGTCAAGGTAGACGTGGATGCCAATCCGCGCACCTCGGCTACTTTTCAGGTGCAGTCCATCCCGGCCGTGTACGCGATCAGGGACCGCAAAGTCGTCGACAGCTTCATCGGGGCGCTGCCCGAGCCGGCCTTGCGCCAGTGGGTCGCGGGGCTGACGCCTCCTCCCACCGAAGCGGATCGGCTGATCGCGGCCGGAGACGAGCAGTCTCTGCGCCGGGCCCTGGACCTCGAGCCGGCCAACGAGCGGGCCGTCCTGGGCTTGGCGACCGTGCTGGTCGATCGCGGCGCCGAATCCGGCCGGCAGGAGGCGCTCTCGTTGCTGGGCCGGATCCCGGAGACTCCCGCGAGCCGTCACCTGGCCGCCCGGGCCCGCGTGGGTGGCGAACTCGACGCCGGTGGCGTCGGCACTGACGGCATCGAGGCCAAGCTGGACGGCCTGTTGGACCAGGTGCGGGACAATGACGCGGCGCGCCAGGAGTTCGTCGATCTGCTCGAGCTGCTCGGTCCCGACGACCCGCGCACGACCAGCTATCGCAAGGCCCTGACCGCCCGCCTGTTCTGACCTATCTGGCCCGGGCCGGTCTCGCCCCGGGCCGATCTCGCTCGGGCCGGTCTCACTCGGGGACTCGCCCGGGTCGCGGGACAGGCCCCGGGCCGCCGATGCGCCGGGCCGCCGCGCCGCCGGGCCGCCGGGCCGATCTCGCTCGGGGTCTCTCCCCGGGTCGCGGGTACAGGCCGCCGGGCCGCCGATCCGCCGATCGGCCGATCCGCCGGGGCGCCGGTGCGGTCACCGGCGGGCGATAGGGTCGCTGTCCGTGCACCTGGAGCTCGGCAAGCGGCGCTACGACCTGAGCACCCGCTCGCTGGTGATGGGCATCCTCAACCGGACGCCCGACTCCTTCTTCGACCGGGGCCAGTACTGGGACCTCGACGCGTTCTATCTCCAGGCCGATCAGCTGGTCAACGAGGGCGCCGATTTGCTCGACGTCGGCGGGGTCAAAGCGGCACCCGGCCCGGAGGTGAGTGAGGCGGAGGAGCTCGACCGGGTGGTCCCCGCCATCGCCGCTATTCACGATCGCTTCGACGTGCCCCTCTCGGTCGACACCTGGCGGGCGGGCGTGGCCGTCGAGGCGTTCCGGGCCGGCGCCGTGCTCGGCAACGACATCAGCGGCTTCGCTGATCCCGCCTTCCTGCTGGCCGCCGCCGGCGCCGGCGCCGCCGTCGTGGCAACCCACATCCGCCTCGGCCCTCGCATTGCTGACCCCGACCCCCGGTACGACGACGTGGTAGCCGAGGTCGAGCGCTTTCTGGCCGACCGCGCCGGTCAGGCTCGACAGGCCGGCATTCCTGATGGCCGGATCATCCTCGACGCCGGACTCGACCTCGGCAAGACGGCCGTGCAGTCGGCGGTCTTGCTGCGGGCATCGGACCGGCTGGCGGCCCTTGGTTGGCCGTTGCTGCTCTCGGCGTCCAACAAGCCTTTCCTGGGCACCCTCTTCAGACTCGAGGTGGCTGAGCGGGCGGGTGCCACCGCCGCCGCCCACGCCATCGGGGTCAGCCTGGGCTGCAGAATCGTCCGCGCCCACGACGTCCGGGCGGCCCGCCGGGTGTGCGACACTCTCGCCGCGGTGATGGAGGCCGGCTGATGCCAGGCCGGGTCGCGGCCCCTCACGCCGCCTATCCGGTCGTGCTGGCGGATGGCGACGATCCCACCCTCGTCGCCGAGGAGGTTCGGACCCTCATCGCCGATCTCGTGACTGACGAGGAACGGGATCTGGCCGTCGAGGACTTCAGCGGCGAGGAGGTCGACCTGGCCCGGGTGGCGGACAGCTGTGCCACCCCTCCGTTCCTGTCCGCCCGGCGCGTAGTGGTCGTGCGCGACGTCGGACGCTTCTCCACCGACGAGGTGGCGCCGCTCCTTGCGTACCTCGAAGACTCCCTGCCGACGACCGTGCTCGTCCTCGGGGCCGGCGGCGGCACGGTCGCTCCCAAGCTGGCCGCTGCCGTGAAGGCCCGAGGGCACGTCCGCTCGACCAGGGTGGCCCCGAGGGAGGCGCGCGACTGGGTGCGATCACGCATCCGGGCCGCCCCGCTTCGGGTCGACACCGAGGCCGAAGCGCTTATCGAAGCCCACCTCGGCGAGGACGTGAGTCGTCTCGGCGCACTGCTCGACGTGCTGGTCGCGGCCTACGGCGAGGATGCCGGCGTCGGAACGCACGAGGTTGAGCCGTACCTCGGGGAGGCAGGCTCGGTGGCTCCGTGGATATTCACCGACGCCATCGACGCCGGCCGCACGGCCGACGCACTGGCCCAGCTGCACCGGCTCCTTGGCGGTGGTGAACGTCACCCGCTCGTGGTCCTGGCCATCCTTCATCGGCACGTGCAGTCCCTGCTGCGAGTCGACAGCCCCTCTATCCGGACCGAAGGCGACGCCGCAGCCGCCATGGGGATCACCTCAGGACGAAGCACCTATCCGGCCAAGAAGGCGCTCGGTACGGCGCGGCGTTGGGGATCGGCGTCGGTGGCGGAGGCCCTCGGCCTGGTGGCCGACGCCGAACTCGGCCTCAAGGGCGCGAGCGCCTGGCCGCCCGAGGCCGTTCTCGAAGTGCTGGTCGCCCGCCTGTGCCGTCTGGCCCGCACCGCCGGGAGCCCCACCGCGCCTCGCCGCCGCTGACGAAGCTGACATAGCTGACGCGACGCGCCCCGCTCTCCCCGCGAAGGTCGCCGCTCTCCCTGCCCGCTCAAGAGTTGCGGCCGGCACGGTCGCGTCTCTGCCGGCACAGTTCGCGGTCCAAAGGGGGAGTCGGCCGCGACCGCCAACCGGCGGCTATTCCTCCGGAGGGGCGTTGAGGACGTTGATGCGCCGGGCCAGACGCGACTTGCGGTTGGACGCCTGATTCTTGTGGATGATGCCCCGCGCCGCAGCTTTGTCAAGGCGCTTCACGGCCAGGCGGAGGTCATCCGCCGAGCTCTCCGCACCGTAGGTCGCGCTGGCGACAGCCGTCTTGATCCGGGTCTTGATCTCTGACTTGGCCGCCTTGTTGCGCATCCGGGCCACCTCATTGGTCCGGTTGCGCTTCATCTGGCTCTTGATATTGGCCACTACCTTGAACTCTCTCGGTTGGTTTCGCTCGCGCTGGGCTTACTCGGTTGGCTCGGGAACCCGGAAATGGTACCAGCCGGGCGGCGTGCGGCGGTCATCGACTCTCGACGATGCGGCCAGGGACGCCGACCACCGTCGCCCCGTCAGGCACGTCGCAGACCACGACGGCGTTGGCCCCGATCCGGGCCCCGTTGCCGACCGTCACCGCCCCGAGCACCTTGGCCCCGGCCCCGATAAACACATCGTCACCGATGATCGGACGGCTGGGACCCCGATAATCCCAGCCGACGGTCACCCCCTGATGGACCTGCAGGTTCGCCCCGATCTTCTCCGCCGACAAGATCGTGTTCTGGCCATGGGAGATGAACAAGCCCGGTCCGATGGCCGTATCGCTCATATCCAGGCCGGGAACGCCCTTCCATACCAGTCGAGCCAGCCGAGCCAGTAGCACCCCGGTCGGGTTCCCGGCCAGCAGGCGGTGGTAGTACACGGACCGGAACTCGGGAAAGGCGTACAGGAGACGCCCGAGGAGGTGGGCTCGATCAGTGATCCAGAGCTGTTCGGCCCATCGGTCCACGTCGGCGTCGATCACCTCCTGCTGGTCGGTTGTGGCGTACAACCACAGGAGGGGGAAGGCGGCGATCGCCCGCCACCGTTCCAGCCGCGGGAGCATGTCGGCTGCGGCCTCGTCGAGCCATCGCGGCGCCCGCGATCGCGGCATTAGGGGCTCGGGTTGGCGGCGAAGTAGGCCTCGGCGGCGGACTTCAGGACTCGAACAGTGGCGTCGACGCCGATCACGGTCGGGTCGATCACCAGGTGGTAGAGGCGGGGGTCGGCCGGGTCCGTATGGAAGAGCCGCTTGACGAACTGAGACCGCGCCTTGTCGGCCTCCATCTGCCGGCGTTTCAATGCTTCAGGATCGAGGTGCTCGAAGGAGGCCGCCCAGCTCAACCGGCGCTCGACCGGGCCATCGAGGCGGACGTGATAGGCGCGAGGCCTCGAGGCCAGAACGACCGCACCGGCCCGGCCCAGCAACACCGCCGGGGCCCCGGCGGCCAGATCACGGAGGCCCTCCTCCGTCCGCCGGCGGATGGTCTCGTCATCGTCAAGAACCGCGTCCGGGGCCATCAAGGCGCCGACACTGGCGGCCCGGGCGAAGTAGCTCAGGAACCGCCCAGCCGGCGTTGCCGCCTGTTCGTCCTCGTGCAGACCCTCGGTCGGGCCCGGCTGCCCGGACGGCCCCGCGCCTGGGTCACCTTCGCCGGCTCGACGGCGGGCGGCCTCCTCCGACATGTCGGCGCTGATCAATCGGTCCAGGAACGGCACACCGAGCGCCTCGGCGAGTCGGGGCGCGATGACGCTCCCACCTGCCCCGTACGTGGCCGATACCGTGACGAGGGGCCGAAACATGGTTCCCATTGCTGTGACCTCCAACTCCCCCGGAGGAAGTGGCTGAGACATTAGGCCGCGTCACCGGCTCGGAGTCGGCGCTGCGCCACACTTGTAGGAGTACGCCGAGCCCGCTGGCGCGCCGCTGCGTCTTTTTCCATCGAAGGACCCTGTTGAACCTCGACCGCATCCGAAACCTGAGCATCGTGGCCCACGTCGACCATGGCAAGTCCACCCTGTCGGACCGCATCCTGGAGCTGACGGGCGCGGTCGACGCCCGGGACATGCGGGAGCAGTACCTCGACTCCATGGACATCGAGCGGGAGCGGGGCATCACCATCAAGGCGCAGAACGTACGGGTGCACTGGAAGGACTACACCATCCACCTGATCGACACGCCTGGCCACGTGGACTTCGGTTACGAGGTCAGCCGCAGCCTGGCCGCCTGCGAAGGAGTGGTGCTGCTCGTCGACGCAGCCCAGGGTATCGAGGCCCAGACGCTCGCAAATGCCTATCAGGCGCTCGAGCACGACAAGGAGATCGTGGCGGCCCTGAACAAGATCGACCTGCCCGCGGCCGATCCAGACCGATACGCCGGTGAGATCGAACGCGTGCTGGGGGTGCCCGCCGATCAGATCCTCCGGCTGTCCGCCAAGACGGGTACCGGCGTACCGGAGTTGCTCGATGCGATCTGCGAACGCATCCCCCCACCCACGGGCGACCCCAACGCTCCTTTACAGGGATTGCTCTTCGACTCCTACTACGACCAGTACCGGGGTGTGATCAGCGCGGTCCGGATCGTCAATGGGACGCTGGTCTCCGGTGCCCGCCTCCGGTTCATGCAGACCGGTCGGGCTCACGACGTCGAGGAGATCGGGGTGCGTACTCCGTTCAATGTCGTGGTGCCGACCCTTGGAACCGGCGAGGTCGGCTATCTCATCGCCGGCATCAAGGACGTCGGCGAAGCCCGCAGCGGCGAGACCGTCACCGATGCCGCCCGTCCGGCGCCGGCACCGCTGGAGGGCTACCAGGATCCCAAGCCGATGGTGTTCTGCGGGCTCTATCCCGTTGACGGCGACGATTTTGCCGACCTTCGGGAAGCCCTCGAGAAGCTCCGGCTCAACGACGCTTCCATCAGCTACGAGCCGGAGACGTCCGGCGCCCTCGGTTTCGGCTTCCGCTGCGGGTTCCTCGGACTTCTCCATATGGACATCGTCCGCGAGCGTCTGGAGCGGGAGTTCGACCTGTCGCTGATCGCCACCGCTCCGAGCGTCGAATACCGGGCCTGCCTCACCGACGGCTCCTTCGTCGAGGTCCATAATCCCTCCGAGATGCCCGAACCGCAGAAGCTGGAGAGCATCGAAGAGCCGTACCTCACTGCCACCATCCTCACGCCGACCGAGTACACCGGAACCCTCATGGAGCTCTGCCAGAGCCGCCGGGGCGACATGGTGCGCATGGAGTACCTCTCTCCTGAGCGCCTCGAGCTGGTCTACCGGATCCCCCTGGCCGAGGTGGTGATCGACTTCTTCGATGCCCTCAAGAGCCGGACCAAGGGCTACGCCTCCCTCGACTACGAGGCGGCGGGTTGGGACCGGGCCGACCTGGTCAAGATCGACGTGCTCCTCAACGGCGTCCCGGTCGACGCCTTCAGCGCCATCGTGCACCGCTCCGCCGCCCAGGAGTACGGCCGGCGCATGACCGAGCGACTCCGCGAGCTGATCCCCCGGCAGATGTTCGACGTTCCCATCCAGGCGGCCATCGGCGGGCGCATCATCGCCCGAGAGACGGTCAAGGCCAAGCGCAAGGACGTGCTCTCGAAGTGCTACGGGGGTGACATCACCCGTAAGCGCAAGCTGCTCGAAAAGCAGAAGGAAGGCAAGAAGAGGATGAAAAACATCGGCCGGGTGGAGGTCCCCCAGGAAGCATTCATCCAGGCCCTGCGACTGGACGAGTAGCCGCAGTCATCGATTGAACTGGCCAGCGGTCGATCCGCCGTGCCGGCGTTCTGGCGTTCGGGCGTTCTGGCGTGCCGGCGTGCTGGCCTGCTGGCGTGCCGGCGTGCTGAACGGCGCGAATGATGCTGGCACTCGGTATCGTTGAGTGCCAACGTGCTCGACGATCGCAAAGCCGCCATCCTCAAAGCGATAGTGGAGGAATACATCCAGACCGCCCAGCCAGTGGGGTCCGGAGCTGTGTCGCGTATTCCGGAGCTGTCGGTGTCGTCGGCGACCGTGCGCAACGAGATGGGGGTGCTCGAACGGGAGGGCTACCTGGTCCAGCCCCACACCAGCGCCGGCCGGATCCCGACCGACAAGGGCTACCGCTTCTTCGTGGACGCCATCGTGGAACCGGGCCGGCTGCCGCCCGCCCAGTCCCAGCAGATCCGGACGTTCTTCGCCACCGCCCATGGCGAGCTGGAGAAGCTGCTGGCGGACACCAGCCGGTTCCTTTCCGATCTCACGGACTACTCGGCGGTGGTCGTCCGGCAGGTCGCCGACCCGGCCCGGATTCGTTCCGTGCAGCTGGTGAGCCTGACCCCGAAGGTGGCGGTGGTCGTGGCTGTCCTCGCCAGCGGGGCGGTGGACAAGCACACCCTCGAGTGGCCCGACGACCCGAGCGAGGCGCAAGTGGCGGCGGCGTCGAGCCAGCTGGCCGCCTACCTGACGGGCGAGCCGGTGGGCCAGCCGGTGGTGGTGGCCCGGACCGACGACCCGGTGGTCGACCGCATGGTGCGACAGGCGGTGACCGCCCTCAGCGGCGCCGGCGTCGCCGTCGGCGATCAGAGCTCGCTGGTCTATGTGGGCGGGGCGGCGCGGATGGCGGCCGCCTTCGACGCGGTCAGCACCATCCGGCAGGTGCTCGACATCCTGGAGCAGCAGTACGTCCTGGTCACCCTGGTCCGAGACGTGCTCGATCGTGGCCTGTCCGTGGCCATCGGCGCAGAGCACGGCGTCCAACCCCTGGCCGAATGTTCGATCGTGGTCGCTCCATACCAGGTCGAGGGCGAAACAGCCGGTACCCTCGGTATCCTGGGGCCAACCCGGATGCACTACGAACAGGCTCTGGCAGCGGTGGCCGTGGTCAGCAAACGGCTGGGCCGAGTGCTCAGCGAAGGAACAGGGGACAGGTAGGGTTCAGGTGCCAGTGGCCGACGTCGACGACTACTACGAGCTGCTCGGGGTCTCCCGTCAGGCGAGCGAGGACGAGATCAAACGCGCCTACCTGCGCCTGGCTCGCGAGTTACATCCGGACGCCAATCCGGGCGACACCCGGGCGGAGGAGCGGTTCAAGCAGATCAACCTGGCTTACGAGACCTTGCGCGACCCGGAGCGCCGGCGCCAGTACGACATGTTCGGCCCGGCCGGCGTGCCCGGGAGCGGCGCGGCCGGTACCGGAGCGGGTGACCCCTTCGCCGGCTTCGGCGGCGGTCTGGGCGACATCTTCGACGCCTTTTTTGGCGCTGGGGGCGCTGCCGGTATGGGGGGCGCCTCGCGGATGGCCCGGACCGGTCCCCGTCGCGGGGAGGACGCCGAGGCGGCGGTGACCCTGGACTTCGCCGACGCCGTCTTCGGGGTCCAGCACGAGCTGACCGTGAAGCTGCCGCAAACCTGCCCGACCTGCACCGGCACCGGCGCCCGGCCCGGGACCACCCCGGTCACGTGCAGCGTCTGCCATGGCGCCGGCGAGGTCCGGCGGGTACGTCAGTCCATCCTGGGTCAGATGGTCACCGCCAGCCCGTGTCCCCAGTGCGGCGGCACCGGCGAAGAGATCCTCTCACCTTGCCCCGACTGTCGGGGAGAGGGCCGGCGGCGGGAGGAGCGGTCGTTCGTGGTCGAGGTGCCACCGGGAGTCGACGATGGGTCGACGCTGCGTCTGCCGGGCCGGGGTGCAGGCGGCCGGCGGGGCGGGGCGCCCGGAGACCTGTACGTCCACCTGAGGGTCCGTGACCATCCGAGCCTCACCCGGAAGGGAGCCGATCTGCTGGCGGTGGTACACGTGGGGATGACCCAGGCGGCCCTCGGCGCCGGCTTCCCGTTCGAGACCCTCGACGGCGTCGAGCAGCTGACGATTCCGGCCGGCACCCAGAGCGGCCGGGAGATCCGCCTGCGTGGCCGGGGCGTGCCGCACCTGCAGGGCCGCGGTCGGGGTGACCTGATCATCACGGTCGTGGTCGATACGCCGACCGACCTGAGCAAGGAGCAGGAGGAACTGCTCCGCCGACTGGCCGAGGCCCGGGGGGAAGAGGTGGCGCCCCCTGACGCCGGCTTCATGTCCAAGCTCCGCAGCGCCTTCAAGTAGCAACGGATCGCGCCGGCCGGCGCCGTTCGGCACCTCCGCGCCACGGGTCGACGTCCCCACCCCTTTGTGCTATGAAAATCGCGTATTACGCGGTTTTCATCACACAAAGACTCGGCAATCCCGTTGGGAGCCGGTGGTAGGCCGCTTACGACGCGATGATCACCGACGCGGACAGCTCCTCGCCGGCCGCGTCTCGCAGCGCGGCCCATGTGATAGTCGCCGACCTTGGCTCGCCCGAGCTTGATGACGACGATCGTCACCACCTCCGGGCGGTACTCCGCCTGCGGCCTGGCGAAGCCGTCAGCGCAACCGACGGTCGCGGCGCCTGGCGAGCCTGCCGCTACGAGGCGAAGGGCAGGCTCGTCGTGGACGGGGAGGTGGTACATGACACCCGGCCCGCACCTTTGCTCACTGTCGGCTTCCCGCCCGTCAAGGGCGACCGGCCCGAATGGGCGGTTCAGAAGCTCACCGAGATCGGCATCGACCGGATCGTCGTCCTCAGAACAGAGCGCACTGTGGTCCGCTGGGACGCGGCCCGGGCCGGCCACCACGTGGCCCGGCTCCGGGCTGTCGTCCGCCAGGCCGTCATGCAGAGCCGACGGACCTGGGTGCCCGAGGTAACCGGTCCGGAGGACCTCGCCTCGCTTGCCGTCCGGCCGGACGTGGCCATCGCAGCGCGGACCGGGGCGCCACCCAGCCTGGCGTTCCCCATGGTGCTCGTCGGGCCGGAGGGAGGCTGGACCCCGCAGGAGGAGGCGAAAGCGACGACGTTGGTACGACTCGGTCCGGGCGTGTTGCGTACCGAGACGGCGGCCGTCGTGGCCGGCGTCCTCCTGGCCGCGTTACGGTCAGGGTTGGTCCTCCCTGGTGAACAGCCGTGAACATCGATCGGGGCGAACCTCGGACCATGCCCGCACCCGGTCCCTTCGGGGTGTACGTGCATATCCCGTTCTGCACCCGACGCTGTGACTACTGCGCTTTCGCGACCTGGACTGATCGGGCCCATCTCGTACCCGAGTACGTGACGGCCTGCCGAACCGAGGTCGAGCGGGCTGCCGCTTCAGGGATGCCGGCTGCCTCATCCGTCTTCTTCGGGGGCGGTACGCCCTCGCTCCTCCCCCCGAAGCTTCTGGCCACCATCCTCGGCGCGATCCCCTGCCAATCGGGCGCAGAAGTGACGGTCGAGTGCAACCCCGAGACGGTCGACGCCGGCAAGCTTTGCGGGTATCGCGAGGCGGGGGTCACACGCTTGTCTTTCGGCGTGCAGTCGATGGTGCCGCATGTGCTGCGATCGCTCGGGCGGGAGCACGAGGTGTCGGCGGTGCCGCGGGCCGTCGAGGCCGCGGCGAAGGCCGGATTCGCCGATTCGTACAGTGTGGACCTCATCTTCGGGGCGACCGGTGAGAGCCAATTCGATTGGGCCGCGACGGTGTCGGCGGTCCTCGGGCTCGCACCCGCCCCAACCCACGTCAGCGCCTACGCGTTGACGGTCGAAGCCGGAACTCCCCTCGCCCGCGAACCGGCACGTCACCCCGACCCCGACGACCAGGCCGGGAAGTACGAGCTCGCGGACAGCCTGCTGGCTGCAGCCGGAATGGAGTGGTACGAGATCTCGAACTGGGCCCGCCCGGGTGCCGAATGCCGCCACAACCAGCTCTACTGGGCCCAGGGCGATTACCTCGGATTCGGTTGTGCTGCTCATTCGCACAGGGTGACGGGCCAGGGCGCCCGGCGATGGTGGAACGTGCGCACCCCCGAGCGCTACATCCGCCTGGTTGGGGCCGGCCAGCCGGTGGAAGCCGCAGGAGAGGATCTCGACGCCCCCACCCGGAGGTCGGAGGGCTTGCAGCTGTCGCTGCGGACCCGACAGGGGGTGAGCGCCGGCGTCCTTCCAGGTTGGGCCGATGACCCCGTCCTGGCCACTCTGGTCCAACCTGCTCCCGCCGGCCGGCTGGTGCTGACCGGCCGTGGCCGGCTCCTGGCCAACGAGGTCGCCCTGCGGCTGCACGAGGGCGGCCCCTTAGCGCCAGGGTCCTGGTGGGATGACCCTCGGGCCGGACAAACGGGTGCCGCGGTCAGCCTCTCCGCCGTGGTCGGGTCATCACAAAGCGGGTGGCCATCATGACCGACGCGACGAAGAACCCAGCACCCGACAGGGCCGGGAACACCGGGCTGATGTGGGCGCTCGGCGCCCTTGTCTGCAGTGGGACCGTCGATGGGGGAACTGAGATGCGCCCCCGGATGGAGGGAATCGTGGTTGTCGTCGTCGTCGGGGCCGGTGTAGCGGGCGTGGTGATGACCGGAGACGTCGACTGCGGAACGACGCTCGCAGCCGGACCAGCTATGGATGCGGGTGAGGTCGCCGGGGGCGGAGGCGACGTGGTCACGGGGGCCGCCACAGGCGGGGTGGTGCTCGCCACCGTGGCCAAGGGCGGGCTGGTCAGCGCTGGGTGTGTAGTCGAAGTGACCGCGATCGTGGTGACGGACCGGGTCGCGGTGGTCGTGACCGGCGATCTGGCGCTGGTCCGGGGACTCCGCTTCGCCGCCAGCACCCGGGTGGGAGCGGCACCCGCCGTGACAGCCACGATGAGTGTGACGGCTGTCACCCCGATCGCAGCGCGTATCGCAAGACCCACCCATCTGGGCACCACCCCAGTCTGGCGTGCCGATAACGGGATCGCGAACCAATCAACTGCGTTCCGGCCGAGCGGGGGGTGGAGGGACGACAACCTGGTCGCCCGGGAAGAGGAGATTCGGGTCGGCCGGGACCGGGAGAAACGGACGGTTGGTCTGCACGACCAGCCACCAGTATCGAGCCAGGTTCCGCGCATCCGGAGGGTGGCCCCACGCCGCGGACAGCGTCATCTCTGCGATCGACCACAGGCTGTCGCCGGGGCGCACCGTCCAGGTACGGGGCGGACCTGCGCGGCCGTTCGAGGGAGGCTTGCGCCCCACCGATTGCGAGCGTGCCACGGCAGATGAGGCCTTCCCTCGGCGGCCCGAAGGCTTGGGGGTTCCCGGTGACGTTCTGGCTACCCGTCCGGAGGTTCCTCCTGCCGTCAAGGGTGGCCGGGAACTGCCGGAGGATGCCTGGCTGCCCCGAGCGCCATCGTGGGAGACGGGGGCCATAGCTGCGGTGCTAGCTCCCGGCATGCCCTCGCCTGCGCCCACGTAGCGCAGCATGGGGGGCGCGGCGGGGGTAGCAGGATCGCCCTGTCCGTGAGGCCCACCGTCGCCGGCGGCAAAGCTCGGCGCCGCCTGGGCGAGGAGCGAGGCGCCGAGCGCCGACGCTCCGATGGAGGCTCTTACCACCGTTCTGGCTCCGGGCCAGCGGCTTGGCGACAGACTCCGAACCAACCTGCCGGACCGTCGCCAATGCGCCAGCGCAGCGAGCGCCATCAGCGCCAGCAGGTAGCACCCGATCCACCACAGGGCTTCCCTGGCCAGCGCGAAGGTCCCGAACAATGGACCTTCCTGTTGCCACCAGGTCACCATCCGGTGGGCAGATAGCAGGGGCGGAGGGCCGAGCGCTCCCTGGCCCAGCCGGTGCAGCAACAGGGTCACGCCCGCCACCGCCACCCACGCTCGAGCGCTGGGTCTCCAGATGGGGGGAACGTCATTCACCGGGCCACCCCTACGATCGTCACTGGTGGAAGGTCGCGCCGGTCGATCTCGAGCTGGTCGCATCCTGACCGTCCCGGCCGGACCCGCAAGCTCCAAGCCAACCCCACGTGGCCGACCAACCGGCCGACCACCGGGTCGTCGGCTGTCGGCCATGAATTGAAACTCCACACATCGCCCGTTCCCGGGCGCAACACCGCCGGGAACGCAGTCCCGCCGCACCCCCAGCGCCCCATCACGACCACATCGCCTGGCCGGCCCACCTGGTAGCGACCCATCGGCTCGACCAGAACTCCCCCGTGCCCTGCGATCGGGACGCAGCCGTGATCAACGACCGGACAGGGCGCCGCCGCCTGACCGGGCCGATGAGCACGGGAGGGCGCGGCGGCCGTCGCCCATCCCGCCAGCACGGCCGAACTGGCGACAACGATGCACAGCCCGACCCCGCCTGTGACCAGACGGCTCCGTGGGCCAGGCCGTATTCGCCGATGAGACCGGGAGCCGCGGGGCCGGCGGTGGGTGATAGCGGTGGCCGGTGTGCCGGCGCGGTCGGGCTCCGGGAGCTGATGGAGGGCAGTGTCGGTCGTGAGGGCGCGGTCTCGGCCCGGCTCTGGAAGCTGATGGTGGGCCCTGTCGGCGGGTGGCTCTGGGAGCTGATGGGCACTGTCGGTGGTGGACGTGCTGTCTCGGTCCGGCCCTGGAAGCCGAGCGTCAGGCACCGCCGAGATGAGGTGACGGGCCAACCAACTGGCGTCACGACGCGGGCGCCGGCGGGTCGGCGTAGCAATGTCCCGGAGTGTCCGGGCCACGCGGCCGGACCCGCCGGGAGCGAGCAGTTGTAGCAGCAGGACAGCCAGCGCCCGCAGGTCCTCATCGCGCAGTCGCTCGGCGTCCGGTGATGTTGCAGTTGCATGCGACCGGCTCAGACTGCACAGCACGGGCCGCCCCGCCTCGTCGAGCAGCACGTGGCTGGCCTCGATGCCGCCGTGGCTGTACCCGAGCGCATGGAGGTCAGCAACGGTGGTGGCCAAGGCGGCGCCGAGGCCGGCGATCACCGGCGTCGGCTGGGCCCCGAGGGCGGTGAGGTCGCCGCCGCGCACGGTGCGTAGCACCAGTGCCTCTGGCGGACTCGCGCCTTGCGTGTCGAGCAACTGCACGACGCCGGGATGAGCCACCCGGCGCAGCACTGCGGCCTCGTGCTCGAGCCGGCGCTGTTCGTTGGCCGTCCGCGCCTGCTTGTAGGTCAGACCGAAGCCGTCCGTCGTGACGTTCATATATGCTCAACTATAATAAAGATCACTAAGATCGCAAGATTCTCACCAAGATCATCACCGCTTGCTCCTCCACGGGACGGATGGGTACGTTTCGCTAAGGGGGACCCAGGGGGGTCACGCCAGAAGGCCGGAGGAGAGCCGCCATGACCTCGATCGCCGCGACTGAGTGGACCTCGCCGTTGCGAGCCATCGAGCGCGCCGCTCAGGATGCCGCCAAGGCACGGGCGCTCGATATGGGCGAGCCCGGCGCCCGTCAACAGCTGCGAGCCCTCCTGGACGAGCAGGTGGCCCGGTGGCAGCAGGATTATCGCAAAGGGTTACGACCGCTCGACATCGCCGACCCGGAGGCAGCGGTCGAACGGGCGCTGCGGAACTTGACCGGATATGGGCCCCTCGAGCCTTTACTCCACGACGCGGACGTGTGGGAAATCATGGTCAACGGACCAGATTCCATTTTCACCAAACGACATTCCGGCGCCGGCGGATACCACCACGAAGTGTTCCACGACGACGAGCACGTCATCCGGGTACTCACCAAGATTCTCGACGATGCCAGCCGTTCGCACCGGAAACTCGATCCGGCTGAAGGGCTGCAGGACGCTCAGCTCGACACCGGTGCCCGCCTGCACATCGTGCACGCCGACGTGGCTCGGGACGGACATGTGCTCGTCAACATTCGGAAGTTCTCAGGGGTCCAGCATCAGTCGCTGGGCGAGCTCATCGAGCGGGGCATGCTCGACTCAACCACTGCCCGTTTTTTGCACGCTTGCGTGCGCAGTGGACTCTCGGTCCTCGTCGCGGGCGCGCCCGGGTCCGGCAAGACCACCTTGTTGAGTTGCCTGGCTGCCGAGCTCGACCCCAGCCTGCGAGTTGTCGTTGCTGAGGAGGTGTTCGAGACAGACATTCCCCTCCCCAACGTCGCTCATATGCAAACTCGACCGGGCCGGCCCGATCGAAAGGAGGTCGACCTTCGCCGTTTGGTGGCCGGCTTCCTCCGCATGGCTCCGGATGTCGCCATTGTCGGAGAGGTCCGCGATCGCGAGGCGATGCCATTGATGCTGACGCTGTCGTCGGGGGTGCAGGGCTTTACGACTCTTCACGCCGCGTCGGCCCGCCAGGCCCTGTCGCGGCTGCGATTCATCTGCCAGCTGGCTGAGACCGGGTCCGAACTGAGCGTGACCGCGCTCTCCGCCCTGGTGAGCGAGGCGATTGACATGGTCGTCTACTGCGCTCGGCGTGGATCTGATCTGCGGGTCACAGAAGTTCTTGCGGTAGAGGATCTGCAAGTCGGCGCGGGGACGGTGAACTTCACGACCACCTCTGTCTTCGCCCGGCCGCGTTTTGCTGATCCGCTGGATTGGTCGGGCAACCTCCCGGTTCGGGCAGCCAGGGCGCTCGAATTGGCCGGGTACGAGGTCGCGTCCCTGGCAGCGGGAGAACAGACCCGGTGAACCTGCTCGGCCGTCCCTTGCTCGGCGTCCTCGCCGCCCTTCTGGCGTCGTTTGGCGCCTATCTGATCTATACGGCCGCGGTATTCGGGTGGAAAGGGATTGGGCCCCGACGCTTCTACCGCTCCAAACGGCCGAATCGCCAGGTGGGGATCTGGTTGCGCCAAGCGGGCCTCGGACAGGTGCGCACCGTGGAGTTCTTGGGCGTTATCGTGCTGTTGTTCGTGCTCGGCGCCGTCTGTGCTTACGTCCTTTTTGATGGCGTGCTGCCTGCCCTGGTCGCCGGCTGCCTGGCCGCCTTAATCCCCGTCACCTCGTATCGAGCCCGGCGCCGGACCCGGCTGGCCGAGGCCGCCGAGGCGTGGCCCCGGATGCTGGAGGAGTTGCGGCTATTGACCGGGTCTATCGGCCGCAGCATCCCGCAAGCGCTGTTCGAGGTTGGGCGACGGGCTCCGACCGAGTGGCGGCAGGCCTTCGCCGCCGCGGAACGAGAGTGGCTCCTCACGACCGACTTGGTGGGAACCACATCCTTGCTCAAGGACGGCCTCGCCGATCCGACGGCGGACGTGGTCTGTGAGACGCTGCTGGTCGCCCACGAGTTGGGCGGATCGGACCTCCAGTCGAAGCTGCAGGACTTAATCGATGATCGTGTTGCCGAGTTGCAAGGGAAGAAAGACGCCGAAAGCCGCCAGGCAGGCGTTCGCTTCGCCCGACGATTTGTGCTGCTGGTCCCGCTTGGCATGGCCGTCGCTGGTCTATCGATTGGCACCGGCCGTCACGCCTACGCGACTGCGGGGGGCCAGCTTGCCGTTGCGGTCGGTCTGTTTGCGGTGGCTGCCTGCTGGATCTGGTCGGGACGAATCATGCGGGTGCCGCAACAACCACGGATTTTCCGGTGAACCGGATCGCCGTCGGAGCGGGACTGCTCGTGTGGATTGGCGCCACTCTGTTGTTGTCCAGGTCGGCCCGGCTGTCCCGGCCCAGTCTGGCCGAGCGGTTGCGACCTTTCAGCCCGGGCGGGGCGACCGGATCCGATTCGGCCGGATTGTTTTCGGTGGAGTCGGTGCGAGACGTCGTCGGTCCCCTGGCCCGGCTGTGTGGTGATCGGCTGGCTTCACTGTTTGGAGTGACTGAGCCACTCGCCAACCGTCTGCGAAGAGTGCATTCCGATATGGATGTCACCGCGTTCCGGGTGCGACAGCTGGCCGTCGCCGGCCTGGCGGTGGTGGCCGCGGCCCTCCTCGCCGCCGGCCTTGGTTTGCCGCCAGTGGTTTCGGTCGTGGTCGTGGCCGGCGCCCCATTGCTCGCCTTTCTGGTCTTAGAGCAACGTTTGGTTCGGGCCTCGGAGCGCTGGCAGCAGGATCTCGCGCTCGGAGTTGCCGGTCGTGAGTGAGCAGCTGGCGATGTTGCTGAACGCCGGCTACTCATTGGGAGCGGCCCTGGCTCGTCTGAGTGAACGAGGCCATGGTTCGGCCGCCCGAGACCTTGCCTTCGTCGTCAATCGGGTTCGGCAGGGCCTTTCAGAGGTGGAGGCCTTGCGGGAATGGGCCGAGGTGGCTCGAGTGAGCGCTGTCGATCGGCTGGTCGGAGTCCTGTCCCTTCACACGGAGTCCTCTGACCTGGGCCGGCTGGTATCGGCCGAGGCCCGAAACGCGCGCCGGGATCTGCAGCGGCGGACGATCGAGTCCATCGAACGACGAGCGCAGCAGGTCTGGGTTCCGGTGACAGTGGCGACCCTGGTGCCGGGCGTGATCCTGCTGGCCGTTCCCTTCTTGGCAGCTTTGCGGCTGTTCGCCAACGCCTGAGGGTTGGGAACACGGTCGCAAAAAAGCAGGGGTTGGGCCGCTGGCGCAGCGGCTCATTCCTCCTGCGCCGACCGCCACATCGCCGTGTTCCGGCGCTCGCGCCCTCGCCTCCAGCTGTGCCTTCCAGGAGGCGGGTCGTGAACCCGGATCCAGCGGATCAGGTCCTTGTGGCCGATGGCGCAGCCGAAATGGCCCGTCCGTTCCACAGGCGGCCCGCCGCGAAAAACAATTCGGGCGTCCCCCGAGGTGTTCGCGTAGGACGCTCGCGTAGGACGCCCGCTTTGGTCCGGCGCGATGCTTGGACGATATCGACGTGCCCGTGGTGTCGCCACCAGCACACCGGGATCACGGTGTGGTCGATATATCCGAACCGTTCCACCAGCTCCTCGACCCGCTTCTCGACCCGCTCCCGCAGGTCGGACATCTCCTCCCGGTAAGCCACGGCCAGGAACCCGCGACACCCATAACGGCGGGACAGCCACCTTGAGGTCCGGGCTGTCCAGGCCGAGCGGGCCGCCTACGTCGCCGCGCCGTCGTCGTCCTGTTCGCTTCACCGTCCTCTCTGCCGTCCCTCTCTGCCGTCGGACTCGAAGATGGCTTGGTG
Source organism: uncultured Acidimicrobiaceae bacterium (assembly GCA_963834725.1). Taxonomy (GTDB): domain Bacteria; phylum Actinomycetota; class Acidimicrobiia; order Acidimicrobiales; family Palsa-688; genus PALSA-693. Next base: position 4,882,597 of record CAWICN010000001.1, read on the forward strand.
GTAGTGGGTCATCATCTCGCCCTCTACTGCACGGGCCCGAGCCGGGCCGCGATCAGGCCGCTGGGTGCTCCCGGCCCAGCCGACGCCACGAGGCGTTCTTTTTCATGATCCGGCTGGCGCCCGGACGGCAGGTCCGGGACAGCGGCATCCAGTCATGCTACGCTTCGAGCCGGGCCAACCTCAGGGGGGCTGCGGCGCCGTAGTGGCGCTGTAGTTGTTCGCTGGCGCGTGACCTCTGCGCTTGGGCCGCAAAGACGCAGGTCGGGGCTGTTGCGGACATCAGTGTAGTTTGAATAGTTTTCAGCCGTGGTGCGTCTGGCTGCACGGTTGGGAAATGAAACGGCGGCGCCAGCCGCCAGGGTGGCGGGGGATTACAGCGCCATAGGCGGTGTCGTTTGGCCGGGTTAGCTGCGAAAGGACCTCCCATGACCGTCACCAAGACCCACCATCAGCGTCAGCCTGCCGTCCGTGACGAGCGAGGCGAGGGTGTGATTTCGGCGGCCATCGCGGTGCTGGTCATGGCCTTCATCGGGGTGGCCATGTGGGTTGCCTTCAACACCACGTTCCAGCACGCCGCCAAGCACGTGGACAATCAGGTCAACTGCATCGGTCAGAGCAACAGCACCTGCTGAAGGCCGGTGCGCCGCTTCGCTGGCGCCGGGGACCAGGCCCCGGACGGCCGGGTGCATTCTGCGCGGGACACCGCAGCGCGCCCCGCGCTCGATATCCCGGACCGCGGCGGCTCTGCCGCGCCGAACTTCCGGCCGCGCCCTGGGCTTGAGGTACGCAACGGTCGTGGTCCGGGCCGCGTCGATGCCTCGGGGCGCGTCGGGTCCGAGAGGTCGAACTGTGGCAGCCGGAAGAGGCCGGACCTCGGCACGAGCGTCGTCGGAACCTTGATCGGATTCGTCATCCTGATGACCCTTCTGCTCTTCTGCGCACAGGTCCTCGTCCGCCTGTATGCCTCCTCGACCTTGACGTCCGTGGCGGCACGCGCCGCCGAGGAGGTGGCCGAGTCGCCCGACCCCCTCACGGAAATGCCGCTCGCCGTCTCGGAGGCGCAACAGCAACTAGGCACGTTTGGAGCCACACGCACACGCTTCCAGTGGTTGGAGGTCGATGCACAGCGGGTGGTGCTCGAGGTACGAGGCGACAGCCCCAGCCTCCTGCCAATGCCCGGAGAATGGAGCTCGATCACCAAGACCGTCACTATCCGGACGGAACGGTTCCGTTGAGGGGGTGGGTTCGACGGCAACGTGCCCGTTGGGCCGGCGGCGCCCATACTGCGCGTTGGGCCGGCGGCGCCCGTGCCGCCCGTTGGGCCGAATCCGCCCGTGCCGCCCATTGGGCCGGCGGCCCCCGTGCCGCCCGTTGGGCCGGCGGCGCCCGTGCCGCCCGTTGGCCCGAATCCGCCCGTGCCGCCCGTTGGGCCGGCGGCGCCCGTGCCGCCCGTTGGGCCGAATCCGCCCGTGCCGCCCATTGGGCCGGCGGCCCCCGTGCCGCCCGCTCCGATGGAGCACGGCAGCCGCGGCGCGGCTCGGGCGAGGCCGGGTTCGTGGGCGGTTTCGAAGGCCTGCTCTTCGGTTCGCTGTTGTTCGTGGCGGGCACCTTGCTGGTCGCCCACGCGTGGGCCATCCTCGACACAAAGGCCGCGACGAACGAAGCCGCCCGCCAAGCCGGCCGGACCTATGTCGGGGCCTCGTCAGCGGCCGTGGCCTTCTCAGCGGCGGAGACGGCAGCTGCCAACGCCCTGATCGGCTACGGGCGGGATCCTTCGCGTGCGGAGGTGCACCTGGCGGCCGGGTCCTTCGGACGGTGCCAGCGCGTGACGATCTCGGTGTCGTACCCCGCGCCCGTGCTGGTCCTGCCATTTGTCGGTCGGGTCGGGACGGGCGAAGAGGTCAGGTCTGTCAGCTCAGAGCTTGTGGATCCGTATCGATCCGGCCTCCCGGGGTCGGCGACATGCACATGACCCGCCGATCGGAACGGGGCAGTGTGCTGGCCTTGGTGCCGGCGGCTTTCCTGGTGCTGGTGATCCTCGGCGCTCTCGCCGTCGACAGCGCTTCGAGTTATCTGGCTCAACGACAGCTGCGCGATTCTCTCACGGCCGCAGCCGCCGACGCTGTGGGTGCCGGATTGTCGAGATCTGCGTTCTATTCCCATGGCGTCGTCACCTTGTCCCTCTCGCAGGCCGCTCAGGTGGTGTGTCAAAGCGTGGCCGCGCAGGCCGACGGTGGCCTTCACGACGTCCGTCTGTGGATCGCGGTCGCCGGGCCCGCCGTTCGGCTCGAAGGCACCGCGTCCGTGGAGGCAGTCTTCGGTCGCGACATTCCTGGTTTCGGCGTCCGCCGGGTACGGGCCAGCACGACCGCCACGGCCGCGACGGGACCGCTGGCGAGCGATGTGGCCCCGAGCGCGCCATCCGCCGCCGCGCTCCAGCCCCTCTCGTGCACTTAGAGAGGCGGGGGAAACGGTCGTCGGGGTCGATTTTCACTGGTCGATTTTCAGTGCGCAGGGCGGATGGCTTGTTGAAATTCGAGTAGCACCATTTCGATAGCCGCGAAGCGCACGTGGGCGCGGGCTAATGCCTCCGCGTTGACACTGCTGGTCATCTGCAGATCAAACGAGGCTGTGGTCAGCTGCGCCAGTGTGGATCGCCACGCCCGTGCGAGGCCCGCGTCCGGGGGTGCCGGCAGCCGCTGGGCCGCCGCCAGGTCCACCTTGTAACGGGCGGCGTCGTCGCGACGTGGACCGGTGGGGACAATCGACGCCGGGCCGCTGTCCTTTTCGATAGCACTGGAGTCCTTGGTCAGGTTGGCCAGCACCGGCAGGGCGCCACTGGTCCAGCGGCTGACTGCACCCGACTTGAGGGCAACCGAGCCGGCGTGGCCGTCTGGGGCGAAGAGCGCCAGCCCGGCCAGGACAACGACTGCGACGGCGCCTTCCACCAACGCGCTGATGCGTCGCCTACGGCGGCGGCTGGTTGGGCCCCTTGGTGCCGCCGGCCGGGCTGCGGCCGGTGGGGGCGGCGGCGCCCCTACGGGAACCCACGTTGGCGAGACCGGTCGTTCGACGGACCCAACTGCAGGCCGACCCCAGCTACCCGGATCAATCGGCAGCGGAACGCGGGCGAAGTAGAGGCGTCGGGGGGCGGCCCCCGACACCTTCGGGAGAGGGGCCGGCCAGGCGCTGGCCGACTCGCGGTCTTCGGTCGAGGTGGTGGGGGTCAGGAGCCCAGGCTATGCCTGGTCGGCGGCAGGTTCGCGGAGGTCGGGTCGGCGTCGGGCACAATAACAGGGCGATGCGGCTCGTGATCGCCACCTGCACTGTCGACTACGCGGGCCGCGTATCGGCTCACTTGCCGCGTGCCAGCCGACTGCTGATGGTGAAAGCGGACGGCTCGGTCTCTGTCCATTCGGACGGGAAGGCGTATAAGCCGCTCAACTGGATGACGCAGCCCTGCGATTTGCGTGTGGAGCCGGGTCGGTGGATCGTGACCAACACGAAGGGCGAGAGCCTCACCATCGTCATCGACGAGATCCATCTGGACGTGACCCGCGACCTCGGCCCGGACCCAGGCCTCCAGAAAGATGGGGTGGAGGCCCACCTGCAGGAACTGCTGGCTGCCAATCCCGGGTTCCTCCTCGAGGGTCTCCGGTTGGTGCGCCGCGAATACCCAACCGATATCGGCCCTGTGGACCTGCTCTGCCGCGATGCCGAAGGACGGGCGGTGGCGGTTGAGATCAAACGGAGAGGCGAGATTGACGGCGTCGAACAGTTGGTTCGTTACATCGAACGCCTCGACCTGGACGGGCGATTGCGCCCGGTTCGAGGCCTGCTGGCGGCCCAGCAGATCAAGCCACAGGCTCAGGTGGTCGCCGCGGCCAGGGGTATCCAGTGTGTGGAGGTCGACTACGGCGACCTGCGCGCCGCTGGGACCATTCGCCTCACGCTGTTCTAAAGGCCGCGGGCCTCGGGCTGGGGGGTGGGCCGGTACCTCGGGACCGCGCCGCGTGCCAGGGACTCGCCCGGCTCCCGGGGCCGGTCCGTCGGCCGCTGCCCGCTTTCCGGTTTTCTGCAGCAAATTCTGCCCATTTCAAGCGTGGCGCGGTACAGAAAAGCATGCCCAGGGCCGGATTCGGGAACGATTCGCGTCAGAAAATTCGAACGGAGCCGGCTGCCGCCGGCCGTCCACCGCGTTCCACCGCCGGCTGCCGCCCGCTGGCCGGCCGCCCACCGGCCGCCCACCACTTCCCACCGCCGGCCGCCTTCCGGTTTTCTGCAGCAAATTCTGCCCATTTCAAGCGTGGCGCGCTACAGAAAAGCATGCCCAGGGCCGGATTCGGGAACGATTCGCGTCAGAAAATTCGAACGGAGCCGGCTGCCGCTGGCCGTCCACCGCGTTCCACCGCCGTTCCACCGCCGTTCCACCGCCGTTCCGCCGCCGGCCGGCCGGCCGCTCGCCGGCCGCCCACCACCGGCTGCCGCCCCCTCGCCGGCCGCCCACCACCGGCTGCCGCCCGCTCGCCGGCCGGCCACCGCCTACCGCGGGCCGCCCACGCTCACCCACCGCCTCCAGTTCCGAACTCGGTGGTCTCGGACCACTGGCCGAGCGATCCCGGCGCGATGAGGGTCGGTCCGGGGAGGGCCGGCCCGCTGTCCATCTGGCGTTCGGACACGGCCCGAACGGCTTGCACGATCGGGTCCACGACTGCGCCCGGCAACGGTCCCCCGTCCCGGAGAGAGTCCTCGAGTTTTCGCTCCGGTACATGAATTGGACCAGCGAGCGCGGTTTGGCGACCCCCGCCGAGGCCAGCACCGCCCGCCGGGACACCGCCGCGGCCGGCGGCCAGGAGCCTGGCGAGGGCTCGCGCCTGTTCGGCGCGGGCTCGCGGATTGCGCGGCGACCGGTTGATGACGGGCAGGACTCGATCGGGTGAGACGCCTATGGCCGTCAACGACCGCACCAGCCCGGCCAGCGAGTGCATTCCCTTCATCCCGCTCGCGCCGACGACCACCACCGCACTCGAATGCAGAACGGCGCTGCGGGCCAGATGGTTGCGCTCTTCCACGTCGGCCGAACCACCATCCGCCTCGCCTTCGAAGTCGCCGGTCACGTCGGCGACGACGACGTGGAACGAGCGGCGCAGCCCGTCGATGCCAGCGTCGATCGCCCGGGGGCGAAGCGAGCTCCATGCTTCTGGCCGGCGCAAGCCCAGCAGCAGGCGGTAGCCGCGCCGCGGGACATCGAAGGTGATGCGCCAGATCTCGTCGACGTCGGGTCTCCCGAGCCGGTGGGCCTCGACCAGCTCCTGCGTTCCTGGACCGAGGTCCTGGGCGTCGTGCAGCATGGCCTGGTCGGCTCGCCGGGCCAGATCGGCCAGAAGCACGCGGCCCCCGTGGCGAGGGTCCGCAGCCAGGCCCTGCGCCACGGCAATGGCGAGGGTGGAGGCCCCGGTTCCTCCGGGGCCGCAAATGGTGACGAGTTGGCCGAGCCAGAGCGCGGGGGTGGATTCACCAAGCGCCGGCGGGAGCTGGTCGCCGCGGCCGATCATCTGGCAATGGGCGGTCAGCACACCGAGCAGGTCGTCCCGACTGAAGTCCGCCGGTAGTTCGGCCGCGATGCCGAGGTCGGCCCCGGCGAAACCCGGAGATCGTGGGCCGCGCACGGCGATCACAGGGGTGAGGGTCGTGCGGGCCGCGTCCACGACGTCCCGGTCGAACGACGGCGACGCCGCGTCAACAAGCAACGCCGAGTGACGCCGGCCCGACGCCAGTCGGACCCTCACTTCGTCCGCCGAGACGCATTTGATGAATTCGGCGGCGATGGTGGCCGAGGTCGCCCATTGTGCTACGGCCGCAAACCATGGGGCTCGGGCCGGGGCCAGGCCCAGCAGTACGTATCGCTCGCCCGTCACGACCTGCTGTGAGCCCGTCACTCTCTCGTCACGGGGCGGCAGGTCCGGGGCCGGGGCCCGCTCCGTCCGACGGCTCGGCCGCGACCAGGGTGACGGTGCCGGTGTGGGCCGCAGCCACCAAGTCCTCCACCTCGCTCAGTGTGGAGACGCCGATCGTGACCTGCCCTCCGCTGCCGGCAGTGAGCGAGCTGGAGTTCGACGTGACCACATCGAGGAGGGTGGCACCCCGGACGACGACGGTGACACCTGCGCCCGTGCCACCGGTGCCCGTGCCCCCGGTGCCCGTGCCCCCGGTGCCCGTGCCTCCGGTGCCCGTGCCCCCGGTGCCCGCAGCGCCCCCGGTCCCCGTGCCCCCGGTGCCCTGTGTCATCAGGACGTCAACCGGCTGCCCGGCTGACAGACCGGCCAGGGATACCGGGTCGACGGCGAGGCTGACCGGTCGCAGGACCGGCTCCTGGCTGGACGGGACGAGCACCGAGGCCTGCAGCAGCTCGCCGGGACGGAGTCCGACAGCGAGGGTGCGGCCCTCGACCAGGGCCGCTTGCCGGTAGGCGAGGGCAGCCGTCGCTCCGGGGAGCCGCATGGTCGACGAGGTGAGGTCGCCGGCTTCGAGGACCGTCCCCGGGCCAAGCGTTCTGGCCGCCACGATCCAACGCTGACCCGGTCGTGAGTTGCCTGCGAGCATGGCCGCGAAGACGACAACCGCAGCCACCGCCACCAGGAACCCACCGACGACGGCTCGACCTGCGGGAAGCGCCCGGCGGCGTCCGATGCCGAGAGACCGGCCTGCGGCGCCTGGACCGGACCGGCCGGCACCCTCTGGACCAGCCAGGATGCCGGTCTGGCCCCTCTGGCGGGACCCATCTGTCTCCATTCCCCGAGCAGGCTGCCGCGGCACACATGAAATCTATCGAGAACCCACCTGTGTGTCTATGGGGTGGCTATGATGGGTGCATGAGCGAGGCGATCCAGTGGATGGGTACGCGAGAGGCCTGCGAGCGGCTCGGGGTGACCCTTCGGACGCTCTACCGGTTTATTGACGAGGGTCAGCTACCGGCTTACAAGATGGGTCGGGTCATCCGGGTCCAGGCAGGTGACATCGAAGACTTCATAAGCCGCATGCGTATCGAGCCGGGCAGCCTGGAGCACCTCTACCCGGAACCGAAGCCACGAGAGTCCCGGGAGGCACATGACATGCACGAGGAGCTATCGGGGGGTTAGCGCAGCTCGCACGCAGCCACGCTGCCGAATGGGACATGGACCAGCCGGCGGGCTGGGGGTGCGGTCCGCAGCGTCAGCACATCATCGCCGACGGCGACGAGCTCGCCAGTGGTCGCCAATCCGTTGCGCGAGAACAGGCCGACCGGTGATCGCTCCTCAGCCAGCAGGGCGAGTGCACTTATCAGCGGTAGGTCGATCGACGGGGTGCGATCGCCAGCCGGGGGGACGTCGGCCGTACCGAGGTCCAGATCCGGCCACAGCTGGGAGATCTCGTGCACAGAGATCAATGCGGTGCGGCCGTGGTCGGCCTGTAGCACGCAGAAGTCCCGACCGACGCCGACGAGATGTCCCGACCGGCGTTGCCCGCCGAGCACAACGGTCACCGCCGCCATCTGCTCGGCCAGGTCCACCAGGAGGCCGACCCACGTCGCCGTCGCGGTGGCCTGGTCGCGGAGCGATCGGGCCCGGACCCGGTTCGTCGCCGCGATGGCGGTCCGCTGATCAGCTGCCCAGCGGGCGAAGGCGGCGACCAGCTGTTCTCCCGCCTGTCCCGCGGGTCCTGTGGCTCCTGCCGGTCCTGCCCGGCCTCCTTGTCCGGCCTGTCCTGGGTCGCCGTCGTCCGGGTGCGGCACGGACCGCCACGGTAGCGTCGTGGTAATGGCTGACTGCCTGTTTTGCAAGATCGTGGCCGGCGAAGTCCCCTCGAAAGCTGCGCTGTCGACACCGTTGACATACGCCTTTCACGACATCAACCCGGCGGCGCCGGTACACGTGCTTGTCGTGCCCCGGCAGCACATCATCAGCGCCGCTGAGATTTCACCCGAGCACGCCGACGTCCTCGCCGAGATGTTTACCGCCGCTCAGCAAATCGCCGTGGCGGAGGGCATGGCCGAAAACGGGTACCGCCTGGTCTTCAATGTCGGGAAACACGCCCTCAACAGCGTGCCCCACCTGCACATGCACGTGGTCGGCGGCCATCAGATGGGTTGGCCGCCGGGTTGAAACGCCCGCGCCGTCACCTTCCCATTGCCAGCGCCGCCCAGGCGGTAGCCTGGAATTGAGTCTGCCCGTGTCCACGACCGTCACCGTCACCGTCCCCAACCACCTGATGCCGCGACTCGTCGGTCCGCTCAACGAGAACCTGCGACTGGTGGAGGATGCATTCGAGGGCACGTCGATCCATGCCCGGGGCAATGAGTTTACGATCGATGGCGACGATGCGGCCGTGGCCGCCCGGCTGGTCGATGAGCTTCGACTGCTCCTCGAACAGGGGCAGCTTCTCGATCCCCAGGTCGTTCACCGCACCATCGACATGGTGCGGGCGGACGAGCGCCCATCGGAGGTGCTGACGGCCGAGGTGCTGCGGTCGGCGCGGGGCCGTTCCGTGCGCCCGAAGACCAGTGGCCAGAAACGATACGCGGACGCCATCCGCGACAGCGTCGTGACCTTCGGGGTGGGCCCAGCCGGCACCGGCAAGAGCTATCTGGCCGTGGCCCTGGCGGTGCAGGCGTTGCAGGCCAAGCAGGTTGACCGCATCATTCTGACGCGCCCCGCGGTCGAAGCCGGCGAACGGCTCGGTTTCTTGCCTGGTGATCTCATGGCCAAGATTGATCCCTATCTGCGCCCGTTGTACGACGCGCTCTACGACATGTTGGGCACCGACGGGGCCCGCCGCCTGCTTGACGCCGGAACCGTCGAGGTGGCCCCGTTGGCCTATATGCGGGGCCGGACCCTCAACAACAGTTTCATCATCCTCGACGAGGCCCAGAACACCACTCCCGAGCAGATGAAAATGTTTCTCACCCGAATAGGTTTCGGCTCCAAGGTGGTTGTCACCGGTGACGACACCCAGATCGACCTGCCCGGCGGTCGTTCCGGTCTGGTCGGCCTCGAGGAGGTCCTCGCCGGCATCGAGGGGCTCTCATGGGTGCGGCTGGGCCAGCGGGACGTGGTTCGCCACCGGATTGTCGCCGACATCGTCAACGCCTATGAGATCGCGGACGCGGCCAGGGCCTACGAAGCCGCGGACGTGACCAGCCGGGCCGGCATCGGTCCTCACCGCCTGCCTCGCAGCGAGCCTGGCGACGTGATCCATCCGGGAAGTCCCAACCACGGTGGCCGATCAGGCCATCCTGGGTCCGGCGAGTCCTGACCCGAGACCGGGGGAGCCGTGGGCGCGGTCGTCTTTGGGGCGGATGAGCAGTCTGTTCATCCGGTTGACACGTTGCGGTGGATCAAACTGGCGGAAGCGGTGCTGGCGGCGGAGGGAGTTCGTGGCGCCACCGAGGTGTCGCTGCTGTTCGTCGACGAAGCCGCGATCGCCGATCTGAACTCCCGGTTCCTTGGCAAGGAGGGACCCACCGACGTCCTGGCCTTTCCCATCGATGAGGAGCCGGCCGACAGCGGGCGCTCCCCCGATTCCGGGGGCACCGGTCCGGGCTTCAGTGGCGAGGCGGACGAGGCTCCGACCCTGCTCGGTGATGTCGTCATCTGCCCGGCGGTCGCCTATCGCAACGCTCCAGATCACGCGGGCACCTACGACGAAGAAATCGCCCTCCTGGTCGTGCACGGGTTGCTGCATTTGCTCGGGATGGACCACGACGAATCGGACGAAGCCGAGGCCATGGAGGCCAAGGAGCGCGAACTCCTGGCCCATTATTATCAGACTGCCGAGGGCGAACCACCGTGATCGACGCCGCGGCATCCTCGAGTCACCATTTCGGGTCACAGGACGTCGTGCTGCTCATCGTGGTGGTCGTGCTCATCGCGGCGATAGGAATCCTGGCCCTTTCCGAGACCGCGTTGACCCGGACCTCAAAAGCCAAGGCGCAGGCGATGGTAGAGGAGCGGCGCCGGAGCGCTACCACTCTTTTGTGGCTGGTCGAGCGGATCGGCACCGTCCTTCCGATCGTCCTGTTTGCCCTCGAGCTCTGCACGTTGGTGGCTGCCACCCTCGTCGGGGTGGTCTTCGCCCACACCTTCGGTGGGTGGGGAGTCGTGATTGCGACGTCCTTTGAAGTGGTGGTGATCTTTGTCCTGGCCGAGCTGGCTCCGAAGACGTGGGCGATTCAGCACACCGAACGAGCGGCGCTTTGGTCGGCCCGGGTCGTGCGCCCGCTCGTCGCTTTCAAGCCGCTCGGCTGGGTGACCCGGGCCCTCATCGGAATCTCGAACGCGATTCTTCCGGGCAAGGGGATCAAAGCCGGCCCGTACACGTCAGACGAGATGCTGCGAGCCATCGCTGATGAAGCGGTCGAGGAAGACGTGATCGAGCAAGAGGAACGCACCCTCATCCACTCCATCATCGATTTCGGCGACACTGTCGTCCGTGATGTCATGGTGCCCCGACCCGATATGGTCGCGGTCGAATCCCACGCCCGCATCATCGATGTGATCGACATCATCATCCCGGCCGGGTACAGCCGGATCCCGGTGTTCGGTCAGGGCATCGATGACATCGTTGGTATCGTTTACGCCAAGGACCTGATGCGGGCGGAACGGGAGGGCCGGCAAGAAGAGCCGGTCTCGACGATCATGCGCGAGGCCCAGTTCACGCCGGAGAGCAAGAAGGTTTCCGAGTTGATGCGGGAAATGCAGGCCGGCAAATACCACATGGCCATGGTCGTGGACGAGTTCGGTGGAACCGCCGGTCTGGTCACCCTGGAGGACCTCATCGAGGAGCTCGTCGGCGAGATCACCGACGAGTACGACGTTGAGGAGGCGCGGCCCGAGCGCCTCGATGACGGCACGGTGGTGGTGAACGCCCGAATGCCGGTCGATGAGGTCAACGAGCTGCTCGGAGCGTCGGAGCTTCCCCAGGGCGACGAGTGGGACACCGTCGGCGGCCTCCTGTACAGCCTGCTCGGTCACGTGCCGGTCGAAGGGGAGGCCGCGTTCGTGGATGGTCACCGCCTGGTCGCGGAGCGGGTGCAGGGGCGCCGGATCGGCCGGGTCCGCATCTCGCCGCTGGAGGCAAAACCCCGGAAGCCGGGCGCCGCCAAGCCGTGAGGTCCGGGTTCGCAACCCTGCTCGGCCGGCCCAACGTCGGCAAGTCCACTCTGCTCAACACCATCCTGAGTGAGAAGGTCTCCATTACATCGCGGGTGGCCCAGACCACCCGCGTGCCGGTGCGTGGCGTGCTCACCCGGCCCGACGCCCAGGTGGTTTTCGTCGACACGCCGGGCATCCACAAGCCCCGCACCTTGCTCGGCGAGCGGCTCAACGACACGGCCGCCCTGGCGCTCGACGGAGTCGACGTGACCGTGCTCGTGGTGGATGCGACCGCGCCTGTGGGGAAAGGTGACCGTTTCGTGGCCGGGCTCGTCTCCGGTCCATCCGTCTGCGTGGTCAACAAGGTGGATGCCGCCTCGCGATCGCAGGTTCTGCACCAGCTCGAGGCGGCCGCGGCGGACGATGGGCTCGGGTGCGAGGAGTACTTTCCCGTGTCAGCTCGAACGGGCGAGGGAATCGAGCCGCTCATCGACGCCATCGTGGCCCGTATGCCGGAAGGCCCGCGGTTGTATCCGGAGGGCACCGTCTCCGACGTGGCCGAGGCGGTCTGGGTCGCCGAGCTGGTCCGTGAACAGCTGCTCGCGGTCACACGGGATGAGGTGCCCCATTCGATCGCCTGTCGGGTGACCGAGTTGGAATGGCCCCGGATTCGTTGCGAGATTGTTGTCGAAAGGGATTCGCAGAAGGGGATCGTGATCGGCCGGGGCGGCGCGGTGCTCCGGGAGGTCGGGACCCGGGCCCGGGCGCAGCTGCCCGCGGGTGCCTTCCTGGAGCTGTTCGTAAAGGTGGACCCGGATTGGCAGAGCCGGCCGCAGGCCCTGGAGCGCCTCGGATACTGAGCATTCTCGGGTACCGGGCGCGTCTCGGGTACTCGGCGCGTCTCGGGTACTGGGCGCGTCGCTGGGCGCTTCTCGGGTACTGGGCGCGCCTCGGGTGCTCGGCGCGCCTCGGCTACTGATTGCCGGCCGGCGTTCGCAGTGGGGCCAGGAAGGCTTCCACCTCCGACCGCCATCTGGTCCGGCGCATCGGAGGGAGCGCACGTATGAGGTCCCAGCGATAGCGGGCGGTTCCCAGGCGCGAGTCCAGTACGGCCACCACCCCTCGATCGGCCCGCGAGCGAATGAGGCGGCCCGAGCCCTGAGCCAGCAGGGTGGCGGCGCGGGGCAGGTCGATCAGACCGAACGCCTCCCGGCCCAGACTGGCCCGGCGCGGCTTGCAGCAGGGGATCGTCGGGTCTTGGGAAGGGCAAGCGGTCGATGGCGACCAGTGACAGCGCCGGTCCCGGGATGTCGACTCCCTGCCAGAAGCCCATGGTGGCGAACAGGCACGAGTGCTCGTCAGCGCTGAACTGGGCCAAGAGCGCCGGCTTGGGCAGATCCGACTGGGTCAGCACCGGCCAGCGCACCCGTGGCCGCATGGCGTCCGCGGCGGCCGTCATGGCCCGCCAACTGGTGAACAGCGCCAGTGTCCGGCCCTCCGCCGCCGCGATGAGGGCAGCCAGTTCGTCGTGCATGGCCGCTTCGTAGCCGGGGTGTCGGGGTTCCGCCAGGTGGACCGGGCAGTAGAGGAGCGCCTGGTCGTCATAGGCGAAGGGGCTGCCGACATCGAGCACGTCGTAGGAGCCCGGCTCGAGTCCAAGTCGCTCGCCGAGTCGGGGGGGAATGGTGGCGCTGGTCAACACCGCGGTGGGCGAATCCTCCCGACCCCAGAGCACGGCTCGGAAGGCGGCGCCGACGTCGAGCGGTGCCACTTTGAGCAGCGGGGCGTGGTCGGGCCCCTCCACCCAGGCCACCTGGCTCCCGGACAGCTCGAGGACCTGGTCAAGATCGCCCAGGAGATGGCCGGCCGCCTGCTGGACCCGGGCCTGTCGAGCCCGTAGCCCACCCTCCGGGTCGGCCCCGCCGCTCCCGCTGAGCGCGGTCTGTGCCCCCTCCTCTCGAGTGCGAATGGCTCGGCGGATATCCGCCTGCAGCCGCTGCACCCGCTCACGGCCGACCGTCAGGCGCTCCCGGGTGGCGTCGTCGGGGGGTCGGGGCAGCAGGGCGCCGAGATGAGGGCGCAGCGCTTCTCCGAGCAGGCTTCCAGCTTCCTCGACGGCGGTCGCAGCCGACTGGTCCTCGAGGATCGGCCGCGCCGTGCGGGCCAACGCCTGGAAGCGGCCGGCGCCGATCTCGAAGCCAAGGGCGGCCGAAGCGATGTCCTCGAGTTCATGGGCCTCATCGAAGACGACCAGGTCGTGGGGCGGAAGCAGATCGCCTCCGGCGGCGAGCGCGGCCGTATAGAGGTGGGTGTTCACCACGACCACATCGGCCTCTGCGGCCCGGGCGCGGGCCGCCTCGGCAAAACAGATGTTGCCCGAGGGGCAGCGAGCGGCGCCGGGGCACTCCCGCGCCCCGACGCTCAGCTGGGACCAGGCCACCGGACTGGGCTCCCAGGCCAGGTCGGCCCGGTCTCCGGTGGCGGCGCGTTCCGCCCAATCCACCAGTCGGCGAATCTCCCGGCCGAGCGGGCCGAGGTCGGGAGGACGGCCGACGGGATCGCTGATATCAAGCCCCATCTGCTGGTCACCGCCGGCCACCTCGGCCACGCGCTGCCGGCAGATGTAGTTGGAACGGCCCTTGAGCACCGCGAATTCGAACGGCGCGTCGAGTGTGGTGGCCAGGTGGGGGAGATCCCGGGCGGCGAGCTGATCCTGGAGGGCCTTGGTTGCAGTCGACACCACCGCCCGGGTTCCGAGGACCAGCGCCGGGACCAGGTAGGCGAGACTCTTGCCCGTGCCCGTCCCGGCCTGCACCACCAGGTGCCGCTGCTCGGCAATGGCGCGCCCCACCGACTCGGCCATTGCTACCTGGGCGGGACGATCCTCCTGCTGGGGGAGTCCTGCCGTGGCGCCGGCGAGAGCGGCGCGGATCGGCGGGTCGGGCACGACCTGCAGGCTAAGTGCTTCAGATCTCGGCGACGTTGATGATCTCGGTGACGTTGATGATCTCGGTGACGTTGATGATCTCGGGCGTTGATGATCTCGGCGACGTTGATGATCTCGGCGACGTTGATGATCTCGGCGACGTTGATGATCTCGCCCGACCGGCCCCGTTTACGGTCCGCCGGTCGGTGCCGGCGCCACGCGCCGCAAGGGTCGAGGTGCCCCCAGGCGGTAGCTTGCAGACGTGGACCTCGACGGGCTCGATCCGAATCGCATTCCGCGCCACGTCGCGTGCGTGATGGATGGGAACGGCCGTTGGGCCACCAAACGGGGGCTGCCCCGGACCGAGGGGCACCGGGCGGGCGAGGATGCGCTCTTCGACGCCGTCTGCGGTGCGCTCGACCTCGGGATCAGCTACTTCACGGTCTACGCCTTCTCGACGGAAAACTGGCGCCGGCCGCGAGACGAGGTCCGGTTTCTCCTCAATGTCATCGCTGACGATCTGCTCACCCGCCGACGCGACGAGCTCCACCGGATGGGGGTAAAGATCCGCTTCATCGGGCGACGCGACTGGCGGGTGCCCCACTGGATTGCCAGACGCATGGACGAGACGGCGGCGCTCACCCACCGCAACCAGGCCCTGACCCTGATCGTCGCCTTCAATTACGGCGGCCGGGCCGAGATCGTCGACGCCGTGAAGGCCATCGTGGCGTCGGGGCTGTCGCCGAACAGGATCGATGAACGAACCATTCACCGCCACCTCTACGCCCCTGACGTCCCCGACCCCGACCTGGTCATCCGGACGTCGGGAGAGTTTCGCGTCTCCAACTTCCTCCTGTGGGAGTTCGCCTACAGCGAGCTGATCTTCACGGATGTGCTCTGGCCGGATTTCCGCCGTGAGCACCTCGTCGAGGCCGTGCGGGAGTTCCAGGCCCGGGATCGTCGGTACGGGACCACCGGCCAGCATGACGAAGGGATCCCGAGCTAGTGGGCCGCCTGCGAGCTCGACGCCGGGTAACCCGGTGCGTGCTCATGTCCTCCGATCAGTGTTCTGGTCAGCCGGCTTTCCAGCGTCGAGTTTCCGGCTTGCCTGGTGGAAACCGATGACCCTCTATCGGGACGAAGGCATCGTGCTGCGGACCCACAAGCTGGGTGAGGCCGACCGCATCGTGGTGTTGTTCACGGCTGGGCGCGGCAAGGTGCGGGCGGTGGCCAAAGGCGTCCGCAAGACCAAGAGCCGCTTCGGGGGCCGGCTCGAACCGCCGAACCGGATCAGCTTGCAGCTGTACGAAGGCCGTGAGCTCGACATCGTCACCCAGGCGGAAACGATCGAATATCATCCGGCGCTGCGTGAGGACCTCGACCGCCTGACCGACGCGATCGCTGTGGTCGAAGCGATCGATCAGGTAACTCAGGAGGGCGAGCCCAGCCCGGCCCTGTACCGGATGCTCGCGGGCGCCCTGCGTACGCTGGCCCAGCATGAGCCGCGTTCGCCTCTGCTGGTCGCCGCCTTCTACTGGAAGCTCCTGGCCGTGGAGGGGGTGGCGCCGGTGCTGGACCGCTGCGTCAGTTGTGAGGATGACACCGCCTGGTCGCCTGCAGCAGGCCATGTTATTGGCGCCGCCCTGGTGAGCTTCGATCCGGTTGAGGGGGGAGCCCTGTGCCGGGAGCACCGGCGGGGGCCGGCGCTGGAGCCGGGGGCGCTGGAGCTGATCCGCCGCATTCTCGGCGGTGATCTGGCGGCGGTCCTGCAGGAGCCGGCCGACCGGGTTACGGCGGCGGCGAGCAGCCTCGCCACCACCGCCCTCGAAGCCCACATCGAGCGCCGGCTGCGCACTGTTCACCTGCTGGGCCAGGGTTAACGCGAATCGGCTCGTCCGGAGGACGAGTAGCCTCGACTCCTATGGCGCCGAGCATGGACGACATCGTACGGCTGTGCAAGCAGCGCGGCTTCGTCTTCCCATCGGCCGAGATCTACGGGGGGTTCCGCTCCACGTACGATTACGGGCCCCTTGGCGTCCTCATGCTGCGCAACGTCAAAAACGCCTGGTGGCGGTCGATGGTACAGCTCCGCCACGATGTCGTCGGGCTCGACGCGGCCATCCTCTCCAGCCCGAGGATCTGGGAGGCGTCGGGGCACCTGGCCAACTTCACGGACCCTCTGGTCGACTGCCGCAACTGCAAAGAGCGCTGGCGTGCGGATCATCTGGAGCCGGACCCGGCCGACGGCTTGATCCATTGCCCGAATTGCGCCAGCACCGACCTGACCGAGGCGCGGGCCTTCAACCTGATGTTCAAGACCTATGTCGGTCCAGTCCAAGACGACAGCAGTGTCGCGTATCTGCGGCCTGAGACCGCCCAGGGCCACTTCGTCAACTTCCTCAACGTCCTGCAGACGTCGCGCAAACGGCCCCCGTTCGGGATTGCCCAGATCGGTAAGGCGTTTCGCAACGAGATTACGCCCGGGAATTTCGTCTTCCGCACCCGCGAGTTCGAGCAGATGGAGCTGGAGTACTTCGTGCCTCCGCCGGATGCCGGCCGGTGGTTTGACTACTGGTGCCAGCAACGGCTCGACTGGTATGTCGACCTCGGGATACCGCGTGACATGCTGCGACTGCGCCCGCACACCGAGGAGGAGCTGTCCCATTACTCGGCCGGCACCTCGGATGTGGAGTTTCTGTTTCCATGGGGCTGGGGCGAGCTGGAGGGGATCGCCAATCGGACGGACTACGACCTCCGGGCCCACACCGAGGCCAGCGGGGTGCGGCTGGAGTACTTCGACCAGGCCACAGGCGAGCGCTACGTCCCCTACGTCATCGAGCCGGCGGCCGGCGCCACCCGGACGATGATGGCGTTCCTGCTGGCTGCTTACGACGAGGACGAGATCGACGGCGAGGCCCGGACCGTCCTACGGCTGCACTCCCGGGTGGCTCCGTACCAGGTGGCCGTGCTGCCCCTGTCCCGCAAGGACACGCTGGTCCCGGTGGCCCGGGAAGTCCTTGACCTCCTGCAGCCGGTCGCCATGTGCGACTACGACGAGACCCAGTCGATCGGGCGGCGGTACCGGCGCCAGGACGAGATCGGGACCCCGCTGGCGGTCACCATCGACTTCGACTCGCTGGAGGACAGGGCCGTGACCATCAGGGACCGGGATACGACCAAACAGGTGCGGGTGCCCATTGCCGCACTCGTCGACGAAGTGCAGGGCCGCCTCGCCGAGTGACGCCGCCGGCATGGCAACGCCGCCCGACTCCGTTCCGATGGCGGCCGGGGTCGGGCGCGGGGCTGCCCCCCGCCTTCGCCGGGGCGCCGGTCGCATCGCTCGCAGCAGCCTCTAGGCTCGAATCAGTCAGTTCCGACACCTAGCGAAGGACCCTCCCATGCGGTACACGTATGCGTTCGACCACAAGCACCGCAAGGCGCCCATGCAGCTCAAGGATTTGCTGGGCGGCAAGGGCGCCAACCTGGCCGAGATGACGTCCGTGCTCGGGCTGCCAGTCCCGCCCGGATTTACCATCAGCACCGACGCCTGCCGGGCCTACATGGCTGGGGGATGGCCGGAGGGTCTCTCCGAGGAGGTGGCCCGCCACGTGCGCCGGCTCGAGAAGTCCATGGGAAAGAAACTGGGCGACGCGTCGGACCCGCTCCTCGTGAGCGTGCGCTCCGGTGCCAAGTTCTCGATGCCCGGGATGATGGATACCGTGCTCAACCTGGGCCTCAATGACACGTCCGTGAAAGGCCTGGCCGCCCAGACGAGCGATGATCGCTTCGCGTACGACTCCTATCGGCGCTTCATCTCCATGTACGGGCGGATCGTGCTTGGCATCGACGCGCCCAGCTTCGATGATCCCTTGGAGCGCCTCAAGCACGAGCTCGGCGTTGAGAGTGATGCGGAGATACCGGCTGACGCTCTGGGCGACCTCTGTCAAACGTACAAGCGGGTCGTGGAGTTCGTCACCGGCCACCTCTTTCCCCAGGAGCCGACCGAGCAACTTCGCGGCGCCATCGAGGCGGTCTTCCGGTCCTGGAACGGCGCCCGGGCCGTCGCCTATCGAGTGCGGGAGCGCATCCCGCATGACCTCGGCACCGCAGTCAACGTCCAGACCATGGTGTTCGGCAACCGCGACGACGATTCCGGCACCGGGGTCGGCTTCACCCGTGATCCGGCCACCGGCGCTCAGGGTGAATACGGCGATTTTCTGGTCAATGCCCAGGGCGAGGACGTGGTCGCCGGCATTCGCAACACCCTCCCGCTCTCCGAGTTGCGAGAGCGCTTCCCGGCGAACTTCAAGGAGCTGATGGGCATCTTCCGCAAGCTCGAAGCCCACTACCGGGACATGTGTGATACCGAGTTCACCATCGAGCAGGGCAAGCTGTGGATGCTGCAGACCCGGGTCGGCAAGCGGACCGGGCGGGCGGCGTTGCGGATGGCGGTCGACATGACCAAACAGCGGGGCTGGAAGATCAGCCGCGAGGAGGCGCTCCTCCGGATCTCGGCCGATCACCTCGACCAGGTGCTGCACCCCCAGCTGAAGGGCACCGACCTGACCGTGATCGCCACCGGTCTGGCCGCCTCGCCCGGCGCCGCCGTGGGGGCAGCCGTCTTCGATGCCACCCGGGCCGAGGAGGCCGCCGGGCGCGGCGAGCGGGTGATCCTGGTCCGCAATGAGACATCACCCGAAGACGTGCACGGGATGATCGCCGCCCAGGGCATCCTTACCGCCCGGGGTGGTCTGGTCAGCCATGCCGCGGTCGTCGCCCGAGGCTGGGGCAAGCCGGCCGTGTGCGGCGCCGAAGCGGTGCGGATCTCGGGGGACAGCTTTACCACCGGCGGCGTGACCGTGCGCGAAGGCGAAATGATCTCGATTGATGGCAGCACCGGGCGAGTTGTGCTCGGTGAAGCCGAGCTGGGTGTGGCGGAAGCGCCGCCGGAGTTCGAGGTCATCCTCGGTTGGGCCGACAAGATCCGTAAGGGTCGCCTGGCCGTCCGGGCCAACGCCGACAACGGCCCCGACGCGGCCAACGCCCGCCGCTTTGGGGCCGAGGGGATCGGGCTGTGCCGGACCGAGCACATGTTCCTCGCCGAAGACCGTCTGCCGATTGTGCGACGCATGATCCTGGCGAGGAGCCCGGACGAGGAGGCCGCGGCCCTCGAGGAGCTGCGCGGCGCCCAGAAACAGGACTTCGTGGCCATCCTCGAGGCTATGGACGGCCTGCCGGTGACGGTGCGCCTGTTGGACCCGCCGTTACATGAGTTCCTGCCTTCGGTCGAGGAGCTCCGCATCAAGCGGGCCACCGAAGGGCTCACGGGAGAGGAGGAGCAGCTGCTCGGCGCCGCCGAGGCCTGGCACGAGTTCAATCCCATGCTCGGCACTCGCGGCGTCCGGCTCGGCGTCATCCGACCGGGCCTGTACGCCATGCAGGTGCGGGCCCTGATGCAGGCAGCTGCCCAACGGGTGGCCGCGGGCGGCAGGCCCAGAGTGGAAGTCATGATTCCGCTGACGGTCAGCCGTCAGGAGCTGGGACTGGCCCGGTCGTGGGTGGTGGACGCCATCGCCGAGGAGGCCCGTGCTCGGCCAGGATCAGCAGGGCGACGTCGCCCGGACGTCATCATCGGCACCATGATCGAGACGCCGCGCGCCGCGGTGTGTGCCAACGAGATCGCCGAGGAAGCTGACTTCTTCAGCTTCGGGACCAACGACCTGACCCAGATGACCTTCGGCTTCTCCCGCGACGACGTGGAGGGCCGCCTTATGGCCGCCTACCTCGACGAGGGCCTCCTCAAGCGCAACCCGTTCGAGACCATCGACCAGGCCGGCGTGGGTGAGCTGGTTACCGACGCCGTGGCGCGGGGCCGGGCCACCAGGCCTGACCTCAAGCTCGGCATATGCGGCGAGCACGGAGGCGATCCTGAGTCCATTGACTTCTTCTACCGGGCCGGGCTCGACTACGTCTCGTGTTCGCCCTTCCGGGTGCCTATCGCTCGGTTGGCGTCGGCTCAAGCCGTGATCACCAATGGGTGACCGCTGACGCCCTGAATCAGCGCCGGGAACGACCACCGACGGTCATAGAGTCGCGCTGTGGGGATAGTCGACGAGGACATCGCGGGGGTCCGCGCCGCTACCGACTTCGTCGCGGTCGCGTCGGAGCATCTCGCCCTGCGCCGGGTCGGATCCCGGTGGGTCGGCCTGTGCCCATTTCACGCCGAGCGGACCCCATCGTTCTCGCTCAACGCCGAACTGGGCTTCTACTACTGCTTTGGCTGCGGGGCCAAGGGTGATGTCATCACCTTCGTGCGGGAGATGGAGCATCTTGACTTCGCCGAGGCCGTCGAGAAGCTGGCAGCCCGGGCGGGGATCACGCTTCGTTACGACAACCAGGCCGCGGCCCACGATCATCAGCGCCGATCCCGAATCCACGAGACGCTCGAGAAGGCGCTCGGCTGGTACCACCAGCGCCTTCTGTCGGCCCCGGATGCGGCCACGGCGCGGTCCTATCTCCGCCGCGAGCGTGGCTACGACGGGACCGTGGTGCGCCGCTATGTGCTCGGCTGGGCACCTGAAGGTTGGGATGAGCTGATCCGGTCGTTGGGGGTGCCGCAGCGGGCTCTGGTCGACGCCGGCCTCGCCACTGTCGACGAGGCGGGCCGCTACACCGATTTTTTCCGCGGCCGGGTGCTCTTCCCCATCTTCGAGGCCGGGGGCCGGCCCGTCGGAGCCGGGGGGCGGCTATTGCCCAACGGGCGAGGTCCCAAGTACAAGAACACATCGGGGACGCCCGTCTACGACAAGAGCCGGGTGCTCTATGGCCTCAACTGGGCCAAGAAGGCTGTTGTGGACACGGGCCGGGTCGTGGTGTGCGAGGGCTATACCGATGTGATCGGATTGCAGCAGGCCGGTATCGAGGAGGCGGTGGCCACTTGCGGGACCGCCCTCGCTGACGGCCACATCCGTCTGCTCACCAACTTCGCGCGACGAATCGTGCTGGCCTATGACGCCGACGCGGCCGGTCAAGCGGCCGCCGAGCGCTACTACGAGTGGGAGCGGCGCTTTGACGTCGACATCCGGGTCGCGGCGCTGCCGGCAGGTGCCGATCCTGCCGATCTGGCCCAACGGGATGCCGCCGCGCTCGCCGGCGTCATAGCCGATGCCCGCCCGTACCTGGCTTTTCGCCTCGAGCGACTCTTCGGACGGGCCGACCTGTCCACTCCGGAGAGCCGGGCTCGGGCGGCCGCGGCGGCGATGGCAATGGTGACGGCCCATCCCAACGAGCTGGTTCGCGATCAATATCTGATGCAGGTCGCCGACCGCTGCCGGGTGGAACCGGACCGACTGCGACAGATGCAGACGGCCGATGCCGGCCGAGCCGGCTCGCCGGGGGCAACGGCGTCGGCGCGCCGGAGCATCCCCTCTGGGCGATCTGGGGGCGGCGACGCGACCGCGGCCGGGCCGGCCCGGCCCGAGGGGCCGATCCCCGTCGCCGTCGCCGGTCCGGAGCTGGAGGCGCTCCGCCTGGCCGTTCACCGCCCCGAAGCCGTCGCAGACCGGCTGGAGCTGGTGCTCTTTGCTCACCCCCTGTCACGGGCCTGCTTCGAGGCGCTCACGGCGGCCACGACCCTCCATGAGGCCATAGAGGCCGCCGACCCGCAGGCGGGGGACCTGCTCCAGCGGATGGCGGTCGAGGACACCGATGCCGACACCGACGATGTGATGGTCCGACTGGTGGAGCGGGCCGGCCAACGGGCACTGCACGGCGTACAGGCCGAAATGCGGCAGGCCGGGCCAAGCGACCAGATCGGGTTCGCGCCGACCGTGTCCTGGCTCAAGCTAACGCTGGAAGCGCTTCGTACCGAAGAAGCGAGCGAACGGCTTAACGCGTTGGAAGCCGAACGACGATTGGTAGGCTGGTTGCTGGCCCGCGATGAGCCAGAAGATCCGTGATGAAGCGGGCAGCAGACGGAGGCGATCTGATGAGTGAGGGGGGATCCACACCGTTCACGCCGGGGGGCGCGTTGACAGTGGACTTCGTCGCTCTGCTGCTGCTCGGGCGCGAGCGCGGCTACCTCACGCCGGACGACCTTCTGAGCGTCATGGATTCGGTCGAACTGACCCCGGACCTGATCGCGGGGGCCATCGGTCGGGTCCGGGCCGAGGGGATCGAGTGGCGTGATGACACGGACTTCGGGAATGAGGCCGATCTGGAGGAGGTGCTCGACGCTCCCGCCGGTGAGTTCGAGGATCAGCCCGAGGAGGAGTTGCCGTACGACGACGGCGACCCGATGCCGTACCCCGACGGCGAGTCAGTAGTCGAAGACGGACCGCGACGTGCTCCAATCGATGAGATCGAGGGCGAGGGGACGGACGACGGTGCCACGTCCGCGGCCCTGGCCCGGCTGGCGGCGGCCGGCACGATCCGCAGTCGAGCTCGGGCATCGCTGCCTGACTTCCGGGTGGATCTCGACCTCTCGACGGGCGGCAGCTCAGATCCGGTCCGGATGTACCTGAGGGAGATCGGTAAAGCGAAGCTCCTCACCGCCACCGAGGAGGTCGTGCTCGCCCGGTGTGTAGCCCAGGGGCTGGATGCCACCGTTCGCCTGGACGAGTGCGAAGAAGAGTCGGCCCTGATGGTCGACCGGGACGGCGTCAGCAGCGACGAGCGGCTCCGGCGCGAAGGCATGGCCGCCAAGCGCATCCTCGTCGAATCGAACCTCCGGCTGGTGGTCTCGATCGCCAAGCGCTACCGCAACCGGGGCATGGCGTTCCTGGATCTCATCCAGGAAGGAAACCTCGGCCTCATGCGAGCCGTCGACAAGTTCGACTACACCAAGGGATTCAAGTTCTCGACCTATGCGACGTGGTGGATCCGCCAGGCGATCACCCGGGCCATTGCCGACCAGGCTCGCACCATCCGCATCCCCGTCCACATGGTCGACACCATCAACAAGGTGATGCGGGCGCAGCGCCAGCTGCTGCAGGACTTCGGCCGCGAGCCCACCGTCGATGAGGTGGCGGTCCGGGCCGAGATGCATCCGCTCCGCGTCCGGGACATTCTCAAGGTCAGCCAGGAGACGGTCTCGCTCGACCAACCCATGGGCGAGGATGACTTCAGCCTGTCCGACTTGATCAAGGATGAGGCCGCCATCGCGCCGTCGGAGGCAGCGGCCCGAGCCATGCTCAACGAAGCGGTCAACCAGGCGTTGTCCGAGTTGTCGGAGCGCGAGCGGCGGGTGGTGCGCTTGCGCTTTGGTCTCGACGACGGTGAAATGCGGACGCTCGAGGAGGTCGGCCGGGAGTTCGGCGTGACGAGGGAGCGCATTCGCCAGATCGAGTCGAAGACCCTGGCCAAGCTGCGTCACCCGATGCACAGCGGGCACTTGCGGGACTATCTCGAAGACGAGTGACGATGAGGTGACGGCCGGCGGCAACAGAGCCGGCCGCCGAAACAGAGCCGGCCGGCCGAAACGGAGCGGGCCGGCGGAAACGGAGCCGGCCGGTGGGCATGCGCTCCGGGGGAGAGACTCGAACTCTCAACCTAATGGTTAACAGCCATCCGCTCTGCCGATTGAGCTACCCCGGATCGCACCTCCGACCATAGCAAAGCGGTGAGACGTCACCCGAGCGGAGGCTGCCTCCGAACTCGGCGCCGGAAACCCGGTGCTGGCGGGGTCCTTGTCTGGCCTTCTGATCAGCGAGTTTCCGGCCTCAAGTTCTGGCTGGTCGGCTGGACGCCAGGGGGCGGGCGAAGCTCAGCTCATGACCGTCTGGATCGTGCATGTGGAAGTAGCGCTCACCCCACGGGGCGTCGGCTGGCTCGGTTCGCAGATCGAGTCCCGCGTCACGGGCCCGCCGGTAGACAGCATCGACGTCATTCACCCAGAACACCACTCGTCCCCAAAGCGGTCGAGGCCCAGTTCGATCCGAAGTACGGGACGGAGCCCGATCGAGCTGGAGGTTGAGGTAACCGGCGCCGACCCGGAAAGTGGTGAACGCCGCGTCCTCTCCCCCATACAGCAAACGAAAACCGAGCGTGCGGTAGAAGCGGACTGCTCGATCCATGTCTGCCGTCAGCAGCGTCACCGCGCTAATGGATTCGATCGGGCCCGGGTCCTCTCTCACTGTGCACAGCTTTGCAAAAGATTGCTCTTCGATGGCTCACGAAGAGTGTGGCTGCCTAATGCGCAAAATTGTGCGTATTCTGGTGCGGCAAGCTTTCCGACATTTTCTAGGAGATAACTGTGGCAGCGAAACTTGTCGTGACCGCGCGAGACGGCGGCAGCCGTATTGCTCTGGTGGGCGCGAGCGGCAAAGAGCTGCTCGCGTCCGTGGTATTCACTGAGCCTCGAGCGAAGGGGGCGACGCTTCGATCACTCAAAAGCATGCTCGGTGATGACGTCGTCATCGAGGATCACACGCTGGCGTCGCCGCGCGGCCGCGGCGCGGGGGCGGCGATGACCAACGGCACGAGTGTCAAGCGCGCCGCAAGGTCGGCGCGCCGGCCCGCATCGCGGCGGCGCGCCAGCGCTGGCACGGGCGGCAACCCGGTGACCAAAGTCGCCGAGGCGGCTACGAAGGCGGCTACCACGGCGGCGAAGACGGCGAAGAAAGCGGCGAAGTCAGCCACCAACAGCTGAGCGGTCTGCGTCTGCGGGCCTGGGGCTCCTCTGACGGGACGCCGTGTGGTCGCAGTTGGGATCGACGGGTGCAGGAACGGCTGGATTGCGGTGGCGCGCTTCGAGACGGAAGTCAGGGCCTATCACCTGCCGACCATCGCCGCCGTGACCGACGTCGTCGCCCGGCCGACCGCAGTGGGGATCGACATTCCGATCGGCTTGTCTGATACGGGCCGGCGCCGGGCCGATGTGGACGCCCGGCTGTTCCTCGGGCCCCGTCGACATTCGGTGTTCTTCGCGCCGGTCCGCGCCGCGGTCGAGGCGGCAACCCACGCGGCCGCCACCGAAGTGTCCGTGCGACTCACGGGATCCGGGGTCAGCCGCCAGGCGCACAACCTGGCCAAGAAGATCCTGGAGGTCGAGGAGTGGCTCCCTGACGCCCCTTGCGGGGTGTGGGAGGTCCATCCGGAGGTTTCGTTTGCCCTATTGATCGGGAAGCCGGCGCAGGCTCCCAAGAAGACGTGGGCCGGGATGATCGAGCGGCGCAACGCGCTCGCCTCGGCCGGTATCAGCC
Source organism: uncultured Acidimicrobiaceae bacterium (assembly GCA_963834725.1). GTDB lineage: Bacteria > Actinomycetota > Acidimicrobiia > Acidimicrobiales > Palsa-688 > PALSA-693. The sequence goes on from CAWICN010000001.1 coordinate 4,907,853, forward strand.
TGGATGGAGCACCGTTCGAAGCAGGCGTCCACGCTGCGGTCGATGACGTGCTCGACGCCGGAGCGGTGGCGTGGAGCGCGACCCGACTGCTGGAAGGGACGGCGCGCTCGTTTCCCGACCCGCCCCTCCGCGGGCCGGGAGGCCGGCTGATCGCGATCTGGGCCTGACCGGTCCAGATCGAAAAGGGCTGAGCCGGATTCGCCGGGCGCCCCCGTGGCCGGGACGAGTACCCGGGGGAGCAGCGCCGCCGGGCGCTCAGCTGGGTTGCGGCACGATGCGGATGTAGGGCTTGGGCGACTTCCATCCGTCCGGATAGATGCCCTTGGCTTCCTCGTCGGACACCGCCCCGGAGATGACCACATCTTCGCCGGGCTTCCAGTTGACCGGGGTCGACACGCGATGCTTGGCGCTCAGCTGGAGCGCATCAATGACCCGCAGCACCTCGTCGAAGTTGCGACCGGTTGACATCGGATAGACCAGGATCAGCTTGATCTTCTTGTCGGGACCGATGACGAAGACGTTACGCACGGTGGCGTTGTCGTTGGGCGTGCGGGTCTTGGGGTCGCCGCTCGTGCCAGCGGGCAACATCCCGTACAGGGTGGCGACGTTGTAGTCCGAATCGGCAATGATCGGATAGTTGGGGGCGGTGCCTTGCGTCTCTGCGATGTCCTTCGCCCACCGCTCGTGGTCGCCGGTGGAGTCCACCGAGAGACCGAGAATCTTGACCCCCCGCTTGTCGAACTCGGGCTTGATCTTGGCCATGTACCCGAGCTCGGTCGTGCAGATCGGCGTGAAGTCCTTCGGGTGGGAGAAGAGCACCGCCCACGAATCGCCGATCCACTCGTGAAAGCGGATTGGCCCATCGGTCGTCTGAGCCTCAAAGTCCGGAGCAGTGTCATTGATAGCCAGAGACATCCTCGTCTACCTCTCCTACCTTCGTCGCCTGGTGGGCGCGAGCGTCATCGGTTCATTCCAGTATTGCGGCCGTGGTCGTACCAGGACGACGGCGCGGCGCGTCCCAGCGTACCCCGCGCCGGCATCTACACCAAAGCCGCAAACCTGCGAGGGACGGCGCCGTCTGCATCGCCGGGCGGACCCGTCGTCGGGTTCGGCGGTGCGGGGTCAGCCGGCGCGATGAATTTCGCCCGGGCTGGTCGTCCAAGTAGTAGTAATTCCACGAACCCTGGGGGTGGTATGAGCAAGGTGCGAGTCCTGGTCGGCACGCGAAAGGGGGCGTTCGTCCTCACCGCGGACGGGAGGCGCGAGGCCTGGAAGGTGAGCGGCCCGCATTTCGGGGGATGGGAGGTTTACCATCTCAAGGGGTCCCCGGTCGAACCGGACCGCATCTACGCGTCGCAGAGCACCGGTTGGTTCGGGCAGATCATCCAGCGGTCCGATGACGGGGGCCAGACCTGGGAAGCCGTCGGCAATGACTTCTGCTATCGCGGCACGCCAGGGACGCACCAGTGGTATGACGGTACGCCTCACCCCTGGGAGTTCGCCCGGGTGTGGCACCTCGAACCGTCGCTCGTCGACCCGGAAACCGTTTACGCCGGGGTGGAGGACGCCGCGCTGTTTCGCTCCACCGACGGCGGCAAAGAGTGGGCCGAGCTGCCCGCCCTCCGCGAGCACGACAGCGGACCGGGCTGGCAGCCGGGCGCGGGCGGCATGTGCCTCCATTCCATCTTGCTCGATCCGACCGATCCGCAACGGATGGTCGTTGCCATTTCGGCGGCCGGGGCGTTCCGCACCGCTGACGGCGGGCAGACCTGGCTGCCGGCCAACCACGGCCTGCATTCGGAGGGCTTGCCCGATCCGGACGCCGAGGTCGGCCACTGCGTGCACCACATCGCCCGGCACCCGGACCGTCCCGACCGCCTGTTCATGCAGAAGCACTGGGACGTCATGCGCAGCGATGACGGGGGAGGGTCGTGGCGGGAGGTCAGCGGCAACCTGCCGAGCGACTTCGGCTTCCCGATCGAGGTGCACCCCCGTGACCCCGAGACGGTGTACGTGGTGCCGATCACGAGCGACTCTGAGCACTACCCGCCCGAAGGCAAGCTCCGGGTCTACCGGAGTTCCTCGGGTGGTGACGAGTGGATGGAGCTCACCGCCGGGTTGCCGCAGCGGGATTGCTACGTCAACGTCCTGAGGGACGCCATGTCGGTCGACCTCCTCGAGCCGGCGGGAGTGTACGTGGGCACAACGGGAGGACAGGTGTACGCCTCGGCCGATGCGGGTGACAGCTGGGCTCCGATCGTGCGCGATCTGCCAGCCGTCCTGTCGGTCGAGGTGCAAACCCTGCCATGATCCGGGTTGTGCTCCCGGCCCACCTCCGGGTCCTGGCCAACGTCAAGGGCGAGATCAGCCTGGACGTCGAAGGTCAGGCCTCGCAGCAGGCTCTCCTCGACGAACTCGAAGCGCGTTATCCCGTGCTCAGGGGAACCATCAGGGACCAGCAAAGCAAACAGCGGCGCCCGTTTATTCGCTTCTTCGCGTGCGAGGAGGATCTGTCGCACGAGGGGCCCTCAGCGCCGTTGCCGGACGCGGTCGTGTGCGGTCGTGAACCCTTCTTTGTGGTCGGTGCCATGGCGGGTGGCTGATCGCGCCGACGTCATTGGTGCGCCGGCACCAGTTGCAGCAACACCTCGATAATTCCGGTCCGGCCGACCTCGGTGACCGCGAAGCTCGGATTGGGGATGTGCCAGTTCGAGAAGGTGATGGGGATATCGGCATTGACATCGATGTGGCCGGCGACGCGCTCGGCTTTCAGCGGGAAGGTGATGGTCCGGGTCACGTTGCGCAGGTTGAACTCGCCGGTGGCTGAGGCTGTGACTACTTGCCCCGGTGCCGGCACGCGGCCCAACTGAATGGGCTGGGTCAGATGAAAGCTGGCGTGCGGGTAGTCGTAGGTCTTCATGATGTACCCGTTGAACTGGGAATCCCTCGACGGCTGGTCCGACTTCACCGAGGCCATGTCGACGGTGAAGTCAGCGGCGGTGATCGTCGTACCGGAGATGACGACGCCGCCGCTGACCTTCGGCGTACGACCGACCGCGGTGTGCTGCTGGCCGAGCAAGATCTCCTGGACCCGGTAGCCGGCCCGGGATCCGGCCGCGACGGTCCAGCTGCCGCTGACCGGACCCGGGGTAACCGGAGCGTTGTTGACGTTGACGGCGGGGGGCAGTCTGAGGCGGGCCGGAGCGTTGCCGTCGACCAGGTGGAAAAACACGGGCGGGCCCGCCCCGATGATCACCCCGGCGACGACCAGCCCGCCGATCGCCCACTTGACGCCCGTCCGACGGGACCGGCGGCGCCGGGCCGCTGGCGCCGTCGGCGCCGTTCCCGTCCCCCGGCGTCGGCCGGGTGGGAGCGGGCCGGAATCGGGTTCGATGCCGATGTCGTCGGGCCGGTCGGGGTCGGCTGACGCCGGCGAGCGCAACTCCGCCAGGTCGTCCGGATCCCACTCGACGGATGGTCGTGAGGGCGCCGCGGCCGGGCGGGCCCGCAGCAGGGGTTGCTCGACGGTGACGGTCGTTCCGTCCTCTCGGGTCTGCGGCAGCGATCCGGTACGCGATAGCCACATCATTTCCCAGTTGCTGAGCGGACGATCGAGGACGGGCCGCCTGGCGGGTGCCGCGGTGTCGCGGGCGACGGCCGGTTGGATGGCGGCGCCGGCGACGGCTGGTTGAATGCTGGGGGACTGGGTCGCGGTCCGGGCGGCGGCCCGTTCCTCGGAGCGGCTCCACTGCCAGAAGATGGGGACGAATCCGATGACGACGATGACTTCTGTGGAGATCCACAGGAGCGCGCCCCCGGCGTGCGTGCTGGCCAGGCTGTACATGGATGCGATGGGCTTCCGGGCCGACAGGATCGCCAGGCCGAGGATCACTTCGGGCGGGCCGCCCAGCAGGATGTTGACCATGCGGGTCCCGTAGCCCATCTTCCAGTGCACGATGGGGTCGAAGCCGACCATCGGCCACCAGTAGAGGCAGCCACCCAGCAGGAACAGCACGTTCAAGGCGTCCATCAGCGCCATGTGGTGCATGGCCACGTTGATGAGCGAGCTCAGGAAGAACGCGAACATGATCCCGAAGTAGAGGAGCCAGACCGTGATGGGGTGCGTGAGGACGGCGAACGGCCGGGATCGAAGGAGCCGCAGCCACGCCACCTTGGTGCGGCGGCTGGCGGTTTGCAGCAGCAGCGTCGAAGGAGCGCCCAACGCCAGCAGTGGAGGCGCCGCGACCATCAGCAGCAGATGCTGAAGGACGTGGGCTTCAAAGTACGAACCGGTGAAGGTGGCCACCGGCGATTGCAAGGCCAGGTCGATCATCACCAGGCCGGCGAGGAAGGCCACGGTTCGGGACCAGGGCCAGCGTCGGCCTCGCGTGGCCAGCTGCCAGTCGGCCTGGAGGTACCAGTAGGCGACTGCCACCAGCACGACGAGGACGAACAGGGCAAACGGGCTGGCCTCCCAGCGCGTGAGGGCGGCGTGGAGGCTGAAGGTGACCCGGCCCATCCCGTTCACGCCTGATCCACCTCGATCCAGGGGTCGCCCAACGCCCGTGGCGCGGTGTACCGGCCGGGTGGCGACAGGGGACGGGGGGCGGGCAGGGCAGGCATGCTCAACTCGAGGAGCCGAACTCGATCGGCACGTGGATGACCTGACCCTTTACCCAGCCGCTCGCCGGCATACCAAGGGTCCAGACCGTCAGCAGAGTGTTCTCGGCCACCAGGGCCTGGGCGGTGCCCGGACCGGAGGCACCACCGGCCGGGCCGAACGCCACGGTGGCGGTCCCCGCGGGCGGTGGCGCGAGCGAATGCCACGTGGCGCCCGGACCGTCGATGCGGTCGAGCTGCTCGGATCCCGACGAGCTGGAGATCAGCACAAACACGCCATCACCACCTGCGGGACCCATGGAGCGCAGCTGCTGGCTGGCCAGCAGCTGGAGGGCTGGGGACACGGCCCAATGTACCCCGCCGTCCCGGCTCCACGCCGCGAGCAGGCTTATCCCCGAAGCCCCTGACGCGCCCGACGCCGCCAGGAGGGCGGCCAGGCCTCCGCTGGTCGGTTCCAGGCTGAGCACGTCGATGCGGCTGCCTGTGAGCGGCGGGGGGACGACCGGACCGGCCAGCTGCCAGCTCCCGGCCCGCAGGGCGAAGATGCCGACGATGCCGGGCCGGGCGCAGCGTGCAGCCACGACGGCGTTCGACCCTGCGTAGCCGACCGCGCCGAGCGCGACGGGATCGCATGACCGGCCCGGTGCCGTGGCGGCCAGGTGCGGCAATGACGTCAGGGTCTGCCAGGTGGCCAGATCGCCACGACTGCCCTCCACGGTGGTCGTGCTCCCGGCGGCGACGAGGGCCAGCGCCTGGCCGCTCTCGTTGGCGGCCAGCGCGGCCGGCCGGGCTATGAGGCCCGACGTCAACCCGTTGGTCCAGGCCCGGCCGCCGTTCGACGTCGCGATGATCGGCGAAAAGTGCAGCTGGTTGGAGGGCCGAATCCCGACGACGAGGAACCGACCACCCGCGCTGGCGAGGACCAGACCGCCGTTGGTGGCGGTGGCGGTGGCCTGGACCTGGTCGGACCATGACGAACTCCCGGTTGGACGGAAGAAGAGCTGCCAGAACGTGTTGAGAGGGTCATGCAGATGACCCATCGGGAGCGTGGCCCAGGTCCCGCCGGCCGCATTGATGGAGGTCGCCAGGGGAGCCGTCACCGGGGCGGGGGTCGCCGGGGCGGTCCGCGATGCCGGGTGGCCGCAGCCAGTCAGCCCGGCGACCAGGGCTATGCCGGCAACCGCCGCGGCGAAGAGAGCCGGGGTACGCGCCACGTCAGGTTTGACCGAGGACGCGTTTAAGGGCGTTTGCGAGGGTGACGGTGAAGGATGACCGGGTGGCGCTGGTCGCCGGTCCGGGGTCGGCGTTGAGGATCTCGCGCGTGTGACCAGCGGGGTCGATGACGTACGCGAACTCGCCGTGGTCCACCATCGCCCCGCCGGGTTCGTAGGCCACTTCCTCACCGAAGGCCCGCCACACGGCCTGGAGTTGCGGTAGCCGGCCGGTCAGGTAGACCCAGTTGTTCACCCTGACGAGGCCCTCCTGCCGGTCGAAGGCGTCGAGGTAACCGATCCCGATATAGCGGGGGTTGACGTCGATGGCTACCAGCGCGACGCGGCGCGCATCGGCGCCGAGAACGCTGTCGGCCATGCGGAACTCCTGGGCGATGACGGGGCACGTCGACGTGCACACCGGGTCCAGGAAGGTCAGCGCGACGGCTTTCCCCTGTAAGTCCGGCAAGGAGATGGCGTGGCCCTTTTGGTCGACGAGATCGAAAGCCGGTGTCGATCGGTCGGTGATGGTGGCGTTCCCGTCGAGTGCCCGGCTGATGATCGGGTCGGCCGTCGGGGTGGCCGCGGCAACCGCCATCGGTGCGACGCCGAGGAGCGTGATGGCCACGGCCGCCAGGGCCCCGACCGACCGAAGGGCGTACGCCGGATCGGCGACCCACCGTTGCCGCCAGGTCAACGCAGGAACGGCTGCGGCCGAGGAGCCCGATACGGGAACCGTGGCGGGTGACGGCGCCCGGGTCAGGGCCACGTAGCCGGCGGTGAACACCAACGCGATCGGAATCATGCTGTTCGGGTCGGTACCGACGCCGCCCAGGAAACCCAGATCCTCGATCAGCACCCAGTCGGCCAGGCCGACCACGATCCCCGCGATCACGCCCGCTCGCACGATTCGAGGTTGCCCGGTCAGGAAGGCAGCCCCGATGGCCGCCAGCGCGACGACCACGAAGAGATTGACCGCCCAGCCGTGGGCCGCGTCAAACCGACCGAAGGCGGCTACGACGGAGGAGAGGAGGTGTGGCTGGGGGGTCTGCGCCATCTGCCGGACCATGGAGGTAAGGCTGCCCGCCAAGGCGTCCCGGCCGACCTGGCCCTGCCAGAACCCCCGGCCAGGCCAGGCCTGAAGCACGGCCATGCCGACAAAGAAGAGACCGGTTGTGGCCAGGATGGCCTGACCGAGGCGACGCGACCTCCAGGCCTGCTCCGGAAGCGCGGTCAGGACCCCTGCGACGCAGTACAGCAGCACCGCCCCAGGCGCCCCGAACAGCCAGGTGAGGCCGGGGGCGAACACTCCCCCGAATGACTCGCCGAAGATCCAGACCAGGCAACCCCACCCCACGGTGGCCAGCCCGCCGAGGCGAGACCAGTAGCCACGTGGTGCGGCCAGCAGCCACAGGCCGAGGCCGATCTGGATCCAGACCGAGGCGGCGGCGGCGCCAACCGGGTGGTAGCTCCAGATCCTGATCCCTGTATTGACGATGTCCTGCACCCAGGTCGGTGATGCCAAGGCCGTCGGCTGGATCACCCGGGTCCCCAGCCCGAGTGGCATCGACGCCTGCCCCTGGAGGATCCCGTCAAAGATCCAGAGCAGCCCGAAGGCGATGCGTAACAGCCGGCGGGCCGCCGGTTCGGGAAGGGCGATCAGAGTGGCTCGGGCCGGCCCGCCGGCAGCCGGGTCTGTGGCCGGGGCGGCCGGGGCGGTGGCCGGCCCGCTGGCCAGGCGCGCCCGCCGGATCTGTACGCCCCGCAGGACGTTCCACGCCAAGCAGACCAGGACCAGGATCACCAGTACGAGCAGGCCCTGATGCAGGAGTTCCCGGTGGAAGGCCGCCACGATAATGGGGTTGTTGCTGCTCAAGCGGCTGCCCATGCCCGGCATTACCGCTAGCTCCTTCGAGGCGCGGGCCCTCGGCGCCGCCAGGGGCCTCCTGTGGTTTCACCACCGGGCGTCTTGCCTTCGAGCAACGCGGAGATCGCCTCGCGTGCCACGTCATCGTTCATTCAGATGGCCGACGCTATCGGACCGCCGGTTCTCGGCAGCCGCGGCCTGACTTCTCCCGGGCGCGAATCGCCGTCGGGCGTGCTTAGTACTTCGAATCTCAACTACGTTGACGATCTCAAAGCTCCCGCGAGTGGCCGATATGCCCTGTTCGTTCGCGTGCCTACAAGAGCGAGATCATCAACGTAGTTGAGATCTGAAGTGCTTAGGCCGCTAGTCTGGCCGCCCCACCTGCGGGCAGCGGGTGCAGGTATGCCAGCCAGGGAAAGAGATCGGGAAGGTTGAGAAGTTGAGCAACAGAAGGGGGGCGCGGACTTGGGTGTCGACCCCGGTCATCCTGATAGGTCTCGGCCTGGCTGGATTTCTGGCCGGTTGCGGACAATCGAAGAGCTCTGCGGCAGGCGCAGCCGTTTCCCCCACGACGGGCGCGACCGCGGCCTTCGCGAGGGGCGCCGCACCGACGTCCACCTCTACGACGGTGGGCTCTCCGGCGGCGATGGTCCGGCCCGCTACCACCATGCCGCCCACTACCACCATGCCGCCCACTACCACCATGCCGCCCACTACCACCATGCCGCCCACTACCACCATGCCGCCCACTACCACGACGCCGCCGGCGACGGCCGAGACCGCGGTCGCTGGCCGTTCTCTGCCGGTCTCGGTCCAGTCCGACGCCGCGATGCGCGCCGCCGCCAATCCGGGGCCGTCCTCGTCCATCCTGGTCCCCTGGTCGTGCCGGGTCACCGGGGCGGTGCCACTGCAACCGGCACGTATGCGGGTGGGTTCGCGCCCCAGGTCTATTCGCGCTACGGGGACGTGGTCGACCTTTACGTGTTCACCGTGCCCGTGTCGGGCTATCCCCACGGGGTACAGGTCGCCTCCGGGCCCTTTAGCCGGAACGCTCCAGCCATTGGCGCCGGATCGTGGACCGTCACCGTCCCGCTCGACCCCTCGCTTGGCCAGCCGGCCAGGTGCATGGTGGCGGCCCAGCCGACTCACGACTTCGAGGGAGCCCCGTCGGCCTACTGATCGACTGCCAGGGATGAATTCGGGAAGCGCGGCACGTCATAGCCTGTGGCACGAGGTGAGGAACAAGACCCGGCCGCGATCCGGCCTGGAAGTAGGCGACCACGGCCCCGATTCGCATTTACCTGGAAGAAGGCAAGCGATGGGTGTTCGCCGCCGCCCTGGATTGGCCCGGATGGTGCCGGCGGGGTAAGGGGGACGAGGCCGCCATCGAGGCCTTGCTCGAGCACGGCGACCGCTACGCGGCTGTCGCCGGCGCCGCCTTCCGGCCCGCGAACGTCTCCGTGGTGGGGCGGATCCCAAGCCGCAGCGGCATGGCTGACTTCGGGGCGCCGGGCGCCGTCGGGCCGTGGGACGACGAGCCGTTGTCACGCCGGGAGGCCGATCGTCACGTGGGTCTGCTGGAGGCGAGCTGGGGCTATCTCGACGGTGTGGCGGCAGTGGCGCCGGCCTCGCTGCGCAAAGGCCCACGGGGCGGCGGCCGGGACCGCGACGCCATGCTCGACCATGTGCGCGAGGCTGAGCGGGCCTACTCGCTCAAAGTCGGTTGCCGACTTCCGCCCCGAACGCCTTGGCCAGAACACCGCTCCCTGCTGGCAGCCGCGTTGCGCGCCGCCCCGACCGGCACGGCATGGCCGGTCCGGTACGCCATCCGGCGCTGTGCGTGGCACACCCTCGACCACGCCTGGGAGATCGAGGACCGGTCCGAGTAGCGGTTAGCCAAGGCGGTGCGACAGAGCGCGTATAGCCGCAGCCCGCAGTGATGGTCGGGTCGCGAAGCCGATCGAGCTGCAGAAGAAAAAGGGCGCCGCCGATAGAAGCGCGCTCCGGCAGTGCCTTCGGTTGTTGTCCATGTTGGCCGCGGCGCTTCTCGTGACCTGCCGAGCCTGGACGTGGCAGCGAGTCAGCCACCGTGTAGAGCCTCGCTTCCTGGGCAGGATATCGATCCGAGGAGATCCGCCTGACGCTGACGACGCGTTACTGCGTTTCCGTCGAAATCTGTGGCAAGGAGCGGTTCGGCTTTGACAATGACGCCTGGTTTGGAGCGCGGCGCTTTAGTGGCCATGGACGAGCGCGGCGAACGCCTATCCTTGCACCGTGCTGGCGTGCGAGAGTCACCGTAAGGATGGGGGTCGATGCGAGGTTCCGTGGCCTTGCGTGCGACAGTGGTGAGTTGGTTCCCGAGGTCGAGCTGAGATGACGTCAAGCTCCGGGGGACAAGTGCAGGGGCCTCAAATGACCAGACCGGCTCCCCCCTTGCGGTGGGTGGATCGGGCCGGGAGCTATGGCGCCCAACGGCTGGCATGGTTTTCACGCCTTGGGTGGATGTCACCGCTGGCTGTGCTACTCGTGGTCGTCCCGTCAGTCGTGATGATGGCTCCTTTGGTGGCGCACCATGGACCGTACTCGAACTGGGGTGACGGTGCCGCCACCGAGCTGTCGGTGCAGAACGCGGCTCGGCTCCACCAGACCGTCGGCCCCTACGACCGCTTTGGCTGGGATCACCCGGGTCCGATGTACTTTTATCTGCTGGCCATCCCGTATGTGCTGATGGATTGGAATGGGGCCGGACTGCCGGTCGGGAGCGCTCTCATCGTTCTGGCCTCCGCCGTGGGAATAGTCGTGGTGGTGGCCCGGCGGATCGGAGGGACGGCGGCACTGGCCACAGCTGCTTTGTTGTGTGCGTTCGAGTCAGTGATGGGAGTGCCAAACGTAACCAACATCTGGGGGCCCATAGTGGTCACGATGCCGGCTGCGTTCTTCCTGGTACTGGCCGCCGATTTCGCAGCCGGAAACGTATGGTCGCTGGTGGGCGCCACGGTGGTCGGAACGTTCCTCGTCCAAACCGACATCTCGACGGTCTCAGTGGTGATATCGGCGCTGATCCTGGCCGTTGCGGTACGACTGGTGGCCTGGCGCAAAGCGGGGACACTCAGCGACAACCTCCACCAGTCCCGGCCGGTGTGGGCCGCCACCGTCCTGGTCGCCGCCGTACTTTGGGCCCTCCCCGTGTGGCAGCAACTTGTCGGCCAGCGTGGCAACCTCGAGCATCTGGTCGGCTTCTTCATCCGCCATCTCGGCCACCACGGGGCGCACGAGGCGTTGTCCGCGGCAGCCAACGGGATGCTGAACCGGCATGTTGGCTTGGGCGATCAAATCGGATTCTCCCACCGCTACGATGTCTACCTGGCCCTCTTCCTGCTGGCCGTCGGTGGGTTAGCGGTCGTGTGCTGGCGCCGACGACAGGGGTTGGCTCTGGCCCTGGCGACTGAGACGATCGCCGTAACCGCTGTGGTGGGCGTGAGTCTCGTACGTGTGTGGGGGCCGCTCTTCGGCTATCTGGTTTGGTGGTCAAGGGCCTTGACGCTTTGTGCCGCCATCGCGGCGGTTCTCTGCATTGCCGGACTGGTCGGCCCGGCTCGTCTGCCACAGGGCTGGAACCGCCCTGCCCGCCTCGCCGGTTCGACCCTGGTACTTGGCGTCGCGGTCTTCGCCAGCTGGCACCTCTCCGACTCGGCGTCCCGTTTCCACCCGGACGGCGGGTACGCGAACGTTACCGCGGCGTCCACCGCCGTCGAGCGGCTGTTGCCCCTGAACGCTCATCACCTGCTGGTCTGTGTCACCACGGACGCGGCGTGGCCAACCTCGGCCGGCGTGGTGGCTGACCTGAGCAAGGACGGCCTCGACCCCCGAGTCAACCAATCATGGCTATACGTCTTCGGCGGCCAACTGACACCGTCGGGCCACGAGACCGTAGTTGTCTTTCTTGCGGATCTCCGCCAGCGATCACTTGTCCATGCTGTCAGCCAGGCACGTACCACCTCTGGCGGAGACCTCGCCATCGGCGTCTTTTCGCCCCCACATGGTTATGTCTCGTCTGCCGAATGCCCCCCAGTTCACAACCAGGGTTGACCTTAAAGCTCGTTATCTGTCGTCATGGGTGTGACGCCATTGCTGCAGGCCACGACTCCTGTTTTGCAGTGTGCCACCCGTGGATTCGCCCCCAAACCCGGAGCACCTTCGCCGCACATAACCGGCCTTCCCTGCGATTTGTGTGTGTGTGGGGGCTGACGGGACTGGAAACCCGACCACCGCCCATAAAATTGTGAGCAAACCGGAAGAAGTCGCGGGGAGTTAAAGGGTGTCACCGTCCGTACCGTTGCGGGGAACTGGGCTTCGGGTAGTGAGGGCGCGTCGGAGACCTGAGCCCGGCACTGTCAACCAAGTGGTGGAAGTGCTGTGGACGGCCGCGGAGCGGCCTTCGGGCACTCGCTCCAGGGTGCGGTTGACACTGAGCCCCCTGGACGCTTAAGGTTAAGGTAGGGTAAAGGCAGGGTAAGTAAAAAGGTTCAATCTCAAGGGGCTTCTTTCAAGGGGCGACTCATGAAGACTGCGGCGTCTGCGAACAGGTGCCAACCTACGTCGCCGTCGGGCGGACTCTCATGCTGGCCCTCGCCGCCGCTTTCGTGGAGATCAGGCAATGGTCATGGGCGGTGCGATCCCCCCCGGTCCCAGTCCCGACGCCAGGCGAGTCGGCCAAGACCGTCTCCACCAGGTCTCCAAAGCGCCTTCCACGGATGGATTCGGCGGGGCTGCTAGAAGAACGACAACGTTGAAGAACGACAACGTTGGTTCTCGAAGAAGGGCTTGTTCGTATGTCCACGCTAGGGACTCGATTCCTCTGGGCCCGCTCGCTTCGGGCGAGCGCAGCAATCGTCGCTGGCGGCGCACTGGTTGCTCTGTGCTTCCCCGCGGCGGCGAGCGCGTCCGGCTTCGGGGCCGGGCCCGGCTCAGTGCCGACCTCTCCATATAGCGGGTTCAACTCTGTCTTGGCGCGTGCGCCGTATGTGACTGATTTGACCCAAACATCGGCCAGAGTGACGTGGGCGACCAATTCTGATATTCACGGTGTCCTGTATTACGGGCCGCTCGGCAACTGCACGGTCAATAGCATCGCTGTCGGATCCGGCATGGTGACCCAGGTCCGTGTCTCACCCAACCCGAGCTCCACCTACCCGGCCCGAAATGACTATCAGTCCTCTGTTTCGATCAGCGGCCTCAGCCCGAGCACGACCTATTGTTATGAGGTCTTCGGTTCCGGTGCCAGCGCGGTCGACCTCCTTCCCGCATCGCACCCGTACCAGACCTTTACCACCCTCGACGCGGTTTCGGTTCGTTCCACCGCGTCCCTGACATTCGATGTCGTCGGCGATTTCGGGGAGACCACGAACCGGGGTGCCGTCAGCGATACCTCGGCGAATAACCCATCTTCCATAAATACAAACCAGGCCGCCATCGACAGTCTGATCGGATCGTCAGGCGCCCGGTTCGCGGTCGCCGTGGGGGACATCGCCTACAACGACGGGGGTAACTACAACTACGGCGATCTGGAGGAGACCGGAACCAGCGTCGGCAGTCCGAACCTGACCGAGATCAGCGATATCTTCGGCCCGAACTATTGGCCACTGACGGGGGGAATGCCACTCTTCGCGGCTGACGGCAACCACGGCCAGAACTCCAACATCCTAACCACATGGCCAGAATCGACCACCGCCACCAGCTCCAGTGGAGCGTACACCATGCAGCAATATTCGTCTGTGGACGGCATTAACCCGGCGTCGTATCCCTCCGATTGGTACGCCTTCTCCTCCGGCAACGTTCGCCTTTATGTCCTCGACGGATCCTGGACCGACGCCAACGTGGGGACTGCCGCCGGGAGTGCTTGTCCAGATACGGCTGGTACCACCAGTTGCAAGACCTACCAGGTAGACGCTGACGCCCACTTCACGCCGAGCTCAACGGAGTACCGGTGGCTCGCCAACGATCTGACCGCCCATCCCGGGGGCATCAAACTGGCCTTTTTCCACTTCCCGCTGCGCTCCGACAACGCTACCCAGGACAGCGATGTCTACCTCCAGCAGGCGCTGGAGCCGCTGCTGGCCGAGAATGGGGTCAAGATTGCGTTCAGCGGCCACGCTCATGATTACGAACGCAACACCTCGGCCGGACCCAACACCCTGATCAGCTATGTCACAGGAGGCGGGGGTGGAGTCATCAGCACCGTCGCTGGCAAGGGCTGCTCCTCGTGGGACTCGTACGCCATCGGCTGGGCGTATAGCAGCGGAAAAGGCGCGAAATGCGGTAGCGCCGCGGCACCTACCTCCGATTCCCAGGTATACAACTTCTTGAACGTCACCGTCTCGGGCACCACAGTCACCGTGAGACCCATCAACGCGGCCGGGCAGGCCTTTGATACCCAGAGCTACACCTTCGCGGCCTCGGCCCCGACCGTGCCGTCCAACGTGACCGCCACCGCCGCCTCACCTACATCGGTTCAGCTCGCTTGGACCCCGTCGACTGAGACGGGAGGCAATATCGCCAGCTACCAGATCGCCCGTAACGGCACGGCGATTGGGGGCGTGTCCGCGCCGACCACGTCCTATACCGACTCGACAGCCCAAGCGGGAACCCCCTACGCCTACACGGTCACCGCGGTCGATGCGAGCGGAGCCGCGTCCTCGCCGGGCTCCTCCAACACGGTGACCACCCCCCTGCTCCTGACTGGCTTCGAGTCAGGCAATCTCGCCGGATGGAGCCCTATTGTCGGACAGATGGTCGTCCAGACCGGTATCGTGCACACCGGTTCGTACGCCGCGGGATTGTCCAGCAGCGGGGCCCAGACCTTCGCCCTGGAAAACCTGCCTGGCTCCTCGCCGGTGCTGTATGCCCAGGGATGGGTATACGTCGCAAGCCAGTCGTCTGCCGTAACCCTGTTCGGGCTGCGAACCCAGGCCACCTCAACAACGGCCGCGTTCCAGGTCGCACAGCTGTATCTCGACGCTAGCGGCAGATTCAAACTGCTCAACAACCTCACCAAAGCCAGCTACCTCGGCAATACGGCTCTGCCGGCGGGTGGTTGGCACGAAGTGACCTTCGCCGTGGACGAGGGTGCAGGAACGATGCAAGCATGGCTCGACAGCACAGCGGTGCAGTTTGGAACTCCCTCCGGCTGGAGCGCGGTGGTAGGCGGGCAAAACCTTGGCACCACCCCCATGAGCAACATCCAGCTCGGCGACGACTCGACCGGTCGGACGTACTCGTGGTTCGCTGATGATCTGACCGTCTCCTCGGTGCGGCCAGCCTCCTGATAGAGGTTCGCGGTGGACCTGCTCGGGGTGCGGCGAGTCCGAACTACTCCATGTTGGCATTCAGCCTGCGGTAAAGGCTTTCGAGCCGCCAGACGGTGCCCGGCGATCAGAGATTCTGCTCTGCCCCTGGTGGCAGGACGATGCGGGAGACAGTTGGCTCATCCGGGGCATCAGTACGAGCCTCGAACCACTCCACCCTCAGCTTGAACTCTCGTGCGGCTCGATGGGGCAGATCCATGTGCAACCAGCGCGAGATGCCCGGCGGGAGCGTAGAGATGATGAGCCCGGAATGGCTGTGCTCCTTTAACGCGTCACCGATTGCCTGCATCGGATCCGCGGCCCCGATCTCACCAGTGGCCTCTACCCCGGCGGCTTTCAGGCGCGCCAAGGCCGCTTGGAGGCGACGCTGGGCGTTTTCGGAAGCGGTCCCTGCGGCCGGCGAATGTTCGTCAGCGGGCTCGGTGGCGGGAACCAAGACGTGGAAGGTCGCCGCCTCGGTATTCGCTCGTTCCTCGATGGCTCGGGCCAGGGCTGTCCCGCCAAGCGTTTGGTTCGCGACGACAAGATAAGTAGCCACGCCGACAGCCTAACGGCGTCCCATAACGCCCAACAATCCATGCGGTACGGCCTTGTCTATGACCACGCTTGCTTGGGATCGCCAGCGGTAGAGATGCCTCTCAGTGATTCTTAACCAGCCAGGCGCCTAGTGGAACGTTGGGCGACGGAGCGCAATGAGATAGCACGAAGTTCTTTCATCGGCGGTGTGGCCCATCTCACCAGCCGATGTAACGGCGGATCATCGAGTTCTGCTCCGCGGGATCGAGTATCCGGCCGCCGCCAGCAGCCGCTGGTCCGTCCGTTTGCAGTCGGTCGATCCAGTCGGCCACATGGCCGATCGTGAACGAGTCGGGATCCGTGGTGAGCACCGGCGAATGGCGCCCTCGTACCGGACGTCCCAATGTCTGGGAGCAATCAGTGACGCCGCTCGGCGATCACAGTCTCGAGGTCGGTCTGGTTTGCTACTTGTTGGCCCACCGCGCCGGTCGCCAGATCTGCCTTGACCTGTTCGACGAAACTTCGCGCTTTCGGATCGAGTCTGGCGCGTCGGGCCGCCAACCGGAGTTCGACGCGTCCACTGGTGTGACGCACCGCCCTGACTACTCGCTCGGCCCAGGTGACAGTGCCAGCCTCCACCGATCGGATGACGACCAGCGCACGATCGACTTGTGTGGAAGCTCTGGCCGTCATGACCTCTAAGCCTGTCACGTCCTGGCTGGTGCCGGAATTGTGCGTTTCACGGAGAGTGCCTCGAGCTCCGGACTTGCGTGGCGATTCCCTGGAGTCCGGTAGAGATGGGTTCCGATGAGCTCAGAACGCAGCTGTCGGCGGACGCTCACATCTCCATCTCCAGGGAACGCCGGGCCACCGATTGATGGTCTGGCGCGGAGGCTTTGAGTCGCTCCGCCCGGATGGCGGCTTGTCGCATCTCGGCGGCGGAGGGGAGACCGTCGAGATGGTTGCGCTCGGCGGCGAGGCGTTCGGCGAGGCTTCTGGCGTGTCGTTGCTGTTGGAGTCCGTGGTCGATGACCGCCCGGCTTGTGGGCTGTCGATGCTCGAAACGGTTGGCGGTCCGCTGGAGTGGGCCCGCCGCCTGGGCGTGTCGGCCGACTCGGCCTACAAGGCGGCCCGGTTGGGCCAGATTCCGGGCGGCTTCGCCATCGGACGTCTCTACCGGGTCAACTGGACCATCTTCATCCAGCGGGGTGGCG
The DNA here is from genome assembly GCA_963834725.1 of uncultured Acidimicrobiaceae bacterium. Classification (GTDB taxonomy): domain Bacteria; phylum Actinomycetota; class Acidimicrobiia; order Acidimicrobiales; family Palsa-688; genus PALSA-693. Next base: position 4,924,645 of record CAWICN010000001.1, read on the forward strand.
GCGCACCGGCAGTCAGTCGGGGTTCAGATGTCGAGGTGGCTCAGGTGCCGACCTTTCCGACGGGCCGGCCAGCGGCGAGCAGGCTGCCCAGGTAGTCGGCGGCGTCCTGATCCCGTCCCTCGACCATGTGGGCGTACACGCGCAGGGTTGTCGAGGCGTCCGAGTGCCCCAGCCGGCCGGCGATGGTGCGGACATCCCGGCCGGAGGCGATGAGCATGCTGGCGCTGAAGTGGCGAAGCGAGTGAAGCGTCAGGCCCTCGACGCCGGCGTGACGACACAGGCGGCCGAAGGCCTGGCCCAGCGAATCCGGCTTCAAGGGCTCCGCACCCGACGGGTCGAAGGTCAGCACGTACCCGGCTGGGGCGATCGTGACTCCCGCCTGCTCGGCCCGGTTCTCAGCCCGGGACCGATGCTCCCGGAGCACGGCCACGGTGAAGTCGTCGAGGGCAACCACCCGGTTCTGATGCGTCTTCGGTGGCCCGGCGACCCATCCGCCGTTGACGCCGCTCTTGATGGATCGGCGCACGTACAGCCGGCCGCGGTCCAGATCGAGGTCGTGCCACTGCAGCCCGGCCAGCTCGCCGCGGCGCAGTCCCGTCGTGGTGGCGATGGCGATGGCCGCCGCGAGCACCGGCTGGCCGCGGCGCTCGGCCACCGAAATGAGACCCTGGATCGCTTCGGGCGTCGGGATCCGATGCGACCGCGACCGCCGCGACGGGGGGGTAGCGCGCTGGGTGACCGCCTCGCCCACCAAGCCCCACTTGACGGCCTGACCCAATGCGGCCGAAAGGACCCGGTGGAGGTGGTGGACGCTGCTGGGGTGGAGGCCCTCGTCGAGCCACTGCCGGTAGGCGCGGTCGAGGTGCTGGGCCGTCAGCCGGTCCAGGCGGATATTGCCCAGCTTGGCGCTGATGCGCTTGATCTTGAATCGGTAGCCTCGAACGGTGGTCGTCGAGCGGGAGGGCGTGATGTGGTCCAGCCACTGGCCGAGGTATTCGGCCAGGTTGGTCGACGCCACGACGGGCACCTGGCCCTTCACGACCTCGGTCAGAAAGTTGCTCAGCGCCGTGTCGGCCTGCCTCCGGGTGCCCCGGAACGTCCGGCTGACCTGGCGAGGGTTACCAGTCATGGGGTCGGCGCCGGTGTACACCCGCAGCCGCCACACCCCAGGTTAACGCTCCTCCTTGGTCCCTCGCATGTTGCCTCCGGGCCGGTCAGCTCGAGTTACTAGTCCTAAAACAAGCGTTCCCCGCTGGGTGGGGGGCGTAGATCGGCTTTTGGGGCTGTCGGCTCGGCGCTGTGGCCTTTGTGGCTGATGTTGTTAGTGCGTTTTGCCGCGAGATGCGAGCCTCGACCCTGATTTGGGTTCCGCGGGCGGCTGGTGGGCAGGACTCGAATAGAGCCGTGGTGGGCGGCTCGGGGGGGCGATGTGATGCGGGTAGTGGCGTCAGAGGCCGTCGAGGAGCCGGAAGAAGGCGACCAGCCAGGGGTTCCAGGCTGGAAATGCGCCAGCGGATCTGCCCGGTGTTAGCGGCGCCGTGGACGATCTGGCAGGGGATCTCGATGAAGACCTGCAAGAAGGTGCGGAACTCCATGCTTAGCAGCCGGCGGCGCTGCTGGTGGTGCTGGTGAGCCCAGCGGGGGCTGACGGGCAGGAGCAGAGCGCACCACGCCTTGAGGCTCCAGGCCAGGGCGGCCATGGTCATGTAGGCCCAGTTGGCCACCAGCGTGTTGACGGGGGGCGTGCAGCGCTCGCAGCCCCGATTTCAGTTGGGCGACGGAAGACGGCAAACGTTGTCCTAAACGGCGAACCCGCTGGTCACGCTCTTCCAGGTCACAGCGTTGTGCTCGAAATCCCCCGCTGTGGAACCTGGCGAGTCAGCGGGGTCCGCCCTTTACAACCGAACCCCTGGCCCCGAGCCCGAATAGGCCACTCACCCAGTCCGAAGGCTCGACCAGCACTGATTCTGCGTCAGTTCTAGCTCAAGACTAAAAACCAAGATCCTAAGTAAGTGCTTGCAAAGTAAGCAGCTCCAGTCGGGGTGTTCCCCCGAAGACACCGTCGTGGCTCACGAGCGGGATCCCTAGGCGGATGGCGGTGGCCGCGATCAAGCGGTCGCCGTCGTGGATCTTGTCGCCGAGGGCGTGGCCGAACTGCACGCAGCGGTGACGGAGTTCAGCGCAGACCGTGGCCGTGTCGTCATCGGCGTGAAGGAGCGAGTACTTGGTCAGCTCCCGATCGAGTCTTCGGCGCCGCAGGTCGCCCCAATGGGCGTTGAGGGCTCCGAATCGAAGCTCCATCACGGTCTGAAAGGCGACGGCGACAGGGCGACCATCAATGAGTTGCTCGTACGGACCGGACAGGGGCGAGCGCTCGGGCTCGATGATCCAGCTCATGACCATTGTGTCCACCACGACGCCCGCTTGGCGGGCATCACTCATGTCCCAGCCAGGGCCTTCTGGAAGGCCGCCCACTCCTCGTCGGTCATGTCGTCGCCAAGCCCGCGTTCCTCGCGGGGCGGAAGCGGTCGCGCCCGCCTGAGACCTTCTTCGGGCGGGTAGAAGCGGTTCACGGGCTCCTCAGGTTGCTCGACGCTCGACACGGCCTTAAGTGTACGTCCGGCGGTCGACCGAACACGCCGCCCGTAACTCGGACGCTCTGCTCGCGCGTTCGCCTTGCCGTCGGCCGGACACCCCCCGAGCGCGTACGCGTAGGCGTGGGTGCGCTTGTCGCGTGCGCCGTGCAGTCGCGTGCGCCGTGCCTAGGCGCCGTGCGTAGGCGGAACAGACCGCGTCGAAACTTTCTTTACGTCTTCGAGCGCGTACGCGTAGGCGTGGGTGCGCTTGTCGCGTGCGCCGTGCAGTCGCGTGCGCCGTGCCTAGGCGCCGTGCGTAGGCGGAACAGACCGCGTCGAAACTTTCTTTACGTCTTCAAGAGGCGCCGGCTGCGCCGGCGCCAGCCGTCCCCGACTCCTGCCTCCGGCCCGGCGGGACGGAGAGAGTCGAGTTGGAACCCAGTTGGCGGGCGAACATCCCTGCGAACGTCCACACCAGCCGTTTCGTCATGGTCCTCACACCCTCACCCGCCGCCACGCACAGTGACCCCCCTCAGAGCCCTCGACGATTCGGCGAACATGCCGAACCCCGATTCCGAGTCGCCAGCCCATGGCCCGCCTCACCCCGATTTGCCACGGGATAGGTCGTTATGCAGCTGCAAGACCTTCCAAGCCCCTGCTCACACGGAAGTCGCACGACAGTTCGGGTAGCGGTGCTCTGCGCCCACGCGGGGAGGTCTGCCAGACTAGAGACGTGGTCGACTACGGGGGCACTTTCCATCCGATCTGGAACGGACTCGCCGACCTCATCTGGATCCTGTTCGTGGTCGCAGTCGTGCGTACCCCGACGAAGAGACTCCCCCGTGGCTGGAGAACCAAGATCTACTGGATCGTCGGTGGGACCATCTTCAACCTGTATGCGCCTGGCCTCGTGATCCCAGTCGGCGTGGTTGTTGTCTGGGCATTGTTCGTCAGACGGTACCGCCGAGGCGCGGGCGACCCGCTATCGACTACCACCGCCGATCAGGGCTATCCCTTCTATCCGAGCAGGCGTCCCGTTCGCACCCCAATAGCGGACTGAACCGTCGGCTGGTCGGGGCCTCTGATCGGCCGAGGCCCGATCGCCGAATCCCGCGCCGCTTTGTTCGGGCTTGGTTTGATCAGCCGCCGCTAGAGGGATTGTTCTGCGCTCTCGTTCGACGGCCTGACGGGACGTCAAGTATGTCGAGAAAGTCCAACCATCCAGCCAGAAGCACCGCGATGAAAAGCGCAAGGACTCCGAGGACGAATACCCCCAACACGGCGGCGATCGGTACCGCAACCAGCAGCGTTGTTCGACGGCGGACGAATGGTCTGGCCATCAGCGTGCTGCCAAGCGCGAAGATGACCGCGCCGGCGATGAGGAGCGTTAGACCGGCGGCCGTGCGGGTGTCGAGCGCGCCAAGCGAGACGGACACTGGCAGCGGTGATGTGGCCTGCGACGCTCATTCGATGAGCGGGGACACCCAGGTAGGCAGCGGGTAGCCCTACGCCGATGAGCTGCACGACCAGGCCCCAGCCGATCCACCGTCCACGGCTCGATACCGGCGACAGCAGTCGGGGCCCGTCATCAGCCCAGGCGGGGTAGGTTCGCGCCTTACCCGCGATTCGAGTATCTGCGGCGCCGCCCCGTCTGCCCATGACAACAGATTGAATCATCTGTTACGTCCGGCCGGGCATCGAGTCCGTGGACGGTTCGGCACATATCAGACGGATCAGCCGTGGCACCGGTTCCGGGGTGGCGTCCTGCGTGCGACCACGCTGCGTGAGCAGGAGTGCCTTCTCCGCCGCCAGAACTCAGGAGTGAGGCTCAACTGCGTCCTGAGCGCGAAAGCGCTGCGAAGGGAGACGAGCGGGCAGCTGGCGTTGTCGTTCCGCTCGTCTCGCTCAGCTGTGAGGGCCTCGATTGTTCGTCGGGGAGCCTGGGGGCTTCCCTCTGCTGGGCGCCCCAGTGCGTCCAGGTCAAGCCGGCGCCTGGCGCAGTTCTGCCCGTGTTCGTCGAGCCCTCCCTGGCGGCCACCCAGGCTGGTCGCGACACGTTCATGACACACGACCTCGACAACTGACCCGAAACGATGAGAAGTGTCGAGAGTCAAAATCCCTGATCAACGGCCATTTCGCTGCATCGTCGCAGGTCACCGCTGACCGCAGGAGTTCATGCTCTACTACCAGTTCGGGTCGATCCCTTTGGAACCAACTGTCACGCCATCGACCACCTAACGTGAGCAGATCTCAACCGGTCGCGGACTCATGGCACGACAGATCGCCGATTCCGGCGTCATCACCGACCTGACGGCGGCTGTCGTTCTGTGCGCCCTACCGTGTCGGACTCACTGGCGAGCAGGCAGGGCCACAACTACACGATTCGCCGGCCCAGGCCCGGCGTCCTTCGGCGACGGCCCAGGCGGCGATGCCGAGTGCGACGGTGCTGTCTACCCACCACGCTCCGAGCAGGGTGTTGGCCAGTAGCCCGACGAGCACAGCGAGGGCGAGGTACGAGCAGAGCAGGTTTTGGGTGCCTTCGCCGGCGGTGGTCCGGGACCCGAGCTGGGTCCCGATTCGCCGCTTGGCGATTCCCAGAGGCGGTTCCAACACGGCGGTGATAGCAGTCAGGACGATTCCGATAATGCTGGTTGCCGGTCGTTCGCTCGTTGCTAGAGAGCGAACGGCCTCGATGGAGATGTACGGGGCTAGGAGGTAGAAGCTGAGCGCGACGAGTTGCTGGGCGCGCCGTTCCGACCGCTCGCCTAGTAGGCGGCTGCCGGTGAACCGCCAGATCACGATGATGCTGGCCAACGCCTCGATACCGCTGTCGAGCCCGAAGCCCAGGAGGGCCGTCGAGCCCGAGACCGCGGCGGCGCCTACGGCCACGGTGGCTTCGATGCCCAGCCAGGCCAGCGTCACCCAGGCCAGGTTCCGGGCCAGTCGCGACAGCCGACGCCACTCGGGGTCTCCGAGAACTGGCCTCGGAATCGGGGTTGCAGGAGTGCGGACCCAGGTCACCAGGTCTCTATGTGCTCGACGACGGTGTAGTACTCCGAGGGCACCCCGTCTGGATCGTGAACCCACACCTTGTCCTGGAGGGCGTAACAGCATCGCGCTTCGGGCTCGGCCTCGGTCGCTAAACCTTCGCCGGCCAGGCGGCTCGTGGCGGTCGCCACCTCGTCGGTGGTGGCCACCTCGACGCCCAGGTGATTGATCGTGCCCGCCGGGCCGTTCCCGGGCGAGTTGAGCACCAGCTTCAGCGGCGGGTCCTCCACGGCGAAGTTGGCGTAACCCGCTCGTAGCTTGGCCGGAGCGGTGCCCAACAGCGTCGAGTAGAAGGCGACCGCTTCGTCAAGGTCGCCGACATTGATCGACAACTGGATTCGCGACATCAATCACACCTCCGTAATCAGTCGCACGTTCCCGGTAGGTTCAGCGACGCCAGGATGCGCAGGCCCTCAGCCAACCGGGCGTCGGCGATCTCGTAGCGCACCCGGCGCCCCTCGGCCGTGGCGGTGACCAGGCCACACTCGCGAAGGCACGCCAAATGGTTGGATAGGTTCGCCCGGGTGGTGCCGAACTCATCGGCCATCTCCGCCGGGTAACCGGGCCCTTCGATCAATTGCACCAGAATCCGCCGCCGAGTCGGATCGGCCAAGGCCACCCCGACCCGACCGAGCGTTCCCAGATCCAGATCGTACGCTACAGCTATAGCTGTACTATACAGCTACAGCTGAACGATGCCAACGCCGAACACCCGCCCCGAATGTTCTTTCGTCCGCTCGTTTTGGGCGGACCGAACGACGGGTCCGCCGCCCCGCCCGGCCCGTCACTGAGGGTGGCGAACGGTGCCTATCATCCCCAGCCGGTCCATGCCGAGTCTGGCGTGGGCGCTGAACAAGCACTTGGTCGCGCTCCGCGTCGCAGATGGCGTGCATGTCCTCGGCCCGGCCGATCACTCCTAGCTCGGCCACCGAGTTGGGCGGCGACACCACCAGCTCCAGACCCGGCCGTCGACAGCCGACCAGTCGTGTCCCCATAATCGGGTCGTGGGCGCCGCCCGGCCCGAACAGGGCCCGATAGTCGGCCAGGTCCACCTCGCCGTCCAGGCCGAGCAGGAAACGACCGCGGCCACCCCAGGTCATGGGTGTCTCCCCCCGGGACGCGTAGTAGGCGGCCGCCGCGATCACCGGGTCATCGCCCCGGCCCGCCACGGTGTGCTCGTGGTACCCGACCGAGTCCAGCCCCATCATCCGCATCCACGCCATTCCCACCACCCGGTCCCCGGCCGTTTCCAACCGAAGGTTGCAAACGTGTTCGAAATGTTTTGGTTGTTATATCAGATGTGGGGGTTCTAGTGGTGGGGTTCTTGTGGAGGGGACAGTGGCGGTCAGTAATGGTCAAATGGTGATGTAGGTAAGGGGGTTGGGCGTACGGTGGAGAGTTGGGTTATGGAGAGGTGGCGGATCGAGGGGGTCCTGTAGGGGTTGAGATTTTTTTCGGTGATGAACTGGACGGCACAGGACGGTACTAGAGAGTACTCAAGCGTACTGGGTGGACTTATACGGACACATACGGACGATTATCCAGGGTTCTCCCACCTCACCTCTCATAATCGACACAATCTCGTGGCATCATTACCCGCATGGAGGACCGCACCGCGATCATGCCGCCGGCCGGGACCGGCCCGTCGAGCTCGCTGGTCTGCGGCCCGGCCAGCCGACCCTGGCGGCGCCAGCTCGGGCCGCTCGCCTGGGCGGCCCTGGAGGAACTGGCACTCACCTCCCACCTAGACGACCTCGGATGGGTATCGCCGGTCGGGGTGGCCGCCATCGCCACTGGTGTCGGTACCACCGCCGCGACTGCCGTTCGCGCCGTCGCCGCTTTATGTGCGGCCGGCCTTGTCGTTTTCGAACCAGTCGCAGACCTGAACGGGCAGCGCCGGTTGGGCTACTGGCTACACCTCCCAGACGGGATCGAGCTGCGCCACTGGCCCCATGAAAACGGCGAGACCGCACAGGGTCTACCTCGTGGCCGTCCCGACGACCAAGACGCTCGCTCTCGAGATCCATCTGACCGTCGTCAGAACAGCCAAGACGATCACTGGTGTCTCACACATCACGACACCGTGCCGGCGGGCGAGGAGGCCGGTGGCGACTACGGGACCGAATCGGGCGGCCCTACCGCACCACCCCGACATCACCAATCCAGCGGACGTCACACCAAGGAGCACCAATGAGTGCAGGCGAGCTCACCCCCGCAGAGCGCAGCCTGCGGGCCCGCGCCGCCGCCTACCGGCTGCACAGCGTCTACGACAGCCGGCAGCTCACCGCCAACGCCCGCGCCGCGTTCCAGGACCGCTTCACCCGCCAAGTCGACCCGGACGGGATCCTGCCCGAAGCGGAACGCCAGCGGCGAGCCGAGTCCGCCCGCAAGGCCTACTACGCGGCTTTGGCGGCCAAGTCTGCCCGAGGTCGTCGCCAACGGGCCAGCAAAGGCTGACGCACTTGTGGCCTCAGAGCTTGTCGCCCAGCGCGATCCGCCGCCCCGTATCCTGCGCTCGAGCGATCGCCGCGGATTTCCCGTACCGGTGCACCATGGCCGACGTTGTCCAGCCGCCCAATGCCATCAGGTCCCCCTCGGACGCTCCGGCCCGCTTCAGCTCGTGCGCCCATGAGTGACGGAACACGTGGGGGTGTAGACGGGGTACCTCGGCCTGGTCTGCGCGGCGGTTCAGCATCTGCGCCACCCCGCTGTCACTCAGCGGGCCGCGCGTGCCAATCCAGAGCGCCCTGGACCCCGCGTGCGACTGTCGCAGCCGGAGCCGCATGTAACGGGCCAGAGCTTCTCCGGTCGACGGGGAGATCGGCACGATTCGGGTGCCGGTCTTGCCGGTCAGAGTAACCAGGTCTTGCCGACGATCCCAGCTGTCGACAGTCGTTCCGATCAGTTCTCCGACGCGGGCGCCGGTGTCAATTAGGAAGCGGACGATCGCCGTATCACGCCGGGCCTCGAAGTCGATGCCGGCGCAAGCATGCAGCATGGCCCGCACGTCGTCGAGGGCAACGACAGGGACGGGGCGCTCCTCCAGGCGTGGCACGTCTGCCTTGTCGAAGGGATTGGGCTCCTCCATCTCCTGCGCCCACCACGAGAAAAACGGGCGCAGGTTCTGCCACCGGATGCGGACCGTGTTCGGCTGGATCGGGCGGGGTACGCTATTCCCGGTGTCGGGATCGACGTCGAAGGTGACGCTGCCGTTACGCACCAACGGCGCGACCAGCATCGCCGAGGTCCAGGCATTCACATGACGGCGGGTGACACCGCCCGGATCGGGGGGAAGTCCCTCGGTCTCGGCCCAGCGCCAGAACTGCTCGTAGCTCTTGCGGTAGATATTGAGGGTGTGCACGGATCGGCCCTTGCGCGCCCGGGAGCGGGCGAAGTCGGACCAGGCGTCCTCCAGGGGCGGCAAGAGGGCCTGCGTCACGTCTCCATCATGCCACAATCCCCTGCTGAGCAGGCGCTATGCTCGGTCGCACTGGAGGCAGTTCAAGCAAGAAACCGTTGAAAACTAAGGCAATTTCTCGGGCTCGTAGCTCAGTGGTGAGAGCGGGGGACTCATAATCCCTTGGTCCTGGGTTCGATCCCCAGCGGGCCCACCCCTCTCACCAGCAGTTATGTCCACGAGAGACTGTGGATAACTCAGCGGGAGGGGCAGTTTGCTGTCAACTTGCTGTCAATCCGAAACGTATAGACCGATGCGCGATGAATCCTGGCTGGCCGGTGGCGCACGGAAACAGGCCCAACTTGACCAAGTCCGTCACCGAACCACGGAGGCGAATGGCCGGTGGCGGTACCTACTGGCTGAGCTGGCGGAGCTCCCAGCTCTGCCCGCCCAGACTCAACCGCACCACCTCCAGCCGGAAGCCGGCCCCGGTGAGGGCGGCCAGCAGGTCGGTCCGCCCGGCCCGCTCCGGGCCCGCCCCGTTGCCTCCCACGGTCGCCGGGACGGGCCCGGGCGACGGTAGCCCAGCCGCAGCCGGTGACCGCTCCTGGGCCATGGTGGGGCTCTCCTGGGCGGCCCGACGGTTGACGGCTTCGAGGTGTCGCTTCTCGTTGGCGAGGCGGAAGGCCTCCACCTGCCGCGGCGTCCGGGCCGGCGCCTCCGCCGGCTGCGACTCCGGCTGGGGTTCCGGGCCGCGACCGTCCGGCATAGCCCCGTTGCCGTTCAAGTCCCGGGCTGCCAGCAGCTGCCGGCGGGTGGGCGTGCCGGTCTCCGGCCAGTCGGTGACTCGCTCCATTGGGCGAGCATGACCCTGCCGAGACAGCCGCGCAACCGGCAAAAACCACCGACCGGACCGCACTTACCAGGGAGGTTACGACCGCACTTACCAGGGAGGTTACGACTGCGAGCGCTATGCCGCTCCCGCGGACCTCTTAACCATCGGGATCCACCGCCCCGCCGACCTGACCCGCCACGCTTGACGGCGGGCGGAGTCGGACAGGAAAGGCGCCCCCGCATGCCCCACCCCCGCCCCCAACCCGACCGACCAGCCTGCGGCACCCTCGACGCCCGCCAAGTGATGGTCGACGAAAACCGGGTCATGAAAGCCCGCCACCCCGAGTCCAGCTTCGAGGCCGAGGAGGGGCCGGCCCGCTCGGTCGAATACCACCTGTGGCTGATGCACGAGCAGTTCTGCGATGTCGACGACTACTTGCACCGCCTCCAGGACCGTATCGAGCAGCTGGAGAGCCGCCTGGACGGCCTGCTCACCTCCGGTCCGGGCGACCGCCACGGGTTGGGCTGTACACCATGGTGTACAGCCCAACCACGTTCGGCGACCTGATCGAGGTGGCGTGCGGATCGCGGCCATCGCAGCCAACCCGGAGCCGTCAAGGCCATCCCCCTCCCCCTCCGGTCAGGCCCGGACCCATAGGGGGAAGCGAGGAGACACTCCCGAGCCCTGAGTAGAACCCGGGAGCCTCCCGACGCTGGCCAAGTCGCCCCGTCATCTTGGCACGGACCTATAAGACGACCCTCCATGGAGATGAACACTGTCCGCGTTGCCGCATCCCGACCGCACCCCCGACCCCAAGGTGGCGTCGAAGGCCACTGGGCTGATTACGCCGTAATCAGCCCACGACCCGGGGTCACGCAGTGGCTCAACGCCATGCGGGCCTAACGGGGCTTGCGCCGGGCCGCCCCGGTCACCGCCACGTGGCAGCCGTGACAGATCGCTCGCAGATTCTCGAGCGCATCGCCTCCTCCGTCGTGGCGGCGCACGATGTGATCAACCTCGGACGCCGGCCCGCCGCACAGCCGGCAGCGGCCGCCGTCGCGCTCCAACACCAGACGCCGTCTCGCAGCCCAGCCCGGCCCCATCGGCTGGCCGGCGCCGGCCCAACCCGCCGGCCGGTGCGCCGCACACCATCCGTTCGCCTCCGCCGGGCTGGGACAGCGAGGGTTCCTGCAGCCGGTCGAGATGGTCGGCACTAGCCGGACGTGAACAGCCGCTCCACGCCCAGCCCGGCCCACGGGTTGCCCTCCAGGCGCAGCAGCCCCCGGGCCGACGGGGACAATCCGAACTCCCGGCCCAGCAGGCGAACCGCGTTGAGCTGCGCCTGCGCCTGCGCCACCGCCGGGTTCTTGCGGGTCCCGCCGTCCCGGTCGGTCACCGTCAGCCCGTCGGCGGCGACGGCCTCGAGCAGGATCCGCCACAACGCCACCGCCTCGCAGTACACGGCCAGCAGCGTCGAGTCGACCCGCTTGACCACGCCCATCTCCACCAGATCCGGGCCCAGCCGCTCCCACTCCTCCACCGCGTACGGCGACAGCCAGGGCGGGCGTTCAGGCTCCAGGTCACGGGGGCGGGGCTCGGCCCGGTTGATCCGGGACTTGCGGTCGCCGTGCAACAGCTTCAACGGGGTCGGCTTCGGGGCCCTCGCCATCGGCTCCGAGACTAGCCGTGCCAACAAAACGACCTCGATGTGGCAGCGCTGGACAGGGCCCAGGAGAGCCCTCCTGGGCCATCGTGGCCGCAGGGGGTCACTCCCCTCCCCCCTCTGGCCCTCTCGGGGTTCTCCCCTCTCCCTGTGGGGTGCTCAGGCCCTCTATCCCTTGTTGGTCTTCTTCACGCCTCGGTGACACCGGTAGCGGGCCGGCCGGGAGGTCTGGACCCCCGGACTCAGACCAAATCTGCAGGTAACGACGGACCTACCGGGCCGTATCTACCACCAGGAATATGTAACCTGCTACACGGTGTTACACTCAGCATGAACGGCATCCGGATATCCAAGAGCGACCGGGACGCGCTGGAGAACCTGTGGGACAAGGCCGGCGCCTGGGCCGCCGACACCTGGGCCGACCTCAACCGCCACTGCTTCGACGGCCAGTTGCGCTATCAGGGCATCGTGTTCGGCCTCACCCCGCACGCCGGCAGGCTGGGCCACACCAGCCCGTCAGGGCGGATCACGCTGCACTCGGCGCTGCTCGACCCTCGCGACGAGGAAACGGTCTGGTCGCTGCCGGTGGCGATGATGGGCACGGGCTACGCCGCCGACGTGTTGGTCCACGAGATGGTGCACGCCTGGCTGTTCCAGCAGGGCATCCAGTCCGACGAGTCGCACAACTGCCAGCCGTGGTGCGAGCAGATCACTCGCATCTCACCGCGGCTCGGGCTCGGCCAGATCCGGGTGGAGCCGGTCCGGCCCCGCCGGGTGGCGAACCCGGCCCGGGAAACAGACCCGACGGCGGCGAAGACGATCGTGGTCCGCAAGGAGCGCGATGGGTTTCTGTCGCAGAGGCAGCTGGCCTACTGGCCGCACTCGTGCCGCGACCCCCGCTGGTATGGCGATCGCAACGAGCGCATATACGTACCGCTGTAACTCATAGCCACGTGTTACAGCAGAGTCCTCGGGCTCGGGTGCCCGAGGTCACCCGGCGGTGTCAAAGTGGCGATAGCCACGACGAGAGGAGTCCAGCCGTGAACCTCGACGACTTCCAAAAGAAGGCTGACGCCATCCGGGATCGGGCCGAGCAGCTGATGGCCTCCGCCCGCAACGACCGGGACTTGTCCGACCAGGCCCGGCTGGCCCGCATCGTCAACGCCACCGTCGAAGCCCGGGACCAGCTGGCCCAGCTGCGCACCGAGCTGTTCGACGGGCTGGCCAGCGAGCGCCGGCAGCTGGAGCGGAAACTGTGGGCCAGCCCGGGCGGGAGCTCGGATCCGGCCGGCTGGCGGGCTGCGTTGGACCGGGCTGCGGCGGTGGGGGACGAGGGGGAGGCGGAGGCTCTGCTGGGCCGGGCCGAACGGTCCGGTGATGACCTGTTAGCGAAGGCGCTGGTCCTCGACAGTCTCAGCCGCTGGCCGCGAGTGTCGATCGACTACCGGGCCGCCCATCCGGAGATGACCGAGACGGTCGACGCCTTGGCCCGCCATCCGGCCCCGACCGACGTTCACTTTCGGATGGGCGTCGATGCGCTGACGGCGGTGGCGATGCCGCCGGAACTGACCGACGTGGCCGGCTGGAACTTGGATCGGATGGCCACCCAGTTGGCCGAGCCAGCTCCTCGCCCCTGAGGACCGTTACGAACGACAGCCTCGTTGGCGGGAGTAGTTTGCACCATGGTGCAAAGTTCAGTGGCGACCCGACCGCCTTGTAGGTCTGGCGGGCGACAGCCTCGTTGGCGGGAATGGTTTGCACAATTGCGCAAGTTCGCTGGCGACCCGACCGGCGTTAGCCAAGCCGGCGGCCCTGGCTGCGACCATGGGTGGGGGCGTGGCGCCGGGCCGGGCGATGTCCTGGCGCTGCGCCCCTTGAACCGGTCGAGGCTGGGCGGGGATGCTGGGCCGGTGACCTGGTATCCGTCTGCCGGCGAAGACCGCGACCTGCTGCGGGAGTTGATCTTCCCGCCCGCCGCGCCGCAGCCGTCCCCCGCCGACCCGACTCCCTGTCTGCCCCGGGCACCCCGGGTGCCCGTCGGCGTCTACCCCGACCAGCCGCTCGACGGCGAATACTGGCTGCGCTCGGCCGTCGAAGACAGCCGCTTCCGCGGCGCCAGCTTCGTGTCGTGGTGAGGGCAGAGCCCCATGAGGGCTCCTCGGCTCGGGCTGCCGTGATCATCGCAGCCTGCTCAATGAGCTCCGGGGTCGTCCGATTTAGGGTCTGATAATATCAAACCCTCGTTCCGAGGGGGAACCGAGCCCGCTCAACGAGCTCCGGGTCGCCTCCACCACCCGCCGCAGCCGCTCCAGGTCTTTCTCCAGCCCGTGGCGCCGGCTTCGTGTCGTGGTGAGGGCCCATCCAACACTGGCGGATGCCGGATAGTCGGCTTGACGGTGCCGTCTGGCCGGGCTCACGCGGCACCTTCCCCGACCCTAACTACATGTCCGTTAGTTTGCGACGGGCATGTAGATAACTGATAAGTGGCGGGAGCTATCCGTCTGACCGAACCGGTCTTGTTCATAGCCTCTAGGGCATCGCGAATGATGACATCTGCTGACGATCACGCAATTCCCTAGTTGGGGGTCGGAAACGATCAGGTAATTCCCTACCCCCTCGGTCAGCGATTTCCCTAGTCCGGTCCTTGCAAGTAGACGCTTCCTCCGTCCCCCGAGAGACGGAGGAGACATGGCAAGGAGGACGTTCATCGTGGTTGATCTGGTTGAGATCCTGACCCATTGGTATGCGGGTCGGCCCAAGGTGGAGGTGGCTCGCAGTTTGGGGGTGGACCCCAAAACGGTGCGCCGGTACGCGGCCGCGGCCGAGGCCGCAGGGCTTGCTCCGGGCGGCCCTCCGATCAGTGAGGAGCAGTGGCGCCGGTCCGTGCGGGAGTGGTTCCCGAGCCTGGTCGATTCGAAGTTGCGCCAGCCCAGCTGGGGTGAGATCGACCGGTATCGGGAGTTGATCGAAGGATGGTTGGGGGTGGTCCCGGCGTCGGTGATCCACCAGCGGCTACGAGACGAGCACGGCCTGGACGCGAGTGTTGCCAGCTTGCGCCGCTACCTGCGGGCCCATTTCGACGAGGCTTCCCGCCGGGGAGAGCTGACGATCTGGCGGCCGCCTGTCGATCCCGGCCTGGAAGCCCAGGTGGATTACGGCTATCTGGGTATGTGGCTGGATCCCCAGACGGGACGGCGCCGCAAGGTGTGGGCGTTCTCGATGGTCCTGGCCTACTCGAGGCATCTGTTCGTGTTCCCGGTGCTGCGCATGGACCAGCAGGCCTGGGTGGACGCCCACGTGGCCGCCTTCGACTTCTATAACTCCTGTCCCCGCCGGGTGGTGCTGGACAACCTTCGGGCCGGGGTGATCAAGCCTGACATCTACGACCCCAAGATCAACCGGGCCTACGCGGAGCTGGCCTCGCATTACGGCGTGTTGGTAGACCCCGCGAGAGTGGCCCACCCCAAAGATAAGCCGCGGATCGAGGCCGTTCAGCTGTACATACGCCGGAGCTTCTTCGCCGGGCGGGAGTTCACCTCGCTCGCCCAGATGGTGGCCGAGGCGCGGCGGTGGAGTTTGGAGGTGGCAGGGCGGAGAACGCCGCGGGTCCTGGAAGGGCGCACTCCCGTCCAGGTCTTCGATGCCGAAGAGGCCGGCGTTCTCCTGCCGCTGCCGGTTGTGCCTTTCGAGCTTGCCAGATGGAGCCGACCCAAGGTCGGCCCCGACGCGCACGCCAAGGTGGGCCGCACCTTGTACTCGGTTCCGTATCGACTGATCGGCTGCTACCTCGACGCGAGGGCCACCGACGTGCTGGTGCAGTTCTACCGCGACGGCGCCCTGGTCAAGACCCACCCGTTCCAGGCCAGAGGCAGACGCACCGACTGGGCGGACCTGCCCGAACACCGAGTCGGGTTCTTCATGCGCAACCCGCAGTGGTGTCTAACCCAGGCGGCGACGGTGGGCGAGGCCTGCGAAACGCTGGTCTCAGAACTGCTGGCGGTCAACGCCCTGTTTCGCCTGCGCCAGGCACAAGGCGTGTTGCGCTTAGGCCAGAAATACGGAGACGACCGACTCGAAGCGGCCTGCCAGCGGGCTATCGACGCCGGCGACCCCGCCTACAAGACGGTCAAGGGGATCCTGGCCGCCGGCACCGAACGTTCACCGATACAGACCCGCCTTGCTGTCGACGCACCAGCCTGGCTAAGAGGGCCCGGGGCGTTCGGACACGAGGAGGGGCAGAGCTGATGAGACTCGAAGCTCACACCCAACTCGCCCCGGTGCTGCGCCAGCTCAAGCTGACCGGGATGCTCGACACCCTCGACGCCCGCCTGGCCGAAGCCCAAGCCGGCACCTTGGGACACGTCGATTTCCTGCAGGTCCTCTGCGAGGACGAACTGGCCCGCCGCGAGGCGGCCGCGGTCGGACGCCGCCTACGGGCGGCGCACCTGCCAGCCGGGGCAACTCTTGAGGGTTTCGACTATTCGTTCAACCCCAAGCTTCCCGCCGCCCAGATCCGGGATCTGGCCCGGTTGGAGTTCGTCATCGCCGGTGAAGGGCTGTGTATCTACGGTCCGGTCGGGGTCGGCAAGACGCACCTGGCCGCCGCCTTAGCCCACCAGGCCTGCCGGCGGGGACACGACGCCACCTTCGTCACCGCCAGCCGGCTTCTCGCCGAGCTCGCCGGAGGTCACGCCGACCGCAGTTTCACCAGCCGCCTCAAACGCCTCGCCAAGCCAGCCATCCTGGTCATCGACGACTTTGCCATGCGCGACTTCACCGTCTCCCAGGCCGATGACTTCTACGAGCTGGTCTGCGAGAGGGTCGGCCGTCCCGGACACTCGATGATCCTGACATCGAACCGCTCCCCCGCGGACTGGTATCCGCTCTTCCCCAACGCCGTGGTCGGCGAATCTGTTCTGGACCGAGTCATCAACTCCAGCCATCACCTCCTCCTCGACGGCAAGAGCTACCGGCCCAACCGCAGACCCGGTCGGCCGTCCAAAACATAGGCCCCACCGCGGCCGGAGAAACGGCGGCTATCAAGGAGGGAAGGGGGGAACCTGGGTGAGGTCATCCCAGACCCCAGCGCTCGCTGCTGGACGACGCCCCCTTCCCTCCTTGCTCCATTATTTGGCCCGGTGGTCACTTCACCAGGGTCGGCCTCAAGCGCCGGTCGCACCTACCCGTCGCGGTTGCCAGCCTCGCGGCCGCTCCCTTGACCGCTTGACCCCGACCCATCCTCGGGGAACGAAAACCCTTGACGAAACCAGCCGGCACCGTCACCATAAAGACCGGATCGGCTAGGGAATTAGTTGATCGATCCCCTGGGGAATTAGCTGATCGTCAGCAATGACTCGCCCTACCTGGACCCTCCCGTCTGAGCTGACACCGCCCGACCGGCTGGCTGCTAAAAGGGTGTCGAGCCGGTCGGTGAGGTCGCTTCGAGACTCTCGGCGATCCGGGCCGCCGCTTCGCTCACCGCCCTCCAGATCATGGCCAGCTCGACCCGCTCATCGTCGGCGGCGTTGGCGTCCAGCCACCCGGCGAACTCCGGGTTGGTGATCTCGGCCCGGTACTTGTTCGAGGTGTTGACCACCTGCTGGCCCGCCTTGGCCGGCCGGCGGATCGTCTTCGCTTTCGGCGGGCTCTCGTCGTCGGGGTCGACGGTGTAGGTCTTGCCGTCCAGGCCGACTCTCGAGGTGACCTCGAAGTCGGGGTCGGGATGGGCGCTCAACCATTGCGATACCGCCGCCGCGGACACATGCAGCTTTTTGGCCACGTTCCCTTGCGACCACGAGAACTGCCGCATCAGTCTCCGGGCCATGACGGCGTTGTCGGCGCTGGTGGTCTGCCGCCGGTTGCGCTGGTAGCCGATCGCGGCCAGCGCCTCAGTCTCGGCGTCGACCGCGTTGGTGTCGACTCGCCACTCGTTCTCCGTGATGACCTTGCGCCCGTACTCCTGGGCGATCATCAGCCGGTGGTGGCCGTCGAGCAGTCGACCTCGGACGGAGAGAATCACGGGCTGCAAGGTCAGCTTCCCGTCGTTGGCGAAGATCTCGTATTTCAGGCTTTCGTAGGTGACGGCGTCCAGCGGACCCCACCACTGCTCGCCGTTGGCGAGTAGGTCCACGATCTTCCTGGTCTTGGGGATGGCGGTGGGAGGCATTCTCTCAACCCTTCATAGTAAGTAGGTGTTAAGTAGCTTAACACCTGGTTACTAGGTTGTCAAGAAGTTGGAGGCCAGCCACCGTACGAACCCTGGCAGCGCCGGTCGAAGACGAGCACGTACTCACGGGCGGCCCGCAATTCGGCGTTGGTGCCGCGGCGCATGCGCCGGGTCGCCACCTCGAGCGGCGGCTGGGCCAGGGCGAAGCCGAGCGCCTCGATGGTGGCGCGATGCCAGGCGGCCACCCCGACCAGCTCGAAGCCGCGCACGTGATCGCTGACGTTGAGCACGAAGCGGGCGTCGTCGGTGAGATGGCCGGCCAGTTTCGCCCAGGCTCGCTCGTGGAAGTTCCGGTATTCGGGACCCCACTGCAGATGGCAGGACGAGCCTTCGCTGGCCAGCCGGCCGAGCCATTTGGCGTAGGTGCCGGCACAGCTTGGGCGCATGTCCTTGTCCGCCAGGCGGTCGCCGTACACGGGGCTGGTGCAGGCGGCGTCGAAGTGCCCGAGAGGGAGATCGACGGTGAGGAAGTCGGCGCAGATGGTTCGGGGATGCCAGCCCGCCCATTCCGGTTCCAGCTCCACGCCGACACTGTCCTCGCAGTCGGCCAGGGCGGCGATGCGGTGGATCATCCCGGTGCCGGCGAAGGGATCGAGCACCCGGCGCCGGCCCCCGAGGGCGGCCACCAGGTGGGGGACGATCTCGGCCGAGTAGCGGGCCCCGTGGGCTCGCAGGGCGGGAACGTCGAAGAGGGTCACAGGTCGGTGTCGAGCCAGGGGTCAAGCGCCGAGTTGAAATGCCATCCATGTGGTCGACATGGCAGTTCCACGATGCGAGGGGCGGGCGTGTCGTTGCTCACCGGCGGCCCGCAGGGCGTCCAGGTCGAACGGGTCGGCCTCGGTCATCGCCGCGGCCCGACCATTTCGCTGAGCACGTCGGTGATGTTGAGGAGGCGCTCGTCGATGCGTTGCAGTAACGCGCACAGACGGCGGAGGTTGCGGTCGAGGTTCGCGGCCGCCAGCACGGGGAGGTGGTCACCGGACCGCTCACGTAGTGCCTCCAGGAGAACCTCGTCGTAGTCGATGTAGTTGTCACTCATTCGGTTAGCCCGCGACGGTACGAAGAGAATGTGTCCGGACGGCGGATTAGTCCCTGGCTCCCCCTCACGGCGTCCGGCGGAGGGTACGGAGGGTTCGGAGGGTTTACTGCTTGTCCCCCCACGCGCGTGGGCGGCAAAGCTGATAGACCTCCGAACCCTCCGTAAACCGTCCGTGGGCGGCTCACGATCCGTTCGATCCTTCATGCGATTCGGTGCGATCCTCGCCGGCTGTCAGCCCTATTCCGTACCAGCGTTTGCGGCCAAGACCGTCTTTGTGGTTATCGAAGCCCTTGTTCTGCAGAGCGGTGGTGAACGCTTTGTGGGTGCCCGGCTCGGCTCCTTCACGGTCACACCAGCGGCACCAAGAGGCGTAGAGCTCCGACGAGCCAGCCGAGTGATACGGCCCTCGGAAACAGCAGGCGTCGAGGAACTGTTCGATCAGGTCGGACTCGTCCCGGTAGTCGCTGGTGGCTTTGACGACGGCGTCGGGTTCCGCCAGGCCGTGGTCGGCCCAGTCGCGGTGGCCGGCCACGAGCCAAGCGAGGACCGCGTCGGCTTCTCTGGCCAGTTTCTCCCCGAGGTGCTCGTCTCGTTTGTCCTCTGGGATGGTCACCTCGAACGGCACGAGGCGCAGCCGCCGCCAGATGCCTTCGTCGCGGCCGGTGACGAGCGGCTTATGGTTGGTGAGCATCACAAAGGTGTGCGAAGGGCTGAAGCTCCAGAAGTCCTCGCGCATCCTGCGGGCCTTGATCCGGTCGGAGCCGGTGAGGCGTTTCACGGTGCCCTCGGCCAGGCGCCGGCCGTGGTCGGATTCGTGGAGGACGGCGAGGCGCAGCCCGAAGAGGTCGGCGACACCGGTGGGGTGGGCGTCGAAGGTGCGGGCGGTGAGCAGCTCGGGGTCGGCGGCGTCGGCGTAGTCGCCGAGCGCGCCCAGCACGGCGTCCACCAGGGTGCTTTCCCGTTGGCGCCGGGGCCGTGGAAGATGGCGAGCAGATGGGTGACGACCTGGCCCTCGAGGGCGTGGCCGAGCAAGCGGGCGAGGAACGGTCGCATCTGCTCGTCGGGCTGGATGTCGGCGAGGAACGACGTGAATGTGGAGCCGCTCGCGGCAGGCCGGTAGTCGGCGCCGGCCAGCTTGGTGAGCAGGCGGACCGGGTCATGCGGACCGAGCCGCCCGGTGCGCAAGTCCAGGATTCCGTTGCGGCAGTTGAGGAGCAAGGGGTCGGCGTCCAGGTCGTCGGGGCTGATCGCGATGCCCGGCTCGGTGCTCGCCAACCTCAGCGCGCCGGCCACGCCGGCAGAGGACTCGCCGCGGCGGGCCAAGTGCACCAGGGCTTTGCGGGTGCTGTCGTCGTCGATGGTGAGGGCGTGGTTGGTCATGCGTCGGGCGATGAGCTTCTGCCATCGGGCCGGTTTGCCGGTGGTGTCGTGCGCCCAGCGGGCGCCGTCCCAGACCAGCCAGCGACTCCAGGCAGGCACGAACTTAAGCCGGTCGCCGTAGACCGCGATCAGCCGTCGGGCGTAGCCGAGCTCGGTCCACGGTTCCCCGGGCAGCGGATCGTCGGCGGCTTGTCCGTTTCGTTGCGTTCGCGCTGCGGTGATCTTCGCCCAGCAACGCAGCGTTTCGCGGCGAAGGTCCCGCCCGTACTTGGCGACCGAGGGAGCGTGCCGGGATGCGGCGGTGAGAGTCTGACCGGCGGTGAATCCGGCCGTCCGGCACAACCGGACCAGCTCGAAGAGGCGCTTCGATCTGTGGTCTATAGGCGCGTCGGCCCGGTCGGCGAGGATCGCGGCGACCTCCGGCGGGAGCGGCTCGGGAAGCGGCTCCTCGTGCGCGTCGCTGGCGGTGGTCTCCTCATAGGACTCCACGAGGGGGAGGCGGTCGTCGATGTCGGATACCGGCCACCCCGTCCCGGTCGTCACCAGCTGGTGACGGACGATGCCGGGCTCGGCGCCTGGGCGCAGCAGAGGAACCTTGTGGTTGAACGTGCCCGGCAACCGCAGGAGTCCGTTGACGGCGCAGGACTGCCCGGCGTGCACGGCGCGGGCTAGGCGCCGGTTGTATTCGGTCACCACGGCCGGCTCGAGCAGTTCGTCGAGCATCACGTACGCGTGGACGTGACCTCGTCCACGCCCGGAGGCGACCAGGAACGACCCTGCCCTGGTCAGCTCCTTGGCGTTGACGAGTCCATCGCGGTGGTTGTCAATTTCCGCCCACACGAACCGGGACGGAAGGTCTCGCCGTTTCTTGCCTTCTCGGAGCGGGTTGGCTGACAGCCCCGGTGTGATCCAGAACTCCTTCGTTGCCGAGGTCGCGAGAGCGAAGGTGATCAGCTGGTCCCGCTCAGCGGGCCAGCGAAAAGGCCGATGGTCGAAGCCCTTGTGGTCGACCTTGCCGGTGTCGGTCAGGTAGACGGTGGCCCAGCCGACGAACAGGAAGCCCTCGCGGTCCTCCCACAGCCTCTCGCAGTAGGCGCTCATCGCCTGCGCCCGGTCGTCGTCGCTCACAGCCATCGCGCCTCCCAGCGAACGAGGGCGTCATAGGCATCGACCAGCTGGCGCTCCAAGAACGGGCGGAGCGTCTTCTCGTCGAGGTCGATGGCGCGTAAGACGATGTCGACCCGCCGGCGGGCCAGAGCGGTCAGGACAACCCCAACTCGCCGGCGGATCGGGTTCATCTATGGCAGCCAGTCGCCGGCGAGGTGACGGACGATGAAATAGGACTGTGGGATCCGCTTCTGGTCGACGGCCTCGTCAACGATCTCGGCCACGGCCCGACCGAAGGACTCGCAGAGCACCTCGATCAGGTTGTGGGGAACGTGGTAGTCGGCTTCGAGGACCTTGAAGATCTGCCTCGGATGGGGCCGGCGACCGAGTGCCAGCTCCACCAGGGCGGTCCCATTCTCGGGGTACAGTTCATTGAGCAATTGCGTGTGCCTATCTGTGGTGATCGGTACTTGCAGGGATGGCGCCGGCCCCAGAGGTTCCTTCGGCCTCTTGTTCTGGGGCCGGCGTCGTTTCGCATCCGGCGATGCGAGGGTTGGACTGGGCGTCCGATCAACACCTCCACGCCGCAACCATCGGGCTGGGAGGGAAGCGGAGCTGTTGATCCGGCGCCCAGGCCGGGATGGGCGGACGGTCAGGGCGGCTCGTCGAGCTGAAGCAGTCGGCGAATGGCGGCGACGGGCACCAGCAGTCGACGGCCGATCCGCACGCTGGGAATGGTCCCGGCTGCCACGCCTTCGTAGGCCGTGGCCCGAGAGATGCCGAGGACCTGGGCCGCGACGGGCACGGTGACGGTCGGGGTACGTCGGGGGTCGAGGACGAGGTCGAGATCGAGATCGAGCGGTTTCGGGGCGACTGCGGCGTTCTCTGAACTAGCGGACATGGTGTTCCTACTCATACCACGGGAGACAGGAGAAGTCCAGAAGTGCGGGTTCAGAGAACGTGTTACTCTGTTCCCGTGTCCTCTCGTAGTCCCCAGTCCGAACCTCCCGCTGGTCAAGACCAGGGCGAAACCGAGTCGTCGGCCCATGCTCGGACCGAAGCAGAGGCCTTGGTCAGGCTGGCACGCGACGATCCTCGGCTCTCGGCGCTGCTGGACCTCACGGTCCTGGCCGCACAACAGCTCGACGAGAACGGTCCGCCAACCGAGGAAGAGCTGCGACCGGCGGTTCACGGCCGACCACCCTGGCCGCCACTATTCGGTTCGTTGGCAGGGTTGGGGTCGGCCCGATACCTGGGAAACGACCGATGGGAGTTTCTCCTATGTCCGGAGCCGGGCTCGCCAGCTGACCTGCTGGTCGATGTCGTCGTCTTCCACGACGACAAGGGGGCGCTCGGGTTCTCAGCGGTGGCGGTCACGGGCCTGAACGGCGTCACCACAAACGAGCTGCGCCGAGTCCCGCTCGGGCTCATCGCTCGTTTCATTGGAGCGAACGCAGACGCCTACCAGAAGCAGCAGGACCTCGACGAGCTCGCGGCCCGGGACTCGAAGTCCTACTTCAGAGCGGTGATTCCAGAGCTGAGCGGAGACGACTTGTTGCTGCGGATCCCTCCCAGAACTGGTGGCCGCTACCCGGACACGTTTTACGCCGACGTCGCGCGGCTCTGGACCGTCCTTGAGGCCCGTGGCCAGAAACCGGCGCCCACCATCGCCAAAGCAAACGGCGTACCGGAAACGACCGTCCATAACTGGGCGAAGGCCGCCCGTGGCAAAGGATTGCTTGCCCGTACCCGAAGGAGAGCCTGAGTGCCCAACTACAAGGGCGTGTCGCGCCGCGGGAGCACCTGGACCGCGACCGCGTCGAAAGGGTCAGGAGACCGACGGATCCGCTGGAGCCAAGGCGGCTTCGCCAGCGCCAAGGAGGCGGCCGACAAACGGGCCGAGATGCTGGCGTCGATTGCCGAGGGCAGCTATGTGCCGCCCAACGAGTTGACCGTCGGCGGCTATCTGGGGGACTGGCTCGACGGGCTGGCCGTGTCGGGCCGTCGGCCCACGACCGTCTCCTCATACCAGCGGCTGGCCAACAGATGGCTCATCCCGCGACTCGGCAAGATCCTCCTACAGGATCTCGGCCCGCACGACATCGACCGTCTCTACGGTGTCATGGCCGAGACGGTCAAGCTCCGAACGGTTCGCTTCGCCCACGCGGTGCTGCGTAAGGCGCTTGACGACGCGGTCCGCAAGCAGCTCCGCCGCACCAATCCCGCGGACCTGGCCAGCCCGCCGAAGGTCAGCGCCACCCGCGCCCCGGAGAAGATGGTGTGGACGCCAGAACAGCTGCGGGACTTCCTGGCCGAGCATCGGGATAACTACTACTACCCGCTGTGGCATCTGCTCGGGTTCACTGGGATGCGGCGAGGCGAGGCGTGCGGGCTCATGTGGGACGCCGTCGACCTCGACAGCGGCTCGCTATATGTGCACCGGACACTGACGACCGTCGAGAGCCGACCGGTGTGGGGTGTGGTGAAGACCGGGCGGTCCCGGCGCCGGATCGCGCTGGACAAGGCCACCGTCGACGTACTTCGACGTCACCGCAAAGCCCAGGCGGCGCAACGGCTGTTGCTCGGTGACGGCTGGCGAGACTCGGGATGCGTGTTCACCGGCCCGGACGGGGCGGCCTTACATCCCGACTCGGCCGGCCAGGCGTTCGAGCGGGCCGCGGTGGCGGCACCCGGCCGGTCTCGGCTGACCATGCACGGCCTGCGCCACAGTCATTGCACCCATCTACTCGTCGCCGGGGTGGACGTGAAGACCGTGTCCGAGCGGCTCGGCCACACGTCAACCGCGTTCACGCTCGACCACTACGGACATGTCCTTCCCGGCTCCCAGGACGCGGCCGCGGCGGCGGTGGCGAAATTGGTCAACCCGACACCGTCCGACCACCGCCCCGACCGGTCGGCCGTTGCCAACTTTGCTGTCAATCCGAAACCTATAGCCGGATTAAAGGGCAGACAGACTCGGACACGATAGAACGAGAAAGTGCCGCTGACCTGCGAAAACTCGGACAAGAGGCACCTGTGGATAACCATATGACCCCTACGGATTGCGACTCATAATCCCTTGGTCGCAGGTTCGATCCCTGCCGGGCCCACCCATGAACCCGCAGGTGAGCGGAGCCGGCTGACCCTGATCCGAATGTCGCGGCACGAACAACGTGAAGCCGGGCTCTCGGGAGAGAGGCGGATCTGCACGAGTCCCGAACGCTGGCCAGTCTGCTGCGGCGGGCTCGCGTCGCTGGACTCCTGCACGCCGAAACGGCCCGCGCCGGCGACGCAGTCGTCGGCCTCAGCCGGCCGGATCGGGCCGCCATCTCTATAGCTGTCGCGATCTGAGTTGCGGGGAAGAAACATGGTTAGGCCCTGCCCCACAAGGGTGCTGGCGCGTGGCAACCGAAAGGAGGAGCCTTGGCAAACGACAAGGCAGGCACAGTCGCCAATACGCGGCGTCGCTCACGGCGGTCGCTCGAGATGGGCTGAAGGACCTCCCAAGCAACGCTTTGTGGGTGTTGTACCAAGGTCTGAAGCTCGTGCCAACTGTTGCTCGCCGCGCCTCTGAGGCTGCTCAGGTCGCATCGTCTGTCGTTGACGAAGGCGTTTCCATGCTTGGTCCGGCGGTAGCCGATACCGCGAGCTCCCACGCAGCAGGTGCTCGGCAAAAGGCTTCGGACGCGAAAGAGGTCTTCACCAGGGCCACGCCCTTCGTCGGGAACGACGTCGAGTCGCTCCTGCGTCAGGCAGAGGAGGCGGCTGATCGCGCCAGGGCCTCCGAGGAGCACGCAGTCGTTCTGGCCCAGACAGCCAGGGATGCGGCGGAGGAGGCAGCCCGGACCTCTCGAGAAACAGCGCAACGGGTGTCCCAGGCTAAGCGGGAGTCACAGAGAGAAAGATGACGGCGCGCGTTGAATCGGCCCAGCGCCAGTCCCTCGCGTGGGTTGCTGATGCCGAGCGCGAACAAGCGGAGCAAATCCGGCTGGCCCGACGCCGCGGCGAGGAGTTTGTCGAGAAAGAACAAGCGGACGCTACCGACGAAGCAAATCGAGCGTTCGAAAAGATCAGCCGGGAGGCCGAGCAGCGTGTCGGGCAGGCCCGTCAAGAGGCTGAAAAATGCCGGGGAAGGGCTGAGAATGCTATAGAGGAGGCCAACGAGGCGCTTGCTAAACTAAAGCTAGGGATCTCGCAAACGAGGCGTCCGGCGCGGCACGAGAGATGGCCGCTGAAGCGGGCCGCGAGGCCCGAGCGATTGTCGCAGGAGGCCCGTCAGAGGGCAGAAAACGCTCAACGGCGGGCGGCTCGGGCGGACAACATGACCAAGAGCGCCCACAAAGCCTCAGCGGTGGTGGAAGCATCTTTACCTGAAAGACCAAGTCGCTCTTCGGGGTCGTCAGGCGGGCTGTCCGCGATCGGACTCCACGTGCCCGGTCGACTGGCGCGGGACGGCCAGCTCCTGTCCAGAGGTAAGACGAAATGGTTCGCACCGACAGGAGAATGGTTCTCGCAGCGTGTTAGGCGGTTTGACGAGAGGTGAACTGCAGGTCGTTGCCAGTCGTATGGACCTCCGAGGTGGGGCGTCGATGACGAAGCCGCAGTTGATTAGAGCACTTGGCAAGAACGGAAATGACCTCAGCATGCTCACCAAACAGGAGCTCGTCTCGCTGGCAGGACGGTTCGATATCCCTGGGCCAAGCACGACGTCGAAGGAACAGCTGATAACGGCCATTGGTCGAGAGAAAAAGTTCTGACCGTCAGCCGAACACACACAATGCCGAAGCCACACAACGGAGGACCTGAATGAACGTCTGGCCATTAAGGAAAAAAAAGAGTAAGATGCAGCGGTTCTTTGAGGACGCAGGCAAGAATGCTGGCCGCGCCGGTAAGATCGGCCTGGGACTAGTTGGTAGCCTGCTTGGCGCCACGGCCGCCAGCGCGGCGGTTTCATCGCTTCGAAATAAAATAAAGCAGTGAAGCTCGGCAGAGTTTTTGTCTTTGGCGCTGGTTACATGCTCAGGTCGCCAGCGGGTCGGGAACAGTTGGTACTGTTGGCGCAAAAGGCCACGGAGAAACCTGACGTCTACCACGCCCGATTCGAGGGCGGCCCAACATCCATAGAGGGGTCGCAGAGGCTTTACGATCAGGCGCGATGCTGAATGTATCGTGACGTTCGCAAAGAACGCCCTGTGGTGTCCCCCTCGAACCCGCGCCGAAGATCTCGAAGAGGGCGACATTGTCTTAAATGGGCGCGTGCGCGCCCGGCTGATGAGATTGCGGATCTTGACGCTCGATGCAACGATACTGATTGGACGAGTCAAGGACAGGTTCCGTCAGGCGCCAGAGGAAGAGTTCTCGTCTGCCGCGTCGTCTCTGCTGCAGCGGGACGGCCCTTTCGTATCGGAGGGCCAGGGTGATGGTGGTCGCTGGAAGCGTGCGCCGTTACAAGTTGACGCTGGACTGGCGCAGGCGATGAAGCTGCTACGTCAATGTTCCAGGACGCTGGATTCCGTTGAACAGTCTGCTCCGGGAGCCGGCCGACACTCGGGAGCTGATCGCGGGACCGCCCGGCGTGGGCTGGGCGGTGGTCTCACCGCAGAACGCGGTAGCATCCGGCCAAGCGAAGGTCGTGGTGAACGAAGGACCGAGGGGTCGAGGCAAGCTCATGGGAACCGCCGGCGCACTGCCTCCGTCGGAGGGCTCGGAGGAGGGGGCGGGGGCCGACACGGTGCCCCGTGCGGGCTCAGGCGCCGACGGCAACGGCGAGTTGCGGTCACCCGACCAGGCCAGACGAAGGCGGCGGCGCCTACCCCGCCCCCGGGTCCTGGTCGGCCAGGTGCGCCGCCTGGTGCGAGCCATCCACGAGGGTGAGGAGAATGATGTGGGGGCTGCGGTACTGGAGCTCAGCCGGACCCGCCGGTACCTGGCGCCCCTGGCGTTCACAGTCGGCGCCTTTGTCATGCTCTTTCAGGGCCTCAGGCTGCTCGTCGCCAACTGGCGCCTGACCTTGATTCAGATCGTCCCGGCGATGTGGATCTGGGTTGCCACCCTGGACTTGAAACTGCATGTGCTTCAGGGGCGGGAGATGCGGCACTGGCATGGTCCCCCTGCGCTGGGTGCGGTGCTCGCGATCATCGTCATTACCCTTGCCAGCTTCTATCTGAATGCGGTGTTCGCCTTTGCCATTTCCCGCCCCGGTCCGCCGATGATCCGACCGGCGTTCACCGCGGCTCGGCGGCACCTGGGTGTCGAGTTGGCGTACGGGTTCGTGGTCGGAGCCGCGCTCGGAATCTCGGCGATCATCGTGCCCCGCTGGGGCCGGTGGTGGTTTACGGTATCGATGAGCATCGTGATCGCCGTCATGATGCTCACCTACGTCCTCGTCCCGTCGCGTTTGGTCGGGATCAAAGCCAAGGTGTCGCGCCGCGATAAGCTTGCGGCCGCGGCTGTCGGCGGGGCCGTCAGCACGATCGTTTGCACGCCTCCTTATCTGGTGGCCCGCATCGGCATCCTGTTGCTCGGTTCGCGCGCCTTCGTGGTCGGGATCATCCTGATCGCGCTCGGGTTCACGCTGCAGGCGGGAACCACTGGCGCAGTGAAGGCGATCAAGATGAGCGCCAAGCTCGTCGCCGGTGTCGATCCCGCCACATTGGGTCCGGGGATCGGGATTCAGGCCAGTCGGCCGTCCGGGTCTGAGGGCGTCGGCGATGGTCCGACGGGCTCCCCCTCGCGCGCCTGCTGAGCTCCGGCCGTCGACGAGCAGGCCGGATCAGACCGGTGGTCCGGCTCGGCCGGCGTACAGCGGGACCGGGCCACCCAATCGTCGATGAGGCGGCGGGCGATGCTGATTGGTCCCGGAAGCTCGGGGAGGTTATCGGGCGTGAACCATCGAGCGTCGGCGATCTCATTGTTGTCGCACCTGATCTCCCCTCCGGCGTAGCCGACGTGGAAACCGAGCATGAGCGAGTGGGGGAAAGGCCACGGTTGACTTCCGAAATAGCGGAGGTTGTCGATGGCGATCCCGACCTCTTCACCGACTTCACGCCTGACCGCGGCCTCCACCGTCTCCCCGGGCTCCACGAAACCAGCCAGGCAGGAATACATGCCGCCGGGCCACCGGGCGTTGCGCGCCAGCAAGGCCCGCCCATCGTCGCGTTCGACCAGCATGATCGCGGCGGGGGCCAGCCGGGGGAAGGCGAGGAGCCCACAGTGAGGACAGCGCCTGGCTCGCTCTCCGGGTGACTCCATCGTCTCGTTACCGCACCGACCGCAGAACCGGTGGCACCGGACCCATTCGACCAACTGCACAGCCCGGCCGGCCGCCGCCCAGGTCATCTCGTCGACGACGGCGAATAGGCGCATGAGATCGACGAACGCAGCGGTTGCTGTCCTATCGGTCGCGGCGGCTTCTTTGTCGACGTCGACCGCCCAGCAATGTCGACCTGCGATCGTCCCCACGAACAGGACCTCCGCACCCGCCGGATCCGGCGCGCCATCGGGGTCGGCTTCCGAGAGCGCCACCTCGACGCCCCGTACAGCTACGAGCAGGGCCGGTCCGGCGGAGGGCCCGGGCGGCAACAGCATGGGAACGAGCATCTGTCCAGTCTGGCCGATCCCTGGTCGTCCCCGTCGGGACTCCGGTGATGCCAGCCCGGCCGGCCGTCCCATCATCCTGCCACCCGGCTGGGACGGCTCGGCGCGGCAGGAGTACAGGTCGGATGGATACCCTCATGCCATGTGGGAAAAGGCTGGCGGCCGCGATGCGATCCACCACAGCATCCTGGGCGAGCTCGCCCTCGAGGCCGCCCCGTGAGCCGCCAACAGCCCGGATGACCAGCCGTACGGGCCCGGGCGCAGCCCGCCTGTGATCGATCCTCTGCCGAAGGGGGAGCCCTATCCCGGGCGGATTCCGCCCCTGCGCGTCCAATGGGGCCGGGTCAGTCCGGGGATTCGCATCGGCGTGATCGTCGGTCCTGTTCTGCTGCTGATCATCCTGTTCGCGGCCAGCGTCCAGGTCGGGGCCGTGGCAGCTGTCATGGTCGTCGGCGTTTGGTCGGCGACCGCGGTGTATGTCAAGAACCGCACCGACCGGCACAACGCCGCGGTCGATCGCGGCGAGATCCGGATCGTCGCCGATCCCCACCTTGAAGCGGTCCCGTTGGACCAGCTCGATGCTCCTGTCGTCGATCGGCTACGCGGTCTGGGCTACCCACCGAGCGACATCGGTCAGGTGACGAGGTTCGACGGGGGCTGCATCGTCAAACGCCGCAATCGCCGGGACGTGTCGGTCGTCCTGGGCGAGGATGGCGGCGTCGCCTACTTTGATCCTCGCTGGGTCGACGATCTGCGGGCTGCAAGTGAATACCGGGCCGGGCGCGGCCGGGAACCCGGCACCCTTTGACCCGTGGTCGCCTTCGGCGGGCAGGCTGAACCGGACGGGTGACGGCGCCCCGGTGCGGCAAGCTGACTGGGTGCGCAATCCGATGTTCGTTCCTGATGAACGACTGGCGTCGATGATCTTCGACTACTGCCGGTTGCGGCTGTCGTTCGATCCGGTCGACCTCGATCTGCCGGGAGAGAAGGCGGTGCTGGACGAGGCGCTCGCCGGGGTGCTGGGTTCGCAGCCGCAGGATCCGGCGAGCATATTGAATCTGTTCGCGGAGCGGCTGGCACCGGCGGTCATCTCCTGCGACAGCCCGCGCTTCCTGGCCTTCATTCCGGCGGCACCGACCAAGGCATCCCTATTGTTCGATATGGTGGTGTCGGCGTCTTCGCTCCAGGGCACCTCGTGGTTGGAGGCCGCAGGGGCCGTGGCGGCGGAGAATCAGACCCTGCGGCTGTTGGCGGACCTGGCCGGGCTGCCGTCCACTGCCGGCGGTTGCTTCGTTTCGGGAGGAAGTGCCGGCAACCTGTCGGCCCTGGTCGTGGCGCGCCAGAGAGGACGTCAGCGCCTGGGTGATGACGCTCCCGTACGACTGCGGGCCGTGGTCAGCGATCAGGCTCATGCGTCGATCGGGAAGGCGCTCATGATTATCGGGATGGATGCGCTGGTCGTGCCGAGCGATGATCACCGTTTAACCGGCCCGGCGGTCGAGGCGGCCCTGGCGACCGACCCTTATCCGGCCAGCGTGGTGGCCCTGGTGGCAACGGCCGGTACCACCAATGCCGGCATTGTCGATGACCTGGCCGGCCTCGGCGAGGTGGCCGCGACCCATCAACTGTGGTTCCACGTCGATGGGGCCTACGGCGGCGCGGCCCTCTTCGCCCCCTCGGTCCGGCACCGATTCGCCGGGATCGAGCGGGCTGACTCGTTTGTGGTTGATCCCCACAAGTGGCTCTTTGCCCCCTTTGATTGTGCCGCCCTCATCTACCGGCACCCGCAGCTGGCCCGGGCTGTGCACACCCAGGACGCGAGCTACCTCGACGTCCTGCACACTGATGCCCCCGACGAATGGAATCCAAGTGATTACGCCTACCACCTGACTCGCCGGGCCAGGGGGCTGGCCTTGTGGTTCTCGCTTGCCGTCAACGGCACCGATCTCTACCGGGACGCGATAGAAGCAGCTCTGGACGTCGCCTGGCAGACCGCGGGGCGCGTCGAAAGCAGTGACCACCTCGAGCTTGTTCGCCAGCCGGAGTTATCCATCGTCCTGTTTCGGCGGCTCGGGTGGCGTCCCGAGGATTACACCGCTTGGTCGAACAAGTTGCTCGCCGACCAGATCGGGTTTGTGACCCCTTCGAAATGGGAGGGCGAAACGGTTGCGCGTATGACGTTCCTGCACCCGGACACGACGATGGAGATCGTCGACGAGATATTGGCGACCATGGTCGAGAAGGCCTAGTCGTGGGACGGCGTCGACGGTGCCAGTCGGAGCCCGGAACGAGGGCCGGTCGGGATTTTCTGCCGCGAATTGGTCCCTTTGAAGCTCCGGTTGGAACTTCTCTGTAGCGCGCCCCCCTTCAAGCGGGCCCAATCCGCGCCAGAGAATCCAGGAAGGTGAACAACGGGCCGCAAACCGGGCGATCCCCGGACAGGGCAGGCGCAGCAGAAAGGAGCCGCGATCTCCGAGCCTCTGGATCACGGGCGAACCGCAGCGCAATCCGTCAACGAGGTTTTCGCCTCAGGTCGTCGGAGCCGTCCTGGCCCAGCTCCACGGATAGTCGGGGTCCGCGACCGAACGCGCCACCTCGCTGATCTCGAGCGGGGCGAAGGTGTCGATCATCACCGCGGTCTCCTCCGTGCGGGTCTCGCCGACCGCCGCCTCCACGCTGCCCGGCTGCGGGCCATGGACGAACCCGGCCGGATGCAGGGTCAGGGACCCCTTCTGGATGGCGGTCCCCCGCCGGCTCATGAAGTCGCCCCCGGCGTAGAAGAGCACCTCGTCGGAGTCCACGTTGGCGTGGTGGTACGGGACCTTGACCGACTTTGGATCGAAGTCGTACGGGCGGGGCACGAAGCTGCACACGACGAAACCGGGACCGGCGAACGTCTGGTGCACGGGCGGCGGTTGATGGATGCGGCCGACGATCGGTTCGAAGTCGCGGATGGACAGCGCGAAGGGGTAGGCGCAGCCGTCCCAGCCGACGACGTCGAAGGGATGGTGGGCGTGGCAGTGACGGGACCACCCTCGGGCCGTGCGGACCAGCACCGGCACCGGACCGTCCTGCTCGACGACCAGGGGTTCCCGGGGCGGCCGGAGGTCCCGCTCGGAAAACGGGGCGCCCTCGCGTAGTTGGCCGGTGGCCGTGAGGTACCGGGATGGCACGGTCACGTGACCGGCGGCCTCGATCACCAGGGCCCGCACCCGGGCGCCCGTGCTGTCGGGCACCAGCCACCGGTGGGTGGTCGATGCCGGGACGACCACATAGTCGCCGGCCGCGACCTCGAGTGCGCCGAAAACCGACTGAAAGGTGGCCGAGCCGTCCAGCAGATAGACCAGCTCGTCGCCGGCCGCATTGCGGTACAGCTCGCTGCTGCCAGCCGCGTCCACCCAGCAGATGCTGACCGTACCGTTGCCGAGCAGGACCTGCCGGCCGGTGACCATGTCCCCGCCGGCGGCCATCTGGTGCGCCTGCAGGTGCCAGGGAAGGAGAGGGTCGTTGGCGCGCAAAGGGGAACGGGGCTGCTGCCACGGCTCGACCCCGGTGATGGCGCTCGGGGAGTGGAGGTGGTACAGCAGGCTCGAGGCTCCGCTGAAGCCCTCTTCGCCCATCAGCTCCTCGGCCAGCCGGCGCCCGTCGTCGCCCTCGTGCCAGATGTGCCGCTTGCGGGGCACATCGCCGACCCGCACGTAGTACGTCATCGACTACAGATTGCCCCGACGGGCCTGTTCCCGCTCGATGGCTTCGAAGAGGGCCTTGAAGTTGCCCTCCCCGAATCCGGTTGCGCCCTCGCGCTGGATGATCTCCACGAACAGCGTGGGCCGGTCGGTGACGGTCTCGGTGAAGATCTGCAACAGGTATCCGCCGGTGTCGACGTCCACCTCGATGTCGAGGCGCTCGAGATCACCCCACGGGAGCGGAATGCCGCCGACACGGACGCGGGCGTCCTCGTAGTAGGTGGAGGGCATCTGAAGAAAACGGACACCGCGAGTCCGCATGGCGTCGACGGCGTTGATGATGTCCGGCGTGGCCAGGGCGATGTGCTGGACCCCGGGACTCCGGTAGGCGTCGAGGTACTCCTCGATCTGGCTCTTCTTGAGTCCGGGTGCAGGCTCGTTGATGGGCATCACGATGCCGGCGCGGTTGTGCACGACCGTCGACCGCAGGGCCGAGTACTGGGTCGAGATCTGGTCGGCGTCGAAATGACGCAGCTCCGTGAACCCCAGGACCCGGATGTACCAGTCGACCCACTCGTCGAGTCGCCCCTTCTCGACGTTGCCGACCACATGGTCGATCGCCGTCAGCCCGACCGGATCACCAGCCGGCGCCGGCGGCAACCGATCGCAACCAAAGCCCGGCCCCCATCGGTCGTCGCCCCCGGACCGCTCCACGAACAGGTGGCGGGTCTCGCCGTAGGTCGCGATAGCGGCGGTCGTGACCGATCCGGCGTCGTCGTTGACGCGGGTGGGCTCGGCCACGACCGTCGCCCCCTTGGCGGCCGCGAGCGTCGCCGTCGCTTCGGCATCCTTCACCCTCCAGGCCAGGTGGCGGACACCGTCGCCATGGAGCAGGACGTGGCGCGCCACCTCGCTGTCGGGTCCGAGCCCGGCGGTGACGACGAACCGGACAGCCCCCTGGCCGAGAACGTAGGAAGCCCGGTCGGGTACGCCGGTCTCCGGTCCGCGGTAGGCCATCACGTCGAAGCCGAAACCCGACGTGAGCCATGCGGTGACGGCCCGGGCGTTGCCGACCCACCACTCGAGGTGATCCCACCCGAGGAGTTGGGAAGCGACGGTCGGGGTCGTTTCGGTCATCGTCGTCTGTGCCATACCCACAGAGATACCGCCGACGAAGCGGTAAGGTCAATATCTGTCGCAAGGGCACCACAGATTGATCAGTGTTCTCATGGAGACAGGACAGATCCGTCAGCCATACCGCCTCGATCGGATCGACGAGCGGTTGCTCGCGGCGCTGGCGTCTTTTCCCAGGGCCGGGATGCTGCAGCTGGCGCGGGAGGTCGGTGTGGCCCGCAACACCGCCCAGGCCCGCCTCGACCGGCTGCTCGAGGAGGGGGTGATCACGGGCTTCGGGCCGGAGGTGGACCTGAGGCGACTGGGCTACGGCGTGTCGGCGTTCGTGTCGCTGGAGATCGCCCAGGGGCAAGGTGTGACCGTCGACGGACACCTGGCCGGCATCTCCGAGGTGGTCGAGGCCTATATGACAACGGGACCGTCCGACCTGCTCTGCCGGGTGGTGGCCCGCGACAACGACCATCTCGGGCAGGTCATCACCCGGATCCTCGAGGTTCCGGGTATAACGAGGACAACGACGTCATTGGTGCTGGCTACCCGCATCGCGCCCCGCAGCCGCCATGTACTGCACGCGGAATGAGGTGTTGGATGTGATACCGAACCTTAAGGACCAACGATGGGCGTGATCCCCAACCGGTATTCGCCTGTCCGCACCGAACCTGACGGCAAGGTGACCGTCGAGCTGGCCGGCGACCATCCGGGCTTCACGGATCCGGGCTACCGGGCCCGCCGTGACCATCTGGCCGGGCTGGCGGCCTCCTGGCGGGCGGGCGAACCCATCCCTGCCCCCTCCTACACCGAGGAGGAGCACGGGGTGTGGGCCGCGGTCAGCCGTTCCCTGGAAGACCTGCACGAGCGTTCCGCGTGCGAGGCGTTCCTCGAGGGCAAGGCGGCCGTGCGGTTGCCGCTCGACCGGGTGCCGCAGCTGCCGGAGGTCACGGCCCGGCTGGAGCCGGTCGCGGGGTTTCGTTATCAGCCCATCGCCGGACTGGCCCCGCTTCGCGACTTCTACGGGTCGTTCGACGAGGGGGTGTTCTGGTCGACGCAGTATCTGCGCCACCCGTCGGTGCCGCTGTACACGCCCGAGCCGGACATCATCCACGAGGTCATCGGGCACGCCAACCAGCTGGCCGGGTCGGGCTACGCGGACCTGTACCGGCTGGTGGGAGCAGCCGTGGCCCGGACCCGCGGCGACGAGGCCCTGCGCTTTCTGTCGCATGTGTTCTGGTACACGATGGAGTTCGGGGTCGTCCGGGAGCGCGGCGAGCTCCGGGCGTTCGGCGCGGGGATCCTGTCGTCGGTAGGGGAGACGGCGAGCTTCCGGGACGCCGACCTGCGGCCCGTCGACCTCCTGGCCATGGGGAAGGCCGAGTACGACATCACCCGGTTCCAGCCGGTGCTCTACGTGTGGTCGTCGCCGGCGGAGCTCCAGGACCGGCTCAGCCAGTTCCTGGCGGCGTACGACGACAGCACTCCGGGCAGGCTGATGCGCAAGGCCGGGTAGTTCCGGGCCAGGCGCCGGCCCGCCGCCCCGCCCCCCGCTCCCCGCCCGCCGCCGGCTGCTCCACCCCGCTCGCCGCGGTCAGCCGTAGATCGTGAAGTGGAAGGCGGTGTCGACCTCGGTGATCGGATCCGTGAGCACGGCGACCAGCAGTTGCCAGTGCCCGGGCAGGGGCACCTGGACGTTGTCGGCCACCCACGAGCCGGGGGACTGATGGGTGAGGGTCACCGGGAGCGGCCCGATCCCCCGGGCCGGCAGGTCCAGCTGGGCCGTGACCTGGAAGGGATCAACCGGCACGGTGGCCCGGTTGGTCAGCTGGATCCCGACGTTCACCGTGCCGGGCACCAGCGGGTACACCGCGACCGACAACAGATAGTCGTGGGCGACCGCTTTGCGGCCGGTGAAGGCCCGGGCCGTCGCCGCCACTCGTTCTCCCTGCGGTGGCACGCTGTCGATGAGCACTCCCGTCAGCGCCACGATCCCGATCCCGATAGCCGCTTCGAAGGCCAGCCAGCGCCGGAACCGGGATGCAGTCGGCCCCCGTCCCGCTGGGCGGGCCACGGCGGCCGGGCCGGCCGCCGTGGTACGCCGGGGGTCCTGGCCCCCCGCTAGCCCCCCGGAGGCGGTGGCGGCTCCCGGACCGGGAGGCCGCCTGATCGCCCCGCCGAGGCCGGGGCCTTCCGTGGTGGTGGGTGCCTCGCTTCGGACAACGGTCTCCGAAGCAGCGCTGCGATCAGGTGGGACGTTGACTGCCACCGGCTGGAAGCGATTGTTGACCCAGCGCCGGCTGAACCAGCCTGCCTCCACCGCGGCCAGCACCAGGGTGACCTTGAGCAAGAGGACGCTGCCGTAGTCCGTCTCTGTCAGCTGGCCCCACGAACCCACCTGCCGCCACGACTGGAAGACCCCGGACGCGACGATCGCGGCCACCGCAACCAGCGCGGTGGCCGAGAAGCGGCGAACCACTCCCTCGAGTTCGCCCGGTTCGACTCTCGGCCTGGGCCGAAAGAGCACGGCTGCCAGTACCAGGAGGCCGCCTACCCAGACCGCCGCCGCCGCCACGTGCACCAGGTCGGCGATGAAGCCCAGTGGCTCCCAGCGGCCGGTGACGGCGTGACCCGACAGGCTGAGCGAGACCACCAGAGCCGCCGCGCCGGCCAGTGTCGCGAGCAGCCACACCGGAATCACGGTGAGGGCGGCGGGCCGGCCGGTGCCTTCTGCACAGTGTGCGACGCTCGCTATGTCGATGCCGGTCCTGGTGGTCACGACCGGGCCGGCGGCGGTCCCATGGCCGCGGCGGACTGGTTCGGAAGCCCGAGCCGCCCTCCCGGTGGTGAAGATGCCAGCGGTCAGGCCGGCCAGCATGACCACGCTGCCGGCAATACGCAGCCCGGCTCCGGTCCCGAAGCTGGAGTGCAGGACGGGCGAGACCACGCTGGACTGGAAGGCATCGCCGAGCCGTCGCCCCGCGTCGTAGGGCCCCTGCGCCACCACTGCCACGACGGAGGCGACCGCCGAGAGCGATGCCGCAGCCAGGATGGTGTTGCGCACCGCCCGTATCCGGAGCCCCTGGGGCCAGCCGACGAGGAGGCTCGCCCCGCCGACGGCCACGATGACGGTGAGGAGGATCAGGATGCGGAAGGCTCCAGTCAGCACACCGAGGGCCCGGCTCGGGTGCCGGGAGGCCAGGAGGTGCTGCTCTAGGGACCCGACGCCGGCGCCGGCCGACGGCGCACCGACAGAGAACGTGAACGCCCCCTGCACCGGATGTGTGTCCGCCGAGATCACCCGCCAGCTGACGACGTAGGTTCCCTTCATCGCCGACGGCAAGGTCACGCCGACCTGCGAGCCCTGCCCGCCCGGGTGCTCGACCGGCCCGGTCCGCACCTGCTGCCCATTGGCTGCGACGACCTCAATGGCATCAGGCGGCGCCTGGACTGCCTCTCCGAAGGTGAGCACTACCTTTCGAGGGGGCGAGGTGAGCACTGCCCCACCGGCAGGCGAGGTGCCGAGCAGCTGGGCGTGGGCGAAGGCCGGGTTGGCGTAGGCCAGGATCCCGATGGCGACGATCAGGGCACCGGCGCCGGCTCGAGCCAACCTGCCGCGGCTCACCCCGGTGGAGAGAACCGGGCCGACGCCGGCCAGGGCCCTTCGCCCGCCCGGTCGGCTGAGACGTGGTCTGCATCGTCTCCGGGGTCGACCGGCTCGTCGCCCCGGTTCCCTTCCGAGAACACCGAGACCCCCGCCGCCAGGGTCGCCACCGCCGCGACCCCCCACCAGATGGCGCCCCCCTGACGGGTACCGGTCAGGGTATAGATATCCGCCACGGGCCTGGTCCTGGCGATCAGCGCCATCCCGAGCAACGAACTGAGCACGAACCCGCCCGCCAGGAACGCCAGCCGGTGCCCGGGGCTGATCTCCACGTCGGGTGTGACGTCGGTGCCGAGGATCGCCCACCAGAAGAGGAAGCCGACCATCAGGAAGCCCAGGTTGATCAGGTTCAGCAGCCATACGTGCCGCATGGACGCCGCCAGCGCCGGCGTCAAGAAATAGGCAAGCAGGCCGAAATACAGGAGGATAAAGGACACGGCCGGATGCGCCACCACGCGCATCGGCGAGGACTCCATGATGCCGAGGACACGCCGCTCTGTTCGCGGCGAGGCGGTCTCCAGCGCCAGTTGCACAGGGGTGCCGAGCACCAGGAGCGGAGCGGCGACGATGACCAGCAGCATCGATTGCACCACGTGCATCGGGAAGGAGATGTAGGGAAGCATGGCAACCGATGACTGCACGGCCAGCTCAACGGCCACCAGACCGGAGAAGAACGCCACCGTCCGGTGAATCCGCCAGGGTTCGCCCTGGTCTCGGGCGTCACCGGCGGCCTGGATGTACCAGAACGCGGCGAGGAGTAAAACGGCGAGAACGGCGCAGGTGAACGGGCTGATGAGCCAATACCGGACAAGGGTATGGAGACCGATCCGGATGGGCTGCATGTTGCCGGGGCCCATATCGCGCATCACCCGCTAGTTTGCTGCGGGCCGGGCGCCTCCGGTAGTCACTCGCAGGTCACAGCGGATAGCCCGGGCGCCAGAAATCGCCTTGCCGAGCAGGCTTAGAGGTTGGTACCGCTCCAGTCTATCGGTGGCGGCGTCACTGTCGGGCCGCCGAGATTGAGCACGATTTGGGCGTGCTCGGTCAGCGGGATCTGCTGCGGGTTTCCCGTCCACGGCTTGCCGTTGTACGTGGCGGTGACTGTCCCCTTATAGGCGCCGATCTGGTTCGGCGACAGGGGTAGATGCCAGATCGCGAAGAACTGCGCCAGCTCATAGGTCTTGGGGGTCGGCGACTCGATGTGGAGGATGCCATCCTGGGCATGGACGTGCAGCCAGTAGAGGCACGTCTGGCTACCGGTGGCAAAGTCGCCGTTGGCAGTCTGTTGGACGAGGGCAGGCGGCACCATGCCCACGCCGAGCGGGATGCTGCGGTTCTGGCCATTGATGAAGATGGCCAGGTGGGCGTGATGGTGGTAGGTGAGCTGCTCTGTGGCGTTGCACTGCACCCCGGCGATAGGAGCGCCGGTGAGACCGGTGTTGGGTGGGGCGAGCTGGGGCCCCTTCTGGAGGGGAACACCTTCGGGTCCGAGTCCGCCGTAAACCTTCTGCCCCTCGGCGGTCGTGAAGTTGACCGCCGCCTGATGCGTGTTGGTCTTATTGGACCCACCCCCGGTTGTGCTCACGATCACGACAACCACGACCGCGGCGACGAGCACGACGATCGCCGCGATCACCGCGTAAATCCGCCCGCGGGACGAACCGCCACGGCGACGTGGCGGTGCCTGGCGCGGCCCCCGAGGTGGTACAGGTCGCGACGCGGCCGGACGGCTGCTGGCCCCTTTGCTGCGAGGCGGAATCTTGGTCGGCGGCCTTTTGGCCATGTTGCTCCTTCAGGCTCCTGGGCGCGAGCCGGATAATCCCTTCGAAGAGAGAATCGGGCCCGCGAACAATCTCAAACATTCTAGAGGCGCCCCGGTGGTTAGCAGGCGCGGTGACGGCCGTGGGTAGGGGGCCAACTCGGCCCCTCGCAGTAGGGCCGGTCTACTCCTCGCTGAGCCACGCCGGCGCCTTTTCCAGCAGGAATTGGCTGACCGCCAGGGCCCGGTCGAAGGTTTCGCACAGGAGTTCCTCGCCGGCGAGCACCCGGGCCAGTGACACCTGCTGGCGAGCGACGATGGTGATGCGTCGTTCGGCCGGATCGGTGGCCGAGGCGTAGCTGTCGATCGCGGACGACTCGAGCGGGAGTTCGACCCCACCGACGCCCGCCAGGTCGATGGCGAGGCGGAGCAGGTCGGGGCCGTGGGGAAGGGGCGGAAGGGCCCACGTAAATGTCAGCGGGAAGTGGTACTCGTCCTTGGGATCCTCGCCGTCGGGCAGGTCGACGACCTCGTCTTCGAAGGCGAGCAGCACCCGAGGATCCACCTCCAGCGCCAGGTGCAGGTCAAGGGGCCCGTTGCAGCCCTCCTCGGGGTGCAGGTCCACCTCCCAGGCCTGGCGAAGCGAGTAGGTCTCCACGAAGTGTCGCTCATCGTGCACGTGGAACCCGTGGTCAACGGCGTGGTCCTTGAGCTCAGCTACGTATCCGGCGACATCGATGACCGCCACTGCTCAACCCTACCCGGCCGCACCACGTCGAGGGTCGGGTACCGTCGCCGACCATGGTGACTTCGCGATCGCCCGGTTCGTCGGGTGCGCCCGCCGAGGTGCTGGAAGTCCTCCACGAGGTGGTCACCGCGGTGGCGGACAGCCTCGACCGGCTCGACGACTGGGGCTTGGCAGGCACCCGGGCCGGCCAGTACCGGAGCGACCTGATTGCCGACGAGGCCGCCCTGGCGGTCATCGAGGGGGCCGGCTTCGGGGCGCTCTCCGAGGAGTCCGGACTGCACGGCATGGAACGACCTATCCGCGTGGTGCTCGATCCCGTAGACGGATCGACCAACGCGTCTCGAGGGCTCCCGTGGTGGGCTACCAGCGTGTGTGCCGTCGACACCGACGGTCCCCTGGCCGCAGTGGTGGCGAATCAGGCCATCAACACACGCTTCGAGGCCACCCGGGGCGGAGGCGCCCGCGCCGACGGTCGAGCCATCACGCCCTCCTCATGCGAGTCGATGCGCCGAGCCATAGTCGCCCTGTCCGGCTACTCGAGACAGTGGCTGGGCTGGTCGCAGTACCGGGTGTTCGGGGCGGCCGCCCTGGACCTGTGCGCGGTGGCGGCCGGACAGGTGGACGCCTTCATCGACTGCGCATGGCAGTCCCTCGCCCCCTGGGACTACCTGGGCGGTCTCCTGATTTGCCAGGAGGCCGGCGCTTCGGTGCAGGAGGCTTTCGGCCGGGACCTGATCGCGCTCGAGCCCGAAGCCCGGCGGACACCGGTAGCGGCGGCTACGCCGCAGCTGCTGGTGGAGGCAGTTGCGGCCAGGGTCGACCTGGAGAACAAACGGAGGGAGCAGCGGTAGGCGCCCTCCACGCTCCTCCATCGGCCGCATGCATCACCGCGACCGCCCGATCGCCATCCGGTGTCCCATGAGCTGGACCCCCGTCCTCCGGGCAAGCTATCTCAGTGCTTTTCAGGTCGGGTTCGTCGGGTCGCGGGCGACCGCCTGTTCCAGAAGCACCACGAATTCCCCAAATTGAAATAAATGGTTTGACTTCGCGCCCGTCCCGTGATGGGATCACACACGGCAGGGAAGGTCCCTGATAGGTGGCGCCCAGCCATCCCCCTCGACACGGAAGGGAGTGCGATGACGACGAGTATCCTCAACGGTCAGCTCGTTTCGCGCCCGCCCTCCGCCGCGTCCGGAGCTGCCTGTTTCGCCAAGCCGTATGTAACGGGTGCAGCAGTCAAGGGCCTCCGCCACGGCTTTGCGATGACCGGCTGCGACACCAATGTGTGGCCACTGAGCCCCCAGGACTGGTCGACTGGATAGATCCCCCACCAGTTCCGAAGCAGGGCTCAGAGGCCGCCGGGAGACCCGGCGGCCTCTTCGTTTCTCCGGCACAACTCTCCGACACGACACCACTGCAGGGACCACGAGAAAGGAAACGGCGAGATGTTCGCCATCGAGTTGCTCCAGGAGCTGATTCAGATCAGCGAGCCGGCCGACCGGTGGGTCGAAGCCAGCTGCCGGGACGAGAGCGGGAGCTTCACGGAGCTGTTCTTCTCGGACCAGATCCCTGACATCGTGCGGGCCAAGCGCATGTGCGCCACCTGCCCGGTGATCGAGCCCTGCCTGGCGGGCGCGCTCGAGCGCGGCGAGCCATGGGGCGTGTGGGGCGGTCAGCTGTTCCTCAACGGGAAGGTCCTGGCCCAGAAGCGCCGTCGGGGCCGACCGCCGAAGCACCCCCGGCCCGAAGACGACATCCAGCTGACCGCGTAGCCGGCTGTCGGCGGCGGCCTTGACCCCCTTCCCCCCCGAACGGCCGGGTCCGTTCGGGCGGGGGAGA
The DNA here is from genome assembly GCA_963834725.1 of uncultured Acidimicrobiaceae bacterium. Taxonomy (GTDB): domain Bacteria; phylum Actinomycetota; class Acidimicrobiia; order Acidimicrobiales; family Palsa-688; genus PALSA-693. Next base: position 4,966,330 of record CAWICN010000001.1, read on the forward strand.
GCGGGCTTGCTCTGTGGCCGGCCGGGTCCGCCTCGCCGCTCGTCTCCCGTCACCGCGCCAGGGGCGACCACAATGGACCCGTGGCATCCCCCAACCCAGCCCACCATGATGGCCCGGTCATCCTGGTATCGGCGTGTCTGCTCGGAGTCGCCTGCAACCATCGAGGGCAGGGGTCTCCGAGCCAGGACGTGATCGCGCTCCAGTCCTCGACTCGGCTGGTCCCGGTATGCCCGGAGGTGGTGGGTGGGCTGCCGACGCCGCGCCCGGCGGCCGAGCGCGGCCTTGATGGCCGGGTGCGAACGGCCGAAGGCGTCGACGTGACCTCACTGTACGAGCGGGGCGCGGCCCACGCGGTTGCGCTGGCCCGCGCCGTGGAGGCCACTCGAGCCATCATGAAGGCACGGTCGCCATCCTGCGGATGCGGTCAGATCTACGATGGCACCCACCGCCACGTGTTGCGCGAAGGCGACGGCGTCACTGTTGAGGCCCTACGCAAAGCTGGTATCGAAGTGACCTCGGACGAAGATCTGCGAGCGCAGCCTCCCGACAGCCAGCCCGCGTAGGTCGTCGAACCGCGGCTGGGCAGTACGACTACGCTCTTCTGATTGCCGTGGCACCCGGGCGCTTAGCTCAGCTGGTAGAGCACCGCCCTTACAAGGCGGTGGTCGGGGGTTCGAGTCCCTCAGCGCCCACCACAAAAGTGCTGGTAGATACCTATTTCTCGATCGGCTCCGGTGCGCTGCTAGGGTCAGGACCCGAAACAGGACCCGAAAATCGTCAGCGGAGGCGCGGATGGGCCGTCCGAGAGGAACGGTGGACGAGCGGCGACCCGGCGTGTGGCGTGTGCGCGCCGAAGGTCCGCCCGACCCGGTCAGCGCCAGCGGCGCACGCGCACTGCGTACGTAACAGGCAAGCGCCGGGCGCAGCAGGAGCTGGCGAAGCTGCTGACCGAGATGTCGGCGAAACCGCGGCGGGGGAGCACGAAAGCCAAGACGGTCGCTGAGGCGTGCGACAGTTGGCTCACCGTCTTCGACACTCTCGCGGCGGCAGGAAAGAAGTCGCCGGCATCAGCCAAGCGCTTTCGAGAGGTCATCGAGTGGTACGTGCTGCCGACGCTCGGTGCCAAGACCTTGCGCGACCTGTCGACCGAGTCGATCAACGCCCTCTATCTGCGTCTGCTCACCACCGGAAAGCCGGCCCTTCCCACGGGCGCGCGACCCAAGGGCCGGATCCTGCCGCCTCGGCCGTTGGCGGCGGCGACTGTCCAGAAGACGCATGTCGCCCTCTCCCTGGCACTGTCTCACACGGTGAAGCTCGGCTGGCTGGATGTCAATCCGGCAGACAAAGCAGTGCGGCCGCAGGCAGATACCGAGGACCGTCCCGTGGTGGCGCCTGCTCCGGAGGCGATACAGGATCTGTTGGCGGAAGCCGGGCGGGTGGACCCCGAGTGGGCGTGCTACATCCGGGTGTCGACCAGCCTTGGAAGCCGCCGTGGCGAGACCGTCGCATTGCGCTGGTCGGCAGTCGACTTGCGCGGCGCGACGGTCACGGTGGCTTCGGTCCTGAGCGTGGGGGTCACCGGACCCGTGTTGCGGGATCGCACCAAGACGAAGCGGGGGGTCCGCCAGGTCGCCCTCGACCGCGGCACCGCCGATCTGCTCAGAGCCCAGCACGTCCGCCAGATGGAGCGCGCCATGGCTTGCGGCACCAAGTTGGTGGCAGACCCGTTCGTGTTCGCGTCCGACATCGAGGGCAGCCGGCCCATCGATCCACGAGTCATGACCACGAGGTTCATGCGGCTGCGCGACCGCCTGGGCCTCGCCGTACGCCTGCATGATCTGCGCCACCATGTCGCCACCCAGTTGCTCGCCGCGGGTGTCGACGTCGTTACCGTCGCCGGCCGCCTCGGCCAGGACCCCGCGGTGACCCTGCGCACCTATTCACACTCCGTCCCCGCCCGCGACCGTGCCGCTGCCGACATCATGGCTGGACTGCTCGACGGGTCGTCGGCTCCGGGTTGCTGACTCCTACGAGCTTGGCGAAGGCTGCGATGAGGGCCTCGGGAGACGGAGGTTGCCTATCGATCCCGAGGTGGCGCTCGAGCTCGGCGATGGGAATTATCAGCTTGCCCATGAGCCGCACACCCCGAAGATCGCCGCGCTCGATCGCACGGCGAACTGTCGCCGGCGAGCAGTCGAGCATCTTGGCCGCCTTTGTGATCGAGACGGCCAGGTGGTCGTCGCCCGTCACGACTGGCTTCCCTCGTAGTCGATGAGGGCGCGGACAACGAGTCGTGGAGACGTTTCCGGATGCAGGCGGTCGACGTAGTCATGGGTCGCCCAAAGCGGCACCCTCCGGTTTGCGTCCCTGTCGAGGGTTGACACGTCGCATCGCGCCATCAGCTCGTACAGGGTCGACATGCCGACGCCGATTAGTTCGGCGGCCTCTGGGATGGTCAGCAGGAGTTGGAGCATGGGGAAGTCCTCGGAGCGGATCGGACGAGTCGCGAGCAGATCAGAGCCGTCGCCAACGGTCCCGCGTCGACGACGTGGTCCCAGGCGCTTCGAACGAATGGACCGTCGGTTCGAGATCGGGCAGGGTCGGACAGGTGAAGGGTCATGAGCGCATTTGGCCGGACGGGTCGAAGAGGGCTGGCTGTACGGTCTCCACCGACGCGGTCGCCCGGTGCCGTCCGCGAGGTTGGTTCTCGCCCGGGACCAGAACAGCTGACTCGACAAGCGCCGGGCCGGCGGCCAATGCGCTGTCCGGACAGTTCGGACACCCTTTCTTGTCCGCAGTATGGGGACAGTGATCGAAGCGTTTCCGCTGCAAGGGGCTGTCTTGATCTTGTGGACGGGCTTGTAGCTGGATTCCTTCGGGCAGGTGGAGCCGGTAGCCGGCGCGGCGGCGTCCGTCGATCCGCTCGAGCCGCTCGAGCCGCTCCAGGCTGACCAGGCCGGCGGCACGCAGAGCGGTGACGGCGCGGGCCGCGGTGTCTTTGGTGACGCCGATACCGGCGGCGATGTCTCGGACGCCGAGGGGGCGACCCAGCCGTGTTGGTCTGGGCGTGCGGCGAGGGCGAGGTGTTCCAGGGCGGCCCAGGCCAGCGGGCGCAGTCGGCGCCGCCAGATACCGCTGTAGGCGTAGATGAGCACGGCGGTTTCGTCTGGCTCGGTCATGGCCGGGGCTTGTCGTCGATGCCGGGGTCGTGGGGGTCGGCGGCCACCAGGCCGAGGCGCTTTCGGCGCGATCGCGGGGTCTGGTAGTCGCGGCGGGCGAGGCCGAGCGGGTAGTGGACGGCGGTGTCGATCTGGTCCCTGGTGGCGCCGAGAGGGTCTTCCGGCTCGATGGCGATCCAGCTGTGCAGGCGCTTCGGTTCGGCCAGTTCCTGGCGGGCGGCTCGGGCGGCCAGCGCCCGGTCTGTGGCGAGCGGCCAGCCCGGCAGGGCCTGGAAGGCGCTGTGTGTGACCAGGGCCCGGACCTCCGTGGATGCCTGCCTCCACAGGGGCGCTTGTTGGTTCACATTGGTCTGCGACGCCGTATCATTCGTTGTTGGGGAGGTTCGTCTGCGCAACTTGGGCTGCCTGGGGAAACGGGTTCGCCCTCTAGGCCGGCGCGGCGGGGGCCCCGATGTCTCCATTTCGACAGTCGCCAAGTCGGAAAGATCCTCGGGTGAAGTCACAGCGTCCTCCTGGTCGCGGTCCTCAACAACGGAGGGACCGTCTGTGTCACTTTCGGGACCCTCCCGTCGAGCCTGGAACGATCGACCGCACCGACTTCGACAGTCGCCAACTCGGAAAGATCCTCCGGGGGTGTCACAGCGTCCTCCTGATCGCGGTCGTTACTAATAGGGCACCCCGGCTGTCACTTTCGGCCAAACCCCCCCTGGACCGTCCGGGTATCCCGCGACCGCGGCGGCATCGGGGCAGACCCAGTGCCGGGCTCCACTGTTCGCACCCGACGGCGACCACAACCTCGACTCCTGCGACCGGGCCGACATGCTCCTCGTGGTCGCACCAGGGGCCCCACGGAGGCCGCCAGTGGGGACGGGAGGAGCGATCGGCGCCGGTCACAAACTCTCGCTCCTTTCGCCGGATCGTGTCTTCGGTAAATTCGGGGCAGCGGGGAGGGACTTCCGGAAAGAACGGCCGAAAACTTTTTCCGGTGGCGGCGAGAGGGGCCCTCATCTCTTACCGGCGAGGCTGAGACCCCAAAGTCAAAAATTGTTCCGGGATGTTCCAACGGTGGGATGAGGCCGGGGCACAGGGGTGGCGGTTTGTGGGACGGTCCGGGCTGATCCCCCGGGAGGGGGGCTCACCCCTGCGGTGTGGTCGGACCGGGCCGACGCGGCGCGATGCGGGTGGAGCCCTCGGGGGCGTCAGGCTAGGGCGTCAGGGTCGAGGTTTGGAGGCGATCAAGGAGCAAAGGCGCGCACGGGACTCGCTCCCAAATTGACGATCAGTGACTAGCTCGTGGCGGGTTGCGGCGTCGTAAGTGTCCTCGGAGGGGAACGCTCGACCCGATCCGCGGGCCGTCCCCGAGGGGGAGTGCCCGCTGGCAGAAGGCGTCGGTGACCGGCGCTGGGTGCCCCTGGCAGCGGGTCGGTGTGGGTGCTGGCGTTCGTGATGGCGGCGCGGGGGACCTACTTTTCGAGGGCACTCACCGGGCCGTGCTCTACCAGTGGGACTTACCACGGTCTCCGTCTGCAAATAGGTCGCTGTCTTGTGTCCTAATATCTAGGACATAGGAGGTGTCATAGACATTATGACAGGACATATATCGTCGAGCGATCACACCCGCTGATCCGTTCGCTTCCGCCGTACCGCGGAGTACAGGTAAGAGTAATTGCTCCTACACCTGCTGGATTTCACTACGAGACCTTCACCAGGGAGCGCACACCGCCATCTCGCAACCTGATTGCTATTGACCATTCCACATCTCTAGCTACCTTTACAAAAAGGTCACAACATGATGACCGATCTATGTGATACAAAGAGAAAAGTCTTTGGAAGACGATTGCAAGCCTGGCGCTTGCCGCCGAGCGGGCGCTTCGGAGGGAGGTGGGCCGCAAGTGGGATGGATGCGGATGATGGGCCGGGAGTCGGTGCAGTACCACCGCACGACGGTCATCGAGCACGGCGACGACTACCCGGGCCGGGCGTTGGCCTACTACGCGTCTCGGGGTGAGACACCCCTGGTGTGGGGCGGCAGCGGCGCCGCCTCGCTCGGCTTGGCCGGGGACGGTGACCGCCGAGGGGTACGAGGCGCTCTTCGGGCCCGGCGGCGCCCGCCATCCTGCCAGCGGGGAGCGGCTGGTATCGACCCGGCGGCCGGGCCTGGAGATCGTCATATCGGCGCACAAGTCGGTGGCCGAGTTGGGTGTCATCGGCATGGCCGAGCACATGCATCAGATCGTGGACGCCGAGCGTGACGCCACCTTGGCCTACCTGGACCGGGTCACCCGCCAGATGGGCGGCCGCCGCGGCCAGGCCGCAGTTGCCACCGAGACGGGAGGGCTGATCTACGCCCATACCCGCCACGCCACCTCCCGCGCCGGTGATCCCTGTCCGCATGATCATGTGCTGGTGGCGAATCTGATCGAAATGCTCGACGAGAAAGGCGGGTGGAAGGCGGCCGACACCGCCATCTGGCGTGAGCATCTGCACGCCGCCACCATGGTCGGCCGGGAGGCTTCGGGCCGGGCCGCGGTGGAGCTGGGCTATGCCATCGTGGCCGATCCGGGACCGTCGGGGAAGCTGGGACACTGGCGGATCGCCGGCATCCCCGACGGGGTGATCGAGGTCCATTCCAAGCGGGCGGCCGAGATCGACGCCGAGTGCGCCCGCCGGGGCGAGTCCTCCTATCAGGCACGTGGCGTCGCCGCCCGCAACACCCGCACCGCCAAGGACGGGCGGGTCGAGGCCGATCTGGTCGGGCGGTGGCGGGCGGAACTGGCCGGGATCGGCTGGCCCACCGACCGTCCTGGCCGCGGCGGTCGACGCCGCCTCCGCCCAGCAAGGCTCGGTTCGTCGGCTGACCTTGCCGGGGGCCCGGCAGATCATGTCCGGGATTCTCGGCCCGGCGGGTGATCTGGCCTGCCGCAAGGTGTTCTGCCGGCGCCATGTCATCGTGGCCGTGGCCCCCTACCTGTACGGTCTGGACCCCCGACTGTTGGAGGTCCTGGTCGACCGGCTGCTGGCCGACCCTGAGATCATTCCCTTGGTCGGGGTGGCCGGCGCCCGGGAGCAGGCCCATTCCCTGGCCTCTATCCTGGCCAGAGAGACAGCCATCGCCGAGAGCCTGTCCCGAGGTCTGGGACGCGCCGACGCGCCCGCCACGACCGCTGCGGCCGTGACCACCGCCGTGCGAGAGGTGGAAGCCGGGCTGGGCGGTCGGCTCTCGGCCGAGCAGGCAGCCGCAGCCATAGCGATATGCACCTCGGGACGGGGGGCCGAGATCGCGGTGGGGGTGGCCGGCGCTGGGAAAACCACGATGCTCAAGGCGGTAGCCGCCGCCTTCGACGCCTCCCGCTACCGGGTAGTAGGCACGGCCACATCGGGTCAGGCGGCCCAGAACCTGGGCCGGGAGGCCGAGCTCGGAGAATCGGCGACCCTAGCCAGCCTGATCTGGCGGCTCGAGCACCGCCGGATCCGCCTCGACGGCCGGTGCCTGATCCTCTGCGATGAGGTCGGCATGACCGACCATGTCGACCTGGTCCGTCTCACCGCCCATGTGGAGGCGGCCGGGGCGAAGCTGGTCCTCATCGGCGACCACCGCCAGCTCGGCGCGTCGGACCGGGCGGCGCCCTCCAGGCGCTGGTGGCCCGCCACCCCGACTCCCTCTACTACCTGCGGGAGAACCGGCGCCAAAGCGACCCCGACGAGCGGGCCGCCCTCGAGCAGCTACGCGACGGCGACACCGCCCTGGCCGTGTCCTGGTATCAGACACACGGACGTATTCACGCCGTCGAGACCCGAGACGACGCCCTGCAGGCGGCAGTGGCCGCCTGGGCCACCGATATCGCCGCCGACCGGGATGCCGCCCTGTTCGCCTGGCGGCGGGCGAATGTGGCCGCCCTCAACCAGCGGGCCCGGGACTGGATGCACACCAACGGTCGGCTGTGGGGGCCGGAGATGGTCTGCCCTGGCGGGTTGGGCTACCGGGCCGGTGACCGAGTCGTCACCTTGGCCCCCGGCCCGGACGGGTCGCTGGTCACCTCTCAGCGAGCGACCGTCACCTCCGTCGACCCGCAGCGAGACACCGTGGTCCTGGCCACCGACGACGGCCGGGTCGTCGCCCTGACCGGCGAACAGGCCGGTGCCGACCGCCTCGGGTACGGGTACGCCACAACGGTCCACCGCAGCCAAGGCGAGACCGTGGCCCGGGCCCATCTGTTCGCCGACGGCGGTGGCCGAGAGCTCGCCTATGTGGCCATGAGCCGAGCCCGGCAGTCCGCCCACATCTGGACCGTCGCCGACGACGTGCTCCAAGCCGTCGAGGACCTGGGCCGGGACTGGTCGCAGCGGCGGGCCCCGGCCTGGGCCATTGACACCGGCCAACCCGCCACCAAGAAGCCAAGCGTCGACCGACCGGACCGGACACCCGCACACCAAACACGCCTCGCCGCGCTGTTGTCCGCCGAATCGGACATCGCTGCCAAGGCGCTGGCCGAAGTGCGCCGCCCAGATCACCGCGACGCCATCGATGAAGCCCGCGGCCAACTCGAACGGCTCCGGCGGCAACGAGCCGACCTTGACCAGGGCCGGGGCGTCTACCACGACAGCGGCGCCGGGCGAGCGGTACGAGACCTCCACGATGCCGAGCAGTGCGGCGAGAACGCCCGCTGGGAGGCCGACAACGCCACCCGGTGGCGGCAACGGCGGGCCGCTGCCAAGGAGGCCGCTACGTGGTCTACTCGTGCGGCAGAAGCTGCGCAACGCCGACAGACTCACTATCTACCCGAAGCCGCCCGTTTAGACGGCGAGATCCGCCACTGCGAGAAGACCGTCGCCGACCTGGTCGCAGCAGCCGACAATGAGCGGGCCGGGTACCTGGCCAGCGACAAGTTGATGAACGAGCACAACAACACCAGGAACAAGCCCGCCCGGGGGTTCGCCGCCTATCGGGACCACCTCGACGGCACCCAGCCGTCGCCACCTCGGCCTCCGACCCGAGCTGCCCAGGCCAGCTCGCACACCCCCATCTCGCCGCCCCGCCCAACACCCCAACCTCCCCGACAGGGCATCAGCATGTAGCGTCGCCCATGACGGACGACCTCCGGGACGGGACACGTCACTGTGGAAGACATGAAGCCCTTGTCGCTGTTGGCGGCATCCCTATCTGGCCTCGCGCCGGCAAACGTCGGCAGCGCTTTCGCGACGAGTCGCAGTCAAGCCCGGCCGAAGGCCGCCCGAAGCGCTTGGGCTTGACGGCGACGCTCGTGAGTCTCCATGAGGGACGAACAATGGTTGAGGACCCCCGCCAGGGGGGGGTCCTGGATGCCCCTCGTCGTTAGCCAGCGATCCCGAATAGGGATGGTCAACTGGTATGCCGCGCGGATGCGGACCTGTTTACAGTCGCGGGCGGCGGACGAGTACACACCAGCTACCCGGGGAGAACCGCCACCATCAGCGGTCAGCGTTCCGGCTCGCACCACGATGGCGGCGTCAGATAGCTGTCAGGCAGCTGGGCAAAGCGTCGACGCACGACGTCTGCCCGTACGTTCTGGATCACCCGGATAACCAGCCCGGATCGGCACATTATGGCTACCGTCGTGCCGGCCGCCGTTCGGGATATTGGGATGGTCTCGACGACGGGGCCTGAATCACTCGCTGCCTCGGCGACGGGGACTGGGAAGAGCGGCTCGGCCCACGCCGGTGCGTAAGGCCTGCGGCTGCCCGCAAGGGGATCCCTTATCGGGCACCACCCACGTAAAGGCACCCTGGACCGGTCAAGGCGGCCAGCGCGATCACGGCCGGTCAGGACCCCCTCCGATGGTATTTGATGACGAGACCGGAGGAGTTGGTGGCGGGCGATCATCGTTATCCGGGTCGGGAGTCGGAGTTGAAGATGTCGATGTCGATCTTGAAGACTCCGGACTCTCGCCTCCAGACCACAACGTACTTGCCGGCATCTCCAGGACCGGCCGTGCCGGCTCGACCGATCTCGATTGCCAGATCTCCGGCCTCGGTCACATCCTGGGTCTCGAGGTTGAGGTTCGTGAGGCCCGCATCGACGGCCTGCTTGAAGAAGCTCTCGATGTCGGCTCGTCCATCGATTCTCGGTGCTCCATCGGGAAGGAACTTGGCATCTTCGGTGTAGAGCGCAGCGATTGCTGCCGCATCGCCCGTTGCAATGGCCGCGTTCAATCTGGCGTTGGCGGCTCGGATCTCATCAATGATTGACATTGGTCGCTCCTCCGTGTCGTCGGCTCGGTTGTTCAGAATCCGTTCAGCTCGGGAACCAAGCTCGCTGGCTTGGGTTCCAGCTCAACTCAAGCGCGCATGGCGCGCGACTCAAGGTGGCCCTTCAGGGCCTGGTGGCAGTGATGAGGTACGGGACGCCACCGCCGAGACTCAGATCGGGCCGGGGCTCGGCAGTCACGTCGACGAAAGCGGCTGCGGTCAGCATTCTGAGGATCGGCTCGGGTCTGTCGAGGTGCATGAACGGGAGCTGTCCCCTTGTATCAGCGGTGTAGTGCTCGGCAAAGAGAGCTGGCACGTCGCCGTCGTCCCATTTGGTGAACCAAAAGCCGTCCACCGCCACCAGCCGGCCGCCTGGCCGCAGAAGCTCTCGCCAGTTGGCCATCGCGCTGACTGGCTCGCGGAGCGTCCAGAGCAGGTGCCGACTGGTCAGGGCATCAAAGGTGGCTGGCGAGAAGCCGGGCGCCACCGCGTCGCCGAGACGGACGTCAACAACGAGGCCACGGGTGGTGGCGTTGGCGACCAGCTCGTCGAGCATGGCAGGGGCCAGATCGACGGCCGTCACACGGTGGCCGAGAAAGGCCGCCGCCAGAGCCAGGTAGCCGGTACCACTCGCTACATCGAGGACATCGCTTGGGGGGCCAGGAAGAACCGAGGCAAGGGCATCAACCCATGTTTGGTACTCCGCCGAGCCGAACGCGGCCACATTGCCGGCGTGCGCCTCGTAGTCGGCAGCCACCGTGCTCCAGAACGTGGTGATGTGAGCTTGAACGTCCTCGGGCTGGTAGCGCTGCAGCCGGCCTCGTTCGGTGCTGCCGACTTTGGCCATCATCGCTCCTTCGCTCGCCTGAGCCTCGGACCAGGAACCACGCCAGCCTCATCATGGTAGGTCGGAGGTTGCCTCGAAGGCGGTGTCGCCCTGCAGATGGCCCCCTCCATAAGCTGATCTCCTTCTGAGCACAGACCCACTTTCCCGATGCCTAGCAAAAGGTTCCCGCTGTGAACCGGCGGGAGGCCTTCAGAGGCGTCCGCTAAATCGCGCCATAGAATCGCCTCGAGACCCACGGTATGGTCGGCCAGCTCGAACGGCTCACCGATCGGTATGTCGCTCGTTTTCCCCATGCCGGCCTCCTCGGCTCGCAGTCCTACACCAACGCTCCAGCGTCTGTTTCCCGCTGAGGCACTGCCGGTTCGCGGAATAGCCGGGCATTAAAGCTTGCACCTGACGGCCGGCCCTGGTAATCGAGAACAGGCGCGCGAGAATCTCCGGTTCTGCAGCTGCGGCCTCAAGATGCTCCTTCCGGTTCGAGACCACTCGGGAACGACGGATCTGCGGTGCACGTAGCAGGCGCGGAAGTGGAACAGGACCGCGGCCTCGGTTGCGGCCACACGCGGGCGCTCGGCAGCTACTCGTCGGGATGGCTCGTCATGTTGATGACGTTGCCGTCGGGTGCCCGGACGAAGAACCTTCGAATGCCCCAGGGTTCGGTGGAGAGCGGATGCACGATCTGGTAGCCTCGCCTCTGGGCCTCAGCAAAGGTCTCGTCGACCTGGGCACCGACATGAGCCGAGATGACCGAATCCTCGGGTGCAGCAGCGTCCCTTGTCACCAGTTGTACCGAGGCGAGTTGTTCAGGCGAGGTGTATCTGGCCACCCAGCCGAGGTTGAACTCCTCGACCGCAAGCCCCAGGTAGCTCTGGTAGAACTCGCGTGACGAGGCAATGTCCGGCACTCGAAGATTGGCGATGATCCCGGTCACTCGCATTTCTGGTCTCCTTCTTCTTTCTGGGTGTGCTCAGCTCGACGACGAAGTGTGCCCGGCCTGGATGTCCGACAGGCGCTGGGCGAAGTGCCAGCGCTGGCCTTCGGGGTCCAAGGCCTCGTAGCGACGGTCGCCCCAGAACATGTCCTCCAGCTCCATGACGATGCGAGCGCCCTCTGCCTTGGCCCTGGTGTAGTGGGCGTCGATGTCGTGGACGTAGACGTTGACCATGGCGGTGGTCATGCCGGTATCCAGGGGGCTCTGGAGTCCGTGGTGGGCCTCGCCCGCCCGGCCGATCATTACCACACCGTCGCCGACTTCCAACCACGCCAGCATCCCCTCCGGGTGTTCCATGCGCGCCTCTCGGCGTTCGGTCAGCCCGAAGGCCCTGGTGAGGAACTCGAGGGCGGCCGCCTCGTCCCGGTAAGCGAGTCGGGGATAGATCGACGGCATCCGACCAGGAGTCGGGAGCCGGTCCCCTCCGGCGATGGCGGCCATGAGCCGGGCCTTCTCCCGGGCGAGGACCTCGGGGTCGGGCGGGTCGTCGGGTAGCACCCGGTCGGGCCGGAGCTGGCGGAGGGGATCCAGGTCGTCGGTCATGGCGTGGCCTTGTGCACCAAGGAGGCGGTTGCCTCGGATTCTTCCTGCCGAAGCGAACCGGCGACCCGGGCCCGGGCTCGGTTGAGTCGGGAGCGCACCGTGCCCACTGGAACCCCGAGGGCCTCGGCGATCTCTTCGTAGCTCTGCTCCTCCCAGGCGAAGAGCAGAAGGGTTTGGCGCTCTGGGTCGGGGAGTTCGACTATGGCCTCGGCCACCCGGGTCCATCGGGCCTGGGCGTCGGCGGCCTGGATGGCCCGCTCGGCCGGATCGTCCGGCAGAGAGCGTCGTGCGGCAAAACGGAGGGTGGCCCGGAGGCGTCGGGCCGCGCTGCGGTGGTACTTGGCCACCACGTTGGCGGCGATCCCGTACAGCCAGGGCCGGGCGCAGTCCCGGTCGAGTTGGAACGAGCCGCGCCGCTCGAAGGCGATCCGGAAGACCTCGGCCAACAGGCCCTCGGCTTCGGCTGGATCGACTCGACGGGCCAAGAACCGGAGCAGGAGCCCGCCGTAGCGGTCGAAGAGGACCCCGAAGGTGCCGGGGTCCTCCAGAGAGGCGACGATGACCGCCGCGTCGGACTCCTCCATCTCGCTAGGTGTTCCCCGATCGCCACGTCCCGGTTCACGGCCACACGGCTTGGCGGCCATGAGATCCTCGCGCCAGGATGGCGAGGCGCGAACACCGGGGGGGCTGCACCGGGGAATAGCGGCTGTTGTGGTCGATGCCGCCACTGTGGGGAGGACGCGACGGGACCACCAGGGAGACCCCAACGGGAGAAAACCTTCGACCTGGCAGTCGAGATCGCAGGGCTGGAGAGATCCAGCGGACACGCGTGGTTCATGGTGGAGCACCGGCGGTCCTCCCCGCATCGACGGCTACACGGTGGGTGCACCCCTGCTCACCACTGGACGTGAGCCTCCCCACGCCGGCGAGATGCGCCCCGATGCCGACGAGCTGCCATTTCTGGGTTCCGGACGCTCCGGGTGCGACTCGAGCGATCGCCCCCCGATCAGCGGTCGTGGTGTCGGGGACCTGGCCCGTCGGGTGCGCAGGACGCGTACCGGCGACGGCAGAAATGGCCATGGGGACCAGGGCCACCTCCAGCAGGTAGCAGACAACCGTGGGGACTGGCAGCCAGGTAGCGGTCGCCCCCGCCACCACTGGGCCCAGGCCGGCCCCCCCCCACATAGCACCGTGGCGGCAACCCTTGACGCCCGGGGCCTGCCGACGGAGGGCTCGGCGGCCACCAGCCCTGCCATGAGCGCTCCGGTGGCCACACCGACGGCGACACCTTGGACGGCCCGGGCGACATACAGCCAGGCGGTGCTGCGGGCAGCGGCAAAGACGAGACTGGCCGCCGCCGCCAACCCCAGGCCGCAGACACCCAGCGCTCGTGGGCCTCGACGATCAAGGATCCGGCCCGAGGCGAGAAGGGCCGGCAACAACGCCACGCGGTAGGTCGCGAAGATCAGAGTGAGGGTGAGCGGAGGAAACCCGAAGCGACGGGCGTAGACCTGGTAAAGGGAGGTGGGTTCGTTACTCCCGAGGGCCAGCCTCCCAGGGCGAATGCCGCTCCCGCGAACCGCCACCGCCGGGTTACCATCGGCCTCGGCTAGGCGCCCTCACGGCTCGCCGAGTGGGCCGGCGAGATCCAGCTCGTACGTCTGGCCGACGAGGTCCACCCCGAAGCTGCGGTGGGGCTCCTCGGCGGTGAGGCGGAACCCGGCGCCGAGGTAGATGCGCGCAGCCGAGGTCAGCGGATCGTTGGTCCACAGCATCATTCGCCGGTAGCCGGCAGCCTGGGCGAAGGCCACGCACTCGCTCACCAGGCGCCGACCGATCTGTCGGCCACGGGCGGGCGGGTCGACCAGCAGGATTCGCAGCTGGGCCGTCTCGTCGCTTTGTCCTACGCAGAACACGCAGCCTGCCCGAGCACCGTCGACCTCGGCGATCCACGCCGCTTCCCGGCGGGAGTCGTGGTCGGCGGCGTAGTCAGCCACGATGCGTGCCACCAGCGCCTCGAAGTCAGCGTCCCAGCCGAACTCGGCGGCATAGATCTCGCCGTGGCGCATCACTACCCAGCCCAAGTCCCCTGGCTGTCCCAAAGGGCGGATCACCACCGACGAGATCGTCACCGCGCCTCCCACTCATCTACTGACACGACCGTTTCAGTGCCAGACTAGCGCGATGGCAGACCCTGCAAGAGCGCCATCCTCCCGCCACGAAGAGCTGCTCGAAGCGGCCTACGCCTACGCCCTGACCAACGGGTTGGCCGATCTCTCGCTGCGACCGCTGGCTGGCGCCATCGGCTCCAGCCCCCGCGTTTTGCTCTACCTCTTCGGCTCTAAGGACGGCCTGGTGCGAGCCCTGCTGGCTCGGGCTCGGGCCGACGAGCTGGGGATGCTCGACGCCCTCCGGGGCGACAACCCCGACGTCGGCCTGGCCGGAGCGGCCGCCCGGGTCTGGGACTGGCTCTCCGACCCCCGGCACCGGGACCTTCTCACCCTGTGGATGGAGGGTTACGCGCGCTCGCTCGTGGACCCAACCGGGGTATGGGGCCGATTCGCAGAGATCACGGTTGCCGACTGGCTCGGCGTGCTCGCCCAGTACCAGCCGGCCGCCACGCGACGCAGCGTTGCCGGGGCCGCCCAGCGCAGCGCGGTCCTCGCCCTGCTGCGAGGAGCGCTCCTCGACCTCCTCGCCACCGGCGACGTCGAGCGCACCACCGCTGCCGTCTACCAGCAACTGGCCACTCTCCGCTGAGGCTTTCCCACGGCCGATCGGTGATCGGACAAACGTCATCGCAGCCCCGTGTCATTCGGTCTTGGTCAGCCTCAGACTCAAGTCAACGGGCCTCCCTCGCTTCGTCAGTGTCGGTGACCCGGGCGGACGAGGGCCGGCAGGGACCTGCGAACGGGGGTGGCGGCCGGTGAGCACCGCGAGGGAGGCAACGATTCCGGTGTCTCTACCTCCGACGAGTTCCCACGCCCGTGCGATCCCAATCAGCAATGATCCGACCAGCACGTAACTGATCAAACCCCGCCCCGAATGGGCGTTGCCGCCCCGCAGGCGGCACCCCACCACATCGGCGGAGCCGGCCAACAGTTCGCCGGCCACCTGGTCGATCTGGCGGGCTCGTGCGCAACGGCCGCATCGTGGCTGTGATCGACTGGAGCCTTCTCGGTATGGGCGAGCCGGCAAACGATCTCGACCCCGCGTGGGACCTCTTCACGGGAAAGCACCGGCGAGCGTTCCGGGAGGCACTGAGTATCGACGACGCGACCTGGGCGCGCGCCCGCGGCTGGGCGGTGAAGGCCGTGGTCGGCGTGCTCTACTACCGCGACACCAACCCGGGGATCGTGAACCGGTGCCGGAATCGACTCCGCGTCATGCTCATGGTCGTGGCGGCCGGCAGCGTGGGAGGTGATCCAGTCGACGACGGCGTCGAGACGTTCGGGTTCCCAGCGCACCTCGTGGTGCTGGCCGTCGCCTAGGTGCGGCCGAACATGGACAGGCCGATCACGTCGACGTGCCGGGCGGCGTGGGCCAGGGCGGTCTTGCCGTTGACACCGACCAGGATGGGGACGTGATCCTGGCAGGGACGCAAGGTGGCCACGCCGTCGAGCTGGTAGTGCACTCCGGTATGCGTGACAGTCTCGCCGTCGAGGAGGCGACGCAACAGCTCGACCGACACGACCAGGCGCTCCTTGCGGCGGTCAGGCGGATCGAAGACCACGCCAAGGGCGGCGTACTCGGGGAAGGAGTGCCCGGCCCCGATGCCGACCTCCACCCGGCCGTCGCTGAGCCGGTCCAGACTGGCCAGCTCCTGGACCAGGAGCGCCGGGTGACGGAAGTCGTTGTTGAGGACCAGCGGGCCCAGCGGGATTCGCTCCGTGCAGCTCTGCGTCCGGCACGGCTTAGCATGCGCGAGGCTTCGCCTACGATTTCCGTTGATGTCCGTCGAGGATTTGAGCGCGGCCTGGGAGGTCAACGCCGAAGAGTGGTTGGCGTGGGCGAGAACCCCGGGACATGACGCCGCGTTCTGGGACATGAACGCTCCCGCCTTCTGCGAGCTCTTGCCAGCTCCCGGCCTGAGAACGGTGGATGTCGGCTGCGGGGAGGGGCGCGTCGGGCGGATGCTCGCTGACCTGGGACACCGGGTGCGAGGCTTGGACAGCTCGCCGACCCTCGTGGACGCCGCGCGGGGTGCCGGAGGCTACGAAGAGGTCGTCTGCGGAGACGCGGCAGCGCTCCCGTGGGCGCCAGACAGCTACGACCTCGCAGTCGCGTTCATGTGCCTGATGGACATGCCGGACTCGGCCGCTGCTGTGCGAGAAATCGCCCGGGTGCTCGTGCCAGGCGGTTGTCTGTGCATCGCCCTGACCCACCCGCTCAACGGCACAGCGGAGTTCTTAGGCGACTACTTCACCGAGCGCGTCTTCGACGAGCGAGTTGATGCTGGCGGCTTGTCGATGCGCTTCGTCGGTCGTGAGCGACCCATCGGGCATTACACCCGTGTCCTTGCTGACTCTGGGTTCGTGATCGAAGAGCTTCGCGAGCCATACCCATCGGCTGAGGCGGTAGCTCGCACGCCTCGGCTCGCCGCAGCGACAAAGCGCCCGTGGACGCTCCTGATCCGCGCTCGGTTACTTTGAGCGACGCGGACCCTGCCCTGACCGAGTAGTGCGACGAAGTCGTCGGGGCCGGGTCAACGATCGTTCCTAACGTCACCCTGGGCCCAAGCGCAACCACCGCGAGCCCGTACCGGGACCGTACCTCGGCGTTCAGTGTCCCGGTCACGGACTCGATCGCGGGCTAGCCCATGACGGCCCGGCCACCCGAAAAATCGTGGGCGGCGCGTGCGACCGTCGGCCAGAATAGGGTCGTGGATCCGTGGTGGCCGTTGTTCGACCTCACCCTGAGAACGCCGAGGCTCCTGTTGCGTCCGGTTCGAGATGACGACTTCGCCGGTCTGCTAGAGGCTATTGACTCCGGTATCCACGATCCCCAGACCATGCCCTTCTCCATTCCCTGGACCGACGCCCAGCCCCCGGTGCGGCGCCGCAATACGGTCCAGTATTGGTGGCGCAATCGCGCCAACTGGAAAGCTACCGACTGGAACCTCGACCTGGTCGTGGTCTTCGACGATCATCCAATAGGCAGTCAGGCCCTGTTCGCCAAGGACTTTCCCGTATTGAAGGAGGTTGGTACAGGATCGTGGTTGGCGAGTGCATACCAAGGCCGTGGGCTCGGTAAGGAAATGCGTGCAGCGGTACTCCAGCTCGCCTTCGAGGGTCTCGAGGCTGTCGTTGCCCGCTCGGGCGCCTTCGCCGACAACCAATCGTCTGCCGGCCTGTCCCGAGCCTTGGGCTACCGCGTCAATGGTCAGTTCCGTCAAGCTCCACGAGGCAAACCGAAGGAGATGGTCAACTTTGAACTCACCAGCGCTGAGTGGAGTTCTCGCCGCGCCGGTCTCCCCTTGGCCGAGATCGCCGGACTAGGTGACGCCCTCGGTATGTTCGGTTCCACCCAAGAACATCCGCAAACCTGATCTCTTTCAGATCCGGGGTCCTACCCATCGTAGCGGCGACCGTCCGCTGAGCGATCGGCTACTGCGACGGATTTGGCAAACCCGGCGGTCGTGTTTTGAGCAGGCTCCACCCACCGACAGCGAACAGGCTGGCGGCCGAGATCAACCCGGCGGTGGCCTCAATCGCATCCCTGCCACCGCCAGTGACCCCCACCAATGCCCCAGCGATCCCCGCGACGAGAAACGCCGCGCCCAACCAGTAGAAGAACCCTTGAAAGAAGTGGCCGAACGCTGCAAAGTGCACTCCAACCACCGTGGCGAACCAGGCTGAGACGTACTCGCTGTGCCCAGTTGTGCCCAGTATGACCGCTCCCACTATTAGTGCCACCAGCTCAGCGACGAGGACCAGCCAATAGGCAGGCGACCCGAACAACGACTCCGATCGTGGGGGGCTGGAACGACGAAGCCGGCCACTGCGGGCAACGATGACCACCCCCACCACGCTGCCCACGACGCGAACGGTCGCCGAGGCGGATCCAGACAGGCCAGATGCGCCCCACTGCGTCCAGGCGATACCGAAGACGCCCGCGATCATCGCCCCCGTTAGGGCCCCACGGTCAGGTCGAGTTCTGGAGAATCCCACCGAGGCCACGGTAGTACTCGACCTACGGCCAGGCACCGGCCGTAGGGTCCCCACTCGGCGTGCCGCTGCCATTCCTCAGCCTGCCCCGGCACGCCGCCTTCTCTTTTGGGATCCGCTCCCGGGCACCCGGCCCCCGTGGCGAAGGGTCCTCCCGATCCGCCATCGTAAGTCGCTAACGGCCTTAGCGGACCTTCGGTTCGGATGTTTACCACTGATTCGATGCGCTCGGCGGCTCTAGGCCAAGATCAGCGCGGACCAGTTTGGCATCGGCAAAGACCAACGATTGACCTGTAACAGTGCCGGCCCGGAGGTCAGACGCGAGCGCGTCGAGGGCCGTGGCCAGATTGCCCACGTCTTTCTGGGCGCTCCCAGGCCAGGATTGTTGCCGTAGCGCCCTGGCGTTGGCGGTGACCAGGCCGGCCAGCTTGTCGAGCTGCGGGTAAGTCGCGCTACGGATCGAGGCGGTGTAGACGTCCGACGCAGCGACGTCCTGGAGATACTGGGCCTGGGCCTGGTAGTCGATCGCCGGCGCCATGGTCGTGGTGACAGGTGCCGTCGAGGTTGGGAAGGATGTGACCGTCGCCGGTGGCACCGTCGACGCCGCCGAGGTCGTGGAGGACGTTGCTGTGGGCGCGATTGTGGTCGCCGGATCCGTCCCTGCCCGGGTTGCAGTCGATCCACATCCTGCCACTCCCACCATGATCAGCACGCTGGTTGCGGCGGCCGTAACTGTCCGCGGTCCCGTCATGCCGTATAGCTTCTCGCGCCGGGTCGGTGCCAACAACTCGCGCTGCAACTCCGCCAGGAGCCCCGGCAGCGGGATGTCCCGGTGTCGGATCTCCTTTTCGGTGGCCGTGGACCAACCGCCGCCGGGTCCTCGCACTGTGTCGATTGGGGATCCCCCTCTGACGACGGTCCTGATTGATGACCAAGCCATCCGATGCGTCCCGGCTGTCGTTGGTCATCTACGAGAGCCGGGAAGTGCGGCCGCTTCTCTTTTGTCCTGCCAACGAGCTGCTTAGCGTCAGGTCCCGCAGCCGAAGGACGCGACACTGGTCACCGCGGTTAGCACGTGAAGCCCGCTTCGGTGTCGGCGGCGATGATCTCGGTATGGAAGCGCTTGTGGACGACCCAGTGGCGCTCACCAAGCAGGTTCAGCTGGCCCCATCGACCGGATACCGGGCCCAGTTGAGTGTGCCGAGGCAACGTGGCCGTGATCGACGTGGGCTTGGCACCGCCGGACAGCTTGCTGCTGTCCAGCACGTAGATGGCGTCCTCCGTGACCGCCACGCAGCAGTACTTGATCCAGAACATCGTCAGCCCCGTGGCGTAGTTGATGAGAAAGAAGCGAAGTGCGGGGCAGCCTGGCAGATGAATGCGCGCCGGACCTGGCTGCCCGGGGGCAGGAACGGCGCCGACCGCTCCACGAGGTCCTGGCGCGGTGCCACGTCAGTTCCAGCTTCTCGTAACCATGCCTGGGCGACTATACGGCCGCGCCGCAGAGACGACCTTGAGGACTCGGGCGCGTTTCGGGGACGGGCACTAAAGCAGCGTCCCGGACGCCGATCACCTGCGGTACAAACGGCCGTTCGGCTCGCAAGTCCCGTCGGGCTCGCCGCAGCAGGTTCGCTTACGGGGCAGCGTGTTCTGGCCGTCCTGCGGCGACCGGTGGATGTTGACGGCAGGGACGCTGTGGAAGACGATGTCTTCGTGGCCACGCGCAATGCCTCCATTCCGCCGTACTCCGTCCTGCCGGTCCTCGCCGATGACGACGTCGGCGCGGCCGTCGAGTGGCTGACCCGGGTCTTCGGGTTCGCCGAACGCGTCCAGATCGGTGACCACCGAGCTCAGCTCAGCGCCAGCGGTGGCGCCGTGATCGTCGTCCATGCGTCGCCGATGCGACGCATGGACGGCGATCCCCGGCCGCCGAGGATGGCGTCACGCAGTCGGTCATGGTTCGCGTCCAGGACGTCAATGCGCACTACCAGGCCGCGGTCGCGGCCGGCGCGCAGGTAACGAGCGAACCCGCCGAACTACTCGTATGGCGAGCGGCAGTACAGCGTGCGTGACCCGGCCGGCCATCTGTGGACCTTCACCGAGTCGGTGACCGACACTGCGCCCGAGACCTGGGGTGGTGTGACCGTTTCGGCGTGGTAGCGGCCCGTCACGCACACGTGGCACGGCCGTGACGTGTGATCCCACGTCTGGCGCGAGCTGCCCCTGCGATCAGTGCCCGAGCCGCGACATCACATGCGATGCCACACCAGGTGAGCGATCGCCGCCGAGCACGACTTGGAGCATGGGCCCCGTCGTGTCGCCATCGCCAGGGCGGCGCTCTGCCGCCGCGTGGAGGTTTCGGCTTTCGGGCTGACCGGGCAGCTAGTGGGTTGGCCGGGTGAGGCCCTGCTGCGCCTCGAGGGTGAGCTCGAGCGCGGTGAGCGCGCTGGCCGGGTCGATGAGGTTGTCGGCCGCGCCGGCGAGGCAGGCGAGCACGTGATCGATCATCACCGCGTACGGGCTGGCGTCGGGCAGCTCAATGACCCGTTCGCCGTCGGAGGTGTATTCGGTGAGCGTGGCTGGGCCCTGGCCGGTGAACCCGGCGGTCATGGCGTATTCGAGCACCGCGTCGGTGAAGGTGGCTCGCCAGCCTCCGCGCATCCCGTATGGCTGGGGCATCAGCGCGGAGCCGCTGATCCGGGCAGTTGCGTCCGGGAAGTCGAACAGGATGGTCGCGGCCGAACCGCGGCCGTCGCGGCCGGGGAGTCCGGTGACGTGCATGCCGGCAGGGTGCCCGAGTAGGCCGGCGACCAGGTCGAAGTCGGCGTGCAGCATGTCCAACGCGATCGTGTCGAGAGTCAGGTTGTAACCGGGCCACAGCAGCGCCGTGCGGTTCTCGATCTCCAGCGTCCGCAGCGGCCCATACCGCTGCTCGCTGACGGTCTGCCGCAGGTGCTGATTGTGCGGGCTGAACCGGGAGAACATGTCCACGAACGCCCGCCGCCCGCTGGCCCGCTGGACCTCGATCACCCGCTGCGCGTCCTCCAGCGTGGCCGTGAGCGGCAACTCGATGAGCACATCCCGGCCAGCCTGCAGGGCGCGGATGGCGACCTCGGCGTGCACCGCGGTAGGCAGACAGATGTCCACGAGGTCCACCGAGCCGTCGGCGATCAGCACGTTCAGGTCGGTCGTGGTGGCGAACCCGAACTGATCGCTGATCTTCGCGAGTTTCTCCAGCGTGCGACCGAACACGACGACTTCATCGATATCACCGCGTTGCGCGTACACCGCGGCGTGCGCCTGGCCGAACCCGCTTCCCAACAGGGCGATCTTCATGGCGGTGCCTCCTTTCGCAGTGGCCGGCACTAGCTGCCATTTCGACCTGAGGTTAGGTCGGGGCTGTGACATCGCCGCCCGGTCGTCGGATAGCTCTCGCCCCGCGCCCGCGGTGCGCGTCCGCTGGTGATCGATAGCGGATCGACTACTGGTGCGCGGGTGCCGGTTTCTGCCGCACAACCTGGCAGCCTCGTCGCCAGATGCCGGCGATGTTCGCGGTCTCGGTGATGTCGGTGGTGGGGTCGCCGTCGATCAGAAGCAGGTCGGCGGTAAGCCCGGGTTGGATGCGGCCGCGATCGTGTAGCCCGACGACGGCAGCCGGCGCAGCGGTGGCAGCCCTGAGGGCCTCCAGTGCGCTGAGCCCGGCACCGACGAGTAGCTCTAGCTCGCGGTGCAGGCTGGCGCCATGGGCGACGCCGAGAGTCCCGGCGTCGCTGCCGGCCAAGATGGCTGCACCAGCCCGACGCATCGCGGCGAGGGTGTTGGCGGCAGCTTCGAAAGTCACCGGGGCGTCGGGGCCGAGAGGAAAGTTCCCGCCGAGCATGGTGAGCATCGTCGCGGCCGAGGAGCCCAGCCACGGTTCGAAACGCGGGTCGCTGGCAATCGCGGGCCCATGTCCGTGGCCACTGATCGCTTCGAGAGCCACCAAGGTCGGGGTCACGAATACACCGCGGTCCGCGAGCACCCTGGTGAACTCGACGTCGACCACGACGTCCATCGGCAGGTGGGCCAACCCGTCGGCGCCGGCAACGACCGCCAGGCGGGCCGCTTGGGCATCGAGGGCATGCACGATCGCTAACAGCCCGTGACGGTGCGCCGCCACGATCAGCGCCGCCACAGTGTCCGGCCCCAGCGTGGGGCGCGTATAGCCGAGCACGTGGCCGTCATCGACGATGATCTTCAGGTAGTCCGACCCCTCCGCCGCCCTGGCCGCGACGAAGGCCTCCGCCTCGGATGCCTCGGTGATGGTCGGGAACGGGCGGTAAAAGCCGCGCTCGACCAACCCCGTCGGGTGCCCACCCGGCGCCGTGGCGCAGGTGCCGGCCGAACGTACGTCAGCCGCCCCCGGCCGGTCCCGCGCCACCGCCTTCAACTCGGCTGCCACCGTCGGATCAGCGAACATGTCCAGCTCGGTCGTCACCCCGAACACCACCGCCTGCGCCGGACTATCAGCGAAGACGTGCGTGTGAGCGTCGATCAGCCCAGGCAGCAACATCTGGCCACCGGCGTCAACCACCTGGGCACCGGCCGGGGCGTCGAGACGCTCGCCCACCTCGGCGATGACGCCATCGACGACAAGCACTGACCGATCCCGAAGCACCTGCTCGCCATCGAAAACCCGACCCACGTTGAACAGCGTGGCCTTGGCAGTTTCAGCGATGACCGGACCTCCCAACCCTGCTCCTTCGACACGCCCAGTCTGTAGGTTCTACGGGTCCGCTGCCGAGCATCGGCCGCCGTAGCAGTAACCGATCGTTCTGCGGAACGGTCGGTGCGCGTCGCTACCCTAGGAGAAATGGTGCCATGGGACCCGGCCGAGAGTGGAGTGCTGCGGCTGCCGTCAGGCCGGCTGGTGCGCGGCCGCGGACTACGCGCCGTCCCCGACGGTGCTCCTCCCCAGTTCGGGCTGTACCTGCAAGCGAAGCCCCCACCACCGTTCGAGTGGCCGTCGCGTTGGTTGCGATGGCCGGACTGGTGGTTGCCTCTCGATCGCAACGACGCCCGAGATTCGCTGGTCGAGCTGTGGCAGCGCTCCGAGTCGGAGCGGGTCGAAGCGGCCTGCGGCGGTGGCCAAGGGCGGACAGGTACGGCGCTGGCCTGCCTGGCAGTCCTCGACGGCGTTCCAGCGGCCGAGGCCGTGAGGTACGTCCGCCAGTACTACAAGCCGGGGGCGGTCGAGACCCCGTGGCAGCGGTGGTATGTCAGGAAGTTCCAACCGTAGTCACCAGCGTTCGAGCCGCCCGGCAGCGTCCACTGGACGATCCCCCGCGGACCCCGACAGTCGGTACCCCAGTTGGCCACGGATGGGTCCGCAGCGCGTTCGGCTTCCGGGCAGCGTTGACTCGCGATCTCACGCTGAACAGTTGGCAACCGCAGCGGCTGGTGTTGATGCTGACGCCGTGCGGTCGTGTGGGTCTGAGATCAGATGCGTTGGGCTCGACGGCACCGATCCCACGCCATCGCCGCGACGATCGAGATCGTCAGCAGCACCCCGCTCCCGGCCACGTCCAGAACGTAGTGATTGCCGGTGGTGATGACGACAGCGACCATGACCATGGGGAACAGCCAGGCGAGCAACGCGAGCCGCGGATGCTTGTCTCGGAGTGCCAGCCACGCGGCGTAGGCGCATAACGCCGACCATCCAACGTGCAGGCTCGGCATCGCCGAGAAGTGATTCTGGCCATTAGTCAGATCACGCGAGGCGCCGCCGGCGATGAGGTCGTGGTCGGCCACGACGTCGACGATCCCGGCCAGAGCGAACCGTGGCGGGGACATTGGCACCAGCCAGAAGACAAGCAACGCCAACGGCGCCATCACGATCAGGGTGCGGCGGACCGTCTTGTACACCTCGGCGTGCCGGACAAGCACCCACAGCAATACGCCGGCCAGCGGCAGGTAGTACAGGCGGTAGTAAAGCACCGCCGCCTCGATCATCACCGGGTGCTTGGTAAGCCAGTGGTTGGCGGCGACCTCGATATCCAGATGCAGCGAGCGCTCCACAGATTGCAGCGTCTGCGCGTTCGCCGTCGCCGTCGCGACGTCCGTGTCTGTCAGGTCGTGCAACCGCGTGAACAGCACCAGGCCGACAACGAGACCGGTCAATTCAGCCACCTGCCGGTGCCACCCGCGTTGGGCCAACCGCGTAAGGCGGTTCTGCTGATTCCCGACAGGATCACGGCCGTTCATGACCTAACCATCCTGGCGACGGTACCGGGACCGGCCACCGGCTGCTGGTAGCCGGCCATAGGTTAACGGGCACTGGTCCGAACGTGAAACGCGACGGCTGCCGGGCGACGCAGACGCCAATACACAAGCTGATGTGGAACGGCCTTGTCAATCGGGCTGGGCGAGGCTAGCGAGCTCGGTTTTGACCGCGCCGAACGGAGGTTCGGAGCTTGATCGCTCATTGAGCAGGCGACGGGGTCCTGGTGACACCGGGGTGGCGGCTGCTACGCCGGTGTCCCCCGGTTTGGGGGTGGGGATCGGGTGAGGGCTCGACCATGCGCCGGAGCGGGGCTGGTGCGCTGACCGCCAGAGTGATGTACGCGGGTTTGGGACCGCAGTTCGGCTATTCGCAGAACGGTGCCCTGGACTAAAAGCGCCCGTGGGTTTGGGCATAGCTTAACCCGGATC
This sequence comes from uncultured Acidimicrobiaceae bacterium, assembly GCA_963834725.1. GTDB lineage: Bacteria > Actinomycetota > Acidimicrobiia > Acidimicrobiales > Palsa-688 > PALSA-693. The sequence continues at coordinate 4,990,972 of CAWICN010000001.1, forward strand.
CACCGATCTCTTGACATCGATCTAGGCTGGGCATCCGCGAAAAGGGCCTTCCGGCAAGGGAAAATGGCAGTTGCGATCCTGTCCATGACCCGTACTGGAAGGCACCTTTCGGATGCGTTCATTTTGCCACAGTCTCGACCGGGTGGAGGTGACATTCGACGACGAGAGGCTGGTGGCCAACGCCGGGCTGATGGGGCCGGCCACCCTGGCCCAGCACCTGGGCTTGCGGGAGCTGTTCGAGTCGCATGTCGACCTGGGGGACGCCCCGGGCCGAGCCAACGTGGGGCACAAGGCCATGACGGTGATCCACTCGGTCCTGGCCGGCGGGGACCTCCACCCCTACCAGCCGCTTCAAAGCCACACCCACCATCGCCCAATATCAATCGGTGGATCCGGGCTTAAGTAAGCTGATGTGGAACGGCCTTGTCAATGGGTCGTGTGGAGCATGCGGAACTCCGTTTTGGGCGCGCCGAACCAGGCTGGTTCGGCGCTTGGATGATGATCACGTGGCGTGTTCAGTCGGATCCAGCTTCTGAGGGCGACGCCGTGGGCGGATCCGATGACTGAACACGGCGGGGCCTCCCACGCGCCGCTTGTCGCTCGGCCTCGTGCTTGATGCTGGAAAACGATTCGCGAACTGCCTGCTCCCAGCGCGCCGCGACGGTGTCGCCCCAGCGCATTCCGATCTCTCCGCCATCGGTGCCCAACTCACCCTTGTAGGAAAGCGTCGTCAAAGCGTCGCTGTGGGTCAGCTCGAAGACTTCTGTCACGTGCGGGACGGGACCCCTCACGACCCGGAAGCTCACCCGGTGTGGACGCTCGAAGCGCACTGTCTCCAGGGTGACGGCGCGTCGGTTGCGGCACACTGGGGTGTAATGCTCTGCGAGCACGAGGTCAGAGCCTCGCTCGAGGACTTTGAGCGTCTCGGCCATCGCATGGGTTGTGCGCCCGAGATAGGGCTGTGCGACAACGTCGAACACGATGTCGATGGGCGCACGAACATCGACGGAGAACGGGCCGAGGGGACGCACCCGGCGTTTCCAGTCGAGGTCGAGCGTGAGTTGACCTAGCACCAGCCGGTCGTAGACCCAGCGGCCACAAGCGTATCCGCCTGCAGCTACGAGCAAGAAGTTACGGAGTGTCTTCACCGCACCATCTTGGACCCGTCCGGGCCGAAGAATCATGCGGTCTGACAGCGGGAGCCGAAGTGTCGGCTTCGGATCGGGGTTGCTCCGCTTGCGATCACCCATGAGGAGGCTCGATACCCTTCGCACGGCAGCGCCGGTGCTCGACTGCGCCAAAGCCACACGGGCTGGTGTGATCGCAGATGTTCGGGTATGACGGAACGCTCCCAGACGGGAGTGGCCTTGCCGTCATCTCCTCGACGGACGCCGGAACGCGGCCGACGACAAGTAGCTCGACGCCAGGGCGTAGCGCTCCCCGAGCTGGACCACCCCCGGTGATCCGAGCCGCGTGCTCGACTCCGAGGGATCGATCTGCGTACAACATGGTTCTGGCGGCCGCGGAGAGTCCCCGCATGCCCTAGCACGCTGATTGCGTTGAGGTGGGTCGGTCCCCCGGTCAACCCCGCCTCGCGGGCGGCGCCGACTGGTCAATGCATCGGGGTCAGGACCTTGTTGAGGATGTAGATGGTCGCGTTCTCGGTGTGGATGTTCCCGCAGATGATCGAGGCGTTGTTGACTTCGTAGATGGCGCCCATCTTCGAGGGGGTGAGGGTGTCGCCCTCCAGGGTGGGGATGGCTTTGCCGGCCGCGATCTCGGCGGGGGTGATGCTCTGGCCGACCACGTGGTATTTGAGGATCTTGGCCAGCTCGGCCATCGAGTGCATCATCGTCTTCTCGCTGCTCGGCAGTGCGGCGAAGGCGTCGTTGGCGGGGGCGAAGACCGTGAAGGCGTGCATGCCGTTGAGCTCGGCGGCGAGGCCGGCCGTTTTGGCGTCGGAGGCGAAGGTGGTGAGCAGCGGGTTGGCGGCGGCGGCCTGGAGCACGGACTCCATGCCCATGGAGTGGAAGCTGCCGGTACCGTTGGCGGGGATCATGCCGCAGTCCGAGCCGAACGCCGCCGACGCGGCGGTGGCGGCGGGCGCAGCCGGAGGAGCGGTCGTCGGCGGGTTGGTGGTCTGGGTGGCGGACTTGTTCGAGCTTCCGCACGCGGCCGCGGTTAGGGCCACCGCGGCGATGGCAGCGGCGGCGAGGGCGTTGCTTCGGGTCGTGGTCTTTCTCTTCACAGTTCTCCTCTCAATTGGGGTGTGGGTGGGTTTTCATGCCGTCCGGATGCTGACGGCGACCGACGGGTAGCCGGTCGCTCCGTTGGGTTCGGGTGGGGCGACCGCGGAGGTTTGCGTGTACCCGGTGGCGTCGGTGGCTCGGGATTGGATCGTGTGGGTTCCGGGGGTTGCGTCCCACTGCCAGGTCCACTGGCGCCAGGTGTCGAGGCCGGGCACGGCCGCCAGCTCGGCGGTCTGCCAGGGGCCCGAGTCGACGCTCACTTCGACGGCGTCGACGCCCTTGTGCTGGGCCCATGCCACCCCGGCGACAGCGGTCGGGCCCGGGGCCAGCGTGTTGGATCCGTTGGGGACGTCGATGCGAGATTGGGTTTTGATGGGCGCCTGAGCGGACCAGCCTCGCCGGGCCCAGTAGGCGGTCTCAGCGCGGTAGGTCGTGACCTTGATGTCGGTCACCCATTTCGTCGCCGAGACGTAGCCGTAGAGGCCGGGGACGACCATCCGGACCGGGAAGCCGTGCTGGATCGGCAGGGGCACGCCGTTCATCCCGATGGCCAGTAAGGCGTCTCGCCCGTCCATGACCGCCTGCACCGGTGTGCCGGAGGTGAATCCGTCGCTGGAAGTGCACAGCAGTTGGTCGGCGCCGGCTCTTATGCCTGCTTGGCGTAGTACTCCGGCGAGGCTGGCGCCGAGCCAGCGGGCGTTGCCGATGTACGGTCCGCCGACCGGGTTCGACACGCAGCACAGGGTGACGTCGTCCTCGAGGAGGGGCATGGCGAGGAGGTCGTCGAAGCTGACCATGAGCTCCCGGTCGACCATGCCGTGGATCCGTAGCCGCCAGTGCTTGGGGTCGATCTGGGGCAGCACGATGGCCGTGTCGACGCGATAGAAAGCGGAGTTCGGGCTGACGAAGGGGGCCAGGCCCGGGATTTGGAGGTCGGCGCCCGCCGGAATAGGGCGGGCTGGTCTGGCGGCGGTAGGAAGGAACAGACCGGCGCGGGCGCCGGCCACGCTGAACCGGTCAGCCAGGGCCCGGCCGCCGACCACTGTGACGGCCGACGCGCCGGCCGCTCCAGCGCTGAGCACGAGGAAGCGTCGGCGGTCCAATCCAGCCGGGCTGACCGGTACGACTTCGTTCTGCGCCTGCGGTCGGCGGGCGACGGCCTGCGGGGGTTGCCGCCACCTGAGCATCGGCTGGGTAACCGAGCTTTCGATCGCCCACAGGGCGAGCACGCCGGCGCCAGCGGCGACGATCGTCGGGATCGAGTCCTTGGGCGAGAAGGTCGGCCGGGTCACCGCGGCGTCCAGCCCGACGGCGGTGAACACTGCCAGGCCGGCCAGCCCGTACAGGAACCGCCGTAGCGCCAGCACTCCGACGGCGGCCGCGAGTAGCCCGAGCACGACGAGGATGCTGGCGACGAGGACCTTCTTGTCGTTGGATCCGAACTCGCGCACGGCGAAGTTCTTCAACCACGGCGGGGTGTGGTCGATTTGGAGCTGGCCGACCTGGGCGATCGGCGAGCTGTCCGGGCGGATGATCCCGGCCGCGAGCTGGCCGGCCCCGATGGCCACCGCGCCGGCCAGTACCCCGGCCACCAGCCCGTACGACCAGCGGGGTGCGCCCGGCCACAACCCATTGCTCACAATCTGGAAATCGGAGCCGGGCGCCCACCGGATTGGTTTGAGCAAGCCAGGTTCGGCCCGGTGACGAAGAACAGAATGTGGATGTGCCAGGCCACGCGGAACCGGTATCGACCTCGCCGGTTCATCGCGGCACCACCGACCCTGATCTGATACACCAGCTGAACCGGGTGGCGCTCGGGGACCTCGACGCCTTCGACGCCGTCTACGACGAGGTGGCAGGACCGGTGCTGGGCGTCGTGCGCCGCGTGGTGAGAGACCCGGCCCAGTCCGAGGAGGTCACCCAGGAGGTCCTGCTCGAGGTGTGGCGGGCCGCCAGCCGCTTCGACGCGCGCCAGGGGAGCCCCATGGCGTGGGTGCTCACCATCGCTCACCGCCGGGCCGTCGACCGGATCCGCTCGTCCACCCGGGCCGCCGCGGCGATGCCAGGGCGGCCGATAACCCGGCCCGCCCGGACGAGGTGGTAGAGGCGGTCGAGACCGTGCTGGAGCACGAACGCGTCCGACGCTGCCTGGCCAGCCTGACCGAGCTGCAGCGCGAGTCGATCCTCCTCGCCTACTACGGCGGCTACACCTACAACCAGGTCGCCGACCTCCTTCACGCCCCGCTCGGCACCATCAAGACCCGGCTGCGCGACGGTCTGATCCGCCTGCGGGACTGTCTCGGAGTCCAAACATGACCCCAACCCCAGACGAACACTCCCTGGTGGGCGCCTACGCCACCGACGCGCTCAACGAGGCTGAGCGCAGCCAGTTCGAGAGGCATCTGGCCGAATGCCGGGACTGCGCCGAGGAGCTGCGCGGCTTCGTTGAGACCACCGCCCGCCTCGCCGCCGCTGTGCCGGCCGTGCCTCCCGAGGAACTCAAACGACACACACTGGCTGCCGCGGCCCGCACCCGACAGCTCCCTGCACTGCCAGCACCGGACTCCGGCGCCCAGCCGGGCAAGGTCGCCGGCTCGGTGGTCGGACGCGTGCTCCGGCGTCCTGGGTTGGCCGCGGCGACCTCCCGGGCTCGCATCGCCGCCGTAGCGGCCGCGATCATTCTGGCGGTGCTCGCGGCCGGGGTCTTCGCCGACACGCAGTTGACAACCCAGCACCGCCTGCACACTGCCCAGCGCAACGACGCCCTGGTCGAGACGGTCCTCTCCGCCCCCGACGCGACGCTGCTCAGCGCCCCGATCGCCACCGGCGGCACCGCGCACGTTGTGATGGCAACCAGCAAACAAGCATGCGTGTTCTCGGCGGCCGCCCTGCGTCCGCTCGACCGCACCAAGGGCTACGAGCTGTGGCTCATTCGGCGAGGTCGCGACGAGCCAAACGGAACGCTCCCCACGTCCAAGGGGGACACGGTCGGGCCCATCTCCATGGGCGGGATCCAACCCGGTGACGTTCTAGGGATCAGCGTCGAGCCAGCCAGAGGCTCGCAACACCCGACGACACCAATGATCGTCGAACTGGCGCTCTAGCTTGCCACCCAGGCCGAGATCGCCCAGATCTCTGCCTGCACGGGGGGGGCGCGGCATCGCCGTCCGCCCGGCGTCGATCGTCCACCCACTGTCCCCGAACGTTCACATGCAGCTTGGGCCGGCGTGCCACCAAACGCCGGCTGCGGGGCGGATATTCTGGGTGCCGTCCAAGCCGCGGGGGCGACCGGATGGGCGGGCCGAACGCTGAGCCGGTGCGGACTGAACGCCTCGCCGGGGACGCACGCGTCTATCGTCCTGGCGCGGTCCCGGGCGGTCAATCGCGGTCTGGCCACCCGGGGACGGGGATGGCCTTGCCGAGAATCGCCACCAGACGTCCGGTCGGAACTTCAACCGCTGCATCGAAACATGAAGCCGGCGGCCTACCTCACCACTCCGCTGGTGCGTTATCTCTTTCTCGGACGGCCGGCAGGCTGATGTTGCGTGCGTCTCGCTGATCCCTCCTGGGGAGCCGCCTGCCGTCGTGAGCGTTAGAGCTCGCGCAGCGCGGGCAGCACTTCCTTGGAGAACAGGGTAAAGCTCTCCTCCACCTTGTCGAACGGCAGGCCGGCGTAGCTGAACACGACGTTGATGTCGAGGTCGCCCATCACGGCCTTCTGGGCCGCCAGTTTCTTCGCGATCTGGTCCGGCGTGCCCCAGGGCTGTGCCTCCGCGTAGGCGCCGGCGGCCGGCTCGAGGCCGGCCTCGCGGATCATCCGGGCGCCCTCGTCGTAGGCCTGGTACCCCTTGGTCTGACCGAAGTGGGTGCCGGAGAATTCGTAGTGCTTGACGATCGACAGGAAGTACTGCGACAGGTATCGGCGGGCGGTCTCCTCGGCTTGCTCGGCGTCGCTGTGGCAGTAGAGGAACTCTGCGAAGGTTGGCGGCTTCGGTTCTGTGCCGTGGGCGGCGCGGAACAGCTCGCGGTAACGGTCCACCGCGGGGAGATGATCGGCGATCGCGGTTTGCAGGAAGGTCATCATGCCGACGCCGAGCTCGGCGGCAGCGTCGACGGAGTCCGGCGACATCGCCACCGAGTAGGTGCGCTCCTTGAACGAACGCGAGGGACGCGGCCGCAGCTCCACGCGGGGCTGCGGGTAGAACGGCCCATCGTTCTCCATCACACCGGTTTCGAGGGCCGAGGTGATCATCAGGGCGGCCTCGTCGAAGCGCTCCCGGGCCTCGTTCATGTCCTGGCGGAAGCCGGTGTATTCCATCCTCGCCAGCCCCCGGCCCATCCCGAACACCAGCCGGCCGTCGGCCAGGTGGTCAAGCATTGTGATCTTCTCGGCCACCCGCAACGGGTCGTTCCACGGCAGGATCACCGCCCCCGTCCCGAGGGTGATCGAACTGGTCCGCCCGGCGAGGTAAGAAAGCGCCTGCGTCGCGTCGGGACACATCGAATAGTCGTCGAAGTGATGCTCGACCGACCACACCGAGTCGTAGCCGAGCGTCTCGGCCATCTCCCCGAGTCTGATCTCGGACCGGAACATCTCCTCGTCGCTGAGGTCCTGATGCCAGTTCTGAAAGACCAGCAAGACTCCAACCTTCATCGCGCACCTCCTGCGCTTAGTCCTCCACGCGGCGAAGGTACCACCCTCGCCGGATGGGCGAGCCTCTCATCATGGCATCTCTGGCTGGCGCCCTATTCTCCTCCCAGCAGTCGACCGGAGGCGAAGCGCCCGAACGCTGGCCGCACCCGGCGGTAGCGGACACCGACGTAGGCGCTGGTGGGCGTGTGACCCGGATACTAAGCGTCGGTTGACCCCAGCGGATTACGCATGTCTCACGCGACGAGCCCCCTTGTTCCCCACGCTGGGAGTCGTGGTCGGGGGCTATCTGTCGGATGACATGGAGCTCCGCTATGACCTCCTTCATGGGTTCAACAGATGGCTCGACGACGACTGGGGATTCGACCGAGATGGCCGCATCCACGCAGTCCCACACATCGTGATGGCTGATGTGGACCGCTCAGTCTTCGAGATAGACGCAGTTGCCGTCCAGGGAAACCGCAACCGGGTCATCATCCAGAATCCGGGACCGGGAGAATCCGCAGCCGCTACGACCGGACGAGGGACTGTCAGAGCTGGGAACACCGCAGAACCAGAAAGCTTCTGGCGGAGGTGGATGTGGTGGATCGTTGGCGTTGCCACGATTGTGGCTGCAGTCGCGGCGGCGCTGGCGCTGCTCCTCTGACGGCGTCGGGCACTTCGGGCCGCCGAGCACCCGAGTTGCCAGCCCGGCAACCGCGAGCACGGTTTCAGCGTCTTGGCGGTTCCAGCTGGCTGCTCGGGTCACAGTGTCGTCGTGGTAGGCCATGGTCAGCAGTGATTCTGGTGAGAAAGTCGCCCCTCGGTCCAGAGAGGTCGGCCGTTTTCTCAGTTTCGGTCGCTCAGTGGCGCGGACGGATGTACGCCAGTGGTACGCAGGTCAGGTCGGGTCGAGCTGGCGCTTCAGGCTCATTTTGTCAGCCCCTTGGGCAGCGAAGCTGCGCTTATCGAGCCCGAACTGCCGAACGCGAAGCGTGCCGACACGGCGATCCGGATCGGGAACCGGTGAGTCTGCACCGCGCTCTCTGCGTCCGACGACGACCAGGATGCATTCGTGGCCGACCCGACCTCAGCCAGATGGGGCGACCCGTATCTCGAAGCCCGTCGGATCTATCGCAAAGCGTTCGACAAGATCGGCGGGCCAATCACCGACATGCGAAGCCAGTTGCACCCCACGGAACCGAACGTGCTCATTCTAGTGGACGGGGCCTGGCAAGCCCCAGGTTTCACCTCACCTGGGGCGAATTGGGCGTTGGAGCAGATGACCGACCCGAGCCGCCGGCTGGCCGCGTGGGCGACGCATGATTACGGAAGCCGCCAGGACGATGCCCTTGCAAGACTAGAGCATTTAAGCGCCATGTGCACCTATAGCTATGACCTGGCATGGTCAGGTCTTTGACCCAACGAGGGGTGCGACGGGTCCCACCGAACTTAGTTCTGAGGAACTCGCGGTGACCGAGACTGTTGCGTCCGGGGGGATGACCTGGACCGGGAGCGCCTTGGCACTCGTTTCGACTTGTCTTGCATTTCCTGTTCGAGACTGTCGATCCGTCGCTGGATCCAGTCGAGCAGTTCTTGGTGGCCCTCGTTGACAGAAGACCTACGGACGGTCCAAGGCAGGTGTTGAGTTGACCGACGAGGTCCTGCAGCGGCTGGCCGAGGAGGCCGAGGCCGGGCTCGACGTCGCCAAGTTGCGGCGACGTCCCGGGCGCCCATCGATGGGATCGGGTCCCGCCGACACGCTCCCCGTCCGGCTCGAACCGGAGCTGCGCAAGGCAGTCGACGACCGGGCAGCGAACGATCACACCACTGCTTCGGAGGTCGTCCGCGAAGCCCTCCGTCGATACCTCAGGGCGGGCTAAACCGCCCCCAAACATCACCAAACGCTTATCCCTAAAGGACGGCTGCCAACCGTCTCGTAACGCCGGAAGTCTGTAGCGAATTTTGGGTATCCTCCTCGAGGTTTTGGCCTCGTCGAGGACACCCATGTCCGTAGCCTGTCACCTCGGTCCAAACTGCGCAGTAAGGCCGCTCAGCCCGCAACTGTCGACGTCGTAGTGAGCCGACAGCCGCGCTGATCTGCCGCCAGGACGGACACCGTTGAGGCAACCGCGTGACCGTGAGAGGCCGCTTGAACGGCCCTATCCGGGCTCGAAGATTTCGAATCGATCCACGCATCGCAGCCCGCCAGGACGGCCTCTTGCGGAGTTTCACAGGTTCGTTCATGCTCATTGCCGTGATGGCCCCGATCGCTGATGCCGAGCTCGGGTCGTTGACACGTCCGTCGTGGACATGTGCTCGACGGACGAAGCGACGCCTGACCTGGGGCTCTCTGCCTAGAACTACAGACAACGCCGGTTCCGGGGCAGAGCGCGGCGGCTGCGGCACACTCCAACCAGGCCGTGCCCCATCGATCCCGCAGTCCATCAGTGCTGGCTGGATGTCCCCGACGACCATCACGGTCCTGAAGTGTCGCTTGCCAGGCTGGGGCACAGCATGCCAAGCCCGGCCCAAGGAACACGTGATGGCTCAGCTCGGTTCGCGCCGCCGGTCCCCCTGGCACCGGTCGGTGCTGAAAAACGGGTGCCGGCCGGTTCAGGCTGCCCGGCGGCGGATCAGCCAGACGGTCACGGCGATGAGCAGCGCCGACAGCGCGAGTAGCCAGCCGGCCTCGATCCACTGAAACGTCCAGAACCGGCTGACCGGCTGGTAGCTGGTCAGTTGCGTGTAGCCGTGCTGGGCGAAGCACTGCGCCAGGGTTACCCCCGACGGCTTGCCAAGAGGCCCCGTTGGGGAGGAAGCGCAGCCCTGTTGGAGGCTGATGGGGGCGTCCCGCCAGGTGCGGAACGCGAAGTCGCCGGCTTTATCCCACCACTGGCGCATGATCCAGGCGGAAGCGGGCTCGTTCAGGCCGCGGGTGAGGAGTGGCGTCAGGTAGTGCTGGCGCAGGACGTTCGCGGCCACGAGGGCCAGGCCGGTGTAGGCGACCAGGGTGGCGACGATGGCGGGGACGACCCGGCGGATGAGCATGCCGGCCAGACCGCCGATGGCGAAGGCGGCCAGCGTCCAGGCCGCGAAGGCGACGCCGCGCAGGTCGAACACGCCGCCACCGAAGGGGGACAGTCCTGAAAGTTCCAGGGCCCCGTTGCGAGTGGCGAAGTACGGCTGGTAGTACCAGGACAACAGCACGCTGAGCGCCCCGGCGGCGGCGGTCACCGTGACGGCGAGGGCCACCAGCTTGGCGAGCGCCCAGCGCCATCGCTCGAAGCCTTGGGTCCAGGCGTAGCGGAAGGTGCCGGTCTCCAATTCTCGGGCCAGCAGCGGGGCGCCGACGAACGCGCCGATCAGCCCGGGCACTATCTGCAGTACGTAGCCTCCCTGCAGAACATGGTTCATGTTGTTGAAGTGGGTGATCAGATCAGCGCAGGCCGGTGAGTTCGAGGTGCAAGTGGTCGCGGCGGTGTAGGCGTGGTGGAGCTGCAGACCGACGTCCCAGACGTAGATCGCCAGCGCGCCCAGGAACGCGGCCACGCCGCCCAGCGCGATGCGGTGTTGCCGCCAGATGACCCAGGCCATGCGTCGCCATGGCACCGGGCGCAGGCTGGCGTCCTGCTCCAGACGGGGGGGCACCGTCAGGGCGGTCATTTCGTGACCTGCCCCGGTTGGAAGTCCGGGCCGGGGGCCGGGCCGGGCAGGGCGGCGGTGCCGGGTTGGCGCAGGTAGGCCAGGGTGAGTTCTTCGAGGCTCACCGGGTGGGTCTCCCAACCCGGCGGCACCGCGTCGGTGCTTCCGTTGGTCCTGATCAACAGGTGAGCCTGTGCCTCGCCGCGCCGGGCGTGCACCACACCCAGTCTGTCCGCTACCCGGTCGGCCTCGACGGCCGGGCCGGTCAGCACACGGTGGCGGGCGAGCAGGTCGTCGACCTCGCCGGCCACCTGCACCCTGCCGGCTGACACCAGGATCAGGTAGTCGGCCACCCGGTCGAGCTCCGCGAGGACGTGCGAGGACAGGACCACCGACACCCCGTCGTCGACCATGGCGGTCATCACGGTGGCCATGAAGTCGTGGCGGGCCAGCGGGTCGAGCATGGCCATCGGCTCGTCGAGCACCAGCAACCTCGGCCGCCGTGCCAGCGCCAGGGTCAGCGCCAGCTGCGCTTGCTGGCCGCCGGACAGCTTGCCGGCTTTGCGTTTTAACGGGATGCCCAGCTCGCCCAGCCGGGCTTCGGCGTATCGCTGGTCGAAGTGGCGGTTCAGGTTGCGGGTCAGGTGCAGCATTTCCGCTGCCGACAGGTTCTTGTACAGGGGCGCGTCCTGGGCCACAAAGGCGATGCCGTCCAGCGCCGCCAACGACCCCGGCCGGGCACGGCCAAGGACGGCGACGGTGCCCGCGGACGGGCTCGCCAGGCCGACCGCCAGGTTCAACAGGGTGGTCTTGCCGGCGCCGTTCGGTCCGACCAGGGCGGCCACGTGCCCGTCGGGTATGGCCAGCGTGCAGTCGCGCAGCGCCCACGTGCTGCCGTAGCGTTTCCCGACTGCGTTGGCTTCGATGACGTTCATGCCACGCCCTCCGTTTCGCTCGCCGCACCGCCGCGGGTGGGCGACCCGCTTTGGCGCTTATAGAAATCCCGCAGCTCGCTGGTAAATAGCGCCACGATCCCGTCCTCGTCCAGGCCGGCCCTATCCGCGGCGGTCAACCAGCGCAACAGGGAGCGGCGAAGGACGGTCAGCTCCGGCAGCGCCACCTGGCTCAGGGTGGCCTGAATGAACGTGCCCTGCCCGGGCCGACCTGCCGTGAGGCCCTTGAGCTCCAGGTCGCGGTAGGCCTTCAGCACCGTGTTGGGGTTGATGGCCAGCGAGGCGACCACGTCGCGGACCTTGGGAAGCTGGTCACCGGGCTTGAGGTAGCCCAGCCGCAGGGCGTGCTCGACCTGGTGCACGAGCTGCAGAAAGGTCGGCACCCCCGAGGCGGGGTCGAGCCGGAACTCGACCGGCGACCCAGACCCGCCCTGCGTACCGCTGACCGCTTTATCTATGGTCATACGACAAGAATACAGACAGCAGGGCCGTTGTCAAGACGGCACGGTCAGTGGCGGGAGAAATCTGGAACTGCCCCACACGGTCTCCCGTCGCCCGAACGTCGGATCACGCCACCTTGGCTTGAAGCGGGCAACCACATCGCCGAGGGTGCCCCCGAATGTGAGCGCGAAACGACCCCTAAGGACGAGGCCGCCGGCGCCCATACCGCCGGGTAACGGTCGCGCCTTTCACAACTCTGAGCCCATGGTTTGGTCAGTGACGAACTGCCGGATCTGTGAGCCGTGCTCGATCGTGTGCCCGACGGCGGCGGTGATGATCCACGCGTGCGGTCGGCCGCTGTACCTGTGAGCCCGAGGCAAGGGCGTCGCTGCCTTCTCCTCCGTCATATCGGCCAGCGCGTCGCGCACCCGCTGACGGCAGTACTCGATATACCCAGCCATCTCGGATCGAGTCCAAGCCCTCGGTAGAGTCGTCAACATCCAGTGCGGCTTCCCCGTGAACGGTGGCGGCGGAGCCCACGGCCCGAATTCGCCGTTGAGGTCGTAGTCGAGGCACTCGAGGGCGTGCCATGCCACGCTCCACGGGGTTGAGCGTCGCTGGACCAGGACGCGGCGCGCCGCTGAGTCAGCCACGGGCTTCCCATCGGGGCCGGGCGGTTCCGGGCCAAACAAGTCTGCCCGAACCTCCCACATGCTGGACTCCCAAAGCTCGTCCGTGCACTCGTGCACGGCGGCTGTTAGCAGGTCGAGGGCCTGTTCGAAGCTTTCACCGAGGCTCCCCACCCAGATGGACACCACGCGAGGACGGTAACACGGCGTCCCGGGACCAGCGGTGGTGCCCTCACCGACGATCACCAGCGCGATCGGGTCACCGGTCCCGGTGGTGCCTCTGTTGATCAGTGGCACACGCCGTAGCGGGTGTCCTCTACTGCCGGCTCAGTGAGCGATATCGCACGGTTGGACTAAGTCGCCCTGAATTATACCGATCTCTGATGGGAGAGTCTTGATGTCACGGTTGGGCGGTGTCCTGCGTTGGGCTCATCTTCAGGAGCTCGGTGACCCGTCCGACGCGCCCGATGAAACGCACCGGCCACGGGAGCAGGGTCATCGCCGGGTCGTAGATGATTTCCGGGTTGATCAGGTGGACTTCTCGCCGTTTGTAGCGCATGTGGCATTCGCCTGCGGCGAGCACATTCTTCACCCACTGTGATTGGCCGTAGGTAAGCACGAACAAATACTGGTGCCCACGATGGAACACGTTGACGGGCGTCTTGTAACTGCGCCCCGTTTTACGACCGCTATAGATGAGCAGTGCGGATCCTGGAGTCCGGCCCGCTAGATGCCGCATCACCGGATTGACCACATGGGTCGCAACGGGAGCAAAACGGCGGAACCGGGTTGGCGGAGCCTGGCCGCTTTGTCCGTCGCCCATAGATGCCATGGTACTCGCCCGTAGTCTTCGGCCCCGAGCCGTGGAGCGGGCCGATCTCTCCTAGTAGGCGGCGGTCTCCGAGTCCCCAGATCGATAAGAGTGCACGGGGTGGCAGCGTCCGTCGAACCGTCTTACCGCTGGACGGATATCAGCCAATCCGTCCCGCGGGCTAGGACAAGGACAAGCGGGCCCAACCGGGAGAGCCTCTCCCCGAAGACCCGCTCTGATGTCGTCCGCCCCTTGCCCTTCAACGCCGGCATGGGGACTCCTAGAGCGGGGACTGTCCTGGCCGCCCGGGACTGACACAGAGCTCAGACGATTGGCGGTGGATCTGCGAGCGCTGCGGTCTTGTCAGGGTTGAGCCGAACCCAGATCGAGGTGATCCGGCCGTCGACGGCCTCGCCGGTGACCACGATGGGCCCTTGGGGCGTTTCCATCACCAGCGAAGGGCTGGAGTTGATCTCGAGAATGCGTGCGGGCGGTAGCTGGTCCCGGCTCGGGAGAGTCTGGAACCCGAACAGTTTCCAGCCGCCCTTTACTAGCTGCTGCACCCGCTTGGCCCCGACGACAGGGACCCTGGCGGCGCGGCGGGCGGGTCCGGCGTCGGAGATGAGAACGACGTCGGGGTCGAGCAACTTCAGGACCCTTTCTTCGTCGCCCGCGAGCACGGAGTCCATGAGCGCCGCCAGCAGCTCGGCAGAGGCCGGGGCCGGACCGGGAGCCCTCCTGTCCGGCCGGGCCGAGCGCAGCTTCCGCTGGGCGCGCGAGACCAGCTGCCGGCACGCCGGCTCGCTCTTTCCGAGGATGTCGGCGATTACCGGGTAGGGCTCGCCGAAGAGTTCCCCGAGGAGGAACGCCACCCGCTCGAAGGGGCCGAGCGAGTCGAGCAGGATCAGAAACCCGAGGGTCAGCGACTCAGCCAGCTCGGCCGTCTCCTCCACGCTAGAAGCGGTGGGGACCGGGTCGGGAAGCCACGGTCCGACATAGTCCTCGCGCCTCCGGCGCTGCGCCCGCAAGCGGTCGAGCGCCAGGCGGGAGGTGACAGTCGTGAGCCAACCGGCCGGGTTATCCACCCTGCCGACGTCCTCGGCGGCCCAGCGAATCCACGCCTCTTGCACCACGTCCTCGGCGTCGGCGAGCGAGCCGGTAATCCGGTAGGCCAGGCCGGTCAGGCGCGGGCGCTCGCCCTCGAAGCTGTCCAGGCCACCGGGTGTCGACGTCGGGGTCACTCCACCCTCGGGTAGGCGCGGTTCCCCGCGGTCGCCTGGGCCGCCAAGATGCCGGCGCGTCGCCCGCTGGCCATCGCGGCGTCTGAAAGCCAACCCGACGGCCCTACCCAGTCGCCTGCCAGGAACAGCCCCGCAGCGCCGGCCACCTCGACCCCGGGCCGGCCGGCCAAGCCGACTTCGGGGCTGGGAAGCAGGTGGGTGACGACATCAACGGCCAGGAATCTCTCCTCCACCATCTGGTTGTCGGCGATCCCCGCCAGGCGGGCGTGGCTCCGCAACTCGGCGCCGTCCAGGGCGGCGTCGCGAGCGCCGTAGCGCATGACGTTCACCACCGACCCTCCAGGAGGCGCCAGGTCCCCCGGGGGACAGTGGCGCGCCAAGTACAACGGCTCGTCCAGGCCGAACACGACCGAAGGGGAAGGCCCGCGCAGCCCCAGATCCAAGCAGGCGGCAGTGACCGGCGGGCCGAGCTCAGGCCAGCCCGGGTCCACCGGCAACAGCCGGCGGGCCACGTCGGGACCGCCCGACGCGACCACCACCGCGGCCGCCCGCAGCACCTCGCCCCCCACCAGCTCGACCTCCCATCGGTCCGGCACGCCGGTGATTCCGGCGGCCGGTTGATGCTCCCGAATGGCGGCCCCGGTCGCCGACGCGACCGCCGCGAGGCCCCCCACCAGGCTTGCGAATCCCCCGTCGAGATAGGTGACCCCCCGGGAGCCCTTCAGCCGGGAAATGGCGAAATCGGGCGGGCATGGCCCCCAGGTCGGTCACGTAGGTGGGTCACTCGAATCAACATTCGGGCCAGCTCCGACAGGTCACGACTTCCCCCCAAAGACTCCACCCATTCTTCCGCGCTGCGCCCAGCCCATCTCCCTGCCGACGCCGTGACCAGCCTGGCCACCAGCGCGCCCATCGGTCCGAGCGGGAGGCGAACCAGCTTGCCGTCGCGCACGACCCGAGCGCCTCGCAGCGGCGGTCCGTGACCACTGTGGGCCACGCCCAGGTCGCGCAGTACACCCTCGCCGGAAGCATCGCCAGCCGTGCGAGCGATGCAGATCGGATAGGGAACTTGAATTGTCAAGGAGATCGAGCAGAAGGGCCGCCCATAATCGCGAACAGCGGTCCCCCCGAAAATCGGAGGCCGCGTCGCCCCTGATCGCCGGCGAGAAGTGTCCCCTATCCGCGGGGCCAAGTATCCCGGTACGCCGGTGGGGAGGCGATATTGAACGTCACTCTCCGTGGCCGACTGTGGCAGTCGGCGAAACCGCCACGGTGCGGCACCTCGGGCGTAGGGGGCGGCGGACTGATGTGATGGTTCAGGTCGGGATATTGAGACAGGTCGGTTGCTAAGGGCCCGTGCACGAATAACGTGGTTGTTATTCAGAGGTCAAGGGATGGTTGCAGTCCTTTGACGCTGTAGTTCCATTCCCCGTGGAAGTGGTGCGGCGTGATGTCGACGGTGGCGAGTTGCTTGTCGGTGATCGTCTTGCCGGTCGGGTAGGAGCCTTGGTCGAGGTGGGCTCGAACCTTGAGTCCTGAGCGGGTCTTGGTGGCTCCGATGAGGTTGACGACGACCTCGTGGCTGATGAGGGGCCGAGCGCGCCAGTTCATCGATACGTGGCTCCAGAGCCTGTGCTCAATGCGATTCCATTTTTTGGGTTCCGGGCGGGAAGTGGCACACGGTTATCTGCAAACCGGTGCGCTGAGCGAGTTTGGCCAGTTCCAGCGTCCACAGTCGGCTGCGGTAGCCGTTGGAGCCTCCAGCGTCCGCGGTGATCAACAGCCGGGTGGCCTAGGGATAGGCGACGGAGCCGACCATGTCCCACCACCGGCCGATGGTTGCCACTGCGAACTCGGCGGTGTCGTGATCGTCTCCGACGACCACGAAACCCTCGTCCGCGGTCATGTCCCACACCCCGAAGGGGATGGCCTTGCCTACCTCTTGGTCGGGGAAGTCGTGCACCTCGACGTGCTCCGGATGGCCTTTAGGCCGGTATTCCCGGCCCTTGTTGGCTAGGTTCCCGACCACTTCCTTCTTTTTGGTGTCGATGCTGATCACCGGCTGGCCGGCGTCGAGATGCTGCCTGGCCGTGTTTGTGGACTCCCCCGGCTTCCGACCCGGCCTCGACCAAGAACACCATGGGTTAGTACGCCGAGGAGCCAAACTCATCTACGCGTTCTGCGAAGCGACCACGCCACGCATCCAGATCATCACCCGGCAAGCCTACGGAGCCGCCCCAGTGGTCATGAACTCGCTATCGGTCGGAGCCGACCGGGCCATCGCCTGGGACGGAGCCCACATAGCAGTCATGGGTATGCGGGGCCTGGTCGACATCCTGCACCGGCAACAGATACAGACCGCTGCCGATCCCGACCGCGTTCGAGGCGAGTTGATTGACGACTACACCCATCACCAGGCCAACGCCGTCGCCGTCGCCGCCACAGGCTTCATCGACGACGTCATCCAACCCGTCGACACTCGCCGCTACCTCATCGAGTTCCTCGCTCTGAACGTCAACAAGAACCGACCCGACCCGCCACGAAAACACGGCAACATCCCAATGTGACGCCCCACATGAGGAACCAACTCGAGCAGTCACTTCCACGGCGAACGGTGCGGCTGGCGCCCTCATACGCGCCCACGAGCGGGCGGTAAGGCCGGGGCGGCACGCACCGGCCGGGCGGGTATATGGGACGCTGAGGGGATGCGAATCATTCAGCCTGGCGTCGGTCCCGGTCGGACGATTGACCTGTTCGAAAGCACGGGTGCCGAGCACTGTGGGACTGTGCGGTTCGAAGGATCAGGCGGCCTCAGCTTCCTCCACTTGTCACCAGGAGGCCGGATCGGTCGCCATCCGGCTGTTCTCGCGCAGCTCTACTGCGTCGTCCAGGGCACGGGCTGGGTTCGTGGTGGCGGTGAACGTATCACCCTCACTGCTGGGCACGCCGCCCTATGGGAGCCAGGGGAGGAGCACGAGTCTGGTAGTGAGACGGGTATGACGGTTGCCGTTCTGGAGGCGAGGTCCATCAAGGCTTGATAGCGTCCAGCTGGACGGCACGGACCGCATCCGACGCTGTAATGCTCAACATCGCAAGCCGCACAGTCGATACGGGCGGGGGCTGATTGGGCTCGGCATTGAACAGTTATGGGGTCGTTCTGGCGACAGCTTGGCGCAGGTGACCGTGGCCAGTGTCTCCTTGGGACTACCAGCCGAGTCGCCTGCGCAGCTCTGGCAAAGACTCCGTTGGTGCGCCGGACTTCTCGACCACCTCCAGGGCAGCCAGGTCGATGCACTCGTCACAGATTGCGACCCAGCCAGTCTGGACGCCCTGTTCATCGAGCAGCTTCGGGCCTTGCACCAACCAGCGAACCTGCGCTGCGCCCTTACCGCAGAAGCTGCAGATCGGACGCCTGCCGCCAACCCGCGCCGGATTGTCCGACATCCACTTTTCGATGTCTTCCCTGCGCCAGATCCGCCCCCCGGCCAACTCTGCCTCAGGCGCGGGGAACCCATGTGACTTGGCATTCGCCAACGTGGAGACGTGCTGGCGAGAGACCCCAAGCATGGTCGCGACCTCCGCCGCTCCAACCAGATGGTGAGTCACGCGTACGAGCGTATGCGGTTACCTGACGATCGTCAACGACGATCGTCGACAATGCCAGTGATGCCCCGAGCCGCGCACTGAGGCGCGTCGTCAACGACCGTCCTTGAACCTTTGGGGTCGCGGGCGCAGAGCTTGGGTGACTTTCCGTGCATACTGACGTCGTGCAGGGCGAGGGAGCCACGGTCGAAGAACAGGAGTTGACGGGGCCGGTGGCCGCCACGCTGTACAGGCCGCGACTCACGCCGGGCGTGGTACCAGGTGTCGTGGTCGTATCGGGTTCCTCGGGTCGCCGAGAACGGGAGCGAGCGCGGCTGTTCGCCGAGAATGGCGCTGCCGCTATGGCGTTGGACTACTTCGGCGGTCCCGGCCAGCCTCCCGGGATCTGCGAGGTACCGCTGGAGACGATTACCGCTGGCATCGATCTGCTCGCGGAACTCGGCCACGAGCCGATCAGCCTTGTTGGCACCTCCAAAGGGGCGGAGGCGGCACTGGTTGTGGCGTCCCTCGACACGCGGGTTGGCGCCGTGGTCGCGATCGCCCCAAGTTCAGTCGTCTGGGCCAACGTCGGTGCTGGCCTTGACGGCAAAGACCGCCCCTTGCGTAGCAGCTGGAGCTGGCAGGGCCGGCCCGTGCCGTTCGTGCCCTACGACCCCAAATGGCAGCCCGTGTATGTCGGCGGGCAGGTTGCTTTCCGCGGCTACTACGAACAAAGCCTGGAGGTCTTTGCCGACGAAGCCCGCGCCGCGGCCATCCCGGTCGAGCGGACCACAGCCTCGCTGGTGCTCCTCGCCGGCGGCGACGACCGGGTATGGCCTTCGGATCGCTTTGCCATCGAACTGGCCGGCCGAGCAGCCGGTAAGGTCGCCCTTCACGTAGCGCCAACGGCGGGCCATCGAATAACTCTGCCCGGAGAAACCCCGACCCGAAGGCGGCCAGCCGATGGCTCGAGGCGGCGCCCGGAGCGCCGACACCCAACTCGGAGCGAAAGCCTGGCCGAGCATCCTGACCGCTCTCCATCTCACCTGACAACAGGTCTCGCCCAGCCTGGGTTGATGGTCCCAGTCACAGCGTCGCCGAAGCGCGGTCTTCTCGCCGGCTATCTGGTGATCGGCTTGGCTGTGGTGAGGTAAAGACGGGTTTCGTAACTCAGCGTGATGCTCTCGCCCAGGGTGTTGAGGGCGTGAGCGGTGGCGTCGAAGAGTCGAGCGCGTCGGTCGGCGCCAAGGGTTTCGTGTTCGACAAGCGAGCGGAGCAGGTCGAGGTATACGTCCGCGGTGTAATGACGATCCCAGCGATACCTCCGTTCACTGAGGCCATCGAAGAGGGGCGCGAGCTCAGGCTCGGTCGGTCGTTCCAGCCCCGCTGGTCGCCAAACCCGGGGAACAACGGCCCGCAGTCGACGAGCTCGGGGGCGTGGGCCAGGTAGGGCTCGATGAGCGGTTGGCGGTACGGCGTGGCGTCCCATCGGGGATGGCTCCAAAACACGGCCAATGCTCCGCTGCCCCGCACCGCTCGGTGAGCCTTCGGGTAGCGGACGGCGGGTCTGACCCAGTGCCAGGCCTGTGCGGACACGAGCAGGTCAAAGCCCCTGCCATCAAACTCGAAGTCTTCGAAGGTTGCCTCGACCACGACCACCTTTCGGCGTGGCGCGGAGGTGGCCCGCGCGATAGCGGCCATCTCGGGGCTTGGCTCCACCGCGACGATGTCGCAGTCGCGCTGGGCGAAGAGCCGAGTCGCTTTCCCTGTGCCAGCGCCGACCTCGATCAGTCGAGGGCGGGCCAAGCCAGAGTAGGCCAGCACATCATCGATCAGATCGTCCGGGTAGCCGGGCCTACCTCGCTCGTAGCGGGCCGCCACACCGGCGAAAGAAGGCGACGTCAGCCCAGACAGATCCGCGGCCCTGGGTCCCGATGTGGGATCAAGACCCTCGGCCACGGCGCCAGTTCCTACCACAGCCCGCCGATCCAACGGTTCCGGCAGACCCATCGGGTCGGGCCGGACAGTTCAGGACAGGCCACGAGCGAGCCGCAGGCGTGCCGCACGACAGTTCTCGTCGTTATCCCCTGGCCCCACAACGACGTCACCGCCAGTCATCGACGGGGTACTCCCGCCGGGTTGCGGGCATACTAATCACGGCCATCGGTGAGCCCGACGTGGCAGCGCGAATCCGCGATCGGCTTCGCCCTGATGATCCTCCGTATCGGACCAGAGCGAGGCGCCGGATGACGGGCCGGACCGGGCGATGCGGGACAGGCCGGCATCTCACAGACTCTCGCGCACGTCGTCGGTCAGAGCGTTCCTTACCTCAAACGTGCTGCGGTGGCGGTACCAATCCTGATTGTCGGCCAGTGCTCGCAAGCGAAGGGTGCAACGCCACCTGGCGACAGACGTTTCCGAGAAGTCGCCGCCTGCGTGTCGGTAGCCGTCCGCGAGGCAGGCGCGGGAAGGATCCGGACCGTTGATAAGATCCCAGATAGCGATGTCATAGGCACGGTCGGAACCGCGAGCTGTTTCGAAATCGAGGATGCCCCGCAGCTGTCCATGCCGGATGACAAGGTGTTTGATCGCGAAGTCTCCATGTGCCAATACGGCGTGCTGGGACGGTTCGGTTGTCGTGGCGGCCTGCAAGGCCTCTTCTACCAGCGACCGGTCAATCCCAAGACGCTGACCCGTCTCGCGGATGAGTTCGGTGTCGCCGAGAGTGCTGTGACGGTCATCAGATAGGCACTGATGGGGCGCCCGGCCCGCGCCGTCGACGAGACCGAAGCCCTCAACGGGAATCTGATGAATACGAGCCAGGAGAGCACCGGCCTCACTGCCGAGGCGACAGGTATCGTTCTTCCCGAGGCCGGCCGCGATCCACAGGAGCCGTTCGCCGTCCATCCAGTGTTGGATGCAGACCTCCAAGGGCTCCGGTTCCTCCACACGAGAGCAGACGATCACCTCAGGCACCGGGATCCCGGCCTTGACGGCCTCCCTCAACGCCCAAGCTTCGGCCGGGAATCGATCGTGGCGCCGACGGGCGAGGCGAACGGCATAGACCGCCCCGCCGGTAACCGTGACCTGGTGCACCTCGTTGGTCCAGCTCTCGAGGACCGGTCGGGATCCAGTCATCGCTAGACCGAGATGGTCTTGAACGATCGTCGCGAGCTGTGTCCGTGTGATCGACTTGCCCTGCCAGTGTTCCGCCAGGGCTGCCCGGTATTGAGTCAGATCCACCCCGATGTTCGTTTCGTCGCTCACGGGACGGACCTTATCGGCCTGCAGTGACGATGGCCCTGCTCCGGCGCTCCGTGGCACCTAGGCGCGCCGCCAAACGTCGAACATTTGTCCTCGGAAATTTCCTTCTCGGCCCATGCCGCCGCGCATATGGTCGTCGGGTGGCTCCCGTCGTGCCCGATCTGCGCCAGGAGCTTATGGAGATGCGCGCCCGGGACCAGCATCTGGCCTCGGCCGCCAAGGCGGCCAGCGACTGCGATGAGCGATTCCGGGGGCGATTCCTCTTCGAAATCGAGGGCTATCGCCCGGAGTATCCCGAGGCGTTCCTGTATGCAGAACGGTTGGCGGCCGCACAGGCACTGCGGCTGCAGCAGATTGTTCGGGTCCATGGATGGCCGGGGCGCAGTCTGGTCGGAGACGACGGTGCCGAGGCCGCCTGGCTGATCCTGCAGCACGCCGACCTCGAGCTCCAGACACTGTGCCTGCCCCTCGTTCGCCGAGCCCTCGAATCAGGAGAGGCCACCGCCCAGCAGTACGCCGCCCTGGTCGACCGAACCGAGCTCGTCTCCGGAAAGCTGCAGACCTACGCCACCCACCTGCGCCTCGACGCCCACGGTCGCCACGTGCCCACCCGAGGAGTAGCCGAGCCATTCTGGCTGGACGAGAGACGCTCGAAGATCGGCCTGGACGCCTGGACTACTTACGTGAGAGGCCTCGGCGGCACCCCGGGCCCGCTCGACCCCGATACCCAAGATGCCGACGAGCCCGTATTTCGGCTACCCGCCGGCGGCGGCAACCAGGGCCGAGTGGTACGGGTGGGTGATCGAGTTCATCGCCCCCCGCGCCGCAACAGCAATGCCGTTCAGAGGCTGCTCGCCCACCTCCAGTCCGTGAGGTTCGGTGGCGCTCCCCGACCGCTCGGTTTTGACGCAGAGGACCGTGAGATAGTCAGCTGGATCGAAGGGACCGTCCCCGCCGCCGCCACCCACGCCTGGGCGATCACCGAAGACGCCCTAGGCAGCACCGGCGCGCTCATCGCAGGGTTTCGCGACGCCGTATCTTCCTATCCGATCGATGCTGATGACCGCTGGTTCAACGGTCCCTCCGTTCCCGACGCTTTTACTACCACCGGCGTCATCGGTCACAACGACATCGATTTCGGCAACATCGTGTTCCGAGACCAACAGGCGGTGGCGCTCATCGACTTTGATTTCGCCGGTCCCAGCGATCTTGTCTGGGAAGTGGCCGTCGCCGCCTACTACCTCGTTCGCCTCGGCAGGGCTGATACCGCCCGCTGGCCCCCCAACGAGCCTCTTCGGGACCGCTTGAGAACCTTCACGCAGGCCTGCCGGCTCGACAACCGGACCAAGCTGATGCTTTGGGACGCCATCGCAGCCTTTCACCACTGGCGATACGAAAGGGCCAGGCGGTCGGCGCGCCTGACCGCCCACTGGCTCGACCGTTACCACGACGACAGCCAGTGGCTCGCCAACATCCGGAGGCTAATACGAAATATCTGATTCACACGCAGCCAACCTCTCGGCGTTCCGGGGCGGTGGACCCGGCGATCGGGATGTTATCCGGCTGTTGTTCATTCACTCGGAGGCGAGGGCCTCAGTGATAGCTGTGTTCAGCGGCTCAAGCCGTTCGGAGAAGGCATCCGCCGCCGCCCTGATGGTGGCTAGCTCGCTCGACATGACGTCGAAGCCCGCAAACTGAGCGCGAAGCTCGTTCTTCTTGAGGGTCGGGCAGATCGTGTCCCTGTCGATGCGCCGGAGCCGACCGTAGTTCTGCCACCTCGGGCCAACAACTGGTCCTCGTCGGGAACCTCCCAAATCACCCCATCAACTGTCGGGCCTACGGGCGGTCCGGACAAATACCGCTGGCGGCGCCGCGCATGTCACAGCAGTATTACGGCGTGCTCAGCGCCAGCGATCTCGAAGACTTCAGCGAGCGAGGCTATCTCCGCGTTCACGCCGCCTTCACGCCAGCGATCGCGGATCGGTGTCGGGCGCTGGCCGCCGACCAACTCGGCATCGACCTCTCCGAGCCGGCGAGCTGGACGAGACCCGTCGTGCGCGGCCTAGTAAAGGGCGAAGCGCTGCGGGAAGCCGCCAACTCTCCCGCGCTGGTCGACGCGGTCGGGCAGTTGCTCGATCCGGAACGTTGGCAACCACGGCCGAACCTGGGCGCGTTCGTCGTCCGCTTCCCCTGCCAGACTGACCCCGGAGACACCGGCTGGCATATCGACTCCAGCTTCCAGCCCGAAGGCGACCGCCGTTGGTTCGTCAACTACCGATCCGAGCAACGCGGCTTGCTCCTGCTGTGTCTGCTCTCAGATGTCGGATCCAGTGACGCACCGACCCGGATCCTGCCAGGTAGCCATCTGGAAATGGCGAAGCTCCTTTATCCGGCCGGGGAGGCTGGCTTGCCCGGCGCTGCCGCCGGTCAGGAATCTGAGATACCCCTCCCGGACACCTCCGGGCCGGTGGAAATGGCTACCGGGGAGGCGGGGGATGTGTTCTTATGCCATCCGTTCCTGGTGCACGCCGCCGGTTGGCCCCACCCTGAATCGACGCCACGGTTCATCGCCCAGCCGCCCATCGGTCTGACCGGCTCCCTCCAGCCAGATGCTCCTGAAAGTCGGCTATCCGTCGTCGCCCGCGCCATACGTCGAGGGATCCGGCAATAGACATGGAAGGTGCGCTGGGCACGCAGTCCTGATCTGAGTGTCGGCGAACCGCCTGCTGGAACAGGCGGCTGTCACCGCACAGTCGGCGGCTATGTCGAGTCTTGGTCAGAGTTGGCTGAGGACAGCCACCCAGGTTGATGATGCTCCGTCTTGGATCCGAAGATGGGCGGCGGCCAGATGCCACTGCGTGTCCTTGAGAAGCTGTTCCAGCTCGATCGGCGTGCAGAGGAGGTAGTCGAACCATTCCGTCGCTAGCAGCCGGTGTCGGACCCGTAAGCGGAGCTGTCCGGCAAGCCGACCGAGCCCCGTCTGTTCTCCTCCTGATAGGCGACGTGAACCCGGTCGGTGACCCGAATGGGTCGGCTGTCTCGCCAAGAACTCTTGCGCCTCCCGGGCGAGAGCCTGGAGGGCACTGAGGAATCGTTCGGCCTGGTCCGGCCCACCGAGGAGACCAAGGTTGTGGCCGGCGAGGATAAAGGTATCGAAGGAGGGGTGTGGCTTCGGCCAGCTCGTGCACAGTGCCGCAGTACACCCTGCTCCACCCCCCGAGCGGAGCACACTTCTATCGCGCCCGGCGAGGTGTCGGGCGCCACCACATCCAGGCCCGCGGCCTGGAGGCCGAGGGCCACCCGCCCAGCCCCGGCGACGACATCAAGGACACGACCGCGGAAATGCTCAGCGAACGGCAAGTCCGGCAAGACCCAGTCGTCAGCCGAACCGAAATATCGGGCAGCGTCTTTGGCGTCTAGAGCGGGGGGAGGGCAGGCCCTCCCCCCGAGCCCCCTCCCCGGAGCCGCGCGCAATCAGAGGTCTTCGGACCGCCGTTCGCTGATCCCGGCGCCACAAAGGGGTCGAAAGCCCAGGTTGGACGGCGAATCCTTCTCAACACGCATTCTCGCGCTTTTCAAAACTTGTCACAATCACACGAGTTTCAGCCCCTGAGCAGAGCTAGGAAAACGTCCGATCGTTCGACCAGCTCCCAGGCCCGGCCCCGCTCGCCGTCGCCGGCCCAGCACTCCCGCAGTGTCTCGCCGAAGGCATCGCCGATGACAAGTCTCCGCCGCGGCCAAACTTGCCCTCAAGGCCTTCTCGGTCGATGAACCATCCCGAGTGGTACCACTAAGGCCGACAACCAGAATCGACATAGACAGAACCTAGCGTCCCAGGACCCAATAAAGCGCCCCCAAACGCGCGTCCCATTACCTGAAGGCGATCGAGAGTCGCGACCCGTCCCAGTACGCCGGCTGAGAGCGCAGGTCTTAGATGGTTTCTCCTGATAGAAGGAGGAGTCATGTCCACGATCGAGTCAACCGGCCAGGTGTTGGACCAGCCGGGGGTGCCGTTCACTCTCAGTGAGGACCAGCTGGCCGCGGTGGCCTTCCTGGCCCGCTACAGGGTCCGGACGCTGGAGGTCTACCGTCACGACCTGCGCTGCCTATTCCACTGGGCCGCCGATCACGGGCTGGCCGTGCTGGCGGCCGGCCGCGCCCACGAGCTGTACCGAGCTTGGATGGAAGAGCGCGGTCTGGCCGCGTCGATTATCGACCGGCGCCCGTCCACCGCCTGCGGGTTCTATCGCTTCGCCCACATCGACGGCCTGATCCCGCCGAACCCGGCTCATATTTCCGCCGCCCCCAGGTCCACCCGAGTGAGGGGCGGAGCCTGGATCGCGGCGAGTTGGCCCGCTTCCTCACACCGCGGAGCGCTTCGATCACACTCACGCCGCCTTGGCCGTGCTGCTGGGCCTGAACGGCCTGCGGGTCTCGGAGGCCTGCGACGCCAACATCAAGGACATAGGCATGGAGCGCGGCCACCGGGTGCTGCGTATTGTCGGGAAGGGCCATGAGCCGGCGCTGATCCCGCTGGTGCCGGTCGGGTTCTGTCACGTGACGGCCGGGCCGGCCGAGCTGGTCAGCTTGGACGGCTTCTATGATCGGCCACCTCAAGCGGTGGGCAAGGTGTACCGGCTCACCGCGGTCGACGTGTCACCCACTGGGCCACCATCGCCATCGCGGTCGGGGCTCCGGCCGGCTCGTGGCCGACCTGGTCCGCGACGTCCTGTACCGATATCGCTACACCACCCGCCAGGAGCGACGGGACGACGGTGCTGGTGGGTCGGCGAGTTCGTGGGGCCATTTGCGCGACGAGGTAGAGGGCGCCTAACGGCCTGATGATCCGTCAGGTGATGCTCGGAAGGAGTGGAACAGCCGACCGACCGCCTTCTCCGGGGATATACGTTCCGACAACACGTCGTCCACGGCCCGGGCGGTCGGGAGGTCGAGGCCGAGGCGATCGGCCAGGGTCACCGCCACCCGGGCGTTAGCCACGCCCTCGACCGTGCTGCCGATGGTCGCCTCGGCCTGGGCCGGCGACTCCCCGACGCCGAGCAGACGACCGAGCCTCCCGTTGCGGCCGCCGAGGCAGGTCACGAAGAGGTCGCCCGCTCCGGCCAGCCCGAGGATAGTGCTGGCCCGTCCCCCTCTCGCCAACGCCAAGGTGGTCATGTCCTCCAAACCCCGAGCGAAGACGGCGGCGCGGGCGTTGGCGAAGGTGTGCACGAAGGCGCTTTCGCTCAGGCTTTCGCTCAGGCCCTCGCACATGCCCACAGCCACGGCAGTGACATTCTTGTACGCCGATGCCGTTTCTAATCCGGCTACGTCGTCGGTCGCCTGCACGCTCAACTGCGCCGACTGCAGCAGACGACATACGTCCTCGGCGACAGAAAGGTTGGAGGCGGCGCACACCATCGCCGTCGGGGCAGCGGTGACCAGCTCCTGGGCCAGGGCCGGCCCCCCGAGGATGGCTAGGTGCTCCACGCCTCCCCGCACATCGGCAACCACCTCGGAGGGCGACCTGAGCGATCCCTCGTCCCATCCCTTGGTGGCGATCACCCACGTCGAGTCCGGGGCAGTGTCCTGAGCTGCCATCTGCACCACGTCCGCCAGGCCCGGCGTGGCCACGCCGATGACGACCAGGTCAGAGTTTGCCAGCGCGTCACCCCATTCGTCGTGTCCACGGCACTCGGTGCCGAATGGGAGAGGGACACCGAGGACCGGGTGAGGGCCCCCGCCCTGGAGTGCCTCGACGATCCGCTGGTCGAACCACGTCCCGAGCAGCGTGGTCGGATTCCCAGCTCGGGCGTGGCATACGGCCAGCGCGGCTCCCATCGCACCGGCACCGAGGACAGTGATCATCCACTGATTGTGGCGCCTTTGTGTCACCCCCCGCTAGCCCTGACGCGACGGTGCGTGACCTGACCAGGCCGGTCCGGCCGTCGAGGGATGCCGTCAGCGACCTGTTGTTCGTGAAGAGATGGAGTTGGCGCGCTCTGGCGGACAGGCGAATGTCACCGAGGGTTGGCGGATGTCGCAACCGACAGGTCCGTCAATTTCGTGGGCGGAACGCTTCCCGGGGCGTAGTTCCCGGTGATTGTCGACGACCTCTATGGACGCTCGGGCAGCGCCGCATGCCGGGCCTGGAGCACTCGGCGCGACACTGTCCAAGCGTCTGTGTAGTCGCCCCTGGCTCAGCGAGCACGCCAGGGGGCAAGTGGTCCCCAGTCGAGTATCGGCAAGGCTCGAAGCGGCTGTCCGCACGGAACGCACGATGGCACTGCCGGCGAACACCACGTGGACACGTGAGCAACTCGTTCGGCCACGCCTACGGCCGACGGCAACCAGCTGGTCCCGATGTGGGTGGTCGGCGGTGTCAGGTGTCGAGCAAGCCCGCATACCGGTCGAGCAGCGGCACGATGGTTTCCATCGGTGCGGACGGCAGGCTCAAGACGCAGCGGGAAACCCCAGCGTTCCGATAGGCGTCGATAATCGGCGGGTCCCCGGGCACACCGAAAACGCTGATCTCCAACGTGGCGGGATCGCGGCCGGCGGAGTCAGCGGCGGCGCGTAAGTCGTCGATCCGGCCCAAGACTGATCGGCGACCGTGGATCGGTATCCAGCCGTCGCAGTACTCGATGATGTGGCGGAACGTGATAGGGCCACCCGCGCCTCCCATGACCACGGGCGGATGGGGCTGTTGCACCGGCTTCGGCCATGACCACGTCGGCTCGAAGTTGACGAACTCCCCGCGGTAACTGGCCTCTTCGTTGGTCCACAGTGCCTGCATCGCCAGCACCTTTTCGCGTGCGATGCCACGCCGCCGTGACGCATCGACACCGTGGTCTGCCATCTCTTCGGCGTTCCAGCCGACGCCGATACCGAAGATGAAGTGGCCACCGCTGAGGAGATCCAGGGAGGAGATCGTCTTCGCGGGCACGATCGGATCGTGTTGAGCCACCAGACAGATGCCGGTTGCCAGCTTTAGCTTCGTCGTCGCGGCCGCCGCGCTCGTCAGGGCAACGAACGGATCCAGCGTGCGCTTGTATTCGTCCGGTAGGTCCGGCCCACCGGGCCACGGGCTGAGCCGGCTGATCGGAATGTGGGTGTGCTCGGTCACCCACATCGACTCGAAGCCCCGATCCTCGAGCTCACGGGCGAGCACGTCGGGACGGACCGACAAGTCGGTCGGGAAGATCAGGGCGCCGAAGTCCATGGGGCCAACCGTAGATCCAGCAGACACAGCGACGCGGTGTGCGAGGTCAGGTGACGCGGTCAGGCACGATCCGGGCGGACGATTCGGCGATGGCTGACAGCAGCCGGCGCCCAACGAAAGTCGACGTCGTCATCATCAGCAAGGCCCGGTAACAGGGGGCTCACGTCCGACTTCGATAGCAGACGCATGGCGATCATCGAGAAGGACAGCTTCAGTGGGGCCAGCCTGAATCGGGGTGCACTCCGACCAGGATGTTCGTCTACGTCGCCATGTGGCTGCGCACATCTCCCACTCGCGCAGGTACGGGATCGACTCCCAGATCAACGACCTCCGCTGGCGGGACGTCGTGATCCCAGCGGCGTCGCCCATAGTGCCTGTCGAGCAGCCGGATGGCATAGCAAGTACGGCGAGCCGGGCCGTCCGGCACATTGGGGATATCCAGGGAACGGGGGCTCCACGCGTTTAGGGCTACCCCGCGGACCTTCAATGAAGCGACAGATCGCCGGTTATGTATGCCCACTCGGCCCCTGTCTTGGCCTGTCCTGCCGTGATTATGCGCTCCGCAGCCCCTTCTAGTTCGAGACGGCTGACAGCTAGCCCTAAAACAAGCGGTCCCTGACCGAGTTGGAGGCTTGGGAGCGGGTTGGGGTGCTCAGAGCTGGTGGTGAGCGACGGGTTGTGGCGATGATGTCGTTGTCGCTGAGCCCGGCGGTCTTGTCGACGGCCGTGGGCGTGTGCATCCTGTTTTGAGAGGTCGCTGAAGAGGAGCCGGTGACCGACTGTTGGGGTGTTTGATTTCTGGCAGGCGGCTATAAGACGTCGAGGAGTCGGAAGAGTGCCCCGAGCCAGGGGTTCCAGGCGAGCACCCGCCAGCGCACCTGCCGTGCACCGAGGACGATCTGGCAGGGGATGTCGATGAATACCCGCCGGAATGTCCGGAATTCCATGCTGAGCAGCCGGCGGCGCTGTTGGTGGTGTGTGTTGGCCCAGCGCGGTGAGATCGGCAGGAGCAGGGCGCACCAGGCTTTCAGGCTCCAGGCGATCGCCGCCATGACCGTATAGGCCCAGTTGGCCACGAGAGTGTTGACCGGGGCGTGCAGGGCGCGCGCCTGGCCTTTGAGCTGTGCGATGAGGTTCTCCTGGTCGCAGCGGCTGCGGGCCTGCATGACGACCTCGTTGCTGGTGGTGGCGGTGGGGAGGTTGGTGATGTAGAACAGCCATCGGTACTCGTGGAACAGGACGTTCTCGCCGCGCTCGATCGACAGGTCTTTTCGCAGCGCCACGACTCGGTAGTCTCGCTTGCAGGCGACGGGGCGGTAGGAGAACTGGCAGAGGTCCTCTGCGACGGTGCGGATATTCTTGTAGCCCCTGGAGCGCACGATGTCGTCTTTCACGCGTTGGGGCTTGGTGCGCGGCTCGGTCTTGATCGCCCGCTCGGCGCGGCCCACCAGCTGGTGGTACATCTCCTCGTCGGCGGCTTCGGCGTGGGCGATGAGGTTCGCCCGGGCGTCGTAGCCGAAGACGAACTCGACCCCATCGGCGTCCCAGCGGTCGAAGTTGGCTGTGAGAGCGAAGTCGGTGTCTCCACGCAGCAACACTTTTGAGAAGCCTGCTTTTCGGACCAAGGCGATCGACCGGTCGAACAGGGGGGCCGCTCCCTCATGGGAGGGCCGGTTAGCACCAGATTGTTTGAAGTACAGCGGTTCTTTGGTGTTGGCCAGGTTCACCACCAGCGACGAGTAACCCCACACACCGTTGTAGGCGATATCGATTCCCTCCTTGGTCTGCGCGTCGGTTCCCACGATCGAGGCGTCAGCGTCGATCACCGCCGTCTCGGCGAAAAAAGCAGCTGGCTGGGCGGCCCACACCCGAAGACGGGCCCGGTTGACCGCCTCTTGCAGCGCCATCACAGCGGCCTGGTCGAAACGCCGGCAGAAGTCACCCGCGGTGGTCGGGTCGGGCAGACTCGAAGCCCCGATACCGTCGAGGAACACCCCGTCGCTGCGTCGGGCCTCGATATCGTCCAGGGTGACACCGCCGCACAGGGCGTTAAACGCGATATTGAGCACATGGTCGGACTCTGTGTAAGGCCGATGGATCTTAAGCAACTCCAGAGAAGCGTCGATCTCGCCAGCAAGCCCAACACGCTCGACCAGCCCGACGATCGCCCCCATACCGCCATGAGCGACCGCCTTGGTCCGCTCGGCTAGCTCGTAAGAGATGTTCGCCCGGCCGATCACAGGGCCGTCGATGTTCACCCTCACCGCCTCCTCGAGTCGCCGTTCGATCCGGCCCGCCTCCCTGGCCAGCTGGTTTCGTCGTCGCTGCCTGGCTGCCCGGTCTCCTCCGCCACGGACGTGGCACGCTGCGCTAAGGTTCTGAGCCAACAGATGCCCTCCTGGGCGTGGGTTGATTGGATTGAGCGATCGAATCCTCCCATGCCAGGAGGGCGATTTCGCGGACCGTCCCCAGGCCCGGATCGTTCACCCGAAAACGATCCCAACCCAAAACCCCCCAACCGCGAAAACCGCTACCCCACAGGACTCTCAGCCCATCACCACACCCCCAGCAGCCCCCCTACGCTTGGTTCAGGGCTAGCCGCGATCGACGGTTTTGAGGGGCTGACGGAGGTGGGCGTCGTGTGATAATGCGCACACGGTCGAGCGAAGAATATCTGTCGTCAAGTGCCGGAATGGTTGCGGGCGCCATCTGCCCGTACGTAGGGTGACGGTCCACTATGACAGTCATGCGTGGTTGCGTTCTGGTCTTCGGTGTCGACGCTGAGATCCAACTACCGGATGGGGTGATAGTGACCCAACCGTGGGGTGGGCGCATGGCCGTTCGGATCGCTGGCCGTCAGATCGTCGATGGAGTCCGAGCGGAGTTGGCGTGATGGGTCATCGGGTGCCGGCAGCCAGGATCGTTTTCTCTTCGGAGGACCGGCGGGTTATTCTCGGTCTGATCGATCAGTCGCTGCGTACCGGTTCGCTCACTCTGGGGCCTCACACCGAGAACTTGGAGGAGGCGTTCGCTCGCCGGCATGAGGTGGGCCACGCGGTTGCTATGAGCAGCGGAACCAGCGCCTTGGAGACGATCCTGCGGATCCTGGCGGTGGAAGGACGGGAGGTCGTGGTCCCTACCAACACCTTCTTCGCTACCGCCGCCGCCGTCGTGCACGCGGGGGGTATTCCCCGGCTCGCGGATGTGTCGTCGGCCACGCTGGCCCTGTCGGCCGAGTCGCTGACGACGGCGCTTACGCCGGAGACGCGGGCGGTCGTCTTGGTTCATGTTGGGGGGATCGTCACGCCAGAGGTTGATGCCATCCGGGCCATGTGTGATCGCAACGGCGTGACCCTGGTTGAGGACGCCGCGCACGCTCACGGCGCCAGTTTCCAGGGTAGGTCGGCCGGTACCTTCGGCAAGGCTGCGGCGTTCTCGTTCTACCCGACGAAGGTCATGACCAGCGGCGAGGGTGGAATGATCGCTACCGACGACATCGCGCTGCGGGAGGAGGCCGTCGTCTATCGTGATCAAGGCAAGGCCGCCTTCGTCGGCGGTGATCACGTGCGTATGGGCTATTCGTGGCGGATGAGCGAGCTGAACGCGGCGGTGGGGCTGGTCCATCTCGGCCGCCTCGACGAGGCCATCGCCACCCGCCGGCGGGTGGCGGCCCACTACGACGAGGCATTGTCGGATGTCCCTGGTTGCCGACCCTTTCCCGTCCCGTCGGGCTCCGCATCCAACTACTACAAGTATGTGATGCTCCTCGATCCGGGCATCGACCGTTCCGTGCTGAAGCTGGCCCTCGCCGATCAGGGGGTTTCGCTTTCCGGAGAGGTGTACAGTGTGCCGCTGCACCGCCAGCCAATCTTTGCGGGCTTAGCCGCCGGATCCTTTCCGGTTGCTGATGACGTCTGCGCCCGACATATCTGCCTACCCGTGCACTCGGACATGACCGACGGCGAGGTGGACTATGTCGTTGACAGCCTCTCATCGACGTTGCGCGGGTTGGCGAGGGCGGCAACGCGGTGAAGGTTGCTGTGACCGGCGGATCCGGGTTCATCGGGTCGCATGTTGTCGATCACCTCGTCGATGGGGGTAACGAGGTAATCGTCATTGACACCCGACCGCCGCACCGTTCTGATGTCGAGCACCACGATGGGGACGTGACCGACCTGTCGACGATGGTCGAAGCAACGGCGGGCTGCCAGGCCGTGTTCCACCTTGCGGCCGTGTCCAATGTCGACGAGGCGCACGCCGATCCAGTGAGAACGATGGAAGTCAACGTGGTCGGCACGGCCAAGGTGTGCGAGGCGGCTCGCCGCAACCGAATTGAGCGGATGGTGCTGGCCAGCACGGTGTGGGTGTACACCGCCGCGCCGGGCGCCGGCCTCTTGGTCGAGGACGCGTTGCTGGCACCGACGGGAAGCGCCCACGTCTACACCGCCTCGAAGATCGCCGCCGAGCTGGTCGTGTCGAGCTTCGGCGAGCTCTATGGTCTTCCTTACACGATTTTGCGGTACGGCATCCCCTTTGGTCCCCGCATGCGTAAAGAGCTTGTCATTCCCAGATTCCTCGAATGCGCCAGGACAGCAGGCAAGGTGACCGTCCACGGCGAGGGCCTCCAGTTCCGCAACTATCTTTACGTGGAGGATCTGGCCGCCGCGCACGTGTTGGCGCTGGGGGCCGCGGCCGCGGGACAGGTGTTCAACCTCGATGGGCCGGCCTCGGTGAGCGTACGCTATGTGGCCGAGCTGGCCTGCCGACTGATCGATCCGGGAGCCGAGATCGAATATGTGGCCGCCCGTCCCGGTGACTATCCCGGTCGTGACGTGTCGGCAGACAAGGCCGCCCGAGTTCTCGGCTGGACCGCACGAACCTCCTTCGACGAGGGGATGAGACGTTACGTTGAGTGGTGGCTGGCCGACGAGAGGCGCATCGAGAGAGCCAACTCCGCGTGAATCGAATCGATCATCGGCCGCGCCCGGGCGCCTGGGCCAGCTCGTGTGTGATGGCAATCGGCATCGCCGGCGATGCCACGACCGAACTTCCTTCGTACCCTGCGATGGGTGCGCTGCGAACCGACTGCACGACAGGACTCAGCCACGGAGCGATCGTGCTACTCCATGATTCAGTCGCTTTGCCAACGCCCGAGTCGTCCAGCCGGGCGGTGGGAGCCCTCAGGCCAGTCGCCGATGACCTACACCTGCGCGACGCGGCGCCCACCCTCAACGAGCTGGCCGACCGAGTGGCATGACCGTCGAGCGCGCTCTGTTCTTGTCGGGAAAGTTTGGCGCCGGCCACGACACCCTCGCCGAAGCGTGCGCGGCGGCGCTCGTTCCCCACGGGGTTGAGAGCAGGATCGTTGACTGCATGCCGTTGCTCGGTGGAGGTCCAGCGGCCGTCGGCGGCTGGATCTTCCGCGCCCTGCTGTCGATGACACCCATCTACGACGGCTTCCACTTCTCTCAGCTGCGAGGCGACGGCGCGGTGGGGAGATTCATGGACCGAACTGCGGTCAAGGTCATGTTGCCGAGGCTGGTCGATGAGGTCGACAGGTGGGCACCTGATTTGGTGATCTCGGTATTTGCTACGGGGGCGGCGGCTGCAGCTCAGCTCAAAGACCACCGGCCCGGCGTCACCACCGTGGTCTTCATGACAGACTCGTTCGCCTACGGAATGTGGGCACACGAGGGTACCGACCTGTTCCTCGTCACCTCGGAGTTGGCCGCGGCATCAGTGCGCCGCTATTGCCCAGACGCCCGGGTGGCTGTGGTAGAAGCCCCGGTCCGGCCCGACTTCTATCTCGCTCCCTGTCGGGCCGACGCCCGCGCGTCGCTGGGAGTGCCGGCCGAGGCGCCCTGCGTCCTCGTCATGTCCGGGGCGTGGGGGATCGGACCCATCGATGACCTCGTCCGGGCGCTCGCCTCGGCCGGGTTCTGGGTGCTGGCCGTAAGCGGGACGAACCAGCGTCTCGCGGCCCGGTTGGGTGTTGTCGCCCGCCAATACCCGATGGTGATCACGTTCGGGTTCACTGATCGAATCCCGGAGTTAATGGCCGCGAGTGATGTCATTGTCACCACCTCAGGTGACACTTGCCGGGAGGCCCGGGTGATTGGGCGGAGAATGGTTCTGCTTGACGTCGTGCCGGGTCACGGTCGGGAGAATCTCATGCATGAGCTCGAGCTCGGCGACTCCGCCGTGTGCCTTCCCAAGCCAGCGTCGGTGCTTGGAAACGTCCGCCGGCTCATGGCCCAGCGGGCCACCCCCCCCGCTCGGGCCGGGCGGGGGTGGGGTGAGGATTTCATGCAAGAATTGGTGGCCGCGGGCGTGGCCTTCCGTCGTGGCTGAGCGCTCTGCCATGGCGCGATCCTGGGGGCCAGCAGCTGTGTGTCGAGGGCGGACGGTGCATCAGGCTGTCCGATCACGTAGCTGGTTGAATCGGTCGTGGTGCTAGCGGGAGTTTCCGGGCTATCGATTGTGGGTGCCAAGTATCCCCAGGTCACCGGCAGTTTTAGGACCTCCGGCGTGTATTACCTAACGGCGGCTTTGGTGGCCCGATGTACCTGTGCGGCAGTTCGAATCGTGGCGTAGAAATCCGCGCTAAGTGAGCTGGAGTGGCACTTCGTCGGCGCCGACGGCGATGGTGACGTGGTCGATGGCGTTGAACGGCCGTGATTGGTCGTAGTTGTCGGCGGTCTGCCAAGGTGCGGTCGGTGCGGCAGCCACAACGCGGTCGATCTCATCTATAAACATGCAGCGCCACCGCTTGCGAGGGTCGGCCGGCAGTACTCCGGTGCTGGTCTGCCCGCCGACCTGGAAGCCCAGCAGCAGGGGCCGGTGGTTCTTCCAGCCCAGAGCGTGGGGGCAGATGAGCCGTCGGCGGCCGTGGTAGACGACCTGCACCGCATGCCGCTGGCGTAGCGCCTGTTCGAGGGGGGCCCAGGCTGCTGGCAGCGGGTGGATGGGCGTGATGGTCATGGCTGGGTGGGTGCGTAGGCGTCCAGGCCGAACAGGTGGTAGAGACGGCGTTGGCTGGGGTCCATCTCGGTGAGCATCCTGCGGGCCCGTGGTCGGCCCCGCTCACCTTGGTAGAGCAGCATGGTCTCTTGAATGCCGGCCAGGGTCTCGATAAGTGTCCGCACGCTGAGGTGCAGGCCGGCCCGGTCGGCGTCGCGGACCATGAGGCGGGCGGCCAGCAAGGCCAGGACACAGGTCAACACGTGCACCCGGATCTGGTGGTCGGTCCAGTGGAACATGGGCGAGAAGGAGACCACCTGGGGATCCTTCATTTGGCGGAAGTCGCCCTCGGCGGCTTCTTGGGAGCGGTAGTCGGCCACGATCTGGGCCACCGAGGCCAGGCCCTTGTCCTTGTCGGTGAAGAGGATCCGCTTGCCGAACAGCTCTTCTTCCAGATCGGTTCGTGCCGTGGGCTTGGTCCGCCACACCAGGCGTAACTCGGCCGGCTCGTCCCCGCTCAAGGTGGTGGAGATGATCCGTTTGAGCCAGCGGGGCTTGAGGATGGCGGCGATCTCGTCTTCGACCTTGTCCTTGGGCTTGCGGGTTTTTCCCCGGCCCAGGCGGGCGGCCAGCTCAGCCAGCTGGCGGCGGGCCTTGGCCAGGGTCTGATCCAGGCCCCGGGACTGCTTGTCGTGCAGGGTCTGCGAATAAGTGACCACGATGCGCCGCTCCACTCCGAAGACGACCTTGCGGGTTTCAAAGGCCCGCAGACCAGGAAAGCGCTGGGCATCCACCATCCGGTAGCCGCGCTTCGGGACGGCCAGCAGGTCGGCGTGGTCGGAAGGCGGCAGCGAGGCCACGAAGTGCAGGGGGGTGCCGTCCACGAGCTGGTAGTTGTCTTCCGAGTTCTGGCCGGCGTCGAAGACCAACGTCAGCGCGGCCGGATCACCGGCCAGGGCCTGGAAGCGGGCCATCAGTTCTTGCACCAGCTGCGGGAACTGGGTGACGTCGGGCTTGTCCCCCGGATAGGCGTGCGAGACCAGCGGAATGCCGCCGTCGGTGGACACGATAAGCCCCAGGCCGATCAGCCGCAGGTCGTTGCGCTTCTGCTTGGCATGGCCCCGCTGGGCGAGGGGAGCCCGCTCGTTGGCGCTGTCGATGTGGGTGGCGAAGTTGGTCATGTCCAGTACCAGGCCGGCCGTGTCGATGGAGAACTCCTCGATGACATGAACCACGATGCGCCGTTCGATCTCCTGCAGCTGGTGGTCGGAGAGCAACTCCATGGCGTCCCAAAAGCGCCGGTGGTCCAGCCCCGAGGTGGGGATCTTCACGAGCCGGTCGCCCGCGGTCTTCTGCCACCAATCGGAAAACCGGCGTTTGGAGCAGGGGTCGACGATCCGGTTGGCCACCGCCAACGCCAGGTAGGTCCCCACCGACGCCGCCGCATCGGCCCGCCGCGGGCCCACCACCTCATCGACGATCTCAGCCACCCGGGCCCGGGCCAGCATCGACCACACCGCGGCCAGGTCACCGAAGGCCAAATGCCGGCTGCGGTCCGGTTCGCCCGGCCCGCTCCCCGACAGGCGAGCCACGATCTCCTCGGCCGGACCCAGGTACCGCTGAGAGACGATGCGGGGTTTACCCCCCACCCGGGCCGACTCCACCAAGTAGTAGTAGGTCTTGCCGCCCAGCTTCTTCCCGACGATTGATGACATATTCTAGGTAATACACCATCTGGGCCAAGATCGCGAGCACCTCACCAGCACAAACGCGCTGGTAGTGACCTATTTTTGAGAAAATCTTGCTCAGCGCGGTCAGCCAGTGCGATCAGCTAGCCCGGAAACTCCCGCTAGCTCCTCCCTTGTGTCAAGTGAACAGCAAGCACTCCGCCACCAGGCCGGCGGGACCGGTTGCAACGTGCCCGCGATGTGGTTGAGCTTTTGCGACAGCCGGGTCCGGCGCCTGAACGTCGCGGACGACCGTGGCGACGCGGGGGGATTTGACGGTCCTGAGTTGACTGTTCCCGTGGCTGTGGCTGGCCGACCAGACGTTTGTCGGGAAACCGACTGTGACCGGCTGTGGCTGCCGATCGAGTACAGCCCGAAGGTCACTCATTCGGGGGTCGAAGCTCTAGTAGGTCGTGTCGGGTGCACAGGCGCCGATCATGGTGATGTCGCCATGCGGCTCGATGTAGAGGTCGGCGTAGGTGCCGTCCATGGTGTGCACTATGGTGCGGACGGTCCGGTCGGGCCCCCGGTTGGATTGCCAAACCCATTCGCGGTCAGGGCGTTGGCGGCTCCTGTCGGTGCCAAAGACGAGATCGGATGTCACCCTGGCCTTCGACCATGCTGACTCCTCTCTGCTTGACAATACGAACAGATGTTCCCGAAACTGTTAGAATCTGGTCTGTGAATGGCTTACGGGTGGCACTTGGGGTCCGCTTGGGTGGCGGCGCCTGAGATGGCGTTCGGGCAACAGTCCGGTCCGCCGGCGTCGTCGAGGCAGGTGCAAGAGCTTCTTGCTCTCATCCAAAACGCTGGACATCGCGGTTTTCGAGACGCGCGGGGTCCGATGGGGTTCACTCAGCGGCAAGCCGGAGGCAGGTTCACCCGCGCCGAAGCCGACGAGTTCATCGAACGGCTTCAAGACGCCGAGTCAGATCCGTGCAAGCTAGTCGCGGTCCAGGGATGGCGGGACTCTGCCCAAGAGCAACTCCTGAGCCGCATGCCGGCCGAGCAGCTAGCCGTCGAGCTTCGTCGTCGCGGTTGGATCGTAATCGAACCCCTCGAGGCATAAGCATGTGCGGCGCACGGCGCCGAGGTCCTTGGGTCGAGCAACTGCTGGTGTCCGAAGCCGTCAACCGGGGACAGTGCATAACACGCGCTCGAGAAACCGGGCTGTTCATCCGATCGACGAACGCATATCGGCACCTCTGGAGCGGACGGCTGCGCCATCGAGTGGTGCGGCGATCGCTGGTAGGGACCTGGAATGAGCCGGTGCGGACCACCCGACTGGGCCACGATCGTGCTGGCTGATTTCCTCGGGGGAGGTCCGGGGTTGGATTTGGCGATTAGGTAGTGCCATCAGCGGCGATCATCGCGTCCCTCGCCTTGGAACAGAGATCACGGCCATTTCGCTTCACCGGCCGCCCTGAAGAAGTACCGGGCGGGAGTGCGGGATCAGTCTTCCGGAGCGAGTGATACCAGGCAGAACTCGTTACCCTCTGGGTCGGCCATCACATACCAACGGCCTGCGGGCACTTGATTGAGATCAGACAGACGTTTTCCACCATGGCGGCTGACCTCTTCGACCACTGTATCGAGGTCCTCGACGAGCAGATCGAGGTGCATCCGGTTTTTGCCTGATGGCGGTTCGGCCACCTTTTGGAGGCCCAGGACGGGCGACCCGCCCGTTGGACCTAAGTTCCTGTAGTTGCCATCCTCGGAGATCACGATGACCCCAAGCAGCCATGCCCAGAATGTTGTTGTGACCTCAATGTCGGCGCAATCCAGCGTCGACTTCCAGATCTTAGTCGGGACCATCCTCCCATCGCCCTCCTCTGGTAGCAAAGCTCAGTAGAATGGTAGTCTCCCACCGTCACTCACAAGATCCGGCGTGGCGAGCCCAGAGCACCGGCGCCCTGCGAGTTGTGGAGCCAGCGGAAGATGATGACGGAGGCCGGTTCGCGTCGCTCGGTCGTCAGCCGGC
Source organism: uncultured Acidimicrobiaceae bacterium (assembly GCA_963834725.1). Classification (GTDB taxonomy): domain Bacteria; phylum Actinomycetota; class Acidimicrobiia; order Acidimicrobiales; family Palsa-688; genus PALSA-693. The sequence goes on from CAWICN010000001.1 coordinate 5,030,304, forward strand.
TTGGGGCGGGCCCACTTCGGAGTGATAGCGGGCGGTGGCGTCCTCCACGGCCTTGAGGTGCTCGGCGGCGAGTTCCGGCCGGGAGGCCCGGGCTCGGGCCCGGGCTTGGACGGTGCTCCAAGCCTGACCCTGAAATTGCGGGAATACCTGCTGTGTGACCAGCTCGAAGCTGCGCCGGGTGGCGGCCGGATTGGCCCACTCGTGGGCCAGGAGCATGTAGCAGCCGAAACCGCCGTTTGACTGCTTCATCAGTCGCTCGATCTGGGCCTTGGCGTCCTCCACCGTCCCGATGGAGCCCAACCCGCTGTCGTTGACAAAGTCGATCATCTCGCGGATGTTGCTGCCGTCCACGGCCATCTGGGGGAACGCCGCCACTGTCTGGAAATACTCGAACCAGGGTTCGATGCCGTACTCGACATCCCGGTAGGCTTGCTCGCGGGTTTCCGCGATATGCATCACTCCCACCAGACGCCACTGGGACCGGTCCGCTACGGTCCCGAAGTGGGCCGCACGCTCCTCCATAATGTCCCAGTGCAGCGCCAGGGCATCAAAACCGACGGCTTGGGTGGCGCCGATCGACAACAGGCCAATACCGTGCTGCCCGGCAATTTGCGGACCAGCCGGGGACGCTACGGCCGCAACGGCGACATCGAAAAGCGGAGCCGAGTACGGGCGGAGGTGCAGCCTGGCGTCGCGCAAGTCCCAGCGGTCGTTGCGGAACGTGAGCGGCTCTTCGCTGGCGAGAAGATGCATTACAATGTTGGCACCCTCGGCCAGCAGGTTACGGGTCTGGTGCTGGTCCAGACCTACCATGCTGGCGTCAGTGGGCAACGAACCGGGGCCCAGGCCGAGCATGAATCTTCCCCTGGTCAGGTGATCAAGCAGCACGGCCCGCTCGGCAACCCACAGCGGATTGTGGTAGCTCACGCTGACCACCCCGGTGCCCAGCTTGATGTGGCGGGTCCGCTCGGCCGCAGAAGCAATGAAGATCTCGGGCGAAGCAATGATCTCGCTGCCGGCCGAGTGGTGCTCGCCGATCCAAGCCTCATCCCACCCCATATGGTCGAGGTGCTGGATCAAGTCGAGGTCGCGCTGCAGCGCCAGGGTGGGGTTCTCACCAGCACGGTGAAACGGTGCCATAAAAATGCCGAATCGTATGCGATCACCCATCGAAACCCCCAGAATAGACAGCGCTCATTGTGCCACGAGAATGGTAGTCCGACCGCTGGTAGCGATCCCGCGTGGCCGATCTGCTGGACCCGCCGGGGCCGATGCGCTGAGTTATCGCTCATCAGCCACGCCGCTGCGCCGGGTTCGCGATGGGCACCGGGGCAGCCGCGGAAGCCGAATGTGGCGCGAGCGCCCGGGTTCAGTTGGCCGACATGGTCTGGCCGCACACGATCTGGCGAAGCTCGTCGATGGCAACGGTGATGGTATCGACCTTGCTTTCCAGGGTGGAGAGCTGCTTGGCATGGTGTGAGCCGCTTTGGTCTGGGTCTTCCAAGAGCCGTTGGCCGCCGCCTCGGCGTCGGCCGCGTCGCGCAGGCAGCCGTAGCAGGCGCGGAGGAGCCGATCGGAATCGCGCTCTCCGGTTAACCATCCGTGAGGCTGGGACAGGGGCGCCAACACCGCCGGCGACTGGGTGACGACCACCGTACTCGGCCACCGCGAAGCCGTCGGGATCGACCGAGATGGGCGGGCGCGGCGCTGTCGTCGGGCAGGTCGGCCTTCGTCAGTCGGCGGGTGTCGGCCGCCGGCTGGAGCGACGGGCGAAGTCGACCGTCCAAATAATCGGCGTCCAGGGCGGCGGGGGCGACTGTCGAGGAGGCAATGCCGTGCACCCACGGCAGAAGCGGACCACCCCGCCCGTCAAGAGCAGATGGACGACCACTACCAGGCGCCCATAACAAGCGTCCCAGAGATATCTACCGACATAAGTCGCATCACCGCTAGCCCGAAACGCCGGGTCGAGGGGCGTCCGAGACCTGCCACAGACCGCTGTCGGCAGAGTGACGCCAGGCGGGTGACCTCGCCGCCAGTTCGAACCACTCACGGTATGCTGGCATACCATGAAGCGAACAACGGTCAAGCTACCTGATGATCTCGACGCCCGACTCCGCCACGAGGCTGAGCGCAGACGCGTCACGGTCTCCGAGCTCACCCGCGAAGCCATTGAGACTCATCTCGGGGCCCGCCCGACTGGACGGCGTCGAATGATCGCCGCGGCCACGGGACGAAGCGGGTCACACGATGTGTCGGTGCGGATCGAGGAGATCCTGCGTGACGAGGCAAGCCAATAGCAGTCCTTGTCGACGCCGGACCGCTATACGCCTACGTCGACGCTGACGACGACCATCACGTTGCATCTCTCGAGTTCCTCGAGTCTCACCCGGGCCCATTGGTCGTGCCCGTACTGGTCGTGACCGAAGTCGCATACCTATTGGCCAGCAGGCTGGGAGTCGAAGCCGAGGTCCGGTTCCTCGGAGACTTCGCCGCGGGCAACTTGATCAGCGAGCCCGTAGCCAGCGAGGACTGGCTCCGTATCGCTGAACTCGTCGGACGCTACAGCGACCTACCCCTGGGAACAGTCGACGCCTCGGTGGTAGCAGCAGCGGAAAGACTCCAAGTCACCCAGATCGCCACCCTCGACCACCGCCACTTCGCCGTCGTTCGCCCCGCCCACGTCCTAGCCTTCGAGCTGCTTCCGTAGCCCTAAAGGTCCTCGACGACCATCCCCAAACCCCATCGACGATCTGCCACTGATCGCCGGGTCGTGGAGACACACGGGGGTGTCTCTTGGCGTGCCCTCAATCCGACGTTGTGGCCAGGCGGTCTTGCAGTTCGGCGACGATCGCGCCGAGCTGACCGGAAGCGAGGAGGCCCGGCCCAATCGGGCCGGCCTTCGAGACTCCGACGGGAGGCAGCTGGCGCAGCGCCGCCCCGATGGGTAGGGACACATGTCCGATTTGCCAACGGATCTCTTCGACGACAGCGTCGGGATGGTCAGGGTTCGCCAGGCCTGCCGCCTTGGCCGCGTAGGCAGCAGCCCCTAAAGCGTGGGCTCCTATGTGGGCAGTAGCGGCGGCTTGGCCCGCGGCGCGGGCTGCGGCCACTGCCGCCGGCTTGCCGGTGATATCCGGGGCGGCGGCGTGAGCGTGTCCGGCCAGGCTTCGGGTCGGCCAAACCCGCAGCTCACCGCGGGCGAAGGCTCTCAGTCCGGCGATCGCTTGACGGGGTCGGGCATCGCCGGGCGCTTCCGCCTTGAACAGTCCGAGGACGCGGCTGGCGCAGTCAGCTGCCCACACGGAGACGATCCGCCGGTCGGACTCACTCAGCGCCTGGGGAGAGCGCACCCTGTCCCGTGAGCGTGTCGGTGTCACTGGTCACGATTGTCGCCGATCGCACGACTACCCGCTGGACGACACCTCGGCTGCCGGGAGGTGCTGAGAGTGGTGGGTGCGGCGCCGGGGGAGAGACGGGGTGTGCGGAGGACCGCCCACCGGGCTTGTCGGGCGGAATCAGGAACGCTGACGATGAGGTCCGGCCGCGTCGAGCGTCCTAACCGTCCGGGTGGGGGGACGCCGGCGCTGGTGGGACGGGTCAGTCCTACAGTGATTCGCATGTCGTTCACGGTTCCGGTCGGCGATGCCCGAGCTGTGTTTGATGCATCGGTCACCGCGTTCTCGGGCGCCGTAGCCTCACTATCGGAATGGGATCTCCTGGCGTCGTCCCGTTGCCATGGGTGGACGCGCCTGGACCTCACCGCACACGTCGTGGCGGGCTGGCAGGAGATGCTCGGCGGCTTCGTGAGACTGGTCGACGACGACCGACGGTAGACGCGGCGTCCTACTGGACCGCGTTCGCGGACATGACCTCTGAATCGGACCGTGTCGAGGTCCTCATGGCGCAGCGGCGGCGAGCGGCTGCGTACAGCCGCCCGTCAGCGTTACTGGAGCAGCTTCGTGATGTCGCGGGCGCGGTGCGCAGCGGCTTCCGAACGGCGGGGGCGCGGGCGTACCGCTGGCAGGGGCAAGTGTTTGCGCCGGGGGACTTCCTGGCGATCTGGGCCGTGGAGAACGTGCTCCACCATCTCGACCTACTTGTCGATGACCGGCCACCGCCCAGTGGGTTGGCTCTCGCCCGAGCGACGATCGAGGCCCTCGCCGCAGACCCGCTGCCGGCCGACTGGCCGGACGAACAAGCGATTCTGATCGGTACCGGCCGCCTGCCGGTACCAAATCGTCGGGGCTCGACTGCCCGGTGCTGGGCTAACCGCGGGAGACGGGTGCCATCCCTGAGGGAGGAGCCTCTTCCCCTGAGTGGTTGGATGGGAGCATGACCGGCCAGGAGCCGTCGCCGCGTGCCGTGAGGGCATCTCGGGTCATCGAAGCCAGCGCAGAGCGCGTCTTCGAGCTGATCGCTGACCCATCCCAGCAACCTCGCTTCGGTGGCAACGACAACTTGAAAGAAGCTACGCCCGGACAGCGCGTGCGAGCCGTCGGCGACATATTCACCATGCGGCTCAAAAGGGGTGGAGTACGCGACAACCGGGTGGTTGACTTCGTCGAGGGTCGTCGTCTCGCCTGGCGACCAGCCGTGCAAGGTAAACCCCGCCCGGACATCTCTAGGCCTGGGAACTCGAACCGCTGAGCCCGTCGCGCACGCTGGTCACCCACAGCTACGACTGGACTGAGCTCACGGATCGGTCTCGGATGCCGCGTGCCCGGGCGACCACAGCCGAGAAGCTAACGGGTTCGCTCGATCGACTTGCGGCTCTAGGTGGCTGGTGTGAATGATGTGGTTTTGAGGTGGCCGTGGCGAGGGCTGATATCGGTCGTGTTAGTTGTTAGGGATCCCGGCTTTGGTCGCTTGTAAGCTGCGGTGGCGGTGGGTGGCCGGGGTGGGAGCTGACTGTTAGGGGCATGCCTGGGGGACCGCCGCGGTTTGCTGCGTGTAGTCGATCATACGGCTGCCCATGTGGCCTGGGGGGTGGTGCGAACGCCGAGCACCGCCAGGCGGGCGAGGTTGGCTGCGGCGGCGAGCAGGTTGAAGTCAGCTGCGACCTTCCTTCGTTCTCGCAGTCGTGCTCGTCGGCCGCCGTGACGGCGTCGCATCAGGTGCGCCAACCTGCGCTCGACCTTTGGTCGGGTGGCCCGGTAGTCATGGAGCCATCGGGGGTCTTGGGCGTCGTGGCGGTTTTGGGCCAGGAGGGCTTCGTGGCGGCCGACCTGGATCGTCCGGCCCCCAGTTGCGGTCGTGCAGTCGGAGCGGAGCGGGCAGTCGGCACACGCCGATTCGAAGTAGGCGATGCCATCGCCGGCTTCGTTGCGTCGGATGGGGACCTCCTCGCCGGCGGGGCAGGTGACGATATCGGTGTCGAGGTCGATGTAGAACTGGTCTTTGTTGTAGCGGCCGCCGGGAGCGACTGGCGGCTGGGTCTTGCAGCGGCTGTCGATACCGGCTCGGGCCAGGTGATCCAAGAACTCCCCGCTGCCATAGGCGGCGTCCCCGTACACCTTCGGGCGGGCCGCGCCGACGCGGCGACGCTGGTGGCGGGCCCGAACATTGGCCCGCCGGGTAGCAGCCCGGGCGGCCTGGGCGGCGGCCTTGTCGCCACGGCGCCGCTTGGCCTTGCCGGCGCCTCTGCCTGCCCGCTTCGATTTAGTGGTCGGCCTGCCCACCGAGCCACTGAGATTGGCGGCGTCGCTCCTCGAGTGGTCATCGCCGCCGCTGTTATCGGCGAAATCGGCCCCGGTGAGGTCATCGACGAGATTCGCTGCGACCGAGGCGTCACCGGCGTTGGCGGCGCTCACCTCGGTGTCGGTGATGATCTCCGAGTCAGGGTCGAGAGCTATCGATCCCTGGTAGCCATCGAAGCCCCGGGCCGAAGTCTTGTGCCCGTGGCGGGCCTCGGGATCGACCGTCGAGATGACCCGATCTTTGGCCACCCGGCGGGCAATGCGAAACACCCCGTCGTCGCCCTCTTCCAGGTCCTGGCCCAACACCGTGGCCAACAAGCTGGCCGCATCGGCCAGGGGACCCTCGAGCAGGCAGCTGTCCAGGCAGGCCAAGATGGCATAGCCGTCCCCGGCCCGAGAATGGACCAGCTCCTCCCGGGCCGCCTGATCGTCCCAGTCGATCTGCGGCTTGGCCGAGCTGGCGTAGTCGTCACCGCTGCTGATCAGCGCCCGCAGCCGCACCTCCAAGCCGGCGTCGGCCACCTTCAACAGCCCCCGGATGGCCGAGCGGATCAAGGTGATGGTGTCCATGGTGGCCACCGCGTCATAGTCGGGTAGCCCCGGCGCATTGCTGCGCCGAGGCCCCCTCAGAACCGGACGTGCCCGCTTTCCGAGCATCCGGCTCAAGCAAGCCCGAAGGCGACCTAGGTTCTGCTGAGCGTGTTGTTGCTGGTCTCCTGCCTTCCGGTTTGGCGTGGCAGGAGGCGTGAACGAGTCGGTCAGAGGATCGTTCGGTGGACTGGCCGTTCGCCCGCCGCGCACCCTGCAGTCGGCGCAGGGTTTGGCGGGCGGTGAGAAACCACTGCTCCCACTCGTTGGGGGATCGTGGTTCGTCCTCGGTGTTGAGCAGCCGATTCCCGCAGCTGGGGCAAAGGCCGTCTTGGGCTAGATACAGCCCGAGGCTGCGCCGTCCCAGCGGCAGGGGTTTGCGTGTACGCCGACGGTGAGCCCAGTACTCGACCAGGTTCGGGTCGTCAGGTGACGCCCTTCCCTTGACGGACACGTGTCGAACGATCTTGGTCCAGGAGAACTTGGCGAGATAGGCGCCGGTTGCCCGGTCGCCGAACACCCACCGGTCCTGCCTGGCCTTGTTGAACTTGCCGAAGTACCGGTTGACAATCCAGCCTTTCGACTTGTTCGGATGGGTGTGACACGCCCACCGGTAGGTGAGGCGCCACAGGTAATGGTCCAGCCCATCGAACACCCGGGATGAGACCACCCCCCGGTAGTAGGCCGACCATCCCCGGACGATCGGGTTCAGTCGGTTGATCACTGCCTCGGCGTTGGCCCCTCGCAGGGCCTTCATCTCGGCAGCGAGCCGTTTCCGGAGCCGTTTGACCGATTCCTGGCTCGGTTTGATGAGCAGTTTCCCGCTCGTGCCTGCGAGGTAGCGGCGAGTGTCGAAACCCAGAAACGAGAACCCATTCTCGACGTGGACGACCTTGGTCTTGTCCTCGTTGAAGCAGAGCCCTCGGGGCGCCAACCATGCCGCCAGCCGCTCCTTGACCTCTTCGGCCTGCTCACGGCTGTGGCACATGGCCACGTAGTCGTCGGCGTACCTGACCAGCACAGGTGTTCCGGCCACCGCCGAGGAATCTCCAGATGCGAGATTGCGGTAGCGGACTCCTGCGGCTTGTTCCATCCCGTGTAGGGCCACGTTCAACAGCACGGGGCTGATCACCCCGCCTTGAGGAGTTCCCTCCTCGGTCGGGCTGAACCGGCCTTTCTCCATCACTCCTGCCTTCAGCCAGGCCCGGATCGCCTCCCTTGCGGGGAACGGACCGAGCTGGTCCACAAGTCGTTCGTGATCGATGTGGTCGAACGCCCCAGCCAGATCGGCGTCAAGAACCCACAGACGGTGCGAGCGTTGACCTCGCAGCGTGTTGAAGATTATCTCGATCGCGTCATGGCAGCCCCGTCCTGGCCGGAACCCGTAAGATCTCGGCTCGAACCGGGCCTCCCATTCGGGCTCCAGTGCGTTCTTCACGCTGTGCTTGTTGCACGCGATCGACGATCACCGGGATCCCGAGCGGGCGCCGTTTCCCGTTAGCCTTGGGGATGTACACCCGCTTGACGGGCCGAGCCCGGGCCGGCGGGGAGTGGCGCAACCGCTCTGCCATCTCCGCCCTGCCCCGGTTGGTCACTACGACCAAGCCGTCGACTCCTGCCGTCTTGCGACCAGCGTTGCGCTGCGTAACCTGCCGCACGCTCAAGAGCGTGTTGCTCCGGCTGCGCAGCATCAGCTTTTGCAGGTTGCGGACCCCTTTGCGGTCCCCATCCCGTGTCGCTTTGAAGATCCTCTGCCTCAATCGCCGTACGTTGTCCTCATGGGCGTGCCAGTCAATGGCCGCCCAGTCCAGGACTTCGACCTCCGGTCCGTTCACTCTGCCGGCTGCCACCGCCACAGCGGTCGCCTGACCCGTCATCGTGTCCAACTTGCCCTTCGGTGCCAGCGCTTCGATCATCGGAGCGTCAAAGGCTCACCTGGTCCACGTCAGCTCCCTTTCGGGCCAGGCAGCGCGCCTGTATCCGGCCAGTTATACGAGACGGCCACTGTAGGGAGCAGCCACACTGTCATCGCTTTCCTGTCACCTTTCGATCACCGGCATTCGCTTCTTGGACCATCCTGTCCCGCCGAGGGGTTGGGCCTCCCTCACGGTCGGCTTACCGGGCCCAAGCCCGGACCTCGACGGGGTTTCCACGTTCCGCACGGCCGAGACCCGACCGGGGAGGGTGCTCTCTTTACCCCGAGGCGACGGTGTCCACACGACCGGCCCTCTGTTACCGGTCGCCGTTGCCGCTTTCCAGCGGCCAGCCTTGTCCCTCGCCACCACGTCCCATCTGCGAGGGTCTCTATAACGAGGCATCAATGAGAGTTCACTTACGTTCACCCGTCCGGCCTTCCCCTTGCCTGTAACCCCCGGATGGAGCGAGAGCCCTTGGGCTTTTCCCCTGATGCTTCGAACCCCGCCGTTACCAGCGACGCACGTCAAGGTGGGGACAGATCTACGAACACTAATCCGGAGCTGATCGTCGTCGTCGTTTACACGCCTGACCCTCCAATCAACCAGCTCGCTCAAGCCGTGCGACCTCGTGTCGCACCAACGGCGTCGAATCCAGCACCCGCTCGGCCCCCACCAGACCGGCCTCGCTGGCCACCTCCACGCTGCGATTGAAAATCCTCCTGTCATCGCCAGAACGATCCAGCCGGGCCCGGAAATCGACCAGCACCGTGTGCGCGAAACTGGCCCACCCCCCGCAGTCATAACTGCCCACCCCCGCCGCGTAGCGCCAGCGGGCATCGAAGCTGTAACGCTCCACCGCTTCTCTATCCGACCGCCCCTCCAGACGTTGCAGGACCATGACCGTGGCCACCACCGACGGCGGCACCGACCGCCGCCCCCTCTCCGAGAACAGATCGGCGAACATCTCGTCGGGAAACAGCCGATCCCGCTCGCGATGCAACAGGGCGTAGATCGAGTTCTCTGCCAAAGCCACATCACAGAAACGATCGATGTCATTGAGCACACTGGGCTGGCGATCCGCCATCCCCAGGCTCACCGCCCACCCCTCAACCAGAATCCCATACATGTGATTCTCGCCCACCCGGTCCGCCAACACGCGCATCTACCCGCGAAAGACACCACCGACCTAGCGAAGCACTCGAGCAGTGCTCGGGTTGGCTGTACTCCCGCTCCGAGTGCCGGATCCCGGTTGCACGATGCGCCGTTTTGACATGGCACCGCGGCCTCGCCGACAAATGTTGGCAGCCCCTCGGCCAGACACGGCCGGGGCCGTCGCGCTCAGATTACGGGGCTAACGGCCAGGCTGAGAGCCACGTGTTAACGCTGTCATGCCACGATCGGTCCCTCGTCAGCAAACCCTGCCTGCTCAACCCCACCGACGCCGCCGGACGAGATCAAACAGGGGCGTGGCAGGCCTGGTGAGCCACGACGGGTGGCCTGGATCGGCCGGGCGGCGTTGGCCCGAGCTAGCTTGGGGTTTGTGCGGGTGGGGCTGCTGGGGCCGCTGTCGGTGATCGGCGACGATGGCGTCGAGGTGGTCATAGGAGCACCGAAGGAGCGTGCGGTGCTGGAGTTGCTGGGCCTGCGGGCTCCCGGGATGGTGACGATCGGTGAACTGGTCGCCGCCCTGTGGGGTGACAGCCCGCCCCGCTCGGCGACAAAGACCTTGCAGAACTACGTGGCGGTGCTGCGGCGGCTGCTGCCGGCCGGAGTTATCGAGACGGTTCCCGGCGGTTATCGGCTCCGGGTCGAGGCCGCCCAGGTGGACGCAGCATGTTTTGTGGGGCTGGTCGACCAGGGTCGCCGGGCCCTCGACCAGGCGGACACCGAGAGGGCAGTCGAGGCGCTGGGGGCGGCGTTGCGTTTGTGGCGGGGAGAGCCGCTGGTGGACCTGGCGGATCAGCCGACCGGCATGGCGGAGGCAGCCCGGCTGGTGGAGGTGCGCCGGGCCTGCGATGAGCTTCTCGTCGACGCCCGCATGGCCGCAGGTGAGCACGGATCTCTGATAGGCGATTTGGAGGCGGCGGTGGCCGCCGAGCCGCTGCGGGAGCGACGCTGGGCGCAACTGATGCTGGCCTTGTACCGCGGTGGCCGCCAGGCCGACGCTCTCCGCGCGTACCAGCGGTTGCGGACCCTCTTGGGCGACGAGCTGGGTATCGAACCCAGCAGTGACCTGCGGGCGCTAGAAGCGGGCATCCTCAACCAGGATCGGTCGCTGCAGGCACCGGCCGGGACGACCGCTCCTGTGGTGAGCCGGGGCCGTGCGCCCGCTCCGGGCTTGCCTTCGGGGAACGTCACCTTCGTAGTCACCGATGTCGAGGGCTCCACCGGTTTGTTCCACCGCCTGGGGGACCGCTACCCGCCACTGTTGGAAGCACATCGGCGTCTGATACGAGCCGCGGTGTCTGCTCATGGGGGGTCGGAGGTCAACACCAGCGGGGACGGGTTGTTCCTGGCCTTTGGCGACGCCGCGGAGGCGGTGGGCGCCTGCGCGGACGCCCAGCACGCCCTGGTTGGCTATCCGTGGCCGACGGAAGGACAGCTGCGGGCGCGCATGGGGCTGCACACCGGGGTGGCTGTCCCGACCCCGGAGGGTGACTATACGGCCGTGGCCGTTCATTTGGCTGCCCGGCTGGCCGCGGCCGGTCATGGCGGGCAGATCCTGATGTCCTCCCAGACGGCGGCCCTTTTGCGCCACCTCCGGCCGGCGTCGTCGCTGGTGAACCGAGGAGTGTTCTTGCTGCCCGGGTTCGACGAGGCGGAGCAGATCTTCCAGTTGGTGGATCCAGACTTGCCCTCGTCGTTTCCGCCCTTGCTGGCTGCGCCGGTTATCGGCCACAACTTGCCGGATGTGCGCACCTCTTTTATCGGGCGCGAGAACGACCTCAAGTTGGTCAACGAGTTGCTTCGGACCGGTGGGCTGGTGACTCTGGTCGGGCCGGGCGGCGCTGGCAAAACCCGCCTGGCCATCGAGGCCGGCCGGCGGTCGCTCGACGAGTTCCCGGATGGGGTGTGGCTGGCCGACCTGGCGGTGCTGCGCGATCCGGCTCAGGTACTGACCGCGGTGGCCAAGGCCATGGGCCACCACGACCCGCTAGCCGAGACCGGCGGCCCCAGGCTGGTGCGGGACCGGCTGGCGGCGGCTATCGGCCGCCAGCACCTGCTGCTGGAGCTGGACAACTGCGAGCATGTGGCGAAGGCAGCCGCCGAGCTCGCCGCCGGCCTTTTGGGCACCTGTCCGGGCCTGGTCGTTTTGGCTACCAGCCGCCAGTCGCTGGGCGTAGCCGGGGAGCGGCTGATCGAGGTCGGCTCCCTGGACCTGCCCGCCGGTGACGCCGCGGCCGACGTGGCGGACTCGGCCGCGGGGTCGCTGTTCGTCGAGCGGGCCCAGGCCGTTCATCCGCGCTTCGAGCTCGACCCGTTCACCGCCGGCGGGGTAGCCGAGGTGTGCCGCCGCCTGGACGGGCTACCGCTGGCCATCGAGCTGGCCGCCGCCTGGGCTCGACTGTTGACGGCCGGCCAGATCGTCCAGCGGCTGGAAGAGACGCTTTCTCTACCAGCGGGCGGTCACGGCCGGGAGGAACGCCATCAGACCATGCGGGGGGCCCTGGTCTGGTCGTACGACCTGCTAACCGACGATGAACAAATGTTGTTCCGCCGGCTGTCCGTCTTTCGCAGCGGCTTCATCCTGGAGGCCGCCGCCGTGGTCGCCCCCGGCGCCAGCGACGACATCCTCAGAATCCTGGGCGGGCTGGTCGACAAATCCCTAGTGACCCCGGTCGACGGTCCCGGCGGCCAGCGGCGGTTCCGACTGCTCGAACCGGTCCGCCAGTTCGCCGCCGAACTCCTCCAGGCATCCGGGGAGCAAGACGACGCCGCCAGCCGGCACCGCGATCATCTGCTGTCTCGTCTGGCAACCCCCGGCTACGGCGCCCCAGGATCGGCGGCGTTCGAGCGATTGGGCGCCGAGGTGGACAATCTGCGAGCGGTGATCGAGTACTCGCTGCGAGCCTCGGAGCCCGAAGCGGCCATCCGCCTGACCCTGGCCTACGGGGCGTGGTGGGAGCACCTGGGACTGGTCGACGAGTCACTGGACCGGCTTGAGGCGGCGCTAGGGGCCGCCGATGCGAACCGGATGCCCCTTACCCTTCTGGCCACCGCCCTGAATCAGGCGTCGACATGGTCGACCTACGTGGGTCGCCTTGACGGCGCGGCAGCTTTCGTGGACCGGCTCGCCGAGCTACGCGACCAACACCCGGACAACCTCGTCGTGCGGGGTGCGTGGAGTTCGCCCGCGGCGTTACCGAACTGGTTTCGGGCTGGCGGTGACCGCTTGCAAGGAAACCAGCTGATGCGTCAAGCCCAAGATGCGGCTGAGGCCAGGGGCCACACCACAAATGCAGCGTACGCCGCCGTGAACATCGTATGCGCTTACATCGACTGGGACGCCGCGTTCGACCCCGGCCTCGGCCGGGCCACCAGGGACTGCACACGGCTGGCCGAGAGCGCAGGTTTTTTGAACATGGTGGTCTTGATGCGCCTCCTCGATGGCCTCATCCAGATGATGGGTGGATCTCTCGACGCCTACCCGTCGTGTGTCGACACCTATGCTGAACTGGACGTCCTCGACCGCGGCTGGCTGGCCGAATGGGGCGGAATGTATCTCGGGGTGGCCGCCGAGCTGGTCGGCGACCATCCCGCGGCCGCCGCCCAGGCCCTCCGCTTCGTGCGCTTCTGCCGCCGTTCGGGCGTCAAAATGAGGCTTACCTTCGGGGTTCGCGCCGCCGCCCGACTCTCCGCCACGGCCGGGTACCCAGAGCAGTCGCTGCGCCTGTGGGGTGGCGCCGAGCGCATCGAGGCTGTCACCGGCCTGTGCTACCTGCCCCTCATGCAACGACTCGACCGCCCACTCCGCCAGCATTGCACCGATACCCTCGGACCCGACGCCACTCGCTTGCTCGCCGAAGCCGCATCCTGGTCGGTACCCAAAATCTCCCAAGCAGCCCAAGAAGCACTCCTTACACTCCGAGGGCACTACGACAGGCCGTGACCGAACGGCATGCATGTGGCCGGGCCCGAGAAAGAGCATCTCAGCCTGTGATCCATCGCTGTATCGCTCCACAGGCTGATCCCGTCGCTGACGGCGCGGCCACGTCGGCCGTCGGGTGATCCGCTATGCGAAGATATGCCTCTAGTCCAGCAACGCCGGTGCCAAACGCTCAAGGCTGGCGGACGTCATCGGTATCACGGTGGCCGCGATGATGCCCATCTCGGCCAATCGCTGGAGGTTCTCCGCCACCTGATTGGCCTCTCCGACAAGACCCTCGAGGAGCCCCCCGGCCAGCGTGGACTGTACCGGACCGATCTCGGACTCGGGCCCGACGGCCACGAACACGGTAGCCGAGATCGGGGCCTGTGGGTTGACCTCCCGAACCAGCTCGGCGGCTCGCCGCAGATCCTTCTCGGTGAAACGGCCCAGAGCGGTGAGATCCATACGACGTCCCCGGAGAGGGTTACCGGGTCCGGGCAGCGCCAGCTCCACCCGATCGACAAGGGGCGCGACATGACGGATCGTCCAGTCCCCAGCCACCGCCACGGCCAACGGCGGCGTCGGCTCCGCCTTGGGACCGAGAGCCGGGGCGTCGATGTCGTAAAACTCGCCCTCGAAGCGGCACGGTCGAGCCTGCAACAGCTCCCGGATGATCAGCACGGCCTCGCGGAAGCGACGGGCCCGATGAGCGGGAGACGGGCAGCCAATCCCGAGAGCCCGCAGCTCGATGGCGTCCCACCCCGCCCCCAGACCGGCGACATAACGGCCATCGCTGGCATGCGCCAGGCTCAGCGAGGCGTGGGCGAACTCCACCGGCGAACGCACCAGGTTGTTGGCGAACGCCGGAGAGACCCGAACCGTCGAGGTCGAGGTAGCCATACGGGTAAGCGATACGAACAGATTCGGGCAGGCAATTTGTTCGACCCACAGGTGGTCGGCCATCGACAGTGCCGACCAGCCCTCGGTCTCCCGCTGGGCCGCCCACAGGCCCGGGTCAACCAACCCGGGCCACTGAGCGCTATATTCCATGAGCGATCCTCCCTGTCGGCCCGAACTCGCTGAGCGCGCCGTCCGCCATTCTTCTGGTGTCGTCAGCGGGATACTTCCCCCCGGGACCGCGGTTGTCATGATATGAGTCCAGGCTCAGACGGCTCACTCGTTGGCGACCGCGAGCACGAATAACCCATTGCAGCCCCTTCTCTTACGGGCGAGCCCGGCGACCGCCTCCCGCCGCCCGGTCGGCCGAGAATACCACCGAGAGTTTGAGCACCCAGCTACCCAAGGTCAGAGTGAGCGCCCTTTGTTACGAAAGGCGGCGCTCCTGTAGCAACAAGAACGCGTACAGAATGTCCACTCGATAATCGAAGCCAGAAGCGAGCAGCGGAAGCGCATAGCGGCACATCAGTCAGCGCGTGCGCGTTTTGTCTCCGTCGCTGTCGTTGTTCTCCCCGCCCGGCTGCCCGCTGTCTCGGGTAGCTCTGTCGAAACTCTCTACTGGCCGTTTTGCGGGCAAGCGGGTTGCCGACTTACCGGCGGGACCCTTGGTCCGTGTCAACGGTGACGTTCCTTTTCACTGACGTGGAGGGGTCGACGAGGCTGTGGAGCGTCCATGGGGATGCGATGCGCCAGGCCTTGGACCGTCATGACACCCTGATCCGGGAGTCGGTGGAGAAGGCCGGCGGGCGGGTTTTCAAGCATACCGGGGACGGCCTATGCGCTGAGTTCGCTTCCACGATTCACGCTGTCGTCGCTGCGGCGTCGGCCCAGCGGACGCTGGCGTCGACGGACTGGAGCCCGGTGGACTCGGTCAAGGCTCGAATGGCCGTGCATGTCGGTGAGGCCGAGCGGCGGGGCGATGACTGGTCGGGGCTGGCGCTCAGCCGGACGGCGCGCTTGATGGGGGTGGGCCATGGCGGTCAGATCCTTCTGTCGGGGGCCGCCCATGGTGTCGTGGATTCCGACCTTGGGGCTGACCTCGACGCGACCGACCTCGGACTGCGTCGCGTCCGCGACCTGGCACAACCGGAGCACGTGTGGCAGCTCAGGGGGCCTGGCCTGGAACGCAGCTTTCCTTCGTTGCGCTCCTTCGACGGTCGCTGGGGCCGGTTGCCGCCGCAGCCCACTTCGTTTATCGGTCGCCGGACCGAGCTCAGCGAGGTTGCCGCGGCGCTGCGGGATCACCGCTTGGTCACGGTGGTAGGGCCGGGCGGGGTGGGCAAGTCGCGGCTGGCCGTCCAGATCGGTTTGGAATCGGTGGACATCTTCCCGGATGGAGTGTGGATGTGCGAGCTTGCCGCGCTTGATACTGCCGCCGGGTTGGACGCGGCCGTTCTGTCGGCGCTCGGGCTGCAGGCGACAGCCGTGATGGACCTCCGAGCGCACCTCCTTGAGGTGGTGTCGACCAGGCGAGCGCTGCTCCTGGTGGACAACTGCGAACATCTCCTCGGCGAGGTGGCTGATCTCCTCCTGGCCGGCATGGCCGCGCTCCGCGCATTTCCGTGCTCGCGACGAGCCGAGGGCCACTCCATCTGCCCGCGGAGAAGGTGATGACGCTACGACCGCTGGAGGCGGTCGAAGAGGCGGTGCCACTCTTCGTCGACCGGGCCAGGAGCTTGCGTTTGTCCTTCGATCTCGACGCCGAGAGCCGCTCGGCGGTCACGCAGATCTGCCAGCAGCTCGACGGGCTGCCCCTGGCCATTGAGCTGGCCGCCGCTCGGACGATCGCCATGTCGCCGCAAGAGATTGCCCGCCGCCTCGACCAGCGGTTCCGCCTGTTGGCCGAGCGCTCTTCTGGAACCCCGCCAGCCGGCATGGATCCCTACGTCGACTGGTGCAGTGGAGCTACGACCTTCTCGATCCGCCGACCCAACTGTTCTTCGCGCGGCTGTCGGTCTTCTCGGGCGCCTTCGACGTTGCTGCGGCAAGCGAGGTCTGTGAGCTCGACGACGAGCTGACCACCCTCGACCTGCTCACCGAGCTGGTCGACAAGTCCCTGGTGACGGCCAACCCCGTCGGGTCGCGGACGAGTTACCGCCTGCTCGAAACTATGCGGCAGTACGCCGCGGCCCAGCTCAGCGACGACGACACACACCGACTGCGGCGACAGCACAGCGCCTATTACGCCGATTTCTGCGAACGGTCCTGGCACGGCATCCGGGGCGACAGCTCCCAGCAATGGTTCGATCACATCGATGACGAGTTCACCAACATCCGGGCGGCCAGCGAGAGAGCTCTCGGCGAAAGCGATGTCGACACCGCCATTCAAATCGTGGGCGGGATTTTCATTTACAACCACAGCCGTCGGCTGCCGGAGGTCTGGGGATGGCTCCACCGAGCCCTGGACCTTCCGGGCGCGGCCGAGCGGCGTCTCGGTCGTCACGCTCTCCTTCACCGGGCCGCCGCGAGCTGGATGACTGACGACGTGGCGGACGCCGAAGCCTCGGCCCATGAGGTGGTCCGAAACAGCGACAGAGCGGAGGATCCGCTTCTGCCGCTGGCTCTGTACCTTCTGAGCGGACCTTGCTGGGCGCTCGGCCGTCTCCATGAGGGCCTGAGTCTCTGCCGCCGAGCCCTGGAGCTTGCTCAAGCGCGGGGACCTGACTTCCACTACGACGCCGGCGAGGCGATGTGGAACTTATCGACCCTTGCCGTTGCGCTCGGCTCGCCCGATCCGCAGATGGCCCGCCAGCTTCTCGATCTCGGCCGCCGCACGGGCCACTCCCGCACCTTCGCGTCAGGCCTCATGCAGGTCGGCATCACCGAAGCCGACACCTCCAAAGCCATCTCCCTGCTCGCCGACGCCCGCGACCTGACCGCCCGCTCCCGCGACACATACAAGCATGCCACCGCCTGGCTGACCGTCATTCAGGCAACCGAGGACCCACGGGCGGTGATCGAGGCGATCCCGCAGATACTCGACGAAGCCCGGGCAACCGGCCAGCACATCATCCTGCGGCAGTGGGCTCGAGACGTCATGGACCCGCTCGCAACTCTGGGCCGGTTCGACGCCGTACCGGTCCTTGACGCGGTCACCTCCGCCAACTGCATCCGGCCGGCGCGTGCTACCGAGGCCGTCGCCCGAGCCCGAGACCATTTCGGCTACGACGAATACAAACGCCGTAAGGACGAGGCAGCGACCAAGTCAACGCCGGAGATCGAACAGTACCTTCTCGAGGTGTCTGCGGAACTCCGGCGCGCCGGATGACCACCCCATGACAGATGAGCGACACCTTGTCTGTTCGTCGGCTCCGCCCCTGTATTTCAGGCATGAGGTGAGCACTTAGTTAGCTCAAGGACGTCGACGGTGAATGGCGGCTCGCGGCGATGTCAAAATAGACTCTTTGGCGCGGAATCTTCGCAGAGGCGCCGCCGACGCAGCGGCCAGCGCCCTCCGCGGCTCAGCTCCGCTGGATCGCGTAGTCGTCGGCTGGGCGGGTCAGACCATCTCGGCCAAGCGGGAGTCTGGTCAGAAGACGACCCCGGAAGATAGATAACCGCGTGCCCGAATATCACGTCCTGCAGACGCCTCTGCGCGCCAGATCGGCATTTCGCGCGCTTGAAAAGGCTAGTACTGTCCAGGTACTGATAGGGATCGCCGGTCACCCGCAAGCCGCGTAGACGTTTTCGGCGCAGACCAGACCCGCCTCTGGCAGGATGACGGCGTGGTGGCAACCCCGATGCTCGTGTCCGCCGCGTCGGTGCTGCCCCAAGGCCAAGAGTGGGCGTTCGAAGTGAAGTGGGACGGCATGCGCGCCCAGCTCGCTGTGGACCCGGCCGTCCGGGTCCTCAGGCGCCACGGCCACGACCACACTGCTGCCTTCCCCGAGTTGGCCTCCCTCGCGACGCTCGCCCGGCGGGCGAGGGTTGTTCTCGTCGGCGAGCTGGTCTGTCGCGACCGTGCCAGCGGACGGCCTTCCTTCGAGCGGCTGATGGCCAGGACCCAGTCGAGACTGCCCGCTGCAGCCGCCCGGGCGGCGCCGGTCACGTTCATGGCCTTCGACGTGCTTGCCTTGGACGGGGTCGACGTGTGCGGCCGGCCCTGGGTCGAGCGCCGGCAGTTCCTGCACGAACTCCGCGAGAGTGCGCCCGACGTTGGCTGGCGGGTCAACACAGCCTTCGTCGACGGTCCCGGCCTCCTCGCCGCTACTGCCGATATGGGCCTGGAAGGGGTTGTCGCCGAGCGGGCCACGTCCCGCTACTGGCCGGGTCGGCGCACCGCCTACTGCCGGACTATGTGCAGAGAGGCTTTCGGGTGTCATCGAAGTCGGCGACGGGTGAGCATCCAGCTTGTCCGCACCCGCAAACTGATCGCCACCGCCGACAGCGCCGGGAACGTACGCATGGTGGAAATGAACCGCCGGGTCGAACAGAACCTCAGCCTGATCATCGATACCATCCATCGCCGCTAAGGAACAGTCGCCGATGAGCAGAGCTGACAACACTCGGTTCCTCCTCCAAGCTGCCCGTCGGCGATCCGGGGACGCCCGGAAACGGACCATGCAAGCCATCGCCGACCTCGCCGCTGCCGGAGAGTCGGTCACCCCCACCACCGTGGCCCACAGGGCCGGCGTCTCACGCCAGTGGCTCTACACCTTTCCAGACGCACACCACGCCATCCGAGCTTCCTCTTCGGCTTCGCCGCCACCCGTGACAGCCAGCTCGGCTGCCAACCAGGCCTCCTGGCAGCGACGAGTCGAAGCGCTCAGCGACGAGAACCAGCGCCTCCGTCACAAGGTCAAAGAGCTAGAAGACCTCGTCGCAAGGCTCTACGGGTTGCGACGTTCCGAGCAGTGTGGGGCTGCCACTCCCCGAAGCTAACCCAGGGCCGCCTCCGAACTCCGGAACCGTCGATCTGCATGCTTTTGGCAGCCCTCGGTGGGGCTAGTGCGGGCGCCCAGATGTTCGGTCGCGCTCGCGGGGGGCGTGCACCGACTGCCTTGACGGTGTGTGAAGCGTCAAACCAAGGCGGCGTACCGGGATACTCGGAGATCGTGGATAGGGGACGTCTTGCGGCGCGGATGACAACTCACATCCGCGGCGCCTCTTCCGTCGACACCGGCTTCGAGGAGTTCCTAAAGCGCTGCTTCGACGGTCTGAGTCATCAAGTTCAAGGCGATTCAGCGGGCCTTCTTGGAGGCGCGGTCACGTCGCCGATGATGTCGCCCTCCTTGGAGCGGTCGAAGCTACGCCCAAGGATGGGACAATGTCAGGGCACCTGCTCGGCGCCTCCGAGAGACTCGACTGGACCGGTCTAACGGTCGAGCGGGCTGATAACAACCGTTCCGGTGACCTCGCGGTCACGGTCGCACTCGAGCACATGACTTGTGAAGTCGAGGGCGAATCCGCCAGCCGTACTCTGCGGACCACGCAGGCCTACCGCGCCGCGAGAACGGCGAGTGGAGGTTGATCCTCCGCCACGCGAATCTCCTCAGCCCAGACGACGAGTCCCGGGAGCGCGAGCTCCAAGTGGGGTATCCTCGACACTCCTTCACTCGACTCAGAGCTGCTCGAGTGGTGCCATGCGGTAGACGAATGGGCCAATGCCTTCGGAGATAGCGAAGACGATCTTCACCATCCCCTCCTGTAGCGCGGCGTTCTCGATCGGGCCTGCATAGACAGGGTCGTATCCGGCGTCCCGGTTGAGCTGCTCGACAACCTCGCGGGTCTCGGCATCTCCGCACCATAAGTTGCTCGGCCTGGCTCGTGCCTCGGCGAACCGTGGGTACAACGAGGCGAAGTTGACGTTGAACGATTTCGCGGTCGGGCCGTTGGTCCTCGACTTCACGAACTCGGCGTTGGAGGCGAAGCCGGCCGGTGGAACGACACCGTAGAGGTTGGTGGCATCGATCACCATCCTGCCGTCTATGCCTGTCAGTTTGGCGATGGCCTCGGCGATCGCACCCCCCGGCATCGCCATCAACACGACGTCCGCGTCGGACACGTCGCCGCCCTCACGCCCGAGCCGGGTGACTTGGTGACCGGCTCGCTCCCACAAGTCGGCGAGACCGCCGCCAATGTTGCCCCTGCCAATCGTTACGATCTTCATCTATTGGGCTCCTTCCGTGGGCCATGCCTCCGTAGTTCGCCGGTCGTGGTGGGCGGCTAAACCGGCAGTTGCTGGGTCCGGAGAAGGGTAGTCACGATCTCCTCCACCGGGTGTGGAGCGTTGCACGCTTGTTCGACGGATTCCACTGTCAACCCACGCTACGGCCGATGAAGCTCAAGCGCCGGACCGGCTTAGCCGGCCGGCTTACCTGAGTTCTCACCTGGTCCTGACGCCGAGCGCCATATCCGACCGCCACATCCATAGATCTGCATGGTTTGGGAGGCCATCCGTCGGGCTTGGTGATAGGCGCCCAGATGCGATGATCGGTCGCGCTCGCGGTGGTGCGCACGCATGAGCGAGGCGAGGACGCGTCCGAGCCGGATCGCGCGATCGACCTGCAAGTGCGCACACCCGATCATGCGTCAACGGAGGCCGCCTGCTCGACATCGTGCCGGGGTCGCGTTGCCGGGTCGCCTTGCACGGCTGGTCCTCTCATCAACGGCGGATAATCGCCGATCTGTTGCTCGCGGGCCAAGTCCTCCTTCGCGGGCTATGGTCGGACGGATTGCAGAAGAGGAGTACATCCTTGCCAAAGTTCCTCGCGATCACACATGTTGCTCTCACGGTCAGCGACCTTGACCGCAGCCGCGAGTGGTATCAGCGACTTTTCGGTTCAGATCCGGTCCTTGACGTGGACACCGGTCCGTTTCATCAGGTCGTTTGGTCGGTGAGTGGAGCGCTTGTCGCCATTAACGGGTTCCCCGACCTGCACAGTTCTGAGCCGTTCGATGAGCGCCGTCCGGGACTTGATCATTTGGCCTTCGCATGTTCCAGCCGATCCGAACTTGCGGCTTGGGAACGACGGCTAAACGAATGGGACATCCGGAATGGAGGGATCGTTGACGCTAGCTACGGCTCAGTGCTGTCCTTTCGCGACCCGGACAACATCGCTCTGGAGTTCTTCGCTCCCCCGGGCTAGGCCGCGGCCCCTCGAGAATCAGTCCTTTGACGGTCTCACTCCGCCGCGGACGACCAATCCAACGTGAAGGGAAGCCGGGCATCTGGATGGGCCCAGAATGTGAGCGCATTCAGATACCGCCCCGCTCCTCCGCGCGTGCCCGATTCGGCGTTATGCACCTTGCATGCCGACCGGGGCGGCGCCGCGGCAGGAGCGCAGATTGGTCAGGCCCCGGAGGCGCCCCGTCACCGATCCGCAAGCGCCAAGCCTTCAGCAGCACCCGCCGACGCCGCATGATCGCCGCGAGGGTCCCCGTGATGGCGGGGTGGCCGTGGTCCGTCGTCGGCGAGGAGAACTATTTTTTGGGACATGGCGACCCGAACTCGACGGCACTGGGTCGTCGTCGCCTCCCGCGAGCACGCCAGACGCGGCGTCACCGGCGGCTTCGTCATGGCCAACCACGGCGAGCGGGCACCCTTGACCCGCATGTCCCGCGGCGATGGCATCTATATTTACTCGCCGGCCACCACCTATCCCGGCGGTGAGCCGCTGCGGGCGGTCACCGTGCTCGGCGAAATCACGGGGGACGAGCCGGAGCCCAGTGATGTGATCGCCGGCGGTTTCTGCCGCGCTGCCAAGCTCCGTGAAATCCAGCCCCTGCCGCTGGAGCAGATTCGCCCCCATCTGCCAGTCTCCAGGTTGCGCTTCGGCTTCTTTGAGCTCGACACAGCGGATGCCAACGCCATCCTTGCCCTCGCGTCGCCCAAGCCTCGCTGACCGCGCCAGCGTCCGGTGGAGAATCTTTCATCTCGACACGCCGCGGTCGCCAGGTAGAGATCGACAACGAGAGACACCCGGCGACGGTGCCGTAGCCACGAGGACGGCGAGTGACTCGTGCTCGGCTTCGTAGGTCCTGTGCGCAATACGTCAGTGCGAGAAGGTGGCCCCCGGCCGTGTCGAGGGGAACGGCACGGCCGGTGGGGGGTCGTCAGGCGGGCTGGATCAGGCGACCTCGAGGATCGTGGTCCCCACGTCTTCTACCTCGACCGCTTCGGGCTGAGGCTTCGGCGGCCGCTCCACGAGCAGGGCAGCGGCGACGGCCCCGACGAGTGCGAGGGCGGCGAGCACCGAGAAGGCGACCTCGAAGCCGTGGGTGAGGGCAGCGCCGGTGGCCAGGCTGGCCGGACCGTGCGAGCTCACGAAGTGACTCGTTACCGTCGTCGAGATCGTCGCCGCTGCCGCCAGTCCGACGGCTCCGCCGATCTGCTGGGTGGTGTTGATGAGACCCGACGCCACACCGGCGTCAGCCGGCTGCACGCCCGTCAGTCCACCAATCGACACCGGCACGAAGGAGAGGGCGAGGCCGATGCCGCTCAGCACGAAGACGGGGAAGATGTCCCAGAAGTAATGAGCGTGAACGGGAAGCTGGGTGTACAGGAAGAGCGCCCCGGACGAGAGCAGCATCCCAACCGACAGCACCCGCCGCACGCCCAGCCTGGTCGTCAGCGCCTGGGCCACCCCCGCGAAGATGATGACTGCGAATGTGAGCGGGATGTAGGCGACGCCCGTCTTGACAGCCGAGTAGTGCAGGACCTGCTGCATGTACAGGGTGAGCAGAAAGAACATGGAGAAGATCGAGGCGCCGATGAGCAGGCTGGTCAGGTTGGAGCCGGCCAGGGTCCGCAGGCGGAAGATCCGCAGGGGCAGCAGTGGGGCCTTCGATCGCAGCTCGAACACGAAGAACGAAGCGACCAGGCTGGCCGAGACGGCCAACAGGGCGATGGTCTCGCCCGAGCTCCAGCCGATCTGGGTGGCCCGGGTCATGGCATAGACGAGGAGCATCAACCCCGACGTGATGGAGACGGCGCCGGCCAGGTCGAAGCTGCGGTGGTGGAGGTCACCGTAGCCCTCCCGCAGCACCCTCGGCGTCATGGCGATGAGGAACAGGCCAACCGGCACGTTGATGAAGAAGATCCACGACCAGCTGAGGTACGACGTGAGGACCCCGCCGAGCAGGACGCCGGCGGCGCCCCCGCTGCCGGCCGCCGCCCCGAACACACCGAGAGCCGTGTTGCGTTCTCGGCCCTCGGCGAAGGTCGTCATCAGCAGGGCGAGGGCGGCAGGAGAGAGGAGGGCTGCCCCGAGACCCTGCAGTGCCCGGAACCCGATGAGCGAGCCCTCCGACCACGCCAGGCCGGAGAGTAGAGAAGCTATGACGAAGAGGCCCAGGCCGCCGATGAACATCCGGCGACGGCCGAGCCGATCCGCCAACCGGCCCCCGAGGAGGAGCACACCGCCAAACATGATCGAGTAGGCGGTGATCACCCACTGGAGGCTCGCCTGCGAGAAGTGCAGGTCGTTCTTGATGGACGGCAGGGCCACGTTCACGATAGCGATGTCCAGCACGACCATGAACTGGGCGGCCACGATGACGGCCAGAGCCAGCCAGCGACTTCGGTCCGATCTGGCGGTGGGGTCAGGCACTGCGAGCGACGAGGTCATCGGAGCCTCCTATCGTTGAACCGTTCTACGATTATAGGGTCCAACCATGGTTCGGGATAGACTATTCCTCCATGACCGAAGATTCGTGTGACGAGAAGATGACATTGGCGGGCAAGCCGCGGCAGCTGCTCGACAGTCCCGCTTTCCTCCTCGGATACCTCGGCTCCGGCACCAAGGCCTACGCCTTCGGGGCCTTCGAGCGGGCGGGAGCCGGCCTGCACGATCTGGGCATCCTCTCCCTGCTCGACGAGGGGGCCCAGGACACCCAGGCGGCCATCGCCGATGCCCTTGGCCTCGACCGCGGTCAGCTGGTCGGGATGCTCGACCGTCTCGAGGAGCAGGGCTTCGTCGAGCGGCATCGCGATCCCAGGGACCGCCGGCGCCACACCGTGAGCCTCACCCCGGCAGGACGGCGCCGGCTGGCGAAGCTGCGAACGGTCCTCGCGGAGATCGAGGACGAGGTCCTGGGGCCCCTCGATGCCAAGAGCCGCGCCAACCTGCGAGAGCTGCTGCTGGAGCTGGGGCGCCGCGTGGAGCTGGGCGCGGACCTCCAGGCCGGCTGACGACGTCCGCAGCGCGGTGCTCCGCCTGACGTCCCGACGTTCAGACTCGCTTTCAGATGGTCCCAAAGGATCCCCTGTCGGACAATCTGGGCCTCCGGCAACGGACAGGGCCATGCCATTCTTCGAGGTGCCGTAAGCCGTTCCGCTTTACGGCACAAGTCATTGGCGTTCAGGCTGTACATTCGGTGCCGCGCGCGACCTCTGCGAGTTGCGTGCCAGATCCGTCGATCTGTCGCGCCCGCTTGGCGACTCTGGCCTCGGCGTGCAGGTGCACAGATGAACCGTTCGTGCGCGGCCTCACCGGGGCTACGGCGGGCGTCGACAGCCGGAGATTGGTCGAACTACCTTTGCCATGGGAGTGGAAAGGTAGGGGTGGAACGGTTGGCCGTTCGTTTGTCGCTCTGTTTAGCGGACGGCTCTATTATGGACTCTGGACGACCGGGGATGGACGAGTGAGCGACTCTCAGCAGGGGCCCGGATGGTGGATGGCATCGGACGGCAAGTGGTATCCACCCGAATCCAGGCCAGGAGTGGCAACCCCACGGAGCCGCCACAGTGGAGATCCCCTCCGCAGGCTCAATGGGGACAGGCACAGTGGGGACCGCAGCAACCACAGGGGGGGCGATCCCAGTGGGCCGAGTGGACACGCACCACTAGTCAAGCGACTCAACCCCCGAAGAAGAAGCGGGGGCGTGCTGTCGGACGTGCCGTCGCCCGGATCGTCAAGTGGGTTCTCGTCGCCGGCGTAGTAGTAATCGTCATCGTTGTGATCGCTGCCGCCGTAGGCGCGGCTCACAAGAAGGCCGCGACGCGCACAGTCACTGGCGTACTGGTCTTGTACGACACCAGCTCCGCTCAGGCTTCCTGCAATACATCAGGCACCGGCTACGAAGACATCAGCGAGGGGACGCCCGTCAGTATTACGAACGAGAACGGCAAGGTTGTCGGTGCTGCCGATCTTGGTGCTGGTACACGCCTCGGGGGTGACGAATGCGATTTCAGCTGGACCGCTACCGGGGTCGGGCCGGCCACCTTCTACCAGGTCACGATCAGCCATCGCGGCACGGTGTCATACAGCGAGAGCGAGATGGAATCCGACGGTTGGAGCGTCAAGACGACGCTCGGGCATCCCGGCAACTGAGCCGGCCCCCCAGCTGGACCGCCGCATAACGTCAGCGCATCTGACTACGGCGGCGGCAGCGACAACCGCCCGTAGTCGGCTTCGCTATGCGCTCACCTCAAGGGGTGGGATCGACGCTAAGTCTGCCGACTTGGCCAACCACACGACCAGTGGCCGGACATACCCACACCGCCTGCCCCTCGAACTCGTTGGGAGCCAGCGGATGGCCAGCAGGATGGAGAGGACATGCCGGCCAGGCTCCCCAAAGCTCGTCGATAACTTCCTCCTGAATCTCCTTAGCTAGACACACGAGCTCATCCGCTGGCGACGCCGCGAGATCGACCTTGACCCCCGACTGGCCGCCGTGGCCTTCAAATCCGAGCATCGCCGAAGCGAAACCCGGGTTGCGCATCCAGTCGTCATCCTCTAGCTGCGGCCGTAGGCGCGTCGTTCGGCGCACATCGTCAGCCCCCAACTCGAAGGCCTCGGAAAGGGCGGGATTCACGATGTTCATGATCACGGAGGCGCGGACGCTGCGCAGCCATTCTGGACGGCTTGCGGCTTCCTTCGTGGACGGCGTCTCCAGGCCAGAACATTCGCTCCCGCGCCACGCAGCCGGGCCGCGCGTGCCATCGGGAGGCGCCGAGAATCGGCGATCTGGCGCGGGTGACGCCGTTCCGTCGCAAGCGGATAGCAGTCAGCGGGCCACATGTCCCGGCGGCGTGGAATCCTCGCTGAGACCGACGCGGCGCACTTGGAGCCGTCGTTCCTTCAGCAGTCGGTCTACGAGCGAGGTCGGCCCTCCGAAACAGCACCAGTCGTCATCCCATAGCCACGACAGCAACCACGAACGGTCGGACGGAAAGACGAGGTCCGGGCCGAACCGCCACGACGGCCAATCGGTCCGCCATCGTTCGGCCTCACCACTGCGAGCCTGCACCAACACGTATGGCCAACCCGCGTACAGCGTCACGCGGGGCGCATCGGGGAAGACTACTTCGTCGGCACCCGTGTCGAGGTAGCCGAGCCACCAAGGCTGATTGCCAGATTCCTCGCCGAGCACGCCCAGGACCGCGAGGGCGGAGGATCTTTCATCATCTGGAGCAACGATCGTGGCGTACGCCTGGAATACCGGGGGAATCGCCGACGTAATCGTCAGCCCAATTGCGGTGGACTCTTCAATCCACTCAACGTCGGTGTCGATACCGATACGCCATTCCTGCCCGTCCTTCCAACGGGTTACCCGAGAAGCACCAGCGCCGTCGCTCATGCCGCCAGGTTACGAGAACCAGCCGTGACGACAGAATGACCTACACTGCGGCGAGGCGCCAAACGCTGCGGCGCGTCGCAGCTGCGCCGATAATCGGCGTTATGTCACTCCTGCCACGTAGTTCCTGATTCCGTTGAGGTACCTCCGGGTGGCTGCCGTCTGGATCTGGCGGGCGAGGGGCGGGGCGAGCCTGGTCGGCAGGTCGTTGGGGCGTGAGAAGGCCACGATTTCTGCGGTGACGCTGCCGTCCTCGTGCCTCACGACATGGAAGGCTTCTTCGCCCTTCTCCGGGTGCCCGGGCAGGGTGCCGTAGGCGAACCCGAACCTGGTGGGTTCGTCGGTTCCGTACACGACCCGGCACGGAGCGGCGATTACAAGGGGCCCGAAGTTGCGGCTGACGATCACCGTGGTTCCCTCCGTGAGCGAGGCATGGGCAGGAGTGATCGTGATGCCCGCCTCGGCGTGTGCGGCCCATAGGCGGATGGCTTCCCGAGCACGATCCCAGGCCGCATCACCGTCTCCGATGTGCAGGCTGGCCCTGTCGTGGTGGTAACCGGCCGGCAAGCTGGCGGCTCGGGTCGCCCCGATCTCGGCGTACGTGACCGACTCGTCGTTGGCTCGCTGTAGGCGGTCGGCAAGGAACGTCGGCGGGTCACGGGTCAGACCGATCACGCGGCCGACCGTAGGTCAGGATGCCGAATGCGCGCTCATCGAGTTCCCGCCTGTGCTGGGCGGAGAGCGCCGAGTCGATCTGGCGCGTCGGCCGTGTCCGAACGCTGACCATCGGTGACAATCCGGCGCTTGCTCTAGAACCCTCGTGGATGACATGTCGCTCAGGTAGAGGGGCAGCTCTGAAGCGCTGCAGTGCGTACTATCTGCACATAAGGCTCAAAGTGAAACACTGCAGCTACGAGTGGTTCGACCTGCTTGGCTGGCGGGCGCCCTAGCTCGGGACCGCGGCGGCCTGCTGGTCGGCCGGGGCGGCCGGGTAGTCGCCTGCGCCTTCCCCGCGCCCTCGGCCGAACGGGACCGCTTCGTCGTCCTGGTCGCCGAGCACGGCATCACGGTGGCTGGCGGGCTGCGCCTACAGGAGGGCTGGGCTGAGGTCGAAGTCGGCTAACTGGAGCGGCTCCCGGCCGGCCGGCTGCGGGAGCCGGTCGCCCGGGCTGTTCCGATAGGCAGGCGAGGCTAGACCAAGTCCGCTAACCGGCGGCGGAGCGCCATCCGCGCCAGAAGATGAGCGTACCGGACTGCCACCTCGGCACGCCGCTCGGCTCTTGCCGTGGCCCTCCAAGACGGGGAGATGGTGGCCCGAGCGGGGCCAGCCCCCGGACGGGGAGCTACCCGGACGCAACTCAACCAGCCTCTGCCCGTCGGGCCCGCGATACGCTCCGCCAGGTGCCGAGGGACCTCATCGCCGCTGCGCCGCCAGGGAGCGCTCAACGAAGAGCGCATCGTCGCCCTCGTCCGAGAAAACCCCGGCACGTATTCCGTCGATGTGACCGATCTGCGTCTCCTGATCAGCCCTAACACCATCCGCGCCGGCGTCCGGCGTGGCGTCGTGAGTCTCCTGGACCATCGACTATGGCCACGGGTGACCCCGGGGTCGTAGCCCTGATTCGGGGCCACGATGGGCGGCGTGGTCGACTACGCCGCTTTCCGGGCCGTGGGAGGCCGTCTGCCTGCAGCTGGTCGATCACGATCGAATCCAAACTGCCGATGAGCGCCTGATCGGTTCCCAGCCTTGTTTGGTATCTCAAGCGGCGCCAGGGCGCCCCGCGCGACCCGCAACTGGGACGCTGAGCCGCCTTCGTCACGGACTAGAGCCGAAGGCGGCTCCTGACAGTGTCGTGAACATGGGCGTCCCGCTTGCCCACCAGTCCTCGCCGGGGCGGGTCACCGTGAAGTCGTGGGCCCCAAAACTGGCTGGGCCGCCCGGGTAAGCGCGCCGCGACCGTAGCCCGAGATCGGCAGGGCATCGGGGTCTTTCTTCCCAGCCTTGGTGACATGCCACTGGCTGTTGTCAGCCCTCGTGACATTCAGGAGGCGATAGACGAGCGGTGCCGACATGCCGAGCCGGACACGGTCGCCCGGGACTTTGCGGCTCTCCGAGCCATGCTCAACTCGGCTGTCAACGCCGATGTGATCGGGCGGTCGCCGGCCCGCAAGGTCGCCTTACCGAGGATCGTCCGGCAGGAGCGCACGACCATTGACCCTCTGCAACTGCGCCGACTGGTGGACGAGGTGCCCGAACACTATCGGGCGTTGGTGCTGACAGCCGGGGTGTTGGGTCTCGCCTGGGAGGAAGCGATCGCGTTGCGGGTGCGAGATGTCGATTTCATGCGGCGGACCGTGTCTGTTGCTCAGACGGTTGAGGGGCTCGCGGGTCACCATCGGATTGTTCCGGAAGGTAATGGTAAGGCGCGTCTGCGGACGATGTCGGCTCCGGTCTTCGTTGTCGATGCCATTGCGAACCATCTGGCGACGTCCCGAACGCAGATAGCGCCCGACCCGGACGCCCTCATCTTCCTCGGTCCCCGAGGCGGGATACTGCGACGTCGATTTTGGGGAGCGGATCCTGCGCCCTGCGGCTGCTCGGGCCGGGATACCGGGTCTGACCTTCCACGGTCTAGGGCATGCTGCCACTTCGTCCCTGGTCGATATCGGCGTCCACCCGAGGGTCATGGCGTCTCTTATTGGGTACGGCACGGTCAGGACGACGATAGAGATCTACGCGCGGTCGAGCGATGCCGCGGATCGAGAAGCCGCGATGCCGCGGATCGAGAAGCCGCGAGGCTCCTTCAGGAGCGCTTTGCCGCTGCCTTCGAGACCGATGTGCGACGGCAGCCCCGGACGGGCCGGGTCGGATACGGACCGTAATGGTGGCCGGCCCCGCTTCGCGGTCGCGTCCGAAGCTAATATTCGCGACCGGTGGCGAGGCCGACGGGGACAGTGACATTTCTCTTCACCGATATCGAAGAGAGCACCCAGCGATGGGAGGCGGACCCGTCGGCCACCGAGGCGCTGGTGGCCTCGCACGACAAGCTGGTTCGGACGGTGGTGGAGGGTGACGGCGGGTATGTGTTCGCCACAACGGGCGACGGTTTCGGGGCGGCCTTTCAACGGGCCTCTGACGCGATCGCCGCGGCTGTCGAACTCCAGGAATCCTTCACCAGCGAGGAGTGGGCCTCGAGCGGTTTACGGGTGCGGATTGGGGTGCACACCGGGGAGGCGGTCGAGCGCGACGGTGACTATTTCGGCCCGACGGTGAACCGGGCGGCCAGGATCATGGGCCTGGCCCATGGAGGGCAGATTCTGCTTTCGGCGGCGACGGTGATCCTGGCCCAGGTTTTCGACACGGTGGAGCTGGGCGAGTACCAACTGCGGGGATTGGCACGGCCGGAGCGTCTCTACCAGGTGGTCCAGGCGGGGCTCGAGCGGGATTTCCCTCCCCTGCGAGGCGATAAGGACATCGCACACAACCTGCCGGCCGCCTTGAGCTCCTTCGTGGGCCGCTGGGCCGAGATCGACGACGTGGCCGTCCGAGTTGCGGAGGGGCGGCTGGTGACCCTGGTGGGACCCGGAGGAGCGGGCAAAAGCCGCCTGGCCATCGAGGCAGCTCGGCGCCTTCTAAACGAGTTTCCGGACGGGGTGTGGCTGGTCGAGCTGGCGGTGCTACGTGATCCGGGCCACGTGGCCCCCACGGTGGCAAAGGCGATCGGCCACCACGACCCGCTGGCAGAGGCGGGCGGTCCGGACCTCGTGCGAGAACGGCTGGCGGCGGCGATCGCCGACCGGCGCATGCTGCTAGTGCTCGATAACACGGAACACGTGCTGGATGCTGCCGCCGAAATGGTCGGCCGGCTGCTGGGGGCCTGCCCGCGCTTGGTAGTGGTTGCCACGAGCCGGCAGTCCCTCGGCGTGGGCGGCGAACGCCTGGTTGAGGTCGGGTCGCTGGACCTGCCGGCAGGTGACGATGCCACCGCGGTGGTGGCCTCGGGGGCCGGGGCGCTGTTCGTGGAGCGAGCCCAGGCCGTCCACCCCCGGTTCCGGCTCGACCCGCCCACCGCGGCGGCGGTCACGGAGATCTGTCGCCGGCTAGAAGGGCTGCCGCTGGCCATCGAGCTGGCCGCCGCCCGAGCCCGTCTCCTGACGGCCGCCCAGATCGCTGAGCGGCTGGGGGAGACGCCGGGTCTGCTGGCGGGCGGTTTCAGTGGTGCGCGACGTCATCAGACCATGCGGGCCGCGCTGGCCTGGTCGTATGACTTGCTCAGCGAGGCCGAGCAGGGGCTGTTTCGGCGGCTAGCGGTGGTCCGCAGCAGCTTCACCTTGGAGGCCGCGGCCTCGGTCGCCCCCACGGTCGGCGCCGACATCCTCGACGTGCTGGGCGGGCTGGTCGACAAGTCGCTGGTGGCCGTGGTCGACGCTCCGGACGGCCAGCGGCGCTTTCGGCTGCTCGAACCGGTGCGGCAGTTCGCGGCCGAGTTGCTACAAGAGAGCGGGGAAGGAGACGACGCCGGCAGCCGTCACCGCGAGCATCTGCTATCCCGTCTGCGAGCCAGGGGCACCATCGCCCCTGGCTCCGCCGCGTTCGAGCAATTGGCCGCCGAAGTCGACAACCTGCGGGCTGCCGTGGAGCACTCGATGCGCTGCTCCGAACCCGAAGCCGCCACTGTGCTTATCAGCTCCTACGAAACGTGGTGGCAGGACCTGGGTTTGGTCGACGAGCTGGTGGACCGGCTGGCGGACGCCCTGAGAACGGCCAGCCGGCCCCGCATATCGCTCGGCGCCCTGTCCTACGCCCTGGATACAGCGTCGGGCAACGCGGCATACCTGGGTCGCGTGGACGAGGCGGTCGCCTTCGCCGAGCAGCTCGCCGAGCTACGTCACCAGCATCCCGACAGACTCGACGTGCAAGCTCACTGGGCGTTCGCCCTGGGTACGCTGAACCTCTACCGGGCCGGCGGTGATCTCGCTGACGGAAACCGGCTCATGCGGGAGTCCCAGCGTGCCTTTGAGGCCTGTGATCAGCCCGCCTTGGCAGCGTTGGCCGCCGCGAACATCCCGCAGGCCGCAATCCCCTGGGACGCCACCGATGACCCCGAGGTCGCCGGCGCCATCAAGGACAGCACATTGCTGGCTCAGACGGGCGGGATTCCCAATATCGCGTTGATGATGCGCGGCCTCGACGGCATCATCCAGGTGATAGCCGGAGCGATTGACGCCTACCCCTTGTGCCTTGACATCTTCGCCGAGATGGACGCCCTCTACGGCGGGTGGCTGTCCGAATATGGCGGCGTGATTATCGGTGTAGCAGCGGAGCTGGTAGAAGACCGACCCGTCGCCACGGCAGGCGCCCTGCGCTGGCTCCGCTTCTGCCGCCGGTCCGGCGTGAGAATGATGCTCCCCTGCGCGATCCGCGGCGCCGCCCGACTGTCCGCGAGAGCTGGAAACCTACAGCAGTCACTGCGACTGTGGGGAGGTGCCGAGCACGTCGAGGCGATCACGGGCATGCGGTACATGCCGCTCATGGAGCGACTGGACCGCCCGCTCCGCCAGAAGTCCACCGATGCGCTCCGACCCGCCGCCTCTCGCCTGCTCGCCGAAGGAGCATCCTGGTCGGTAGCACAATCGACCGAAGCCGCCGAAGAAGCGCTTCTCATGATCCAGGCTGACCACGTCCCATCCGGTGGCGCAGCCGGGCCAGGCGAGTGAGAATAGCGGCAACGGGGCTGGTCGTGGAGGGCGAACGTCCGCACGGGGAGCGTCCGACCGGGGCGGTGACGTTCCTATTCACGGACGTAGAGGGGTCGACACGCCTGTGGATGGCGGACGAGTCGGCGATGGCCGCCTCTCTGGCCTTGCATGACCGGATCGTTCGCACGGCCATCGAATCGGCCGGAGGCTACGTCTTTTCCACCGCAGGCGACGCGTTCTCGGCGGCCTTCGATCGGGCATCGGATGCGGCAGCGGCCGCGCTGAAGGCACAGTCCGAGCTCGACACGGCGGCATGGCCGGGACCAGCCCTTCGGGTCCGGATGGGGCTGCACCTAGGCGAAGCGGAGGAGCGCCAGGGTGATTATTTCGGGTCGGCCGTCACTACCGCGGCCCGGGTGGCGGCGGCGGGCCACGGCGGCCAGGTCTTGGCCACCGACCCGGTCCGGATGACCTCTCATGTCACGAGCCGGGACCTCGGAGTGCATCAACTCCGGGACGTCGACGAGCCGCTGCGCCTGTTTCAGCTCGGTGAGGGCATGTTCCCTCCGCTGAAAGCCAAGTCGCGGGTCCTGACGAATCTGCCGGCGCGCCCCACGAGTCTGATCGGGCGTGGCCAGGACGTGGAGCGGGTTCGACGATTGCTCGCCGACCACCGACTGGTGACGGTGACCGCGGTCGGCGGTTCGGGCAAGACACGGGTGGCGATCGCGGTCGGGGAGGCCGAGCTGCCCGATCGAATTGGGGAGTCTGGTTCGCTGACCTGACTGCGGTGACCAATGGCGGAGAAGTCCCGGCGGCTATTGCCAAGGCCGTCGGCCTCTCGTTGCTAGACGGTGACCCGGCAGATCAGGTGATCGAGCACCTGGTAGACAAGGCGGCCCTGGTCATCCTGGATAACTGCGAACATGATCGAGGCGTGCGCGGAGTTCACCGAGTCGTTCCTCATGCGAACGGGGGACTCGGTTGTGCTGACGACGAGTCGAGAATTGCTGGGCGTAGACGGAGAGGTGATCATGCGGTTGGGTCCGCTCCCCGCCGAGGACGGGAACGCACCGGCGATCCAGCTCTTCAACGAGCGGGCCGGGGCCGCAGACTCCCAGTTCGTCGTCGACCAGGACATCGCGGTGGTGGGGGCCATCTGTCGCCGTCTGGACGGTTTGCCGTTGGCGATCGAGCTGGCCGCGGCCCGCACGACAACGATGACGTTGCCGGAGATCGAGGCGGCACTCGACGATCGGTTCCATCTGCTCGGGGGCGGCCGGCGTCCGGCGCGGCAACGGACTCTTCAGGCGACGCTGGACTGGAGCTACGGTTTGCTGCGACCCTACGAACAGCGCGTTCTGGCGGTGCTGTCCGTTTTCGTCGATGGCTTCGACGTCGAGGGCGTGACCCATGTGGCCGGGGTGAATCGTGCTGCGGCGCTGGCCGTTCTGGACGCGCTGACGTCGAAGTCGTGGGTCGTCCGGCTCGACAGCGGCGAGATAGCCCGGTTCGGCTTGTTGGAGTCGGTCAAGGCCTACGGCGAGGATCGCCTTACCGAGAGGGGCGAGACCTTCGAGGCCCGTGACCGGCATGTGGAGCACTTTCATCGACTGGCGACCGCTCGGGGCCACACCGGCGCCTCGGAGCTCCGCCTCGGTGTGGCATTGGCAGGCGAGCGCCGGAACTTGACCGCCGCTTTCGAGTGGGCGACGACGACCGGTCGATGGTCACAGGCGGCGGAGCTGATCACCGGCGCTTACGCCGCTTACATACGCTCGGGCGCCGCACTCGAGGCTCGCCAGCTGATTGAACGGGCGGCGGCCGCGACCATGGAGGTTGGACGCGAGCGGGTAGATGAGCTGCACCTGGCTGTCTGCATGACGGCTGCCTGGATGAACGACTGGGCGGCCTACAGCGCGGCAGCCGAAGAACTCACGACGTCGACGCGGCCGATCATGAGGGCATGCGGACACACCGCTCTGAGTGTGCGCACACCCTTCGCCGATAGCCTGACTGACCTCGCCCAGGTCGACCGGGGTCGGGCGGAGGTGACCTCCGCTATGAACATATCGTTCGACCCGCTTTGGGATCTCTACGTAGGAATGCCTCGCTGGGTCGAAGGTCGTATCGCGGCCAACCGCGGCGACTTTCGGGGCGGCCTTGAGGGCTGCCTGGATTTCCTCGATCAGTGCAGGACGACCGACTTTTATCCGACCATAACGCCCCGGGCGGCCAAGCTCGCTGCTACCTGTCAGATCCTGCTCGGAGATCCCGTCTCGGCCATCGACACCCTCGCCTGGCTCGAATCACTCGCCGCCCACGCGGATCTGCGGCGGATACCGGGATTCACGACCGATGACATCCGATCCCTGGCCCTGTTGGCCCAGGGCCGTTTGGCTGAGGCCGTTTCGGTCATCTGCGCTACCGCCATCGAGGGACTTAGTGACCGGATGCCGGGTCAGGTCTGTGATGCGGTCGTCCTGCTCGCCGCCCTCACCGACGCGGAAGGCGATGGGCGTCGCAGCCTTGAGTTGCTTCGTCAGATGGGCGCTGGTCTCGAGCCGGGTATCCGGATCTTCAGCACCCATCTCGCCCACCGATTCGGCGTCGGCAGCGAGCACGTCGAGCTGCAACAACGGGCTCTGGACTATGAGGTGGACAGCCCGGAAGGATACAACGGCACCCTGATGGCGTCACAGGCGGTTCGGGGTGAGCTCGCCCGGCGAGGTTGGGATTAGGCGCCGAACTTTACGTAACTGGGCCTGGCAGTCCTCGGGGCGAAGGCGTGTAGGGTGTGGCCGAAAGAGGCCGTCGCAACCGACAACGGACTCATCTATGCGTATCCAACAGGTATGAGACGGCGGGCCCGCCCCTGAGGATGCGACCGCGCCGGAGGCGAAGGGGTCTGTTATGGTGGGGCGAGCATGCCGAGCGGTGTTTCGGGTGGCTTCTTCGCCCGGCTGGACCCAGCCGATGCCACGGCGCTGGCGTTCCTACCGTTACCCGCGGCATACTCAAAGGCGTGGCCAGCCGGCTGCGCGCCGCCGACGCCATCATCGTTCACTGAATCAACCGCTCCCGGCAACCACTCTTGAGGGGCGACCACAGAGAGTTGACCGTCCGCCTTGACTCCAGTGACGGCGCAGAACGTGCGCTCGAGAATCCGAGCGCACGGCACCTCCGACAAGCGCCGAACGGCACGTCCGAGTGCCTCCTCGGGACGTGAGGCTTCCCACGCTGTGGTTGAGAAAGTACGCCGGCAGCCTAACAAGCAGTTCCGCAGTATCCCACCGACCCTGCGATTGGTGACACCGCCCAATGTGCGACTGGGACGCTATCCCCGCGTTTCTGGGCCATCGGGGCCCCCTTGCGGCGACGATCGAGAATCGCCTGAGCAGCTCGTCCGGCCTCAATAGCCGAGCGATAATCCGACCGCCGACGGAGCCGTCTCGCTTGGCAAGCCATCAATTGGGGACATTTCGACTTGATATTTCCGGGCAGTTGAGGATGTGCTACTGGCGCTCCTAATGTGGCCAGGTGTGAGGGCAGTGACGGGAACCCTGACGGTCCTGTTCACGGATTTAGCCGAGTCGACGGCCCTGCGGGCCAGGCTGGGTGAGCGCTCGGCGGATGTTGTGCGCCGTGATCATGACCACGCCCTGATCGCGGTTCGTAACGAACACGGCCTACCCGACGTCCATGTCTTCGTCGCGAATGTCCTTCGTCACGTGAGAGAGTGTGAGCACCGCGGCGAGCCAGGCGTCTCGCGTGGTGAGTTCCGGGCGTCCGTGTTGTGCTTAGGATCCCAGGCGGGGGAGGAGTGGCCGGAGGTCGACGAATACAGAATGTTCGCTCAGTAACCCGGTCGGAGATCCGTCCCGCGCAGCGCATATCGGCACCTACGAGCGGCTCCTGGGGACCTGAGGCTTCCCACGCCGCGGTTGGGAAAGTACGCAGGCAGCCTGACAAGCAGCTCTGCAGTATCCCACCGACCGAGCGGTACGTGACGCGCGAGGGTGCACTTTACGGGCGGGGGACGATATCGGGCAGATGGGTTACCGGGCCAGGGGGAGCCCTATCGCCGAGCCATCGTCCGAAACTCGGAGCGTTTGCCCCGGCCCGAACCGACAGCTCCCATTCACACCATAACGTCGCCATGAGCCGCCGATCAGGGATGGGTTGGACCATCGGGTTCACCCGACGCCGGGGGACGCCCCGCTCATCATCAGCGCCGGAACAACTGACGCGCCCAGCGGTCGCCAGGAGTGGTGGCGGCTGCGCCACTTCAGCTCACCTCAGACGCCATGTGCACGAGAAACCCAGATTGTCTGGGCTCGATGAAAGGTGTTAAGCCAATCCGTCGAGTGGTACGGAAAGATCCGATCCGTCCGGAGTGAGAGTCGCATCCCCATGCACGGCAGTTATTCGTGGCTTCGGAGCTCTGCGCACACTTCGAGGAGGTACTGCTCGATCTCTGGCGTTGATTTGGTCGCTGCCTCGTCTTTGCGACGTTGGTATTCTTCGTCGCCGAAATGATCTCGGGCTCGGGCGACGGCATCAGCAGCACGCGCCGGCCGGATGCAGTTGGCGGAGGTGACCGCGTCGGGGACCGGTACGACGTCGAGTCGGCCCAGAGTTGCGAGCGGGTCTATGACGTCTCGAGCCCACATGCGCACGATGATGTGCTGGCCGGTTGCCCGGGCTTGGTCGAGTATCTGCGGGATCGCCTCGATCACTGCCCGTGGGTTCTCGGTTGCCTGAACGACGGTCAGCCAGGCGGTGGCATTGAGGTGCGCGTACGTGTCGCGGGAGCGGGCGGTTAGATCGCGGGCGTCGGCGAGCAGGGAGATCGCCCGCGCGGTGTCGGGTTCGGTGATGCCGACCTGCATCAGGCCTTGTGCGTAGGTGCGGGAGTGGCCGGTGCGGCGGCCGAGATCGAGAAGCTGGCGGGCCATCTGCGGATCGGGCGAGCCGAGCGCGACGCTCAGGGTAGATGCGTTCCACATGGCCAGGCCGGCGTCGTAGTTGAAGTCTGGTCCCCATGCTCGGGCGAGCTCCAGGGCTCGGCGGTTGTGTCTCAGGCCCTCATCGAGACGGCCGAGCGCCCAGCATGGTGAGCTCAGAAGGTACAGAGCCAGCGGCAGAAGCGGGTCCTGTCCTCCGTCGCTGTTTCCGAGCACCTTACGGGCCGAGGCTTCGGCGTCCGCCACGTCGTCTGTCATCCAGCTCGCGGCGGACCGGTGAAGCAGAGCATGACGGCCGAGGGGCCGTTCGGCCCCGCCCGGAAGGTCCAGGGCGCGGTGCAACCATCCCCAGACCTCCGGCAGCCGACGGCTGTGGTTGTACATGAAAAGCCCGCCGACGATCCGGATGGCAGTGTCCACATCACCTTCGCCGAGAGCTCTCTCGCTGGCCGTCCGGATGTTGGCGAACTCGTCGTCGATGTGGTCGAACCATTGCTGGGAGCTGTCGCCGCGGATGCCGGCCCAGGACCGTTCGCAGAAATCGGCGTAGTAGGTGCTGTGCTGTCGCCGCAGTCTGACTGTGTCGTCGTCACCGAGCTGGGCCGCGCCGTACTGGCGCATGGTCTCGAGGAGGCGGTAGCTCGTGCGGGACCCGACCGGGTTGGCCGTGGCCAGAGATTTGTCGACCAGCTCGGTGAGCATGTCCAGGGTGGTCAGCTCGTCGTCGAGCTCGCAGACCTCGCGTGCCGCGGCAACGTCGAAGGCACCCGAGAACACCGACAACCGGGCGAAGAACAGTTGGGTCGGCGGATCCAGAAGGTCGTAGCTCCATTGCACCAGTCGACGTAGGGATCCGTGCCTGCTGCCGGGATCAGAAAAGCGCTCCGCCAGCAGCCGGAAGCGCTGGTCGAGGTGGCGGGCGATTTCTTGCGGCGACATGGCGATCGTCCGAGCTGCAGCCAGCTCAATGGCCAGGGGCAGCCCGTCGAGCTGCTGGCAGATCTGAGTGACCGCCGAGCGACTCTCGTCGTCGAGGTCGAAGGCCTGGCGCAAACTCGTGGCCCGGTCGATGAAGAGCGGCACCGCCTCTTCCACCGCCTCCAGCGGTCGTAGCGTCATCACCTTCTCCGCCGGCACATGGAGGGGCTCTCGGCTCGTGGCCAGCACAGAAATGTTTGGGGCCGCGGCCATAACGGCCAGGACGAGATCAGTCGCCTCGCCGAGAAGGTGCTCGCAGTTGTCCACCAGGAGCAGCGCCCGCCAGGTCGACACCACGTCAAGGAGGTGCGCTCGGAGGTCCATCACGGCCGTCGCCTGCAGCCCGAGCGCCGACAGAACGGCCGCGTCCATCCCGGCGGCGGTATCGAGCGCGGCAAGCTCGCACATCCACACCCCATCGGGGAAGGCGTCCACCGACTCCAGTCCGACCTGGACGGCCAGCCGGGTTTTGCCCACCCCGCCCGGCCCCACCACCGAGACCAAGCGGTGCTCCCGCAACGCCGCGACAACCTCGCCCAGCTCGGTCCGGCGACCGATAAACGAGGTCGGCTGGGGCGGCAGCCGACCGCGGCGGCCGTCGAACGAGCGCAGGGCCGGAAAGCTTCGTTGCAGCCGGGCCCACCAACTGCCACACATGTTCAGGACCGGCCAGGTCGCGCAGGCGGTGCCATCCCAGGTCAGTAACCATGAGATCGGGACCAATCTCCTCGGCCACCAGTCCGTAGGCGGCGCCCGACAGCAGGACCTGTCCGCCGTAACCAATTCCCATCAAACGCGCGGTTCGGCTCAGCGCCAGCCCGGTCCAGTCGTCGCCGCGACGCTCGGCGTCACCCACGTGCACAGCCATCCGAGCCCGAAGCCCACTCAGCGGCCGCCAGTCGGTCGACGCCAGCGCCCGCTGTGCCGAGGCGGCGGCCACCACTGCGCTAATCGTCGAAGAGAACTCGGCGCACACGCCGTCCCCGGTGTGCTTGAACACCCTTCCCCCGGCGTTCTGCACCGACTCCCCGACAAGCGCGTCGTGAAGCTCCAGTGCCTGCCGCATGGCGTCTTTATGAGCGGCCCACAGCTTGGTCGATCCCTCAATATCGGTGAAAAGGAATGCCACGGTCGACACCACCGAAAGCGTATCCGGCAGGCACCGGCGGCGCTCCAACGTTCGAGAACAACGAAGCCCGCATCACGCCGCGCGACCGCGGCTGCCAATAGGGCGACGTTCGAGTCGATAGGGCGAGGACCGCAGTCGCGGCGTGATCCAGCCGCGCTTACGCCGCGACGGCGACCTGGCCGACCGCCGATGTCGCCTAAAACCGGTCCGGAACTCCCGCATCTCCGAATGATGCCATTCAGAGGGGCGATGCAGAATGTTCGCCCCGGAACGCGGCCGCCGCCATTGAGGAGGTAGCGCAGAGCGATGCTTCTATGGTTGTCAGGGGGATATTTGGAGCGGGGTTCTCTGTTCATGCGGGGGGGTTGGAGAGGTGGGACGGGGCTTTGATGTGAGGCTGGGTGTCTGATGGTTTGGTGGTGGCTGGGTGGCGCGGTGCTGGCAGACCAGTGATGAGTCACTCGTGGTGTTGAGGACAGGCTTTTATCAGGCCATGGCATCCGCGTTGGGATGAGAGTGGGATGGGCGCTGGAGCGGCGGGCTGGCGGATCGTTCGCAGGACAACCCTGGTGGGTGTCAGGCACTTATAGGGCCGGGCCGGCCGCTCCAGGCGATCTAGGGTCGGGGTAGTTCCCGATAAACCTGGCGGGCGACGTTACGCTTGAGGACTCGGATGATTTCTTTGGTGGAGCGACCTTCTTTACGGCGCCGCTCTACGTAGGCTCGGGTGCGGGGGTCGCTGCTCATGCGGGTCATGACGATGCACCACAGGGCCTGGTTGGCTTGGCGGTTGCCGCCTCGGTCCAATCGGTGACGGATGACTTTCCCCGAGGACGCTTCGATGGGGGCCACGCCGCAGAGGTGGGCCCAGGCTGCTTCGGAGCGGAGCCGCTGGGGGTTGTCGCCGGCGGCGGCCAGCAACAGGGCGGCGGTGTGGACCCCCACCCCGTAGATTTCCAGCAGGCCGGGGGCGACTTCTGTGACCAGTTCGCCGACCAGGGCGTCCAGGCGGTCTATTTCTTGCTCGAGGGCCAGGGCCCGGCGGGCCAGGGCCCGCAGGGCGGTCTTGGTGGCGAAGGTGACCGGATCGCCGGGCGTCCCGGGGCGCAGGCCGGCGGCCCGGTCGATTACCGCAGCCGGGGTCAGCCCGGCCAGGGCGGCCCGCAGCTGATCGGGGGCGGTGAAGGACAGGTGGCGGATCTGATTGAGGGTTTTGATGCGGTTGGCGCGGGCCGAGCGGCGAGCGACCATCAGCACCCGGATGGCTTCCACTTGGCCGTCTCGGGTTTTGGCTATCCCGGCGGCTCGGCCCGACTGGGCGGCCCGGGCCGCTTCGATCGCGTCGGCCGGGTCGGATTTGCCTTGGCTGCGCCGGGCTTGACGGTTTTGGCGGTCCACCTCGACCACCTCGATACCGTGGCGGCGCAAGTAACGGGCCAGGCCGGCCCCATAGGCGCCGGTGCCTTCCACCCCGACCCGGCGTAGCACACCGAACCAGGCCATCCAGGCCAGCAGCTGCCGGTAGCCGGCCGGGGTGGCAGCAAAGCTTTGCACGCCCAGCAGCCCGCCGATGGGATCCAACACCGCGGCCACATGCGTGTCGAGGTGGGTGTCCACCCCGCCGGTGACCGCCGGCTCAGCCCCGGTCACGGCCATGGCGTTCCGGTTTGGCCGTGGAGTTACAAGGTGGCGTGGCGGACCACGATGCCGGCAGTGCGCAGCTCTTCCAGGGCCGCCACCATGATCTGGGCGGCCGCTACCTCCACCAAGGGGTCGGCGGCCACCCGGACCGTCAGGTGTAACTGCTGGTCGTCGGGGGCCAGCAGCGGGCCCCGAGCCGGGCACCGCCGGCCCATCAGGCCACCACCGCCTCGGTCTGGCCGTCGGGCGGCCGCGCCCACGCCACCGCCGCGGCCACGAACCGGGCCCGGGGGTAAGCGGCGCCGGTCACCCAGGCGATACCAGCCCGAACCACCGGGCTGGCCCCACCCCAGATGCCGAAGCGGTACCCGGCCTCAGCCTCGACGGCCAGCGCCCACCACAAGCACACCTCGCACACCGGGCCCCCCCCGCAGCGGGCCTGGCCCCGAGCCCGGGCGGCCGGCTCACCGAAAAAATCGGCCGGCCCCGCTCCCCGACAGGCGGCCTGATCCATCCAAGCCAATAAATCCGCCTCACCGCCGGGCCGTTCCGTGGCGGCCCGCGGTGAGCCGGGTCCCGGCCGCCCACCAAGACCAGCCCGCTTCGCCTGCCCATCGGTTGGGACCGCTGCAGCCCTCATGGCGGCCTCCTGGGGTGATCTATAACCGTCACCGTCATCCAAGGCCACCCCCGCCCGCCGGCCAAGGGCGTATCCGTGATGGACAGCCACCGCCCGCCGCTCAGCAACGACACCGCCGCCCACACCGCCACCCCCAACCGGGCCGCCACCGGCCCGGCCACCCGCTCCAGAGCCGCCACCGCCTCGGCCCTTCCACCCCGCTGCACTCGCTGCCGATACCGGCGATACCAGCCCCGGACGGTCGTAGAGGCAAAGTGGGGATCGATCTGCCGGGCCACCGGGCGGGTGCCTTGCCCCGCCGCCACCGCCTTCACGGCCGGGCCGATCACTTCCACCGCGTCCAGCCGACCCAGCAAACAAAACGACAGCAGCAGCGCGTGACTGGCCCGGCAGACCGGGCACCAGGCTCTCTTCACCCAGATCCGCACCACCACCAGCCCGCACCGCACCGACCGCGTATAGCCCGACCAGAACACCATCGGGCGCCCGCACACCTCGCAGTGAGGACGAGGAACCCGCACCCCCTTGCCGGCCGCCGCCTACGCCGCCACCGACAACGCACAAGGCCATAGAATCGCCACAGGCGACTACCGCCTTCCGGGTCCCTCCCCGAGCGCGAACTCAACCGGGGAGGGACCCCTCACCAATTCAGGACGTCTCATCCTGCCGCCAAATCCGACACCGACACGAAAATCTCCTACCGCATCGACCAGTACACCCCTGGCGGCCCCCCCATGAGCTGCCAGAGTGACATTCAGACCAACAACCCCGACACCAACAGGACCCGCTTCGAGAAAACGGACCGTCCCAGCGTCAAGCACCCCCTAATCCTCACTGGCACATATCGCGGCCGTTCGCGTGTCCCAGAACGTCCCAGAGATAATATCGCCACGGCCCACCCCTAATCGCCGCCGTCCGACCGTGGCCTAACGCCGGCTTGGCGTCGTTATTCTGCGTCCGCGGGTTGACCCGCGGCGGAAGCTGGGACCGAGCGTCTACCGACTCGGGCGCGAGACGTGTCCTCAACATTTCTCCTTCTGAAGGCGCAGGATAGAACGATCTGGCGCGGGACCCTCGTCCGTTCAGAAGATGAACGGGAAGAGCATCTTGGTCGTGCGCTTGTACGTCGGGTAGGTTTCAGGGAACTGCTTGGTCAGGTAGCGCTCCTCGACGGTCGCGCTGTATACGAAGTAGACGCCGGCCAGGGCCACGGCGATCAGCCATTTCCAACTCAGCGCTACCGCGGTGCCGACACCTGCGACCAGCACGCCCGAGTAGATCGGGTGGCGGACCAGGCGGTAGGGGCCGCTGGTCACCAACTCTGGCTCGACCTTCTGTGTCATCGGGGTGCCCCAGTTGCGCCCGATGTGCACCCGGGCCCACACAGCGAACCCCAACCCCGTAGCGAAGAGGACGAGCCCGAGGCCTGCGCGCCACGGATCCGTGTTGAGGCCGTAGCCCCGGAAGGCCCCCAGGCGAGCCAAGAGGATCGCCAGGACGGCGATCGCCGCCCGGATACCGAGCTCGCGCGACAACGGGACGCGACCCCTCTTCATAAAGAAGGCTGCTACGAGCCAGTACAGCCAGAACGCCCCCCAAACCAGGGCGAAGACGACCTCGACCGTTTTCATCGTGACTCACACTTCCACAGCTTGGCGGCGGGCGCCGAGGAGCTCTGACTCGGCGTGATGATGGACGTGGTAACTACGCGTTGCCCCGCACCCCACCCAGACATCGAACGGCCAGCCTCTAATCACCAGGGGTCAGAACGACCACCGGGATGGCCCGTGTCGTGTCCGTCTGGTAACCGTCGTAGCGGCCGGTGGCACCCGGATGCAGTAACGGCGCCAAGCCGC
Source organism: uncultured Acidimicrobiaceae bacterium (assembly GCA_963834725.1). Classification (GTDB taxonomy): domain Bacteria; phylum Actinomycetota; class Acidimicrobiia; order Acidimicrobiales; family Palsa-688; genus PALSA-693. The sequence continues at coordinate 5,073,983 of CAWICN010000001.1, forward strand.
GGTTGTTTCTGTTGACCAACGTCCAGAGTTTCTCACGCTCACGGCCCTCGGCCGTACGGGCGGTTGCCTGCGTCCGCCGTCTCCCTATCTGCACTGAGACCACCGGATCGGCGATGACATTGTGGTACCAGCCCGGCTGTCGGTCGCTGCCTCCGTTCGAAGCAACCACGACCAAGTCGTTACCTCGTCGGGCGTAGATGAGTGCGACCGTCCGTGAAACGCCGCTCCGCCGACCCTTGGTTGTCAGAAGAAGAGCCGGCCGGAACCCGGCGTGCTTTCCAAACAGGCCACCCCTCAATCGGTAAACGGCCTGATGAAGCCTCAGGTAAGGCAGTTGAATGACGGCGCTAGGCGAGTAACCCGCTATCTTCACCGTCCCAGAATGCCCGATCTGCAACACCCTCGCCGGAAGCATCGCCAGCCGTGCGAGCGATGCAGATCGGATACGGAACTTGAATTGTCAAGTCGATCGAGCAGAAGGGCTACCCATAATCGCGGGCAGCGGTCCCCCCGAAAATCGGAGGCCGCGCCCTCTGATCGCCGGAAGTCTGTAGCGAATTTTGGGTATCCTCCTCGAGGTTTTGGCCTCGTCGAGGACACCCATGTCCGTAGCCTGTCACCTCCGTCCAAACTGCGCAGTAAGGCCGCTCAGCCCGCAACTGTCGACGTCGTAGTGAGCCGACAGCCGCGCTGATCTGCCGCCAGGACGGACACCGTTGAGGCAACCGCGTGACCGTGAGAGGCCGCTTGAACGGCCCTATCCGGGCTCGAAGATTTCGAATCGATCCACGCATCGCAGCCCGCCAGGACGGCCTCTTGCGGAGTTTCACAGGTTCGTTCATGCTCATTGCCGTGATGGCCCCGATCGCTGATGCCGAGCTCGGGTCGTTGACACGTCCGTCGTGGACATGTGCTCGACGGACGAAGCGACGCCTGACCTGGGGCTCTCTGCCTAGAACTACAGACAACGCCGGCTATAGGGCGCCAGACAGGCGCGCTGCGGCCCTCCAGCCAGACAGCACCGTGGGAAGAGGATCGCTTGACCGGAGCCAGGCGAAAGCCGCGGCCAGGACCGAGGAGGCGTTCGGGCCCAGTGGTATCGCCCCTTTCTCGCCGCCAGCCCACGAGATCGCCATGTCCAGCAGGTAGCTGTAGCCGTCGTCATCGAAGATTGCCTGAGTTTCCGATAGCTCGCGTACCTGCGGGACCAAGGCCGCGCCGCACACCAGGGCTGCCATGAACGCCTGAGCACCGGGGTCAGCGATCTCTCCGGCGTCGCAGCGGTTCAAGGCGCCTGCGATCACCGCGAGGTTCGGTTCGACCGATAGGGGCTCCTCGCTGACCAGCGCTTCGCGGTATCGCGCCTCCAGCTCCTCAAGGCTGCCCCATTGGTCTGTTTCGGCCAGTCCTGCCTGAAGGAATCTCAGCTGATAGTCCGAGTTCGATGGGTCGAAGTGAATGCCCACGGTGTCGGCGAGGCCGTAGGCGAGCAGTGCGCTCCCCATGTTGGCGTCGACTCGACCCTCGGGGTCTCTGGCCCGTGCTGCCAGTGAGCGCAGGAACGGGCACACCAGAGCGGAGTACATCAGGCAGATGTTGTGGAGAGGCGGCTCGGAGAAGGCATTCCAGTAGTCGGCGGGGTTTTCGACGGCGTCGATGTGGGTGGACACCTGCCAGCGCAGCTCCTCCCCAAATGGAAGGCCGCAGAGGCCGCACAGATCGAAGGTAGCCAGCGTCACCAGACGCGCTGTCGAGACGGCTCCGAACTGGGCGCGCCCGTCGAGGCGATCTACGGCAACCATGATCGGATAGCCATAGCGGCTGGTCTCCAACTGCGCCGCACGGGCCGGTCGGCGAACCGATTTTGCGCGAAGTCCCGTGGCGCGATGTTCCGCTTCGTGGCCACCTTCGCTCATGAGCACCGATCCTAGGTCCTAGGTTCACGACCGCTCCCCCCATTCCGCCCAGATGCAACCTCACTTAGACCCGTCCGCCTCCCTGCCATACTGGATGGCGCCATGGCGGGTTACTGCAAGAGTTGTGGTTGTCGAAGACCGAGCGAGGTGTTCACGCGAAAGTGCTACCGCAGCTCCACATGCAAGGATTGCGCCCGTCTGCCGGTAGGAGAGCGTCACGCTCGCCGACAGGAACACGAGATATGGGACTACCTGCGTCAGTCCCATATCTCGGGAAAGAACATGGCCCGGCTCAGGAAGCTCGCGTCCTCACCCGATCCGGGAATCGCCGAACTGGCTCGTGTCGCCTTCGACGTAGCCCAGACGACGCCCTACAAACGTCGACGATTGAGGATCCTCGCGCACCAGCGAAGGGACCTGCTGGACGACCTTTGCCGGACGGGCCTGATCCTTGCCCACCACTGGTGAGCTGAGGGCTGAGCGCTTCCAACCCGATCCCTTACCAGTCAGTTCGGCGGGCCGCCCGGCGGATCTCGGCCACGGGATAGCCAAGGACGCTGATCACACGGCCGGGACGCTCGATGACGGTGAACGCATCCCCGTCGATGCTGTACGAGACGTTCCAGTCGACCGCGAAGCGGTCGGCGGTCTCGGTGATTCCGTCGGGCAGCGGGTTGCCATCGCGGGCCAGGCAGCGGGCGAGCCCGTCGGCAGGGTCGAGCATCCAGGCGTCGCCCGTCGGCGTCGAGAACAAGACCAGGGGACCGATGGTGACCACACGCGACTCGCCTCGCAGGGCGCGCTCGACGACGTATGCCGCCTCGCGACGTACCTGCATGTCCCGGCCGTCAATACGGTCGCGACGGACGCGACCTCGCGGCTTCCGGCGCTTGGATGCGGACACTGTCGCAGCTACCTCATGGTCACCGGTAAAGGTACCCCCTTCGCTGCACGCGCCCTGCGAACGTGGCGGGGTCACGACTTGGGCACCAGCCAGGCGGACCGGCGGCGTAGGGAACGACGGCTTCGTATTCGACTACATGACTTCTAGGGACGCACCGAATGTGCGCTCCGAGCACATTGGGGGGGGCTGGGTTCGGTGAGCGGCCGGGCCGCGCCGAAAACGGGGACGGAGCAAGCCCACCCGCAGGCATGACCACCCCTGGCCCGACGTCCCTCGACCACCGCCAACCCACAGATCGTCAGCGCCACGACCCCGTCGAGCCACCACGGACCCGACAGCGTGTTTGCGAGCAGGCCCACGAGGACGGCCAACTCAAAAATTATGGTTGGACGGGCAACCCCCAAGGAGTTTCGCGATACGATATTCGGTGTGAGCTGTCGTGGAGATCTATGAGTCGGCCCGCAAGCACGGCATCGTCGACGAGGACATCCGCCACGGGGTCGAGCATGCGCTCGTCGCCGCCGACGAGCAAAGTACGAGCAAGGTTCTCTACCTGGGCCCCGACCGGGCCGGGAACCTCCTGGAGATCGTGTCCGTGCTCCGCGAAGACGACACGGAGATCGTGATTCACGCCATGAGGATGAGACGCATCTACGAGCCGCTGCTGGGCGGGATCGGAGAGCCCGATGACTGACAAGAAGACCTACGGACGGTCCAAGGCAGGTGTTGAGTTGACCGACGAGGTCCTGCAGCGGCTGGCCGAGGAGGCCGAGGCCGGGCTCGACGTCGCCAAGTTGCGGCGACGTCCCGGGCGCCCATCGATGGGATCGGGTCCCGCCGACACGCTCCCCGTCCGGCTCGAACCGGAGCTGCGCAAGGCAGTCGACGACCGGGCAGCGAACGATCACACCACTGCTTCGGAGGTCGTCCGCGAAGCCCTCCGTCGATACCTCAGGGCGGGCTAAACCGCCCCCAAACATCACCAAACGCTTATCCCTAAAGGACGGCTGCCAACCGTCTCGTAACGCCGGAAGTCTGTAGCGAATTTTGGGTATCCTCCTCGAGGTTTTGGCCTCGTCGAGGACACCCATGTCCGTAGCCTGTCACCTCCGTCCAAACTGCGCAGTAAGGCCGCTCAGCCCGCAACTGTCGACGTCGTAGTGAGCCGACAGCCGCGCTGATCTGCCGCCAGGACGGACACCGTTGAGGCAACCGCGTGACCGTGAGAGGCCGCTTGAACGGCCCTATCCGGGCTCGAAGATTTCGAATCGATCCACGCATCGCAGCCCGCCAGGACGGCCTCTTGCGGAGTTTCACAGGTTCGTTCATGCTCATTGCCGTGATGGCCCCGATCGCTGATGCCGAGCTCGGGTCGTTGACACGTCCGTCGTGGACATGTGCTCGACGGACGAAGCGACGCCTGACCTGGGGCTCTCTGCCTAGAACTACAGACAACGCCGGTTCCGGGGCAGAGCGCGGCGGCTGCGGCACACTCCAACCAGGCCGTGCCCCATCGATCCCGCAGTCCATCCGTGCTGGCTGGATGTCCCCGACGACCATCACGGTCCTGAAGTGTCGCTTGCCAGGCTGGGGCACAGCATGCCAAGCCCGGCCCAAGGAACACGTGATGGCTCAGCTCGGTTCGCGCCGCCGGTCCCCCTGGCACCGGTCGGTGCTGAAAAACGGGTGCCGGCCGGTTCAGGCTGCCCGGCGGCGGATCAGCCAGACGGTCACGGCGATGAGCAGCGCCGACAGCGCGAGTAGCCAGCCGGCCTCGATCCACTGAAACGTCCAGAACCGGCTGACCGGCTGGTAGCTGGTCAGTTGCGTGTAGCCGTGCTGGGCGAAGCACTGCGCCAGGGTTACCCCCGACGGCTTGCCAAGAGGCCCCGTTGGGGAGGAAGCGCAGCCCTGTTGGAGGCTGATGGGGGCGTCCCGCCAGGTGCGGAACGCGAAGTCGCCGGCTTTATCCCACCACTGGCGCATGATCCAGGCGGAAGCGGGCTCGTTCAGGCCGCGGGTGAGGAGTGGCGTCAGGTAGTGCTGGCGCAGGACGTTCGCGGCCACGAGGGCCAGGCCGGTGTAGGCGACCAGGGTGGCGACGATGGCGGGGACGACCCGGCGGATGAGCATGCCGGCCAGACCGCCGATGGCGAAGGCGGCCAGCGTCCAGGCCGCGAAGGCGACGCCGCGCAGGTCGAACACGCCGCCACCGAAGGGGGACAGTCCTGAAAGTTCCAGGGCCCCGTTGCGAGTGGCGAAGTACGGCTGGTAGTACCAGGACAACAGCACGCTGAGCGCCCCGGCGGCGGCGGTCACCGTGACGGCGAGGGCCACCAGCTTGGCGAGCGCCCAGCGCCATCGCTCGAAGCCTTGGGTCCAGGCGTAGCGGAAGGTGCCGGTCTCCAATTCTCGGGCCAGCAGCGGGGCGCCGACGAACGCGCCGATCAGCCCGGGCACTATCTGCAGTACGTAGCCTCCCTGCAGAACATGGTTCATGTTGTTGAAGTGGGTGATCAGATCAGCGCAGGCCGGTGAGTTCGAGGTGCAAGTGGTCGCGGCGGTGTAGGCGTGGTGGAGCTGCAGACCGACGTCCCAGACGTAGATCGCCAGCGCGCCCAGGAACGCGGCCACGCCGCCCAGCGCGATGCGGTGTTGCCGCCAGATGACCCAGGCCATGCGTCGCCATGGCACCGGGCGCAGGCTGGCGTCCTGCTCCAGACGGGGGGGCACCGTCAGGGCGGTCATTTCGTGACCTGCCCCGGTTGGAAGTCCGGGCCGGGGGCCGGGCCGGGCAGGGCGGCGGTGCCGGGTTGGCGCAGGTAGGCCAGGGTGAGTTCTTCGAGGCTCACCGGGTGGGTCTCCCAACCCGGCGGCACCGCGTCGGTGCTTCCGTTGGTCCTGATCAACAGGTGAGCCTGTGCCTCGCCGCGCCGGGCGTGCACCACACCCAGTCTGTCCGCTACCCGGTCGGCCTCGACGGCCGGGCCGGTCAGCACACGGTGGCGGGCGAGCAGGTCGTCGACCTCGCCGGCCACCTGCACCCTGCCGGCTGACACCAGGATCAGGTAGTCGGCCACCCGGTCGAGCTCCGCGAGGACGTGCGAGGACAGGACCACCGACACCCCGTCGTCGACCATGGCGGTCATCACGGTGGCCATGAAGTCGTGGCGGGCCAGCGGGTCGAGCATGGCCATCGGCTCGTCGAGCACCAGCAACCTCGGCCGCCGTGCCAGCGCCAGGGTCAGCGCCAGCTGCGCTTGCTGGCCGCCGGACAGCTTGCCGGCTTTGCGTTTTAACGGGATGCCCAGCTCGCCCAGCCGGGCTTCGGCGTATCGCTGGTCGAAGTGGCGGTTCAGGTTGCGGGTCAGGTGCAGCATTTCCGCTGCCGACAGGTTCTTGTACAGGGGCGCGTCCTGGGCCACAAAGGCGATGCCGTCCAGCGCCGCCAACGACCCCGGCCGGGCACGGCCAAGGACGGCGACGGTGCCCGCGGACGGGCTCGCCAGGCCGACCGCCAGGTTCAACAGGGTGGTCTTGCCGGCGCCGTTCGGTCCGACCAGGGCGGCCACGTGCCCGTCGGGTATGGCCAGCGTGCAGTCGCGCAGCGCCCACGTGCTGCCGTAGCGTTTCCCGACTGCGTTGGCTTCGATGACGTTCATGCCACGCCCTCCGTTTCGCTCGCCGCACCGCCGCGGGTGGGCGACCCGCTTTGGCGCTTATAGAAATCCCGCAGCTCGCTGGTAAATAGCGCCACGATCCCGTCCTCGTCCAGGCCGGCCCTATCCGCGGCGGTCAACCAGCGCAACAGGGAGCGGCGAAGGACGGTCAGCTCCGGCAGCGCCACCTGGCTCAGGGTGGCCTGAATGAACGTGCCCTGCCCGGGCCGACCTGCCGTGAGGCCCTTGAGCTCCAGGTCGCGGTAGGCCTTCAGCACCGTGTTGGGGTTGATGGCCAGCGAGGCGACCACGTCGCGGACCTTGGGAAGCTGGTCACCGGGCTTGAGGTAGCCCAGCCGCAGGGCGTGCTCGACCTGGTGCACGAGCTGCAGAAAGGTCGGCACCCCCGAGGCGGGGTCGAGCCGGAACTCGACCGGCGACCCAGACCCGCCCTGCGTACCGCTGACCGCTTTATCTATGGTCATACGACAAGAATACAGACAGCAGGGCCGTTGTCAAGACGGCACGGTCAGTGGCGGGAGAAATCTGGAACTGCCCCACACGGTCTCCCGTCGCCCGAACGTCGGATCACGCCACCTTGGCTTGAAGCGGGCAACCACATCGCCGAGGGTGCCCCCGAATGTGAGCGCGAAACGACCCCTAAGGACGAGGCCGCCGGCGCCCATACCGCCGGGTAACGGTCGCGCCTTTCACAACTCTGAGCCCATGGTTTGGTCAGTGACGAACTGCCGGATCTGTGAGCCGTGCTCGATCGTGTGCCCGACGGCGGCGGTGATGATCCACGCGTGCGGTCGGCCGCTGTACCTGTGAGCCCGAGGCAAGGGCGTCGCTGCCTTCTCCTCCGTCATATCGGCCAGCGCGTCGCGCACCCGCTGACGGCAGTACTCGATATACCCAGCCATCTCGGATCGAGTCCAAGCCCTCGGTAGAGTCGTCAACATCCAGTGCGGCTTCCCCGTGAACGGTGGCGGCGGAGCCCACGGCCCGAATTCGCCGTTGAGGTCGTAGTCGAGGCACTCGAGGGCGTGCCATGCCACGCTCCACGGGGTTGAGCGTCGCTGGACCAGGACGCGGCGCGCCGCTGAGTCAGCCACGGGCTTCCCATCGGGGCCGGGCGGTTCCGGGCCAAACAAGTCTGCCCGAACCTCCCACATGCTGGACTCCCAAAGCTCGTCCGTGCACTCGTGCACGGCGGCTGTTAGCAGGTCGAGGGCCTGTTCGAAGCTTTCACCGAGGCTCCCCACCCAGATGGACACCACGCGAGGACGGTAACACGGCGTCCCGGGACCAGCGGTGGTGCCCTCACCGACGATCACCAGCGCGATCGGGTCACCGGTCCCGGTGGTGCCTCTGTTGATCAGTGGCACGCGCCGTAGCGGGTGTCCTCTACTGCCGGCTCAGTGAGCGATATCGCACGGTTGGACTAAGTCGCCCTGAATTATACCGATCTCTGATGGGAGAGTCTTGATGTCACGGTTGGGCGGTGTCCTGCGTTGGGCTCATCTTCAGGAGCTCGGTGACCCGTCCGACGCGCCCGATGAAACGCACCGGCCACGGGAGCAGGGTCATCGCCGGGTCGTAGATGATTTCCGGGTTGATCAGGTGGACTTCTCGCCGTTTGTAGCGCATGTGGCATTCGCCTGCGGCGAGCACATTCTTCACCCACTGTGATTGGCCGTAGGTAAGCACGAACAAATACTGGTGCCCACGATGGAACACGTTGACGGGCGTCTTGTAACTGCGCCCCGTTTTACGACCGCTATAGATGAGCAGTGCGGATCCTGGAGTCCGGCCCGCTAGATGCCGCATCACCGGATTGACCACATGGGTCGCAACGGGAGCAAAACGGCGGAACCGGGTTGGCGGAGCCTGGCCGCTTTGTCCGTCGCCCATAGATGCCATGGTACTCGCCCGTAGTCTTCGGCCCCGAGCCGTGGAGCGGGCCGATCTCTCCTAGTAGGCGGCGGTCTCCGAGTCCCCAGATCGATAAGAGTGCACGGGGTGGCAGCGTCCGTCGAACCGTCTTACCGCTGGACGGATATCAGCCAATCCGTCCCGCGGGCTAGGACAAGGACAAGCGGGCCCAACCGGGAGAGCCTCTCCCCGAAGACCCGCTCTGATGTCGTCCGCCCCTTGCCCTTCAACGCCGGCATGGGGACTCCTAGAGCGGGGACTGTCCTGGCCGCCCGGGACTGACACAGAGCTCAGACGATTGGCGGTGGATCTGCGAGCGCTGCGGTCTTGTCAGGGTTGAGCCGAACCCAGATCGAGGTGATCCGGCCGTCGACGGCCTCGCCGGTGACCACGATGGGCCCTTGGGGCGTTTCCATCACCAGCGAAGGGCTGGAGTTGATCTCGAGAATGCGTGCGGGCGGTAGCTGGTCCCGGCTCGGGAGAGTCTGGAACCCGAACAGTTTCCAGCCGCCCTTTACTAGCTGCTGCACCCGCTTGGCCCCGACGACAGGGACCCTGGCGGCGCGGCGGGCGGGTCCGGCGTCGGAGATGAGAACGACGTCGGGGTCGAGCAACTTCAGGACCCTTTCTTCGTCGCCCGCGAGCACGGAGTCCATGAGCGCCGCCAGCAGCTCGGCAGAGGCCGGGGCCGGACCGGGAGCCCTCCTGTCCGGCCGGGCCGAGCGCAGCTTCCGCTGGGCGCGCGAGACCAGCTGCCGGCACGCCGGCTCGCTCTTTCCGAGGATGTCGGCGATTACCGGGTAGGGCTCGCCGAAGAGTTCCCCGAGGAGGAACGCCACCCGCTCGAAGGGGCCGAGCGAGTCGAGCAGGATCAGAAACCCGAGGGTCAGCGACTCAGCCAGCTCGGCCGTCTCCTCCACGCTAGAAGCGGTGGGGACCGGGTCGGGAAGCCACGGTCCGACATAGTCCTCGCGCCTCCGGCGCTGCGCCCGCAAGCGGTCGAGCGCCAGGCGGGAGGTGACAGTCGTGAGCCAACCGGCCGGGTTATCCACCCTGCCGACGTCCTCGGCGGCCCAGCGAATCCACGCCTCTTGCACCACGTCCTCGGCGTCGGCGAGCGAGCCGGTAATCCGGTAGGCCAGGCCGGTCAGGCGCGGGCGCTCGCCCTCGAAGCTGTCCAGGCCACCGGGTGTCGACGTCGGGGTCACTCCACCCTCGGGTAGGCGCGGTTCCCCGCGGTCGCCTGGGCCGCCAAGATGCCGGCGCGTCGCCCGCTGGCCATCGCGGCGTCTGAAAGCCAACCCGACGGCCCTACCCAGTCGCCTGCCAGGAACAGCCCCGCAGCGCCGGCCACCTCGACCCCGGGCCGGCCGGCCAAGCCGACTTCGGGGCTGGGAAGCAGGTGGGTGACGACATCAACGGCCAGGAATCTCTCCTCCACCATCTGGTTGTCGGCGATCCCCGCCAGGCGGGCGTGGCTCCGCAACTCGGCGCCGTCCAGGGCGGCGTCGCGAGCGCCGTAGCGCATGACGTTCACCACCGACCCTCCAGGAGGCGCCAGGTCCCCCGGGGGACAGTGGCGCGCCAAGTACAACGGCTCGTCCAGGCCGAACACGACCGAAGGGGAAGGCCCGCGCAGCCCCAGATCCAAGCAGGCGGCAGTGACCGGCGGGCCGAGCTCAGGCCAGCCCGGGTCCACCGGCAACAGCCGGCGGGCCACGTCGGGACCGCCCGACGCGACCACCACCGCGGCCGCCCGCAGCACCTCGCCCCCCACCAGCTCGACCTCCCATCGGTCCGGCACCCCGGTGATTCCGGCGGCCGATTGATGCTCCCGAATGGCGGCCCCGGTCGCCGACGCGACCGCCGCGAGGCCCCCCACCAGGCTTGCGAATCCCCCGTCGAGATAGGTGACCCCCCGGGAGCCCTTCAGCCTGGGTTTGTCAAGTTGATTTGGCCCCACCGCGATGGTTTGATTTGGCCCCATCTGTGGGCGCGTGTGATCGATGTCGGTCGCTGTCAGCCACGCTGAGTGACGGTCGTTTTTCGAGCGTGTTCTCCGTTGTGGAGGCGGCCCGGGGATTGTCGTTGAGGGGTGAGGTTCCCCCACTCAGACTGGCTCGGCGCTAGCCGGACCGGGGTGCCCTCCGGGGTGGTCTGGCTGGCGGCGGGGCAGCGGGGGTGTGGGGGTAGAGGCTCGCCGGTCAATGAGAATTTTTGGGCCGCCGGTGGCATGGCCGCGACAGGCGTGTCCGGTCTGGGGATTTTTCGATGTGGAAGTGGCGACCTCCTGGTGTAGTGGGGGTTGTTAATGAGGGGGGTGATTAGACGGGGCGACGGGGGGCTGCTATTCGGTTTGTTGAGGGAGGGACAGCGTTTTAGTCCAGGGGCGCCTCCGGGCTGGCCGGGTGCACTCGGTAGCGCCGCCGGGCGGCGGCGGGGGTGATGCCCAGACTGGTGGCGATGTCGGCCCAGGGGTGGCCCCCTTGTCGGGCCTGGGCCACCGCGGCCGGGATATCAGCTCGGGCTTGGGCGATGAGGCTGCCCAGGGCGTGCAGGTCGGCCGTGGGGTCGTAGAGCGAACCCGGGAAGCGCAACAAGATGAGGGTGTTGAGGGCCTCGGCGAGGATGTGGGCGCTGTGGTGGTCGATGGCCGGGGCGGCGGGCGGGACGGGCAGCTCGTCGATGCTGATGGCGTCGACGTCGGGGTCGTCCGCAGCGTCGGGGTCGGGCTGGGCTGGGGGTATGGCGGATAGGTAGCGCCGGCCGATGGTGGGCTGGCTGGCACCCAGGCGCATGGCGATGTCGGACCGGCTGTAGCCGTGCCCGAGAGCGCAGCTGACCTGTTGGGGTATACGGGCTTGGACCTCGAGGGCCAGGCTGACCATGCAGGAGAGGCGCACGCCGGGATCGGCCGGCCCGGCCGGGGAGCGCACCGTGCCCAAGGTGTCGAGGGCGTCGTCGACCAGCACGGCTGTGAGATAGTCGGGGTAAGGCCGTTGGGCCTGTTCTTCGATATGGGGGTTGAAGACGGGGCTGGGGGCGTCGGGATGGGGCTCGGGGTCGGGGCGGCCCGGCCCCCGGTAGGGGCAGTAACGGTGGGTCATCCCGGCTGCTCCTCACCGGTGGCGGGGGGGCTGTTGGACGGGGGGCTGGTGCGCCGTTTGGCCCCCCGGCTGGTTCGCAAACGATACGAGTCGTGGCCGGTCTCGACGATGAGGGCCTTAAAGGTGAGGCGGTCCACCACCGCCGCGGCCAGCCGGGGATCGCTGAAGGTGGCCCCCCATTCGCTGAAGCTGGCGTTGGAGGCGCAGGCGATGGACGCCTTTTCTTCTCGTTCGGTGATGACCTGGAACAGCAGCTCGGCACCCCGGGGGTCGAGGCGCACGTAGCCCAGCTCATCGAGACACAACAGCTCCAGGCGCCCATAGCGGCCCACCACCCGGGACAGCACCCGGTCATCGGCGGCCTCGGCCAACTCGTTGACCAGCGCCGCGCAGGTCACATAACGCACCCGGCGGCCCGCCTCGCAGGCCGCGATGCCGGTGCCGATCAATAGATGGCTTTTTCCGGTGCCGCTGTCGCCGATCAAACACAGCGGGCTGCCAGCGTTGATGAACCCGCCCGACGCGAGGGTGGCGATGAGGGCCGGATTGACATTGGGGTTGGCCGAGCAGTCGAAATCGCCCAGCCGTTTGGCTCGCGGAAAGCGGGCCTCATGGACGCGCCGGGCCCGGCGGCGGGCGTCGCGCTCGTCGACCTCGGCGGTGAGGATCTCGGCCAGATAGCCCAGATGGGTGAGCTGTTCCTTGGCGGCCTGGGCGGCCAAGGCGGCGGCCTCGGCTCGCACCGTGGGCAGGTGCAGATCCCGGCAGGCCGCGCCGATGGCGGCCTGGGCGGCCTCGTCGGTGCGGGCGCTCATCGGGCCACCCCGGCCAGCAGGGCGTCGTAGGCGCCCAAGCTGGGCGCCGGGCGCATGGCCAGACGGGCGCCGATGGGCACCACCACCCCGGCCGGCTCGGGCCGGGCCCGGTCCTGGCAGCGGCGGGCTTCCACGGCCACCACGTCGGGATCGACCGAGCCCACGGCCAGAGCCGCCCGCATGCCAGCAGTGACCGCCGCGGCGGGCAGGCTGCGATGCAGCAGCAGCACCATGCACAGCGCCCGGGTGCCGGCCCCGTCACCCAGGCGGCGGCGGGCCGCCTCCCAGAACGCCTCGTGAGCGGCCTCGAAGGCGCCCCCGGCGCGGGCCTGGGCCAAGGCGGTGGATCCGGGCAACGCCCCCGGTTTGCGGATCAAGACTTCCAGGTAGTGATCCAACACCAGCTCTTCGCTGCCCTTGTGCAAGCTACGGCAGTGGCGGGCCACCACCTTGCCGTCCGCGATCACCTCAAACGAGCGGGCCCCGAGGCGCACCTCCACCCGGCGGCGGGCCAGCCCGGCCGGCACCGAGTACAGACTCTGGCGGACACAGATACGGGCCTTGGTGTCCACGATGGGGTGCAGCACCGTAGTGGTGTCGAAGACCTCCACCGGCACCGGCCGCAAGAAAGCCCGCTCGCCAGCTGCGGCTTCGCCCACCGTCTGGTCACGCCATACGATCACCCTGTACTCGTCGGCGACGTCGGCCGCCGCCAGCCGCTCGTTCAGCTCGGCTAGCGACCCCACTCGAGGCACCGGCACCAGATGGTTGCGGCGGAATCGGCCTACCTCGCCTTCCACTCCACCCTTTTCATGGCTACCCGCAATGCCCGGCAGACAGTAGAAGCTGTCGAAACCGAAATGGCTGCGCAGCGCCACGAACCGGGGGTTCTCTAACCGGGCCCGGCCCAACAGCACCTTAAGCACGGCGTCCTTAAGGTTGTCGTAGCGGATCCGACCCGGGACCCCGCCAAAATGCTCGAAGGCATCCACATGGCCCTCCAGGAACGCCTCCTGGGCCTGGTTGGCGAAGGCCACATGAAACCCTCGCCCCGAGAAGCTCAGCCGCATGCAGAACATCCACAACTCGCAATAGACGCTGTCCACCCAGGCCACGAACCCGCCGAAGTCCACCTCGGCCTCCTCGCCCCGGCCATGCTGCTGGGGCACCATCACGGCCAAATCGTGGTTCTCCAACTCGAAGCGGACCTGGGCCACAAACGCCCGCACCGTGGACTCGGCCACTCCAGCCCCGCACTCATCCCGCAGCCGCACCCACACCCGACGGGCGGTATGACGCTGCTTGCGCGGCGCCGCCAAATCGTCGGTCAGCCACTCCCGGATAGTGCCCTGCCAGGGGCCCAACGCCGGCGACACCCGCTCGGGCACCTTGCGCTCCGGCGGGATCGCCGACGCCAACGCCTGGCGCACCGTACGCCGATGCACCCCGAACCGCTCAGCCAAGGCACGGATCCCCATGCCCTCCTCACGGTTCGCCTTCCGAATACGTTCATAAAGCTCCACCCTTGACATCTCCTTCTCCCTCGTTCCAACAGGTGTGGCAACCACGGAACGTAGGGGCTGGTGGTTGAGGGTGGGGCCACTTCAAACCATCAAAAGTGGCCTCAGTGGGGCCAGATCAGGATGTCATTCCCATCAGCCGGGAAATGGCGAAATCGGGCGGGCATGGCCCCCAGGTCGGTCACGTAGGTGGGTCACTCGAATCAACATTCGGGCCAGGTCCGACAGGTCACGACTTCCCCCCAAAGACTCCACCCATTCTTCCGCGCTGCGCCCAGCCCATCTCCCTGCCGACGCCGTGACCAGCCTGGCCACCAGCGCGCCCATCGGTCCGAGCGGGAGGCGAACCAGCTTGCCGTCGCGCACGACCCGAGCGCCTCGCAGCGGCGGTCCGTGACCACTGTGGGCCACGCCCAGGTCGCGCAGTACACCCCCGCCGGAAGCATCGCCAGCCGTGCGAGCGATGCAGATCGGATAGGGAACTTGAATTGTCAAGGAGATCGAGCAGAAGGGCCGCCCATAATCGCGAACAGCGGTCCCCCCGAAAATCGGAGGCCGCGTCGCCCCTGATCGCCGGCGAGAAGTGTCCCCTATCCGCCGGGGCCAAGTATCCCGGTACGCCGGTGGGGAGGCGATATTGAACGTCACTCTCCGTGGCCGACTGTGGCAGTCGGCGAAACCGCCACGGTGCGGCACCTCGGGGATACCCTCGGGACGCGTGGCGGCTGGCATATTGGGCTAGGCGTGACTGGCGGCTAGTCGCCTGGATGGTGATGTCCGGTCGAGCCCGGTGCCCGGGCCGTTTGGTGGGGCGAAGGCTACGGTGAGGGAGAGTCCTCCTTTGGGTTGGGGGTGGGCCGTGATGGTGGCACGATGGGTCTCAGCAATCGCTTTGACGATGGCCAGGCCGAGCCCGTGACCATTCTTGTGGTGTGTGCGGCGCGGGTCGAGGCGTTGGAATGGTTGGAACAGACGGTCGATTTTCTCGGGCGGGATGACCGGTCCGGTGTTGCTCACTGAGAGGACCGCTTTGCCGTCTGTGGTGTCGGTGGAGATTTGAACGTGGCCGCCGGCGATGTTGTGGCTGACTGCGTTGTCGACGAGGTTGGCGATTAGACGTTCGATGAGTATGGGGTCGCCATCCAGAAGGGCTGGGCGCGGGTCGTTCTCGATGTACAAGCCGAGGCGGTCGATGTCGGGGTGCGCGCGGGCCAGGACGGTTTGGCAGATGGTCGCCAGGTCGGTTGGCTCCCGGTGGTCGAGTCCGCTTTCGCTGCTGGCCAGGGCGAGGAGGGCTTCGATGAGGTGTTTTTGCTCGTCATTGGAGGCGAGCAGCTCTCTCGCGGTGGACCGCCAGTTTCGGATGCTGGTGTGGGGGTCGTCGAGCGCTACTTGCAGCAGGTTGCGCTCGGCAGTGACGGGGGTGCGTAGTTCATGGGAGGCGTTGGCGACGAAGTGCCGTTGCGCTTCGAACGCGGCTGCCAGGCGGGCGAACAGGTCGTCCAGGGTGTCGGCCAGACGTTTGAACTCTTCGTCGGCGCGGTGGAGGGCGAGCCGCTCTTGCAGGTTGGTGGCCGAGATTCGGCGGGCGGTGGCGGTGATGGTTCGGATGGGTCGCAGCATCCTGCCGGCGACGACCCAGCCGGCCAGGAGGGCGAGTAAGGCGACAATGGCCAGAGCGGTTCCCGAGTTGACCAGAAGCTCGTGCGAGTCTGTAGCGCGCTGCGCGGCTTGGACCGACCCGGCCTGGGCCACCTGATGCACCGCTTGTGCTAGTTGGCTCACCGCCGCTGCCAGCTGCTTCTGATCTTGTGCCAGCTGTTGCTGGTCTTGTGTCAGCTGAGGCACCGAATATGTCACCGGGCCCCCAGCCGCTCCTAGTGGAAGCCGCGCCAGCTGGTTCTGGTCTTGTGCCAGCTGACGTTGGTCCTGTGCCAACAGCGACAGCGCCCCGGGGAGCTGAGGCAGCTGGAGAGGCTGAACGGCGGCGGGAGCGTGAGGGACGTTCGGTAGGTGCGGCTTTGTGTAGTGGGTGGCCTGCAGAAACAGAACGTAGGTGACGGCGATCAGCGCGGCGCCGGAGGCGACGAACAAGCCGGCGTAGACGGCGGTGAAACGCAGGCGGGCTGTCCGCCGCGGCCAGCGCAGCCAGGCCGGCGGTCTCAGCCGAAGACCGAGCGTGGGCATCAGTGTCCTCCGATGCGATAGCCGCTGTCGCGGACGGTTTCGATGATGGGCGGGTCGCCGAGCGTGGCCCGCAGCCGGTTGATGGTGGCTTTGACCGTGGTGGTGAACGGATCGACGACGGGGTCCCATACCCGTTCGAGTAGCTCCTCGGCTGAGACCGGCTTGCCCTGGGCGGTCAGTAGGCATTCCAGCACGGCGAGCTCCTTGGGTCTGAGGGCAAGCGGGCGTCCGCCCCGGGTAGCGACCCGCTTGGCGGGGTCCAGGCTCAGGTCGGAGTAGCCCAACCGGTCGGTCCGCGCGGCTCCGGGGCGCCGTCCCAGGGCCTGGACGCGTGCGACCATTTCTGCGAAGTCGAACGGTTTGGGCAGGTAGTCGTCGGCTCCCAGCTCGAGTCCTTCGACGCGGTCTTTGACCGAGCCGGCCGCGGTGAGCATGAGGACTCGGCTCTCGGAGCGCTCGGCGACCATGATGCGGCATATCTCGTCGCCGTGGGTGCCGGGCAGGTCGCGGTCCAAGATCACGACGTCGTAGCGGCCCTGGCCCAAGCGGGCCAGGGCGGTGTCGCCGTCGAGGGCCACGTCGACGGTCATCCCGTAGCGGCGCAGCCCGGCCGCTACGGACCGGGCGAGGCGTTCGTGGTCTTCTGCTACCAGCACTCTCATCGGCTTCTCCTGTCCCAAAGCGTGGCATCTGGGCCGGCTGGTCGGCGGGTCGCCCGGAAATAAGGCTCGGTTGAGGTTCAAGATCGCAGGTCGCCGGTCACACGTAGGTCACAGGTGTGACCTGGGTGTGACCTTCGGTTTCGTACAACTACTCGCAATCGGTCCCCGCCAGGGGGTTATAGCTACGAGATGTGAGGCGACGACGTGACCGTAGAGAGCGCCGAGAAAACGAGTCGGGGAGACCAGTCAGAAAGCCGAGACAGTACAACGCGCTGCCTGCGATCAGGCCGGCTGGCGGTCCTGGCCGCGGCGGCCGCCATCGGGCTTGCCTCGTGCGGCGGCGGGTCGGGCTCGCCGCATGTGGCCAACCTGGGAACCAGCACCAGCTCGGGGGCCAGTAGTAGCGGCAGCGACGGCGGCGGGACTCCTGCGACGACGGCGGCCAAGGACAATCCCACCGAGTTGCTGGACGAGTGGGCCGCGTGCATGCGCGCTCATGGCGATCCTGGCCAGGCCGATCCGACCATCGACGCCAACAAGGTGATCCACCTGACCTGGAATCCCGACATTCCGGGCGGGATAGACGGGACGAACAAGGGCGGGCACGGCAACAACGGGCCGGGCCAGTACTGCCGGACCTATATAGACCAAGCGGAAACCGACTTGCAGGGCAGCCAGCACTTGCAGCAACCGAGCCAGACCCAGCTGCTGGAGTTCTCGAAGTGCATGCGGGCCAATGGGATTCCGGACTTCCCTGACCCGACAGGGGGCAACCTGACGTTCAATCGGGGCTCGGGCGGTGACTTGAACCCGAACAACCCCGCCTTCCAGAACGCCTCGAAGTTGTGCGCCCAGAAGATCGGCGTGCCAGGCTTCGCCAGCGGCTCGCCCTCCCCGGGGTCGATCGAGTTCAACGGAGACGACACGGGCGGCGCTGGTGGCTGAGCTGTCGGCTAGACGGGTGGCGACGATCGCCGCGGTGGCCGGCGCCCTGGTCGGCGCGGCGGTGGCGGGCGGGGTGGCCGCAGCCTCCACCGGCGGTAATGACGGCAGCCCCGCCTCGTCGCCGGGTAGCAGCGGTTCGGTGACCACCGCGGCGGTGGTGCGCACGACGCTCTCCACGACGGTGCAAGTTGGCGGTTCTATCGGCTACGACGGCTCCTACACCATCGCCGCCCCGACCGGCACGTCGCCTCAACAGCTGTCACAGGCCCAGCAAGCAGTGACCATGGACCAGCAGACCCTGTCCGCGGATGAGACCGCCGAGTCGGACGCCGCCGTCTCGGACAGCCAGGCGATCTCGGCGGCACAGGCCGACGTCGACACCGCCACCGCGGCACTCCGGTCGGACCAGGCCAAGCAGACCCAGGATTGCGCCGGGGCGGGGGCGTCCAACCCGCCGTGCAGCGCGGATGCCCAGAAAGTCAACCAGGACCAGTCCCAGCTGACCCAAGCCGACCAGCAGTTGGCCATCGCCGAGTCGAGCGCGACCCGCGATCGTGACCAGAACCAGGCCAAGGTCGCTTCCGATCGGGCCAAGTTGGCGGGTGACGAGGCGACGTTGGCGTCGTCGCAGGCCACCGCGGTGAACCCGGGCACGACCTACACGGCCTTGCCGAAGGCGGGTGACATCATCAGCCAGAACCAGCCGGTGTATTCGGTGAGCACCGAGCCGGTGCCGCTGCTGTACGGTTCGATCGCCGCCTACCGGGCGTTCTACATGGGCATGCCCGACGGGGCCGATGTGAGCGAGTTGACCCATGATCTGATCGCCCTCGGATACGGCGCCGGGCTGACCCAAAGCGATCATTACTCCACCGCCACCGCGGCCGCGGTCGACCGTTGGCAGCGAGCGCTGGGTTTGCCGGCGACGGGCGAGATCCCGTTGGGCCAGGTGGTGTTCGAGCCCGGCCCGATCCGGGTCACGTCGGTAACGCCGTCGGTCGGCGCTTCCGTCGGCGGCGGTGGGGGCGGGGCCGGTAACGGCACGGGCGGCGGCGGGGGTGCGACGGTGTTGACCGCGACCAGCATCACGCCGGTCGTCACGGTCGCCTTGGACGTCACCCAGGAATACCTGGTGAAGCCGGGCGACGCGGTCACCGTCGTGCTGCCCGACGGCACCTCGACCGTGGGCGGACACGTAGAGACCGTCGGTGACGTCGCGACCTGCCCGGGTGGCGGAGGCACCGGGACCGGCAATGGTTCCGGTTCGGCCGACCAGTCGCCGTGCTCGTCGGCCGCGTCGGGCAGCTCGTCGACGCCGACGGTGACGCTCACCGTCAGCTTGGACAGCACCCCGCCCGGCGCCAGGTTGGACCAGGCCCCGGTGAACGTCAACATGACCACGCAGCGGGCTCCCGATGTGCTGGCCGTTCCGGTGAACGCCCTGCTCGCCCTCCAAGGCGGCGGGTACGGCGTGGAGGTAGTGACCGGCAGGACCAGCCGTCTGGTCGGGGTGACCACCGGCCTGTACAGCAACACCCTGGTCCAGGTGAGCGGGGCTGGGATCGCGGCCGGCATCCGAGTCGAGGTGCCCTCGTCATGACCCTCACCGCCCCAAATCTGTCCCCAGATGCGGCCCTGTCGACGCCGGTCCTGGAGCTGATCGAGGTGGTCAAGACCTATCCCGGTGACCCTCCGGTCGCGGCGCTGGCCGGGGTCAGCCTGCGCATCGACCAAGGCGAGTTGGTGGCCATCGTGGGTCCGTCGGGGTCGGGCAAGAGCACGCTGTTGCACGTGATGGGCACCCTGGAGCGGCCCACCGCCGGTGTGGTGCGCATCGCCGGCGAGGACACTTCGACCCTCTCCGACAAGCAGCTGTCCGGCTTGCGGGCCCGCCGCCTCGGCTTCGTATTCCAGCAGTTCTTCCTTCTCGACGGCCTGACCGTGTTGGACAACGTCGCCGAGGGGCTGCTCTACCGGGGCTGGCGGATGACCGAGCGCCGCCGGCTGGCCCGCGCCGCCGTCGAGCGGGTCGGGCTGGGCCACCGGCTGGGGCACCGGCCCAACCAGCTGTCGGGCGGCGAACAGCAACGCTGTGCCATCGCCCGGGCCCTGGCCGGCCGCCCCGCTCTGGTCATGGCCGACGAGCCGACCGGCAACCTGGACAGCGCGACCGGGGCGTCCATCTTGGAGCTGCTGAGTGAGCTGCACCAAGAGGGCACCACCATCTTGGTCATCACCCACGACCTCGACGTGGCCGCCGCCACGGACCGCCGCGTCGAGATCCGAGACGGGAGGATCATCCGTGATACGCCGACGCGGGCGTGAGGCCGACGCCAGCGCCGGCCCGAGACTGTCCCGGCGGGACCTGCTCCGGGTCGGCAGCTTGGGCCTGCACAGCCGGCGGGTGCGCGCGTCGCTGTCGGCTCTGGGCATCAGCATCGGTATCGCCGCCATCGTCGGCGTGCTGGGCATCTCCCAATCGTCCAAGTCGGGTCTGTTGTCCGAGCTGGGCCGGCTCGGGAACCTGTTGACCGTGCAAGCCGGCAACACCTCCTTCGGCCAGGCGACCGAACTGCCCGCCACCTCCGAAGGCATGGTGTCACGAGTCGGGCCGGTCACCAACGTGACCGAGATCGCCGCCATCCAGAGCACCTACGTGTACCGCAACCAGTTCGTCCCCGCGATCGACACCAACGGCATCTCCCTGACCGCGACCGACGCCGCCCTGCCAGCCACGCTCGACGCCAGCCTCGCCCATGGCACCTTCCTCAACGCTGCGATCGCCCACTTCCCAGCGGTCGTGCTCGGCGCCGACGCGGCCCGCTTGTTGGGCATCAACGACCTGGCCCACCCCACCCAGGTATGGATCGGCCAGCACTGGTTCACCGTGATCGGCATCTTGAACCCCGTCGAGTTGGTCACCCAGATGGACAGCATGGCCTTCATCGGATTCCCCATCGCCGGCCAATACTTCGCCTTCGACGAGCATCCCAGCGAGCTGTACCTGCGCGCCGTGCCCAGCCAGGTCAGCGCGGTGGCCGCCGTGCTGCCCGCCACCGTCAACCCGCCCGACCCCTCCACCGTCCAGGTCAGTCAGCCGTCGGACATCCTCAAAGCCGAAGTAGCCGCCAAAGGCGCCTACAACGGGCTGTTCCTCGCTCTCGGGGCCGTGGCCCTGCTCGTCGGCGGTGTCGGCATCGCCAACGTCATGGTCATCTCGGTCCTCGAACGGCGCTCAGAGATCGGCCTGCGCCGGGCTCTCGGAGCCACCCGGCGCCACGTGGCCGAGCAGTTCCTCTCAGAAGCCGTACTCCTCTCGGTCCTCGGCGGCGTGGCCGGTACCCTCATCGGTTTGGCCGCCACGGCTATCTACGCGCGAAGCCAGCACTGGTCGGTGCAAATCCCAGCGGTGGCCCTCTACGGCGGCGTGGGTGCCGCGTTGGTCATCGGCGCCGTCGCCGGCCTCTATCCCTCGATGCGGGCCGCCCGCCTGTCGCCGACCGAGGCGTTGCGAACGGTATGAGCCCCCTGACAACCGCTGGCCATCCCTTGGTACGGACCCGACCGTCGAGCGAGCTTCTATCTCGGTGAGCCGCGGTCGGGCATTCGAATCGTCTGGAAACGGTCCACCTACCACGTTCCAATCTACGCACAAGGAGGAAATGGGATATGACGACGATACGGCGACGCTGGGGCGGAGTTGTCGTCCTCGCCGCGGGGGCCGCCATCGGGCTGGGCGCATGCTCGGGGTCCAACTCTCCTCATGTCGCCAGCTTGGGCAGGAACAGCCGCGACGGCTCCGTGACCACCACCATGCCCGCCCGCAACCCGACTCAGCTTTTGGACGAGTGGGCCGCGTGCATGCGCAACCACGGCGATCCTGACCAGGTCGACCCCACAGTGGACGCGAGCAGGGTGATTCAGGTCACATTGGGCGCCGGATACGCGGGCGGGTTGCGCGGTGAGAGTGACGCGTGTGGCGCGTACCTGAGCGCGGCCGAGACGGCGCTAGGCGGTGGCGCGCCTCCCGCGTCTTCGGATGATGCGACCGCGCTGAAGTTCGCCCAGTGCATGCGGGCCAACGGCGTACCGACCTATCCCGACCCGACCGGCACGGCTCAACAGGCTATCCACGCAAGCAGTGGGAGTGACCTGAATCCGGCCAATCCGACGTTTCAGGCCGCCTCCGCCTTCTGTACCGAGAAGACCGGCTACCAGTCGAAGTTCAGCGCCGGCGCCCCGCAGCCCGGATCAATCAATCTCAACACGACGGGTGCGTTTGGGGGCAAACCGTGAACCGGGCGGCAATGGCGAACCGGGCACCGGCCACGGCATCGTCACCGTGCCCGATCATCGCCCGGACGTCCTACCGTGCCTCGGCGGCCCGCCTGAAACAATGATCAGGTGTCCAATAAGTCACGGCCTCTACGAGAAAGGACTCGCCCTCATCGCCGGATGGATGCGCCCGATCTCGAATCGCTAGCGGCTCGGGGTCCGGGCCTGGCTACGGTGAGCCTGTGTCCGCACCACGACCAGACGACGCGTCGCCGGCTGCTCCCTACATACCGCTTCCCAGAGGGCTATCTGACCCGCGGTCAACTGCGGCCGGGGTATTCGATCGCATCGCTGACCTATACGACCAGGCCCGGCCCAGCTACCCAACCGAGGTCGTCGCCGGGCTTCTCCGTCTCTGCGGGGTCGACCACACCCGTCGGATCCTGGAGATCGGATGCGGCACCGGCCAGCTAACCCGGGACCTGGCGGCCAGCGGGGCCCGGATCGTCTGTGTCGAGCCCGGATCGTCGCTTGCTGACGTTGCCAGGGCGAACCTGAGCCGGTGGCCGAATGCCACAGTGGTCACTACAAGCTTCGAGGATTTCGGCGCACCGACCTGCAGCTTCGACATGGTGGTCTCCGCAACCGCGTTTCACTGGGTCGACCCGAACATCTCCTATGCCAAGGCCGCCGAACTGCTCAGCGAGGGCGGATGGCTCGCATTGGTCACCAACACCCACAGCCGAGGCGGCACCCACACCGATGAGCGCATCGCAGAGCCGATACGCCAGCTGCACCGCCGGCTCGCCCCCGAGGTGGGCGACTGGGACTTCCCCACAGCCGAAGAGATCCAGCAGCGAGGGCTGTCAGGCGGTGACATCGCCTCAGTATGGGCGCGGGTGGAACGCAAGCTGTCCGAACCGCCATCCGTCAGTCACCTCTTCGCAGCGCCGACGGTCAAGACCTTTCCATGGCTGGCCACCTATGACAAGGACGCATATCTGGCCATGCTGGCCAGCCACTCCTCCTATGCCCTGATGGATCCGGTCCGACGCGACGCACTGCTCGACGGTATCGGCGCGTTGATCGACGAACAGCTGGCAGGCACGGTAACCAAGGAGTACGTCACCGTCTTGGCCGTAGCCCGGCGGGCGTCCGACTGAGATCCGATCGGCGTCGCAGTAGATGTTCGGCGCCAGCCCTCGACCTCTCCGAAGGCGGCCCAGACGGAGCGACAAGAAGGCAGCGGTATCCAGTCCGCAGCGAGGTGATCACCGTGGGGATGTCTCGCATCGCCGTACGCAGATCCGACCCAGCGATGACTCTCGGGTGACTCTATCGTCTCAGTAGGCAGAACCCGAACTACAAGGAGGAGAACCAGATGTCAGCGACCCGAGCCAACAAGATCGCCACGGTGATCATCCCGGTGGCCGACCAAGACGGCACTGTGGACTTCTACGTCGACAAGCTCGGCTTCGAGAAGCGGGTCGACGTGCCCTTCGGCAACGGCTACCGCTGGATCGAGGTGGGTCTGGGCGACGAGGCGACCACGATCGCGTTGGCGCCACCGCCGCACGAGAGCGCGACCGGCAAACGCGAGACCGGCATCAGCCTGCAGACCGACGACATCGACGCCTACCACGCTCAACTCCGCCAGGCGGGCGTCGACGTAGACGTCGAGGTAAGCCGCATGGGCGAGCCGGTACCACCGATGTTCTGGCTGCGCGACCCCGAAGGCAACACTCTGATGGTCGTCCAGTAGCGACCGGGGAGTGTCGGTGGCAACCGAGGACGTTGACCGCTACCTCGCCCACCTCGAAGACCCCAAACGCGCCACCCTGGAGGAGATGCGTCGACGGATTCTCAAGGTCATCCCCTACGCCGAAAAAGGCCTCTCGTATTCCGTCCCGGCTTTCAAGATGGAGGGCAAGACGGTGGCTGGGCTGGCAGCCTTCAAGTCCCACCTCAGCTACCTGCCCCACAGCGGATCGGTGCTTGCAGCGGTGAGCGAGAAGACCCGCCGATTACACCCAAACCAAGAGCGCCTTGCATTTTCCTGTCGACGTCCCGCTCCCCCAAGAACTGATCAGGGAACTCATCGCGCTCAAGCTGCGCGAAACGGGTCTTGGATAAGGCGCCACGCCAACGCCAGGAAGGCTCCGGGAAGAGCGAGGTTGTAGAACACGCGTGCTCGCGCGTGCGCAGCCAGCGCACCGATGAAGAAGACGATGAGACCTGCGCCGGCGGCGATTCCGAGGAGGGGGATCCCAGCAAGACCCAGGACGAGGCCCGCGGCCCCAGCGCCTTTCAGCGCGCCGAGCGTGGGCACCCACGAGCGCGGAACGTGAACTTCGTCTGCGTTGGCCAGGGCGAACTTTGCTCCCGCTAGATCGGATGTGGCAGCGGCGGCGTTGACGAAGATCGTGATGGTTGTGCGACCAGGTATGCCACAGACATTGATCAGCCTCCTTTCTAGGCTGCAACGGCCTGGTTAACGTCAAGCAGCGTCCCGACGCTGCAGGACCCGCCTGGGTCGCTGAGCGCCGGGACGTGCAAGTCCCCACACTGGGGTTTAGGCGGTGGCCTTGAGCTGGGGTGCGCGGTAGGTGGCGACAAAGCCTTGGCGCCAGCTCGGGTAGCGCAGGTTCCATCCGAGGTCCCGCTTTGCTTTGGCGTTGGTAGCGCCCCGGGACTCGGTCGCCATGACGACTTGGGCTTCGCCAGCGAAGAGCCGGGCCGGTAGCCGCGGATAGTGCTGTGGAGGCTTGGCTCCGAGAACCTTGGCCAGTTCCGGCAGCCATACCGATGTCGGGGCGGGCTCGTCGTCGACGATGTTGTAGATGGCCGGACCGGGATGATCGAGCGCGAGCACGGTGGCGTTGGCGGCGTCGTCGAGGTGAATGAATGACCACACACCGGCGCCGTCACCGACGACGGGCCACTTCCTGGCCCGCACCGCGTCGACGAACGGGTCAGCGGGATCGCCGTAGAAGGCCCCGTAGCGCAGGGCGATCCCGCCTGCGGAGGTGACGGCCTGGTCGAGGTAAGCCATCGCCGTCATGGTCTGGCGCATCGCGGCCGGCGGGGCGGGGTCGAGGGGGTCTTCCTCGCCTTTTACGGGTCCGCCCTCGCGAGCGTAGCGGTGGTCGGCGTAGCTCTGGGCGACGATCTGGGACACCCCCGCCTCTCTGGCGGCGGCGAGGAGGTTGTCGGTCCCCTCGGTGCGCAGCCGGTTCGTCTCGGCGAAACTGCGATCGAAGTGCTTGAAGTCGCGCAGTTCCGCTAGCGCGGTTGCCTGGTAGATGATGGCATCGGGTGCTGTGGCCGCCACCGACTTGCGGACGGCTTCGGCGTCGAGCGCGTCGAGGACGATCGACTCGGCGCCCAGCGCTCGCAGGGCCTTCGCCTTGGTTTGTGATCGGGAGCTTCCGATCACTTCGTGGCCGGCTTCGCCGAGTTGGGGAACCAGGCGGCTGCCGATCGCACCGCCTGCTCCGATGACGAGAACACGCATTTGGAGCTACCTCCTTGTGGTGGGGCGAATGTGCGTTCGAAAGCCGTGCTCGAGTCCGGGTCCTGGGCTCGGAATCACCGCTGCGTCACATCCGCCCAGCTTTCGGGGTCACCTGTCTGACACCGCGGCGCGGAAGGATGTGACAGATGGACGAAGCGGACTGGCTAGCCGAGCAATTCGAGGAGCACCGGACCCATCTGCGGGCGGTCGCCTACCGGATGCTCGGCTCGCTCAGCGAAGCCGAAGACGCCCTCCAAGACTCCTGGTTGCGAGTCAGCCGAGCTGGTGCCGAGGGCGTGGACAACCTCGGGGGATGGCTCACCACGGTCGTCTCGCGAGTCTGCCTGAACATGCTTAGGACGCGCTTGCGCCGCCGCGAGGAGCCCTGGAGTGTCGGGTGCCCGATCCCATTGTTAGACCTCTCCCGGCGACACAGCCCGAGGACGAGGTCCTGATGGCCGACTCGGTTGGTCTCGCCCTCCTCGTGGTCCTCGACACGCTCAGCCCGGACGAGAGACTGGCGTTCGTGCTCACGACATGTTCGACCTTCCCTTCGAGGAGATCGCCCTAATGATCGAACGGTCTCCCGAGGCGGCCCGCCAACTCGCGAGCCGGGCCAGACGGCGAGTCAGAGGGGCCGAACCACCGGCACCGGAGCGTGACCTGGGTCGCCAGCGCGCGGTCGTTGATGCCTTTTTCTCAGCCGCACGGGGCGGTGACTTCGAGGCGCTGCTCGCGGTGCTCGATCCCGACGTCGTGCTCCGCATCGACGGCGGAGCGGCCCTGCCCGTCGTCTCGATGACCCTTCAAGGGGCACAAGCAGTCGCTCAGCAGACCGGCCGGGGGTTGCGATCGATACTGACAAGAGCCTCCACCGAGGTGCGTCCTGCTCTTGTCAACGGTTCCGTCGGGGCGGTCACGCTCGTCGACGGACAACCCGTGAATGTCATGGGCTTCACCCTGGTCCAAGGCAAGATCGTCGAGATCGACGCCTTCGCCGACCCGGACCGACTCCTGACGATCGCGGCCGTGCTGCTAGCCGAATGACAGCTGAACTCGTACCACGGGACTGTGACCCTCGCCGTGATCCGCGGATGGTAACGCGAGACACTGCGAGAATGGAACGTGGCGGTTCTTCCCTCCGTCGACTGGAGGTTATTCGATTGGACGAGATCAAGGGCATCGCACGGGTCAAGTTCCACCCTGGCAAGCTCGACCAGTGGAAGCGACTGACTGAGCAAGCAATGGAAATCGTCCGAACCCGAGACCCAGGTACCCTGCAGTACGAGGTGTTCTTCAACGACGACGAGAGCGAGGCAATCGTCTTCGAGCGGTACCGAGACGCCGACGCCGCGTTGGAGCACTTCGCTAACATCGCCCACCTCATGGAACCGCTCATGGCCACGGCCACCGTCTCCGGCGAGGTCCTCGGCACGCCGAACGAGACGATGCGAGCCCAACTCGGCCGCGGCGAACCGAAACTCTTCACACCGTGGATGGCCGCACATGATTAGGCGACCGCGCCGGAGCCCCGACGCCATTTGGGACACCGCGTGCGCGATTCGTCGCCGAGTCTGCCCTCCCAACTATGCCGGGTAGGCGGGACGCTATGTCTGGGTGGATACCCGGAAGCCGGCGCCTGTCTGCTCAAGGACAATCCATGGTACACGACCCGCTGGTGCCTTCATCCGCTGCATCGATTTGAACACGGTCGACTCCGCGTAGCTGATGCCAGCGGCCAGCATCTCGGCGTAGACCTCACGCACGGTGAACACTTGTGGCTGCTCCGACCCTGTAGTGCGTCGAGCGCGGCTGCGACTTCGTCCCGGCAGGTGGCCTCGGCCAGTTTTCGGCCTCCGAGCCGAACCTAGCCGCCCGCTACGCTGGGACCGCGGTTCGTATGCGGAGGCATCACCTCCGATGATGTGGGTCCATACGAACCAGCGACTTTTTGAGTCCGTGACCAGGTACGACGCGGCCCGACCGTCGCCGGCCTATCGGCGACCGTACGAACCAGTGTCTTGTACGAACCGGCGTCTTCCTGCCTGCCCCCGCGCGGCACATCAGGGCGATGCCCGAGTCGCCATCGGTGGGGTTATTGGGCTGTGCGGCCAGCGCGCGTCGGACTTCGTGCTCCATCACGTGACCCCGCCGGTCAACTCCGTCGGGCACATGTTCGGTGAGCCGGTCGCCACGCAGCAGCGACTGGATCTCCGCCGCCGGTTCCTCGATACGGCGTTGCCGCCCGGCACGGCCGATGGCCGAGGCGATGCGCTTGCGCGACAAGGTTCCTCCCCGAAAACTTGGGGTAGGTGCCGCCGCCAACACCCCCAGGGTGTCCGGTCCGTAGAGTTCGCCCAGCTCCAAGGCGGCCGGGTAGTACTCGCGAAGGGTGGAGCGCCCTGGTTGACCTGGCGTTGGCGGATCCAGATGAGGCCCTGATGGGCCCGGGCCAGCACCTTGACCGCCTCGGCGAGGTCGCTGTCGCCGGCAATGCGGCGATGATGGTGGCGGTCTGTGCGGGCCAGCTCGGCCAGGGTGGCGGTGTCGCCCGGGTTGGACTTGGCCCCGACGTCGAATGACGATCCCGGTAGCGGGCCACCGACATCGGGTTGACCGCATATACCTCGTAGCCGGCCGCCACCAGCGATCCCACGAACAGGCCCCGGTCGGTCTCGGTTGCCACCACCATTCGGCTCGCTAGTCCACATGCTCGGCGACTAGAAGTAGCGAGCGACCTCATACCGCTGAGGGCGGGATGATCAGCGCTTCGCGCTGACGGGGCGCTCCTGGGAGCGCCCCGTCGCGGTCAGTCGTAGTCTCCGGGTTGCTGAATCCTGGGAGGTTGCGATGGCTGACTACGCCACGTTACTGCGGGGTCGGGTGACGTTGAGGTGTCGCTCGATTGACCGGATCTTTCTGCAGGGGTATGTGCCGAAATTGCAGACGGTGGGGCTGGTGTGCCGGTTCTTGCGCTGGCAGCGCAAGTTCTTCGTGCCCTCCTCGGCGGCGTTCGGCAAGATCGGCGACGAGTACGTGACTCGGGTGCATCGTTATGCGTCGGAGCACGACATCCCGGTGGTGTACTTCGACCGGGAGAAGAAGAGGCGCAAGGAGAAGATCGTCAAGGAGGAGGTGGCCCGCCCCTTCTTGGAGGCGGCCGCCAATGAGGGCGGGGCCGGGCGGGTGGCGCTGCTGGGGATCGCCCAGGAGCGAGCGTCGGTGTGGCGCTCGTGGAAGGCCAAGGGCCAGGAGCAGGCCCGCCATCCGCACATGGAGTGGGGCCGCCAGATGGCCATGGTCAACCACTTCTACTGGTATATCTGGGATCCGGAGTGGGGCGCGGCGTTCATCAAGACCAACGCCTACGTTCTATTGAATTAGGGAGACGAAGAGCTGGTCAGGTGGTTGTAGGTGTGTGACCGACGTAGGTGACACAGGGGGATCTGGGTTCAGGTTTTCTTCTGGGGTGAGCGGGTCCGGGCGTGGGCTGCCGGCGGGCGGGCGGGGCGGTTGATCTCGTTCATAAGTTCCCGGTTCATTGCTCTTGCGGCTTCTAGGGTTTCGGTGAGCTCGCGGAGTTCGGCTTCGAGCCGGGAAACCTGTTCTCGCAGGCGATGGTTGTCGGCTTCGAGTTGGCCGGCACGGTCTTCGAGCTGGTCAACCAGGGGGCTGACGAGCCGGCCTCGGGCGGCGTCGGCTTGGGCGCCGAGCTGGCGGGACAGGCGTTCCCGCAGGATGGATGCTTCTTGGCCGAGCTGGCGGGCTTGTTCTCGGGCGTTGGCCAGATCCGCTCGCAAGCTCTGTTTGGTGACGAGCGAACGGGCCGGGAGGCGCCACGCCCGATCGGCACCGGCTTGGCGTTGACGATCCCGGGCATCACTGATCCGGCCGGCGAGTGCAGGGTCGCTGTAGAGCAGCGAGACCGACACGTTGGCTCGGCGGGCGACGGCCGGGAAGCTGATCGGCTCGCCGGCGTCGATCATCGCCTGGAGGGTTTGGACTGCGCCGTGTCGCTTGGTGGTGCTGTCCTGCTGGCGCGCGCGTCGCAGCGCTGCGCTGTTGTCAGTCACTGCCCCTCCACGCTGCTACGACGCCGGCCGAAGGCGACGGGGACCCATTGGCGGGCTTTGCGCAGGGTCACGGCGGCGTCTTCCACCGCGTGGCGCTGGTCGTCGCCGAGGTGGGCGAGGAGCTGCTCGTGGGTGCGGATGTGACCGACGATCACGTCAAGCTGGCGGGTGACATTGTCGATGACCCAGTCGGCGGCACCGGTGGCGATCATGGCTTCTCGCTGACGTCGCAGCTCATCGGCGAATGCCTCCAGCTCGGGCAGGAAGGATGGGTCGGACTCGAAGTGGGGGCAACCAGCGCATTGGTAGCGGATGGGGCAGGCCTGGCCCCCGGCGCGCACGTTGGTGGGCTCGGAGCACTTGCCCATGGGCACTGCCACCCACGACAGCTGGTCGCGTATCTCGGCAGCTTGGGAACGCTCAGCTTCCACAAGCCGGACGGTGCCACGGTTATCGACCGTATGGCGGGCCAACAATTCCATGGCGGCGCGCTTTTTTGCCTCTCCCACCCGATAGTAACCAAGCGAGGTATCTATGCTGGCGTGGTCCATCAAGTCGCGCAGCACCGGCGCTGGAACTCCTTGATCTGCCAAGGTTTGGGCGTAAGTGTGACGGAAGGCGTGAGGATAGATAGCGGAGCGATCGAACGGCACCGGGGCGCCAGACTCGTCGAAAGTGCCGGCGTCGATGCGGGGGATACGTGTAACCCATCTGCTCGTCCACACCGATATCTGGTGAGGGCGGAGATGGACGGTGCCGTCGGGGTTTTTGTTAGGGCGGGGCAGCAGCCACAGCCGGTCAGACGGAGTGGCGGGAAAACGTTCGGTCACCCAGGCCTGTTGGTCGCGGATGGCCTCGACCAGCTCAGGGTCCGAGATGGGCAGCCGCCGACCCATCCGACCGGCTTTGTGGTTGTCGTAGATGAGCACTGGTCGGCCGTGCTCGTCGACGTCGAGACAGTTGAGGTGCAGGCTGGCCACCTCGCCGGCACGGCGGCCGGTTCCTTTGAGCAAACGATAGATCAATACGGCCATCTCCCCGGCCCGTTCGCCCACCACGCCCAGCCCCCGCCGGTTTGTTCCCTGCACCCAGCCGGGGACAGCCCGCAGCAGGTCGAGGTGGCCGTCCAGGCAGGCGACCACGTGGTCGGGAAGCGCTTGTCCCACGTCATCGTCATCGTCGTCGCCCCTGGGGCCGCCGTCGCCCCGGCGGAAGGCGAACGTCGAGGGCAAGGTGGGCAGCAGACCCATTTCTCGGGTTTCTCGGATCACCAGCCCGCAGTCCTCGACGATGGCGGCCGCCCGCCGGGCGCTGTACGGCTTGCCCTGCTTGGTTTTTAGCGATCCTCGGCGGATCAAGAAGCGGTCGATGTCGGCGCGGCCCAAAGCGGCGGGGTCGTGGCCGCCGCTCGGGCCGCTGGCCAGGACCGTCGACAGGATGACCACTGCGTGGACCCGGTGCTGGATGGTTGACGCTGAGCGCACGCCGGCTATGGCGGTTGCCGCCCACGCCTTGACCGCTTCGCGAAGCCAGTCCTGGCGGATCCGGGTGAAGTCCAGGTGACCGGAGAAGCCGAACAGACGCAGGTCCCATCGGTCGGCGTGGCGCTCGAGGTCGGAGTCGCCGTAGGCGAGGCGGACCCGGTCGGCCACGAAGGCGGCGAACCGGGCGGAGATCTCGTTGCCCACGAAACTGTTTACAGCGAAATCGGTTATCGAGCTCACACCGGCTGCTCGGAGCTGATCGGCGAGGGCGCGCATGTCCCCGGTCGAGGTGGCGACGTGTTCGGCGGCCCGACGGCTGATCCCGTAGAGCAGTTCCAGGCGGACC
The DNA here is from genome assembly GCA_963834725.1 of uncultured Acidimicrobiaceae bacterium. GTDB lineage: Bacteria > Actinomycetota > Acidimicrobiia > Acidimicrobiales > Palsa-688 > PALSA-693. Next base: position 5,105,325 of record CAWICN010000001.1, read on the forward strand.
AGCTCCAGCAAGCCTCGTAGGCTCAACACCTGGCCGCTCGCCGGCTGCGGAGCTCGGGCAATCCACGCCTGAAACCGATGGCCAGCCGGGCGGCCCTGGTGGCGCCAGGCTTTGTAGTGCGCCTCGCACAGACCTGTGTGCTAGTAGGCGGCTTCTAGGAAACAGGATGCGACCTGGCAAGCACCGAAGCCGGGCAGAGGCCGGGCGTCAGCCAGGAACTCCTCGAAGGTCATCCCCGCTTGACGACTGCGCTTCCAGGCCTCGTGTGGGCCCTGCATAACAGGCGGGTGTCGGTCGGGGGGCGGGGGCAGCGCTGATCGTCGTTATCGGCGACCACGCAGGATTGCACAGAGGCACGCCGGCGTAGCGGGCGGCACTCACCAGCGGCCAGCCACTCCTCGACAGTCTGGAATCCCGACCGCGCGAACTGGCCGATGTGCGATCGGCACAACCGGCCAGCGCCGTGACGGGCGACCGGGCAGTCCGGGGCCGCGCAGCCCGCCCTGCCCGCGACCCGCCCGCCGCCACGGGTGATAAGCACAAGCCGCTCTGCATCCCATTCACCGGCCAGATCGCTGTCCTGGACAAGGCCGCGCATGCGCTCCACACGCCAATCCTGGCCGACCGTGGGAGCCGGATCGACCTGGACCGCAGCCACGGGGGACGGCCGACTCACCGGTCGGCTCCACTTGCTCGAGCGTGGGCGTCGACCGCGGCGCGCAGGTCGTCCCAGCGAGCATGCATGTACGCGTCGCTCGACACGACACTGGCGTGGCCCAGAAGCTCCTTGACCAGGGCGGGGTCCTTGGTCAGCATCGCCACCTCGGACGCGAAACTGTGGCGCAGCAGATGGGGTCGAGCACGAAAGCCGACCCTGGCCGACAGGCGCACGAACAACCGCTCCACGGTGTCAGGCCGTAGTGCCCGCCCCAGCGGTGGCCGCCACAAATTGACCAGCAAGTAGTCGCTCTCCGCCGCGGCCGGCACCGCATCCCGCTCGGCCCGATACGCGTTACACAGCCACACCAGATCCTTCGCCACCGGGACGACACGCGGGTAGATGGACTTGGCCAGTGCCCCGTTCTCATTGTCCTGCCGCCGAACGATGTGCAGGTGCGGCCCGGCCACCTTGCAACCCAGGTGGACCGAGGATGGAACGAAGTGCAGGTCCGCCAGGTGAAGACCACAAAACTCGGCGACACGCAGGCCTGTTCCATAAAGACCCTCGACGATGAAGCGGTCTCGGCTGTTCCCGCAGACGTCGACCAAGGCGCCCACCTCGGCACTGCTCAGCGTCTGCGGTGCAGACTGCACCCGTCGTCGCCGCACCCGACGTCGGTCGACCACACGGCCAGACCGCTCTCCCCGGTCCCAGCCGGCAGGAACGAAACGCAACTCGCGCCGGGCGCTCAACGCCTCCGCGGCCCGGGCATCGGTGAGTCCCCGGGAGGCGCAAAACCGAACGAATTCCACCACCACGGTCAAGATCCCATCCACGGTGCCCGCCGATCGACACGGGCCGATCGGCACCACGGCCGGGTCGGCAGCCCGCCGCCGGTTACGCCCCCGGCGGTGCTTGCGGCTCGGGGTTCGCTCCAACCAGCGGGCGAATGACCCAAGCGCATCGACGGTGGGGGCCGTCTCATCGACCCCCTTCACTGCCGCCCACGTCAACCACAACGCCAGCCGGCCGGCGTAGGTCCGAGCCGTCCCCACCGAACGACCCTCCCCGTCGACCAACACCCGCAAATACGCAGCGGCGCCCGGGTGCTCGACGTAGCGATCATCGACTACCGTCCATCCCTCACGCCCATCCAGCGGTGACCGCGTCCGCTCAGCCCAAAACTCCATGGGCACGAACATACGTTCAGGGTGTGACACTCAAGCCAAGAGAACCATTCCGCCACCAGAAGAATGGGCTACTCCTCGTGTGTGCTGGAGGCCCGAGCCCACTCCAATAGAACCTACGCGCCGTTCCCGTGCCGGCTGTGGCTCAATGGCCATTCCTGGGCGCAACGCCAACTGGACAAGGCCGGTGTCGCCTACCAGGCCCTGGACAACGGGTTTCTGTCCTGCGCCGATGCCCAGGCTCTGCAGCGCATCTGCGACCGGCTAGGACCGGGGGCGGTCAAGAGCTTCTTCTGGCGCTGGCAGGCCCAGCTGCCCTCGCCGTTCACCCGAGCCGATCTGCGCGCTGGCTATATCTATGAGCTGGCCTTCCGCCAGTTCGAGGTCTCCGACACCCGGGTCTTCGATCATCCCGCGGCCGGGCGGGCCTTCTTCGAGGGACTCATCCGCGACCACCTGGACCTAGGGCGGCCGGCGCTGGTCTCGGTCGTCTTCGGCCGGCGGGTGGACCGGCGCACCCCAGGCACCTTCCAGACCAAGGTCATCACCAAAGGGGTGGAGCCGGAGGTGTGCTGCTACTACCGGTCATCGCGCCTCAAGCAGTACTTCAAGCTCCACCACGCCCTGAGAACCGAGACCGTCATCTGCGACACCAAGGACTTCGGGATCGGCAGGCGAGTCAACCAGGCCAACTGGAGAGCCCTGCGGGCCGTTGGCGACGCCGCCAACCAGCGTCTCTGCGACGCTCAAGCATCTGACGCCCGTCCTGCCCCCGATGTGGTCACCTTCAACCAGGTGACCCGGCCGTCCACTACCACTGACGGCTTGCACGCCCCCGGACTGCGCTTCGGGGACCCCCGGGCCATGGCCGTGCTGTCGGCCATCCTGGGCTTCGTACACTGCCTGGTCGGCTTCACTAACGCCGAACTGGTCGAGCGAGTCGGACCCCTGCTCGACAACCTCTCCTACTCCAGCCGCCAAGCCACCTACGACCTGCGCCGGCTGATCCGAAAGGAGGTGATCACCCGCATTCCCGGAACCCACCGTTACCAGCTCACCCCCTACGGCCGCAGGATCGCCGCCTGGTTCGCCAAAGCGCACGGCCGAGTCCTCACCCCCGGCCTGGCCTGGACCGACCCGACCCTGTCCGAACAAGTCGCCTCCCGCAGCCCCCTCGCCCTCACCTGGCGAGCATTCGACCGAGCCCTTGACGAGTTCATCGCCCACCAAATGGTCGCCGCGCCACCTCCCCGACCAGCCACAAGGCCGCCTCGACGTACCCGCTCTCGGCCATCCAGCACCCCAACTCGACGCTGCAGCGCCGCATAAAACCATTGAGGGGCCCGTGCCATCAACGCGTTACGGTCACTCAAACTTGATCTGACCGTAAACATGGCCATGGGCAAGTCGAACTAGAGCGTGAAAGCGGGCCAGGCCCTCTGCACCTTCGGCCAGCCGGGCCTTACCCAGCCGCCTTCCCTCGCCGTCTCGGATCTCGATGTCGTGATGATCCTCAGCCCGATCATCGCCCACGAACACCTGCGCCAACCTGCTGCCTCCTCTCGATCGACCAGACAACTACCACGAGCCCGAGGCGACCAGCAGCTCGGTAATGGTTCAGTGCTCAAGGCACGCCATCCCACCAGTTGTCCCCTCAAACCCTCACCGACCAGCAGGCGCACGATCTAGGCCTAGAACTCGACGTTCTGCCGGAGACAGTGCTGACCTGCTGGTGGCTCGGCAACCAGCCTCACTCACTCAACAAGCGAGGTGGTCGATCCCCATTAGCCGATCTTGTCGAGGAGGGCCTTCTTCTTGTCTGCAAATTCGTCGTCGGTGAGGATGCCCTGATCGTGTAGGTCGGCCAGCTTCTTGAGCATGTCTGCGGGATCCTCGGCGGCGGGGACGGCGGGAACAGGTGCGGGGGGCGGGGACCACGACAGGGTTCCGGTCTTTAGCGACTGGATCTGGCGGGTCAACTCCTCTGCTTGGCCCGGCCAAAGCTTGGTGATCTCTGTCTTCGCATTGGATGTGGTGATCACTAGTGTCTCGCCGGTCCAACCCCGGTCCGTCGAGACTGCCTGGATGTCAACAAGCGGATACTCGCTCTGATCGACTCGCACGCCCGTGATGCCGCTCCTCAACACCAGGACACGCCTTGTCGTAAGGCAGATGACGACGTCCTTCTTGTCGAGTTGCCCCTGCCCGAGAGCCACGATGGTCTCGTCTCCTCGCAGGAGGTAAGGGAGGTGTCGCAGGCTCCAGATGCCCGAGATCTTGCTCGCAGTCGCAAGCTGGGACTTGGCTTTCTTGAATCCCCGGTCATCGACTAGCTCTCCTAGGGGCTCTATCAATGTGTCGACGGTGCCGTGAGCGTCGTTCCCGTTCACCCCCACTACCGCCAGTGTGGTGTCGGTGTCGAGAGGCTGGACGGTGAGGTCGACCTTCTGCTTGAAGGGACTCTTGAACGACCGCTTCGTTTGGGCGTCGAAGCCGCTAGCGGACTCATTCTCGATGCTCATGCCCTGCTTTCTGGCGCTCTGCTTCAGTGCATCGAGCGCTGCGGCCTGAGGGGCCAGGATCCTCACTTCCACGATACGTCGGATGCCCATGGCGTAGCTCCCGGAGTCTGGTTCGGAGTGGAGTCGAGCGGAGGGTAGCACCCGCGGCGGCGAGGCTGCCGTGTCGATGAGGTGCTGGTAGTGCGGGGTTTTCCCTCTTAGGGTGGCAGTCAGCCCCCCGATTTGGCTTGCATCGAGCGATAGCATTGCTGGACCCCGAGTCGCACACGATGGTGTCATTCGAGCTAAAGACGGGTAGAGGGGTGAGTGACTTATGACCGTAGAATCGCCTGGTACACGTCGCTGCGCGGGCGCGGCCCTCCCCCCAACACCAAGAGGAGGACCTGCTCCACCGAAAACCTTCTGGGGAGGTCACGGGAGATGGTCCAAGAACCTGAGTTGGAGGTTGATGAACCAATGGCTACCAACCTAGCCACTCGGCGGCCTCGGCCAGCTCGGAGACCTGCACGTCGGTCGTCCCGCCGTAGTCCCGCTGGAGTTCGTCGGCCAACTCGAGCAGCTAGCCGGGCACGTGGCTGTCCGTGCGGGCCCGCTGGACACCGGCGACGAGGAGGGTGAACTCTCGCAGCAGTCCTCGGCGTGTTGCTGGGCTGCGGCCAGACCGCCACGGGCAGGTCGACCAGCCGCACCTCGACCATCCCCCCGCCAGAGTCGACGCTCATGCCGCTTCTCCGCGCAAAGCTGGGCCCCTAAACGTGAAGACCCAGGGTCCCAGTAACGCGGAGGCGAGGCTATCCCAGACCGCCGGAAGTCTGTAGCGAATCTTCGGTGTCCTCGTCGAGGGTTTGGCCCCGTCGAGGACAGCCATGTCCATAGCGTGTCGACAATGTTCAAACCGGCGCTGTACCTCGGCTCTGCGGCGACCCACCGTCATCATCATGAGCTGGCAGCTGCGCTGATCGGCCGCCAGCTGATCACCGTCAGGCCAGCCACGAGACCGCGAGAGGCGCTTGAACAAGCCTGGTTTCGGCTCGAGCGCAGCAACACGGGTTCCCGCACTGCAGCCCGGCGCGACGGGCTCTTGCGAGCTTCCCACGGGCCGTTCATGATCCTTGACGTGATCGACCCGATCGATAGTGCCGAGCTGGATGTCGTCGACAAGCCAGTCGGAGACATGTCCACAACGGTGGAGCCGACGTGTGACCTGCGGGTCTCCGCGTAGAGCTACAGACAACGCCGGAAGTCTGCTCTGCCGAGGCTATTAGCCAAAGCAAGCATGCAAACACTTGTGCGGTTGCCGGACCCCAATTCCAGGCCAGGGCCTTCACAACGGTCCAACCAATGACACGATCGCGATCGATTCCAAGAGTGTCGGAGAAGAAGTCGACCTGCCTGGCGAGCTCACCGAGAGTGGTGGAGGGAGCAAAGGGCCAGCTGTATGGGTCTTCCGGTTTCCAATCCTGATCGATGCCAAGGCGGTTGGCGAGCAACTGACCCAGGTCGAAAGCCGGTTCACCCACCAGGGGTTTGCAGTCGATGCTGAGCCATCCTCGCTGGCTTTTTAGGACATTGCCGGGATTGAAGTCTCCGTGGAGGACCACCAGGTGGAGCTCTGAGGCCCCGAGCTCCTCAGCGAGCCCAACACCAAGTTCCACGAGGTCCGATGGGTAATTGCGGCGCAGTCGCGGGATTCCGGCTCCCCATTCCTTGGCAACGTCGCTCAACTGCTCGATCGGTCCCGTTCCGTCAGCTCGTCTCCACAACCGGCGGAGCAGCTCCGCCGCTACCTGATTGCCCTCGTCTACGGGAAGGTCCCACAGCTCGTTACCCGGCTCACAGCGTTCCTCCACCAGTGCGAAGACCTCCTCGTCGGTGCGAAGAAGTCGCACAGCGCCTTGGCCGGCGAAGAAGCGAAGCCCGGCCGCCTCCGTGCGGGCCTCTCGGTGTGGCATTCCGACCTTGAGCACGGCGGGTATTCCGTCGACCTCGCCGACCGGGGCCACCCAGGAGACGGTTGGGCCTCCGGAGAAGGGGGTTCCCAGTTGAAGATCCCACCGCTCGGCGAGGTCCACGATTAGATCGGGGAGGTCGTTCAGCCAGCCTTCTTGTCCCTCCCGTGGACCCGTGCAGCCAGCCCGTCCGGAATTACCGGGGCACCCCCAGCAGACTCGACAGGGTTCACGGCTCGATTCTTACCGTCCGGGGTGTCCCCGAAGGTCCGCCCTAGCCTTCGTGGCTGGGTGGCTGGGTGCTCCGGACCGCCGACCACATACGTTCTTCGCCCACCTCTAGCCGGGGGAATTTGTCGGCTCAGACCCGCTCAGCTCGTAATGGACAGTGTTGTAGTGGCGCAGGCGGTGGGCTAGCGGGACCAGCCGGCCCTGCAGGATCGGATACTTCTTGGACAGCGCCTTCCGTACGGGCGGGACCTCGTCGGGTCCCAGCAAGCGCGCCGTTGCCGAGATCGGAGGTCCCGTCGGCTTCCCGCGTGCCGTCGAGGGGGCGATCGTCACTCTCGAGTCGCGGCGGAGCCGTTTCGCTTTGCCTGCAGTCGACCACGTCCGGAAATAGGCGTGGTCACCAATGACCACAACGTTGACAGCAGTTGCTACCGCCGAGCCGTCGCGTTTGTAGGTAGTGACGACCACGTTCCGCTGGTTCGCCAAATCATCGAAAGCGCCCACCCCATCGACACTACGACTCGACGATTCTCTCCCGCGGATTGCGCTCCGCTGGGCGTCGCCATCGCGCCTGTCCCAGAATTCTCGGATGGCGCATCCCAGAATCTCGACCGGTTGGTGCCACAGAGCACCGGAAGTCTGTAGCGAATTTTGGGTATCCTCCTCGAGGTTTTGGCCTCGTCGAGGACACCCATGTCCGTAGCCTGTCACCTCCGTCCAAACTGCGCAGTAAGGCCGCTCAGCCCGCAACTGTCGACGTCGTAGTGAGCCGACAGCCGCGCTGATCTGCCGCCAGGACGGACACCGTTGAGGCAACCGCGTGACCGTGAGAGGCCGCTTGAACGGCTCTATCCGGGCTCGAAGATTTCGAATCGATCCACGCATCGCAGCCCGCCAGGACGGCCTCTTGCGGAGTTTCACAGGTTCGTTCATGCTCATTGCCGTGATGGCCCCGATCGCTGATGCCGAGCTCGGGTCGTTGACACGTCCGTCGTGGACATGTGCTCGACGGACGAAGCGACGCCTGACCTGGGGCTCTCTGCCTAGAACTACAGACAACGCCGGGATGATGACGTGCTTGCAGCGCTCCCCGGCGATGGTGGTTGTCGTCGATGCGCAGAGGGGTGGTCCGACAGGAATATGGCTCGAGGTTGCTCAGTTGGACGCAACGCGAAGAGCGCGCGCTGGGTCGGGGGAGCCGCAGAGGTGGGGGTGCAGGATCTGGCCCACCAGCTCGGCGCCGTCGACGAGGCGGGGTCCGGGCCGCACGAGGTAGGAGTCGGCGTCGACCGCCCACACGTCGGCGTCGTCCGGGAGTCGCCCGTCCACCACCAGCTGGGCAGCGTGCTCGTAGGCCGGTCCAAGGTGGTACCCGCACGGTGCGACGATCACTACGTCGGCCACCGCCGTCAAGACCGCGTCCCAGTTGAGTCGCTGCGAATCGGCGCCTGGATTGCCCATCACCGGCCGGCCGCCACCAGCGCTGACGAGGTCGGGAACCCAGTGTCCGGCAGAGAAGGGCGGGTCGGTCCACTCCAGCACCATCACCGCTGGGCGGGGCGCGCTCCACACGACGCGGCCAAGCCGGTCCAGACGGCCCCGCAGCGAGCTCCGGAGTTCTGTGGCCTCGGCCTCGGCGCCGAGCGCGGTGCCGACTTCGGCTATGGAGTCGAGGACCGCATCCAGGGTCTGGGGGTCGAGGGTCACCACCTGCGCGGCGCAGCCCAGGTGTGCCAGGGCGTCATCGACGCGGTCAACGTCGACAGCGCACACCGCGGAGAGGTCCTGGGTCAGCACCAGGTCCGGGTCGAGGTCTGACAAAGCGCCCTCGTCGAGACGATAGAGATCCTCACCTGCCGCTATCCGCGCTGATACGACTGCGTCGATCTGGCCCGAGCTGAGCCCCTCAGGCAGTGCTGAAGTCGACACGATTCGTCGGTCGCGGGCGGCGGGCGGAAAGTCGCACTCGAAGGTCACCCCAACCAGCTCATCACCTCGACCCAGGGCGAACACGATCTCGGTGGCCGACGGCAACAGCGACACTACCCTCACAGCCGCAGATCGTACGCTGTCCGTTGCGCGCGATGACCGGCCCCGATCACACAGATAATGCCAGCTCGGGGCGCGGATCCCCGACGCCGTGTGCGTCACCGGCCAGTGAGGGTCAGAGATCGAGCTTGGCCTTCGCGACGCAGATGGCGAGATGAGCCTCTAAGACTGCCTCCCGGGCCGCCGGCGAAACCCCGGAGTCCGCCTCCGCTGCCGCCTTGGCGCTGTCGCCGGCTTGCTCGAGTTCGATCACGGCCACCCGTTCATCGGAGGAGGTAACCGCCTTGTCCGCCTTGGTGGCGAACTCGTTCACTACCGCCACGAGTACCGGTGATGCTCCCTGGTCGCCCTCAACAACGTCGCGAGCGCTGTCGATCTTGGCCCGAACTGCCTGGAGCCGCTCTGCCATTGTCGTCACAACAGAAGCCTACGCCGGGCGCCTTCAGGATGCCCACGCGTTGCCGGTTCCTCGCGACGGCGAGATATTCGGCGCCGGTTGGGGGGTATTCGGGGCGGTTCCCGGTGAACCGACGATGATGAGAGGGTGAACGATCCCGGTCCGGTGGAGGTCTTCCACGGTTCGACCCGCCACGGGGAGCCCCCCTGGCAGCCGGAGCGGCTCGTGTCGTTCCGGCCCCTGGATCCCGTCAACCGGCCCCGCCCGTTCAAGGTCTATCCCGACCTCGAGCCCGCCCCCCTGCCCCGGCAGATCCTCCGGTCGTCGACTCCGGCAACCGAGGTGCTGTCGGGACGCCAGGGGCCTCCCGCCGAGCTGGGCGATGAGCTGTTGGGGACACTGCTGTTCCTGGCGGCGGGTGTCACCCGGTTCACGGCCCACGGCGACGAGCGGGTCTGGTTCAGGACGGCCATGTCGGCCGGCAACCTCCATCCCGTGGAGATCTACGTGGTACGCGCCGGTGTGCACCACTACCAGCCCCTCGAGCACGCCCTGGTCGCTCTGCGCCGGCCCGACGAAGTTCCTCAAGCGGGCCCCGGCGCGGCAGTGGTTCTGTCGGGGATCCCGTTCCGGGACCTGCTGGAAGTACGGCGAGCGGGGCTGGCGCCACCTGTGGTGGGACGCCGGCACGATCCTCGCCAACCTGTTGGCCGCAGCCGCCGCCCACGGGGTGGCGGCACGAGTGCAGGCCGGCTTCGCCGACGACGCGGTCGCCGAGCTGGTGGGGATCGACGGGGTAGAGGAGCTGCCACTGGTCGTGGTGCAGCTGGGCGGGGCCGACCTCGTCATGCCGCCCGCCCGGCCGCTCGATCCGCTCGTCTTCGCTTCGCTGCCAGTCGCGCCCCGGGTGCTGCGCTTCGCGATGGTCGACGAGGCCCACGCCGCCGGTGTGCTCAGTGAGGAGATCGTGGCCGACTGGCGCGACGCGGCCCGGGCGCTATCCCGCCCGGCGCCCGACCAGGTGGACCCCCCGGCGGGCACCGAACAAGTTCAGCAGATCGAAGACGTGATCCTAAAGCGGGGCTCCACTCGGGTGTTCCGGGCCGAGCGGGCACCGACCGAGCTGCTGGAGTGGGCGCTGCCGGCCGCGGCCAGGGCGGTCCCGCTCGACGCGGCGCCAGCCGGCACCCTTATCGAGCACCTGGTCAACGTGCACGACGTGGAAGGTGTCGAGGCGGGCGGCTACCGCTACACCAGCGCCGCGGGCTTCGAAGGCCCGGTCCGCGTCGGCGATCCCCGCGCCGCAGGGTCCGGCCTGTGCCTGGGCCAGCCCCTCGGCGGCGACTCCGCCTACACGGCCTTCCACGCCGTCGAGGTCTACCCGGTGCTTGGCGCTCTGGGGGCCAGGGGCTACCGGGCCGCGCAGCTCGAAGCCGGCATCGTGGCGGGCCGCTTGGCCCTCAACGCCTTCGCCCTCGACGGTGGCGCTACCGGGCTCACCTTCTACGACGGGCTGGTGTCGCGCTACTTCCACAGCGAGGCATCGCCGCTTCTGGCCACCGCCATCGGCGTACCCGACACCCACCCCGCCCCCAGCGGTACCCCAGGGCGGCCAGCCCAGCTGGGCGGTTACGGCAACGTCATGAACAGGCTGGCCTCCAGGCTCACCAGGTAAGCGCCGATTTGGCGGGTCAGACGCCCTGACCGCCGGCTCGTCGCCGACCAGACACCTACCAGGACGCGGTACCGCCCATCCGCACTCGAGACCACAGCGCCGAACGGCGCTCCACGATGACCGAACCGGCGAGACAAGCAGACCGACATATATCAGGCCCGTCGCCAACGGGCGCCCTATCCCAGAATCGCGTCTCCAAATCGCGCGTCCGGGGTGCCCTCCAACGCCGGATATGCGGGCGCCGTCTGAACCGGCGGTCCCTTCCGTTGCCAAATCGCACGGCCGGATTCGGACGTGGGGCCGGTCCGCTCGAACACCCAGCTGGGCATTTCAACTGCGACCACGGAGAGCGGTCATTTAGGAGCATCTTCCCTAGCGGTGGAGGAGGGTTCTCGCCGGTTGACTCCGGCCCCTGGCTCGCGGTTCGAGTCCTTTAGCTGCGCTGCTCCCACGACCTCGATCGGAACCGGACCACTGGTTTCGTCGCATGCTGCGGGCAGCATGAGCCTCGCCTGGGTGGTCCTTCTAATATTGGCCCATTTCCGAAAGCCCTCGGGTATAGCCTGGTCTATGTCGCTGGTCGAAGTCGTCGACGATCTCCTCACCCTGGGGGAGCTAGCTGAGCAGGAGAGCGATCCGGACCGACGTCGTTCACTCGACTTGGTGCGCACCCACCTCGCTGATCGAGATCAGGGTGCGAAAGTCTCCGAGGTGGCTCTGCTGCTCGGGCTCTCGCAGCCGACGGTCCGGGTCTGGATGGCGGCCGGCGTGCTCCAGGCTCGAGGCAAGACGGCGCCGGCGCGCGTCGATGTCTTGTCACTCGCAGAGGTGAAGAGGGCCGTGGATCTACTTCGTGAACGCAGAGAGGACCGCAATCTTTTGGTGGCGGTTATGCACCTGTTGCGTGACCGCGGTGTGCTTGCGGGCGATGGCGTTCGTGGCGGCTTGAGGACCTGGGTGCTGGGCGGGTGGCTCCGCTAACTGACGAGTTGCTCGAAGAACTATCAGTCCCCTCGGGCAGGAAGAGACAATCCAGGTCGACCTGACGGCCACCGCACAGCGTCAGGTTCGCGATCTTCGAGGCCGTCGCCGCCAGGCGGCAGCAACGACCTTGGCTGAGTTGCGAGACAGCGGTTGCGAAGCGGCGGGGTATCGCCTGGCAGGCGCCCCGCTGGACCACGTGTGTGCCCGACATCTGTACCGTGACGACCGGATGCTCACCGCCTGGCCCGCCAAGGATCGTGTGGCCGTGGTGGCCATCGGCCGACACGACCAATCAAGCGAGGACGTCTATACCCTCCTCCTCGACGCACTCGGACTCGACGTTCCTGATGCCGAAAGGGAGAAACCACCATGCCGTGACAACGCCGGCCAACCACCCGCCGACCCAGACGTTGCAGCCGATATCGCAAGCGCCATTGAGCGCCTTCGGCGAGCTCGGCATCGGATCCGCTAGCGGGCTCGAGCCCAACAGGGCGGTAGCCCTGTCACGCGGCTGGCAGCCAGAGGTCGGCACCTCCGACGCGGCTGGAGTGTTGTTTTGAGTCCCCCCTCCGACACGAACCCCCACGCGGCCGGGAAGCCCGGAAGTGAACAGGATCATGCTGTCGCCGGGTTGCAACCGGTCAGAGGTACTCGCCGGTCATCCGGTCGAGGGCGCGCTCCTCGTCGGCGGCTCTTACGTCGGGGCCTCGGATGCGCAGAGCGGTGGGGACCTGCCGGCGGTGGAGATCCGAGCGTCGGCAGGGGGCCGACAGGGCTGTTGCCGGCCGACCTATCAGAGCGCGAGCGTGAGATCTCGCCACTGTTCTGGGTCGGTACGATCGCGAAGGAGCTGCGCGACCCCTCTGGTGATGGCGGCGAACTCGTGGTGGTCAAGCGTCCAGATCAGGATGCATCCGGCATGGTGGCGGTCAGCTTCGGCCCATTCGCGCAGGAGTGGGGCGAAGTCGCGTGAGTTGCGCGTGACGAGGATGCGAGCTTGCTGAGCTGCGAGTTCGAGAACCTGCGGGTCATCGAGGGCTCCCAACGAAGCATCGGCCGCCAAGCTCAATACGTCGTGGCCACGTCTTTGAAGGGCGTTCCCGATGCGTTTTGCTGACAGATTCGCGTCGAGGAGTAGTCGCAACCCTCACGCTTCCACGACGTCGATGAACGGGTACAAGACCCGGAGATCCTCGAGGGGGCGTCGGTTGTCAGCAATGGCTTGGTTGATCTCGTCTGGATAGGCGTCTCGATAGGCGATGGCGAGCCGTACCTGCGCGGGCGACAGAGACGTCTCGGCCAAGAGCGCCTCGGAGGAGCCGAAGTCCTCCAGCATGTGAACGATCTCCCACAGGTCGAGACCGGACCCGATCGCCCACGCCCGACGTCGGGCATCGTCGCCGCGAAATGCGATCCCCGGAAAGCGTCGGGTTCGGGCAGTCTCCTCTGTGAAGGCCTCCACGACCGCGCTCTTCGTACGCCGCGTGCGGCGCGCCTCGGCTTCGATAACTTTCTCGGTTTCTTCGTCTAGGCGCACGCTGAACGGTTGCCCCTTGGCCATCACTGATCTCTCCTACTACGGTCACTACACTGTATAGGACGTCTTGACGCGCACAGGAGGGGGCGACGCAGAACGGAAGCCTCGGCTGCAAGAACGGGGCCACGAAGCTCGTCGTCGAGCAGAGAGGGCTGCACCGAGCGCCCAGGATGTGGTCAGTCCAGGACCCGAACCAGGACCCGAAACTCGGGTCCTGGAGTCATTCTGGGGTCTTGGAGAAACTTTGCACCCCCTCTGAGCTGCGAAAATACACTCGTGCAACTCTTCAGGACGCCCTTACAAGGCGGTGGCCGGGGGTTCGAGTTCCTCAGCGACCACAAAAGCCCGGGAGGACGGCACAAATCTGAGGAATCGTCACAATGAAGTGCTAGCCCTCAGGACCGGAAAATCCGGGCGTCCGACCACGGCGCGGTGGGACTCGGGCCAAGACCGTCGCCGACGCGTGTGCCGTCTGGCTGACGGCGTTCGACGCCCTTCTCGCGGCTGGCAAGAAATCACCCGCCTCCGGCCTGCGGTTCCGGGCAGAGTCGTACATCGTTCCGCTCGGGGGCGATATCTCCCTTGCAGACCTAGCACTGAGCACATCAACGGCCTGTGCCTCCGGTTGCTCACCGAGGGCAAGCCCTGCGCGGCATCGAGCCTGAGAAGCACGGGAAGATCAGCCCCCGCGGGCACTTGCGGCCGCGACCGCACAGAAGACCCACGTCGCCCTCTCGCGAGGACTCGACCACGCCATCACCCTCAACTGGCTCGATGTGAACCCGGCCGCCAAGGCTGTCCGGCCCCAGCCCGACACCGAAGACCGGACTGTCACGGCGCCGAGCCCGGATCACGTCCAGCGCCTACCCGCCCAAGCCCGGCTCGAGGACCCCGAACGGTATTGCTATCTCCGGGTGGCGTCGTCCGTCGGCACCGCCGGGGCGAGCCCGCCGTGCATTGCTCGGTGGTGAACATGACGCTCGGGACGATCACCCTCGCTTCGGTCGTCAGCGTCGGCAAGGCGGGTCCGATTGTGCGCGAGCAGACGAAGACAAAACGAGGCGTCCGCCAGGTATCGGTCGACGCCGTCACACTGGATTTGCTCCGCGACCATCACACACGCCAGGTCGAGCGAGTGCTGGCATGCGGGACCCGCCTCATAGACGACCCATTCGTGTTCAGTAGCGAAGTGCCAGAAGCAGCTCCATCGATCCCCGCAATATGACTCGCGCTTCTACCGCTTGTGCAACCGGATGAAGCTCAAGTCAGACTCCATGACCTGAGGCACCACGTCGCCACCCAGCTGCAAATGAGCGATGTCGATGTCGTGACGGTCGCCGGTGAGTCGGCACGCCGTCTAGTGAACTCCAGTTCAATCTAATTCTAATGACTGGTGGTGGGGCGGGCCGCCTTGATCTTGGGGGTCGGCTCCACTGAACGCCGCGACGAACGTGACGCGAACCACGGTCACGTCCCGGGATCATCGGCGGCCGGGTGCGATCCCCGCTTCGAGGCTCGCTGCCACCCTTGGAGCCGAGCGCCGGGTTGGCGTGGGCCGCTCCGATTTTTCCTCCCCTGCCAGACCAACATGAGTGAGGACAGGACAAGGATTACCCCTGCAGGCAGCAGGTAGATGGTCAAGCTTGCTGCGGACTTTTGCGGCGCGGTAGCCGCCACCGTGGCCACAAACACAAGGTAGGCGGCGATAATCAACCCGCCCGCACTACGGCGCAAGCCGCGGTGGATGTATGCGAAGCCGACCACCAGGACGGTCAGGCCGACATACCAGGCGGCGACCAGCGATACGCTCGCATTGGCCCCGATGCCCAAAAAAACGGCGGGCAGCAAAAGCCCGGCGGCCACGTTAAGGGCGTTGCTATTCATGGCCGTGCTCAACGAGGCGGCCCCTCGGCCCCGTCGGGCCAGATACACAGCGGCCACCGCGTTGGGCAGGCTGGTTACGCCAGCCAGCACCAGGGTGCCGACCACGATGTCGGGGACCGAGAAGCGGTGGCCCAAGGTTGTCGCCGATCGCTCCATGATTACGCTGGCGGTGACGACCACTACCAACGCTATGAACGCCACGGCCAAGTCGACAGATCGGCCACGCCGGGGGTGGATAGCTTCGCTCAGCTCCAGTTCTTCCTCAGCAATGGCTAGGCCCAGCCACCGCCCCAGTCGAGAGGTCGCCAGTCGAGCCCGCCTCTTGCTGCTGGTCCAAGCCGCCAGGATGGCATAAGGCACCAGCACCGCCAAGACGAGCGCCAAACCGGCCGCCACGCTGATCGCAGCTAGAACCACCAGCAACGATACGACGGCCATCCACACGCCAATGACGCCCTCTAGGGCCACGACCCGGCGGTGCAAGAGAATGCCCCCAGCGACAACTGCGCCCAGGCCGAGCAGCGCGGCCAGGTTGAACACGTTCGAACCCAGTACCACACCGACACCTACCGACTGCTGGTGTTGAAACAGGGCGCTCACAGCCGACGTGATCTCCGGAGTGTCAGCGGCCAAGGCGGCCAGCAAGCCCAGCATGGCCTCGGAAGCCCCCAGGCGGCCGCCGATCCGCTCAATGCGGGTTACCAGCAGCCAGCTGGTGGCTAGACTGACCACAGCCCCGACAGTGAAGGCGAGTGTCGCCAGAGCGGTACTCATGCCGTGCCGCTGCCGGGCTGCGCCGGGGTGCCCACAAGCGTGCGGCTCCAATGTTCAGCAGCCGTCCTTGCCATTCGAGCACCTCCCGCGGGTCGGTTACATTGCCGACCAGACTTCCCGGCGCTCCGCCCTGATCCTAGCGATGCAAGTGGCCTGACCGCCGAGTGATCCGCTCCCGATGAACTCTAGAGGACCTCGTGCAAGGCTCTACGGATGCGACGTTCCGAGCAGTGGGCGGGGCTGTTACTCCGAGAAGTTAACCAGAATCATCTGCCTTTCGTCCCTGAGAGGCAGTTCGTCGGCGTGGCGCAGTATGACCTTCCAATCGCCGTTCTCGCGCCGATACGCCTGCGTGCAGCGCAGCGTCCTGGGTACCGGTTGGTCCCTGGTATGACGCGTCATGTGCTCGAGGTCAACGGTGTAGGCGAGGCCGTCGCCGACGACGGTCACGATGTTCTCCGCAATGCGGTCTGTGGCCTTGATGCCAGCGGAAGCCCAGTCCAGCCGCGGGGCTAACCAGTTCCCAACCTCGCTCGTGACCGCCGAAAGCCCCCATGATGACCACGTCGTCGGCGTGTGACCAGAGAGCCTTGAATGGATCTGGTCGTCACTCCACCAGCTCGCCGAGTGCCTCCTGGCAGCGGGCGATGAAGCGGTCCCAGTCGCTGTCCATCTCCACATCATGCCAACATCGCAGACTGAAGGTACCCGAGGAGCCGCTGGAGGGCGACGAGTTTCTGAGTCGGCGGCCCGCGACGACGCGAGCCGCGGCACCTCGAGTCTGAGCGCCGAAACGAGGTTTCAGCGGATTGCACGCCAGTGATATGTCGTCCACGCCCAACCCAGGTCCGGCAGGTCGATCGAGCCACCCTCTGCACATAAGGCTCATAGCAAACACTCCAGAACCGCCACCTTCGAAGTAGCCGGCTGGCGGCCCTCCACCTCGTCACGGCCCGGCGGCCTCATCCTGGTCGAGGACAGCGATCCCGTTGCGGTGGCCACTCTCGCCTCGCTGAAAGGACAGGCAGGAAATCGTCGCCCTGCTGCCCCGGGCCGAGGATTTGGTGCGCTGCCTGCGCCACCGTGGCCCGACGTGCTTGTCGGTGGGTATATACGAGTCATGAGCAGACACCGAGACCGCAAGGCGGAGGACGAGGATCACCAGCAGGAGGGCTCAGCTGACCGTCAGTCGCCCGGCGGCCCCCTACAGACCGCTGGCGGTAATCCGACCGGTGAGGAGCAGGCCGCCGCCAACCGGGAAATCGACCCGCCCGCATGACCGACGGCCTGCGGCCGGGGGTGCTTTTCGACGTCGACGGCACGCTGGTCGACACCAACTATCTTCACGCCGTGGCCTGGGCTCGGGCCTTCCGAGATGCCGGCGAGTGGGCGCCGATGAACGCCATCCACCGTCTCGTCGGAATGGGAGGAGATCAGCTGGTCCCTCGAGTGTTGGGTCACGAAAGCCCTGATGCCGTCGCGGCGCGCCCGCAGCGCTACCAAGAGCTGGCCGGTGATATCCGGCCGTTTCCCCGTGCCGCCGAGCTGCTCCGGCAGATCCACAACTGCGGTCTGGCGGTCGTGCTGGCCACCTCCGCACCCGCAGATGAACTGCAGACTCTCCGCCAGACGCTCGACGCCGACGACGCCATCGACGGCCAAACCACCGCGGACGATATCGGCCAATCCAAGCCAGCTCCCGAGGTTTTTCTGACCGCGATGGCGAAGTGCGACGTCGATGCCCGCCAGGCGCTCGTCGTCGGCGACAGCATCTGGGACGTTGAAGCTGCGCGCGCCGCGGGCGTCGGCTGTATCACCGTCGAGACTGGCGGGTTCAGCCAACACGAGCTCAGCGAAGCCGGCTCCCTGCAGGTCTACCGAGACGTCGCTGAGCTACTCGCCCAACTCCGCACTAGCCCCATCGCCGCGCTCCTCCCTCCGCTATGAGCAGCGAGCAACCGGATCGGACCGGTCGATCGCCGGTCCGGCCACGGGTAGGGCATCCGAAAACCGGCACCGGTCCGTACCTTGGAGCCGACGACACCACCATCCCGACAGACGTTGGCGGCTCTGGGAGGATCGAGCCGACCGCCGATGGTGTGCCGATCGCGAGTTTTGCGAGCCGCAAGAGAATACGGGCACCAGATCAGTTGCTCATCACCAAGGACGACATCCCGACGCAGTCAGCTCGCCTGTTAGGCGGGTTCGGGTTGGCAAAGCCCGATCTGACGCAAAAAAGGGTTGGGTAGAACAATCGCATGCTGTTTACCCAACGTTCGGTATGAGACGGCGCCGAGCCAAGGTGGCGCTGACGATGGTTGTCCTGCTCCTCGGCGCCCGGGCGGCAGACATGATCGCAGACCGCCTCGAGGCCGGTCGGAAGCCCTCCACAACCACGAAGTTGTTCGGATGAAGTTCGAGCATTGGGAGGCGCTTCGCTCGAATCAGCTGACGTCCGCGACTGGCGATCCTGTGACAAGGGACAGGCGCCATCGGCGACAGGCGAACATGCGAACTCGGACTAACGGGCCAGGCCGCAACCTTGGCGGTGGTGGTTTGGACGAGTCGAGAACGCTCCGCTGCCGGCAGGCCGCCGGATCTCCGTATGCAGGAGGCGGTTCGACGTGGCAGCGGCAAAGGTGCCGGGTATGAGTCGCGTCTTCGACACTAGGTCGGACCCCTCTGGCCCGAGCGGATCGATTCCACCGAGAGACGAGCCGGATCCGGTCCGGCCATGAGGGTTCTCGTAGCCGGTGCGTCTGGCTTCGTCGGCCGGCGGCTGTGCCCGGTACTACAGGCCGCCGCACACGACGTGGTCGCCATGACTCGCAATCCGGCCGGATACCGGGGCGCGGGTACGCCCGTCCTGGGTGACGTCCAAGACGGAACCAGTCTGGCTGTCGCCATGTCCGGTTGCGAAGCTGCTTACTACCTGGTGTACTCGCTCGAGTCTCCGGACTTCGAGCGCACGGACAGCCACGGCGCCGCGGTGTTCGCCACCAGCGCCCGGGCCGCGGGACTAGCCCGTGTCGTCTATCTGGGCGGTCTCGGGCGGGACGACGAAGAGCTGTCCGCCCATCTGCGCAGCCGCCGAGACGTCGAGCACCAGCTCGGCTCGACGGGGGTTCCGCTAACCGTCCTCCGGGCGGGGATCATCGTCGGACACGGGGGGCTGTCCTGGGAGATGACCCGTCAGCTGGTCGAGAATCTGCGGGTCATGGTCACCCCAAATGGGTTGCGACGCGTACCCAGCCCATAGCCGTCGACGACGTGGTGCGATATCTGGCCAACGTGTTGGTACTAGCCGGGGCCGCGGATCGGGTGTTCGAGATCGGAGGGCCCGAGATACTGCAATACCGAACCATGCTGCAGCGCGTCGCCGCCATCGAGCGCCGCCGGTTGACCATCGTGCCCGTTATGCTGCTCAGTCCTCGGCTCTCCTCATTGTGGTTGAACCTCGTCACCGACGTCGACACCACCACGGCTCGGGTGCTGGTCAACTCGATGACCAACGAGGTGGTGGTCCGCGACCCGTCCATCCGGACCCTCGTACCCTTCCAACCGACATCCTTCGACACCGCGGTTCGCACAGCCCTGGCCGAACGGCGAAAAGCTGGGCAGGGCCACTAGAGACGATGCCTGATCGAATCCCGGTTGGATGGACGGGCGGCGCCACCGTCGACCGTCCGTTGACAGCGAAACTCCGGACCGTAAGGCGGAAGAGACCGCCAACGGGAACATCTCGGCGCCCGGCCACGATGGCGACGGCGATCGGCCTCGGCGGCGCTGTGCTCCTCGGTGGATCTCTCTCCCGCCAGCCCGGCTCAAAGGAGTTCTACGCCCTCACGTGGGCGTGGCCAGCGCTTGGACGGCCGGCGCCCTCCTCGCCGACGGTCGCCCTCCGGGCGGGGGTCACACTCAAGGACCCGCTCACGTTCCGGCCGTCATCACGGCCGCGCTCGTCGGGGTCGGCGGTTTTGGGGTGTTCTACGGCCTCGCTCACGTCGCCCGCCGGATACCCCCGCTCCGACGCGCCATCAGCCGAGCCCTGGTCTACGAAGTGCAAGGCTCCACCCCTCTGGTGGTACTCATCGCGGCCGTCAACGCCATCGCCGAGGAGATGTTCTTCCGAGGGGCATTGTGGTCACTCGTGCAGCCGCGGCGGCCGATCCTCACGACGACGCTGGCCTACATGGCGGCCACCGCGGCCACCCGCAATCCGGCCCTCGTCCTCGCGGGCGGCGCGACCGGCCTCCTCTTCGGCTACCAGCGTCGGGCGACAGGCGGGATCTTGGCCCCGACCGTGAGCCACCTGACCTGGTCGATCCTGATGCTTCGCTATCTGCCGCCGCTCTTTCGGCTCTCGGCGGGCTAAGATCGGCTATCAGCTGATGCGGTCTCACACCGCGCGCGCCCGGTCCACCGCCCCGCTACCGCAACGACAGCGGCGTTGCTGGCGGGGTGTCGATGGCCGAGGATGCGGCCGGCGGGGAACCGTGGTTTTGGCCTGCCCCATGCGCTCGCCGAGCCCTCCCGGCTGACCGCGCTTGACTGTCGCCCGCACCGCCGGAAACGAGTCGCCCTCTTCCTCACGATCCAAAAAACTTCCAAATCGGGTTGCATGTTTCATCGGCCCGGTTTATAGTTTGTTGTGCAACCGGTGGCAACCTGAGAGAGGAGGAGCTTGCGATGCTGATGCGTACTGACCCCTTCCGGGACCTGGACCGCCTTACCCAGCAGGTGTTCGGCACTCCCGCCCGGCCCGCGGCCATGCCCATCGATGCCTACCGCGTGGGTGACAGGTTTGTGGTGGAGTTCGACCTGCCGGGCGTGTCCCCCGATTCCATCGACCTAACGGTGGAACGCAACGTCCTGACGGTTCACGCGGCCCGGAGCCGGTCCCAGGACGAGCACACCGAGATGATGGTGGCGGAACGACCGTACGGCACCTTCAGCCGCCAGTTGTTCCTGGGTGAGACCCTCGATGCCGACCGCATCGCCGCCAACTACCGCGACGGCGTGCTCCGCCTGGAGATACCGGTCGCCGAGCAGGCCAAACCCAAGAAAGTGGCCATCCAGTCCGACAACCGTGAACAGACAGCCATAACCGTCTGAGCACGCCTCGACCCACAGCGTGGTGCGCATGCGACTTCCGATCGACAACATGGATGCACCCCTCTACACGGTGGGGCAGGTCGCGGCCATGCTCGAGGTGCAGCCGGCCTTTCTGCGCCGGCTCGACAGCGAAGACCTGGTCAGCCCGGATCGCTCTGGTGGGGGACAGCGGCGATACACACGCACCGAGATCGATCAGATTCACCGGGTCAGCGAACTGGCCGGCGAGGGTCTAACCCTCGCCGGCATCCGCCGGCTGCTGGTTCTGGAGGCCGAAGTGGCGCGGCTCAAGGAAGAGGTATCCCAGCTCAAGGCGGCCCAGGCGCCCGCACGGCCCGGCGAGCCGAGGTCCGGCCCGGCGAGCCGAGGTCCTGAGAGCAATCCTGTGGGACAAGGCCTCCCGTTGAATCTCTCGCCCTCTGGTTGAGACAAAAGCTGGGCCTGTACGACAGGGGGTTCGAGCCAGTCGGCTCCGTCCGGCTCGCAGGTGCCAGAAAGCGAGGGCGTCCTGCGCAGGGCGCGTCTTGCGAGTTGGGGAGAAAGGGACACATCGTGGGTAGCGAGAGCTGCGGCATAAATGTGGTGCACGCCAATGGACGGGCCATCGTGTCAGTCCAGGGCGAAATAGACATCAGCTGCGGTCCGGCGATCCGAGAGACGCTGTCGGCGGCTCAGCAAGCCTCGCCCGATGTGATCGTCGATTGAGCGGCGTGACCTTCATGGACTCCACCGGACTCAACGCCTTGATCGCCGCCTACCACCAAGCCCCGGAGAGCGGCAGCCTTGGGGTAGTAGGCGCCACACCGGCGGTTCGCAGGGTCTTCGACATCACCGGGCTGTCCCAACTGCTCCTGCGTGATGCCCGGCAGCCGACCTGGCGGACGTCGACTCACGACCATGGCGGCTGGCGTCATTGGATGACCGCGGAGACAACCGAGGACGGCCGGCCGGTAGCGGAGATCATCGAGGTCGGCTGTCCCGGCAATGGCAACCGCGTGCGCTATGCCCTCGAGAGCAGCGGGGTAACCACACTGTACCCCTCGCTCGACGAGGCCATGCGGGCGGCGGAACTTCCGGCTTGACCACTCCGCACACATGGGAAATAACCAGCACAGGACAGTGCTCCCGCCCCGTCCATAAGGGACCCCCCGCCGAGTCGACAACTCGGGCGGCGTGGCGCTGGGACCGTGAACCAGTGCCTTTGCGAGGTACGACCCGGGTCCCGAAGGTGGTTCTCGTCCGGCCTTCGCCGGACGATCGTCTGATGCACACGATATCTGTTGGACCTGGCTTCGAATCGGATAACAAGAGGACAAACGCATAGCTATCCGCACGGCCCACTTGGTTATAAGACCTTCCTGACCCGACCTTGACGCCAGGGCGGTCAGGCGACACGCTTAAGGGTCTTCTTGGCCGCCTTCTTTATGGCCTTCGGCGAGGCAGCCCTGGCTTTTCGTTCCAGCTTGGCCATGCCGCCGCCGATCTCCGCGAGGCGAGCACGCGCTACGCTCCTCCGCATACTCGGGAAAACTTCCCGCTCCTCCCTCTCGACGTGCTGGCGAACGGCCCGGATGAGCACCGCGACCTTTGGCGCAAATTGTTCGTCGCTGGGCGAGAGCCTGGCCAACTCGTCAAGTAACAGCTTGACCACATGGTGCTCCTCGACCGCCTCGAGGATGACGAAATCGGCATCAGGAACCGATTGCCGGGCCAGCGGGTAGAACACGTGCTCCTCGAGCGTGGTATGCATCGTCAGCTCGGCGGCCATCCGGTCGACTATCCGCCGTCGGGTCTTTCTGGCTCGCCCCCCGGTGCGCTCGAAGGCGCTAAAGAGCTTCTCGATGCGCCGGTGATCATTCTTCAGGAGGGTAATGGCGTCCATGACATCTCATCAACCCACTTCGCTGGGCGTAGAACTCGCGCAGCAGCGGTGCGATCGGGAGGTCCCGCCGGCATGGTGCGCAGCCGCCCGGGCTGGGGATGGAGGTCACGAGCAACAGCCGACAAGCCCGCGGAACCACGCCCAGGGGTGGCGGGGGCGGGGACTTCCCATGTTCGTCGTCATTGCCGCGGCGATAGGATCTGGCCGTTTGAAGCAGCAAGGGTGTAACCAGGAGTCGGAACGGCCGTGACCTTCAGCGCCAAGGATCTTCGAGAAGCTCTCAAAGGGCTCGAGCACCTTCGCTACGGGACCAATGACCTGGAGGAGGCGGTTGAGCTCATCGTCTCGACTACTCATGACCTGTTCTCCGTTGACGGAGCCGCTCTGATGCTCATGGACCGGGACCTCTCTCTGCGAAACGCCGCGGCATCCGATCGTCGGATGGATCTCCTGGAATCACTACAGGTCGAGCACGGTGTTGGACCGTGCATTTTGGCGTATCAGGAGAAGACGCTCGTGAGCTCGGAAGATCTCCTGGAAGATACGCGGTTTGGCGAGTTCTCGTCGGCGGCGGTAGAGGCGGGCCTGCGGGCGGTGCTGGCTAGCCCTATTCCTTATGCGACTGATGCGGTCGGCGTTGTCGCTGTCTTCTCCGGGAAGCCGCAGGCGTGGACGCCCGAAGGCGAGCTGGCGCTCATGTCATTCACCAACCTGGCGGCGCTGGCCATCGCGACCGCGATGCAGAGCGAAGAGCGCGGACAGCTCGCAGATCAGCTGAAACGCGCCCTCGATGCGCGGGTCCTGATCGAGCAGGCGAAGGGCGTGCTGGTGGCGCGGGACGGGGTGGATCCCCGACGGGCCTTCGAGGAGTTGCGGGCACAGGCGCGGCGGTCCCGAAGGAAGTTGGCCGATCTGGCGGCCGAGGTGGTTCGAGATGCGGGGAAGCGATCCTCCGGTTGAAGAAGAATGAAAAGATGCGTTTGACATTGGCGGCGCCATGGGTAATATAAGCGTGCCGCCCTGACCCTGCGGTGTGAGTTTTGGCAGTCGGAGAGCTTCCGTCACGCCGTGCAGGTGTGCCCCCCTGGCTCCATGACCGCCCCGGACCTGCAGGGAGGCGCACATGTTGGCGCTCATCTTGGTCGCGCTGCTGGCTCTCATCCTCTTCGGCGTGGGGTTTACCGTCCATTTTCTCTGGTGGATCGCTGTCGTGGTGGCGGCCGTTTGGTTGATTGGGTTTCTGGTGGCTTCCGGCGGTCGGCGCTGGTACGGATGGTGAGCGAATGTGTCTTTTTTTGGTATGGCCCCGCCCATCGTTGGTGTGATGTTGTCCGGAGAGCTCGATCTGGCCACCGCCCCGGAGCTCGAAACGCAATTGGCGGAGATCGACGGTGACATTCTCGTCGACTGCGCAGGTTTGACCTTCATCGATCTGTGCGGACTTCGCCCCCTCTTGTCGGCGCGTCGACGATGCGCCGACCGAGGCGCACGACTTGTTCTTGTCAACCCTCCGCCGTGCCTCAAACGCCTGCTGCTGGTCACCGGACTTGATGGGGTGTTCGAGGTCCAGGCCGGGTAGCAACGAGCCGCAGATATCGCGGCCCAGAGTGAGCATTTGTTACTGGTCCCCGGAGGCCATTCGCCCGTCGAGCTGAGAGGAAGAAGCAAGTGACGACCGCCGAGATTGTGATCGTCGTGGTTGTGGGTGGATTGGTGCTCATAGCCCTCGCATTTGTTATGGCCATGTTCAGCCGTCGCCGTGGTCGACGCCAGCTGACACAGCAGTTTGGTCCGGAGTACGACCGTAACCTCGCCGCGACTGGAGACCGGAAGGAAACCGATGCCCAACTGCGAGAACGCGTCAACCAGCGTGAGCGACTCTCACTTCGGTCGCTGAGCCGCATCGATCGTGACGCCTTCGCACAGGAGTGGCGACAGATCCAGGCCCGGTTCGTCGACAACCCACAAGAGTCCCTGGCCGGCGCGGACGGATTGCTCAACCGCGTTATGCAAGACAGCGGTTACCCCGTCGATGACTTCGATCAACAAGCGGATCTGATCTCCGTCGATCACCCCATACTTGTGGACAACTACCGGAGGGCGCACGCAGTTCGAAGCGCGAGCCAACAGGGGCCAGTGGACACAGAACGGCAACGGGCGGCATTTTTGGCTTACCGGTCGCTCTTTGCCGAACTCCTCGACCTGCCCGAGTCAGAGCCATCCGAACCCGGGACTCCCTGAAACCGAACGTCCTTGAAACCGAAAACAGAATGCCAAAACGGAAAGGGCACAACCAGATGACCACCGACTCCTCTGGACAACAAGCGGAATCCGCCCCGAGCCCCCTGCAGGATCAAGTGGACGAAGTACAGCCGTCGGGCCGAGAGACTGCTCAGACCGCTCGAGGCCGCTCCGGACAGTCTCGCAACCCGGTCGATGCTCCGGGCGAGGGTATAGCTGAAAATGCGGCATCCGAAACGGCGCCTGCTCAGGACCAACAACAGGTGCCTCGCCAGGCGGCCGGCGCCGACGAAGGAGACCCAATCGCCCCCGCCCGCTACGAGCAAGACACCGGCACACCCGGCGGCTACCAGCAAGCTCCAACTGCCCCTCGCGGCTACCAGCAAGACGCCGGTACAGGCCGCGGTCCGGCATCCGCAGCCACACAGGAGCCGCCCGCGGTCACCCAGACGGCCCAGCCGGCGCCGGGGTTGCGTTCAGGTGCCGGTGACTTCGCGTCCGAAGGAGCACCGGGCGTCGATGGCGCCCAGCATTCCCTTATCGGTGACCCTTCGGACTACACGAGACGCTGGGAAGCAATCCAGGTAGGCTTCGTGGACAGTCCTCGCTCAGCTGTGCAGGAGGCCGAGACGCTCGTGTCCGACGTGATGCGAGAGGTGGCCAGCGTCTTTCAACAGGAACGGCAAGAGTTGGAGCAGCAGTGGTCCGGCGGGAATGAGGTATCCACCGATGACCTGCGGGTGGCCTTTCAGCGTTACCGGGACTTCTTCCAGCATCTCCTCCAGGTCTGATCATCGGGGACGCTTATGGCGTCCCGGAGCCGAGGGAGCTGTGAGAGCACGTCTCCTACTCGCTGGTCGACATCAGCCGCCGGTTGATGTACCTGGCCGGACCCAAACCTGCCTGAGGTCGCCCGACGATTCGGGCCAAGGCGGTTGGCCTGCCCGATTCTGGGAAGAAGGTAGGTAGTGGACGGGCCCGTCGACCGGGACCCGCTGAAAGGGAGAGTTCGGCTCGTTGTGCGGCGAGATACTGATCCTCCAGCCGGGAGTCGATGCGCCGCGGCTGGCGCGAACATCAGTACGGGAGTGGTTGGCGGCAAAGGGTCTGAACGAGTTCGAGGAACCGGCCCTGATGGTGGTGAGCGAACTGGTCTCGAATGCGGTGATCCACGCCCGCACGGTGCTGGAGCTATCGTTCGCCACCGGCGATGGAGGCTTTGAGGTCGGTGTCAGTGATCGCGATCCGCGCTGGCCCCGCCTGGTGCACCAGTCGAAGGGGGTCGCCCCTTCGGACGGGAACCTGACGGGTGGGGGTCGAGGTCTGGCCCTTGTGGATGCGCTGGCCGATGAATGGGGGGTAGCCCGTACAGCTGACGGCAAGCGGGTATGGGCTCGCTGGTATGCCGGGCCCCGCCAGGACGAACCGAAGCCACCGTTGGCTTCAGCCTGAGAGGCAGCGGCCTCCTGTTTTCCGCTGACTGGCCCAAGCCCCGGCATGGGAATCCGGCCTTTCACGCTCCTGGTTTCGCCTCCGCCGAACGGGAAACACCAGCTCGGCCGAAGAATTTGCTGCCAAACCGAGGGAGCCGGAGCGACCAACCAGGCGGTGTGCCCACGTGCTTCTCGCGGCTTCAGGCAACGCGTCGTTGCGACACTGCGACGAGGATAAGGGGCGATCGCGCCGACTTCAGAAGCGCCAACGCGTTGAACCCGGCGTCTCTTCGGAGGTACCGACGGCTGTCGCGGTTCGCGGCATGACTTCGTAGACGAACCATGGCGGCGGACCGAGCGTCGGCGCGTTGAACGGCGCGGTGATGCCGGTTCCCGAGTCGTCGGGATGGGTGGGCCATCCATGGTTCGCCCACAGCGCCGCGATGTCGGCCACGATCTTCGGGTCGGTCACTCGCCGGACCTCGCCCGCGACCATCACGTCGAAACTTTTCGTGGCGACACTCATCGAGCAGCGTGGGTCGCGTGCAACGTTCTTCGCCTTGCGCGTGTGTTCGCCGGTTTGGAACCAGCATGAGCCTGCATGCCAGAGCGCGCCCACGCTCGTCACGTGCGGGCTTCCGTCAACGTTCAGGGTCGTCAACCAGAACGTCGGGCGGTTCGGGGATTGCGGATCGTCGTGTGTCAGAAGGTCGCCGAGCTGCGTCTCAACCTGGGACCACTCGATCGTGGGCAGCCCATCGGCCTCACCAAGGTTTGTTGCTTTCATGGTGCGTCCTTCCCGAAACTCATCGCGAGAACCACCGTAACGATAGAAGCGCCATATTTGCGATCTGGAGCACGCTCGGACCTGGGCAGACCCCCCTCAGGACAACACGCTTGGCCACCTGGTGCCATTTGATGCCAGCTCACCTGGTGGTCTGGCCGTCTCGGAGGGTGCCCTGCGTTCCGAGCCGGGGGCCGCCACAACGGGGTTCCTGAGGTCCGGAGGGTTGCGGTGCCGATCCCGGTTGGACCGGTGGGGCTCTGATGGCCGGGTTCCGGCCGGCCCTGCCGGGATCGTGTCGGGGCCTGGTGTTTCTGCGGTTGGCGTGACCGGTTGGAACCGTTAACCTTATCTACTGAGGGTGGTAAGCCATTCTGCCGAGCGCCCAAAGGAGGGGTCCGATGCCGTGGAACCTGAGGGGCAGTTACGTCGAGACGTGCTCTTGCGAGTTGATGTGCCCCTGCAACCTGTCGTTTGACCACGGCGCGACGTACGACTTCTGCCGAGTCAGCCTCGTGTTCAACATCACGGAAGGTGACGTTGACGGCACTCCGATCGCCGGGCGCAGGGTCGTCATGATCGCCGACGCCCCGAAGGTGATGACCGAGGGCAATTGGCGGGTGGGTGTGTTCATTGACAATGACGCAACCGATGAACAGTTCGAGAAGCTCGTCCAGGTGTTCAGCGGGCAGCTCGGAGGTCCGATGGCCGCGTTGGCCCCGCTGGTGGGCGAGATGCTTGGCGCCGAGCGGGCGGAGATCGAGGTGGCCGATGACGGGCTGCGCCATCGGGTCAAGGTCGCGGACAAGATCGACTTCGAGATCGAGGACATCGTGCCGTTCGGTGTCGACACCGGCGAGCCGGTCCGGTTCTCCGGGATGTTCCATCCTGTGGGCTCGAACCTGACCATGGCCGAGGCCAAGCGGTCGAAGATCAATGCCTTCGGCATCTCGTACGAGGGCAAGACCGGTCTATCCACCTCGGAGTTCTCCTGGGTCGCCTGAGCCATGACCACGGTCGCTTCTAAGCAGGGGCCGGCGGTCCGGCCCGGCCTCGGCCCGGCGTGGGGCGCGATGCGGGCCCGGCTGGGGCTCGTGGTCGTGCTGTTCGCTTTGGCCGGGGTGGGCTGGTGGTGGACGGCGCACCAGATGCGGGGAATGGACGCCGGTCCCTGGAGCGCCCTGGGCGGTCTCGGCTGGTTCGTTGGAGTATGGGTCGTGATGATGGCCGCCATGATGCTGCCGTCGGTGGCCCCGACAGTTGCTCTGTACTCACGGATGACCCGGAACCGTTCGACGGGGCTGGCGCTCCTCTTCGTCGGGGGCTATCTGGTCACCTGGGCGGCGGCCGGGCTGGCCGCCCTGGGCATCGGGGCGGCAGCGTCTGCCGTAGCCGGCACCAGCCTGGAGTGGAACCACGCCGGGCGGGTGCTCGCCGGCCTGACCCTGCTGGTAGCTGCCGGCTACCAGCTGTCACCGCTCAAGGACGTGTGCCTGGGCAAGTGTCGCAGCCCGCTGGGGATGCTGCTGGGGTCCTGGCGCGACGGGACGTGGGGCGCTCTGCGGATGGGCACGAAGAACGGAGCCTGGTGCGTCGGCTGTTGCTGGGCCCTGATGGCGTCGCTCTTCGCTCTCGGAGTGATGAGCGTCGTGTGGATGGCGGTGGTCGCCGGTCTGATTGCGGTCGAAAAGACCGTCCCCTGGGGAAGACCCGCCACCTATGGCACGGCGATCGTGCTGGTCGCGCTCGGCGTCATGTTCTTGGCCGCCCCCGCGGCCATACCGGGCCTGACCATCCCGCACAATGGCGGGATGGCGCCCATGCCAGGAATGGGCCACTAGCCGAGATCCCCACACGGAAGTCAAGCCCTAACCAAACGAAAGCCACAGCGGGGCTTCCGGCCTCGGGAGTCTGACCGAAACGCCGCCCAAGGTGCGTGCAGCTGGAGCCGGCCCATCAATGCCCGCTCACGGAGCGTGGATCCCGGCTCCAACTCATGGTGCCCAGATTCAGCTCGCATAGCCCGGATAGCAATCGATGGGCCCGGGCCCACGCATGGACCCGAGCCTGATAGTCCGGGCTGAACAGATCATCCAGTAGCCACCCCTTCGGTGAATATCCTGTGTAACCGTTAAGGGTTGGCAATGAGACAGCCTGGGAAATGAGCATCGCGTCAATCTGATAGAAGGCAGAGGGGCGGCTGGAGCGGCCACTGTCGGTGACATAGAAGCTGGAGCAGGAAGATGGTGGTGGTGGTACGGAGCGCAGCATCAGCACTTGCGCCCCTTCGTCGATCTTCGAAACGTGAGTAGTGTTTATCTGCTCGACCGCCGCCAGCACCAGAATGGCTACGGCCATGATACGGACCGCGGAGACCCGAGGGCGATTCTGGATCGCAGCGGCCACCTCAGAGGCGGCCGCAACGATTGCCGTCACCGCCAGCGCGGCAGTGACTACCTCTAGCCGATCGATAGCCCGCATCGCGCTGGCACCGGGCAAGTGCCATATGACCGCCCACGGCGTGAAGAAGCGGCTCCTGAAAGGAAGAAGGGACATCAGGACTGCGGTAGAGGACAAGAGAACAGCAGCCTGAGCGGCGGCAAGCCGCCTCTGACTATGGCGAAGAAGCCGCCAGCCACAGAGAATTCCCCCCAGTACAGCGAGCACGTCAACCAGGGGTGTGGTCGCGTAGGTAAGTTCCGGGGCGGCGACGTTGACACCGGGCACATGGGCCACGAGATCGCTCCACACGTTGCCCCGCCCTACATTCAGGACATCGCCAACAGGACCGGCGGTCAGTACCACCGCAGCATAGGTGAGTCCTGTCGTACGGCGAACTGGCAGGTAGGTGAGCAGGAATGGTACGATTCCGAGCGCGAACGCTACGACTCCCGCAGCTAAAGGCCGCGCCGCAAACCGCAGAGCTCTGATACTTCTCCGAACCGATCCTCGGGAACCTAAGAGCCAAATCAGGACCAAGAAAACGCCCGCGAGCGACGAAAACCATGCCACGTAGTAGGTCGAAAAAAAGAAGAGAGCCCACAAGAGTCCGCAGGATGCTCCGAGGGCCAAGGAGACGGCCTTTCGGGTTGGCGCCAACCTCCAGGCCTGGAGGCCACACAGAAGGACAAGAGGGACCAGGTAAATTCCGTTGAGCTGGAATCGACCCGCGTGGAGGTACTGGTCATTGGGAAAGACGAAGATGAGTCCGCCGATGCACGAGACGAGCAGAGGAGCACGAAACGCAAGACGCATCAGGTAGACGAACCCGACGAATCCGACCAGACTGAAGAGTATGATCGTCCATTGCAACGAGGTGAATGGGCTAAAACCTACCAACCGGAGCGGTGCATACAGCATTTGGTAGATAAAGTAGGTATCGCTCCACCCGAGCACACCTTTGGTCGGATAGAAAAATGCTGGGCTTCGCCATGAAGCCTGTCCATGCAGCACACGGAACCAGTGTTCACACAGATAGGCCATCAGCCGGGTGTCGCCGTCGTTTCCCATCAGTGAGTGCAACCCGCTCAGCCACTGCTCCCGGAAATACAGTGTCGCTCCGGCCACCCAGGCAACGAAGATCCAGGCCAGTTTCGTTAACGGTAGTTTGCTGGCCTTTCCAGGCAACCGGGGGGCGGCCGACTCGCCACTGGCTTCGACGAGCGGTACCGAGCTCACTCTTGCGGGGTCAGAACGAGTAGAGGTGACCGGCCAAGGTTACTGGATTCACCGGAACCGCTACGGCGGAGGACGGTCTTTC
This sequence comes from uncultured Acidimicrobiaceae bacterium, assembly GCA_963834725.1. Lineage (GTDB taxonomy): Bacteria > Actinomycetota > Acidimicrobiia > Acidimicrobiales > Palsa-688 > PALSA-693. The sequence continues at coordinate 5,136,390 of CAWICN010000001.1, forward strand.
ACTAGCCGGGTGGATCGCCGGTCGTGGTTTCCTGGCCCTCCTGGTCGGCTTGGCCAGGCCGGGCCGTCCGACGGGAGATCGGGTCGAGGGCGTAGTAGACCGCGAGCGCGCCTTGGACGGCCAGGAAGGCGTAGGCGTTGAGGAACGCCACGCCGACTGAGAGCGTGTACACGAGTATGCCGACTGTGAAGAGCAGCGTCGCCGTCGCTCGTTCCTCCTCGGGGAAGTCAGCGCGCAGCAGACGGCGACGTCGTGAGGCGTAGAGCCATAACCCGCCCCAGGTACAGGCGTTGGCGGCCATGACGACCCCATATACGACGGCCGCGGTTCGAGTCCCTTGCCCCTTGGCCAAAGCCTGGCCGAGTACGCCGGTGGGATATGGCAGGAAGGCGATCGTCATGAGGAGCAGCAAGTTGATGTACAGCAGGCCCCGGTCGACATGCTCGAGGTGCATGAAGACGGAATGGTGGTTGATCCACATGATCCCGATGACGGCGAAGCTGACGATGTAGGCGGCAAGGGACGGCCACTGCGTGCCGAGGCTGTGGGCCAGGTCCCGGTAGCTGCGCGGTTGGGCGACGGTCAGGACCAGCAACGTGATCGCGATGGCGAATACTCCGTCGCTGAACGCCTCGACCCGGGTCTTGCTCACCCTGTCTGATCCGCCGCTTAGCGCGCAGACGTGGTGGCGCCGGTGCCGAGCCGGTCCGACAGGCGAGAGAGCGCAACCGTAATAGGCGCCAGCGCCAAAACGGTGTCGGACAGATGGGTCGCCAGCGCCGCCGCCTCGTCCAGACGCTCGCCCATGAGCAGCCAGGCGGCGCGGCGATGGGGCGGCCCGATGAACACTCGGTCCGCACCGAACTTCTCGACCAGGTGGCCAAACCCTGATTCGATCGAGCGGTAAAGGTGACCGACCGTGGCGAAGTCCTGCAGTCTGGGGACGATCTCGTCTTCGCTCATGAGCGGTACCGCCTCGTCTACCGCGGCGAGCCCTTCGGCATCGTCGAGGTCCATGCCTTCCGGCCGTTCCAGGTACATGAAATGCCGGAGGGCCTGCTCACCGAACGGCAGAAGAGCCAGGCGGACTGACGCAGGGTAATGGCGGGCGGGCTGGGGGAGGTTGGGCCGTGACAGGTGTGGGGACGCGCCGAGCGCGGTCAGCATGTTGGCCGTCAGGGCGAGGTGGAGCATCTCCTGGCCAGCCACGCCCAAGACGGTGGACCGCCAGCGCTGGATCGCGTCCAGCTGGTCCTCGCTGATGCCGTCGTCGACACGGTCCTTGAGGCTGAACGCGGCGAAGGGGTATTCGCACATGAGGCCATGCTCCACCTCAGCCGCCTCGCAGATCATGTAGATGAGCGCCTCGCGATGCTCGATCACGAGGCGAGGCTCGGCTGTCGTCGGCCTGGAGCGACGGGTCTGTACGACATGGGAGAGCGTCACCATTCCTCCTCGATTGCTGCGGGCCAGGAGCGCCCGCCGGGCTCGATCGCGGTCTCGATTGCATCGACCGGGGCTGTTCGGCGACAGGCCGATTACAGGATTACACAGCGGTCGACCGTCACGTGACTGCTTTTTGGTACCGCGTGAGCGCCTCATGTCGCTCGAAGCGACCCGACCGGACGCCGGTTTCGGCATCATCAACCAGACGCAGTAGGACTACACCTCCACGGCCGTACGATCCGCTTCGAGCAGCGTCTTCAGTTCGGCCAGGATGCGGGGCCATCCTTGGCCGATGCCTTCGAGGACGGCGCTCCCGGGCTCGAACCCGTCATGGACGACGGTCAGCTTCACCACGTCGTCAACTGGCTCGATCTCGAAGGTGACCGTGGAGCGGGGCTCTGCGGCGAGTTTGGCGACGTACTCGTCGGTCAATCCGACCTGCCGGCCCACCGCCTCTGCCCACTCGGGGCTGAAGGTGTGCCAGGTGTAGGAAAGACGTCGCGGGGGATCCGAAACCAGGACCCGCTGGTCCTCGTGGGCAATGAGCACGCCGTTCTGCTCGAGGGTGTAGGAAGATCCCTCCCGCCAGTCGGTTTGGAAGCTGCACCCCCAATAGCGGCTGGTGAACGCGGGATCGGTGAGCGCCTGCCACAGCCTCCGGGGGCTGGTCTTGATGTAGGTGGTGTAGACGAACTCGGGTCGTTCCATTTGGGGCTCCTCCAGGGCTTGTTTGAGGTCCGCCAGGGCGCGGACCCGTTGTTGGTGGTACCGGCTGATCCAGCGATCGGCTATCTCGGCGATGGGCCCGGCGTTGAGGTAGTGCAGCTTCTCGCGGCCCCTCCAGACGGTGGTGACCAGGTTGGCCTGCTCCAGGACGGCGAGGTGCTTGCTGACCGACTGGCGGGCCAGGGCCAGCCCGGTGCACAGCTCGCGCAGCGTCTGCCCGTTGTGGGCGTTCAACCGGTCGAGGAGCAGGCGCCGGCTTGGATCGGCCAGCGCCCTGAACACCGGGTCCATCGTCTTGCGCATCGAACGTGCAGCCATAGGGTTACCTAAATATATGCAGCTATATGGCTGCATGTCAACCACCCGTGGAGGGGCTGGCCCCGCTCCCGCCCGGCCGAACCGCGGTTGGTCGGAGCGACCGATCCCCGTCGGGGACTCAGGGCCGGATCACCGGCTATGGAGGCAGGCCGCCGGACGGCTCAGGTCGGCCCGGCCGCGATGAGCCGTGACTCGTCGGCACCGGCGCCGAACACGAGCGGAGAGCTGATGTCGTTGATCTCGGTCAGGTGGTCCCGGATGTCCTCGGCCGATGCGATGCTGTCGGCGGACCACCAGCCGGGGGCTGACACCGGGACCACCCGGGCGTAGCGGCCGCCGCCGGCGGAGAAGATGGCGCCGGACAGTTCGCACTCCTCCGAGGCCAGGTACACGACCATCGGCGCAACCGCGTCCGCCGACATCCGCCGGGCGACGTCACGCTCGGTCGGCGGCGCCGACGCGGCGTGGGCGGCCATCCGGGTCGACTCGGCGACCGGCGCCACGACGTTGGAGCGGATGTTGTGCCGGGCGCCCTCGATGGCGATCACGTTCGACAACCCGATCAGGGCTGCCTTCGCGGTGCCGTAGGCGGCGGCTCCCGGCAGGCCGAAGAGGCCGGCCATCGAGGAGATCAGCACGAACCGGCCGTACTGCCGCTCGCGCATCGTGGGCCAGGCCGCGTGGGCCAGGTAGAACGCGCCTTTGACGTGGACGTCGAGATGGGCGTCGAGATCCTCGGGCGGGACGCGGGCTACGCTGCGCCCCCGCAGGATCCCGGCGTTGGACACCACCACGTCCACCTGTCCGAACATTGAGAGGGCCTGGTCGACGATGGAGTCGACGCCCTCCGGGTCGGTCACCGACTCGTAGGACGCGACCGCCTGACCGCCGGCCGACTCGATACGCGCCACGACGTCGTCCGCCGGCGCCCGATCGTGGTCGCGTCCCTCGACTGTCGCGCCAAGGTCATTTACTACGACCGATGCTCCCCGGCGGGCGAGCTCCAGCGCGTAGGCGCGCCCCAGGCCGCGGCCCGCCCCGGTGACGATCGCCGTCCGGCCGTCGAATCGAATGTCGGTCATGGCGGTCACCCTACGCGGGCTCGGGGCGGGGACTCACGTGCGGAGTACGGGAACGGCATCATCCCCGACGGTCGCACCGGCCGGCGATCGGCGTCCGCCTACTCGACCACCAGGTCGTGGCCGAACCAGGGCCGGACCGCCGCCCGGGATTCGACGAGGTGCTCGTCGATCGGCGGCATCTGATCGTCGGGCGGAGGTGCCGCAGGGTTTCGGAGCCAGTGCCACAGGAGCCGGGCGTCCAGCGGACCGTTGGTCGCCGACCGGCCGTGCTCGTTTTGGTAGTAGTTGTTTGCCCGCGGGTCGACGTACACCCGGAGGGCCTCCGCCTCGTCGACCTCCCGGTTGTAGCGCCAGTACCCGTCAAGGGTGGCGTCCACCGAGCGCTTGCCCTCGTTGATCAGTCCCGCGATGCACCCGAGGGCGAAGCGGGTGACCATCTCCTCTATATCGACGATCTGCAGCCCGCCGACCTGGTTGGTGTTGGGGCCGTAGAGCATGAAGAGGTTGGGGAAGCCGGGGAGCATGGTGCCGAGGTAGGCCCGGGCACCGTCGGGCGCCCACAGGTCCTCCATCCGGATGCCGTCGCGCCCGCGGACATCCATGGGCCACAGGTAGTCGTTGGCCTTGAACCCGGTGGCCAGCACGATGACATCCAGGTCGACATGCGTGCCGTCCTCGAGTTCGATTCCGGTGGACGTGATCCGTCGGATCTCTGTGGTTACCAGGGTGACGTCGTCGCGGAGGAGGGCGTCATAGACGCTGTAGTCCCGGTCGACGAGTACGGGCCGCGAGGACATGGGCGGAGCGACCGGGAGCATCTTCTCCATGAGATCGGGCCGGTCCCCGAACTTCGACTCCATGAAAGCGATGCGCTGCTCGCGGATTTGCTTGTTGAGCGGGCTGACCGTATGCGGGTCGTGGAAGTCCGGGTCGACCCCGAAGGCGGCGATCATCGAGGTCGGGTGGTAGCGCCAGCTCGTTTGGAAACGAACGAAATTGGTGTGATAAGGCAGGTTGCGGTCAAGCCAGTTGATCTGCGGCGGGAACGGGGCCAGATAGCCGGGGACGTCGAATACCCAGCTCGGAGTCCGCTGGAACACGTAGGTGTGCGCGGCGTCGCGTACCACCTCAGGGATCAGCTGGTATCCAGTGCACCCGCTGCCAATGACGGCGACCCGCCGCCCGATGAGATCGAGGTCCGACGGCCAGCGGGCGGTATGGAACGCCGGGCCGCCAAACTCGTCCAGCCCGGGGATGCTCGCCACGTTCGGCCGGGCGAGGAAGCCGACGCCGCTGATCACGGCGTTGGCGCGGCACACACGCGTTCCGTCCGGATGCCGGGCCGTGACCTCCCACACCTTCTCGGCGTCATCCCAGATCAGCGACGTGACCTCGGTGTGGAACTCGATGTGCCGGCGCACGTCGAACTCGTCGGCGACCCAATTGAAGTACTTCTCGTTCTCACTCTGCGGGCAGAACGGGTTCGGGTATTGAAAGTCGACGCCGTAGGTGTGGGTGTAGTTGCGGCTCGGGGAGTCAACCCGCGCTCCGGGGTAGCGGTTCTCGTACCACGTGCCGCCCACCCCGGAGTTCTTCTCCAGCACGGTGAATGGAATGCCCGCATGCTCGAGCTGCACCGCGGCATTGAGCCCCGCCATGCCGGCTCCTATCACGACGACCGAGAAGCTCTCCAGGGCTTCAGCGGCCGGTGGCTTCGTCCACTCGAGGGACCGGGCCCACGGGTCGATAGCCAGCTCCTCTAGCCACATGTCCAGCTCGGCGGCCGGCACCTCGGTGCCAGCGGCCAGGGACAGACTCCGGGGCAGCCGATCCTGCGGGCCGATCGGGATGTCGTCGGCCCCGCTGTCCCGGTATGCTTTCAGGAAGTCGGCGGCCTTGGACCGGATCAGCTCCACATCGGCCGGATCCGTCACGGCCGCGACCTGGACGAACCCGGCCCCGAAAGTCCCGACCGACACCGACGCCAGGCTCTCGTCGCCGGTCAGCTGGTAGAGGATCCCGCGCAGCACCAGTGGGTCGGCGTACTGGACGGCGTCCTCGATGGTCGCGTCGCTGGCCTCGAGCAGTTCCGGGCGCTTCGCCATTTGTCCTGGCACCTCCGTCGAGTCGAGCCGCCCTGCTTTTGTCGTTACGGCAAACTGGCATCGGCCCGAGCTCCGGTGGAACCCGGTCCGGACCCTCTTCTCTTGCCGCCTCTCCTTTGCCGGCGGACGGGCGGAAGCCCGCTGGCGTTGCGAGGGTACCGTTAGCGTGATCGGGGCGGCAAGCAGAGGACGGGTTGGACGACTGGTCAAACGAAAAGCCTCGGCCCAGGGGGGACGTATGCTGCCGTCCAGCCGGCCGGACGCCTCGCCGGTCTCAAACTCCGGCGGGGGCGCGGGCCGGCAGCATGCGGGCGAGCCGCTCGATCTCCCGCCAGAACACTGTCACCGTCTCCTCAATGATCTCGGCCACCGGCTTGATGGCGGAGATCAGCGTCGCCGACTCGCCGCACCCCACCATGGCCCTATCCGTGCGGCCGTGCTCGAACAGCTCCATCACCGGTCCGGCATACGGGTTCCCTTTCGGATCGATGTCGCCCCGAGCAACCGCCTCGCTGAACTCATTGTGCACCACCCGCATCCTGATGCCCTTCTTGACCGGCTCCAGGTTGAGGGTGGCATCGCAGTCGGCGATGGCCTGCTTGAAGTTGGCATGCACGGGGCTCTCCACCGAGCTGATAAAGCGGGTGCCCATGACCACCCCTTCGGCGCCGAGTGCGAATGTACCGGCCATGCCGTAGCCGTCGGTGATGCCGCCGCCGGCGAAACGTTCAGCCGGCGACGATCGTGGCGGCCAGCGCCATCCGATGGTCCTTGGTCCACGGTGGTCCCATCGTTGCCCGGGGCCCGTAGAGCACCTCGTCGGCCCGCTCACCAAGGATTTCGGCTGCCTGCGCTTCGACGTACTTCGCGTCGAAGAGATGGACCTCCCAGCCGCGAGCCCGAGCACAGTCGGCCAGAACCTCCCGGTACATGATCGAGTCTGCTTGGGCCTCATACGGCGTGCGTCGCTGGATGGCCATGTCCCCCGGGAACTCGAGCGGCCAGGCCCGCAGCGACATGGAGACGATCGGTTCGGTCAGGGCGGCGGCGAGGTCGTCCAGCGACGCCGATGTGGTCCGGACCGCCGATGCTCGTACCTCCGCGACCATCGTCGCAGTGGCGTCGTCGTCGAGAGGTTTGGCGTCATGGTGGATTGGTGCTGCGGGCACGCCGGGTTCGACCAGCTCGATGCGCCGGCGATCCAAGACCACGTGGTCGGCCGACGCCGTGACAGCCACGGCCCAGCCGAAGTGATGGGCTATCCCCAGGCGCACGCCTCGAGTATCCCGCGTCCCGGCGCAGCGTGCTCCAATCACCGCCTGCCGGTCGCTCTGGCGACTTGCCTTGACAGTGCCGACCCGGGTTTGCCAGCATCCGCCTCCGGTCGTCGGGTCGTACCGGCGGCCTGGGAATGAGAGGTAGCAGTGTCGAGCGAAGCCGATCCGACCAGGGCTCGAGGATTCTTCTTTCGGCGCGACGGAGAGGCGTTTGTTCCGGAGCCGATCAGCCGGGGACCGTGGGGCGATACGCTTCACGGCCGCCTGCTGGGAGGGCTCACAGCCCGCGAGGCCGAAGCCTTCCGCGCCGATGATCCTGGGCTGGCCTGCGCCCGGCTGACGATCGACCTGTTCCGGACGGCGTGGCTGACCCCGCTCCACATCGACACCCGGGTGGCCCGGCGCGGCGGCAGAATAGCCGTCCTCGACGTGATGATTGAGCAGAACGGCGAAGCGGTGGGCCACGGCCGGGCCGTCCTGTTGCGGCGCGGAGAGCAACCCGGCGGACCCTTCCGGCCAACCCCGCGCTGGGTTTCGCCCGGACCAGTGGGCGACGGCAAACCAACCAATCGCAGGATTCCGTTTGCTGCACCGTGGGAGTCCTGGGCGGTCGGAGGGAGTGATTCGATACACGAGGGGGTGTGGATCCGCGACGTCCACGAGCTTGTCGAGGGGGAGCCTCTGACACCCCTGATCCGCAGCGCCCTGGCGGCGGACCTGGTCAACCCGGTCAGCAACTCCGCTCCGGGGGGACTGTCCTTTATCAACGCCGACTACACCATCTACCTCGGCCGGGAGCCTCACGGGGAGCAGATCGGGATGCAGCCTTACGGCCACATCAGCGAAGACGGAGTGGCAGTGGGACAGTGCATCGCCCATGACGTCGACGGACCGTTCGGATACGTGACCGCAACGGCCGTCGCGAACGACATGGCTAGGGCCAGCAGCCGCCGAACGTCGGAGGAAGTCCCGAGGGGAGCGGATGGCTCGCCTGCAACCGGTCACGGGCGCACCTGACTGTCGGAGCCCGTACTGCAGTTTCAACCAGGTGCACGGCGCGCCCTGGCCGTCCTTCTGAGGTGAACGGTGCCCGCTTGTCCTTTTGCTGCCGCGAATCATGCCCGGTTGTAGCGGGCGGCGCTACAGAAAAGCGGGCAGCGGGCGGGCGGCGCTACAGAAAAGCGGGCAGCCAGCGGTCAGCCGGTGGCCTGGTCTCCCTGGTTGAGCCCAATGGCTTTTCTGATGGCATCTCGAAGTTGGTCGGCGGTCAGCTGCTGTAAGGCGGAGGTGATGTCGTGGTCGCTGATCACCGTCGTGGTCTCGCCGATGGTGATCGCGACGCTCTCGGCGGAGGGTGTCGCGTCGCTGGTGCCGGCGACCGGGACCCGGGCCACCGCTGTCTGGAGGGCTTCCGCGGTGACGCCGAGAGCGGCGAGGGCCTGAGCGCCCTGGCTCCTGGAGTCGCCGATCAGGGCCGAGAGCACGTCACCGGTGGTCAGCGGAGTGCGTGGCGCTTGCTGGCGGGCCCGGTCCAGCGCGGATTGGAGGGCGGGGGACCGCATCGGGATCGCGAACGTGCCACCGCCGAGCATCGCCAGCAGCCGTTCATGCACCCCGGAGGTCTTGACGCCGAGTAGCCCGTCCAGGGTCTGGCCCCGGCTTTCCGCTTCACGCTCCAGGCCCAGGAACAGGTGCTCAGTACCGATGTAGTTGTGACCGAGCGCCAACGCCTCGCGGAGGGTCAGCTCCAGGGACTTCTTGGCCTGGGGACTGAACGGAATCTTGTCCAGCTCGTGGGCCTCGGGCTTGCTTTCGAGGCTTTCGGCCACCCGTTGGCGCAGGCCCGTGCCATCGACGCCGGCCTGGGCCATGGCCATGGCTGCCATCCCGTCGCCCTCTTTCAGCGCAAAGAGAAGGTGCTCGGGTGCGATCTGGGAATGGCTCATGTCCCGGGCGGTGTTCTGGGCGAGGACGATGACCCGGCGAGCCCGGTCGGTGAATCGTTGGAACATGCCGTCATGTTACACCCCCTGTCAAGCCCCTATCAGCTGATAGGGTGAGCCGGCGTGGGAGCACCGGACGGTGGTGAGGGCAGGGCGGACCGCCCTGCCGGCGATGCCCCCGGCGTCGATTGGGATGACCTGCTCGGCGAGCTGGCCAACCAGCCCGTCGAGGAAGGCTGGGTCACCCTCGAGGAGGCGGTTGGCGCCACCGGCGTGTCACGGTCGACGCTGCGGTCCTGGTATCGAAGCGGGCGCATTCCGGCCAGGATGATCGCCGGCATCCATGGGCCCCAACGCATTGTCCCTCTGGCTGCGGTGCTCGACCAGGTCCTCGGTTCGGCCCGATCCCGCCGGCAACTGGAGCACGCCAGATCGTTCCAGGCAGAGGTCGAGGAGCTGCGCCGGCGAGTCGAGGCCATCGAGCGCCACCTGGGTCTGAGCTGAATCCCGCGTCTGCACCGAAGAGGGCGAGGATATCCCCGCCGCACAGGTTCGAGGTAGTGCTAGGACTACTGACACTCTGGCGTCGGGAAGTCACACTGTGGTGGTGGAGTCCTTGCCTGACCGCTCTCGTGGGGACGGGTCGCCCGAGGCGGTTCGTCGGCGGTGGTCCTGGCGACTGGCCGCGCTGGCCGTGATAGTGGGTCTCGGTCTGACCCTGATCTGGGCCTTGACGGCTGGTTCCTACTATTGGCCGGGCTGGGTCTGGCTCGGCCTGGCCATCCCTTTCGCGGTCGTCGGGAGCGTCCGGCTGGCGCTACGGGCGCGGACTCGGCGGGGTCTGGCCGTGCATTTTGCCGTGTCGGTCGTGGTGGTGGGGATCTGCCTCTGGGTGTGGTTGATGGCCGGTGCCGGTTATCCCTGGCCCCTCTGGCCCCTTCTCGGTCTGACCGTGGCCCTGGCCGCGCACGCCCTCCTGTTCTCACCGCCGGTCAGCGCGCGAGAGCAGGAGCTGGAGGCGCGGGTCGGGACGCTGACGCAGTCGCGTCACAGCGTGCTGGAGATCCAGGAGATGGAGTTGCGCCGCGTCGAGCGCGATCTGCATGACGGGGCCCAGGCCAGGCTGGTGTCGTTGGGAATGAATCTCGGACTGGCAGAGGAGCTGATGCGAAGCAATCCCGCCGAGGCCCAGCAGCTGTTGGCCGACGCTCGCACCACGGCCGGCGAGGCGCTGTCCGATCTCCGCGATCTGGTGCGAGGGATTCATCCGCCGGTCCTGGCCGACCGGGGACTGGAAGGAGCCGTCCGGGCCCTGGTTGTCGCCGTGCCGATACCGGTCGAGGTCACCATGGACCTGCCGCTGGGCGGCCTGGCCGATCCGGTTGAGTCAGCGCTGTACTTCGCGGTCGCGGAGTCGATCGCCAACATCGTCAAGCACAGCTCCGCCCGCAAAGCGTGGATCCGGGCCGAGCACACCCCTGAGATGTTGTCAGTGGTCATCGGCGACGACGGCCACGGCGGGGCCGACCCCGACCGCGGGAGCGGACTCGCCGGAGTGGCAGGCCGGCTGGCTGCCTTCGACGGCACTTTTAGCGTGGTCAGCCCCGAGGGAGGGCCGACGATCCTGCGAGTGGAGATTCCGTGCGAGCCGTCATCGCCGAGGACCTAGGGCCGTTGTCCTCATCGAGAAGACGTGGACTGACCAGACGCACACAGCACCGCGCCGGAGCGGGTTCCAGGTGCGCGTCGAGACCTGAGTCCCGGAGGTTCTCGACCACCCGCTCATGAGTGGAGGTTCATCCCGCAGACCAGGTCGGTGAAGTCCTCGGCCAGGGCTGGAATGGACAGTTGGCGAGCGTGACGTCACCGAAGCCCGTGCGTGGTCCGTAGCCGGAGTCGCGCAGGACGTCGACAACGGCGGCAACCAGCTGGGTTGTTCCGGGATCGGGTCCGGCCTGCTGGCGGGTCCGATTCCCGAGTCTGTGGCCGAGGTCCCGAGCCATTGCGCAGCGCGACGGCAACAAGAGGTTCGGCTGGCCCGACCCTGCCGTGGACCTCTCTGACGTCGGCCTATCTCGTTGATCGTCGGTCGGCCACCCATCCGGCTGAACCGCGGCCGACATCGCTCAGCCAGCGAGAAACACCCCTATCACCACGGCGGCAATGGAGGAGACACCGGCTATCGCACCCCAGACGGCCAGCGCGGCCCGGTCGCCGGCCCGGCTGTGCAGCCAGGCGGCCAGCCCGGCCAGCAGGGCGACCAGGATCTTCACGTCCAGGAGGACATCCCACGCATGAGGTTGGCCGGCATGGACGGCGGCCACGTTCCACACGCCGGTCGCAATGAGCAGTACATAAGCCGGCCAACTCAGCCGGCTGAAGGCGCGAGCCACCCGTCGCGGTGCATCCTCGCTCAGATTCCGGGCCGTGGGCACCAGGCCGGCCACGGTGATCTGGCCGCCCACCCACACGCTGGCGGCGAGCACATGCAGCGAAAGACGGATGCCGTCGACCGCCGGCGCCAGTTCAGCGAAGACAGGAGCTCCCATTGGAGACAGCATGTTGGCAGGTCTGGCGCCCCGGACCGGCACCCTGCGCCGTGACGCGACGCCAGATACTCCGTCTCTACGCAGCGCCAGATACCCCGGCGGGACGCAGTGTCAGATACCCCCGAAACCCCGGGGGGACTAGCCTTGGCCCGAGAGCTATGAACGATGATCGCCGACAGCCGGCTCAGGCCCCCCACCTGGCGCGCCATCTTCGGGTAGCGCCGGGAGAACCTGATACGGAACTCGACGAGGGCGGTGATCCGGCCTGCTGGGCCCACCTGGTGTGCCCCGAGTGCGGGCTCCTCAATGCCACCAGAAACCGGCGGCGATGCGAAGGTTGCGGAGCCAGCTTCCTCGATTCCGACGAGCGCTGGTGAGGATCGAAACCAGGGGGTAACCGGACTGGGCGCCGGCCACGCCCCGGCCCGGCCCCGCCCGGCCTGGCCACGCCCGGCCCGGTCCGGCCCGGCCCCGCCCGGCCCCGCCCGGCCCGGTCCGGCCCGGCCCCGCCCGGCCCCGCCCGGCCCGGTCCGGCCCGGCCCCGCCCGGCCTGGCCCCGCCCGGCCTGGTCACGCCCGGTCCGGCCCGGCCCGGCCCCGCCCGGCCTGGCCACGCCCGGTCCGGTCCGGCCCGGCCACGCCCGGCCTGGCTCGGGCGGGTTCGGCCGCCGCGGCCGCCGGTCCTGGGGCCTCTGGCCTAGCGGCCTTCGGCGCGGTACTCCCGTTGTCCCGTCGACGGGTTGTACCAGACGCGCATCGACTGGCCGGTCGCCGGGTCGATGAACACCTCGTTGGTCCGCTGGGCGGGGCTGCCACTGGCGTTCTTCTGATGGCCCCGATAGCGATCCCAGCCGAGGAGAGCGATGGCGATCCCGACGATCACGACCACCAGGATCACCCACTCCACGACGCCCACGGGATCTTCACCCCCTCCCGCTCATGCCATCCGGAGCCTCGCACCACTGGACCACGCGGGCTGTCCCGTAGGCCACAATCTCGCTCATGCTCCTCCCCATCGAGGTGGAGTCGAAGCGCATCATGGTCACCGCATTCGCCCCCATGGCGGCGGCATTCTCCACCATCCGGTCGAGAGCCTGACGGCGGGAATCCTCGTTGAGCTTGACATAGGACCCGATCTCGCCGCCCACGATGGCCTTCAAGAAGGCTGCGATATTCCCGCCCAGGCTGCGGGATCGGACCGTGAGGCCGAAAACCTGGCCGATGGTGCTGATCACCCGGGTGTCAGGGATGTTCTCGGTTGTCGTGACGATCATCGGCCGTGAGGGCGCGACCGCCTCGGTCGGTTCAGGCATCGAACTGCCTCCTGTTACCTGGCGCCCGATCGCCGGGCTACCTATCAAAGTGATATCACTTTTACGGCGGCATGTCAAGAGTAAGGGCTGGGTCGCCCAGGACCGGCCCACCGGGCCCTCCGTTGGCGCGACTCATCCCCTACTGTGAGGGGTTGCTGTTCGCGGCGTCGTGATCGGCTGCGGGGCCGGTGCGGAACGGGCCGTCCCGCCACTCGAGGGCGGCCCGGAGGCCTTCCTCCCGGGACCGCCTGCTGAACTCCGCCGCCGCCGGGGTCATGTGAAAGATGGAGTCGTACTCGGCGCCCTCCATGGCGGCCAGACGGATCCCCATTATCTCGAGCGCACGGTTTGTGATGTGCTTGTGCACGGTGAGGCCGTCCATCGGCGTGAGCGCCACCCGATGGCAGAACGCCGCGGCGCGCTCGTCGAGCTCGTCGGCAGGCACGACGTGACTCACCAGGCCCAGCTCCTTGGCGCGGTTGGCCTCGATCAAGTCCCCAGTGAAGAGGAGGTCCTTGGTCGCAGCCCCGCCGATTTTGAATGGGAGCATTCCTATTGTCACCGGGATACCGAGAGCACGGCCGGCCGGGTGGCCGAAGCGGGTGCCTTCGGCGGCGAACACAATGTCGCACGCCCCGATCAGGTCAAGGCCGCCGGAAAGGCAGTACGAGTGGGTCTGGGCGATGATCGGCTTGCGGTAGTTCCAGATCCAGAGCCAGCGGTCGATCATCGTCCGGAGGCCCTCCCGGTCGAGTGCAATCGATGATTCACCGAAGTCGGCCAGCGCGTCGCCGCGAGGTAGTTGAGGTTCGGGCTCGGCCGTGTCGGCGCCACCGCCTCGCAGGTCGTAGCCAGAACAGAAAGCCCGTCCGGCCCCACGCAAGCGCACCACCCGGATGTCGTCGCCCGGTCTCAGCTCGCGAAGCGCGGTTTCGAGGTCACTGAGCAGTCCGGGGCTCAGGGCATTGAGTCGCTCCGGCCGGTTGAGGGTGATGGTGGCTACGGGACCGTCGGTCTCGACAAGGATGTACTCGTAACTCATGGCCCTCCGTTGGGGGTTGGGGGTTGTCGGCCATCTCGTCGTAGAGTACGCAGCGATGAACGAGAACCACCGCCAGTGCGGAAGTGACGAATGGCGGGCCGTGGTCCGTGAGTCGATCCTGCCCTGGGCCCTCGGTGACGTTGAGCTCGGTGACGACGTCCTGGAGGTGGGCCCGGGGTACGGCGCGACCACCGATGTTCTGGCGGTATCCGTTCCGAAGCTGACGGCTGTCGAGATCGACCACGAGCTGGCGGCCATGCTGATGGACCGGTTCGCGGGAAATCGAGAGGTGGTCATTGTCAGAGGAGACGCGACCGCGCTCGATTTTCCGGACGCCCGTTTCACCGGGGCCACGTCGTTCACCATGCTGCACCACGTACCGACCGCGGCTCTTCAGGACCGCCTTTTTGCGGAGGTGGCCAGGGTATTACGGCCGGGTGGCGCATTTGTGGCCGGCGACAGCCTGGCCAGCGATGAGCTCAAGGCTCACCATGAAGGCGACACCTACAACCCGATCGAACCCGAGAGTCTGGCGGCGCGACTCGAGGCAGCCGGCTTCGCCGAGGTGGACGTCAGGACCAATCCTTTCGGATGGGCCGCACAGGCCCGCCGATGGTGAGGCGCCTCAACCGCGCAGGTCCACGACCCGGTGACACGAGGCTGCTACTTCCGGGTCATGCGTGGCCAGTACCAGGGCGGCGCCGCTCTCGGTTATTTCGAGCATCCGGGCGAGCGTGAGGGTGCGAGATGCGGGATCCAGTTCGGCCGTGGGTTCGTCGGCAATCAGCAGCCTGGGCCGGAGTGCCAACGCCCGGGCGACGGCCGTGCGCTGCTGCTGGCCTCCGGACAACTCCTCGATGAGATGGTCGGCGTGAGCGACGAGCCCGACGGCTGCAAGGGCCTCGCTCGCCTCGATGGCCGCCTCCGCTCTGGGCCGTCCCGCGGCGCGGAGCGCGATCTCCACGTTTTCCGACGCGGTGAGCAGTGATACGAGCCCATAGCCCTGGAGAACCATCGCCACCCCCCGGTTGGGGCCGGCGATGGTCTCGAGGCGCTCGCCGTCGAGCCGGATCTCGCCCGCGCTCGGCCGGCTGAGACCCCCGAGCAAGGACAGCAAGGTGGTCTTTCCGGATCCAGAGGGACCGATCACGGCCAGGCGATCACCGGGGCCGACGGCGACGTCGACCGGTCGCAGGACCATCACGCCGGCCACGGTGTAGCTCACCGCCCGAGCTTCGAGGAACGGTCCCGTGGACGCGGCGGTGGCAGGCTCGCGGCTCATCGGGCCTCATCGGGCCGGACCGGACGAAGATGGACGCCGTCGGGGCTGCGGCGGGCCTCGGCCAGAGATCCGGGCGGCAGCACGTCGAGAAGATCCGACGGCAGCTGCACGGTGCCGTCTCGACCGACGACGAGGTACTCCTCGCCGGCGCGCCCTTCCATTCCGACCCTGCCGTCCCGAATAGTGATGGTCCGGCCGAGCGCGGCCCCGACGTCGGGGTCATGGGTGACGGCCAGGATGGTCGTGCCCAGGTCCGTGTTGGCGGCTTTGATCAGGTCGAGGACTTCCGCCGCCGACGCCCGGTCGAGCTGGCTGGTCGGTTCGTCAGCGAGGAGCAGCCCCGGACCGTTGGCAAGGGCCACAGCCAGCGCCAATCGCTGCTGCTCGCCGCCTGAGAGGCGACCCGCAGCCTTGCCCGCCTGAGCGGTAAGGCCGACGGCGTCCAGCAGGGCGTAAGCCCGGCGCCGTTTGGTGTGGCGTGCCCGTCGGGTGGGTGACTGGGCGAAGAGGACGTTGGCGAGGGCGGTGTCCTGGGCGAGCAGGTTCCGTGCGGGGGTTTGCATCACCACTCCGACCTCGCGGAGCCGCATATCCGTCGCCTGGCGCGCCCCCAGCTTGGCGAGGTTGCGTCCGCCGACCTCGACCACGCCGGCCGTGGGACGCATCAGGCCCGCAAGGATCCACAGGAGCGTCGACTTACCGGCCCCCGACGGGCCGAGCAGCGCGACCGTCTCCCCGGGCGACACCTCGAGCTCGACGCCGCGCAGCGCGCTGACCTCCTGGCCGGGAGTGCCGTAGACGTGTACCAGGCCATCGCAGCGGACCGCCACCGCCGCGCTCATGTCGGGGCCTCCCGCAATTGCTCAAGCCGTACACCGCGGATCATGGCGACGCTGGCGAGGAGCGCAGCGGCAGTGACGATGGCCACGACGATGGCGAGGCGCTCCGTCAGCTGGCCCGCCGGCGGCAGGTATGAAAGGGCGGGGGCGGCGGGCACGGTCAGGAATTCCGGTACGGCCCGAAGGGCGACCGCCACCGCGGCGAGCCCGGCTCCGATCCCGACAGCCAGACCGAAGGCGACCACGACGAGCTGCTCGGCCATGAGTGAGGCCACCAGCGTGCGGGTGCGCAGCCCGGTGACGGCCAGCGCCGCGTACTCGTAACGCCGCCCACGCGCGAACAAATAGAGCCCGAGGATGGCACCACCTGCCGCGAGGGCTGCCGCCGCCCCGGCTTCGGCGAGGAACAGGACACGGGCCAGGCCGGGGCCTTGGCGGCCGAGCAGAGCTTTGGCTCCGCCCTCGCTGGTGGCGTCGTCCACCTTGACGCCGAGTTGCTGCAGGCGGGTGGTGATCCCCACCGCCGCGCCGCTCGCGACCCAGACCTGCTGGATCGCCTCGGCGGAGAGGTAGGTGCCGGCAGCGAGCCGGGCGTAGCCGAGGTCAACGAGAACTCCGGTGGCCGGAGCGCCCGGGACAGCGGGCACGACCGACGTGACATCGACTCCGAGGTTGTTGCCGTCGATCCCGGTGATCGTCAGTGGTCCCGTCCTGCGTCCGGTTGCGGCGCTGGCCGCAATCGCCGGTAAGGGCGAAGGCCGGTCGGTCGGCGCCAGGACGGCAACCGCACCGTGCCCGGAGGGATCGAAGCTCCACGCCAGCCCGTCGGGGACGGCGGTCAAGGTCCCGGTCGGGCCCGGAGCGTGCCACCGAGCCGGATCGCGGAGTGCGGCCACCTGTGACCAGGTGCCGGTCCCGCCCTGTCGCACGTCCAGGCCGGTGAGGGTCAGGCTGCCCGCGGCCGAAGGCCCGCTGGAGAAAGCGGAGGGTGGTGGTTGGACGGTGAGGTCCTGCAGCAGGCAGGGACAGCCGATCAGGTCGGCAGTCGCGAGGAAATGGCCCGGACCGGATGGGCTTCCGAGGTCGATCGGCGTTACCGCGCCCGCGGTGGGGCTGGCGACGTCGAGGATCAGAGTGGAGCCTGGTGGGGACAGCTTCCTGACCGTCGCGCTGATTCGGACCGACGTGCCGTTGAGCATGATCGGGGCGGGCGCAGCGGGAGCCAGCACGCCGGCCAGATCGGCGGGCCTGTGGCCCGGCCAGGTGGCAACCCGGGCCCATCGGCCCGGATCGACCGCCATGGTGACGGTCCCATTGCTCTCATACTCGACGACCGGCGCGGCCGCTCGGCCGGTGCGGTCGGCCTCGGCGACCAGGGCGCCCAGATCGGCTCCGGCCGGGGTGGTCACGTCCAGCACGGTCGGGGCGCCGACCTGTGCCCGGGCCAGGACCGTGTCGTTGTGGTCATTGACCGCCCACGCCGCGATGGCGAAGGTGGCCAGCGCGAACGAGGTGGCGAGCATGATGGTCGTACGCGCACCAGCCGGCCGGCGGGCTATGTGCCGCAGGGCCAGGTAGGCGCCGAGGCCGCCGATGGCCCGGCCGCCTGCCGTCAGGGTCCGGCAGATGACAGGAAGCAGGCGAGACGCCACCACGGCGACCGCGAGCCCGAGCAGTCCGGGAACCAGGAGGGCCAAGGCGTTCTTGTGGGCGGAGGACACCGTCCCCGTGGCGAGCAGGTCGAGGAGACCGGCCCCGGCGGCGGTCAGGAGGATGGCGTCGATCACCCAGCCACGATCCGCCGCCCGCCGGCCCGCTCGGCGCCATTGTTCGACCACCGGACGGCCCAGCATCCGCCGAGACGCAAGGAGCACTGCGATGAAACCGCCTGCGAGCGCGGCTGCGGCCGCGGCCCAGGCGAGCGGCGTCAACGAGACCGGCGTGCCTGGACGGAGCAGGTTGTGGGCAATCAGCGCAGCGGCTCCCCATCCGGCCACCGCTCCAACGGGCAGGGCCACGGCCAGCAGGATCACTGGCTGCGAGAGACCGAACGCGGTGGTACGGATACGACCGTGACCGCGGAGCTTGGCCAGCGCCACCTCGCTGCCGCGCGCTTCTGCCTCCTCGGACACGAGGAGCAGTAGCAGCAGCCAGGCCAAACCCAGCAGCTGAGCGGATACGAGCAGGACGGGAATGGCGAGGCTCGACCAGGCAGAAGTGATCGAAGCCATCGTGGACGGGATGTCGGTCGTCGGGATCGCCTCGGACAGCTGCAGTTGATCATTGGCAACGAGGCCATTGACGGCGTTGTCGACCGGTTTGATATCACCGGGGCGTACGTTCTGGACCGCGATCAGGTCGTCGATGACGTCCGAGCCCTGCACGCTGGACGGCGCCGCATCGAGAGTGGCGCGGCCGGTGAAAAGGGCGTCCGCGCCGCCGGAGGTCGGTGCCCTCGATGGCCCGCCGGGAGGGAACTCATAGGGAAAATAGATTCCCAGACGATCAAACCAATAGTCGCCTCCGGCCGGCGCCGAGTAGATGCCGGTGACCGTGAGCGCCCCCCACGTCGGGACCGTCAGCCGCTGACCGATCCGCAGATGAAATGCCGCCGCCAGCGAACGGCTCACAACGACGTGGCCGGGGAGGTCGGTGCAGCTACCCACCACCACCAGATGGGCGCAAACGTCGCTGCGCCACACCAGTGGCATCACCTGTTGCTCCGCCCGGTCGAACACCGTGGTTTCGACCGCTTCGATCTGCGGCTGGAAGACCCGGCTGGCCGTCGCCCTACCGCCCGGGCCGAGTCCGTCGGCCATCAGTCCCGCCACATCTGACGACAGCGTGCCGATGGTGCCGCTGACCGATCCGGACTGGTCGACCTCGAAGCCCCTGCCGAGCACTGGAGTCGCATGGAGAGAGTCGCGAAGGATCGACGTTTGGGCGGCTGCGTAATAGGTCGGTCCGGCCGCGGCCGCCGCGATCGCAACCACGGCGACGACAAAGATCATCACCGTGGACGGGGCCCGAGACGCGAGCCGGCGGACGATGGATGCGCCAGGAAGCGTCACCGGGCCGGAGGCGTCGCGGGAGATACGGCGACGCCGGTCCGCTCGGGGAGGGGGCCGCATCGGGGGCCGGGAAGGCATCAGCGGGAGGTCACCAGGTACTCAACTGGCATGCCGGGTCCCGGGTGGACTTCGAGTGATCCGCCCTGTGCCGGCCCGGTCACCCAGTTGAGTGCCCGCGTCTGAAGGTTGGCGGCCGTGCAGAGCACGTCGGCGCCGTCCGAGGACCAGATGCAACCACCGGCGGTGTCGCCCGGATCGGGGAATGGTCGGGTGGAAGGGAGCCCCGACCCGGGCGTCCACTCTGCCACCTGCTGCCCGGCACTGCCCTCTGTCACATACAGCAACGATCTCCCGTCGGGCGACCATTGGACCCCGTAGCCGCCCTGAGGGCGGCCGGACGCGGCCAGGGTGGCGAGGAGGCGGCCGGTGCGGCTCACGACGATGACGCCAACCGACGGGTGGAGCCCGGGCTGGCTGGTGTTGACGGTGATAGCGATCTTGTCACCCGCGGGGTCGGGGTAGGGAGTGAGGACAAAGTACGAGTCGGCGGGCTGGCCGAGCGCCCGGTCCACCGACGCGGCGGTAGCCAGCACCACCGGTGGCCGGCCGACGTCGCGCAACTCGACCTGCGAGTCGCCTTCGCCGGCCGAGCTGGCAGGAATGGCCACGGCGACGATAGCGCCGGGCAACCGCGGGTCTCCCGCGGCCCCGGCGCTCTGGTCGGCCGTTCCCAGGTTCGCCACGTGCGCGCCGCTGCGCCACCTGACCAGCGCTACACCGGCATCCGAGACGGGATAGCCCGCCTGCCCGCCGGTGAGGATGACCAGGTCCTGGTCGCCGCCCGTGAAGGGGTTGAGGTAGGCCAGTTGCTCCTGGGGCTGGGCGGCCAGGTCGGCGTGGGAGGGCTGCGTGGAGACGACGTCGCCGCTGACAGATAGAACAGCCCCGTCACCGGCGACGACCCGGCTGCCGTCGAGCGAGGGGGTGGCGACGGTCCCACCGCTGATGGCGTGTGACCCGAGCGCGGCGAGCTGTTGGGTGCTCACACCATCCGGCGAGGCCAGTCCGAAGACCCCGGCACTCGACAAGAACAGAACCCGCCCGGCGGATCCGTCCACCACACTCTTCGACGGCACCGCCGTCTTCGCCGGCGCGCCCCCGGAGAAGGAATCCACCAGCCAGGCCACCCCCGCAAGAGCGGCCAGGGCAACCACGGTGATGGCCGCGGCACCGAGACGCCATCGCCACGAGCGGGGTGGCGGCTCAGAGTCGAGCGCCGGGAAGCGGGTTCGCTCGGCTTGCCCCATGTCGGTCACGAAGCCAGTCTGCTCGGCGCACGCCGGCGGAAGGTCGCGGCGAGAGTGAGCCTTTAGTGCTTCGCCGGCCACCCGCCCGCCCTAGCCGTGGCGCCTAGGGTGTGAGCCATGACGGGTATGACCCCGAACGACATCGGTCTGATCACCCAGGCTGTCGAGGTTCGAGTTTCTCCAGACGGCACCCGGCTGGCGTTCACCGTGGTGTCCGTCGACCTGGAAACCAACGCCTACCGCAGCCGCATCTGGTTGGCCGGAAGCGACGGCTCAATGCCCGCCTATCCCTTCACGGCCGGCGAGCAGCACGACGCGTTGCCGCGCTGGTCACCCGACGGTCGCCGGCTGGCGTTCACCACCCAGGGAGGCGGGGAGTCCCAGGATCGGGGTAGCTCGACGACAGCCAGGGTCGAGATCGTCGTCATGCCGGTGACGGTAGGCGGGCAGCCCGTACGGGCAGCAACGTGGGACGACGAGATATCGGAGCTGGAATGGTCGCCGCACGGAGATCAGCTGGCGTTCGTGGCTCGCGACCGCGACGGCTCGCGGTACGGCACCGGAGAGAAGCCCATCCCGGAAAGTGAGATGCCGCCACGCCGGATCGATCGTTTGCTTTCCCGGGTGGATACCGATGGCTGGACTGTCGACCGGCCGAACCGGGTCTTCGTCGCCCCCGCTGATGGATCGCGCCCTGCTCGCGCTCTCACCTCGGGACCCTTCGAAGCGTCAAACCTGAGCTGGGCGCCGGACGGCGAGCAGCTCGCATTCGTGTCGGCTCGCCACGAGCAGTGGGACCTCGACCTCGCCAACGACGTTTGGCGCATCCGCCTCGACGGTGATGGCCAACCACAACGGCTGACGGATACGAGCGCCGAGTTCAGCCATCCCGTCTGGTCAGGGGACGGCCAACGCCTCGCCTGCCTTCGAACCCCGACGCCCCTCGACGATCCCCGCCACACCCAGGTCGCCGTGCTCGACGTCGCAACGGGAGACCTCGTCGAGCTCACCGGAACGCTGGACCGCACGTGCGCCGCGTTCGGCGCCACCCGGCCGCCACTGTGGGATGGCGAGGCGGTCCTGTTCACCGTCGAGGACGCCGGCAACGTCCATCTTTACCGGGCATCCTCCGACAACACGGGCCGACCTGAACTGCTGATGGGGGGCGAACGGACAATCACGTCATGGGACAGCGCCGGCGGCACGTTGGCGTTTGTGGCAACCACCCCGATCACTCTCAGCGAAGTCTTCGTCGGAATGTCGGGTCAGCGGCTTACCCGCTTCAGTGCAGCCTTTACCACCCGCATAGAGCTGGCGCAGCCCGAACGGTTCGTGGCCCGGTCGTCCGATGGCACCGAGGTCGAGTGCTGGGCTATGGCGCCAGTCGGTGCCGAGAGCGGACGCCATTACCCGACGCTCCTCAACATTCACGGTGGTCCGTTTACCCAGTACGGGAACAAGTTTTTCGACGAATTCCAGATTCAGGCAGGAGCCGGCTTCGGGGTGGTGTATTGCAACCCGCGGGGCAGTTCTGGTTACAGCGAAGCGTGGGGTCGAGCTATCCGCTGGCCGGAGGCGAAAGTGGATCCCGGGTCCGGTTGGGGCGGGGTCGACTTCGAAGATGTCATGGCATGCGTGGCCGAAGCGGAGCGCCGTTTTGTGTGGATCGATCCGGACCGCCTGGGGGTCCTGGGGGGGTCGTACGGCGGTTATCTCACCTCATGGATCATCGGGCACAGCGACCGGTTCCGTGCCGCCTGCTCGGAGCGGGCGTGCAACGACCTGCTCAGCCTCGAGCAGACCTCAGATTTCGCCGGCGCCTTTCGCGCCTCCGTCGGGAAGAGCCACCTGGAGGCGCCGGAGATCTACCAGCGCCAGTCGCCGATCACTTACGTCGAAAAGATGACCACGCCGGTGCTCATCCTTCATTCAGAGCAGGATCTGCGCTGCCCGATCAGCCAGGCCGAAGAGCTCTTTGTGGCCCTCCGGTTGCTCGGGCGGGATCCCGTGATGATCCGCTTCCCTGGCGAAAGCCACGAGCTGTCCCGCTCCGGCTCCCCGCGGCACCGGGTGATGCGGGCCGAGCTGATCCTGGATTGGTTCAAACAGCAGTTGGGGTGAGCCGGTCTTGCTGTGGCTACCTCAGAAGTGGCGCCTGGACCTGCTCGGCCAGCAAACGGAGGTGCTCCAGGTCGGAGAGGTCAAGGATCTGGAGGTAGATGCGCTGGGCGCCGGCATCGGTGTAGACCGAGATCTTGTCGAGAATCTCCGCCGGCGTGCCGGTGAGCCCGTTATGGCGCAACTCGTCGACCTCCCGGCCGATAGCCGACGCTCGCCGGGATACCTCAGCCTCGCTCGAGCCGCAGCAGGCAACGAGGCCGACCGAAAAGATCACCGACGCCGGGTCCCGCTGCTGGTCTTCACACGCCTTCCGCACCGAGTCGTGGGCGTCGCGCATCGCGGCCGGCATCACAAAGGAGATGTTGAATTCGTCGGCGTAAGTAGCGGCCAGCCGGCTATTCCGCGGTCCACCGCGTCCGCCAATCACGATGGGGGGATGGGGACGCTGTGCCGGCCGGAACGAATCCGCCTGTATCCGAACGGTGCAGGTCAATCCTTCCCGCTCGAAGACCCCGCCAGCAGGAGTGGTCCACACCCCGTGCAGTATGGCCAGTTGGTCCTCCAGCCGATCGTAACGCTTCCCCAATGCGGGGAAGGGCAAACCATACGCGGCGTGCTCAGCCTCGTACCAGCCGGCCCCGAGGCCCACCTCGACCCGGCCCTGGCTCATGTGGTCCACCTCGGTCGCGACGGCGGGGAAAGTCCCGACCGGTCGGAACGTCACGGGCGTGACCATGGTGCCCAGGCGTATGGTCCTCGTGTCGCGGGCGAGACCGGCCAGGGTGGTCCATGCGTCGGTGTAGGCGGGTAAGCCCGACGCCGATCCCATCTTCAGGTAATGGTCCGAGCGGAAGAAGGCGTCGAATCCACACTGCTCGGCGGTGGCGGCCACCGCGAGGAGCTGGTCGTACGAGGCGCCTTGCTGGGGCTCCGTGAAGATACGCAGCTGCATGGGGTTACCATAGCGACGCGAATACAGATGGAGAAGAGATTCCGCACCCCAGTCGAGGAGGCGAGCGTCGAAGGATGGGCAACTACCAAGCGACCTGGCAGCGGAGCATCGACGATCCGGGCGGATTCTGGAGCGACGCGGCAGCGGCGATCACCTGGAGCCGGCCGCCTTCGGTGGTCCTGGACGAGTCGTCGGCCCCGTTGTACCGGTGGTTCCCTGACGGGGAGCTGAATACCTGTTTCAACGCACTGGACCGCCACGTTGAGAGCGGTCGGGCGGAGCAGATCGCCCTCATCTACGACAGTCCGGTTACCGGGGTGACGAAACCTTTCAGCTATCGGGAGTTGCGCGATGTCGTAGCGCGCTTTGCTGGCGTGCTGGCGGGATTGGGTGTGGCCAAAGGTGATCGGGTCGTCATCTACATGCCGATGGTCCCGGAAGCGGTAGTGGCCATGTTGGCTTGTGCCCGCCTCGGGGCTGTGCATTCGGTGGTGTTCGGCGGCTTTGCCCCGCACGAGCTGGCTATCCGGATCGAGGACGCTGGACCCAAGGTGGTGGTGTCCGCGTCGTGTGGTATCGAGGGAAGCCGGATCATCGAGTACAAGCCGATGCTCGACCAGGCCATCGCCGAGTCGGCCCACAAGCCGCAGCGCTGCGTCATCTTGCAGCGGCCCCAAGCCCGCGCCGACCTGGTCGACGGTCGGGATCTGGATTGGGCCGAAATGATGGACCGGGCCGAACCCGTCACGTGCGTGCCTGTGGCCGCCACCGATCCGCTCTACATCCTCTACACGTCGGGCACGACGGGCCGGCCGAAGGGGGTCGTTCGCGACAACGGCGGCCATGCCGTGGCGTTGCGGTGGAGCATGGCGTATATCTACGACACCCACCCGGGGGAGGTGTTTTGGGCCGCGTCGGATGTCGGCTGGGTTGTCGGGCACTCCTACATCGTCTACGCGCCACTGCTGACCGGATGCACGACCGTCCTCTACGAGGGAAAGCCGGTGGGGACGCCCGACGCCGGGGCGTTCTGGCGGGTGATCGCCGACCACGGAGTCAAGAGCCTGTTCACCGCTCCGACGGGGTTCCGGGCGATCAAGCGGGAGGATCCTGACGGCAAGCTGCTCGAAAGCTATGACCTGTCCGGCTTCCGCTATTTGTTCCTGGCCGGCGAGCGACTCGACCCGGAGACCTATCGGTGGGCCAGCAACCTGTTAGGGGTCCCGGTAATCGATCACTGGTGGCAGACCGAGACGGGTTGGCCCATCGTCGCCAACCTCATGGGTCTCGAGCCCATGCCGGCGAAGCCGGGATCGGCCACTGTGCCGGTGCCAGGCTACGACGTGCGGGTCCTGGACGCCGACGGCGCGCCGGAGCGGCCCAATGTCGCGGGGTCGATCATGATCCGCACCCCACTGCCACCGGGTACCCTCACCACGGTCTGGGGTAGCGATGACCAGTTCGTCCAGACTTACCTGAGCCGAACGCCTGGCTACTACCTGACCGGAGATGGCGGACACTTCGACGACGACGGCTACCTGTTTGTCATGGGCCGCACTGACGACGTAATAAACGTGGCTGGGCACCGGCTGTCCACGGGTGAGATGGAGGAAATCATCGCCGCTCACCCGGACGTGGCCGAATGTGCCGTCATCGGGGTCGCCGACGAACTCAAAGGACAGGTGCCGCGTGGGTTGGTCGTGCTGAAGGCCGGCGTTGCTCGCGATCCCGAGAGCATCAGCGCCGAGTTGGTTCAACTGGTCAGATCAAAACTTGGCGCGGTGGCCAGCCTGCGTCAGATCGACGTGGTGGCCGCCCTTCCGAAAACCCGCTCCGGGAAGATCCTCCGCAAAACCATGCGCGCCATCGCCGACGGGGTGGAGGAGCCCGTGCCATCGACCATCGAGGACATTACGGTGCTCGAGGCCATCGAACCGATCCTTCGGCCGGTCTGACCGCCACCGACCACCGTTAACCGGCCGGTTGGCGCGGCCGGTCGGGGCGGCCGGTGGGGGCGGCCGGTCGGGGCGGCCGGTGGGGGCGGCCGGTCGGGCGTTGCGACGCTCGACGCTCGACGCTCGACGCGATTGACCTCAGCACTTCGCATCTCAACTACGTTGATGATCTGAAGCACTCAGCCGCCGTTCTTGATGCGATGGATGAGGGCAGTGACCTGGTCGTAGACGTGCCGCCGTTCCTTCATCAGGCCGGAGACCTTGTCAACCGCGTGGATCACCGTGGTGTGGTCGCGCCCTCCGAACTCTCGTGCAATCTCGGGGTAGCTGGAGTCGGTGAGATCCCTGGAGACGTACATGCCGATCTGCCTGGCGTTGACCAGTGGTCGACGCCGGCTCTGACTGCAGAGCTCGTCTTTAGTAAAGCCGAACTCGTGGGCCGTCGCCTCGAGGATGATCGTTGGGGTGATCTCGCGGGGTGGCACTGTCGTCATCAGGTCGGAGAGGACCAGTTGGGCGGCGCCCAGGGTGAGCGTCTCTCGATTGAGGCTGGCGAAAGCCGAGAGCCGGTTGAGGGCGCCCTCCAGCTCGCGAATGTTGTCCGTGACATGCGTGGCGATGAGCTCCAGGACCTCGTCAGGGGTGTCCGTGAGGTCGCCCTGGGCCTTGTTGCGGACGATCGCCAAACGGGTCTCGAAGGTCGGGCGGTTGCACGTCGGTGATGAGGCCCCATTCGAACCGGCTCCGCAGGCGGTCTTCGAGCGTGGCCATGGAACGGGGGTGGCGGTCAGAGGTCAGCACGATCTGCTTGCTGCCCTCGTGGAGGGAGTTGAAGGTATGAAAAAACTCGTCCTGGAGGCCCTCCTGGTTCTGCAGGAACTCGATGTCGTCGACGAGGAGAACATCGCAGGCCCGATAGCGGTGTTTGAAGATAGTGCCGGAGTCGGTGCGAATCGACTCGACGAACTCGTTCATGAAGGTCTCGGTGGAGACATAGCGAACGTGATGGTTCGGGAAGTGTCGCTGTACGTAGTGCCCGATTGCATGCATCAGATGCGTCTTGCCGAGACCGGACGCCCCCTGGATGAACAGCGGGTTGTACGAGCTGCCCGGTGTCTCGGCGACCCGCTGGGCCGCGGCGTGGGCGAAACGGTTGGACGCGCCGATGACGAACGTCTCGAAGGTGTACCGCGGGTTGAGCGGGTGCGCTTCCCGGGCTTCGGGGTCGCGCTCCTCCCGGGACAAGACCCCCGTGAGGGTGCCGAAACCATGCCGGTCAGGACTCGTCATTCCGCCTCATCCCCCTCCCCTGAACACCACATCTTGTCGTGAAGGATCGCCGGCTGCTCCGCGGGAGGGGCTCCCGCCGCGACGGCACCTCCGGGCGGCCCAAGGAGGCGAAGGTGGCATCGCTATCCGGCATTCGCCGACGACTTTCGAACCCCCCGGACATGGCTCGTCACGATTCCGTGGACTAGAGCTTTCGTCCGCGTACCTCCTGATCCCACCACCCTGTACAACGATCTGACGTCTACCTAGCGGGAGTTTCCGGGCTATCGATTGTGGGTGCCAAGTATCCCCAGGTCACCGGCAGTTTTAGGACCTCCGGCGTGTATTACCTAACGGCGGCTTTGGTGGCCCGATGTACCTGTGCGGCAGTTCGAATCGTGGCGTAGAAATCCGCGCTAAGTGAGCTGGAGTGGCACTTCGTCGGCGCCGACGGCGATGGTGACGTGGTCGATGGCGTTGAACGGCCGTGATTGGTCGTAGTTGTCGGCGGTCTGCCAAGGTGCGGTCGGTGCGGCAGCCACAACGCGGTCGATCTCATCTATAAACATGCAGCGCCACCGCTTGCGAGGGTCGGCCGGCAGTACTCCGGTGCTGGTCTGCCCGCCGACCTGGAAGCCCAGCAGCAGGGGCCGGTGGTTCTTCCAGCCCAGAGCGTGGGGGCAGATGAGCCGTCGGCGGCCGTGGTAGACGACCTGCACCGCATGCCGCTGGCGTAGCGCCTGTTCGAGGGGGGCCCAGGCTGCTGGCAGCGGGTGGATGGGCGTGATGGTCATGGCTGGGTGGGTGCGTAGGCGTCCAGGCCGAACAGGTGGTAGAGACGGCGTTGGCTGGGGTCCATCTCGGTGAGCATCCTGCGGGCCCGTGGTCGGCCCCGCTCACCTTGGTAGAGCAGCATGGTCTCTTGAATGCCGGCCAGGGTCTCGATAAGTGTCCGCACGCTGAGGTGCAGGCCGGCCCGGTCGGCGTCGCGGACCATGAGGCGGGCGGCCAGCAAGGCCAGGACACAGGTCAACACGTGCACCCGGATCTGGTGGTCGGTCCAGTGGAACATGGGCGAGAAGGAGACCACCTGGGGATCCTTCATTTGGCGGAAGTCGCCCTCGGCGGCTTCTTGGGAGCGGTAGTCGGCCACGATCTGGGCCACCGAGGCCAGGCCCTTGTCCTTGTCGGTGAAGAGGATCCGCTTGCCGAACAGCTCTTCTTCCAGATCGGTTCGTGCCGTGGGCTTGGTCCGCCACACCAGGCGTAACTCGGCCGGCTCGTCCCCGCTCAAGGTGGTGGAGATGATCCGTTTGAGCCAGCGGGGCTTGAGGATGGCGGCGATCTCGTCTTCGACCTTGTCCTTGGGCTTGCGGGTTTTTCCCCGGCCCAGGCGGGCGGCCAGCTCAGCCAGCTGGCGGCGGGCCTTGGCCAGGGTCTGATCCAGGCCCCGGGACTGCTTGTCGTGCAGGGTCTGCGAATAAGTGACCACGATGCGCCGCTCCACTCCGAAGACGACCTTGCGGGTTTCAAAGGCCCGCAGACCAGGAAAGCGCTGGGCATCCACCATCCGGTAGCCGCGCTTCGGGACGGCCAGCAGGTCGGCGTGGTCGGAAGGCGGCAGCGAGGCCACGAAGTGCAGGGGGGTGCCGTCCACGAGCTGGTAGTTGTCTTCCGAGTTCTGGCCGGCGTCGAAGACCAACGTCAGCGCGGCCGGATCACCGGCCAGGGCCTGGAAGCGGGCCATCAGTTCTTGCACCAGCTGCGGGAACTGGGTGACGTCGGGCTTGTCCCCCGGATAGGCGTGCGAGACCAGCGGAATGCCGCCGTCGGTGGACACGATAAGCCCCAGGCCGATCAGCCGCAGGTCGTTGCGCTTCTGCTTGGCATGGCCCCGCTGGGCGAGGGGAGCCCGCTCGTTGGCGCTGTCGATGTGGGTGGCGAAGTTGGTCATGTCCAGTACCAGGCCGGCCGTGTCGATGGAGAACTCCTCGATGACATGAACCACGATGCGCCGTTCGATCTCCTGCAGCTGGTGGTCGGAGAGCAACTCCATGGCGTCCCAAAAGCGCCGGTGGTCCAGCCCCGAGGTGGGGATCTTCACGAGCCGGTCGCCCGCGGTCTTCTGCCACCAATCGGAAAACCGGCGTTTGGAGCAGGGGTCGACGATCCGGTTGGCCACCGCCAACGCCAGGTAGGTCCCCACCGACGCCGCCGCATCGGCCCGCCGCGGGCCCACCACCTCATCGACGATCTCAGCCACCCGGGCCCGGGCCAGCATCGACCACACCGCGGCCAGGTCACCGAAGGCCAAATGCCGGCTGCGGTCCGGTTCGCCCGGCCCGCTCCCCGACAGGCGAGCCACGATCTCCTCGGCCGGACCCAGGTACCGCTGAGAGACGATGCGGGGTTTACCCCCCACCCGGGCCGACTCCACCAAGTAGTAGTAGGTCTTGCCGCCCAGCTTCTTCCCGACGATTGATGACATATTCTAGGTAATACACCATCTGGGCCAAGATCGCGAGCACCTCACCAGCACAAACGCGCTGGTAGTGACCTATTTTTGAGAAAATCTTGCTCAGCGCGGTCAGCCAGTGCGATCAGCTAGCCCGGAAACTCCCGCTAGCAGTCCCACGTGGGGATCTCGACCGGTCCTGGCAGGGGAGGCTTTCGGCCTCACAGGCCAGGGAAGCACCGCCGCCGGGACGGCGTTGTCGAGCCCCACCCCGGAGGGGGTCGCCTCAGCGCTGGCGGAGGCGATCGATCATCCGGCGGTCTCGCTTGGTCGGCCGGCCAGATGACCGGTCGCGTCCGACCCCTGCTGGCGAGGTTTGCGGGCTCGGCGGGGGGCTCCGATCGATGAGGCACTCAGAGGCGGTGGGCGCGCCGACCCGCTTTTCGATCACCCGGGCGACCTCGAGCACGCGGTCACGACCGTCGATGCGGATGGTCACCATATCTCCCACTTTGACCGGCGTCGCCGCCTTGGTGACGGCCCGGTTGACCGCTACGTGCCCGGCGCGACACGCCTCGGTCGCCATGCTCCGGGTCTTGAACACACGCACCGACCAGAGCCAGCGGTCCACCCGGGTGCTGTCCACGTGATGATGTTCTCACAGCTGCCACGGAGGCCGACCGGCTGGCAGCCGCTCCGGCGTCGCGGTGCCGTCGGGGCTGCCGGAAGTCCGGGAACACCGCGTGCCGGTTGCCGGCGCGGCCGGGTGCGGGTGCGGAGCGCCGGGCCCAGTCCAGGGGTTCAGCGCAGCTCGGATAGGGCGGTAGCCAGCGGTTCGAGCACGGCCGGAGTATGGGGCGGCCGGATGTGCACGATACCGAGCTCGACGCCAGCTTCGGCCAGCCCGGCTGCGGCCGCCGCGCAGGCGGCCGGGTCCCCGTCGAACATCACGTGGCTGGAGAGCAGGATCTCCGCCGGATCGCGGCCGATGTTGGCACAGTGAGCGTGCAGGATCTCGCGCTTGCGTGCGAACTCGGCCGGCGTGCCGCCGACGAAGTTCCAGTGCTGCGCGAACCGAGCCGCGGTGCGAAGGGTGCGCCGCTCGCCGCTGCCGCCGACGCAGATCGGGGGATGCGGCCGCTGGACACCCTTGGGCTCGTTCCGTGCGTCGACCAGGTGATAGTACTCGCCCTTGAACGTGGTGGTCTCCTGGCTCAGCAGACCGACCAGGACCTCACAGGCCTCCTCGAATCGGTCGCTGCGCTGGCGGGGCGTGCCGAGCTCGATTCCGTAGGCTCCTGATTCCTGCTCGTTCCACCCGGCGCCGATGCCCAGCTCGAGGCGGCCGCCGGAGATGATGTCGAGCGTCGACGCCATGTTGGCCAGGACCGCAGGATGGCGGTAGTGAATGCCCGTTACCAGGGTTCCCAGTCGGACCCTCCGGGTGGCCTGGGCCAGGGCCGTCAGGGTCGTCCAGCCCTCCATACACGGGCCGTTGGTGTCGGAGAAGATCGGATAGAAGTGGTCGAAGGTCCACCCGGACTCGAAGACGTCGATGTCGTCGGCCGCTCGCCAGACGGCCAGCATGTCGGCCCAGGTCGTGTGCTGCGGGGCGGTCTTGAACGCGAATCGCATGGTCCCAACCTACGCCGCGCCGGCTTGGTCAACCACGCTCCTTGCGGCAGTCTGGAGATGTGGATCTCGTGACGGTCGGCCACGGCACGTTGAGCCAGGAACAACTGGGTGAACTGCTGCTCGGGGCGGGCGAGGAGCAGATCGTCGATGTCCGCACGGCGCCGGGTTCTCGGCGCCAACCTCACGTGGCCCGCGCCGCTCTCGAGCAATGGCTGCCCGACATCGGGATCGGCTACTCCTGGGAACCCCGGCTGGGCGGCTGGCGGAAGCCTCATGTCGACTCCCCCAACGTGGCGCTCCGCCACCCGTCCTTCCGTGGGTACGCCGATCACATGCAGAGCCCGGCCTTCTGGGCCGCCCTCGACGAGGTGCTGGCCGAGGCTCGTCGGGCGCGAACTGCCATCATGTGCTCGGAGTCGGTCTACTGGCGATGCCATCGTCGCCTCATTGCCGACGCCGCCGCACTCGGGCGGGGGGTGAATGTCGTGCATCTCGGCCACGACGGCCGGATCCGACCTCATCGCCTGACCGAGGGAGTGAGGGCCGTGGAGGGAGGGCTCCGGTACGACGTGGGCGCTCAGCTCCAGTTGAAAGAGTGACGCCGAGCCGGGCGGGGCACCCGGTCCATTTTCTGTAGCAAAGAGCGCCCAACAGAGCCGGTTATCTCTTTTTCTGCCGCGAACTCTGCCCGGTTGAAGGGCGTCGCGCTACAGAAAAGCTCCATCGGGGCCCGGTTGAAGGGCGTCGCGCTACAGAAAAGCTCCATCGGGGCCCGGTTGAAGGGCGTCGCGCTACAGAAAAACTGCAACCAGGCCCGGTTGAAGGGCGTCGCGATGGCCTCAGTCCAACCCCAGCACCATTCTCCGCTCGGGGAAAGGATCGGCCGGCGCCGACGCCCAGCCGTCGTCTCGAAATCCATTCCGTTCGTACAGGGAGATCGCATGCTGGTTTCCCTCTCGAACGGCCAGAATGACCCGGTCCGCGAGCTGCCCCCGGGCCCAGCTCACCACCCCCTGGATTAGAGCGTCACCCACAGCGCGCCCGCGCCCCGCCGGGGCGACCCACATGGAGATCAGCTCGACTTCTCGATCAGCGGCTGCTGTTGCGCTGACCATGCCCACCGGCTGATCGCCGAGGTCGGCAATCAGGTTGAGGGGGACGCTCAGGAGCCGCTGCCGCCATCGGTCTTCGTCAGCATCGCGCCAGTCCTCGAAGGTCGAGCCGAACGCGTACGGCGCGTCGCTGAGCGCGGCCAGGCGCACATCTCGCCACACCTGCCAGTGGTCAATTTCGACCGCTCGTACCAGGATCGCTGTCACTGGCGGGCCCGCGCCGAGTCGGTGCCCGGACCCATGTCCACCGTCGACGGCTCGTCGGGCCACGCCCATCCGAGGATGAAGCGCCGGGTGCCGTCAAGCTCGACGCGCCACCCTTCCCTCTCGATGAGGGGCTGCAGCTCATCTGGCTCGTACATGACCTTCACGACCCGGTACTCGGAGCCGTCATTGAGCCGGCGCCGGTGCAGATCCCGGCCGTACTCGACGACGACGGGGTCCTTGGCGGCCGGCACAGGGGTTGGGTCGTCGCGGCTGTCGATGAGAAACACCCGCCCGTCGGGCACCAGGCATGAGCGCACCAGAGACCAGAATTCGCCGAACCGGGTCCTCGGCACATGCGACAACCAGAAGGAGAAGAACACTACGTCATAAGGGCGCGAGGGCCGCCAGGAGAACAGGTCGGCGACGACATACTCGACGTCGGGCCGCTCGACTCGTTCCCGGTTGAGGGCCAGAGCTTCGGGCGAGGAATCGATCACGGTGAGCCGACCGGCGGTCCGCGCCAGCCGCTCTGTCCACCACCCGGTCCCGCCGGCCAGCTCCAGTACGTCACCTCGGGGGGCGAACGTCGCGAGCGCGGCGTCGACGATGTCGACCTCGCGATTCCACTCGATGCGATCGGCTTCCCCGCCGCCGTCGTAGCGGCCCTGACGCTGCCACCACTCGTCATATTCGGGCGCGCGGGCCCGGTAGAAGGCCCGCTGCTCGGCGAGCAGGTCGTCCTCGGTCATCACCCCCAGTCTGACCCATGGCGGTCAGCTACAACACCGAAATCGGGTCCCTATGCTGGGCCGGTTGCGCCACAGCCTGACCACCGGTGTATGGCCCGGAGGCAGGTGCGCAAGACAGGAGGGGATCTCCATGGTGAGTGAAGAAGCCTCGTCGGTCGCTCGGGCTGAACTTGCAGTGCGATCGTTGGGGCACCCGAACTCCTTCGCCCGGCAGTTCGACTTCTGGGATGACCGGTACGAGGGTCGCCGGTTGTTCTCGGAGCTGCTCGGGACGTTCCTCCTAGTGCTCGTCGCCGTCGGAGGCGGGATGGTGAATGCCCGTTTCGGCGGGAACGCGGTGCCGTACGGGGCCCGGGTGGTGGCGCCGGCGTTGATGGTGACCGCGATCATCCTGTTCATGGGGGCGGTCAGCGGGGCCCACCTCAACCCGGCGGTGAGCCTCGCGTTCGCGGCTCGCGGGAACTTCCCGTGGAAGCGGGTCCCTGCGTACATAGTGGCCCAGGCGCTGGGTGCCGTCCTGGCCACCCTGTTGCTGTGGGCGCTCCTCGGCAAGCAGGGGTCGGCCGGTCTGACGCTGCCCGGATCCGGTATCTCCACGGGCACAGCGATGGTGTGGGAGCTGATCCTGACGGTGGGCCTGGTGAGCACCATCCTTGGTACGGCGTCGGGCGCCCAGCAGCTCGGGGCCCTGGCGGCGATCGGGGTGGGCAGCTACATCGCTCTGGCGGGGTTGTGGGGCTCGCCCGTGAGCGGCGCCTCGATGAATCCGGCTCGATCTCTCGGTCCGGCACTGGTGCTCGGCGACTGGACGGCCTGGTGGGCCTACTTGCTGGGTCCGCTGCTCGGCGCGGGCATCGCCGTCGGTATTGCTCATCTCTTGAGGGGCCCCGGCGGCGGGGCGGCGGGCACGGCTGCTGCTCAGGGCACGCTTGGCACACGGTGGCTGCCCGGGCGCATCGGCACCCCCGCTCCCGCGCCGCTGGTCGGCGACTCCAACGCTCCGGAGCACCCGACCGGTCCTTGCCCTGCGGGCGACCCGCCTGCAAACGACCCGCCCTCAGACAGAGGCAGCTGAAGCTGGTCTGCCACACTGACCTCGATGGTGTCAAGACCCTTCGCCCAGGTCGACGTTTTCACGGACACGGCCTTCCTCGGCAATCCGGTGGCGGTCGTCCTCGAGGCCGACGGCGTCACGGCCGAGGAAATGCAGCGAATTGCCCGCTGGACGAACCTGTCGGAGACGACGTTTGTCGTTGCGCCCACCGATCCCGGCGCTGATTACCGGGTTCGGATCTTCACCACCACGGCTGAGCTTCCCTTTGCCGGACATCCGACGCTCGGCACTTGTCACGCCTGGCTGAACCATTCCCGAAGGCGCCCCCGTTCCGACACGATGGTTCAGCAAGGCGCATCCGGGCTCATCCAGATCCGCCGGACACCGTACGGCCTGGCGTTCGGGGCACCACCACTGATCCGGCAAGGGCCGGTCGAGTCGGGTCTTGTGGATCACCTGGCCTCGCGGCTGGGCCTTGACCAGTCCGAGATTGTCGACGCTCAGTGGGTCGACAACGGTCCCGGATGGCTCGGGCTGCTCCTCCGTGACGCCGAAACCGTCAGACGACTGGAGCCGGGGGGCGTCGAAGGCTCCATTGGCGTGGTCGGACCCTATCCGGCGGGCTCACCGTATGCATTCGAGGTGAGGGCGTTCTTCGAGTCGAACGGCGTCACCTTAGAAGACCCGGTCACTGGCAGCCTCAACGCCTCCCTCGCTCAGTGGCTCATCGCAACCGGGCGGGCCCGACCTCCATATGTCGTGAGCCAGGGCTCGAGGGTTGGTGCTGCTGGTCGCGTCCACATTGAGACCGACGGGACCGGGTCGGTGTGGGTGGGTGGGGGCACGATGAGCATCGTCGCCGGCCATATCGATGTGTGACGGATCGAGCTGTGATCGGCAGGGTCCGATCGCCGACTTGAACGCTTCGAACGCCAGGCGCCCGTTGCCGCCCCGTCGCCAGAAGCCGCGACACCGCGGGCTACTCTTGGCGGTCTCTTACCACCGTTACCGGACAACGGGCATTGGTGACGCAGTATGCGCTCACCGATCCGAGCAGCATGCCGGCAAACTTGCCACGGCCGCGGCTGCCGACCACGAGGAGGTCCGCGTCCCGGGACGCTTCGACCAGGGCCGGCGCCGGATGCCCCTCGATCGCATGGGTCTGGATGTCGACTTCGGGGTACGTCTTCCGTATCGGCTCGAGCGCGGTGTCGAGCACGTCCTGGGCGCCGGCCACAGGGTCGTAGCCTTCGGGAAGCTGCAGGCTCCAGCCAATGTTCGCCGGCCAATCCCACGTCGTGATGACGTCGAGGGTGGAGCCGGTCAGCTGGGCCTGACGTGCGGCCCACTGCAGGGCGTCGAGGGACGATTCTGAACCGTCGATACCCGCCACGATGCGCGGATGGAGTGTTGCCTCACTGGTTGTCACTGCGCCTCCTGTCCGACCGGCCTGCTGTCCGACGAATAGGGGCGAAGCTTACGGGCCGGGGTCCAGTGGCATCCGCACCTCCTCCCGGCGGAGGTTGCTCGACGGGCCTCACGCGACCTTGGCGGCCTCGAAGCGGTCGCCAGGCTCGCCCCGGGCGGTAGAAAGGTAGAAAGCCGGTAGAAGGATGGAGAGAAGGTAGAAGGGAAAGAAGGACCAGTTGCGCCCGGCCGTGAATTCGGCGGAGGATGGCGTCCCAGGCAGGAGTAAGTCAGTGACCGTTGCCAGCAGCCGATATCTGGTCGTAGGTACCAGCGGAGGCCAGACATGAGCCTGCTGGTCGCCACGCCCGAGGCGGATCACCACGACGCGGGCGCCCGCCATCCCGAGCGCTCCGCCCGACTGGTCACGGCCGTAGCGGCCCTCGGCGACATCCCCGATCACGACGCCGTCGTGCGCCTGCCCCCCCGGGTGGCGTCGCGAGCCGAGCTGTCCCTGGTACATGACCCCGGGTATCTGGAGGCGCTGGCCGACCTGTGCGCGGCCGGGGGCGGAGCACTGGATCCCGATACGTCGGTGAGCCCGGGTTCGTGGGAGACCGCCCTGATGACCGCCGGCGCCGGCCTGGCGGCGGTGGATGCGCTCCGTGCCAACGACGGGGACGCGGCCGTCGTTCTTGGTCGACCTCCGGGGCATCACGCCACCCGGGACGTCGGAATGGGATTCTGCCTGGTCAACAACATCGCGGTGGCGGCCGCCGCCCTCGCCACGGTGGGCGAGCGAGTGGCGATCATCGACTGGGATGTGCATCACGGGAACGGCACCCAGGAGATCTTCTGGTCCGACCCCTCCGTGCTGTACGTGTCCATCCACCAGTGGCCCCTGTATCCGGGAACGGGACGTCCCAACGAGCGCGGCGACGGCCAGGCACGGGGCACGACCATCAATCTCCCGTTGCCTCCGGGCGCCACCGGTGATGTGTACTTGGCCCTGTTCGACGAGGTCGTCATTCCGAGTGTCGAGCGATTTCGGCCCACGTGGGTCCTCGTCTCGGCCGGTTTCGATGCCCACCGCGATGACCCGCTGGCCGACATGCGGTTGACGGCCGGCGATTATGCCGATCTGACGGCACGGGTGGCGAGCCTGGCCGGGCGGCCAGGCCGGCTGGCCCTCTTTCTGGAAGGGGGCTACGACTTGCCGGCGTTGCGTGCGTCAGTTGCGGCGTGCGCGGCCCGGCTGGTGGGCGCGACCTACCGGCCTGAGGCAGCGTCGTCGGGTGGGACGGGCCTGACGCTGGTGGACGAGTACCGGAAGCAGTGGCTGGACGATCCGGAAGGGCCGCCGTGAGCGCCGCGCCAGCGATCAGCCGCATCGTGACCGGTGTCGACGGCTCCGACAACAGCCGGCGGGCGCTGGTGTGGGCCATCCTGCTCGCCGAGCAATTCCAGGCCGAACTGGTGGCCGTCCACGCCGTCGGTTTGCTCTCGCGACTCGGCGAGGGACCTCCGGTTCCGAGCCACTCCCACCTGGAGGAGCTGCGG
The DNA here is from genome assembly GCA_963834725.1 of uncultured Acidimicrobiaceae bacterium. Taxonomy (GTDB): domain Bacteria; phylum Actinomycetota; class Acidimicrobiia; order Acidimicrobiales; family Palsa-688; genus PALSA-693. The sequence goes on from CAWICN010000001.1 coordinate 5,173,165, forward strand.
CGGGAGTTTGAGGGCGACTGGTGCGCCCCGGTGCACGCCAGCACCGCCGCCCACCGGCTCCTGCTTCGCGACGGTCCCCCGGTACCGGTCCTGGTGGGGACGGCCGACGAGGAAGCGGCCGACCTCATCGTGGTTGGCCGTCGGGGCGTCGGTGGGTTCCCCGAGCTTCTGCTCGGCAGTACCAGTCACCACGTTACGGAGCGCGCCAACCGGCCCGTCCTGGTGATACCGCCCGAAGCCTGATGGTGGATCAAAGGGTCTGCCTCGATACGGCCTCAACAGGGCCCCGGATCAGCCGGTCACCAGCACCGCCGCGCCGGTGACCCGGTCGGCGGCCAGATCCTGAAGGGCCCGGTTGGCCTCATCCAGGGGATAGGCCACGGTATGGATCTGAAGCGGGATCCGGGCCGCCAACGCGAGGAAGTCGTTGCCGTCCTGGCGGGTGTTGGCGGTCACGCTGCGAAGAGCGCGCTCCTCGAACAGGTGGCGCTCATAGTTGAGAGACGGGATGTCGGTGAGATGGATGCCCGCGATGGCGAGGATGCCCCCCCGGTCCAGAGCGGCCAGGGCGCCAGGCACGAGGGTGCCGACGGGGGCGAAGAGGATCGCCGAGTCAAGGGGTTCGGGGATGCCATCGCTCCCGTCGGAAGCGGTGACCGCGCCCAGCTCCAGCGCCAGCTGCTGCGCGGAGGGGGCTCGGGTCACGACGTGGAGCCGGGCGCCGGCCGCGACCGCCACCTGGGCCGTCAGGTGAGCCGATGCCCCGAAGCCGAAGATGCCCAGGCGGCCGCCTTCGGGGAGCCGGGCCTGCCGTAGCGCCCGGAAACCGATGATCCCCGCGCACAGCAGCGGGGCTGCCTGCTCGGCCGTGAAGACGGCCGGGAGCGAGTAGGCGTAGTCCTCGTCTGCGATGGCGTGATCCGCGTAGCCGCCCTCGCGGTCCCAACCGGTGAATTCCGGGACCGCACAAAGGTTTTCGTCGCCCCGTCGGCAATACCGGCAGCGGCCGCACGTGTGGGCCAGCCAGGGTACGCCGACGCGGTCGCCGGCCGCGAAGCGGGTTGCGTCTGGACCTGCCGCTTCGACGACCCCGACGATCTCATGGCCCGGGACGACCAGATGCCGCTTCGGTGGCAGGTCGCCCTCCGCCAGGTGCAGGTCCGTCCGGCAGACCCCGCAGGCCTCCACCCGAACGCAGATCTGACCTGGCCCTGGCTCGGGCACCGGCCGCTCGACCCGGGTGAGACGATGGCTGTCGATGGGCCCCGGCCGATCGACGGCCCAGGCCCTCATCGGTGCTCCTCTCCATCAACTCTCGACCTGGCGACGCTCGCCCTGAACCGCTCGGGATACCCCGCGTCGTCGATCAACCGAACTCCTTCTCTGGCAACAAAACCGCCTTTTCCGGCAACTGCGATCACCTCTCCTGAGCCGGCTTCCATCAGGCCACGTGGCGTGTCGGGTGAGGCAGAGTCTCGTCCTGCTCGCGCCCTCAGCCCATTCTGGTATCGAAACCGCGTCATGCGTGGTGAAAATCACATATCAGCCGCACCCGCCGCTGCTCTCGGAGATGGACGGGTTCGACCCGGTCACGGGGATCGCGGTGTTGGCCGCGACCAACCGGCCCGAGATGCTCGACCCGGCGTTGCTGCGTCCCGGCCGATTCGACCGTCACGTCACCATCCCGCTCCCCAATCTGGTGGAGCCAGCCGCCATCCTGGAAGTTCACAGCCGCGACAAGCGACTGGCTCCGGACGTCAACCTTCAGATGCTGGCCCGGGCCACACCTGGCTTCTCGGGCGCCGATCTCGCCAACCTGACCAATGAAGCGGCGATCGCGGCGGTGCGGGCCAGCCGCTGACTGCTCAGCCGGCGGACCCGCCCGCCTTACCCGCCAGCCCTCATCGGCCTTGTCGGCCTCGTCGCCCTCGCCGGCCGCACCAGGTTCCACCTGGCGCGTGCCCGAGTCGGCATCTGTGAACATAGGTAGCATGACGATGAGTGAAACGGCGGTGGGACCACTCGCGCCCAACCAGCTGGACTTGATTGATCGCTACTGGCGGGCCGCCAACTACCTGTCAATCGGCCAGATCTATCTGCTCGACAATCCCCTTCTCCGCGAGCCGTTGGCCCCCGAGCACATCAAACCGCGACTGCTCGGCCACTGGGGTACGACGCCGGGCCTGAACCTGATCTACGCCCACCTCAACCGGGTGATCGTCGAGCGGGACCTCGATGTCATGTACATCTGCGGGCCGGGTCACGGCGGACCGGGCATGGTGGCTAACACGTATCTGGAGGGCACCTACAGCGAGATCTACGCCGATGTATCCCCGGACGCAGAGGGGATGCGACGGCTCTTCCGCCAATTCTCGTTCCCTGGCGGGATACCGAGCCACGCCGCCCCGGAGACCCCGGGATCCATCCACGAGGGTGGTGAGCTCGGGTACGCGCTGGTTCACGCATTTGGGGCCGCATTTGACAACCCCGACCTGATCGTGGCAACGGTCATCGGCGACGGTGAAGCCGAGACGGGTCCGCTGGCGGCCAGCTGGCACTGCAACAAGTTCCTCAATCCGGCCCGGGATGGCGCCGTGCTGCCGATCCTCCATCTCAACGGGTACAAGATCGCCAATCCGACGCTGCTGGCCCGCATCCCCGAAACGGAGCTCGCCGACCTGTTGCGGGGCTACGGGTGGGACCCCCATTTCGTGGCGGGGGATGACCCCCGGCCGGTGCATCAGGAGCTGGCCGCCGGCCTGGACCGGATTCTGGACCGGATCGCCGGGATTCAGGAGGACGCTCGCCGTCACCGTTCTGCCGAGCGGCCGGCCTGGCCCATGATCGTCCTGCGAACTCCCAAAGGATGGACCGGTCCGAAGGAGGTCGACGGCCTGCGGACGGAAGGCTCATGGCGGTCGCATCAGGTCCCCCTGGCCGGGACGCGCACCAATCCCGCCCATCTCCGCCAGCTCGAGGAATGGATGCGCAGCTATCGCCCCGACGAGCTTTTCGATGGCGACGGACGGCTTCGCCCTGAACTGGCGGCCCTGGCACCTGCCGGTCCACGACGCATGGGCGCCAACCCGCACGCCAATGGCGGTTTGCTCCTGCGGGATCTTCGGCTGCCCGATTTCCGACGCTACGCCGTGGACGTTCCGCACCCGGGGACTGGCGAAGCCGAGGCCACTCGGGTCCTGGGCCGTTTCCTCCGCGACGTGATGGCGGAGAACGCCGGCGCGGCCAACTTCCGCGTCTTTGGCCCCGACGAGACGGCGTCGAATCGGCTGGACCCCCTCTTCGAGGTGACCGGTCGGACGTGGATGGGTGCCAGCTATCCTGACGATGACGAACAACTGAGCCCCGACGGCCGGGTGACCGAGGTCCTTTCGGAGCATCTCTGCCAGGGGATGCTGGAGGGGTATCTGCTGACCGGCCGGCACGGGTTCTTCTCGTGTTATGAGGCGTTCATCCACATCGTGGATTCGATGTTTAATCAGCACGCGAAATGGCTGAAGGTCACCCGGCACCTGGCCTGGCGGCGGCCCCTGGCATCGCTCAACATCCTCCTCACCTCGCACGTGTGGCGCCAGGACCATAACGGCTTCTCGCACCAGGATCCTGGCTTTATCGATCACGTGGTCAACAAGAAGGCGGACATTATTCGGGTCTACCTCCCACCCGATGCAAACTGCTTGCTATCGGTCGCCGATCACTGCTTGCGCAGCCGTCAATACGTGAACGTCATCGTCGCCGGTAAACAGCCGGCGCTTCAGTATCTCGATGTCGATGACGCCATCGTGCACTGCACCCGGGGACTCGGTATCTGGGATTGGGCGGGCACGGAAAAAGACGGGACACCGGATGTGGTGCTCGCCTGTGCCGGCGACATCCCGACCCTCGAGGTTCTGGCCGCGGCCGACCTGCTGCGTCAGCACTGCACCGACCTTAGGGTGCGGGTGGTCAACGTCGTCGACCTGATGACCCTCCAGCCTGCCACCGAGCACCCGCACGGGATCTCCGATGCCGAGTTCGATTCGTTGTTCACAGTGGACAGGCCCGTGATCTTCGTCTACCACGGCTATCCCTGGCTCGTCCACCGGCTGACCTACAGCCGCCATAATCACGACAACATGCACGTACGTGGCTACCTGGAGGAGGGCACCACCACCACCCCATTCGAGATGACGGTGATGAACAATATCGACCGGTACCACCTGGTCATGGATGTGATCGACCGGGTGCCGGCCCTCGGGCATTCGGCCGCTCATCTCCGGCAGGAGATGGTCGACCGTCGCATCCGGCACCGCCTCTACACGCGTGAGCACGGCGAGGACGCGCCGGAGGTCCGCAACTGGACCTGGCCGTATTGAGATGCACGTGCTGGTGGTCAATGCCGGCTCGCAAACCGTCAAACTCCGGGTCGTCGGTTCGTCGGACGAGGTGGTGGCCAGCACGGATCTGGGTCCGCCCGATGCCCGGCTGGCCGACCACCTCGGCGACTTCTTGGGCCGGCTCCGCGATCCAGTCGATGTGAGCGGGCACCGGGTCGTGCACGGCGGCCGTTATTTCACCAGCGCGACGATAATCGACGCGGACATGCGGGGCCGGCTGGACGCACTCAACGACCTCGCCCCTCTTCACAACCCCGTCGCACTGGCCGCCATCGATGCCACCCGGGCGCTGCTTCGGGACGTGCCCGCCGTGGCCTGTTTCGATACTGCCTTCCATTCCGGACTGGAGCCGGCCGCCTACACCTACGCCGTCCCGGATGAGTGGTCGACCCGGTGGGGTCTCCGACGCTTCGGTTTTCACGGGCTGAGCTGCGCGTGGGCCACCCGGCGGGCGGCCGAGTTGTTGGGCCGCCCGGCCGCGGCGGGGCGGCTGCTGGTCTGCCATCTCGGTGCCGGGGCGTCCGTCACGGCCATTGACGGAGCCCGGTCGACCGACACCACCATGGGGTTCACGCCGCTCGAGGGGTTGGTCATGGCCACCCGCTCGGGGGATCTCGATCCGGGAGCGCTGCTCTGGGTACTGCAACGCGGTGTGAGCATCACCGCCGCCAACGATGCCCTGGAACGCCATTCGGGCTTGCTGGGGCTCTCAGGCGGCCGCAGCCCGGACATGCGTGCGCTCCTGGCCGCCCGTGAGCGTCAGGACGAATCAGCTCAGCTGGCGATTTCGGTGTACCTGCACCGGCTGGTGGCCAAAATTGCGGCGATGGCAGCCGCTACGCGGGGCACCGACGCCCTGATCTTCACGGGCGGCGTGGGCGAGAACTCCGCCGTCATCCGATCGGAGACGGCCGCCGCGCTGGCCTGGCTCGGCGTGGCCGTCGACCAACAGCAGAACGACGCCGTGACCGTCGAGGATTCGGACATCACCGGGCCTGGCGCCACCGTATCCACGCTCGTGATCCATGCCCGGGAGGACCTCGAGATCGCCGGCGAATGCCGGCGGCTTCTCGAGACTTCTTAGTACTTAGGCGCTCTCAGCGCAGGCCAGCAAAGAGGTCATCTTCAGGCACCGGATGACCAGTCCGGTCACGAACACGGATGAAGGCCTCCTGCGTCATGAGCTGTTCGAAGACCTGGCGGCCCATGTTGATGAAGAACATATTGTCAAGCTGGCTGACGTGAGCCGCCAGACTGTCGTACTTGCGGCCGGCGAAGGCGGCGCAGTCGACATAGGTGGTGATCAGTTCGTCCGGTACCCCGAAAGCCGGGTCCTCGTCGACGGGACCCGGGAGCTCTACCCCCTGGGCTCGCAGCGTCTCGGCCAAGGTGGCCAAGGCCGATTTCGGCACGGCCGTGTAGTACACCTTGGCCGGAATGCCAGTGCGGTCGACGGCGGCCATGGTCACCCGATGGGTTTGAATGTGGTCGGGGTGGCCGTAGAGCCCGTGCTCGTCGTAGGTCACGACGACCTGCGGCCGGTAGCGCTCCACCAGCTCCTCCAGGCGGGTTGCCGCTGAGGCCACCGGAGTGGTCCAGAACGACCCGTCGGCGCCATTTTGTGGCCAACCGTCCATCCCGGAATCCCGGTAGCCGAGCAGCTCCAGGTCGTTGACGCCGAGCACCGCGCAGCTCGCCAGGAGCTCCTGGTGCCGGCGGGCGACCACCGCGGCCTCATCGTGGCCGGCCTCGCCTGGCTTGACGCCGTCAGGGCCGTCGCCGCACTCCCCGTTGGTGCAGGTGACAAGCACCGTGCGCACCCCTTCGTCGCTGTAGCGGGCCAGCACGCCACCCGTCCCGAGCGCCTCGTCGTCGGGATGAGCGTGGACGGCCATCAACGTCAGCGGTTCACCGGGCACGGCGCCAGCCTAAGTGGTCCGAATCTCAACTGCGTTGATGATTATGCCCCGAGCCCGGGCAGGTGCCGGAGCCCCGGTGTCGAAGTGCGGCCACTTGGCCAGATGACCGGTGGTGCCGAGTTCAACGAAGAGTTCCTCACTGACGTTCGCGTTCCCGACAGCCAGCGGTTGAGCGAAGTCGGCCAGGGCTGGAACGGTGCCCTGGTCACCCTAATGAACGAAAGGGTCTCTATCGGGGGCAGCGTTCAGCCACGCAGTGGCGGCACGATTGGGAGAGCCGTAGAGTTGTGGCGCGACGGGGACTACCGGGATCGGCCCGGCGTGACAAGTTGATGCAATCCTCCTCTACGGGGAGCAGGTCGACCGGCCGGGCTCACCGTTTTAGCGGAGATTTGAACCAGTGGCCCCATGCGGCCGCCGCCGCCATCTGTGCTGTATCAAACAGGTGACGGATGGTGCTCAATAAGGGTAGGCCGGCCGAGTGGCCGCCCGGCACTTCGGTGAAAGCGACCTGGTGCAGGACGCCTGTCCGATTACACACTAGGAGGAACCCTCATGAGGCCGACAGTCTTCACCGTCAAGCGCATTGCCGCGGCCGCGGCGGCCATTGCCGGGCTCGCCGTCGCCGGGCTAGCCGGCGCGGGACCATCTCTGGCCCAGCAGTCGCTCCCAGCACGCGCCACGTCGTCCAACGCCGCGCCGCCGCCCTGTCAGTCGTCGGGCATCGACGACTGGCTCGCCACCAACGGCAGCGGCGCCGCTGGCACGACCTTCTATCACCTGGAGTTCACCAACTTGTCCGGGCAGGCCTGCACGCTACGGGGCTTTCCCTTCGTGTTCGCGGTGAACCTGTCAGGCCACCAGATCGGCAACTCCGCGATATTCAACCATGCCTTCCCGGCGAACACAGTGACGGTCGGCAACGACCAGACCATCCACGCGGTGCTCGGGATCGTCGACACGGGCAACTTCCCCACCGCGGTCTGCAAGCCGGTCAGAGCGGCCGGCCTGGAGGTGTTCGCGCCGGTCGGGATCAACGAGGTCGCCAGGACCGTGCCGTTCCCGTTCAGTGCCTGCTCGGCGCAAGGCAGTCACGCTCCGAACTTCCTGAGCGTCACGCCGGTCCAGCCGGGCGCGTAGCAGGGCTCGCAATGGCCGCAACGACGCCATCTGGGGCGACTACGGCGGGCCAGGAGACTGACAAGGAGGATTGATGGTGACCTCGAATGATGGAAGAGTCAATCTTTCCGGCGCTTTCGTGTACCAGCGACCCGGGCCTGCCGAGGGTCCCCGCGGCGTCGCTGAGCTCCAGCCAGCGGCCTTTACCTAGGGATGACACTGCTGAGAGATGATGGGACGCCGGCTTACCCTGACGATTCCAACCTGGATATTTCGGCCCAGGTCATGCTGAGCCGGCCCCAGCGTGCCGATAGCTTCCCCGGCTATCAGCTGGAACTGAGCGAGGACTTCATCAAATGGCGGGTACCTGGGATTTACTGCCACGGTCCCCCCGATTACGACCAGCCGCCACCCGACAGGATACCCCTGGGGATACTGATCTGGTGTGGCGAACTTCCCGTGGGCATACTCACAGCTGCGCCCTACCCTTTGGCCGACACCGGATCGCCCCCCTGCAACCTCCGCTTTTTGAGCCCTAGCCGCAGCCGCTGGAGACACTGACCCAACACCCGCGTGTCCTCGTTTCCAGCTCCCGGGCCGGGGGGAAGGCCGCCACCCATGCTGCGACGCCATCGATGAGCACGCAGCGCTCACCGCCAAGGTCGGTGAGCACGTCCTGGTCGTGGCGGGCGAACGGCGCTTGATGCTCCAGTCCAAAGGCATCGGCGCTCGGTCGTCCGCCACATTGGGAACCTAAACGCCGCGGAAGCACGGAGAGAACCGATTTTCTCGTCATCCGTGCTGAATGAGGGCTGAGGCGCTCTCGGCCGGCCCGCCAACAGGAATGGTCGCTCGTCAACGGCTGCGCTTTCAGGCTAAGGATTCGTCGCCGGCCCGCTGCGCATGATCTCATTCTCGGAATCGTTGGTCACGCCACGCGAACGCGGCCTTGAGGCCGTTTGTCTGGGCGCGGCGACGGAACTCATCGCGGATGGGCAGGCTGGCTGCCTCGATGATGGTCCCGAGTTCGGCATTCGTTTGCTGGGCGGCACGGAAGCCGGCAACCTCCCACGTCCGGTTTAAAGCCCGTTTGGTCAGTTGCACGACCACTGGCTCGTTCTTGGCGATCTCCTCCGCCATTGTCATGACCGCGTTCTCCAGTTGGGCACGCGGGACGACGGCATTGACAAGCCCTATCTGGAGCGCCTCGTCTGCTCCTATTCGATCATTGCCAGTGTAAAGGAGCTCTTTGGCCTTGCGGAGCCCGACCACCCACGGCAGGAACATTGATACTGCGGCGGACCCAAAGCGGATGTCGATATAGCCAAACCAGGCGTCGTCAGCACATATGGCGATGTCACACGCGAGCATCAGATCGGTGCCGCCCGCGAGCGCATAACTATGCACCTGGGCGATAACCGGTTTCGTGTAGTCGTGGATCCGGAGCATCCTGGCTGCGGCGCCCTCTTGGCCGGCGTATATTCCAGCCGCATCCTCCGGATCGTTCGATGTGTAGCCGCCCAGATCGTAGCCGGCGCAGAAGGCCCGGCCGGCGCCGCATAGCACCAGTACCCGAACCTGCTCGTCAGTGGCAGCGGCGTCCAGGGCCGAATCGAGGGCACCGAGTAGACGACCGTCCAGGGCATTGAGCGAATCGGGCCGGTTGAGGGTTAGGCGCCGCACCGGTCCGACGTCATCTACGAGTATGGCCGGAGAGGCTTCCGAGTCGGGCATAGTCGGCACTCTAGCGCTGCTTGAGTCCCAGGTTCTGAAGAGTTGAGGCAAGTTTTTGGGTCATGCTGCGAGGGGGCTGGCTCGTAGGAGGTTGGTGAGTTCGCGTTCGTAGGCTTTCCAGGCGGCGGTGAGGGGTTGGGGTGCGGGTGGGCGTGGTCGGCTGAGGGCGGCGAGGTCGGTGAGGGCGGGAATCACGACGCGTGCGGCGAGTTGGGTGAAGAAGGCGGCGATGCGCAGGCCGTGGGCGGTGACCCGGTAGGTGTTGGTGTGGGGGATTCGTTCGATGAAGCCTTTGAGCCGTAGGCGGCGGAGATCGTAGGTCGCCTGTGCGGGGCTGTAGTCGGGGTTGTACAGGACGGCCATCTGGGTGCGCAGGGCTTTGTTGGTGAGCCCGCCGATGACGTGCGCGAAGGAGCCGACGGAGGCGAGCAGGGCCATGGTGCGGGGATCGCCGAAACGTAACCCGGGGGCCCGCTGGCCGTCGTGGAGGCTGGGCAGCACGACTGCTTCGAGGGTGGCGGGGTCGGGCAGTCCGGGCTGTCCTTCGCCCAAAGCGGCCAGGAACCGGGCGTCGATATCCGCGCCGAGTCGGCGCAGAGCCCGCCAGTTGTGGCTGTTGAGGGTCTTGTGCAGGTTGAAGTCGTCGGCGTCGTTGAACGTCATCTCCACTCTGAGAGCCCGGCCTTCTTTGAGGTAGGCCTTGGCCTTGGAGGACTTGTAGTGGATCTGGATGCGGGGGGCGACGTCGCGGGTGATGACCTCGGTGGCGAACCGTCCCGGGGTCTTGTGTTTGCCGCGGTTTCTGACTTGGCGGTCGACGACCAGTGACACCTGTTCGGGGCGGCCCAGGTCCAGATGACAGTCGATGGCCGCCTCGAACCAGGCCCGGGCCCGGCGGGGCTGGTCGAATACGGCGGTGTCAGAGACCTCCATCTGGGCGATGGAGAACGCCCAGTCGAAGCCGGCCCGGCGATCATCGACGGTGAGCGGGTTGGGCATGACCGCCATCATCCGGGCCAGCAGATCGCGGACATGACCGGAACCGAGGCGGGCGCAGACGCGATGAGCCAGGGCGGGGTCGTCCACCCGGCGTAGACCGTTATCGAGCGCGTCGAAGCCGACGCCGGCCTTGGCCAGCTGAACTTTGGCCCACTCATGTCCGTTGGCGTTGACCCACAACGGGTATGGCGCGTAGCTGCCCAGCCGTAGCGATGTCGGGCCCCACTCGGGGTCAGCGAAATACAGGTACCAGTGGTCGGGCACCGACGACTGGCGCCGCCAGGTGATATGGGGATGGTTGGGCCGATGCCGGGCGTGGGTGTCATCGACGAAGCCCCGCCACGAACTGGTCCGCTCCTGGGCCTTGCCCACCAGCACCAGCCCGAACCGGCCGGCCGCGGCCGCTCCGTCTTGATAAGGGCGGGCCATGTTCTCTTTGGACTGGCCCGCCTTGAAACGCAGTACCGGCACCCCCGAGGCGGCCACCAGCGCGTCGAGCTCGCTCACCAGCCGTTGCCGGTTGCGGTTCAACGCGGCCGGTGAGGGGATGTAGTTGCCTCGCTTGAGCAGGAACTTCACCACCCCTCCCTCATACATCAACCCCGGGATGTACCCGCGGATGCCGATACGGTCTACCGAGGTGCAACGGAAGCTCACATGCTCGGCCAGTAGGCTGGCCACGGTCCCCATGGTGTCCTCCTCTCCGACCGTTGACGCGGCCGGGTCCGTGGGTTTGTTGATCACAGGACGCTATTGGGGACCAATCCGTTTCTGCCTGGCGAATCGACCGACCGGCATAGGGCCGGCTTTGCCGGCCCGGCACCGACAGGCAGCCATCCCGGCCGGCCAAAACGCGAGAGACCTCAGACCCCAGCCATCCCCGCTCGAGTTGACCGCGGCGCTTCAGCAGGTCTGAGGTCGCTCGCTAAGGGCTTGAGCCGAATGCTCCCAACGAGCCTCCGGCCGCTCGCCAGACGCACGAAGTCGAAGTCCCCGAGGCTGGAGCACCTCCGAGCGGCGCCTCGCCCTCGTGGAAGCCGTGCTTCTAATAGTCTGTGGCCATGAGCGAACGTCCCGCACAACTGCGTGAAGCTTACGATGCGGTCGGGCGTGGCGATCTCGACCCCTGGATGACGTTGCTCGATCCCAGGGTTGTCTGGCGCGCCGCCGACCGGCCGGATGTCCCGGATACCCCCACCTGAGGCAACCGGCAGGAGGTCGTGGATCTCCTCTCGATGCATCATGAGAGCGGGCGGCGCTTCCAGATGAGCGAGACCGTCGAGCAGGGTGCCGCCGTTGCGCTCGGTTTGATTATCTCGCAGCCCGAGTGGTCAGGGACGGTGGAGGTATTCAAGGTGTTCAGGTTCGGGGCGGCCGGCGACAAAGTGGTGCACATGCAGGACTGCGACTCGCGGCAGTCCGCTTTGGCGATGCTGGCCACCGGGTAGCCCGATTGGTGGTGCTGACGGCGGAGGCGGTCTTGGTCGTGCGCCGCCGGCCCGGCGCATCCCGCCAGGCCGCCGGCCGGCCATTGTGCTATGAAAACCGCGTAATACGCGGTTTTCATAGCACAATCCGACGGCACCCGGAAAGGGTGGTGGTGCTCCGACGGCAGGAAAGCTTCTGACAGCCCCACCTCGTCTTGTTCGGACGCACCGTCCGGCCCAAGTCGGGCCGCGCTGACGTATACGCGTAGTTGCCACGTCCCAGGCGGCGTTCGATCATCGAGTCCGTCGTGAAGACGTACTGGCGCGAAGCTCGATCATCCGGCCGCCCCGGAGGAAATCCCGAGTGCCCCCGGCAGGACTCGAACCTGCGACGCACGGTTTAGGAAACCGACGCTCTATCCTCTGAGCTACGGGGGCTTGATGGCTCTTACCAGGACTCTTAGGCCGGCGGGCGGCTATACAACCCTAGCAATCCTCTTGGACTCCTCCTGGACCGGGAACGGCCGACGGGAGGCGACCGAGCATGAGAGGGACCAAGCTGGCGATCCCCGAGTCTGGCGGCGGCGCGTGTTCACCCGCGATAGATCCTGTCACGGGCAACCCTCGCCGGGCGACGCGGACCTCCACAGCACCAAGAAACAGGCCGACTCAGCCTTCGCGGAGTTCGTCCGCGACGTAACCGGCGGCAACCTGACCACCGACGCCTCGACCATCGAGGAGTATCTGGACCGCTGGCTCGACCATGTGGCCCTGAGCAAGTCACCGACGACCGTGCGCGCCTACCGGGGGAAGATCAAACGCATCGACACCAAGCTCGGCCATGTTCAGCTGTCGAAGCTGACCGCACAGCACCTCGACCGGGCCTACCGGCAATGGCTCGACGAAGGCCTACATCCGACCCGCGTTCATCACCTCCACGGTGTGCTATCGGCGGCGTCGAACCAGGCCGTCAAAATGGGGGATCGTGCCAACCGCGGTCACGAAGCAGGCCAGCCCCCCCGCCGTTACGATGGCAGCCACGCCCACGGCGAACGATCACGCCGAAACAATGCGGATTCCAGTCCGGCCCGGCAATCTCGAAGGAGTTCCGAACGTAGAGAGGCATGGAGGGAGTCTCCTTCCGGAAACGGCATCAATGCATAAGGGGGCAGTTCATGCGCCTGAATCTCAATTCCAAGCGCTTGGGTCGTGCTGGAGCCGCGCTGGCCAGTGCCTTCGTGCTGGTTTTACTGGCGACGGCACCGGTGGCTGGGGCCTCAGCGGCCCCACACCAGACCACCACCAGCACCACGACGGCCACCACAACGACGACGGCGCCGCCGTCGCCGCCCCAGATCACGACCTCGAACTTTTTCTGCAGCGGTGGCGTCTGCGCTATTGGTCCCGGTGACGTGGGCATTGCCTTCGCGGCTGGACTGATCGGCATTGGCGGCCCCCTTTATACCGGCGCGGAGTGCAACCCCTATCTCATCAGCATCGTCAGCGGGGGCCTGCCCCCGGGGTTACAGCTCGGCGAGCCCATCTGCGAGTGGGAGATCACCGGTACTCCCACCACAGCCGGAACCTACAGCTTCACCGTGGAGATCGCGCCTGGGTTCAACAACCTGGCCCAATCGGTTGGACCTGATGGGTTTCAGCAGTTCACTATCACCCTCGGAACCGGATCGGCGGACCGGCTCCAGGTGTTCGGCGCGACCTGGTCCCCACGAAATACATCCTTGAGATCGGCGGCTTCGACGTCAACAACGGTGCCACCTACAACATTTATGTGGCCTCCACCGGCGCCCTACTTGCGACGATCACTCAGAGAACCCCCGTCAACGGCGGCGACGGTAGCTTCGGGCTGACCCAGCACCGGCAAAATGCGGCCGGTCTGAACCCCCCATCGTGACCGACACGGGTCAAGCGTCACCGTCCCGGTCGTCGTCAAGCTCAAACACTGACGACTCGAGGGAGTCAACCGAGTTGCGGAGCCCCGGTGTGGGGCTCACCGTCCCTCGGGCGGGCCCATTTTCGGGGGTTTCCCCTTCCGGCTGTCGGGGGCGCTCGGTTGCCTCGGCTGCCGTCGAGGGCTCCCAGTCGCGCTATCCAGACGGTTCGTCCCACCGATACCCTCTGACCGGGTTTTCAGCCCAGGCCCGTCCGATTGAGCGTCTCTCTCTCAGCGCTGTAGCAGGTCCGCTCGATCGGAGCGCAACCAGAGCGAAGCACGCTGGAGCCGGTCCCCGAGTCCTGCATTCCAGTATGCGATGAACCTTCCTGTCCGGCTTCGACCCGATCGAGCACGCCCAGTCGGCCCCGCTCAAGATAGATATCGACCAGATCGAGCACCCTGCCAACCGCGCGACCGTCAACACCGTAGGCATCGCACATGGCCGCGAGCCGGAAGGAGGCAGACCATCCGCTCGGGGGATCGATGAGGTCGGCAGGGTCGGCCAGAGGAACCCAGTGCTGCACCGCGATAGCCAGATCCCGCATCGGATCATTCGGCCCGGCGAAATCGAAGTCGATCAGCCCGACCGCGGCGTCGTCTCCGCGGAAGACGACGTTGCCGACCACCGGGTCGTTATGGCAGACCATCACGGGCGGAACACCGGGGCAGAATCCGCCGTTCCAACGAGTGTCGTCGGGCGGCACGAAGCCGCGGGCGGCGGCGTGAAAGCGGGCCAGCAGTACAGCCACGCTTGCCGTCCGGGCCTCGGACACCACCGGCCAGTCGCCATCTGGAGGTTCGGGGGGACTGGAACCTCGCCGTCGATGAAGCTGAGCACCTCCTCCGACGGTGAAGTCGAGATCACCCGCGGCGCACCGGTGAAACCCCGGGCGTCGAGATGGCGCAAGAAAGCGTGTACAGCCCACGAGTGCGGCCCGCTGGGACGGACCACCGTCTCGCCCACGCGGCGAAGTCGACCGTAGTTCTGCCCTCCGCCGGCAAACGACTCGGTCTCCCCCGCCACCGACAAATTATGACATCAACCAGATGCACCGGCCTCCATGTGCGCGAGGTGGGCCGGGTCCGATCACCTGGATGAAGCGCTCGCGCACGGCGTCGGCCGCCTGGCGGTACGTGACGGGCAGGGGGACTCCGATTGTGTCGGAGTCCGACTTCTTCGGTGCGTCGGGCATGCGAGTCGGATCGTGGGTCATCTCCTTAGCGCTGGTCGGCCAACGAGGTTGCTATAGGGGGGTACAGAGCAAGTGGAGGTACTGGTGCCAGCTAGCTCCTCCGAATGGAATCTTTAGCTGCCAATAGTGCACCATTTGGACGGTTGTCAGACCGCAGCAGATGACCACCACCACAGCGACAGCGACTCGTGCGACGACCGATCGTACCCAAGAGTACACGGCCGCGAGCGGAAACGCCATCATGGGAAGACTGTCGACAAAAGCGCGTTGACCGTACCCACCTCCATAGTACCAGTTGCTCCAAGACGAGATCATATAGGCATTGAGGACAAGTACGAGAGCGAAAGGAACTGCGAGGGCTCGGGCGTATCGCCACATCAAACAAAGGCCCACACTGGCAAGCAGGAGTACCGGAGCCCAGGGAAACAGACCGTGGGGATCGAAGCTGAAGAGCGTTTTCAGTATCTGGGGACGTGTGAATTCGAAAAAGCCGCCTGATCCGGCGTAGGAATTGACGAACCACCGGCCGGTAGCCTCATGCCAGATGAGCAGCTGCGGTGCAAGCACGATGGCAACGGATCCGGCCATTACAGAAATCTGTAAACGTCGCCTCCAGAGGAAAGAGGCTCGGGCCGGAACATCGGCAAACTTGCTTATCGCGAATAATGGAACCAGCAGGAGGAATACCGCGTTGGATTGCCGGACTAACAAGATTAGCCCCATGATCACGCCCAATCCGAGCGTCAGCTTAAGCGACTTTGGCCATTCGTACCACCGGTGAACGAGCTCAATGAGGGCAGCCAGGAGAAAGAAGGAAAACGCGTGGCTAAATGTCGAATCAAACGTCGAATAATGAAAGAGGCTTGTTCCAAATACGATGCTGACGAGAGTGGCAGATACAACAAGAGATCCAGAGTATCGGCGAAGAGATGTAGCCAGGATCAGAAGGCCCAGGATCATGTACACTAAGGCCGCTACGCCCGCCGCTCGTTGCTCGATGTTGGAGTATCCATTATCGTACTCGCCGGTGGCTTTTGCCAAACCATGGCCTACTATAAAGAACGGGGCCATCATTACCGCTTCGCCTACGGGGTAGCGTTGCAGGTAGTTACCGGTCCGCGCGTTCTTCGCGAATCCCGTCTCATATTCAGTTTGACCTCGAAGGTCTTGCGCCACAAACGTTCGAAACGTCGGATCATGTTGTACGAGATAGGCTGGTAGATACGAGTAATAGCCAGCACCGTCTGATCGCACTATCGGGTAGACCTTGGGATTCAAGAAGTGGGGATAAATTGCGATGTAGCTCACAATTCCCGAAACCACGATAATGAGAACTGTCAGTCGTGGAAGGCTCTCCCACTTGGTAGGCTTTGGCGGAAGCTTAAAGAAATGGCGCGTTACCCTACCTGTCGACATCGGTCGAATGACCGTCTGGAAGCTCGAATCTAGGGCAGTAAGGTCCTCCATCAGCGGATGTCAGGGGCCATCAATCCCACAGAACGAAGGGATCGTCTCGGAGCAGATCTCAGCCGCCCCGTAGCACCGCTCGGTACCGAAGCCATCGACCCGATCATCCTGATACCCTCTTCACGTTCATCCCTCCGATCTTGGACACGCTCTGAAGTCTGCCACAACTACGAAGTCCGGCTGGGACAAGGCGAAGTCTGCCAGGTAATCTCGTGGGGTCGTGCGAGTTGCGTCCTGAGAGCTTGACCAAGCTACCGGGTGAGAGTCTCATCGAGGTAAGCGCGTCGGTACGGCCGGTAGCAGGCCCCCGGTCCGTTGTCGACGAGCGGTACTTAGTGCCTGGCACTCTCGGCCGTTTCGCCTCGGCCGGCTTCGGGATCGGGCTCAGCGCGAGTGGCGTCACAGGTGGTCCTTTTGTCCTATAGTCGGGTGATGGTCGTGGTGGTTGTGCCTCCCGCGCGCCTAGCGTCGGAGAAATCGAGACGGGGGGTGGGTCGGTGAGTATCACCGAGCGAATCGGCGGCTTTCTGCTGACCCGGACCTCTCGGCGGAGTTTTCTGGCCAAGAGCGCCATGACCGCCACCGCCCTGTCGGTCGCACCGGTCGACTTCCTGCTGCGGCCCGGGACGGCCTACGCCCAGATCTGCCAATGCGTTCCCGGCATGAGCTGCGACTGCTCGGCCACCTGCTGCAACGGCTACACCGAGTTCTGCTGCACCATCAACAACGGGGTCAATGCCTGCCCCGCCGGCACATTTGCGGGTGGCTGGTGGAAGGCCGACGGGTCGATCTACTGCGCCGGGCCTCGGTACTACATCGACTGCATGGGCGAGTGCCACGGCTGCGGCTGTGGGGGCGGCAACTTCTGTCCGTCCTGTGACGGGCTGAACTGCGAGTGTGCCGTGGGCAATTGCAGCAACTACCACATCGGTTGTGCGGAGTTCCGCTACGGGCAATGCAGCCAGCAGATCTCCTGCAGTGGCCGAATCTCCTGCCGGATGGTGTCGTGCACCCCGCCGTGGCTGATCGATCCATCCTGCAGTAGCGTCGCTGCGACCGACGACAACACGGCCGATCAGGATGTGCCTTGCCTGCAACCGAGGACCACCAGCCCGGCCTCCACCCCGACCGCGATCGTCAACTCGGCGTCGTGGATGAACGTGTTCTACCTAACCCCCGAGGGTCAGATCGGCAACGACTACTGGGGGCCCTCCCGCGGCTGGGTGAGCCAGATCCTGCCTGGCGCCGCCAGGGCCGGCAGCGCCCCGACCGCGATCGCCAACTCGGCGTCGTGGATGAACGTGTTCTACCTAACCCCCGAGGGTCAGATCGGCAACGACTACTGGGGGCCGTCCCGCGGCTGGGTGAGCCAGACTCTGCCTGGCATCGCCAACGCTGCCTCCGCCCCGACCGCGATCGCCAACTCGCCGTCGTGGATGAACGTGTTTTACACCACCACCGACGGTCACATCGGCAACGCCTACTGGACTGCCTCCCGTGGCTGGGTGAGCCAGATCCTGCCTGGCGTCGCCAGGGCCGGCAGCGCCCCGACCGCGATTGCCAACTCGGCGTCGTGGATGAACGTGTTCTACCTAACCCCCGAGGGTCAGATCGGCAACGACTACTGGGGGCCCTCCCGTGGCTGGGTGAGCCAGATTCTGCCTGGCATCGCCAACGCTGCCTCCGCCCCGATTGCGATCGCCAACTCGCCGTCGTGGATGAACGTGTTTTACACCACCACCGACGGTCACATCGGCAACGCCTACTGGACTGCCTCCCGTGGCTGGGTGAGCCAGATCCTGCCTGGCGTCGCCAGGGCCGGCAGCGCCCCGACCGCGATTGCCAACTCGGCGTCGTGGATGAACGTGTTCTACCTAACCCCCGAGGGTCAGATCGGCAACGACTACTGGGGGCCCTCCCGTGGCTGGGTGAGCCAGATTCTGCCTGGCATCGCCAACGCTGCCTCCGCCCCGATTGCGATCGCCAACTCGCCGTCGTGGATGAACGTGTTTTACACCACCACCGACGGTCACGTCGGCAACGCCTACTGGACCCCCACCCGTGGCTGGGTGAGCCAGACCCTCCCCGGATAGTTGGAGAGTGGTGTCTTGCCCGCGAACTCCCCGGTTTGACTTCTGGCTCGGAGTCCGGTCAGCCCCCGATCACCGTCCGTCCCCTCCGGAGTGTGTCGGCTAGCTCGAGATTCATCTTCTCTTGTCGGAAAAGTCGGGCGTCCATAGTGGAGATGTTCGGGCTGATCTCGATCGGAAAGTCGCACAGGTTGACCACTTGGCTCTGGATGTCGATTCCGGGAGCCACCTCGTCGAGGACGAGACCGTGGGGGCCAAGGCTAAAGACGGCTCTCTCAGTGATGTACTTCACCTCAGAGCCGCGTTCCCTCGCCTTCGTCCCGCTGAAGCAGACCATCTCGCAGTCCCGGACGAACTTCCGGGTCCGACCTTCTCGGGCAATGACCAGCGTCCCGTCGTGGACGGCGACCTCGAGGCCGTCAGAGGTCATGGTCCCGAGGAAGCTCACCTTTCGAGCCGATGAGGCGATGTCGGTGAACCCTCCCGTGCCGGGCAGCTGGTCACCGAGACGTCCGACGTTGACGTTGCCGGCGGCGTCCACCTGGGGCAGAGCCAGGAAGGCCTGGTCGAGTCCGCCACCGTGGTAGAAATCCAGTAACCAGGCGGGCGAGCTGATCGACGTGGGGTTCCACGAGCACGCCCCGAACGGCCGGCCCCCCAGCACGCCGTGCTCCACGCTCCACAGTATTCCCTCGCCGACCCCCTCCTCTTCGGCGATAGAGGTCAACCCGAAGGGCACCCCGGCGCCGATGTTGACGACGTGACCGGACTTCACCTCCATGAGCGCCCGGCGAGCGATGATCTTCCTGGGGCCGAAGGGCACTTCCTCGAACGCGGGCAAGGGGGCTCGACGGGCCCCGGTGGTGGCCGGAAGGTCGCCCTGGAGGGGACCGTATTCGAACTGCCGCGAGGCCTCGCACACCACCACCACGTCGACGAGGACGCCCGGGACCTCCGCCATCAGCGGATGCATGGTGCCGACCTCGACCAGGTGCTTGACCTGGGCGATGACGATGCCGCTGGAGTTGTGGGCGGCGGTGGCCTGCAGGAGGATGCCCTCCGTCCGGCCCTCCTCATCGCAAAACACATTCCCTTCGGTGTCAGCGGTGGACGCCCGGATGAGGGCCACGTCGATCGGGATCGACGGGTAAAACAGGTGCTCGCGCCCATCTACCTCGAGCAGCTTGATCAGCTCCTCGGCCGTACGGGAATTGAGGCGTCCTCCGGTATGCCGAGGATCGGCAAAGGTGTCCAGGCCTATCTCGGTGAGAAATCCGGACCGCCCCGCCCCCACCGCTCGCAGCATCTGAAAGATGGCGTTGCCTGGCCAACAGTAGGCTTCCACGCCTCCGGACAGGACCAGCTGGTTGATCTGGGACGTCTTGCTGGTCGCCGGCAGGATGTAACAGCTTCCGATCGTTCTCTTGAGGAACCCCTCGTGCGCCCAGCGGTTGAGGCCGGTGCCGTCCTCCGAGCCGTACAACCACGGATGGATCTCCGTGAGCTGATTGGGCTCACCGGTGGCGAGGAACCGAAGCTCGAGAGCCTTGAGCACCTCCTCGGGCACCATATTGCTGACGACACCACTGACGGTGATCGTGTCACCTGATTGGACCAGCGCGGCCGCCTCATCGGGGTTGAGAAGTTCCACTGTGCTCCTTTGCGAGGCGCGCCGTCTGCATAGTCGATCCGTGTCCCGCGCCCGGCCGAGCTGGGATCCGCGACGAGTAGGCAAGGCGGCCGCCACCAATGAGACGCCCTCCTCCGAGCCCCCAACCACGTGCCCAACCCAACGCGAGCACCTCCTTCCCCCTCTGGCCTACCTTCCCCTCGAGCCGATGGAGCATAAGAATGGCCCGATCTCTACGTCAAGGACAGGGCTGGATGGTTGGCTGCGCAGACCGCAGCGGCACCAGGCTTTGCCTTGACGCCGAGCCGGGCGGAATGTCATGATTTGTTGAGAATCCGACGGATCGAACGTGACTAAACGTGACTATCTGGATGGTCTGTGATTATCTGGGTGGTCTGTGATTATCTGGTTGGTCTGTGTTGTCTGGGTGGTCATCGTGCCGCCCGGGTCATTGGTCCGATCATTGGTGGAGAGGGACGGTCAACGGTATGACTGACAAGATGTGGGTGAATTCGGGGGATGCGCATGTGCTCGAGCCACCGGACCTGTGGGAGCGACGCATGCCGGCCGACATGGCCGCCCGGATGCCTCGCAGCGAGAAGATCGACGAGCGCACCGAGCGGGTGCACATCGACGGCCGTTCCTTCGAGCGGAAGATCGGACTCAACCCGGTGCTGTCCGAGGAGGACCTGGAGGCCGCCGGGGGCATGCTGGAGGGATCCCCGTTTCGGAAGCCGGGTGTGCGGTTCTCGGACGCGACCGGTTTTGGCCGGCCGCCGGGGGCGTTTGATATCAAGTTGCGGCTCAAGGATCTGGACGAGGAGGGGATCTGGGGGGAGATCGTCTATCCCTCCATCGGGTTGTGGAACGGGCTGATCAAGGACCCGGTCCTGTATCGCGACGGGGTGCGGGTCGTCAACGATTTCCTGAAGGAGACCTACCTGGACGTCACTCCCCGCTCCATCCCGGCCGCGGAGATCTCGGTCCGGTCGGTGGAGGACGCGGTGGCCGAAGCGACCCGGGTGGCCGAGCTGGGCTTCAAAGCCATCAACCTGCCCACCACCCTCGACGAAGACGGCATGCAGAACTGGAACTACGACGTCTGGGAGCCGTTGTGGGCCACCGCCGAAGAGGCCGGGCTGGTGCTGGCCGTGCACATCGGCTCCGAAGTCAAAGATCCCGCCGGCAGCGGGAACCGGATCTTTCACGGGCCGGGCGGGGCCGTGCTCAACTACGTGGAGACCACCTTCGGCGCCCAGCGGGCGGCCACCATGCTGGTCACCTCCGGAGCCCTGGACCGCCACCCCGACCTGAAGGTGCTGATCTCCGAGTCAGGGGCCACCTGGGTGCCCTTCATTGCCGACCGTATGGACGAGGGCTACCGCCAGCACGGCGTGTTCGTGCGGCCCAAGCTGTCCCGCCCGCCCAGCGAGATCATCTACGAGCAGGTCTACGCCTCCTTCCAGCACGACAAGTCAGCCGTCCGGGCCTATACGGCCATGGGCTACCACAACGTCATGTGGGGCAGCGACTACCCCCACCTGGAAGGCACCTTCGGGCACACCCAGAAGATCCTGCACGAACTGTTCGACGACGTGGACGAGGCCGCCCGCTACCGCATGACCCAGGGCGCCTTCCTGGAGCTCTTCCCCAGCGTCGGCCAACCGCCCGCCGCGTAAACCAGCGGCTCTCCGTTTGTGGCTGTCGGGCGGGATCTTTGTGGCTGTGGAGCGGGATCCTCACTGGACCTCCGGCCACTCCAGGTGCTGCCGGACCGCTCGTAGTCGGCGTGCACCTGGCGCGCCGGGCCACCGGTGGTACTGTTTCGGTCTCGTCAGGCCGGCCGCGAGCTCGCGGTGGCCGGCCCGGATGCTTTAGGCGAGCAGTCGTCACGGTATGGCAGAGGCAACCTACGAGGTCATAGCGGTCCGTTACGCCACCCGGCTCACCTCCAGGCGCGAGTGCTTTTTGAACTACCACGTCTACAACGAGCCAGACGGGGACCTGGTCATGGATTACTACGTCTGGGTCATACGAAATGGCGATCGGACCATCGTGGTCGACACCGGGTTCAGCGAAGACGTGGGGCGACGACGGTCCCGCACGATGTTGCGGGACCCGATGATCGGTTTGCGTCACCTCGGAATCGAAGTCGCTACGCTCCCACAACTGATCTTGACGCACGCGCACTATGACCATGCCGGGAACGTCTGCCAGTTCGGAGCGAGTGAGGTCGTCATGGCGAGGCGAGAGTTCGCGTTCTGGACCGGGCCGTTCCGGCGGCGGGCGCAGTTTGCTCATTCGACGGAGGTTGCCGACATCGAACACCTCGAGGCCCTCAGCGCCCAATCGAGGCTGTGCCTTGTGGCGGGAAGCCACCGGCTTGCTCCGGGCATCGAGATCGTCGAGTTGAGCGGCCATACACCAGGCCAGCTCGTGGTCAGGGTGACGACCGATGCCGGCTCCGTGGTGCTCGCCTCGGATGCCATGCACTATTACGAGGAGATCGAACGCGATCGGCCGTTCGCGATCGTGGCCGATCTCGAGGGAATGTATCGCTCTTTCGACGCCCTGCGTGAGATGCAGTCCCAGCCGGGTTGCGTTCTGGTGGCCGGTCATGACCCGGCCGTCATGACGCGATTCCCGGCTGTCACAGGGCACGAGGGCTTTGCCGTTCGCGTGGTCTGACCCAACTCGATCGCGCTTGGCCGCCGATCACCTCTGTCAGGAGGACCCGATGTCCGAGGGAGTATTGAGGACGACCGTGGTCGGGAGCTACCCCCAGCCTGACTGGCTGGCAGATAGGGATCTTCTGAGGGCCAACATGGTGCCGCGCATTCGGCTGCGAACCATGTGGCGGATAGAGGATCCGTATCTCGAGCAGGCTCAGGACGACGCCACGCTCCTGGCCATCCACGATATGGAACGAGCCGGTATTGACATCATCACTGACGGTGAGATCCGGAGGGAAAGTTATTCGAATCGTTTCGCCACGGCACTCCATGGGATCGATCCAGAGCCGACCTTGACACGGGACCAGGCCGGGGTCGAGCGTCTGCTGCCGCGAATCGTGGGGAAGATCCGCCGAAGCCGGCCCATTGAGGTACGGGATATGGAGTTTCTGCGGGCCAACACCCAGCGACAGGCGAAGATCACTTTGCCGGGACCGTTCACGATGTCGAGACAGGCACAGAACGAGTTCTACACAGATATGGATGAGGCCGTCATGGATTACGCAGTCGCCGTCAACGAGGAGGCTCACGACCTCCAGCGGGCTGGCGCCGACGTCATTCAGCTCGACGAGCCCTGGGTCCGGAACGATCCGGAGGCGGCAAAACGGATTGCAGTTCCCGCCATCAATCGGGCGTTACAAGGCATCACGGTCCCGACGGTTGTCCACCTTTGCTTTGGGTACGCAGCAGTGGTGAGCACTGAGAAACCGTCGGGCTATTCGTTCCTCCCCGAGCTCGCGGACAGCGTCGCCGACCAGATCTCCATCGAGGCGGCCCAGCCCCGGATCGATCTGGGGGTGCTCAAAGACCTGGCGTCCAAGAAGATCATGCTTGGCGTGATCGATCTCGCCGACCCCGGCATTGAGAGCGACGAGGACGTGGCCCGGCGCATCGAGGCAGCATTAAAGACGGTTAGCCCCGATCGCTTGATTCCCGCTCCCGACTGTGGGATGAAGTATCTTCCACGGGCTACCGCCTTCGGTAAGCTCGTCGCTCTGGCCAATGGTGCCGCAATAGTGAGACGACGCCTGGGATAGCTGCTCATCATCGATGAACTCGAGATAGGAGCATTACGATGACAATCGGAAGGTTTGCGCTTCGGACGGTTGTGGGGGGCATCATGATGGGACACGGTCTGCAAAAGCTTGTCGGCTGGTTCGACGGGCCGGGTCTCAGCGGGACGGAGCAGGCGATGGCCGCGATGGACTTGCACCCGGCGCCCTATCAGGCCAGAGCGGCGGCCGTGAGCGAGACCGTGGGGGGAGGCCTGACCGCACTGGGCTTCCTCAACCCGATCGGGCCGGCGATGATCATTGGCACCATGATCGTGGCGATCCGCAAGGTTCATGGAAAGAACGGATTATGGTTGACCAACGGCGGCTATGAGTACAACTTGCTACTCATCGTTGCCGCGGCTGCGTTGGCCGCCGAAGGCGTTGGGTCGGCGTCGTTCGATGCCCTGCGCGGCGCCGATCGTCATGGAGCCCGGTGGGCGCTGGCCGCTCTGGCCGCCGGCGCCGCCGCCGCGGCTGCCACCATCTCAAGCTCCGAGCGGCTTCGGCCACCGGCAGAGGCGGCGGTACCACCCGACGCCGGCGTGGCCACCGACGGCGGCGCCCCGGCGGGGTCGTTATCCCCTTCGGAGGTGTCCTGACAACCACGAGGCGATCGGCCCCGTGCGGCAGGGCTTAAGGACCAACCCGATCGGGTCCGGCTCCTCATGAGGGGGAGCGAAACTAGCTCGAGGACCGGGTCCCGGAGGCGGAGGAGTCGCCGGAGCGACCCTCTGTCAACTCCGCCTGGAGATCTTCCGGCGCTACCTCGATATGAACGTGGGCTCGTTCCTCCTGCAGGAGCATCGCGACCCGGGAGTCCCGCTCGCCCCAGCCTCGTCCCAGCGCCTCGGTCATATCGGCCAGGGTCAGCTCGGATAACCGCATCGGAACGCCCATTTCGCGGCCGAGGGCGGTGGCCAGGCTCACGTCCTTGTGGGCGAGAGCCAGAGCGAAGGCGGGCCGATCAAAGAGGTGTGGGAGAAATTGGTCGGCCAGCCCATCGAAGGTCCGCCGTCGACCGGTGGCTCCGTTGCGCAAGGCCCGCCACAGTGCCAGGGGCTCGACCCCGGCTCTCATTCCGACCGAGAACACCTCGGCCATCGCGGCATTGAGGACGTAGCCGACGCAGTTGTGCATGAGTTTGGCCACGGTCCCGGCGCCGAGTGGTCCGATATAGAGCACCTGGTCGCTGAAGGCGGCGAGCACGCTCCGGTAGGCGTCGACCGTGCTCTCGTCGCCTCCCGCGTAAACGGTCAGCTTGCGGTCGCGAGCTCCCGTCGGTCCACCACTCACAGGGGCGTCGCACACAATCGCGCCCTTGGCAAGAAACCGTTGGTGTATCTCGCGCATGGTGGCCATCGAATTCGTGGAAAGGTCGAAGTAGACCTTCCCTGTGGTCGCAGAGGCGATCAAGCCCTGCGTCTCGAGGGCGACGGCATGGACGTCCTCGGGTTTCGGAAGCGAAGTAAATGTCACCTCGGTCGCGGCCATGACTTCGGCGGGGTTGCTGGCCCACGTGGCGCCGGCGGCCAGATGCGGCTCGGCGGCTTCAGGCCTCAGATCGTGGACGACCAGATCATGTCCGGCGGCCTGGAGGTGGGACGCCATGTGCTGGCCCATGGTACCGAGACCGATGAATCCGACTTTCATGCGTCCCCTTCCGACGGCATATTTTGGGGTCGAAAGTTATCATGCCGACCATGTGGTGGGGCCATATTCCGCCCATCGACGAAGGCGTCCTCGATGGCTATTGCAGGTCGCTAGCACCGAAGGCTCCGTGGCAGGGCGCCACGGCATCTCTGGCGATTCCGGCGATATTGACCTCTACCGTACCGGTGGGGCTGCTCCAAAAGAGATAGCCGGCGGCCGCGGCCACACCCGGACTGAAGCAGTCCTGGCGGACCCAGGTGATGCTCAACGCGGCGTCGGTCGAGGGACCTATCGTCAATCTGGATCCTGCCGCGGGTGTGCTCAGCGCCTCGGCCTCGGTCCCCCCGTGGGCGTTGGTCAGGCGGACCTCCACCGCCGCGGGGACCAGGCACGCCTGGGCCCCGGTCTCATGAAGGGTTACCACGACTCGTGCCCCGTTGCCGGCAAAAGGGGCGGCCGGTCCTGAGGCGGCATCGAGGTTCCGGCCGACGCACCACTGGGCCGCCTCGCTGGCAGTGGTGGGGACAGCTGATGCGGGGGGCGAGGCGAATGTGCCGCCTGGCAGTGTTGTCGCCGGCGTGGTCAAACTGGGGCGAGATGTCGTCGGAGGGACGCTGGTGATGGGGGTCGTGGGGGGAATCGGCGTCGTGGGTGGGGCGCTTGCGGCGGTACTGTTCGGCGCCAGGCTGGTCGGCCCGCTCGTGGTTGCCGATCCGATAGGGTGCGCCGCATGCCGGGCGGAATGGCCACAGCCGGACCCAAGGGCAAGGAGAACTACGGCTGCTGCGCCCCACCTCCACCCCGCCCGACTAAGTGCTTCAGTTCTCAACTACGTTGATGATCTTGATCTTGAAGACAGGCGGACGAACAGGGCATAGCGGCCTGTCGGCGGAGCTTTGAGATCATCAACGTAGTTGAGATTCGAAGTACTACGGCGCACAATCTACTGCCGAGTCCTGGAACTGGAGGGTATTGAAGGAGGCGCCCCATCCCGTCATCTGGTTGATATACGATCCAGCCGGGCAGGCGGCATAGAACGCGATATAGCCATGCACGCCGGCACCCGAGATCTGCGGGGTATTACCGAGGATAGGGCTCACGGCTACAAAAATCGGGACAGACAGCGACAATAAGCCGTAGGTGGAGATGAGAAACTGGTCGGCATATAAGCCCGGGTGCATCGCACCGGATATCGATAACAATCCCGCTGACCATCCCGAGGCGAACTGGGCCCAGGTGACGTTGGAAGCTGGGGCCCCTCCGAACCCTTCGGGATCGAGAATCTCGAAGGTCGGTTGCCGGCCGGAGCCGATGAGCTCCCTGGCGGCGTTCTGACCTGCCGTAAAGCCGTCCGTGTACCACGAGGCACCGTTGAGCGGGGCGCCGATGGTCCAGAACGACAGCCAGAAGTCGTTGGAATCATGGTCATTGAGAGCAGCGGCCATATTGGCGTCGGCACCGGTCGCGCACGAGTAGGCGCTCGAGGGCGCTGTGCAGAAGCCTGACACCGACCCGATGCCCGGCCAGAGCTCGTTGAGGGCGGTCGTCGCGTCCTGGAAGTCCTCGAAGCCGTAGGGGCCCGTCCCGGTTAGCGGGGGCGGGGACTCGGACAAGGCCGCGTCGAGGAAGTCGTATGGGTTGGGGCTGGTGAGATAGACCTGGAGTTGCAGGCTGGTGTGGTTGCCGGTGGGGTTGAAGGCCACGTTGATCTGGGTCCAGCGGGTACCGACGGTGAAGTAGGTGGCGGCGCCGGCGTTGGTGATGCCCAGGCCCCACAGGGCCAGGGTGCCCCTCACGGTGCCGGTGGCCGCCCTGACCCAGAAGGACCCCTGGTAGGACTGGCCGGCGATGACGTTGGCCGGTACGTCCTGGGCGATGTTGGGCACGGCCGCGCTGCCCCGCTTGACTTGCAGGTAGGTGGTGCCGACCGGCAGGCCTGAGGCCGAGAAGGCGGCCGTGACGCTCCCGGGCGACGCCGACCAGCGGGAGAACCCCTCGGTGAAATCGGAGTTGGACAACATCTGGGGGGTGATCTGGGCGTCGAGGAAGTCGTATGGGTTGGGGCTGGTGAGATAGACCTGGAGTTGCAGGCTGGTGTGGTTGCCGGTGGGGTTGAAGGCCACGTTGATCTGGGTCCAGCGGGTACCGACGGTGAAGT
This sequence comes from uncultured Acidimicrobiaceae bacterium, assembly GCA_963834725.1. Lineage (GTDB taxonomy): Bacteria > Actinomycetota > Acidimicrobiia > Acidimicrobiales > Palsa-688 > PALSA-693. The sequence continues at coordinate 5,200,686 of CAWICN010000001.1, forward strand.
AGGTGGCGGCGCCGGCGTTGGTGATGCCCAGGCCCCACAGGGCCAGGGTGCCCCTCACGGTGCCGGTGGCCGCCCTGACCCAGAAGGACCCCTGGTAGGACTGGCCGGCGATGACGTTGGCCGGTACGTCCTGGGCGATGTTGGGCACGGCCGCGCTGCCCCGCTTGACTTGCAGGTAGGTGGTGCCGACCGGCAGGCCTGAGGCCGAGAAGGCGGCCGTGACGCTCCCGGGCGACGCCGACCAGCGGGAGAACCCCTCGGTGAAATCGGAGTTGGACAACATCTGGGGGGTGATCTGGGCGTCGAGGAAGTCGTATGGGTTGGGGCTGGTGAGATAGACCTGGAGTTGCAGGCTGGTGTGGTTGCCGGTGGGGTTGAAGGCCACGTTGATCTGGGTCCAGCGGGTACCGACGGTGAAGTAGGTGGCGGCGCCGGCGTTGGTGATGCCCAGGCCCCACAGGGCCAGGGTGCCCCTCACGGTGCCGGTGGCCGCCCTGACCCAGATGGACCCCTGGTAGGACTGGCCGGCGATGACGTTGGCCGGTACGTCCTGGGCGATGTTGGGCACGGCCGCGCTGCCCCGCTTGACTTGCAGGTAGGTCGTGCCGACCGGCAGGCCTGAGGCCGAGAAGGTGGCCAGTGTGGTCCCGGGCGACGCCGACCAGTTCGAGACGCCCCCTGTGAAGTCCGCGTTGGCAAGGAGGTTGGCACCGGCGGCAGGAGGGGGTGACGCGGCGCTCGCCGGGGAGGGTGTGGCCAGGAGATTGATGGTGGTGGTCAGGCAACTGAAGACGAGCGCAAACAGCGCGGCCCAGACCGTCCGTCCGGACCAGCCCGCTAACCGTAGGCCTCGGGGGAATCCAGGCGGAGCGCGCCGGGCCGCGCCACACTGATCGAGGGCCCTGCTGTCCACCCCGGCCCGCTCGTCGAGGCGCTGATCACGTCCCACCCGCACCAACGCGCGCACCATAGCACCACAGCGGCGAGTCTCGCCCGCTCGTGCTTGCGATCTGCGACGCGGAGCGCCCGCCCTCCCGGACCTCCTCGGCCCGAACCGCCGGGTCTTCGGCGCGCCTGAGGGTGAACCCCAGCTGGACGGAGCATCTCTGGCTACCTTGCGTGTTCGACCATGGCTGAACCGGGCACAGAGATCTGCGTCGTCGGCGGGGGAGTCTCAGGGCTCACCACGGCGGTCGTACTGCGCCTGCTCGGCTATCGGGTCGACCTCGCAGCCAAAGCCCTGATCGGCGCACCACGAACGCGGCCCCGGCGATCGGACCCCACCTTCGCGTCGTTGTACCCCGCGGCTTCGGTCATCCCCCGTTCCGTGGTCATCGCTGACGCGGCGTGGCACATCGAAACGTCATTGCGCTTCTATGCAGCCCTCCAGTTCGCCGCTGTCGCCGGAGTCCGGCGACAGCGGCATCTCGAATTGTTCGAGTTGTTCGAGGCGCCCGCCGAAGTCCCCGAGTATGCCGCACACCTCCCCGCCTTCGCTCCGGTGCCGTCCGGGGCTTCGCCACCGTCCGAGGTGCCGCGCCGACCGGGCGCCAGTGGCATATCGGGCTGGACCTTCGAGTGTTTTTTCGCCGAGATGCCCCAATACGGACGGTGGCTGCGACGAACCTTCCATGCGCTCGGCGGATCGGTGGTGCGGTGCGGCCATCTGGACCATCGGGATCTGGATGCCATCCAGGCACCGGTTGTTGTCAACTGCACGGGATATGGCAGTGCGGACCTGTTTGATGACGAGCCCAACCTGACCCTCGAGAAGGGTGTGCTGGTTTGGGTGCAGGTGGATCGTCGCGATCCCGCCGCCGTCCGGCCCGCTCCCTTTAGCTATAACTACACGCCCGATCGCTCGATCTACGCTGCGCCGTCGGGCGGAGCGGCTGACGTGTACTGGTATCCCCGCGTCGATAGCTGGGTCCTCGGTGGTACCCGCCTATCCGGACGACTCGATCCGACGGGTCGCTGGTCTGGCGAGGAGGCTGACGGTCCGACGGTCGAGATCGACGGCGTGGAAGTCCCCGTACCGATCCTGGAGCTGAATCGGGAGCTGATCGGATCGGCCACCGGCATCGACATCGCGCCATGGCCGCGGACCGCGACCGTCGGTTACCGGTGCGCCCGAACTGCGGACAGCGGAGGGGTTCGGCTGGAGGCCGACACCATGGGCGACAAGCTGATCGTTCACAACTACGGTCACGGCGGGGCCGGGGTCGCGCTGGCGTGGAGTTGCGCCGTGCGGGTCGCCCAGATCATCGCAGCGGAGCGAGGACCGGGCACCTCCCCGCGAGATGACGATGGCACCGCTGCGGGCTGGCTGGCGGCCCTGGCCCGATCGGCGGCCGCGACTTCATAGCGGACCACCTGGCACCATCGAGGGCCGAAGTAGGCTGCGGCGGTGACCGACCCGGAGGCTCCCCTTCTCGTGTACGCCGACGGCGTTGACAGCGCCCGGTCGGCGCCCGAGGTCGTTGCCGCCGCAGCCGGCGCCGCCGGTGTCGAGGTGCTGATGGGGTGGACCCCGGAGCCTCGCGGCTGGCTGTCCTCGCCGACCCTACGCGGTCGAACCGTGATGGCCGGCTATGCCGTCGCCGAGGCTGTCGCCTCCGGCCGCCTTGCCTACGTGCCCGTCCGCCTGTCCGTCGTTCCTCGACTCCTCGCCGACCTGCGACCGCATGTTGCTGTCGTGACTGGCCTCCGGCGCGGCCCTGACCTGGTCTACGCCGGGTCGGTTGGCATCGGCCCGGCGGCAGCCGGCGTGGCCCGCGCCGTCGTGGTGGAAGTAGATCCCGACGGCGTCGATCTCGGCGCCCCGCCGATCGAGGGACCCATCGTCGCCACCGTCGAGCGGCCACCTGCCGACGGGGCCCTGACGGCTCGAGGCCCCGACGACGTCGACCTCGCGGTCGGCCGCAACGTGGTCTCGGTGCTCCCCGAGGAGCCGACCCTTCAGTTCGGGCCGGGCGGGATTGGCGAGGGGGTGGTGGCCGCCCTGGATCGACCCGTCAGGATCTGGTCCGGCCTGGTCACCGAAGCGGTGGCCGACCTCGAACGCAGAGGCCTGCTTCGGGGGAGCATCACGACCGGGTACGTCTGGGGCGGGGAGGCCATCGGCGCCGTCGCCCGGGCTGGCAAGCTCAACCTGCTCCCGGTCGATCAAACGCATGACATCAGTCGGGTCGCGGGCATTGACCGGTTCGTCGGATGCAATACCGCCCTCCAGGTCGGACTCGACGGGTCGGTCAACGTCGAACGTGTCGGGGACCGCGCGGTGGCGGGCATAGGCGGTCACGCCGACTTCTGCGCCGCGGCCACCCGTTCGCTCGATGGTGTCTCGATTATCGCCCTCCGCGCCACCACCCGGGACGGGCGGTCCACCATCGTTCCCGTCGTGGACGTCGTGTCCACGCCGCGCTGCGATGTGGAGGTGGTCGTCACCGAGCACGGCATCGCGGACCTCCGCGGCGTGGACGACCATGAACGAGCGCGGCGCATCGCCAACGTGGCCGCACCCGAACATCGGGCCTGGCTTGACCAGGCTCGACACGGTCGGCCCGGCCTGCCGCGCGGTCAAGACGCGACCTGACGGTCTGGCGCCCCGGCCCCGGCGAGGGCGGGATGCGCCTCCCGCCGCGCCCAGGGCGACGGCCGCCGCGCCCCGGCCCTGGCGAGGGCGGGATGCGCCTCCCGCCGCGCCCAGGGCGACGGCCGCGGCGGCCCCGGCGAGGGCGGGACGCGCCGGCGCCGTCTTGTTTGTTGTCCGGCTTGTTTATTGTTCGGGCATGCGAAGTGGCAGCCGGTTCCTTGCCGTCAGTGCGGTCGGAGCACTGAACACCCTGAACGCGTACCGGCCCCTGACCGACCGAGGCGGAGCGAACCTCGCGGTAGGGGCCGCCAGCGCCATCACCACGGAGTTCCCGCTGCAAACCATTGCATGGCAGCAGGTTGCGACCCTCCGACTGGTGCGCCGGGGCGCCGTTGGCAGCCGGGCCGGGCGCCTGGCGCTGGCCACGTCGGTGGCGTCCTGGATCGCGCTCCTCAACCTGCATCGCGCCGCGTCGCGATCGAGCGATGTCCTGGAGGCTGCTCTCGTCGACGAGCTCGGCCGCGATTATCGGTCGCGGATAATCGCTCCCCGAGCCGCGCCAGTCGTGGCACCACTGACGCGTGCTCAGATCGCGTTGCCGCGCCGCGGTTCGCGACGGCAATACCTGCGCGGGGCTGATCACCCGTACGGTGAGTTCGGGAGGGCCAATCATCTCGACGTCTGGAGTCGGGCCGATCTCGGGCGCGACGCAGCCGCACCGGTGCTGCTGCAGATACCCGGGGGTGCCTGGGTGACGGGGCGCAAGACGGGACAGGCCTACCCCTTGTTGTCGCATCTCTCGGCGCGCGGGTGGGTGTGCGTCGCCGTCAACTACCGCCTCAGTCCCAGAGCAGACTGGCCGGCCCACATTGTCGACGTGAAGCGGGCCATCGTCTGGATCAAAGAACACATCGATGACTACGGCGGGGATCCGAGCTTCATCGCCGTTACCGGCGGATCGGCAGGGGGACACCTGAGCGCGCTCGCCGCCCTCACCCCGCGCCTGACCGCCTTTCAGCCGGGCTTCGAGGAGGCGGACACCGCGGTCCAGGCGGCAGTGCCGCTCTACGGCGTCTACGACTTTGTCGATGCCAACGGCGTCGGTAATCCCGATATGCGCCGGCACATAGAGCGCACCGTACTGAAAAGCCGGCTCGCCGACGACCTCCTCCGGTGGCAGGAGGCGTCACCCGAGTACCAGATCGGCCCACAGGCGCCGCCGTTTTTTGTCATCCAGGGCAGCAATGACGTCCTCACCCCCGCCGCCCAGGCTCGGCACTTCGCCGACCACCTGCGGAAGGAGTCGCTCCATCCAGTCGTGTACGCCGAACTGCCGTATGCGCAGCACGCCTTCGACATCAACGGATCGGTGCGCACTCTGCACACCGTGCGGGCGATCGAGCGCTTTCTCGACTACATCTACTGCACCACTCGCTGACCTCTGCCGGCCCTTCGGGCCACGTTCGATGGGCGATTCCCGGATCTCATCGCCGGCTGAGGCGATGATCACCCGGTCCTCCCGCGATCCCATGGCCTGAGGCCCGGGCGCGATGATGCACCGCCCCATGGCCACCACTGAACTTCACCCCGCTCCCACCGGGCGCGGCGGGGACGCCGGCCACCGGCGTCGCCCACGGTGGGTCCGGTGGTTGCTCCGGCTGCTCGCCGTCGCGATCGCTGTCACGCTCCTGGCCGCCGCCGGTCCTACGGGGTGACCGACGCCGCAATCCACTATTTCGGTGTGCCCCCCAGCCAGCTGTCGTGGGCCCAGGCCAGCCTCCTGGCCGGGCTGGTGCAGGCACCCAGCAAATATGATCCCCACGGCCATCTCAGCCGGGCGAGGGCGCGTCGGTCCCACGTCCTGGCCCGGCTCGTGGCGACGCATCGGATCTCGCCCAGCGAGGCCGTGGCGGCATGGAGCGCACCGCTCGACCCGGCTGTCGCCTTCTACGGATGACCGTCCGCGCTGGTCCGCAGGGCCCATTTGGGACCAGCTAAGTGCTTCAGATCATCAACGTAGTTGAGATTCGAAGTACTAACGTCGAGTGAATGCCAGAGGAATCGGTGGTCCGGCTCGAGCGCACTCCCCCCCTCGCCACGGTGACCTTGTGCCGTCCCCACGCCCTCAATGCCATCACCCGAGAGATGCTGGTCGAACTGGACGGCGTGCTGCAGTCCCTCTCAGCGGACGACCAGATCCGGGTCGTGATCTTGACCGGAGAGGGCCGGGCCTTCAGCGCCGGCGTCGATCTCAAGGCGATGGGGGAACAGCCTCGTACGGAAGGTGCCGTTGGCGGGCGCCTCGATGTCCCGGCTCGATCGGTCATCCGGCACCTGACGACCATGCCACAGGTCGTCATCGCCCGGGTCAACGGCTTCTGCTACACCGGCGCCCTGGAGCTGGCCCTCGCCTGCGACCTGATGGTGACCGCCGACGAGGCCAGGCTGGCCGATACCCACGCCAAATGGGGACTGCGTCCCACGTGGGGCATGAGTCAGCGACTGGTCCGCCAGGTCGGCATCGGCCGGGCGCGGGAACTGTCCTATACCGCCCAGCCGATCAGCGGGACGGAAGCGGCGGCCTGGGGGCTGGCGACCCGGTCCGTGCCACTGGCGGATCTCGACCGCGCCGTGGGCGAACTGGCATCTGCGATTGCGGAGAACAGCGCCGGGTCGGTTGCCGCTTACAAGGATCTGTACCGGCGGGCACTCGACACGGGTCTGACGGAAGGGCTCGCGTACGAGGCCGCCACCAACTACCAGATCACCGACGCCCAGAGCCGGGTCGAGTCATTTCGAAGTCGGTAGCGGCGGCCGGGAGTCCCGAACGCCGGAGCAGGTAAACCGTAGGATCTTCGGACATGTGTGCGCGCCGGGTGGTAGTCACTGGTGTCGGCGCCGTCAGCCCGCTCGGGTTGACCGTCGCGTCGACCTGGGCAGCGGTGGCCGCCGGCCACCCGGGGGCCGGACCGATCACCCTGTTCGATCCTGACGGGTACCCCGTCCGCATCGCGGCCGAGGTGCGCGGGTTCGACCCGGAGGCGGTCTTCGGCCGGCGCCGGGCCCGGCATCTGGACCGGGTGGCCCAGCTGGCCCTGGTGGCGACGGCCGAGGCGGTGGAGTCGGCCAAGCTGGATGTGGGGGCCGACCCCGATCGGGTGGGCGTGGTGTTCGGCACCGGGATCGGCGGGATCCGTTCCCTCGAGGAGGGCCTGGCGGTCCTCAACGAGCGTGGGCCGGACTGGGTAAGCCCTTACACGCTGCCGATGATGATCCCCAATATGGTGGCCGGCGAGGTGGCCATGGAATGGGGCATCCGGGGCTACAGCTCGTGTCCCGTCACCGCCTGCTCGGCGTCCGCGACTGCCGTCGGCGAGGGGATGGACCTCATCCGGGGCGGTCGGGCCGATGCCGTGGTGTGTGGGGGTAGCGAGGCGCCCATCACCCACGTGGGAGTGGCCGGTTTTGCGGCCATGAAAGCGCTCTCGGCCCGCAACGACGATCCCGAGCGCGCCTCACGCCCCTTTGATGCCGGGCGGGACGGGTTTGTGATGGGGGAAGCGGCAGCCGTTCTGGTGCTCGAGGATATGGAATCGGCCCGGCGCCGGGGGGCGCCGATCCTGGCCGAGATGGCCGGATACGGGGCGACGACCGACGCCTATCACATGACCTCGCCCCATCCCCAGGGGGACGGGGCCGTGCGAGCCATGCGCGGGGCATGCGAGGACGCCGGAATGGACCCGGCTGCCATTGGCTACGTCAACGCTCACGGCACTTCGACGCCACCCAACGACCGGGTGGAGACCCTGGCGCTCAAGCGACTGTTCGGGGAAAAGGTCCCCCCCGTGTCGTCGACCAAATCCATGACCGGGCACACCCTGGGTGCGGCGGGGGCGCTCGAAGCGGTCATCTGCATCCAGGCCCTCAACCAGCAGATCCTGCCGCCCACCATCAATCAGGAGCAGCCCGACCCCGACTGCGACCTGGATTACGTGGCCAACGAGGCCCGACGGGCCGCCTTCGACGCAGTGATGACCAACAGCTTCGGCTTCGGCGGGCACAACGCCAGCCTGGTGTTCCGCCGGGTCTGACCCATCTCTACGGCCTGATCCACCGCACGGTTCAGGCGGACACGATCACGAACAGCAGGCTGGCCTGGCAGGCCACCTGCTCGCCGACTCGAGCCGTTCCATGACCCTTGCCGGCGTTGGTGCCCAACTGATCGAGCTCAACCTCGAGTTCGAGAGTCTCGCCCGGGCCGACCTGCCGGCGGAACCGGGCCCGGTCGATCCCACCAAACAGCGGGAGCTTGCCTGCATACCGCGGGTCGCGGAGGAGGGCGATCCCCCCGAGCTGGGCCAGGGCCTCGACCATCAGCACCCCGGGAAGGGTGGGCCGGCCCGGGAAGTGCCCGGCGAAGAAAGCCTCCTCCCCGGTCAGTCGCCACACGCCTCGCGCCGACTGCGACGGGATCAGCTCGGTGACCTCATCCACAAACAGAAAGGGTGGGCGGTGCGGGAGTACGGCGTCGGGGTCGGGAAGCGGGCCACCCGGGCCCTCGGTCGCCATCAGTGACCCATCCCCAGGCCGCCATCCACGGGGATCACCGCGCCGGTCACGTAACCGGCCGGCTCGGAGGCCAGCCAGGTCACCGCCGCCGCCACCTCCTCGGGTCGCGCCATGCGCCGAAGGGGGATCTGCTCGACGATCTCGGCCTGACGGGCGTCCGGCAGGGCCGCGGTCATGTCCGTCGTGACGAAGCCGGGGCTCACCACGTTGACGGTCACCCCGCGTCCGCCGATTTCCCGGGCCAGCGAGCGGGCGAAGCCGATCAGCCCGGCCTTGGAGGCGGCGTAGTTGGTCTGGCCGGGTGAACCGGCCAGCGCCACCACCGACGAGACCAGGATGATGCGGCCCCGACGAGCCCGGATCATCTTCGGCGTGGCCCGGCGGGTCACCCGGTAGGCGCCGGTGAGGTTGGCGTCGATGACCCGCGACCAGGCCTCCTCCTTCATCGAGATCAGGAGCTGATCGGCATTGGTGCCGGCGTTGGAGACGAGAACCTCGACCGGTCCGAGATCCTTCTCCACCCGTGCGAAGGCCGCATCGACCTCCTCCTCCGAGGTCACGTCGCAACGCACCGACAGGTATCCCTCGACCGGTTCGCTTCGGTGCGTGACCGCCACCCGGTCGCCGCCGGCGGCGAAGGCCTGGGCGATCGCGAGGCCGATGCCGCGGTTGCCGCCCGTGACCAGCACGACCCGGCCGAGCTGCTCACCTGCGGTGTCGACCACAGAACTCTCCCTTTTTCATATGCGGCGGCCCTCATACTCCGGTGGCGTGAAAACCGCCATCGACGTGGACCATCTCACCGGTCGTGGCCGGAAACCAGTCGGACAGCAGCGCCACGCACGCCCGGGCCACGGGCTCCGGGTTGGTCACGCTCCAGCCCAAGGGGGCCCGCTCGTCCCACACGTCCTCGAACCGGGAGAATCCCGGTATGGACTTCGCAGCCATCGTTTTCACCGGGCCGGCGGCCACCAGGTTCACCCGGATGCCCTCGGGACCGAGATCCCGGGCCAGGTACCGGGCGGTGGATTCGAGGGCGGCCTTGGCCACGCCCATCCAGTCGTAGCCGGGCCAGGCCACGGTGGCGTCAAAGTCCAGAGCGACGATGGATCCGCCCCCGGCAGCCCGCAGCAGGGGGCGGAAGCCGGCGGCCAGCACCTTCAACGAGTAGGCCGAGACCTCGACAGCCACCTTGACGTCCTCCCAGCCGGCTTCGATGAAGCCACCGCCGAGGCACGCCGGGGGTGCGAAGGCGATGGAGTGCAGCACGCCGTCGACGGTTCCCCACCGGGATCGCAGGTCGTTTGCCACTGCCTCCATATGGTCCGGGACGGTCACGTCCAGCTCGAGGACATCGGGGGGCGACGGGAGGTGGCGCGCCACCCGTCTGGTGAGCGAAAGGGCCCTACCGAATCCGGTCAGGACGACCTCCGCTCCCTCGCGTTGGGCCAGGTCGGCGACGGCGTACGCCAGCGAGTCGTCGGTCAGCACTCCCGTGACGACAACGCGCTTGTCAGCGAGAAGTCCGGACATGGCGGTCACCATAGGCGGGCGGGCCTAGACGGTAGTTTGAATGGATGGATCGAGGCCAGGCCTTCAACACCTTCCAGGACTGTGTGGCCGAGGTGCTCGACATCGAACCGGCAGAGGTGCGGGCCGATGCCCGCTGGCGGGAGGACCTTGACGCCGACAGCCTGGCCGTGGTCGAGATCACGCTGGCGCTCAACGACGCCTTTTCCATCAAGATCCCTGACGTCGATCCAGAGAGCCTGGCCACGGTCGGTCAGGCCTTCGATCTGGTCGCCGATCTGGTCGGGGTGTAGGAGCGGCCGTCCGGCGCCGGCGCCCCGCCGGTCAGCGCCCGCAACCGGGCTTGGCCTAACGGACACCCGTTAGCGGCCGGCGATGTGGGCGCGGTGGCGCTCGCGGGCGTCCCGGATCGCCGCTTCGGCCCCTTCTCGGTCGGCCCAGCCACCGGCCTCGGTTTCCTTTCCGGGCTCCAGGTCCTTGTAAATGCCGAAGAAGTGGGCGATCTCCCTAAGCTCGTAGCCCGGGATGTCGTCGAGTTCGGCGACCCGGGCGAAACGGGGGTCGCCGGCAGGGACGCAGAGAACCTTGGCGTCCACGCCCTTCTCGTCACGCATCAGGAACATGCCGATCGGCCGGGCGTGGATGTGACACCCCGGGAACGTCGGTTCCTCCAGCAGGACCAGAGCATCCAGTGGATCGCCGTCGTCGGCAAGGGTGTCCGGCACATAGCCGTAGTCCTCGGGATACCGGGTCGCGGTAAAGAGCATCCGGTCGAGCCAGATGATGCCCTCTTCGTCCGTTTCGTACTTGTTCCGGGTTCCCTTTGGGATCTCCACCACGACCTCGATCTCCATAGCCTGGGTGCTTAGCACGCCGTCGTCATGTTGCGGGACCCGAGCAAACTGTTGGCGTGAGCACACTTCTTACACTGAGAAGCAGCTGGGGTACAGAAATACTCTGATATTCATACCACGGACCGTGGAAATTCCGTAGCGGGTACGGATGCTCAAAACGGGCTGCTCCCTTACCGTCAGCACCCGTGAGCTCTCGCACACCGGTCTTCATTTACGGTGCCGACCCGCTGTCGGCTGCAGGCGCCAAAGCCCAACTGATGGGTGAGCCGAGCATCGAGCTGGTTGGTCCGGTCGATATGGATCGCGGCTCGCGTGGCGCTGGTGGTGGCGGAGGCAGCCGACGAGTCGGTGGCCAAAGTGGCCCGAGCCGTGCAACGGGACGGCGTGCCGAAGGTTGTGCTGGTGGCTGCCCGTTTCGACGAGGTGGGCGTGGTGGAGGCCGTCGCCGCGGGTGTCACCGGATTTCTCCGCCGGGGGGAAGCGACCAAGGCGCGGCTGGTCGAGGTGATCCGCCAGACGGACCGGGCCGGCTGCCAGCTCCCGGACGGGCTGCTGCGCCGGGCCGCCAGTGTCCAGATGCACGACCTGGCTGTTCGGCCGGAGGTCATCAGCGTGGATGTGCCGCCGGCCGAGTCGGAGCCCGACACCACGGTCGGTATCGCCGTGCTGACCTGCCGCGAGGCCGAGGTGCTGCGTCTGGTCGCAGATGGCCTCGACACGGCCGAGGTGGCCGAGGAGCTGGCCTATTCGGAGAGCACCATCAAGGGCGTGCTCGGCAAAGTGATGACCAGGCTCGAGGCCCGCAACCGCTGCCATGCCGTGGCCATTGTCCTGCGGCAGGGGCTGATCTAGCCAATTTCGAGGGCGGGGCGCGACCGGGCGGCCGCCGCGGGGGCGGCCGCCCGGTCGGCGGTTCGGCGCGCCGCACCGGCCTACCGAAGCGCTCGCGACCCCCGGCCGCCGACCGCCGGCCGCCGACGCCGACAGTCGGCTGTGGCAGACTCACCGCCGGCTTGCCCGGCGCCGCAGCCGAGTCAACCGTCGCTCCCCGACGATCGAGTACGGCAGCGGCGACTCAAGACCCAGACCGGTGCGGGAGGCGCAGTGGTGGAGCACGACCAGGTCCCGACCGGACCCCGCGTAGGTCCCCTGCCGGAGCGAGTCAGCGGGCCGACTCGCTCGGCGTCCGGCGTCCCGCCGGCTGGATGTCCCGTGTGCGGGCAGGCCCTATCGCGACCTGGCCGGTGCGGCAACCGATGGTGTCGCCGGGCCGACCGCGGCTTCTCCGTGGTGTTCTCGGTCGGCGTCCACGAGGGCGCGCTCCGCCACGCCATCCTGCGCTACAAGTACCGACGGGAGATGTGGTGGGTTGACGTCTTCGCCCGTCTGTTCTGGAACTATTTACGAACCCATGCCACCTGGTTCGAGGAGTTCGACCTGGTGGTTCCTGTACCGGCCTACACAGGTCCGGGCGCCCGGCGGAACTGGGATCCGGTCGGCGCGATCGCGGCGCGCCTGAATGGTCTCGTCGGGCCCCTGTGGGAGATTGCGGCGGGCGCGGTTGCGAAGCTGGTAGAGACGCCGGCTATGCAGGGTCACCGGTGGACCGACCGCCAGGACATCGCGGCGGGACCGCTCCGGAGGTCGCTGATCGTGCCGGCGCCCCATCGCGTGGCCGAGGCCCGCATCCTGCTCCTTGACGACGTGTTGACCGAGGGCGGCACCTTGCGGGAAGTGGCCCGCGTGTTGCGCCGGGCCGGGGCACGGGAGGTCGCCGGGCTGGTTCTGGCCCGACCGGCGTGGAGGGGTGGGCGGCGAACCCCGCCGTGAGGGCGTTGGAGGTGGGTGGGGTGGGGTGGCGGGTGGCTGGGGGTCCGGTTGCTGGGGGTCCGGTTGCTGGGGGTCCGCCGGCCGGCGGGTCCCGCGGGCCGGCGGGTCCCGCGGGTCGGGCGGCCCTAAGGTTTTCCGGTGTCCGACGAGCTGGTACGAGTGTCGGTTTCCAACGTGCGGGTCGCTGTAGCGACCGGGCCCGGGGTCGAGGCGGGCATGGTGACTCTCCGTGAAGACAGCCCGCCCTACCGGGACATGTCCATCGTCATCGGCCAGCCCGAGGCACGCGCCATCCTGACCGCCTGGTCCGGTACGGCGCCGGTCCGCCCGTCGACCTGGGATCTCTTCGTCTCAGCCGTCACCGTGCTGGAGGGACGCCTGGGACGCGTGGTCATCACCGCCGTCGAGGAGAAGCGACACTTCTTCGCCATCCTGGAACTGGAACGGGACGGTCAACAGCGAGTGCTTTCAGCGCGCCCATCCGACGCGATCGCGCTGGCGTTGCGGGTCGAGGGAGCGGAGATCTTCGTGAACGAGTCCGTCATGGCGGAGATCGGGATCAGCCCGGCCTCCGAGCACACCAACTAACTAACTCGCCGCGCTACCCCGAAACTCGAGCCGTCCGGCGTCGATCACGACACCGCCTTCAGTCGTCGTCCTGAACATCGCCGAGTTCTCGGCCGTTACCCACATCGCCACGGTCAGGTTCTCCCCCGGGGAGCACGGGCTCGGAGAAGCGTGCAGCCATCGATACAACCGATCAGGGTCCGATCCGCACAGCGTGTGCAGGAGCGCTCGACCGGTGAAACCGAAGGTGCACAGCCCGTGCAGGATGGGCCGATCGAAGCCTCCCATGGCGGCGAACTTCGGATCGGAGTGCAAGGGATTCCGGTCACCGGAGAGGCGGTAAAGGAGCGCCTGATCGGGGCGGGTGGTATAGGTCGTCGAGTGGTCCGGATTGCGATCGGGGATCGTGGCTGAACGAGAGGGACCGCGGTCGCCACCCCAGCCGCCGTCGCCCCGGATGAAGAGGGAGCTCGTGGTAGCCCACAGTGGCTCACGGCTTGCGGTATCGGTGGCCACCGTCGCGGTCACGACCACGGCCGCGGAACCCTTGTCATAAATGCCGGCGATCGTGGTGACCCGATTCGACGGTGCCGGCGACCGGCAGCGGGCCGTGGAGCTTCACGGACTGCTCTCCGTGGACGAGCATCGCCGGGTTGAAGCTGCCGAGCTGGGCGAAGGCCCCGCCGCCTCCCACCCCGCCAACGACCACCGGGAAGGTTGGCAGAACCTGTTGGGTTACGTCCTGGCTGTTCTCCGTGGTGAACTCGAGCTCGAACCCGGTGGGATCAATGACGCCCGTTCCGACGCCGAGGGCGTACAACAGGCAGTCCTTGGAGTTCCACGAGGTCTGGGTGGGTTCGCTGGTGTACCCGACGGCGTCAGGATTGATGGGCATTCGGAGGACTGTAGGCTCGTGGCTTCTCACCCCGCTTTTCTGTAGCACCTTCCCCTTCAATTGGGCACAATTCGCTACAGAAAATGTCGAAAGGGCACGATTCGCTACAGAAAATTGGGGCCGAGCTGCTTCACTGCCGTCCAGCGGTCCAGGGTCCCAACGGTCCCGAGCTCTACGGGTCCCGAGGTCTACGGGTCCCGCGGTCCAGGGTCCCAACGTCCGCCGTCCCGGGGTCCAACGGTCCCGCCGTTCCCTGGACCAACGGTCCCCGCCGGCCCACCCTTACCGCCCCGGCTGGCTACGCCAGCTCCACCTCGACATCTATGCCACCGTCGGCTGGATCCCCGGCCGCCTCCCAGCTGACGCTCGCGATGACACCCGCCTCCCGGAGGTCGTCCTCGACTGCTCGCAGCCCCACCAGGCGGGACTCGGCCGCCGTCACCCGGACCGAGGCCACCGGAGCCCTCAATGAGAGGCCTGCTTCGGTCTTGGCTTTGCGGACGGCGCCGAGCACCTCGCTGGCGGCAGGCCACAGGTCCAGCGAGCCCGGAGCGGCGGGCAACTCGTCTGCCGAAGGCCACTTTGATCGGTGGATCGAGCCGCTCTCGGGAGCGGTCCCCCAGGACCACACCTCCTCGGTGGCATACGGGAGGAACGGCGCCAACAGGCGCAGCAGCACGGACAGCACAAGGCGCAGGCTCTGGTGGGCCCGCCGGGCCCGATCGTCACCGAGGGTCCCGTACGCCCGGCTCTTGACCAGCTCCACATAGTCGTCGCAGAAGGACCAGAAGAATGCCTCGGTCCGTTCGAGGGCCCGGGCGTAGTCGTAGGCCTCGAAAGCCTCGGTCGCCTCGTCGATGAGCCCGGCCAGGGCCGCCATGACCGACTGATCGAGCGCTTCAGGCTGACCGAGTGGTTCAGGCTGACCGATTGGCTCAGGTCGATCGAGCGGCTCAGGTTGATCGAGTGGCTCAGGTTGATCGAGTGGCTCAGGCTGAGCGAGTGGCTCAGGTTGATCGAGTGGCTCAGGCTGATCGACTGGCTCAGGGCTGTCCGGCCCTGTCCAGGCGCCGAACCAGGAGGCGCGGTCGAATGAACCGGCCGAATCTGCTTCCCCCGACCCGCCCCCGCCCGCGCCCGACCCGCCCCCGCCAGCGCCCGACCCGCCCGCGCCCGACCCGCCCGCGCCCGACCCGCCCGCTGACTCGAGCACGAAGCGCGACACATTGAGGATCTTGATGGCCAGCTTGCGCCCGATGCGCATCTGGCCCTCGTCGAAGGTGGTGTCGGCTCCCGGCCGGGCGCTGGCCGCCCAGTAGCGCACGGCGTCCGAGCCGAACTGCTCCAGCAAGGACATCGGAGTCACGACGTTGCCCTTTGACTTCGACATCTTCTTGCGGTCGGGGTCGAGGATGAATCCCGAGATGGCCGCGTCGCTCCACGGGAGTCGGTTGAACTCCAGGTGAGAGCGCACGACGGTGGAGAACAGCCACGTCCGGATGATGTCGTGCGCTTGCGGCCGCAGGTCCATCGGCCACACCCGGGCGAACAGGTCCGGGTCGTCCTCCCACCTCCCGACGATCTGCGGCGTCAACGACGAGGTGGCCCAGGTGTCCATGACGTCCGGATCGGCGATGAACCCGCCGGGCTGCCCGCGGTCGGCCTCGGTGTACCCGGTGGGGACGTCGGTGGTGGGGTCGACGGGCAGGTCGTCCTCGTCTGGCAAGAGCGGATGGTCGTAGTCGGGACCGCCGGTGTCATCGATCCGGTACCAGATCGGGAAGGGCACGCCGAAGAAGCGCTGGCGGCTGATCAGCCAGTCCGTGTTGAGGCCGTCCACCCAGCTGGCGTACCGGGCTGCCATGTACGACGGGTGCCACCGGAGCTGACGGCCTCGCTCGAGCAGCTCCGACCGCAGGGCAAGGGTCCGGAAGAACCACTGCCGGCTGGTCACGATCTCCAGTGGCCGGTCGCCCTTCTCGTAGAACTTGACCGCGTGCTGGATCCGCTGAGGCTCGCCGAGCAGGTCGCCGGCCGCCGAGAGCAACTCGACCATCCGCGTCTGGGCCTGGCGGACCGTACGCCCGGCCAGCTCCGACTCGTACAACCCTGTCGCTGCTGCACTCAGCCCGGCCGGAGCCGTTGGCAGCAGGCGGCCGTCGCGACCGACGATGGCCCGCACGGGCAGGCCTAGTTCCCGCCACCACACGACATCGGTCGTGTCGCCGAAGGTGCAGACCATGGCCGCTCCGGTGCCCTTGTCGGGTTGGGCGAGGGGATGGGCCAGCACCGGCACCTCGACGTCGAACACCGGCGTGCGAACCTTGCTGCCGACAGCCGCGGCGAAGCGGGTGTCGTCGGGATGGACGACCACCGCCACGCACGCGGGCAAAAGCTCGGGCCGGGTGGTGTCGACCGGCAGCGCCCTGTCACCATCCACACGGCCGCCATCCACACCGCCGCCATCCGTGAGATGGAACACCAGGCGGTAGTACGCCCCCGGTCGCTCCCGGTCCTCCAGCTCGGCCTGGGCCACTGCTGTCTGGAAGTCGACGTCCCAGAGTGTCGGCGCCTCGGTCGAGTAGGCCTCGCCTCGAGCGAGCATCCGCAGGAACCCCCGTTGGGACGCGCGCTGGGACGCCTCCCCGATGGTCGTGTAGTACTGCGTCCAGTCGACGGACAACCCCAGCCGGCGCCAGACGGCTTCGTAAGCCTTCTCGTCCTCGGCCACAAGGGCCTCGCAAAGTTCCACGAAATTCGGGCGCGACACGGCAACGGACTCCCGCCCTTTGGCCAGGCCGCCTTCCGCCGGCGGGGTGAATCCCTCCTCGTAGAGCAGGGAAGGATCGCAGCGCACGCCGTAGAAGTTCTGCACCCGGCGCTCGGTGGCCAGCCCGTTGTCGTCCCAGCCCATCGGGTAGAAGACCTGCAGCCCGCGCATCCGCTTGTAGCGGGCCATGGTGTCGGTGTGGGTGTACGAGAAGACGTGACCGATATGCAACGATCCCGCTTACCGTGGGCGGGGGCGTGTCGATCGAGTACACCTGATCCCTCGTCGCGCTCCGATCGAAGCGGAAGGTGCCCGCGCTCTCCCAGTGGGCGCCCCACTTCTCTTCGAGCCCAGCAAGGGTCGGTTTATCCGGAACGGCTCTGGACATGATCCCGCTACGGTACTGGCGTGCTGCATCTGCACGACACCGCATTGGGCGTGACCGCCCCGCTCGAGCTGCGCCAACCGGGGCGGGCGTCGGTTTATGTGTGCGGTCCCACGGTCTATGACGAACCCCACCTCGGTCACGGGCGCTTCAACGTGGCGTGGGACATCCTGCGCCGCTATCTGACCTGGGCGGGCCTTGACGTCCGCTTCGTGTCGAACGTGACCGATATCGATGACAAGATCATCGCCCGGGCCGAGTCGGAAGGACGCACCCCCGAAGCGGTCGCTGCCGAGTACGAGGGCATGTGGTGGGACACCATGGCCCGCCTCGGCATCGAGCCGCCGACCGACACTCCGCATGCCACGGCCTACGTGGATCGCATGATCGGCCTGATCGAGGAGCTGATCGCAAGCGGGCACGCGTACGTCGGCGGTGATGGCGTCTACTTCGCCGCCGAGAGCGTGCCCGATTACGGCCTGCTGGCTCGACAACCGATCGAGACCCTGCGGGTGGGCGCCCGGGTGGAGGTGGGGGAGGAAGCCGGGAAACGCTCCCCGATCGATTTTGCCCTTTGGAAGGCGGCCAAACCCGGTGAGCCCCGCTGGGAGTCGCCGTGGGGGCCTGGCCGCCCGGGCTGGCACACCGAGTGCGTGGTCATGGCGCTCGACATCCTGGGGGAAGGGTTTGACCTCCACGGCGGTGGTCAGGATCTGGCATTCCCCCACCACGAGAACGAGCGGGCCCAGGCGGTCGCCGCCGGTTGTGCCTTCGCCCGGCATTGGGCGCACTCGGGAATGGTCGTTGCGGAGGGCGGAGAAAAAATGAGCAAGTCGCTCGGCAACACGCTCTCCCTG
Source organism: uncultured Acidimicrobiaceae bacterium (assembly GCA_963834725.1). Classification (GTDB taxonomy): domain Bacteria; phylum Actinomycetota; class Acidimicrobiia; order Acidimicrobiales; family Palsa-688; genus PALSA-693. The sequence goes on from CAWICN010000001.1 coordinate 5,218,538, forward strand.
CTCGAGCTGCTCGATGTCCACGACCCTCGAGCTTTTCGGCTCCAGGTTCTGCAATCGCACTACCGGTCGCCGATGACAGTCTCGGAGTCGACCCTGGCCGCGGCTGAGGCAGGGGTGGAGCGACTCGACGCCTTCGCCCGGGAATTCGTCGCTGCTCGCGGCGCGCCCGCTGACCCTGCGGCGCTGGCGCGGTTCCGGGAGCGCATGGACGACGACCTCGACACCCCGGGGGCGGTCGCGGGCGCCTTCGACCTCCTCAGGGAGGCGCGTTCGGCCGCCGGTGAACAGGCGATGGGCCGGGCGGCGGCCGTGTTCAGCATTTTCGAGGACGCCCTCGGACTGCCCCTCCGCGGCGAGATCGACGACGTGCCACCCGAAGCCAGGGCCAAAGCGGCGGCCCGGGACGCGGCGCGGGCGGCCAGGGAGTGGGGCGCCGCCGATGCCCTTCGCGCCGAGCTGCAAGCCGATGGCTGGATTGTCGAGGACGGCCCCGACGGGACCACACTGCGAAGGTGAGCGACTTCGATCGGGACACCGCGCTGCGCCGTGACGGCGAGGCCTGGACCGCAGACCTGCAGCCCCGCTGGAACGTTGGCAACAACCCCAATGGCGGGTACCTGCTCGCGATCGCAACGCGGGCGATGCTCGAAGAGGCGGCCCGTCCTGATCCGGTGACGGTAACCGCCCACTTCCTTTCTCCACCGACCGACGGGCCCTTGAGCGTCCGGGTCCGGACCGTGAAGACGGGCCGGACCTTCAGCACCGTCACAGCTGAGCTCGTCCAGGGTCAGCAGGAACGGATCCGGACCCTCGGGGCCCTTGGCGATCTGTCACAGCACCACGGGCCGACCAGGGTGACCGCCCAACCCCCCGACATTCCGCCGCCGGATCAATGCGTGACCCTCGCCCACCTGTCCCGGCGGGCCGGCCGCCACATCCCGGAGGTGATGAACCGGTTCGACATCCGGCTGCCAGCGGAGAGCCCGTGGGGCGGGCCCGGTGAGGGGGATCCGTTCGAGATCACCGGCTGGATCCGCTTTCGGGACGGCGCCGAGCCCAGCACGTTCTCGACGGTGGCCTTCGCTGACGCGTTCCCGCCCACGCTGCTCGGCTCTCTCGAGGTCGGGTGGATACCGACCGTCGAGTTGACCGTCCACGTACGCGCCCGCCCAGCACCGGGCTGGCTGCTCGGCACCTTCCGGACCCGCGTGCTCGTCGACGGGCTCTTGGAGGAGGATGGCGAGTTGTGGGACAGTCAGGGACGCCCGATCGCCCTGTCCCGCCAACTGGCGATGGTCCTCACTCCCTGAGATTGAGCCTGAGCCTGAGACTGGGACTGGGATCGAGGCCGGCCCGGTGGCAGCGGCGTACCTCAGGCCGCTCGCCGTTGCCGCCGGGCTTCGGAACGATCTGGACCGCGGTAGCGGTCGACCTGATCGGGTTCGGGATCGTGCTGCCGATCCTGCCTCTGTACGCCAAGCGCTTTCACACCACGTCCTTCCAGGCCACCTTGCTGGTGGCGGCCTTTTCGGCGGCCAGCTTTGTCTGCTCCCCGCTGTGGGGGCGCGTGTCCGACCGATTCGGGCGGAAGCCCGTGCTGCTGGTCTCGCTGGCAGGGACGGCCGTCGGGAGCCTGGTGACCGGGCTCGCCGGTGGGCTGGCGGTCCTGCTGGTGGGCCGGATCATCGATGGCGCGTCGGGGGCCAGCGTGTCGGTGGCCCAGGCGGCCGCAGCCGATCTGGCCGGTCCCACCGACCGGCACCGGCTCTTCGGGCTGCTCGGGGCGGCGTTCGGGGTCGGGTTCGTGGCCGGTCCGGCGCTCGGCTCGCTTGCGGCCCTGGGCGGTCCCCGGCTGCCCTTCCTTCTCGCCGCGGCCATCGCCACGGTGAACACCGTCGTGGCCGCCCGCCGTCTCCCGGAGACCCATCGCCCCAGCACCACAGCAATCCGGCGCCCGGGCCCCATTGCCGCGCTGGCCGGGGGCGCCGGACTGGCGCCACTGCTGGCGGTGGGGTTCTGCGCGTTGGTTGCGTTCAGCGGGTTCGAGGCGACGTTTGCCCTCTTCGGAGAACGACGTCTCGGTTTCGGGATCGCCTCGTCGGCCGCAGTCTTCGCGGCGGTCGGCGCCGCCATCGTGCTGGTGCAGGGAGGGGTGGTGCACCGGGTGGTGGCCCGGGTCGGGGAACCACGGACCCTCCTCACCGGCCTGGTCATCAACGGTGGCGGGCTGGCCCTCCTGGCGCCCGCCCACTCCTGGGCCCTGGCGGCGCCGGCGCTGGTCGGCCTGACGGTCGGCCAGGGTCTGGTCCAGACCACCATGACGACGAGTGTCGCGGGCCGGGCGGGGCCGGAACGACGGGGCGTGGTGCTCGGCGCCCAGCAGTCGGTCAACGGGGTCGCCCGGGTGGTCGGTCCCGCCATCGGCGGCGCCCTGCTCGGGTCCGCCGCGACCGGGCTCCCGTACCTGCTGGGCGCGGCCCTGAGCGCCCTGGCGGCTGTACTGCTGCTTCTGGCCGGCCGAATACACTCCAGCACTGACGTTGTTACCGTCAAGTAACTAGATCACCGAGAGTTGGCATTACCCGAGCGCCAGCATCCCCTGAGCGGCAGAGGCCCCCGGGTGACTCGAAGGAAGTGCCAGGCCTCCCGGAGGAAGTAGCACGTGGGCGACTTTTCGAACGACCTCAACGAGGACCAGCGCCAGCTGCGGAAATAGGTGCACGACTTCGCCGAAAAGGTGGCGTCCCGCGGCCCACGAATGGGACGAGCGCGAGGAGACGCCGTGGCCGATCATCCAGGAGGCGGCCCGGATCGGGCTGTACTCCCTGGACTTCGTGGCGTCGATCTTCACCGACCCGACCGGAATCTCGGTCCCGATGGTCATGGAGGAGATGGCCTGGGGTGATGCCGGCATCGGCCTGGCCATCTTCGGGACCACCCTCGGGGTGGCGGGTATCTACGGCAACGGGACCCCGGAGCAGGTCGCCGAGTAGGTCCCCCAGTGCTTTGGCACGCCCGACCATCCCACCCTGGCCGCCTTCTGCGTCACCGAACCCGATGCTGGGTCCGATGTGAGCTCCATGCGGACGCGCGCCGTGTACGACGAGGCCGCGGACGAGTGGGTGCTCAACGGGACCAAGACGTGGATCACCAACGGCGGCATCGCCGACATCCACGTGGTAGTGGCCTCGGTCGAGCCCGGTTTGAGGGCCCGAGGTCAGGCCAGCTTCATCGTGCCGCCGGGCACGAAGGGCATCTCCATGGGCCAGAAATTCAAGAAGATGGGCATCCGGGCCTCGCACACCGCTGAGGTGGTGCTCGACGACGTCCGCGTCCCCGGCCGGCTCCTGCTCGGCGGGAAGGACCGCCTCGACGAGCGCCTGGCCCGGGCCCGCGCCGGCGGTAACGGCCAGCGCGGCCAGGCGGCCCTGTCGATCTTCGAGACCACCCGGCCAGCGGTCGGGGCCCAGGCCGTCGGCGTCGCCCGGGCCGCTTACGAGTACGCCCTCGAGTACGCCAAGGACCGGAAGCAGTTCGGGCGGGCCATCATCGAGAATCAAGCCATTGCCTTCAAGCTGGCCGAGATGCGCATGAACATCGATGCCGCCCGCCTGCTGGTCTGGAACGCCTCATGGCGAGGGGCGAGTGGTGTCGGGTTCGACGCCGCCCAGGGTTCACAGTCGAAGTTGTTCGCCGGCGAGACCGCGGTTCGCGTCACCGAGGACGCCATTCAGATCCTTGGCGGCGCCGGCTACATCCGGGACCACCCGGTAGAGCGCTGGCATTGCGACGCCAAGATCTTCACCATCTTCGAGGGGACCAGCGAGATCCAGCGCCTGGTGATCGCCCGGGCTATCTCCGGCTTGCGTCTCGAATAGTGCCCGCCGGCGCCGGCGGCCCCGGCCCGGCGGACTTCAGCTCTCAGCTCAGCCTGGTAGTGGGTGCGGACCGCACCTCACCGTCCTCAGCCAGCTCACGTACCGCCGGCACAGGGTCCGGATCGGCGAACAGGCCTGGATCGCCGTAGTCGGCGTCCCTACCCGTGGCATCGGTCACCCACCAGGACGCTTCGAGGGCGATCCCGCTCGGGTCCGTGAAGTAGATCGAATGGATGAACCCGTGGTCCACGACATCGGTGACTTCCGACCCCGCCGCCTTGAGGCGGGCCCGCAGGTTCAGCAGGGCCTGCTCGTCGGCGACGTTGAACGACACATGGTCGAACTGCACCGCCCTCGGATCCGGCACTCCCGCCGGCTTGGCGAACGGCTTGATCGGCAGGGTGCGGTACTCGAAGAACGCCACCGTGTTGCCGGGACCGATCTCGAAGAAGTAGTGACGGAACGATTCGTTGCCCAGGTGGGCCACCAGCCGGGCCCCGAGAACGCCGTGGTAGAAGCGAACGGTGGCGTCCATGTCGTGGGTGATGAGCGCCAGATGGTTGATGCCCCGCCAGCGGGGCGACTCGCCGTCGGGTACCGGATGATCATCGGCCATGCTCACCAGGCTACGCCTGACGGTCGCTTAAACCGGCCCGCGCCCCTTGAAGTCTGGGCCCTCTTGAGATCTGGGCCCTCTTGAAGTCGGGGTCCTCTTGAAGTCTGGTGGTGTCAGGCCCATAGGCTGGCTACCCTTCCGGCCTAATCCCTGTACGGCCGAATAGTGGGAGGTTCGATGACCATCGCAGTCGGCGACAAGATTCCCGACATCAAGGTGCAGGTTGTGGGGCCCGAGGGCCCGGTCCCTGCCGAGACCGGTGAGCTCCTCGGCCACGGAAAGGTGGTGCTCTTCGGCGTACCGGGCGCTTTCACTCCCACGTGCAGTGACTACCACCTGCCCGGGTTCGTTCTGCGAGCCGAGGACCTGGAGGCCAAAGGGGTGGATCGGGTCGCCTGCGTGGCCGTCAACGACGTCTTTGTCATGAAGGCATGGGGCGAGGCCAGAGGGGTTGGGGAAAAGGTGACGATGGTGGCCGACGGCTCCGCGCTGTTCACCAAGGCGATGGGGCTGGAGATCGACCTCACCGGGGGCGGTCTCGGCACCCGGACGAAGCGCTACGCGGCCATCCTCCAGGACGGGGTGGTCACCGACCTCGCGGTCGAGGAGGGCCTCGGTCTCGATGTGAGCAGCGCCGACAAGGTGCTGGAGAAGCTCTGAACCGCGGTCACTCCCGGGAGGTCAGGAGGTAGGTCGACGCCGCCTTCGCCACCAGGCGACCGCCGGCATCGGTGATCTCGGCGTCCGCGAAGGTCATCCGCCGGCCACCGCCGATCACCCGGCCGTACAGGTCAGCCGGCCGCCAATCGGCGCCCCCCGCAGGAAGCTGATGGACAGCTCGGTGTTCGCCGCGGTGGCCCGCCGGCCCCGCAACCCGCTCGTCCGTTCAGCGACGAACCGGAAGTAGGCGCGAAAGCCGGCGAGTACCCGCGGGTAGGGGTCGTGCTCGGCCGCCGCCCCCGCTGTGACCGCGTCGAGCAGCTCTGCCCCATCCGCTCGACCAACTCCAGATAGAGGGTCTGCTTCGAGCCGAAATGCTGGTAGAGCACGGATTTGGTGACACCGGCGGCGTCGGCGATCTCCTCCATCGACGTGCGGTGAAAGCCGTTGGCCGCGAAGCGGTCGAGGGCGACCTCGAGCAACTGGCTGCGCCGGCGGGCGGCTGGCAGCCGCTTGCGCAGCTCGGTAGTGGCCGAGGGCAGACTCACGCCCTCGTCGACCTCGTTCACGGGCGTAGAAGCGTACTTTCGGTAGTGGACGGCGACGGGGACAGGGCGGCCCCGTCAAGCGGGAGCTCCCATCCCGCGCCTCGAATCAGGTCGCCCAGCCGGGCCGGGAGGCCGCTGATGTCGAGGTGCTGCTGCACCACCGCCAGGTTGTGGGCGATCAGGCTCGGGTCGGGGTCGTCCAGCCAGCGCCTGAGGGCGTCCGGCCGGGCCGTATCGAACCACTGGAAGCCGAGGGCTCGCAGTTCGGCCGCAACGGGATAGGGTCCGACCGCGACCGGCCGGCGATAGACCGCGGCCTCGACCGGCGGGTTACCGAAGCCCTCCCATTTCGAGGGGAACACCACGGCGTCGCAGGCGGCGAAGGCGTGTTCCACCCCGACCGGTCCCTCCATGGGGGACACCGGTCCGCGATACACCGGAACCCGGGCCCGGGCCAGGACCCGCTCGAGCTCGTCGTGGTACCCCTCCTCAGGCGGCCCGAGGAGCCAGTAGCCGGCCCCGATCGCCTCGGCTACGGCCAGCCCGGTCGGAACGTCCTTGCGGGGGATGGCCCGGGTCGGCTGGAGCAGCAGTCGGTCGCCGTTGGCAACGCCGAGGCTGCGGCGGGTCGCGGCTCGATCTCCGGTGGGCACCCGGGTGTCGAAGGCGTTGCGGATGACGGTGGCATCGAGGTCCCGGGCGGCCAGCTCCTGTCGCGACCGGTCGTTGATGGTCACCTGCACCCAGGCCGGATCATCCGGTGGAGGCGGAAACCCGGCGAACCGATCGCGCTGCCAGGGCAGGTCGTGGTGGCGGAGGATGGCCGGCCGCCCGGCCAGAGCCGCGGCGACTTCCCGGGCTGCGGCCGGGTTGAGCGGCAATGAACAAAGGTTCTCGACGATCACGAGGTCGGCGTCGGCCAGGGCCTCGGCCACGGCGCCCGGCTCGAGCGGTGGTGCGGCCCGCCCGGTGAGCCAGTCGCCCGCGTCCAGGCCGGGAAGCGACACGTCCACGGGGCCCGACCCGGCCACCGTCCGGACCTGGAAACCCAGCCTGCGCAACGCCCACTGCCATTTCTCGGCCTCGATCGAAACGCCGTCCGGGCCGCCGAGGCGGTAGGAGAGGCTCACGGCCAAAGGTCGCGGTCTCGGCGCGCCTCGCCGACTTGGCGTCACAAGCGGCACCTCAGCGCTCGGCCATCGCCGGGCGGCGACGGGGACGCATCAGCCCGGCGGTCAGCGTCACCACCCCCAGCGACAGGACGATGTCGCCCGGCGAGACCGTCGCCCTATCTCCAGACCAAATGGGGGGCGTCAGCCGGATCTGATCCGACAGCTCCAGCAGGCGATCACCTGGCCGCACCCCGTGGTGGCGCGGGCCGTCGGCCATTCCCGCCGGCACGCCGCGGACGGGCATCCCGTGGTCGACGACGATCACGGCCAGATTGGCGAGCAACCCGCAGGCCACCAGGACCATCCCCGTCAGCGCCACGTTGCGCAGAGCGAAACCAAGCAGGAGAAAGTACCCGACCGCCAACAGGACCGTTCCCGCTGTCGCGGTTCCCCATCGCGAACCGGCATACTCACACACCGCCCCGCCGATCAGCAGCGGCACCCATCGCAGCCGGGTCCAGGCCAGATTCCGGAGGCGTCCGCCGAGCGTCAGGCCGGCGACGACGCCCGCGGCGAGAGCCCCGCCGATCAGTGACATGGGCCGATCAGTGACATCGGCCCTGACGGTACAGGGTTGCCAGGCCGAACCGGCTGACCGTCGCAGGGCCGTGGATCAGCCTGGATGCCATCATGGGGGTCGCTCATGGTCGGCAACCACCTCATCCTCCATTCGCCCATCGGTTTCGTCGTGGCCTTCGGGGCGGGGATCATCTCCTTCCTTTCGCCGTGCGTCCTCCCTCTCGTGCCGGCCTATCTGTCGATGATGTCGGGAGTGAGCAGTGCCGAGATGGCCACGGTGGCCCGGCCCGATTCCGGCCGGATGCTTCGGGCCACCCTGCTGTTCGTGGCCGGCTTCACCGTGGTGTTCGCCGCCCTGGAAGCCACCGCGTCCGGGCTCGGCCAGGCCCTGCGATCGCACGAGCACGTGCTCAACGACATCGCGGGGGTGGTCATCATCGCCGGCGGGCTGATATTCGCAGGGCTGCTGCGCCCAGCCTGGGTGATGCGGGAGCGGCGCTGGCACGTGGCCCCGTCCCAGCTTGGCGAGTGGGCTGCGCCGATCATGGGGATGGCCTTTGCGTTCGGGTGGACGCCGTGCATTGGCCCCGTCCTGGCCGCGGTCCTGAGCCTGGCCAGCGATACCCACACTCTGGGTCGGGGCGAAGCGATGCTGGTGGCCTACTCGCTCGGTCTCGGCGTGCCGTTTGTTGTGGCCGGGCTTGCCTTCGGGCGCCTGACGGGCGTGTTCAGCTTCGCCCGCGCCCACCTTCGTGCCATCAACGTCGTGTCCGGACTGCTGCTCGCCGGCCTCGGCGTCCTCCTCCTCACCGACAACCTGCACGTTCTGTCGACGTGGGTCTCCGACGTGCTGAACGCGCTCGGGCTGGCCCGCCTCTCCACGAGCTGATCAGGTTCGGCAGCTGATCCGGTTTCGGCAGCTGATCCGGTCGCGGCCGCTGACCCCGGATGGCACGGAAGGCCCTGCTCTGGCTACCGTTTTGGCTGGCGTCATGGATCCAGTCATCCGCTTCCGCTCCGCTGTCGCTCTCGTTGGCCGCTTCCCCGTACTGGCGGGCGTCGACCTCGAGGTGGCGTCTGGCGAGATCCTTTTGCTGCAAGGGGCCAACGGGGCCGGCAAGACCAGCCTCCTGCGGGCCTGTGCCGGCCTGTTACGCGTCGTCACGGGGGAGGCGACCGTCCTTGGCGCCGACCTGGTCGCCGATCCGCGAGCGGTCCGGAGGCGGGTCGGCCTGCTCGGTCATGCCACCGGCCTCTACGACGATCTGACCGCGGCCGAGAACGTTCGCTTTGCGGTTCGTTCCGCTGGCGCACAGGCCGCCGGGGTCGGGCCGGCCCTGGCGCGCCTCGGGCTCGAGGGCCGGCTGGCGTCCACCCCGGTCGGATCCCTGTCCGCCGGGCAGCGGCGCCGGGCGGCGCTCGCTGCGCTCGTGGCCCGCAACCCCGAGCTCTGGCTGCTCGACGAGCCCCACGCCGGCCTCGACGCCGAGCATCGGGACATACTCGACGACCTGGTTCGTGGCGCCGTCGAGCACGGCGGGACTGTGCTGCTGGCCTCCCATGAGCAGGACCGGGCGACGGCGCTCGCCGGACGGGTCGTGACAGTGGCCGGTGGGATGGTCACCGCACCTCCCCGTCCCCTTTCTCCAGTAGCTCAAGCGGTTGCGTCCCATGTGGCGTGACGCCGCGCTGGTGGGCGCCAAGGACCTGCGGGTCGAGCTGCGAAGCCGGGTAACCACCATGCATGTCGCCCCCTACGCCGTGCTGGTACTCATGTTGTTCGGTTTCGCCTTCGATCAGAATCACACGCTGCTGCGGCAGGCCACGCCCGGCCTCTTCTGGTTGGCGGTGCTGTTGTGCACCCTGCTGGCCGTGCAGCGGAGCTTCGCGGTTGAGTCGGCCGATGGCGCCCGGGACGGCCTGCGCCTGTCAGGCCTCGATCCCGCCGGGATCTTCCTCGGCAAGGCGGCGGCCATCGCCGTGCAGCTGGTCGTCCTGGAGATACTGCTCGGGATCGGGGTCGTCGTCCTCTTCGCCGCTGATCTGCGGGACCCCGCCCTGCTGCTGGCGAGCGCGGGGGCCGCGACCCTCGGACTGGCAGCAGCTGGCACCGTGTACGGGATGATGTCCGCCGGCCTCCGCGTCCGCGAGACGCTGCTTCCCCTCCTGGTGCTCCCTGTCGTGGCCCCCGTGCTGCTCGGCGCCACCCAGGCCTGGATGGCGGCCCTTGGCCTCTCGGTGGCGGACGGCTGGAAGTGGCTGGTATTGCTGGTGAGCTTCGCGGCCATCTATCTCACCCTCGGCGTGCTGGGCTTCTCGACGCTGGTGGAGGACGCATGAGGGGCCGCGGCACCGGCGACTGCACGACGCGGCTTCTCGGCGCGGCCGCACTGGTGGCAATCGCCGCCACCGCCTTGATCGGACTGCTGATCTCGCCCCCCGACGTGGTTCAGGGCAACCTGGTGCGGCTCATCTACGTCCACCCGGCCGCGGCAACCGCCTGTTACCTCGGGTTCGGGCTGTGCGCCCTGGCCAGCCTGGCCTACCTGTGGCCCCGCACCCGGAGCCGGCGGTGGGACCAGCTCGCCGGGGCGTCGGCGGAGGTCGGCGTGATGTTCTGCGTCATCACCCTTGTCACTGGCTCTATCTGGGGTCGCGGTTCATGGGGAGTGTGGTGGACGTGGGATGCCCGGCTCACCCTCACCGCGCTGCTGCTCGCTGTCTTCGTCGGCTACCTGGCTCTGCGGCGGACCGCCGGCGATCCCGATGCCCGGGCCCGCCGCTGTGCCATAGCAGCGGTGCTGTGCGCGCTGGTCGTCCCCGTCGACCACGAGGCCACCACCTGGTGGCAGACCCTGCATCAGGGCAACACCCTGCTGCGCGCCAACCCGTTGATCCATGGATGGCAGTTGGTGGGCATGCTGGTGTCGTTCGTGGCGTTCGGCCTGATGTTCGCCTGGCTGCTGGTCCATCGCTACCGGGTCGAGGTCCTGGAGGACCGGTTCGACGACGAGGGGCTGGCCCTGGCGATCGCCGAACGGCGCGCCGAGGCTGCCCTGCCCTCCGCCGACCGGGGTGCGGCGGGGGTCCTGCCCTCCGCCGACCGGGGTGCGGCGGGGGTCCTGCCCTCCGCCGGCCGGGGCGCCGACGGCCCCGCGCCGCCCGCCCCGCGGCCGGACCCTCCGGTCCGAGAACCGGCGGCGCGGCCGTGAGCGACCTGGTGGAGCGAACCGGTGTGGCAGGTGGCGGCACCGTCCCATGGATGGTGCGGCCGTGAGCGACCTGGTGGAGCGAACCGGTGTGGCAGGTTGCGGCACCGTCCCATGGATGGTGCGGCCGTGAGCGACCTGGTGGAGCGAACCGGTGTGGCAGGTTGCGGCACCGTCCCATGGATGGTGCGGCCGTGAGCGACCTGGTGGAGCGAACCGGTGTGGCAGGTTGCGGCACCGTCCCATGGATGGCGCCGCAATGAACTCCTATGTCGCCGGCGGTTGGGGTGCCACCGCTGTCATCCTTGTCCTGTACGCCTGGCGGACCCTACACCGGGGACGGGTGCTGGCACGCAGCCTTCCCGACCGGGAGAAGACATGGCGCTGAGCAGAAATGCTTCAGCTGATCCAGGCGCCTCGGCCGATTCGGGGGCGCCGAGCGAAGACGAAGAGGCCCCTGGCGGGGGTGGGGCCGGCGCCACAGGACGAGCGGCGCCGACCGGGCTCGGCGGCGGGCCCGGGCGGCGGGCCCTGCTCGGCAGCCGCCGACGACAGCTGATCGCCGTCCTGGTTATCGCGGGGGCGGTGTCGTTCCTGCTGCTGGAAGGGCTCAACAACGCCACCGTCTACTTCAAGACCGCCGACCAGGCGGTCGCCGACAAAGCCGCTCTGGGCAGCCGGCAGTTCCGGATCGAGGGAACCGTCGAGCCGGGTGTCCGTCAGGTCGGCGCGACCACCGACTTCTCCATCTACGCCAACGGCGTCCGGGTGTCTGTGGTCGACAGCGCTGATCCCCCGCAGCTGTTCAAGCCCGGCGTGCCGGTGGTGCTGGAGGGCCACTGGAATGGCCCGGTGTACGCCAGCGACCAGATCATGGTCAAGCACACGGCCAGCTACACCGAGGCCCACCCGGACCGGCTCAAATCGCAGCTGCCCTCCCCGCCGACCACATGAACGCCGCCGTCGGCGACAGTGCCGTCATCCTCGCCCTCGGCGGGGCCGTTATCGGGTGCGCGACACTCGTCATCGGGCTGCTCCGCGGCCGGGACAACCTCCTGCGGACGGGGCGGACCTACACGTGGGTGATCCTGCTCGGAGCCGTGATCGCCACCCTGGCGCTGCAACATGCCCTCATCACTCGGGACTTCACCTTGCAGTATGTCGCCAACAACGACAGTCGGGCGACGCCGCTCCTCTTCCGGATCACGGCCATGTGGTCCAATCTTTCCGGCTCGATCCTCCTGTGGGGCCTGGTGCTGTCCGGGTACATCGCCGCGGTCGCCGTGCATTTCCGGGCTCGGGTTACCGACCCGATGGTCGGGTGGGCGACGGCGATCATGTATGCGGTCGCCGCCTTCTTTTTCGGTTTGATGGCGACGGTGTCCAATCCGTTCCTGACGGTGCATGGTGCCACGCCGACCAATGGACCGGGTCCTGATCCCCTCCTGCAGAACCACATCCTGGTCGCGTTCCATCCGCCCCTGCTTTATCTCGGCCTGGTTGGGTTTACCGTGCCCTTCGCGTTTGCGTGCGCCAGCCTGATCACCGGTCGGGTCGGCGAGGGCTGGCTGATCGAGACCCGCCGCTGGACCCTCTTCTCCTGGGGGTTTCTGACTGGCGGCGTAATCCTCGGCGCCTGGTGGAGTTACCAGGTTCTCGGGTGGGGCGGGTACTGGGCGTGGGACCCGGTCGAGAACGCCGCCTTTATTCCATGGATCACCGCGACCGCATTTCTCCACTCGGTCATGGTCCAGGAGCGCCGCGGCATGCTGCGAGTCTGGAACCTTTCGCTCGTCATCTCCACGTTCAGCCTGACCATTCTCGCCACGTTCCTCACCCGGTCGGGTGTGCTCGAGTCGGTCCACTCGTTCAACAACACGGGGATCGGAGCGGCGCTGCTCTCCTTCTTCGGCGTCGTGGCGGCTGCAGGCGTCGGCTTGCTGGCCTGGCGAGGCGACCGGCTCCGGTCACCCGGTGCCATCGACTCGCCGGTGTCGCGCGAGGGCGCCTTCCTGGCCAACAACCTGCTGTTCGGGGCCTTCGCCCTGGTCGTGCTGCTCGGGACTGTCTTTCCGCTCATCGCCCAGGCCGTCAACGGCTCGCAGATCACCGTGGGTGCTCCCTATTTCAACCGGATGACGATGCCGATCGTCGTGTGCCTGCTGTTCCTCATGGCGGTGGCTCCGGTGCTGCCCTGGCGCAAGGCGTCGGCGGAGCTGCTCCGAAACCGACTCCTCTGGCCGGGTGTGGCTGCCGTCGTCGTGCTCACCGTGTGCGTAGCCTCCGGCGTCCGTGGCCTGAACCCGCTGCTCGCGTTCGGGCTCGGCGCATTCGCGGGTGCCTCGGCCCTGCGTCAGCTGATCCTCGCCACCCGGCGGCAAGGCTGGCGTGGCCTGGTCGGACGGGCCAACGGCGGGATGATCGTGCATCTCGGCGTCGTGATCATCGCCGTGGCTTTCGCCGCCAGCCATTCGTATGCCAGCAGCACCCAGTTGTCGTTGAAGGCAAATCAGACCGCCTTCTTCCACGGGCATCGGTTCACCTACCTCGGCACCCGAAACGTGACGGCCCCGACGCACTCGGCTGTCGAGGCGAGGGTCCGGGTAGACGGGGGTCACGTGTACGCACCAGCGATCAGCGACTACCCCTTTGCCAGCGAGGAGATCGGCACCCCATCGGTCCACACCGGCCCAACCGAGGACATCTACCTGACCTTTGCGTCGACGGCAGCCAAACCCGGTGATCCCGCGGTGATCGGCGTGATCATCGAGCCGTTGGTGCTGTGGATCTGGACTGGCGGGGGAGTCATGCTGGTCGGCACCGCCCTCTCGGCGTGGCCCGGACGCCGGCGTCGCCCGACCGACCCGGCCAGCGCTCCGGTGGGCCGCAGGCTCGCCGGGCCGCCGTCGGACGCCCGCCCTCAGTCGGCCGGAGTATCAGCGCCCGCGGGCGTGTCAGCGAGCAGCACCACATGACGGCGGCCGCGCCGCGTCTCGCCCGCCGGCCGCGGCTGGTGCTCTGGATGTCACTCGGCATGGCCGCGGTCCTCGCCGTCCTGGTGACCGTTCTGGCCACCTCGGGACCGGCCGGTCAGCAGAGCGCCAAGAGCCCGCTGATCGGCCAGCGGGCACCGGCGATCCAGGGGCCATCGATCACAGGAGGCCCGTCCGTCCGGCTGTCGACCTATAAGGGCAAGTGGGTGCTGGTCAACTTCGCGGCCAGCTGGTGCATCCCGTGCCGGCAGGAAACACCCCAGCTCCTCACGTTTGCGCAAGATCACCGTCAGACCGGCGACGCAACCATCCTGACGGTCGCCTACGACGAGGGCGACGTGGCCGATCTGGCGGCGTTCCTGCGCAGCAGCCACAGCAACTGGCCGGCCGTCAACGATGGCCAGGCGGTGGTCGACTACGGAATCGGTGGGATCCCGGAGTCCTACCTGGTGGACCCCTCTGGCACGGTGGTGGCCAAGTATGAGGGGGGCGTCGTCGCTTCTAAGCTGAACGCCTTCATCGTCAGGGCGTCGGACGGCACCCGGTGACACGGGACCCGGTGAGACGGGACCGGGCGAGACGGGACCGAGTGTCACGGGACGGAGTGTCACGGGACGCAGTGACACAGAAGCCGGTGACACAGGACCGGCTGTCACGGGACCCGGTGACACAGGACCCGGTGACACAGGACCGGCTGTCACGGGACCCGGTGACACAGGACCCGGTGACACAGAACCCGGTGACACAGAAGCCGGCGACACAGAAGCCGGCATGGCGGCCGCGTCGGTGCCTACGGTGGGCGCCCTGGGTGATCTTGGGGGTCATAGCGGTCGCCGCGCTGGTGGTGGGGACCCACCGCAGCAGCGGGCGGCCGACCGTCGCCGCCGAGACCACCCACATCGCCAGCCTGGTTCGCTGCCCGGTATGCGAAGGGCAATCGGCCGCGCAATCGAGCGCCCCGGCGTCGGTGCAGATCCGGGCCCAGATACAGCGGGAGCTGGTCGCGGGCGAGCACCAGGGCCAGATCCTGGCGGGCCTGGTGTCCGCCTACGGCCCGGGCATCCTCGAGCAGCCCGAGGCGAGCGGCATCGACCTGGTCGTCTGGGTGATTCCCGTGATCGCGGTGGTCGCGGCGGTCGTTGGGCTGGCGGTGGCTTTCGCCAGGTGGCGACCCCGACGGACCCCTGTTGCGGTCAGCGAAGCCGACCGGGCCCTGGTGGATGCGGCCCTCGGCGAGTGGCCTTCGGCCCCAGATCACGCCGATACAGCCGGCGGTGAGGGTCACCATGGCTAGGGCAGGGGCGCGGGAGGTCGAGCCGGCGGCGCCGGCTGCTGTAGGGGGGGAGGTCGAGGCGGCGGCGCCGGCTGCTGTCGCGGGGGCGGGCGGGGGGGAGGTCGAGGCGGCAGCACCGGCTGCTGTGCCAGGCGCGGGCGCGGTCGAGGCCGCGGAGGGAGGTCCGCTGCCGCGCCGGCCGGGTGCGCTGGAAGACGAGCGGGACTTCTGTTTGCGCTCCCTCCGCGACCTGGATGCGGAATGGGAGGCCGGTGACATCGACGAAGCCGACTACCGGACCCTCAAGGACGCGTATACGGCCCGGGCCGCGGTCGCCCTGCACGCGCTCGACGGCCGCCCGGCGGCGAGCGCAGCGAGCCCGACCACCGAGGAGGCGAGCCCTGCGGTGGAGGAGATCCATCCCGGGACAGAAGATGTTCATGGCCCGACCCGACGGCGCCGCGCCCATCCCCGCCGGCGCACGGCCATGATCGGGCTCTGCGTTGTCGCGGCGGCGGGGGCTGCAGCCTGGGCGGTGGTGGCATCGTCGGCGACCCGGCTCCCGGGCGAGGAGGTCACCGGCGCCGTCCTCGGGCCGGAGGCGCTCGCACAGTCGTTGCAGCACGCCCAGCAGGCGGCCGACCGGGGCGACGACCTGACCGCGGTAAAGGACTACCAGAAGATCCTCGACAGCGATCCCAACCAGATCGAGGCCCTGACCGGCGAGGGCTGGCTGCTGGCCCAAACCGAGCAGCCGAGCATTCTGCAGCAGGGACTCACCATGCTGCAGCAGGCCGAACGGGTCGACCCGACGTACTCACCGGCCCACGTCTACAGGGGCATCGCTCTGCTCAGCGAAGGCGACTACACCTCGTCGATACCCGAATTGAAGTGGTATCTGGCCCACAGTCCAGATCCTCAACTGGCCCCACGCGTCCGCGCCGCTCTGCAGCAGGACGAGGCGCAAGCTGTGGCCGCAGCCAGGGCCGCGGGCCATTAGCTTCTCGACGCTTTGTGCTATATTTCTCGCGTATTACGCGGTTTTTATAACACAAAGATCTGCGAGCCCTCCTGGCCGGCTCCATCGGCTGCCGACGAGCGCATGGGCTCGCAGCCAGCGGATGACCGCCGGCACCGGCCCGCTCGGTTGTGTTTACCCGGCGCCGAGGGCTCGCAGCCGGCGAATGACCGCCGGCAAGGCCCGCTCGGCCATCGCCACCTCGGCCCCGGTCGTCGACCAGCCCACCGACAGGCGGAGGCTGCGTTCGGCGTCGACGCCCATAGCAGCGAGGACCGGCGACGGTTCGAGCAGCTCCGACGAGCAGGCGCTGCCCGAATGGGCGGCCACGCCCGCCTGGTCCAGGCCGATCAGGACGGCTTCCGCCTCTACGCCACCGATTCCGAGGCAGACCAGGTTTGGCAGCCGGTCGCCGGCCCGGCTCGGGCCGTAGGCCTCGACGCCCGGTATGGCCAGGGCGACCTCCCGCAGGCGGGTCGTGAAGGCCGTCGCCCGTTCAGCTTCCGCGACAAGCCGCCCGTCGGTCAGTTCGGCGGCCGCGGCGCCGAACCCCACTGCGGCAGCCACGTTCTCGAGGCCGGCTCGGCGGGCCCGCTCCTGGGTACCGCCGAGCAGCAGGGGCGGTACGCGCAACCCGCGGCGAACCAGCAGGGCGCCGACGCCGCCGGGCCCGCCGAGTTTGTGGGCGGAGATCGACAGCAGATCCGCTCCCAGGTCATCGAAGGCCAGGACCACATGGCCGGCTGCCGCGGCGGCATCGACGTGAACCAGCACGCCTCGCTCGCGGCAGGCCTGCACGACTTCTGTCACCGGCTGGATGGTGCCAACTTCATGATTCGCCCACTGGCAGTGCACCAGGGCCAGACCAGGCCGGGCGAGGGCCGCACGCACCGACTCCGGGTCGACCCGCCCGGTCCCATCCACGGGAAGGACGACACAGCCGTCCGGACCGCGGTGTCGCTCCGAGGCCTCGCGGACCGCACTGTGCTCGACGGCCGCCAGGGCCACGGGGGGCCCCTCCTCCGACCGGATGCCCTGCTCGATGTGAAGGGCGCCGTACACCGCGGCGTTAATGGCCTCCGTCGCCCCCGAGGTGAATACCACCTGCCGGGACCGGGTTCCGCAGAACGCCGCGACTTGGTCCCGGGCGTCTTCGAGGGCCACCCGGGCCATTCGCCCCTCCGTGTGCATCCGTCCTGGATCGGCACAACCTACCCAGGGCCACATGGCTTGGCGCGCCGCAGGGCGGATCGGCGATGTGGAGGCGTGGTCCAGATACGCCCGGGCGGAGGCCGGCTGGGGTTCGGGACCGGCCACGGATGCCCCGGGTGGGCTCAGACCAGGCTCACGCAGGCATCGTCACCGAGGGCGCGCGACGACTCGGTGGGCGTCACCGTCTCTCCGTACAGGCCGGAGAGCATCCCCCGAACCATGCCCCGGTCGACGGCACAGATGACCGGATGCTGCTTGGCGGTATCGAAGAAGGGGCAGGCGTCCTTGATGAGCGCCAGCGACCCGCCTCGTGCCTCGGCGTGGGCCTCGAACCCGTGGGCGGTCAAGGCGTCGGCGATGGCGTGCAGGGCCACGCGGAAGGAGCGGTGCCCCTCGCCTGTCGACATTTGCGCGGCCAGGCGCCGCCCGTAATCTTCGCCCACGGCCTCAGCCATCCTCTCGGCGTTACCCGGTGGGATGAGGGCCAGCGCCTGCCCGAGCAGCATCACCAAAAGGTCGTCGCCCCGGCGAGGGGCCTCGACGCCGGTGTCCTGGGCCGATTTGCGATAGCGCTTCGACGGCCGCCCGGCCCCGCCCCCCGGTGGTCGGCTGACGTGCACTTCGAGGTAGCCGCCTGCGGTGAGCTTGTCCAGATGATGCCGGGCAACGTTGGAGTG
Source organism: uncultured Acidimicrobiaceae bacterium (assembly GCA_963834725.1). GTDB lineage: Bacteria > Actinomycetota > Acidimicrobiia > Acidimicrobiales > Palsa-688 > PALSA-693. The sequence continues at coordinate 5,236,313 of CAWICN010000001.1, forward strand.
CAGAGCGAAGCGGTCGGCAACCTCGGACGCGGTCACCCCGTCCGGGTGCTCCCGAACGAAGAGATAGATCTGTCGCCGGGTTGGATCACCGAAGGCTGACGTGACCGCGGCCACCGCCGCCGAGAACTGGGTATCGGTCAGCGGCCCACGTCCCGGAGCCGTCGCCAGGGGCTCGGGCTCCCCGCTGAGGACCGCAGTGAGCGGGGCCGGGTCGGCCACGGGCACCGGGCCGGCTGGATCCTCTTCGTAGTCCCGCCGCGGTTGGCCGACAGGAGCGGCCTGGTCAGCCAGTGGGTGGTCGGCTACTGACGCCACAGAGGTATTCTACCTACCTGCGTAGTGCAAATCGCCGGGCCGCCCGAACGCACTCACGACCGCATGCCCAAAGGAGACCGGATGGCGCTCAGCGAGCACAAGGTGATGGAAGCCCTGTGGCCCGTAACCGACCCTGAATTACACGTCAGCATCGTGGAACTGGACATGATCCGGCGGGTCAACATCCGGCGTGGCCGGGTCACGGTGACCGTTGCGCTCACGGTGCCCGGGTGCCCCCTGCGAAACGAGATCACCCGCCGGGTGACCTCGGCCCTCGAGCCGCTGCCCGGCGTCCGGCACGTCGAGGTGGAGCTCACGGTCATGACGCCGGAGGAACTCGAGGCGGTCCGGGATCGCATGGCGGCGCGCCATGGTCACGGCCGCGACCCGGAGGCATGGAGCGACGCAGGTCGCGACCCGGGGGCACGGAGCGGCGCAGGTCGCGACCCGGAGGCATGGAGCGACGCAGGTCGCGACCCGGGGGCACGGAGCGGCGCAGGTCGCGACCCGGGGGCACGGAGCGCCGCAGGGGCTGGCTCGGCCGCTCAGACCGGAGGGCAAGCCGGGGCGGGTGCTCACCAGCACGGATCGAACGCTGCCCTCGGTCACGAAGCGGGCCGGCCGAACCCGTTCGGACCGCAGAGCTCTACCCGGGTCATCGGGATCTCGTCCGGGAAGGGCGGTGTGGGTAAATCGTCGGTCACGGTCAACCTGGCGGTGGCGCTGACCCGAGCCGGTCACGATGTGGCGGTGCTCGACGCCGACGTCTACGGCTTTTCGATCCCCGGGATGCTCGGGATCGACGCGGAACCGACAGTGAACGACATGAAGATGGTGCCGCCCGACTCCTTCGGCGTGCGCTGCATGTCGATGGGCTTTTTCGTCGACGATGATCAACCGGTCATCTGGCGGGGCCCGATGCTGCACAAGGCACTCGAGCAGTTCCTGGTCGACGTCGATTGGGGTGAGCCCGAGTTCCTGCTGATCGACATGCCGCCTGGTACGGGCGACGTCGCCTTGTCGATGGCGCAGTACTTGCCGACCTCCGAGGTCTACGTGGTCACGACCCCCCAGCCGGCCGCCCGCCGGGTCGCCCAGCGCAGCGCCTACATGGCCAAGAAGATTCACCTCCCGCTGCGCGGCGTGATCGAGAACATGAGCTGGCTGACCGCTGACGACGGCAGCCGCCACCACCTATTCGGTGAAGGAGGCGGCGCGGGGCTCGCCGCCGAGCTTGGCGTCCCCCTGCTCGGTCAGATCCCCCTGTCGCCCGCGCTGCGTGTCGGCGGCGATGAAGGGAGGCCACTGGTCGTGGCCGATCCTGACTCCGAGGCGGCCCGGGCGTTCGCGGCAATCGCCGAACGCCTGGCGGCGCGCGGGCCGGCGCGCATCTTCCGTCCCGAGCTTACGATTCGCTGAACTGACCGACGTCCTGATCCCTCTTTCGCGGTCCAGGACGTAAACATGGGACCGGTGCCAAGCGTCGAGGATCCAAGGGATTCAGCCGGGGGACGTGAGCTGGAGCGCCCCTCTGGCCCGGGCAAGCCGATCGGCCGGCGGGTGGTGCTCGGCATGCTCGGGCTCGGGGCTCTCGGTGTCGTGACGGGCAAGCAGGTGCAGAATGGCCTGAACGCCGTGCTGCAACCCATCCAGCGGATTGACCCGACGGGGCTGACCGGCCTGCTGCCGGGCGACTACTTCCGGATCTACACGGTGACCAATGGCTTTCCGCATGAGAGCGACGCCGCCTACCGCCTGACAGTGGACGGCCTCGTCGACCATCCCGCGGTGCTCACCATTGCGGACCTGCAGGCCATGCCGGCGACATCTCTGGTGCGCGACTTCCAGTGTGTCACGGGGTGGCGGGTGTCCAACGTGCACTGGCAAGGGGTGGCATTGTCGGTGCTGCTGGACCGGGCGGGGGTTCAACCGTCGGCCAATGCCTTGCACTTCGAATCTTTTGACGGGTTGTACACCGAGAGTCTCACGCTCGCTGAGGCCTACCGGCCGGATGTCATGGCCGCCTATTCGATGCTGGGCGGCCCTGTGTCACGGGAGCACGGCGGCCCCGTGCGGCTCTATGTCGCGCCCATGTACGGGTACAAGTCAGTGAAATGGATGTCGAGAATCCAGGTGGTCGACCGGGTCGAGCCCGGTTACTGGGAGACCGAGGGTAACTACGACGTCGAGGGCTGGGTGGGCAGGAGCAATGGCCGTAACGACCCGCCGACCTGACGATCGCGGTCGACCGGCCGTGCTGGTGCGGTTCGACCGAGTCGAGCGAGCGGTGCATTGGGTCACCGCGGCCCTCTTCCTCTTGCTCGTGGTTACCGGTGCAATCCTTTACCTGGAGCCACTCCAGTCCGCCGTGGGCCGCCGGGCGTTGGTTGAGGACATCCACGTATACGCCGGCCTGGCTCTGCCCATTCCTCTCTTGATCGCCCTGCTGGGCTCGTGGGGCCGGGCTCTCCGTGATGACGTTCGCCGTTTCAACCGATGGTCAAAGGACGACCGGGAGTGGTTGCGAGCGCTCTTCCGGCCCGGACCCGAGCGGCGAGTCGCACTGCGAACTGTGAGGGTCGGGAAGTTCAACGCCGGCCAAAAGCTCAACGCGGCCTTTGTCGCCGGGGCCGGTCTGGTGATGCTCGGGACCGGCGTGATCATGCGCTGGTACCACCCCTGGCCCCTCGAGTGGCGCACTGGAGCCACCTTCGTGCATGACTGGCTGGCCGTTGGCCTCGGGCTCGTGATCGTCGGCCACATTGGCATGGCCCTGCGCGACTCGGACGCCCTGCACTCCATGGTCGCCGGGACCATCCGGCAGGCGTGGGCGAAACGGCATGCGCCGGCCTGGCTGGACGGTGACGATGGGCCGGCGCCCCGCCCGGACCTCCCGGTGGACCCGTCCAGCAGTCAGGTCCCGGCTGGTTCCGCCGACCAGATCGGGTGAGGGTCCGCCAAACCGGGCAGACCGGGTAAGGGTACACGCCGTCGCCGTCTCTCGTTGAGCCGACGCCCGGACGCCGGCCGAGACGCCCCGGTACCCACCACCAGGCCAGACCGGTCCGACCCGTGCGGTCAGCGGTGGGCCGAGTCGACTTCCAGCAGGGCGTCGGTCAGGGCGGCCGCGGCGGTCTCGATCTCGGCTGCGGTGACCGACAGCGGTGGGGCGATGCGCAGCACATTGCCGTGCACACCGCCCTTGCCTACGAGCAGGCCCCGGGCTCGGCAGCCCTCCAGGGCAGCCGTCGCAGCGGCCGGGTCGGGGATGCGGCCTCCAGCCTGGACCAGTTCGACGGCGATCATGAGGCCCTTTCCGCGCACCTCCCCGACACTCTGGAGTTTCTCGGCCAGCGGGGCGAGGTAGTCCATGAGCTGGGCGCCCCGTGTCCGGGCGTTCGCCTGCAAGTCGTGGGACAGCAGATACTCGAGGTTGGCGAGCGCTCCGGCGGTGGCGAGCGGGTTGCCTCCGAACGTCGAGATGGAGTTGGCGTGTACGGCGTCGACCAGGTCGGGCCGCCCCGCGATGCCGCCGATGGCCAGGCCGTTACCCAACCCCTTGGCGAAGGTCAGTACGTCCGGAGTGACGTCGTGGGCCTGGTAGCCCCAAAAGTGATCCCCGGTGCGACCCCAGCCCGTCTGCACCTCGTCGGACACGAAGAGGATGCCGTGCTCGTCGAGCACGGCGCCCAGGGCCGCGAAAAGGCCGTCGGGGGGAACGACGAATCCGGCGACCCCCTGGATGGGTTCCGCGATCAGGCAGGCGACGTCGCCGGCGGTGGCGGTGTGGATGACGTCGCGCAGATCGGCGGCGCAGGCCGCGATGTACTCGTCGTCGGGCAGCCGACTCCAGGGACTGCGGTAGCGGTAGCCGCCGTGGACGTAGCTGACGTTGACCGGCGTGAGGCTCGAGGTCGACCAGCTGGATAGCCCGGTGACGCCCATGCTGCCAAACGATCGCCCGTGATAGCTGTTTCGCAGGGCCAGGATCTGGTTGGATCGCCGTGCCGTGCAACAGAGCTGGAGGGCCGTGTCGTTGGCCTCGCTGCCCGAGTTGACGAAAAACACTTTGGCGTCGGGGATGCCTGACAGGGCCGAGATCCGTTCGGCCAGCTCGACCATGGGGCGTACCAGATACAGGGTGGACGTGTGCAGCATGCGGCCGGCCTGGGTCCGGATGGCGTCGACCACTTCCGGCACGGCATGGCCGGTCATGGTGGTGAGGATGCCGCCGAAGAAGTCCAGATAGGTGCGGCCCTCTCCATCCGTGACGTGCCGCCCGGAGCCGGAAACCAGCTCGATGGGTTGGTCGTAAAAGAGGGTGAGCCAGTCGGGCAGGACCCGGCGATGGCGGGCGAGCAGTTCGGCGTGGGGCGAGTCGTGACCGGCCATCAATGGGCGAAGACGTGCTTCGACCCCGCGGCGGCAGCGGGGAGGGGCTGGTCGAGCGACTCCAGCGCGGCGGTTCGGTTGCGAATATCGGCCAGCAGCAGGTCGGCCATGTCGTAGGTCATGCCGGCTCTCACGACGAACCGCAACACGGCCAGGTCCTCCCGGTTGGGCGGGAACGTGTACGCGGGCACCAGCCAGCCTCGCTCGCGAAGACGGTCGGAGACGTCGAACACGGTGTAGTTGGTCACCTCCGGGCCGAGCTCGACCGCGAACACCGGGAGGTCGCTGCCGTCGCTGACCAGGCGGTACTGCGGCATCTGGGCGATTCCGGCCGCAAGGTAGTGGGCGATGTCCGACGACCGCTGCTGCACCCGGCGATAACCTTCGAAGCCCAGGCTGGTGAACATGAAGTACTGGGCGATGACCTCGCTGCCGGGGCGGGAGAAGTTGAGCGTGAACGTGGGCATGTGGCCGCCGAGGTAGTTGACGTCGAAGATCAACTCACGCGGCAGGGCGTCCTCGTCTCGCCACACCACCCAGCCAACCCCCGGGTACACCAGTCCGTATTTGTGCCCCGACGCGTTGATCGACTGGACGCGACCGACACGAAAGTCCCACTCGAGGTCGGGCTGGAGAAAGGGGGCGACGAAGCCGCCCGACGCGGCGTCGACATGGATCGGTATGTCCAGTCCGCTGTCCTCCTGCAGCCGATCGAGTAGAGCCGCTATCTCCTTGACCGGCTCGAAGCTGCCGTCGAAGGTGGACCCGAGGACGGCCGCCACGCCGATGGTGTTCTCGTCGCAGTAGTTGATGGCCTGGTCACCCGTCAGATGGAGCCGATCGCCCTCAACCGGGACCAATCGTGCCTCCACGTCGAAATAGCGGCAGAACTTCTCCCAGCAGACCTGGACGTTGGCGCCGGTAACCAGGTTGGGACGGTCGGTGGGTTTCCCCGCGGCTTGCCGGCGCGCTCGCCACCGCCACTTGAGCGCCAGGGCCGCCAGCATCACCGCCTCGCTCGACCCCGTGGTCGAGCAGCCGGTGGCCGCCTCGGCGTGCGGCGAGTTCCAGAGGTTGGCAATCATGCTGACGCAGCGGGCCTCGATCTCCGCGGTCTGTGGGTACTCGTCCTTGTCGATCATGTTTTTGTCGGCCGTCTCAGCCATAAGGCGAGCCGCCATCGGTGGCATCGAGGTGGTGACGAAGGTGGCCAGATTGAGGCGGGCGCTCCCATCGAGCAACAGGTCGCTCGAGATCAGTTCGTAGGCGTCGTCGGGACCGATGCCCTTCATCGGGAGAAAGTGGGATGGCAGATGGACCTGGTCGACGATCGGATATCCGGTGGGGGCTGGGGAGTCAATGGTGGCACCGGCGATGGCGGCCCGCCGCCGGATCTCTTCCGGCAGAGCGGCCAGCACCTCTGGTGGCATACCGGCGAGCACCCCCGGCGGGAGGTTGGCGAGCGCTTCTGGCGGGACCAGGCCGGCGTTGACACGGGCCGCGAGGTCCTGGGTGCTCGACTTGCGGACGAGGGCCATCTCCGCATCCTCTCATGGTGAACGGGCTGGCAGGGTGAACGGGCTCTACTGGCGATCCTATGAGGGTCGCGATCGTCGCTACTCGCACTTCGAGGCGGCGCCTCAGCTCAGATCCAGACCGCGCGGCAGACGATCGGACGGCCATTCCAGGAGGCCAACCGCCTGGGCGCAGGCGAATCGGTCGGTCATGCCGTCCACGTATGCGACCGCGTCGTGCAACGGCTCGCCGGTACGGGCCGAGGCCGGCAGGGCGTCGGGGTGGGCGAGATAGTGCTCGACGAGGGCCCGGAGCACGTCGATGACGGCCGCAGCCTGGCGCCTGCTGTCCGGACGAAGGTAGATGCGCTCGTGATTGAAGCCCCGCAGGGTCGCAAGGGCATCCCCGGCCGGCTCCGAAAGCCCGACCAGGCCGGTCCTCGTGGTCGTTTCGACGATGTCGGTGATGAGCGTCCGCAACTGCGCCGATCTGGTCGTCCCGCAGGGGCCGGTAACCTCGGCCGGCACGTCTGCGGCCTGCACCACCCCGGCGTGGATGGCGTCCTCGAGGTCGTGGGCGCAATAGGCAACCCGGTCGGCGAGTCCGACCACCTGGCCTTCTGGGGTGGAGGGGGAGGGGCGAGACCAGGAATGGTTACGAATGCCGTCGGCGGTTTCCGCGCAGAGGTTGAGGGGGGCCACGGTCACATCTGCGCCCCACACGGCGTGGTCGAAGCCGGGCACGAACAGGCCCAGTGCGTCCTCCGATGCGTGACCGCCCGGGCCGTGACCACAATCGTGCCCGAGGGCGATGGCCTCTACCAGGGCCACGTTGAGCCGGCAGGCCCGGGCCACGGCTCCGGCCACCTGCGCCACCTCGAGGGCGTGGGTCAGGCGGGTGCGCTGGTGGTCGGCAGGGAAAATGAACACCTGCGTCTTGCCGGCCAGGCGCCGGAATGCTGGCGAATGCAGGATCCGGTCGCGGTCGCGCTCGAAGCACGTGCGCCAGGGGTCCGGTTCCTCGGGCGCGATACGGCGACCAGCGCCGGCAGCCCGGGTGGCGCCGACCGCGAGGGCAGCGTCCTCGGCCGCCTCGCGGGCCTCGCGGTCCAGCACAGCGACCGGCCCGACCGGCCAGGCGTCGCCGCCGGCGTGGGCCTGGCGGACGGCGCCATCGACGCGGTGGCCGGCCATGGTCGCGGCCCACTGCTCGGCCCGGCTGTCCCGAACGTCCTCCATCGTTCGGAACGCTACCGCGACCCCGTGACGGATCCAGGACCGCCTGGGCGGCTGCCAGGACCGCCTCGGCGGCTGCCAGGACCGCCTCGGCGGCTGCCTCGGCGGCTGATTGAGCGGATCCGGCGCCTAGCATGGCCCTGGTTCCTCGCCGCCTACCTGGTCCTCGCCGTCCGCCGGGTCCTCGCCGTCCGCCTAGTTCTCGCCACGGGAAGGAGAAGCAAGTCGTGGACATCCGAATCGGTATCATCCACACCCCCAAGGAGATCGAGGTCGAGCTGGCCGATGGGGCCAACGCGGACGGCCTGGCCGCGCAGATCGATCAGGCCCTCGCCGACGGGGGCGTCCTCTGGTTGACGGACCGCCGGGGCCGGCGGGTGGGGATACCCTCCGACCGCGTGGCGTACGTCGAGCTCAACACCGGCAGCGAGGACCGCCGGGTCGGCTTCGGCTCCGCGGTGCGCTGATGCCCCGGCGCTCATCGGCGAGGCGGGCGTTTGGTCGACCTGCTTGAACGCAAGCTGATCTTCGTTACGGGCAAAGGCGGCACCGGCAAGACCAGCGTCGCCGCCGCCCTGGCCTGGCTGGCCGCCCGCCGCAGCTTGCGGGCGCTGGTCTGCGAGGTGGACGCCAAAGGCGACCTGGCCGACTTCTTCGAGACAGCTCCGATCCGCTTCGAGGAGCGTGAGATCGCCCCCCGCCTGTGGGCCATGTCGATGGACACGGAAGCATCGCTCAAGCAATACCTGTCGCTGCAGCTCCGGCTTCCCCTGGTGGCACGGATCGGGCCGCTGGCCAAGATGTTCGATTTCGTGGCTACCGCCGCCCCGGGAGTCAAGGAGATCGTCACGGTGGGCAAGCTGTGCTGGGAGGTCAAGGAGCACCACTACGACGTCGTCATCGTCGACTCCGCCGCCAGCGGCCATATCGTCGGCCAGCTGGCTGCTCCACAGGCCATCAACCAGCTGGTCCAGGTGGGATTGGTTCGCCAGCAGACGGGGTGGATGCTCGAGATCCTCGACGATCCGGCCATGACCGGACTGGTCGTGACGGCCACGCCTGCCGAGATGCCGGTGAGCGAGACTCTCGACCTCATCGACCGGCTGCGGGCCGAGACCAATGTCGACTTGGCTGCCGTGGTCGTCAACCGCGTCCTGCCCGAACTGTTCGGGCGGGACGAGGAACAGGTATTCGCCCGTCTGGCCACGACCCCCGCCGAAGCTCGCCTGGCCGCGGCCGTCGGCGGTCCAACCGGGTGCATCATGGAGGCGGCTCGCCTCACCGTCTCGATGCGCCGCTCGCGTACCGAATATCTCGACGCCCTTCGCTCGACCGTCGACGCCCCCGTCCCGCTGCTGTATCTGCCGTACCTCTTCTATCGGAGTCACGGGCTGCGGGCCACTCGTCAGCTGGCCGGGGCCCTTGGCGGGGAGTTGGGCTACTGATGGCCGCGGCAGGCGCACGAAACGCCGGCTGGGCGGTTCGACCCGAGACCATAGAGGCGCTCTTTGCTGCCAAAGAGATCGTGATCGTGTGCGGGTCCGGCGGCGTCGGCAAGACCACGACCGCGGCCGCCTCGGCGGCGATGGCGGCCACTCGGCTCGGGGGCCGGGTCATGGTCGTCACGGTCGATCCTGCTCGCCGGCTGGCCGCGGCCCTGGGCCTCGACGGGTTCGGCAATGTCGAGAAGCAGGTAGTCTCGGATGCGTTCAAGTCCAGCGGGGTCCGTCCCCGCGGCGAGCTGTGGGTTGCCATGCTCGACACCAAGCAGAGCTGGGACGACCTGGTGCGCCGTCACGCCCCGGACCGGGCCACGGCGGCCCGTATCCTGACGAACCCCCTCTATCAGAACATCTCCGGCCGGTTCGTCCAGAGCCACGACTACATCGCCATGGAGCGGCTCTACGAGATCCATTCTGAGGGCAGCTTCGACCTCATCGTCGTGGACACTCCTCCGACCCGCAACGCCATCGACTTCATCGAAGCGCCGGCGCGCATGGCGGAGTTTTTTTCCTCACGCCTCCTGCGGATGCTCATCGCGCCATACCGGAGCCGGATGCTCAACATGGCATCACGGCCCTTCTACCAGATCGCCGACCGCGTGCTCGGCTCCCAGTTTCTCGAAGACATCGCCGAGTTCTTCATCCTCTTCCAGACCATGTATCCGGGGTTCGTCGACAGGTCCCGGGCGGTGGAGCGCCTGCTCCGCGACCGGCGCACCACGTTTGTGGTGGTGAGCACGCTGGAGGCAGCGCCGGTGCGAGAAGCGGAGTTCTTCCTTCAGGTGCTCGCCGCCAAGAAGTTCCACGTCGGGGCGCTGGTCCTCAACCGGGTCCTGCCCGACTACCTCCTCGACGACGCCGCCGAAGCTCGGGCCGCCCGCATACATGACGACGCGAGCGAGCTGGCCCGGCTGGACGGCTTGACCGCCCTGCTCGAGACGGACGAGGCCCAGCTGTCTCGCGTGCTGGCGGAGATCGGGGAGAACTTCAGGAATTTTGCGGTCGTGGCTCGTCGGGAGGCCGCGGCCCGGCACCAGCTCGAGGTCCGATGCGACGTGGTCGCGACCGTCCCCGAATTCGACGCCGATATTCACGATCTGCCCGGGCTGCTCCAGCTGGGCGAGCGGATGTGGGCGTAAGGCGTAAGGGGGGAGAGGACAGGCTGCGGTGGACACGCTGACCGAACTGGTACAGGAGTACACGGACCTCGACGATCCGATCGTCGAGCATCTGCGGCGTCTGGTGGCGGCCTGGGGCGTGCTCTCCGATCTGTGCTTCGCGGATCTGCTGCTCTTTGCACCCGCCCGCGGACGCGTCGATCTGTTCGTGGCCCTCGGCCAGATGCGGCCCACGACCAGTCAGACCCTGCACCCCGACGACCTGGTCGGTCAGGTCTCCGGCGTCCACGACCGACCGCTCCTGGCCAGAGCCTGGCAGCTCGGCAGCGTGGTGGAAGGTGAGGTCGCCATACCCAGACGCGGCGAACACGCCCGGCTGATATGCATCCCGGTGCGCTGGCAGGGCCGGCTCGTGGCCCTGCTGACCCGTGAGTCGGCCCTGGTTATCGGCCGGCGTTCCGGCCAGCTCGAACGGGTGTATGTCGAGGTCTTTGATCGGCTGGCCCGCATGATCGTCCAGGGCGCCTTCCCGTATCCCGTGGACGAGATCGTCACGGCCGAGACGCCCCGCGTCGGTGACGGGGTCCTCGTGCTCGACTCCAGCGGCCGTGTGGATTACGCCTCTCCGAATGGCATCAGCGCCCTCCACCGTTTGGGGGTCAAGTCCGGCATCGAAGGGACTCGTCTCGACGAGGTCGGACTGGACCAGTCGGCGGTACTGCTCGCCTACGAGTGCCGCCTACCGGTCACGAAGGAGCTCGGCGACGGCAGCGAGACCACGGTGGTTCTGCGGTGCATGCCGCTGCTCGACAGCGGCCTGGTGACAGGGGCGCTCGTGCTCATGCACGATGTGAGCGAGCTGCGGCGAAGAGACCGTCTGCTGCTGTCCAAGGACGCGGCCATCCGCGAGGTGCACCACCGGGTCAAGAACAACCTGCAGACGATCTCGTCACTCCTTCGCTTGCAGTCCCGCCGAATGGCCACGGGCGAGCCGCGATCGGCCCTCGAGGAAGCTGAGCGGCGGGTCCGCAGCATCGCCATCGTGCACGAGATCCTCTCGCGCGACACGACCGACGAGGTGGACTTCAACGACATCCTCCCGTCGCTGGCCCGCATGGCCGAGGATCTCGGCCGGGTCGACCGTCCGGTCCGGGTCACCTACACCGGTGAGGCCGGTGGCCTGCATGCGTCGGTGGCCACCCCGCTCGCGGTGGTGATCACCGAGCTGCTTCAGAACGCCGCGGGACACGGTTGGCCGGAACACGCCGCCCCGCCGGAGGCGCACGGAGCCGGGTCCGCCGCGGTGGAGGGTGCTGGTCGGTTCGAGAGCAGCTCGCCGTCCCAGGCCGGAGCGGACGACGGGACCCGGTTGGGGAGCGGCCGGCCCCTTGAGGTAGATGTCGAGCTGCGCCGGGCCGGCGGCGAACTGCGCGTTACCGTGCGCGACAACGGGGTGGGCCTGCCGCCGGGGTTCTCGATCGATAGCACGTCAGGGCTCGGGCTGTCCATCGTGCGGGGGCTGGTGCGCACGCAACTCGGCGGCGTGATCAGCATGCACGACAACGGCGGAACCGTCGTCGAGGTGGTGATCCCTGTCGATCACCCGAGCGAGGATCTCGAGAACCTCTGACCTGCCGGGCCAGGCCGCCGCCGGCCCGGAAACGGCTGATGGCTCGCGAACTGCGAGCGGCCTGGACAGCGGACCGTTAAGGGAACGGTGCTCAGCAAGCCTGCCGCTGGTGGGCCAGCCACGCCTTGCGCAGCTTGCGACGCTCGTCCTCCGAGGTGCCGCCCCAGATGCCTGACTCCTGATTGGTGACCAGGGCGAACTCGAGACACGACCGCTGAGCCTCGCATTGCATGCACACCATCTTGGCGGCATCGATCTGCTCGATCGCCGGGCCGGTGCTGCCTACCGGGAAGAAGAGGTCGGGATCGGTGTCGCGACATGCGGCATGGTCTCGCCAGTCGTCGATGTCCCACTCGATGTTGCGACTCCAGGCGAGGGCCACGCCACGCCACCTCTTTCAGGTGATTGTGAAACCGTTCACGTACTACACGGTAAAACCAGGATTGGTGTTCACCGCAGCGTCATTCCAGGTTAAGACGCGGCTAAGGGCGAATGCAAGGCTTCGGTGCCCCAAATTTTGGGGAATCCCCTGGTCGGCGCGCGCGGCCGGTGTTCCGGCTCGCCGCCGCCGGCAGGGTGCGAGATGGCGCCCGGGTGGGACCACCCGTTGCCGTCAGCGGTCCGGAACGATCAGCTGGAGCTCCTCAGGTTCCCACTGAAACTCGAGCGCTGGAGCCTCGCCCCCCCGGGTACCTTCCTGGGCGTCGCCCAGGAAGTCACCGTCGACCTGATAGGGGACGGGCCCGTATGGGGTGACCTCGGCTCGGACCACGTCGCGGACCACGGTGACCGTGCGGCGGCGGGAAAATCCCGCCGCTCCCCGCAACGCCGACGCTGTCAGTCCGAGCATGGTGGTCGCACTGAGCGACCGCAGCACGACCACACTGAGCGGTGTGTCCAGGCCGGTCCCCGGGGCGATGTCGAGCGCTCGTTCGCCGAGGAAGGTGTAGGGGTTGGCCTTCAGGCAGATCGCGAAATACCCGTCGTCGACGCTCACGTCGCGCCCGTCTCGGGTGTGCAGCTCGACGGCGAAGTGGGGATGTCGACGGTCGTAGTGACGGGCCCACGTGTCGAGGGCCGCGTAGGCGAAGATGGCCGGCCCCAGGTACCGTTTGACGGCGGACCACCGTTCGACCTGGGCCACGACGGCGGCGTCGAAGCCAATCCCGACGTGGAACAGGAACCGGCGTCCGTTGACGCTGCCGACGCTGATGGTGCGGATCCCACCCGGGCCCGCGCCGAGGGCGGCCAGGAGCTCGCCCGTCGCCTCGATGGGATCGTTGGTCATCCCGATGGTGCGGGCGAAAACGTTGGTCGACCCTCCGGGCAGGACCCCGAGGGCGCAGCCGGTGCCGGCCAGCCCGTTGGCGGCTTCGTTGAGCGTGCCGTCGCCACCAAGGACGATGACGGCGTCCGTGCCTAACGCGGCCGCCCCTTGGGCCAGTCGCATGGCGTGACCGCGCCGGCTGGTCTCCGCCACTGTCACCTCGTGGTCGGCCGCCAGCGACTTCTGGATCACGACCCGGGCACGCGCCGTCACCGACGACGCTGAGGCGTTGACGATCAGGAGCAGTCGCACGCCGGGTGCCCGCTCTGGCCGTCGGCGGGCCGGGGAGCGTCGTCATTGCGCCGGCATCCGGTCATGGCGAGGCCGAGCGCCGGGGACCAGTGGACCGCTCAAGCCGGCGGTGGCCGGGTGTCGCCGGGGTCATCAGTCGGCCGTCGGCCCGCTCGGCTGCTTGGCCAGCGAGCGCATCTGCGCCACGCTCTTGGTGAGCAGCCGCGACACCTGCATTTGCGAGACCCCCAGCCGGCGGGCGATCTCTGACTGGGTCAGGCCTCCGAAGAACCGTAGCTCCACGACCTGGCGCTGGCGCGGGGGGAGCCGCTCCAGCAGGGGTTCGAGGGTGGCCCGCTGCTCGGCCCGGTCGAGCTCGGCGTCTTCCTGGCCGAGCCGCTCGCCGAGGTCACCGGAAGGCAGGTCTGGGGTCGGCGCGTCGAGGGAGGCGAACCGGTAGGCCTGACCGGCTTCGAGCGCCTCCAGGACCTCCTCCTCCGAGGCCTGCACCTCGACCGCCAGTTCGGCGATGGTCGGCGAGCGCCCGAGCTGCTGGCTCAGCATGTCGATTACCTGGCTCAGGGTGAGATACAGGTCCTGCATGCGCCGCGGGGCGCGCACGGCCCATCCGCGGTCGCGGAGGTGACGTTTCAGTTCCCCGACGATGGTCGTGGTGGCGTAGGTCGAGAACTCGACGCCAAGGCCGGGGTCGAAGCGGTCGACTGCCTTCAGCAACCCTACCGACGCCACCTGCACCAGGTCGTCGAGTGGTTGGCCGCGGTTGGCAAAGCGCCGGGCGAGGTAGGCGGCGAGGCCCATATAGGCGGCGATCAGCTGATCGCGGAGGACGATGTCGCCCGTGCGGGCGTAGGCCTCGAATACTTCCCGCATCGAGTTCCGTTCAGGCACTGGGCCCTTCCTCGTGATGCTGCTTGACGAGCCGGAAGGTCGGGCCTTCGGGACCGCCTCCGAATCGGTGCTCGTCGACTAGGGCGCTCAGGATCACCCTGGAAAGCTCGGTGAGCTCCAACGGTGCGCCGTGATCGGCGAAGTGGCCCTGTCCTTCAACGATCAAGGTGCCCTCACCGAGCAGATAGCGCAGCTCGACGGTGCCGGGGCGGCCCGTCGGTCCTGTCAAGCCGAAGCACAGCTCGTCGATCGCCAGGCGCAGGTCCTCCACCTCGTCGTAGTTGAACCCAAGCCGGCCGGCCAGGCCCGCCGCCGTGACCCGGGCCAGGCGAAGGAACTCCGGCAAGGCCGGAACCGCTAGCCGGACTTCGTCGCTTGTGGTCACCATTTCGCGGACCGTAGCAGCCCATCCACGTGGAGGTGACCCGGTCTTCCGGTCGATCGACATCCCGCCGGTTGGCGTCGACCGGGAAGGTGGAGGACAATGAAGGAATGAACGTCGTCGTCTGCGTGAAACAGATCCCCGACCCGGCTGCCCCGCCGAAGCTGGATCCCAACACCAAGACGCTCGTGCGGGAGGGCAAGCTGATCCTCGACGAGTCCGACTCCTTTGGTGTCGAGATGGGCTTGCAGCTGGCCGATCAGGCCGGTGGGGGTGAGGTGACCCTCGTGTCGATGGCTCCCAACAGTGAGTCCAGCGGTTTGCGGACGGCGCTCGCCATGGGCGCGGCCAAGGCCATTCTGGTGAGCGATCCGGTGCTGGCTGGATCGGACGCGCTCGGGACGGCCAAGGTGCTGGCGGCGGCGATCCGGCGCGCTGAGCCCGACCTGGTGATCGCCGCAACCGAGTCGACCGACGGCTACACGGGGACCATGCCGGTCCAGATGGCCGAGTTGCTGGGCTTCCCATCGGTCACATTTTCAAAAAAAGTGACCGTTGCCGAGGGCAAGGTCCACGTGGAGCGCCAGACGGAGGCCGGCTACGACGACGTCGAGGTGCCGCTGCCTGCCCTCATCACCGTCACGGCGGGGGTGGTGGAGCCCAGGTATCCCTCCTTCAAGGGCATCATGGCGGCGAAGGGGAAGCCGGTCGAGGAGCTCAAGGTTGCCGATCTGGGTATCGATCCCGGGCAGGTGGGCGCAGCTGGATCCGGCCAGGAGGTGGTCTCCGTACAGCCGGCCGAGGCCCGCAAGAGCGGCGAGATCGTCGTGGACGAAGGCGACGGGCACGAGCGGATCCTGGCGTTCCTCGAGGAACTGAAGGTCATCTAGCCCCGGCCCGAAACGACTGACCCAAATCAACGGACTGACACCCGGACAGAGAGGCACAACGACTAATGGCATTGGACAAGGTCTGGGTCCTTGTCGAGCGCAGCGAAGATAAGGCCAAGCCGGTCTCGCTCGAGTTGCTCAGCAAGGCCCATGAGCTCGGCGCGACCGTCGAGGGGGTGACCTGGGGCGACGGAGACTCCCTCGCCGCCGAGGTGGGCGAGCACGGCGCCACGGCTCTGCACACCGTCGGCGATCTCGGCGAGGGTTTGCCCGGACCCGCTCTGGCCGCGGCCATCGCGGCCCAGGTCGCGGCCGGCAACAGCCCCGACGCCATCCTGATACCCCAGACCTACGACGGTCGCGATATCGCCGGCCGCCTCTCGGTGCGGATCGATCGCCCGGTGCTGACCAACGTCGTCGGCATCGAGTCGAGTGACGGTCAGCTCATTACCGAGCACGCCATCTTCGGTGGGACCGAGATCCTCAAGGCCCGGTTCACGGCGGGGACACCCGGGATCTTCGTGATTCGGGCCAAGTCGTTCGCGGCCGAGCCCTCCGGGAGTGGCGCGGCCTCCGTCGATACCTGGGAGGTTCCCACCCTCGGTACCGAAGGGGCAGCCCGGGTGCTGTCGTCGCACGTCGAGGAGAGCGAAGGACCCAAGCTCGACGAGGCCGCCATCGTCGTATCGGGCGGGCGCGGCCTTGGCGAGGCCGCTGGCTACAAGATGATCGAAGATCTGGCCAAGCTCCTCGGCGCCGCCGCGGGCGCGTCCCGAGCCATCGTCGATGCCGGTTGGGTCCCCTACTCACACCAGGTGGGTCAAACCGGAAAGACGGTCAAGCCGACCATCTACATCGCCGTCGGCATCTCCGGTGCGACTCAGCACATGGTCGGGATGAAAAGCGCCAAGAACATCATCGCTGTGAACAAGGACCAGGAGGCGCCGATCTTCTCGATCGCCGACCTCGGAATCGTGGGCGACGTCAACAAGGTGCTACCCAAGCTGATCGAGGCCCTTCGGCAGCGGACCTGACGGGCCTGGAGCCCGGGGCGGCCTGAACCCTGGGGCGGCCTGAACCCTGGGGCGGCCTGAACCCTGGGGCGGCCTGAACCCCCGGAGCGGCATGAACCGGGAGCGGCCTGAACCCCGGAGCGGGTCGCCCGGGCGGCCGCTCAGACCAGCGGCCAGGGATACGGGTGATGTGAGCGAGGCGTCGGCAACCGGCCCATCTCCAGGATGCGCTCGATGCGGGATTCGAGGGCGCGTCGCTCGTCATCGTGGAGCAACGCCGCCAGCGCCGGCGGAAGGCCGCGGCGGGCGAGCTGCTCGAGATCCCGGCGATCGGCACGGGCCAGCGGCTCGCCGGCGAAGTCCCAGATCACGGTGCGGAGCTTCGGCTGGGCGTGGAAGCACAACCCGTGGTCGATACCCCACACCCGCCCGCCGGCGTCGATCAGGCAGTGACCGCCCTTGCGATCGGCGTTGTTGGCGATGACGTCAAACGTCGCCATCCGCTTCAGGGCTGGACGGTGGGCGTCGATCTCGAGCAGCGTGAAGTAGTGCTGCTCGAAGTCGGCGTCGACGAAACGCTGGAGCGACCCGGCGTCGAGCGGACCGTCCTGGCGGTGGACGGTCTCGGGAACCAGCCCCCACCCCAGGGCCTCGGCCAGTTCGTAGGCGGCGACCTCCCGTCGGTACAACCCATCCGGGAAGTCCCACAGGCGGCGCTCGGCCCGGCCTGGCTTGTAGACCGCGGCGGTGGTGTGCTCGTCGTCGGTCACCGTCACGAGGTAGGTGCCGTTGCTGCTCCACGGCAGACGCCCCTGGATCTCGATCCGTCCGGACGCGAGCAGGCTCAGCACTGCCGGACTGGAGCGCTCAGGCTGCCGGCGGGCGGTGGCCGTTGGTCCGCGCACATGAGTGACCATCAGGATCGATGGGACGGCCGCACAAGGCGCACGTTGGTCGACCGGCCGAGACGAGGTCCCAGCCCCGCCGAACGATCGCCGCGGCCTGGGTACGAGTCAGGCTCAGCCGCCCCATCCCGCGATCACCGGGTCCCCCTGGGTCATCGAGTGAGTGTGGCCCGAGCGATGGTTCATTACCCGCCAGATTCTCCAGACTTTCCAGACCGGCCGTCGCCATTCCCTCAGCGTCGTCGGTGTCGTTTGGTTCGTCGGTGTCGTCTGGCTCGTCGTCAGCGGTGATCTCCTCGGCCACGATGACGATCCGGTCGGCGTCGCTGTCGTAGGCGAGTTGCAGCCCGCCGACCGCCCATTCCGCCTGCACCGGCTCCGCCAGCGCGAGCGTGTCATCGTCGGGCAGGGGGGCGGCGACGGGCAGATCCGACAGGATCTCCCCGAGGAACTGCGCCATGGCCGCCACCTGCTGCTTTTCGAGCTTCAGGGTGACGTGTTGGTCGCCCTGGCGGGCCTGAAGGTAGAAGACGCGCTGGCCCGGGACGCCGACCGTGCCGACCGTCGCCCATTCGACGTCGGGCAGATCGAATGAGCGACTCACGGCGGAACGCTCACGACGGCACCAGGTCCGACAGCGAGCCGGTGGCGTTGACCGCCAGGACCATCGGACCGCCTGGCCCGTAGCTGATGGCGGTCACCGAGCAGGGGGAGATGACGATCCGCTGGAAGAGGTCGAGGTGGGAGCCGACAGCGTCGGCGACCACCGCCTTGATCGGGTCGGCATGGGACACCGCGATCACCGTCTGACCGGGGTGGCGGGCCCGCAGATCCGCCATGGCCTGGACCATGCGAGCCTGCATCCCCACGAAGGATTCGCCACTCGGAAATCGGAACCCGCTCGGGTACCGCTGCACGGTCATCCATTCCGGCCGCTTCATCAGCTGCTTGAGGGTCACACCCGTCCACTCCCCGAAGTCGCACTCGATGAGCCCGCGCGCCACGCGGACTCGTAACCCGAGGGCCGCCGCCAGGGGCGCAGCCGTCTCGCGGGTCCGCTCCAGCGGGGAGCTGTAGACGGCCGCGACCCGGGGCTTCGCGCCGTTCGCCGGCGCCCGCCCGCCTTTCGCCGGCGCCCACACGGCCAGGCGTTCGCCCAAACGGGCGGCCTGCTCGCGACCCGCGTCGGCCAGGTGCAGGCCAGGCGCCCGCCCCGGCAGGACCTGACCGGTACTCGGCGTGGCGCCGTGCCGCACCAGCAGTACCAGCGTGGACGGGGGGAGCTTCGGCATCCTGGTCGGCGGCATTTCGTCGCCAACCTAGTGTCTTTTCGATGCAGACCTAGTCTCTGCAGGATGCAAAACAGGCCCGGGGCGCAGGCTGAATCGCTGGTGCAGCTCGAAGCCGAGATCATCGCGTGCCGGGCCTGTCCTCGACTCGTCGCCTGGCGCGAGGAGGTGGCGATGACGCGACGCGCCTCCTTCCGGGATGAGGAGTACTGGGCTCGTCCGCTGCCAGGGTTCGGCGACCCCGGGGCGACCATCGTGCTCGTCGGCCTGGCCCCGGCCGCCCACGGCGGCAACCGCACGGGGCGGGTGTTCACCGGCGATCGCTCCGCCGACTGGCTGTTCGCATCGCTCTACCGGTGCGGCCTGGCCAACCAGCCCACGTCGAGCCGGCGTGACGACGGACTGCGGCTGGACGGAGTCTGGGTGACGGCGTCGGTACGCTGCGCACCGCCGGCCAACCGGCCCACTCCGCAGGAGCGGGACCGCTGCCTGCCGTTCCTCGAGCGGGAAGTGTCACTGCTTTCCTCCGCACGGGTGTTCGTGGCCCTGGGACAGTACGCCTATGACACCCTCAACCGGATTCTTCCCCTGGGGCGTCGCCCCCGCTTTGGCCACGGGGTGGAGACGCCCGCCGGCGAGGGGCGTATGGTGATCTGCTCCTACCACCCCAGTCAGCAGAACACCTTCACGGGCAAGCTCACCGCATCCATGCTCGACGCGGTGTTCACCCGGGCCCGCCAGCTGGCCGCGGCCGGCTGATGCCCGAGCTTCCCGAGGTCGAGGGCTACCGGGCCCTGGCCGAGCGGACGGCCCTCGGCCGCCCGATCGACGGCGTCGACGCACCGGACGCCTGGTACCTCAAGCGGGGTCTGGTGGCGGCCCGGGCCGCCTCGGCTCTCGTGGGCCTCCGCTTCCTCGCCGCCCGTCGGCGTGGCAAGCTCATGCTGCTCGACGCCGGACCGGCAGGCGGCCGGGTGGAGGTGGTGCTCGGCCTGCATTTCGGCATGAGCGGGCGGCTCATCGTTGATGGCCGGACCAGCCTCGACCGCCTGCTCTACTCACCGCCCGGCGATGCGACCCGCTACGACCGCTTCACGATCCGCTTCGTCGGCGGTGGGTGGCTCGCGATGCGGGACGCTCGCCGGCTGGGTGCAGTCGAGCTCGACCCCGACGAGGGCCGCCTCGGACCGGATGCCTTGTCGGCAACGCCGGCCGATCTTCGGGCCGCGCTGGCCGGCAGCGATGTCAGCCTCAAGGCGCGCCTGCTCGATCAGACGCGGCTGGCTGGAGTCGGGAACCTGATCGCCGACGAGGTGCTCTGGCGCTCCAGCCTGGCCCCTGACCGGCCGTGCCGCTCGCTCTCGGCCGCCGAGCTGCGCCGCCTGCACCGGCACCTCAGCACCGGTCTGGCCGAGCTGATCCGGCGGGGCGGATCCCACACGGGCGACCTGCAACCGGAGCGCCACCCCGGCGGCCGTTGCCCCCGCGACCACGCTGAGCTCAGCCGAGGAGTCGTGGGTGGGCGGACGACGTGGTGGTGTCCGCGGCATCAGCGTTGATCCGCCGCCCGCCGAGCAGCCTCCCCCCTCCGAGCGCCTCCCCCCTCCGAGCAAAAGGAGCGCCAGAACGCCGGCTACCGCGGCGCACCCGGCCGCACCGGCGAAGATGGTGTGCAGCTCGCGGATCAACGCCTGGGTGGTGGCGTTGTCGTAGGCAGGACAGGAGGCCGGGTTCTTGGGGCACAACACAAACGGCGATCCGATGCGAGCCTGGGCCTCGTAGAAGCGGTGCAACGCGACTGCGGTCAGGGCCGACAGGCCGGCGAGCATGCCGATCGTTCGGGCCACCACCGCCAGAGCGCTCGCGAGGGCGTGCACGCCAGCGGGGACTGCGCCCAGGATGGCGACATTGACCGGCGCGATCGCCAGCCCGAAGCCGAGACCGCACGCCACCAGCACCGCGTCGCTCCACCGGGGACCGCCGCCGAGGGCGGTCGCCGACCAGGTCGTCATCACCAGGAAGGACGCCGCGGCCAGGCCCATTCCTGTCGCCGCCACAAACGGTGCCAGAGCCCGTCGCCGGCACAGGGCTCCCCCCGCCACCGCCCCGATGGGGACGGCCACCAGGAATCGCACCAGGACCAGCGCGGCCGATACTTCCGAATAGGGGTCGACCGTGGCGCGGGCGAAGAGGGGAACGTCCACCAGCGCCGCCATCAGGGCAGCCCCGACCGCCAGGTTGACGACCAGTGCCCCCCAGGCCGGACGGGCGGCGAACGCTTCGGGATCGATCAGCGGCACCTCCGCCCGCCGTTCCCTCCACCAGAAGAGGGCGATAAGCACGATGAGGGCCGGGCCGAGTGCGGGCGCGCTGGACGCGATCACCTGCCTGCTCGGGTCGGCGGTCGAAAACAGCACCACGACACAGCCGAGGGCTGCCGCCAGGACGAGGGCGCCGGGAAGGTCCGCCTGGGCCAGCACGGTCCGAACCCGATCCGTCCGCACCAGAACCTGGAACCCGTCCCGGGCCAGTCGCTCCCAAACGATGAACGCGACCAGAGCGCCCCCCGATACCAGGACGATCGGGGTGGCGAACGACGCCCAGGGCCCCCCTGCCAGCCGCGACCAGGCCCGCCCGAAACTGGCACTGGTGGCCAGGCTGGATGGCGCATCCAGCCCGACGATCAGTCCGCCCGCAACGACCACGAGCAGGACCGCGCCGACCACATCGGGCCGGCCCACCACCTCCGAAGTGCCAGTCGTGGCCCGGCGGCCGGGGCTCGCCGGCCGGGACTGGCGCGATCGCGACCGGATGGGTCGAGACTGAAGGGGTCGGGTCAGGCACAACCCCGCTCCGAGAACCAGCGTCACCGGAACGTTGATCCAGAAGATGGCCCTCCACGACGCCGCCGCCACGATGGCCGCGCCGTACAGCGGGCCGATCACACTACCGAGCTCCTGAACTGCGCCCACGATGCCAAGCGGCAAGCCCCGCGCATCCGGCGGCCAGCGCGCCGCGACCATGGCAAGCGTGACCGGTACCAGCCCACCCCCGCCGAGGCCCTGCAGAGCCCGGCCGGCGATCACCACAGGAAGTGTGTGGGCTGTGGCGGTCACCACCGAACCGGCCCCGAACGCGGCGAGGCACCCGGCGAAGACAGGGTCGGTTCCCGCCAGGTCGGCGAGGCGGCCGATGAGCGGCAGCACCGCGATGTAGCCGAGAAGGAACCCGCTGATGATCGGTGTCGCCCGCTGCAGACGGTCCAAGCCGACCCCGACCCCGCTCATGATGGACGGCAGTGCCACCACCACGACGTAGGTGTCCGCGGCTGCCAGCAGGACGGCCATCGCGGCCAGCGCCAGGCGCCAGCGGTCTCGTCGCCCCGCCACCGCCTCCGCGGCGGCCGAACCCCGCTCGCTCGTCGGCACTAGGTGGACGGCAGCGTGATGTCCACCGGTTGGTTGTACGCAGTGAGCACGACTACGTACGTGGTGGCGGATTTGGTGCTGGTAAAGGGACCGGTCAGGGAGATCTCGCGGGTCTCGTGGCTCTTCGGGTTGATGGCGGCCACCATGGTCACTGTCTCCGATGGTTTGGCGTCGGGCAGGACCGGGATCGCGGAGCCGGGCACCATGGACGTGACCTCCTCGAGAAGCTCACCGTGGTAGCGCAGCTGCCCCGTCGAGCGGGGATTGGTCCCGGCCGTCAGCAGATTGCTCAGCCCGTGCTTCGGATCCAGCAACAACGAAGGGTCGGTCAGCCCGAAGCTGGTCGGGTTGGTCCGGGTGTAATGGTTCTGGAACGGCAGCTGGGCGGCGAAGACGCCGCCCTTGGATACCACCTTCACGTTGGCGCCGATGCCCTCGATGGTCACCGAGAAGGAACCCTGCAGCTGGTCGGGCCGGGCCAGGTCGCCCTGCCCCCCTGTAAGGTTGGTGCCGCTCGTCGACACGTTCTGGCTGGTCAAACTGAAATGCACGGATGACGTCGCGTTGAGCGTCGTCTGGGCCTGCTGCAGGAGCACCTCGGGATTCGCCTTCGGCGCCGACGACCCGCCACCGCATGCGGCGGCCAGCGCCGCGACAAGCCCAGCGGCGACGATGACCATGCCCCTGTGCACGCCCAAAAATCCTACCGCTCGACTCGGACCGGCTCGGCCCGGGGCGCGGCAGGGCGGATGACGCGTCGCACCGGGCAACCGCTTACTGGTCCAGCCGGTCCAGGAAGTCGACGATGGCCGAGTTGAAGGCGTCGTTGCGGTCGCCGGCCACCATGTGGCCGGCACCCTCGACGTCCACGAACTCGGCATGCGGGACGAGGTCCAGGAACAGACGCGCCCCCTCGACGCTGAGCAGATCGCTCACCCGGCCGCGCACCAAAAGGACGGGCATGTCCAGCGATCGGGCGGCCGCCTCGAGCCGTTCGGGCTCGACCAGCGAGATCCTGGTCTCATCCGGTGAGCCCTGGGGCGCTCGCCGGAAGCGGGGATCCCAATGCCAGACCCACCGTCCATCGGGTCGCTGGCGGAGGTTCTTGCGGAGGCCCTCCAGGTCCGTCGGTCTCGGGCGATGCGGGTTGTAGGCCTGGATGGCGTCGGCTGCGTCGTCCAGTGACGCGAACCCCGTTTCCATGTTGGTGCCCATGAAGTCCGCGATCCGGCGGGCACCCGCCTCTTCGATCCGCGGCGCGACATCGACAAGCACGAGGGCGCGCACGGCGGCCCTGGGCGCGGCACCGACTGCCATCAGCAGTGAGATGCCGCCGAGCGACGCGCCCACGACGACAGGACGGGTCGGCATGCTCCAGATCAGCCGTCGGGCGTCGTCGGCGAACGCCTCCTGGCTGTAATCGCCGTCAGGAGCCCATTCACTGTCGCCGTGGCCCCGAAGGTCGAACGTCCACGCCAGCCAACCCTGCTCGGCGAGGTTTCGTGCCGTCGTTCGCCACGAGTGGCGGGTCTGGCCGCCGCCATGGAGGAGAATGACAGGAAACCCGCCGTCGGGGCCATAGGCATCGCCGAGGAGGCGCACGCCGCCCGCTCCTTCGACTTCGGTGGTTGCTGCGACCTGGCTCATGCGGATCACGTTAACCACCTCCGCCGGGGGCAGGCTCGGCCCGGCTGGGTGAGGCGGGCGGGGGGCGCGCAGTCCAGGCGGTGAACCCGTGACGCTACGATCAGCCGCAACTCCATCTGCGACGGGCGTCGCCCCTGGGGATTCCAGGCCGCGAAAGGATTCCGGACATGGCCGGTGGGACCAGCCTCATCGGGGGGCCGCGCCCGGGCCCGGGGTCGCTCACCTGGCGCTGCGTCGCGGATACCCGGGGCCTGCTCCTCGCGCCCACGGCGCTGCTTCTCCAGGTCGCCCACCCCGTGGTCGGCGCCGGGGTTGCAGAGCATTCGGACTTCAAGGCGGCACCATGGACGCGGCTCATCCGGATCTTTCGATCGGTGGACCGCATCGTTTTCGGGCCCGAGAACGTCGCTGTGGCCGAGGCCCACCGGTTGCGGCGGCTTCACGCCGGGATCCGTGGAGTGGACGAGCTCGGACGCCCCTACCACGCGCTCGATCCCGACGCCTACGCGTGGGTGCACCTCACCCTGGTTCAGCTCTTCGTGGACGTCCAGCGGGTCTTCGGCCCGCCCCTCGCTCCCTCGGAGGAACAACTGCTCTATCTCGAGTGGCGCCAGGTTGGCCGGCTGATGGGCATCCGCGACGACCACCTCCCGCCCTCCTGGGCCGATTTTCGTCGCGACTTCGATTTCGTCGTCGAGCGGGTCCTCGAACTGAATCGCTCGGTCGAGGATGTGCTGGCGGTGGTGGCCCACCCCAAAAAACCCGTTCCCGTCGTACCGGGCCGGGTCTGGGATCCGCTGGCGGGACGGGCCGGAGACCTCATCCTGCTTCTGTCCGTCGGTACTCTTCCGCCGTCGCTGCGGCAGCGGTTCGGCGTCCCGTGGACTGCTTCCGACGACGAGAGGTTCGATCGACAGGTACACCGGATGCGGACCGTGTTCGGGATCGTGCCGGGGCCGCTGCTCCGCTTGCCTCCGGCGATGCCCTACCTGACCCGGATCCGCCTCTGGCCTTCCTCCGCCGCTGCCTGACTGACCTCGACCGCGGCGGCGTCTCCTTGAAATGCCGTGGGCGGCTGAGCAATGGATCGCTCAGCCGTCCGGGGTGCCCCCGATGCACTCGAGGGCGCGGGCGTGGAGCTCCGGCGTCGCAGCCGCGACCACGAAGCCGCCCTCGAGCGGCGTTTCGCCTTGCGGTCCGGTGACCACTCCACCCGCGGCTTCCACGATCGGGATGAGCGGCACGATGTCGTACGGCTGCAGGCTCGCCTCGACGACCAGATCGATGGCGCCCAGCGCCAGCAAGCAGTACGAGTAGCAATCGCCGCCGAACCGCTGGAGACGAACCCGGCCCGCCAGCGCTTCGAAGGCGGCCTTCGCCCACGGGGTGGTGAACATGCTCGGATGAGTGGAATACATCGAGGCCTCGGCCAGGTCGGTCGTCTGGCGGGTCCCGAGGTCACGTCGCCGGTCGGCGCGATCCAGCCAGCCGCGCCCGCCGATGGCCACGAAGGTTTCGTCGAGGTACGGCTGACAGCACCAGCCGGCCACCGGGCGCCCGTCGACGACAAGGCCGAGTAGCACGCCCCACATCGGCACGCCCGTGATATAGGCCCTGGTGCCGTCGATGGGGTCGATGATCCACTGGGCCGGTCCGGCGGGACCGGTGACACCGCCCTCCTCGCCGGCGATCCCGGCGTCCGGGTAACGGGCCGACAGCTCGCTGCGGAGAAAGCGCTCGGTCATCCGGTCGGCCTCCGTGACGGGATCGAAATTGCCCTCGTCCGCCCCCCTTGTCCTCCACACGCGGCGAGGCCCGGAACTGCTCCAGGGCGATCTCCCCGGCCCGCCTGACCAGCGGGCTGACGGTGTCGTCCAGACGACTGAGCTCGATCACCTCGGGCCGGTCCGGGCTGCCCGCGTCCCGGCGGCTCTTGTCGGCCCCTGCTGGACTGCTCACGTCCGGCTGCTCTTGTCTGGACTGCTCACGTCGGGCTGCTCTAGCGCCACGCGAAGACGGGCTGCTCGTAATGGGCGACCCGTTCGAGCACGCCCTCGACGGCCACCCGTCGGAACTGCAACAGCACCGCGCCGGTCGGAGCGTGAATGAGATCACCGCCCACCGGGATTTGGACCACCGGGCGGTCCGATTCGGGGATGGTCACAAACCGGGGCGAGTCCGGCCGGCACAGCTCCCGGAGCGAGACCCGGTGCAGGGAGCGAACCTCGCGCGGATCGGGGGCCAGATGCGGGTCGGCGCCGCCCCAGAAGACGAATGGGGTGATGACGTAACCGGACCGCGTCGGATAGTCGTCGAGGACGCCGAGCAGGTCGGACGGCCCGAGGCCCAGCCCGAGCTCCTCACGGAGCTCACGCCGGGCCGCGTCGAGGGCTTCCTCGCCAGGCTCGACCCGGCCCCCCGGCAGCGCCCACTGGCCGGCGTGGGCCTGGAGGCGCTCGGCCCGGCGGGTGAGCAACACGGCCGGACCGCCGGCCGTCCCGGCCACGCTGCCGTCGAGGCGCTCCGGCCGGACCCCCGGGATCTGCTGGAGCCGAACCGCGGACGCCGGCGCGGGATCGTCGGCGTGGAGGTCGGCATCGCTGTCGACGACCACGACCGCTACCGCCGCGTGACGGCGATCGTCGAGTGGAATCACCACGCGATCCAGGCGCAGAAGATTGGACTCGATGGTTGCCCGGAGCCGATCGTCGTACGCCACGGCCGGGGGACTGGTCGAACCGTCTGATGCTGGCGCCACACTCGTCCCTTGTCGTCGAGGCTCGCCCTTGTCGGGCCTGGATGCCGAAACCGTCACGTTACCCCGGCTGGTAGACACCGCCGTATCGACCTTCGACGCGCCAGTCTGTGCCCGGGCACGGATCTGGGCTGCGCACCTCCGGCGCCGGCTGGCCGCCCGCCACCGGCCTGGGCGCCCGCCACCGTAGTGGGCGTGCGCCACCGGCCCGGGCGCCCGCCACCGACGTGGCCGCCCGCCACCGGCCTGGCGCCCGCCACCGCGGGCGCGATCAGTAACCTTGGGCACGGTTGACGTCCAAATATCGCTAAAATGCTTCCCAAGGCGCAAAACGCACCCGACGCTTAGCGGCCGCTCGGGCGGGGCTTGGTTACGCTCCCGTGGAGCCGGACCGCGCCGTCGACCGCGGCCGGCCGGTCGAAGGAGGACCCGAATGATCCATCCCCTCGAGGTAATCGGCGAGATTCGCCATCCGGCCCGGGAGCTGCGGGAGCAGATTCCCGACGTGGTGGGCAGCTTCGCGGCCATGCAGCGCGCCGTCATCACTGACGGGGCCCTCCCGGCGCGGGTCAAGGAGCTGATCGCGCTGGCGATCTCGGTGACCCGCGAATGCGACGGTTGTATTGCCGCCCATGCCCTGGGCGCGGCTCGCCGACATGCCACCGAGGAGGAAGTCGCCGAAGCCCTGGGCGTGGCGATCCTGATGAACGGCGGACCCGCAACGGTGTGGGCTCCCCGCGCGTTCGCTGCTTTCAGAGAGGTCCTGACCCGCGATCAGTGACACGGGAGCCGCCTCGCACCGATCCCTGTCCAGGAGCTCGCCGGCCCCTGCAGGGCCGGCATGGGTCGGACGCCGGACGGGAGGGGCGGGGTCAGGCCAGGCCCGTCACCCGGTGATGACGGCTGGGGGTGGTCAGGCCGGACCATACCCGGCGATGACCGCATCGGCAAGGGCCGGCCAGGCCCTCGCCGCCCACGGTCCGAAGGGCCGATCGGCGAGCGAGCCCAGCGCCAGCCGCCGGGTCGGATCCACCCAGAGAAATGCACCCGACCGGCCGAAGTGTCCGAACGTGCCAGGCGAGTTGCCGCCACCAGTCCAGTGGGGCTGCTTGTTGCTCCGGATTTCGACACCGAGCCCCCAGTCGTTGGGGTCGTAGCGGCCGAATCCGGGCAGCACCCCGGCCAACCGGGGAACGCCACGGCTGTGGCCCGTTCGAGGATTATGGGGCTCACCAGCGTCGGCGCCAGCAGCTCGTGGCCGAGGACCATCAGGTCGGTGAGGGGTCCCGAAGCCCCGGCCGCTGGGCTCCCGGCGAGCGCGGTTTCGCTGAGTCCCAGCGGTTGCAGCACCCCTTCCGACAGGTAGCGCTCGAACGGCATGCCCGATCGGTCGGCCAGATGCATGGCGGCCAGCTCGAACCCGTGGTTCGAGTAGATGCGGCGGCTGCCCGGCGGGGCGAGCACAGCGTCGCTGTCGGGCGCGACGCCCGAAGCGTGGGCCAGCAGGTGCGCCAGGGTCGCCCCGGGCGGCCCGACGGCATCGGCCCACCCGACGGTGCCCTCCTCGACCGCAACCCAAACCGCCATGGCGGTGAGCACCTTGGTGACCGAGGCCCACGGAAAGCGGGTCCGGTTCGGCCCGGTGCTGGCGACGACTCCGGTGCCGGCGGAGACAACGCCGGCGGCGGCGACGACAGGCCAGCCAGCAACGGCCGAGAGCGGGTCGGTCATGCCGACACCATCCGGGGGAAGGTGCCGCACTCGGCCACGTTGGTTCGCTCCTCCAGGTCGCTCACGCTCCCGTCGCGCCGTTGGGACAGCCGAGCGCGGTGCTGAGCGCGCCGAGGTTCTCCTCCAACAGCTGCACGTAGGTGGGATGGTGCGGCCAACCTCCGAGCGGGGCACCGCTCAGCGGGTCGAGGGTCCTGACTTTGGCGTGGGCGGCCGTGGCGACGGCCTGGACCGTCCCATCGGGGACGAACGGCTCGGTGAAGACCGTCGTCAGGCCGGCGCCCATCACCCGACCGGCCATGCTCGCCACCTCGGCCGGCGGCGGGTCCGCCGCCGCGCCCACGATCAGGTCGCTCAGGTCGTACTGCCGGGCGACCTCGGCGAAGGCCCCGTCTGCGGTCGCGATCGTCCGCCGGGGACAGGTCGCAAGGGTGCTCTCGTAGTCGATCCCGGTCGACCGCACCTCGGCCGCGAAGCCCGCGGCGTTTTTCCGGTAGACGCCCGCAGCGGGCGGATTGGTCGCCGCCAGGGCCGCCCCGATCACGGTCACGGCCCGCCTCATGAGCGCCGGATCGAGCCACACGTAAGGGTCATTTGTCTGCAGCCTGGCCGCTAGGTCGACGGATGCGTGCGCTCCGGCCGCGGCAGCTGCGAACGAAGGTTGGAATCCGCCCACGTCGACGGCCAGGGCGGCGCGGTGCACGACGGCAATCTGGGCCGGGCTCAGCTGATAGGTGCGGGGGTCGGCTCCGTCGGGCACGACGTCGGTAACCGAAACCGTGCCGCCTCCGACCTGCTCGACGGCCTGGGCCAGCGGGTACAAGCCTGTGACCACCTGAATCGCGGGCGTCGCCTTGGGGGTAGCCGCACCCCCGCATCCGGCGGCCACCAGGGCCAGCGTCAGGGCCAGGGTCGCGACGGGGCCGGGAGGGCGTGGCCTCCTGCCCTGGGCCCAGCAGTGGCGCCCGGTGAGGATGCCGGCTGGAAGTTGCCGGCCCGGGTGGCGGCGCCTGGCCCGGGTTCGGCGACGCCATGCTCGCCGAGTGTCCCCACCTGCAGCCCGGCCGCCGCCCATTGCCGGCCGAGGATGGGAAGAGCGGACAGTGCGGAGCGCCAAGTGCCAGGGATCGAGGTGATGTCGGAGTCGTGGAGCAGGACGGTGGCGCCGGGATGGAAGGTCCGGGCCACGTTGGCGGCCACGGTACGGCCGGTGGCCCGCGGTTGCCAGTCAAGGCCCCACGTGGTCCAGAGGACCATCTGCAAACCCGACTGCCGGGCGGCCACCAGCGTCGCTGTCGACACCGCCCCGTACGGCGGCCGGAACCAACGTACCGACACCCCGGCGACTGTCTCGATGGTGTCCCTGGCTCGGCGGAGGTCGGGGACCGTCGAGGTGAACGGGCGGCCGAGATGGCTGCGATGGCTGTCGCCGTGGATCGCCAGCTCGTGTCCGCGCCGCACCAGCTCCCGGGTCAGGTCGGGGGAGCGGCGCACCTGGCTGCCGAGGCAGAAGAAAGTGGCCCGCCACCCGAGGGTGTCGAGCGCGTCCAGGATCGGCGGGGTTGCCTTCGGATCGGGGCCGTCATCGAAGGTGACCGCCACGTGGCCGGCGTCGCCCACGCCCGACAACTGCGGCAGCAGCCGGCACCGCATCGACCGCCAGGCCACCACGCCCGGCAGGAGGTGGGCCACTATACCGGCCGCCAGCCCGGTCGCCGCTCCGGCGGCCAGGCGGGGCCGCAGGTCGGGCCGATGCCGCGTGCCGTTCGCTGCTACGCGCCCCTGCCGCCCTGTCCCGTCGCTGGAGGGTGGCCGGTCGAGGGAGGGTGGGCGGCCGGTCACGCCAGGTCGGCCAGCGGCTCGGCGGAAAGGTGGGCTTGCGACATGGCGGCGGCGAAACGGTCGAGGACGTTGCTCAGTTGGGCGGGGGTGGCATCAAGGCCATTGATCAGATAGATGCGGCGATCAGCCACGTGGATCGGCGTGCCTTCGACGGCGGCCAGATCGGCGTTGAGCACGTGGTCAGGGACGACGAGGGAACTGTGGGCTTTGCTGCACTCGATCAGGTCCCACGCGTTGACCCGTCGCCCTGGAACGACCACCGTCACCGGTGCGTCGATCAGCTGCCCGAGCAATTGGCCGGCCTGGGCATCGCTCCGGGCGCGGGTCCAAAGCATCGGATCGTCGTTACTCGAGCCGGGGGCATCGCCCCGCCCGCCGCTGGCCACGTTGACGCCGTTGGCAGCCAGGGTACGTACCGCGTCTGGCTCGCTGAGCGCCGTCGAGCTATCGACGATGGCGGTGAAGTCCATGCGCTGCATCGCCGCGGCAATCGTCCGGTCGGCCAGCTCCGAGGCGTTGAGTCGGACCCCCACATAGGCGACCATGTTCGCCCAACCGGCCGGATGGGCGACGCCTGCACCTGCGGACGCGGCCGCCACGTCCACGCCAGCGGTGAGCGCCGTCCAGCCCAGACCGGCGGTGACGACCGTGGCGGCAATCGCCCGGCGGACGTAGGCGGCGGTACCGCGACCGAGCGGAGCAATCGGGGCCATTGCGGCGTCGAGCGTGAGGCGGTCGGCGCTGTCGCGGAACATGGCCCGCCCTGTCTCCACCTGGGTGGTGCGGGGCCGCCCGGCCGAGGTGAGAGCCTGGAGGGCGTCGCTGAGCTCGCGGGCGTCCCCGGCCAGACGGCTGACGCCGGCTTCAGCCATCCGGGCCGTGTTTTCCCGCCCGTGGCCGGCAATCGGCTGGAAGCTCACGACCGGCAAACCGGCTCGCATCGCTTCGAGCGAGGTCAGGCCACCGGCATTCTCGACCAGAGCGTCGCACGCGGCCATCAGTGTCGGCATGTCGTCGGTCCAGCCGATAATGACCGAGTTACCGGGCGCCCCGGCGGCGAGGGCAGTCACCTCCTGCCAGAGCCGCTCGTCTCGGCCGCACACCACCACCGGCGTGAAATGGCCATCGCCAGTCAGCGCTCGCCACGTGGCTTTCAGGCCCCCGACGCCCCAGGAGCCGGCGACGACCAGCACGGCCCGCTCGCCGGCGCCGAGCCCGAGCGCCTGACGGGCCAGCTCCCGTGGGGGCAGGGCACCCGGTTCGAAGGCGTCCGCCACGATCGGGCCGCAGGCCACGGCCGGGCGGCCCGTGCGGCGGGCGGCCATCTGTGCAGGTCCGTCGTGGACGGCGAGGTTCACGTCGATGCCCCGATGCACCCACAGGGGGTGGACGCCGAAATCGGTGATGAAGTTCACCGTGGGAATGGCGAGCCGGCGGGTCGCTCGCAGCCGGCCGAGGCACAGCGTCGCCAGCGGATAGGTGGACACCACCACGGCCGCGTCCGCCTCGCGTACCCAGCGCAGCACGCGCCGGTGGGTCAGGGCGGCCACCAGCCACGCCACGACCGGACACAGCCACGGAGCGCGGTACCACAGCCGGTAGGTGGCTTCGTACGCCGACGGAACGTGCTTGAGCTCGAACTCGTAACCGGTCCTGAGGACGGCACCGAGACGGAGTGGCCCGCTGTCCAGGAAGTCCCGGACCTCGGCGTGGTGCCCGGCGGACGACAGCCGGTCGGCGAGCTCCCGGGCCGCTCCGTCGTGACCCGCGCCCATGCTGGCGGAGATGACGAGCACCCGGGTGGGCTCGCCGGGGCTGACGGGCGGTCGTCGCTCCCGGCGCCTGCGCACGACCGGCCAGCGTAGCGCCGAGCACCGCCGGCCCTGCGGCATCGGGTTGTCCCGTCCCGGCGGCTACCTTGAGGAGGAACGACGTTTGGACCCGGGGGTGCCCATGTTTGTGCCGCTCACGATCGGTGACTTTCTGGAGCGGGCGGTCACGGCGTACCGTGATCGGCTGGCCATCACGGACGAACCGGGGGTGCCCGGTTCGCTCGGGACGCTCACCTATGACGAGGTGGACGCCCGGGCCCGCGGCATGGCGCTCGCTCTCGACGAGCTTGGCGTCGGGTTCGGAGAACGGGTGGCCATCGTCAGTCCTAACGCGGCCCGGTTCCAGATCGCCTTTTTCGGGGTGAGCGGGTACGGCCGGATCCTCGTGCCGATCAACTACCGTCTTGGCCCCGAGGAGATCCGGTATGTCGTCGACCATTCGGGGGCCAATGTGCTGCTCGTGGATCCCGAGTCTGATGCGACTCTGACCGATGTGACCGCCAAGCACCGCATGGTGATGGATGGGATCGCCGACGCGGATCTGTTTGCGCCGGCACCGCTCGGCGCCGAGCCCCGGCCATGGGAGCCGGATGAGGGTGCCACCGCGAGCATCAACTACACGAGCGGAACCACGGCCCGGCCGAAGGGTGTGCAACTCACCCATCGCAACTGCTGGCTTAACGCCGTCACGTTCGGCTGGCATGTCACCCTCACCGACCGTGACGTCTACATGCACACCCTTCCGATGTTCCATTGCAACGGATGGGGCATGCCGTATGCCGTGACCGCGATGGGCGTCCCGCAGGTCGTGGTGCGGAAGATTGATGGCGAGGAGATCCTCAGACGGGTCGAGCGCCACGGGGTGACCCTCCTCTGCGCGGCGCCCGCCGTCGTTGCCGCAGTTCTCGATGCCGGGGCGGCCAGGCAATCGAGGGGGGAGGCGATCCCGGGCCGCGATCGCATTCGCATCGTCGTGGCGGGGGCTCCGCCCCCATCGAAGACGATCGAGCGAGTTGAGGGGGAGCTCGGGTGGGAGTTCATCCAGATTTACGGGCTGACCGAAACGTCGCCACTCCTGACCATCAACCGGGCCCGGGCGGAGTGGGATGACCTGGACCGCCCGACGCGCGCCCGGCTCCAGTCGCAGGCCGGTGTCCCGGCCGTCGGTGTGCGTGTCGCGGCCGCCGAGGACGGGGAGATTCAGGCCCGCTCCAACCACGTGTTCGCGGGCTACTGGGAGCAGCCGGACGAGTCAGCGAAGGCCATGGCGGACAACTGGTTCCACACCGGTGACCAGGGGGAGGTGCGACCCGATGGTTACGTGATCATCTCCGACCGCAAGAAGGATGTCATCATTTCGGGAGGCGAAAATATCAGCTCGGTCGAGGTCGAGGATTGTCTCTACCAGCACCCGGCGGTGGCCGAAGTCGCCGTCATCGGTGTTCCCAGCGAACGCTGGGGAGAGACGGTCAAGGCGCTCGTGGTGTTGCGGGCCGGGCAGGTGGCGACGGAGGCCGATCTGATGGGCTTCTGCCGCGACCGGCTGGCGCACTTCAAGTGTCCGACATCGGTCGACTTCCGGGAGTCGCTGAGCCGCACCGCCACCGGCAAGCTCCAGAAGTTCAAGCTGCGGAACCCGTACTGGGAGGGCTACGAAAAGCGAGTCAACTGACCCGCGGCGCGCCGCGATCGGCCGCTCTCCGGGGTGGTAGGGGGCGTCTGTGTGCCTGTCAGGGCGATTGCCCTCTCACCCCGGTTGAAGAG
Source organism: uncultured Acidimicrobiaceae bacterium (assembly GCA_963834725.1). Lineage (GTDB taxonomy): Bacteria > Actinomycetota > Acidimicrobiia > Acidimicrobiales > Palsa-688 > PALSA-693. The sequence continues at coordinate 5,269,965 of CAWICN010000001.1, forward strand.
GGTTCTCACTCCGATTCTCGCCGGACCTCCATCGGATTGGTATCGATCCGAACTCCTTCGAAACGGGGATGGCGCAGTCGACCGTCGGGGGTCCATTCCGAGAAGGTCACCTCGACGACCATCTCCGGTCGAACCCAGTGGGAGCCTTTGACCCTGCCGGCATCGACGAATGGCGATTTTTCCGCCCTCAGCCCGGCCAGCGTCTGCTGAAGGCCGGCCAGCTCCCGGTCGTCGAATCCCGAGCCGACCCTGCCGGCGTACCGGAGCTGCCCATCATCGTCGTAGTAGCCGACGAGCAGGGCACCGAGACCCACCCGCTGTCCCGACCGGTCCGTCCATCCCCCGACGACCAGGTCCTGTGAGGTCGTGCACTTGAGCTTGCGCCAATCGGGCGATCGCCCGCTCCGGTAAACGCTGTCCGCCCGTTTGGCGATGAGCCCCTCCCAGCCGTCCCGGCAGGCGGCGTCGAGCAGGGACCGGGGGTCGCCTTCGACCACCTCGACCAGGCGGACGACGTCGGCGACGCCTTCCATCAGCTGCGCCAGCAATCGGCGACGGTCTGAGAGGGGTAGTCCGGTCGTGTCATTGCCGAGCAGGTGCAGGAGATCGAAGAGGTGCAACTCGGGCCGGGCCGGCGATCGCGCTTGCTGTAGCCGGGCGAAACTGGTGCGCTCCCCATCGAAGGCCACCAGCTCGCCGTCGACGGTGAAGTTGTCGGCCGGGAGCGCGGCGAGCGCGGCCGCGATCTCCGGGAAGCGCTCGGTGAAGGACAGGTGGTTGCGAGACCACAGCTCGACCTGCTGGCCATTACGGACCGCCACGCAGCGCAATCCGTCCAGCTTGCGCTGGTAGGTCCAGCCGGCGGAGCCGAGCACCCGCAGGTCCTGCGGCACCCGGAGCGCTTGGGCGAGCATCGGCGGCCGCCAGGTGGCTCGCCCGGGGTGCCATTGGCTGCTCCGGGCGTCCCCCCGTACCTCCTCGATGCTTCGGCCCGAGAGCACCGAGTCAGGTGCCTCGACCGTCAGATCAACGGTCCGGCTGGCCTGCTCGTCGCTCCGCTTGACCATGATCCACGCTTCCCGCTCATCTGCCGGGCTGGTCCGGGTCAGCGCCCAGCCTCCGTGCAGCTTGGTCCCGTCGAGCCATACCGACAGATGACCGGCGCCCACGGCGTCGACCACCGAAACGGGATGCCCGCTTTTCTGGGTCAGGTTCTGGTAGGTGCCTTCGTCCCAGACGATGACGGCCCCGGCGCCGTATTCGCCCGAGGCGATGGTGCCTTCGAATGTGGCGTAATCCAGCGGGTGGTCCTCCACGTGCACGGCCAGCCGCTTGACGGATGGATCGAGGGATGGCCCTTTCGGGACCGCCCAGGAGATGAGCACCCCCTCCGCCTCGAAGCGGACGTCGTAGTGGAGGCGTCGGGCGGCGTGCTTCTGGACGACGAAACGGAGCTCGTCAGCTGCGACCCCTGCCCCCTGGACGTCGCTGGGGGGTTCTGGAGCCCCGGAAGGTTCGGCCGCCCCGGAGGGTTCGGCCGCCCCGGAGGGTTCTGGCGTGCGGTCGAAGTTCCTCTTGGCCCGATACGTCTGAAGACGATCACCCTCGGGGTCGTCGGGTGCCGGTGCCACCCCGCCGTTCTACCCCAATTTGGGCGGTTCCTCCTCGGGTTCGCGCCGGCGCCGGCGCCGTCGGCGGGCTGATCCCGATCGCTCCGGTTTGCTCGAGAGCGCCCGACACACCGGGCTGGCGGCGGGCCAGGCTCGGTCATTTCCCTCGCCGAGCTACTTCCTCGCCCGCCGCTAACACGCAGGGTGGTCGGCCACCAACCTTCCCTGTCGCGAATCATTCCATTTTGAGCCTTTCTGTTGCCAATCGTGTCCAACTGAAGGGGACGCCGCGACAGAGAATTGGCCCCTACGCCATGGTTTGTCACGGAGCGTGGGGCCGGGGCCTCCAGACCAGCGGGCCTCCAGACCGCCGGGCCGCCAGACCAGCGGGCCTCCAGACCGCCAGGCCGCCAGACCGTCGGGCCGCCAGACCGTCGGGCCGCCAGACCGTCGGGCCTCCAGACCGCCGGGCCTCCAGACCGCCAGTTGCGGCCCGGACGGAACGGCAGGATCCAGTCAGCCCGCCGCCGCGGGGCTCGCGATCCCAGGTGATCAGGCTTACGGAAAGCCCGAACCGGTGGCTATGCAGTTTACCTGAGTCCTAAAGGAACAACTTTGCTTCTATGGTCGTTATCCTTGAGTAACTTACAGCATTACACCTTCGATGAAAAGGTCGCTCATGTCACCGATCGCCACCTCCGCGCTGCCGTTGCTCCCCCTGGATGCCGGGGTGGTGCTTCCCGGCATGACCATCACTCTGGCCCTGGAGACCCCTGAGGCGCGTGCCGCCGCCGAGGCCGCCACGGGCGCCGGGAACCGCTTGGTGCTCGTCCCCCGCCTCGGGCGGACCAGCGGTCCCGATGCCAGCTCCGGTCGCTTCGCCCGGGTGGGAACGATCGCCCAGGTCGAGCGCACCGGCGCCCTTCCGGGCGGCACCCCCGCGGTGGTGGTGCAGGCCCTGGAGCGGGCCGCGATAGGGGCCGCGACCGCAGCCGCCGGTCCGGCGCTCTGGGTGAATGTGGAGATCGTGGAGGAGCCTCCGGCCACCGACGCCGCGGTCGAGGCCGCCCGTGAGCTTCGAGCCGTGTTCGAGGCTATCGGAGAGCACCGGGGCGCCGGCCGGCTCGGCGATATCCTCCGTGGCATCACCGAGCCCGGCCGGCTGGCCGACATGGCGGGCTACTGGCCCGAGCTCTCGGTGGAACGCAAGGTCGAACTGCTCGAGACCCTCGATCCGGCCCGCCGGGTTGAGCTGGTGCTGGCGTGGGGGCGCGAGGCGCTGGCCGAGCTGGAACTCAAGGATCGCATCAGGACCGATGTGTCCGAGGGGATGGAGCGGACTCAGCGCGAATACCTGCTGCGCCAGCAGCTGGCGGCCATCCGCAAGGAGCTCGGCGAGCAGGGCGATGGCGACCAGGGCGACGACTACCGGACCCGTCTGGAGGCGCTGATGGTCAGCGACGCGACGCGGACCACCATCGCACGCGAGATCGACAAGCTGGAGCGCACGAGCGAGCAGAGCCCGGAGCACGGGTGGATCAGGACCTGGCTCGACCTGGTGTTTGAGCTGCCTTGGGGAGTTCGTTCCGATGACCGCCTCGACATCGGCGAGGCCCGTTCGGTGCTCGACGCCGATCACACCGGACTCGACGACGTGAAGGAACGGATCATCGAGCATCTGGCTGTGCGCAAGCTGCGCGTGGAGCGAAATCTCGAGGACGCGCCCGTCCCGGGTGGCGGGCGGGGCCGCGGCGGCATGATCCTGACCCTCGTCGGGCCGCCCGGAGTCGGCAAGACTTCGCTCGGCGAGTCTGTGGCCCGCGCCATGGGTCGATCGTTCGTGCGAGTCGCACTTGGCGGCGTGCGCGACGAAGCGGAGATCCGCGGCCATCGACGCACCTATGTCGGTGCCCTGCCCGGCCGCGTGGTCCGGGCCATCAAGGACGCCGGAAGCATGAACCCCGTCATCCTGCTCGATGAGGTGGACAAGCTCGGCAGCGACTGGCGCGGGGATCCGTCCTCCGCGCTTCTCGAAGTGCTCGATCCGGCCCAGAACCACACCTTCCGGGACCACTACCTCGACCTCGATCTGGATCTATCGGATGTGCTGTTCCTGGCCACCGCCAACATGGCGGAGCAAATCCCCGCACCGTTGTTCGACCGCATGGAGGTCGTCCGCCTCGACGGGTACACCGAAGACGAGAAGGTCGCCATCGCACGTGACCATCTGCTGCCCCGGCAGTGGGCCCGTGCCGGTCTGCTCGACGGTGAGGTGGCCATCACCGATGCGGCGTTGCGCGCCGTGGTGGCCGGGTACACCCGTGAGGCGGGGGTGCGAAGCCTGGAGCGGGAACTGGGCCGATTGTTGCGGAAGGCGGCGGCCAAGGTGGCGGCAGGCAGTGCCGCCACACCGCTGTCCGTGGACGAAGCGGACGTCGCCCAGTGGCTCGGTCGGCCCCGCCACCAGCCCGAAGTGGCCGAGCGGACCGTCGATCCCGGGAGTGGCGACCGGTCTGGCCGTGACGGGCGTGGGCGGCGACGTCCTGTTCGTTGAAGCCAGCGCCGCGCCCGGTGAACCCGGCCTGACGATCACCGGCCAGCTCGGCGAGGTCATGCAGGAGTCAGCGCAGATTGCAATGTCCTATGTGCGGGCTCACGCGCGCCAGCCTGGGGCTGCAGCCGGACGCTTTTGACCATCTGCGCATCCACATTCACGTTCCGGCTGGAGCGATCCCGAAGGATGGACCCTCCGCCGGCGTGACCATGACCACCGCGTTGGTGAGCCTCCTGACCGAACGGCCCGTGCGCCCCGAGGTCGGGATGACCGGCGAGGTCACCTTGCAGGGAAAGGTGCTTCCGATCGGTGGCGTCAAGCAGAAGGTCCTGGCCGCCCATCGAGCCGGGCTGACCGAAGTGGTGCTTCCCGCTCGCAATGCGCCGGACCTCGAAGATGTCCCGGAGGCGGTCCGCGAGCAGATGACGTTCCACTTCGCGGCTGAAGTTGGCGAAGTTCTCGAACACGCCTTGAAGCAAGAAACCTTGGTGTAGCAAGGGAAATTTCGACTAACTGGCTCGAAAGCCCTTGTCATGCAAGGGAAATGCTTGACCTGCAGCTCCAAAACCTCTTGTATATCAGGGAACTTCCCCAACAGCGCCAGGAGGTGCCGGTGAACAGGACAGAGCTCGTCGAGGCAGTGGTCCGCAGGACCGGACTCGACAAGAAGCAGGCGGACGCTGCGGTGACCGCCTTGACCGAGTCGGTGATGGCTGAGACCAAAGCCGGCAACAAGGTGGCGATCTTCGGGTTCGGAACCTTCTCGCCGAGCGCCCGGGCCGCCCGGATGGGTCGGAATCCCCAAACGGGCGCCCCGGTGAGGATCGCCGCATCAAGAGGCGTGCGCTTCGCGCCCGCCTCTGCGTTCAAGGAGTCCCTCAACAGCCGCGGCAAGGCGGCGGCGGGCAAGAAGGCTGCACCAGCAAAGAAGGCTGCAACCAGGAAGACCGGGCCGGCCAAGAAGACCGCGGCCAAGAAGGCCTCGGCTGCGAAGAAGACCACCCGGGCAGCCAAGAAGCGCTGAAAGAGGGGACAATGAGCCCAGTTAAGAAGACGGCGGCTGCGGCCAAGAAGACGGGTCCGCCCCGAAAGGCGGCCTCAGCGAAGGCCACCGCGAAGCGGGTCGGCGTCAAGAAGACGTCGGCAACAGCGGCCAAGCGAACGACCGCGAAGCGGGCGACCGTCAAGAAGGCGGCTACCAAGCGGACCGCGACCGTCAAAAAGGCCGCTCCGGCCAAGCGCGCTCCGGCCAAGCGAGCTCCCGCCAAGAGAGCTCCGGCCAAGAGAGCTCCGGCCAAGAAGACCACGGCGGCCAAGAAGACCGGAGCCGCCAAGAAGACGGCCGGCAAACGGACCGCTCCGGCTAAGCGGACCGCCACCAAGGCGGTGCCGGCCCAGCGAGCCTCGGGGGCCACCAAGCGGGTAGTCACCCGAAGGGCGATACCGGCCAAGAAGGCCTAGGCCTACAACTCGCGGGGCGCTCCGTCCGCGGCCATCTGTAGTCCGACCGGCGTAGTTGCTCTCGCGGGCTAGCGAAGACGGCACGCGAAAGCGGCCGAGTGGTTCGGCCCGAGTGGCGCGGCCCGAGTCGACCGGCACAGTGCCTCTGCGCCGGCAACGGCCGGCATCGCACGACCGACCGACCGGCCGTTCGTCAGACCAGAGACGAGCCACCGGCTGGCCCTGTTTCATCGGGACGGCTATCTGTTGACGGCGGCCAGATCGTCGGGCACGTCGACGTCCCAGCTCAGGCGGGTCGAGCGCACGACGCGGATGGGTAGACCGATACGTCCGGCCTCGTCGAGGTGGCGGGCAAAGGACCCGGGTCCATACGAGAAGACGAAACCCGACGCGGTCGGAATGGCGATGACGTTCGTCCCGTCCCCACGGCGGTCGGGCACGATGGTGATTCCGGGAAAGCGGGTCGCCCATCGCAGGTCGGTCGCGAGAGGCAGGTCGCCGGCGGCTACGACGACGAGCGACGCACCGGCCGCCGCCAACCGCGACACTCCTTCGTGAACGGCCCCGTTGAGCCCGCGCCCCGGTTCCCAGATGACGAGCGCGCCGAGTCCCCGCGCCCACGTCGCCACTTCCAGGTCATCGCACACCACCGCGACGGGCAGGCCCGCTGCGGAGGCCACCACCCGGGACGCCATTTTCTGAGCCAGCGCGGCGCGCTCAGGCGCCGACATCGCCGGCGCCAGGCGAAGTTTGGCGTCACGGAAGGCCTTGACCGGGATGAGCACCGCCTCCCGCCCGAGCCAACTTTCCCGGCTCGGAATAGGCGGCATGGCGGCCTCGGGCATGTGCGCATCCTACGACCGGACCAAACGTCTCGACGAGTGGGTCGGCCCGGTAGGCTCCGGGCGTGCGAGTGGCTTTCGGCGCTGACGAGGACACACCACTGGCCGAGGCGGTGACGGCCTACCTGACCGGCGCCGGCCACACCATCGACGTCCTCGCCGACAGCGCGCCGTGGCCCGAGGTCGGCCGGGCGGTCGGCGAAGCAGTGGCGAGCGGACAGGCCGATCGCGGCGTGGTGTGCTGCTGGACGGGCACGGGTGTGTCGATAGCCGCCAATAAAGTGCCCGGGGTACGGGCCGCCCTTTGCGTGGACGCCGAGACGGCCCGCGGGGCCCGACGGTGGAACGACGCCAACGTGGTGGCCCTCAGCCTCCGCTTGACCAGCGAGCAGGTCGCCACCGAGATCCTTGACGCCTTTTTCGTGACCGATCCGGACCCGGGCGAGGCCGACACCATAGCTGCGCTCGATTGATGCAGCGGCTGTACCCGACGTCGGTGGACCTGCCGGATGCGTCCAGTCTCGAGCAGGAATACTTCGTCTCTGCGGAACAACACATCCGTGCAAATTTCGCGGTTTCGATCGACGGGATGGTGGCGGTCGGCGGCCGCAGTGCGGCGCTCGGTGGTCTCGCTGACCGGGCGGCGTTCATGGCCATGCGAGCCGTCGCGGATGTGATCCTTGTCGGAGCCGGCACCGTGCGCGCCGAAGATTATGGGCCGGTTCGGCTGGAGGAGGCGGCCCGCGAACGGCGGCTGGCTCGCCGTCAGGCGGCGCTGCCGGCGCTGGCGATCGTCAGCGGGCGGGGGGGCCTGGCGCCCACGGCGCGGGTGTTCACCGGCAGGGTGAAGCCGTTACTCCTGACCTCGGCCCGCGTTGCAGCGGCTCGAGCGGATCTGGCCGTGGTGGCGGAGATCGTGGCTTGCGGTGATGACGATGTCGACCTGACCCGGGGACTCGACGCGCTGCGCGACCGGGGCTTCGGCCGGGTGCTCTGCGAAGGGGGTCCGATGCTGCTGGAGTCGCTCGTCGAATCGGGACTGCTGGACGAGCTGTGCTGTACCACTACACCCGCCCTGGTCGGGCCGGGACAACGGAGTCTTGCCGGTGATCGAGCCCGGCTCGATCCGTTCCGTCTGCGTCTGACCGCCGTCCTCGAGGGGGACGGCATGATCTTCGCCCGCTACGCCAGCGAGGGCCGGCCGTGAACCGGGCCCCGACCCTCGCGGTCGAACGAGACCTCTGGGCGCAGGGTCACGAGGTCGTGGTCGGCGTCGATGAGGTCGGGCGGGGTTCGTGGGCCGGGCCGATCATGGTGGGTGCCGCCATGCTCCCCCAGGACCGGCGGGTTTACCGGGTGCGCGATTCCAAGATGTTGCGTGAGCCGGAGCGCGAGCGGTTGTTCGATCGCCTGGCGCGGTGGTGTGCGGCCTGGTCCGTCGGTGCTGCGTCTCAGGTGGAATGCGACGACCTCGGTATGGCGGAGGCGCAGCGGCTGGCCGCCCGCCGGGCCATCGACGCTCTCGGCGTCACACCCGACCAGGTGCTGGTGGATGGTAATTGGGACTTCGTGGGCCTTGGTTGCACCCAGCGCATCATCAAAGGCGACGCCACCTGCCTGACGATCGCCACCGCATCAATCCTGGCCAAAGTCACGCGGGACCGCATCATGCGTGGTGAGGCCGAGCATTACCCGGAGTACGAGTTCGATTCCAACAAGGGCTACCCGTGTCCTCGGCACAAGATGGCGTTGCAGGCGTATGGCCCCTCGGCGATCCACCGCCGGACCTGGATCTTCATGGAGCACCTGGTTTGGGGCGTGGCCGGATCCCGGGCCGCGCCCCGGCCCTGGTTGCCGGTGGACGAGCCGGACGACCGGCTCTCCCTTTTCCCCTGATTCGAATACTCAGCATTCGAACGCTCAGGTCGGGACGCCCACCCATACCGTGAGCCGTCCGTCCACCGCTCCGGCGACGACCGGCATCGACCCGAGGAACGCCACCCGGTCGAGATGAGCCGTCAGCTGTCCCTGCCAGACGGCGCTGGCCGTATCGACGTGCTGCCAGCCGTCGCCGGCGTCGGTCGTGACCCACAGACCGGAAGTGGGAGGCGGCGCAGCGGAGGGTAGGCTCGGATCCGGCGTGCCGGTGGCGGCGATCCAGACCGCGCCCGACCGGGCCACGTCGAGCGTCGGAAACGGCAGGTCGGTGCCGAACGGGTTGCCAGTCTGGCGAGTCCACGACCGACCTTGCGGCGAGGACCAGAACGCCGGCCCGACTCCGGTCTGGGGCGACGTGGCTGCTCCGAAGGCGTCGAATCCAGCCGGGTTGCCGGCGCCCGCAGCGGGGAGGGTGCTACAGCCCGTCATCGCATTGTCGCCACCGGGCGGCGCGGGCGGCGAGACCGGCACCGCCGTCCAGCGCACACCATCGCCCGACGCCCAGACCTGCGCCGTCTCGGTGCCGGCGGCGGAGCGGGCCCAACCTACGGCGACGACCTCGCCGCCGCTCGTGCAAACAGCGTTTGCTCCGTCTGACTCCGCCGTGGACCCGGCTTCGAGCGGTGTGCCGGCCTTCCAGGGCCGCCCGGCCGGATTGGTCCAGGCCATTGCCTGGAGCGTGCCGCCGGTCTGGCGCCATCCCACTGCAACCATGCCGCCCGGTGCGGCGGCGAGACCGGTGACCGTGGCACCGGCGAACACTCCGCCCGTGGCGATAGGACTCCAGCTGGTCGCGTTTTGCGAAGTGAGCAGCTCGGTGGACGAGCTGCCGGAACCGATGATCTGCCCCGGGGCCGTGATCTCGACAGCCACCGTCATGCCGGCGGCGGTGGCGACCAGACCGCTCGGCCGGGCTACGGGTTGGACGGCCCCAAATACGATCGGGTTGGAGGAGGGTTGCTCCCATCCCGTCGTGGCCCGATCGACCAGCACATGAGGTTGCCCGGGATCGTCGTCTGCGATGACGGTGGTCGAGCCGGATACGGCCAGCAAAGAAGCCTGCCATTGATCCGACGCCTCGGCCGCAGCGGGCAGCGTTTGCTCGGTCCAATGCAGCCCGTCTGTCGATCTCCAGAGCCGCTGCGCCGTCGGCCCACCCCCGACCGCAACGAGTGTGGTCGAGAGGCCCGTCGACGGGATGGCTCGGAGCGCCCGCACCATGGCGTCGGTCGCGTCAGGCTGCGTGCGACCGGCGAGGGCGAATGCGGTCGACGGCCGGCTCCAGCTGACGCCGTTCGGTGAAATCCACGATGCGGGTGCCCATCGCGATCCGGTCCAGGTTCCCCCGACGGCAACCAGCCCGGTACCGCTTACAGATGGCTCGCTCTGCAGTTGCGCCATGCCGGTGATGATGTGATCCCCCGGTCCCCCGAACCCGGACGGGGCCGCATTCACCCGACGCCAGTGGATGCCGTCACCCGACGACCACAGGGCCGCCTGGATGGAGGATCCGCTGTGAACCCAACCGCCGGCGAAGACGCCCTCGTTGGTGGTGGCCAGCAAAGTGTCGATATGCGGGTCATCGGCGGCCCCGATCAGCCGGTCCGCCCCGCTCAAGGTCGTCCAGTGCTGGCCGTCGGCGGAATACCACATGGCGAGGTGTCCGGCGGATGTCCCCGCCCCGATCAGGCCGAGTGGCCCGCTGGTGACCGCCGTCATCGCTGAATTGGGGGAGAGGAGGGCGGAGCTGCTCGCTTCGACGAAGGAGGCTCCCCCAGCCCGGGAGACCCACACCGCCGCCCGGCGATGCGTCGCCGGTCCGGCCGACCCGACGATCACCGTGCCCTCCCGCCACGACGTAGCCGCGTTGACCTGGCTGTCGACCTTCGACGCCGTCAGCGGATCGGCCTGCCAGGAGGCGCCGTCGGCGGAGGTCCAGACAGTGGCGGTGCTTCCACCGTCGACAGTGAGGCGGGTGCCGGCGATGATCCACGGGGCCCGGCCCGACGGGGCCAGAACCGCAGTCAGCGTGCTCGAGGCGCCACCACCGATCGCCAGCGAGGGGCTGCTGTCTCGCGACCAGGTATACAACCCGACGTTGGGACCGGATGTCCCGGTCCCCTGGAGCGGGGTAGTGGGAGCTGTAGGGGCCGGAGCAGACGGAGCGGTCGGGCTACTCCCTCGGTGATGGCTGCCGCCGCAGCCGGCCAGCGCGAGAGCGACCACAAGGACCACGAGCGGAGCCACCCTCGCGCTGGTCCTGGCGCGCACGGACGCGCCGATCAGCGGTTGCTGAGGTGGATCCCGCCGTCGTCTCCGCCGCGCCGCTTGCGGCGCTGCCACCAGCGCCGGCCCGAGCGTGCGGCCTCCACTTCAGCCAGTATCTCGGGTCCGGCGGCGGTCACAATGGCGTCAGCCTCCTCGAGCACCGCGGCCACCGTCTCGGGCGGGTCGTCCGGTTCGTCCTCGACCCGGGGACGGCTGAGCGATCCGACCACAAAGGTGGCGTCGATTATGTCCCGTTGATAGCTGGGGCAGTTTTCCGGGCAGCGCCAGGGGGCTTCAGGCGCCAGGTTGAGAACGCAGAAGCGCGCCACCTCGCCGGTGTCATAGGTCCGGCTCTGGAAGTGCCGGCAGTCCTCACGCATGGTCACCGGTCCATGGTGGCAAATCGAAACGGCGTTGCGGGGGTCAGCGACATCCGCAAGACCGACGTCGTGGATACACTGCCCGCGATGGCGGTCACCACCGCACCGACACTCGAGAGTCAGCTTCGCCTCGTGGTGTTGCGTCTTTCGCGCCGTCTCCGGCAACAGACCGCCGGCGACGTGACCGCGTCGCAGATCTCTGCGCTCGCGACTATCGCCAAGCACGGCGAGGTTTCACTCGGTGAGTTGGCCGCCATCGAGCGGATCGCACCCCCATCCATGACCCGTATCGCCGCCCGGCTCGAAGAACAGGGGTTGGTCGAGCGGCGCGTCGACGCCTCAGACCGGCGGGTGGCCAGGGTGGCGGTGTCGCCGGCAGGCGAGGCGCTCCTGGCTGAGACCCGCACCCGCCGGGATGCCTTCCTGGCCGGCCGGCTGCAGGAGTTCACCCCCCAGGAGCAGGCCCAGTTGGCCGCAGCGGTACCCTTGCTGGAGCGAATGGCGTCCGAGGGCGCCTGAGTCGCGTGAGTGGGCTGGCGCGCCCACGAAGGGTTCGACGCGCTCAGGTCCAGGTCGGGCGGGCTCGATCAGCCGCCAGGGCCGTGAAGGGTTCCAGGCTCTCAGGATCCGCGACTGACGCCACCGTCAGGGCCTCGGCGATCGGGGCGCCCGACAGGATCCTCTTGATCGGAACCTCCAGTTTCTTCCCCGAGAGCGTGCGAGGGACCGCCGGGACGGCGACGATCCGGTCGGGGACGTGCCGGGGCGACAGCTCTCGCCGCAGGGCATCCTTGAGGCGGCCCTCCAGCTCGTCGAACATGGCTCTCGCGGCCTCTCGGACCACCACGAACAGCCACACCTCTCCCGGTCCGCCCCCCGGATCCTCGAGGTGCACCACCAGGCTGTCGGCGACCTCGTTGAAGCCCTCGACCACGTCGTAGAACTCGGCGGTGCCGATGCGCACCCCGCCCCGATTCAGTGTCCCGTCCGAACGCCCGGTAATGATGCACGTGCCACGGGCGGTCAGGGTGGCCCGGTCGCCGTGCGCCCACACCTCCGGGAAGCGCTCGAAGTAGGCGGCGTGGTAGCGGCGCCCGCCTGCGTCACCCTCACCCCTGGAACCGACGGCTTCGCCCCAGAAGCCGACCGGCATTGAGGGCAGCGGCGCCGTCAGGACAAGTTCGCCTTCCTCTCCGACGATGGTCCGCCCCTCGTCGTCGAAGACCTCGACGGCGGCACCCAGGCACCGGCAGGAGATCTCGCCGGCCCACACCGGGTGCAGGGGGCTGCCGCCGACGAACCCGGTGCACACGTCGGTTCCGCCGCTCAACGAGGCGAGCAGCACGTCGGAGGCGACCGCCTCGTAGACCCAGCGGGCTGCGGCCGCCGGCAGCGGCGAGCCGGTCGAGCCCAGCGTCTGCAGCTTCCCGAGGTCGTGGCCGGTGCCCGGTCGCAGCCCCCCCTTCATGCCGGCGACGAGGTACCCCGCCCCGACGCCGCCGCAGGTGGTCGCGGTTTCGGCCATGATGGCCCAGAGCGCATCGGGCTCGGGCCAGGAGGGGTTGCCGTCGAAAGTGACCACGGCGGAGCCCACCAGGAGCCCCGACATGCAGAAGTTCCACATCATCCAGCCGGTGGTCGTGTACCAGAAGAACCGGTCGTCCGGGCCGAGGTCGAAATGCAGGCCGAGGACCTTGGCATGCTCCAGCAGGATCCCGCCGTGCCCGTGGACGATGGGTTTTGGCTTGCCCGTGGTACCCGATGAGAAAAGGACGTAGAGCGGGTGGTCGACGGTCACCGGCGCGAACCGCAGCGGGGCGGGCTCGCTGGTGAGCTCCGCCCATGAGGTCCAACCAGCAGGGACGCCACCATCGGGGTGCAGATAGTCCATCCAGATGGCTCGGTCGAGCGTGGGTAGCCCGGCCCGAATGGCCTCGTTCTCGTCCCGCCGCTCGATCGTTCGCCTGCCGTAGCGATAGCCGTCGATGGCGAGCAGCACGACCGGGTCGACCTGGGCGAGGCGGTCGAGGACCCCGGTCACGCCCATCTCCGGGGCGCAACAGGTCCAGATCGCGCCGAGGCTCGCACAGGCGAGCATGGCGGCCAGTGTCTCGGGAATGTTGGGCAGGTAGGCGGCGACCCGGTCCCCTAAGCCCACACCTGCGGCCTCGAGACCTCGCCGGATGCGGGCGACCAGGTCGGTCAGCGCGCCCCACGTCAGGTCGAGGTCGGGACGGGTCTGCGACCGGCCGATCACGGCGATGGCGCCCGGATCGGCGCGGCGGGGTTCGCCTTCCGCCGGGGCGGCAACAGTGAGCGAGAGGGCCCGCTCGGCGTAGTTGAGCCGTCCTCCGCCGAACCAACGGGCTCCGGAGACGTCGGCGCCCCGTCGTTGCAGATCGAACTCGGGCGGGTGGTGCCAGGTGACGCCGAACTCCTCGGCCACCGACCGCCAGAAGGCCCCGGCCGTGTCGGCGGCTACCGACCATCGCCAGGCCGTGTCGTAGTCGTCGAAGCCCTGTCGGTTGAGGTAGTGGCGCAGGTGGGACGCAGCCTGCCGGCGCTCGTCGGGCACCCAGAGCAACTCCGGGGCGGAACCGGGCGCCGTCATGATTGCCGGCGTGACCGACCGGTGCTGATCGGGCCGGTCGTGATGGTCGGGCCGGTCGGGCCGGTCGTGATGGTCGGGCCGGTCGGGCCGGTCGGGCCGGTCGTGGTCAAGCCGTTCAGCCCGTTCGACACCCTGGGCCCGGGCCGCGGCCGGGGCTGCTGCCGCCCGACAAACACCCAGCTAGTTGAGTTTCGGAGCACGTAATGCTGCTTGTGACATATGTCTCTTGACCCCCGCGGGGAGGATACCCCACAATGGAAATCGCTCGGGGCGGCCTCCCCCCTCGCCCCTTGAGCCTCACGAAGGACCGGCATCCCCCCGCCGGTCCTTCGTCGCGCCCGGGGCCGGCGCCCGGGGAACGGGTAGGCCGGGCCCAGGTCGCCGGCGGGGGCCGGGAAGGGGTCGGCCGATCCAGGTCGCAAGCCGCGGGGGAGGGGCGGGCCGGGCCCAGGTCGCCGGCGGCCGCGGGGAGATGTGGGCGAGCCCGGGTCGCCGGCGGGGAACGGCGCCCTGACTCTACCTTTTGGACCCGGGCCCGACTTTTGGAGCGAAAAGTACACAGCATGTACTTCATTGCCCAAAGGTCAGCGAAAGTTCCAAGAGTCGCGAGCCGGGGGTCCGGCCACCGGGCGCTGAACTCACCAGATCCCGGACGCCGAATTCAGCAGGTCCCCGACCCGCGGTGCTGTAGCCCTTCACCGAGAAGAACCTGGCGTCACAATGTGGTATGGCCCGAAGCCCGACTCGCAGAAAGCGCAGGCGGGGCTTCGACCCGCACCGCCGGCTGTATGTCGGGATCACCGGGCTGTTCCTGGTGATCGTCAGCGGGACGGTCGGCTTCATCGGGTTCGGCATGGACTTCCTCGACGCCCTGTTCCAGACGGTGATCACCGTGGCCACCGTTGGCTTCGGCGAGGCCCAACCCTTCAATACAGGCGAGAAGGTCTTCACGATCTTTTTGATCCTCGTCGGTGTCGCGGTGGCGGCCTACACCTTCGGCGTCGCCATCGACACCTTCGTCGAGGGCTATCTCGGTGGCACCTACAGGAGGCGCAGGATGGAACGCGAGATCAACGCCATGCGGGGCCACGTGATCCTGTGCGGATGGGGCCGGGTCGGTCAGGCCATCGCCCGCCACCTCCTGTCGTCCGAAGCCGACCTCGTCGTGGTCGATGCATCCTCCGACCGCCTCGCGACCGTCAGCATGCCCTACATCCAGGGTGACGCCACGGACGAGGCCGTGCTGCGAGCCGCCGGCATCGAGCGCGCCCGGGTGCTGGTCACCGCCCTCAACACCGACGCCGACAACCTCTACGTGACGCTCACGGCTCGCTCGATGGCCTCACGGCTGTTCATCGTGTCCCGGGCGGCGACGGAACCAGCCGTAGCCAAGCTGGTGTATGCGGGCGCGGACCGGGTGGTCAACCCGCAGGATCTCGGCGGGGCCCGCATGGCCGCCTTCGCGGTCCAGCCGCACGTAGCGGAGTTTCTCGACGTGGTCATGCACGATGGCAGCCTCCAGTTCCGGCTGGAGGAGGTGGAAGTCCCGGTCGACTCGCCGCTGGCCGGCGAGACGCTTCGCAGCGCGCGCGTGCACGACCGGACCGGGACCCTGGTTCTCGCCATGCGCCAACCCGACCGGGAGTTCCGGACCAACCCACCGCCGACCGCGGAAATTGTAGGGGGAGAGGTTCTCATCGTCATCGGCGACGCCGAACAAGTGGGCGCCCTCCGGTCGCTGGCGCTGGGTGACATCGAGGTGAGGGGCGAGCCGCAGCCTGGGCGCACCCCGAGAGGCGGGTCCCCGCCGGCGCGAGCGGATGGCCTTCGGACGGGACAAACCGACCAGGGCTGAACAGGATGGCAAGCGAACACACGTTCGCTTCCCGGCTGGTTCCTCGCTAAGATGCCGCCATGGAAGAAGTGGCCTCCCCGCGACGATTGCCAGACCTGCGGTTGGCCGGCGCTCATGGCCGGCCGGTGGCCACGGCCGACACCCGGGTCCTGGAGGTTCCGGGAGCGCTGGGGGCGCTGCTGGAAGGGGGCCTTCGCCGGGGTAGCACGCTGGTCATCGGTTCCCGGGCGGGTGGTGTCTCACTGGCCCTGGCTCTGGCGGGTGCAGCCACCGGGGAGGGGGCATGGGCGGCCGCAGTGGGGCTGCCGTCCCTGGGATTGCGCGCTGCCGCCGAGCTCGGAGTCAGGCTGGAGCGGCTGGCCCTGGTGCCGGCTCCGGGGGAGCGCTGGCCTGTTGTGGTCGCAGCCCTGCTCGACGGTATGGATCTGCTCCTCCTCGGGCTGCCCGCCCCGGTCAGGTCCCCTGACGCCCGCCGGATAGTCGCACGGACGCGGGAGCGGGGAACGGTGCTGGTGGTGCTCGAGCCCTTCGGATCGCGGTGGCCGGAGGGGCCGGACCTGCGCTTGTCGGTAGCCGACGCCAGGTGGGAGGGGCTGGGATGCGGGCACGGCCATCTTCGTCGCCGCCGGCTGGACGTGCTCGTGAGCGGACGGCGAGCAGCCACCCGGGAGCGGCACGTCACGTTGTGGTTACCGGGCGAGACAGCCACTCCGTCCCCGCTGCTCCCACACGAGGGGTGGAACGGGGCCAAGCCCCCGTCGGTGGCCGGTACGCCCGAACTCCCTGTCTCCCGGGTCAGCTGAGTGGTCTGGACCGCTGAGGCGCGTTGACGATGCGAATGCTGGTGGCCTGGTATCCGGACTGGCCGGTGGTCGCAGCCGGCTGCCACCACGGGGCACCCGCGGCGGTGGTGCGGGCCAACCAGGTGGTGGCGGTGACGGCTGCCGGGCGGGCCGAGGGGGTGCGCCCGGGCTTGCGGCGCCGCGAGGCCCAGAGTCGCTGCCCGGAACTGGAGATCCTCCCGGCCGATGCCGGTCGGGATGCCCGGGCGTGGGAGCCGGTGGTGGTGGCCCTCGAGACGTTGACGCCAGCGGTGGAGATCCTGGCGCCGGGCGCGGCCGCGCTGTCCACCCGTGGTCCGTCCCGTTACTTCGGCGGGGACGAGGCCCTGGCGCGACGGGTGGCCGAGGAAGTGGACCGGGTGGTGGGGCAGCCAGGTTGCCTGGTGGGGGTGGCGGACGGCCGTTTTACGGCCGGGCTGGCGGCCCGGGCAGCCGGGAACGCCAGCGAGCCGGTGCTGGTGGTGCCGCCGGGTTCCAGTCCCGCCTGGTTGGCTCCCCGGCCCGTGGGGGCCTTGGGGTCGGAGTTCGAGGCGCTGTCAGATCTGTTGGTCCGATTAGGGGTTCGCACACTGGGTGACCTGGCTGCGCTGCCGGGACCCTCCGTACTGGGGCGCTTCGGGGTGACCGGGGCCATGGCCCGCAATCTGGCGAGCGGCCACGACGACCGTCTGTTGGCGGCTCGTCCGCCGCCGCCGGACCTGGCCGTCGCCGCCGAACTGGACCCGCCGGCAGAGCGAATCGACACGGCCGCGTTCGTGGCCAAGACCCTGGCTGACGAGTTGCAAGAGCGGTTGGCTGTCCTCGGTCTGGCCTGCACCATGGTGGCCATCGAGGCGGAGACCGAGCATGGTGAACAGCTGGTTCGGCGCTGGCGCCATGAAGGGGTGCTCACTGCGACCACTCTGGCCGAGCGGGCGCGCTGGCAGCTCGACGGCTGGTTGGCGGGGGTGGGGCGGCCCAGCGGAGGGTTGACGTTGCTGCGCCTGGTCCCTGAGGAGGTGCGACCTGATGACGGCCGCCAGCTGAGGTTCTGGGGGGGTGAGGCTGCGGCCGATTCCCGGGCGGCCCGGGCTCTGGCCCGGGTGCAAGGGATGCTGGGTCCCGAAGCGGTGTCGACCGCGGTGCTGGCTGGTGGACGGGCCTCGGCCGAGCAGGCGCGCCTGGTGCCGTGGGGCGACGAGCGGGCATCGGCGCTCGACCGGCCCCGCCGGGGGGCGACGCCCACCCCCGAGCTGCCTCCTTGGCCCGGCCGACTGGTGGGGCCTTCGCCTGCGGTGGTGTATCAGCTGCCGCCACCGGTGGAGGTGCTGGACGCGGATGGAACGCCGGTGGGCGTGAGCGGCCGAGGGGTCATCAGCGCCCCGCCCGTTTCGGTGACCTTCGACAGGGGTCGATCGGTTGCCGTGACCGGTTGGGCCGGTCCCTGGCCGATCGAAGAACGATGGTGGGATGCCGGTGGCCGCCGCAAAGCCCGGCTCCAGGTCGTACTGGCGGACGGGACCGCTCACCTGCTTACCCGGGAAGGTGGCCGCTGGCGGGTGGAAGCCGCTTACGAGTAGCCGGTGGACGCAGCCGGCCGGGCCAGCGATCGGCGATCACCGTGCAGACCACCATCGTGGCCAGCCCGGCCACCGCATCGAGCAGGAAGTGGTTGCCGGTGGCCATCACCGCCAGGGTGGTGACGACGGGGTAGAGCCAGACGGCCAGGACCCCCCTGTTGCGGTCGCCACCCCGGTTTCGGCAGCTGCGCAGGACCCGCCACAGCGCGAGTGACGACCATGCGGCCCAGGCGATGTGCAGCGACGGCACGGCTGCCAGCTGGTTCGCGGCGGTCGCAAGGGTACCCGTGTGCCAGGAGCCGAAGGCGTGGGTTGTGGCCACGACGTCCGCGTAGCGCCGTGGGTCAAGCAGGCGGGGAGGGGCGGCGGGATACAACCAGAACACCGCCAGGCCAACGACGTTGATGAGCACCAGGCTGTTCCGGAGGGGCCGGTAGAGGGACGGGTAGCGCCACCACAGCAATCCCACTACCGCGAGGGTGACGATGAAGTGGGCGTTGTCGTAGTAGTTGGAAACCCACAACGCCAGGGTGTGATGGCCCGCCAGCCACCGGTCGAGGGCGGCCTCGGGGTCGAGGTGGGCCACCCGCTCCAGATGAAGGATGCTTCGGGCGTGGGCGTAGGCGGCGCGCTGGCGCAGCGGGGCCAGGTTGGCGATGTCGTCGTACACCCAGCACAGCCACACGATGACGAGGACTTCTGGCCACCAGCGGGGCCGGCGGGCCATCTCGTTGGGGTGGTTGACGTCGGGCCCGGAGGGCGCAGCGCGGGCTGCCGACACCGTCATGAATCTTGCAGTGTAGGAGAGCGATGCGGCCGCCTCTCGCAAGGTGCTACCGCCGCGCCCCCCGGTGTCGACGGACGCTCGACCGGACGTCAGGCGAGCTCCCGGGGCGGCCCGGCCGCTAGCGTTCCCGAGGGGTTATCCAGCCCCCGGAATGCCCGGCTTGTGCCGACTCGAGCGCCGCCAGCGCCTCCTCGGCGGTGCCGGCGTGCTGGATCAGCCCGCGATTGCGGGCCGATACCAGACCGAACTCCATCATGCGATCGAGCTGCGCCACCAGGGGCTCCCAGAAGCCGTCGACGTCCACCAGGACCAGCGGCTTGGCGTGCAGCCCCAGCTGGGACCAGGTGGCCGCCTCAGCGAGCTCCTCCAGCGTTCCGAGCCCGCCCGGGAGGGCGATGAAGCCGTCCGCCAGGTCATACATGCGCTGCTTGCGCTCGTGCATGGACGCGACCTGGTGCAACTCGCTGAGCCCCGGATGCCCCACCTCCCGGTGAAAGACTCCAACCGGGATCACGCCGACCACCCGGCCACCCGCCGCCAGCGCGGCATCGGCCAGCTCGCCCATGAGACCGACGCTGCCACCGCCGTAGACGACCGTGACATCCCGGCTCGCCAGCAGCACACCAAGATGACGGGTCGCCTCGCGGTACGAGGTGGCGGTGGGTGTCGAGGAGCCGCAGAAGACGCAGATCGAGCCGAGCCGGTTGCCAGAGGTCACGGCCGGAGGAACGTGGTCGACGGCACGGCGCAACCGGTCATATGTGCCAGAGTCTGACGCGTGGAACTCGAGGAGTTCGTGGCTCGGGTGGTTGAACCCGCCATCCATCCTCGGCGCCTCCCGTTGACGGTGGCCGCCCACCACCTTCGCGGCGAACCGGTGAGCGCGGCCGATGCTCTCCAGCGGGACTTTTTGCCCTTCGCTGTCGGCGACAGGTGGGGTGCGCTCTGGGACACGACCTGGTTTCGGTTCCGCGGCTCGATCCCGCCGGAGTGGGCTGGTCTCGAGGTCGCGGCCCTGGTGCACCTTGGGGGCCGGCGGACCGTCGGGTTCAGCGCTGAGGGTTTGATCTGGGTTGGAGGCCGCCCGGTTCAGGGCTTGCACCACTGCCACCGCCGCTACCGGCTGGGCCGGGCCGCCGGGCCTGGCGGTGGTCGGGCCGAGCCGGTCGAGTTCTTCGTGGAGGCTGCGGCCAACCCCATACCGAGATGGCATCGGGAGGAATGGCCCGCGCTCCTTCCCGACTACGACGGGCCTCCCCTTTACCAGCTGGAGCAGGCCGAGCTGGTCACCATCGATCCCGACGTCGAGGCCCTGCATGTCGATCTGCAGGTGCTGCTGGAACTGGCCGAACTCGTCCCGGAACGGTCCGGCGCCGTTCTGGACGCCCTCCACGCCGCGGTCGCCGCGATGACAGGGCGCGACGTGAGCGGGTGCGCAGTCACCATTCGAGACCAGCTCGCCCCGCTGCTGGACCGGCGTTCGCGCTCCCCGCACACCGTCACGGCGGTTGGGCACGCCCATATCGACACCGCCTGGCTTTGGCCTGAGCGGGAAACGAAACGGAAGTGCGCCCGCACGTTTGCCAATCAGCTCCGGCTGCTCGAACGGTATCCCGAGCATCGATTCGTCTGCAGCCAGGCCGTGCACTACCAGTGGGTGAAAGACGGCTACCCGGACCTGTACGACGAGATCCGCGCCCGCGTCGCCGACGGCCGCTGGGAGCCGGTCGGCGGCATGTGGGTCGAGCCGGACACCAATGTTCCGTCTGGCGAGTCACTTGTCCGTCAGGTGGTCCAGGGCAAGCGGTTCTTCGCTGACGAATTCGGAGTGGAGCCACACGAGTTGTGGATCCCTGACGCCTTCGGGTATTCAGCCGCGCTTCCCCAGATCGCGGTTCAGGCGGGGATCACTGCTCTCGTCACCCAGAAGATGAGCTGGAACGACACCAACGTCTTCCCCCACTCCACGTTTTGGTGGGAAGGCCACGACGGGAGTCGGGTGCTCGCCCATTTCCCGCCGGCGAACACGTACAACGGTGACTTCTCCCCTGGAGAGCTCGCGGCGAGCCAGTCCAACTACAAGGACCACGGTCGGAGTGAGCGCAGCCTGTATCCATTCGGGTACGGGAACGGCGGGGGAGGTCCAACCGACGAGATGCTCGAGCGATTCCGGCGCCTGGCCAGCCTCGAAGGACTTCCGCGCTCGGAGATCGGGTCCGTTGCCGACTTCTTGAACCGGGTCCGCAACGAGGCGGCTTCTCTGGCCGCCTGGGTCGGGGAGCTCTATCTCGAGACCCACCGCGGCACGTTGACCACGCACGCGGATGTGAAACGAGCGAACCGGCGCGGTGAGGAGGCCCTTCGGGCGGCCGAGATGTGGTCGGTGGCGGCCGGGCTCGATGCCCGGGAGCGGCTGGACCGGGCCTGGAAGCTTCTGCTCCTCCAGCAATTCCACGACATCCTGCCCGGTTCCAGCATCCAGTGGGTGTACGAGGACGCTCGCCGCGACCATGCCGAAGTTCTCGATAGTGCCGACCAGGTCGCGGCCGAGGCCCGAGCCGTCCTGGCCGGCACAGGGGGCGGCGGGGACGGCGGGTCCGGCTGGGTGGCTTTCAACCCGGCCTCCTATCCCCGCCGCGAGGTGCTCGAGCTGGCGGACGGCCAGCTCGCGGTTGTCGCCGCGCCGGCGTGTGGGTGGGCGGCCGCCGCCCCGGACAGCATCAACAGGGACAACATCAACAGGGAGGACAGCGATTGGGAGCCGGTCGAGGTCGGCGACGGGTGGATGGACAACGGGCACCTCCGCGTTTGCTGGGACGGTGACGGACTGCTCACATCGGTCTGGGACCACGACGCCGGCCGGGAGGTCCTGGCGGCCGGAGAGCGCGCCAACCTCTTTCAGCTGCTCGAGGACCAGCCAAAGGCCTTCGACGCCTGGAACGTCGACCGGGAAGCCTTTGATCAGGTCAGGGACCTCGACACGGTCGACTCGATCGAGGTCGCCGAGCGGCACCCGTTGCGAGGCGGCGTGCGCTTCGTGCGGACGTTCGGCGCGTCGCGGATCAGCCAGGTCATGCGGCTTGCCTCGGGGTCGCGACGGCTCGAGTTCCGGACCCGGGTGGAGTGGCGGGAGCACCACCGGTTTTTGAAGGTCGCGTTTCCAGTCGCCGTTCGCTCGGTGCGTGCCACCTACGAGATCCAGCACGGCCACATCGAGCGGCCGACGGTGGCGAACACCAGTTGGGACGCGGCTCGCTTCGAGGTCTGCGGCCACCGGTGGGCCGACCTCAGCGAGTCGGGCTACGGCGTGGCCCTGCTCAACGATTGCAAGTACGGCTATGACATCCGCGGGCACGTGATGCGCTTGTCGTTGCTGCGGGGGCCGGAATACCCCGACCCTGATGCGGATCAGGGCGAGCATGAGTTCTCCTATGCCCTGCTGCCGCATTCGGAGCCCTTCTATGAGCGGGTGGTGAGCGAGGCCGAGTTGTTCAACCTGCCCATGGTCATCATCGCTGGACCGGCCGGCGCCGCTGGTCAGGTCCTGGCGGTCGACCGGCCCGGGGTGAGCGTGGAGGCGGTGAAATGGGCGGACCGATCGACCGGGGTAGTGGTCCGACTGTGCGAAGTGTGGGGATGGCGCCAGCCGGCCCGCGTCACGTTGCACCGGCCGTTTGCTGCGGTCACCCGGACCGATCTGCTCGAACGCGACGAGACCGCTGTGCCACATGTGGGACGAAGCGTGGTGGTGCCGTTGCGCCCGTTCGAGCTGGTCACGCTCCGCTTTGCCTGAATGCCCCCTCGACCGCCAGGCCGGCGGGGCTCGAGGCCACGGACACCCCTTGCATTAGCATCGCCCCGCTGGCTGAGCGACTCGCGGGCCACATCGAATCGAGGGGATGACTGTGACGAACGACCTCTGCGAACGGTTCGGCATCGAATTCCCGATTTTCGCGTTCACCCATTGCCGCGACGTGGCGGCGGCGGTGAGCCGGGCCGGCGGGATGGGCGTCCTGGGCGCCCTGGCGTTCTCCCCGGAACAACTGGAAATAGAGCTGTCGTGGATCGATGAGCACACGCAGGGGAAGCCCTACGGCGTCGACGTGGTAATGCCCGTGAAGAGCGCGGACCGCGACGCTGGCCTGCGCGATGGAGGCGACCTCGCCCGCCAGTTGCACGGCATGATCGACCAGGCCCACTGGGACTATGTCGACAAGATCCTCGCCGATCACGGCATCCCGCTGCTCGAGGACGACGCCGGGGTGGCTCCCAGCGCCGACAGCGGCAGCCCGCTCAGTAGCGGCGTCCTCGGGTGGACGGAGGCCACCGGCACTCCGCTCATCGACGTGGCCCTGGCTCATCCCATCGCCCTGCTCGCCAGCGCTCTCGGCCCTCCGCCTCAGGAGGCCATCGACCGTGCCCATGCGCAGGGCGTGACCGTGGCCGCCCTCATCGGGCGGGTCGAGCAGGCCGTACGGGACGTGCAGCGGGGCGTCGACATCATCGTGGCCCAGGGCTACGAAGCCGGTGGCCATACCGGCGAGGTGGCCACCATGGTGCTTGTGCCTGACGTGGTCGACGCCATCTCACCGGTGCCGGTCCTGGCCGCGGGCGGCATCGCCGGGGGCCGCCAGATGGCGGCGGCGATGGCCCTCGGCGCCCAGGGTGTCTGGACCGGATCGATCTGGCTGACGGTGAACGAGTCCAACACCGGCGACGTGGTCATGGACAAGCTGCTGCACGCCGGCGCGACCGACACCGTCCGCTCCCGCGCCCTCACCGGGAAGCCGGCCCGGCTGCTGCGCACCGCCTGGACCGACGCGTGGGACGCCCCCGGGTCGCCTGGCACGCTGCCGATGCCGCTGCAGTACATCCTCAACTCCTATGCCCAGCGCCGCATCGCCCGGGCCGCCAATCCGGAACTGGTCGGGACGCCCGTCGGTCAGGTCGTCGGCCGGATGAACCAGGTGCGCCCGGCCAAGGACGTCATCTATCAAATGGTCGATGAGTACATCGACACCATGAGCCGGCTCAATCAAACGTTCGCAACCAGCTGAGATGTACAGATCTCAAACGTGCGGATGATTCGTGACGCACCACCAGCTGGCAAGGCCAGATCTCTCGTGGGGCGCTGGCGAAGAAGAATCATCTCGGGCTAGAGATTCGGACCGCTGACCGGAGGTCAAAGGCTGGCGCCGGCCGCCGCCTCGACTTCCAGGCCGACCGCGAGCAGGCGTTCCTCGCTCACGCGCGGACCGACCAGCTGGAGGCTCGGCGGGATCCCGGGCGTCGAGGCCGGTACGGGCAGCGCTAACGCCGGGACGCCGGCCAGGTTGAACGGGGCGACGTAGCGGATATCCGTCAGCCGGGTGGCATCCTCGAGCGGCGGCGGAGGGCCGGCGATCACCGGCAGAGCGAGAAAGTCCACCCGTTCGAAGGCGCTGGCGACCTCGGTCTCCCAGAGCCGGGCCCGCTGCCACGCCGCTTCCAGTTCCGCCGCCGTCAACGACGAAGCATCGTGCAGCCGGGCACTGACATCGGGGGATAGCTCGTCGGCATGGTGTTCCCAGAGGCGCCGGTGCACCTGCCAGGCTTCGGCCGCGAGGATTCGCATAGCGGCTGCAGTGGCCGGCCACCAACCTGGCAGAACCACGTCGGTGACGCGAAGGCCGGCCGCCGCCAGCGCGGCATCCACTGCATCGTCCACGCCCGGCTCGGCAGGGAGACGAAGGCGGCCCACCATGGGGTCTCGGCCCTCCGATCCGAGCGCTCCGGGCGGGGCCGGTGAAAAGCCTGGTTCCAGGAGGGCCATGCCGCGAACGACATCTGCGACGGTGCGGGCCATCGGCCCCACCGTGTCGAGCGAGGGCGCCAGGGGCAGGACCCCGTCCAGGGACACCCGCCCGCCGGTCGTCTTCAGGCCGACCACCCCGCAACACGCCGCCGGGATCCGGATCGAGCCACCGGTGTCACTGCCAAACGCCACATCGGCCTCGTGGGCCCCGACCGCCACCGCGGAGCCGCTGGACGACCCGCCCGGTACCAGGCGGGAATCGAGAGGGTTGACCGGCGTCCCGAACCACGGGTTGATCCCGGTGACGCCGAACGCCAGCTCGTGAAGGTTGGTCTTACCGACGATCACCACGGTCCCCTTGGCCTCGGCGGCCCGGGTCCCGGCCAGGCAGGCCGCGTCGGCGCCGGCTGGCCGGGCGCCGGCAGCGACGACCTTCGAGCCGTTGGTCGTCGGGACGCCGACCATGTCGATGAGGTCCTTGATCGCCAGCCGCAGGGGGGCTTGGGGCCGACCCGAGGGTAGGGAGGTCGCTTGGGGCCGACTCGAGGGTTCAGCGGAGGACCCGGGTGGCGCGGCCTCGAAGCGGGTGATGAAGGTGGCCATCGCCCTGAGCCTTCCATACCGGATGGGCCTTCCACACCCGGTGGCGGCGGCTGTGCGGCCCCTCTTTTTCCTCTGGCGTATCGAACAGGTGTTCGATAAGGTGCGGGCGTGGGCTACCAGAACCCTCCGGTGCCATGGCGGGAATTGGAGGCAGCCCTGTCCGGCCGCACCCGGCCCTTCCCGTCTCAGGGGGACGGCGGGGACAGCCCGGCCTGGTCGTACAAGCGGAGCCCCTACCGGCCCCCAGAGGATCTGGCTCGCGGCCGGGGGAGGGTGCCCTACGCCGAGCTGCACTGCCACTCCAACTTCAGCTTCCTGGACGGGGCATCCCATCCCGAGGAGCTGGTCGAGGAGGCGGCCCGGCTGGGCCTGGAGGCTCTGGCCATCACCGACCACGACGGCATGTACGGCGTGGTCCGCTTCGCCGAGGCGGCCCGGGCGGTAGGGCTGCCGACGGTGTTCGGCGCCGAGCTGTCCCTGGGGTTGACCCGCCCGCAAAACGGGGTGGCCGACCCGGAGGGTACCCATCTCCTGATCCTGGCCCGGGATCCCACCGGCTATACCCGCCTGTGCCGAGCCCTCTCGGTGGCGCATCTGTCCGGCGGGGAAAAGGGGCGCCCCTCGGTGCGCCTCGAGACCCTCGCCGCCATCGGAGCCGGGGCGCTTCCCGACCTGACAGCCGCAGGTGGGCGAGCCGGAGTCACCGTGGGTCCCGCCCCCAGCTCGCACGCCGACCACTGGGTGGTGCTCACCGGGTGCCGCAAGGGGATCGTCCCCGCCGCCCTGGTCGCCGAGGGACCGGCCCGGGCCACGGCCGAGCTGCGCCGGCTCCAGACCCTGTTCGGCCCGGGCAACGTGGTGGTGGAGCTGTGGGACCACGGTGACCCGCTCGACTCCGCCCGCAACGACGCCCTCGTCGCCCTCGCCGACCGCTGCGGCGCTCGCGATCGTCGCCACCAACAACGTCCACTACCACCATCCCTCCCGCCGTCCCCTGGCCACCGCCCTGGCTGCGGTGCGGGCCCGCCGCAGCCTGGACGACATCGACGGGTGGCTGCCGGCGGCCGCCGCGGCCCACCTGCGGGGCGGGGCCGAACAAGCTCGCCGCTTCGCCCGCTATCCCGGTGTGGTGGAACGCGCCGCCGAGCTGGGGCGGAGCTGCGCCTTCGACCTGGCCCTGGTGGCGCCCAACCTGCCTCCGTGGCCCACTCCCGCCGGCCACACCGAGATGAGCTGGCTCCGGCACCTGACCGAGGAAGGCGGAGTGCGGCGTTACGGCCCCCGGGGCGGGGGCCGCCACCCGCGGGCCTGGGCGCAGATCGACCACGAGCTGGACATGATCGAGCAGCTTGGGTTCGCCGGCTACTTCCTCATCGTGTGGGACATCGTCGAGTTCTGCCGCACCCACGACATCTACTGCCAGGGGAGAGGGTCGGCGGCGAACTCGGCGGTGTGTTATGCCCTCGGGGTCACCAACGCCGATGCGGTGGCGCTGGGCCTGCTCTTCGAGCGGTTCCTGTCCCCCGAGCGCGACGGGCCGCCGGACATCGACGTGGACATCGAGAGCGGCCGGCGGGAGGAGGTGATCCAGTACGTGTACGGCCGCTACGGTCGGGGATGCGCCGCCCAGGTGGCCAACGTGATCACCTACCGGCCCCGTTCCGCGGTGCGGGACATGGGCAAGGCCCTCGGCGCCGCGCCCGGCCAGCTCGACGCCTGGTCCAAGCAGGTTGACGGCTGGGGGCCGCTGTCGGCGACCGCCGCCCTGGCCGACCACGACATTCCGGATGCGGTGATGGGCCTCGCCGGAGAGATCCAGCATTTTCCCCGGCATCTCGGCATCCACTCGGGGGGCATGGTGCTCTGCGACCGGCCGGTGGCCGAGGTGTGCCCGGTGGAGTGGGCTCGTATGGCCGACCGCAGCGTCCTGCAGTGGGACAAGGACGATTGCGCTGCGGCCGGGCTGGTCAAGTTCGACTTGCTGGGGCTCGGCATGCTGACCGTCCTGCACGCCACCGTCGACCACATACGGGCGTTCCACGGCGTCGAGGTGGACCTGGCGCGCCTGGACCAGGAGGAGGAGGTGTACCAGATGCTGTCGCGGGCCGATTCGGTGGGGGTGTTCCAGGTGGAGAGCCGGGCCCAGATGGCCACCTTGCCCCGGCTCAAGCCCCGGACCTTCTACGACCTGGTGGTGGAGGTGGCCCTGATCCGGCCCGGTCCGATCCAGGGCGGGTCGGTGCACCCCTTCATCCGCCGGCGCAACGGGACAGAACCGGTGACCTATCTCCATCCTCTGCTGGAGCGCAGCCTGGCCAAGACCCTGGGCGTACCGCTGTTCCAGGAGCAGCTGATGCAGATGGCCATCGACGTGGCCGGGTTCACTCCGGCCGAATCGGACCGCCTGCGCCAGGCCATGGGATCCAAGCGCAGCGTCGAGAAGATGGAGCAACTGCGAGCCCGGCTGTACGCGGGCATGGAGGAGCGGGGGATCACCGGCGCGGTGGCCGATGAGATCTACAACAAGCTGGTGGCCTTCGCCAACTTCGGGTTCCCCGAAAGCCATTCGGTGAGCTTCGCCTACCTGGTGTACTCCTCGGCCTGGTGCAAGTACCACTACCCGGCCGCTTTCTGTGCCGGCCTCCTGGACGGGCAGCCCATGGGGTTCTGGTCGCCCCAGACGATCGTGGCCGATGCCCGCCGCCACGGGGTTGAGGTGCGCCGCCCGGACGTGAACTCGAGCGAGGCGGCGTCCCGACTGGAGCCGTGTGCGTCGAGCGCTGGGGGCGCGGCGGTCCGCCTGGGCATTTCCTACGTGCGCCAGGTGGGCGACGTGATGGCGGAGCGGATTGCCGCGGGACGGCCCTACCGGGATATCGAGGACCTGGTACGCCGGACCGGGGTGAGCGTGGCCCAGGCGGAGGCGCTGGCCACGGCCGGGGCGTTCGAGTGTTTCGGGTTGAGCCGGCGGGCCGCCTTGTGGGGGGCGGGAGCCGCGGCGGCAGCGGGGGCGGGGGAGGTGCCAGCGGCAGGGGCGGGGGGCAGCGCCGGCGGGGATGGCAGCGCCGGCGGTGATGGCAGCGCCGGCGGGGATGGCAGCGCCAACAACGGCGATTCCGCGCCATTGTGTTCAATACCCTATCAAATAGGATATAGTACTGCCCACAATCCGCCCGAAACCCTGGCGCTGGCCCCTCCGGCTCCCCCGGCCCCCCCGACCCCTCCGGCCCCCCCGGCTCCCCCGACCCCCCGGCCCCACGAATCGGTTCGCTCCACCAGGCCCGCCTGGCGGGCCTGATCACCGGGGCCGACGCCCCGCCGTTAGCGCCCATGGACCCGATCGAGGTCACCCAGGCGGACCTGTGGGCGACCGGTCTGTCGCCCGACCGTTACCCCACCGAGTTCGTTCGGGCGGACCTCGACGCAGCCGGAGTGGTCACCGCCGCCCGGTTGATCGAGTTGGCCCCGGAGTCGCGGGTGACGGTCGCAGGGGTGGTCACTCACCGCCAGCGGCCGGCGACCGCGCAGGGGGTCACGTTTCTCAACCTCGAGGACGAGACGGGACTGATCAACGTGATCTGCTCGCAAGGAGTGTGGCTCCGCCACCGCCGGGTGGCACGCTCCAGCCCCGCCCTGGTCATCGACGGGCGCCTCGAGCGGGTCGAGACGGTGATCAATGTGGTGGCCGAACGCATCCGGCCGCTGTCATTGCGGCCGGGCACCGACCTGCGTTCCCGGGATTTCCGCTGAGGCTTCGCTTCAACTGCCCGGGAACAGAATTCGACGGCGCGGCCGGGATCCCCGCCTTGAGCCCGCTTCGCTCCCGATCACAAGATGAGCGTGTCGAAGTCCTTGGGCGTGATCACGTCGGGAATCTCGCCCCCATCGACGCCTTCGCCGAGGTGGGTGAGCACGAAGGGCACGGCCGGGAACTTCCGGCGCAGCGCTTCCACCGATTCCAGGTCCATGTGGGTGACCGGAGGTGGGTGGGGACCGTTGCACTCCAGCACCAGCACATCGCAGGCGCCGGCCAGCTCCTCGAGCCCCGCACACGGGTGGACATCGCCGGAGTAACCCACCCGCCGGCCTTGCATTTCCATGACATACCCGAAGCAGCGCAGATGCGGGACGTGCTCGACTTCGATGGCCCGGAACCGGAGCGGCCCGGCCTGTTGCCAGGAGCCGTCGACTTCGACGTAGCGCATGTCGAAGCGTTTACGGGCGGTGACCGCGATGTCGGTCACCGAACCGAGCGCCATCATCTCGGCCAGGAACCTATCCACACCCGGTGGGCCTACCACGCTGAACGGCCGGTCGGTGGACCGTGTCGTGACCACCTCCAGCAGCAGGAACGGCCAGCCGAACGTGTGGTCGGGGTGAAAATGCGAAATCACGACCACATCCAGGTCGGCCGCCGGAATGCCACACCAGCGCAGATGCGGCAAGGCCGTGGGCGACGGTTCTACGAGCACGTTGCCGTCCAGCACGAAGCTGTTCCAGTACCGGCCGGGCGCCAGGTAGTTGCCGGTGCCGAGGAAGGTCGCGGTCGCCATCGCCGGGAGTGTAAGCGCCTGTTTCGGTCGCCCGGGGTCCTCGAGGACCGAACCCCGCATCCCGGCACGGGGTGGCAGGCTGTAGGGGTGCCGGCGGAGTCCCTCGCCACTGGGCCTCTACGGCCGATCGAGCTTGCAACCGCGGCGGTGATGGCCGGGGTGAGCGTGGCCTTGGTCGTGATCGGATGGTTCCTGCCCCACCTCGGGCTAATTGCCTCCATGGCCGTGGTTCCGCTGGGTGTGGTCGCCCACCGGCACCGTTTCCGGGCTCTGGTGGCCGCCACCTTCTCGGCGTGCGTGGTCAGCTTCCTCGTAGCGGGAACCGGCACTGTCTCGAACGTGCTTGAGTGCGCGATCGTCGGAGGTCTGGTCGGGATCGGCCGGCGACGGGGCTGGACGTTCGTAAAGGTGATGGCCGCGATCGGGATCATCGCGCCGATCCTGGCCGCGGTCTCGGTGGCCTTGTTGGCCGTGTTCAGCCAGTTGCGGAAGCTCACGATCGAGCAAATCGCCAACACCTGGGCCGGGATCGCCAAAATCCTGAACCGCATCCCCGCGCTCCACGGGGTAACCGAGCACATCAACCATCTGGTCGCCGCGTCCCTGCGTGACTGGTGGATCAGCGTGGGCGTGATCGTCATCGTGGGCACGGTGGGCTTCACCGTGCTGGCCTGGCTGGTACTCGGTGCCGTTCTCGAGCGCTTGCAGTGGATCCGGGCGTCCGACCGGCTTGAATTCGCCGACGACCATGGCCCGGTCGGCCCGCTGCCGGCCCGGCTGCGCGACGTGCACTACCGCTATCCCGGCGCGGTTTCCGAGGCCCTCCACGGCGTCTCGCTCGATCTGACGGCCGGTGAGCTCGTGGCGCTGCTCGGCGACAACGGCTCCGGGAAATCCACTCTTGCCCGCATCCTGGCCGGGCGCCCGCCGACCTCGGGTGAGGTCTGCCGACCCGGAAGCGCCGGCCTCGGCCGGGTGGGCGGAACCGCGATGGTGATGCAGCACCCCGAGACGCAGATCCTCGGGGTGCGGGTCGCCGACGATGTGGTGTGGGGCCTGCACGACGCGGCCGGCGTCGATTTGGCCAGTCTGCTCGACACGGTCGGCCTGTCAGGGATGGATAACCGGGAAACATCGACCCTGTCCGGAGGTGAACTGCAGCGGTTGGCCGTGGCGGCAGCCCTGGCTCGCCGGCCCCGGCTGCTGATCTCCGACGAGTCCACAGCCATGGTCGACGAGGAAGGCCGGAAACGCCTTACTACGCTGCTGGCGGACCTGCCGTCCCGGCTGGACATGACCGTCGTCCATATCACGCATCGCCGGGAAGAGGTGGCTGTCGCGGACCGCTCCTTCCGGCTCGCAGCAGGTGGGCTGATCGACGAACGAAGCCGTGGCGCGGTCGCGTCGCCCAATGGTCATCGCGCCATCGTCCCCATTGTCGCGACGCCAGCCCCCGGCCCGAACGGGAACGGGGTCGTTTCCGGGGGTGGAACGCTGGAGCTGCGTGGCGTTCAGCACACCTATGGGGCCGGGACACCATGGGCCCAGCCGGCGCTCCAGGGTATCGATCTCGTCATCGCTGCTCGGGAGGGGGTGCTGATCCTCGGCGGCAACGGCTCAGGAAAGTCCACGCTGGCATGGATCATGGCCGGAGTGCTGCGGCCGTCGCGGGGAGTGGCCTTGCTTGGTGGCCAGCCGGTCACCGGCCAGGTGGGATCAGTGGGGCTGGCGTTCCAGCACGCCCGCTTGCAGCTCCAGCGGGCCACCGTCGCCGCGGACCTGCGAGCTGCCGGAGCTGCCGATGACACATCGGCCGGGAGGGCACTGGCGTCTGTCGGCCTCCACCTGGCCCAGATCGGCGAGCGGCGCATTGACGAGCTCAGTGGTGGGCAGCAGCGCCGTCTAGCCCTCGCCGGGATCCTGGCCCGCCAGCCGAAGGTCCTTGTGCTCGACGAGCCGTTGGCGGGTCTGGACCAGCCCAGCCAGGATGGGCTCATCGGTCTGCTCGCGGACCTGCGGGCGCGATCGGGCCTGACTCTGGTGGTGATCTCCCACGATCTCGAAGGGATGGACAGGGTGTGCGACCGGGTCGTCCGTCTCGACGGCGGCCGGGTTGTTGCCGATGGCACTCGGGTGGAGGCGTCGTGCTGAGGTTGCCGCGCCGGGCTCAGGATGGCAGCGAGCTGGAGCACCGGCCGGCTCGGATCACACTGCTCCGCGAGATCAAGGTGGACTCGCCGGTCCATCGCCTTTGGGCCGGAACCAAGCTGATCGCCGTGGCCGCGCTGAGCATGACGCTCTCCTACTTCCCGTCGTGGGGATCGATCGGCCTCATGATTGCGCTGCTCCTGGCCACCACGGCGATGGCCCGCGTGCCGAGGGGTGCGTGGCCCCGCCCGCCGAAATGGTTCTGGATCGCTCTGGCCGTGGGAGCGGCGCTGGCCTCGCTTGCGGGTCATTCTCCGCACCTGACAGTCGGCGGAGTGGTGCTCGGCTTCGGCGGCCTGGACGCGTACTGGCGTTTCGTCGCCGTCGGCGCGGCCCTGCTCCTGGCAGCCGCGTTGGTCGGATGGACTACACCGCTGGGCGAGATCGCCCCTGCCATATCCCGGCTGCTGGCACCCCTGCGCCTGGTGCGGGTGCCCGTCGACGAGTGGGCCGTAGCGGTAGCGCTCTGTGTTCGCAGCCTGCCGCTTCTCGTCGACGAGATGCGCACCCTGGTTGCGGCGCGGCGATTGCGCCCCCCACCGCCGCGGCCCCGTCGGTCCACATTGCACCGGTGGCTGGACGAGCCCGTGGACCTCCTGGTGGCCGCACTGGCGGTATCGATGCGCCGGGCGGGTGAGCTCGCCGAGGCCATCACGGCCCGAGGCGGGACCGGGCTGATCGCGGCCCGGACCCGACGACCCCGGGGCGCCGACGCGCTCGCCCTGCTGATCGTGGCGGCCGCTTGTGCCGGTGCCACGATGCTGCCAGCCTCGTGATGGCGGTGATCTGAAGCGCTGCTGCCGGTGGGGCGGGGCAGCTGCACGACTGTGCAGCACTTAGGAATTCAGGGGGTGGTGGCGACCGCCCCCGGCCGGCCGGCCAGGGCGTTACCGAGATTGGCCACGCTTACCAGGAGCAATGCGACGAGTTCCCGGGTCGTGAGGTGCTGGCCGAGCACGGCGACACCGGCGACAGCGGCTACCGCCGGGTCCATGCTCAACAGCACCCCGAAGGCCCGGGGCGTGACCTGTCGCAGCGCCACTACCTCCAGGCTGTAGGGCAGAACGGACGAAAGGACCGCCACCGCTGCGCCGATCAGCAGCACGTCGGGATGGAAGAGCGTCGCTCCCGCAGCGGCCAGCCCGATCGGCAGGATGGCGAGGGCGCCGGCCGCCATCGCGATCGACAGGCCGGTGCTGGTGTCGAAACGGCGACCGGTCTCCTTGTTGAGCAGGATGTAGCCAATCCAGCCGGCTCCGGCCAGAAAGGCCAGGACGATGCCGACAGGATCCAGCCGGCCGCCGCCCGACGTGAACAACGCCACCCCCGTCCCGGCCAGGGCTGCCCAGAGCAGGTCGAGCCAGCGGCGCGACCCGATCAGAGCCAGGGCCAGCGGTCCCGAGAACTCGATCGTCACTGCGACGCCGAGTGGGATGCGGGCAATGGCCTCGTAAAACGACAGGTTCATGCCGGCCAACACCAACCCGAACGCCAGCGCCACCCCCAGGTCCGCCCGCCGGATGGAGCGGACCCGGGGCCGAGCCATGATCCCGAGCAGCACCGCCGCGATGAACAAACGCAAGGTGACCGCTCCCGCAGGTCCCACGCGGTCGAACAGCGAGATGGCGACCGCTGCCCCGAACTGCACAGAGAACGCTCCGGCGGCCACCAGTGCCGCCGCCGGCGGTCGGTGCAGCTGGGCGCGGGCGCCCGGAATCATCGCTCGATGCTACGGCTCTTTTTCGAAGCCATCGGATGGCCCGGACCGAAGACCGGCAGAGCCCACCATGGCGGGACCCGGACCCGCTCCGGCGGACGGGCTCCAGCGAGCACCAGCGCTCCGCCCGGGGGCTGCTGGCTGACCGCCTCTACGGGCAGCCGGCGTTGCCGGTGTGTCGTCCACGTCACGCTGCCCGCTCCCCAGCGCCGGCGGTCGTGGCTCACGCTGTGCGCGGGCACGTCGATCTCGCCGGCGAGGCGGGAGATCAGCTCGAGGGTGGCCAGATCGCCTATGCCGGGCAGGATCAGCTTGGTTCCAAAGAGCGACAGGAAGCCGTCCGCGGCCCGGCCCCATCGCTGCCGGGCCTGGGAAAGATCCTGGAGGCAGGCCAGCGTGAGCAAACCCTGGCTTCCTCCTTCGCTCACCATGGCGGGCAGGTCCGGGATCGGCGCGATGTTGGCGAGCTCGTCGAGCACCAGCGTGACTGGGCACCGGGAACGGCCCGGCGATGCCGACGCCCAGATCGCGTAGCACCCGGCGCGTACCTGTTCGAGAAACGCGACCACGATGGGTGCTACCAGCTCCTGGTATCGGGCCGGCGCACACAGATAGACGGTGTCGCCGCTGCCGGCCAGGAGACGGGGATCGAAGTTAGGGGCGGCGGCGTTGTCGAGCACGGCGTCGAAACGGTAGGCGGCCAGCAGGCCGGCGGCGCTCGACCAGATCCCGGACTGTTCCCGGGCATCGGTGGCGGCCAAGCCGGACAGCACGTCGGCGGCGGTGTCGACCCCTTCCCTGGCCAGCGTGGCCCGGGCCGGTTCCAATTCCTGCCGGAGTACCCACCGCAGGACCGACTCCATGCCGGCGCAGTCAAGGTGGGCCGCGTGGAGCAGTGGCGCGAGGAGCGCCTCGGCCCGTTCGGTCCAGTGGGCCGAGTCGCCGGTTCGCCCTTCCGGTCGGGCGGCGCCGGCCATGGCGCGCGCCAGGACCAGTGACTCGTCCCAGGTGGCCGCCGACACGACCGGCGACCAGCGCAGGCGGGTCACCCCGACCGGAGCCTGGACTGTGCCACTGGGGTCGAGCAGCCAGCAACGGCCGGTAGCGGCGCGGGCCATGGCCGTCGCCGCCAGCAGGTCCAGCTTGGTGGAGGTGACCGCTACCGCCCCTGGAGCGGCAAGGACATTGGGTATAGCCACGCCCGTCGTCTTTCCCGATCGGGGTGGACCGAGCACCAGCAGCGCCTGCTGCGGGTCGCCGAGGGCCAGACCGCCGGCCGTGGCGCCGAGATAGAGTCGACCGCCCGCTGCCGCCAGATGGTGGTGGAGCAGCTCGAGTTCGGGGCTCTGGTTTGGCACGCGGCTCCCCATGGACCGGGGCCCGCACGCCCGGGCCGGTCCGCCATTTGGTTGGGTTCGGGGGAAGCCGACACAGACACTAGTGGCAGGGGTAGAACTGGAGGACATGGCACAACTCCTGGATGACAAAGCGATCGCGGCGGGTCTGCAGGGTCTCGCCTGGACGCGGGAGGGCTCGGCGATCACGACAACGGTGGTCCGCAAGAACTTCGTGGAGGCGATGGCCTTCGTCAACCGGGTGGCGGAACTGGCCGAGTCCCGCCACCACCACCCGGACATCGCCATCTCGTGGAACAAGGTGACCCTCACTCTTTCCACCCACGATGCCGGGGGCCTGACCCAGCTCGATCTGGATCTGGCCGCCGGGATCGATGCCCTGGAGAAGACGGCTTGATCGTCAGGGTCGTCACGACCCGAAGCTTGCTCGCCCAGCCGCCAGCCGCCAGCCGCCCTCGCCGCCAAGCCGTTGCCGCGCGCCGGGCCGGCTGCCGCCCTCGCCGAGCCACTCGGGCGGCAAACGGCCGTATTCTCTAGCAATGTCCTCGCCGTGCCTTCTGACCGTTCACGCCCACCCCGACGATGAGGCGTCCAAGGGCGCCGGTACCGTGGCCCGCTATCACGCGGAGGGAGTCCACACCGTGCTGGTCACGTGTACGGGCGGCGAGGAAGGCGACATCCTCAACCCGGCGATGGAGCAGCCGGGCATCCGTGACCGGCTCGCCGAAGTCCGCTTCGAGGAGCTCGATCGGGCTGCCCGGATCATCGGATACGACGAGGTGGTCATGCTCGGCTACCGGGATTCGGGGATGCCGGACAGCCCGGCCAACACCGATCCCCGCAGCTTCGCGGCGGCGCCCCTCGACGAGGCAGTCGAGCGCCTGGTGGCCGTCATCCGACGGACCCGGCCCCAGGTGATCGTGACTTACCCCCAGGACCAGCGGGGCTACCCTCACCCGGATCACCTGCGGGTCAACGAGATTTCCGAACTGGCCTTCGATGCCGCCGGGGATCCCGACCGCTTTCCGCTGGCCGGGCCCCGGTGGCAACCCCTTCGGCTCTGCTACGTGCGGTGGTCGGTGCGGCGCATGCGGGCGATCCACGAGAAGTATCTGGAACTGGGCCTCGAATCGCCATACAAGGACGAGCGACTGGCGCGACTCCTCGCCAGCGAGGCCGAAGCTCTTGCGGCCGCCCAGGCGACCGGAGGGGTGCACGTGACGGTCGACATCAGCGGTTACGTATACGTGACACGGGAGGCGTTGCTCGCCCATGCGACGCAGGTCGATCCCTCCTCCCGTCACTGGTTTGGGCTACCGACCGAAGTGTCCGATCAGGTGTATCCGTACGAGGAGTACGAGGTCGTCCGCGATCTCACCGGGGTCGAGTCGACCGATGACCTCTTCGCGGGGATCGCCACAGTCCATGCCCGTTGACAGGGCCAGGTGAAAGAGAGGCGTCCGCCGGTGGCCGAGTGGTTGGGCGAGGAATGGGGGAAGGAGATCGCGGCTCTGGCCGACTCGAGGCCATCCCTGGCCCGGGGTAGCGGCACCGTCTCCCTTGCCATCACGGCGGGGCGAGGACGTGACGTCGGCTACCACTGGGAATATCGGGACGGGGTACCCGGAGACGGAGGAGTCGGCGTGCTCGCCGACGCCGACCTGGTCCTGACCATCGCTCGCGACGACGCCTGGAGCGTGCTGACCGGCGAGGTGGAACCGAGCGTCGCGTTCATGCGGGGCCGCCTCAAGGCGGCCGGAGACGGCGGCCTCCTGCTGGAGCTGCTCGCATCGACGACGACGAAGGGATACCGCGAGTGGCGCGAACGGGTGCAAAGCCTGACCGAGGCCGGGCCGGCGACCTCATAGTCCGGGACGCCTCGCCCGGCGCCACGTGCGGTCCCGATCCAGGAGTCGCCGCCGACGACGAAGAGGGCGGAAAGCGATCAGGTCACGTCACGGCCGTTGGGTCTCGAAGCCGGAGCGGCGGGCCGACCGCCGCAAGGCCTGGTTGACCAGTTCGTCCACGAGCGCCGGGTAAGGAACGCCCGACGCCTCCCAGAGGCGCGGGTACATGGAGATAGGCGTGAAGCCGGGAATGGTGTTCACCTCGTTGATCAGGAGGCCCCGACCACCCTCCTCGAAGAAGAAGTCGACCCGGGCCATGCAGTCGACCCGGAGCGCCCGGCAGGCGGACACGGCTATGCGAGCCATCTCGCTCGGCGATCCCGGCCGGCAGCCGCGCCGGTACCTCGAGGATGGCGGCGTCGTCGATGTATTTGTCCTCGTAGTCGTAGAACTCGTGGCTGGGGCGGATCTCACCGGCCACCGATGCCCGAAGGTCCGGCCAGCCGAGGACGCCGATCTCGAGCTCCCGGCCCCTGACGGCCTCCTCGATGATGATGTACTCGTCGAAGCGCCGGACCACCTGGATCGCGGCGTCCAGACCGCTGGCGTCAGTAACCCGCGAGATCCCGATCGACGAGCCCATGTTGGCCGGCTTGAGGAACACCGGCCACCCCAGTTCGGCGCCGACCTGCGCCGCCACGCCGGCATCGATCTCGGTCTCCCGGAAAAAGAGGTAGCGCGCTTGGGGGAGCCCCGACGCCCCTAACAGGGCCTTGGCGAGACCCTTGTCCATTGCCGCCGCCGACCCGGCGACCCCGGGACCGCAGTACGGCACCCCGGCCACCTCGAGCAGGCCCTGCACGGAGCCGTCCTCGCCCATGGGGCCGTGGAGCAGCGGCAACACGACCAGAGGCCCGGCCCCCTGTTCGGTTACGGCTTCAACCGGCTCGATCGCTGTGGCTTGTCCCCCGTTCGGCGAGGCGAGGGTGTCGGGCGACGGGAGGGCTCGCGTCGGCAGGCCGTTGCGGAGCGCCATTGAGGTGTCGACCCAGCGACCCTCGGTGGTGATCCCCACCACCCGCACGTTGTAGCGGTCAGGGTCAGCGGCGGCGACAACATGGCGGGCTGAGACGCACGACACCTCATGCTCCGCCGATCGACCGCCGTACAGGACCAGCAACCGGACAGCGAGACGGGGGAGGACCGGCCGACACAGTCGTCGACGCTAGTGGTCACCGCCGACCGCAGCGTCCCCTCCCTCGATAGCGGGCGGGCTACCGTTTCTGCCGGTGAGCGGCGCCGTTGTGAATCCAGACGCGGCTCCTGCTTCCGAGCCGGCTGAGCCGGACCGGCGGGTGGCGGGCGTCTGGCATTTCCTCATCGGGCGTCCCCTCCGGTTTCGCGAAGCAGAGAAGGAGGAGATCACCCCCGTCGAGGGCCTCTCGGCGCTTTCACTCGACGCACTGACATCGGTTGCTTACGGGCCCGAAGCTATTCTGATCGTCCTCGCCACCGCCGGGGTGGCCGCCCTGTCGAAGGTGCTGCCGATCACGATCGCGATAGTGGTGTTGCTGGCGATCCTGGTCTTCTCCTACCTCCAGGTCATCAGCGCCTATCCGGGCGGCGGTGGCGCCTATGCCGTGTCCAAAGCCAACCTCGGCCCTGGCGGCAGCCAGCTGGCCGCGGCCGCGCTGATCGTCGACTACACCCTCACGGTAGCGGTGTCGATTGCGGCCGGCGTCGGTGCGCTGACGTCCGCATACCCATCGCTCACCGGTGCCACCGTCCCCATCTGTCTGGGGATTCTTGCTCTGGTGACGATTCTCAACCTGAGGGGGCTCGGTGAGGGCGCCCGGGCCTTCTTGCTTCCGACCTTCATCTTCATCATCGGCTTGTTGGCTGTCATCGCGGTGGGCCTGATCCACCCCCTCAACGAACACGCTGCTCTTCCCGGAACCGCGCAGGTTGCGGCCGGGGCGTCGACCGTCGGGCTGTTGCTGGTTCTCAAGTCCTTCGCAGCCGGCTGCAGCGCTCTCACCGGCGTGGAGGCCATTGCCAATGGGGTCCCGCTCTTCAAGGAACCTCGCGTGAAGCGGGCCAAACGGACCGAGATCCTCCTCGGCAGCATCCTGGGAACCATGCTGATCGGCCTGGCCGTGCTGGCTGTTCGCTTCCACGTGAAGCCCCGGTCGAACCAAACCGTATTGAGCCAGATCATGGTGTATTCGGTCGGCCGGAACTGGGCGTACTACGTCGTCGCGCTCGCCATCACGGTGAGTCTGGCCCTGGCGGCGAACACCTCGTTTGGCGGCCTACCCGTGCTCACCAGCCTCCTGGCCCGGGATAATCGCCTTCCTCACCTCTTCTCCCTCCGGGGCGACCGGTTGGTGTTCAGCAGGGGTATCTGGGTCCTCTCCGTCCTGTCCGCGGCCCTCCTGATCGCGGTGCGGGGCAACACCAACAAGCTGATACCGCTGTTCGCGATCGGCGTGTTTATCGGTTTCACCCTCTCCCAGAGCGGGTTGGTGGTGCACTGGTGGCGCACCCGGCCGCCTGGATGGGCGCGGCGGGCAACGATCAACGGCATCGGCGCCACCGCCACCGGAATCTCCACGTTCGTGTTCCTCTTCGCCAAGTTCACCGAAGGGGCGTGGGTGGTCGTGGTGGCCCTTCCGATCTTCATCCTTCTGTTCCATGCCATCGAGCGCTATTACCGCGATCTCGGGCGGGAGCTCGGCCTCGGCGAGCTGCCGCAAATCCCGGCCTCGAGACCGACGCTGGTCATCATCCCGGTGACCAACGTCTCCAAACTCACCGCGCAGGCTGTATCGAAGGCCTTGGCGCTCGGACACGACGTGGTGGCCGTCACCGTGGTCTTCGACGGCCCGGACTCGGACTCGGCCGAGGCCGAGAGCGCCTGCCAGCGCGATTGGGACCGCTGGCACGCGCCGGTTCCTCTCGTGGTCCTGCACACCGAGTACTCTTCGATCCTTCGGCCGTTGACCGACTTCGTCGACCGGATGCGTGAGGAGCGGGCCGATCACCAAATCGTGGTGTTGATACCCGTAATCGTGCCGAGAGAGCTTCGTTTCCGTGTGCTCCACAATCAGCTCGACGTAGCCCTCTCGGCAGCCTTGCGGACCCGGACCGATGTGATGGTTACCCGGGTGCCGCTGTCCCTCGACGAGGTGACATCAACCTGAGCGAACCGCGCCCAGCCGCGACACCGTCTGGGAAGATGGTCGCCATGCGCTGGTCCCCGGCGGCAGTTGCCCGGGCCGCAGGAGGCCTCGTGACCATGCCGCCCGGCTCCCCGCCCCGTGCCGAGATGGAGCAGGTGCTCATCGGCGTCGCCATCGATTCGCGGGCCCTGCCGCCGGGGGCGCTGTTCGTGGCGTTGCGGGCGGCCCGGGATGGTCATCAGTGGATTGAGGCGGCCCTCGACGCCGGTGCCGCCGGCCTGCTCGTCGATCGGACGTGGCGGCCCGCGGCCGACCCTCCGACGATCCGCGTCCCGACCATCAGCGTCGAGGACACGGCTGCCGCCCTGCTCGCGCTCGGGTCGGCGGCCCGCGACCGACTGGCCGCCACCGTGATCGGCATCACCGGCTCGGTCGGCAAGACGTCGACGAAGGATCTGGCGGCCGCAGCCCTTTCTGCGGCGAGGAGGACGACTGCGAGCGAGAGGTCCTTCAACAACGAGCTCGGTGTCCCACTCACCCTCGCCAACGCCCGACCGGACGTCGAGGTCGCGGTGATCGAGATGGGGGCCAGGGGTCCGGGCCATATCTCCCGGCTTTGCCGGGTGGCCCGGCCGACCATCGGTGTGGTGACTGCGGTGGCCAAAGCCCATACCGAAGCCTTCGGTGACCTCGACGCGGTGGGGGCGGCCAAGGCGGAGCTGGTGCAAAGCCTGCCCGCCAGCGGGACCGCGATCCTCAACGGGGACGACGCACGGGTATCGGCCATGGCCGCCCAGACGTCGGCCCGGGTCCTGCGCTACTCATCGTCACTCTCGACCGCCGACGTCGTAGCCGACAGGGTCGAATTGGACGACCAGCTGCGCCCCCGCTTCGTGGTGCGCTCATCCTGGGGCACATCCGTGGTGCGCCTCGAAGCGCGCGGTGCCCACCAGGTCGGCAATGCAGTCGCGGCCCTCACCGTTGCGCTCTGCTGTGGCGTCCCCCTCGACGCGGCCGTCGCCGGTCTGGCCGGTGCGTCGATATCGCCATGGCGCATGGAGCTCCACCGCCTGGCCACCGGGGCCGCCATCCTCAACGACGCCTACAACGCCAATCCGGCCTCAATGACGGCGGCCCTCGAAGCCCTGGCTGCTCTACCGGCTCGGCGGCGTGTGGCGGTCCTCGGTGAGATGGCCGAGCTCGGTGTTCGCAGCTCGTCGGAGCACGAGGCGATCGCGGCCTTGGCCCGTCGGCTGGATATCGAGGTGCTGGCCGTCGGCACCGATGCCTACGGCATCGCTCCCGTCGAGGGCATCGACGGGGCCCTGGCCGACCTCGGCTCGCTCGGCGCAGATGACGCGGTGCTCGTCAAGGCCAGCCGGGTGGTCGGGCTCGAGCGCCTGGCGGCCCGGCTGCTCCAGACGCCGGGTCCTCCGCACCCGGAGGCGTGAGGCGGAACCAGAACGACGA
This sequence comes from uncultured Acidimicrobiaceae bacterium, assembly GCA_963834725.1. GTDB lineage: Bacteria > Actinomycetota > Acidimicrobiia > Acidimicrobiales > Palsa-688 > PALSA-693. The sequence continues at coordinate 5,311,401 of CAWICN010000001.1, forward strand.
CCCGGCACCCGGCCCCGCTCCTCTCGATCAGGTGCGCCGCTGGAGGTCCCGTAGCGCCCGATAGCCGACCAGCTGCACGCCTGATCGGGCCGCCAGCACCCGCAGCGAGTCTGCGGTCATGGCCAGATCGTGATCGGCGACGCGGGCGGGCCAGTCCGGCGCGACCGCTCGCAACTCGGCGGTGTCCATCGCTGGCCGGAGCACCACCTCGGTCACGCCAGGATGCAGTTCCGATAGGAGTTGATCCAAGGCGCTTCTAGTGCTCCTCCCTCTGTTCACGCGCACCAGGTAGTCAGGCGACACCACCCCCTCCGCTGCCGCCAGGACGCGAAACGGGAAGCCCCACTGGCGTTCCGCCGAGGCGTCGGGCAGCCGCAGGGGCAGGGCAAAATCGACGGCCAGCTCGAGGGCGATGTCGAAGAACTCCGGCCGGAAGTCCAGGGCGGCCAGGTGGGCGCTGAGGTGGCTGACGTCGAATCCCCAGTAGATGGCCCGTTCTATCTGGGCTCGGCATTCTCGACGCACTTCGTCGGTGTCGGCATGATCCCAGAGATCTTCCAGCGTGCGCGGGAAACCGCCATCGCCGTCCAGCAGCGAGGGGCAGTAGGTGATCGGGCCCCAGCGCAACAGGTCGTACTCGGCGTTGAGCGTGAGGTGGACGCCCACGTCCTCCCCGCGATAGCGGGCCGCCGCTTCCCTGGCCCACGGGCCAGGTACGACCAGACCTCCGACGCGGCCCATTCCTTCCCGGAGCGCGCTGTAGACACCCGAGTTGCTGGCATAGGTGACGCCAAGCTCGTCGCAGGTGACGATCAGTAGCGATACACCGGGTCGGTAGCCGAGCGCTTCAGCCAGGGAGGTCAAGCAGCACTCGATCGGGGGGCGGCGTCGGACATGGCCCGATGGTATCGGCGCCCTGGCATCAGACTGCGGCCCGCCCGGTGACCCAGGAGGTCCGCGAGCTGGACCACTCGGCCGGATCGCCCGCGTCGCTCTACGCGGCATGCCGGTTGGTCACCTCGGCCAGGGTCCGCCGGGCTTCGATTACTCCCCGTCGGCCCACCTCCCGGGTGTGCTCATCGAGATGCCAGTCCTCGTCCGGTGGCTCGAAGCGAAGTGCCAGTTGCATTGCCATGACGTCATGGTCGCACGAGGGTGGGACCGTATCGCCCCCGCGGCCGGCGGGGGACGGCCCCTCGCAGATTCGGAAGCCCGCCTCAGCGCCCCGACCCGACCTGGAAGCCAACATCCGCAGCCCCTAGCGGATGCTGAAGCCAACCTCGCCCAGCGGCGGCTCGTCGACCGCCTCGACCGAGTAGACGTGCGCCCGGGGCGGGCCGGTGTGACACCACGCCTCCATGGCCTTCACGCCTGCCGGATCTCCTTCGAGCACGGCCTCAACCCGGCCGTCGGCCCGGTTGGAGACCCAGCCGGCCACGCCACAGGAGCCCGCCTGCCGCCGGCACGATTCCCGGAACCAGACCCCTTGCACCACGCCGTCGATCAGCAGATGACGCCGGATCGGACGGTCGGAGGTGTCCACGCCAGGAAGTTAGCCCTGTGTGGGCCGGCCTCTGTCCGGGCCGGGCTTCGTCCAGACCGGACGGACCGCTCAGCGGGGGATGGCGGTGTACTTGAATTCGTTGAGTTCCGGCCACGTCCCAAGCAGATCGAGGATGCGGTCGATCGTGGTGGTGGCCCGCGCCGCGTCATCGCCCGGCCGGTCGAGCAGCCGAACGAACACGGCCCGATCGCCCTGAATGAACGTCGGCACCCCGAACACCGAATGTTCCTGGGCTGCGCCGGTGTGCTCGGCCTTCAGGGTCTCTAGCGGCCAGCCCGCATCGACCTCAGCCAGTACGGCTCCTGCATCGAGTCCGACCTGATCGAGCACCTTGGCCACCACATCACGCTCACGGAGATCGAGGGCCTGATCGTGACGAGCGGCGAACAGCGCCCGGTGTGCGGCCGCGAACTGCTCAGGGAGGCGGTCGCGAACCACGATCCCCGCCAGGTTGGCGAGGAGGCCCGGATAGCGTTCCGGCTCGTCCCACACCGCGGGGCCATCCTCGGGAACGTGGACCTGGTCGAGCGAGAACGCGGCGTACCGCACGTCCCAGTCAGCGCCGCCCTCGCTGGCGGTCAGGAGATGCTCGTGGGCGTTCCGAGCGAAAGGACACCGATAGTCCCAGGTCACGGCAAAGGAAGCACTCATGATGTGGTCAACCACGCCAGAGGGGTCGAAGATTCCGCGGCGGCATGTACGCCCGAGCCGGCGGGGAGCTGCTCTGCCCCGATCGGGCTCAGGCGGCGACGGGGACCCAGCCCCCGGGCGAGCTCACCGAGGACGACGCCGAGCGCGATCCCACCGATCACATCGGATGCATGGTGAATCTTCACATGGACCCGGCTGGCGGCGACGATTACGGCGATGGCGTAGTAGAGCGGCCACAGGGCATCGTCGTCACGCAGGAGCGCCGCCCCCAAGAAGGCGGAGGTGGCGTGCCCGCTCGGGAAGCTGCTGGTGCGAGGCATCCGGAGCTGAAGCGGCCGGACCCCCGGGTGGACCGGCCGCCTGCGTCGGAATATCCACTTGACGGGGCCATTGACAATGACGGACTCGAGGCCGAGCGCCGCCGCGGCACGCAGCAGGGGACGCTGCCAGTCGCCGCGGCGGCGAAGGGCCTGGACGGCCGCCAGCCCAAGCCAGATGAGGGCATGATCGCCAAGGGCGCTGGCGGTGTACATGAGCCGGTCCCCCGCGGGCCGGCCACGCATGTGGGTCTCGAACCAGTCGTCGACCGCACCGTCGAAGCGCTCGACCCCCTCCCGGATAGGAACCGTCGGGGATCGCCAGCGCGCCGCGCTCATGCGTCGGCGGCTCCCACCGCGACCGCCCGTGGCGCGCTGTCCGGACATCCCCGGACCGGCCCGGCCGTCGGTGCCGGACGCAGGGTGAGGTCCCCGCCGAAGTCGGGACCTCCCTCATCCGCCTTGGCCGTCGGCACCGGAAGCTGGGTGAGGTCCCCGCCGAACGCGGGGCAGTAACGGTGATAGGCGCAATGATCGCAAAGCCGACCGGGTCTGGGGCGAAAATCCTCTCGGGCGCAGGCCTGCTCGACCGCCGCCCACACCGCCAGCGTCTGCTGACGGAGACCGCGTGTGGACTGATCGGAGGGGACGGTCGAGATGCTCAGGGGTTCGCGCAGGTGCAGGAGCTGGACCCGTGCCGGTCGCCGGCCCAACACCTGCTCACAGAGGAAGGCATAGAAATGCACACCCCCGAGGCGCGCCTGCTCGTAGGCGATCGATGGGGCCCGGCCGGTCTTGTAGTCGGTGACCACCAGTTCACCCGCGTCATCGAGCTCGAGACGATCGATGATGCCCGAGAGTTTGAGCGTCCCGATGTCGACCGATAGCCGGAGCTCGGTGCCGAGCACGCGTACCTGGCGGGGATCCTCGAGGGCGAAGTAGTTGTCGAGCAGGACCGCCGCGTCGGCAACGAACTCGTCGCGCTCGTCCCCCTCCAGCGCCAGATCGGCGTACTCTTCCCCGTCGAGCACTTCCGGGATCGCTCGGGTCAGCTTCTCCCGGGCCGCCTCCGGCGTCCGATCGTCAGGGTCTTCCTCCCACATCAGCAGCTGAAGAACGCGGTGGACGAGGGTGCCTTTGGCGGCGAAGGGAGAGGGTGGCTCGGGTAGCCGATCGATGGCCGACAGCCGGAACGCCAGGGCGCAGTCCTTGAACGACGCGACCTTCGACGGTGACAACGACGTCGGCAGCAGCAAGGCCATCGCTACAGACACTAACGAGGGGGTGGGACCTTCACGTGGACCGGCCAGCACCGGGTTCGGTTACCGGGCGAGAGGTTCGGTGACTACCGGGCGAGAGGTCCAGTCCGGGCGCCGAGCGCGGTGGCGGCCATCCGGCCGACACCCATCGGGTCCTCGAATGGGCCGAAATGGCTCAGCCCATGCATGCGGATGGCGCTGCCCCTCGGGAGGTGGCGGGCGGCGTCCTCAACAAGACGGCTCACCGGATCGCGCCGGTCCTCTCCTCCGAGCAGGGTCACCGGCGGCCGGACTTCGGAAAGGCGATCCCATGCGTGGTGCAGCGGTGCTCCCTCGTAGATCGAGGCTTCGTCCTCCCGGGTGCAGGCCAGGGTCACTCCGCCGCCCGGCTCATCGACGAACCCGTAGATCACATAGGCATCGAGCGCGACGGGATCGAAGCGGTTCATCGGCGGTTTGGATGCGAAGTTCTGCCGGGCCTCCTCCCGCGATGCGAATCGGGGTCTGCGCTTGCGCGCCTGCTCGCTCAAGGAGTTACCGCCGCTGAAGCCCTCGGGAGGCGGGGTAGCCGGCATCATGACCGGTTCATAACAGCACAGATCGAGAAACGTCCCGGGTTGGCGCTGCTCGGCCATCAGGAGCACCGCGCCGCCCAGGGAGTGACCGACGCCTCGCCAGCCGTCGAGACCGCTCCCGCCAAGCCTCTCGAGCACGGCGAACAGATCGTCCACGAAGAGCGACCAGTCGTGGTAGCTCCGGGCCTTCCCGGATGCCCCGTGGCCACGCTGGTCGATCGACCAGACGCTGAAATGATCGGCCAGCGCCGGCGCCATCGGCAGCCAGCAACGGCCGTGGAAGCCGGTGGCGTGCAAGAGCATCACCGGGGGGCCGTCGCCGCCCAGGTGATAGGTGTTGATCTCGACTCCGCCCGCGCCGCGAACACGGGGGCCGAAATCAGGGGGCATTCCAGCGAAGGTAGACGATCAGGGGAAAGGGGCGCCCATCCGGGCCAGGTTCTCTCTCATGTCCGGGACTGGTCAGGGCCACGAAGGAGCGCCGCCAGCTCGATGGCGTTATCGACCGCATCGGAACCCCAGCAGTTGTCGAGCAGGACGTGCACTGCTTGCGCCGAAGAGGCCAGCTGGGTCAGCCGCGGCACCCATTCGCGGAGCTCGCCCCGGGCGTACCGGTACGGCGCCGTCCACGTCTCACCCTCGACTTCGCGACGGCCCGAAAAACGGACGACCGCCATGTCCGCGGTTGCGGCTGCCACCCCTGGGCTGGCGCGCGGCCCGGCCGCCGGCCCGTCGATGCAGACTAGGGCCAGTCCGCACGCCTCCAGCCCTTCGAGTGTCCCCTCGCAGGTATCGCCCTCGAACCATTTCGGGCTGCGCAGCTCCACGGCCAGGCGATACTCCGGGAGATGAGCCTGGAGCGATCCGAGCTCCTGCCAGGCCTCGGGCCGAGGACCGAACCATCCGGGGTATTGCAGGACAACCAGGCCCAGCTTTCCGGCGCGGTGAAGCGGGCGCAGGGCGTGATCGAAGCGAGCCCAGCACTCGTCCAGGGCCTCCGGGGACAGGTGAGCCGGGTACAGGCGGCGCAGATCTCTGGACCGGTCTCGGACCTCGCTCTGCAGGTCGGGCCACAGCGAGTCCGGCAAGGTGGGCGCGCCGGTGAAAAGCGACCAGGCGCGAATGTCGAAGGTGAAGCCGGGCGGTGTCCGTTCGGCCCACTGCGCCGCCACCTCGGGGGTGGGGGGAAACCGGTAGGTGGTAGCGACCTCAGCCAGGGGGAAGCGAGAGGCGTAGTAGGCGAGCCGGGCCCGGGCGGTCATCGAGCGCCGGGGATAGAAGCTTCCGCTGCTCACCAGTCCCCGGTCCGCCCACGACGTGGTGCCGATGAGGAGGCGCCCGCCATGGGCGTCGATGCACGCCAGGGGAGGCGTGGATCGGTCATCATCAGGGGATTGAACCGCCCCGAACAGCTCATCAGGCACTTTGAGCGAGCGTAGGCGCGACACCCCTCCGTCGCGGCGCCACTCGTCATCGGGTCCCCTGCCGGCTGCCTGGGGTATCGCTCCGGGCTTCGAGGACGTGGATCACCGCTGGCGGCCGGTGCCGCAGACGACGGTGGACGCCATCCTGGACGCCATGGGCGCGACCCCTGACGGACCGCCCCCCGCGTCCGCGGTGACGGCCCGGCTCGACCGTCCGGCGATCCTCCCACCCGGGCGTCTGAATCTGCGGGACGGGGCCACCCTGCCGGTGGTCGGTTCGTTGCCGGCGGGGCTGCCACCCGGCTACCACCATCTCCAACCCGATGAGGGCCCCGCGGTGACGCTGATCGCCAGTCCGGGGCGGTGCCCGCTGCCATCTGCTCCAGGCTGGGGGTTCTCGGCCCAGCTCTACGCGACGCGTTCCTCCCGCAGCTGGGGAGTGGGCGACCTCGGCGACCTCGAGCAGCTCGGCGCCTGGTCGAAGGCGCAGGGTGCCGGGTTCGTCCTCATCAACCCCCTGCACGCGGTCAGCCCGACGCGGCCCCAGCAGCCGAGCCCCTACTTTCCTGGCAGCCGGTGCTTCCTGAACCCGGTCTATCTGGCCATCGAACACATCCCGGGGCTCGCATCCCGGCCCGGGATCGCCGGGCTGGCCCGGGCCGGTCAGGCCCTCAACCAGGAGCGCCTCATCGATCGGGATCGGGCCTGGGAGCTCAAGTCGCTCGCCCTCGAAGCCGCCTATGCCGACTTCGCCGGCGACCCCGATTTCGAGGCCTACCTGGCCGATCGGGGTGAGCCGCTCGTTGGCTTCGCCACTTTTTGTGCTCTGGCCGAGCGTTACGGCAGCTCGTGGCCATCCTGGCCGGCCGAGTGGCGCCACCCCGCATCGGCGTCAGTACTGGAGTTCGCATCAACGCCGGTCGGGTCGGTTCGGGTTCGTTACTACGCCTGGCTGCAGTGGCTGCTGGACCGGCAGCTGGCGGCCGCCGCCGGCACCCTCCCGGTCGTGTTCGACCTCGCCGTCGGCGTTGACCCTGGCGGCGCCGATGCGTGGCTGTGGCAAGACGCCTTCGTCGACGGTGTGCGGGTCGGCGCCCCTCCCGACGTTTTCAACACGCACGGTCAGGATTGGTCGCTGCTGCCCTTTGACCCGTGGCGTCTGAGAGCGAACGGGTATGAGCCCTGGATCCAGGCCTTGCGCGGCGCCATGCGTCACGGCGGGGGCCTGCGACTGGATCACGTCATGGGGTTGTTCCGCCTGTACTGGGTGCCCCTGGGCGCCACGCCCCGGGATGGCGCCTATGTCCGGTACCCCTCTTCCGACCTTCTGGACATCCTGGCCCTGGAGGCATATCTGGCCGGCGCCTGGGTAGTCGGCGAAGACCTCGGGACGGTTGAGGACGGCGTGCGCCTCGAATTGTCCCGCCGGGACCTTCTCTCCTACAAAGTGTGGTGGTTTGAGGCGGATCCGCCCTCGGCCTGGCCGGGCCACGCGCTTGGCGCGATGAGCACGCACGACCTGCCGACCGTGGCCGGCGTCGCCACCGGCTCCGACCTCGCCGCCCAGCGCCGTCTGCACCTTGAGCCAGACGAGGAGGCCGCCGCCGCCCTGCGCACCAAGCTTATGAACCGGACGGGCTCCGACCAGACCACCCCGGCGCCGGAGGTCGTCGCCCGGGCGTACGCCGACCTCGCCGCGCGCCCCGTGCGTGCTGCTGACTGCAAGCCTCGACGACGCCCTCGCCCTCGAGGAGCGCCCCAACATGCCGGGCACCATCGACGAGTGGCCCAACTGGCGTCTGGGCCTGCCGTTGTCGCTCGAGCAGTTGGAGCAGATGGCCCTTCCCCGGCGCATCGCCGCCAGCCTCGGCCGGTCGGCGACCGACCCCGGGCCGACACCAACGTCACCTGAAGCTGGCGGTGGCCCATAGGATCGCCGAACGTGGACCTACCCGTGATGCCACCGGTGTCGCCGATGCTGGCCAAGCTGGCCCGGGAACTGCCCGAGGGCGACTTCCGCTACGAGCCGAAATGGGACGGATTCCGCTGCATTGTCTTCCGCGACGGTGAGGAGGTCGTGCTGGGAAGCCGCAACGAACGGCCGTTGACCCGGTACTTCCCCGATGTCGTCGAGGCGGCGCGCGCCCAGCTGCCTGAGCGGAGTGTCATCGACGGCGAGGTAGTCATCGCCGGCCAGGGCGGCCTGGACTTCGATGCCCTTTCCCAGCGCATCCACCCGGCCGCCTCGCGGGTCACCATGCTGGCCCGCGAGATGCCGGCTTCGTTCGTCGCGTTCGACTTGCTGGCCCTGGACGAGCGGGACCTGCGTCAGGTGCCCTTCTTTCAGCGGAGAGCAGAGCTGGAGTCGGCCCTCGAAAGTGTCGAGGCTCCGGTCCACGTGACTCCCCTGACGGCTGATCCGCAGGTGGCGAAGAGCTGGTTCGAGCGCTTCGAAGGCGCCGGCCTGGACGGTGTGGTCGCCAAGCCCGCCGCCCTGGCCTATCTTCCGGGTCAGCGGGCCATGTTGAAGGTGAAGCACGAGCGCACAGGTGATTTCGTGGTGGCGGGTTTCCGCTGGTATCAGGCCAACCCCGAGGTGGTGGGTTCGCTCATGCTCGGCCTCTACGAGGGAGCCCAACTCCAGCATGTGGGCGTGATCGGTGCCTTCCCCGCGGCCCAGCGCCGGCGGCTCGTCGAGGAGCTGGCTCCCTACCGGGATCCGCAGGACCATCCCTGGGCTGACTGGGCCGGCTGGGCCGCCGAAGCGGTCGCGGACGGGCGCCGCCTCCCGGGCGGCGGCAGCCGTTGGAACGTCGGCAAGGACCTCAGCTTCGAGCTGCTGCGCCCCGACCTGGTGGTCGAGGCCGCCTACGAGCACCTGCAGGGCCAGCGGCTCCGGCACACCGCCCGGTTCCGGCGCTGGCGTCCGGACCGGGACCCGCAGAGCTGCACCTACGACCAGATGGACGTCGCGGTCCCATCACTCCTCTCCGAGGTCTTCGGTGCTCGGGGGTGAGCGTCGGTGGCCGCCTGGCCAGAGCGGCCGGCAGAGCGGCTGGCGAAGCGGCCGCCAGGGCGCCCGGCAGAGCGGCTGGCAGGGACCATGAGCGTCGGTACGAGCAGCGGCCGGACCCAGAGCGCAGTGCTCGTACCGGTGCCAGAGGCCGACGCGGTGGTGGGGCGCTGGCGGCACGAGCACGATCCGGTGGCTGCTGCTGGAGTCCCGGCCCACATCACGTTGATCGTTCCCTGGCTGCCGCCAGGCGAGATCACCCAGGCCGACCTGGCCGACCTCGACGAGATGCTCGACGATGTGAACGCCTTCGAGTTCGTTCTCGACCACGTGGACTGGTTCGGCCGGCGGGTCCTCTGGGTGGCTCCTGAGCCGGCCGCGCCGTTTCTCCGTCTGATCGACCGGCTCGCGGACCGCTTCGATACCCCACCCTGGGATGACGAGTTCGATGAGGTGATCCCGCACCTCACCGTGGCCCAGGCCAGCGACGGTGTCGAACTCCAGCCAGTGGCTGCGGACGTGTCCGAACGCTTGCCGGTGGTGTGCCGGGCTGACGAGGTCTGGGTGATGGTCGGCGACGGGACGCGCTGGGATCTGCGACACCGGGCCAAGCTGCCGTCCTGAGCCGGGCGGCCATCTAAACCTGCTCGAGCCTAACCCTGCTGGAGCGTCTTCAGCACCACGCTGCTCTCGTCGCTCGGGGCCGATGGCACCGTATAGCCGGTCTCGGCCCGGATCTCGGCGAAGTGGTCACGGACGTCTTCCATGGTCAGCTGCCGGTTGAAGTACCCGGGGGTCATTCCGATGAAGAACCTCGCTACCCGGCCCCCGCCAACCGTGAACACCTCTCCGCTGACCGGAACGTCGTCGTGGGCCAGCCAGGCGACGACGGGTGCAACCAGCTCAGGGTCGACCTGCGGGCCGAGAGCTTCGCCCAGCAGGCCCTCGGTCATGCGGGTGCGGGCGAGTGGGGCGATGGCGTTCACCTTGATGTTGTACCGTGCGCCCTCGGCGGCCAGCACGCGGGTCAGGCCGACGAGCCCCATCTTGGCCGCCCCGTAGTTGGCCTGGCCGAAGTTTCCGAGTATCCCGGAGTTCGACGACGTGTTGACGATCCGCCCGTAGCGCTGCTCGCGCATCTTGATCCAGGCCGGGCGGGTCACGTGGAAGGCGCCTTTCAGGTGCACGTCGAGGACGGGACCCAGCGAATCCGGCGTCATGTTCTGAATGGTCTTGTCCCGCAGGATGCCGGCGTTGTTGACGACGATGTCGAGGCCGTCGAAGGCTTCCAGCGCGGCCTGGACGATCGCTTCGCCTCCCTCAGCGGTCGAGACGCTGTGGGTGTCGGCGACCGCCTCGCCGGCCGCGTCGCGGATCTCTTGCGCGACGGCCTCAGCGACGGTGGCATCAGTCCCTTCGCCGTCGAGTGAGCCGCCGGTGTCGTTGACCACGACCCGTGCTCCTCGAGACCCCAACAGCAGCGCGTGCTGTTTCCCGAGGCCCCGGCCGGCGCCGGTCACGATCGCCACCTTTCCGTCAAAGCCGAGTTCGTCCATAGGCGCCGAGGGTAGTTTCCCCCCTCGGTGAGGGCTACCCCCGGCCATCGGGCCGCTCAGTGGACAATGAAGGGCTCAGTGGTCAGTGGACAGCTCAGGCCGGGGCCAGGCGCCCGCGCCGGTGAACAGGTGCCGGCGCCAGCGGTGCGGGGTGACGACGACGGCTCGTGGATAGTCCTCGAACATCCAGCGGGCGAAGTGGGCCCGCCGCCAGGCGCCCCCACCGGCGATCCGAAGGGCACCGATCGTTCCGCGCGGGTGGGCCAGGATCTTCGAAAGATCACGGGCCAGCCGGTGGTCGACGGCCATGCCCCACCGGATCTGCCTGCGGTAGCGGATCGCGGCCGCCTCCGGCTGTGACGGCCCCGCCCATGAGATGACCCGGGCCGCCAGCTCGCCGGTCTCGAGTGCCTGGGCGATGCCCTCGCCGGTCATCGGGTCGCACGCTCGAGCGGCATCGCCGGCGAACAGCATCCGCCCACCCAGCCCCGCCAGGACAGTGGCGCCGATGCGGGCCGGAATGGGCCAGCTTTTCCAGGGGCCGATGGGCGAAGCGTCCGGCCCGAGTACCGCCGCGATATGCGGGCGGCCCAGGAGGTCGACGCGCTGCCCTCTGAGCGGACCGGGCCCGGATCCGGGCCGGCGGATGACGCCGTACCCCACGTTGGCGGTGCCGTCGGGCAACGGGAACGACCAGGCGTAGCCCGGCGCCATGTCCGGCTCGAACCACACCCACAACTTCCGGGCCAAAGGACCTACGCCGCCGACGTACTCGCGGCCGGCCTGCCAGTCGCCGAGATAGCCGTCCTGGCCCAGACCCACCGCCTTGCGCACGGCCGACCACATCCCGTCGGCCGCGATGACGTAGGAGGATCTCAGTTCCTGGCGCGCCCCGGAAGCGAGCCGAAGGTCGACCGTGTCGCCGCCTGCTGTGGCGACGACGTCCACCACCGCGCTGCCTTCGATGATCTCGGCACCGGCCGCGGCGGCCCGGTCGACCAGGGCGGCGTCCAGGTCGATCCGGCGGGCTGACGCCGCGAATTGGCCGCGGCCCGACGGCAGCGCGAGACGTACCCTCCGGCCGTCGGGACCGGCTACCACGGCCTCTTCGGCCGGCTGCCATGACCCCACCGACGCCGGATCCAGCCCGAGATCCTGCAACCGGCGCAAGGCGGCCACGGTGAGGCCATCGCCGCAGCATTTGTCCCGGGGAAAGGTGGCCTTGTCGACGAGCACGACCCGGCGGCCCGCCCGGGCCAGGGTGATGGCAGCCGCGGCGCCCGCCGGTCCTCCGCCCACGATCGCGACATCGGCATCGCGGCCGGATCGGTGCAGAGCCGGCCATGTCATTCGATCATCGTCGCATCGTGTCGCATGCGGGACCAGCGTCAGGGTCGTGTTGTCCAGCCTCGAGCCGGCCCGCCAGATCGAGCGCCCGTGCCATCAGACCCGGGCGGCCGCCCGGTGCAGGAGGGCTGCCACCCGGGCCGGATGGGTCAGGTGGGCACTGTGGCCAGCGTCGCCGATATCCGCCAGCTCACCGAGCGGCAGCTCCTGGGCGAGCTGGCGGGCCGCTCGTCGCTGGTAGCCCGATGACTGGCCGCCGCGGCCCACGATGACCGGCGTGCTGACGGTGTCCGCGTCGAAGGCGGGACTCGAGGCCAGGCTCGTGAGCTCGGCGTGCAGGGTGTGTCCCTCCGCCCGGCGCTGGGCCCGCGTGGCCGCCGGGAGCCGTTCCCAGATGCGATCCCCGACCAGCCGGCGCATAAACCACTCGGCTCGCTCGGGGGCGCCCGCCTCGCCGGATTCGTCGGCTTTCGGCCACCACGGCAACCACGGCTGCGGCGGCTCCCATACGAGCGCGGCGGCCAGCAACTCGGGGTGCGCGGCTGCGGCTGCCAGCACCACGGTGCCCCCGTAGCTGTGACCGAAGGCGACTGACGGCTCCCCATCCAGCACTTCGACCAGGTCGGCGACCTGATCGTCGAAGCACCTGGGTGGCCCGGCTGCGGCCGACCCGGCGTAGCCGCGCCGGTCGTACGCGACAACGCTCCAGTCGCGCAGCCGGCCCATCAACCGGGTGAAGCTGGTAGCCCGATCCATCGAACCATGGACCAGGACGACCCGCCGTCCGGCGGCGGGTCCGTCGGTGGTGGGGTCGCGCTGGAGGATGCGCAGCGATGGCGTCGATGGGGTCGAGGGCGTCGAGGGCTTCGGGGGCATCGAAGGCGTCGGGGGCACCGGGGGCGTCGGGGGCTTCGGGGGCATCGGCCTTGCACGCTAACCCCGAAGCTCCGGCGAGAGATGCTGGGTGCGATTGACGCCTTGTGTGCATTTTTGGCGATATTTCGACCTGGATCGCGCCCAAGTTGACCAAACGCACCCAGTTGGGACGCTTCTTACGCCCCTGTCGCGAGGGGTTCGCGCCACCAAGGCGCGGGCCGCCGTCTTGTCCCCGGCCAGCTAGCCGCGGACGATCGGCTTGTACTTGATCCGGTGTGGTTGGTCTGCCTCGATACCCAGCCGTTGCCGGCGGTCCGCCTCGTAGTCCGAGAAGTTGCCTTCCCACCACTGCACCTGCGAGTCACCTTCGAAGGCGAGCACGTGGGTCGCAACGCGGTCCAGGAACCACCGGTCGTGGCTGACGATCACGGCGCAGCCGGCGAACGCCAGAAGGGCGTCCTCAAGGGCGCGCAAGGTGTCCACGTCGAGGTCATTGGTGGGCTCATCGAGAAGCAGGACGTTTGCCCCGGAGCGGAGCACCTTGGCCAGATGGACCCGGTTTCGCTCGCCGCCGGATAGATCGCCCACCTTCTTCTGCTGATCGCCTCCCTTGAATCCGAAGCTGGCCACATAGGCCCGGCCGTGCAGCTCCCGGCCGCCGACCACGATGCGATCCAGGCCCTCGGCAATCTCCTCGAACACGGTGCTCGCCCCGCTGAGCACATCACGGGATTGATCGACGTACGCCAGCCGCACGGTGTCCCCGATCCGTAGCTCGCCGGCGTCGGGCGCTTCGGCTCCGACGATGAGACGGAACAGGGTGGTCTTGCCCGCGCCGTTCGGTCCGATGACACCGACGATCCCTCCCGGTGGCAGCAGGAACGACATGTCCTCCATCAACAGGTTGGCGCCGAAACCCTTGGACACCCCGTGGGCCTCGACCACGACGTCCCCGAGACGCGGACCGGGCGGGATGGTGATCTCGAGCCGGTCGGCGGCGCGCTCGCCGGCGGCCGCCTCGGCCTCGGCGACGAGGGTGTTGTAGGAGGTGATCCGGGCCTTGCCTTTGCTCTGGCGGGCGCGGGGCGACATGCGCACCCACTCGAGCTCGCGGGCAAGGGTGCGCTGCCGGGCCTGGTCGGCCTTCTCTTCGCCTGCAAGGCGAGCCTGCTTCTGCTCGAGCCAGGAGGAGTAGTTGCCGTGCCAGGGGATGCCGAAGCCGCGATCGAGCTCGAGGATCCATTCGGCCACGTTGTCCAGGAAGTAACGGTCGTGGGTGACGGCCACAACCGTCCCCGGGTAGTCCTTGAGCGTCCGCTCGAGCCATGCCACCGACTCGGCATCGAGATGGTTGGTCGGCTCGTCGAGCAACAGCAGATCCGGGCTCGACAGCAGAAGCCGGCAGAGGGCCACCCGCCGACGTTCACCGCCTGACAGGTTCGTCACTTTCACGTCGCCGGGCGGAAGCCGCAGCGCGTCCATGGCGATCTCCAGTTTGCGGTCCAGGTCCCAGGCCCCAGCCGCGTCGATGCGATCCTGCAGTTGGGCTTGCTCGGCCAGCAGCTTGTCGAAGTCGGCGTCGGGCGCTCCCATCGCGGCGCACACTTCGTCGAAGCGGACGAGCAGGCTCTTGATCTCCGCCACACCGTCGGTGACGTTGCCGGCGATGTCCTTGGCCGCATCCAGGACCGGTTCCTGCGGCAGGAACCCGACGCTGAACCCCGGTGTAAGGCGGGCCTCGCCGGTGAAACCGTCATCAACGCCGGCCATGATGCGCAGCAGGGAGGACTTGCCGGACCCGTTGGCGCCGATCACACCGATCTTGGCCCCGGGGAAGAAGGACAGACTTATACCCCTTAACACCTCTCGATCCCGCGGGTAGAAGCGTCTGAGGTCCCGCATGGTGAAGATGTACTGCGCCGGCATGGGGTCCAGTCTGCCCGAAGGCCATCAGCGCTCAGATCGCCGGCCGCGCCACGTACGCTGGTTGTGCGATGACGGATGCCCAACGGAATGTCGACAACTTTGGTGCCAACGCCTGGTTGGTGGACGACATGTATGAGGAATACCGCCAGGACCCGCTATCGGTGAGCGAGAGCTGGCGGGACTTCTTCGAGAATTACCGGCCTGGCGGGGTCAATCTGGCCCGACCTTCATTGCCGGAGATCAGGCCGCCGACGGACCTCGTCGACGAAGAAGCTCCCGCCGGCCCGGAGCCGGCCGCGGCCGCCAGCAGCGTGGCGCCATCCCGGCCGTCCCCGGGTACTGGCGGGCCGTCCCCGGGTACTGGCGGGCCGTCCCCGGGTGCTGGCGGGCCGTCCCCGGGTGCTGGCGGGCCGTCCCCGGGTGCTGGCGGGCCGTCCCCAGATATTGGCGGGCCGTCCCCAGATACTGGCGCGGGCGCCGAGAGCGGCCGTCTATCGGCTCGGGCCGGCTCCCCTCCAGCCGGAGCCACCGCGCCCTCTTCGCTCTCGACCACGCCCCTCGCCCCGGCTCCCCCAGCGGCGCCGGCGGCCGGGCCTGCGACGCCCGAAACCGGCGGAGGGGCCGGCCCCGCCGAAAGCGCCACCCCTCTCCGCGGAGCCGCCAGTCGCATCGTCGCCAACATGACCGCCAGCCTGGATATCCCGACGGCGACGAGCTTTCGGGTGGTACCCGCCAGGTTGCTCGAGGTCAACCGGCGCATCCTCAACAACCAGCTCAGCCGCACCGGCAGCGCCGGCAAGGTGAGCTTCACCCATCTCATCGGCTTCGCAGTGGTAAAGGCGCTGAAGGCCACGCCGGTTATGAACTCGACGTTCGTCCCGGCCGACCCCGACGTAGCCAAGGCGGCACCGTCGGTCATCCGGCACGAGCAGATCGGTCTCGGAATCGCGGTGGACAACGAGCGACCCGATGGCAGCCGGACCTTGCTCGTTCCGGTCATCAAGGACGCCGGCGCCCTCGACTTCCGGGGCTTCTGGACCGGCTATGAGGAGCTGATCCGCAAGGTTCGGACCAACAAGATCGGCGCTGACGACCTGAGCGGTGCGACCGCCACGATCACCAACCCCGGAACGATCGGCACCGTGCAGTCGGTGCCCCGACTCATGCCGGGGCAGGGCGTGATCGTCGGAGTCGGCGCCATCGACTACCCGGCCGAGTGGCAGGCTGCCGACCCGAGGGTGCTGGCCGAGCTCGGTGTCTCCAAGGTCGTCGCGCTGACGTCGACCTACGACCACCGGATCATCCAGGGGGCCGAGTCCGGCTTGTTTCTCCAGCGGGTGCACCGGCTGCTGATCGGGGAGGACGCCTTCTACGAGCGGGTGTTCAAGGCCATGGGCGTGCCCTACGAGCCGGTGCGCTTCCTCCGCGACGTCAACGACATCGCCGAGGGCTCCTCCGTTCATGTCCAGAAGCAGATCGAGGTGGACAACCTGATCAACCTGTACCGGGTTCGGGGCCACCTGATCGCCCACCTCGACCCGCTCGACTGGTCGGAACCGCACATGCACCCCGAGCTCGACCCCGCCACGCACGGCCTGAGCGTGTGGGACCTCGAACGGGAGTTCCTCACCAGCGGGCTCGCCGGGCGGGAGCGGATGCGACTTGGCGACATCCTGGGCGTGCTGCGGGACGCCTACTGCCGCACGGTCGGCGTCGAGTACATGCACATCCAGGAGCCGGCGCAGAAGCGGTGGATCCAGGAGCACGTCGAGGGGGTGTCCACCCAGCTCAGCGCCGACGAGCATCGGTGGATACTCGATCGTCTCAATGCGGCCGAAGCGCTCGAACAGTTCCTCAACACCAAATACATCGGCCAGAAGCGCTTCGGGCTGGAAGGCGCAGAGGCCGCGCTCCCGCTGATCGATGCCGTGATCGACGAAGCCGCCGAGGCCGGGCAGGCCCAAGCGGTGCTCGGGATGGCCCACCGGGGCCGGCTGAACGTGCTCATCAACATCGTGGGGAAGGGCTACGGAGAGCTTTTCGAGGAGTTCGAGGGCAACATCGATCCTGGAACGGTCCAGGGATCCGGCGACGTCAAATACCACAAGGGGTTTCAGGGGAAGTTCACCGGCCGGTCCGGCATCACCATCGATGTGGTGCTGGCGTCCAACCCATCACACCTGGAGGCGGTCGACCCGGTCGTGCAGGGGATGGCGCGGGCGCTGCAAGATCAGCTGGAAAAAGACAAGGGCGTCAGCGGCCACCCGGTCCTGCCGCTGCTCATCCACGGGGACGCGGCGTTTGCCGGGCAGGGTGTCGTGGCCGAGACCCTCAACATGTCGGCCCTACCTGGCTACGAGACCGGCGGCACCGTGCACCTGGTCATCAACAACCAGCTCGGCTTCACGACCAACCCGGCCTCGGCCCGGTCGTCGGTGTATGCGACCGACGTGGCGAAGATGGTCCAGGCCCCGATCTTCCACGTCAACGGGGACGATCCGGAGGCTTGTGTGCGGGTAGGGCGTCTGGCGTTCGCCTTCCGGCAGGCGTTCCACAAGGACGTCGTGATCGACCTGGTCTGCTACCGCCGTTACGGGCACAACGAGCAGGACGATCCAAGCCTCACCCAGCCCTTGCTGTACCAGCTGATCAAGGAGCACCGCAGCGTACGGAAGCTCTACACCGAAACATTGGTCCGGCGGGGCGACATCACCATCTCCGAAGCCGAGGAGGTACTCCGCGACTTCTCGCAGCGGCTGCAAGCCGCCCTCGACGAAACCCGGGCCTCCGCACCTCCGACCCCGACCGTCCTGCCTCCACCGCCCCCGCCGGCGCCGGTGTTGCCGCCTATCGGGACGGGCGTCGCACCGCCAGTGCTCCAACAGGTCGTCGACGCCCTGGACGCCTTCCGGGAGGGTTTCACGGTGCACCCCAAGCTGGTGCGAGTGTTCGCGAACCGGGCCAAGCTCTGGGCTGCTGGCGAGGCCGACTGGGCCCTTGGCGAGGCGCTGGCCTACGGAACCCTGCTCCTCGAAGGCCGGGACGTCCGCCTGACCGGCCAGGACACCCGGCGGGGCACCTTCGGGCACCGTAATGCCGCCGTGGTGGACTACCTCACTGGAGCCGAGTACGTGCCGCTGGCGACCCTGGGCCCGGGCCGTTTCTCGATCTACGACTCGCTGCTCTCGGAGTATGCCGCTCTCGGGTTCGAGTACGGCTACTCCCTCGTGGACCGCGATGGCCTGGTCGCCTGGGAGGCGCAGTTCGGCGACTTTGTCAACGGAGGGCAGATCATCATCGATCAGTTTCTCGCGGCCGCCGAGATCAAGTGGGGACAGAAGTCGGGGCTGACGCTGTTGCTACCTCACGGTTACGAAGGCCAGGGCGCCGAACACTCCTCGGCCCGGATGGAGCGGTTCCTTGACCTCTGCGCCGAGGACAACATGCAGGTCGCCGACGTGACCACGGCCTCGCAGCTGTTCCATCTCTTGCGGCGGCAGGTGCTGCGGTCGTCCCGCAAGCCGCTTGTCCTGTTCACGCCCAAGCGGTACCTGCGAGGGAGGGAGGCGTACAGCCCGGCGGCCGAATTCGCCGGCGGCCATTTCCGGGAGGTGCTCGGTGACCCGGCCGTGACTGATCGTGATGCCATCCGGAGGGTGGTCCTGGCCACGGGCAAGGTGGCCCTCGACGCTTTGACGGCGCGCGCCAAGGCGCAGCGTCACGACGTCGGCGTGGTCCGGATCGAGCAGCTGCATCCGTGGCCGGCTGATCAGCTGGCCGCGGCCCTGGCCGAATATCCGCGGGCGGACGAGGTCGTCTGGCTGCAGGAGGAACCAGAGAACATGGGCGCATGGAACTTCGTGCGGGATCGGCTTCCCGCCCTCCTCGGGGCCGACTTCCTGTTCGACCGGGTCACCCGGGTGGCCTCGGGATCACCGGCGACCGGTAGCCATGCCATGCACGAGCTGGAGCAGGCCGACCTGTTGGCGCGAGCGCTGGGATAGGGGGTTATAACGCCAGCGGCCCGACTCCGCCGGCTTGACGCCCTCGCCTACTGCGCGGTCGCGCCCGGTTCGAGCCGCCGGCCTGCACCGGGGTGCCAAGGGTCTGCCGATCGCGGCCTCGAGGCTGCTTGACTTACGGCGTCATGCCTCCTCGCCACGTCATCGTCGACGGTTCCAATCTGGCCACAGAAGGACGGTCGCTGCCCAGCCTCGCGCAGCTCGATCAGGCGGTGCGCGAGTATCTGGCCGAAAACCCGACCGACGTGGTGACGGTCGTGGTGGACGCCTCGTTCGGGCATCGCATCGACCCGTCGGAGGTCCCGGTGTTCGAGGAGGCGGAAGCTGCGGGCGAGCTGGTGTCGCCGCCGGCGGGCGCCATCGGCCGTGGTGACGCCTTCTTGCTGCGCATCGCGGACAAGGCCGGTGCCACGGTGCTGTCCAACGACTCGTTCCAGGAGTTCCATGGCGTGCACCCGTGGCTGTTCGACGATGGGCGGCTGGTCGGCGGCAAGCCGGTTCCCGGCGTGGGCTGGATCTTCCTGCCGCGGACGCCGGTGCGAGGCCAGAGAAGCCGGGAGGGTGTCAAGGATGCCAAGCGTCGGAAGGGCGCGGGCCCGACCACCCACCAAAGCGGGCTGGATCTGGCGGCATCGAAGGCGAAAGGCCGCGCCAAGAAGGTGGACCGGGCGATCGCCCGGGCCACCGAGGAGGCGGTGGAACCGAAGGCGAAAGGGGAGCGCCGGCGCCGGGCTGCCGGCGTCCCTCCGGCTGAACCCCTGAACGAACCGCTCGCCTTCATCACGTTCATCGCCGCCCATCCGCTCGGGAGCGAAGTGGCGGGAACGGTGTTGGAGTTCTCGTCCCATGGAGCCTTCGTCAATGCGGACGGCGCTCGCTGCTACGTGCCGCTGTCGGCGATGGGCGACCCGCCGCCGCGTCGGGCGCGGGAGGTGGTGGCCAAGGGCGAGGAGCGCAGCTTCGTCGTTCAGGCCCTCGACCCCCAGCGGCGGGGTGTCGAACTGGCTCTGCCCGACTATGCCAGGGTCGCCGGCGGTCCAACAGAGGAGACGGTCGAGGCCGAGATTCATCCGCGTGCCGAGGCGACGCCGAAGCGCCGGCGTCGCGACAAGGCGGAGGCGGCCACTGTGGGCGCCACACCGCTCGAGGTCGAGACAGCCGTCCCGGCGCTGGTCGGCAGCCCGCCGGTTCCTGATCCGACCGACGGATCGCTCGGCCAGGAGGCTGTGGCCGCTGTCGCGGCGGCCAGGCCCGCGAGACGGGCAGCGGGCAGAAAGGCTGCTTCAGCGCCGGCACGCAACGGCGGGGCGGCCAATGTTGAAGCGGATCGGCCGGACAACCCGCCGGGCGCTCCGGTCGCGGTCAAGGAGTCGGCGCGAAAGCGGGCCCCGGCGGTGAAGAAAGCGGCCGCGGCCGAGCCGGGCCCCCCCACGGCGCCGGCGGCCAAGAAGGCGGCCGCGAAAAAGGCGGGGGTGGCTGAGCACGCTGGCGCCGGAAAGTCGGCGCCGGCCGGGGCGACCGCGACGAATGCGGCGGCTCCGAGCGGGGCGACCGCGGCGAAGAGGGCGGTGGCGAAGAGGACAGGGGCGCCGGCTCGGGCCATGGCGGGGAAGGAGGCGCCCGCAGGGGCGACGGCAGCGAAGAAGGTGGCGAAGAGGGCAGCGGCGCCGACGAGGGCCACAGCGGCCGGGAAACTGGCCTCTGCTGCCAAGGCGGCCACCGCGAAGGCGACCCCGGCCAAGAAGGCCTCCACCGCAAAGCAGGCCACGGCAAAGCCGGCCACAACCAGGAAGACCGTGACCAAGAAGGCTGCTCCCCTCGAGGATGCCTGACAGTGCGGCGCGGGAGGCGACCGCGCCCAGCGATCGCGATCGGCCCCGGCGCGCCCCGGACCGCGAGCAAAAGCGCGACCGACCCCCGGATGCGATTCCGGAACTCGAGGGGTGACCGGTTCCATACGATGATGTCCGCATGCGGATCGCTACCTGGAACGTCAACTCGCTAAAGGTTCGCCTGCCGCGGGTGGAAGAGTGGCTCGCCTACGCCCATCCCGACGTGGTGTGCCTGCAGGAAACTAAGCTGGCTGATGCCACCTTTCCGCACCTGGCCTTCTCGGCGCTCGGCTATGAGAGCGTGCATCACGGTGATGGTCGCTGGAATGGCGTGGCCATCCTGTCCCGGGTGGGGATCGACGATGTGGTGATCGGCTTTGCGGGTCCGGGCGATCGGGACTCGGAGACCCGGATCATCAGCGCTCGCTGTGCAGGCGCCCTGATGACCAGCGTCTATGTTCCTAACGGTCGCAGCCTCGACTCCGACCAGTATCTGTACAAGCTGAAGTGGCTGGAAAGGCTTCGCCAGCACCTCGATGCCCTGACTGATCGGCGCGACCGCGTCGCCGTCTGCGGCGACTTCAACATTGCGCCCGACGACCTCGACGTATGGGACCCCGGGGCCTTCGTGGGCGCGACGCACGTGAGCGACCCTGAGCGCGCTGCCCTGCGTGATCTCGAGGATTGGGGGCTCGTTGACGCCTTCCGGGCGCGCTATCCGGAGGACCGGCTCTTCAGCTACTGGGACTATCGAGCGGGTGACTTTCACGAGCATCGGGGGATGCGCATCGACCTGGTGCTCATGTCCCGTCCATTGGCTGACCATCTGACCTGGGCTCTGGTGGATCGCAACGCCCGCAAGGGCAAATTGCCCTCCGACCACGCTCCCGTCCTGGTGGACGTGGACGCGCCCGCTTCCTGAGCCGGCGGCTATTGCGGCCGCATCACACGCGGAACCGGTCCTGAGGTGTCCGACCCGGCGCGGCGCGAATCACCGAGAGCGCCTGACCCGAACGCTCTGCGGTCGGCGGCCACTCACGGAATCGGTCTCGGATCGCCGCATCAGGAAAGCGGTCGGGGACCAGCGCCGCTCGGGGAATCGGTTTGGACCGTGGTGATCAGGACCGGGCGCCGACTGGCGACGGGTGAGGGAGCCCGAGCGAGGAAACCGACAGCAGCTCGTCCAGGGCCAAATCCCACGGCAGCGGCAATGCCGCCGAACCCGAGCCGACCAGGGGGCGGGGCCGGCGGGGGAACGAGGCGCCCGAACTGCCGCCCCGGCCTCGATACATGATCAAACCGGTGACGGGATCAGGGACCGCGTCGAGGGCGGCACGCACCAGCGGAAGGTCGGTGAAGGACTCCCATGCGGCTTCGTCGTCGAAAGATACTTCGAACACAACGCCCCAGCTGTGGTGGTGCCATTCCCAGTCGGTTGCCCCATGCGTGAGGGCGGTCTCCATCAATGAGTCGCGGTAAGCCTCTCCCCACGCCGACGCCGGGGTGGCCCCGTCAAAAACCTCGATCGAGTACCACGCCGTCACGACCGACCAGGATAGCCCGAATTGGGCCGGGCGCGACAGGTTGGAGAAGGAGAAATCTGCCGTCCGGCCCCGCCGTCGCGAACCGCGCCGAGGCCCATCTCAGCCGTGGGCGGACAGCTCAGCCGGCTGCAAGCCGGTCGGAGAGCAGCGAGAGCAGGGTCGGACCGTAGCGCCCGGCCTTGACGGGACCGAGGCCTGGAACCGTCAGAAGCTCCTCCGTGGTCCGGGGTCGCCGCGACGCCAGCGCCGCCAGGGTGGCGTCGTGCAGCACGACGTAGGCCGGAATACCTGCGGCTCGAGCCACCCCTGCCCGCCAGCCTCGCAGGGCGCTCACCAGTTCGGGGTCTGGCTCTGGCCACCCCGCCGGCAGCTGAACGCCCGCCGGGTACGCCGCGCCGCGATCACCCAGCTGCTGCCGCTGATCGTGCAGCCGCCGGCGCCACGCTGGCAGCGGGGGCGTCGCCACCATGTCGCCGTGCACCGGGTCGCCGTGCACCGGGTCGGCATCGACCGGGTCGCCATCCACCGGGTCGCCATCCACCGGGTCGCCATCGACGGGGTCGCCATCGACGGGGTCGCCATCGACGGGGTCGTTCGACGCGGCCCGGATCAACTCGAGCCATGGAGAGGCCTGGCGCGGAGCCGATCCGGTCCCGAAGGTGCGCTGGCGGGCCCACGAGCAATGCAGCGCAGTGCCGGCGCGAGTAAGCGCCACGTACAGGAGCCGACGCTCCTCCGCTTTTGCCTCTTCTGAGATGGCCCTTCCGATCGGGACCAGACCTCGCTCGAGGCCCGCCACCCACACTTCCTCCCACTCGAGCCCCTTGGCCCGGTGGAAGCTGCACAGGGTGACGGCGTCGGCGGGTTTGGGACCGCGTGGATCATCGGCCAGCGCGCTCGGCAACCAGGCCACCCAGCTGGCCGCCACCCCCTCCGGCACCTGGTGCTGGAACAGACGGGCCAGGTCGATGAGAACGGCCAGGAGGGTCCGCCGTTCGTCGGCCTTTTCGCCGTCGACACTGGGACCGGTCTCGTCGGCTTGCTCCGCGAGATCGGCCACCACCGCTTGCATCGCCGCCCGCGGTCTGCGGCGGATCCCGTCGAGGATGCCGCTCACCACTGGGTCGCTGAGCAGCGCCCCCTGCGCCGGCGACCAGAACGGCACCCGGGCGGCGCGGAGCGCCTCCTGGATGATGATCAGCTGGGCATTGGTGCGGGTCAGCACGGCGAGCGACGTCCAGCGCCGGCCCTGAGCATTGGCGGCCCGGAGACCGGCCGCGATGGCGTGTGCTTCCGCCGTGTCGGTCGGGTAGGCCCGCACCATCGCCGGTGGGCCATCGCCGGCGGCTGAGCGTAGACGGGTGCCGTCTGCGCCGAGCACCGCCGCCGCGGCCGTCACGATCTGTGGGGTGCACCGATGATTGTCGTCCAGATACAGCACTCGAGTTGATGGCCAGAGGGCCGGGAGCTGAGCCAGGAAGCCGGCATCCGCTCCGTTCCAGCCATAGACAGCCTGATGTGGGTCGCCCACCACACACAGGTCGGTCGAGGGGCCCAGCCACGCTGTGAGCAGACGGTGCTGCAGGGGGTTGAGGTCCTGGAGCTCATCCACGAAGAGGTGGCGCCAACGCCACCGCTGCACGGACGCGAACCCCGGATCAGCTTCCATGGCGTCCGCGCAACGCGCCAGCAGATCGTCGAAGTCGACCAGACCGCGACGAATCTTCTCGTCCTGGTAGCGGGCGTAGAGGCTGCCGATAGCGGCGGCCGGCACCGACGCCGGCAGAGGGCGCCCGGCCGCCCGGATACCGGCCTCAAACCCTGCCGGCGGGATCAGGCGGGCCTGAGCCCACTCGATGTGCCCGGCAAGGTCCGCAACCGGCACACCCGCCAGGGTTGGTCGGCTTGATGCCAGCGGAGCCAGGAGACGGGCTTTGCGCTCGAGCAGAGCCGGCGGCTGCTGGCCGCGGTCAGCCCACCAGCGATGCAGTTGCGCCGACGCCAGCGCGTGGAACGTCCCCGCGCTGACCTGCTCGCGCAGACCGAGCTGGCGAAGCCGATCTTGGAGTTCGCCGGCGGCCTTGCGCGTGAAGGTCACCGCCAGCGTGTGTCTCGGCTCGGCCGTGCCGGTGCGCACCCGGTAGGCGATCCGTCGCGTCAGCACCCGGGTCTTCCCGGCGCCTGCGGACGCCAGCACGCACAGCGGCGCCGCGTCGGAGGTCACCGCCGCTCGCTGGGCAGGGGTGAGCCCGACCAACAAATGTTCGACCAGATGTTCGTCCTGAGCGGCTTTTTCGTGCACAAGAGGGACGTTACGAACGGGGTGTGACGGGCTGGTGGATGCCCACCCCGGAACGAGTAAGGCTCCGGTTGCGCGCCTGGCGGATGATCCCCCCGAACCATCCTGCCGGCGCTGCAACCGGAGCCTTTCGAGGCCAGGAGTGTGCCCCCTGCACGCCCCCGCGTCAAGCCAGGCCCCGCAGTTAGCTCCGAACCCGGATCGCTCCGACCGTCGCCTACCGTTGCGCTGTGCCATTTTCGGGCCCGCTGCTCCACGACGGGGAGGAGGTGATCCTCGACGTGCGGCCCCACTGGTGGTTCCTGGCCGGGCCGGTCGTGGTGCTCGCCGCGGTGATCGTCGCCGCCGTGATCGTGGCGATCAACTCGCTGCCATCTCCGGTGGACTGGATCACGATCGCCGCCCTGGCGCTGGCTGTCGTCTGGCTGGTCGGGCGGTACGCCCGGTGGGCCTCCACGTCACTGGTGGTGACGACCAGCCGGTTGATTCGGCGGACCGGGGTGCTGTCACGAAGCGGCCGGGAGATTCCGCTCGTCGCTCTCGCCGACATCAGCTACCACCAGCGGCTTTTTCAGCGGCTGATCGGCGCCGGCGATCTCCTCCTCGAATCGGCTGGCCGACAGGGTCAGGAGGCGTTCCCGGATCTACCCGGGCCGGCCCGGATCCAGCTCGCCATCGCCACTGAGGTCGACCGGGTCCGGGGCCAGGCCAACCCGGTCGTGTCAGCCGGTCCGGTCCGGTGGTCGATACCCGCCCAGATCGAGGAGCTCGACGGGTTGCGCCGGCGCGGCCTGATCAGCGACGCAGAGTTCCAGGCCAAGAAGACCGAGCTGCTCAACCGGTTATGAAATGGCGCCTATGACTGTTCAATCGCCCGGACAAGGCGCCCATTCTGCGGCCCGGGTGATCAGCCTCGTCCCGTCCGTCACCGAGACCTTGCTGGCCTGGGGAGTGACGCCCTTGGCGGTCACACGCTTCTGCGAAGCTCCTGGTGTGACCACGGTTGGAGGAACGAAGAACCCCGATGTCGCCGCCATCGTGGCCCGCGCACCAGATCTGGTGGTGATGGACAAAGAGGAGAACCGGGCCGAGGACGCCGACCGCCTGCAGGCGAGCGGGATCGCGGTGCATGTGACCCAGGTGCGGGCTGTCGAGGACGTGGCCCCCACCCTGGCTCGCCTCGCAGAGGCCCTCGACCTGCTCGGAGGCTCCCCACCCGCCCCCCCGAAGGGGGGTACTGGCCAGACTCCCGACCCGCCGCCAACTGCCTTCGACCCGTCATCGGCAGGGAGCCGACCGGGTGCCTGGGTGCCGATCTGGCGGCGGCCGTGGATGACCATCAACGGCGCCACCTACGGGTCTTCCATCCTGGCCGCGGCGGGAATCGTCAACGTCTACGAGGACGCCCCCGAGGCCTACCCCACCATCACCCTGGAAGAGGCCGCTGCTCTCCACCCCGACCTTGTGCTGGCCCCATCCGAGCCGTATCCGTTCGGGCCGCGCCACCGATCCCAGCTCGAAGCGGTAGCACCGGTGGTCTTCGTCGACGGGCAGGACCTGTTCTGGTGGGGTAGCCGGACCCCGGTCGCTATCGGCAGGCTGCGGCAGTTGGCGAGGGGGTTGGCCAGCCGGTAAAGATCGATATCAGGAGCGCCGCTTCCAAGCACGGCCGCCACAGAACACGAACAGAACACGAAGGGAGAGATCGTTGACTGGTCCGCTGCAGGGGTTCAAGATCATCGAGTTGGCCGGGATTGGACCCGGTCCTTTCGCCGGCATGATGCTGGCCGACATGGGGGCTGAAATCCTGCGCGTCGACCGGGCCGAGTCCGTCCGGGAGGCCGGGTCAGGGCGGGACAACGGGTCGGGGCCTGTGTACGACATTCTCGGACGGGGCCGTCGGTCGGTCGGGGTCGACCTCAAGCGGCCCGAAGGTCGCGACGCATTGCTGCGCCTGGTCGAACAGGCGGACGCGCTGATCGAGGGGTTCCGCCCGGGCGTGGCCGAACGGCTCGGTGTCGGACCCGACGACTGCCTGGCCCGCAACCCCCGGCTCGTGTACGGCCGCATGACCGGTTGGGGCCAGGAAGGGCCGTACTCCGGCATGGCCGGCCACGACATCAACTACATCGCCCTTAGTGGCACCCTCTCGCTGATCGGCCGGGCCAACCAGGCGCCGGTCCCGCCGCTCAACCTGATCGGCGACTTCGGCGGGGGTGGCATGCTGCTCGCCTACGGGGTCGTCTGCGGGCTCCTGGAGGCCAGCCGGTCGGGAGCGGGGCAGGTCATTGACGCCGCCATGGTCGACGGGGCGGCCCTACTGGCCGCCATGGTGTACGGCATGCAAGCGAGCGGCACCTGGGGGAAGCGGGGTACCAACCTCCTCGACACCGGTTCCTGGTACTACGACGTCTACGAGACGGCCGACGGTGAATACATCTCGTTCGGCTCGCTGGAGCCCCAATTCTTCCGGGAGATGCTGCGAATCACGGGGCTGGCCGAGGACGCGGACGGCGGGGGGCCGGTGCCGGATCCGACCGATCGCAGCACCTGGCCGGCCATGAAGCAGCGTATTGCCGCCGTGGTGAAGACGCGCACCCGGACCGAGTGGTGCGAGCTGCTCGAAGGCAGCGACGCCTGCTTCGCGCCGGTCCTCACCCCCGAGGAAGCGGCTGCGCACCCGCACAACCGTCAGCGGGCGACGTTCACCGAGGTGGGGGGAATCGTGCAGCCCGCGCCGGCGCCGCGGTTCAGCCGCACCCGCCCGGAGATCTCCGGGCCGGCGGTGCGGCCTGGTCAAAACACCGACGAGGCGTTGGAGCGCTGGGGGTTCAGTGCCGACGAGGTCGCAAAGCTGCGGGCGGCCGGAGGGGTGCGCTGACCACCCGGGCTATTCCAGGTTGACGACCGGGCAGGTGAGGGTGCGGGTGATCCCTTCGATCATCTGCAACCGGCTGACGATCATCCGCCCCAGCTCGTCCACCGAGTCGGCCTCGGCGCGCACGATCACGTCATAGGGGCCGGTCACGTCGTCGGACGCGATCACGCCGGGAATGTCGCGGACATGGCCGGCCACATAAGCAGCCTTGCCCACTTCGGTCTGGATCAGGACGTAGGCGTTCACGGCCACCGCCTCTCCTTTCGACGCCGGGACACTAGCGCCGCACTGTAGAGCAGTTTTAGCGGAGGCGTTTCTCGAGACGGGTCAGCTCGTCGACCAGCTCTGGAGGGATGCGATCACCCAGATGCTGGAAATGAGCGGCAATCGACTCCAGCTCCTGGCGCCAGCCGGCGGTGTCAACCTTGAGCAACTCGCTCATGGCCTCGGGCGCCACGTCGAGTCCGTCGATGGCGATGGCGCCGTCGGCGGGCAGGTAGCCGATCGGCGTCTCCACGGCCTCGCCGCGGTCAGCGCAGCGTTCGAACACCCACTCCAGGACCCGGCTGTTCTCGCCATAGCCCGGCCAGAGGAATTTCCCGTCGGATCCCTTGCGGAACCAGTTCACGTAGAAAAGACGGGGCAGTTTGGTGGGATCGGCGCCGCGCCCGATCTCGAGCCAGTGTCCCATGTAGTCAGCCATGTTGTAGCCACAGAAGGGCAGCATGGCGAAGGGGTCCCGCCGCAACTTGCCGACGGCCCCGGCTGCGGCCGCGGTGGTCTCCGACGCCATGATGGAACCCAGGAAGACCCCGTGCTGCCAGTCGAACGCCTCGGTGATGAGCGGAACGACTGTCGAGCGTCGACCGCCGAACAGAATGGCCGAGATCGGCACGCCGGTTGGGTCTTCCCACTCCGGCGCGATGGCTGGATCCTGGGCCGCCGGGGCGGTGAAGCGGGCGTTGGGATGGGCTGCCGTGGTCTCCGACTCGGGCGTCCAGTCCTGGCCCCTCCAGCTGGTCAGGTGGGCCGGCCTGGTCTCGGTCATGCCTTCCCACCACACGTCGCCGTCGTCGGTCAGGGCGGTATTGGTGAAGATGCAGTTGCCCGAGAGGGTCAACATCGCGTTCAGGTTGGTCTGGTTGTTGGTCCCGGGCGCCACCCCGAAGAAGCCGTACTCCGGGTTGATCGCCCACAGCCGGCCGTCCTCGCCGAACTTCATCCAGCAGATGTCGTCACCAACCGTCTCCACCTTCCACCCCGGGAGGGTGGGGATGAGCATGGCCAGGTTCGTCTTCCCGCAGGCCGATGGAAACGCGCCGGTGACGTAGCGGACCTCACCGCCGGGCGACGTCAGCTTCAGGATCAGCATGTGCTCGGCCATCCAGCCGTCGTCGCGCGCCATCACCGAAGCGATCCGGAGCGCGAAACATTTCTTGCCGAGGAGGGCGTTGCCTCCGTATCCCGAGCCGTACGACCAGATTTCGCGGGCCTCAGGAAAATGAACGATGTACTTGTTGTCCGAGTTGCACGGCCACGGCACGTCCGCCTGTCCCGGGTCGAGAGGGGCGCCGACGGAGTGGACGCACGGCACGAAGTCACCGTCGGCGCCGAGGACGTCAACGGCGCCCTGACCCATGCGGGTCATGATCCGCATGCTCACCGCCACATAGGCGGAGTCGGTCAACTCGACGCCGATGTGCGCCATCGACGAGTCCAGCGGACCCATGGAAAATGGGACGACATACAGCGTCCGGCCCCGCATGCACCCGCGGAACAGCTCCTGGAGCGTTCGCCGCATCTGGACCGGGTCGCGCCAGTTGTTGGTCGGTCCGGCGTCCTCCTCGTGCTCGGAGCAGATGAACGTGCGGTCCTCAACCCGGGCCACGTCGGCAGGGTCGGAACGAGCCCAGTAGCTGTTAGGTCGCTTGGCGTCGGAGAGTCGTCGGAAGGTTCCGGCCGCCACCAGACCCGCGCAGAGGTCGTCATACTCCTCGGCGCTGCCGTCGCACCACAGCACCCGATCGGGTTTGGTGAGATCGGCCCACTCGTTCACCCATTTCAGCAGACGAGGGTGTTCGGTCAAGGGCTTGGTGGAGGTCACGCCTGGACACTTCTCCTTTTCACTGACTGTCCTTCTGCATACGCTCCCCCGTGTGGAGGACGATAATGGATGGACCTGGTAATGGCGAGTTGGCGGCTATCAGCGCTGGTCACCGGACACGAAGGGCCGCCGCAGAGACCGACCCGCTCGCCACGCCAATGGTGAGTGACCGACCCAAAGTCGCGCTCACCGTGGCCGGCTCGGATTCGGGCGGCGGGGCCGGAATACAGGCCGACCTGAAAACCTTCGAGGCCCTCGGTGTCTGGGGCACCTGTGCGCTCACCGGAGTCACGGCCCAGAACACCGTGGGCGTCCACGACGCGCTGGTCCTGCCCCCGATGCTAGTGCGAGCCCAGATCGACGCCGTGGTCGACGACCTGGGCGTGGCCGCGGCGAAGACCGGCATGCTCGGGTCGGCGGCCGTGATCGAGGCCGTCGGGGCCGCGGTCGTCGACCACGGCCTGGCCCCCCTCGTCGTGGACCCGGTCCTCGTGACCAGCCACGGCGATCTGCTCCTCGAAGCGGACGCCATGGCGGTGCTCCGACGCATCCTCCTGCCGCTCGCCGCGGTGGTCACGCCGAACATCCCCGAGGCCGAAGCGCTGCTGTCCCGCCCGATCGACGGGGTGACCGCGATGGAGGGGGCTGCCGCCGAGCTGGCGTCCTTCGGTCCTTCGGCTGTGCTGCTGAAAGGGGGTCATCTGGGCGGAAGCCGATCGCCGGACGTCCTCTGGCAGGACGGCCGCGCCCAATGGCTCGACGCCCCCCGCCAGGATGCCCGCCACACCCATGGCACCGGCTGCACGCTGTCCGCGGCGGTCTGCGCCCACCTGGCACTGGGCGAGCCGCTGCCGGTGGCCTGCACCCGGGCGAAGGACTTCGTCACCGAAGCCATCGCCGCCGGCGTGGAGGTCGGCCGGGGGGTCGGGCCGGTCAATCCTGGCTGGCGAGCCCGGGTTTCGAAGCGGTGACCGGATCCAGGCTGCTCAGCACTCAGTGAACGGCTTTGGTGATCTTGCCAGCGCGGATGCAGGAGGTGCAGACGCGGATCCGGCGGGGTGAGCCGTCCACGATGGCCCGTACCCGCTGGATGTTGGGGTTCCACCGGCGCTTGGTGCGGCGGTGGGAGTGACTGATGCTCATGCCAAACGACGGCCGCTTGCCGCACACCTCACAGACCGCTGCCATCGGGACCACACACCTCGTCTTGTCGCGGGCCCAATCGTTTGGGACCGGGCCCCAACCGTTTGAGGACCGGCCGTCCAGGTTAGCATCCCGTCATGCAGACGCTCCAGCGCCTGACAGCGGCGGACCTGGTGGCCGTGGTCGCCGCGTACCGGGATGCGCTACGAGCCAACCAGGAGCCGATCAACCGGCTCAACGTCTATCCCGTGCCTGATGGTGACACGGGCACCAACATGGCGCTCACCATCGAATCGGTGGTTCGCGAGCTGGCTGAGAAGGAGGCGAAGGACCTGCCGGCCGTGGCCGAGGCCATCGGCCACGGCTCGCTCATGGGCGCGAGAGGCAACTCCGGGGTCATCCTGTCGCAGATCCTCAGGGGCCTCGCAGCCGCCCTCCACGGGCACGACGACATGGACGCCTCGGTTCTCCGCGACGGTCTGGACCGGGCGACCGAGGGCGCGTATGAGGCGGTCCAGCATCCGGTCGAGGGGACCATCCTGACGGTGGCCCGCGCCGCCGCCGATGGGGCCGCCCAGGTGACCCAGGGCGCGGACCTGGTGGCTGTACTCGAGGCGGCCCATCAGGCGGCCCACACGGCGCTGGCCCGCACGCCGGACCTGCTGCCGGTGCTCAAGACTGCGGGCGTGGTGGACGCCGGCGGCGCCGGATTCGTCCTCCTTCTCGACGCCTTCCTCCATGTCACGGCCGGTCGGGAGCTCCCGGCCCCGGATGTGCAAAACGGGCCGGTCGGATCCGATCCCCTCGCCAGCTCGAGCCCCGCTGGCATCGCGGGGGTGGAGGTGACGGGACCGCGGTACGAGGTCATGTACCTGCTGGAAGCGCCGGACGAGTCGCTCCAGCCGTTCCGCGGGGTGTGGGCCGGTCTGGGCGACTCCATCGTCGTGGTCGGCGGACAGGGGTTATGGAACTGCCATATCCACACTGACGACATCGGCGCCGCCATCGAGGCGGCTCTGGAGGCCGGCCGGCCCCGCCGCATCCGCGTGTCCGACTTGTGGGAGCAGGTGGAAGAGGAGCGATGGGTACGTGAAGCGGCCGGCACCGAAGCCGACGCCGAGCCGGAGCCCCAACGGGTGCGGTGCGCGGCGGTCGCGGTCTGCACCGGCGAGGGCATCCGGCGCATCTTCCGATCGCTTGGCGTGCACCAGGTGGTGAGTGGCGGCCAGTCGATGAACCCGTCGACTGCCGACCTGCTGACTGCCATCGACGCCGCCCCCGGGGAACAGGTGGTGATCCTCCCCAACAACAAGAACATCATCCCCGTCGCCGAACAAGCCGCCCTCGAGGCCAGTAAGCCGGTACGGGTCATCCCGACCCGTGGCATCCAGGAGGGCTTCGCAGCGCTGCTCGAATACGACCCGGAAGGCGACGCCGATGCCAACCAGTCGCTCATGTCCGAGAGCAGCTCGGCGGTCGTGGCCGGCGAGGTCACCCGGGCGGTACGGGCCAGCATGTGCGACGCCGGCCCCATCGCGGAGGGCGACTACCTAGGGCTGTCCCGGCAGGGGATCGAGGTGGTGGCTGCCGACCTATCCGAGGCAGTCACGCGGCTGCTCGACCGGCTCATCGACGCCGACCACCACGAGATCGTCACCATCATCGCCGGGGAGGGGGCCGGAGCCGCGGACACCCGCCGGATCACCGAGTGGATCGATGCCCACCACCCCGGTGTGGTCAACGAGGTGCACCAGGGGGGGCAGCCGTTGTATCCCTATCTGTTCTCTATCGAGTAACAGGTCTTCGGCGAGTAACAGGTCTTCGGCGAGTAACAGGTCTTCGGCGAGTAACAGGTCTTCGGCGAGTAACAGGTTCTTCGGCGAGTAACAGGTCTTCGGCGGTAACGGGGTCTTCGGCGCATAACCGGTCGTTCGGCGCCGGTACGGTGACGGGATGACCGGCTGTCCCTCTTCCCTTTGTGGCAGCCCGTCCCGGTGACCGAGGCTGCAGGGTGACCGAGGCTGCGACAACAACCTCGCTTCCCCGTCTGGCGGAGGTCCGCCTCGACCGCCTCCGGCGGATCGGGCCGAAGCACGTTGCCGCTCTGCAGACCATGGGCATCGAGTCCG
The DNA here is from genome assembly GCA_963834725.1 of uncultured Acidimicrobiaceae bacterium. GTDB lineage: Bacteria > Actinomycetota > Acidimicrobiia > Acidimicrobiales > Palsa-688 > PALSA-693. Next base: position 5,343,860 of record CAWICN010000001.1, read on the forward strand.
TCCTGGATCTCCTCACGCACTACCCGCGCCGGTACATCGACCGCAGCAACCAGGCTGATATCGCCGATCTGGTCGATGGCAGGGAGGCCATGGTCCTCGGTAGGGTCCGCCGCAGCACCGCCCGCCGCACCCGGCAGGGGCGGGTGCTGGTGGAGGTGGTGCTCTTCGACGGCTCGAGCTACCTGTCGCTCACCTTTTTCAACCAGCCCTGGCGGGTCAAGCAGTTGAGCGAGGGCACTGAGGCAGTGGTGTTCGGCAGGGTCGAGACTTTTCGCGGCCGGCCCCGGATGACCAACCCGGTTGTCGACCTGGTCGGTGATCGCACCGGGCGGATCGTGGCGGTGTACCCGCAGTCGGAGAAGGCCGGTCTGAGCAGCTGGGAAATCGGCGACTGGGTGGCGGAGGCGCTGCGACGGGCCCGGGCCTTTCGGGACCCGCTGCCAGAAGTGTGGCGACTTCGGCTGGAACTGCCAGGCCGGGATTGGGCCATGCGCCAGATCCACGCCCCGGACTCCCTTCGCGACAGCCAGGCCGCCCGCCGACGGCTTGCCTTCGACGAGTTGTTGCGGCTGCAGGTGATCCTGGTCATGCGGAAGCGAGCCGTCGAACGAGAGTCAGCCGGGATCCGTCACCGGGTCGATGGGGAGCTGGTGGACCGCTTCCGCGCCGGCCTCCCGTTTACCCTGACCGGCGCTCAGAACCGGGCTATCGCCGAGATCCAGGCCGACATGGCCGGGCCGCATCCGATGCACCGGCTCCTGCAAGGCGACGTCGGGTCGGGCAAGACGGTCGTGGCGGTGGCCGCCTTGCTCACGGCGGTCGATGGGGGGCATCAGGGAGCGCTGATGGCTCCCACCGAGGTGCTTGCCGAGCAGCACCACGCCGGAGTCAGCGATCTCCTCCACGGCTTCACCTTGCCGAGCACCGGCACCCTCTTGCCCGACCGTCCCCTCCGGGTCGGGCTACTCACCAACCGCACCCCGGCGCGGGAGCGGGCCCGGCTCCACGCCGGGCTGGCCGATGGCACTGTGGACGTGCTGATCGGTACCCATGCGCTGCTCACCGAGGCTGTATCTTTCCGCTCCCTCGGGGCGGTCGTCATCGATGAGCAGCACCGCTTCGGGGTCGAGCAGCGAGCCGCCCTGCGCGACAAAGGCCCGGGTCAGGTCGTGCCCGACGTGCTGGTGATGACCGCCACCCCGATCCCGCGTACTGCCGCGATGACGGTGTATGGCGACCTCGACACGACCGTGCTGGACGAGCTGCCGCCCGGCCGCACCCCGACGACGACCCGTTGGGCCCGCGGCCCACTCGAGGAGAATGCGGCCTGGGATCGGGTGCGCGCCGAGGTCGGCGCCGGCCATCAGGCCTACGTGGTGTGCCCGCTCATCGAGGAGTCCGAGCGCGTGCAGGCCCGCTCCGCCGGCGACGAGCGCGACCGCCTTGCCGCCGGCGAGCTGGCTGGGTTGCGGCTCGGTCTTTTGCACGGCCAGCTGCCGGCACCGGCGAAGGACACCGTCATGGCCGACTTCCGCTCCGGCCGGCTCGACGTGCTCATCGCGACAACCGTCGTGGAGGTCGGCGTGGACGTTCCGAACGCCACCGTCATGGTCATCGAAGACGCCGACCGCTTCGGGATCGCCCAGCTCCACCAGCTCCGCGGCCGGGTCGGGCGCGGCGACCAGCCGGGCTGGTGCTACCTGCTGGGCGGCGAGGCGGGAGGCGACGCCGAAGCTCGCCTCTCGGCGCTGGAGCGGAGCACCGACGGGTTCGAGCTCGCCGAGGTCGACCTGGAGCTCCGCGGCGAGGGCACCATCCTGGGTACCCGGCAGAAGGGCGCGACAGATCTCAAGTTGGCCTCCCTGCGTCGGGACAAGGCATTGGTGGCGACCGCCCGCGAGGTCGCGTTTGATCTCGTCGACGCGGATCCGAGCCTCGATGCGCTGCCCGATCTGGCCGAGGAGGTCCGCTTCCTGGTAGACGACGAGGACCGCGACTTCCTGTTCAAGAGCTGATAGTTCAAGAGAGAGTTGACGACCGGTAGCGTCTGCGATCGTGCGTGTCGTGGCCGGAAGCGCCCGCGGACGGCCATTGCGCGCTCCGCTGGGTCGGACCACGAGGCCCACGAGCGACCGGGTCCGGGAGGCCCTGTTCTCGATGCTCGCCAGTATGGAGACCATCGAAGGGGCAGCCGTCCTCGACCTCTTCGCCGGTAGCGGCGCGCTCGGGATCGAAGCCCTGTCCCGGGGCGCGGCCACCGCGACCTTTGTCGAGCGTGACCCTGCGGCGGTGGCCGCTATCAGAGCCAACCTGGCCGTCGTGGGAGCAGGCCCGGAGCGGGCGGCGGTCGTCTCGGCCGACGCAGTGCGCTACGCCACCACGGCCGCGCCCGTGGACGTGACCTTCGCCGACCCGCCCTACGAGTTCTCGGCCTGGCCCCAGCTCCTGGCTGCTCTGGCGGACCGGACTGCCTTGCTGGTGGCGGAGACGGGCAGCACGTGGACCCCTGGGTCACAATGGGAAACTGTGAAAGTGAGGCGGTACGGCGGTACCGTATTGACGATCGTGCAACCCACTGGTCGACCCAGGCCCTGACTGCGTCAAGAAGGTGAGAGTTGAAGACCGCCTTGTTCCCCGGATCCTTCGATCCCTTTCATAACGGGCATATGGAGATCGCGGAGATCGCCTCCAAGCTCTTCGACCACGTCGTCGTGGCGCCGATACGCAACACGGGGAAGGGCCAGCCGCTCTTCACGGTGGATGAGCGGATCCAGATGATCGCAGATTCAGTGGCGCACCTGTCGAACGTGACGGTCACGTCCCTGTCGGTGCTCACGGTGGACCTCGCTCAGAAAGTAGGCGCCGACGTGGTCGTCAAGGGGCTGCGGGTGGCCTCCGACGCCGAGTCCGAGCTGCAGCAGGCGCAGATGAACCGGCGGGTCGCGGGCATCGAGACCCTCTTTATCCCCTGTTCGTCGGAGTACTCCTTCATCGCCTCCAAGTACGTGCGGGACTTCGCCCGTATGGGCGGTGCGGACCGGATCGGCGCGACGGTCCCCGAACCGGTGCTGACCAAGCTCAAAGAAAAGTTCGCGTGAGCGATGTAAGCGGCGCCGATCGGAGATCTTTGCCATGAGCCTCCTCGACGGAGACCCGACCGTCCCCGATACCGAGTCGCTCATCCGCAAGGTCATCGAGATCATTCAGGGGACGCGGACACTGCCGTTGTCGTCGTCGGTCAAGCTCGACAACAAGGAGCAGGTACTCGAGCTTCTCAACGGGGCGTGCGAGCACCTGCCGGAAGAGACCCGACGGGCCCGCTGGCTGCTCAAAGAGCGCGACGAGTTCGTGGCCAAGATGCAGCGGGAGGGTGACGACATCGTGCAGGCCGCCCGGTTGCAGGCGGAGCGCATGGTGCAACGTACCGAGATCGTCCGCCAGGCCGACGCGACCGCCAGGCGGCTGATCGAGGACGGACGGGACGAGGCCCGCCGGCTGCGGTTGGAGGCCGAGGATTATTGCGACCAGAAGCTGGCGGCGTTCGAGGTGGTCCTGGATCGGACCCTCAAGACCGTTGCAGCGGGGCGGGAGAAGCTGTCGATGACCCCACCGCCCGTTATGGATGATCCTGATGCCGTCATTACCGGCATCGAGATGGATGGCACACTGGCCGGGGAGGACCCCTTCTTCGACCAGGACCAGGATCTCGGTCGCGCTGATCAGGGGTAGCGGCCGATGACCGCGAACCCGTGGTTGGTTCCGGTGACTTCCCTGCGGCGGCAGCCGGGGGCGCGACGCGAAGAGCGGCGCGCCGGAGGAGTAGGCGAGCTGAAGGTCGCCGGCAGCGTGGTGCCAGCGACCGCTGAGGTTGTCGCGGACCTGCTCCTCGATTCCATCTCCGGGGGCATCGAGGTGACCGCCTCCATCCTTGCCCCGTGGCAGGGCGAGTGCCGGCGGTGTCTTCGCCCCATCGAGGGGGAGCTGCAATGCGAGGTGCGCGAGCTGTACCGGCCCCGAGCCGAGCACGAGCCGCCGGACGCAGACGAAGAGACCTATCCACTGACAGGGGACCATCTCGACCTCCGCCCGCTGGTGCGCGATGCCCTCCTGCTGGAGCTTCCGCTGGCGCCGCTCTGCCGGGAGGACTGCCTGGGCCTGTGCCCCACGTGCGGTGCCGACCTCAACCGCGGTGAGTGCGGGTGTGCCCCGTCCGCCACGGATCCGCGATGGGCGGCGCTCGACTCGCTGCGGGGGCAGGGGAGCGGGGACGATCCGGTGGGGTAGCCGGCGGTGGGGAGGGGTGTCGCGGTCGGGCCGGGTCGGCGGTCAGTGCGGTCGGGGCCGGGTCGGCGGTGGGCGGCCGGTGCGGTCGGCCCGGACCGGTCGGTCGGCGCTTGTTCGAGCGGCTTCCGCTCCTCGTGTCTTTTCTGCTCGCTATCGGGCCCCTGCTGTGATTTTCTGTTGCGAATCGGTCCCTTTCATCATTTTCTGCCGCGAACTGTGCCCGGTTGAAGGGGGGGCTGCTACAGAAAATGGGCCCGGTGGCAACCGCGTCCGCGGCCGAAGTCGTAACCACCAGCGGCGGAGCCCGGACGCCGGCGGCCACCGTTGATCACCTAGACTGCTCGCGCCGCTCCCACCGCTTGCGCCCACGGTCCGGGGCCGCACGGTAGTCCGCGGCGTGGCCCCCCAGACCGCGTTCAGCTCCAGCAGAAAGACCTTCGTACCCATGGCTGTCCCCAAGAAGAAGACCTCCAAGGCCAAGAGCCGCAGCAGGCGGGCCAGTGCATGGGTGCTGCGCTCCCCCGCCCGCAGCGTCTGCCCCCAGTGCCACAACGCCAAGATCCCGCATGTGGTCTGCCCGACCTGCGGGTGGTACAAGGGCCGCCAGGCCCTCGATGTTGGCTGATTCTGCCCACCCCCCCAGGTCATCGGAGCCGTCGGAGCCTTCGGAGCATCGAGGGGCGTCCCGCTCCGATGGGCCTGCGGACGCTGATCCAGCACCTGGTTCCTCCCGCTCATCGGGCGGGCGCATACCGCGGTCAGCCCGCGTGCGGCGTCCGGCCGGTTCACGGCCAGTCGCCGACCCGGGGCCGGTTGCCGTGGATGCCATGGGTGGTGACCGGGCGCCTGCCGAGATCGTCGCCGGCGCCGTCCAGGCCGCCGGAGCCGGGCTGGCGGTGGTCCTGGTCGGTGATCCTGAGCGTCTCGGCGACACCCGCGGTCTGCCGGTCATCCCGGCCCGGGAGACCATCGAGATGCACGAGGACCCCGGCCGGGCGGTCCGGACCAAGAAGGATTCGTCGCTCCTGCGGGCCGCTGAAGCCGTCCGGGACGGCCGGGCGGTGGCCATGGTCAGCGCCGGCAACACCGGGGCCACCATGGCCAGCGCGCTTTTCAGGATGGGCCGCATCCGGGGCGTGGCGCGACCCGCGATCGCCACGCCGATTCCCGTGCCGGGGACGACTCCGACGGTGTTGCTCGACGCTGGCGCCAACGCGGAATGCATTCCGGCCTGGTTGGTCCAGTTCGCCCAGATGGGCGCCGCCTTCGCCAGGCAGCGCTTCGGAATCGCCGATCCGAGGGTGGGCCTGCTCTCGATCGGAGAAGAGCCGGGCAAGGGCAGCCCCCTCGTCAAGGAGACGTTCGCCCTACTCGAGGCGGGCGACGGCGGGCCTGGCGTCCGTTTCATCGGAAACGTCGAAGGCCGGGACCTCATGTCAGACGCCGTCGATGTCGTCGTCACCGATGGCTTCACCGGCAATGTCGTTCTCAAGACCCTGGAAGGCTCCATGAAATTTGCCTTCAAGGCCGTGCTCGGGGCCTTGCCTCCCGGCTCGGGCGACGACCCGGCTGCCGCCGCCTTCCTCGGCGCCCTCATGCCGCTGGCCGAGGAACTCGATCCGGAAACGTACGGAGGCGCCATGCTGCTCGGGGTCGACGGAGTGTGCATCATCAGCCACGGATCCTCATCGGCCCGGGCCATCGTCAACGCGGTGCGCGTCGCCGATCACGCCGTCCGTGAGGGTCTCGTGGATCAACTCCGTGCCGCTATCACTGCGCCGTCCGGGGTAGAGATTTCCATCTGATCGGGCCGGCCCGACCGAGCCAACCGGACTCGACGCCCGGCCCGGCCCCGGACCGGGCCGACCCGTGAACCGGGCCGCCCGACCCAGCCGGACCCGACCGCCGGCCCGACCCTAGCCGGGCGAACCCGGGCGTCTGATCCCGCCGGCCCCGCCGGTCCCGACGGCGTCACGCCGCCCGGATCCCAGCGTGTGCCGTGCCGCCGCGTGGAGCAAAACGGCGACGGACAGCGGTAGCATCCGTCGTGATCCGAGGAGACCACGTTGCCAGCCGAGACCCACGTCGAACGCACCCCGCTCAGCCGCCCACAGGTCGTTGAGCTCATCCGGGGATGTCTGGCCGACATCCTGGAAGTCAGCCCGGACACGATCACGGAGGGGGCGTCTTTCAGTGACGACCTCGGGGCCGATTCGCTCGCCCTCATCGAGCTGGTGGAGGCACTCGAGGAGGAGTTGTCCGAGCGGACGGTCGGTTTTCGCATCGACGACGAGGACCTCGAGGACCTGAAGACGGTCCGGGATGCGGTCGACTACGTGATGGCGAAGTTGGGCGGGGCCTGAGGGCCGGGGCCGGGAATCGGTCGCTTCCACGGCGAGGACATCCGCGCTGCCCGAGGATCCCGCACCCGAGCCCTCCCCCTCGAGGGAGCTGGCAAGCCGCCTCGGGTGGACCGTGGGCGACTCCGACCTGCTCACCCGGTCGCTCGCCCACCGGTCCTGGTGCGCCGAGAATCCCGGTACTGGCTCGAACGAGCGGCTGGAGTTTCTAGGCGACGCCGTGCTCGGGCTGGTCGTCACCGACTACCTGTACCGGACATATCCCGATATGCCGGAGGGAGAGCTGGCGAAAGTGCGGGCTTCGGTGGTCAACTCGGCCGCCCTGGCCGACCTGGCCGCTGAGCTCGACATCGGAGGCGCCCTTCTTCTCGGCAAGGGCGAGGACCAGTCGGGCGGCCGGCAGAAACCGTCGATCCTCGCCGACGCCATGGAAGCCCTGATCGGTGCCGTCTACCTGGATCAGGGCTGGTCAGGCGCGGAGCAGATGATCATGCGGTTGCTCGGGGACCGCATCGTCTCCGCCGCCGCCGGTCCAGGCGGGCAGGATTACAAGACCCGACTCCAGGAGCTATCGGCCCGCTGCTACGAGCAGCTGCCGGTCTACCTCGTGCGTGACGATGGCCCCGACCACGCCAAGGAGTTCCACGCCGTCGTCCACGTTCAGGGCCGGGCCCAGGGTGCGGGCCGCGGCCGCTCGAAAAAACAAGCCGAGCAAGCCGCGGCGCGCGCCGCGTGGGAGGCCCTCATCGAGGTAGCGAGCCGGGACACCCCTCACGAGGCGGACGGGGGCTGAGCCGGTGCCCGAGCTACCCGAGGTCGAGACCCTACGGCGAGACATCGACAGGGAGTTCGCCAACAAGCGGATAAGAAAGGTTGAGGTTACCCGGGCCCGTTCCGTCCGCCGGCACGACAGCCCGAAGGACTTCGTCGCCCGGGTCGAGGGTCGCAAGCTGGTCGGGACCCGCCGGCGCGGGAAGTACCTGCTGCTGAAGCTCGATAACGCGGACATTCTGGTGGCCCACATGGGCATGAGCGGGCAGCTCCTTCGCGCCAGCCCCAAGGATCCGTTGGGCAAGCACACCCATGTGGTGTTTTCGTTTGTCTCGGCCCCCCAGCTGCGTTTCGTTGACCCGCGGACCTTCGGTGAGCTTTTCGTCACGACGCAAGATCGCCTCGAGCAGGAGGTTCCCGAACTGGCCCACCTCGGGTTCGACCCTCTCGACGACCAGATGGCCTGGACCCGCTTTGGTGACTTGCTCTTGGCCCGCAAGACAAAATTGAAGCCGCTCCTGCTGGACCAGCGGTTCGTGGCCGGCATCGGGAATATGTACGCCGACGAGATCCTCTTCACCGCCGGGCTGCGTCACGACCGCAACTCCGACACGCTGACCCCGCAAGAGGTACGCCGGCTGTACCGCTCGATGGTCGAGACCCTCCAGGAGGCCATCAAGCACCGCGGCTCGTCACTGGCGGATGAGCAGTATCGGGACATCTTCGGGGATGTCGGCGAATTCCAGCGCCTGCACAACGTGTACGACCGCGAAGGGCAGGCCTGCCCCCGCTGCCGGTCGGTCATCGTGCGGGTGAAGGCCAACGGGCGGAGCGCTTTCCTTTGCCCGCACTGCCAGATCTGACACGAACCCCACCCCTCGCCAGATCCCCACTCAGGGTGGGCAAATTGGCCGGGCTGACCCCGAGGGGGATCACTGAACCCGGAGGGGGACCCCCACTAGGTTGATCCTCGAGTGTTTCTGAAATCCCTCACCCTTAAGGGTTTCAAATCGTTCGCAGACCCGACCACCCTGGAGTTCGAACCCGGGGTCACGGTGGTGGTCGGCCCGAACGGCAGCGGCAAGTCCAATGTCGTGGATGCCGTGGCCTGGGTGCTCGGTGCTCAGGGGCCGAGCACGGTGCGCTCGGGCAAGATGGAGGACGTCATCTTTGCCGGCACGCCGCAGCGAGCTGCGCTCGGCCGAGCCGAGGTGTCCCTTACGATCGACAACAGCGCCGGCCTGTTGCCGATCGACTTCTCCGAGGTGACCATCAGCCGGATGCTGTTCCGCACGGGTGAGTCGGAGTACGCCATCAACCGGGTGCCGTGCCGGCTCCTCGACATCCAGGAGCTGCTCTCGGATACGGGGGTGGGGCGCCAGCAGCACGTGATCGTCTCACAGGGGAACCTCGACGCCATCCTGAACTCACGGGCCGAGGACCGCCGTCTGGTGATCGAGGAGGCGGCCGGCGTCCTCAAGTTCCGTCGGCGCAAGGAGCGCGCCGAGCGGCGCCTGGAGTCGACGGAGGCGAGCGTGGTCCGGCTACAGGATCTGCAACGAGAGGTGCGGCGGCAGCTCCGCCCTCTCGAGAAGCAGGCGGATGCCGCCCGGCGCCATGGCGACCTGGTGGCCGAACTGGCGGCGGTTCGTCGTTACCTGTTCGGCCGCGAGCTCGGAGCGATTGAGGTCCGTCTGGTGGCGGCCAGCCGGGAACGAACCGAACTCGGGCGGGCGGAGGCCGAGCTTCGCACTGCCCTCGCCGGCCTCGACGCCGACCTCTTGGCCGCCGGGACGGGGTCCGAGAGTGAGCGACCCGGCGGAGCGAGCCAGGGCGGTGCGGAGCGGACCGGGGTGCCGCGGCTGGACCTGGCCGAGACCGTGTCGCGCGCCGAGGCGACCAGAGCCCGAGCGGTGGGCCTCATGGCGGTACTGGCAGAGCGTCAGCGGTCGCTCCGTCAGGCGATCACGGCGAGCGTCGACCACGACTTGATTGCCGCGCTCGAAGCGGAGGGCGCGTCCCTGCAGGAACGTCTGGCCCGGGCCGACGAGGAGGCCGGCCTCCTCGGTCCCCAATTCGACGAGCTGGCTGAAGCGGAGGCCGGGCTGGCTCACGACAACCGTGTCTTCGACGAGGAGGGGCCGAACGATGGTCTGGCCAGGGGCGATGCCGTGGCGGGGACGCGAGGAGAGCTGGCCGCCCTGCGGTCCGCGATCGAGCAGTCCGGCCAGGAGGTCCGCCGGTTGGATGCCCGCGTCGTCTCCATCGAGCGCCGGGTGGCTCGCCTGACAACCGAACGGCAGCGCCTGCAGGGGATCATCGGTGACACGGAGGCCGCGTCATCGGACCTCGCGGAGAAGGAACGGCTCGCCCGCGACGCCGAAAAGGACGCGGAACACCGGCTGGACCTGGCCGCGGCGGCCCGGAGGCAGGCCGATGCCGACCACCACCGTTGGGCGGCCCGAGCCGAGACCCTCGCGCAAGCCCTCGACGACGCCAGGGGCCGAACCGGCGCCGAGCGGCTCGAGGAGATGGCCGGGTTCATCGGCGCGGTGCTCGAATTGGTCGAGGTCGCCGATGGTTTCGAGGCGGCCTTCGAGGCCGCCGCCCGCGATGCCATGGCGGCCATCGCTGTCGACGGAGTCGACGCCGCCCGAGCGGGTCTCGCCAAACTGCAAGGAGCCTCGGTCCCCGGCGCGGTTGTGGCGTTGCCGGATCCCGTATCCGCCGGTCCGGTGTCCCTCGGCGGCGGCCCACCTGGAACGGCGGGGGACTTCCCGCCCGGAAACGCCGGCTGGCTTCGCGACCGCGTGCGGTCGAGGCTTCCGAGTGTCGAGCAGTGGCTGGACCGGCTTCTGGCCGGCACGCTGGTCGTCGACGGTGGTTGGACCGCCGCGGTCGATGTGGCGATCTCCCACCCCGAACTGGTGGTCGTCACCCGCGCCGGTGACCGCTGCGCGGAGGGGCTCTGGCAGCTCGGTGCCGGGAGCGGAGCCGCCACGGCGGCCGCGGTCGAGGACGCTCGTCAGCAGGCGGCCGACGCCGCGGCTGGTTGTTCTCGCGCCGACATGGTGTGGCAGGGAGCACGCGGCGCGGCGGCAGCAGCTCGGGCCGAACGGGATCGGGCTACCCGGGCCGTAGAGGCCAACACGGCCCGGCAGCAGGCGGCTGCCGATGCCCGCCAACGCGTCGATGCCGAGCTGGCCGAGGCCACCAGCGAGCACGCCGTCGGCTCCAACCAACGGCACGAGCTGACCGTCCGCCAGGAACGGGATCGGGCCCGGGCCGGCGAGCTGGAGGCCCTCCTGCCGAGCCTTGAGCGGGAGTCGGCCGCCCAGGCCGAGCGGGCGGTGGCAGAGCGGGCGACCCGGTCGCGCCTAGCCCAGCGCGCCACTGACCTGGCCGCCCGGAGGCGGGACCTGGAGGTCCGGGCCGCGGGCCTGGCCGAACGCCGGGCGATGACGACGCGTCGGCTGGACGAGGTAGAGGAGCGACTGCGAGGCAACATCGCGAAGCGGGACGAGGCCGCCGCCCGCCTCGAGGGGCTGCGGCAGGCCGTGGTGGTCACCGAGCGGCTTTCGCGCCTGGTCGAAGGCCGACAGGGGGAGTTGGAAGCGGTGCTGGCCCGCCTTCGCGAAGCCCGCCGGGCCGAGGCCGAGGCGGCCCGAGCCCGAACCGAACGCCTGGAGGGATTGCGCCGGCAGCGAAACACCGCCGAACGGCAATTGAGCGAGACACGCGAGCGGGTCAGCCGGATCGAGCTGGAGAGTACGGAGGCCCGGGTGCGGCTGGAAGGGCTCACCGAGACCATCCGGCACGAACTCGACTGCGAGCCTGAGGGGGTTCGGGGCGCGCTTTGCCCGCCGCTCCCGCCCGGGACGAGCGCATCGAGCCGACGCACCGAGCTGGAACGGGAGCTGCGGCTGATGGGACCGATCAACCCGCTGGCCCTCGAGGAGCACGCCGCCCTGCTGGAGCGCAACCAGTTTCTCGAGGAACAACTCGACGACGTGCGGCGCGCTCGTCGCGAGCTGGCGAAGGTGATCCGGGCGGTTGACGCCGAGATCATCGATGTCCTGAGAGCCGCCTTCGCGGATGTGGCGGAGAACTTCGAGGTGTTGTTCACGACCTTGTTCCCCGGAGGTCAGGGCCGGCTGCGCCTCACCGACCCGGACCACCTGCTCGAGACCGGGATCGAGGTCGAAGCCCGACCGTCGGGCAAGAACGTCCGCCGCCTCTCTCTGCTGTCGGGCGGCGAGCGGAGCCTGACGGCGATGGCGTTTCTGTTCGCCGTGTTCCGCAGCCGTCCCTCACCCTTCTATCTCATGGACGAGGTGGAGGCGGCGCTCGACGACGTCAACCTGCACCGCTTCCTTGACCTGATTCACGAGTTCCGCTCGGCGGCGCAACTCCTGATCGTGAGCCACCAGAAGCGCACCATGGAGGCCGCTGACTGCCTCTACGGCGTGACCATGGCTCCTGGCGGATCGTCACGCGTCGTGAGCGAAGGGCTTTCCGTCCCAGCCGCGGGCTGAGCCTTCCGGGCGGCTGGGCCGGATTCGGGCCAACAGCGTGGCTCCGTTCGCCCGCACGCAGTCTGGCTTGTTCGTTCCCCGGCCCTTAGGCTCGGCTCGCCATGGAGATCCTGATCATCGTGCTGGTGGCAGTGGCGGTCGTGATCCTGACGACGGCTGGATATGTCGTTGTCGGGCGCCGGCGCACCATCAGCCCTCCCAAGCCACCGGCTCCACCCCTCGAGCCAACTATGCTGGTCAAACCGCCCACACCGCGGGCGGAGCCGGAGGTGAGGGAGGCGCCCGCCCCGACGCTTCCCGCCGAGGTGGCGGAGGCGCCGGCCGAGTTCGCCGAGGCGCCCCCCCTTGCCGAGGCCCCTCCCGTCGCCGAGACGCCCACCCAGGCGGTGGAGGACGAGGTGGCGGCTCCCGTCGAGATCCCGCCGGCCGCGCCGCCCCGGATGCGGGACCGCCTGGGGCGGGCCCGTTCGCTCTTCGCCGGCTATCTCAGCTCTGTCCGATCCCGGGACCGTATCGACGACAGCACCTGGGAGGAGCTCGAGGAGGCGCTCATCCTGGCCGACGTCGGCGCCGGCCTGACCACCCGTATCCTCGACGACCTGCGGGTGCGGGTCAAGCAGGAGCGGATCAGCCACCCCGACGACCTCGTCGACGCCTTGAAGACCGAACTGACCACCATCCTCGACGGGGACCGGGAGCTTCATCTCCTGCCCGACGCCACCAACGTCTGGCTATTCGTCGGGGTCAACGGTGTCGGGAAGACCACCACCATCGGAAAGCTCGGCAGGCGCGGGGTTCGCGAGGGCCACCGGGTGGTGATGGCCGCGGGTGACACCTTCCGGGCCGCGGCGGCCGACCAGCTCGAGCTATGGGCCGACCGCGTGGGCGCTTCGATCATCCGGGGTAATGAAGGCGGAGATCCGGGCGCGGTGGTGTTCGACGCCGTCCAGCACGCGGCCGCCCGCCAGGCCGACCTCGTCCTGGCCGACACCGCCGGCCGCTTGCACACGAAGACCAACCTCATGGAAGAGCTGAAAAAGGTGCGCCGGGTGGCTGAGCGCCCCCCCGGTCAGGTGACCGAGGTGCTGCTCATCATCGATGCCACCACCGGTCAAAACGGGCTCATCCAGGCGCAGCAGTTCGCGGCGGCGACAGGAGTCACCGGGGTGGTGCTGACCAAGCTCGACGGCACGGCCAAGGGCGGGATTGCCCTCGCCATCCAGTCCGAGCTCGGCATCCCGATCAAGCTGGTGGGACTGGGCGAGGGTCCGGACGACCTGGTCGAGTTCAACGCATCCGAGTTCGTCGAAGCCCTGGTGTCCGCATAGCGATCGGGGTTGCCGACGGTGCTTCAACGCAGAAGCAGGACCCGGATCCGGCGGCCCGAGACGGCCACCCCGATGGCGGCCATGGCCACCAGGTAAGCGATGTGGCCCAGCGCCGCGACCCCCGGATCCCCGAGCGTGAGCGCCCGGACCAGGCTGACGCCCTGGTACAGGGGGGTGCACTCCACGATCAGTTGCAGCCACCGCGGGTAGACGGACAGCGGGTAGAACGTCGTCGAGAATAAGAAGAGGGGCAGCAGCACCAACTGCACCAGATCAAAGTCGGTCCAACCGCGCATGTACGTGGTCGACGCCATGCCAACGGCGGCAAAGGCGAATCCAATCAGCACCGCGGCCGGCAGGGCCAGGGCCGCCCATGGCGAGTAGACATCTCCGAGGCCGGCCATCATGACGACGAAGACCGCTGCGTAGACCGCGCCCCGGATCAGCGCGTAGGTGATCTCGCCCCTGGCCACGTCGGTGGGTTCCACCGGTGTGGCCAGTATGGCGTCAAAGATCTTGGCGTAGCGCAGCTTGAAGTAGACGTTGAAGGTGCTCTCGAAGACGGCGCCGTTCATGGCGGCGGCGGCGAGCAGGCCGGGCGCCACGTAGACGGCGTAAGGGATGGTCGTCCCATCGGGCCCGGGGATCCCGCCGACCAGCTTTCCGATGCCGATGCCGATCGACAGCAGGTAAAAGACCGGCTCGGCTATCCCCGAGAGCGGGATCCACCAGGTGCGCCGGGCGACGAGGAGGTCGCGCTCGATCACCCGCCGGCCCCGCCCCAGCCCGAAGACCACCGGCGGCAGGACCCGCAGCCTCAGGGCCGGCGCGTTCATGTTCGCAACCGTCCTCTCATGTCCGCAACCGCTTCGTGAAGGTGCGGATGGACGCCAGCACTCCGAAGGCGGCCAGTCCGACCAGGTAGGCGATATGGATGGCGGCCGTGGCCGGCGTCAACTGACCGAGCGTGAGCCGCCGGCACAGATCCACCCCGTGCCACAGCGGGCTGAGGTAGGCGATGAAGCGCAGGCCGGACGGCAACTGGCTGATCGGAAAGAAGACGCCCGAGAAGAGGAACAGCGGGATCAGCCCGAGGCGGAAGATGAGGGGGAACGCCTCCTCGTTCTCCTGGTGGGCGGCGAAGGCGGCCAGGGGGGCTGCGAACGACATGCCGACGAGCACACCTGCCGGCAGGACGGCCAACGTGTCGATCGATCGGGTCGCCTGGAACGCGGCCATGACGATGAGGTAGGCAGCCACCGCACTGGCGATCCGCGCCGCGATCCAGATCAGGTGGCCCGCCAGCACGTCCCCCACCCGGAGCGGAGTGGCCAGCATCCCGAAATAGGTCTTCTGCCACCTGATGGCAGCCATCACCGGGAACAGCGACTCACTGGCACCCATCGTCGCAGCGGTGGTGGCGGCGAGGCCGGGGGCGACGAACTGGAGGTAGCTGAGCCCTCCGAGGGCGGCTGAGTGGCCGCCCTTGTTGACGAACGAGCCGAGACCGACCCCCATGGCCGCCAAATACAGCACCGGCGTGACAAAGGTGGTGACCATCGACCCCCGCCAGGTGCGCCGGTAGGAGAGGGCGAAGTAGCCGACGGCTCGCAGCCACGGCGGTGTGATCATCGTCAGTCCACCAGGCCCCGACCGGTTAGCCGCAGGAACACGTCCTCGAGGGAGCTTCGGCGCACCAGGACGTGGACCGGCTCGAGCCCGCGGCCGAGCACCACCTCGACGGCCCCGTCGCCGTCGTCGGTATAGAGCAGCAGACGGTCCGGCAGGGCCTCGATCCGCTCGGGGATGTCGGCGAGCTTGCCGGCCATGCGCTCGCTCTCACCGGGGCCGAACCGCAGTTCGACCACCTCTCTCGTAGAGTAACGACCAATGAGATCGCGCGGCGTGCCCTCGGCCGCGATCCGGCCGCCGTCCATCACCACCAGGCGATCGCACAGCTGTTCGGCCTCGTCCATATAGTGCGTCGTCAGCACCAGCGTGACCCCCTCGGCTTTGAGCCGGTACAGACGGTCCCAGAGAGCGTGACGCGCCTGAGGGTCGAGCCCGGTGGTGGGTTCGTCCAGGAGCAACAACTCCGGTTCGTTGACCAGGGCCCGGGCGATCGTCAAGCGCCGCTTCATCCCACCCGACAGCGGATCGACCCTGTCATCGGCCCGCTCCGTGAGCTGCGCGAACTCGATGAGACGCTCGACCCGGGCCCGTAGCTCGCGGCGGGGGAGGTCGAAGTACCGGCCATAGATATAGAGGTTCTCCCGAACCGTCAGTTCCAGGTCCAGGTTGTCCTCCTGGGGCACTACACCGAGCCGGCCCCGAATAGCCGGACCATCGCGATCCGGGTCGAGACCGAGGACCCGCAGGTCACCTCCGCTTCGGGGCGAGACGGCGCCGATCATGCGCATGGCCGAGCTCTTCCCGGCACCGTTGGGTCCGAGGAAGCCGAACGCCTCGCCCGGGTGCACCGCGAAGTCGATGGCCTCGACCGCCCGAAGGGTGCCGAACACCTTCGTCAGGCCGCGCGCGAAGATCAGCGGTTCGCCAGGCACACGCAGTTTCTATCCCATGGCCCGCGGACAGGCCGATGATTTGCGGGCGAGGCAAGGGAACAAGGCGGGTCGTCTACGCTGAATCGACCCATGTCCGACGTCACGCCCGCCCCATGTTCGAGAGCCTGACCGACCGCTTCGACGCGGTCTTCAGCCGGCTGCGCGGGCGCGGGCGGCTGAGCGAGTCTGATGTCGACGAGGCGCTCCGGGAGATCAGGCTGGCCCTGCTCCAGGCCGACGTCAACCTGCGGGTCGTCCGGGATTTCGTCTCGCGGGTCCGCGAACAGCTCGTCGGGATGGATCTCTCGCAGAGCCTGACCCCGGGCCAGCAGGTCGTCAAGGTCGTCCACGACGAGCTGCGAAACATCCTGGGTGGCGAAGCGCTGCGGCTCACCTATGCGTCTCGGCCACCGACGGTGATCCTCCTGGCCGGCCTTCAGGGGTCGGGCAAAACCACCGCCGCCGGCAAGTTGGCCATGTGGTATAAGCGGCGGGAGGGCCGCAACCCGCTGCTCGTCGGGGCCGACCTGCAGCGGCCGGCAGCCGTCGAGCAGCTCCGGGTCCTGGGCCAGCAAGCCGGGGTGCCGGTCTTCAGCGACCCGTCCGATCCGGTCACCGTGGCCAAGAAGGGCCTGGCGGACGCAGTCCGGCTGGGCCGCGACGTGCTCATCGTCGACACCGCCGGCCGTCTCTCGATCGACGCCGAGTTGATGGACGAGGTCCGGCGCATTTCGGACACCGTCGAACCGCATTACACCTTCCTGGTAATCGATGCCATGACCGGTCAGGACGCGGTGGCGACGGCCGAGGCCTTCCATCACACGTTGGCACTGGACGGCGTCATCCTGACCAAGATCGACGGCGACGCACGCGGCGGGGCCGCCCTTTCGGTCAAGGAGGTGGTGGGCCGCCCGATCGTGTTCACGTCGGCGGGGGAGAAGCTGGCCGACTTCGACCAGTTTTATCCGGACCGGATGGCCGACCGTATTCTCGGGATGGGCGATGTGCTGACCCTGATCGAGAAGGCGGAGGCGAACCTCGACCAGGCGCAGGCAGAAGAGGCCGTGAGCCGGCTGCAGCAGGGCCGGTTCACCCTCGAGGACTTTCTGGAGCAGATGCAGCAGGTCAAGAAGATGGGACCCCTGTCCGGGCTGGTCGGTATGATTCCCGGGCTCCCGAAGGAGATTCGCGACACCGAGATCGACGACGGGATGATGGGGCCCATCGAGGCGATCATCCGTTCCATGACCCCCGAGGAACGCCAGAACCCCTCGATCATCAACGGGTCCCGCCGCCTTCGCATCGCCAATGGAAGCGGTACGTCAACGACGGAGGTCAACTCGCTGCTGGACCGCTTCAAGCAAATGCAGACCTACATGCGCCAGATGGCGGGCATGCCGGGGATGGGCGGCCGGATGGCCCGGCGAGCGGCCTCAGGGGGCAAGAAATCCAACAGGAAGAAGAAGCGGGGCCGCTAGGTTCCGGTCACGAGGAGAGAGCAGCAGAACACATGGCCGTAAAACTCCGCCTGATGCGGATGGGAAAGAAGAAGCAACCGGTCTACCGGGTAGTCGCCGCGGACAGCCGGTCGCCACGCGATGGTCGGTTCATCGAGATTCTCGGGACCTACGAGCCACGGGCGGAACCGTCCCGGGTCGTGATCGACAACGCCAGGGCCGTCAAGTGGTTGCGAGACGGAGCCCAGCCGACGGAAACGGT
Source organism: uncultured Acidimicrobiaceae bacterium (assembly GCA_963834725.1). Taxonomy (GTDB): domain Bacteria; phylum Actinomycetota; class Acidimicrobiia; order Acidimicrobiales; family Palsa-688; genus PALSA-693. The sequence continues at coordinate 5,361,421 of CAWICN010000001.1, forward strand.
CGCCCGGTTGCTGACCCAATCCGGGGCCATGGAGGAGTTCAACTCGGGCCGGGCGGTGATCCGCTCGTGACGAACGCCAGCGAGGGTCCAGTCGGAGGGGCCGGGGTTGAGGAGGAATGGGACGACCACGGTGAGGTGGATGGTGGCCGGGCCCGGGCGGTGCTGATGTATCTGGCCCAGCAACTGGTCGACGATCCGGGTGCGGTCATCATCGACACCGGCGAGACGCGTCGCGGCATCAAGCTGTCACTGCACGTCGCCCCGGATGACATGGGCAAGGTGATCGGCCGGCGGGGGCGGGTGGCTCAGTCGATCCGCAGCGTGGTGCGCGCCGCGGGGGCCAAGGACGGCGTCGACGTCGTTGTCGACATCGTCGACTGAAGGTCCGCCGCTCTTTCTCGAGGTCGGCCGGGTGGCCCGACCGCACGGCTTGCACGGTCAGGTGGTCGTGGAGCTGTCAACCAACCGGATAGAGCGGGTCGCGCCCGGAGCCCGGCTCCGCGGACCTACCGGCGAGCTCGAGGTGGTCGGGGCCAGTCCCCGAGAGGCCGGTGGCCGGCGGTGGCTCGTGTCGTTTCGCGGGATCGACAGCCGCGACCAGGCCGAATCCCTCCGGGGCGCGGTGCTGGCGGCCTCGCCGCTCGTCGATCCGGAAGCACTCTGGGTCCACGAGCTCATCGGCTCCGAGGTGATTGACCCGGCCGGGTCGCCGATCGGGGTGGTCGAAGCCGTGGAGTCCAACCCGGCCAGCGATCTCCTGGTTCTCTCAGGCGGGGTGTTCATCCCGCTCCACTTTGTCACCCACCATCGGCCCGGCCGGTTGACGGTCGACCTGCCACCGGGCCTGCTCGACCTGTGAGCGAACTGGCGGAGCGAACCAATGGGCCAGGTTGCGGCACCGTCCCCTGGATGGTGTCGCAATGAGGCGTCTGGGCGGATCGAGGGGCTTGCGTATCGATGTGTTCACTCTTTTCCCCGACCTGGTGGCGCCGTGGACGGCCGCGAGCTTGATCGGCAAGGCGGCCCAGAGCGGGCTGCTCGACCTGCGCGTCCACGACCTGCGAGCCGGCGCGGCAGACCCCCGCCGCTCGGTGGACGACAGCCCCTTCGGGGGAGGGGCCGGGATGGTCCTCGCGCCGGAGCCGGTCTTCGCCGCGGTCGAGGCGATTGGACCACCGCGCCCGCTGCTCCTGCTCGGACCGGGTGGCCGGCGTTTCGACCAGTCCTGGGCGGCCGACCTGGCGACGGCGCCGGGGTTCTCGATGCTGTGCGGCCGCTACGAGGGATTCGACCAGCGCGTGGTTGACCATCTCGCCGACGGCGAGCTGTCACTGGGCGATTTCGTGCTGGCGGGCGGCGAAGCCGCCGCTGTCGCCGTCATCGAGGCCGTGGCCCGGCTGGTCCCCGGCGTCATGGGCAACGACGACTCTGCGCTACACGAGAGCTTCGGGTTCGACGAGAGCTTCGGGTCCGGTCTGCTCGAATATCCCCAGTACACGCGGCCGGCCGTGTTCAGGGGGTGGGCGGTCCCGGAGGTGCTCCGTTCAGGCGATCATGCTCGCGTGGAGCGGTGGAGGCGGGCCCAGGCCCTGGCCCGCACCCGGGCGCGCCGCCCCGACCTGATCGCCGCACGGGGTGGTCTGACCGAGGACGAACATGCCCTGCTCGCCGAATTCGATCTCGAGGCATTACCATAAATGGCTCTCCCTCCGAACGGCAGGAGCCCGACGCCATGAACCCGACCGACCTGGTAGATCGTCAACGCCTGCGCGACGACGTGCCTGATTTCGCGCCCGGAGACACGCTCAAGGTCCACGTGAGAGTCGTGGAGGGCAACCGGGAGCGGGTGCAGGTCTTCCAGGGTGCCGTCATCCGCCGTCAGGGCTCCGGCGTGCGGGAGACCTTCACGGTACGCAAGTTGAGCTTCGGGGTTGGGGTCGAGCGCACCTTCCCGGTGCATTCACCCGTGATCGCCAAGATCGAGGTGGTGACCCGGGGCGACGTCCGGCGGGCGAAGCTCTACTACCTCCGGGGCCGGTCCGGCAAGGCCGCCAAAATCAAGGAGAAGCGGCAGCCTTCCATCTCCTCGAAGAGGTGAGGTAGTTCCGCTCCGGCCCCGTGTCGAGGACCTCAAAGATGCGAGGGTCAGCAGGTAAGGGAGCGCTGCAGGGGCAACGCTCCCGGTAGGAAGCAGATCAGACCAACGTCCAAGTTATATTGATCGGTGTGGACCCGGTCATCCTGACCAGCGCCCGCCGGCACCCGGGTTTCTGACGAAGACATGCTCCACGCTTACCGAAACCCGGTGCCCCGCTCGATCCAAGAAATCCTCGACCACGCCGACGAGCTCGCCAAGCGCTTCGAGGACTACGGGCCCTCAGCCGACGATGAAGTCGAGGTTGCCGAACATCTCCTTCGACGAGCGGCCCTCGCCCGAGCTCGGAGCGAACGACAAGTCAGCGAGGCAGTCGTTGCCGCCCGGAGGGCCGGGATGTCGTCGAAACGCATCGGTGCTGAACTCGGCATTTCTGCTCAGGCAGCTCAATAGCGGTACGGCCTCCTGCGATCCGGCTAGCGCCGGAGGAGGCTTATTACGGGCAAGAGAGGCACAGATGCATACCTTTGTATAAGGAGAAGCGGCAGCCTTCGACCCGTGTATAAGGAGAAGCGGCAGCCTTCGACCCGTGTATAAGGAGAAGTGGCAGCCTTCGACCCGTGTATAAGGAGAAGCGGCAGCCTTCGACCCGTGTATAAGGAGAAGCGGCAGCCTTCGACCCGCTGAGGCGCCCTGGGCGCATTCGTGCGGCCGGTTTGAGCTGATCCGGACCCGGGGGAGTCCCTTTGTGCCGAGAGGATGGCCGGCGGCCACTGCGGTTATGGCGCGGTCGCGCAATCCGGGCAGGTGCCGATGACTTCAACGGTGTGGGTGACGTCGATGAAGCCGTGCTCCTTGCCGGCCCTGGTAGCCCAGCGTTCGACTTGTGGACCTTCGACCTCGATAGCCGTGCCACAGTGCCGGCAGACGAGGTGGTGATGGTGCTCGCCGCTGGCGCAGCGGCGGTAGCGAGTTTCGCCGTCGTCGCTTCGCAGGGCGTCGAGCTGGCCGGCGTCGGCGAGGGCCCGCACCTGGTTGTAGACGGTGGTGAGGGCGATGTTCTCGCCCTGGGCCTGGAGCTCGGCGTGGAGGTCCTGGGCGGAGCGGAACCCGTCGGAGGCTTCCAGAACGGCGGCAAGGGCGCGTTTCTGCCGCGTCGAGCGCTCGTGGGGCGCTTTAGGCAGCTGCCCTTTGGCCTCGGCCATGATCACTCGTGAGCTCGTGGCCGGAGGGTCAGTGGTAGTCCCGGGTGGCGTTCGTGGGACGCAGGGAGGCGCCCGTCGTGGACCACGTCGACGTGATCGCCGGAGTTGATGGTGACATGCCCGCGGCCGTGACCGTGAACACGCATGGGGTCACGCGGCTCGGGGTAGGTAGCCGTCATGGATGTTCCTCTTTGGAGTGCCGGATGGCGTCGTTGACGATGTGACCGACGTGCGCGTCGGCCAGCTGGTAGGTGATCTCGGTACCGCGCCGGGTGCTGGTGACCAGACCGGCTTCGCGCAGGACCTTGAGGTGCTGGGATAACAGTGGCTGGCTCACCGCCCGTCCGGAGGCCTCAAGCGCCGTCTGCAGCTCGTGGACGCAGCGAGGACCCTCGCAGAGCTCGACGATCGTAGCCAGACGGACGCCAGAGGCCAGGGCCTTGAGCAGATCCACGGCTCCGGCCAGCCCGTCAGCAGCCTTTGTGTCGAGGGCCTTTGTGTCGAGGGCCTTTGTGTCGAGGGCCTTTGTATCGACCACGCCCGTACATTAGCACTTCCTTATATAAGGAGCAAGCGATGGATGGGAGGGCCGACCTCGACTGAGTATTTACAATCGTTCCAGATACGCGGTAGTCTTATCTGAAACCGATCCAGACAGGTATTTGAAGCCGATCCAGACAGGCTGAGGCGGGTTCGCCTCGGGCTCCGAAAGAGATCAGGGATTGTGACGGGGACGCCAGTGATCAGGAGGACCGCAGGACGATGATCGGATACGCAAAGGCAGCCGCGATCGCAGGGGTCGGTGCGATGCTGTTGGCCACCGGATGCGGCCCGTCATCGAAGCCCGACGTGGCGACAGCTGCGGCGCGGAGCGACGCATCGGCAGTGGCTGTGGTGGCGGGAGAGAACGAGTACGGGAACGTGGCGTCGCAGATCGGCGGCCCGTACGTGAGCGTGTACTCGGTCGACTCGAACCCGAACACCGATCCGCACACCTACGAGGCCACCCCGAGCGTGGGCCGGAAGATCGCCAGGGCGAAGCTGCTGATTGAGAACGGCGTCGGCTACGACAGCTTCATGAACAGGCTTGCCTCCGCGTCGCCGAACTCGGTCGCGCAGGGTGATCAACGTGCAACATCTGCTGGGTCTGCCGGACAGCACACCGAACCCACACCTGTGGTACGACCCGAAAACCATGCCGGTCGTCGCCCAGGCGTTGGCGTCTGAGCTGTCGGCGCTCGACCCGGCCCACGCGTCGACCTTCCATGCCAACGCGACCAAGTTCGTGGCTTCGCTGCAGCCGTGGCGGAAAGCCATCGCCTCGTTCAAGGCCAAATACGGAGGGAGCACTGCGGCCACGACCGAGCCGGTCGCCGACTACCTGCTGACCGCCATGGGGATCAACAACCTGACGCCGTTCCAGTTTCAGGCCGACATCATGAATGGCACCGACCCCACTCCCCAGGACGTGTCGCTGGAGAAGGGGTTCTTCACCAGGCATCTAGGTGAAGGTGTTCTGCTACAACCAGCAGGTTACCGACGCGCTGACAGATGTCGATCCGCCAGACCGCACTCCACGCCGGCGTGCCAGTGGTCGGAGTGTACGAGACGATGCCCGTTCCCGGCTACGACTACCAATCGTGGATGATGGCCGAACTCAACGCGATCCAGAAGGCCATCACCACCGGCGCATCCACCGAGCACCTGTGACGGCGAAGACTGGCCCCGTTGAGTCCCCCGGAGGCCCGCCGCCCCTGGGAGACGGCCCCGGCGGGCGTGCTCCCGATGCGGTGCTTCGGGTCGAGGACGTGAGCGTGGTCGATCGGAGGCCGCCGGATTCTGGACCGGGTGTCGTTCTCGGTCGAGGCCGGCGGATTCTGCGGTCTCATCGGCTCGAACGGAGCGGGCAAGACCACCTTGCTGCGGGTGATCCTCGGCTTGCTCGCCCCGAGCGGGGGCCGGGTCGTCGTGGCCGGCGGGACCCAGTCACGACGGAACCCGCAGGTCGGCTACGTCCCGCAGAAGATCGTCCTCGAGCCGGACATGCCGCTCCGGGCCCGGGACCTGGTCGGGCTCGGTCTGGACGGGCACCGCTTCGGGATGCCCAGACCGACGGCGAGGCGCCGAACCGCAGTGGAGGAGATGCTCGACGCGGTCGGAGCGACCGCGTTCGAGGATGGTCGGGTCGGGAACCTGTCAGGCGGGGAGCAGCAGCGGATCATGATCGCCCAGGCGCTCATCTGCCGCCCGAAGCTGTTGCTGCTCGACGAGCCGCTGGCCAACCTGGATATCCGCTCCGCCGCCGAGGTGGTCGACCTCCTGGCCCGAATCGCCGTCGAACAGCACATCGCGATCCTGCTCTCCGCTCACGACATGAACCCGCTGCTGCCGGTCATGGACCGCATCGTGTATCTCGCCGACGGCCGGGCCGCATCGGGCCCGACCGATCAGGTGGTCCGTACCGACACCCTCAGCCGGCTCTACGGTCACCACGTCGAGGTGATCCACGTCTCAGGGCCGGGTGCTGGTCGTCTCCGGTGCCGAGCATCAGGCCCACCATCCCGGCGACACCGATCCCTTTGTGCGGGGGGCATGAATGCTGGTCGCAGCCTCCTGGTCCCCGCTGCTCGAACCCGGCTTCTTCTCATCGGAGCCGGTCCACGTCGCGCTGGTCGTGGGTGCGATCACGGCGATCGTGTCCGGGATCGTGGGAGTGTTCACGGTCATCCGGGGACAATCTTTCGCCGGACACGCCCTCTCCGACATCGGCACCGCCGGCGGGTCCGCCGCGTTCCTGGTCGGAGCGTCGACGCTCTACGGATTCGTTGCCTTCAACGTGATCGCCGCTGCCGTCATGGAGCTCATCGGCATCCGTAAACCCCGAGGCCGGGACCTCGCCACCGGCATCGTGCTCGGCGCCTCGTTGGGCCTGGCGGCGCTGTTCCTCTACGAAGACACCATCACCTCGAGCACCACCGGGGCCACGGTAAACGTGCTGTTCGGCTCGATCTTCACCCTGCCGCCCGGCATCACAACCGTGATGGCTGTCCTCGGCGTCGCCTCGGTCGTGGTGATCGCCGTCCTGTACCGACCCCTCCTGCTCACCTCCGTGAGCGACGACCTGGCGGCGGCGCGCGGTGTTCCGGTCCGTGTCGTCGGCGGTGCCTACCTGCTGGCCCTTGCTCTGGCGGTATCGCTGTCCGCGGTCACGATCGGAGCGATCCTCTCGACGGCGTTGTTGATCGGTCCGGCTGCCAGTCGCGCTTCGCGTCACGACTCGCACCGGAGTCGCCCTCGCGGTGGCGGCGGCGGTCGGCGTGATCGCCTGCTGGGCGGGGACGTTGATCGCCTACGACAGCACCGTCTGGGCCGGCGGGAACGGCTGGCCGGTCAGCTTCTGCATCGTGGCCGTCATCTTCGTCTTCTACTTCGCCTCGGGGATCATCTCCCGCCAGCGTCCAGACCGGCGCCAGGCGACGAACAAGGATCAACGACTGGCGATCGAGCCGGGCCGAAGTGGCCTGATGTTCGCCGGCTTCATGATCAACGCGTGGGAGGCGGCCACCATCGTGGCCATCGTGGCGGGCGTGGTCGGCTTTTTCACGGTGCTGCGCGGCGCCGCCTTCGCCGCGCACTCCCTTCCCAACGGCGCCTTCGCCGGGGCGGCCGGGGCCGTACTGATCGGCGTCAACACCATCATCGGCCTCGGCGTGTTCTCCCTGGCCGGGGCCGGGATGATCGCCGGATTGGGCCGGCGGGCCCGAAGCGACGTCGCCACCGCTCTCACCATCGTGCTGATGCTGGCGCTCGGCGATTTGTTCCTGTCGCGCACCAGCGAGTACGCCCCTGAGATCTTCGCCCTGCTCTTCGGGGAGGTCCTCGGCGTCTCGACCGGCAAGCTCGGGCCGACCGTCGTGATCGCCGCAGTGTGCATCGCGGCGATCGTCGCCCTGTACCGGCCGCTGATGCTCTCGTCGATCACCCCGGACGTGTTGGCCAAGCCCGCGGCATCAACCCCCGGTTGATGGATCTGGCCTTCCTCGTCGTCGTGGCCCTGGTCACGACCATGGCCGTGCCCGTGGTGGGGTCACTGCTCATCTTCAGCCTGCTCATCGGGCCGCCGGCCGCCGCTCGTTCCTTCACCAACCGTCCCCTGGTGGCTATGGGCCTCTCAGTGCTGGTCGCGCTCGTCACCGTATGGATCGCGATCGCCGTCTCTTACGAGACGAACCTGCCGATCGGATTCTTCGTCGGCGCCACCAGCGCCTTCGCCTACACCGTCGGGCGAGCGTGGACCGCCTGGCAGCCAACCAGCCAGAGTCGACGGCCGGGTACGCAGCTCAGTTGATGACGGGCCGCAGTCTGCAAGATTTCGGGCCGCCCGTGGCGGCCGGTGGCCGCGTGGGTTGTGCTGGTCAGGACACCGGGAGAAGAGGGGGCGGTCGCCGCTCCGGAGGGGGAGGCGGTCGCCGCGCCGGAGAACAGGAGGCGGCCCGCCACTTTGTGGCACAAGAGTCGCGCAAAATACGCGGGTTTTATGCCACAAAGGTGGATGGAGCCGGCGGCGACCGGCGGGATGACCCGCGGGATGTCCCCGCCTGGGGGTGGGCGCCCGTTCGCCCCGAGGCGCCGGGACGGGCAGGTCCGATGGGCTTCGGCCGCCGGACTGAGACTTCCTGGCCTCATGGTGCATGACGATGAGTTTCCTACTCTTTCGGTGACCGGCATGCCGGCGAGTCGCCAATCGAGATCGCACCGGTGGCGGGCCAGCCCCCCGTCCTCTGGGCGCCCTTCGAGCCGGGCAGGCCGGACCGGGAGCTTGCAGGCATCCGGCGGGTGAATCGTCGCACCGGCGACCTACCATGGAGGCGATGAGCGAGTCGCGGCACAGCCAACGGACGCGCCACAGGAGTCCCTCGGGCCCCCTCGAGCGGACACCCCTATGAGCGCTGAAGACCTCGAGCGATACGAAACCGAGATCGAGCTCCAGCTCTATCAGGAGTACCGGGCGGTGCTCGCCATGTTCAAGTACGTGGTCGAGACCGAGCGTCGCTTCTACCTGGCCAACGAGGTCAGTATGGAGGCTAAAGGAGAGGGGAACCGGACCTACTTCGAGATCGCGCTCCGAGACGCATGGGTCTGGGATATGTACCGCCCGGCCCGCTTCGTCTCCTCCGTCCGGGTGGTCACGTTTAAGGACGTCAACGTCGAAGAGCTCCCGGAAAAGGAGCTGTAAATCACTCCGGGCCAGGCGAGGGCGCGGCGTCGCCGCGCCCTCGGCTCGCGCGGAGAGGAACGGGCGGCGGCGTGGTACGAGGAGAAGGGCTACCAGGTCCTAGCCCGAAACTGGCGGTGTCGTGACGGCGAGCTGGATCTGGTCGTCGCTCTCGGGCGCACCCTGGTGTTCTGCGAGGTCAAGGCCCGGTCCGGGACCGCCTTCGGCACGCCAGTCGAAGCCGTGGGCCTGACGAAACAGGCGAGGATCCGCCGGTTGGCGGCCCGGTGGTTGCGCGAGCGCGGCGACGGGCTCGAGACCCGGCCCGCGGTCATCCGCTTCGACGTCGCCGCGATCCTCGAGGATCGGCTGGAGATCCTGGAGGCGGCGTTCTGAGCGATCCCTCGATCGACGGCCTGGCGCCGTCCAGCCAGGTCGTCCACCTGGGACGTCCGGTCAGGGAGGCCGGCGCTCCGGTCAATCCTTCAGTAGTGCTGAGCGCCACGTTCTATCAGGACGGCCGGCTCACCTACGGGAGGGACGGGAATCCGACCTGGGAGTCGCTCGAGGAAGTACTTGGCGGGCTGGAAGGCGGGTCCGCGCTCGTCTTCGCATCGGGGATGGCTGCCGTGGCGGCTGTCATGGAACTCTTGCCGGTGCCGGGCCGCGTCCTCGTGGCCGGCGATGCCTACAGCGGCACCCGCCGGTTTCTGGGCGATGTCGCCGGGCGAGGTCGTCTCCACTTCCGGACCGTCGACGTGGCCGACGCGAATGCGACCCTGGCGGCCTGTGCCGAGATAATCGACGCTCCGGGCCAGCCATTGGGTGACAAACGCCAGTTCGGAGGGCGCGGTCTGCTCTGGCTGGAGTCGCCGACCAATCCCCTGCTCGGGGTCGCCGACCTGGGTCGCCTGATCCCCGGCGCCCACCAGGTCGGTCTGGACGTCGCCGTCGACAACACCTTCGCCACCCCCCTCCTGCAGCGCCCGCTCGATGCGGGGGCCGACGTGGTCGTGCACAGCGCTACGAAACTGCTGGCCGGCCACTCGGATGTCGTGCTGGGCGCGGCGGTCTCGCGCCGGCCGGATGTGCTGGAGGGACTGGCCCTCCGTCGCAGCCTCCATGGCGCCATCGCCGGCCCGTGGGAGGCGTGGCTGGCCCTCCGCGGTGTGAGAACCCTGGCTGTGCGCCTGGATAGAGCCCAGGGCAACGCCGGCGAGCTGGCCCGGCGGCTTACGGCGCACCCGCGGGTCGGCAAGGTTTACTATCCAGGGCTCGCCCAGCATGTCGGCCACGAGCTGGCCGGTCGTCAGATGCGCGGCTTTGGAACCATCGTCTCCTTCGAGGTCGTTGGCGGGGCCGAGGCCGCAGAGGCGGCCGTCGCCGCGACCCGGCTTGCGACGGCCGGGACCAGCCTCGGGGGGGTCGAGACGCTCATCGAACGACGGGGCCGGTGGGCCGCGGAGGAGGGCCTGCCTCCCGGGCTGGTACGCATGTCCGTCGGCATCGAGGACATCGAGGACCTGTGGTCGGACATTGACGCCGCGCTCCGGGCGTCGCCCGGGTAGCCAAGCCGTTGCCTCAGCGGCCCGGACGCTGCCGGTGCCGGCGGTCCCAGCACGATCGATGCCAGTGCCGGCGTCGTTCCGGATGGCGGCGCGCGACGACGACCAGATGGCCGAGCCCGGGCGGGATCTCCTGCTGGCAGCCAGGATGGCTCAAACTGGCCCCAAACCGTCACGCACAGTGGCAGAGCGGCGATTGGCTCAGTGTGAGCGCATGTTTTGGGACGCTTGGATGAACGGAGTCTTGCGTCGTGTCGGCGCTCGGTCGTGTCGGGGTATACGGGCGGCCTTGCTGGTTCAGTCAGCGACGATCGGTTGGTTAGTTTTGGGGTGGTAGTTCGTCGGCATAGGACAGCGAGTGGTTCTCGTCTCGGTCGACGAGGGCCTCGTTGAGGGCTTGGACGAGGACGTCGTGGTCGTGGTCGTTGAGGTCGAGACGTCCGGACAGGGCGGCGCTGATGGCGGCCGGGGGAAGGTTGCCACCCAGGCCGAAGTAGGCGACCCACAGATCAAGAACGGTCAGGCCGAGCATGTCGCGGGCGGCTTCTAAGCGGATGGCGCGGGAGGGGTACATGTGATCAGCTCTGGTCCTCGGATCGATCGGTTCTGACCACGAGGTCGGCGGCGATGTCTCTGAGTTTTCGGTTGGCGCGCTGGGACGCCCGGCGCAGGATGTCGAAGGCCTCGTCGGCGCTGATGGATTGGCGGGCCATAAGGATGCCTTTGGCTTGGCCGATGAGGTCACGGCTCTCCACGGCTTGTTGCAGGTGCTGGTTGGTCAGCTGGGCGGTCATCAGGGTCGTGGCGTTGGCCAGGACGACGGCGGCTTGGCGGGCCAGACCGCGCGCCGCGCCGGCGGCAGGGTCGTGCCAGGAGCGGCGGGTGGTGGAGTACAAGTTGAGAGCCCCGGTGGTGCGGTCTCGTAGGTTGAGGGGCAGCGACCACACCGACTGCACTCCCGCTTGGCTGGCTCGTTTGCTGAAGTCTGGCCAGACGGGGCTGGGGATGGCGACGGTGATCTCCTGCCCGGTCCGGGTCGCTTCCACGCACGGTCCTGCGCTGTGTTGGTATTGGGTTTGGTCGATGTCCCGGATGGCCTCGGAGCTGGCGTTGGCGGTTTCCAGTTCTGGTCCGTCGCGGACCAGCAGGGACACGCTGGCCCCGGTGACGCCGTCGACCCCGGATACGGCCAGCTTGACGATCAGGTCCAGCAGACCGGAGACGGTCTGTTCGGAGAGGAGCAGCCCGGCCAGCTCGGCCTGGATCTCCCGTCGATCCCCCCGTCGTCGGACTCGCTCATGACGGACACCCGATCGGGGGGCCGGCCGGCAACGTTGCTGGTGTGAAAACGCCCATGGGCGCCTCCTTCGCTCAAGCGAAAAGAGGCGACAAAGCCTGCACGGGGCGACAGGCTCATGGCCGTCTCGCCCAAACCGAGGCGTCCCTTTCCACAGGACTACGCAATGATCTTACCCGGCTCGTGGGGTCCGTAAGCCGGGCCGGTCACCTGGCCTGGTGGGTCGGCGGATGGTTGCTGTGGGGGTGATGACGGTCCGTCCGGCGTACTCGAGGATCGGTCCGTCGACCACGCCGTCAACGGCGACGCCGGTCAGGTTCAACACGGCGCCGCTGGGCACGTGGATCCTGCCCTCGACCACCTTGGCGACGATCATCTGCCCGGTGATCTCGAAGTTTTCGGACTCCACCCGTACCAATGATCCGCTGCCTTTATTTCTCCCATAGCCGGGCAGGCCGGTGTGCAGCGACGCCGTTGTCAGCCGTGGGTGGTGTCCCCCTGCTCTTAACGGTACGGACCGCCGCCCACGCCAGGCGGACGGTCCGTCACCCTCACGGCACATCACTGGCCTTGGAGGCGGGTTTCTTGTGCAAACGACAGCCAACGCAGCGGAAAACTTCGAGATGGTTCTCTCCGGCCCCCGGAACGGTGTCGAAGCGTACTGGCGGAAGTGTGACGCCGACGCTGATTCGTGGAGTGAAGCTGTGGTGCTCGGTGGCGCATCGGGAGCAAACGCCCAATCAGCAACGCTCGTGCAGACCAACGGTGACTGCCAGCAGAATCTCGAGTTGGTGGTGCAATGCGGGCCAAGGCTGGCGCACTATTCAAGGCCGCCCTCTCCGATTGAGCCGTGGGAAGGGCCGGCGTGGTTTGGAGACGAGGTCGCCGGCAACCCCAGCCTGATCCAGGGGAGCAATGGCAACCTGGAATTGGTAGTCCCGCTCGCTTCGGGTGGAATCGCACATTACTGGCGCGACACGGACGACGAGAGCCAATTCTGGAAAGGTCCTCAGGTGTTCGCGCTCGATCTCGGTCAAGTGCATTCGCTCGCGCTGATCGAGAGCTGCGTCCTCGCCGAAGGCCGGTTGGAGGTGATAGCCAGGAAAGGCCACGACCTGGCTCACTACTGGCGGACGCTCGAGGAACCCGGATCGTGGAATGGCCCGGAATACTTCTTCACTGGTGCGATCGGCGTCCCGGGCTTCATCCAGGGCCTCGAGGACACTCCCGCCAGTTTCGAGGTCTTGACGCCACTCGAGCGCGGTGGCATGGCCCATCTTTGGCGAGACAACAGCGAGACAGGTGGCCCGTGGCGGGTGAGCGCCTGTATCGACCGCGGCGGCCCGGCGGTCGATGCGGTGTCACTGATCCACGGTCGGCAGGTGAGACGCCCGGACGCCGACCTCGAAGCCGTCGCCCTCAGCGGCGCAGACGTGAAGTGGTATCGGCGTGAAAACGGTCCTTTCGGCACATGGACACGCGAACTGCTCTGAGACCATTCTGATTCGGCTCCGAGCGTGTTCGCGACAGGGGCTACGCTGTGACGCCTCGCACCTCATCGAGTAGATCGTCGAGGAGCGGCCAGTTGTTCTGGGTGGCCGCCGCGTCGGCGACGACGACGCTGCCGTTGAGCATGCGGGCCGCCGGTGAGCACAGGAATAGAGTGATCGCCGCCATGTCCTCCGGGACGGCGTACCGTGACCGGCTCGGCTGCGCCCGCCACTCGTCCTCCGTGAACCCGTAGTTGGCGGCCGCCGCCGGGCTCACCGTGGTACCCGGCGCCAACGCGTTGATCGTCACGCCGCGCTCTTCGAGATACGGCGCCAGGCTGCGCGTGAGGTTGATGACGCCGGCGCGGGCGGCCCCGGAGTGGGCGAACATGGGTGCGCCGCGTTCGAAGCAGAAGATGTGAACGATGTTGACGATAGAGCCACGCTCCCGTTCCATCAGGTGCGGGATGAACCGGCTGCACACGTTCCAGGTGCCGTTCAGGTTGAGGTCGATCACCGACCGCCACCCGTTGTCGCTGATCGCGAACGGGTGGGCCAGGAACTGGCCGCCGGCGTTGTTGATCACGAAGTCGATCGACCCGAACCGCTTGAGCGCGGCGTCGCGCAGCGCCTCGACCGAGCCGACGTCGCGGATGTTGACGTCGACCTCGAGGCTCTCGCGACCGAGTCCACCCATCTCTTCGCCAACGGCCTTGAGCTCGTCGGGCTCGTTGCTGGCCAGCACCACGTTGGCGCCAAGCTCGGCGAAGCCGAGGGCGATCGCCCGACCGATGCCCCGGCCGGCGCCGGTGACCAGCGCCGTTGTCCCGGCGAACAGACCGTGAGTGAAGACCCGCCGAGGATCGGATACCTCATTCACATCACACCCTCCTCAGTACGGGATCGGCGGCGACCGCCACATTACGCCCTCTTGCGCTCTGCGAGCGGCGAACCATACGGCATGGTATGCTACTGTAGCCTTCGGAGCACTTCTCGGGGGGATTCGCGACGGCGACGACGGGATCACTGCAGGGACGGCGGTTGGGGTCGAACGGCGTGTTGCTGTTACGAAGCACCCAGCGCGGCTGGGACCGGTGAGCCGCAAGCTGGTGGCTCGGCTTGTCGTCGTGCTGGGGGTGCTGGTGGTGGCGGGCACGGTGTTGGTCGCTGTCTCCGACTCGGCACGGTGGCGGGCGTTGGGATTGTCATTGGTGTTCCTGGGTGGCGGCTTCTTGTACACCTGCGGGTATGGAAGTACTGGCGGACGTTGAACCTGATCGGCAACTTCGACGCCAATCCGGACCCGATCGTCCGGGACAACATCATGCTGTCGGCCTACCTCGCCGACCAGATCAACCTCTACGAGGCGGCCACGGGCTCGAGGCGGTTCGACGAACCGGGTTCGTTGACGTTCGTGTGGAAGGACGGCCGCACCTTCCCGTATGACCACCACTCGATCGTGGAGGCGGTGCGGCGCAACTTCGAGGCCAACGAGCTCGGCTTCTTTCCCTGCGAGCCGGGCTGGGTGTTCACCGCCTGCAACACGTTGGGCGCCCAGGCCCTCAAGGGTCACGACACGCTGCACCACACCGCGCACTGGCCCGCGGTCGAGCCGCGCTGGCGCCACGCCGTGGAAGCGGAGATGCTCACCCCGGACGGGAACCTGCCGCACATCCGCTCCAAGCTGGTCGGGCTATCGTTCGACACCGGTGAGATCCCCGGTGGCGAGTACTTCCTGACCGGTACGAACGGGTTCGCTGACGTCGCGCCTGATCTCGCTGCCCGCGCCGGACGGCTCGCCATGCGGGGCGTCGAGGCGCGGATGGCGGCACTGCGCGAGCGGATCGTCGACGGCGAGCTGGAGCTCGACATGGAGCCAGCACCGGAGCGCAACACGCTGATCAGGACCGCGATGCCGCAGTGGACCCGGGTCGTCGGCGGTGCCCGCGCCGTCGGCGAGCACGAGGTGGCCCGGGCGGCGCTGCGGCGGATGGAGGCGACATGCGGGACGGGCAAGCGGTGGCCGGAGCGCCCGTTGCACGCCGGGGTGCAGACGTTGGGCATCCACCTGTTGACCCGGTGGGGCGCGCCGTTGAGCTCGGCGGCGCGGGCGCTGCGTGGGTACGTCCCGGCGGAGGGCCCGGTGTTGCGAGACGGGCCCTGGGACCAGATGTTGGTGACCATGGCCCGCTGTGACGACGGCGTAGCCCTGGATCTCGCGATGAGGCCACGCCCGGCGGGCTCTTTGACGGCCACGCTGACGTTCGACACGCTCGCGCCACACCAATCCTACGAGCTACAGCTGCCCTTCAAGGTCATCCCTGTCGCAGCCGACGCCGACGGCCGGGCGACGGTTCTAATGACGCTCAACGAACCGGTCCGCGCGTCGCTGCGACCCGTCGGCACGACGTCGTCACCGCCCGGCGAGCGACAGCCGCCGACCGCGGTCGTGTCCACCGTGCCCGTGCCGGACGAGCCCGTCAAGGAGGACCCGGTACGATGATCCTGAACATCGACAAGACGTGGACCTGGCTCGTGGCGATGCGCGCCAAGCTGACCCGTCGCCCGCAGGTCACCACCGATCGGCCACCGGAGCCGGTCAAGTCGTCGAGCCCGTCCTAGCGACGGCGGCCGCCGCGCGCCGCTGCCAAACGGCGAGGCGGTGTGGCGCTGGTGGAAGCGCGGCCGTCGGTGTGGGCAATCGCCTCGGTGATCCAGCGGGCGTGCTCGGCGAGCATGACCTGGAGCTTGCGGCGGTCGACGATGCGACTCATCGCCTGCGCTCCGGCGATCAGCGCGAGCGCGATGTCGGCATGAACACGTGCCTCCTGTTCAGGCACGCCCTGACCGGCAAGGAAGTCAGTGAGGTAACGAGCCCGGGCGGCGTCGACGCGTTGCATCACCTCGGCGGCGCTTTGGTCGCTCCGGCTCCAGGCACGCAGCGCGCTCTCCGCTTCGTGGTCGCGCTCGACGCCCCGCTCGAGCAACGCCTGCAGACGGCTATCCGGGTCGATGATGGCGTCGACCGCCTGAGTTCGGCGGTGGGCGTACTCGTGTTCGTAGTTGGCCAATAGCTCGGCGTGGAACGCCGGCCCACTCTCGAAGTGGTGGTAGAAGGATCCCTTCGTCACGTGCAGGCGGGCGCACACGTTGGCGATGGTCACCGCCGCGATCCCGCCCTCAGCGAGGAGGTGCATCCCGGTCCTGAAGTAGTCGGACTTGCCGAGTCGCCGTTCCCCCGCACCGCCAGACGTGGTCGCCGTCGAAGCCTCTTGTTGTCGCGCCGACCGTGTCATCTGTGCGAACCTTCCGTCTCGCTCGTGACAGGAGCATACTCGATGGTATGGTCCGTCGTCCGATCGCCTTCCCATCGCGCTTGTGCGGGACCGTACCATGTGGTATGGTACGGCGATTCGGTGGCGAGCTTGGGGCCACCGGAAGACAGCCCGAGAACCGACGGGGGACCTGATGAGCCAGAAGGTTGGCCGTACCGCTGCCCAGGGAGGACGCGAGTGATCACCCAGCCGTCGCTGAGCGAGCTCCTCGAGGGCATCGCCAAGACCAACGAACACGTACTGCTGCCGGCGCTGGCGGGTCCTCGGTCGCCGAGCGGGTGACCGACATCCTCACGCTCCTCGACCGGGTCGAAGCCGAGTGGCCGCTCGAGGCGCGCGCCTTGCTGGAGGACAACCTCGACATCGAGCAGACGTTGGCTCGTATCGAGCGGGCGGTCGGGTCTCGTCGCTCGACCGACGTCGTGCGGCAGGGCAACCTGAGAGCTGGACCCGACGCGGACCGCGAGCGTCACCTCTCGACGCACGAGCTCGCCGAGCACAATCGGCGGCTGAAGGAGGCGCTGGTGTGGACGATGGAAGCGTTGGACCTCCCGGCTGCACCCTCTGACCCGGCCGAGCTTCGTGCCGCCGACCGCGAGATCGTCGAGCTGCTGTCTCGCATGCTGCATCGGGAGCGGGAGGCGATGCCGTCCACGCCGCCGCGCCTGAACCCGCTCAGCAAGGGCGGCGATCCCCTCGACGCCGAGGCGACCCGTCAGATGACCGCGGTGCTCGAGCGCTTCATCGCCGCCGAGATGCCGGGCGCGGCCGATATCCGGGTCACCAACCTGAAGCAGATGGCCGGCGGCGCGTCGCGGGAGGCGTTCATGTTCGACGCCGGCTGGCGCCAGGACGGTGACGCCCGGTCGGAGAAATGCGTGATGCTGCGCCAACCGGTGTCCAGCGTGCTGGAGAGCGACGAGTCGGACACCAGGATCACCGGCTCCCGGCGCCTCCCCCATGTCGAGTTCAAAATGATCAAGCTGGATGGAGCAGCAGGGGATCCCCGTGCCCCACATGCTGTGGGTCGACCCCGACGGCAAATGGCTGGAACGGCCGTTCTCCGTGTCACGGTGGATCGACGGCGAGGCCGACCTCACCCGGCTGGCCGCCGCGCCAAACCTCCCGGCGATCCTCGACCAGTACGTCGACATCCTTGCCCGGGTCCACAACCTAGACCCCGCCGCCGGCGGCGTCGACTTCCTCGGCAGCCCCACCCGGCAGACCGCGGCCGGTGAGCAGGTCGAACTGTTCGCGTCCGCGTTCGACAAGCAGCGGCTCGAGGAGTTCCCGGGCATCAGCTACCTGATCCGCTGGCTGCGCAAAAGCGCACCGACCACGCCGCGCGTCAGCATCGTTCATGGCGACTTCCGCCTAGGCAACATCATGTGGGACGACACCGGAATCCTGGCCATGATGGACCGGGAGCAGTGCCACCTCGGCGACCCGCTGGAGGAGATCGCGTTCATGTACTGGCCGCTATGGTCACTCGCTGCCTTGGTTCCGATCCGGGAGTTCGTCGCCCGCTACGAGCGGGCCAGTGGGATCGGCGTCGACGACCAGGCGCTCGCCTACTACCGGGTGTTCATCGAGCTCAAGATGTGCGTCGTGCTGCTCACCGGCATCAAGTCGTTCTACGCCACACCCGAGCGTCAGTTGGCGTACGGCGCCACGCCCGGGTTCGAGATGCTGCGCCAATGTCAGCTGCGGGTCCTCGACGCCCTGGCCGGCGGCAGGCCCACCGTCGAGTTCGGAGACGGCCGCCCATGAAGGTCATCGCCGCCGTCTTGCGCGAGCCCGATCAGCCGTACTCGCTGGAGCAGCTGGAACTGGCCGAGCCGGGTCGGGGCGACGTGCTCGTGCGCATCGCCGGCGCCGGCATCTGCCACACCGATGTGCTGCCTCGGGTGCCCGAGATCACCCTGCCACTGCCAATGGTGTGCGCCACGAAGGGTCCGGGACCGTCGAAGCGGTCGGCGCCGGCGTCAGCACTGCGGCGCCCGGCGACCACGTCGCGCTTTCGTTCGACTCGTGCGGCACCTGCCGGAACTGCTACACCGGCCATCCCGCCTACTGCGAGACGTTCATGGCCCGGAACCTGTCGGGCTTCCGGATCGACGGGACCACACCGCTCACATCAACGAACGGCGAGCCCGTCGCCGGATCGTGGTTCGGCCAGTCCTCCTTCGCCACCCGCTCCCTGGCCCGCGCCCGCAACATCGTCAAGGTCGACGACGACCTCCCGCTCCAACTGCTCGGCCCCCTCGGCTGCGGCCTGCAGACCGGCACCGGCTCGATCCTGGTCGCGATGGCCGTCCAACCAGGTACCAGCGTCGCCGTGTTCGGCACCGGCGCCGTCGGCCTCGCCGCCGTCATGGCGGCGCTGGTCGCCGGGTGCACGACGATCATCGGCATAGATATCAACGACGCCCGCCTCGAACTCGCCCGCGAGCTCGGCGCGACCCACACGTTCAACGGCGCCGACCCCGAGCTCGCGGAGCAGTTGGTGGCGCTGACAGGCGACGGCGTCCAGTACGCGTTCGACACCACCGGTGTGCCCGCGGTGATCCACACCGCTCTGAGGTCGCTGCGCCAGACGGGCGTCTGCGGGCTGGTCGGTGTCCAGACCGCTCCGCTTACGATCGACAACAACTTGCTCGCCGCCGGTCGCACCGTGATGGGCATTCTCGAAGGCGACGCGGTACCGCAGGTGTTCATCCCCCAGCTGATTGCGCTGTGGCGCCAAGGCCGCTTCCCCTTCGACCGGCTCGTGCAGACGTTCCCGTTCGCGGAGATCGACCGTGCCGAACAGGCGGCGCTGTCAGGCGAGGTCGTCAAGCCGGTCCTCCTTCCCGCCGACCTCGCCAACGGAGGATGATGATGGACGTCGATGCAGCCGGCCGGGTCTTCGTCTCGCCGGCGGCCTACGCCGACGAGAGTCGGCTCCAGCAGGCCTTAGCGGTGCTGCGCCGCGCCGACCCGGTGCACTAGGTCGACGAGCCCCGCTATGACCCGTTCTGGGCGGTCACCAGACACGCCGACGTCATGGAGATCGAACGTCAGAACAACCTGTTCCTTAACGGCCCGCGGACGGTGCTGCAGACTGTCGACCAGGACCGGATCCTGCGCGAGAGCGGCAACCCCCAGCGCGACATCGTCCACATGGACCCGCCCGACCACCCCGCCTATCGCGCCGTGACCGTCGACTGGTTCCTCCCCGGAAGCCTCAAGCGCCTCGAGGGCCGGCTCGGCGAGCTTGCCGACCGCTACCTCGATCACCTCGTCGACCGGGGTGGCGTGTGCGACTTCGTCAGCGACGTCGCCGCCCCTTTCCCCCTGCACGTGATCCTGTCGATCCTCGGGCTCCCGGAGGCTGACTTCCCCCGCATGCTCAAGCTCACCCAAGAGCTGTTTGGGGGCGCCGACGACGAGCTGCGGCGGGACCGCTCCCCGGACGCGGTGATGGCCGTGCTGCAAGACTTCTATGAATACTTCGGGACGCTCACCGCCGACCGCCGCAACAACCCCACCAACGACCTCGCCTCCGTCATCGCCAACGCCCGCATCGGCGAGGGGCCGATGCCTGGGGTCGAGACGCTCGCCTACTACGTGATCGTCGCCGCCGCCGGTCACGACACCACCAGCTCGGCCATCGCCGGCGGTCTCCTCGCCCTCATTGAGCACCCCGAGCAACTCGCCCGGCTGCGCGTCGAGCCAGCGCCGATGGCGGCGGCGGTCGACGAGATGATCCGCTGGGTCACCCCGGTGAAGCACTTCATGCGCACCGCCACCTGCCGGTACGACCTGGGCGGTGTCGAGATCGGCGAGGGCGACGGCCTCCTGCTGTCGTACGCGTCGGCCAACCGCGATGAGGACGTGTTCGAGGATCCGTTCCGCTTCGACGTCGGGCGCAGCCCCAACCGCCACCTCGCCTTCGGGTTCGGCCCGCACTTCTGCCTCGGGGCGCGGCTGGCCCGGATGGAGATGCAGATCTTCTTCACCCGCCTCCTCCAACGGCTGGACTCGATCGAGCTCGCCGGGCCGCCCGCTCTGAGCAAGACGCTGTTCGTCGGCGGGCTCAAGCGGCTCCCGATCCGCTACTCGCTCCAATGAGGGCGGCCGTCCCCGCCAGCGCCCAACGCACCACACGGCGACGGACGCACGACATGTGGACGCGGCGGTGGATCACCATCGCGGTCGGCGTCGCGCTGTCGATCGGGCCCCCGCTGCTCCTCGGCCACCGCGGCACCCATGTCGCCCTCAACCTGGCCATACCGGGAGCTGGCCTGTTCGGCGTCGACACCGTCGGCGCCATCGCATTCGTCGTGCTCACGGTGGCCGGCATCGCCGCGTGGATGCGCTGGGGACTCGACTGGCCGCTCCTCGTGTTGCTCGTCACAGCTATGGCCGTCTCCGCGGTCGCCGTCCACGACGACCCCACGCACCTCGGCGCTGTCACCGGCTCGCCGACCGTTCAGCGCGGCGCCCACCAATTCCTGCTGGTGGCCCTCGTCGTCGCCGGGCTCTCGCGGCTGGGGCGCGTCGTGCGTCGACTCCCCGGCGTCGCCGCGCTGCACCGACGACGCGCCGCCCGCGCCGACGGACTCGCCACGCTCGATCACCTCGGCGTCGTCGAGCGCTGCCGCGCCGTGAGCATCGTCAGCCTCGCCCACACCTCAACAGATGACCGCCAACGGATCGCCGTCGCCGTCACCGCCGCCGACGTCACTCGGCGAACCCGCAGCATCGGCATCGCGGCGCGAGGCCGGCTCCGCGGCGACCCGCTGCGCGCCGACCATGCCCACTCCCGCACCGCCCTCGCCCTCACCGGCCAACTTGACCGATCGCGGCGGGAACGCTTCGTCCACGAGGCCGAGACCGCCATTGCCGGCGTGCCCTGCAGCGAACCGGGATGGGAACGCCCGCTCGACGCCAGCCTTGCCGCCGCCACCCTGCAACAGCTCGGACGTCCCGACCCGGCGCGGCCGCTACGCGGCCTGTACGCCGAACACCTGCGCCTGCGTCGCGGGCACCGTCCCGCCGGCTGGTGGACACCCCTCGGCATCCCCGTCGGCCCGTGCCCCACCTGGGAGCACGCCGCCGCAACCGGGATCGCCCGCGCCCTCGGCGCCGTCGACGACGATGACTGGCCGGCCCTCCGAACACGCGCCCTCGGCGCCGCCGCCCGCGGCAGCCGCGACCCGCACGACGAACGGCTCATCGCCGCCGCTCGACTGTGGCTCGCCCTCGTCGACGACCCGCCGGCAGCCGCCATCATCGCACGCCCGAGCGTCTGCCACGACCCACTCGCCGTCGCCCTCGACCGACTCGCCGACCGACTCCGATCCGACCCCACCGCCCTCCGACCAGCATCCACGGCGCCCGCAGCATGAACATCCGCGCTCTCGCCCTCGACCTCTACAGCACACTGCTCGGCCCCCACGACACCCTCAGCGTCCGCCACCGCGCCGCTGTCGAGGCCGCCGCCGCAGCCGGCTGGCACGTCATCTGGCCACCGCCAGGTGGTACCAACTCGCCGAACGCACCGCACATGAGCTCGGGCTCGTCGACCCCGTCATCGCGTGCTCTGGCGCCGAGGTCGACGACTCCGAGACGGCGTGGACCTGTTCGACGTCCGACTCCCGCTCCGTTCCGCCCTGGAGATACCATCTTCGAGCCGGACGGTGAGGCGATAGGCCCATTCCTTCTCCGGCGCGGTCAGGATAGAGCAAATGAAACCGCCTGATATCTCCCGCACCAAGTCAACATTCCCTGCTATTGGCGAGTACGGATTCATTTCCGATTGCGAATCGGTAGCGCTGGTCGCTCCCAGCGGCAACATCGAATGGCTTTGCCTGCCCCGGGTGGACTCACCCAGCCTATTTGGCACCCTTCTTGATCGGCACGCCGGCGGCTTTCGGCTTGGACCCGCTGAGGTCCACGTGCCCGCCGCCCGGCGCTACCTGCCGGGCACCATGGTTCTCGAGACCAGCTGGGGTTCCGCTACCGGCTGGATCGTCGTTCGGGATCTCCTACTCATCGGTCCGTGGCACCACGAACACGAGCTGTCGCGGACGCATCGGCGCGCCCCTACTGACTACGACGCAGACCACGTCCTTCTGCGCACCATCCGATGCGTCAACGGCGAAGTTCAGGTTGAGCTGGACTGTGAGCCCATGTTCGATTACGGACGGCGGCCCGCCGCATGGTCGTTTACCGATCGCTCCTACCACCAGGGGTTGGCCCAGGCCGGCGCTGCAGACCTCGAAGTGCGGCTGACCACCGACATGCGCATCGGATTCGAGGGTGGTCGAGCTACGGCCCGAACTCTCCTGCGAGAGGGCGACCTGAGGTTCTGTGCGCTGTCGTGGAGCGAGCATGAGCCGCCCTACAGCTATGAAGAGGCCTACCGCCGGTTGGTCTGGACCGCTCACCATTGGCAGCACTGGCTGGCGCGTGGGCGCTTCCCCGACCATCCCTGGCGTGCGCATCTGGAGCGCAGTGCCCTCACCCTCAAGGGTCTTACCTTTGCGCCCACCGGCGCCCTCATCGCGGCCGCAACCACCTCGTTACCCGAGACGCCGGGCGGTGAACGAAACTGGGATTACCGCTACGCCTGGATCCGCGATAGCGCCTTCGCCTTGTGGGGCCTGCACACTCTTGGCTTCGATTGGGAAGCAAACGACTTCTTCTGGTTTGTCGCAGACGTCGCCGAACGCGACGAAAAGCTGCAGATCATGTACGGCGTGGACGGAGAGCGGCAACTGGAGGAGACCATTCTGGACCATCTGAGCGGCTACGAGTGGTCGCAACCGGTTCGGACCGGCAATGCCGCCTACGCCCAGGACCAGCACGACGTATGGGGCGCCCTGCTCGATTCGATCTATATCCATACCCGGTCCATTGACCGCCTCGATGATCGACTATGGCCCATGCTGGTGCGTCAGGTCGAAGAGGCTCTGGCCAGGTGGCAGGAGCCCGACCACGGCATCTGGGAGGTCCGGGGCGCGCCACGCCACTACACGTCCTCCAAGATCATGTGCTGGCTGGCCGCCGAGCGCGGTTCCCGGCTCGCCGACATTCGCGGCGACAGCGGGCTGAGTTCCCGCTGGGGGGAGGCCGCTGCGGAGATCCGGGCGGAAATCTGCAACCGCGCCGTGGGACCCGGCGGGGTGTTCCGCCAGCATTACGACACGGACGCCCTCGATGCCTCCTTGCTGCTCATGCCCCTTGTGGGGTTCCTGCCCCCGGACGACCCCCGCGTGCGAGCCACCGTCGAAGCCATTGAATCAGACCTGACCGAGGAGGGTCTCGTCCTGCGCTACCGGACCAAGGAGACCGATGACGGGCTCACCGGTGAAGAAGGAAGCTTCACCATCTGCTCCTTCTGGCTGGTTTCGGCCCTGGCTCTCATCGGCGAGCGGCGGCGCGCCGAAGCGCTCTGCGAAAAAATCCTCTCCTTCGCCAGCCCCCTGGGACTCTACGCCGAAGAGATCGATCACCGCAGTGGTCGGCAACTCGGCAACTTCCCCCAGGCGTTCACCCACCTGGCGCTGATCAATGCCGTCATGCATGTGGTTGGTGGGCAGAGTGGCCTTCCTGCGCAGGGGATCCAGCCGCTGCAGATCTGATTGACCGGGTACTTGTTCGCAGCTTGCAAGCGTCTCGCAGACCTGCGCGTTCCCCCTCCCGAACCGGCGCTTCACGGCAGGGGTCTGCCTCCTATGTGCCAGCTTGGTGCTAACTGCCCGCCACGAAACGACCTGGTCAGAAAGCAAGGCGGCGGCCCGGTGATGTCAATCTACGAAATCAGCGGCCGGCCGGCGAAGACATCCTCGACCCGAAGGCACTGGCGGTGCGATCATCACCACCGATGGTTCCACGGCTACCACGCGACGCACGAGCGGGCTATACGCGCCGGTCCCAGCTCCGATGTCGACGACCGATGTCGCCTCACCCAACGCCAGTTCGATCTTGGCCATGATCTGAGCATCTCGACGCCGATGCCGCCCGTACACCGTGCCGATGCTGTCGTAGCGGGCATGGCGGCACAGACCGCGAATGTGGGTTCGCACACCAGCCCATCAGAAGGACCGTGGCCGGCGCTCGAGGCAGCGCACCCCGTTGGTCGCCGGAATTGGTTCGTTCCGCCCGACCACGCTGACCATGTTCCCCAGCACGTAGAAGAACATGTCGACAGCTGCCTCGGGGAGGAAGGGCTCCTCCTGCCGGTCAGGTCGCGGCACTGGACGGTCGGGGAGGAGACCCGCTTTGTCTATCAGCGGTGACATCCCTTCAATCTTCGAGGGGTCGAATTGCGAACGAGCACGAAATACCTGGTCGAAATGCAGCCAGCCCGTTGTGATGCACACTCCTCCTACGGCGAACTGGAAGGGCTTGACATTGGCCAATGGTGCCAGTTGGTTGGCCACCTGCCGCCATGAAGTCTTGATTTCCTCTGCTGCTTCGTCGGCGACTATTACTTGGAGGTCCACATCGCTCCACGCGTCGGCCTTGCCGCTGGCGAATCCGCCGACCAGGTAGGCGGCGAGAACCCGGCCGTCGGCGGCGAGAAGGTGCTTGGCCCTCTCGATGAAAGCTTCTTGAGCAGCCATGGTGGCTGCCTTGACACCTCCGAGGGGGTAACGGCTAGTTATATCCGATGCCGAACCAGCCATGGGCGCAATACCACACCCGTCAAAGCAAGTCGAACTCGAATCGAGGGTCGGCCCGGGACTATCGCCTGCTGGTGGGCTGAAGGGCAGTAGCACGGATGCGGTGTTGTGCTGCTGCTCCTGGATCGTGACGCTGGGCCCACGGTGCCTCGTGCGCGGCGGCGAGGGCTTTCGGCGAGTCTTCAGATCCTGAGATGAGACGAGGATGTCGTGCTCGTCGCGGGCCGCACCCGGAAACCGCGATGCGAATTGGCATCCTTGGCACGGGTCAGCGGCCCGGCACGCTATAGCTGTCCGAGCAGGTTGGGAAAAGGCCTTTAGCTGCGTTTAACCGATATCCTACTCCGGTAATTTGCGATAAACCCTGGCGTTGGCACGCCAGCATCGAACTGTTCCGAGCCAGGGCCGCCCGGCGGACTAGCCGCGAGTTGGTGGGCGGGCGAAAATGTTGAAACCGTAGCCCTCGAACCCGAGGTGGGCGGCGACGGCGAGCGACGGCTTGTTCGTCGTGAGCGCCCGGTAGCGGACGAGGTCGACGGTGGGAAGCCACGCCGCGGTCATGGTCGCTACCAGCGTGGTGGCGAACCCGTTTCCTCGCTGGTCGGAGCGGGTTACAACGCCGACATCGGCGGGGAACGCCACGCCATTCGGTCATGTTGCCTGCAGCCTTGATCTCTCCGTCGGCGATGTAGATGTAGAAGGCGTTGGTGGCCGGGTCCGCAGACCCGGGGTCGTGCGGAAACCCTGCCTCCGCCCAATCGGCGAGCCCGCAACCGTCCCGAAGAGCCATCAAGCGGGGTCTGACGGACCGAGGCGTTCGACCCGATTGTCGGCTCGACCGTGGAAGATGGACCTGGTTGCATACCCGTGCCACGACGGGCCATGCACGACACCGCCGAAGCCGGACAGGCGAGCGGCGACCTCTCGGGTGAACACCGCCTCGGGCCGCAGGCCACGCAGTAGAGCCCGAGCCCCATCGACCTGGGATGCCACAACGACCACGACACATGAGGGGCCAAGCTGGAACAGCCCGACGCCATCCTCTCCAGGACGGGCTGGGACCGTCCAGACCTCAGCTTGGCCGAGCGCGCCCGCGGGCAGGCCGAATCGGCTGGCGAAGTATTTGTTCACAGTGTGCTTGATGGCCCGGTTTACGATCGCATCAGCATGCCGCAAGTGTCATGTCACCATCGCTGGAATACTGCCCTCATGAGCCCGCTACAGACGCACTGGCGGCCAAGTCAGGAGTTGCTCTACGTGGTCGGGCGTCATCCCGGTTGTGTGATCGACTTCGATCAGCAACGTCGGCTCCGCTCGACTCCGTGCCTACGCGTGGGCCTCGGGAACCATCGCATCGTCGAGCCAAGCCGCAGCTCGCTTCCCTACGTATGCGGCAATGGCCGGGACCTTGTCCGCGGGCGGAAAAGGGATCTCTGGCATTGGTACGTACGGGAACTCCTCCATCCCGAGAATCGGGCCGAGTAACGCATGGGCCTGAAAGCCCCAGGCGGAGGCCCAGACCAAGTCGAAGAAGGCATGCAGCTCCCGTGGCCACTCACCATGCACGCTGGCGAGACGAATTGGCTCATCATCTTCGGGGAACAGCTCGTACTCGCAGAAGCCATCAGGGCCCCGCTCGAAGCCCCAAGGGGCCAAGACGCCATCGATGTCGACCAGCAAGAGGGGACGAGCCAACTCGAAGATGCGCTCGGTGGCCACAACTCCATCCTCTCAGATCCGGTTTGGACGCATGATCCGCCCTCTCTGCAAAGCCTCCCGTCCACATCGACTGGGTCAGCGGACGCAGGCTGGGCGTGCGTGGGACAGCAGCCGACCCTTGCTGGATGGCGGGCGGAAAGCAGGTGTCGACGAATGCCTCTCGTCTTCTTGGTCCGTGGTTGCTGGCTGTAGCCGTCGATTTCTCGACCCCGGCCCGCTCGGGCCGTGCGGGGTTCTCGGCGTCTGCACGGCTGACTCCTCGCTCGGGCTGCGGGCCGGGGCCTCCCCCCAAAAGCGTCAGCTCGAATCGAAAGGAGTCCGTCATGCCCACCTACCTGAGTCGCGACCAACTCGCGCCGGAGCCCGCGCCATGATCCAACTCGCCCTGCGAGCCTTAGTACTTCGAATCTCAACTACGTTGATGATCTGAAGCACTTAGCCGCCGACCCTATTGACGACGCTGTGTTGGTATGTCCGGGCATCGTGTTCCGCCGTGACGCTATAGACCGTAGCGGTCGACGCCCAAGACGATGTCGAGGAACTCGGTGACCGGGTCAGGGATGCCCTTGTTGACGAGGCCGACGCCATCGAAGAGGTGACCGTGCGTTCGGAAACCTCCTACGCCCAGCTACCCAACTCGGCAATCGAACGCATGGGCATGGCACCCGGACAGAAGAACGTCTTGGTGCTGGTGGTCCTCCGCCATCTGGAGCGGACTCTCACCGATTCAGAGGCAACGAACTGCGCGACCGAATCTACTCCGCCCTTCGTCGAGGCAGTCGTCACGAGTGGGCCGCTGAGAGGCCGTGATCCCGGCCGGGCCTCCTGAGAGCCAGATATACATCTGCTGGCTCAGCCGGCTGGCGGGTAGTGTGCCGCCGTCGATGCTTGGAAGGAGGCTCATGTCCACGATGCTTGCCACGGTCGAGTTGGGGCCGCGCACCGTCCCTTGATGACCGGGTAGTCCGGGCGGCCCGATCGGCCGCCGGTGTCGGCCTCGAGCAGCTGAGTCGAGCTCCTGCCAGCGCGGCCGTGCGCGCCGTGTTCCTGTTCTGTTCGACACCGACCGAAGGGACCGTCGTGGTCAGCATCTTCCGGTACTCGGAGATCTCCGAGGCCAACCACCGCATTCTCAACCCCTTATCCGAGACCAAGCTCGACGAGCTCGGTTGTATCTGCCGGCTCGGCCCCGGCCAGCGCCATCTCGATCTCGCCTGCGGAAAGGGCGAGATGCTCTGCCGCTACGCCCGCGACCACGGCACCACCGGCGTGGGCGTGGACATCTATCCGCCCTTCCTGACCGCCGCCCAAGCTCGAGCCGAAGAGCTGGGCGTCGAGGCGTCGGTCCGCTTCGTCGAGGGCGACGCCGCCGAGAGCGGCCACCTGGGCGACGGCTTCGACGTGGTCAGCTGCATCGGCGCCACCTGGGTCGGCGGCGGGCTGCCCGGGACGCTCGAGCTGATGCGCCGCCGGGCGGCCCCTGGGGCCTGGCTCGTGGTGGGCGAGGTGTTCTGGGCTGCCGAGCCGCCCGCCCCGGTGCGCCAGGCCCAAGAAGCGGACCAGGGCTTCGCCGATCTGGGCGGCACCCTGGACCGCTTCGAGGCCGCCGGCTTGGAGCTGGTCGAGATGCTCCTGGCCAGCCCCGATGACTGGGACCGCTATCAGGCCAGCCAGTGGCTGGCCGCGTCGGAGTGGGTGGCCGCCCACCCCGACGACCCCGACGCCGGGGAGGTGGCCACTCTGACAGAGCAGTGGCGACGCTCGTATCTCACCGATCTGCGCCGCTGCATGGGATGGGGCGTGTTCGTCCTGCGGGATCGGACCAGCAGATGACCGGGCGCGTAGGCGGGGACCGCCCGGGGCGGATGCACGCCGATGAGGTTGACATCAACGACGACCTGGTGCGCCGCCTCGTCGCGTCCCAGTACCCCCGCTGGGCGGACCTTCCGCTGCGCCGGGTCATATCGACTGGCACCGACAATGCCATCTACCGCCTCGGGGACAGCTACGGCATCCGCCTTCCCCGCATCGGCTGGGCCGTCGACCAGGTGGCCAAGGAGAGCCGCTGGCTTCCCGGGCTGGCGCCACACCTGCCCGTTGCGGTGCCCGAGCCCGTGGCGGCCGGGGGCCCGGGATGCGGCTATCCGTACCCGTGGCTCATCTACCGCTCGATCGACGGTGTTGACGCCGTGGCCGGCCCGGTGGAGGACTGGGCCGGGCTGGCCCGTCGGGTCGCCGCCGTGGTGGGCGCCCTCCACGTCGCGCCCCACCGCCGGGCGCCCCCAGCCGGCGTGCGGGGCGGGCTCCTGGCAGCTGTGGACGGCACCACGCGGACCGCGATCGAACGTCTCGAGGGGATGATCGACGTCAGACGGGCCCTTGGGGTGTGGGAGCGGGCGGTGGAGGCCGATCCCTGGCCCGGTCCGCCCGTGTGGGTGCACGGCGATTTGTTGCCCGGCAATGTTGTGGTCGGCGACGGCGCCCTGGTGGGGATCATCGACTGGGGCGCGGCAGGAGTCGGAGAGCCTGTGAGGCCATGTTGGCCTGGACCATGCCCTCCCGCGCCCGGGCCGCCTACCGCGACGCCCTCGGCTTCGACGAAAATACCTGGGCCGGCGGAGCGGGCTGGGCTCTCCAGCAGGCGGTGTTGTTCATTCCCTACTACGCCCAGACCATTCCCGCCGGGGTTGCCGGCGCCGGCCGGCGCCTCGACGCCCTCCTGGACGATCCCGAGAGGAACGCAGGAGGGCGCAGTGGTTGACGCTTGCTTCGCCGAGCCCCGCCTGGCGCAGATCTACGACCTCCTGGAGGCCGACCGGTCCGACCTCGACGCCTACCTGTCGATCGTCGAGGAGCTCGCCGCCCGCTCCGTTCTCGACATCGGCTGCGGTACCGGCACTTTCGGCTGTCTTCTGGCCAGCCGGGGCGTCCGGGTCACCGGGCTCGACCCGGCGACGGCCTCCCTCGAGGTGGCCCGCCGCAAGCCTGGCGGCGGGCGGGTCAGCTGGGTCTACGGTGACGTCTCCGCGCTGCCGCCGCTCGACATGGATGTGGTGACGATGACCGGGAACGTGGCCCAGGTCTTCACCAGCGACGAGGAATGGGCCGCCGTCCTGGCCGCCGCTCGCCGGGCCGTGGGCCCCGCCGGCCTCCTGGTGTTCGAGACTCGGGACCCGACCGGGCAGGCGTGGCGAGGCTGGACCCGACAGCAGACCGAGCGCCGGGTCGAGATCCCCGGGGCCGGCGCGGTGCGCACGTGGACCGAGCTCACCAAGGTCGCGCTGCCCTTGGTGTCCTTCCGTGCCACGTTCGTCTTCGAGGTCGACGGGAGCGTGCTCGAGTCGGAGTCCACCCTGCGCTTCCGACAGCGTGACGAGATCGAGCAGTCGCTGGGTGCCGCCGGGTTCGCCCTGCAAGACGTTCGAGACGCCCCCGACCGCCCGGCCTGGAGATGGTGTTCATCGCCCGACCAGCCGACACCGCGGGCAGCCAGCCGGACAGGGTCGAGCGGGTCCGGTTCGACTCCGTCCGCAGCGAGGTGCACCGCCTTGGCGAGACCGTCGTCCGGGCCGCCGGCCCCTGGACCCGCTCCGTGCACACCCTGCTCCGTCACTTGGAATCGGTTGGTTTCGACGGATCCCCCCGAGCCGTCGGAGACGGATTCGACCCCCGAGGGCGCGAGGTCCTTTCCTACATCGACGGCGACTTTGTGCACCCCCACGCCTGGACTGACGACGGGATCGTCGCGCTGGGACACATGCTGCACCGCTTCCATGACGCCGCCGCCACCTTCGTCGCCCCGCCCGACGCCACCTGGCAGCCATGGTTCACCCGCTCGACCCGGCCTGACGCCATCTACGGCCACGGCGACCTCGGTCCGTGGAACATCGTGGCCCGCCACGGGCTGCCGGTCGGGTTCATCGACTGGGAGTTCGCCGGCCCAGTTGACCGCCTCGACGAGGTCGCCCAGGTGGCCTGGCTCAACGCCCAGCTCCACGACGATGATGTCGCCACCCGCAACCGGCTACCCGCGGCAGCCGACCGCGCCCGTCAACTCGGCCTGTTTGCCGACGCCTACGGCCTCGCCCCCGCCGAGCGGACGGAACTCGTCACCAGAATGATCGAGCACGCCGTTCGCGACGCCGCCAACGAGCTCACCGACGGCGGGCTGAAAATGGCCAAGGCACCCGACGGGCCCGCCGACCCCGGCTGGGCCGTGGCCTGGCGGCTCCGCTCGGCTGCCTGGCTCGTCCGCCACCGCCCGCTGCTCGAAGCCGCCTTGCGGTCATAAGCGGACGTTTGTCTGCCGGATAGCCGGCGCTTATAAGAGGTCCAGCAGTTGGTGAGGTCCATCGACTCGGTCAAATTGGGTCGCCGACCTGGGTCGCCTGATCCCCGGCGCCCACGAGGTATCGAACGACGGGGCCGGTGGGCCGCGGAGGAGGGCCGGCCTCCCGGACTGGTACGCATGTCCGTCGGCATTGAGGACATCGAGGACCTGTGGTTGGACATTGACGCCGCGCTCGGGGTGTCGACCGGGTAGCCGAGCCTCTGCCTCAGCGGCCCGGACGCCGCCGGTGCCGGCGGTCCCAGCACGATCGATGCCAGTGCCGGCGTCGTTCCGGATGGCGGCGCGGGACGACGACCAGATGGCCGAGCCCGGGCGGGATCTCCTGCTGGCAGCCAGGGCAGATGTAGGTCTTGCGGGCCTGGAACGGGTGGACCCGGCTCACGTCCACCCCGGAGTTATCGGTGTCAGGCTCGTCGGTCGTGCCCATATATCCCTTCGATCGGTCCATCCACCGATTCTCGCCGACGGATACGGGAGGCCGGCGCGGTGAAGTGACCGTCACAGCGTGGCGGTAGGTTCCTCAACGCTCGGTGCCGGCGGACGGCTCCTTCCTGGTTCGTCTCCAACGTGGGAGGATCGTCGTGCTCGCCAGCGTCCCGTCCGCCATCCTGATCGGCGTCCACGGCACCCCGATTTCGGTCGAGGTGCATGTCTCGCCGGGGATCCCGTCTTTTACCGTGGTCGGCCTGCCCGATGCGTCGTGCCGCGAAGCGCGGGACCGGGTTCGAGCTGCCATCCTGTCGAGCGGGCTCCACTGGCCACAGCGCCGGGTGACGGTCAACCTGGCGCCGACCGGAGTCCGCAAGAGCGGGGCGGGGCTGGACCTACCGATCGCTGTGGCCCTGTTGGTGGCAGATGGCCAGTTGTCCGCTGACACCGTGTCCGATGTCGCCTTCATCGGGGAACTCGGACTGGATGGCAGCATCCGACCGGTGCCCGGTGTCCTGCCCCTCGTCGACGCAGTTCGAGCGCCTTGCGTGGTGGTCCCGCCGAACTGTGCCCGCGAAGCCGCCCTCGTCCGCCCCGATTCGGTGCGGGCCGCGGCAAGCCTCCGCAGCCTGGTTGCCATCGTTCGAGGTGAGGAGGGTTGGCCTCAACTCGACCTGGGCCCTCCGGGCTTGGATGTAGATACAGCCGCTCCCGACCTTGCGGACGTTCGGGGTCAGGCCCTCGGGCGGCTGGCCGTAGAGGTCGCAGCGGCCGGCGGCCACCACTTGCTGCTGGTCGGGCCGCCCGGCGCCGGCAAGACGATGCTGGCCGAGCGACTCCCGGGCCTGCTGCCGGCGCTGGAGCTAAAGGAGGCCATCGAGGTCACTCGAATCCACTCTGCGGCCGGCGTCACCTTGCCTCCCGGCGTCCTCGTTCGGCGCCCTCCGATGCGAGCTCCGCATCACAGCGCCTCGCTGGTGTCGCTGATCGGCGGGGGGACCACACTGATGCGTCCCGGAGAGTTGAGTTGCGCTCATCACGGGGTGCTGTTCCTCGATGAGCTCGGCGAGTTCCCGTCGGATGTCCTCGACACCCTGCGCCAGCCGCTCGAGGAGGGCCGCGTCCTGGTCTGCCGGGCGAGGGCCAGTGTGCTCTTCCCGGCCCGGGTGCTCCTGGTCGCGGCGATGAACCCGTGCCCGTGCGGCAGCGAGGGCGGCCCCGGATCCTGTCGATGCCGCGACACAGCCCGGGCCCGCTACGCGGCGCGGATCTCCGGGCCGTTACTCGATCGGTTTGACCTGCGGGTGATGGTCGATCGGCCGGACGTCGCCGAGTTGCTGGCTGTCGGGACGCCGGTACGCCCCGCAGTCGAATCCACCGAGGTGGTGGCCCGGCGGGTGGCCGCGGCGAGATCCCTGGCCGCAGGGCGTGGAGTCAGCTGCAACGCGGCCCTGCCGTCGGGGCGGCTCGACGCAGTGGCACCGTTGGAGCCGAGCGCGCGCCGGATGCTCGAGGTCCGCTTGCGGCAGGGACGCCTGTCGGCGAGGGGGCTACACCGGGTACGGCGAGTGGCCCGTACCCTCGCGGACCTGGCCGGCGGCCATGGCCTGTTGACATCCAACGACGTGCACAGCGCGCTGGCGCTGCGTGCCGACGTGTTCGCGGACCGGGACTGGGCCAGGTGACATCGGAAACCGACCACCACCACTGGGCCGACGACCGTGATACCGACGCGGCGCCCTACGCCGCGGCCCTGGCTGCTCTCCCGGGTGCAGGTCCGGCTGTCCTCGGGCAAATCCTGCGGGACTGGACTCCAGAGGAGGCGTGGAGCCGGATCCGGGCTGGTCGGCTCGACCGCCCCCAGTCCCACATCACCCGCGGCGAGGCGCAACTGGACTTCGCCCTCCCGAGCGCCACGGCCAGCAGACCGTCCCGGGCCCGACCCCTCTCCGACCCGGCCCGACCCCCCACCGACCCGGCCGGACCCACTTCCGACCCGGCCAGACCCCCCACCGACCTGTCAGGAGATTCCGACTACAGAGGGGACCCCGGTCGGGAGTCACGGCGCCGCCCATCCTGGTGGCAGATGGCTCGCCGGGTGGACCCTCCCGGGTGGTGGGCACGGCATGCGGCGGCCGGCATCGCGGTGACGTGGCCCGGCCGGGCCGACTACCCGTCAGCCCTCTTCAATGATCCGGACCCGCCGGGGGTCCTGTTCTGGCGAGGGGATCTCCGCCATCTGGGCCGGCCGTGCGTGGCGGTCGTGGGTACCCGTCGGGCCTCCCACGACGGACGGTCGGTGGCATTTGAGCTCGGTCGGGACCTCGCCGCGGCAGGCGTCTGCGTGGTTTCGGGGCTGGCTCTGGGAATCGACGGTGCAGCCCACGCAGGCGTGTTAAGCGTCCGGACGAGTGCCTCGGCGGCCGGTCCCGCGGGAGTGGCGGCGAGCGCGGTTGACGTTCCATACCCTCGCCGTCATGCCGGATTGTGGGAGCAGGTGGTCCAGAGCGGGGTGATGCTGTCGGAGACCCCGCCCGGCCGGCCACCACAGGCCTGGCGGTTCCCGGCGCGCAATCGGATCATCGCCGGGCTCTCGGCCATGGTCGTCGTCGTTGAGTCCCACGCCGCCGGCGGCGGCCTCATCACCGCGGAAGCGGCCCTGGCCCGCGGTGTCGAGGTGCGCGTGGTCCCCGGCTCCGTGCACAGCTCCGCGAGCGCCGGCACCAACCAGCTGCTCTATGACGGGGCGGGTCCGGTTCGCGACTCGCAGGACGTGCTCGACGGCCTCGGGATCTTTGTTGCGCCCGGCGCGGCACGCTTTCGCGACCGCGAATCCGCGAGGTCGCGGCATTTGCGCCGGCTGGCTGCCGGCATGGCACCGGCGCCGGATGGGCCCGTCCTGGCGAAGAGCAGCCCCACCTCATCGCAAAGCAGGGCAGCGGCCCTCCCCCCCGAGGCGAGAAGGGTCCTCGAGGCGGTGGCGTGGCAACCCACGCTGCTCGGTCGCGTGGTGGACCGCACCGGGCTCCCGCCAGGCGCAGTATCCGGGGCGCTCGAATTGCTCGAGGCAGCGGGTCTGGTCAGCAGGGACGAGCACTGGTGGGTTCGCCGGTCGGACCGATGACCCGCCGCGCTCGAGCACGGTCGTGAGCCGATGTTTCGGTTCGTGAGCCGATGTTTCAGGGCTCGACCTCCGATCCCTGCTCCGGGGCTGCTCGCCGCCGCGCCGCCACCGGTCAGGGTCCCGCCTCCGCTCAGAACCCTTGGTTGGGCTACCATGATCTTCTGTCCCGAACTGGCGGGACTCGTAGCAACCCCGGTGCACCCACGGTCGCTGGCTTCCCCCAGCGCGCGCACCGGGTCCGCAAACAACCGATGGGAAGGAGTTCCTATGGCTGTCGTCACCATGAGGCAGTTGCTCGAGGCCGGGGTTCATTTCGGCCATCAAACCCGGCGCTGGAACCCGAAGATGAAGCGATTCATTTTCGGTGAGCGCAACGGCATCTACATCATCGATCTCAATCAGACGCTCGATCGCATCGACGTCGCTTACTCGTTCGTGCGCGATCTGGTTGCCGACAACGGCACGGTTCTATTCGTCGGAACCAAGAAGCAGACCCAGGACCCGGTTGCGCGCTATGCCGTCCAGTGCGGGATGCCGTACATCAATGAGCGATGGCTTGGCGGCATGCTTACCAACTTCAACACCATTGCCGGCCGGGTGAAGAAGATGCAGGAATTCGAGCGGATGCGCAGCGCGGGCGATTTCGACGCCATGCCGAAGAAGGAAGCGCTCATCCATATACGAGAACTCGACAAGCTGCAGCGCAACCTCGGCGGCATTCGTGACATGACCAAGCTGCCGGACGCCATCTTCGTGATCGACACCAAGAAGGAACACATCGCCGTCACGGAGGCCAACAAGCTCGGGCTCCCGATCGTCGCGGTGGTCGA
The DNA here is from genome assembly GCA_963834725.1 of uncultured Acidimicrobiaceae bacterium. Taxonomy (GTDB): domain Bacteria; phylum Actinomycetota; class Acidimicrobiia; order Acidimicrobiales; family Palsa-688; genus PALSA-693. Next base: position 5,396,751 of record CAWICN010000001.1, read on the forward strand.
CACCAATTGCGATCCTGATTTGATCAGTTACGTCATTCCGGGCAATGACGACGCCATTCGGGCCGGCACCCTCCTGTGCCGGGTGGTCTCCGATGCGGTCGAGGAAGGACGATTCATCGCGTCCCGACGCGCCGCCCGGACCGGAGCGCCCGCGGCGGGCGGTCCCCCCCCGCTCGACCCCGAAGAGGAGGCGCGCCGGGCTGAGCAGCAGCGCGACGCTCGTCGCCAGGCCGCGCTCGCCCAGGCCGAGCGGGAGGCTCGTTTGGCCTCCGGGCGGCGAGCGGCGGCCGGGGCGGCGGAGAGTGCGGCCGGCGCGGCCGAGGGCGCGACCGGTGCCGAGAGCGGGGCCGGAGCGGCCGGGGGCTCGACCGCCGCTGCGGAGGGCGCGGCCGGGGAACTTGCCGCACCAGCTCCCGCTCCGACGGCGCCCAAAGGGACCCAACCAACGGCGGCCGGGGGCACGACAGCCGAACTCACAAGCGTAGAGGAGTAGGGACAGGGGTATGGCAGAGTTCACCGCCCAGGATGTCAAGGCGCTCCGGGATGCCACCGGGGCAGGAATGATGGACGCCAAGAAGGCGCTGGTGGAGACCGGCGGAGACCAGGGCGCCGCAACAGCCTGGCTTCGCGAGCGGGGCCTCGGCAAGGTCGCCGAGCGGTCCGGACGCGAGAACGTGGAGGGGGCGGTATCAGTGGCATTGGTCGACAATGCCGCCGCGCTGGTCGAGCTGAAGTCTGAGAGCGACTTCGTCGCCAAGTCCGCCGATTTCGTCAACACCGTCGAAGAGCTCGCCCACGCTGTCGCAGCGGGAGGTGAGGCCGCCGTGGAATCGCACAAGGATGCCATCGACGATCTGCGGCTCACCCTCAAGGAAAACATCGAGCTCGGGGAAGTTGTCCGTTTCGTGGCGCAGCCGGGCGACTACCTCGACACCTACCTGCACGTGCAAAACGGGCGCGGCGTCAACGGCGTCATCGTGGAGATTGCCGGCGGCTCGCCCGAACTGGCCCATGACATCGCCGTCCACATTGCCTTCGGCCGTCCGTCGTATGTGGAGCGCGAGCAGGTTCCGGCCGAAGAGGTGGCCGCGGAGCGGGCCGCCCTCGAGGCCCAGACCCGCAATGAAGGCAAGCCCGAGCAGGCCTTGCCCAAGATCGTGGAGGGCAAGCTCAACGGTTGGTACAAGCGGGTTCCCGGCGGTGTGCTCCTCGAGCAGCCCTACGCCAAGGACGACAAGCACTCCGTCGCCACGGTGCTGGGCGGCGCCAAGGTGATCCGGATCGCGCAGGCCGTCGTCGGGAGCTGATCCGACCTCGAGCGCCCGGTCCGGCCACCCGGACGTCGGAGACACGGGGCCGCCCGGCCCGGCCCGGCCCCGCCCGGCCCGGCCCTAAATCTTCACAACCGGCCGCCGAGGCCCGCATGAGGGTCATTCCCCGGCGGGAAAGCCCGCACTAGGCTGGGGGCCTCGTGAACAAACCTCCGCCGTGGAAGCGGGTCGTTCTCAAGCTCTCGGGCGAGGCGTTTGCCAGCGACGCTGCCGACGAGACGATCGACGGTGCCGTCGTCGAGCGGATCGCCAAGGAGCTGGCAGAGTCCCGCGCTGATCTTGGCACCGAAATCGCGGTCGTCGTCGGCGGGGGCAACATCTGGCGAGGCGCGACCGGATCGGCCACCGGCATGGATCGGGCCAGCGCCGACTACATGGGCATGCTGGCCACGGTCATCAACGCCCTGGCCCTCCAGGACGCTCTGGAGCGCCAAGGGCAGCCCACCCGGGTCCAAACCGCCATCGGCATGTCACAGATCGCCGAGCCGTATATTCGGCTCCGGGCCGTCCGGCACCTCGAGAAGCATCGGGTGGTCGTTTTCGCGGCGGGGACCGGCAATCCGTTCTTCACCACCGACACCGCTGGCGCCCTGCGTGCTGTCGAGATCGAAGCGGACATCCTGTTCAAGGGCACCCATGGGATCGCCGACGGGGTGTACGACGACGACCCGCGGGTCAACCCGGCCGCCCACCTGCTCCCGGAAGTGACCTTCGATGAGGTGATCGCCCGTCAACTGCGGGCCATGGATCTCACCGCTATCACCCTCTGCAAGGAAAATGAGCTTCCCATCCGGGTGTTCTCCATCATGGAGCCCGGCAATCTGCGACGCGCCCTCCAGGGGGAGCAGATCGGTACGCTAATCCGCTGATGGAAGAGGACAGTTACGTCGACGCCGTGCTGGAGGACTGCCGGGACAAGATGGGAAAAGCGCTGGAACATACTCGCAGCGAGTTTGCCACCATCCGGACCGGACGGGCCGCCCCGGCGCTGGTGGAGAAGCTCAGGGTCGAGTACTACGGCTCCCAGGTGCCGCTGCAGCAGCTGGCGGGAATTCAAGTTCCCGAGGCGCAGCTCATGGTGATCTCGCCGTACGACAAGTCGTCACTCAAGGCTATTGAGCGGGCCATCCAGAACTCCGACCTAGGGGTAAACCCCAACAACGACGGCGTCGTGATCCGGTTGACCTTCCCCCCGCTCACGGCGGAGCGGCGCAAGGCCATGGTGAGGGTCGCGCACGCCAAGGCAGAGGAAGGGCGGGTGGCCGTGCGCAACTTGCGGAGGGCGGCCCGCAAGGACCTAGAGGCGTTCGAAAAGGACGGGGAGATCTCGAGCGACGAGCTGGATCGGGCCGAGAAGGAGTTGGAGCGGGTCACCCATGACTTCGTTGCAGACATCGATCGGGTGCTGCACCACAAGGAGGAAGAGCTGCTTGCCGTTTGATGCCGATGGGCCGGAGCTGACGTGGATGAGAGCGCTGGTGCGCATGAGATCGCTCGTCAGGGTGAGGGCGGTAGTGAGGAGGACGCCGTGAACGTGCGCAGGAACGCAGGCGAGCGATCACCGGAGCGCCGCCCGATCGAGAGCGTGCGCATCATCCGGGCCGAAGAAGCCCAGGCCGCCCTCGATGCCGGGGAGGCGGTGGGGCGGCGGCCCGACGATGAACTCCGATTCGGTGACGTGCCCCCAGCGCCGACCGGGCCTCGGTCGCCGCATCGCTTCCCCCTTCCGACTTCGGTGGATCCGGCGGAGGCAGTTCCCCTGCCGCCACTGGCCACACCACCCGGCGGGGACGACCTGCGTCTCGAAGACGACACGAGTCTCGAGGGTGGCCTGAGTGTCGGAGATCAGCTGAGTTTCGAAGACGACCTGAGTCTCGAAGACGAGCTGAGTCTCGAAGACGAGCTGGCGTCTTCGGGCGCGTCCCGCAGGGCCATGCGGGGTGGTCGTTCCGCGGGCCATGGGGTCGCGGCCGGCGCCATCAGCCCGGAGTGGTCGATCGCCGACCAGACGGCCGAGCTTCAGATCGCCCAGGCCGCGGCCGGCCCGGGCCCGGGCGAGGGCCGCGGCGGGTCGGGCCCCTCGAGGTCGGCGGAACCGCCGGGGGCCCCCGGCTCGACCGGGCTGGAATCCATCGAGGCGCCTGCAGGGTCGTCCTTTACGGGCGCCGGGGGCTCGCCGCTCGCTCCCCCCAAGGAAGAGATCACCGTTACCGCAGGAGGAACCGAATTGCCCCCTTGGACAGATCCGCCGACCGGCGAGGCACCGGTCATCCTCCCCGACGATCGTCGGGAGGAAGGCCACGACGAGCTGCCAGCCCGCGACGATCTACCAGCCCGCGACGATCTACCAGCCCACGACGATCTACCAGCCCACGACGATCTACCAGCATGGAACGCGCTGGGTGGCCCTGGGACCCGCTGGCGCGATAACGGGGAGGACTGGTCCGACGTCGACCATGCCAGCGGCCTGGCCGACGGCGATCCTCCGGTAGGAGCCCTCGATCAGACCCGCTCGGAGCACTCCGACCTCTATTCCTTCGACGAGGACTTCGAGCAGGTGGAGGCCAGGCGGACCGGAGCCGCTCCCGGACTGACCGACAGGGACTTCGAGCCCGGGACCGCGGCCGGCGCCAGCGGGGCAACGGCACCAGCCCGCGGGCGGCTCCGCACCGGCGTCCATGGGCCGGCGAGCCGTCTGTCCGGCCGGGGTGGCCCGCCAGATCAACGGGGCGCGGACCCACGGGGCGGCGAGGTGGTAACGAGGGTGGTGGTCGGTATCGGCCTGCTGGCCCTCCTGGCCGTTGCCTATGCCATCGGACCCAAAGCTCTGATCGTGCTGTCCGCTGCGGTCATCGTGGCGGCGGCAGCCGAGGCCTACGGGATGCTGCAGCGTTCGGGTTTCCGTCCCGCCACTCTCCTGGGGTTGGTCGCAGCTGCGGGACTGGTCTTCGGTGCCTACTGGAAAGGGATCGAGACCCTCCCGCTTGCAGTCGTGCTGGTCTTCGTCGGGTCAATGATGTGGTACCTGTTTCGGATCGTGGACGCCCGCCCTCTGGCGAATGTGGCGGTCACAACCACGACCTTTGTGTGGGTGGGCTTGTTCGGTTCCTACGCCGCGATCATGCTGCGGGCCCCGCACGGCAAGGGCCTGCTTCTCGGCACCGTCCTGGTTGTGATTGCTGCTGACATTGTCGGATTTGCCGTTGGACGGTGGATAGGGTCGCGGCCCCTCGCACCCAGCGTCAGTCCCGGCAAGACGGTGGAAGGCTTCCTAGGAGGCCTGTTCGCCGCCGTGATCGTGGGTGCCATCGTCGGCAAGGAGTTGACGCCATGGGGGGGCACGCGTCACGGTCTGGTGCTGGGTGTGATCGTGGGGATCATCGCCCCCGCTGGCGACCTGTTCGAGTCGATGATCAAGCGTGATCTCGGAGTCAAGGATTCGGGGTCGGTGCTGCCCGGTCATGGCGGGCTCCTCGATCGCTTCGATTCCCTTCTGTTGGCGCTTCCGGCTGCGTACTACATCGCCATCCTGTTCAACCTCGTCAAGTAGCACCCGATGAAAACCGTGAGTCTGGTGGGCTCCACCGGCTCGATCGGGAGGCAGTCGGTGGATGTCGTGGGCGCGTCACCAGGCTGCTACCGGGTAACCGCGATCGGCGCCCTGTCGTCAGTCGATGTGCTGGCCGCCCAGGCCGAGCTCCTGCGGCCGGACCGGGTCGCCCTCGTCGATGCGGCCCGGGCCAGCGAGCTTGCGGGCCGGCTCCCGGCAGGGGTGGAGTTGCTCGTCGGTGAGGATGCCCTCCCGGAGATCGCCACCGGGGCCGACGTCGTGGTCAACGGGGTGGTGGGCTTCGCCGGCCTGTCGGTGACCCTGGCGGCCCTGCAGGCCGGACGCCGGTTGGCCCTGGCCAACAAGGAGTCGTTGATAGCCGGCGGTCCGGTCGTCCAGAGGGCGCGGGCGACCCCCGGAGCGGAGATCGTGCCGGTGGACTCCGAACACTGCGCCATCCACCAGTGCCTGCGGGCCATCCTCGGGGAGAAAGGGATGGCCGCCCTGCCGCACCCGCCCGCGATGCCGCTTCGCCGTCTGGTGCTGACCGCCAGCGGGGGTCCGTTCCGCGGGCGCCCGAAGCAGTCGCTGGCCGAGGTGAGCGTTGCTGACGCCTTGGCCCACCCCACCTGGAAGATGGGCCCCAAGATCACGATCGACTCGTCCACCTTGATGAACAAGGGACTGGAAGTAATCGAAGCCCACGAGCTGTTCGGCGTCGACTACGACGCTGTCGATGTCGTGGTGCACCCGCAGTCGATCGTCCATTCGATGATCGAGACGACCGACGGCGCCACCCTGGCCCAGCTGTCCCTCCCCGACATGCGACTGCCGATCGGCTATGCCCTGTCCTATCCCGACCGGTTGGCGGTGCCGTTTGGCGCTATCGACTGGGCCGCGATCGGACCACTCGAGTTTGAGCCTCCCGACCGCGAGGCGTTCCCGTGCCTCGACCTGGCTTACCGGGCCGGACAGGCCGGCGGCGACGCCCCTGCTGTCCTCAACGGCGCCAACGAGGTGGCCGTCGCCGCCTTCCTCGACGGCCACATTCGCTGGGTCGACATCCCGGAGATCCTCGGCGCCGTCCTTGACGACTATCCCGCCTCCACTCCCGGTACCGTGGCCGACGTGCTCGACGCGGACCGTGCGGGGCGGGACCTGGCCCACGCTGAGGTGAGCCGGCGGACGAACGCGCCGCGATGACCGACACACGCCAGGGCTGGCGGGAGAGCCTCGAAGCCGACCCGCTCGGGCTGGCCAGTCACCGGGAGTGGGGCGACACGGACGCCCCGCCGCCCAGGGAACAACGGCTGGCGCTCGTCCGCCTGGTCGTCATCGTGGCCGTCCTCGTCGGTCTCGGCTTCGCCGCCGGATCGGGCGAGACCGTGCTGCTGGTCGTGGCCCTGATCGGGTGCATCGTGGCCCATGAGTTCGGCCACTACGCGACGTCGAAAGCCGCCGGCATCAAGGTCACCGAGTTCTTCGTCGGCTTCGGACCCCGCCTGTGGTCGGTCCGGAGGGGGGAGACGGAGTACGGGGTCAAGGCCCTTCCGCTCGGCGGGTACTGCCGCATCCTTGGCATGAATAATCTGGAGGAGGTCGACCCGGCCGACGAGGCCCGCACCTATCGCCAGGCTCCGCTGTGGCGCCGGCTTTCCGTGGCGCTGGCCGGCTCCGCTATGCACTTCCTGATCGCCGCGGTCGTGCTCTTCGTCATGTTCTTCTGGACCGGCGACAACGGCAGCTACCTCACCTCCCCGGCATCGCTTCCGGCCTCGAATCCCATCGTCGAGATCGACGGCCTGACTACCGGCGCCAGCCCCGCACAGCTGGCCGGTTTTCGGCTGGGAGACCGCATCGTCGCCGTCGATGGGCGCCATTTCGCTAATTGGGCGCAGCTGAGCAGCTACATCCAGGCCCGGGCGGGCCAGCGTATGGCCGTGACCGTCGAACGGGCCGGAAAACTGGTGCAACTCTTCCCGATCCCTGTCAACCGCAACACCGTGAAGCTGTCCGGCCCGGCCGCGGGCTCGCTGCCCGCGGCCCGAACCGGGGCGGCGCCCGTGGGGTTCATCGGTATCGCGCCAAGCCCCGTTATCCATTCCAGTCTCGGCGCATCGCTCGGCCACGCCGGCGGCGCGTGGGTGCACGTGTCGGCCTTGACCCTCGGCGCGTTCGGGCATCTGTTCACGCTTCATGGCGCCGGTTCGTACCTGCACATGCTGAGCAACCAGAAGGCAGCCGACAACCCGAGTTCCGGCGGCGTCCGCTTCGAGTCGCCCGTGGGGATCGTGCGGCTCCTGCATCAGGCCGGCCAGAGCGGCCTGCCCACGGTGCTGTGGCTCCTCGCTGTGATCAATCTGTCGCTCGGCATCTTTAATCTGCTGCCGTTCTTCCCGCTCGACGGCGGCCATGTGGTCGTTGCCCTCTACGAGGGGGCGCGCAGCTTCCGCCGGCGGTATCACGCCGATGTCACCAAGCTGCTGCCCCTCTTCTATGCCGGCTTGGCCCTCGTGCTGTTCCTCGGGGTCAGCGCCCTGTTCCTCGACCTGCGGGACCTGGTCACCTGACCAGACCGGATCACCTGGCAAGCCCACAGCCCCAGGTAGGCTCGACATAGTGGCTCAACCTCGATTCCCCCGCCATCGATACCCCCGGCGGAAGACCCGTCAGCTCATGGTCGGATCGGTCCCGGTCGGCGGTGACGCGCCCATCTCCGTGCAGTCCATGACGATCACCAAGACCGCTGACGTCGAAGGTACCCTGGCGCAGATTTACGCGCTGAAGGCCGCCGGCGCCGACATCGTGCGATGCACCTGCAACGAGCGGGAGGCGGCCGAAGGCCTGGCCCAAATCCTGCCGAGGAGCCCGGTGCCGATCGTCGCGGACATCCATTTCCACGTGGAGATGGCGCTCGCTGCCATCGAGGCGGGCGTCGACTGCCTGCGACTCAATCCCGGCAACCTCCGCAAGCCGGAAGAGATCAAGCTCGTGGCCCGGGAGTGCAAGGACCGGGGGATTCCGGTCCGGATCGGCGTCAACGCGGGCTCGCTCGACCCCCGGCTGTACAAGAAGTACGGGGGCGCCACCCCGGAGGCCCTGGTGGAGTCGGCTCAGATCGAACTGGGCCTGTTCGAGGAAGTGGACTTCGACAACGTCAAGATCTCGGTGAAGGCCTCGAGCGTCCCGCTGATGATCGAGGCGTACCGACAGCTGTCCGAAGTGACCGATCACCCGCTCCACCTCGGTGTGACCGAAGCGGGCCCGCCGCCGGCCGGGACGATCAAGGGCACGGCCGGCATCGGCACCCTCCTCGCCGAAGGGATCGGCGACACCATCCGCTATTCGCTCACTGCCGATCCCGTCGAGGAGGCCAAAGCCGGCCGGGTGTTGCTGGAGTCGTTGGGGCTGCGTGCCCGCACCAACGTCGACCTGATCGCGTGCCCGGCGTGCGGGCGGGCCGAGATCGACGTCTACAAGGTGGCCCAGGAAGCCCAGGCCGCCCTGGAAGGCAAGGAGATCCCGCTCCAGGTGGCGGTGATGGGCTGCGTCGTCAACGGGCCCGGCGAGGCCCGCTCAGCCGATCTCGGGATCGCCGCGGGCCGGCATCGCGGCCACCTTTTCATCCAGGGCCAGATCGTACGCGTCGTGCCCGAGGACGAGATGGTGGCCGCGCTGGTCGACGAAGCGGAGAAGCTCGTCAAGGAAGGGGTGGCGGCCCGGCTGGCCGCGGCCGACTCCCACGCCCCGGCCGAGGCGGAAGCCGATCGGGCGGCCCTGCTCGATGCCAAAGGCGCCGACGCCAACCAGAGCGGGGCGCGCATCGAGCTGATCGACCGTCGTCTTCGCGAAGGCCAGGACGGGTAGGGGTCGCCGAAAACCCCGTGCCGGCCCCGTAGGGCGGCGTCAGACTGGAGTCATGGACGTCGACGTTCGACCATTGCGCCCGGGTGAGGAGCTGGCGTTTGTTCATTCGGAGCGGGTGCCCTTCCTCGACCCTGCCACCGATGACACCGAAGCCCGGCACGCCGACGAGCGCGCCGCCGCCCATCTCGAGACCGATAGAGCCTGGGTGGCGGTGGACCGCGGTCGATTCGTCGGGAACGCCAACATCTATAGCCTGGATCTGACCCTGCCCGCGTTCCCAGGTCAGCTCGCCCCCGTCCTGCCCCTTGCGGGCGTGAGCGGCGTCGGCGTCCACCCCACGCACCGGCGCCGTGGTCTGCTGCGCCGTCTGATGGCCGCCATGCACGAAGATGCTCGCAAGCGGGGCGAGGCCCTCGCGGGCCTCATTGCCTCCGAATCAGTGATCTACGGCCGGTTTGGGTACGGCCATGCCACCACGGGGATCGAGGTCACCATCGACAGCCGCCGGTCGGACTTTCTCGTGCCCGCCCCGAAGCTCGATCTGCGACTCGTCGATCGTGACGAGGGCGCCAAGATCCTGCCGGACCTGTTCGACCGTGTCCGCCGGGCCAGAGCCGGGGAACCGAGCCGGGACGCGGCCGTATGGGAGGACTACCTGGCGGACCGGGCGCCCCGAAGGAACGGCGCCAGCGGGCGGTTCATCGCAGTATGTGACGAGGGGTACGTGGCCTACCGGGCCCACGACGCCGACATCATGCGCGCCGAGTACCCGAGGGTGGTGATCGACGAGGTCCGAGGCCGGACGCCCGCGGTCGAGGCGGGCCTCTGGCGGTTCGTCCTCGACCTGGACCTGGTCGGGGAGGTCACGGCCAAGCGGCGTCCCGTCGATGAGCCGCTGCGCTGGCGGCTCGCCGACCCCCGCCAGCTGAGGGTGGATGTGGTTCGCGACCGGTTGTACCTGCGGATCCTCGACTTCGCGGCCGCGTTCGAGAGTCGCGGCTACCTGCGAGCCGGGCGCCTGGTCCTTGATGTCCTGCCAGCCAGCGACCAGCCGGAAGGCCAGCCCGACCCGGTAGCCCGCCGGTGGGTGCTCGAGGCCGGGCCCGAGGGGGCTTCCTCGAGGCCGGCCCGGAGGGGGGAGGATGCCGAGCTGCGCCTCGGAGTGACCGAGCTGGGCGCCCTCTTTCTCGGCGGGGTCGCGAGCTCGACGCTCGCGGCCGCCGGCCGGGTGGAGGAGTTACGGGCCGGGAGCCTCGACCGGGCTGACGCCCTGCTGGCCACCTCGCCGGCTCCCCTCACGGGGACCGGTTTCTGATCGGGCCGGTCTTTTCCCTTACCTTGACCCTTTTCCCTTACTTTGACAGGGCATGGCTTCCCCCTTGACCCCCCGTGCCACTGATTTCCCACGCTGGTATCAGGATGTGATCACCCAGGCGGAGCTGGCCGACAACGGGCCGGTGCGGGGCACCATGGTCATCCGGCCCTGGGGCTATGCCCTCTGGGAGCGGATGCAGGCCGAGATGGACGCCCGGATCAAGGCCGCGGGCGCCGAGAACGCCTACTTTCCGCTGTTCATTCCGGAGTCGTACCTGCGTCGGGAGGCCGAGCATGTCGAAGGGTTCAGCCCCGAGCTCGCCGTGGTCACCCATGGCGGGGGCCGGGAGCTCGAGGAGCCCGTCGTCGTGCGCCCGACGAGCGAGACCGTTGTGAACAGCTTCTTCGCCAAGTGGGTGCAGAGCTATCGCGACCTGCCCTTGCTGATCAACCAGTGGGCGAACGTGGTGCGCTGGGAACTGCGGCCCCGTCTGTTCTTGCGCACCAGCGAGTTCCTGTGGCAGGAAGGCCATACCGCCCACGCCACCGAGGCCGACGCGCGGGAGTATGCGCTCAAGATCCTGGACGGCGTCTATCGCGCCACCATGGAGGATGTGCTGGCCGTTCCGGTCCAGGCGGGACTCAAGACGGCCCGAGAACGCTTCGCCGGCGCCATCCGCACGTGGACGCTGGAGGCGATGATGGGTGATGGCAAGGCCCTGCAGATGGGGACCAGCCATGAGCTCGGTCAGAACTTCGCCAAGGCCTTCGGCATTCAGTTCTCGTCTGAGACAGGGACACTGGAGTACGCCTGGCAGACGTCCTGGGGGGCGTCGACCCGGCTGGTCGGGGCGCTGATCATGGCCCACGGCGACGATGCCGGGTTACGCCTGCCGCCCGCGCTGGCCCCCGTTCAGGTGGTCGTGCTGCTGGTGCGCGATGAAGAGGGGACTCGCCGGGCGGCGACGGCCCTGGTTGACGAACTGCGCTCTGCTGGTGTGCGGACCCGGCTCGACGACCGGGTAGAAACCTCTTTCGGCCGGCGCTCCGTCGATTGGGAGTTGAAGGGTGTCCCCGTCCGGGTGGAGGTGGGTCCCCGGGACCTGGCGGGAGGTGAGGTCACCCTTGTGCGACGGGACCTCCGGGAGAAGCGGAGCGTCCCGGTAGCCGGGGCTACCGCGCTGGTGCGCGCTGATCTGGACGCGGCGCAGGCCGCGCTGTACGCGGAGGCGTCAGATCGTCAGGAGAGCCGGACGGCGCGGGTGTCGACCGCGGCCGACGCCGTCGCGGCTGCGTCGGACGGGTTCGCGGTCCTTCCCTGGGACACGATCGGGCTGGCCGGCGAGGAGAAACTGGCGGCGGAGGGATGTACGGTGCGTTGCCTCCAGGCGGCGGACGGCTCGCTTCCGGGCAGCGAGGACGAGACCGGCCTGCGGGCCGTAGTGGCCAAGGCCTACTGACCTCCAGCCGGGTGGATGGCCGGTCGATCCACCGGGGCGGGCTATAATTTCACCGACCGCCCCGGACCGGGCGGTTGCTGGCGTGGGCTTACCTGCGTGGGCAGGATGCCCACGCTTTTGTTTGTGACCCTTGAGTCTGAAGGAGGTGAAGTTGGTGTCGACCGAGAGCATTCGCGGGCTGGTCGAGCCAGTCCTCGCCTCCATCGGCCTGGACCTCTGGGACGTCGAGGTCGCCCGCGACGTGGTGCGCATCATGGTGGAGCGTCCCCTCCCCGCGAGCGACGGGCCTGATGTCGCCAAACCATCAGTCCTCTCCAGCCCATCCCACCCGTCCGACTCCTCATCCGACCCATCCGCCTCATCCGGCCCGTCGGGCTCATCCGGCTCATCGGTCGCATCCGGCCCATCCGGCCCATCCGGCCCGTCGGGCGCATCCGGCCCGTCGGGCGCATCCGACCCATCTGGCCCATCCGGCCCATCGGGCGCCTTCGGCCCATCCGGCCCATCCGGTCCATCAAGTCCCGAGCGGGGCGTCGACCTCGATGCGCTGTCGGATGCCAGCAGCGTGCTCTCACCGGTGCTCGACGCCCACCCGGAGGCGGTCCCCGCCGGTCGCTACCAGCTGGAGGTGTCCAGCCCGGGCATCGAGCGGACCCTTCGCACACCGGAGCAGTTCCGGCGGTACGTCGGTGCCGAGATCACCGTCAAGTCCTCCGAGCCAGTCGCCGGCGCTCGCCGTCACCGCGGCCGGCTAGTCGAGGTCTGGGTCGCCGGCATCGACCTCGAGCCGGATGCCGACCCGAGCCGCCGCCTCCGGCTCCGTTTCGACCAGATAAATCGGGCCCGTACCGTAATGGTATGGGGGCCCGTGACCGGGCGACCGACTCCGGGGCAGCGTGCGGTCGGCCGACGGGCGCCGGGCCGCGCCCCGGCCCACGGCCCGACTTCCACCGCGCACACATCGAAAGACCCCGCATCATGAAAGACAGCTTCGCTTTTCTGGACGCCCTCCAGCAGATAGCCAAGGACAAAGGCATCAGCGTCGACACCCTTCTCGACGCGCTCGCGAACGCGCTCGTCGCCGCGTACAAGCGCCTGCCGAACGCGGCCGAGGAGGCCGTGGTGACTATCGATCCCGATAGCGGTGACATCCGCGTGTACGGCCAGGAGCTCGACGAGGACGGCAACGTCGTCCGAGAGTGGGATGACACCCCCAAGGATTTCGGCCGCATCGCGGCGCAAACCGCCAAGCAGGTCATGACCCAGCGCATCCGCGAGGCGGAGCGCGACCTCAAGTACGAGGAGTACGCCGGGCGCGAGGGTGACATCGTCACCGGGATCATCCAGCAGAGCGATAACCGCTATACGCTGCTCGACCTCGGGAAAGTCGAGGCGCTGCTGCCGCAAGCTGAGCAGGTGCCGTACGAGCGCTACGAGCACGGGGCCCGGCTCAAGGCCTACATCGTGGAGGTGCGCAAGACGACGAAGGGGCCCCAGATCGTGGTGAGCCGGACCCATCCAGGGCTGATCAAGCGGCTCTTCGAGCTCGAGGTGCCGGAGATCTCGAGCGGTGTGGTCGAGATCAAGGCCGCAGCCCGCGAGCCAGGGCATCGCACCAAGATCGCGGTGTGGTCGAACGATCCCAATGTTGACCCGGTCGGAGCCTGCGTCGGGGCCCGGGGCGCCCGTGTGCGCATGGTCACCAATGAGTTGCGGGGCGAGAAGGTCGACATCGTTCCGTTCTCGGACGAGCCGCGGGAGTTCGTCATGCGGGCGTTGCAGCCGGCCAAGGTCAAGGAAGTCCACCTTGACGACCTGACCGGCACCGCGACAGTGGTCGTGCACGACTTTCAGCTGTCGCTCGCCATCGGCAAGGAGGGGCAGAACGCCCGTCTGGCGGCGAGATTGACCGGCTGGCGTGTCGACATCAAGAGCGAGACCCAGATCGCCGAGGAGGAGGCCTACGCCAACCAGGAGTGGGCCGAAGGCGAGTGGGTGGAAAACGAAGCAGGCGAGATGGTGTGGCAGCCCGCCGAAGGCGGTGAGGCCGTGTCGGCCGAGCAGTGGTCGCTGGGCGAGACCCCAGACCCGCTCGCCACCGACGAACCGATCGCCCCAGGCGGAAACGGCAGCACCGCCGCTGAGGCCGCGGTCCAGGGCAACAGCGCGGACAACGTGGTGCGCGAAGGTCCACTCGCGGATGACGTTGCCGTTCCCGATCTGGGACCCGCCCAACGGGAGGGATCTGCTCAAAAGGAGGGATCGGGGCGAACAGAGGCCGGCGAGCCGACCGGTGCCGGTGGGGAGGGTGAGCCGTAGGACGAAACCACAAGGCCGGGCCGACCAGGACCTGTGTCGGCTGCCGAATCCGGGCCTCAGCCGATATCCTGGTTCGGGTGGCCCGCCGAGCCGACGGGTCGCTCGTCGTCGACCGGGCCGCCCCCGGTCGCGGCGCCTGGCTTTGCCAGGAGCCGGCCACCGGAGGCGTGAGTGACCGTTGCCTCGAAGCGGCCGCTCATCGGAGCGCCTTTGGACGGGCTTTCAGGACAGCAGTAGCGGCCGAGTCGTGGAAGGCGCTAAAAGGAGCCTCCCGGGACGTGCGAACATAGAGATCGGCTCGGCTTCCAGGGCCGGCCGCCGATGAGAAAGGGACTGACGCAGGAACTTGGCGAAGAAGATCCGGGTGTATGAGCTGGGACGTGAGCTCGGCCTGACGAACAAAGAAGCCCTCGATCTGTGCCTTGCGCTCGGGATCGGGGTCAAGAGCCACTCCTCGAGCATCGAGGAGCAGCAGGCCGACCGCGTCCGTCGCCGCGCCGATCAACAAGGTCTGCGCCGCCCGGTCGAAACCCTGGCCCCCGAGTCCCCGGTCAACGCAGGGGCCCCGGCCGAGCCAGCCGAGGTTGTTGCGGCCGCCACTCCCGCTGTGGACGTTCCCGCGAGCCCGACACCGGGTCGGGTCGCTCCCACCCAACCCTCCACCGACGGCGGGCAGGCCGAAAGCCCGGCCGCGCCTGCCCAAAGCCCGGGTGCGACGGAGCCGGCTCCGTCCCCCATCCCGCCGGCTGCGGCCGCGCCCCTGACCCCTTCGAGCTCGCCCGTCCCATCCGCTCCGTCCGTTCCCTCCAGTCGGCCTTCCCCGGCTCCCGAGTTCCCGCCCGCGGCCGTAACCCCGGCGGCGGCCAGCGCTGCTCCGCCGGCGAGAGCAGCGTCGCCTGCTCCACCTGCTCCATCTGCTCCATCGGGTCCGCCTGCGTCACCTGCTCCACCTGCGGCGGGCGCTCCGCCTGCTCCGCCCGGAGCGGGCCTCGCCCCGCCTGCTCCGCCCGGGTCTCGACCGGCGCCGTCCCGGCCAGGCTCGCCCGGCGGAGGTCCGGCCGCCCCGACGCGCCCAACGGGGTCGGGACGACCTGCCGCGCCCACCTCAGGCCCGGCTGTTCCCGCTCCCGCTCCCGCCGCGGCGCCGGCCCCAGCTGCCCATCAGAGGCGAGGGGCCCCACCCGCCGAGGCTCCCGTGTCCCCCGCGGCCGCACCGGCCACAGCCCCCAGCCAGACTTCCGGGCCCGCCGGCACCCGTCCCTCCTCCGGCGCTCCACGGCCACCGGGTGCTCCCGCGGGTGGGCCGCCGGGCGGTCCGGGCCCGGGATCCGGAGCTCCTGGCCAAAGTGGGCCGATGCTGTCGGCCTCTGGCAAGCCGATCCCGCCGCCGCCCGGACTGCGGCGTCCACCGATGTCGGCCTCCGGCAAGCCGATCCCTCCTCCTCCCGGCCGCGGCACGAGCGCTCGACCCGCGCCCGGTGGTGGCCGCCCCCCCGGTCCCTCGACCGGACGGCCGGGTGGCGCCGGCGCAGGCGGACCGCGCGGTGGCGCACGGCCGGCGGCACCGGCCGGTACCGGCACGGGCTACCGGGGCGGGGGCGGGACCTCGGGCGGCGGATACCGCGGCCCGGGCACCGGGACAGGCACAGGCGCCGGTCCTGGAGGTGCCGGCGGCGCTCGCAGCGGCCCGGCCTTCGGCAACCGCGGCAGGCCGGGCGGACGGCGGCCGGCCCGGCGGCGGCGGCGCAACATCGAAGAGCTCGAAGCGCAGGAGATCACGCACTACACCCCCTCCAGCGCCCCGGTTCCCGAAGGCGAGATCATCGTGGAGCGGGGGTCGACCGCCCAGGAGCTCGGCCCGAAGCTGAATCGTTCGGGCGCCGACGTGGTGCGGTTCCTGTTCCAGCAGGGCGAGATGGTCACGACGACGCAGTCGCTCTCCGATGACATGATCGAGTTGTTCGCCGCCGAGTTGCACGCGAGCATCCGGCTTGTCGATCCCGGCGAGGAAAAAGAAGCGGAGCTGCAGGCCAAGTACTTCGACGACGAGGAAGAGGACGACGCGCTCTATCGCCCGCGTCCACCCGTCGTGACCGTTATGGGCCACGTCGATCACGGCAAGACGCTTCTGCTCGACCGCATCCGTGAAACCAACGTGGTCGCCGGCGAAGCGGGCGGGATCACCCAGCACATCGGCGCCTACCAGGTCGACCACCAGGGCCAGCTCATCACCTTCATCGATACTCCTGGTCATGAGGCCTTCACCGCGATGCGCGCCCGCGGGGCCGAGGTCACCGACATCGTCATCCTCGTCGTCGCCGCCGACGACGGTGTGATGCCCCAGACCGTAGAGGCCCTCAATCACGCCAAGGCCGCCGACGTTCCGATCATCGTCGCCATCAACAAGATCGACCGCGAGAACGCTGATCCCAACCGGGTCATGCAGCAGCTGTCCGAACTGGGACTGGTACCGGAAGCGTGGGGTGGCGACACGATCATGGTCGAGATCTCCGCCCTCCAGAATTTCGGCATCGACGATCTCCTGGAGCAGGTCCTGCTGGTGGCCGAGCTCGAGGAGCTGGCAGCCAATCCGGAGGGTCGTGGGCGGGGGATCGTCCTCGAAGCCAACCTGGATCCCGGTAAGGGTCCGGTGGCAACGGTGATCGTCCAATCCGGTACGTTGCGGGTCGCCGATTCGGTTGTCGCCGGTGCGGCGTGGGGACGGGTCAAGGCCCTGCTCGACGACAGTGGCGACAATGTCAAGGAGGCATCACCCTCCATGCCGGTGCAGCTGCTCGGCTTCGACAGCGTGCCCTCCGCCGGCGACGAGTTCCGCGTGACCGACAAGGCCAAGACCGCTCGCGATATCGCCGAGCAAAGGGAGCAGCGCTTCCGCGCCGCGGACCAGCGCCGGACGTCGTCGGCGGTGGGGACCGGCGCCAAGCTCGAGGACATCTTCGAGCAGATCCAGCGGGGCGAGACGGCCACCCTCAACCTGGTGCTCAAGGCGGACACCCAGGGCTCGTTGGAAGCAGTCACCGAGAGCCTCCGCAAGCTCGAGCGAGACGACGTCAAGCTGTCGTTCATCCATCGGGCGGTCGGCGGGATCACCGAAAACGACGTGACGTTCGCGGCGGCATCCAACGCCACCATCATCGGCTTCAACGTCCGCCCCGACCGGGGTGCCCGGGACCTCGCCGATGTGCACGACGTCGAAATCCGTACCTACGAGATCATCTACAAGCTGATCGAAGACATCGAGAGCGCCATGGTCGGAATGCTGGCCCCCGAGTTCGAGGAGGTCATCACCGGCGAGGCCGAGGTCCGAGAGATCTTCCGGGTCCCGAGGGTCGGCGCCATCGCCGGGTGCTACGTCCGTCACGGCGTCATTACCCGGGGTTCGAAGGTCCGTTTCCTCCGCGACGGCGTGGTTATCTGGAAGGGCGCGATCACCTCGCTCAAGCGGTTCAAGGACGATGTCCGAGAGGTGCACGAGGGGTTTGAGTGCGGGATTGGCCTCTCCAACAATCAGGACCTGCGTGAGGGTGACGTCATCGAGACCTTTGATGAGCGGGAGATTCCCCGGGCGTAGCACGGCGGCATGGTGATGCACGTGGCGTGCCTAGCGCTCGAACTGCACCTTCCCAACGTGCACTCACTGAAGGAGAAACGGGCGGTACTCCGTCCGATCCTCGAAGGTCTCCGCCGGAGGTTCGAGGTGGCAGTGGCCGAGGTGGACCATCAGGACCGATGGCAGCGAGCCACCGTCGGTCTGGCCGCTGTGTCGGGATCGGCTGGTCACGCCCGGGATGTCCTCGACGCCGCCGAGCGCTTCGTCTGGTCGTTCCCCGAGGTCGACGTGACGGCCAGCCAGCGCGACTGGCTGGCCGCGGGGGAGCGTTGAAATGGCGGGCGCGCCGCACCGTCACCGGTCGGGGAGCCGGCGGTCGGGTGGCAGTCCGGCCCGCCAGTTTCCGCGCGCGGTGCGGGTCAACGAGAGCCTCCGGGAGGTGCTTGCCGACACCCTGGAGCGACTGACCGACACCGATGAGCGGCTGGGGCTGCTCACCATCACGGGCGTCGAGTGCGATCCCGACCTGCGTCACGCCCGCGTCCTCTTTTCATCGCTTGACGACGAGATGCTGACCGTTCTGAGCGGATCGCGGGTCCGTCTTCAATCGGCGATCTCGCAGCAGGTGCGCCTCAAGCGGACCCCCCAGCTGCGATTCGAAGCCGACCCGGCGATCGCTGCCGGCAACCGCATCGAGGACATCCTGCGCCGTCTGCCGCACCCGCCGGAGGATGTGGAGCCCGGCCCGTGATCGACGGGCTGGCAGTCATCGACAAGCCGGCCGGAATGACCAGCCACGATGTCGTAGCCCGTTGCCGCCGGATCTTCGGGCAGAGGAAGGTCGGCCACGCCGGCACCCTCGATCCCGACGCGACTGGAGTTCTTCTGGTCGGCCTGGGACGAGCAACGCGCCTACTGCAGTTCCAGAGCGGCCTGGCGAAGTGCTACGCCGCGGACATCGTTCTCGGCGTGGCCACCAGCACCCTCGACGCCGCGGGCCAGGTGACCGGGCGCTGGGATCAACGCCACGTCACCCTGGGCGACGGCCCGCCGGGCTGCGGCCCAGCTGACCGGCACCATCTGGCAGACGCCGCCCATGGTGTCGGCGGTCAAGGTCGGGGGGCAGCGGCTGCATCAGCTGGCCCGCCAGGGCGTGGAGGTTGACCGGGAGCCCCGTCAGGTGGAGGTGACCTGCTTCGCCGTCGAGGGCATCCTGCCGGCGGGAGCGGCCGGGAGCGGTGTCGCGGCGGACGCGGCCGGCGCTGGCGGCGGAGCCGCCGTTTCCAGCGCTGGCGCCGGAGCCCCCGATGCCACCGCCAGCGACGGCGCCGCCGATTCCAGCGCCAGCGACGGAGCCGGCGATTCGACCGGCAGCGACGGAGCCGGCGATTCGACCGCCAGCGGCGGAGCCCCCGATGCCACCGCCAGCGGCAACGCCCTCGGTGTCCCCAGCGCCAGCGGCGGCACACATGGCCCGGAGACCGGAGCCGGACCCGTCCTGGCAGTGCGGGTGGAGTGTTCCGCCGGTACCTATGTTCGGGTGCTGGCCGCAGATCTGGGTGCGGCCCTCGGAGGCGGAGCGTACGTGAGGAGGTTGCGCCGAACGGCTGTCGGACCGTGGACCGAGGCCATGGCGACCAGGTTGGAGGACCTGTCCGTGGCGGATGTGCTCGCGCCGGTGGCGTCGTTGCCGTGGCTCGACGCCGTCGTCGTGGACGCACGGCGCGCCAACGAGGTCGAACACGGCCGGGTCCTCGCCCGTGAAGGGTTCGGTGGTCAGGGCGAAGGGCCCTGGCGGGTGGTCGGCCCGAGTGGCGATTTGCTTGCTGTCTACCAGGGCCACGGAGCCGGTCAGGTCAAGCCGGCTGTCGTCCTGCCCCAGCCCGATTGATCGGCTGGTCCGCCTCGTGAGCCCGGCCACGACTGTGCTGCCGTCACACCTGGAAGGAAACCCGGGTTCGACGCCGGCCGAAAACGCCCCGTAACCTTCACAGGAATGCAGGTCCTCTACCACCCCGGAGACTGCGCGACGGGCGCGCCGTGCGCGGTCACGATCGGTGCTTACGACGGCGTCCACATAGGGCATCGACTGCTCATCGAGCGGGTAAGACGAGTTGCCGCCGAACAGGATCTGGCCGCCGCGGTCGTCACCTTCGACCGTCATCCCGCCTCGGTCGTCCGGCCAGAGTCGGCGCCTCGCTTATTGACCGATCTCGAACAGCGGTTGGAGCTTCTCGAAAGCACCGGGGTCGACTATGTGCTCGTGGTCCGCTTCGATCGGGATCGGGCCGACGAATCCGCAGAGGACTTCGTCCGGGAGGTCCTGGTCGGCTGTCTCGACACCCGGGCGGTGGTTGTCGGCCACGACTTTCATTTCGGTCATCACCGCCGCGGCAACGTGGCGTTCCTGCAGGACATGGGCGCCGAGTACGGCTTCGACGTCACCGGCGTCCGGCTCTTCGGCGCCGGTCCGGGCGGCCAGCCCGTGTCATCGACCCGGATCCGGGAGCTGCTCGGGTCGGGTGCGGTGAGTGAGGCCGCCGCCCTGCTCGGGCGGCCCCACCAGGTGCGGGGCGTCGTCACCGAGGGCGACCGGCGCGGCCGGGACCTGGGCTTCCCCACCGCCAACGTGGCGCTGCCGGCGTCGATCGCCGTCCCGGCCGACGGTGTCTATGCCGGCTGGTATGTGCGCCCCGACGGGGCGCCCCGGCCCGCCGCCCTGTCCCTCGGCCGGCGTCCGACCTTCTACGCCCAAGCCGACCTTTCCCTTCTTGAGGCCTACCTCCTCGACTTCGACGGCGATCTGTACGGGGAGGTGGCCCGGGTGGAGTTCATCGCCCACCTGCGCGGGCAGGTGCGATTCGCCTCGGTGGACGACCTCATCGACCAGATGAGCCGGGACGTCGCAGTCACCCGTGAGATCCTGGGCGTCCCTGATCTCGCCTAGACCCGAGCCCGGTCCCCCCACGTCCGGCACGCGAGGCAAGGGCTCGGTGGAGTGGCCGTGGTTCGGACCGCTTTGTCCTCCTCCGGTCAGTCGTCGTCCGGGCCGGGCTCAGACCGGCGCTCGCGTTTGCGGGCCCCTCGGCGGCGCTTGGCCTCGATCCGGCGGCGCTGCGACGCCCGGGTCGGCCGGGTCGGGGTTCGGCTCGGCGGCGTCTCCAGAGCACGGGCCAGGCGAGCCGCAAGCCGTTCTATCGCGGCGGCCCGGTTGCGCGCCTGCGAACGGTCATCGCTGGCCGCGACTGCCACGACCGGCCCCAGGCGCGCCATCAGCCGATCCCGGGCCCACGACGGTAGGCTGGGTGATGCCGCCACGTCGAAGCGCACCTCCGCCCTGGTGTTGGACGTGTTCACGTGCTGACCACCAGGGCCGCTCGACGCCGAGAAGCGCCACATCAGCTCGTGGACAGGGATGCGTACGCCTGGCGCCACGTCCAGTCCAGCCGGCGGCCCCGGCTCGAGCGGAACGTCGGTCATGGCTGAGCTCCAGTCACGCCTGAGCGTCGGTCGCGGCGGGGCGTCGGTCGCGGCGAGGCGTCGGTGATGGCGGGGCGTCGGTCATGGCGGGGCGTCGGTCATGTGGGGCGTCGGTCATGGCGAAGCCCGGTCATGGCTGGACGTCGGTGGTGTCGGGCCGCCTGCTAGAAATTCTGAGGTGACCGACCAGGCTCGGGCGCGCCGGGATCCATGTCTCACGCGAGGGTCGTGTCCGCAGAGCCCCGAAGTTCGTCACCCAATGTACGTCAACCCCACGTGCGCCAGCATGGCGAGGCGCACTCCGATAGTTCGATCCGACTGAAGGAACCTCACGCATTCATGCCAGACAAAGCCGCAACGATCGCGGCATACCGCACCCACGAGACCGATACCGGCTCGCCTGAGGTCCAAGTGGCCATCCTCAGCGAGCGTATCGCCCATCTGACCGAGCACCTGAAGGTCCACAAGGGTGACCACCACACCCGTCGAGGGCTCATGAAGATGATCGGGCGCCGGCGGCGGCTCCTCGATTACGTGCGAGACAACGATGTCGAGCGCTACCGGGAGCTCATCGCCAAGCTGGGGCTGCGCCGCTAGGTGCAGTTCTCCGGGCGGCTGCTAGCCGGTCGATTGCCATCGGGGCGACCACTGACGGCCGCACCCGAGCACAACAGTTCACGAGCGGCGACCCCAGGTCAGCTGCCAGTCGAGGATCCCCGGGGCCGTATGGCCGGGAGCGCCGGTCCGGGGGTCGCCGACTGGGAACTGGCCCCACCGCCGCTCCGCCGCCCGGGCCTCCCGGGCTCCAGAAAGGAGCGGGCCATATGACCGCTATTTCCCCGAAACCCACGAAAGTCTCCACCACCGTAAGCGGTACCTCCAAGGTCATGTCCTTCGAGACCGGCCGCCTTGCTCAGCAGTCCCAGGGAGCCGTCGTCGCCCAGCTCGGCGAGACGATCATTCTCGCGACGGCTAACGCCGCGCCGAGCGTCCGTGAGGGAATCGATTTCTTCCCTCTCACGGTGGACGTCGAGGAGCGCATGTACGCCGCAGGCAAGATCCCCGGGTCGTTCTTCCGGCGGGAGGGCCGGCCATCCGATACCGCCATCCTCTCCGCCCGGCTGATCGACCGGCCCTTGCGCCCCAGCTTTGCCGACGGGTATCGCAACGAGACCCAGGTCGTCGTCACCGTTCTCGGCGCCGATCAGGAGAATCCCCACGACGTGCTGGGGATCAATGCCGCCAGCGCCGCCCTCATGCTGTCCGGACTTCCTTTCGAAGGGCCAATCGGCGCGGTGCGCTCTGCCTACGACGGCGAAGGCAGATGGGTGCCCCATCCGACCTATCAGGAGGGCGACGAGTCGGCGTTCGAGCTGGTGGTGGCGGGGCGGCAGCTTGATGACGGCGACGTCGCCATCATGATGGTTGAGGCCGGAGGGACGGAATCGGCGTGGACGCTGTTCCAGTCCGGGGCGCCAAAGGTCACCGAGGAGGTCATCGCGGCGGGCCTGGAAGCATCGAAGGTCTGGATCCGTGAGAGCGTGGAGCTACAACGGCGGCTGGTAGCAGAGGCAGGTAGCCGTCCACTCCTCCCGTTTGTGCCCCAGGTGGACTATGGACGCGATGTCGCCGAGCGGGTCGCTCAGGTGGGCACGCAACAGGTGGATGAAGTCACAAGGATCACCACCAAGGCCGAGCGGGAGGCAGCCACGGACAAGGTCACCAGTGCCATCGTGGCGGAGCTTTCCGGCGAATTCGACGGTCGCGAGGACGAGATCAAGGCGGCCGTGCGATCGCTGACCAAGCAGCTGGTGCGGCAACGCATCGCGACGACAGGTGTCCGAATCGACGGGCGCGGTCCGGCCGACATCCGCCCGCTATCGGCTGAGGTCGGGGTCATCCCTACCGCGCACGGCTCGGGATTGTTCCAGCGAGGCGAGACCCAGGTGCTCAATTTCACCACCCTCGGCATGCCGCGCATGGACCAGCTGCTCGACACGATCGGCATCGACGACAAAAAGCGCTACATGCACCACTACAACATGCCGCCATTCGCGAACGGCGAGACCGGACGGGTGGGGAGCCCGAAGCGCCGGGAGATCGGCCACGGTCTGCTTGCCGAACGGGCCCTGGTCCCGGTGGTGCCCCCGGTCGAGGAGTTTCCCTACGCCCTCCGCCTGGTGTCGGAAGTGCTGTCCTCCAACGGCTCGACCTCGATGGCTTCGGTCTGTGCGTCGACCCTGTCGCTGATGGACGCCGGGGTGCCGGTCAAGGCTCCGGTAGGCGGAATCGCCATGGGCCTGGTGAAGGTGGACGACCGCTACATCACCCTGACCGACATACTCGGCGCCGAGGACGCTTTCGGTGACATGGATTTCAAGGTGGCCGGTACCGCCGACTTTGTCACCGCCCTGCAGCTTGACACCAAGATCGACGGGCTTCCCGCTGATGTGCTCGCGGCGGCTCTCCAGCAGGCCCACGAAGCAAGGATCAAGATCCTGGCGGTCATGGCCGGCGCCATCAGCGAGCCTCGTGACGATGTTCGGGATACCGCTCCCAAGATCATCAGCCTGGAGATTCCTCTGGACAAGATCGGCGAGGTGATCGGGCCCAAGGGCAAGGTCATCAACAGCCTGCAGCAGGAGACCGGGACCGACATCGCGGTCGAGGACGACGGTCTCGTCGGCACCGTCACCATCGGCGCCCGGGACGGCGGGGCGGTGGCCGAGGCCCTTCGCCGCATCGAGATGATCCTTGATCCGCCCAAGGCGGAGGTCGGCGCCGTCTACACCGGCAAGGTAGTCAACGTGACCAAGTTCGGGGCTTTCGTCAACATTCTTCCTGGGCGGGACGGGCTCGTCCACATCTCCAAACTCGGTCGGGGCCGGCGGGTTGAGAAGGTCGAGGACGTGCTCGACCTCGGCGACGAAGTCGAGGTGCGCGTGGACGACATCGACCCGCAGGGCAAGGTGTCGCTGTCCTTGGCCGGCGCGGACGACGGTAGCGATGCGGCCGACAGGTCGAGCGGTCATGTCCCGAACACCCTTCAGATGGCCTCCGGCCACGACCCGGGCGGGAAGGTCCTCTCCTTCGAGGACAGCTGGGAGGCAGAGGCGCAAGCCACCTTCGGCGATCTCGGCCCGGCCCAGACCGTCGGCGGACCCGGGCGCGGCGGCGACGACGGCGATCGGGGCCCCCGGCGAAACCCCCGGCGTCGGCGCTAGTGGTCCAGTCGTCCCGAGCAGCACGGCGGTCGTCACGTCGAAGCCGGTTCTGTCTGCCGACACCGTGAGCCTGCAGCAGACCACCCTCGACGAGGGGTTGATTGTCGTCACTGAGCGGATGCCGGACGTCCGCTCGGTGAGCATCGGATTCTGGGTCGGCACCGGTTCGGTCGACGAGGGGTCCAGTCAGTCGGGGGCCTCGCACTTCCTTGAGCATCTCCTGTTCAAGGGCACAGCGACCAGGTCGGCGCGGAGCATCGCCGAAGCCGTCGACGCTGTCGGAGGCGACATGAACGCCTTCACCACCAAGGAATACACGGCTTTCTACGTCCGGCTGCTCGCCGAGGACCAGGACCTCGGGCTCGACATTCTGTCGGACATCATCTGGTCGCCGGCGTTCCGGCCCGAGGAGTTCGAATCGGAGCGCCAGGTGATCCTGGAGGAGATCCTGATGCACGCCGACGACCCGGCGGACCTGGTGCACGACGTCCTCGCCGCGGCTCTCTACCCTGAGCATCCCCTCGGACGGGAGGTCCTCGGAGAACAGGTGACCGTCGAGGCTATGGCGGTCGACGACGTGGCCCGCTTTCACGCCGCCCACTACCGCCCGGCCAACATGGTGGTCGCGGCCGCCGGACTGCTCGACCACGACCAGATCGTGGATGCCTTGGCCAGACGGCTACGCGGCCGCGCCGGTGGGGGTGCCCCGGCACGAGTCGCGCCGTCCCTCCCGGCGCTGTCGCGCGTGGTTCTGGCCCGACCGACCGAGCAGGTGCACCTGGCCGTGGCCGCGCCAGCCCCCGACCGTGATGACGACGACCGGCACGCCATGTCGATCATCGACCATGTCCTCGGCGGGGGCATGTCGAGCCGCTTGTTCCAGTCCATCCGGGAAGAGCGAGGTCTGGCGTACTCGGTGTACAGCTACCGGCTGGCGTTCCAGGGCGCGGGCGCCCTGGCGATCTACGCCGGCACCGCACCGGCCCACGCCGCCCAGGTGCGCGATTTGATCGTCGAGGAGTTCGACAACATGGTGGCCAGGGGAGTGACCGCCGACGAGATGGAGAAGGCCCGGAGCCACCTCCGGGGGTCGGTGGCCCTAGGGCTGGAAGACAGTGGGGCCCGGATGAGCCGTCTCGGTCACAGCCAGATCGTGCACGGCCGGGTCCTGACCCTCGACGAGATTGAGGCCCGGCTCGCCGCCCTCGATCTGGACCACGTGAATGACGTGGGCCGCCACTGGCTCTCGGGCACGCGGACACTGGCGTGCGTCGGCCCCTTCGACTTCGACGCCGACGGGTTGAAGGCCGCCGGCTAGCTGTCGTCGGGTCAATCCCGTTGACGGACCTTCTCCATCGGCGAGCCGCGATGGTCTCTGTCGCGGATAGCGCCCGTTAGAGGGTACCCCCCGCATTTCTGCAGCAAATTGTGCCCAGTTAAAGGGGCAGGTGCTACAGAAAGCGCGGGCCGCGGGGATGCCGAGCGCGCCTCGCGGGTACTGGTGTGCGGGGTTGCCGGGCGGGCGTCGCGGGTAGTGGGGTGCGGGTTTGTGGGCGGGCGCGTCGCGAGTGGAGCGCAGGAATTGGGGCGCGGGTAGTGGGGGGCCCGGGTAGTGGGGCAGCGATAGCCGGCGGCGGTACTGTCGGCGGCGATGAGAGTTGCCGTGCTGGGTGCGGCCGGCCGCATGGGTTCGACCGTCTGTGCAACCGTCGAGGAGGCCCCCGACCTCACCCTGGTGGCCGCCATCGACCCGAAAGGCGCCGGCGGCCACGCCGGGGCCGGGGTGGAAATCGCGTCCGATCTCGATGCCCTGAGTGCGGCTGGCGCCGAGGTGGCGGTCGACTTCACGGTCGCGGCCGCGGCTGTTAGCAACGCCACCTGGTGTGCCGCTCACGGGATCCATGCGGTCCTCGGAACGACGGGGATCGACGGCCCGGCGCTGGCGGCCCTGGAGGGCGCGTTCCCGTCCCGGGGCAGGATCGGCTGCGTGGTGGCACCGAACTTCGCGATCGGCGCCGTGCTCATGATGCGTTTCGCCGAGCTGGCGTCGCCCTGGTTCGATTCGGGTGAGATCATCGAGTTGCACCATGACGCCAAGGTGGACGCCCCGTCGGGCACCGCCATGCTCACGGCCAACCGGATGGCCGCCGCCTCTTCCGACTGGAGTTCGGATCCCACGCAAGTAGCGGTGGTCGAAGGGGCCAGGGGGGGCGAGGGTCCGGCCGGCATCCGCATCCACTCGGTGCGGTTGCGGGGGCTGGTAGCCCACCAGGAAGTCGTGCTCGGTACCGAGGGCCAGAGCCTGACCATTCGCCACGATTCGTACGACCGGCGGTCGTTCATGCCCGGCGTGCTGCTGGCCGTGCGGGCGGTGGCGGGCCGACCTGGCCTCACCGTGGGGCTGGAGGCCCTGCTCGGGATCTGATCGTGGGGCCGGGAGCCTCCGGCCAGGCAGCCGGGCAGCCAGGCAGCCGGGCGGGCCGAGCGTCGCCGGCCTGCGGCTCCTCTCGTCGCCGGCCTGCGGCTCCTCTCGTCGCCGGCCTGCGGCTCCTCTCGTCGCCCGCCTGCGGCGACCGCGATCATCCGGGAATCGGCCGGGCTGCGGTTGACGCCTTTAGGATCCGCGTTAAGATAACCACGATAGCCAATCTGTCGGTCGCGGCGTAGGGCGCGTTGGCCCGACAAGAGCTGGGGAGAGGTGACGGCGTGACGGTCCAGAGCGATCTAACGGGGCGGAACGATCAACTGATCGGCCGGGGGAACATCAACGATCTCGAAGCCATCCTGGCGGTCAGCAACCACGATGACGACTCGGTCGACCATGGGGTGGAGTCCCACTTCGAGACCCTCTTCACGTGGGACTACGACAAGGGGACCAGGGCCCGTCTGGACCGGCTGTACGAGAAGGCCAAGACGGCCCAGTGGAACGCCCAGACCGACCTGCCCTGGGAGACCGAGGTCGATCAGGAAGCCGTCGTCGTCGCCAACCAGGAGCTGCTAGGCGCCCGGGGCCTCGATGTCGATGTCACGGGCACCCCTTTCGAGCGTTGGACCGGGGCACAGTGGCTGCAGTTCGGCCTCGAAAGCCAGAACTGGACGCTCTCACAGTTCCTTCATGGCGAACAGGGCGCCTTGCTCTGCACCGCCCGCATCGTCGAGACGGTGCCGTGGATCGACGCCAAGTATTACGCCGCCACCCAGGTCATGGATGAGGCGCGCCATGTCGAGGTCTTCGGCCGGTACCTCAATGAAAAGCTCTCGGGCCACTACCCGGTCAATGCCCACCTGGCGATGCTGCTCGACGACATCATCTCCGACAACCGCTGGGATATGACCTATCTCGGCATGCAGATCATGGTCGAAGGGCTGGCGCTGGCGGCCTTCGGTTTCATTCACGAGACCACGACCGAGCCGTTGTTGAAGCAACTGCTCCGCTACGTCATGTCCGATGAGGCCCGGCACGTGGCGTTCGGGGTGCTCTCCCTCCAGGAGTTCTACGCCGGCCTCACCCGGGCCGAGCTCAAGGACCGCAAGGAGTTTGCCTTCGAGGCGGCGGTCCGGATGCGGGACCGCTTCTTGCAGCAGGAGGTGTGGGAGCGGCTCGGCGTTCCGGCGAAGGAGGCCATCTCGGTAGTGACCCGCTCGCCCGATAGGCAACTGTTCCAGCGCATGCTGTTCGCCAAGATCGTCCCCAATTGCAAGAAGCTTGGCCTTCTCGACCACGGGGACACCTGGCTTCGCGACCGTTTCACCGAGCTTGGAG
The DNA here is from genome assembly GCA_963834725.1 of uncultured Acidimicrobiaceae bacterium. Lineage (GTDB taxonomy): Bacteria > Actinomycetota > Acidimicrobiia > Acidimicrobiales > Palsa-688 > PALSA-693. The sequence goes on from CAWICN010000001.1 coordinate 5,424,630, forward strand.
TAATCGAGTTCGAGCATCTACCCGACACCGGCGAGGAGTTCGAGGCCTTCCAGCTGGCCTGATCGCGGCCCCATCGCCCTCGAAAAGGGGGGTGAAGCGGTTGAGCCGACCTATAGGCTCTGGCCATGACTGCGATCGGACGTCTCGGCGCAGTGGGTTGCGCCATGGTCACCCCTTTCGATCGGGAGGGCGGACTCGATATCGATGGCGCGGTGGTGCTGGCCCGATGGCTCTCCGAGCACGGCAACGACTTCCTCGTCGTCAGCGGCACCACCGGCGAGAGTCCGGTCCTTTCCGACGCCGAGAAGACGGCGCTGTGGGAGGCGGTGGCCGGCGCGGTGAGCATCCCTGTCGTCGCCGGCACCAGCACCGCCGATACGTCCCATTCGGTCCAGCTGACTCGAGCGGCAGTGGCAGCCGGAGCGGCCGGGATCCTGGCCGTGACGCCGTACTACAGCCGTCCGCCCCAGGCGGGGATCGACGCGCACATCCGGGCCATGGCCGAAGCCGCCGCCGGGTTGCCAGTCATCCTCTATGACATCCCGATCCGTACCGGCCGCCAGGTGGCCCCCGACCTCATCATCCGACTCGCCCGCGATGGCGTTATCGCCGGCATCAAGGACGCGACGGCAAGCCCGGCCGGCACGGCTACCCTGTTGAGCCAGACGCCATCGGGCTTCGAGTGTTACAGCGGCAACGACGGCGACACCCTTCCCCTCCTGGCCATTGGCGCCGTCGGGGCTATCTCGGTCGAGAGCCATTGGGCCGGCGGCGAGGTGGCCGAGATGGTCGCCGCGTTCCTCAAGGGTGACGTCGACCACGCCCGGGCGATGAATGCCCGCCTGGTGCCGTCGCACCGCTTCCAGTCGACCGATACGGCCCCGAACCCCATCCCAGCCAAAGCCATGTTGCGGACCCTGGGATTGCCCGCGGGTCAATGCCGATTGCCGCTCGGTCCGGCTCCTGAGGGGCTCGAGGACGCGGCGCGCGAGGTCTTTTCCCAGCTCCGTGGTTGACGACCAGGTTCGGATCGTCTTCCTGGGGGGATTGGGGGAGATCGGCCGCAACTGTGCTTGCTTTGAAGTCGGAGGGCGGATCATGATCCTCGATTGCGGGCTCATGTTCCCCGACATCGAGATGCCCGGGATTGATCTGGTATTGCCCGACTTCAGTTATCTCCGGGAGAACGCCGACCGGGTCGAGGCTTGCATCGTCACCCACGGTCACGAGGATCACTGTGGGGGACTGAGCTTTCTGCTCCGCGAGCTGTCATTCCCGATCTATGGATCGGAGCTCACCCTCGGGTTGGCCCGGAGCCGGATCGAGGAGGCCGGTCTGCTCCACCAGACCGAGCTCATCCCTGTGCGCGATGGAGAGCGCCGCCAGATCGGCCCCTTCGACATGGAGTTCATCCCCGTCACCCACTCGGTGCCCCACGGCTTCGCGGTCGCCTTCCACACCCCGAAAGGGGTGATCCTGCACTCGGGCGACTTCAAGATCGATCTGACACCGGTGGACGGACGTGCGACTGACCTGGCCAAGATCGGCGCCCTGGCCGACGGGCCCGGGATCCGGCTGCTGCTGTCGGACTCCACCAACGCCGAGGAGGATGGCCATACCGACAGCGAACGTCGGGTCGGTTCGGTGCTCGAAGGCCTGTTCGCCGCCCACCCGGACAAACGGGTCATCGTCGCCTGCTTCGCCAGCCACATCCACCGGGTACAGCAGATCGCCGACGCGGCGTTGGCCAACGGACGGGTCCTGGCCACGCTCGGCCGGTCGATGGCCAAGAACGTCGCGCTGGCCCGATCCATGGGTCTGCTGAACGTCTCGGACGAGGACCTGGTCGACGTCGAGCACATCGGCGACTACGACCCTCGCCGGGTGTGCGTCGTCTCCACCGGTTCGCAGGGTGAACCCATGTCGGCGCTGGCCCTGATGGCTGCGGCCGACAACAAATGGATCTCGGTGGGCGAAGGGGACCTGGTGGTTCTGTCCTCGCATGCCATTCCCGGCAACGAGACCAACGTCGGAAAGGTGATCGACGGGCTGAGCCGGCTCGGGGCGGAGGTCGTCCACTCCGGCCTGGCCCAGGTGCACGTCAGCGGTCATGCCAAGCGGGAGGAGCTGAAAACGCTGCTGTCGTTGGCCCGTCCCGAGTGCTTCATCCCGGTGCACGGCGAGTTTCGGCACCTCTCGCACCACGCCCGTCTGGCCCGGGACATGGGTGTCCCGATGGAGCGAGTGCTGCTGGCCGAGGACGGCGACGTGGTCGAGCTGACCGCCAACGGGGTCGACTTCGTGGCGGAGGTGCCGGCCGGCTACCTGTACGTGGACGGCATCGTCGGCGACGTCGGTCGCGGAGTGCTCCGGGACCGGCGGGTGCTGGCCGAGGAGGGCGTCGTGGTGGTCGTCGTCACGGTCGACGCCAAGTCCGGCGAGGTGCTCACGGGTCCGGAGATCATCACCCGGGGGTGGGTGTACGCGCCTGAGGCCGAGGAGTTGCTCGAGGAGGCGCGCCTCGCTGTCCTCTCCGCCCTGGAAGAAGCGGCTGAGTCGGGGTCCGTCGATTTCGAGACGCTCCGCCGCCGGGCCCGGTCCGCCCTGGGGCGGTTCGTGTCCGAGCGGACCCGGCGCCGGCCCATGATCGTCCCGGTGGTTATGGAGGTCTGATCGCGGCGTGGGGCGGCGGGGCGGTGGGTCGGCGGCCCGGGGGCGCGGCGGCCGGGGGAGGCGCGGCGGCCCGGCAGCGTGGCGGCCGGGGGGCGGTGGCGGGGAGGACGCGCCCCGCAGGCTCCCTCAACCTTCTTACTTGATTGTGTTATAAAACACGCGGTATACGCGTGTTTTATAACACAATAGCGGTAACGATGGTGCCTCCAGGGTGCGATCACCGCCTCTGCGGCCGCTCCGCCTGTGAGCTGAGTGGCTGCTGTTAGTGTCGTTGTTACTGTGGCTACTGCGACTCGTCGATCAGCCCGGGGGCGCCGTGCCTCGAGCCGCGGGCGTCGGGACAGGCGATGGAGGCAAGGGACGCAAAGGGCTCGACGAACCCGAAAGGTGCAGGGGAGGCGATGGGGATGGTCCTGGTGGCACCGCGGACGTCGACCACGACGGGGTGAGGTGGCACCGAAAGGCCCGGCACAGGGCGTGCCGGCGTTCGCCAGCCGGGCCCGGCAGGGGGGCCAGACGGACCGGGCCGGCCGCGGGATCAGCCGAACCGGACCCGGCCCCCTGCGCCGCCTGCTGGGCCACCACGTCGAGGACATCTGGGGGGTGGCGTTGGTGGTTCTCGCCGCGCTGAGCGCCCTCAGCATCTACAGCGGGCTGGCCGGGCCCCTGGGCCGGCGCCTCGACCACATTGCTGCCGATTTGATTGGCGGCGCCCGGGTGTTACTCCCAGTGGCTCTGACATATCTGGGTTGGATCCTCATACGCGGCCGAGATCATCCGCTGATGTCCAGCGGGGGGCGGCGGGTCGGTCGCTGGCCGGTCGGGGCCAACCCGCTACCGGCGACGGGAGGTCCGGGCCCCGCGGCGCGCCGACACCGACCCCGGTCCTGGCGCCGGCGCCGGGCCGAGTCGCCCTCGGCGGGGCGGTCCTCCTCGTGGCCGCGGCCGGTTTGGTCGACGAGTTCGGCGGTCCCCACCATTGGCGCAGGATCACCTCCCACCTGCCTGCCGGGGGAGGGCTGGTTGGGGCCGGTATCGGGGTCCCGCTGCGGGCCGGGATCGGTGCGGGGGGCGCCGGCGTCGTTCTCCTGGCCCTGACGGCGCTGGCGGTGCTTGTCGCGACGGGGACACGGGTCAGGGATGCCCTCGAATGGCTCAGGGCTGGATCGGCCATGGCCGCCCCGGCCCTTGTAGGCGCCGGGCGCCGCGTGGCCGGCGCCTTTCGCGGCGCCGAACGCCGCGCCGCGTACACCCGCCACCCTTCGGCAGTCCGTCCCCCCTTGTACGACCGCGAGGCCGACGAACCATTGGTCCAGGGGAGGTCCCCAGCCAGGCCCGGAACTGCCGACGTCGACGGGCCGGATCCGGACCGGCCGGATGTGGACGGGATGGTGTTCCCGGGCGCTGTGACCGGAGCCGGCGCCGCCGGCACAGCCCGCGCCGCCGGAACCACCGCAGCTGCGGGTGCTCAAGAGCGCTCCGCCAGCCAATCGTCCGGCCACGCAGCCACTTCCTCCCCCGTCGAACCCGAGCAGCTGGCCATTGCGCTCGGCCCAGCGGCAGAACGGGGCACGTGGCGGTTGCCGCCCCTGGCTCTCCTCAAGCGGTCCAAGGCCACCGAGATCGACCGGCGGCATGTCGAGAGCCTCGGCCGTACCCTCGAGGCTGCCCTCGCCGCCCATGGCGTCGAGACCCGGCTGGTGGGAATGACCGTCGGCCCGACGGTCACCCGCTATGAGCTCGAGCTCGGCCCGGGGGTCAAGGTGGCCAAGGTCACGAATCTTCAGCGCGACATCGCCTACGCGATGGCGGCGGCCGACGTGCGGATTCTCGCCCCCATCCCGGGGCGCTCGGCCATCGGTGTGGAGGTGCCCAACCAGCAGCGCCAGCTCGTATCACTCGGCGACATCCTCACTTCGGCGGAGGCCCACGCCACTATTCATTCCCTCGAGGCCGCCCTGGGCCGGGATATTGCCGGCCGGCCCGTCTTCGAAAACCTGGCCACCATGCCCCACATCCTGATCGCGGGCGCCACCGGAGCCGGCAAGTCATCGTGCATCAATTCGGTGGTCACGTCGGTCCTCTTGCGCGCCACTCCCGAGCAGGTACGGCTCATCCTCGTGGATCCCAAACGGGTCGAGCTCGGCCACTACAACGGGCTGCCGCACCTCCTTACCGGGGTTGTCACCAACCCGAAGAAGGCCGCCAATGCCCTCTCCTGGGCTGTGCATGAGATGGAGCGACGCTATGACCTGCTCGCCGAGGTCGGCGTCCGGGACATCAACGGCTACAACGCCGCCTACGACCGGGGCGAGCTCGAGGGGCCGCCCGCTCTCGGTGAGGAGCCCCGTATTTATGAACGGCTGCCCTTCATCCTGGTCGTCGTCGACGAGCTCAACGACCTCATGATGGTGGCGGCGCGCGATGTCGAGGAGTCCATTTGCCGGATCGCGCAGATGGCGCGGGCCGTCGGCATCCATCTGGTCATTGCCACCCAGCGCCCGTCGGTCGATGTGATCACCGGTGTCATCAAAGCCAACATCCCGGCGCGCCTGGCCTTCGCGGTTTCGTCGCTCGCCGACAGCCGGGTCATCCTGGATCAGCCAGGGGCCGAGCGGCTCATCGGCCAGGGCGACATGCTTCTGCTCGGGGCGTCGTCGAGCGTGGCCCGCCGTATCCAGGGCGCATGGGTGGGCGAGGACGAGGTCCGCAAGGTGGTGGCACACTGGCGCCGCCAGGCCGAACCCCGTTACGTCGATGGGGTTGAGGGCCGCGACGATGGTCCGGGTGGATCGGACGCGTTCGGGGAGGACGATGACGACGACCTGCTCGAACAGGCCAAGGAGCTGGTCGTCCGCTCCCAGCTGGGGTCGACTTCCATGCTGCAGCGGAAGCTCCGTGTCGGCTTCGCCCGCGCCGGCCGGCTCATGGATCTGCTCGAACGGCGCGGCATCGTCGGTCCCTCGGAGGGCTCGAAGGCGAGGACGGTCCTGATGACCGTCGAGGAGTACGAAGGCCAGGGCTACGACGAGTACGAGCCCGGCCCGGACGACCCGGACTGACAGACACCCGGCCTGACAGACACCCGGCCTGACGGACACCCGGACTGACAGACACCCGGCCTGACAGACACGCGGCGGCCAGACCACCGGACTGAACGCGCTTCCCGACGCCGCTACCGTCAGTTCGATGCGAGCGCGTGCCCCCGCCTCATCGGCGAACCTCGGCCCGGGCTTCGATGCCCTGGCCGTGGCCCTGGCGTGCTACCTGGAGGTGTCGATAACGCCGGCAACCCGGCTGGAAGTGCGCACCACCGGCTGCGGGGCCGATCTGCCGGCGGACACATCACACCTCGCCGTCCGGATCGCCGCGGAAATCCTGGGCCACGACCGGCTGCGCATCGACGTCCACTCGGACATCCCCGTCCGGCGGGGCCTTGGATCGTCGGCGGCTCTCTCCGTAGCCGCGGCAGCCGCCGCTGGCGCCGCCGACCCGTTTCAGTACGGGTTCGCCACTGACAGCCATCCGGAGAACGCGGCCGCCTCCGCGTTCGGGGGCCTGGTCGTGGCCACGACGATCGCGGGTCGGGCGGTGTATCGGCGCCTCGTCCTCGATCCCGGCCTGCGATTCGTCGCCGTCATCCCGACCCGTCAGCTCCCCACCCCGGCGGCCCGGGCCGTGCTGCCCCCCACGGTGTCGCACGCGGATGCCGCCTTCAATCTCGGCCGTATGGGCCTGTTGATCGCCGGCCTGGCCGAGCGGGCCATGCTGCTGCCAGAAGCCGGCGAAGACCGCCTGCACCAGGAGCGGCGCGCCGCGCTCTTCCCCGAGTCGGCGCCCATCCTGGCCGGGCTGCGGGCCGGTGGTGCCCTGATGTCGTGCTGGTCAGGCGCCGGGCCCACCCTGCTAGCGGTGTGTGCGAGCGACGCTGCGGCGCACGTGGCCCGGGCCGGCGAGCGGCTCCTCGACACCTTTCAGGTGCCGGGCGAGGTTCGCCTCCTCGACGCCGACCTCGGGGGGGTCACCGTCTCGGGGTCCCCGGCTCACTAGCGTGGCTATATCCCACCCCTGACTGAGGAGGAACGGGTAGATGGCCACCTACGAAGGTTATTGCGTGAAATGCAAGGAAAAACGCCAGTTTGAAGGGGAGGAAGTGACCCTGGCCAATGGCCGCCCCGCCGCCCAAGGTAACTGCCCGGTGTGCGGCACCAAGATGAACCGGATGCTCGCCAGCAAGAAGTAGCAAGAACCAGGCAGCGCAGGGCGGGCCCGCCGTTCCGGGGCCCGTGGAGCAGGTATTCCGCGGCCACGTACGGGTTAGGCTGCCCTAATGCGGTACTGGCTGGAGACGCTCGGGTGTCCGAAGAACCAGGTGGACTCCGAGAAGCTGGCTGGCACGCTGCACGCCGGGGGGTATGCCCCGGCCGGCCAGCCGGAATCCGCCGATCTGGTCGTCGTCAACACCTGTGCGTTCATTGAGGCGGCCCGCCAGGAATCGATCGAGACCATCCTGACAATGGCTGACGCGCGCCGGCCCGGCGCTCGCCTGGTGGTCACCGGTTGTCTGGCCGAGCGCTACGGAGACGATCTGGCGGACGCGCTCCCGGAGGTCGATCTGGTGGCCGGATTCGGCGTGCCGGTCAGCTTCACGGCCAGGGATCGCGGGGCGCAACAGCCGGTGCCATCGTTCGATCTGCTCAACCTGCCCAGACCGGCCCCTGCGGCGCCCTGGGCGTACGTCAAGGTGGCCGAGGGTTGCGACCGTAAGTGCGGGTTCTGCGCGATCCCGTCATTTCGCGGACGTCAACGGTCGCGTCTGTTCTCGGACATACTGGCCGAAGTCGACTCGCTCTGCGGCGGGCAGGTCGAGGAGATCGTGTTGGTCGCCCAGGACCTGGCCTCCTACGGCCGAGATCTCGGGCTCCGGCGAGCGGGTCAGCCGGCGCCGATCGAGCAACTGGTCCGGAGCGTGTCGGAACGGGTGACCCGGACCCGTCTCCTCTACCTGTATCCATCTGAGCTCTCCGATGGTCTGATCGACATGATGGGTGCCACCGGCTGTGCCTACTTCGATCTCTCCCTGCAGCACGTGTCGGCTCCGCTGCTGCGCCGGATGCGCCGATTTGGAGATGGCGATCGCTTCCAGGCCCGTATCGAGCGGATCCGCGGCCTGTACCCCGATGCCGCCCTGCGCTCGTCCTTTATCCTGGGCTACCCCGGAGAGACCGAGGAGGACCACGACCAGCTCCTGGCCTTCCTCGCCGCGGCCGACCTGGACTGGGCCGGGTTCTTTCCCTTTTCACCTGAAGAGGGGACCTACGCGGCCCGGCTTCCGGATCAGGTGCCGGCCACCCTCGCCGTCGAGCGCCTCGCCGAGTGTAGCGAGCTGCAGGAAGCCATCACGGCACGACGGCGCCGGGCCCTGGTGGGACGAACCCTGCGGGTTCTCGTGGATGAGCCGGGCGTGGGCCGCAGCCACATGGAGGCCCCGGAGATCGACGGGGTGATCCGGCTTCCGATTACCGTCCCGGGCGGCAGCTGGGTGGATGTCGCGGTGACAGGTGCCGAAGGCCCTGACCTCTATGGCCAGGTCGTTGCGGAGCGGTGAGCTAGGTGGCAACCAAGGTCCAGGGTAAATTCGAGCCGTCGGCGCGCGTCACGCCGGCTAATGCCATCACGGCCGTGCGGCTGCTCGCCACCCCGCCGGTCCTGGTGCTCATCGTGCACCTGGGGGTGTCCTGGGAGGCGGCGCTGGTGTGGGCCGCGGTTGCCAGCACCGACTTCCTGGACGGGTGGGTCGCCCGCCGGCAGGGAGCCACCAGGTCGGGCGCCTTCCTGGACCCCCTCGCGGACAAGGTGCTGGTTCTCGGTGCTCTGGCTGCGTTGGCCGCCACCGGCCTGGTCTCCTGGGTGCCCGTCGTCGTCATCGCCGGGCGCGAGGTCACAGTCAGCGTGTACCGATCCGTCGTCGGCCGGAACGGTATCTCGGTGCCGGCTCGACCGCTGGCCAAGTGCAAGACCGCCGCACAGGATCTGGCCGTGGGGTTGATCCTGCTGCCCGCGACGGGCCTCTACCATCCCGGCATCGGCCAGGCGCTGCTGTGGATCTCGGCCGGGCTGGCGGTGGTCAGCGGGGCCCAATACCTGCTCGACAGCCGGCATCCGGCTCTCGGCGAGCTACCTCAGGGCTCCTAGACTCACCGACCGTGCGTACTCCATTTGGTGTCGGGGGGCTAGCAGTAACACTCGTGGTTGTCATTCCCGAGCGCTGAGACAGGCGGCTCGAGCGTGCGCTGCGAGGTTCTGGCCATCGGCACGGAGCTGCTGCTGGGCCAGGTGGTCGACACCAACTCGGCGTGGATTGGCGAGCAACTGGCCCTCGCCGGGATCGACTCGTATCTGCAGGTGAAGGTAGGGGACAATCAGGAGCGGATCGTTACCGCTATCCGGCAGGCGCTGGCCCGAAGCGACGCCGTCATCTGCTGTGGCGGACTGGGTCCCACCCAGGACGACATCACCCGTGAGGCCATCGCGGAGGTGCTCGGGGTTCCCCTCGAGCTCGACTCGACGATTGCCAAACTGATCGAGGAGATTTTCGCCAGCCGGAGCCGCCCGATGGCGCGCAACAACCTACGTCAGGCCGAGGTCCCCCGCGGCGCCGACGTCATCCCTCAGGTCCGGGGCACCGCGCCTGGCCTGATCTGCCGGCTCGGGGACCGCAGCATCTACGCCGTTCCGGGCGTTCCCGGCGAGATGCGGGAGATGATCGAGCGGGCGGTCATACCGGACCTGGTCGCCCACGCCGGCGAGACGGCCACGATCCGCAGCCACACCCTGCGGACCTGGGGGCTGTCCGAGTCGGGGGTCGCGGAACTGCTGTCCGCTCGGCTGTCCGCCCTCGACGCAGCCAAGAACGGCCCGACCATCGCCTTCCTGGCGAGCGGGATTGAGGGCATCAAGGTCCGCGTCACCGCCAAAGCCGCGACAGAAGCCGCGGCCGAAGCGATGCTCAGCGAGGAAGTGCAGGCCATCAGTGACCTGCTCGGTACGGCGGTCTTCGGCGTTGACGACACGGGCATGGAAGGCGCCGTCGGTGAGTTGCTCCTGGCGGCCGGCCTCACCCTGGGGTTGGCCGAGTCCCTGACGGGGGGCCTGGTGGGGAGCCGGGTCAGTGCGGTGCCCGGAGCGTCCGAATGGTTTCGAGGATCGATCGTCGCCTACGCCAGCGACGTCAAACGAAGGTTGCTCGGGGTGGGCGAGGGCCCCGTGGTCAGTGAGGCCGCGGCCCGGGAGATGGCGGAAGGAGCGGCCGCCGCCCTTGGCGCCGACGTGGGGCTGGCGCTCACCGGTGTCGCGGGGCCGACCGAGCAGGACGGCCAGCCGGTCGGCACCGTCTGGGTCGGGTTGGCGATGGACGGAGCCGCGCACGCCCAACAGCTCCGCATGGTCGGCGGCGCCGACCGGGACCAGATCCGCCAGATGTCCACTATTTCCGCTCTCGATCTCCTGCGACGCCGGCTGCTGGAACGCAGCGGGGCTTGAACCGACTCTTCGTGGCGGTCTGGCCGCCCGCGTCCCTGATCGAGCAGCTGCGAACCATGGACCGCCCGCAGCGGCCTGGACTGCGCTGGACAACCGAGGACCAGTGGCACGTGACGCTGCGCTTTCTTGGCGAAATGGCGACCCCGGAGGAGGAGGCGCTCCGCGCCGGCCTCGGCCGGATCGCCGCCCGGGCAGCCACCCTTGCGGCGTCCGCCGGCCCTTGCCCTCGGGCGCTCGGGCCGGTGTGGGTGCTCCCTGTCGCCGGGCTCGACGAGCTCGCCGAAGCGATCATCGCTGCGACCCGCGACATCGGCCAACCTCCGCCTCACCGGCCTTACCGCGGGCACCTGACCCTGGCCCGGGCCCGACGGCCCGGTCTGCTCCGGGGCCTGCCAAACGCCGCGGTGGGCGGGGCGTGGACCGTCACCGACATCACGCTGGTGCGCAGCCATCTCGGCTCGGGGGGAGCTCGCTACGACGTCATTGGCGGGTTTCCGTTGGTGAAGTAACGGGCCTGCGAGCGACCACAGTAGGTTGCGGGCATGCCCGGCTCCCTTCTTGGTACTCACGTCCGTCGCGTCGAAGATCCCGATCTGCTCAAAGGTCAGGGCACCTTCGTCGGCAACCTCCACGTCGACGGCATGGCTCGGGTCGAGTTTGTCCGTTCTCCCGTGGCTCACGCCCGGGTGATGCAGATCGATATGAGTGCCGCGGCGGCGGCGCCGGGGGTCGTCGCCGTGTACACCGCGGCCGACCTCGGGGTGGCGCCGTTCCATGGCTTCATGGTCCTGAACCCGGCCTGTGCCCGGCCGCCGCTGGCGGAGGGTAAGGTCCGCTTCGTCGGGGAGGCCGTCGCCATGGTTGTGGCCGAAACCAAGGCCGCCGCCCTGGATGCGGCGGCGCTGGTGGATGTCGAGTACGAGCCTCTGGAGGCGGTCGTCGACCCGGAGCGGGCCGTGAGCGAGGGGGCGCCGCTGCAGTTTGAGGAGATCGGCACCAACCTGGTTGCCGGCAATAGCGGCGGTTCCGGATCCGACCCGATCGCGGGCGCGACGACCGTGGTGCAGGCCACGCTGCAGAACCAGCGGATCGCGGTGGTGCCGATGGAGGGCAACTCGATTGCGGTCGTGCCCGGCGAGGACGGCGAGGGACATGACCTGACGGTCTTCGTCTCCACCCAGATGCCCCACGGGTTTGCCGGCTCCGTCTGCCGGACCCTCGGTGTCGACCAGGGCAGTCTTCGCGTCGTGGCGCCCCACGTCGGCGGCGCATTCGGCGGAAAGGCCGGAGTCGGCTACGAGCATGCCGCTGTCATCGCCGCCGCCCGGTTGCTCGGACGCCCCCTCGCGTGGGCTGAGGATCGCTCCGAGAATCTGGTCGCGATGCCCCATGGCCGCGGGCAGGTGCAGTGGATCGAGATGGGTTTCGACGCCAACGCCCGCATCACGGGCATGCACTGCCGGGTGCTAAGCGATGCCGGCGCCTACGCCGGCTTCGGTGGCGCCCTCGCCATTGGGCCGACACGCATGATGGCGCAGGGGGTGTATCGCATCCCCTCGATCCGCTACGACGTCGCAGTGGCGGTGACGAATACCACTCCCATGGGCGCCTTCCGGGGCGCCGGGCGCCCGGAAGCCGCCGAGTTCCTGGAGCGGATGATGGACCTGGCCGCGGCCGAGCTGCAGATCGACCCTGTTGAACTGCGCCGGCGCAACCTGCTCTCCGCCTTTACCGAGCCGGTGCAAACCGTTATGGGCACGACCTACGACACGGGCGACTACCAGAAGGCTCTTGACGAGGCCGTGCGCCTCGCCGGCTACGAATCCCTGCGGGCGGAGCAGGCTCGAAGGCGAGCGGCGGGCGAGCGCTGGCAACTCGGTATCGGGGTCTCGGTCTATGTCGAGATCACCGCCGGAGGGGGAAGCAAGGAGTTCGGTTCGGTCGAGGTCAACAGGGATGGCACAGCCACCATCCGGGCGGGTACCTCCGCGCACGGGCAGGGTCACGCCACCGCGTTCGCCATGATCGTCTCCGACCGGCTCGGTATCCGCATCGAGGACATCCGCTTCGTCCAGTCGGACACCGCTGCGGTTCCAAGGGGAGGTGGGACCGGCGGGTCCCGGTCGTTGCAGATCGGCGGCAGCGCCGTCCTCTCGGCCACCGAGGAGGTGCTGGCCCGGGCCAAGGAGCTGGCGGCGGCCCACCTCGAGGCCAGCGTGGACGACATGGTCGTTCACGACGGCGGGCGGGTCGGAGTGGCCGGCGTGCCGGCTACCGCCCTCTCGTGGGCCGAGCTGGCCGGCCTGGCCGCGGGCAGCCACGCCGGTGCCGACGGTCAGGGTGCCGAGGGTCAGGGCGCCGAGGGTCTGGGTGCCGGCGGTCGGGGTGCCGGCGGTCGGGGTGCCGAGGGTCAGGGTGCCGAGGGTCAGGGTGCCGGCGGTCAGGGTGCCGAAGGTCGTGCCGACGGGCCGGGTCCGGACGCGATGGTCGCCGGCGACGATGCAGGCCAGCGCGGGCCCAATTCCGACTGGTTGGGCCCCCTGGCCGCGGCCGTCGATTTCAGCCAGGAGGGCGCCACGTTTCCCTTCGGTGCCCACGTATCGGTCGTGGAGGTCGACCTGGAGACGGGCGAGGTGCGGCCGCGGCGCCACGTCGCTGTCGATGACTGCGGGCGGATCCTCAACCCGCTGCTGGTCCAGGGCCAGCAGCACGGTGGGATTGCCCAGGGGATGGCGCAGGCCCTGTGGGAGCAGGTGGTGTTCGACCCGGATGGAAATCCTCTCACTGCCAACCTGGCCGACTACGCGATGCCGAGCGCGGCCGAGTTCCCGCGGTTCGAGACCGCCAACACCGAGACCCTGACACCGCGGAACCCACTCGGCGCCAAAGGCATCGGGGAGTCCGGGACGATCGGTTCGACGCCGTCGGTGCACAACGCCGTGGTGGATGCCCTCGCTCACCTCGGTGTCCGCCATGTCGACATGCCCTGCACCCCGGAGCGCGTCTGGCGGGCGATCGTGGCCGCCGGCCGGGGCCAGGTCGCCGGTGATCGGCCGCTGTGGCGGGACCCGCCGGCCGTATTCGACCAATTGCCCGGTCCGGGCCAGGCGGAGCGGCCTGAGGCCGCCGACGCGGACATCTGACCGCCACATTCGTGCTGCTCGAGCGTCGGGAGGCGTTCGCTGACCATCCACCATCGAACAGGTGTTTGGGTCTAAAATCGGCTCCGGTTAGTACAGGCGTGTCATTCATCGGCATCCGGCATCCGGCATCCGGTCCCGACCGGTCGCGATGACCGTCACACCCCGTTCGTAAGGTGAACCCCGGTATCGATCAGAAGCGACAGGAAGGGATCCCGGTGGAGCGAGACAAAGCCCTCGGCATGGCGATTGGGCAGATCGAGAAGCAGTTCGGGAAGGGCGCGGTCATGAGGATGGGCGAGAACCTCGGCATGCAGATCGAGGCCATCCCCACCGGGGCTCTCGCCCTCGACATCGCTCTCGGCATCGGTGGCCTGCCGCGCGGCCGCATCGTCGAGATCTTCGGCCCCGAGTCGTCCGGTAAGTCGACGCTGGCCATGCACGTGGTGGCCGAGGCGCAGCGCAACGGAGGGATCTGCGCCTATGTCGATGCCGAGCATGCCATGGATCCGGTGTACGCCCGGGCCATCGGGGTCAACGTGGACGACCTGTTGATCTCCCAGCCCGACACCGGAGAGCAGGCCCTCGAGATCGCCGACATGTTGATCCGCTCCGGCGCGCTCGACGTGATCGTTATCGACTCGGTCGCGGCCCTCACCCCGCGGGCGGAGATCGAGGGCGATATGGGCGACAGCCACGTCGGGCTGCAGGCCCGTCTCATGTCGCAGGCTCTCCGGAAGTTGACCGCGACCCTCAACAAGTCCGACACCATCGCCATTTTCATCAACCAACTCAGGGAAAAAATCGGAGTCCTCTACGGGTCTCCCGAGACAACCCCTGGCGGCCGAGCCTTGAAATTCTATTCGTCGGTTCGCCTCGACATCCGCCGGGTCGAGTCCATCAAGAGTGGGGCGGAGGTGATCGGCAACCGGACCCGGGTCAAGGTGGTCAAAAACAAGTGTGTCGCAGCTGGAACTGTGGTCTTCGATCCGACGACTGGCCTCAGTACTGCGATCGATGATCTCGTACTTCATGGGCGCGGCGCAGCGGTAGTCGCAGCGGACAAGTCCGGCCGTCTTCACAGTCGGCCCGTCGTGCAGCGGTTCGACCAAGGAGAAGCAGAGGTCGTCGGCCTGGCCTTGCATGACGGCACGACACTCTGGGTGACACCGGATCACAAGGTGCTGACCGATCAAGGCTGGCGAGAAGCAGGCGAGGTCAGCGTCGGTGATCGGTTGGCCCGACCTCGACGGTTCGGAGGGTTCGGGGCGGAGGAGCCAGTTTCGCCGGACAAGGCCCGGATGTTGGGGTACCTCATCGGAGATGGCTATGTCGGCGGAAAGACTCCGATCGCCTTCATCAACGCCGAAGAACCGCTTCAACGGGATGCTATTGCTATTGCTGCCGCCCTTGGTTGTACCGCCACCCGCCGTGGTCGGCAGGGCGTCGAAACAGCATTTTCTCATCGCCCAGGCGAGAAGAACGAGCTACTTGCTCTTTGCCGCTGGGCGGGAATATACGGTCATCTGGCACCCACGAAGACCATTTCGGCAGCCTTTTTCCGTGACACGGTGTCAGCGAATGTGGTGGGCAACCTGCTCTTCGGGCTGTTCGAGTCGGATGGTTGGGTCAGCCGTGAGCAGACTGGCGGCCTCCGGGTCGGGTTCACCACGACTTCCGAGCAGCTGGCCTGGCAGTTGCACTGGCTGATGCTGCGATGGGCGATCGGTAACTCGGTCCGGCGGTATGACCCGAGTAAGAAGCGCCCGAGCATCGTCGGAGGTTGCAAGGTCCAGAGCAAGCGCATCGTCTGGGAGGTCAGAGTTTCCGGGTTGGACAACATCCAGCGTTTTGCGGAGGCCCTACCCATGTGGGGGCCACGAGGTCAGGTCCTGACCGCGGAGCTTGCGAAGCTCAACCTGCGAAGGCATCGCGGATCCCAGCGGGGGTACATGTCATCGAACCAGACGCAGCCGGTGCTGGCCTACCTTCGGGATCGTGGAGTCAGTCCGCAGTTAGCGGCGTCACTAATCGGGGAAAGAGCTGGCAACCCTCAAGGCGGATTGCGACAGGTGCTGGGTCACCGGCGGCTGCGGCGAGATCGCTTGGAGAGGTTGGCCCACGCCCTGGACAGCACGTTCCTGAGGGAAGTCCTTGACGAGGAAGTGTGGTACGACCGCATTACGAAGGTACATCCGGCGGAATGGCGGGACGTTTACGACATCGAGGTCGACGATGATCACACCTTTGTGGCCAATGACGTGGTCTTGTCGAACTGCTCGCCGCCTTTCAAACAGGCGGAATTTGACATCATGTACGGCAAGGGGATCAGCCGCGAGGGATCGCTCCTCGACGTGGCCGTGGATCTCGGCATCATCAAGAAGTCGGGTGCCTGGTACACCTACGAGGGAGAGCAACTCGGCCAGGGGCGCGAAAACGCCAAGACCTTCATCGCCGAGAACCTCGAGGTGATGATCGAGATCTCCGAGAAGGTTCGCCAGAAGGTCGGCCTCGGTGAAGGCTTCAATGGGGAGATCGCCCTGGGCTCCGATCCCGGCGACGACGAGCCCATCAGCCTCGAGGACTAGGACGGCGGGGAACAGTCGGCCCACCGCACAACCAACGAGTAGGGCGCGCTTCCGACGCAGCCAAGCCATCCGGCCCCACGTAGACTTGTCCGTCGTGCTGTCCGCCGAACCTCGCCGCTACTTCATCCGAACTTTCGGGTGCCAGATGAACGAGCATGACTCCGAGCGCCTCGCCGGCATCCTCGAGCGGGACGGCCTGGTCGCGGCCGACAGCATCGACGGGGCGGACGTGGTCGTGTTCAACACCTGCTGTATCCGCGAGAACGCCGACAACAAGCTGTACGGCCACCTGGGGCAGCTCAAGGCGGTCAAGGACCGCCGGCCCGATCTTCAAATCGCCGTTGGCGGCTGCCTGGCTCAAAAGGACCGCGAGGCCATCCAGCAGCGAGCGCCCTGGGTGGACGCGGTCTGGGGCACGCACAATGTGGGCCACGCGGGGGAGCTTCTCGCTGCCGCCGGCGCGTCCGGCGCGCCCGTGCTGGAGATCGTCGACGGGCCGGGGGCACCTGCCGACGGCGAAGAGGCCTTCCCCTCGGCGCTGCCGGTCCGGCGGGGCCAGGCGTGGGCGGCCTGGGTCACCATCCAGGTCGGCTGCGACAACAACTGCGCCTTCTGCATCGTGCCGGCGGTGCGTGGGCCCGAGGTCAGCCGACCGTTCGGGCAGATCATCGCAGAGGTCAATCAGTTGGCTGCTGGTGGCACCGTCGAAGTCAGCCTGCTCGGCCAGAACGTCAACTCGTACGGCCGGGACATCACCGCTCGCCTGCGAACCGCGCCGGACTGGCGCCAGCATGCCGGTCTGACCGGAACGGACTGGGCGGGGGCCGAGCGACCCCGGGTCCGACCGCTCTTCCCCGACCTGTTGCAGGAGGTGGCGCGCGTCGAGGGCATCCGGCGGGTTCGCTTCACCAGCCCCCACCCCAAGGATCTGCGTCCCGAGACGATCGCGGTGATGGCGTCGGAGCCAGCCGTCTGCCCGCAGCTGCACCTGCCCTTGCAGGCCGGCAGCGATCGGGTTCTGGCCCAGATGCACCGGGGCTACACCGCGGCCCGCTACCTGGAGCGGCTCGCCGCCGCCCGGGCGGAGATCGAGGATCTGGCGGTCACCACCGACATCATCGTGGGGTTCCCCGGTGAGACCGAGTCGGACTTCCAGCGAACCCTGGAAGTCACCGCGGAAGCTGCCTACGACAGCGCCTATACGTTCGTGTACTCGCCCCGACCGGGGACCGAAGCCGCCGCCCGGAAGGACCAGATGATCCCCGCCGAGGTGGCCGCCGAGCGGTTCGAGCGGCTGCGCATCGTCGTCGAGCGCAGTGCCCTCGCCCGTCACCGGGCCCGGGTCGGGCGAAGCGAAGAGATCCTCATTGAAGGGCCATCCAAGCGAGATCCTGCAGTTGTCAGCGGCCGCACGGCCCAGGGGAAGCTGGTGCACGTACCGGCCGCGCCAGGCACGCTCCCCGCGGGAACCTGGGCGGATGTCAAGATCGCTCGCGCCGCACCGCACTTCCTGACCGGTGAGCTGCTGGGGGTCACGGGCCGGCCCACTCACCGCACCCGGATCCCGGTGGTGGCCATCTGAGGCATCTGGCCCTGGTGGGCTGCACCGCGTCGGGGAAGTCTGCGCTGGGGCTGGAGATCGCACGCCGGCTCGGCGACGTTGAGGTCGTCACCGTCGACTCCATGCAGGTCTACCGGGGCATGGACATCGGCACGGCGAAGCCGTCGCCGGCCGAGCGGGCCGAGATCCCGCATCATCTCCTCGATCTGGCCGACCCCGGAGAGGAATGGAGCGTGGCCCGCTGGGCCGCCCACGCCCGCGGCGCGGTGGCCGACATTGAAGCCCGGGGGCACCGGGCCCTGCTGGTGGGAGGGACCGGCTTGTACTTCGAGGCGCTGGTGGACGGACTGTGCCCTCCGGGCCGCTACCCGGCCGTGCAACGACTGCTCGAAGGCGAGCCCGACACTGCTGCCCTGTACCGACGGCTGGAGGAAGTCGATCCGCTGGCGGCGTCGAGCATGGAACCTTCCAACCGCCGCCGGATCATCCGCGCTCTCGAGGTGACAATCGGCGGCTCCCGCCCGTTTTCGAGCTTCGGCCCCGGCGTGGCCGACTTCCCGGCGACGACATGGCGGATCGCGGGGCTGTGGTTGCCCCGGGCCGTCGTCGCCGGCCGGATCGAGAACCGCCTGGCCGGCATGTTCCGGGCTGGCCTGGTCGACGAGGTGGCGGCGCTCTGTGCTGCGAGTGAAGGGGGGATGTCTCGGACCGCCCGCCAGGCGCTCGGCTACCGCGAGGTGCTGGCCTACCTCGAAGACGGGGTCCCCCTCGAGACGGCGATCGCCGGTGCCGTGCGTCGCACCCGGGCCTTCGCCCGCCGTCAGCGGGTCTGGTGGCGGCGGGACCCCCGGGTGCAGTGGTATGGCGCAGTTGACAACCCGTTCGCCGTCACGGCCCAGTTACTGGGAGACTGGATGCAACCATGACCGCCTTGTTCTCCTCCGGTGAACTCGCCGTGACCAAGCTGCACGGCCTCGGCAATGACTTCCTTGTCGTGCTCGACGAGGAGGCCGCCACGCCGGACCCTCTCGGCGGCGGGTCGGGGCGCCTCCCGCTTGCCACATCTCTGGAGGGGTCCAATGGTGAGGTCGCCGGCCGAGCAGCGGCCGGCCTGGCCCGCCGGTTGTGTCACCGCCACCTGGGCATCGGCGCGGACGGCTTGATCGTCGGGGCCCGACTGGCGCCGGGCGCCGCCCCTGGCCCACCCGCTCAGGTGGCCCGTCTGCGCTTTCGGTTGTGGAACGCGGACGGTAGCGAAGCCGAGATGAGCGGCAACGGGATCCGCTGCCTGGCCCACGCTGCCCTCGACGCCGGCTGGTTGGCCCACGACCTGCCATTCGGGGTCATCACCCCGGCCGGTCGGCGGGAGGTGACCATACACCGCGGGTCGGAGCCGGGCTGGACATGGGCGACCGTGGAGATGGGGGAAGCCAAGGTCCGTGGGGAGGTCGATCGCTGCAACGTCGGCCACGGTCAGCTGCTCGTCGATACCGGCAACCCGCACCTCGTGGTCCTCGGCCCCGACCCGGCTACCGTCGACGTGGTCACGCTCGGCCCGCTGCTGGAGGCCACCGATCCCGCCGGGCTCAACGTGGAGTTCGTCGCCCTCGGTCCCGGTCCCGACGAGATCACCATGCGCGTGTGGGAACGCGGGGTGGGCGAAACACAAGCGTGCGGCACGGGCGCGTGCGCGGCTGCGTCGGCCCTCCACTATTGGGGCCGGGTGGGCCGATCGGTCACGGTCCATCAGCCCGGCGGCGCCGCGGCCGTCGACTTGCGAGCCGACGGGTCGGTCACGCTCGGGGGTCCGAGCGTTCATATCGCCGACTGCCGGGTGCGCGTATGACCCTGATCGAGCGCACCTTCCGGGAGAAGATCGTTCTGGTCGGCGTGACCGTGCCGCCCGAACGGGAGGAGGAGACGGCCCGCCATCTGGACGAGTTGGCTCTGCTCGTCGATACGGCCGGCGCCGACGAGGCCGCCCGCGTCCTGCAACGACGCGAGCACCCCGATCCGGCGACCTATGTCGGGCGCGGCAAGGCCGAGGAATTGCGCGAGCTGTCGTTGGCCGTCGACGCGGACACCGTGGTCTTCGATGACGAACTGACGCCGGCGCAGTCCCGCAATCTCGAAAAAATCCTGGGTCGCACGGCTATCGACCGAACGGCCGTGATCCTCGACATCTTCGCTCAGACCGCGTCCACGCAGGAAGGCAAAGCCCAGGTGGAGCTCGCCCAGCTGCGATACCGGTTGCCGCGCCTCCGGGGCCGAGGCCTGGCGCTGTCCCAGCAGGCCGGCGGCATCGGCACCCGGGGACCTGGTGAAACGCAGCTCGAGGTCGATCGCCGCCGGCTCGTGCGCCGCACGACTCGCCTGGAGGGGGACCTGCGCCGGCTGACCGAGCAGCGGCGCCTGCAGCGCAAGTCCCGTCGACGGAGCCGTCTGGCGACGGTGTCGCTGGTCGGCTACACCAACGCCGGCAAGTCGACCCTCCTCAACCAGTTGACCGACGCTGGAGTGCTCGTCGAGGACCGGCTGTTCGCCACCCTCGACCCCCGAACCCGCCGGCTGACCTTGCCCGGCGGGGAGACGGTGTTGCTTTCGGATACGGTCGGTTTCGTCCGCAAGCTTCCGCATCAACTGGTGGAGGCGTTCCGCTCCACCCTGGAAGTGGTCACCGAGTCTGACCTGCTCGTCCATGTCGTCGACAGCGTCAGCCCGGATCCCGAAGGCCAGATCGACGCCGTGCGCTCGGTGCTCGACGAGATCGGTGCAGGTTCGGTCCCCGAGTTGCTGGCGTTCAACAAGGCCGATGTCAACACCGATGCTGGTCGCCTGGCCGAGCGGTGCTCCGGGTCGGTACCGATCTCGGCCCTCACCGGCGAGGGGATCCCGGATCTCCTGAGTGCCATCGGCGACCGCCTGCGGGCCACCGCCCGGGTTCTCGAGCTGGTGGTGCCGTACGACCGGGGGGACATCCTCGCGGCCGTGCATCGAGAAGGCGAAGTGCTGGTCGAGACGCACGGGGACGACGCCGCCCGGCTGCGAGTGCGGGTCGACCGGGCCGGCGCAGCGCGATTCGCCAAGTTCGGGCCTGCTGCGGGTGGGACTGGGCCGGCATGACGGCCGGCTTCGTCGTGCCCGACTACCCCTATGACCGGCTGGACGCCGCACGCGACGCGGCGGCGAAGCTTCCTGGCGGCGTCGTCGACCTGTCGATCGGCACACCGACCGACCCCCCGCCCAAGGTGGCGGTCGAGGCGCTGGCCCGAGCCCTGGCTGGTCCAGACGACACAGGGGCGGTGCGGGGCTACCCACCATCGATCGGGACGATCGAGCTGCGCCAGGCCATCCAGCAGTGGCAAAAGGACACGCTCCACACCGACGTCCCCCTTGACGCCATCGCAGCCTGTGTGGGCACCAAGGAACTCGTGGCCGGGGTGCCGGCCTGGTGCCGACTGCGAAACCCGGAGCGCGACACCGTCCTCTACCCGTGCGTGGCCTATCCGACCTATGCCATGGGCGCGGTGCTGGCCGGGCTGCGCGCCGTGCCGGTCCCCGTTGACGAGGCCTGGCGGCTCGACCTGGGCGCCGTCTCCACCGAAGACGCGGCGCGTGCCCTGCTCCTGTGGGTCAACACGCCCGGCAACCCGGCGGGAGGCATCGATGATCTCGCCGCGGCGGCGCGCTGGGGGTGCGAGCGTCGCATCCCGGTCTTCAGCGATGAGTGCTACGTCGACTACACGTGGGACGGTCCGCCCCGGACGGTTCTCGGGCATGGGGATGGGCCGGACGGCCTGGATGGCGTGGTGGCGGTGCACTCCCTGTCGAAGCGCTCCAACATGGCGGGCATGCGCGTTGGCTGGTACAGCGGCGATCGTGAATTGGTCGCCTACCTGCGTGAAGTGCGCAAGCACGCCGGATTCATGGTGCCCGGACCCGTCCAGCAAGCCGCTGCGGCCGCCCTCGGCGACGTCCGTCACGTCGAGGTGCAGCGCCAGCGCTACTGGGAGCGGCTGGTGCGGGTTCGGGACATCCTGGCCGGTATCGGTGTGGAGTGCGAGCTGCCCGGTGGCGGGTTCTATCTGTGGGTACCCGCTCCGGGTGGAGACGGCTGGGCCTGGACCAACTGGCTGGCCGAGCACGGGGGCGTCCTCGTGTCACCCGGGTCGTTCTACGGGGAGTCGGATCGCGCCACGGCCTTTGTCCGCCTGGCGATGGTCGCGCCGAAGGACCGCCTGGATCTGGTGGCCCGCCGGCTCGGCGTGTGACCCTGTGGCCCGACCCCGAGCTCGGGTTCTGGCGTCGGCTCAGGGCTCCCAGAACACCTCGACCTCGTGCCCGTCGAGGTCCTGGCAGCGGAACGTCACGTAGTCCTCCCACTCCTCGAGATCGCCGGTCCCGACACCTCGCTCGGTCATAGCCTGATGCATCTGGCGTACGGCTG
Source organism: uncultured Acidimicrobiaceae bacterium (assembly GCA_963834725.1). GTDB lineage: Bacteria > Actinomycetota > Acidimicrobiia > Acidimicrobiales > Palsa-688 > PALSA-693. Next base: position 5,446,581 of record CAWICN010000001.1, read on the forward strand.
CCGGACTGTCCAAGTTGAATCCGAAGTGGTAGCCCGGTGGCATGGTTGCCCTCGTTTCGGCGGGGAAGAGGGCCAGGAGAAACCGGTCGTCGTTGGTGAGAAACACGGCGCCGTCCTCGCAGAGCTTCTCGCGAAAGCCAAACCAGCGCTCATAAAACTGGCGCGACAGCGATGGGTCAGCCACCCTGAGATTGAGGTGGTTGAGATCCACGACGCGAATTCTTCCATATGAGTAACCCGCACGCTCCTGTGGAACCCCCACGCTCCTCTGTGAGTGCGACCGGGAGTCCACTCCCGCGGGCGCCGGCCCGCTGAGCCGGGCCACGACGGATGCGATGGGTTCAGGTAGCGTCGCCGGCGATGGCTGATCTCGAATCGCAGATCCACGACCTCTGGGAGCGCCAGGATCAACTCGATCCCGAGGATCCCGAGGCGGTTGCGGTCGTCCATGCCGCTATCGACCTGCTCGATCGCGGCGAGGCGCGGGTCGCCGAGCTGGCGCCTGACGGCTCGCCGATCGTGCACGAGTGGTGCAAGCAGGCTGTGTTGCTCCTGTTCCGGGTGTCGGCCCTGTCGGTCATGGAGGCTGGCCCCTTCGAGTACGTGGACCGGTTGCCGCTCAAGCGGGACTACCGCTCCGCCGGAGTGCGAGTCGTCCCTGGCGGGTCGGCCCGCTGGGGCAGCTATCTCGAACCCGGCGTGATTCTCATGCCGAGCTACGTGAACATCGGTGCCAGAGTCGGGGCCGGCACCATGGTCGATACCTGGGCGACGGTCGGGAGTTGCGCCCAAATTGGCCGCAACACCCACCTGTCCGGCGGCGTTGGCATCGGCGGTGTGCTGGAGCCACCTCAAGCCGTCCCCGTCTTCATCGGCGACGAGTGCTTCATCGGCAGCCGCAGCATGGTCGTGGACGGGGCGCGGGTGGGGGACGGGGCCGTCCTCGGTGCGGGCTGCATTCTCAGCGGGACCATTCCGGTTGTCGACGCCGGCAGCGGCGACGTGGTCTCGAGGGGGGTCGTGCCTTCCTGGTGCGTGGCCGTTCCGGCCACCCGGACCCGTTCCTACCCGGGCGGCGACTTCGGGATGCCGTGTGTCCTGGTGATCAAGCACCTGGAGCCGGGTGAGCGCCATGACAAGGCCCAGCTCAACGACATCCTGCGCGAGCACGGGGGCACGCTCTGAGCGACCTGGGGGAGCGAAAGGGTGTGGCCGGTTGCGGCACCGTCCCCTGGATGGTGGCGCAATGAGCGACCTGGGGGAGCGAAAGGGTGTGGCCGGTTGCGGCACCGTCCCCTGGATGGTGGCGCAATGAGCCCCGACGTCGATCTGTTGGCGCTTACGGCCGACCTGGTCGCCGTCCCGTCGGTGAGCCACGATGAGTCGGCCCTGGCCGACCGGGTGGAGTCGATCGTCCGCACCCAGCCGTCGCTTCGCGTCGATCGGATCGGAGCGAACGTCGTCGCTCGGACCGACCTCGGGCGTGGAACAAGGGTGGTGGTGGCCGGCCATCTCGACACGGTGCCGGGGAACGGCAACGCCATACCGAGGCTCGACGGCGACACCCTCTGGGGTCTTGGGAGCGCCGACATGAAGGGGGGATTGGCGGTCATGCTCGGGCTGGCTACGGGCCTCCGCGAACCGGCGGTCGATGTCACCTACGTCTTCTATGCGGGCGAGGAGATCGCCCGGGAACACAATGGATTATTGAGGATCGAGGCGTCCGCTCCAGACCTGTTGAAGGGCGACGCGGCCGTGCTCGGCGAACCGACCGGTGCGCTCGTCGAGGCCGGTTGCCAGGGCGTGATCAAGCTGGAGATAGAGGTTGGCGGAGCCCGGGCGCATACGGCGCGGCCCTGGATGGGGGTCAACGCCATTCACCGGCTGGCACCGATCCTCGATCGGATCAGCGGGTACCAGCCTCGCGAACCGGTGATCGACGGATGCCGGTATCGAGAGGCGGTGCAGGTGGTGGCGGTGAGCGGGGGGGTCGCCGGCAACGTCGTTCCCGATCGGGCCACCCTCACGATCAACCATCGATTTGCGCCGGACCGTGATGCCGACAGCGCCGCCGCCTGGCTCTCCGGCTGGTTGGGGTCGCTCATCGACGCGACGCACGGCGACCGGCTGAACGTCGTCGAAGCCCAGCCAGCGGCGGCCCCCTCTCTCGGCCATCCGGTACTGAACGCCCTGATCCTGGCGACGGGTGCACCGCCGAAGCCCAAACTCGGATGGACAGATGTGGCGTTCTTCGCGGAGCGGGGCATTCCCGCAATCAACTTCGGGCCGGGCGACCCCGAGCTGGCGCATACCGCCGGCGAACGGGTTGAGCGGGAGCCGCTGGATCGGGCCTATCTGACCCTCTACCGTCTCCTCTCCGGTGCGGCCTGAGATCCCCCCGGAAGTCTGGTGTGCCCGCCGCTACAGCCGGCGGAGGAGGGTCACGACTTTCCCGTAAAGGGCGACCTCATCGGGAGTGAAGACCATCGGGGCCATCGTCGAGTTGGCCGGCGTGAGAACGACCTTCGTGCCACGGCGCCCGTAGGTCTTCACGGTCGCCTCGCCGCCCGGTATGCCGGCGACCACCACGTCGCCTTTCTCGGCGTCGTCTTGTTGGCGGACGACCACGTAGTCCCCGTCCAGGATCCCGGCGTCGATCATGGAGTCACCACGCACCTTGAGCATGAACAGCTGCCCGTCTCCTGTGAAGTCCTCCGGGAGTGGTAGCAGCTCCTCGATGTTTTCCTCGGCCAACACATCGACGCCGGCCGCGACGTCGCCGACAAGGGGCACGTGCCGGGCCGGACGCCGATCGATTGCGATCCCCGAGTTTGTGTCGTAGCGGACTTCGATGGCCCGGGGCTTCGTGGGGTCTCGCCGCAGGTAGCCCTGACGCTGCAAGGTGGTCAGGTGGGTGTGGACGGTGGAGGACGACGTCAGCCCGACGGCCTCGCCGATCTCCCGGACCGAGGGCGGGTAGCCACGGTCGCGCAGTTGGCTAGCGATGAAATCGAGGATCTCCCTCCGCTTGCCTGTGAGCTCAGTATCGATCACGGCGACCTCCGACTTCCAGCGTCTGGCGGCGGATCTGGCGATCCCTCGAGTGATTTCATCCTAGCCGACTTAGATCACGGGATGCAAACACCTGTTCGTAACTGCCCATTGACAGCGAACATATGTTCGTGATGAGATGATGGGGAACATCTGTTCGCAAAGGCCGGAAGGCCCACACCGCAAGCACCAGATCGGACATACCGGAAGGCCCACATCGCAAGCGCCAGATCGCAAAACCCCGGAAGCCCGGATCGCAAACCCCGGAAGCCCGGATCGCAAACCCCGGAAGCCCGGATCGCAAACCCCGGAAGCCCGGATCGCAAACCCCGGAAGTTAGGAGACCATCCGTGGTAGCGGAGCTCGTTGACACCCCCACCTCCCGACTCACCGACCGCCGCCGGCCGGCCGTCGCTCCTTCTCATCACTCGCCGCGCCGGGCCGAGCGCCGGGTCGAGCGCCGGTTGCCCCTCGGCGGCGGTTCCGGCTGGCGCCCGGCAGCCGCTGTCGGCGCGGCGGTGCGGCCGGCCCCGGCTTCGGTCAACCGCTCGGCGACCCGGGCGCCGGGGCTGCCGTCGTGTGGTCCTCGCCGTGTCGCGGACCGTCGGGCGGCGCTGCGCCGGCGGCGGGCGGGGACCGTCGGGGCGCTCGCTGTCGTCATCGTCTTCTCCTGGATGGCTACCCGTACGGCCCTGGGACGCACCGGTGGTGGACCCCTCGCCACCACCGGTGCGCCCGGCGGTGGCCGACCGGCCGCGGTGAGAGTGTGGGTTGTCCGGCCCGGTGACACCCTCTGGTCGATTGCGGAGGCGGTCGACCCCAACGGGGATGTTCGCCCGCTCGTCGACCGCCTGGCGGCCGAAACACGGAGTAGCGCGATCTACCCGGGGGAGGCCATCCCCGTGCCCGGCCGGTGATCGTCGGGCCGGGTAGAGCTGGCGCGGCTCCGAACGGGCGCTTCGATGGGGACCGATGTCTGGCGCGCGGGGGATACATTCGAGACAGTGCGGTGTCCGCAGTGCTCGAGCATGGACGACAAGGTCGTCGACTCGCGTTCCGCCGAAGACGGTGTCGCCATCCGGCGGAGGCGGGAGTGCGTGGCGTGTGGCCGCCGCTTCACCACCTACGAGCGGCTCGAGGAGGTTCCGTTCGTGGTCGTCAAGCGGTCGGGGCAACGAGAGCCGTTCGACCGGGCCAAGGTCGTCGCCGGGGTGACTGCGGCCGCCAAGAACCGTCCGGTCAGCGCCCAGGATATGGAGGGGCTGGCCGCGGACGTAGAGGAGGAGTTGCGTCTGCGCGGATCCGACGTCAGCTCCCAGCAGATCGGCGTGGCCGTGCTGGACCGCCTGCGCCTCTTCGACGAGGTGACCTACTTGCGTTTTGCCAGTGTTTACAAGGGTTTTTCGGGTGCCGTGGACTTCGAACGGGAAGCGGTGCTCCTGACCAAGGCCACCGCGCCCAAGCGGTCCAGATCTCAACTGCCCAGATCTCAACTGCCCAGATCTCAACTGGATTGAAAAGTCCTGACACAGCCTCAAGCGGAGAGACCGGGTCTTTGGGCGGTGTGGATGCGAGGAAGAATCGTCAACGCAGTTGAGAGGAGGACCACTCGACGGCACCCCGGTCTCCCCGAATTATTTGATCTCGCCGCGGATAGCGGTAGCGTTCGCGGCGTGGCCGGCTGAGCGGACCGCTGAGCGGCACAGGCCGGACGACAAGGAGGTACCCCGATGCGAGTTGGTGTGCTCACTGGCGGCGGGGACTGCCCGGGATTGAACGCGGTCATTCGGGCCGTTGTTCGTCGGGGCGAAGTTGACCATAAGGATGTGTTCGTTGGGTTTCTCGACGGGTGGCGCGGCGTCGTCGAGGATCGCACCATGCCGCTCGACGTCGAACGCTGTCGGGGCATCCTGCCGCGTGGCGGCACCATCCTTGGAACCTCGCGGACCAATCCCTACCGGATCGAGGGCGGTGTCGCCAAGGCCCTTGACACGCTGCGAACCGAGCGCATTGACGCCCTGGTGGTGATCGGGGGCGAGGACACCCTTGGCGTGGCGAACAGACTGGCAGGCGAAGGCGTCGCCGTCGTCGGGGTGCCGAAGACCATTGACAATGACCTGGCCGCCACCGAAGTCACCTTCGGCTTCCACACCGCTGTTCAGATCGCGACGGAAGCCATCGATCGTTTGCACACCACTGCGGAGTCGCACGACCGGGTCATCGTCTGCGAAGTCATGGGCCGCCACGCGGGGTGGATTGCGACCTACGCCGGTATCGCCGGCGGCGCCGCGGAAATCCTCGTCCCCGAGGAACCGTTCGACATCGACGAGGTCTGCCGCAACCTGAAGGCCCGCCATGCGAAGGGACGCTTCGCATCCATCGTCGTGATCGCTGAGGGGGCAGTGCCGACCGAAGGCACGATGGCTGTGGTGTCTCGCGATGTGGACCAGTTCGGGCACGTTCGTCTGGGCGGCATTTGCAATGTGGTGGCGGCGGAGATCGAGGCCCGCACGGGCTTCGAGACCCGCGTGACCATGTTGGGTCATGTGCAGCGAGGCGGGACGCCGACCGCGTTCGACCGGGTCCTCGCTACCCGATTCGGCATCGCGGCCATCGACGCCGTGCACGATCGGGCCTTTGGTCACATGGTGGCGTTGCAGGCCGACCGCATCGTTCGGGTGCCCCTGGCTGACGCGCTGGCCGCGCCGAAGACGGTCGACCCGAGTCTCCTTCGCGACGTAGCCGAGGTCTTCTTCGGTTAACCCCCGGGGAGGGGCCGTTCGGTCCCATGCCGGTCCGACGTCTACCAGTGCTTCGGTTCCGGCCCGACCGGAATATCGGTGGCGCCGGCGGCGACCAGCAGGGTGTAAAACGGGTCGAACAGTTCCGGCGTCGTCGCCACGATAAGCCGGCCCGGGAAGGTCTCCACCCGCCCTCCGGCTTCGGCGCAGATGAGCGCGCCTGCGGCCAGATCCCATGGATTGAGGCCCCACTCGTAGTAGGCGTCGTAGCGTCCGCCGGCGGTCCAGCACAGGTCGAGGGCGGCCGCCCCGAACCGGCGAAGATCGCGGACGCGGGGCAGAACGTTGGCGGCCACCGCGCCCTGCCACTCGCGGCGGGCCGGCTGGTAGCCGAAGCCGGTTGCAACCAGGGCGGTGGCCAGGGTGGACCGGCCGGACGCAACCCGGCACGGCGCGCCGTTGCGCCGGGCTCCCCAGCCGGCGACGGCCGCCCACGTCTCGCGACGCGACGGATCAACAACGATCCCCACCTGCGTCACCCCGCCTATCTCCGCTGCCACCGACACCGCGAACTGGGGAATGCCGAAAAGGAAGTTCGTGGTCCCGTCGAGCGGGTCCACCACCCACCTGACCCCGGACGAGCCGGGCCGGGCGGTTCCCTCCTCCCCGAGCACTCCATCATCGGGGCGACGCGAGGCCAGGAGACGGGACACGGCCGCTTCGGCTCCCCGGTCCACTTCCGACACCATGTCGGTAGCCGAGGACTTGGTGTCAACCGAACGCGGGGGGCCATCAAGGCCCTGCCGCAGAACCGCTGCGGCGGCGATCGAGCAGGCCAGCGCCACCCCGGCGAGCTCGGTCAGCAGCGCATCCCGGGGGTTGTCACCCGGCGGCGGCCCGAACACGTCGGCGACGGTCGGACCGTCCATCGTCACGTCGGCCTCGTCACAATGGCCACCGTCACATCGGCTTCGTCACATCGGCCACCGTCACGTCGGCCACCGTCACACCGGCCTCGTCACATCGGCCACCGTCACGTCGGCCACCGTCACGTCGGCCATCGTCACGTCGGCGATCGTCACGTCGGGGGAGCGAGCTGTCCGGGGAAACCAACAGTGACCAGTTGTAGCGTACCGTGGCGCGGTGCTGGTCGACCTGCGCTCCGACACCGTGACCCGACCGACCCCGGAGATGCGCCGGGCCATGGCCGAGGCCGAGGTCGGCGACGACCAGTACGGAGAGGATCCGACCGTCAACCGGCTGCAGGAGACTTTCGCCGAGCTGACCGGGACGGAAGCGGCTCTGTTTGTCCCGTCGGGCACGATGGCCAATCAGATCGCCCTGCGGGTGCTCGTCCGTCCCGGCGACGCCGTCGTCGCCGGGGCCAGGCAGCACCTCGTCCTGTACGAAGCCGGCGCCGGTCCACGGAACGCCGGCGTGACCTGGCTCACGCTGCCCGACCATGGCGGAAGCTTCGATGCCCCGGCCGTGGAGGGACTGATCGAGGCGGGCGCTCACCACCAGCCGCCGGTCACGGCGATCGCCGTCGAGGACACCCACATGGCGGCGGGCGGCACGGTTTGGGACCCGGACCGGTTGGCGGCAGTCAGCAAGGTGGCCGCCCGCCACCGCCTCCCGGTGCATCTCGATGGCGCCCGCCTGTGGCACTCCGCCATCGCCAGCGGCCAGACGCTCAGGGAACGAGCGGCCCCCGCGACGACGGTCACCTGCTGCCTCTCCAAGGGTCTCGGCGCGCCGATCGGCTCGGTGATCGCTGGACCGGAGGATCTCATGGCGGCGGCCCGGGTGGAACGCAAACGGCTCGGCGGCGCCATGCGGCAGGCCGGGGTGATAGCGGCGGCCGGTCTGGTGGCCATTCATCAGGGTTTCGAACGTCTGGCCGAGGACCATGAGCGAGCTCGACGCCTCGCCGGCGCGGTGTCCGAGCACTGGCCGGAGACGGGACTCGACCCGAAGACCGTCGCCACCAACATCGTCCTCTTTCCCCACGCCAATCCCGGAGCCCTGCTCGCTCATTTCGAGAGCGACGGTGTCCTGGCCGGCACGGTGGCACCTGGAGTGGTGCGCCTCGTCACCCATGCCGATGTCGACGATGCGGGTATTGAGGTGGCGTGCCGGACGATCGCAAGCGCCCCGTAGCCGTCAGCTGCGCCGGGAACGACGTGCCTGCTCCGGGCCCGCGGTTCCCCGATGCGGCTGCGCCCCCCGATTAGGGTCTGCCCGTGACCGACCTGGTGAGCGAGGTGCCCGGCCGGGTCCTCGCCGTATACGCCCATCCTGACGATCCCGACGTGTCGGCCGGCGGGACCCTGGCCCGGTGGGCGGCGGGTGGCGCGGAGGTTCACGTCTGCATTTGCGCCGATGGCGACAAGGGATCGCTGGATCCGGGGACCGATCCGTTACAGCTGGTCGCCCGGCGACGGGCGGAGGTGGCGGCGTCCGGCGCCATCCTCGGCGTCGCGGCTCACCACTGGCTGGGATTTCGCGACGGTGAGCTCGAAGATGATCGCGAGCTGCGAGGCCGGCTGGTGGCCCTCATTCGGGATCTGCGTCCCGACGCGGTCGTGGCGCCCGACCCGACAGCCCTCTACTTCGGCCAGCATTACGTCAACCACCGGGATCATCGGGTGGTCGGCTGGGCGGTCCTCGACGCGGTTTCCCCGGCGGCCGGCAACCCGCATTACTTCCCGGAGGTAGGCCCCCCCCACCAGGTCGGCGCGGTGTACCTGTCGGGGACGCTTGAAGCCGACGTGGTGGTTGATATTTCCGAGACCATCGACATCAAGGCGGCCGCCATCGCCTGCCATTCCACCCAGGTGGGAGACAGCGGCGAGTGGCTGCGAGGTGCGGTCCGCCAGCGGGCCGAGGACGCCGGGCGAGGGGCCGCGGTCCGCTTCGCCGAGGCCTATCGGCTGGTCCAGCTCGGCTGACCGCACCGCACCGGCCGGACCCGGAGAGGGACCAGGCCTATCGGCTTTCCCGGCCCGATGACCGCGCCAAGACCCGCCCGGACAGACGTCACTGGACAGAGGCCTTTAGGGCAGAGGCCAGTGGACAGCGGCCTTTTAGGGCAGAGACATTCGTGAGGTGGCCGATTGAAGCGGCCGGCTCTGGCAGACTGCGGACGTGCCGTCCCACCAGGCGACGAGGACGATCCTGCACGTCGACATGGACGCGTTTTACGCGGCGGTGGAGGTCCTCGATCGCCCCGAGCTGGCAGGCCAACCAGTGATCGTCGGGGGAACGGGTCGGAGGGGCGTGGTGGCGTCTTGCAGCTACGAGGCCCGGGCCTACGGGGTGCGCTCAGCCATGCCCTCCCTCCGGGCTCGCCAGCTTTGCCCGCACGCCGTCTTCCTCGCCGGCCGCTTCCATCGTTATGCCGAGATCAGCCAGCGCATCCATGCGGTGTTCCTGGAGTTCACGCCGCTCGTTGAGGGCATCTCCCTCGATGAGGCCTTCCTCGATGTGACCGGTGCCGAGCGTCTGTTTGGGCCGGCTCCAGAGATCGCCGCCGCCATCCGCGCCCGTATCGGATCAGAGCTCGGGCTGTCATGCTCCGTCGGTGTTGCTCCGGTGAAGTTCATGGCCAAGCTGGCCTCGGAAGCGGCCAAGCCGCACGCCAGCGTCCACGGCGTGGTTTCAGGCCCCGGCATCGTCGTGATCCGGCCGGGCGCGGAGTTGCGCTTCTTGCATCCGCTGCCGATCGAGGCGCTCTCGGGGGTCGGGCCGGCCACAGCGAGCCGTCTGCGCAGCCTGGGGGTGTCGACGGTAGGTGACCTGGCGGCGGTTCCACCGGCCGTGCTCGAGACCGCGGTGGGCCGGGCTCATGGAAGGCAGCTCGGTCAGCTGGCCCGCGGCGTCGACGATCGGGCCGTCGACCCCGATCGCGCCGTCAAGTCGGTGAGTCACGAGGAGACCTATCCCACCGACCTCTATGACCGGGCCGAGTTGCGCCAGGAGATCGTGAGGATGGCCGACTCAGTGGCGAGCCGGTTACGACGAGCCGGCCTGGCCGGCCGGACGGTGACCTTGAAGGTTCGCGCTGCGGATTTCACCACCCGCACCCGGTCCCGGAGCGGCCCTGAACGTCTCTCCGACGCGGCGGCGATCGCAGCCCGAGCCGTGGCCCTGCTCTACGCCGAGGATCTGAGCCGCGGCGTGCGGCTGCTCGGTGTGGGCGTGTCGAATCTCACCGAGATCGGCGCCGAGCCCGCCCACCAGATGCGCCTCGATCTCGACGGGCCGGCGGGTGGTAAGGAAGAGCTGTGGGAGCGGTCCTGGCGTGACGCGTCCCGTGCCGTTGACGCCATCCGGGGCCGCTACGGCGACGGGTCGGTGGCTCCGGCTACCCTGCTCGGATCCGGCGGCCTGCGCCTCAAGCGCCCGGGTGACACCCAGTGGGGTCCGGTCGCGGACAGCGACTCCCTGGCCGCCCCTCCGGGCAAGACGCGGGCGACCGATGAGAAATAGTCCCGCGTTGCTGTAGGTTATGAGCGGCGCGAAAATGGCGTCGACGGAGGATACAAGGTGCCGCTGAACGAGCACGAAGAGCGCATACTGCACGAAATCGAGCAGCGCTTCCTCGCACACGATCCCGAGTCCGCCAACCGGCTCCGTTCCACCACCCTTCCGAAGTACCTGGCCCGCAATTGTCGATGGGCCGCGCTCGGTTTCCTGGTGGGGCTGGTGGTGTTGCTGGTGGGCTTCGCCTCCAACTGGATTGTCGGGGTGTTCGGTTTCGCTGTCATGCTCGGTAGTGCCATCGTCTTGACCCACAACGTCCGGCGCATGGGCCAGCACGGGTTCCGCCAGTTGAGCGACTCGCTACGGGGCCGCGGCCTCAGCCAGGCGATCGATGACGCGGCCCGCCGGTTCAAGCGCCGTTTCGGAGGGGACGAGTCCTGACTTGTGGCGCCGGTCCGGGATCGGCGCCGGCGCCCAGTTCGGACCACTCAGCGCAAGGCGTGGGCAGCTGAGGGCTTGGTCGACCATGGACTCCGGGCGATCCTTTGACCCGGCGCGGAGCCGCCCTGCGCCAGACCGAATCCCATCCCGGGGCGAAGCCCGGGGTGAGGGATCAGGGCCCAGATGATCAATTGGCGGGCGCTGGCGCTCCGAAACAGCCCCTGGCGGATCTCGCGGGCGACGACCCTGGCCTCGCGGGCGCGCCCAGCCGGCACGGATGGGGCGAACGTCGCTTCGGTGGCCAGGCGGCCCAGGCGTCGTACCCCACCCGGCAGCCAGGCGGCGGGGTCGCGCAGCCGCCCGACCAGAAGACCTCCGGCCCGTTCGGCGAACTCCACGTCGGTCTCGCCGGGGGCCGGCTTGCCGCCCCACCACCCGAGCATGTCGGTCACGTCGGCCCAATAGGAACGCACCAAAGCGCCGGGGTTCCCGCGAGCACGCCACCTCCGGATCAGCCATCCGCCCCGGCGCACGACGGTGACGATTAACGACCACACGCCGAATACCCCCAGGAGAATCAGGAAGACGGTCCACGCTGTGCTGCGGTGATGCCCGGTCACCGAAGCTGCCTGGTTTCCGGCCACGGTGGTTCCCGTGCCCGCCCCGCCGCCTCTCAGGCCCAGGGGCAACTGGCCCAGGTTGTGCGGGATCCCCAGGAACGGTGCGACCGGCGTGGCGCTCCCGCCGCCGGCGCTGTCTGCGGGAGGAGGGGCATATTGCTGCGACGGTGCGCCGACAGAACTCTTGGTCGGTTCGAACGGCAGCCAGCCGTACTTCGGGCCGAAGTAGACCTCGGGCCACGTGTGAGCGTCCCCGTCCGTTACCTGGTAGGTGCCGGTGTCGACCGGGGTGCCAGTGATGAAGCCGACCGCCAGCCGAGTGGGCAGTCCAACGGCCCGGGCCAGCACTGCGTAGGCGCCGGCGAACTGCTGGCAGAACCCTTGGCGGGTGCCGAACAGGAAGGTGGTAAGCGCCGAGACGCCATAACCATCGTCAGGCGGGCTCAGGGTGTAGACGAAACCGTTGTCCGGATTCCAGAAATAGTTCTGCAGTGCCAGGGCTTTACCGAATTCGGTCGTCTGTCCCTTGACGATGCCCTGGGCCAGGGCATCGACTCTTGACGGCACGGACTTGGGAAGCTGCAGGTAGCGCTTGATGGTGCCGGTGGCGTTCACCGGCGGCGCCTTCTCCAGCTGGGCCGGACTGAGGTCGGACAGGTACTGGTACGACGTGACCGTATACGTCAGCCCGTTCGAGGTGGGGTGGGACGTGATGAGGCTGCCCGAGACGGGGTCGTAACTGACGTGGCGCACGCCTGAGACCGCCACAGGCGTGAAAGCGTCAGGCAACCAGACCGAGTCCAGCGTCTGGACCTGGAACGTCTGCTTAATGCTTCGCGTCCCCGGCGGGACCGTCTGACTGTCGGGTAGCTGACCGCTGAAGCTCCGGTAGGAGTTGGTCGAGACCCAGTCCTGACCGGTGAACGTGTCGAGCGAGGTGAGGCGCCAGTACGATGCCACCGCGCTTTGGACCCGGAAGACCGGCGTGTCAAATTCGTTGGTTATGCGAGTGTGGAGGTCCACGATGGGGTTGGGCACCTGGCGCGGACCCGTCCCGACGTCACCGAATCCGCCCCGCCATCCGAAGATGCCGCGTCCCTCGGTTCCTCCGGCGAGCGGGGTGAACAAGATGGCGGCCGCAAGCGAGGCCGCTCCGGCCGCGCAACCGGCTCGCATGGCCCAGCCGACCGCTCCGGCCCGCTGGTTGCCGAACCAGGCCTGATCCGAGCGGTCCACGGTGGCCCGGTGGATCACCAGGAAGACGAGAATCGCGGCCACCTCGAGTGTGACCGTCCACTCCCGCCCGGGACCCTCGCCGAGGATGCAGCAGACCACGAAGTACGCGAACGCTGGGGCGACGGCGTACAGCGCTGAGCGCCACCGGAAGGCGGCCCAGTCGCCGAGGATGGCCACCGCTCCGGTTCCGAGGACGGTGAGCAAGGTGTAGCCGGTCGTGGTGGTCACCGGGGTCACCGCGGCCGCGAAGTCGGCATGAGCCTGTGTCCACGCCGACCAGAGGTGGGATGCGGTTCCAGCGGCGGGAATCCCGTGATACGTCGACGACGGCAGCACCGTCCACCCCATCAAGAACCACAACGCCAGCAGGGACACCGCCAGGGCCGCCACCGGGGGGACTCGCCATCGGCGAGCGGCCCAGCCGAGAGTATGCATGGCGATAGCAGTGACAAAGACCGGACCCACCCAGCCGTCGTTGGTAAACACGCGCAGCAGCCCGGCCGCCGACGCCAGGGTGAGGACGGTGAGCGACAGGGTGGTGGCCGGGTAGGCCTGTTGTTCTGCCATGAACAGCGATGGTGGGGCCAGCGACGACGGACGGGCCGGTGCGACGCCCGAGCTTGACGCGGGACGCGGCACACGGTGTGCGGTGCCAGCAGCACCGCCGGCCGTCAACACGGGACACCCTCCCACGCTGAGCGAAACGAACCCCCTGCCGGCACCACGACCGTCCGGCCGTGAGCAGGGACCCGTTCGGGGCGGCGCGCCCTGGGCCCGGACTGTTGGAAAATGACCATGGTGAAGCGGTCCCGACGGCTAGTCCGGATGGCCCAGGACAGGTCGGTCTCGGTGGCCGCCTGGGTGGTGAGCAGCACGAGTGGACCGGTGCCGCCCGATCCAATCGGCAAATCGTCCGTCAAGGTGGTCCCCGGGTGCGGCGCGGCGGCGGCCAGCAAATCCAGGATGGCCGCCCCGTGGGGCGCGGACGCGCCGAACCCGCTGTCGACGCCGCTCGTGCTGACGACGCGCACGTGGACCCTGTTGCGAATACCGGCCATCGCGACAGTGGCCGAGGCCGACAATGTCGCCTCGAGAGTGGCGGCGTCCTGGACCTCCGCACGGAGATCGACGGCGACCGTGAGCCGGCCCTGCAACAGGTTCTCGGGTTGGCGGATCATCAGCTGGTCGGTCCGGGCGGTGGACGCCCAGTGCACCCGGCGAAGATCGTCACCGACGCGGTACTCGCGAAGCCCGTAGAACTCGTCCCCGAGCCGACCGACGAGCGGCTGGGGCACGCGCACGTCGGGATCCGGCTCAGCCGGCCAGGCCGGCGACCGAATGGAATCGACCCGCGGGTGCACGGTGAGCGTCGAGGTCCCGCAGCCGATCGTGCCCACCCGCGTCAGACCGAATGGATCAGACAGCTCCAGCTCCAGCGGTCCTAGCTCGAACACGCCCCGGCGGGACGTGGGCAGCGAGTACGCCGCCCAGCGCAGCTCCCCGGGATGGAGTGGGGCGACGAGAAACCGGGCCCAGCGCCGGCCGCCGTCGAAGGGATCCTTCGCAGCCAGGATGGGAGACAGCTCAGGGCTGTGATTGACAACGGCCAGCTCGACTCGCGCCGGGACACCGGCCGGAACCCGGGCGGGGCGGACGTGGCGCACGACGCGAACATCCCAACGCCGGCTGGCCACCCAGCCTCGAGCAGCGACGATCAGGACCACGCCCGCGGCCGCTACCGGATAGAGCTCCTCGATGCCGAACAGGAATCCCGCAAGGGTTAACAACAGGGACAGGGCCAGAAGCACCCACCCGCGCTGGGTAAGGCCGACCCGCCCGGGGTTCATCAGCCTCCCGCTCGTCCGGTCGGAACGGGTACGGTGCGAAGAACCTCGTCGACCACCTCGGCGATATCGACGCCCGAGACGACCCCCTCGGGCGACAGGACGAGGCGATGCTCCAGCACCGGTCCGGCCAGGAATTTGATGTCGTCGGGTACGACGTACTCCCGCCCCGTCGACGCGGCCAGGGCGCGGGCCGCCCGCTGCAAGGCCAGGGCGGCTCGCGGCGACATCCCGAGCGACAAGGCGGGATGATTGCGCGTGGCTGTCGCCAGATCGACGATGTAGCCCTTTAGTGCCGTCGCCACGTGCACCTGGGTCGTGATAGCGACCATGGTCGGAATGGCGTCGGGCCCGGCTACCGCCGAGAGGTCCTCGACCTGGGTCCGCGTGTCGGTCCCTTCGAGCATGGCCATCTCGGCGTGCCGGTCGGGGTACCCCATCCGGACCCGCAGCAGGAACCGGTCGAGCTGGCTCTCGGGAAGCGGGTAGGTGCCCTCGTGTTCGACCGGATTCTGGGTGGCAATGACCAGGAACGGATGGGGCAGGCGATGGGTCACGTTGTCGACAGTGACCTGACCCTCCTGCATCGCCTCCAGCAGGGCTGACTGAGTCTTTGGTGAGGCCCGATTGATCTCATCACCGAGCACCACGTTGGCGAACACCCCGCCCGGCCGGAATGTGAACGATCCCGTCTCCCGGTCGAACACGCTTGCTCCAGTCACGTCAGAGGGCAGCAAATCGGGCGTGAACTGGATGCGCCGCCACTGAAGGTCGAAAGATCGGGCCAGCGCCTTGGCCAGGCTGGTCTTGCCGACGCCTGGCACATCCTCGAGCAGGAGGTGTCCCTCTGCGGCCACGCACACCAACGCCAGCCTGGTTGGGTCCCTTTGCCCTCCAGCACCTGGGCCACGTTGTCGACGACCGTGTCGAATATCTCTGCAAAGGCGCCGACGGACTGCACCTCCACCGCCGGTTGTCGTACCATCGGGCCTCCTGGAACAGTCTTCCGGTTAGCGTACCCTCCTCGAAATGAGTTCATCACCCCGTGGTTCTGGAGGGGGGGCGACGGAGTCCGTGCTGGCAGTCGACATCGGCGGGACCAAGCTGGCCGCGGGCGTCGTTGACCGGCGGGGGCAGGTCGTCTGGGCGTCTCAGGTACCCACGCCGCAGAGCGGGGCGGAGACAATCTGGGCCGCGCTCGAGGCACTTGTGCGGGATGTTCCCCCCGCCCGACCCCTGGCGTGCGGAATCGGGTCGGGCGGACCCATGTCGGCCGGGGGAGAGCTGATCTCTCCGCTCAACATCCCCGGCTGGCGCGACTTTCCGCTCCGCTCCCGCCTGGCCCAACTGACCGGCCTGCCAACCTGGATCGATAACGACGCCAAAGCGTTGGCCCTGGCCGACGGCTGGGTGGGCGAGGCCGCGGGCGTGGGCAACTACATCTCAGTGGTCGTGTCCACCGGAGTCGGCGGTGGCATCGTCGTGGACGGCCGATTGCTTGACGGGAGTGACGGCAACGCCGGGCACATCGGTCATGTCGTGGTGGAGCCGAACGGTCGGCCGTGCGCATGCGGAGGGCGGGGCTGCCTGGAGGCGGAGGCGTCCGGTACCGCGATCGCAGCGATCACGGGTCGAGCCGCAGCCGGGGCCGGCCCCGAGGTCGTGGCGCGCACCGGGATGCTGGTCGGCCGGGCCGTGGCGTCAGTGGCCAACCTGCTCGACCTGCAGCTGGCTCTGGTCAGCGGCTCGGTGGCGCTCGGCTTTGGCGAGCCTTTCTTTGCTGCCGCCCGGGCCGAGCTAGCCGCCCGCGCCCGCCTGCAGTTCTCGCACCACTGCCGCATTGTTTCCAGCCGGCTCGGGGCGGCGGGTCCGCTGATCGGGGCGGCAGCGGTGGGATGGCGGGGTTACGACACCGCTGGCTCGGGGCGGCGGGGCCGGTGATCGCGGTGGCGAGTTTGGTGATCGGGGCGGCAGCAGCGGGATGGCGGGATGACGACACCGCCCGCCGGAAACGGTGAGCGCCCGCCGGGGGCGCGGCCCCGATCGTCGCCCTCATCGCCGAGATCGTCTCGGACGAGCCGGACCGGCCCTGCCGGCAGTCCGGGCCGTGGCGGCCCGCCCCCACCTGTGGCCGAGCCTGGCCCGGCTGGCGCCCCCCCGATGGTGGCGGCGCTGGCCGCCGAGCCCCTTGCCGCCGGCCGACTATGTTCGCTTCCGGACCCAGACCATGTACGGCGACACCGGACGGCTCGATCCGCGGGACCTCATCGCTTATCTCGAGTGGTGTCGTCGTATGGGGTCGCGGGCGCGATAACGTCTGGCGGTGCGTTGCGCACCATCAGGGGAAGAGGGCGCGGACCCTGCCGCAGCCCACCAGCGGCCACCGGGCCGGTAGGAGACTCCGGGCGGCGATGACGGAATCGCTCGTGCTCAACGCCACCTATGAACCGCTGTGCGTCGTTCCGAGCCGCCGAGCGCTCACGCTGATCCTCGACGAGAAGGCAGAGCTGTTGCATGCCACCGACCGATTGTTCCGGGCCGAGCGACTGGCGATGGCGGAGCCATCGGTTGTACGGCTCTGCTACTACGTCAAGGTCCCCTATCAAGCGCGGGTGGCACTTAACCGCCGGGCGGTGTTCGCCCGCGATGGCCACCGATGCCAGTACTGCGGGGCGTCGGCAGAGAACATCGACCACGTGATCCCCCGAAGCAAAGGCGGAACGCACGCCTGGGACAACGTGGTGGCCTCATGCCGTCCCTGCAACACGCGCAAGCGAGACCGGCTGCTCGAGGACAGCGGTATGCGGCTCCGGCGCCGCCCCACCGCACCCCGGGAACGGACCTGGATCCTGGTCGCCACCGGTGCCATCCGCTCCGACTGGGAGCCGTATCTCGGATCGAAAGCGGCCGGCCTGTCGGCTTGAGTCCCACCGCGGCGCCGCCCTGGCGCGTCGAACACCGGCAGGGCCCGGCCGGCGTCCTACTGGCCCAGTCGCTGGAGGCGTTGCGGGCGTCGGCCGGCACCGCTGCCACGGGCACCCGCCTGGTACGCGTCCTTCAGATCGACCGGCCCGCGCTGCTACTCGGCAGCGGCCAGTCGGAATCGGATGTCGACGCGGCCGCGGCTGACAGAGAAGGTGTGCAAGTGGTCCGCCGATCCACTGGAGGCGGGGCGGTGCTCGTGGATCCCGACGGCGTGCTCTGGGTCGATCTGATCATCCCTGCCAGCGATCCGCTCTGGGACAGTGACCTGCGTCGCGCCCCCTGGTGGCTCGGGGACGCCTGGGCCGCCGCCGTCGACCAGATCGGAGCCGGTCCGGCCCATGTCTGGCGCGGCGGTATGCAACCGAGTGATTGGTCCAAGCGGGTCTGCTTTGCTGGACTGGGGCCGGGCGAGGTGACCGTCGGATCACAGAAGGTCGTAGGTATCTCCCAGCGTCGGACCCGGCCGGGTGTGCTCTTCCAGACCGCGGCGCTGCTGCGCTGGGAGCCCGCCGCTCTCGTGGCCCTGCTGGCCGTGGACGAGGCGGCCCGGGCCGGCACGACCGCTGAGCTCCAGGACCTGGCTGCCGGCGTAGGGACAGCACAGGCGGATGCCCTGACCGCGGCGCTACTCGCCGCCTTACCCGACTCCTCCCCGAGGGGCTGAGAGCTCAACCGAGCCGGTCCCACCGACTTTTGGGGCCTGGCGAACCTTACAGATCAGCGAGACGTGGCGCGGCGCCGAGCGCAGAGAGTGGCGGACTACACGACCTTTTCTGTAGCGATCCGTCCCCTTTCGAGATTTTCTGTAGCGAAGCGTGCCCAACTGAAGCGGACGCCGCGACAGAAAATCGCCCGCGCCTCGGGAGTGTTCCGAGGGCGTGGCGCCTTCAGGTGGTTGACTGTGGAGGGAAAGTGGCATATAGTGGTGGGAAGTGGTTTGAAGGGGAGGGGCCCTGATGCCATCGAGGGACGGAGCGGAGTGAAGCGTGCGGATGCGGTTCGTAGGGAGGTTCGAACACTCCCTGGACGTAAAGGGGAGAATCATCCTCCCGGCGCGCTACCGAACCAGCTTCGACACCCTCGCCTTCATCTCCAAGCACAACGACCGGTGCCTGGCGCTGTGGACTCCGGACGCGTTCGAACGAAAGCTCGACGAGATGGAGTCAAGGGCCGACCGCAGCCCGGAGGACCGCGCGGTGGTGCGGGTCTGGGCCGCGGGGTCAACCGAGGTGGAGCTGGACCGGCAGGGCCGGGTCGGCATCCCGGCCTACCTCCGCGAGTTCGCCCGGCTGGAGTCGGCCGTGCTGATCCACGGGGCGATTACCCATATCGAGCTCTGGGCACCGGAGGAATGGGCGGTGCACGGGGCGGCTGGCGACGCCGAGCTCGCCGATCCACCCGGCCGGTCGGGCCCTTCCCCCGACTCGCCATCTCCCACGCCGATAGGAGTGTGAGCCCTGAACCGTTTACCCAAGTGGCCGTACCCAACCGTGGCTGGCCGATGCGCAGCCCTTCGACTGGCAGGGTGGAAGTCCCCTTCTCCGCCCGCTTCCACTCAGCTCGATCGGGGAGAAATCCCGACAGCACGCTGGTCGAGGGGCTGCGGATGGGCCGGCCCAAGAAACCCAAGATCGTGAGCAGAATCGGGACCGTGAGCGGCCCGCGCCACCTGGTGAACACCGGCCCGGAGTTCCGAACGGACCCGTCCACCACCTTTGATCACCGTCCGGTGATGGTGGACGAGGTGGTGGCGCTTCTCCACCCGAGCCCCCCGGGCGTGCTGCTCGACGCCACGCTCGGAGGAGCGGGCCATGCCCGGGCTCTCCTGGATGCGGCTCCCCACCTGACCCTGCTCGGCATCGATCAGGACCCGGCCGCGGTGGCCGCGGCGTCGAAAGTGCTGGCATCCTATGGATCCCGGGTCCGAGTCCAGAAGTCTCGATTTGACCAGCTCCCCGAGCTGCTCGAGTCCCTCGGGGCGGCCCCGCTATCAGCGGCCCTGTTCGATCTCGGGGTCAGCTCGCCGCAGCTCGACCGGCCCGAGCGCGGCTTCAGCTATTGGCGCGACGGCCCACTGGACATGCGCATGGACCCAGCTCGATCCGTGTCGGCAAGCGACGTCGTCAACGGGTGGAGCGAGGGTGCGCTCGCCCAGCTGTTTCGAGACAACGGAGAGCCCCGTTTCGCATCCCGGATTGCTAAAGCGGTAGTGGCGGCCCGACCCATCAAGTCGACCCTGAGGCTGTCCGAGGTGGTGCGGCAGGCCATTCCCGCCGCCGCCCGCCGTACAGGCGGCCACCCTGCCCGCCGGGTGTTCCAGGCCGTGCGGGTCGCCGTCAACGAGGAGCTGGACATTCTGCCGGCGGCTATCGACGCCGTGCTTGCCGCGCTGGTGCCAGGCGGCCGGTGCGCCGTCATCTCCTACCACTCCGGCGAGGATCGCATCGCCAAGGAGCGGTTCCGGCTGGCCGCCACCGGTGGGTGCGTGTGCCCGCCGGGGCTCCCATGTGTTTGCGGTGCCGTTCCCGTGGCGCGCCTCGTGACGCGGGGGGCGAGGCGCCCCAGCCCGGAGGCGATCGACGCGAACCGCAGGGCCGAGAGCGCCCGTCTCCGGGTGGCCGAGCGCCTCCCGGACCCGCCATCCACCGCTGGTGGCGCCGATCCGGGGCGGACTTCATGACCCCGTCGACCAGCACCGCTCCAACCACCGGACGGGACCAGGGGGATCCCCCGGACCAGACGATCGAGCTGGACCAGACGATCGAGCTGGACCAGCCAGAAGGCGCGGACCACCCAGAAGGCGCGGATCACCCAGAAGGCGCGGACCACCCAGAAGGCCGGGACCAGCCCGGTCGGCGCCACCTGGGCCGCTCGCGGGATGCCACTCGCAAGACCCCGCCGGCCCCCGCCGGCGCGCCGGTCCGGGGCTCTCGTCCCGGTCCGGGATCGGTGATACCGGCCCGGTCCCGTCCGTCAGCAGCCCGGGCCGCAGCCGCGGCCCGCGCCATGGGCCTCGGGGCCTCTGCGGCGCTGGCCGCCCAGGTACCGGGGCCGGACTCGGTCGACGTCCCAGATTCCCTCGAGGGCAGGGAATCCCGTCACCTCCAGCTCGTCCCGGCCCGTGACTCGAGACGGACCCGTCTGAAGCGGAGCAGAGTCGTGGGGCTCGGCACGGCCGCGCTCGTCCTGGCGGTCGCGTTCGTTCTTGTCTACTTGCATGTCGTGCTGGCGCAGCGGCAATTCGCCCTGGACCGCCTGACCGCGAAGGTGCAAGTCGAGCAGACGAGCTACCAGAACCTCCGCCTGGAGGTGGCGCAGCTCGGATCGCCCGCCCACATCATCTCGACCGCGGAGGGGCAGCTCGGGATGCGCCAACCGGCGTCGGTCACCTACCTGACTCCAACGGCGACGATCGGTGGAACGCCCGGCCCGTCCGGCCGCCACGCGGCATCGGGTGGCGTACATGCCCCGGCGGGTGATGCGGACTGGCCCCGGATTAAAGCGCAGCTGGCGGGCGCTCCATGACGCGGCGGCCCCCGCAACGGGGCCGTCAACCAGCCCGGGCGAACAGCACCTCACCACATCGAGCGCGTGGATGGACGCCGGCGCCGGCGCCGGCCGGGGTCGCGGTCGCGGTCGCGAGGTCTGGGTCCGTCCGGCCGCGTTCGGTCCTTTGTGCTGCTGGCCCTCGTCACGGTCGCCTTCGCGGCCATCGGAATCAAGCTCGTCGTCATTCAGGGCGTGAACTCAACCCGGTACCTGGCTGTGGGCGCATCGGAGTGGGAGCAGGTCGTGACCCTGCCCGCCGAACGCGGCGCCATCCTCGACCGCAACGGCGATGAGCTGGCCATGTCGGTCCCGCAGACAACCATCTACGCCGATCCACGCCAGGTAAACGATCCGGCGGCCGAGGCGGCGGCTCTCTCTTCGGTCCTGGCCATGCCGGTCAACACGTTGGTGAAGCTCATGACCGAGAACGCCAGCTTTGTCTACCTCGCCCACACGGTGAGTGACGCCACCGCGGCCAAGGTGGCGTCTCTCGATCTGGCCGGCATCTACAGCTTGAAGGAACCGAAGCGGTTCTATCCCGCCAGTCAGCTCGCCCTCCCGCTTCTCGGCACGGTCGGCACGGACAACAACGGGTTGGCGGGCCTCGAGTACAAGTACAACTCCATCCTGGCCGGGCAGGCAGGGGAGTCCGTCACCCAGATCGATCCCGAGGGGCGCGAGGTACCGGGGGGTCGCCAGGTCTACCGGGCACCCGTTGCTGGCCAGGACCTGCTGCTCAGCATCGATGAGCCGCTGCAGTACGAGACCGAGCAGGCCCTCGCTCAAGCCATCGTGGCCGCCAAGGCCAAACAGGGTATCGCCCTCCTGATGAACTCGAAGACCGGCGAGATCCTCGCCGACGCTGAGCTCACCATGCCCGGACCCGGCGACAAGCAGCCCCCGGCCGTGCCCGTCAGCCTGAGCGCCGCCCCCCCAGCGGCGGGCGCCGCACCGGCAGCTGTCCCGGTGGAGGCATCATCGGCCACCGCGTTCACCAATGTCTACGAGCCAGGCTCGGTCAACAAGCTCATCACCATCTCCGCCGCCCTCAACTCCGGGGTCATCGTGCCCTCGAACGTCTTCACTATTCCCGACAGCTACCCGGTGGCCGGAACCACATTTCACGACGCCGAGAGCCACGGCATAGAGCATTGGACCGTCACCGACATCCTGGCCAACTCCTCGAATATCGGCACGATCCAGATCGCCCAACGGTTGGGCAAGGACAAACTCCTCAACTACGTGCATGCGTACGGGCTCGGCTCGAGCACCGATATCGGCTTCCCCGGCGAATCCGCCGGGCTGTTGCCAACGTACTGGTCGGGCACCTCGATCGCCGACGTACCCATCGGTCAGGGGATCGCGGTCACCGCCGTCCAGATGATCGCCGCCTACAACGCCATCGCCAACGGTGGCGTCTACGTCCCGCCGAAGCTGGTCGACGCCACGCTCGACGGCAAGGGGCGCGAGCATTTGCTGCCGTCGGGGCCTCCCCATCGGGTCGTTTCCCCCACTGTCGCCAGGGAGATGACGACGATGCTCGAAGAGGTTGTGCGGGTCGGGACCGGCACCGCCGCCAACCTCGACCCGTACACGGTGGCCGGCAAGACCGGCACGGCGCTGGTCCCCTCGCCGCAGGGCGGCTACGAGAACGGCCATTACGTGGCCAGTTTCGTGGGTTTTGTGCCGGCGGAAGACCCGCAGATCACCGGGATGGTCGTCATCGACGACACGCCTGACTACGGAGCGGCCGCTTCGGCTCCTACGTTTGCGACCATCGCGCGCTACGCCCTGCACACCTTCGGCATCCCGCCCCTGCCGAAGCAACCCCCCGCCCCAGGCGTACCGCTGGCGACCAGCGCGTCCGCCACCGGTGCCGGCGACGTGGCGGGTACTCCCCTGCCCGGCTTGGCCACCCCGCCGGGAGTGAGTACGCCAAATCAGACCGCCCCGGGGACCGCCACGAGCCTTCCGGGGTCGACGGCGTCAACGATTCCAGGCGGGTCTGCAACTGGGCCCGCCCGGTCCGGAGCCGGCCACCGGCCGGCTCCAGCGCCGTCAGGTCCGGCCCCGCCGGTCTTGCCGACGACCACGATCGCAGTGCCGACGACGGTTGGCGGGGCCCGATCCCGCTCCAGTCCCGGAACCGGCTGAGGTCGCCGTGCGTCTCGTGGGGTTGGTAGCGGAGGCGAGCCTGAAACGGCTGGGCCTGGTGAACACGGTGATCGGTGACCAGGCGACGGAGGTGCGAGTACTGACCATGGATTCCCGCCAGGTGGAGCGGGGCAGCCTGTTCGCGTGCGTACCCGGCGAGAACCGGGACGGTCACGAGTTCGCGGCTGCTGCGGTCGCGAGCGGGGCGGCCGCGATCCTCTGCGAGCGCCCACTCGACCTGGATGTCCCACAGGTCGTGGTGACTTCCGTCCGTGGAGCCCTCGGGCCGGTCGCGGATGCCATGTACGCACATCCGTCCCGGCACTTGACGGTGGCCGGCGTGACCGGCACCAACGGGAAGACCACGACGTGCGCCCTTCTTCAGGGGGCATTCGAGGCGGTTGGGTGGAGGACGGCGACCATCGGTACGCTCACGCACCAGCGCACCACCCCCGAGGCGCCCGACCTGCACGGCCTGCTGGCCCGATGGCGAGACGCTGGCGGTGACGCCATCGCTATGGAAGTCTCATCCCACGCCCTTGTCCAGCACCGAGTCGACGCGGTTCGCTTCGCGGCGGCGGTCTTCACCAACCTCACCCCCGAACACCTCGACTACCACCACACCATGGATGACTACTTCGAGGCCAAGGCCCTGCTGTTCACCCGCGACCGGGTGGGCCTGGCCGTCGTCAACCGGGCCGACCCGTGGGGCCGCCGTTTGCTCGAGCGCCTCGACCGGCAAGGAGTGCCCACCGAGACGTTCGCACCCGAAGATGCGGCCGATGTCGAGCTGGCTCCCACCCGGAGCCGCTTCAGGTGGTCCGGCCAGAGGGTGACGATCAACCTCGGAGGGCGGTTCAACCTGGCCAACGCGGTGGCGGCTGCATCCTGTGCCCGTGCCCTTGGCATCGACCCGGTCGACATCGCTGCGGGGATGGCAGCGGTGGGCGGCGTGCGGGGCCGCTTCGAGCCGGTGGACGCCGGTCAGCCCTTCACGGTGCTGGTCGACTATGCCCACACGCCCGATGGCCTGACCCAGGCCCTCCACGGGGCCAGGGAGCTCACCCGGGGGCGCCTGCTGGTCGTCTTTGGAGCCGGGGGCGACCGCGACCACGACAAGCGGCCGCTGATGGGTGCCGCTGCCACCGCTTTGGCCGATCTCGCGGTGGTCACCTCCGACAACCCGCGTTCCGAGGACCCCGGTGCGATCATGACGCCGTTCTGGCAGGCGTTCCTCTCGACGATCAACATGCCCCCTCGAAGCTCATCGTGGAGCCGGACCGGGCCGCGGCCATTTCGATCGCGCTCACGGCCGCCAGGCCGGGCGACATCGTCCTGATTGCCGGCAAGGGACATGAGCCGGGTCAGGAGATCGCCGGCAGGATCCTCCCGTTCGACGACGCCGATGTGGCCCGGGCGGCGCTGCGGCGGATCCTGGCGAGGGAGGCCCACTCGCCGCACGCCGGTAGCCGATGACCGATCTCCTGCTGGCCGGGGGCATCGCCCTGTTTCTGGCCCTGGTGGCCACCCCCCTACTCATCACCTGGTTGCGGGTTCGCGGCATCGGCCAGCAGATCCGCGAGGACGGCCCGGTGCGGCACCTGACCAAGGCCGGCACGCCCACGATGGGCGGGGTGGCCATCATCGGGGCCGCCGTCATCGGGTACCTGGCGGAGCACGTGGAGGGCACCTTCACGGTCCGCGGGCTGGTCGCCATGCTCACCGTGTGCGCGGCGGCGGGCCTCGGGTTGGTCGACGACTGGATCAGGGTGAACCGTCACCGCAGCCTGGGTCTCAACAAGCGGGCCAAGCTGGCCGGCCAGTTCCTGATCTCGATCACGTTCGCCGTGCTGTGTGTGACCTGGCTCAAGGTGGATACCCACCTCTCATTCACCCGCTACAACTCCACGGGGATAGATCTGGGCAAGGTCGGCTGGGTCATCCTGGCCGTGCTGGTGATCGTGGGCTTCAGCAATGCCGTCAACCTCACCGATGGGCTCGACGGGCTGGCCGCGGGGTCGGCGATCTTCAGCTTTGCCGCCTTCACCGTTATCGGGTTCTACGAGCTTCGCCACATTTCCATTTACCGCAACCCGGCCGCCCTGGACGAGGCGGCCATCGCGGCGGCGATGATCGGCGCGTGTGCCGGCTTTCTGTGGTTCAACGCGGCACCGGCCCGCATCTTCATGGGCGACACCGGATCGCTCGGTATCGGCACAGCCATCGCCATCCTGGCCCTGCTCGAGAACGTCGACCTGCTCCTGCTGATCATCGGCGGCCTGTTCGTCATCGAGGCCCTGTCGGTGATCATCCAGGTCGC
This sequence comes from uncultured Acidimicrobiaceae bacterium, assembly GCA_963834725.1. Lineage (GTDB taxonomy): Bacteria > Actinomycetota > Acidimicrobiia > Acidimicrobiales > Palsa-688 > PALSA-693. Next base: position 5,472,007 of record CAWICN010000001.1, read on the forward strand.
CAGCTTCCAGATGTTCCGCCGCCGGGTTTTCCGCATGGCGCCCATCCACCACCACTTCGAGTTGCTCGGATGGCCGGAGACGACCGTGATCGTCCGGTTCTGGATACTGGCCGGGTTGTGCACCGCCGTGGCGCTGGGCTTGTTCTACGCCGACTTCCTGTCCAAAGGGGGGAACGGATGAGCGGCCGCCGCGTTGCCGTCGTCGGCTTCGGCACGACCGGCAGAGCCGTGGCCCGGGCCTTCCTGGCGGCGGGCGACGACATCGAGGTGTTCGACGATCACTGCCCGCCGGACGCCGCGGACGCGGCTGCAGCCATCGGCGTGGTGGTGGAGCCGACGCCGGCAGGAGCCGGCCTGGCCGATCGCCTGCAGGGATGCGATCTGGTGGTGCCCAGCCCGGGCGTCCCGGTCGGCCATCCGGTGTTCGTCGCGGCGGCTGCCGCCCACGTCCCTGTTCACGCCGAAATCGAGGTGGCCGCCCGGATCGCGATGGCCGCCGGCGGTCCCCGAGTGATCGCCATCACCGGCACCAACGGGAAGACCACGGTCACGACCGCCGTCACCGCTATCCTCCGGGCCTCGGGGCTGCGGGCCGTGGCGGCGGGGAATATCGGTCTGCCCATGATCGAGGCGGTCACGGGCGGATTCGAGGTTGTGGTGGCTGAGGTTTCGTCCTTTCAGTTGCAGTTCACCGACACTTTCCATCCCGCGGTCAGCTGCTGGCTCAACCTCACACCGGATCATCTCGACTGGCACCCGACCCTCGACCACTACGCAGCCGCCAAGGCCCGGGTCTGGACTAACCAGGCGACCGGGGACACCGCGGTCTACAACGCCGACGATCCGATCGTGTCGACTGCGGCGGAGGGGATCCCGAAGGGGGTTCATCGGCTGACCTTTGGGATCCAGGAGCGGGCGTCGTACCGGGTCGATGGCGACCGGCTGGTCGGACCCGGGGGTAGGACGATCATCCCGGTTACCGAGTTGCCGCGCGCCCTGCCGCACGACCTGACAAACGCCCTCGCGGCCGCAGCCGTGGCCACCGCGGCCGGCGCCACCCGCGCCGGTTGCCGGGACGGCCTGGCGAGCACCCCGCCCCCCGCCCACCGGGTCAGCCTGGTCGGGTCGCGGGACGGTGTGGCGTGGTTCGACGATTCCAAGGCGACCACCCCCGCTTCGGTCCTGGCGGCGGTCGCGGGGTTCTCGTCGGTGGTGTTGATCGCCGGCGGCCGCAACAAAGGTCTCGACCTCACCGCGCTGGGCGCCGCCGTTCCGCCGGTGCGCGCCGTGGTGGCGATCGGGGAGTCCGCCGGCGACGTGGACTCCGCCTTCTCGGGCCGCACCCCCGTGACCACGGCAACCAGCATGGAAGCCGCCGTCGAGGCGGCCGCTCGCCTGGCCCGTCCAGGTGACGCCGTCGTCCTGTCCCCGGGCTGCGCCAGCTTCGACTGGTACCCGTCCTATGCGGCCCGGGGCGACCATTTCGCTGTCATCGTGCGCCGCAAACTCGGCGGAGGAGGCTGCCAGTGCTGACCCGCGAACCGCGTACCTCTTTGTCCCCTCATGCAGTTGCTGACCGGCGAGGTGGCGGAGGCGGGCCGACCGCCCCGGCCGCCCGCGTTCCCGGCAAGGGTGGAACGCACTGGTTGCTCGTCGTGCTGGTGGCCATCCTGTGCCTGATCGGCGTGGTCATGGTGCTGTCCGCGTCCTCGATCGTCAGCCTCCAGCAGTTCGGTTCACCCTGGTATTTCTTCGAACGGCAGCTGATGTGGTTGGCGATCGGCACGGTGGGGTTCCTCGTAGCCCGGCGCATCGATCCGGAGCGGTGGCGCCGGCTGGCCCCTGTCGCCATGTACCTCACCATCGGCCTGCTTTTCGCAGTGCTGGTCCCGGGGATCGGAGTGCGCACCTCCGGGGCATCGAGATGGTTGGGCACCTCCGTCCTGCAGGTACAGCCCGCCGAGCTGGCGAAGCTGTCGCTCATCCTCTTCGCAGCCGACATCCTCGATCGCCGGGCGGGCAAGCGCGACTGGCGCTATCAGATGGCCCCGGTCATCGCCGTCCTCGTGCTTTTGGGCGCCCTGGTCATGGCCCAACCCGACATGGGCACGGCTATCGTGCTGGCCTGCATCGGGGTGGTCTTGATGATCACGGCGGGGATCCCGTTCAAACCACTGGGTGTGCTGCTGGGGATCGGCGGGGTGGCGGCCACGGTCCTCGCCATCGCCGCTCCGTATCGCTGGCGGCGGCTGACGTCATTCCTGCATCCGTTTAAAGACGCGAGCAATACCGGCTACCAGTCCGTGCAGGCCCTCCTGGCCTTGAGCCACGGACATGTGCTCGGCGACGGGCTCGGGGCGAGCATCGCCAGTTACGGGTATCTGCCGAACGCCCAGACAGACTTCATCTTCGCCGTCATCGGCGAGGAGACCGGTCTGGTCGGGGGTCTGGTCTTTTCGGGCCTGTTTCTGACTCTGGCCCTGCTCGGCACCCGGATCACGTGCCGGGCTCCCTCCCGGTACGCGGCCTTGATCGCCTCGGGACTCACCGCCTGGCTGGTCGGGCAAGCCGTCATCAACATCGCGGCCGTCGTCGGTCTGCTCCCCGTCACGGGTGTCCCGCTGCCGTTTGTCTCCTTCGGCGGGTCGTCCTTGGTGATCGCCCTTTTCGGCGCCGGGATGCTGGCCAACATCGCGGCCCGCTCGTGATCCGAACCGACGGCGAACGGTCCTGGACCAGGATCGCCGGAGGCGGGACGGCCTCGACCGTGAACGCCAGAGGTGGCACGGCCTCGACTGTGAACGCCAGAGGCAGGACGGCCTGGGCTGTGATCGCCGGAGGCGGGACCGGCGGACACGTCGTTCCGGCCATCGCCATCGGGCAGGCCCTGGTGGAGCGCGGCCATCAGCCGGACAGCGTCCGCTTCCTGGGATCCAGCCGGGGGCTGGAACAAACCATGGTCCCAAGGGCCGGGTTCGAGGTGATCCTACTCCCGGGGCGGGGTATCGCCCGCCGGCTCACGGTCGACAACATTGGTGCCGTGGCCGGCTTGCTGGCCGCGATGGTCCAGGCGGTCGCCCTGCTCGCCCGGCTCCGCCCGCAGGTCGTGATCACGGTCGGCGGTTACGCCAGCGTGGCCGGAGCTCTCGCTGCCGTGGTGTGGCGCGTTCCCCTCGTCGTAGCCGAGCAGAACGCCGTGCCCGGTCTCGCCAACCGCCTGGCCGGCCGGTTCGCAGTCGCGTGCGCGGTTTCTTTCCCCGGTACGCCCCTGCCCCGAGCGGTGGTGACCGGAAACCCGGTACGGCGGCAGATCCTGAGCGTCGATCGCAGTGACGCCGGGCGGGCCACGGCCCGTGAGGCGCTCGGCCTGCCCGTCGACCGGGTCGTGGTGGCGGTGACGGGTGGTTCGCTTGGCGCCGGGCGCATCAACACGGCGGTCCTTCGCCTGGTTGCCAGATGGTCGGGCCGCGCCGATGTCGCCATGCGCCACGTGATCGGCGAGCGGGACTTTGAGGCGTGCGTCGCCGGTGCACCGCCACCGGTGCCGGGGGGTCTTATCTACCAGCAGGTGCGCTTCGAGGATCACATGGAGCTGCTGCTCTCGGCGGCCGATGTCGCCGTGCAGCGAGCCGGCGCCAGTACGGTCGCCGAGCTGACCGTGGCTGGACTGCCGGCCATCCTCGTGCCGCTCCCGGGCGCACCGGGCGACCACCAGACGGCCAATGCGCAGCGGCTGGCTTCGGCGGGCGCTGCGGTGTTGATCCCGGACGGCGAATTCGACGCCACCCGCCTGGCCGTCGAACTCGATCGACTCATCGAGGACGCTCCGCTCCGGCGCACCATGGGCGCAGCCGCCCGGGCCCTCGCCCGCCCCGAGGCCGCCCAGGCGGTCGCCACCCTGGCCGAGGAGCACGCCCGTGGCTGACCCGGACCGCGGGTCGAGCCGGCCGGACCTGCCGGCTGGGGCGGGGCCGGACCTGAGAGATGGCGGGGGGGCGGACCTGTCGGCTGGGGCGGGGCCGGACCTGAGGGATGGCGGGGGGGCGGACCTGTCGGCTGGGGCGCGGCCGGACCTGAGCCGGCCGCGGCAGGTCCACATCATCGGCGTCGGCGGAGCGGGCATGAGCGCCATCGCCACCGTGCTGCTCGCGATGGGCCACCGGGTGAGCGGCAGCGATACGGCCGATTCCGACCGGCTGCGACGCCTGGCCCGAGCCGGTGCCGAAGTGCACGTCGGCCACGACCTGCGCTGGCTCGGCGATGCAGACGTCGTCACCATCTCCACCGCCATCCCGTCGACGAACGCCGAGATGGTTGAGGCGGGGCGTCGCGGGCTGCGGGTATGGCGGCGGGCCGAACTGCTGGCCGCCATCTGCCGTGAACGCCGGACCGTCGCCGTAGCGGGCACCCACGGGAAGACGACGACCTCGGCGATGCTGGCAGTCATCCTTCGCCACGCCGGTGTGCGCCCGGGCTACATCATCGGCGGCGACCTCATCGGTGGCGATCCGATCGGCGGCGACCCGGTCGGGACGGCTTCGGCGGCGGCGTGGGATCCGGGTGGGGAGTGGCTCGTGGTCGAGGCGGACGAGAGCGACGGCACCTTCCTCGGCCTCGGCGCCGAAGCGGTGGTGGTGACCAGTGTCGAGCCCGACCATCTGGATTTCTACGGTGATTTCAGCACGCTCCGGCAGGCGTTCCTCCGTTTCGCGGCGGCCGCTCCCGGACCTCGCGTGGTATGCGCCGACGAGCCCGGGGCCATGGCGCTGGCCGGTGTGATCGCCGCGCCTGAGCCGGTGACCGGCGAGCTTGGGACGATGGCCGCCGTCACGACGTACGGCACAAGCACAGGAGCCATGATCCGCATCGAGGACCTGGCCCTCGGGGCTGCGGGCGCGGCCTTCTCGCTCCGGTTAGCGGGCCGCCGGTTGACGACGGTGTGGCTCGGGGTTCCCGGCCTTCACAATGTGCGCAATGCGACCGCCGCCCTCACGATGGCGCACCGCCTCGGGATCCCGTGGGCAACGGGTGCGGCGGCATTACGAGGCTTCCGGGGCGTCGCCCGCCGCTTCGAGCGGCGGGGCGAACGCGACGGCATCACGTTCATCGACGACTACGGCCATCTGCCCGGAGAGGTGGCGTCCGCGCTCGGGGCCGCGACCGGCCGATGGGATCGGGTGGTCGCGGTCTTCCAACCCCACCGCTATTCGCGCACCGAAGCTCTGTGGCCGGATTTCGCCGACGCATTCACGGATGCCGACGTCCTCGTGGTGACCGACATCTATCCCGCCGGCGAGCCGGCGCGACCGGGGATCACGGGCCGGCTGATCGCCGACGCCGTCCGCGGCGCTCATCCCGACAGGGACGTCCGCTACGCGCCGACCCTCGACGATGCTGCGGTAGAGCTACGGCGTGTTCTTCAACGGGGAGATCTCTGCCTCACGCTGGGCGCCGGTGACCTGACCACATTACCGGAGCGGTTCCTCGGGCCACCGGGTGGACGGGTGGGGAGCGAAGCCGGGTGACCTGCCGCGACGCTGATCCTCCTCGTGACGGACTCCGGGCAGCCATCCGCAGGGCCTCGGCGTTCTTGGCTCCGCTCGGCGACGGGGTCGTCGCCGGAGGCCCCATCGGACCCCTGACCACGTATCGGGTGGGAGGACGGGCCGCCCTACTCGTCACGGTGACCGGGGTGGAGGACCTGGCCCTGGTCCGGGCGGCGATCCGGGCGTCCGGATTGCCCGTCCTGGTCATCGGACGGGGATCCAATCTTCTCGTGGCCGACTCCGGCTTCTCGGGCATCGGCGTCGTGCTCGATCCGTCCGGCTTCGGTTCGGTTCGCATCGACGGGGCGGTGGTGCGTGCTGGTGGAGCCGTGCCCTTGCCGGCCCTGGCTCGCCAGACGGTCGAGGCCGGCCTGACCGGTCTGGAATGGGCGGTCGGCGTTCCTGGTTCGGTTGGCGGGGCGGTACACATGAACGCGGGCGGGCACGGTTCGGACATCGCCCACACCCTCCGCGCCTGCCAGGTGGTGGATGTCGGTGGCGACGGACCCGGCGACGCCTTCTGGGTGAGCGGCCCCGAGCTGCGCTTCGGCTACCGGACGTCCGCCATCCAGGCCACGCAGGTGGTGGTGGACGCAGAGTTCGAGGTGCGTCCCGGCGACCCGGCCGAAGGGCGGGCCGCGATCCGCGACATTGTGCGCTGGAGGCGCCAACATCAGCCTGGCGGGCAGAACGCCGGCTCGGTCTTCACCAACCCGCCAGGCGAGCCGCCGGCCAACTCGGCCGGCTGGCTGATCGAGACGGCCGGATGTAAAAGCCGGCGAGTAGGGAGCGCCATGGTGTCGCCCAAACACGCCAACTTCATCCAGGCCGACGATGGCGGTTCCGCCGACGATGTCCGTCGGCTGATGGAAGTAGTGCGACGTGAGGTGCAGCGCGTCCATGGCATCGATCTGTGTGCGGAGGTACGGATGGTCGGATTCTCCGAAGTCTCAACGTCTAGTGGAGAGTTGTAGTGGAACCGCCTCTCGGACCGCCACCCCCGATTCCGGCTGCGCCTCCGCCGGACGAACCCGGCACCGCGACCCTTACCGTGGGGCCGGACCAACCGGGCACCACGACCGGTGTCATGGAGCCGGACCTACCCGGCACCACTACCCTTACCATGAGGCCGAGCTTCACCCCATCCGGTCGGCTCCCGATCGATCCCCGTTTCGCCCTCCGGCGGACCGAGATCGGTCGCCGGCAAAGTCGCCGGCGGATGCGGATCCTGGCGGCGGTGGGCGCGGCCGTGGTCGTGGTCGCGGGGGCGGTGGGGTCGCTGTACACCCCCGTGTGGTCTCTGCGTCATGTCCGGGTGACGGTGGTTGGCGCCGTCCCGCGGTCCGAGGTGCTTTCGATCGCCGGGCTGGCCCACCCCAGGCCGCTGATCGAGATCAACACCGGCAAGCTCGCGGTGCGCCTCGACGCCGTGGTGGATCTGGGGGGCGCCCGGGTCGGTCGGGCCTGGCCGTCCACGGTCGACATCGCGGTCACACAGCGGACACCGGTTGCGGTGGTGGCCCTACCTGCCGGAGGCTCGGCAGCAGGCTGGGCGACGGTGGACGCGACCGGTCGTGTCCTTGCGGACGTGATGGCGCCACCGCCCGGGCTGCCGGTGCTCCAGAAGGTGGGGCGGGTCCCACCTCTCGGGCTGTGGCTGCCGGGGTCGGCGGGCCCGAAAGTGGACCCGCTTCCCCCTTCCGGTATCGGCACCGCGAGCGACCGGTCGCTCGTCGACCTCAACGCCGCGCCCGACAGCCCGACCGTCCCGGCTGGAACCGCGGCCGCCCTGGCGGTGTCCGTGGCATTGCCTCCGTCGGTACGCTCGGCGGTCCTGAGCATCGGGGCGGGGCCGGGCAGCCAGCTGACGATGGCGGTTCTGCCCCCCACCATCGCGGCGGGGTCCATCCCGGTGAACCTCGGCGACGGGTCGCTCTTGGCCCAGAAGCTGACGGCACTCACTGCGCTGATGACCCAGGCGAACCTCTCGGGGGCGGCGGGGATCAATCTGACCGTCCCCGACCGCCCCGCCGTGGAGTCAGGCGAGTCTTGACGACCCGCCTGACTCCCGATACTGTCTCGACACTCGGCGTAGGTTGATATAAGTGTCTACTTGACCTCAAGTTCTTCCCTTGACATCAAGTTTCTCCTGAGCATCCCACGTTCCGGTCTCCTGACGTGGCACGCTCATCAGCTATGGATCGTGGCTCGTTCTCGGACTGGCCGTGTCGTCGGCGTGGCGGTGGCCCATGCGCCGATCGCTGGTCACTTCCACACGACCCTGATCTGCCCGCACCCTTGACTCACCCCCCGTTTTGCCAACTCATCGCATCCAGGATTTGCTCATCCAGGATTTGACCGCTATCGATAGCCAGCCGGCCGTGGGCCGACCTGGTGCTGTACCCGGGAGGGTCCACATGGCCGTTGCTGCGCAAAACTACATTGCCGTCATCAAGGTCGTCGGTATCGGCGGCGGCGGGGTTAACGCGGTGGACCGGATGATCGACGCCGGCCTCAAAGGTGTCGAGTTCATTGCCGTCAACACCGACGCTCAGGCCCTGTTGATGAGCGACGCAGACGTGAAGCTCGACATCGGCCGCCAGCTCACCCGGGGACTCGGCGCGGGAAGCGACCCCGAAGTGGGGCGCGCCGCTGCAGAAGAGCATCGGGACGAGATCGAGGAGGTGCTCAAGGGCGCGGACATGGTGTTCATCACGGCCGGAAAGGGCGGCGGGACCGGGACCGGTGGGGGGCCGGTCGTGGCCGAGGTAGCCAAGTCGCTCGGCGCGCTCACGATCGGCGTCGTCACCCGGCCGTTTGCTTTCGAGGGCCGGCGCCGCTCGATCCAGGCCGAAGCGGGGATCCAGCGGCTCAAGGAGAAGGTCGACACCCTTATCGTCATCCCCAACGACCGGCTCCTCACCGTGTCGAGCGACAAGACGTCGATGGTGAACGCCTTCAAGATGGCGGACGAGGTGCTCCTTCAGGGCGTCCAGGGCATCACCGACCTGATCACCACCCCGGGACTGATCAACACCGACTTCGCCGATGTCAAGATGATCATGAACAACGCCGGCAGCGCCATCATGGGCATCGGCACGGCCTCCGGCGATAACCGCGCCGTCACCGCGGCCAAGCTGGCTATCACCTCGCCGCTGCTCGAAGCCTCCGTCGAAGGCGCCCGGGGAATATTGCTCAACATCGCCGGCGGCAGCGATATCGGTCTCTTCGAGGTCAACGAGGCAGCGGAAATTATTCATGGCGTCGCTCATCCCGAAGCCAACATCATTTTCGGCCAGGTCATCGACGACTCCATGGGCGATGAGGTACGGGTGACGGTGATCGCAGCGGGCTTCGAACGCTGGGACGATCAACCACTCCGGGACCGGCCGACCAGTTCCGGCATCGGGCTACTGGAAACCGAGCGCGAGCTGCGTGACGAAGAGGAGCTCGGTCTGGCCAATGACGAGTTCGACGTTCCGGACTTCCTCAAGTAGGTGATGGACCGCGCAGTCGATGGGTATCCAGCCGACTGGACGCTGGCGGCCGGCATCCGGGTGCGCAGCACCGGATGCGCGCAGGGAGATCTGGGCGGAACCGGCTCGAAGGTTGACCGCCGGCGCCGCGCCGTGGTCGACCTGCCCTGGACCGTGCTCGAGCAGGTGCACGGCGCCCGGGTGGTGGTAGTGGAACAGCCCGGAGGGGCGAGCGGCACGGAGGCCGACGCAGCCATCGCCACCGGAAGCGGGGCGGCTTTGGCGGTCTTGACCGCGGACTGCGCCCCCGTGGGGTTCGCCAGCCCGGAGTCGATATTGGGCGTCGCCCATGTGGGATGGAAAGGATTGCGGGCCGGAGTAGTCGAAGCGACGGTCACGAGCATGCGCCGCCTGGGCGCGACCCGTATCGAGGCGGCGCTCGGCCCCTGCATCCACCCGTGCTGCTACCCGTTTGACCCCGAGGAAGTGGATCGGCTGGCGGCGCGGTTCGGCGAGCAGGTGCGGGCGGTCGACCGGCACGGGTCGAGCGCGTTCGATGTTCCCGCCGGGGTCAAGGCCGCGCTCCATTCGTCGGGTGTCGTCCTGGTCGGCGATGCCGACCTGTGCACCGGCTGCTCGGACGATCACTGGTCATGGCGCCAGTCCGGAGTCCCCTTCCGCCAGGCGACCGTCGTATGGCGACCGTGAGCCCGCCGGCTCCCCCGGAGCCTCCGACGGCCGGGGCGGCCGGGGTGCCACCGACGCCGGAGATGTCACCGACACCCGAGTTGATCGCGTCCCGGCTCGCAGCCGTGCGGCGCCGATTACAGGCTGCTGGGCGGGATCCCGATTCGTTTCGCATCATTGCCGTAACCAAAGGGTGCGGACCCGAGACCGTCGAGGCGGCCCGATCAGCCGGGCTTCCCGACGTCGGCGAAAACTACGCGCAGGAGCTGCTGGCCAAGGCGGCCGCCGGACCGAAGGAGGTGCGGTGGCATTTTCTCGGCGCGGTCCAGCGCAACAAGGTCAGGCGACTGGCACCCCTCGTGTCGAGCTGGCACGCTATCGACCGGCTGGTCGCGGCCGACGCGGTCGCGGCCGCCAGCCCGGGGGCGGAGGTGTTCGTGGAGGTCAACCTGACCAGTATCCCGGGCCGGCCGGGATGTCGTCCGGACGACCTCCCGGCCCTGGTCGAGCACTGCCGAAACCGGCCACTGGCCTTGAGCGGACTGATGACCGTCGCCCCTGCTGGGGATCTGGCGGGAGCCCGCGAGTGCTTTCGTCGGTTGGCCCGTTTGGCCCAGCAGCTGAGGCTCCGCGAACTTTCCATGGGTATGAGCGATGATTTCGAAGTGGCTGCACAGGAGGGCGCGACTACCCTCCGGCTCGGGCGGGTCCTCTTCGGGTCCCGACCGGGTTCACGGTCGGGACCACGATAGGATTTGCGTTTAGTGGGAGGCTGCTGATGTCATCAGGGATCGTGCGGAAGGCCATGGTGTACCTGGGCCTCACCGATGACGAGTTCGAGGACTTTGAAGGCTACGACGAAGGTGGATCCTCGCCCCCCCGGCGCCACCCCGAGCCCGCCGAGACCAACTCGGGTCAGGTATCTGCGGTGCGCCCTCTCAGCCGGGACGCGAGCGGCGAGGTGTCCAATGGCGTCACGGTGACACCGCGACCTGCGGTCGTGCGCCCGATCACCCCGATGCAGAGCGCCAAGGTCCATGTGGTTGCCCCCGCCAAGTTCGCTGACGCCCAGGAGATCGGCGATCGCTTCAAAAACGGCCAGCCCGTCATCGTCAACCTTCAGGCCAACGAGCGGGAGCTGGCGCGCCGAATGATCGACTTCTGCAGCGGCGTGACCTACGCCCTGGGCGGAAGCATGGACAAGGTCGCCGATCAGGTGTTCCTGTTGACCCCGTCCAACGTGGAGGTGTCCGCGGAGGAGAAGCGGCGGTTGCAGGAGCGGGGCCTGTATCGGTCCTGACGAGTTTGCGCGCTGGAAACATCCTCTACGACCTCGGTCAGCTCTATGTGCTGATCCTGGTGGTGCGAGCGGTGCTGAGCTGGTTCCCGTACCATTCTGACTCGCCACTCAATCCGGTCCGACGGGTGGTGATCACGCTGACCGAGCCCGTGCTCGCGCCTTTTCGCAGGGTGATCCCCCCGGTCGGGATGTTCGACCTGTCGTTTCTGGTGGCCTTCATCGTCGTCGAGGTGATCGTCAGCCAGGTGCTCGCCCGCTTGTAGCCGGCGGTCCCGATTAGGGACTCGATCCTGCACCGGAACTAGCATGGCAGTATGGACGTCACGCCCAAGACGCTTCGTGAGGTGGAGTTCCGCGAGAGGATGCGTGGGTATCACCCCGAGGACGTCGATCACTTCCTCGAGGAGGTAGCCGCCGGCGTCGAGCTCCTGCAGGAGAGGACGCGCCAGGCAGTCGAGCGGGCCCAGCGGGCTGAAGCGGCCGCCGCAGAGGCAGGTGGCAACGACGAGGCTCTGCGCAAGACTCTGGTGCTCGCCCAACGCACGGCCGACCTGGCGGTGCAGGAGGCCAGGGAGCAGGCGGCCCGCATTCTGGCCGGCGCCGAGCAGCAGGCCCAGGGCATCCTCGCCGACGCCGAGGAGCGGGGCAGGCAGGTCTTCGAAGAAGCGACCGCCGATTCCCGAACCGCGGTCGCCCGGCTCGAGACCTCCCGTTCCGAGGCCCAACGGGATGTGGACACGCTCATCCGGTGGCTAGGTGAGCACAAGACCCATCTCGTGGCGGCCCTCAGGGAGGCGACCGAGGCGGTGGAGCGCGCCGGCGTGATGTGGCCGGCCCCGGCAACCCAGCCGGTCGACTCGGCCGAGCTGGCCGAGGTGCGGCCGCCGGCGCTCCCGAGCCCGGACCCGGAGCCGTCCGAACCCGAAGCGGAGCAGACCGGGGACGAGACGGCCATGTCGGTTCCGATGGAGAACGAGGACGAAGGGGCCGAAGCCGCGCCGAACTCCGACCACGCGGCCGCTCCGCAGCCGGCACCTCAGTCCGAGGAAGCTCCCCCCTTCGGCTCCGAGGCCAGCGATACAGCTGAAGAACGGGCGCTCGACGACTTCTTCGAGGACAACGCCGACGAGCTCGAGGAGGACCGTCGCATCGGTGGGCGGCTCCGGCGCCGGCGCTAGCGTCCTCTGGACGACTGGCGGCCGGGACGGGGCCAGACCGTAGCCAGCCGGTGTGGCGGAACCAGCCGGTGTGGCGGACCCAGCCGGCGTACCGCACCAGCCCGTTTGGTGGTCCCGCCGGCTTGGGCCGCCCCGCCGGTTTGGGTAGGCCAACCGGCTTGGCGGAAACCTGGACGAGTGGCGGTTGGACGCGTGCCGCCCGGTGATCCGCTCCTTGTGGCAACCGGGGCCGGCCCGGGTGACTCCCCGGTCCGACAACGGAGCGATCTCGTACTACTGCTGATCACCGTGGTGCTGGTGGTGGCCGGCCTGGTCTTGCTGCTGGTGGGGTATGTGCAGAGCAGCATGACCATCCTCTACGCGTCGATCGGTTCGGCCGCCCTCGCCGGCGTCGTCTTGATCGCTTACAGCAGATTGAACCGCCGACGTGAGGTCGAGGTCGCGGTCAGCGCCGTCGGTCCCGGTGCGGCCGGCCCCGTTTCGGCCGGGCCCGATGCGATGGGGACCCCTGCAGCCGGGTCGGTTGCGACGGGGTCCGATGCGGCCGATCCCGATGCGATGGGGACCCCTGCAGCCGGGTCCGTTGCGACGGGGCGCTCTGCGGCCGGGTTCGATGCGGAACCGACGGCTGCGGTACGCGAGCCCGGTCCCGTCGGCGACCAATCCGGCGAGGAGCCGACCCCCTGAGCGGTCCGGATCCCCCTCGGGATGATTGTTTGCAGTACGAGGACACATATGACCTGCTACTCACAACAATGGCGCCGCATCGTCGTCGACGCGGCCACCGCGGCTGCTCCTGCCGCTGGCCAGTCGCTCTAAGCGGTGCGGGTGATCCTGACGGCGGCGCGCGCCTGGTCGGACAACGAAACCGGGTGCCAGCCCCCGCCGGTCTCGGCCGCCGGCACCCGGATCTCGACGGCCAGCACCTGCTCCGCCACCCACTCCCGGTGGGCGTCCAGGGCGGCGAGGACCCGCTCGTCGCCGGTCACCTCGAGCAAGATGCGATCGGTGACGTTGAGGGCTCGCTCGCGCCGGTCCTGCTGAACCGCCCGCACCAGGTCACGGGCCAAACCTTCGAGCAGCAGCCCATCGGTGAGGGAGACATCGAGGACGACCAGGCCGTGCCCGACGTCGAGAGCGCGGGTGGTGGCCGCGTCGACGGGCAGCACGCGCATCTCGAACTCGCCGGGCTCGAGGACGCTGCCACCGACCCTGGCCCGGCCGCCCTCGAGCAGCTCCCAGTCGCCGCGCTTGGCCGCGGCGGCGACCGACTGGGTCAGGGGCCCGAGCCGTGGCGCCGCCACTTTGAACAACACCGTGAGGGTCCTTGATGCGAAGCGATCCTCGGCCAGGTCGATCTCGACAGACTTGACGTTGACCTCGTCGGCGATGAGATCGACGTACGGCCGGAGCCGGGCGGCGTCCGCAGCCGCAATCGTCAGGCGGGCGAGGGGCAGACGGGCTCGTAACCCGTTCGCCTTGCGGATCGAGTGCGCCGCCGAACAGACCTCGCGCACCCGGTCCATGTCGGCGACCAGATCCGGTTCGGAGGGCAATGACGACGGCTCCGGCCAGTCCAGCAGATGCACGGATGACCCGCTCTCGTTGCCGGTCAAACCGCGCCAGACCGCGTCGGTGACCAAGGGGAGCAGGGGTGCGGCCACCCGGCAGACGACCTCCAGCACCGTGGCCAGCGTGTCGAAGGCATCCTGGCTGGTGCCAGGCTCACCGTTTCCCGTACCCCAGAATCGATCCCGGCTCCGGCGGATGTACCAGTTGTCGAGAACATCGAGGAACGACTCGATGGCGTCCGCTGCACCCGAGAGGTCGTAGGCGTCCATGGCGGTGGTGACGTCAGCGACCAGCTGACCGGTCTTGGACAGCACGTACCGATCGAGGGTGCCGGTGACGCCCGTGCGGCCGAGCACCGCCCTCCGCCCGTCGGCATTGGCGTACAGGGCGAAGAAATACCAGGCGTTCCAAAGGGGCAGCAGGGCCTGGCGAACCGCAGCGGTGATGCCCTTTTCGTCGGTGATCATGTCGCCACCGCGAAGCACCGGCGACGACATGAGGAACCACCGCATGGCGTCGGACCCGTGGGTGTCGAACATCGCCTCCGGATCGGGGAAGTTGCGCAACCGTTTCGACAGCTTCAGCCCGTCGTCGCCAAGAAGGATGCCGTGGGCCAAGCAGGTGGTGAAGGCGGGCCGATCGAACAGGGCCACAGCGAGCACGTGGAGCGTGTAGAACCAGCCGCGCGTCTGGCCGAGGTACTCGACGATGAAGTCTCCCGGGAAATGATCATCGAACCACTCCCGGTTTTCGAAGGGATAGTGCACCTGGGCGAACGGCATGGAACCCGACTCGAACCAGCAGTCGAGGACGTCGCTGACCCGTCGCATCGTGGACGCGCCGGTCGGGTCGTCGGGATTCGGTCGCGTCAACTCGTCGATGGCAGGACGGTGCAGGTCGGTGGGACGGACGCCGAAGTCCCCCTCCAGTTCGTCCAGGCTCCCGTAGACATCGATGCGCGGGTATCGAGGGTCGTCGCTCCTCCAGACCGGTATCGGTGACCCCCAGAAGCGATTGCGGGAGATGGACCAGTCCCGGGCGTTCGCCAGCCATTTGCCGAACGACCCGTCGCGCACGTGCTCGGGTACCCACCTGATCTCCCGGTTGCGCGCCAGGAGAAGCTCCTTGATGGCGGTCACCCGGACGAACCACGACGTTACCGCCCGGTAAACGAGCGGGGTGTCGGTCCGCCAGCAGTGCGGATACGAGTGGACATACGAGTCGGAACGGACCAGCAAGCCCTGCTGGCGCAGGGCCCGGATGATGGGCTGGTTGGCTTCGAAGACCTGCAGGCCCTCGAAGTCCGGCACCTCGGAGGTGAACCGGGTGCGCGAGTCGACCGGGCAGATCACCGGGATCCCCACGGCGGCGCAGGCGATCTGGTCGTCCTCGCCGAACCCGGGCGCCATGTGCACCACGCCGGTGCCCTCCTCGGTCGTGACGAAGTCTTCAGCGAGCACGACGAAGGCGTTGGGCGCAGCCGCGAAATAGGGGAAGAGGGGCCGGTAGTGCCGGCCGGCGAGGTCCCGCCCGGTCACGGTGCCAAGGCGGTTGGCCCCTTCGAGCTGCTTTTCGTAGCCGGCGAGCACGGCTTCGCCGAGGACGAAACGCGTGCCGTCCCGCTCGAACACCGCGTAAGGGACATCAGGGCCGACCGCTAGCGCCAGGTTGGACGGCAGGGTCCACGGGGTGGTGGTCCACACCCAGACCTGCAGCGGGCCGGCAGCCAGGTTGGCGGCCGGATCCGCCACTTCCGTCGACGTAAGCGACGCCGGCTCGAGCTGGAACACGACGGTCACGGCCGGATCCTGGCGGTCCCGGTAGGCGTTATCCTGCCGGGTCTCGGAGTTCGAGAGCGGGGTCTCGCACTCCCAGCAGTACGGGAGCACCCGGTAGTCCTCGTAGATGAGGCCCTTGTCCCAGAGCTGTTTGATGGCCCACATGACGCTCTCCATGTAGGAGAGGTCCATGGTCTTGTAGTCGTTGGCGAAGTCGACCCAGCGGGCCTGGCGAGTGACGTAGCGCTCCCACTCTTTGGTGTAACGGAGCACCGAAGTGCGGCAGTGCTCGTTGAAACGGGCGATCCCGAACTCGGTGATCGGGCCCCGGCCGGAGACGCCGAGCTCCTTCTCGGCCTCTGTCTCGGCCGGCAGACCGTGGCAGTCCCACCCGAAGCGACGCTCCACCCGCTGGCCCCGCATGGTGCGGTAGCGCGGCACGACGTCCTTGACATAGCCGGTCAAAAGGTGGCCATAGTGCGGCAACCCGTTGGCGAACGGCGGACCGTCGTAGAAGACGAACTCGTTGTCCTGGGGCCTGCCGGTCACCGACCTCCGGAACGTGTCTTCGGTGTCCCACATGGCCAGGACCGCTTCTTCGATCTCCGGAAAGCGGGGGAAGCCAGGCACATCGGGGTAGCCCCTGCCACTCCGGGGGTCTGTGCCATCTCGGGGGCCTGTGCCATCTCGGGGGCCTGTGCCATCTCGGGGGTCTGTGCCATCTCGGGGGCCTGTGCCATCTCGGGGGCCTGTGGCATCACTGGGGACCGTGCTGTCTCGGGGGCCTGTCTCGGCGCCGGCGGGCATCCCACCACGATACGGGGGAACAAGCAGCACTCTCGCGGCGTTTAAGCCGGATCGCAACGGATAGTGCCCGTGGTAGCGTTCCTGCCTCCCAGGAAGCCCCACGGCCCCGAAACGCCGCAAGGCAGGACGAGATGGCGAGAAAACCCACCACTTCCCCCAGTTCGACCACACCCGCCAAAGCTGCAGGCAAGGCCACCAAGGCGGCGCCGGCGAAATCGGCCAAGGCGCCGGCCAAGACGGCGAAGTCGGCCGCGGCCAAGAGCGCGCCCGCGAAGGCCGAGAAGGCGGTCAAGACCGCGCCCGAGGCGAGCCATTCGTCGAAGGCCGACCGGGCAGCGTTCTTCGCCAGCCAGCGGCAGTTGCTGCTTGACGAGCGCGGCAACTACATCCGCTCCGCCGAGGTCCTCAAAGCGCAGGCCGACTCGCTGGCTCTCGAGCACGAACCCGGCGATGTGCAGTTCGACGAGGAGGGCGGAGAGGGCGGCACCTCGAACGTGGATCGCGAGCTGGATCTGGTCCTGTCAGCCCAGGCCCGGGCCGCCGCGGTGGAAATCGATCGGGCGCTGGCCAAGATCGATTCCGGCACCTATGGCGTCTGCGAGCAATGCGGTCAACAGATCCCCGAAGCCCGACTGCAGGCCTTGCCGCAGGCTGCTCTATGTGTGTCGTGCAAGAGCGGCGGGTTGTCGTCACGGCGCTGAGCCTCACGTCGCGGCGACGGGCCCGCCAGCTGCTGATCCCTGCAGTGGCGCTGGTGGTGCTGGCAGCGGATCAGGCGAGCAAGACCTGGGCTCTTCACCACGTTCCGCCAGCCCCCGGGGGCCGGCACCTGACCGGCTCCCTCTGGCTGGTGCTGACCTTCAACAGCGGAGCGGCCTTCAGCCTCGGGCGCGGGGTGACGCCCTTCATCGAAGCGGTCGTAATCGCTCTGGTGGTTTGGCTGGTGGTGTTCAGCCGCCGGGCCACCCGGGCTGGCTCCATCCCGCTGGCCGTCGGGCTCGGCCTGCTCCTCGGAGGGGCAGCGGGCAATCTCGCCGACCGCGTCTTCCGCCACAACCGTGGCTCCGTGATCGATTTCATCGACGCGGCTCGCGTGGGCAGCCACGATTGGTGGCCGGTGTTCAACGTCGCGGACGCAGCCGTCGTGGTGGGAGTGGTGATCCTGGTCCTGACGTACCGGCGCCGACCGGCCACGGCAGCCGACCCGCCCGATGCCCCTGGTCCGCATGCCTGAAGGCTGGAAGCTTCCCGGCGCCCTCGACGGGGAGCGTCTCGATCGGGCCCTGGCCCTGCTGACCGGCTGCAGCCGACGTCAGGCGGACGAGCTGATCGAGGGAGGCCGGGTCAGTGTCGACGATCGGGTTATGGCCTCGCGCACACGCCGCGTCCGGGCCGGGGAGCGACTGTCAATCGTGGGACCGGTTGTCCCCGCCAGCGGCCCGGGGCTGCAGGGGGACGCCGGCGTCGAGATCACCGTTGTCTGGAGCGACGACCAGGTCATCGTCGTCGACAAGCCGGCGGGTCTGGTGGTCCATCCGGGCGCCGGAAACCGCTCCCGGACACTGGTACAAGGGCTGCTGGCCCGGTTTCCTGACCTGGCCGCGCTCGCGGACGGCGCCAACGGGCTCGGTGATGACGACCGGCCGGGTATCGTCCACCGGCTCGACAAGGGGACATCGGGATTGCTGATGGTGGCGCGGACCCGTGAGGCCCGGATCGGGCTGACCGCCCAGCTGGCCACCCGCCAGGTCGAGCGCGAGTACGTGGCGCTCGTTGCCGGCACCGTCGAAGCCGACGGGGGTCTGATCGACGCCCCCCTCGGGCGGGCGGACCGCGATCCCACCCGGGTGCGGATCCAGGCCGGCGGGCGCCCGGCCCGGACCCGCTATCAGGTAGAGGCGCGCTATGACCGGCCCCGGCCGACCACGCTCCTGCGATGCCGGCTCGAGACCGGCCGGACCCACCAGATCCGGGTCCACCTGGCGTCCATCGGCCATCCCGTGGTTGGCGACCGACGCTACGGCGGCAAGGGCAAGGCGCCAGCCGGCTGGGACCCGCTCCCGGCGGACCGCCACTTCTTGCACGCCGCGACGCTGGCGTTCGACCACCCGATCACCGGCGAACGGCTCTCATTTTCGTCGGCGTTGCCGGCCGACCTGCAGGCCGTGTTGAACGGCTTGGCCGTGGCGCCGACGGGCTGACGGGCCGCCGACGAGCTGTTGGGCCGTCGACAGGGTGACGGGCCAGCGCCACAACGGGCCGATGGGGCGGCGACTTTTGGTACGTTCCATCACCTTTGGAGCAGGAAGTACATGAGGCGTACTTCTCAAAGGCTCCAAAAGTCGCGCCAGGTACCAAAAGTCGGGCGAACATCCGGCCTCAGATGGGCGACGGCGGCGAGGCCGGCAAGGTCGCCGCGACCGTCGAGCTCGCCAGACCCGCCAGACCCGCCAGGCCGGCCAGGGCCGCCAGGGCGTTGACGGCAGCGGCCGCCACGGGGCTGCCGCCCCGGTATCCGACGTTGGTGATCGCCACAGGCTGCAGCCGCGAGCTCCACAGGGCTGCTTTGGCCTCATCGGCGCCCACATACCCCACCGGCAGGCCGACTACGGCCGCGGGCCGCACCGCGCCCGCCTCGTATAGCTCCAGCAGCCGGGCCAGGGCCGTCGGCGCGTTGCCGATCACCCACAGAGCCCCATCTGGATGTTCCGCCGCTGCGATCTCGATCGCGGTAGCGGAGCGGGTGCCGCCGGGAGGAGCGCTGGTCACCCGGTCAAGAAAGCAGCGGGACTCCGGTATGGCTGGTATCCCGGCCATGACCATTCGGGTGTCACAAACCACCGCGACCCCTTGTCGCAGGGCGGCCACGGCGCGGTCCACGGCCCGGGCACCGACCCGGGTCGACGCGGCAAACGATTCGTCCGCCGTGGCATGGATCATCCGGGCCACCACCTGGCGGGCGCCGTCCGGCCAAGCGGAGAGGTCGACCCGCTCCGCTATCCGGCGATAGGACTCGGTCTCAATTGGATGGGGCTCAATAGGATGGGGCTCAACCGGATCGGGCTCGACCGGATGGGGCTCGACGGGACGGTGACAGGGCTCGTCGGCGACATCAAGGTCGGGGGGGTCGGGCAGGTCGGGGCGGTCGGGCAGGTCGGGGCGGTCAGGCAGGTCGGGAGGGTCAGGCAGGTGGACCCTCCAGATCGACGATGTCGTAGGACCACAGCTCGCTGTGGCTGGCGACCGGCGTCTGGTGTGGGGTTGCGGTGACGCCCCGATGGCCATGGGCGAACGCGGGCGAGGCCACCCAGGCCTCGAACGTCTCCTGATCCCGCCACCGGGTCACAACCAGCCAGGTATCCCGGCCGTCGGTGGGCCGCAGCAGCTCGAACCCTTCAAAACCCTCCGCCCGGTCCACGGCGCCGGCGCGAGCCGCGAAGCGCCGGGCCAGCTCCTCGCCCCTGTCCTCGCCCACCTGGATGGCGTTGATCCGCACGATCGTCATGCCCACATCCTCGCAGGAGAGCGCCGACGGACGCGGGCCCGGTCCGCCGGCGCCATCACGATGGCGTCAGTGGGGCACACTTCGACGCATGCCAGGCAGTCCGTGCACCGCCCGGAATCGACGGCCGGCCGGAGCGGGGCAGCGGTGAGCGCGCTCGTGGGACAGGTGACGACACAGGCGCCGCACGCCGTGCAGGCAGGCAGGATCCGGACGGTCACGAGGTCCCATCCGGGTAGCCGCGGGGGGTTACCATGCGGTCGCCGATCCACCGGGTCGACGTGGCCCCGACGATCACCAACGAGCGCATCCCGACCTGTTCCGGGTCCAGCCCGGCGAGCGTGGTGCGCACCACCTGCTGGCCCGGGCGGCCGATATCGGTCAGCACGGCCGCCGGTGTGGAGGCCGGGCGCGCCGTCCCGAGGATGGCGAGCGCCTCCGCCAGCTGCCCGGTCCGACCCGGCGACCGCGGGTTGTAGAGCGACACCACGAAGTCGCCGGCGGCGGCCGCCCGCAGGCGGCGGTCGATGAGGTCCCAGGAGGTGAGCAGATCGGACAAGGAGATGGCCACGTGGTCGTGGCCGAGTGGGCCGCCCAGAACCGCGGCCCCGCTGAGGGCCGCGGTCACACCAGGGATCACCGTCATCGGCGGATCGCCCGCGGCGGGCGCCAGCTCACAGACGAGCGACGCCAGCGCATACACGCCCGCGTCGCCGGAACACACCAGGGCCACGCGGGACCCGGCCGCGGCCCGATGCAGGGCGTCGACGCACCGGTCGGTCTCGGCGCCGATCGGCCAGCGCAGCACCAGCTGGCCCGGGTGCAGCAGGTCGGACGCCAGGGCGACATAGGGGCCATATCCGCTCACGACCTCAGCGTGGCGGATGGCGGCCGAGGCGGCAGGGGTCCGCAGAGCCGCGTCGCCCGGACCGAGGCCGACCACGGTCAGGCAGCCGGCGGGACGGGCCCGTCGGCTGATGGCCACCGTGGCATCCCGGCCGGCGCCGACCTGCTTGGCCGCCACCAGAATCGACCCGGGACCGGCGGCCAGGAGCGCCGCCGCTTCGGCAACCGAAGGGGTGCCGACGGCGGCGTCGACCATCTGGCTCGGATTGGGCACGCGACCGCGGGCGACCACCCCGGAGAGGGCGGCGGCATCGAAGGTCTGGATCGGGACACCGAGCCGGCCGGCCAGGGCCACGATGGCTGGTTCGCCCGCTTTGCGATCGAGCGTGGCGACTTCACCGACCGCGGCGCGGGCCATCCCTGCGCCGGCCAGCGCTTGGACCGCCAGCGACCACAGGTTGTCAGGATCGGCGCCGGAGCTGGCGCCGACGCCGATGACCAGCGAGGCCGGCCGGAGCAGCACCTCGAGCCCGCGAGCCTCGCGGGCCGCGTCCGTGATGGTCACCAGCCCGCCGGCCCGGCTTTCGAGGACGGCCCGGCTTTCGAGGACGGGCCGGCTTTCGAGGCCGACGAGCGCCGGGGGAGCCGGCCAGCCGCCCACGTCAGGGTCGAACCGCACGATCGGTGGGGCGCCGTCCAGCCACCGGCGGGTGACCCCGGCCACGTCGCCCTCGGCCTCGAAGCCCGGGAGGCCATCGAGGCCCGGTAGGCCGTTTCCGTCCGTTGCGGTCGTCACCACCGGCTCCGCCCCGAGATGGGCCGCCACCTCGCGGGCGAGGGGATTGGCGCCGCCCTGATGACCCCCGCAGAGGGCGACGGCAAAGCGGGCCCGGTCGTCGACGCACACCACGGCGGGATCGAACCGTTTGCTCGTGAGAAGGGGGGCCACGGCCCGCACGGCGATCCCGACCGCGCCGATCAGGACGAAACCGTCGACGGAGCCCCACTCGGACCGGATCGTCTCGACCAGGTGGCCGCCCCGGTGCTCGTAGGGCAGGCGCCGGGCCACCTCCGCACCCGCCGCCGACAGCGAGCAGCACAGCACCCGGTTCATGCCCGTCCTTCCCGTCATTCCTGCGGCCCCCAGCAAACGAACACCGGGTTTTCCGCCTGCAACCGCACCGACGCGGTTCCGGCGATCGGGACTCCCCGGTTCACGGCGATCTGCACGAGATGGCCGAGGCGCGCCGCCCCCGCCGCGGCCCGATCTATCCCCGTGTACGTGGCGACCACGGTTCCACCGGGTCGCAGCCGGCTGAGGGTGGCGTCGAGCACGCCGAGCCCGCCGCCGCCGACGAACACCCGGTCGGGGTCGGGCAGACCGCTCAGGCTTTCCGGCGCCGCGGCCGGCACGATCGTCGCCGCCGTGCCCGCCAGGTTGCGGCGGAGGTCGGCGACGGCGTCGGCCCGGCGTTCCACTGCGAAGACGCGCAGCGCCGGCGCAAGCCGCGCCGCCTCGGCCGCCACCGAGCCCGATCCGGCGCCGATATCCCAGAGGACGCCGGCGGCCGGGAGCCGGAGCTTGCCGAGGACAATGGCGCGCACTTCGGCTTTCGTGATCATCCCGTCGCGGTGTCGGTAGGCGGCCTCGGGCAGGCCCCAGGTCCAGATCGGCCCGGCGCCGGCGACCGGGCGCGGTTCGGGAGCGGTGCACAGCACCACCGACAGGGGGTCGAACCGGCCTGCGGCCAGGCCGGCGGTGTCGCCGTACCACACCTGCTCCCCGGGCTCGCCGATCCGGCTGGCCACTATCACATTCCGAGCAGGCCCGTCCCGGTCGGGGCTGCCGTGCGCCAGCAGGGCCCGGCCCACCGACTCCGGAGGCTGGTCCGGCGAGGTCAGCACCGCCACTTTGGCGTGGGCCAGGATGGCGTCGACCGCGGCGTCCAATGGCCGCCCGTGGGCGGACACCACGACGGCGTCGTCCCAGGCCAGCCCGGCCCGGGCACAGGCCAGGGCCACCGACGACGGCGCCGGGTGCACTGCTACGCCGCCAGCCCCGAACCGGGCCCGGGCCAGGCGCGCCAGGCCGAAGAAGCCGGGGTCGCCGGAGACCACCACGCACACCTTTTCCCCGGAGTCGCGCCCGGCCTCGACCCCGTCGAGCACGTCGCCGAGCGAGCCCTGGAGCTTCACGGGCCGGCCGGGCAGGCCGCTCGGGAGGGCCGCCAGGTGGCGGGGCGCGCCGACGAGCACGGTCGCCTCCGAGAGGGCGCGCCGGGCCGCGAACCCGAAGCACTCGCCTCCGATCAGGCCAACCAGCGAAATCGACCCGGGGCGGTCAGCCACGGGCGATCACGGCCTCCCCATCGAAGTCGACCATCACCACGTCGACCGACAAGGCCCCGTTGACGAAGGACTGGCAGGCGGACGCAGCTCGCCGGCACAGCTCCGCGAGCGGCTCCAGGCACCCGGACGAGAGGCAGGTCTCGGTGAAATGGCGGGCGGTCGCGGTGGCGGTCGCCGCGGCCAGCACCTCAGGTCCGGCGCCGCTCAGCCTGGCCACCTCCTCCAGCAGCAGCCCGTCAATCTTGGAACGCCGGTAGTGGGTCATCAACACGCCAGCCGCCAGCTTGGTGATCTTCCCGGCCATCCCCACGAACGTCACCCGCACCATGCCTGCGGCCGCCGCCCGCCGCAGGGCGATGCCGGTGAAGTCGCCGACCTCGACGAAGCAGACCGCGGGCAACTCAGGGAGAAGTCGCTGGGCGGCCGCGTCGGTGCGACCTCCGGTCGAGAGCACGATGTGATCCCTCCCCTGCGCCGAGGCCACGTCGACCTGCTGGACCACGCTGGCCCGCCACGACGCGGTCGAGAACGGCCGCACGATCCCGGTCGTCCCCAGGATGCTGATGCCGCCGGCGATGCCGAGGCGGGCGTTGGAGGTGCGCGCCGCCATGGCTTCGCCGCCCGGGACCGACACCGTGAGGGCCACCGGGCGGTCCGTCACCTCGTGGACCGCGGCGCGGATCATGCGAGCGGGGACCGGGTTGATCGCGGGCGCCCCGACCGGCAGGCCCAAGCCCGGCAAGGTAACCGTGCCCACCCCCGGTCCGGCGTGGAGGTCGACCCTGCCAGGCCGCCGGCCGGCCGGGAGCCAGACCGCGGTCACGGTGAGATGGGCCCCGTTGGTCACGTCGGGATCGTCGCCGGCATCCTTGACAACTGCGGCCTGGCCTGTCGCTACGTCGGTTACGGCAAAGCGGACTCGCTCCCCGCGTGGCAAGCCGACCTCCACCTCATCCGGCGCGCGGCCGTGGAGGAGGCCCATGACCGCGGCCTTGGCCGCGGCCGAGGCACAGGTCCCGGTGGTCCAACCGGTGCGGAGGCCTTTGGCCCGAGCCACCTCCGGGGCGAGAGGCGGCTCATGGGGTTGGGGCTTCACCGCCGGCGTGCCGAGGGCCGTCCCGCGGTGGACCCGGGGCGGGACCGGCTTCGGTAGGCCGTGCTGTGGCCGGGGGAGTAGAGATGGGACCGCCGGGCGGCCGGACTCTCGGCCAGGGCGTCGCCGACGAGCACCAGCACCGTCATGGTGGCGCCCGTCGCCCGCAGGTCGGCGGCCAGGTCGCCGATGGTCGTGCGGATGACCCGTTCGTCGGGCCAGGTGGCCCGAATGACGATCGCTGCGGGCGTCTCGGCTCGGTACCCGGATCCAGGGGCCAAAAGCTCGGCGGCCAGCTCGTCGGGTCGGGCCGCAGAGAGGAACACCGCCATAGTGGGCCGGTGAGCAGCGAAGGCCGCCACCGACTCGCCTGCCGGAATGGACGCCCGGGTCCGCCCTCCGAGCCGGGTCAGCACCACGCTCTGGGCCACGCCGGGCTGGGTCAGTTCCTGTCCGAGCGCGGCGGCCGCCCCCGCCAGCGAGGACACCCCCGGCACGATCTCCCAGGCGCGACCCGCCGACCGGCACCAGTCGAGCTGCTCGCCGATGGCGCCGTAGACGCTCGGATCGCCGGAGTGGAGCCGTACGATCCGAGTTCCGTCGGGGTGGGCGTCGTAGACCTCGATCACGTCCTCGAGGGTCATGGTGGCCGAGTCGTGCACGGTGGCCCCGGGCCCGCAGTGCCGCAACACGGCCTCTGGCACGAGCGACGAAGCCCAGATCACCACCTCTGCGCCAGCCAGGCGCTGCGCGCCGCGCAAGGTGATGAGGTCTCCCGCGCCGGGTCCCGCTCCCACGAAAGAGATCATCGGGGGCGCCCGCCCGTTGCAGTGCGAGCAGGCCCGACTTGTTTTTTCCTGGGTGAAAGAGCGGCCGGGACGATCACCGTCGCCAGATAGGAAGCCGGGCCGCTCGCGGCAAGCTTCTCGAGGGTCGTGATGCGCTCGCCGGGCATGCCAATCAGTTCGCCGGCCACGGCCGCCGGGTCACCACGCCCGCAGGCGGCCGCCTCGCTCGCGATCTCGGGTAGCCGGCGGCCGCCTTTGTAAACGACCAGTGTGGTGGCCGGGTCCCGCATGTCGGCGCCCAGGTCGTCGCCGTCGAGGGCGGTGCGGATGGCGAGGCGCGTCCGTTCGTCGGCCAGGACCGTGCCGGTGCGGGCCGCCAGGGCCTGAAAGGCCATGATGCCGGGGACCTGCGCGACCACGGTGGCGGGCCGTCGCCGGCGCACCCGGTCCGCCACGGCCGAGAAGGTGGAGTAGGTGAGCGGATCGCCCAGCGTGATCCACGCCACCTCTTCACCAGCCGTCAGGTAGCGGGCCACCTGGGCGGCGGCCCGGGTGATCGACCGCTCCCGGGCGCCTCTGGCCGGGGTCATCGCAAAGGCCATCCGTTCGATGGTGAGGCCCGGCAGTGCCTCGCGCACCACGGCCTCCGCCCGGCCGACGGCATCGACAGCAGTGGTCGGGGCTATCACCCGGTCGGCCCGGCGCAAGGCGGCAACCGCCCGGACGGTGAGCAGATCGGCCTCGCCGGGCCCCACGCCGACGCCGACCAGGCGGCCGGGCAGCGGTGGGTCGGCCGGCGCGACGGGGGCGGTGGCGGCAACGGACGCGGCGAGGGCGGCGTCGAGCGCCGTCCGGATGAGCTCCGCTTCCGATCTGCCGGTCTCGGCCGCCCGCCGGGCCAGGCCGATCTTCAGCCGATCGGTCAGGTAGATGCTGCTCTTGTGCACCGCCGCCAGCCTAGGCCGGACGTAGGGTACGACGTAGGGCACAGGTGGACGCGAACGAAGCGACGGCACCGGGGTCGCCGCCGGGGTGGTGGTGGACGTAGGTGGCGAGGAGGGTAGGAGTGGCCCAGCCGTCCGTCCGCTGACCCCATCGGCTGCTGAGCAGGAGGGCGTCTCCCGGCGGCGACAGCGTCGAATAATGGAACTCATGCCCGCGGCTGCGCGTGCCTGCCGGGCCGACGGGCGACGCGGTGGTGGTGACGGTATGGCGGTAGCCGAGCGTCAGGCGCTCGGTCATGACGGCACGGCCGGCGACGACGCCGGCCATGGGATGCCCGTCGAGGGATTCGGCGAGCAGCAGCAGGCCGCCGCATTCGGCCCACGTCGGCAGGCCGGCCAGCACCCGCCGGCGCACCTCGTCGAGCAGCGGGCGATTGGCAGAGAGGGCGGCGGCGTGCACCTCGGGAAAGCCGCCGCCCACAAGGAGGCCGTCGACGGCCTCCGGGAGTCGACCGGTGCTGAGCGGATCGAACGGGACGATCTCGGCTCCGGCCGCCTCGAGGGCGTCCAGCGTGTCGGTATAGGTGAAAGTGAAGGCGGCGCCCCCGGCGACCGCGACCCGGACCTTGGGGCCGGGTGAAGGCAAGGCAACGGACCGGACCGGCTGTTCGGGGGCGGAGAGGGCTACGGCCATCACGCCATCGAGATCGAGGTGGGTGTGGACTACGTCGGCGAGTCGTTGCAGGGAGCGGCGTACCACCTCGGGTTGCTCGGCCACCGGGACCAGGCCCAGGTGCCGGTCCCGCCAGCGGAGGGCATCATCGCGCGGCAGGGCGCCGAGCACCGGGATCCCGAGGGGGGCGAGGGCGTCGCGGAGCATGGCCGCATGGGTGGGCGAGCCAATCTGATTCAGGACCACGCCGGCGATCGAGACATCGGACCGGAGGGTGGCATAGCCGTGGACGACCGCGGCGACCGAGTCGGACATCGCCGAGGCGTCGACCACCAGCAGAACCGGAGCCTGCAGCAACCGGGCCACATCCGCCGTCGATGACACCGCGCCATCACCGGCGCCGTCGAAGAGGCCCATCACACCTTCGACCACCAGCACGTCGCCGCCGGCGCCGGCCCGGGCGGCCAACGGCGGCACCGCTTCGGCCCCACAGATCCAGGCGTCGAGATTGCGGGGCGGCCGGCCGGATGCGAGGGCGTGATAGCCCGGGTCGATGAAATCGGGGCCGACCTTGGCCGTGGTGGGGCGATGGCCGGCGGCGCGAAGGGCGGCGATCAAGCCGGTGGCGACCGTCGTCTTGCCCACCCCGGAGTGGGTGCCGGCCACCACCAGTCGGGGACCGAGGGTGGCGGAGCTCATTGCGGCACCATCAGAGGGATGGTGCCAACCTGCCACACCGGTTCGCTCCACCAGGTCGCTCATGCGTCCAGGCTGTCAGGCGGAGCGAGAGGCGGCGAGTCGGCGGTGCGAATCCTCATCTTGCGACCCGGGTTTCTGATCAGCGAGTTCCCGGCGTCTTGGTTTCTGGCCGGCCCACTCGGTTACGTTGGCCTGGTTCGGTTACGTTGATCAGCCGATGGCGCTGGACCAGGGCATCCCGATCCGGTCGGCGCGAACCCCGTTCGGGGGCCCCAGCCTGGCCGACCAGGGTTTGGCCGACGAGGGTTTGCTTCTCGTCGCCCACGGCTCGGAGTGCGCTCGCAGCGCGGCAGAGATGCGCACCCTGGTGGACCTGGTGGCCGGCGCCCTCCCGGGCGTCGCCGTCGAGGTGGGATATCTGGAGATGTCGGATCCTCCCGCCGGCGACCGGATCGATGACCTGGTGGCCCGGGGCTGCCGCCGGGTCGTCGTCCTGCCCCTCGTCCTGCTCGACGCCGGCCACGCCAAGAGCGACGTGCCGGCAGTTGTCGTTGAGGCCCGGCAACGACACCCGCATGTCGTGTTTCCCTTTGGGCGTCCCATCGGGGTGTCGCGGGTCCCGGTGGAGCTCCTCGGCCAGGCCGTCGTGGCCGGGGGCGGGTCCGGGTTGCCGCTCCTCATGATCGCTCGTGGCACGTCGGACCCCGACGCCAACGCCGACGCTTATAAAGCAGCCCGCCTGATTTCCGAATGGACGCCGGCCCCGTTCGTGCATGTCGGCTTCAGCGGCGTGACCGGCCCGTCGGTCGGCGAGGCCGCCGATGTGTTCGGCCGGCTGGGCTACACCCGCATGGCGGTGGTCTGGTGGTATCTGTGCCACGGGAAGCTGATCGAACGGGGCCGGCGCGAGATGGCGGCGTTCGCTGCTCGCACCGGAATAGAGGTGATCGACGCCGGCCACCTGGGGCCGCAGCCGGCTCTCGTGCCGGTCGTGATCGAGCGGTACCACGAGGCGCTGGCCGGCCGGGTGGAGGTCAACTGTGACACGTGCGCGTACCGGGCGCCGTGGCCCGGTCGAGAGGACCGGGTCGGGCAGGCGATCGGCGTCGGTCACTCGCACCTGGCGGTCGCCCACCGCCATTCCTCGGGCACCCTTGGCTCCCCTGGCACCTTCGGCGGAGACTGCTCCTCGCGCGGGCGTGGGTGCGGAAGGTCCAGCGGGGTTCCGAGAGGTTACGAGAAGTTACGAGACCGGGGCGGCCGTCGCCGGCACCCCACCGCGGGCCCGGACTGCCATGTCGGCGAGCGTGAAGGAATCCAGGTGACGGCGCATGTGCTCGCCGACATCGGCCCACACCGCCAGCAGGACGCATTGACCCTCGTGATCGCAGGCGCCATTCTGGTGTGGTTCGCCGAAGTCGCCGGCGACGATGGGTCCCTCGACCGCGCTCACGATCTGGCTGAGCGTGATGTCCGCGGGTGACCGGGCCAGCACGTAGCCACCGCCGACCCCGCGCTTGGAGCGCACCAGACCGGCGCCCTTGAGCGAGAGCAGGATCTGCTCGAGGTACGGCTGGGGTAGCCCGGTTCGTTCGGCGATGTCACGAACCGATGTTGGCTGGGTTTGCCCGGCATGCAGCGCCAGCGACAACAACGCCCGGCTGGCGTAGTCGCCCCGGGTCGACACCTTCACGGCCGCATTGTATCCCGAGTGATCGCCGGCCTTCGGGGTAGCTGGCCATAGGGTGGTCCACGATGACTTCCCGCGCCGGTACTGCCGTCCTACCAAGGCGCCAACCTGAGCGGCGTGGTCCCGGGGTGCCTGCTGCCTCCGGAGCGGCGACCGGCGTGGTTCCCCGAGGCGATGCGAGCGGCGTCCCAGGTGGTCCTGCTCGTGCTCGACGGTCTCGGGTGGATCCAGCTGGAGGAACGGCGACATCTGGCTCCGCGGCTTGCCGGTCTGGCCGGTGGACCCATCACCTCGGTGGTGCCGAGCACCACGGCGACGGCGTTGACGTCGATCACCGTTGGGGCGGCGCCGGCGGCGCACGGCATCGTGGGTTACCGGGTGAGGGTGGACGGACCGACGGGCCACGAAGTGCTGAACATCCTGCGATGGAGGACCGTGTCGGGCGATGCCCGGCCCTTCGTGGACCCGGTTGCTTTCCAGCCCCTGGCACCCTTCCAGGGCCGCCCCGTCCCCGTGGTCAGCAAAAGTGAATTCGTCGGCACCGGGTTTACCGAAGCCCATCAACGGGACGCGCCCGTCTTCGGCTGGTCGCTCGCCTCCAGCCTGCCGGTCCAGGTGCGTTCGCTGGTGGGCGCCGGCGAGCCCTTCGTGTATGCGTACTACGACGGCATCGACAAGATCGCCCACCTCGAGGGGCTGGGTCCGTATTACGACGCTGAGCTGGCCGCCGTGGACCGCCTGGTCGGTGACCTGCTCGACGTTCTGCCGGCGGAGGCCGCCCTCGCCGTCACCGCCGACCACGGCCAGGTCGACGTGGGGCCCCGTGCCACCACCATCGACCCGCGGTTGGCGGGGGAGGCGGAGATGCTGAGCGGGGAGGCCCGGTTTCGGTGGTTGCATGCCCGCGCCGGCGAGGCGGGCGCCGTCGACCAGCTGGTCAATATGGCTCAGAAGGTTTATGGAGAGGAAGCCTGGGTGGTGACCTACGACCAGATGGAGCAGGAGGGCTGGTTCGGCGGAAGCCTGCAACCGGCGATCCGAGCCCGGCTGGGCGACGTCGCCCTGATTCCGTACCAGCCGGTCGCCTATCTCGACCCGGCCGACGGAGGTGACGCCCGGCTGGTCTGCCGCCACGGGTCCCTCACTCCCGAGGAGATGCTCGTGCCTCTCGTCGCCGGGCGGGGCAGACTGGGATCGTGACATTCAACGACCGCCGAACGCCCGATCGATCTGGTCCGGACCAGGTGCTGATCGTTCCCACGCCCGAGGCGGGGGAAGTGGTGGCAGACACCGATGCCGGAGGCGAAGCGATCGAGCAACCGGCCAAGGTGATGCGGATCGGTTCGATGATCAAGCAGCTCCTCGACGAGGTGCGCCAGGCGCCGCTCGACGAAGCCAGCCGGGCCCGTCTCCGCGAGATCTACGACACCTCCGTGGCGGAGCTTTCCGAAGGGCTGTCGCCCGACTTCCGCGAGGAGCTGGCCCGCATGACCTCCCCATTCGGCCCCGACGAGGTGCCGAGCGAGTCAGAGCTGCGCGTCGCCCAGGCCCAGCTGGTGGGATGGCTGGAGGGCTTGTTCCACGGCATACAGGCCACGCTTTTCGCCCAGCAGATGGCGGCCCGGGCCCAGCTCGAGCAGATGCGCCAGCGCAGCCTCCCGGCCGGTGCCGACGACCGGCCCGCTCGCGGCACCTACCTCTGAGCCGTTCGGCGGGGAGAGGAGGGCCTGCTGGTCCCATTCGACCGAGGGCTGCCATGAGACCGAGCGCTGGCCCTGAGGCCGAGCGGGGGTCATGAGACCGAACGCAGGCCATGAGATCGAGCGCTGGATCGGCTCGGCGCGCTAGCCTCGACCCGGAAATCACAGCTCTGTAGTTCATCCACAGGGTCCTGCACAGTCGCTGTGGATTATCGAGATCGACTGTCACGAGGGAGGCGGAAACCGCCCGTGGGCGCATCGTTCACCCATCTGCACCAGCACACCGAGTTCTCGATGCTCGACGGTGCGGCCCGGGTTCCCGAGGTCATCGCCCGGGCGGTGGCGGACGGTCAGCCGGCGGTCGGGATCACCGATCACGGGAACATGTACGGGGTTCTCGATTTCTATCGGGCCGCAAACGAGGCGGGGATCAAGCCCATCATCGGTATCGAGGCCTATCAGGCGGCCGAGTCGCGCTTCGAGCGACCGGTGCGCCGGGGCCGCATCGACGACGGCGGCGGCGACGCCGGGGCCGGCGACAAGCTCTACTACCACCTGACCCTTCTGGCCGAGACCGGGGCCGGCTACAAAAACCTCCTCAAGCTGTCGTCAGCGGCCTATCTGGAGGGTTACTTCTACAAGCCCGCGAACGGACTGGGAGCTGCTCGAGCGCTACCACGAGGGTGTCATCGCCACCACCGGCTGCCTCGGCGGCCTGGTGGCGCAGGCCATCATGAAGGGCGAACCCGAGCGGGCCGCGGCCCTGGCCGTTCGGCTGCAGGACATCTTCGGTCGGGACAGCCTCTTCGTGGAGCTGCAGGATCACGGTCTCGACGAGCAACGGCGGACGAATCCCGAGCTGGTCCGCCTGGCCCGGCGCATCGGCGCCCCCCTCCTCGCCACCAACGACAGCCATTACGTGTCGCGGCAGGACGCCGAAGCCCACGATGCCCTCTTGTGCGTCCAGACCGGCTCGGTCAAAGACGACCCGGAGCGATTCAAGTTCCACGGCGACGAGCATTACTTGAAGACCGCCGACGAGATGCGCCACCTGTTCCGGGACTACCCGCAGGCCTGCGACAACACCCTCTGGATCGCAGAACGGGCGGAAGTCGAGATCGAGTTCGGCAAACCGAAGCTGCCGTCCTTTCCCCGACCGGAGGAGTTTCCCGACGCCGACGCCTATTTGCGTCATCTGGCGCTGGCCGGGGCGACAGCCCGCTACGGCGAGCCGCTGTCCGGCGAGATCCGCCAGCGTCTCGACTACGAGCTCGGGGTCATCTCGAATATGGGGTTCTCGGACTACTTCCTGGTTGTCTGGGACCTGATCCGACACGCCCGCGAGCAGGGCTTCCGGGTCGGACCGGGCCGCGGCAGCGCGGCCGGCTGTTGCGTCGCCTACTGCCTGCGCATCGTCGATGTCGATCCGATCCGCTACCGGCTGCTCTTCGAACGGTTCCTCAACCCGGGGCGCAAGCAGATGCCGGACATCGACATGGATTTCGACGAGCGGTACCGCGGCGAGATGATCCGCTACGCGGCCGAGCGCTACGGATGGGACCGGGTGGCCCAGATCGTCACCTTCTCGACCATCAAGGCCCGGGCCGCCGTTCGCGACGCAGCCCGTGTCCTCGGCTACCCGTACAGCCTTGGCGACCGCATCGCCAAGGCCATGCCCCCGCTGGTGATGGGCCGGGACACCCCGCTCTGGGCCTGCCTCGAGGAGGATCCCAGGTACGCCGACGGGTACAAGGCTGCGTTCGAGCTCCGCCAGATGTGCGCCACCGACCCCGACACCGCCAAGGTCGTCGACGTGGCCAGAGGCCTCGAGGGCCTGCGGCGCCAGGACGGCATCCACGCCGCGGCGGTCGTCATCTCCGGCGATCCGCTGACCGAGCACCTGCCGATCCAGCGCAAGCCCGAACCGGGCGGCCGGGTCGAGGACGCGCCCATCGTCACTCAATACGAAATGCATGGCGTCGAGGACCTCGGCCTGCTCAAGATGGACTTCCTGGGCTTGCGAAACCTGTCGGTCATCGAGCGGACCCTCGACCTCATCGAAGCCGCCACCGGCGAACGCCCCGACATCGACGGGATCCCGCTCGACGACGCCCTGACCTTCCAGCTCCTCCAACGTGGGGACACGGTTGGCATCTTTCAGTTCGAGGGGGGAGCCATGCGCAACCTGGTGCGCGCCCTCGCCCCCACCGGCTTCGAGGATGTAGCGGCCCTCAACGCCCTCTACCGGCCGGGCCCCATGGCGGCCAACATGCACAACGTCTACGCCGATCGCAAGAACGGCCGCCAGACGGTCTCCTACCCGCACCCCGATATGGAGGAAGTGCTCGGCGACACCTACGGCCTGTGCGTGTACCAGGAGCAGATGATGCTGCTGGCCCAGAAGTTCGCCGGCTACTCCCTGGCCGAGGCCGACAACCTCCGCAAGGCCGCCGGCAAGAAGGTCCGCCAGATCATGGCCGCCGAACGGGCCAAGTTCGAGGCCGGGTGCGAGGCCACCGGCTACGGGCGGGCCATCGGGAAGATGCTTTTCGACATCATTGAGCCCTTTGCCGACTACGGGTTCAACCGCAGTCATGCCTTCGGCTACGGCCTGGTGAGCTACCAGACGGCCTGGTTGAAGGCCCACTACCCGGCGGAATATCTCGCCGCCTTGTTGACGAGCGTTCGCGACGACAAGGACAAGACGGCGGTTTATCTAGCCGAGTGCCGGGCGCAGGCCATTGCGGTGCTCGTCCCCAACGTCAACGTGTCCCAGGCCGAGTTCACCGCGGTTGTCGAGGCAGCCCCGACCGAAGGAGGCCCGACCGAAGGAGGCCAGTCGGCGGGCGGCCGGTCGGCGGGCGGCCGGTCTGCGGGCGGCCGGTCGGCGGGCGGGCCGGCCCGGACGGTGATCCCCTTCGGTCTCTCCGCCATCCGCAACGTCGGCGACGGACTCGTCGAGCGGATTATCGCCGAACGGACTCGGGGCGGTCCCTTTGCCGATTTCTACGACTTCTGCGCCCGGGTCGATCCCTCCGTCCTCAACAAACGCACGGTGGAGTCGCTCATCAAGGCCGGTGCGTTCGACGCCCTCGGCCACCCCCGTCAGGGCCTCTGCCTGGTGTTCGAGCAGATCGTCGACCGCACCCTGGCCCGTCGGCGGGAGGTCGACCAGGGGATCATGAGCCTCTTCGGCGATCCGGGTGGGGACGACTCGGTCTTCGACGAAACGAGGGTGCCGATCCCCGACCAGGAATTCGCCAAGGGGGTCCGCCTGGCGTTCGAGAAGGAGATGCTGGGCCTCTATCTGAGCGACCACCCCCTCGAGGGGCTGGAGTCGGCCCTGGCCCGACACGTCGACACCACCGTTGCGGACCTTCGAGACGGGGGCAAAGACGGAGAGCTCGGGTGGGTCGGGGGAGTGGTGACCGGCGTGGCCCGCAAGTACACCAGACGCGGCGAGTTGATGGCCACCTTCATCCTGGAAGATCTGGTCTCCTCGATCGAGGTGTGGGTGTTTCCCCGGACCATGACCGAAGTTGGCCACCTCCTGGTCGACGACACCGTGGTGTGTGTCAAGGGCCGGCTGGACCTGCGAGAGGAGCCGGCCAAGCTGGTGTGCATGGAGATCAAGCGGCCGGACCTCAACCGATCGGAACAGCCCCTCCATGTCGAGCTTCCGATCCACGCGCTGACCGACGAGCGAGTGGAATCCCTCAA
Organism: uncultured Acidimicrobiaceae bacterium; assembly: GCA_963834725.1. GTDB lineage: Bacteria > Actinomycetota > Acidimicrobiia > Acidimicrobiales > Palsa-688 > PALSA-693. The sequence goes on from CAWICN010000001.1 coordinate 5,506,355, forward strand.
GCGCCTTCTGAGCGAGCACCCGGGGTCGTCGCCGGTGTTGCTCCACGTTGGCACGAAGTGCATCCAGCTGGCCTCGCAGTGGAGCGTCGACACGACCCGCGGTCTCCTGGCCGAGCTACGGGTTCTGCTCGGCCCCTCCTGCCTCGCGGTTCGCTGAGGGCGGCCGAGCCGAGGTAGTTTTCTTGCGGGCGCTAAACTACCTGGTCGCACACGATGTGGTGAGGAGAGTTCACGCGGTATGACGTTCGCTGTCGAAACGAAAGACTGCACCGCTTTGGCGGATGCCGAGTTGACCGATATGGCCGACATCGTCACCGACGGTCCCGCCGGCTTCGACATCGGCCTGGTGTCGAAGCAAACCGAGGAGTGGGTTCTGATCACCCAGGTTCGTGACGCCGCAAAGCTGGTCGGATTTTCCTTCTGCACCCTGGAGCGGATCGGCGGCACGCCTTGCCTGTTGTGGGGCCTGGCTTCGGTGAAGCGCAGCTCCAAGCGGGAGCAGGTGCTCAAGTCCATCGTCGCCGCCCAGTTCCGCCGGGCCGTGCTGGCCTTTCCCGACGAGGACGTCCTGATCGGCACCCGGTTCATCGACGCCGGTGCGTTCCAGGCTTTCAAGGACCTGGAGGACATCTGCCCCCGACCCGGGCACAAGCCGACGGGGGAGGAGCGAGCCTGGAGCCGTCGGCTGGCGAAGCGGTTCGGCGCCGAAGGCCGCATCGACGACCGCACCTTCATACTTGGCGGCGACGGCAACGCCCCGGGCTGCTTCGACTACGCCTCAGCCAAGCCCGAGAGTGTGCCCGCCGATGTCGCCGCCTTTTTCGAGCCTCTCGATCACGACCGCGGGGACGCCCTCATCGCCTTCGGCTGGGCCATGGCCGAGGATCTCGCCAGCAAGTACTCGCCCTGATCGGCTCGGGCTCCGTCAGGGTCGCGGGAGCACCGCCTCCACCACTTTGTGGCACCGCCCGTCGATCGGGGGGGTGAGAGCCACGAGCAGGCGGTCCCCCCGGTCGGCGACCAGGTGCCGGCGGCGGGACCGATCCATAAGCGCGGCAATGTAGGTGTCGACGCAAGGCAATTCCCGCTCGTGTCCAAGCCACTCGAACAGGCAGGCCAGATAGGGGCCGTCTCGCCACAGGCTGATCGGGCCTTCCGGCTCGACCACGGCGATGGAGGGGCGGTCGGGCCGGCGCTCCCAGAACGGGACAACCGAGGACGACTCCCCAAGCAGTGGTTGGCCCTGCGGGTGGAGCAAGCGGCGCAGCAGCCGCTGCACCCGTCGCCCGGCCAGCCGACCGACCGGCTCGGGGGGCCGAACCAGGACCAGTGCCTCCGGCTCATGGGGATCGGGCACGTCGTCGTAAGCCTCGTCGAGGGTGACGCGTACGACGTCGTAGGTTCGGACCTGAAGGTTGGATGGTCCGGGCGACCAGGTTCGCACCAGCGCGCCGGACGCCAGATCGACGCCGGCGCAATGCGTGTCGCGGGCTGACAGCGCGAGCAGCTCGAGGGTCGCCCCGGGGGCGACGGCCACCCGGGGCAGCTTCTTGACGACGGTGGAGAGGTGGGAGGCGGTGCTAGCAGGCACAGGAACTCATGGTTGCCAATCGAGAATGCCGACGGGTGGATGCCCCAATCGGCGAATACTAGTGACTCAGCTCTGCCAGTTGCGACGCCAGTGCGGTGGCGTCAGCCGTGGGTGCGAGGCAGGCGTAATCCCTGCAGACGAACGCCAGATCCGACACTTCGGGGGCGGTCCGGCCTTCCCACAACGGTGATGGATACGCCTCCCCCCAGGCGAGCACGGCTGCCGGTAGATAGCGGCGGCGGACGACGTCCACCAGATCGGGCCGTTGGCCCGTCACCACCACTTCCGCCAGACCGGTCCGGGCGAGGTCGGCGGCCGCGACCAGACCGGTGAAGGCCACCGGGACGGTTGCCAGAGCGGCGCTCATAGCTGCGATGATCGCTTCGGCCTGCAAGCGATAACGCGCCACGCCGGTCAGCGTGGCCAGCCGCAGGAGGGCGGTGGCGCCGACCGAATTTGCCGACGGCACCGCCCCGTCCTGACTGTCGATGGGGCGGGCGATGAGGGTCTCGGCGTCGTTGCCGGTCATGTGGAGCGCGCCGGACTCGCCGTCGACGAAAAGGTCGAGCAGCGCATCGGCCGTGTCGGTGGCGGCCGCGATCCAGCGGGCCCGGCCGGTGGCTTCGGCCAGGCGCACAAAGGCTTCCACCAGCCAGGCGTAGTCGGCGGCGTAGGCCAGGTGGCGGGCGCCGCCCGGTTCCCCGCCCCTCGTCCCGGCCTGCCAGCTTCGCAGCCATCTGCCGTCAGACTGGCGTCGCAGGTGGTCGAGCAGGAAATCGGCCAAGTCCTCACTGGCGCGCAGCCAGCGTTCGGCCGCGAACGTGCCGCCGGCCTCGGCCAGGGCTGCCACCGCCATGGCATTCCATTCGGTGAGCGCCTTGTCGTCCAGGCCGGGCCGAACGCGGCCTTCGCGGCGGGCGAAGAGTGCCTGCCGGGCTTCTTGCACGTCGGGCGGCCGGACGAGCAGCGCGTGAAGCGGACGGAACAGGATGTTGTGCCCTTCCCAGTTCCCCGACGCGGTCACGCCATACCATTCGGCCGCGGTTCGGCCACCAACGTCGAGTACCTCGTCCTCGGTCCAGACGTAGAACCGGCCTTCGTCGCCCTCGCTGTCGGCGTCCTCGGCCGACGCCAGCCCCCCTGCCGGCAAGGCCATCGGGAGGGCGCAGGAGGTACTCGAGCGTCTCGTCGACGACCTGCCGGTAGTGGGCCGCCCCGGTCATCTGAAAGGCGTGCAGGTAGACCCGGGCCAGCAGGGCGTTGTCGTACAGCATCTTCTCGAAATGGGGGACCAGCCAGCGCCGGTCGGTCGAATAGCGGGCGAAGCCGCCGCCGAGATGGTCGTAGATGCCGCCCGCGGCCATGGCGTCCAGGGTGGTCGTCAGCGCCGTGGAAATGTCGGATCGGCCCGTCCGCGACATGGCCAGCAGTAGTAGCTCGAGGATGGTGGGTTGCGGAAACTTGGGGGCCGGGCCGAAACCGCCCCACTCGGCGTCGAAGCGGGCGAGGAGGGAGTCCGCGGCTGCGACCACGAGGGCGGGGGACCGGGCGGCGCTCTCGGTGCCACTTGACGCATGGCCGCGACCCGGCAGCGCCGTGCCGGCCCGGACGGCGTCGGCCAGACGGGTGGCGGTGTCGTCAAGATCCGATCGACGCAGTTGCCAGGCCCGGCTCACCTGTCCGAGCAACTCCACGAACCGGGGCCGCGGGGAATAGGTCCCTCCCAGCGAACGGGCGGCCGTCCGGCAGCAGGAACACGGTCATGGGCCACCCCCCGCTACCCGTCACCGCCTGGACTGCCTCCATGTACACGGCATCGACGTCGGGGCGTTCCTCACGGTCCACTTTGATGTTGACGAAGCCGTCGTTCATGATCCTGGCCGTGTCCGGGTCTTCGAAGGACTCGTGGGCCATGACGTGGCACCAGTGGCAGGCCGAGTAGCCGATGGACAGCAGGATGGGAACGTCCCTGAGCCGGGCCGCGGCGAAGGCTTCGGGTCCCCACGGGTACCAGTCGACCGGGTTGGCGGCGTGCTGGCGCAGATAGGGGCTGGTCTGATCGGCCAGGCGGTTCATGGGACCAGGCTAGGCCCCGGGCTTCGAGGGGCCTACCGGCAACCCTCCGCAGCCGCGAGTGCCGGCCCGGGCCAGTGGCCGGCCGGGCGGCCTGGTGGGCTGGGCCGGGCGGCCTGGGCTGAGTCGTGCGGGTCGGTTCAGCCCGGGTTCATGCTGGCGGCTCCGCTCGCCGCCCTTGCTCTGTCGCCGGCGTTAGCCCGATGGGTCCGTCCGCCGGTCCTGTTCCCCGCTGGCCTCTCTCAAGTGACGAAGCAGTGGCGGCGCGACCAGGTGGGCCCAGCTGGAGGGCAGCCAATGGTCCGCCTCGGGCAGGGGCACGAAGGTGAACGGTCCGCTGACGTGCCGGCCACACCGGTTCGCGGCCATCTCGGTCACGAAACGGTCGCGCCCGCCCCAGATGAACAACGTCGGCGCCGCGACCGGGCCCACCTGGCTGCGCAGGTCGAACGGCAGGGCCCGATACCAGTTGAGCGGGCCCGTCAGAGCGCCAGGGGTGGACGCCCGGCGGGCGTACCGGCGCGCTGAGTCGCCGTCGAGACCAGTCTGCTCGAGTTGGTCAACCAGGCGGCTGCCACCCGACCAGGAGAGCGCCCACTCGGGCACCACCGGGATCTGGAAGAACAGCATGTACCACGACCGCAGCGACTGAGCACTCCGGGTAAGCGCCTCGGCCATGGCTCGCGGATGCGGGACCGACAGGGCCGTAAGGCTCCGGGTCCGGTTACCGTGCCCGCCCGCCAGGAACCAGGCCACGGCCGCGCCCCAGTCGTGACCGACGACATCGAAGCGGTCCACTCCGGCCGCGTTTGCCAGCGCCAGGATGTCACCGGCCAGCACCTCCAGTGCGTAGGAACGCCGGCCGGCCGGGCGGGCGGCGGGGGAGTAGCCGCGCTGGTCGGGCGCCAACGTGCGATAGCCAGCATCCGCCAGCGACCTCGCCAGGCGCTCCCAGCAGTAACGGTCCTCAGGGAAGCCGTGGAGCAGGATGACCGTCCGGCCGTCAGCCGGACCGGTGTCAGTCACCTCAAAGGTCAGCCCGTTGCGGGTGTAGTGCTCCATCGTGGTCCTCTCGGCTAGGGGCGGGGCAGCAAGGCACGCTGCAACTTGCCGATGGAGGTGCGGGGCAGGCAGTCGACGAGAACGACCTGGCGGGGCGCCGCAAACGGCGCAACTGACTCGGCGACCAGGCGGCGCAACTCGTCGAGTGTCGGCAACGCGGTCGGGTCGGCGGGCACGACCCAGGCCACCACCCGCTGCCCCCACTCCGGGTCGGGCGTTCCGGCGATGGCGACCTCCGCGACCGAGGGGTGGGTCAGGAGGGCGGCTTCGACGGGGGCCGGCCACACGTTCTCGCCGCCGCTGATAATCACGTCGGTCAAGCGGCCGTGGATATGCAGCCGGCCGTCGACATCGACTTCGCCCGCGTCCCCCGTTGCCAACCACCCGTCGGCCGTCAGGGCCTCCGTGCCGTCGCGGTACCCCCGGAAGAGCATGGGCCCGCGGACGTGCACCTCCGCGGTGCCCGGGACGATGGCCACCTCGACGCCGCGAAGGGGGGTGCCGTCGTAGACCACGCCGCTGCCGGTCTCGGTAAGGCCGTAGGTCGGGATCACATTGGGCGGGAGGTCATCCGGCGGGGCCGAGCCGCCGAGCACCACGGTGCGGAAGTGCTCGGCGCCGACGCGGGCCAACGCCGTCGGCACGAGCGAAACCAGGACGTGAGGGCCGCCGGCGGCAAGAACCTTCTCCCGGTCGAAGCCCGGCAGGGCGACGAACGGCGTGCCGGTGAGCAGGCTGCGGGTGACGACGGACATGCCCCCGACGTGATTGAGGGGCAGACAGGCCAGCCAACGATGCTCGCCAGGGTCGACGCCCAGCCGCTGCGAGGTGGCCTGGGCTGACGCCAGGACAGCGTCGCGAGTGAGGATGACCCCCTTCGCTCTCCCTGTGGTGCCGCTGGTCGCCATGACCAGGGCGTCACCCACTTCGACCGGTTCGCCGTCGGGTCGGTGCTGGTGGCCGTTGGGCCCGATCACCATGGCCGGACGCAGCTCATCGAGCACGGCTTGCTGCGCTGACTTCGACAACCGCTGATCCAGCGGGAGCACGGCGTCGCCGTTGTCCCAGGCGCGGCGGAGCGCCGTCACGAACGCGGGCCCGCCCGGAAGGTCGATGGCAACGAGATCCCGCACGACAGCTAGTTTGCGCTTCATATGAGCCGCCCGGCCAATCAACTTCCCGTTCCCCGCCATCCCCGCCATCCCTGGCTTGCCGGCGCCCGGCCGCGGACGCTGCCCGCTTCCGCCATGCCGGTAGTCGTAGGTACGGCCGCCGCCAGCGCCGCGGGATCGGTCATCTGGTGGCGGGCAACGGTGGCCATGGTCGTGGCCATTGCGCTCCAGGTCGGGACCAACTACGCCAACGACTACAGCGACGGTCTGCGCGGGACCGACACCGTCCGGGTCGGACCGGTGCGCCTGGTGGCGGCGGGCCTCGCCTCGCCGCGGGCCGTGCGCGGCGCCGCGGCGGCGGCCTTCGCCGTCGCGGCCGGCGGGGGCCTGTCGCTCGCAGCGGTCGCCGGCTGGTGGTTAATTCCGGTCGGGGCGGCCTGCATCGCGGCCGGATGGTTCTACACCGGCGGATCACGGCCCTACGGGTACGCCGGGTTTGGCGAGGTCTCCGTCTTCGTCTTCTTCGGGCTGGTGGCCACCGTAGGCTCGGCGTACGTCCAGGTGGAACGGATCACCTGGCTGGCCGTGGTGGGCGCCGTTCCTATCGGGCTCCTAGTCGTAGCGCTGCTCGTGGTCAACAACCTTCGCGACATCCCAGGGGACCACGCGAGCGGCAAGCGGACCTTGGCGGTGCGGATTGGTGCGCCAGCGACGAGGAGGCTGTATGCGGCGACCGTGCTGGTGCCCTTCGGGGTGGCGGTCGTTCTCGCGGCGTGGCGACCGGGAGTGCTTCTGGTGCTCCTGTCTCTGCCGCTCGCGATCCCACTCGTCCGCCAGGTCCTGAGCGGCGTCGAGGGCAAGGGCCTCATCTCGGTGCTCGGGAAAACCGGGCGTCTGCAGCTGGTTTTCGGCGCCCTACTGGCGGCGGGGATCGTCATCTAGGGCTCTCTAAGGGCTCGGCCAAAAACGGGCGGATGATCTTCAGAAATTCGTCGGGTCGCTCAAGGTGGCAGGCGTGACCGGCTCCTGTGACAACGGCGAGGGTGGCGTTGCCCCCGATCCCAGCTGCCAGCCGGCGGGCATGGCCGAGATAGGCGTCATCCTCGCTGCCGGCCACGACGAGAACGGGCATCTCCAACTGCGACAGCCGGGACCAGAGCGGCTGCTGGGTCCCGGTCCCGGCCAGGCGCAAGCTGGCGGCCAGGCCGGCGGCTGTTCCCCCGAGGCGGCTGTCGACGGCGGCCGCCTCGGGGGGCAGGCTGGCGAAGAGAGGCCGCTCGAGCCACCAGGCGACGAACGAGGCCACACCCTCTTTCTCCACCTTGGTCGCCAACGCCTCATCCGATTGGCGACGGGCGGCCCGGTCCTGCGGATCGTCGATCCCACCGGTGGCGCTGACCAGTACCAGCCGGTGCACCATGTCGGGGTGGCGCAGCGCCACGTGCAATGCATACCGACCGCCCATCGAGTAGCCGATCCAGGCCGCCTCGCCGCCGACCCGGGCCATGAGATCCGCACCGGACGGCAGATCCGCCTCGACGTGCGCCGACTGCCCGTGCCCCGGTGCGTCAAGGGCGACGACGGTGTGATGCTGGGCCAGCGTTGCGGCGATGGTTCCCCACGATCGGGCCGACTGGGTGAAGCCGTGGATGAGCACGACCGGCGTCGCCCTTTCCCCACCGCTCCGCGTGCAACACGGCATGATCCTCGCATGACCAATCCTTCTCCCGCGGACGTGCAGGCCGCCTTCTGTGCGGTGCTCGTCGATGAGTGGGCCCGGGCGGGCGTCACCGATGTGGTCGTCGCACCCGGATCGCGCTCCACGCCGCTCGTCATGGCCCTGGACGGCGATCGCCGGATTCGCGTGCACGTGGTCCTCGACGAGCGCGCCGCTGGTTTCGTCGGCCTCGGTGTGGGCCTGGCGACGGGCCGGCCGGCAGTCGTGGTCACCACCAGCGGAACGGCCGCTGTCGAGCTGCACCCCGCCGTGGTGGAGGCGTCCCACGCTGCGATCCCGCTGATCGCAGCAACCGCCGATCGGCCCTCCGAGCTCCACGGAGTCGGCGCCCCCCAGACCGTTGACCAGGACCGGCTGTACGGCCCCAGTCCCCGATGGGCGGTCTCCCCCGGCGTGGCCGACGCCGCAGCGGCGGCCAGCTGGCGTCCATTGGCGGCCCGGTCCGTGGCGGTGGCCATCGATGGCCCGGGCGGCCCGGGACCGGTGCACCTCAACCTGGCTTTCCGTGAGCCGCTACTCGGAACCGGTCCAGCCGGAATGCCGGCCCCGGCAGCCATGGCGGCCGTTCCCCCAGGACGGGCCGGCGGAGGGCCGTGGCACCGCCGGCTACCGGCCGCCGGCGGTCCTCCGCCCCCGTCGGTCGTCTCGCAGCTGGCCGCCTACGGCGGAGGCCGGGGCATGATCGTCGCCGGCGCCGGCGCCGGCGCCGGCGATCCGGCCACGCTTGTTGCTGCCGCCCGTGCTCTTGGGTGGCCCCTGCTCGCGGATCCGCGCTCGGGCTGCCGGGTGCCGGGCGCGCCAGTGGTGGCGGCCGCGGATGCTCTGCTGCGGATACCCCGGATTGCCGCCTGGCGGCCCGACGTTGTGGTCCGCTTCGGGGCGCCATGGGCGTCCAAGGTGCTCACCCAATGGCTCGCCGGCCTCGACCCGGCCGTGTCCCAGGTGCTGGTGGACCCCTGGGGCCGCTGGGGAGATCCTGATCGGCGGGTTGAGCAGGTGATTGCCGCCGAGCCGACTGCCATCGCGACCGCCCTGCTGGCGTCCGGGGGGGTGCGGTCTGGCGGGGGGGTGCGGTCTGGCGGGGGGGTGCGGGCCGGCGGGCGGGTGCGGGCCGGGGAGGGGGTGCGGGCCGGGGAGGGGGTGCGGTCTGGCGGGGCGGTGCGGGCCGGCGAGGGCGTGCGGTCTGGCGGGGGGGTCGGGCCGGATCCGATGTGGGCGTGCCAGTGGGCGGACGCCGAGCGGGCCGCCCAAGCCGTCTTCGACCGCGAGCTGGCCCCCGGCGCTCCGCTGGGGATGAGCGAGCCGGGCGTGGCCCGCGCCGTGGTGGCAGCCCTGCCGAAGGACGCCGTGCTGTTGGCCTCGTCCTCCATGCCAGTCCGCGACGTTGAGTGGTACTCGGCCCCTCGGGAGCAGGTGACAGTGCTGTCCAACCGAGGAGTCAACGGCATCGACGGGGTGCTGTCGACCGCGATCGGTGTGGCGCTCGGCGGCCGAGCGCCGACGGTGGCACTGGTGGGCGACCTGGCTTTCCTCTACGACGTCGGCGCGCTGCTCTGGTCGTCCCGCCGGGATCTGGCGCTCACGATCGTGGTGGTGGACAACAACGGCGGGGGGATCTTTTCCTTCCTGCCCCAGGCGATCGCACTCGGCGAAGGGCAGTTCGAGCAGTACTGGGGGACGCCCCATGGCGCCGACCTGACTGCCATCGCCTCCGCCTACGGGGTTGAGGTGGTGCAGTGCCGAAATCGCGACTCGCTCAATAGAGTCCTGGCCCAGGTCGGCCGGCCCGGCGTACGGGTGGCGGTAGTGCCGTCGGATCGGGCGGTCAACGTGATGGCTCACGACCGTCTGCATGGTGCAGTCGCTGAGGCAGTGGCGTCGGTGGTGGGAACCAAGTAGGGGGCAGTAGCGGCGCGCAGGTGGGGACCAAGTGGGCGCTCGGCGGCCGCCGGCCCGGCACCGCGTCTCGCCACGGATTTTCTGACGCGAACGGCGCCCGTTTGAGGGTCCCACGACCATTCTCTATCGCGACAGGCGCCCGGTTGAAGGGCACGCCGCTACATAAAAAGCCAAGCTAAACATCTTCAAGACGCCGGTCGGGCTGGGTCGGTCGAGAGCGAGGCGCCGCCTGCCATCAGGCGCCAGTGCCACGGTCGTCAGCTCGGCTTTACGGACGGACGAGCGCGGCAAGCAGGGCCTGGAGCTTGAGCTGGGTCTCGGTCAGTTCGTCGGCCGGGTCCGAGCCCCTCACCATGCCGTTGCCCGCGTAGATACTGGCGCAGGCCCCGTCCACCTCCGCGGACCGGATCCCGATGGCCCATTTCCCGTCGCCCCGAGCGTCGACCCACCCCACGGGCCCGGCATAACGGCCACGGTCGAACCCCTCCACCGACTGCAGGAACTGCACTGCTACCGACGTGGGCTTTCCGCCAACGGCAGGGGTCGGGTGGAGGCGAACGGCCAGCTCCAACGCCGAGAGCGGCGTGCGAGCGTCAAGCCGGGCATTGATCCGGGTGGCAAGGTGGGACACGTTGCGAAGGCTCATCACCGACGGCTCTTCGGGCACGTTCAGTTCCACACAGACGTCCTTCAGGGCGGCGCACAGGACCTCGACCACGTACCCGTGCTCCCGCCTGACCTTCGGTGACGCCATCAGGCCGGCGACGAGGGCCTCGTCGGCATGGGCGTCCCCGCTGCGCGCGAGCTGTTCCCGCCAGCGGGTGGCTCACGACCCGATCACCGGTACGGCTGACCAGCAACTCGGGACTGGCGCCAATAAAGCCGTCGATCGAGAACACCATGCACGATGGGTACAGGGCGATCAGGCGCGCCAGGACGTCGCTCTTGACGAACGGGCGGTTGGCTGTGATGTCGATTCGGCGGGCGAGTACCACCTTGTCGAACTCGCCGGCTTCGATGCGCTCGATGGCCGCCGCCACCCGCTCTTTCCAGACGTGGTGCGGCATCGAAGGGGTGAGGGTGAACTCGTCTGGCGGGTCACCGACCGGAGTTTCGCCGGACCCACGTCCCGGGGACCCATCGGGCCCCGACGCAGCCGGCGCCGACCCAGCCCGCCCCGACCCCACCGGCGCCGCCCCGGCCGGCGCGGACCCAGCCAATGCCCATCCAGCCGGCCCGGACCCACTCGGTCCGGAGCCACTCGCCCCGGACCCACTCGGCCCGGACCCACTCGGCCCGGACCCACTCGGTCCGGAGCCCCTCGGCCGCGATGTTGTGGCCGAACGTTCGACAGGATACGGGCCGGGTGTCCCCCGATCACGGTCGGCCCGCTCGATAGTTGTCAACCAGGCTCGCTCACCCCTGCGGCCCACGACTCGCCGCGGGACGACGAGGGTCCCCGGCGCGGTCGGGTCGAACGGCAGGGCGCCCATGGCCACGGCACCACATCCCGGCAAGCCCACCTCGTCCTCCACGGAAATGGCCGCCAAGGCCTGGCGCACGTGGGCTACTGAGGCCGCATCGGCGAACCCGCCGGGTAGATCCAGGCGCAGGGCCGTCCCGTGGGCTGCCAGCCCTCCGTCTTCCTCTCGCCACATGAGCCCGTCGTCGCCAGCCACCTCGAGCAGGTCCGGCAACTCGGGGACGGCAATAGTGCGTGCGACCAGCGCGGGTGCCGATGTCTGGGCGGTCCAGCGCCCGACCGTGGTCACGGTTTGCCGCGGGTGGCGGTGATCAACTGGGTGATACCGCCCGAGAGTAAACGGCGGTCGACCTCGTGCAAAGCCGGCCGCGGCCAACTGGTCTAGCAGGTCGGCCGCGGCCGGCAGGTAAGCCACAGACCTGGGCAGGTAGCGGTAGGCGTCTCGATCGGACAGCAGCGCCCCGAGGCGTGGAACGACGTGCCCGAAGTACACCGAATGGCCGGCCCGCAGCACCGGGTGAACGGGGGTGGACACGTCGAGCAAGGCCATGCGACCCCCCGGCCGGAGGATCCGGGCCATCTCGGCGAAGAAGGAGTCGAGGGCCACGAAGTTGCGCAGCGCGAAGCCGCTCACGGCCCCGTCGGCGCTCGCCACGCCGGAGCGGGAGCTGCAAGGCGTCCGCCTGCACGAGCGGTGCGCCCGTATGGGCATGGGCGAGCATGCCGGCCGACAGGTCGACGCCGACCGGGTCGTACCGAGCCAGGCTCAGGTCCCGGCACAGGTCGCCGGTGCCGCAAGCCACGTCGAGCACCCGCGCCCCGGCCGGCAATCCGAGGGCCTGGACGGTCGGCCCGGCGCCAGCGGCGATCGAGTCCAACGGTCATGACCCGGTTGACCAGGTCATAGCGCGGGGCGATGGTGTCGAACATGGACCGCACGGCGCGGACCTTGGCCGTACCCTCCGGCAGGGCCGTGCTCGGCGCCGAGCTCATTTGCTGCCCGGGCCCTCGTGTCTCAGGCTCAGGGCCGGGTTGGAGGTCCCCGTCACGCGTAGTAACGGAACACGACCTCGGCGACGCACACCGGTTTGGTGCTGCCCTCGACCTCGAAGGTCACGGCCAGGGTGACCTGAACCCCGCCCGCCACGTCTTCGAGTTCGGCGAGCGTGGCGCCGGCACGCACCTTGGAGCCGACCGGGACCGGGGCCGGGAAACCGCAGCTTGTTGAGCCCGTAGTTGATCGTCATGGACGTCCCGGTGACAACCACGATCTCGGGCAGCAGCACCGGGACCAGCGAGAGGGTCAGGTAGCCGTGGGCGATGGGCGCGCCGAAAGGGCCGGCCTTGGCCCGCTCCACGTCGACGTGGATCCACTGGTGGTCGCCGGTGGCGTCGGCGAACAGGTTGACCTGCTCCTGGGTCACCTCGTGCCACTCGCTGTAGCCGAGGTGCTCACCGACGAGCTGCTTGAGCCCGCCGATCCCGTCGATCGTCGTCGTCATGGCCAGCAGGCTAGGCCACCCCGGCGAGCCGTTATCGAAACCAGGTGCGCCGGTAGGCCCGGCTCTGCGGGTGCAGCAGAAGCGCCACCAGGGCGCCGTAGAAGAGGAGGCTCACGATTGAGCCGAACGACAGATGCAGGACCGTGAACGCCACCAGCAGGATCGCGAGACCCAGACCCAACCAGTAGCCCCACTTCTTCTCGTTGGCGATACCCCAGCCGGCACCGACCTGCCCGATGATCAGCAACAGAGCGAGGACCGAGAAGGCGGCTAATCGAGAGCAGGAGGTCGAGGGCGGCGTTGACGTACATCAGCATCGTCGCCATCATCAGCGTCTGCGGTTGGGTGCGGTCGACCCAGCGGTTGGACGGCATGGCTATCAGTTTGGCAGCAGCGCTGCGTTAGCGGCGGTCAACGCTGCCGGGCGGGCCGCGAGCTGTCCGCACGCGGCGTCGATGTCGGTGCCCCGGTTGCGGCGGACGGTGGCGTTGACCCCGAAGGCGAGGAGCTGGTCGCGGAAGCGGCCGCACGCCCGCCGGAGGCGGTTCCTCGTCGCGGGTAGCCGGGGGTCGGGTTGAGGGGGATCAGGTTGACGTGGGCGCCGAGGGGCCGGGCCAGGTCGGCCAGCTCGGCGGCGTCGACGGGCCGGTCGTTGACGCCGTCGATGAGGGCCCACTCGAAGCTGAGGCGCCGTCCTTTGGCCGTCAGGTACTGGCGGCAGGCCTCGATCAGGACGGCAAGGGGATAGCGGCGGTTGAGCGGGACCAGGCTGTCGCGGAGGGCGTCGTTGGCGGCGTGCAGGGACACGGCCAGGTTGACCGGAAGGGACTCGCGGGCCAGGCGGCGGATGCCGGGCACCACCCCGACCGTCGAGATGGTGAGGTGCCGGGCCGAGAGCCCGACATCGTCGTGGAGCCGCTCGATCGCGCCCCACACCCGGTCGTAGTTGGCGAGCGGCTCGCCCATGCCCATGAACACCACGTTGGATAGCCGGGACGGGCGAGCGGCCCGCCGGGCCGCGGATGCACCTGCTCGACGATCTCGCCCGTGCTCAGGTGGCGGGCGAACCCGGCCTGGCCGGTGGCGCAGAACGAGCAGCCCATGGCGCAGCCGGCCTGGCTCGAGACGCAGACGGTGGCCCGGTCGGGGTAGTGCATCAGCACCGTCTCGACCCGGGCCCCATCGGCGAGCGCCCACAGCCACTTGATGGTCCGGCCGGCATCGGCGATCGACTCGGCCGCCATCCGCAAGGCCGGATGGAGGGCATGGTCGAGGCGGTCGCGCAGGCGCCGCGGGCAGGTTGGTCATCTCGGCCGGCCGGCGGCCTTCGGCGTACAGGCCGTGCCACACCTGCTCGACCCGGTACGAGGATTCGCCGGCAAGAAGGGCGGCGAGCCCGACCTGGTCCAGGTCGTAGGCCGGTGGCATCAGGAGGTCCCTGGTGTCAATAGGCCTGGCATCAGGAGGGCCCCGGCTTCAAGAGGCCGGCGAGATGTCGCCGACGTAGGCCTGGTCGAGATGGTTGACGATGAAACCCAGGTCGACGTACAGCTTGACCGCCGGGACGTTGTCGGCGTCGCACGTACAGCATCCCCATGCCGAGCCCGCGCCCGTGCAGGTAGTCCAGTCCGGCCAGGACCAGTTGGCGGCCGAGTCCGGGCCGGCGCTCCTGGCGGTCGGGGTCGGCCGCGATGACGTAGATCTCGCCCAGCGGCGGGTCGGTGTCTTTGTGGATCTTGGTCCAGCAGAAGCCGTCGAGGCGACCGTCGGCGTCTTCGTGGAGGAGAAACCCGTTCGGCGTCGAACCAGGGCTCGGCCTCCCGCAGCTCCAGGGTGGCCCGATCCCAGCCGCCCTGCTCGGGGTGCCAGTCAAAGGCCCGGTTGTTGACCTTCAGCCAGGCGTCCTCGTCGAAGCCCACCCGGAAGGGACGGGTGGTGATGGCATCCACCCCGTCGGCGCGGCTCTCGTGGCGTATCGACTCCGGCACGGGCAGGGGCCGGCGCATCTGGTAGAGGACCCGCCCCGGCACCAGGCCGACCGAAGCGGCGATCCGATCGTGCTCGGGCCGTGGTTGGTTGACCCACATGTGCACGTGTCCGCCGCCCTCGGCGGCGATGACGCGGATGGCCTCCTGCACCAGGTCCATGCCGATGGTGTTGCCGGGGACCCGATGGTGGGGATCCACGACGAACTCGAGCGCCCAGTTGCCCGCTCCCGCGTGTCACCTGGGCGTAGCCGACGGGATGGTCGTGGCCGTCCTCCCACGCGACCAGCCCGGCGAAGCCCCCGCGGCCTCCGTGGACCAGGTCCAGCCAGGCGTGCTCGTCGAGGGCGGCGTGGGCGTCCGCGGTCGACGCGGCGTCGAGCAGGCCCCGGACTGCGTCGATGTCGACCTGCCCCATCTCGGTCTTGATCTCAATGCGATGCACCGCTGGCAGGGTACCGGCCGGCGGACCCGCTCGACCCAGTCGTCCGCCGCAGGAGGTCGGCGCGGCCCGGGATGGCGGGCGCGACGGACCCTCTCGCCCCGCCGCAGGAGGGCGGCGCGGCCTGGACCACGGAATCCGTACCCTGAAGCCCGTGGCCCGACCAAGAACCCCGAAAGGCCGGGCCCGGGAGACCGCCGCCCTCCTGGCCCGCGTGTACCCGGGCTCCGCCCAGGAGCTGTGCGCACTCGACTTCGCAACCCCGTTCCAGCTTCTGGTCGCGACAGTGCTGTCGGCGCAGACCACCGACGAACAGGTCAACCTGGTCACTCCGAAGGTCTTCGAGCGCTATCCGACACCAGCCGATCTCGGTCACGCCGATCCTGCCGAGCTCGAGACGCTGATCCATTCCACCGGCTTCTTCCGCTCGAAGGCGAGGAGCCTCATAGGTCTCGGCGCCGCGCTCGATGAACACTTCGGTGGCGAGGTCCCGAACAGGATCGAAGAGCTGGTCACCTTGCCGGGTGTAGGGCGGAAGACTGCGAACGTGGTCCTGAGCGTCGGCTTCGGGATTCCCGGTCTGCCAGTGGACACCCATGTGACCCGCCTGACAAGGCGGCTCGGACTCACCGATTCCAGCGATCCCGTCCACATCGAGAGCAACGTCGCTGCGCTGCTGCCCCGCGCCGAGTGGGGTGCGTTTGAGCCTGCGCCTCATCCTGCACGGCCGCCGGGTTTGCATCGCCCGCCAACCCCGTTGTGTCGAGTGCGTGCTGGCCGGCTTCTGTCCCTCCGCCCAGCTTTTCCTGCAACCGGGCGCGGCCGGCGGTGACCAGGCGCGATTGAGCAGACGGCGCCGACCCCGTGTAGCAAGCGCCGAACCACCCGCCGTGGAACTGGCCCGAGCAACCCGGGAGAGAGGCGAAGCGCCGCCCCTCGCTGGTCGGGCCGGCGAGAGTTGAGCGTGCCGCCGGGCTCGATCTCGCCGCCGTCGATCTCGCGGGGCCTCGTCTCGCCGGCCTTGAGCGTGCCGGCGGGCTCGATCTCGCCGCCGTCGATTGCGTGGGGCCTCGATCTTGCCTCGATCTCGCCGGCCTCGATCTCGCCGGCCTCGATCTCGCCGGCCTCGATCTCGCCGGCCTTATGGGCGGGACTCACCGGCGCCGGCGGCTCTCCCCCCATCTGGCTTCCTGGAGGGCGCTCAGCCGCCGCCGGGCTGCTCGAAGCGACCGCTCGACCTCGAACAGATCCGGTCCGACGACCTCCCGCTCATCGCCGGAGAGGCCCTCGGCGATCCGGGCGATACGACCCACCAGCTCGTCGAGGCTGGTGGACACTGAACTGAGTTCGGCCTGGGCGGACATACCGATACCATCATGGTCCCAATGTCCCTGCTGCCCGCGTCGTCATCAAGCTCGTCGTCGTCAAGCTCAGGGGTAGCCGGGTCAAGGTCATCCGACCGGCAGTCGCGCGCCGACACACCCGGTGTGCTGACTCGGCTCGATCTTCGAGGTGCCGAGGTCGACCCGCGTCACCTGCTGCCGGCGCCGGCTATCGGCGGCGAGGGTCTTACCGAGTCCACGCAGGCGGTGCGGGCCATCCTCGACCGGGTGCGTTTCGACGGTGATCTCGCCGTTCGGGAGCTCACCTGGCAGTTCGACGGCGTCGCCATCGACGGCCTGCGGGTCCCCAAGGCCGAGGTGGCCGCCGCTCTCGACGCCATTCCGCCCGAGCTGCGCTCGGCCATGGAGGTGGCGCACGACAACATCGTCGCCTACCACCGCACTCAGCGGCAGGACGACACCCGGCAAGCCCGCGGTGGCGTCGTTGTGCGCGATCGGGCCGTTCCGGTCGACCGGGCGGGGCTGTATGTCCCGGGCGGTCGCGCCCCTCTGGCTTCCACGGTGCTCATGACCGCAGTTCCGGCGCGCGTCGCGGGGGTGGCTGGGCTGGCCCTGTGCTCACCGCCCGGCGCGGACGGCCGCCTCCCCGCGCCGATCCTGGCTGCGGCTGCCGTCGCCGGCGTCGACGAGGTGTACCGGGTCGGCGGGGCTCAGGCCATCGGCGCCCTGGCGTACGGGACGGAGAGCGTCCCGGCCGTCGACGTCATCGTCGGGCCCGGGAACCGCTACGTGGCGATCGCGGAACGACTGGTTGCCGGCGACGGTCTGGTCGGTGTTCCGTCCGCATTCACCGGGCCGTCCGAGGTCGTCGTGGTGGCCGATGCATCGACCCCGATCACCTACGCCGCCGTGGACCTGGTGGTCCAGGCCGAGCACGGCCCCGATGGGCTCGCCTACCTGATCACCTGGTCCGAGCCGGTCGCGGACGCGGTCAGCGATGAGGTGGCACGGCTCACCGACGCCTCGCCCCGTCGGGCCGAGATCCTCGCCACGCTGGAACGGGGCGGCTTCGCGGTCCTGGTCGACGGACCGGAACAGGCCATGGCGGTCGCCAATGTCATCGCCGCCGAGCATCTCGAACTGCTCAACGAGGATCCCGAATCCCTCGTACCCCTTATCCGTTGTGCGGGCGCAGTGTTTCTCGGCCCGTGGGCCCCCGCCAGCGTCGGCGACTACATCGCCGGCCCCAATCACGTGTTGCCGACCGCCCGGTCCGCCCGGTACGGGAGCGCCCTGCGGGTCGACGACTTTTACAAGCACATCCATATCGTCACCGTCGATCGGGATGGGCTGTCGCGGCTGGCACCGCACGTCGTCGCCCTGGCAACCTCGGAGGGACTGGCGGCCCACGCCGACTCGGTCCGGGTCCGGATGGAACCCGGAGCGGGTTCCAGGGCCGGCTCAGAACCGGGAGCGGGTTCCAGGGCCGGCTCAGAACTGGGAGCGGGTTCCAGGGCCGGCTCAGAACCGGGAGCGGGTTCCAGGGCCGGCTCAGAACCGGGAGCGGGTTCCAGGGCCGGCTCAGAACCGGGAGCGGGTTCCAGGGCCGGCTCAGAACCGGGAGCGGGTTCCAGGGCCGGCTCAGAACCGGGAGCGGGTTCCACGCCCGGCTCAGCTCCAGGTGCCTCCTGATGGCACTCCCCGCTCCACGGAAGGATCTCGGTCTGCGGGAGGGGTACCACTCACCACAGGCCGACGTAAAAGTCCGCCTCAACACCAACGAATCACCGCTGCCACCCCCGCCAGCTTGGCTCGAAGCCCTGCAGGACGAGCTGGGCCGGGTGCAGTGGCATCGCTATCCCGACCGCGGCGCCATCGACCTGCGGTCGGCCCTCGCCCGGCTGCACGGCGTCGCCGTCGATCAGGTCTTCTGTGCCAATGGGTCCAACGAGGTCCTTCAGTCGGTCTGTCTGGCCTACGGCGGCCCGGGCCGGGCGGTGGCGGTGTTTGAACCGACTTACGCCCTGCACTCCCACATCGCCCACCTGACCGGGACCGCGGTGGCTGAGGGCCAGCGCGCTCCCGACTTTTCCCTGGATCTCGACACGGTGCGCGACGTGCTGGCGGGGAACGACCCGAGCATCACTTTTCTCTGCTCGCCCAACAACCCCACCGGGCTGGCCGACGATCCTTCGACCGTTCGGGCGGTGCTGGACATGGCGCCCGGGCTGGTGGTCGTCGACGAGGCGTACGGTCAGTTCGCCGAATGGTCCGCGCTGGCCCTGGTCGACAACGACGTACCGCTGGTCGTGACCAGGACCTTCTCGAAGACCTGGTCCATGGCGGCGGCCCGGTTGGGATATCTGGTGGGTCCGGCGCCGGTCGTCGCCGACCTCGAGCGGGTGGCGCTGCCGTATCACCTCGACGCTCTGAAACAGGCTGCCGGCCGGCTGGCCGTACGTTTTGTCGGGGAAATGGAGGAGCGGGTGGGCTTGATCGTCCGTGAGCGGCGCCGGCTTCTCGCGGCTCTCGGCCACCTCCCGGTGACGGCCTGGCCGTCGCAAGCCAATTTCATTCTGTTCCGGCCCGAGCATCGCAAAGGCGCCGAGGTGTGGCAGGGCCTGCTGGACCGGTCCGTCCTGGTGCGGGACACCTCGTCGTGGCCGCGCCTGGCCAACTGCCTCCGGGTCACGGTCGGAACACCCGAGGAGAACGACGACTTTCTCGCCGCCCTCGCCGAGGTGGTGGCGTGACCCGCCTGGCGGTCGTCGACCGGCAGCGGACGACCAAGGAGACGACCGTCGACGTCCGCCTCGTCCTGGACGGCTCCGGTTCGGTCTCAGTCTCGACCGGGCTCCCGTTTTTCGACCACATGGTGGCCCAGCTCGGCAAGCACGCGGGTTTCGACCTGAGCCTTCACGCTGTCGGCGATCTTGAAGTGGACGCCCACCACACCGTGGAGGACACCGGGATGCTGCTCGGCGAATGCCTGCGCGAGGCCCTCGGGGACAAGGCCGGCGTGCGCCGCTTCGCCTCTCTCGACATTCCGCTCGATGAGGCGTTGATCTCGGTGGCCGTGGACCTGTCGGGCCGGCCGTTTCTGGTCTACCAGGTGGACCCGGGGGCCGGCGGGGAGGCCTACCCGATCGGCTCGCCGCCGTTCGACCCGCAGCTGGCCGAGGAGTTCTGGCGGGCGCTGGTCACGGCGGCAGGGATCACGCTTCATCTCCGCATGATGTCGGGACGGAACACCCACCACATTCTGGAGGCCTGCTTCAAGGGTGTGGCCCGGGCCTTGCGAGACGCCGTCCGGGTCGAAGGAGCCGGTGTCCCCTCGACGAAAGGCACGCTGTGAGGACCGGGGCGTGATCGCGGTCCTCGACTACGGGATCGGCAACCTGCGTTCGGCGGAGAAGGCCTTGCAGCATCTGGGGGCCGACGCGGCCCTGGTGGCCGACCCGGAGACGGCCGCGGGAGCAGCGGGCGTGGTGCTGCCGGGCGTCGGCAGCTTCGGCCGGTGCATGGAGGCGGTGCGCCGGACCGGGCTCGACCGGGCGGTCTACGAGGCGGTGGCGTCGCGGCGCCCCTTCATCGGTATCTGCGTTGGCATGCAGATGCTGTACGAAGGATCTGACGAGTCGCCGGGCGTGGCTGGCCTCGGGGTACTACCCGGCCGGGTGCGGCGGCTACCCGACGGGGTGAAGCGGCCCCAGATGCAGTGGAACCGGCTGGTTCTCGATCAGCCGGCGCATCCGATGGTGAGCGGGCTGGGCCCGGACCCGTGGGTCTATTTTGTTCACTCCTATGCCTCACCGGCGGGGAGCGCGGTGGCTACCTGCGAGTACGGGGGGACGGTGGTGGCTGCGGTCGCCCGGGATCGAGTGTGGGCCACGCAGTTTCATCCGGAAAAATCGGGTCCGGTGGGCCTGGCACTGCTCCGCAACTTCGTCGTCGCGGTGGCGGAGGCCGGGGGAGAGGCTGGAGGGCCATCAACCGGGTCCGTCAACTCCGTCAACTCCGTCAACTCCGTCAACACCGGCCGCCCGGCGGCCCGGCCGGCGCAGCCCTCCCCCGGCTCCGGACCCGGGGCTCCCTGAGCAGGCTGGTGGAGCTCTACCCGGCCATCGATTTGCGCGGCGGCAGATGCGTGCGCCTCGTCGAGGGGGACTTCGACCGGGAGACCGCATACAGCGACGACCCAGTTGCCGCGGCCCGGGCCTTCCAAGCCGCCGGCGCCCGGTGGATCCACGTCGTGGACCTGGACGGCGCCCGCACCGGCCTTCCCGTCAACCGGGCCACGGTGGAGCAGATCGCGGCCGCAGTCCAGGGCGGAGATGTTCGGATCCAGGCCGGCGGTGGGATTCGCAGTGTCGATGACGCCGAGGAGCTGCGGGCCGCAGGCGTCGCCCGGGTGGTGCTTGGCACCGCGGCAGTGGAGCGGCCCCAACTGGTCGCCGACATTGCTGGCCGCTGGCCCGGAGGGGTCGCCGTCGGACTTGACCATCGGAACGGTGAGGTGCGCGTCCGGGGATGGACGGAAGGGGGCGGGCGGCGGGTCGCCGAGATCGTGCCCGAGGCGATCGACGCCGGCGCGGCGGCCGTGATCGTCACCGACATCGCTCGCGACGGCCGTCTGAGCGGCCCCGACGTGGCCGGCCTGTCGGACCTGCTGGCCGACACCGGAGCGCCGATCATTGCTTCCGGGGGTGTCCGGGACCTGGACGACATCCGCGCCTTGGCCCGGCTCACCACGACGGGCGGCTTGCCACAAGACCGACCGATGGGGCTGGCCGGGGTCATCGCCGGAATGGCCATCTACGAAGGCGCCCTCGACCTCGCCGCCGCTCTGGCCGAGTGTTCGGGGGCGCCCGGATGAGGGCCATTCGGGTCATCCCCTGCCTGGACGTGGACGCCGGACGCGTGGTCAAGGGGGTGAACTTCCAGAACCTGCGCGATGCCGGCGATCCGGTGGAGCTGGCGGCCCGCTACGACGACGAGGGCGCGGACGAGCTCGTGTTCTACGACATCACGGCGTCCGCCGAGGGGCGGGACACCATGGTCGAGGTGGTGGCCCGGACGGCCGAGCAGGTCTTCATCCCGCTCACCGTGGGCGGGGGCGTGCGCACGCTGGAGGACGCCCGCTCGCTCTTACGGGTGGGCGCAGACAAGGTGAGCGTGAACAGCGCCGCGGTTGCCGAGCCGGCGTTGATCGACCGGCTCTCCGACACGTTCGGGGCCCAGTGCGTGGTCGTGGGTATCGACGTTCGCCGTTCCCCTTCCGGATTTGAGGTGTTCACCCACGGAGGCCGTCATGCCACCGGGGTCGACGCCATCGCATGGGCCGTCGAATGCGAGCGCCGGGGGGCCGGGGAGGTGGTGCTCAACTCCATGGACCGCGACGGCACCCGGGACGGCTTCGATCTCGAGTTGACCCGGCACGTCGCCGACTCGGTTGGCATCCCGGTCGTCGCCAGCGGCGGAGTCGGGAACCTCGACCACCTGGTGGAGGGAGCGGTCGCCGGCGGGGCGGACGCCGTGCTGGCCGCGTCGATCTTCCATTTCGGTGAGGCCACCGTGGCGGAGGCGAAAGCGCGGCTGCGGGCCGCTGGCATCCTCGTTCGCCCGGCACCCGGTGCGCGTGAGTAGGGTTACGCCGATGCCAACGAACCCTGGCGGCTCCGGCTCACCCAAGCAGGCGATCCAGATGCTTACCGACCGGGTGCTGGTCCAGATCCCAAACAGTGAGGGGGAACGCAAGTCCCGAGCCGGGATTCTCATCCCGGCAACCGCCCAGGTGGCCCGGCGGCTGGCGTGGGCCGAGGTGGTCGCGGCCGGGCCGCACGTCCGCTCCATCAAGGCAGGGGACCAGGTGCTCTTCAACCCCGAGGACCGGTATGAGGTCGAGGTCCAGGGCGAGGACTACCTCATCCTGCGCGAACGCGACATCCACGCGGTGGCCTCCGAACGGGTCGTCGACGGAACCGGGCTCTACCTGTAGGACCGGCAACGCGCAGGGCCGTCCCGGGCTGGTGCCTACCATGAGAACATGCCGGTCGCCACGCCCATCGATGTCACCTCTCAACAACTCGCCGATGTCCAGTACAACGCCGAGGGGCTGGTCCCCGCCATCGTGCAAGAGGAAGCCAGCGGCGCCGTGCTGATGATGGGGTGGATGAACGCCGATTCGCTGGCCGAGACTCTGGCCAGCGGTCGCACGGTCTTCTGGTCACGAAGCCGCCAGGAGCGGTGGCGCAAGGGCGACACCTCTGGCGACCGTCAGTGGGTGCGAGCGGCCTACTACGACTGCGACGGCGACACCCTGCTCTTCCTGGTCGAGCAGGAGGGTTCGGGGTCGTGCCACACGGGTAACCACAGCTGCTTCTACCGCCCGTTCGGGCCCCCCCCGGACGGCGCCGCTCCATGAGCGGTCCGAGCCGCGACGACTTCGCCTCCCTGGCCCGGCACTACACGGTCGTGCCCGTCTGGCGGGAACTCCTGGCCGATCTCACCACGCCCGTCGGGGCGTTTGCTCGCCTGGCCGGTGACAGCCCGGCCGATCGGGCCTTCCTCCTTGAGTCCGTCGAGCATGCCGAGCGGTGGGGGCGGTGGTCCTTTGTGGGCCGCCGCCCGCCGGCGACCCTGATCGCCCGCGACGGAGCGATCTCGGTGGAGGGCGAGCTTCCCGGCGGCGTTCCGCTGGACCGGGGTGTCCTTGCCGCCGTCGAGGCCTTGCTGTCCGCTTACCGCTCGCCGGTGATCGACGACCTGCCGCCGCTGCATGGCGGCATCGTCGGTTATCTCGGCTACGACGTGGTCCGCGAGATCGAGCGGCTGCCGGCGGCCCCTCCCGACGAAGCCGGCTATCCCGACGCCATCCTTTCGGTAGTGGGACAGATCGTGGCCTACGACTACTGGCGCCAGCGGGTCACGCTGATCGACTCGGTTCCCATCCCCCCCGAGACCGCCGAAAACTCCAGCCGCGCTCGACGCTCTCTTCGACGCCGCCATGCTCCGGCTCGACGCACTGGCGGCGGAAGGAGCCCGCCCCCTCGCCGAGCCGCTGATCGTTCCGCCCGAGCGGGACGACGAGCTCCCCGAGGTGCGCCGGCGCACGTCCGAGGAGCTGTACGCGAAGGCTGTCGAGGTGGCCAAGGAGTACATCCTGGCCGGGGACATCTTCCAGGTGGTGCTCTCGCAGCGCTTCGAGCTGAAGCTCGGCGCCGACCCGTTCGACCTGTACCGTTCGCTCCGACAGGTCAACCCCAGCCCCTACATGTACTTCCTTCGCCACCCGGAGCTGTGTGTGGTCGGGTCGTCGCCTGAGCCGATGGTGCAGCTGGTGGGAGGCCGGGTCGTCTCGCGTCCGATCGCCGGCACCCGCCGCCGGGGAAGGGACGACGAGCACGACCGCCGAATGGCGGCCGAGCTGGTCGAGCACCCGAAGGAGCGGGCCGAGCACGTCATGCTGGTCGACCTGGCCCGCAACGACGTCGGCCGGGTCGTCGAGTACGGCACGGAAACCGTCGACGAGCTGATGACCCTCGAGCGTTACAGCCACGTGATGCACCTCACCTCGCAAGTGTCCGGTCGCCTCTGTGAGGGGCTGGGCCCGGTCGACGTGCTGCGCGCCACCCTGCCTGCCGGCACGGTCTCGGGCGCACCGAAGGTCAGAGCCATGCAGATCATCGACGAGCTCGAGCCGGCGAAGCGGGGCCCGTACGCCGGCGTCATCGGCTACTTCGACTTCTCCGGCAACCTCGACACCGCCATCACCATCCGCACCATGCTCGTCGCCCCCGACGGCACTGCGACCGTCCAGGCGGGGGCCGGGATCGTCGCCGACAGCGACCCTGCCGACGAGGACCTGGAATGCCGGAACAAGGCGGCCGCCCTCCTGGCCGCTGTTCCCGGCGCTCGCCGGATCAGCGCCGCCCGTCAAACAAAGGAGCATCATGGCTGAGCCGTATGCGGTGTGGCTGGACCGCGACGTCGTTGCCGCGACCGGCCCCGACGCCGAGACGTTCCTCCAGGGCCAGCTCAGTCAGGACATCCTGGCGCGGCCCGACGGCGCGAGCGCATGGTCGTGGCTGCTGGCTCCAACGGGGAAAGTCGACGCCCTGCTGCGGGTTTCCCGCGTCTCCCGCGATGAGTGGGTGCTCGACACCGACCAGGGATGGGGAGAGGCGGTCATCACCCGACTCACCCGTTTCAGGCTGCGAACAAAGGTCGACCTGGCTGCCCGTCCCTGGCAGGTCCTGGGTCTCAGGGGAGCCTCAGCCGATTTGACCTGTGCGGATCTCCCGAGCGAATCGCTGGCCGTACCCGCTTGGCCGGGACTGACCGGCGTCGACCTGATGGGCCCATCACCGGCCGTCCCGGACGGTTGGCCGGTCATGCCGGCGACGGAGTACGAGGCGGTCCGCATCGCTGCCGGAATCCCGAGGATGGGCGCCGAGCTGACCGACAAGACCATCCCCGGAGAAACGGGGCTGATGGAGCACACGGTCAGCTTCACCAAAGGGTGCTACACCGGCCAGGAACTGGTCGCTCGCATCGACTCGAGGGGCGGTCACGTACCTCGCCGGCTCTGCGCTCTGGATCTGATGGATCGCGTCGAGCCCGGCATCAGCCTGGTCGATGGCGCTGGCGCCCACGCCGGCACGGTGACCAGCGTGGCGCAATCGTCCGGGACGAGATGGGTGGCGCTTGGCTACGTTCGCCGCGGCGTCGAGGTCCCCGCCACCCTGCGGGCCGGGCCGGACGGGCCTGAGGTGGAGGTGCGGGAGCTAGCTGGGTGACAGTGGGTTGGTGGAAGGCGGCGGCCTTGGTCGGGCTCAGCATCGGCCTCGCCGGCTGCGGGGTCGAGACCCTGGCTGTTCCCAACCCACCGGCCGAGACCGCCCCTCCAGTGACAACGGCAGCGACCCTTCCGCCGAACCTACCCTCCGTGGTCGTGGGTTCCGTGCCGGGGGCCGCGGCGATATTCCCGCCGCAGATCGGGCCGGGCGGGGCCTCGCTCAACGGCACCGTGCTGGGCCCTTCCGGTCCTGTCGCGGGCGCCACCGTGGAGGCCGACCGGCTGGTTGGCGACCAGATGGCGACCGCCCGGACTATCACCGCCGCCGACGGCAGCTGGACCATCGGCGCGATCCTCGGGGGCCGATACCGCGTCCGGGCCTGGCAGCAGCCCAGTCTGGCTGTCACCACCCCGCAGATATTCTTCCTCGGCGGCAACGAGTCCCGTTCGCTCACGATTCAGCTCACCCCGTTTACAGGACCCGTTGTGGCCGCCGCCATCGCGCCCAGCACACCCATGATCGACCAGCCGGCCAACCTGGCGGTCCAGGTCACCAACCCGGTGGTCGGGGTGGACGGGGTGGTCCGCGCCCTGCCAGCTGCCGGAGTGAGCGTCACCCTCATCAACGGCCCGTTGTGGAAGGTCGCCAACGGCAATCCCGTGACCACCGGGCCGGACGGAACGGTGCTGTTCCAGGTGGCCTGCCAGGCTGACGGGGTCATTCCGTTGAGCGTGGACGTCGGCGGGGCCGCGCCCGTCGCCCTGCAGCTCCCCGCCTGCGCGGGCTCGCCCCCTACGACGCCGACTACCAGTACCAGTACGACAACCAGCACTACAAGCACGACCACTGTGCCGTCGAGCACGACCAGCACCACCTGCCCATCGCCCACCACGCGCCCGCATACCCGACCGACGGTCCGGAGCGGGACGTCGACCAGGTCGACCACGTCGACGGCGGTTCCGTGCTGAGCGACCAGAACTCAACGGCCTGCCCGGGCCGCCGTTACCCCCCGGTAGGCTCATCCCGCCATGCCCACCTATCTGGATCGCATTCTCGCGGCCCATCGAGCCGCCGCCGCCAGCGATGCTCGGGACGTCGACGCCCTGGCCGGCCTGGCTCGGTCGAGCGCACCAACCCGAAATTTCGCGGGTGCGCTGGCCGCGGGCGACGAGGTCGCGGTCATCGCCGAGGTCAAACGGGCCAGTCCCAGCAAGGGACTGCTCGCATCCGATCTCGATGCCGCCCGGACCGCGCTCGACTATCAGACCGGCGGAGCGGCGGCGTTGTCGGTTCTGACCGACCGGGAGTTCTTCAGGGGCTCGGCCGACGACCTGAGCGCGGCCCGAGCCGCCACTGATCTGCCCGTATTGAGAAAGGACTTCACGGTCTGCCCCGCCGACGTGTTCGACGCCCGATGCATGGGCGCCGACGCGGTCCTGCTCATCACGGCCGCTCTTTCTCCGGACGAGCTGGGCGAACTCATGGGGCTGGCTGGATCGATTGGCCTGGCCGCCCTCGTCGAGGTTCACGATGAGCACGAGGCCGCCCGGGCGGTGGCAGCCGGTGCCACGATCATCGGGGTCAACCAGCGAGACCTGTACAGCTTCGAGGTCGACTCCGATCGAGCGGTGCGGGTGGCCCGGATGCTCCCCGAGGGAGTGACCCGCGTCGCGGAGTCCGGGATCCGCGATGGCGACGATGTGCGCAGGCTGGGAGACGCCGGCTTCGACGCCGTGCTGGTCGGTGAGGCTCTCGTCGTCTCGCCGGACCCGGCGGCGGCCGTGCGGGAATTGCGCAGCGGGGCCAGGTCGCGGGCAGGCGGGTGATGTTCATCAAGGTATGCGGGACCACGTGCGAGGACGACGCCCTGCTGGCGGTGGCGTTGGGTGCCGACGCGGTGGGCTTCGTGTTCGCGCCGTCGCCCCGGCAGATCGCCCCACAGATCGCCGGCGACATCGTCAAACGGCTGCCACCGGAGATCGTGTCGATCGGCGTCTTCCAGGACCAGGCGCCCGAGCGGGTCTTGCGCGTCGCCCACGCAGCCGGGTTGCGGGGTGTGCAGCTGCACGGGCGGGAGCCGGTCGACACGGCCCGGTGGCTCAGCACCCGCATGCCGATGGTGATCCAGGCTTTTCCCGCCGGCGACGCCCGGGTCGGTCGAGCTCGGGACTACCAGGCCCATGTGGTGCTACTGGACGCGCCTCATCCGGGATCCGGCCAGGTGTTCGACTGGTCCCTCGCCGCCGAGGTGCCTGCTGGCCAGCGGCTCATGATCGCGGGGGGCCTGACGGCAGCCAATGTGGGCGCCGCGATCGCCCGGGCCCATCCGTGGGGAGTCGATGTCGTCTCGGGGGTCGAGCGCGAGCCGGGGCACAAGGATCCGATCAAGATGCGTGAGTTCATCGAGGCGGCGCGCGCCGCCGTCGCCGAGCTCGAGCATCCGGAGGTCGAACTCGACGACGGGGCGGTGTACGACTGGGAGGACGAGTCGTGAGCGAGGCAGGAGGTGACGCGATCAAGCTGCCGCCGGGCGATGCCGTGGCCGGCGGGGGGGCTACGGGCGGGGCGGTCAGTCCGGGGCCGGTCGGCGGGGCGGTCGGTCCGGGGCCGGTCGGCGGGGAGGTCGGTCCGGGGCCGGTCGGCGGGGCGGTCGGTCCGGGGCCGGTCGGCGGGGAGGTCGGTCCGGGGGCGGCGGTGAGGGGTTCGGCGGCTGGGGGGGCGGCGGCTGGCGGGGCGATGACGGGCGCGGCGGCTGGCGGGGCGGTGACGGGCGGGGCGGTGACAGGCGCGGCGGTGACGGGCGCGGCGGTGAGGGGCGGGGCGGTCGGCCCGGCCGGCCTGCCGACGGTCGGCATGGGCGATCCCGGTCGGAGTGGCCACTTCGGCCGCTTCGGGGGCCGCTACGTCCCGGAGTCCCTTATCCCGGCCTGCCAGGAGCTCGAAACCGCTTTCCGGGCGGCCTGGTCCGACCAGGGGTTCCGGTCTCGGTACGCCACGCTGCTCCGGGACTACGCTGGCCGGCCCACGCCCCTCACCGAATGCGGGCGACTCTCCAACGAGCTCGGGGTGCGCCTGCTGCTCAAACGGGAAGACCTCACCCACACCGGCTCGCACAAGATCAACAACGTCCTCGGCCAGGGCCTGCTCACCGTCCAGATGGGCAAGCCCCGGATGGTGGCCGAGACCGGCGCAGGTCAGCACGGGGTGGCTACCGCGACTGCGGCTGCGTTGTTCGGTCTGGAATGCGTGGTCTATATGGGGGAGATCGATACCGAGCGGCAGGCGCTCAACGTCTTTCGGATGCAGCTGCTCGGCGCCGAGGTCCGGCCCGTCACCTCCGGAAGCCGAACTCTCAAGGACGCGGTCAACGAAGCGCTCCGTGATTGGGTGGCGAGTGTTGAGACCACTCACTACTGCCTGGGCTCGGTGATGGGACCGCACCCCTATCCGTGGATGGTGCGCGAGTTCCAGCGGGTGATCGGCGAGGAGGCCCGAGAGCAGTGCCGGGCCCTGCTCGGTGGCCGCGACCCCGACCTGGTGGTGGCGTGCGTCGGGGGTGGGTCCAACGCCGCCGGCACGTTTGCCGGCTTCGTCGACGGGCCGGTCCGGCTGGTAGGGGTGGAAGCTGCCGGCGGGTCGGCCATCGGCAGGGGCGTGCCGGGCGTGCTCCACGGCATGCGCTCATACCTGCTCCAGGACGAGTGGGGACAGATCCTCGAGGCGGAGTCCATCTCGGCCGGACTGGACTATCCCGGTATCGGTCCCGAACATGCCCACCTCTCGGACCACGGTCGCGCCTCCTATTTCGCGGCGACTGACGCCGAGGTGCTGGACGCCTTACAGCTGTTGTCCCGTACTGAGGGCATCATCCCCGCCCTCGAACCGGCCCACGCCCTGGCCTGGCTGGTCAGGGCGTTGCGCTCGGGCGAGGTAGCCGCAGGGTCGACGGTGCTGATCACCATGTCGGGACGAGGCGACAAGGACGCCGAGCAGGTTATGCGGGTGCTCGGGTGACGGCCGGCCCCGATCAAGAATCCAAAAGGAGTGGCGCGGCAGGGGCGGCCCCCGGGGGCGGGGCTGGAGAGGGGATGGTCGGCCCCGTCGAGGCATCCCTCCGTGACGCCCGGGCCCGGGGCCGCAAGCTCCTCGTCACCTACGTCACCGGCGGCCTCGGAGAGGACGAGTGGGTGGAGGCCCTGGCCGCTATGGTCGATGAGGGAGCGGACCTCATCGAGGTGGGTTTCCCTTTCTCCGACCCCGTGATGGATGGTCCGACTATCCAGGAGGCCTCGGTACAAGCCCTCAAGGCGGGGGCGACCCCGGGCGGGATCATCGCGGCGCTGCGGCCACTCGAAGTGCCGGTTCCGCTGGTGGCCATGACCTACTACAACCCGGTGTTTCGGGCTGGGCACGCCCGTTTTGCCCACCTGCTGACTGAAAGCGGGGTGCGCGGCGCCATCGTTCCCGACCTACCCCTCGAGGAGTCCGGCCCGTGGGAGGAGGAGGCGGCCGCGGCCGGGCTGGAGACAATCCTTCTGGCGGCACCGGTAACCCCCGACGACCGGCTGGCGATCCTGTGTGCACGGTCGCGCGGGTTCGTCTACGGGGTCAACGTCATGGGCGTCACCGGGGAGCGGAAGTCCCTGGCCGAGTCGGCGGCCGTCCTGGCCAAGCGGCTCAAGGCCGCAACTGACAAACCGGTGATCATGGGCTTCGGTGTGTCAACCCCGGAGCAGGCGGTGGCGGTGGCGTCCGAGGCGGACGGGGTAGTGGTGGCATCGGCGCTCATGCGACTGCTCCTGACCGGACGAGGGGTCGCCGCGGTAGCCGAGTCGGTGGCAGCGCTCCGGGTGGCCCTCGACCGGGGGTAAGCCGGCGGAGGCCGGCGGACGGCTTAACGGGCGGACGGGCATCGGCGGATGGCTTAACGGACGGGCGATGGTCCGGGGGTCGACGCGCTGGCGGCGGGGAGCACCGGCGATCGGGGGCGGGCGAGCGGGGGCCGGGGACGGGGCGGGGTGGGGGCTTGGGCGGGGTGGGCGACCTGGCCGTTCCCTTTTTTCTGAAGCGCGGCCTCCTTCAACCGGGCCGTTCGCTTTTTTCTGTAGCGCGGCGCCCTTCAACCGGGCAAAGTTCGCGGTAGAGAATCCGGTCGGACCCCCCATTTGGGCGCGATTCGCTGCAGAAAATCGAAACGCCCTAGCAGCCTGCCCCGTGCCCGGCTCCTCCAGGAAGTCCACCCGTCGCACCGTTCAGTTGAAGTCCAGAATCCTGCCAGGCGGGACCGGCACCATCGAGGGCGGTGGCGCCGAGACTTGCGACCAGCCACAGGTTGGAGCGGTCCGCAGACCGATCCAGGGACAGGACGTCGAGGCCTCTCTGCATGCCGAAGGGACCGAAAGCAGTCCGACCGCTCCGGCGCCCTCGGAGAGCGGCAGAACCGGCCTCGAGGGGACAGAACGGTGATGGCATAGATGAGTGGCAAGCTGTCACCGTGGAACCGCGCCCTTACCCGGCGGTCCGGACTCCGGCCTTACCGAGGAGCGAGCATCATGGCTGACAACGCCGGGCTCGATGTCCCGCGCCCGGGGCGGCTGATCGTTGCCAACCCGCTTCTCCCGGATCCCAACTTCGACCGTACGGTGGTGTTGCTGCTCGCGTGCGGCCCCGACGGCGCATTGGGACTCGTACTGAACCGGCCGAGCGAGACCGGGCTGGCTGCCCCCCTGCCCGGCTGGGAGCAGCTGGCCGCCGCTCCTCCGGTGGTGTTCGTAGGGGGCCCCGTTCAGTCCCATCAGGCCGTCATCTGCCTAGCCCGGGCTCCCAGCCCCGCCGTCCCATCGGTGCCGCCAGACGCCTGGAGCGAGGTCGTCCCCGACGTCGGCACCCTCGACCTCGACCTCGATCCGGAGACATTGCAGGCCGCCTTTAAGCAGGTTCGAATTTTCGCCGGGTACGCCGGATGGATACCTGGCCAGCTCGAGTCCGAGATCAGCGCCGGCGCCTGGTGGATCCTGGAATCGGCCCCGGAAGATCCCTTCTCCGACGATCCTGAAACGCTCTGGGAGCGGGTCCTCCGGCGTCAGGGAGGGCCCCTGGCGCTCGTCGCCTCGTACCCGGACAACCCCCGCAACAACTGAGCCCTGGGTTCGCCCGTTGGCGGCGCCGGTCTCGCACCGTCACGGCGTCACGGCCGCGTCATGACCCGGTCGCGACCCGTCAAGACGGCGGCACGGCTGTGTCCCAACCGCGTCATGACAGAGGCATCAGCCTCTGGGCGCCCGGCCAGCGGCTCGCCGGCGGCCTCGCTCGGCGGCGTCGAGGATCACTTTGCGGAGACGCACGGCGGCCGGGGTCACCTCGACGCACTCGTCCGCCCGGATGAACTCAAGGGCCTGCTCCAGCGACAGCTGCAAAGGCGGGACCAACCGCACCGTCTCGTCGGCGGCGGCCGCCCTCATGTTGGTGAGCTTTTTCTCCTTGGTCGGGTTGACGTTCATATCCTCGGGGCGGGCGTTCTCGCCGACGATCATGCCCTCGTAGACCTCGACCCCGGGCCCGACGAACATGGCTCCTCGCTCCTGCAGGTTGGTCAGCGCGTACGCCGTGGTGGGGCCGCGGCGGTCGGCCACCATGACCCCGTTGGGGCGGGTGCGGAGCTCACCCTGCCACGGCTCGTAACCCTGGAACACGTGGTGCAGCTGTCCAGTGCCGCGCGTCTCGGTCAGGAACTCGGTCCGAAAGCCGATCAGGCCCCGCGACGGCACCACCCACTCCATGCGGCACCAACCGGAGTGACCGTGGTTGGTCATGGTCTCCATCCGCCCCTTGCGCAACGACAGGAGTTGCGTGACCACCCCCATGAAATCCTCCGGCACGTCCACCGACACTCGTTCCATCGGTTCGTGCAGCCTGCCGTCCACCTCGCGCGTCAGCACCTGAGGCTTGCCGACCGACAGCTCGAAGCCCTCCCGCCGCATGAGTTCCACGAGCACGGCCAGGGCCAGCTCCCCGCGTCCCTGGACCTCCCACATGTCGGGCCGGTCTGTCGGCAGGACCCGAATGCTCACGTTGCCGACCAGCTCGGCGTTGAGGCGGCTCTTGATGAGCCGGGCCGTCAGCCTGGTGCCGCTATTGGCCCCTGTCGGTGCGGTGCCGGCGAGCGGCGACGTGTTTACTCCCACCGTCACGCTGATGGTCGGCTCGTCAATGGTGATGACTGGCAGAGGGCGGGGATCCTCAGGATCGGCGAGAGTGTCACCGATCATGATGTCGGCGATGCCCGCGACCGCGATGATGTCGCCTGGGCCTGCGCCCGCCGGGGGGGCGTCGACTCGTTCGAGCGCCTCGGTGACGTAGACCTCCGAGAGACGGACTCGCTCGATGGTGCCGTCATGACGGCACCAGGCCACGACCTCCCCTTTTTTGACCCGCCCGTTGCGGATCCGGCACAACGCCAACCGGCCGACATACGGGGACGCGTCCAGGTTGGTCACGAGAGCCTGGAACGGGTGGCCCTCCTCGAAGGTGGGCGCCGGGATCCGGTCGACGAGCAGGTCGAAGAGCACCTTGAGGTCGGGACTGCTCACCACATCCTCGGCGGCCAGAGCGGCTTGACCCGACCGGGCGTTGCAGTACACGATCGGAAACTCGAACTGGTGCTCGTCGGCCCCGAGATCGATGAACAACTCGTAGACGGCGTCGACCACCTCCGTCGGTCGGGCGTCAGGACGGTCGATCTTGTTGATGACACAGATCACCGGCAGCCGGGCCTCGAGGGTCTTGCGCAACACGAAGCGGGTCTGGGGCAGGGGGCCCTCGCTGGCGTCGACCAGGAGGAGCACCCCGTCCACCATGGTCAAGCCTCGTTCCACCTCACCGCCGAAGTCGGCGTGACCGGGGGTGTCGACAATGTTGATGGTGAGATCTCCGTAATGAACGGCCGTGTTCTTGGCCAGGATCGTGATGCCCTTTTCCCGCTCCAGATCCATGGAGTCGAGGACGCGGTCGGCGACGGCCTGGTTGGGGCGGAAGGCGCCGGACTGGTGGAGCATGGCGTCGACCAGGGTGGTTTTGCCGTGGTCGACGTGAGCCACGATGGCGACATTGCGGAGATCGGCGCGTTGCATGAGGGTCCTGAAATTCGGGGAAAGGGAAGCCGCCGCGCACGGCGACCGGCTGCTCCAGGGTACCCGCCGCGCTACTATCGCCGACGCCGGTGGTGATCTTCCATGCGCTTGCGAATGAGCTCACGCCGGGCTTGCAGATCCCGGTAGCTCATCCGTTCGATGTCCGATGTCACACCAAGGTGAGCCCGCATAACCTCGAGGTCGACCTCATGCTGGCGCGGGTCGATGCCGACCTCTGCTGCGATCCGCTCTCCATAGCGGACCGTGAAATAGGTGGCGATGTGGGTGACCTCTGCGAACAGGTCGACGTCAGGTGCCAGGGTGGCCAGGGCTCCGTCGAGGAAAAGGAGGTCCTTGACGTACAGCATCAGCACCTTGGGGAACCGGGCGCCGTAGGCGAGCAGGTGTTTGATGATGGTGCGGATCTCGGCCAGCAACTCCTCGGGGGCCATGGCGGTGGGGTCCCGAAGGGGCTGGTCCATGCCGAGATCCCGGATCACGGCATCCAGATCGGTGTCGGCGGGCAGGGCGCCCAGGTCGCGGAGGGCGGCCACCTGGAGCTTCGGATCGTTGATGGTGCCGCCCATCAGCATGCGCAGGAAGGCCAGCCGTCGCGGCTCGTCCAGGCGCCCGGTGATGCCGTAGTCGAGCAAAGCGACGGTCCCGTCGGGCCGAACGAACAGATTGCCACCGTGGAGGTCACCGTGGAACACGCCGAAGAGGACGGCACCCTCAAGGAAGCAGATCATCAAGGCCCGCACCACCGCGGCGGTGTCGATGCCGGCGGCCTGCATGCCGGCCACGTCCTCGAAGGAGAAGCCGCTGAGCCGCTCCATGACGAGGACCCGCGGGGTCACGAGTTGGGGATGGGGCCGGGGTACGACCACCGAGCGCTGGCCGGTCGTGGCGAGCACGCCCGCGATAGCCAGCATGTTGTCGGCTTCGAGGCGGAAGTCGAGCTCCTCCACGATGGTCTCGGCGAATAGCTCGACGAGCGCCGGCGGGTTCGCCAGGGCTGCGACGGGGATCCGCCCGATGAGGTGGGGGGCGATCCAGCTCATGGCGGCTAGATCCGTACGTACGGTCTCGGCGACCGCGGGACGTTGCACTTTCACCACCACGTCCTCGCCGGTGCGGAGGGTGGCGGAGTGGACCTGGGCGATGGATGCCGCGGCCAACGGCTTTGGGTCGAACCGGCTGAAGAGCTCCTCGAGGGGGCGGCCCAGATCCGCCTCCACCACGGCCCGGACCGCCTCGAACGATTCGGGCGGTACTCGGTCGCGGAGCAGCCGGAACTGGCTTACCAGCTCGGGGGGAAACAGCCCTTCGCCGGAGGACAGGATCTGGCCCAGCTTTATATAGGTCGGTCCCAGGGTCTGGAAC
The DNA here is from genome assembly GCA_963834725.1 of uncultured Acidimicrobiaceae bacterium. Lineage (GTDB taxonomy): Bacteria > Actinomycetota > Acidimicrobiia > Acidimicrobiales > Palsa-688 > PALSA-693. The sequence goes on from CAWICN010000001.1 coordinate 5,540,895, forward strand.
GCGATCCGGAGCCGGCGGGACAGCCCGGCGCGGGACAGTTCCGGCCGCCCCAGGCGGCGGCCCCGGCGCCGTTCGATCAGATACCAGGTGCCCACGGCCCGGCCCAGTTCGACGCCCACCCGGAGCACCCGCCGGCCCGGGGGCAAGCGGCGCCGCTGCAAAAGATGGGGGACCTGGGCGGCGGTGGTGGCGCGAAGAGTGGTAGCGCCGGCCCGCCACGGCAGATCGTCGGGATCAACCAGCCACGGCGGCGTGTTGCTGAACGACCCAACGGAGAGATCGGCAGGGGAGACCGAAGCCATCCCCGCCTACGCTACCGCGGGCGAATCACCGGCCGGTTGAGGCAGTCGGCGCGGGGGTGGGCTCATCGGTGGTCGGGGCGACGGGATTCTGGGCGCCGAAGTAGCGGTACAGGATGGCGGCGACCGCCCCGCCGACGAGCGGAGCGACGATGAACAGCCATACCTGGCTGAGCGCCTGACCGCCAACGATTACGGCGGGACCCAAGCTGCGGGCCGGGTTGACCGAGGTCCCGGTGATGGGGATGCCGATGAGGTGGACAGTGGCGAGGGCGAGACCGATGGCCAGGCCGGCGAGCGCGGGGGAGGCCATCAGTTTGCTGGTGGCGGCGAGGACTACGTAGACGAACAGAAGGGTCAGGATCACCTCCGCGAAAAACGCTCCCACCGCGTTGATCCTGATCATGGACAGGGGCCCAAAGCCGTCGGCCCCCAACCCCTGCCGATTGCGGGAGTAGATCGGCGACGCCGAGAAGATTCCCCAGAGCACGAGGGCCCCGGCGATCCCTCCCAGGAACTGAGCGATCCAAAACTCGACCGCCTCCCTGAGCGCTATCCGGCCTGAGGCCAGGAAGCCCATGGTGACCGCCGGGTTGATGTGGCAGCCGGAGACGGGACCCAGGGTGTAGGCCAGGACCAGCAGGACCAGTCCAAAGCTCAGGGCCGTGGCTACGACACCCGCGGAGGTGCTGGTCCCGAAGAACTTGAAACCGAAGCTCAACGTCGCGACGCCGACCGCGAAAAAGACCAGGAAGAAGGTGCCGACGAATTCGGCGACAAGCTTCCGCGTACGCATGGGAGAACCTCCAACCAGCCAATGACCTCCAGAGTGCCCAGATGGCAGCTTGCCACATTCGGGGCCCCGCACCAAACCGTGGATCCTGAAGCGGGCCCTTCGATGGGGTGTGACCTCGTGCTCAGTGCAGGCGAGAAGGCTCTGGCCATTAACCTGGTCGACCAGTCGACGACACCGGTGAAGCTCGCGGATTTCAAGGGGCGAAAGGTGCTGGTGTACTTCTATCCTAAAGGTAGCACTTCACCCCACATGTAGTGGTAACTTCGCTGGCTGTGGCCGTGGTTACAGGGCTCGGAACGAGGGTGGGGCTCCGGTACCGGCGGATGTCCTTCGATGACACCGCGGAGCAGCTGCGACGCCAGGAGGCGGACGTGGATGCCCTTTGCGAGCTCCACGGCTACACGACCGAGGCCGGTTTCCTCTTCACCGACGAGGACGAGTCTGGGAACGAGGACACTCGTCACCGTCAAGGCAAGGGGGAGCGTCCGGGGTTGACGGCTCTTGATCGTGAGCTGCACCGGCTGGCGGTGCACGGCACCCCCGTGACCGTCATCGCCTGGGAGCCGGGACGACTCTTCCGCGACGCCGGCATAAAGAGCACTACTTCCGCCGGTGGGCTCGAGCTGGCGATGTGCTCGTGCACACGAAGGCGGGTGTCTGGAATCCTCAGGACGGCCGCGATCGTTTCGTCTCGACTGTGATCGCGGCCGGGGACCAGTTCTACAGCGACAGCCTGAGGGAGAAGGTGGTTAGGGCGCACCAGGAGCGACGCAAGCAGGGCCGCGCCGGCACCGGGTTTCCCGGCTTCGGATACCGCCGACGGCCGGACGGCGAATGGACGGTCGAACCGACTGAGGCCGAGCTCATCCGCGCGGCAGCAGCCGACATCCTGGCGGGCAAGACGGCCACGGAGGTTGTGAAGCAGTGGATGGCCGTTGATGTGCGGACGACGCTCGGCGGGCGGTGGACCCTCACGACCTTGCGCCGGGTTCTGACAAAGCCGGCGCTGGCTGGGATCGTCGTTCACAATGGCCGCGAGATTGGCAGGGGGACTTGGGCGCCAATTCTTGATGAGGCGACCTTGCGACAACTTCAAGGGTATTTTAGCGGTCGATTGCACAACAAAGCGAGGAGTGGCTCGGAGCTTCTCACTGGTGTGCTGTACTGCGGTCGCTGCGACGGTTTCGTGAGACTCAACTCGAACACCAAGGGCACTCGACCCAAGAAACGAGTCTACGGCTGTCGAGCCTGCGGCGGATCCAACATCGACGCCGCTGCGGTCGAAGCTGTCTATCTGGAGTTTCTGTGGCGGCGCCTCGACGACCCGGTCTTTCGTGCTTCCCTGGCTGAAGATGATTCGACGCAGCCGGTCTTGGCCGAGTTGGCTGTCCAAGACGGTGAGGTGGAGGCCCTGAAATTGAACGCCGACACGCTACGCGTGGACGTCTACGTAGCGAAGTTCGACGCCATTAGCCAGAGGATTGCCCGGTTGCGCTCGCAACTCCAAGAGGCGCAGCGTCCTTCGCGAACGTGGCTGGAAGATGTTGAACGACTGAAGAAGGTCTGGCCAACGATGGAGAAGAGCCGTCAGCGTGCCCTGTTACTCGATGTCGTCGGGCCGAGCAGAGTGTCGTCGGTGGGAACGAGCGGGCGCCGAGTCACGCGGCAGAGAATTCTTGACCAGCTGATCCGGTCGGAGGGTCCGCTGCCGTAATAGTTTGCTCGGCGTCAAGAAACGCCTTCGCGGCGCGTCTCAGCGCAGCGGAGTCGACGGCAGGCCACGACGCAAGGTCGTTCCATGAGTACCTCGACATCTTCTCGACGTCGGTCATGGCACTGCCTCACCTGATGATACGGGAGGATCGAAAAGCCTCGGCTGCGAGTCGGACGCCCGCCGCGTGGCAGAACGGGGCTGATTGGTGGACCGCTCCTCCGGGCGTTGCTCGTTGGAGCCGTCCTTTTGGGCCGGACGCGCCTGACTGTCCTGAATCTTGGGACAGCGATCCGCTGCTACCACCGGCGAGCCGGCGTCTTGATCCTTCGGACGGTGGACGTCGTCTGGAATGCTCGGACAGCTGTGCCGCGCGATCTCGCCGGGCGAGCGGAGGCGGTAGCCGGAGCGGCGCCGCCCGTCGGGGTCGGTGACTCGGTCGAGACTGACCAGACCAGCCGCGCCGAGCGCTGCGACGGCACGCCCGGCGGTGTCCCTGGTGGTCCCGATGGCGGAAGCGACGTCTCTCGCCCCCAACGGGGCAGCCCAGCCTTGGTGGACCGGGTGGGCGGCGAGGGGCGAGCTCCTCCAGCGCGGCCCACGCCAGCGCGCGGAGCTGGCGGCGCCAGTGTCGGCTCTCCGTGCCGACGAGCAGCGAGCTGGCGGTCGCCCCTCTGGGGGGTGAATGCCGCGCGGGTTCCGAGTCGGTCTGTCGCGTGCTTGCGGATTCGCCGTCCTCCGCCGCCTGACCTGCCGGGTTGACTGCCGCCATGCAAGCAATGATGCCATGAGATGGCGACAGTTATGTACGGGATAGAGGGCGGTCGACTTCTAGATTATTGTCCGTATGTATCCGAGGAAGTCCGTTGAGTAGTCATGAGTACGCTTTAGTACCGTTCGGTCTCGTCTAGTTCACAAACAGAAATTTCTCCCGAGCACTCCTGACACCTCAGTTCTCCAGGCCCTCCCTTCAACCCATCCCGCCTCACCCCACACTATCCTCCTATTTAACCTCTACTTACCGCTGCGGCTCCCACATCAAATACTTCACCAATAGGACCCGCACGTCTGATATAACAACTAAAGTTTTCAAGACGGTTGCAACCCATTGGGTTGCCGAGCGAAGGTCGCGACGGTAGGAGGTGCGGGCCGGTAGCATGGATGCGGATGATGGGGGCGGAGTCGGTGGCCTACCACCGGCGGACCGTCCTGGCGCGGGGTGACGACTACCCGGGCATGGCGCTGGCCTATTACGCCTCCCGGGGGAGACCCCGCTGCGCTGGGGCGGCAGCGGCGTCGGGACGTTGGGCCTGGACGGTCCGGTGTCGCCGGAGGTGTATGAGGCGATCTTCGGGCCGGGGGGCGCCTGCCACCCGGAAAGCGGGGAGCGGCTGGTGGCGGCCCGGCGGCCGGGCATGGAGCTGGTGATCTCGGCGCATAAGAGCGTGGCCGAGTTGGGGGTGACCGGCCGGGCCGAGCACATGCATCTGATCATGGACGCCGAGCGCGACGCCACCCTCGACTACCTGGACCAGGTATCCCGCACTGTGGGCGGGCGACGAGGTCGCTCCGCCACCGCGACGGCGACCGGCGGGCTGGTCTACGCGCATACTCGCCACCCCACCTCACGGGCGGGCGATCCGTGCCCTCACGATCATGTGCTGTTGGCGAACGTGGTCGAGATGCGGGATGGCCGGGGCGGGTGGAAGGCCGCGGACACGGCCTTGTGGCGGGAGCATTTGCACGCGGCCACCATGGTGGGCCGGGTCGCGGCGGCCCGGGTGGCGGTGGAGTTGGGCTACGCCATCGAGGCAGATTCGGGCCCATCCGGGCGACTGCGGCACTGGCGGATCGCCGGGGTTCCCGACGTGGTTATCGATGTGCATTCGAAGCGGTCGGCGGAGATCGACGCCGAATGCCAGCGCCGCGGCGACCACTCGCCGCGGGCCAGGCGGTGGCGGCAAGGACCACCCGTCAGGCCAAACAGCACGGCCTTGAGGGTGAGTTGGTGGCCCAGTGGCGGGGCGAGTTGGCGTCGGTCGGCTGGCCGGTAGAGCGGCTGGCCGCCGCCATTGACAGCGCCGCTCAGGAGGTCGGTCCGCCCGCAAAGTTGACGTTGAAGAGCGTCCGGCGGATGCTCGGCGAGGTCCTCGCAGCCGACGGGGAACTGGCCCGACGGAAGGTCTTCGCCCGCCGCCATGTGCTCGTCGAGGCGGCTCCGCGTCTGTTCGGCCAGGACCCCCGGGCGCTCGACCTTCTGGTCGGTCGGGTGCTGCAGGATCCAGAAGTGATCCCGCTAGTGGGCGTGGCCGGCGTCCGCGAACAGCCCCACCCCCTGGCGTCGGTGTTGGCCACCGAGGCCGCCATTGCCAACGCCATCGCCCGCCAGTTGGAGCGCACCGACGCCCCCGTCGCCCTTCCTGCGGCGGTGGAGCAGGCGATCATGTCGGCGGAGAAGTCGATCGGTGCCGCCCTCTCCGCCGAGCAGCGCCAGGCCGCCGAGAGCATCTGCGGCTCGGGGCGCGGCGCTGAGCTCATTGTGGGGGTGGCCGGGACCGGCAAGACCACCTTGCTCGCCGTGGCAGCGCAAGCCTTCGAGGCGGCCGGCTGCCGGGTGGTCGGCACCGCCACTTCCGGGCAGGCGGCCCGCACCCTGGGCAGAGAGGCGGACCTCGGCGAGTCCCGCACGTTAGCCAGCCTGCTGTGGCGTCTCGATCCATGACCGGTTCGCCCTCGACGAGTGCAGCGTGGTCATCCTCGACGAAGCGGGCATGACCGAGGACGCCCATCTGGTGGCCCTCACCGCCCGCATCGAGGTCGCCGGCGCCAAGCTGGTCCTGGTCGGCGACTCCCGCCAGCTGGGGGCGGTCGGCCCTGGCGGGGCCCTCGCCGCCTTGGCCCGCCGCCACCCCGACGTTGTCCACCAACTCAGCGAAAACCGCCGCCAGCACGACGTGTCGGAGCGTCGCACGTTGGCGGAGCTGCGCGACGGCGACATCGGCAAGGCGGTGGCTTGGTACCACGACAAGGGCCGTCTCCATGCAGCGGCCGACCGGGATGTCGCCGTGCAGCAGGCCGTGGACGCCTGGGCCTGGGCCACCGACGAGGCCGCCGGTCACCAGACGGGCCTGTATGCCTGGCGGCGGGCCAACGTGGCCGCCCTCAACCAACGGGCCCGGACCTGGATGGAAGTCAGCGGGCGGCTATCCGGACCGGAACTGACCTGTCCCGGCGGCCATGCCTACCGGGCTGGCGACCTCGTTGTTACCCTGGCGGCTGGGGCGGACGGCAGGCTGGTCACCTCCCAGCGGGCGGTTATCACGGCCGTCGATCTGCCCGGGCAGACGCTGACGTTGCGAACCGACGACAGCCAGCCCGTGCTTGTCCGCAAAGAAGAAGCAGCCGCCGACCGCTTGGATTACGGGTACGCCATTACGGTGCACCGCTGTCAAGGATCGACGACCGGGCGGGCCCACCTCTTCGCCGATGGCGGCGGCCGAGAGCTGGCCTACGTGGCCATGTCCCGCGCCCGCCAGTCGACCCACGTCTGGACGGCGGCTGACGACCTGCCCCAAGGCGTGGATGATCTGCGCCGGGACTGGTCCACCACGGGCGCGCCTACCTGGGCCCTCGATACGGCCCTGCCGCAACCAACCACGCTCACCCGCGAGAACTTCCAGGCGCTCAGATCCGACCAGCAGGCTCGCGTCGCCGCCCTCCTGCACGCCAAAACGGCCTTCGCCGGCGACGCCGTGGTGGGCATCGGCCTGCCGGATCGGGCCGCTGGCCTGGGCCAGGCCGAAGCCCACCTGGCCCAGGCCCGCCAAGCCCGGGCCGACCTGGACACCGGTAGCGGTGTCTGCCAGACCACCGAAGCGGGCCGGGCGGTTAGGGATCTCGCCCAGGCCCGCCAAGCACGCCAACAGGCCGAGCTGGCTGCCGACCATGGCGCCCGCTGGCGGGACCGTCGCGCCGCCCAGAGGGAAAGCCGGGGTGTGGGCCCGGCGGGAGGTCGAGGCCGAGCAGCGGTGGGAAGCGAACGTTGCGCCAGTGATCAGGCGTCTCGACCAGGAGATCTCCTGCCACGAGGCCAGCCTGGATGGCGCCGCTAACCGTCTCGACCGTCGGCTCGCCGCCAGCCAAATGGTTATCGGCTATGGGCTCGAACAGCAACGCCACGCCAGCAACCTCGCCCACCGGATTGCCGCCGAGCGCGACCACCTCGACGGCATCCCCACCGCCGCCGAGGTACGACGAGCTGCCATGCGAAGGGAGCAACTCCAAGGCTTCGCGCCCGCACCCCAGCACGAGCTCCTGGCATCACGCCCGCCCGCCATCGAGTTGTAATTGGTCGATGGCCGCCACGTTCCAAATCGCGACCGCCGGTCCGATCGGAGTGGCCAGCCAGAGCCGTCTGATCGCAGTGACGCGCCGTTACCAAGAGGGCGCTTACCAGCTCCGATCAAAGATTCCGGGGCGCTTGACAAAGTACGCAACGAGGCAGTGATCTGATCGAGCACCATCCCACAGGCCCGGCGGTAGAAGCGCCCTCGACAAAGGGATGATGGCCACGGTTATGTGACAGCGTCGCCTGGCCGCCGCTCCAATGGAAACCGTCTGGCCCCGCCTACAACCTCGCCGGGGCATGATGTTCTTAGCGCATGTCATGAGCGCCCTTGAGGGCAGATCGGTTATGGGTTGTGTATTCCGGCGCCTCGTGCACGGGTTGTTGGGATGTTCAGGCGGTCCTGGTGGGCGGATCGTACACACACGTGGCGGGCCGAGTTGGGGGGATACTTCGCCGGTTCGGAGTCTGTTACGGGCCCTCGGCATCGATGGTCGGCGGCGTTTGCCTCCGGGCTCGTGGTGGCCGGCGCGGGGCGGGGGGATCCCGGCGTCGCGAAGCGGTGTTGGTGTGCGATGGCCAGTTGGCGTCGGACGCCCAGTGGAGACGCTCGAAGACGCGGATCAGAAGGGCGGAAGAGTCGATCTGGCCTCGGTCGACTCCATGCCGTGCAAGTCGGGGGTAGGCGTGGTGGGCGTTGTGCCACGAATCGCCGAAGCTGAGCAGGGCCAGCGGCGCGACGTTGGTGCTGCTGTCGCGGGTGCGGAAGGGGCGGTTGCCGAACATGTGTCCGACTGAGTTGACCGCCCAGGTGACGTGATGAACCAGGAAGATGCGCACGCCTCCGGCCCACAACAAAGTCGCCAAAGCTCCGATGAGGGTGCCGGTCAGGAGCCATCCCAAGAAGGTGGGTAGGGCCAGGGAGAGGAGCACCCAGAGCGTCGCCGTTCGGGAGATGATCTGCAGGTCAGGGTCGGCGAGCAGATCGGGGATCCACCGCTCGGGGTGAGATGGGTGGGTCTCGAAGAACCAGCCGAGGTGAGCGTGCCACAGACCGCGCAGCTGGGGACAGAACCCGGTTCCGTAGCGCCAGGGAGAGTGTGGGTCCTCTGGTGTATCCGCGTAGGCGTGGTGGCGGCGATGCTGGGCGACCCAGGTGAAGGCCGATCCCTCCGCTGCCATCGATCCGGCGATGGCCAACGAGATCTTGAGCGCCCGGTTGGGACGGAAACTGCGATGGCTCAGCATCCGGTGAAAACCGACAGACAGGCCGTGGCCGGTCAGCAAGTACATCGTGGCGGCTATGGCCAGCGCCGTCCGGCTGACACCGTCGTCCCAGACCCAGGCGGCGGCCCAGACCAAGCCGGCAAATGGTAAGCCGATCAACACCAGCGCGCTCAGGCGTTGAAGCGTTCCGGCAGGAGTCGATCCTGACACGCCCCCTCGGGGCGTCCCTGCTGTCTCGTTCAATGTGTAGGTGATGGGGCACGTCCTCCGGGCCCGGCGTATGTCGAGGCCCCACCGGCAGGGGCGACGCCTTGTCACTCGCCGAAGGAGGCCGGGAGAATCCAGCCGCCATCGACTACAGTTCTCAAAGAGGGTAGCTGCATGAGACATGATTCCCTCCGGCTCCAGAGAGCCAGGCCCTGACCCGTGTGATCCCCGGGTCGAATCAGGGCAGGAAAGGAGGGGATCGCCAGTGGCAACAGGCATCGTGAAATGGTTCAACGGGGAGAAGGGCTACGGCTTCATCACCCAAGACGACGGCGGCCCTGACGTGTTCGTACACTTCAGCGCCATCTCCGGCGACGGGTACCGCAACCTCGAGGAGAACCAGAAAGTCGAGTTCGAGACCACGCAAGGCCCCAAAGGCCTTCAGGCAAGCAACGTCACCCGCCGCTGAGACATGGCGCGGACAAAATCAAAGTCGCCGAGGACCAGTCCTCCGAGCTCGGCTGCGCCCATCCACAGGGTCGAACTGGACGAGTGGGGACGCCATTTCTAGACCGCCGCCGTCACCCCAGACCAGTCCCCCCTAGATCGCCGCACCCCCAGTATGAATGCGAGCGCTGGCCCGTTCTGGTCCTGCTCGGGCCAGGGACATTTCGTCCCGCTAGGGTGGCCAGCCTGGATCGGGAACGGCTCGGAGACGGGCCGGAGTCGGCGGAGCAGCTCGGAGCGTTGAGATGACTGAAAGCGCCAACAAGCGACGCGTCGCAGCTCAGCGCAACGACCGCAGAGCGGCCAAAAGCGAACGACGTCAGCAACGCCGGCTGGGGGACAGCCCCGAACCCGTTGACCAAGCCGAGATCATGTCCCGGTTTCACCGTCTCAACGAGCTTCGATCGACCCGAGCGATCACAGAAGACGACTTCCAGCGCCAACGGCATGAGATCTTCGTGTCCCTCGGCCTCGAGGACCCCTAAGCCCGTCAAACGGCCGCCGTACGTTCGGCCCCGCATCGAACTCCGGAACGCCGCACGGCCTCCGCGACCAACTCCCCCCTTAGGCCGGCGCGTCGCCGTGGGGCTGGTGACAAGCGGCCGTGGGGCTCTGACGCGGTGGCAACTCATGCAGGAAGCACGCCGAAGCCTGCCGATGGGGGTGATGGCCGAATGGTTTGGATCACGAGCATCGCTGGCTGCGCCCTCGAGTTGATCAGGTATTGTGGCCCTCTTGACGTGTCCGTTGGCGGTCTGACGCCGGGGGCAGCGGAACATGTTGGAGGTTTCTGTCCCGTTCCGTGGGAGAGACGAGGACGAGTGCCCGTCAAGAGCGCCCAGCCAGAGGAGGACTTGATCCGCCTCTACCTGAACGATATCGGTAAGCATGCGTTGCTCACCAAGGACGCCGAGGCCAGCTTAGCTCAGGCCATCGAGACCGGCCGCCAGGCCCGGGGCGAACTGGGCGGCGCCGAGGCGATCACCCGGTCCCGCCAGCGGGAGCTGCGCCGCCTGATCCGTGCCGGCGAGGAGGCGCGCGAGACCTTCGTCACGGCCAACCTGCGTCTGGTGGTCTCCATCGCCAAGAAGTATCAGGCCGCCGAGATGCCGCTGCTGGATCTGGTCCAAGAGGGCAACCTGGGCCTGATTCATGCGGTCGAGAAATTCGACTGGCGCAAGGGCTTCAAGTTCTCCACCTACGCCACCTGGTGGATCCGTCAGGCCATCACCCGCGGCGTGGCCAACTCCAGTCGCAGCGTGCGCCTGCCAGTCCACGCCGGTGACCTCTTGACTCGAGTGACCAACGCCCGCGGTCGCCTGGAAGGGCAGCAGGGCCGGCGCCCGACGGTGGCGGAGCTGGCCGCCGACCTAGAGGTGGCGGAGGGCAGGGTCGCCGACATCCTGCGCCACGCCTCGGTGCCGCTGTCGCTGTCCGAGCCGCTGCGCCACGTTGGCGACGCCGAGCTGGGCGACCTCGTGGAAGACCCCGCAGCGGGGTCCCCCTTCGATGCGGCAGCCGCCGCCCTGCTGGGTGACGAGGTCAACAAGATGCTGGTGGCCCTTGACGAGCGGCAGCGGGAGATCCTCCGGCTGCGCTTCGGCCTGGACCGGGGGCAGCCGCGCACCCTCGACGAGGTCGGCGCGTGCTTCAACTTGACCCGGGAGCGGATCCGCCAGATCGAAGCCCGGGCCATGTTCAAACTGCGCCACCCGTCGCTGGACCGCGGCGCCCGCGAGCTGATCACCGGCTGAAGCCATCCCACGGCTGGGGAGGGTGGATCGCCGGCAAGACTACTGGCATTTCGTGCGCAGGATCGGACGTACGAGCGCTCAGTTATCGGCGCCGATCAGTCAGCAGCAGGCTCGCTGATGGTGGTCGTCTTCTCGATGACCGCGTCGATAAAGCCATAGTCCTTGGCCTCCTCGGCGCTGAACCACCGGTCGCGGTCGGAGTCGGCCTCGATCTGCTCAACAGGCTGACCAGTGTGAAACGCGATCCGCTCTGCCAATACCCGCTTCAGGTAGATGATCTGCTCGGCCTGGATGGCGATATCGACTGCCCGCCCCTGCATCTGGCCTAACGGCTGGTGCATCAGGATCCGGGCGTGGGGCAGGGCGAAACGCTTCCCCCGGGTGCCCGCAGCCAGCAAGAACTGGCCCATCGACGCGGCCAGGCCCATGCAGGTCGTCGCCACATCGCAGGGCACCAGCTGCATGGTGTCGTAGATAGCCAGGCCGGCTCGATCGATCCGCCCGGAGAGTTGATGAAAAGGCGGATGTCCTTTCTGGCATCTCAGCGGCGAGGACCAGAAGTTGCGCGCAGACCAGGTTGGCGGTGCTGTCATCCACCTGGGTGCCGAGAAAGATGATCCGCTCGCGGAGCAGGCGGCCATAGATGTCGGCGGCCCGGTCCAGCGGGCTGATCTGGGCGACGATGTGCGGAAACAAATCAGACATGACCAGGACGGTACTGCCAGCCAGCTCGGAGGACTTCGACGACAGTCAGCCCGCAGGCAGTGCACGACGGGGCGGGAGCGGTCTCGGCACCCGACTCTGCGGCCTGTGGCACGGTCTCGCATTTCACCTCTTGGTCCTCGTCCAGGTTGCGGTAGCCACTGGCCATGATCGCCTTAAATGCACGAAAACGTCAGGGCCGCCCCCATGTTGGGTGATGAAACCGAAACCTTTCTCACAGTTGAACCATTTCACTGATAACGATCCCCTCCTCTCCTGGCCCGAATCGACGCGGGGATCAGGGGAGTCACCGCCTGGCTCACTCGAGCCGGAGGGAAAATCATCCGATACTTGACACCCTCAACTACAACGCCCCGCCGCCATTCCCGTGGCCACCAACGGCCGGTGGTCGGCTAGGGTCGCCCGTCTGGCGCTTGCGGGCGGGCCCACCCGCTCAGGGCCCACACTCTCGCCATTGGGGCCGTAGGCAAAGGAGCGGCATGGCCCGCAACAGCAAGACCCGCACCAAGAAGAAGTCGAGTCCCAAGCCGACCCCGGCCGACAGCAAGGGCCGCGTTCGGCGGGGTCGACGCCGGGTATGCCAGTTCGGCGCCGAACAGTCCGAGTGGGTGGACTACAAGGACATCAACGTCTTGCGACGGTATATGAACGATCGAGGTCGAATAAGAGCTCGCGGCGCCACCGGGACCTGCAGCCAGCATCAACGCGACATCGCCGTTGCCATCAAAACCGCCCGGGAACTAGCACTACTGCCCTACGCCGTGCGCACCCTCGCGCCCGGCGCGGGCGAGCGGCGCGGTGCTTCCCGCCAAGACCGTCCGTTCCCGCGCCCATCAGACCCGCCGGGCCCAGAAACGGCGGCAGCCCCTGAACCGGCGGCCCCGCCCGAAGAGGAAGAGACCGACGCCCCGATGGTCTCCTGAGCGCCGCCGAGGAACCGTCGGCCCTTGAGGAGGGCGCCGGTAGTCGCCATCGGAGTAGCGGAGCTCTCTCAATGCTGCTCGTAGAATCTCGCGGACCGGTTGGCAAGTGATGTCCGAAACGGGCGCCGATCCGGCCAGAGTTGGCGGATCACCCCTCGAGACCGAAGCGCAGGCTTAGGATCGCGGTTCGCGCCCGTGACCACACGACACCAACCGGGCGTCGAACTCGGCGGACCAACGGCGAGAACGTGCAACATAGAACGGAGCGCGCGCTGGCTGACATACCCGAGAAGATGCCGCCGGCCAGTCGTGCCCTGGCGCCTGGCCGCATCCCTCGTGTCTCCCATTGGAGGTTCGTCGCGGCGGATCTGACCAGTAGATCCGTTGCCGGACTGACGGCTGGCGCCGGGATCGCTCTGCTGCGGCCTTGCGTCCGTTGGCCGGCCCGTGCCAGTGGACGCGCGGCGGTGGCGCCGGGCCGCCCGTTCCCGGCGCCAGTCGTCTCGAACATCTGAAGACTCGGGGTGCCGTCCCGCAGCCGTCCCCTAACCCACGCCACCCTTGGTCGCTCGGACCGCATAGAGATAAGTGCCCGTCGGTGGGGGTCAGCGCTCCCGGCGGCTCACGGATGACTCCCCCGTGGCCGGGCTTCCCGTCACATTGTCCTGGCCTCAAACGCCCGGACCGTCAAGGCAGTTACTCGCACCTGACCTCGTGCGGGGTCGAGCCCCCGAGCGTCACTTTCTACACGTCGATTCCCACCTGAGCAGCGGTCCGGTCGAGCAGGTCCGAATCGGTCGTGACCGCGATCGGAGCACCCAGCGCTACGTCGGCGGCAACGGCCTCCGCGGGGAGCACGTTCGGCTGACCAGGGAGAGCCGCCATCACCGGCACGAGTCGCCCATGAGTTTCAAGCCAATGCTCGGTGGGAAGGTCTCCGGGAGAATCGAACCCGGATTCTCTCTGCGTCCAGAAAGCGCATCAACAGCCCGCGAAAATGAACCGCCGCCCGGCCTGGTCAACGCCCGAGCGAGCCGGCAGCACCACCACCCGTCGTGAACACGTCGCCTCGGTTCCTCTCACTATTGAACCCCTTCTCGGTGGAGAAGGTGGCCGTAGCCGTGCAGTGCCCCAGGCCTATGGCTGTGCTCTACGATCACCGAATGGCAGCACAACTCAAGGTGGGTGACAAGGCACCGGACTTCGAACTCGTCGATCAGACTGGTACGAAGGTCAAGCTCTCCTTGTTTCGGAAAAGACGGGTGATGTTGTACTTCTACCCGAAGGCTGATACACCCGGCTGCACCGCCCAGGCGTGCGGCCTGCGGGACATCCTCGGCGACATCGGCGACACCGTGGTCCTCGGTATCAGTCCCGACTCCCCGTCACGGCAGGCCAGGTTCGATCAGAAGTACGGGCTCGGCTTTCCGCTGCTGTCCGACGAGGACCACAAGGTGGCGGAGGCATACGGAGTATGGGCCGAGAAGTCGAACTACGGCCGGAAATACATGGGCGTCGTCCGTTCGGCGTTCCTCGTCGACGAGAAGGGCAAACTGGCGAACGTCTGGTACAAGATCTCCCCCAGGGACACGCCGACAAACCTGCTGACCGCGCTCGCGGGGTAGCGGCTGACGGCCTGCCGGTTCGGCCGACCCTTACGCCTCCCCCAGCTCTCTCCCTGACCCTAGCCCGGCCAGTCGGGCGGGATCATTACCACCGTCCCGTTGTGGCCTCCGAAGCCGAACGAGTTCGAAAGTGCCGGTGCTGGTGTCCACGGACGCGACTCGCCGGCGACAACGTCGATGAGGATCTCCGGATCCTGCTCGGTGAGGCCAGCGGTCGGCGGAATCAGGCGCCGCTCGATCGTCAAGGCCAGGGCGGCTGCTTCCAGCGACCCGGCCCCTCCGAGCGAATGGCCGGTGATGCCCTTGATGGAGGTCACGGCCGGACCCGGCAGCCCGAACACCTTGACGATGGCTTCGGACTCGGGCAGGTCGTTGGCGGGTGTGGACGTACCGTGGGCGTTGATATGGGTGACGACGTCGGCCGTGAGACCGGCATCGAGCAACGCCAGCTCCATGCACCCTGCTGCACCGGCGCCGTGGGGTGCGGGTGCGGTGATGTGATAGGCGTCAGCATTGCTCGCGGCTCCCGCGATCTCGGCGTAGACGCGTGCGCCACGGGCCAGGGCCCGGTCGCGATCCTCGAGGACCAGTACGGCGCCACCCTCGCCCATCACGAAACCATCTCGCTTGATGTCGAACGGTCGGGAGAATCCGCTCGATGACAAAGCGGTCATGTTGGCAAAAGCCGCGGTGCTCGTCGGGGTCATGGCCGCCTCGGCGGATCCCGCAATGACGACATCGCAGCGGCCGGTCGCGATCAGCCGGGCTCCGTTGGCGACGCTGTGGGTGCCCGCCGCGCACGCCGTGACGGTCGTCTCGCAAGGGCCGCGGAAGCCGTACCGCATGGACACGTCGGCGGCGCCCCGGTTGCCCATCATCATGGGAACGAGGAAGGGACTGACTCGGCGCTCACCCCGTTCCAGCCGGATCTGGACCTGCACGTCGAGCGTGTCGATGCCGCCCACGCCGGTTCCGATGATCACCCCGGTGCGGTCGGGGTCCGGACCAAGGCCGTCCTCGCTGTCGAGGCCGCCGGCATCGCTGATGGCATCCGCGGCGGCGACGGCCGCGAACTGGGTGAAGCGGTCGACGCGCCGAACTTCCTTCGGGCCGTACAGGGGCGTGGCGTCGAATTCGTCGCTCACCCGTCGCGGCCCGGTGGGAGCCGGGCCGAGCAGGCCTTCCCAGAAGGCGTCGCGGCCGATTCCGCAGGGCGCCACCACGCCGATGCCGGTCACTACGACCCGCCGGCCCTGGATGCCCTCACGGCCGTCTGGCGTGGGATGAAGCGCCAGCATCAGAGCTTCGACTGCACCAGTTCGAAGGCTTCGCCGACGGTCGAGACATCCTCGAGCTCGGATTCGTCGACGGTGATGTCGAACTGTTCCTCCAGCGCCATGACCAGTTCCACCAGGTCCAGGCTGTCGGCGTCGAGGTCGTCGGCGAAGTTGGCTTCGAGCGTCACCTTCTCGGGTGGCACGTGGAGCACCTCGACGGCGCACTCTTTGAACTTGTTGAACGCCTTGGTATCGAAGGCCTTGCTGTCAGCCATGGCATCCTCCGTCCCGATTTCGTGTGCAACGGAATGTAGCGGGCGCTCGCTGCTTACCGTTTCGCGTGGCCGCTCGATGCCTACCGTCTGGCGTGGCCGCTCGATGCCTACCGTGTCGCGTCGGCCCGGTCATCGGCCCCATCGCCACACCGCCGAGGACCAGGTCATTCCGGCGCCGAAGCCGGCGAGCAGGACGAGGTCGCCGTCGTGGAGCCGGCCATGCTCCACCGCGTCGACGAGAGCGAGCGGGATCGATGCGGAACTGGTGTTGCCGGTGCGGTCGATCACTGAGGCCACCCGCTCGAGGGGGAGTCCGAGGCGAGTCGCGACCGCGTCCATGATGCGGATGTTCGCCTGATGCGGCACGAACAGGGCGACGTCGCCGATGGTGACCTTGGCCCGCTCGAGCGACAACCGGGCGGAGTCGACCGTTACCCGGACCGCCTTTCGAAACACCTCCTGCCCCCGCATGGCCATACCGGATCCGTGATCGGCGTAGAGCAACCCGACCTGCGTGCCGTCCACCCCGAGGTCCCAGCCGAGCAGGGCTCCCTCTCCTGGTACCGCTTCGACGACGACCGCCCCGGCGCCATCGCCGAACAGGAAGGCGTTGGTGCGATCCGACCAGTTGGTGGCCCGGGTGAGGGTCTCGGACCCGATCAGGAGTACCCGCTCCATGCCGAGGGCGACGAGTCCGGCCGCGGTGACCAGGCCATAGGTGAAGCCGGCGCAGGCTGCGTTGAGGTCCATGGCCCCCCCGGCGATGCCGAGGGCCGCTGAAGCGGCCGCGCTACTGGCCGGCATGAGCTGGTCAGGCGTGGTGGTGCACACCAGCAGGAGACCGATGTCAGAACCGCCGAGTCCGGCGCAGTCGAGCGCCTGGCGGCCCGCGTCGACGGCCAGGGAGGCGGTGGTCCCGAGGCCGTCTTCAGGATGGTGGGGTGGCGGCTCGGACACGAAGGGGCCCGTAGCCGCCCGCCGGGTGCGGATGCCGCTGCGCTCGACGATCCACTCCTCGCTCGTCGCGAATAGCGAGGTCAGGTCGGCGTTGGTGACAACTCGGTCGGGGAGGGCTGTGCCCCAGCCGGTGATGGCCGCACCGGTCATGACGCGTGTAACCAGGCGATCGGCTGCCCGGTCTGGACCCGCTCGCCGGGGCGGGCCAGTGTTCCTTCGAGGCGACCGGCGAACGCGGAGCGAACCTCGCTGTCGCCGACCGTGCCGAGCAGGGTGCCCACCTCGATGCGGCACCCGACCTCGACCCCGGGCTCGTCCGTGGGGTGGAAGATCCCGGCGCCGGGGCTGATCACCAGCCGTTCGGAGACATAGAGGTGCTCGCCCTGATGGCCGATGGCGTAGGTGTGCAAAGCGGTGTTGCCTGAGACGGCGTCGACCAGGCGGTCCAGGTCTTCGGGCGCCGACACGGCCACCGTCGAAACGCTGGGCAGGGTGCTGCGGATCATGGTCGAGAGGGCGTTGCCTGGTCCCAGCTCCACGAACAGTCGCTCGGGCTCGGCGCCGGGCTCTATCAGCCCGCCGAGGCGCATAATGCTCTGACGCCAGCGGATGGGGCTGACCAGTTGGGCTGACAGGAGCAGCTCCCAGTCTGGGCCCGCAGTGTGGCGCCGGGCGTCGACGTTGGCTATGACCGGGATCTCGGCTTCGTGGAAGGCGATGGTGGCCAGAATCTTGCGCAGCCGGTTGCGAGCCGGGCTCATGAACGGAGTGTGGAAGGCCCCGCCGACCGCAACGGCACGCACCTGGCGGGCCCCGAGCTCCATGGCCCGCGCACCGGCGCGGGCCACGGCCCCGGGCTCGCCGGCGATCACGGTTTCGTCCGCGCTGTTGAAGTTGGCCACCCAGACCTCGCCGTCGGCCAGCCGGCACGCGATGTCGACGGTGTCCGCGTCGCATCCCCGGATGACGTGCATCACTCCGGGCTGGGCATCCGCGGCGGACTGCATGGCCTCGCCCCGCTCAGCCACCACCCGTACCCCGTCCTCGAATCCGATGGCCCCGCTGGCTGCCAAGGCGCTGTACTCGCCAACGGAATGCCCGGCGACGCCGGTGGGCTCGATGCCCAGCCGTTCGATGGCGTCAATGATCAGGAGGCTGAAGGTGAAGGTGGCCAGCTGGGCGTTGCGGGTCTCGGTGAGCTCGTCGAGGGACGCGTCGAGCAGCAGGCGGGCGATATCCCGGCCGGCAGTCTCGGACGCGTCGGTGACCACCTCCCATGAGGGGTGTGTGGTCCAGGGGCGGCCCATCCCCGGCCGTTGGGATCCCTGGCCGGGGAAGACGAAGGCAGGCACTACAGGGGACCTCCTGGGGTGAGGGGGGCAGGTTGGAGGCTGCGCGGTCAGGCGACAGAGGGGTGTCAGGCGATAGAGGGGTGGTCAGGCCATGAAGGTCTGACCCCGGGGTGGATCAATACGTAACAGCTATGCTCACAATTCCCGCCCGGATGGCGGAACAGGCAGACGCGATGGTCTCAAACACCATTGTCCGAGAGGGCATGCGGGTTCGAATCCCGCTCCGGGCACCCTCCCAACACCAAGGGACTTACGGTCAGGACTGTGCGGCGTCACGGGAGAGCATGAAATGCGGTCTGTCGGCACGGATTAGAGCAAGCGTAGTGGGTCCGGCCCAGCGGATCGCGACAATCCGTCTCCAGGAGGTAATGGACTCGGAGGCGGCCCGACCGCCGACAGGGCAGTTGAAGGCGAGCTAGCGACGGGGTCGACCCGCCATCCCCGGGGCGACCGGCGCCGGCCCCGGGGGAGCGTCAACCTCATGGGCAGGACCAGAAGGCTCATGGGCAGGACCAGAAGGCTCATGGGCAGGACCAGAAGGCTCATCGGCAGGACCAGAAGGCTCATCGGCAGGACCAGAAGGCGGCGCATCCCCCGCGCCGGGCGGGGCAGGCGGGCTCTCCGGGCTCCACGACGCCGGCTCGCCGTAGGGATTCGGTTCGAGTAGCTCGGCGTCGGGCCGGGATGGCGCGGCGGATCGCGGGCCGGCCGCCCGCCAGTCGGGCTCCGGCCCAAAGGAGGGCTCGAAAGCGGGCGAATCCGGCTCGTTCTCGGCCACGGTCGGGAGCTGGATGCGGATCAGGGTGCCGCCCCCCGGGGGCGACAGGGCGGCCACGGTGCCTCCGTGACTGGCCACCACCTGCTGCACGATGGCCAGGCCGAGCCCGGATCCTGGCAGGGCCCGGGCCGTATCGGCCCGATAGAACCGCTCGAACACGTGGGGCAGGTCGGCGGCGGCGATTCCCGGCCCCTGGTCGAGCACCTCCAGGGTCCACAATTCACCGCGGTCCAGGCGCACGCTGATGGTGCCTCCCGGCGGGCTCCACTTGGCCGCATTGTCGAGGACATTGAGCACGGCTCGCTCGAGCAGGGCCGGGTGGGCCCAGATCGAGCCGGGCATCAGCTCGACGTCGAAGACCACCGATGGTGCCCGCCGTCGGGCCCGCTCGACGGCCCGCTCGACGATCGGGTCGAAACGGACCTCGATGGGCTCGGACTGGGCCTCGTCCTCGCGGGCCAGCTCGACCACGTCGCCGACCAGGGTGGTCATCTCCTCGAGCTGGGCTTGGACGTCCGCGAGCAGCTCGGCCCGGTCCTCGTCGGGCAGGTCTTTGACCCGGAGAAGGACCTCGATGTTGGTGCGCAGGCTGGTGAGCGGGGTGCGCAGTTCGTGGCCGGCGTCCGAAATGAGCTGGGCTTGCTGTTGGCGGGAGGCGGCGAGGGCGCGAAGCATCGAGTTGAAGGAGCGGCCCAGCCGGCCCAGCTCGTCATCGCCCCGTTCGTCGATGGTCGAAGCGAGATCCTGCGTGGCAGCGACGTGTTCTGCGGCCGCGGTCAGCCGCTCCACGGGCCGGATGGTGTCGCGGCCGATGACATACCCCAGCCCGACGCCTACCGCGATGCCGGCGACGGTCACCAGCCAGAGGATCAGGCGCAGGTCGGCGAGGCTGTGCTGGATGTCGGTGAGCGGTACGGCGATTTGAACCGCCGCGGGGATAATGGTCGGCGGCGTGTCGAAGTTGTTGGTGCGTCGGATGTCAGCCCCCACAGTGAGCAGCCGGTAGGACCGGCCACCCACGCTGATGTTCCGGTAGTGCGACCCGGGAGTCCCGGCGCCGCCGCCAGCGATCGCAAGGTCGCTGCGGTTAGGCGGCAGGCTCGGCCCGAATGACCTTCCGAAACCGGGCACCTGATTGCCGTTCGAATCGATGACCTGCAGCAGGCTGTTGTTGTACTGGGTGATCACGTGTCCGACCGTGGCCTGGCTGATTTCGCCGTTCTGGTTGACGAGCACGCTGAACTCGTTATTGAGCGAGGCGTCCACCTGCCGGTAGAGCTCATGATGCACGTACTGATAAGTCGCGAACGCGGCGGCCGCGACGGTCAGCCCGACGGCGACGGCCACCAGAGCTCCGAGCCGCACCCGGAATTTCTGTCGCCGCAGCCAGCCCACCACGACAGTTACCCTTCCGACGGCTGGCGCAACACGTACCCCACGCCTCTCACGGTATGAATGAGGCGGGGCTCACCCCCGGCCTCGGTCTTGCGCCTCAGGTACCCGATGTACACCTCCAGGGAGTTCGAGTTGGCGCCGAAGTCGTAGCCCCAGACCCGGTCGAAGATCAGCTCACGAGGGAGAACTTGGCGGGCGTTCCGAAGCAGCAGCTCGAGCAGCAGGAACTCGGTCCGGGTCAGCTCCATAGCCCGGTTGCCCCGGAGGACCTCCCGGGTCCCGGGGTCCAGGGAGAGGTCGGCAAAACGCAGTGTCTCGTTGTCGGAGGCGGGAGCGCTCCGGCGGAGTAGCGCCCGGATCCGGGCCAGCAGCTCCTCCAGTGCGAAGGGCTTGACCAGATAGTCGTCGGCCCCGGCGTCGAGCCCGGCCACCCGGTCGTTGATCGCCGCCCGGGCGGTCAGCATGAGCACCGGGGTGTGGTCGCCCGCCTGGCGCAGCCGACGGCACACTTCGAGCCCGTCCATCCGTGGCATCGACACATCGAGGACGATGGCGTCGGCCGGACGTTCGGCGTGGGCACCGAGTGCTGACGGGCCGTCCCCCGCGGCCTCCGTCTGGTAGCCCTCGAACCGCAAGGCGCGGTCGAGGGCTTGCCGCACCGCGGGCTCATCGTCGACCACCAGTACTCGCATCCCTTCCAGTTTGACGGAAGGAGATGAGAATGCGCTGAAACGCGCCGCGCAATAGGCCTCGAATCCAGGTGTGCTGGCCGGCCGGGAGTTCCTGTGGTGGTCGGCCCGGACTGCCGGTGGTGGTCGGCCCGGACTTCCTGTGGTGGCCGGCCGGGACTTCCTGTGGTCGTGCCCGGACCGCCGGTGGTGCCCGCCGGGGTCTGCTGCTCGCCTGGGAGTCCCTCTGGTCGGAGAGGGAGCCCGGCGATGGGCTCCAGTAGTCTTCGAGGACCATGTCGCGAGTCCTCATCGAGCGCCGGCTGATGGATGTAGCCCAGCGGCTGAAGCGCGCCCGGGAGGAGCTGGCCGTGATCGACGACCAGCTGGCTGCGCTGGCCGACGCCGCCGAGGATGCCCGGATCCGATCGCTGGTTTCCGAGACCTCGCTGGCCCACCGGGAGTACAACGAAGCGCGCCGCCATGCCGATGCCATGGCTCGCAGCCGGCAGATCGTCGAGGCTGACGTGGCAGAGTTGCAGGCGACCCAGGACGAGCTGCTCGACCGGTTGATCAGCGGTGATCGCCCCGGGTCGTGAGCCCTGCGGGCGATCGGTTTGGGAGCGGATGAGCCTCAGAAGCGGATTAGAGCGGATGAGCCTCAGAAGCGGATTAGAGCGGATGAGCCTCAGAAGCGGATTACAGCGGAAGAGCCTCACAAGCGGATTAGAAGGAGGGACGAGCGTCGTTGACCCCGAAGGAGCCGATTATTTCCGAGGAGCGGAGCCCGTGACCGTACGTGTCGTGATCGCCGAGGACGAGGCCATCGTTCGCCTTGACCTCAAGGAGATCATGCAGGAGGAGGGCTACGAGGTGGTCGGCGAGACCGGTCGCGGCGACGAGGCCGTCGAACTGGTTCGGAGCCACCGACCGGATCTCGCCATCCTGGACATCAAGATGCCCGGCGTCGACGGCCTCGCAGCGGCACGCGAGATCAACGCCGAGCGGCTGTGCGCGGTCCTCATCCTTACGGCGTTCAGTCAGCGGGATCTGATCGAGCAGGCCCGCAACGCCGGCGCCCTGGCGTATCTCGTCAAGCCCTTCCAGAAGAGCGAGCTGCTCCCCGCGATCGAAATGGCCATTGGCCGATTTGGGGAGATGAAGGCTCTCGACGAGCAGGTCAAGACCCTCGAGGAGAGCCTCGAGGTCCGCAAAGCTGTTGACCGGGCCAAAGGCATCCTGATGGACGAGCTCGGGTGGAAGGAAAACGAGTCGTTCACCTGGATCCGCAGCCAGGCCATGAACGAGCGGATCCGGATGGTCGATGTCGCCAACCAGATCATCGACGGGTCTCGCTCGCTCCCCGGCAGCGAACACGCCGGAGCGTAGGCTCTCGGGGGTTGCCTGCGCTTACTGGCCGGCCAGATTGCGGCGGGGGTCGAGCAGGGGCCAGGCCGGATCGGGAGGATCAGGACGGGTGGCGGCCAGCGATTGGGCCCGCCGGCGCCAGGCCACCCCGGACAACGCCTCCAGGACCACGCGGTTGGCAAGGAAGGCGGTCACCTCCGCGTGGTCGTAAGGCGGCGACACCTCCACCACGTCGACGCCGGCCAGCGGCACCTCCATGGCGATCCGCCGGACCGAGTCGAGGAGCTGGCGGGTGGTGAGACCGCCCGGCTCGGGCGTGCCCGTGCCCGGCGCGGCCCCGGGGTCGACGACGTCCACGTCGACCGACAGAAACACCCCGTCGCAATCATCCATCGCGATCTCCATGGCCTCGGTCAGGCAAGTGTCAAGACCCCGGACGACCACTTCGGTCATCTCGAAGCTCCGCATCCCCTGGTCGGCCATCCACGCCAGCGTCGGCGGCTCGGGCCAGTAGCCGCGCAGCCCGAGTTGCAGGAACCGGTCACCGCGGGCGGCGCCGGACTCGATCAGCCGGCGCATCGGCGTCCCGTGACCGATCAACGACCCGAACTGGGTGTCGCCGGTATCGGCGTGGGCGTCGAAATGGATGACCGAGACCCGACCCCAGCCCACGTGACGGGCGACGCCGGTGACGTCGGGCCAGGCGATGGTGTGATCACCCCCGAGAATGACCGGCAACGCTCCGGCCTCGGCTATCTGATGCACCACCGCCTCCAGGCGAGCCATCGATGCCTCGATATCGCCCGGCGGCATCTCGACGTCGCCGATGTCGACAACGCTGAGCTCGATCAGTGGGTCGACGCCGAGGGCCAGGTGGGGCCGGCTGCCGTCATGGGGCAGATAGTCGGTGACCCGGATGGCATGCGGACCGAAGCGAGCTCCGGGGCGAAAGGACGTCCCGCCGTCGTAAGGGGCGCCGATGATGACCACCCGGGCGCCGGCGTACGAGGCCGGGTCGGTCAGGTCGGCGGGGGGGACCCCCAGGAAGGTGGCATCGGGTCCGTACATGCTGCCGCGCCGCGGCACTTGACCTGACCCTGCTCTACGCCGCGGTCACGAAGAGCTGCTGGGCCAACGCCGGTCCGAGGGCGATGGAACGGGGCCCGATGTCCAGGATGAGGGTCCCGTCCGGCGCCCGGGACGCCACTATCGCTTCGGTACCGGGCACGAACCCGTGCGCCGAGAGATAGGCAAGCGAGTCGAGATCGATCTCGATCTGTTCCGTGACCCGTTCGAGGCGCACGTGGTCGCCGCGATGGCTTTCCGACAGAGCGACCAGCTGCGGCTCCAGCCCGCCGGCCCCGGGGATCGGATTGCCGTGAGGGCAGGTGGTCGGATGCCCGAGGATCTCGACCAGGTGGGCCTCGACCTCGTCCGAGATGACGTGCTCCCATCGCCCGGCCTCCAGGTGGGCCTTCTCCCACGGGAGCCCGATGATGTCGGTGAGCAGACGCTCGGCCAGGCGATGCTTGCGCACCACGCTCTCCGCCACGGCCCGGCCCTCGTACGGTCAGCGTCAGCTTCCGGCCCCGCACCTCGACGTAGCCCTCGTCCCGTAACCGCTTGATCATCTCGGAGACGGCCGGGGCGGAGTGGCCGAGCCGTTCGGCGAGACGGGCCTGGATCACCACCATGCCCTCCTCGCCCAGCTCATGGATGGCCTCGAGGTACTCCTCCAGTGGCGGGTGGAACCCCTCGGGCATGGGGCACAGAGTACCGCCGCCGGGCAGTTGAAGCCGCCCTGACATTACCGGTGGGTCTGGCCTTCCGCGTCGGAAAGACCGTCCCAACCTCGACGTAGGCTCGACGTCGATGGCTCGTCTCATGCTCATCGACGGCAACTCACTGACCTACCGGGCGTTCTTCGCCCTGCCTACGGACATGGCGACTGCGTCCGGGCAGGTGACCAACGCCGTGTACGGGTTTACTTCCATGCTGATCAACCTGGTCAAGGATCATGAGCCCGACCAGGTCGTCGCCACCTTCGATCGGCCGGAGCCGACCTTCCGCCACCAGGTCGTCCCCGACTACAAGGCGGGCCGGGCCCAGGCACCCGACATCCTCCGGCAGCAGATGGGCCTGGTTCGTCAGCTGGTCGACACCCTGCACATCCCGGTGGTGGAGCTGAGCGGCTTCG
The DNA here is from genome assembly GCA_963834725.1 of uncultured Acidimicrobiaceae bacterium. GTDB lineage: Bacteria > Actinomycetota > Acidimicrobiia > Acidimicrobiales > Palsa-688 > PALSA-693. The sequence goes on from CAWICN010000001.1 coordinate 5,565,279, forward strand.
AGGCCGACGACGTGATCGCGACCCTCGCAACGCAGGCCGCGGCCCGGGGTGACGACGTGCTCATCGTGACCGGAGATCGCGACACCTACCAGCTCGTCGAGGACCCCCACGTCAGGGTGCTCTACAACCGGCGCGGCGTGTCGGACTACGCCCTCTACGACGAGGCGGGGATCGAGGCTCGCACCGGGGTGACGCCGGCTCGCTACCCCGAGTACGCCGCCCTGCGGGGCGACCCGTCCGACAACTTGCCGCGGCGTGGCCGGAGTTGGCGAGAAGACGGCGGCCAAGTTGATCAACACCTACGGAGATCTGGATGGGATATACGCCCACCTGGACGAGCTGTCGCCGAAGTTGCGGCAGAGCCTGGCCGAGGCGGAACCTGTCGTCCGGGCCAATGCCGCCGCCACCCCCCTGCGACGCGACCTGCCGGTCGAGGTCGACCCCGCGGATGCGGCGCTTGGCGGGTGGGATCTCGAGGCGCTTCGCCGGCTGTTCGATTTCCTCGAGTTTCGGACGCTCTGGGATCGCTTCATGGACGCCACGGACAAAGGGGAAAGAGGGGGTATTTCCCAGACGGCCGCCGGGGTCGCTCTTGACGTCGAGACGGACGAGCCGATCGATCCCGCCGTTGCTATTCAACGCATCACCGAGTGGATCTCCCGCGCCGTTCCCCTTTCCGTCGCCGGCGCGTGGGAGGGCCGCGAGGGGCGGTCTGCCCTCCGCGGTCTCGCCTTCGCCCCGCTGCCGCCGGGATCCGGGCAGGTCGACGTGGTGTACTTCGGCGAAGCGGTATTCGACGACCCCGGCGTGCGAACCGCCCTCCAGGACCTCCTGGGCGAGGACGGGGTCGACATTTCCGCCCACGACGCCAAGGCTTTGATGCGAGGGTTGGCCCGGCTCGACCTGGTCTTTTCCCACCTGCAGCTCGACACGGCCATCGCTGCCTATCTGGTCGATCCCGCCGGCGACCAGTATCTGCTGGAAGACCTGGCTTTGCGGTATGGCGGCATGGAGCTGCGCGGCCCCGATGGGCCTCCCCCGGGCCAGCTGGATCTGAGCGGGACGGGCACGGACGCGGCTGCCGACGCGGCCAGGCGGGCGGCGGCGGTGGCCCGGCTGGTCGAGCCGCTCAGCGCGGCGCTGGCGGCCCGCGGGATGTCGACGCTCTACGACGAGGTCGAACGGCCGCTGGTGATCGTGCTGGCCAAGATGGAGGAGGTCGGGATCCGCGTCGACGTCGACCTGCTGCGCCGTCTCGCCAGCGAACTGGGTTCGGAAGCCCACCGGCTGGAGGAGGAGATCCAGGACCTGGCCGGCACGCAGTTCGTCGTCAACTCCACCCCACAGTTGCGGGAGATCCTTTTCAACAAACTCGGTCTCACTCCGCAAAAGCGCACCAAGACCGGCTATTCAACCGACGCTCAGACGCTCGAGAAGTTGCGGGGCGAGCATCCGATCGTCGACGCCCTGCTCCGCTATCGCGAGGTCGAGAAGCTTCGGTCCACTTACGGCGAGTCCCTCCTGGCCGAGGTAGCTCCCGATGGGCGCATCCACGCCACCTTCAACCAGACCGTCGCCCGGACCGGACGCCTCAGCTCCGATCAGCCGAATCTGCACAACATTCCGGTGCGGAGCGAGGAAGGCCGGCGGTTCCGGTCCTGCTTCCTGCCGGCGGAAGGCTGCCGTTTCCTGGTTGCCGACTACAACCAGATCGAGCTGCGAGTCATTGCCCACCTGGCGGAGGACCCCGGTCTTGTCGATGCCTTCCAGGCCGGGACCGACATCCACAACGTCACGGCGGCCCGTATTTACGGGGTCGAGTCCCAGGACGTGACCATAGCCATGCGCTCCAAGGCCAAGATGGTGTCGTACGGGCTGGCTTATGGGATGGAGTCCTACGGGCTGGCGCAGCGGCTGGGAGTACCCGTCGAGGAGGCGGCTGCCATCCTCAAGGCCTACTTCGAAGGGTTTCCCAATGTGCGGGCGTACATGGATCGGGTCGTGGCCGAAGCCCGGGACCGCGGATACACGGAAACGCTCTTCGGACGGCGCCGGCTCATTCCGGAACTGCAGTCGGGCCGTTATCAGGTGCGGGCCGCCGGTGAACGCCAGGCCATGAACGCCGGGATTCAGGGTCTGGCCGCTGACATCTTCAAGGTGGCACTGGTCCGCCTGGATGCCCGCTTGAGCGCGGCGCCGCCGATTGCGGCCGGGCGGCCGCCAACCTCTCGGCGGGCGAACAGGTCCGCATCGGGCGCGGCCGGATTTCTGGGCATGGCGAGCCGACTGGTGCTGCAGGTGCACGACGAGGTGATCCTGGAGGTCCCGCCGGATGAGGAAGAGGCCGCGGCCCTGGCCGTGACCGAGGCCATGACCGGTGCTGCCGACCTGCGGGTTCCGCTGACCATCAACCTCTCATGGGGAGACACCTGGGCGGACGCCAAGGGGTAGCGTTCGCCTGTGGGACGGACAGCGATCGTGCCGGGCGTGAACAGGGAGGGGACCGACCGTGAACGGAGAAGGGAACGATGACCGGATCTGCAGCAGCCGCGACGCCAGGAGAGTTCGGACCGGGTGATCCGGCCGGGCCGGCCATCGGCGGCGGCTACCTGCGCCGGCAGTGGGCCGAGGCCGGGTTGCTCGAGTTCGAGTTTGCCGACGACACCGCGAGCGATTTCGAGGCCTACGACGCGGTCGCAGCCGACCGGTCCACTGCCCCTCTCTCCTGACGTTCCCCTACCGGGACCGGAGACGAGGGATCCGGCGCACGCGGCGCCGGGAGGACGGGAGGGCCGGCGGCCGGACGGCGTTCCCGGACTCGGCGGACCGTCCGGCCCCGGGGGGGACGGTGAGTCTGGGCCGGGCGGACCGTCCGGGTCCGGGGGGACGGCGAGTCTGGGCCGGGCGGGCCCTCCGGGTCAGGGACCGAGAGGTCTTCAACCGCTGGCCGCGACGTTTCGGGGCGTGAGTTCGAAGCGCTGGCCGCCCACACCCGGGAGGCCTACCTGCGCTATTCGTTCACGCGAGGCACCGAGCAGGAGGTCGCGTTCCTCATGGACGCGTTGGCCCTTCGTCCCGGCATGCGGGTGCTCGATATCGGCTGCGGGCCGGGGCGTCACGCCCACGCCCTTGGCCGTCTGGGCCTTGACGTCGTCGGCGTCGACATCGCCGCCGCGTTTCTGGCCGCGGCGGCGCCCGCCGGGCCAGGAACCTGGGTGCGCGCCGACGTCAGGTGGCTGCCGTTTGCCAGGAAGAGCTTCGACGCTGCCATCTCACTCTGCCAGGGCGGGTTCGGGCTGCTCGGCGGCTACCAGGACGGTTTGGTGCTGCAGGAGATGGCGGAGGTGGTGCGAGCGGGCGGTCGGGTGGCGGTTACGGCGTTCTCCGCCTATTTCGCGGTCCGGCACCTCGAACCGGGCGACACTTTTGACGTCGCCGCCGGTGTCAATCACGAACGGACCGAGGTCCGCGATCCCGACGGCGCGGCCGCCAGTTTCGATCTGTGGACGACGTGTTTCACACCCCGGGAGTTGCGGCTGCTGGCACGGGTGGCGGGGCTGGAGGTGACCGGGCTCTGGTCGGTGGCGCCGGGCGCCTACGGGATCAGGCCGCCGGACCTCGAACACCCGGAGTTCCTACTAACGGCCGGGGTGTAGGATTGAGTTGCGGCGAACGGTTTGCTGCTCTCACCCCCCACAACCCTTTCGGGGGGTGCTTTTGTCCGGGAAGAAGGCGACGATTTCATGTCCGACACGACGACCACCCCTGCAACGCCGGCTCCGTCCGGCCCCGAAGGCCTCCCGACCGATCCTGAGATGGGGACCTTCGACGAGGCCGGTGAGTACACGCCGCGCCAGGTTGTGGCCGACGACCTCGACGGCACGTCACTCGAGGATGCCATTGCCGGCACGATCGTCGAGTTCGAGGACGGGGACATCGTCTCCGGCACCGTGGTCAAAGTCGACAACGACGAGGTTCTGCTCGACATCGGCTTCAAGTCCGAAGGGGTGATCCCGGCGCGGGAGCTGTCGATCCGGCACGACGTCGACCCTCACGAGATCGTGACGCTGGGCGATCGCATCGAGGCGCTGGTTCTGCAGAAGGAGGACAAGGAAGGCCGCCTGGTCCTTTCCAAGAAGCGCGCTCAGTACGAGCGGGCCTGGGGAACCATCGAGGAGGTCAAAGAGCGCGACGGCGTGGTCTCCGGCCCGGTCATCGAAGTGGTTAAGGGTGGGCTCATCCTCGACATCGGCTTACGCGGTTTCCTGCCCGCCTCTCTGGTCGAGCTGCGCCGGGTCCGCGATCTGCAGCCGTACGTCGGCCGCCACCTCGACGCCAAGATCATCGAGCTGGACAAGAACCGCAACAACGTGGTGCTGTCCCGCCGAGCCTGGCTGGAGGAGACCCAAAAGGAGCAGCGCGACGAGTTCCTGACCAACCTCAAGCCCGGCGAGGTCCGTCGCGGCGTGGTCTCCTCCGTTGTCAACTTCGGGGCGTTCGTCGACCTCGGCGGCATGGATGGTCTGATCCACGTGTCCGAGCTGTCGTGGAAGCACATCGACCACCCGTCGTCGGTGGTCCAGGTGGGGGACGAGGTCGAGGTGCGGGTCCTGGACGTCGACATGGACCGGGAGCGGATCAGCCTGTCACTCAAGGCCACGCAGTCCGATCCGTGGCAGGAGTTCGCCAACGCCCACCGGGTGGGTGAGCTGGTGTACGGGCGGGTCACGAAGCTGGTGCCGTTCGGGGCCTTCGTCCAGGTAGGCGAAGGGATCGAAGGCCTGGTGCACATCTCCGAGATGGCCAACCACCACGTGGACCTGCCCGAGCAGGTGGTCAGCCCCGGCGAGGAGCTCTGGGTCAAGATCATCGAGATCGACTTGCAGCGCCGGCGGATCAGCCTGTCGATCAAGCAGGCCGCCGAGGGCGGCGAGGTGGCCGCCGAGTACCGCGAGGCCTTCGGCGATCACGCCTATGACGAGCACGGCAACTACATCGGGGCCGCCGGTTTCGGTGGGTTCGAGCCGGAGTCAGAGGCGCAGGCAGCCTGGGCTGAGTACGTCGAGGAAGGCGGTGACGCCGCGCCGCATGATGCGGGTGCGTCCGAGATGGAGTCCCAGGAGGGCTAGGGCAGCCGGACCCTGAATCCAGAGTCGCAGGAGGGCCAGGGGTCAGGGCAGCCAGGCCCTGCCGTCGCAGGAGGGCCGGGACACCCCGATTGTCCGGGGCGGTTGGAACGACTACGACCGCCGACGGGGTTTCTTGCCAGGCCCGTCTGTATCAGGTGGACGCGCCGGGCACGGCTGGCGCACCCAGCGTTCCGGCCGCAGCGGTTCCGGCCGCAGCGGTTCCGGCCGCGACCGGAGCTCGCGTCCCTTCGGTGGCTGGCGAGGCCAGGCGCCGGACGAGGTCGCCCCGGCGGATGGTGCCGGGGACCGCGACGCGAGCGTTGCGGCCGCGCAGGTTGAGGGTTCGCCCCGGCCCGGTGTTGACGAACCGGAGAGCGTCGGAGCCGAACCGAGCGGCGAACTTGTGGCAGCCGAGATGAGGCTTGGTCGTGATCTCGATGACCGTGACGCCGATGGCGAGCCGGGTTCCCGGCGGCAGGTTGGCGTTGCTGAGGTCGAGGTCGACGTACAGCTGGTCGCCGGCCAGGGCCCAGCGCTCGCGCTGGCCGGCGATGAGACCCGCGGTGCGGGCGTTCATCAGCGTGATCTGGGCGTCCGGATGGGGTGATCCGTCCGGCGTGGAGGTGCTGGGCTTGACGCTCCAGTTGTCACCTATCAGGCCGATCTTCGTATCCAGCTCCCCCACTTCGAGCACCTCGCGGACGTTAATGGTGGGCCGGCGCACAATCAGCTCCAGGGTCCCCTCGGACAGGGGAGACCGCCGGATGTAGTCCAGGCCCGCCTCGAAGTCCTCAGTTGTGCGATAGGCCATGGCCGACAGTTTGCCCGAGCGCCCCTGACGTCGTCCGGCCAATTTGGTCCGTGAGGGGGGGTGGGGCGGATTCTCAGCCGTAGAGGTGCGTCGGCCGGGGATTGGCGCCCGGTCCGAGACGAGGACTGGTGGGCACCATGGCCGGGGCCGGGGGCGGCGGGTTGGGGCCGGGCGGGGGTACTGGGCGCTGGACGCTGGGCAGAGGTCCCGGGCCGCCCGCCGTCTCGCCCCGTCGCGCCCCCCGGCCGCGCCGGTCAGAGCCGGGACCAGGCCTCCGTCAGCACGGACCGCAGGATCTCCCCGATCAAGTCGAAATGCTCCTGCTCGCACACCAGCGGGGGGGCCAGCTGCACCACCGGGTCACCGCGATCGTCGGCCCGGCAGATCAGGCCGGCCTCGAACAGCGCGCCCGAGAGAAAACCGCGAAGCAGTCGCTCCGACTGGTCGTCGTCGAAGCTCGCCCGAGACCTCTTCTCCTTGACCAGCTCGATACCAAAGAAGAAGCCGTCACCTCGTACGTCGCCGACGATCGGCAGGTCCCGCAGCCCCTCGAGCACGGCCCGGAACGATGCGCTCCGCGCCGCCACCCCGCCGATCAGATCCTCGTTCTCGAAGAGCTCCAGGTTGGCCAGCGCGACAGCTGCGGAGACCGGGTGGCCGCCGAAGGTGAACCCGTGCGCAAACGTCGTGGTTCCGTCCAGAAACGGCTCCATCAGGCGATCGTCGACGAGCAGCGCTCCGAGGGGGGAATAGCCGCTCGTCATACCCTTGGCACACGTGATCATGTCGGGCTGGTAGCCATAGCGGTCCGCTCCGAACCACGCTCCGAGCCGACCAAACGCGCAGATGACCTCGTCGGACACCAACAGGACGCCGTACCGATCGCAGATCTCGCGGACCCGCTGGAAGTAGCCGGGTGGCGGCGGGAAACAACCCCCCGCGTTCTGCACCGGCTCGAGGAACACCGCCGCGACCGACTCAGGACCTTCCATCACGATGTGCCGTTCAACATCGTCCGCCGCCCACCGACCGAAGGCTGCCAGGTCGTCGCCGTGTTCCGGAGCCCGGTAGAAGTTGGTATTGGCGACCCGAACAGACCCTGGAACCAGTGGCTCAAATGGCTCCTTGATGTCTGGAAGTCCGGTGATCGAGAGGGCGCCCAGGGTCGTCCCGTGGTAGGCGATGGAGCGGGACAGCACCTTATAGCGCCCAGGCTGACCGGTAGCCCGGAAATACTGGCGCGCCAGCTTCCAGGCCGATTCCACCGCCTCGCCGCCCGCGGTGGTGAAAAAGACCCGGTTGAGGTTGCCGGGCGCCAGGGACGCCAACCGTTCTGAGAGTTCGATGGCGCTCGGGTGGGCGTAGCTCCACAAGGGAAAGTAGGCCAGTTGCTCCGCCTGCGAGGCGGCGGCCTCGGCCAGCTCCCTCCGGCCGTGACCGGCCTGCACCACGAACAATCCGGATAGGCCGTCCAGGTAGCGCCGGCCCCGGCTGTCCCAGACCCAGGGACCCTCGCCGCGAACGATCACCGGCACGTCATGGTCGGCATAGCTGCTCATGCGGGTGAAGTGCATCCACAGGTGGCGCTTGGCCGCCTCCTGTAGGTGCCGATCTGCTGATTGGGCGTTCATCGAGTCCCCCATTGGTAGGTCTCCTTCGCGACGTGGAGATAGACAAACGCCTCGGTGTCGCGCACTCCGGGGATCGTTCGGATCGATTCGTCGATGGTCCGGAGCAGGTGGGCGTCGTCCACACAGATGAGCTCGACCAGGATGTCGAACTGACCGGCGCAGATCACCACATACTCCGCCTCGTCGAGCCCGGTGAGCTTGTCGGCGACGGCCCGGATGCCGCCTTCCACCTTCACGCCGAGCAGCGCCATGCGGTGAAAGCCGACGGCCGCCGCATCGGTCACCGCCGCGATCTGGATGATCCGGTCGTCGAGCAGCCGCTGTACCCGTTGGCGGGTGGCGGCCTCGGACAGCCCAACGGCCCGGGCAATGGCGGCGTAGGACCGCCGGCCGTCCTCCTGGAGCTCCTCGATGATCCGCTTGCTGGTCTGGTCGAGAGCACCCTTGCTGTCGCGGATCACGCTGTCATTCTTGCTCACCACGACGGATTCTAGCGACTCACGCCGGCCATGGCAAAGGATTCCCTTGCATCGCCGCCCCGATGTGAGATGATTGTCGAGTCCAGGGGAAGCGATTCAGGGACCAGAAGCCCTTAAGGGAGAGAGCATGACGGAACGGCTGCACAACTTCGTGGGCGGCGCCCCCGTAGCGGCCAAAGACGGACGGGTTACGCCTGTTGTCGATCCGAGCACCGGCGAGACCTACGCGGAAGCACCCCTGTCTGGTTCGGCCGACGTCGATCTGGCCTGCCAGGCAGCCGCTACCGCGTTCGACGGGTGGCGGGATACGACCCCATCGGAACGGAGCCGCATGCTGCTCCGCCTGGCAGATGCCATCGAAGCCCGGGCCGAGGATTTCATCGTCGCCGAGGGGCGCAACACCGGGAAACCCCTGGCCTTGACCCGGTCGGAGGAGATCCCGCCGATGCTGGACCAGATCCGTTTTTTTGCCGGCGCCGCCCGGGTCCTCGAGGGCCGGTCGGCAGGTGAGTACATGGCCGGTCACACCTCGTGGATCCGGCGCGAGCCCATCGGCGTGGTGGCGCAGGTGACACCCTGGAACTACCCCATGATGATGGCGGTCTGGAAGATCGCGCCGGCCCTGGCCGCCGGCAACACCGTCGTTCTCAAGCCGTCGGACACCACCCCGGTGACCACGCTGATGCTGGCCGAGGTGGCCGGTGAGATCTATCCGCCCGGTGTGTTGAACGTGATCTGCGGTGACCGCGACACGGGACGGTCGCTCGTGAGCCATCCCATCCCCCAGCTGGTAGCCATTACTGGAAGTATCCGGGCCGGTCGCGAGGTCGCCACCGCCGCAGCCGCCGATATCAAACGGGTGCACCTCGAGCTTGGTGGCAAGGCCCCGGTGATCGTCTTCGACGATGCCGACGTCGACAAGGCGGCCGAGGCCATTGCCATTGCGGGCTACTTCAACGCCGGCCAGGACTGCACGGCCGCCACCCGTGTCCTGGCTGCGCCGAAGTCCTATGGCGACATGGTCGAGGCCCTGGCCGGGCATGCCCGAGCCACCACCTTCGGAGGGCTGGACCAGCCGGACGTGGTCTTCGGTCCGCTCAACAACGCCAGCCAGCTCGAGCGGGTCCGGGACATGGTTGCCAGGACCCCGACCCACGCCAAGGTTGTCGTCGGCGGAGAGGCACCCGGCGGCGCGGGTTACTTTTTCCCCCCGACGGTGATTGCCGACGTGGAGCAGTCCGACGAGCTAGCCCAGTCCGAGATCTTCGGTCCGGTCATCACCGTGCAGCGCTTCAGCGACGAGGATCAGGCGGTGGCCTGGGCCAACGGTGTCGAATACGGGCTGGCGTCCAGCGTATGGACCCGGGACCACGGCCGGGCCATGCGGATGTCGCGGCGGCTGGACTTCGGCTGTGTCTGGATCAACACGCACATCCCGCTTGTCGCCGAGATGCCCCATGGCGGCTTCAAGCATTCGGGCTACGGCAAAGACCTATCGATGTACGGTCTGGAGGACTACACACGTATCAAGCACGTGATGAGCAGCATCGACTAGGTGGAATGGGGGAGCACGACGGGCCAGACGATCGCGATCAACCGCGAGTTGAGGAGGAACCAACGGTGAGAGTCGGCGTGCCCACTGAGGTGAAAAATTCCGAGTACCGCGTGGCCTGCACGCCCGCCGGCGTACACGAGCTGGTGCGGCACGGCCATGAGGTCCTGGTGCAGCGGGGGGCGGGGATCGGTTCGTCACTGCCCGACGCCGACTTCACCTCGGCCGGCGCCGTGCTCATCGACAGCGCCGACGAGCTCTGGGGAAAGGCCGACCTGATCCTCAAGGTCAAAGAGCCCGTCGAGGAGGAGTACCACCGGTTGCGCACGGACCAGGTCCTCTTTACCTACCTCCATCTGGCGGCGTCGAAGTCGGTGACAGAGGCGCTCCTTGCCGCCGGCACCACCGCGATCGCCTACGAGACAGTGCAACTGCCTGACGGGTCGCTCCCGCTCCTGGCCCCCATGTCGGAGGTTGCCGGACGCATGGCCCCACAGGCCGGCGCCCACCACCTGCAGCGGGACGGCGGCGGCCGGGGCGTGCTGATGGGCGGTGTTTCCGGCGTCTATGCCGCCAAAGTGGTGGTGATCGGGGCCGGCGTGTCCGGGATGAACGCAGCGGCCATCGCGCTCGGCATGCAGTCGGAAGTGCTTCTGCTGGATCGCAACGTCGCCAAGCTCCGGGAAGCGGACCGCATCTATCAGGGTCATTGCCAGACCGTGGCGTCCAACATCTATGAGGTGGAGCGCGCCGTCCTCGACGCCGACCTGGTGATCGGGGCCGTGCTGGTGCCGGGAGCCAAGGCGCCGGTGCTGGTGAGCAACGATCTGGTTTCCCGCATGAAACCTGGATCGGTCCTGGTCGACATCGCCATCGACCAGGGTGGTTGCTTCGAGGACTCGCGGCCCACGACCCACGCCGACCCGGTGTACAAGGTGCACGGGTCGCTCTTCTATTGCGTCGCCAACATGCCGGGCGCAGTCCCACACACCTCGACCTATGCCCTGACCAACGTGACTCTGCCCTACGCGCTCGAGATTGCCGACCGGGGGTGGCGGGAAGCGCTGCGGGCCGACCCGGTGCTGGCCCTGGGGCTCAACACGCACCACGGCGAGGTCGCCTACGCCTCGGTGGCCGAGGCCCACGGACTGTCGGCGGTGTCGCTCGAGGCGGTCCTGGCCTAAGGGCGGTGGCCCGGGACCTGGCACAGCCCGGACCGGTTCAGACAGCCTTCCGTTTCCGGTCGGCTTCCGGTCGGCCATGCCACCCAGGCCAGGGCCGGCTCGTCAGGGCGCGCCGGTCAGGCCATAACGGACCGGCGGTCGCCGAACCGATTCGGTCGGTTGAGGTCGGTGACCGAGGCCCGGGTCCCGGGGAGGGCGTCATCCGCCGCGCCGGCCTCCGCCTGCCGGCCATCCTGGAGGACGACGCGGATTCCGTCGGCCGGATAGCGACGATGCCCTCCCGGCGTCCGCACGGACGGGATCTGGCCCCGCCTGGCCCACTCCGAGACGGTTCGCTCCGAGACCTGAAACAGCGTGGCCACATCCGAGGTCCGCAGCAGCTGACCTTCGAGGGTTGGTGGCACGTCGGAGCCGAAGAGCACGCCGAGCAGTTGGTGGCGGCGGGTTTCCTGCACGTCGTTGACCATGATGTGACTGCCTCCTTCGGCGGTTGCATATGAGCCTTCCTGGCAGCGACGACGGCCGCAATGGTCCGAACGCGCTTATTTCCGGAAGGATCGGGGGCCGCAGGTCGATCCGGTGAGGGCAGCGACAGGCGCCGCCCTCTGGGCACGCTACGCCCGGTCGGCGCCCGGTCGGCGGCAGTTTGGGGGCTTCGGCCGGGCTCGGGGGGCTCAGTGGCTCTGGGGGGCTCGGGGGCTCGGGGTGCTCAGGGGGCTCGGGGGCTCAGTGGCTCTGGGGGGCTCAGGGGCCTCAGGGGCTCGGGGTGCTCAGGGGCTCGGGGGCTCGGGGGCTCAGGGGGCTTGGGAGGCTCAGGGGGCTCAGGGGCTCGGGGGCTCGGGGGCTCAGGGGGCTTGGGAGGCTCAGGGGGCTCGGGAGTTCGGCGGGGCTGGGGCGGGGTTCGCGAGGCCTGGCGGGGTTCGCGGAGTACGGCGGCGACCGCTACCGTGCTCGGCATGCTGCTCGTGGCCCTCACCGGGGGGATCGGATCCGGGAAGTCGACGGTGGCGGCGGGTCTGGCCCGGCGGGGCGCTGCGGTGGTGGATGCGGACGCGATAGGCCGAGAGATCCTCGAACCGGACGGGGCCGCGTACCAGGCGGTGGTCGACTACTTCGGGCCCGGCGTGGTCCGGCCGGACCGGTCGATCGACCGGGCCGCCCTGGCCGGCATCGTGTTCGCCGATCCTGACCGCCTCACCAGGCTCAACCAGCTCACCCATCCCGTGATCGGCGAGGTCATGGCCGTGCGGGCCGACGCTCTCGGCGCGAGCCACCCTGTCGTGGTGCTCGACGTGGCCCTGCTCAGCATCGTCACCACCGACCGGTTCCATCTGGACGTCATCGTGGTGGTGGACACGCCCGAGGAGGTGGCGGTGGGCCGCCTGGTCGAGCATCGCGGCTTCAGTGAGGACGATGCCTGGTCGCGGGTGGCCGCGCAGATCGACCGGGACCAGCGGCGGCAGGTCGCCGACGTCGTGCTCGACAACAGCGACGGCCCGGCCGCCCTCGAAACAGAGATCGACCGGGTCTGGGCCTGGCTGCGGGAAAGGGCCGGCCAGGTCTGATCGTCACTGGGTCCCGATACCATCGGACCCATGCCCGAGTTCACGATGCGGTCGGATTTTGCGCCGGCAGGGGACCAGCCGACCGCCATCACCCAGCTGTCCGAGGGCGTGCGGCGGGGTGACCGGTTCCAGACGCTGCTGGGCATCACGGGCAGCGGTAAGAGCGCCACAGTGGCCTGGACGATCGAGGCGGTCCAGCGTCCGACGCTCATCATCGCCCCCAACAAGTCCCTGGCGGCGCAGCTTGCCAACGAGATGCGGGAGTTCTTTCCCTACAATCGAGTGGAGTACTTCGTCAGCTATTACGACTACTACCAGCCCGAGGCGTACCTGCCATCGAGCGACACCTACATCGAGAAGGACAGCTCGATCAACGACGAGATCGACCGGCTCCGTCACTCGACCACGTCGGCGCTGCTGACCAGACGCGACGTCATCGTGGTTGCTTCGGTCAGCTGCATCTATGGCCTGGGGTCTCCGGAGGAGTACTCCGACCGGATCCTGCACCTGCAGCGGGGCGCCGAACAGGACCAGCGGGCGATCCTCCGCCGGCTGGTCGACATGCAATACGAGCGCAACGACGCCAACCTGGTGCGTGGCAAGTTCCGGGTACGAGGTGACACCATCGAGGTCCACCCCGCCTACGAGGAGCATGCGGTCAGGGTCGAGTTGTTCGGGGATGAGATCGAGCGCATAACCACGCTCGATACCCTCACCGGCGAGAAGCTGGCAGAGCCCGACGAGCTGGTGATTTTTCCGGCGACCCACTATGTGGCCGGCGACGAGCGGATGCGGGTTGCCATCGCAGGGATCGAGGCTGAATTGCAGCAACGGCTGGCCTGGTTCGAGAGGGAGGGCAAGCTGCTCGAGGCCCAGCGGCTCCGGATGCGCACCTCGTACGACCTCGAGATGCTGGCGGAGGTGGGGGTGTGCTCAGGGATCGAAAACTACAGCCTGCACATCGATGGCCGCCGCCCGGGAGAGCCGCCGCACACCTTGCTGGATTTCTTTCCCAAGGATTACCTGCTCGTCATCGACGAGTCACATCAGACGGTGCCCCAGCTGCACGGCCAGTACGAGGGGGACCATTCCCGCAAGGAGACCCTCATCGAGCACGGCTTCCGCCTTCCGTCCGCGGCGGACAACCGTCCGCTACGGTTCGAGGAGTTCTACGAGCGGGTCAACCAGTGCCTCTTTTTGTCGGCCACCCCGTCGGCGTACGAGATCCAGCAGTCCACCCAGGTGGTGGAGCAGATCGTGCGGCCGACCGGGCTCGTCGACCCGGAGGTCATGGTCAAACCGACCAAAGGCCAGATCGACGATCTGATTGCCCAGATCCGCGACCGCACCGACCGAGGCGACCGCGTCCTGGTCACCACGCTCACCAAGAAGATGGCCGAGGACCTGACCGACTATCTGCTGGAGATGGGTCTGCGGGTCCGGTACCTGCACTCCAACATCGACACCATCCAGCGCATCGAGATCCTTCGCGACCTGCGGCTCGGCGAGTTTGACGTCCTGGTCGGGATCAACCTCCTGCGGGAAGGCCTTGACCTGCCCGAGGTCTCGCTCGTTGCGATTCTCGATGCCGACAAGGAGGGGTTCCTGCGGGGCGAGACGTCGCTGATCCAGACCATCGGCCGGGCGGCGCGCAACGTCGACGGTCAGGTGATCATGTACGCCGACCGGATGACCGACTCCATGCAGCGGGCCATCTCCGAGACCCACCGCCGGCGGTCGGTACAGCAGGCCTACAACGCCGAGCACGGCATCGACCCGCAGACCATCCGCAAGGCCATCACCGACATTCTCGTGATGCTCGGCTCGCGGGACGGCACCGCGCCGGTACCCGGCCAGGATCGGAGGAGCCGCCGGCGGGACCGGGCTCGCAGCGACCTGGCCGAGTTGCCCCATGAGGAGCTAGCCCGGCTGATCTCCACCCTGGAGGAGGAGATGCGAGAGGCGGCGGCAGACCTCCGGTTCGAATATGCCGCCAGACTCCGCGACGAGATCATGGACCTCAAGAGCGAGCTGAAGGAGCTCTCGCGCCGCTGAGTGGTCCAGATCTCAACGCCCCTGAGATTCGGACCGCTGGGTCTCCTCGATCGCCGTCAGTGAACCGTCGTCGAGGATCACGCGTGACCCCCGGTCCCAGGTGAAGTAGTTCCAGGCCCAGTTGAAAAGGACCACGGCCCGGTTACGAAATCCCACGAGGAAGACCAGGTGGACCGCCAGCCAGGCCAACCAGCCCAGGGTGCCCCGGAGATGGAGGCCACCCGGCAACTCGGCCACGGCCGAGCGGCGTCCGATGGTGGCCATGATGCCCTTGTCCCGGTACCGGAACGGCAGTGTGGCCTGACCGGCCAGACGCAGGCAGATGTTCACCGCGGTGTGGCGGCCGCCCTGGATCGCTACCTGGGCCACCTGAGTGAGCTGCTGGCCGTCCCGACCCCGGACCGCGGCCAGGTCGCCGATGACGAACACCTCCGGATGCCCCGGAAGGGACAGATCGGCACATACCGGAATGGTGCCGGCACGGCCTTTCTCCCCCGGGATCGTGTCGGCCAGCGGGTTGGCTCGCACGCCGGCGGTCCATATCACCGTGCGGGCGGCCATCGAGGTGCCATCGTCGAAACGGACTCCCTCAGCGGTTACCTCCGTCAGGCTGAGCCCGAGCCGCACGTCGACGCCTTTTGCCTCCAATGCCCGCAACGCCGCCCGCTGAGAGGCAGGCGAGAATCCAGGCAACAGGTGATCGGTCAACTCCACCAGGACCACCCTGG
Organism: uncultured Acidimicrobiaceae bacterium; assembly: GCA_963834725.1. Taxonomy (GTDB): domain Bacteria; phylum Actinomycetota; class Acidimicrobiia; order Acidimicrobiales; family Palsa-688; genus PALSA-693. Next base: position 5,580,413 of record CAWICN010000001.1, read on the forward strand.
CCGACGACACATCCATGTAATGAAAATCTCTGGAAAGATTGTGCGTGATCAACTCGGAGAGGGCTCCAGCCATCTCGACCCCGGTTGGTCCGCCTCCAACCAGCACGATGGTGAGCGCGCCCGACACCTCCGTCGGATCGGCCAAACCGTCGGCTTGCTCGAAAGCGTTGAGCACGTGGTTGCGCAGCCGAACGGCGTCCAGCAGCGTCTTGAGGTGATAGGCGTGCTCGGCCACCCCGGGGATGCCGAAATCGTTCGTCGACGAGCCCGCCGCGAGGATCAGGAAGTCGTACGGCACCAGCAGCTCGTCGTCGACCGTCACGACGCGCTCGCCGAGATTTACTCCGGACACCGTACCGAGCCGGACTCTGACGTTGACATACTGCGAGCAAACCGACCGGATGGGATGGGCGATGTTGTCAGGGGAGAGAGCCGCCGTGGCCACCTGGTACAGCAGGGGCCAGAAGCCGTGATAGTTGTCACGGTCGATCAGCGTGATGTCGACGGGGGCCGCGGCGAGGCTGGTGACGACGTTGAGCCCGCCGAACCCACCACCGACGATCACCACCCGAGGTCGCACGGACACACCGCCGTTGTACTACGTCGTGTGTCACGAAATGCGCAGTCGAACGTTTGTTCGCTGATACCCTGAGACGGTGCCGGAGAAGGTGATGGCCCGTAGCGGTCAGGCAGGGAGCGGTCAGGCGGACGGCAGCAAGCTGGTGGTTCGCGGCGCTCGTGAGCACAACCTTCGCAATGTCTCCCTCGACCTGCCGCGCGATCGACTGATCGTGTTCACCGGGCTGTCCGGCTCGGGCAAGAGCTCGCTGGCCTTCGACACTATCTATGCCGAAGGGCAGCGACGCTACGTGGAGTCGCTGTCCAGCTACGCCCGGCAGTTCCTGGGCCAGATGGACAAGCCGGACGTCGACTTCATCGAGGGCCTCTCGCCCGCCATCTCCATCGACCAGAAATCGGCGTCGCGCAACCCCCGATCGACGGTCGGGACTATCACCGAGATCTACGACTATCTCCGGCTGCTCTACGCCCGGGTAGGCGTACCGCATTGCCCCCGGGACGGAACCGTGGTGCAGCGCCAGACCCCCCAGCAGATCGTCGACCGAATCCTGGAGCTGCCGGACGGTACCCGATTCCAGGTGTTGGCCCCGGTCGTCCGGGGCCGCAAGGGCGAGTACCAGAGCCTGCTCGAAGAGCTGGCCGGGCAGGGGTTTGCCCGGGCGCGGATCGACGGTGAGGTGTACGAGCTGTCGGACCCGCCCAAGCTGGCCCGCTACGAGATCCACACCATCGAGGTGGTGGTCGACCGCCTGGTCAAGCGGGAGGGGATCGAGCGGCGCCTCACTGACTCGCTGGAGACGGCGCTGCGCCTGGCCGAGGGGGTGGCCGAGGTGCAGCTGGTGGCCCGGGACGACGAGCCGCCGCTGGATGACGACACGCTCACCTTCAGCCAGCACCTGGCCTGTCCGACCTGCGGCTTGTCCTTCGACGAGCTCGCCCCGCGCAACTTCAGCTTCAACTCACCGTACGGAGCATGTCCCAACTGCGACGGGCTGGGGACCCGGTTTGAAGTCGATCCCGAGCTGGTGGTCAGGGACCCGGAGATGTCGATCGAGGAGGGCGCCGTCACCCCCTGGGCCGGCGGGCGCGGCGAGTACTTCGGCCGGGTGCTCGAGGCTCTGGCGACCGCCAACGGTTTTTCGGTGTCCATGCCGTGGAGGGACCTGAAGAAATCCGACCAGAAGCTGGTGCTCTTCGGCTCGGCCAATCGCAAAGTTCACGTGCAGTACCGCAACCGGTACGGGCGGGTGCGCAGCTACGACACCCACTACGAGGGCGTGGTGCCCTGGTTGGCCCGGCGCCATGCCGAGGCCGAGTCGGATCACTCCCGCGAAGCGATCGAGGGGTACATGCGCGAGGTGCCGTGCCCGGCGTGCGGGGGGGCTCGCCTCAGGCCCGAGAGCCTCGCCGTGACCGTCGCTGGCCGAAACATTTTCGAGCTCTGCGACCTGGCGCTGCGGGACGCCACCCGGCAGATGATCAGCCTGGAGCTGTCCGAGCGGGATCATCTCATCGCCGACCGGGTCCTGCGGGAGATCCGGGCCCGGATGCAGTTCCTGCTCGACGTGGGCCTCGACTACCTGAGCCTCAACCGCTCAGCGGCCACCCTCGCCGGAGGGGAAGCGCAGCGCATCCGCCTGGCGTCGCAGATCGGCAGCGGCCTGGTTGGCGTGCTCTACGTGCTCGACGAACCGTCGATCGGCTTGCATCAGCGAGACAACCACAAGCTCATCGAGACCCTCTTGCGGCTCCGCGACCTGGGCAACACCGTGATCGTGGTCGAGCACGACGAGGACACCATTCGCGTCGCCGACCACGTGGTCGACATCGGACCGGGTGCCGGGGAGCACGGGGGCAACATCGTGGTGTCAGGCCCGGTTGATGCCCTCCTCAAGTCGAAGGCGTCCATCACCGGCCAGTACCTGACCCGCAGGCGGCGCATCCCGGTGCCATCCATGCGCCGGGAGCCGAAGGGCATGGTGACGGTGCGAGGGGCGCGTGAGCACAATCTCAAGGCCATCGACGTCGACTTCCCGCTCGGCTGCATGGTGGCCGTGACCGGGGTGTCCGGATCGGGCAAGTCCACGCTCGTCAACGACATCCTCTTACGGGCGCTGATGCAGCGCGTCTACCGGTCGAAGGAGGTGCCCGGCCGCCACACCCGCATCGAGGGGGCCGAGAGCCTCGACAAGGTGATCAGCATCGACCAGTCGCCGATCGGGCGGACGCCCCGGTCGAACCCGGCCACCTACACGGGGGTGTTCGACCACATCCGCCGGCTGTTCAGTGCGACGACCGAGGCGAAGGTGCGGGGGTACCAGCCGGGAAGGTTCTCGTTCAATGTCAATGGCGGACGGTGCGAGGCCTGCGCCGGCGACGGGACCATCAAGATCGAGATGCACTTCCTGCCCGACGTCTACGTTCCCTGCGAAGTCTGCAAGGGCGCCCGCTACAACCGGGACACGCTGGACATCACCTTCAAGGGGAAGAATATCGCCGAGGTGCTCGACATGCCTTGCGAGGAGGCGCTCGACTTCTTCGCCAACCAGCCGGTCATCGCCCGCCACATGCAGACGCTGGTGGACGTCGGGCTCGGCTACGTGCGGCTCGGACAGCCTGCCCCAACCCTCTCCGGCGGCGAGGCTCAGCGAATCAAGCTGGCCAGCGAACTCTCCAAACGGTCGACCGGCCACACCATCTACATGCTCGACGAGCCCACCACCGGCCTGCATTTCGAGGACATCCGCAAGCTGCTCAGTGTGCTGTCGCGCCTGGTCGATCAGGGCAACACGGTCCTCATCATCGAGCACAACCTGGACGTCATCAAGACCGCCGACTGGATCATCGACCTCGGGCCCGAGGGCGGGGATGGGGGCGGTCGGGTTGTCGTGGAGGGGACTCCAGAAACGGTGGCCAAGACCCGTGACAGTTACACGGGGCAGTTCCTGGACCGCTTGCTCGTCCCGGCCTGAGGTGAGTGACGCTCGGTCCGGCTGCAGCGGCCCGCCGATCCGCCGATCCGGCGTCAACGGAGATCGATTGGACCGGCTCCAGCGACTCGCCGATCCGGGGTGAACGGATCGGGGCCTCGCTGCGCCGGCCCGCTCTCATCACCCTCGCAGGCCGATGGTTGAAGTGAGGCCGGGGGGCGAGCGGCCGGGGCAGGCGTCTCTGGCACGAATTGACCCTGAGCCCCCGGCGATTCTGAGGTGAAATGCGTGTGCCTGTCGAGGCACAGCATTTCATGCACCCCAAGCGGCCGCCAGGCCATCAAGACTCTGAAGCGAATTGGGCCCGAACGAGGGTTCCAGGTCACTTTTCTGTGCGCAACAGTGCCCAGTCGAAGCGGGCCGCGCTACAGAGAAAGCAAAGGAAGCGCCCACAAAGCCAGCCACCTACTAATGAACGGCTGCAGCTCAGGTGATGTCGAGCATGCGCTGGAGCGCCACCCGGGACCAGTCGGCCACCTCCCCCTCGACGGTGATGCGGTTGACCACCCGGCCGGCGACCAGTTCCTCGAGAACCCAGCAGAGGTGGGCCGCGTCGATGCGGAACATGGTCGAGCACGGGCAGATGAGCGGGTCCAGCGACTCGACCCGAAGGTGCGGGTGCTCGGCGCCGAGACGCTGCACCAGATGGATCTCGGTGCCGATCCCGAGCACCGTTCCCGCCGCCGCCCGGTCGACGGCTCGAATGATGTAGTCGGTAGATCCCACCTCGTCGGCCAGCTCGACGACCTCGTGACTGCACTCGGGGTGAACGACGACCCGACCATCCGGATACCGCTCCCGGAAGTCGGCCACGTGCTCGGGCCGGAACCGCTGATGCACCGAGCAGTGACCCTTCCACAGCAGGAAGCGAGCCTCTTTGATCATCCGCTCGTCGAGGCCGCCCCGCTCGCGCCGGGGATCCCAGACCGCCATGGCGCTGGCGGGGTAACCGAGCTCGAACGCGGTGTTGCGGCCAAGGTGCTGATCGGGGAAGAACAGGACCTTCACTCCTGAACCGTCGTGGGCAGGTCCCGGGTGCTGGGTCAGGGCCCAGGTCAGTACCGCCCGGGCATTGGACGAGGTGCACACGGCGCCGCCGTGGCGACCGACGAAGGCCTTGAGGGCAGCGGCCGAGTTCATATAGGTGATCGGCACGACGGCGTCAATGTCGGTCACCCGGGCCAGCTCCTCCCAGGCCTCCTCCACCGACTCGAGGTCGGCCATGTCGGCCATCGAACAGCCGGCGTTGAGGTCGGGCAGGATCACCTGCTGGTCGGGCCCGGTGAGCACATCCGCCGATTCGGCCATGAAGTGAACCCCGCAGAACACCACGTACTCGGCGTCGCGGGCCGCCGCGGCCTGGCGGGACAACCCGAAGGAGTCACCCCGGGCGTCCGCCCAGCGCATGACCTCATCCCGCTGGTAGTGGTGGCCAAGGATCATCACGCGGGTTCCCAGCGACCCCCTGGCGGCGCCGATCCGCCGCGCCAGATCCTCGCTGGTTACATCTGTATAGCCCCCCGGGAGGGGCGTCTGGAGTCGAAGCACTGAAATAGACCTCCAGGGCGGAGCACCTCGATGTGGTCGGCGGGGACAGCCCGGTCGCCCATCCGCGGGGATGTCGGCCTCGAGGTGGATATGTCGCCGGATACCGGGCCGGCGTGACAACATCATACGGCCCGGCGCGCCATCGTGCGGAGAAACCGCGACCGTGTCGCGCTGCGGCAGAGTGGGAGGGTGCTCACCCGACCGCCCGCCGGAACGATCCCCGACGCCCCGGGCTCCTACCAGTTCCAGGATCGAGACGGACGGGTGATCTATGTCGGCAAGGCGAAGTCGCTGCGCAGCCGGCTCTCCAACTACTTCCAGAACCCCGCCAGCCTCCCGGTGAGGACGGCGCAGATGGTGGCGCAGGCGGAAAGCGTCGAGTGGATTCAAGTCCGCAACGACGTGGAAGCGGTCATGCTCGAGTACAGCCTCATCAAGCAGCACAAGCCGCGCTTCAACGTGAGGTTGAGGGACGACAAGAGCTACCCGTTCCTCGCCGTGACCCTCAATGATGAATGGCCGCGAGCCATGGTCAGGAGGGGCACCAAGGACAAGGGGAGCCGTTATTTCGGCCCGTACGCCCACGCTTATGCCATCCGGGAGACCCTGGACTCGCTCCTGCGCACCTTTCCGATCCGCACCTGCAGCGACAGCAAGTTCCGCACCCACCAGCGACTCGGGAAGCCGTGCCTGCTGTACCACATCGAGAAGTGCTCGGGCCCCTGCGTCGGCAATATCGACCGCGCCGCCTACGAGACCCTGGTAGGCGACCTCGTCGCATTTCTCGACGGCGAAACCCAGCCGGTCGTGAAGAGCCTCGAGGCGGAAATGCTCCGGGCCTCGGATGCCATGGAGTACGAACGCGCCGGCCGGTTGCGCGATCGTCTCACCGCGGTCCGCAAAGCCATCGAGAAGCAGCAGATGGTCGTCGAGCGAGCCGAGGATCTGGACTGTTTCGGCCTGGTGGAGGACGAACTGGAGGCGGCCATCCAGGTCTTCTACGTGCGCCGGGGCCGGGTGGTAGGCCGGAAAGGGTTCATCATGGACAAGGTCGAGGATCTCAACCGGGCCCAGCTCGTCGCCAGGGTGCTCGAACAGCACTATGCGGACGCGCCTCTTGGCGTCCCGCCGCTCGTGATCGTGCCCGACGTCCCGGACGACGCCGACACCCTCCAGGCGTGGCTGGCCCTGCTCCGGGCCGGACCCGTCCTGCCGAATGGTGAGGGTGCTGAAGGGGAAGGCGCCGATGGGGATGGCACGAGCACCGAACGACCGGACAACGGCCACTCAGCTCCTCCACGCCGGGTCCTGGCCGACGTCGAGTGGTGGGCGGCGTCAGGGCGGTACCGGGTCGAACGCAGCGTCAATCCGACGGCGCGGTCGGGCGTCCGGGTGGAGATCCGGGCCCCGCAGCGAGGGGAGAAGAAGACCCTCCTCGAGATGGTCACCCGGAACGCCGGGGAGGAGTTCACCAGGCATCGCCTCAGGCGGGCGGCCGACCACAATGCCCGGGCGCGGGCGCTCAATGCCCTGCAGGACGACCTTGATCTCCCGGAGGCCCCGCTGCGCATCGAGTGCTACGACATGAGCCACCTGCAGGGCACCGATTACGTCGGGAGCATGGTCGTCATGGAGGACGGCCTGCCCCGCCCGCAGGAGTACCGCCGCTTCAAGATCCGCACGGTCGAGCAAAACGACGACTTCGCGGCCATGGGCGAGGTCCTCACCCGCCGGCTGCGCGCCTACCTGGCGGAACGGGACAAGCCGGTCGAGGACCGCCGGCGACGGTTCGCTTATCCGCCGCAACTGTTGCTCGTCGACGGCGGGCAGGGGCAGCTCAACGTCGCCCTAAGCGTCCTGGAACAGCTCGGGCTGGAAGATGAGATCCCGGTGGCGGCTCTGGCCAAGCAGTTCGAGGAGGTTTACGTGCCCGGCCGGGCCGATCCGGTGCGGATCCCGCGGACCTCCGAGTCCCTCTACCTGCTCCAGCAGATCAGGGATGAGGCCCATCGCTTCGCCATCACGTATCACCGCAATCTTCGGGGAAAGAGGATGACCGCTTCGGTCCTCGACGAGGTGCCGGGGCTCGGCCCTGGTCGCAAGAAACGGCTGGTTCGCGAGTTCGGAGGTGTCAACGCCGTGAAGGCGGCGTCGCTCGAAAACCTGCACGAGCTGTCTTGGCTGCCGGAAAAAGTGGCGGACGCGGTCTACAGCAAGCTGCACGGCTAGCCAGCGGACAGGCCTGCCGCGGGCGTCAATCGGCTCACCATCGAGTGCACCACGACAGGCGATCCCGGACCACCCCCCGTTGTTGCTGATCATGCGTCTCGGCGCCCAGCTGACCGCCCGGGATGACGGGATGGCGAAACGCCAGAGCCGGCCTACCTGCCGGCGGACATGGCCGACGATGCGGCCTGGCTGTTCGACGCCCTCGGGATCCCGTCTGCCCACGTGCTCGGCGCCCCCATGGGCGGGATGATCGCCCAGAGCTTCGCTATCCAGTATCCAGAGCGCGTCCGCACCCTCGTGCCGATCATGTCGACCACCGGGGACCCCGTGGGTCAGCCCCACCCGGACGTGTTCGAAGCCCTTCTCGCGTCCGCGCCCACCGACCGGGCCGACGTGGTCGCCGAGGCCATCCCTGGCGCCAGCTCGTGGATCATCCCGGGTATCGGTCACGACCTCCCTCCGGAGCTTTTCGAGGAGATGGCCGATCGGGTGGCTGTGCTCGCCCGGGGGTAGCTCGACCAGGGTTGACTGTCTCCGGGCGACCGGCTGACGTAGGGTAGCGGCCTTCGGTGCCGTCCCGATCCCCCGGCTGCCCTCGCCGGGGGATCCGGCTCTCGCCGCACCCCGGCTGCCCTCGCCGGGGGATCCGGCTCTCGCCGCACCCCGGCTGCCCTCGCCGGGGGATCCGGCTCTCGCCGCACCCCGGCTACCGTCTCCACGTGTCCCAAGCGCCTGCAGCAGACCCGGGTTGGGAGACGTGCGCGGAGTGGTGGCAGCAGGAGTTCACCAACGGCGCCGACGCCGAGTATGAGGAACAGATCCTCCCCATTCTCGCCGCCCATCTCCGGGGATCCGAGTGCGTGCTCGACATCGGTTGTGGGGAAGGACAGGTGGGCCGCCGAGCCGCCCGCCTCCGTACCGTCAAGTTCGTGGTCGGCGCCGATCCGACGTGGGCCCAGATCAAGATGGCGGCCAGGCGCGGCGGGGGAGTGACCGCCACCCGCGCCGAGGCGGCTCGTCTTCCCTTTCGCCGGGACAGCTTCGATGCCGTCGTGGCGTGCCTGGTCTTCGAGCACATCGAGGAGTTCGACGAGTCGATCGCGGAGGTGGGACGGGTGCTGGCGCCGGGAGGGCGCTTCTTGCTGTTGCTGAACCACCCGCTCCTGCAGGCGCCGAACTCTGGCTGGATCGACGACACCATTCTCAACGAGCAGTATTGGCGCATCGGCCCCTACCTCGTCGAGGATTCCCGCCTCGAAGAAGTGGAGAAGGACGTCTGGATCCGGTTCATCCACCGGCCCTTGTCGAGGTACATCAACGCCATGGCCGCGGCCGGTCTGTACCTGACATGGATGGAGGAGCCGGTGCCCCCGCAGGGGTTCCTGGAGCGGGCCCACGAATACGGCGAGGCGGCCACGATCCCGCGCCTGGTGGTACTGCGGACCGAGAAGCTGCGGGGATGACGGGGCCGGCTCGCTAGGCGACGGCCGCCAGCCGGGCGTAGGTGTCAGCGATCTCGGCCGCGACCCTTTCGGCGGCATTCGTCACCTCCCACCAGTCGTAGTGGAGAACCGTCCACCCGGCCCGGGCGAGGGCGTTGGCCCGCCGGTTGTCGCGCCGCTGCTGCTCCGGGGCGAAGTGGGCGGACCAACCGTCGACCTCGATGGCGAGGCGTAGTCGTGGATAGGCGAAATCGAGCCGGTACCGGCGGTCCGGACCCCACACCACCTCCGCCTTCGGCTGCGGCAGACCATGGAGACAGAAGAGGCGCGCCATCCGGCTCTCGAGCACACTCGGGTGCGGTGATCCGAGAATGCCACGGGCCGCCAGACGCGTCTGGAGCGAATGGCGGCCCGGGTAGTACTGGAGGCGTCGGTCGGCGACGACCTCCATCAGGGCATCGACATCGACCACCCGGCGCGCCAAGGCCGTGTCAACGAGTGCATCGAGCTCGTCGACGTTCACGATAACGGCGCAGTCGACGACGGTGCGGACCGCGGTGGTGCACGGCAAGCCGTGCCGCAGCACCACCTGCAGCGGCCGGCGCGACCGCACGACGTGCACAACGTGCACAGCGTGCACGGTTGAAACACGGGGCATCCGGTCGTGCGGCACCGTGACGGTGGGAGCGCCCGCAGTTGCGGTCAACCCCCATAGCCAGGCTGCCGATCCGTGAGACACGGCCGCGCCGGGGCCTCCCAGCAGCACCGCGCCACGGAGGGCCGAGCAGCCGTCTCTCGGCGAGCCGGCCAGGTGGTACACCCCGCGGTGGTCCACATCCCACTCTCCGGTCCGCACCCGGGTGCGGATCTGGGCCGAGGTCAAGCCCAGCGCCAGAGCCTCCCGCCGGTTGATCATGCCGTAATGGTCGGCGAACCAGGAGGTGACCCGGCGATCGATAGTCTGACTTTTAGGGAGTTTCATGCTATGAACATATTCCTCGGTCGCGACAGCGACCCCGATCGATTGGGTGGGACCCTCGGCCGGGCTCTCCGCTTCTCGCGCCGGCGCCAGCCCCCATCCCCAGGCCCCGGGCACCACGCCCGTTCCGGCGCCGGGGCCAATCGATGTCCCCGGCGCGCCGGCACCAACCCTGCCCTGGCGCCGGCGCGCCCGCCACCAAGCCCGCCCCTGGCCCGGCACCGACCCCTCGTCCCGTCGCGGACGCGGCGGCCAAGGGGTCGCCGCCGCTAACCTGGGCGCGTTCGGTAACGTTGGGAACGATTAACGTCAAAATATCGCTAAAAGTGCTCCCAACGCACAAAACGCGCCCAACATTTGCTGAACCCCCGCCAGCGCCGGCGCCGCCCGCCCGACCCTGGCGACCAGCCTCCGCCCGCGCCCGCCAGCGCCGCCCGCCCTAGGCGATCAGCCTCCGCCCGCGCCCGCCAGCGCCGGCGCCGCCCGCCCCAGGCGACCTACCCGCCGCCGCCGCCAGCCAGGCCAACGACGGCACAATGGCGGGGTGGGCGAGTTCCTGATCATCACCGGGATGTCGGGGGCCGGTCGCTCGCAGGCTGGGGCAACCCTCGAGGACCTCGGCTGGTTTGTGATCGACAACCTGCCGACCGCGCTGATCACCAAAGTGGCTGACCTCCTCGCCGCCCCCGGGTCCACGACGGACCGGGTCGCGCTGGTGGTCGGCCGGGACGCAGAACAGCTCGGCGAGCTGGAGACGGCGCTCCGGCAACTGGAGGCCGGGGGATCGGTGGTCCGCACCTTGTTCCTGGAAGCGTCGGACGAGGTGCTCCTGCGCCGGTACGAGGGGTCCCGGAGGCGCCATCCTCACGGTCAGGAAGGGGTGACCGAGGCCATCGCCCTGGAACGGAGACGCGTGGAACCGATCCGGGCCCTCGCCGACGTCGTCGTGGACACCACCGACCTCAACGTCAACCAGCTACGCGAGCGACTGGTCGACCTGTTCACGAATCATCCCGGCGATCGGATGCAGATCTCTGTCGTGTCGTTCGGCTTCAAACACGGGGTGCCGCTCGACGTCGACAACGTCTTCGACGTCCGGTTCCTGCCAAATCCCTACTGGGTCGACGAGCTTCGCCCCCTCACTGGCCTGGATGAGGAAGTCCGTAATTACGTGCTGTGCCAGCCGGCGGCGCGGGAGTTCGTGGGCAAGATCGACGATCTCCTGGGCTTCCTTCTCCCTGCCTACACCAAGGAAGGAAAGGCTTACTTGACCGTTGCGGTCGGATGCACGGGCGGCCGGCATCGCTCGGTCTCGCTCGTCGAGGAACTGGCGGTTCGGGTCCGAACGCGCGGTTATGACCCGGCCGTCTACCACCGGGACCTGAGCCGGTGAGCGGCACTCCGCCGGCGCCGTCCTCGCCGGACGGGCCGCTCACCCGGCCCGATCGGTCCGATCGGTCCGATGGGTCCAATCGGTCGGCGCCCAGCCCCGCCCCCTACGTGGTGGCGCTCGGCGGCGGCCACGGGCTGGCCAGCACGCTCCGCGCCGTGCGGAGCTACGCCGGACGGGTGGCTGCCGTCGTATCCGTGGCCGACGACGGAGGATCGAGCGGGCGGTTGCGGCAGATCGCCGGCATCCCTGCGCCCGGCGACCTGCGCCGCTGCCTGGTGGCCATGGCCGCCCCCGGCTCGCCGTGGGCTGAGGCGTTTGAGTACCGCTTCCCTTCCGGCGATCTGGAAGGGCATGCGCTCGGCAACCTCATCATCGCGGGCCTGGCCAATGCCACCGGCGACTTCGGGCAGGCCCTGGATCTCGCAGCCGGTCTGCTCGGGGCGCACGGGAGAGTGCTCCCGGCCACGTCGCTGCCGGTCGTGCTCAAGGCCGATGTGGCCGGGACCGAGGTGGTGGGCCAGGTCAACGTGTCGGAGACCCCGGGTCCCATCACCTCCGTGTCGATCGTGCCGCCCGACGCCCCGGTGCCCGACGAGGTACTGGTCGCAGTTTCGGAAGCCGACCAGGTGATCATCGGCCCCGGTTCACTGTTCACCAGCGTGCTCGCCGTCTGCGTCGTCCCCGGCATCCGGGCCGCGCTGGCAGCCCGCGGCGGCGGCCGGATCTACGTGTGCAATCTGCGGCCCCAACTTCCGGAAACGGCCGGATTCACCACCGAGGATCACCTGCGGGCGGTACGCGACCACGGAGTGCCCATCGATGTGATGGTGCCGCCCGGCGATCTGGGTAAGCCGGACGGAAGCGGGCACGATCCCCAGAGGCTGGCCGACGTGCTCCGCCTGCTGACATAGTGACCGCGGGCATGGTGAACCAACGGCTATCGGGACACCACACACAAAGGAGCGAACGATGGCGGTTCGAGTAGGCATCAACGGGTTCGGGCGCATCGGGCGGCACTTCCTTCGCGCCGCGCTCGATACGGCCGGCCGGCGGGACCAGCGCCGGTGTGGAGGTGGTGGGCGTCAACGACCTTGTCCCGACCGCAACCAACGCCTATCTGCTCAAGTACGACTCAACGCATGGCACGCTGCCCCACCCGGTCAGCCACACGGATCATTCCATCACGGTCGGAGACCACAGCTTCGAGGTGTTCTCGGAACGGGATCCCAAGGCGTTGCCGTGGGCCGACCTCGGTGTGGACGTGGTGATCGAGTCCACAGGCTTGTTCACGAACGGGGAGGCTGCGGCCGCCCACATCGATGCCGGAGCCCCGCGGGTGATCATCTCGGCGCCTGGAACCAACGTGGACGCCACCTTCATCATCGGGGTAAACGACGACAGCTTCGATCCCGCCCGGCACCACATCGTTTCGAATGCCTCGTGCACGACGAACTGTTTCGTGCCGATGGTCAAGGTGCTCGACGACGCCTTCGGGGTGGAGAAGGGGTTGATGACCACCGTCCACGCCTTCACGAACGACCAGAACCTCCTCGACCTGGCTCACCGCGATCTGCGCCGGGCCAGGGCGGCGCCGATCAACATCGTGCCGACCTCGACAGGGGCGGCCCGGGCCACCGGTCTGGTCCTGGCATCCATGCAAGGGAAAGCTCGATGGCAGCTCGCTGCGGGTGCCGGTCGCCGATGGCTCCATCACCGACTTTACGGGGGTGCTCCGCCGCGATGTGACGGTCGACGAAGTCAACGATGCCTTCCGTTCCGCCGCCACGGCCGGACCCATGGCCCAGGGCGTGCTCACCTACAGCGACGAGCCGATCGTGTCGTCGGACATCGTCGGGAGCCCGGCGTCGTGCGTGTTCGACGCTCCGTTGACGATGACCATCGGGTCGATGGTCAAGATCTTCGGTTGGTACGACAACGAGTGGGGCTACTCCAACCGCCTTATCGACCTGGCGCTCGTCGTCGGCGGCGCAAACACGACGGCTTGATTTTCTCATGGGAAAAAGTGTCCCCGTCCTCGAGGACCTGCCTTCGGTCGGAGGGAGGTCCGTTCTGGTGCGCACGGACTTCAACGTTCCGATGTCGGGCGGCCGTATCACCGACGATCTCCGGATTCGGCTGTCGCTCGAGACCGTGACGTGGTTGCTCGACCAGGGCGCGGCCCGGGTGACGACCGCCAGCCACCTGGGTCGCCCGAAGGGCAGACCCGACCCCGCGTACGACATCGAACCGGTCCGGCGGCGCCTCGACGAGCTCCTGGTCGCCGCGGGCGCGGACGCCGACGCGGGTGACGGTCCTGCCGAACCTCCGGTTCGACCCGCGTGAGGAAGCGGGTGAGCTCTCGTTCGCGCAAGAGCTGGTGGCGGGCCAGGACCTGTTCGTCAACGAGGGTTTCGGTGCGGCCCATCGCGCCCACGCATCGGTCGTGGGCCCGCCCACATGGCTGCCCGCCGCCGGCGGCCGGGCGCTGGTCAGGGAGGTCGAGGTCCTGGGAGGACTCCTGCACGGCGCCGCAGCGCCCTTCGTCGCCGTGCTCGGCGGGTCGAAGGTGAGCGACAAGCTGGGCGTGATCGAAGCGCTTCTGGACCGGGTCGACACCCTGCTGGTCGGTGGAGGGATGTGCTTCACCTTCCTGGCCGCCCAGGGACACGGCATCGGGGAGTCGCTCTTCGAGGCGGACCATGTGGACAGCTGCCGTCGACTGCTGGCATCCGGGCGGATTCTGGTTCCGAGCGACCTCACCGTCCTGAGCCCCGGTGGGCTCTTCGGCGAGGCCGGGCGGAGCGGGGAGGTTCGCCAGGTGGGCGCGAACGTTCCCGCTGGCTGGATCGGCCTGGACATCGGTCCGGGTACCGCGGCGTCGTTCGCGGACGTCATCGCCGAGGCGCGCACCATCCTCTGGAACGGTCCCATGGGCGTCTTCGAGGACCCCCGGTTCTCGGCCGGGACCAGGGCGGTGGGCGAGGCGATCGCCGCCGCGGACGGGTTCACCGTGGTCGGCGGGGGCGATACGGCTGCCGCGTTGGCCAGCTTCGGGCTGGCGGCAGCGAATCGACCACGTCTCGACCGGTGGCGGGGCGTCGCTGGAGTTCCTCGAGCAGGGTGATCTCCCGGGGTTGGCCGCCCTGCGGGAAGGCATCCAGACGTGACCGGCCCCAGGCGCCGGCCGCTCATCTCGGGCAACTGGAAGATGAACCTGACCCACCTCGACGCCATCGCCGTCGTGCAGAAGCTGGCCTACAGCCTCGACCGGCTGGCACACCGAGCGGTCGACGTATCGATCCACCCGCCGTTCACCGCCCTCCGGTCAGTCCAGACCCTCCTCGATGCCGACGGGATCCCGATCTCTCTCGGAGCCCAGAACGTCTTCTGGGAGGAGCGCGGGGCGTACACCGGCGAGATCAGCCCCCTGATGCTCGCCAAGCTCAGCGTCGCCTATGTGATCGTCGGCCACTCCGAGCGACGGCACTATTTCGGCGAGACCGACGAGATGGTGAACAAGAAGGTGGCGGCCGTCCTCGAATCCGGCATGACCCCGATCCTGTGCGTCGGCGAGACGCTCGACGAGCGCGAAGCAGGCATCAGCGAGCCCCGGGTGCTGAGCCAGCTCGAACGTGGACTCGCGGGTCTCGAGCCCGCGGCGGTGGCCGGGTTGGTGGTGGCCTACGAGCCGATCTGGGCGATCGGCACGGGCCGTACAGCGACGCGCAGACGACAGCCAGACCATGTGCCAGGCGGTACGGGGCGCGGTGGCCTCGGCCTTCGGCCCCGAGGCCGCCGCGGGCGATCCGGATCCAGTACGGAGGGTCGGTCCAGCCGTCCAACATCGCCGACGCTGATGGCGCAGGCCGATGTGGACGGAGCCCTGGTCGGCGGCGCCAGCCTCAATCCCGACGAATTCGTACAAATCGTCGAATTCGCTGGCTCCTGAGCCATCGGATCTGGAACAGCTGTGACAAACCTGAGAGGGAACTAACACACCTGTCTCGCCATCGTGGAGTAGTACTGCTATCTTTGCGTCCCGCCCGAGGTAGCTCGGGTGGCAGAGAAGAGGAGGAGGCGCGTCGGCTTGGTGTTGACCGCCATAGTCATCGTCATTCAGGTCATCGTCTCGCTGCTGCTGATCGGCATGGTCCTGCTGCACAGCGGCAAGGGCGGTGGGCTGTCGGAGATGTTCGGTGGTGGCCTCGGCCAGGCCGCGGCCGGATCCACGGTGGCCGAGCGCAACCTGGACCGGGCCACCATCGCCTGCGCCGTCTGCTTCTTCTTCACCACGATCATCCTGGCCATCCGCCTGCAATGAGGGGGATCGAGGCGCGATCGGACGAACCCGAGCGCGCCGGATAACCGCAACGATCGGCATCTAGCGCTGGTCACGAGACGAGGAGGGTCTCATAAAGGTGAAAGGCATCAGACGAAAGACCCTGGTATGGGGTGCCGCCGTGGCCGCCATCGGCCTGACGGCCGCCGCGTGCGGGAGCAGCGGCTCGAGCAGCACCAGTGGTGGACGGCGGTACACCAAACGCCTCGACCCAGATCTTCAATCCCAACTCCGGCGGTACGCCGAAGTCCGGTGGGACGCTCACCATGCTGGGGACCGGCGACGTCGACTACATGGACCCCAACGTCAGCTACTACTCGATCGGTTACCTAAACCTGCGCATGTGGAGCCGGCAGCTGTACACCTACCCGGCGGTCGCAGGTCAGACCACGACGGTCGTGCCCGACCTGGCCACGGGCCCGCCGACGGTCACCGACAATGGCCTCAAGTACGCCGTAACCATCCGCACGGGCGCCAAGTGGAACACCAGCCCGCCCCGCCAGGTCACCGCGGCCGACGTGGTGCGCGGCGTGAAGCGGTCGCTGCAACCCGACGCAGCCTTTCGGCGGCCAGCCGGACTTCAGCGACATCCTGGCCGGCTACACGACGTTCTGCAACGGCTTCGCGGCAAGGTCTCGGCGACCAGCGCCGCGGCCCAGGCAGCGTACATCAACAGCAAGCAGCATCTCACGGGCGTGACCGTCGACCCGTCCAACCCGTTGACGGTCGACTTCACGCTGACCAAGCCGGCCACGTACTTCCCGGACATCCTGACCCTGCCGCCGTTCGCCCCGGCGCCGGTCGAGATCCTGCACTACCTGCCGGCCAGCAACGCCCTGGCCCAGCACACCATCTCGGACGGCCCCTACCAGGTCCAGAGCTACGACCCGGCCAAGTCCATCGTCTTCATCGCGCAACCCGGCCTGGAAGGCCAGCACCGACCCGATCCGCAAGGCCTACGTCAACGAGATCAACGTCAGCGAGACCGGCAACCAGACGGCCATCCAGCAGGAGATCTCGACCAACACCTCGGCCGCGGACATGGAATGGGACTCGTTCGTGCCCCCGAGCGCCATCCCCAGCCTGATCGCGACCAAGGACAACCGGCTTCAACCTGCAGTCCGAGTACTCGACCAACCCCTACATCATCTTCAACACGAAGTCGCCCAACAACGGCGGGTGCCCTCGGCAAGCACGCAGGTCCGCCAGGCGCTGCAATACGCCATCAACCGCACCCCGTTGCTCCAGGACATCGGTGGGCCGCAGGTGGCCCCGCCGCTCACCCAGATCCTCCCGCCCGGCATCAACGGGTCGTCGCCGACCTACGACATGTACCCGTACAACACCACCAAGGCCAAGCAGATGCTTTCGGCGGCGGGGGCGAGCAACCTGACCCTGAAGTTCCTGTACCGGCCCTCGTCGCAGAGCAGCGCCAAGATCTTCCAGACCTCCAGGCCCAGCTCGGCGCGCTCGGCATCCACCTCGTTGGCGTGCCGGCGACCAACGCCGACTTCTACACCAAGTACCTCCAGGTGCCGAGCGTGGCCGAGCGGGGCGTCTGGGACCTGTCCCTCGCCGGGTGGTCCCCGGACTGGTACGGCGACGCGGCCAAGTCCTTCTTCCAGCCGCTCTTCGACGGACGGTCCTGCCGCCCACGTCGAGCAACTTCGGCCTGTTCAACGACTCGAACCTGATCGGCACCATCAACACCGGCCTTGGCCGCCACGACCGACGTCCGACGCCGCCAAGTCCTGGCATCAGGCGGACGTGGAGACCATGACCCAGTCGGCGATCTATCCGATCACCGACCCCAACCTCCCGCTCATGCGGGGCTCCCAGGTCCACAACGCCATCTACGTGCCCCTCATCGAGCAGATCGACCCGACCAACGTCTGGTTGAACCGCTAGCAGTCGGGAGGCGTCAGCCCAGCAACACATGAGTGAGTCGGCCCGGCGGTTCGTCCGCCGGGCCGATCCATACCCCTTGGTATACGATCCACAGCTACCACTTGTTATATCCGTATAGCTCTGGCAGTCTCGTCTTGTTATATCCGTATAGCTCTGGCGGTCTCGTCGCCAGCTACAACCCAAGACCCACCGATGGAGGGCGCCGGGTGGCTCTGCTTGACATCGTCGACCTGCAGGTGTCGTTCCCCACTCCCGACGGGGTGGTGCAGGCCGTCCGGGGTGTGTCCTTCACCGTCGACCCGGGCCAGACCCTCGGCATCGTGGGCGAATCGGGGTCCGGCAAGAGCGTGTCCACCCAGACCATCATGGGGCTCACCCGGGGAGCACGGATCTCCGGCCAGGCGCTCTTCCAGGGGCGGGACCTGCTGACCATGACGCAGAGAGAGCTGCGCGAGGTCCGCGGTGCGCAGATCGCCATGATCTTCCAGGACCCCCTTTCGAGTCTCCATCCCTACTACCGGGTGGGGTGGCAGATCGTCGAGATGATCCGCGCCCACGAGCCCGGCACATCCAAGAACGCCGCCAAGAAGCGGGCCATCAATCTGCTTCGGCTGGTCGGAATCCCGCAGCCGGACCGGCGCATCGACGACTACCCCCACCAGTTCTCCGGCGGAATGCGTCAGCGGGCCATGATCGCCATGGCAATGGCGCTCAACCCGGCCCTGCTCATCGCGGACGAGCCGACGACGGCCCTTGATGTCACCGTGCAGGCCCAGGTGCTCAACGTCATCGAGCGCCTGCAGTCCGAGTTCGACACGGCCGTCATCCTCATCACCCACGACCTCGGCGTGATCGCCGAGGTCGCGGACGACGTGGTGGTGATGTACGCCGGGACGGAGATGGAAACGGGGCCCCGTGACGACATCTTCTACCGACACCACCACCCCTACACCGAGGGCCTTCTCCGGTCCTTGCCGGCCTACGGTTCGGAGCGGGCCCGCCTCCAACCCATCTCGGGGCAACCGCCGAGCCTCATCACCCTGCCGTCGGGCTGCCCCTTCCACCCCCGGTGCCCCTATGTGATGGACCGCTGCCGGGTGGAGGAGCCGGCCCTGGAACAGGTAGGTGTCGACCCCCGCCACCGCTCGGCGTGCTGGCTGTCGCACGACGTCGCGGAAAGGGCCGCGATTCGGGCTCTCGTCGTGGACGATTCGGTGGCATCGTGACCGACGACGTCCTCGTCTCGGTGTCGAACATCGTCAAGTGGTTCCCGGTGCAGTCCGGAAAGCTGCGGCGCAGCAAGGACTTCGTGCATGCGGTGGACGAGGTGAGCCTGGAAGTGCGTCGGGGGGAGACCCTGGGTCTGGTCGGCGAGACAGGCTGCGGCAAATCCACCCTGGCGCGCTGCATCGCCCGCCTCTATCCCCTGACGTCGGGGACAGTGACCTTCGACGGGCGGGACATCTCCAGGCTGAGCGCCCGGCAGATGCGCCCGCTCCGTCGCGAGATGCAGATGATCTTCCAGGACCCGTACGGCTCGCTCAACCCGAAACGCCGGGTGGGGTCGATCATCGGCGACCCGTTCGCCATCCATGGGGTCGCGAGCGGCGCCGACCGCAAGCGGCGGGTGCAGGAGGTCATGGAGCTGGTCGGCCTGAACCCCGAGCACTTCAACCGGTTTCCCGCCGAATTCTCCGGCGGCCAGCGCCAACGCATCGGCGTGGCCCGAGCGTTGGCGCTGCACCCCAAGTTGATCATCTGCGACGAACCGGTCTCCGCCCTCGATGTGTCGATCCAGGCCCAGATCATCAACCTGCTGTCCGATCTGCAGGATCAGCTCGATCTCACCTATATCTTCATCGCCCACGACCTGTCGGTCGTCCGGCACGTGAGCGACCGCGTCGCGCTGATGTACCTCGGCAAGGTCGTGGAGCTGGCCCCGGTGGAGGCCATCTACCAGTCGCCCCGCCATCCGTATGCGAATGCCCTCCTGTCGGCCGTGCCTGTTCCGGACCCGGGCGAGGCCGACCGCCGGCAGCGCATCATCCTCGCCGGCGATGTCCCTTCGCCCATCAACCCCCCGTCAGGCTGCCGCTTCCACCCGCGCTGCCCCAAAGCCCAGCCCCGATGTATCGACGAAGAGCCCCTTCTGGTTGCCCACACCGGCGACCCGGACGCCCACCAGGTCGCCTGTCACTTTCCCGTACAGGCCGGTGAGGACCTCACGAAGGCCCGCCCGGCGATCTCCGAAGCCGACCGCATCATTGAGCCGGACGTGGTAGCCGGATCATGAGGGAGAGGAGGACCCGATGAGCTTTGCGGATCTCGGCGTAGAGGCGGCGCCGGAAACCGGTTATGCGCCAGTCGGTGCGCCACCGGGGGAAGGGGAATCGAGGATCCAGGGCCGCAGCACCTGGCAACTGGCCTACGTCCGGTTGCGTCGCGACCGGGCCGCGATGATCGCGCTCGGGGTCATCGTGCTCATCATCCTGGTGGCGATCTTCGCGCCGGTGTTCGCGGCCATCACCGGGCATGGGGTCAACCAGCAGTACCGAACAACCGGCCTGACCCCGGACGGCCTGCCGGTGGGACCCAGCGGAACCTTCGTCCTCGGCACCGACGACCAGGGCCGTGACCTCCTCGTCCGGATCGCCTACGGGGCTCGCATCTCCCTCGGTGTCGGACTGGGCGCCACCCTGCTGGTGGTGATCATCGGCGCAGTCCTGGGCCTGGCAGCCGGGTACCTCGGCGGGATCGTCGACACCATGGTGGCCCGACTCGTCGACGTGGTGCTCTCTCTGCCCTATCTCCTCTTTGCCATCTCGCTGGTATCCATCTCCGGCCCCAGCCTCAAGATCATCATCATCGTGATCGCAGTCTTCGGCTGGGCCGCCGTATGCCGGATTGTGCGGGGGCAGGTCCTTTCGATACGAGAGAAGGAGTACATCGAGGCAGCTCGGTCCCTCGGCGCCAGTTCCTGGCGAATCATGTTCATCGACGTCCTGCCGAATCTGACGGCTCAGCTCATCGTCTACGCGACCCTTCTGATCCCGGTGACGATCGTGTTCGAGGCGTCCTTGTCCTTCCTCGGTCTCGGCATCCCGCCCCCGAGCGCTGATTGGGGGCAGATGATCTCGGAGTCGGGGACGGTGTACCAGCAGGCGCCCTGGTTCCTGCTCTTCCCGAGCCTGGCCCTGCTCATCACGACCCTGGCATTCAACATCTTCGGAGACGGCGTCCGCGACGCACTGGATCCCCGGATCAATCGGTCCTAGGAGGAGCGGTGGTTCGATTCCTCATTCGCCGAATCGCCCTTGGAGTGTTCGTGATGTGGATCGTCACGATGCTGGTCTTTGGCATCTTCTTTGTCGGCCCGGGCCCGGCCGATGTGGCCCGCCGCTTGGCCGGCCGGCAGGCGACGCCGCAGACGGTGGAGGAGGTTCGCCAGCGGCTGCACCTCAACGAGCCGATTATCAAACAGTACTGGCATTTTCTCCAGGGTCTGCTGCAGGGCAACCTCGGTTATTCGTACATTCACGGCCAGCCGGTGACGTCAGTCCTCAAGCAGGCACTCCCGATCACCCTCTCCCTGGCCCTCGGCGCCTCGATCATCTGGCTTCTGCTCGGTGTGTTTTCCGGCGTCCTCTCCGCCGTCCGGCGGGGCTCGGTATGGGACCGTGCCGCGACCACCCTCGCCCTGGTCTTCTACTCAATGCCCACGTTCGTGCTCGGGCTGCTGCTTTTGTACGTCTTCTACTATCAGTTCACCATCCACGGGCTGCGCCTTTTCCCGGGTCAGGGCTACACCTACTTCAGCGAAAACCCGCTCAAGTGGTTCCAGTCCATGGTGTTACCGTGGTTCACCCTGGCCCTGGTGTCGGCTGCTGTCTACACGCGGCTCACGCGCGGCTCGATGCTCGAGGTCCTGGGAGAGGACTACATCCGCACGGCCCGGTCAAAGGGATTGACGGAACGTCGGGTCGTCTACCGGCATGGGCTGCGATCGGCGCTGACCCCGGTAGTGAGCCAATTCGGCATCGATGTCGGTACCCTCGTCGGCGGGGCCATCATTACCGAGACTGTCTTCGGCCTACCCGGACTCGGTTATACCTCCGTCAGCGCGATCGAGCAGCAGGACCTCCCGGTAATCATCGGTGTGGTGATCGTCGCAACCGCGGCGGTCGTGGTGGCCAACATCATCGTCGACGCCCTGTACGCCGTGCTCGACCCCAGGGTTCGGCTGCACTAGAGGTGCGAAGTACGTTCGTCGAATGACATCCGGCCACCCTGACGACGACCGTGCCCCGGCCGTCTCCGAGCTGTTCGAGCCATCTTCGTGGCGCCCGGTGGACGGCTTTTCGTTCACCGACATCACCTACCACCGAGCCGTTGACCAGGGGACGGTCCGGGTGGCGTTCAACCGGCCGGAGGTGCGCAATGCCTTCCGGCCCCACACCGTGGACGAACTGTACCGGGCTCTCGACCACGCCCGGCAGACCACCGACGTCGGCTGCATCCTGCTGACCGGCAACGGACCGTCGCCCCGCGACGGCGGGTGGGCGTTCTGCTCCGGCGGCGATCAACGCATTCGAGGTCGGGATGGCTACCAGTACGCCAGCAGTGACGACGGCGCCAGCGTCGATCCGGCTCGGACCGGCCGACTCCATATCCTTGAGGTGCAGCGGCTCATCCGGTTCATGCCAAAGGTGGTGATCTGTGTGGTCCCCGGCTGGGCGGCGGGGGGCGGTCACAGCCTGCACGTGGTGTCTGATCTCACCATCGCCAGCGCCGAGCATGCCCGCTTCAGGCAGACCGACACCGATGTAGCCAGCTTTGATGGCGGGTTCGGGTCCGCCTATCTGGCCCGTCAGGTCGGCCAGAAGTTGGCGCGGGAGATCTTCTTCCTAGGCCGCACCTACGATGCCGCTCAGATGCACGCTATGGGCGCGGTCAACGCGGTGGTGCCCCACGTCGAACTGGAGCCGACGGCGCTGCAGTGGGCTGCCGAGATCAACGGCAAGAGCCCAACGGCCCAGCGTATGGTCAAGTTCGCCTTCAACCTGATCGATGACGGGCTGATCGGCCAGCAGTTGTTCGCCGGGGAGGCCACTCGTCTGGCCTACGGGACCGACGAAGCTGTCGAGGGCCGGGACGCTTTCCTGGAGAAACGCCGCCCGAACTGGTCGACTTTCCCCTGGCATTTCTAGCCATTGGCGGTCGGTGGGCTGGCCGCCAGCCTGATCAGCTCGCGGCGTGGCCTCGCACTCTACTCGTCCTCGAACCGTGAGGCCGCCCAGCCGGTATCGCCACCGGGAGGACACGGCCTCCTATGGGTACGGGGTCACGGTGCCGGGCGGGCAAGCAATCGGCCAGGCGCAGTAAGATACCCCTCTTGCCGGGCAGATCCGGCAGGCCACGTCGGAGTGGCGGAATAGGCAGACGCGCTAGCTTGAGGGGCTAGTGTCCGCAAGGACGTGGGGGTTCAAGTCCCCCCTCCGACACCGGATGAGATGACATAAAAGTCATCTTGCCATGTTCCGAGCGGTGGCTCCGAAGGGCTCGGTCTCACAAGCCAAGGCCGTGATCACTACGAAGTTCAGGCCCAAGAGTACGGCCGAGTTCGAGGGACATTTCTCTCCAACTCTTCACGCGGGCAGCGAGAGGCTGGTATGCCGACGCTTCGATGCCGAACTCGTCCTGGCGGAGACGATCGAATCGCTGCAGCATCTCTGAGAAGACGTCGATGGAGAAACCGGGATCTTTCTCCGCTTCGAGCCGGAACAGGGCTTCGAGGCCGTGCTGGTCGATGACAGCGGCGAGGTCGACGAAATCGCGGGCTTCGGCTCTGCCGAAGATGGCAAGTACCTTATCCACCGCGAGTTCAGTCGAGTTCAGCAGGAGCAGCCCGCTGTGAACCTCGAGCGGAAAGAGGCGAGCGTCGGCTGCCAGGTCTACCTCGGTAACCTCGCTACCTCGTTCAACTGCCAGGCGCACGAACCCGGTCCCTTCACGCACTCTTCGGACCTGGAAGCCCGCTTCTTCGAGTGCGTTCTCGGCTGCCGGTAGTAAGCGTTGCACGTCCGACTGTTGCAGTCCGAAGAAGTCGAGGTCTTGGGTGCGGCGGTCGATATCACCGCGCACGATCAACGCCGCGCCTCCAGCCAGGCCAAACTCCTTCGCTGCTTCGAGCCCAGCGATGATCTCAGCGACCCTGACGCTGGAGCGTTGTCAGCACCGAACGAAGATCCCGCGGTTATCCCTCAACCAGAACGCCCACTTGCGACGGACGCCTGTCGGTAGGACCAGGTCGTCCCATAGTTCACAGAGACGGTCGATGTCGATGAACTCCTGGATGTCCTTGGGAGTGCCCTCACGGAGTACCTGTTCATAGACGCGTCGGAGATCCTTCGGATCCTCCAAGTCATACTGAACGACTGGGTCGCTCCACCGGATGTGCAGCGGGAGGATCACCAAGCCGGCTGAGCGTACTTTGGACTGGTCGTAGTCCACTCCCGGAAGCGCGACAGGCCTGGAGTCGGGCCCGAGTAGTTGACTACGTGAACGCACAGATCCCGATTCTACGGGCCTACTACCAGCGCCAAGACACTTACCAGCCGTGGAGCGGTACTTCGAGCGACCCGACTGCGGCGACCCGGTTGTCTAAGGAGGCAGGTCAGGCGGCCAAGATGGGACCGAGGCGATCGTAGACGGGTTCGAGTTGGGGTTCTTGTCCGAACACGATGCCGTAGAGAAGATCTACTCAGTCGGGGTGCGGCCGAGCTCGGAGAACTGAGCTAGTTCCATCCGGGATCGAGAAACGAGAGCCCTCTGGTTGAAAGGCACATAACGCCAGTCGAAGGCTGATGCGTGTCAATTGGCCTCCCAGGGCCGACAACGTCGCCCCTCCGCGGGGCCAGAATTGAGCCTATAGCTGGACGGGAGCAGGAGATCCGAACTGGGAGCAGTCCCAGAGTCCCCATCCTGGGATGGACTCGACCGATAGAAGCCTCCTACCGGACGTCCGGCATACGCGACGGTCGTCATCCCCGCGCCCTGCCAGCCCTAGATGAGATACACGCGGACACAAGATGGATCACCCGTGTATTAAGCGTTCTGGGCCGTAGCGGAACTGGCGGCAGTCGGCGCGGTAGAGGCGCAGATGAGGACATATGGCGGCGTGAGCCAACTCTCGGGGCCAGAGCGATTCGCCGTAACGATCACGCCTGCCGGTAAGACGGACGGAGAGAGCGTGGAGGTTTGTACCTGGCTCCACGAGCCGAAGGCAGTAGCCATGGCCGTAGACCACTACCGACGTCGGCACCCCGATGCGCGCATATACGACGTGCGGGTGCAGCCTCTCGGGCGAGCCGCCCGCAACGATGACGGCACCGCCAGTTTGACCGGGCGCTGATCGACCGATACGAGTGGTAGCGCCGAACACCGTCGTCATGGCTCGCAGCTCGCCACCGGACGAAGCGCGAGATTCGGCGCTCTGCGCTATCCGGCTAGTCAGAACGGATCTCGGTGACGAGGTCACGAGGGATTACGGATAAGGCGATCGCTTCCCGACCGGGATTGACTGGCGTCCTGGCCGTGACTCGGAACCTCCCCTGTTCTTCAACGGGTACGTCGGCCAACACTCCGAACTCGTAAACCTCCTCGCTCACGAGTAGCTGTTCTGCCCAGAGGCTGAGCACGGTCCCATTGCTGAGCGTCATCCGCCATCGCGTGAGTTCGTTGACGATGCACATCCCGAACGTACCGGCGGCTCAAATCCCCTGGACGCCGAACGCCAGCGCATCGTCTCCGGTTGCCATATCAACCATCGCGACCGAGTCGGCGATCCGAGCGTCAGAGCCTGGCAGCTCCCAGGCGGCGGTACAGAACGCTCCGGTACCACTCGGACGATCTGACGGCACGTTCCGCGCTCGAGGTAGATGGCCGCCGGCCCTCCCAGCGAGGGCAGTGCCGTCGATCTTCAGATTGCTCAGCCTTCCGTGATCGGAGACAACCCCGCTCAGATGGGAAATTCGGCGAGCTGCTGACGCCCTCGTCCTAGGCGCCTCTGCTTTCATGGAACCTTTTCCCGGTGTGAGGAGTGATACAGCTGTGGGTCACAAGAGGGGCAGGAAGACAGGGCGTTGACGCGGTCCGTAGTGGTGGTAGGGATTTCAGGGGTGTGCCTGATGGGGACGTTGGCCGGGTGCGGCGGCTCCTCGAAGAAGACGGCCCCCACTACCGCCGCGCCGGCAGCCTCCCGTGCCAAGGTCCGGACAAGCACCACCATTGCCGGCTCGGCATCAGTGTCACCGTCGACCACCCTGGCGCCATCAGCTACTAGCCCGGCGCCTCGATCGTCGACAACGACGGAGTCACCAGCTTCAGGATCCGTGCAGAACCTCGTGGCCAGTGCCGCTGTGCGCGAGGAGCTACTAAGAGCTTTCACCACGTTCCGTGCCGACGCGGCGAACACCCCCGGCGACGCCCCTGTGCCACCTTCGGCTGTGGGCGGAATCTCCTGGGGCACTCTATTTTACGCCTTCGACCCCTCGTCGAGCACCTACTGGGCGAGGGCCGGCTTCTACCCCACCGTCGCGGCGAGCCAAACGTTTGCCGCTGTCGCCTTCCAGGATGGCGGGGCCGACGCGGTCTTCACGCGACCGTCCGGCAGTGCATGGGTGGTCAAATCTGTCGGTATGTGCCACAGCGGGCTCCCTGTCCGCGTGGCTGAGACATGGGGACTACAGATCCCAACAGTCTGCTCATGAACCACTCCAGCAGCTCCTACTTCAATGCCGCCGACAACAATTGCACCGGCCGATACCGGGATCCTGGTCTACGGAGACTGTAAGACTCCGAGCGTAGAACCGAGCGAGATTGTCCTGACGTGCGCCGACTATGGGTGGATATTCCAAGGGCTGCACTGGTCGAGCTGGACAGCCAGCCAGGCAGCAGCATCCGGAACCTTTGTCTATAACGACTGCACACCCAACTGCGCCGAGGGGCGCCACCATGATGTCCCCGGCACCCAAGTCACCCTGACCGACCCTGTACGCGGCGCCAGGGGCCAGCTTGTTTGGTCCCGGCTGCAGCAGAATCCCGAACCCCCCGGGTAGAACTCGGGACCACTTCATGGCGCTCCTTTCCCCCTGTCCATCCGACCCATCTGAAGGTGGGCTTGACGGCGATCAGAATGATCCATCTTGCGCCCGGGCCGAGCCTGGTCTTGTCCGACCTGCCGATGCCTAATCGGGGCTCTGCCCTGGACAGTGTTCATCTCGGTTGTGGAGTTCGTTCGGGAGGCCGCCCCTGGAGGAAGACCTGGACAGAGGGGTAACCGAGGCGCTCATGGCAGTCGAGGGGAGTTACCGACGTGATCCGTGATGAGCGAGAGGTGTGGATCGTCGAGGGCGCGCAGTCCGGCCCTGATCTCGTCCGAGCCGCGGCGGTGGTCGTCGATTCTTTGGCCCCCCGATGTCGGGCATACATTGACCGCCACATCCGCGGAAGCTCCAGCTAAGGAATCGGCTACAGGACAAACAGAACGACAGCGCACCTGAGACGGCCCACTATCAGGCGGGGCGTTCGTAGTCGGCGCTCTGCGTCAGGGGGCTGCCGCAGCCCGCTTCTCCTCCGGGCTGAGTCCCATCTGATGCCAGCCTCCAGGAGTGACCCAGCGGAACAGGGCGAGACCGGGGCGCTTGCACCAGCATGTGTCCACGCACCCGCAGCGCAGCCTCGACCCGCCCAGCCCGAACATCTCGGCTGCCCATGTGAAGACCGCCAAGAGCAGATACAACCCGACGAGACTCAGGAGCTTTCGGAGCACGCTCCAAAGCGTAGGACTGTCCCAGAACACCGGCGTACTTGGGTACGGAAAGTCACCGCCCGGACGCCCGTAGTCGGCGATCGGCTCGTGCCAGGCGCGGCTCTTGGTGGCAGCGAGTGCCGAGACCGGTAGGGTCTTGCCGATGGATGACCGGTTCGATGTCGTCTGTGAGGTCGAACCGGCGACCGGTCCCGATCTGCGGTTGGTACGTCATCAGATCGGAGTACTCAGTTCCATCTCCTCCGCGTTCCTCATCCCTGACAATCACATCGGTCGGGCGACAGTGTCGAGCATCGCCGTGGCCCACGAGGTGCTGTTGATGGGTGGCAGAGCCATCGCGTGCCTCAACGCTCGGGATCGCAACACGTTGGGTTTCCGCCGAGATCTGCTTACAGCGGCGGCCTACGGCGTTCGCGAGTTCCTCTTCGTATATGGAGACCGGCCAGAGTCGGGACGGCGATCCGACGATCTGACTGTCCGGACGATGATCGAGCAGGCCCGCGTCTTCGCCGCCGAGCACTACGCCGATGGAGACAGCATCCGTATAGGAGTGTCGTCGGGACTCTCCCCCGTGCCGACATGGAAGAACGAAGCTGACTTCCTCTTCGCCCAAGTCGGCTTTTCTTGGGATCAGCTACTGCGCTGGCACGAGGCACTTACCTTCACCGGGCCGGTGTACGCCGGGGTCATGGTGGTTGCCAGCGCTGGGATGGGTCGGAAGCTAAGCGCTGGCATCCCAGAACTCGCGGTCCCGGAGTGGCTGCTGACGAAGCTGGCCGACGAGCCCTCGGCTGGCGTGAACTACGCCTGCGAGATGGTCTCCCAGGTTCGAGACTCCGATGCGTTCGACGGGGTACATCTCATTCCCGTTCGTCGCTATAAGGAGGTCGCTCAGCGGCTGGAGGGTCTGCTCCGCCCCACCCTCTAGCCGCCCATAATGTCGTGCCGACACCTCTGACAGGTGCTTGGCGGGTACAGATCAATCCATCTTGCGCCCGTGGCCGACCGAACCCATCCTCCAGAAGGCCGCTGATATTCGGCGATCTGCGTCACCTCGGGCAAGCTGCGGCCGCGGGAAGCGATGCAGATCGTTCGATGCCGATTAGGACCGGTGGGATCGAACGGTGACGCGGGGCAGTTCTTCGTAGGCGGAGCTGTCGGCGGTTACCACTTCCCGCTGAGTGGCAGTGGCGGTGGCGGCGATGATCAGGTCGTGGGCTCCGTGGGCTCCTCGGGGCCGCCCTTGCCGGCGTACCGCGACCAACAGCTCGGCGTGGGCTGTTGCGATGGTCTTGTCGTGTTCGACGATCGGAATCGAGCCCCTGACATCGTCGACGAACTGCTGGCAGTCGACTCGGTGGGCCGTATCGGCAAGCAGCACCCCGACGAGTAGCTCGGCGACAGTGCCTGCCGCGATGGCTACCTCGTCGTCGGCGATCAGGTCGTCGAGGGACGCCTTCGAGCGATCGGCGTCGACCAGGAAGGTTGTGTCCAGTAGGAGGCGGCTCAACTGCGAGTCTCAATCTCCAGGAGTTCCCGCACTGACTCGATGTCGCGCCCGAACCCGGGGTCGCGGCGACGGCCGAGGAGCAAGACTTTGACGTCGGCGCCGCGGCCGGTGCTGACCGGATCAAGTTGGGCATCGACCCTTCCTCGGCGGACAATCGTGTTTCGCTCGCCTCGATGCTCTACGGCATCGAGGATGTCGGAGAAGTTCCTGGCTGCGTCGGTGGCACTAACCTCGGGCACGGAATCAGATTCAGATATTATGCGATCAGAACGACAGCGCATCCGATTATCCCCTTCATCGGGAACGGATCGTGCGACCAGCGGTAGATCTCCTTGGGAGGCCGTCGGTCCAGCGCCGCAGCGTAGAGCAGGAAGCGGACCACCGAGAGGGCCTGCTGCCGCCAGAAGGTTCCGTTTGCCACCCCTGACCGACCGATGGGCGGTACGAGCGCTTCTGCGCGCAGCATGGCCGTCCGCGGACGTTCACAACCACCCACGACCGACCAGCGCAAGGAGCGGATCGACCCGGGGCCGTCGGCCAAGCCTCGAGGGTCGAAGACCGCCACCGGGCCGCGCTGCTGGCGGGCGGCCAGGGTGACGGCGAGGTTGTCGGGCCGGGTGCTGGTGGTCACGACCGCACCGGGTGCGTCCAGGATCATGGGGATCACGATCGAGGTCCCCGTGCCGGAGCGGGCGGACCCAGGAGGAGGATCGAGTCCTCTCGATGCCCAGCAGGCGACACCGAGACTCCTGCCGATTCGGTAGCCGACGTCCGACACATCGGGACGGGTGATCGATGGCCGGAGCGTGGCGGCGCGGGCCAGCAGGATCCGGGAGCCCGCGGTCGCGATGATCTGGCGGTGCCTGGCCAACCCCTCAATCCGATCGGGTCGTCTGGTCCGGTTGCTCTCCCGAAGGACGGTTCGCCACATGAGCAGGCTCCCTACCGTTGGGACGGTCAGAACCAGGGCCGAGCCCGTCCAATTCAGAGGGGCCGTCCCGACCGGCCCATGCCAGGCGACGGTCGGGTCGGCGAAGTGGGCGAACGCCGCCAGGCCCGCGAGTGCCCTCCGGATCTCCTGCTCGCTCGACGGGCTTCGGCATGCGCAGCTGGCTTGTTGCAGCCGAGTCCTGGGGCATGCGCGAGGCGTTGATTGGAGCCCTCGGTCAGGCCCGGGTCGCCAACCGGGGGGCAAAGGCAGCCTCGGCCAACACCGCCGCCGGGCTGACCGAGTGGTGGCGAGCGCCCCATGAGCGCCTCGATGAGCTGATCGGGCGAGTGTCGGCCGAGCCGCTGGCCTCCGCCGGCTGGTGCTCCAGCTCCACGGCGTCGCCGTTCCCGACGCCGTCGCCCGGCTCGCTGACGACGGGGCCGAGGTCATCCAGGTCGATGCCTACCGGCTCAGCGTGCCCGCCGATCCCGCTCCCGCCCAGGACCTCATCAGGGCGGCATGTGCCGACCGGCTGGCAGCCGTTACCTTCGTGACGGCGCCCGCCATCCACAACTTGTTCGTGTTGGCACGGCAGCTTGGCCATCACTTCGAGCTACGCAGGGCACTCAACGATCGGGCCGTCACCGCCTGCGTCGGCCCTGTGTGCGCCGAGGGGGCGATCCAAGAGGGCGTGCTCCATCCGCTCGTCCCCGCCCGGGCTCGGTTCGTGCCCATGATCCACGCTCTCACCCATCACCTTGTCGAGGCCCGCTCGGTGTGAGCGCAGCGCTTGCTGTCGCGCTCGAACGTACCAGTGTTCCGGCGAGCAGGCGCTGTCGAAATCCTGTTCGCTTGGTGGCATCCCGATACGACCGTGCCCACTGACCAGCACCATCCGAGATCGCCGCAAATTTGGCGGCGTCAAACAGTCGCGTCGTGTCCCCTATAGCGCGTCCCCGAACCCCCATCCACCCTACGCCCTATAACGCCGGGTCGCGCGGGCTGTGTCAGACCTGGTCGGCCAGCTCAGTCGTGGACCGTCTTAGACGTTGATTACCGTTCCTCCGGGAAAGCTTCGGGACTCGGCCAGTTCCAGGTGCAAAGGATTGGCGAGGTCCTTGGAAAGGGTCATGCCGTTGCCTAGGGCGACGGGTGGAATGACGAGGTTGTACTGGTCAATCGAGCGGAACCTGGACAGCGCTTGGACGAACGCAGCCCCACCATGGGCCATGATGTCGCCTCCGTCCTCGTGTTTGAGCGCAGCAATCTCCTCAGCAAACTCGCCGCGGGCGATGCGCGTTCGCGGCCAGTCGGCGGTCTCCAGCGTCTTCGAAAACACCACCTTTGGAAGGTTGTTCATGAAAGCGGCGTACTCGCCTGTGGTGTTCGGCCAGTGCTGGGCCATAGCCTGGTAGGTGACTCGACCGACGATGTGGGTGTCAACCCTCTCGAGGGCAGCGACCTTCCACGCCCGCACCTCGGGATGCTCTTCGGGGAGCCCCCAGTCAAGATTGGCACCCACTCCGGCAACGTAGCCATCGACGGATACACCCATCTGCAAGACCACTTGGCGCACCGAATCCTCCTTGATTAGCGTCCTCGCTGCGTATTCGGTAGGCAGACGAGGGCAGAGTCCGGAACTAATCGGAAGCGATCGGGTCCGGCGCCAGCGTTGTGCAAGCTCGGCAGCCAGCGGTTTCCTCGATCAGAGACCACAAAACGGATCGGTAGACAGAGTCATCCCATAGCGTCACCTTCCAGATGGCGACCACCCGCCGTTTGATCGCCGGTTTGGGGTCACACCGACGCTTGTGCGGAGTGCCAACGTACCGGACTTCGATTGCACAAAGTGGCGAGTATGGCTTAAGAAGCGCCTATCGGGAGACCCTTGATCCGATTTGGGGGCACCTGGGGCCAACGCCAGGAAACGTGGGCGGCTGACGGGAACTTTGATGGATGGTCAGGTGTTCGGCGAGATGAGCCTTCATGTCGCAGGGGCGAACCGTCCCCTCAGCTCTCCTTGCGGATGAGCTTGCTGAGGGCTCCGCCCACGTCGTCGGTGAGCGTGTCGACTGTCGCGGTGTTGACCTTGGCGACGATGATCTGGCCCACCTCGGTGTTCACGTTGGAGTAGATGCCCTGCTCCGCCATCCGCTTGGTCTGATTGTCGTTGTCCTCGGTTGGTGTGACATAGTGGACCGTGGTGACCCGGTAGCGCTTGAGGACGTAGAGGTGAAGCAGGGTCATCAGGCGCTTCTGACGCAGTTCGGAGTCGAACGTGTTCTGGTCCCGGACCGACAGGATGACCTGTCCATGGCGGTCGGTGGTCGGAGCGAAGACGAGGTTGGCCTTTCGGTCGTCGTCGCCGCCGCTGCCCAGCACCGACAGTTCGAGTACGTCGGCTCCGTCGCGGCTCGGGCGCAGGCGTACCGTGAAGGGCTCCTTGATGCCGTAGACCTCCTTCCACTCGGCGAGCCAGTCCTCGAGCACCTTCTTGGGAAGCTCGGTTTGTGCGAGGTGCTGGACCTGCGTCGAGCCCTTGCCCATGGCTTTCGTCGTTGCGGTGCGCGCCGACGATGCCGCCAAGGCGGCGTCGAGGCGAGGACCGCCGACGTGGGTCTGCGGCGTTCGGTAGGGCGACTCGAGCAGGCGGATCTTCCGTTGGACCTGAGCCAGGGCCAGCATGCCGTCCTCGAGAAGGGCCGTCGCAAATTCCTCGGCTGCGACACCGTCGATCTGGTGGCCACCGTAGGTGATGAAGTTGAACACGAACCCGGCCTCGCCCAGCTTCTTTGGAAACTCGCGCATCTCGTCGTCGGTCATGCCGGTCGAGTCCCAGTTGAACGACGGTGAGAGGTTGTAGGCAAGCATCTTGTCGCGGAACTCGGCGTGGATCGCCTCGGCGAACTCCTGCGCCTCGTGGATATCGGCGGACGCAGTTTCCATCCAGACCAGATCGGCGTACGGAGCGACCGACAGGGACTTGCGGATCGCGTAGTCCAGGCCGCCGCGGACCTGGTAGAAGCCCTCTGGAGTGCGGGCGACCTCGGCGTCCCAGTAGAAGTCGATGCCGAGTTCTCGGGCCTCGGTGCGCACGGCCCAGAACGAGGCCGTCGCGGCGAAGGCGCTCCACTCCTCTTCGCTGATGGGTGTCTCATCGCCGTCTTCGACCTGGTTCTTCAGGGCAGCCAACACTGCCTCGCCGATGGTCATGAGACCGGACTCGGCCTCCCAGCGTCCGACCATCTCATTGGCGACCTTGTCGTAGGCTTGCTCGACGACGGGCTCGTCGGCGCCGGCGGTCTCTTTGGCTGCGGCACGGGCCAAGGCAGCGATGCCCGTGCGATCGAGCCACGCGTCGGCCGCTGCGTATTCCTTGTCGGTGACCTTGTAGAGCGTGAAGCCGTTGAAGATATGGGCTCCTGCGTTGTAGAAGACACGCATCAGGGCCAGCGTCGTCAGTTTGTAAGACGGGATGTCGGCCCGGGTCGCCCCGAGGATGAAGGGGTGGTCCCGCTCGTCGCCGCTGTTGTCGAGGAGGTTCGCGGCCTCGGCATCGGTGCGGGCCACGATGATGCCTGGTACCCGCATGATGTCGAGTTGGAAGCGAGCGGCGTTGAGGCGCTTGATCTGTTCGTCCACGCCGACGAGAACCTTGCCGCCTTGGTGGCCGCACTTCTTGGTGCCGGGGCGCTGGTCCTCTATGTGATAGCCGGTGACCCCGACCTCGACGAACCGGCGGATGAGGTTCCGCACGGCGGCATCGCCGCCGTGACCCGTGTCGGCGTCGGCGATGATGAACGGTCGGTAATCGGCCGGTTCGGGCGCACTCGCGAGGTCGGCGGCCGACAGGCGCGAGCGCTGGTATGTCTGATTCCTGTCTGCAGTCAAGAGGGCACGCACAATGGCCGATGCCTCATCGGGCACCTGGGAGAGCGGATAGCTGGCCAGATCGGCACCCGGATCCTCCTGAATCGAGCCCTTGGCCGAGGTCGCCCAGCCACCAAGGTAGATGCCCTCGATGCCCATGCGCTTCATCGTCACAGCCTGGCTCGGTGAGTAGGGACCAAACGTGGTGATCGACTTGCGCACCGAGAAGAGCTCGCGCAAACGGTCGTAGAACGCCTCGGCGTTGGCCCGGGCGACTGGGTAGCCGCTCTCGATGGTCCCTTGCTGCTCGGCCACTTGGCGGGCGGAGTAGAGGCGGGTGATGCCGCTGAAGCGGTCACTGTTCATGTAGTTGCGTGCAGCAGTGACGTTGTCGTCGAATGTCATGATGGACTCTCTCAGTTCTCGCTGTCGAAATCGAGGTTGCGGGTGATACGGGTGCCGTCTTGGCCGAACGCGTCGAGGAACCTCCGGATCCGCTCTTCGGCCACGGACAGGTCCGTGACGTTGAGGTTGAGGTTGAGGAGGTCGATGTACCAGGGCGCTTTGACGGGCTCGAGCACGTAGGCCTCGACGATTGCCCGGGCGATGGGCAGCGTCGTGGCTTTTGAGTCGTCGTGCACGTCGTTGCTGTCGGCTCGCAGGAGCTTGGCGTGCTCTTCCTCCAGTAGTTGCGCGAACAGCTCACGCGTCAGGGGTTCGCCCGCCTTGACCCCGCTGTCGGCGTCGTCGTCGGTGAATGCCGCTCCCTTGTGGAGCCATTCCCAGAGCACGGACAGGCGGATCTCACCGGTCGCAGCATCCTCCATTAGGTAGAGGACGCCGTCGTCGCCGAAGAAGTCGGCTGGCTTGAGGGCTGCGGCCTGGAAACCGCGACCGAACGCGTTGCCGTACTGCAGGCCGACGCTGATCAGGTCGCGAGCACCCCGAACGGTACGGGGCGCGTCCTCGAGCGTCCGGAGTGCGGTGGCGTCCTGCGCCGTGTAAGTGAGGGGCGGGAACGGCCGGCCGAGCTGGTTGTCGTCTCCCACCTCCTGCCACACCGGCCGCATGACGTGCACCATCTTCCAGTGGGCCACCCACTTCCCAGAGGCGCCCTCGACCTGCTCGCGCCGCCCGCCCGACACTGCTCGTTGCATAGCGGCGTCGACGGCCGCGTCGGTGCCGACCGGGATGTTCGCTTCCATGCCGCCTTGCCAGAGCGCGTAGTGTCCGTTGAGGTCGGGGGTGTTGACCGCGCGGCGGACGCGGTCCTCGTAGACCCGCATGTACCCGTAGGTCATGGTGATCGCATCGATGTTGGGGTTCAAGAAGTCGGGGTCCCAGGCGAGTGCGTCCGATACCGAGTTGATGTAGTCCCATCGACCGGTGTTGAAACCGACGAAATGGCGCCCGAGGGCGGCGCGGATCTCCATGAGTTGATAGCACGCTTCGAGCTGTTCGACGAGGACGTAGACGAGGACGGTGCCTCGGTCGAGGCGAAGGTGGTCTTCGATCGTGTCGAGGATGGTGGCCCAGTGTGCGGCTTCGGAGGCTGTCTGGATCTTCGGCAGGTAGAGAACGACCGAGCGTCCCTGGCCGCGCAGCGTCTCTGCGTTGTTGGCGAGGTACAGCGTAGCGTCGGCCATGCTGGCGGAGTAACCGTGGCCGTCCTGATGGGCGATATGGCGGTCGTCGAGATGGAGGCCACGGGCTCGGAAGATGCGCGTGGTCACCTGCAGCTGCTCGTGCCAGTCGGCGATGATTTCCCGGCCGTGGAAGTCGACAGCCCAGTTGTTCATCTCCCCGGCAACGACCTCGGCGACGTCATGGAACTGCGGGTCGCCGGCGAAGGCCAGCTTGATATTCCGGATGTTGTCCAGAGACATGGTGTCGACTTGGCCCAAGGCGTCCTCGCCATCGAACATCCAGCCGTCGGCCCCAGACAGCAACGCGTAGGCGACATTGCGCAACCCCGATGCCGTGGATGCGCGGGGCTTGGTCGCTGGCCCGGTGCCCTGGATCCACTGGCGCTGCAGGTCGTGGGGGATCACCGCTCCCTCGAAGCGGCCGGCCCGAGCATCGGCAACTGTGATGGTGGTCCCGTCGATCACTGCGGTCTCGGGCAGGAAGCTGAGGTGTTCGCCATCGGCGGCTCGTCGTCGGCGGCGATCGATTCGCGAGTGCATGAGCTCCAGGCGTCGCCCGTCGAGGGGAGCGAGAGCTTCCAGAGTCGCCAAGGCTTCGGGAGTGTAGACGTCCGGATACCCGTCCAGAGCGGTCCGGGAGATCGTGATGGGGGAGGGCATGGGCCTAGTTCATCACGTCGGCGGTCTGTGGTGTGTCGCTGAAGACCCCGCGGCCCCGGGATGTGCCAGTCCAAGTCGAGGTACGTGGCCAGTGCCAGCGCTCACAGTATCCGTGAACCTCGACCCTCAAGAGCGCCCTTCGTATCGTCGAACCGCCTTTCGACGGCGAGTCGCCGGGCTCATCCCCGACCTACGAGCGGCACGGCTATCACCCACGCAGGCCCGCTGGTCTCTCTCTAGCCCGCCGAACCGGTTCACAGACGGGTCTGCCCCATGGGATAGCCACAAGCGCGTCTTTCCGTCGTCTGCGGTGCCCGAGAATGTCCAAAAACGCCCCGCGGCCGTGTCGCGACATCCCACCATCGGACTGCCTCGAACGCCGGTTATATGCGGACGTCGCTGAGGCAGCAATCCCGGGAACTGGTTACCTGGATCGAGCGCCCCACGGGGTGGACGTTGGGGCCCGTCCGATCCGGCTGCATGGCTCCGCAGTCCAGCCGCGGCCGCGGAGAGCGTTCGTGCTGGGACCTCCCCGATCGAAGCCCCTGCCCAGGGGGCGCGGTCTGAGCAGCGAGCGGCCGCCATTAGCTTCGAGGGAACGGCCACGACGAGCCTCATCTGGGTAGCCTTTCGAATATTGGGCCATTTCCGAAAGGCGACGGTGTAACGTGGGTCTATGTCGCTGGTTGAAGTCGTCGACGATCTCCTCGCCCTGGAGGAACTTGCTGAGCAGGAGAACGATCCGGAACGACGTCGATCACTCGACTTGGTGCGCACCCACCTCGCTGATCGAGATCGAGGTGCGAAAGTCTCCGAGGTGGCTCAACTGCTCGGGCTCTCGCAGCCGACGGTTCGGGCCTGGATCGCAGCTGGCGTGCTCCAGGCTCGAGGCAGGACGGCGCCGGCGCGCGTCAGTGTGTTGTCACTCGCCGAGGTGAAGCGGGCTGTGGATCTGCTTCGTGAAGATGGTGAGGACCGTAACCTTCTGGTGGCGGTTATGCACCTGCTGCGTGACCGCGGTGTGCTTGCGGGCGATAGCGTTCGTCGGGGCTTCGAGGATCTGGGTGCTGGGCGGGTGGCTCCGCTAACCGACGACTTGCTCGAAGAGCGATCGGTCCCCCCCGGGAGGAAGAGACGATCCCCGTCGACCTGACGGCCACCGCATCGGGTCAGGTTCGTGATCTCCGGGGACGTCGCCGTCAGGCGGCAGCAACGGCCCTGACTGAGTTGCGAGACCGCGGTTGCGAAGCGGCCGGGTATCGACTGTCAGGCCCCCCGCTGGACCACGTTTGCGCCCCACATCTCTATGGCGATGACCGGATGCTCACCGTCTGGCCTGCCGAGGATCATGCGATCGTGGTGGCCATGGGCCGACACGACCAATCAAGCGAGGACGTCTGCACCCTCCTTCTTGAAGCACTTGGGCTCGACGTTCCTGATGACGAAAGGGAGAAACCACCCTGTTGTGATAACGCGGGCCGACCACCCACGGACCCAGATGTTGCAGCCGGCATCGGAAATGCGATATCGCGCGTTAGGCGAGCCCGTCTTCGGGGGCGCTAACGGGCTCCAACCAGCAGGGCGGTAGCCCGGTCACGCGGCTGGTAGCCAGAGGTCGGCACCTCCGACGCGGCGTGGACTTTTGTTTTGAGTCCCCCCTCCGACACACTCGCTAAACCCAACAGCCAGATCCACGGAGAACTTGGCGACGCGGGTAGCTGCGTTCCAGCTCACCCTGAGTGCGGTCTCGGTGAAGATCGCCTTTTGCTCCTCATCGGTGAGGCGCTCCTCCAGGGTTCACTAGCCCGCCCAGGCGGTCCCGATTATGTCCCGTCTCCCAAAGGTACTGGGGGCCTCAGGGCACCGCGTGAGACAACAGGGGTAGAGCGTCCGCCATCATTCGGTCGACGATTTGCGCCGCGCTCGTCGCGTCGCTGATGTCACCCACACCACAGCCTGCGTACATGGCCATGGCCGTTACGTCGCCCGTTGTGAATACTGTCGGTGGCTGGCTGGACCAGCGAGCGATCTCCCAGCTCCGGTCTCCATACGCCGCCTGTCCGACGACGTCGTTTGCACGGGCGGCGCGCTGCGGTGGCGGCGCGCAGGACTCGGTGCGGGGCGTCTGACCAGCCTTCGCCGAAAGCGGTCGTGCGAACGGTGTCCTCAGCGCCCGCCGCCAGGAGCGCGGCCACGTACTCGGGGTGCGCTCCAGACTCGGCACTGGCGAGGAAACGCGTGCCGACTCGAGCTCCAGCGGCACCGGCGTTCAGAGCGGCCGCCAGCGCAGCTCCGGTGGCGATGCCACCAGCAGCGACGACGGGAACATTAACTGCAGGAACGACCTGGGCGAGCAGTCTGAGCAGCGGCGTCGTGCCTCGGACATGCCCGCCCGCTTCCACCCCTTGGGCAACCACGACGTCGCATCCGGCGTCGGCGGCAGTCAACGCCTCATCGAGGGAGCCGACCTGCCAGAACGCGAGCGCGCCGCCGGCGTGGATCCGGTTTACGACCACGGGATCAGGTTCACCCCAGAACATGTCTACGACGCGTGCGCTGGTGGCCGCGAGCTCGAGCTCCTTGGTCATGCTCCGTAGGTCGAAAGCGAAGAAGCCCACGCCGACGGGCTGGTCGGTTTGTCCCTGGACCCAACTCAGCTGCTCACTAACTTGGAGCGGGAATGTCGACGAGATCATCCCGAGCCCTCCAGCTTCGCTTACCGCAGCTGCAAGCTCAGGCGTACCGGTACCACCGCCCATGACCGCGAGCTGGATCGGCGCACGGCACCCCACCAACACCGTGAACGGAGTCTCGAAGATGGCGGCCACCTCCCCGAATCTACTGGCCGTACCGATCGAGTCCTCTTTGTTTGTCAAGAGGCGCGGCGGGAGATTTTTCGGCTGACCGGTTGGGTGTTCTGGCGACCGGTTTGTCGGGTGGTCGTAGGCTTCGTGGTGGTCCGGGAGTGGCTTTTCCGAAGAGTCGGTGTCGCGGGGTGTGAGCCGGCCGCGCCGGATGCAGAGACGTTCCCCGTGTGCCCTCCCGGACGTTGGATGGTCCCTCATCTGGGTGGGCGTTTTCACATCCGGTTCTGACGACCGTGTGGACTGGTGCGCAGCCGACTGCCCCTGGGTGCGCGGCAGCGGAGAATCCCCGACGACCCTGCCTGTATGTCGGGGGATTCCCGTTTTTCACCAACGAGGGGCTGGCCCAACTCACACAGGCCGGTCTGCGCCCTCCTGGGCGTGCGGCGCTGAACCGACTCCGTCCGCAGTTGTAGGACTGGCCTCGCCTGCTGGTCGAGGCAGAGGCTCGCCTATCGGTCCTTGACCTCTACATGTAACTGACTTACAGTGTGAGTGTGTACGGCCCGAAGGCCCGCTGCCGGTGGCTGATCCGACCCGGATACTGGGCTGTGAGGGGTCGGGTGGAGAGGTTGAACGAGCCCGCGCTGCTGCTGCTCCTCGCAGAGCGGCCGCGTCACGGCTACGACCTGTTGGAGCACGTCCCCGCTCTCGTCGGCGACGACGCTGAGGTCGACCTGGGCAACCTGTACCGGTTGCTCCGAGGGTTGGAAGCTGACGGTCTCGTGACATCGACCTGGCGTGCAGGGGCTCCGGGGCCTGCCCGGCGGGTCTACGCGTTGACGCCAGCCGGCGCACGCCTGCT
The DNA here is from genome assembly GCA_963834725.1 of uncultured Acidimicrobiaceae bacterium. Taxonomy (GTDB): domain Bacteria; phylum Actinomycetota; class Acidimicrobiia; order Acidimicrobiales; family Palsa-688; genus PALSA-693. The sequence continues at coordinate 5,619,935 of CAWICN010000001.1, forward strand.
TGACGCGTGGGCCGCAGCACTGGGCTCCACCCAGGCCGTCATTGGCGGCTTCCTCGCCCGGTATCAACAAGGCAAAAGGAGAACACGATGATCAACCAAACCTCGCGCGTGTCCAGGCGAAGTGGCCGATCGACAGGGGCATCATGGCTGCTTGCTCGGCCAGCCACCTGGAGTACCCGTGTCGTCCAACTCGCTACCGGTCGCCGCATGCTCGTGCACGAGGTTGCCGGGCCGCCGGGTGCGGCGACGCTCGTGTTGCTCCATGGCTGGCGAGGTACCGCCTTGGGCAACTGGAGCACGGCCATGACGACGCTTGCCCGCGAGTTCCACGTCATCGCCCCCGATCTACGGCGTCACGACAGCGAGGCGGTGGAGGACGTTGTGGCCCTGGCCGACGCACTGAGCGTCGACCGGTTTATCGCGGTCGGCTACTCCCTCGGCAGCGCCGTCGCCGCGCAGCTGCGGTATCGGTATCCCGGACGGGTGGAGGGGCTCGTCCTGTGCGCGCCGGCTGGCGTCCCGGCCTCATCGCGCAGCGTGGGCACTGGCGGTTCGACGGCCCCCACCGCGGTCGTCGTGACTCGCCGGGATCGTTTGGTGCCGCCGTGGCGACAGCTCGAGCTCGCCAGATCCATCGCTGGCGCCACCGTGCACGCTGTGAACGGGAACCATTTCGCCTTCAGTCGCTATGAGACATTCGTCCCAGCCCTCCTGGAGGCCTGCCACTCAGTTGACGACCGGGCTCGCGGGCGGGGCATCGCCGTCGAGTTTTAGAGGAAGAACCTCACCCAGGACGACGACAGCGATCGCGTTCTCGTCGAGCGGCCGGCCGGCGGCGGCCTCACCGGCATAGCTGCTCCAGGGAAGCAGGCCTCGTGCGGCCATAGATCCGCTTCCCCGGCGCCGTAGGCCCGCCGTCGCCAGGGCGGCCAGCGGATCGCCGCCGTCACCTGGTCGAGCCACACCCGGGAGGCCTCCGGGTCGGCTTGGGTGGCGGGGTCACCGTCGGGAAGATCGCTGCCGGTGGTCACCCTCCATGCCTCGCCACCGCCGGGAGCATCTCTCTCCAGCTCGGGCCGTTACCGGCGAACGCGATCAGCCCGGCGGCGGTCGGATCTAGCGGGTCGGCCAGGGCCGCAAACCGGCGTCGACCTCCGGACGCTCGAACACCAAGGCGACCAGGTCGGCGCCGTCGGTACAGGAGCCGTAGGACTGGCCGCCGGCGTGACACGCGCCGTCGGTCTCGGGCGGCTCAGGCCCGATAGTGAGGCGGCCAATCCGGCCCGACAGGTGGGTCCACGGGTCGTCGCGGGGAAGCGTTCCGGCGATGTCGGCCAGCACTCCGGCGAGCCAGCGCGGCTGGTTGGCGGCCAGGTCTGCGAAGGCGCTTTCGACCCGCTGGGGCCGGTCGGGCGACAGGAGCGGCTCCGTGAGGGTCACGGACCACTCGACGACGATGTCGGCGGGTTCGGCTGGCGAGACGGTGGGCTCCCGGTTTGCTGAGGTCCTCCGGCTGGCGACCGGTGGGTGGCATGCGGGAAGCGAGCGTGGACATCCCAGCAAGGGGCGCGCTCAACTGGCAAACTCGGTCGTCGAGCAGGCCTCGGTCAACGAGTCGCACCCTGTCGTGCTCCTGTCTTTCGAGCAGCTTCCAGCAGCGGCCAAGTCGGGCCTCGACCGCGCCCTGACGATCGAGGTGACCCGCAGTTCCCCGTTCAAACCGGGGGCGTTCACCGATTTCGCGGCGACCGGCCAGTCCGGCGCACTCCAAGTCGCCTACTTCGGCTATCTGCGCGACCTGGCCCAGCGCATCGCCGCCGGCCCCATCGAGCTCGCCGAGTGGCTGCAGTGGAGATGGACCCAGCGCTGGCCGGGCGACCCCGAGGCAGCGATGCGCGCATGGGTGCTTTTTCTCGAGACGGCTCGAGACAACTTCAGTCGCCGGGGCGCCGAGCGAGTCCCGGGGCGCTACTTCTCGAGCCCACCGCGTCGTCGGCAGCTTGGTCGTCGGCCTGGGGTTGTGGCTCGCTTACGCCTGGACCGTCGACGCGGTGTCAGACGATGAGTTCGACGCTTTGAGCTCGGAAGGGTTCAACAGTCTCGTCGCCGCCATCGACACCCACAACGAGGTGGCCCTGGAGGGAAACCTCCCTGCTCAGGAGCACATCTTGGGATTGATCCGCTCGGCCGTGGCATCGGGCCAGGCCATCGTGGGCCAAGACGACTCCCCGATCGGCCGGGCCGTCCGCATCGGCACCTTCACCGAGGCCCTCAAAGACGAATTCGGACCGAGGATTCGAGCCCTGGCCCTCGATACCCACGTCCAGATACCGGGATGCCGCCGAACTGGGCCCACGCCTTGCGCCAGATCAGGGTGGGCGGTTCCAAACCCCGCTGCGCCGTCATCCCCCTCGAGCTGACCGGCGTCGAGGAACCGATGAGAAACGTAAACGACGAGCCGTTCTAGGGACCGGTCGAACGACCCGGGCAAAGAGGTAGCGGTGCCCAGTTTCTTCGGCTCTTCCGGACCGAGCGACACTCGACGATCCGGCCGGAAGGTCGCGACGCTGGTCGCGCCGCGTGCTGACGATCAGCTAATTCCCCAGGGGATCGATCAACTAATTCCCTAGCCGATCCGGTCTTTATGGTGACGGTGCCGGCTGGTTTCGTCAAGGGTTTTCGTTCCCCGAGGATGGGTCGGGGTCAAGCGGTCAAGGGAGCGGCCGCGAGGCTGGCAACCGCGACGGGTAGGTGCGACCGGCGCTTGAGGCCGACCCTGGTGAAGTGACCACCGGGCCAAATAATGGAGCAAGGAGGGAAGGGGGCGTCGTCCAGCAGCGAGCGCTGGGGTCTGGGATGACCTCACCCAGGTTCCCCCCTTCCCTCCTTGATAGCCGCCGTTTCTCCGGCCGCGGTGGGGCCTATGTTTTGGACGGCCGACCGGGTCTGCGGTTGGGCCGGTAGCTCTTGCCGTCGAGGAGGAGGTGATGGCTGGAGTTGATGACTCGGTCCAGAACAGATTCGCCGACCACGGCGTTGGGGAAGAGCGGATACCAGTCCGCGGGGGAGCGGTTCGATGTCAGGATCATCGAGTGTCCGGGACGGCCGACCCTCTCGCAGACCAGCTCGTAGAAGTCATCGGCCTGGGAGACGGTGAAGTCGCGCATGGCAAAGTCGTCGATGACCAGGATGGCTGGCTTGGCGAGGCGTTTGAGGCGGCTGGTGAAACTGCGGTCGGCGTGACCTCCGGCGAGCTCGGCGAGAAGCCGGCTGGCGGTGACGAAGGTGGCGTCGTGTCCCCGCCGGCAGGCCTGGTGGGCTAAGGCGGCGGCCAGGTGCGTCTTGCCGACCCCGACCGGACCGTAGATACACAGCCCTTCACCGGCGATGACGAACTCCAACCGGGCCAGATCCCGGATCTGGGCGGCGGGAAGCTTGGGGTTGAACGAATAGTCGAAACCCTCAAGAGTTGCCCCGGCTGGCAGGTGCGCCGCCCGTAGGCGGCGTCCGACCGCGGCCGCCTCGCGGCGGGCCAGTTCGTCCTCGCAGAGGACCTGCAGGAAATCGACGTGTCCCAAGGTGCCGGCTTGGGCTTCGGCCAGGCGGGCGTCGAGGGTGTCGAGCATCCCGGTCAGCTTGAGCTGGCGCAGCACCGGGGCGAGTTGGGTGTGAGCTTCGAGTCTCATCAGCTCTGCCCCTCCTCGTGTCCGAACGCCCCGGGCCCTCTTAGCCAGGCTGGTGCGTCGACAGCAAGGCGGGTCTGTATCGGTGAACGTTCGGTGCCGGCGGCCAGGATCCCCTTGACCGTCTTGTAGGCGGGGTCGCCGGCGTCGATAGCCCGCTGGCAGGCCGCTTCGAGTCGGTCGTCTCCGTATTTCTGGCCTAAGCGCAACACGCCTTGTGCCTGGCGCAGGCGAAACAGGGCGTTGACCGCCAGCAGTTCTGAGACCAGCGTTTCGCAGGCCTCGCCCACCGTCGCCGCCTGGGTTAGACACCACTGCGGGTTGCGCATGAAGAACCCGACTCGGTGTTCGGGCAGGTCCGCCCAGTCGGTGCGTCTGCCTCTGGCCTGGAACGGGTGGGTCTTGACCAGGGCGCCGTCGCGGTAGAACTGCACCAGCACGTCGGTGGCCCTCGCGTCGAGGTAGCAGCCGATCAGTCGATACGGAACCGAGTACAAGGTGCGGCCCACCTTGGCGTGCGCGTCGGGGCCGACCTTGGGTCGGCTCCATCTGGCAAGCTCGAAAGGCACAACCGGCAGCGGCAGGAGAACGCCGGCCTCTTCGGCATCGAAGACCTGGACGGGAGTGCGCCCTTCCAGGACCCGCGGCGTTCTCCGCCCTGCCACCTCCAAACTCCACCGCCGCGCCTCGGCCACCATCTGGGCGAGCGAGGTGAACTCCCGCCCGGCGAAGAAGCTCCGGCGTATGTACAGCTGAACGGCCTCGATCCGCGGCTTATCTTTGGGGTGGGCCACTCTCGCGGGGTCTACCAACACGCCGTAATGCGAGGCCAGCTCCGCGTAGGCCCGGTTGATCTTGGGGTCGTAGATGTCAGGCTTGATCACCCCGGCCCGAAGGTTGTCCAGCACCACCCGGCGGGGACAGGAGTTATAGAAGTCGAAGGCGGCCACGTGGGCGTCCACCCAGGCCTGCTGGTCCATGCGCAGCACCGGGAACACGAACAGATGCCTCGAGTAGGCCAGGACCATCGAGAACGCCCACACCTTGCGGCGCCGTCCCGTCTGGGGATCCAGCCACATACCCAGATAGCCGTAATCCACCTGGGCTTCCAGGCCGGGATCGACAGGCGGCCGCCAGATCGTCAGCTCTCCCCGGCGGGAAGCCTCGTCGAAATGGGCCCGCAGGTAGCGGCGCAAGCTGGCAACACTCGCGTCCAGGCCGTGCTCGTCTCGTAGCCGCTGGTGGATCACCGACGCCGGGACCACCCCCAACCATCCTTCGATCAACTCCCGATACCGGTCGATCTCACCCCAGCTGGGCTGGCGCAACTTCGAATCGACCAGGCTCGGGAACCACTCCCGCACGGACCGGCGCCACTGCTCCTCACTGATCGGAGGGCCGCCCGGAGCAAGCCCTGCGGCCTCGGCCGCGGCCGCGTACCGGCGCACCGTTTTGGGGTCCACCCCCAAACTGCGAGCCACCTCCACCTTGGGCCGACCCGCATACCAATGGGTCAGGATCTCAACCAGATCAACCACGATGAACGTCCTCCTTGCCATGTCTCCTCCGTCTCTCGGGGGACGGAGGAAGCGTCTACTTGCAAGGACCGGACTAGGGAAATCGCTGACCGAGGGGGTAGGGAATTACCTGATCGTTTCCGACCCCCAACTAGGGAATTGCGTGATCGTCAGCACGCCGCGAGAGACCGACCCGGCAAAGAGCATCCGGATGCAAGCGCGGCAGCGACCATGTTGACGGCGCCAGCGCAAGATTCGGACCGTCGCAGCGTGCTCGTCCGCCCCGCTGCTGCCTACCACAACGGCTCCAGTCCGCACCGATCCGCCATGGCCGATCCGGTGCCTCCGGCCGGGACCGGCCGGAAGGTCGATCGTTTTGTGTTCTGGACGGGGATCGGGGTCGATCCCGGTGCGGAGGTGCGCGAGTGGCTTCGCCGCCACGGCGGCTTCCACCTGAAGGCGTTCGAACTCTGGGGTGTCGCTGCCGCCCTCGCCGGCCGTTCCGACCACTTCGCGGGTCCCGCGGCAGAGTCCAAGCGTCTTGAGCCGTACGAACCAGAAGTGTCTCGCCGGCCCTGGGTGCTGGCGGTCGGGCAGCGATGCGTAGGTGAGTCCCGGACCCACAACCACCTACTCCCATCTGCAGGACGTCGATCTGGGGGATTCGGCGCGACTCATTGAGGTGGACGGCGAGCCGCTATTGGTCGAGGACCTGCTGCCAACCTTGTGGCTGGACGGAGACGGGCTGCCCGTCTGGCATGCGCAGAGCGATGGCCGCGGTGGACCGCCTTCCGTTTTCTGGCAAGCTCAGCGAGCCACGAAGCTATCCAGGGAGGTCTTCAAGGACGGCTTCCAGCTCAACTCGACTGAGCGCCCGGTTGGAGCCTGACCCGCGAGGCCCTCGAAGGCGCAGTTTTGGTCGGCGAGTCCGGTTAGCGGGCTCGAGGAAACGGGCCCAGCGGTGTCCAACTCCCCCATCGAAGCCCTAAGCCGCCAGTCCGGCTCGTCACGAACGCTGATCAGCCAGCCGCCGTCCAGGCGGTGTCGTTGGCCCTCGGCGTGCTGCGCCATGCCGGCGTCGAGACCTGGGCGGAACTGGTCGAGCGTTTCCCGCAGGTCCCCGGCCCGGTGTTATCCGAGGTCCAGCTTCGACTGCTCTCCGAATGGCAAAACCTGTTTCCTCGCATCGCCTGGGGCCTCAAGCGCCCTGACATGGAGGGCGCCGACCGTCAGCCTGGCGGTCTGCCCGGAATGCGGCAGGTGGGAGCAGGTGGTTGGCCCGGCGTCGAGCCGGTGCCGGCTGAAACTGCATTGCCCGGGGTACCGGTCAAACCGGCGGTCGCCCGCAAGGCGGTTGTTCCGCAGCAAGGCTTTGCGTGAGGAATGCGAGGTGCTCCCACAACAACCGGAGTTGCTCGACGCAGAACCGGCGATTGTGGTATTGAAGGGTCGTTCGACGACCTCGAGTTCTAAGTGGGCCGCGGGTCCGGTCCACTTCGGCCACAAAGGCAATGGCCACGAGGGCTACACCGACCCCGAAAGCTACCGAGCCCAGCACCACCCCACGTGAAGGCTTGGCTGACGGGTACCACAAACCACCTAGTAACGCGGTCATGTTGGTCAGATGGCGGCACTCATGAGAGGCAGCTCCTTTCCTGATGGCCTGTGACGCGGGAGCGCATCGGGTGCGAAGGGAAAGAAAGGCCCCGCGCCAGGTGGTCTGGCGCCCCTAACCCCTTTTTCTCTTTCTCGCGCTCACCTTCCCACCCTCTCTACTTTACACGTCAACCTCTCGTGTCACGATAGGTGCCTTTCTAAGACTCCCCGACGTGCCGGAGCTACCTGAGAGCGCGATGCACAGCCGCTGTCAGCGATCTCGGCCCCCTTCCGACGGCGAGCGCCACTGCATTCACCAAAAGGCCCACCGCATCCGCTTCCGACCAACCCTTCTGACCCGGACCTACAGCGACCGACTCACTTGCAGACGTCGGGATGTTTTCGATCCGATAGTACCGGCCAAAAAATTCGGGACGCTGAGGCCCCAATCGAGAATTCTCGATGTAGCATGCGCGAAGAGGTGTGATGGTTGTGGTTAGACGGCCAGTCAAGGTCAATGACGCCGCTCAGGTGTATGCGGCCCTGGGGCACCCGCTGCGCCTGAGGGCGGTGAGGTTCTTGGCCAGCCGTCCCCACGGTGGCGCCTACGCGTGCGAGGTCGCAGCCGATCTGTGCCGAGCCCAGTCCACCGTCAGCCACCACCTCAAGGTGCTCGCCGACGCGGGCCTACTGAATACAGAGACGCATGGCTCGTGGAGATGGTATCGAGTGGTGCCGACCAGGTTCCGCGAGTTCGGCGAGCATTTGTCGTGGTTCAGCGCGATCACGCCCGTACTAGGCACGGGAGTGGTCGGCCAGAGTTAAGGAGGCCAGATGCGATTCCTGGCATTGTTTCTGTTCCTGTCCCTGGGTGTCATGGCTCTGACCATGCTCGGCGAGCGGGGCACCCGGCGGCTTCGGGAAGGACGACCGTTCGTGGCCATGGCATGGGGGGTGGGCCTGGCGTGGCTGGCGAACCTCAACATGTGGACCGGCTGGCATATCGCCAACCTGCGCTACGAATGGGTGGGGGTGACCCTCACCGGCTTGGCTCTCGGCGGCACGGCGGTTCTCTTCTACGCCCTCGCCGGCTTCCTCGCCGGCCTCTTCCGAAAGTTTGACGATGAGGCCGAACAAATCGAACGCCACGAGCTCACCCGGATGGAGCCCCTTTCCAAGGTGTCATGACCTCTGAGTAGCCCGCCTCCCGGGTTGACCCGGGGGGCCCGCTGCCCGAGCGGTTGGCACCCGGGGGGGATGACCGGGCCCCGCTCGCTGCTTATCGTGACAACTTGGCGCGGCGGTCCGACAAACGGTGCCCGCGGCCGGCGATCGCCGTTCGGGGCCGGCAGCTGGCAGTCTCCAGCCAAGACAGGGGATCGGTCAAGGCACGGTCAGATTCAGCTGACTAGGTTTCGGCCCCCCGAGGCCCAATCTGCACTACTTGATAAGTCGGGCCTGCCGGGAGTCCCATCCGTGCCTCATGGCAGCCCGCCGCTCCTGGCGCTTCTCGGACCCCCAGTCCGTTTCAGATCTGCGTGTCTCAGGCGAACGCCACCAGCTTTTGGTGGGCCGATGCCGGCGACGAGTGGCCGTTCATCCTCTTGCAAGGTCCAGTGCTCGACCAGTTCCTCGCGGATCGGCGCGCGCTGTATACCCCAACCGTGACGTATCGCCGAAACCGGTCAGGGCCTATGATCAAAACGGTGAATCCTCGCTCGGGGCTCGTGACGTCCATTTAATAGCACGTCAACTTCGAGGATGGGATGGACACAGCAGCGGCGGCCGTTCGTGGCAGACCAGGACAATCCTCAAGGTAACCGATGCTCTGATTATCGTGACACGATGAATCCTTCTGGTAGAGTGTTGAGCATGGGAGTCGACGTGCGGCTGGGCAAAGCGCGGAACTCGGGCGGCCGCCGATCCATCGCGTCGATCACCGAAAGAAACAGGCGCTGTCAAAAGTACACACGAAGGATGCTCCCCGGTCCTCAACAGGAATACACAGTTATGGGCGGGCCCCCTCGTGGAGCATCGTCCGGGAATAGAAAGGCCTTTTCGTGAAGATTGCAGACATTCAGCAGGTGCGCAAAGAAGTCTTTATCATCGAATCTGACCGCAGCGTGGCCGACGTCGCTCGAGCGATGCGTGCACACGATATCGGAGCGATGGTGGTATCGAGCGGTTCGAGCTCGTTGGCCGGCATCATCACCGAGCGTGACATCGTCAAGGCCATCGCCGTCGGTGGACCACTCGCGGTCAACCTACCAGCCGGCAAAGTGATGTCGTCCGCGGTGCCGATTTGCGCACCCGATGACCACCTTCCGGAGGTCATGAAGGTGATGCTCAGCAAGCGCATCCGTCACCTACCCTTAGTCGAATCAGGGCGGCTCGTCGGGATGGTGAGCATCGGCGACGTAATAAAAGCGTTGGTCGACTTGATGGAGCTCGAAGCCAATGTCTTACGCGACATGTACTTGGCCGCCCGTGCCCGATGACGCCCGCACCTCCGCGATCTCAGGCTCGGGCTCGATTCGTAGGGTTCTGGCGGCTTGACCACACCATCGCGGCTCGACGCGGCTGATGGCAAGGTGTGACCCGTTGGCTCCCACGACCGACGCCGGTTGAGGATAACGGCGATAGCCAGGCGGGTGCGGTACTCGGTTGCTTTGCCTCCCGGGAAGAGTTGTCCGCCGGCCGCTGCCGAGCAGACGGCGTGAGCATCAAAGGGGCTAGTTCGCTGAGACAGACGTTGGGCCGGTTGGCGGTGGCCGCGTCCGCGTCCGCTCCGGCCACAAACACGCACAAGGTATCGATGCCGAGTTCCCGAACTATCGCCAGCTGATCTTGTCGGCCCGGATAGGGGCGACATCGGGGATCCGCCCCGACGCCGAAAGTACGGCATCGTCCCATCCAACCCGTCCAGTAAGCCACAGCAGGATCTGAGATGACCTGATCGAGCAGTCGGTGTCAGCATCAAGATCGAGGTGCTCCGTTATGCCGGCGCGCACCTGACTGCAGATCCGGCCGGACCCATCTTCGATCGCGAACGACGCCTGAAGGTCCCCGGCTTTGGCCGGGTCCAGGAAAGACACAAATATTGGGCCGAGCACGGCCAGGGTTGGGTCGCGACTGACTCGGGACAGGACCATTCTCTTCTGACAGCCCGAGCCATGTCGAAGCCGTGGAGAAGGCATTCGTGGCATTGGACGGCAGCTATGATGCCTACGGTCAGGGTGCACCCGAGGTATTGGCAGGGATCGCAGAGTTCTCGGCCGCTGGTGCTGTCGAGGAAGGATGCCGTTGCGCGCTCGTCGAGGTCGGCCAGCAGCCGCGCCGGTCCTCGTCCATGGCGATAAAGAATCCTGCGTTCAAGACCGACAGGTCGAAGGCGGTCCGCATCGGGCTCGGCTGCTCTGTGAGCAGCCTGGTGTACATGCGTGACACGCCGATGAGGTGTTCGGCGGTGGCATGCAGCGTCCACTCGCCGCCCGGGGTAAAAGCATTGACGTCGGGGTCGGAGCGCAGGAAGGCCTGAACCTCCCCGGAGGCCAGGTGGAGTCCAGCCTGAAGTTCTCGAGTGTCGCTACGTCTAAGCTCCTCCGTTCAATTGAACTCCATGAGCGAGAGGCAGAACCCCGGAGGTGATCGAACACCTATCGCCTCTCCTGCTCGTTCGTAGCACGGAGGTTATCCATTTTTGGGTGCGCTGGGCTCGCCTCAAGTCGGTCCCTGGAGTCTTGAAAGGGCCTTCAGCGAGATCGGACCAGCAGGCTCGTGCCGCCAGGATTGGGCCAAGCCGTAGGAGGGGTAGACGGAAGGCCGAGGCGTCGACGAGAACCTCACCTTCGATTTTATTCGCATAGGGCCTGAGCCGCGGAGAATTATTCGTTCGGTGAATTGTTCTGCCCGCGGCAGCTCGCAGGTAACGATGGCGTTGGTCTTGGTGAGGAACGGGGATGGGGACTCGACGGCGCAGTAAGCTCCGTCGAGCGGTGTTGTGGGCATGCTCTGGGCGGCGGGAGGGCCGGGTCACTGGAGGGTTGCCTCGGCGGCTCGAGCACGACTTTACGGGTTGGTGTCCGTGGTAGCCCTCTGGGTCGTGAGGAACTGAATGGTAAGGGCGTTGTTCGCGGGCGGGTCCACAGAGAGTGCAGGTGACGGCCGAGTGGGGGGCGCCCGAAGGCAGCCACGAGGTCGAAGTTCCAGGACCATCCTCCAGCCGGAGCCAACCAGCAGCTTGGCGTGCGGCAGGCAGTCCGCCTCGCAAATAAGGGCCTCCAGACGATATAGGGCACCCCGCATGGCGAGGAGAACCGGATCTTTAAGGACACGTCGGTAGCCGCTATCGTCTGGCCAGGCGGGCGAACCGAATCGCGTTGTCGTGGAAAATAGCCTGGCTGACGGCGGGGTCGAATTGCGCCAGCGCCTTCTCGGCCGCGCTTACTGCCCCGGGGTACACGCAGTCGAAGTGGGGATAGTCAGAGCCCCATAGGATGCAGCGCCCGAGGGCCATGTCGTTCAGCTGCCGGAGAGAATCGATCTCTTCGGGCTCCCATGTCACGAAACAGTGGTCACGGAAGTACTCGGTGGGTAAGCGGGTCAAGGCGGGCACGAGGTAGCCCATCTCGTGGACGTGGTCATCCATGCGCTCGAGCCAGTACGGCAACCAGCCCAGTCCCGCCTCAAAGAATCCCACCTGCAGACGGGGGAAGCGCTCCAGGACACTGCCGCATACGAGATCGAGCATGGCCGCCATTTGCTCGAAGGGGTGGCAGATCATGTGGGTGAAGAACATGTTCGAGTAGCGCGACGTTGCGAAGCTCGGCATACGCGTCCCGAAGCTGCCATGGAAGACCACGGTCATGTCGCTGTCCTGGGCCGCAGCCCAGAAGCGCTCACACGCCGGGTCCTGCACGGCCAGCCCGTTGTAGCGCTCTGGCCTGATGGCGACACCGGGGAGCCCGAGACCAGCGGCCCGCTCCACTTCCGCCGCCGCGAGACCGACGTCCTGGAGAGGAGCGATACCGAAAGCGGCCAAGCGCGAGGGATCAGTCTCACAGAAGTCCGCGACCCAGTTGTTATAGGCGCGGGCGGTGGCGGCCGCCACGGCTGGATCCTGGATGTCGCCTGCTAGGAGGTAGATCGACGGAAAGAAGATCCCTCGAGCGAGGCCCTCCTCGTCCAGCACCGCGAGGCGTGCCAACGGGTCGTGACCCCCCGGCAATAGATCATCCCAGGTGACCGGCGTCCCTGGATCACTGAGCGCACCCGGTATGCACGACGGCGCCGGGTTCCGGCTGTGGCACCGCCCCTCGATCCACAGCTCGTCGCCGTCTGCACCCCGACGGACCTGTATCACCAGGTCTCGGAAAGCCGGCTCGACGTAGTCCTGCCAGACAGCGGGCGGCTCCACGAGATGACCGTCGGCGTCGATGAGGGGAACCGAGCCAGACATAATCCCTCCTGGACAGATCAGCGCTTGAAGCATCGGCCCGCACCAGCGGTGTGGACCGTAGACCGACGGGCCTGCCTGCAACCTATACCCGTTCCGGGTCGCCGCGCTCTATATCGGGGATCGCTGGGCCCGAACGGCCGAGGCCGCACTACCGTGTTCCCCTGATCGGAGATCCGGCCTACGACCTCGCCCAGTTCTTGGCCAATCGGATTGAACGGCTCTCGCGCCCCCAGGCGGTTGACCAGATGGCAGGGCGAGTCGACTACTTCGCGGCGCGGCTGGGCCTGGACCGCTCCCGGGTCGCTCGGTGGGCCTTCGTGAAATCCTTGGGCTGGAACTGGGGCTTGGAGGTGGCCGAACTGTTCGCCAGCGTGGCCGAGCTCGATCTCTAGGAGTGCCCGGTGGCGCCCCCGAAGATCGCTTCACGGCCCGTCCAGCGTGGTGTTCCGTATAACGCTGGCTTTCGGCGCGGGGATTGCCGGCGAAGACACCGGTCATTACTCGGTTCGTTGTCTTTCCTGACCCGGTTCACCGTGTGCTCAGCGGTCGGTCTCGGCGCTGTGGGCGTCACGCTCGCGAAGCCGTCGGATGAGGTTCTCGCGCTGGGGTCCATCTCCGGTGGCGGCGTCAAGGGGTGTGCCGTTCGCGTAGTCGGGAACCCAGTTGAGGTCCGCTCCGCGGCCGAGCAGGTACTCGGCGGCGCGTCGTTGCCCTCCACAGCAGGCGTGCCATAACGCTTGGGACACTTGCTGCGAGGACGGGTTGTCACCCAGGAGCTGCGCCAAGCGGTCGAGCAAGCCCAATGACGCCGCGATCCACGCCTGGTCTACCTCGGCGCCGCGGGCGACAAGAAGGCGGGCCACGTCCCAGCAGCTATACCCGACGGCATTCGCGAGTGGGGTGCCGATCGACCCGTCGGGCGCGTTGAGGTCCGCTCCGGCATCGATGAGCGCAGCCGCCACATGCCAATCGTCGCTGCTGGCAGCCCAGTGGAGGGGCGTCTCCTGCCCGGCTTGGCGGACGTTGGGATCGGCGCCGGCGTCGACAAGCAGTTTTACGATCTCCGGGCCGTTGGGGAAGTACCCCGGCCAGTCGGTGACCGCATGCAGCGGCGTTCGGGCCCCGTACCTGCCGCCCACTGGTGCCGACGCGACGTCGGGATGGTCAGCGAGCAGCTGCCGTAGCCCCTCGATGTCGCCGTGTGGATGGCCGCGACGACCGCGCCAGCGACTTCGGACAGCCCGCTCACTGCTGGCGGTCCGACTCGACGTCGGGATCGGCCTCATCGCGGGCCGCTCGCGCTCTCGCCGGCCTGCCCGGTAGGCAGCCAGGATCGCCGAGTAACAACGTCATCCCTCTCCCTTCGGCCGCCGCTTGCAGTACCTCGTCCACGACACCGACTCGCTGAGGCGCGTCTTCGAGCAGTTCGGCGAGCTCAGCCAGCTGGGCGGCGCTAAGGCGCTGTCTCATCCCCCCAGTATCGCTCGCCACCACAGCGGATGCCTCAGGGTGCACCGCCATCATGCGTCGAGCCGGGTCAGCACCAGTGAACTTCCAGGTCCCGATCCTCAACCAGACACTCGGTCAAGAAGCGCCCCCAGCCACGCGTCGACAGCGGCCAAGAATAGCAACAACAGACCATCCCTCATCGCCGGTGCTGCGACCGGCACCCGACAGCGAAGGACTTTTCAGCGTGGGCCTCGAGGGGCCGTCGTATGCGCCGGGTCTGCCAGAACCGGCGGTGGCAATGAGGACGCAAGTCGGCCCGCACCGTTGGGCACCATGACTAGTGGCCCGCGCGTTAGTCACTGTGACTTACGCGGCCATGAGGGGGCGGCCGTCATAGGTCCAGCGGAACGGTTTGGCCCCGCGGTTGTAGTCCTTGATGAAGGCGATGATGCGATCGGCGAGATGATCGACCGAGTCGAACTCGCCGCGGCGAAGCAGTCGTCTCTCCAAGATGGAAAGAACAGTTCGACCTGGTTGAGCCAGGAGGCGGTGGGCGTGAAGTGCAAGTGCACATGACTGTGGGCGTCCAAAAACTCTGCCACGAGCCGGGACTTGTGGGCGGAGAGGTAGTCGACAATGCAGTGCAGGTCGAGCCCGGTAGGTGTCTGGTCGACCAGGTCGGAGAGAAAGGCGACGAAGTTCTCGGAGCGGGTCGAGTCGCAGACCCAACCCGAAAAGGTCCTCATGAACGTCGAGGGCAGCGAAGAGGCCGGCGGTGCCATGGCGGCGGTACTCGAACTGCTGACGAGCCGACTTGCCGGGTATGGCCGGACGGGTCGGGTTGACCCGGGATTTGGCCTGGATACCGGTCTTCTCGTCCACGCTCCACACGATGGCGTTCTGCGGTGGGTCGAGATCACCTGCGCCAGTCCTCGATGACCCAGGTGCGGGAGAACACCGAGTCCACCGCCCGCCAGTATGCGCTGGCCGACGAGGCGGTTCGGCTGGGCTGGCCGGCGTCGCAGGTGGAGGTGATCGACGCCGACCTGGGCCTATCGGGGCGCTCGGCGGCGAACCGTTCCGGGTTCAAGGATCTCCTGGGCCGGGTCTGTCTGGGCGAGGTCGGCGCCATCTTCGGCCTGGAGGTGTCCCGACTGGCCCGATCCTCCGCGGACCTGTCCCGCCTGTTGGAACTGGCCCGCCTGACCGACACCTTGGTCGTCGACGCCGATGGGATCTACGACCTCGCCGATATCAACGACCGGCTCGTTTTGGGCGTGAAGAACCAGATGTCGGAGACAGAGCTGCATTTTCTGGCCAGCCGCCTGCAGGGTGCCCGCCAGGCGGCAGCCGAACGGGGCGAGCTGCGCTTCGGGCTGCCGGTCGGATAGATCTACGACGACGAAGGCCGGATGGTCACCGACCCTGACACCGAAGTGCAAGCGGCCATCGCCGACGCCTTCGCCGCGTTCAGGGCGGGAGGGTCGGCCTTCCAGGTGGTCGTGGCGTTCAAGGACCGTCTCTTCCCCAAACGAGCCCACGGCGGGGTCTGGGCCGGCCAGCTGCGCTGGGGTCGGCTCACTCATACCCGGGTGGTGAAGATCCTCGAGAACCCCCTCTACGCCGGCGCCTACGTGTATGGCCGAGCGCAGAGCCGCCGGGTGGTCGACCCGGATGGAACGGTGCGCACCAAGGTGATCAACCTGCCCAAGGAGAAATGGCCGGTGGTCATCTACGACCATCACGAAGCGTATGTGAGCTGGGACGACTACCTGGCCAACCAGACCCGCCTGGCCGCCAACCTGACCCAGGCCGGCGCCCGGCCCCCAAGAGAAGGGCACGCCCTGTGCCAGGGGATCATCTACTGCGGGTCGTGCGGTCACCGCATGTCCACCCACTACCGCGACAGCGGGTTCGCCTACTACGAATGCTCGTCCAGAACCGATCAGATGCACACCCCGACCTGCCGGTCCATCACCTCCGACACCGTCGACAACGCCGTCACCGAACGCTTGCTGGAGGCTCTCAATCCTCAAGAAATGGCGTTGGCGCTCGCCGCTGCCGATGAAGTCGCCGATCGGCGTAATCGCCGCAGTCGTGCCGCGGAACTGGCCGTGGAGAGAGCCCGCTACGAAGCCGAACGAGCCGAGCGGGCCTTCCACGCCTGCGAACCGGACAACCGGCTCGTGGCCCGCAACCTCGAGTCCCGCTGGGAAGCGCGCCTGGTCGCCCTGGCCGAGGCGGAAAAGGCGATAACCGAAACCCAGGTAGCTACACCGCCGTTGCCGTCGCGTGCCCAGCTGGAAGCCCTCACCGGTGACGTCATCAGCTTGTGGCACGCCCCCAGCACCTCCCCACGGGACCGCAAACGACTCATGCGAACCCTCATCGCTGACGTCAGCCTCCTGCCCGAGACCGACATGGCCAAGGCCCGCATCGGGATCCGCTGGCACACCGGCACCAGCGACGAAATTGTCGTCGCCCGCTACCAGAAAGTGACCCGATGGGACCACACCGACCCCGCTGCGGTCGAGATGGTCCGCGACCTGGCCCACCTCAGCAACCGGGAACTCGCCGAACGGCTCGACCAAGCGGGACACACCACCGGCGCCGGTCGGCCATTCCATTGCCGTGAAGTAGCAAACCTCCGCATCTACCACGACATCCCCTCAGCCGCGTCTCTCCACGACGGCACCCTCCCCGCCTCCCAGGTCGCCACCCGGCTCGGAGTCTGCCCCCACACCATCATCAACTGGATCAACAAAGGATGGTTGGCCGGCCGTCGCGGACCCGACGACCGCTGGCATGTGCCCTTCGGCCCAGAAGTCGAAGCGGCCTGCCGAGAAAGGATCGCCCGATCACCCCAGATCAACCATCCCGATGACAGCGACCCGCAGCAGACACACGAGTACAGCGTCAGGCACGTAGCCACCCAACTCGCTGTCTCGGTCTATGTCGTCTACTACTGGATCGAACATCACCACATCGCAGCCCGCAGAGGGCCCGACGGGACCTGGCTCGTCAACTTCGACGCCACCACCGAGGCCGACTGCCGTCGCCGCATCGCCAACTCATCCCAGATCAAGCCCAAGACGAGCAACAAGTCCAAGACCTCACAGCCGAACACCAAGGAGGCAGTATGAAGCCCGTGTCCCAGTTGAGACCCGAAGGGTTCACCAGGTGCACGGTGGCTCCGAGCTCCTGCAGGGTGTCAACGGCCCAGTACCACCCGTACGTCGCTTCAATAGCCACCTCAGGGGCTTCGCCCGACTCACGTAACGCTTCGGCCAGGGTGACTGGATCGTTATCGATACGAGTCACGCCGACCTTCTCGCCGGCCTCGTTCTCACGAACCACGACCGATCGGTTCAGATGCAGGTCGATGGCGACATACTGTCGTTCCACGGTTCTTCTCCTTGTTCGGGAACGGGTTGGTTTTGTCGCCACCAGTTTCGGGCTGGAACCGACCCGAGCGGGAGAAGAACCACCAGCCTTGGCCGACGACGCCCTCGACGCCTTCGGTCGCTTCGCCCCGACCTGCTTTTTTGACACCTTCACCACGACCGACGGGCCTCCAAGACAATGGGCTGCAGCCGAACCCGGGTGTCCGGCCTGCTCAGCAAGAGCGAAGCAAGCGCTCTGTCATCCCATCACTTGAGCGATACCTCCATCGCTCCGAGAGCGCGGCTTATTGGGTCAGTGCGTCACGAACGCAGAAGGAGGAGTCATGTAGGAGACCCTTTCAGAAGCGGTGCTGTGCGAAAGATGGAGGATTGCTGGCCCTCTAGCGTCGGCCCACGGGGGTAGGCGTTAAACCACCCTGAGCTGTGTTGGCTGAAGACCGTCGTGGTTAGCGTCAGGGAAAAGGTGCGGCGTGACCGCGTCAGGTGGGGATCAGGAAGACGTGCCAGGAGCACTGTCGCGTGCGGCGGTGTCGGTGTTGAAGCGTCGTAAATATTGAGGTGGCATCAAAACCGGGGGTCCTTGTCTCACTTCCGGGATGAGCCTGGCGGTTACCCGTTTGCTGGCCAGGTGGTGCCCGGCGTGGAGGCGGCGTGAGCCTGATCTGCGGCTTTCGTACGGAACGTGTGAGAAGGCGAGCGTCGATACCGACGGCCAGTCGAAATGGGTCGAGGTTGGGCCCCCTGGTCGCGAGAGGGAGCCTGCCGAGGCAGCAACTGAAGGCAGTGAGTACCAGTTGCGACGTTCGCCGGCGGACCGGCTGTAGTAGCTGTGAAGTCCCTGCTCGCTGGGGTGGGGGTGGGGCCAAGGGGCCGGCTCACCAAGACCTGTTCATTTCGTTCAACCGGGCCGCAAGGTCTGGGAGGAAGCGACGAGAGCATGCCAACGTCGCAAGTCAAGCCGTTCGACATTCCCAAGCCCAGGGTGTGGGAGGCGTACAGGCGGGTTGCGGCCAACAAGGGTGCACCGGGAGTGGATGAGGTCACCCTGGGCGAGTTCGAGGCCGATCTGAGGGACAACGTGTACAAGATCTGTGGGAGCCGGGGGGTGCGATTCCCCCCAGCCACCCGACCTCCTGCCCGCGCCGCTCCTGGCTTGGAGAGGCTGGTGCTCGTCGATCACCCCCGCTGGCACGTTGGTTAGTGAGGGGGAGCTGCCAGCTCGTTGGGGAGCTGCCGTTTGAGTGCTGGTTAGTGCTGAAGGGGTGCATAAGCGATGGGCCGGCCCCCGGCGGCGCGGTCAGCCTTCTCGTTGGCCCGGATGAGGTCTTCGTCGACGTCGGCCAAGGACGTCTTGTTGAAGAAACAGACCACGGTCTGGGCGCCGACCAGGAGACACATGTCGATGATTTGTTGCTCGGAGAAATGGGTGGCGAGGTCGTTGTAGAGGGCGTCGTCGACGGGCTGGCGGGCCGCCAACGTAGGCGCATACCTGATGAGCACCTCATCCGGCTCGCTGTAGAGACCCTCGGTGATCCCGATGCTCCGACCATCTGGAGGAAGTGTAGAGCGGCCGTACCTGTCGGTTCGTTTCCACCGGGCGAGTGTGTCTCAGAAGAGACTCGAGTGAGACGCTGCCGTAGTGGTCGTCGCAGTCCCCCCCACTCGCGCCGGACCTAGTGACCGAGGTCTCCCATAACGTCAACGATCCCCCGGAGTCTGCTCTCGCCCATACCGCTGCCGGGTTGAGGTCAAGGACCGGGACCCCTTGGGCAGCGACAACTTCGATGAACCGATCGGGGTAGTGGCTGCGTACCTGTCTGTTGGAGGGCCTCTCGGGTCTGCCGACATGCCTAATTCGATCCAAGGGAGGATCCCATGAATATCCGCAGTCCTATTCACGTCCTGAGGCCGAAGGCACCAGCAAAGAGGCTGGGTGTGCGGGCCAGGTTCCGCCGTCCGAAGGTCGCCGCGATGCTCGCAACGCTGGGAACGGCGGCTGGCTCAATGCTGTTCGGGTTCAGCGGTCCCGCGTCCGCCGATCCTTATCTCAATCACATCACGGTCAACTTCAACAACTGGAACGTATCCACCGTCTATGGGAACTCCTACCCTTCCCTCTATCAAGAGGGGGAAGACGGCTATAACCTCGCGCTGCTGGAGGGGGGGCTCACTCAGACCAACTCGAGCGGGCCCGACGCCCACCTCCTGGGCTGGGTAGGACCATCCGACTGCCACAATTGCGGTGCTCCGTCGCACAACTTCTACACGGTTGTGCACACCTTAGGAGGGACCTACTCCGATCTGAGTATCGGTACCGACGGTTCGATTTGGCTGTTTCCCTTGCCAAGTACGAACGCTGGTTTTGTGTCCCTGGAGGGTATCAGCTACTACCCCAGCGGATACAGCGACTGCAGTGGGCTACCACTCGTGCTCGGCCCGTGCATTCAGAACCTCAACCTGAACGGAGAAAACTGGGGGGCGAACTACCGGTACGGTGCCACCGCTCCGTCCTGGTTCGAAGACTCGACCGGCACCATCCACCTGCAGGGCGGTGTCACTAAGTGGACAACCCCCTACGGCAGCCCCGATCTCATCGGCACACTGCCGTCTTCGGTCCGCCCGGGGCGTGACGTTTACACCATCGTGCACACCCTCGGCGGCACCTACGCTGATCTGGACATCAACGAATCAGGTCAGATCTGGTTGATTCCCTCCGCGAACACCGATACAGGGTACGTATCGTTGGACGGGGTTACCTACTCGAACGCGGGAAACGTCGATATCTTCGGGGCTTCGTACTATGCGGGCAACGGCATCAGCCCCGTCTCGCCCAACGCCTACAACTGGTCGACCAGCGCCCAATACACCTCCGCCCCGGCGGGCTGGTACAAGGACTATGATGGCGCCGTCCACCTGCTCGGCGCGGTGACGCAGATCAACGGCGGCGGCACCGTTCCCACCCTGGTCGGCACACTTCCCCCGACCGCCACACCTGACCGATGGGTGTACACCATCGTTCACACCTTCCAGGGAACGTACGCTGATCTGGCCATCGGCCCCAACGGCCAGATCTGGCTGTTTCTCTCGCCCAATACGAACACCACTTTCGTGTCGCTGGAGGGCGTCACCTACCTGCAGAACGGTTAGTCGCTCCGACGAGAGTCCCCCTGCCCAGGCGGCGGGACTCCCGGTTCCAGTGGGCCTCGTTGAACTTGGACCTGGTGCCGGGAGGTAGTCAGCGAAGCAAAGAAAACAGGTGGCCCAGTCGCGGTGCCAAACGGTAGCGGTCACAGGCATGAGGTGCCCGGCGCGAACGTGAAGCAACGTGAACCGCGGGTGTGAGTGCGCGCACACAAGATGATGACCGCGAAGCGCTGTCCCGACCGCCTGCTACCTGCCGCTGTCCCAAAACGTGAACGTCCAAGGTCGGTCCACCCTGCCCCCGAACGCTCGGGGCCCATATTCTGGTCCGGTCCCACCGGACCGGCGGTGCGAGCCGATCGCTTATACCGAGCGGGTCGTCGGAGCGAGCCCGTAATCGGATGCGCTCACGTCCTGGGTCATGGGTCGACCGTCGCGACTTGGACGGTGACCAGGGACTGCTACCGTTCCAGCGACTAGCAAGAGGAGAAGCTGATGGCGGTTTTGCTTGATCAGACCATGCCCGAAGGTGTCGACGTCTCGATGCTCGATGAGGTCTCGGCGGAGATGGGTGTCGAAAAGAACCCACCGGCTGGGCTCGTCGTTCACGTTCACTTCATGGAGAAGGGTCGGGCTCGAGTGATCGACGTATGGGAGTCGCGGCAGCAGTACGACCAGTTCAACCAAGATCGACTCGGACCCGCGATCCAAAAGGTCCTTGAGCGTCGGGGGGTCACGATGGAGGGTCAGCCCGACGCGTCCTTCACCGAGGTTGCGGGGATAGTCAGGGGAAGCTAAGAGGGCGCAACCGTGACCCTAGGCCTGCGATCATGGCATTTCCTGATGTTCTGGCCGGTGTCGAGTTGCTCATCGACGCCTGGGGCAACGTTTGCTCTACACCGGATGCGAAATGAAGCTCGCACATCGGCCATAGATCGCCTCCCATTCGGTCGGTCATCATGAGCCGCCGGCAATCACTGTTGGTGGTCTACCCGAGAACCCCAGGGAGGTTCCAGATCGCCAATTACCGGATCGTCGCCCGGTGGCCTCCGGCCCGCTCTCGAGGCGCGGGATGGATCGTTCCGCGCCTGTCCGTGCCTTCGCTCCCCCTCGCCTGACAGCAAGGAATGACCAACGGGCCAAGCCGACGGCCGGGCCAAGGAGTAGGATGCTGGGGGAGGGAGACCTCCAGCTTCGATGCCGTTCACTCGCTGGCGGCGAGCGCTCGCCAGAACTCACGCCAGCGCTTGTCTGCAAATGTGAAAACCGCACGGTAGACCTCATCAACCGGCTCGTTCGGGTCGATCGGGTCTGAAGCCGACAGCCAAGACTCCCGGCGCGGCTCAATGTCGAGGTGGACGGTCGACGAGCGCCGCACGATCCGATGAATCTGAGCGGAGCGGAAGCGATACAGCTTTGCGTACAGGGCATGTCCCTTCGTTTGGTTACGTCAGTCAACCGCCCACGGCTCCAATGTCACACCTAGCTCGCAGAGATGGGCCGACGTGAGGTCACCCATGTCAAAGTCGCGGTAGCTGCTCGCAGCGTGACTGTGCCAGTGAATCAGTGCCGAACCGCAGAGATCGAGGCAAGCTTGTGCGCCTCCGAAAACGAGAGTCTGCGCCGCCGTGATGACCGTCCTATGATCGACGGGGAGGTACGAGGGCTCGAGTTGTCGCCCGAGTTCGACGGTGGACCGATGTCTGGCCGAGACGTCGAGCCGAGTCTCAACCTCCCATGCGTGGGGGCGACGGCTTACGCGGATCGGGTTGCGCAACGGCTCGGCCCAGCGCAGTAGGTCATCGAGGATCATGTCTGGCATCGTGATAGAAGAGAGGGGGGCTGCCCCCGCTCAGATTGCCCAATATGCGCTCACCTCGCCCGGTGATGAGACCTCGGCGGACCCGTTCCGAACGACGCTTACTGCAGGGACGACCTCGCCCATAATCCCGGTGCCCGGGTCGCCCTCATCGCCGGAGGTATGCGGACGTCGGCTGAGTCAGCATCCCGGGGGACCGATTACCTACATCGAGTGCCTGACGGGGTCGGAGGTTCGGCCGGTCCGATCCCCCCTACATCACTCGCCGTTCAGCCGCGGCCACGGAGCGCGGTCGTTGGCAGCCACCCTGGTCGAATCCCGGCCCAGCCCGCGGTTCTGAGCAGCGAGAGGCCGCCCGTCGGCTTCGAGCCCAAGTTGAGACCTACGTGACCATTGCCGAGCGCGGTTGGGCATCCACCGCGGCAGGGTTTGGCATGGGCTCAACGGCTGACGGTAGAACCACACCGGGTCAGGTTCGTGATCTCCGGGGACGTCGCCGTCAGGCGGCAGCAACGGCCCTGACTGAGTTGCGAGACCGCGGTTGCGAAGCGGCCGGGTATCGACTGTCAGGCCCCCCGCTGGACCACGTTTGCGCCCCACATCTCTATGGCGATGACCGGATGCTCACCGTCTGGCCTGCCGAGGATCATGCGATCGTGGTGGCCATGGGCCGACACGACCAATCAAGCGAGGACGTCTGCACCCTCCTTCTTGAAGCACTTGGGCTCGACGTTCCTGATGACGAAAGGGAGAAACCACCCTGTTGTGATAACGCGGGCCGACCACCCACGGACCCAGATGTTGCAGCCGGCATCGGAAATGCGATATCGCGCGTTAGGCGAGCCCGTCTTCGGGGGCGCTAACGGGCTCCAACCAGCAGGGCGGTAGCCCGGTCGCGCGGCTGGCAGCCAGAGGTCGGCACCTCCGACGCGGCGTGGAGTTTTGTTTTGAGTCCCCCCTCCGACACGACCGTTAAGGACACGAGCTTCGAAGACACACTCCTTCGGGTCGTACGTACCTTCGAGGCCGACCTCCTCGTTGAACTTGGCCTTGAGGACGGGATCGCCGTCTTCGAGCAGAGGAAGTAGACCGCCGATCGCTTCGAGTTCGGCTCTGAGTTCGGCCGGGGTCACGGTCTCCGTCGCCTTGAGCTGGGCTTGCTGCGACTGAGCTTCTGCTGCCGCTCGCTCTGCAGTGACCTGCTTGATCCAGCCCGCGACGATCGTGGGCTCGGTGCCGACTTCGAGGGCTTGGCGGTAGCGCTCCAGCTTGCGGTCGCACTCGCGAATGGCTCCCTTGATGGCAGACGTTTCGACCGCCGGCTCGGTGGTGGAGACCGCCGCCATGGCGACGCAGGTGTCGTCGATGTGTTCGTCTCCGAAGAGTTCGACAAGCCAAGTGTCGAGGTGGGGGAGTGGGTCGTGCTCGCGGAAGTTGACCGATCGAGGGTGTATCGGTGGCGAGGGCGTATTCGTTAGCGAACTTGCAGCGGTAGTAGGTCCGGCCACCGCTCACGGCGTCTTGCATGTACCGTCCACAACCGCACTTGACCCTGTGACGCAGGGCGTAGATGCGGTTCCGCCTTGGCGCAGTCCAGGTCCGTGAGCCCGCTCGCCCGACCATCCGCCGCTGAACCGCGTCGAACGTCTCCCGGGTGATCAGCAGCTCGTGCGCCGGCCCGGCCGACCAGACCCACGACTCCTCGCTGTTCCGGCGCCGCTTCCACGGAAGCGAGCGGGTCTGGCCGACATCGAAGAAATCGATGACGATAGCGCCGCCGGCAGATTCGACGAGCTGGCGGCTGCGGTGCAGTTGCCATTGCTTCTACGACTCGGGGTCCTGCTGATCCTCGGTGCTGACCCAACCGTAGAAGGCGAAGCGGATCATGACCGTCGACCCTACGCCGCCAGTTTCGGCTGGCTGGGGACCGCTTGCTGTGCCCGGGCGCTCAACGAGATCCTGGCCAGGTGCGTAGCAGTGTCACCGCGCACCGAGCAGGTCGCCCGCGCTTACGCGGCCGAGGCGCTCGCGGGTCATCCGACGGCGGCCCGCAGCCTCGGGACCAGGCTCGGTTGGTCCGAGGCGACCGTGTTACGGGAGTTGCACACCGTCAGGGGGATCGCCCGGCAGGTTCTCGCGAGCGGGACGTCAGCAATGTTGAGGATCACGTAATTCTCCGCAGACTCGATCACTGAAATTCCCCACTCTCCCGGGGACCGGTGGGGCCTTGATGGTCCACCAATCGGGTGGGGCTCCTCGCTGACGCTGGCGGTTCTGACACCGATCCAGCAGGAGGAGCCCCGGCCCCATGATCTCAACGGGAGAAGACGTGGAAGCACATGTTTTGAGGAAGAGGGGATGGTCGATCTCGGCGATCGCCCGTCACCTTGGCCGTGACCGCAAGACGGTCCGCGACTATCTGGAAGGAAGACGCCAGCCGGGGGTACGCCGGCGGCCGGGCCCTGACCCGCTGGAGCGGTTCGTGCCGTATCTGACCGCCCGGTTCGCCGATGACCCGCACGTGTGGGCGTCCGCCCTCTTCGACGAGGTGGCCCCGCTGGGCTATGACCGCTCGTATCCGAGTTTTGTGCGCCAGCTGCGGGAGGCGGGGCTGCGCCCGCATTGCGAGGCGTGTGGCGGGGTTCGGGGCCGGGAGTCGATCGACATTCCCCATCCCGCCGGCGAGGAGATCCAGTGGGACTGGTTCGAGCGGCGCCGGGCGCCTTGGGGTGGGACGGCGTATGTGCTGTTGGGGACGTTGCCGCATTCGGGTCGCACCCGGGGGGTGCTGGCGCCAGCGACCGACCAGGCCCACCTGGTGGAGGCCATGGACGGTGTGTTACGCCGCCTGGGGGGCACGGCGCGTAAGTGGCGGGTGGATCGCATGGCCACGGTGATCGTGCCCGGCACCGCCGATGCTGCAGGAGAGTTTCGCGCCGGTGGCCAAGCACTATGGGGCGTCGATCGCGCCGTGCCCGCCCCGGCGGGGCAATCGCAAGGGATCGGTGGAGGCCGGTGTGCGTTTCGCTACCGGCCGGTGGTGGCGGACCCTGGCCGCGGACTCCGCCGAGGCGGCCCAGGTCAGCCTGGACCGGTTCTGGGCGACCACTGGTGACGGCCGGCTGCGCAGCCCGGGCCGCATCGAAGAGCCGCCCGCCGATGGGTCCCGGCCGGCCTGGCCGACGGTGGGCGAGTTGGCCGACGCCGAACCGCTGCTGGCCCTGCCGGCAGTGCCGTTCCCGGCCAGGGTGGAAGCCACCGCGGTGGTCGATCATCAGGCCAGCGTGGCGTTTAGGGGGAACCGTTACTCGGTGCCGCCCGGCTATCGAACGGCGACAATGAGGCTGTTCCACCGGCTAGGCAGCGGACAGTTGGAGGTGGTCAGCCCGTCTGGGATCCTGCTGGTCACTCACCGCCTGGCCGCTCCCGGGGCGGGACTGATCCTGCGCACTCCCCAACATCGCGAGGCGCTCGAGAAGGTGATCTTGAGCCAGTTCTCCGCCGCCCGGCCTTGTGACCGCAAGGCAAACCGTCCTGTCGGGCCGGCCGCGCTGGCCGAGCGGGACCGCCTGCTCGGCCAGGCCGACACCGAGCCGAGCGTCGATCTGGAAGCGGTGGCCGAGGTGATCCGCTTGGCCTTCCCCGGATCCACCGAAGTTGACGGCCGCGAGGGGGTGACGGCGTGAGCGCCAACTCCGACTACCAAAAGCTTCGCTCCCATCTGGCCACCCTGCGGCTGTCCGCCGCGGCCGAAGCCCTGCCCAGCCTGTTGGACCAGGCCCGCGCCGACAAGTTGAGCCCGACGGTGCTTTTGGAGCGGCTGCTGGCCGTCGAGGTCGACGCCACAGTGGCCCGCCGCCAGGCCAGCCTGGCCCGCTTCGCCTGCCTGCCCGCCCCCTGGCGGATCGCCGACTTCGACTTCGACGCCCAGCCCGCCATAGACCCCAAACTGGTCGAGGAGCTCGCCACCCTGCGGTTCTTAGACGACGCCACCAACGTGCTGCTCATCGGACCGCCCGGTGTAGGCAAGACCATGCTCGCGGTCGGGTTGGGCTGGGAGGCCGTCGAGGCCGGCTACAAGGTCCACTACACCACCGCCTCAGACCTGGCCGCCCGATGCCACCGCGCCGCCATAGAAGGCCGCTGGGCCACCATGATGCGCCACTATGCCAACTGCAAGCTGTTGATCATCGACGAGCTCGGCTACCTGCCCCTGCCCGCGGAAGCGGCCGCCGCCATCTTCCAAGTCGTCACCCAGCGCTACCTCAAAGGCTCCATCTGCCTGACCACCAACCTGGGCATCGCCAGCTGGGGCAAGGTCTTCGGCGAGGACCAGATGGTCGCAGCAGCGATGCTCGACCGCCTCCTGCACCGCTCGGTGGTGTTCAACATCGACGGCCCCTCCTACCGGATGCGGGCTCACCGGGCCCGCGCTGAAGCGACCCGCAAAGCAGTGACCAGCCGTGCCCATCCGGCAGAACCCCGTTGAGTAACGATCCTGTAACGATTCTTTGTCCGGCCTGTCAGGATTCTGAGCCACTCCAAACAGTGACCGGCACCTACCTGCCTAGGAGACACCCCGTTGAGTAACGATCCTGTAACGATTCTTTGTCCGGTCTGTCAGCGGCTATTCGTCCCTCAAGGGAAGCGCCGGTGGTGCTCTGAAGCGTGCCGAGTTGCTGCATGGCGTCGACGTCGACAAGCCGCCACCGCCCCCATCACGCTGCCAACTGCTCGGCCACGGCGGAGGTTGACCCAGGCGTCGTAGAAGTTTGAGTGGCGGTCCTCCGCCTCGGTCGTGCCGTGAGGCACGCTCGGGGTGTCACCCATCCGAGTGAGAACGGAGGACCACCAGTGAAGACAGCATCACACACGATCAGCGCCGGCGCAGCCAACCTGCGGTTGGTGTCGGGTGTCGGCCTTGTCGACCTCTCCCAGCAGGAGCTGCCTGAGCGGCTGGCCGGAAAGGTGAGCGACCAACTCGAGCACTTCGCCGCCCAGATGCGACACGGCCTGTTGGCAGCGTCGGTGAACATCGGCTTGGAGGTGATGGGCGAACTGATGGAGGCCGAGGTCACCGAGCTGGCCGGCCCGAAGGGCAAGCACAACCCCGGCCGGGCCGCGTATCGCCACGGGACCGAGGACGGCAAAGTCAGCTTGGGCGGACGCCGCGTGGCGGTGACCCGTCCCCGGGTGCGATCCGTCGAAGACGAAGACGGCACCGAGCGGGAGTTGCGTCTCGAGTCGTATGACACCTTCGCCAGCGTCGACCTGCTGGCAGATCACATGGTCGCAGCGATGCTCGCCGGACTGTCAACCCGCCGATACCCCGCCGGGCTGGAACCGGTCGGCGAGGCTGTCGAGGAGACGGCTTCGGGGACGTCGCGTTCGTCGGTGAGCCGACGATTCTGCGCCATGACCGAGGAGCGCCTCGCCGAGTTCCGCACCCAGCCCCTCGATGATCATCGATGGTTGATCGTCTTCGTCGATGGTTTCGACTTCGCTGATCACACCATGATCGGGGCGCTTGGTGTCACTTCTGAGGGGACCAAGGTTCCCCTCGGAGTGGTGGAGGGATCGACCGAGAACGCGAATGTCGTGCGTGGCCTGATCGCCTCGCTTCGAGACCGGGGACTCGACGCCGCTGACGGGATCCTCTTCGTCCTCGACGGCGCCAAGGCGCTACATAAGGCGGTTCGCGACGTCTTCGGCGACCATGCGGTGATCGCCCGGTGTCGGGTCCACAAGGAGAGGAATGTTCTCGACCACCTGGTCGAGAACGAGCGCCCCTGGGTGCGGCGCAAGCTGCGAGCGGCGTGGGCCAACCCCGATCCCACCGAGGCGGAGGCCGCCCTGAAGGCGTTGGCCGCCCAGCTCGAGCGTGTCAACCCTGACGCCGCCGCGAGCCTTCGCGAGGGACTGGCCGAGACGCTCACCGTGACCCGCCTGGGCGTCACCGGTAGCCTGCTCAAGACCGTCATGGGCACCAACCCAGTCGAGTCGATGATCGAGATCGTCCGCCAGCACTCCAAGAACGTCAAGCGCTGGCAGCCCGGCGACATGCGACTCAGGTGGGCGGCCGCCGGCATGCTCGAAGCGTCCAAACAGTTCCGACGCGTCAAGGGCTACCGACAACTCCCCGCCCTCGCCGGCGCCCTACGACACACCGTTCACGCAGACCAATCCAACCTGGCCGTCACAGCCTGAAACTACGATTCACATCAGGAGGCCGTCACCAAATTCTACGGCCAGCGGGACATCCTCCCACGGCGGCCCATCACCGTCTACGAATGCGTGCGTCACGAACGCGAAGGAGGAGTCATGTAGGAGACCCCTTTGGATGCGGTGCTGTGCAAGGAGATGGAGGTTTGGCCCTCCGGCGCCGGCCTACGGGGGCAGGCGTCAAACCACCCTGAGCTGCGTTGGCTGAAGACCGTCGTGGTGAGCGTCAGGGAAAAGGCGTGGCGCGACCACGTCAGGTGGGGACCAGGAAGACGTTCCAGAGCGTCGGGGAGGCCGCGAGGCTGAACCGATGTCGCCGTTGACGCGTCGAAATAGATCGGATGGCATCAAAACCGGGGGTTTCGCATTCTCTCCTGGGATGAGCCTGGCGGATAACCCGTCTACTGGCCAGGTGGTGCCCGGCGTATAGGCGGCGTGAGCCTGGTCTGCTGCTCTTGCACGGAACGTGAGAAGGCGAGCGTCGATACCGCTGGTCGGTATAAATGGGTGAAGTGCGCCCCCCGGTCACGAGAGGGAGCCTGCCGAGGAGCAACCGAAGGCAGTGAGTACCGATGCGACCCTCGCCGGCGGACCGGCCTGTAGTAGCTGCGAAGCGCCTGCTCGCTGGGGTGGGGGCGGAGCGAAGGGGCCGGCTCATCAGGAATGTTGCTTCGATCAACCGGGCGGTCCCCGGGAGGAAGACAAAGGAACATGCCAGGCCAACAGAACAAGCCTTTCTGTATTCCCAAGCAGTCCGTGTGGGAGGCGTACAGGCAGGTTGCTGCGAACAAAGGTGCTCCGGGAGTGGACGGCGAGTCCCTGGAGGCGTTCGGGTCGGACTTGCAGAACAATCTCTACAAGATCTGGAACCGGATGTCGTCGGGCAGCTACTTCCCGCCCCCGGTGCGGGCAGTGGACATACCCAAGCCGCACGGTGGAGGGACCAGACGTCTAGGCGTGCCCACCATTGCCGACAGGGTGGCTCAAACGGTGGTGGCCGACCATCTGGAGGAAAGGGCGGAGCGTATCTTCCACCCCGACTCCTACGGCTATCGGCCGCGCAAGTCGACCCTTGACGCTGTGGCGACATGCCGGCAGCGGTGCTGGAAGCGCGACTGGATCATCGACCTTGATGTTCAGAAGTTCTTCGACACCGTCCCCTGGGAGCTCATCGTCAAAGCGGTGGAGGCGGTCACCGACTGCCCGTGGGTCTTGCTGTATGTGAAGCGGTGGCTTGCCGCTCCCATGCAGCTACCAGACGGCACCTTGGTGGAACGGGACAAGGGAACCCCGCAGGGGTCGGCGGCCTCGCCGATCCTGGCGAATCTGTTCATGCATTTCGCCTTCGACAGGTGGATGGCCCGGAACTTTCCGACCGTCCAGTTCGAGCGCTTCGCCGACTTATGACGAATTCAGGATAAGTCCGCTTATGCCGAGAACCGAATTATGCCGAGGATCGGCGCAGAGACGGCTGTTTGACCTGCTCACTGACGGTGTGGGTTGGGGGAAGTTCGGCATAATTCTGGGCACGTGACGGAGGATTCCTCTTTGGGTTCGACCAGAGAGGGGATCACCGTGAGCAGTCCGAGACCTGTGCGTGTCAGGGGGCCGTTGGCCCCGTTCGCGGTTGGCTTCGAGGAGGACTTGGCCGGCCAGGGCTATAGGTCAGCGACCGACCACCTGTATGTGATGGCCCAGTTGAGCCGCTGGATGGGCAGCGAGATGTTGGGCGCGGCGGACCTGTCGCTGTCGGGGATCGAGGAGTTCCTCGGCTGGAGAGAGGCCAGCGGCTACGTGAGTGCGGTGTCGCCGGTGCGGTTGTCGCGGCTGGTGGACTATCTGGTCTGTGTCGGGGCCGTCGCCGGCTTCGAGAGCGCCGTTGCCGACACCCCTGTTGAGTCTCTGATCGAGCGTTACAGGTGCTTCCTGCTCCAAGAGAGGGGTTTCCAGACCGACAGCGTCCGGGTCTATGTCGACGTAGCCCGCCTGTTCTTGTTGTGGTTGTCAACGGACGGTGACCTCGACTTGGAGAAGGCGACCGCGGCGGAAGTGACCCGGTTCGTGCTGGGAGAGTCTCAGCGCTTGAGGCTCGCTTCGGCCAAGGCGATGACAACCAGGCTGCGGTCGCTGCTGCGGTTTCTGTATGTGCAGGGCCTTACAGCGCTCCCGTTAGCGGACGCGGTGCCTTCGGTGGCCGGCTGGCGTCTGGCTTCCCTGCCAAAGGCGCTTCCGCCGTCACAGGTTGCTTCGCTGTTGAAGAGTTGCGACCGGCGGACCAGGATCGGCCGGCGCGATTACGCGGTCCTGATCGTGTTGTCACGCCTGGGGTTGCGGGCCGGGGAAGTCGCCAGACTGCGGCTGGGCGACATCGACTGGCGATCCGGTGATCTGCTCGTGCGAGGCAAAGGTGGACGCAGCGACCGGCTGCCACTGCCCGTCGATGTCGGCGAGGCGATTGTCGCCTGGCTGACCCGGGGCCGGCCAACTTGCCTGAGCATGTCGGTGTTCGTCCGGGTGCGAGCACCGCATCGGGCCCTGACCTCTGGTGGTGTGTCCGCGGTCGTGTGGCACGCCTGTGAGCGGGGCGGCGTGGACCGAACAGGCGCGCACCGGCTCCGCCATTCTGCCGCGACCGGCATGCTGGCGGCTGGGGGGAGCCTGGATGAGATCGGACAAGTACTCCGACATCAGCGCAGGGACACCACCTCGATTTACGCGAAAGTCGACCGGCGGTCCCTGGTGGCGGTGGTCCGCCCGTGGCCGGGAGCACGACCGTGAGCGATCTTCGCGACCACAGCCACGACTATCTCGCCCTGCGTCGAGCGTTGGGTTACAAACTGACCGGAGAAGGCCGTCTCCTCGCCGACCTGGTCGCCTTCCTCGCTGATGCCGGGGCGTCGACGATCACCACCGCCCTGGCAGTCGCTTGGACCATCAAGGTGACCGGTTCGGCCGCCTATCTAGCCCGGCGGATGCGAGTCGCGCGCTCCTTCGCTCGATACCTCCACGCCCTCGACCCCAACTGCGAGATCCCACCGGCTGACCTGTTCCCCGCCGGCAAACACCGCCCAGTCCCCTACATCTACTCCGATGACGACGTCGTCGCGTTGATGGCAGCAGCCGCGACGCTTCGCCCGGCGCTACGAGCAGCCACCTTCGAGACCCTGTTCGGGCTGCTCGCAGCGACAGGCATGCGGGTGAGCGAGGCTATGGCCCTCGACACGGGCGACATCGACTGGCCGGGCCAGGTCTTGACCGTGCGGGAATCGAAATACGGCAAGTCCCGCGAGGTCCTCCTGCATCCCAGCACCCTCGACGCGCTCAAGATCTATGAGCGTCAACGAGACCGCCTCGCTCTCCAGCGGCACGCTCCGAGCTTCTTCGTCTCGACCCGGGGGACCCGACTGTCCCACAACACGGTTCAGCCCACCTTCCGTCAACTGGTGCACCGGGCCGGACTCGAGCAGCCGCCACCGTCGCCCCAGCCGAGAATCCATGGGCTCAGGCACTCCTTTGCCGTCGACACCCTGATCGGCTGGTATCGCGACGGCGCCGACGTCGCTGTGCGCATGCCGCTGCTATCCACCTATCTCGGCCACCACGACCCTCGAGCCACCTACTGGTATGTCTCCGCCGTCCCCGAACTGCTGGCCCTGGCCGCCCGGCGTCTCGAACCGACCCCAAAGGCCGAGCCATGACCGCGTTTGCCCCCACCTTGGAAGGCTTCTTCACCCAGCGGCTCATCAACCAGAAACGAGCCAGCAGCCATACCATCGCCGCCTACAGAGACACGTTCCGTCTGCTCCTCGGTTTCGCCTCGCAGCGAACCGGGAGGCCGCCGTGCGATCTCGACTTCGACGATCTCGACGCCACGCTCATCGGCGCCTTCTTGGACCATCTCGAACGAGACCGTCACAACGCCATCCGAACCCGCAACTCCCGACTGGCGGCCGTCCACTCCCTCTACCGCTACGCGGCGCTGGAACACCCCGAACACGCCGCGCTGATCGGACGGGTCCTCGCCATCCCCACCAAACGCGCCGAGCGCACCGACATCGCCTTCCTCGAACCCGAAGAGATCGACGCCCTGCTCTCCGCTCCCGACCGCGACCGCTGGATCGGGCGGCGCGATCACACCCTGCTGGTGGTCGCCATCCAAACCGGGCTGCGAGTCTCCGAGCTCACCGGGCTGTGCTGCGGAGACGTTCACCTCGGGCGAGGACCCCACCTCCGTTGTGACGGCAAAGGCCGGAAACAACGGGCCACCCCCCTGACCGCCCACACCGTCTCCGTGCTGCACTCTTGGCTGACCGAACGCCACAACCAGCCAACAGGACCGCTGTTCCCGACCAGCCGAGGACGCCGCCTCAGCAGCGACGCGGTCGCCGCCTTGGTGGCCAAGCACACCGCCACCGCCCGACAGGCCTGCCCGACGCTTCAGACCAAGCACGTGACCGTCCACACCCTCAGACACACAGCCGCCATGACCCTCCTCCGAGCCGGGGTCGAAGCCACCGTCATCGCGCTCTGGCTGGGTCACGAAGACGTCGAGACCACCACGAAGATCTACCTCCACGCCGACATGACCATCAAAGAACGAGCCCTCGCCCGCACCACCCCACCCGGCACCACACCAGGCCGCTACAAGCCCCCCGACCGCCTCCTCGCCTTCCTCGAAACCCTCTGAATTATGCCGAACCCACCAACGAGAAGCCCCTACCCCACAAGCCATCCGTGCCGATCCTCGGCATAATTCGGTTCTCGGCATAAGCGGATGATGTCATCTGCCATTGTGTGAGCAAGCGGCAAGCCGAGCAGGTGCTTGCCGCTATCGCCGAGCGAATGGGGGAGGTGGGCCTCACACTCCACCCGGATAAGACCAAGATCGTCTATGCCAAAGACGGCAGGCGCCGGGGGGACCATGAGCACACCAGCTTCACCTTCTTGGGTTACACGTTCCAGGCGCACAAGGCGCCGGACAGATGGAACGGAGGGTTTCGCTCCTCGTTCCTGCCGGCCATGAGCACCACGGCCAGAAAGGCCAAAGGTGAACAACTGCGTGCCATGCGCATCCACCGCCGCGTCAATCTGACCCTCGATGATCTCGCCCGGTGGCTGAACCCCATCGTGCGAGGCTGGATGACATATTACGGCGGGTTCTACCGGTCGGAAATGGCCCCCCTCCTGCAGCGCGTCAACACCTACCTGAGGCGCTGGGCTGGCCGGAAATATCGCAGGTTGCGCAGCCACCACCGTTTCCGGCGATGGTGGAGCGGGCTGATCGATCGACAGCCCGGTCTCTTCGCCCAATGGAAGTGGATCCGCGCGTTCTGAGCGCCGATGAGAAGAGCCCGGTGACGGGAGACTGTCACGCCGGGATCTGAGGGAGCCGGGGGGTGCGATTCCCCCCGGCCACCCGACGACAACTGCGGAACTCGCGCGGTGGGCCAACAACGCTGCGAAGACTGCGGCACCTTCATGCGCAAAATCGGCCTTGGCGGCGAATGCCCACACTGCTCGGAGCCCGTCGCGTCACAGAGCTACTCGACCAGGAGGTGATCGCCACAGACTGAGCTACCCTTCCCACCAAGCCCACTAGTGGGTCGGCACCTATCGATCCGCCGGTAATTGTGGGTCAGGCGACTTTGCGTCGATTTTCGAGTCTTTTGACGACAGAGTCGTGGTGGTCGCGGTTGCGGCGGCGGATGTAGGCCTGGGTGGCTTTGTTGAACTCGTCCCAGTCGGGGTAATCGGAGCCGTTGATGACGAACTCGACGTAGGCCCAGAAGTGGCATTCGATGCGGTTGAGGTGGCTGGCGTTGGTCGGTGTGGGCAGCAGCCCCACCTGATGGGCGACCGCCCAGTCGCGGATTTCTTGGGTCCAGTGGGCGGACAGGCCGTCCATGACGATGTAGACCTGGACGTCGGGCGGGTAGCGGCGGCGGATGTCTTTGAGGAACTCCAGCACCACTTTGGCGGTCACCGAGCGGGCTTCGAGTCGACCCCACAGACGGTCGGCGCCCACGTCGTAGGCGCCCAGCAGCTTGCGAGTGCCTTTGTTCTTCTTGTAGGTGGCCCGCTGGCGGGCCGGGCGCTTCTGGGCGAACCAGCCCCGACCGGGGTGCGGCTTGAGGGAGATGGGACCGCACTCATCGAAGCTGACCAGCACCCCATCCAGGGTGCCGGCCGCGGCTGCTTTGTAGGCCCCCAGCACCCACTGCTTCTTCGGTTCGTAGAGCGGGTCGTTGGACCACTTCCAGGTGCGGGTCCGCTGGGCGGTGATGCCCATCTTGTTCAATAGGCGGCGCAGATGCTCCTTGGAGATCGTGCGTAGCACCCGATGGCGGATCAGGTAGCGGCGCAGGCGCGACAGCGACCAGCGGGTGCCGGGCTCACCGAGATCGCCGGGACGGGCGAGGGCGATAGCCCGGATGGCTTCCCGGGTGTCATTATCGATCCTCCTCGGATGCCCGCCCCCGGTGGGAGGGCGCAGCGAATCCATCCCGTCGGCGTTGAACTCGGCGATCACCCGGCGCACCTGGTTCTCGTCGGTCTGCAACACCCGAGCAATTTCCGGTGCGGCCACCTGCGCATCGGAGGCCAGGAGGATCTGCGCCCGCTGGCGCAGGGCGAACACCTTCGACTGACGCGAGATCCTCCGCAAGCGGGTTGCCTCCTCCGGGCTGAGATCTCGTACGAACACCGCCGGCGGGCGAGCCAACCTGACCTCCTCCAAGTCCAGGCTCCGCCCGCACCAGCATCTTTATGTACCGCGAATTACAAGTGTGGGATTACCGGCGTCAGGTTCGGTGCCGCCCCACTAGCCCCGGGATCAACTGGGGAATTTCGATGATCGACAGTGGGGAATTTCCGCGATCCGCGACAAATGATCCGTTGCTG
Source organism: uncultured Acidimicrobiaceae bacterium (assembly GCA_963834725.1). GTDB lineage: Bacteria > Actinomycetota > Acidimicrobiia > Acidimicrobiales > Palsa-688 > PALSA-693. The sequence continues at coordinate 5,655,124 of CAWICN010000001.1, forward strand.
ACTGAACCACCCTGTAATAGTTGGCGTATCACACTGCGAGTCACGATCTTCCAGCTCTGACTTATGCGGAGGAAGCCTCGCTCCCCGTGACACAATGAGGGCGCCCAAGGCGCCCACCGGCGTCGTGTTTCAGGGGCGGTTGGCGCTGAGCTCAAGACGCTGAGACGACGCAATGCCGATGAAGGCCTGCTCTCACTCCCAGGGGGTGTGCAACAACGTGGTCGCCGGTTACTTGTCATGGGCCCGCAGGCAATGGTGACGGCTTCAAGGTCGCTGTCAGGCGCACGACGCCGTTGGCGGGTACTAACAGTGTTGGCGGCGCCACCTGCAGCACCGCCGGGGTCCGTAGACTGGGGATGCCGGGGGTGGCGGTGCCAGTTCAGGTCTTAGAGGTCACGATTCGATGAGCCAGATCTCCCGGCGATCGAAGCAGGGATTCGTCACCCGCCAACGGGTGCTCGAGTGGGCTGCCATCGTTGCCGGGTTCGTAACGATGCGGCTGTTGGGCCGTCCCGCCAACTGGCTGGGGTGGCTGCTGTTGGTCGTCGCCGGGGTGCTGGTGGCAACTCCCGTGATGCTGGCCGCCCGGCGCGAGTACGGGCGCGAGCAGCAGGCCAGCACGGGCGTCGAGCTGGCGATCGAATATCGGACCCGGCTGACCGTCACCCTGGGTGATGCGCTCACCCCGCTCGCCGACCTGCTGGGACGCATCAATCTGGCCGATCCCTCGAGGCGACCGGCCGTGCAGGCGCAGCTCCAGCAGGGAGTGGTCGACTCGGCGGCGGCTCTGTGCGACGGGGAACGGACTCGGGCCACGTTCTTTGCTCTTCACGGCGACGAGCTGATTCCCCAGGCCTGGGCGGGCCGGGCCCACCCCCCGCCGTCCCAGTCGATGGGCGGAAAGGATCGGTCGGCGCGCCTACTGCAGGACGTCGTCGTCCACCACCAACGCCTGCTGGTCGCCGACGTCGGCGAGCGCAACCGGCCGGTGCGCGTCGACGCCCCGGATGCCTACCGGGCCATCATCCTTGCGGCCGTCTACGCCGGCGCCGTCGAGTTGGGGCTGCTTTGCGTCGATAACCCGGAGAGCGGCAGCCTCGAGACCACCGATCTGGATGTACTGGGCACGCTGGCCCAACTGCTGGGGGCGGGGCTGGTCTCCGGGACTCGGGAAAACCACAACGGGCACAGCAGCACCCAGCGAGGGTAACCTTCGAGACGCTGCTATCTGCGAGGGTCGGCCCCTCGCTGAAGGGGAGGCGCCGTGGCCGAACAACACGCGCTGGTCAGTGAAGCTAGCCGACGGTGGCTCTGCCGGGAGCTGCCGGGCGCGGACTTTTTTCCCGCCGCCCGCGCCGCCCGCCAGGAGGCGGCCCGTAGAGAAGTCATCGCCCGCTTGAACGCCGCGGGCCTCCGTCGACCACCCGCGTGGCGTCGTCTCACCAGCCGAAGGCGGGTCGCCTTGACTGACTGACGGGGCCTATGGCTCGGACGTTGGCTGACGCGAGCGGGTGGCGACCATAGAGCTGACGTACACAAGTGGGGGGGGCACGCTGACCGGGCGGGGATCGGTTCCACTCCTCGCCTCGTCTGTTCGACCCTGCCCACCATGCACTTGGTCCTGGGCGGCAGATTGCCACCACCCGGGCGGCTTCGCTGCCACGCGGTCGGCGTCGAGCGGGATCGGAAGATTGCCTGGGACAAACGGCAGATAACAGGTCCTCGCTTGTACGTACTTGGGAAAGGTCTACTCCACCCGCCGGCCCGGTTGGCTCATAGAGAACCAAGGCGGACAGCGCCGAGGTCTTCCGGCCAGCGAACAGACGAGCTGGGCCCCCATAGTCACCCAGGCCGACCACGACAGGAGCTCGCCTACACGCTGTCTTTGCAATGAGGTCAAGGTCGTCGGCCCACGGCTCTACCAGTGGACGTGACCAGTCCGTGATCGGGTCTGAAAGCCCGACCCCGATCCGGTCAAATAGAACTAAACGCCCGATTGCGGACAGGCCGTCCAGAGCCGACCGCCAATCCGATCTTTGATGCAGGTAGTCCATCGGGATGGTCCCACCGGGCGTGATGAGCACGATATCGCGGTCTTCGTCACCATCGACCACACGATATGCCAGGTGGGTCCCCGTCCGATTCGGCGTAACACAGCCCATCCACATCGGGAAGTGTCTCACAACCGGCCAACGCCCGGCTCAGCAAGAGTCAACCCGGTGGCGGTCCATATCATGACACTCTGTGGGCGGCCGAAGAGCGCATTGGTCATCGTGGCGGCCCGAACCTGGGATCCGGGCTCCTGCTTTGCTCACCGTACGGCAGCGGTAGCTATTCTGTCGGCGCCGACAGGCCACCGCCGGTGCCCTCCGGCGTCGATGGTGGCTGCTTTCGGGCTAGATGTCATTCCCTAATACTCCACTGAGTCCTCGCCAAGTGGCGTGGCGGATGAAGGGGTTGAAGCCGAGGAGTGGACGCTTAGGGGAAGCCATCACGAGCGCTCTCGGTGGAGCAGATTATGGCTGAACGAGGAGGGGTTATGGCAACGATTACCGGCGGACATCACATTGCGTTCACGGTGCGGGACGCGAATGCGAGCGCCAGGTGGTATCAGGATCTGCTGGGCATGCAGCTGGTACTGGAAGGCGACGATGAGAACGTCCGGTTTCGGGTGCTGGCCCATCCCGAGTCCGGCTGGGTCGTCGGTGTACGGCAGTACCACCAGCATCCTGATGGGAACTTTGACGAGTTTCGCACCGGTCTGGACCACTTCGCCTTCGGTGTGTCTTCCCGCGATGAGCTCGAAGGGTGGGAGCATCATCTCCGCCAGGCGGGAGTCACCTTCACACCAATCGCCGAAACGCCAATCGGCGCGGTCATCGTGTTCCGGGATCCCGACAATATCCAGCTGGAGTTCTGGCTGCCGGCTAACTGAGTCCGGATGTGTGCCGCGAGCATGACCAACGGTGTTCCAGGTGGCTTCTGCGCCCGGCTGGTAACAGCCGACGCCGCGGCGCTGGCGGCCCTGGGGCGGAGTCGAGCTTTTCCCGCTAAGTCGGTGTTGTTTTTCGAGGGTGACGATGCCCACGAGGTGGTGATCGTGCGCAGCGGGCAGGTGAAGGTATCCGCCGTCGGCCTCGATGGCCGGGAGGTCGTACTCGACGTGCTGGGGCCGGAACAGATCCTGGGGGAACTGTCCGCCATCGATGGGGGTCGACGGTCGGCCACCGCCACGACTTTGACTCCGACGTCGGTCACGCTCATTGAGATCGAACGGTTCCGGGGCTTCATATCGGAACGGCCGGCGGTGGCGGTGGAGTTGTTGCGGGCGGTGACCGAGCGGCTGCGCGGCGCCTCTCGCCGTCAGGTCGAGTTCGGCACCGTCGACGGCTTGGATCGGGTATGCGCCCGCCTGGTCGATCTCATGGTCCGCTATGGGCGCCCTGATCAGGTCGGGGTGGCTATAACCGCTCCGCTGTCCCAGCAGGAGATTGGCTCCTGGGCTGGGCTATCCCGGGGAAGCGGTGGTCAAAGCCCTGCACGCCCTCCGCTCTTTGGGCTGGATCGAAACTCACGGGCGGACCCTTACCGTCGTCGACCCGGCCGCGGTGCGGGGCCGGGTCGCGGTCGACCTTTCCCGTGAGTAGAAATACCCAGCCCGGCTGAGTAGCACGGCGCTGCGGAGGGCGGCCGTCGAGCCGACAGTTAGGCCATAGCCACCAACCAATAGGGGGACATCATGGCCAAAGCACATGTCTAGGGGCTGCTCAGCACGGTGCCGCTGTTCTCCCGCTGCACCAAGAAAGAACTCACACTCCTCTCCCGCCTGACCACCACCATCACCATCCCGGCCGGCCGGGTGGTCGCCCGCCAGGGCCAGCTCGGTCGGGAGTTCATCGTGATCGTCAACGGCAAAGCCACTGTGACCATCGACGCGCAGACTGTGGCCACCCTCGGACCGGGTGACTTCTTCGGCGAGTTGGCCCTGCTCGACGGCGGCCCCCGCACCGCCACCGTGACCGCCGACACTGACCTGGTGGCGGAGGTGATGAGCCATCAGGAGTTCGCCAGCTTGTTAATGGGCGCCCCCAACGTGACTCGCGGCATCCTCAAAGGCGTCGCCGCCCGGCTGCGGGCCGCCGACGCCAACCTGGTCCACTAACCAACCCCCGTCGCTCCTCCGGCCCGAGGTCATGCCCTTGGTGGCCGAGGGATGGAGCGTGTCGAAGACGACCAAAGGTCAGCCCGAACCGGACGCCCAAGCCGGAAGGCTATTCGAGGGTTGAAGGACCAGGCGTGTTAGGGAGGCGCTATTGCCTAACCGTCAGGTGCTGCGATTGAGCTGCCCGTCGAGGCGGTCGACGAGGGCGTGTAGTCGGTGGATTTCATGTTGGAGTTCGAGGACCCGTTTGATGCCGGCGATATTGATGCCAGCGGCGGCCAGCGTCGCGATCTCTCGCAGCCGGGCCACGTCGTGGCCGCTGTAGAGGCGGGTGCCGCCGGTGCTGCGGTCGGGTTCGACGAGGCCTTCGCGCTCGTAAACCCGAAGGGTCTGCGGGTGCAGTCCGCACAGTTCGGCGGCGACGGAGATGGCGTACACCCCTTGATGAGCGTCGGGCCAGTCCACCATGATTACCACCACCCGAACGGCCGGAGAGCGTGGAGGAGTTCTTGCATGTCGACGGCCGGGCGGGCAGTCGCGGGGTATGGGCCGGGCTCGGGCTGCCAGTGGAGGGGACCGACCACCAGGGGGGGCCGGTCGGGCGGGTTGGATGGACTGCCGATGATGATCGGCCGGTTGAGAGTGGCGGGCTCGACGAAGACGAAGGTGAGTGGTGTAGCGGCGGGCCGGGGCGGACCCGGGCGCGCCGCCGGGCTGGGTTGTTGGCCGGGCGGCTTCAGTTGATCATGGTCGTAGCGGGCCCGCCGCTGAGGGTCGCTGAGGATTTCGTAGGCCTCGGTGATAGCCAGGAAGCGTCGGGGGGCGTCAGCGTCGCCGGGGTGGGTGTCGGGATGGGAGGCCTGGGCCAGCCGTCGGTAGGCCCGGCGGATCTCGGTCGGCGGAGGCATCAGAGCGGAGGTCCAGACGACGATACAGCCCCTCGTCGTCATTACTTCGACCCGTACCCATAATCTAAGTCGCCTCTTGCAGATCTCCGATTTCTTGGTATCATAACAGTTGCCTCCCCGTCCGCAAAGTGGGAGGGCGGGGCGGATGTTGAACGGATGGTGGTTCGTCGAGGAAGGAGGACCAAAGAATGCTGATGCGTACCGACCCGTTCCGTGATTTTGACCGGCTGGCCCAGCAGGTGTTCGGCACGGTCGCTCGCCCTGCGGCCATGCCCATGGACGCCTATCGCCTGGGCGACGAATTTTACGTCCATTTCGACCTGCCGGGCATCGACGCCGAGTCGATTGACCTGACAGTGGAGCAGAACGTGCTGACGGTGAAGGCCGAGCGCCACCCGACCGGCCCGGAGGGGGCCGACATGGTGGTGGCCGAGCGCCCGGCGGGGACGTTCAGCCGGCAGTTATTTTTGGGGGAAACCTTGGACGCCGACAAGATTCAGGCCGACTATAAGGCCGGGGTGCTCACTTTGACGATCCCGGTGCACGAGTTGGCCAAGCCCCGCAAGCTGGCCATCACCACCAGCGACGGCGACCGGCAGCTGACCACGGCTTCATCGAACTGACCTAGCCATGGGGGGTGGTCCTCCGGGCGGGCCGGGTGAGGTTGGCCCGGGTGACGGCGGATTTGGCCGCGCCCGGTCGCCGGAGGGCCCCGATCCGACAGGGGGCCAATGCGGGTGGTCAGGACGAGAAAGGCCGGGCCCGGGTGGAAGGCGGGGGCGGCCCGGCCGAGTTCAGTCAAGCCCAGCGGGCCGGTCTGGACACTCGCCAGGTCGACCAGGATCGCACCTTGGCGGCCATGCACCAGCTGGAGGCCAGCCTGGCGGCGGCCGCCCCCGGCCGGGAGCAGGATTGGCGGGCCAGGGTGGTGGCAGCGTTGGCGGTGCTGGAGGAGGCCACCGCGGCGGAGGCCGATAACGCCGATCGGCTCGACAGCCTGCTGTCGGATGTGGCCCGCACCCAGCCGTGGATGCGCAACCGGGTACGGCGCCTGCGCCTCCAGTACCGGCAGCTGCGTGACGGTCTGGCCGGGCTGGCCGGCGAGCTGACTGGGCCGGAAGATGCCGTTGTCGACTATGCCGATGTGCGCCAACGGCTGGGGTGGGTGCTGACCGGGTTGCGCCACCAACGGGCCCGGGAGTCCGACCTCATCTATGAGGCCTACTACGAAGCGTTCGGCGCCGATCTGGCAGCCGAAGCCGACCCGGGTTACGGCCCGACTGAACGGGGGCCCTAACCCATCGACCAGCTCAGTTTTTCTAACAACCGGGTGATTACTGCAAATGAGTCGCGGAGCAAATCGAGAAGTGCGCGTCGTCGTTATCGCGCCTCTTTACGCTCACCGGCGGAGTCTGTTCACTGTCGGCGAGCCGGCCCGGCGGGCGGAGAGGGTCGGGTTGGCACCAGCCCAGTTGGACGGTCATGAGGAATCATGGGTCTCAACTTCGAGATCAGCGGACACCCCGCCGCCATTGTCGTGACCCTTTCGGGTGGCACCGACCTGGCGGCGCTGCGACCGTTGCAGGCGCTTTGTCGGCGGCCATGGCCGATGGGCAAACCGTGGTGGTGGACCTCGACAATCTGGCCCACCGGGATACCGAAGTGCTGGCCGAACTATTAGCGGACGGCTCGCCGAAGGCCGGTCAGTTACGGCTGGTGGCTGGAAGAGCAGAGGGGCGCGGCACCAAAGCAGCGCCCGGGACCGACCCGCGCATCGAGACCTACCCCAGTGTGGACGTCGCCCTGGCCGACCGGGTCAGTACCGCCGGCCAGTCAGGTGGATGGCGAGGGAGGTGACCTGTCGGCCAAGTTCGCCAATCTCACCGAGCAGTACCGGGCCGCGATCGACCAGTGCCGGCAGCTGTTGCATCGACTCGAAGACCCCACCGACACCGCCCGGTCGGGATCGCTCGACTCGGATGGCGCTTTCCGACCGCACGCGAGCGAGCGGCCGGGAGAGAGGAAACCGACGTGATCTGCAAACGTCTCTGGCCCGTCGCTCGATGCGGCCCCTCCTTATGGCCATGACGGACGCCCATTCTCACCAACAGCCGAACCGACCTGACGGTAGGGGCCGGCTGGTCCGTCGCTGGTGGGGTCCTCCGCCGCGAAGTGGTCAGGTGCGGCCGGTGGTAGCCACCGGAGCGTTTGACATCGTCCATGCCGGACACGTGCGTTTCCTGGCCTGGGCGGCGGCCTCGGCCAGGCCGCTATGGGTGGGTGTCGAGGACGACAACCGGGTGGCCTACTGGAAAGGTCCGGGCCGTCCGGTGAACCCGGTGTCCGATCGGGCCGAGGTGCTAGCCGCTCTGCGACCGGTGGCGGCCTTGTTCGTGATATCGGGCGATCCCGCCGCCAACTCGTGGGAAGACTACGTGCAGCTGTTACGCCCGCTGATCCCGGCCGCCCTGGCCTTCACGGCCGCAGACCCTCACCGGTTGCCCAAACGGCACGGCGCGGCAGCGTTGGGCGCCGAAGTGTGGGAGTTCCCTGTCCAGGCTGGCTACTCGACGTCGGAGCTGCTCGAGCGGATCCCCTGAGACGGCGGCCCCGCGTTGACGGGCTCGGCTTGACGACCGCTACGCCGCCGACTGGGCGGTATTACTGGCGGCAGTCCGCGACGCGGAGGCTCCTTGTGGGCGTGCCCCTGGCCCGATCGTCAAAAACGCAAAGCTCCAAAATGTATTGCAGGTTTCTACTTTCCGGCGATATAATTCGGGTGCTGACACAGTTGAGCTGTTAGGAGGGAGGAGAGCTTGTCATGTTGATGCGTACCGACCCGTTCCGTGACCTGGACCGCCTCACCCAGCAGGTGTTCGGCACGCCGGGGCGCCCGGCGGCCATGCCTATCGACGCCTACCGCATAGGGGACCGGTTCGTGGTGGAATTCGACCTGCCGGGCGTGGCGTCGGACTCGATCGACTTGACGGTGGAACGCAACGTGCTGACCGTGCACGCCACCCGCAGCCGGGTCCAGGATGAGCAGACCGAGATGCTGGTGGCGGAACGGCCCTATGGGACCTTCAGCCGGCAGCTGTTTCTGGGCGAAACGCTGGACGCCGATCATATCGGGGCCAGCTACCGCGATGGAGTGTTGCGCTTGGAGATCCCGGTGGCCGAGCAGGCCAAGCCCAAGAAGGTGGCCATACAAACGGAAATCACCGAGCCGACGGCCATCACCTCCTGAACCGGGAAAGCCTGGCGGCACCCATGCGATTGCCCATGGACAATCTCAGCTTCCCCCTCTACACGGTGGGCCAGGTCGCCGCCATGCTGGAGGTGCAGCCGGCCTTCCTGCGCCGCCTGGACAGCGAGGACCTGGTCAGCCCGGCCCGCTCGGCCGGGGGCCAGCGGCGCTACAGCCGTTCGGAGATCTACCAGATCCAACGGGTCAGCGAGCTGGCCGGCGAAGGAATGACCCTGGCCGGCATCCGCCGCCTGCTGGCCATGGAGGCGGAGCTAGCCGACCTGCGCCGACAGATCGCACAGCTGAAAGCGGCCAACACCCAGAGCCCGCCCGCCCCCTAGGGAGGCCATCTCTACCAAGGGGCGGGCGTGGCGAGGCGTTCGATGTTCCGGGATGGTCAGCCCAGCTGCAAGGGGAATAGCGGAAGCGGCCCCCTCAGCTTGAACGGTGCGCGGGCCGGGGAGTTGGAGTAAGTGCACGATGACGACTGGACTGGACAGCTCAGCAAGAGAATTGAACGGCGTTGACCTGTCGGCTGCCGAGGCCATGTCTCAGGTCCGGGAGGCAGTGGACGCGGCGGGGATGACCATGCCCTTCGACGCCCAAAGCCTTACCGGGGGGGACTGGTGGGATCTGGTGGCCCTCCCTGACGGAGAGCTGGTGGCGTTGTTCGGGGACGCCATGGGCCATGGCCTCTCCGCGGCGGGACAGGCCCGCTGGCTGTCCACCCTGGCCCGCTCGCTAATCGAGCACGGACACGACGACCAGGCCACCCTGCAGCAGCTGGACACGGCTCTGCGGGGCGACCCGGCCGCCGTGGCCGGGCTGGTCCTCGCCCGCTTACGTCCCGACACAGGAGAACTGCACGTGGTCCAGGCCGGGCACCTGCCGGTCATGTTGGTCAACACCAAGGGGCAGGTGTCGTCGGTTCCGGCCCTGGTAGCACCTCCGCTGGGGGCGGGCGTGAGCGCGGACGGCCGGTCCCCGACCCTCCGGCTCAGTAAAGGGGACACCCTGGTGTTTGTCAGCGACGGGGTGGTCCAACGGCGGCACCTGCCGTTCGAGGCGGGCCTGGCGGCGCTGGAAGACCGGCTGGGCGGGTACCGGGACCGGCCGCTGCACCACCTATGCGCCGCAGTGTTGTGCAGCCTGGACGCCGCCTTGGAAGACGACGCCACCGTGCTGGCATTGCGATGGCGTGCCTTGCAAACGATAGGCGAGCGCGGCCGCCCGGCCGAAAGTTGGCCAGCTAAGGGCCGCACCATGAGAGCGACCTGAACGAGCGCCGGTGCAAACGGAATGGCTCGACAACGACTACAACCAGCAGCTTGGTGTCTCTGGCACCGCCAGCGACACCCAGATCCGGGCCGCCTATCGGCGGTTGGCCCGCCGGTTTCCATCCCGACGCCAACCCGCACACGTCCTCGGCACCAACCCGCGTGGCGGGCCAACGGAGCCCGGTATCGCCTCGCAACCAGAAGGATCGGGGCTCCTACCTTCCGGGATTCGACACGAATCCATTGACCGAGTGCGGCCTCCGTCGTGCTCCCACCGCCGCCGCTAACAGTCGATTGGCGGGTAAGGGACGCAATGAAGGGGCACAGCGAAAGCTGTGCCCCTCCACCTGCTGATCAGTTGTAGTTCCTCGGACACGCTCTCTTCGAACGACCGCTCATGATTGGCAGACCATGACACGCAGCCGGTTCCAGCATGCCTTAAGGGACCCTCCCTTCATTCAGCGTACCTCTTTGTTGTGGACGCAGGACAGGCTGCTGTCGATGTCCGAAAGCAGCGGCGCCGGGATACGGCCCGAGGACCTCTCAGGTGCCACCTGTCATCGGCACCCCCCGCCTGTTGGGCGGAGAGCGCTCCGCTCCATCGGAGAGCATAGATATCACCTCGCTCTACGATTCCAACGTGAGGTGTGGCCCGAGGTTGCCCTCGAACCACGGTAAAGAGTTTAGCGCGGGTAGTTTGGGTCGGCCAGAAATTTTTGGTTGCGGAGGACCTGTCTGTGGGTGGCGCATCCCCCCACACTCTCCACCCGCACCCTGTTTGCCATTGTCGATAATCGGCCCTGGGCGCTGATGAGCCAACCGCCCCCCTCCCTTTCGATGGATAGGAGCGCCTACCAGCCTCGAGCTCTTAGCGGCGTGCCGGTCGGCGGCCAGTTCTTGCAGACGGGTCGGCTGGTCGCATCCCCGCGAACGCCCTGACGCCGGACGTCCCCGATCCTGCCACAGTGCGGATCGTACACCGGCATTTAACCTCTGGTGCATGTTCGTAGCGTTTCGACCGTTACGAACGTATCTAGGTTTTTCGGGGGAGGTGCGGAGCGGCAGGGCATGACGCCGGGATTGTGTCGCCGCTGACCATCTGGACCTCGCCGCATCCCCCTCATTTGCAGCACCGGGCCATATCATGAGCCCTGTCGCAGGATGATCGTCTCGGGGGAGGTCGATCGATGAATGAGGTCTCGTCGGGTTCGCCGCACCACCCGCCCAGGGTGCACGAGGCGCCGATGGTGTTCGCGGTGGTCACCGTTGCGCTGGGGTCTGCTTTCGTCGCCCTGCTGTGGGTCTCCAGCTATGCGAAGGTGAAACCCACGCTGGGCGGGTTCCCGTTCTTCTACTGGTATTCGCTGCTCTGGTTGGTCATCAACGCGGGGGCGCAAACCTTGGCCTACCAGCTTCTGGTGGCTCGGCCCCGCCGCCGGCGGCGTCAGGATGCGGTCCAATGAGCCTCGACGGCACTGCGCTCGCAGTCGTCATCATCCTGTTCGCCATCGTCACCGTGCTCGGCTTCGGCGCCGCCCGCTGGCGGCGGGTCGGCGCTCTTAACACCCTCGATGAATGGGGGCTCGGCGGGCGCTCGTTCGGTGGTTTCGTGACCTGGTTCCTTATGGGCGGGGACCTGTACACGGCCTATACGTTCATCGCCGTACCCGGCGCCATGTACGCGGCAGGCGCTGTCTCCGGCTGGTTTGCCGTGGCGTACACGATCCTGGTGTGGCCGATCGTGTTCGTGCTGATGCCTCGCCTGTGGTCGGTGGCGCACCGGCATGGGTACGCCACCCCGGCCGACTTCGTATTCGGTCGCTTCGGATCCCGGTGGCTCAGCCTGGCGGTCGCATTCACCGGCATCCTGGCGCTTCTGCCGTACATCGCTCTGCAGTTGGTGGGGATCCAGTCGGTCCTCCAGGTCATCGGGGTTGGCAACGGCTCGTCGGGCTTTGTCAAGGACTTGCCGCTCATCATCGCGTTCGTGATTCTGGCCGCCTATACCTATACCTCCGGGCTGCGGGCGCCCGCGCTGACCGCGTTCGTTAAGGATGCGCTGATCTATGTCACCATCCTGGTGGCCGTGATTTACATCCCGATCCGACTCGGCGGGTATGGGCATATCTTCGCCGCCGCGGAAAAGCACGCCGTGACCAACGCTGCCGCTGCCAAAGCGGCGCATAAGACCCCGACGTTTGTCTTTCTTCCCGGACCGAAGACGTACTGGGCGTACGCAACCCTGGCGCTCGGCTCCGCGATGGCGCTGTTCATGTATCCCCACGCGATCACCGGGGTCCTTTCCACCAAGGAGCGGGAGACGATCCGGCGCAACAGCTGCGCCTTGCCGCTTTACTCGCTGGCATTGGCGTTCATCGCCTTGCTCGGTTACATGGCGATCGCGGCCAAGATCACCACGACCAACAGTCGGCTGGCCGCGCCGCTGCTGTTTCGGGCCATGTTCCCGAGCTGGTTTGCCGGCGTTGCGGATGCGGCGGTGATTATCGGCGCCTTGGTGCCGGCTGCGATCATGTCCATCGCGGCGGCAAACCTGTTCACCCGCAACATCTACAGGGACTTCATCCGGCCGCAGGCCAGCGCCGGGGAGGAGGCGCAGGTCTCGAGGCTGGCGTCGCTGGTGGTCAAATTCGGGGCGTTGGCGTTCGTGCTCGGCTTAAACACGCAAAACGCCATCAACCTGCAGCTGCTCGGTGGCATCTGGATTTTGCAGACCTTCCCGGCGGTGGCTATCGGGCTGTTCACCCGCTGGTTCAACCGGTGGGCGTTGCTGGCCGGCTGGCTGGTGGGCATGGTGTACGGCTCCTATATCGCGTACGGGACCTCTACGTCGACCGTCCACCACTTGGCGGCGACGACCGCCAAGGTGCCGATCCTCGGGCAGACGGGTTACATCGCCGTCACCGCGCTCGTGCTCAACCTGGTTGTCGCCGTCGTGTTGAGCACCATCCTGCACTTCGTGCCGCGCAGTCGCGGTGTCGATGTGACGGCGCCCGAGGATTACGTGGTCGACCGCCGCGACACCCGGCTGGTGGAGGAGCCGACACTCACGGCGCAGGCGGAGGAGCGCCCCACCGTATAGGACCATAGAGGGTGGAACCGGTCGGGGAGCTTAGCCCGTTGTGGCGCCGAGTGCTACGACGCCTTTCCGGGTTCGGGACGGCTGCCAGCCTGCTCGGTCGTCCTGCCATCGGTCTGATTTCCGGCGTGGAGATGATCACAATTGCAGGTGGGCGGAGCCTGGACCTTAAAGGAGGTCAGTTGGCTCGCCCGCCGTCGGTGTTCGTTCAAAGTCTGACTGCTGACGAGGCGCGCGGCTTCGCCGGGGAATCGCGCCAGTCGAAGGGTTCACCTTGAACCAGCGGGCGCAGATCATTATGGAATCGGACTTGGAGGTAGCTGCGACTCAGATCGCTCAGGTGCTGCAGACCGACGAGAATCACCGCCGGGTGATCGTCGAGTTGAACCCGGACCGGATGTACTCGCTGCGCCCTCCTACCGGGCGGCGGGCATCCGAAGGAGGATCGATGACGCGACCCGAGAGCAGATTCGTGGCATCGCCCTGGCCCGTTGCCTCCCTTCCGCTCAGTCGGGAACGGTGGGAGACTGGCAGTCGTGTCAATACAAGGTTCCTTTGGTCGGAGATCAACCTGTCGCCTGTATGGTGTCGATAGCGAACTACTGGCCTCTGGGGATCTCAGGTCCGACGCGGAAGCCATTGCGTGCACGTCGGTTCATCAAGGACGGCCTCTCCATGTACGTCTGAGCCGAGAAATTGCCGCTGGATTCGATAAGGACATCCTCCTCCACTGACGCGACAGAATGAGCAAGCAACAGCCCGCAGCAGGAGGGACCGGAGGAACGCATATCTGCACTTCTCCTGTCCAGGGTGTCCCAGAACGTCCGTTTTCATCGTGGGTCTGCGCTGCCACATTGCGCCGGCCTGGAGGCGCTTATCCTCGACCGAGGGTGCTTGCTGGAGTTGCTGGATGGCACGCGTCTCAGCGGCCCCCAGGGGCGGATCTGCCGATTCGTTTGAACGTGCCGAAGTCTCGGCGTATTCTCCTATGCGCTGTACTGCCTGAGCGGACCCGAACAAGGGGGCATCACCCGTGGACACCACCCGCCACATGCTGGCCTATGTGCAGGCGATCGATGGCTTGAATCGTTCGGACTTTGAACCGATGGCCGCACTGCTCGACGAAAAGTGCCAGTGGGAGGGGATCGGATCGAGCCGAGATGAGATCATGGCGTTCTTCAAGACCGGGAAGGAGCAGGGGTGGAAGTCTCACCACATCTTGAGCCTGGCCGGGGAAGGCGACTACCTCAGTTCGACGGCCCGTAACGAGTCGACGGATGGTTCATTCTCTCCCGCGGCTGGAATAGTTGGGTTCAGCCCTGATGGTAAGATCACTCAGATACGATCGTTTGGGCCCGAATCCTGAACTTCCAGTCGGCCTGAGCAGCTGGACTGAGCGGCTTTGCGTGGGGGAAGCGGTCTCATCAGGTTGCATTTGTTCGAGCACCGGGCGGTAGTGGATGCGTCGAACTGCGTCGCTGAAGATTCGACTGGCTGTACGCCTCCAGGAGGTAGGTCATGAGCGGCCAAAACAAGGCGCTCACCAGGGAGGTCTACGAGAACATCATCACCAAGGGGCAGATGTACCGGCTCCGGGAAATCGTAGCGGAGGACTGCTTCGACCACGGCGCCGCGTTAGCGGGCTGGGAGAACGGATTCCTCGATCATGTCCCCTGGTTTCGGGGTGCCTTCCCTGACATCGTGGCCCAGGTGGACGACATGGTCGCCGAAGGTGATCGGGTGGTGGCCTATTGGTCCTTCACCGGTACCCATCAAGGCGAGCTGATGGGATTTCCGGCCACAGGAAGGAAGGTATCCAGCAACCTCATCAGCCAACTGCGCTGGCGGGACGGCAAGCTGGTGGAATACCAGGTCCTGGGCGACTACCTGGGCATGATGATCCAATTGGGCGCTATCCCCGATGACAACCCATTAGTAAAAATAGCGGGCCAATCGGCAGCCGCCCAGGCGGAAGCCAGACAGCCATAACGACGCCCTGCAAGGGCTCCTCGGGTTCCACTCCACCCACGCCATCACCAGCTGGCTGCCCATCTTCATGTTCGTGCTGCTATTCGGGCTGTCCATGGACTACCGCGTATTCATCCTCAGCCGCATCCGGGAGGGCCACCTGGCCGGCCTGCGCACCGACTCGGCCGTCAGCCAGGGGATCAAATCCAGCGCCGGCACGGTCACCGCCGCCGCCGTGGTCATGGTCGTGGTCTTCCTGACCTTCGCCACCCTGTCCCAGGTGTCCATGAAAGAAGCCGGGGCGCGCAACGGCCCACTCCGTCGTTACACTGTCAAGCGGGTCGAGATTGTCAGGGCTAGATGGACGTACTCCCGTATACAGTAAGGGCGTGCACGGCGAATACACCTGGGGTGGTTGAGCGATGCTGGCTGATGTGACCTCCGGCCCGTTCATCGGCCTGTGGGTGGTGCTGTGGTACCTGATCTTCGCTATCTTCATTATCGGCTGCCTGCGCAAGGGCCACATCCTATGGTTCATCCTCGGGTTCTTCTTCCCCTTGTGCTGGCTGATCGGGGCGATCCTGCCTAGGCGACGGTGACTTCACCAAGGTTCGGCATCAACTACTCACACCGACGCCAGGAGGCGACCATGGAGATCGAAGGGAACGAGTGCTCTTTGTTTGTCAAGAGGCTCGACGGTTTTTTCGGCTTTGCCGGAGGCATCGCCTGGCGTCGGTGCGCCGGCTGGCCTGGCGTCGGTGCGCCGGCTGGCCGTAGGCTTGGTGGCGGTCCGGGAGTGGCTTCTCCGAAGAGTCGGTGTCGCGGGGTGTGAGCCGGCCGCGCTGGATCTAGAGACGTTCCCCGTCTGCCCTCCCGGACCCCTTTGACGGGCGGCATCTTCCCGGTCTCGTCCTCGAAGAGGCGGGTGTAAAGCTGGTCGCTGATGCGCCGCTTGAGGGACCGCATTGCTTCTTTGCCGGTCTTGCGTTCGGCGATCTTGCGCTCGTAGTAGGCCCGGCCCTCGGTGCCCGGGAATCGGAGCTGGGTGACGGCCACGATATGGATGGCTGGTTCATCCGCGGGTCCCCCCGCCGCGACGGCCGGTAGATCTTCTTCGGCCCGGAAGAAACCTCGATGGGGGCGGTGCCGTTGTAGGAGGCGAAGCGGTCACGGCTGGCGAAGCGCCGCACGTCGCCAGTGTCGCCTTGACCATGGCCGCCACCACCGGCCCGGCCCCGAATATCTCCGTGACGATCGTCTTGGAGGCTTTCACCGCAGTCGTGATGCGCTTCTTGCTGTCGCGGATCTGCCCGTCGATGCGGCGCAGGTCGTCGATAGCCGTACTTGCGGCCGCCCCCTCCCAAGCTGGACGAGGTCGACATAGAATGCCGGGTCGCCCTCGGGGGATCTTGAAAGCGCCCTGCTGGTGGCCCGACACAGCAAGCCGGGCGACATCCCCGGCGAAACGCTGGCCCGGCTGGACCTGTGCTCGGGGCGAGCCGACCGGGCTCTCAGCCGGGTGGGATCGGACCGGGACGCGGTGTCAGCTTTTCGGCTGGTCCGTTTCCCCGGTCCGTCCCCCGAACCGGACGTGCGACTTTCACCGCATCCGGCTCTCCACGAGTCACGCCGGTCAGCCGGCCGCCTCGATCGTCCGCGCCCACGGCGTCGGAATCGCTGTGCCCCGGTAGCGGTAACGGGTGACCGCCACCGCAGAGGGGTCGAACAGCATGACCTCGCCGTCCGTCGGCCACCATTCCTTGAGATAGCGCCGTCGGATCTGTTCCCAGTTGGCGTGTTGGTGTTTCCGGCGAAGCCATCGAATGACCCGCCGCCAAGTGAACGCTCGGAGATAACCGAAGGTGTGCTTGGACACGCCGTGACGGAAATAGTTAGTCCAACCTCGCAGCACCGGAGCGAGCCGGCGCAACAGGTCGGCGAGCGGTTGGTTGAGTCCCTGTGACGTGATCACCCGCACCTTGGCCTTGATCGAGGCGAGCGCCTTCTTCGACGGCCAGGTGTAGATGTACGCCCGCTTCGTGCCCCGCCGGTGTTGCCGCTGGATGCGGAACCCCAAGAACTCGAAGCCAACATCGATGTGAACGACACTGGTCTTCTCCTCCGACAGCCGTAGGCCGACCGGGGTCAGGACCGCCGCCACTTCATCTCGCATCGCTTCCGCGTGGGCGCGGGTGCCGCTGACCATCACCACGAAATCGTCCGCTTATGCCGAGAACCGAATTATGCCGAGGATCGGCGCAGAGACGGCTGTTTGACCTGCTCACTGACGGTGTGGGTTGGGGGAAGTTCGGCATAATTCTGGGCACGTGACGGAGGATTCCTCTTTGGGTTCGACCAGAGAGGGGATCACCGTGAGCAGTCCGAGACCTGTGCGTGTCAGGGGGCCGTTGGCCCCGTTCGCGGTTGGCTTCGAGGAGGACTTGGCCGGCCAGGGCTATAGGTCAGCGACCGACCACCTGTATGTGATGGCCCAGTTGAGCCGCTGGATGGGCAGCGAGATGTTGGGCGCGGCGGACCTGTCGCTGTCGGGGATCGAGGAGTTCCTCGGCTGGAGAGAGGCCAGCGGCTACGTGAGTGCGGTGTCGCCGGTGCGGTTGTCGCGGCTGGTGGACTATCTGGTCTGTGTCGGGGCCGTCGCCGGCTTCGAGAGCGCCGTTGCCGACACCCCTGTTGAGTCTCTGATCGAGCGTTACAGGTGCTTCCTGCTCCAAGAGAGGGGTTTCCAGACCGACAGCGTCCGGGTCTATGTCGACGTAGCCCGCCTGTTCTTGTTGTGGTTGTCAACGGACGGTGACCTCGACTTGGAGAAGGCGACCGCGGCGGAAGTGACCCGGTTCGTGCTGGGAGAGTCTCAGCGCTTGAGGCTCGCTTCGGCCAAGGCGATGACAACCAGGCTGCGGTCGCTGCTGCGGTTTCTGTATGTGCAGGGCCTTACAGCGCTCCCGTTAGCGGACGCGGTGCCTTCGGTGGCCGGCTGGCGTCTGGCTTCCCTGCCAAAGGCGCTTCCGCCGTCACAGGTTGCTTCGCTGTTGAAGAGTTGCGACCGGCGGACCAGGATCGGCCGGCGCGATTACGCGGTCCTGATCGTGTTGTCACGCCTGGGGTTGCGGGCCGGGGAAGTCGCCAGACTGCGGCTGGGCGACATCGACTGGCGATCCGGTGATCTGCTCGTGCGAGGCAAAGGTGGACGCAGCGACCGGCTGCCACTGCCCGTCGATGTCGGCGAGGCGATTGTCGCCTGGCTGACCCGGGGCCGGCCAACTTGCCTGAGCATGTCGGTGTTCGTCCGGGTGCGAGCACCGCATCGGGCCCTGACCTCTGGTGGTGTGTCCGCGGTCGTGTGGCACGCCTGTGAGCGGGGCGGCGTGGACCGAACAGGCGCGCACCGGCTCCGCCATTCTGCCGCGACCGGCATGCTGGCGGCTGGGGGGAGCCTGGATGAGATCGGACAAGTACTCCGACATCAGCGCAGGGACACCACCTCGATTTACGCGAAAGTCGACCGGCGGTCCCTGGTGGCGGTGGTCCGCCCGTGGCCGGGAGCACGACCGTGAGCGATCTTCGCGACCACAGCCACGACTATCTCGCCCTGCGTCGAGCGTTGGGTTACAAACTGACCGGAGAAGGCCGTCTCCTCGCCGACCTGGTCGCCTTCCTCGCTGATGCCGGGGCGTCGACGATCACCACCGCCCTGGCAGTCGCTTGGACCACCAAGGTGACCGGTTCGGCCGCCTATCTAGCCCGGCGGATGCGAGTCGCGCGCTCCTTCGCTCGATACCTCCACGCCCTCGACCCCAACTGCGAGATCCCACCGGCTGACCTGTTCCCCGCCGGCAAACACCGCCCAGTCCCCTACATCTACTCCGATGACGACGTCGTCGCGTTGATGGCAGCAGCCGCGACGCTTCGCCCGGCGCTACGAGCAGCCACCTTCGAGACCCTGTTCGGGCTGCTCGCAGCGACAGGCATGCGGGTGAGCGAGGCTATGGCCCTCGACACGGGCGACATCGACTGGCCGGGCCAGGTCTTGACCGTGCGGGAATCGAAATACGGCAAGTCCCGCGAGGTCCTCCTGCATCCCAGCACCCTCGACGCGCTCAAGATCTATGAGCGTCAACGAGACCGCCTCGCTCTCCAGCGGCACGCTCCGAGCTTCTTCGTCTCGACCCGGGGGACCCGACTGTCCCACAACACGGTTCAGCCCACCTTCCGTCAACTGGTGCACCGGGCCGGACTCGAGCAGCCGCCACCGTCGCCCCAGCCGAGAATCCATGGGCTCAGGCACTCCTTTGCCGTCGACACCCTGATCGGCTGGTATCGCGACGGCGCCGACGTCGCTGTGCGCATGCCGCTGCTATCCACCTATCTCGGCCACCACGACCCTCGAGCCACCTACTGGTATGTCTCCGCCGTCCCCGAACTGCTGGCCCTGGCCGCCCGGCGTCTCGAACCGACCCCAAAGGCCGAGCCATGACCGCGTTTGCCCCCACCTTGGAAGGCTTCTTCACCCAGCGGCTCATCAACCAGAAACGAGCCAGCAGCCATACCATCGCCGCCTACAGAGACACGTTCCGTCTGCTCCTCGGTTTCGCCTCGCAGCGAACCGGGAGGCCGCCGTGCGATCTCGACTTCGACGATCTCGACGCCACGCTCATCGGCGCCTTCTTGGACCATCTCGAACGAGACCGTCACAACGCCATCCGAACCCGCAACTCCCGACTGGCGGCCGTCCACTCCCTCTACCGCTACGCGGCGCTGGAACACCCCGAACACGCCGCGCTGATCGGACGGGTCCTCGCCATCCCCACCAAACGCGCCGAGCGCACCGACATCGCCTTCCTCGAACCCGAAGAGATCGACGCCCTGCTCTCCGCTCCCGACCGCGACCGCTGGATCGGGCGGCGCGATCACACCCTGCTGGTGGTCGCCATCCAAACCGGGCTGCGAGTCTCCGAGCTCACCGGGCTGTGCTGCGGAGACGTTCACCTCGGGCGAGGACCCCACCTCCGTTGTGACGGCAAAGGCCGGAAACAACGGGCCACCCCCCTGACCGCCCACACCGTCTCCGTGCTGCACTCTTGGCTGACCGAACGCCACAACCAGCCAACAGGACCGCTGTTCCCGACCAGCCGAGGACGCCGCCTCAGCAGCGACGCGGTCGCCGCCTTGGTGGCCAAGCACACCGCCACCGCCCGACAGGCCTGCCCGACGCTTCAGACCAAGCACGTGACCGTCCACACCCTCAGACACACAGCCGCCATGACCCTCCTCCGAGCCGGGGTCGAAGCCACCGTCATCGCGCTCTGGCTGGGTCACGAAGACGTCGAGACCACCACGAAGATCTACCTCCACGCCGACATGACCATCAAAGAACGAGCCCTCGCCCGCACCACCCCACCCGGCACCACACCAGGCCGCTACAAGCCCCCCGACCGCCTCCTCGCCTTCCTCGAAACCCTCTGAATTATGCCGAACCCACCAACGAGAAGCCCCTACCCCACAAGCCATCCGTGCCGATCCTCGGCATAATTCGGTTCTCGGCATAAGCCGACTTATCCTGAATTCGTCATAAATCCGCGTAACGGACCAGGCGACAGACCGCGAGCCCTTTGCGCCTTCGAGCGGTGCGCTGCGAGCCGGACTTGCCGTAGCTCGACCAGACCTCGGCAAAGTGGTCGTCGAGGACCGATAGGGCGATATTGGCAAGCAGTGGCGACAAGACTCCCCCAACGCAATGGATAACCCGGGCTTAGAAAGGGGTGGTCTCGCACGGGGATGCTATGTCGGATGGTGACGCGTTCTGGTCCGACGAGGACTTCTTTGACCACGCTGCGTAGCACTTTCTGGCGGTCCTCGACGGCGGCGGTGTCGGCGTTGTCGCGCAGACGGACGAGGAAGCTGTCGAGGTTCTCGGCCAACTTGAGGTAGCTCTCCCGGTCGATCTGCTGCGCCTCGAGCGAGTCGACGGAGGCTTTCAGGCTGGTGTGCTTGGCCCGCAGGTTGGGCATGCGTTCGCGTAGCTCCTCCAGGTTTAGGAGGTCTTCTTGGTAGGCCTGGACGAGCCGGTTGATCGCTTTGGTGGCGCGGGCCATGTCCCGTTCCAGTCGGGCGCGCTCGGAGGTGCTCGGGTTGGCGGCGCGAAGTTCGCTGAGCCGCCGGTCGAGCTCGGCTTGGACGAGGGCGGGATCGGCGAGCAGGGCGGTGATCTGTCCCCAGACCAGTTCGTCGAGGTAGTCGGCGCGCACCGGTTTGTTGTCGCACACTCGGCCTCCCTGGTAGCGGTAGTCGTCAGAGCCGAGGCAACGGTAGTAGTAGATCTTGCGTTTGGCGGTGCGGGTCGAGGTGCGATAGTAGGCGTAGCCGCAGGACTGGCAGACGGCCAATCCCATGAGCAGGCTGAGCTGCTTGCTGTTTCTGGAGGCGAAGCGACGGTTGTCGACCAGCCGGCGTGCGGCGACCTTGAAGGTGTCCTCGTCGATGATGGCCGGCACCGCGATGGTGATCCATTCTTCTTTGGGGCGGTCGTAGGTGGCGTAGTGGCGTGAGATGGAGCGTCCTTGCAGACGGGCCTTGCGGTTTATCGCCGGCCGGCGGTCGGTGAAGCCGGTCTTCAAGAACCCGGCGCGCCCTACATAGGCGGGGTTCTTCAGCATCGCCCAGATGACCGAGCGGTCCCAGCGGTCCTTGCCGGTGCGGGTCGGGATACCTTCACCGGTCAGCCACCGGGCCAGCTCACCGATCGACATTTGGTCTTCTGTGTAACGGCGGAACATCTCGCGCACGACCTGTGCCTGGTCTTCGACGATCTCGTAGCGGGCCTCGCAGACATCGGTGCGCCGGATGTAGCGATAGCCATAAGGGGCACCGCCCAAGACGTTGACAACACCGGCGCGAGCCGAAAAGCCTTGCCACGTCTGCTTCGTTCTGCGATCTGAGCCCGTTCGTATTCTGCGAACATTCCCTGGAACTGCAACAGCAGTTCGTCTTCGGGGGTCTCGACCTTGCGGGCCTTGACGAAGCGGACCTCGCTGCCGGCCCGGTTGAACTCGTCGATCAACAGCGTCTGATATGCGAGTTTCCGGGCCAGACGGTCAGGCGACAGGCAGATCACCACGTCCACCGGCACCTGGGCGGCCAGGTCCCGCAGTCGTTCCAGGGCGGGACGGACCAAGGTGGCGCCGGTATAACCCTCGTCGGTGAAGACCCACTCCTCGGGGACCTCCAGCCCCCACGCTGCGGCGGCCGCCTTGGACTCGTCGATCTGCGAGCCGATGGTCTGCTCCTCCTTCTGGCGCTGCCCCGACACCCGGGCGTAAATGGCTGCGGTGG
Organism: uncultured Acidimicrobiaceae bacterium; assembly: GCA_963834725.1. Taxonomy (GTDB): domain Bacteria; phylum Actinomycetota; class Acidimicrobiia; order Acidimicrobiales; family Palsa-688; genus PALSA-693. The sequence goes on from CAWICN010000001.1 coordinate 5,677,133, forward strand.
TCATGGTCTGTCCTTCCTTGACTGTCTCGCCGGCGGTGGTGGTGGTGACGCGAGCTGGTCGGGACGGAGAAAATCGTCCAGCACCACCAGCTCGTCGCAGTGGGGACACGGCCCCCCAGGCCCCAGACGCCTACACCAGCGGTTGCAGTCCTCGCAGCGCTGAGAGCCCACATATCGGGCCTCGCACTCGGGGCACTCATAGACCATGTCCGCCTTGGCCGGCTGGGCCGGGACCGGCGCCGGCGCGGCTCGTCTGACCCTAAACGCCGCCTGCCTGCACGCATCCGAGCACCAACGGCGGGCCCGGCCGGCCGGCAGCCGGTCGCCGCACACCCCACAGACTGCCGTTACGGAAACGTTACGCACGGGCTCGCTGGCCTCAGGCCCCGAGGGCCGGCCGCTGCTCCCCTTCGTCGACCGCGGCCGCCTGGCTGGGCTCATCGACATCCCTCCTGTGTGTGGTTCGGCTCCGGCGTTCAGGCACCAGTACCCGGTAGGCGTGAGCGAGCACCTGATCGCCGGCCCGGTCGAAGACGAACTCGACGCTCACCCGACGCTCAACCACGGCCATCCCCGAGGTGGCGGTCCAAGAACTCCGACAGCGCCTCCGACACCAAAGCAGAGATGCTCTGCCCGGTAGCCCGAGCGGCCCGCCGCACCCGGCGGGCCAGCCCGGCGGAGAGCTTGACCGTGAACACGACCTTGGGTCCGGGAACTTCCATCGCCCCTTCGTCTCGAGCCCGTTCCACGTAGCGACGAGCCTGGCGCTCAGAAAGCCGATATCGCCGTGCCAGGTTCCGGGTGGCATCGATAACATCCATCCCTCCGCCGAGCAGCTCCGTGGCGGTGTTGACCCGCTTGGCGACCTGCTCGGACCTGGCCCGACGACCATCTGCCATGACACTTAGTTGCTCGGCCTCTTCGAGGTCGGGCCACGAAGCGTCGGTATTCACCGGCGAACTCCTGGCGTGCCAGCTACGAAGCCACTAACTCGCTGGGTCCCTTCGCCATGTAGCCGGCTTTCCCGGCCTCGGACTACTACGGACCCTCCGCCCCGTCCCGAGGCCAACAGCCGACAGCGGACCTGCCCGTCACCGACCTGGCCGGCCGGTGGGAAGGGCAGCCCCGGGATGGTTCCCATGTTCACTGCTGACCGGTCGACGGGGTCGGCGCCCAGCTATTCCCCTGCAGCTTCGCCACGAGTACGCCGCAGGCTTTCCTCGTGGCCTCCTCACCGTCGCGGATGTCGGCTTCGAAGTCCCCAGGCCGCAACCCGGCCCAGAGTGCACTGCTGCCCAGCCCATATCCACCAGGTTGGAGCTGGTTCATCGCTTGAGGGGGTTTCACCACTGGTTCCTGCACACGTACACCTTCCCGTCTGGCTAGCCGGACCCGGGCCGTCTGGCAGTGCCGGCCCGTCCCGTCGTCGTCAAGGGCTGCTCCCACCCTCACCTGCGCTCCCAGGATCAGGCTGCCCTCAGCTTCACCGGCTTGCTGCGACAAGCCGGAGGTGGGTCCTTTCACCCCACCCGGTCATACAGCGCCTCATGGCGCACCTCCGCTTCGATGAAGGCCAACCGGGCCGGTCACGTCCGGCGGCTGGCATTACGAGCCTGGGCCGCGAGCCCACGAGGACGCGAACCGCAGGCCGAAGCGGCCATCCGGCTGGCCGTGGAAGCCGCCCGACCAGAGCAATATCTCGGCCCATTTCTCGAATTGGCTATCCAGACCCGCCCGCTGCTTCGCGGGCTGGTCGAACCCTGGCCAGACACCTTCCTGTCGGAACTGATCAACGAGGCTGACTGGCTGGCGCACACGGCCCCTCAGCGCATGTCGGTCATGGTGGTCGAGCAGTTGACCGGGCGGGAGCGGCAGATTCTGCACTACCTGCCCTCGATGCTGGCATCCACGCCGTTGGCGTTGGGAGACTCTCGGCATGGCAGACTCGCCCGACAGCGCACTTGACTGGCAAGTAGAGGCGGATGATCCCCGGGGTCGGCTCGCCGCCTACATGGCCCGGAGCCAGACGCCGCTCGACATTCTGGCCCTCTTGACCCTGTGGATCGTCATCATCCCACCCGGCGACTTCGGCCACGACGCTGCGACCGCCGCCCTGATCGCCCGCATTTGCTTGTCCGGCATCTACGGCATCGACATGGCCATCCGGGCCGCGTTGGCCCAACGTCACTGGCGTTACCTCCGCACCCATCTGTTGGGCCTGGCCGTCGTGGTGGTGCCACCGCTGCGGGTCGTGTTCAGCTTGCGCCTGGTGCGATCCATGTTCCAGCGTGGGCACCTGAGCCGCTTCTTGCTCGCTGCGTCGCTGCTGGTGCTCAACGGTTCGGTGGCCGTGTACTTCTACGAGCGACACGCCCCCGGGAGCAACATCCACACCCTGGGAGAATCGGTGTGGTGGGCGGTCACGACCGTCACCACGGTCGGTTACGGCGACTTCTTCCCGGTCACCGCCCTGGGGCAGACCGCGGCCGGGTTCATCATGGCCATCGGCATCTTGACCCTGGCGGTGGTGACGGCCCAGGTGTCATCCAGCTTTGTCGAACAGGCGGCGCGGCGACGGGCCACGACCACCTCGAACACCGACCAGGTTGCCCTGACTGACCTGGCCCAACGGTTAGCGCGGATCGAAGCACTGCTTTTGTCCCAGAGCCCTGGACAGGGTCCGATCAGGGGCGGGTAGTCGGTCCTTCCTGTTCTCGCTAGTCGCCCAGGATCTTGGCTGCCTTCTGGGCCGTGAACTCCTCCTCGGTGAGGATGCCCTGATCCTTGAGGGCGGCAAGTTCCTTTAGCTGCTCGACGGCTGGGGGCTGGGTCGGGCTGGCGCCGCTGGCTCCGGGGCGGCCTCAGCCTCGGGTACGGGGGCAGCCTGGGCGTACTCGGCCTGCTCGTAACGTTCTTCTTGGCCGCCGAGAGCCGTTGCCGTGCCGGCAATGACCGCGGTGCGAGCCATTTCCCGTTCGATGGGACGTCGGATCATGACAGAGGTCTTCCTTGTTCAGGTCGTTGACGAGGTTGCCGCAGCGATCTCGGAGAGAGCCTGTTCACGCCCAGGTCGGGGGGGTCCTCTACCCCTCCACGATGACGCCGTTGGCATTGCGGACGGCCACAGCCAACTCATTAGCCCGGGTGTCTTCCCAGACCAGCAGCGCCGCGGACGAGTTGGGCTTCAGCCCCGCTCCGGCGTAGGCGATGTCCTGGTTTGTGAGCAGTCCTCCGGCCTCCCCGTCCAGGGCTGCGAAGGGGGCCAAGTCGTCCAGTTGGTCGAACTCCAACGTGGTCACGCTGCCGTCAGCGTCTTTTCGGATGAACACCAGGTCGATGATGTGGACCGTCTGGTTCTCGATGAGCCGGCCCAAGGCGGGGACGATCTCCTCTTTGAACTGGTTGCCGGGGAACTCGATGAAGATGCACTGAACCGGGCGAGTGTCCCCGGGATCGACTTCCCCGATCGGGGTGAAGCATCACGGGGCGGCGAGTGGAGGCGAAGTTGGCGAGAGCTCACCATGAGCCGTTCGTCGCCCGCCGTACTGCTTCTATGCTGCTCGCAGCGGCAGCTCGTAGGAGAGAAAGTCGCCGTTCCAGGTTGCCCGGGCCTGCCGATCCATGCGTTGGATGAGTCCGGTGGCAGCCGTGTTGTGGAACAGGACATCGGCGTGGAAGGCGGTGACACCCCGCTGAGCGGCCAGGCGGCTGAGCGCTTTCACCAGCAGCCGGCCCAGACCGTGGCGTTGCCACGCGTCCTCCACAAGAACTGCGATGTCGGCACGGGTGGGATCGGTCTGGTCGAGGTGGTAGCTGCCGAGACCGACGATCTCGTCGCCGACGGCTACGACCAGTGCTTCGTGGTGGTGGTGGTCGACGTCGACCAGGACGCGTAGGAGTGGTTCTGTCACGGTTCCGCTCAGGGTGAAGAACCGGTGGATCACGGTCTGGCGTGACAGCCTGGTGACCATGCGCTGGAGCCGTTCCGCGTCTGGGTCTTCCCAAGGGCGGATACGGGCATCGAGGCCGATCATGACCGGCTCACGATGAGGCAGGTGGCTGTGCCGGGCGCGCCTAACTTGCCTTCATCGTCGACGATTCGCCCTTCGGCGGTGGCGATGCGAGAGCCGGCGTGGACCACGGTGCCCTCGCGGCGCGCTCGACCCGGTCTGCGTGGTGAGCGGTCGAACGAAGCTGACCTGCAGGTCGACGGTCGTGTAGCCGACTCCCTTGTCGAGGGTGGAGTGCACCGCGCGACTCATGGCCGAGTCGAGCAGGGTGGCTGCCACTCCACCGTGGACGGTGCCATTGGGGTTGTAGAGGTGGTTGTCGGGCATCCGCGTGAATTTGGCCCACCCGGACCCCACGGCGAAGCCGTCGAATCCCAGGGTTGACATGATCGGCGGCGCCAGCAGGTCCCCTCGAGCGAGGGCAGACAACAGTTCGAACCCGCTTGCTTCCCCGGCCGCATCGGGGGTGGCGGCGGAGTCTTGCCAGCTGTGGGTGCGGGACTTCATCGTTCGCCATCCGTTGTCAGGATTGAGAGGGACGTGAGGTACTGCTCCAGGTGGGCGGTCGCGGCGGTCATGTGACCTGGATCGTCGTAGAGGTGGGACAGCATGAGCGCGCCCTCCAGGGCGGAGACGACCACGGTGGCCACCGTGTTGGGGTCGGTGTCGGCCTTCAGCTCGCCCCGCTCGAGTCCCCGGGCCACGATGCGGGCGATGGTGTCGTCGTGCAGCAGGGCCATGGCCTGCTGCGCCTTGCGGCGCAGCATCGGGTGGGTGTCGTCGCTGTCAACGGCGGCATTCATGATCGGGCAGCCGCCAACAAACGGGGGGTCGACCACGAAGCGGCGGTAGACGTCCAAGACCGCTCGCAAACGGTCGAGGGCCAGCCGGTGACCCGCCAGGGCAGCCCGAATCCGCGTCCCTATGAGCTCGACGTTGTGGTCGAAGGCGGCGGCCGCCAGCTCGTCCTTGCTGCCGAAGTGGTTGTAGATTCCGCCTTTCTCCAAGCCGGTCGCTTCCATCAGGTCCCGCAGCCTCGAGCCCCAGTAGCCCCGTTGGTTGAACACCGGTGCCGCTTGTTCGATCACCCGCTGCCTTGTCAATTGGCCCTTCGTAACCACACCCAGCTCAACAGACCGATCGGTCTGTTCTATTCCCGGTAACCGCCATACGGTGACGGTCGAAGGGGCAAATTAGATGCAGGACCGCGGTGTCCGCGACGAACCAGCCGGGGAGGAGCATGCCCATGAGCGGACTCTGCGCGTGGACGGCCGGGCCTTCAGCCTCTGGCTCGACGGTCGCTGAACGCGTCCCCGAAGATCAATGAGGCGCCCCGAAAGTACAGGAAGCCCGTGACCCCGACCGGCGGCGGGAGGCAGGCTCTCGGACGGTCCCTACCGGCGATGGCGGGTGGTCAGAACAGACGCTCTTGTTGCAACGGCGTGCAGTGGTGGGAGCCTGGCGCCGTCAGGCCTTTTTCGGCGGTCTGCAGAGACTGCTGCGGGTAACCGGCGGACGTACCGCCTTGGGCGGTGCCGGTTCGGGCAGCGAGCCGATCGCGTCCAGCAGCCCGCGCATGACCGCCGTGGCACCATGAGCGTCGAGTTCCCTGCTTCTTTCCAGGACCGAGCCCCAGGTAGCAGGGTCCCCTACGACAAGGCCTGCCGCGGCCCAGCGCCGTAGCGGAGGGCGTATCTCACGGGGAATCACGATAGGCCTATCGTCTATCGTCGCCCATGTTGCACCGGCACGGCCCGAACCGCTGTCGGTCGCGTCCTCCAGGACGATCTCGACACTGTCGTCGAACCAACCCTGGGCCCCTGCCAGTACAGAAAGCGATCTGCGCCCAGGAACGACCGAGCGAGCAGGTCGAGATCTTCATCGCCGATACGATCGGACGCGGCGATTATCTCATTGATCCGGCCGGTTGCGTCTCTCCACCGCCCATCGGTGACGAGCAACAACGCAGTGGTGGCTGTGCCACGCTCGTCGGTCTCGTGGTAGTGGCGGAACAAGCAACCCGACTCGAACGCGTCGGACCGGGTTCGGCTCACCGGCGGGAGGAGCACGAGCCGCCGATGGAATTCCTCGACGCTTCCCGCGTCGCTGAGCGCGAACATCTCCTCCAGTGGCGTCCACTCATCGGCCCTCATCGGCCCCGTTTGCTCCCCCGGCCTCCTCACCTGGTGATTTCGCGGTCATGGCCCGGGACATGCGCGTCTCGCTCGCTGCAGCGGCCGCAATGCGACATCGGTCCGCTTCGTGCGATTCGGCTTTCTCCATAGCGTCGCTAGCCCTAACCCGGAGGATCACCGGAAGTGGGACTGCCCACAAATACCGCCATAACGGAGACCTGGCGGAGAGCCGGACGTCTGCGAGGTGGTAATACGCTCTGCCCCCTGTCTGCGCTGCTGAGACGAGAGGACATGCCTGTGCAAGATGAGTGGAGCCGGAAAGGTGCAACGCTGAGTGACAAGACAGCACGCAAGGAGTTCGGGCTGACCTACGACGAGATCGTGGCCGCGATCGACGCCGGTCAGCTGCAGTACCGAGTGGGTGTCATTCACGGCAACCCATGGCTGAGGCTCCTGCGCCGCGAGGTCGAGGAGCTCATGACGAGCACCCACAACGATCTGGAACATCGGCAGCGACGAGCGCAGGGTGAGTTGGCCCGGGTCGACCGCGACTTGAAGAAGCTCCGGTCTGAGGTCAAGGCGCTCGAGGAGCAGCGAGCTAAACTCCTCGCTGATCTCGAACCGTGAGTTCGAGGGCGAGGTGTCCCCGATTCTCGGCCGCTAGCGCTGCGACCACCATCCCAGTACGCCGGTAGTGAGCGGCGTCCGAGCCGCTTCAGGACGCTACCACCGTCGACGCGGGGAAACGCGCTGCCAAAGTGGGCGAAGCGGGTAACGGAACGGAGTCCCCACTACGACGGAAACCTCACGAACGTTGGCTCGGCTCGGCGCTCCGGGGGGAGATGGCTGGCTCCCCCAGCTCCGGTAGGCCAAGGATAAGTTGAGGCGAGCGGGTGGCGGCTACCGCACGTTCCAGCGTGGCCCACACGTGCGTCGGATCACCCTGACGGCGTGGCGGCAACGATCTCACTGCCGGCCGAGTGCTGCATGACCAGGCACGCCACCTCGTGGAAATGATGGCTTCCAACCTTCGTTACTTAGTCGTCGATGACGCACGACCGCAGCACCGCGCCGGTGCGAAGGAGTGGCACGGCGGCGTCCTGGCGCGCCGAGCTGACATCGTCGTCGCGCAGGTGTTCGGGGCGGAACCCAACCACCCTCCAGCCGCTCACCTTGGACCGGGGTGGCGTTGAGGTACCCGAGGTACGCGCCAAGCGGTCCGAACAGGGCTGCGGTGAGCGCGCCGGGGTCGCCTGCCGCGGCGCGGAGTCCGCGTGGCAGGGGCAACGACCCCACGGCAGAGGCGCCGTCTAGCCAGGTCCAGCCCCGCAGCATGACGTCTGCGCCAACCAGGCGAATGGGCCCGGGCGGCAGAAGCTCCGGGTATCGAAGCTCGGCCGCCGAGGACGGCGAAGCCGAGAGCTGCAGCTGACGCGACCAGGCAAGAAGCGACAGCTGCGAGCAGAACACGGCGAGTCATCGGTCGTTGTATACGACCGAACCGGTTCAACGGTTTGGTCGCGAGCTTGTGACGAACGACCCCCATATGGCGCGAACCATCTGGTGCTCCCGTCCGTATGACACGTCCAGAGAGCACGAGACGGCACTCAAGCCGAACGGCTTCTCGGACCCACCCGCACGAACCGAAGGATTCTCCCGTGAGCAAACGACTTGGAATCATCCTGGCGCTGATCGCCGTGGTGGCGGCCACCGGTATCGGCCTGGTATTCGCGCTGACCTCGGGTTCGCGTGCCGTCACGATCAGCCGCTTACCCGCCGGCCAGGTGCAAGGAGCCACCTCGTCGGCCTCCACTGCACCCCGTCCGGCGGCGCCGGCGAACAGACCTGCCCCCACCACCACGACCCCCGCGCCACGGGTGGCATCGCCGCCTCCGGTGACAACAACCCCGCCGCCGCCTCCACCGATCACACCCGCTCAGACGGCTGTCCCGCCGCCTCCACCGGTCACACCGGTGCCGACGACGATGGCTCCTCCGCAGCCGGCGCCGTCCGGCAACGGAATCCCTCAAGGTAATGGCGGTGACCATGATGGCGACAACAACGGAGGTCCCAGCGATGGCGACGGCAACCTCTGAGCCCCGACCTGGCGCCCCGGCGACGCGGTTGGCCCTCGATCTTGTCCGACTGCTGACGGCCAAGCGTCGTCCTCAGTCAGGGTCGCGGCTGAGCGCACTGTCGCTGGCTGCTCTCGTACTGCGGTTGGCTGGCGCCGGCCTGCTCGTCTGGGTCGGCGCCATCCATCTGCACCTCTGGTCCGAGGGCTATAGGCAAATCCCGACGGTCGGTCCAGGTTTTCTTGCCGATGCGATCGGTGGCTTCGCTCTGGCGGCTGTCCTGCTGGTGTTGCCCCGGCTGCTAGCGGGTCTCCTCGGAGCGGGATACATGCTAACCACCCTCGGGGGGCTGATCATCAGCATCAACATCGGCCTCTTCGGGTTCCGGGAGTCGACGTCGGCAACATTCGTCTTCGAATCGATGGTTCTCGAGATTCTGGGCGCCGCGGTGCTCGCGGCGTGGATGGCCATAGCAGGAACGCGCAGCCTGCCAACCTCGGTTCAGGACTGGAGTGGGGCCAGTCCAAGGCACTCGCGGAACACATTCTCGATCCGATCGACGCGCTCGTGCGTGCCCAACGACCCGGTGACGAAGGCCACCACGTAGAAGTCATCGCCCGCGGCCTCCCCTTGCCGGCATGCTCCGGCACAGCTGGCTCCTAGCCCGCCCATACCGAAACCGTCGAGGCTCACCCCGAAACCCAAACCCCAGCTGTTCACGGCGCCGATGACCTGATCCGTGCCTGTCGTTTGGGCAGTGATCGCCCGGTGTACAAGGTCGAGGCTCAGGATCCTGCCGTCGAGGAGGACCTGGTAGAACCGGGCCAGGCCCCGAGCAGAACCGTGTCCGTTTACAGCCGGGATCTCCGCTGCTCGCCATCGGGGTCCGTTTACCACGTCCAGCTGGCGGGCGCCGGGAGGGTTGCCGATGGCAGTCTGGTAAAGCGCCGGCCGGCCCATCCGGTCGGCCGCCTCCCATTCGGCGCCGAACCCGGTGAGTTCGACACACCGTCGCTGGTCAACCGGCCGAGTCCGAAGGCGAAGTCGACTCCAGGGGGCCGGGCGATCTCCTCCTGGAAGAACCGTCCCGGCAACCGGCCGTCCACCCGCCGTACCAGCTCGCCGACCAGGTGGCCGAAGAAGAGGGCCGACTCGCCATGTGCCGAGCCGGGTTTCCACGCCGGAGCGGCCTCGGCCAGCGCGTGGCACATCGCCTCCCAGTCGTAGAACAACTCGGTCGGCGCCGGCTTCGACAGAGCAACCACCCCGGCCTGGTGCGACAGAACTTGGCGTACGCTGGCACGAGCGGTGAACTCCGGCCAGTAGGCCTGCACCGGTGCATCAAGATCGATCAGGCGCCGGTGCTGGACTGCCCTGCGACCACCTCTTCGAAGGCGTCACGGACCGAGGCGAACCCCGCATCGCACAAAGCATGTTCCATCGAAACAGTCAGCCCCGCTCAGAGAGGAGATGTTAAATCGTGGCGGGTCTCGTAACGGCGTGCCCACCCCCCGGAGCCTCCGCCAGAACGAGGCCGTCCCGCTGGCATTGTTCTCGCGCTCGCCGAACGGTTCCGCTGATCCGAGCGCCATTTCCTGGCAGCACCGCCTGAGGGTCTGCGGTCACAGTTGGTTCAAAATCGACAGGTGGCCTGGACGGTGTCACGTCCGGCGCTGGCTGAGCCCTTGCGCGGGATCATCATCTGCCTGCACGGATATCACAGCGAATCCCGCCCACCCCGCTCCGCCACACGACCTCCTCGACAGGCGAACTCGTCTTGTAATCGGCCCCCGGCTCACGGCCGCCGCGTTACTCCTCCTTGAGAACACGATCGATAGGCCGAGCGTCAGGCACGTGGTGCACCGATACCACGGCGCCGAGTGGAAGGGATCCATAGACATGGGGAAAGCGGCCGCCACCCGCAGCGGGCTCCCAGCGCACGGCATCACCGAGCGCTGCGGCGTCGATGGCCAGCACAACGAGGGCCGGCTCGTTCCCGAAGAACTGGATCGCTGTGTCGGTCACCTGGCTTCGGTCGGAGCAGTGGATGAACCCGCTGCTGCAGTCGAAGGGCGAACCGTCGAATCGTCCTTCGGTCTCGAAAGCCGCCCACTCCGATGGCAGCAGGATCTTGTAGATCAGCACCTGGTTCGACTCCAACTAAGGCGGAGCGTCCAGTAGGCCATATTATCGATTCGGCGCTTCCGCCAGGACCCCGTCCCGATCGAAGACATCCGTCTGGCGCTCGAGGCTGCCGTGAGAGCGCGCGCCCAACGGGGGCAACCTTCAACTCGCCCGATTCATTATCGTCACGGATGCCGACAAAATTAAGGAATTCGGCGAGGACGTTTCATTTCCCTTTTGCGTCCCGCTCCGGTACACGGGCCGAACGACCGCAAGCCCACCGCAGAGACGGCGTTCATCAACCGCTGGAGGTGGCCCCGTCCCGTGGAAATAACGGGCGGGACCACATTCCCTGCCCGGTGACCACGCACACCACCAGGCTCTGGACGGCCGCCGGCTGAACTCCCCGAAAGGTGGTACCGACCTCAGGCCGAGCGGAGCAGGTGGCCGACGAAGGCCCCGGTGTGCTCACCATGATCGAGGGCGACCACGCCGTTGACCAGCGTGGCGTCATAACCCTTTCCGCGCTGGATGTAGCGTCCCGCGCCTCCCGGGAAGTCGTGTACGTACTCCGGTGGGGCGAGCCCGAGTCCGTCCATGTCGATGACGTTGATGTCCGCGTAGGCGCCCGGGACCAGCACCCCGCGACCTTCCAATCCGAATAGGCTGGCTGTGTCCGATGTCAGCCTGCGGACGCCTTCCTCCAGTCCGAAGAACCCGGTGTCGCGCACCCAGTGCGACAGGAAATACGTCGCTTGCGACGCGTCCATGATCTGTCCGACGTGGGCACCGGCGTCGGCGAGGCCGAGGACGACGGTTTCGTTGGCAAGCATGTCCTCGATGGCATCGAACGACTGGTTCAGGATGGGCATGTTGAGCGCTACTCGACCGTCGGTTGCATCGCAACGATCGAGGAACAGCTCGACGGGCTCCAGCCTGAGCGCCGCAGCCAGCGCGCCCAAGCTTTCGTCCGGACCTTGCCGGTACTTGAGGGAGGACGGCTCGAGAAAGTAGAGCATCGACGGGTCGACACGGGTCGGCTGGTTTAGAGCGTCAGCGATGAGCTGAGCTCGTTGCTGCGGGTTGCGGATATACGCCAGCCGATTGGCGAGGTCCAGCCCTGAAAGCGCGTCCCATGACCCGCAGCCGGACCACGGAGAGCGGTGGGTCAGTGTGAAGACGATCCCGATGCTTCGGCACGTGGTCTGCGGGCGCAGCCGGGCACCGAGCGTGTTTTGACCAAGGGCTTCGTCGAGCACGAGCCGGTACAGTTGCGGGCGGATATTCGACTGGGCCAGCCCAAAGGTGGCCGGGCGGCCGGTTCGGCGGGTGATCTCTGCGAGAACCTGCACCTCGTGGCGGGCGCCTGCCCCATCGGGGCCGGCGTGTTCGAACCGTGGTGCTGATTCAAACACACCGCGGCCGAGACGCCCGAGAACGTCGCCGATCGCCAGCAACTCGGCGTCGTCGGCGAAGGTGCCGGGGACGGGCCGCCCGTCAGGCACCCTGTGGCCCAGCGTGCGACTGGTGGAGAACCCCAAGGCTCCACCTCGCAGCGCTTCGTCAACCAACTCAGCCATCTGCTGCACCTGCTCCACGGAAGCCGGTGCCTCGCCGAGAGAATCCTCCCCCATGACATACCAGCGCACCGCGACATGGCCCACCATGCCGCCGACGTTGATGCCTTTTGGCATCGTCTCGATCGCGTCCAGGTACTCGCCGAAAGTCGACCAGTTCCAGGGCAATCCGCTGAGGATAGAAGCGGCGGGAATGTCTTCTACGGACTCCATCACCTCGGCCAGGTAGGACGATCCACCCGGTTGCACCGGCGCAAACGTGACCCCGCAATTGCCCATGACGACCGACGTGACCCCATGCCAGCAAGACGACGTGCACATCGGGTCCCACGCCAGCTGACCGTCGAGGTGAGTATGGATGTCAACGAAGCCGGGCGTGACGACTCGATCCCGGGCGTCGATCTCCCTCCGGCCCTTTCCAGGCACCTCGCCAATAAGGCTGATACGTTCGCCGTCGATGGCCACATCCGCGCCCCGGGAAGGACCGCCTGTCCCGTCGACGACGGTGCCGCCCCTGATCACAATGTCGTGGTCGCTCATACGGAATCCTCCCTCAAAGATGCTGATACGGATGGTTGCGGCCGAGTTGCACGAATAGGTAGACCATCGGCACCAAGCCCTATTTCATGCTGCAAAGAGCAGCCTAGGCGCTGAGCCGCGCCGTCCGCTCGAAGGGTGGCAGGACAGCCAGGGCGGTTGGCGTGGACGCTCGGGATCGGCAGGGGAGGCCCTATATGGGTGCATCGGGGCTGGCGAGATTGCCCGTCCTCGTCCGTGGGCGGGCTCTCTATGAACCGACCGAGCCCAGCGACGACAGTCCTTGCGTCAGCGATGGCTTGAATCGCCTCATCAACGGGGATGTCTCCAAGGGTGCCGTCCGCTCGGCGTGGCCGCTCGAACAGCGAACGCAACAAGCGGCCTAAATCTGGCTCCAGCCCTGTTTTCGAACAAGTACGCTAGCGACCGCAGCGACAACTCCCGCTTGCTTGGACCGGACAACCCCAATCCTATGAAGGGCCTCCTCTGCCGCGGCGTAATAGGAGCCGGGGGTCCGAGTATGGTATCGATTCGCTCGTTTGAGAGAAAGGGGCGATTGTGGAGTTTGGCGTTTTCATCCAGGGTTTCAACCCCAGCTTCCGGCGGGAGGGGGACCCGGAGGCCGAGCACCGGTCACTGTGCGATGACATCGAGTACGCGGAGGCCGCCGACCGGGCCGGTTTCAAATACGTCTGGGCGGCCGAGCACCACTTTCTCGACGAGTACTCCCACCTGTCCGCCAATGACGTCGTGCTCGGCTACCTCGCTCGCGCGACAGAGCGGATCCACCTCGGTTCGGGCATCTTCAATCCCCTTCCCCAGGTCAACCACCCGGCCAAGCTGGCCGAGCGGGTGGCGATGCTGGACCACCTGTCGCTCGGGCGGGTGGAGTTCGGCACTGGCCGCGGCGCGGGCAGCCACGAGATCCTTGGTTTTCTCCATCACGATGGCATCACGTCCACCGATGCCACCAAGGAGATCTGGGAGGATGTCATCGGAGAGTTCGCCAAGATGTGGACTCAGGACGAGTACCAGGGGTACGACGGGAAGTTCTGGTCGTTGCCGCCCCGCAAAATCCTCCCCAAGCCCTACAAGAAGCCACACCCTCCCATGTGGTACGCAGCCGGGAATGTCACCAGCTACGCATGTGCGCCCGCAAGGGGCTTGGCGTGCTGGGTTTCTCGGTTGGCGACATCGCCGCTATGGCACCCGTCCTCGAGGCCTACAAGTCGGAGATCGGCAACGCGGAGCCGGTGGGCGCCTATGTCAACGACAACCTCATGGTGACGACCGTCGCCTTCGTGGCAGCCGACGAGCAGACGGCGCGCCAGTCGGCGCTGGCGTCGTCGCTCAGTTATCTCCAGAGCAACGTCTACCGTTACCACGACACGTTCCCTCATCCTGTCGGCGTTCCCTACTGGCCCGACTTGCTCCCGGATATCACGCCCGAGATGCTCGATTTCGCGATCGCCGGCGGGATGATCCTCGGTGACCCCGATCAGGCGCTGGAGCAGTGTCAACGCTGGGAATCGGCCGGAGCCGATCAGCTGGTTTTCGCCCTGGGCTCGGGCGACAAGGCATCGACGCTGCAAACCATCCGCCTGCTCGGCGAGGAAGTCATCCCCAAGCTCGACCCCGACCCCGTTCACCGCACCACCCGCTTCCGGGAGGCGGCCGCCGGGTGATCACATCCAAGCTCCTCCTGGACGGGGCGCCCGGCCGGGACAGGGCAAGCCTACGGCAGTCTACGCGTCGCCTTTTCGGGGGGCGCCCACTAGATCCGTCTGATTGACTATCCACCGCGACGGTATTGCAGTTCGGGTCACCGGTTGGCGGGTGGAAGAACGTTCCGTTGCATGAGCACCCTCAGCCAGTGCCTGAAACTCTCGGCGGTGTCCCAGGTTTCCGTGAAACCCGCCTGCTTGATCTTCACCGTGCTAACGAACGCCGGAGGCGGCGGGGCGGTGGCGCCGTAGGCGAAGCAGAAGTCTGCATAATAGTGCGACTGGCCGAGGAGGTCGCCCATCGAAACCTTGCGAAGTCCGTAGTGCTCGACGATCTCATCCCATACTGCAGCTTTCTTCGGGAGAAAGTCGGCGAGGGAAAGCGGGTCGTCGGGTCCGGACTCGACACCGAGCACCTCGGCCATCTCGGGCCACAGGTCGCGCCAAGAAAAGACCTCGCCGTTGGTGAGGTTGAAATGCTCGCCCCACGCAGCCTGCTCCTCGGCGGCCCAATGGATGGCGGCCGCGACCAACCGGGTGTCGACCGCTTCCCATACATAGGGGACACCGCCCGTGAAGCTGAACGGCCGTCCTTCCTCGCGGCAGATTGCGGCGTACGCCCCGATCACCGGCGGCAAGTTCATCACCACGCCATAGTTGGGGCCAACAATGAGCTGTGGGCGAAAGATGGTGTAGCCAAACCCGTGCTTGACCGCCATCTGCTTGAGGTGATCCTCTTGGCGCCAGTAAAAGTTCGGGTGCTCGTCCCGCGGATAGCGCTCCCGAGCCGGTATGGGCATCGGGTGCAGGTGGATGCCGTACGCCTTGGTCCCTTGCAGGAGGGTGACGTGCTCCAGCCCTGGCCTCGCAAGGAACGGCTCGAGAGTGTTGGTAAACATGGCCGCGTTTGTGTCGATCTGGTCCTCCTCGCGCCAGCCACCGATAAGTCCTTCCTTCTCGTATACGGCGGTATACACGAGGTGGCTGGCTGACTCGAGAGTGGCAAGTTTGGCGGCGCAATCCGCCTCATCTCGAAGATCTAAAGAGATGTGCCTGAACGGCCGGTCGCTGAAAATTTCGGGCTTGCGTCGTGACACTGCGACAACATCCCAGCCGACGTCCAGGAATCTATCGACGGTGGCCGCCCCGACGAGCCCACTGGCGCCGACGACAACTACCGTGCGCGCCACGGGTCCAGCTCCCCGGCGAGTCCGCCCGTCGAACGTGTTGCCTGGTCCTCCGTTGGCTTCCCCATCCGAAGCAATCCCCTCTCAGTTGGGCTAAGCCATCGCGTGCGAACATTCGTACGGGCGGTACTTCGTGAAGCTACACATGCCGGCAACGGCTGTCAACCCTGGACAAAAGTCCCTTTTGCGCGGGACAGGTAGACCCGTGCTACCGTCACCCCGTCACAACGACACGGTGCGTGGTGAAAGGTTGAGGGGAGCACGACGTGGCTGTAGGGGAAGAGCCGACCGTCATCGAGCACAACTTGGCGGTGACGCGGCGGGTTTGCGAGGCGTGGAACCAGATGGACCTTGATGAGTACCACCGACTGTTCGACGCTCAGGTGGACTACCGGAACATCCCGTTGCCTGGCGACCGCCACATCGGCCCTGACGCGGTTCATGCCGTCCTGGCCACCTTCCTCGAGACGTGGCACGCCAGCCTGCGAGTCGACAACATCGCCGCATCTGGCAACGTCGTTCTGACCGAGCGGACCGAGAACTTCACGCACCGCGCTCGGCGCCAAGCCAGGTTTCGAACTCCCGGTCATGGGGGCATTCGAGTTTCGCGACGGCAAGATCACGGCGTGGCGGGACTACTTTGAGCTCACTCAGCTGCGAGTGCGCTGAAGCGCGTGGCGCGGTCGTCATGCCGCGGCCATCTTGGTGAGTTCCCTGATCGGCAGCAGGCAGGACTTGCTCCGCACCAGCGCGCCTGCAGGCGCATTCTTCTTCAGTCGCGACCACGTTGCGTGGCATCTTCTGGGACCGGTAGCCAGCAGCGAAATGGTTGCTCGATATGCCGCGCTGCGGAGCTGTGTAGAGTCAGCTCATGCTCCCGGAATATGAGACCATCCAGTTCGATCATCGTGATAACGGCGTTGTCGTTGCCACACTAAACCGACCGGAGAAGCTCAATGCTGTCAACGGTGTGCTCCACAACGAGCTGTCGCGCCTCGCTACCGACTTCGACGACGATCCAGATGGTCGGGCGCTGGTCATCACCGGCGCCGGCCGAGCGTTCTGCGCGGGTGGGGACTTCTCAGGTGGTGGGCCGCCTCGGGATGGCGCGAAGTCGAACATGATGCTGGAAGCCCCCCGGATCGTTGACGGATTGCTCGCTTGTCAGAAGCCGGTCATCTCTGCTGTCAACGGGTACGCGATGGGACTGGGTGCCACCATCGCGCTGCTCTGCGATGTTGTCGTGGCCGCGAGGTCAGCGGTCTTCGCCGATACCCACGTCCGGATGGGGATCGGTGCCGGTGACGGCGGGCAGGTCATCTGGCCTCTCCTGATGGGTGTCAACCGGGCGAAGTTCTTCCTGATGACCGGCGACCGCCTCTCCGCCGATGAGGCCGAGCGCTTGGGCCTGGTCAACTTCGTGGTCGAGGACGGCGAAGTGGTGAGCAGAGCGACCGAGATCGCCGGCCGGCTCGCCTCCGGACCGCTCGAAGCGATAATCGCCTCGAAGGTCCCCATTAATCAGTGGATCAGGGCGCAAGCGGCTCAGATCCTTCCCCTATCGCTCGCCATGGAAGAGGCCAACATGCACTCTGCTGACGCGCGTGAAGCGCAGCGGGCTTTCGTTGAGAAGCGAGAGCCCAACTACGGCAGATAGACGTATCCCGGCTTCGGTACCCGCGAGTGGCCAAAATTTTCACGCCGGGGGAGCGGACCGGACGTCGTGCTCCCTCGGGTGCGCGCCCCCAACGACGGGCTCCAGTCCGGTGTGCGCGGCCAGCGGTCCGGGAGGGGTGGCGCCGCCCCGAGCAGGTCTTCCCCCCGCCCGGTCGCAAGGCCGCGGCTGGGCTTAGACGCCTGCGGCCAGCTAGAGGCAAAGCCACTCAGGTGAGCCGGAGGGACTGTGGCTGACGACTTGGCCCGGCTGAGAGCAGTCACCAAGTTTAGTTGGGTCGCCGCAGACAGCCTCCAGCGGCGCGGCAAACCGCGCGCAGAGGTGGCGGAGCTGCGGGCTCTACTTCACACGAGCGACACCCTTTGCTCGGACCCGGACCCGGACAGCCAGGAGGTGGCTGCCGTGTTGCGCCGGATCGTCTGGTATCTGGATCTGCTGGCGGACGAGTCATGATCGTCGCTGCCTGCATCGTCGCCGCCTGCATCGTCGCCGCCTGCATCGTCTCTGGGCGCGGAGATCCTCCGGCGTGATATCCCGCAGATGTAGGTGGTGTCGGGAGGCACGACGGCGGGCTGTCAGTCGAACGTGGTCCACACGACACCTCGCCGCCCCACAGCGCGTGGGCTTAACTGCCGGCGAGGGCGCGAGGGTGGCAGCCAGTAGAACCCGGATTCCGGACGCGATGGCCCTCTCGTCCACGTCGAAGTCGCCGCGGTGCAGATCGGGCGCTTCGGATACTCCGGGCCGGCGGACGCCGAGGCGGGCCAGGACACCGGGAACCCGCTCCAGCATCCAGGCGAAGTCCTCGCCACCCATGCTCTGGGTGGCCTCCATCACCGCGTCCGGGCCGAGCACGGCCGCCGCCGCCGCCCGAAAGCCACCGGTCGCGGCCCGGTCGTTCACAGCCGGGGGTACCCCGCGGTTGTAGTCGATCTGCACCTGGGCGCCGTAGGGCGCGGCGACCTCCAGGATGATCTCCGAGAGCAACGCTTCGGAGCCTTTCCACGTGTCCGGGTCGAGGGTGCGCACACTGCCGGCGGCTTCGCCAGACTGAGGGATGACGTTGGCGGCGGAGCCGGCGGCGATGCGGCCCCACACCAATGACATCCCGGCCCGGGGATCAACCCGCCGGGACAGGATCAGGGGAGTTCGGGTCACGACGTCGGCGAGCGCGGCCACCACGTCAACAGTCAGCTGAGGCCGGGCGGTGTGCCCGCCAGGCCCCGACAGCCTGACGGTTACGGCGTCGGTCGCGCCGGTGATCGGACCCTCTCGCACCGCCACCGAGCCCGCCTCGAACCTGGGGTCACAGTGAAACGCGAACACGCGCTCCACTCCGTCGAGCGCGCCGGCTGCCAGCATCGAGAGGGCGCCGCCTGGCAGTACCTCCTCGGCGGGCTGGAACAGCAGACGCACCCGGCCTGGCAGGTGCCCGTCCGCCGCCAGCCGGGCCAGACCGATCCCCGCCCCGAGCACCACGGCGGTGTGAACGTCGTGGCCGTAGGCGTGGGCTACACCGGGAGTGGCAGACCGGTAGACAACATCCTTCTCGTCATTGATCGGGAGGGCGTCCAGATCGGCCCGAAGGGCGATCTGCGACCCCCTCGCGTCACCGGCCACCTCGCACACCAGGCCCGTGCCGGCGACCAGCGGCGCTGTTTCCAGGCCCGCTCGGTGCAGCTCACCTGCCACCACTGCCGAGGTGCGAACCTCGTGCCAGGCCAGTTCGGGATGGGCATGAAGATCGCGCCGGAAGGCAACCATGCGGCCGATGACACCGTCGAGGGCACGGTCAATCGCCAGGGGATCAACGGTCGAGCGGCGCACCGAGCCACACTACCGTCGGGGCCGGGCGCGGCTTACGTCCAGCTGATTCCCCCGACCCTCCGGGGGACGCCGGTCGTCGACGCCTCGGGAGTGACGTTCCGCCTGGCCCGGTCCCCACCGGCAGCTCGGGGCAGTGCCTCTGCTGGACGAGATCGGGCTCAAGGACCACTCGGAATGGGCTGCCGGCGCGGCGAGTAGCGGCTAGGCTGTCGCGACCGCCAGTGGCCAGGATGGAGTTCTCTCTTCCCCGCCGGCAGGGCGCGCCTCGCCTGGTGGGACGGGCGCCAGCCGGCCGCCCGCACCCAACGCCGAGCGCCTTCAGGGTATCGACCAGTAGTGCACGGCCTCGTTGCTGTGCGTGTGCTCGACGTAGCGGGCGAGCATCTCGCGCAAGGTGTCCCGCCGGTCCAGCGGTTGCTTCTGGTCATCGATGCGATGAAAGGCCTGCACCTGCCATTCGGCGCCGTTCAGGTGGGTAATGCAGCGCCCCTCGATGACGCCCAGGAGCCGGTCGGCGATGGCCTGGTCGACCTCCCACTCGCGCAGACCCTGGCGGGCCAATGGCAACAGGCGGCGCAGGACCAGTTCGGTGACCGGCACCTCACCTGCGCCGGGCCAGTACAGGGCGGCACCGATCCCCTTTCGGGCCCCGGCGTTGAGGTTGTCTTCCGCGGCAGCAAAAGACATCTGTGACCAGATGGGTCGATCCTGCTCGGCCAGCACTCGGACCAGGCCGTAGTAGAAGGCCGCGTTGGCAAGGATGTCCACCACGGTGGGGCCGGCCGGCAGGACGCGGTTCTCCACCCGCAGGTGAGGGGTGCCTGCTAAAACGTCGTACACCGGTCGGTTCCAGCGGTAAATGGTGCCGTCGTGCATGCGCAGTTCGCCGAGGCGCGGTGTGTCACCCCGGGCAAGCACCGCCATGGGGTCCTCGTCTCCGCAAACTGGCAGCAGGGCCGGGAAGTAGGACACGTTCTCTTCAAACTGATCGAAGATCGAGGTGATCCAGCGCTCCCCGAACCAGACCCTGGGCCGTACCCCCTGGGCCTTCAGTTCCGGGGGCCGGGTGTCGGTCGCCTGCTCGAACAGGGCGATCCGGGTTTCCCGCCACAGCTCTTTGCCAAAGAGGAACGGGGAGTTGGCGCCGAGCGCGACCTGAACCCCGGCCAGGCACTGGGCGGCGTTCCAGTAGGCGGCGTAGTCCGGAGGGCTCACCTGAAGGTGGAACTGGACGCTCGTGCAGGCCGACTCGGGGGCGATGGTCTCGGCATACATGGACAGGCGATCGACGCCGTCGATAGCGATGTGTAAGTCTTCGCCACGAGCCGCGAACACCTGCTCGTTGATCAATGAGTAGCGCGGGTTGGCGCTGATCGAGTCGGCCGTGAGATGGTCAGGAGCGAGCGTCGGCAGAATGCCGATCATCACTAGGTGGGCGTTGATGGCGCAGGCCCGTTCCTCGGCGTCGTTTAGACTGGCTCGCAGTTCGGTCTCGAGTTCCTCCGCTGCGCGGCCGAGGAGGCTGCGCGGCCGCACGTTGATCTCGATGTTGAACTGACCGAGTTCGGTCTGAAAGGCGTCGTCGGCAAGGGCAGTGAGGACCTTGGCGTTGCGCATCGCCGGATCGTGATTGGCGTCGATCAAGTTGAACTCGATCTCCAGCCCGGTCAGCGGTCGCTCGAAATCGAACTTCGACCCCGCCAGCATCCGGGCGAACACATCGAGGCAGCGGCGCAGCTTCTCGCGGTAGCGCTGCCTGTCGGCGCGGGTGAAGGTCAGCCGCCTGATGTCTTCGCCCATGCCAGCACCTCCTCGGCTGAGTCTCTTGCCGAGGAGTTTTTCAGAATGTCGGTGTCCGGCGCTATTGATGTAGCCACCGATCCCCGACCGTGGTGAACTCCACCTACCCGGTATACGTAACGGTTCCGATTGCCGGAAACAACACTTACGGTAACACTGAACTAACGCTTACAGGCTTCTCGCGGACTGCAAGCGGTGGTGTGAGTGTTTGGTGCTTCGACGACTCGTCGACTCTTGCACAGATTGTCTCAGCAACTCTATCGCGACGCAGACGGGTAACCTCACCGTACAGCCGTGGACCCACGGTTAACAGGAATTCCATGTTTCGAGGCAAGGAAGCCTCGAGTGCAAGGAGGCGGGTCGAGCTATTCGGGCCGCCGCTTTCCTGGCGTTCTCCCCGGACTCGCCCGCCGCACGGCGAAGACCGGATGCAGGGCTCGAGGCGATCCTTCGTCAGATGAGGGTTCCGATCCACCTGGCCGGGTGGCAGCGATCCGTTCGGCATTCGCGGCCTCGCCGTGAAACAGTCTGTGAAACCGGGTATCATGGCCGGAGACCTGCGGCTAGCGCCCGGGGCGAATGCCGTGAGACATCGGCGAGGCCCACGAGACAATTTTCGAGTCGGCCACCACTTTCGCTTGGACCGACTGGAGATTTGTGAGTACTTCTGCCTTGCCTGTGACCTCTGACGGCTTCGCCGCACTCGGCGTGCCCCCGCAATTGTCCGCCGCCCTGGCCCGAGCCGGGATCACCGATCCGTTCCCCATCCAGGCGGCCACCCTGCCCGACTGTCTGGCGGGCCGCGACATCTGCGCCGAGGCGCCCACCGGGTCGGGCAAGACCCTGGCCTTCGGGCTGGGCGTCCTGTTGCGCCTGGCTGACGTCCCTCGCGGGGAACGCCGGGGCCGGCGCAGGGACGGCGGTCGTCCCCGGGCCCTCATCCTGGTGCCCACCCGGGAGCTGGCTTCCCAAGTAGAAGTGGTGCTCGGATCCTTATCTGGCGGCGTCGGCGCCGCCGTGACATCGGTCTACGGCGGGGTCGGCTACGGCGGGCAGCTGGCCGCCTTGCGGCGCGGGGTAGACGTACTCATCGCCTGCCCGGGAAGATTGGAGGACCTGGTGGCAAGAGGCGCCGCAGATCTCTCCTGTGTCGAAGTGGTCGTCATCGACGAGGCCGACCGGATGGCGGACATGGGATTCCTGCCCGCGGTTCGTCGCCTTGTCAACCAGACCAGCCCAAGCCGTCAGACGCTCCTTTTCTCGGCGACTCTGGACGGCCCCATCGACAAGCTGGTCCGGGACTACCAGCGTTCGCCGGTGCGCCACGAGGTGACCCTGGCCGACACCGATCGGGGCGAGATTCACCATCATTTCTGGTCAGTAGCTGCCGACGCCCGGGTGACCGTGGCCGCTGAGACCATCGCGGCGCGCGGACCAGCGCTGGTCTTCTGCCGCACCAAACGTGGCGCCGACCGGCTGTCCCAGCGATTGGCCCACCTGGGGCTGTCGACCGCCCCGATGCACGGCGACCGCAGTCAGAGCCAACGGGAACGAGCCCTGTCCGCCTTTCGCGCCGGACGCCTCGACGTCCTGGTGGCCACCGACGTCGCAGCACGCGGCATCCACGTAGACGCCGTGCCCCTCGTAGTCCACTACGACCCGCCCGCCGACGCCACCGACTACGTGCACCGCTCCGGTCGCACCGGCCGGGCGGGAGCTGACGGTATCGTCATCAGCTTCCTAGGGCAGAGGGACATCCTCGGGGCCCGCAGATTGCAACGACAGCTAGGGCTCACGCCCGGCATCTCTACGCCGAACGTGTCTGCCCTGCCAACCGTACGGAACCCCGCCCGCGGCCCTCGCAAACCCAAGCGCCGCTCGTCGACGAACGAAACGCACCGGGGCCGCCGTGCCACCACCCAATCCAGCCGCCGCTCAGCCCAACCTCGAAAGCGCCGTGCCAGCGACCGGTAGCCCGCGCCGCCGCGCTCAACGCCCTCCCTTCGGGGGTGCTGCAGGGACGGCGTTACGGGGCGGCGAGCCGCCGCTCGGTGTGCCTGGCGGGCTGACGAGTCTCCGGCGGCTCGGCGGCTCCGAAGACGGCTGATGACCGCTTCGCGGTGGTTGTGATCGACATTACCTCCGTACTTGAATTTCGCCACTACTTCCTCGACGGACAGCACCACTGCTCGGATGGCATTTCCCCACACCCTCGGCCGCGAGCTAGCCCAGGAAGGCAAGAACGGCGTCGGCGAACTGCTCAGGTTGCTCGTAGGGAAGCATGTGCCCGGCCTCGCTGATAGTCGTCAGTTGCGAGCCCGAGATGAGCTCGTTCCACCTGGCCGCGTACGACAACGGCATGAGCTTGTCGCTCTCGCCCCAGACGATCAGCGTGGGTGCCGTCAGCCGGTAGAGCCGCTTGGACACGCGCCTGTTGGGGACAGGAAAGAGGATCTTGCCCGCCATCCCCAGGCGGCGCGAGTTGCCAACGAGGAAGTCGGTCATGGCGTCCGGCGACGAGAAGTCGGCACCGCCGCTGAGGATTGCGGCCTTCGACGAGTCATGAAACAGGTAGTCGGCGAACTCGAAGGGTAGGAACGTGAACATGTCGGGGATCGGGTCTTCCTCGAGCCAGAGACCAGCCGCGCTGGCGAGCACGAGCTTGCCCACCTGGTGCGGGTTTACGCTCGCCATCTCAGCGGCGATCATCCCGCCCATCGAGTGGCCGATGAGGCGCAGGTTGCCAGTGAGGCCGAGCTCGTCAATCACGTCCCACGTGTGGAGCGTGAAGTCGAGCATGTCTTCGAGGTAGTCCTCGCCGAGGGACTCGCCGTAGCCCGGTAGCTCCGGCGCGTAGACATGGTACTTACCGGCCAGTTGATCAAGGAAGGGGTTCTCGGCGAGGAGCCCGGCCGCGCCGTGGAGGAAGACGAGGGGTTCACCGTCGCCTTCTTCGAGGACTCGGACGCTCGTGCCTTTCTTGGTCTCGATCCTGCGGCTGTCCATTACGAGTTCACCCTCTCCCGCATCGGGCTGATCCACCACCGGTTGTCGTCTTTCCAATCCGGCCACATGTCCCGGAGTTGCGGCATCACCTTCTCCGCGAAGAGCTGTGACGAGTAGCGGGTCTTCTCATCGGGCATGTTGCCGGTGTGGAAGAGGCAGAAGACATGGCCTACCCGCAGGGAGGTGATCAGGTGCTCCATTCGCTCTCGGACCGTGTCGGGACTGCCCGCGATGATCATGCCCCCCTCGACCAGGTCCTTCCAGGTGACGTCCGTGAACATCTTCTGCATCTCGGCCCGCATCTGGTTGAGTACGCCAGCCTTGATGGTCTTAATGGTTCGGTAGCCGGGCGGGTCGGAAAAGCCGGGGTACACATGAAGGCACCGGTTGTAGAAGTAGAGGATGTGCTCGGCGTAGAGCTTCTCGGCTTCCTCGTCGGTATCAGCCACGCAGATGATCTGTGCGAAGGCGGCCCGGTTCGGTGAATCGTCCTTGTCCCGGGCGGCGACGCGATCCCAGTAGCCGTCGAGCAGCGTCTTACCGGCCAGATAGCCGGTGAAGCTCAGGTACGAGTAGTTGTAGTCGTGGTCGAGGCAGAAGTCCCATGTCTCGATGGAGCCGCCGCCCGGGATGTAGATAGGCGGGTGTGGCTTCTGCACCGGCTTTGGCCAGGTGTTGACCCAACGGAGTTGGTTGTATTTGCCGTCCCACGCGAACGGCTCGTCCTCGGCCCACGCCTTCATGATGAGGTCATGATTCTCGCGGTACTTGTCGCGTGTAAGGGCGGGGATCTGGCCGTAACAGAAGTTCGTATCCATCGGCGTGCCCACCGGGAAGCCAGCCACCAGCCGTCCGCCGGAGATCACGTCAAGCATGGCAAATTCCTCGGCTACACGGATGGGCGGGTTATAGAGCGCTACCGAGTTGCCGATGACACAGATCGCTGCCGTCGACGTGTTGCGTGCGAGACCCGCGGCGATGATATTGGGCGATGGCATGAGTCCATACCCGTTCTGGTGGTGTTCGTTTACCCCCAGGCCGTCGAAGCCGAGCCTCTCGGCGAACTCCAGCTGGTCCATGTACTGGTGATACAAGAAGTGGCCCTTCTCCGGGTCGTAGAGCTTGCTGGGGATGTCCACCCAGACTGACCGTGTCGACTCGCGAAAGTCGTCGGGGAGATAAGGCCAGGGCATGAGGTTGAACCAGGTGAACTTCATTCGAGAGGCCTCCTCAAGATCGATCGAAGTCAGGCGGACCGTACCACAACGGGTCTACTGAGCGTGCCCGCGGCTCGCCGGGATGCCCGACGCGACGGGTGCCTGGCCCGACAACCGAGAAAGCGGCAGGCCTCACAACGTCGGGACGTTCGGCCTGTCTGTTGTCCCTTTGCATGGCCCTCGAATGAGTGACTGGCGGACCTTCTGAACGCAGCGGCTATCAAGAGCGCGTTGATGACCACGTAGCGACCAGATGGCTCTCGAA
Source organism: uncultured Acidimicrobiaceae bacterium (assembly GCA_963834725.1). Lineage (GTDB taxonomy): Bacteria > Actinomycetota > Acidimicrobiia > Acidimicrobiales > Palsa-688 > PALSA-693. Next base: position 5,702,292 of record CAWICN010000001.1, read on the forward strand.
GTCGCGTCGGGCTTGGACCATCCACCAGAGTCCAATGCCTCACCCTGGGTCACCGGGTCGAGGGGAGAAGGGTTGCAACCCAACGGGGAGAGGGGCTGGGACGGGATGGGTTCTGCGGGATCCAGTGACACTCAGCCGGCGGCGATGGCCGGAACACTGGGGTAGCCGTCGGGGAGGACGACCTCGTTGCCATTCACAACGATCACGACTTGCCAGTAGTAGTAGGTGAGAAAGGCCGACGGGTCGGTCGTTATCTGGGCGGCATAGGCGAGCACCGCCTGGACGTAGCGTTGGCTGGGATTGTAGTGATAGATGGCGCCGGCGAGATCGCCCGGCGCGCCCATGGCCCGGAGATAGCGGGCGGCTGCCAGGATGGCGTTGGAGTCGCTGTTGATGTCGCCCTGTCCATATGAAGCCCAGGTGGCAGGTAGGAATTGCATCGGGCCCTGGGCGCCCGCACTGCTCGGCACACGCAGACGGCTCATCTTGGTCTCTACCAGGTGGATAGCAGCGAGGACGTCCCAGGGCACTCCGGTGATGGCCTGGGCCTCGTGGTAATAGCCGAGGAGGGTGGCGGCCGGCGCCGGTGGGGTTATCTTCCAACCCTTTAGCTCGCCGGGGGTGAGGGGCGTGGACAAGGCACTCAGGTCGATCGCGGCCTGGCTGTTCGCTTCCACGGTGGCTCGCCATCGCGCCGGAACCCGGGCCAGCACTACCGACAGCCAGTCGGGGTGGGCGGCCAGACGCTCGTAGGCCAACTGTTGGCGAAGAGCCTGGAGGGCGAGTCCGGCAAACGAAGTTCGTGGACCATGGAGCCGGATCTCCACATCCGTCATCTCAGCGGCCAGGCGGTCGGGATCGGTGGCGGCGTGGACAGCAGCGCCGGTCAACGCTGGAGCTGTAGTGGTGGTGACATGCGCCGCCTGCGTTGTGACAGGAGACGCCGTAATCGGTGGTGCCTTTGCCACGGCCCGGTGCTTGACGATCGGCCCTGAGCAGGCGGCCAGGACAACGGCGGCCAGGACGACAGCGGCGGCCAGGGAGAACCGGGCAGGGCGCACTCGCATCATTATCGACTACCGAGACCAACAGATCAGTCGCGACCGGGCCGTGTGGACCGTCGGGCTCGCCGTGCCCATGCACACCGGTAGGGCGGGTTCGGCGGATAACCGTCGGCCCTGAGGGGTCTCGACGAGAACGTGGTCATGGTCAATGCACTCCAGCGCAGCCCGGTACCTCGCCTGATCGATCGGCACATCGGCCTAAAGCGGCTCGGTTGATTCGAAGTACTTAGGGGGTCGGTGAGGACGCCGCGGTGGTGCTGCTCCCCGAGGTGGACGAGGGTCCCGTGCTGGTAGTGGACGAGGGGCCCGTGGTGGTGTTGGTCGGCGACGGCGTGCCGGAATGCGGTGGGGCCCGGTGTTGGCCAGGGTCGGGCCCGCTTCTCCCCGGCTGTTGGTGGCTGGTGGAGGGAGCAGGCAGTGAGAAGGGGTTGCCGGGATGGCCGGCGTGGCTGGAGCCGAGGGTGAGCAGCAGCACGAAGGCAGTGCCGACCATGGCCAAGGCGGTGGTCCCGGCCACGGAGAGCGCACGGCCGCGGCCAGCCGGTCCCGCAGGTCCTCGGTGCGCCTCCGCCGCTGCAGTTCGGGCGTGAGCGGCGCCAGCTGGTTGAGCCAGGCCATGTAGCCAGGCCATGTAGGGAGAGGTCCAGTAGACGGCGCCCTGCCAGAACATGAGCGCCAGGAGCAGCGGGGTGGGCCGGCGGCCACGGCGATGCCGATGGCCAGCCCCCACAACAGCGTGCCCACCAAAGCGGTCTCGGGGATGGTGGCCCGCAGGGCCGCCGCCACGCCTCGCGATTCGCCGGTCTTGGGAGTGCGCATGAAGGTGCCCTCGGAGCGGATCAGTCCCTGCAAGCAAGCCCGGGCCACCGTCAGGGACAACGACAGCCAGTTGACGAAGCCCCTCAACGGCCCGGGCCAGCGCCGCCCCGAGCTCGCTCAGATCCTCATCACGACCCACCAGTGGGGTCGCCGGGGCGACCACTGCCACACCTCCCGGGTCTCGGCCCGCTCAGAACGTTACCGCTTATCGAGCGATTCTCTGCTCCGACTAGAAGGTGATCACGGATCGTATGACCTCGCCCTGCTCCATCGCCGAAAATGCGGCGTTAACGTCCGGGAGACCGATATGTCGCGACACCATACTTCCGAGGTCGAGCCTGTCAGTCTCGGCCAGGGCGATTAATCGAAGCATGTCCCTGCGAACCTGCGCCGACCCATAGGCGGAACCGAGAATCTGTTTCGCCTCCGCGTGGATCCGGTTCGCGGGTAGGCACAGGTCGAGGTCGGAAGGCAGCGCGCCGACCATCGTGACCGTGCCACCGCGGCAGGCTGCCTCGTATGCTTGTCGCATAGTCTCCACCCGACCAACCACCTCAAAGGTGTATTCAGCCCCCCGACCATGAGTGATCTCCTTCACCTGGTCAACGGGGTCGGCCGCCGTCGGATCGACGCTATGCGTTGCCCCGAACATCCTCGCGGCGTCGCGCTTGGACGCAAAGGGATCCACCGCGATGAGCTCGGCCGCGCCAGCTATTCGAGCTCCCTGGACAACCGACAAGCCGACCCCGCCGCAGCCGAACACGGCAACGCTTGATCCCGGCTTGACCTGCGCGGTCCAGAGCGCGGAGCCCACTCCCGTGGTTATGCCACACCCCAGGAGGGCCAACTGGTCGTCGGGCAATTCGGTCTCGACCTTGACAACATTTGCTTCGTTGACGGTCATGGCCTCGGCCATCGTTCCCAGCCCGGCCATGGTTGCCAGCTCGCTGCCGTCTCGCCGCACCCGCGGCATACCACCGACCCGGGCCGTCCCCTCACAACAGTGGCTTCGGCCGTTCAGGCACTGCCAACAGCCCCCGCACGCCTGTATGAACGTACAGATGACACGGTCTCCGGGACCCAGGCTGGTGACGTCCCGCCCGACTTCGCTGACTCGTCCAGTCCCCTCGTGGCCGAGCACAAATGGGAGGCGGATCGGATACTGACCCCGCGAAGCGGAGAGATCTGAGTGGCAAACGCCACTGGCCCCCGTCTCCAGTCGCACTTCCCTGGGTCCGAGCGGCATTTCCTCGATCTCACTGACGACCAGCGGCTGAGAGAATTCTTCTACTATGACTGCTCTCATTTCCTTCCCCCTGTTGGTCCCTTCTCTCGGTCTGCGGACGCCATCGAGTGGAGCGTCAGCTTATCCTGGCCGCAATACCCGCTGCAGGAAGTTGATCCGCGTCTGGCGCATCGCGACGGAGATGGCGGCGTCGGGGACCATTCCTTCAACGCCGTGGAAGCCGCCCGCCCACACATGCAGCTCGCACACGCCACCGGCCTGCCAAATACGGTTGGCGTAGGCCACATCCTCGTCCCGGAACGTCTCCACCGAGGTGCATTCGAGGTAGGCCGGGGGCAGAGCCGAGAGATCCTCTGCCCTGGCGGGGGCGGCATAAATGGAAACCGCATCGGTGCCGCGCCGGTCGCCGAGCAATGCCGTCCACCCCACCTCGTTGGCGTGCAGATCCCAGACCCCGACTCCCTCCATTTGGTGGGCGGAGAAGGTGTCGTTGCGGTCGTCAATCATCGGCCAGATGAGAATTTGGGCAAAGATGATCGGGGCGCCTCTGTCCCTGGCGAGCAGCGCCGTCCCGGCAGCCAGGCCCCCGCCGCCACTGCTGCCGCAGCAGAGTAGCCGGTCGGCGTCGTAGCCGAGCGCTTTGGCCTCTGCCGCCATCCAGCACAGTCCTGCATAGCAGTCCTCCACCGGCGCGGGGTCAGGGTTCTCGGGCGCCAGGCGATAGTCGACGGACACGGCTACCCCGTCGAAGCGGTCCACCCATTCCATGACCATGGGCATGCTGGCGAAGCGGTCTCCCGTGACCATGCCGCCGGCGTGGATCCAGTAGAAGCCTGGACCGCCCGCCCGGTGGCCGCGCTTCTTCCACACGCTGATAGTGAGGTCCGGCGCCCCATCTGGGCCGGGGATAGTGCGGTCCTCTCGCTCGATGTCACGGGCCGCCATGGCGTCAAGGACGGGCTGCATCGGCGCCGTCCCTCGGCGGCTGATTAAGATCTCCAGGTTCGCCGAGGGCGGCAACGCCGTCTCCAGGGACAAGGCGGGTTCGACCTCGGGGTCGAACGGCGGTGTCCTGTAGGTCTTTTCGGTGGACATGGTTTCCTAGGGAGCGACCTCCAGCCCTCCCTCGACGAGTTCAGCCGCAAGGTTTGGCGCTTGCTCCAGACCTGACGACCGAGAGACCGGACGGCATGCGATCGGCCGCAGCCCACGCATCAACGCCCAGTAGACGGTCATTCCCTCGCCCCAGCCGATCACTTCCCTGCCTGACTCGGAGAACGCGTAGTTGTGGACCCGGTATCGTGTCACAACTTTCCGCTGCAGTCGTTTATCGAGAATGTTGTTAAAAGTTCGAGTTATGTCTTCCCGTACGTCCAGGGCGTTGATCCGCCGTTTCGCCATGCGGGCGAGATTCCCGAGAACGAATTCCACCTGCCGCTCATGCAGGAACATGATGGGCGCACCGTTGGTGTTCGGCCCGTACAGCATATAGAAGTTTGGAAAGCCGGGAACCATCATGCCCAACAGCGCACGGGGACTACCGTTCCACACCGCCCTCAAGGTCCGTCCGCCCCTTCCCACGACTTCCAGGGTCGCAAGAAACTCGGCCGCAGTGAAGCCGGTGCACATGACCAGGACATCGGCTTGCTGTTCACAGCCGGTATCATCCACAATCCCGCCGGGAGTAACCCGAACGACCGGGTGAGGAATGAGCACTACGTTGTCTCGGAGCAGGGCCGGATAGAAGTTGCTGTCCTGCACCGGCCGTTTGCCGCCGAACGGATAGTTCGGAGTAACAAGCTTCGCCAAATCAGGACGATCTGCGAACACTGTGTCGATGTACTGAAGGCACGCGTCTTGCGCTTTTTTGTGTAATTGTGTCCCTTCCGTGCCGGCCGACCGAAGTCGCTTTTCATAGTTGATGTACTGCTGGGAGCGGCGGAGCCGCCGGCGCAGGGGATCGAGTAGCTCCGCCCTTTCCGCGGCGTCGTAGACCTGTTCGCCCTTGGGGACTACCCAGCCAGGTTGTCGCTGGTACAGCAGTAGCTTCTTGACATCGGGCGCAATGGCGGGAACGAGCTGCGCGGCGGTCGAACCGGTTCCGACCACCGCCACGACGCGATCGCGGATGTCGCAGCTGTAGTCCCATCGAGAAGAGTGAAACTTTGTCCCAGTGAACTCAGAGAGCCCTGGCCAATCCGGATACCGGGGATTGTTGAGGAGTCCCACCGCGCTGACGACCACGTCATACTTGTCGGTTGACCCGTCCTCTGCTCGAACAACGTATGAACAGTCGCTCTCATCCCACGTAACCTGGTGGACCCGGCAGTTTAAGCGAAGGTTGTCCCGGAGATGGAACTTGTCTGCAGTGTTTTCGAGATATGCAAGGAGCTCCGGTTGCTGTACATGGTCGCGAGTAAAATCGAAGCTATTGAACGAAAAGGAATAGAATGGTTGTGGTGTGTCAACCTCAGCCCCGGGGTAGACGTTATCCCACCATGTGCCGCCTATCCCGCCGGACTGCTCATAGATCGTAAACCGTTCGACTCCGGCCATCCGGAGACCGGCACCCATACAGATGCCGCCAGCACCAGCCCCGATCACGGCAACAGAGAGGTTATTCAGTCCACTGACGCGAGGAACACGCATCTCACACTTCCTTCCCGATGTGATCCTGGCTGACTCGACGTGCCTTCCATTGTCCAGCTTGGGCCTGGCGGTCTCCACAGAGTCACACAGCACGATGGGAGCCATGAGATCGCAAGGCTGTCGACTACCCGCCTAGCCGCCCGAAGCAAGCCACCTCCCCCTTCACGGCCGCATCCTATTGGTCGCCACATCTATATAGTACCTCTCGTCAACGCCGGACGGCGCCCGCAAGATGTTGTTCGCGGTCGGAGATGGTCAAGGGCGACGGTGGGGCGGAATCCGCGGCCGGGGCTCCAAAATGGCGAGGTTTACATAGCAGGCAGGATGGCCCTCAACCGCCTACGACCACTCTGGCCCGAGTCAAAGCACAGGACAGCGGTTTCCAACCCGGCGCGCCCAGCCGGCCGCGCCCAGCCGGCCGCGCCCGGTCGGCCGGGCTTGGGCTCCCGGACGCGGAGCCTCGCCTCCGGATGTCCGTGCTTGTGCGAGTCGAAGCCGGCCTCCCGGCCGCCACCCATCGTGTCACCCTCTCCTAATCCTGGCACCACCCCGCGGTTGATTTCGTCATCGTGCGATCTCGCTGGCAGTTGACACTTACACGCGTTAGCATGTTTAATGTCTGGACAGAAAACTGGGGATGTCGAGTCCCGGGGGAACCGCGTGGGAAGAAAGAGGGTGAGGTGCGCATCCCTGGGTCCATGCGACTGAGGAGCTCACCGCGACGGCTCGCTGGTTGCCGACTTGCGGCGATCTGTACCGTCGCCGGGGCGGTCACGGGGGGACTTCCGGCGCACCGACATGTCCGGGCCGCCGAGAGCACCGCGGGATAATAATTTCACAATGTCGCTCCTGGCCTCTGACGCCCAAAACTCTACATTGACATGGCAACCGGTCAGCGACGGCCATGAATGACATACTCCCGTTCCTAGTCGCCGGTATCGTTAGCGGTTCTGTCTACGGTCTCGCCGGTACGGGGCTAGTTCTCACTTACAAAACGTCGGGCATCTTCAACTTCGCCTACGGCTCCGTCGCCGCCATAGCGGTATTCGTCTTCTACTGGCTGCATACCACCCACGGGCTTCCGTGGCCGGTGGCAGGGGCGCTTTGCCTCTTCGTGCTCTCACCGATTGAGGGCATCCTGTTTGAATTGATGGCCCGCAGGATCGAGCGACAGGGTGTGGCGGTCCAGGTGGTCGCCACGGTCGCGCTGATGCTGGTCGTACTCGGCGTCGGCGGCATATGGTACGGCTCTTCGGCATTAAGCGTTCCGGAGTATCTCCCGCAAAGCTCGATCAAGATCGGTGGCGTCCATGTCACATGGGCCCAGATCATCGTCTTTTTGGTCGCCGTGGTCGGGGTTGCGGCATTGTATTACTTCTTCCGGTGGGTCCGCCTCGGTGTGGCGATGCGGGGCGTCGTGGACGACCCGGAGCTGGTCTCCCTCAGGGGCGAAAGTCCCGACCGGGTGCGGCGCCTGGCGTGGATCATCGGCACAGTGTTCGCCAGTCTTGCGGGGTTGCTCGTCTCGCCTGCGCTCGGCCTTGACGCAACAGTTATCACACTTCTCGTCGTACAGGCCTTCGGGGCGGCGGCAATCGGCTACCTCTCGAGTCTTCCCCTCACCTTCCTTGGTGGCCTGATAATCGGCGTGGCCAGCGCATTGGTCACGAAGTACACCGTGACCATTAGCTGGCTCAGCGGTCTATCCGCCGGGCTGCCCTTCATTCTCCTCTTCCTTGTCCTCATTTTTACGCCACCTCGGAAGCTGGCGCAGCGCCGGGCTCGGAACGCCTTGCCCGTTCAGCGACCGTGGTACGCCCCAGCGCGTAGCCGAGGACTGGTCGCCGTGATCGCGATTGCTCTATTCGTCATCATCCCGCCCGCCGTCGGATGGGACCTCAACGTGTGGGCGACCTTCATGATCGACACTATTCTCTTCTTGTCGCTCGGATTGCTCGTCCGGTCGTCGGGACAGATATCGTTTTGCCATCTAACCTTCGCGGCCATAGGGGCGGCAGCCTTTGGGCATCTCGCAGGAGAGTGGCACGTCCCTTGGCTCGTGGCCATGCTTTGTGCCGGACTTATTGCAGTACCGGTTGGCGCGCTCGTTGCCATTCCCGCCATCCGCCTATCCGGCGTCTTCCTCGCGGTTGCGACGTTGGGTTTCGCTATCCTTGTCGAGAGTCTGTTCTTCACGACCACATTGATGTTCGGCCCTTCGACCTCAGGGATCGTCACCCCGGCTCCGCACGTCAGCCTTTTCGGTCTGGCACTCGATAGCCCGAAGGGTTTTTACTACGTGTGTCTTGTGTTCGCTGTCGTGACTGCGGCTGTGATCATTGCGATCGAAAATGGTCGGATGGGGAGGTTGTTGCGAGCCCTCGCGTTCTCGCCGATGACTCTCGAAGTGCAAGGCGCTGACGTCAACGTGACGAAGACGCTTGTGTTCTGCATTGCTGCAGGGGTAGCCGGAATGGCCGGGGCGTTGACGGGTGCTGTCTACAACTATGCTGTCGGCACTGACTTCGAATGGTTCGTCTCTGTTGAATTCGTGGTACTCGTCCTGATTGTTGTTGGTGGTACTCCGTGGTTTGCGTTATTGGGGGCCGTCGGTACCGCAATTATTCCGAACTATTTAACTTTTAACAATGTCACCTATTGGTCCTACATCGTGTTCGGTGTATTCGCCATGGCCTACGCCGTTCAGGGCAAAAACTCGGTGGCCGTACCGAAGCAAGTGCAGATCCTCACCCGGAAAATTGATCGGTGGTTGGGCGGTGGTCGGCGACAGGTAACCCCCGGCGGGACCAGCACTGCGGGAGTCGGGGTCGCTTCTTCGGGTGTCCCACCGTCTCTGGCGCTAGCCGGTAACGGTGGCGTTGCGAGCAGGAGTGTCCTTGGTTCCGCGGGCGCAGATCCGGATGGTGCCTTTGACATGGCCTCCCGACCGGCTGCTCCACCGGAGTCAGGGCCGTCAGAATCAACGGTCGCCGCGTCCAAGAGTCGGGCTACGGACGGTTTTTTGGGCATCGAGGTCCGCGACCTGAGTGTGCAGTATGGGGGGGTCAGGGCTCTTGTCAACGTAAGTCTGGTTGCGCCTCGAGGTTCGATTACCGGTCTCGTCGGTCCGAACGGCGCCGGTAAGACAACGATGTTCAATGCTTGCTCCGGTCTTGTCCGACCAACCGGAGGACGAGTCATGCTGGATGGGGCGGACATCACTCGCCTTGGCCGGGCTCGTCGAGCCCAGCGTCGGCTCGGTCGGACTTTCCAGCGGACGGAGCTCTTTGACTCACTCACCGTACGGGAGAACGTCGCCGTGGGACGGGAGGCGTCCATGGCAGGGAGTGATCCACTGCACCACCTGACGGGGAAGCGGGGTGACTGGGGTGTCGTCACGTCGGCCGCTGACGAGGCTCTTGAGCTGGTGGGCATCACGGACCTGGCGAACCAGCAGGCGGCGCTGCTCACGACGGGTCAGCGCCGGCTGGTCGAGTTGGCCCGGGTCCTCGCAGGGACATTTAGTTTGGTGCTGCTCGATGAGCCCTCGGCCGGGTTAGACAGCGATGAGACGCGGCGGTTCGGGGAGACGTTGCGAAGGGTCGCGACTGACCGAGGGATCGGTATCCTCCTTGTGGAGCACGATCTCGCCCTCGTGCGCAACATTTGCCCGGAGATCTACGTGCTCGACTTTGGCCAAATGATCTTCAAGGGGAGCTCAGAGGAGATGCTCGAGAGTGATCTTGTGAGGGCAGCCTATCTAGGCAGCGATGCTGTTATAGCTGAGACCTCATGAGTTCCGCAGGAGGCGGGGATAGAATATGAGTGTCGACAACGAGCGGACGTCATCCGCAGGTACTCTCGACCGACCTCCGGTAGCGTTGGCACTCGAGAACATTACGGCCGGTTATGGGCATGCGACCGTTTTGCGCGGCGTGAACCTCGAGGTCCCGCCCTCGAGCGTCGTCGCGATACTGGGTCCCAATGGTGCCGGTAAGACGACGTTGCTGCGGGTTGCTACTGGAACATTGAAGCCGCGGCAGGGGCGGGTTATAGTGGGCGACGAGGACGTTACTCGGCGGTCGGCCCACTACATTGCCAGGAGGGGATTCCGTCTCGTGCCAGAAGGGCGGGGAATTTTTCCTTCTCTGAGTGTCAAGGAGAACCTTTGGCTAGCGTCGCCCAAAGGCGATGAGAAGGCGGCGATCGAGCGCGCCGTCACCCAACTCCCTGTTCTCGGCTCGCGACTGAAGCAAATGGCTGCCAGCTTGAGTGGCGGAGAGCAACAAATGTTGGCCTTGGGCCAGGCCATGGCAGGCAAACCGTCACTGCTGGCCGTCGATGAGGTGTCGCTCGGCCTGTCACCCGCGTTTATCGACAGAGTGTATGATAGTCTCCGCGGCTTCGTTGCCAGTGGGATCGCCGTGGTCCTGGTCGAGCAGTATATTGGTCGAGCGATAGAGTTCGCTGATAATATTTATCTGCTGAACCGGGGCACGGTCGCATTCCATGGTCCTGCCAGTGAGGTTGAGGCCGATAAGCTGTTCGTTCAGTACCTCGGATCGGGGCAGCAATAACGGGCCACGCCTTGCGGTCTCCCGAGCTTCCGCTGGCGCCTCATTTGTAAACGAACTGGGAACATCGAGCAATCAGCTGCTACTGATCGGCGTGGCACAGGTTGTGGACAGGCCATACGGCAGGTTCCAGTGGCCGTTCTGGATACCAGCCCAGAACCAGCAGTGCGGCTGATTCGGCTGTCCCCTCACATACGTCAGCGTCGGCGTCATCCCGCCGAGGTTGGTGGAATGCAATTGATACACTCCGTTGACCAGCGCTGGTCCCGTCATGGGGTTCGTCGTGCCGACCGCACCCGTCTGGGCGGCCTGGGCGATCAGCAGGCCGGTGGTCCACAGGATGGTCGGCAAGATGCTGAACTGAGCATTGGTGAGCACGGACGGCGCATATTGCTGAAGGGCTTGGTGATAAGCCGCTGAACCTGGCGTGCTTGTGACGAAGAACGGGATGTTGTCCTGGGTGCCGAGGAAGCCGTTCCATCCCGGCTTGCCGGCCATCTGCTGCGAGTAGGCGGCTTCGTCGGAGACCTGATGCGGCGTGTATCCCTGTGCGGCGCAGCTCGCCGCGGCCGCCAGCGTCGGCGCCGGCCCGTCAGCGATAAACATGACGTCCGCTCCTGCACTCTTGGCTGCCAGGCACTGCGCCGTGTAGTTGGGCGCGGAGGCGAGGATCGCGGCGTTGAAAACGACCGGAATCCCGAACTGCTTGGCCGCGGCCGAGAGAGGCGCCACTGTTTGCTTACACGCCGGGTTCTCGGCGCAGTAAAGGACGGCCATCTTGTGGCCGCCGACCTTCTGAGCCGCGAGCATGATCTCGTCGAACAGGTAGTACTGGCTAACCGCGGTCTGGAACACATCGGTGGCCGCCGCCATCTGCAAGCTGTTGAAGCCTGTGGGGAAGACCGCCACTGGTTGGCTCTTGATGTAGGTGAACCACGCCGCGTCATCCTCGCTGTCGGAATCGATCAGAGCGACGATATGACTGGCCACCAGGCTTTTGACCTCCGTGAGGGCTACCCCCGGGTTGCCTGGATCTTGCTTTGTGATCAGGTCGACCGGGTGGCCGTTGACCCCGCCGTGGGCGTTTTGCCAGCTCACCCATGCGTGGACCGTGTCCGTCGTGAGCGACGACGGCTGGTTCAACTGGCCGCAGAGGCAGATCAAGCCGACTTTGAACGGTGTTCCGGTGGCCTGCTTCGCCGGTAAGCTCCACCAACTGCCCGAAGTCGCCGCGGAGGAACCCGTGGGACTCTGGGTGCCGCTCGGACTTGTGCCGGGGCTGGCCGTGGTGGCGGAGCCGGCCGATGTGGCGGTACTGGAGGAGTGCTTCGACGAGCCACATGCTCCCGCTAGTAAGGCAACAACCGCCACCAGACTGGCCAACAGGATCGACTTTCGACCTCTGCGTTCTGTGATCCCCATGAAAACTCCTCCCCCTACTTGACGCCAAAATTTATCAGAGATAGCGTGGCGGAACAAGGCGCGCGTTTGAGCTCGGGGAGCGCTATCAAGTTGGGGCTTCGGTTCTCGGCTTCGCCGGATTGGCCGGTATGTCAGCGCGGCCCGAACGCCCCGGTGGCGGCGTGACGGAGCGATCCGCGATCAACGGCAAGCGACTGGTCCAAAAGGCTCCTGGCGGCACGGTCAGTCGCGCCGGTGATGCTCGTTGGCTTAATGTGGCGGTAGTCTGGCGCCTATAGGGCGCTAGGCGGCAGGCTTGGGACGGTAGGACGGGACGTTCCGACCGGGGCCGCGAGGCCATGACGACTTATTCCATCCGGAATGTCTCCAGGGCGTTCTCGCGCATGTAACGGCGCAGAATGCCGGGTCGGAGCGGTAGCTTCAAGGCTTCATCGACGCACCGCTGGAACTCTTGAATGGCGTAGTCGGCAGAGAACATCACCTTGTGCTGCGCCCGGGTGTTGAGTGTGTAGATGATCTCCTCGGGGATGTATTTTGGCACAAACCCGGAGGTCATCAAGCGGAAGTTTGCGTGCTTCTGCAGCAGCGCGACCGTCTCGAGGTGCCACGGGTGGCCGATGTGGGTCGCCACCACCATCAATTCCGGGTAGGTCACGCAAACGTCGTCGAGGTCGAGCGGGCACTGGTACTTCGCATACCGCAGCGGACCCGGGAACCCGACGTTGATAACGATCGGAATGTTCAACTCGATGCACTTGGTGTAAATTGGAAAGCACAGCGCATCGCTCGGTCGCAGGTTGGTCAGGGCCCCCATCATCCGGACGGCGCGGAAGTCATAGTCCTTGACGGCGATCTCGACCATGCGGACCGCGTCCATGCGGAGGTTGGGATCGATGTTGCACGTCCCGAAGAGCCGGCCCGGGTAGGCCTGGCAGACATCAGCGATCTCCTGACACTTCGACCGGAACTCGTCGAGGGTAATCAGTGCGGTCGTGGGAATTGTCGGCTGTCCGACGATATCGCTCTGAGGGGAGAAGTTCAGCAAACCCTTTTCGATCCCGGCTGCGGTCATTTTGTTTACCAAATGCTGGGGGGTGACGCCACCGGCGACGTCTGGTGACGACTTGAGGAACCATTGCCGGATATTGGGATCCATCTCCTCTTCGGATTGGCGCTCCTTTCTCGGCAGGTTGATGTAGGTATCGACATACTCACCGGGCTCGATTTCAGCCATGGTTATCCTTTCGGTCGCTGGACTCGCTGGGTATGACTCGGGCGGAGTCCTCTGCCGAGAGTCCTCCTGGTGCCCGTATCGACTGGAGCCAGGGCCGATCGTACAACACGTCGCCGAGTCCGGCGCAGAAGGTGCGGCCGACGCCAGTCACGACGATGGCGCGGATGTCGTCGCGGGCATCGAAAGGCGGCGATGGCGTGACGGACCTCGTAGGTCATCCCAAACGTCCAGGCATTCATATGTTCAGGTCGGTTGAGCGTGACTATTCCGATGCGGCCGTCATCTTCGATGGGGATATCGCGGTACATGGTTCCCTCCTGGTGTGTTTAGGCTTGACGCGGCCTGACGAAGCAGCAAAAATGGGTGCCCCGTGGGACGGGAGACCTATCAACCATTGTGGACAGCGCCGGCGGCTGAAGTTGCTACGCGGCCGCCGGTCGGATGGCTGCGCGTGGACTGTCATGTACACACGGTGCGGTCGGGCGACGCCATTACCACGCTCGACGAGCTGGAAGCGAGGGTTGAAGCGGTCGGTATCGACGTGGTGTGCATCACTGACCACCATGAGATCCGGGCTGCAGTCGAGGCACTCCAACGGGATCTCGGAGTGCGGGTGATTATCGGCGAGGAGATCCGCACGCCGATCGGGGAGCTCATCGGTCTCTTCCTTCAGGAGCGCATCCCGTACGTCCTGCCGCAACATGAAGTCGTCTCCCGCATACGAAGCCAGGGCGGCATCGTGTACGTACCCCACCCCTATGACCCTATCCGGCACAGCCTTCGGGATGTGGGCCTGCGCGAGATGTGCGAGAGCGGAGGGGTCGACGCCATCGAAGCCTTTAACGCGAAGGTCGAGCAGGACCATCACAACCGTCTGGCCTGGGACGTGGCCCAGCGCTACGAACTGCCCGTCGGGTGTGGTTCTGACGCCCACGATCCGCAGGGGCTTGGGGCGGCATGGGTCGAGATGCCAGACTTCGACGGCCCGGCTGATTTTCTGGTGTCGCTGACGTCCGGACGGCTAGTGGGCGAGTACCGGCCTCACGCGCCGCGCTTCCTCCCGCGCCCGCTGAAACCCGGTCCCCTCGCAGCGACCCCCGTCGCGGCTGGCTGAAACAAGCCTCTTGCGATTTGACATCGCGCCTCGCGCCTATTTTTCTCCGTGCCGTATCTCGTCAAACGCGATGTAGTCAGCGCTGCGAGCCGTGGGCGAGGCGCTTGACGGGACGGTTCGGACCGTCCATACTTGGCATGCCGGGAGCCTCGTCTCGTTGCGCGAGTGCCTACCGGGACAGCTTCTGCTCGGGAGCCTTTGAGTTCAGGGAGCAAACGTGTCGCTTGGGGAGGATTCAGCCGGGGGAATGAACCCCATGGAGTGCGACGAGGAGTTGCTTCGCTACCTCGGACAACAGGCCGAGCTCACTCGGGGACGATGGTTTTACCACATGGATCCTGAAGGGGCGCGGGCATTATTTGCAGAGATCAGCAGCGGGCACGGTGACGACTCCAGTTTGAAGCGGCCGGTGGGAGCGGTCTCGGACGCCAGTGTCGAGTTCGGGGGCGATGTGATGCGGCTGAAGATCTACCGTCCGCAGGGAGCAGGACCATTTCCGGTCGTCGTATATTTCCACGGTGGTGGCTTCGTGTTCGGGACGTTGGAGACGTACGATAACACCGTACGGATGATCTGTGCCGAGACCGACGCTGTGGTGGTCAGCGTCGACTACCGGCTGGCTCCCGAGCATCGCTTTCCGGTCCCTGTTCAAAGTTGCGCAGCGAGTATCGAGTGGGTGAAGAGCGAGATTGACGCTTTCGACGGTGACCCTGACGCGGTTGTGACGATGGGCGACTCGGCGGGAGGTAACCTGGTCGCGGCGACCGCGCTGGTATGCGCGGAACGAGGAATCGGGCTAACAGGACAGGTGGTCCACTATGGCCCGATGGTGCACGTCGACCATGCGGTAGCTGCCGGCACGAGGGGCTGGCCAGCCCGGGACCAGCGGTTCGGCCCGATGTTCGAATCGATGTCGTGGTACTGGAATCACTACTGCGCAGAGTCCAAAGATGGTCTTGACCCTATTGCCAGCCCGGCGCTGGCCACGGATGTGGCGGCTGCGCCGCCGGCGTTGATCGCAGCGGGCATGCTCGACACCTTGAACGAGGAGTGCGTTGCCTACGGCCGGCGCCTACAAGAATGCGGGGTGCCCACTCTTGTGACCGAGTATCCCCGCCTGACGCACGGCTACCTCCAGCACGGTTGGTTGCCCGCGGGTACTCGAAGCACCCGCGCCTATGAAGCGACTATCGAGAGTTGTGACAATGTCAAGAAGCTTCTGCGGGGCATCCCCCTCGCTGCCCCATAATCGTTCGTACCCGACAGTCACGGAAAGGAACAACCAAGAAATATGGACATCAGCTTGATTTATGAGCTCGAAACTAATGACAACTCCGAGGAAAGCGTCAGGCGCCGGTACTTCGAGTGTCTCGAGGAAGTTAAGCTCGCCGATGCCTTGGGATACAAGACTGTCTGGTTCACCGAGCATCATTTTCTCGACCGCTTTTCCTACAGTTCGGCGCCTGAGTTGTGGCTGGCCTATCTAGCGGCGAACACCAAGAACATCCGGCTTGGGCATGGCATTGTGCTCCTGCCGTTCAATATCAACCACCCCCTACGTGTGGCCGAGCGAGCTGCGGTGCTCGATCTGATCTCCAACGGGCGGCTGGATTTCGGCGGTGGCCGAGCCATCTCCGACAGCGAATTGTCGGCTTTCGATGTCGACCCCGAGGTTACCCGGCCGCAGTGGTTGGAGACCTTGCGGATGTTGCCGAAGATGTGGACTCAGCAGGAATTTAGCTGGGATAGCGACCTGATCAAGATCCCACCGCGGATGGTAATTCCCAAGCCCGTACAGAAGCCCCATCCCCCCATGCACGTGTCCTGCACGCAGCCGTCGTCCATCGAGATCGCCGCCGACAACGGAATCGGTGTCCTCGGGTTTGGAATCGGACAGGACCAGTCCAACGACTACGTGAAGATGTACAAGGAACGGATCCAGCACTGTACGCCGATCGGCGAGTTCGTCAACAATCGCTTCAATCTATTTGTGACGGCAATGTGCGCACCCACCGACGACGAAGCTATCGCGCTTCGTGGCCCTGACTTCACCATGTACAACGAAGCGGTTCGGCAGCTATTCACACCCTGGCTGGATGGAAAGGCGCCCGCCTCGTACTCATGGTTCATGGATTACTGGGCGGAGCACTACAAGATAATGAAGGAGACGAAGATCGAGGACATCGTCGCGGCGGGAGGCGCGATGATCGGGAGTCCCGATACCTGCCTCAATGTCATCAACTACCTCGCCGACGCTGGTGTAGACGAGATTATGCTCTTTATGCAGAGCTATACCACCAAGCACGAAGACGTGATGCGATCCATCCGCCTGATTGCCGAGGAAGTAATGCCCAAGGTGAAGCAAACTGCTGTAGTTGCCTGACAATTTGCCTGGACGTCGTCGGTGTCAGGTCCCATTTGTCGCCGGGATGGACGGGTCTGGCGCCGTCGACGTCATTGGTCGATCGCTTATCTGATTTAACGGAGCGGTGAGGTTACTGGGAATGAAGGGTCTTACCACGGGGTTCCAATTGTCGGACCGGCAGGTGGAGATGCTGGACGAGTTGAAGCGGTACCTGGATCGAACCTTTCCGCCAGAGCATGAGGGTGTGGGGGGAGCGACGCCGGAGTGGTTCGATGACGATGAGTTTGAGTGGGTCAGGCTGTTTAATCGTCAGCTGTATGATGACGGGTGGCTGGTGCCTCATTGGCCGGCGAAGTATGGCGGACGGGGGTTTACTCCCGTTGATCAGATGTTGATTCGCGAGGAGCTAGCGTATCGGCGGGTGCCGATTGCGAACGCCAACGGACTGGATATGCTGGCTCCGATCCTGTTGCGGTTTGGGACGGAGCAGCAGCGTGAGGCGCATTTGCGGAAAATTGCCCGCATGGAGGAGTTGTGGTGTCAGGGATATTCTGAGCCGGACGCCGGTTCAGATTTGACGCATTTGCGGACGACCGCGCGGCGCGATGGGGAGATGTATGTTGTTAATGGCAGTAAGATCTGGACGGGGCACGCAGTCCGGGCGGATTGGATGATTTTGTTGTGCCGTACAGATCCGGAGCAGAAAGGAAGCAAGGGGCTTAGCTTGTTGTTGGTGGATCTACATGAGACCGAGGGTGTGGAGATCCATCCGATTCGCTCGATGACAGGGCGGGTGACATTTTGTCAGGAGTATTTCAGGGATGCTCATGTGCCGGTGGAGAATTTGGTAGGCCCTGAGCACGAGGGATGGATCGCCGCCGGGACGTTGTTGGATCACGAGCGAGCGGGCGTCGGGAATATGGCGAAGTACCGGAGGATCCTGGATGATTTACTGGTAGTGGTGGCGGAGCAGGGGGGGGTGGGGCAGCCGACGGCGGTGGAAATCGGACAGCTGGTGGAGCGGGTAGAGGCCGCTCGGGCCATGGCATATGAGACGGCAGAGTTTATGGAGAGAGGTGAGGGATTTCCGCCCCATATGCCATCGGTCTTGAAGCTGTATGGGTCGATGGTCAGCCGCCGGCTGGTTGAGGTAGCGTCGGAAGTGCTGGGATTGGAGGTGGCAGACTATCATCTTCCGGATCGGCGCTGGGATTTCTGGGACGAGTTTATGTTCGATATTCCGCATGCGATCGCGGGTGGGAGCAACGAGATACAGCACGATATCATCGCTACCCGTCATTTTGGCATCGCTCGATGACGCCGACCGGGCGGCCGCAGTCGGTTGGGCTGTTTCCCGGGCTAGCAGTGACGGTGGTAGGTCGGGGCCCAGCCGCGGTGACGGCCAAGGATGTGCTGCACACGGTGGGGGCGAAGGTATCGACAATCGCGGCCCGTTGGCGGGATGCCGATGTGGGTCGCTTGGACGCCGGTGGGGTGGTGGTGTGTGATGTTGTCGGCGAGGGCGTTGACGGGGAGTACCTGGCTGGGGTAGGGGCCCGACGGCGGGGGGCGTGGGTGACAGTGTCGGCGTTCGGCTTGGACGGCCCGTTGGGTGGTCGGCCGGGTTCGGACTTGTTGTGCAGCGCGGCGGGGGGTTTCTTGGGCGCGGTGACCGATTCTGAGGGTGCCGTGTACCAGATGCCGGGGTTGCAGGCGTTGAAGGTGGGCGGGCAGGCGGCGGCATTGGCGGTTCTGCATGCCGTGTCCTTGATGCGAGGTGGCAGGGATCCGATCCATTTGGATGTGTCCGTGCAGGAGGCGGCGGCCTTCTGCTCGGTACAGCAGGAGTCCGCTCATCTGTTGTTCCAGTGCGGGAAGCCGCTCGGGGCCAGTCCGTATTCAGCGCCCATGGCCTATTTCCCGTGTATCGATGGCGACGTGTTGATCGCGGTCATCGATGACCATCAGATGGTTCGGCTCGCGGAGGTTTTGGGTCGGCCCGAGTGGCCGGTGATCTACCCGAGGAACACCGATCGGGGCGCTCACGCCGAAGAGATCAACGCGGTCGTAGAGCTGTGGACGGCACAGCGCTCAAAATTTGATTGCGAGCGGGTGCTGCAGGAGCAGGGGGTGCCGGCGACGGCGGTGCGCACGATCGAGGAGACGGCCTCGAACGAGCAGTACCGGGCTCGAGATTTTCTCTCGCCGGTGGGAGACGGCGAGGATCGGAGGTTATCGTTCGGGGCGCTGCCGGCGTTAGTGGAGTCTGCGCCGGGAGGTAACGTAGTCGCGGACAGTGACGGTCGGGGCCAGGACGGACCGAGGGCCCGGACGTTGGCTGGCTTGCGGGTTGCGGAGGTGACCAATGTTCTGGCCGGACCGCTGGCCGGGTCCATTATGGGGGCGATGGGTGCCACGGTGGTCCGGCTCGAGGACGAGCAGCGGATGGACATCTACCGGCGCAACGGTCCGTTCGAGTACGGCCGCCCGGATCGAGAGCGGGCCGCGTATTTTTTGTTCGCCAACTACAACAAGCGCAGCGTCTATCGCCGGGTCGATGACGCGTCGTCATTTCCGCGGTCGGTGGCAGCCTGGGCTGACATGGTGTTGGAGAATGTTGGTTCTCATCGTCTGGATCGACTCAGTCTCGGGGGGTCTGCTGGCGAGCCGAGGATGATGGTGTCGATTTCAGGCTTTGGCCAGACTGGCCCGTGCGCCGAGTACAAGGGTTATGCTCCTAACGTTCACTGCTTTGCAGGTCTAGCCGGTGCGACGCGGGAGTTGGCTCACCCTGAGGCCACGATTCGCACGTCGTTTGCAGATTATACGGTGGCGGTGTGGGCGGCGACCCTGGCGGCGGCGTGGTGGTTGGGCGGCTCGGGCCCGCGGGTTTTCGATCTTTCTATGGCGGAGGTCATCGCCACCAAACTCCAGGGGCTTCCACTTGACGCCGGTGAGGCGGAGGCGGTCACAACGGGGGACCTGGTCGACACGCCGGGCATGATCCTGCGCTGCATTGATGGCAGCGTGGCGGTCGATATGGGTGCAGCTTCCGAAGGCGAGGTTTTGGCGGCGGTGGGGGTTGATCCGGAGGGGGTGAGAGTTATCCGCTCGGCATTGGTGGTGAGCGCCGACGTGGCGTCGTCGGGGGCGGACGTGGCCAAAGTGCAGCAGGGATTGGCGGGCGCCGGGTTTGCCGCCTATGAGGCCCTGCAGCCTGCGGGGATAATTCATGACGCTCAACTGGAGGCTCGCGGTTTCGTGGTGCCTTTGGACCATCCCGGGGGCGGTATGAAAATCTTCGCGTTGCCCTGGAAGGTGGCGGGTGGCCGCCGTGAAAGCGCGGGCGGCTGGTATCGGCGATCGCCGTTACTGGGCGAAGACGACGACTGGATAGACCAGCAGCTGCAAGGTGCGCCGGCCGGACCGATGGATGACACGCCTCGATAAGCATATGGATGTAGGGAGGATGACGCGGTGACAGGACTGGGTGGGGAGGTTTGCCTGTGACACAAGTCGGCGCCGGTTCCGACGTTGCCCTGGGCGAGGAGCGTGACGAGCTCCGCCACCAGCTGCGGCGGCTCGCCGAACGGCACTGGGGCGATCAACGTATCCGGGAATACGGTGATGGCGGCACCGAAGAGACCCGCCAGGCCCTCGATGTGCTCGAGCGGGACATGGGACTACAGGGCATACTGGTGCCCGAGGAATATGGTGGGTTGGGCGGTGGGTGCGTGGAGGCGGCCATCGCCGCCGAGGAGTTGGGGGCGGCGATGATCCCGTCCAACCTGTTGGGGTCGTGTACCGCGGCGGCGGTGTTCGAGCACGCCCCCGAGTCGCTGCGCAAGGAGGCGTTGCCTCTTGTGGCCGCTCGCGGCAGCCGCACCGCGGTGGCCTGGCCCGGCAATGACCATACGTGGAGTGTGACGGGCACCAAGCTGATGACCGTTACTGATAATTCGATCACCGGTACCGCCCCCTACGTGCCCGAGGCGGACGGGGTCACCGTGCTCGTCCTGCCGGTGGTCGCCGGCGAGCGGGTCGGATTGGCAGTCGTCCACGACCACGCCGATCGCCAGGGGATCGTGATGAAGTCGGTCACGTCCCCCGATGTCACCCGGTCGATTGCTACCGTCAGTGGGGCGGTGGCCGCGGAGCGGTTCGTGCCTCTCGAAGAAGGCGCCAGCGCCTTTGCTCTGACCATTGCCATCGCGTCGGTCCTCCTGGCCGCCGAGATGGTTGGCGCGTCCCGGGCCTGCCTCGAGCGGACCGTCGACTACACCAAGTCCCGCAAAGCCTTCGGGCGCCCCATTGCTACCTTCCAGGTTCTCAAGCACCGCATCGTTGACATCCTGGTCGCCCTCGAAGCAGCCCGTGCCATCACCAACCGGGCTGCCCAGCAGATTGATGACCAACGCACAAACGTGCTCGTCCCCAAGGAGCTGCCGGACTTGCTCAGCTTGGCCCGTATCGCTAAAGCTCAGGCCAGCGACGCCCTGCAGCTCGCCGCTCATGAGTGCATCCAGATGCACGGCGGGATCGGCTTTACCTGGGAAAACCCGTCCCACTTCTACTTGAAGAAATGGGCCTCGTCGTCCCGGCTCTACGGTCAACCACACGAGCTGAGACTGCACATCTACGAAGATGCCGTCGCCCGCACCCGACCCTAGGCCCCACCCACCCAGGCGAGAAGCGAGAAAAGGCCGGGACAAGATGGGTATGTCTGCCTGTCCGCAGCTAGTCCGACGACTCGTTCTCGTCGACGCCTTCGGTCTATGGGACGACGATTGCGGAGGAGTCGACCCCTTCGGGGCCGCGAGAGCAGTGCTGGCGGCGAAGTGGGGCGATAGCTCGGCCCCACCGGACGAGCCAAGCAGTTTCGACGGCGACCCTGACAACGCCGAGGACGTTGCCCTCTTCGAAGCAGCCAATCAAACTGCAGCTACGAAGCTACTTTGGCCACTACCAGACCGCGGGCTGCGCCGCCGCCCCCCCTTCGTTGCGGCGCCAACACTCGTTGTGCACGGGGATCGCGACGGCCTCGTGCCGCCGCAGTACGCGCCCGATTTTGTCGAGTTGCTTCCTGACGCCGAGCTGCGGCTGATCGAGGGTGCGGGCCATTACCCAATGCTGGAGAGAGAGGATGAGTTCTTCCAGGCCCTGGAGCCGTTTCTGGCCAGATGATTGCACCATTGACTGGCGTGGTAGACGGCACCCCTCGCACCGACGCCTGGTCGGAGTCGAGTCTGGGAGTATGTCAGCAGAGCGGTTTGGTATTCAGGGAAATGGGGTGTCGGTTCGATGTTGCTGAATGGTTTGGTTAGAGAAAGGTAGGCCGAGATGACAGGCACGTTGGATGGGCGGGTGGCAGTGGTAACGGGGGCAGGGCGAGGGATTGGAGCCGCGGTGGCTCGGTTGTTCGCTCAGGAGGGGGCGAAGGTTGTGGTGAACGATCTTGGGGGGGCGGTGGATGGCACCGGCAGGGATTCGGGTCCGGCGACTGAGATAGTGGAGGAGATCAAGAAGGCTGGTGGTGAGGCGTCGATCAATGACGCCGATGTCAGTGATTTCGATCAAGCGGAGAGCGTGATTCGGCAGGCGATCGACTCGTACGGCCACCTGGACGTGTTGGTCAATGTGGCGGGCATCCTTCGGGATCGGATGGTGTTCAACTTGTCGTGGGAGGACTGGGACGCGGTAATCCGGGTGCACCTCGGTGGGACGTTCAACACGACTCGGCATGCGGCGAGCTACTGGCGGGAGCTGCGGAACCCAGATGGGCATTTCCGGATCATCAATTTCACGTCTGGTTCGGGGTTGCACGGTGCGCCGGGGCAGCCGAACTACGCGGCGGCCAAAATGGGCATTGTGGGGTTGACATACTCGTGCGCCCACGCCTTGCAGCGCTATGGGGTGACGACGAATGCGATCAGCCCGGCGGCGAACACCCGTATGACGCAGACGGTGCCGACCGAGCGGCAGCGGTTGCGGGACACCGCTGACGAGGAGATGTCGCCAGATAATGTTGCTCCGGCGGTTGCGTGTCTCGCCAGCGAGCGATCGGACTGGTGTAACGGTCAGGTCATCTTAGCGCTCGGCTACCAGATCGGTTTGTTTAATGTGCCAGAGGTGATCCGCGAAGTTGTCTCGCCTGGGCCCTGGGATGTGGGGCTGGCGACGCACCTGATGGAAGCCGTCCTCAAGCCGGCGATCCGCGAAAACAAGATGCCGCACGTCGGTATCCGGCTCGACGACATCGAGGAACTCGACGCTCGCCCGCAATCCGCGACCCGGTAACTATGCTCACCCGCACTCAGGCCGACGCCGCTCTAAGCCAGCATTAAAGCGATGGAGACACCACAACCATGGAGAAATAGCAATGGCTGATGTGCTCGCTTATTACAAAGATCGAGAAGTACTGGTCACCGGCTGCTCATCTGGTATTGGAAGCGCGACAGCGCAGAAATTGCAGACCGCTGGCGCCAAGGTGATCGGGGTCGACATCAAGCCGCCATCCGGTCGTCTTTGGAAGTTCATCGAGACGGACATCGGGGATTATAACTCGATTCGCGACACGGTCTCCAGGCTGGAATCCCCGATCTGGGCGGTGTTCAATTGCGCCGGACTATCAGGCGGGGCGGCCGACCCTGTTACCGTGCTTCGAGTCAACTTCCTCGGTCTGCGTGAGCTCAATGAAGGTGTCGTGCCTCTTATTCCCAGTGGCGGCGCCATCGTAAGCACAGCATCGGGGGCTGGCCAGGACTACGCCGTCAACGCGGCCACCAACATTGGGCTTGTTCGCACCAAAAGCTTCCCCGAAGGAGAAGCCTGGGTAACGGAACACGAGTCCTATGTACGAGAACGCGGGGGCTACCCTGTTTCAAAGGAGTCTCTCGTGCTGTACACCCTTGATCGCTGCATCGACCTCGCGGCGTCCGGCATCCGGATAAACGTGATTGGCCCCGGAGTGACGGACACGCCGATGCTGCAGGATTCTGCCAAGATTTACGGCATGGACTATCTGATGAACCTGTTCAAGCCCCTCGGCCGGGTTGCGACGGCCGAGGAGCAAGCCAACATCCTCATCTACCTGAACAGTGATTCGGCCAGTTACGTCAACGGCCAGCCGGTCTGGAGTGATGGAGGCGTGATCAGCCGCCGCATTGTCGCCAACGTCCTGGAGGGAGACCACTGATGTCGCAAGCTTCCGAGTCCCACGCTACCGGACAGATCGGGATTCCGGAGGAACTACGGGAGGCCGCACGGGAATTGTCCAACTGGGGCAAATGGGGACCAGACGATGAGTTGGGGACCCTCAACTACATTTCGCACGAGTGCGTCACTCGCGCTGCGAGGCTCGTCAAGCACGGCCGATCATTCAACCTCGGCATTGAGTTCGACGCCTATGGTCCGCAGAGTGCGAGCGGTTTCCGGCGCAACCCCATCCACTTCATGACGCTAGACGGCGGCGACCGCGAGATGGTGGAGCGCCTTGGCGGATGGGGTGGTGAGTCGGAGCAGCTGATCTCACATATCTGGCGGAGCCCGATGCGCTTCAACGACGACTTCATTGTCATGCCGCTGCAGGCTGCGACGCAATGGGATGCGCTGTCCCACGTCTATTACGACCAGCTGCTCTACAACGGGTACAGCGCGGACACTTGTACGAGCTTCGGGGCAAGCAAAGACAGCATCGACAAGGTGGCTCGAGCGGGGCAGGTGGTAGGCAGGGGTGTGCTTCTCGACATTGCCCGCCTGAAGGGCGAGTCGCTGCTCCCGGCCGGTGCGGTGGTGACGCCCGGGGACCTGGACGCGGCGGCCGAGGCGGAGGGCGTCGAGATCCAAGAGGGTGACATCATTTTGGTGCGCACAGGCTGGAGACAGGAGTTCCTCCGCACTCATGACGGGGCGACGTGGGGGGCTACCTCTCCGGGCCTCTCATGGCACTGTGCTCGGTGGCTGGCGTCTCACCATTGCGCCGCGGTCGCGTGCGACAATATCGCAGTGGAAACGAGCACCGTCGAGCTGGAGGGGATCCTGTTGCCGATGCACATGCTGACGTTACGCGATATGGGAATGATGCTCGGGGAAATGTGGGATTTCGAGGCGCTGGGAAATGCGTGTGCCGACGATGGCAACTATGAGTTCTTGCTGGTGTCGCAGCCGCTCCTCGTCACCGGGGCGGTCGGTTCGCCGATCAATCCGATTGCCCTCAAGTAGGAGGCGATCTCCTGTGCCTGGAGCGAGCCGGCGCCATTCTCTTCCAACGGAAAATACAACACGTTGCGCTATGTCAACGTATGGCCCCGACCGATCCAGGGCGGACCTCAGAGTTGTGCGTTGCGGCCGCTCCGTGAGGCCGGCGGGCGTCAGAGTTGCACGCCGCGGGTGAGCGCACCGTCGACGACGAGGTTGGTGCCGCTTATACGGCTGGCCCTGGGGCTCGCGAGGAACACCACCGCCGCCGCGACCTCCTCGGGGGTCCCCATGTGCCCGGTGGGGTTCAGTCCGACCGCAGTCCGGTAGAGGGTGGGGTCCCCCTGCTCGATGGACTGCCACACGCCGCCCTCGAAGTAAGTGTTGCCCGGGGAGACGGTGTTGGCGCGTATCCCTTTGCCCGCCAGCTGGAACGCCAGGCCGTGGATGTAGCCCACGACCGCCGTTTTGGCCGTTCCATAAGGGCCCGACGCGAAATCCGACTCACGCCCCGAGACGCTGGAAATGGCGATGATGTTGCCGTTGGCGCTGCGTTCCAGGAACGGCCGGGCGGCGTTGAACAGCCGCACCGTGTGCATGACGTCGATGTCGAAGCTGGCCTGCCAGTTTTCCTCCGTGTCGGGGATGGCGAGGGCGCTGACGTTGGCCACAACCGTGTCGATTCGTCCCATCGCCTCGCCCGCGGCGCGAACCCACTCGGCGAGCCCTGGCGCGTCGCCGACGTCGAGCACCTGCCCGGTGACCTTGCCCCGGTCCTGTAAGGCGCCCTGGGTAGCCGTCACCTCGTCGGGTTTGCGAGCGCAGAAACCCACCTCGGCGCCCTCGTCGACGAATGCCTCCACGATCGCCCGGCCGATGCCCCTGGTGCCGCCGGTCACAAGGACACAGCTCCCGGAGAGTTTGAGGTCCATGGAGAATCCTTTCGGAGCGGGTCGCTAGAGCGAAAGGGCCCGCCGGCGAAGTTCGGCGTGAATCCCGTCGTAGGCTGACGCCGGGGGCAGCAAGGACTTGGGAGCTTTGACAGCCACGCTGTAGTTGGCGTCCACCACATTGGCGATGGGGGCCTCGGCGACCTGCGATAGCAGCTGGTAGGCGTCCATGATGTGCAGGCCGTGCAGCTTCCCCATCCAGCGCACCAGCTCTGCGTTGCCGATGCGCCAGGAATCCTCGAGCGGCCGGCTCGAACCGACCGTTGTCCAGCTCTGGTCGTCTTCGATGCGCGGCCATCCGGGAGCGCCGCCTTTGATGAGCTCGACGATAAAGGTGGTGGTCATCGCCCCCTCTATCGCGGTGCCGCAGGCCTCTCCCTCCCCCTGCCGGTAATGGCCGTCGCCGAGGGAGAACAAGGCGCCCTCTTCGTTCACACCCAGGTACACTGTGGCGCCGGCGCGTATCTCGGGGCTGTCCATGTTGCCCCCGAAGCGGTCGGGGACCAGCGAGGTGCGCACCTCCCCTGCCGGCGGGGCGACACCAACGGTGCCGAGCATCGGCGCGACCGGCAAGGCGACGCTCAACTCGGAGAAACGGGCCGAGAAGTTGACCGTTTTGGCGTCGCGGTCGAGTTCGTAGATCCAGGTGGTGTCCGGGAGAGGGTCCTGAAAGGTCGCGACCCGGTCGGTGCTGGTCATTCCCCCGAAGAAAGGGATGGCCGCGCTGGCTCCCCAATCTCGTGCCGGTTCTATCGCCACGAAATGCAGCACCAGTGTGTCGCCCGGCTCGGCGCCCTCAACAAAGAACGGACCGGTTTGCGGGTTGACGTAGCGAAGATCGACCTTCTCCCCGGAGAGGTCGTCGACGCTTCGCAGCACCCCGCCGAAGGCGTCGTCGGACCAGACCCGCAGGGCCATGCCAGGCCGGATCTTCATCACCGGCGCCACACCGCCGAACGTGTACGCGTACTGCTCCCGGGAGGGGGTGAACTCGACAAGGTCCATCCCGCGCCAGCCTAGCCCTGCAGGACTGGTCGAATAGTCTCGCTCTCGCCGGCACGTGAGCCAAAAACCGGTGACGACCCGCCCTTGTGCTCAAAAGCCACAATTACCTCCACTGGGACGGAGCAGCTGCTCAGGCCGGCCAGGACGCCCCCAAACGCACTCAAGGTACAAGGACGCACCCACCGAGACTCTGGCGATTATCAGGCCATTGAGCACCTCAGGTTGTGGAGCGGCCCCTGAACTCAGTGGTCCATGTTCCACTCGCCCGGGGCCACCGCGACTCCACCCATACGGGAAGATCCCGGATGGCCGGAGTGAACGTAGGGTTGATCGTTTCCTGCTAGTGTCTCCGAAATCTCTGATGATAGTCAACTCAGCCTCTTGCCGATCCCGAAGCTATCCCGTCTTGACAATTGTCCCGACGCGGAGGGTCGATCATTACTTTTTTGATGCAGGCCAAAACCGGGCCCATTTGGCTATCCAGGGTCGCCCGTTCTTGCCTGTCGATTGGTCGCTGAGAGAGTGATTGATCGTGAGCGTTGACACGCGTATTTCACCGGTCGTTGAGGGCAGCCTTGGCGGCGATTTGCGTCGCCGCAGGAGAATCGCAGCCTCGCTGGCTGTCGTCTTGGTTTATGTGTTGCTCGGGGTCGGATTTTTTTGGCCCGATCTGCGGTATATATCACGGAATGTCTTCAGCTCGGCCACCCTGGGCGATCCCCAACTTTCCTTATGGGAGTTAGCCTGGGTACAGCATGCCCTTCTGCACGGGCTGAACCCCTTCTTCAGTCGGGCAATCTTCGTGCCCACTGGCATGAACCTCGCTGCCAACACCTCCGCACCGCTACTGGGACTCCTGACGTTGCCTCTGGCGCCATTCCTGGGTCCAGTCGCGATACTCAACCTGATCGCGGTGGCGGCCATGCCCCTGTCGGCGATATCTGCCTTCTTCGTTCTACGCAAGTGGAAAGTGTGGCTACCGGCGGCGGCCATCGGCGGGCTCGTGTACGGCTTCGGGCCCAGTATGATCGGCCAGAATTTGGACCTTCATATCTATCTGACCTTCCTTCCCTTGCCGCCATTGATCGCCGCCACCGTGGTGTCCATTCTTCAGCGTAAAGGGAGCCCGTGGCGCCTTGGCGTCCAGCTCGGCGCGTTGATAGCGGCCCAGTATCTCATCATGCCCGAGATAGCCGCTGTAGTGGTCGTCCTTGGGGTCGTGGCGGTCGCATTCGTAGCCATTCGGCGGCTCGCGATGGTCCCGGGGCTAGCGATGCCAGTTGCCCGATCGGCTCTCATCGCTGGTGTCGTTGCGCTGTCGCTGCTGGCCTATCCAGTATGGATGCTCGTCGCTGGATCCCAGCACGTCCCGACGCCACCTCATCCCCCCTACAACCCATACAACAGAAACGACCTGCTCAACTTCGTAGCTCCTGGACCAACCCAACTTGTATCGTTCGGCATGAGGTCGCTCGGCAATCGGGTGGACCGCTACATCACTGGCGAGAACTCATATATAGGCATTCCTGTGCTGGTAGTCCTGGGCTACCTTCTGTACCGATCCTGGCGGGTCGCTCGCGTGCAGCTGAGCTTGGCGCTGCTCTTTGTGTGTGCGATTCTCACCCTGGGACCTTATCTAGTAGTGGACGGGCACCACACTCGCTTTCCTCTGCCCTTTTGGGTGATCGACCACATGCCCTTCCTCCAGAGCATTATTCCGCCGCGATTGGCATTCGGCGTGGACACTTGCCTCGCCGCTCTCATGGCCTTCAGTGTCGACGAGGTCGCCCGCCAGCGAACTTCCCTCCGACATGATGCAAGTCGGCAAGGGAGAATGCCCGCCCTGCACGAAGCTGCCCTCGCGGTCATCGTCCTGATGGTGCTTGTCGGCACTCAACTACCGCGCTGGCCATCGGCGACCGCACCAGCGGTCACCCTTCCATCCCAGATCCGCCAGGCGATTCCAGCGGGTGACCCGGTTGCCGTTACCTATCCTTATGCCACTTACTTTCGGGTTCAGTCCATGGCGTGGCAAGTCGACGCCGACTTCGACTTCCGCTTGCTCGGTGGCTACGGATTTCACCCCTGGCCCAAGGGGGCCGAACCGAACGTCTACATAAACGGCTACATAGGGTTCGATAGACCTCTCGAACCGGCGCCCATGAGCCCAGCAGGTCTACAGCGCTTGCTGGCCAACCAGGAGGGCATCCCGTTATACGGCCCCACGCCACGGTTGAGCAGCAGTCTCGTCGATGAGACCAGGACCACCCTGTCCAAGTATGGGACCAAGGTTGTCATCGTGGACCGCTCGGCTGCTGGGAGCGGACCGGTCGTGGACCTCTTCAGCATGGCCCTCGGTCCACCAACTGCAACGGCCCAGTCATTCGTTCTGTGGGACGTCGGATCCCGTTAAGGGCTCGAGGTATGGCCAGCCTGCCGATAGGGGGCCCAGCGTCGGAGCAAGGGACCGCGTCGACTGGCGCGTGCGACCCGCCGAACGAACCTCAGGGTGCCGCCCGTGCACCTGGGTGAGGGCCGAGGGTCCAGCGGCCGGCGAGACGCAAGGGCCGTCGGCCGGGCCAGCTCAGATGTCACGGGCGGTCCAGATGACTGCACTATCATCGCCGCATGCCCTCCGCTTTTGAGGTCGTCGTCGTCGGCGGTTGCGGCCACGTCGGACTACCGCTGGGCGTAGCCCTCGCCGGCAGCGGGCTCAGAGTGGTCGCATTTGACGTCGACCTCGCCGCCGTCGCAGGCGTCAAGCGCGGGGAGGTCCCGTTCGAAGAGCCCGAGTGCCGCGAGCGTCTGGCCGCAGTCTTGCGGAGCGGACATTTCGATGCGACCTCGGATCCGGTTGTCGTGGCCGATGCGGAATATGTCATCGTCGTCATCGGTACGCCGGTGGACGAGCACCTCAACCCGGATATCCCTGCCGTTCCGAAGGCGCTCGGCGAGCTCATGCCGTACTTGCATGCCGGCCAGATCGTGGTCCTTCGGAGCACCATCTATCCTGGCGTCACCCGCATGGTCGAGGAGTTGATTGCCGGCGAAGGGCTGGATGTCGAGGTGGCCTTCTGCCCTGAACGCATCGCCGAGGGTCGGGCTTTCGAGGAACTTCACGCCTTACCGCAGATCGTCTCCGCCCGGCAGCCCGCTGCGCTCGCCAAGGCCCGGAAGTTGTTTGAGCGTCTGACTCCCACGGTTGTGGAAACGACCCCGGAGGAAGCAGAACTGGCGAAGCTCTTTACCAACAGCTGGCGTTATATCAAGTTTGCCGCGGTAAACCAGTTCTACATGATTGCCAACGATTTTGGAGTCGACTTCGACAGGGTTCGTCAAGCCATCACATTCGAGTATCCGCGGGCAGCCGATCTGCCTGGAGCGGGCTTTGCCGCCGGACCCTGCTTGCTCAAAGACACCATGCAGCTGGCGGCATTCAATAACAACAACTTTGTCCTCGGGCATGCCAGCATGCTCGTCAACGAAGGGCTGCCCATGTATCTCGTCGCCCAACTAGAGAAGCAGTATGAGTTGCGGACGATGACCGTCGGCATCCTCGGCATGGCCTTCAAGGCTGACAGCGACGACATCCGCTCGAGTCTTTCATACAAATTGAAGCGCCTGCTTCGATACAAAGCCAGGACTGTCCTCTGTCACGATCCGCACGTAAAGCACGACAACGATTTGCGGCCATTGGCGGACGTCATCCAAAGGTCCAACCTTATGATCATCGGCGCCCCTCATAAGGAGTACCGAACCTTGAGTACAGAGAAACCTGTTGTCGATGTCTGGAATCTGCTCGGAAAAGGAGTACGGGTGTGAGCCCCAGGGTGTCGGTGATCATTCCCGTCTACAACGAGGGCGAGGCCATCGTCGGCTGTCTCGATCGGGTGTTCGAGTCGGTGGATTTGGACGTGGAGGTGGTGGTGGTCTACGACGAGCCGGATGACACCACCCGGCCCTATATCGAAAAGTACGCGGTCAAGGAGCCGCGGGTCGTACCCCGGCAAAACACCCTGGGACGTGGTCCGGCCAATGCCATCAGAAGCGGGATCGAGGGGTCCCAGGCGCCAGTCATCGTGGTGACTATGGCCGACGGCTGCGATGATGCCGGCCAGATCGGCCCGCTCGCCCGTCTTGTTGAGCGGGGTGTGGTGATCGCGGCGGCCAGCCGCTATGCCCGTACGGGCCAGCACGTCGGCGGACCAGTGATCAAGCGACTGATGTCCAAGGTGGCAGGTTTGTCATTGTTTCACCTGGCTCGAGTCGGTACCCGCGATGCCACCAACTCATTCAAGGCCTACTCGACCGAGTTCGTGCGCCGCGTGGGCATCGAGAGCAATCAAGGCTTTGAGCTCGGTATCGAACTGGTGGCGAAAGCTCGCCGGCATCGGCTCCCGGTGGCTGAGCTGCCAACCATCTGGCTCAACCGGTCCTTCGGGGCGTCCAATTTCAAGCTGGTATTGTGGCTGCCCCGATACCTTCACTGGTATCTGTACGCCTTCGGGCCCCCCCAGCCGCTCCCAGATTTTTCACCCCGTCCCATTCCACTTCCGCTGGGGAAATTCTGAGTGTCGCGCGTCCTGGTGAGCGGCTCTGCGGGTTTCATCGGCGGCTATGTGGTGGAGGAGTTGTTGCGGCGAGGCCACGAAGTCGTCGGCGTCGATAACTACTCGAAATATGGGCCCAGCCCCAAGAGCTACGACGCCAATCCCGCGTACCGCTTCGTGCAAGGCGATTGCCGCGACGTGGACCTTATGGTCGAGCTGCTCGACGGCTGTGACCACTTCATCGCCGGCGCCGCCCTCATCGGGGGAATCACGTACTTCCATACCTACCAGTACGACCTCCTGGCAACCAATGAACGCATCATGGCTTCGTCCTGCGACGCGGCCATACAGGCCCGCGAGACCGGGTGTCTCCAGAAGGTGACCTACATCAGCTCCTCGATGGTCTTTGAGTCGACAACCGAGTGGCCGAGCTTCGAGGGCCAGGAGCGACAGGTCCCCCCGCCGCTCTCATCGTACGGCTTCCAGAAGCTGGCCGTGGAGTACTTCGCCAGGGCGGCCTACGAGCAGTACGGCCTCCCGTACACCATCGTCAGACCGTTCAACTGTGTCGGCATTGGCGAGAGCCAGGCCCTGGGGCAGGTCGAAGTTCAGTCCGGGAATCTGAAGCTGGCAATGAGCCACGTTGTACCAGACCTGGTCCAGAAGGTGGTCAAGGGCCAGGACCCGCTGCGGATCCTTGGGACCGGAGAGCAGGTCCGGCACTACACTTATGGAGGCGACCTCGCCCGGGGAATTGCCATCGCCATGGAACATCCGGCGGCCCGTAACGAGGACTTCAATCTGTCGACCACCCAGTCGACCACGGTTCTCGATCTCGCCGAACTCATCTGGCGGAAGATCCGTGGCGAGCGCGAACCGTTTCGCTGGACAAGCGAACCGGCCTTCGAGCACGATGTCCAGAGGCGAGTGCCGTCCGTTGACAAGGCAGCTGAAGTACTTGGATTCCGGGCTACGACGACGCTGGACGAGATGCTCGACGAGGTCATCCCATGGGTGACCAAGGCGGTCGAGGAGGGACGAATCTGACCACTGGGGGCCCTCCGCCCCGCCGGGTCGGGGCGGGGATCAGAAGTCGAGTTCTCCTTTCAAGAGCCTGGAGGCAATGGTCTGTCGGAGAATCTCACCGCTCCCGTCGGCGAGTTGCAGGACTCTCGCCAGATGCCAGATGCGGTACAGGTTCAGCTCGTTGGTCAGGCCCATGCCACCGCACACCTGCATGGCCCGGTCGGCGACTCTGAGCATGGTCTCGCAGCAGAATGCCTTGGTCATGGCCAATTCTCGAATCGCGACCTCGCCCCGGTCGAGCCTGGCTGCCAGGTCAAGTGCGGCGTGCCGGGCGGCGTAGATCTCCATAGCCGAGTCAGCCAGCTTGAATGACACGCCCTGATGCTCGGCGATCGGCTTCCCAAAGGTAATTCGTGATTGGGCGTATTCTGTGGCCCGCCGCAGAGCCCACTGCGAAAAGCCCAGGGCCCTCCCTGAGTTGTAGACCCGGCCCAGACTTACCCCCCCGATCGCCAGTTTGAAGGCCTGACCTTCGGTTCCGACCAGGTGATCGGCCGGTATCCGGACATCGCGAAAGGAAAGGATGGCCTCGTCGCCACCGACGTCTCCGAGAATCTTGATAACGGAATCGACGGAGACTCCAGGCGTGTCCATAGGGACCAGGAAGCAGCTGATACCGCCTCGCCGTTCTCGAGCCAAATTGGAGTCCGTGATAGCGAACAGGTAGCAGAAGGTGGCGTGAGGACCATTGCTGGTCCATTGCTTGGTTCCGTTGATGACCCACTCTGCGCCGTCCCGGTACGCGTTCGTCCTCATCATCCAGGCATCTGACCCAGCGTCAGGTTCGGACATGCCGAAACACAGTCCAGCGCGGCCGGACATGATGTTGTCGAGAACCCGCTCTCTCAGGGTTGGCGTGAAATGGGAGCAAAGGAAGCTCGGGCCGAACGCCCAGTGGGCGATCGTTTCGTACGGCAGCCTTCGCCCCGGACCGTACTTCTTGTAGAGAAACTCGTAGGCCAATAACTGCGCCGTTCGGCCCAGTCCGCCGCCGCCCACGTCGGTCGGGCAGAACATCGCAAAGTAACCGACCTTGGCCGATTCCATCCGGGTCTGGTGGATGAGGTCCACCACGGCCGGGCTGTATCCGCCTCGCTCGTCGTAAAGCCCGCCTCGCTCGTCTCCGAGCAGGCCGGCGTTCTCGTCTTCCAACGGGATGACGACGTTGTCTACGAATCTACCCAGGCCTGCGGTCAACTCGTCGATGTCTACGGGAATGTCGGTCGTCGTTGACACAAATGGGACTCCCTTCTAACGAGGCGTTCAGGCGCCGTGGTCCGGATCCCGCATTGAGTTGGGGGGGAGTACCCGGATCTGCCGTTCCGTCAGCCGTTTGAATATTTCCTGAACCATGTCCATCTCCGGCGCATCGCCGTATTGGTCCTGCAAGTCGACGAGATAAGTCGTAACGAGGTTGAGCCGCTCGGCCAAACCGACAGCGACCAGATGGGTCACCGCGGGATCGGCCAGAAATTCTTCGCCGTTTGCGGCGTAGCGAAGCCGGCTCGGCTCACTGGCTTCGACGGACGCAGTCGCTGCCGTGCCGAGCAGCACGGCCATTTCGCCGATCATAGCCCCGGGCTGGTCTATCCAGTCGACAACGGTCGTGCCCCTGAGCACGCGGAGTTCACCAGAGACGAGAATCCAAATCGCCCCGGTTCGCTCACCCTCACGCAGAATTTCATGACCGGAATCGACGTCGACTTCCGGCAAGTGGGACGAGAGTTGGAGCAGATCAACCATGCTCAAACCCTACTAGCCCCCACTTTCTCAAACGTTCGAAACGTGGATCACTCCAGTGCGCCGGAGATCAGGACGCATGATCCGATCCCGAATTAGAAGATGTAATAGCCGCCGTCGATGGTGATGACGTCGCCGGTGTGGTAGCTGCTGGCCGGGCTGGCGAGGTAGGCCGCGACCGCCGAGAAGTCGTCTCCCTGCCCCCACCGCCGGGCCGGCGTCCGGGGCATGTTCCGCTCGATGAACTTGTCCCAGTGCAGCGCCCCCGACGCCAGCTCGGTGTCGATCCACCCCGGGACGATGGCGTTGGACCGCACCTTGTAGCGGGCGTACTCGACCGCGATCCCACGGGACATGGCGATGATCGCCGCCTTGGAGCCACCGTAGTGCTGGCCGCGGGGCTGGCCGAAGAAGGCTGAGCCGGAGCTGGTAAACACCAGGGACCCGCCGGTCTCGTCCCCCGCGCCCCAGCGGGCGACCCAGTGCCGGACGGCCTCCTGGGCCGTGTAGAACGCCCCGTCCAGGTTGACCCGGAGCACTCGGCGCCACTCGTCGACTGTCATCTCGACGAAGCTCGACGCTCGCCCGCCCACCCCGGCGTTGACGAAGCACGAATCGACCCGTCCGAGCTCAGCGATCGTCTCGACCATCGCCGCCTGAACGGCGTCGTGGTCGCCGACGTCACAGACCACCGCATGGACTCGGCCGCCGTGACGGGCCAGCTGCTCGGAGGCTGCCTCGTTCTTGTCCGGGTTGGTGCCCCAGATGGCAACGGCCGCCCCGCACTGGGCCAGGCCTTCGGCGTACCCGAGGCCGATGCCGCTGTTGCCGCCGGTGACCAGCCCGGCGTGACCGCTCAGATCGAACAATTGCACGCCGGCACCCTAGCCAGTCCATCGCCACCGCTAAGATCGGCCGCACGGCCGCAACGGATGATCTGCTACGAAGGGGGAGAACGACATGAGAACACGCGGTGCTGTCATCACCAAGGCGCCGGGCACCTACGAGGTCATCGACATCGAGCTAGACGAGCCCCGGCAGGGCGAGTTGATGGTCAAGATGGCGGCCTCGGGTCTGTGCCATTCGGATGACCACGTCGCCACCGGGGACCTTCCGGTCGGGATCTACCCCATGTGCGGAGGTCACGAGGGCGCCGGGGTGGTGGAGAAACTGGGGCCGAACACCGTCGGATTCGAGGTGGGCGACCACGTCATCTTCTCCTTCCTGCCCGGCTGCGGCCGGTGCCGGTGGTGCGCCTCGGGCATGCAGAACCTCTGCGACCTCGGCGCCGGTGTGCTGAGCGGAAGCCGCCCCGAGGATCCGACCAGCTTCCGGATGCACACCGTCGGCGGCGATCCCATCGGGCAGGGGGCCGGTATCTCTACCTTCGCGGAGCACACGACGGTGAGCGTGGCGTCCGCGGTCAAAATCGAAAAGGATCTGCCGCTGGACAAAATGTGCCTGCTCGGCTGCGGGGTGGGCACCGGATGGGGCTCGGCGGTCAACTCGGCCCAGGTCGGGCCGGGTGACACCGTCATCGTCATGGGCGTCGGTGGGGTAGGCATCAACGCGGTGCAGGGGGCGGCCCACGCCGGCGCCTCCAATGTCATCGCGGTGGACCCGGTGGAGCTCAAGCGGGAGAAGGCCCTCCAGCTCGGCGCCACCCACGCCTTCGCCGACATCGCCGAGGCCGACGAGTTCGCCAAGAGCGTGACCAACGGTCAGGGGGCCGATTCGGCCATCGTGACCGTGGGGGTGACCAAGGGCGAGCACGTGGGTCAGGCCTTCGCGGCCATCCGCAAGGCCGGCACGGTGGTGGTCACCGGTATCGGCAAGTTCTCCGAGGTCGGCATCCCGGTCGCGCTCAGCGAGCTGACCCTGTACCAGAAGCGGATCCAGGGCGCCCTGTTCGGGGCGTCCAACCCCAGCTCCGATATCCTGCGCCAGGCCCAGATGTACCGGGACGGCAAGATCAAGCTGGACGAGCTGATCACCACCACCTACACCCTCGACCAGATCGCCCAGGGCTACGAGGACATGCACGCCGGCAAAAACATCCGCGGCGTCATCATTTTCGACTGACGCTCCTTCGCTGCGGCGGTGGTCTCGATCGGTTTGCGGCCTCATCTGCCGGTCGGAACGATTTGAGGAACTGGATGAGCCCCGAGCAGTAGGGGGTTTGGTCGTGCCCCGGGATCGAAGTTTTCCAGTGAGTTGGGCCGCGTTCCGTCACACGGTGACTCGGCGCATGGTGGCGAAACCACCGGCGGCGAGCACCGCGGCCAGGGCGGCCAGCAGGCCGGTCAGGCCTGGGGCGCTCAGGGTGGTGAAAAAGTGGCCGATCTGCTGCCAGGCGTTGGCCCATGTGGCGCTGACAACGAGGGCCAAACCTATGAGCACTTGAGCGCAGATGAACACAATCGTGCCGGGAAGCTGCCAGCGCCGGTAGACGAGGCCCGTGCACATTCCATAGATGAACATCAGCGCGAGGAGTACGAAAGGAAGTGAGCCAGGTGACATACCACGACCCTTCCAGGAGCCACCAGAACCGGAAGAAGTGGATGTTCAGCCCCCAGCCGTCAGTGGCCCGCTCGATGGCCTGCAGTCCGGCCAATGCCAGGCCGTAGACCGCGGCCAGGGCGCCGTTTAACCCCAGCGTGCCGAGATAGTAGGACCGGCGGCTCAGCCCGATGGCAAACCCGAACGACAGCGACCGGCCGACGGTGATGACGCCTAGCACGAACACCCAGCAGAAGATGGTCATTTCTCCGCCCGTGCGGAAGCCACCGGGAGCCGGCGGTCCTGCGGCGGCGAGGACGACGCTGACCAGGAAGGAGAACGCCAGGAAGGCCCAGGGAATGATGACGTACTGCAAGCGGTCGCCCAGGTGGTAGCGGCCAACGTTGATCAGTGTCCTTGCGTCGCTCATGCGATTACCTTTTCGAGGGTGTCGCCGCCCGTGGCGTGCACGAGCAGCTCCTGCAGCGATAGAGGCTCCGCGCTCAGGTGAAGCGCGGCCATGCGGGCTCGCTCGGCCGCGTCGAGCCGGCCCGCAACGGTTACGACTACTCGGGAGCCCAGGGCCTGGCGGTGCCAGACGCGCCGCCCGGAGACGAATTGGGCGACGGCAGGCGCAGCGCCCCGGACGGTGAAAGCCCCGCCACGGACGTCGTCGATCGGGGCGTCCACCACCACCCGGCCGTGGTCGAGTATCACCACCCGTTCAAACAAATCCGCGACCTCGTCGACCAGGTGGGTGGACAGCACCACGGTGCGGGGATGGTCTGCGAAGTCCGCCAGCAGGCGGTCGTAGAAAATCCTCCGAGCCACTGGATCCAGGCCGGCATAGGGTTCGTCGAATAGCGTCAGCTCGGCCCGGGAGGCCAACCCCATGATGATGCCCAGGGCCGACCGCATGCCCCGCGACAGCTTCTTGATCAGCCGTCTGGGGGGCAGGTCGAAGTCAGCCAGCAGGCTGGCTGCGAGGTCGTGGTCCCAGTGCGGGTAGAACCACGACGCCACCTCCAGGGCCCGGACGACCCGGAGGTCGGGGTATACCTGGTCCTCCCGGATAAACGCGATGCGCCGCAGTACCTCGTCGTTCTCAACCGGGTCCTGCCCGAAAACGAGGATACGCCCGGAGGTGGCGAACTCCTGGCCGGTGACGATCCGCATCAGCGTCGTCTTGCCTGCTCCGTTGCGTCCCAGCAGTCCGGTGATGCCGCCCGGGGCGACCTCGAGCGTCACGTCGTCAAGGACGGCCTGGTCCCGGTAGCAACGCCTGAGCCCGGTCGTGATGATGGTGGGCGTCATGCGGTCAGGCCTCCGTTTCTGAGCCCGGACTCCTCGATGAGGGCGACCAGGGTCGACGGGTCGAGGTCCAGGCGGCGGGCCTCGGCGAGCATCGGGACGACGTACTGCTCGGCGAACCGGGCTCGCCGTTGGGCTCTCAGTTTGTCCCGTGCGCCTTTAGCCACGAACATGCCGAGGCCCCGCTTCTTCTCCAGTACCCCGCTGTCCACCAACACGTTGATCCCCTTTCCGGCCGTTGCCGGGTTGATTCGATGGAATGCTGCCAGCTCGTTGGTCGACGGCGCCCTGGCACCCTCGGCCAGCGCTCCGTCCACGATGTCGTCCGCGATCTGCTCGGCGATCTGCACGAAGAGCGGCGTCCCTTCATCGAACACGATCACCGAGTCTTGCTCCATTGGTTCATTAGTGGAGTAGTGTACCAGTCAGGTGGCCGGAGAACAAGTGCGAACTGCTGGTTGACCGGGCCGGTGTTGGTGAGACCCACGGGCTGCGTTCGATCATCCGAGCGGGGCGCGGTTCGGGCTCACGAAACGACGGCGCTCGAGGGTATGGAGAATGACGGTACGAAGTACAGTGGGTGACGGGGCGAACTACCCCCCGAGGGGTCACCGGGCGACGGCGCCTCGGGGAGGCTCGAGATGACATCGCCAGTCCCAGGAGACACCATGACTGTGACCCGCCCGAACGTCCTTGCTGATCGTGACTGACGAGGAGCGCCAACGGATCCCGCGTCCCGCCGGGTTCTCGCCCGCCGCCCCTCGAGCTCGTAGGCCCAATGGGACTTCCCGCCGGCCAGCGCGGCACCGAGGCGCTCACCTCAGGCGTCGACCTGGCGCCCACCCCGCTCGATATTGCCGGGCTGGACGCTGAGGCGCGGGCTTTCTTGCCACCAAGCAGCGGAGGGCGCAGCTCTCGACAGGGGAGAAATCGATGAAGGACAACCCACGTTCGATACGGGCCAGCGCGGTTGCGGCCGTGGGAACGGCGATGGTCGCCGCATTGTGCTCGTGGGGATCAGTCGCCGCATCAGCTGCGACGGCCGAGGCGTCGCCGGAGGTCGCTGTCGCGCAGAGCGTCCCGGTTACCAGCGATCAGATGACCGGCAACTATGCGAGTCAGAGCATGACCGTCCAGGTGGCGCTTCAGCCCCGGAACGCATCCGGGCTGGCCAGATCGCTGCAAGCCATGTACACACCCGATGGCACCAACTACCACCACTGGCTGGCCGCCGGTCAGTTCGATGCCCAGTACTCGCCACCGGCAACCGAGCGCGATGCCGTGGCCGACCTCCTCCGCCAAGCCGGGCTGACACTGCAGGCGTCGTTCTCACCCTTCCTCGTGCAGGCGACGGGATCGAGCCAGCAGGTGTCCGCTGCTTTTCACACCACGCTCCAAACCTATCGCGACAAGCAGGGGACCGCCTACTACCAGAGCTCCTCGCCAGTATTGCTGCCAGCATCGATGGCGGGCTACGTGCAGGGCGTGACCGGGCTCACCAACACCATCCGGGACCGTTCTGGCGCAGAAAGGGTTAACGAAGTAGGGCGCCCCGCCGGGTCGGGTAGCAGCAAGACCACAAAATGCGAGACGCCCTATCCCACTGTCGCCCAAATGTTCAGATACGCGAACACCCTGGAGCTCCAGTACGGTTACGGCGACGGACCCGGATGCTCAGGCCTCACACCGTCACAGACCAACTCGCTCTACGGGGCACCCGATGCCGGCGCCCCCGGCAAGGGCAAGGCTGTGACCATCGCGGTATTCGAGCTGTCGGCGTACCAGCACTCTGACATCAACACCTGGGCCCGAACCTTCTACGGTCCGGGTTACAAAGCGCCCCTGATCGACGTGAACATCCTCGGTGGCCCCCTCGACCCGCAGTGCCCGGCCGGGGACACGTGCCCTCCCAACTCCAACGGCTACTCGGGGGACATCGAGGTAGACGCCGACATCGAGACGCAACTGGCAATGGCACCGGATGTCAAAAACCTCATTGTGTACAACGCACCCAACGACGTTACCGGCCAGACCGCGCTTGCCGAGTACGCGGCGATCGCCAACGCCGACCGGGCCGAATCCATCAGCTCGAGCTGGGCCACCTGCGAAAACGACGTCACCGCCGGTTACGTCCAGGCCGAGAACACCATATTCGAACAGATGGCCATGCAGGGCCAGAGCATGTTCGGAGCCGAGGGCGACACCGGAGCCTTTTCGTGCCTCCGCTCGGATGGCACCAGGATCGTCAACGTGCTCGATCCAGCGTCGCAACCCTGGGTCACCAGCGTGGGCGGCACCTCCTTCGAGACCGACAACCCGGGCCACAACCAACAACCGTCCTACCCGGCCGGGGTGGAGTCGGTGTGGAACGTGGACTCGCTCTGCAGTACCGCCCCGGCCAGCCCTGCGACGGATTACTATGCGGGCTTCTTCTGGTGCGAATTTAGTGGTGCCGGGGGCGGCGGCTCCAGCCACTGGTGGGGCCGGCCCTCCTACCAGCGGGGCCCAGGAGTGAACAACCCGTATAGCGCCACAAGCAACGGCACCACCCACTGCGCCCTGGCTCAGAGCCGAACACCGTGCCGTGAGGACCCGGATATCTCTGCCAATGCTGACGAGTTCACCCCCTATGCCGAGTACTGCACTGGCAACGACCGCACCGCGTTCAGTACCTGCGCATCCTCACCTGGGTGGTTTGGCATCGGCGGTACCAGCCTTTCGTCGCCGCTCTGGTCAGGCATCATCGCCGATCGCGACAGTTTCCAGGGGTACCGCAGCGGCAACATCAACCCCAGCCTGTATCTGCTGTTCAATCAGGCGCCACAGGTGTATTTCCACGACATCACCGGCCGGCGACAGACCACCATCGACAACGGCCTGTTCCCGGTAACTTCGGGTTACGACGAGGCCACCGGGATCGGCACGCCGAAGATGGCAACCCTCATAACCCACAGGTTCTGAAGTAGCTGCGGCGCACGGCGGTGGCGTCGGCGACGGCGCGGGGGAGGGGAGGAGCGTTACGCTCTGGTCCAGCACTCACATAGAGAGGAGCCCGCGATGGCGTCAATCCAGAACAGCGTGCCGCCCGGCCAGGGACTGACAGGCAAGCATCGCAATCCCGTCCTCGTCTGGCTGGTCTGGCCGCTCATCACCCTGGGCATCTATCACCTCTACTGGTGGTACAAGATCAACGACGAGGCCCGAAGACTCGACCCTTCGATCGACGTGAATCCACTGCTGTCTCTTCTCGCCCTCTTCCCGGGCGGGCTGCTTATTGTTCCGCCGTTTGTCACCGTTTACCGCACCGGAGGACGCCTCCGATCGATGGAAGAGGCGGCCGGGATGCCGCCAAGTGTCCTGCCGATCATCGGGCTGCTGCTCATCTTCGTCTTCTCCACTTACAGTCTGTACTACCAGATGAGCCTGAACGGAATCTGGACGAACTACGGTAACCAGCCGGAGAACACGCCCGTTCCGATCAAGCCCTGACCTGTCCTCTCGAGAAGCCGCGATGGGCGGAACTCGGCATGACGGGGCTGGTCCGCAGCACCCTCCGAACCGGCAGAAGCGTTCCGGCCATCCCGATCAAGAAGGTGCCGACGATGACCGCGGCGTACCTGATATTTCTGGCCGGATTCGAGCTCGACCTGGCCCGAATCCGGGGCCGTTCTCTGCAGCTTCGCCGTCCTCGGATGGGGCATGTCCCTGGCTAATCCATCCCGAGCGCGGTGAGCAGTTGCTGGCGGTCTGGTGGAGCGACCCGGAGGTCGACATGGCCGCGGGGTTGGAGCAGGTCCATGCCCTGGGCCTTCAGCGCTTCCTGGGTGCAGGCAACTACCTGTGGGTCGCGGTAGACGTCGTCTGGCTTGCTGAGCATGAACATGAGTCTCCAGAACGATCGGAAGGCAACTGGGTCGAATGAC
Source organism: uncultured Acidimicrobiaceae bacterium (assembly GCA_963834725.1). Taxonomy (GTDB): domain Bacteria; phylum Actinomycetota; class Acidimicrobiia; order Acidimicrobiales; family Palsa-688; genus PALSA-693. The sequence goes on from CAWICN010000001.1 coordinate 5,744,039, forward strand.
GCCGCAACCCGCAGCTGGGTGAAGCTGATCCGCTCCGAATCTGATGGCAATGGGTGGGGTGCCGGTTCGCACAGGACGGAATGGCGCAGGGTAGCCAGCCGGGTGGAGTCGACCGCGGCCTGCTCCTCGTAGTAGGGCACGACGTGTTCTCCGATGCGCTCATCCAAGGCCAGGGCCTGTTCGTAGCAGTCGTCGGCGTGCTGGTTGACGATCTCGACCAGGTCGGCGGCGCCCCACATGGCCAGGCTGAGGCCGCGACCGAAGGTCGGGTTGGTGGTGCATACGGAGTCGCCGATGGCGTGCAGGCCGGTGAGTACTGGTTGGCCGTCGACGACGAAGCGTCGCAGAGTGTTGGGCGGTCCGGTCATTTGAAAGATAGAGGTGATCGGGTCGAGCACCTCCAGCCAGGCAGCCGTCGCGGGGATGGTCGTCAATACAGCACTGAACACGTCTGGATCCTTGAGGGCGCGGAAACGTCGGTCGGCGGCCAGGGGGATGAGCGCCAGCTGCATGGCCCCGTTGTCGGCACCGAAGACGGCAAGTGTCAACTCGTCGAAGCCGGCCACGATCCGGGTGGTCGGAAGCCCGGGCAGCGGTGTGTCTGGCCGGATGCGGTAGTGGCGGCTGAAGTAAGTCACGCCGCAATCGGCCGACCATGTGCTCGCCGGGGCCGCTCCTACGTCGGCTAGCCAACGGTCGATCGGGCTGCGCCGCCCGGCTGCGTCGATCACTACATCCGAAGCGAGTTCTCCGTGATCGGTGCGGACGCCGATCACACGTGGAACCGGCCCGGGCCGGGCCAGCAAGCCAAGCACTCGCACCCCGTCGCGCACCGTCACTGCCGGCTCGGCCAGCACCGACCGTTGGAGCACCCAGTCCAAGGTGGACCGCCGGGTCATCATCGGAGAAAGGCGGTCATCGCCCGGCCAGGTCGACCGGTCGGCCAGCGTGACCGGCATCCAGTCGGCAATCGGCACCTCCACTACGCCCGCCGCCAGCAGAGCCAAGTACACGTCAGGAAGCCGGTCACGGACCAGCTCCCGGCAGCGGGCCATCACTGCGTGGGGTTGGACAATCTGGGGTGCCGCGGGCCGGTACGCCGCCCTGGCAGCGTGTTCGACGCCGGCCGCTGGTTCCAGCCGATCCTGCTCGAACAAGACCACCTCGTGTCCGGCTCGGGCCAGTAGCAGCGCACCGAACAAGCCGCCCGCGCCGCCGCCTACAAGGGCGATCCTCATCCCGCCTCCTATCTCAGCTCTTTGGCTAGAGTATCACTCTAACAATAGAGTGACACTCTAGAGCTATACTCTATTATTGTGCAGGAGTCTGTCAAGCCCAACCTCAGCCGGCGGGCGCGGAAAGCCTTTGCCACCCGGCATCGTCTCCTTGACGCGGCCGAGACTCTCTTTGTCCGCGAGGGTTATGCCGCTACGACCATCGCCGCCATAGCCGAGGAGGCCGACCTCGCAGCGCAGACCGTCTACGCCATCTTTGGCAACAAGCGCGCCATCCTCAACGAACTGCTCGCTGTCCGTGTCCTCGGCGACGACGATCACGTTCCGGAACGCTCTCCAGTGAGGGTACAAGGCCGAGAAGAATGGAAGACCATCGAGCGACAGGCCGACCCCAAGCGCCAACTCGCTCTTTTGGCCGGCTTCGCTACTCAGATCGGCAAACGCATCGCGGGCCTGTACCAGGTCCTCGCCGGTGCCGCCGGCTCCGATCCCGAAATCGCCGAGCTATACCGAAATCAGCAGCAAGCCCGCTACATCGACCAGAAACGCATCGCCAGGTCACTGGCCCGCAAGGGCGCACTCCGTCCTGGACTCAGCGAAACCCGGGCGACCGACATTATGTGGGCCATCGCCAACCCGAACACCCACCACGCCCTTATCGGCGAACGAGGATGGAGCCCCGCTGAGTACGAACAATGGCTTGGTCAGGCCCTGATCTGTGCCCTGCTCCCGGCGGACTGATACCGGCACCTGCCGAGGCCCGCGATTCCACTGCCGATTCTACCTGGGACTCCGGCCGCCCGGCCGGTTGAGGGAGCCGGTGTGCCAGAAGGAAATTGTCCGGAAGTAGACATCTCATCGGAGGTCGGCCCGGCCGAATGAGGCGTCCGCGTTCTCGGTGCCGTGGCCTCGACAGCGCGGCGTCAGCTGCCGCTCATCCTCCGGCTGACAACGGAGATGTGAGGAATAATGGACGTCCATCACGGCCGGCGAGGAGGAGCCCATGGGAATCTACCGTGAACGAGTCGTGCCGCGGATCATCAACGTCGCATGCGGCACGAAGGCAGAGAAGCCGCTACGACGTCGGGTCTGCGAGGGCCTGGCCGGTGAGGTGGTCGAGATCGGCTTTGGCTCGGGCCTGAACGTCCCCTTCTACCCGGCGGCGGTCAGCCGGGTGGCCGCGATCGAGCCGGCCGACGCGGCGTGGAAGCTGGCCGACAAACGCCTTCTGGCGACAAGTGTCTCGGTGCAGCGTTGCGGTCGCGACGCCCAGTCGCTGCCCTTCGCGGATGCCAGTTACGACGCGGCTCTGTCCACCTGGACGTTGTGCACCATCCCCGACGTCGCTGTCGCCCTGCGCGAGCTTCGGCGGGTTCTCAAGCCGGGGGGGACCCTGCATTTCGTTGAGCATGGGCTGGCCCCGGACGAGCCGGTGCGCCGCTGGCAACATAGGCTCGAGCCGGTGCAGAAGCGGGTCTTCGCCGGGTGCCACCTCACCCGGCCGATCGTTGACCTGCTTACGACCGAGGGCTTTACCATCACTGAACTCGACGTGTTCTACGACAAGAGCGCCCCGAAATTCGAGGCCGCATACTCCCTCGGCACCGCTGTATCTCCCTAGCACTGCTCCCCACGCTACGTCGAGGCACCGGCTGACGGCCCGGTCCACCGACGACCCTTGTGACTGCGCTACGGGCATCGGTACCGCCCCGGTGCCGGCCACGCCGGCTTGCATCAGGTCCGACCCCGAGAGGCGGTCGAGCGCGAGGCACTCGAGGGTGCCCCCGTTCCCCGAACGGCCGTCCCACCGTCCGCTTACGATGAGGCCATGGTTACCACAGAACGGATCGAGGGACGCCGGCGAGCCTGGTACATCTGTGGCCTCGTTTTCAGCATTGTGGCAGCAGTCGTGTTCGGGTTGGCCTCACTCGCCGGCATCGCGGGCGCGACGGGATCGGCCAGCGAGAGGGCCCGGTCGGGTGAGACGTTTGCCGGTGACGTGGTCCTGGCCATCGTGGCCGCGATCATCGGTGGACTTTGCATCGCTTTCGCCGTCCACATGGAGCATCGGCTGCGCCGTCACCAACCGGCTGCCAAAGCCTGGGCGGGGTCCGCCCCAACGAGCTTCTGGCCTGTCCGAGTCCGGACCGGCGGCGGTCGCCGTTACTCGCCTGGCGTGACGATCTTCAGCATCGTCCTCTTCACGGGCATCTTCGCCGGACTCGTGGTAGGTGCCGTCGTCACCCACGGTGAAGCCGATCGATCGGCCCGGGTGCAACATCACGGTATACCCCGCCTGGCCGTGGTGGTGGCTGCGCAAAACCACTATCACTCCACCAAGGGGGGCGGTTACTACACGGCTGATATCAGGGTCATCTTTTCGCCCCCCGTTCAGGGACAGTCCACAACGGTCGTGCGCTTCCCTGGTCGCTCCAACGCCCGCCCAGGCGAGTTCCAGCAGATCCTGATCGACCCGAGGAACACCGGCTACGCGGAGCTACCCGGATCGCCTTCCACCGAGGGCTCGAGCTGGATCGTTCTCGTCGTCCTCGCCGTCCTGACCGGACTGCTGACCGCCATCGTCATCCGAGCCAGTGTGCAGATGTGGCGGCATCACCGCAACATGACGCCCGAAATGAGGGTTCCGACCGATTCTCCGGTGCGAAATGTACCCGGTTGAAGGGAGCCGCGCTGCAGAAAAAGTGGCCGACGAAGTGAATGCTGGCTTTGTGTAAAGAAAACCGCGTATTGCGCCGGTCTCGACACAAAGAGCTGCTCGATCTGCTCGAGCTGCTGATCCCGCAGGCGGCGGTCCTGGAGGAAGGAGAACCTATAGCGTAACCTCGCCTGACTCAGACGGGTTGGCCCGCGTTCTTCCGCTGTTCGGCGTAGCGGTCTGTGGCAGCCTGCAAGGCGTCCACCTGCCTGCTGTTGAGCTCATCCCAGCGACCCCGGGCGTGACGCTCGGCAGCGAGGGTGCGGTCGGCCGAGCCCTGGAACTTCGGCATCACCGCGTCGGCGAAGATTTCGTAGTGCCTTCTGATGGCGTCTGGACGAGCCCATTCGTGGGCCATCATCAGATAGGCCCCGAATCCCCCCTTGGACTGCTTGTGCAACGAGTCAATCATGGCGACGGCGTCCTCCGCCGTACCAATCAAGCCGACCCCGGACTCATTGACCCAGGCGATCCGTTCCTGCAGGGTGTCGCCGAGCGGGTGGAACTGCGGCGCGGCCGCCGTCTGCTGGAGGTAATCGAACCAGGCGTCGATGCCGTACTCGACGTCGCGAACCGCCTGTTCCCTTGTCTCGGCGATGTGCATGGGGCCAACCAGCCGCCATCCCGAGCGATCGGCTTGCCGGCCATGCTGCGCGGCGACCTCCTCGACCACATCCCAATGGAGCGCGAGCAGGTCGAGATCACCCACGAGGGTGGCGCCCACCGAGAGCAGAGACAGACCGAACTTGCCAGCCAGTTGCGGCCCGGTCGGCGACGCGATAGCCGCTACCGCGACTTCGAAGCATGGTTCGGTAAATGGGCGGAGCTGGCAGCAGGCCTCCACCAGGTTGTAGCGGGCCGTCTTCTTGGTGATCGGTTCATCGGACGTGAGGAGCTGCATCAAGATGGCGACGTCCTCGTCCAGGGCCGGGCGCTGATCAGCCGGGTCGATGCCGATCATCGTGGCGTCGGTGGGCAGCGCGCCGGGGCCCAGGCCGAGCATGAAGCGTCCGCGAGTGAGGTGGTCGAGAAGAATTGCCCGGTCGGCCACCCACAACGGGTTGTGGTACGGCAGGGACACTACGCCAGCGCCGAGCTTGATGTGATCCGTCTTTGCGCTCGCGTGACCGATGAAGATCTCCGGTGAGGAGATCAACTCGGCGCCGCAGGAGTGGTGCTCTCCCACCCAGGCCTCGTCATAGGCGAGCCGGTCGAGCAGCTGGATCGTCTCGATGTCCCGCTGAAGCGCCGTCGTCGGGTTCTGGCCGACGGGGGCATGGAACGGGGCCATGAAGATGCCGAAACGCATTCGAGACATTTGAAGTCACCCTCTCGTATTCGACCGGAGGCAACGATACTCGTCGTCGACGACATGCGATACCAATCGAGCTCCGACCTGCTACGGAGGACGACAACGGTGCTCCTTCGTTGCGTGGCCACAACAGGCCGCAATGACGGAAGACAAGGCGGCCTATTTCGTGTCGTTAGGCGGGCCACGTGGCCGACGACGCGACTCAACCTTCCCCTCCGGAGGTTGTCGGAGCCGGACGCCATGGCTATAGCCGCCGGCTTGGGGGAGGAAGTCGATACCGACCCTCTCCAGGGCGTCGACCACGGACATCACCGTCGAGTATCGGGCCGGAAAAGACTCGTTGGAGCCCTCCAAGCGCTTGATCGTGATGAGCGACACGCCAGCCGCCTCGGACAGTCGGCTCTGACTCCAACCGAGGAGGGCGCGCCCTGCCCTGATCTGGAGGTTGGACACCGCGGCAGGCACTGGACTAAACAGTAGCAGAACTGATAAATATTGTCTCATCCGAGCCAAGGAGGCCACGCCTTGCCATCGACCGGGACCAATCAGCGCGCCCACCTGCTGGCCACCTCCGCCTGCTTCGTCGTCGAGGACGTCTTCAGCTCGGCTGAGTACTACCGGGACATGCTCGGCTTCAGCTTCGACACCTTCTTCGGCGATCCTCCGAGCTTCGTGATGCTCCGACGGGACGGCGTCGTGGTAATGCTCAAGCAACTGGCCGGAGCCAAGTCACAGGCCGCTGACATCGGACCTCCGTCGTTTCTGGACGCCTACTTCTGGGTGGACGACCTGGACACCTTGGCCGACGAGCTGCGCGAGCGCGGCGCGAACTTCGCCGTGGAGTTGACCGAGCGGCCGATTTATGAAGGCCGAGACCTCTACATCCGGGACTGCGACGGTCGGGTCCTCTGCTTTGGCCAGGTGAGTGCGGACTGAAAGTGCTCGGTGAGGGTGTCCGCCCATCGGCATCCTGGCCGACTCGCAGACCACGAAGTCCGACAGGCAATGACCGGCCCGATGCCGCGTCGGCCACCTTTCACATGAACGGAGAACCCGGCCTCGGCGGCCTGCTACGTGGCTGCGAGCTCCGAGTTAGCGTCGAGGCCCAGGCGCCTGCGCACGGCGCGCCGCGCGATGTCGAGCGCCATGGCGTTCTCGGTCATGACAAAGTTGGCGTTGGCCGCCAAGATGATCCCGTTTAGGTCGAACACGAGGATCGTGAGGTCGTCGTCTGCCGGGATCTGCCCCAACTCTTGGGCTCGCACCGCGAATCCGAAGATCAGCCCGACGAGACGCTGCTGAAAGAGGCCGATTCGCTCCTTGACGAGGCCGGGTCGGGTTCCCATCTCGAGAATCGCCGAGGCGAAGAAGCAGCCGCCGGGGAAGGTGTGGCGCCGGAGGTGCTCAAAGAAGAGATCACAGATGGCCAGTAGCTGGGGGAGCCCGACGTCTGCGACTGCCGAGGCAGGCTCGATGACCTCGAGATCGAAGATGCGTTCCGCCTCGGCGATGGTGGCGAGCTGAAGGTCCTGCTTCGAACCGAAAGGCGAGTCATGAGCGTGACCATCGGCATCGGAACCCATCCGGGCCCTGAACGTTCTACCAGCCGACCGATTGCGAGGTGGCATGCACGCCCTACTTCGGGGCCACCGTCGGCCCCTCGGGCGTGCGCTGCGCCGAGGCGCACGTGAGGTGACAGAACTCCCCGCTCTGTCGGTATCCGCCCAAGGCGCCAGTACCTACCTCGTGGAAGTCCGGGGTGAAGGTGGCTCGACTTCTCACACGGTCGTTGTTCCGGAAGGCACTCGACGTACCTCTTCGCAAAGACGGATCGGGCCCCATAGCCGCTACGGTTAGGCCGTAATGGCGACAGACGTTCGTCCGGCGCGACGGCCACCGTCCCCGAGCGGACCGGGTCTCGGCGCGACCACGGAATTACCCGCCCTCATCGAGGCGACGACGTCCTCAGAGCTTCTGCGAGGAGGGAGTGGATGAGCACCCTGGTCCTGAAGGGCGGGCGGGTGATCGACCCCGAAGCCGGCACGGACGGGGAGGCCGACGTGTTGCTGGACGGCGACCAGGTCGCGTCGATCGCCCCGGGACTGATGGGTGACGCCGAGCTCGACGTCTCGGGCCTCATCGTCGGACCGGGTTTCATCGACCTGCACAGCCACGTCCACTCGATCGCCGGCCAGCGGCTCCAGGCGCTCGACGGGGTAACCACCTCGCTGGACCTCGAAGCCGGCCTGATGCCCATCGAGAAGGGATACGCCCGGGCCGCGGCCGAGGGCCGGCCCCTACACTTCGGCTTCTCGGCTTCGTGGGCTGTGGCACGGGGGCGCATCCTGGCGGGCATAGAACCAAGCGCGGACGTGCTAGGCGCATTTGCGGTGCTCGCCGAGCCAGAGTGGCAGCGTTCTTCGTCAAAATCCGAGCTCAACGCATGGCTGGCGCTGCTTCAACACGATCTCGAGGCTGGTGGGCTCGGGATCGGCATCCTCCTCGGCTACGCCCCACGCACCGGGACCGACGAGCTCATTGCGGTGGCGAGGCTGGCCGCCGAAGCGGGGGTGGGCACCTTCACCCACGTACGCGAGCTGGCCGAGGTCGACCCCACCACTCCTGCCGACGGCCCGTCAGAGATCGTCCAGGTCGCGGCCGAGACGGGTGCCCGCATGCATCACTGCCACGTGAACTCGAGTGGGTCCCGTCACCTCGACCGGGTGCTCGCGACACTGGCGGCCGGGCGGGCCGAAGGTTCACCCTTCACCGTCGAAGCCTACCCTTACGGAGCGGGCAGCACCGGCGTCGGCGCCTACTTCCTCGATCCCGAACGGTTGCGATTCAGGGGCCTGTCGCCCCGCAACATCGTTCTGCTCCCGAGCGGCGAGAGGATCGCTGACGAGGCCCGACTCCGCGAGGTCCGCGAGAGGGCACCCGGCACGCTGTGCCTCATCGAGCACCTGGACGAGTCAAATCCCGACGACGCCAAACTCCTCCAGCAGGCGTTCGTGTTCCCGGATTCGATCGTGGCGAGCGACGCCATGCCTTTGCTATGGGCGGACGGGAGTAACGCCGGCACGGCCTGGCCCCTTCCCCCGGGCGGGTCAACCCACCCCCGCACCGCGGGGACATTTTCCAAGACGCTGCGATGGCTGGTCCGTGAGATGGGCGTATGGACGTGGGTGGAGGCGTTCCGGCGTTGCTCGTACCTGCCGGCGAGGGTGCTCGACTTCGCTCCTGGCGCCCGACGCAAAGGGCGCCTGTCCGCCGGCGCCGACGCGGACATCGTGGTGCTTGACCCCGGGTCGGTGAGCGACGCGGCCACCTACCTCGACCCCACCCGCCCCTCAATGGGCGTGCGGCACCTCTTCGTCGCCGGTACGCCCGTCGTACGCGACGGCGAGCTCGTGCTCGACGCCTATCCCGGCCGACCCCTTCGCGGGGAGCCGAGATAAAGGGCAGAGCCTCACCACTTCCATGGCGGCAGGCTTCGACCCTTTGTTCGGGACCGTTCAAACGGGGGCACAGTGAGGCAGCCAAAATGGACCGGCCAGCTCGGAGGCCCGAACGGGTCAGTGCCGGGTCAGGTGACGAGCAGTCGCAAGATCGCTGGGTGCGTTTTGCACCTTGGGTGCGGTAGTGGCGATTTTCCGCCCCCCAGCGCACCCAAAGTTACCGAACGCACCCAGGTTGTCGCCGCCGGCGACCGGGGCATACTCAACCCGACGTGGCCGATCGGGTACGGGCGGCCAGGGATTGGTGCGCGTGGGAGGACGCGGCATCGCCACTTCCAGACGGGCGCCCCAACCCGCGCCATGACGACCCGGCGTTTCGCATGACTTTCGCCCGGATCGTGACCCACTTCTCCAATCACGGTGCGCCAGTTGAAAGTAGTCGACACCGGCCACACCGGGGGCGCCGAGATGACCGCCGCAATCATCGATGCCACCAACCGGATCGCCGACCCGACCCCGCCCGGCCCGCCCGGCCCGGCGACCCCGCCCCGGCCCGCCGCCCCGACCTAGCCTGAGACGTGATCCCGAGCACCGCCGCCACCGATCGACAGGTGGGGTCGCCGAGCGCTAACCGGTAACCGACCGGTGGTGCGGGACCAACCGGCTACCAGACGTCGACGAACGGGTGCTTCTTGCCCTGGCGCGGTACCGGCGGGGGAACCGAGCCGAGCGCGCTGGAAACGTAGTAGCGCGTGTCAGCGGGGTCGATCACGTCGTCGACCTGGAACGCCACGCCGGCGGCGAGGGCTTTGCCCCGCTGGTAGGCTGCCGCCACGAGCTCCTCATAACGTGACAACCGCACGTCGGGGTCCTCGATGGCGGCCAGCTCGTTGCGGAAGCCGAGCTTCACCTGACCCTCCAGCCCCATCCCGCCGAACTCCGCCGTCGGCCACGCCCCTACGGCGAAGGGCTCCTTGAAGCTGCCCCCCGCCATAGCCTGCGCCCCGAGCCCGTAGGCCTTGCGCACGACGATCAGCACGGTGGGAACGGTGAGATTGGCTCCGACCACGAAGAGCCGGTTGCAGTGGCGCACCAGGGCGGTCTTCTCGATCTCGGGCCCGACCATCATGCCGGGCGTGTCGCAGAGCACGAGGATCGGGATATCGAAGGCATCGCAGAGCTGCATGAACCGCGCTGCCTTATCGGCGCCGTCGCTGTCAACCGCGCCCGACAGGTACCGCGGGTTGTTGGCGATCACGCCGATGGCTCGGCCCTCGATGCGGATGAACGCTGTCACCATGCCCGGCCCGAACGCCCTCCGCAGCTCCAGCACGCTGCCGAGGTCGGCGATGGTCTCGAGCACTTCGTAGGTGTCGTAGACACGCAGCCGGTTCTCGGGGACGAGATGGCGAAGGCGGCGTTGGTCGTGACAGTCCCAGTCTTTGACGGGGCCCTGGAAGTACGACAGGTACTTCTTGGCGGCGGCCACGGCCTCGGCCTCGTCTTTCACCGCGATGTCGACGACCCCGTTGGGCACCTGCACATCCATCGGCCCGATCTCCTCGGGACGGAACACGCCGAGGTTGCCGCCCTCGACAAGGGCAGGACCGCCCATGCCGATATTCGAGTCGGCCGTCGCGATGATCACGTCGCAACAGCCGAGCAGTGAGGCGTTGCCGGCGAAGCAGTAGCGCGACGTGATGCCGACGAGGGGAACGAGGCCGGACAGGCGACCCATCGCGGCGAACGTCGGGGTATCGAGCGGGCGATAACCGTCCTCAGATCGGCCCTGCCCGGCGGAGGTGGTGGACATGCCGCCTTCGCGCTTGCCGCCCGTCCCCGCCCGGCCGCCGCCACCCTCGGCGAACAGCACGACCGGCCGCTTCCATTTCTCGGCCAGGTTCAGCATCCGGTCGGTCTTCGGGTGGTTGACGGCGCCCTGGGTGCCGGCCAGCACGGTGTAGTCGTAGGCCATCACGACGCAACGGCTGTCATGCTCGGGAAACAGTGTCCCGTTGATGGTCCCCATGCCGGTCACCATGCCATCGGTCGGGAATTTGCGGATGACCTCTTCACGGGGCAGACCGGTCCCCGGGGTCAGCACGAGCTGGCCGTGCTCGACGAAGGAGCCCGGGTCGCACAGGTCGTCGATGTTCTCACGGGCGGTGCGCTGCTTGGTGCGGCGCCGCTTGGCCACCGCGTCGGGGCGAGCGGCGTCGAGGGTCACGAGATGCCGCTCGAGCACCTCGGCCAGATCCGGGCGAATGAGGTCGAGGTCGACCTCGTCGGCGCCCGCGGCAGCGCCGGCTGAAATCTCCTGCTCTTCGACGAGGGCCAGGATGTGACCTTCGTACACGGTGTCGCCGGGCTCGACGGTCAGCTGGGCCAGGCGTCCGCTGGCGGGAGCGGAGATCTCGTGCTCCATCTTCATGGCTTCGATGACGAGGACGGTGTGGCCGGTCACCACCTCATCTCCGGCGCTGACGTTGAAGCTGACGATCGTGCCCTGCATCGGGGCGCGGATGGCGACGGTCCCGGGCGGAAGCTGCTGGTCGCTGGTGGACAGCGCGGTGGCGACCTCCGCCGGGGGCGCCGACCGGCCGAGGTCGAGCACCGCTAACGGATCGGTGGAGTCCAGGCGCACACCGGCGCGGCCGGGCGCGGACCCGCCGGCTTCAGGCCCGGTGCCGCCGGCTTCAGGCCCGGTGCCGCCGGCTTCAGGCCCGGTGCCGCCGGCTTCAGGCCCGGTGCCGCCGGCTTCAGGCCCGGTGCCGCCGGCTTCAGGCCCGGTGCCGCTGGCTTCAGGCCCGGTGCCGCCGGCTTCAGGAAAGAACCGCTCCGGCCGGGTCGTGCGGCCAGCAGCGAGCAGCTCACCGATGTGGTCGTCGACGAACTGCGTGTAGGCCGTCGAGGCGATGAAGACGGGGTGCTCGAGAACGGCCCGCAGGAACCCGATGTTTGTCTTGACCCCTTCGATGCGGAACTCCCTCAGGGCCAGCACCGCCTTCCTGGCGGCCACCGCCAGGTCGGGACCGGGCGACCACACGATCACCTTGGCCAGCAGCGAGTCGAAGTTCGGACTGGTTGCGTAACCGGTGTAGCCGAAGGTGTCGGTGCGAATGCCCCCACCGACCGGCGGTTCAAAGGCGGTGAACCGGCCGCCGCTCGGCTGTGTGCTGCCGTCTGGCTGCATGGTCTCGAGGTTTACCCTCGACTGGATGGCCATTCCGCGCCGCGGAGGAACGCGGCCGCCCGGATAACCGAGCTCCGCAAGGGTGGCGCCAGCGGCCAGTTGGAGCTGCAACTGGACGAGATCGATCCCGGTCACCTCCTCGGTGACGGTGTGCTCGACCTGCAGGCGTGCGTTGGCTTCGATGAACGCCAGGCCGGACTCCGCGCTGGCGCCGCGCTCGACGAGGAACTCAAAGGTGCCGAGGCTGAGATAGCTCGCGGCGGACGCCAGCCGCAGAGCGGCGTCGGCCAGGGCCGTCCGCACATCGTCGGGCAGCCCCGGCGCCGGCGCGATCTCGATCAGCTTCTGGTGCCGGCGCTGGATGCTGCAATCCCGGTCACCGAGGCAAACGACCGTTCCGGTCGCGTCGCCCGCGATCTGAACTTCAATGTGGCGGGCGCGTTCTATCAGCCGCTCGACGTAGACATCCGGGTTGCCAAACGCCGCCGCCGCCTCGGAACGGGCTCGCTCGATGGCCTCATCGACCTCGCCTGCTTGGCGCACGATACGCATCCCCCGCCCGCCCCCGCCCCCCACGGCCTTGACGACCATGGCCGAACCAGCGGGAAGCGAAGCGAAAAATTCCTCGGCGGTCGTCGCGTCGACGGGCTGAGACAGGCCGGGCACGATGGGAACGCCGTGCTGCTCGGCCAGGTCACGCGCCCTCACCTTGTCGCCCAACAGCTCGAGCGTTTCGGGCCGGGGCCCCACAAAGGTGATGCCCGCCTCCGCGCAACGACGGGCGAACGCGGCGTTCTCGGAGAGGAAGCCGTAACCGGGGTGGATTGCATCGCAGCCGTGGCCCAGAGCCGTCGTCACGATCTGCGGAGCGTCGAGGTAGGCCCGTGCCCCTGAACCGGTCAGGGGCGCAGCCTCATCGGCCCGGCGCACGTGCAGCGAGCGAGCGTCGTCGGTCGAGTACACGGCGACAGTGGGGATCTCCAGCTCGGCCGCGGCCCGGGCGACGCGAATGGCGATTTCGCCGCGGTTGGCAATGAGCAGTCTCAACGCGTGTTCTCCCGGAATGTCACCAGAGCACCTGGGCCTCGACAAGTTTGGCGAACCGGTCGGGCTCGACGCCAAGCTCGCCGGCGAGCACCTCATGGGTGTGTTCCATCCACAGAGGCGCCCGCCGCAACGGAAGCCGCTGCCCGTCCCACATCATCGGGCTGTGGAGGACCTCAGCTGTGATCCCCGAGGGCAACGTCACTGTGGCCCACACGCCGCGGGTGACCGGATCCTGGTGGTGGTCGCCAACGTCCTCGACCGAACCGACCGGCACGCCGACGGCCCGAAGCGCCCGCACGACCTCCTGGCGCGAGCGCGTCCTCGTCCACGCCGCGACGTTCTCCTCGGTGGGGTCGGCGCCGAGCAGCTCGGCGAGGCCGCCGCGCTCGGCGTCGTTGCGACAGGCGACGGCGACCCACCGGTCGTCGCCGGCGGCAGGGAAGATGCCGTGGGGCGAGCAATAGCACGAGCGGTTGGCAATCCGGCCCGGCCCTTCACCGCCGTTGAGCACGCTGGCGAGCTCGATATCCATAAGCCGGATCGACGACTCGTACTGGGACAGCTCCAGGTAGGCGCCCTCACCCGTGCGGTCCCGGTGGTGCAGGGCGGCGAGGATCTGCATGGCCCCGAAGTACGGGACGGTGAAGTCAGTGTGCATCGTGCCGAGGCACTGTGGCACGCGCCCTTCGAAGCCGGTGTGAGCCGCCACGCCGCTCATGGCCACCAGCCCGTTGCCGTACGAGCGCCAACCGGCATTGGGACCGGAGATGCCCATCACGGCCAGGTTGGCGATGATCAGGCCAGGGCGGAGAGCGGCGAGGGCCTCGCCGTCGAATCCCCAGCGATCGAGCCTATCCGGCGTGTAGTTGGAGGTGACCACGTCGGCCGTTCGCACCAGCGCCCGCACGAGGTCCTGGCCCTCGGGAGTGCCAATATTGATGGTGACGGCCCGCTTCCCGGCGCAGCAGTCCTGGAACACGCCGTTGGTGTCGAGCGAGACTTCATCGGTCGGTTGCGGGCCGATGTGGCGGATCGGGTCGAGCCGGTTCTCGGACTCGATCTTCACGACGTCCGCGCCCAGGTCGGCGAGCAGCCGCGTGGCGAACGAACCAGCGATGGCCCATGTGAAGTCGACGACGCGGATGCCGGCCAGCGGCTGGGTGTGCTCGACGCCGGCGACCGGCGCGCTCACCGTTGGCGCCCGATGCGCCAGTTCGCCGAGGAGTTCGTTGTCGGCACCCAGCTTCGGCGCGGCGCCACGTTGGCCCCGGCCGCGATCGGATCGGAACGGCGAACCGGTCAGGCGCATCGAGGCGCCGTCGGGCTGTTCGACATCGACGAAAAAGTCCCGGGCCAGGAGGTGGGGATCGTGCACGACGTCACCGACCTCGTTGACGGGCATCACGAGCAGGCCGCGTTCCTGGCCCTCGGCGATGAGCTCGGCCCGGCTCGTCACGCTCGCCAGCTCGGCCACGAGCGCCATGAGCTCGTCGCGATGCTGGCCGACGTAGACCCGGTCCGACCATTCCGGGCTCGTGAGCACCGTCGGCCCGATCTCCCGCTCAGCCCATTCCACGAAGCGCGGGTAGTTGGGCGGGTGGATGGTGAACGACGTCCACAGCCCGTCGCTGCTCCGGACCGTCGAGCCCCGCGCGATTTGCTCGTGTCGGCTCGGCACCACGCCGCGCCAGTGGTACAGATTGCCGTTGGAGGTTTGGAAGGTCGTGACGAGCACGGCCTCCTGGGCCGAGACCACGATGCGGCCCGCCGTCCCCGTGCGCCGGCGGGCGGTCACGAGGGCCATCGCCCCCACCGCCGTGGCCAGCGCCACCTGCTTGAACGCCAGGTCACCGGCGGCCTGGGCCGGCGGATCCTCTGGGTAGCCGTTCAGCACGGTGAAACCCCCGACCGCGCCGAGGGTCAGGTCGGTCACCGGCACATGAGCCTCGTCGCGCCGGAACACCACGTCCACGACCCCGATGCGCCCGTCCTCCACCGCCGCCACCCGCTCGAGGAAGCGCTCGGTCGCCGGGCCCGGCTCGAGCGCACCGATGACGACGTCAACCCCGGCCAACGCCGCTTCCACCGGCGCCCAGGCCTCGTCGCTGCTCAGGTCAAGGGCGACGCTGCGCTTGCCGGCGTTGTGCACCGCGTGCCAGAAGCCCCCCCGCCGGTGCAGCTGGTCGCCCTCGACGTCCTCGACCCGAACTACGGTCGCCCCCAGCTCGGCCAGATAGACGCTCGCCAACGCCGTCGCCTCGTCGCCGACATCGAGTACGACAACGTCCTGCAGGAAGGCCAAACCCACAACATCCCCTCTACTCATAGCTATCTGGGTCAGCCTCTAGTGCGCCTCGACGATGACCCGCGACGTGGCCTCCCGCACCATATCGGCACGTCGACGGCCCGGTCCAACCGGGAGTGAGATGGATTGGATTGTCGGTCAGGAGTACCCCGCCGGGCCGGAAAGAGGGCGTCCCTGTCGTCTGGATGGCCGCCGTCGTCTGGAGGGCCGCGGTCGTCTGGAGGGCCGCGGTCGTCTGGAGGGCCGCGCCGGTCGTGTACCACCCGTCGATGTGCTCGACAGTCACCAATCCAGCTTGCCACGTGCGTCACTGACGCACAGGAGCCCTGGTGATCGAGTTGCACCTTATTGAGTGACAGTTCCGGCCGCAGCTGTCCGCCACCCCGCCCAGACCGCCCGGTGGCGGCCGTACGACAAACGAGCGAGACTATGCATGAGCGAACCAACGTTCGGAGTCAATCGTTATCTCTCGCTCGCCCCAAGACCTCTATGACATGGTCTCAGATGTCACTCGCAGGGGCGAGTGGAGCCGGTCTCGCGCACTACGATGTTGGTCAGATGCCGGAGTCACTGACATGGATTTTCGATTGGGGGCAGTGAGATGTTGTACTTCTTCAAGGTGCGGGTCCTACACGACCAGATGTCGGCCGATGAGTTGTGGGACCTATGGGAAAAGGAGACGGAAGCGGCCAGAGGCGGCATCGAATCCGGTCTGATCAAGGCGGCTTATAAGGTCGTCGGACAGCGTCGCGTTGTTGGCATCCTCAACCTGGATTCGCACGACGAGATGGACCGGATCCTCATGGCCGGGTTGCCGATGGCGCATGTGCTGGAATGGGAGGAGCTGTTCCCCGTGCGGGAGTACTCCGACTTCGCCGATGACGTGAAGCGGCGCTGGAAGTGAGAAGTAAGTAGAAGTAAATGGTAAATAGCAGAGTGATGCCTCGTCATCTCATGGTGCCCAGGTCCACGTCGTCGAGGCCGCGTGCGACGGGGGATCCTCCTCGCCAGACCGCCCGGATCGATCCTGGTTTGACGGCGCGTCGGCGCTATAGTTCCGGAGTCGTCGGGCCGAGGAAGGGAGCCTCATGAGCGCCACGTTGTACGAGGGGCAAAGGGTGCTTGATGTGGACACTCACGTGACCGAGCCGCCCGACGTGTGGACGGCGAGGATTTCGAGCAGGAAGTGGGGCGAAGATGCCATCCCCCACATCGAGCGGCGCGAGGGCGTCGACGCCTGGTACGCCAACGGCACCCGTATCGGCAGCCCCGGGCCGAGTTCGCTGGCCGGCTGGGATGGCGTGGTGCCCGACGGACCCAAGACCTTCGACCAGATCCACCCCTCGATGTACGACGCCGCCGCCCGGCTCCGGTTTATGGACGAACATGGCATCGACGCCCAGGTCCTGTACCCCAATGTCGGCGGCTTCGGTGCCCAGATGTTCCGGCGAATGGGCGAGCCGGCCCTTGTCGACGAATGCCTGCGCGCCTTCAACGATTTCATGGTGGACTTCGCCAGCGCCGACCCCAACCGGCTGATTCCCGTCATGTCGACACCGTTCTGGGACGTCGGCTTCGCCGTGAAGGAGATCGAGCGCGGCGTGGCCAACGGACATCGGGCCGTCAACTTCTGCAACCAGCCCGACAGCCATGACGAGCCGCCCCTCGGGTCCCGCCACTGGGACCCGATCTGGGCGGCCGCCCAGGATGCCGGCGTGCCAATCAGCTTCCACGTCGGCGGCGGCGACATAGGGGCGCTGATGCGCGATCCCGCCGGCATGGGCTTCCAGGCGAACTTCGCCAAGGTGTCGTCACTCATTCTGGTCGACAACATGCGCTGTGTTGCCGATCTGGTCTTTGCCGGCATCTGCCATCGCTTCCCCCGCCTCGAGTTCGTATCGGTCGAGAGCGGCATCGGCTGGATCCCTGGCGTCCTCGAAACATTCGACTGGCAATGGAAGGGCGGCGGCATCCGGGAGGAGCACCCCGAGTACGACCTGCTGCCCTCGGAGTATTTCCGCCGGCAGATCTACGGCTGCTTCTGGTTCGAGCGGGCCAGCGCTCTCAACGCCATCGAGGTCTTCCCGGACAACATCCTGTACGAAACGGATTACCCGCATCCCACCTGCCAGCACCCTGGTCCCCGGTCCCCGGGACTGCTTCCCCGCGACTTCATCGCCGGCGCCCTGGGCACCCTGCCGGAGCCCACGCTCCGAAAGATCCTCTTCGAGAACGCCGCCGCTCTCTACGGCGTGCGCTGAGGCGACCGGGCCTGCTCCGCAGCAGTGCCACTGGCAGACCGTCATGGTCGATGATCATGGTCGAGACGGGGGTCTACCACGGGGGTCGACCACGGGGGTCACGGGCGAGAAATCGCAATAGCTCTACGACGCCGTCATCGTCACGGGTCGGTGAGCGTGGCCTATCCTCTTGACGACTAGTGCTGTAGTGTATAGTGTCAGGAGCACTATGCTACCCGCAACCATAACCGAGCCGGGCCGGCGCAAGCTGCTTCCAGAGATGAATGGCGCCTCGGCCCGTCGCTACGCCAGGCTGCGCGGCACCGACGCCCAGTTGCAGGCCTACCGCCGGCCGCGGAGGTCGCGGCAACCCTCACCGACGGCGCGGCCGTCCTCGAGGTGGCCCCCGGGCCCGGCTATTTCGCAATCGAGCTGGCCAAACTCGGCCGGTTCCCAATCACCGGACTCGACGTCAGCCCCACCTTCGTCGCCTTGGCCCAGGAGCTCGCCGGGCGCGCCGGCGTGCCCGTCGACTTCCGCCACGGTGACGCCGCGGCTATGCCGTTTGCCGACGGCCAGTTCGATCTGGTCATCTGCCAGGCGGCGTTCAAGAACTTCGGCCAACCACTGACAGCCATCAACGAGATGCACCGGGTACTGCGCCCTGGTGGCCGGGCCATCATCCAGGACCTGAGCGCCGAGGCCGACGGCCCGGCCATCAAGGCCGAGGTGGCCGGAATGGAGGTCGGGCTGGTCGCCCGACTGACCACCCGCGTCATCCTGACCGGTCTGCGCCGCCGCGCCTACTCGGCGGCGCAGTTCCAACAGCTCGCTGAGCGAAGCGAGTTCGGCGCTGCGACCGTGACCGCCAACGGGATCGGCTTGGAGGTCACCCTGATCAAGGCCTGACCCCCAGCCGCTCTCGATACCGGGCATATCCACACCCCCATGACGATGCCCGATCGGGTCAGCCAAAACAATGCGATGCGACGGCAGGCAGAGGTGTCTTGCGGCGGATCCGGCCCGCACGACTCGGGGCGGCCAGCCCGGTCACAACCCCGGCCCGTAGTGAATCGCAATATCCCGGTACCACAGAGTCTCAGGCGACTTGTGCGCCTACTGAGCGCACACTAACATGCCCTTGATTTAGCAAATAGAAGGGGCACAATTTGACGAAAGTCGGACTGGCCAGCGATGGCCGGGTCGCGGCTGCCGGTATGGCCAATTGTGGGTCTGTGACCTGCCAGCTGGCAGTCACCAGGATGGGGTCGTGACCCTGTCGTCGCAGGACAGGGTCACCCCCCTGCCCACCAATGGGCAGGTGGATTATCAGCCTGCCAGCCAGGTTGAGGCTGGCCACCCTAAACCACAGGCACTTCGAAGGCGTCCACGGCCTGCGCATCGTCGGACCCGGTGGTCTACGGGCACGACTCTGCTCACGGTCGCAGTCGCGCTTCTCGTCGCTGGCGGTGCGGCTGTGACCGTCGGACTTCTCAGTACGCACCACCAGCTTTCTCAGACCAAGACGCATCTCGCCGTTACGGCGGCCGCGTTGCGGGCCAGGGAAGGCAAGTTGACCAGTGCTGACGCCAGCTTGTCTGCTGCCAACGCTCAGATCATGTCGTTGAAGAGCACGGTCACCCGCCTGAACGGTCAGGTCTCCACGCTCAACAATGAGATAAGGAACTCGAGAAGCTCGAGCAAGCCACGCCGTTGATTTGGCGGCCGACCGTGAGTGATGCCCACCAGACGGAAGCAGGGGCGCTCGAACTTTCTCCAAGACAGTAGTCGTAAGGGACTATTTCGGGCGTGCGGTCAAGCGGGCGTCCCCCCATGTCACTGTGGCGAATGCCGGGCACGAAGCCGGCCACACCCGACAGGGTTAATCTGCACTCGTGCCCGATTGGCAGACGATTTCATCTCTAGCGACTGCAGGCGGCACGCTGGTACTGGCCGTAGCAACATTCTCGGCGGTCCGCTCGGCCAACCGCACGGCGCGGGTTGCTGAACGCTCGTTCCTCACGGGCACCCGTCCGCTGCTCCTCCCCTCGCTGTTCGACGATCCTGATCACAAGGTTCTCTGGAGCGACCGTCACGCGGCGAGAGTAGGTGGAGGTCACGCGGTCGCCGAGGAGCAGGGCGGGGTGATCTACCTGGCTATCGGCCTCCGCAACGTCGGATCCGGGCTGGCGCTGCTGCATGGTTGGTTCCCCAGGCCGGCCCTAACCCTCAGCGGTATTCCTCACGCTGAGCCTTCCGACTTTCGGCGTTTGACCATCGACCTTTATGTGCCGCCGAGCGGCACCGGCTACTGGGAGGGAGCCATCCGGGACCCCGACGATCCGGTCCGTGACGGCATCCTCCGGTGCCTGGATGAGCGTTCACCCTTCACTATCGAACTGCTTTACGGGGACGAGGAGGGCGGTCAGCGCCGTATGAGCCGGTTCATGGTCCTGCCGGCCGGCGAGGACGGTTGGTACTGCCAAGGAGGCCGGCATTGGAACATCGACCAGCCAGACCCGCGGTAACCCGGCCGCAAAGCCCCGAAGCGCCGACGCGGTCCGCCCGGGAGGGCCGCGTCCGGCCGCGCTGGAGCGGTAATGGCTTAACGGACTCCACATTTGGCCGAGCACGGGACCCTGATGTCGGGTTGACCGCCCGGATGCCGGCGGTGAGACTGGGGCGTTATGGGCCGAACCTATGACCGCCTGAACGACCGGCTCCGGCAGTGGATGGAACATCAACCGGTCTTTTTCGTCGCCACCGCTCCGCTCAGCGGAGCCGGCCACATCAACTGCTCACCGAAGGGCAATCGTCAGGAATTGGTGGTCCTGGACGAACGTCGCCTCGCCTACCTGGACCAGACCGGCAGCGGCGTGGAGACCGTCGCCCACCTGAGGGAGAATGGGCGCATCGTGCTGATGTTCTGCGCCTTCGAAGGACCGCCGCGCATCGTGCGCGTTCATGGAAGCGGGCGCGTCGTCACTGCCGACGAAGATGATTTCGCGGCCCTGGCGGACCGCTTTCCTGGTGGCGGCGGCGTCGGGGTGCGGTCCATCATCGTCGTGGACGCGCACCGGATCTCCGATTCGTGTGGGTACGCCGTACCGCTTATGAGCTTTGACTCTCATCGCCCGACCCTGGATGAGTGGGCCGATCGCAAGGGACGCCCGGGCGTTGAGGCATATCGGGCCCAGACCAATCGGACAAGCATCGACGGCCTGCCGGGGGTCGCCCACTAGCGGGGAGGCTCGTTGTGAGGATTGGCGCACTCGGGCGGGGACTTACCTTTGACGAGATCGCTGGCAACGTTCTGGCGGATAGGGCTGCCGGCTACTCGTCCGTGTGGTTCTCGGATGGCATCGGGATGGACCCGCTCACGCTGATCTCTGCCCTCGGCCAGAGGGTCGGGGGTATTGAGTTGGGCACTGCGGTAGTGCGTACCCTGCCTCGGCATCCGATGATCCTCGCCCAACAGGCCCTGACGACCAACGTCCTTACGGGGGGCCGGCTCACCCTCGGTATAGGTCCCTCGCACAGACCGGTCGT
Organism: uncultured Acidimicrobiaceae bacterium; assembly: GCA_963834725.1. Lineage (GTDB taxonomy): Bacteria > Actinomycetota > Acidimicrobiia > Acidimicrobiales > Palsa-688 > PALSA-693. Next base: position 5,765,094 of record CAWICN010000001.1, read on the forward strand.
CGAGGCCGCTTGGGGACTTCCATTCGACAGACCGATCGCCAGGATCCGCGAATACCTGTCGGTCCTGCTTCCCCTCCTGGCGGGGGAAACCGTTGATTTCGACGGCGACTACTACACGGCTCACGGCGACCTGCAGGTCCAGGGCGGGCCGGGGGTATCCGTGCTTGTCGCCGCGCTCGGCCCGCAGATGCTCGGTCTGGCCGGGCGCCTCGTGGATGGGACGATCACCACGTTGGCCGGCCCCCGGACTCTGATCAGCCACATCTGCCCCACCATCCGGGAGGCTGCCGATCGGGCCGGGCGCCTTGAGCCCCGCGTGGTTTCGACACTGTGGGTATGTGTCACCGACGATGTCGACTCGGCTCGAGCCCGTGCTGAGCGTGGTGCCCGGAGAATGGCATCGATGCCTTCCTACGCAGCATTGCTCGACCGCGAAGGGGGGCCTGCTCTCCTGGCGGGAAGCGAGGCGGAGCTCGACGCATCTCTGGACCGGTTGGACGGGGCGGGGGTGACGGATTTGCTTCTCTTGTCCATCGCCCGGCGCGAGAGCGAAGACGAGGTTCGGACTTCCAGCTGGATCTCCCGCTGGTTATCCCGATAGCTCCGTCACGGCCCTCGGTGACGAGAACTTTTCTGTCGCAAATCGTGCCCCTGCTCCGTTCTGTGCAGCGTGTTGGGACCAGTTGAAGGGCGCCGCGCTGCAGAAAATCTCGACGGGGAACAGTTCGCGACAGCAAAAAGCGAGAGCCGGGGTCGCCGGCGCGAAGGACTAGGTTCGGGGGAAAGGGTGAGCGACGAATGGGTTGGGTCTTTGGACAATGAGCGCGACCATCGATGCGCAGATTCATGTTTGGCGTGCGGATGCTCCAGATCGCCCGTGGCCGGAGGAGGGTGAGCAGCTGACGCACCGGGCTGTCCCGTTGGGCGCAGACGAAGTGATCGAGCGCATGGACGGGGCCGGTGTCTCGCGGGCGGTTCTGGTCCCTCCCTCGTGGGAGGGGGACCGCAACGACGTGGCCCTCGATGCGGCCAAACGGTATCCCGACCGGTTTGCCGTGATGGGCCGGATCGATCTGGCCGCCGGCCCTGACGTGGCCGGGCTCCAGGCCTGGCCGTCGGTGCCAGGCCTTCTGGGCGGGAGGCTGACCTTTCACCGCCCACCCGCCCGGCAGTGGCTTACCGATGGCACCGCCGATTGGGTGTGGGCCGAGGCCGAGAGAGTCGGGATTCCGCTCATGCTCTATGCGCCGTACCTGACGGATGTGATCGCGGCGGTGGCCGGTTCGCACCCCGGCCTGAAGATCGTCGTCGACCACCTCAATCTGTCGACTGAGGTGAAGGCCAAGGACCTCGAGCCCTTTCTCCGTCCCGTGTTCGCCCTTTCCGATTTCTCGAACGTGGCCGTGAAGGTCTCCGCCCTGCCGTGTTATGTCGACGAGGGCTACCCCTTCCCGTCGTTGCGTCAACCGGTTCGCCAGGTGATCGACGCCTTTGGCGCCGACCGGGTGCTCTGGGGATCCGACCTGTCACGACTGAATTGCCCGTACCAGGATTGGGTTCGGTTCTTCACCGATCAGCCTGATCTTTGGTCGCCCGAAGAGGTTGATTTGGTGCTAGGTGGGGCGGCGTCCGAGTGGCTGAGCTGGCCGGCTGCACCATGAGACGGGCCCACTACGACGCCTGGGCCGATCTCGCCCGGACCGGCCGTTCACCAGGTGGGTGGCCGGGCGCTCAGAGCTCGCCGTCCACAGCGGTGTCGATCACCAGGGGCCGGCCCGACGAGAGGCCGTCGGCCACCGCGGCCACGACTTCGCGGATCGTCGTCGCCGCCACCGCAGCCACGCCGAAGGCACGTGACAGTCCGACCAGGTCGATCTCGGGGTCGACCAGGTCCATGGCCAGGTACTTCCCGCTGGCCGCCGCGTAACCCCCCAGGGCCCGGGTGCGCTGCTTGAGGATGCGATACGACCGGTTGTTGAGGACGACGGCTACGACCGGCACTCGCTCGTGCGCGGCCGTCCAGAGAGCCTGGATCGTATAGAGGGACCCGCCGTCGCCGACCAGGGCGACGACCGGGCGGTGGGGCAAGCCGAGCTTGATGCCGATGGCGGCGGGGAGCGCCCATCCGATCCCGCCGCCGCGCATGCCGTAGAAGCTCTGGGGGTCATCGCTCTGGATGAGAAGGCGAACGTTCTCATTGGATGACAGCGCCTCCTCGACGATGACGACGTCGCGGGGCACGGCTTGGCCCAGCGCGTGCAGGAGCGCCATCGGCTTAATGGGGCGATCGCCCTCCAGGTCTCCGGCCCGAGTGCGAAGGGCTCGTCGCCGGGCCGCGATTGCTGATCGTACATCGTCGGGCGGTTGGATCCTGGCCGTGTGGCGGACCTCCTCCACCGCCAGGGACAGCTCGGGAAGGACCATCCGGGGATCGCCGAGGATGGCGGCGGAGGTGGGAAAGTTCTTGCCCAACTGCCACGGGTCCACGTCGACGTGGACGATCGGCAGGCCGGGAGGCACGGGCTCGGGGCCGCCACCCAGGGACAATGTGAACAGATCGGCACCAATCGATACCAGGAGGTCATGACCGGCCAGCACGGACCTGATGGCGCCGCCGAGCCGGGCGATGGTGCCGGCAAACAGCGGGTGCGAGGTGGGAAACGAAGCAGAATTCGCCAGGTCTTCGGCATACACGGGCGCGCCGACCAGTTCGGCGAAACGAACGATCTGGTCATGGGCGTGGCACCGGGTCACCGCGTCGCCGGCGAAGATGACCGGCGAACGGGCCGTGCCGATCAGTTGCGCGGCTTGCTCCAGGGCTGCCGGGTCGGGCCGGACCCCGCTGGCGATTCGGGTCGGGGCGCCCAGTTCCAACTCGGCGGAATCGGTCAACACGTCGGACGGGATCGAGAGAAACACCGGCCCGCTCGGCGGCGCCAGGGCGGTCGTGGCAGCCCGGTGGACGGCGCGCGGCAGGTCGCCCAGTCGACGAACCTCGTAGGACCACTTGACGAGCGGTCGGGCCAGGGTCGCCAAATCGTCGGCGAGGATTGGCTCGGAAAGGAGCACTGACTGGTCCTGCTGACCAGCCGTGACCAGGATGGGCGAGCCCGCTTTCTTGGCGTTAAATAGCATGCCGAGTGCGTTGCCAAGCCCCGGCGCGGCGTGCAGGTTGACGGCCACCAGCCGCCCGGTCGCTTGCGTGTACCCATCGGCGATGGCAAGGACGATCGATTCCTGCAGTCCGAGCACGTACCGGACGCGGCTGTCGCTGCCCAGTGTGTCCATGAGCGGCAGCTCGGTCGTCCCCGGATTCCCCACCATGAGGTCGACCCCCTCCTGGACGAGCAACTCGACCAGCGCGGTGTTGCCCTGGATGACCATTCTCTGTCCTCCTGTCGAGCCCTTGGCTGGTACGACGAACACGTTCGGTCGGGGGCTAGAGGAGGTCCGCTCGCCGGAGCGGAGCCAGTACCTCATCGCTCCGCATCACCCTACTCGGCCCCGCCGACAGCAGGGCAACCTCCGGTATACCATCGACCCGGCCGGAGAACACTTCTCCACCGCTCCACGGGATCGACCGCCTGTGGTCAGAAGTGGGAGGCGAGACGAGTGGGATCGAACGAGACGAGCTTCGACGCCACAAGGGAGGTGCTTCACCGTGTCGCGGCCCACATCCTGGGGCGACGCCGCTCTGAGGTCTCGGGGCGCTTCGGACTGCGGGTAACCCCAGGAGGCATCGCAACGCCAACGTTCGGGCCTGACGGCGAGTGCATCCGCACTGCTGGGATAACGCTGGTCCGGGAGGTCGGTGCTGTCGCCAAGATTGCGCCCATCTCCGGTGCGAGTTTGCGTGTTCTGGCCGAGTTCGTGGGTGCGGACATCGATTCTTCGTTTAACGTCGGTAACGAAACTCCTGAAATAGGTGATCCGGATCACCCCCTCCAACTGGACGCCCAACATGTGGAGACGATCGCCAGGTGGTATCAGCTGGGCTCCCTGGTACTGGACACTGTTTTGGGCCAGCTTCCTGCGTCGGCGGAACCAGCAACCTTGCAGCTGTGGCCGGAGCATTTCGACATCGGTACCGACGTCGCCTTGCCAAGTGGGAACCGGGTCAACCTGGGCTGCTCACCGGGCGATCGCTTCGTTGCCGAGCCGTACCTCTACGTCGGTCCCCGGGATGCGGCCCGGCCTGGCGATCCGAGCTACTGGAACGTGTCGTTTGGTGCCGCCCTGCGATCGCCTGAGGTGCTGGCATCAGCTGACCCGATCGAGCGCGGGGTGCAATTCATGCGCCGAGGGCTCGAAGCGCTCTCTGGCCGGTAAAGGGCGAACCAATAACGTCAGGGAACGACGAGGAGCTTGACGTGAGAGGTGGAGGACCCCAAGCTGTCAGCGCGGGCGAGAAGTGGCAGGATATGTCGTATGAGTGATGACGTACTTCTCGAGGAACGCAACGACAGCGTGGTGCTACTCACCGCGTCGGGCACGGCGAAGGACTTCCAGGAACGCACACGGGCCTTCGACGAGCGGGGCCCCTCGAAGTTCACGGGCGAGAAGCGATGATCAGCGGACGGTTCCGTGGCTTCGAGGTGGAGACCGGCAGCGACGGCATCGCACTGATCACAATGAATGAGCCCGAGCGCCTCAATGGCACGACTCAGCCGATGAAGCGGGACCTGACCGAGATCGTCACCCGCTGCCAGATGGATGACGACGTACGCGTCGTTGTCATCACCGGCAGCGGACGGGCGTTTTGCGCTGGCGACGATATGTCGGGCAGGCGCCGGGACTGGACCGAGGCCGAGCACCTGATGCCGCCGCTCGGGCCCGGCCACCGTGATCCGATCGGCACCTACGAGGGCCTCCGGACGATGTCACAGGCGTTGAACCTCGCCGTGCGAAACCTCGACAAGCTCACCGTCGCCGCCGTGAACGGGATCGCCATCCAGACCGGGCTCAGCCTGGCGCTCGCGTGCGACTTCCGCGTCGCCTCGTCCGACGCCCGGCTCGGGTCGGCCACGCTGCGGTTCGGGTTGCTACCCGACGAGGGCGGCCACGCGCTGGTCGTGCAGCTGATCGGGCTGGCCAGGGCCATGGAGTTCCTCATGCGCAAACGGATCGTGACCGCCGAGGAGGCGCTCGAGCTCGGCCTGGTGCACCAGGTCGTCCCGCCCGAGCAGCTCATGCCTACGGCGATAGAGCTGGCGCGCGAGCTGGCCGCCGGACCACAGGTGGCCATGCGTATGCTCAAACGCAGCCTCTACAACGCGGCCGATGCCACTCTCGCTCAGGCGTTCGATGACATCGCGGTACGTACCGGGATCTCCGACCACCATCCCGACGCACGCGAGGGTGCGACCGCCTTCAGGGAAAAGCGCACGCCGAGGTTCGCCTAGGAGCGCCCCAGCCAACGGCAACGGCACCCACGGCCTGGCGGTCGGGCCGGAACGGATCGGGCCTCTGCTGCGTCGACGACGGCCTTCGCCGAACACCACCCAAGAGCCAAAAGGGATGATCTCTATTACTCTGGGCCGCCCGTCGAGCAGGTGGCCTCCGTACTTGACTTCCTCGACCCACGTCTGAACGCCTCGCCCGGGATTTGTGTTGTAAAAGTCGCGTATTACGCGACTTTTATAACAAAAACGCCCGCACCCTCTACGCCTTTTTTGACCCCACAGCGGGAGCTGATCTCTTGTCTGCGCCAACGTGCTCTGGTGCCGTCGGCGATCACACTGAGAAGGCGGCGTTGAACGCTGAACTGCCCCGCCTCGTCGCGGCCCGCGGTGACCGCCGATGACTCCGATGGCGTCGACTAGCGTTGGTGTCCGCACAGGAGATTCTCGAAACCGGGGGGTTGATGGCCATGGCCAGTGCCGCTGAGTTGGAAGCCGTCCGACGGGAGGTCTCGGCGTGGGTCGACGAGCATTGGCGCCCGGACCTGACGGTTGGCCATTGGTGGGCACGGCTGGCGGAATCGGGCTGGGGCTTTCCGACCTGGCCCGAGGAGTGGTGCGGACGAGGGCTCGGCGCCGACGGCCTGTCCATAGTGAGCCAGGTCTTTCGGAAAAAAGGAGTTCTGGGGGCTCCGGGCGGCCTCGGACAGACCATGGGCGGGCCGGTCGTCATCCAGCACGGCAACGACGACCAGCGAGAGCGTTTTGTGCCCCGGTTGGCCGCCGGCGTGGAGGGCTGGTGCCAGTTCTTCAGCGAGCCCGGCTCGGGCTCCGACCTGGCCAGCGCCCAGACCCGGGCCGAGCGCGACGGCGATGAGTGGGTCGTCAATGGGCAGAAGGTATGGACTTCGGGGGCGATGACCGCGGACCGGGGCATGCTCCTCGCCCGGGTCGACATGGACGCCCCGAAGCACAAGGGCCTTGGCTACTTCATCATCCCGGTGCAACAGCCCGGTATAGAGGTTCGCCCCCTCAAGCAGATGACGGGAAACGCCACCTTCAACGAGGTCTTCTTCACGGACGCCCGGGTGGCCCACGCCGATCTCATCGGCCGACCCGGTGACGGTTGGGCGGCAGCGGTCACGACCCTCGCCTATGAGCGCGGCGGCCGGGCTGGCGCGGTGGGGGTGGCGGGGGCTGGCGGCGGGTCGCGTCGGCAGATGCTCGAGCGCAAGGTGTCCGACGTGCTGGCCGAGGCAGCCGGGCCCGGAGGCGAGCGGGTGCTGGCAGCCACCTACGGGCTGGCTGCCGCGGCTTCCCCCATCGAGCTGGCCCAGGAGCTGGGCAAGCAGGACGACCCGGTGCTGCGTCAGGCGCTGGCAGGCCATTTCACCTTGTCGCGCATCGCCAATCTCAACCAGGAGCGGGCCCGGGCCGAGGCGGCCGCCGGCAGGTCGCCCGGCCCGATCAGCTCCACCACCAAGCTGTTCCGCTCCAACCAGGTCCGGTCGAACCGGGATCTTGGGCCCCGGGTTCTCGGGCCGGGCGGGATGCTGGCCGAGGATGACGCCCCCCACCGCGGTGCGGTCACCCGGGCCACCCTCCAGGCTCCGTCGGCGTCGATTGCCGGTGGTACCGATGAGATACAGCACAACATCATCGGTGAGCGGGTCCTCGGGCTGCCTCGGGAGCCGGAGGTGGACCGGGATGTGCCGTTCCGGGAACTGAGAGTAGGGACGCAGAGGTGACAGACAGCCCCGCGATCACAGAACCGGCCGGTCCCTGCGCAGCGGTGAGCGCCGTCCCAGCATGCGCCGGATGCCTCCAGGGGTGGCGGCGAGCGGTGGTAGGGGTGACGCGCCCGGGCCGGCAGCATCCACGACGACGCCACGGCCCAGGGGTTGGGGTTCAGGGGAGGGACCATCGCCGGCTCCATACACAGGGACCAATTCCCGCCGCTGCTGGTCGAAGCATTAGGCGAGGAGTGGTTCGAGACCGGATCGCTGTCACTGAGCTTCAGGAACGCCACCATCAGCGACGAACCGGTCATAGCTTTTGTCGACATCCCGACAGCCGGCAGGGACGAGCAGGTAGAGGCCCGCACCGAGCAGCCAGACGGGACCTTGGTGGCAATGGGCACCGCGTCGGTCGGCTCGCCGCCGGAGCCGCCGAGTACATCTGGTATGACACGGCGGCCCGGGACTCAGCGGGGCGCCTGGTGGCGAGCATGCGAATGCCGCTTCGCTGGATGACAGCGTCGTCCCCGCTGTATAAGGACAACTCGTAGAGGCCGGGGGAAGAGGCGCGAGCCGGGAGGGACCAAAATGGATGGGCCGCTGGCCGGCGTGCGGGTACTCGAGTTCTCGGAGATGATCGCGGCACCGTTCGCCGGGATGCACCTGGGGGACATGGGGGCCGACATCATCAAGGTGGAGCCCATCGGGGGCGAGCCGTGGCGGCTCGCGGCTCCGTTCGCCCCGACCGAGAGCCTGGCCTATCTCGCCCTCAATCGCAACAAACGGGGGTTAGCCATCGACGTCAAGTCCGAGGCGGGCCAAGCGGTGATCCACCGGCTGGTGCCATCGATGGACGTCGTGATCGTCAACTACCGCCCGGACACGGCAGCCAAGCTCGGTATCGACTATGAGACCCTGCGGCGGATGAACGAGCGGATCATCTACGTCGACAACACCTTCCTCGGCCGCCGGGGCCCCGACGCCGGCCGCCCCGGCTACGACCTGGCGGCGCAGGCGTACACGGGCATGCTCCTGACGGCCGGCCGGCGCGACGCCGACGACATCCCCCTGCCGCTGACGCCAGCCATAGCGGACTTCGCCACCGGCCTGACGATCACGTACGCGGTCTGCGCCGCCCTCTTCGCACGTGAGCGCGTGGGAGTTGGTCAGCGGGTCGAGACCACACTGCTGGGGACGTCCCTCGCACTTCAGGGTGCGGGTTTCATGCGCACCGGCCTAACGAGCGAGGGCGAGGCTGTCAGCCTTGACAACCTCACCGAGCAACAGCGGCGGGCGCTGGGTGCCTACTATCGGGCGTACCGGACGCGGGACTCGATGGTGGCGGTGGCCTGCCTGACGCCCGTGCTACGCCGGAAGATGGCGAATGCCATAGGAGTAAAGGACGAGCGGCACGGGCGCGAGCTGCCGAGGCTGAGCCCCGAGGCGATAGCCATAGCCGAGAATTTCACCACCGCGGTGGCCGCCCGCATGCTGGAGAAGACCACCGAGGAGTGGATCGAGGTCTTCGACGCCGCCGGCGTGCCTGCCTCCCCGGTGCGGCACATCACCGAGCTGCCGGACGATCCTCAGGTCTGGGCAAACGATCTGCGGGTGGAGCTGGACCATCCGGTGGCCGGGCGTATGACCATGGTCGGCCCATCGGTCCAGATGTCGGTCACGCCAGTACGGGCGCGCACAGCCCCACCCACCTTGGGACAGCACAATGACGAGATCCTGGGCGAGCTCGGCTACAGTCCCGACGAAATAAAGGGCCTACGGAAGAACGGCGTCATCCGCTGAGGTTTCACGGCGGTCAACGCGGAGGCCACTAAAGCATGGCCTGCACGCCGGCGGCCAGGGCGTCCTCCTGGGCCCAGTTCGTGTGGAAGTGGCGGTTCGGCTCCACCATCATGTCGTGGAACCACCACAGGAAGTAGACGCCGAAGCTGAAGATGGCGGCCACGATTCGGCCCCCATAGTTGTGGTGACCCTTCACCCGGTCGGTATCGGGGTACGGCAACGGGTGCCCTAACCACCCGTAAATGTGCGCCAGCTCGTACTCAACGCCGACCTCAGCCCGATCGTGATTGACGAGATCCTGGTCGAGGAAAATGAACGCAATAACGTGCACGATGCTGGCGGCGACGATGGACAGCAGGAGCCAAATGACCGGGTCCCGGAACTCACCTGTCAGTCGCCTCAACACCGCCAGGTGGGCCCCGGCCCGGTCAAACGAAGGTGTCAGCTCCTGCTGCAGTCCCCGGCGCTCGGCCTGATCCCAACCGAAGCTCAGGGCCGCGTCGAGGAGTTCCAGACGCCGAAGGTTGTGATCCCGCATGCGCCGGACCAGTTGATAGAAGACGTAGAAGCCGTAGATCCCGAACGAGAGCAGGGTCCAGCCCAACGCGGTCCAGTAGTTGAAGATGTAGTCGGTGGAATCCCGCCCTTCCCACGCCATGCGAATCCGTTCGGCTGGTGGGAGGGTCATGTAAGGAGGTGGTGGGGCGGCCCCGCCCGGCGTTGGTGGGGCGGCCCCGCCCGGCGGGTACGGCCCGGGATCCGGGTTCGGATCGGCAGGCTGACCCGGCCAACTTTGTCGACCATCACTCACCCGTCCAGTCTGGCACCATTCACCACATCTTGCCTTGGGTCGGGTTTCGCGGGGGATTAGCTCTCAACCATGCGTAGGCCCGGTCGTTATTGAAAGAAGAGGCCGGGTAGACAGGGGAGTCCACTCCGTCGCCGTAGGTTGCGTTCCGAGCCAGCGGCCATCTGCTTGGGTGCTTGTCGGAACAGAAGCGCGGCCCGATCATAACGGCCAACGGGGTGGCCATGACGCCACCCACCCTCGTGGCCATTTGCCTCGGCGAGCAACTCACCCACGGTCACGACCTGGCGCGCTCCGCAGGGCGGCCCTGGCCGATCGACCGCTCCGACGCCCTGCGTGTCATCCCCGGGATCATGGCCATCGCGGCCGACTACGTGGACAAGCAGACCGCAAAGGGACTCCGTCTCGCCTACGAGCTGCGGTTCGGACCCGCGACCGCTATCGGTTCGAGGTCGACGGCGCCCGGGTCGCAGTCGGTCCGGCCTGCAGCGGAGGCAACCGTCCAGACTGTGTCATCACCGCTGATCCCGCCGCTTTCTTGCTCGTCGGCTACGGCCGGGTCCGGCAGTGGGGCCAGATCCTCCGATGGAAGCTGGGCGCGGGAGGGCGGCGACCCTGGCTCGCGCTGCGGTTTTCGTCCCTGCTCATCCGCCCCTGAGCAGGACTCCAGGCTGGCTGAACCAGGTGGTGAGCTGTCGCTGGTGATGCTTGGCCAGCTCGCCACGGCGGCGAGGCGTGCCCTTCGATCGGATCAGGAAGGCTGGCCGCTCCGCCAAACGGGGGCCTCACCGGCAGGTAAGGCGACTTCGAAGGAGTTGAGCGTGAAGGAGACGAGTGTGTAGTACCCGCACAGCGTGACCAGCTCGACGATGCCCCGCTCGCCCAGCAGCCCGCGTGCGGTTTCGTACGAGGCCCCATCGATGTGGCCGTCGTCGACCAGCTGTCGCGCCACCTCGTACACAATGCGCTCATCGTCAGACAGGACCGGTGTGGCACCACGGGCGATGGCGTCGATGGCAGCCTGGCTCACGCCGTATTGCCGTGCCATGCGCGAGTGCGCCCACCACTCAAACTCTGAACGCCACCGCGCCCCGACGGTGATGATGGCCACTTCGAGCAGACGCCTTTCGATTGACGACTCGAACCGCAGTGCAGCACCGAGGTCGGCGAGCCGGCCACCGATACCTGGTGCGATCACCCAGGCGTTGAATGGACCCATCAACGTTCCGCCGGGTGAGACAATCGAGCCGCGGGTTGCCGTGATCGAGTCCCACACCTTCTGTCCATCGTCGTCGAGCGCGTCACGGGTCGGGTGTGGCAGCCTGGTCATGGCCCATTATTACGCAGCGGTCTGTAGGAGGACGGCGGGAGACCCCCTACGAGCGTGAGGTGCACGCGGCAGGCGGAGGACGGGCCGTTGGGCGCTCTTCCGATCACTTCGTGGGGCTGGATTATCGATCGCGCCTGATCGAGCAGCCCGGACGCACGGTCAGTCGGTTGCCCCCATGACTTGTACGACACCACCGTCGGAGTCGTAGACCGAGGAACCGGGACAGCCCCGGTGGTCGGCCAGGAAGTTGCGATGAGCAAGCGGGGTAACCCCTCCCTCGGTCATAGGAGTGCTGAACCAGGCGACGGAGTGTCCGAGTTCGGCGCAGGCGCGCAGCGGCGGCGCGTAGCGCTCGGTCCACATGATCGACGTGGGGGCCAAGCCCCCCCACGTCGAATGGACCCGGACTCTTCCTACCTGGTGGTGATCGACTTCAGCACGCCACCAGCCGTTGCCTTCGGCGAGGATGGCCAAATGCTCGCGTCGACCAGGGACCCACTGGTACTTGATCCTCACAGTCATACCGATGCCCTCCCCGCTGAAGGGCGCGGTGTACTCCGAGCCGTCCGCGTCGATCGCACCCCAAACCGAGAAGATGGCGATCTTCCCTGTCGGATCCGAGCCTTCGGTCTGCAGACCGAGGTAGGCAGCCTCCCCGCCGACCAGAGCCACCTGGTGGCTCCAGAAGTAGCCTACGGGTGAGGGATCAGTCCGCGGCTCGAGGTCCCAGCGCATCTCGTCGTAGCCTGACTGCGTCGTCGGCCACGACCACTGGGTGTAAGGGCCGACGGGCACGGGAGGCGGACGACGACCGAACACCGAAGCAATTTTCACCCCATCATCCTGGTCCCTGGGTCAACCGGGATGCTTGGCATCTCCGCGTGGCCAAGAACCACACCCAGTGGCCTGCTTGCTGGTCAAGGGAACCGGATGTGCTCCATGAGAGCTTCTTCGAAACGGCTTCGTGCTATTCACCAGGGCTCTAGGATCGATCCGTCCAAAGGAGGCACCATTGAGCGATTACGACGTACGGATGGTTGTCTTATCAACCGACGACCTGGAGGAATCGATCCGGTTTTACACCGAGACCCTCGGCATGGCGCTCAAGTTCCGTGACGGAGCCCACTTCGCCGCTCTCGACGGTGGGTCCGTCACCATCGCGCTGGCGACCGCGGTGGACCACCCTTTGCCCGGGCAGGTTGTCGTCGGCATCAAGACCGCCAATGTCGACGCCGCAGCTGAGGCTATTGAGGCCAACGGCGGTGGCATCGTCAAGGGACCGTACAACGATGCCCACGAACGCCGTGCCGTCGTCTACGACCACAAAGGTAACGGTCTGGTCTTCTACACTCCGCTCGGTCGCTGAACGAGGCTCGCTTCGCCGGGAGGCTACGCCCTCACCCGGGTGAAGGGTAGCCCGAACGCGGCTGAAGTGGGTTCGGGGGCCAGCGTGCGGGTGGTGAGCGACCGGCCGGGGGTGGCGACGATAGCGGCGTGCAGGTCACTATCGTCGAGGCGCCTTGGGCTCAACTGACCTCTCCGACTCACCCCGCACCGCTTCTGCCGGCAGGGCCACCATCAGCGTCGCCACGTTCAACCTGCATGCTGGGGTCGACGGCTGGGGCCGTCCGTTCGACGTGGTCGACGCCTGCCGGGCGATCGACGCCGACGTGCTCGTGCTCCAAGAGACCTGGACGCCAGACGACGGTGCCGGCATCGCCCCGACCGTTGGTCATGCACTCGGCTACGCCGTGTTCGAGCACCCCTTCGCCGCAGGCCGCTTGGCGGGCCCCCACCCCCAGGCTGACGGGCGGTGGAAGAAGTTCTTCGACTGGCGGAGGTCGTGTCCCGCCATCTATCTCGACAGCGAGCTGCCCTACGGCGAGAAGATCGGGCGGTCGCGCCACTATCTCGACGCTGAGCCGGGCCGCTGGGGCGTCGCTGTCCTCAGTCGCCTGCCCGCCGGCCGCCAGCGGGTCATTGACCTGGGCCGGCCGAAACGGGACCGGGCCCGGCGCTTCGCGGTCGTCGTCGAGATCGAGGTCGGCGGCGCCCCGCTGACGGTTGTTGGAACTCACATGTCGCACCTCAGCCATGGCGCCCCCGTGCAGTTCCTGCGGCTCAGCCGCGCCATTCAGCGGGTGGCGCCATCGGGCCCGGGCATCCTGGCCGGGGATATGAACCTGTGGGGCCCGCCGGTCGTCGCCTTCTTGCCGGGATGGCGCCGGGCACTGCATCGAAAGACGTGGCCGGCGTGGCGACCTCACAGCCAGATAGACCACATCCTGCTTCGCGGCCCGTTGGCGGTCGTGGCCGGGGAGGCGCTGTCGTCCCTCGGGAGCGACCATCTCCCCCTGCGGGTGCGCCTCACCATGGGGCGCTGAGGGAAGCGCCGAGCGATCTCGCCGCATGCCGGCTCGAGGGCAGATGCGCAGTGCGCCCGACGCTACCGGCCTGGCGTGGCCGCCCCTCCACCGGCGATCAGGAGGCGACCGACACCTCCCGCCGACTGAAGTCCAAGCGCGGCGACCAGGTAGCACAAGCCCACACCGGCTAGCGCTGAAGTCATCACCCACGAGTCAGTCGCGCCGCGCCGGGCCAGCTCGCTTATGGTGGCGGTGACCGGGTTGTACGAGTTCGGCTGTACCGCTGTGGCCACCGAAAAGCCACCGATGAGAAGCACCCGGGGAGGCGCTGGCGGCGGCTACCGCCCACCAGGGTATCGCCTTAACCATGATTGGGCTCGGCCCGCGGCGCCGCGCTCTCGCCCCGCTGAAGGCCGGGTGACGGGCGTGGCCACGCCGACCGCTGACGAGGGTCGGCGCCGATGTCATCAGACGAGGCTGCTACCGCCGTCGACCGTGAGAGTGGTCCCGACGACGGTGACGCGGGCGCCCGCTTCCTGCGCCATGGTGGCCGTCGCCAGGCCAATGCCCGAAGGGCCGCCGATCACGACAACCTCTTCGCTGTTCAGTCCCGACGACATGTTCCTATTATCACCGATGACAGATCTTCGACACCGGCGCAGTAACCGACACCTGCGCTCTGGTGCCCCGACCAGAGGTGCCGTGGAGCCAGGTTGCTAGACTTCAGTGACCGCCATAGGGGAGGACGCCGTGGATCGGACCCAGACTGCCGGCGATGATGGGACGGCCAACGATGGCGGTCTCTTGATCGTTGATTCTGATACGCATCTGACCGAGCCGTGGGACCTCTGGACGTCGCGCGCACCCGCGGCGTACCTTGACCGGGTTCCTCAGGTTCGGGGTGTCGAGGGTAAACTGAGATGGGTTGTTGATGACCAGACGCTTGGCCCGGCGGGGGCCGTCTGTGTTGTTGATCCCACCGGTAGAAAGCACCTCGGATCGGAGTATGCCTTCCGCCAGCAGGTGCAAGATGTGCACCCTGGGGCATCACAGGTGACCCCGCGTCTTGCGCTCATGGATGAGCAGGGGATTTGGGCTCAGTTGGTGTATCCGAACACGGTCGGATTTGGGGGTCAGCAGCTCGGTAAGGTGGCCGATCTGCAACTGCGCAACGTGTGTGCCGAAATCTACAACAACGCCATGGCCGAACTTCAGGTTGAATCAAATGACCGGCTCTTTCCCATGGCTGTGATGCCATGGTGGGATGTCGAGTCCTGCGTTCGCGAGATAGCACGCGTGAAGGAACTTGGCCTGGTCGGAGTCAACATCACACCTGATCCGCAAGAGTTTGGTCTCCCCGACCTGAGTACGGATTACTGGACGCCCCTGTTTTCGGCGCTTGAGGATTACGACCTGCCGCTGAACTTTCACATTGGCGCCAGCGCAACCCAGTCGAACTACGCAGGTACCGCTCCATGGCCTACCCGGGATGCGGACGAGAAGCTCGCCCTCGGTTCGGCGATGATCTTCCTATCGAACGGCCGGGTAATCGCCAACATCATTTTCGGGGGCATTCTTGAACGACATCCGCGGCTTCGGGTCGCATCAGTCGAGAGCGGAGTGGGTTGGCTCCCATTTTCTTACAGGCTCTTGACTACCAGCTGGACGATACAGCTCCGAAACTGAAGAAGAAGCTGAGTTTGAAGCCGTCCGAATATTTTCGGCGACAAATGGGTGCTTGCTTCTGGTTCGAAAACGACTTACTTATTCCGTCCATCGAGTGGGTGGGGATAGATAACTGCTTCTTCGAGACGGATTTCCCGCATCCTACTTGTCTCTATCCCGATCCGGTCGAGCGAGCCTTGCACACGTTAAAGGATGTTGACGAAACATTCCGTCGGAAAGTCTTTGGCGGGAATGCTGTGCGATTTTACGGCCTACCACTTCCAGGGGCAAAGACGCTGCCAAAGACTCTTCCCTGAGTTTGCGTCAGCCCTACTTCAAAATCCGAAACGGGTCCAGATAATCGAGCTCGATCAGCTCGCTGGACGGCGCCGTAGCAGACAGACGGGACCGGATGGGCTCGATGTCGGTCTCCTGGGTGAAAGGAGGCATCCAGTTGTCGTGATGGCACAGCAGCAACCGCCGGGGACCAAGCAGCTCGACCTCGCCGGCGACAAAGTCGGCCAGGCTGCCCTGGATGGGTTCACCATCGACGTTTCCCCGTCCGGCCGCGGCCAGGATGGCCACATCGGCACGTAGTCCGCCGAGCAAGGGCGACCAGTGCCCCGAGGTGTCTTTCCAGAGGATCGAGCCTTCGGGAGTCTCGATCAGATAGGCGATGGCCCCGCCATCTCCACGCGGCGGCGGTCCGGTGGTTGCCATGTGCGCCCTGATCTCCTCGTTGACGCTGCGACCCATCCCTCTGGATGACAACCGTCCCAGCCGCTCTTGGTGACTGACGCCGAGGTCGCCGAGGCACTCCTCGTCCACGGTCTGGCCGGAGCGAGTCCAGATGCAGGAATGAAGGCTGGGGAGAACCTGCACCCGGACATCGGTTGCCAGCTCCACCGGCTCCCCGCCGGAGACCGCCATCAGCTGGTTTTCGCTGATACCGGTGTCGCTCAGGAGACGTACCGACTCGTATGAGCCGACGATCGTGGCTCCTGTGTTAGCGGCGATGGTGGCGGCGCCGAACAGGTGGTCGAAGTGCGAGTGGCCGATCAAGACGTAATCGGCTCGCTCGACCTCGGACGAAGCGATGCCCACCGGAGGCGCCGAGGGGACTCGGTCCATGTAGGCGTCGAGGAATACCACCAGGGAGCCGAGCGTCAGCCTGAACGTCGAGACCCCGAGCCACTCGAGCTGCACATCCATGTTCAGCAGTTTCGCCCACGCTGAGCGGGTCGGCAAGCGGTGCTTCCTTTTCACCCAGCCGGATGCGTGGCCTGCAGCGTGGCTATGGTGGACCGCATGGAGATCGGAGTGGCCACCTACGTGGGGCCGCGTCAGGTGATCGACGTAGACAGCCATCTCATGGAATGGCCGTCGTTCCTCGCCGACCACGCCCCGGCCGGAATCGCCGGCCGGCTGCCAGCCATACGTGGCGGTCTGACTGGATTGGACCTGGACACGCCAGGTCCGACCGAGCAAGAACGAGCCGAGCTCGTTGCTCTCGGAGGCGACGTGATCAGGCGGGGTCCGAGGTGGCACCGGGCCCTGGGCGCCATGGACCCGGCGGATCGGTCCGCCGCCCTCGACCAGCTGGGATTCGAGCGCCAGGTGGTCTACACGTCGCTGTGCGCGTTCCTCTTCTCCATCGAGGATCCAGTTCTGCGCTACGAGGCCTACGGTGCCCACAATCGGGCGGTCGCTGCCTTCTGCCAGGACGACCGGAGGTTGAGCGGCGTGGCCATGAGCGACCTCGATGTCCCGGAAGCGGGGATCCGGGTGGTCGATTCCGCCCTCGAGATGGGGCTCGGACAGGTCTGGATACCGGCGCGGGCGCCTGGCCGACGGTCCCCCGGTCATCCTCGCAACGATGGCTTCTGGGAGCGGCTGTCCGCCGAGGGGACGCCGTTCGTGCTTCACGTGGGAAGTGCCCCCCTATCGATCGACGCGGAATGGACCGACGATGGCGACGCCGATCACGCTGGGCAGCCCCCGGCGCCCCGCGCCGAGATCATCGGCTCCAAGGACCTGATGGTCGTCTACCAGCCGTTCGAGCGGTTTCTCTCGACCCTGGTTCTCGACGGTGTCCTCGAGCGGTTCCCCCGACTGCGGGGCGGGGCGATCGAGGTGGGCGCCGGCTGGGTTCCCGACATGATCCGGCGGTTGGACCACGCCGTGACCATCTGGTCGCGGTCGGAGAAGCGCCTGGCCGATTTCCAGCGGCTCCCGTCCGAGCAGGCGGGCGAGCAGCTGCGTTTCACCCCCTATCCGTTCGAAGACGTGGGCTTGCTTTCCGGCGAGAGCGATCCCCGGCTCTACATGTTCTCCACCGACTACCCGCACGCCGAGGGCGGCCACGATCCGGTCCGTCGCTTCGACGCGTCACTGGAAGGACTGGATGCCGGGGTGGTGAACGGTTTCTACCACGACAATGCCGCCTCCTGGCTCAGGACCGGACGCCCGGATCCGTGACGCACGGATAATCGCTGACCTCCCGGCGCGATGGGTTTGCTGGAGGAGTTCTGAACCCTCTACGAATATGCGAGCGTCGTCGGGTAAAACTACGCCATTCGGACCGAAACCGGGTCCGACAACAGGGTAACCACCCAGGCGCGGCGTCCGAAGGAGGCTCCAGGTGATAGTCGATTGTGCCTACTACTGTGACGGGCTCCGCCAGCGGGCGGAACAGCTGGGTCTCGATGCGGCCGCGCAGGTCTACCGGCGAGAGGGCGAGCCCGGCTTTGTCTGGATCGCCTTGCTGGAGCCGGACCCCGCGGAGTTGGGTCAGGTCCAGGCCGTTTTCGGGCTGCACGATCTGGCGGTGGAAGACGCCCAGGCCTTTCATCTGCGTCCCGAGGTCGAGCAGTACGATGAGGGCCGCGTACAAATCCCTCCGGCGCTGGAGTTGGTCAAGTCGCGGAGAAGTACCGCTCGATCGCGTGGGTGAGCCCGCCCGCGATCACCTGCTGTCCTCTGGCGCTGGCCGCCAATGAGCCCTCAAAGGGGTCGGTAAGGAACAGCGGCTCGATCAACGCGCCCGGCATCTGGCTGGGTGTCTCGAAGTAGCCGGCCTGCGCTGGGCCCAGCAGCATCAAGTGCCCATAGGACAAGGCGGCGCGGCCGGTCGCTGACCCCAGGGCACTGTCAGGGACCACGCCGTCGTCGGGGATGTCCCACCCCTGAGCGTTCATAGCGGCGAGCACGTCCTGCTGCAAGAGGCTGGCCAGGCGGAGGTTCGCAGCCGCGAATGATCGCACCGCATCGTAGCCCGTGATCGCACCGGCATCGCTCGGAGAACTGGCGGCGTCGGAATAGATCCCCACCAGGACATCAGCGTGGGCGTCGTTGGCACACACGTCCCTGGCTGCCACGTCATCGTGCACTCCATCCGGCGTCAGCAGGCCGCCCGAGACGTCCCCGGGTCCTAGCCGGGCGACCGATGTCGGCGTGGTCCGTGACACCACGACGCGAAAGCCGTCCCGGCGCAGCAGGGCCATAGTGTGCAGCTCGATCGGCAGATTCACGGTGGCCTCGTTGATGGTCTGACCAGATTCAGTCGTCCCGACCCCGCCCGGATCGATGCCGCCGTGACCGGCGTCGAGGAACACGGTGAGATGGCGATCGCCAGACGTTGGTGGAAACGACCGGCACGCCCCCGGGCTGAACGCCGGGGGATCAATCGCGGTGCCCGGCCTCGAACCGGCTCTGACGACGTGTCCGGCCAGGAGGACGCCGGCTGCGAGCACCACCACGGCAGCGAGGCCGGCCACCCGACGTCGCGGACGGGCGCGTCGGGGCGGGCTCGGCACCCTGAGCCCTCGAAGCCGGCGCCGCGCCTCAGTCTGTCGGTCCGCGGTCAGGGTAGGCATGCCAGCTTTATGGTGGCCGTTCCCGATGCCGATGGCACGGCACCATGCCGATGACTGAGACCCCAACGCAGCCGGGTGCCGGCCTAGGAACAGGGGTGTGGGTCCCACGGTGGCGGTGGGGCCGACGACGGGCCTGCGGTCTCCCCGCCGGGGGCCGGCGTGGCCACGGTCGGGGGCGCCAGGGACCCTGGTGCCGAGGTCGAGGTCGAGGTCGGGCGTGACGCGGCGGGAGTCACGACCGAGAAGACGGAGCCGGCGTCCACGTTGATCGTGCCGGACGGCACGGCGCTGTCCTCCGCAAGCATCACCGCTCCCGACAGGTGTCCCATGACCCCGAGGGCCTGGGGCAGCCCACCGGGCGGGTACCGCACCCACGTCTCGGTGCTCGAGGCCGGAACGACCTGGGCGCCCGCGCTCGACGCCGCCACGCCGAGACCCTTGAGCGCGGACGCCGTGCTCGCCGCCAGGTCGGCGATCCCGGCCAGGTTGTACACGTGGACGGTGGACGGGGTAGCCGGGCTGGGCAGAGCCTCGCCATCCCACCGGGCGATGACCTGGTTGTCCGCTGGCTGCACCGGAAAGTCCACGTCGCCCATGGCAGAGCCGTTGTAGTAGTAACCGGCCGATCCACCGACGGTCGTTACCGGAAGGGTCAGCTCCGGCACGGTCGCCGGATTGAGGTGACGGTAGCGAGTGGTCAACGACACCAGTTGGCCTTTCAACCCGGGGTCGATGGTGATCTGGTTGATGATGGCTCCGAGAAAGGCGTTGAGCTTCAGTGGGTCGCCGAGACCCTTCGACTCGGCCGTGGTGGCCAGCACCCGCATGAACGTCTGATCCCGGGCGATCCGGGACAGGTCGGATTCGGGGTCGTAGGGCCAGTCCGCTTGGGGGGCGTTCATACCTGGCGGCTCGTACTGCAGATGGCGGGCTCGAACCAGGGCGAGCGCGGCGGTGCCATTCAGGTGGACGCAGCCAGGGGTGGTGATGTTCAACAGGGACTGGGCATCGTAGACCGGCTCGGGGAAGTACATGTTGATGCCGCCCAGGGCGTTCACCGTGTTTTGGAAGCCATCAAACTCCAGCTCGACATAGTGGTTGATGGGTATGCCCAGATCGTCGGTAATGGTCTGGATGAGGTTGTCCGGGCCGTTGCTGCCGTCGTTGAGGGCGGCGTCCACCTTCTCGTAGGGGCCCACCGGGCTCCCCGGCGGCATGGGAAGGAAGAGATCTCGCGGAATGGACAGGATCGACGCCGTGCCCTGGCTGGGATCCAGATGGAGGATCATGATGACGTCGCTCAACGACCCCGAGAACTGTTGGGGCGAGCCCAGCCGCGCGATCTCGGCCCGGTTGGTCAGACCAGCCCGGGTTTCGTTGCCGATCAGGAGGATGTTGTCAGCGCCGGCTGATTCCCGGGTCAGGTGCGCAGCCGCCGCCGTACGGATCGAGTCGAGCCGATAGCGGACGTAACCCCACACCACCCCTGTGGAGACCAGGGCCAAGGCCACCAGTGCGTTGACGACGAGCAGCAGCCGTCGGGGCCACTGCCGGCGCGGCATGATCGTCCCGGTCCTCGTCAGAGAGCGGGACGGTTCCGGTCGGGATGGTCGAGCGTGCGCGGGGATGGAAGCCTCCTCGTTCCAGCGGCCCACCCCGTCGCCTTGCCGCAGGAGGAGTCTATAAAGGCGCGCCCATCCGGTGGTGACATTGGTCGCCAGCCCTCACCCGGAGGTTCGCCAAGTCGCAGCACGCTAGAAGCAGATCAGGAGAATGACCGCCCGTCAGTCAGGGGAGGGCAATTTCGCTGGGTGTATAGTCGGAGACCGGCAGCAACGCGGGTTCACCCACGACAGAAATGTGGTCAGCAACGGCCAGACCCCGACCGACCACACACCGTCCTTATGAGTGACTTCTCGCAGGGCGACGGTTGGTGGCAGGCCTCCGATGGGAAATGGTACCCGCCGGAAGCGCACCCGAACCGCACGGCGGCCAACAGTGCGACCTCTTCAAAACCACAGAATCCATGGCGGCGCTTTCGAGGTTGGCCGTTGTGGGCGCAAATCGTCTCCTGGGTGGCTGTGGGCTTCATCGTCCTGCTCGTTATCGGTGGGCGGGCGGGCGGCAGCACTAAGGCGTCGAACGTCGCGACCATCACTCCGACCGAGTCGCCAACAATCCCTCTCCCGACCTCCGCTCCGACCACTGTCCCCCCCACCACTCCGGCGACCACGGTGCCATCGACGACGACGGCGACAACGACTCCGCCGACAACGACTCCGCGGGTACCCCCATCAACCACAGCACTTGCCGGACTGGCCACCCTGCCAATCAAGGGACGGGCGCCCAAGACCGGCTACAGCCGTGCCCAGTTTGGCCCGGCCTGGAGCGACGACGTCACGGTGGCCGACGGCGGCAACGGCTGCGATACCCGCAACGACATTCTCCGCCGGGACCTCACCGACATAGTGACGAAAACCGGCACCCTGGGCTGCATCGTCGCCAGCGGGATACTGCACGACCCGTACACGAACACCGTCATTCGCTTCACCAGGGGCGCAGGCACCAGCACGATCGTCCAGATCGACCATGTCGTTGCGCTCGGCGATGCCTGGCAGACCGGAGCACAGCAATTGAGCATGTCGGTCCGCATCAACTTCGCCAACGACCCGCTCAACCTGCTCGCCGTTTCGGGAGCGGCCAACCAGCAGAAGGGCGACGCGGATGCGGCCAGCTGGCTTCCACCCAACAAAGCCTTCCGCTGCCAGTACGTAGCCATCCAGGTGGCGGTCAAAATGAGGTACCACCTGTGGGTCACCTCGGCCGAGCACCAAGCCATCGCAGGGGTACTCTCCACCTGCCCAACCCAGCCCCTGCCCGCCGGCGGAACCCCCGCGAGAATCAGCCCGACTCCGGTCGCGCCGCCTCCTGGCCCCATCCCGACGCCGGCCCCTGTCCCGGCGCCGGTCCCGACCACCACGCACCCGCCACCACCCTCGACGGTCGCCCCGAATGTGCGCATCGTCACCCGGGGGCCTTCTGCACGCCCCCTGGAGCTAGAGGGGTCACCTCGGCCGGCACACCCATGATCTGCAAACTCGACAGCTCCGGACTTCGCTATCGCTGGAGCAGAGCGTAGGGCGCCCGCCACCCCCATCTCCTCATACCGCACCCTCGCACACCGCCACCCGGACCGCCCCCAGCCCCAAGCCACCCGCCCATGCGCAGGCTCGGACCTGAGTAGGTGACGTAGCAGATAATGTTATTACAATAGCTAACATCCAGGGTCAGTCCGGTGGCAGCATTCTGCGAGATCTGCTGTCGCACGCCTGGTAGCCCGGAAAGCATCAATCACTCGACCGCGGGTTGCCAACCCGTCCCGGGCGTGGCTACGAGCCACTTGGTAGCGTAAAGTTCGAAGCGGGGCGCCCCCGGTCAGCCCTCTCTACTCTCAGCCCTCTCTACTCTCAGCCCTCTCTACTCTCAGCCCTCTCTACTCAAGGAGCCATGGTAATGAGCAGGACGCCAGTCGTCGTAGACCCGAACACCGGTCTGAAGACCTTCGACACGCGGGCCGCCAAGGCAACGGAGAAGATCGCGGGCCAGGGCTATTCGGTCACTGATGACCTGCATCTCAAGGAGCTGCCGCCCCAGCTGCCGGGGGCATCGTTCAACGCCGAGGAGCAGGCCAGGTATCGGGCGTTCAAGGAGGCCCGTCGGGGCGCCGCTGACTACATGGCCATGGAAGGCGAGTTCGCCAAGTATCTGGAGGATGTGTACTCGGCCGCTCCCGTGCCACGCGAGGCGTTGACCGACGATTGCGAGATCCTGGTGGTCGGGGGCGGTTTCGGCGGGCTGTTGCTCTGGCACAAGTTGAGCGAGGCCGGTTTCGTCGACGTGCGGTTCTGCGAGAAGGGTGGCGATGTCGGGGGAACGTGGTACTGGAACCGCTACCCGGGCATCGCCTGCGACGTGGAGTCGTACAGCTATTTCCCCCTGCTGGAGGAGATGGGGTATGTCCCGTCGATGAAGTTCGCGTCGGGGTTCGAGATCCTCGAGTACTGCCAGGCCTTGGCGGAGCGGTTCGGCTTCTACGAGCATTGTCTGTTTCACACGACGGTGGAAAAAACGGAGTGGGACGAGGAGGCCGGGCGCTGGACGGTGTACACGGACCGCGGTGATGCGATGCGGGCTCGTTATGTCATTCTGGCCAACGGGATTCTGACTTCGCCCAAGCTGGCTCGCATCGAGGGGATGGAGACGTTCCAGGGAGACTCGTTTCACACCTCCCGGTGGGATTACAACATCGACCTCGCCGGCAAGGTGGTCGGCATCATCGGGACAGGGGCCACGGCGGTCCAGGCCATCCCGGAGCTGGCCAAGGTGGCCAAGGAGCTGTATGTCTTCCAGCGCACCCCATCGACGATCGACATACGCGATCAGCGGGAGACCACCGACGAGGAGCGCAAGACCTGGGCCACCGAGCCGGGCTGGGCCCGGGCCCGGCGGGCCCGTTTCGCGGTCATCTCGGCGGGACGCACGGCTCTGCAGGCCAACGACGACTACCTGTCGGGCAAGGTGGCGGACTTCAAGGAGCGCAAGACCTACGAGCGGCAGTTAACACCCGAGGAGCTGATGGAGAAGCAGCTCAACTCCAACTTCCGGATCATGGAGCAGATCCGGGCCCGGGTCGACGCCATCGTGGAGGACCCTGAGACCGCCGCCGCCCTCAAGCCGTATTACCCCTACGGCTGCAAGCGGCCGACCTTCCACGACGAATACCTGCCGGTGTTCAACCTACCGCACGTGCACCTGGTCGACACCGCCCCCACCGGCGTAAAGCGCATCAACGAGCGGGGCGTCGTGCATGACGGTGTCGAGTACCCCTTGGACGTGCTCATCTACGCCACCGGCTTCCAGTGGATGGCCACGTCGACGTTCAACATGATCAAAGGTCGGGGTGGGCGGACCCTCAGCGAGAAGTGGCAGACCGAAGGGACCAAGACCTTCCTGGGGCTGCAGAGCAATGGCTTCCCCAACCTGTTCATCATGACCGGTCCGCAAGGCGGGGGCGCCTCCTTCAACTTCACCGATACCATCGAAATCCACTCCAACTATGCGGTGTGGATGCTCTCGACCCTTCGTGAGCGGGGTGAGCAGATCGTCGATGTCAAGAAGGAACCCGAGGAGGCCTTCGCCGAGCACTGCCGGGCGGCCGACATCGCCACCGCCCCCTTCCGGGACTGCCTGTCGTACTACAACGGTCACGGTGAGGCGGCGCCGGGCAGCCTGGCCTACTACGGGGGGCGCACCTGGGGAAAGTTGTGCGCCGAGGCCCAGGAGACACTCGACCCCTACGTCTTCGGATCGGCCACTACCTGATTTTCTTGGCTCGACGAGGAGGTACTGATGACCGTTGCAGATAGGCCCGCCATTGCGGTTCCCGCCCCGACCACCGACGTGGATCAGGCCCGGCAGGACCTGGCGAGCACCGGCCTGTGCGTGCTGCGCGACGTGCTGGGGGGTGAGGGGCTGGCCGAGGTGCGGGATGCTCTGTATCGTGCGGCCCGTTCCGATCGGCAACGAGGCCGCGAGGTGAGGTTTCAGGGTGACTACCCTGACGACAACACCAATCAGCGGGTGTGGAACTTGCCCAGCCGCGACCCGGTTTTTCTTGATCTGGTCGAGCATCCGTTGGCCCTGACGTTTGTGCGGGAAGCCATCGGTTGGCCGGCCCTCCTGTCGAACATCTCAGCGAACATCACGGGCCCTGGTGGTGGAGAGATGTTCCTTCATGCGGATCAGACCTATATGCCGCAGCCCTGGTCGGGCATCCAGGGCGTCAACGTGATCTGGTGCATCGACGAATTCACCGACGAAAATGGCGCCACCCGGGTGGTACCCGGCAGCCCGCAACTCAACCGGGCGCCGACCGCGGAGGACCAGAACGTTGTGACCGTGGCGCTCGAAGCCCCGGCGGGCTCGATGGTCGTCATGGAAGGGCGGGTATGGCACAAGACCGGCAACAACCGCACCGCGGACCAGACCCGAGCGGGCATCTTCGGCTGGTACACGCTCCCCATCTATCTCCCCCAGGAGAACTGGTGGCTGTCGCTCGATCCCAGTGTGCGCCAGTTCGGTTCTGACGACCTGTTGATACTTTTCGGCTATCGGGTCACCTCCTTTGGCAAGGTCAACGGGGCGTCACTCCAGTGAAGTTCGGGGTCTTTTACGAAGTCCAACTTCCGACGCCGCATGGCGATGGCGACGAGACCCGGATGTTCCGGGAGGCGCTCGAGCACGTCGAGCTGGCTGATCGACTGGGCATCCACTACATGTGGGCGGTGGAGCACCACTTCCTCGAGGACCACGCCCTGTCGTCGGCGCCGGAGGTGTGGCTGGGCGCAGTCGCGGCGCGGACCAGGAACATTCGGATCGGCCACGGGATCGTGTGCATGCCGCCGGGCTTCTCCCATCCGGCGCGCGTCGCCGAGCGAATCGCCACGCTCGATCAGATTTCCGGGGGCCGGGTGGACTTCGGCACCGGGGAGAGCTCGTCGCGCATGGAGCTGGAGGGATTCACGGTCGACGTGACGACCAAGCGACGTGCCTACCTGGAAGCAGTCGAGCAGACCTGCAACATGATGACCATGACGCCCTACCCGGGCTACGAGGGCGAGTTCTTCTCGTTGCCCTGCCGCAACATCGTGCCGAAGCCCGCCCAGAAGCCCCACCCACCTCTCTGGGTGGCCGGCAAGCCCGATCTGGCCGCCGAGCTCGGCATGGGGTGCCTCGGCTTCAACGTGGTTGGCGGCCGGCAGGCCAAGGTCATGGTCGACCAGTACTACCGCACTCTCGCCGACCGATGCGTCCCGATCGGCCACGCCGTCAACGCCAACATTGCGGTGCTGGCGACGATGCACTGCCACCACGACCCCGAGGTCGCACGGCGCAACGGTGAGCATCTCAAGTTCTTCGGCTACACCATCGGCAAGTACTACCTCCAGGGGAACGTCCAACCGGGACGGGGCAACTCGTGGGAGGAGTTCCTGGCGGTGAAGGACCAGTTTCCCGAGATGGGCGACAGCCCAACCAGAGCCATCGGGACTCCCGAGACTATCCGTGAGCATCTGCGGGCGCTGCAGGCCGCCGGGGTTGACCAGGTGATGCTGATGCACCAGGCCGGTCACCTCGACCACGACGCCAACTGCCGGTCGCTCGAGCTGTTCGCCCGGGAGGTCATGCCCGAGTTCGTGGAGAACGAGGACAGCCGCGAGGCCGCCAAGGTGGGTCGGCTAGCCCCCGCCATCGACGCCGCGCTCAGCCGGAAGACGTACATGCGGGAGCCCTCGGAGATCCCCACAGTGCCGGCCTACGGGCATTTCAGTCATCTCCCGACCGCGAACGATTACGCCATCGAGGGAACCTCACCCGACACCGCCGGCGCGCTCGGGATCGCATCTCGATGAAGCTCGGTGAGTTCAGCGTCGAACACATCATCGACGGGTCCGGCCGGTTCAGACCCACGCGGTCGTTTGTTGGCTCTACCGACGAACAGTGGGCCGACCACCGGTACCTGCTCGACGAGGATGGACGCCTGCCGTTCACCATGGGAGGCTTTCTGATTCGCGGCCGCAACCGGGTGGTACTGATCGACGCCGGCCTCGGACCGGGCGAGCTGATGGGCATCCAGGCCGGTGCGATGATCGAGAACCTCGAGAAGGCCGGTGTGACGGCCGCGGAGGTGACCGATGTGGTCTTCACCCATCTCCATATCGATCACATCGGATGGGTCTCACACGACGGCGCGACGGTGTTTCCTAACGCCGTACACCGGTGCTCGAGCTCGGACTGGGCTCACTTCATGGTCGACAACCGGGGTTCCGAAGCCGAACGAATTCAACCAGCTGCGGACCGGTTCGAGATGTGGGACGGCGAGATGACGATCCTGCCCGGGCTCGACAGCATGTCGACACCTGGCCACACCCCCGGCAGCACCACGCTGGTGCTGTCCTCGGGCCCGGAGCGAATCATGTTCCTCGGCGACGTCGTGCATTGTCCCATTCAGCTCGAAGAGGACGAGTGGTCGGCCTTCTTCGATGTAGATCCGGACTTGGCCAAACGGACCCGCAACGCCCTGGCCCGTGAGCTCGAAGGCACCGGCGTCCGGGTTTCGGGCACCCACTTCCCCGAGATGCACTTCGGCCGGCTGGTGCTGGCCGAAGGCAAGCGCCGCTTCGTGGTTTGATCACCGCCGGGCGGTCGCAGGAGACCGTAACTTGCTTGGTGAAAGGATCGCAAAGATGAGCGACAACCCGACGGCGACATTCGTCCCGCTCCGCGAAGTAGGGGGCCAGCTTCTCCCCGTGCCGGGGCAGTGGGTCATCGATCCCGGACACTCGAGTCTGGCCTTCGAATCGCGGCACATGGTGGTGACCCGAATGCGGGGTCGGTTCCGATCCTTCTCGGGCGAGTTCCACATCGAGGTACAGCCGGAGGAGTCCTGGGTGGAAGTGTCTATTGACGCGGCCAGCCTCGACACGACCAACGCCGACGCGGACGGAAGCCTCAAGGGCGAGAGGTTCCTTAATGTCGAACGGTATCCCACCCTGCACTACCGTAGCTCCGAGATCCATCACGTGGAGGCCAACCGGTGGCAAGTCAACGGGACCTTGACGATCAAAGGGATAAGCCACCCGATCATCCTGGATGCCACGTTTGAGGGAGCCGTGGCCGCGGGTCGTGCGGCGCGAGCGAAAATGGCATTCGTGGCGCGCGGCGAGTTCGACCGGCGGGACTACGGGATGGACTTCAATATTCCCGTGCCGTCAGGCGGATGGATCGTCGGTAACCGGGTTCGTCTCGAGCTCGACGTGGAAGCCTCCCTGCCCTGAAAGAACACACGTTTTCGGACCTGGCTAGCATCCGCGCCAGAGTCGTTGAAGGGAGGGCGGCGTAGTGGCGATCAAGTCGATCAAGTCGACCAAGGCGATCAAGTCGACCAAGGCGATCAAATCGACCAGAAAGGATTCGGCCAAGAACGGGAAACCGGCGCAGTTATCCGGCAAGCTCTACAAGCCGGAGCTCTACCGTTTGCAATCCGAACTGGTCAAGCTGCAGGAGTGGGTCCGCCAGGAGCGCGCCCGGGTCGTGATTGTGTTTGAAGGTCGTGACGCGGCCGGCAAGGGCAGCACCGTCAAACGCGTGACCCAGTATCTCAACCCTCGAGTTGCACGGATCGTTGCTCTCCCCGCACCCACCGAGCGTGAGCGAACGCAATGGTATTTCGAGCGCTACGTCGGGCACCTGCCGGCCGCCGGCGAGATCGTGCTTTTCGACCGTAGCTGGTACAACCGTGCCGGCGTCGAGCGAGTGATGGGGTTCTGCACCGAGACTGAATACCGCCGCTTTCTTCACCAGTGCCCAATATTCGAGCGCTTGTTGGTCGAGGACGGCATATTGCTACGGAAATACTGGTTTTCCGTGAGTGAGGCGGAGCAGGAAAACCGATTCCGGTCGAGGAGGGATGATCCCATGCGACGCTGGAAGCTCTCCGGCATCGACCTCGAGTCGATAAAGCGATGGGAAGACTATTCCCGGGCCAAAGACGAGATGTTCGTCCAAACTGATATTCCCGAAGCCCCGTGGTACGTAGTCGAGAGCGAGGATAAGCGTCGAGCCCGGGTCAATATGATCGCTCATCTCTTGTCCACGATCCCTTATTACGACGTGGAGTGGATTCCTATCGAATTGCCGAAGCCTGACCGCTCCAAGGGATATGAGCGACCGTCGAGGACGACCCAGACCTACATTCCTGATCACGCGGCCACCCTCTCATCCTGACGACAATCTACGAGAGGAGCTGGTCGGTGAGGATCGCTCGTAACCAGTTCTCGTAGCGCTCGCCGCTCCATCCCCGGTCGACGACGAGCAGACCGTAGACCTCGGGTGACGCAAGGGCATGAATGATGTGGGCGGCGTCGCGCTCGGCGCAGCCCGGGCCGCAGGGCACCCGAACGAGCAAGAGAACGGGCGATACGGTGCTGGCCCTCGTGACGTTGACGAGCGAGCTCGGCGAGCAAGGATGCGGCGTCTTCGTCGGACTTGGCCGCGTCTGCGAGGATGCGATGAACAGGGCCGACGCGGGCCATCACCTCGCGGAGTAGCGCCGCAAAACCCGCCACCTGGTTTTCCGGCTCACGGTCGGAGAGCAGGGTGCGCACCCGCGGGCGGTCCACCATCGCCACCGCTTCGTCATCGCCCACGACCGAGACGTCGAGAACGGCCTTCAGAATCCCGAGCTTGGAGGAGAACAGCCGGTACACCGTCGCTTGCGGAGTATCCGATGGCATGACCTCCATCGAGTCCGTCACCCTCGAAGTTCCCGACCCCACGGCCGCCAACGACTTACATGGCCGCCTTCGGCATGGGCCCGCAGGTGGGCGTACGCGCCTCCGAGGCGCCGACAGCTGGCTTTCGTGGCTTCACGATGTCGCTCGTGGTATTCCAGCCCGGCACCGTCCGCGGCCTCTTCGATGCCGGCCTCGACGCCGGCGCCACGCCACTGAAGCCAGTCAGGAAGGGCCTTTGGGGCTACGGGGGCGTCCTCCAGGGCCCGGATGGGACGATCTGGAAGGTCGCAAAATCGTCGAAGAAGGACACCGGCCCCGCCAGTCAGCAGATCGACGACATCGTGCTCCTGCTGGGAGTAGCGGACATGGCTGCGAGCAAGCGGTTCTATGTCGACCGCGGCCTCGTGGTGGCGAGGAGCTTTGGCCGTAAGTACGTCGAGTTTTCCGCCCCGTCGACGCCCATCAAGCTGGCGCTCTACGGGCGCCGGGCCCTGGCCAAGGACGCCGGCGTCTCCCCGGACGGCACCGGATCGCACCGGATCGTGATTGAGAGCGATGCCGGGCCCTTCACCGACCCGGACGGGTTCGCGTGGGAGGCCGCATAACAGTGAGGGGGGCGGCGACCGATGTTCGCGACCATCGGTCCGTTCGCGGCGAACATCGGTCCGATCGCGGCGAACATCGGTGGTCATGGTCAGTGCCGGGCAGGTCAGGGCCAGGTGGTTCAGGGCAAGATTAAGAAACCAGAAAACTTCTCATTCGGGTTAACCCGCGCCGGACGGGACATCTAGCTTCGTTGAGGTGAGAGGGCCAAAGGAGTTCAGGCGAAGCGTGCCAGCCGGGAGCCCCGGGTCGAAGCCCTGGTACCGGCACCCGGCCGCGCTCATGGCCGCCGTCGGGGCCGCGGCTCCGCTCAGCCTCTTGGCTGGCTGTGGGTCTCGCTCTCATGTCGCAGGTCATCCGCTCCCCGCCCGTCCAGCAGCGGCGACAGGTTCATCCAGTTCATCCCAGATGGCGCCATCGGCTGCGAGGATTCGGCCGACGCGACGCTCTCCGCCCACCACTGTCCCGGCTCGGACCGTCCCGGCGATCACGCGGCCGGTGCCGCCGCCGACGATGCGGCCGGTGCCCCCGCCAACGACGCGGCCGGTGCCGCCGTCCAGCCCGCCCGTGCCGGCGCTACCGAAACCTGCGCCGATCCCGGGCGGGGCGGCCTGGCAGCCGGCAGGTGCCCGGCTGGCCGGGGGTTATGCCATCTACACCACCTACCTGAGCCCCGCGTCCGGCTTCCCTGCCGCCGGTGTCGGGTGGATCGACCACGCTGCCACCCGCCTCGCTCTCTATGCCGGCACCAGCGAACCTTACGGAACCTGGCCCCAGCAGGGAGCGGTTGGCGTCGGCGAGACCCCGATGCTGCTCGCCGCCTTCAACTCCGGCTTCAAGATCTATTCCTATGACACGGGCTGGTACGAGCAAGGGCGCAGCGCCATTGCCCTTCAGCCCGGGGCGGCATCCCTGGTGATCTTCACCAATGGCAGCGCCACTGTCGGGGAGTGGGGTCGAGATGTCACCCTCGGGCCGACCGTGGCTGCAGTCCGCCAAAACATCACGCTCCTCGTCGATCATGGCGAACCTTCGCCAGCGGCCAACGACCCCGGCCAGTGGGGCGCGGTATTGGGAGGTGGTTCCTACACGTGGCGGTCCGGTGTCGGCGTCACCGCGAGCGGCGACCTGGTGTACGTGGCCGGTCCGGATCTGGACCCGATGTTGCTCGCTCGCCTCCTGGTCGCCGCCGGCAGCATCCGGGCCATGGAACTCGACATCAACCCGGAATGGGTGTCCTTTTCCAGCTTCACCCATGCCGGCGGGGTCGCGGGCGGCGGCCTCATCACCGGCGCCAACCTTCTGTCCGGCATGTACTTCTCGCCAAGTCACTACCTTCAACCCTTCTCCCGGGACTTCTTCGCCGTCTTCGCGGGGTAACGGGCGGTCTGCCCGGTTGGGGCGGCACGGGCACCGGCTCGGGCACGGCTGACCAGTCCCCGCGGCGGTCCTCCGGGCCGGGCACCAGCCGCGACAGAAAACCCTGGCACGCCCCCCGTACGGACCCGTGACGAGGAGACCTAGCATGCCAGGTCGTGATCGAACGCTTCGATAGGCCTGCTCGTGCCGCCATAGAGAGCGCCTACCAGGCCGCAAGGGAGCTCGAACACAACCAGGTCGGCACCGAACATCTGCTCCTCGGGGTACTGGCCCAGCCCGGTACCAGAGCGGCCGGAGCACTCATGGCCTGCGGAGCAACCCTCGAGGGCTGCCGGGCGAAAGTCGCCGAGGCCGTAGCCAGCAAGCGGCCCGGGACAGCGGGGCCGGAGCTGACGTTCACTGATCGTGCCAACCTGGCCCTGGAACGCGCCAGCCGGCTTTCACTGCGCCAGCGGTGCGAACACGTCGAAGTCCGGCATATTTTGCTCAGCGTTCTCGACGTTGAAGGAACGGCGGGTCAGGTCCTGCGAGTCCTGGCGGTCGATCCTGATCGTGTACGTCACCGGCTGAATTCACAATCGGATCAAGGCCCGGCGCGTGAGTCTTCGAACTCCCTGGCCGATGAGCCTGGCGATGCGATGCCTCACTGCCGGCAGTGCGGCTCGAACCTCGACTCGACGCTGACGCACCGCGCGGTGGAGTCTCGAGACGACGACGGTGAAATGGCCCGCTTCGTTCTTCTCTATTGCTCGAGGTGCGGCTGCACTATTGCCGGCGTCCCGGGTTGAGGCGCGAACGCCACGGAGTGCTCAGTAGAGGATCAGAGGTTGAACGCGCTCACCATCGACGGGTTGGCGGCGGCTTCGCCCAGCTTGGGCAGTCCGAGCAGCTCTTCTGCGGTCGCTAGCAGCGAATAGTGATTGAACAGGTCCCCCGCCCGGGTGCCCGCGACCGTGCTCGGGCTCATGACGATGGTGGCGATGTGGCAGCCGATGTCTGAGGTGTTGGCGGCACAGTCGTTGCTGCTGCCGCCCTCGCCCTCGTCCCAGGTGAGAAATATCGCCACGGTGCCATGCGTGTACTCAGGGCTGTCAAAGATGAGCGGCAGGTTGTGGGCCAGCCAGGCGTCACCATCGGCAAGGGTGCCATTGTGCATGTCATTGACGAGGTTGGGGGTGATAAACGAGAACGCGGGCAGCGTGTCGTTGGCCAGATCTGCGCTCAAGGTCGAGTACGGCACATCAAAGGTCGAACACCCGCTAAGCGTCGGGTAATACGTGGGCGGATTATGGCGAACCGCATAGTTGCCCGTGTCGGATGGGTGACAGTTCGAGGGCATCGACTCCTCGTATGCCTTCCATGACTCGCCCTGAG
This sequence comes from uncultured Acidimicrobiaceae bacterium, assembly GCA_963834725.1. Classification (GTDB taxonomy): domain Bacteria; phylum Actinomycetota; class Acidimicrobiia; order Acidimicrobiales; family Palsa-688; genus PALSA-693. The sequence continues at coordinate 5,797,782 of CAWICN010000001.1, forward strand.
CGAAAATGCTTGGGGCATCGGCGGTGCAGTCTCCAGACGGCGAGCAATCGGGTGTGAACGGCGCCAGACGGGCCAGGTTGAGCCCCGAGGTGGCTGCCACGTAGTTGGGCAGGCTGGGGTGCGTGATGTTGTGGTAGTTGGTAGCCAGTCCGCACTCCCCGGCCAGTGAGTTGATATATGGAGCATGGGAGGAGCCGATCACGCTGTCGTAGCTGTAGTTTTCCATGAAGATCCAGATCACATGCGTGTACCTGGGTGCGGCCGACCGGGACCCACAGGGGTGAGCCGCGGAGGGCGCAGTCGCTACACCGGGCCGTGTTGTGGGCGACGTCGCGGTGGGGGATGGGGAGGTCGCGGTGGGGGAAGGCGTCGTCGCAGTGGGGGAGGGCGACGTCACGGTGGCGCCACCGCCCGTCGTAGAGGACGTGCGTGGGTGCGACCCCGACCCGCACCCGGCGATGAAGACCGACAACGCCGTCAGGAGGAGCAGGGCCCTGCCGAGCGGCGAGCGGACCACAATCGAAGAGGGTAGCGCCCGATCCGGCTGGCGCCCAGGCAGCACGAAACGACTGCCAAGCCTTAAATGAAATGCCCGGCGCGCCGGGTGCAGAGTCAATTGCAGATCTTTCATGCTACGTGGATACATCCCGGGCACGGGTTGCGGGGCGGCCAGCTAGCTAGGATGCCGGCGCGGAGTCTTGAGCTACCGCGTTCGACACGGCCGGCTATGGGAACAACAAGTGCAGGGTCATGGCTGGTGGCGTTGAACTGGGAGGCAGGATGGATCGGATCCGGAAGTTCATGGTCGCTGCCAACGAATGGCAAAGCCGGCATCGATGGTTCGCGGTGCCCTGGGCGGTGCAACAGAAGTTCAGTACCGATCAAGCCAACATGTGGGTCGTGGCCCTCGGGTGGTACGGGTTCCTGGCCATCTATCCGCTGTTGCTCGCAATAGTGACCGTGTTCGGTTTCATCGGGGTCGGCTCACTTGGATCGACCATCGTCAACACCCTGCACCGCTTCCCGGTTATCGGCACCGAGTTCAACCCCGGGAAAGGAGGGAGCAACCTGCATGGCAGCGTCTTTGGCCTGGTGATCGGTTTGGCCGGTCTTCTGTATGGCTCCCAGGGCGTCACCCAGACCGCGCAAGCCGCCATGAACCGGGTCTGGAATGTCCCGCAGTTCGAGCGGCCGGGTTTCCTGCCCCGGCTTGGCCGCAGCCTGGCTGCCCTCACCACCATCGGAGCGGCGTTCGTCGTCAATGCCTTCGCTGGCACATGGGCGACGGGCAGCGGGCGGGATCTGATCGTTCGGGTGGCGATTATCGTCGGCCAGGTCGCGGTGAACGTGGTCTTCTACCTCGTAACTTTTCGCTTCCTCCTGGCGTCGGGTAGTGAGGTCGAGACCGGCTCGCTGCTGCCGGGTGCCATTGCCGGCGCGGTCGGCTTCACCGTTCTGATCACCGTCGGCACCGGACTGGTCTCGCATCAACTCCGCAATGAGAGCCAGGTCTATGGCGCCTTCGCCTCGGTGATCGGTGTCGTGTTGTTCCTCCTGCTTCTCGCCAAGCTGTCGCTGTACGCGGCCGAACTCAACCCGGTGCTCACCCGCCGCCTCTATCCGCGGGCTTTACCGATGACCGGTCCGCTGCCGGCCGACCTCCAAAACGTGGACGACCTCGCTCAGGAAGAGCGGCGCACCCCCGACGAGCAAATCAGCGTGGAAGAGAGTGGCGGATCCCAGGCCGGTGCATCCCGGTCCTCATCGGGTAACCGCCGGGCCGGCACCAGCGGGTAACCGCCGCTCCTCACCGGCGGCTGACCGCTCGGCCGAAACCTTAGGCCGTGTCCGAACCTGTCCGTCGCAGGACGACCAGTGCGACGTCGTCGTTTGGTGGGGTGGTCCCGATGAGGTGTCGCATCAGGTCGCGGCACACGATCTGCGGGTGGTCGGGAGGGATGGCCGCGCACAGCCGTTGAATGCCGATGTCGATGACCTCGTTCCGACGCTCGACGAGACCGTCGGTGTAGAGCACTAAGAGCGCGCCGGGCTGCATCTCGACGGTGGTTGCAACGGTCTGCGACTCGGTCCTCACCCCAAGGGGTGGATTCGGGGTGAGGTCGACCGGCCGGCTCGGTTCCGTGGGAGCAGCGATGATCGGCGGCGGGTGACCAGCCGAGCAGACGCGGAAGTGGTTGTAGGGGGGGGAGGAGGTCGCACACAGGACCGTGGCGGTCGCACCGAATTCGAACTGCAGGAGCTTGCGGTTGGTGAGTTCGACAACCTCTTCACAGGCTCGATCCAATAACGCGTAGGAGCGCATGGTGCTGCGCAAACGGCCCATCACCACTGCGGCGGTGAGACCGTGCCCGGCCACGTCACCAGCGATTACCCAGAGTTCGCCGGTGGGAAGAACGAACAGGTCATACCAGTCGCCGCCCACCGCTCGGCTTTCCGCGCTGACGTAGCGGGTGGCCATCTCGAGCCCGGGACAGGTGGGGAGGGCACGCGGGAGCAAGCTTCGCTCCAGCAGCCGGGCTGCCGCCTGTTCGGCCTCCAGCCGTCGAGTCTGGATGGCGAAGGCCACCCGTACGGCCACCAGCTCCAGCAACCCGACGTCGTCGGTGGTGAAGCGGCGTTCGCTCAGCCTTCCGACGTGCAGGACACCGATCAGGTGGTCGCGAACGAGAAGCGGGACGCCCAGCATCGTCTGGATGCCCTTCTCCCACAGTATGGGATTGGCCACCGTGGTCTCGTCGATGCGTTCCAGGAGCACGGGGCGTCTTGTCGCCGCGATGCGCCCGGCGAATCCCATCCGCAGAGGCACCCGAACGTCCTGATAGACCTCTTCTTCGATGCCGCGCGCCGCTCGCGCCGCCAGCTCCTGGGTGCCGGGTTCGAGCAACAGAATGGCTGCCGTATCGGCATGCAGGGTGTCGCGGACCCGGTCGAGGAGCTCTACCAGAAGGGCTTCGAGATCGAGTCGGGTGAGCGCGTTGTCGGTAAGCAACCGGATGTACTGCAGACGATCCTCGTTGCTGACCCCTTCCATTTTTGCTGCCTCAGGTGCCCGCCGTCAGCAGTCGACGGGAGCAGAATGCGCGTCGTCCGGGGGGTCGACCCGGAATAGCTCGAGCAGCCCGGTGATCTCGAGCAATCTTCGGATGTTCGGCCGCAAACCGACGAGTCGAAGCTCGGATTCGGGGGATACGCGATGGTAGGCGCCCACCAGCGCATTTATGCCGGCGGAGTCCATGAACGTCACCTCGCTCAGGTCTACGACCACCCTGGGTGAGCGTTGTGCGTCCTCCAAAGCCTGGCGGAAGGACTCAACAGTGACGATGTCCACTTCCCCGCCCACCGCCAGGACGGTGTGCTCCCCCTCTGTGCGGATGCTCGTGTCGAGCTGGACCGCCGTATCAGAACCAGCCACGCCGGCGGTTTGCTGAGATCGATCAGTCGGAGTTGGCATTGCAATCTTTCGGGATCGTGACAGGCCGGCTCCTAGCGTAACGGATCGACCTCACGGAGCGTGGCCGCGGCAACCTGGAGATGCCTGGGGCCTGTTAGCCCGCCCTCACTCGTGAAGGCCTGCTCTCAAGATACCACGAAGACCCACAGGCGTCACCTGCATCAGGATGTCACGCCGGACCAGCACGCGCTGTCGGTCCGGCATCAGCCGCCACAATGGCGTTCTCCGGGATCACGTCGTTGAGCTCCCAGATCAGCCGCATCGGGTTCACCATTTCGGGGCGGTCGCTGTCGAGCAGGGCCTGACGCTCTACCGTCTGCCACCACCGGGCCACGTCCGCCTCGATCTTTTGCCGCCAGGAGCGGTCGGACTTGCGCTCCAGCAATGGCAGGAGCTGTGTCAGCGCGGCCGCGGCGTCTGCGACCACATTGACCTCGTAGGGGTATCGCATGCCGATCATGGCGGCGTCGAGGTCGACCTGGACGGCCCGCGCCTGCCCGAATTCGGGCATGAACTGGGTGTACGGGAAGCTGGAGCCGACGGTCAGCAGGGTGTCGCACTTCGTCATCAGCTCGTACGAGGGCCGGGTCCCCAACAGCCCGATGGCGCCCGTCACGTACGGGAGGTCATCAGGAAGCACGTCCTTACCGAGCAGAGCTTTTGCCACCCGGCGCCGAGCCGCTCGGCGATATCCATCACCTGCTGCCGGGCCGATCGCGCTCCCTGGCCGACCAGGATGGCAACTCGCTCGCCGGAGTTGAGGATGACCGCGGCCTGGCGAATCGCTTCCTCATCCGGCGCGACCCTGGGTTGGGCCCAGCCCAGGCTGGACGGCACCATCTTGAAGGCGTGCCCGGGCGGATCGTAGGGCAGCTCCTGGACGTCGGATGGCAGAATGATGGCCGTGGGAGCTCGTTCGGCCACGGCGAACTGTCCCGAAAACTTCGCATAACCGACCGCCTCGAAAGCAGCCATCTCCTCATGGCGAGCCTGAATGAATCCGGGTCGATTGCCGGCCCGGCCCCAGGCGGCCAGCAGGCCGTTGATTCCGTCCCCTGGGTAGCCGAAAACTTGCTCGACACCCCATTCCCGCAGACGAGACAGGAGGAAATCGCCCACAGTATCGGCCATGTCATCAACTCCTCTGGATCGGGTTCCGGCCAGCAACGTCCGACAGCAATCGACTGGCCCACCGGCAACCAAAATCGATCAATTCACGCACTTCATTCCCGCCCGGGTGCGCCATGAAACTTGGTGCACGCCTTTGGGGAGGTTGCTCAATGCAATGGTCGAGGAGGGATCGCGGATGCTGCTTCTCAGTACTCACCCAGCAGCTCGACGTCTGGCCCAGACTCCAAGGGCCGACGACACCACCACGGCGGTGGCCATGACGCCGTGGTGATGCGACGCCCAGAGCTGCAGACTGCGAGGGTGGGCCTTGTCGTCGAAGCTGCCGTGGGCCGTGTAATCATCTGACCGGTCGGCAGGTTCCCAAAGGTTGACCCGGGCGGCTGGATCCTTCGGGGGATCGTCGGTTTGCTGGGACTTTATACCGGTCTTTGCCAGGTACCGGTCGAGCAGGCCCGGCATCACGGCGTTGGCAGCAAGGGTTGCCGCCGTTGACGCGCCCACCCAGTATTCGCGCCGTCGGGGATGATCGGCGGCGTACAGCACGGCCCGGGCCGCAAGCTCTGGCTGGTAGATGGGGGGAACCGGCTGAGGATGCCGCGGCAGACGCGAGAGAACCCAGTCAAACTGAGGGGTGTTCACAGCCGGCATCTGCACCATCGTCACGCGTACGCCCGAACGCTGGTGAAGTAGCTCGCACCGCAGGGCCTCATGAAAACCCTGGATGGCGTGTTTCGACCCGCAGTAGGCACTCTGGAGCGGAATGCCCCGGTAGGCCAGAGCCGATCCGACCTGAACGATGGTGCCGGTGTCGCGAGGGACCATGCGCTTCAGCGCACTCATGGTGCCGTACACGAATCCCAGGTAGGAGACCTCGGTCACCCGCTTGTATTCCTCCGGGCCGATCTCGGCGAACGGCGCGAAGACCGACGTAAAGGCCACGTTGACCCAGATGTCGATCGGCCCGAGCGTCTCCTCGACCTGTTGGGCGGCTGCTTCGACTTCCTGGCTGTCGGCAACGTCGGTGGGGATGATGAGCGCCTCGCCGCCGGCTCTTTCCACGTCTTTGGCCGCCGCCTCCAGGCCAGCCTGGCCCCGAGCCAGGAGGGCGACCCTGGCGCGGCGCGCCCCGTAGGCCCGGGCGGTGGCGCGGCCGATACCGCCGCTTGCGCCGGTGACGACGACGACCTGGTTGCTCTGGCTGTTCACGATTCGTTTCTCCCATCCAGGGTGGATTCCGATCGGTCAGATGCTGCAGGTTTTGTGCCTCCGCTGGTCAAGAGGCCTTCACTGGTCAACAGGTGGGACAGTGATGAGGCGCACTCCAGGAGCAGCGCATGAACGAACGCTTGCGGCGCGTTCCCGCGCAGCTGGCGCTCGGTGACGTCGAATTCTTCGGTCAACAATCCGGCCGGCCCGCACGCGGCCCGATTCCGCTCGAAGCTGGCGATCGCGTGCACACTGTCACCAACCTGCTGGCAGGCCAGGGCCAGCCAGAAACCGCACAGCAGGAACGCGCCTTCGCTCGCTCCTAACTGGCGCTCGTCCTGGCGGAATCGATAGGTGTAGCCGTCCCGATTCAGGTCGGCAATTACGGCCTTCAAGGTGGCCATACTGCGAGGATCACCCGGCTGTACCGCCCCCCGAATCGCCGGCAGCAGCAGGGCGGCGTCGACTCGAGCATCGCCAGGGGCTCGTTGCCATCGCCCGTTCGAATGGGTGCAATCCTGCCCGACATCCGCGAGGATGGCGTCGGCCAGTTGTGCCCATCTGGCGGCCTGCCCGCTGGTGGCATGCTCGCTGATAGCCCGCAAGCCGGCCACGCAGGACAGGCGCGAATGGGCCCAGCGTTGGTTGTCGAGCTCCCAGAGCCCGGCGTCCGGCTCGTGCCAGCGCGCCTCGATGGCAGCGGCGCTCCGTTCGACCGCCCGCCAATGTTCACTGCCGAGATGATCGTGACGCGCCGCGGCCGCGAAGAGCAGGAGGGTCTCGCCGAACACATCCAGCTGGAACTGCTTGTTGACCCGGTTGCCGACTTTGTCGAAACCGCCTGGATATCCCTCCAGATGGTCCAGCACTCGCTCATCGGGAACCTCGCCGCCGTCCACCCGATACGCCGGCTTGAGGGAGGGCCCATCCTCGAGCAGCCTTGCGGCGATGAAGGCGACGGCGTCGTCCAGGAGCGGTTCTGGCCGCGAGGCTGCGACCGCCTGTCCGGCGTAGCACTGGTCCCGGACCCACGCGTAGCGGTAGTCGTAGTTGCGACCCGCGGTGGCGCGCTCGGGCAACGACATGGTCCCCGCGGCCACCATCCCGCCGCCGGCGCTGGTCAAGCCACGCAAGACCGTATAGGCATGGCGGGCGTCGCGAGGAGCCAGAGTATCGTCGAGGGCGGGAACCTCTCGTGCCCATGCGGCCTCAGTGGCTTCCCAGGCAGGACCTGGCGCGACCGGCTGCTCGTCCATCGGGTGATCCGAGATCTCGAGCACGAGGTCGTGCTGAGCTCCGGGCTCCAGCTGCAAACGCATGTTCAGGCTCCCGTCCCGACCTCGTCGCACCCCGGGGCCAGCTGTCCAGCGGAGATGCAGTGGCCCCGTACGGGCGGTCCACATCCCGGCCTGACGCGACAGTGACTCCATCCGGTGCCGCCCGAACCCGGCACGAGGATCAAGAACAACCCGGACCTCGGCGGCGTTACGTACTGCGATCACCCGTCGCAAGATGATGGCGGTATGCGGATTGGCCGGGAGAACCAATGCCTCGCGGCACTCGATAACAGAGGAGTCCGTGATCCACCGGCTGTGCCAGATCAACGAGCCCTCCTCGTAGTAGCCGCCCCACACGTAGCGCATAGTCGCCGGGGTCACGGCGTAGGCACCCCGGCCCCCGATGAGCGCGGAAAAGACGGCGTCCGAATGCCAGGCGGGCGCGCACATCCATACCAGGTCACCGCGCGGTCCGATCAGGGCCCCCCGCTCACCGTCGGCCAGCAACGCGTATTCACGCAGGACATGGGGCGGAAAGTCCGTCGACACGCCTAGTTGTACCCTCTTCGAACGTCACCCAACCCGGTGGTTTGTGTGACGAAAACCGCGTAGTAGTCCGCGGTTTACGACACTAAGGTCTGTGACGGCTGTCCGACAGGGATAGTGCGAGTGACGCGCCCGCCCCGGCCAGCGCCGTGGCCATGGCTGCTTCGGCCAGGGCCGCTCGTCGCCACCGACTCGAGAGCAAGGCCAGCGCCACCATACTCATCGCGTGAATGCCGTCGACCACCGCGCCGGCGGCCGCAACCGGCACGTCGGGCGCGAGGTACATCATCAGGGCTTGACCGAGCTGGCGGCCGCCGAGGAGTCGGACGACCAGGGTGGTCTGCCGATCGAACCGCCAGCGGCCGCCGCGGCATCGAGCCGTCGCCTCGGGAAGAGCCAGTTCTACCGCGCCCACCGTGGCGCGAGTCACAACGAGGGCTGAGGTCGATGGCCTCGGCCAAGCAGCGCGGATTCTGTTGAGGAGGGGCGCCACCATTTGACCGGGTATGACGGCGAGCATACCGTGGGGTTTATCGGCATGTCATCCACATCGCGCTGATTATCTGCCTGTCGATCCGTGTATTCCGCCGCTCCCGGGTGGTGGTAGCGGAGTCGATGGTGGGTACAAGAACGGGGTGGTTACCGATTCCCAGATCGAACCGGAGACCAGGTTTGCTGTCGGGTGGGCCTTCGACGTGCCCGACCTCCGGGATGTGGTGGCGCGGGCGGTCCGCCAACCGGAGCAGATTTTCACGACTAGCTACTTCGATACGCCGGACCTGCGGCTATGGAGCCGCGGCATCGTTCTCAGACACCGCAGTGGCTCGCCCGACGGTCCAGGAACGTGGACGGTCAAGCTGCCCGAAATCGAAGGTGGGCCGGCACTCGCCCGTCAGGAGATCTCCTGGCCAGGGGTAAAGAAGGTGGTGCCCGCCGGGGCGAGTGACTTGCTCCGCGCCCTGATCCGCCGAGCCGACCTTGGCCAGCTGGTACAGATGAAGACCACACGTCTTCGCTGGACCTTGCTCGACGACGCCGAGAACCAGTTGGGCGAGCTTGACTATGACGACGTGACCGTCGCCGGCGGCGGCCGGGACGGCCTCCGTTACCGGCAGATCGAGATCGAGCGCAGCGGGGAAGATACCGGCGAGGGTGCGCTCGCTGCCGTGGCCGAAACGTTGCGGCGGGCAGGCGCCGAGCCTGACGAGCAACCAAAGCTCGCCAAGGCGCTCGGCCTGTCGGCAGAGGGACGCGACCGACGCAGGAAGAAGACCGTCCGGCCCTCGACTGCTGCCGACATAGTTCGATACGCCGTGTCCGCTGGTCTCGAGCGCCTGCTCGACCACGATTACCGACTGCGTCTGCGCTCGGACAACCCTGAAAGCCGTGACGTTCATCAGGCCCGAGTGGCTACCCGTCGGCTGCGCTCGGACCTGAAGACGCTGCGGGCCCTGCTCGACCCGATCTGGCTCGCCCACACGGAGGACGAGCTGCGATGGCTCGGCGCCGTCCTCGGCGCCGTCAGGGACGCTGACGTCATGGACTTGTCACTTAAGTCGACCAGCAGGGGTATCTCCACGGGCAAGCGCCAACTGGGGATGGCCGAATCGGCGGGCTTGGCAGAGCTCCGCACGAAGCTTGCCGCCGAGCGGGCCGACGCGGTAACTGGCCTTGACGACGCACTCCGTTCGCAGCGCTACCTCGATTTGTTGGATCGCCTCCACGCCGCCGCGACCGATCCCCCGCTCACCAGTGACCAGGACCACCCCCCCAGACGGCGCGGCGCGGCGGAGATGATGCCAAAGGCGGTCAACAAGCGATGGCGGAAGATCAAGAAGAAGGTCGCCGCGGCCGGCGGATCGCCGTCCGACCGGGAAACTCCACCAGATCCGTATAGCCGCCAAGAATCTACGTTACGCCTGCGAGCTCTCCCAACCTCTGATCGGAAAACCCGCCGAAAAGACGGCAAAACGAGCTGAGGACATTCAAACCGTCCTGGGCGAATACCACGACGCCTCAACATCAGTTGACTGGCTCACCAGGGCGGGGACGAACGGCACCGGGCGGTCCGGATTCGCGGCGTGCATGCTGGCCGCTGAGCAAAAGCGTCGACACCGAAAGCTCGCCAAGAAATGGCGCCGCCAGTGGGCGAAACTCTCACGACCCTCCAGTCGTCGTTGGCTGACCTGACCGGTTTACGCCCTCGGGGCAATAACCGGCAACCGGACCGGCTCACTCACGTCCGCGCCGGGCTGCCTCGAGCCGGCGGCGCTCGACCGATGTGGTGGCGTCGACGAAGACCTGCGTTATGCCAGGCGACAGTTTCTTGAGGTCCCCATCGATTTCGGAGCTCATTTCCTCGATATCCTCTGAAGAAAGTCCATCAACCAACTCCACGCGTGCGGCGACCATGATCTCGTCTGCGCCCAGATAGCGGGTAAGCAACTCCACCACGTTCTGAACCCTCGGGTGTCCCTTCACGGTTTCGTCGATGGCGCGGGCCAGATCCGATTCCACCGACTTTCCGATAAGGAAGCTCATGTTGTCCCGGGCCAGGAGGACGGCGGCGCAGACGAGCAGCAGCCCGATCAGGGCGGAGGCGATCCCCTCCCAGAACACGGCGCCCGTTACCTGGTGCAACGCCACTCCGGACCCGGCGATAACCAGACCCACCACGGCGATGCCATCCTCCGACGCCACCGTCTTGAGCGCTGGATCGGTGCTCTTGATGACGTGCGCCAGGGGTCGGCGATGGGCGTCGGCCGCTTCTCGCCGGATCTGATGAGCGGCTCTGACCAGAGATGATCCTTCAAAGAAGGCAGCCGCTCCGAGCACGGCGTAGGTCAGGGCCCAGTGCCCGGAGTGCGACGGGCCGCGAAAAGCAGAATAGGCCTGGAAGAAGGAAAATCCTCCGCCCGCAACAAATATGCCCACGGCGGCGATCAGTGACCAGAAGAAACGCTCGGCGCCATATCCGAACGGATGTAGCTGGTCGGCTGGCCGCTCGCTCCGGTGAACAGAGGCTACGAGGAAGAGCTCATTTAAGGTGTCTGCGATGGAATGGGCGCCCTCGGACAGGAGAGCGTTCGAACCGGAGATCACTCCCGCGGCGATCTTGGTACTCGTGACCGCGACGTTTGACGCCAAAGCCACGGCTACAGTGATGCGGCTGTCGGCGGTTATGCGATCTTCCTACCCACCGCCGTACCAGCCAAGCGCACATTCCGCGGCGTAAGGGCCCGCCGGGTAGGGATCAGGGCCCAAGATGGGCTCTGAGGTGCTTGTTGTAGAACTCGAAGAAGCCCGCCTGGTCGGGGCCGATCTGGTTGATGTACAGCTGGTCGAAGCCGACATCCCGGTAGGCCTGGATCGCGTCGAGGTACGGCTGGGGGTCGGGCCCGCAGGGGACCTGGCCGGCCACCATACCCTCGGTGACCAGGGATGAGGCCTGCTCGAAATGAGCCGGCATGGGCAGCTCCTGATTGAGCTGCCCGGGCAGGCCCTCAGTCGGCCACACGGTATGGGCCATGCGACGAGCGGCGGCGGTGTCCTCGTTCCAGCACACCTTGACGGCGCCCACCAACCGGCCCATGCCGCCCTGAGCCCGGTAGCTCCGGACCGCCTCTCCGTCCGGGGTAGTGGTGATGAAGCCGTCGCCGATCCGGGCCGCCATGGTGAGCGCCTGCGGGCCGAAGGCGGAAACGATAACCGGCGGCGGCTGTTCCGGGCAGGAATAGATCCGGGCGTTCTCGACCGTGTAGAAGCGGCCATGGTGGTTGACGATGCCGCCCTGCCAGAGCTCGCGCAGGACGCCGACCGCCTCTTCGAGCATCTGCAGCCGGGTGGGCGCGGGGGGCCAGCGGTGACCGAGGATGTGCTCGTTGAGGGCCTCGCCCGACCCGACGCCGAGCGAAAAGCGACCCTCGAGCAGCAGCTGCGAAGTCGCGGCCGCCTGGGCGACGATGGCCGGATGCACCCGGACCGTCGGGCAGGTCACCCCGGTGGTCACCCGTAGCCCGGTCGTGGCCGCGATCGCCCCGATGACGCTCCAGACGAACGGGCTCTCGCCCTGCCGATCGATCCAGGGGTGGAAGTGGTCGGAGATCAGCACCGAGCGAAAGCCCGCCTCTTCGGCCATCTGCGCCTGGGCCACCAGGGCGGCGGGCCCGTGTTCCTCGCTGGAGAGGAACACGCCGATGTCGAACGAGGCGTTTGGCGGGCTGGTCGTCATGGCGCCGACATACCCGCCCGACCGGCCGCGAAACCGGGGCACGCCACCTCCCCGGCCCCGCTAGGGGAGGGCCGGGACGGCGGTTGGACAGAAGCTCCCGGCTAGTGCTTGAGATGCGAAGCGCTTAGGGTCAGCGTCCTCGCCGCGACTTCCGCTCAGACCTGCACGGCCCAAGGTCTGACCGTCAGTCGTCGGGATTCACTGTCCGCTGACTCCCCGGACCAGAAGTCCTCATCTTCGCCGAGCATGGGTCGTGCGCCATAGCCCTCCTCGACGTAGTTCGCCGCTCCGTCGGCGGTTGCGAAGACGGCGTTGACCGCATCGTGGCCGCCCCTTTCTACGGTGAACACCCAGACGTAACTCATCGGCCGCACAATGTACCGGCCAGGTGAGGGGTACTGGCCAGGTGGTGGGTACTGGCCAGGTGTGGTGGGTACTGGCCAGTGGCTACTGGCCGGGTGACGGCACCCGCCTCCGCCTGGTCATCGGCTGCCAGACGACCCGGCTGGACGGGAGGGGGCTAGGGCTCCCGCGAAGTCCGGTCGGACCGATGCGAACCATCGAGAGCCAAATTCGGAAGCTGCGGGGCGGCAGGGGGGCACCGACCCCCCAGATGGTGTGGCGAAGGCAGCGCAGGCTGCATCGGCGAGGAGGACCGCCCGTCGTCCGGCCAATCCGCCCCGTCCCGACAACGAGCGGACTACCAGGAAGTCGCCTGCGTCCCAGAAAGCGACAGCAGCCAGGTCGAGCCCCGCGACGAAGGTGCCGGCAGCGACGAAGGTGCCGGCAGCGAAGAAGGTGCCGGCAGCGACGAAGGCGCCGGCAGCGAGGAAGTCTCAAGCCACCACGAAGGCCTCGGGGACCAGGAAGGCTTCCAGGGCCACGAAGGGGTCAGGGGCCAAGAAGGCTTCCGGGGCGACGAAGGGGTCGAGGGCCACGAAGGTGTCGGGGGCTACGAAGGGGTCAGGGGCCAAGAAGGCCTCGGGGACAAAGAAGGCCGCCGCCAATAGGCGGGCTGCCAGCACGGGGGCGGCCTCCTGACGCTTACGGGAGATTCGTAGCGGCAGGACGGGCGCACCGTATGTGCATCGCTTGAGCGCCCTTAGTTTTGTGATGCAGGCCGATCACTGCTGCTGCAGCGCTGGTTCGTCCGTCGGAGATTCGGCCCGGCTCGCCGGCTGTGGGTCGGGATGCTCGCCCATCTGGCGCAGGGTACGGAGCCGGGCCAGGGCGAACGGCATCGGGAGCCACAGGCTGAGCGCCCGATAGACGAACATCCCCACGATGGCGACCGCGAACGGTGCTCCGCTGGCCCACAAGGTCACCGGAAGGACCAGCTCCAGGACGCCGGCCCCGGCAAAGGGGCCGGTGCGCCGGGTGAAGACCATGCCAGTACCGAAGCCGATGATGAACCGGGCCCAGTTAATGTGGTAGCCGAAGGCGGCCATGCCGGCCCAGCCCGCATAGCTCTCGGCCAACCAGAATGCCGTCATGCCGAGAAGGACCGGGGCCCAGCGCAGCGGCTCCCGGAACAGGGCGTATACAAGATGAATCCCGTCCAGGAAGATCCCCACCTTGCCCTTCCGGCCCGGCGCGTCGCGCAGTCGGTCCCGGTACCGCTCGGCCAGCCAGAAGGCCAGCATGAACCCGGGTACCGGGATCACCGCCCAGGGCAGGGTGAAGTCGAGGGGCGGTGTCGAGAAGCCCATCACCAAGACCACGATGGCAGCCACCGTGCCGATCAGGCTGAGGATCCCATGCTCCAAGCCGCCCAGGCAGCTGACCCGTACTTTGGCGTCGCGTTCGTCGGCCCCGGCGGCCTGCAGGGCGTAGGCGTCCAGCGCCGCCGCCCCGTGGGCCAGGAACCCTCCGAAGCCGGCGGTGACGATGGCCCGCAGCTGAGGTCTGGCCACCTCGGGACCGCCATCGATCTGATAGATCCCCCTATAGGCGTAGTAGTACCCGACATAGGACAGAAGGAGGGCGACCACAATGGTGGCCAGGTAGGGCCAGCGGACGATCGTCAGTACACGCCGCACCTCAGAGAAACCGGCCGCATAGGCCAAGCCGACGCCGGCGCCTATCTGCAATACCGCGGTCGTGGCGGCGAGCAATCCCAGCTGGGCGCCGCGACGATCCAGGTAATGCACAGAGAGGCTGGGGCGAGATCCCATAGGGGTGTCTTCACATTTACCCCACCGATCACAAAGTCTCACCGGCGGCCGGCGTGGTCCCCCGGGCCCATCTGGCCGATCCCCCGATTGCCAGGCGGCGCTTCCTGTTTCCAGGTGCGTGGAAATGGGAATAAAACCGGCGTGCTACAGCGAGGGAGCGTCGCTGATGTCCCAGGTTGAAGGGCCGCTCGCTGGGGCCGGGACGCCGCGCCGGCAATCTCGAGATGTGCCGCTGATCCGTCGCGCCGGGGCCTGGCTCGTCTGGTGGGTCCTTCTCATGTCGTTGTGGATCCTCATCGATGACACGCTGGCTCTCGCCGAGCTGGTCGCCGGCGCTGCAGTGGCAGCCTTGTCAGCTTCTCTCGTTGAGCTGATTGCCAATCAAGCCGACAGCCGGTTCCGGATGCGGATCGAATGGTTGCAGCCCGCTTTCCGCCTCCCTGTCGACCTGGCTCGAGACACGCTTCGTGTCCTCGGTGTGCTTTGGCGCCAGATCATTCGGGGCGAGGAGCCCGACAGCGGTTTCCGGGTGCTGCCGGTGCGGTTCGGCGACGACACCCCTGAAGGAGCGACCCGGCGGGCGTTGCTCGTCGGTGGCCGCTCCGTCGCCCCCAATACCTTTGTCCTGGGCCTCGACAGGGAGACCGGGCTCATGGTCATTCACCAGCTGGTCGTCGACCAGGGCGAACCCCTCGACGACCCGGGGGCGCCGCAATGAACGGGTTCGTCGCCGCCGCGGCCGCCATGATGCTCGGGCTGGGACCGTGCCTCTGGGTGATTGTTCGAGGCGAGCTCATGGCCGCGGTAGCGGCGTACGAGCTGGCGAGCGCCATCGTGGTGATGGTGCTGGCCTGCCTCTCACAGGGGTTCGGCCGCTCCGGTGAGTTCGAGCTCGCGGTCCTGCTCGCGGTCATGCTGTACGGCAGCGGTCTGGTCTTTGTTCGCAGCCTGGAGCGGTGGCTTTGATCGTCAAGGACCTTGTCAGTGATGTTCTCTTGGGGCTGGCAGTGCTGGTCGTCCTGTCATGCGCTCTGGGCATTCTGGTGATGAAGGACCCGTACCAGAAGCTGCATTTCGTCAGCCCGGCGGCCCTGCTGGCCCCGATCCTGGTGGCCCTCGCCGTACTCGCGGTCAAGGGCTATTACGAGAACACCACCGAGACGTGGCTTGCCCTCTTGTTCATGGTGATGACGGGGCCGTTCCTCACGCACGCCACCATCCGGGCCGCCCGGGTGCGCCAGAGCGGGGACTGGCGGCCGGGTCGCGCCCGAGACATCCCGCCGGAAGAGGAGGCGTAACCTTGGGCCCCTCCACCGGTGTCATGGCCTCGCTGCAGGTTGTCGTCCTGGTGGCAGTCGCTGCGGGGGCGACCACCGTGGTGCTGGTTCGCAGACCAGCGCGCCAGGTCATCGCCTTGAGCGTGTATGGGGTGGTCCTGGCGGTCCTGTTCATGGCCTTTCAGGCGCCTGACGTGGCGCTCTCCATGCTCACCGTCGGCTCGGTCGTTCTTCCCCTGCTGCTGCTGCTGGCGCTGGCCAAGATGCGGAAGCAGGAAGAGTGACGCCCGGACAGCGCCGCGGCGTGTTTTTGGTCGCCGGGACCGGTTTGGTCGCGTTCTTCCTTTGGGGCGCGGTGGGACTGCCCGGCTTCGGGAAGTACCCCGGCCCTTACGGCGACATCATCAACGCCATTGCAGTGGCCCAGACCCACGCCACCGGCGTCGTATCAGCGGTGAACTTCGAGTACCGCGGGTTCGACACCCTCGGCGAGGAGTTCATCCTGTTTATGGCGGCCACCGGGGTCGCCATGGTGCTGCGACACCTGCGGGAGGAGGGCGAACGCTCGGCCGTGGACGAGGCCCGAGACCGCGAGGTGCCGCCCACGAGCGACGCCGTCCGCATGACTGCCATCGTGATGGCCGGGCCCACCTTCGTGGTGGGCTGGTATCTGGCCACTCACGCCCAGACGACCCCCTCCGGCGGGTTCCAGGGCGGGGTGGTGATGACCACCGCTTTCGTGCTCATCTATCTGGGCGGTCAGTTCCTCGTGCTGAAGCGCATCTCGCCAGTGGCGGTCACCGATGCCGTCGAGGCGGTCGGGGCAGGGGGCTTCGCCGCGATCGGGGTCAGCGCGCTGGTGGTCGGCGTCCCGTACCTGAGCAACGTGCTTCCCCTCGGCAGCACGCCCGGGGCCATCGACTCTTCGGGGACGATCGCCCTCATCAGCTTCTTCGTCGGAGTAGAGGTCGCCGCCGCCTTCCTCATCATCCTCACTGAGCTGCTCGAGCAGACGCTGCTGGTCCGCCAAGAGGGGTCCAGTCGCTCGGAAGGGGGGTAGCCCGCGGTGGACATCTTTCCCTTCGTGGTCGTGGCATGGGTCCTGGTGGCCGGTCTCTACGGCATCATCACCAGCCGGCACGTCGTCCATCAGATCGTCTGCCTGATCGTCGTCCAGTCCTCGACCTATGTCCTGCTGCTCGGCGTCGGGTACAAGACGGGAGCGGTCGCGCCGTACTTCTATGACATCCCGTTGCACACCCCGGCGGTCGACTCGGTCGTCCAGGCCCTCGCCCTCACCGATGTGGTCGTGGAAGCGGCGGTAACGGCCCTGCTGCTTGCTTTTGCCATCCAGGCCCACAAGCGCTTCGGCACCGCGGACCCGGAAGATTTCCGCCAGCTCCGGGGCTGAGCTCCTCGGCCCATGAACACGCTCCTACCCCTGGCGGTGGTGGTGCCATTGCTCGTGGCGGCCGGCGTTTCGGCGCTCAACATGCTGCTCAACCGGGCTCGCCGCCTCCTCGACGCCGTCACTATCGCTACCGCGGTGGCAACCACGGGCATGACCATCGCCATCCTGGTTGGTTCGGCGGGCGGCCAGCGCGTTTACTGGTTTGCCGGCTTCACGCCGAACCACGGCGTCGCCATCGGCATTGACTTCGCAGTCGGTGCCCTGAACGCCGGTCTGGCCGCGCTGACCGCCCTGCTGGTCACGGCCGCGATGGTCTTCTCCTGGCGCTACTTCGAGCAGGTCTCGACCTACTTCCACACCTTGATGCTCGTGTTCATGGCCGGCATGATCGGGTTCTGCCTCACCGGCGACCTGTTCAACCTCTTCGTCTGGTTCGAGGTCATGGGGGTGTCCGCCTACGCCCTCACCGCCTACCGGCCCGAGGAGAAAGGACCGCTTCAGGGCGCCCTCAACTTCGCCATCACCAACAGTGTCGGCGCCTACCTCAGCCTGACCGGGATCGCCCTGCTGTACGGGCGGACCGGGGCGCTCAACATGGCGCAGATCGGGGGCGACCTGTCCCGCCACCCGCCGGACGGTCTGGTCATCGTGGCGTTCGTGCTGGTGATCGTCGGGCTGCTGACCAAGAGCTCAATCGTCCCGTTTCATTTCTGGCTGGCCGACGCCCACGCCGTCGCTCCGACTCCGGTCTGCGTCCTCTTCTCCGGGGTCATGGTCGAGCTGGGCCTCTATGGCATCGCCCGGGTCTACTGGTCGGTCTTTGGCAACGCCGTGGATCATCGCGACGTCATCCGCAACGCCTTTCTGGTCCTCGGGGTCCTGACGGCTCTGGTCGGCGCCTTGTTCTGCTACCGCCAGCGCCACCTGAAGCGGCTCCTGGCCTTCTCGACCATCAGCCATGCCGGTCTGTTCCTGCTCGGCATCGCCCTGCTCACCCCGCTCGGGTTGGCCGGGGCCGCGATGTACGTCGCCGGCCACGGGTTGGTGAAGGCCGCGCTTTTCCTTTGCGTCGGCATCGTCCTCCACCGCCTTGGGTCGGTCGACGAGACCTGGTTGCACGGTCGCGGCCGCGGCTTGCGAGCTGCGGGCGTGGTCTTCACTTTGGCCGCCCTGGGCCTCGCCGACCTGCCGCCCTTCGCGACGTTCCTCGGCAAAGGCTGGATAGAGGAGAGCGGGACCGCGCACGGGATGGCCTGGCTCACCGTGGTCTTCATCGTCTCGTCCATGATCGTGGGCGGCGCCGTGCTGCGAGTCGCAGGCGGCGTGTTCTGGGGATTGGGCGACCCACCCCCGCAGGATCGCCGCATGGCCCAGGAGTCCACCGAGGAAACGGGCGAGACCGAGGAGGGCAGGCAGCGCACTCCGTTGAGCATGATCGTGCCGCCCGCGGTGCTGGTTGGGCTCGCCCTGGTGGTGGCGCTTCTCCCGGAGGTTGGTTCCCTGATCCAGGCCGCCGCCGTTCGCTTCCAGGACCAGAATGCCTATGCGTCCACGGTGCTCGGCGGCGCCCATGTCGTTCACCCATCCGCCCTGGCGGCCGCGGAGGACACCGGCGTCACCATCTCTGACGTGCTGACCTCGGTCGGAACGGCCGCCGGTGCCATCCTCCTGGCGTTGGTCGGCCTCTACTGGCGCCGGCTGCCGGTGCTGCGACGGGGCGCCGAGCCTGGCAGCGGGCTGATCGGACCGGTGGAGCGGTTCCAGAGCGGCGTGGTCAACGACTATGTGACGTGGATGGTGGTAGGGACGGTCTGTCTCGGAGGGGGGCTGGCATTTTCGATCCGCTGAGCCCGAGCCCGGGGCCCGACAATGGAGTTTGGGATGGGGTACAGCGGGAAGAAGTAGATCACAACGACCCCGACTTCCTTCGTCCCACCCCGGGGGAGGTCGGGGTCGTTTTCCTGCCCGCCCGTTTTTCACCGGACGCTCAAGCGCTCAAGGCTCAGCGCCGACGGGAGCGCGCCACTTCCTTGAGCTGGTCGATTTTGTCCCGGGCCAGGGTGGAGCCAATGGCAACCCGTCGTGGGGTGCCTTTGAGGAACGACTCGGCGAACTTCTTGGCCTCGTCGTAGTGGATCTTGGGCGGCAGGGGCGCCTCGTCGGCGTTGACTACCACGTCGAGGAGAGCCGGCCCGTCATAGGACAGCCATTCCTTCACTGCCGGTTCGAGGTCGGCCGGCTTGTCGATCCTGATCCCTCGTCCTCCGCAGGACTCGGCCCAGGGGGCGAAGTCCATCTGGGTCGCGAAACGGACCCCGTGCTCGGGGTAGCCCAGTGCCATCTGCTCCCACAGGATCTGACCCAGCACACCGTTGTTGCAGATACAGACCTTGATGGGCGCCTTATGCCATACGGCGGTGTGGAACTCGGCCATCAGCATGGCAAAGCCACCGTCACCGACGAAGGCGATGCTCTGGCGGCCGGGAAAGGTCAGGGCATGGCTGATGGCGTAGGGCAGCCCAGGGGCCATCGTGGCCAGGTTGCCTGACAGGTAGAACTCGCGATCGCCCCGGATGTGCCAGTGCCGCGCCGTCCAGGTGGCGATGGTGCCGGAGTCGCTGGAGAGGATGGCGTCCTCGTCGGCGTGCTTGTCGATAAGGCTGACCAGGTACTGAGGTTGGATGGGGTCGCGGGAAGGGCTCTCAAGGGCCCGCATCTCGGCGTCCCATCGCTTGCGACGCTCGGTGTACTTTTCGATGAATGACCGGTCGGACTTTCGCCCCAACAGCGGGATGAGCAGCTCCAGGCTGTCCCTGGCATCGCCGACCAGCCCGGCCGACAGGGGTATGCGGTTGCCCAGTCGGGCCGGATCGAGCTCGATCTGAACGGCCTTGCGGTCGGTGGGTAGCCACCGGGTATAGGGGAAGTTGGTCCCGATGAGGAAGACGGTGTCGGCTTCGTCCATGGCGTCCTCGGACGAGGCTGATCCGAGGAGACCGAGTCCGCCCATGACGTACTCATGATCGTCGGGGATGACCATCTTCCCCGGCAGGGTCTTGATGATCGGCGACGCGAGCACCTCGGCAGCCTGCAGGACCTGCTGACGGGCGTTGCGGGCGCCGATCCCGACCAGCATTACGACCTTGCTCCCCGAGTTGAGAACGTCGGCCGCCTGTCGTAGAGCGTTATCGGAGGGGATGATCCGGGGTGAGGTGTACACGGCTGGCGCGATGTTCGGGGGACGGGCAGTATCGAGACCGCCTTCGTAGCCGCTGCTTTCCGGGTCGGCTTCCTGCATGTCAACAGGAAAGGTGAGGTGGGCGACGCCCTGCTGTGAGAGGGCACTGCGGACGGCGATGTCGGTCAGGGCCGGGATCGAGATAGGTGCGTGGAAGACTTGGTTGTACACACAGAGATCCATGAACACCTTGTCCAGCTCGACCTCCTGCTGGTACTGGGTGCCCAGCTGGGTGGTGGACTGCATGCCGGTGATGGCCAGCACCGGCACGTGATCGAGCTTGGCGTCATAGAGCCCGTTCATGAGATGGATGCCGCCGGGACCGGAGGTGGCCAGGCACACCCCGATGCGCCCGGTGGCCTTGGCATAGGCGGTTGCCATAAACGCGGCCGCCTCCTCGTGGTGGACCAGGATGAACCGCACGCGGTCCTGGTGGCGGCGCAATCCCTCCACGATCCCGTTGATGCCGTCCCCGGGCAACCCGAATATGGTATCGACGCCCCAATCGATCAGCCGCTCTATCAGTAGCTCGGATGCAATCTTGGCCATTGTCGCCTCCTGGTCTCCTTCCAATCGCTGTAATCAGGCCAATCAGGCCTATCGCTGTAATCAGGCCAATCGCTGTGATCAGGCCGCTCGCTGTGATCAGGCCGCTCGCTGTGATCAGGCCGATCGCTGTAGTGGGGCCGATCTCTGCAGTCAGTGAGCTGCCGAACCGACATGGAGCCGGTCTTCGGGCTTGCCGAATCCCGGACCGGCGGGTCCCTGCCGCATGGCCAGGGTGATGACTTCGGCCAAATGGAGGGCTCGACGGTCGCTGTTGTGTTCGATCTGCGTGCGGCAGCTGAAGCCGTCAGTGAGGATGAGTGTGGTCGGGTCCGCGTCCCGGACCGCGGGCAGCAGCACGCGCTCGCCGGCCGCGATGGAGACCTCGTATTTCTCCCCCTTTTCGAAACCGAAGCTGCCGGCCAGCCCGCAGCAGCCTGAGTCGGGGATCTCGACGTCCAGTCCCATCTTCTCTAGCAGGCCGGTGTCGGCGTCGAGACCCATGACCGCTTTGTGATGACAGTGTCCATGCAGCACCACTTTGCGCTGCAAGCGGGGCGGCTCCCAGCCCTTGGCGCGTGATGTAAGCAGTTCGGCCAAGGTGAAGGACTGCTCCGACAGCCGACGGGCGTCGAGATCGTCGGCGATCAACTCCGGCAGTTCGTCGCGAAAAACCGCCAGGCAGCTGGGCTCGACCCCCACGAGCGGCACGCCCGCCTGGATCAATGGGCGCAGCTCGTTGAGAGTGCGCCGCAGGAGCCGGCGGGCCAGGTCGAGCATGCCGTAGTCGTACAGGGGCCGCCCGCAGCACAAGTCCTGGACCGGAACGATCGGCAGGAAGCCGGCGCTCTCCAACACCTCCACGGTGGCTTCCGCGGCTCGTGGGTGGAAGAAATTGTTGAAGGTGTCCGGCCACAGGATCACCGGATGGAGCGGTTGGGCCCCGGTCCCGGCCGAGAATGGCGAGGCATCCTCGCCGTTTACTGCGGCCCGGCCCACCTGGCTGCGGCCGGCGGAGTGCAGCTCCCCGAGGACGGTGGGCGGGAGCGGGTGGTTGGCCGACCACAGCCGATCGGGATGCGTGCGCTCGAACCAGGCCTTGAAGGTCTCCGCGGCGAACTTCGGTGTCGGACGGCGGGGGTCGACTCCGCCCATGCGCTTGATGAGACCTGACAAGCCGGGAGTAGCCATGATCGTGTTCACCGCCCGGGGAGCGTGGGCGCCCATCCGGGCCCACCAGTGGATAAGGCCCATCGAGTAAGCGGGCCGCGGTCGTAGGCGGCGCTGGTAGTGGTGGGACAGGAACTCGGCCTTGTAGGTGGCCATGTCGACGTTGACGGGGCAGTCGCTTTTGCATCCCTTGCACGACAAGCACAGGTCCAGGGCGTCGCGGACCTCGTCAGAGCGCCATAGTTCTATTTCGGAATCGCGTCGCATCATCTCGTGCAGAATCCGGGAGCGGCCCCGGGTGCTGTGGCGCTCTTCCTGGGTGACCATGAAGCTTGGGCACATGGTCCCCCCGCCCAGGCGCCGGCACTTGCCGACCCCCACACAACGGCTGGCGGCATGAGCGAAGGTGCCCCCGTCCTTGGGATAGGCGAAGTGGGTCTTCACCTCGATGGGGGCGTAGCGGGGACCCAGGCGCAGATTGGAGGTGATCGGGTACGGGTCGACCACCTTGCCCGGGTTCATCTTGTTGTCAGGATCCCAGACCGCCTTAAACCGGCGGAACAGCTCCACCATCTCCGGTCCGTACATCTTCTCCAGCAGCTCAGCCCGGGACTGGCCGTCGCCATGCTCGCCTGACAGGGAACCGCCGTGGGACAGGACCAGGTCGGACGCCTCGTCGAGAAAGTTGCGCCATTTGCGCACCCCCTCGGCGGTGTGGGGATCCCAGTCGATGCGCGTATGCACGCAACCCTGTCCGAAATGCCCGTACAGGGAGCAGGCGTACCCGTACCTGTTGAACAGGCCCCGCAGGTCGCGCAGGTATTCCGGCAGCTGCTCCGGGGGGACGGCGGAGTCCTCCCAGCCTTCGTAGGTGTCGGCACTGTCCGGGACGTAGGCGGTGGCACCGAGACCGGACTCGCGTACCTCCCAGATCTTCGCCTCTGCTTCCGGATCGTCGTAAAGCTTCTCGGCACAATAGCCATCCGCCTTGCGCAGGGTGGCCATGAACGCCTCGGCCCGGGCATCGGACTCGCCCTTGTCCGCCCCGCCGAACTCGGCCATCAGCCATCCGGAGCCGGCGGGCAGCAGCTTGAGCTCCTCGACATGTTTGCGGAGCTTCATGTTGTCGCCGATCAGTTCGGCGTCGAATCCCTCCAGCGCCACCGGGCGGTGCTCGCGGGCGGCCATGACCTGGGCCGCCGCCAGGTAGAGATCCTCGAAACCGACCACCACCAGCGAGCGCACGGGCGGGCTTTCCACCAGGTGCAGGGTCGCCTCGAGGACCGTCACGCAGGTGCCCTCGCTGCCCACCAGGGCGTAGGCCAGGTTGAAGCCGCGCTCCGGCAGCAGACCGTCCAGGTTGTATCCCGACACCCGGCGGGGGAAGGCCGGCGTCGACCGCCTGATCAGCTCGGCATAGCCGTCGCGGATGTCCCTGAGGTCCCGGTAGATCTGGGCCCGGCGGCCTCCGCCTGCCACGATCCTGTCCACTTCGGTCTCGTCAGTGGGGCCCACCGTCATCCGCAGTCCGTCGTAGGTGAGGATCTCCATCG
Organism: uncultured Acidimicrobiaceae bacterium; assembly: GCA_963834725.1. Taxonomy (GTDB): domain Bacteria; phylum Actinomycetota; class Acidimicrobiia; order Acidimicrobiales; family Palsa-688; genus PALSA-693. The sequence goes on from CAWICN010000001.1 coordinate 5,821,014, forward strand.
CGGCCACGTTGTGCGCCATGCGCGGCCCGGCGCCGTAGAACTCCGACATGATCGAGTAGTTGCCGCACGAGTTGTTTCCGATCATGCCGCCGATCGTGCAGTTCTCGTGGGTCGACGGTGTCGGCCCGAAGGTGAGCCGCGGCGAGCCGGCCTCGCCGCGGTCTCGCAGGACGTCGAGCACCAGTCCGGGCTGGACCCGAGCCGTCCGGCCCGGGCGGTCGATCTCGAGCAGCTGGTGCAGGTGCTTGGAGAAGTCCATCACCACCGCGGCGTTGCAGCACTGGCCGGCCAGGCTGGTGCCACCCCCCCGCGACAGCACCGGCAGGCCGTGCCGGCGACAGGCGGCGACGGTCTCCACCACGTCGTCGACCGTGCGAGGAATCACCACCCCGATCGGCAGCTGCCGGTAGCTGGAGCTGTCCGTCGAGTAAATGGCCCGGTCACCGTCGCCGAACCGGACCTCCCCGCCGATCCGCTCCCGCAGCTCGGCCGCCACCGCCAGAGCTTCCTCACCTTGGTTATCGCCATCGGCGTACTCGAGCATCGAAATCCCACGCACGGAACGCTCCTACCCACATCCGTGCCTCGAATACGGCCCGAAGGCAGAAAATGTCGTGACCCGTCACGAAGGGACGCTGGTTGGAGCGGGACGAGCCGGCGACCGTTTCGCTCAGCCTGACAGGGCGTTGATCGGCTGACCCTTGGACATTTGCGAGCGGCCCTCGATGCCGGCGGTTTGGGCCAGCTCGTAGAGTTCGTCTTTGGTCTGGTCGACGAGCGTGCCGAGCCGACTTAAGCGCTCTTGCGGGGTTGGGCCTTGCGGCGTGGTGTGCTGCCCTTCTTCGGCCTCTGCGCTTCTTCGCCGGTCTGCTTCGATCGGTTTCGGCCCGACGTCTTGGGCTTGTCGGAGTCGGCGTCTGTCTCCTCAGCGAGGTCGCGAGCGACCTCTCTGTCCTCAGCGAGGTCGCGAGCGACCTCTCTGTCCCCGTCTGTATCGTCTCCGACCTCGCTCGCGGCCTTCTCCAGCTCCCGCAGCTTGCTCACCCGGGACCCGCCCGCTTTACTCGCCGCCTTGAGGCTGGCCTCGAGGGCAGCCATCAGATCGACGACGCGGCCCTCTTCGGCCGGGGACTCCGCCACGACGATGTGCTTACCTTCCGCTTGCCGCTCGATCAACGCCTTCACCTGGTTGGTGTACGTGTCCTTGTAGCGGCCGGCATCCCAGTCGGACCCCAGGGCGTCAATGATCTGGACGGCCAACTGCCGCTCCTTCGGCGCTGGCGTGGACCGTCGCGACGGCAGGCCGTCGACGTCGCCTTTGGCCACAATTTCGTCGGCGAAGTACATCGTCGACATGGCCAAGGCCCCGTCCCGGGGGCGGACGGCTGCCAGATACTGCTTGTTGCGCATGACCACCATTCCAATGCCGGCCCGCTGGCGGTCCTCCATGGCCTGTAACAGGAGGCTGTACGGCCGCTGGGCCGATTCACCGTCGGGCCCCAGCCAGTAGGTCCGGTTGTAGTACACCGGATCGATCTCTGACAGATCGACGAAGTCGGAGATCTCGATGCTCTTGGTGGTCCGGGGCTGCAGCTCGTTGAGGTCGTCCGGATCGACCGTCACAAGTCGACCCTTAGCCAGCTCGTAGCCGAGCTCGATGTCCTTGGTGGCCACCTCCTGGCCGGACCGCTCGGAGACCTTCTCGTAGCGGATGCGGGATCCCGTCCCCTTCTCGACCTGATGAAAATGCACGGTGTGCTCCCGCACCGCGGTGTATACCTTGACCGGCACGTTGACCAGCCCGAAGCTGATGGAGCCCGACCAGATTGCTCGTGGCATGTCGGTGATCTACCCAGCTACAACCCTGAAGTGCACGGTCGGACCGGATCATCGTTCAGTGGCCTTCGTTTCGGGTCGATGCATCAGCTCAGCCGCGGCCGTGAGAGTATCGATCAATCCCTGCCTGGCCTTCTCGCGGGCCGCCTGATCGGGAATCCGCAAGATCATGGACGGGTGTGCCGTCACCAGCACATACGGTGCCAATCCGGTGTTCTCCATGGCCTTCCCTGCATGCTGGGTTAGCCGAAATGACCAACCGAGCAAGGTCTGGGCAGCCGTGGCACCCAACAGGATGACCACCTCCGGCTTGACCAACGCCATCTCCTTCTCCAGCCACGGCCGGCACGTGAGAACTTCTTCTCGGTTGGGCTTGTCGTGGATCCGTCGTTTGCCGCGAGGCTTCCATTTGAAGTGCTTGACGGCATTGGTGACATAGATCTGGTCGCGGTCGAGCCCGGCTGCCAGCAGTGCCGCATCGAGCTCGCTGTCCAGCCGGTCCAACGAACGGTCGGCCTGCGACATCTTCCTGGTCGCCGGGTTGCTCCCCAACCAGCATCAGTCGTGCCTGACGTGGCCCCTCGCCGAACACCGTCTGGGTGCCGAGCTTCCACAGATCACACGCCTGGCAGCCGGCCGCGGCATCCCGCAGCTTCCGCAAGCCATCAGTGCTCACTTGACGCCCGACCCGAACCGGACGCCATGCCCCCTGGCGTTTCTACTTAGTGGGGATACCAATGGCGGACTGAGAGGGGATACCACTGGCGGGCAGAGCGGTTTACCCATCGTGGGCAGCCAGTGCCGGCAGGAGCTCCTGCTCGGCCCAATGGATGAACTCTCGCTGGTGGTCTCCGCCCCCAATCTGGCAGAGGGCGACATGAGTAAACCCGGCCCGGGCAAAGGCGTCGAGCGCCTTCTCGACCTCGCGGACGGACGAACCGCAGGGAATCGAGCGGGTGATGTCTTCCGGCCGGACGTAGCTTGACACAGCCTCGAACGCGCTCGTGCTTGGGAGTTCGGAGTTCACCTTCCAGCCGCCACCGAACCAGCCGAAAAGCGTAAGGGCTCGCTTCACCGCTGCGTCGCGGTCCTGGTCGTAGCAAACGGGCAGCTGGCCCACGCGGGGCTTACTCCCGCCGCCACCCGCGTCAAAAGCTTCGACGATAGAGGGATCGGGCTCGACTGCGATCAAACAATCCGCGTATTGACCTGCGAGGCGACTCGACTGCGGACCCGAAGCCGCCACCCCCAGACGGGGAGGCTGCTCGGGCAGATCCCATAGCTTCGCCGAATCTACGTGAAAGAACTTCCCTTGATAGTTGACGTACCCGCCCTGCCACAGCGCCCGGATGATGTCAAGGGCCTCGGCCAGCATGAGGTGACGAATGTTGACGGGCGGCCACCCGCCGCCTGTGACGTGCTCATTGAGGTTCTCTCCCGCCCCCACTCCCAGGGTGAAGCGGTCGTCGGCCAGCAATGCCATCGTCGCCGCTTTTTGGGCGACCACGACCGGATGGTAACGCTTGATCGGACAGGTCACGTAGGTCATCAACTCGATGCGCTCCGTCGCCTGCGCGACAGCACCGAGCACCGCCCATGCGTATGGCGAATGACCCATGGCCTCCACCCACGGGAAATAGTGGTCAGAGATGACTGCGAACTCGAATCCCGCGGATTCCGCCGCCTGGGCATCCGCGACCAGTGCTTTGGGGCCGGCCTGCTCGCACATCAGCGTGTAGCCAATAGACATCACGCTCCGGGCTTACCCAGACGCCCCCCGGCGAAACATGGGGTGCCGGAGGTTGGGTTGCTACGCCACCCTCTACGAGCAGGCGAAGGATCGACTGGCCACCAGCGGCGCGATGTTGGGCGGGTCGCCCCGGATGGGTAGGTAACGAGCGTAAGGAGTAGTGCGCGGAGACTCCGGGCGAGAGGAGGAACAACCTTGGCGACGAGGAAGCAGGTGCAGGCGGCCAAGCAGAATGTGCGCAAGGCTCGTGCCGGGGCCACGAAGAAGCGGTCGATCGCTCATATGCCGGCCGCGACCCGATCGGCGCTCGGCAAGCAGGGCGCGGCAGTGGCACAGCGCAAACGAACGGGTGCCTCGTCCCCGAAGACCCGCCAGGAGCTCTACGACGAGGCGAAACGCCGGAACATCCCGGGCCGGTCCAGGATGGGGCGAGACGAGCTGGCCCGGGTCCTCGGACAGGGCTAGACGACGGCTCTGAGGCACCTCATGAAGGTTGCCCACACCCGGTTCGGCGATCGCGATCGGGGGTATCGCTCAGGGTGAACCCCAAAACATGCAGGAGGAAGAGATGGCCCCTACGGGTTGGCTCTCCCCGTCCCCACGCACCTGACACGCCACCAGGCAACAGGGTCGTGGTACCCATAGCCGCCGTCTTCGACCGAGGGCGCGACGCACTGCCGCACGGGTAGGCCTCGCCGCCCACCGGACCGGCGGGCCGGCGGGGTTAGATGGGGCTCAGTTCGGTTGGCACTTGCAGAGAGGAGATGGAATGCCACAGTCGGCCTGGAGCGCGAAAAGGGAACGTCAGTACGAGCACATCAAGGAGGGCCTGGAGGACCGAGGACGGCCCACCAAGGTGGCTAAGGAGATCGCCGCCCGGACAGTCAACAAGGAGCGGGCCCGCGGCGGAGAGGCGGATCAGTCCAGCCCGTCGTCGACGAAGGACATTTCCTCGGGCCGCCGCGGCGGGCTGCGCTCGCACCGGGGCGCAGGCGGCCGTACCCGCGACCAACTCTACGCCGAGGCCAAGCGGCGAAACGTCAAGGGCCGCTCCAAGATGTCGAAGGCGCAGCTCGAGTCGGCGCTCGGCGGCCGCGGCCGCTGACGTCGAGTACGGCCCCGGTCACGGGCGGATGCTCGCTTCGAGGGTCCCCTTGGGGCCGGGGCGGTCTGCATCGAAGCCCGGCGCCCAGCGGTCGCCATCGAAAACGCCCTGGCGGTCGCCCCCTCGACGCGCCGGGCGGCACCGTCCTTCGCTACGCCGCGGGCGAGCCACTAGGCCGACGGCGAGCCGGCAGTGGGGATCCAGCTGGAGGAAAGCCACAGTGGTTTCGGGCGCCGGCGGCCTGGGTATCTGGTCGGTGGCCAGGGAGGTTCGTGCGCGTGCCCACACAGGAGCAGGTGTTGGCGGTCGTGGGTGACGGGCGCGATGACGAGCGAGCCCAGGAGCAGTGGGGGGAAGATACGACTGCCTGAACAAGATACGACCGAGGAGGGATAGGCACATGCAGATTGGCGAGTGGCCGGTCCTGCGCCAGTTCCGCGGCAGCGACAAGCTCGGCCGGGGCGCGGCCGCGAAGTCCCGGACGTCGTCTCACCTCCAGCCGCGCCTCACTGGCTCCGACAAGATCGTCAAGTCCATCTGCCCTTACTGTGCGGTGGGATGCGGGCAGGACGTCTTTGTCAAGGACGGCCAGGTTGTCCACATCGAGGGGGACCCGGACTCGCCGGTGAGCCGGGGCCGGCTCTGTCCGAAGGGCTCGGCGAGCTTGCAGCTCACGACCGGATCGGCCCGTCGCTACGACGTGCTCTACCGCCGGCCGGGCGGGACTGATTGGGAGGTCCTCGATCTGGACACCGCCATGGATATGGTCGCTGACCGGGTCATCAAGACCAGGCGCGATACCTGGCAGTGGGAAGATGAGGAAGGCACCCGGGTGCGCCGAACGATGGGAATCGCCAGTTTGGGAGGCGCCACTCTCGACAACGAAGAAAACTACCTGATGAAGAAGCTGTATACCGCCCTCGGGGCCATACAGATCGAGAATCAGGCTCGCGTTTGACACTCTTCCACCGTCCCCAGTTTGGGGACATCGTTCGGTCGGGGCGGGGCTACCACCTTCCAGCAGGACCTCCAGAACGCTGACTGCATCGTCATCGAGGGGTCCAACATGGCGGAATGCCATCCGGTCGGCTTCCAGTGGGTGATGGAGGCCAAGGCTCGGGGCGCCAAGGTGATCCACGTCGATCCCCGCTTTACCCGGACCAGCGCGGTGGTGGATCTTCATGTCCCGCTGCGGGCCGGCACCGACATCGCCTTCCTCGGCGGCATCATCCGCTACGTCATCGAAAACGACAAGTACTTTCGCGACTACCTGGTCGCCTATACCAACGCGCCGACCATCATCGGCGAGGACTTCCGGGATACCGAGGACCTGGATGGTGTCTTCTCGGGGCTCGACGTGGAGAAGCGCAGCTACGACTTCCATACCTGGATGTACGAAGGGGTGGAGATCCAGGCCGCGTCCGGCCAGCGGGACCAGGAGTACGAGGACCGCGTCGGCGACGACGGCCAGGAGGGCGAGAGCGGGTCCAGGGCGTCGAGGTCGTATCAGGCGGGGCGAGGTGAGTCCCATGGATCCGGAGGGGTTGCCGTCGGCGAGGGGCCGGAGCGTGACGACACGTTGCAGCACGAACGCTGTGTGTTTCAGATCGTGCGCCGTCATTTCTCCCGCTACACGCCGGAGATGGTCGAGCAGATCTGCGGTGTGCCGCCGTCGCTGTTTCTCGAGGTGTGCCGGGCCCTGGTCGAGAACTCCGGGCGGGAGCGCACCAGCGCCTTCTGCTATGCCGTCGGCTGGACCCAGCACTCGGTCGGGGTGCAGTACATCCGCACTGCCGCCATCCTGCAGTTGCTGCTGGGCAACATCGGCCGTCCCGGTGGCGGCATCATGGCCCTGCGCGGCCATTCCAGCATCCAGGGTTCCACGGACATCCCCACCTTGTACAACCTGCTGCCCGGCTACATCCCGATGCCCCATGCCCACGAGGACGAGGACCTAGAAAAGTTCCTGGAGGGATCCTCTTCGGACAAGGGGTACTGGGGTGACATGAAGGCGTACATGGTGAGCCTGCTCAAAGCCTGGTGGGGGCCGGCCGCCACTGCGGAGAACGCCTACCGCTTCGATTATCTGCCGCGCCTGACCGGCAGCCACAGCACCTACGAGACGGTTATGGCCCAGATCGACGGGATCTGCAAAGGCTATTTCATCTGGGGCGAGAACCCGGCGGTCGGGTCTGCCAACGCCAGCATGCAGCGGAGGGGCATGGCCAACCTCGATTGGCTGGTGGTCCGGGATTTCTCGCTGATCGAGTCCGCCACATTCTGGAAGGACGGTCCGGAGATCGAGTCCGGCGAACTGCGCACTGAGGAGATCGGCACCGAGGTCTTCTTCTTCCCGGCCGCGGCGCATACCGAGAAGAACGGCAGCTTCACCAACACCCAGCGCATGCTGCAGTGGCACCATGCGGCCATCGAGCCATATGGCGCCGCTCGCAGCGACCTGTGGTTCGCCTACCATCTGGGGCGCCTCATTCGGGACAAGCTGGCCACCTCCACCGACGACATGGACCGGCCTATCCTGGACCTCACCTGGGAGTATCCGACGGAAGGCTCCATCGCCGAGCCGGCGGCTGAAGCCGTGCTGGCGGAGATCAATGGCTGGGACGCCGGCGGCCAGCCGTTGACTTCCTATGAGCAGCTCAAGGAGGACGGCTCGACGGTTTGCGGCTGCTGGATTTACTGCGGGGTGTACGCCGACGGAATCAATCAGGCGGCCCGGCGCAAGCCCGGTCAGGAGCAAAACTGGGTGGCCAATGAGTGGGGGTGGGCCTGGCCTGCGAACCGGCGCATCCTCTACAACCGCGCCTCGGCCGATCCCGACGGCCGCCCCTGGAGTGAGCGTAAGGCGCTGGTGTGGTGGGATGAGGAGAAGGCCGAGTGGACCGGCCATGACATCCCCGACTTCTCCAAATCGAAATCTCCCTGGCACCGGCCGCCACCCGAAGCGAGAGCGGCGGAGGCCCTCTCAGGCACTGACGCCTTCGTCATGCAGGCCGATGGCAAGGCGTGGCTGTTCGTTCCCGCCGGTCTGACCGACGGACCGTTGCCCACGCACTACGAACCGCAAGACTCGCCCGTCTCCAATCTGTTGTATGGCCAGCAGCGGAACCCCGTACGGCAGGTGTTCAGCCGCAAGCACAACCGCTACCACCCGGGCCCGTCCGAGCCCGGGTCGGACGTGTTTCCGTACCCGATCACCACCTACCGTCTGACCGAGCATCACACGGCGGGGGGCATGAGCCGGTGGCTTCCGTACCTGGCTGAATTGCAGCCCGAGATGTTCTGTGAGGTGTCACCGGAGCTGGCCCGGGAGAGGGGACTCGAGCACGGGGGTTGGGCGACTATCGTCACGGCGCGGGCTGCCATCGAGGCCCGGGTCGTCGTCACTGACCGTATCCCTCCGCTCGTGGTGCACGGCCGAACCATTCACCAGATCGGGCTGCCCTACCATTGGGGACCAAACGGCTATTCGGTTGGCGACGCCGCCAACGAGCTGGCCTCTCTCTCCCTTGATCCCAATGTCCACATCCAGGAGGTGAAGGCGATGAGTGGGGACATCCGGCCGGGCCGTCGTCCGCGCGGCCCGGCGAGGGTCGAGCTCGTCGAGGAATACATTCGGCGGGCCGGCATCACCGCGGACACCGGAATGGAGGTCCGCGGTGGCCGGTGAACTTCTGTCCTGGCTGCTTCCGCCGGGCGACCCGGCCAGCACCAGCGGATACGACGATCACCCGCCTCGAATGGGGTTTTTCACCGACACATCGGTATGCATCGGGTGCAAGGCCTGCGAAGTGGCATGCAAGGAGTGGAACCACGTCCCCGAGGACGGCCTCCAGTTCACCGGGATGTCCTACGACAACACCGTGGGGTTGGGCGCCGACACCTGGCGCCACGTGGCGTTCATCGAGCAGAAGGTGAGGATGACCGACGACGGCGCCGGCCGGGACGGCGTGCGCTGGCTGATGGCGTCCGACGTGTGCAAGCACTGCACCCACGCAGCCTGCCTGGATGTCTGCCCAACCGGTTCGCTGTTTCGCACCGAGTTCGGCACGGTGGTCGTTCAGGAAGACATCTGCAACGGGTGCGGCTACTGCATTCCCGCCTGCCCCTATGGCGTGATCGATCAACGCCGCGGTGACGGCCGGGCCTGGAAATGTACGCTCTGCTACGACCGGCTCAGTGTGGGTGTCGAGCCGGCGTGTGCCAAGGCCTGTCCGACCGACTCCATCCAGTTCGGACCTCTGGACCAGCTACGAGTACGGGCCCAACAGCGCGTCACTCAACTGCATGACTCGGGGGTGAGCGACGCCTGCCTGTACGGCGAAGATCCCGGTGACGGCGTCGGCGGCGATGGTGCCTTCTTTCTGCTCCTGGATGAGCCAGAGGTCTACGGGCTGCCTCCGGACCCCGTTGTGACGACCCGTGACCTTCCGGCCATGTACCGGCGAGCGGGCGCGGCCGCAGGCATCCTGGTCGCCGCCGTAGCCGGGGCGTTCCTCGGAGGCCGGAGATGACCCCGGCGGGGAGACCCGCCGATCAAGATCGGGCCGTCACCCGGGCGGGCGGACCCGCCGATCAAGATCGGGCCGTCACCCGGGAGGGGCTCCAGGGGGTGCGGCCCGGACGGGAAGCCGTCAGCGGGGTGCAGAGGGACGGCCAGAAAGTCGCGGGACGCCGCCCGGCGCGGGCCGCCGGCGAGCAACCGGTGGTCGATGAGGCGGAGTTCCAGTCGTACTACGGCGTTCCTGTCATTAACAAACCGGTCTGGCAGGCCCCTGATATACCCGGCTATTTCTTCCTGGGCGGTCTGGCCGGCGCCTCGTCGGTGGTGGCGGCGGCTGCCCAGCTGAGCGGCCGGCCGGCATTGGCACGGATCAGCAAAGTGGCCAGCACCCTGGCGGTAGGCCTATCTGGAGTGGCCCTGATGCATGACCTGGGCCGGCCGGCCCGCTTTTTCAACATGCTCCGGGTGCTGAAGCCCAGTTCGCCGATGAATGTCGGATCGTGGTTGCTGGCCGCCTACGCGCCAATGTCGGCGGCCGCAAGCGTCAGCGCGGTCACCGGCCGGCTGGCCCGGCCCGGTGCACTGGCCACGGCAGGCGCGGCCGCACTGGGCCCGGGTGTGGCGACCTATACGGCGGCATTGGTGTCGAATACAGCCGTCCCGGCCTGGCATGACGGGTACAGGCAGATGCCTTTCCTCTTCGCAGCATCGGCCGTTAGCTCGGCTGCCGGACTCGGACTGGCAGCGGCGCCCCTGCACGAGACCGCCCCAATACGCCGTCTGGGTATCGGCGCCGCCCTGGCCGAGTTAGGACTCATGCAATTGATGAAGCGGGCCATGGGCGAAGTAGGGGAGGCCTTCTCCGAGAGCGAGAAGGGTCATCGCTACGAACTGGCCGCCAATGCGGTCACCGGCGCAGGCATCTGCGTGGCCGCTCTCGGGGGCCGACGCAGCCGGCTGGGCTCGGCACTGGGCGGTGCGGCCATCATGGCCGGATCGGCCCTAACCCGCTTCGCCATCTTCGAGGCCGGGCTGACGTCGGCCGAAAACCCGCGCTACACAGTGGTCCCTCAGCGGCGGAGGCTGTCGGTCCGGGAAGGGCAGACCAGCCGAGCGACCTGATCACCCCCGGATGGAGACCAGAGGCTCAGGCCCGGGGGCGGCACGGGCGAGCTCGGACCAATTTCCTGCGGTCAGTCGCTTTTTCGCGGAGAGAAGCGGCGGCGCCGGGATCCTCTGGAGTCAGACCCGCTTCGCGGGCATCGGTCACCGGCGACCCGAGAGGGCGTCGCGGGTCTTGTCCAGCGGCCCGACGAGCACCCTGGACAGCCGGGCTCCCACACCGGTGGCCACAGCATGGCGGTGCGGTCGGGTGGGCGCCTTGGCCCGGGCCGATTCGAGCAGACGACCGAGGTCGACCAGCTCCTCATGCGTCATTCGGGCGGCGAGCGCCGGCAGCACGCCGGCTTCCTCCTCTTCGATGTGGGTGCGAACGGTGACCACGAGTCCATGAAGCCATTCGGCCCGGGCTGCATCATGGAACCGGTAGACGTCGATGTCGGCGGCCAGGTGGGTAATTCGGGCATGCTCGGAGATGAGATTCTCGTAGTGTCGAGCGCCGTCCTCCAGCCGGTCGCGGACCAGAGGATACAGGTGCTGGCGTTCGATTGCATCGTGGATTGAGAGTTCACGGATGGCCCGGTGGACGAGCGTGTCATCGGGATCCGTTTGGGCTTCGATCTGGGCGAGAAGCTGGGCGATCCGGGCGTGGTCTCTGGTGAGCACGGCGATTGCATCGTCGCCCTCCGGCTCCTCAAATCCGGTCGGATGACGGCGTGGCCGGCTCCGCAGGTCGCGAAGATGGTCCATCAGCACTGCTGGTGCACCCAGGGTCGTCAACCCGAGCGGACGATCGGGCCCATGAGGATGAGGGCGGGTCGGACCGGTCCGCCTGGCGACCCGAAACTTCATAGCGGTCATCCTCCGCCACACCCACGTCGTGTGCCGGCGCATCCGGGGCATGACGATCTGTTCCTCGAACTCGGCATGCTGCCGTACGAGCCCGTGAAGCCGACGGCACTCGCCGGCGATCTCTGAATCAGATCTCACGAAGCGCAACAGGTCGAGGATCGCCTTCGCATCTCGCTCTTCTTGGAGCGCCCGGTCTGCCAGGTCGGCCCCGTCCGGCAAACGCCGGCGGACGTGAGGCCAGAAGGTCATCTCCTCGGCTGCTTCGTGGCGGGACGCCACTGAGATGAGCCGGTCGAGGAGATACTGCCGGCCTGATTGATCGAAGTCGGCCTCTCCGGTGGGCTGCTCGAGACGCCCGAGTAGATCGTCGATTTCGAGATGATCCCGCCGGAGCAGTTGAAAAATGTCCACGTCGTAGACCTACCCGCCCCGTTACCTACCCACACGAAGCTCGCCGGCCTATCCGGCTGGGGCAGATAGCCCGCGGGGGCGGACGGCTGGCGGGCGCCCCCCTACGGGGCAAGATCGGAACGTAGGCCTGGTCGACCGTTGACCGGGTAGCAGCGCGTAGTGTTACTGCCGTTACCTCGACCGTCCTCACCCTGGTAGTCGCCCGCGGCCTGACCGAGCTGCACGAGCGCGCCCCCATCCGGCCCTGGCCAGCATTCCTCCGCTGCCCTCTGGCCCCACCCGACGACACATGATCGATGACCCGGCCGGGAGGCAGGTGTGAGCCGCCCCGCGGCGCTCGTGCTCAGCGGCGATCTGGGCATGGGCCATCATATGATCAGCCAGGTGGTGGCAGACAGCCTCGAGCGCCAGGGTTGGCGTACCGAGCTACTGGACTGCATGGCGCTGCTGGGGCCGGTCGCGTCCAGGGCCGGTAACTGGGTGTTTCAACGGCTCACCGCCATCCCGTCCCTCTACGATGCCATCTACTTCGCCCATCTGAGGACCGGGAGCCGCCTGGCCTCGGCCATGGATCGGGCTGCCACCGCCCGCCTGGTCCCGGCCCTGACCGCCCACCTGAACGCGGACCCTGTCCAGCTGGTGGTGGCCACCTTCGCCACCGGCGCCTCCGCCATTGCTCAGCTCGCATCCTCCGGCAGAAGCAACCGGCCCGCGGCGGTGGCCCTCTGCATCGATGTCGGGCCACATCGCCTGTGGGTGCGGGACGGGCTGGACCTGTTTCTGGTCACCTCCCCGGCCGCCGCGGCTGCCGTGCGCCGTTATACGCCACGGCTGCAGATCGCGATCGTGCCACCCCCGGTACGGGCCCCCTTTTATCAGGCGCCCAGCGCGGCTCTGGCCCGCGCCGCCCTCGGGATCGCCACCGGCGCCAGATGCGTACTGGTTATGGGCGGCGGTTGGGGGCTGGGACCGATGGCCGAGACGGCACGGGTGCTGGCGGATCGGGGCGTCACCGTCCTGGCCGTCGCCGGCAACAACCAGCGGCTGGGCCGGTCCCTGGCCGAGGTGTCCAGGCGCCAACCGCGCCTGATCGCCTACGATTTCACCGACCAAATCCCGTTGCTCATGGCTGCCGCTGATCTCGTGCTCACCACACCTGGAGCCACCACCTGCAGCGAAGCCCGCGTGGTGGGCCGTCCGCTCATGCTGCTCGACGTCATGCCCGGACATGGGCGCGACAACGTCCAACACCAGCTTGAGCTGGGTGGCGCGGATGTGTGCGATCCCGATCCGGCGCGCCTGGTTGACTGCGTACTCGATGCCCTGCGGCGATCCGTCCCGGCGGAGCCGCGGCCGTCCGGGCCCGACGGCTTTGCCGTCACCTTCGCCCAGGCCCTGGCGCGCGCCGGCATCGTGCCGGGCGAGCCCAGCCCGATCAACCGCCGACCCGGCCGCCCCGGCCGCCCCGAAGACGCTCCGATGCCCGAGGAGGTCCATTGACCATGCTGTCCACCCTGTTCCTCCATCCGCCCTCATACGAAGGGTTCGACGGCGGGGCCGGGTCCCGATATCAAGCCCGGCGGGAGATCCGATCCTTCTGGTATCCGACCTGGCTGGCCCAGCTGGCCGCGCTCGTGCCGGGCAGCCGGCTGGTCGACGCCCCGCCCGCCGGACTCGAGCTCGCCGATATTCTCCCGCTGGCCGCGCAGTACGAGCTGGCGGTCCTGCACACCAGCTCTCCCTCCTTCCCCGGCGACGTCAAGGTAGCCGAGGCCCTCAAGGCTGCCAACCCCGACCTGCTGCTCGGCTTCGTCGGCGCCAAGGTGGCGGTCGACCCCGAGGCATCCCTAGTGGCGACCCCAGCCATCGACTTCGTGGCGCGGGAGGAGTATGACTTCACCATCGCCGAGATCGCCGAGGGTCGCCCGCTGGACCGGGTGGACGGCATCGTCTACCGCGACAGCCACGGGGGAACGGTACGGACCCCCGACCGCGCCATCCTGGAGGACATGGATCGTCTCCCCTACGTGACGGCCGTCTACCAGCGGGACCTGCGCGTCGAGGACTACTTCATCGGCTACCTCAAACACCCCTACGTGTCTCTTTACACGGGACGAGGGTGCCGCTCGCAGTGCACCTTCTGCTTGTGGCCGCAAACGGTGGGAGGCCACCGGTATCGCACCCGCAGCGTCGACCACGTCCTGGGCGAGATGGAATTTGTCAAAGACTGCCTCCCGCAGGTGAAGGAGGTGTTCTTCGACGACGACACCTTTACTGACAGCCGGCCCCGAGCCGAGGATATCGCCCGGGGTATGGGCGGCCTGGGACTGGAGTGGTCATGCAACGCCAAGGCCAATGTCCCCTATGAGACGCTCAAGGTGCTTCGGGACAACGGGCTGCGACTGGTGGTGGTGGGCTTCGAATCTGGTGACGAACAGATCCTCACCAACATCAAGAAAGGGGTCAGAGTCGACCGAGCCCGACAGTTTGCCAAGGACTGCCATGAGCTGGGCATCACCATGCACGGCACTTTCATCGTGGGCCTCCCGGGCGAAACGACCGAGACCATCCGGCAGACGATCAACTTCGCCCGGGAGATCAACCCGCACACCATCCAGGTCTCTATCGCCGCCCCCTACCCGGGGACCTCTTTGTACCGCCAGGCCCAGGAGGAGGGCTGGCTGTCCCCCGACGACGCCGACCTGGTCGACGAACACGGCGTCCAAACCGCGGCCCTGTCCTATCCAAACCTCAACCGGACGGAGATCTTCAACTCCGTCGACACCTTCTACCGAAAGTTCTACTTCCGGGCCGGCAAAATCGCCGAGATGTCCGCCGAGATGATCCGTGACGGCGACACCATGAAGCGTCGGCTACGCGAGGGAGCGGAGTTCGTCAACTTCCTCCGCAAACGTCACCAGCCGGCCTGAGCGCTGAAGGGCCGCCACGGGCCCGCCGGCACGGTCGCCTGCGTCTCGAGTCGTTGGCCGGGCGCGCCCGGCGACAGTAGATGGTCGGGTACCGGGATCTATCATTATCCGGCTCCCCAGACCGGCCACCAGATTTATCTGTCGACCACTGTCAGTACCCGTCCCTCCGGTCGCCGGGTCACCGGCTTACCGAGTATTCCCAGAGAGGAAGGCCCGATCCAGCGGGGAAGGCCCGATCCAGCGGGGAAGGCCCGATCCAGCGGGGAAGGCCCGATCCAGCGGCGGGACTCGGGGCCGCCGAGAGCTGCACCCGAGGGCCGGACTCGGTTGCGGTTGAGGGAGCGGCTGCTTCGGGTAGTCTTCTTGCCGTGTGGAAGGGCCGAGTCATGGTCTCAGGCGCCGCCGCAACGGTCCTCCTGTTGGCTGGAGGGTGCGGGTCGGGCGGCACACCGGGCACACCTCCGAGCGCAGTCCCGCCGACCATCGGGGTATCGTCAACGCCCCAGTTCAGGAACGGTGTGCTCACTACCGAAGATGGGTTTGCTCTCTACGTCTTCCAGCCGGATCGCGGTCAGCGAATCACCTGCAAAGACTCCTGCGCGATCGTCTGGCCGCCCATTCTCGTAGGTCGTGATCAGCAGGCCATTGCCGGTCCAGGGGTGCAACCGTCCCTGCTTGGTACCGCTCCATACTCGGCCAGGCAGTCCGTGGTCACCTACAAGGGTTGGCCCCTCTACACCTACAAAAATGACACCACAGCCGACGTCGCCGCGGGCCAGGCCACAAATCTCAACGGTG
Organism: uncultured Acidimicrobiaceae bacterium; assembly: GCA_963834725.1. Lineage (GTDB taxonomy): Bacteria > Actinomycetota > Acidimicrobiia > Acidimicrobiales > Palsa-688 > PALSA-693. The sequence continues at coordinate 5,836,337 of CAWICN010000001.1, forward strand.
GCTACTGGTATGTGATTCGGCCTGACGGTGTTCCTGTAGTGCCACCCGGAGATCCCCCGGCCCCCTGAGGCGGCCTCGAGCGATGTAGCAAGAACTCCGGGACAGGGTCTGATCAACCCGCGGTCACCTGTCCGTCGGGCGTGCCCAGGATTCACTCTCCAGCCCGAGGACGGCTCCCGAAAGGAGCGAGGATCACCGTGATGTCGGCGGCCGAGAGGAACCGTCCCGGTATGAGCGAGCCCAGCGACTACCCGGCGTGGCGTCGCCAGCCTGGTCGCCCCCAGCCCCGGGCGCTACCTCGAGCGGCGACGCCTGACGACCCGGACTTCGAAGTCGGTGGCACCTGGCCACGGGACTGGGCCTCCATGTCCCGCCAGCAGGCTCAGCGGATGTGGGACCGCCTACAAGGTTTCGTGGCCCAAGGCAGCAACTGTCAGCCCCGGCGGGTCTACCGCCACCACCGGTGGGCTGGGAACCCAGCCGCGGTTCTCTGCTGGCCCAACCACCTACTGGGACGTGGCGCCCAGGTCGATGAGTGCCAGTCCGATCTCTGGGCGACTCGTCTTCCTCAGTTGGGCCGGCGATTCCTTGACGATGACTTCGAGGGTTGGCCACACCTGGCCGGAGAGAAGGTGGCCTCCTCGGACGCTGCCGTCACTGAGGCCGACGACCACGTGGGCGTGAACTTGTGGCGTGTCGTCGCCCAGGGCGATATCGCCGACGAGGGATAGGACCTCGCACTGCTCTTCGATGGCGATCCGCTTGTAGTCCTTCTTGTCACGGTCGAACCATCCGACGATGGCGCGGGAGAACGCGCCCAGTCCCGTGAGCTCGGCCGCGGCGATGTGCTGGTCGCGAGCGAAGCGTGTGAGCTCCTGAAAAGCGTCGTCGCCCGGGTCAGCGACCAGCACGTAGGTCGGCGCCGCCGTATCGTCCAAACGTCTCCATTTCATGGTGGTCTCCTTCCCTGGTTTTGTCGCTCCAAACCCGGTCGGCGTCGGTAGGGACACTTCAACGCCCACTACGGGACGACCGTCAGCGTTCCGCCAGCGCCAGGGTCGCCCAATCCGGTCGAGTCCATGAACGCAACGTCCGTCAGGTCGATCATGAGCCGGTTGGCGGCGGCCAGGTCGGCTAAGACGTGACGGAATTGGTTGGCGCTGAAGGCGTCGAGGTTGCCCACGGGGCGACAGACAACATGGCCTGCAGGGCTGCGCTGGTATTGGATGATCAACATGTCCAAGGCTTTCTGATCGATTTGGTACTCCCGCCGATTGAGTGCGCGTTGTCACCTCAAAGTCGGCCGGGGTCAGGAAATGGCCAAGGCAACGAGAGACCTCCTCCCGCTCGCCATCTCGCTCGGGACGGGGACTCAGCCGTCCTGTGCTTCGTTGTCCCGAGCATGAGGCGCCGTCCTGGAGGGCTGACGATCGACGGGGTCGATGAGTTCGGGATAACAACCGTTGTCGAACGCCCGGACGAACTCTCCGACCGGTTTAGGGAGCCGGATAGTGATGGGCAGGCGTCGATCGGTGCAGCTGACATGGATGCTGTAGTTGGAGACTGAGATCCCGGTCACGGACGACTCGGTGCCGATGAGCGCCCGCAGGTACCGGGCGATGGCACAATCGGTGGGCTTATGAGGCGAGCCCCGCACATTCAGCGCTTCCAGGCTGGCGGCGACAGCAGCGGGGGTCGGCCCTAACGAGTTGCCAAGCTCGCGAATGGAACGCCGCCATTCTCGCCGGCTGGCCAATGTGCCATCCCTGCGTCTCATTTGTTTAGCCTCCACTCCGTCTCACTCGACTGCTTCTGGATTGTGTAAAAGACGAATCCTTCTCTTCCTCGAGGCGCCGCCCAACTCTGTTCTTGTTCCGAGGTGACACTGATCACAGTCGGTGGGCGACCTATCTATCGTAACACGACATTCTAGTGGCGGGGTCCCCCGGTCTACTGCAACCGGACCCACTCGGCCCCCGACGGGACCGGGTGGAGTCCATGGCGCTGTATCAGGCCGCTCGCGACTCGGGGTGGGTGGCCCCCGACGAACCCGCATGAAGCCAGCGCAGATCGCCCAGACGGTGCTGGGCCCGCCAGGTGGCCACTTCGTGAATGGCCGTACCCACTACGCCGATAACCACGACGCCTATGGCAAAGGCGAACGCCAGCCATGTGGTAGCCGTGCCCGAGCTGGCCAAGGAAAAGGCGATAAGCAGCCCTACGTCGGCCAAGGCCAGCGCATCCAGCATCCGTTGTAGCAGACCACGGGACCGGTCCAGCTGGGCCAGTGCGGTCACGCACAGCATGGCAACGCCGACCCCGAAAGCGACCCAACCCAAGACCCCGGGGCTGAAGCTCTGGCTGACGACCACGATGAAGCCGCCCATCAGGATGATCATGATATTGGTGAAATAGCGACTACTCATAACGGGTAGCTCCTTTCTGTGAGGACCCCACCTAAGGGGCCCGGTTGTTGTTTCCCGAAGGTGGGGAGTCGCTGTTCCATGGGGAAGCCGCAGCACCAGCGAGACGCCACTCGGTGGACTCACCAACTTTGTGCCACCCCCCCACTGTCGAGATTCCCATGTCCTCTACTCTACCACAGATATCTCGTGACACGACATAAGGTGCGAGAATAAATGTGGGTCACGTTTGGCGGCCAGCCCCTGGTCCATACGGCCCGGAAGCGGCCAGTAGCAGTGCAGATCCCGCCATCCCGCCCTCGGTAGAGCGGCCGATCCCCATGACCCAGGGCAAGGCGCTCCTTCGCCCCGGCTCAACCGGCCGAGCCTGGTCGCTACTGGTTCATGGGCGACTCAGTTACAGGCCGGTGCTTGGTTAGAGAAACGGCTCAGGCCAGTCATGACCTGGCCGGCGGCCATGAGGAGCTTGTTCCACGAGCCGACGATCTTGGCTCGCCGCCCGTCGAGCGCGGCCCGGACGATCCAGTCGGCCGGGATCTCGGGCTGGTAGATCGGCGGCACCGGTTGAGGATGGCCGCCCATGGATGTTGCACCAGTCGAACTGCGGGGTGTTAACCGCCGGCAGATGGACCATGTTCATCGCCGGACGGCGATGATTCGTCTCCCCGCGGCGGTGACGGGTGGTCATAGCTGTTCACGGACGCCGGCTTCATGGTGTACCTGTTTGAGGTCGTCGCCGATGGTTCCGTTCAGGGCCGCCCGGCCGGCGCCGTGACGTCCGACGGGAAGGACGGTGTGACGCCGGGTGTCTTCGATCTCGAAGGCCAGCGCCGCGTACAGGGCCAGGGCACCGAGGCCGATCCCCCACCAGCCTGAGACATGCTCCCAGCCGGTTCGGTCGGCGAGCTCATAGATGCCGGTGAGCGCGAAACGGACCGCGGCGCCGAACATGACTATTGCGGCGAGGACCTTGCCGAGCGACGCGGCGACGGCGGGCACCAGGAGGGCGGCGGAGACGAAGAACAGCAACACACCGAGAGCCCGGCTGGTCGAACCGGCTGGCGAGGCGACCATGACCGCCCCGGTGGCCAGCCAGGTCCCGGCCAGCAGCCCCATCCCGGTGCCCCCGACCGAGTCGCGGGCCAAGAAACCGAAAATGGAGCTGAGGGCCTGGAGGGGGGCGACGAACACCAGCAGTATCAACGCCACCTGGCGGCCTTCGCCCCAGTGTCCTTGGGCGGCGACATGCTCGTCCCAGGTGATCGGCAACGGTGAGACGGTCTGGATGGAAAACCCCCGCCGGTAGTCCTTGGTGGGGTCGGTTTCGTAGTAGTGCTCGGAGCTGACCTCGGGCGGCGGGGCTTTGAACATGCGGATCTCGCCGGCGAAACGGCCGGCGGTCTGGGGGGCTCCCTGCACCATGACGTAGCGGCCGACCTGGCCCTCGCCGTTGCACAGCCCGTCAGGGAACCGGTTGCTGGCGGAGAGGAGCAACAGCCGGGGGGTTTCGATGGAGTATCCGGCCACCGCTACCATCCGGGCCCGCTGGAAGTGCTCGACGCCGCCGGCGTAGACGACGCCGGTGGCCAGCCCGTGGTCGCCGATCTCGACCTTGGTGACCATGCAGTTGGCTCGGATCTCGGCGCCGTGGGCCAGGGCGTCAGGGACATGGGTGATCAACGGGGAGGCTTTGGCGTTGACTTTGCAGCCTGCAGGCAGAAGCCTCGATAGATGCAGTGCGGCCGGTTCCCGAACCGGCCGTTGGCGATGGCCACCGGCCCTACCCGGGCGTCCAGGCCGACCGCGGCGGCGCCGCGCAGGAAAATCTCGCCGTTCCCGCCGACCGGCTGGGGTGAGTACCGGTAGGTGTGGGGGTCGCCCCACGGCCAGTCCTGACCCGACACCGGCAGTTCCTCTTCGATGGCCCGGTAGTACGGCCTGAGGTCCTGGTAGCTGATGGGCCAGTCGGCGCCGACCCCGTCGAGGGTGGCCGTGCGGAAGTCGGAAGGGTGGAAGCGGGGAGTGTACCCGGCGTAATGGATCATGGAGCCGCCCACCCCGCGGCCGCAGTTGTTCGAACCAGGGGGACCGGGTCGGCGCCGGCGATCACCCGCGGTTCGGTCCAGTAAAGCCGGTGGGAGCCAGCCTCGTCGCTGACCCAGTCGGCGTCGGGATCCCAGAACGGGCCGGCGTCGAGGGCGACGACGCGCCACCCGGCCCGGGCCAGACGCTGCATCAGGGTCGAGCCGCCGGCCCCGCAGCCGACCACGACGACGTCCACCTCGTCGTCATCGGCGAATCGGCGCATATCGGCTCGCAGCCGGTGGTCGCTGCGCTCGTCACCATCAGGGATCAACCAGGCCGACTCGTTCCGGGCCCGGATGGCCTGGTCGCTGAACCTGCTCACGACTGGCCTTTCGTGCCGGTGGTGTGGGCGTGGCGGCGTTTGGCCCGTTCCACCCGCTCCGCGAAGGTGACCGCATCGACGCTGTGACGGTCGGCGACCCCCCACCCTTCGCGCTTGTCGACCCCCAGCGCCTTGTAACCGCGGGGATAGGCGGGTTGCAGGTGATGCCGCGAAAGTGGAAAAACGTGCCCTGGGCTCCGTTGGCCATCACCAGCAGCGACGCCGCCGGCAGCACCGTCTTGGCCGCCCGGCGACTGAACACCGCGGCCACTCCGGCCGGAAGCAGGGTAGGCACGATGACGATCGGCCACCACATCATCTTGTTCCCGAAGCTGGCACTGTCATGCGAGGTGTAGATCTCAGCGGTGGTAACCAGCGCGCCGGCGGCCGCCAGCCCGGCCAGGGCCCGCTCGAACCGGCCGGTACGTACGTCGCGAACGGACCGCCCCACCGCACCGGCCAAGGGCGCACCGGCCGGCCGGCTCAGCCGCGCCGCTCTGCTCGGTCGCATCACGGGTCTTTCCGTCCGGGCAGGAACTCTTGCACTTTCTGCTTGACCCCGGTGCTGATGACCTGGCGGGCGTCCTCGTCGCCGTGCAACATGGCCAGACCGGCGGCCTTCACCTGGTCAAACGTGGCGTGGGGAGGGATCGGCGGGACGTTCGGGTCGGTATGCACATCGAGCACCGTCGGCCGCTCGGCGGCCAGGGCTTGGCGCCAGGCGTCAGCGATCTGACCGGGTTCGGTCACCTCGATCGATTTCAGGCCGGCCGTGGCCGCGAACGCCGCGTACGAATAGTCGGGCAGGGACTGGGACTCCACGAACTTGGGGGCGCCCTCCATGGCCCGCATCTCCCAGGTCACCTGGTTCAAATCGTTGTTGTGCAACACCGCCACGATCAGGCGAGGATCAGACCACTCCTGCCAGTAATGGGCGATGGTCAACAGTTCGGCCATACCATTCATCTGCATGGCCCCGTCGCCGACGATGGCGATGGCGGGCCGGTCAGGGTGGGCAAACTTGGCGCCGATCGCATACGGCACCCCGGGACCCATAGTGGCCAACGTGCCCGACAGCGACCCGCGGACGTCGCCCCGAAAGCGGAGATCCCGGGCGTACCAGTTCGCCGACGACCCCGAGTCGGAGGCCACCATGGCATTCGACGGGAGCTGCTCGCTCAGCTCCCACACCAGCCGCTGCGGGTTCACCACCCCCGCCAGGCTGCTGTCAGTCATGGCCTGGCGTTGCATGGTGTCCCACCAGTCGGCCACGTTCTTCTCGATCTTCTCCCGCCACGACCGGTCCATCTTGCGGTCCAGCCTGGGGATGAGGGCCCGCAAAGCGGCGGCCGCGTCGGCGACGACGTTCAGCTCATAGGGATAGCGCATCCCGATGAAACTGCCGTCCCAGTCGATCTGGACACCCCTGGCCTGATCGAACTTCGGCATGAACTGGGTGTAGGGGAAATTCGACCCGACAGTAAGGACTGTGTCACAGTCCATCATCATCTCGTAGCTCGGCCGGGTGCCGAGCAGGCCGATCGAGCCGGTCACGAAGGCCAGATCATCCGCCAAGACGTCCTTGCCCAGCAGCGCCTTGGCCACCCCGGCACCCAGCAGGTCGGCGACCTCGAGCACCTCCGCCCGGGCCCCCCGAGCCCCCTGACCGATCAGAATCGCCACCTTCGACCCGGCGTTGAGGATCTCCGCCGCCTTGGCGATCGTGGCGTCATCGGCCACCGGAGTCGGCCAGTCAGTTCCCGTGCTCGACGGCACCATCTTGAAGGCGTGGGTCGGCGGCGCATACTCGAGATCCTGGACATCCGACGGAATGATCACACAGGTCGGGCTATGCGTCGCCATCGCCACCCGGATAGCCCGGTCGATCAAGTTGGGGAACTGCTCGGGGACCGTGGCCATCTCCACGAACTGGTGACAGCAGTCCTTGAACAGCGTCACCAGGTCGATCTCCTGCTGATAGGAGCCGCCCATAGCCGAGCGCTCGGTCTGGCCCACCAGGGCCACCACCGGCACATGATCCAACTTGGCGTCATACAACCCGTTCAACAAATGTACCGCTCCCGGCCCCGACGTCGCCGCGCACACCCCGACCCGACCGGAGAACTTGGCGTAACCCACCGCCTCGAACGCCGCCATCTCCTCGTGACGGGCTTGCACAAACTTCGGCTCGTTGTTCGCCCGCCCCCACGCCGCCAACAGCCCGTTGATCCCATCCCCGGGATAAGCGAACACCTTCTCCACTCCCCACGCCCGCAACCGACCCAACATGAAATCTGCGACTGTCGCACTCATCTTGACTCAACTCCTCCACTCGACCCCGTATGACCTACCCACCACAACGCCAAACACCGCCAGCCCGACGGCCAACCTGTGACCGCGGGTTGAGCCCCGAAGACCATCCCATAGCCACATCGCAGCACGACCCGGTGCTCGCGAGCGAACAAGCCCTGGCAAACGGTTCGGGACCGTCGGTGTTCGAGCGTCGCTGGTACCGCCGCAAACGTTCCCCTCCTCCGTCATCAGTTCCTCCCGCCGACCACAGGATGTTACGATCCTATCGGATCACGATCTATCTGGGCTGGGGCTGGAACTTCGGTGTCGGCCTATGAGGCGTACCCGTCGACGGATCTTAGATCCCACTGCGCGGCAGCTGACATCTTCATCGGAATACGATATGATGCCGTGGGTGACAAGTAGTCAGGATGGTCGGCACACTGCCGCTCCGCTTGACGCCCAGGAGGAGCACCGACCCCAGACTCGGAGGCAATGATCAGTCAAGTTCGGCCCGGCGGTAGGGGAGTGAAGGCTGCTACTAACCCGGAACCGCCGGCACGGTCACCGCTGCGCATCGGGGCGCCTGTTGTTGGTCGAAATGGGTCGTCGAGGGGGTTGCACGATTGGCCCGATGACCATCATCACGATAGGAGGACCACCATGCCGACCGGCACTCAGGCCGGAACTCGGGGCGGGCCCGTGTCTGACGGTGAGTACCGGGCCCTGGCACAGTTCCGCAGGGCCCTCCGGTCGTTTCTGCATTTCTCGGAGGAGGCGGCCAGGTCCGCGGGTCTCACCCCTTCTCAGCATCAGCTCTTACTCGCCATCCGCGGTGCCGACACTGAGCAACCCCCGGCAATCGGGGACATCGCGGACTGGATGAAGTTGCGTCACCACTCGACGGTCGAACTCGTCAACCGCGCCGAACACAGCGGCCTGGTGACACGCATACCTGATCCTGCCGATCACCGTCGCCAACGACTGATCCTTACCGATCTGGGCGAGGCTCGGCTCGACACCCTGTCCACTCTGCACCGTGAAGAACTCCGCCGCTTCCGGGAAGAAGGCCTCATGCCCCTTCGTGGCCTGTGAAATATATTGGTCGGGGCTGTCTCAGGTGTTGCGGCTTCGCCGTGCAGTAAGGGCGAGCGGGCGAGAGTTAAAACTCCGAAGCCGATGCCGGCCGCGGTGACAGCAGACGCGATCAGAAAGAGGCCCCCTCGAGTTGTCTCTTTGAACACGACGACGCCCCAGACGATGGCGACGATCGGGTCGGCCAGGGTCAGGCCGGGCTGGGCGGAAACGAGCCGCCCGGCCTGCAAGGCGTTTTGGGCCAGGAATAGTGCCACCAGTCCACTGGCAGCCATGGCGTAGGTTTGCCAGGTGAGCAGGACGCCGAGGAGGCCATGGCTAAGCCCGGTCGTCATGCCCTTCATGTAGGCCGAGGTCAACCCGAAGTTGATGCCGCCGGCCAGACCCAAAAGCGCCGGACGCCGGCCCGGGCCGCCCTTCGAGCTGGCCGCCAGGCACACCAGGATCAACCTGACGGTGGCTGCGCTACCCACGGCCCAGTCGACGCCCGGGGCTCGGCCCCCGTTTCCAGCCTGGGGGGCCAGGGAGAGGATCAAGCCGGCTAGCCCGATGGTCATGGCGGCGGCGGCGATCCATTCTCGCCTGTGGAGGCGGGCCCCGAACGCCCAGGAAGCCCCCACTAAGGGTCAGCGGCAGTTCCAGAACGACGATGGGTTGAACGGCGGCCAGACGTCCCCGGCTCAAAGCCGCGGCCATGAGCAAGAATGAGACGATTACGGTGGCGAAGCCTGCTAGCCATATGGGTCTTCGGGCCAGGTCGATGACCAGCCGCAGGCGCATGGCCAGCTCGGGCGGCTCGTCGCGGTTGGCCTTTCGCTGTAACACGTTGGACGCCGCGTTCGACATTGCGGCCAGCACGGCGAGCGCGTAACTGAGGATCATCGGGTGACCTTGGCGTCTGGGTTCTCGCCGATGCCCTGTTTGTGCCCGCGGTCGTTCGCTTGGGACCGTCGAGGTGGCTGCCCCGATTTTCTGCTCACCCGTCCCGGTCCGTCGAAAGTCATTGTCATTTCCCCTCTGCCGCTCTCAGAGGAAGCGAAAGGCCGTTGGCTAGCGGCGGGCTGCCCGGCGCCTCGCCGGCCGCCGGCTGCTTCGGAGGCGGCGGCGGTGGCCACGTCGCGAAGGTACCGGTGCCGCTGGCGCACCAGGATGGCGCCGCTGGCCAAGAGCGGTGCCAGCATGACCAGGAAGGTGTAGTTCAAGCCGACGCCCACCCCGGCCGGCGCGTTTGGGCCCCCAGCCGACCCCGATCCTGACGCCAAACCGAATCCCACCCCCGTGGCGTGTCCGGTGGCGATCAGCGAGGAGACCAGACCGAACACCAGCGGTGCGAAAGCCTCCAGCAGACTGCGAGCAAAGGTGCGGACGGACTCGGCCCGCCCCCACAGGCCGGAGGGGACGATATCCAAGCGAGCGGCATCCAACGCTGGGTTGGGGGCGCTCAACGCCCCGCTGCCCGCCACAAAGAATGGCATGGACACGGCGATGGAAGCGCTCAGCACGCCCGGTAGGAACAGGAGCGAGGCAACCACGAACCCAAAGCCGCTGACGAGCATGCGGGCGTCGGGCCGGCCCTTTTCGATCAGGCGGTCGGCCAGTCGGCCGCCGCCGATGGTGCCGATCACCGCTCCGACCCCAAGCAGCACCACCAGCATGCTGATGGTGCGGGTGTCCAGCCCGAAGCGGGTTTCGGCGTAGAGCACGGAGAAGGCTCGCATGCCAGCCACGAAGAAATAGCCGAGTGCCGACGAGGCAATCAGAATCCGGTTGGTCGAGATACTCAGCACATAGCGGCCGGCCGTCCCTAGCCCCATACCCGCTGGGTCCCGGCGAAGGACATGTCGGGGGTCGGGGCGGCTCTGCATGTCCGGCCGGCCCGCTGCGGTGCTGGCGCCGGGCGGACCGGCGCCGATGGCTTGCGGGCGGATCGACTCATCTGGTCTCGACAGTTGGTCCTCAGCCTCTACGTGATGGACGGCGTTGCGCTCCGGCTCTTTGAGCAGAAGATGCACCGCAGCCGCTAAGGCCGCGCTGAACCCGGCCAGCACAAAAAATGTGACCCGCCAGCTGGTGGCCAAACCAAGGTTGCCGGCCACCAGAAGCCCGGCTCCGGCGCCGACCAGCTCGCCGGACAGGATCCAGCCGTAGATCTGGGATCGATGGGCGGCTGGGAACTGATCGCCGGTCAGCGAGGCTACCGCCGGCCCCGCCGCCGAGGTGACCAGACCGAGCAGCAGTCGGGCCACCAGCAGGAACAGATAGCTGGTGGCCAGCCCGCAGCCGACCATGGCCACCGACCACAGCGCCACCACCACGACCAGCAGCCGGGTCCGCGACACTCGGTCGACGAGCACGCCCATGGGCAGTGTGCCCATCACCCCGACCAGTGAGCTGGCCGTGATGAGCAGCCCGAACTGTGTGTTTCCGATTCGGAATGCCTTCTCCAGGGGTCGGGCCAACGCCGCCATGGCCCCTCCGTCGGCGCTGGACAGACTGAGCAGCAGAGCCATGAGCACTATGGCCCGGCGGCCTTCGGTGCCGCCCGACGTTTCGGACATCCGCTGCCAGAAGCGCCGGATCTTTCCGGGCTCGAGGTGCCGTTCGCGGCCATCGTTTGCTGTCACCGTTCCGGCTTTGGTGTCCCCAAGGACGCCGAGCCCAGATCCGGGATAGGGGACCGTCACGGTGTAAGGACCGTCAGCCCGAGGGGCGGATGGCGCAGCTGAGCCACCTTTCATGTTCGGAAACGAGTCGCAGCGAGGGCCGGCCCGGGGGGCGCGGTCAACGCAAGGCCGCCGTCGCGGAAACTCAGGGCCGCTGGCATGAGCCTTGCGCCCGGGCCGGCGATGGCCCGGTCATCTCCGCCGACGCGACGGGAGACCGTTGCGGCAGTGCCGACGCAGTCTCACCACAGTGCCGCCGCAGTGGCCAGCACCGGCCTGTCCGTGGTCCTTCGAGCGGGCCTGAACTTCCCCGACCGCCCTATGCGCCCACACCGACAGCTCAGTCATGGCCGGGCCGTCTCTGTCCTTGCCCGGGCTGATCCCGCCGCCAGGCTCCCAGCTGTCGGTGCACCGCGGCGGCCACCTCCGACGCTCTGCCCAGACGCCCGGCCCCCTGTAGCTCGGCCAGCTCCAGGCCGACCAGGAGGCGCCGTTGGGTCCACTCGACCTGGCTGTCGCTCATCGTGAGCAGATCATCGACGATGCTGGCAACGGCCTGAGCCCAGCAGTCACCCGCCGTCCGGCGGCCCAGGACAGCCAGGGTCTCCAGACGATCCGGTGGGCAGTGCGCTACCGAGTTGAGCCACGCCCATGCCGGCACCGGCCGGCCTTCGCGCCGGTACAGGGCGGCGGCCTGGCCGGCCACGATGGCGGCCGATTCAGCCAGGACGGCAGCCACCGCTTCGTCGGGCAACGCGGATCCATCCTGCTTCTCCGCCTTTTGCCGCTTGCGGTGCCACCGCATCTCGCGCCGATTCCTTGTCAGCCGCGGCAGAGCAGCACCGCCGGCAGCGCCGCGTTCACCTGGGCCGGGGGCAGGATTCCGGCTAGAGGGATGGCGATGAGGGCGGTGCCCAGGGCGAAGCCGAACAGGCTGAACCCGCCCGGCCCGGCCAGGGTCGCCTCGACCGGCACGTCGAGGGCGTGCAAGTCCCGGTCGGACATGCTGGCGATGACTGGACCGGCTTTGGTCCAGTGCTCGGTGAAGATAGGGGCGGGTTTGTCCGGCTGGGATAGGGCCATGGATGGTCCTCCTCTCGGGCTGCAGCGGCTACGGATCGCGGCGGCTGACCTTGTCGGCCACCTTGCCCGCCACTTTGCCGACCAGGTCGGGAATGACGTGGCCGGGGCTGGCGTCGAAACTGGATTCGTCGAGCAGGTCTTTGACCATTTGGAGGGCGATCTGTTTGCGGTTGGGGGTGCCCTGGCGCAGGGCGTGCAGGAGCGGCATGACCTGGCTCTTTTTGACCTTGGCCGGCAGGGGCGGTTCGTGCTCGTTGGTGACCGCTTCGATGATGACCGGGCCGTCCATGGCCAGCGCCTGTCGCATCTGCTCGCCGCAGCGGACGGGATCCTCGATCCGCACCCCTTGGGCACCGCAGGCTTCGGCGAACTTGACGAAATCGAGGGGGGCGAAGTTCACGCCGTACTCGGGGTTGCCCAGGAACACCATCTGCTCCCACTTGATCAGCCCGAGGGTGTTGTTTTTAACCACCACCATTTTGATGGGCAGTTGGTGCTGGACGCAGGTGAGAAAGTCGCCCAGCTGCATGGTGGCCGATCCGTCGCCGGTGAAGACCACCACTTGGCGGCCCGGGAAGGCGGCGGCGGCCCCGATGGCGTAGGGCAGGCCGGCCGCCATGGAGCAGTTGGTGCCGGAGAAGCTGAACTGCTGGCCCTCCCGTAATTTGATCTGGCGGGCCGCGAAGGTGGTGACGGTGCCCGAGTCGCCGCAGATGATGGCGTCATCGGCCAGGGCGGCGCTCAGGGCTCGGGCCGGCACCTGGGGCCGCATGGGGGTATCGGTGCTGGTGCCGCGTTCATCCATGAGCGCCCACCATTCCGTCATGCCCTGCTGGGCCTGCTCCAGGAAGGCCCGGTCGTCTTTGCGTTCCAGCCGGCCGACCAGATCGGCCAGGGTGGCCCGGGCGTCGCCGGCCAGGCCGACCGTGGCCGGATACCGCAGCCCGATGCGTTCGGGCTTGTCGTCGATCTGCACGCACTCGGCCTGGCCGGGGGCCGGATAGAACTCGATGTAGGGCATGGTGGAGCCCACGATCAACAGGCCGTCGCAGGCTTCCAGGGCCTCCTCCGAGGGGCGGGTGCCGACCAGGCCGATGGTGCCGGTGGTGTTGGGGCTGTCGTCGGGCACGCAGTCCTTGCCCAGCATGGCTTTGATGATGGGGGCGCCCAGTTTGTCAGCCACCGCCTCCAGTTCGGCCCGGGCGCCCCGGGCCCCCGCCCCGGCCAGGATGGCGATCTTGGACGCCCGGTTCAGCACCGCCGCGGCCGCCTCCATATCGTCGCGTGGGGGGATGCGGATGGGGGGCCGCCAGGCCGGGCTGGTGTGGCCGGGGACGTTGCGCATATACCGGGTTCCGCTGTCGGCCGGGGCGGCCTGGTAGTCGATGGGGAAGCCCAGGTGGGCCGGGCCCCGCTGGGTCAGGGCGGAGCGGCAGGCGTAGTCGACCATGTTGATGACGTGCTGGGGGCCCATGACCCGCTGGTTGAACACGGTCACGTCGTTGAACAGGTAGTCGTTGTTGACGTCCTGGAGGTAGCTGGTGCCGATCAGGTCGTGGTAAGACATGCCGGTGATGGCCAGAATGGGGGCCTGTTCGGTGCGGGCGTCCAGCATGCCGTTGAGCAGGTGGGCGGCGCCGGGCCCGGAGGTGGCGAAACACACCCCCAGGCGGCCGGTGAACTTGGCGTAGCCCACCGCGGCCATGGCCGCCACCTCCTCGTGGCGAACATGGATGTATTGGACGCGGTCGGCCGCTTTGCGCAGGGCGTCCATGAACCCGTTGATGCCGTCGCCGGGCAGCCCGAAGATGGTGTCCACCCCCCAGGCCAGCAGTCGTTCCACCATGGCGTCGGCCGCGGTGGCCGTGTCACTGGGCATGCGGTCCTCCTTGATGAAGGCCCTGGGCGATCACCTGGGCCAGGTGTACGGGCTGTCGGTCGGTGTTCTGGGCGATCTGTTCCCGGCAGCTGAATCCGTCGGCGACGATCAGGGTGTCGGGGTCGGCCTGGCGCACCGCGGGCAGGATGACCCGTTCACCCGCCGCCATGGATACCCGGTATTGGTCGCCGGCTTCGTAGCCGAAGCTGCCGGCCATCCCGCAGCAGCCCGAATCGGGGCGGTTCACCTCGAGGCCCAGCCGGCCCAACACGGTGTTCTCGGCTTCGAAACCCATGACCGCCTGGTGGTGGCAGTGGGGTTGCAGCAACGCCTTGGCGTGCATCGTTGGGAACGCGAAGCCGGGGGCTTTTCGCACCAGGAACTCGCTCAGGGTATAGATCTGCTGGGACAGGCGGCGGGCGTCGCCGTCGTGGGGAAACAGGTTGACCAGCTCGTCCCGGAACACCGCCACACAGGACGGTTCCAGGCCCACCACCGGCACGCCGATCTCGATGTCCTGGCGCAGGCTGGTGAGGATGTTCCGCAGCCACCGTTTGGCGGTGGGCAGCATGCCGTAGTCGTAGAGCGGTCGGCCGCAACACAGGATCTGCTCGGGGACCCGCACGGTGAAGCCGGCCGCCTCGAGCACCTCGGTGGCCGCCTTGGCCACCTCGGGAGTGAGAAAGTTGTTGAACGTGTCGGGCCACAACAGCACCGGCGGACCGTCCGCTAACGGCTGGGTGCGGGCCGCGAACCAGGCCCGGAAGGTCTCGGTGGCGAACGTCGGCGCGCACCGCTGAGCGGCGACCCCCGCCACCTTCTTCGCCAGTCGACTTATTCCGGGGGCGGCCAACATGGTGTTGGCCGCCCGCGGGGTGCGGCTGGCCAGGCGGGCCCACAGCGGGATGAGGCCCAGGCTGTAGGCGGCCCGGGGCCGCACCCGGCGGGCGTAGTAGTGGGACAGGAACTCGGCCTTGTAGGTGGCCATGTCCACCGACACCGGGCAGTCGCTCTTACAGCCCTTGCAGGAAAGGCACAGATCTAGGGCGTCCTTGACGTGGTCGTCGCGCCACACGTTGCGGGGCTGGTCCGGGTTGGACATCATCTCGAACAGCAGCCGAGAGCGGCCTCGGGTGGAGTGTTTCTCCTCCCGGGTGACCATGAACGACGGGCACATGGTGCCGCCCGCCAGGTGCCGGCACTTGCCCACCCCGAAACAGCGGTTGGACGCCTCGGCGAAGCTGCCCTGGTCCTCGACAAACGAGAAATGGGTTCTGACCTGGCGGGGCCGGTAGTCGGTGCCCAAGCGGACGTTCTGGTCCGGGCGGTAGGGGTTGACCACCTTGCCCGGGTTCATCTTCCCGTCCGGGTCGAAAATGGCCTTGAACTTGGCGAACGCCTCTATCAGCTCGGGCCCGAACATCTTGCCCAGCAGGGCCCCTCGCAGCTGGCCGTCGCCGTGCTCGCCCGACAGCGACCCGCCGTAGCGGACCACCAGGTCCGCCGCTTCGTCCAAAAAGGCCCGGAAGTTGGCCAGTCCCTCGGCGCTGGCCAGGTCCAGATCCAGCCGGTTGTGCACACAGCCCTGGCCGATATGGCCGAACAGCACCGTGTGGTAGCCGAAGCGGTCGACCAGATCCTGGAAATCGCGCAGATAGTCGGGCAGCCGTTGCGGGTCCACCGCGGCGTCCTCCCAGCCCGCCAGCCCCGCATGCTGGCCCGGGATGCGGGTCGAGCCGATGGCGCCCCGGCGTACCTCCCAGATGTCCGCCTCCACCGCCGGGTCGTCGAACATGGTCACACTGCGGTGGCCGCCCGCCTTCAGGCGATCCACGAGCTCCTGGGCTTTAGCGTCGGCCTCTTCCTTGCTGTCGCCGCCGTACTCGGCCAAAAGCCAGGCCCGACCCTCGGGCAGTTCGTGCATGCCCGCCAGGTCCTGGCCCTTGGTTCGCAGGTTACGGATCACCCCGGCGTCGAAGAACTCCAGGCCGATCACCTCGGTCTCCAGCCCCGTCGGTACCGCCTCGGCCGCCGCCGCGGCGTCGGCGAAGCCGGCCAGCAGCAGGCTGTGATACGGCGGGTCGGGGACCAGGCGCACCGTGGCCTCCAGCACCAGCACGCACGTGGACTCGCTGCCGACCAGCGCCTGGGCCACGTTGAAGTCCTGGTCCAGCGAATCCAGGTTGAACCCCGACACCCGGCGGGGAATGTCCGGGTAGCGAGCGGCGATCCGCGACCCGTAACGGCCCCGCAGCTCCGCCAAGGCCCGGTAGATCTCGGCTCGGCGGCCGCCCTGCGTCTGGATGGCCGCGAACTCGTCATCCGAAGTCGGGCCCACTCGCATGCGGACCCCGTCATAGGTGACCACGTCCAGGGCGACGACGTTGTCGACGGTCTTGCCGCCCATCACCGAATGGGTCCCGCACGAGTTGTTGCCGATCATCCCACCCAGGGTGCAATGGTCATGGGTGGCCGGATCGGGAGCGAAGGTCAGGCCGTGGCCACCCGCCGCCTCTCTCAGCTGGTCGCAGATCACCCCCGGCTCCACCCTCGCCCGGCGGCGGTCCACATCCAGGTCGACAATGTGGTTCATGTACTTGGAGAAATCGAACATGACCGCGGCGTTCACGCTCTGGCCGGCCAGACCCGTCCCGCAACCCCGCCCCAAGATCGGCACCCCGTACCGGCGGCAGCACTCCAACGCCGCCACCACATCATCCGCGTCACGAGGGATCACCACTCCGATCGGCAGCTGCCGGTAGATCGACGCGTCATTCGCGTACAAGCGCCGCGCCCCCTCATCGAAGCGGACTTCCCCCCGCACCGCCACCCGCAAATCGTTCGCCAACCCCGAGCCATCCGAGCGACGGGCCGGCTCTTCCGTGGCCCGCCTTCCCGTCCGCCCTGCCCCTACCACCAACTCCACCGGCTGCGACTGTCCCCTCACCGACCGACCCACCCCAACCGCTCGACCCTGTGCTGGCACGAAGCTCTCGTTCCCATCCCGTTCGAGTCAGCCGCCACCACCACCTGCCGAACCTCCCGACTCGCTGTCAGCAACTACCACTAAGTCCGTACCCGTATCGTATCACGATAAAACATCGCTCATCGCCCAGATCATGGGATGCGTGCGTGTTCCCCTGACGGAACTCGGTCCGTTTTCCTCACACCTGAGCGGCTCAAACTTTTTTCAGCCAGACAGGCCCGACCGCCCTCGACGGTGCGCACTGTACTGGCAACCTCGCCAACCTCGCCCTACCTCGGTGCACGATATAATGCTTTCCTCTTGACGGTCAGCAGATTCTCACGCCGAGAGGTAGCCCCGGGGGGACCCTCTTTGGGTAACATGAAGCACCTCGCCGTCGCCAGGGCGGCCTTCCCGGAAGATGCCCCGTTCCCGCTGGAGCGCTCCGGAGAACCGCCAGTCTCACACCTGAGGGTCGGGCTGGTCGCCGGGTGCTCCTCTCTGACCGGATTGGTTGGCTTGGTCGCCCACGTCGCTGGCGGCCTGGCGGGCCGATTGGCCGACTTCTTGTGCCGAGGAGGCGGCCTGGTCTTTTACTTCTTGGGTGGCGCTGGTGGCCGCCTGCTTGACCTCGCCCAGGGCAGTCTGGGCTCTCTCTTGCAGGTTCTGTTTGACTTCTTGGGCGGCGACCTGGGCCTGCTGGACCGCGGGTTGTGCTGTCTCGCCGACTCTGGCGGCCACCTGGCGTTCCCGTTCGCTGGCCGGGATCACCGACGCAGCCATTAGCCCTAGCCCGAAGGCGATCAGCCCGGCCGCCAACGGGTTGCCCTGGGTTTGGGCCTTGGCCGCCTGGGGGACCTGTTGCACGGATTGGACGACGCCTGGGGCCGTGTCGCCGGCCGATGCCGCCGCCCCCTCGACGATCTGGGTCACGTTTTCGGCGCTGCCCATGACAGCGGTGCGGATGCCGGTGAATCGGTCCTTGACCCGGCTGGTCTGACGGTGGGCCATCTGTTTGGGGCTGACCTTTTCGCTGATGGCGCTCAGGGTCTGGGACATGTCGTCCCGGGCGCCGGCGATCTCGGCTTTCACGATGTCGGATTCTTGGCCCATTGGATGTCCTCCTTGACCGTCTCGACGGTCTGCTCGGGTACGGGGTGCACCTTGCGGAGCCGGTCTCGTCCGGCCATGAACAGGATGGCGGCGGTAATGGCGTACAGGCCGCCCATGATCAAAAACGCCCATCCGGTGGGCATGACCTCGGCCAGGCCCCAGGCCGCGGCGAACGACAGCATTAGCAAGCAGAACATAGCGGCCACGCCGGTTCCGCCCATTAGTCCGGCCCCTTTGGCGGCCTTGGTGGCCTCCTCCTTGATCTCTATTTTGGCCAGCTCGATCTCTTTGCGGAACAGGATGGACAGGTCGTCGGTCATCCGGGAAACCAGCTCGCCCACGCTGGCGTCGCTGCTCGGTGCCGCGGCTGACCGTCCCAAAGACGGCTCCAGCCGCTGGATGCTCGGACCTCCGGCGGGGGGTTCGGTGCTGCTCACAGGCCAGGAACCTCAGAGGGGGTCACCGGCGCCACCGGGGCGGGACGGGGCGGCACGGCCAAAGGCTCGCCTTGGTAGAGGTCAGCGGGCGTCGGGGGCTGGGCCGGCCAGCTCGGCGTGGGGGAGTCTTCTTCTTGCTGGCCGGTGGCGTGCTGGACCGCACCGGCCCTGACCAGGCGGCCCACCGCCAACCCGAGGGCGGCGGCGCCAACCAGGAACACACCGGGTCGGCGCCGGGCGAAGCGCTGCAGGTCGTCGACCATCCCGTCGAAGCCGCCGCTGCCCATCCGTTCCACCACCTGGTCCAGGCGCGACACCAGTTGCCCGGCCACGTCGGGCAGGGAGCCGGCCTCCTCGGGGCGTCCCGCGGCCAGGGCCCGGCCCTGGTCCCGGAGGCGCCCCAGCGACTCGGCCAGCCGCTGGGTTTGGGTCTCGGCCTGGCGCCGGGCCTGATCTTTGGTCTCGCCGAGGAGGTCCCCGGCTCGGGCGGCGGCCTCGCCGCCCACCTGTCGGGCCTGCTCCACGGCGGTGCCGGCTACCGCCTTGGCCTGCTCGCCGGCTTGCTGGGACACCTGGCCGGCCTTGTCGGCCGCGGTGCCGGCCACCTCCTGGCCGGCGGCCGCGCCACCCCTACGGTCTGTCATGTTTTCCTCCGGATCGGTTGCTGCTGGTTGAGATACCCGGGTCGGGCCCCGGTATCGGTCAAGCTCAAGGCCGCGGTGTCCGCTCGGCCTGGATCTTCTCCTTGCGGATCTGCTCTTTGATGTGCTGCTCTTCGGTTACGGTCGTTTTGACCAGGCGGACCCGCTCCTTGGGCATCACTCGTTTGGTGATGACCACTTGCTCTTCGTAGAGGATCAGCTCGCCGACCGGTTCGTGGCCGTCTCGAAGTTCGCCGTCCATCTCCATGTCAGGTGCGGATCCCGGCGGGAGAGGGGCTCGTTCGAGCACCAGTTCCTCTCGGCGCAGCTTGACGGGTAGCTGAACGTCCTCGACCACCACCTGCTTGACGAGACGAACCCGTTCGCCTGGGCGCACCGAGCGTCGCAGGCGCCGCTGCTCCTCGGAGGGGGTCATGGCATCGTCGGGTTGCTTTTTCGCAGCCGACCGCCCGGGCCGGCCCGGCTCCCCGGATGTTCCGGACGTCCCGGCCGACCGGCCTTTGGCTGCCCCTCGGCGAGGGGGCTTCAACCCGTAGTGCAGGCGCAACGTCCCTGCTTCGCCCGTGTCGATATCACCCCGGCGAGGCGTAAGCCGGGGCGCAGCCAGGATCTGGTCCAAGGCGAAGGGCGTCTGCAAGGTGTCCCCGATCTGGCGGCTGCCCTCGACCGGAATCCAACGGGCGCGGCGCCCCGGGCCTCCCGACAGCACCAACCACTCCGGTCGTCGGTCGAGCTGGCTAAGCCAGACATCTTTAACTTTGCCGACTCTCTGGCCGGACGCGGTGGCAACGGAGAGCCCTTGCCAACGGTGCCCAGCGGCCAACTCTGCCACTACGGATGCCTCTCAGAGCTGCCGGTCGGGGTCTTCAACCTCGGGTCATAACGCCCAGACAGTGAAAGCATCTGAATGTCATGCCCCGGTTGTTCATCTCCGTTAATGCTTTCGGCCTCGTTTCGATGGCACCCTCCGCCAGAACGGCGGTGGGCGCCCGTTCGCTGTGTTAGCGGATTCCGCTGCCGTTGTCGGTGCCGAGATGGTTGAGGTGACCCTGCAGCGTGTCGACCAGCCGGCGAGCGGCTCCGGCGGCCCGGCCGCCGGGAAGCTCGTGTGGTTCGACGTCGTATGCCAACACCAGCAGGCCGACCGCTTCCACCTCGCTCAAACACACCGGTTTAGGTGGCAGCCGGCCCCCGCTGTTCTGAGCCTGCTGCGCCTCCTCGGCCAGCTCGTCGGAAAGCCAGCGCCAGAAGTCCTTTTCGGTAGATTCGGTCATGGATTTTTGTGATCTCCGCTTCGCGCCGCTCCTCATAGTGGGATTCGGTTATCTACGGTTGACACGCCCAGCCGCCCGGCGCGTAACACAAACCGTCCACATTTTTCTCCGGGATGATTCAGGGGCCAACCACGTGGCGGTGGTGGGCGCCGCCAGGTGTGCACCCTCAGCGCTGAGCAGCGTCGCCCCTTCGACGGCGGTGACACCGAGGCTGGCCGGATAGGCGGGCGGCGGGGTGACCAGAGGCGCCACGTGGTCGTCGCCCCGCAAGGTCAACCTCGCCCGGCCCTCACTCGGCCCCTCCCCGAACCGGCGGCCTGGGTGCGTTTGGTAATCCTGGGTGCGCTGGGGAGCGGGAAATCGCTAAAACCGTGCCCAAGGCGCAAAATGCACCCGCTGTTAGAGGCGTCCACCCGGCCCGCTGATGCCCGGACGCCACCGTGATGATGAACATCGGGTGATCGAGGTGTGACACGAGACACTGCTAAGCCTCTTCGGTGCCGCCCGGCAGCCTTGTCATGACTGGAATGGGCCCAAACTCCCCGAGCTTCATGCACGATTGTCGGCTGGACGAACTGTCCCGGCCGGGCCAGCGTGGAATGTGCGCTCACAATGGGTAGAACTGGAAGGTGACCGAATCTGCGCTCGCCGTGCTGGAGGAGCAGCATCGAGGGCTCGAAACCTTGTTCGAACGGGTGAGCTCGCCCGATGCCGACCGGCCCGGTGTTCTCCATACCTTGCTGAAGGATCTGGCCGCGCATATCGCGGCCGAGCGCAGTGCTGTTCATCTCAAGCTCAAGCATGAGAGCATCGGTGGTGACCGGCTCGCCGATCAGCTGCTCGATGACTATCAGCGCATGGAGAAGTTGATGGTGCTGATCGAGCGGCGAAAGGTCAATTCTCCTGACCTGCCTCAGCTCGTGACCGACCTGCGCGCCGTCACCGTCGAGCACGTGGAACGGGTTCGATCCAAAGTGGCACCCGCCCTGCGCGAGGGTCTGTCCGAGCAGGAACTGGCAGAGATGGGCGAGCAGATCACCGCTGCGGACGAAATGGTGGTGTCCCATCCGCACCCCCACTTGCTTGCTCTCGGTCCTCTCTCCACGATAACTACGCGCCTGGCCTCTCACTTCGACCGGCTCCGGGACAGGACGGTCAACAATCGGCAGCCCCCAAGCAGTCCTACTGAGTCTCGGTAGCCCTTGCATCCGGAGGCCGATACGGGGGGCCGCTCCCGAGTTCTCCCGTCGCCAGAAGGTCCAGACCTCCACCGCAAGCGGGTTCTACTTGCACGACCGGAGACCGGGTCGTCGGGTGGAGCTGGCGGCCGGCCTCCTGCAGATTGATCTCGTATCATCTGACATCGACAGGAGCGGTTCGATGATCATGAGGCCGGTGATCGCTCCTGGGCCGACGGCTCGGACGCGGCGGCCGTCGCGACGTCCGTAAGGTAGGTGCGCCGGCCCGGAGGAGGAGCAGACCGGCAATTGCCAGGGGCGCGAGCATAGTGAGAAACGTGTATTTGAGCCCAATCGTCCCGGCTTCTGTGAATTTGGCGTGATTCTCGTTCACGCCGGCGGCGAGGCCATTGGAGTTGCCGCCGCCCAGTGGGAACGAAAGTACGCCGAACAGCAGTGGGGCTACAGCCTCCAGGATGGTACGGACGGCGGTGCGAATGGACTCGGCCCGCCCCCACATCTGGGACGGAACCACATCCAGGCGAGCCGCGTCGACCGGGGGGTTTGGCGCGGCCAGGGCGAAGGCGGCCACAAGGAATAGAGGCAGCCCTATCAGGACCGATCCGGTCGGCAGGGCCGGGATGAAGACCACGACGGCTACGAGGAAGCCCGCTCCGCCAACAAGGAGGCGGGCGTCAACCCGACCCCGGTAGATGAAGCGGTCCGTCCATCGGCCCGAGGCCAATACGCCCGCTATGGCTGCGAGGCCGATGAGGAGGAAGAAGATGGTGGCCATTCCCTGGCCGATCCCGAAGCGACCCCGCGCATAAATCAGCGCGAAGGTGCGCACACCGCTCAAGAAGAAGTATCCCAGCGCGGAGGCGATGATCAGGCTGAGGTTGGTGCGCACACGGCATACCCACCGAATGGCCTGCCACGCCGTCAACCGGGAGTCTGCGGCCCTCACCAGTGATTCGTCAGGTTCGATATCGCTGTGCTCGATCATGGTGAGCACCGGATGCTCGTCGGGCGCGGTGACGGGCTCGTCGGGCTCGTCGGGCTCTGTCCCGACATCGATGGCCGCCCTGTCAGGGTCCGGCTCTTCTGGATTGGCCGAGCGAATCTCCTCATCGCCCTCCAACAGCCGGCTCTGACCGCCCCTGGCGGGCTCAGGGAAACGGTGGTGGATGGTCCATGACAGGGCCAGGCTGGGCAGAGCCAGGATGGCGAGGCCCACCCGCCACGAGGTGGCCGCCCCGATATCACCGGCAATGGCGACGCCGAGCCCCGCTCCAAGGAGTTCGCCGGTCAGGATCATCCCGTAGATCCGGCTTCGCTCCTGGGCGCCGAACAGATCCCCGGTCAGGGATGCAACTGCCGGACCCGCGGTAGCCGTGACCGCCCCGAGGGCCACCCGGGTCGCCAGTAGCATCACGAAAGTAGAGGAAATCCCGATGTCAGTTCCGTCGCCCCCCAGACCAGGATGCTGATGGATAAAAGCCGGGTCCGACTGGTCCGGTCGGTCAGGACTCCAACCGGCATCGTCGCCACGGCGCCCGCCAGAGTCGACACCGTAACCAGCAGCCCGATACCGGCATTGTTCAATCGGAACGCGGACTCGAGGCTAGGCGCCGGGATGTCGCTCGATGTAGAGGCGAGCGACGGCCACCATGTCCTCGTCGTCCATCGACGCCTCGACGGCGGCCTGGTACAGGTCGTGCACCGTGGTGGCGAGGGGCAGGTCGCGATCCGCCGACCTGGCCGCTTCGATAGCCAGGCGGGTGTCCTTGGCGGCCAGCACCGTCGTCCACCAGGCTGGACCGGATCCGTCGACGATGCCTTTGAACCGGTTCTTGAAGCCCGTCGCGAGCATGGGAGAGTCGAAGAGCAGGTCGGTGAGCTGCTCGTCGCTGAGCCCGCCGGCCCGGCCGACGGTGAGGGCTTCGGCGACGGTCACGATTCCGGAGAGGAGCAGGAGGTTGACGGCCAGCTTGCCGGCTGAGGCCAGCTCCGGTCGCGGGTAGCGCTTGAGAGTGCCGCCCAGGCTGTGCCAGACGGGACCGAGCTGGTCGATGACCGTGGCCGCGCCGCCGGCCAGGTAGGTGGCCTGCCCACCCCGGACCGCTTGGGGGGCGCCCAGGATCGGCAGCGCTACGAAGCGGTCGAAGGCCCGTCCCAGTTCCGCGCTCAACGCCGGCGAGATGGTTGACGTCTCCAGGTACGGTCTCGAGCTGATCGCGTCGCGGACGGTGGCGGAGCGCAGGGCCAGATCGTGCACCGCTTCGTCATCGGCCAGGCTGACGACGACCACCTCGGCGCCCGAGACAGCCGCAGCGGGGCTGTCGGCTTCGGACGCCCCGCCAGTGACCAGCTCGTCGGCCTTGCCGCGGGACCGGTTCCAGACCATCAGATCGTGGCCTCCATCGATGAGCCGTTGCGCCACCGCCCGTCCCATCCGCCCGAGTCCCAGGACGGCTATCTTCATCGCCACGACCTCCCGCGGCGGAGCGGCGACATGGTCACCGTTCTTAGAGGTGGAGGGCTTCCACGCGCCGGGTCAGGTTGACCGCATGGTCGCCGAGGCGCTCGTAGAAGCGGGAGAGCAGGGTGACCTGCGCGGCTACTGAGGGGGTCATGTGGCCGGAGGCGACTTCGTTGCTGAGGCGCTCGTGAAGGACATCGAGTTCCTCGTCCGCGTCGTCGAGCTCGACACCCTGCGCCGCTCGGTTCACATAGGCGATGGCCGCCATGTTCCACATGGCCGACGCCACCTCGGACATGCGCTGTACCAACCCTCGACTCAGCGGTGTCATCTCGCGGCCCAGGTCGGTGAGGGAACGCTGGGCGATGTGTTCGGCGAGATCGGCGCTGCGCTCCAGCTCCGGGAGCATGAGGAGGATGCCGACCGCCTGCCGGAGGCTGGTCGGGTCGAGTGTCTGCCGGCTGATCATCTGCCAGGTCGAGTTTTCCACCCGGGCGGTCAGTTCGTCGATAGTTCGGTCGCCGGCGACCACCGATAGCCCGAGTTCGTGATCCTGATCGAGGAGGGCCATGGTGGCTCCGGCCAACGCTTCGCGGACCAGCGCGAACAGTTGTGCCACGCTCTGGTCGATCGACGCGAGCGCGGGGTCGCGGGTGGCGCTTTCTGGCGTGCCACCCTGGAGCTCCTCGGACCGTCGCCTCCGTGTCGATTCGAGCATCGTTCACCCACTGTATTGATGAACTGGCGCGCCAACCTGAGGCGCGTGGGCATCACATGCCCTCCGGCTACTCGTTAACCGTCCATTCATTGTCCACCCATGCGACGAATGTCGGCAAGAAGTCGGGAATCGTCATAGCGTCCTGTAGGCCGGAGAGACCCGCAGTGACCTGTTCGACCGTTTGAGCAGGCCCCGGGAGCGCAGGGCCGAGAAGCGCGAGACGACCCCCGACCACGAGGGGGACAAGGAGGATCGGGGGTCGCTCGAGCTAACGGCACCTGGATAATGTTTCCCAGCGTCCGGCGGATCCAAACGGGCGGGACGCCGATTTATTTCAGCGGCCAACCGTCATCCAGCCGATGCAGACTCCGCGGCCGGGACCACATCGGACGGCGAGCCGGGGAGCGCCTGCTGCCAGGATGCGGCGCGAGCTCGCGGTATGGCCAGAGCCGACACCCCCGCCAGAAGGAAGCATCCCCCGAGCACGAGGAAGCTGATGGTGTAGGCGCTGACGTGGGGAAAGGCGCCGACCGCCACTCCCGAGGCCAGGATGGTGGCAATGAACTGACTGCCCAAGGCACCACCGATGGTGCGCACGTTGGCATTCATACCGGTTGCGACCCCGGTCTGGGACACAGGGACGGCGTTGACAACGAGATTGGACATCGCGGCAAATCCCAAACCCGTGCCGAGGCCCATCACTGCGGTGGCCGCGAAGAACTGCCACGGGTGTCCGTGGGCGGCCGCTAGCAGCCAGAAGCCCAGGCCGCCGAGAACGCCTCCGATGGCCAGGGCAGCCTTGGATCCGATGGCGGCAGTGACAGGGCCGTTGACGAAACCGACGACCAGCATGCCCAGGGACTGTGGCACCAGGAAGAGTCCAGCCATGGCGGGCGATGCCGCGAACCCGTAGCCATGGGATGCCGTCGTCTCGACGAACGGCGGGATGACAACGGCCGATGCGTACATGCCGGCGCCGAGCAGCAGAGCCGAGAGGTTGGTCCACCAGACGGTGGGAATCCGCATCATGCGCATGTCCACCAGCGGATGGCGGGCGCGAAGCTCGCTGTGTACCCACGCCGCGAAGAGGATGATCGACGTGGCCTCCAGACCGAGGATCAGGGGGGAAGTCCAACCCCAGACCGGCGCCTCGCTCACGGCAAGCAGCAGAGCGAGTAGCCATCCGGCCAGGAGGATGCCGCCCAGGACATTGACGCCGCCCGGGCTACGGATAGGGGACTCTGGCACGAACCGGATCACCGCAGCCAATGCAACGATCACGGCCGGAAGCGGTATCCAGAACAGCCACTGGATCGAGAGGTGCTCGACGATCACGCCGCCGAGAGCGAGGCCCAGGCCACTGCCGATCCCCATCAGCATGGAGATCAACCCGATTCCGGTCGGCATCCGATCGATTGGGAACTCGTCACGAATGATGCCGAACGACAGCGGGAACAGGGCTCCAGCCAGGCCTTGTATCAGCCGGGCCACTATCAGCAGCTCCAGGGAGGTGGCCAGGGCCGCGAGCAGGGTGCCGAGGGCCAGAGCGGCGAGCACAACCACCAGCAGCCGTTGCTTGCCGTGTATGTCGCCCATGCGGCCGAGGATGGGGGTGGCCACCGACGCGCTCAAGAGGTAGGCCGTCAAGGTCCACGTGGCCGCATCGGCAGAGACGTGCATCTGGTGCTCGATCGCGGGGAGGGCCGGGAGTACCAGGGACTGCAGCACGACGAACGCCAGGGTGCCGGTGGCCAGGGCCGCGAAGGTCAGCATGTAGTGCTGACGTTGAGGAGTCTGAACGTGCATGAAAGATCGGCCTGCCTACCCGGTGAACAACGTGTCGTCCGATCCTACCCGCTCCTTCGTCCCCCGGCATCCTCGACGAGAGTTTTACTATCCAACCCGGGGTTGGTAAGGTGTCTGGAGGATCGCCGCGGACCTTGGGGGATCTCGGTGCTTACCAGCCGAGACCGCAAGGTGATCGGCGGACGAGGGGAGAGGCAGAGGAACAGGGATGTCAACCGCTGCGGACAGCATCACGACCGAGCTTGCCGACGACGATGGGTTTAGAACGAAGGTTCGGTCATTTTTGAAAGGCCACGCCAGCCCCCGCACCGAGGCCGAGGTCGGGGTGGAGCAGCGGACCGATGTGCGGCAGGCGAAGAGTTTCCAGTTGGCGCTGTTTGAGGCCGGCCTGGCCGGCCTGACCTGGCCGCGGCAGTACGGTGGTCAGGGACTGCCCGGTCGCTACCAGACCCTCTTCAACAACGAGGCGGCTCAGTACGACCTCCCGACCGGGGTGTTCAGCATCGGCTTCGGCATGTGCATGCCGACGGTGCTGACCCATGGCACGGAAGCACAGAAGGAACGATTCGTCCGTCCGGCCCTTCAGGGTGAAGAGATCTGGTGTCAGCTCTTCTCTGAGCCGTCGTCGGGATCGGACCTCGCCAGCCTGCGGTCCTCCGTCGTCCGGGATGGCGACGAGTGGGTGCTCAACGGACAGAAAGTCTGGACGTCGGGGGCGCACTATTCGGAGTACGGCATTCTGGTGGCCCGCAGCGATCCGGATCAGCCCAAGCACCGGGGACTGTCCATGTTCATCCTCGACATGAGCTCGCCGGGCATCACCATCCGACCGTTGCGCCAAATGACCGGCCAAGCCAACTTCAACGAGGTCTTCTTCGACGACGTCCGCATTCCTGCCGAGCGAATCCTGGGGGAACCAGGAGACGGCTGGCGCTGCGCGATCACCGTGTTGATGAACGAGCGGGTAGGAGTGGCACGGACGAGCGCCGAGAAGACGGACCGGCTGGCCCCGATCTCGACGCATCTGAAGGTGGCCCGCGCCCGCGGCCTGCTGTCGGATCCGCTGGTGCGACAGGACCTTATGGACCTGGTCGTCCGCTACTGGGCGGCGGATTTGTTAGGTCTGCGGCAACGACAGGCGGTGCCGGCTGGTGGCGTTCCCGGGCCCGACGGATCGCTCAACAAGCTCGGCGGCGCTATCCTCTCGAAGCGGTCCGCCAAGGTGGCGGCTCGATTGGCCGGCCCCGGGTCGATGGCGTGGTCGGATGCCGATAGCGACGAGTTTGCGGCCGTGCAAATGCTGTTGTCGACGCCGTCGTCGTCCATCGCCGGCGGCAGCAATCAGGTCATGCGCAATATTCTCGGGGAGCGGGTCCTTGGGCTCGCGAAGGAGCCGGGGGTCGATCCGAGCACGCCTTTCCGCGAGCTTCCCTTCAGCTGATCTCCCAGCAGTGTCGCCTGATGACCACCAGTGAGCCGTCCGGCGCAATGTCATAGCTATCAGTCGTATTTCATACCGAGTTGCTTACGAGTCCGGGCGAAGGCGCGGTGGCCGTGTCCTCGCCTTGGCCCGGCTGTCCCGGGATCTTGGCGCTGGCCTTCTGGACAGCGGCGCTCATCTGCTCCTTCGCCGTGGACCGCATCTGCTCTACCTTTCCCTGGACCTCCGGACGGCGCAGAACCTCGGCGATCATTGATTGCAGCTGCTCGTATGGCCCGGTGCCCAGCTTCGAGCCCAGCACAAAGCCGAGTCCGGCCCCGACGAGGAAACTGAACTTGTACATGTTGGCGGCCTTCCTCTCAGCGTAACCGTCTCTCATCTTGCATATACCCCACCTGAGCGGCCCTCCGTCAGGAAGAAGTTCGAGATGCCGGAGATGCGGACGCCGTCCTGATGCTCGGTCATGTGCTCTGCGCCACGATGCGCCAGGAGGGGATGGCACTCGGAACTCGATCGCGGCCGTACCGCGGTGAAACGCCGTGAATCCTGGACACTGCTACCGCGTCGCCGGGGCCGCTGCCGGCGCAGGCGAGCCGGCGGTGCGCCGCGGGCGCAGAGGGGCGGCGGCGTTTCCCGCTGCGGCCAGTCGGGTACTCACCTCCACATGGCTACAGAACGGCAAAAAGAGGCGGCCCGCCGTAACCTGCAGAAGGCCCGGCAGGCACAAAGTGCCCGAGCCCGGGGCCAGCAGATCCCCAAGCTGGCACCAGGGTTGAGTACCGCCGAGGAGAATCGGCTCAGCAAATCAGAGTTCGCGTTTCCCGAAGAGCGGAAAGAGCCATTGACCGACGCCCGCCATGTTCGCAACGCCATCGCGCGCTTCGACCAGGTGGAAGGAGTGACCGACTCCGAGCGGGATGAGGCGTGGAAGCGGATCCAGCAGGCAGCCAAACGCTTCGGGGTAGAAGTCTCCGAATCCGACTGGCACGAGCTGTTTGTGGGGGGCAAAGCCCGCAAACACTGATGGTAGGCTGACATAGGGTTGCGTCCATAGCCGGCTTTGTATGATCCGCGCCATGGGTTCGCAACCGGTCCAGGCTGATTCCCCCGTTCTCGACGAGCTATTGCGCTCGCTCAGTGTGGAGGAAAAGGCGGCGTTGACCGCGGGAGAGGACCTGTGGAGCTTGCCGGCCATCGATCGCGCCGGGGTCCGCAAGCTGGTGATGACGGACGGCCCGAATGGAGCCCGGGGGCCAGGCCTCCCCGGGCAGGGGGCCGTGACCACCACGTGCGTGCCGTGTGGTTCGGCCCTTGGCGCAACCTGGGACCCGCACCTGATTGGGTTGGTCGGAGAGCTGCTGGGTGAGGAGGCGCGCGCCCATGGCTGCCGGGTCCTGCTGGCTCCCACCGTCAATATCCCGCGGTCGCCGCTGGCCGGGCGCAACTTTGAGTGCTATGCCGAGGATCCGCTGCTGTCCGGACGTCTTGCGGCTTCCTTCGTGGACGGCGTCCAGTCGTGCGGCGTGATCTCGGTCATCAAACACTTTGTGGCGAACGACGCCGAAACCGAACGGATGACCGTCAACTCAGTCGTCGACGAGCGGACATTGCGGGAGCTGTATCTGCTGCCGTTCGAGATCGCAGTGCGGGAGGCTGGCGCCCTGGGCTTGATGACCGCGTACAACCGGGTCAACGGCATCTGGTGCTCAGAGCACGCCGAGCTCGTCTCACTGGCCAGGAACGACTGGGGGTTCGACGGAGTCGTGATCACCGATTGGTTCGCGGTCGCCTCGACGGAAGAATCGTGTGCGGCGGGTGTGGACATCGAGATGCCCGGACCCGGACGAGCCTACGGAGAGGCTCTGGCTCGAGCCGTTCGGGAGGGGCGCGTCCCGGAGTCGCGCCTCGACGCGCAGGTTCGGCGGATCCTCAGCGTGCTGGATCGGCTCGGGCTGGTTGGTGGAGAGGGGGATGACGAAATGGTTCCCGGCCGTCCGCGGGCCGAGCGGCGGCGGGCCGTCGCGTACCGGGCGGCGGCCGAGTCCTTTGTGCTACTGAAAAACGACGGCCTCTTGCCCTTGGACGCCCCAGTTCGTCAACTGGCCGTGATCGGCCCAGCCGCGGGCAACCTCGCGCTGATGGGCGGTGGATCGGCTCAGGTGGCTCCTGACCCGACCGCGCCGTTCCTGGAGTCCCTACAGGCGCGGTTCGGTGAGGGCACAGCGATTCGTTACGAGCCTGGAGTGCAGCTGGCGCGCCGCATCCCGGTCCTCGATATTCCGTTGTCCGTGGAGCTATACCGGGGCGAAGCTCTGGAGGGCGAGGTGGTGCGTCGCTCAGAGCCGCCCAGCGCGGAAGTGATCTACGCTGGCGCTCCTCACCCTGCCATCGAGGGCGCGTTCTCGTTACGGGCCAGTGGAACCTTCATTGCGGCCGCCGACGGTCGGCACCAGTTTACTCTGACCGAGGTGGGCCGGGCTCGTCTGCTTGTCGACGACCGCCTCCTGATCGACGCCATGGACGGAACCCGGCCCAGAGGATCAGGCTTCTTCGGCGCAGGGCGGGTCGAGATCGTCGCCGAAACGGAACTGGCTGCAGGCCATCCAACGTCAATCGTCGTCGAGTACTACAGCGACGGCGCTGATGCCCTGAATGGATTCCGGGTCGGATGCGCAGCTCCGGTTCCTTCCGATCTCGCGCAGAGAGCGGAGGACCTGGCCGCCGCGTCGGACGCGGTCGTGCTCGTGGTGGGAACAACCCACGAATGGGAGTCGGAAGGCTTCGACCGCGACGAGCTCCGCCTGCCGGCGGCCCAGGACGATCTGATCGCGAGGATTCAAGCGTGTAATCCCCGCACCGTGGTCGTTGTCAACGCCGGAGCCCCGGTGGACATGGGGTGGGCGGACCGGGTTCCGGCTGTCCTCCAGGCGTGGTTCGGGGGCCAGGAAATGGGCGCGGCCCTGGCGGACGTCCTGGTCGGTAGGGCGGAGCCCGCAGGGAGACTGCCCGTGAGCATTCCCACCTCAATCGAGCTGACTCCCGCCTACGGAAACTTCCCGGGGGATGGCGACAGCATCGTCTATGGCGAACGCATCCTGGTCGGGTACCGATGGTACGAAAGCCGGGGGCTCCCCGTGCGGTTTCCTTTTGGCCACGGCCTGTCCTATACCTCGTTTGCCCTCGGACAGCCCACCCTGTCGAAGTCGACCTGGTCTCCCGGTGACGTGCTCGACGTGACCCTCACGGTGACGAATACCGGAGACCGTCCAGGATCCGAGGTCGTGCAATGCTACGTCGAGCCGCCGCCGGGGCGTGTCATGCGGCCGGCCCGAGAGCTCAAGGGCTTCTCGAAGGTCCAGCTCTCGCCGGGGGAACGCAGATCGGTGTCCATTCACCTCGATGGGCGGAGCTTTGCCCGCTGGCATTCCGACGGGGCGCAACATACCAATCTGCTGAGCCGCGTGCCCGTGCCCTTTTTTGGTCGTCGATCATCATCCTCGTCGAAGCCGGCCGGGTGGCGGGTCGAAGCCGGAACCTATACCCTGCACGTCGGACGCTCGTCTGCCGATATTGCCTGGAGCCTCGCCGTCGAGGTCGAGGGAGCCGATCTCGACCCATGAGCTTTGACGGCTGCCGTGAGAGGTTGTTGGATTGGTGCTACATCGTACAAACTCGCGCGCGCGCGGGTCAACCCTTCCGGGAGCAACGAAAATGGCCACCCGAAGCAGAAGCCGGTTCATCGACGGCGCCGTTGTCGAGTACGCGTCGGCTCACTCCAGTGGACCCGACGAGGTCCAGGTCCAGCTGCAGGAGGTAACTCGGGAGCGGACCGGGCGGGCGGCCGGGATGCAGATCGGCGACGATCAAGCCGTGCTGATGGAGATCATCGCCCGGGCCATGGGTGCCACCGCTGCGCTCGAAGTCGGAACGTTCACTGGATACTCGGCCCTTGCTGTCGCTCGAGGGATGGGTCCCGGCGGTCGGGTGCTCTGCTGCGACGTCAGCGAGGAGTGGACCGCGATCGGCCGGGAATACTGGGCGAAAGCCGGTGTAGCCGACCAAATCGAGCTGCGGATCGGACCGGCTATCGACACGCTGCGGGCTCTCCCCAGGAGAGAGCAGTTCGATCTGGCATTCGTCGACGCCGACAAAACCGGTTATCCCGCTTACTATGAGGAGGTCGTGCCGCGCCTTCGACCAGGCGGCCTGCTCCTCGCTGACAACACCTTGCAAGACGGACGAGTGCTCGATCCTGCGCTCGACGACGACTCGGTCAGAGCGATTCGATCGTTCAATGATCACGCCGCGCAAGACCGGCGGGTTCGAGTCGTGATGATCCCGATCGGTGACGGAGTCACCTTCATCCAGAAGCTATAGGCGCGCCGGGAGGCGGAGGGCAAATCGCCGCCGCGCCCCAGCCTGAGCGACCAAACCGGGTTGGTCGGCGCCGGAGGGCAACCGATTCCGCTCACCCCTGGCCAGACCTGTATCGAAATCGTTCCCACCAACCTCAGGGGTGGCTATCACCCCGTGACCGACCTATAGCGCGTCGCCACCGCCATGCCGGTCCTCTAGCGCCGACCTCGCGGCGCGATCCAGGCGACCGAGTGCATTCATGTGACCGTGGTAGCGGAACATGGCGCCCACTCCCATCATCTCCAGGTCGGTGTTGAGCGATTCCTTCAGGTGGGTGAGCCCGCCGGTCCGGCCGCGACCCGTCGCCATCCCGGTGGCCAGCTCCGAGACCGTCCCTTCGAGGTCCTCGGCGGGCACGGCGAGGCTGGCGAGCCCGATGCGCTCCGCCTCCCGCCCGTCGATGAGCCGCCCGGTGAAAAGAAGGTACCTGGCCTTCTTCGGGCCGAGCAGGAGCTGCCAGAGCGGCATGCTGGTGACGCCGCCCGGCGATATCGGATGGCCGAGCATGGCGTCCTCAGCGACCACGGAGATGTCGCACAGCATCTGTAGATAGCAGCCTCCGGCGATGGCATACCCCTGCACCTGCGCGATGGTCGGTTTCGGACAGTTCCAGAGTCTGAGATAGCGGCGCTCGATGTCGCGCAGGGTCCGCAAGGAGTTGGCGACGGTCCACTCGCCCTCGGCCGGCGGGGAAATGTAGTAGCTGCCACCCAGGTCATACCCTGAGCAAAAGGACGTCCCGCTTCCCGACAGGACGAGCACGAGAACCTCCGGATCGTCTTCTGCCTGCTGCAGGGCGGCATCGAGGTCATCGAGGAGTTGATGATTGAGTGCGTTGCGTCGCTCGGGTCGATTCAGCACGATGCGCGCAATCGAATCCTTCTGGCTGTAGAGAATGGTCTCCAGCTGGGGCATCCTTGCCTCTCCCTGTCTCTCCGTACTGATCGGACCAGTCGCGCCCTGGCTCGAAGGCTCCCCGGCTGGTCGTCGCGGCCGGCCCGATGGTAGACGACAGGTTGCGGCCGTTCTTGAGGACCTTCGGAGAGCCGCCGATCCCTCGCCAGGTCCACCGCGCTGTGCTGTGCCTTGCACTGATGGGCTGTACCTTGCAGTGATGGCTCCTCCGGACCCGCCCGCACCGGCCCCGGGCGCTTCGCCGACCCGGAGGCGGCACAGGGTCGACTGGGAGCTCATTTCCTGCGGTCTCAATGGGCATGTCCTGATCGGGACCGACGCGGCGACAGTGAGGCCCGAGGACCATGCCCTGGTGCGGGAGTCCGGTGGACTCCGCTGGCACCGGTGCGTCCGTTGCGACGCATGGGCGGTGCTGGTCCCGCCCGAGCAACCGAGCCGGCCTGCCGTTCCCACCCTCGACGAGATCGACGTGCCCCTCCGGGGCCCCGCCCTTCGCGATCGCTACGTCCTGCGGCTGATCGCCGTGGAACGCAGCTTCCACGTGCTGATCTTCGCCCTCCTGGCTGTCGCCATATTCCTCTATATCCCTCATCGGCACGCCCTGCAAAGCGACTACGCCCAGCTGGTGCGGGACTTGCGGAACAGCACCTTCGGCGGCAACTTCGGCCGGGGTGGCGTGTGGAGCCTGATCAACCGCCTGCTCATCATCCGCGAGCTGGATCTGATCGTCATAGGGGTCGGGCTCATCGCCTACTCCCTGATCCTTACCGCTGAGATCGTGGGGTTGTGGCGGGCGCGGCGCTGGGCCGAGTACCTGACCTTCGTCGAGACCTGCGTGCTGCTTCCCTACGAGATCTATGAGCTCGCCCACAGCGTCACCGTGCTCAAGGTGGCCGGGCTCATCGCCAACCTGGCCATTCTTCTGTACCTCGCTATCGTCCATCGCCTCTTCGGGTTGCGGGGCGGGACCCGCGCCGGACGAGCCAGATACGAGGCTGAGGGCGGTCGGCCCGCGGTGGAGCGGGCCACGCCGGACCCCGCCGTCGGCGCGCCCGGAACCATCTTCTGAGAAAGCGCGCTACCGCGGGGGGACTCGACCCTCCAGTCGACCGCCAGGTCGAGCCGACAGCACCTTCCACCAGCTTCGCCATACCCGCCTCTCCGGCCGCGTTGGGATGGATCGGGAAGGCCATCGCATGCGGCACGATTGGTTCGATCCAGCGAACCGACTCCGCCGTGCAGGCGTTGTGTGGCTCGCTGGGCACATACGTGTTGACGAAGATCACCCTGTGCGCGGCGGCCACCGAGGCCAGCATCCCGTTCAGCTGGAGCTCCTTGAGACGCAAGTAGGGCACGTCTTTCGCCGTCAGCGGCACTCGCGGCCAGCAACCAGATCCTTCAGCCGGGAGAATGGACGGATAACCGATAAGGAAGACCGCCGCGTTTGGCGCAACGGCGTGAATCCTGGCGAGCATTATCGAGGTCCTGGGACGCAGGGCACGGATCTCGGCCGCGATGACGTCATGGCCGGACCGGTCATAGTAGGCCCGGCACGTCGTCCCGACCCGGGTGGGCCCCCACGGCGACGCCGCGATGCAGTTCTCGATGATCCCCCTGAAATCGATGTCGTTGCCGCCGATGCTCACGGTGACCACCCGATCGTTGGGCGCCACCGCGGACAGCTGGGGAGGATTGGGTCCGCCAACGGTCGACTGCACACGCGTCATGTCCGCCACTGTTGCTCCGCTGCAACTCACGTCCGAGAGCGAGAAGCCCAGGGCGGCAGCCGCCAGATGGGGGTAGTCGTGGTCGGAACGGAGGCAGCCTGGCGGGTCGGTGATCTGGTTGGGTATCAGCGGCCCAGACGTGTACGAGTCCCCTAGCGCGGCCCACGCCGGGGGAGGCACCGCCGCCCGGGCAACCGGAGCCACACTGGCGCCAATCAGCAGTAAGGCGGTCACTTCAACAGCCAGAAACAGCCGGACCCGGTTTGGTCGCAGAGCGAGCATTCGCCTTCGCTCTCCTCCCCGCGAACGCATTGCCGGGAGCGTACCTGCGATCGCGGGATTATGTCGCTCGGCTCGTGGTGCCAATCAGGCTGGACGAGCGGGCCGCGGTCACGATGAGCTCAGTGCAGACGTCGATCGGGATGACAGTCGAATCCAGCAGGAGGTGGTACAGGTGACTGTCGCGCGCATCGACCTTATAGAAGTATCGGACGTAGCCTTCGCGGGCCCGGTCCGTCTCGTCGAGCAACCGGGCCGCGGCTTCCTCATCGCCATCGACCTGTTCCGCGGCGCGGGCCAGCCGGCGGCGCCGGTCTCCGTCCAGCCGGACGTGGAACGCCGAAGGATGCCAGGCCAGGACGACCGCGCCGGCCCGACCCAGGATCACGCCGCCCGTGGTGTCGGCCAGCGTCCGCAGCACGTGCCCGGTCGCGGCGCAAAAGGCCTCGTCGTCGGTGATGGTCGCCTCGGGCGGAGCGCTCACCCCCCAGGCGCTGAGCGATCCCGCCATGCCCTTGAACAGGCGCTGGAGGAACGTGGGCGGGCGTTCGTCGTGAGCGAACGCGGCATCGACGGTCGAGTCAAGCGCCCTGGACACCGCCACGGGTAGAGCGCGATCGAGGAAGGGCAAACCCAGTTTTTCGGCGACCGCCGGACCGACGACACTGCCGCCCGACCCAAATGAAGCAGAAATCGTCACCACCCGGACCTGCGTCGCCTGTCGATCCGGCATACGGCTCACCCCCTCGAGATCCCAGCCCGCCACAAGCGGGTGTTTGCTGGCACACGATTCACTTACCCTTCTGCCGCCCTGGCCAACCCCGGGGGGCCCTGGGACCCCCGCACTCGCAGCCCCGCCGGCGAGGTGGTCTGGTGCCGGGAATCGACGGTCGGATGCCGGCGATCAGCCCATGGACCCGTTCAGGCACGGACGTCGACGGCGATCGACGAGGCCACCGCCTCCCCGAGGGCCAGCGGGCCGGGCTTGGTCCCGACCCGCACCCGCAGGGTCCCGCCCGGCTCCCACCCCAGCATCTCCACCGGATCTCCGATGGCCACCCCTTGCTCGCTCAGCCAGCGCAGAAGACTGGGAGCGGCGTCCACGACGCGGACCAGCCGGCCCCGCTCCCCCTCCCGGAGGTCCGACAGCCAGCGGGTCGGGGTGGTGGTCGGCGTGCCGTCAGCGGCCGGGATCGGGTCGCCGTGGGGGTCGCGGGTGGGGTGGCCGAGCGCCTCGGCGATCCGATCCAGTAGCCGGTCCGAGATCACGTGCTCGAGCACCTCGGCGTCGTCCTGGACCTCATCCCACCGGTAGCCGAGGGCAGCCACCAGGTAGGTCTCGATCAGCCGCTGCCGGCGCAGGACCAGCAGGGCCGCCCGCCGGCCTTCCGCGGTCAGCTCCAGGCCGCCGTAGCGCCGATGCACCACGAGCCGGTCGGCGGCCAGCTTGCGCACCATGCCCGACACCGACGACGGGGTGATGCCGAGCCGGTGGGCCAGTTCACTGACGGTGACCGGGCTCTCGCTGCGCTCTTCGATGTTGTAGATCCACTTCAGGTAGTCCTCGACCGCGGCTGTGCGCGCCGCCTGGCGGTGAGCCGCGGGCGCCGCGGCGGAGGGGTCGTTGGGCGTCACGTGCCTGTCAGCGGCGCACCCGCCGCGGCCAGTCCCGGACCACCGCAAGCGCAAGCACCGCCGGGCCGATCAGTCCGATCAGCACCCAGGCCGGTTGGCCGGAGTGGATGGCCTCGGCCACGACCACCCCCAGCACGACCAGCATGGAAAGGACGACCTTCAGCTCGGGCCACTCCCGGCGCTGTCCGCTCCGATAACGCCGGCCAAAGTGATCCATACGACCAGGGTGATCCATGCGGGTGGGCTGATCCACACGAGTAGGGTAGATCAAACCTCAAAGTTAGTCGAGCCTCATTTTGCCGGGTTCGCTCCGCCAGGTCGCTCACAGGTCGAGCACCAGACGTGGAGTCCGGGAGCGCGAGCAGCAGATCATCATCATCTCTCCGGACTCCTGGTCCTCCCGGGAGAGCACGTAGTCGCGATGGTCGGGCACGCCCTCGAGGACCCTCGTTTCGCAGGTCCCGCAGGTCCCCTCCCGGCAGGAGAAGAGCGCCTCGACGCCGGCCTCCTCCACGGCCTGGAGGATGGTCTTGCCGGAAGGCACGGTTATCGTCAACTCCGAGTAGTCGAGATAGACCTCGAACCCGTCCCCGGAGGGGTCCGGCCCTCCTTCGGGCGGGCGGAACCGTTCCACGTGGAGCGCCCCATCGGGCCACGCCTCACAGCGGTTCGTGACGGCCTCGATCAGCGGCTCGGGCCCGCAGCAGTACACCTTGCAGCCATCGCGGGGAGTCCCCAGGAACCGGGGCAGGTCGATCAGGCCGTGGTGTTCCTCGGGCCACAGGATGACCCTGTCGCCGTAGGCCGCCAGCTCCTCGACGAAGGCCATCGACGCCTGCCTGCGCCCGCCGTAGACGAGCACCCAGTCGGCGCCCGAGTCAGACACCTGGCGCACCATGGGCAGGATGGGAGTGATGCCGATCCCGCCGGCGATGAAGATGTAGCTGTCGGCCGGCTCCAGGGCAAAGTTGTTGCGTGGCCCGCGGACCTCGACGCGGTCGCCGGCCTTGATCTTCTCGTGCACGTGGGCCGACCCGCCCCGGCTTTCCGGCTCGCGCAGCACAGCCAGGCGCCAGCGGCTCCCCTCGGCCGGATCACCGCACAGGGAGTACTGCCGCTCCAGGCCTTCGCCCATGAGGAGATCGACATGAGCGCCGGGAGCCCACGATGGCAGGGCGCCACCACCTGACACCAGGTAGAGCGAGAGCACCCCTTCCGCCTCATGCTCCATTGACTCCACCACCACTTCGTACGACGGATCCACCGGATGTCAGCCTTGTTGTGCTCCCTCAGAGCCGGTACCAGCGGCGGGCCGTCTCGGCCATGATGTTGCCGTGGACGGATGAGGGCATGGCGCTGAGCAGGACGGAGACGTCCTCGTCGTAGCCGTGCGGGTAGTCGGTAGCGAACATGAGGAAATCGTCGGTGCCCAGCCATCCTGTCACTTTGGCCACCAGCTCCGGTGGTCCGGCGTCGATGGGCGCGGTAGAGAAGCGCATGTGGTCCCGGATGATGTCGAGAGGCGGGCGGTCGACCCAGGGAACCTCGCGGTGCAGGCCCCGCCACTCCTTGTTCATCCGCCACCCCCAGCCTGGCAGCCAGAGGAAGCCGCCTTCCATCACGGACATCCGCAGGTTGGGGCACACCTGGAAGACACCCTCGCTGATGATGCTGGTGACCTGCGACGTGTAGGACAGCCACTCCGAGCCGTAGCTCTCGATGTACCAGGAGGCGTAGCCGGTAGAGGATGGGGCCACCTCGGTGGTGCCGCCCGCGTGCAGGCCGGCTACCAGGTCGCGGGCCTCCATGGCCTTTAACACCGGGTGAAAGTGGCGCTGCCCCCATAGCTGGTCGTTGCGGATCGGCAGCAGCACCTGGACGAACCCGGGGTGGTCGCCGACCCGCTCGATCTCTTGAACCATGGCCGCCGGATCACGGGCCGGAATGGTGATCGACGCCCGCAGGCGGGAGTCCTTTGCCAACCATTCCGTCATGACCCAGTCGTTGACAGCCCGGGCCAGGGCGGCCGCCCAGTCGGGGTGACGCAGGCTGTCGACGCCGTAATAACAGTTGAGGATGGCGAAGTCGACCTCCCACGGGTCGAGGATGTGCTCCTGGAGGAGGGCCAGGCTGGATGCAGGGGGCTTGTTGTCGGCCGGGCGCCACTCCGATCGGCAAGACCGGGGTGACGCGGGCGGATAGGCCGCAGCGGCGCCTCCCGGGCCGCGATAGTTGCGTTCGATGCACCAGTCCACCCAGATCGGCTCCATGTAGGGATACAGCGTGTCGATCGAGGGCACGTTGGCGTGGACGTCCACGTCGATGACCGGTCCGTCCCACAGCTCCCGCCGGGACGTCGTCAATGGCAGGGTGGCGGTCACGCGTTCTCCTCCGCGGGCTTGGTTGCTGCAGATTTGGGCGGGCGGGGCGGCCGGACGGGATCCAGGTTGACCACGATGTAGTCGTCTTCGACCGTGATCGGAATGGTCTCAGCCTGATACGGCCCAGGGATCCGGCCGGGCACAACCGGATGGGGGACGGTGCCCTGCTCGATCGGTCTGCGCTCACCGGCGGTCACGCCCACCTGGCCGGCATCGATCTCGGTGACGACCACCTGGCCCTCCTCCACCTGAACCTGATAGGGCCGGACGCGCACCGTCGTCGGATCGAGATACGACTGACCGGTCCGGACGTCGAACTCCCATCCGTGCCACGGGCACATGAGGAGCTTGGTCGAGGCGTCGTAGGTGAACTGGCCGGGGCCGTCCGACATCAACGTCCCTACCAGGCGGCCCCGGCACAACTCGCCACCCTTGTGGGGGCACTGGTTCAGGAGGCCGTAGAACTCGCCCTGCATGTTGAAGATGCCGATCGAACGGTTGTTCACCGTGACGACCATCCCTTCCCCGTCTTTGAGCTCGCTAGCTTTCCCGACGACGAACTTCCTTGCGGGCATCCTCCACTTCCTTTCGGCCGATATCGCCGCGACTTGGCCGTCCAGGCGGTCTCGGTCGCCTTCCCCCGACCCCCTTCGGGTGGTTTGCGGCGGACCAAATTTAGGTCGAGCCTGAGTTGGATCCCAAATCGTCCGGAATACTCGCGGTTCGTGGCTTGTCGGGTTTTTCTGTAGCGCACGCCCCTTCAACTGGGCACCATTCGCGACAGAAAACCGCTGAAAGGGCACGATTCGCGACAGAGAACGCAGCCGGGCCCCCGCTCACCAGCTCAAGGTCTCCGCGGCGCGCCTCAGCTGCAGGTAGGCGCGCCTCGGGCGCCAGGCCACCCCGCCGGCGGAGGGCGGGCGACAGGGCGGCAGGATCAGCGCCGCTCGAGGCCGGTACCGGGCAGTAGCTGGATGCCGAACAGGTCGCGGGCGTTCTCACCCAGGATGCGCCGGCACTGCGCCTCGTCGGCCCGCCGGATGAAGATCTCGGGCTCGTCGAAGTCCCAGTGCGGGTAGTCCGAGGAGAACATGAGCTTGTCGCCCATCCCGGAAGCCTCGAAGGACTCTATGACCTCGTCGATCCACTCTTCCTTCTCCGGCTCCTCCATCGGTTGGGTCGTGTACCAGAAGTTGTCGCGGATGTACTCCGACGGACGACGCTGGAGGTGCGACACCTCCCGGCCCAACACCTCGAAGGCCTTGTCGAGCCGCCAGGCGAAGGGCACCGCCCATGACCAGCCGAGCTCCGCCATCACGATCTTCAGCTTCGGGAACCGGTCGAATACCCCCTCGTAGACCAGGCTGCTCACCACCGGGAAGTTGAACCCGGCGAAGTCACAGTGCTCCTCGAAGTAATAGTTGGCCGGGCCGGACGGCGTGATGCGCAGGGCCGCCAGCACGTGGAAGCCCACCGGGATGCCGTAG
The DNA here is from genome assembly GCA_963834725.1 of uncultured Acidimicrobiaceae bacterium. Classification (GTDB taxonomy): domain Bacteria; phylum Actinomycetota; class Acidimicrobiia; order Acidimicrobiales; family Palsa-688; genus PALSA-693. The sequence goes on from CAWICN010000001.1 coordinate 5,877,095, forward strand.
TGCTCGCAGACCTCGTAGATGGGCCAGTAGCTGGGATGGCCCGCGGGGCGCAGGTTGTCCGGGGCCCACAGCACCTGCTTCCAGCGATCGCCGTACTCGCCCATCTCCTCCCGGCAGCGCACGATCTCGGCCGCGCCGGCCGCGGGGAGCTCGTAGGGGCAGGTGATGGACCCGTACCAGCGCGGGTCGGCGGCCAGCCAGTTGTCGCGGCGCGCTTCGTTCATGGCCCGGCACATGGCGATGGACAGCTCGGCGGGCTGTCGACCCGATCCCGCCATCCGGAATCCGCCGATGTCGTTGAGCACGGCGCCGCTCATGTCGTAGCGGTCGAGCAGCTGCTCGGCGGCGAACTGCGGGTTGCTGCCCGGCGGCCCACCCTCGGGCGGCTCCGCGTCCCAGCGGCTGGCGAACTCGCGGTGACGGGGACGCTCGCCACCGGACATAAAGCCGCCGAAGGTCATCCCGATATCCCGCACATAGTCCTCCCATCGCTTCGGGAGGTACGTCATCACACTGATGCTGTTCCTCCCCACGGACGGGTGGACGTCGGAGTCAATGATCCCGATCTTGGTGCCGGACTGTGGCGCCGCCTGCCCCGGCTCGAATGTCAATGCCATGGTGGTGGTTCCCCTCCTGGTCGACCTGCGACCATGCGTACCGGTATCAGTTTGGAGCCGACGACGACGAGGGCCTCAGGATCAAGCCCCTCGGCCGGTCAAGGCCGCTGGAGATCTAAGGGACGCTCGAGCCCGGAGTTCGGGATGAAGTCGATATGGAACAGGTCCCGGGAGTTTTCGCCGAGCAGCCGGCGACACTGGGCCTCGTCGGAGTTGTGGATGAAAAGGTCCGGCTCGTCGAAGTCCCAATGCGGGTAGTCAGAGGAGAACAAGACCTTGTCGCCCATGCCCGACGCCTCGTACACCTCGAGGACCTCGTCGAACCACTCGTCCTTCTCGGGCTCTTCCATCGGCTGGGTGGTGTACCAGATGTGGTCCCGCACGTACTCGGAGGGGAGCCGCTGGAGGTGGGAGACCTCCCGTCCCATGACCCGGAAGGCATGATCCAGCCGCCAGGCCAGGGGGACAGCCCAGGACCAGCCCAGCTCCACCATCACGATCTTCAGCTTGGGGAACCGGTCAAAGACGCCCTCGAAGACGAAGCTGCTCACCACCGGGAAGTTGAATCCGGCGAAGTCGCAGTGCTCCTCGAAGTAGTAGTTGGCCGGTCCGGACGGCGTGATGCGGTGCGACGCCAGCACGTGGAAACCGACCGGGAGGTCATAGTGCTCGCAAGCTTCGTAAATGGGCCAGTAGCTGGGGTGGCCCGCCGGCCGCAGGTTGTCGGGGGCCATGAGCACCGTCTTCCAGCGGTCGCCGTACTCGCCCATCTCCTCCTTGCAATGCCGGATCTCTGCCGCGCCCGCCTCGGGCAGCTCGTAGGGGAGGTTGATGGCGGCGTACCAACGGGGGTCGACCTCGAGCCAGTTCTCCCGACGGGCCTCATTGATGGCCCGACAAAAGGCGATCGACATCTCGGCCGGCTGGCGGCCGGCTCCGGCCATACGGAACCCGCCGATGTCATTGAGGATGGCCCCGCTCATGTCGTACTTGTCGAGCAGCTGCTGGGCGGCGAACTGCGGGCTGCTGCCCGGCGCCCTCCCTTCGGGCGGCTCGGCGTCCCACCGGCTGGCGTACTCGCGGTGGCGGGGACGCTCACCGCCGGAGCTCCCTCCGTGCATCGGTCCGACCAGTCTGACATAGTCCTGCCAGCGCTTCGGCATGTGCTTGAGCACCGCCGGCACCACCGGGTTCATCGACGGGTGAACATCCGCGTCGATGATCGCGACTTTGTTGCTGGTGGCGGGCGTCGCGCTGCCCGGCTCGGTAGTCAATGCCAGCTGGGTGTCCCTGGCCATCTGGGTGTCCCTCGTCATCATCGTGGCGGCAGACTTCTCCGCGTTTTTAACAAAAGACAATGTAGTGATCGATGAAATAGGTGTCAACGAAGCCCCGGGGGCGATGCGCAGCCGGGGCGGAGCCGGGTACTCGGAGCCAGTCCTCAGGGCCCCGATCTCTCACCTGCAGGGCGCCTTCGGGCTATGACCGGTCCCTCGCCTCCCCGGCCTTGGCGTCCTTCAAGGCGGCAATGGCCGCAGAGAGGAACAACCCGCCGTCCGACCCGAGCGAGGCCAACCGGACGCCACGGGAGATCCAGGTGGTGGCGGTGGCCGCGTTCATCTGATGCATGCCGAGGATGATGTTGTTAGCCTCGCACGCTTTGCGGATGCGCTCGACGGGCTCGAGCAGCTGGTCGGAATTGAACGCCGTGAGGGGGTTGAGGCCGAGGCCGATGGAAAGGTCGGCGGGCCCGACGTACACGCCGGCCAGCCCCTCGACCGCGGCGATCTCGTCGACGTTCTGAAGGCCGTCGGCGGTCTCGATCATCACGAACACGCTGACCCGGTCGGCGAGCGCCATCAGGTCATCGACCCGGAGGTCCGGGCGGTTCGGCCCGAAGCTACGCACCCCCCGTGGCGGGTACCGGGTGGCGGCCACTGCCGCCTCCGCTTCGGCGGCGTTATCAACCATCGGGACGATGATCCCGTCCGCTCCAGCGTCGCAGAGCCGCTGGATGAGAGCCGGGTCGTTCTTGGACACCCGCACGATGATGGCCGGGCTGCCCGCAGGCACCCGTTGCAGCATCGAAGCCGCCTGGGCCTCGTTGTAGGCGGTGTGCTGGCAGTCGATGCCGATGTAGTCATACTGGGCCCGCCGGTACAGGTCCAGGCTGAACTCCGAGCCACTGGCGACCCACCCACCGATGGCGGCACGGTCCTGATCCCAGACGGCTTTCAGTGAGCTGTGTGTCATGTGCTGCTGACCTTTCTTCTGATCGGCCTTTCTTATGCTTCGGCCTTTCTCAATCTTCTCCTCCGGCAGTCTGCTTCTCCGGTAGTTGCGAAGCGCACGGTCGGCGCCCCCTCGCTGTTGCCGATCTGGACCAATCAGCTGGTGAGCGGGGTATTGGCCGGGAGCAGCCAGGACGAGTCGAGCTCCTTGACGCTCCGCACTCCCATCAGCGTCATGGTCCGGGAGATCTCCTCCCGGAAGATGTTGATCACGTGCTCGGCGCCGTCCGGCCCCCGGGCTGCCATCCCGTAGACGTACGGTCGACCGATGCATACCGCGTTCGCCCCGAGGCACAGCGCCTTGATGACGTCGGCACCCCGACGGACCCCGCCGTCGAGGAGCACCTCGGCCCGGTCGCCCACCCGGGCCACCACGGCGGGAAGGGCATCCAGGGCCGCCGCGGCCCAGTCCAGCTGGCGTCCGCCGTGATTTGACACCACAACACCCTGGGCACCGAGGTTGACGGCGATCTCGGCGTCCTCGGCGTCGAGCACGCCTTTGATGTAGAGCGGGCCGTCCCAGTGGTCCCGCATCCACTTGAAGTCGTCCCAGGTGAGCTCGGGGCGCATCATCCGGAACTGGGTCCGCAGCGACGCCACTGCCGCCCGGGCCCCCACGGATCCGATCAGGTTCCGAGCCGAGATCCGCCGGTGGCGCAGGAACGCCGTCCACCACCGGGGCCGGATGGCGGCTTCCATGACCCGCTTCGGCGTGATGACCGGAGGGTTGCCCATGCCCCGCTTGCGTTCCGACTCCCGGTTGCCGTGGACCGGCACATCGACGGTCACGAACATGGCCTTGTACCCGGCCCGTTGGGCTCGCTGCATCAGCGCCAGGGTGAGGTCGTGGCGACCGGTCGTCAGATCCGTCCAGGGATAGAGCTGGAAGAAGTGGTCCTTCTCCGTGCCCCCGGCCACCTCCTCGAAGGAGTACGACCCGGCCGTGCTCAGGATGGACAGCGTGCCGGCGCGCTCCGCGGCCTGGGCGGCGCCCCGCTCACCGGTCCAGTGCGACAGGCCCACCAGCCCCGTCGGGGCCAACAGGACGGGGAGAGAGATCGTCTGGTTGCCGATCGTCACGGACAGGTCGGAGGCCTCGTTGCCCGTCAGGACGCGGGTCCGGAGCATATAGCGGTTGAACGCCTCGCGGTTGGCCCGAAGGGTCTGAAGGTCCTCGGCCCCGTAATCGATGTACGCCCACACCATGTCGGGCACGGCCCGTCTGGCCAGCTGCCGGTAGTAGCGACGGTGATCGGGCCCGGCTTCGATGACAGCTTGTATTTGAACGCCGGCATGCGGCCGCCTCGCTTTCTCTCAGCCGTGCTGGGGACCGGCCGTGCCGAGCCGTGGGTCCCGGGGTCAGACGATGCCGCGGCGTCGGCCGCGGCGCAACCGGTCGGCCGAGCGGAGCCAGATCACTTGATAGCCAGTGGATTAATAGGAGATCCCACCGCGTTGGTGAATTTGATCGGCGGGGCGCAGAAGAAGAACTCATAGACGCCGTCGGCGTGGCAGTCCACGCTCAGCTCTTCGAAGTCGAGGATCTCGCCCAGGGTCATCCCCATGTCACGAATGAGCACCATGTGGACGGTGAGGAGCTGATCGTCGTACTCGCCCGGGAGTACTTCGATAGCCCAGTTGTCCGAGCAGACCGCCGCCACCTCATGGTCGTGCAACCAGTCGATACACGCCATGCCCAGACCCGGCTCGCCGGCCATAAAGGCCGCCGCGTCCTTTTCGGTGAGAAACTTCTTCCGCCACCCGGTGCGGAACAGCAGGATGTCGCCCGAGCGCATCTCGACGCCCTGTGTCGATGCGGCCTGGTCGAGCTCGTCGGGAGTGATCACCTTGCCCTGCTCCAGCCATTCGACGTCGAGAAGCCGGGCGATGTCGAGCAGCACTCCTCGCCCGGCGATGCCCTTGGCCATCTTGTCGATTGAATCCTTCGTGGCGCCCTTTACGCTCACGTGCGAGGACGGATAGCCGTTGTACAGCTGATCGTCGTAGTAGACGTGCGCCAACCCGTCCCACTGGGACGCACCCTGCAGCGGCATGAACACGTAGTCGTCGGCGTAGCGGAAGGCGCCGGGGAAGACCTGGTTGGCGCCCGTTTCGGACATCAGCCGGACCGGATTGATCCGGCCACCGCCCGGCTGGGGCCCATCGCCGTCAAAAGGGATGCCCAGATCGAAGACCTTGCCCCGCCGGATAAGGCCCGCCGCCGCCACCAGCTGCTCAGGCGTGATCAGGTTGACGGTGCCCCGCTCGTCCTCCGCACCCCAGCGACCCCAGTTGCGCACCCGTTCGCCAAAGCTGCGAAAGTCCTCCATCAGCTGCTCCTCCTCCATGTATCGATGAGTGATGGGTGTCGAATGTGTGACGGCTCAACTGCTCGCAGCAGTATAAGAGGTCCTCCGAAGCGACCCGAATCTGATCAAAGCGGGATCAGGGCCGGGGGCCGGAACGACGGAGGGGGCTATGACCTGAGGGCTCCGTCGGGTCCCGCGGGCTAACCGCGCTTGAGGCGTTGCGTCGCGATCCTCGCCCCTTCGCCCATGGCGGCCAGCTTCGCCCAGGTGATCCTGGGGTCGACGGTGAGGTAGGCCGCGAAGGTGGCGAAACCGCAGTCAGTCCCGGCGATCACCCGCTCCTGTCCAACCAGCCGGGCGTACCGCTCGAGGCGCTGAGCGACCAGCTCCGGGTGCTCTATGTAGTTGGTTGTGGAGTCGAGGACTCCCGGGATGAGCACCTTGTCATCCGGGAGCCGGAAATCTTCGAACAGGGTCCATTCGTGTTCGTGGCGGGGGTTGGCCGCCTCGAAGGACACGGCCATGGGGCGGGCCTTGATGACCTCGCCGATGATCGCCCCCAGCGGAACGTCGAGGTGATGAGGGCCTTCGTAGTTCCCCCAGCACAGGTGCATCCTCATCCGGTCGGGCGGAATATCCCGGGTCGCTGAGTTGAGAGCCTCCACGCGTGGCACAATGCGCCGCTTGTGCGCCGCCTCGTCGAACCGACCTCCTATGTGGGCGCCCATGGCCAGATCCGGGCAGTCCAGCTGCAACACGAATCCCGCCTGGTAGATGGCGTCGTACTCCGTCTTCATGGCTTCGGCCAGGGCACCGAGGTACTCCTCGTCGGTCCGGTAGTACTGATTTTGCTGAAAGACGGCGATCACGCCGGGGGATGCCGCGGTCATGAAGACCTCGGTGGCTGCCGAATCCCGGGTCGCGTCGCGCAAGTTTGCGAGGTCGCGTTCCACCTCCCCGGTGTTGACGTAACTGACGGGGCCGACGCAGGCCGGATTGGTCAGGATCTGGTCGGCCGCCCGGTCGCTGAACAAGCGCGCCGCGAACTCGGGAAACTCCAACATGTCGGCGGGCTGGATGAACTCGCCGTGTCCACCGAACCCACTCAGCCGGGAAGCGATGTAGGTGGCGTAGCTCACCTTGCTCACCTCGCCGTCGTTGACGATGTCAACCCCGGCGTCGAGCTGATGGCGGACAGTGTCGACGACCGCTTGACGGATGGAGCCGGGATCGGCCGAGTGGATCGTCGATGGATCCGTTCCGGGGGGAAGGAGGCTCTCGGGTCTGGGCAGACTTCCGGTGTGGCTGGTGAGGATTCGATCGACGCTCAATTGCATTCCGGTTCTCCTTTGCTCCCGTTCGATCAGGGGCGGCCCGAATCGAGGCTAGACACTCTCGGCTGACCCGGTCCACAGGAGCTCGAGCACCGTGGCGTCGTCGCGGAGCTTCCCGTCGTTGTAGTCGAGGATCGCTTCCACCAGCCGGCGAAGGATCTCGTCGGGGGGCTGGCCGGATGCCGACTGCTGTTCCCAGAGGCTGGAGAGGCGTTCCACGCCGAACTCCTTCCCCTCAGGGGATCGCCCTTCGATCATCCCGTCGGTGAAGAACAGCACGCTGTCACCGGGCTCCAGCGATTCTGCCGCGACCTGTCGAATATCACCACCCAGACCGAGAGGCCACGACGGTTCGCACTGCAATTCGCGGATCACCCGGCGGTCCCGGAGCAGCAGCGGGGCGGGGTGACCGGCATTGGTCCACTCCAGCATCCCCGAGTCGAGCCCCAGCCGGATCAACACTCCCGTCACGAAGGTCTCCCCTCCGTAGTGTTGGGCGAGCGCCTGATCCACAGCCGCGTGGGCTGAGGGGGGTGGATCTCCTCCCCGCCGGGCGTGACGGTAGGCACCGATGGCCAGGGTGGTCATCATGGTGGCCTCGACGCCGTGTCCCATTCCGTCGAAGATGGCGGCGTCGAGGTGTCGATCATTGATGGCGTAGTCGAATGCATCGCCGGCGACCTCGTAGGCCGGCTCGAGCCGGCCGCAGGCCAGCGCCTGAGCGCAGCAAACGGTGAGAGGCGGCAGCAGATCCCACTGCATTCCCGCCGCCAGCGTCATCGAGCGGCGCCGCCGGCGTAGATGCATGAGATCGGTCGTCCGGGCGAAGCCACGCACGAGCAGTCCCGCGAACTGTCCCAGGCGGACACAATCGGCCAGCACCGCGTCGTTGACCACCGGCACCGTGAGGGCGAGCACACCCGTCCGCTCGCCTCGCTCGACCAGCGGCGCCCAGACTCTCGTTCTCGCGTCGCGAGGTGCGGTGACCAGCTGGCCGGTGCGAAACGCCCGGCCCGCCATCGAACTGCTCACCTCTTCCTCCGGCAGGATCGGCTCGCTCAGGTCGGAGCCGAGCAGGATGGGTTGCAACACCACTCCCTGGAAGTCAGCCAGGTACAGATCCACGTCGGTACCCCCCATGGGGGCGGCGGCCGCCCGCAGTACTCCCGTCAACTCGCTCGGTGAGGTATCGGCGATGACGTCGAGCACAGCCGCGAAGTCCGGGGAACTCACCGCGTCAGTCTTGCTCCCGGGACCTCGTCGGCGCCACGCAGTCGTGGGCTGGCACCAGCCCAGAGCGGGCGTTAATCGGTCGGGACGGACCCACCTCCCCATTGATCGGGGAGCCGGAAGTCAGCCTAGACGCGCCCCGAGCACTCGCTGAACGACTTGCGGGTTCGCCTTGCCGTCTGAGGAACGGACCACCTGCCCGACAAAGAAGCCCCACAGCCCGCTCTTACCCGCCCGGTACTCCTTCACTTTCTCGGGGTTTGCATCCAGTACCGTGTCGACGATCCCGGCGATGACCGCTTCATCGCTGACCTGGGCCAGGCCGCGCTCGGCGATAATGTGCCGCGGCTCCCCACCTCGGTCGACCATCTCGGCGAAGACGTCCTTGGCCGCCGCGCCGGTGATCTCACCCGACTCGAGCGCCAGCACCAGTCCGGCCAGACCGCCACCCGTCAACGGTGTCTGGTCGAGCGTTCGGTCGCCCAGTTCACGCGGCAGTTCGTTGATGACCCATCTGGCCACGACGGCTGGGGGGGCGCCGTTCGATACCGCCTCCTCGAAGAGATCTCCGGTGGGCCGGTCGCCGGTCAGGAGATCCACGTCGTGTTCGGCCAGCCCGAACGTGGTGGGCCAGGTGGCAAAACGATCAGCCAGCACCGGGTCCCGCACCCGCCCCTCGGCCCGATATTCGATGCGGCTCCTCTTGGGAGGGCGAGTGTGGGTCTTTGCAACTTTCCTCGCCGGCGGCGGCCCAACCGTCGCGGTCCTGGGCTGCCACGAGTCCCGAAGAGTGACGATCCGGTTCACGACCGGCGCATCAGGTTTCGAATCCACGGCATCGAACACGAAATAGCCGACGCGTTCCAATTGCCAGCGGCTACCCGGCTTGGCGACCGCCAGGCTGGGCTCGAGGCGGACGTCTCGTAGCACCTCCAGGGAATCGGGATTGATCTCATCTCCGGAGCCTTCGTCCGGTCGGGCCTCGAGGAACAGCCGGTCGTACAGGCGACCCTCAGCCGCTACCGATGGCGCGGCTGGCACCCAGTGGACGACACCCGTGATCTTGACGCCCGGCGGATTGGTCCCGGTCGAGCCGGGAACATGATGGCAGCGCACCTCAACTACCTGACCGTTTTCGGTGACGACGTCGTCACAGGTGATGCAGGGGCCATAGCGCAGCCGGACCGTCCGGCCGGGAGCCAGTCGCTGATAACCGGCCGGGGGGTCCAGCACGAAGTCGTCCCGATCGATGAGGATGTGCCTTCCGAAGGGGATGGTCCGCTCGCCAGGCTTGCCGACATCCGGCGGGAAGTAAGGCGCGGTCAGATGTTCGACCTCGCCTTCCGGCCAGGACGTGATGGTGAGATCGAGGGGCCGAAGCACGCCCATGACCCTAGGAGCTGTCCAGTTGAGATCGTCTCGGACGCAGTATTCGAGCTTTTCGAGGTCGACCGTCGAGTTGACTTTGGCGACGCCGACCAGTTCGGCAAAAGCGCGGATCGCTTCCGGGCTGATACCGCGCCGGCGCATCGCTGCGATGGTGGGCAGCCGCGGATCGTCCCAGCCCTCCACCGCGCCCTCCTCGACCAGCGTCAGGAGCTTCCGCTTGCTCATGATCGTGTAATCGAGGTTCAGCCGGGCGAACTCGTACTGTTGCGGGCGGCTGAAGCCGTGTCGCTCCGAGACGCCGGTGCTGTCGATGACCCAGTCGTACAACTCGCGATTGTTCTCGAACTCCAACGTGCAGAGGGAGTGGGTGACACCCTCGATGGCATCCGAGATGGGGTGGGCCCAGTCGTACATCGGGTAGATCGGCCAGGCGTCTCCGGTCCGGTGATGGCGGACATGCCGGATTCGATACAGAAGTGGATCGCGCATCTTCATATTGGCCGCACTGACATCGATTTTGGCCCGGAGAACGCACGTCCCATCGGGCAGCGTCCCGTCTCGCATCTCCCGGAACAGGGCCAGGTTCTCCTCCGGGGTTCGCGACCGGTAGGGCGAGGGGCGACCCGGCTCACCAAGGCTGCCGCGGTAGTCCCTGATCTCCTCATCGCTCAAGTGGTCGACGTACGCCCTTTCCTCGGCGATGAGTTGGAGCGCCAGCTGGTACATTTCCTCGAAATACTCGGATGCGAAGAGGGCCTGCTCTCCAAAGGAGAAGCCGAGCCATTTGACGTCCCGGACGATGGAGTCGACGTACTCGATGCCTTCGGTCAGGGGATTTGTGTCGTCGAAGCGAAGGTTGCAACGGCCGCCGTACTGTTCCGCGATGCCGAAGTTGAGGCAGATCGCCTTGGCATGACCGATGTGCAGATAACCGTTCGGCTCAGGCGGAAAGCGGGTCACGACACGGCCATCGTGCCTTCCCGTATGAAGGTCGTCCTCGATGATCTCCCGGATGAAATCCGTGCGGCCTGGGCCGGAATCGTCCTCACCTGTCACGACGTACCAGCGTACCGCCGTCGCTCTCCGAGGCCGCCGTCCGCCCGCCGAGGCCGCAGTCGGGCCACCAGGCCGCAGTCGGCGCGCCGAGGCCGCCGTCCGGCCGCCGCGGCCGCCCGCCGCGGCCGTAGTCCCCCCGGCCCACGTATCCTACCGGCGGAGACCGTTCAGCCGCGGTCGCGGGCTGGCCGGTGCGCCCATACGGCAAACAATGGATCGCCCGGGTAAAAGGGTGGGGTGCGTCTCTGGGAGTGTGGCTCGTCCCATCCACCGGCCAGGTCAAAGTAGGTGCGCACCAGCTCGCAATGCTGTTCGTCGGTCGACGAGAGCCAGCCGCGGATGGCTTTGGTGGGAAAACACCGGTTGGAGAACGTGCACGCACAGGTCCCGCCGGGCCGGATCACCCGGGCCACGTCTCGGAAGACTTCGACCGGTCGGGTGAGGTAGTCGACCGATACGCAGCACACCACCGCGTCGAACGACTCGTCGTTGAACAGGAGCCGGGGGTCAGCGTTGAGATCGTGGACGAGAGCGGCCGTGGCGACGGGATTGGCGGCGAGTTCCTCCGCGTTCATTCCCAGGACGGTGAGCCGGGCTGGAGGAGTGCGGAAGTGCGAAGCCCATGAGCCCATCAGATCAAGAACCTCGCCGTTGATCCCGAGGTCCTCGTACAGGGCGCCGACGAGGGCGATGGCGTGGTCGTCGATATGGGTGACGAGGCGCGGCCACGAGTAGAAGGCCGCATCGGAGGAGGCATCGGCTCGGTCAAAGAAGCCCGGTGGAAAGACTTTGTAGTCGTCCATGCGGGTCAGTTTGCCGCTGAAATGCGCCTTTGCGCCCATCCAGATCCCAGCTGGGCGCGGTGATGGACCAATCGTTCAGCGCTCGGAACTCATCCGGCGCCACAAGGGAAAGACAAACCACAGCCCGGCAAACAGGGCGAATATGGAGATGGTCAGGACAGGGACGATCGCGCCGTGGTCGACGAAACTGACATCCAGCAGGACCGCCGCGCTAATCGCCAGCCCCACGGTTACCAGCCCCAGGACGGCCGAGATGTTGGCGAGGCGTAACACGGCGCCCTTGGCATGCTGACGAAAAAGGAGACGATGATAGGCAACGGGCGCGAGCAGCAGGGCGGTTGCCACCCCCGCCAGCATCAGAGCGAACATGTACACCACGCGCTGGGACGACGACAGCTCCGGGAAACGGTTGGTATACGGAATCGACAGCAGGAAGCCGAACAGCACCTGGACTCCGAGCCCTGCGACTCGAAGTTCCTGCAGCAGCTCGGCCATGTTGCGGTCGAGGCGCTGAGCTTCGGACTCGCGGCGACCGGGATCGTCCCGGGCCCGCTCACTCTCCCAAGGCTCATCAACCGGCTCATCAACCCCTGAGCGCGCACTCACGTCGCGTCTGTACCCGGCCGGCGCTGGCTGAAACGGTGAGGGACCCCCGACAGGCGCGGCGGTTCGGGGAAGCTGCTGGTCCGGTGAGAAGCCGAATCGGCTAAGTGCTTCAGATTCGAAGTACTAAGTCGGAGCGCCGCCACCATGATCGGGGTCCGGTGCCCTTAAGGGATGGGAACTTCCATGGATACCACCCCGCTGGCCGGGGTACTTGGCTTATATGGAGCGCATCGCGTATGATCCCGCGAGCGGCTCTGAGGCGGGGTGGGCGCACAACGCCGTCCTGTACCGGACCGTGGATGAGTACGTGCGGGGCATCGTGACCTTCGTGCGAAGGGAAGCGACGGGTGGGCAGCACGGTCGGCCACCGGCTCTGATAGCGGTCCCCGGCCGGCAGCGATCCTTGCTCCGGACTCTCCTCGACGACGGCCTCCAGCCCGTGACCTTCGCAGATATGGACGAACTCGGGCGGAACCCGGCGCGCCTCACCGCCGCCATGTGCCGGTTCGTGGAGAGCCGGCCCACCGTCCCGGTCCGCCTGGTCACCGAGTCACTGGGCCAAGGGCGCCAGCCGGCGACCTACGAGGAGATCCTGCTCCATGAAGCCATGCTGGCCCGGGCCCTGGCCGGCAGCTCGGCATCCGTCCTGTGCCCGGTGGATGCCAGTAGGTGCGGGCCGCCAGTGCTCGAAGACGTGGCCCGAACCCATTCGCATTTCTTGGCCGACGAGGAGCGAAACGCAAGTCCCGCCTACGATCCTACCCTCGCGGCCGACCTGTTCGACCGTCGCCTGCCGAGCGTCCCGCCGACCTCGGGCCGCCAACCCTACAACTACGACGGGCTGGCTGACCTGCGACGTTTCGTCGAGGCCGGAGCGACCCAGGCCGGCCTCCCGCCGGCCCAGGTCCAGGATCTGGTCCTGGCGGTCAACGAGGTGGCGACCAACACGCTGGTCCACACGGAGGATCCAGGCGTCGTCCACCTCTGGGCGGATCCGGCCACGAGTGAGGTCGTCTGTGATCTCTGCGATCACGGTCAGATCATGGAACCTCTCGCCGGCCGGATCGCCCCCTCTCCGGATTCCCGGCACGGATGGGGGCTGTGGATGGTCAACCAGGTGTGCGACCTGGTCGAGATGCGCTCCGGGGGCTGGGGTACCAACATCCGTATGCACATGCGACTCGGACCACGCGATTAGGGGCCGGCGGCGGCCGCAGGCGGGTGATTCACTCCCGGCGCCGCCGGGCGGTGTCCCGAATTGGGCTCGGATCCGATAGTGCCCAGTTCCCTATCAATGGTGATGTACTACTGCCCACAAACGGTCCCAAACCCCCTCCCTGGCCCGGGCCCCGGTCCTCTCATCCATGGACCCGCCCGGCCCAACCCAAACCCGTGGCCTCGAGCCCTGGCGTGGCCCGAGCCCCTACCCGCCATCGGGCAGGCGCCCACCGCTACCTCCCGCCCAGTTGACGCGAAAGCGGTCGCCACCCAGGAAACCTGGATGGCGACCGCCGGCAGCTAGTAGGACGTGTCCTGATGTTCCTCGAACACGGTGCCATCCGACTGCCGGTAGGTACGCCGGCTACGGCGCATACCACCGAAGCCGCCCCAGGTGGACCAGTAAATAGCCGAAACCAGAAACCCGACGGCCCCAACGATCATAAGGATCACACCGATGGCGTGAATATTGAATGAGGACGATTGGACCGTCGTTGCAAACCGCAGAACAGCTCCAACAGCAAACACAATGAGGCTGGCTCCTACACCCATACCTTGTACCTTTCTCTCTCATCGATCACAGGTCGACCAGCCCTACCAGCGGCCATACCATCGGCGGCGGCTTCCGGCCTCAGCGGCCCCAAAGAACCAACCGATCAACCAGATCACGAGGACTGCGAGAGCGATCCACCACAGGACATGAACCGCAAAGCCGAGCCCAGCGAGAATCACAGCCAACAACAGGATCAGAATAACGGCTAACACGTCGGTTACCTCCTCTCTCGCCTTTCGGATGGCGAGGTTCTCATAGTCGTACCCAGAACTGGCCGTGGACGAACATCCTCTTCTGCGAATTGCGGTAACCGACACCACAGGGATACAGAAGCGCGGATTGTTCGTATTTAGTCCCGAGCCTTGGCGTACTGGTTACGGCCGGGGCAGGTACGGCCCGACCTTGCACTCCTGAGGGAATGTCGACCGCGCCACCACGTTCGCCATCGGCCCTGCCCGAGCAGGAACTGCTTGGCCCTCACGTTCTCCGCCCGGCGACCGTCCAGGCTGTGGTACAGGCGCCACGTCGGCCCAGACCACCTTTCCGCCGTCAGGCTGGGAATCAACGCCCCAGCCGGCGGCCAGCGCCTCGACGATTCCGAGTCCCCGTCCGGTCATACCATCGGTCCGGGATAGCCCGGCAAGGGGCCGTCGCGGGCTGGTGTCGGCGACGGCGACGTGAACCCGATCCCGTAGCATCTCGATCCGGAGCGAGACCGGGGGAGCTCCATGCAGCACCGCATTGGTCACCAACTCCGAGACAAGCAGTTCCAGGGTGTCGGCTTCGGCTCGAAGTGTGCTTGCGACCCGGCGGGCGAAATGGCGGGCGCGCCGAATGGCGGTCGGGTCACAGCAGACAATCAGCTCATTCGACGCGCTCATAGCCCGCCTGTCGCCGGCGGGACAGCACGTCGGCCGGTGCGTGAGCGCGGAAATGCTGCCAGAACGCCAAGGCCGCCCCATCCGCGAGGCTCGCCGCCGCGGCCGATTGAAGCCACCGCGACATCCGGCGTGACATCAAGCTGTCCGCCGGACCCAGTCATCGACGGCCTCCATCTCGTCGTCGCTGCACCAGCGGCGGAGCTTGGCGATCGTGCGGGCCAGGAGCCGCGACACCTGCATCTGGCTGGCACCAAGCTCATCCGCCACACGCTGCTGGGTGTAACCGTCGAAATACAACCGCCGCAGCACGAGTTGCTCGCGGAAATCGAGGCGAGGCAGCACGCCGCGCAGACGCTCGCGATCGAGCGCCCGGTCGAGGGCGCCGTCGGCGATCGGAACGTCGACGCCGCGTTCTCCGTCGGCGCCTCGAAGATCCAGCGAAGTTGTCCAGTAGCTGCCCCCTGCTTCCAGGGCCTCGAGGACAGCTTCCTCGCTGACGTCGAGGCGGGCGGCAATCTGCGCCGGCGTCGGGGTGCGGCCGAGCTCGTGCCCCAATTCCTCGCGAGCCTCCTTGATCGCCAGATACAGCTCCTGCGTTGAGCGGGGCACACGAAGCATCCACGTTTTGTCCCGGAAGTGCCGCTTGAGCTCACCCAGGATGCTTACCGTGGCGTAGGTGGCGAAGGTGTTGTTGCGATCGGGATCAAATCGGCGGGACGCCTTCACCAACGCCAGCAGGGCGACTTGCTCCAGCTCATCCGCTGGCTCGCCGCGGTGCAGGAACCGATGGGCCAGGGCGCGGGCTAGACGCACGTGCTGCTGCACCAGATCTTGCTGCAGCTGGCGCTGAGCCAGGGTGTCCAGGCCGCCGTGCTCGGAGCCGCGAGGGACCTCACCTTTGCTACGCCGGCGGTTGCGGAACAAGCGGCCTCCGCTGCCTACGGGCTGCAGGTGGGCGGGAGGCGCGTCAGGCGGCACCGCGAACAAGACCTGCCCACCCGGCCGCACGTGTCCAGCGAGGAACGACAACACCAAGCGGTCACCGAATTGCTCCGGGCCGCGGACCGTCACCAGGTCGACGGCGCCGGAAGGTTCGCCCATCATCACCTGGTCTGCGATCGTCCGATCAGGAACCCAGCGGCGATCCTGTTCCCGGAACCATCGAGACCGATCATTCAAAGGGACGCAGCCCAGCTCACCTCTCGCGAAGCTCACCGTGCCCGGCTGCGATCCCAGGCCGCTCACAAACGCCTGCATCTCCGGCGATTCGGTGCGGGCGGCATGGGCGAACGCCACAGTGACCGCGACCGCGTCAGCCGTGGACCCAATCGACCACACCTTCGGGTGATCTGCCTTATCCAACAACGGCGGAATCACCTGTTCTTGCAGCCAATCCCACTCGCTGAGCAGCTGTTGTGATGCACTCATCGCGAGCTACGCTCCCGTGCCGAAAGTCCTACGAGAATTGCCGGTACCCAAAACCGCAGGTAGGCAAACCCCCGACATGGGACCGGGAATGTGCGTAACGTCGCGCCCATCCTGGCCCGGAGAGTCGGCCGGGCGGGGGCTGCCACTCTGCGTGAGGGTCGCGCCCCGGGCCGGCCGACCTAAAGTTGTGAATGATGCGCGTGATCATCGACAAGGACGTGTGCGCCGGGCACGGCCGTTGCTACACCCTGGCCCCCGGCCTCTTCGATGCCGACGATTATGGAAATGGCGTGGTGATCGGAGAAGACCTGCAGGAGGATTTAGTCGGTCAGGCCCGGATCGCCGTGGAGAACTGTCCGGAGCGGGCCATCTTGATCACCGAGTGAAGGGCACAGGTGACGAACCGAGGCACCCAAGTTCGATCGATGTCCGTCCGCCACCGAGAGGCGTGATCGTCGTCCCGATTGATGCTGAGGCCATGTTGCTAGGTTGGGAGATCGGCGATCGATGCTGCCGGGCCAAACGAGGGAGGGACACGACTTGACCGATCCACGCCGGCCGCTGGTCGCCCGGTTCACCGGGCGGTCAGGGTCTCCGAAGGAGAGCCGCCGATGAAGCCCGCGCCCTTCGACTACCACGTGCCCGGGACGGTCGGTGAGGCGGCCGAGCTGTTGTCCACCCTCGAGGATGCCAAGTTGCTGGCTGGCGGTCAGAGCCTGATACCACTGCTGGCCCTACGGCTTGCTCGCTTTCAGCATCTCGTCGACCTCGGCCGCGTGAACGAGCTTCGGGGCATCGATCGCACCAACGGGGTGGTGACTATCGGGGCCATGACCACCGATTCGGAAATCGAGAGCAGCGAGGTCGTGGGCGCCGGAGTCCCGCTGGTGGCGAAGGCCACACCGCTCATCGGCCATTTCCAGATCCGAAATCGGGGCACACTTGGTGGCTCCATGGCCCACGCCGACCCGGCGGCGGAGTATCCCGCGGTGGCCGCGGCCCTGGACGCCACGATGGTCCTGTCCAACGCTTCCGGATCGCGGCGGGTACGCGCCGCGGACTTCTTCGAGTCCACCTTCACCACGTCCATCGCAGAGGACGAAATCCTGACGTCAGTGGAATTCCCGACCTGGCCCGGCGCCTCGGGTTTTGGCGCCTACGAAGTGGCTCGACGCCACGGTGACTTCGCGCTCGTCGGAGCCATGGCCGGCGTGCAGCTCGACGGAACGCAGGTGGTCAAAGCGGCGGTGGCCCTCTTCGGGGTGGCGGGAACTCCTCACCGCGCTGGAGACGCCGAGGCCGCGCTGGTCGGATCCCCGGCCGACGCCGTCGATCTGGTGGAGGTGGGCCGGGTCGCAGCCTTGAATCTTGACCCACCGGGCGACATCCACGCATCCGGCTCCTATCGGCGGCGGATCGCGGCCGTCGTGGTCGAGCGGGCCCTGGGCGCCGCATTTCGGGAGGCCGCGGCCGGAAGGTGAGCCGGCCGGCACCAGCGGGTAGATATGGATTCGAACGTCCCCGGGCCGGGGAAAGGTAAGCCGAGCCCGATACCAGTAGGTTGGTCAGGTTGACGACCCCGGCCGCACGGGAGGACCGATACGGTGAACCCGTGAGAATCGATATCTGGTCGGACGTGGTCTGCCCGTGGTGCTACATCGGGAAGCGGCGGCTGGAGCGTGCTCTCGCCGACTTCGAGCACCGGGATCAGGTGGAGGTGCATTGGCGGTCCTTCGAGCTGGATCCCCACGCCCCCGCTGTACGGGAGGGCGATCCGGCCGGACGCCTGGCCCGAAAATATGGCATCTCGGTCGATCAGGCCCAGGCCGCGAGCGAACGGCTGTCCGCGCTGGCGGCCGGAGAGGGGCTGCAGTACCGGCTCCAGACGGCCCGTTCGGGAAATAGCTTCAACGCCCACCGGCTCCTGCATCTGGCCGAGGAACGAGGCCGGCAGGACCAGCTGAAAGAGCGGCTGCTCGCGGCCTATCTATGTGAGGGTCTGGCCATCGGCGATACGAACGTGCTCCTCACCCAGGCCGTGTCGGTCGGACTCGATCCGACCGAGGTTCGGGAGGTGCTCGAGAGCGACGCCTATGCCGAGGATGTGCGCGCCGACGAAGCCGACGCCGCCGAGCGCGAGATCAACGGCGTCCCCTTCTTCCTGGTAGGGGGTCGCTTCGGCATTCCGGGTGCACAGGAGGTCGACACCCTGGTGGCCGTCCTGCGGCGGGCCTGGGTCAAGCTCGAAGCTGGAGCCGCCGGGACGGTCTGATCCGGGCCACCAAGGACCCGGGGGACGCGGGGAGCCTGACAGCCCCACCGTCCGCCGGCGGACCCGGCCGACGCCGGGAGCCTGACAGCCCCACCGTCCGCCGGCGGACCCGGCCGACGCCGGGAAGCTGTCAGCCCCACCGTCCGCCGGCGGACCCGGCCGACGCCGGGAGGCCTGACAGCCCGCCGACGGCCCGCGGAGCCACCGTCACCGGCACCGGGGACATCGAGGTGGACCCGGCTGCTGTAGCGTTCATCCGTGGAGCTCGTGGGCCTGTGGCGCTATCCGGTGAAGTCGATGCAGGGCGAAGCCCGGGAAGCGGTCGACGTCGGGCCACTCGGAATCGTGGGCGATCGTCGCTGGGGCGTGCAGGTCACGGAGTCCGGGCGGATCCTGTCCGCCAAGAGGGAGGGCAGGCTGCTCCTGGGGGAGGCGGCCACCACTGACACCCTGGCCATCTCGCTACCGTCCGGCCAATGCCTGGCAGGCGTGGGACCGGCGACCGATGCCGCGCTGAGTACCTGGTTGGAGCGCCCGGTGCGCCTGATCGAGGCCGATCCCGACTCGGCGCCCACCTTCGAAAGTCAGGCCGATCAGATGGACGACGCGTCAGGGACCGTCACGTGGCAGGGGCGCCCGGGCGGTTTCGTGGACTCGAGCCCCATTCACCTGGTCACGACGGCCAGCCTGCGGGCGGTGCGCAACCAGCGGCCCGACCTCGATTGGCAGATCCGTCGGTTCCGGCCGAACCTGCTGATCGACGCCCCCGGGGACGAGCGGATAGAGGATGCCTGGATCGGCCGCCGGTGCTCGATCGGTTCGGTGGAGGTCGAGATCGTCAAGGCCTGCGAGCGATGCGCGATGACCACGCGGATGCAACCAGGAGGAGTGGAGCGACAGCCCGGTGTGCTCAAGCATCTAATCCGGGAGGCACACGGGAACTTTGGCGTCCTGGGCCGGGTTGTGCGTCCCGGACCTATCGGCCTCAACGTGGCGGTCACCGTCGACTAGGGATCGGCGCTCTGGCCCCTGAGCCGGCCCGGCGAGCGACATGGGCGACGGCGCACCCGGGCGCACCGGCGGCCCGCCTGCCTACTGGCGTCAGCTCAACCAGGCTATGAAGGACTACCGATGAACGAGCCACCCGAGCCCGAGGAGGCCGAGGAGATCGCCGACATAGACCTCGACGCCCTCAACGCCATCACCGAGGCCCTTCTTGACGAGGTCATCCAGGCCCGGACGGAACCAGACCTCCCGCGGTTCGCCCTGCCGGCAGAACCTGAGGTCACGGGGTCCGACGGGCCACCCACGCCATAGCCTCCGGCCAGCTGGCTCCCTCCGGCCGACCCAGTTTCCCCTCCGCTCCGGGCGTCGACCGTGGAGAGGAGACAAAACGTCTCGGCGAGTGGAAGCAAGTCCCCCCGGCGCCGCACGCCGCGGATATGAGAGCGGGTGAGTTTTCTCGGGGCTAGTGTTTATTTGCCTGGAGGTGGAATTGGCCGATGTGCGCAGGAATTGGTCGGCGATGGGGGCGGCCCATGAGCGGGTGGACTCCCGCTCAGATACAGCTGTGGCTGGTCTGCTGGCGGCTGATGGAGACCGGCCAGGCCATCCTGTGCCGAGCGGTCATAGACGGAAGTAACCGCCCACGCGAGAGGCGCCAGGAGTCCTTCGAGGGGTAACCCTCGCGCCCTTTCGGGGGTTCTGAAGTCACCTGTGCGCCAGCGATACCACAGACGAGCCATTCTCGGCCGGCCGCCGCGATGGGTGGCATGGGCTGTGAGCCACAGCGTCGTGAGCTAGCCATCTTCGGCCAGATCGCGGGAAAGTCTGGAGCTCCGGTGCGGTGTCGTGCCGATCGCTCACACGGACGACTGGAGGCGGAGCGTCGGTAGCGGCATCATCTGCGGACGCTCCCCTATGAAAGCTGTCGCCGCACTTCTGATCGCCGTCGTGGCCGCCGTCTCGTTGACCGGCTGCGGATCTTCGCGTCCGGCCCCGCCTTCAGCCCAGGTAGGGACGGTGTTCACCAAGCCGGTTCCGGCAGCCATCACCGCCCTACCGCTCACCGACGACGCCGGTCACACCACCTCGTTGGCTGCGTACGACGGGAAGTACGTGATACTCACCGACTTTCTCACACTCTGCCAGGACGTTTGTCCGCTCACCTCGGCCAACTTCGAGGCCATTGACCGCTCTATAGCCGCTGCTCACCTACAGAACAAGGTGCAGCTGGTCGAGTTGACCGTGGATCCCGAGCGCGACACTCCAACCGGCTGCACGCCTATCGCCAGCTGTTCCACGCCCCCGCCAACTGGTCGCTTCTCACCGCCAGCCCCAGCGTCGTCGCCCAGATATGGAAGTTCTTCGGTGCCTACTACCAGCGCGTCGACGAAGATGCCGACCCCCGGTATCGACTGGCTGACGGGCAAACCCCTCACCTACGACGTGACTCACTCCGATGTACTCGTCTATATCAACCCCCAAGGCCAGGAGAAGTTCACGATCGTGGGGCTGCCAAACGCCCAGGGCCGACCCCTGCCGCTTGCCATGCAGCAATTCCTCAGCGATCTGGGCCGCACCCATCAGGGCCGCCCGACCGCCGACACCTGGACGGTCGCTGAGGGACTGTCAGTGCTGTCCTGGCTGACCGGAACCCACATCCGGCCCTCGTAGACATCTCCGTGGCGCGAAGGCTCGCCGTACGTACGTCCGCGACCGCGGGGAGACCGGGAGGTGCGGTCCGCAGCAATGGCCAACACGGCTTCCTGATCCTTTTGGAGGGCGCGGCAGAGGGGCTATCGGCCCGGTTCAGGCGTCGATGGCAGCCCGGAGGTTGGCCAGGCGTTCCCGGTCCAGGGAGTACCAGACCCATTTCCCCCGGCGATCGCCGTGAACGAGTCCGGCCTCTCCGAGGATTTTGAGGTGGTGGGAGATCGTGCCCTGGGTCTTTCCGACGGGTGCGATGAAGTCGCACACGCAGATCTCGCCGCTGGGAGCGGCGGCCAGCATGGACAGCAACCTAAGCCGCACCGGGTCGGCCAGGGCGTTGAAGCCGCCGGCGAGCTCGCTGGCCTCCGAGGCGCTCAGGGGCGCGGCGAGGACCGAAGGGCAGCACTCCTCCGTGTCGGCAACCCCGATCACGCTCTGGCTTCTCGCCATGCCAAGCTCCTATTGACATCTGTTAATGTATCGACCATCATCAACGCATCGACCGATGTTGATCCTATCAGGAGGTAGCAAGGTGTCCCGGGTCCAACTGGCGCTCAATGTGGCCGATCTCGACTTGGCAGTGGACTTCTACGCCAAGCTGTTCAACACCGAGGTGGCCAAGCGCCGCCCCGGTTACGCCAATTTCGCCATCAGCGAGCCACCGCTCAAACTGGTCCTGATCGAGAACCCGGCCGGGCGCGGCCATGGTGTTGCCGGGGCGCTCAACCACCTGGGGGTGGAAGTCGAGACACCCGATGAGGTCCGAACGGCCACCGCTCGGCTGGTCGGTGAGGGTCTGGACCCTGAGGTCCAGGAGTCGACCACGTGCTGCTACGCGGTGCAGGACAAGGCCTGGGTGGACGATCCCGACGGCGCCCCCTGGGAGGTCTATACCGTCCTGGCCGACGCTTCTGACGAAAGCGACCTCGGCTGCTCGACCGAGGCCTGCCAGCCGGAGACGGTCACGGTCACCCTGTCCGGCTCGGGTCGTCCCTGCTGCTGACCGGCTCTCTGATGCGCGAGCGCGAACCTTGGCGGCACCTGGTGGCGGAGGCTCTGGGGAGCGCCCTGCTGGCCGCGGCGGTGATCGGGTCGGGGATCGCCGCCCAGCAGCTCTCGCCTGGCAACGTCGGCCTGGAGCTGCTTCAGAATGCCGCCGTCACGGCGGCCGGTCTGTACGCCCTGATCTTGATGTTCGCCCCGGTTTCGGGCGCGCACTTCAACCCGGTCGTGTCGCTGGTGGACGCGGCTTTGGGGGGAGTGCGCTGGCGACTGGCCCTGCTCTATCTGCCCGTCCAGGTGGCGGGCTGCGCGGCCGGGGCCGTATTGGCGAATCTCATGTTCTCCCGGCCGGCGGTGTCGATCTCTACCCATCAGCGAGCCACGGCCGCTCACTTCCTTTCCGAGGTCGTGGCCACGGCCGGGCTGATCGTGCTCATATTTGCTTTGGCCCGCACCCGGCGCGCTGCCAGCGTGGCCGCCGCGGTCGGCGCCTATATCGGTGCCGCCTACTTCTTCTGCAGCTCGACCAGCTTCGCCAACCCGGCCATCACCGTGGGCCGCATGTTCTCCAACACCTTCGCCGGGATCGCCCCGTCCTCGGCGCCGGCCTTCATCGCCGCCCAGGCCGTCGGGGGGCTGGTGGGCTACGGGCTGGTCAAGCTCCTGTACCCGACTGTCATTCCCACCCCGGCTCGTGAGACCGAAGTGTCGCCGGTGGTCGCGGCCTCGAAGACAGAAGCATGAGCGATCGTCCGGTGGTGCTCTTCCTCTGCACCCACAACGCTGGGCGCAGCCTGGCCGCCAAAGTCCTCCTCGACCGCTACGCCAAGAGTCGGGTCGAGGTTCGCTCCGCCGGCTCCGAGCCCGCTGACGAGCTCAACCCCGCTGTGGTCACCGTTTTGCGGGAGCGGGGGCTGGACCCATCCCAGGAGTGTCCTAAGGGGCTCACTGACGACGACGCCCAGTCCGCCGATGTGGTGATCAGCATGGGCTGCGGGGACACCTGCCCCGTCTATCCCGGCAAGCGCTACCTGGACTGGGACCTACCCGACCCAGCCGGGCTAACCGTCGAGGAGGTGCGCCCCATACTCGACGACATCGATGGTCGGGTCCGAAACCTGCTCGCCCAGCTCCTCGCTCCGGGGGCACCATGACCGGCATGGCCATTCGGCTCATGACCGCTGGCGACTGGCCCGAGGTGGCGGCCATCTATGCCGCTGGCATCGCCACGGGCAACGCCACCTTCGAGACCGAGCCGCCCCCCTGGGCACGGTGGGACGCCGCCCATCGAGACGACCTCCGCTTTGTGTGCACCGATGGCGACCGCATCGTTGGCTGGGTGGCGGCCAACAACGTGTCCGACCGGTCCTGTTACGCCGAGGTGGTCGAGCACTCCGTGTACATCTATCCCGACTGGCAGGGACAGGGCATCGGCAGGCGGCTCCTCCAGGCCCCTCATCGAAGCCGCCACCGACGCCGGCATCTGGACTATCCAGACTGGAATCTTCCCGGAAAACGCCGCCAGCGTCGTCCTCCACCAAACTTGCGGCTTTCGCATCTTGGCACACGGGACCGCATCGGCCAACTTCACGGCGTGTGGCGAGACGTCCTCCTGCTTGAACGTCGATCGCCCAACCCATAACCCGCGGTCGGGCCTGCAAACCGACCGCAGCTGTTACGACCCGGAGGTGCAAAACATGCCCGGAGCAAGCGAGCAAACCCGCCAAGTCAAGATCCTCAACGCCAACTGGGTCGCCGGGGAAGACGGAGAGGACGGACACTTCAAGCTGATGATGATCACCGAGGACGACGAAAGGCACTTCGTGGCCCCCAGCCCCGCCGCCGTCACCGCTCTCGTCAGCCTCGCCCGGGCGCCTACGGTCCTTCTTTGGGACCCGGACGATCGAACCCTCATCGCCGCCAACATCGTCGGACGCATGCCCTGGACGGACCGCTTTGAGAGTCCAGCAGACTGATCGTAGGTACAGCCCGGCCCTACCCAGCCGCGACCGACCGGCCCATCACACACTCACCGTCGTGTCCCGCCCATCCGCCGCCCTGGTCGCAGCCCGCAATTCGCGATCGAGAACGGGAATCCCGTGTTTCCTCTCGGACCTGGTGGAGGTAGGCGGTCGCCCGGCCCGCCGGCGAGGGGAGGGGCTGCAATAGGGCAATTCGCGCTTGCGGGCGCCAACGAGTGTGCGGTCTGGCCACGGACTGACATCATGATAAGAGCGGCTCCCGTCGGGGGGCGTCCCGCTGACGAGACGACGAAGACGCCGGAGGGCGCGCTCTGTGACTCCGAGCCGACCGAGAGGATCGCCCATGGAATGTAGCGCTCAATGGGCCAGCTCGAGTAACCCGGGCCGATGGGCGGCCCAGCGCGAAGCCGAGGGTTGGTCGGCGGTGTCGATGGCCGATCACCTGTGGGTCGATCAGACTGCTTGCCCGAACCTGTTCGTCTCTCTTACCCGTATGGTTGCCGCGACCTCGACGGTTCGGGTGTCCCCGGCGTTCGCCAACAACCTGGTGCGGTCGCCGGTGGAGTTCGCCCAGGCGTCGCTGAGCCTGGCCGACGCAAGTGATGGCCGTTATGTTGCCGGTCTCGGGGCGGGGTGGGACGCCATCGAGCTGCGGGCTCTCGGGATTGACTGCCCGTCTCCCGCTCGTCGAGCACGTCGCTTTCGCGAGGCCGTACTGATCATCCGCGAGCTGTTACAGGCTCGACCCTGCCGCTTCGAAGGCGAGTTTTACGATATCGACGCCCCGGCTCTCGGTCCGAAGGCGGAGACGGCGCCTCCGTTGACCGCGGCTGTGGCTGGGGAATGGACCATGCTTCACGTCACGCCTCTCGTCGATCGGGTGGAACTCGCATTCCCCGGACCCGGTAACCCCTTGCGGGGACGTCGTATGGACCTCACCACTCTGTCCCGTTTCACCGCGAAGGATCTCCAGCATTCCGCCCAGCTCGTCCGGGAGGTCAATCCAGAGGCCCCGATCTCGGCCACCGTGTTCGTGGCCGTCGGGCCCGAATCCGAGGTCGGTTGGGCGCGGTCCACACTGGCCGGTGGGCTTCTCGAGGGTCTCGTCGGAGACGCCAACAAGGTCGCCGAGAATCTCCAGCGACTGGCCGAGATCGGCATCACGGCGGCAACTGTCATTCCGCTCACGTCCGCCAGCCTCGAGCGTCTCGCACCGGCGTTGCTGGCCTAGACGTCCCTTCAAATAGCGGATCACCTTGCGGCCGACGTGGCCGAGCCGTCAGCGACGGGATCAGTGTGTGTGGAACCACCCGGACAACCGGTCCGCGGTCCATCTCGCCAGCGTGGCGCTGGGGTATGGCCCGGAGGGCCGATCGGAGAGGCGGAGGGCATCGGAGTGCCTGAGCGACCCTTGCCGTTTCGGTAACCCGACGAGTGCACGACTGACCGAGATCGGTCCCTGGACGAGCCAAACTTGCGCAGTTTTACACGGTGCGACTGATCCCAGCTTGGGTCGTGAGGGTGGATGGGCGCCCGGCGGCGGAAGTTTCTCCTTCCCTACGGATTACCAGGCTATCGATGGCGTCGCTACCTGTCCCGATTCAGGGTGTGATCGTCGCACTCTGGCTGCTCCGGAGTATTACCTAATGCCTACAGGTGGAACGGCCGCCAACAGGATGGGGCACCCCGGCACAAGATTGTTGGGGTTTCGACTTGGGTCTCGCGGGGTCTGGGATGGATCCTCACGGACCGGCACCTTGCCTGCTGTCCGGTTCAGCCCTGTCGATGTGCGCCTGGATTGTGAGGAGCGCTTCTTCGGCTGCCTGGGAGACTTTGGGTACCGACCAGGATGCGGCTTCGGCGAGCAGGCGAGTGGCGTCGGGTCCGAGGATATCGGTGCACCGCTGGCGGAGTGGGCGGTCCAGTCGTTCCATGAGGGGCATGTAACGCATCGCGGTGACGGCCTCGATGCGCGCCGCGCCACCCCACAATCGCAGCGACTGCTCTGGGTGCCCGGCGGTGGTGGAGAGGCGGGCAGCGGCGCGAATCCCGAAGGTAAGCCTCATCTTGATCACCGACCGGCGGCACCAGCGCACAAAGCGGAGGGCCTGAGCTGCCGCGACGGGATGGTCCCCCACCAGCTCGGCGGCCACACCGAGATACATTCCGCCCCATTCGGCCAGCCAACCTCCGTCGAGGGCGTCGAGTTCGGCATAGGCGTCGACGCACGACGGGTAGGCGTCGAGAGATCCGACCATCATCTGGATGATGCCGTCGAGGACGCGCATCAAGACCACCATGTTCAAATAGCCTGCGCTCTCGGCCAGCCGTATGCAGTTCCTGACGGCAGGGCCGACCTCAGGGTCGTCTGTGGCGTCGCAATCGATGTAAGCGCAGACGAGGTTCACGGCGGCATACGCCGCAGTTATCGGTTGCCCCTTGGCGTCAAAGGCATCCTGGGCTTGACGCATCAGCAGGTTCCCTTGCATGCGGTCACCGCCAGCCCGAAACCAGTTCGGTAACGCCGCAGCCCAACTCCAGCTACCCCGCAGGGCGAGGTTCTCTGGGTGTTGGTCGCGCAGCTCGGCGAGCCGGTCGACGAAAGCTGCCGCGTCGTCGAGGCGACCCAGGTAGGTCGCCCTGGTCGACGCCTGAAATAGCGCACCACCCAGAACAGCGAGCGGCATCCGGGTCGCATCGGCGCCCCCCAGCGCCGCCTCCAGCCGGTCCAGTGGCTCGTCGACCAGGCCCAGGTCCTCCCACCACTGGCCGTAGGCCAGAATCAGGGCGATGGCCGCCTCCGGCTCCGAGGCGGCCATCGAGTACTCGACGGCCGCTCGCAGGTTGTCTACCTCGGCGGCCAATCGCTCGAAGGCCGCCGAGCCAGGGGCGACGGAAGCGTGAGTTGCCAGACGAGACAGCAGATGATCGCGGTGGCGGCGGGCGGCGTCGTGTCGCTCTCCGCTGGCCTGGAGCAGTTCGGCGGCGAACTGGCGCACCGGTTCGAGCAGCCGGAAGCGCCGCTGGCCGGCGGGACCGTCGACCACGTCCACCAGGGACTTGTCGACCAGCCCGCCCAGGACGCTGAGGATCTCGTTGCTGACGCCAGGGGCGACGGCGGCGGCGGCCTCCAGGATGAAACTGGTGCGGAAGACGGCCAGCCGGCGGAACAATTGCTGCTCGGCTTCACCGAGCAGGTCATAAGACCAGGCCAGGGCGGCCCGCATGGTGTGATGGCGTTCGACCCCGCCGTGAGCCCCAGCGGGCAGAGCCAGCGTCTCTTCCAGCCGCTCCGCAATCTGGGCGGGCGACAACAGCCGGGCCCAGGCGGCTGCCAGCTCGATGGCCAGCGGCAGCCCTTCCAGGCGTCGGCACACCTCCGCCACCGCCAGCGCGGTCGGTGGGTCGAGCTGGAAGCGCGGGTGGACGGCCTGGGCCCGCTCGACGAACAGCGTCCCCGCCGCCGAGACGGCCACGTTGGCTGCAGCATCGCCGGCCGGCAGGTCAAGGGAGCCGACCTCGACCAGCCGCTCCCCGGCCACGCCCAGCGACTGGCGGCTGGTAGCCAAAACGACCAGGCCGGGGCAGGTGCCCAAAAGGCCGGCGACGAGCTCGGCGGCGGCCTCGACCACATGCTCGCAGTTGTCCAGCACCAGCAACAGCTGTTGGTGGCCGATGGCCGCCCCCAGCCGGTCCCGTACCAGCACCGGGCCGCCGGTCTCGGCGAGGGGGTCGTGGTGGCCCATGGCCTTGGCCACCGCGGTGGGCACCTGGTCCGGATCGCGCAGCACCGCCAGCTCGGCCAGCCACACCCCGTCGGGGAATTCGTCCAGCAGCCGCCGGGCCGCCTCGACGGCCAGGCGGGTCTTGCCCGCCCCGCCCGGCCCGACCAGGGTCACCATTCGGCCGGTGCGGAGTAACCCATGGACCAGCTTCAGGTCGTTGTCGCGCCCGATGAACGAGGTGCGCACATCCGGCAAGTTGTGGGCGATAGCCGGCGACGCCAGCAGGGGCGGAAACGACGAGGGCAGATCGGGATGCGCCAGCTGGAAGATGGGCTCCGCCTCGTCGAAGCCGGGCAGCAAGAACAATCCCCGGTGCACCAGCGACGGCGCCGGCAGGAGGTGCCGCAAGAGCGCCGCCGTCTGGGCGGACATCAGGATCTGCCCGCCGTGCCCAGCCGCGGCCAGCCGGGCCGCCAGGTGAACCGCTACCGCCGTATAGTCACCCTCTGCGGTGGGGACGGCCAACCCGGTGTGCACGCCCATGCGCACCCGCAGCGGTCCCTCCGCCGGCCAGGGATAGGCAACCAGGGCCCGCTGGGCGTCCACGCACCCGGCCACCGCCTCCGCGGCGTCGCCAAACGCCAGGAACAACCCGTCCCCCCGGGTGTCGACCTCCGACCCCCCATGATCAGCCACCGCGGCTCGTATCAGGCGCCGGTGTTCCTTCAGCAAGGGCGGGTAGCGCTCCCCCAACCGGCGGAACAAACCGGTGGAGCCCTCCACCTCGGTGAACACGAACGTGACATTCCCCGACGGCAAGCCCGGACCGCTCGTACCGGCCGGGCCCACCATCGGGGCGGTCGTCTCAGCCGACGCCAGCAGCGCCCGATCCTGGTCGAGGATGCCCGCTTCCAGGTCCCGTAGCTCCGTGCTGGGTTCGATACCGAGCTCGTCGCCCAACATGGTCCGCAACCGCTGATAGGCGCGGAGGGCGTCGGCCTGGCGGCCGGAGCGGTACAAGGCCAGCATCAGCTGCGCCCAGCGCCGTTCCCGCAGCGGCTCGGCCGCCACCGCCGCCTCCAGATCGCCTATCAAAGATCGGTGTTCACCTGCGGCCAGGCGGGCGTCGACGAGCAGCTCCTGGCCGGCCCGGCGCAACTCCCGCAGACGGGACGCCTCGGCCATCCCGGTCGGCTGATCCGCCAGGTCCACCAGCGGCTCCCCCCGCCACAAAGCGAGCGCCGCTTCCAGCTCCTCGACGGCCCGGCCGGTGTCGTTCTGCTCGAGGGCCCGCCGACCCCTCTCGACCAGCCCGGCGAAGCAGGCCGCGTCGACCTGGTCGGCTTCGACGTTGAGCCGATAACCGCCCGGAACAGTCTCGATAACCCCAGCCGGCAGCAGCCGCCGCAGCGACGCCACATAGTTCTGCAGGGTCTTTGTCGCCGAGCGGGGCGGGCTCTCGCCCC
Source organism: uncultured Acidimicrobiaceae bacterium (assembly GCA_963834725.1). Classification (GTDB taxonomy): domain Bacteria; phylum Actinomycetota; class Acidimicrobiia; order Acidimicrobiales; family Palsa-688; genus PALSA-693. The sequence continues at coordinate 5,905,969 of CAWICN010000001.1, forward strand.
ACAAGGCGGCGACCAGTTCCCCCATCGTCACCACCCCTGGAGCCCGCACCCCCAGCAATTCGAGCACGGCCCGCTCCTTCGCTGCCCCTACGACCACCTCGACGCCGTCGTCGCCCACCACCCGCAGCGGCCCCAACACCCCCATCCGCACAAACCCCAAGCTAGCCCCTGAACCAAGCGTAGGGGGGCTGCTGGGGGCGTGGTGATGGGCTGAGAGTCTTGTGGGGTAGCGGTTTTCGCGGTTGGGGGGTTTTGGGTTGGGATCGTTTTCGGGTGAACGATCCGGGCCTGGGACGGTCCGCGAAATCGCCCTCCTGGCATGGGAGGATTCGATCGCTCAATCCAATCAACCCACGCCCAGGAGGGCATCTGTTGGCTCAGAACCTTAGCGCAGCGTGCCACGTCCGTGGCGGAGGAGACCGGGCAGCCAGGCAGCGACGACGAAACCAGCTGGCCAGGGAGGCGGGCCGGATCGAACGGCGACTCGAGGAGGCGGTGAGGGTGAACATCGACGGCCCTGTGATCGGCCGGGCGAACATCTCTTACGAGCTAGCCGAGCGGACCAAGGCGGTCGCTCATGGCGGTATGGGGGCGATCGTCGGGCTGGTCGAGCGTGTTGGGCTTGCTGGCGAGATCGACGCTTCTCTGGAGTTGCTTAAGATCCATCGGCCTTACACAGAGTCCGACCATGTGCTCAATATCGCGTTTAACGCCCTGTGCGGCGGTGTCACCCTGGACGATATCGAGGCCCGACGCAGCGACGGGGTGTTCCTCGACGGTATCGGGGCTTCGAGTCTGCCCGACCCGACCACCGCGGGTGACTTCTGCCGGCGTTTCGACCAGGCCGCTGTGATGGCGCTGCAAGAGGCGGTCAACCGGGCCCGTCTTCGGGTGTGGGCCGCCCAGCCAGCTGCTTTTTTCGCCGAGACGGCGGTGATCGACGCTGACGCCTCGATCGTGGGAACCGACGCGCAGACCAAGGAGGGAATCGATATCGCCTACAACGGTGTGTGGGGTTACTCGTCGCTGGTGGTGAACCTGGCCAACACCAAAGAACCGCTGTACTTCAAAGAATCTGGTGCTAACCGGCCCTCCCATGAGGGAGCGGCCCCCCTGTTCGACCGGTCGATCGCCTTGGTCCGAAAAGCAGGCTTCTCAAAAGTGTTGCTGCGTGGAGACACCGACTTCGCTCTCACAGCCAACTTCGACCGCTGGGACGCCGATGGGGTCGAGTTCGTCTTCGGCTACGACGCCCGGGCGAACCTCATCGCCCACGCCGAAGCCGCCGACGAGGAGATGTACCACCAGCTGGTGGGCCGCGCCGAGCGGGCGATCAAGACCGAGCCGCGCACCAAGCCCCAACGCGTGAAAGACGACATCGTGCGCTCCAGGGGCTACAAGAATATCCGCACCGTCGCAGAGGACCTCTGCCAGTTCTCCTACCGCCCCGTCGCCTGCAAGCGAGACTACCGAGTCGTGGCGCTGCGAAAAGACCTGTCGATCGAGCGCGGCGAGAACGTCCTGTTCCACGAGTACCGATGGCTGTTCTACATCACCAACCTCCCCACCGCCACCACCAGCGACGAGGTCGTCAGGCAGGCCCGCAGCCGCTGCGACCAGGAGAACCTCATCGCACAGCTCAAAGGCCAGGTGCGCGCCCTGCACGCCCCGGTCAACACTCTCGTGGCCAACTGGGCCTATACGGTCATGGCGGCGATCGCCTGGAGCTTGAAAGCCTGGTGCGCCCTGCTCCTGCCGATCTCACCGCGCTGGGCCAACACACACCACCAACAGCGCCGCCGGCTGCTCAGCATGGAATTCCGGACATTCCGGCGGGTATTTCATCGACATCCCCTGCCAGATCGTCCTCGGTGCACGGCAGGTGCGCTGGCGGGTGCTCGCCTGGAACCCCTGGCTCGGGGCACTCTTCCGACTCCTCGACGTCTTATAGCCGCCTGCCAGAAATCAAACACCCCAACAGTCGGTCACCGGCTCCTCTTCAGCGACCTCTCAAAACAGGATGCACACGCCCACGGCCGTCGACAAGACCGCCGGGCTCAGCGACAACGACATCATCGCCACAACCCGTCGCTCACCACCAGCTCTGAGCACCCCAACCCGCTCCCAAGCCTCCAACTCGGTCAGGGACCGCTTGTTTTAGGGCTAGCAGCGTGGGTGCTCACGAAAAGGCATCGATTCTGACAAGACAGCGGACGGTCTCGAGCTCAGCCGTTAGCCTGATCCGGGCGGGGCGCCCCGGGCCGGTCTGGCGAGGAGGGCTTGCCTGAGGCGAGGGTGCGTGCGGTGCGGGTTCAAACGGCGGGTCGAGCCACGGAACTCAGTACTCGGAGCTGAGCACAGCCAACCCGGCCCCATCTCCACCGCGTCGTCCCGGCCACCAATTACACCGGCCCCCGACACCCCGCCCGCACAAACGTCAAACCCCGCCCGGCCCCCACGGCAACCCCGGGCCCCCCTTCGGAAACGGCCAGACAGTTGGTAGGGCCGGCCCTACCCAGCCACGACCGAGCCCAGACCGGCCCATCACACACTCATCTTCGTGCCCCACGATCTCTTTGAGCGGGGGCGTTACAGGCGAGCAAAAGCTCGCTCCTTATTGGAAGGAGGCGCAATGTTCGGGCGCTTCAAGTTTCTGCTTGTCTCATCCGTGGCTGTCAGCCTTGCGGTCTTGGCAACGCCGGGTGTGGCCTCGGCCTACAACGATCCCTATGGGATCCCGCTTCCCCCATCTTCAGAATCGTACGCGGCTGGTACGGCCAGTGACTTTCAGCTTGATTTCACGACTATCAAGAGCAACGAGTACGCGAGGATTACGACCGCGCCCGACGGCACAGTCACCGCGACGGTGACCGGCTCGGGGGTCGTCCAGTTCACCAACGATCGCACTGGCAAGTCGATCACATTGAAGCTCTCGGGCCCGTTGGCTGTTGTCGTTCCCCCGACCGGCACGGATTTTGCGGTCGTCGTGCCGGGCGTCCTGGTAGGGGTCGGAATTCCTGCTCCTATGTGATCTGCGGGTGTTCTCCACGCCTTCCGGGAGGGGACACGCTGCGCAGCCATTCTGGAATGTGACACATTTCGGTCTGCAGAGTGGATACCGCCGAGCCCGGATCCTCAGCCCCCGGAGACTCCACGAACTCCCAGAAATCCACCACCGACGAAGCGGGCAGTGTCAGCACCCCTAACACCACCCGCTCCCCTACAGGCCGCCCCGTCTCCACATCGTCATCCCGGCCACCATCACACCAGACCGGCACCCCACCTACAGAAACTTCAAACCCAGCCCAGCACCAACCGCGACTCCGGAGGCCTTGCGGAGAACGGCCAGACAGCCGTCGGGCCGGCCCTACCCATCCACGACCGAGCCCCTACCGGCCTGTCAGACCCTCATCGTCGTGCCCCACGCATCCGCAGCCAAAGCCAGTGCGGCAACTCCCGCTACGGGACACAGCCCGAAGCTCGCGATCGAGAAGGAGAAACCCGTGTACCCATCGCCTTCGGCCAACAGCGATCCACATCGGACCAGGTCCGATCGGCCGAGGAGGGCTCCAATGCAGCGGTTGATCAGGCGGGGGCTCACGGCTGCCGCCGTTTTGGCCAGCGTGGTGGCTCCTCTTACCCTTTTGACCACCCAGGCCGGTGCGCAACCGGTTAAAGGAGCCGAGGCCGTGACCTCGACTAGCTACCTGGTAGGAATCCCGCCCGACAACCCCGGCGCCGGCAACCCTTTCGCTATCGGTGGTGGACCTGTGACCGCCGGTGGGGTGGTTGTCGCCAAGGGCACCCTCGCTTATACGGCGTCCTTGCCTGGCGACCCGGCTGGCACCGCCCGCGTCATCCTTGCCTTTCCCAACGGCACTTACACGGTAGTGGGTGGCGGAGGCAGCTTCAGTTTCGCCTCTTTCAACCAGTCCACCTGCCGATTCATCGGCAACCTGTCCAACAGCCACTCCCGTATTGTGTCCGGGACCGGCGAGTTCGCCGCCGCCACCGGTACGTTCACGATCGACGAGATTTGGACCGGCTACCTGCCACGTGCAGCTGGTGGCGGCTGCAACCTCAACGGCGCTCCGATTTTCGCCGTGGTACAACAGCATGCGGTGGGCAGCATAAACCTCCACACACCGTGATCGATTCTCACCGAGGCATCCACGACTATCAATGGATGCCGTCTCACCAGGCTGGATGCGGGTGGGACCGAACCTACGGTCGGAATCAGCTGGCAGGAGTCCTCGGAACGTCCCTTCTATACGGAGCAACTCAGAGGGTTCGCGCCAGCAGCCCGGTACGAAACGCCGGCACCACCCTCACCGGGCATCGACATGTAACGGCTTGAATCCTGTCGCATTGCTCAGTAACCAATTGGCTGTTCGACGATCCCGAAGCTTCGTTCACTCGATTCCGACGCCACCCTCGGAAGTTGGTCGAATCGAACGCCATGCCAGGCCAAACCGTAGTGGCTGCGCAGGGCACCTTCCTCGGCCCCAGGGCGAATGATTCCGACTCCGCCAGAGGCGTGTTCGTACAGGCCACTGTATCGACCTCCCTGGCCCAGGGGACCGCATGCTGCGCTTCGGGTACCTCACCACGGAAGCGCGCTCGGACGCATTTCCGCGGCTTGACCAGAGTAGGTACGCGTACAGACGCGTCCCGTCTAGCCGATCTGGCACAAAAGCGGCATACCCAACGGCAGCCGGCTCGTTCCTCGGCTACCGCAGTCTCCGCGGTCCCCCCTTGATGGCATTCATCGGGGTCGCCAGGTGGCGTCCGATTAGGCTGGGGGACGTGGCCACGGTTTTGATCACGGGCTGCCGTTCGGGCATCGGCTTTCACACCGCCCTCGCGTTCGGGCGGCATGGGGACGTGGTGTATGCGACCGTGCGCGACCCGAACGGGGCCGGGCGGCTTCGGCAGGCCGTCGAGCGCGAATCGTTGCCTGTTGTCATCCGCCCGCTGGATGTCACAGACGGGGCGGCTATCTGCGAGGTTGTGGCGGAGTTGATCTCGGAGCGGGGGGCTATCGACGTCCTGGTGAACAACGCGGGGATCGCCTTTGTTGAGTCGATCGAGGAGCTGGACGAGTCCCGGGCCCGGCTGGTCTGGGAGACGAATTTCTGGGGGCCCTTGAGGTTGTCGCGGAGTGTCTTGCCCCATATGCGCTCGCAGGGGAGTGGGATCATCATCAACTTGTCCAGTTATGGGGCGCGCTTTCCTGGGGGACCGTGGCTCGCTATGTACGGGGTCTCGAAAGCCGCGCTCAGCAGTTTTACGGAGTCACTGGACGCCGAACTTTCTGGCACCGGAGTGCGGGCGGTCGCCATCCAGCCGGGGTTCTACGCAACCGACCTCTACGGCGAGCGCAACCGAGCTGTTATCGACCCCACTTCTCCGTACGCAACTGTTGTCGCCAGCGTGGATGCGGAGATTGCCGCAGGCATCGCTGCGGGCGGAAATCCTGAGCATGTCGCCGACGCCATCGTGGCGGCAGCGAACGACCCTCGAACACCGGTGCTTGTCCTGGTCGGCGACGACGCGCACGCCGACTGGGACGCCTACCGTCGCAGCACCATGGAGGAGTGGCGCCAGGACCTAGGCAGTTGACGGGGTCAGGCCGGCGGGATCCGGAGCGGCGGGAGCTTGATCCGTAGTCCGCTCGCCCTTCTGCGACCGCGTCTCGATGGATAGGTCGTGGTTCCGAGCGCCTCGGGAGTGAACGGCAGGCGAGGCCGCGACCGGGAGAGACTGGCGCTGACAAACTCCGATTCAACGGTTCGTTGAACTGGCGTGCCCTGGGCTGGGGGGTTCTGATGTGATGGAGAGCCACACCGACCAGGTGATCGTCGTCGGTGTCGGCGCCGCTGACACGAGAATGCTTACCAAATGGATTGTTGGTACGAACCAGAGGAATTCAAGCGCCTATGCGGACTTCCATCCGGAGCAGGAGAGCCGAATTCTCCCGCCGTCCTACACATTATTTGAACGGTGGATGGGATGGCTACTCGCCCACACGCGTGCCTGATCCTCGCATTCTGGCTGCACAGGAAGAATGCCGGAGGGCACGGTTGGAACAGTCTTGCGAGAAGATCGCCTGCCCCGACACTGGATTGTTGATGGGTTTCATGTTTGGTTTCAGGACTGAAATGGATCACAGTATTCGAAGCGTCCTCATGTGTCGGCGGACCGACGACTCTGTTGCTGAGGGAGGGGTGAGATGGGGCGTCCCGTTGGATTCGCTCATCCTGTTCTCAGCCTGGAGCGCGAGGAGGGCTTCTTCAGCTGCTTGGGAGGCCTTGGCGACCGACCAGGATGCTCCTTCGGCGAGCAGGCGGGTGGCGTCGGGTCCGAGGGCATCAGTGCACTCCTGGCGTAGTGGTCGGTCGAGTCTGTCAATGAGGGGCATGTCACGAAGACCGATGTCAGCCTCGATGCGCTCTGCGCCGCCCCACAGTCGCAGCGACTGCTCCGGGTGTCCCCCTCTGGCAGCAAGCCGGGCAGAGGCGCGAATCCCACAGGTGAGCAATGTTCTCAGGCCGGACCGGCGGCAAAAGCGCACCAAGCGCAGGGCGTGTGCTGTAGCGACAGCGTGGTCGTTGACCAGCTCGGCGGCCATACCCACATACATCGAACTCCATTCTGCCAGCCAACTTGAGTCGAGAGCGTCCAGCTCGGCGAAGGCCTCGAGACACGACGGGTAGGCATCGTTCTCTTCCCCCATCAGCTCAATGACACCGGCGAAGACCCGCATCGTGAGTACTCCGCCCCGCCAGCCCACGGTCTTGGATAGCACTATGCAGTCACTGATGGCGCCGGCGACCTCAGGCCCTACGCAGTCCCACAGGATGGCGGCCGACGCTATTTTGGCGGCCGTTGACGCGGCATCTGAGATCACACCACAGGCCTCACAAGTATGTTGGGACTGCTGCATGACTCGGAGGGCGTGCGACTGTTCACTGCCAGCCCGAAACCACTCCAGATCGGCCATAACCCACGCCCAGTCAGCCCGAACAGTGAGGATCTCCGGATGTTGGTCACGTAGCTCGGCCAGCTGGTCGGCGAAGGCGGCCGCCTCGCCAAAACGACCCACTTGGGTCGCGGTGTACGAGGCGTCGGAGAGGGCCACAGACAGCTCGTCGACCGATATCCGGGACCGGTCGGCGGCGCCGAGCGCCTCCCCGAGGCGCTCCAACTCCTCGTCATGCAGCCCCAGGTCCAACCACCACCAACTATAGGCCAGCGTCAGGGCGACGGCGGCCTCCGGCTCGGAGGTCGACATGGCGTGCTCCACCGCTGCGCGCACGTTGTCCAACTCGGCGGCCAGTCCGGCATAAGCCGAGGGGTCTGGGCTGCCCCGCGGACCTGGCAAACGGGACAGCAGATGGTCGCGGTGGCGGCGGGCGGCGTCGTCTCGCTCTCCGCTGGCCTGGAGCAGTTCGGCCGCGAACTGGCGCACCGGTTCGGGTAGCCGGTATCGCCGCTGGCCGGCGGGACCGTCAACTACCGCCACCAGGGACTTGTCGACCAGGCCGCCAAGGACGCTGACAATGTCCGCGCTGCTCGCTGGGGCGACGGCGGCGGCGGCCTCCAGGATGAAACTGGTGCGGAAGACGGCCAGCCGGCGGAACAGCTCCTGCTCGGCCTCGCTGAGTAGGTCGTAGGACCAGGCCAGGGCGGCCCGCATGGTGTGATGGCGTTCCTCCCGGCCGTGACCGCCGGCGGGCAGCGCAAGGGTCTCTTCCAGCCGCTCCGCGATCTGGGCGGGCGACAACAGCCGGGCCCGGGCGGCTGCCAGCTCGATGGCCAGCGGCAGCCCTTCGATGCGTCGGCACACCTCCGCTACCCCGGCGGCGGTGGGCGGGTCCAGCTCGAAGCGGGGGTAGACGGCCTGGGCCCGCTCGACGAATAGCGCCCCCGCCGCGGAGACCGCCACGTCGACGGCGGTGTCATCGGTGGGCAGGTCAAGGGAGCCGACCTCGACCAGCCGCTCCCCGGCCACGCCCAGCGACTGGCGGCTGGTAGCCAAAACGACCAGGCCGGGGCAGGTGCCCAAAAGGCCGGCGACGAGCTCGGCGGCGGCCTCGACCACATGCTCGCAGTTGTCCAGCACCAGCAACAGCTGTTGGTGGCCGATGGCCGCCCCCAGCCGGTCCCGTACCAGCACCGGGCCGCCGGTCTCGGCGAGGGGGTCGTGGTGGCCCATGGCCTTGGCCACCGCGGTGGGCACCTGGGCCGGATCGCGCAGCACCGCCAGCTCGGCCAGCCACGCCCCATCGGGGAATTCGTCCAGCAGCCGCCGGGCCGCCTCGACGGCCAGGCGGGTCTTGCCCGCCCCGCCCGGCCCGACCAGGGTCACCATTCGGCCGGTGCGGAGTAACCCATGGACCAGCTTCAGGTCGTTGTCGCGCCCGATGAACGAGGTGCGCACATCCGGCAAGTTGTGGGCGATAGCCGGCGACGCCAGCAGGGGCGGAAACGACGAGGGCAGATCGGGATGCGCCAGCTGGAAGATGGGCTCCGCCTCGTCGAAGCCGGGCAGCAAGAACAATCCCCGGTGCACCAGCGACGGCGCCGGCAGGAGGTGCCGCAAGAGCGCCGCCGTCTGGGCGGACATCAGGATCTGCCCGCCGTGGCCAGCCGCGGCCAGCCGGGCCGCCAGGTGAACCGCTACCGCCGTATAGTCGCCCTCTGCGGTGGGGACGGCCAACCCGGTGTGCACGCCCATGCGCACCCGCAGCGGTCCCTCCGCCGGCCAGGGATAGGCAACCAGGGCCCGCTGGGCGTCCACGCACGCGGCCACCGCCTCCGCGGCGTCGCCAAACGCCAGGAACAACCCGTCCCCCCGGGTGTCGACCTCCGACCCCCCATGATCAGCCACCGCGGCTCGTATCAGGCGCCGGTGTTCCTTCAGCAAGGGCGGGTAGCGCTCCCCCAACCGGCGGAACAAACCGGTGGAGCCCTCCACCTCGGTGAACACGAACGTGACATTCCCCGACGGCAAGCCCGGACCGCTCGTACCGGCCGGGCCCACCATCGGGGCGGTCGTCTCAGCCGACGCCAGCAGCGCCCGATCCTGGTCGAGGATGCCCGCTTCCAGGTCCCGTAGCTCCGTGCTGGGTTCGATACCGAGCTCGTCGCCCAACATGGTCCGCAACCGCTGATAGGCGCGGAGGGCGTCGGCCTGGCGGCCGGAGCGGTACAAGGCCAGCATCAGCTGCGCCCAGCGCCGTTCCCGCAGCGGCTCGGCCGCCACCGCCGCCTCCAGATCGCCTATCAAAGATCGGTGTTCACCTGCGGCCAGGCGGGCGTCGACGAGCAGCTCCTGGCCGGCCCGGCGCAACTCCCGCAGACGGGACGCCTCGGCCATCCCGGTCGGCTGATCCGCCAGGTCCACCAGCGGCTCCCCCCGCCACAAAGCGAGCGCCGCTTCCAGCTCCTCGACGGCCCGGCCGGTGTCGTTCTGCTCGAGGGCCCGCCGACCCCTCTCGACCAGCCCGGCGAAGCAGGCCGCGTCGACCTGGTCGGCTTCGACGTTGAGCCGATAACCGCCGGGGACGGTCTCGATGACCCGGGCCGGCAGCAACCGCCGCAGCGACGCCACATAGTTCTGCAGGGTCTTTGTCGCCGAGCGGGGCGGGCTCTCGCCCCACAAGGCGGCGACCAGTTCCCCCATCGTCACCACCCCTGGAGCCCGCACCCCCAGCAATTCGAGCACGGCCCGCTCCTTCGCTGCCCCTACGACCACCTCGACGCCGTCGTCGCCCACCACCCGCAGCGGCCCCAACACCCCCATCCGCACAAACCCCAAGCTAGCCCCGGCCGGCCCCCTACCCAGCCACGACCGGGCCCCTACCGGCCCGTCACACCCTCATCGTCATGCCCCGCGCACCCGCAGCCAAAGCCACTGCGATCCCGCTACGGGACACAGCCCGCAACTCGCGTTCGAGAAGGAGAAGCCCGTGTACCCATCGCCTTCGGCCAACAGCGACCCACATCGGACCGGTCCCATCAGCCTAGGAGGGCTCCAATGCAGCGGTTGATCAGGCGGGGGCTCACGGCTGCCGCCGTTTTGGCCAGCATCGCCACTCCTCTGACCCTCTTGAACACCGAGGCAGGTGCACAAGCGGTTCGAGGAGCCGAGATACTCAACAGTACTGGCTACGTGATAGCAATACCGCCCGACAACCCCGGCGCCGCTGGCCTCATCGGCGGTGGACCGATAACCGCCCGCGGCGTAGTGTCGGCCAAGGGCACTTGGGCTCAGACTACGTCCCTGCCCGGTGACCCGGCTAATTCCTCTCGCGGCATCGTTGCCTTTCCCAACGGCACTTACACCGTCCTGGTGACCGGCGGAAGCTTCAGTTTCACCTCTCTCAACCAGTCCACCTGCCGATACACCGGCATCTTCACCAACCAGCACTCCACTATTGTGTCCGGGACCGGCGAGTTCGCCGCCGCCACCGGTACTTTCACGGTCAACTCCAGTTGGACCGGCTACTTCCCACCCGTCGCTGGTGGCGGCTGCAACTTCAACGTCGATGCAGCAGCTTTCAACGTGAACCACGGCCAGGCAGTGGGGAGCATAAACCTCCACACACCGTGATCGATCCTCACCGAGGCGTCCACGACTAGTAGAAGGACGCCTTCCTCACCAGGCTGGATGCGGGTGGGACTGAACTTACTGTCGGAATCGGCTGGCAGAAACCCTTGGAAGGTCCCTCCTGTACGGAGGGACCTTTCTCGGTTCAGGAAGCAGTGTGATTCTGAGCGAGTCAGGCTCTGACTCGAGTCTGCGAGAGAATTGGAGTCGGCTCGGAGCGAGTCGATACCCCCGGTGGTCCGAACTCCGATGTCGAGACCTCCCGACTTGGCCGATTTGAAGCCGCCCTCGACTTCGTCTCGGTGCCACATCTCGCCGCAAAGGCTGCGGGCGATGGGATTGCCGCGCGTGTTCGTGAACACCAGTCCGCTCGGCCCCGGCTTGTGCCAGGCCAGGTGTTCAGCGAGGACGGCGGCAATGACCTCGGGTATCGGCACCGTCCGGAAGCCGGCCTTGCTCGTGGGGTTGCCCGAATGTGGGCACTCCGGCTTTGGCGCCGGTCAGCTGCCGGTCTACCCGGACCTGCTTTCGCAGGAAGTCGACCCGATCGACGGTCAGCCCGAGGCACTCGCGCTGCCGTAGGCCCATGCCGGCTGCGAAGACGATCAGGGCCTTGTACCGGACCGGCACAGCATCAGCCAACGCCGTCACGTCGGACACCGAGAGGGGCACTACGTCCGTGTCGAGCTTCTTCGGCAGCGCGATCCGGATGCACGGCGACGCCGCTATCAGCCGGTCACCGACGGCCGCGTTGAAGATGGTGGCTACCACCGGTAGACGAGCTCGACCGAGCCGGGTGCCAGCTTGTCGCTAAGCTGCTTGACCCAGGCTTGGACCTCACTCCGCCGGACGGCCCCGATGGGCCGGCGTCCGAGGGTGGGGTAGGCGTGGAGCCGGAGGTACGTTTCACATTGAGCGGCGGTCGACGGTCGGTGCACCTGCCCCAACCGCCACTCCTCGGCATAGTCCTGGAACTGGGTGCGCCCGCCAGCCGGGTCGACGTACAGCCTTAGGGCGGGGTCCCCCCGGATGGCGTCCAGGAAGCGGTCGGCGTCTCCCTTGCGGTCGAAGTGGCGGGTCTTCTGGGGGCCCGCCCGGGTACTCCCGCCAGCGGGCCCGGTACCGCCCGTCCGGCCTCTTGTCGATGCTTGCCACGAACCCTCGGAACCCCAGATCCAGTCCTCAAAGTCCTCAGGTCCTCAAACAGTCTTCAGTATTGAGGACTACAAGGGTGCAATACGGGCACCCAGGGTAACCATCGGTGAAGACAAATCCGCAGGTCAGAGGCCATTTTAGAGCGTCATGCGCTGGTGTCGACGGTGAGCCGGTCTGTAGGCGGGATTCAACGCAACCGTGGCATGCAAGGTCGTGGGATGGCGTGGTGGGGCGCTGACCTGCTCTTTCGCGACGCAGACCGCGACCGGAGCGTCACCGAGCCGCCGAAATATAGGGGTGAATATAGGGGTGGCGGGCCACAGGAAGATGGGTGTGCCCGGGACGCGGGGCCCCTACATGATCGAGCGCTGGAGTGGCCGCTGGCCGCCGGCACTGGGCTTAGAATCAGCTCGGAATGCTGGAGGTCGTCAGGCCGCTGGACAACTCCAGCCGACTGTCCTAGGAATGATGGCTTCAGTTGGGGCCAGGTGACGAATCGATTTGGCCCGGTGGGACCACGCTGAGTGAGTCCGTATGGTAGATGAGATGTCCGTTCGCTCGCGGCCGTACACACCTTCGAACACGGCCGTCGGAAATAACGGTCCCTGTGCCGGCGGTCAGGGGCACGTCGCTCCCGGCCTTGGGGGGCATCTTCGCCTGGGATTACGGGACGGACAATCTGGAGGGGTTAGTTGACTAATGTTAAAGTTCCCTAGCCGTCGGTCGGTACTCGTCCACCCGTCTTGTGTCCGTCGGTGACTGCGATTCAGAAAGGATGATCTGTCCACTCGACCTATCGACGGCTGCGTGGGTACGGCCACAGTAGTTGGCTGCCGGTGCGGTTTTGGTGAACGGCGAAGTTTGGGCAACGGTGTGCCGATCGAAGAGTCGCCAGCGTTCAGCTCTGTCGCGCGGACCGCGACGCGAATGAGGCGAGGGGTCCGATGTTGTCTCGGCGAGGCCCAGCTGGCGAGCATCGGCACGGTCCATGGGCGGCCCTGCGCGGAAGCGGCCCGGCGGGCAGGAAAACGCCATGTTCGTAGGCCATCTCTCCATCCGAGACACGTGTCACACCTGCGTACGGTTCCGCCCCTGCTTGTTCAGGCGGTGGCGTAGCTGCCATATCCGCAAAGATGCAACCAACGCAGCGAGCAGCACCCGCCGATCGTGGCTAAGAGGAGAGCCACACCGAGTGGCATAGTCCTATTGACACTGAAATACGAGACCTTGACCGAGTGGGTGTTCTGCAGGATAAATATCAGTAGCAGCACGAGGATCAAGGTGGCGATGATGCCGCCGAGCCACGTGCCCGAGATGCGAGTTCGCCGGGTTGGATGATGCGAAGGCGCCGCCGCCCGCCTGGGCTCGCTCGGGCTCCGGGCCGGCGGTAGAGGATCGGCCGATGACGGCGGCGTGTCTGTCATTAGGACCCCCCTCTTCTCGGGTGGACGACAGAAGTACTCGTCCGAATCTACCCTCATGGGGTCGGTTGTACGTCGTGCTCCTGAGGCGCAGAGACCAGGCCGGGGACCGTCGCTGCGCCCATTAAGAACAGGGCGATCGGTGCTGCACGGCCGGGGGTTGAGCGGCTCGGCACGCCGCGCCAGGAATCGGCATCGTTCGGCGTGGCCCGCGAGTGATGGGGCCCCGGCGTTCCGACGGACGCATAATCTCGGCCAGCCGTCCCAAGGAAGCGCCGCCGAAGATTATGCTCGTGGCCGGCGGTCACAGGTGGGTTCGAGCCTGTGTTCCCTCCCTGCCGAATATCTGCTCGAGGCGCCGGGCTGCTGGCGCCGTCGCTGGAGTGCATATCGCCCTGTCCGGGCCGGTCTCGCGAGCAGCCACTCCCGGAGGGTTGGGCACTGCTTGCCCCTGCAGGCCCTTTCTGTGCTCCACTCCGGGATAGGATCGTGGGTCAGTTGGTTACCGTTCCGGGGAGGGGGACCAACCATGAGTAATGTCGACTCAGATCGACATCGAGGAGGCGGACGCCGCCGGCGCCCTGGATCTGATCCTGGTCCTGACCGACGCTGCCCTCGGCTCGCTGCGGCGGTTCCGTCCCGGCGCCGAGACCGTCCGGCTCCTCCAGCGCCTGGGCCGGCGGCGCAAGCTCGCCCTTCGCAGCAGCGACCTGATGCGGGAGCACGGCAGGATCGTCGTGGGCGTCTCGGAGGTGGCGCCCGCGAAGGGCGACCGCTGTCGCCGCCGTGATCGACCAAGAAGGCGTCGACGGCAGTCTGGATCAGCCTGACAACATCGTGCTGGCCAGACTCGGGAGGCATGGAGACCGTTTCTCGACCTCGGCGGGGCACGTACGGGTCAGGGAGCGCTGGTGCTGGCGTCGTCGGAGGCGGCGCGGGCGGCGTCCTTGGGGACGAACTCGCACGTTCCCTCGTGACGAGCCGGCTTGGCGCACATGCGCCCCGTCCGCAGGTCGGTCTGGCCGCAGCGATGCACAGCCGCCAGCTGGGTGTCGACGGCGCTGTTGTGGACGTCTTGGCGGCCGTCGGGTTCCGGGTGCATGGTCGGTTCGGGGTCAAACGGCACGGCAGCTCCTCCTCGATCGTTTGTCGGAAGCAACGTCAAGCCGGAGGGGCGGATCTGGTGTGGTCGTCCTGCCGCCCCGAGACCTTCCTCCGCTCGTCATGCTCCCATTCAACACCCGTCAGACCTCAGCGCCGGCCGGCCCGGAACCGACACCGACGGTCACGGCTGAGGAGTGCCCGTGCCGAACCTCACCGGGAGCCAACGGAGACTGCTGACACCTCGCGCCAGCCGACATCCGGTGGGTCCGGCGTGGGACACCATCCACGTCTGTCCGTTCTTGTCACTGAGACTGGGTCGCCCCCACTTAACGCGAGAGGATTCACCAACAGGATCAGTCCTCATCTGGGAGGGTGCTGGACCTGAGAGAACGAGGCTCTCATGCTCCCGGCGCCGGTCGAAGCAGGTTGATCGGGGAGCAGAGTATGAGGGCTGGGTGAAGACCGTACCGGGAGTAGTCCACAGTGGAGGCGGCACCCCTTTCTGGCATCGACGGGACCACGGCGATAGCCCTGGGCAGGGTGGCCACAGGCGGTGCTCTGGCCCATTTGCAAGTGTCGGTGCCAGGCCGGCGGCGCAACCGGTCACGTCCTGGGCTGCCGGCACATCGATCGGGCCGGGGCCTCAGGCTGCTGAGCGTCTGGTGGTCCTCGGTGGCGCTTCAGTCGGGTCGGCGCGAGCGGGCCGGGTCGACGCCGAACTCGGCGCCCATCAGCTTGAGTTGGTGGCGCTGTATGTGATTTATCGACGATCCGGCACCATGCGTCGGCGGCGGGGATCCTGGTGGCGACGGCGAGCTTCATGCTGGCCTGTCGCTCGTGAGCCTCAAAAATGACTTTGGTCGGGGGCGCGCTTCCTGGAAGCCCCGCGCTGCCGGCTTGGAGGTGGCAGAGGCGCGGCCACTGATGCCAAGGTTGGTGAACGGGGTACATTGTCTGTTGTGGGTGAGGGCAAGGGCGCTGGCGACGGTGGCGAGGCGCCGAGGCGGACGCTGGAGGTTCATTTCAAGTTGTTTGGCTCTGATGGGGTGTCGCTCCAATCCCAGGAGCTTTCGAAGGCGCTGGGCGCGAGGGGTTGGCGGGTCCTGTCCTGTGCCTGTGACGTGCCGCCGCATGGCGATGGCTTGCGGCTGCCGGTCCTCTCCTACCAGTCGCCCGATGCGGTGGCTCTGCGGAAGAGGATCTTCTCGACCTCCGACGGGTCTGCGTCGGCGTCGGATGGGGACAGCCTCGTCGATGAGATCGTCGAGCGTGCCAAGCCTATTCGCCGCCAGGTCGAGGACTATGTGAATGCGCGGCAGATCCCGGTGGTGCACATTCGCAACCTGATGTCGCTGCCGTACAATCTGCCGGCCACGCTGGCCTTGTACAACCTGGCCAGCGAACGGCCCGACATCGGCTTTGTAATGCAGCACCACGACATCTACTGGGAAGGCCCCAACGCCAAGAACTTCCTGACGCCGCACCGACAAATCAATGAGATGATGGATCGGATCATGTGTCCGGGGCTGCCCAACGCCCGCCACGTGCTCATCAACCCTCTCGCTGCGGATGCGCTGCGGGCCAGGAAGGGCATCGTGGGCACCGTCGTTCCCGACGGGTTCGACTTCGATCGGGACGTACCGTTCATCGACGAGCTCGCCTTCCGCCGCGAGCTCCAGGTGCTGGTCGGTGATCCCAGACCGGTGGGCGCCGACGACCTGGTGGTGGCCATGCCGGCCAGAATCGCGATCAACAAGGCAATCGAACTCGCCATCCAGTTCGTGGCGGCTCTCAACCTGGAGCGCACGAGCCTCGAGAAGGCACCCGCCGGCTTGGGGTTGTATCGGCGGCGGTTCGGCACCGCCAGTAGCGTCGTCCTGTTACTGCCGCAGGGGGAGGATGTCGACGATAACAGGCCCTACTTCCAAAGGCTCCTATCGTACGCGGAGAAGCTCCAGATCAAACTCGCCTATGGGGGTCATATTGTCGTCCCTGATCGACGATTCCAGCATGGCGACCGCGTTCATTATCCCTTCTATGGCACCTATCGGGCGGTCGATCTTGTCTGCTACTCCCCGGAGCACGAAGGCTTCGGGAACCAGGCGATCGAGACGGTGTGGGCGAAACGGCCCTTGGCCGTCCTTGAATACCCGGTGTTCAAACGGTTCGTTCGCGAGCACATTCCATATTACATCTCGCTGGGCGACACGGAACAGCTGGGACGACTGGACGAGTTCGGAGGGCTCCATCAACTTCGCCACGACATCCTCGGCCGAGCGGTAAAGAAAGCCATTACAGTGCTCACAGATCATGATCTTGAGAAAAACTGTGCAGACGAGGACTTCAGAGAGCTGCGGGCGTTCTGCGGGATAGACACTGTTGCCGCTGAGTACATCCGTCTGTATGCCGAGCTAATCGAAACGGCTGGACCTTGAAGCCTTCCGCGTTGAAAGGCCTAAGACGCGGTGATCACGAGCCTGATGCCATGGCTCCGCCACTCCAGAAGGCGGTCGGCTCAGGACGGATAGTCGCCGAAACCGGTATGTGAGCATGCCTAGGCGGCGACCGGATCCCCGTTTGGAGGGAGGTTGCGCCCGTCCAGACGCCGCTCCCACCGCTTCGCGGGGCGCACCTCGTCAGATAAGCGGCCGGTTTAGGGTTCAGTGGCGACTGGAGTTGGCACGGTTTGACGGACATCCACCAAAGGGGTGCGTAGCCCCGGAAAGGATGTCCAGAATGGAGACTGTGGCGAAGAAGAAGCCCCGTCCCCGCCGGTCCTTCACGCCGGAGTTCAAGGCCGAGATCGTCGAGCGCTGCCGGCAGGGTGACCGGTCGATCGCGCAGGTGGCTAAGGACTTCAATCTGGTGGAGTCGGCGGTCCGGCGCTGGGTGGAGCAGGCCGATATCGACTCCGGCCAGCGAGATGGGTTGTCCAGCGGCGACCGGCAGGAGTTGCAGGAGCTGCGCCGGGAGAACCGCCGGCGGCAGGCCGATGTGGATCTGCTCAAGCGGGCCATGGCTTTCTTCGCGAAGGAGACCCGGTGAAGCTCGACCCCTTCATCGAGGCGGAGGTGCGTCATGAGGCGCTGTATGACCGGGTGGGGTGAAAGGACCCACCTCCGGCTTGTCGCAGCAAGCCGGTGAAGCTGAGGGCAGCCTGATCCTGGGAGCGCAGGTGAGGGTGGGAGCAGCCCTTGACGACGACGGGACGGGCCGGCACTGCCAGACGGCCCGGGTCCGGCTAGCCAGACGGGAAGGTGTACGTGTGCAGGAACCAGTGGTGAAACCCCCTCAAGCGATGAACCAGCTCCAACCTGGTGGATATGGGCTGGGCAGCAGTGCACTCTGGGCCGGGTTGCGGCCTGGGGACTTCGAAGCCGACATCCGCGACGGTGAGGAGGCCACGAGGAAAGCCTGCGGCGTACTCGTGGCGAAGCTGCAGGGGAATAGCTGGGCGCCGACCCCGTCGACCGGTCAGCAGTGAACATGGGAACCATCCCGGGGCTGCCCTTCCCACCGGCCGGCCAGGTCGGTGACGGGCAGGTCCGCTGTCGGCTGTTGGCCTCGGGACGGGGCGGAGGGTCCGTAGTAGTCCGAGGCCGGGAAAGCCGGCTACATGGCGAAGGGACCCAGCGAGTTAGTGGCTTCGTAGCTGGCACGCCAGGAGTTCGCCGGTGAATACCGACGCTTCGTGGCCCGACCTCGAAGAGGCCGAGCAACGGGTACTGGGTATCCAGTCCAAGCTGCACCAATGGGCGACCGACAGCCCTAATCGTCGGTTCGATGACCTGTTCAATCTCGTGGCCGATCCCGCGTTCCTTGTGGTTGCGTGGGATCGGGTGCGGGGCAATCGGGGAGCACGCTCGGCCGGAGTAGATGGAGTGAAACCGAGCTCCATCGTCTTCGCTCGGGACACACTTCTGTCGTTGTTGCGAGATGATCTCAAGGCCGGCAGGTTCACTCCCTTGCCGGTGCGGGAACGGATGATCCCAAAGGCGAACGGAAAACTCCGCCGCCTGGGCATCCCGACCGCCCGGGACCGAACCGTGCAAGCAGCACTGAAGCTGGTCCTCGAGCCCATCTTCGAGGCGGATTTCAAGCCGTGTTCGTATGGCTTCCGCCCCAATCGTCGGGCTCAAGACGCGATCGCCGAGATCCACCAACTGGCTACCAACTCCTACGAGTGGGTATTGGAAGGTGACATCAAGGCCTGCTTCGACGAGATCGACCACGCCGCCTTGATGTACGGGGTGCGAAATCGGATCGGGGACAGACGCGTTCTGCGCCTGGTGAAGGCGTTCCTCTGTTCGGGAATCCTCGCCGAGGACGGAGAGCAGAGGGGCACGAAGACGGGCACTCCGCAGGGCGGCATTTTGTCGCCACTGCTTGCCAATATCGCCCTATCGGTCCTCGACGACCACTTTGCCGAGGTCTGGTCGAGCTACGGCAAGTCCGGCTCGCAGCGCACCGCTCGAAGGCGCAAAGGGCTCGCGGTCTGTCGCCTGGTCCGTTACGCGGACTTATCCTGAAATTCGTCATAAATCCGCTTATGCCGAGAACCGAATTATGCCGAGGATCGGCGCAGAGACGGCTGTTTGACCTGCTCACTGACGGTGTGGGTTGGGGGAAGTTCGGCATAATTCTGGGCACGTGACGGAGGATTCCTCTTTGGGTTCGACCAGAGAGGGGATCACCGTGAGCAGTCCGAGACCTGTGCGTGTCAGGGGGCCGTTGGCCCCGTTCGCGGTTGGCTTCGAGGAGGACTTGGCCGGCCAGGGCTATAGGTCAGCGACCGACCACCTGTATGTGATGGCCCAGTTGAGCCGCTGGATGGGCAGCGAGATGTTGGGCGCGGCGGACCTGTCGCTGTCGGGGATCGAGGAGTTCCTCGGCTGGAGAGAGGCCAGCGGCTACGTGAGTGCGGTGTCGCCGGTGCGGTTGTCGCGGCTGGTGGACTATCTGGTCTGTGTCGGGGCCGTCGCCGGCTTCGAGAGCGCCGTTGCCGACACCCCTGTTGAGTCTCTGATCGAGCGTTACAGGTGCTTCCTGCTCCAAGAGAGGGGTTTCCAGACCGACAGCGTCCGGGTCTATGTCGACGTAGCCCGCCTGTTCTTGTTGTGGTTGTCAACGGACGGTGACCTCGACTTGGAGAAGGCGACCGCGGCGGAAGTGACCCGGTTCGTGCTGGGAGAGTCTCAGCCTTGAGGCTCGCTTCGGCCAAGGCGATGACAACCAGGCTGCGGTCGCTGCTGCGGTTTCTGTATGTGCAGGGCCTTACAGCGCTCCCGTTAGCGGACGCGGTGCCTTCGGTGGCCGGCTGGCGTCTGGCTTCCCTGCCAAAGGCGCTTCCGCCGTCACAGGTTGCTTCGCTGTTGAAGAGTTGCGACCGGCGGACCAGGATCGGCCGGCGCGATTACGCGGTCCTGATCGTGTTGTCACGCCTGGGGTTGCGGGCCGGGGAAGTCGCCAGACTGCGGCTGGGCGACATCGACTGGCGATCCGGTGATCTGCTCGTGCGAGGCAAAGGTGGACGCAGCGACCGGCTGCCACTGCCCGTCGATGTCGGCGAGGCGATTGTCGCCTGGCTGACCCGGGGCCGGCCAACTTGCCTGAGCATGTCGGTGTTCGTCCGGGTGCGAGCACCGCATCGGGCCCTGACCTCTGGTGGTGTGTCCGCGGTCGTGTGGCACGCCTGTGAGCGGGGCGGCGTGGACCGAACAGGCGCGCACCGGCTCCGCCATTCTGCCGCGACCGGCATGCTGGCGGCTGGGGGGAGCCTGGATGAGATCGGACAAGTACTCCGACATCAGCGCAGGGACACCACCTCGATTTACGCGAAAGTCGACCGGCGGTCCCTGGTGGCGGTGGTCCGCCCGTGGCCGGGAGCACGACCGTGAGCGATCTTCGCGACCACAGCCACGACTATCTCGCCCTGCGTCGAGCGTTGGGTTACAAACTGACCGGAGAAGGCCGTCTCCTCGCCGACCTGGTCGCCTTCCTCGCTGATGCCGGGGCGTCGACGATCACCACCGCCCTGGCAGTCGCTTGGACCACCAAGGTGACCGGTTCGGCCGCCTATCTAGCCCGGCGGATGCGAGTCGCGCGCTCCTTCGCTCGATACCTCCACGCCCTCGACCCCAACTGCGAGATCCCACCGGCTGACCTGTTCCCCGCCGGCAAACACCGCCCAGTCCCCTACATCTACTCCGATGACGACGTCGTCGCGTTGATGGCAGCAGCCGCGACGCTTCGCCCGGCGCTACGAGCAGCCACCTTCGAGACCCTGTTCGGGCTGCTCGCAGCGACAGGCATGCGGGTGAGCGAGGCTATGGCCCTCGACACGGGCGACATCGACTGGCCGGGCCAGGTCTTGACCGTGCGGGAATCGAAATACGGCAAGTCCCGCGAGGTCCTCCTGCATCCCAGCACCCTCGACGCGCTCAAGATCTATGAGCGTCAACGAGACCGCCTCGCTCTCCAGCGGCACGCTCCGAGCTTCTTCGTCTCGACCCGGGGGACCCGACTGTCCCACAACACGGTTCAGCCCACCTTCCGTCAACTGGTGCACCGGGCCGGACTCGAGCAGCCGCCACCGTCGCCCCAGCCGAGAATCCATGGGCTCAGGCACTCCTTTGCCGTCGACACCCTGATCGGCTGGTATCGCGACGGCGCCGACGTCGCTGTGCGCATGCCGCTGCTATCCACCTATCTCGGCCACCACGACCCTCGAGCCACCTACTGGTATGTCTCCGCCGTCCCCGAACTGCTGGCCCTGGCCGCCCGGCGTCTCGAACCGACCCCAAAGGCCGAGCCATGACCGCGTTTGCCCCCACCTTGGAAGGCTTCTTCACCCAGCGGCTCATCAACCAGAAACGAGCCAGCAGCCATACCATCGCCGCCTACAGAGACACGTTCCGTCTGCTCCTCGGTTTCGCCTCGCAGCGAACCGGGAGGCCGCCGTGCGATCTCGACTTCGACGATCTCGACGCCACGCTCATCGGCGCCTTCTTGGACCATCTCGAACGAGACCGTCACAACGCCATCCGAACCCGCAACTCCCGACTGGCGGCCGTCCACTCCCTCTACCGCTACGCGGCGCTGGAACACCCCGAACACGCCGCGCTGATCGGACGGGTCCTCGCCATCCCCACCAAACGCGCCGAGCGCACCGACATCGCCTTCCTCGAACCCGAAGAGATCGACGCCCTGCTCTCCGCTCCCGACCGCGACCGCTGGATCGGGCGGCGCGATCACACCCTGCTGGTGGTCGCCATCCAAACCGGGCTGCGAGTCTCCGAGCTCACCGGGCTGTGCTGCGGAGACGTTCACCTCGGGCGAGGACCCCACCTCCGTTGTGACGGCAAAGGCCGGAAACAACGGGCCACCCCCCTGACCGCCCACACCGTCTCCGTGCTGCACTCTTGGCTGACCGAACGCCACAACCAGCCAACAGGACCGCTGTTCCCGACCAGCCGAGGACGCCGCCTCAGCAGCGACGCGGTCGCCGCCTTGGTGGCCAAGCACACCGCCACCGCCCGACAGGCCTGCCCGACGCTTCAGACCAAGCACGTGACCGTCCACACCCTCAGACACACAGCCGCCATGACCCTCCTCCGAGCCGGGGTCGAAGCCACCGTCATCGCGCTCTGGCTGGGTCACGAAGACGTCGAGACCACCACGAAGATCTACCTCCACGCCGACATGACCATCAAAGAACGAGCCCTCGCCCGCACCACCCCACCCGGCACCACACCAGGCCGCTACAAGCCCCCCGACCGCCTCCTCGCCTTCCTCGAAACCCTCTGAATTATGCCGAACCCACCAACGAGAAGCCCCTACCCCACAAGCCATCCGTGCCGATCCTCGGCATAATTCGGTTCTCGGCATAAGCGGACGATTTCGTGGTGATGGTCAGCGGCACCCGCGCCCACGCGGAAGCGATGCGAGATGAAGTGGCGGCGGTCCTGACCCCGGTCGGCCTACGGCTGTCGGAGGAGAAGACCAGTGTCGTTCACATCGATGTTGGCTTCGAGTTCTTGGGGTTCCGCATCCAGCGGCAACACCGGCGGGGCACGAAGCGGGCGTACATCTACACCTGGCCGTCGAAGAAGGCGCTCGCCTCGATCAAGGCCAAGGTGCGGGTGATCACGTCACAGGGACTCAACCAACCGCTCGCCGACCTGTTGCGCCGGCTCGCTCCGGTGCTGCGAGGTTGGACTAACTATTTCCGTCACGGCGTGTCCAAGCACACCTTCGGTTATCTCCGAGCGTTCACTTGGCGGCGGGTCATTCGATGGCTTCGCCGGAAACACCAACACGCCAACTGGGAACAGATCCGACGGCGCTATCTCAAGGAATGGTGGCCGACGGACGGCGAGGTCATGCTGTTCGACCCCTCTGCGGTGGCGGTCACCCGTTACCGCTACCGGGGCACAGCGATTCCGACGCCGTGGGCGCGGACGATCGAGGCGGCCGGCTGACCGGCGTGACTCGTGGAGAGCCGGATGCGGTGAAAGTCGCACGTCCGGTTCGGGGGACGGACCGGGGAAACGGACCAGCCGAAAAGCTGACACCGCGTCCCGGTCCGATCCCACGAAGCTGCAGGTCACAGCGTCAAGCACTGCTGTGATCTGTTCCAGGTCTCCCGGACCGCCTACTACCAACGCAAGCAGCAGATCCCCTCCGATCGGGAAGTGTCCGACCGTGATCTGCTGGAAAAGATCCGCCAGATCCACGACGAGTCCGATGGCGCCTACGGGTCGCCGCGGGTGCACCAGGAGCTGCGTCACCGTGGAGTGGTGTGCGGGCGGCGACGGGTTCGGCGCCTGATGCGCCACCACGGACTGGAGGGCCGTTGTAAGAAGCGGTGGCGCAAGACCACTATCCAGGATCCCGCTGCCGAGGCCGAGGCGCTCGACCTGATCCAGCGGCAAGTCGGTCCCGGCCAGATCCTCGACGCCCGCTACGTGGGCGACATTACCTACCTGGCCACCTGGGAGGGCTGGGCCTACCTGGCCACCGTGATCGACCTGGCCAGCCGCAAGGTGGTCGGCTGGGCGCTGGCCGACCACATGCGCACGGAGTTGATCTCCGACGCCCTGTTGATGGCCTTCGGGAACCGCCGCCCGCCGGCCGGGGTCATCTTCCACTCCGACCGGGGCTGCCAGTACACCAGCCGGGACTTCCGCCAGCTGGCCCGCGATCACGGCGTGGTGCTGTCACTGGGCCGGAAGGGAGACTACTGGGACAACGCGGTGGCCGAAAGCTTCTTCGCTACCATCAAACGAGAGCTCATCGACCGCCGCGCTTGGCCGACGGTGGCCGGCCTCCACCGAGCCGTCTTCGACTGGATCGAAGGCTGGTACAACCCCCGCCGACTTCACTCGTCGCTTGGGTACCTCAGCCCGGCCCAATACGAAGTCCGAATCCACCAAAAAACCAGCCAGCAAGCGGCATAATCAACTTAACCAACCTGTCCGTCAGAGCGCGCCAACCCCACTCCGAGTACAAGGTGGTCAAGGTCGATCCAAAGCCTCGGGTCATGCAACGAAGGCTGAAGCGATACGGACGAGGCGGATGGGAGGTCCTGGACATCCAGAAGAGTGGTGCATTGCAATGGGGCTACAAGAGCACGGTGACGCTGCGTCGGCCCAAGAGGTAACTGGTTGCGTCGGCGATACCTTCCGGGAGGCCATTCCGGCCGCGCTGGAGTTGGGCTCTGTACAGCAAGGTCGCTCCCTCGATTGGAGTAGGCGCGGCGCGCCCGCAACGTGGCGGCCGGCCCGAGAGGGACGGGGAGCAGGTCGACCCCGGGTGCCGAGGCGGCGATGGCCTGATGGATGGCCTCGTCACCCATGTTGGCGAAGCCGGTCCAACCCAGGTAGCCGAAGCTGCGCCGGGCTTCAGGCATGACCCACCACCCGTAGGTCTCGAACCGCCCGGGCCGGGACGCCGGCATACAGGTGGCCGGGGAGGCAGTCCGCGGTCACGAAGGCGCCCGCTGCCACCACGCAGCCCTCGCCGACGTTCACGCCGGGCAGGATGGTGGCCCGGTGTCAGCGAGCTTCTCCCGGTAGGTGCACCGCCCGCCTCGTCACAGGTGGCTGTGAGGCCGGCGATGTCGCCCAACCGCTCGCATACTGCAGTCGTGGCAACCGACATCGCTGACGCGGTTGAGTGCCAGGACGACACCGCAAGCCGAGCTCCTGACGCCCCAAAGTCGGGGCCCCCATGGCGCGTGTATGGCGCAGGCGTCCTGGTTTCTTCGGGGTCGCCGAAAGTCGCGCAACCACGCCAATGAGCAGCACTTCTGGTCGCCGGAGGACGCCCCCATCCCCCGAAGATCGGCCTTGTAAGCTTCCGTTTCCGGATTCGAGCCGCGCCAGAGAGGCCGCCCGAACACCCAACGGCGTCCCCAGTGAATGTCCCACGTAACTCCCAGAGGCGGGGCCCCCAGCAGCGTCCTCACCATCCAGCTGAGCGCTTGTCGACGAGCGCTGTCGTGGTCACGGCGTGGTCACGAACTCCCCATAACTCGCCGGCACAGGACGATACGACGTCGACTGGGGTCTCAAAAAGTGCCTGCTCAGCGTCACTGTCCAAGACTTGACGACACTGGCTGACACGAGCCTGGCAGGAGTTCGAATCCCGCGCCGACCGTGCCGTGACATGTCCCCTGGTCGTCGCTCGTACCATCGAGTCACTACTGTTGCCCTGTAGCCCTCGGATTCGCTGCCGCTCGTGAGGACCCCTTCGGGCGGGGAGCACCTCGGGTGGGGATCTGGGATCAATCTCTCGACCTACATGGGATCCCTGATGTCGCCAGCGCCAAGGTCGAGAACGGGGCAGGCCCTCGGTTAGTGACATCGCCGCCAGCCGGCGCGTGGAGCGGTCGGCGAGGTAATCGTTCGGCCGTGGCGCCGGGAGGGAGTTCCGTCGGGGTCGGCTGGTTCCAGGTTGGTTCCAAACTTCCCGTAACGAAACCGGACTTGATGGGCCGGCAAGGAAGCGCCGCAGCGAGTCATCCCTGCTCCTGCGTGAAGTGGACTGGGTGACACCATCGATCATGGAAGCGGGGAGAGTTCAAGTCCCCTCGCCGAGGCGAAGCCACAACGGTACGAAGGTCAGACAAGTAACCCTAGTCGGGCACCTTCGGCGGATAGCCGACATGTGGCAAGGACCCGCGACATCGACGCGGCGGCCAATCTGGACCCACTGCCTGGCCGCGCATCGTGGAGATCGCCGAGCCCCCCGGACTGGACTACATCGTCGAGAACTGCAGCGTCGACAGGACGCCCGAGGCTCCCAGGAAGCCCTGGCGGGCTTCCTCATCCATGGTGCTATCGACACCCTGACCGGGCCCTCAAGAGGCTCCGTCGTTAAGGCCGGCCTACGGCCGACACCCGCCCTAACGACGATCCTCTTGACCGCCCTGCCTTAATCCGCCGCGCCCGGAAACCCTCGGCGGTTCCACCTCAGATCAGCGCTCAGAGGCAGCTGAGGGAACAACCCCTGACGACGGCTCCGTCTGGCTACCCTTGATGGTGATGTCCACTGTGCATTTGCCCGACGAGCTGGTCGACCGGCTCGCTGTCGAGGCCGCCCGGCGCGGCATCAGTGTCGACGCGCTCGCGGCCGAGACCCTCGCCGCCGCGTTCGATCAGCCCGTCACCCCGATAGGGCCAAGGCGTCGGTTGGCGTTCGTGGCGATCGGCGCGTCCGGTCAGCCCCGTGGCGGCGCTGAGGCCGACGAGCTGTTGGCCGAGGGCTTCGGGCGCGACTGAGTGCTGCTGGTCGACACCGGCCCGCTCGTGGCCGCCGCCGACACCGACGACGCCCGCCACCTGGCTTGCCGGGTCCTGCTCGAGGATGTCCGGGGGCCGCTGGTCACTAGCCCCATGGTGATCGCCGAGGCCGCCTACCTCCTCGACCGCCAACTTGGGCCTGCCGCCGAGGTCGCGCTGTTCGCTTCGATTACCGACGGCAGCCTGCAGGTGGAGAACATCCGGGAACAAGATTGGGCCCGCGTCGGCGAGCTGGTCGCGGCCTACGCTGATTTGCGCTTGGGTGGCACCGACGCCTCGCTGGTCGCCCTGGCCGAGCGGCTGGGAGTCGGCACGATCGCCACGTTGAACCGGCGGGACTTCACCGTGGTCCGCCCTCGCCACATCGAAGCGTTCGAACTCGTCCCCTGACTGAATCGGCGCGTTCTTTAGCCGCCAGCCGCCAGGAGCCCCCAGCCGGTCACCCCAGGCGGGAGAGTGGACGCGACGACCAAGCCCGGCTCCACGCTGCCTGGCGCCCTGTGGCATTACCCACACAGCACAAGGGTTTCTCGGACGGAGCGGACGGACACGGATGGAGCCGGACTAGTGCGGGTTCGAGCCCGAGATGGGGCGTCGACCTGCTCGGACGCGGCAGGGGTGCGAAGGCCGGCGATGAGATCGAGGTCGGTGCGCACTTGGCGCCGAAAACCTTCGATGTCGCGGGAGGGCCAGCGGTCTCGGGGGCGGAGGTGTTCGGCAAGGGTCGCGTGACTCGTAATCCGCTTGGGGGATCACGCTTGCGGCCCGAGGACCATCGCCTCGAGGCCCCGCGCCGCTTCGAGATCGCGGGAGGGCATGAAGTCGGCATAGACGCGAAGCAGCATCTCCGGGGTGTGGCCGAGTCGGCCGGCCGCGGTGCGGACATCAACACCGGCGCCGACCATCTGCGTTGCCGCGAAGTAGCGCAGGTAGTGCGTAGTGACCGGCAGGCCGGCGCGCTTGCCGAGGGCCGTGATCGCATGGCCCAGCCCCTTGGCGTTCATCGGGGTGTGTCCGCAGTCGTAGGACAGCAGCCACCCTTCGGAGTCGGGTTCGATCCCCAGTTGGGTGGCGCGGGCTGTCAGTGCCTCCGAGTAGCGCCGGAGGATGGCCACGCCGCCCGGTCCAAGTGAGAGGATCTTGGCATCACCGCCGTCGCGGCCCTTGAGCGGCCTGGTCTGGTCGCCACCCTTCCCGGGAACTCGTTGCCGCTCGAACCGGATCGTGGCCTCCCCCCAATCGACGTCATGCCACCGCAGTCCGCACAACTCACCCCGGCGCGCTCCAGTGATCGCTCCTATAGATACCGCCGTGGCCAGATCGACATCGTCCCCGCACGCCTCGATGAGAGCTCGGATCTCCGTTGGCTCTGGGGCCTTCCGGCCTGACTTCTTCTTGCCGGGCGGGCTGGCCGCAGCCGCTGGGTTCTTGTCGATCAAGCCCCACTTGACCGCCTGGGCGAGAGCGGAGGAGACCAAGGCGTGGTGTTGGCGGATGGTGTTGGGTCCCAGCCCAGTCGTCTTCTGGCGGGCGTTGCCTCCCACTTGGGCCTTCGAGGCGTAGTAGGCGTCGAGGTCGTACGCCGTGAGCTTCCTCAGCTGCAGCGCACCCAGCGCCGGCAGCAGGTGGGCTTGGATCACCGTGCGGTAGGTCTCGACCGTTGCTGGTCGTCTGCCGATGCGCTCGACATGTGCGAGCCAGGCTTCGAGCAGATCCGCGACCGTTCCCTTGACGCCGAGATGTTTTCCCTCCGAGACTTCCCGCTCAAGCCGTCGGCGCTCGGCCTCAGCGGCGCTCTTTGTGCCTCTAACGGTTCGCTCGACTTGTCGGGGCTTCTTCGTGATCGGGTCCGGGCCGACATACACGCGGACTCGCCAGACCCCTGTCCTGGTTTCCTGGACGCTTCCCGTTCCCTTGGGCCGCCTGGCCTTGGCGCGTACGATCACGCTTTCCAGCATATAGGGATTTATAGGGATGAGAACATCAACAGGGCCTCTGACCTGGGGTTGA